>CAWBCZ010000001.1:0-113502 GCA_963787435.1 uncultured Acidobacteriaceae bacterium
TCCGCTGATTCCAGACCACTTAGTTCGCTTGCTAGGCGGCCCTGAAAAGGCCGGCGTCGGCGGTTCAATCCCGTCCCTGGCCACCATCAACACACCATCAATAATTGAATTGGGATTACTTCAAATCTCAAACTTCGGCCACGGAGCTGGCCTCCGGATAGCTGCGTTGGTTATTGGTTATCTGAATCATTAAAAGTAGGGGATTCCCTGCTATCACTTCGGTAATCTATACGTCTATAACTTAACTAACTATAAAAGTGAGTACTACTTCTAAAAGAGTCAGTGCTTTCTTGAATCATAAATTGCCATTAAAGGTAAAATAATGAGCTACTTAGCCTCGCTAATGCAAAAGTTCACCGGAATTTCTGCTTTCTCTTACGCTGCCATATGGGCCGCGCGCGACCTGACCGGGACCCCAAAAACGAGATTCAGCGGTTACTGCAAGCTTTTGGCTGCAGCCGTTGCCGTAGCCTTTATTCTGGTTCCTCTCGGATCCGGCGTCGCCCAAGCGCAAACGGCAACTCTGAACTGGACGAACACCCATCAGGTGATCGATGGCTTTGGCGCATCGGATGCATTTCAAGGTGGTAGCATGTCGGCGGCCAATCAGGCCTTCTTCTTTGGGACCGGATCAGGACAACTCGGACTGTCCATTCTCAGAGTAGAGGTTAGTGACAATGCTGGTTCTGCTCCTGGAGACTGTTCGAGCGTCGGCACAAGTTGCGCTGGTGCATATGTGAGTGATATGACGGCGGTTATTGCAAATGGCGGGAGAGTTTATGCTTCGCCGTGGGCACCGCCTGCCAAGTACACCACAAATGGAAGCGTGGATTGCAGTGCTGGAGGCGGGAGCGGCGCGTTAGCGACATCCAACTATGCTGCATACGCAACGTGGCTAGCCAATTTTGTTCAGAGTTTGAAATCAGGCGGCATAAATCTTTACGCGATATCGGTCCAGAATGAGCCGGATATGTGCATGTCCTACGACAGTGCCGTCTGGTCATCATCGCAGCTCGATACCTTCGTAAAGTCCAATCTTGGTCCTACTTTCGCTTCGCAGGGTTTATCCACGCTCATCCTTTTGCCAGAGGCAAGTAACTACTCCGCAACAACTAATCTGGGCTCTACTTGTGCCACTGATTCATCCTGTAACCAATACGTTGCTGGATTCAATTGGCATGAATATCAAGCCAGCCTCAGCGGTACAAACACGGTGGCGGCAGACTCCTACCCTTCCGGGTGGCCGACAGGGAAGAAATTCTGGGAAACAGAGGCTTCCTGTGGTAACGGTTTTGGGCCGAACTTCTGTGAATCAGGCTTTAATACCGACATCAATGACGCCCTGGATTGGGCTGCGGTCATCGACCAGCGGATTGCCGTTGACGGCGCCAATGCGTGGCTCTATTGGTGGTTTATCGAGAGCGATCCTTCGGATGATGAAGGCTTGACAGATGGTGGAAGCAATATAGCGAAACGCGCATACATACTGGGTCAGTATAGTAAGTTTGTGCGTCCTGGTTACTCCCGCATCGATGCGACCCATCTTCCCCAGTCAGGTGTCAGTGTTTCAGCGTACAAGAACTCAGGGTCGAATGCGCTGGTCATCATTGCAACCAACTACACCGGTTCGGCGGTGTCGCAGCAGTTTAGCTTGACAAATGCTCCCGCATTTTCGACAGTCACACCGACGACTACTTCTGCCAGTTTGAGTCTCGCGCAACAAGCAAATGTATCGGTGTCGAACAACTCCTTCACCTATACACTTCCTGCGAACAGCATTACCACCTTCGTAAGCAGTGCTCCGGCTGCGCCTGCGGCTCCGCCGGCACCAACGAACCTTACTAGCAAGGCGATTTAATTAAGGCGTACAGGTTGTAACGTGACATGGGAGAGTTGCTTCCCGGTCGCGTGGGCCATGTTAGGTTTGCGAAACTGCTTGCGGTCGACATAGGCCCAGCATTTGTGAGACTTAATCCGGGCCGTCGCACCTCTTTTGAGGTGCGACGGCCTTTTTTGTGCCTGAGATTGGCTGTGAAGGGCCGAGGTTCACACTCCGTGCTTGAGGATGGCTGCGGGGATCAGAGAGAGAGACAGCACCTTGTGGACACTGTCCAGTTTGATCGCTTCCTTGGGCATGCCGAAGACGACAGAGGTTGCTTCGTCCTGCGCGATGTTGAAGGCGCCGGCCTGCTTCATTTCTAGCATGCCTCGCGCGCCATCGTCACCCATGCCGGTGAGGATCACGCCGACGGCATTGGGACCCGCGTAGCGTGCCGCGGAGCGAAACAGGACATCGACCGATGGGCGATGTCGGCACACCAGCGGACCATCCTTGATCTCAACAAAATAGCGCGCGCCACTGCGGCGGAGCAGCATGTGATGATTGCCGGGAGCGATCAACGCGCGGCCGCGCAAGACTGTGTCGTTGGTCTCAGCCTCTTTCACCGTAATGGCGCAAAGACCGTTGAGGCGATTGGCAAATGCACGCGTGAACAGCTCGGGCATGTGCTGAACAATGACGATTCCGGGAGCGTCGGAGGGAAGCGTTTCGAGGAGAGATTTCAGAGCTTCAGTACCGCCGGTGGATGCACCGACTACGATCACTTTCTCGGTGGTTTCGGCCATGGCGCGCGTTGCCTGCGGCAGGATCACGTCGGCGGTAAGTTTCGGCTGAATCGCGTGCTCGATGTGTGGCTTGTTGAGTCGGGCACTTGCGGCGGCCTTGACTACGTCGCAGATCGCAGTGCGTGAGTCCTCGAGATACTGCCGTGTTCCGAGGCGCGGCTTGGTGATGATGTCGACAGCGCCGTAGTCAAGTGCGCGCAACGTGCTCTGCGCACCCTGATCGGCCAGGCTCGAGCAAATTACCACCGGAACCGGATGCTGGGTCATGATCATCTTCAAGAAAGTGAGTCCGTCCATCCGCGGCATTTCGATATCGAGCGTGATCACGTCAGGAATCTCTTCGGCAATGCGATCGGCGGCTACGAAGGGATCGGACGCGGTGGCCATGACTTCGATTTCGGGGTCGTCCTCCAGCAGGTTGCTGAGGGTCTGACGTACCACAGCGGAATCGTCCACAATCAGTACCCGGATCTTGTTTGCTCTCATGGGTCCCTCGCTTCTACCTAGTCCGCGCCAGAGAGCGCGCATCCATTCCAGCTAACCGGCGCAACAGAACTTCCCCGGTTCCGGTGTGAAACTCGATGAAAACGCCGCGGCTTCCGCCCAGACGGGATGCGCGTACCTTAAATCCTTCTTCTTTGAGCACGCGTAGCGCGGTCTCCGCATTCATGGTGCCAACCGTTGCTCCTTTGCGCGTCGAGGTCAGAACGTCGGCGCCGCCAAAGAGCTTCACTTCCAATTCGTCACGGTTGACTCCGAGATTGTCGAACTGATGCGCGATTTCGCGGATCACGAAATCCACGTATCGCCGGGCCGTTAAGGGATTGGAATGCACAGAAGGTCTGACTGCGTGCGTGGGCAGCATGGGATGGCACATGGCGGCAGCATCGAAGCGCGGCGCGCGAAATGTGATGCTGACGCAGGAACCGAGCACCGTCTTCAGAATGGACGGCTGGCGCACCATGCGCCATTCGCCCGGCTGGAGATAGAACTCGGGCAGATCAGTTTCGGGCACGGGCATAAGCTTTCCGGTAGAGTGCAGGAGCCACGGGCACAACGGGCAGAGCCATATCGTGCAGTGTCTCCGAGTGACCGACGAACAGATAGCCCCCGGGTGTGAGGTTGTGCACCAGTTTGCGGAGGATGCTCTCTTGCGTGGCACGATCGAAGTAGATGAGAACGTTGCGACAGAAAATGACGTCGGCTCGCTCCGCCAGCGCGTAGTCCGCGTCCATGAAGTTGAGGCGGCGAAACTCGATCAGCTTGCGCAGATCGGGCACGACACGAACTCGCGCCGATTTCGAATCACGGCTTCGCAGGAGGTATTTGCGTTTGAGTGCAAGCGGAATAGGCGCAACGCACTCCGACGTGTAAACGCCCAACTCCGCCTTTTCGAGCACTGCCGTCGAAATGTCCGTGGCCAGAATGCGAAAGCGAAAACCGGAGAGTGTTTCGGCATACTCGCTCAGCACCATCGCCACGGTGTAGGGTTCTTCGCCGCTGGAACAGCCCGCGCTCCAGGCGAGAAACGGACGGCCATTCATGGCCAGTTCCGGTAGCGCCCTCTGGGCGAGAAATTCGAAATGCGCCGGTTCGCGAAAGAAATCGGTCTTGTTGGTGGTGATGACGTTGATGAGGTAGACCAGTTCTTCCTTCATCCCCTTGCGTCCGAAGACGAACTCGCAGTATTCGCGATAGGTTGCCATGTTCAAGATCCGCAGGCGCCGCTTGAGGCGGACCTCGACCATGGTTTTCTTCTCCGGGCTCAGGCAAATGCCAGTCTCGGCATGCATGAGCTCGCGCAGCCGCGCAAAATCGCGACTCGATAGCCCTTCTTCCTCGATGGCATGTGCCTGGGCCGCGGCTTGTCCCATCACGCGGCAACTGCTTCGGTTAAGGGTTTTTCCTGGGTATGGAATGCGGTCAGCTCATCGACGGAGAATACGCGGTCGATATCCAGGATCATGATGAAGTTGTTGTCGCGTTTACCCATGCCCTTGATGAAGTCCACGCGAATCTGTGTGCCGATCCGGGGCGCGGGCTGAATCTGCTCGGGCTCAAGGTCGATGACCTCTTCGACTGAATCCGCCAGCGCTCCGATTACCGTGGGCTCATCATCGAGCATCACCTCCACCACCACGATGCAGGTGTTGCGCGTACTCGCGGTCTTGGTCATCTCAAAGCACAGCCTGAGATCGACGACTGGAACTACGCTGCCGCGCAGGTTGATGACGCCTGCCATAAACTCCGGCGTGCGCGGTATCTGGGTAATTGCTGTAAGGTCCAGGACCTCTCTCACCTTGGCAACGTCGGTGGCAAAGACCTCGTTGCCGAGCTTGAAGGTCAGGTACTGGCGCGTCTCCGTGATTTCGTTCACGCTCATTGAATGCTTTTCCTTTCTCGTGTGGCGTGTGAAGTCAAAGGCAGCCCGGTAATTGCCTGGGCTCCCCGCGCCTCAGTACCGCTCGAACTCCCCATCAAGATCGTCTTGCTTATCCTTCATCCGTAGTGAGACACCATGTTTGGCACTCGCTGCAGCCGCGTGGCTGGTTGGCCTGGGAGCTGGCTGGATCGCCGGCGGACGTGGCTTGGCAGCCGTGAGCGTCGGCCGGTGTGACGGTTCTTCGGCTTCGTCGCTTGTGTGGAAGAACGAGAGCGCGCTTACCAGTTGCTCCGATTGTCCGGTCAGTTCTTCGGTCGTCGAGGCCATCTCTTCAGCGGCAGAGGCGTTCTGCTGGATCACTTGCTCGAGTTGCTGCAATGCTTTGTTGATCTGCTCGGAACCAGTGTCCTGCTCCTTGCTGGCTGCGGATATCTCCCGCACAAGTTCGGCTGTGCGCTGGATATCAGGAACGAGCTTCTCCAGCATCTCGCCGGACTTCTCACTGACGCGCAGAGTGGTGCTGGAGAGCTGGTTGATCTCGCCTGCCGCTTTCTGGCTGCGCTCTGCAAGTTTGCGCACCTCGGCAGCCACCACGGCAAATCCTTTGCCGTGCTCGCCGGCGCGCGCTGCTTCGATGGCGGCGTTCAGTGCCAGCAGGTTGGTCTGACGCGCAATCTCTTCGATGATGGAGATCTTGTTGGCAATCTCCTTCATCGCCGCGACCGCTTCCAGAACGCTCTTGCCACTCTCCTGTGCGTCCTTGGCGCTCTTGTTGGCAATCTTGTCGGTCTGCTGCGCGTTGTCGGCGTTCTGCTTGATGTTGGAGACCATCTCCTCCATCGAAGAGGAGGCTTCTTCCGCGGCCGCTGCCTGGGAGCTGGCGCCTTTCGACACCTGTACGGAAGCGGTGGAAATAGATTGACTGGCTGCCGCCACTTCGCCTGCGATGGAGCGGATATCCGATACCGTACGCGTCAATCCGCCTACCATTGCGATGAGCGCCTGCATCAGCTTGTCCTGCGCACAGCGTTCTTTCAATGTGACGGTCAGGTTTCCGCCCGCGATCTGTTCGGCTGCACCGGTGATATCGTTCATCGCGCCGATCAGCGTATTGAGGTTGTTCTTGATGGTGTTGAAGTCGCCGTTGTATTGATCGGTAATAACCGGAGGCATGTCGCCCTTGGCAATCAGGTCCACATAGCGGGCCGAGACATTCAGTGGGCCGATGATGGCGTCAAGCAGCGAGTTCACGCCGCGGATGATATCGGCATAGGCGCCTTGTACTGTATCCGGATTGGCGCGCTGGGAAAGTTGTCCATCCTTCGCGGCGTCGGTCAGGCGCACCAGCATTTTCTCAAGCGTCTGGAGAACCTCAGCCACCTTGTTGACGGCGATCTTCATCTTTTCGTGGTCGCCCTTGTAGGTCTGGGCAATCAGTTCGTCGATTTTGCCTTCAGAGATCTGTGCCAGGATGCGGTTGCCTTCGCCGATGGGCAAAAGGATCGCATCGAGCATTTCGTTGACGCCGCGCACGATGCCGGCATAGGCGCCGGCGAACTGCTCCGGCTTGCCGCGCTCGCCTAGCTGGCCTTCGTGCGAAGCGGTTGTGAGACGAGACATTTCTTTTTGCAGACTCTGCAGCACGCTAGCCACCTTGTTCACGGCGATCTTCATTTTTTCGTGGTCGCCCTTGTAGGTCTGGGCAATCAACTCGTCGATTTTGCCTTCGGAGATTTGCGCCAGGATGCGGTTGCCCTCGCCGATCGGCAGAAGGATTGCATCCAGCATCTCGTTCACGCCGCGAAGGATGCCGGCATAGGCGCCTGCGAACTGCTCCGGCTTGCCGCGCTCGCCTAGCTGGCCTTCGTGCGAAGCAGTTGTGAGACGCGCCATTTCCTTCTGCAGACTCTGCAGCACGCTGGCCACGTTGTTGACGGCAATCTTCATCTTCTCGTGGTCGCCTTTGTACGTGTGCGCAATCAACTCGTCGATTTTGCCTTCGGAGATTTGTGCCAGAATGCGGTTGCCTTCGCCGATCGGCAAAAGGATTGCGTCCAGCATCTCGTTCACGCCCTGGATCAGTTCGCGGTCAGGGCCGTTAAACAAGGTTGCGCGCCCTCTTTCGGTCAGGCGGCCTTCCTTTGAAGCGTCTACGAGACGCATGATTTCGTTGAGCAGCGCATCGCGGTCGTTCTGCGGGGCAACGTGCTTACTATTCTTTGCATGGCCGTTCTCTGCGCTGTGCAACTTTCGGCCCTCACTCACCAGTGTGGTTGGCATCTTGTCTTTCCCTCTCTCTCTGCTCCGGGCCGGATACGTAATCAGCGGCCAGCGCAGTATGCTTCCTTTGTTTCGGTCCATCGTGTGATTCCGCGCGTTCGAGGAAAAACGTCGCATTATCCGCCGTGCGCGCGGTCTTGGCGCGGGGCGTTGCCGACCTTTTCCGATGCTTTCGGTTGTCCGCGCGCTCGGGGCCCGATGGCACGAATGGATTCCTGCACCAGCCGATGCGGATCGAGAATGAGCGCGACCTTACCGTTCCCGAGAATGGTGGCGCCGGAGACCATCTGCACGTGCCTGTACACGCGGCCCAGGGGCTTGATCATGGTCTGGCAATTGCCCAGCACGCGATCAACAACCAGTCCGCAGGGTCCGTCTTCGGTGTCGACAAGCATCACCTGTTCGAAGTCGGGCGGCGCCGCGGTTACGTTGAAGTGCTCGCGCAGACGGATGTATGGCACAACATCGCCGCGGACGTTAATGAGATGTTTGCCATCGGCGTTATCAATCTGCTGACGCGAAAGCTCGATGCATTCGAGTGTGTTGGCGAGCGGTAATACAAAGTACGCGTCGCCCACCATCACGAGAAGCCCGTCAATGATCGCCAGTGTCAACGGGAGGCGCAGCGTGACGGTCGTCCCTATGTCCGGCGAGCTGACAACCTCGATGCTCCCACGGAGCTTGTCTACGTTGCGGCGCACCACGTCCAGTCCCACGCCGCGACCGGAGATATCCGTAACCTGTTTTGCTGTAGAGAATCCCGGCTGAAAGATCAGGGCATGAAGTTCGGAGTCGGTAAGCTGGGCATCCGAATTGATCAACCCCCGCTCGATGGCGTGTGCCCGCACCGCACCGGCATCGATTCCGCGGCCATCGTCGGAGACGCTGACGAGTACGCTGGCCCCGGAATAACGAGCCGAGAGATGGATCATGGCTTTCGCGGACTTACCGCGCGCAATGCGATCACGCGGCGAACCGATGCCGTGGTCCATGCTATTGCGGATCAGGTGCATCAGGGGGTCGCCAAGCTGATCGATGACAGTTTTGTCCAATTCTGTATCGGCACCTTCAATTGTGAGGTCGACATTCTTGCCGAGGTCGCGCGCCAAATCGTGAACCAGCCGGCGAAACTTCTCGAAGGTATTGCGTATCGGCATCATGCGGACATTCATCGAGGTCTCGCGCAAGGCCGACGCCAGCCGATCGACTTCTTCCGCAACTGCGCTCACCTCGGGATCGTTACGTCGCGCAGCCATTTCGCTGAGACGCGCCTGTACAGTGACGAGCTCTCCGACAAGATTCACAAACTGGTCGAGTTTGGGAGCGGCTACGCGAATGCTGCTGGTGGTGTCGGGCGTATCGTAATGACGACGTCCCCCGCGTTCTGCGCGTTTCTCCTCAAGTCCCCTGGCTGTCCGGTCCGCTTCAAGCAAGGCAGCGCTCTCTTGCGGTTCGATGGATAATTCGCAGCAGTCTTCAACGAAGATGAAGACGTCGCGGATGGCATCGAGACTCGCCGGAGTCCGCAGCACTAGGTCCCATGCAACGTAGCAGCGCTCTGGGTCAAGCTCGGGGAGCGGGGGGACGGATGCCATGTTTGCCGTTGCCTCAAGCTCACCCATTCCGTCGAGTTCCCGGATGAGCAGCAGCGGATTGCTGCCGTTCTGCATCAGTTGTGGGCCGGGAGCGAAATGAATCTTCCACGTGCGGGCTGCGTCGCCAGCTGGCGTCCGCAGGTTAAGAGCCAGTTCTGGAGCGTGGGTCTTATCGGCCGGACATTCCTCAGGCGGGGCTGTAATTGCTTTCAACCTCGCTAACAGTTGCTCGCGCGCACTGCTGTCAGCTTCTTGCGATTCTTCGAGGAATGCCCGAATATGATCGAGGGCGGCGAGAGTAAGATCAACCAGTTCAGTGGTTACAGCAAGGCGTCCGCTCCGCAACTCGTCAAAGGCGTTCTCGAGGTGATGCGTAAAGCTGGCCAGCTCGTCGAAGCCGAACATGGCTCCCGAGCCCTTGATGGTGTGCAGCGCACGAAAGGCGCGGCCTACCAGTTCCATGTCGCCCGGGTGCTCGTTCAATTCGAGCAGCGCGGATTCGAGATCCAGCAGGATCTCGCGCGCTTCCTCGCGGAAGGCTTGGCGAAACTGGTCAGCGCCGGGCTGCGAGGGCATTGGATTCCTCCTCCCCGGATTGGGCCAACATGGAATGCACTATCGGGGAGATCCCAGTACATGAGAGCGACCTCTCGATTTCTTCGTCCCACGGACCTACGATTGCGAATTCTTTGCCCGTTGTCGATGCGTGAGAAAGAGCCGCCCAAAGCAACTGCACGGCCGTTACATCGATCGCGGAAGCACCCGAGACCTGAATGCTGACCGGCGCAAACGAGCCGATGGCTTCCATCAAGATTTGTTTGAGCTCCGCCGCCTGCGCAATGTCGACGACATCATCGAGCCTGATGCGCCGTCTGCCGTTCTGGTCTTCCACATTGATTGCCATGCTTGGTTCCGCTCTTGGATACTTAGCAGCCTGTGCTCATCACGCCCCGGAAAGCGGGCGGAAGCCAGGAGTCAGATCACGATATAGCTTCTGCATCGGCTATGAGGACGCACAGGATCAACCAGTTTTAGATGCGAATCTTTGGATTTCCCGAATGGAAGCGGGTTGTTGGTTTTCAGGAATATGGAAGAAATATATTCGAATGGCATGTTCGGAAGAGGAAGAGCCGAAGACCTCCGGGAGAAGCTGGAATCGATCTCGCGTACGCCCGGACCCGAGAAAAGTGACCCCGAGTTTATCGGTCAGTCCCCACCTGCGGCTGCTATTGGACTAGTTTCTGGACGACCGCAAGAAGTTGATCGCCGTTGAACGGTTTCACGATCCATCCGGTTGCCCCCACCTTGCGTCCCGCGTCCTTCTTTTCAGGTTGAGACTCGGTCGTCAACATCAGGATGGGAGTAAAGGCGTATCCCTGCAGAGAACGGACCGCTGCAATCATCTGAATCCCATCAAGGTTGGGCATATTCAGGTCGGTGATGATCATGTCGAACTTTGACTGCCGGGCCCTGGCCAGACCATCACGTCCATCGCATGCTTCGCCCACTTCATAACCGGCCTTGCGTAAAGTGAACGAAACCATTTGACGCACGCTCGGCGAGTCATCGACACTCAGAATTCGCTTCATACATTGAGCCCTCCGTGTCTGGGTTGCTGCAGTCGACGGCATTTGATCAAAACAATTCGACGTCATTTCCAAGCACCGCTGCGCGTGCCGCCGGCATGGGATCGCCACGGAGCACAGATCGCAGAATCTGGCGCTCCAATTCGCTGGTATACGAGGCGGTGCATTCGCTTTCTATCTCCTGGATGTTGTTCTCTGACAGCGGCGCTGCTCTGGATTTGGAGAGAATGTTCCCGGCGTCGCCGATTGCGCGTCGCGCCTCATTTATGAACGCGACCGAGTGAGTCAAGCGTTCTGCTATGCGGCTCAGGATAGTGATCTCTTTGTGCAGCATGGTGACGGATGCTTCTATCTTTTCGCCGTTACTGCGCGCGACCATTGCGGCCTGGGTCAGCGCGGCCAGTGCGGCGTGGCTATCCCGTTGCGCCTTCCCGAGGTCTTCCATGCTGGCATGTGTTATGGCTTGGTGCCTCTCCTCGGCGCGGGCCGAAGAGCTCAGCATCTCCTCCAAGGCATCGCCGGATTGGCGCGTCAATTCTGACCAGGCGGTCGAAATGCGGCCAATGTTTCGCGTCACCTCCAGGACGGCGGCTGCCTGGGACCCCAGGTGCCGCGCCTCGATCATGGAGTTGAAGTTCAACAGCTGCATGCGATCGCGCGTTTGCCTAGAGCGCTCCAGATGAGCATTTGTTGTCTGCATGAGCTCAGCCAGTTCCGCCAGACAGCGCTCGATTTCAGCATCGTCGGCCTCACACTCTTGTTCCAGACGTTCAATGCGTGAGATCTGGGTTGACAGACCGCGTTCCTGGTCGAGGATCTTCGCCCCAATGATCACTACGTCGGACGAACCAACACGCAAGATGCTTTCCAGGCAGCGGTTCACCTGTAGGATCCACTCTTCGGTGCTGTTGCGCGCATCCTCGACCTGGCGCGCCTGAATCATCAAAATCGCCGAGTATCGAGCTTCATCCTGTGCCGTCGCGTGTTCAAAACCCCTCATTGCACCGGATATCCTGTTCAGCGCGCTTTGGACGTGCTCGGTCTGCTGTCGTGTCACGTCTTGCATTTGTACGGCCGCCACTACCCGGGAAATGTTGTCTGCGATCAGTGCAACACAGTCTTGAAAATTTGCTGGGATGCGCGTCAGTTCAGCCAATTCGATGTTCATCGTGGCAATGGCTTCACCAAGTTCAGACTGGATAATGCTGAAACGCTCTCTTCTTCTCCGGAGCGTCTGATTCAGCTCGCGCTGCCTGTCGATAATGTTTGTCCGGCGTCGCTCGGCCTCGTTCCGTGCGTCCGCGGCACCAGAAGAAACCGTGTTTGCGAAATCATTGAGCTCGCTTGCCATATATGCGAATTGCCGTCCGGGTGCTCCCAGCCTCGCCACTTCAATGCTGGCCAGCATGCCGAGCGAACTCGCTTCACGGGCAATGGAGCATTGTTCCTTGGCGAGCGTCGACAGGTTTTCAAGTATCCTTGCTTCGCTGCCGAACACCGTACTGATCGCCGTAATCGATTCGATGCGCTTCTCAATGAACCGACGCGCAGCCTGGTCCAGCTTGCGAGCCATGGGGACGAGAGACCGAGTCCAATCTTCCTGAACGCAACGTACGATGCCTGAGGTGAATTCAAGAACGCGCTGAACTTCCGCTTCGAGTTTTTCGAACTGTGTTGCCGTGGCGCGAATGTCTTCCCCGGTTGTCATCAAGAACAATTGCAGCTTTTCACAAGCACGGTTGATCGCGGCGCTGATTTCGGCGGTGACCTCCACGCCCTGTTCGTTTGCCATGCAATACATCAGTCTGTCTGACCTCTGGTCTGAAGGAGCTTTTACGAATTCAACGCCGAACCTGACGATGACGCTGGATTCTTCCGGGCTTTCAATCCACCGCGCTCAGCAACCGTCTTGAGGGCTTCGATAGAGCCTCGCCGAACGAGTAACCTGCTAAGCACCCAGTGCCCGGTAGCGCTGACACGCATGCGAACTCCGAGCTGGTTTTCTTTCTTCCGGTGCAGCCGAAGACTCTTCGAAGTCGTTTTCGGTACATCTCTATTTATTTATCGTCACGCAAGAGCAATCTGTTAGCTGATCGCCCAAGGTGATATCGCCGCCGCCACTTCCGATGCCGGGGTGGTCGCTGCAGATCATCCAGCAACAACGGCAACTTGTATCGAAACTCAGCGACAAACAACCGTCCCATCAAGCCCTTCACCGCAAACCGTATCGCTGATAGACTGCCTTCAACCCCGCGATGGAGTCCTCATGCTCCTGCGACACACCATTGACGCAGTCACCTACACGTTCGAGAGCCTCCGCGACTTGCTCGCCAAAGCCACACCATTGCGCTCCGGAGACGAACTCGCCGGCATCGTCGCGCGCAGTGCCGTAGAGCGCGTTGCCGCGCAGATGACCCTCGCTGACATGCCGCTCACGGCTTTGCTCGAAGAACCCCTCATTCCCTATGAAGCAGACGAAGTTACCCGGCTCATCTTCGACACGCACGATCCATCCGCCTTCGCTCCCATCGCCAGTCTCACCGTCGGCGAATTCCGCAACGTATTGCTTTCTGATGACGCCAGTCCGGCGTTTCTGCAATCCCTTGCTCCGGGCCTGATCCCCGAGATGACTGCCGCCGTTTCGAAACTCATGCGCGTGCAGGATCTCGTTGCCGTATCGCGCAAAATCCACGTCGTTACCCGCTTCCGCACCACAGTTGGCTTGTGTGGCCGCCTTTCCACGCGCCTGCAGCCCAATCACCCTACAGACGACCCACTCGGCATCGCAGCCGCTATCGTCGATGGCCTTCTACTCGGTGCGGGCGACGCCGTCATCGGTATCAATCCTGCGGCCGATAACGTGGCCAGCACGGCGAAGCTCCTCCACCTCATCGACACCATCCGGCAGCGCTATGCAATTCCCACACAAAGTTGCGTGCTGGCCCACGTCACCACGCAGCTTGCTGCGCTGGAGCAGGGAGCGCCGGTTGACCTCGTCTTTCAGTCCATCGCCGGGACTGAGCGTGCTAACAGCTCCTTCGGCATTAACCTTGCCCTGCTTGCAGAAGCCAACCAGGCCGCATCCGAACTTTGCCGCGGCACCATCGGTCAGAACGTCATGTACTTCGAAACCGGCCAGGGAAGCGCGTTATCTGCGAATGCGCATCACGGCGTAGATCAGCAAACGTGCGAGGCTCGCGCCTACGCTGTTGCCCGCCGCTTCTCCCCCATGCTCGTCAACGCGGTCGTCGGCTTTATCGGGCCCGAATATCTTTATGACGGCAAGCAGATCATGCGCGCCGGCCTGGAAGATCATTTCTGTGGCAAGCTTCTTGGCCTACCCATGGGCTGCGATGTCTGCTATACGAACCATGCCGAGGCTGATCAGGATGACATGGACTCGCTGCTGACTCTGCTCGGCGCTGCCGGCGTCAACTACATCATGGGAGTCCCCGGCGCCGACGACATCATGCTGCAGTACCAGAGCACTTCCTTTCACGATGCCCTATACCTCCGCTCCACGCTTGGCCTTCGCCCGTCTCCGGAGTTCGAAGCATGGCTTGCCGGCGATATGCCAAACCAACTCGCGGAACCATTGCAGGCCCAATTGCTCGTTGGAGAATGACGCGCACCATGTCCCGTCTTATTCGCCATGCTCACCCGAACCTCCGCGACCTGACTTCCGCGCGCGTCTCTCTTCCCACGACCGGCAACAGCATCGCCACCGAAGAGGTGCTCAACTTCCAACTCGCGCACGCGCAGGCTCGCGACGCCGTTCACGCCGAGCTGCATCTTCCCTCATTAGCGCAGCGTCTCATTGCGGAGCTCCCAATTCTGCGCGATGCCTCTATTTCCGTTCTCCAGTTGCGCACGAATGCGTCTGATCGCACCGCCTATCTCCGCAATCCAGATTTTGGCCGCACACTTCACCGTGACTCCGCCGCCCAGCTTCGCCCTGCCTCGTGCGATCTCGCTATCACGATCGCCGATGGACTCTCCGCTTTGGCCATCGAACGCAACGCGATCCCCGTGCTCGCCCACTTGCTTCCGCAACTTCTCGCCGATGCCTGGAGCATCGCTCCTGTCACGCTTGTTCAGCAGGGAAGAGTCGCCATCAGCGACGCGATCGGCTCCAGTCTCGCCGCAAAATGCAGTCTGATCCTCATAGGCGAACGCCCGGGGCTTTCATCTCCCGACAGCATGGGCGCCTATCTCACCTGGTCGCCCCATCCCAACCGCACCGATGCCGACCGCAATTGTCTCTCGAACATCCGAAGCGGTGGTCTTTCGCCGGAACTCGCCGCCGCACGCCTGCGTCGCTATCTGCAACTCGCGCGCATAGCGCAGCGGACCGGCACCTCTCTCAAAGAAGGCTCATTGCTACAGGAACTAGACTCGGAATCCGCAACCGAATAGTTGCGCACATTCGAATCTATTCGTCATCCCCGATCGGCATGCCCGGGGGCGCCTCGACTGGCTTGGCGGGAACGAACTTGTCGGGGTCGTGTTCGAAAATCTGAATGCGATCGATAAGGGCCGCGCGATGAATCGCTTCGGCCGTATCCTGCGGAACTGGAGTCGAAGTCCATTGCTTGAGAAGATCGCGCATGTGCCACTGCGCGATTGCGCGCGCCTGGCTTGAGGCTGCAGGATTCACTGCCAGCGCGAGCATGGCTTCCAACGCCCGAAACTCGACGGCACGTTCCACTTCCGAGGACATGCTGTGTCCCGCCTCCGGCCGTTCAGCAACCGTTGCTGAAATCGCCTCCAGAACGCTGCGCAGCGAAGGTGAAGCCGGAACCCGCATGTGGTACTCGATCAACCGGCTCGCCCGCGCCGGATCGAGAAGAACCGTGAGCGTCAGATCCGCTGCAGATTCGGCGGCAGCAATCGGATCGAAGGTCAGACCGGTATGCGCAGGGAACGATTCGCGCGTGCGCGGATATCCCGGCGGTACTGGCGGCAGAAGCCGAAGGATCGATTCGGGCAACGTCAGCGTCTCTGGCTCAAGTGTTTTTAGCACGGTGTCCAGTGCCTTCTTCTGTTGTGCCGGATCAAAGACCGCAGGACCAGACTGGCCATCGCCGCGCAGGTTGTACCGATAGTCGAGCCCGCCAATTTCCTTAATCGCGGCCTCGGCTTGATAACGGTGAAACAGGTACAGCGGAACCAAGGTTTGCTCCAGTTGTGCCATTGGCGTGCCCGGCTTGATCGCGTTCTCACCGAAATTCTTCAGTGCTGCCGCGCGCACGGCCAGCACGCGGACCAGTTCCGCCGTTGGATCGTTGCCGTTATCCCAAAGATGCGCGCGCGGATGAGCGGAACCGAAGGGCCGCGCATCCTCGTCGGTTATGAACACCTGGCCGGCATGGTCGGCGTCGCTCAGAATCTTGTCGAGTGCAGCTTTCTCCTCGTCAGCAGTCATGTTTGCGCCGAACGCACGATATCCGTAGTCGATCGAAACTTTGTCCCACTCGCCGATGCCAGTCGCGTAAGCGTGCGTCACATCGATCTGGCCATCGCCATCGAGCGTGATGTATGGATGCGGATAGTCCATCACGCTGTCGCCCTGAGCAACCGTTGACGCCGCAAAGTTATGCGCCAGTCCCAGAGTGTGACCTGTCTCATGTGCGGACAATTGCCGGATGCGCGCCAGCACCATCTGCAGCATCGGATTGTCAGCGGACTTTCCGGCAGCGCCCGAAGCTCCATACGGAGAAAGCAGCGCTTCTGCAATCAGGTAGTCTTGCCGTGCACGCAGCGAGCCCAGCGTCACATTTCCCTTGATAATTTCACCCGTCCGCGGATCGGCGATGGCCGCGCCATAGCTCCAGCCGCGCGTGTAGCGGTGCACCCACTGAATGATGTTGTAGCGTACATCCATCGGGTCTGCGCCCTCGGGTAGCAGATCGACGCGAAACGTTCCCTTCGCCCAGCCGGCCGCTTGAAACGCGTGGTCCCACCAGCGCGCGCCTTCCACCAGCGCTGTTCGTACCGGTTCTGGCGCGCCGCGATCGACGTAATACTGGATCGGCGCAATCGCCTTGCAGTCCGCGGTGCAATTCGGATCCTGCTTGATCAGGCGATGGCGAATAATGAAAAGCTGATCGAGCGACTCGCCCAGTGGTGTCGTGTAGTCGCGGTAGCTGGTCGGAAAATATCCCGCTCGCGGGTTAAATCGCCGCGGAACAAACCCCGGTGGGGGGAGCTCGATGAATGAACTTCGCTCACGAATCGTCATCGCATGCGGGTCCGGCGTCACATCGGCGACAAAGTCACCCTTCGGCGGTGCATCCGTCGTGAATGTCAGCTCCGCTTCCACTTCTGTGTTCTTCGGGAAGGCCTTCGTATCGTCGAGTGCAATTGCGGATCGAGTCGCATCCACGCGATACGCGCCCTGCTTCAGATTTGTCAGCCGGTCGGCCACCCCGTGCGCATCGCGCAAAAAGAAGTCCGTCGCATCCACCAGCACCGCGCCATCCGGAGACTCGGCAGCGACGGTGAATCCCCACAGTACCGACTGAGCGAACGACTGCGTCACAGCCAACTGCTCGTCCACATCGTTGCTCGACGAACGAAACGCGAGGTTCGGTTGAACCAAGAGCACTTTGGGTCCGCTGCGCTCAAACCGGACGATGCGCCCCTCCGATACCTGCCCGCGGTCGAGCCCGAGATCGTTCGATCCCGTCCCGAATGGCAACGAACTGGCGAAGATGTATTCCGAACTCCGGCCGCCCGCCCCTATGTGGCCGATCTCAAGGTAAAGCTTTCCAGTTTTCGCGTCCCAATCCAGCGGAATCAAACCGTCAGAGTGCTTCATCCCCGCGGTCTTCTCATGAATGCCTGGTGGCGCCTGATCAGTTGCTGTGCCAGCCGGCTTTGCACCTTGCGCAAAAGTGAAAACGGGAGAGAGAAGCAGGGCTAGAAAGGGAAGCTTGAGCATATCTCCTTCTATCACGGCTTGGCGGCGCGCCGGTCAGATTTCAAACCAGATGAAAGACAACTCCGCAATTGAATGCAAGTCGGACGCGCGAATAGGCAGGTGATGATGTTTCCACAATAATGGCGACGGGCTCTGGCTACCGCATATCCTCAAGCCGCACGGGGTCCATATCTGCGTAGTCCTGGTTCTCGCCACCCATTCCCCAACAGAACTTGTACGCCTGCGTCCCCGCGCCCGCGTGAATTGACCATCCCGGCGACACCACGACCTCGCGATCGGCCACCACGATGTGTCGCGTCTCCTCCGGCGGCCCCATCAAATGAAATACACGCGCGCTCTCTGCCACGTCGAAGTAAAAATACACTTCACTCCGCCGCATATGCGTATGAGCCGGCATTGTGTTCCACGTGCTTCCTTCGTGGAGATGCGTCACGCCCATCACCAGCTGGCAGCTCTTTGTGCCACCCGCATGAATGTACTTGTAAATCGTGCGGTGGTTACTCTGCGCCGCGCTTCCCAGCTCCGTCGGTTGTGCGCATTCCTTCTTCACAACGGTTACAGGATAGGCCGTGTGCGCCGGATAACTGAGCAGGTAAAAAACTGCAGGCGTCTCCTTCGACTTCGATTCAAATCGAATCTCCGGGTTGTCGCGCCCGATATAGATGAGGTCGAGATTCGCCAGCGGATACGTGGAGTTCCCGACGTGAACCAGCCCTTCGCTGCCGACGTTCAGCGCGCCGAGCTCCCGGCGCTCCGTGAAAAATGCCGCCCGCAGTTCGGGGCTGCTGGTCAAGGCAATCGGTCGATCCGTCGGGGCAGCGATTCCCACCACCGCCCTGTCCAGATCCACGTAGGTGAGGTGAATCTCTCCCGGCCGCGAAATCCCGTCAACCAGAAACGACTCCCGAAGTTCTTGCGTTGTCATACGCGGATAGCGGATCGGATCCGAAATCAAAAGTGTCTTCATTGGATGGCACGACTCAAGCGAGGAATGCGCGTATCGCCATCTACTCGCACTCCCGGTTTAGCACAGGCTGGATCGAACTCCATCAGAATAGTTTAAGCTTCGTTCCGGTCAGCGGGATCAATATAATCTTAAAGGCTTTAAGTCCTATGAAAAGCCCGAGCTTCATGCGTGACGACCGCACCGGCGCAGACGCAGGGGCCATAAACCTGCGCGATTCCGAAGCGCTGTGACTAGGGTATTAACAGCCAATACTGGAAACTCCTCCCTGATGACCGTAATCTCGGCAATCGGAGATTTTTGGTATTTGATACACTCCGTCAATGCGATTTTTGGC
The DNA here is from genome assembly GCA_963787435.1 of uncultured Acidobacteriaceae bacterium. Lineage (GTDB taxonomy): Bacteria > Acidobacteriota > Terriglobia > Terriglobales > Acidobacteriaceae > Telmatobacter. The sequence continues at coordinate 18,714 of CAWBCZ010000001.1, forward strand.
GACGTCTCTCATAGCTGGCGCGCTGTCGGTCCTCGCTCTTCCCGCGCAACAAATCCAAGGCTCCATTGAACTTCCCGCGAGCGCGCGTCCCGCGCTTCAGGTCACGGGGGATGGAGTGCAGATTTACGTCTGTTCTAGTGCAACCAATGGATTCAAATGGACCCTGAAGGCTCCGGACGCGAAGCTGTTCGATGCCTCCGGCAAGATCATCGGAAGACACTTCGCGGGACCCACGTGGAAGTTGCTAGACGGCGGCCAGGTTCAGGGAGAGCTGATCGCCAGCAAGCCCGCGCCTGAAGCAAACTCCGTTGCATGGTTATTACTCCGAGCCAAAGCCGGAACCGCTACAGGCAGCCTTGCCAACATCGCCTTCATTCGGCGCACGGAGACGCACGGTGGGGTTGCTCCAGCGTCGGGTTGCCAAAACTCAAACGACGCCAGCAAAACGGCGCAGATTCCCTACACTGCGACATACACTTTCTACGCAGCGAAATAGTGCACAGATGGGGAAATCCGCGATTTGCCGCGTCGTGTGGCCCTCCTTTCCGACACTAGACTCAATTCGCCGAGATTTTCATTTTGCAAAGCAGAGAGGCCTGTCTAGCGGAAGAAAACAAGACGGACACGGGATTGCGAGAATGGAAGTGCGGAGGTCATGATGACCCCTTACACTGGAAGGCAACCATGCGCCTATCACCTGCAAGTTCCATCCATCTTGCTGCGCTCTCGCTCGCCGCAACGGTATTCCTTGCTCGGCCCGAGGGTCTTGCAGCCGCCGTCCTTGAGGTTGCCGTGCCGCCCGCGCAAGCTCCTGTGTCCAGCGCGCAGGAAGCGCGCGCATCCCGCGCCTATCAGACTGCGCTTCACCAGGGGCCGCTTGCGGTGCAGGCGTTTCTTGCGGATTTCCCAAAGGGCGCGGACCTCCATTTTCACCTTGGGGCAGGTGTTTATGCGGAAACACTGATTCGAGTCGCTGCCGAAGACAAAGTTTGCATTGATCCAGCAAGGGCTGAGTTTGCGCGCAACGAACAAGGCAAGACCTTGAAAGAACCCTGTGCGCCCCCGCTGGTCCCCGCGAGTGAATTGAATGGGAGCAGCCTCACCCCGGCGCAGCAGGATTTGTACGACCGCGTTGTTGATGCCTTTTCGATGCGAAACTTTGTGCCAACGCCGAGCTACAGTGGGCACGATCAATTTTTCTCGACTTTCGATCGTTTCGGCGGACTCGATAAGAGCCACACCGGTCAGTGGATTGACGAAATCACGCGTCGTGCTGATGCCGAAAACAACCAGTACCTTGAGCTGATGCATACGCCGGCATTTGGGCATGCCGCGCGAATCGCACACGAACTGGGCTTTAATTCAGATCTCGCCCAGATGCGACAGGCGCTGCTTGATCACGGCCTGAGGGATGAGATTGCCGCGGATCGCGAAGAAGTGAAGGCGGCAATTGAGTCGCGCAACCGAATCCAGCACTGTGGGACGCCGCAGGCAGCCAGAGCATGCAGAGTGCAGGTGCGATTCATCTACCAGGTGCTCCGCGCATTTTCACCGGAACAGGTGTTTGCGCAGACACTGCTCGGATTTGAGACGGTGCAGGAGGCGATCGAGCAGGGTTCAGACGATTGGGTGGGGATCAACTTCGTGCAGCCGGAAGACTACATGGTCGCGATGCGCGATTACACATTGCACATGAAAATGATCGAGTATTTGCACGGCCTCTATCCCAAGGTGCACATCACGCTGCACGCGGGTGAACTTGCTCCGGGCATGGTGCCGCCTGAGGGAATGAAGTTCCACATCCGCCAGGCGGTGGAGATCGGGCATGCCGAGCGCATCGGTCACGGTGTCGACGCGATGTACGAGGACGATGCCCCCGGGTTGTTGAAAGAGATGGCGAAGAAGCACGTGATGGTCGAAATCAACCTCAGCTCAAACGAGGGGATTCTCGGCATCACGGGCAATCGGCACCCTTTCGAGTACTACCGCGCGGCACGCGTGCCGGTGGCGCTCTCGACTGATGACCAGGGTGTGAGCCGTATCGACCTTACCCATGAGTATGTGCGAGCTGCGAATGACTATCATTTGAGCTATCAGGATTTGAAGCAGTTAGCGCGTACTGGAATGGAGCACAATTTTCTTCCAGGCGATAGCTTGTGGGCGGCGCCTGATGCATTCACAACACCGGCCCAGGATTGCAAAGGACAGATTCTCGGTGGACCCAAGCCGTCTGAGGCGTGCAAGCAGTTTCTGGATGGGAATGAGAAGGCTGCGGCGCAATGGGAACTGGAGCGGCGCTTCCGTGAGTTCGAGATAAAGTTTTAGAGTCAACGCGCTTACCAAAGCTCCGAACCGTTGCGGCCTGCACCCGCTAATCTGTATCTGGAGTTCTCAAATCGATGCCCGCAATAGCTTATCTGGAATGCTCGCGCTGCCACGCACACATCTCCGCCGAAACACCGCAGACTGTCTGCTCACAATGTCCGACCCAACCTGCTGGATCGCTTTTCGTGCGCTATGACTTCTCTGAGATAGAGGGGAGGTCAGCACGCGAGGTGATCGCGAAAGACGCAGACGGGCCCTGGGCGGGAATGTGGCGCTATCGGGCGGTGCTTCCTCAAGCCGAGCCGGTGACGCTTGGTGAGGGCTGGACGCCGATGCTGAAGAGCAAGCGGTATCCGGGCGCGTTTGTAAAAGAAGAAGGAGCCAACCCTACCGGCACATTCAAGGCGCGGGGACTGGCGATGGCCGTGACGATGGCGAGGCACTACGGCCTGCGCAAGCTTGCCGTGCCCTCCGCGGGCAATGCTGCCGGAGCGCTGGCTGCTTATGCCGCTGCCGCCGGAATGGAAGCGCACATCTTCATGCCACTCGATGTGCCGTTTGCCAACTACGTGGAAGCGGTCGCGTATGGTGCGCATGTGGAGCTGGTGAACGGGTTGATCTCTGACTGCGCGCGCATTGTGCAGGAGCGAAAACAGCAGGAAGGGATGGTTCGACATCTCGACGCTGAAGGAGCCGTTTCGCGTTGAGGGCAAGAAGACAATGGGCTACGAGTTGGTGGAGCAGCTCGGCTGGGAATATCCAGATGCGGTCTTCTATCCGACAGGCGGTGGAGTTGGCCTGATCGGAATGTGGAAAGCATTCGAGGAGATGGAGGAGCTTGGTTGGGTGCGACCCGGCAAGCGGCCGAAGATGATCGCGGTGCAGTCCACTGGCTGCGCGCCAGTAGCCCGCGCTTATGACGCAGGTGCGAACGTGAGCACGATGTGGCAGGATGCGGCGACGTTTGCATCGGGCCTGCGCGTTCCGAAGCCATATGGAGACACGATCATCCTTGATATCGTGCGAGCGTCGGATGGATTGGCGATGGCAGTGAGTGATGAAGAGATTCTGGCGTCGATCCTGGACTGGGCGCGGAATGAAGGCATCTTCCTATCGCCGGAAGGTGCGAGCGTGACCGCGGCATACGACAAGCTCCTCGCGAATGGATATCTGAAGCCGAACGATCGGGTAGTGCTGTTCAACACCGGCGCAGGACTCAAATACACAGACGTGACCGCCGAAGCGATGGGGTTAAAACGCCCGACGGCGCAATAGATCACAATGGGCACAACGGCTACAACACGCGCGCAGGGCAAAGATCGCATCGCTCTTACGTTTGCAGCAATGGGCGCATTGCTTGTTGTCGCAGGCGTCGCGCTTTCGTTTGCGCACGTTCTCGTTGCAGGTGAAGTTCTGCGCTGGATCGGGATCGCGTGCTTCCTCGGCTTCGCGATTCGCAAGCCTTCGCTAATGGCGTGGACTTTTCTTGCGATGATCGCCGGGTGTCGAACTCGGTCTTCGACTGCTCCGCATGCAGCGGCCCAGGCGCGATTGCCGGGCGATTTGTTTCTGCGCCTGATCCGAATGATCGTTGCGCCGCTGTTATTTGCCACGATCACGACCGGCATCGCGGGGCACAACGAGTTGCGCTCGGTGGGCCGCGTTGCAATCAAGGCACTCATCCTGTTTGAAGTGGTCACAACGCTTGGCCTCATCATCGGCGTTGTCGCGATGAATCTTTCCGGCGCTGGCTGGGGCGTCGTGATTCCGGCAGCGCTCGAGGGAACGGCGCCTGCAGCGGTACTGGCTCCGCAGACCTGGCAGCAGATCGTTCTCAATCTCTTTCCGGACAACATCGCGCAGGCTGTAGCGCAAAATCAGATCCTTCAGGTCGCGATCTTCTCCATTCTTTTTGGATCGGCGCTGGCCATGCTGCCTGAGCAAAAGCGCGCGCCGCTGGTCACGGTGCTGCAATCGCTCGCCGATGTGATGTTCCAGTTGACCCGGTTCATCATGTACCTTGCGCCGCTGGCTGCCGGCGCTGCAATCGCATACACGGTTGGCAACACCGGGCTCGCGACATTGCTTCCCCTCGGGAAGCTGGTCGTGACGTACTACATCGCGCTGACTGCGTTCGCCCTGCTGGTTATGGTTCCAGTGATGGCGGCGTTTCGTGTTCCGCTGCGCAGATTCTTCAAGGCAGTCGGCGAGCCCGCGGCGATTGGATTTGCGACGACGACTTCGGAAGCAGCCCTTCCGCTGGCAATGGAGCGCATGGAAGAGTTCGGCGTGCCGCGTTGGATCGTCTCGTTTGTCATTCCAACGGGCTACAGCTTCAATATGACGGGCGGAAGCGTGTATCTCTCCATGGCGGCTGTTTTTGTGGCGCAGGCTGCCGGCATTCATCTCACGTTTGGGCGGCAGATCGCGGTGGTTCTCGTCTTAATGGCCGCGAGCAAGGGAATTGCAGGTGTTCCGCGCGCGTCGCTGGTCGTTCTGCTGGCGACTGCAAGCGCCGTTCACCTGCCTACCGCGCCGATTCTGCTGATTCTTGGCGTCGACACGCTGATGGACATGGGCCGGACGATGATGAATGTGGTCGGCAATTGTATGGCAGCGGCCGTAATCGGTAGGACAGAAGGGCCGCTTACTCCTTCTTGAGGGTGCAAGGCTGCAGGCGTCTCCGGGGAGGTGATCGCCACGAAAACCATCCCCAGAATCATTCCGAGAAGCAGAGAGTTGAAGTAGGTGATAAGACGGCGCATGTTCCTCCAATGCGGGCGCCCTCGTCCGCAAGTGTTGGGCCTGTCTCCAATGGAGCGCGAACAGTCGAGCAGCAGCGCAATGGCAGAAGCAGAGAGTCGCTACATGGCTGCCTCTCGACGGCGGTAGGCGTGCCAGACAGTCAGGCCGATTTCCCATGCGAGCTGCAGCACCACGATGGCACAGAGCACTGTGAAGCCGAGACGAATGCTGTTGTTGATCACGTCGAGATTGTGGCCGTAACGCAGCTGATCGGCAGATGGGTTCTTGAGCACTACATAAGTGTGGTCGCGGGCTGAAAGCAATAAAGCGATTGGGATCACGCCGACTGCTTTAAAGATGATCTGCCGAATCGGTGCGGGTTGCTGCCATTGTCCGCGAGCGAGGTCGAGGGTTTTCCATGCCAGTTGCAGTGCGTTAAGGCCCACGATCCACCAGTAGAAGGTCCACCAGATTGGCGCAAGCTGGAAGGGCGCGATCCGGAGAACGACCACTCCCGGTCCCATGAGCAGAAATGGATGGCGCGGTATGAGAAGGAGCCATGCCATCAGGAGAAATCCGACGACAACTTCGGCGACAGCCTGCGTGAATGAGCGTGGTTTGCGGCCAGAGACGTCAACCTTCTCAAGCGGCGGCAACGAACTGGGACTCCAAGTGTTGGTGAGGCCGGCGATGGGCGGACACTTCTCTGGATAACGGGCCGCGAAGAATTCGAAGGCCACGAAGACAAGAGTTACCCACGCGGCAACGTTGATGAGAATGCTCGGCGCACGCAGAAGTGAAGCAGCAATGTCGCTGTGATCGGGCGAGGCCATGGGGAGAACAACCACAATCACGATGGAGTAGATGATCAAGGTCCACAAGACCACAACGCGCAGCACATAAAGATACAAGGGGAAGAGTGCCGGGCCGATGAGGTACTGTTGCGGCTGGTAGCGCGAAGCAACGATTACAGGCGAGCCCATCTTGCGGAGCAGGTCTTCCATCTCGCCCAGGGTGAGGGGACGGCCGAGCTCCGACTCTTTGTCTTCGATCTGCGACTCCATGTTAGCGCGCAGCTCGGCGATGATGTCGTCTTGCCGGCGTGCTGGCAAGTACTTTTTCACGGCTTGGAGATAACGGTCGAGAAGTTCCATGGCTGTTTCCTTACTTGCTGCTCTGGGATTCAGGGTGATCGAAGATGCGGTTGATGGAAGCGTTGATGGCTGCCATTCTTCCAGCAGTTTGGCGAGGATCTGTTCGCCTTCGGGCGAGAGGTGGTAGAAGCGTTTGTTGCGCTTGTCTTCTTCGCGCCACTGGCTCACCAGCAGGCCCTGCGTCTCGAGTCGACGAAGTAGCGGGTACAACGTGCTCTCGTCGATCTCAAGGCCGCGCTCGGCCAGATCCTTGCGAAGCGTGTAGCCGTAATGCTCCTGGCGAAGTTGAGCGAGGACGGCGAGTGTGAGGCTGCCGCGCCGGAGCTCCAAACGAAGACTTTCGAAGAGGTTTTCAGCTACGGTCATGCTGTGCCTCGTACACTGTACTTCACATACTGTATGACAACTAGTGTATGGCGTCAAGTAGATTCTTGAATTATTTTTGCGGGGATTTCAGGGCTATCATTTCCGGCATGGATAACGAGCGAATCCGCGCGATCTGCATGGCGTTGCCATATGCGGCGGAGACAGTGAACTGGGGCCACCACCTGGTCTATTGGGCTGGAAACCGGGATATTGGCGGCAAGATGTTTGCCATGACAGACCTGGACGGGACCGGCACAGGAGTCTTGTGGTTTCACTGCGGCGCGGAGCGATTTCACGAACTGCTGGAGATTGACGGCGTTATTGCGTCGCCGTACCTTGCGAAGGCGTACTGGGTGACGCTGGAGCGCTGGGATGCATTGCGCCCACGGGAAATTGAAGAAGAGTTGCGGAGGGCGCATGCGCTGATCTTCGAGAAGCTACCGAAGCGGACGAAGACTTTGCTGGCTATGCCTGAGAAGGAGCGAAAGAAGATGATCAGCGATCGCAAAAGGGGGCAGACAGAACGGGCGAAAGTCACTGCCGGTAAGAGCGCCAGACGCCAAAACAAAAGCAAGAAGGCGGCAGGATAGAGTCCTGGTTTCCCATGTCTCAGAAACGAGACATGGGGCACCCCCGTCGCAAATACGCTTTCGGCTTCCCATACTTTCGGCGCTAGAAAGGGTTACTTAGAAATGCGACTGGAACTGGCGACAGGTTCGGCACGTATGTTCGTATGACTCAGATAGAGGTAGATCATGGCTAAGTTTCTCTTGTGGTGTATTCTTCTGATGCTTTGCTGGCCGCTGGCTTTGCTGGCGGTGATCGCCTATCCGTTCGTGTGGCTTCTGCTGTTGCCGTTCCGGATCGTCGGGATCGCCGTGGGAGGCGTATTGGAGCTGGTAAGCGCCATCATCTTTCTGCCGGTGCGAATGGTGAGAGCGATCTGAGCGGCAAGTGGACGGGCTCAGTCGGGGTTGAGATTACTGAGGGGTGTACCCCTATACTCTGTAAGGAAAGTATCTATTTTCAGTGGTTTACGGGGACTTATCCAGCCAAAATACTCTTGTGCAAGGACTTAACCGCAGAGTCCTCTCAGGAAAGGACTTAAGCACAAGGCACCCAAAGGTAGGAGTGCCAAGCGAAGGCCCGTGGAACACAGAGATCTCGCACCAGAATCATTTTGCCACGCGGCCCCGAAATGATATGCAAATCGAATAACTACGATTAAGCGATTCTTTCTACAGCACTTAGTTCGCTTGATCCCGGCACAGGCCTTGACAAAGTTCGCGCCGGAATCCAGCGGAACAACACGACTATGATCCGTCGTCAGGGTCTAAATCCCAAGCGGTAGGTACACCCAGTAGTTTTCACCGGGTCTTGCTCCCATCGGGAGTCCGAGGTCCTTGCTCCGAAATACGTCCGTTTTGATCGATACACCATACCAACCGATTGCACCGAGGAGATCTTCATGCAAAGGAAATGGCTGTTGAGATTCTTGTTGCTTGCCGGGCTAGCTGTTGTGGCAGGCGCAAGCCAGGCGCAGGCACAAACCGATGTGGCGCTAAGTCTGTATGGAGCGTTTCACGGAACCACCAATGGGAATGGAACCATACAAAGTCCAGCGAACTCGGCTGGCGGGATGATCGAGCTTCGGCATATTTCAAATCCCCTGGTGGGCTACGAGGCCACGTACTCCTACAACCGGGGCAACCAGGTGTATAGCTCAGCTTGCGCCGGCATTACATGCACTGCGACAGAACCGGTGGGGGTCTCGGCGAATGCGCACCAGATCAGCGGGGCCTGGGTGGCTTCTGTTCACATTGCGAATCTGAGGCCGTTTGGGTTGGCTGGTGTGGGCCTGTTGTTGAATCAGCCGACGGGCGGCCAGAGCAACACTTCCAGCTCTACGAAGCCGGTGTTTCTGTATGGTGCAGGCCTCGACTGGGGCCTATTTCCGCACATCGGATTGCGATTTCAATATCGCGGGAACCTCTACAAGGCTCCGGATCTGACGCAGCTCTACACATCGACAGATGCGTTTACGCACACGTCTGAGCCGATGATTGGGGCGTATATCCGGTTCTAAGAAGGGCAACTGTCAGCTCCAATTGTGAATCCGTCGGCTCTGGAACGAGTCTTCAATCCCCGGTCCCCAAAGGCGAGGGACCGGGGGCACCCCCATCGCGGGTCGGAAGTGTCATCGGGACCGGGGCCACCCGCCGACCCGCCGAGTCGGTGATCCGTCATTCGGTTACTGTGATCTGCAATTCATTGGAGCGCACGAATTGGAATCTTTCATCAGGGTGATGGACACCGAAGTGTTCCAACTCGTGCTGGACAACGACCTTATAAGCTCCAGGCTTGGTCATGTCATAGAGCTTGCTCAGGATCATAAAATCGTCCTCTGATTTTCCTGGTTCTACGGTTATTGTCTTTCGGCTAAGCCCCGAATGACGCCCCGCGATCCAAGCCACAGGCTCGCCTTTGGCATCGAAAACATGAGGATCATTGACCAAGTCAGCCTGCCCATCAAATCCCAAAGCCTTCAGGATCCTGACCGGCTGGTCTGATGTGTTCATAACAGAGACGTCGATTCTGATTTCTGTCCCACTTTTCGCGACGGGCGTCGGCGTTGAGATCGTAACCGTGATCGGGACTCTCTGCTGAGCGAGGGCCGAGATTTGCAAGCAAGAAGCTAGCAACGTTAATGCCACAACCGATCTGATGTTCATATTCCTCTCCGTTCTGGAATCAATGACAGCTTGCATCCAGCGATGGTCCTGTAATCGCCGCTGACCATTGGGGCTCTGTTGAAGATGTTTGAAATGCTGTCGCTGTGGTACTCCCGGTTTCCTCACCCCATGCGTTGGCCTGAGTGTTAAACGAGATTGCGCCTGCAGTATTCCAGCTTATATAGCCGAGTGGTACCGGAATTGAAGTGGCTTCGGTTTGAGGATTCCACATCAGGTACATTTGAAAACTTCGTGTGTCGTTTACTCCGGTCTCGTTGGGGTCGCTAATTCGATCTTTCGCGTTGTCGGTCGTTGTGAGTCCGGTTACATACGGATAGCTTGTGTCAATCGGCGGGTGGCGCACCCTTCGGCCGCCGCTGAAGTGAGGGGTGCCCCATCCTTCCGCGTAGTTTGCGGAAGGGTGGGAAAAGCACGAACCCCAAGCGTCCTATACAGCGTAACGGAGATGCTCTGGGAGTTGATTTCCTCGCTGGACTGCTGTCCATTGCGATTCGATCTCAACCGCGCCAACTTCTCCCGTCGCGTAGTGCCGAAAACTCGACCATGGCCATTGCTCCGGCCTATCGACCAACCCGCGCTTGACCGGGTTGCGATGCATATACCGTAGCTTCTCGATCCGCTTCTCTTCGCTCCACACATTGAAGTCGTAGTACCGCCGCTGCCAGAACTGGACCTCTCCCGGTCCTTTTAGTTTGTGCGATGTCTGCTGCTTCAACACCTGCAGTGCAATCGACAGCGAGGCTCGGCTCGGCTCGCCGACAAGCAGATGAACGTGCTCCGGCATCAAAACATATCCGGCAACGACGAAGCCGTACCGCCGGCGCGCAGCCTCAAGTTCCTGCGCGAAGACACGATACGCCCGTGTCGCGCCCAACAACGGCCGTCGGCGATAACAACTGAACGTCACAAAGTGAAAACAGCCGCACTGCTGGTAGCGAACAAGCTGCGCCATGACGGAAACATTCTACGCCCGTTCCGATGAGCAAGGTTGATGCCAGCCCACCCTTCGCCAGAAAAAAGGCGAAGGATGGGGCACCCTCCTTTTGTCGGCGGGGCAAGGGTGCGCCACCCGCCGAAACCATGGTCGTGGGTGTTGGTCTCGACGAAGGACGAGCAATCGAGGACCTGGTCTGAAGTGTTCGTCATCTCGATCACCAACCAAATATGTTTTCCCTTGTAATTCTCGGGCTTGCGTTCACTCAGTTTCAGAGAGAACTTCGGGTTCACTGGTTGAACCTGTGCGACCAAGAAACCGGGTAACGCAGCGAGCGATAGGAACGCGAATGTTATGAATGCCTTCATTTTGCTCCAAATGTGATCCATCGGCTGTGAGATGGACGTCGTTATCCCCGGTCCCCAAAGGCGAGGGACCGGGGGCACTTGTCCGATGCAAACAGCCGCTGAGGCTTTACTCGTGTGCGCCGTGTTTCTTGAGGATGTCTACTGCAGTGTTCTCATCCTTCTGCATCGCGTAGGTCAGGGGACGGTGCAGGCTTTGGTCCTGCGCATTGACGTCGGCGCCTTTGTCGACGAGCAGTTGGACCATGCTTTGAAATCCAAGGTGCAACGCGCAATCGAGGACAGTGTCGCCATAGGCATCGGGCGTATTGGGGTTTGCGCCATGATCCAGCAGGAATTTGACATCGTCCTTCTGGTCGCGCATGACGGCCCAGAAGAGGGGCGTAGCGCCACTGGCGGCGCGAGCATTGACGTCGGCGCCGTGTGCGACGAGGAGCTGCATCATCTTGTTGTGGTCGCTGGCAAATTCGGCAAGGTCAAGAGGCGTGTAACCATTCTTCAGTTCGCGCGTGTCGACTCCCTGGGCGTTGAGCTCACGTGACCGGTGGGCATCTTGCGACTGCAACAGGATCACGGGATCCTGCAGGTTCTTGGTCCTGAAAAGCTGGTTCAAATCGTCGGGTAGGAAGGGCGTGTAGTTGTTCTTTGCGTTTACATCCGCGCCGGCATCGATGAGCACCTGCGCGGCGTCGAGCTGCCCGTGCAAGGCAGCCACGTGCAGCGGCGTGTCTCCAATGCTGTCCCTATCGGAGACGAGCTTGGGATCGCTTTGCAGCATCCCTTTCAGCTTTTTCACGTCGCCTTTGCGGGCTGCGTCGTGGATGGGGCCGCAAAGGGCCAGGCTGCCAGAGGCGAGCAGTATCAGTGCCAACGCCGCGAGCCGGACGGTGCGCGTTGAAAGAGAACTAGAAATGTTTGCAGGTGTATTCATTCGGTCTCCAGAGAAAGCGTCTTGCTTCGATGGTGGATTGCTGTCGCGTTGAACGTTCTTGGATCGCAGCCAATCGTCACACAGATTGAGACGGAAAAAAGCTCACGGAAGTGGCGGGAAATCTCGAATCAATAGTGCTATAGGAGACCGGCGGTGCTTTACTTCTCTTGAGTCAACGCTTAATTTGGCGCTATGGCTGGTGTGTCGCTGGTACTGAATGGGAAGGTTGCGCTGGTTACGGGCGGATCGCGCGGGATTGGCGCGGAAACGGTGAGGCTATTCGCGGCTGCAGGTGCGCGGGTGGTCTTCAGCTATCGGCAGGCCAAGGAGCAGGCCCTGGCGTTGATGGATGAGTGCGGCGGCCCGACGCGCTGTGTACCGATTGAACAGGATTTGCGATCGCCGGCAGACGGACGTGCGCTGGTGGGCGCGGCGGTGAAGGCCTTTGGCCGGCTCGATGCGCTGGTGGTGAATCATGGTGTGTGGCCGGCAGACGATGCGCCAATCGAGTTGATGACGGAAGAGCAGTGGCGAAACACGATTGCGGTGAATCTGGACTCGGTGTTCGGGCTGGTACAGGCGGCAGTGGTGCAGATGGAATTGCAGGGGCCTCCAGCGACGGGCGACGACGGGTCGAGGGGGCATATTGTGCTGATCAGCTCGACCGCAGGGCAGCGCGGCGAGGCGATGCATGCGGACTATGCCGTGACCAAAGGCGCGCTGATCAGTCTGACAAAGAGCCTGTCGACTGAATTGGCGCCCCGCGGGATTATGGTGAACTGTGTGGCTCCGGGATGGGTGGCGACGGACATGTCGGCGGGAACGCTGGGCGATCCGACGTTAGGCGCTCGGATCAAGGCTGGGATTCCGGTGGGACGTGTGGCGACGACGCGGGAGATTGCGGGGCCGGTGCTGTTTTTGTGTACACCGCTGGCGGGCTTCATCTCCGGCGAGGTGGTGAATGTGAATGGTGGAGCGGTGCTGGTGGGGTAAAGGCAGGGACTAGAACCAGGGACTAGGGACATAGGGACATAGGGACTCGAACGACGGTGCGGAGGACGAATGCGGAAGGGATTAGCGGTAGGACTGGCGTTAGTTGTGCTGGCGATGCCGATGGGTTTGAGGGCGCAGGCAGATGATGCCGGCGCGAAACATGCTCCGCAGGCGATGGATGCGTCTGGAGAGAAGAATGCGGCGAAGGCACGCGCGGCGCTGGACGCGATGGTGAAGGCGATGGGCGGCGATGCGTGGCTCAATATGAAGAATATGGTGCGCGAGGGGCATATAGCGGCTTTCTTTCACGGCAATCCCGATCCAGGCACGACGCTGTTCTGGGATTTTCACGAGTGGCCGGATCGCGATCGTGTGGAGTATACGAAGCACCGCGACGTGGTGCAATTCTACGAGGCGCGCAAGGGAATTGAGGTGACATATCGCGGTGCGAAACCCTTACCCCAGGAGCAGGTGGATGACTTTATGCGCCGACGGGACCACTCGATTGAGACGGCGGTGAAGGTGTGGCTGAAGGATCCGAAGACGATCCTGGTGTACGAAGGGCAGCGCATGGCGGAGCGGCACATGGCCGAACAGGTGACGATGATCTCGCCCGAGAATGAGGCGATCACGATCCAAATGGATGTGCAGACTCACCTGCCGCTGATGCGGAGCTTTCAGTGGCGCGATCCGCTGTACAAGGATAAGAACACGGACATCGAGGAGTACGCGGATTATCACGACGTGGATGGGTTCCCGACAGCGTTCTCGATCACGCGCGTGCATAACGATGAGACGGTGCGGCAGTTGTATATCGACAAGGTGCACTACAACCAGGATCTAGCGCCGGACTTCTGGGATATCAATGCCGTGGCGAAGAAGATTAAGAAGTAGCTGTTAACTCTCAGCTTCTAGCTGCGAAGCGCCGGATCATCGGTCTCAGAGATTCGGGTAGCGCGGGCCTCCTGACCCGCAGATCCCTTCGACTCCTTTGCTTCGCTCAGTCGCCCAGGATGACAGAAGATGAGCTGCTCGTTTCGTTATAATCCTCAGGGAGCGCGAGGCGGGTTTCGCGCGCTTTGTGGAGCCACAGAATGACGTTCGACATCCAGGAGATCCTGGAATTTCTACCTCATCGCTATCCATTTCTGCTGATCGATAGGATCACGGAGTTCGAGCCGACCAAGCGGCTGGTGGCGATCAAAAATGTGACCATCAACGAGCCGTTTTTCCAGGGACATTTCCCGGGCTATCCCATTATGCCGGGAGTGCTGGTGGTGGAGGCGATGGCGCAGGCAGGCGGCATCATCATGATGCATGAGATGGAAGACCGGCACTCGAAGCTGGTGGTGTTTACAGGGATCGAGCGCGCCAAGTTTCGCCGGCCGGTGACGCCAGGCGACCAGTTACGGATCGAGGTGGATGTGCTGTCGTTTCGGACGCGGGCAGGGAAGATCCATGGCCGGGCGACGGTGGATGGCAAGCTGGCGTGCGAGGCAACGTTGACCTGCGCGGTGGTGACGCGGGAGCGCGAGCGGAAGGCGCATGGCGACAGCCCGAGTGAGCCTGCGGCACCGGAGGCGGAGTGAGTATCCATCCCAGTGCGGTGGTGGCCGAGGGAGCGGTGGTTCCGGACTCCTGCGAAGTGGGGCCATTTTCGACCATTGGGCCGGACGTGGTGCTGGGCGAAGACTGCCGTCTGATTTCGCACGTGGTGCTGGATGGGCGGACGCTCATCGGGGCGCGGAATGTGTTCTATCCGTTCTGCGCAGTGGGCATGGCGCCGCAGGATTTGAAGTATGGTGGCGAGCCGACGCTGTGTGAAATCGGCGATGACAATACGATTCGCGAGAGCGTGACGATCAGCCGCGGCACGGTGAAGGGCGGCGGTATTACGCGAGTGGGTTCGAAGAACCTGCTGATGACGGCTGTACACATCGGGCACGACTGCATTGTGGGCAATGGGTGCATCCTTGCCAATGCGGCGACTCTGGCGGGACACGTAATCATCGAGGATTTCGCGACGGTTGGCGCGTTCAGCCCGGTGCACCAGTTTTGCACGGTAGGGAAGTACGCGTTTATCGGCGGCGGGACGATTGTGACGCAGGACGTGCTGCCGTTTTCGAAGACTTCGGCGCGGCGGGAGAACAAAGCATTCGGGGTGAACAGCATTGGATTGGAGCGGCGGGGATTCAGCCCGGAACGGATCAGAGCGCTGCAAAGGGCCTTCCGGCTGCTGCTGGTGTCGAAGCTGAACACGACGCAGGCTCTCGAGAAGATTAGGGAGCTTGAGGGTGAGGACGTGGCGCTGCTGGTGAAGTTCATCGAGAAGAGCGAGCGCGGGGTCATCAAGTAGGACAGAACGGAGAAAGGCAGCCTATGCAGAGAAAAGAAGCCGTGCATCTCGTGAGCCGCGCCTTGTCTTTTATCTATTTGGTTTTCGCGCTTTACGAGACAACCTACCTTCCTGAGCGCTTGTTCTCTTACCTTCATTATTCAACTGAATGGCGGTCTGCCGGCGGGCCAAGTGCGAACATGTATCTTCCAACGCTCTATCGAATCACAGTTGGATTTTTGCTCCTCCGCATTGCGATTTATCTGGCTCTTGCCGTCATATTCTGGACCTGTGCACCTTGGGTCGAGCGCAACCTTCTCCCCGAGAGTGAGTCGTGAAACTTGGGTTGATTGCGGGGAATGGGCGGTTTCCGTTTTTGCTGCTGGACGCGGCGCGGGCGCAGGGGCTTGCGGTGACGGTCGCGGCGATTCGCGAGGAGACGGACCCGGAGATCAACCATCGCGCGGCGGCAGACGAGAAGATTACGGTGCACTGGCTTTCGCTGGGCGAATTGTCGCGGCTGATCGAGGTCTTTCATAAGGAAGACGTGAAGGCCGCGGTAATGGCGGGGCAGGTGAAGCACAAACAGATTTTCTCGAGCATTCGGCCGGACTGGCGGCTGGCGAAGCTGCTGCTGAATCTGCGCACGCGCAATACGGACATGCTGCTGGGCGCGGTGGCGAAGGTGCTGGCCGATGAGGGCATCGAGTTGATGAGTTCGACGCAGTTTCTTGAGCCGCTGCTGGCCGAGGAGGGTGCGCTGACGGAGGCTGTTGGAGGCCGCGCACCCAGCGAGGACGAGCGGAAGAACATCGAGTACGGACTGGGTGTAGCGCGGGCGCTGGCGGGGTTCGACATCGGGCAGACCGTGGTGGTGGCGGCGCAGGCGTGCGTGGCCGTTGAGGCGATGGAGGGCACGGACGCGGCGATCGAGCGGGCGGGCGTGCTGATGAAGTCGATGGACGAAGAAGACGGATCGCCTGCTTCAACCCTTGAACGGCGGCTGACGGTGGTGAAGGTCGCGAAGCCGAACCAGGATATGCGCTTCGATGTGCCGGTGATTGGCATGAAGACGATTGAGACGATGGTGCAGGCGGGAGCGAGTTGCTTTATCGGTTGAAGCAGGGCGAACGCTGCTCTTCGATCGCGAGGCTTTGTTGAAGCGCGCGGCGGAAGCGGGGATTGCGGTCGTTGCGGTAGCCGCGACTGCAGGGAATAGGGATCAGGGAGTAACAAGCACCGGGCGACAGGCAGACCTTTGATGACAATTGCAGTCTGGGTCTGGAACTATACTGACGAGCAGCGGCGTCCCCTAGCTGCTTCGCCACGTCTTATGAATGCCGGTGTGCGCGCCCGGACTCCGATGTATGATCCCCGTTTTATGAACAGGAGGTTACAGGTGAAGAAGACGATTCTGATTGTTTTTGCCGCAGCGGTTGCGCTGTCGGTTTCGCTGGTAACGGTGCGGGCAGCGGATGAGCCTATGCCCTCCGCCGGGCAGATGGCGCCTACGTTCACCCTGCCGTCGCAGGATGGGAACCAGGTTTCGCTGGATAGTTTTCGCGGCAAGTGGGTGGTGCTGTACTTCTACCCGAAGGACATGACCCAAGGCTGCACGATTGAGGCACACAACTTCCAGCGCGACCAGGCGAAGTATGACGCTATGAATGCCGCGATTGTGGGTGTGAGTGTGGACACTCCGGACAGCCACAAGCAGTTCTGCACCAAGGAAGGGCTGACGTTCAAGTTGCTGGCCGATCCGGAGCACAAGGTAGTGGATGAGTACGGATCGCTGGGGCATTTCGGCAACATGACGATCGCGATGCGGAACACGTTCCTGATCGATCCGAAGGGAAAGATCGTAAAGGTGTGGACGAAGGTCAATCCGCAGGTGCACTCGGAAGAGGTGCTGGCGGCGTTGGCGGAGGCGCAGAAGGGAAACTCCTAGCTTTCGCTGGCAGTTTTCCCAGGTCTCAGGATCGAGACCTGGGCACCCACTTTATAGAGAGACTGCATATGACGGAAGTGGCGCAGGCATTTCGTGCGGATCTGGATGACGTGCATCGGGCGCTGCTTTCGGTGCCGGCGTCGCTGGCCGATGTTCCATGGCGCGAGGGCGGGTGGACACGAAAACAAATCGTGGGCCACCTGCTCGATTCGGCAACCAATAACCGGCAGCGGTTTGTGCGGGCCACGAGCGATGGCTCGTTCAACGGACCTAACTACGTGCAGGACGCCTGGGTCGCTGCGCATGGTTATGCCGATCAGCCATGGGGAACGCTGCTGGGCTGGTGGGAAGCAGAGCACGAGATCCTGATGGCCGTTGTGGATCGGATTCCCCATTCAAGGCTCGATGCGGCCTGCGTGATGGACGAGGATGCGCCGGTGACGTTGCGGTTTCTGATCGAGGATTATGTTGCGCACCAGCGGTGGCATTTGAAGCAGCTGCTCCCCGCTGGTTCCTAGCTTTCCCACCCATGCTGCGCATGGATGGGTCACCCAGGTCCTTACCCTCGAAGCAGCTAAAGTACAGACGCAAAAAGCCCGGCGGGATTGCCGGGCATTTTTGCTTGCCTGTTGAAGAATGCGGTTGCCTGGTTACTTCTTTTTTGCAGTCTTCTTGGTTGCCTTCTTAACTGCCTTTTTAACTGCCTTCTTTGCAGGGGCTTTCTTCTTTGCTGCCTTCTTAGCGGGAGCCTTTTTTGCTGCTTTCTTAACGGCCAACTTTTTACCTCTTTTTGTGGTTTTGCCGGCGCGCTTTGGAGCCGCGGACTTTTTCGCGGCCTTTCCGCCCTTTGCGCCAGCGGTTTTCTTGGCGGACTTCTTTGCGGCCTTTTTGGCCGGAGCTTTTTTAGCTGCCTTCTTAGGAGCAGCCTTCTTCGCCGCCTTTTTGGCTGGAGCTTTCTTTGCCGGGGCCTTCTTGGCTGGGGCTGGCGCAGCAGCTTTTTTGGCAGGAGCTTTTTTCGCGGCCTTCTTGGGGGCCGGCTTTGGTATGGGAATCGCTTCCACGATAATCACACCCTCTTCGATGACACCTTCGTCGTCGTCGGAGGAGGTGAGCACGCTTGAGGTTTCAACTTCGTCGTCCTCTTCCAGTTCATCGTGATCGGCGCTCTCTGCCGGCTCCAGGTCAGGATTACCGTCATTCATTGCGTACATCTTGATCACTTCATCCATCCGATTTGCCTCCAGCGGATTACCGCTGCCCAAGTGGGATTTCATCTCTGCGGTACGAAAAAATCATCTCCGCATGCGGAGTCATTCTAACAACATCCTCGAAAGAAAAGCTATCAAAACACGAGAAGAGGAAACCGCGGATGGTTATTTTTGTGCGTGCGCGGATGACGTCGTGTGCGAGGAGTGCTTAGCGGAACCCGCTCTGTGCGCGGCTTTCGACGACGCTGGCTTGCCGCTGTGGGTGGTGTGGCTGCTGCGAGGCGAGGATGTCTTTGATTGAGAACTATGAGAGGTGGAGGAGGGTTCGGGTGCGGTGCTGGCGATCTCGCGGGTACTTCCGGTCTTGCTCTTTCCATGGCGAGCGTGGCTGCTACTGGTGCGGACCAGCGTGGGTTCGGCGACATGGAGGCGTCGGCCTGCCGCGATCTTGACGCCGGTGCCGGGAAGTTTGTTCCAGCGGCGGAGCTGGGTGAGGGAGACGCCGAAGCGGTCGGCGACGGAGACCAGGGTGTCGCCGCGGCGGGTGGTGTAGTAGACGGTGTGGGCCGAGGGGGCCGCAGCGGGGGCGACGGGCACGATGAGCGACTCGATGCCGTCGAGCTTGGCATGTCTGATCCAGTTGATTGGCTCCAGCGAGCGCAGAAACAGAGACGCTGTAGGTGTGTGCGATGGAGGCGAGAGTGTCGTCAGGCGTTACCTTGTGATAGCGCCATGAGTTGCGCTTGCTTTCGGGGATGGCGGCGATCTTTTCCTGGAAAAGAGCGGCGGTGCCGGCGGGCAGGTGCAGGTCGAACTCGGTGTCGGGTGGAGTGATGAGGCGCAGCAGGCTCGGGTTCAGAGCGATGAGCTCGTCAACCGGCGCGCCGACAATGTCGGAGACGAGACGCAGGTCGGCGGAGTAGTTGATGGTCACTGTATCGGTGAGCACTGGCGGGTCGAGCGTGATTTCGTCGAAGCCGTACTGGGTAGGGTGGTTGGCGATGATGATGGCTGCAAGGATTTCAGGGACGTAATTCTTGGTTTCGCCGGGAAGGTTGTTGCGCTTGTAGAGCTCCCAGAAGTCGGCGTAGCCGGTCTTTTCGACGGCGCGCTGAATGTTGCCGGTGCCCCAGTCGTAGCCGGCCATGGAGAGATACCAGTCGCCGAGCTGTGAGTAGATGTACTTCATGTAGCGGGCGTAGGCGCGCGTGGATTTCTCGGGGTCGAAACGCTCGTCGACATATCCGTTGCGGGTGAGGCCATAGTTTCCGTAGGGCATGAACTGCCACATGCCGCCGGCACGGGAGCGGGCGTTGACGGCGCGGGGTTGGAAGCCGGATTCGGCGACGGCGAGATAGATGAGGTCCTGCGGAACGCCTTCTTCGCTCATGACCCGTTGAATCATGGACCGGTAACGGCCGGCGCGCTGGAAGGAGTGGAGCAGGGTGTTGTGTCCCTTGGTGGTATTGGCGAAGAAGTTGATGTAGGCGGCGACGTAGTCGTTGACGACGAGGGGAAGATCGGACTTGGTGGTGGCGAGATCAGCGTTGGCCTTGGCCACGATGTTGGGATCCACGACGAAAGTGACATCGCTGGCTGCTTCGGCAGGTGTGGCCTCCGTCTTGGGGGTGAAGCCGTTGCCTTGTTTCAGGGCGTCCATCTCCAGCCAGTTGATCTGGTCGACGATGCGATCGAATTCGTCCTGGAGCGCCGGGGTGGATTTGATGTCGACTCCGCTGATGAGCATGAGATCGACGGCGTGGTCGAAGTCCGATCGGGCAGCGCCGAGATCTCCTTTTTGTAGTCGGCCTGACCATCGGCGTAGGCTTTCTCGACTTGCTGAATCAGCGTCTGTACGCGTTGCTGGGTTGCACTTGGCTGAGGCGGCGCAGGTGCAGGCGCCTGTTGCGGCGCGGGTGCGGCCAAGGCGGGAGCGAGCGCCTGGGAAACGGGAGTTGCCGAGGCCGTGGGTTTTGGAGGATCGCATCCTGACAGCGAGACGGCCAGCGTGAGGGCCAGCGCGACGCAACCCAATCTACTTAAGCGAATCAAAATCATGCGCAACAGTCGATAGCTGTGACAACCCTAAACCCGGCTTATGAACGACGCATATCGGCTCACGATTTCCTGCGACCCGCCTTGATCGCGGAGCTCACAGTCGGCGAAATGAGCATCGATTTGACGATGAGACCGGTTATACCCCAAAGCGCGGAAGGCACTATGCCGATGATAAGCTATGCCATGGAGACATCGCTCACTTTCGTAACGGTCCCGCAGTGATCAGCTACTCTTAATGGACGTAAAATTCCTCCGCAATTTCGCAATTATCGCCCACATCGACCATGGGAAGTCGACGCTCAGCGACCGTTTGCTTGAATTGACGGGTTCGGTGACCGGTCGCGAAATGCAGGCGCAGATTCTTGATGCCATGGATCTTGAGCGTGAGCGCGGAATCACGATCAAAGCCCATGCAGTGCGCATGATGTACAAGGCGCGCGACGGCCAGACCTATCAACTGAACCTTATTGATACTCCGGGGCACGTGGACTTCAGCTACGAGGTTTCTCGTTCGCTGGCCTCATGCGAAGGCGCGCTGCTGGTGGTGGATGCAACCCAGGGTGTGGAAGCGCAAACGCTGGCGAATGCGTATCTGGCCATCAATCATGGGCTGGACATTATTCCTGTCATCAACAAGATTGATCTGCCTTCGGCCGACATCGTTCGGACGCAGGAGGCGATCGAGATGGCTGTGGGGCTCGACGCGACCGATGCGATTCCGGTGAGCGCGAAGACGGGGCAGGGTGTTGACGAGGTGCTGGAGGCAATCGTGCATAGGCTGCCGCCGCCGACCGGCGATCCGGACGCGCCGCTGCAGGCGCTGATCTTCGACTCATGGTTCGACGCGTACCGCGGCGTGATCGTGCTGGTTCGCGTGATGCAGGGAACGATGCGCAAGGGGCAGCGGATCCGGCTGATGTCGAACGGGAAGTCGTTTGAGGTTGAGTCGATGGGCGTGCTGATGCCGAAGCCAGTGGAGATTGCGCAGCTTTCGGCGGGCGAGGTGGGATTCTTTGCGGCGACCATCAAGACGGTAAGCGACACGCGCATCGGCGATACGGTTACGGAAGAAGAGCGGCCTGCGGCAGAGCAGTTGCCGGGATTTGAAGACATCAAGCCGATGGTGTTCGCGGGACTCTACACCGTGGACTCACATGAGCACACGCTGCTGCGCGACGCCCTTGAAAAATTGCGGCTGAATGATTCGTCGTTTTTCTTCGAGCCGGAGAGCTCGGCGGCGCTGGGGTTCGGATTTCGATGCGGATTCCTGGGGCTTCTGCACATGGAGATCATCCAGGAGCGGCTGGAGCGTGAGTACGAACTGGATTTGATTACGACGGCGCCGGGCGTGCGCTATCACATCACCATGACGGACGGGTCGGTGATGGAAGTGGACAATCCTTCGCGCTGGCCGGAGCCGACGAATATCGACGCGATTCGCGAGCCGGTGATAACGGCAAAGATTTTGACCAACGAAGAATACGTGGGCGGGATCTTCAAGCTGGTGGAGGAGAAGCGCGGCAAGCAGATGAACTTCGAGTACGTGACGCCGACGCGCGTGCTGCTGACATATGAACTGCCGCTGAACGAGATCGTGCTGGATTTCTACGACCGGCTGAAGTCAATTTCGCGCGGGTACGCTTCGCTGGATTATTCGCTGGCTGGCGAGTGGGAATCGCCGATGGTGAAGCTGGACATCCTGGTGTCGGGCGAGCCTGTGGATGCGCTGTCGATCATTGTGCATCGCGACTTTGCCTACGAGCGCGGAAAGGCGCTGGTGTCGAAGATGCGGGAGCTGATTCCGCGGCAGCAGTTCGAGGTGGCGATCCAGGCGGCCATTGGCGCTAAGGTCGTGGCGCGGGAGACGGTGACTGCACTGCGGAAGAACGTTCTGGCCAAGTGCTATGGCGGTGACATCAGCCGTAAGCGCAAGTTATTGGAAAAGCAGAAGGAAGGCAAAAAGCGGATGAAACGAATTGGGAAAGTGGATATTCCGCAGGAGGCTTTTCTGGCGGTTTTGCGAGTGGGAGAAGACCAGCAGAAGTAACTCTCAGATGGTGACTTGGCTCACGTCGCAGTTATCAGTTATTCATGGGGAATTGTGGAAAGCTCATTGCACGCGAGGGCCGGGGTCCATGCGCAGATGGATCGGGTACGCGGTCAATGTGACCTGCGCTTCTGATAGATAAATAAAGGACTTCCTAGGTTTATCAGAGCTTCCGCTGATTGGCAAGTGGGAAAATATATCTTTTTGTGTGGATCGTGCAACTTGAAATCCACAATTTTTTCCACAGGTAGGATGTCAAGATTCCATCGGTGAAACGGGGGCTGGAGATTCGTTCGGATTTGCAGCAAATTACGTGGAAAAGGCCCCGAGATTCGGGGCCTTTTCCATTGATCCGACCGGCGACCAGCTATTTGGCTTCCCCGGATTTACTGGGGAGTCGTGGGCCTCGGGGCTGCCGGCCTAGGAGCGGAAGGAACCGGTGCGGTCCCCGCTGCAGGCGCTGGAGGAGCGGGCACGCCCGACTTCACGTTATAGGCGTCGATGATGGCCTTCGTGATGTTCGTCGATTCGGTGGCGTAGAGCACCGGGCTCTGCTGCTGGGCCACATCGAGAACAAGCGTGTAACCGTGCTGTTTGGCGTAGTCGTTCAGCACGTCGTAGACCTTGGAAGCGAGCGAGCTGTAGAGCTCCTGCATCTCGTTCTGCATGTCGTTCTGGGCGTCTTCGGCGGAGCGCTCGAGCTGCTTCTTTTTGTCATCGATTGTTTTGGCACGCGCGGCGCGCTCGTTGTCGCTGAGCTTATCGCCTGATGCCTGGAGCTGCTTGGTCAGGTTATCGATTTCATCGTTGAGAGCCTTGAGCTGCGTCTGCTTGGGCTGATATTTCCGCTGCAAGTCGGCGAAGCTGCGCTGGCCTTCGTTGGTCTGCGCGACGGCGACCTGGAAAGCGATGACGGCGATTTTGGCAGGACCGGCGGGCGCTGTGGCAGCGGGTGCAGCAGCGGCATCGGGAGCGGAGGGCGTTTGAGCTGCGGCGGTCAAGACAAGTCCTGAGGCCAGCGTGAGAACTAATGCAACAGAGCGCTTCATTCGACTTGAAAACTCCTTAGAAATTCCCTGGGGCTGCCCGCGCATTCAAGTTGAAAGGCGAACCAGAAACCTTCCACCGCGCGCGCCCTCTGAGAAACCTCGCGACATATTTCCTCGAGGGACTTCCATTAGACGGAAGCTAAGACGAGAAAAGAAGCGGACGGAGACGTCAGCAGGAACTAGATGGATTATAGGGGCGCGGGGTTGGGGGGTCAAACTGCCCAAATACAAGGAATAGGGATAGGGCTAGGGACTCAGTGATCGACGAACCAACGGGTGAGGACCGGGGGTGTGGGAAGACAAAAGGCCTCGCGGTTGGCGAGGCCTTTTGGGAGGTGCCACTCGGACTTAGTGTGCGCCGGTTGCCTTGGGGGCGGTGGTGCTCCTGGCAGGAGCCGCGGTACCGCGCGGTCCGGAAGCAGGTGTAGCTGCGTGCTCGGGAGCCGGGATGCCGGACTTCACGTTATACGCTTCGACCACGGCCTTGGTGATGTCGACCGAGGGATTGGCGTAGATCACGACAGGAAGCTGCTGGTTGCCGCCGTCAAGCACAACACTGAAACCATGCTCCGCCGCATAGGCATCGAGAGTCTCGGCGAACTTTCCAGCCACGGCTGCGAACGTTTGCTGCATGTCCTGCTGGTAGTCGGTCTGCGCATCTTCGCCGGTGCGCTTCAGTTCTTTCTGCTTGTCGTCGAGGAGCCTGGCTTTGTTGGCGCGGTCGCCATCGCTCAGCGTTGCGGCCTGGGCCTGGAGTTCCTTTTGCAGCGAGGTGATCTCGTCGTTCAGGGTCTTCATCTGCTGACGCTTGGGCTCATATTTCTTCTGCAGGTCGGCGAAGCGGCGCTGAAAGTCGTTGGTTCCTGCGACCGCCTCCTGGAAGCCGATGACGGCGACCTTCGGTGCCCCGGCGGGTACGGCCGGCGCGCTAGGTGCAGCGGCGGAGACGGCAGGCGATTGTGCAGCGGCATTCAGCGCGAGGCAGGAAGCCAGTGCGCCTATCGTGATGAGAGTGCATTTCATGTAGATCCAATACTCCTTGAAATCCCTGGAAGGTCGGCCGATGCAGCCATGAGGCGCAATGGCGGAGCCTGTGCCTCCTGAGCAACCTTCGGTCTTTTTCGTTGGGAAACTCCGCGATCGGCTGAAGCAGAGACAAAAAGACGCGGACGGAGACGTCAGCAGGAACTACCAACGATTATATGGGGGGCGGAGAGGGGGGTCAAACGGTGGAAACAGGGAATAGGGAGTCGGGAACAGGGAGTAAGAAGCGGAAGGGCCGCTCGAATGAGCGGCCCTTCTGAGTGACGGTCGCAAATGCTGATTAGAACGTGGTTGAAACGCTCAGGCGGAAGGTCTTGCGCGGTTCGCGGAAGAGGTTCTGCGCGCCGTAGCCCTGAATGGTCTGCTGGTAGGTGTAGTCGCCTGCGCCGCCCGGCGGGAACATATCGCGAGTGATGAGTTCAGCCGTGCAGCTCTGCACCTTGGCTCCGAGAGCTACGTCGTTGCAGTAGGGGCGCTCGTAGAGGCGAAGCGGGTTGTATGCGTAGTAGAGGCGGAACGGCGCGTTGATGACCGGCATGATAATCGAGAACTCGCCACCCACCGACATGCGCGGCACAACGTTGGTGCCGAGGACCGGGCGGATATCGCGCTCGAATCCGACCTGCGACCCCGGAATGCCACCCTGGCAGGAGCCGTTGTTATAGACCGGGCAACCGTAGAGCGGCGCGGTGAGAGAAGCGAAGCCTTCGGGGCTTTGCTTCAGCTGACCGCGGTTGGTCACGACGTCCATTCCGAAATCATCGAATAGGGCGAACATCGCGGAGCCGACGATGGGAATGCGGTATTCCAGATTGCTAAGGAAACTGGTGTCGCCGCCGATAGAGACGACGCCGTAGACGGGAATCGGAACCGCGATGCATTGGTTCAACTGTGGATTGTTGGGATCGCGCGGCACACATGAACCATCGGGATTGGTCAGCTGCACTGTTTGGCGTGTGGGCACGTAACCGTATGGCGTTGCACTACGAATGTCGAAGCCCCGCAACTCGGAATCGCCGCCGGCGTAGAAGCGGTTGTTCGGCGGTGCCACATCGCCGCCGTATCCCTGGATATAACCAAGCTGCGACTTGAAGGCGAGAACATTGTGTCCATTGGGATTGAACGAAAGGTAATGCATGGAGCGGTAGGTCTTGTAGGAGACCAGGGGCGTGAAGTAGCGTACGTTGCCCCATATGCCGGCCACTTGCATGGCCGCCGTGAATTCTTTGCCCGTGCGTGGACGCAGCGGATTGTTGACCGTGTTGTAGGTGTAGGTGAAGGAAGCCAGGCTGGTGACAATGCCGGCCAGTGCGTTCGATCCCTGGATGCCCGACCGGAAGCTGATGGTCTGGAAGTAGGTCTGCGAAGCTGTGCTGAACGCGGTGATGTTGGCGCGGGACAGGGAGTAAGTGAAGCCTACACGCTGGAATGCATGACGGCGCAGGGGGTAGTTCAGCGAGAAGTTCAAGCCGGTCGCTGCCTGGTTGTAGTTCTGCGTGAGCGACTGCTGGGCGGAGCTCAGGTTGAGGGCCGTGCCAGATGTTGTCTGGTAGGACTTGGCCGCATTGAAGTCGGACTTGTTGTTGTAGATCTGGAAGCCGACGTTCAAGGGGCGGTTGCGTACGTAAGGCTGGGAGAAGCCGAACAGGAACTGGCGGCTCACGTTGCCGATGTTGCCTTGGACGCTGAGGGTTTCACCCAGGCCGAGAAAGTTGTTGGTCTGGTAGTTGACGCCGAGGAAGGCGCCGGAAAGTCCGCTGACGCCACCGTTGAGGCCGATGGAGTTCTTGCCCTTCTCCTTGACCTTCAGAAGCAGATCGACGGTGCCGGCTTCGCTGTTTTGATGAGCTTCGGAGTCCTGATCGACCTTGAGAGGCTCGAAGTATTCGAGCTGATTCAGGCGCAGCAAGCTGTATTCCCAGAGCTGGGAGTTGTAGACCTGGCCCTCATCGAGGAGCAGCTCGCGGCGAATGACGCGATCGCGGGTGATGGTGTTGCCCTGGAACTCGATGCGCGAGACGTAGAATTGCTTGCCCTCGTCGATGTCGACCTGCAGCGAGACAGTCTTCTTCTGCTCGTCGTAGACGGGCTTGGGGATGGCGCCGAAGTTGATGTATCCAAGCGTGCCGTACGCCTTCTTCAGGTTTTCGAGACCCTTGCCAACGAGGGTGGCGTTAAACCAGTCGCCGTCCTTGAGAGCGAAGGTGGCCCGAAGGGCCTTGGTGTTGGTGATGTGCGTATTCCCGGTAAACGTGATGGTGCCGAGGCGGTAGCGTGCGCCCTCTTCAATGGGCATGAGGATATCAATGCGTTTGCCGCGGTTGGGCCGGAAGGTGAAGAAGTTCAGGCCGCCTTCATCGCGAATCTGGGTGCGGGGCGTTTCGACGGCGGCATTGGCGTAACCGCGATCGCGATAGGCGAATCGGACGCGTTCGGTATCTTCGTCCAGTTTGGAGGCGTCGAAGGTACGCGCGAAAAGATCCTCGAAGATGATGGAATAGGGGATGCCCACCGGTTTCAGGTTCTTCATTGAGCGGCGCAGGTAAAGACTGCTGAGGTGCTGGTTGCCGGTGAACTTGATCTGGCCAACCTTGACCGTCGGGCCTTCCTTGATATTGAAGTTGATCTGCACCGAGGCGGGAGGGATGGTCTTGACGTCGGCCTTGATCGTGGCGAACTGATGCCCGTGTTCGGCGAGGAGCTCCGCAAGCACGTTTTTGGCACGCATCACCTTGGTGGGGTCGTACTGGCCCTCAACGGAGAGACCGACCTTTTCCTTCTTGAAGCGGTCAAGGATGTCGGAGGTCGAGACGGAGCTGTTGCCCTTGTAATTGATCTCGCGAATGGTGGGGCGCTCGCGAACAAAAACGTTGAGGATGATTCCCTTCTCAGAGTCCTCGCGCTCGATGCGCAGGTCTTCGAAATAGCCGGTATTCCACAGGGAGTTGAAGTCACGTTCAAGCGAGACCGGGTCGTACACATCGCCGGGATGGGTGAACATGCGGGCGAGGATGGTCTCCTTGGGAATACGGCGGTTGCCAATGACCCGGATGGAATCGATGGTCTGGGCCTGCTGGGCCACAGCGGCGCCGGCGGAGACTAGAAGAATCAACACCAGAACGAGCCGGGAGAGCAGGAAAAGGGTCCGCGATTTGCGGGAGATGACGTCGTGCTTGATCTTCACCGGGCTGGAGTCCTGCGGCGAGCACAAGTACTGGTGCGGTCCAAGGTAAGGCTTCACGGGAAGAATATGCACACCCTCACTGCTTAAGTTCTGTTACAGCCTTTAGGAAAGATTGATTTTACCATTTCGAAGACGATGTCTTCTGACCGCAGCAACCTCACCTGAAACACGGATGAAGCGCCCAGCTTGGCAACTGAAACCTTCCCCAAATTCTTTTGCCGCGCCTATGAGTTCCCCACGGACGAAGACTTGTCCTCGGGGACACCCCGCCTATCGCGTCATCGGGGACACCGGGCACTTTGCGACGCTGGTGACGAAGGATGGATGCAGGAAAAGCTTCTTTTCGATCCAGCAACCAAATTCATCGCCAACCGCGCGCTCATTCGGGTCCTAGAACAGTTTACCGGACCGAAATGGGCGTGCGCGCTAACAGCGCCCTCGGACGAGAATCTGTCCGCCGAACACCGTATCAACACCCCACGAACCAGAGAGAGAATTTCTGCCTGTCCGTGGAAACCCTGTAACCCTACCGACTGGATATGAGCGAATGCACGATGCTTAGACGCAGGCGCGGGCGACATGACATCCTCAGAGCGGCAGAGATTGAGGAGAAAATGGCAGAAACTTCGAAGACAGTCTACGATTTTTCGGCTGAAACGCTGGAAGGACGCTCCGCGAGCCTGTCGGAGTTCAACGGCAAGGTCCTGCTGATTGTGAATACGGCCAGTCAGTGCGGGTTTACACCCCAGTATTCGGGGTTGGAGGCACTTTATCGGACGTATAAACTGCGCGGGCTGGCGGTGCTGGGTTTTCCCTGCAACCAGTTTGGGGCACAGGAGCCCGGAACAGCATCAGAGATAGGTGCTTTTTGCGAACGGAACTACGGGGTGAGCTTTCCCATGTTTGCGAAGATTGACGTGAACGGCGAGAAGACGCATCCACTCTACCGGTTTCTGAAAGAAGAAAAGCCGGGTCTGCTTGGTCCGCTGGGCGGCGGCTCGATCAAGTGGAACTTCACCAAGTTTCTGGTGGACCGCAGCGGAAAAGTGGTGGGCCGTTTCGCGTCGACCACCAAGCCGGAGAGCCTGGCGAAAAGAATTGAGAAACTGCTCGAGAGCAAGTAGGCGAGGGAATTAATGCGCAAGAACCTTCCGATGATTTTGATTCGGGTGATTGTAGGAGTGGTGTTTTTGACCGAGGGGATCCTGAAGTTTGTGTATCCCGGCGAGCTTGGTGCCGGACGATTTGCGCACATCGGCCTGCCGTTCCCGCACCTGCTTGCGCCATTTGTGGGCGCGGTGGAGATCGCGGCAGGCGGAGCGCTCATTCTGAATTTGTACGCAGGCGATGCAGCACTTTTGTTGCTGGTGGTGATTTTGACGGCGATTCTGACTACGAAGGCGCCGATTCTGCTTGGGCATCCGCTTGCACGCTTTGCGCAGCCGAAACTCGACCACTACGGGCTGCTGAGTTTTATCCACGAGGCGCGGACTGACTTATGCATGCTGTTCGGGCTGGTCGCGATTCTGGTCGACAGCGGGATGAAGCTTGGGCTGAGGAAGCATTAGGCACGGCGCGTGACCTGTAATTCGCTTGGTTGCGGAGAATGGCGTTGAAAGTCTACCTGGTTGACGGCACTTACGAGTTGTTCCGGCATTATTTTGCAGTGCCCAAGGCGCGTGACGCCAAAGGCCGCGAGGTGGGAGCGGTGCGCGGTGTACTGGCATCGCTGCTGGCCATGATGCGAGGCGGTGTCGAATACATTGGAGTCGCCACAGACCACGTCATTGAGTCCTTTCGCAATGATCTCTGGGAGGATTACAAGACCGGAGAAGGCGTGGAGCCGGATCTGCTGTCGCAGTTTCCTCTTCTCGAAGAAGTTCTCGCTGCCGCCGGCATCGTGGTATGGCCGATGATCGAGTTTGAGGCTGACGATGCCCTCGCATCGGCAGCTGCGCTGTCGCGGCAAGACCGTCGCGTCGAGCAGGTCGTCATCTGCACACCCGACAAGGATCTGGCGCAATGCGTGCAGGCTTCTCGCGTCGTGCAGTTGATCCGTCGCACCGGGGTCACCATGGATGAAGCCGGTGTGATCTCAAAGTTTGGAGTGACGCCCGAATCCATTCCCGACTACCTTGCGCTGGTGGGCGACTCGGCCGATGGGTATCCAGGGCTGCCCGGATGGGGAGCCAGGTCTACGGCCGCGGTGCTGCGAAAATTTAGTCACATCGAGCTGATCCCCGAGTCAGCCTCGGACTGGCATGTGAGTGTGCTGAATGCGAGTTCGCTGGCGGAAGTACTTTCGCGGGAGCGCACGCGTGCACTGCTGTTTAAAACGCTCGCTACTCTCAGGAGCGATATATCTTTGTTCGAAAGTGTGGACAGTCTGAGGTGGACCGGACCGACAGCGGAATTTGACGCTATCGGGCGCTTGCTTGACAAAGCTGTGACCGAGAAAAAGCCGAGGCAGAAAGACAAGACGATTCCGGGCCCAAACGGACTCACGAAGAAGCGCATCAGCCGTCGAAGCGATAAGCGCTGATCTTTGCACCCATCGGCTCGTCGCTGAAGATGCGTTTGCCCCCGGCTCCCCCTCCTGCACCGGCCACGACCATCAAAGGGATTAAATGCTCCTCGCGCGGATGAGCGAAGGCCGCGAACGGGGCTTCACGCCAGTTTACGAGGAGAGCATCGCGATCTGGGGCGGACGATTCGACGGCGGTCGTGAGCCAGGCGTCGAAGGCGCGGGCGCGTTCTGGAGTCTCTTGGCGCATGTAGCCGCGAAGGTTGTGAAAGCTCATGCCGCTGCCGACGATGAGCACCCCTTCATCGCGCAAAGGAGTAAGGGCGCGGCCGGCAGCGATGTGCAGCGCCGGATCAAGTGAGTGGTTCAGGGACAACGTGACGACCGGGATCTGGGCTTGCGGGAATGCCACCTTGAGCGGAATGAAGACGCCATGGTCATAGCCGCGGGTTGGGTCGGATGCGACGGGCAGGTCGGCGTCGCGCAGCAAGTCGGCGACACGTGCTGCGAGGACGGGATCGCCCGGTGCAGGCCAGGTGAGCTGGTAGGTGTGCGCGGGGAAGCCGGAGTAGTCGTAAATAAGCTGGGGCACTGCAGCGGAGCCGGCCGTGAACGCAGGTTCTTCCCAATGACCGCTGATGACAAGCAGGGCTTTGGGCTGCGCCGGCAAGGTTGAGGCCAGCGATTCGAGAAAGTGCTGCGTCGCTTTCCATGTGTCGGCCGGACCCCAGGTCCAGTCCATAAAGAAGCAGGGTCCTCCGCCGTGGGGCAGGAAAATGGCGGGCTGTCGATCAGCGTTGTCGGGCATCGTGAATCTCCAGCGCTCCCGGCCAGTCGTCAGCCGGGAATTATTTGTTCAAACAACTATAGGATGTGCGCAGGCGATTGGAGATTCAAATGCCGCTAGAAAGACGGTTCGGCCAGCACATAGACGTAAACCAGCATCGCGGCGCCGACCAGGGCAGGGATCAAGCCGCAGAGAAAGACAGGACTCCCATGAAGCAGGGCGAAGAGAAAGACGGTGACTCCGATGCCCACGCCCATATTGATGATGCCGCCGATTTTCATGCCTTCGCGCCTCTTGATGCTTGCGATGCGCTCCTGCTCTCGCAGCAATTCGACCGCGGCGTTGCCGCCTTGACCGGGCGCCTCGGCTATGCGTCGAATGGTATCGGCCTTGTAAAAGGCTTCGCGCTCCTTGCGGCGGTGTTCCATCCAAGTGGCAGTAGGTAGAAAGATGCCGAAGAGCGCCACCGCGCCGACCGCGAGAAAAATCCACATGCCATTCGCCATCAGAACATCCTCGGTATCGAAAAGAAACTGGAGCACTAAATGTGTCATACAATCCTCCTGCTTGCCGGGGATCTTTTTCATCCCTTGCGAAAGGTGGGACAGGGCGGCGGCATCAACGGTTGCATTTTCTTGTGCGAGGGACAGGGAGGTACATGGGAGATGACGTGGAGGGCGGTATTCGCGTTTGTCCTGGTGGTCTTGATTGCAGCCTCGATCGGTATGGCCGTGGCGGCGGGCGAGCGCAGCCCCGTATTTCTGCAGGAACCGTCGGCGCGGGCGTTCCTGTTCAAAGTGGTGTTGATGCTGGTCGCGTATGCCGGTGCGATCGTCACAATCGTGGCGAATTGCGGTGACGAATGGGATCTGGAGATGCGGAACGCCGCGCTGTTCGGAACCATCGCGGGAGTGGTGGAAGGACTAAATGTCGCGCTGGCAAACGGCTTCGGCCCCCCCGTCCAGAATCCGCCAGTGCACCTCGCCGGAATACTGGTGGTATTTACCCTGTGGGCGGTAGCCGCTGGACGTACGGCAAGAGAGCTCGGCCACTTCAATGCCGGCGTGATTGCGGCCGTAATGAGTGCGGGTGTCTGCATGGTGATCGGCGTGACAGTGGGATTTGCCATGGAGCTGTTCATTGCGCCCCCGCTGCCTGGCCATGTCGCTACCTGGGCCGAATTCAAGCGAAGCGGATGGACGGACGCGCAAGCATTCGGCATTGCGAATACGCTGCATTCGGGCTTCGCGCATTTGTGGATGGGTCCGGTAATCGCACTGCTGGTCGGAAGTTTGGGTGCGGCGATCGGTCAGAGGCTGACCGAGAAGCGCTGAGCCGCCCACGCAACAAAATGCAACCGGGTGGGGCAGGGGCTTGTCCTACCTGAAGGAGCGCGCAGATTTGCGTACGACTGCCAGAGATGCGGACCACGCTGGGAGCACAGAGCTCCTGCGAGGCGCTGACGCCGATTTGGCGGTTGTGGAGCTGGTGCTGGCCGGGGACGTGAATGCGTTTGAGGGCATTGTGCGCCGGTGGCAGGGTCCGCTGGTGAATATGGCCTGGCGGTACTGCCGCGATCGCGGTCGCGCCGAGGAGATGGCGCAGGAGGCGCTGGTGCGGGCGTGGCGGGGACTGAAGCAGTGGCGGCGCGAAGGAGGCTTTTCGACATGGCTTTTTGCGCTGGCGGCGAATGTATTTCGTTCGGAACTGAAGCGATTCCCGGTAGAGGATGTACGCATTGAGGATGCACCGGAACCGGCACGAGCGGCGGTGCAGGAGAGCGGTTTGGCGGCACGGCGAAGCGAGGACGCGGTACGGAGGGCGGTTCTGGCTCTACCGGTTCGATATCGCGAGCCTGTAATCCTGTTTTATTTTCATGAGATGGATGTGGGCGCAGCCGCACGCACCATGGGAATGCCGGAGGGAACGATGAAAGCTCGGCTGGCAAGAGCGCGTGCGCTGCTGAAGAAGCGGTTTCCGCATCTCGAAGATGAGCAGGCCGCGATGGAATTGGCGGAGAAGGAGGCGTGACGATGGAGTCCATGAAGAAGACGAGCAAGCTGGATCGGATTCTCACCGCCGAAGAGGAACTGGTGCCGTCGTCGGGCTTTGTGTCGGCGGTGATGGAGCGCGTACGTGAAGAGGCGGCCGCGCCCGCGCCGATTCCGTTTCCATGGAAGCGGGTGGTGCCGGGTGCGGTAGTTGCCGCCGGCGGCGTGGCGTGGATCGGCGTGGAGGTTGTCCGACAGGCAGCAAGGAGCCTGCCGGATCTGCGAGCTTCCGGTGCGTCGCCGCTGCATCTCCCCCTCCAGATGACAGGAACTCTGGAAGACGCGGGCTGGGTGGCGGCGGCGCTGGGAGTTTCGCTGCTGTCGTGGTTGCTGGCACGGCGCATGATCGGGCGCAGTGGGCTGATCTAGCGAAGCCTAATCAATGGCGAAGACGGCGTAGACGCTGGCTTCGCGGCTTACCTGGTGCGGTTCGATTGCGAGCGGTGGTTCTGCATTGCCGACTTTCTGCATGGCCATCATGGGCATCGGCCTCGGGTATTGCGGAGAAGAGAGCTGGTTGCTTACGTAGATCAGCGAGCCGAGGCGTACACCCATTCCCTTCGCGAGTACCTCCGCGTTCTGTTTTGCGCGTGATGCGGCTTTATCGAGGGCTTCGGTTTCAAGGGCCTTTTCGTCCTTCACGGTCCAGTCGATCTGGCCGCTGCTGGTAGCTCCGGCGTTGATTGCAACGTCGAGGACCTCGGCGGCGCGCGCGGGCGCGACCTTGACGACCCACTGCTGGTGAAGCGTGTATTTGCGCAGTTTGGTGGTCCAGTCGCGGTCGAGGTACTGCGACTCGCTGCGGATTGCAGTCTCTTCGACTCCAGCCTGCTTGAGTGCGGTGATGATGGCATTGGAGGCGCGGGTTCCATCGGCATAGGCGGACTTGGCGTCCTGCGGTTGCGTCACGAAGCCAATGTGCAGAATGGCGAGATCGGGTTCGACGGTAACGCTGTCTGTTGCGCTGACCGTGAGGGTGCGATTGCTGGAGTCGACCTTGAGCTGCGGCTGGGTTGGCTGCTGCGCTGCAGACGAAATAGCGGCGTGAAGAAGCACAGAGGCGAGTGTAATCAGCGTGGATTTAATCATGAAGAGTTCCTCGTGTTTATTCGAGCGGGACTAGCCGGTGGGAAAACCTGGATTCTGCGAAGAGCATCCCTCAGGGGCTAAAGCCCTGTTGATTTTACGGCCATTACGGCACGACTAAAGTCGTGCCCTGATACAAATACTGGTCAGGACGCGCTTAGTTTTCAGCGCCATCGAAAACGTGCAGAGATTTCTGTGCTAATTCTGTGCTACACATTTCGCGAAAGATAAGAACACGCGTTCCCCTCGCTGAGACTTCCGCATAGGTGGTAATCCACCCGGAACGGCAAATCGGAGAGGGCGGGTTTCTATGGACGCTTATGAATGGGAGCCGCAGGAGCTCGCTCTCCCTTCGGCAGATGAATTGCATCGGGCTGCGTGTCTCGAAAAATTCGGGCGACACGCGGATCAGACTGCACCATGGAGATGAACGAATCGACTGCCGCCCCATGCGCGCCTGGTTTGAACGTAAGGGCGCTGCCGTCGAACCCATTCGCCTGCGACGGAATCAGTGCGAGATACTCGGTCACGAAATCGGGCAGATCGGTGCCATCATGCACCTTTGAGGGGTAATTTTCGAGCTTGTGTTCGACGAAGTCTTCGATCTGCTGGTCGGTAGTGCCGGGGCGATAGTAGATGACCAGTGAGGCTCGCTGGTCGGGCCCGAGGGATCGCATGGGCGGCTCGTGCTGCCATGCAACCTTATCGAGCCTCTTGAGTATTCCGATGTAGCCGAGGAAAACCA
Source organism: uncultured Acidobacteriaceae bacterium (assembly GCA_963787435.1). Taxonomy (GTDB): domain Bacteria; phylum Acidobacteriota; class Terriglobia; order Terriglobales; family Acidobacteriaceae; genus Telmatobacter. The sequence continues at coordinate 53,346 of CAWBCZ010000001.1, forward strand.
GGTATGTGAGGATTCCGGTGCCCAGGAGAGCGACCCCCGTCGAGCGCGTACGCCAGTAGATCATAAGCAGGAGGCCAATGATTGCAAGAGAACAACCAAGCATGAAAACGATCGCGAAGCTATAAGAAGCGACATAGCCGAATGCGATATGCGCGCAGTCGATGGCTGCCCACAGAGCAAATCCCACGCCCGCTGCCAAAAGGACCGCCGCTGCAATCCAGCGGCGGCGCTTTTGAGCGCGGGTTAGGGGCGCAGCTGCTCTAAAGACAGGCATGTCGCAAGATTAGCACCGAGACAAAAATCCGGCGTCTGCAGCCGATTATCGGTCAGTCCCAGCATCATTCTCCAGTGGTCGGCAGTAGAGAAAGTTTCGCCGACGGTGACCATAATCTGTGCTAATTTGTGCTAACGATCCGGTCATTGTGGACTTCTTGGACATCTGGAACATTGAAGAATCAGTAACTTATTTATCTCCAGTGTCCATTTGAGTCGTGCCCTTTCACAAAACGGACATTCACCACAGCCCCGTTGAAGCCTTCTCTGCTTATGGAACGGGAGCGCGTTACTTTCTTGTGTGCTTTTCTCCGAACGCGCGGAGTTTGGCCAAGGTAGCGGCGGCTTCGCCGGAATCGATGGCTTCGGCGCCGAGGGCTACGCCTTCTTTCAAGTCGGTGGCGAGATCTGCAGCTACGAGCGTGGCAGCGGCATTGAGCAGCACGATGTCGCGGCGGGCGCCGGGAATGCCGGTGAGCACGTCGTAGAGCAGGGCCTTGTTGGTTGCGACGTCGCCGCCAGTGAAGTCGGCGAGAACTGCGCGGGGCAGGCCAGCCATCTCCGGAGTCATGCGTGCTGCCTTGATGGAAGGCTCTTTGCCGGGTTCCGTCTCTTCGATGCGTGCGACCACGGATTCGCCGGTGGTGGTGAGTTCGTCGATACCATCTGATCCGTGTACGACGAAGGCGCGTTTGGCACCCAGGGCCTGCAACGCGCGGCCAACGAGAAGAACGCGGCTGGGAGCGAGCACGCCGACGACCTGGATGCGGGCATGCGCGGGATTGGTGAGCGGGCCGCAGAGGTTGAGGATAGTTCTGAAACCGAGAGCCCGGCGCAGGGGGCCGAGCGTCTTCATCGCGGGGTGATAGAGCGGCGCATAGAGGAAGACGAAGCCGGTCTCGCGCAGGCACTCGACGGCGAGCTCGGGCGTGAGGTCGATGGGAACGCCGAGGGCTTCTAAAACATCAGCAGCCCCGCAGAGCGAAGTGACGGCGCGATTGCCATGCTTGGCGACCTTGGCTCCGGCGGCGGCCGCAACAAGGGCAGCGCCGCAGGAGATGTTGAAGGTGAGCGGACCACCGCCGCCGGTACCAACGCAGTCGACCAGTTCGGCGCGCTCTTCATCCGTGAGTGGGACAGGCACGGATTGCTCGCGCATGACGTCGACGAAGCCGGCGAGTTCCGGGGCCTGTTCGCCACGGGTTGCGAGGACGGTCAGCAGGGCGGCGGTTTCGACGTCGGGGGCCTGGCCGGAAAGGATCTGGCGGAGCACGTCGCGGGCTTGTTCGCGCGTGAGTTGAGCACCGTCTTCGGCAAGCGGCTTGAGAAGGGTCTTCAGCGAATCCATATCTCTCATAATGGTATTGCACTGGTGGTCATCTACCGTGAACGCCAAGGACACGCCGCCACCGCCGCCGCCCTCGGCTGCAGCGTAAGAACGCTAGCCTACATGCTCCCCGCCGCCCGCCGCCGCCTAGCCGACATCCTCGACCGCCGCGACCTGCTGTGACCACGCCTCATCTTTGTCTGCGCACCAACTGCACGAACACGGCGACAAGCGAAGCCAACCAAAGCACCTCTACCACTCCGGTCAGGGTGGTCCTCTTCGCGCCGCTTACATCGAAAGACGTGGAAGGACCGAAATGCGCACGACAATAGAACGCGAGAAACGTTAGACCGACCGCAACAAGCGCCGTCACAGCCAGCGTCAAACTCTGTCTCCTCACGCCATCTCCCACGGACACCACGCACGCTCATGATACGTCCGTCGCCAGGACGCGCCTCAAATAAAAGGCCATAGATACACCAAACTCACCAGCCTATATGCGCGGTGCTCCCTGCGCTTCGCTCCGTCGGACTTGCCTCGTCCCGGCCCGCGTGCGCGCGTGGTTGCTCCGTTCCGCTGCGCCCCGGGGCCCCGCGGACAGGTCCACGTCCGTAGGGTGGGCTTCGCTCCACTCCGCGCCGAATCGCGCGGGCCGTTTCTCGGCGGCGCTGGCCATCAGAACCAGCCACCGGAGGGCACGAGGCCGTTGATGCGCAGATACGTGACGAGATTGCCGTAATGCAGGGCGTCATGATTTCCGACTTGCGTCAAGATGAACATCTTGTTCGTCTTGAAACCGAAGAAGTCCGCTGGGTCATTGAGGTGCGTATCGGTGAAGCCGGAGTACACGCCATCGCAGTAAGCGAAGGAGCCCTTGAGGTAGGCGATGATCTCGGCCTTCGAAGCCTTCGCGGTCGGCGTGGCGGGGTTCGATTCGCCCTTGACGCTGGAACACAATGTGTAAGAGATGTCGGCCAGATGAGTCAGGATCTCGGCAAACGAGCGAACGTCCTTGGTCGGCCGGTAGCTGTACTTGGACTCCGGCATCGCGTCCGCTGACTTCATGATCTTGTCCTGCATATTGCTGCGAAAGATGGATAACGTTGTTGTCAACGGATTCGACGCATTGGTCGGATTGGGGAGGTCCGGCGATATCTGGGCGTCGGCCACGGACGCCACGGCGAAAACAAACACCACGCCAACAGGAGCCACGATGCGAGCAATGAATCGGAACATGGGGAATCCTCCAACATCTCGAGTGCGCCGGAAAGAGCTTTGAGATGCATAGATCGGCGTTGACCGGTCGCTGCACGAGGTGCGATCTGCCTGGAACTGTGCACGCAGCCAGCCAAAACGCTCGAACTTGAAGTTACTGATTCATAAGTAAAGTGTGGTTCGAGGGTGGCGATCGGCAACGTGGCCTTTGTCCGGGATTGAAACTCGCTGGCCAAAAACGAACAGTCGACGCGAACGGTTCCACTGCGCTGTAGGGCGACAGTTTGCGGGGCTATCGTGCAGCAAGATAGTATTTGGGTACCGCGAGGACGATTGCGCTGACCGGCACTTGTTGTTTCAGAACTGATTCCCGAACATATCAGCGGACGTTGCGGTTCCTACCGACATGAAAATTCACGAGTATCAGGCAAAAGAGATCCTGGCGAAGTATGGCGTTGCCGTGCCCAAGGGCGAGATGGCGAACACGCCGGAAGAAGCGGCCGAAGTGGCCCGCGGACTATTCGCCGAAGGCGCCAATGGCGTGGTGGTGAAAGCGCAGATTCACGCAGGCGGCCGTGGCAAGGGCGGTGGCGTGAAGGTGGCGCGCAGTCGCGAGGAGGCCGAGACGCATGTGAAGAACATTCTCGGCATGCAGCTCATCACGCACCAGACCGGTCCGCATGGGCAGAAGGTACAGCGGCTGCTGATCGAAGAGACAGCGGCCATCGATCGGGAGCTCTATCTAGGGATCGTGCTCGATCGCGCCACTGGAAAACTCGTATTTATGGCTTCGCAGGCAGGCGGTATGGAGATTGAGGAGGTCGCGGCGAAGACGCCCGAAGCCATCTTCAAAGAGACCATTGATCCGGCCGTTGGATTCGGCGCATGGCAAGCGCGCAAGCTGGCATTCGCGCTGGGGCTGAAGCCGACGCAGATCAATGCGGCGGTTGCGTTTCTGCAGAGTCTGTATAAGGCGTTCATGGATACGGACGCGTCGCTGGTCGAGATCAATCCGTTTATCACCACCAAGGACGACAAGTTGTTTGCGCTCGACGCGAAGATCACTTTCGACGACAACGCGCTCTTCCGGCATCCGGCGATCAAGGCGCTGCGCGATGTGGCCGAGGAAGATCCGCTGGAAGTGGAAGCGAGCAAGTACGCGCTGAACTACATCAAGCTCGACGGGACAATCGCCTGCATGGTTAACGGCGCAGGCCTGGCGATGGCGACGATGGACATCATCCAATATGCCGGCGGATCGCCTGCGAATTTTCTGGATGTAGGCGGCGGCGCGACGCAGGAACAGATTGAACATGCGTTCGGAATTTTGCTTTCGGACGCGAATGTGAAGGCGATCTTCATCAATATTTTTGGCGGCATCCTGCGCGTGGATCGGTTGGCGACGGGCGTGGTGGCGGCGGCGAAGAATTTGAACGTGAAGGTGCCGATCGTACTGCGGCTCGAGGGAACGAACGTGGAAGAAGGCCGCAAGATTCTGAAGGATTCCGGATTGAACTTTCAGGTGGGCGCGACGATGAAAGACGCGGCAGAGCTTGTTGTAGCTGCGGCGAAAGGCGGTAGGTAGATATGGCTGTCCTGGTAAATAACGATACGCGGCTCATTGTGCAGGGGATTACTGGAAAAGAAGGCACGTTTCACGCGCTCGGCTGCGCGGAGTACGGCACCAAGGTTGTTGGCGGCGTAACTCCGGGTAAGGGCGGAACGAAGCATGAGGGCTGGCCGGTGTTCAACACGGTGGCCGATGCGGTGACGGAGACGGGCGCGAACGCGACGATGATTTTTGTGCCGCCGCCGTTTGCAGCCGATGCCATTCTCGAGGCCGAAGACGCCGGAATTCCGTTGATCGTATGCATCACCGAAGGGATTCCGACGCTGGACATGGTGAAGGTGTGGGCGAAGCTGAAGAGTTCGAAGTCGCGGCTGATCGGGCCGAATTGCCCAGGCGTGATATCGCCGGGCAAAGCGAAGATCGGCATCATGCCGGGGCGCATCCACAAGGAAGGCTCGGTCGGCATCGTGTCGCGATCCGGAACTCTCACCTACGAGGCCGTGCATCAGCTGACGCAGCGCGGTATCGGGCAATCGACGGCGATCGGCATCGGCGGCGATCCGATCATCGGCACGACGCATATTGATGCGCTGCGGTTGCTGAATGACGATCCTGAAACCGAAGCGATCATCATGATCGGTGAAATCGGCGGATCGGCGGAAGAAGCGGCTGCAGACTTTGTGAAGAGGAATGTGAAGAAGCCCGTGGTGGGATTCATCGCTGGACAGACGGCGCCTCCGGGCCGCCGTATGGGGCACGCCGGAGCCATCATCTCGGGCGGGCAGGGAACTGCCGCCGACAAGATGAAGGCGATGCGCGAGGCGGGGATTCACGTCGTCGTATCGCCGGCCGAGATTGGCGAGACGCTGGCGAAGGTAATCGGAAAGTAAAGACAGCCATTAGCTTCTAGCTGCTAGTCTCTAGCTCAAATGAAAGGCCCACCGCGATGGTGGGCCTTTCATTTGAGCTGGACAGTATGAAGGACCTCTGGATGAAGTCAAAGACAACCCCAGATCCTTCGACTCGCTCCACTCGGGATGACAGACAATCCGTTGATGACGTGTCGTTCCGGTGCTGCTCTCACCAGACCCGGCAGGCTTTTGCGCTAACCATCTTGTCGCTTGGTTTGCAACTGAAGCTTTTCGCGAACTCGGGCAGATCTTGCAGAATCGAGTTTGTTCGGTACTCGTCGGGGGCGTGGGGATCGGTTTGCGCCTGGCTCCGGAGCTGCTCGGGGCGCGTGTCAGTGCACCACTGTTGCGCATACGCGATCCAGAAACGCTGGTCGGGCGTGTAACCGTCGGTCTTGGCAGTCATATCGAGGTGCGCGGCCTGGGCCTTGTCTTCCCACGAGAGCCATGCGAGCCATAGGCCGCCGAGGTCGGCGAGATTTTCGCCGAGGGTGAGTTTGCCGTTCAGGTGGACGCCGGGAACCGCTTCGATGGCGTCGTATTGATCGACCATGCACTGCGCTTTTTCCTTGAACTTGGCTTCGTCTTCCTTGGTCCACCAATCCTTCAGATTGCCGTCTTTGTCGTATTGGCGGCCCTCATCGTCGAAGCCGTGGGTGAGTTCGTGGCCAATGGTGGATCCCATATCGCCGTAGTTGGCCGCATCGTCTTCCTTGTCGCTGAAAAATGGCGGCTGGAAGTAACCGGCTGGGAAGTTGACGTTGTTCTGTTGCGGGTCGTAGTAGGCGTTGACGGTGGGCGGCGACATATACCATTCGCCTTTATCGACGGGCTTGCCGATCTTGGCGAGGTCGCGATTGAAGTTGAATACGCGTATGCGCTCCTGGTTGCCCAGCGGGTCGCCGCGCACGATGACGAGTTTAGAGTAGTCGCGCCACTTGTCAGGATAGCCGACCTTGTTCATGACCGTCTTCAGCTTTTCCTTGGCCTGGACCTTGGTGGCGGGGCTCATCCAGTCGAGCGAGTCGATGTCTTTGTCCATCGTCTGTTCGATTGCCAATGTCATTTCGACGGCCTGCTGTTTTGCTGCCGGCGGGAAGTACTTGGCAACGTAGACTTGCCCGAGGGCCTCGCCCATTTCGCGATCGACGCGGCTGGTGCAGAGCTTCCAGCGTTCCTGCTGCTTCTCAGCTCCGTTCAGGATGTGCGCGTAGAAATTCCAGGACTCAGTTTCGAAGGCCTCCGGCATGCTAGTACCGGCGTAGGCGTGCAGCAATTGCCAGCGCAAATAGGTCCGGATCTGGTCGAGCGGTGTGTCTGCGACGAGTGCGTTGAACTCCGCGAAGAACTTCGGCTCCATATCGTTCGCCTTGCCGGATGCGGGAGCGTGGGCGGCTTCAACGTAGTCAGGCAGCGAGAAGTGAGTAAGCTCCTTGGAGAACTTCGCAACGTCGGTGGGGTGGTTCAGGTTTTGCGGATCGCGCGTCTCCGTGATGGTAAGGGAAGCTTTGGCGAGGCGCGTTTCGATGGCCAGCACGGTTTCTGCATCCTTGGCTGCCTGCGCTTCGGATTCACCGGCGAGCATGAACATCTTGCGTACGTGGTCAACGTACTGCTTGCGTTGCTCGACGGATTTGGCGTCGGTGCGCGTGTAGTAGTCGCGTTCAGGCAGGCCAAGACCCCCGGCTCCATAGAAGCTGATGACCTGGGTGGAGTCGGCATAGTCCTGGTTGGAGCCCATGCCGAAAAATGCATTCACGCCGATGGTATGCAAGTGCGCGAGCAGCACAGGCAGTTCGTCAGCGGAGCGAAGGGCCGCAATGCGGTCGAGCTCGGGCCTGATGGGCGTTAGGCCGAGTTTGTTCACATTCGCGGTGTCCATGCAGCTCGCGTACTCGTCGCCGATTTTCTGCTCGTTGGGCGTGCGATTCGGATCAGGCTTCGAGGCGTCTTCGAGGATCTGCTTCAGGTGCAGGCGATTCAATTCGAAGAGCTCGGTGAAACGGCCGTACGAAGTCTGGTCTGGCGGCAACGGATTGCGCTTGAACCACCCGTTGCAGCTGTAGCGATAGAAGTTTTCGCAGGGGTTGACGGTCTTGTCGATCAGGGAGCCGTCGAAGACGCGCAGTTCGTGCGTCGTCTGCGTCGATTGGATTTGATTCTGGCTAAAGGCGGATGTCGCCGGAAAGAGAGCAATCAGAGCAAGGCCGGAGAGAGGGAGAACGGCGCCTAGGCGGGACATGGCGAAACTCTAGCAGATTGGGCGCGGGTAAGTCGTCAAATATGACCGGTACAATAATGGATGGGCTAAACCCGATTTTAAGGAGCTATCGAGTGGCGCAGCGCACTTTCAGCATTATCAAGCCGGACGCAGTGAGCAAGGGTTATGCAGGGGCTATTTTGGCCGAGATCGAGAAAGCGGGGTTCAAATTCATTTCGATCCGGAAGCAGACGATCTCCAAGGACCAGGCTAAGGGTTTCTATCACGTGCACGCGGCGCGGCCATTCTTCAACGACCTGTGCGACTTCATGTCGTCAGGCCCGATTTTCCTGATGGTTCTGGAGAAGGACAACGCGATCGCCGATCTGCGCAAGCTAATGGGCGCCACCAATCCGGCGAATGCGGAAGAGGGAACGATTCGCAAGAAGTTTGCCGGATCGATCCAGGAGAACGCAATTCACGGATCGGATGCGGAGGAGACCGCGGCGTTCGAGATCGGTTATTGGTTCGCGGGGTATGAGCTGATCTAGTGGCTTTGGCTCAATCAAGCAAATAAGTCGTCGATCTTTTGGCGGAGCGCTGCGAGTTCGCGCTTCAACTCAGCAACTGTAGATTCCAATTGCGCGATGCGGTCGTCCTGTTCAGGCGTCGTCGTAGCAACAATCTGCGCAGGCGCTGCCGTTGCCGGCATTTGGATCGACTCCACGGGACCCGATAGCAGATGTGCGTAACGCGCTTCCTTGGTGCCCGGCTGGCGTGCCAGCACGGCAACCAGCGATGGTTCGCGCTCCGTTAGCTTTTGCAGGCCGGCTAGCACGTCGGCGATTTCTTCGAAGCGGTGCATGCGCTCGGTGCGGCTGCGCAGTTCGCCGGGCGTTTGCGGGCCGCGCAACAGCAGTACACAAATCAGTGCGGTTTCGGCTCGGCTGAAGTTAAATGCCTCACCCAGCCAGTGCTCGTACTTGGTCACTCGGCCATCGGCGGAGCGCGCGCGGCCGGCGAGTTGTTTGTTTTCGAGACCATGCAGCGCCTGGCGCGCGTCGTCTTCGTCGAGATCCATTACCGGCTCGCGGTTCGAACGCTGATTGCAGGCATTGATCAATGCATTCAGCGTGAGCGGGTAGTAATCGGGTGTGGTGATTTCTTTTTCAATGAGTGCGCCCAGGATGCGGGCTTCGGCGGGCGTGAGCTTGATGGGCTCGGTGACCATGAGTCTATTGTGACATTGAGGTTCGCCACTCCCACCCTCTACGGCAAAGACTGCCGAAAGGACGGGGTGGATTGCATCGATGGGCTCCTCGTTTCCCACCCATGCTTCGCATGGATGGGGCACCCACATCGTACTTACACTGGCTCTTCCTGTGGCTTTCGGTTACGTGTCAGCAGGAAGTAGACGACCGGCGTGACCACGAGGCTGAGCACCATGGAGATGGCGAGACCGCCAATAACGGCGATGGCCAGGGGCTGCAGCATCTGTGAGCCGGCGCCGAGCGCAAATGCGAGCGGCAGCATGCCGCAGACCGCAGCGATGGCCGTCATGGCGATGGGCCGGAGACGACGTTGCGCGGCATGCATCATAGCCTCAGCGGCGGAGGCGCCTTCAGCGCGATACTTCTCGTCGGCGTCGAGCAGCAGGATGCCGTTCTTGGCGACGATGCCGATGACCATGATGAGGCCCATGAAGGACGCAACATTGAACGTCGTATGCGTGATGAGGAGAGCGAAGATGACGCCGGAGATCGACAGAACCGATGACGTGAGAATCGCGATCGGAGCAGGGAAGTTGCGGAACTCAGCGAGCAGGACGCCAAAGACGAGCGCCAGGGCCAGCAGCAGAACTTTGAGCAGATCGCGGAAGGATTTTTGTTGCTCTTCGTAGGTGCCGCCGTAGGTGACGCGGACCGACTTTGGTAGATGAAGTCCTTCGACGGTTTGCTGCACCTTGGCCATCCCAGTGCCGAGGTCGGAGCCTTCGAGGCGTCCGGTGACGACTACAAGACGCTGTAGGTTTTCACGGCGAATTTCGTTCTGCGGTGGAAGCTGCTGGACTGTGGCGAGGGAGCCGAGCGTTGCGGTATGGCCCGAGGAGCTGTTGAAGACAGTGTTCTCGATGGCTTCGAGGGACTTGCGGTGGTCGTCGCTCAGGCGCAGTCGAATGGTGTAGGGCCGGCCGTTGGCGATCAGTGGATCGTTCGTGGGCAATCCGTCGAGGATCGACGTTGCATCTTCGGAAACTTCGGTCGGCGTGAACCCGAGGCGTGCCGCAACAGTGGGATCCACCTGGAAGTTGGTTGCCGGTCCGCTGATGGTGTTGTCAATGCCATTCTCCACGTCGACCACGCCCGGGATCTTGCTGATGGCATCGCCGACTCGGGGGCCAAGCTGCGCTAGAACGGCTTCGTCGTCAGAGAAGATCTTGATCTGAATGGGTTCGGGCGCGTTGGAAAGATCGCCGATCATATCCTGCAAAACCTGCGTGAACTCCACATCGAGCTCCGGCTCGGTGGCTTTGATCTGCGAGCGGACGTCCTCCATGATGTCGTCGATGCCGCGGCTGCGTTTCGCCTTAAGCTTCACGGTGAAGTCGCCCGTGTTGGCCTCGGTAACGGCGGCGAGGCCCATCTGCAGGCCGGTGCGACGCGAGGTGCTCTCAACTTCAGGTTCGGAGCGGAGGATGCGCTCGACGTGCTGGAGGACACGGTTGGTTTCAGTCAGTGAACTGCCGGCGGGCATGATGTAGTCGAGGATGAAGCCGCCCTCATCCATCTCCGGGAGCAGGTCCGAGCCCAGCACCCGATATCCGAAATAGGTCGCGATCACAAGCACCAGGCATGCGAGGCCGAGCCAGAGCGGCTTGGCCAGCGACCAGTCGAGTACGCGACGATGAACGCGCAGGACGCCGTTGAGGAACCGGCCTGCCGCGTGATCGTCGTGTTTCACGGCATCGGCGTCGCGATCGCGCAGTAAAACGAGGCTCAAGCCGGGCGTCCACGTCAGCGCCAGCATCAGCGACGTCAGCAGTGACGCGGCCATGGTGATGGCCAGCGCGCGGAAGAAGCTGCCTGTCACTCCGCTGACGGAAATGAGTGGCAGAAACACCACGACCGGCGTGATAGTCGAGCCGATCAGCGGAGTGGTGATTTCCTTGAGAGCTTTGCGCACGGCGCTGGCGCGGGGTTCGCCGTTGTCGCGATGCATGACGATGTTTTCGACCACGACAATGGCGTCATCGATGACGAGACCGATGGCGGCGGCGAGGCCACCGAGCGTCATCAGGTTGAAGCTTTGTCCGATGGCCCAGAGCACGAGGATAGTGACGGCGATGGTGACGGGGATAACGAGTCCGGCGATGAGCGAGGAGGTCCAGTCGCGCAGGAAGAGGAAGAGGATGATGCAGGCGAGGATAAGCCCAATGAAGATGGCGTCGCGCACGCTGGAGATGCTGTCGCGCACCAGTTGCGACTGATCGTAGAAGGGTTCGAGCTTCACGCCGGTCGGCAATTTCTGGCGGAGTTGGGCAATCTCGGCATCGACGGCGTTGGCGACCGCTACAGTATTCGATGCAGGCTGGCGCGCTATGTTGAGGAGTACCGCGTTTTTCCCGTTGGCGGTAACGGTGGTGTAGACGGGCAGCGTCGAGGGAGCCACTGTGGCGACGTCCGCCACGCGAACGGGCGCACCCGCAGCGGTGGTCTTGACCACAAGCTGCCGCAGTCCGTCGGCATCGTGCACCTGTGCGCCTACCAGTCCGAGAATGAGCTGATGATTTGCTTCGTAGAGTCCGGGCGAATCCACGATATTCGATGCCTGGATGGCGTTGACGAGATCCGTTACGGTGACGCCGTTCGCCGCTAGCAGAGCCAGGTCGGGCGTTACGCCAAATTCCGGCACCTGGCCGCCCTGCACTGTTACGGTACTGACGCCAAGGACGCGATTGAGCGGCGGCTTCAGATCGTAGGTGGCCATCTCCCAGAGCTGCGTTTGCGGAACTGTATCGGATGTAAGGCTGTAGCCCAGAATCGGAAACGTGGCGAAGGTAAGGCGGTTGGTAGTGATGCGCGCGGTGGGCGGCAGCGTCTGCTCGACCTTGCTCAGAGCGGCGTCCGTTAGCTGGAGCGCGCGATACATATCGGTGTTCCAGTCGAAGAAGAGGCTGACCTCGGCCGACCCGCGGCTGGTGTTCGAGCGCACGGTTACAAGGCCGGGAACGGAGTTGACCGCATCTTCAATCGGGCGTGTGATGGTGACTTCCATCTGTTCCACGGGCATTACGCCGTTGTCGATACCGATGACCACGCGGGGGAAACTCGTCTCCGGGAAGACGGAGATGGGTACCTGCAACGCAGCGTAAATGCCCGCGATGGTGAGTACGGCGGCGAAGAAGAAGATGGGGCGCGTAAAGCGGGTCAGCCAGAATGTTTCTTCGTGTATTACCGGCGCTGGAGTGGCGATCGACATCAGTCCTTGTCGCCCCCTCTGTCAGCTGCGGGCTTGGCGTCGTCGCTCTCGGCGGGGCCGACCTTAACCTTCGCGCTTTCGTCCAGTCCATAAGAGCCTGAAGTGATGACCGTGTCACTCGTCGTGAGACCCTTGGTGATCTCGACGTCGTCCCCATCTTGAATGCCGAGCTCGACGGCTTTCTTGTGCGCTGTATTGTCGGCGCCGACGACCATGACGGATTTGGAACCGTCCTGCGCGGTGAGGATTGAGGAGACAGGAACCTTCAGCGCATTCGAAACGGTGCGGCCGGTAATGGAGACTTTGACGGGCGTTCCGACTTTGAGCGTGGATTTTTTGTTGTCGACCTTCAGCCAGATTTCAAGCGTGGTACTGCCGGGATCGAGCGCCGGACTGATCAGCGTGACCTTTGCGTCTACCGGATCGTTCACGCCGGGCACAAGGATAGTCGCGTCGTCGCCGATCTTCATCCGCTGTGCGAGACTTTGCGCGATGTGCGCCTTGGCCAGCAGCGATGAGGTATCCATGACGGTGAGCAGCGGCGCGCCAGCAGCGGGAGTCTCACCGGCATAGAGGGGACGATCGGTGACCACGCCGTCGATGGGGCTGCGAATCTCGGTGTAACTTACCTGCGCGGCGGCGTTTTTGTATTTGCCTTCTGCCGAAGTTAACTGGCCCTGAGCCGACTTTATCGCGGCCTCGCGGCTGACGTTGTGCATGGATTCGAGATGCTTGGCCGCAGTGTCATAAGCCGCCTGCGCCTGCACCAGTGCGGCCTGCGCGGTGTCAAGATCGCGGCCGGGAATGGCTCCCTCGGTGAAGAGTTGCTTGCGGCTGTTCACGATGCTGGTGTTGAGGTCGAGATTGGCCTTGGCCTGGGCGTAGTCGAGCTCTGCCTTCTGCGCATCTTCCGGCACCTGCGCTTTGGTCGCTGTGGCGTAGGCAGCCTGCGCAGCTTCATAGGAGCCCTGGTTGTCCTGCGCCGTGGCGGTGAGGTCGGCGTTTTCGAGGACGGCAAGCAACTCGCCTTCTTTTACTTTCGCGCCGCGCTGCACCAGGAACCTTTTAACGGGCGCACTGATCTTGGGCACGATGGCCGCCTGGGCCAATGGCGCAAGGATGGCGTCGGCAGTGATGTGCTCGGAGATCGCGCCCTGCTCGGGATGCTCGGCCTGCACGGTGATCTCGGTTGCGGGCGTCTCATCCTTCTTGCAGCCCGTTGCCAAAAGGAAAAGGAACAGAGCAGCGGCGGAGGAAACGCGTAGGTATTGTGCTGCGCGTTGCCTCGGGCGAGTGCGGGAATGGCCGTCGATTCGTATGGCTTCGTTCATGGGTTCACATGGTTCCAGTGAGGGTTTGCAGGGCTGCCAGTGCTGCCTCGTAGCGCACGCGGCCATCTTCTCGGGCATTCTCCGCCGTGATGAAAGCCGATTGTGCGTCGACCACTTCAAGCACCGTAGCCTCGCCGCCGGTGTAACGCATCCGAGTGAGGCGCTGGCTTTCGGCGGCTGTCGCCACGCTGGCGTCGAGCGAGGCGAGCTGATCGCGTGAGGCTTGCGCTTCTGCGTAGGCTTCGTCGAGCTGGGCAATCAGGCGGCGTTGTGTCGCGGTCAACGCTACCTTCGCTGCGTCGCGCTTGATTTCGCTTTGCTTCACTTTATGACCGGTGGCGAGCCAGTCCCAGACCGGAATGTCGAGAGTCGCCATGGCCGAGTAGCCGAGGTTCTTCACGCCGTCTGGGCCATTTACGGCAAATTGGGGCGCGTCGATGCCGTAGGTGTAGTTGAGGCCGAGGCTGGGCAGGTAAGCGGCGCGGGCGGTAAGGACATCGGCGTCACTTACCTTCAAAGTTGCAAGCGCACTTTTGAGTTCGGCGTTGTTCTTGGCGGCGAGCTGATCGACTTCTTCGCGGGCGGCCAACGGTGCCGGAGCGCCTGACACGCTGATGGTGTAGGGCGTGCGGGGATCGGGGAAGAGCAGCACGGCGAGTTCAAGCTGCGCCTTGTCGGCATTGATTTTTGCGTCGGAGAGGTCACGGTCGCGCTGTTGCTGCTCAAGCTGGGCTTTCACGGTGTCGGCGTGCGCGGCCTCGCGGGCCTGTTCACGTTGGCCGGTGAGCTTGGTGAAATCATCTGCCTCTGCCTTGGCGCGCTGAGCAATGGCGAGCTTCTGATCGGCGGCGGCGAGTCCGTAGTAAAGGCTAGTCACGGTGGAGACGAGCCCGCGGCGGGCGATCTCCAACTCGGCTGCGGCAACTGCTGCGGCTGCATCTGCCCGGCGCACGCCGGAGACCTGCGCCAGCCCGATCTCCTGGTTGACGACGGCCTGGCTGGCGTATTCGCGGACAGCATTGTTGGCGATGAAGATGGGAGAAGGTTGCGCTCCCGCGCCCTGGCCCGCCTGATTATGGAGCCCATTCGGTTGCGTGTAGAGATATTGGTTGTGATATACCACGCTGGGCAACAAGCCGGCGCGGGCAATGGCGCGGTCGAGACCGGCAACTTTGCTATCGGCCAGCGCAGCGGCGAAAGTGGGCTCGCTGGATTGTGCGCGCTTCAGCGCTTCGTCCAGCGTGATGAGGACAGGTTGCGAGGTCGCCGTCGAGCCCGGCGGCGCGGCTCGCACCGTGGTTTGCGCGGACGCAGATGCGGTGGCGAAAACGATTACGCCAAGAAGACATGCACCGAGCTCTGGAAGCAAGTTGTTGCGCCTCGAGCCGAAAATTGGTTTGATGTCGATCGGCACAGGAACACAGGATATCGACAAAACCTTAATTTCACCTGAGTTCAACATCAATCTACGGGAGTTGGCGGCCAAACGTTGAACTGTGCGCTTAAGATGTTTCTGCATGGAAACCACAAAAGTAGCAGGAATGGAAGTCTCGCGGGTGGGCCTGGGTACCTGGGCCATCGGCGGATCGGAATGGGGTGCGGTGGCAGAGGATGCGGCGATCGCGACCTGTTTGAGTGCGATTGAACGCGGCATCAATCTGATTGATACCGCCCCGATCTACGGCCGGGGGCGCGCCGAGGAGATTGTCGGCAAGGCGATTCGGGCTCATGGCAAGCGCGATGCGTTCTATATCGCGACCAAGGCCGGGCTGGAGTGGAACGAGCGCGGGGTCTTTGCGAATTCAACTCCGGCTCGGCTCCGGCGCGAGATCGAAGACAGCCTGCGCAGGCTCGGTACTGACTATGTCGATCTTTACCAGATCCATTGGCCGGACACGATAGCCCCCATCGACGATGCCGTAGCGGTCCTGACAGAGTTCCAGCGCGAGGGCAAGGTGCGGGCTTTGGGCGTGAGCAACTTCTCTGTCGCCCAAATGGAGGACTTTTGTGACCTTGCTCCGTTGGCCTCAGACCAGCCGCCTTACAACATCTTCGAGCGCGACATTGACGGCGAGACTTTGCCGTGGTGCGCGGCGAACGGCGTAGCGGTGTTGACCTACAGTTCGCTCTGCCGCAGCATGCTGGGCGGGCGCCTGCACCGGGATATGAAGTTTGAGCCTGGCGATATCCGCGCGGTTGATCCAAAGTTTCAGGAGCCGCGCTTCGGACAATATATGGCCGCGGTTGAACAACTGGCTGCACTTGCCCGTGAGCGTTATGGGAAATCCCTGGCGCAACTCGCGGTACGCTGGGTGCTCGATCAGCCGGGTGTGTCGGTGGCGCTTTGGGGAGCGAAACGCCCGGATCAACTCGACGCGGTTGCCGGAGTCATGGGATGGAAACTGGATTCTGCGACCATGGCCGATATTGACCGCATTGTGGCGGAGTCGGTGACCGATCCGGTGGGGCCGGAATATCTCACTCCTCTGGTGCGGGAGGTTTGAGCCAGGCTTGCAGCGTGCCGGCGGCCGGCGAAATGTGCACACGCCCCCCGGCCCGTTCTGCGATACTAAACCGTTATGCCAATCGAAGACCTGCAGAAGGCTGCACAGAAAATTGCCGGATTCCTCGCTTCCCTTAACAAGCTGGGTGGGATGCGCCTGAAATATCGCATCACCGCCGGCGATGGCGCCCGCGATCCCGAGGGGCTGGAAGCGCGCATGATCTACGTGGAACTGGGCGGCCCGGATGTGCCGCTGCTGACGCAGCACAATGGCGAACTGCTGCGGGCGCTTGAAACACTTGCCGCGCAGATGCTGCGCCTCGAACAGCGCGAGCACGATCTCGTCAGTTTTGATGCGGGTAACTTCAAGGCGCTGCGTGCGCAGGAACTGCGTATGTCGGCCGAAGTGGCTGCAGATAAGGTTCGCAAGTCGGGAGTGCCCTATTCGTTTCCACCGCAGAACAGCCGTGAGCGCCGCTTGCTGCACATGGCGTTTCGCGATCTGCCCGGCGTGGAGACGGCGAGTTCAGGCGAGGGGCAGGATCGATTCCTGGTGGTGTATCCCAAGGGCAAAACAGACTTGCCGGTGACACCGCCATCACGCCCGCGCGGATTCGGACGGCGATAAGTTCGCAGGCGAAGAAACGGTTGCGGCGCCGCTCTCTACTCTCCTGAAGACGGATTCGTCGCACTCCAATGCGGTCCTTTGATTCTCTTTTGGTTCTTCGAGCGAGAACTGGAGCTGACAAATGTCGTCGCAGCCGTGGCAACTCGAGTTCAAGCGTCTCTGGAAGGAACTTGTTCCTCCCGAGGGGCAGGCCGCGACTGTTCAAGGGGAGTTGATTCGCGCCGTGGGCAGGTTAAGCGACGAGGCCTATCGCAACGGCAATCACAATTTCGGCAAAAGCCACAAGATGCTATGTCAGTTCTTGCGCGTGAATCTGAGGGATCCTGATGTCTTTAGCGCGACCGAAATTATAGAAATCGATCAATGGATCGACCGCATTCTTGATGCAAAGAACCCGGATCTGAGTGGGCAGGCGTCCTGTTACTGTCGCCTCACTGAGAAGACCGTAAAATGGTGCCAGTCCAAACCAGATCCGGCACCGCATAAACCAAATAATTCTCTCCATATTTAGATGGCGAATGAGAAATGATGAAAGCGCGATCTTTCGGAATGCAAGAATGAAGGCCGCCCTTTGTTTGCTTATGGCGTTTTCGGTGCTGGCGTGCTCCGCGCAGAAACGCCTTGTGCTGATCGACCAGGACGGCTCGGGTCCGGGCGGCTCAAACCAGATGGCGATGCTGTCGCTGCTGCAGGCGCCGCAGGTCGAGGTCCTCGGCATCACGATGGTGACTGGCAATGCCTGGCGCGATGAGGAGACACTCCACACGCTGCGCATGCTTGAACTGACCGGTCACAGCAATGTCCCTGTTGCAAAGGGAGCCGTGTTTCCGCTGGTGCGCACCGAGCGGGAGACGCAGCTTTCGTCGGTTCTGGACGGCAAGGTCACGTGGCTGGGCGCGTGGGGGCAGGGGCCAACGACGCTCGTCGAAACCAACGGCGGCGTCACTCCGTTCACACCCGACAAACTCAACACCCATGGACCATATGCGATTCCGCTGCTGCCCGAAGGCATGCCGTCAATCAAGCCCATCGATGAGGATGCCGCGCATTTTCTGATTCGACAAGTCCGAGCCCATCCGCACCAGGTGACAATCTATGCCGCAGGGCCGCTGACCAATGTTGCGCTGGCCGTTTCAATCGATCCCGAATTTGCGGAGCTGACGCAGGGCATCGTGATCATGGGCGGAAGTCTGAATCCGCAGACCGACGATCCGGAGTTTGCAACCAGTCCTCGTCATGAGTTCAACTTCTGGTTCGATCCCGAGGCGACACATATCGTGCTGCGCGCTGCGTGGCCGCGCATCGACGTGACCACGGTCGATGTCTCGATCAAAGCACCGTTTACGCAGAAAATGCTCGATAACATTTCGAAATCGCAATCGCCAACCGCGAAGTACATCGCAGCATGGAGCCAGAATCGCTATTACCTGTGGGATGAATTGGCGGCGTGTGCGTGGCTCGATCCGACTTTGATCACGAAGGAGACTGTCGAGTACATGGACATCGACCTGAGCCACGGCCCCAGTTATGGAGACACACTTACGTGGACAGACAAGCTGAAGCCGCAGACCGGTGTGCGGCTGGTTCACGCGCAACTCGATCTCGACCTGCCGCGCTTTCAAAAGATGTTTGTCGAGCTGATGTCGCGCTAGGGAAGAGTGGCGGAACTCCTCTGAAATCAGGGGTCCCTTCGGTACTCTTGCGAAATTGAGCTAGCCCTCGTGTAATTTAATGAGCAGCCCTCTAGATTATTTGCACCACTTTGCCTGATTGCCTTGCGTTATCACCAGATCACAATTGGAAAGAGGTCAATCATGTTTCCTTCGGACTTTTTTGCGCGCGCCGGGCGCACACCACTGCTGGCGATCGCACTGGCCATCGCTCTAGCAGGATGCGAATCGAAGCAGGACAAGGCAATCGAGCAGGCAAAGAAGCAGGCAGCCGCAACCGGGCAGCCGCAGCAGGTTGTTTCTGTCGATAAGACCGGAACCACCACGACGACGGTGGTACAGCCGCCAGCAAAAGGGCAGTCTACCGAGGCGATGACGACCACCACGACGCCTCCACCGAACGGAGCGCAGGTTCCGCCGCCGCAGGATCCGAAGGTCTATCCGGTTGGAGGGGATCCGAACCAGAATCAGGATCAGGCACAGGGAAGCAGCCCGGCCGGGCAGGATGGAGGCAAGACTTCGCCCTCAGGGCCGCCGGCCACCGTGCATGTCACGATTCAGGCAGGAACCAGCCTGGCGATTCGTGTTGACCAGCGCATCAGCGTGAAGACCAGCCACCCCGGCGATACGTTTACGGGCGAGGTCGTGGAACCGGTCGTTGATCCCAACGGCAATGCAATCGTGCCGAAGGGAACACGGGTGGGTGGTGTCATTGATGAAGCTCACAAGCGCGGCCATTTCAAAGGCGCGTCGGTGCTGGAACTGCGGCTGACCTCGATGACCCTGAACGGGACCGAATATCACCTGAGGACTGCCGATCTCACCGAACGTAAGAAGGGCAAGGGCAAGCGCTCCGCGGCCATGATCGGCGGCGGCGCGGGCCTCGGCATGCTGATCGGCGGCATCGCAAGCGGAGGCACGGGCTTGCTGATCGGCGGACTCGCTGGCGGCGGCGCGGGTGCTGCGGGCGCTGGGCTTTCCGGCAACCGCGATCTCGACATCCCGGCAGAGACAGTCGTGCATTTCAAGCTGGCGCAAGACCTTGTTGTGCAGGGGTGAGTGACCTTAGTCTGAACCAGAATCCTCTTGCCCGGCTGTGCGACCTGAGGAACAATGCGGCCAGGGGCAAGTCATGGCAACTGAATCTATTCTCGGTGGGAGCGAGCTGGTCGCGTTCGCTCCCACTACCGATCCAGCAAAAGCACGAGCATTCTACGAAGGCGTACTCGGGCTGAGGCTGGTGGCCGATGAGACGCCGTTCGCTCTCGTCTTCGATGCGAACGGAACCATGCTGCGCGTCACAATGGTTCACGAACTGAAGCCGGACCCTTTTACAGTATTGGGCTGGCATGTCACAAACATCGAGTCGACCATCGACCGGCTCGTCGCGGCCGGGGTGGCATTCAATCGTTATGAGGGAGTGAATGACGAGGACCCTCGCGGCATCTGGAACTCGCCGAGCGGCGCGCGCGTGGCCTGGTTCAAAGATCCCGACGGCAATGTGCTGAGCGTAACGGAGTTTCCGGAACGGACTCAGCGGGTTTGAATGCTCTAATGCAAAAAGGCCGCGCAATGCGCGGCCTTTTCATTACTTCAATGTGGCTCGACTATCCGTTCAGCATTTCCTGCAGCTTGTTGAGCGTGCGGTGCAGGTCCTTGTCAGTCCGGCGTAGTTCGTCGATCTTGCCGATGGAGTGCATCACGGTGGTGTGGTGCTTGTTGCCGAACTGGCGGCCGATTTCGGGCAGGCTGGCCTCGGTCATCTGCTTGGCCAGATACATCGCGATCTGGCGTGGCACAACGACGTTGCGGGAGTTGTTCTTCTGCTTCAGGTCGCTCACCTTCATGCCGAACTGCTCGGCTACGGCGCGCTGGATCGACTCGATAGTGATCTTGCGTACCTGCATGTCGATGAACTGCTTGAGGCACTGCTGGGTCGTGGCCAGCGTAATTTCGGTGCGGTTCAGATTGCACCAGGCCACCAGGCGGGTCAAGGCGCCTTCAAGTTCGCGCACGTTGGTGCGTACATTGGAGGCGATGAACAAGGCGACGTCGGTGGGGAGCTGAACCTGGTCGTTCTCTGCCTTCTTCTGCAGAATGGCGACCTTGGTCTCAAGATCGGGTGGCTGAATGTCGGCGATCAGGCCCCACTCGAAACGCGAGCGCAGCCGGTCTTCAATCTCGGCCAGTTCCTTGGGCGGACGGTCCGAAGCGATCACGATCTGCTTCATGCTCTCGTGCAGGGCGTTGAACGTATGGAAGAACTCCTCCTGCGTCCGCTCCTTCTGCGCGATGAACTGGATGTCGTCGATCAGCAGCACATCCACAGTGCGGAAGCGATCGCGGAAGCTGGTCATGCGGTCGTTGCGCAGCGAGGTGATCATTTCGTTGGTGAACTTTTCCGCGGAAACGTAGCAGATGCTGGCGGACGGCTGGCGTCGCTTCACCTCGTGGCCGATAGCGTGCATCAGGTGGGTCTTGCCCATGCCCACGCCGCCATAGAGGAAGAGTGGATTGTAGGCGCGTGAAGGTCGCTCGGCTACGGCCAGTGAAGCCGCGCGGGCAAACTGATTGCCATTGCCGATGACGAAGGCGTCGAAGGTGTAGCGGGGATTCAGTTGCGCGGCGGTCGACCAGTCGAAGCGCGTCTGCTCCGGGGAGCGCGACGCGGGCGCACTTGGCGCATGCGCAGGCAGCGGACCAAAGCCGCCATCCCTGCGTTGCGGCGGCATCGAAGGATCCTCGTCCACCGTGACGAATTGCACATCGTCGAACTCCAGCGACTGCAGGTCGATGGCCTCCTGGATCAGGTCGCCATACTTGTCACCGATGTGCTGAAACTCCTTGGAGGGAACGCGGACGAAGAGAATGCGGCCACTGGCGTGGCTAAAGCGGGTTGGTTTCAACCATGTCTCGAAAGACTGGCGAATCACCTTTTTTTCCAGGGCTGCAAGAATCTGCAGCCAGGGATTGAGAGCCGAAGCCGGCGAAATTGCGAATGCCATCGAGCGAATCCTTGCCGGCGCCACCTGTGTACTACCGTGTGAGTTCAACCGCGCGGTCAAGACAATGGCTCACGCATCGAGTGAAGCAATTGCTCACCCGCATTTGCTGACTGAGAACATGCCTGATGGCCGTTGGTCTGCCTCGGAAAAACACTGCGAGGCACGGGTTGAAATTCACTCCGTGGGACGCTCGGAAACTTTCTTGAACGGTCCCGATGGTAGCACATTTAGGGTGCGTTGCAATCCCTCTTTCACATAACTTTTGGGAACAAGTCGAAGGTTGCACCACGTTCGGTGAAACAGATCACAGATGATCGAAATTCTCACTCAGCGACTGCAAATTCCCACTCAATTATTGCTCCCATCGAGCACTTTCGACTTGGATGCCGCGTTCGGCTGGCACGGTCGCTGCGATTTCGATCGGGCCGTGTCGGCAGGTTTTGACTGCATGACGCATTGCTGCAAGCTGAGGGCCGAATTGGGCCCCGCTGGCTTCCAAGCCCAACCTTCGATATACTTAATACTTGCCGTCCCGAGCGGTTCTGCACTTCACTTGCCCCAGCCGAATTTGAGGCAGGTTGCTCTTTCTTGAGGAAAGAGCAACAGAAGGAAATGGGCTCGCCCTGAGTCAAGTGCAGAACCGCTGTCGGCGAAGATTTTAAACAGGAAACAGGAGCGCATTTTTATGCCCAAGCGCACATTTCAACCCAACCGGCGTCACCGCTCGAAGACGCACGGCTTTCGCTCACGCATGAAGACCAAGTCGGGAGCCGCCGTGCTGAGCCGTCGCCGTGCCGCAGGGCGCAAGCGCGTCTCAGTCAGCGCCGGCTATCGCGACTAAAGCAGTTCTCCAATTGGATGTTGAGCGAAGCGTAAGTCATTCCCGTCGTTTCGTTTCGGCTGGAGCAGGTACTAGAGCCAACAATCTCCTGGCCGAAATCCTTCCAGTTTTGCGATGAGCATTTCCTCCAAGCCTGAGCCGCCTAATGCCGCACCTGCAGCGCGAGTTGCGCCGCCAGCGCCAAAGGTCCGCCAGTCTCTGGCTGGCGCGCGTCTGCGTAGGCACGCGGATTTCCAACGCGCCTACGCCGAAGGACGGAAGCACCGCTCCAGTTCGATGAGCTGGTTTCTTGCTGCGCAGAGTGAGGCGGCCGGTCCGCGCGTGGGACTGACGGTGGGTAAAGTGCTCGGCAAGGCGCACGAGCGCAATCGCATCAAGCGACGACTACGTGATGTGTTGCGGAGGCATGTGGACCAGTTGCCAGCGGGCTGCGACCTGATTCTTCACCCGCACCGAACGGTGCTGACGATCGAATTAACGAAACTTGAGGCGGAGATTGTGCGTATTCTCCAGCAGGCCAATGCGGAGAAGGCGCGTGCAAACCCGAACCAAGCTGCACGCTCCAGCAAAGCTGAGCCCGCACGATGACACGCATTCTTCTTGCTCTGCTCGAGTTTTATCGCCGCTGGCTGTCGCCGGCGGTACACGCGCTCGGTTCTGGCGGCGGTTGCCGTTTTGTGCCGACCTGTTCGGAGTACGCTTCCATCGCCATCGCAACGCATGGTCCGATCCGTGGGACCGGGCTCTCGATTTGGCGGCTACTTCGCTGCCATCCCTTCAGCCGCGGAGGGCTGGACTCCGTTCCGCCCGTAAGAGTCACGGCTCATTTGCCGCACAACCCGTTACCATAGAAAGAGCGGCAGCCGTTCGGCGCCGCTCCTCAAAGACAGGAAGTTACATTGCCCGAAATTCGTAATCCAAACCTTGAGTCGCAGGGACCCGGCGGCGGTGGCGCCAGCGGTGGCGATTTTCGCAGTTCGATCCTCTTGATCTTTCTGGCCCTCGCGGGCGTGATGGTCTATCAGTATTTCCAGAAGCCAGCGGCGAATGGCCCGGCCAACCAGGCCCAGCAGACGCAACAAGTGTCGCAATCGGCGCAGCAAGCGCCTTCTCCGTCCGCTCAGGCAGCAGGAGTCGGATCGACCTCGTCGAGCGTTACGGGGCCGGTTGCCACGGTCAGCGCTGCCGCCGAAACCACCACCACCATCGAGAACGAGAAGTTTCGAATCACTTTTACGAACAAGGGCGCTCAGGTCCAACATTGGATACTCAAGCACTACACCGACTCAAGTGGTAAGCCGCTCGATATGGTGCAGCAAGACGCCGCTAGCCGCTTCGGGCTGCCGCTCTCGCTCTTCACATACGACAATGCTCTGACCACGCAGCTCAACACGGCGCTCTATGAGGCATCGACCACGGGCCAGGTGCTCGCGCCAAACTCCGTCACCTTCCGCTACGCTGCGGGAGGTCTCGATGTGGTCAAGACTTTCACCTTCGACACCAGCTATGTGATCGGTGTTCACGTTAATGTGAGGCGAAACGGTGAGCTGGTGCGCGCCCTGGTAACCTGGCCGGCCGGACTTGGCGATATGGAGGAGTTCACAGTTCAGCGCGGCAGGGGGGCCGTTGTGGTCCCGACGCAGTCGCAGCTTGCATGGTCCATTGACGGCAAGCAAGACACCCTAGCGGCGAAGAAGGTGAGCGGCGAGGCCACTCTCGAGCAGCCGTTTGAATATGCGGGACTCATGGACCTGTACTTCGCCACGGCGTTTCTGCCTGACGTACCCTCGCGCGCGACCGTGGTCACATTTCACCACTCCATTGATTTGCCCAGCGACCTGAGCGATCCGAACAGCGCCAAGAAGCCTGCCGATGTAATCGGACTGGCGATAGGCGACCAGAGCGGCGACACCCGGTTGCGGCTGTACGCGGGACCCAAGGAAACCGATATTCTCAACTCCGTTCGCGCCATCGGCGCGGATGGCAAGCCAACCGGCGAGCCGCTGGCATCGCTGATCCAGTATGGCTGGTGGGGCATCATCGCCAAGCCGCTTTACCTGGCTCTGCGCGCCCTGCACAGCATGATGGGCCCGGGAAAGTACAACTGGGGCTGGGCCATCATCATCGTTACCGTCATCTTCAACCTGGTGCTGCTGCCCACGCGCATCTGGACCATGAAATCGTCGCTGAAGATGATGCGGATTCAACCCAGGCTGGACGGGCTCAAAAAGAAATATGCCAACCTAAAGATCAACGATCCCAAGCGCGCCGAGATGCAGGCCGAGCAGATGGCGATCATGAAGGAAGAAGGCGTTAACATGTACGGCGGCTGCCTGCCGCTGGTGCTGCAAATGCCGCTCTTCTTCGCCTATTATCGCGTGCTGCTAAATGCCGTTGAGTTGCGTCAGGCGCACTGGTTCTGGCTTACCGATCTATCGATGCCGGACCCGCTGCACATTTTGCCGATTCTCATCATTGGGACGATGTTCTTGGTGCAGTTCATCACGCCTTCGCCCGGCATGGATCCGGCACAACGCCGCATGATGGCGATCATGATGCCAGCCATTATGGGCTTCACGCTGTGGCACTTTGCCTCGGGCCTGGCGCTCTACTGGATCACGGGAAACATCATCAACCTGATCATGCAGGTCGCCATCAACCAGTCGAAGATCGGCAAGGAGATGCACGAGATTGCCGCGCGCCGCGCCGCCAAAAAACTGGGCGGGGGCAAGGGCGGAAATGTGAACCAGCGAGTGATCCAGGGCCGGCGGTAGTAAGGTGTGCCCATCCATGCGCGTTTTTAGCGCATGGGTGGGAAGCACAAATGCCTCATCTTTCCAGTGCCGCTCTCAGCGCCTCATCAATCTCCGGCGATGAGAATCGGAATCCGGCCGACAGTAGCTTTTGGGGTTGCACGCGAGCGCTCGCCAGCAGCGCTTCATCGGCCATCTGTCCGAACATCATCCGCACGGCGAACGCAGGGACAGCCAACAATGCGGGTCTGTGAAGTTGCCGGCCCAACGCCCGGGTGAATTCCGCATTCGTGACTGGGTTGGGCGCCGTCACATTCATCGGTCCGGACAAGTCTGTGTGATCCAGGGCAAAAAGAATCGCCGCGATTGCATCGGCGAGGCCGATCCAGCTCATCCACTGCCGCCCGTTGCCGAGGCGCCCGCCCAGGCCGACGCGAAATGGCGGCAGCATCTGTTGCAATGCGCCCTGCTTCGGTCCCAGCACGACTCCAAATCGCAGATGCACCACGCGAATACCAGCCTGAACTGCAGGCTCCGAAGCCGCTTCCCATTGCTGGCAAAGGTCAGCAAGAAAACCCGTGCCGGGAGGCGAGGCCTCACTCAACACTTCATCGCCACGATTGCCATAGATTCCAACGGCCGACGCCACGAGAAATGAGCGCGGCGGAGTGCGCAATGCGGCCAGGACCTTCGCAAGGCGGTGCGTCGAATCGATTCGGCTGGCGGCGAGTTCATGACGGTACGCTTCCGTCCAACGATGCGCGCCGATACTGGTGCCGGAGAGGTGAATTGCGGTGGTAGCGTCTTCCAACGGTGCCGGATTTTCGACGGCGCTCTCCGCGCCCGGATTCCATCGGAGCTGTCCCTCACCAGTGGGAGTCCGTCTTACTAATTGAATGGTCGGGACCTTGCGCGAATCGAGCACCCGGTGCAGTGCATTCCCCAGCATGCCCGATGCACCACTCAGGATGATTGAGCCGGAAACACTTGTGAAATCCATACTTACAGGATGGGGGTTCCTTGATTGCGTATTCGATTTGTCCGGTTTGCTCAGAACACATGTGTTTAGTACCATGGGAATAGGTTTTGATCGGGGCAAAATCGCCCTCGCTCATTCCTGGAGGGCTGATGACTGAATCGGCGGCTCGCAACGAAGAAACGCAAAAATCGCAAGTGGACACCGAAACCACGGAAAAGTTCATTGCAGAGAAACACATTGGCGAGCGCATCAAGCGGTTGCGGCTGAAGAAGTCGATGGGTTTGGTGGAGCTTGGCAAGCACACCGGTCTCTCAGCCAGCTTTCTGTCGCAGCTGGAAACCGGACGTGTGGTTCCAACGCTGCGGAATCTCGCCCGTATAGCGATGGTCTTCTCGAAAGATCTGTCTTATTTTTTTGAAGCCGAACCACAGTCGATGTTTCGGGTGCACCGCCGGAAAGAACGCGTGCGTTTGCCCCAGACGGGCGTGGAAGATCCCACGTACTTCTTTGAGAGCCTTGGCTACATGGTGCCCGACCGACACATGGATCCGTACTTCGCCGAGTTCATCCCACTGGAAAGAACGACGCCGCCGCGTGCGCACATGCACCCCGGCTACGAATTTCTCTACATCCTTGACGGTGAGCTAGAACTGCACCACGGCGAGCACCACTGTACGCTCGGTCCGGGCGACGCCGTCTATTTCGACTCGAGTACGCCCCACTCCTACGTCTGCGCAGGAAAAAAGCCGGCCGATGCACTGATCGTGACGATGCACCAGCCCCCGGCCAGCCAGCCCGTGACGCTATTGCGTTCTGGAAGCGGCGCGACGCTCGTCCAGCGAGCGGTCGCAGGTCGTGGCGTGCTTGGCCTGCGCGAGCCGGCTGGAAGCTAGTCGCAGATTTTGCGTCGGGGATGTGCCGCGACCGGCATTTTGATCAAGTTTGAATCTTGAACGCCTACTGCGGCTTCGGAGGCGCGGTGGTCGATGTTGCCGCCGGTGTCGTCGCTGGAGTGCCTGCAGCAGGCTTCGATGTTGTGCTCTTGGGCGCAACTTTCTTCTTCTTTGCCGGCGTCGGCGGAGCGGGACATTTGGGAGCCGGCGGTGCAGTCGCCGCAGCTTTCAGCGACGCAGCCTGTGTCTGCACGGTCGTACGCAAATCACTGATATGTTTTTCCTGCGCGTCCGCGGTTTGCTGCAGCTGGTCTCCGAATGCAACGCGGGCCTTCTCCAGGTCCGCCATAGCTTGCTGCAACTCGCCGACCTGGTCAGCCGGTGCTACGACGCGGGCAGCTTCCACCACATGCACCATCACGTCGTAAAGCGCGTCAATATTGCGCGAGAGCGGAAGCACTTTGCTCAACGAGCCCGGTGCAGCATCCGCTTCCTTCATCAGTGCAGGCAGCATTCCATTCATATCACGTTGGATTGCATCGATGTTTGTGCCTGCCTCATCGCGTACGGACCCCCTCCTCCACTTGTCCAGCTTCACGGCTCCGACGGTTTGCTGCACCTCATCGAGAGAGCGCTGCAGAATGGCGGATGGTGCAGCGGGAGTAAAGGTGCCGTTTGCCGGACTGGCAGTGGCCGCGGGGGCGCCGGCGCCGCCTGGTTGCGCGAAACAAACAAGTGCTGTCAGAAAGAAGACGGAGACGAAGGGGATGGCCTTGGAGTTGTTCATTAAGAATTTGCCTTCCTGAAGAATATTGGACTTGCGTATACCTTGAAATAGACGGTCCGAAAGATCGGCGCGGTTCGCCGGGTCTGAAGCCGTTCACACAGTATCGCCAATACCTCCCGCGTCGAACAAGTTGAAGCCGACTCCGGGATGTTCTCATCTATCCGGTCGCTCCTTGCTTCGAGGCAACGGTTGGCACCGCGATGCCATTTACGAATGAGGTGCACTCGCAACCACCGTCGGCGCGGTTCTGACCATTTCTCTGATTGGACCGACATGGCAGAGCGCATCGCGCGATCAGCCCGCAAACTGTCTGTGATCATTCCGGAATTGCGGCAAAATATGCGGCAACTTCCTGCCAGTTGTTAACGCGCACGAATCCTGTTGCGGGGAGGTTGTGCGGTGCCGTATACAGCAATCCCTGTCCCTCAAATCGCAGCAGGTTTTTCGGCAGATCGTCGATCAGGTAGTCGGCGCGCAGAATCCTCTTGTCTCCGCAGAAGACATAGTGCGTGGGCGGAATGAAAGGGAAGTGCCGCTGCAGCCAGCGGTATTTTGGCCCGAGCGAGTTGGGCACCGCCATCGCCTGCGTCGCGATGAAGATCTCATAACGCGACGAGAGTTGCTTCAGGACCTCCTGCGCGCCGGGCATCAGGAGAAGATCTTCAAAGAAATCTTCCGCATCAAGAAAAGCACGCAACTCCTTCTGGCGATCCGCGGGAGTGATCTCCCACAGACCTTTGCCGGCCAGGTCGTCGACCGTCACGTCCTCTTCAAAGGCCTGGTTGTAGCGCCGAACGTGCTCGGCCAGAGTATCGGCCATGACCTCGTCCATGTCCACGCAGACGCGCTTCAATTTCTGCTCTTCGGTGTTTCTCATCTGATTTCGCATTGCCCGCGGAACCGTCCGACGTCGTGCAAAGAACCCATTTGCGGTCGTGCGAAGCGTTACGCTCCCGCCTGCCGCGGTTTGCGGATCGCGCGGCCTGCCTCCACCGGAGGCTCAGGCTGCGGCGTCTTGGGTGCCGGCGCCATCGCGGGATCCCAATACAGCAGGCGTCCGCAGCTGTCACAGGTCAGCAACTCGCCTTCGCGTAACTGGTTCCATACCTGCGGGCGCACACCCATGCGACAGCCCATGCACTGCTGGTTTTCGGCGCGGGCAATTCCGGTGCCACGGTGCGCGGCAATTCTGTCGAAGCGGGTCAGCAACTCGGATGCAATCTCCTGGCGCAGCGCCTCGCGCTCGACACCCAGCGCAGCCTGCTGCTCCGCGATTTCTTTCTGCCGCCCGCCTACATATGCGCGCGTCTTGTCTAGAGTGGCAGCAAGTTCCTCCACCTGGGCCCGAGCCATAGCTAGAGTCGCCTCCTGCTCCTCGGTGCGCTCCAGGCTGGCAAACTCCTCATTCTCAAGACGGTCGATCTCGGCCTGCGCAAACTGCACCTCGTGCTCAATAGCCTCCGCCTGCGCCGGAGTGGTCACCGTCTCCTGCTGGGCCTTGTAGCGGGCGGCCTTCTGGCGATGACCGGCAACCTCGCGCTCCAGCTTGGTGCGCAGCGAGTCCTCGCGGTTCAATGCGTCCGATGCAGCAGCCGTCTTCGCCTGCATCGCAGCCAGCGCGGTCTCAGCCTGGTTGATTTCGACAGGTAGCGACTTGGCAACTTGCGTCAGTCGGTGCCGTTCCAGTTCCACGGCTTGTAGCTTCACCAGGTTTTCAATGTTCGCATGCATCGCTGCCAAGCAGTTTAGTTCATTGGCCGTCTAATCAGAAAATGGTGCAGATGACGAAGGACCGGCATCCAACACGAAGATGGAATCTATTGAAGCAGAAATACCGCGCAGACGCATACCCCACTGGCCATTCTGGGCCGGCGGAGTCTTTCTTGCGCTCCTGGCCACCGTCGTCATCCTACTTGCCATTGTCGCTCATCGGGCCGAGCCCTTTGTGCGGAAGCAAGTCATACAGGCGCTGTCTGATCGGTTTCATGCCCGCGTGGAGCTCGACAGCTTCCACCTCTCGCTCGGCAATACCTTGCGCGGCGAATGGGGCGTTTGGGGTGAGGGCAAAGGCCTGCGGATCTGGCCCCCGACAGGTTCAGAAAGCGCGCAAGTGTCGCTAGACAACCCGCCAGTCCAGCCCCTGATCAAACTCGACGAGTTTCACTTCCATGCGCCGCTGCATTACACGTCAGGTCAGCCGATTCACATCACACAAGTTCGGCTCAAGGGTCTCGACATTCGCTTTCCTCCGCGTTCGCACATGCAGAAAACGTCAGAGCCGGGAAACGCTGCCAAGACTTCGTCGAAATCGCTGAATGTCAGCGTTGTGGTCGACGCCGTCGATTGCGCTGACGCACGCCTGACCATGGAAACCGACAAGCCCAACAAGCTGCCGCTTGAATTTGTCATCAGCCATTTCCATCTAAAGGGTGTCCGCACTGGCGCGCCGTTGGACTTCGATGCTCAGGTGCAGAACCCCACCCCGCCCGGCGCCATTCACTCGACCGGCAGCTTTGGCCCTTGGGTCGTTGACGACCCCGGCAGCAGTCCAGTCCGCGGCGACTACACTTTCAATCACGCCGATCTATCCGTCTTCAAAGGCATTGCCGGCATCCTCAATTCGACTGGGCGTTACCAGGGCACGCTGCGCGATCTCAATGTCGACGGCGAGACCGATACTCCAGACTTCCAACTCTCGCACTTCGGCCACACCATGGTGCTCCACACTAACTTCCATGCGCGCGTGGATGGAACCAATGGCGACACTTGGCTCGAGCCCGTAGAGGCTACCCTTGACAGCTCGCACTTCACGGCGCAGGGCCCGATTGTGCGCGTTCTGAAGACAGGCGACGATGGACGCCTGCACAGCATCGGCCACGACATCGCGCTCGACGTCGATGTAGATCGTGCCAGGATCGAGGATTTTCTGCGCCTGGCAACAGACTCCCCGACTCCCATTCTCGACGGAGACATCAAAATAAAGGCGCAACTCCATATTCCGCCCGGCGAGGCTCCGGTTCACGAGCGCATCGCGATCAAGGGCCAGTTTGTTCTCGATCAGGCGGAGTTCTCCAGCCTTCAGGTGCAAAAGCGAATCCGAGAATTGAGCCTGCGCGGACAGGGAAAGCTCGATCAGCTGAAGCGCCGAAGACGAGGAGAAAATCAAGTCGCACGTGGTTGGCGAGTTCAATCTGAATGGCGGCGTGCTCACGATACCCTCTGTCCTCTATACCGTGCCGGGCGCGGACATTCATCTGCACGGCACTTATCGCACCCACGGCGACACGCTGGACTTCACCGGAACGGCGATGATGCAGGCGACTGTATCGCAGATGGTGGGCGGCTGGAAAGGCAAGCTGCTCAAGCCCGCCGATCGGTTCTTCAAGAAGAATGGTGCCGGGACCGAGATCCCCATCTACGTCGCCGGCACACGCGAGAAGCCGCAGTTTGGTTTCGACTCAGCACACCTCGGCGGCACCCATCCCCAGCGACCCGACACGCAGCCGCCGGAGATTACGCCACGGTGAAGCGCTTAGGCCCAAAGGTGTAATTCCGCATTCATGGCGGGTCTGTATAATTCTCCGCATATTTCACAGACAGTATTGCGGAGGCTCCTATGGACCTGGTCGTTTTGATTGTGTTGGGTGTTCTGGCCATCATCGTTCTGTCGCTCATCCTGGGCAGCTTCTTCACCGTCAGTACTGCTGAAGTCGCCGTGCTCACGCGATTCGGCAAGTTCCTCCGGGTCGCCGAAGCAGGGCTGAACTGGAAGGCGCCCTATCTCGACTCCGTTGCCGGCATGGTAAGCCTTCGCGTCAACCAGATCACGCTGACCATGGAGACCAAAACCAAGGACAACGTCTTCGTCACCATTCCCATCTCCGTGCAGAATCGCGTGCGCCCCGAGCGCGTCTACGACGCGTTCTACAAGCTCTCTGACCCCGTTGCGCAGATCAAGTCCTATGTCGAGCAGGTGATTCTCGGCCACGTTCCCGGCATGACTCTCGACGAAGTTTTCGCTTCGCAATCGAGCATCGCCGCCGCCGTCAAACAGGAATTGGATGCCGACATGGCCGCATTTGGCTACGAGATCGTCAACGTTCTCGTCACCGACATCGTTCCTGACGCGAAGGTCAAGTCGGCCATGAACGACATCAACGCCGCCCAGCGCGAGCAGGTGGCTGCAACAGCCCGCGGCGAAGCCGACAAGATCCTGGTAGTGAAGAAGGCCGAAGCGGAGGCCGAAAGCAAGGCACTGCAGGGGCAGGGAATCGCGAACCAGCGCAAGGCCATCGTCGAAGGCCTGCAGGCGTCAATCGAGCAGTTCCAGAAAGCCGTCGAAGGGGCGACATCGAGGGACGTCATGCAACTGGTGCTGGTCACGCAATACTTCGATACCCTGAAGAGCATCGGCGAGAACGACAAGACGAACACGCTGTTCATCTCCCACTCTCCCGGCGCGGTGAAGGAAGTATCCGACCAGATTCTTGAATCGATGCTGCTGGCGCAGAACTCAACCGTCATGACGCGCTGACGGCAGTGACAGGATGCATGCGAGGCTCGACCCAATCCTCGCAACACGTCATAGCCCTGGCAGTGATCGAAATTGATCATGACGAGTCGGGGACGGTACTTCACTGGCTCCGTGTTACGGTGGTGTCAGAGTGAGCAGAAAAGGCCTGAGTCCGGGCCGTCTGGAGGCATTCTCTGACGGCGTCATCGCGGTGATCATCACCATTATGGTGCTGGAACTGAAGGTGCCGGGTCCAGACGGCATAGCTGGTTTGCGCGCGGTGCTCCCTATCATCTTTCTCTATCTGCTCACCTTCGTGCAGATCGGGATTTACTGGGTGAACCATCACTATCTCGTCGATGAGGTGGAAACAGTCAGCCACGGTATTTTGTGGGCCAATTTGATGTTTCTCTTCTGCCTCTCTCTATTTCCGTTCGCCACGGACTGGATCGGCGTCAAGGGGCTATCATCGTTCAACACCGCGCTCTACGCTGCGGTCAGCATTTTTCCGGGGCTCGGATATATGGCGCTGTGGACTCAGATACGAGCGCAGAGCGCGGCGCCCGCGCACGCAAGCTGGGGCAAGCAGATCGCGTCGGTTTCGCTCTATCTCACAGCGATTCCCGTGGCCTGGTACCGGCCTGCAGCTTCGCTGGTGCTGATCGGAATGGTTGCGGTGCTCTGGTTACTGCCGCCAAAGTGCTGAGGTCAACGCCGAGTGAGGTTGATACAGTCTTCGAGATGATGAGCCCTCGTGGTCACGAGTGGAGGATAGCGTTCGGGCAACGCGGCTCGTCGTTATGGCTAATCCTCAACGAAGCGGAAATTTCGACTCAGCTTCTGGCCGGGAGCAATGTAGAGAAGGTGATCTAGACTCGCCGTCCCCGATAAGAGTGGCTCCAGCAGCACTGAAGAAGATGAGAGCGGCAACCCCGGTGGCCACAGCACACGCAGGGCAAGTTGCCGCGAGCACGACTGTGCCCCAGATTGCTGCGCCCAAGCCGGCGTTGAATCCTAGCGCCAATCGGATCCTTACGGCGTCATCTCCCGGAATGATGAGAGCCAGGATCTGTTGCGGAAGGTAAATGCGGGGGCCGCCGAAGACGCGGGCGCACACTAACTTTTCCTCGGTGAAGGACTGAACGCGGCAGGCTTGCCTCCGGTTGGGCTGATCAATCGTGACGACCACGAACTTGTGCATTGATGCCCCAAGGACTTGCCCCACTTGCCAATTTGAGTTACGGCCGTGGGTCACGATGGGCTCGACCGTAGTCGTCGATTGGCAGAAGCCGATGGTTGGAGAGACATAGGCGACGGCAAAGAGGGTGAGGATGCCGTTGACGGTTCGTTTTGGCATGGACGGTCTCCTGAAGTTGCTCTGCGTCTATAAGACACGGAGGTAAACGCCCTGTGGGGTCGAGCTGCAGAAAGTTTCGGTCGACTGTCACACTATCGATGCCGGGTCCGTGGCGCGTTCATAAGTGGGAAATCACGAGGCGATTGTGATATTTTTGCGTGTTCACACCGTTGCCGATATTACGAGCCGTGGAACCAGCAAGAGGGACCGCAATGCACTGGACCAAATCTGTTGTAGCCGCTATCGCAATATGCGCTCTTAGTCTATCCATCGGAGCGTCCGCATCCACCGCAACAGCACAATCACCCGTACCATCCGCATCACAAGCGCAACCCACCGGCCCTGAGTGGTGGCGTCACGCTGTGATTTACGAGATTTATCCGCGCAGTTTTCAGGACTCAGACGGTGACGGCGTTGGCGACATCAAGGGCATCACAGCGCGGCTCGACTACCTGCACGACCTTGGCATCGACGCCATCTGGATCACGCCGATGTATCCCTCGCCTGGCATCGACTACGGCTATGACATCTCCGACTACACCGCCATCGATCCGCTCTACGGAAGCATGGCCGACTTCGACAACCTGGTCGCCGAAGCGAAGAAGCGCAATATCCGCGTCATCATGGACTACGTCATCAACCACACATCAGACCAGCACAAGTGGTTCCTCGAATCCCGCTCTTCACGCGACAATCCCAAGCGCGACTGGTACATCTGGCGCGATGGCAAGGGCGAGACCGCGACAGACAAAGGCCAACCGCCAAATAACTGGCAGTCGTGGTTCGGTCACTCGGCTTGGCAGTGGGACGAGAAGACCCGCCAGTATTACTACCACTATTTCTATGTGCAGCAGCCCGACCTCAACTGGCGAAATCCCGAGGTTCACGCCGCGATGGATGGCGTGCTCGACTTCTGGATGAAGCGCGGCGTCGCCGGCTTCCGCATCGACGCCGTCTCCCGCCTCTTCGAAGATCCCAATCTGCACGACGATCCCTACTTGCCGGGCCGCAACGCCTATGGCGACCGCAACATTCAGCACAAATACACAGACGACCTGCCCCAGGTGCACGATGTGCTCAAGGAAGTCCGGCGCGTCGTCGACAAGTATCCCGGCGACCCCGTGCTTGTGACTGAAGCCGACGAGCCCAACGTCGAGGCGCTCGCCAGGATGTACGGCAACGGCGACGAAGTGCAGTTGCCAATGGATTTCCAGATCGCCGACGTGAACAAGCTCTCAGCGCCGCGTTTCCGCGAGCTCTTCAACGAAATCGAGAGCAACTCCGCGCACGGTCAGCCTGAGTACTTCTTCTCGAATCACGATCAGCCGCGCCAATGGGACCGCTACGGCGACGGCGTGCACAACGACCAGATCGCCAAGCTGATGGCCGTTCTTGAACTCACCACGCGTGGAACGCCGCAGATGTATTACGGCGAGGAACTCGGCATGCGCACTACTGATCCCGCGCGCGTTGAAGATGTCCACGACCCCATCGGCAAAATCGGCTGGCCCAAGGAGAAAGGCCGCGACGGGGAGCGCACGCCCATGCAGTGGGACTCGTCGGCGGATGCTGGATTCAGCACCGCGGCGAAGCCCTGGCTCCCCATTCCGCCCAGTTCGGC
The DNA here is from genome assembly GCA_963787435.1 of uncultured Acidobacteriaceae bacterium. Lineage (GTDB taxonomy): Bacteria > Acidobacteriota > Terriglobia > Terriglobales > Acidobacteriaceae > Telmatobacter. The sequence goes on from CAWBCZ010000001.1 coordinate 88,202, forward strand.
GAAATACAGCGTTGAGGCTGAGAGCAAAGACCCGGACTCGATCCTGAATACCTACAAACGCCTGCTGGCTCTCCGCAAATCGGAGCCGGCCCTGCGCGACGGCGTGCAGGTAAGTGTTGGGGACGATCCCGATGTCTTCGCCTATCTCCGCAAAACAGGCGACGAGACCGTATTTGTACTGCTGAATATGAGCGCCCGCGAGCGAACGCTCTCGTTCAAGCCGGAGGAGTTCCTCGGCAGCAGCGCCAGCCAACTCACGCCGCTCTACAGCTCTACACCGATCGCAACGTCGATCTCACTGACGCGCATTGTGCTGCCCCCATTCGCCGCACTGGTTGGAAAGGTGCAGTAGATTCCGCTGGCTCCAATTACGGTGCCGGCGGACGGTTTCATCTAGTCTGGGCGATACCCGCGTTTGTGTGTCGATCCGTGTGCGCTGCCTCGCCCAGGCTTGTTTCAGGATCCACCCCCAGCCACGCAATCGCACCTGCGAAGCCCAGCAGAGCTGCCGCGAGGAACGAGGAAGTCCAGCCGAATCGCAGAGCAATCCAAGGCGTGAGCGAAGCGGTGACCGCGCCGCCGATCTGTGCTCCCATATTCATCACGGCCGACACCACTCCGGCATTCTGGCCGGCGATATCCGCCGTGACTGACCAATACGAACTCTGCGAGATGTACAGTGCGCCAGCACCCGCTGCGAGCGTTATTGCGGCCATCGGCGCACTCCCAACACGTGAGCCAAGAATCAGCAAGCTCGAAGCCACCAGCAGTGAGAAGAATCCCGGACCGCAGCGACCCGCGCGCAGTCCATGCCGCGCCGCGATCCAATCGCCCAGCACACCGCCGGCCAGGCAGAAAACAGTCATGGCAATAAACGGAAACATGGTGTAGACCGCGCTCGCTTTCAGATCGATGCCGCGCGCCTGTGCCATGTACAGATAAAACCATCCGAGAAAAATCCAGGCGATATAGCCGAAGCAGAAACAGGCAAAGGTGAGCAGAAGCAGAGTCCGGCTGCGCAGGATTGCGCCCCAGGGAACACTAGCCCTCACCGCGGGGACTTCTAGAGCGTCGGCGCGAATTGTTCTGAGTTCATCGGGCGATACGAGCGGATGTTGTTCGGGAGTATCGCGCGCAATGACGAACCAGGCGACGCCGGCAATCGCGCCAATTGCGGCACTGAACCAGAATGCGGCCCGCCATCCATGCCCGGCGATGATCGCGGCCAGCAGTGGCGGAGTCAATCCGGCTCCGGCTCCGACGCCGGCAAAGATGACGCCGTTGACGCGACCGCGTTCACGGGCCGGAATCCACTGGGCGACAAACTGATTGGACGCCGGGTACATGATCGCTTCACCGACTCCAAGCGCGAAACGGACCGCGATCAGGGTCCACAGGGCGCCGTTCATCCTCGGGGAAACCAGCGCAGTGCCGAGTGTGAACACAGCCCACCACAAGACTGCCAGAGCGAGAGCGCGCCTCGGCCCAAGCCTGACCGCAATCCATCCGGCAAGCACCTGGGATGCCGCGTATCCCACCAGAAAAGCACTGAACACCCAGCCTAGCCGCACGTTGCCAAGCCCGAACTCGCGGCTGATCTGCGGTCCTGCAATGGAGATGTTTGTGCGATCGAGGAATGCGATGGCACTCAGCAAGAAGAGGCAGAAGACCAGCACGGCGCGCATTGGCAACTTGCCCATTCTGAAATACTCCGATCGAAGGTCTTCGGTAAGATGATATTCACATCAGACAGCTTCTGTATGTCCACGCGATGTCAAAGGAGAAGCACAAGCTTGCCGAAGAACGGAAAACTGTCCGGAAACGGAATTCGGCGAAACGGGCACGAGAGCTTCGGTTTAAATCTGGAGGATTTGCGTACGTTGCGCGCGCTCAAGACGCCCATGCAAATCCAGAAGTTTCTTGACGCGCTGCCATACCAGTACGCGAATACGGCGTGGTCTCCGCAACGCGCCTTGCGTGAGCGCAAGGGACACTGCCTTGAGGGAGCGCTGCTGGCCGCCGCCGCTCTGCGTGTGAATGGCCGTCCCGCGCTGCTGATGGACCTCGAGGCCGTGCATGATGACGACCATGTGCTCGCCGTCTATCGTGAAGGCAACCTGTGGGGAAGCATTGCCAAATCGAACTTTGCGGGGCTGCGCTTCCGTGCGCCCATATACCGTACGCTTCGCGAGCTGGCGCTCAGCTACTTTGAGCACTACTACAACCTGCGGGGCGAACGCACCCTGCGTTCCTACTCGGTACCCGTAAACCTGGCGCGACTGGACAGCCGAGGCTGGATGACCTCAGGTGAAGACGTGTGGTGCGTTCCAGAGCTCCTCATCGCTGCAAGGCACTATCCGCTTTTTCCTCACAAGGTGGCACGCACATTGCCCCGCCTTGACCGCCGCAGCTTCGAAGCAGGAATGCACGGCTGGATGAAGCACTGACATGGTTGGTGCGTGAGGGTCCTGGATGGCCCTCAAGTGATTGCAAACACTGGAAAATCAGGCCACTCAGTCCCATCTCACTTTGGTTCTCACATGGTCACACTTTGAACTCCCCAAACCCAGCCGCATGTGTTAGTTTTGCCCTGTTCACACCGTAGCCAATTCATGAGCACGGAATCGGGGTGTGTCCACCCTCGCTCGCGAAGCGCGGGACCGCCCCAAAGGACCAGGAGACCGTAATGCATTGGACCAGGAAAACCCTAACGTTCGCCGCCGCTCTTCTAATTACCGCATTCACATTCAAGGCCGTTGCACAATCCTCACAGCCCGAGGCGGCTAACAACAAGAACTGGTGGCGCAACGCCGTCTTTTACGAGATTTACCCCCGCAGCTTCGCAGACTCCAACAATGACGGCATAGGCGATCTCAAAGGCATCATCGCGCACCTCGACTACCTCAAGGACCTCGGTGTCGATGCCATCTGGCTCACGCCCATCTATCCCTCGCCCCAGGTTGACTTCGGCTACGACATTTCTGATTACGAAGCCATCGATCCCAAGTATGGCACTATGGCGGACTTCGACCGCCTCATCGCCGAGGCTAATAAGCGCCACATCCGCGTCTTGATGGACATGGTGATGAACCACACCTCCGACAAGCACAAGTGGTTCCTGCAGTCGCGCTCCTCGCGCACCAACCCATACCGCGACTGGTACATGTGGCACGATGGCAAGGGTCAGACCGATACGGACAAGGGCCAGCCGCCCAACAACTGGCAATCCGACTTCGGCCATTCGGCATGGGAGTGGGACGAGAAGACGCGCCAGTACTACTACCACAAGTTCTACGCCCAGCAGCCCGACCTCAACTGGAACAATCCCAAGGTCCACCAGGCCTTCAAAGACATCATCGCCTTCTGGCTCAAAAAGGGTGTGGCTGGTTTCCGCTTCGACGCCATCACAACGCTCTTTGAAGATCCTCAGATGAGAGACGAAGACGTCCTTCTCGACAAGGATGGCAAGAGCTTCCTGAATAACTACGGCGATGTCGCGCTCAATGATACCCGCACCAACAATCTGCCTGAAGTGCATGCTGTGATGGCCGAGATGCGCGCCGCAGCGGACAAGTTCTCGACGGACAAATTTCCCGGCACACGTATCTTTATTGGGGAAACCTACCTGCCCAACATCGCCGAGCTTCTCAAGCAATATGGAACTCCCGAACACCCCGAATTCCAATTGCCCATGGATACCCAGATCGGCTTTATCAACAAACTCGATGTTTCCGCGTTCCGCTCGAAGATCGAAAATGCAGAGGTCGACCTTGGCGACAACGTGCCGTTGCTGATTTTCGACAACCACGACAACCCGCGCCTTGACGCACGCTATGGCGACGGCGTTCACGACACCGACATCCAGCGCGTCATTTCCACCATGCTCTTTGCCAGCCACGGCGCCTCGCTCTTCTACTACGGCGATGAGATCGGCATGACGACCACTCCACCCACGCGGAAAGAGGACGTGAAGGATCCGGTCGGCATCACCGGCTGGCCCAAGGAGAAGGGCCGCGACGGCGAACGCACGCCCATGCAGTGGACGCCGGGTCCAAACGCGGGGTTCGATGGCCCCAACGCCAAACCCTGGCTGCCGGTTCCGCCCAACGCCTCCACCATCAATGTGCAGATGGAGAAGAGCGATCCGAACTCGCTCCTGGCGTGGTATCAAACCCTGATCCAGCTCAAGAAGACCAATCCGGTCTTTTCCGAAGGCTCCGACACCATGCTCGACACGGAAAACACCAAGGTGTTGAGTTGGAAGCGCGAGGCTGCGGGAGCACCTCCATTGGTGGTGGCACTCAACTTCACGGCCGAGCCGCAAACCGTGAATCTCGTGGGCCCGGGCTTGCCTGACGGCTCCCTCAACACGCTGTTAAAGACCCCCGGCGCAGCCAGTCCGGGCTCCCTCAGGAGCATTCAGCTCGGGCCATACGGCGTCTACATTGGCCAGCTTCAAGTCATGATCAGCCACTAGCGCTGCCCAGCACGCCCAGTCAACGCAATGGCGCTCAATCGGCGGTCCCGGGTCATCGGAACCGCCGATTTTCGGTTTGGCGCCTGAATCAGTTTCTGATCCTCAAACCATCGATGGCTGGAGTAATATGCTGGAACGCCCCCAAACAGGGCAGAGGCTGCCATAGCTCATCCCCTTCAGGATCACGAATCTCATGCCCGAAACCACGACCGACCGCGCCAGCATCTTCCAGGCCGCGCTGGCTGAGCATATCCAGATCATTCAGGCCCTCAAGGATCAACAGCGAACCCTCGATCAGATCGCCTCAGAGATGGTCCTCTCCATCCGCATGGGCGGCAAGATCCTCTGGTGCGGAAACGGCGGCAGCGCCGCCGACGCGCAACATCTCAACGGCCAGCTGGTCGTTCGTTTCCGCAAGGACCGCGCCGGCATCCCCTCGATTGCCCTGTCGACCGATACCTCTATCCTTACTGCCGCCAGCAACAACTACGGCTACGAACACATCTTTCAGCGCCAGGTCGAGACGCTCGCGCGCAAGGGCGATGTCGTTGTCGCCATTTCCACTTCCGGCAACAGCCGCAACGTCTTCCTCGCCCTCGAAGCCGCACGCAAAATTGGCGCCGTCACCGTGGCATTTACGGGCAAGGGGGGAGGCAAAATCGCCACAGCGGCCGATTTTCTATTCGAGGTTCCCTCTGCAGACACGCCGCGCATCCAGGAAGCCCACATCCTGGCGGGTCACGTTCTTTGCGAAATTCTTGAAAAGGAATTGACGGTTGGCCAGGGAACGGCCGCCCAGAACGGGGTGGGAATCAGAAGTCCTCTCCCGACTCGTCCTCAATAATCTTGGATTCGGAATCCGAAATCTCATTTTCGGCCTCCCGTAGCTGGGAGAGCGTCTTGCGGTAGAACCACGCCGCAGCTATCCCGCCCAGCACGGCGGACGCGGCAGCGATAGCGCCCACCTTCAGCCAGCCATTGGGTGCCGGATTCCGTCTGGCCGAGTCCAAACTCGGACGGGTTTCTTCGGAACTCGATGATTTTATGTCGCTTGCCATTCTCAAACCCACCCCGTCCCACAACCACCCTTCGTCAAACCGCGGTATGAAGACCCCTTAGACGTCCGCTCTCCGTAAGAGGTTTCACGTCTCGTATGGCGGGAAAATCTAAATTTTTGTATTTGCTTCAATGTGAATCTATAGTATGGTGTATATATTCCAGCGATGGAGAGCGGTCCTTCCGGATCGCACCGGAGCTGGAAGTAGTTTGCGTCACTGGCCTCCCGGCACGAACAGCAAAACGTTCGTGCCGCCTTTTTTTGCGCCGAACCCCGAAGACATACTACCGCGAATCTGCATTTGGATCTGCTGGCGCGCGATGTAAATCGCGATCTGAACTCGCAGAGCCAGCTCATCTCTGTCGTGTAGCGCAAGCCAAGGATTCCGCTTCTCTCGGAACGCAGTCTAAAATGGTCGACAGAGAGCACCGCAAATGATCTTCGCCAATCGCCGTTTTATCCTGGGTTTCGCCGTTTTTGCCGCCACCGCCGCTAGCTACGCGCAGTGGTCCAACCCGGCCGATGATGTTCCGGCATATCACGCCTCGGCACCTCTCAAGGTCGCAGCGCTTCCGCCGATTCTGTCAGGCACGAAACTCACCGGCGAGAACTTCCGCTATCCATGGCAGGTGCATGTCTACCAGCAGGCGGCGAAGATCGGTGGCGTGCTGTACCAGCTCCCTTGCAACTGTCGCTGCGACCGCGCTCTTGGCCACACCAGCCTGCGCAGTTGCTACGAAGGCTATCACGGCACGGAGTGCTCCACCTGCGCTCAGGAAGCCTTTTACGCCTATGCCATGACCAAAGCCGGCAAGACGCCGGCGCAGATCCGCGCCGGCATCGCCCAGCATGCCTACGAGCAGATCGACCTCGAAAAGCAGTAGCTAAAGGTGGCACTGAAGGTTCAGTTTCCGGCTAGATCGAGAAGCACGATCTGCGAACTTTCTTCTGTCCGCTCAATTACGACTTCGTGCCCGTCGCGCGAGATATCGAAGCCGGATACATTGAAGTCAGAGCCGAGTTTTGTGAGTTGGTGCTCCGCTCCCGTTTCGAGATCCAGAAGCCACAGATCCTTGTGTTGAATCTCTCCCTTGAGATAGACGAGTCCCCGGCCCTCGGAAAGAACCGCAATGTGTCTGCCTCCGCGCGTGAGAACCAGCGGAGGCAGAGGATGCTCTCCGCCGTCGCCAGCGGCCGCCTTCACCGTGAATTGCGTACCGACATCAGCTCCCGAGTAGACGACGAAGCTCCCATCGGGAGCCCAGGCAGGATCTGTGGAATATTCCTCGACCAGCGAAGCTGTGGACTTCCCGTCGATCGCTATACGGTACAGGTGCGGAATTCCATGTTCGTTGGCTGATGTCGCGATGGCACGGCCGTCCGGCGTCCAGGCCGGCGCGCCTCGCAAGTCCAGAGTGTCAGAAATGATCCGGAGACCCGTGCCGTCGGCCTTCATCGCATAAAGAATGGACTTTCCTTTTTGCTCAACCGAAAATGCGACCTCATTCCCATCCGTCGAAATGGCTGGGCTGCCCAGAAGATGCGCATCCTCGCCCCTCCACAGTTGCGTTCCGCTTCCGCCTGCCAGTTTCCAGATACTCTCGTTGGCTCCCGCTGACGAGACATAGAGCAGATAACCAGGTCCCAGCCGCGGATAGAACCCGTTGCTCGTCGGAATCGCCATCGGGACAGGTTCCGGAGCCTGCTTGGAAGAATCCGATAGTGTCAGACGCCACAGGGATGATTTCGGAAGAGCAAGGGTGGCAACGAGACGACGACCATCTGGTGTAGCTGCCAGCGAGGCATATTTCTCAATTCCATAACTCAGCCGGTGGGGAATGCGACGCGTGACATCCATGCTGTAGAGCCATGGCCCATCGCCGTCGGAATCGGTTGCGAGGTACAGCAGAGTGTGCCGATCGAGCAGCACCGGATAGAGGATTCTCGTCGCCTGTGACGTCATTCGTTCCGGGTTTCCGCCTGTCGTCGGAATGCGCCAGATGTCCGACTTATCCGTGGGAACGCCCATCACGAAATAGATGTATTTCCCGTCTGGACTCCATGTAGGGAAGTGACAATGGACGCCGCCGGCCGCGCTAAACAAAGCCCGATCGTTGGCCCGTCGGTTGCCGTCAGAAACGAATAGCGGATCTCCGGGGGTCGAAGTGTGATATGCAAGTCGCGATCCGTCCCGCGACCAGTCAAACTCTGCCACTCCGTCAAGATAGAGCTTTACTGCGCCGCCCAAAGTCGGCACGGCCCAGGTCCCGATGCTCTCCGCGGACTCGCCCGGCGGTCGCATCCAGAAAGTGACGAGTGAGCCGTCCGGTGAGAACCCGAGTGTGCGGATAGATGAATTCGGGAGTTCCCGGACGCTCCCATGTGTCAGGTTATGAAACTGGCCGGAACCAACTTGGGTCACCCATACGTCCGTTTGTCCGTCACGGCCTGATAGGAACGCTACAAACTGGCCATCGCGTGAAATCGCGGCAGCTCCCTGAACACGATCGAAGTCTGTAAGCGTGCGAAAGGATGCAGATGCGATGGGGTTGCGCCAAAAGTACTCCTTGCCCTGAAGCCATGTGCCAACGCCCAGAACCAATAGAACGAGCGCAACGGCCACCAGCGCGAACCACCGCGCCAAGAGGTGGCCCGGGAGTGAGCAGGTGCATCATGGGACTCCCGAACTGCGCCGGCACTCGCGTCATCCTCACCGTTTGTGGCCTTCCGGCCGAGCATCCAGGAATCCAGCTCCGAGCTCAGCGCGTACACAGAGCCCCGCTTGTCGTGCAGATGCCTATGCACCGGCATCCCCTCACGCTTCTCCCAGCGCTGGACAGTCGTCACGTCGCGGCTCAGGTAGGCCGCAATTTCTTTCCAGGAATCCAGCCGCTCTTCTGTCGGTTTGTCGGTAAGCGGCACTTCAAAGGACGGTTCACTCATCGCGATCACCAGAGCGTTCGAGGTATCCGGAAGCGAAGTGACCAGATTGTACCCCGGTCCACACGCACTGCAAAAGGCGGCATTTGACGGTGAACGGTCATAGCTGCGCATTGCCGCTTGGCTATCTTGAGGAATTCGCTGATTCTGTTCGCACATGCCAGCGCGTATCGCCGCAATGCCATTCACGGGCCGCTGTATCGGAACCTCGGCCCCAAGCAAACGGTGAAGGCGCCAAATTCACATCCGGAGACTCTCATGAAAAGGAATTTCTCAAGTCTGGCGATACGCGTTGTCTCAGTCCTCGTATTGGCCTTTGGTGCAGGCGCCGTCGCCCAGGGGCCGGTGCACTTCAACGGTTCGATCCACGATTACACATCCTCCAGCGTCAGTGGCGGTCCCTGGGAACTGCATGGCGCCTGGACCCTTGACGCGCGCCCGGCTTCAGGTAAAGCCGACTTTTCAGTCGACATGACGATGTCCAACTACGGGACCACAAACGGCGCCATTGATCTGACCAAGCCCGGAAACACCCCGCACGTGCATCACGTCGTTCTGAATAACGCAACCATTCAGTGGAACATGGATGGATGCCCCAGCTTTCCGTCTCCCACAAACAACACCTTCGGCTTTCAGTTCACTGGCCAGGTCAACGTGCTAACGGGAAACGGACAACCTGCGCCTTTCGACCCTGCTCCACCGCAATCGCAGCTCACAGTCTGCGTCACGGGAGTGACCGGAGAAGCAGGATCGGTCACCTTCTCGAATATCACGCTGGAACTCGGTGCTCCCGCCAGTAAACATTTCGGAGTCGGTACGGTCATCCACGGAGTCGTCACCAACACTCAACCGCCCGTGAGCGCGAACTGGCGCGAAGATCATTGATAACTTTCGATGTCTAGCGGTCCATTTTTGTTCATAGGGTTGGCGTCGTGCAGTGCGCGAGCTCTGCCTTCGGCGCCAACCGCTGCGATGAAGACATCGCAATCACGCCGTCTGCCAGTCCTCGGGTGAGATCGTGACTGTGGCGCAGCCCATCGAGTAATTCCACCAGGCGTGGTCGGTGTTAGCCGCGGCGAAGAAGCCCTCAAGGTTCAGCCTCCGCGCTGCATCGGCGATGAAGGAACGTCGCCCATAGAAGAGCGTGAAAAAGCTGGCCCAATCAACCGTGAACAGGAATGAGGCGTCGGGCGTAAGAAGTGTCCCGCAGGTGGGGAAGGGGATCGAGTCGTCTTTCATTCCAGCAATGGGCAGACGCACCACGGGGTCAGAATGCGGAAATTCGGGGACAAAAACGAGTTCTTCAGCTCCGGATACCGCAAAAATCTGCAGAAAATCGCGTTGCAGAAGCGGCTCGAAGCGACCTTCCGCGGGCATCCAGACCGGATTGCTCTGAAGGAAGCCTTGAAGCCCGTCGCGGGCTGCGGCGTCGGCGAGGAAATCGGGAAGAGAACCAATGGAGGTCAGAAGCGCCTGGTTCATGCGCGCGCAGGAGGTCAATCCAACCAGCGACGCCACTTCAGACCACGTGCATTTCGTTCCGAGCGCGGCGATTTGCGCATCTTCAGGATAGGTCCGCGTTACGCTCCACGAAAGCGACTGCGGAACGCGCACGAATGGATGGAGAATGACGAAAACAGACTCGAATCGCCCCTCGTATGCCTCCGCGAGTGGGACCTCGTACCGGGGATAAACGAATTCTTCTAATTCCACGAGCCAGGAATAGCAGGGCAAGGAGTGCGGCTTCAGTGAGGGAGAATACACCATCGGCGAATTCGCGAACTTACTGTTGGGTCTGTTTGTTGTGCGCGAGTCAGGGTTCTCTAGTCTCTTTGATCCGGATCACAAGACAACCGAGCGTCTTATCCCCGGCAAGCTGCATCTGGTAAGGTGTCCCGGCTGCGATGTGAACTACGTCCCCTGCGCGCAACTCCTGCTTGGACCTGTCACTCGTACCCGAGTATTTGGCTTGGCCGGTCCCGCTGGTCTCCTCGACTTCGCTGCCTTTGACCACGGTTGCGCGTCCTTCCAACACAATGAAGAGTTGGGAGAACTCTTCGCTGATTTCAACCGTCCCACTGCGCAGTCGCACGGAAAGCATCGCACTGTGCCCGGGAAACGCCTTGAGCTCTTCGCTCGCAGTCCCGTCTCCGAATCTGGCCAGCTTCCGCAAGTAGGCGAGGCGTTCCAATAGCACGGGCGAGGACCAGTGATCCCAGGAACGGGAATCGGTAGCGTCCGGGCGTTTGGCGTGCGCAGGCGTATTGCTTTCAATTGAGAGCAATCTTCCTAGAATTTCTGCCTGATCCATTCTGTCCACGCCATTTCCCCTCATTCTCTCGCCAACGTCCTGATGAAAGACATCGTAGCTAGTGTTCGATACAAAAGCAGTGCGTGCGAGGGCTTGAATTGGTCACATTCTTGAGCCTTATGCCCATGTTCACAGGGAGTTGTGCCATTCCGAACCAATAAAACTACGCCGTCTTGAACTATGCAGCTGTGACATTCATATCCTTTGGCCTAGAATAGAACCTGCAGCACGAGCTCGTGTGATGAGGAGCCAACAGTTTCCCGGTTTGGGGGCGTCACGGTTTCGACGGGATCGATTGCGGCATGGGAGGCATGTCGGGGTGTGGGCACCCGTAATCGCCTGCAAAAACAAAGTTGCCAACGATAACCTGGCACTTGCTGCTTAATTAATTAAGCAGCCGTCTCTCGCAGCTTCGCCTATGGGCAGCGAATCAGACGTCATTCAGTAGGCTGGTGGCTGCTTCTCGGTCCGTGTTGCAGCCATAAGATCATCGGACTAGCTTCAGGCGCATCTTGTCCGTTCTGAGCGTTTGAGGCGAAAACATGCGGAACTGGACTGAGCATGGATTCTCCCGGCTGACAGCGATTTCGGACGCGGGTTCGACTCCCGCCGCCTCCACCATGTCATGTATTATCAATTATTTACAGGTGCTGTTACTTTTAAGACAGCTGCATTAATCAGTCCGGCTTGACTTTTACGCGCAGGCAAGCTAGACCGATTCCGGGTAGCGGCGGTAGCCCGCAGCTTTTCATGTTGCGCTGGCCTGCTCCTTCCATCGTTGGACGTTCACGCCCTTCACGAGGAGCCACAGCATCAGCAATAGTTCTGCGAGGAAGCCCAGCACGAGGACGTACGGGGACAGAGAGTTTGCCAGCGGCGGGTACAGGAAGGTCAGCCAACCCAAACCGGCGAGCGCCATCAGCACACCCAGAACTCGAGGCAGGAAGGCCGACCTGAAAATGAGGTACCCGATCAGGAGGTCATAGAATCCGAAAAGCACGAGGCAGATGTTGGCGGTCTGATCATTGAGTTTGAGAAACATCAACGCAAGAGCCTGCAATTGTTCCAGATTGAACACGCGCAAGTACGGCGCACCTCCCAAGACGAACAAGGGAGCAAGTTGAAAGAGGCTACCGAAAGCCGTCATAGCGCATCCCACCAGGCCGAAAAACGCCGCGAGTAGAGAGAGGCTTCTGTTCACGGGCTTGAACAAGCCATAGAAGAGCGCCGTCACCGCGATGTAGCACGCGGTCGCGATGAGGCCGGTCGCCAGCCCCAACCGAAACAAAGGCTGGTGAGCCAGAAGGTTATTCGCAGTAGCCGCGGCGTCGCCATCTACAACCATTCCTTTAAGGAAGAATTCGCCGAGGACTGCCGTCAGAAAGTAAAGGAAATAAACGATCCCGGTAGTTCTGGCGCTGGGACGCGGCGACCATTCTTCGATCCGTCCCCTCATCACGGGTATGCCCATCGTTCCTCCCAGTAATTTCGCGTGCGCATTCCCGACGCCTTCATGCCAGCGCTTCAAATGCGGTGATGATAATGTCTTCGGTTATCAGTTCCGGCGTTTGAAAATACGTGAAGAACAAGCCTGTAGTCATTGCATCCAGTATGCGGACAAACTTCTCGGCAGACATGGGCAGTTCTTTCGCTGGCACAATTTTCAGTAATTCCTTCGCCATACGCCGGTAGGTGGCCGCGTTCTGTTTTGTCAGACGGGACCGCATTGACTTGTTCGTCAGCGCGTATAGTTGAAATGCAGTCGCGGCGGCAGCCTGACTTCGACGAGCCTGTGCCTCTTTGGCGACCGTCTCGCCTAAAATATGCAACTGTTCCTTGAGGCTGGCACCGGGCTTCAAGGGCGGGACAATCGGTTCCCAGCGCGACGCAATAAGGGCGAGGAAGAGCTCCTCCTTGTTCTTGAAATTGCCGTACACTGCGCCTCGGGTCATTCCGGCGCGTGCAGCGATCTCCTCTAGCGGCGCCCTGTCGTAACCCTTTTCGCCGATAACTGCAGCCGCTGCCGAGATTAGTTTCTCTCTTGTGCGGGCGCGCTTGCCGCCCGCGGCTCGATTGAGCACCACATTTGCCTCCACTTGCTGCGCTGTTCGTCGTCACAAGATACATTGATGTATTTTATACGACAATGTATTATTATACCCTGTTATGACCTCAGCCTGGCAAGGGAAATTAGTCATCGCACTGCTCTCCTGCGTTCTGTTACTTATCGCCGGCTATATTTATGAGAAAGCTGCCGAACGGAAGGAGAAGAGGGTCCAGCCGGCTGTCGGGAAGATGGTCGATGTCGGAGGTCACAAACTTCATTTACTCTGCAAGGGGAACGCCGGCCCGACCGTCGTTATCGAACAGGGGGCAGGGGAGCTATCGCGGCTTTGGTGGCCCGTCCAGGAGAAAGTCGCCGAGTTCGCCAGCGTTTGTACCTATGATCGAGCCGGGTACGGCTGGAGCGAGCCGGCAGCGGCCGAACGCACAATTGCAGAACGCGCCGAAGAACTCCATGCTCTGCTCACCAACGCGGGTCTCTTCGGGCCTTACATTCTGGTGGCGCACTCCTACGGTGGCTTCATTGTCCGATGCTTCGCCCGCAACCATCCCGATCAGACGGCAGGACTGGTCCTTGTCGATACACCGGAAGAAGCGGCGTTCTTCCGACCAGAGGTTCTCAATTTCTATTCCCGGCTCAGGGTCATGAACAAGGCTGTCGAACTCGCGGCTCGTTTCGGCATTTTGCGGCTGTTGGGTCACTGGTTTCCACTGGACCATGTAGGGTTCTCATTTGTGCGGCCGGCCGAGTACTCGGCGGCGGGAGATGAATTGGCCTCCTTGCAACTCGTGGAAGCGCCGACGGCGAATTTTGGAGGTGTGAGTAGTCTTGGAGATTTGCCTCTTGCGGTGATCACACACGGCCAGCCGTTTCCAGGACCATTTTTCATACTTGAGAAGGGCTGGAGCGAAGGTCAAACGCGGCTGGCTGCGTTATCGACAAATAGCCTGCTCATTCGGGCGAATAAAAGTAACCACATGATCCAGATCGATGAGCCCGGACTCGTCGTGGATGCGATTCGTTGCGTCCACTCAGCCGCCCGCAGTAAGGTACAACTTGCCCATGATGGGACTCTACCTCCACGGGATACTAAGGTCGCAACGTGCCCGCGGGACGCTAAACCGTGAAGCATTTTCGTAAAATAAACGTACAATGGATCGGGCAATGAGGCATTTTTAGCAGTTCTTGCAGTTCCTGGAATCAATAACTTGCGTGCTGTCAACATAGTGATTAGTTCGACTCCCGCCGCCTCCACCAACTACTGCATGGAGCAGACTCGCTTTTCTCGCACGAGTGCGTTGCTCCGGATGCTTCATCCAAAGCACTTGTGAATCCGTACTGAACTACTCTTCGCCGATGTCCTCGTTCCAGATCTCCGGGTGCTCGGCGATGAAGCCTTCCAGCAGTTCGCGGCACTCGCGACTGTCGAGATCGATGACCTCCACGCCATTTTCGCGCAGCCAGTCGAGGCCGCCCGCAAACGTCCGGCTCTCGCCTACTACGAGCGTGCCGATGTGGAACTGGCGCACGAGCCCGCTGCAGTACCAGCATGGAGCGAGCGTGGTGACCATAATGAGGTTGCGATAGCTCCGCTGGCGGCCCGCCCGTCGAAAGGCGTCGGTTTCACCGTGAATACTGGGATCGCCTTGCTGCACGCGGCGATTGTGGCCCCGGCTGAGCAGTTCACCGGATCTGGTAAAGAGCGCGGCGCCGATCGGAATGCCGCCTTCCAGGCGTCCAAAGCGCGCTTCTTCAAGCGCCACGGCCAGCATCTGTTCGTAGGTCTTCGTTTCTGTCGGCATGTTCGTTGACGATCATACGGGATCAGGTGCTTCATCGGCGGTGAGCGATCCTCTCGATCTGCGAAGCAGAAGCATCTGCGCTCCGGGACAGATCGGGTCCAGACGCGGCCTTTTGAGACCGCTCAACCTCGCCGATTTCCTTAAGAATTGTTAAGCCCAAAGCCGGGTGCGCATTGCGGCCTCTTTTCCTATCTGCTTGAAACCGCGGATATTGGCAAAATGGTTGGCGCTTTCGCTGTTTGAGTGCAATGTAAACGGGTTGGATTGAGGACGGTACCTCTATTGACTTCGAGCGCGCACAAAGATGTAGGTTGGATTTGTGAGAGACGCTGGTTACACGATCCGAAGCATGGCAGAGAAGTGCGGAATGACCGCGCACACTCTGCGCTATTATGAGCGCGTCGGCCTGATCCAACCGGTCGGACGCGCGCACAACGGTCATCGCCGTTACTCTGAAGCAGACGAGGCATGGCTCAACTTCCTGCACTGTATGCGAGCTACCAACATGTCCATTCGCGAGATGCAGCGTTACGCCGAACTCCGCGAAAAGGGAGACGCCACTTCACTGGAACGGCGAAAGCTCCTTCAGGACCACCAGGCCGCAATCGCGGAGCAGATTGTCGCGCTCGAGCGAGCGCATGCGCTGCTGACCCACAAGATCGCCAATTACAAGATGATCGAGGAGCGGATTCGCGTCGGAGGTCCGCAGCCTGCCGAGCGGGAGATGGAAAGCGAACTCGCGACGGCAAGCTAGTTTTGGCATCGGTTCCAGCGCTGCCGGAGCCGGTTCAAAACACTCATGCAGAGAGTCTGCATCGAAGCTATTCGTGGGGCTCCGCTCCTGGACTGATCAAGCAGGTGCTTGCTTGAATTGCATTCGGTCAAAAACCCGATTCCCAGCTGTCAGGGGATTTGGATAGGATAGCGGCACGGCATTACCCCGACATGGGTGGCTCCCCTGCTGTGATGCCGGTTAGCTCTCCAAAACTCGTATAGAGTCCTGTCTCAAGGAGGTCGACCTGTGGCAGACACGATTGACACGCGCATGAAGTATCTGTGCTCCCGCACCCCCCAAAATGCAACCACGGATCTCGCGCCGGATCAACAATCGATTGATCTGGAGCCAATGGCGCCGGAACCCGGAGCAGCCAAGCGCGGATTCAGCCGGCGAACTTTCCTGTCGGGGCTGGGAGCGACAAGCTTGCTGGCAGGGGCTGCCCCGCTGGCGGCGGCTGCTCCAGTCATTGAGCCTGCGATCCAGGATCAGGCGGAAACCGGCGGCACGGGCAACCGTCACCCTGCGCATCAATGGCAAGGACTACACGCTGCGCAATCTCGATGCCCGTGCGACGCTGCTCGATACCCTTCGCGAGCGCATCCACCTCACCGGAACAAAGAAGGGCTGCGACCACGGCCAATGCGGCGCCTGCACCGTGCATGTCAACGGCCGGCGCGTGAACAGCTGCCTCTCGTTCGCGGTGATGCACGAGGGCGACGAAATTACGACGATCGAAGGCCTCGGACAGCCCGGCAATCTCCACGCCATGCAGGCTGCATTCGTGGAGCACGATGGCTACCAGTGCGGCTACTGCACCAGCGGCCAGATCATGAGCGCCGTTGCGCTGCTCAAGGAACCGATCGGGCCTTCGGACGACGAAGTCAAGCAAGCCATGTCGGGCAATATCTGCCGCTGCGGCGCCTACACCAACATCCTGGCCGCGGTAAAGCAAGTGCGGTCGCGGGCCTGACGGGTCTTTCCTGATGGACTTACGCCTGACGAAGAGGAGAGATCATGGAGACCTTTAGCTACGTTAAAGCTCCCAGCATCGACAAGGCCCTGGCCAGCGCGCAACAGGCAAAGTTCATTGCCGGCGGCACCACGCTCGTCGACCTGATGAAACTGAACGTCGAAACACCGAAGACACTCGTCGATATCAATCTGCTGCCGCTGGACAAGATTGAAAAGCTGCCCGACGGCGGTCTGCGCATTGGCGCGCTGGTGCGGAATTCGGATCTCGCGTGGAACGCCGATGTGCAGAAATCGTATGCCGTGCTATCCGAGGCGCTTCTCTCCGGAGCGTCACCTCAACTCCGCAACATGGCAACGACGGGCGGCAACCTGCTGCAACGCACGCGTTGCATGTACTTCCGGGAGCCCAGTGCGGGAACACCGGGAGGGTATGGATGTAACAAACGTACGCCGGGCTCGGGTTGCGCGGCGATGGACGGCTTCAATCGCATGCATGCTGTTCTGGGTACAAGCGAGCACTGTATCGCGACTCATCCCTCGGACATGTGCGTGGCCATGGCAGCCCTCGAAGCGGTGATCCACGTCGAAGGACCAAAGGGCAAGCGAACCATCGCGTTCGCCGACTTTCATAGGCTGCCCGGCGACACGCCGCAAATCGAAAACGCGCTTGAACCCGGCGAGCTTGTGATCTATGTCGACTTGCCCAAGCCGGTCGAAGGCGCCAAATCGACCTACTTGAAGTTGCGCGATCGGGCGAGCTACGAGTTTGCTTTGGCGTCAGCGGCGATCATTGTGCGCGTCGACGGCGGCCACATCCGTTATATCCGCGTTGCGATGGGCGGCGTCGGCACCAAGCCGTGGCGCTCGCATGAAGCCGAAGCAGCATTGATGGGAAAGGCAGCGAACGCGACTACATTCAAGGCCGCGGCCGAGGCTGCCCTCGCCAAGGCAAAACCGCAGAAGGATAACGCCTTCAAAGTGGAACTGGCAAAGCGCTGCCTGGTGCGCTCGCTTAAAACCGCAACTGCCTAGTTGCATATAGGAGATGTCGCATGGCGACGGACACACTTCCTCACGCAAGCATCATCGGCGCGGTAGTGCCTCGCATTGACGGCCCCTTGAAGACCAGCGGGACTGCGCGCTACGCCGTAGATCATAATTTCCCAGGTTTGGTGCATGCGGTTGCGGTTCAGGCGACGATCGGCAAAGGTAGCATCCGCAACCTGGACGCATCTACTGCAGAGAAAATGCCGGGCGTTCTCCAGGTCTTCCATCACGGCAACATGCAGGGGGTTTACCGACAGATTCCGCATGTAGAAGACGGCACGATGAGCGAAACGCGCCCTCCCTTCGATGACGAAAAGATTTATTACTGGGGACAATTCGTAGCCCTCGTTGTCGCAGAGACGCTGGAGCAGGCACGGGCCGGAGCGCAGGCTGTTCGCGTGGAATATGATGCGGAAGCCCCGGACGTGCGCACCAATCTCGGAGATGGCTTCACCGGACAGCGCCAAAGCAGTTGGAAGCGCGGCGATCCCGACCAGGCTCTTTCGACTGCGCCAGTGGTCGTTGATCAGACATATTCGACGCCCGTTGAAACCCACAATCCCATGGAAATGCACGGCACCGTTGCGGTGTGGGACGGAGACGACCTGACGCTGTATGAGTGCTCGCAGGGTGTGGTCAATCATCGCACTGTCATGTCTGAGGTGCTCGGAGTTCCCGTTGAAAATGTCCGCGTGATCTCGCGGTTCATTGGCTCCGGCTTTGGTGGAAAGCTCTTCCCATGGCCACAATCGACTCTGGCAGCCGCAGCAGCACGGCAGCTCAAGCGTCCGGTAAAGCTATCGGTTGACCGGCGCATGATGTTCTCGAATGTCGGCCACCGCCCCCGCACAGAGCAGCGCATTCGACTTGGCGCGACGCAAGATGGCAAGCTCACCGCCATCCGTCACGATTTCTTCACGCAGACCTCGCAGCTCGACGACTTCATCGAGCACTGTGGCGAGCAAACGCCGTTCCTCTACAGTTGTCCGAATCTTGAGGTCACAACGGGAATGGTGCGGCGCAACGTCGGTGCACCTGCGCCCATGCGCGGCCCGGGCGCGGTGCCCGGACTCTTCGCCCTTGAATCGGCGATGGACGAACTTGCCATCAAGCTCAACATTGATCCGCTCGACCTGCGCCTGAAAAATGATGCTGAGCGCGATGAAGGCAAGAACCTTCCCTTCTCATCGCGCCACCTGAAGGAGTGCTACACCACTGGCGCGGAGAAGATTGGCTGGAAACAGCGCACGCCGCAGGTCGGCTCAATGCGCCGCAACGGCAAGATCATCGGGATGGGGCTGGCCGGCGCGTCGTGGTCTGCTGCACGCATTCCCTGCAGCGCCAGCGTTGAGCTATGCCCCAACGGCCGCGTCTGCGTTCGCTGCGCTACACAGGACATTGGCACCGGAACCTACACCATCTTCGCCCAGGTCATCCACGCCAGAACGGGCGTGCCGCTCGATCGCATCGACGTCTTCCTCGGCGACACGTCGTTGCCCAGCGGACCGACATCCGGCGGTTCGATGGCTACCAGCGCTGTACTGCCTGCCACGACCAGCGCGGTGAACGAAGCAGTGAATCGGTTGCTGCACATTGCAACGCTCACGCCGAAATCTCCCTTCCATGGCATGAAGCCCGAAACGCTCGCCGTCTCCAATGGAATGATCCTTTCGAAGGAACAGCCGCAAGTGGTTGGCGCAGCCTATCGTCCCAACTCGCAGTTGACTGCCAACGGCGTTCCGTTTGAAGAGATTCTCAAGATGGCCAACGTTGGCAGCCTCGTCGCCAACGGGAAAACGAATCCCTCGTTTGACGATCCCAAAGCCAAGCAGTATTCACTGCACTCCTACGGCGCGCACTTTGCCGAGGTCGAGTGGGAGCCTGAAATCGCGCGACTACGCGTGAGCCGCATCTTCTCCATCTTCGATTGCGGACGCATTATCAACAAGGGCGCGGGGACAAACCAGATCCTCGGCGCCGCAGTAATGGGCGTCGGGATGGCCTTGTTTGAAGGCACGGTCTACGAACCGCAACGCGGCCAGCCGATCAATGGCAACTTCGCCGACTACCTCGTCGCAACCTGTGCAGATCTCCCGGATCTAGACGTGACGTTCCTCGACTATCCCGACTACATCGTGAACGAGTACGGCGCGCGCGGCATCGGCGAGATCGGCATGGCAGGCGTAGCGCCGGCGATTACGGCGGCTGTTTATCACGCCACCGGGATCCGTGTGCGCGAGCTGCCTATTCGGATCGAAGACCTGCTGAAATCGAATGTTCGCGAAGTTTAATGTTCCCGAAAGCACTTCAACTATCAGTACGAAGGGCAGGCAAGCATGAGCACGACTCCAGCATCGATCATCGGGAAACCCACACCGCGAATCGATGGACCGCTGAAGACGACAGGCGCTGCGCAGTACGCAGCTGATTTTCATTTCGACGGCATGGTGCATGCGATGCCCGTGGTCGCCTCGATTGCCGGTGGCCGCATCAGCTCGCTCGATACATCCGCGGCTGAGAAGATGCCCGGCGTGCTGTTAGTGCTGCATCACCGTAACATCGGGCCACTCTACCGGACGGTCCCCGGCGATGACAACGCGACCAACAGCGAAGTTCGATCAGCCCTCGAAGATGAAATCGTTCGCCACTGGGGACAGTACATTGCGCTGGTCGTAGCAGAAACCCTGGAACAAGCCACAGCCGCGGCTGCGGCAGTGCACGCCGAGTATGATCCGGAGCCCGCAAAGCTTCGCGTCAGCCTTGACGACTACACAGGTGAGCGCAAGAAAGGCAGCGAACGCGGCGACTTTGACGGAGCATTCGAAGATGCGCCAGTAAAGGTCGACCAGACCTACATCACGCCCATTGAAACGCACAATCCCATCGAATTGCATGCATCGGTCGCGGTGTGGGAGGGCGATCGGCTGACGATGTACGAGACGTCACAGGGCGTCGTCAATCATCGCGTGGTGATGGCGCAGACTCTCGGCATTCCGGTAGAGAACGTGCGCGTGGTGACGCGCTATCTGGGATCGGGATTCGGCGGAAAGCTGTTCCCATGGCCGCATTGCGCCATGAATGCGGTGGCGGCTCGCAAACTCGGGCGACCCGTCAAGCTGAGCGTCACGCGCCGCATGATGTTTTCGAGCGTTGGCTATCGGCCACGCACCGAGCAGCGTCTTCGCATCGGCGCATCGAAGGACGGCAAGTTGCTGGCGCTCAGGCAGGACTATCTCAACGTGACTTCGCTGCTCGACGACTTCGATGAGAACTGTGCCGAAGCTACGCCTTATTTGTACAGCGTGAAGAATCTCGAAGTTACCAGCGGGATGGTCCGACGCAACCTTGGAGCGCCAATGTATATGCGTGGCCCCGGCGCTGTTCCTGGTCTATACGGTCTTGAAGCCGCGATGAACGAGCTTGCGGATGAATTGAAGATGGATCCGCTGAAGCTTCGCCTGCTGAACGACGCAACAAAGGACGAGGACAAGAATCAGCCGTTTTCTTCGCGGCACTTCCGCGAGTGTCTTGAGGTTGGCGCGGAGAAGTTTGGCTGGGAACGTCGGACTCCAGAGATCGGTTCAATGCGTCGCGACGGCAAGATTCTTGGCTGGGGCCTTGCCGGCGCAAGCTGGGTGGCGTTGCGGCTGCCGTGCACCGCGATCGTTGAGTTTCACGCAAATGGGCGTGTGTCTGTTCGGTCTGGTACGCAGGATATCGGCACGGGCACGTACACCATATTCGCGCAGGTGGTGCATGAGAAGACCGGCATCCCACTTGATCGCATCGATGTAATACTCGGCGACAGTTCTCTCCCCGACGGGCCGATGTCTGGTGGATCCATGGTGACAGGTTCGGTGCTGAATGCGATTGCGTCCGCTTCAACCCAGGCGATAAAGAAGATGACTGCCCTCGCGACGAGTACAGAGGGATCTCCGCTTCACGGTGCAAAGGCGGAAGACCTGGTGTTCACACAGGGACGCATTCTTAAGAAAGATCAGACGGCTGGCGGAGATCCCGAGTTCGCCGACATTCTGAGGCTGGCTCGCCTCAACGGACTCAGCGCAGAAGGCAAGACGATACCCACGTGGGAAGATCCTAAGGCGAAGGACCACTCGCTGCATTCCTACGGCGCGCAGTTTGTTGAAGTGGAGTGGGATCCGGAGATCGCCCGGTTGCGCGTGAGCCGCGTCGTGACGGTGATTGATGCCGGTCGCATCATCAACCCAAAAGCGGCGGCTAATCAGATCGCCGGCGCAGTGGTGATGGGAATCGGCATGGGTCTGCTGGAAGAGACGCACTACGATCAACGAACAGGGCAGCCGATCAACAGCAACCTGGCAGATTACATCGTGGCGACCTGCGCCGATTCGCCGGAGATCGACGTTGAATTCCTCGACTACCCCGATCCAATCATGGGCGAATATGGAGCGCGCGGCGTGGGCGAGATCGGCCTGGCGGGAGTTGCTCCGGCCATCACCGCGGCGGTTTATCACGCCACCGGAGTGCGGGTTCGCGAGCTACCGGTGCACATTGAGCATCTTCTCAAGTCGAAGATTCTCGAGGCTTGAGAGAGAATAGGAGACCATGACGGATCTCGAAAACATTCTGCCCCTGTGGCACTCGCTGGAAGCTGCCGGGGCGGATTATGTTTTGGCCACGGTTGTGGACGTGGACGGCCCCAGCTATCGCAAGCCCGGCGCGCGCATGCTGATCGCGGCGGACGGCCGGCGTGCGGGCACGGTGAGCGGCGGCTGCCTTGAGGTTGAGGTCGCCAAACGCGCATGGTGGCTCACTGAGCGCGGTCCGGCTGTGGAGCGTTACTCGACGGCGGAAGACGATGACGAGATGCCCTACGGTTCAGGATGCGGTGGCGTTGTCTACGTTCTGC
Organism: uncultured Acidobacteriaceae bacterium; assembly: GCA_963787435.1. Taxonomy (GTDB): domain Bacteria; phylum Acidobacteriota; class Terriglobia; order Terriglobales; family Acidobacteriaceae; genus Telmatobacter. Next base: position 110,542 of record CAWBCZ010000001.1, read on the forward strand.
TGGAGCGGCGTTCGACGGCGGATCCGCTGTTGACTGCGCTTGAGACGGCTTTCCATGCGCGAACTCCGCTGGCGATTGCGACAGTGCTGGAAGGCGACGGCATTGCGACGAGAAGGTTTGCCGGCCCCAGCGTGCAGGACTCTCCGTCAAACGCAATCACCGCGCGCTCGCTTGAAGCAACGCTCGACAACCTGGCCGCACAGGCACTGGATCGTTTGCAATCAATTGACCAGCGTGTGGTGATTGGGGAGTGCGATACGCGTGTGTGGGTGGACTATCGCACAGCGCGACCGGGACTGTGGATTTTTGGTGCAGGGGATGATGCGAAGCCCCTGCTGCGCATGGCGCGAGAGTTGGGATGGTTTGTTGCGGTCGCGGACGGCCGCAGTCACCTTGCTACACGCGAACGCTTTCCAGCTGCGGACAAAGTTCTCACCTTGTCAAGCTCAAGTGTGCTCGAAGACGGACCATCATTTCTTGAAGATGTTAAGCCGACGGATGCCGCAATTCTGCTGACGCACAGCTTTGAGCAGGACTCCCGGATAATTGCCGGCCTGTTGATGCGTGAATCTTCGCCCGTCTATCTTGGCGTACTTGGACCGCAGCGGAGGACGCGCGAAGTCCTGGCCGAAGCCGCTAAATTGCTTGCCATGCCGGATCCGACAGAACGCGCAGAGGAGTGGCTGGCGCAAATGCACGCGCCCACCGGTCTCGATCTGGGCGCGGAGACACCCGCTGCCATCGCGCTCTCGATTATTGCGGAGATTCAACAGACGCTCAACAACGGATCGGCGCTCCCCCTGCGGCAGGTGCGTGCAGTCGGATCAACGATTAGCCCGGTCCAAAGCTGATTACGCGGCAGCCCTCTCCTTGAGATGAGCTTCGAGAACATCGAGGAACTTCGCCAGCCATGCCGGGTGAGCAGTCCACGCGGGTCCGGTGACGAGTTTGCCGTCGACGGTGGCCTCGGTGAAGTCGAGAGAGACAAAGGTGCCGCCTGCGAGACCGACTTCAGGCGCGCATGCCGGATAGCAATTCACCTTGCGGCCCTTGAGCACACCTGCTGCGGCCAGGATTTGCGGACCATGGCACAGAGCGGCAATCGGCTTGCCTTCTTTGTCGAAGTGACGCACCAATTCCAACACCTTGGCGTTGAGGCGCAGATACTCTGGCGCGCGGCCGCCTGGAATGACAAGGGCGTCGTAACTCGCAGGATTGACCTCGTCGAATGTCGCATTCAGCGTGAAGTTGTGGCCGCGTTTTTCCGTGTACGTTTGATCTCCCTCGAAATCGTGAATTGCGGTGCGCATCTGCTCGCCTTTTTTCTTTCCCGGACATACCGCATCCACCTTGTGCCCTACCATCTGCAGGGCCTGGAACGGGACCATGATTTCGTAGTCCTCTACGAAATCGCCGGCCAAGACCAGTATCTTTGCTGATTTCATTCGAGAATTCTCCGGTTGGAAATTTTCGTAGCGATGCTCCGAGGCGAATTAGAGGGACTTGACCGCGAATGCGCCGCAAGCAATCAGACACATGTTATCTGATGGGTTTGATGCAGTGAAGATTCAGTTGTGCAACGACGTTGAAGCGCAGGCAAACTCGGCAATGGTCGGCGGTATAACCTAGAAGCTGTCATGCCCGGTTCTTCCCCGCAATCACTCGACGTGCTGAATGCCCGCATCATCACGTGCAATCTTTGTCCGCGACTACGGGAGCACTGCACTGAAGTTGCGCGCGTACGGCGTCGCGCCTATGCCGACTGGGAGTATTGGGGACGCCCGGTGCCTTCGTTCGGCGATCCGGGGGCACGGGTGCTCGCGCTTGGCCTGGCCCCGGGTGCGCATGGTTCCAACCGAACCGGGCGGCCCTTCACAGGCGATGGTTCGGGGGATTTTTTGTATCCAGTGCTGCATGAGGCGGGATTTGCGTCGCATCCGCAGGCACAGTCACGTGATGACGGCATGCAGCTCACGGGGCTTTGGATTACCTCAGTAGTGCGTTGCGCTCCGCCCGGCAACAAGCCGGCGCCCGACGAGTTGCGAAACTGCGCGCCATTTGTCGACCAGGAGATCGCTCTCCTCAAGAACCTTCGTGTCGTGGTTTGCCTCGGCAAGATCGCATTCGATGGCCTCCTAGCCCACGAGCAGCGTCGCGGTGCGTCATTTGTCCGCGCAGGCTATACCTTCTCACACGGAGCGGAGTACACGTTGCCGAGCGGTTTGCAGGCGATTGCCAGCTATCACCCGTCATTGCAGAACACCAACACGGGCAAGCTTACGCGGCCGATGTTCCTGCAAGTCTTCAAGCGTGCGAGACAACTGGAAGGTTTGGATAAGCAATGAGGCGTCCCGCTGAGAGGAACGAGCATTTTCGATTCCCCGCGCCGTTTCGATACATTGAGTTGTGCCAGACCGGCTGAGGGAGACGAGCCATGCGAAATGTTCTTGGCAGGATTTTGATTTCGGCACTCGCAGTGAGTGCTATGGGGGGCTACGCACAGACGATGAATTCCGATCACTGGTCTACGGCACAGCTACTGGAGCGTGCCAAACATCTGCAGGAATTAGCCGCAAAGGGTGAAGGCTCCGCCAGCGAAACACTCGAGAAATATCCTCACCACTACACCATGCTCGCTTATCGCCAGCACAGCGGCGGCGGCGAACTGCACCAGAACTTCGCCGACATCTTCTACATTCTCGATGGCCACGCCGCTGTTCTGACAGGCGGCAGCCTGGTTGAGCAGAAGACAACAGGACCCGGCGAGATTCGGGGCAAATCCGTCGATGGCGGATCTCGGCAGGAAGTCAGGGCCGGCGACGTGGTGCATATCCCGGCGGGCATGCCGCACCAAATGCTCGTGTCGGACGGCGAATCGATCACTTACTTTGTGGTGAAGGTGGAAGAAAGCCGATAGCCGCGTCGCAACGAAATAGGAGGACGGCGCGCTGGATTGTAATG
>CAWBCZ010000002.1:0-81146 GCA_963787435.1 uncultured Acidobacteriaceae bacterium
GGGTCTTAGATGACCAACGTCCCGGATATGCTAAAAGCCGGGTATGGACAGTGCCGAATTTCTGGCGCAGGTGCGGCAGAAAGCGCCGGACACGGTGCGGATGCTGCTGACCGGACATGCGGACCTGAATGCAGCGATCAGTGCGGTGAACGAAGGCAAAATCTTCTGTTATCTGACCAAGCCATGCGAAAAGAAAGTTCTTGCGGGAGCTATCGGGAGTTGTCTCGAGCAGGATCGTATGCGGTCGGACGAAAGAAAACTTCTGAGGAGGGCCCGGCATGCGGCGGATAGCAACGGTGAGCAGGATCTTGGCACCGCATCCACGAGCCCGGCAGACTTGCCTGGCCAAGCCGAGGGCATGGGCCATCTCACGCCAGTCTGCGGAACGGACCGCAAAAGTGTCGTAGCTTTATTCAAGCTTCCGCTCTTTCAAATGGTCGAACAGCGATATGGAAGGGAAACAGCTGGCGAGTATTTGAAGAGAGAGCGGAGTACTTGATCAAGATCCTTTCATGTGACGACGGGATCTTATCACTGGAGATGCGATGCATTACTTGCGATCATGAGACGACAGGCCCAGGCTTCGGATGCGCGCGAAGAGATCTCGATATTGCTGTCAGAGAAGCGCGAGCATGTGCTGACAATCGACGAGCACAGCAAGACTTTTAGCGGAAAAACGACATGTGACGTGTTGCCCGCGGCGGAGTTTGCAGGAGTCGACGAGTTGTTGGAGGCCCTTGTGGATCGGGAAATCGAAGGGCGCGTAGTCTCCTAATGGCATATTGTTCTCTGCAGCTTGCTGAGCCTGAAGTGACGCTGAAAGACGAATCCGATCTCTCTCCTCCGCCAGAGACCTCGGTTCGCAGCAGGGTAGTCCTTCACGAAAAGGTCAATGTGATTCGAATGGTCTTATTGGATAGTCGTTTGTGGCGTGCTTGGAGCAAGACCCCGGGGAGCGACGAAGAAATTGTTCGAATGCCGCGCGGTCGAATCTCTGATCCTCTATAGTTTCGCCAGCATTCAGGTCGACATATCCTGATTCAACAAACTCGCAGCCGACCCCTTCTTCACCCCAGCGAATTACCTTCGATTCAACCCGGACGATGTCCTCGGTGTTTGATTCGCGTTTCTCCGGTCTCCAGTGTCATCACGATACGCGTTCCGGGGGAGCCAGCGCTCCTCAGTGAGCAAATACAACCCACTTCCGCTCACGTTGCCGAGCTGGTAGGCCTGCGGGGCCCCTCCGGTCCAATAATAGGCAACAAGCCCCGGCACAGGCAGGCGTTCACCACGACGGCGATCGGTGAAAGCAGGTTCAGGGAACAGCCAGCGCAGAAGCCGGAGCTTCAGCGAAGGCTTTTCATCAACTTCAGGTTTGACGGCGGCCTCTTCATGATTGAGCACCTGCGCCTCTGATGCTGGAAGTCCGATGTTCTTCGCGCATTGAAACGCATCATCACGGTCAGCTTGCGGCGGCATGTCATCGAAACCTGCGAGAGCTTCACTGTTCCTGGAGACCCGGAACCGATCTCCTCTTTGGATGTTGATCTCAGCGAGGGTGTGCGCCGGGAGTATGAGCGCGCTGGCAGGTGTTTTGCTTAGCGGCTCAATTTCGTCTTCGGTGAAGTTCTCGGCGTACTCCAGTACTCTGCAGTTTTCGTCGAGATAGATCACATCGAATCGCGAGAGACGCGGGCCCGGGGGAATGCCTCGAAATGGATTTAACCAGAGTCCGTCTTCTGAAACGTCGGAAAGGCCCTTCACAATTGCCGCAAAGGGCTGCTTAACGGTATCAACGAATCCAATCTGCACACCGATCGCGCTCTGACGTGTCCGGTCGCAGGCGCACAGCTTCTGAGTGCCCATACTCCTCTTTCCGAGGGAAGCTGCCGACCGCAGTAAAAACCAGGGATTTGCGTTTAGCTTAGCAGAAGTCTCCCATGCTGAACGGGCACTAAATAGTTCCGATTGGATACACAGTAGTAACAAGCGAAGCATCGTGAGGCTCATGGACCACGATGGATGCGACTCGGCGAAGCTGCCTGCCGCGCAAAGGATGTGGTTTCCTTGTGGTAGGATTCGCGCGAGGTGCTTTGCCCATTGCATGAGACGTCTCTTCCTGTGGTTCACAGTTATTTTGTGCGCATCGATCGCCCAGCAGCTACGTTCGCAGCCGTCGTTCGCCGGAGAGCGGCCAGAACGCGAGACCTATCTGAAGCTGGCCGTAGAAGTTGACAAGGCCTTGCACCAGGACGTTCTTGACGTATGGTTTCCCCGTTCGTTGGATGCCAAGCATGGCGGCTTTCATTCGCATTTCGCACGCGACTGGCGTGAGATGCCAAGTGACGGTAAATTTTCAGTTTTCAGGGACGCATGACCTGGGTTGCCGCGCAGGTGGTGTTGCGCGAACCTGCGCTTCAAGATCAATACATTCCGATCGTGCGCCACGGCGTCGATTTTCTCGCCGACGTAATGTGGGACAAGCAGGACGGCGGCTTCTTCTGGGGATTGGACGACGAGGGCAAAATCACTTCCGCATTTGGTGACGAAAAAGAACTGTACGGCATTGGCTTCTGCATTTACGGAGCCGCAGCCGCGTACCAGGCAACCAAAGACCCCAAGGCACTGAAACCGCAAAGAATGGATTTTATGGGCAGAAAGCGCGCACATGACTCCGTAACGGCGGGTATTTTGAATGGCTCGCTCGCGATGGAACACGGATCGTGCCACACGTTCCTAATGGAACGGCGGCAACTAACCCGATCGGACCCATCAACTATAAGTCGATGAACACACATATTCACTTGCTGGAGGCGTTCACTCAGCTCTACGAGGTCTGGCCCGATCCCACCTACGCCCGTCTTGAAGAGTTGCTGGCAATCGTCCGAGACAAGATTTGCGTCGAGCCTGGCGTCATGAATTTCTACTTCACAAATGCCTGGCAGCCGATTCCTGATCATGATTCCTACGGACACGATGTTGAAACGGCCTACCTGATAATCGAGACCGATGAGGTGCTTCACAAGAAAGCCGACGAAAAGACTGAGCGCATGGCCAGGATGCTCGTCGATCACGCACTCGCCTATGGCTGGGATCGCCAGAATGGCGGTTTTTTTCGCGAAGGCACCGCGTTCGGCAAAGCCGAAGACACCATGAAGGAGTGGTGGGTGCAGGTGGAAGGTCTGAACGCCCTGCTGATGATGCACGAACGCTACGGAAAACAGGACAGCGTGTACTTCCAGCGATTCCTGGAACAATGGGGTTCATCCACAACCACACCATCGATCGGCAGTATCACGGCGATTTCAACCTGACCACGGCCGACGGCACGCCTGTCACCGAAGACAAAGGTTCAATCTGGAAAGCCGCATATCATGACGGACGGGCCTTCTGGAACGTCAGAGATCGCCTGCGTAAACTGGCCGCCGAGCCGTAGCGGATTTATTGACGATGAGATCGATTCCCGCACCGCTCTATGCCCTGTTTGGACTTTCGCTCGCGCAACCACCTATACTACCGAACGATTGGGGCATGGCATGCCAGTAAGAACCATCATCGAGCCATTTCGCATCAAGAGCGTCGAGCCGATACGCTGGACGACTCGCGCGCAGCGCGAAAAGCTGCTGAAGGCCGCACATTACAACCTCTTCCTGTTGCCTGCGGATGATGTACTGATCGATCTGCTCACCGACTCAGGAACCGGCGCCATGTCGACACATCAGTGGGCCGCCATCATGGAAGGCGACGAGAGCTATGCCGGAAGCCGGAGCTTCGATCGCTTCCGCAAATCGATCCACGACATCGTCGGCTATAAGCACGTGATTCCCACGCATCAGGGCCGGGCTGCTGAGCGCATTCTGTTTGGAGTCACGTGCAAGAAAGGCGACGTCGTCCCCAACAACACCCATTTCGACACGACCCGTGCCAACGTGGAGTTCGTCGGCGCGGAAGCCGTGGACCTGCTCATCCCCGAAGGCCGTCAGCCGTCTCTGCAGTATCCATTCAAAGGCAACATGGATGTCGCCGCGCTTGAGTCGCTGATTCACGCGTGGGCCGTGAGCGCATTCCGCTGGTGATGCTCACTGTAACCAACAACTCCGGCGGCGGCCAGCCAGTATCGATGGAGAACGTGCGCCAGGTAAGTGCGGTCTGCAAGCGTCACGGAATTCCACTCTATTTCGACGCCTGTCGCTTTGCGGAGAATGCATGGTTCATCAAGCTGCGTGAACCGGGATATGCCGATAAGACTCCAAAAGAGATCGCGCAGGAGATGTTCCGCTATGGCGATGGATGCACCATGTCTGCCAAGAAAGACGGCATGGCCAATATCGGCGGCTTTCTGTGCACCAACAACGATCTGCTCGCACAGCAGGAGAAGGATCTGCTGATTCTGACCGAGGGATATCCAACCTACGGCGGTCTTGCGGGCCGCGATCTCGAGGCGATCGCCGTCGGAATCCAGGAAGCACTCCAAGAGGATTATCTGCGCTACCGGATCGCGTCGACGGCCTATCTCGGCAACCACATCGCCGAGGCCGGTGTTCCGATTGTTCAGCCGCCCGGCGGCCATGCAATCTATATTGATGCTCGTGCCTTCCTTCCTCACATACCTACTGATCAATTTCCAGGCGTGGCACTGGCTGCGGAACTGTATCTCGAAGGCGGAGTTCGTTCTGTTGAGATCGGAAAGCTGATGTTTGCCGCTGCGGCACAAATGGACCTGGTGCGGCTTGCGATGCCGCGGCGCGTTTACACGCAAAGCCATGTCGATTATCTTGTCGAGGTGATCCTCGAGGTCTTCCGGAACCGGGAGAAGATCAGAGGGATGCGCCTGACCTATGAAGCGCCAGTTTTAAGACACTTTACGGCGCATCTTGAGCCAGTTAATTAGCTCAATAAATTGATGAATTAATTCTTATAAATATATAATTATTTAGCTTATACGTACATATGAACTAGATTTAGTGGCCAAAACCCTTGCAGCTTCCACAGGCACGAGGGTTGACAACTGCATTCAATTGCCTGAATCTAAAGGCGAACAAAAGGCGAATATGCCTTCACGCCATGCCTTCCTCTGCCGCACTCCGCCAACAGATCGAGACCGACTTCGAGCATCGCTACCCTCTGTGCTCACACCTGCTTCGCGGACAATTCGCGAAGTAGTTGCGACGGGAATTGCACAGATCGACGAGTTGCTCGATGGCGGTTTGCCCGTAGGAGCCATCAGTGAATTACCGGGCCAGCATCCTCGGGACGTACGAGCATGGCACTGGCTTTTCTGGCACAGCGCACCAGGACGGAAATGTATGCGCGTGGATCGACGCGAACGATCACTCGATCCGGAATCAGCGGCAGCAAACGGTGTAAGCCTGAAACATCTGCTCTGGGTACGATGCCGCAATGTACCTGTCGAAAAACCCTCCCCCGCATTAATAAATAGAACCTGCGCAAAAGAGAAACCTTGGACGCGGCTCGACCAGGCGATACGCGCGACAGATCTGCTATTGCAGGCCGGTGGATTCGCAGCCATCGTCCTCGATCTGGCGGATGCAGCCATCGAACAGGCCATCGAATTCCGCTGGCAACATGGTTCCGATTCCGGCAGGCGGCCGACCGAACCCGATGCAGCCTGATCGTGCTGGGCAAAGCCGCATATGCGCAATCCAGCGCCGCAGTAGTTCTGGAGTGCCAGCCGAACGCGTCGATGCTGCGGCCGAAAACGTGATTCGCGGATTTCGCTACAACGCCGCCGTGGCCGCTCCGCTTCTCGCCGTTTACAAGTATCACCCGCAAGCCGCCTGCTTCCACCTGGACGGCGCGAGCAGCTGGAATCCTGAAAGCGCGCATGACGAATCGATCCAAGTCGCTTTATGCCGCAATCCATGCCGCGGAGTTTCCTGCCCAGGCAATCTTGCGCCTGAGACCAGATCTGCACTCAAAACCTGTCGCCGTACTCGAAGGCGTTGCGCCACAGGAACAAGTCTGCTCGCTGAATCTCCATGCAAGAAAGCGTGGAGTTACACCTGGCATGACGCGCCTGGAAGTTGAAGAACTCAGCGGAGTATACGTGCTGTCGCGATCAGTGGAAACCGAGTTGCTGCCCGCGCCGTCCTTCTGGAGTGCGTATCAAAGTTTTCCCCGCGCATCGAGGAGACTATGCGTGAAATGCCTGCGCATTCGTACTCGACATCGCCGGCACAGAACGTTATTCGGCCCGCCCGCAACGCTGGCTCAAAGCCTGCGTGCGATGCTCTCTGCCGGATTTCGCGCTTCGGTAGCTGTAAGCCACAACTTCGATACGGCGCGGATCAAGGCTGAATACACCCGAGGAATCACGGTAATTCCAAGGGACGAGGAAGCGGCCGCTCTTGCCACAATTCCGATTGCATCATTGCGCCTCGATGAGCAGCATTACGAAACATTCGCGCTCTGGGGAATTCGCACGCTCGGCGAACTGGCTGAACTGCCCGAAGAAGAACTGATCACGCGTCTCGGGCAGCATGACAAGCTCTGGCTCGAGCTTTCACGCGGCAAGCTGATCATACATTTCAGCCCATCGAAGCCAAGTTCGAATTGAACGAACACATTGAATTCGAAACTCACGTCGAGCAGCTCGATTCCCTGCTCTTCATCGCCGCCAGCATGATCGACAATCTCGTGTCGCGTGCTACGGGCAGAGCATTATCTCTGGCATGGCTCACGGTTCAGATGTGCCTCGAGGAATCTTCACGTACGAACGCGTAATTCGCCCTGCGATACCCTCCAATGATCGCAAATTCCTTCTGAAACTGCTTCAACTTGAGATTGCCGCACATCCGCCGCAGGCAGCCATAACATCACTCACGCTAACTGCCGAAGCCGGACAACCCAGCAAGGTGCAGCTCGGCCTCTTCACACCTCAGACGCCCGAGCCTTCGCGTCTCGATGTAACGCTCGCAAGGCTCAAGGCATTAGTTGGCGATGACCGTGTGGTTCCCCAGTGCTGAAGACACACATCGGAGTGGCAGCTTCGAAATGGAGAACTTCGCCATACCCAATCAATCAAATCTTACGCGAACCGACGTCGAATTATCGCTGCGGCGTATGCGGCCGCCTCACCCTCTTCGTGTACAAATCCATTTCGCAAAAGCCGGCGTCATTTCGCGACGGCGCAGATCGCTACGAAGTGCAGGTTGCGTACGGCCCATGGCAAACAAGCGGCTGCTGGTGGTCCATCGACAGATGGGATATGGAAGAGTGGGACGTGATGGCCACAAACAACCACGGCGAAACCATCGGCTGCCTGATCGTCCATGACCACTTGAACAATCAATGGCAGTTGGATGCGCTCTATGACTGACGGCCACGGCATAAACATCTGTAATCGGACAGCTAGCATCATCGACGAAAATCGAACTCCATGCATCAAGCGCATTCAGTTTTCTCGCTGGATCATCGCAGCCAGAATCATTCATCGAGCGCGCCGTGGAACTCGGCATGCCTGCGATGGCGCTGGCTGATCGAAATGGTCTGTATGGAGCTGCGCGTTTCCACACCGCTGCAAAGCGCAACGGAGTAAAAGCCCACATTGGCGCGGAGATTGCTGTCTCATCGTTCGGCAACAAGCTTGTGCCTGCCGAGTGGCTTCCGCACCAATACCCAGACGAACCGCCTCGCATTGTGCTGCTCTGCGCATCGCAAGCCGGATATCAGAATCTCTGCCAGCTCATCACGCGCTTCAAGATGCGTGAAACAACAAAAGCTGAAGGCGCAGCAACCCTTGAAGATCTTGAGGAATTCTCATCAGGCTTGATCTGCCTGACAGGCGGAGAAGAAGGTCCACTGGCTGCGGCGCTCAATGGCGGAGGAGAAACAGAGCGCGCACAAGCACTCGATCGACTAGCCTCGATCTATGGCCACGGCAATCTCTATGTCGAACTTCAGCGCCACCATCAACGTGAAGAAGAATGCCGCAATGCCGCATTACAGAACATCGCCTCGAAGCTTGGTCTGCCGACGATTGCGACCAATGGCGCTCGCTGTGCAACATCAAAACGATCGCGAATTACTCGACATATTCACTGCGATCCGCCATCACACAACGGTTCATCAGGCAGGCCGACTGCTGGCCGAAACTCCTCATGCCATCTCCGCACTGCTCGTGAAATGGCGGCTCTTTCGCGATATTCCAGAAGCGATCGCCAATACTCGTATAGTCAGTGAGCGTCTTGAATTCACACTGAACAATCTTGGCTATGAATTTCCTCAATATCCGGTGCCTGATGGCGAAACGATGGACAGCTTTCTGGCCAAGCGCGTCGATGAGGGTATCCGCAAACGTTATGCATCCCGGCCAAACGGCATCTGCTCGAGAGGGCGCGCAAGCAGGCGCAGCATGAACTCAAGTTGATCGCAAAGCTCGGATTCGCCGGGTACTTCCTCATCGTCTGGGACATCATCCGCTATTGCCAGCAGAATGGCTTCCTGGTGCAGGGGCGCGGATCGGCCGCAAACTCCGTCGTCTGCTATGCGCTTGAAATCACGGCCGTCGATCCAGTCGGCATGGAGCTATTGTTTGAGCGATTCCTCAGCGAGAGCCGTGGCGAATGGCCCGACATCGATCTCGATCTGCCCTCAGGCGATCATCGCGAACGCGTAATCCAGTACATATACGAACATTATGGATCGCTCGGTGCGGCCATGACCGCCAATGTGATTACGTATCGCGGACGCTCCGCGGCGCGCGAAGTGGGCAAGGCACTTGGCTTCGACGAAGCAGCAACTCGCCCGGCTCTCCAGCCTCGTTGGTCATTGGGAGTGGCGCGGCGCAAACGACACGATGGCGAGGCACTTTGATCAGGCGGGCTTTGATATCCGACCATCCCCGCATTGCCCAATATCTCGATCTGTGCATGCGCATGCAGGACCTGCCACGACATCTTGGCCAGCACTCCGGCGGCATGGTCATCTGTGCCGGGATGCTGAATCGCATCGTCCCCATCGAACGCGCATCCATGCCGGGTCGCACGGTTGTCCAGTGGGATAAGGAAGACTGCGCAGACCTCGGCCTCATCAAGGTCGATCTGCTCGGGCTGGGCATGATGGCTGTACTCAAAGACTCGCTTGAATTGATCCCGCGTCACTATGGAAAACAGGTCGATCTGGCGACTTTACCTGAAGATCCGCTTGTGTACGAAACGCTGCGCAAAGCCGATACGGTCGGCATGTTTCAGGTGGAGAGCCGCGCGCAAATGGCTTCCCTTCCCCACAATGCGCCTAGACGTTTCTATGATGTCGTCGTGCAGGTCGCCATCATCCGGCCCGGCCCCATTGTCGGCAAGATGATGCACCCTTACATGCGCCGTCGCCAGGGCAAGGAGGAAGTGTCGTATCCGCATCCGTTGCTCGAACCGGTACTCAAGCGCACATTGGGAGTGCCGCTCTTTCAAGAGCAGTTGCTGCGCATGGCGATGGTTGTCGCGAGTTTTACCGGTGCAGAGGCCGAAGAATTGCGCCGAGCCGTCGGAATGCGCCGATCCATGCAGAGGATGCACGATCTTGAAGGCCGCTTGCGCGCAGGCATGACGCACAATGGCATCGGATCCCAAGAGCAGGACAACATCGTGCAGGGGATTTCCTCGTTTGCCATGTACGGTTTTCCTGAGTCGCATGCGGCCAGCTTCGCACTTATCGCATACGCATCAGCATATCTCAAGGTGCATTATCTTGCTGCATTCACTTGCGGCCTGCTGAACAATCAGCCCATGGGCTTCTACTCGCCTGCCGTGCTTATCAAGGATGCGCAGCGTCATGGATTGCGCGTGCGCCCCATTTGCGTCCAGCGATCCGATTGGCTATGCACCATCGAGCAGAGCCGACGGCACGCTGTCCATCCGCATAGGACTGAATTACGCCAAGGGATTGCGACAATCTTCAGCCGAGGCGCTGCTGGCCGCGCGTAATCGCGATGGCGCATTTCGCATCGGTTGATGATATTCGCGATCGCGTTCCGGAATTGAACAGAAAGGAACTCGTTTTGCTGGCGCAAATCGGCGCATTGAATTCATTTGGCGAGGTCGAGCATCGCCGCGACGCTCTCTGGCAGAGTGGAACAGGCTGGCCGTCCCGTTGGCCCATTGCTACGCCGAGTACGAAGCAAGTACAATGAGCCAATGCCGCTGAGACAAATGACTACAGATGAGCGACTTGCCGCTGACTATGCCGGAAGTGGGCTCACTTGCGGCCCGCACCCGATGACTTATCATCGTGGAGAGTTGAAGCGTGAAGGCATTCTTTCTGCCGATGACCTTGCCCACTGCACCAACAATAGAATTGTTCAAATCGCAGGTTGCGTGATCGCGCGTCAGCGTCCTGGCACTGCAAAAGGGTTTGTCTTTCTATCGCTGGAAGATGAAACCGGAATCGCCAATGTCATCATTACTCCCGATCTATTCGAGCGCGAGCGAGTAGTCGTAACGCGCAGCCGTTTTCTCCAAATAGAAGGTCCATTGCAGATTCAGAACGGCGTAATCCATGTAAAGGCTCATCGCATACGACCAATCGACATCACATGTGCTGAAGTACGATCGCATGATTTTCATTGAGTAAGCACGCATGCATCTTAAGCGGCGCAATTTGGATAAACAGGCTTGGATGTTCGGCTGGGCTAACGTTCTCGCTTTGCAACCGTCAAATTTGACGTTCAGAACAGACATTAGGCAACCTAAAATCCCCCCCATGCATCTATTCCTTCGCTGCACTCCAGCATTTGTGCGTTTCAGAGGTACCGATTCAGGGGATGGCCCACGCGCGTTCTGTCTAAAATGCTGATTGCCAGAACCCATCCAGGAGCACCGGGCATGTCGACGACCATAGAGCCGCCATTCAGCGGGCAAGACGGAGATAACCGCCATCCGATTAATGCGTTAGAGCCGCCGATGTCGGAGTGCCTAACCACCATCCTCCAAAGCCTGAAGACCATGAAAGACGGCGACTTCAGCGTGCGTCTGCCCGTTTCGTGGACGGGGCTTCCGGGAAAGATTGCCGACAACTTCAACGAGATTGTCACCGCTAACGAGCAGATGGCATTCGAACTGAAGAGGGTTGGCCAGGCAGTGGGAAAAGAAGGAAAGACCCGCGAGCGCATCCGCGTCGAACACCGCCGCGGCGCATGGGACGACATGGAAGTCTCGGTGAACACGCTCGTCGAAGACCTGTTCCGACCCACAACGGAAGTAACCCGCGCGATCGCTGCTGTGGCTCAGGGAAATCTGACGCAGACCGTCCGGCTGGACGTGGACGGTCGTCCGCTCGAGGGCGAATTCCTCCGCTCCGCCAACATTGTCAACACCATGATCCAGCAACTGGGCGTGTTCACGGCCGAAGTGACGCGTGTGGCCCGCGAGGTGGGCACCGACGGGAAACTCGGCGGGCAAGCCGTGGTCCCTGGCGTGGCAGGAACCTGGAAGGACCTAACGGACTCTGTGAACTCCATGGCCTCAAACCTTACAGGCCAGGTGAGAAACATCGCGGAAGTAGCCACCGCCGTCGCCAGTGGCGACCTTTCGCGCAAGATCACGGTGGACGTGCGAGGCGAGATTCTGCAGCTCAAGGAAGCCATCAACACCATGGTCGATCAGCTGCGCTCATTTGCGTCGGAAGTTACGCGCGTGGCTCGCGAAGTGGGTACCGACGGCAAGCTCGGTGGGCAGGCCGTCGTGCCTGGTGTCGCTGGAACATGGAAAGATCTCACCGACTCCGTCAACGCGATGGCCGGTAACCTCACGGCGCAAGTCCGTAACATTGCCGAGGTTACGACGGCCGTGGCCCGCGGCGACCTTTCGCGCAAGATTACTGTCGACGTAAAGGGCGAAATTCTGGAGTTGAAAGACACCATCAACACCATGGTGGACCAGCTCAATGCGTTCGCCGGCGAAGTTACGCGTGTGGCGCGTGAGGTGGGAACGGAAGGCAAACTCGGTGGCCAGGCCAGCGTCCCCGGCGTCGCCGGTACGTGGAAGGATCTCACCGACAACGTCAACTTCATGGCCGGGAATCTCACCGGCCAGGTGCGTAACATCGCCGAGGTGGCGACAGCTATCGCCAACGGCGACTTGAGCCGCAAAATTACGGTCGACGTGCGCGGCGAAATCCTGCAGCTCAAAGAAACACTGAACACCATGGTGGACCAGCTGAACAGGTTCGCCGGCGAAGTAACGCGCGTGGCCCGTGAAGTCGGTACAGAAGGACGCCTCGGCGGTCAGGCCAACGTGCCGGGTGTCGCCGGAACTTGGAAGGACTTGACCGACTCGGTGAATTCGATGGCCGGCAACCTTACGGCGCAGGTAAGAAACATCGCCGAGGTGACCACAGCCGTGGCCCGCGGCGACCTTTCACGCAAGATCACAGTCGACGTGAAGGGCGAAATTCTGGAACTGAAAAACACCATCAACACCATGGTGGATCAGCTCAACGCGTTCGCCGGCGAAGTAACGCGCGTGGCCCGCGAAGTCGGCACTGACGGAAAGCTCGGGGGCCAAGCCCAGGTATCCGGAGTGGCTGGCACCTGGAAAGACTTGACCGACAACGTCAACTTCATGGCGTCGAACCTCACTGGCCAGGTACGCAACATCGCCGAAGTGGCTACAGCTGTTGCCCGCGGCGATTTGAGCCGCAAAATCACCGTCGATGTGAAAGGCGAAATCCTCGAACTCAAAGACACACTCAACACAATGGTGGACCAGCTCAACGCGTTCGCCGGCGAAGTGACGCGCGTGGCACGCGAAGTGGGAACCGACGGTAAGCTCGGCGGGCAGGCGCAGGTACCGGGTGTCGCTGGTACGTGGAAAGATTTGACCGACTCCGTGAATTCGATGGCCTCGAACCTGACGGGCCAAGTGAGAAACATTGCCGAAGTTTCTACGGCCATCGCGACAGGCGACCTTTCAAAGAAGATCACCGTTAACGTCAGTGGCGAAATTCTGCTGCTGAAAGAAACCATCAACACGATGGTGGACCAGCTGAACCGATTCGCCGGTGAAGTGACGCGCGTGGCACGCGAAGTGGGAACCGAAGGCAGACTCGGCGGTCAGGCCAACGTGCCCGGAGTTGCGGGTACATGGAAGGACTTGACCGATTCAGTGAACTCGATGGCCGGCAATCTTACCGCGCAGGTAAGAAACATCGCCGAAGTGACGACGGCAGTGGCCCGCGGCGATCTCTCGCGCAAGATCACCGTCGACGTGAAGGGCGAAATTCTAGAGCTGAGGAACACCATCAACACTATGGTCGATCAGCTCAACGCATTCGCCGGCGAAGTGACCCGTGTAGCGCGTGAAGTGGGCACCGACGGAAAGCTCGGCGGCCAGGCAATGGTGCCCGGTGTTGCCGGAACATGGAAGGATCTGACGGACTCAGTCAACTTCATGGCCGGCAACCTCACCGCGCAGGTGAGAAACATCGCCGAGGTTGCAACGGCTATCGCCAACGGCGACTTGAGCCGCAAAATCACGGTAGACGTCCGCGGCGAAATTCTGCAATTGAAGGAAACGCTGAACACGATGGTCGAGCAGCTTCGCTCCTTCGCCGCTGAAGTCACTCGCGTCGCCCGCGAGGTGGGATCGGAAGGACGGCTCGGCGGCCAGGCAAACGTGCCCGGTGTGGCTGGCACATGGAAGGACCTGACCGACTCAGTCAACTCGATGGCCGGAAATCTCACAGCCCAGGTGAGAAATATCGCGGAGGTGACGACGGCTGTGGCCCGCGGCGACTTGAGTCGCAAGATCACGGTTGACGTGAAGGGCGAAATCCTTGAATTGAAAGACACAATCAATACGATGGTGGACCAGCTGAACGCCTTTGCTGCCGAAGTGACGCGCGTCGCTCGCGAAGTGGGCACCGACGGAAAGCTGGGCGGGCAGGCGATGGTGCCCGGGGTCGCCGGGACCTGGAAGGATTTGACCGACAACGTCAACGTGATGGCGGCAAACCTCACCGAGCAGGTACGCGGCATCGTCAAGGTAGTCACCGCTGTCGCAAATGGCGCATTGAACCAGAAGCTCACCGTGAATGCTAAGGGCGAAGTCGCAGCGCTCGCCGAGACCATCAACAACATGACGGACACTCTGGCGACGTTTGCCGACCAGGTAACGACAGTGGCCCGCGAAGTCGGCGTGGAAGGGCGCCTCGGCGGCCAGGCCAACGTGCCCGGCGCTGCGGGAACATGGAAGGACTTGACCGGCAATGTGAACCTGCTGGCAGATAACCTTACCAACCAGGTGCGCGCAATCGCAGAAGTGGCGACCGCCGTGACCAAGGGCGATTTGACACGATCCATCCAGGTGGAAGCGCGTGGCGAAGTGGCGGAGCTGAAGGACAACATCAACACGATGATTGACAACCTTCGACTCACCACCGACCGAAACACCGAGCAGGATTGGTTGAAGACAAACCTGGCGCGGTTTACGGGAATGTTGCAGGGCCAGCGCGATCTGGTGACCGTGGGAAGAATGCTGCTGTCGGAACTGGCTCCGCTGATTAACGCGCAGCAAGGCGTTATCTACCAGATGGGTGGAGACTCGGCGAGTCCTGAAGCTAGCCTCGTTCTGCTTTCCACATATGCCGACACCCCCGAAGGCTATCTAAAAGAAGTGCGCTTGGGCGAGGGGCTCATCGGACAATGCGCTTCGGAAAAGCGCCGGATGCTCATCGCGGAACTGCCGAAGACCACAGCACCCATCCGTTCCGGTCTGTTTGAAGCTGTACCCAAGAACGTAATTGTGCTGCCGGTTTTATTTGAGGACCGCGTCAAGGCGGTTATAGAACTGGCCAGCCTCAGCGCCTTCACTGCATCGCATCTGTCGTTCCTTGAGCAACTCACTTCCTCGATCGGCATCGTGCTCAACTCGATTGAGGCCACCATGCAGACAGAAGGCCTGCTCAAGCAATCGCAACAGTTGGCTACCGAGTTGCAGACGCAGCAGAAGGAACTGCAGCAGACCAACGAGCAGTTGGCGCAAAAGGCGCAGCAGTTGGCCGAACAGAACTACGAGGTGGAACGCAAGAACCAGGAGATCGAGCAGGCCCGGCGCGCCCTCGAAGAAAAAGCTCGCGAACTGGCGCTCACTTCGAAATACAAGTCCGAATTTCTCGCGAACATGTCGCATGAGTTGCGCACACCGCTTAACTCGATCCTTGTGCTTGGACAGCAGCTTGCTGACAATCCCGATGGCAGCTTGAATGCCAAGCAGGTTGAATTTGCACGCACCATTCACGGCGCCGGCACTGACCTGCTGAATCTGATCAGCGACATTCTCGATCTGTCGAAGATTGAGTCGGGCACCGTATCGGTGGAGGCGGAAGAAATCTTCTTCGGCGCGTTGCTTGATACCGTAGCGCGGCCCTTTAGACACGAAGCGGAAAACCGCAGACTCACCTTCGATGTTACGAACGATCCGCGCTTGGGCCGCAGCCTTGTCACAGATTCGAAACGCCTGCAGCAGGTACTAAAGAACCTGCTGTCGAACGCCTTCAAATTCACCGAGCAAGGAACGGTGAGACTGTCAGTCACATCAGCTCCATCTGGCTGGACAGCGGACCACCCGATCCTCAGCGGTGCCAGATCCGTCATCGCGTTTGAGGTCTCCGACACCGGCATCGGAATTCCGCCGGAGAAACAGCGCATTATCTTCGAGGCCTTCCAGCAGGCAGACGCAGGCACGAGCCGTAAATACGGCGGAACTGGTCTAGGCCTCGCAATCAGCCGCGAACTCGCGAACCTGCTTGGAGGCGAGATTCAGTTGAAGAGCCAACCCGGCAGAGGCAGCATCTTCACGCTCTATCTGCCGCAAACCTATGTTGGCCCCGCGGTGCCCACCGTAGTGAAAACGGAGAAGAAGGACGGCGCACCTATCACCGTTCCCATGTTCCTTTCAAACGTTACTGCCGCAGAACAGGAAGCCCGGATCGATGATGATCGCAACTCGCTGCAAGAGGGCGATGCAGTGCTGCTTATTGTGGAAGACGATCCGCATTATGCCCGCGTTCTCTGCGATCTATCGCGCGACAAGGGCTTTAAGGTTCTGGTGGCGATGACGGGCACCGAAGCGCTGGCGCTGGCGCGCGAGTATCATCCGACCGCAATCTCTCTCGATGTAATGCTTCCCGACATGCTCGGGTGGACGGTATTGAATCATCTCAAACAGGACCCGAAGACACGGCACGTTCCCGTGCAGATGCTGACGCTTGAT
Organism: uncultured Acidobacteriaceae bacterium; assembly: GCA_963787435.1. Lineage (GTDB taxonomy): Bacteria > Acidobacteriota > Terriglobia > Terriglobales > Acidobacteriaceae > Telmatobacter. The sequence goes on from CAWBCZ010000002.1 coordinate 16,227, forward strand.
GAAGACCGCCGTCACGGACTCTCTCGTGGAGCGTTTGCCTTCGTAACCAAGCCAACATCCACGGACGAGTTGAATACGGCATTGGCGCGCATTCGCGAGTATTCGCAGCCTCGGCGCAAGAGACTGCTGGTGGTCGAGGACAATCCCGCCGAGCAGCTGAGCACGCGCGAGTTGCTGTGGCACGAGGACATCGATATCGATGTACTAGACTCCGGATCGTCAGCCCTCGAGGCTCTCAAGCGCGATATCTACGATTGCATCGTGCTCGATCTGCGCCTCCCCGATATGTCCGGCTTTGATGTGCTGGAACAGATAAAGGGAAACGCCGGACTGCGAGATCTCCCGGTAGTGGTATTTACTGGAAGAGAGCTATCGGCCGAGGAAGATGCGCAACTGCATACATTGGCCCGAAGCGTGGTGGTCAAAGACGTCGAATCACCCGAACGACTGCTCGACGAGACCGCCCTGTTTTTGCATCGGGTAGTTTCCGAATTGCCGGATTCAAAGCAGCAGATGATCGATCGCCTGCACCGGTCTGACGAAGCGCTCGCCGGCCGCAAAGTGCTCGTGGTCGACGATGATGTTCGAAACATCTTCGCTCTCAGCAGCGTGCTCGAGCGCCGCGGCATGAGTGTGCTTTCGGCGGGCACCGGGCGAGAAGCAATCGAGACCATTGAGACCACGCCCGATCTGGCCATTGTCCTTATGGACATCATGATGCCGGAGATGGACGGTTACGAAACTATGCAGGTGATTCGACAGAACGCTGCATTGCGTCGCCTTCCGATCATTGCCCTGACGGCCAAAGCGATGAAGGGTGATCGCGAGAGATGCCTGGAGGCTGGAGCCTCGGAGTACCTTGCTAAGCCGGTGAACACGGAACAACTGCTTTCCGCTCTGCGCATGTGGCTGCATCGCTAGCAGAGTCTATCAATGGGCCTGGAGAGAACTAGATGAACGCAGACACGAAGGTCAACATCCTGATGGTTGATGACCAGCCGGCCAAACTCCTCAGTTACGAGGTCATCCTTTCGGAACTCGGGGAGAACCTCATCAAGGCGACTTCAGCCAGCGAAGCCCTGAACGTCCTGCTGAAGAACGACATCGCTGTGGTGCTGATGGATGTCAGCATGCCCGATCTCGACGGATTTGAATTGGCCGACGTGATCCGCCAACACCCACGGTTCCAGAAAACTGCAATCATCTTCATCTCCGGCGTTCACCTGACCGACTCGGACAAGATTCAGGGCTACCGCAGCGGCGCAGTCGACTACATTTCGGTTCCGGTTGTGCCTGACGTGCTGCGAGCGAAGATCAGCATTTTTGTCGAGCTCCATCGCAAAACCCGCATGCTCGAGACGCTGAATAACCAGCTTGAACAGCGCGTAACCGAGCGTACCGAAGAGTTGCGGCGCAGGGAGGAACAGTTCCGCTCACGGGCGGAACTCCTCGATCTTGCAACTGAAGCAATCATGGAGCGCGGCGTCCACGGTGAAGTCCTCTTTTGGAATGCTGGGGCTGAACGTCTGTATGGTTGGCGGCGAGACGAAATTCTGGGCCAGGACATTCACTCGACCTTGCGCACTGTGTTTCCTGTGCCACGCGAGGAAATCGAAAGAGCACTACGCGATCGGAGAGTCTGGCACGGAAACCTGCTTCAAAAAAAGAAGGATGGTTCCGATGTAATCGTTGCATGTAGAAAGATCATGAACCATGAGGGCGATGCCATCCTCGAAGTAAACCGGGACATCACTGCACAGCTCCAAGCAGAAGATGCGCTGCGCGAAACGGAGAAGCTGGCGGCAATGGGTCGCGTCGCCGGAATCATCGCACACGAAATCAATAATCCGCTCGCAGCAATTACCAACATCTTCTTCCTGCTTCGCAATCATCCCTCGCTCGACGAAGAAGCCCGCCATTGCGCCGCGATGGCTGAACAGGAGTTGCAGCGGGTTGCCCACATCACACGGCAAACTCTGAGTTTCTATCGAGAATCGAAGACGCCAATCGCTGTCACGTTGACCGAATTGCTGGACGACGTACTCGGGCTGCAGGAACGCCAGATACAGAGCAGCCATATCCGATTGCAGAAAAAGTACCTCACACCCGGCATCGTGCATGGATTTCCCGTTGAGCTTCGCCAGGTCTTTTTGAATCTTGTCGGCAATGCGATTCAGGCGATGCCGAATGGCGGAGATTTGCGGATTTCGGTGAGAGAGACGTTTGACTGGCAGTTGAAGCGGCGTGGCATCAGCGTTTCCATCCTTGACACGGGCGTTGGAGTCAATCCTCAGGATTCGGAAAAACTCTTTGAGCCGTTCTTCAGCACGAAGTCCACTAAAGGCACTGGCCTGGGGCTTTGGATCAGCAAAGGAATCGTGCAGAAATACGAAGGCCGCATCTCCTTTCGCAGTTTCCGGGGCGAAAACGGATGCAGCACCTGCTTCCGCGTGTTTCTTCCCAGCATCGCGAGCTTCAACCTGATCGGAAGCTCCGTAGGCGAGTTGGCCTCGCCAGTATTAGAGGTCAGTTCCAATGACTACGGCGCAGAGATGCAACACGCTTAGCCTGATCGTTGTTGAATGTCGCAGGGAGACGGGACCCCCGGGCGCACTCCAGACAAGGCTGGCGCAAACTCGCCGTTCTAAAAACAGGGATTCATATCGCCAGTTTTCATGCGGGTTTCGCAGCCACATTCAGGAGAGTGCCCACAAAGATTTCCCAGCCGATTTGGAGCCGAAAAGAGCGGACCCTAAAGTCCGCTCCGTTGATTCCCTGCACTGCTTATGCGGCGACAGCGACTCGACGTACGCCTCCAGTTGTGACATCTTCAACCGGTAGATGAACTTTCTGTCGCGCCAACCGGGAACGCGATGGTCGGCAGTAGACCTTTTCTGTTCCTGCAGCTTGTTGCAGGCGATCAGGCCCGATACATCAGGGGTCTCTATACCCAGGAAAACCGATTTGAATCGGGAAATTGAGGGTAGATCAGGAGAGCGTTCAATTTGCTCCTCAGCCAGGGAGTGTGGCTGCGCGAGCACGAATCGGGAGGTTCAGGCCGTGTTCCCATCGTGTTCCCATATTGGAAGCAATTGCGGCCACGCTCGTGGCGGCGGACCGGACATATGTTATGCCGGAAAAAGTGACGAGCAAGCAGTGAGTTGGAGACCGAATGGACTACCGCAAGAACGCTCCGGGGGCGGCAATCAGTCGAGAGATCGACTCGCAGTAGAGAGCTTACGCGTGAACGGGCATTTGGAGGGGCAATTAATTAGTGTAAATAATTGATTTTATAGATTTATAGACCTAGAGCCACGCCGAGAAAAGTAGAGGAAGTGAGAACTAGATCAGGGTTCATGGCTGCCCCCCAGGGAGTCACATCCTTTGAAAATAAACTGGATAGAATCTGGCTTAACTTCGGTATCCTCATTTGTATCCTCGGAGAATCTGCCTGATTTGCGGATTTTCGAGAACTCGCGAGCGGATTTTTCAGCACTTCCGCCGACGTTTCAGACCATTAAACAGAACTTCTACTCGCTTGGATTCTCTTCCCTGCCTTCTTGGTCCGCTAAGCAACTAGCTAGTACCTTCTTGCTGCTAGAACAATTGCACCGATGTAGAAATCTGTGCTGATAGCCCCCTCCAGGCATCGGCAACAATTCGTTGCATCTGCATATCGCGCGGTCGATGAGTGCCTCGGCCTGTGGGCTACAGTTGAGACTTCGGGGCGCAAAATGGTCACTGAACACTGGCGACTCCCAAGGAACAATCATCCTTCTTCTGCAGGAAGGATTCTGAATCCGAGATGAGCCGCCTGCCTGCGCAGTCGCATCTCGGCACGCTTCAACGCCTCTTCTTCGCATTTGTGAAACACGGATTCGTCATATGCCTCTCGCGTGCTGAGCAGGTGGTAGACGATTCGAGCTGACCTGCCCCGTTTTTCTCAGCCAGTTATAGCTGGAGTTTCTCGATTCTTGACCCGCCCCGGAAAACTGTGCCGCACGCGATTGGAAATTTCGGCCTGCGTGGTTCGGTTGGTGCCCGTTTGGCGGGCACGATTGCGGTTAATGTAACTCAAGTGATGACCTCAAGCAAGGGGCTTGAGATCGGGGCTGTCAGAGTCATGCCAGCAGCAGCCGTGCGATGGGAAAGTGGTAAACGCGGAGCGTTTTCCAAGGCGGCTTTATCGCCGTCTTTTCCATCGCTGCATACTGCTGCAAATTCAGCCGGCGTGCGGTCTGCCAGTGCAGAGTGAGGTTGTAAGGTGGCGCTCCGGTGGGCATCTCCATCCGCCGCGAAGGCGAACCACGTCAGAGGCTTCAGCAGACTGCGGCTCTCCTCACCTTCTTCAAAGAACCACGACAGCCTTGAATCTCTTAACTTCCAGACGGCATAGTTCTTGGGTCTTCGGTCCGGGGAAGCCGGATCAGCTGTCCGCTCATTCTTCGTGCGTCAGCTATAGCTAGAAGCTGTATCGCAACGAACCCTGCATGCGCCGCCCTTGCGTCAGCAGCGCGGTATACTCGCCGTAGCTTCCCGGGCTGCCATATGGATTGTCCGATACGCTCGCTGGGTCGAAGCGCACTGCGTTGGTTGTATTGAAGGTTTCCCATGCAAACTTCAACTGCTGCTTCTCTGTAATGGCAAAGATTTTACTCAAGCCGGTGTCGACGCTAAAATATCCATCACCGCGATAGGCATTCCGCTGCCCCGTCTCCCCCGCATAAGGAGGACGAATGTTCGCAAGTGCCGCCGATTGGCTTGGGAATGCGTTGGGCTGCCCAAAAGAATCCCGCTTATGCCCGCCCGAAGCAAAGGGGCCCGTGTTCACGACCCAACTCTGATCTGCCCAGTCTGTGCTCCATCCAATCCCGTCGATCGCGCCGAATGGCAGTCCACTTGTCCAGTGCGTTAGTCCGGTCAGGGTCCAATGTCCCAGCAAAGCATCGACAAACTTATTCATGTTTGAACCAATCAACTTACCGCGGCCGAATGGAAGAGCTGCAATTGCGTTCCCTGTGATTGAGTGATGCACGTCGAAGTCGGATACTCCTCGATTGCCCTTGGGATTGTAGACATTGATGATTTGGCTGAAGTATCCGCCGCTTCCGCTGTAGTATCCGCCTCCGCCGCCGATTGTTTCTGTTGATGGCCCGGTGCGCTCTGCATCCGATCCAAGGTCTATCGACTTGGACAGTGTGTAGTACACATCGAATTGCACGCCGTGGGTTTGCGGGTGATGCATGGTCAGTTGAAGTCCGTGATAGCTGCTGGTTCCCATGGACGACCAGGTATATAGCGATGAGTACTGTGGATCGAAGTATCGGTAAAGCTCGTTGTTGGGCGTGTAAAGGCCTGGAATCGCATCGAGGACGAACAGCGCGGAGGCTTCATTGCCTCGAAAAGGTTGATAGTTCTCATAAGCTACCTGGGTCGCCGTGAGGCCATTTCCCGCAATCCACGGGAACATGTTCTCCCAGTAAGGAATGGGTGCGACGTTTGCCACTTGAGCCCCTGCGTCGGTGAGCTTGGACAATAGCTTGGCAGCGGCAAAGTAGTCCAGGCCAGACTGAGGATCAACCAGATCGTTGGGCGTAGAAATGTCGCGCATCTGCAGGAGATGGCGGCCCAGGCGACCAGTGTAGGTTCCCTCAAAGATCACAGATTTGGAGAATTGATGCTGAACCGAGGCATTGAATACATAGGAATACGGTGTGGTGAGACTCTGGTCGACTCCCCACGCGAGGGAAAGGTTCTCACCGGGAGTAACTGGTGTTGGCCCGGTGACGGACAGAGTGGGAACAATACTCGTAGGCACCGTTGTTTGATTTGAGTATCGCGGCGTGGTGTCAACGTATTGACCTACTGGACTGCGATCAGCGGTGACGAGCCCGAATGAGCCCTGCTGGTCGAAGGAGTCGACAATTCCCTGGCCGAAGTGGTCATAGTAAATGCCCCCCCCCGCTCGGATAGTCGTGCGGGCATTCAGTGAATAAGCGACGGCCAATCGGGGCGCAAAATTGAGTTTATCCATGCTCCAGTAACCCGGGCGGTTATTGGCTCGTCCACCTTGCGTAAAGCCGAATGTCGGCTGCACCACCTGACCTTCGGACGCAGCCTTGGAGCGTGTGTCAAACCACTTACCCATGTCGATCGTAGGGACAATTTCCTGTCCGTTCCGCTCATACGGAACCTGCAGAAGTGTGTGCCGCAACCCATAGGTGACGGTCAGGTTGGGCCTGATCTTCCAGCTATCCTGGGCGTAGTACTCCACTTCATTTGTCAGGTAATGATGGTTTACCCACTGTCCGGGCGGCAATGGGTTGAGTTGGCCGTTCGAGTATACGTTGTTGTAATACACCGTTGAAGAAGTAATCAGCCCAGTAATGTCCGCGATAGCCGTGTTATAAGCGGTATCGTAATTTGGGGATACTGCCGGAAAGCCGAATCCGCCCGGATCGAGGCTTGCAGGAGGCTGCCCCTGCACCGAGGTGTTGGCGATTGCGCCGACCGCAAGCAATTGATAAGTGACTGCAGCATTCGAAAAGAGTGTGGCGTTGGACTGGCGATTATTGAAGACCAGTCGATAATTGCCCCCTGCCTGGACCGAGTGCGTTCCTTTGGTCCAATTCACATCGTCCACGATATTGTGCGTCGGTACAGAAATGATCTGGGAAGTGTAGCCGGAAGCCTTCAAAGTCGAAATATTCTGGAAAGTTACATAATTCTGATCGGTCACGCCTGTATTTGCATAAGACTGGTGAACCAGCCCGTACCGTAGGTTGTTGACCAGCGAGTTCGAGATCGTCCATATATCGCCCGCCGCAATTCCCTTCGAATCATCGGCAAGTTTATAGGAAGCCGGCTGTCCAGGGAACTGTGCGGTTCCAGAGATATGGTCTAACTGATAATTGCCGCGCAAAAACAGTCGGTGGTTGGCATGGATATTGTAATCGAGCTTAGCGATCAATGTATTCTGGCTCGCGGGAGCCGGAGATGCGAAGGTAAAACCGAACAGGTTATATCCGTCATTTGGCGCCGAAGTGTTCGGCAGCGGGAGCAGCGCGTAATATGCCAAGGCGGCAGGGTTGACGCCGGCCCCTAACGGACAGGATCCATTCCCCGAACAATTGGGATCCATCGATGCGATGTCTGCTGGCGACAAGGTCTCCGTTCCAGAGCCCGTCACATAGGTTAGCTGGCCGCTCCGGAAAGCGGCGGTCGGAACCTCCTGCGTGACTTGCTGACTCTCGGCGAGGCGCTGTCCTTCAAAAGCAACAAAGTAGAAGAGCTCTGTCTTTCTGAATAGGCGCCCCGAGCGAACCGCCGAAGGTGTTGCGAAGATATTTGGGTGCAATATTCGGCTCGCCGGCTGCAATTTCCGATTGCTTGTTGAACCAATTGTTGGCCACCGTGTTCGTCGGACGATAGTACTCATAAGCACTGCCGTGATAAGCATTGGTCCCGCTCCTCGTAACGAGCGACACCTGCGCACCCGACGAGCGCCCGGAATCGGCATTTGCGTTTGTAGTCACTACACGAAATTCTTCAACTGAATCGCGCGTGGAGCGTAAGACACCGCTGAACGCATAGCCCTTGTTCTGATCGTTATCGTCGAGACCGTCGAGCGTAACGTTGCTTTGATCCGAGCGCGCTCCATCCACAGCGCCGCTGCGGCTATCGGTGTCCTGCGAGGTACTGGACTTATCGCCGAGAAAGAGCACACCTGCCTGCAGGCTAAGCAGATCGAGCACGTCATTGCCCTCGAAGGGAAGAGCCTGGATTTGGGTTGTGTCGAAGGGCGTCCCGATGGTGGCGTCTGAAGTGTTGAGGGTCATCGCGGAATCGTCAATTTCAACGGTCTCTCCAGAGGAGGCTACCGACATTTTAAAATCGACCACGCGTGGTTGGTTCACCAGCAGCTCCACAATGCGCTCCTGGTTGGCAAACGCGGCGACGGACACGAGGATCGTATAGCGTCCGGGATTGATTTGCTGGAACGCGTATTCGCCTCGCTCGTCGGTAAGGCGCTCAGACTTGAAGCCGGTTGCAACGTCGCTGATGGAGACGTGCCCGTTGGGTATTTCGGCGCCACTCTGGTCGAAAACGGTGCCATGTACGGACGTCACGGCGGTTTGCGCATTGACGACCGACGCGCAGAACAGAATGAGAATCAGTTGGAATGAATTGCGGACACGCTTCATGTACGTTGGCCTCCAGGGATACCATCGCGTCGTCCCGTACCACGGAACGTAATGACTGAAAACACTTAGGAACAATCTCAATGTGTAAGAGTTCCTTCGAGCCTCTTGTAGTCGAGACTGAATGAAACCTGTATATCAACTGCTCAATCTTTGGTTCGTGGGCAGCAGCGGGGTGCGCCGCAGGGAGATCGTGAAGTTAACGTTGCACAGCGGGTGAGAGGAATCAAGGGGCATAAAAAAAAGAATTCCGCCAAATCGCTTCAGTTATGCAACGCCGCAAAAGGAACAACCGATAGGCGCCGCGTCGGCTCACCATCAACATATGAATCAGTTCGCACATGGAGAATTTGCGTTGGTTGACTTCTGTTTCGTGCTACGCTCGACTCAAAGTGATTACGCGGCGCACAATTCGGCGTATCTCGATCAAGGTACAGTTGCGCATTAATCACATGGACGTCTGCTGCGGACCACCGACCCCATACATTCCAGCCCCTCGCTGATGTGCCTCCGGTGTCGACCCTTGGCGCGTCTGTGCAAACAGCGGCCGGGATTTTCCGGACAAACCAGTCGCATGCCGTTTATTGCGTGCGTCAGGGGGACAGGTGTAAATGGAATCGACCACGCTTTGGGCTGAGACAGTGCCCGGAGGGGCGACCTGGTCGCACGTGCTGAAGAGAGGCACGGCACTGCGGATGACCGATGTGGAAGGAGGCGCCAACGTTGGCGGCTTACTTCCTAAATTTTGAGATTCCAGCAGAGCGCTTCAATCTGCCGGACACACTGAAAGCGCAACACACAGCGCGGCTAACTAAAGGGCATGTACTCTACTCCGACATGGGGCGGATACTTTGTTCGATCACCGAGGACACGGTGGGCTGGCACGATCCGCTTTGCGGATTCTCAAATAATGCCCTGGTTGAGAAGAAGTACGGCAAGACGACCTATCAGCAGGCGCGCAACGAATGGCATCAAAACGCTCGCGACGGATTCCTGGTCGAACTGGGAAAGTATGGTTTGGGATCGCGCGACCTGCATGCCACGGTGAATTTTTTCAGCAAGGTGACGGTGGATGAGTCAGGCGACCTGCACTACAACGCAAATCATTCGACGCCGGGAAGCTATGTGGAGTTGCGCGCGGAGATGAACGTGCTGGTCTTGCTGAACACGTGTCAGCATCCGCTGGCGCCGGGCAACGAATACTCGCCGAAACCGGTGGAGATCAGCATCGCCAGGGTTTCGCCGCCGCGAGCACGAACGATCCATGCCGAATGCTTTGCAACGAGAACACTCGCGGCTTTCTTCTCACTGAGTTATTTTTCCTTTAGAGCCGTTCAGGGAATATGGAGTGGGCGGCGAGGACTGAAAAATGGCGACTTCAATTCTGCAATCCAGTCAACTCATGCCTCGAAGACGCTCTGCACAGCTTCGTGGTGGAGGCCGGGGACCCCTTTCTTTTTGAAATCTGGAAGGGGCAGGTTGTGCGCATCGTCGATCTTGAAGGCAACCAGGCCGTGGATACGCTGTTCTATAACGCGCACGACTACGCGGACCGGTACAGCGCGCAGGACACGATTCGCGAACAGGGGAACATCTACCTGACCACCGGGACGCAGCTGATTTCGACCAAGGGCAATGTGCTGCTGACGATTACGGCCGACACCTGCGGCCGCCACGATACACTGGGCGGCGCCTGCGCGACCGAAAGCAACATGGTGCGCTATGACCTGTCAAAAGGGCATATGCACGCCTGCCGGCAAAGCTTTCTGAAGGGCATACAGGAGTGGGGCCGCGGCCTTGAGAAGCGCGACATCACCAGCAACATCAACTTTTTCATGAACGTCCCGATCACGCCCGACGGCGGCTTGACCTTTGAAGACGGCGTCTCCGATGCCGGCAAGTACGTGGAGATGCGCGCGGAAATGGATGTGCTGATGGTGATCAGCAACTGCCCGCAGTTGAACAATCCATGCAATGGCTACAATCCGACGCCGGTCCAGATTCTGATTTGGGATGCGAATGTTCAGTAAGGTTCTGGTCGCCAACCGGGGCGCGATCGCCTGCCGCATTCTACGCACATTGAGGAAGATGGGCATTGCCTCGGTGGGCGTGTATTCCGAGGCGGACCGCGACGCGCGCCCAGTGCTGGATGCCGACGAGGCGTTTTTCCTCGGTCCCTCGCCGGCAACCCAGAGCTATCTCTCCATTGATCGCATTCTGGCTGCCGCGGAACAGACCGGCGCCCAGGCAATTCATCCCGGCTACGGTTTTCTAAGTGAGAATGTGGAGTTTGCGCGGGAGTGCGCGCGACGCGGCATCGTCTTCATCGGCCCCCGGGTGGAGCAGATCGAGGCCTTCGCGCTGAAGCACACGGCGCGTGCGCTCGCGGAACGGTGCGGCAGTTCCGCTGCTGCCGGGAACAGGCGTGCTGCGGGATCTGGACGAGGCGCTGGACCGGGCCGAGCGACTGCGCTATCCGGTGATGCTGAAGAGCTCGGCGGGCGGCGGCGGCATCGGCATGCGCGTGTGTGCCGTCGCCGGACGAACTGCGCGAGGCCTACGAAACAGTGGTGCGGCTGAGCCGAAACAGCTTTCGCGACGGCAGCGTCTATCTGGAGCAATTTGTGGCGCGCGCGAAGCACGTCGAGGTGCAGATCTTCGGCGACGGCAAGGGAGGGATTCTGACGCTGGGACTGCGCGACTGCTCGGCGCAGCGCCGCCATCAGAAAGTGATCGAGGAGACGCCGGTTCCCGGGCTCGATGCCGCAACTGCGACGGCCATGCGGAATTCGGCGGTGTTGCTTGGCAAAGCCGTCAACTATGCATCGGCCGGAACGGTCGAGTTTCTCTACGATGCGGAGACGCGCGAGTATTTCTTTCTTGAAGTGAATACGCGCCTGCAGGTGGAGCACGGCGTCACCGAACAGGTCACTGGGCTGGACCTGGTGGAGATGATGATCCAGGAGGCAGCAGGCGAGCTGCCGCCGCTCGAGAGCCTTCGCCGCAGTCGAGACTCACACGCGGGTGCTCGATTGAAGCGCGCATCTACTGCGAAGATCCAGCCAAGAACTTTCAGCCTGCGCCGGGCAAGCTGTCGCAGGTGATTTTTCCGCCGCGCGGACGATGGCTCGCGTGGAGACGTGGGTCGAGAGCGGAACGGAGGTCACGCCGTTCTACGATCCGATGATCGCGAAGATCATTGTGACCGGCGCGGATCGCACCGAAGCAGTCGCCAGCCTGCAGAATGCGCTGGCGCAGTGCTCGATCGACGGAACGGAAACCAATCTTCGCTATCTGCGCGCGGTGGCCGCATCAGAGACATTCGTTTCCGGAGCGATGACGACATCGTTCCTGGGCAGCCTTTGACGTGAGCAGACGGGCCTTCGAGGTGCTGGAAGGCGGGACGCAGACCACCATTCAGGATTTTCCGGGAAGGCTGGGTTACTGGCATGTTGGCGTGCCGCCTTCGGGGCCGATGGACACGCTGGCCTTTCGCCTGGCCAACCGGCTGGTGGGCAACGCGCCGAGATGCCGCCGCGCTCGAGATGACAACCCTGGGTGCGCGGCTGCGCTTCGACTCCGATTGCATGGTTGCGATTGACCGGCGCCGATATGGCGCGCCACGCTCGACGGAGCGGCAGCTCCTATTGTGGCAGAGTTTTCGCGTTGCCGCTGGCAGCACGCTGCACTTTGGCGCCGTGCGGGGCGGCGGGCACGCGCGCCTACCTGGCGATCGCCGGCGGCATCGATGTTCCCGAATTTCTGGGCAGCCGCGGCACATTCATGCTGGGCGGATTTGGCGGCCACGTTGGACGCGCGTTGCGCGCCGGCGATGTGATTCATCTGCTTCCGGCAACCCAGACGCAGGAGACGCTCAAGCTTCCCGCCGCACTGATTCCCGCCTATGGCCGAGCATTGGGAGATCGGCGTGCTCTATGGTCCGCACACGGCGCCGGAGTTCTTCACTGCTGACGATATCGAGATGCTGTTCAGCACCGATTGGCGTGTCCACTACCAGTCGGACCGCACCGGCGTTCGCCTGGTGGGGCCCAAGCCGCAGTGGGCGCGCAAGGATGGCGGCGAGGCGGGACTGCATCCATCGAACATCCACGACAACGCGTATGCCATCGGCTCCATCGACTTCACCGGCGACATGCCGATTCTGCTTGGCCCGGACGGACCAAGCCTGGGCGGATTCGTTTGCCCCGCGGTGATTGTGGAGGCCGAGCGTTGGAAGCTGGGCCAGCTCAAGGCCGGCGATACGGTGCGATTTCGCCGCCTCACTCTGGAGCAGGCCGAAGCGCTCGAGGCTGCGATGGATCGAGCCGTGGAAACGCTGCAAGGCAGCTTGCCCGCAGCTGCCTGCATCGGGCGAACGCGAGCCGGCGATTCTCGAGACGCCATCGTGAGGATGGAGACACGGCAACCGGCAACGGTCTACCGCGCCGATGGCGACAAATACCTGCTGGTCGAGTACGGCGACCGCGTGCTCGATCTTGGCCTGCGGCTGCGCGTGCATTTGCTTGAGGGCAAACTGCGCGCCGCGCGTCTGCCGGGCATCATCGACATCACTCCCGGCGTGCGCTCGCTGCAGATTCACTATGACAATCGCCGTCTGCGCGCGAGAAGAGCTGCTGGCCGCGCTCGACGCTTTCGACCGCGAGATACCGGAACGTCCCGACATCACAGTGCCCTCGCGAATCGTGCACATGCCGCTGTCATGGAACGATCCGGCGACGCAGCTGGCGCAGGCCAAGTACATGCAGTCGGTGCGGCCGGATGCGCCCTGGTGTCCGGACAACATCGAGTTCATCCGCCGCATCAACGGCCTGGATTCGGTCGACGAAGTGCATCGCATCGTCCATGAGGCCAGCTACCTGGTGCTGGGACTGGGCGATGTGTACCTGGGCGCTCCGGTGGCCACGCCGATGGATCCGCGCCATCGCCTGGTGACCACCAAGTACAACCCGGCGCGCACATGGACGCCGGAAAATGCGGTGGGCATCGGCGGCGCCTACATGTGCGTGTATGGCATGGAGGGGCCGGGCGGCTATCAGCTGGTGGGCCGCACGGTGCAGGTGTGGAACACGTATCGGACGACCAAGACGTTTGTAGCAGGCGTGCCGTGGTCGCTGCGGTTCTTCGATCAGATCCGCTTCTATCCGGTTTCCACGGAAGAACTGCAGGAATTGCGCCGCGACATTTTGCATGGCGTCTTTGAATTGAGAGTGGAAGATGCGGACTTCAACCTGATTCGATACGAGAGGTTTCTCGACTCGATCAAACCGGAGATTGCCTGCTTTCAAGGCGCGGCAGAACCAGGCCTTCCAGGAGGAGCGTGAACGCTGGCGGGTGAATGGGCAGCTGGAGGTTGCCGGCCTGCCGGACATGCCCGACCCGGATCAAGTGGAACACGATGTGCCGGAGGGTTGCGAGGCGGTAGCGCGCCGATGACGGCGAGTGTTTTTCAGATTTCCGTCGAGCCGGGCCAGCGCGTTGAGGCGGGACAAAAGGTGATTGTGCTGGACGCGATGAAGATGGAGTTGGCGATCGGCTCTGCTGTGGCCGGCGTCATCGAAAAGATCCTTTGCAAGAGCGGGCAGATGGTAAGCGCCGGGCAACAACTGGCGATTCTTCGTTTGAATTGAAGCGGGGGAAGCAGATCAGCGGCACTCGGCAAAAGGAAGTGAACCGTGGACATTACCGCATTAGAGAGCGCCTACCGCGCCGGCACGCTGACGCCGACCGCCCTGGTTGAGCAGATATATGGCGAGATTGAGGCGCAGGGCGAGAGGCCGGTCTGGATCACTGTCGTTCCCAAAAACAACAACCTCGCGCATGCCGCGGAACTTGAGGCGTCCGCATCGCGCGGAGCGCTGCCGCTGTTCGGCATTCCCTTCGCTGTCAAGGACAACTTCGATGTGGCCGGCCTGCCCACTACGGCAGCCTGCCCGAAGTTTGCGCACGAGGCGGAGGAAACCGCGACGGTTGTGAAGCTGTTGCTGGATGCGGGAGCCATCCTGATCGGCAAAACCAACATGGATCAATTCGCTACTGGGTTGGTGGGGACGCGTTCTCCTTACGGTATCTGCTCCAGTGTCTTTAATCCGGAGTACATTTCCGGTGGTTCGAGTTCGGGCTCGGCGGTTGCTGTCGCGCGCGGGCTGGTGAGTTTCGCTCTGGGCACTGACACGGCGGGGTCTGGGCGTATGCCCGCGGCCTTCAACCAACTGGTCGGCCTCAAGCCTTCGCGTGGGTGGATAAGCACGCATGGCCTGCTGCCCGCATGCCGTACGCTTGACTGCGTGTCAATCTTTGCGGAAACCTGCGCAGACGCGGCGCGGGTGTTTCAAGTTGCGCGAGGACTCGATGCTTCCGATGCCTACTCCCGCGTTCCAGGGCCAGGACTCGGTGCTGCACCCTGGGCAGTTTTTGGAGCTTCCAGCGCCTTCCGCTTTGGCGTGCCCACCGCCGAGAGCATGCAATGGTTCGGTGACGATGCCGCCAGAGATTGTTATGACGCCGCAGTCGAGGCGCTCGCAGCGCTAGGCGGTGAGCCGATCAGTTTTGACTACGATCCGTTCCGCAAAACGGCCAGCCTGCTCTACAGCGGCCCGTGGCTTGCGGAAAGGCTTGCGGCGTTGAAGGGGTTTCTCGCCGAACATCCAGACGCAATGGAACCAACTGTCGGGGGCATTATTTCCGGCGCCAGCCGCTACAGTGCTGTGGACGCCTTTGATGCGTGCTACACACTGGAGGCCCTGCGTTGCGAGACGGCCAGAGTTTGGGAGAGAGTGGACTTCCTGCTGCTACCCACGGCGCCCACCCACTACACCATGGCGCAGGTACAGCAGGCGCCGGTTGAGTTGAACAGCAATCTTGGCTATTACACAAACTTTGTCAATCTGCTCGACCTAGCCGCAATTGCAGTGCCTGCGGGATTCAAGGCCAATGGCCTGCCCTTCGGAGTTTCGTTTATTGGCAAAGCATTCACAGACGACGGTTTGTTGCAGGTTGCCGACCGGCTGCATCGCAAGCTGGCTAGCACGTTGGGAGGTTCGCAACGCAAACTCGCCGCTACTCCTGCGATAGCGCCTCTATCCGCTCCTTACGGTTGCATTCTTATGGCGGTTGTAGGCGCGCATCTCACAGGGCAGCCTCTGAACTGGCAGATGACGCAACGGAAAGCGAGGCTGGTGCGCGCCACTCGCACGCATGGGGATTATCGGCTCTACTCGGTGCCCAACACCACGCCTCCCAAACCCGGCCTGGTTTATGAGCCAGGATTTAGCGGCCCGGGAATCGAGGTAGAGGTATGGGCTATGCCGGAGGATACTGTGGGGAGCTTTCTGAATGGCATTCCACCACCGCTCTCGTTGGGCACATTGCGGCTTGCCGACGGATCAACCGTGAAAGGGTTTTTATGCGAGCCCTCGGGTATTGCCGGAGCGCGGGACATCACGCATCTTGGCGGGTGGAGAAAATATGTTCAGGAGTTGACGTAGGACTTTGCGTCTAGAACCGCGTTCGCACTAGACGCGATTTTATTCGTCCTCATCGTCTGAATCGTCTTTACCGCCGTCTTTGTCATCCTTCTCCGACTCGCCTTTCTTCTTGAGCTTTCCGTCCAGCGCCTTTTCGACTGTGACATGAAAATCCATATCGGCCGGGTCTTCATGGACCTCAAGCCGCGCCAAGGGCGATCCGTTGCGATCCACCAAAAACTTGGTGAAATTCCAATGAATATCGCCGCCGGGAAGACTCTGTTTGGCGTCGGTAAGGAAGCGATAGAGAGGAATCTCGTTCGCTCCGCGCAACGACGCAGCAGCGAAGACCGGGAAGGCCAACGTGTGCGGTTTCGCGATAATACTTGCTCAGAGCCGTAGGGTCTTTCAATTCTTCGCCGCCAAAGTCGGCTGAGGGAATGCCGATGACCACCAGGCCTTGATCCGCATAAGTTTTCTGCAACTCATTGAGCGCGTCGATCTGGTCGTGATAGACGGACTGGCTGGCCAGGTTGACGATCAGAAGCAGCTTGCCTTTATAGGAGGAGAGCGGAGTTTCCTTTCCATCGAGAGTCGACCAGCGAGTAGTCATAGACGGTCTTGATGGTCTTGGGCGTAGCCGTTTTTTGATTTTCAGCCTTCGGTTTTTCGGCAGATACCATCAGACCGCAAACAGACAACATGGCTAGAATCAAGACGAGAAACCATCGCTTCATCCGAGAATCCATGATTGCATTGTGGCATTCCGCGTCTAAGACCGGACAAAAAATCTGCATCCCAAAAGCGCTTTTTCTTCGCCGCTATTTGTTTTCCCTTCCAGTATGAGAACCCGCTGGGACATGCCAATTAAAGTTCGCGCGGCATGCTCAAAGCTGGAACCAATCAAGTCGGGTTGCGAGAAGAAATCTGGGTTATGATGAAGCTCAACTCAGTTGCTTTCATCCCCAGGCCATCATTTCCCAATGGCTCTGAATCATGGATATTCAGCATGGATTTCGAACAGCTCAGGACATTTCAGCAGGTCTGCCGTTTGAGCAGCTTCTCGCGCGCAGCGGAGAAGCTGGGAGTGACGCAGCCGGCCATCTCCGCGCAGATTCGCTCCCTTGAGAAAGAGGTGGGCGCGCGCCTGTTCGACCGCGATGGCGGCAAGGTGACGTTTACCGCGGCGGGACGGCTGTTTGAGCCGTTTGCCGAGCACTGCCTGCAATGTCAAAGCCATATCATCGTGGCCGTCAATGAGCTTTACCGCTCGGCTCGCGGTGAACGTATCGGTGAGCGCGAGTGAAGCCACCAGCCTTTACATCCTGCCACCCGTCTTTGCCCTATACAAGAAGCAGTACACACGCGTGAATCTAAACATCGTGCGCTCTGAGCACTCCCGCTCGCTGGAGGCGGTTTTCAATCGCGATGTGGATTTCGCGATCGTTTCGCTTCCTCATCAAGGATCCCGGCTTGTGGTCCATCCCATTCACCGCGACGACATCGTGCTGGTCGTAGCGCCCACTCATCCGCTGGCCATGCGCGAAGTGGTCAAGCTCGACGAGATGATGCAGTTTCCGATGCTGTTGCTGAAGCAGCGGCCGCCAGCGCACACAGCTCAACAACTTCTTTCACCACCACGAACTGCAACCGCGCATCGCCATGGAACTGGACTCCAGCGAGTTGCTCAAGCGGCTGATCTGCGCCGAACTGGGCATGGGGTTTCTGCCGCGTGCCAACGTTCTTGACGACGAACATTCCGGTTTGCTGAAGATTGTGAAGGTGGAAGGGCATGAAGCTGCATCGCGAATTGGCGCTGATCTTCTCGCAAGGACAAGTCGCTTACCCGTGCCGCGCAGGCATTTGTCGAGATTGCTGACCGGGAGAAACGGGCCAGCGGCTTATCCGCCGATGCGCATTCCGAAAGGGACAAATCTAGCGCGTAGAGCCTGAGCGCGCGTGCGCCGCGTTGCGATCTAACGTTACAGCATAATCACTTTCGAACCAATTGATCGAACCTATTCAGCATTGGAGTCCAATCATGCTTTGCAATCGATCATATCTTTTGAAATGGCCAGCAGGCTTTGTCTGCTTCTGGTAGGCCTGGACTTGCCCTTGCTCGCCCAGGAGCCGAAAGTTTCCGGCCAAGACGGGCGTCGAGACACCGGGCGTTCAACATGGACATTGCGACGTTGCCGCCTGTGGCCACGTTTATCGTGAAGGGCCATCCGGACTGGCTTGCGGTAACAAGTGACGCGGTGTGGGTGGCAAGCTCCAACGCGAATCATGTGGTACGGCTGGATGCCACGACCAATCAGCCGGGAACCATCATTACTGTCGCAAAGCCATGCTCGGGGATGGCAACGGATTTTGGCAGCCTGTGGATTCCCAGTTGCGGAGACCACACCCTGGTGCGCGCGGATGCGAAGACGGGCGCGATTCAAGCTACGATTCCGGCCGGGCCGGCCGATTCGGAGGGCGGCATTGCCACGGGCGCAGGAAGCGTATGGCTCGTCACATCGAAGGCAAGCGAACTCGACCGCATCGATGCGACCACAAACAGGATTGTCGCGAAGATCGCGATTCCTGCCGGTTCCTTCAACCCTGTGTTCGCCAACGATTCGATCTGGGTGAGCTCAAACGAGGGAAATGCGCTGATCCGCGTGAATCCCGTAACAAACACCGTGACCGGCTCGACACCCATCGGTCCCATGCCGCGGTTTCTCACCGTCGGGGCAGGTTCGGTTTGGGTTCTGAATCAAGGCGACGGCAGCATCTCGCGCGTGGATGCCGCAAGCGGCAAGCTGATCGCGAACATTCCGGCCGGCATTCCGGGACTCGGTGGAGAGATTGCTTTCGGTGCGGGGGCGGTGTGGGCCACTGTCTTCAAGTTTCCAATCACCAGAATCGATCCAGCGACCAATAACGTAATGCGGCAATGGCATGGCGCGGGGGGCGACAGCATCCGCTTTGGTCACGGTTCGCTCTGGCTCACCAGCTATTCCGGCGAAAAGGTCTCCCGGCTGGATATACCGGCAAATTGAGCGTATGCGGTGGAGGTTGAGAAAAGGTTCGACGCCTCGGTCTCTTACATATAAGAAACCGCGAACGCCTGAAAGGTAAAACCACACTCACTCTACAAACGGCTGCTGCCCGCGAACGCCTGATTCCGGGCCACTTTTCAAAGTGGTCGCGCATTTGTTTATACGCGACATAAAATAATGTCTATCCACATTGAATCGTTACGCTGCCGCTGGGGTATGGTTCGACCATGCAGAGGTATCCTTCCGCTCTGATATTCCGCGTACTGAAGGGAATCAAACCGGGCCATGGCCGTCGTGGCTTGGGAGAATTTTTCCGCAGGCTGCGGAATCGCACTTCTTGTTGCGCTGTCTGGCTGCTGGTCCGCTGCTGCCGGCTGAGGCCGCTCCGCCGCCGACGTTCACCGTCGGCTGGTCGGTTTATGCCGGATGGAACCCTTACTTTTACATGGCCAAGTCCGGCATCTTAAAGCGCTGGGCAGACAAATATGGCGTGGTCATCAAGGTGCAGCGGTTCGATTACGCCGCATCGCTGGATGCTTTTGTCGCCAAGAACATCGACGCCTGCACCATGACCAACATGGAGGCGCTGGACATGCCGGCGGCTGCCGGCGTCGACTCGACGGTCGTCATCGTCGGCGACTACTCGAACGGCAACGACGCGGTGCTGGCGCGCAACAATCTCACCCTGGCGCAACTGCCGGGCAAG
This sequence comes from uncultured Acidobacteriaceae bacterium, assembly GCA_963787435.1. Classification (GTDB taxonomy): domain Bacteria; phylum Acidobacteriota; class Terriglobia; order Terriglobales; family Acidobacteriaceae; genus Telmatobacter. The sequence continues at coordinate 35,662 of CAWBCZ010000002.1, forward strand.
CCAATTCTGCTGGTGCAAAAGACGGTCTCGGAGTATCTGCTGGAACGCGCCATGGTGCTGAATGGCCTGGACAGCCAACTTCCCCGGCTCAAGCTGCTCAATACCAGCGATTCGGATATCGTGGGCGCCTTTCTGGGCGACAAGGGCAACCAGGTTGCCGTCACCTGGAAGCCGCTGGTCTCTGAGATTCTCGCTCAGGATCGCGGTGTGAAGTCGCTCTTCGACTCGTCGCGGATTCCGGAAGAGATTCTCGATCTGCTGGTGGTCCGCACCGAGGTGCTGAAGCGGCCAGACGGCTCGGGAGTTAAATTTGCCAAGGCGATTGCCGGAGCCTGGTACGAGACGGTGGCCCAGATTGCTGGCGGCCAACGCGCAGGCCATCAGTGGAAGTGCTTCGGCGTCAGGCGATAGCGTTGCTTCGTACAAGGAGCAGTTGCGGACGACCTACCTGTATTCCACGCCGCAAGCGGCGGCGCAGTTTGCGCAGGGCAACGACCTGAAGCAAAAGATGGATCTGGTGCGGCAGTTCTGCTTCCGGCACGGACTGCTCGGCCAGAACGTTCAATCGGTCGACGACGTTGCAATTCTCTATCCAGATGGAGCGTCCAGGGAAAAAGGACCGAGTGCGACTGCGCATGGACGCGACGCTACATGCAGCTTGCCGCGCAGGGAAAGCTGTAGAGATGACGCAGACCTTTCGCCTACCGGACCTGACCGGAATCCAGGTGCGTCCGGCGCGGCTGTGGACGCAGTCGCTTTCATGGATATTGTTTGTGGCGGGGATTGCGTTGTACGCGCATTTCTCGATCGTTCGCCATCGCGAGAACCCCGAGGATCGCGTCATTCCCTCGGCCACGCAACTGGTTCAGGGCTTAAAGGCTTCGGTGCTTGAGCCGGCCGAAGAGGACGATCCGCTGGATCCACGGCGCCTCATTGGTTCAGCAGGTCCGCCACAGCATGATCTGGAAGGACACGGCGTCGAGTGCGCGCCGCTTCTTCATCGCGCTTGCTGCTGCTGATTCCGGCCATGCTGATCGGCCTGCACATGGCTGTGTTTCCTTACGCAGGTGCATTTTTCCTGCGTTTTGTGCTGTTCTTCGACAAGATCGTAGCGCTGTCGCTGTTGCCGATTTTGTTCATCGTGTTCGGCATCGACGAGTGGTCGAAGATCATGCTGATGGTCATCGGCGTTGCGCCCACGCTGATGCTGGATACCTACAACATCGCGGGCGGCGTGCCCCGAGAACAGATCGTAAAGGCCTTCACACTCAAGTCGACCAATCTCGATGTGGCGTACAGAATTGTTCTCAAGCAGGTGCTGCCGCAGTTGATCAACAGCGTGCGGCTCAACCTGAAGCCGCTGGCGTTGTTTCTCTTTGCGGGCGAGATGATCGCATCGACCGACGGGCTTGCCTATCGCATTGCCATCATGCGCCGGCACATGGGCATGGACATCATCATTCCCTATCTGCTCTGGGTGGCGCTGCTGCTATTTATCGCTGGACGCGCTGCTTCGCTTTACCAACCGGAGACTGCACCCGTGGTATCAGCCGCACTAAGCTCCGTTGCAGAACGGTCGCAACCCGTCGATGACCGTTCAGGCCGCACGCCGCATCGCGACCGACGGACGGAGATTGAACTGCGCGATGTTTCGCGTCTCGTATCCTGCCGGCAAAGAGGGCAGCAAGACGGTTCTCTCCAAGCTGAATTTGAAGGTCGCGGCCGGCGAGTTTGTGGTCGATTCTGGGTGAGACCGGTTGCGGCAAGAGTACGCTGCTGCGCCTGATTCTGGGCCAGGAGTTCCCGACAGAGGGAGCCATCGAGGTGGATGGCAAGCCGGTGACGTCGATCGACGCGCGTTGCGGTTATGTGCCGCAAAAGTATTCTTTGTTTCCCGATCGTACGGTGCTCGGCAACGTAATGTATGGACCAGAGAACGCGAAGGGCCGGTTCCTGGCGCGGTTTCGTCCTTCGTTTTTTGCATACCGGCGCAAACTGCGCGCGGAGGCTCAGGCGATATCTGGTGCGCATGGGTTTGCGTCCGCAGGACATGAACAAGTATCCGCACCAGCTTTCCGGCGGCATGCAGCAGCGCGTTGCCATCGCGCAGGCGCTGCTGATGCATCCGCCGGTGTTGCTGCTGGACGAGGCATTCAGCGCACTCGATCCATCAACCAGGGCAAGCCTGCAGGAACAGTTGCGGAGCGGTCTGGCTGGAGTCGAAGCCAACCGTGGTTTTTGTCACGCATAACACGTCGGAGGCACTGTTACTGGGCACGCGGCTTATCCTTCTGGGACGGCATCGTGAAGACCGTGCCGGGGAAACCAACCTGGTGCTCGATATGGAGATTCCTGCGTCGCAGTTGCCGCTTCGCTTCGCGCATGAAGAGCCGCGAATTCCAGGAGTTGCTGGAGCACGTGAAGCAACTCGCCTACAAATCCTCAAGTCTGCACGCAGACGAAGCGATTGCAGATCGCAGTGTTGAGGAGGGTCAACCTGTGCATGAAACATCTCGCTATGAGTCGGGAAGCGCGTTTGCGGCTACGCTGGGCGTTGCGATCATCAGTACGGGAAGAGTTGCGGCGTCGGGGGATACGCCACCGCTCCGTCTTCGCCCAAGTTTTACGCGTCGAGAGTGACGGATATCCTCAACGACAATTGCCTCTCCTGCCACGACGAAACGGCAAAGGGCGGGCTGCGTCTGGATTCGTATGCGGGCATCATGAAGGGCGGCGAGGATGGCGCGGTCATTGTTCCCGGCGATCCGGCGGCCAGCATGCTGATCCAGGCGATCCGGCGAACAGGCGACTTGAAGATGCCGCCCGAAACGGCTGCTCGGCGATGCCGAGGTTGCGGATCTTGAGGCATGGGTAAAGGCGGGCGCAGTCGGCGCCGATCCCGCAGCCGTCAGACCGATCGGCGCCGCAGCGCCGGCAACTCCAACAGCGACTGGCTGCGACAGCTGCAACGCCGCCACCGGTCCAGCCTGTCGCCAGCTGATGCGTCGATGCGGACTTCTTCGAGAACAAGGTGCGGCCGATCCTGGCCAACAGTTGCTACGAATGCCACGACGATACGGCAAAGGGCGGATTGCGAGTAGATTCGAAGGCGGCCTTTGAAAAAGGCGGCAAGCACGGCGCCGGTGGTGGTTCCCGGCGATCCGGACAAGAGCCTGCTGATTCAAGCGGTACGAGCAGACCGGCGAGCTGAAGATGCCCAAGGGCGGCAAGCTGAAGCCGGACGAGGTGGCCACCCTGGTGGCGTGGGTGAAGATCGGGCGCGAAGTGGCCGGCCAATGCCTCGGCGCCGATCGCGTCCACCACGGCGTCCACCGGCGTGATTACCGAGAAGCAGCGCGAGTTCTGGTCGTTCCAGCCGCTGAAGACGCGTGACGCCGCCCGCCATTGAGGACAAACGCTACGAGCATTGGGCGCAGACGCCGATCGACCACTTCATTCTTGCCGGGCTGCATAAAGCCGGACTCGAAGCCCGCGCCGCAGGCGGATCGCACGCACGCTGATTCGCCGAGCGACCTACGACCTGACCGGCCTTCCGCCGACCAAGGAAGAAGTGGAGGCCTTTCGTCAACGACAAGTCGGCCAATGCATGGGAAAAGGTGGTCGATCGGCTGCTGGCTTCGCCGCGCTATGGCGAGCGCTGGGGACGTCACTGGCTCGATGTGGCGCGCTACTCCGAAGACGATGTGCGCGGCCTCGATCCCAAGGGCCGCGGGTACATGCCGTTCACCGGCGCATACCGCTATCGCGACTGGGTGATCAAGTCATTCAACGACGATCTGCCCTACGACCGGTTCGTCAGCCATGCAGCTGGCCGGCGACAAGCTTGCCCTACAAGACGCCGGATGAGCGCAATGACAACCTGATCGCGACAACCTATCTCGGCGCAGGCCCCTGGGTATGGGACCAGGCCGAGCCGATTCAGGGCCGCGCCGATGAGCGCAATGAGCGCGTGGACGCGGTGACCCGCGGCATGCTGGGGCTTACCGTGGCCTGCGCCCGCTGCCACAACCACAAGTACGATCCCATCGCGCAGACGGACTACTACAAGGTCGTCAGCATCTTCGCCAACTCCACTTACAAGGAGTATCCGGTCGTTTCGCCCGCAGCGGCGGCCGCGTACGACAAGAAGGACCTCGAAGAGGCCAAGCTGCGCGCCGATCTCAGCGACTACACCACCGACTTGAGCAAGCAATTGGCCGACGCGCTCGCCATCCAGACTTCGGACTATCTGACGGCCGCATGGAACGTGCTGGGCAAGCCGAAGAAGACCGTCGATGAGGTTTCATCGAGCGCGCATCTCGATCCCGAAGTGTCTGCAGCGCTGGGTCGACTACCTTCCCAAGGACCACACGCTTTCCTTACCTGAATGACTGGAAGGCGATGATGGCCTCGCCGGACAGCACCGAAGACCAGGCAAAGGTGCTCGGCGACGCGTTTCAGAAGCTGGTGCTGCGCGTGCGCGCCGCCGAAGCCGAGATCGAAGAGCAGAACGACGTGATTCAAGGCCAAGAACGACGTGCCGAAGCACCGCGCTGCTCGATGCCAAGCCGAGCGAGTTCGATACCTTCGACCAGTTCTGTCCCGGCTGCGAGCTGGAGCTGAAGGCGCTGCCCGACCGACGAGGCCAAGCTCTACCGGAGCTCTTCGTCAGCGCAGTCGGGCGATCAGGAAGAGAAGTTCAAGCCGGGCGTGCTGGTCTTCACCGGATGGGGGCTCACGCGCCGCGCTGGGTCCGCAATTTCAGGCCTACATCGAGGCCCAGCAGAAGCAGATCGACGGCTCTCGATAAAGAGCTGAAAGACACCACTTATCCCTACGTCAACGGCATGGACGACAAGCCGAAGATCGTCGACGTGAAGCTGAACATCCGCGGCAATCCGCATTCGCATGGGCCCGGTGGTGCAGCGCGGATTTCTCACAGTGCTCAGCCCGCCGGACAAGCAGCCCTATTCAGATGGCAGCGGGCGGCTGCAGTTTGCCGACGACATTGCCAACCATCCGCTCGCGGCGCGCGTCATCGTGAACCGCATCTGGAAATGGCACTTCGGAACCGGCATCGTGAACACGCCCGACAACTTCGGCGTGATGGGCGACAAGCCGTCCAATCCCGAGCTGCTCGAGTATCTGGCGTCGGAGTTCGTCAGTCACGGGCGCTCGATCAAGTGGCTGCAGCGCGAGATCATGCTTTCGGCCGTGTATCAGCACGAGCACGGAAGAGTCGCCGGAGGCGCATGACAAGGACGGCGCCAACCGGCTCTACTCGCACTTCAACCGTCAGCGTCTCGATGCCGAGGAAATGCGCGACAGCATGCTGTTCGTCGCCGGCGATCTGGACCTGAAAGACACTCGGCGGCCCGTCGACCGATTTCGCGCCCGACAATCTGCGCCGCACGGTCTTCTGCAAGGTGAGCCGCTACCGGCTCGAACAATTACCTGATGGTCTTCGATTTTCCCAACCCGAGCTTCACGGCCGAGCAGCGCTTCTCCAGCAATGTGCCGCTGCAGCAGCTCTACTTCATGAACAATCCGTTCGTCTACAAGCAGGCGGGCGTGCTGGCCGAGCGCGTGCACAGCGAACCGACCGACGAAGCGCGCATCGACAAGGCTTACGAATATCTGTTTCAGCGCAAGCCGACTGCCGACGAACTGCAATTGGGCCTGAAGTTCCTGAGCACGACTCCGGAGAAGCCTGGCTACGCCGTCAACGGCGAGCCGATCACGGCATGGCACGAGTATGCGCGCGCGCTGCTCAGCTCAAACGAATTTCAATTTGTGAATTGATACGCAGATGCGGGCAGTGCAGCCGGCCCGCAGAGGAGAAGCAACATGATTCATACACCGGCAAGCCGCCCGATGACCCGCCGCGATGCGCTCAGGACAATGGGCTGCGGCTTTGGCTATCTGAGCCTGGCCAGCCTGGTGGGCGAGTCGCTGGCGCGCGCTGAAAGCTCGAGCGATCGCGCCTCATGGATGATTACCGACAAGCCGAAGGCCAAGCACGTCATCTTCCTGTTCATGAATGGCGGCCTGTCGCAGATCGACAGCTTCGACTACAAGCCGGCGCTCGAGAAGTACCACGGCCAGCCAATGCCGGGCGGCGCATCTGGCGCACGAGCGCAAGACCGGCAACCTGATGAAGTCGCCATTCACATTCAAGAAGTACGGGCAAGAGCGGCATCGAAGTCAGCGAGATCTTTCCCAATCTCGGCGAATGCGTCGACGACATGTGCTTCGTGCGCTCGGTCTATACCGAGATTCCCAATCACGAGCCGGCGCTCGAGATGATGAACACCGGCGCCAACTTTGCCGGCCGGCCGTCGATGGGCTCGTGGCTCACCTACGGCCTGGGCACCGAGAACAAGAACCTGCCCGGCTTCGTCGTTCTATGTCCCGATGTGCCCACCACCGTCGGTCCGCCGCTCTGGTCTTCGGCGTTTCTTCTCGCCCGTGCACCAGGGAACCTATGTCTCCGACGCGGTATCGAAATCGGAATTCGATCCCGCAGAAACTGATCGCCAACATCCACAACGAACAATTCGATCTCGACGCAGCAGCGCAAGGAACTCGATCTGGTCAAGCAGCTCGATCAGACTGAACATGGGCTCCGCGACAGGCGGCGCGCACGATCCGCAGCTCGAAGGCGACCATCGGCGCCATGGAGACCGCATTCCGCATGCAGACCGAGGCCCCCGATGTGTTCGACGTGCGCAAGGAATCGCCCGCGGTATTGAAGATGTACGGCGAAGGCAGCACGGCGCGCGGCTGCCTGACCGCTGCGCGCCTGATCGAAAAAGGCGTGCGCATGGTGCAGGTCTACTATGCCAAGGGCGATCCCTGGGATCACCACTTCGACATCGAGTTGCATCGCAAGACCGGCGCGCGATTCCGATCAGCCATTCGCGGCGCTGATCAAGGATCTGAAGGCGCGCGGCCTTTTTGACGAAACCATCATCGTGGCCGGCTCGGAATTCGGCCGCACGCCGGTGGTCGAAGTGGGCAGCGGCTTCATGGGTGGCCAGACCCACAACGGCCGCGACCACAATCCGCACGGCTTTACCATGTGGCTGGCCGGCGGAGGCTTCAAGCGGGGCTTCACCTACGGCGCCACGGACGATTTCGGCTGGAAGGCCATCGAGAATCCGGTCCACGTCCACGACATTCACGCGACCATCCTTTATCAGCTCGGCATCGACCACACCAAGCTCACTTATCACTACAGCGGCCGCGATTATCGACTGACCGACCTCTACGGCAACGTGATTCACGACCTGATCGCCTGATCGCCGCGATCAAGACAACGACACGCTCATGCATCGGAGCTGCTCACTCAAACAACTCCCGGCTTCTGCCACTTCATCTAGCCAGCGAAACAGGTCGGCATGAAGCGCTCTCTTCTGCTCCTGTTGCTTCTCTCCGTCTCTGTCCTCTGCAGCCCGCGCCCAGTTTCCCGACCCCGATGGCGGCGATCTGGAGCGCGGGGTGCTGCCCGCTCAAGTGGACCACCGGCGGCCCGAAGTGCATGGAGATCCCCGAGTGGCAGGTGCACGAATACAACCCCAACTTTTACATCCTGCGCCAGTCGGGCTGCACCGACGCTGAGATGCCGTTTCTCTATCTCATTTTCGGCAAAGATCGCGGCCTGCTCTGGGATACCGGCTCGCGCAACGGCAATCTCGCGCCCAGCATTGCAGCACGTGGTGCATGACTGGCTCGAGCGCAATCATCGCGACAGCATCCCCATCGTCGTTACCCACTCGCATTCGCACGACGACCACACTTTCGGCGACGCGGCGGTGCAGGCACTGCACGATCCCGCCATGCCGATCGAGTTCGTCGCGCCCACTGTGGAGGCTGCGTCGAAGTTCTTCGCGCATCGCCCCTGGCCCACAGGAATGGGGCAGGTGGACCTCGGCGGCCGCGTCCTGAACATCGTTCCGATTCCAGGCCACGACAAATATGCCATTGCGCTCTACGACCGGCAGACCGGCATAGTGCTCACCGGCGACAACCTCTATCCCGGCCGGCTCTATATTCCGGATTTCCCAGCCTACAAGGCCAGCACCGAGCGGCTCATCGCTTTCCTCGAAGGCAAGCCCGTCGCGCACATTCTGGGCAATCACATCGAGCAGACCAGCACGCCGTTCATGGACTTCCCCATCGGCTCCATCTACCACCCCAATGAGCATGTGCTTGAGCTGACCTTCGGAACTCTGCTCGAACTGGAAGATGGATTGAAGTCGATGCACGGCGCTCCGCACCGCCTGGCCTCGCGCGACTTCACCATCTGGCCGCTCGATCCAAAGGAGCACGGGCTTGGGCCCGCAGATGGAAGAGATTTACAAGCGCACCCAGGCCGAGCAACTGAAGAACAAGTGGAATCAGCCTTTGAAATAGCGTGGAATCGTCGATTGGCCAGTCTGGGCTCAGCATCTAATCCAGATTCACATCAGCTACGTCGATCGAGCTTGGTCATCGTGTACGGCGAACTAGTCCCCCGCCAGTGGCATGCGCTGCCATTTTTTATTCGGCCGGCACGGAAGACCGGAAGTTACGCAGCGAAGGGACTGGCTCGAGGTCTCCCGTTCAATCTCCGCGATATATCGCTTAAGGACCATCTTGAGTTCGTTTGCGAGGTGAGCATCTTCTTCACTGTGCAGGTATTGCTCGATCAGTCGCAGAGTCAGCCGAGTGTATTCGAGCAATTCCAGTGAAGACCTTCTGCTCATTTTGAAGCTCATGCCTCTTGTGTCGTTCGATCCTACTACTGTCAAAGTTCGACACGCAGAACTGGATCGAAAATCTCAAATGCGACGGCTGCGCCTCGGCAACTCAAGAACGGTGCCAATGGTTTTCCTCTTTTAGATCCGGCGTCCATTTTCATTTGCGTAATAGCGATAGACCCAGGCATCAGGCGTGTTTCTGTGCTCCATGATGCTCAAGGAACCTCGCTGGTAGCGCCGCGGACGAATATTGAGAGCCGCCCCCGCGTCCCTAGCAAAATTGGAGGGACGCATGCTCGTCAGACGGTTGCCCACAGCCTCATCTCCTCTGGCTTGGCTCGGCGGGATCGGTAAATTAGCGCTGTTTGTTTGTGCGGAAAGCCACGCCGAAAGCTCGTGCTCATAGAAGCGCCAAAACTTTCGCTTTCCTTCCCCGAGTGGATGGGCCGGAATGTAGGCTCTTCGGGCCCCCGAGTAATGGTCTTTGCGTCCATCTTTAGGTATTCCGCAGTTTCTTTCGGATCCATCAAACAGCAATGGGCAGGTTGCATTTCCTTATTCGTAACAGTAACCATAGAGGCCTCGCTATTCTGAGGCCGGATCTCACCGATCCGGCCGTTTCAAAACGCATTGGTTGAGAGACGGCCCCGCCCTTGCAGCAACCCCGGCCGATCCAACCCATTCCAATCCAACAACTCGTGACTTGGCTAACCGTCAGTCAAGTCCGAATGAATTACCCCCTGAAATAACCCAACTTCACCATCTCCAGTGTTACTATGGAAACCAACGCCCGCCGGAGGGAGTTTGCGTTTTCCGGGCGCGTTCCTCGCATCGCTGGTTCCCGCGTAGCGCCCCCCAAAGCTCTGAATGCTGCTGCCCTTTGGTTCACCATTAACCGATGGGTTATCCATGGTTTCCACACACTGGGATGAAGTAAAGAGCGTCTTCGAAGCGGCCCTTCTTGTGGAAGAAGGCAAACGGGAAGCGTTTGTCACGTGTCGATGCGGAGAAAATTACGATCTGGCAGAGGAGGTCCGCTGCTTACTCGCCGCCGACAGAGAATCAAGCAAGTTTCTCGAGGGAGCGGTCTTTCCGAACCTGCAAATCGAAGAGGGGCTGCTCGCAAAAGACGACATTCTTTGCGGTCGGTTCAAGGTTCTCGCGTATCTCGGCGAAGGCGGCATGGGACAAGTCTATAGAGCAATGGATCTCGAGCTTCGGCAAGAGATTGCTATTAAAGCAATTCGACCTGAGATCTCCAATGCTCCGGGCGTGCTCGCACGCTTTAAGCACGAAGTAAGTGCGACTCGCAAGGTGACTCATCCAAATGTCTGCAGAACCTTCGATTTAGAGACCCATGCTCCATCTGCAGGCGAGAAAGGGAGACTCAGGAATCCAATCACGTTCCTCACCATGGAGTTGTTGGTTGGAGAAACACTTGCTCGGAGGATCCAGCGAATGGGATCTTTGCCGCCAGAACAGGTTCAAGTCTTCGCCAAACAGATTGCCCATGCCCTCCATGCTGCACACTCTGCGGGCGTCATCCATTGCGACCTGAAGCCATCGAACATTTTTCTGTCAGGTACAGAATCCGATCCGCGAGTCGTCGTAACCGATTTTGGTATTGCGAAGTTGACGCGCCCCCCGGGACAGACTTCATCGTCGCTGCCCACCGCCTCGGGAATGCAGGCCGGCCCGGCAGCAGGAACACCTTTTTACATGGCGCCGGAGCAATTCGAAACCGGAGCTTGCTCGCCGGCGAGCGATTTGTACTCCTTTGGCCTTGTCTTATTTGAAGCGTTGACGGGACAAAAGCTCTCGCCCTATCGGCGCTCGCGCACCGAGATTGAAGCTGGCGTGCGCAATCTGAACCCCGACCAAGCCTCGGGAAAACCTAACTCGATCGAACCGGTCTGGGTCGACGTAATCGCGCGCTGTGTGCAGCCGAATTCACGCGAAAGATTCGAAAGTTCTCAGCAAGTGCTCGACATGCTATCGGCCACTCACAACATCCTCGCAAGGGAATCGCAGTCTGACCCAGAGGCTACGCGCAGAAGCAAGTTTGGACTCAAGCTCAGGGTCCGCTCGAAATGGAATGCGATCCCCTGGCCTCTTCGCGCGTTCGTCCTATCACTAATCATTGTCGTGCCTCTGCTTCTCATTTGGCGCGATCGTTCGACCACTTTCAGTGATGGCACCAGTTTGAACAGGACCAGTTCCGTCGCTGTGTTGCCAGTGATCGATCAGGGAAATGACTCCCAGATGGACGCACTTGCTAAAAGGATTACGCTGAATCTCACGAACGACCTCGCGCAAGTTTCCGGTCTCAGGGTTCCCTCCCAAAGCACAATTCGCGATCTGGGCAGCGCAACGGACATTCATTCGATCAGACGCAAGATGAACGTCGACACCGTAGTCAACGGCGCAATTGTGAACGCTGGCGGCAAGCCCACGCTCCAGATAGATCTTGTGGATCTTCGCACCGGGTTCCAGCTATGGGGCCAGAGTTACACACGAAAGGAGATGGAGAACCCCGCTCTGGGGGAAGACATTGCGCAAGAGATTACCTTTCAACTTCGGGCGCGGAACGAGAAGGGTCCGGCACAAAAGCGATCGCACTTGCACTCGACCATTCCAGCGGCTGAGAAAGCGTTCGCTCAAGGACAAAGCGCACTTGCGGAGCACACTTATGCCGGCTTCGAACGAGCGGTCAAATTCTTCCAACAGGCAATCGATGCCGACCCAAACTACGCAGAAGCGATGGCGGAGCTCTCTCGCAGTTACGCGCTCATGGCCATCAACAATGGTCGTCCTGAAGCACCGCTCGATTTGCTGACCCAGGCTGAAAGCACTGCTCGCCAGGCGCTCCGCGTCGACAGCACCCTGCCGGCAGCGTACACATCGCTGGCTCAAGTTGAGATTCTTCGAGGCTACAACTGGGACGATGCCGAGGACAATTTCAAGCGAGCTGAAGAACTGGAACCAAACTACGTTCCTGCACATCTTTCCTACGCCTTGCACCTGTTAGCAGCTAAAGGCCGATTTGCCGAGGCGCGAGCCCAACTCACGTACGCGGATGTAGAAAGGCCGAAAACGTTGGGTACGAGCTTGACTGAAGCTTTGGTGGCTTATTTTTCGCAGAAGTACGATAGCTCACTTCGTCAGGTTCAGCAAATCAGAAGCCAATTTCATACTTCCGCGGTAGCAATTGAACTGGAGGCGCAGGATTACCTGGCCCTCAATTCGCCGGCGCAGGCACTGAAGGTGCTGGTTGAAGCGCCACCGGACCCTTCGGCACCTCCGGAACTGAGAGACGCGCTGCGCGGGATAGCGCTGGCACGGATGGGACAACGAGAAGATGCTCTGGCGAAATTGAAGCGGCTCGAAAAATCCGATCGCAATGTCGATTCAAGCTACTATATCGCCGCGCTGTGTGCGCAGCTGGGGTACAAAGACAAGGCCTTTTCCTACCTCGAGAAGTCTTATCAAGATAGGCAGGCAAATATGCTCTTCCTGGGCGTTGATCCCCTGATGGATCCGTTGCGCTCTGACCCTCGATTCAAGTCATTCTTGTCGACTCTGAACCTGCTCTGATTTTGTCCCCGTCCTCCGGCATCCTACGGTCTTCATCACGATTTCGATCTCAATTGTTGACCCGGTTCTAATTCAGCTAATTCGATTGGAGAGGAGAACAAGAGATGGCCATGGCACGTGCGGATATGTTGAAACAGATGAATATCACCGATGCTGATTTCACAGACTACCTGAACCAATACAACACATTCTTCAACGGGCTCAATCCCAACCAGAAGGCCTTTCACTTGAGAAACAACAAGACGAGACTTGGCGACATTGCGGCGTCCCTTGGGCCTACTGCGACACCAGACGACGTCCAGCAACTATTTGCCGGCGCGGTTCAACCAGCTGCTGCGGCGGCTCAACCAGCCGGGGCAGCAGTTCAACCAGCGGCGGCAGCGGTTCAACCAGCCAACATGATGGCGTCTATTTCGTGCTGCAGAAACTGATTCTCCCGCACCTCGATTCAACGGCAGGCCGGCTACAAAAAGTAGCCGGATCTCAGCGAACGGTAGCTCCCGACGAAACTTACGTTCGTGTCTATGCCGAGGCATGCGCACTGGGTGTGACACGGTTGGGTGATATCACCGGCATGGACCGCATTGGTGTGCCTGCCTATTGCGCAATCGTCCCCAGATCGAGAGACATCATTTCCGTCTACACGGGCAAGGGACTCGATCGAATCGAAGCGAAGGTCGGCGCACTCATGGAGGCGGTTGAGCGACAAACGGTCTTGCGTGCGCGTTTGCCGATGATTGTTGGCAGTGTCGACGCACTGCGCAAGGAGCATCGTGTCCTCGATCCGCGGGAGGTCTTGCTCAAGTTATTGCCCGATTATTCGGATGCTCGCGAGTATTCATGGGTATCCGGTCATGATCTTGTCTCTCAAGGCGAAGTTCTAGTGCCCGCGGCATTGGCAGGCTATTTCTGGGAAAACCTGTTGCCCGGTCCGTTCGTCAAGATCAGCTTCACTAATGGCCTTGCGTCGGGCAACGTAAAAGAGGAAGCCATTTGCCAAGCGTTGTGCGAGCTCATAGAACGAGATGCTTGGACTCTCGCGGACATCGGCGCCCACCAGATCCCACGGATTTATAGACGGCTAATAGACCCGGAAACTGCAGACGTTGGAGACGATGACTTCGAAATGTTTCAAGGCCTGGAACTGGACGGTGATCCCGTGATGGAGCTTTTCGCTCGCGTTGGACTTAAGCCAGTTGTGCATGACATCACTTCCGATATCGGAATTCCTACAGTTCTCGCTGCTGTGCTCGATGAAGCGTTCCCCGACTTGCCGATGATTCATGCGGGACTCGGTACACATCTCGATGCCCGCGTTGCAGTCAGAAGAGCGCTGACTGAGGCCGCGCAGTCGCGTTGTGTCGATATCCAAGGGGTTCGAGAAGATCTTTGCCCTGCGGACGCAGAGCTGAGCAGCTTCAATGCGCATACGCGCCGCATTTCACAAGTAAACCGCCGCATGTGGACGATCAACGAGTCGCCGGTGCAGACCAGCATCTCGGAGTTACCATCGGTCGTTTACGACAACGTGCAGCAAGACATAGATCATATTCTTTGTCATCTGCAACGGCGCGGAATTAGTCAGGTGATTGTGGTTGATTTCACTCCGTTAGGCGCTCCCTACGCTGTTGTGAGGGTCATTGTGCCGGAACTTGAAAGCTGGTCCGTTAACCACGCGAAGTTGGGACGGCGTGCTCTTGATTTTTGGAAGGCCCATGTCTGACATCGTTGTTTATCTCGGTCCCAGTCTCCCCATCGCGACCGCACGGTCGCTACTGAATGCTACATATTTGCCTCCGCTCAAGCGCGGAGATCTCGCGAATCTGCCCCCTGACACCAAGACAGCGGGAATCATCGACGGCGTTTTTCATCACAGTTTGGCCGAATCACCGAAAGAGCTTATCGCATTGCTTGAGCGCGGAGTCCGCGTGTATGGTTCATCAAGCATTGGAGCGCTGCGAGCTGCAGAAACGCACATTTACGGCATGATCGGCATCGGTACGATCTTCCAGATGTACCGCGATCGTGAGATCGACGCAGATGATGAGGTTGCAATTGCCTACGATCCTTCCACGGATCGCGCAGTTTCCGAGCCCCTCGTGAATATTCGCTTGGCACTGAGGATTGCCGTCGAGCAGGAAGTGATATCCGGCAAAGAGGCCAACCGGATCATCAGCGCCATGAAGGGGATTTACTACCCCTCGCGCTCATGGCAACTGGTTGCGAATATGTCTCCAGCTCTTGCGCCATTTCTCAATTCCGCACGTTATGACCAGAAGCGAGACGACGCCATTCTTCTTCTACAGACGATTTCAGGCGAATTCTTTCACTAGTGTCGCGAAGCCGAGCCCATTGCTTTTGAAGGTTCAGCGCTCTGAGAGAGTTCATGATAAAGCCAGGCCTTCGCGATGCGCCAATCCCGCTTCACCGTTCGTTCCGAGATCCCAAGTTCTGCGCCAATCTCATCTTCGCTGAGGCCTCCGAAGAATCGCATCTCGACGATCCTAGCCTGGCGTTGATCGAAAGACTCAAGCCGTGCGAGCGCTTCATCAAGCTCGACAATGTAAACGGGAGGCTCCGCCGCTACGCCAATTTGCCCGGTAAATGTCACCTGACTCCAATCAGCCCCGCGTTTTCCAGCATTCTTTGCTCGTGCATGATCAACAAGGATTTGCCGCATCGTATGCGCAGAGACGGCAAGAAAGTGTGAGCGGCTTTGCCAATCGACGGCACGCATCTTTTTTAGTCGGAGGTAAGCCTCATTCACCAATGCAGTCGGTTGTAGCGAGTGGTCTGGGCGTTCGTTGCGCATGTAGCGCGCAGCAATCCGTCGCAACTCACCGTACATAAGAGCAATCAGACGTTCCTCAGCATTGTGGTTGCCATGCCTCATCTCGGCAAGAAGCCGAGTCACTTCTCCAGGTTCGGAATTCAACCTGCACCTCCAGGTTGGCCCATTTGCGGCTAAGTCTACACCTTTTCGAACTGACCTGAGCCAATTTGGAGCGCTTCACTACTCTCTCGATAAAGCAACTCGAACAAAGTGCAATCGTCGCTGCGCTCAATACTCCCTTGAAAGGTCGAAAGTTGTTCAAAAACAGAGTCAACGCTACTTATCCCGCATTCAAACCCAGAGTCCCCAAATTGCTCTCCGGTAGAATTCTCTGCTTCGGTAATGCCGTCCGTGAAGATCATGATTCGATCTCCCGGCATAAGATTGCAGATCTCTGATGCGTATTGCGCTTCAGGGATGAGCCCAACCACGGCATTACCCCCTTCGAGTTGATGTACGCTTGCATCGTTCACGAACAAGGGCGGAACATGACCGCAGTTCAAATACTCAAGTCTTCCACATTCCCAAATCTTCAGCAAAACCATGGTCGCGAATTTCCCAATTGTTCGTGAGCACAGAAATTCATTTACCGTGCTTGCAATCGTTGCCAGAGGCTGGTAAGCCAAGATCTCGGCATGAATAATTCCTTGAAGCATGGCTGCCACAAGCGCTGCAGGGATTCCTTTGCCAGAAACATCGGCGACAACGGCGCAGGTGGCATCCATCAACGCAACTGCATCAAAGAAGTCGCCGCCGATTGCGCGACATGGAATCGTCCTTCCTGTCAGGCGTGCGTATGAAACGCTCGGCAATCTTATTGACATGAGCTCTGACTGGATGTGTGCGGCAAGAGCGAGTTCTTCGGCGGCGAGTTGAACGTCACGGTTTGCTTCGTCAAGCGTCACGTTCCTAAATGGATTACTGCGGTGAAAGCGATATGTATTCGCGGGTGATCCCCAGTCGCCAATGGAGAGTGGCTTCTCGCTGACGGAGGCCCAACTCGGTTCCGTTTTGAGCGATTGGAGAGTGCCCGGCATTTGTGCATGCAACGTCATGGCAACCTCGAGGGATTACATTCACATGTTTGGTACTGAGTAGTGGCCGTTGCGCATTGAGTAGAAAGGGACGGCCATGCGCGGAGGCAGATTTCCTGAGCGCATGGCCACGCAAATGGGAAAATTACCTCGCAGCAACCATAATCTGATCGCCGTTGACCGGCCCTTTTGCCTCAATTGCACGTTCACGAGCTTTCTTCTCTGCCTTACTCGCTGCGATTTGAAGATTCAGCGAACGAGATTGGGGCAGAGAACTTCGTGAAGGAAGTACTGGTCGTCGTACTTGTGAAACACCACCTCGCTGCCAGCATTCGACTCGTTGTTGCTTTGAATGCTCGTGACCAAAGCGATGTGGCTGCCCGACCTAAGTTCGAGAACACCGTAAGTTGGGGAGGTGATTGTGTATTCTCCAGATGGCATCCACGTATTGTCGACCGTAAAGTCGAATGGGATGTTCGCTTTCAACTGAAGCTGTTGAGCGATTGCACCGGTGCATGCCGCTACCGAAGCAAGGGCGAGAATGCCAATGGCTGAGATCCGGTTCATCTGAGTGTCTCCTTTCGGTGAAGCGTCTTTGATTCGACCGCCTTCACTCATTAAGGCGGACTGCTTTGGAAATTCGGGACACTCATTCAAATCTTTTACGCCGTTCTTAGGTGCATTTGTCAGACAGGACAAGCGCGCCGGTCGCTTGAACTGATCTCGTCGAGAAGCCAGTTGTTGTATTGGAATGGGTTGGATGGGCCGGGATGGATTTTGGGGCAGGGCCGTTCCTCAACCTATACCGTTTTGAAACCATCGGATCGGTGGAGATCTGGCCGTTGATTTGGCGGGGTTTGGCGGGTGGCTTTGGAGAGGTGGAACGGGACTGTCGGAAGGTGCTGTTGCCCACTTCGGGCGACTCCGAAAGCGAAGCTCCCTTCGTCGCGGGTTGTTTGGAATGAGACCTGAACGAAGCCTTAAGGCTTGGTAGAAGATCCGGAAGCGGGTCCGGCGAGAGCGGAACAAGGGACACTCAGATCAAATCGAAGGCAACCAACCGCTCGTGCGCCGAGCGATACCTGACGCGGGAACTCGTTTTTAGGCGAGATTCGCAATTTGGTGGGTATGAACGCCTCGAGGCCTTTAGAAAAGCTCCGAAGTTGCAGAGCCGATATAGTCCACCTTGATGTAGAGCCGCGCTGGAGTTGCTTCCGACGCAGAAAGCTTCGCCTGCAGCACGTGTCGGCCCTCCGCAGCAACATCGAAGCCTGCCGTCAGGGGCACGCTTGGAGAACTCGTTCCACTCTGCTGCACAACCGGTCCACTCCCGGGTATCAGCACCTGCAAATCTACCTGCTGCGGAAAATCCGAGTAGACGAAGACATTTACTTGCGAGTCGGCCGCCGGCCAGATCCCTCCTGCCGACCGATATACGCCGGACACAGCCTTTCCACCATATCCAGGAGTCGCTGGATCGTTATCTCCCAAGTCATCGTCCATCTCGAATTGCTGCACAGTGCGTCGCGGTGTCGGAGCGAAGCCACCTGACACTCCCGCGGGTCCCCATACTGAATACGACAACGGCGGGACGGCGATATTGACCCATCCTGTGTCATTTGTCCAAATGTCATCCGGTCGCGACCCGCTATAGTCGTGAAGCTGAGTATTGGGTAAAAACGCTGTCGAAATCCAGGCGTCGTGCCATGCATTTCCATCGTTGTTGATGGCCACAATGGCCCTCGCTCCACGCTCCAGGATCAACAACTGCTGCGAACTCTGGTACCGCACGAAATAATCACCGCTCTTAAAAGCCAACTTCTGATGACACCACACGAGGTTTTCCATCCACGGCCGGATCGGAATTGCATATGCCGTCGTGTTGTTGCACCACGGAACCACGTTCCTGAAAAGATCCGCATAGTAGATTTGAGGGCTCCCGTCGACAGTCATGGCGACGGCGTACGCCAGCTGCGTCCGAGGATTGTCCGGGTCGATGTATGGCTTGATCTGGCTGTCGCCCGTATCGTGGTTATTGACAAAAGGTACTGTCTTGAGCCGATTCTGCTGCTGCTGGCTCGGAAGATTCCCAACATCTGAGTAACCGTTCTGCAAGACCAAATTTGCGAGGGCAAAGCGCAATGGATAATCGAAGGTCCCGCAGCGATTCTGGGTTGCACTCGCCCAACCATCCACGATGGTTGATTCGTCGGTCACATACTCCCCTACTGAAAAAAAGTTGAGTCTGTCACCCATCGCGTTGTAGAGAAGGTCCTCCACAACATCAGGTGGATAACCATCCACATCGTCGAAACGGAACCCGTCGACGCCACTCTGGCGCACAAACCATGTAAACCACGAGCGGGCGTTCTGCCGGGATGCGCAGTTCTGGTCCGCATCGCTCGAATCGCTGCAATGACCCTGGTAGCAAAAATCTGATCCAAAACTGTTGGTAGCCGACGGCGTCCAGTCGCCGGAACCGTGCCAATGGACAGGATTAAAGTGAAAATCAAGCCAGTTGCGAGGCCACCTTCCCTGCCCCGCGCCGCCGAACGCATTCGGATGAAAGCTCGTGTACTGCTGATTGTCTGTTTGAAACGGCGACGAGGGGTCAGTGTCACCACCGGCACAGTGGTCCAGCACGATGTCTGGGTACACCTCAAGTCCATTAGCATGTGCCACGGCCACCATACGCAAAAATGCATCCATC
The DNA here is from genome assembly GCA_963787435.1 of uncultured Acidobacteriaceae bacterium. GTDB lineage: Bacteria > Acidobacteriota > Terriglobia > Terriglobales > Acidobacteriaceae > Telmatobacter. Next base: position 54,574 of record CAWBCZ010000002.1, read on the forward strand.
GTCCCGAAGCGTGTGCCTGGTACGCCTTTCTGGTTCTTTTGTCCCAAGTCGTAGTAGTCGTACGGTGTATAGCCCATGTTGCTAATTGCGTTTGTATCTTTGCAGGGCGGAGGCGTCCATATTCCATCGAAGCCTAGCGCTGCAATGCGCGGCGCCAACTTTGCCAGGTACGTGTACCAATCGGCTGGATAGTTCCCGTTCCAGCAGTTCCACCAGAACGTCTCCAGCACAACCTTGCCGTTCCATGGATTGCCCATAGCCTCTACCTTGCCCCATAGTGTCGTCTGGCGCGAAAGCGTTTCACCGTAATTAGGTTGAATTAGGAAAGAGCTGACTGCTGAGAAGCGCCGATAAAGGTGAAAGAGGCCAGATCGATCTAGGTCGTCGTTCGGGCCACTGAATCTGCCAGCCTCGTATATCCTCGTCGATGACCTGCCCCTTGCCTCGACGACGAAAATGCGAGTTGGCCTCTTGCACCACGGACACTGCAGTCGGTGTTGCGTCAGCCCGTCGTAGCGTGCGTCTCCTTGAGAATAGTGTTTGGATCGTCAAAAGACCGCCTGGCCAGGCCTCTAATTTGCTTCAAAATTTCACTTGCTTTTTCCGTGGACTATTATGTTACAGTCGGTAACACTATGGACGGTAACACCAAGGCGAACCACGATCCCGGCGAGTTAGGCGAACTGGAACGGAACGTGCTGCTCATTGTTTGGCGTTTAGGTTCTGTCACCGCCGATCAGGTTCGGGAAGAGCTGGACCGGCCATTGAAGGACTCTACGGTTCGCACAGTTTTGCGGCGCCTTGAAGAAAAGGGCTATCTGGTCCACAGCGTCGACGATCGCGCGTTTATTTATCGGCCGGCCCAATCACGACAACGTGTAGCCGGACGCGCTGCGAAACGCATTGTGGACTGGTTTTGTGATGGGTCCGTCGAGGCGCTGCTCGTAGGCATGGTTGATTCCAAGGTGCTCGATCGCGAAGAACTCCAGCGGCTCGCCGAACACATCGCCAGGGCCCAGAAGAACGCTCCAAACGCAAAGAAGGGGGATCAATGATTCACGTCCTTATCGATGCCGCTATGCGCTCGTTATTTGTTGGCCTAATCGTCGTGGTTGGCTTGCGGGCTTTCCGAATCCGCAATGTCTTTGTGCAAAAGGCGGCTTTAGGCCTCGTGCTCGTCGGTGCATTGGCAATGCCGTTGCTGATGCCAATCGCGGATCGTTTGCAACTTCTGCCCACGAACGCGAGCATTGTGCTTCCTGCAAATCCCATGACCCTCCTAGAAGAGCTGCAGGCAAGACTCCAGGCAAAGAGCGGTTCCGGCTCCCTACCCAAGCCCGTCGCCCCGCCGATTTCAGCCCCTGATTCACGGCGGGCCGAAAAGGCTTCCGGGCCAGTGATGGATACGGAGTCCGCTCAACGCGCCAACGAGTCCGAACCATCCGGCCCTCAAGCCGCCTCTTCGAAGAAAGAGGCCAGCAACGGCAGTGTCCGGACAGTTGAAGAAATGCCGCCGTTGCCTCAGCACAGCCGCGTGGCGTTTTCGCCAACATCGCTGGCTCTCTCAATTTATCTCGGGGTCGCTGCATCGTTACTTCTGAGACTCGGCCTTGGTCTGGCTGTGACGCTTCGCCTGTGGCTCGCTGCCGTGCCGATTTCCACGCGCAAAGTATCTGACATTCCCCCAGGGCTCCCTCTCCGCGCGAGCACCAAAGTCTTGTCGCCTTTGACCATCGGTTCTGCCGTCCTGCTACCCGCCGATTACGATACTTGGGACAAGGAGAAGGTTCTCATTGTGCTCGCTCACGAGCGTTCGCATGTTCGTCAAGGCGACTTTTATCTACAGCTCCTTGCAGGTCTTTACACCTCTCTTTTCTGGTTAAGCCCGTTGGGCTGGTGGCTCAAGAAAGAGCTCGCTGACCTGGCCGAAGCCATCAGCGATCGTGCTGGAATCGAGCAAGCGCAAAGCCGCACCTCTTATGCGCAAATCCTCCTCGAATTCGCGGCCGCACCGCGTCCAACCGCATTAGGAGTCGCTATGGCACGTTCCAGCAGTCTTGGCCGCCGCATCGAGCGCTTGCTCAATGACCACACATTTCGCCAGTCTTTTGAAGGCGGACGCCGCGCGCTTTTCGCAGTTGTGCTGGTGCCCGTGACTCTTTTTGCTGCGACAGCCATGGTGAGGGTACAGGCTGCTACGCATTCCCCGCATATAGCCTGGATTGCGCCTGCCAAGTCGCATGCACCTGAACCAGCATTGGAGCCTGAAACTGCCGATCTCGCGGAGCAGCTAGCTGCGGAAGATAACGCACCGGACAGCCTCGACCTTTCAGAAGAGCCCGATGCCTCGGCGAGCATTGCAGTTTCTCCCGAGGCAGAAACACCGGCAATCACGACGCCCGAAATTGCTGCTGCCCCGGTAGCCCCGAACTTGCTCCCTGTCCCGGCATTTGCGCGTGCAATCGCTGCTCAATCGGAGTCGGGCAGCTCCATGTCGTTTGATCGCGCGCTCTCCCTCAGCGGTGAAGTGCAATTGTTCGTCTCAACCGGTTCGGGCAATATCCATCTCACGCGGGGCTCCGACGACGAGATCCACATTCACGGCAAGATCCATGTGAGCCATAACGGCAGCGAAGAGCAGGCTCGCCAGATCGCCGCGAACCCGCCGATCGAACAGAGCGGAAACGTGATTCGAGTCGGACAACAGCATGAACAACATTGGCGAGGAATCAGCATCGACTACCAGATCGAAGCGCCCGCTGGAACTCTCCTCGCAGCTACCTCCGGTTCAGGCGACATCGTCGACGAGGGCGTTGGCCAAAATGCCAAGCTTGAAACGGGCTCGGGCGATATCCGCGCGAGCGGGCTCCAGGGTTCATTCGAAGTAAAAACGGGCTCGGGCAACATCACCGCGGAGCAGACCGGTCAGGGAGATGTGAAAGCCGAAACTGGCTCGGGGGATATCGAAATCAAGGACATCCACGGCAGTTTCCGAGGCGAGACCGGCTCCGGCGATATCAAGGCCACCGGAACACCCTCCGCGGCATGGACTCTCGAAACCGGCTCAGGAAACATCGAGATGTGGTCAGGCAATGCTCCACTCACCCTCGATGCCTCAACTGGATCGGGCTCGGTGACCACGGACCACGAAATGCTGGTGAAGGGTTCTCTGGATCACCATCACATCACGGGCAATCTGAACGGAGGCGGCCCGTTAGTTCGGGTGAAAACCGGCTCAGGTGACATTCGCGTCCATTGAATCCGAATTGATAGGAGGTAGAACTCGAACCTGCCGTTGGCGGGAGAGTGCTACCTCGTTTCTTACAGAGAATCTCAATTGCGGACGAATCTCGCATTGAACGCCTGGCGCCAATCTCACTCAAAGGTGCCAATCGTGGCGTCTGGCGTGCTGGTAAAGCTGTTCGAGCCTTTCACAATGATGCGGCGGAGGTCGGGGTAAATGGTCAGCGATTTAAAACACTCTTTGCGACAGCTGCGTCGCTCGCCCGGATTTGCGGCGACCGTAGTGATCACGTTAGCTCTGGGAATCGGAGCCACGACGGCCATCTTCACGCTGGTGCACCAGGTCATGCTCAAGTCTCTGCCGGTGACAAAGCCGGAAGAGTTATGGCGCGTTGGGGATAAGATCCGTTGCTGCAACTGGGGCGGATACACGCAGGGAGACGATGGCGATTTTGCTCTCTTCTCCTGGGAGGCCTACAAGAACTTCCGCGAGCACACGCCGGAGTTCGTTGATCTCGCTGCCCTGCAGGCTGGGAATGCTCCACTAGGCGTCCGGCGTGGAGGATCGCAGGCTCAGGCCGACACATTCAACGGACAAGAAGTCTCTGGAAATTTCTTCCGCACCCTGGGCGTACAGCCGTGGATTGGACGACTGATGACGGACGCTGACGATCAACTTGGCGCGCCTCCAGTTGCGGTGATGAGCTATCGCGTCTGGCAAAACAAATATGGTTCCGACCCTTCGGTTGTCGGAGCGAGTTTCCAGATCAATGGTCACGCGTTCACTGTCATCGGGGTCACTCCGCCGGGATTTTATGGAGCCAAGCTGGCTGGTTGGGGCATGCCGGACTTCTGGCTGCCGATCACGTCGGAGCAGATCCTTGCCGGACCTGTGTCGCGGCTCAAGCGGCCCAATGAAAACTACCTGGACCTGCTCGGCAGAGTCCGCACCGGAGTCGTTCCGCAGACGCTCGAGGCCAAACTCCGTGTGGAATTCCACGACTGGCTGGCGAGCCATGTGCCGGATATGGAGCCCGGCGAGAAACAGCTCTGGCAACAACAGACGCTGCATCTGGTCCCCGGCGGAGCTGGTGTGGCGGCCATGCGTGACGAATACCAGGAAGGACTCAAGCTGCTGCTGATCGCGGCGGGATGCGTGCTGCTCGTGGCTTGCGGCAACCTTGCAAACCTGATGCTTGCGCGGGGATTGAAGAACCGAGCGCAGATATCAGTCCGCATCGCGCTAGGGGCTTCCCGGCTCCGGCTGGTGCGCAGGGCACTGGTCGAAAGCATAATGCTGGCCGTAATCGGCGGTGCCCTGGGAATTGCAGTTGCGTATGCGGGGACAAGGCTGATTCTTTATCTCGCCTTCCAGATCGGGGGGCCGAACAATCATGTGCCAGTGAACCCGGCGCCGTCGTGGCCAGTGCTGCTTTTTACGCTCGGTGTTTCGATCTTTACTGGGCTGATCTTTGGAACGGCTCCAGCATGGATAACCTCGCATGCTGATCCAGTCGAAGCCCTGCGCGGCGCGAGCCGTTCGGTGGGCGGAAGCCGCTCGTGGGCGCAGAAATCCTTGGTCATCGCACAGGCGGCAATGTCACTGGTGCTGCTGTCTGAAGCGGCATTACTCGCGCAGAGCCTACGCAATCTGGAACACCAGGATTTTGGATTCGAGACGAATGGCCGCTATATCGCCTGGATCAATCCGACGCTGAGCAACTACAAGCCCGAGCAGATGGAGCAACTATACCGGCAGCTCGACGACCGGCTTAAGCAGATTCCCGGAGTGCGAATGGTCTCCCCCGCGCTCTACGCACCGATGACGGGCGACAGTTGGAATGAGGGAGTTCGCATCCAGGGCAGACCGGAACCTGCACCCAAAGAAGACACGGGCGCAGGCTGGGCGCGCGTAGTGCCCGGGTTTTTCGAAACCATTGGGGCCAAGATGGTAATGGGCCGGTCGCTGAACGAGGACGACACTGCAGCCACGCTCAACGTCGCAGTCGTCAACGAGGCCTTCGTCAAGAGGTTTTTCAAAGACCAGAACCCGATCGGACAGCACTTCGGCTTGGATCGGATCAAGTATGCCTCCACCTACGAGATCGTCGGTGTTGTCAGAGACATGCGGTACATGACGTACGACTACAAGGACCCCATTCGGCCGATGTTCTGGGTGTCGGAGACGCAGACCGCACATTATGACGATCCGGTCTTTTCGGACGGCGAGAAGTATTCGCACTTCCTCTACAACATCATCCTTTGGGCCCCCGGGGATCCTCCAGGCATGGAAGAGCGTGTGCGCAAAGCGATGGCTAGCATCGACCCAAGTCTGGTGCTCTATACCGTCGACCCATACAGCAGAGTCGTCAGTGCCGATTTCCAGCAGCAGAATATGATTGCGACGCTGACTACTCTCTTCGGTTTACTTGGGTTGATATTGGCTGCCGTCGGGCTATACGGCGTGATGGCCTACACCGTCGAGCAGCGCACAAACGAGATCGGTTTGCGGATGGCGCTCGGCGCCGATCGCGGACACGTGATCGCAATGGTGCTTCGTGGCGCGATCTGGCAGATCGGCATTGGTCTGGGAATCGGGATTCCGTTGGCCGTTCTCGCCGGAAAGCTGATGAAAGACCAGTTGTTTGGCGTAAAGCCATGGGACCCGGTCATGCTCGTGGGGGCTTCAGTACTGCTCGCGCTGGCGGCACTGGTCGCGTCGGTAGTGCCGGTGCGTCGCGCTGCCGGAGTCGAGCCGATGCTGGCGCTGCGCAACGAGTAATCGCAGGTTACGGCAAGTCAAAAATTAAGTGCCACACTCAACGCAATGTCGCCAATGCACGCATTATGAGAGGGCGCCCTGCTTAAGAAGGCAGTCTGCGTCGGCAGCACATGCTTGTGCTGGGCCGAGCGTATAGAGTCTGACCCGTAACGCAAGGCTGATGAAATCGAAATCCTGCAACTCTCCTGGCGGTTGGAGATCGGTCAGCTCTGGAGAAATTGGAATCTCGATTGGACTAGTTCCCGTGTTTAAAATACGAAACTCGGCATCGAACGATTCTAAAGTGATATGAGTTGGATCATTGGGAGGCGCAAGCGAGGGCACCCGAGGAACGTATCCGGAGCTTTATATATCTCATGATCGCAAACCGGGCGGATATCAAACTCTACGGCTGCCCGGTTGGAACGCTATGCGCGGAACTCACGAAGGTCAATGATGCTTCGCGAGAGGATGCCGGTAAGCAATTTACGCTGTTTCGGACTTGGTTGCGCAAGCAATTCACAGAGCTCGGTCGGAAGGCCGACGCCGACGATCTCGCCATGCAGCTTCTGGCTTTAAGCCAGGGCACCGCTAATCGAACGTGAACGGCAGCACGATGATCTTGCAAAGGACGCTTATTTCAGCGCCTCAGGCGCCGCCGCCGCCGATGCAGCTCGAGACGGCACCGCATTGGCTGAAAAGATTGCGCAGAAGCGCGGCTTCTGGCAAACATTGAAAAAGTGGTTCTCCTGACAAAATCACCTAATGAAACGATCTAAACCTGTTAGGGATGGGGAGGCTTGAGCCGCGACATGGAGACACGACGACCAGTTGCTGAGGTTATCCAGAATCTCTCAACCACTGCTGACAAGGTTCGAGCCCCAGCGAATGCAAACTACGATCGCTCCGAAATCAGCAAAATTCTCGGCATCCGCTACCAGCATGTCCGTCATGTAATGCTGCGATCCGGACTGACGGGTGGACTTCGCCGCGAAGCTCAGTCTGAGCGAGAACCCGTCGAGGTCGATGCTGCGCCTACCCATGCTCTCGTCTAGGCTTTTTGATGCCAAAGTTTCAACCATTTTCGGCCTCGGCTGGTCTGGAATCCTCGAATATACACAGGGGGAGCTGTTCTAAACAAGCCAAATAAATCGCTTTATTCCGGAACCCTGAGTGGAGTACTATTCCGGCTAACTCAGATACAGCAGAGCGTGTCGGCTTGGGACTCACCGCCCTGCAAACGTTTCACCGGAGGGTGCCTATGAGATCGATCGCCATTGCGTTGCTGTTAAGCGGAAGCTTGTGTCTTGCTCAGGAATCAGGGGACTTCAAGCCAGCCGCCTCCAACGTTCTGGACGCCCAGTTTCCCCAGGTCGATAGCAACTCGCGCGTCCAGATTCGCTTTAAGGCGCCCGATGCGACAAAGGTGCGGGTCAATTTCTGGAGCGGCGAGAAAGCCGACATGGAGAAGGAGGCGGACGGGTTCTGGAAGTTCACGACAAAATCCATGGCTCCGGGCCTTCACTACTACACAATCGTCGTCGATGGCGCTGAGGTCAGCGATCCCGGAAGCACGGCTTACTTCGGCGGCAGCAAATGGGCGAGCGCCGTCGAAGTGCCCGAGGCCGGAGTGGATTACTACCTGCCCAAAGATGTCCCGCACGGCCAGATACGTCAGATCTGGTATCAGTCCAGCGTAACCGGAACATGGCGAGATGCGTTTGTCTACTTACCGCCCGATTACGACGCGTCAAAGGTACGCTATCCAGTCCTCTACCTCCAGCATGGCGGAGGCGAGGATGAGACTGGATGGATCCGTCAGGGCAAGGCGAACTTCATCCTCGACAACCTGATTGCCGGCGGCAACACCAAACCTATGATCGTCGTCATGGCCAATGGCTATGCGACTCGTGACGGCTATGTGGTGCCAGACCTCACAGGCAAACCGTTTCTCGGGCCTGACTTCATCAAAGTCATGCAGGAGCGGATGGGCGCATTCGAAGACGACATGACCCGGGCGCTGATCCCTTTTGTTGATAAGACATTTCGCACCATTGCCGATCGCGATCACCGCGCCATGGCCGGACTTTCCATGGGCGGAATGGAGACGTTCCAGGTGACCTTCAATCATCTCGACCTGTTCTCTTACATCGGCGGGTTCAGCGGCGCGGGAAATCCTTTCCTGACGGGTACCAAATTCGACGTCAAGACCGCGTACAACGGAGCGCTGGCCGACCCATCCGAATTCGCGAAGCGCGTGCACTTGCTGTGGATCGGAGTAGGCACGAAAGAGCCTGAGCGCATGAAGTCTGGATTGGAGAGCCTGCACACTTCGCTTGACGCGGGAGGTGTGAAGCATGTCTTTTATGAATCACCTGGGACCGATCATGAATGGCAGACCTGGCGGCGCGATCTGAGAGACTTCGCGCCGCGGCTGTTTCAGCCGGCTAACGCCTCTCGATAGCTGACCCGAGGCTGATTGCCCACCACCAATGAGTCCGATTACCTTGCTCGCCATAACCACGCTGAATTGTGTAACGGAGGGCGAAGGAAGCGATGCAAAGAAGACAGTTCTGCAAATCCCTAGCGATGACGGCCACGTCGATGGCGTTTCCGTCCCACGTCTGGAGTTCCCTCGCCGGTCAAGCCGACTCACCGTCAGGGTTCAATCGATACACGCAAGACTTCGCTGCCTTCTGTGCTCTGCCGCCAGAGAAGAGGGTCTTTTACAAACTGGCTGACGGCAAGATCGTACCGACAAAACTGGACGAAGCCAACTGGCAGCAGCCTGCCTGGAATTACAGCCCGGCTCCATCGCAGATAGCTGGGGGCATGTGGGACGACGTGCCGCTGGCTTCGCCGATTCCCAATCTTGCCGGAGACGGTCCCTTCAAACCCAAATGGGATTCGTTGCTCGAATACGAAGCGCCGGACTGGTACCGCGACGCTAAATTCGGGATCTGGGCTCATTGGAGCCCGCAGTGCGTGGCCGAGGCCGGAGATTGGTACGCACGGAATGTCTACGTTGAGGGGCAGCGGCAGTACAAGTATCACCTCGATCATTACGGGCCGCCATCGCGCTTCGGATACAAAGAGCTCTGCGCGCAATGGACTCTGCTCAACTGGGATCCCGATGAGTTGATCACGCGCTACAAAAAGGCAGGCGCGAGAATCTTCGTGGCACTGGCGAATCATCATTGCAACTTCGACGCCTGGGCTTCGAAGCATCACCCTTGGAACTCCTCGGCCGTCGGTCCTCACCGAGATGTCGTCGGCGCCTGGGCCACCGCAGCTCGAAAGCAGGGACTGCGCTTCGGGGTCACTGTGCACCAGGCGCGCAATTGGTGGTGGTTTCAACCCTCTCATGGTGCGGACAAATCAGGGCCGCTGGCCGGCGTTCCCTACGATGGCGCTCTAACCGAGGCACAGGGCAAGGGACAGTGGTGGGAAGGGCTCGATCCGCAGCGCCTCTACTGTGTGAAGCATCCAGGCGACGCGCTACCGGATGTTTCCTACGTGAAGAACTTCTATGATCGCACCCGCGATCTGATCGATCAGCACAATCCCGACCTTCTCTACTTCGACGACTCGCTCCTTCCGCTCGGCTGGGCCGGCATGAACATCGGCGCTTACTTCTACAACAACAGCCTGAAGAGGAACGGCGGCAAGATGGACGCGGTCCTGAACGTCAAAGACGTTCCCGACCGGCTTGTGAAAGCAGTGGTTGCCGACTATGAGCGGGGCTTGACCGCCGACATCATGAAGTATCCGTGGCAGTCGGAAACCTGCATCGGCGCCTGGCACTACCTGCGTTTCCTATATGAGAAGCCGGGCGAATACGGCGGCTATCAAAATCCAAGAGAAGTGATTCACTGGCTCATTGATACCGTGAGTAAGAACGGTACGTTCATTCTCAACGTGCCCGGCAGGCCGGACGGGACCATCGACAGCAAAGAGATCGCAGTACTCGATGGCATAACCTCCTGGATGGAGGTCAACGGTGAAGCCATCTACGAGACGCGCCCATGGAAGATCTCCGGCGAAGGGCCAAACATGGTCAAGGCCGGCTCGTTCCAGGGCGAGAGCGTCAACAAGCTTGGTGAAAAGGACATCCGTTTCACTCGCAACAAGGCGAACAACGTTGTCTACGCCATCGTGCTCGGTTGGCCCGCAGAGCCGATTCTCGTACGTTCGTTAGGATTGTCGGCAGCGACTAGCCCGGGCAAAATCATCCGCGTCGAGCTTCTGGGAACCGGCGCAAGCCTTGATTGGAACCAACAGGCAGACGCTCTTCGCGTAGAACTGCCTAAGAACTATCGCCCCAAGGCGGACTACGCAGCCGCTCTCAAACTGAGTCTGTCGTGAGAGCATACGAATCTCCGTCTTTCCTGCACGGATGAACTCATGAATCGTCGCACGTTTCTTATTTCGTCGAGTGCCGCGGGTGTCGGAGCCCTGCTACCGGTGCCTGCAGTTGGCAATACCGCCGAGATGGACTCTGCGGAAAGGTTCTCCTGGAATACCGGTAAGCTTCAGTTAGAGTTTTCCGTTGCGGAAGGGCGGCTCCGACAGCATCTGATTCTGCCCGTTGGTGTCGAGTCTGCTCGCGAATCGCTGCAGTGGGCGGGCGTAGAGTCGGCCCTTCTGTGCACCGGCGAAGATTCGCCAGATTCCGGAATGAAGCAGTCTGCCGGATCTCCCGGGCAGCGCCTGAAGTTTGTCGCAAAGGATGAGCGGCGAAGCGATCGAGGAAACACTCTGACCCTGCGGCATACAGATGCCGACCTACATCTGGATCTTGAGTCCCACTACGAAGCATTCGATGGCCTGCCCGTCGTTCGACGGCATGTGGAGATTGTCAATACGGGTGCGGAGCCGGTTGGTATCGAGTATCTCAGTTCGGCTATGCTCCACGCTCTGGCTGATCCAGTCCACTATGATCGCGAACTGAAAATCTGGCTCGCTTACAACAGTTGGATGGCCGAAGGCCAGTGGCACAGCTTTCGCCCATCGGAGCTAGGATTCGTCGAGAACATGCGCACAAGTTGGTCCCAAGCATCAGCCGCGAGTGTCGGAAGCTGGTCCACGGAAAAATATCTTCCGATGGCAGTCGTCGAGAACACTAGACTCGGCGTCGCATGGTTTTGGCAGATCGAACATAACGGCTCATGGTATTGGGAAGTCTCAAACCTCGGGGAGAGAGGCATCCGAGCCTCCGACGTTTATGCCTATCTCGGCGGACCAGATCAGCTCCACTCCCAGGCATGGAAGAATCTGGCGCCCGGCAAGACCTACTCCACGGTGCCTGTCGCGATCGGCTGCGTTCGCGGCGGATTTCAGGAGGCGGTGCAGGCGCTGACGAGTTACCGAGAGCAGATTTGCGTTCGGAAGCGGCCCGCACAGCATATCGCCTGCCCGGTCATTTTCAACGACTACATGAATTGCCTCTGGGGCGATCCGACCGAAGAGAAAGAGCTTCCTCTCATCGATGCTGCCGCTGAAGCCGGATGCGAGTACTTCGTGATCGATGCCGGCTGGTACGCGGAGCGAAACGAGGACTGGTCGTCGACAGTCGGGGCTTGGCGGCCATCGAAGACGCGGTGGCCGCGCGGCATCCGTTTCGTCCTTGATCGGATTCGCGAAAAGGGAATGGTTCCGGGTCTTTGGCTCGAGCCGGAGGTGGCGGGAAAACACTCTACGCTTGCGGAGAAGCCTGATAGCTGGTTCTTCCTGCGGCATGGTCAGCGCGTAGTGAAGAACTCGCGTCTCCTACTGGATTTCCGCAATCCCGAAGTGCGGAGCTATCTCGATGCCGTCGTCGAACGTCTGGTCAAAGAATATGGTGTCGGCTACATCAAGATGGACTACAACACCGATACGCTCGAAGGCACTGCGCAGAACGCCGATAGCCTGGGCCAGGGGCTGCTCGAACATAACCGCGCCGTTCTCAACTGGCTCGATGGTCTTCTTGATCGCTACCCCGAACTCGTCATCGAAAACTGCGGCAGCGGGGGCGGCCGTATGGATTACGGCATGCTCTCGCACACACAGCTTCAGTCCTGCACCGACCAGGAGGAGTATCTTCGCCTTCCAGCGATCGCGACGGGTGCCTCTGCAGGAGTAGCCCCCTCCCAGCTGGCGCTTTGGTCCTATCCTCGTCAGGGTGCCGATGCTGACCAAGCCAGCTTCAACATGGTGACCGCAATGCTTCTGCGCATCCATCAGAGCGGGCATCTGGCCCGTCTCGATGCGCCGGCAGCGGCTCAGGTAAAAGAGGGCATCCGCGTCTATAAGGAGATCATCCGCGAGCACATTCCGGATGCTGTGCCGTTTTATCCACTGGGCATGCCCGATGTCACAAACGCCATGAAGCCCATCGCTCTCGGCATACGATCGCCGAAACGCTCCTTTCTTGCGGTCTGGCGAATTGATGGGGATGCGGAAGTTCGTGTGCCGGAGGCAAGGCGAGCAGAGATTCTTTATCCCAAGGATCTCGGGATTGTTATCCATTCATCTAATGACGAGTGCATATTGACTTTCCCCAGACCGCGGATGGGATGCATTCTCTCTTCATCAACAAAGCCAGCCCCGACTGGGGATCGATGACGTTCTGCAGATTAAACTGGCTTTCGGTCAACACAAGGAAGCGATCGAATCTCGGCATACTTTTGTCATCGCTTACTATGCCCGTAAAGCAAAGCTCCGTTCGGAAGCTCATCTGGCCGTAAAACCGGCTGCCAGTCAGCTGATATGGAAGGGGCAATCGCAAACACGATTGTGATTGACCGATTAACCTCATAGTCCGGAGGAATGAAGGGCGGAAATCATCAGGAAAGCTTCGACGACTAAAGCAAAAAGCAAGAAGGGCGGCCAAAGGCCAAGCCCGGTATACCGGATTTGGAATCTTCGCCCTCCAAAGAGAACGCCTGAACTTCGATCTAGCAGTAAATCGCCAACTCGAGTTTCCAGGCAGTTTCACACTGGAAACGTGCATCTCCCCTGTTCTCGCCATTTGTCCTTTCGCAGCCCAGAACTGGAGCGAGGGCGACTTGTACGTTTAGGCTTCTGCCGGGTCCTCGTTGTGCAGCCGCGACGTGCCTTGAAAAAGTAAAACTGCCCGCCGAGCGTGTTCTTCATATCGACCACCTGTTTGTGCGCATGCTTCGTCTTAATCCATAGGAAGCAAAGGCGACCGCCATGACAAGAATCGGATCAAATCTATCCCAGGTACTGCCACCGCCATTCATTTGTGAATAGAACGCGAGTAGAAGATCGATCGCAATTCCGGCATAAACCCACTCAGTCAATCGAGGCACATTGGGAATCAGAAGGCCCACGCCGCCAAGGATGTGGGTCACGCCAATCAGAGGGATGATATAGAGCGGGTATCCGAGCTGCTGATTGGCGATCCTCCATTCGCCGGGATCGTGAATTAGATATAACCTTCCGAAGTACATCCAGATGAAAGCGACAAGACCGGTTATTACCATTGCGACTATTTGAGTTGCTCGACTTGTCCGCGCGGGTTTATCGATTATGTGTTCAGTTTTCATTTTTAAAGCGGTCCTCTTCTCGCGGTTGAAATGGCTTAAATCGTTCTGCAATAAGTCGTCACGGCTGAGCAGCAAAGGCAGGAACAGCCGGTCGAACACGAAGCCGCCTGGCCACGGATGGCTGCCCCCGCCCCCCAGTGCGCTGATGCTGCTTGCCCGGGACCTACGCCTTGACGGCGTTCTGTACAGCCGCAAACACATCGCGTGCAGGCGTCGTACCCGCTACGTGCTCCGTACCCGAGAGGCACATCCATCCCGCGTTAATGCCGTCAAACATTTCTTCGGCAGGTCCAGTGTGGCCCTTCGGAATGCCGAACTGCTCGAACGCTTCCGCCCACCCTGCACGGGGGATTGCAAAGGCTTTTACGTCGAGATTCAGGACTTCACCCAATTGTTCGGCCACTTCATCCGCGCTTACCATCGAACCCAGTTCGATGACGCGATGCCCTGACCACGCCGGCCCGGTCAGAAGCGTTGCCACTTCTGCGCCGATGTCGTCTGACGCGACCATTGTCGATTTCCGGTTTGTGGGATTGTAGAAGACCGGTAGAGTTCCGCCCTGTGCGGCCTGCAGGCCGAAAAGAAAGTTTTCGAAAAAGCCGCCTGCGCGTACAAATGCAACCGGAGATGGCAGACCGCGAAGACCTTGCTCCAAAAGTGATAAGGCCGTGATGATCCCCACCCCGCTTGTTCTATTCGCGCCCATCGACGAGAGCGCTACCACCCGCGGGGGCACTACCTTGGTCAGCGCCTCGAGATAGTTCGCAATCACGCCCTTTGCTTCTCTGAAATCAGGCGAGGGTGCCCATACAACTGGCAACATAACAAACGCGCCCTCAACACTTTTGAGCGCCGCTGCTATGGCTGTCGCATCGTTCCAGTCTCCATCCACCAACTCCACGCCCTGGTCTGCCCACTTCGCTGCTTTCTCGCGGTTGCGCACAAGTGCTCGCACCTGTTTGCCTTCCTTCAGCAGGTGCCGCGCGGTGGCGCCGCCGACTTTTCCAGTAATGCCCATGACTAGATACATTTTCGTTTTCTCCTTTTGCCTCGTATTTGGCCGCCCATCCAAATGAGCGACCTGACCATTAGAGGCTTGTTATAACCATTGGTTGCAAATTAATCGCTGGTTTGCAACCCATGGTTATAAATTAACAATTGGTCGTACAATTCGCCAAAAGGAGCTAAGCTATTGAAGTGACATCGACATCACCGAGTCGCCGGCTAGAGCGCAAGGAGAGGTTGCGGGGCGAAATCCTTGCGGCTGCCAGCAAAATGTTTGCCGATCGCGGTTACGAGGCCGTGACGCTTCGCGAGATCGCTAAAGAGATCGGCTATACGCACGCCGTGATCTATCAGCATTTCCCCGACAAATGGCATATTCTTGCCGAGCTGAGCCGCGAGACGATCGAACTGATGGTTCAGAACTTCGACGCGATTGCCGCTAAACATCTTTCACCGAAAGAGCGTCTTTTTGCGACTTCACGCGGCCTGATTCAATTCTGTGTTGCCCATCCACAACAGTTCCGTAACGTCTTCTTCGGGCCTGAGAATCGAGACGGTGTCCGCGCTGGACAATATATCAACGACATTGGCGCGCCATTGTTCGGACGTTTCGTGCAGCTCTTCTTCGATGTTGCCAAGGATGAGGGGCTGCCAAATAGGGATGACATGGTGGTAGCTCACACCTGGTGGTTTACGATCTTTGGCCTCGCCACGCTCATGGTCATCCAAGGGGTTGTGCCTGACTTGCCTGACCAGGCTCTCGTGGTCGAGCAAACGATCGCCACACTTTGGGCGGGCGTTCAGGCTGTTCCGAGGTTGCCGAAAAGCGCAATCCCTAAGCGATCCGGCCGATCCCGTGCCTCAAGGCAATAACAGCTTCTGTCTACTTAGGAGTCGTTCAAGGTACCCTCTTTGCCGCGCGACAACAACACCGCCCCGCAAAGCAGCAACCTAATCAAGGCCTGACGCTCAATTCCCTTCTCTTCGTACTTCAGAGAAGATATATCCTCCTGCAGACGCGGGCGGAGGTCATCATGCAAAATGGGAGCGTAATACGAAGAACTCGCAAGATGCATTCGGATATTTGGCAGTTTCGCTGGCGGGAAGATACAGCCGATGGAAAGAAGATCTATCGACGGCGGCAAATCGGAACCGTTGAACAGATCCCTGACTTGGAGACTGCGCGGAAAGCAGCAAATCTCTTAGTACCAGACTCGCATGCACGAATGGCGAAATCGAAATCTGTCTCGATGACCATCGCCCAGCTGTGCAGTCATTTTGAACAATGTGAATTGAGTCTCGCGAACACCTGGCGGAGCTATTCAACCAAGACAATCTACAAGGTCTATTTGAAACGATGGATCATTCCGAAATGGAGTGAACACCTTTTGAGTATCAGGACCATTGAGGTCGAATCCTGGCTTCGAAGCCTTCCCATCGCGAGGAGTACCTGCGCCAAAATCCGCAATGTCATGTCGGTGCTCTTCAATCACGCTTGTTCGGTACGAGTTCTTTGACGGAAATCCAATCAGACTCGTCCGTCAGAGTGCTAAACGGCGGTCGCCGCCCGCAGTTCTTACTGCTGCCGAAATCAGAACCCTCTTGGAAGGGTTAGAGCTTCGCGAGAGAACGTTGGTCTTTATTGCGGCATCAACTGGCATTCGGCAAAGCGAACTGTTCGCTCTGAAGTGGGGCGATATCAATCTTTCAGCGGGAACGATGAACGCGGCGCGATCCATCGTGCATGGTTTTGTTGGGCCGTGCAAAACGGAATCTTCTCAGAAGCCTGTGCCGATCCATCCCCTGGTCTGCGAAGCACTGGTCAGATGGAAAGAGCAATCCATTTATTGCCAGCCGGAAGATTGGGTTTTTGCGAGCCGGCATAGCCATGGAAAGCAACCGTACTGGGGACAAACCATTCTGCACAAGTATCTGAGACCGGCAGCTCGGGAACTTGGGATTGAAACGCGATTTGGCTGGCATACCTTCCGCCACACCTACTCAACGCTCTTGAGAAGCGTTGGCACCGAATTCAAGGTGATGCAGGAGCTGCTCCGACACTCGACGATCCGATCAACTCTGGATGTCTATACCCAGGCAATCACGCCGGCCAAGCAGAATGCGCCGGCCGCGGTAATGTCGTTAGTCTTCCCTACCCAGTGAACACTGCCCGTCCGAATGGAACGATGAACCATGTATGCAGACCTCTCGCGGGAGTTGTAGGTCTTCACCGGCATTGGAAGTTTCGCGCGTCCTGTGTGTCTCCGCTCCCGGTGTACTGTGCGTGTTTGGGATAGGCGCACAGCGGGCGGCTGCGGCCCGGGAACGCGGGCCCGGTGGCAATCACCGACTCCGGCGCGACGCCCTTCTCGACCCATCCAACCAATGCGCTCAGCATGTCAAAGTGATCCAGAGAGGGGCCGCCGCCGCAGTGAGCCATTCCCGGCACAAGGAACATCCGGCTCCACTCGGCCACCTTGTCGGCTCCGCCGTTCGTTGCGGCCAGCGATTTGTAATATCCGAGCGTGTCGAGCGGCGAAAACCACGGATCACTGTCACCATGGAAGAAGATCAGCTTACCGCCGTTGAGCGAGAACGTAGACAAGTTCGTCGATGCAGGCTCAACCAGAGGATCAGATGCGTGCAGCGCCGCGGCATCGACGTCGAGGTCGGTTGCGGTAGTGTACGGGCCGAACAGGCCATTCTTGCTCAGCGCCAGCAAACCCGGTATGCCGGTATTCGATGCAATCCCCGCATCGTAAAGAAAGCCAGGATAGACCTGCGTTCCGTAAGCATTCCTCGGCCCTGCAAACGCCTTCTTGATCGCCGCAATTTTTTCCGGCGCGATGCACGTGTCGGCCTGCCCAGATTTGCATGCGAGCACCCCAGGATCGAAGTCGCACCCATTGGATCGAAGATCATACCGTCCGCCACACCATCGCGCGCATCGCACTGCTTCATCAGGCCGTCCATAAAGACCTTGCGATCCGTCTCAGTCAGAAACTTGTCGATCTCGGGCTTGCCGGACGCGTCCTTCGGAGATGCCTGGTTGTAGGCCACAGGAATCCACTGTGCAATCGCGAGGTTCGACAGGCCTGTGCGCATCGCCGGATCGCCCGACACAATCCCGTTGAACACGGTCGGAAAGCGCTGCGACAGGATCATGCCCTCTCGCCCGCCTGTGGAGCATCCGACAAAATAGGAGTAGGCCGCAGGCTTCGCGTAATAGCGGTCGATGATTTGCTTGGCAACTCCCGCAACCTCGGCGTTTGCCATATACGCAAAATCCAGATAAGCCTGCTGGTCGCGCATGAAAGTGAAATCGAAACCGCCGGTCTTCGCCTTGTGTCCAGAGTCCGTGCTTGCCACAGCGAAGCCGCGAGAGAGCGCCGGCTTGTCTCCTGTGTAGCTTGCCCCGGTCGGGTACGCCACTATACCATTGCCGCCTCCGCCGCCCTGCATCATGAAGTCGCCGTTCCAGGCATCTGGTTCCGGAAGAGCTACTGAAAACCCGATGCCAAACTCCACGCCATCAACTCCCTTGCGGCGGTTGATCATGCCGTCAATGCGGCAATGCGCGGGAAGGGGTCCGACGACCGATGCCCCCGGATAGGCGGGCGCAATGGTTTTCCCCGCCGGAACCAGCTCGGAAGTCGTGATCTCAACTCCGGTGAGCGTTGCGCTCTTCAGGCCGGCGCAGCGGTTCGATGATGCAGATTGTGCTTGTGCCGCAATCGAACATGCTACCAGCACGACGGTCCCGATCTTTGAGTACCTCATTGGAATTGCCTCTCAGGAAGTTCGCGCGCCGGTTGTTGCCAAGGTCCGCGGAACTCTCGACTATACCGACTCCCCCGCTGCTCCAGCAATAGCAAATAAATCGCTTTATTTAGGACCGGCGGGTAGATAGCGTGTCGCTGATACGGCTGCGCTTTCGCGCAGCCGTTCAGAAGAATCGCATCTGTCTTTGCCACCCACTTATGGACGGGCCGGAAGCTTTGGCGCAGGCGCAGGAGCTGAGCTTGTTACGTATGCAGCCGTAACATCAAGCCTCGCTTTCATTGGATCTTTCTCGGCTACGGGACCGTTTTCGGTAAAATCCATTAGCATGTCGGTCGCTGGCGAGTACCGTGGCCACGCCGGTGTGTTGCCCGAGCTCGGATCGCCGGTCTTGGCGAAGGACACCCAGTAATTCAGCATGGCCTGCGCGATCTTTTCATCCTCGGGCGCGAGCTCGCTTCCATACTTAGCCTGGACGGTATCGAAGACAAAAGGTATCTCGGTGGCATGGGGCGCGCCCGGCCATTTGCTACGCATGGACTTTGCGACATAGGAAAACCTGTACACGTAGGCAGGGAGGCCTTGCGAAGCGAATAGGCTCGCAACGAAACGAGCGGGCTCGACCATGAATCGATCCATGGAGACTTGGTACTGCACGGTGCGCAAGTCACCCTTTCCCGTCGGATCGTAGGCCGCGATCGCTTGCTCTCGATCAGCACCGAATGGCGCGAATAGCTCTTCCTTATTACGTGCAAATCCGAAGCCGATATCCATGCTGTTGGTCCCAATCATGAGTGGAACATGCCAGCCGGCGCCGGACAGGTAGACGGATTGCGGATCGGAAAGGACCACGTGGCCGTCGATAAAGGGCCCTGCATATCCAGGCTGATTCATGGTTGCCATGTTGAGATTGCCGAGCACCGTTTCGGCGGGTAGACGCCGTAACTTTTCCAGGGCGTCCCTATCGGTTCCGTCCACTCCCAGGCTGCGTGCAAGTTCGATGCCCACCGATTCAGCCGAGGGAGGCCCGTTCGGCAGGGCAGTGTTGAGGTAACGCTGTCCGCCAAGGTTGGTGCGGCCGCCGCCGGACTCAATGATCGCTTTCGAGAACAAGCCCTGCGACAGAGGCGACGTGAGCAACATGCTCACTGAGAATCCCCCTGCTGACTCGCCAAATACGGTCACGTTGGCAGGGTCGCCGCCGAACGCGCTGATGTTCTTCTGAACCCATTTCAACGCGGCGATCTGGTCCATGAAGCCGTAGTTGCCGACCATTCCGTCGGCGTTCTCCTTTGTGAGCTCAGGAAACGCGAAGAAGCCGAAGCGGCCCAGTCTATAGTTGGCGCTGACAAAGACCACGCCCTTTTCGGCGAACTTGCTGCCGGAATACACCTCGGGGGAGCTGCCTCCATTGACGAAGCCACCACCGTAGATCCAGAACATGACCGGCAGCTTCGCGTCCGCCCTGGTTCCGGCGGGACGCCACACGTTGAGATAGAGGCAATCTTCTGCCGGCTTGGTGCCGAGCGGAGCAGCGTCGCTTGGGAACGGCACCTGCATGCAATCTGCGGAGTAGGCGTTGGCCTGCCGCACATCGGACCAAGGCTGCGCAGGCTGCGGAGCGCGCCAGCGAAGTTCACCGACCGGAGGCGCGGCAAACGGCACACCCTTGAATGATTCGACAGGTCCCTGCGTAACGCCCTGCAACTTGCCTGAATCGATGCCGACTACGCCGGGCTGTGAAAACAAGGGGGACACAGCCAGTAAAGCGATTGCCGCCACCGCGAACTTCTTCAAACCATCCATTTACAGCCTCCGGAACCCACTGCCTTTTGCGATGCAGGCGACTATAACAGTGCCCGGATGCATGAGTACAATTCATTGATTCGAACGGAACAATCGGATTTGCCGATCACCTGTTTTTCTTGCTTGGGTGCACGGACGATGCGCCTTGGCCTTCACGCTTTCTAACACGAAGTTTGTGCAGAAGATGGCGCACCAGGCTCTCAGAGGCAGGTGACAGGGTTGCATCTCTTCTCTGCAGCAACTCAATCTGGCGGTTCGCATAGCGGTTGTTGAATGGAACTATCATGATGTCAGAAGTGTCGGTGCCGGCTGCCGTCTCCGGCAGAATCGCTATTCCCAGATTGGCGCGAACGAACGCCAGAGCCGTTGGCATGAAATTTGTCTCGTGGCGAATGTCGAGGAGCAGCCGCTCGCGATGCGCGATGGCCTCAACTGCCTCTCTCACGCTGCTCGCCCGCCCCGGCAAAATCAATCCGTGAGCTGAAGCCTCGCGAAGTGTGACGCTGTGCTTCTCCGCAAGCGGGTGCCCCGGGGGCGTAAAGACAACCAGACGATCCTGAAACAGAGGAGTCGCATAGAGTTCCGCATCGCGCCCGTGGAGACTCCCAATTCCGAAGTCAACCTCTCGCTTGAGCACAGCTTCACGCACGCGTTCCGCGATCACGTCGGAGATTTGCACGCGGATGCCTGGATAGCTCTCGAGGAAACTTCGTACCAGCTCCGGAAGCGGTCCCGCGCACACCGTGGGAAGAGCAGCGATGGATACAAAGCCGGTGGAGGCGGAACTCAGGTCGCGTGCATGTTCAACGATGTTCTGCGCATCATTGAGTAATCGTTGCAGCGGGCCGAACACATCCTTGCCGGCGGCGGTGAGAGTCACGCCACGCTTGTTTCTGTCGAAAAGACGCACGCCCAGGCTCTCCTCGAGTTGTTGCACCTGGACCGTCAACGCCGACTGCGACACATGCAGGTCGTTGGCAGCGCGTGTGAAGTTGCGCGTCTCCGCAATTTTGAGGAAAGCACGAATGTGACGCAGCTCGTGAATCATCGGAAATCCAGATTATAGGCTTCTGATTTATGCAATGTACATATTGAGACGCAGCTCTCTATACTCGCACTATTCGCGAAAGGGCTGCATCAACGGTTGCTGAGCATGCTTGCCATTTGGGGTCTGATCACTATCCTCGGCATGATCGTGGCGATCGCCAGCCGCCGCGTGTCGCCGTTGGTTGCACTCTTCTTGTTCCCGGTAACCGCCTGCTTGGCGGCAGGCTTCGGGTTGAACACCTCCCGATTTGCGCTCTCCGGACTGGTATCGATCGCGCCCGTGGTGGCTATGTTCCTGTTCGCCATCCTGTTTTTCGGTGTTTTGACCGATGCGGGCACAATTGAGCCATTCGTCAGAATCCTTCTTCGCGGCATCGGCAAAAACCCCGTGCTCATCGTTCCGGGCACTGCTCTGCTTGCACTGCTGCTCCACCTCGACGGCTCCGGCGCAGTTGTATTTCTGGTCGCCATTCCCACCCTGCTGCCGCTGTATCAAGAACTCGGAATGGATCGCAGAATCCTGGCATGCGCGGTATCGCTGGCCGCAGGCGTGAACTTTCTGCCATGGACGGGACCCACAATTCGCGCTGCCAGCGCGCTCCATACCACCCCTATAGCTTTGTTCAAGCCTCTCATTCCTGTTCAGATTGTTGGCCTGGTTTATGTTTTCGCTGTCGCCGTATATCTCGGACGCAAAGAAAGCAGGCGCATCCGCCAAACGAATTCAAAGCCCATGCCGTCGAGCGCAATTGCGACGATTACTTCTTCGCGTTCGCGTGTTCGCATCGCCTGCAATTTAATTCTCGCCGCGGCAGTTCTCGGCCTTGTGATCAGCGGCAAGGTTGACCCGGCAATAGCGTTCATGCTGGGCACGGCGCTGGCTCTGCTGCTCAACTTCAAAACAGTGCGCGAACAAAGCGCGGCCATTGATCGTCACGCAAAAGCAGCGCTGTCTATGTGTGCCATCCTCTGCTCGGCCGGCGTGTTCACGGGAATACTGAAAGGCAGCGGCATGCTCACCGCCATGGCGAAAGCCTCAATCGCGCACATACCGCCAGGATTCGCGCCACACATTCCCGTTGTGCTCGGCCTGATCGCCATGCCGTTAAGTCTGCTGTTCGATCCAGACTCTTTCTATTTCGGAATTCTCCCTGTGCTCGCCGTCGCCGTTCAGGGCTTTGGACTGCCTGCGGCGAGCGTCGCTGAAGCAGCGCTACTTGGGCAGATGACCACCGGCTTCCCCGTAAGTCCGCTCACGCCGGCGACGTTTCTTGTGACCGGTCTGAGCGAAATCGAGTTGAGCACACATCAACGATCCGCCGGCCCATTCCTTCTGGGAGCGTCTGTCGTAATGACGATTGCGGCCGTCTTGTTTCACGTCATACCGCTGTAGCGTCGCAATATCGATGCCACACGCAAAGCGCCAACGTTTTCATACTTCCGACGAAGCTGGTAAAGAGGGCTTGTTCAGGAGATTGCAGATGAAGAAGATCAGAATCGGCGCGGGAGCAGGTTTCTCCGGAGATCGCATCGAGCCTGCGGTAGAACTCGCCGAAAAAGGACATCTCGACTTCCTTGTCTTCGAGTGCCTGGCGGAGAGAACAATCGCGCTGAGTCAACTGCGCAAGCGCGAAGATCCTGACGCTGGCTTCGATCCGCTTCTCAGCGAACGCATGCATGCTGTTTTGCCGGCATGCCGCCGAAATGGCGTGCGTGTGATCAGCAACATGGGCGCAGCCAATCCGCGTGCGGCCGCGCGCGAGACAATCAAGATCGCTCGAAGCTTGGGTCTTCACGGTTTACGGGTCGCATGTATCGAGGGCGATGACGTTCTGCACCTCAAAGATGCCTTCATGCCTTTCGACGATCAGCCGCTTCCGGCTGACACGACGATCATTTCGGCGAATTCATATTTGGGCGCTGACGCCCTGGCTGAGGCGCTGGCTCGCGGTGCAGATGTTGTTCTGACAGGAAGAGTGGCTGACCCCTCGCTGTTTTTGGGGGCACTCATACACGCGTTTGGATGGAAGAAGGAATCGTGGGACTTGATGGGCCAGGGCACCGCTGTGGGCCACCTGTTGGAATGCGCCGGGCAACTTACAGGCGGTTACTTTGCGGATCCAGGATATAAAGATGTACCGGATCTGGATCGGCTTGGGTTCCCGCTGGCAGAAGTGAGCGAAGACGGCTCCGCGCTCCTGACCAAGGTTGAGGGATCAGGCGGCCTCATCACTCTGCAGACCTGCCGCGAGCAGATTCTATACGAGGTTCTGAACCCGTCCTCGTACATAACGCCCGACGTGATTGCGGACTTCACAGAGATCCGCTTCGAACAGGAGACACCTGGCGCAATGCGTGTGTCCGGTGCAAAGGGGAAACCGCGTCCACAGGATTGCAAAGTCTCCATTGGAATCGATGACGGATTGATCGCTGAAGGTCAGATCTCATATGCCGGACCGGGCGCGCTGGAGCGAGCCGAGTTAGCACGGCAGATCCTCGAAAAGCGCATTGCGCAGATTGGTGCGGAGGATCTAAGGATCGACCTGATCGGCCTGAGCTCAATGCACGGCACGCCGCCGGATTGCCCCGCACCCTACGAAGTGCGGCTGCGAGCTGCGGCACGATTCACGCACGAGAGGGATGCGAAGCGCCTGACACGTGAAGTGGAGAGCCTCTACCTCAACGGGCCTGCCGCAGGTGCGGGAGTCACATTCGGGGTGCGGGAGAACATCGCTATCGTGCCGGCCCTCATCGCGCGTGAACTCGTCAACCCAATCATCTCGATGGAGGTGGCAGGATGAAGCTGCGAACCATTGCCCACACGCGCGCTGGCGATAAGGGCAACCTGGTCAACATTTCCGTGTTCGCATATCGCGATGAGGACTACGCGACGTTGATTGAGCGCGTGACGGAGGAGCGTGTGAGCGAACTATTTCGCGAACACATCACGAGGCCGGTCACACGATATTGCGTCCCGAATCTTTGCGGACTCAATTTCGTGTTGCAGCGCCGGCCAACAGATAGCGTCACCCGCTCCTTGCGTCTCGACGCGCACGGGAAGAGTCTCAGCTCCCTCATGCTTTCATTGGAGATCTGATAGGCATGAGCGAATGGGCTAAAATTCTGGCTGGGCGGCGACGGAACTGTGTACCCGCAAGCTGCCGCCGCAAAGCAGCAAGCCTAGATCTATATATATATATTGATGCCACTCATTCCGGGTGATCGAGACGTGTCATTTTTGGGTGCAAATGGGTGCAAAATTGCACCCAGATTGCACCCATTTTTGCCGATTTTATTGGCGCCAAATCATCCCGTAACTCTTTTGGAATGTATGGCGGGGACGACGGGGCTCGAACCCGCGACCTCTGCCGTGACAGTAACTTACAGAAAACAAGCGTCACGGATGGCTCCTTTTGGCGCTGTAAGGTACGATCTGGAACCGTTATCTAACCCATATCAAACCCACGACCTCTGCCCTGTAGACCTCTGCACTTTCGCTCATTTTGCCTGACTCATCAGTCTGATGGCCTTCCCATCAGCGCACTAGGTTGGTCTTGGGGAGGTCGATGATTTCATTTCCGCGCTCATCGAGAAGAGCTTTTTGGCGCTCATCGGCACATAGCAGCTCACCGCTGTTGAACTCTGCCTTTTCGCAATTACAAGCTGGTTCGCAATGCCTCTATATCGCGCATCGGCGGCTGCCCGAAAAATCGCTTGTACTCCCGATTGAACTGGCTTGGACTCTCGTATCCAACCTCGAAGGCTGCGCTCGCAGCATCTAGCTCCTCCGTAAGCATCTTCTGCCGCGCCGCATGGAGCCGGAGCTGTTTTTGAAACTGAAGAGGGCTCATAGCTGTGAGACCACGGAAGTGATGATTCAAAGTTGATCTGCTCATGCCTGTCATCGATGCGAGTTCGTCCACATTCAGCGCCTTTTTGAAGTTGTCGCGCAGCCAAGTGACGGCCTTCGCAGTCCGATAGCTTTGGTCAGCCAGCGTTGCGACTGAACGCAGACGATCTCCCTGTGGCCCCTGCAGAAGGCGATAGATGATTTCTCGCTGGAGCAGCTTGCCAAAGAACGGTACATCCTGGGGAGTATGGAGAATCTGCACCATCCGTGAACACGGCGCGAGCAGTTCTATCGTTGCTTCACCAAGAACCATGCCGCGTGTTCCAACCGGCGGTGGAGGAATGTGCACTTCTTCGGAATGAAGAACGTCGCGGACCATCCCCATGTCAAGTTTAAGGAAGAACGCGAGGTAGGGCTTCTCCGCACTGGCGGCGCACACCCGGCTGATGATCGGGAGTTCAATTGATGTGAGGAGGAAGGTTGATTCGCCGAAGACATAACTCTGCTTGCCTAGGTCGACACGCTTCTTTCCCTGCGGAATGACAAGCAGACTGGGCACATAGGTGCAAGGATTTGGTGCGGTCGGAACAGTGTTTCGGTAGAGTGTGAGTCCCGGAAGTGCGGTTGACACTTCTGAGGCATGTCCCATCACTTTGCTAATTGCATCAGCCAGCTCGTGAAGCACTTGCACGACCTGAGGATCGTCGCTCTGTCCTGATTTATGGGCCTTCATTCCATTTTCTCGACATCTCTAAGATAAGACCTACGCACGCCCATGGCAGCGTTTTTTAACTTGCCTCGGCTAAATAGGCAATTATTTCAGTCGATCGGGCTACCGCCATACGGGTTTTTCGGCCTAGCGTTGAGATGGAGAGGCAATTCGTAGGAGAAGACATGAACACGAGAAAACTTGGAACGCTGGAAGTATCGGAACTCGGATTTGGCTGCATGAACCTGGCCACAAATTACGGCCCTGCTGTCCCTATCGACGAAGCCATCAAGGTCATTCGCGAGGCACATAGCAAGGGCGTGACATTCTTCGACACGGCCGAAGTGTACGGCCCGTATACGAGCGAGACGATCGTCGGCGGCGCGCTCGAACCGTTCCGTAATGAGGTGAAGATTGCGACGAAGTTCGGCTTCGATCTCACCGAGAAGGGCGGTCTAAACAGCCGACCCAATCACATCAAGTGGATGGTAGACGGATGCCTCAAGCGCCTCCGGACGGACCACATTGACCTTTTCTATCAACATCGCGTTGATCCGAATGTGCCAATCGAGGACGTTGCGGGTGCGGTGAAAGAGCTTATCGATGAAGGGAAAGTATTGCATTTCGGCCTCTCGGAGGCGAGCCCCAACACCATCCGCAAAGCACACGCGGTTCAGCCGGTCGCCGCACTTCAGACGGAGTATTCGCTTATCAACCGTGACCCGGAGGAGAACGGCTTGCTAGCTACCTGTGAGGAGTTGGGTATCGGCTTCGTTCCCTGGGGTCCAATCGGCATGGGCTATCTAACGCAGAACCTTG
>CAWBCZ010000003.1:0-47684 GCA_963787435.1 uncultured Acidobacteriaceae bacterium
ATGTGGCGCGGTGGTTTAGGTGCAGCCTAACTGTTTCCGGCCCTTTCGTCTGCCGGTGTCTCACTAGCTGCGCCATGCCCCGTTTCCACACCCCGCTTATCGAACCGTGCGTGCGGATTTCCCGCACACGGCTCTCGGAGGAAGCATCACGCTTTCGCGTGTAACGCCGTCTGCAACTTCTGACCACTTTCCAGGGTTGCTAGGCTCATCGCCAATCTCCCTTTCTTCGTCGCTTGCTGCGTTCACTTCCAACTGAGGCCCCTTCCCTCCACCGGCATTACCCGGCTTCCTCGGTACTACGGACCTCTCCGCCATCCCAAACGGCCCGGCCTGGCTCTCGCGAGTTGCCAGTTGATTCCAACTGCAAATCTCCGCTGCGGCTTCCCGTGTTGCGTCTGGTCCCCTATTTTATGCATGCCGTCGCCAATACCCCGGCAGGACTGATGGAACCGTTTCGCTCGTGATATCCCATCAGCGGCGGCCTTCCCTAGATTCCTGGCGGGTCGTCTCCTGCATCACCGGTTTCGGGGCCTGCTCAGCGTTCACTTCCATTACGGCCTGCATGATCGCCAAGTCGCCTACGCGACCCTTTACATCGAAGGCTTCAGCAGTTTCGTTGCCTCCACTACTGCTCCGATTGCTACCGGGTGGAGCAAACCAGTTCCCGGGTGGGTTCTCACCCACTGTGGACCAGCGCCTTTCACGGCGCACAGTAATTGCCGGGTTGGCGCTAATTCGACTGGAACGTGCGTCCTTTTCCTGGGAACACCGTCCGACTAAACCGCTGTCAATTCCGACAGTTCTCTTCCCACAGATTGCCAGCTAGCATCCACACGTAAGGACGAGATGGATGCTGGAACAACTCGCAGCGCGAGTCTAGCGCATGGCCCCACACACTTTCGCGGTGGCCCCTTCTACCGCGCTCAGATCGCAGCTAGGCTCATCAAAGAGGGTGAATGGAACCACGTAAGGCGCGTGGTCGTTGCAGTTGCCGTTTCCTGGGTACCTCTGGTTCTGCTCACTGCATTCTTTAATCCGTTTGGCCTTGTCTCACTGTTGACGAGCTATCGAGTTTATTCGCGTTTGCTCATCGCTGTACCAGTCCTGTTGATTGGGCAGACGATCATGGAATCTCGCTTCCAGATGGTTGTGCAAACCATCATCGACGCACATTTGCTCGGGGACGAGGACCTCAAACGCATGCAAGCGATTATTGCCACTCTGCTTCGCCTGCGGGATTCGTTTGTTCCCGAGGCAATCGTCATCGTTCTTGTGGTCGCGCATACAGTCATCGGGATGAGAGCTGAAGTGGACGTAACGCCATGGCCGATGGGGTTCCACAGATATTCATCTCACGAGGCGGGATGTATGCAGTGGTTATTAGTTCTGTCATTTTTCAGTTTCTAATGGGACTGAGCCTCTGGAAATGGCTTCTCTGGACGATATTCGTTTCGACTGTCACAATTAGATTTAAAGCTCGTCCCCACTCATCCGGATGGAAACGGAGGGCTCGGATTCCTGGGTCTCACCCCGGTAGCCTTCATGCCCATTTCCTTTGCAGCGGTAACGGCCGTCGGTGCGTCGTGGCGACACGACATTCTCGCGCACGGGGCAAAACTGATGAGCTTCAAGCTGGACGCAATCGCCTTGGTGATTATCGTCGCCGTGGTTGCGCTCGGGCCATTGGGGTTCTTTGTGCCCCGCCTGGCTAAATTGCGCTATCAGGGAATCATCGATTACGGAGTTCTCGGACAGATCCAGAGCACCGAGTTTCACGAGAAGTGGGTTGATCGACGGGTTGGCCACGAGGGCGAGTTCCTTGCTGCGCCAGAAAGTAGCTCTCTCGCCGACTTCGGGACGGCCTCAGCAAAGGTCACCCAACTGCGGCCGTTCCCTGCAGACCGGGGAGCTCTTATTGGATTGGCGATCTCAGTCGCGGTGCCGTTGTTGCCGGTGATTCTTGCAGTGATCCCCTTTATCGTCGTCCTCCAGGATCTCCTCAAAGCCATGCGCTAACTCAGTGGTGGCCAACCCTTCCGTTACTGCAGAGACAGCTCTGCTTCGTTCCCTGGAACAGGATCCACTGCTGGTCGACCGGCTTCGACGCTTAAGGACCGTTCCCGGTGTTGGGCCGATCACGGCTCTGACCTGGGCTCTGGAGCTGGGAGACACTTCCCGTTTCCACAACATCAAGCAGGCCATCAGCTACTGCGGACTGTGCAGCGCGGAGAAGAGTTCGGCAGATAAGGTGATGCGTACCCCGATCTCCAAGCAGCGCAACAAGCACATCCAGCAAGTACTGGTGGAGGCGGCCCGGCTGGCACCGCGTTACAGCGACGAACTGGCGCTGCTTTACGAACGAGAACGGCAGCGAGGCAACGGCAATCGCGCTACCCTTGCGGTGGCCAGGAAGATGGTCGCGTGGATGCTGGCCGTGGAGAAACGCAACAAGGACTTCATGCCTGCCGGCGAGTTCAAGCGAAGCGCGGCAGCCTAAACACTATCCTAATAAGAAAAAGACAAAAACAGGATCTATCGATGCGCAGGCTGCCAGGTCCGGCAGATCACCGCCTGGGCGACGGAGGCGACTCCCGAGGCTCTCTTCGAGTCGTTTCGGGACTGGCAGAGAACACAAACTCAATCTTCGGTGCGGACTCTTCCGAGTCTCAGACCGCAAATGGATGTCCGGTTCTGCTCGAGAGCAGGAACCATCAGCCGAGAGGCAAACGTGCGCAGCCATCGATCCCGATCAGACCAACAACGCGCTCTCCAGCGCGCGTAAAGAAAACTCGTGCTTTTCCGTTGACAAAGACTGGGTCGAAAATGGTCACAGGACCAGACAGAACTCGGAACCGCCGATTTTCGGTCAATCAAGTTCTGCATATACGAGGCGTAATGTTACGGCGACTGAATCCCCCAATGGACTGGAATTGATCGTGAAGGACCATTACGAGAACTTCGCTGGCAGCGTCAGCTGGCTTGTGGACAAAGAGTGGATATATCTACACCGGCAACCATCTTGATTCGCGCGAGATCGGCATGAGAGCGATCCTTCCCACCAAATACGACCAAGTCAAATGGCGGCGGTGGTCCGAGTGGGGTATCTTCCCCAGGGATTCCATCAGCCGGACCGAAGGTACGGCAAAGGCGCGGAAGATAGAAAATGGCCGAACCAACCCGCGAGCGTGAAACCAGCCTGGCCATTCGCTCGCGGCTCCGATGGATCGGGAGTGCGGATTGATGCCAACGCCGATGTCCACTTCCGAGCCCATCTCTCAGACCAGGGCATCGTGATGCATATCCTGTCCCAAGGTGTTGAAGAGTGGCGCCAGGCTCACCTGCGACTTCAACGTCCAATTGGCGTCAAAAGGAAGTTTGTAGATCGAAAAAATTGAATTCCTAGATCGTTTGAGAGGACGACTCCAAGAACCGGAAACGTTAACGATGCGAGGCAGGTTTCCGATAAATTGAAGATGGGGAAGATGGCTCCGCTGGCCTACTGATCAAATTCACAATTTCAATCTTACAGAAATCGCCGCCCATAGGAACCAAGAAAAAGCATTTCGAGAGCGGGCATAAATACTCCTCTTGGTCCTATAACTAAACGATCTGTGTTCTATTCTTTCAATAAGCGATTTACAAGTTCTAAAGCGATTAATTGCAGGTGGCAAGTCTATCGGTGCGTGGTGACTTCAGCCGTTCCCGGTTACGTGCACGAAAAAACTCTTGACAGTAAATGTTGTGCTCACTATATTTGTCTCGATTCATACCGTTGTCGTACACGGTAGACGTGAAGCACGTCAAACAACATCAGATCTTTGGGTTGGGCCAGGGTTTGCCGCGAGGCTAGAGGAGCAGGGAATGAGAACAGCGAGATTCACGAAGTGGAGTTGCATGTCGCTGGTGTGGCTCATGTTGGCGCTATGTTCGATTGTATCCAGAGCACAGGTCGACGCAGGCACGATTCTGGGGGCAGTCACCGACACAACAGGCGCCGTGATTCCTGGGGCTACAGTGACGCTTATCAATCAGGCAACGTCAGCGACGTTGAGCGTGAAGACCAAAGCGGACGGAAGATTCGAATTCACGCCGCTAAGCATTGGCACATACAGCGTTGTGGTGGAGTCCTCCAACTTCAAAAAAGCAACGACTCAGAATATAAAGTTGGATATTCAACAGCAGGCTTTGGTAAACGTAGTGCTCCAGCCTGGATTAGTAACCGAAAACGTTGAAGTGACTGAGGCACCGGAACTGATGCAGACGCAAAGCAGTTCCGTGGGCCAGGTGATCGAAGAGAAGACAATTGAAGACCTGCCGCTAAACGGACGCGACTACACGATGTTGGTGTTTCTAACACCGGGTGTCACGATACCGCAGCAGGGAGCGCGTGCAAGCAACCAGTTTGTAGCCAACGGCGCCCGAGTCGCCCAGAACGATTATTTGTTAGATGGCATCGACAATAACAGCAATAGTGTGGACTACCTCGATGGCAAAGCTGATGTGATCAAGCCACCAGTGGACGCCATTGGTGAGTTCAAGATGATGACGAGCGACTTCCCCGCAGAGTTTGGCCGCGCAGGCGGTGCAATTGTGAACGCGACACTGAAATCAGGCACGAATAAGCTGCACGGTTCGGTATGGGAGTTTTTCCGCAACGACGCACTGGATGCCTACAACAACTATTTCACGCCCAATGCAACCCAAAGCCCGAAGCCCGAACTTAGGCAAAACCAGTTTGGTGCCACCGTGGGTGGACGTATCTGGAAGGATAAGACATTCTGGTTTGGCGACTATGAAGGAACAAAAATCTTAAACGGATCAACTTATTCCGGCCTGACGGTGCCGACGACCACCGAGAGCAGCAGCGGATTTACAAACCTCCAGGATCTAATGGGTGTGAATGGAACATTCATGCGCACTGACCTGCTGGGACGGTCATTCGAAAATGGTCAAGTCTTCGATCCGGCAACGACTCGCTCCGTGACCATGGGCGAAGTCGACCCCGTGACCGGATTGGCAGCGACTGGTACCGGCTACGTTCGCGAGGCTTTTGCAAACAACCAGATTCCCACAAATCGCTTGGATCCGAATGCTGTCAAGCTGCTAAAGCTTTTCCCGGCTCCGACGACTTCCGGCGTAGTGAGTAACTACAATACGGTCAAAGTCGACAGCAACAATACCAACACGGCCGATTTGAGAATCGATCAGCATTTCCGCGATCAGGACCAGGCGTTCTTTCACTATGACTACATCAGCAGCGTCCGCGTCGTGCCGCCGCCGTTTGAAGGCGTAGCCGATGGTGGAGGGTACTCCGCCGGGACCGAGATCTACAACGTGCGCGGATTCGCCCTGGGGCATACGCACATGTTTTCACCGACTTTGGTAAATGAGGCCCGCTTGGGTTACACGCGTGGCCATGACACACGCAACCCTTCTGGTGACAGCACCATGGGAATTCCGGCGCAGTTCGGAATCACAGGTGTTCCACAATTGCCTCTCAATGGCGGCTTGCCCTACCTGGGGATAGGGACACTCAGCGGTCTGGGTGGAGCCGGATGGCTTCCAGGCAATCGCTTCAGCGATACAGAACAGATGACGGAGAATCTGACCAAGGTATACAAGAAGCACACCTTCAAAGCTGGAGGGGAGTTCCAGTACATCTATTTTCCTTGGCTCGCTCCGCCCGCTTCAAAGGGGAACTTCTATTTCGACGGGAATTACACTTCGATTCCCACTCAGGCGGATGGATTGACCGGAAGGGCGCAACTACTGATAAGTCCGGAGAACGCCACTGTTCCGAACGGTGTGAACATGTCAGGCGGCATGGACCAGTTTTATGCTTCGAACTTCGGTACGGTACACGCGAACCGCAACTACTTCGGTACGTATATCCAGGACGATTGGGCGATTACAGCGAAACTCACCCTGAACCTGGGAGGGCGCTGGGAACATTTTGGCCTGACAGGAGAGGCCGGAGGAGCGCAAGCGAACTTTGTGCAACCGTCTCTCACCAGCAACACCGGCGCAGAACTCCTTATTCCAGCGAGCCAGAAGGATACTCCGATTTCTCCCAGCTTTACCAGCACACTCGCTGAAGATGGCATAGCGCTCGTCTACACAAACAAGTACGGAAGCGGGTTGGGAATCATCCAGAAGACCAACTTCTCGCCACGCCTTGGATTTGCCTATTCGATAACCTCGAAGTTGGTGGTTCGTGGCGGGTATGGAATCTTTTACGGCGCCTTTGAAAACCGAGGCGGATATCCGAGTTTGGGATACAACTATCCGTTCCAGTATGAGATCGGCCTGACGGACTCGTCGAATGGGGGCATATCGACGGTCACTCCGGTCATCTATCCCAACGGATCGACTGGCACCCTGGAAGTGGGAATGTCCGGAGCCCCTCTCAATCCGTCTACAATTAGCGCGAGTGGCCTGACATTCCGCGGGATTCAGCTGAACTATCAGACTCCATACACCCAGGGCTACAACCTTACCGGGCAGTATCAACTGACGCAGCACGATTCCGTCGAGGCAGGCTATGTGGGCTCACAGGCCCGCCATCTCGAAGCCTCTACCGGCGAGAACAACGTCTTCGAGGAATTGCCACCCGGAATTCCGCTTACCGGATATGTTTCCTCTCCAGGAGCAACACCCCAGAATTTTATTCCGTTCCCTCATTGGGGCGCGGGATCCCCTTACTTCGGTACGGCCGGCAATAGCAGCTATAACTCGCTTCAGACCAAATGGACGCACCGCGCCGCCGGGGGACTGGACATTCTGGTGGGTTACACCCTTGCTCAGGTTGTCAGCGACGCAGGAGATTCGCTTAGCAACGGTGGTGCAGGGGGATATCGGGCTCCGGGCTTCGTCCCGATCTCGCATGATAAGGGCTTGCCTCGTTCAACATTAAGAACCAGTTTGTTGGCAGCGGAACCTATGCTCTTCCCGTTGGCAGGGGCAAGGAGTTCCTAGGCAATTTGAACACTGCGGCGCAGACCATTCTGGGTGGCTGGAGCGTTAACGGCATTCTGACGTTTGACAGCGGCCAGCCAGACAATATCGCTAGCAATATCAACACGGGTTCGGGTATTAGTGCCAATGCTGTCGTTGTTCCAGGCGTGAACAAATACAAGAAGACGCTCGCGAGTTATTTCAATCCAGCCGCTTTCGCCAATCCTCCCGTAGTCACGAGCGTCGGAGAGACCGATCTAACTCCACTTGGAGGGCCGCCAGACCAAGTGAACGGACCTGGTTATAAGGATTTCGACTTATCTCTCTTCAAGAGCTTTCAGGTTACAGAAGGGAGCCATGCGGAATTTCGCGCTGAAGCATTCAACTTGACCAACACTCCAAGCTTCAACCTGCCTGGAAATTTGAATTACCAGGGCAATAATCCGAACTTCGGACAGATCACCTCCACTCGCAGTACCGCGCGCGTGCTGCAGTTTGCTCTCAAGTACTACTGGTAGAATTACCTAGATCAGTTCGGGCGATCCACTTTGATCGCCCGAACTGATCTGCTTTCTGGACTGATGATCTATAGCTGTGCGAGACTCTGAGCGACACTGGACTTTGCGTCACATTTGAGATGATGGACTCTTGCCATATTTGGCTCAATTTGAAAAGCAACGGTGGCAAGTGTGGACAATTCGTAGCGTTCGTGGCGATGCTTTGGCTTCTGCTTCTGAACGGACCAGGGTTGTGTTTGCGCAAGCTTCGCCGCCGACACCGAAAGTTGACCTAAAGGAAAAGGCTTTGCTATTGGCGGCCAGGCGAGAACCCGGGAAAACTCAGATTGTTGGTTCGCTTGGCGAATATTACCTGCAGAAAGAGAAATGGCAACAGAGCGCTCGCTGGCTCTCGAAGGCATAACACTTTCTAACTGCAGACGAATCAATCGGGTACGACTTAGCCTTCGCATTCTTGCATGCAGGCGAACTCGAAAGTGCAAAGGGGCAAATCCAGCAAATGCTGGTGCGGACTGACTCCGCGAAGCTTCATAGCTTGCTCGCAGCAGTCGAGGATCGGCGTGGAAATTACGTCGATGCAGCAAAAGAGTACCATCGCTCTGCGGAACTTGAACCGACGGAGTCGAATATCTTCGACCTGGCAACCTTCCTCTTGCAGCATAAAAAGTATGTAGGATTTCTCGACGACTCAATCAAATTCTTTCGCTACGGAGTTTCAAAGTTTCCCCACTCCTCGCAGATGATGGTCGGTTTGGGAGTGGCACTCTACGCGGCGAATGAATACGACGAAGCAGTACGAGTACTGTGCGCGGCTGTCGATCTTGATCCCTCGGACAGGCGGCCAATCCAGTTTCTCGGCCGAGCTACGAAGAGTTTCTCCTGACTTGGCGGATGAGGTTGATCGACGCTTGCGAGATTTCGCGGAGCGGTATCCAAATAGTGCATCAACGAATTACTACTATGCGCTCGGGCTTTGGGAACGGGGCGGTGAACAGGGACAGAGCTTAGATGAGATTGAGAGATTGCATGCGGAGAGCGGAGTCTCTGTCGCCTGCGTGGTATGAGCCCCATTATCAGCTTGGCGTTCTCTACGAGGCAGAAAAGAAGTATTCAGAGGCAATGCACGAGATGCAAGAAGCAGTGAAGATCGATCCGGAGTTTGTTCCGGCGCACTATCGGCTCGCGGTTCTTTACAACCGGGCTGGGCGCAGATCAGACGCCGCTGCAGAGGCCCTGATCGTTAAGCAGTTAAAAGAGAGGGACAACATAGACTCTGCAGTTCATGATGTCACAAACTGACAGGGCTACCGTTCTTCCGAGCTGGCCTTGTCCTCTCCATCAATAAGATACCCAGTGAATAGGGAGAGATTGCTGCGCAAGATAATGTGCGGAGCAAGTCGTGTCACTGGCTCAGGCGCTATGCCACTTCAAGGTAGCGGAGAAGAAGCTCGAGCGCCGCTTTTCCCTGGGCAAAGGGACGTTGGTAAAGAGTCGCGAGAATCTTCCCGGATTCGATATAGGGAACGAGTTCGCGAAATAGGTCCGTGGCGATTACCTGAACCTCTCCGAGGAGGTTCTTCTCTTCAAGAGCTCGAATTACTGGGATGCTGTTGGCTGTGCTTATGTAGATGCCCAGTGGATAGGGCTTGCGAGAAAGCAAATTGTTCGCCTGGCGATACGCTACTTTTGGTTGTTCACGCGACTCAATTGCCGGGAGGAGCGAGAGATGGGGAGCGAACACCGCCAAATTCGCTGCGAAGCCGCGCAGTTTCTCGGCATGATCGAGCGTTGTTAATTCGCCAGTGATCGTCGCGAGGTGGCCTGCTTTAGTGATCGTGCGGGAAAAGAGTTCTGCAGCGATGGCGCCGCTTGCGTTCGCATCTGCGGTGACCGAGGCGAGGCGCTCGGTCCTTGGGGCATCGCTGGCGACGCAGACAACGGCGACACCGCGGCGCGCCAGAACGCTAAGTGTAGGACCAATATGATCGGGATTGCCCGGTGCAACGAGAATGCCATCAAGTTTCTCGCCGGGACTTGCCATTAGCATTTGTACGTCACCCTCATCGAGGCGCGGAAATGTCCGGAAAACGAGTTCGACATTGACCCCAGTCGAAGCAGACGCCGCTGCGCGAACACCCGATCGTAACGGATCAAAGAATGAGGAGATTTCGCGAGGGAAGTAAACACCAATGCGAAGTCGGCGGTTAAGTTTGAGAGAACGAGCTGCAAGATTGGGTCGGTACCCGAGTTTCTCAGCCTTCTTCAAGACGCGGGCTCGTGTGGCGGGGCTGACGTCGGGTCGTCCATGTAACGCGCGGTCAACGGTACCGATCGAGACGTCTAGAGCCTGAGCTATGTCTTTAATGCTAGGGGGCTTCATATTGATCTGTCTGAAGCTCGATTCTATAGCATTTCGGCTGAACATCTTACATCAATTAATGACATTACGGAGAGACGGGGAACTGCGTCGTTCAAATTCTCGGCTCGAAGTGCGCTGGCGGGCTATTAGGTGCAGAGAGGGCGCAGCGTGCAGTTCCTCATGCGACTACGAGATTCTCGGCAGCGAATCCCAGTTATGCACAGTGAAAGGTGTTGCCCAGTTCACTTGGATCGTTTCCATCGACACGTTTGCCTCATTGTCGAAGATCCGAGAATGTCGGTTAGTCACGGTCTCGTACCTCGGTCCGTCTGGCCAAACTGTTCTATCGCTGAAACGACAAGCCGGATTTCTGCTTGCCTCGGCGATTACTACGCGTTCGCGTGAAACGGAAGTAGTTTGAAAAGGTGCGACCACTATTGACAGGCTGGGGATGCGGCGTGTACGTTAACGATCACGGGATGTCTCCATCATTCGCAGCTTCAGTGGATGATCGGGGCTGTCCTCTGTTCTCGAAGAGATCTTTCAGTACTGAGGTTCAGACCGATGAAGGAAGTGGATCAATCCGAGCCGGTTCGCTGCTGGGAAGAGCAGATCGTCATTCCCACCTATCCAGTGCAGGATGCCGACCCCAATCCCATGTTTCTTGAGAAGCGGGTCTACCAGGGAAGCAGCGGAAAGGTCTATCCGAATCCATTTACCGATCGCGTTGCGCTGGAAAAGGAAAATGTAACCTACAAGCCATCTCGCTTGAAAACGAATTCATTCAGCTGATGATTCTCCCTGAGATCGGCGGGCGGATTCACGCCGGGCTCGACAAGACCAACCAGTACGACTTCTTCTACCGGCAGCACGTCATCAAGCCCGCGCTGGTCGGGCTGCTGGGTCCATGGATCTCGGGAGGCGTTGAGTTCAACTGGCCGCAGCACCACCGTCCATCCACGTATCATGCCTGTCCACTCGGCCATTGAAGAGCATGCCGATGGCAGTCGGACCGTGTGGCTGAGTGAACACGATCCCATGCTGCGCATGAAAGGCATGGTCGGCATCCGCCTGTCGCCCGGGACAAGCGCTTGTCGAGGCCAAGGTCAGGCTGTACAACCGTACTCCCCTGCCGCAGACGTTTCTTTGGTGGGCCAACGTCGCGGTGCATGTTCACGATCAATACCAGGCCTTCTTTCCGCCTGACGTAACCTTCGTTGCCGATCATGCCAAGCGCGCTATCACATCCTTTCCTGTTGCGCGTGACAGCTATTACGGTGTCGATTACAGTCCGGGCACCGATATCTCCTGGTACAAAAACATTCCGGTCCCAACTTCTTATATGGTTACGGAGTCGAAGTACGACTTCTGCGGCGGATACGATCATGCGCGTGAGGCGGGCGTGGTTCACACCTCGAATCATCTTGTGGCGCCCGGCAAAAAGCTATGGACCTGGGGCAACGCCGAGTTCGGGTATGCGTGGGATCGAAATCTGACGGACGAAGATGGACCCTATATCGAGCTGATGGCCGGGGCTTATACCGACAATCAGCCAGACTTCTCGTGGCTGCAGCCGTATGAGACCAAGACCTTCAGCCAATACTGGTATCCCATCCAGCAAATCGGCCCGGCAAAAAATGCCAATACGGAAGCTGCGGTGAATTTGGAATTCGATGCGGCGAGCGTCCGCGTTGGAGTTTGTGTGACGTCGCGACGGAAGGTGCGGATCGTGCTCACACGCGATGGCAAGCTCGGTCATCGACGAGCATCTCGAACTCGCGCCGGGTCAGCCTTTCGTCGAGCTGGTCGATGTGAAGCTGATGCGCGGCCCGAACAATTTCGGCTGGCAGTGTTGTGATGCAGGAGGCAATGAAATCATCGCCTGGCAGCCGGAAGTCTCGGTCGAGCGCAGCCTTCCTGAGCCGGCGACAGAGCCGCTTCCGCCGGAGGAGATCGCAAGCATCGAGGAACTGTATCTGACCGGCCTGCATCTCGAGCAATATCGTCATGCGACGCGCTCGCCTGAGGCGTATTGGCGAGAAGGACTGAAGCGCGATCCGGACGATGCGCGACTGAACAATGCGATCGGGCTGGTGCACCTTCGCGCAATGGTGAGTTTGCGAAGGCGGAAGAGCACTTCGCTCGCGCTGTTCGCTCGCCTGACTCCAGAAATCCAAACCCGCACGATGGAGAGCCGTTCTACAATCTCGGCCTGGCGCGCCGCTATCAGGGAAAGACTCGCTGAAGCCTACGATGCATTTCACAAAGCGGTGTGGAACTATGCATGGCGGAGCGCTGGATACTACGCACTGGCATCGATCAGCGCCGAGACGCGGAAATCTTCACTCTTGCGCTCGAACAGATGGAGCAGAGCCTGCGGACCAACGCTGATAATCTGAAGGCACTCGCGCTGAAGGCCGCATTGCTGCGCCGCATGGGCCGGACCGAGGATGCGCAGGAGCTGATTCAGCGAGACTCTGGCCCTCGATCCGCCTTGACTTGCGCATGATGGCCGAGCGTTTTCTGCTAACTCGGAGCAGCAGGACCTCCGTGCGTTCGTCGAGCGTACTTGAGGGCGACGTCCAGACATTGCTCGATGTGACCTACGAGCTGGCCTGGGCAGGTTTCGCGACGACGCATTCGCCCTGCTTCAAGCTTGCGTCGAGCAAGCGCGATGCGAGCATCCGATGCTCTGGTACACGCTCTCCTGGCTTGCCTCTTCGCTTGGCGATGAAGAGCAATCGCAGCGACATATGCCGCGCAGGCAGAGGCGGCATCTCTCGCTTTATTGCTTCCCTGCGCGGCTTGAAGAGATGATTGTGCTCGAAGACTGCAATTAGGCGGAATCCCTTGCAGGCTGCGCGCGCACTATTATCTCGGCAATCTCTATTACGACAAGCGCCGTTATGAAGAGGCGATTCGCTGCTGGCGCCAGGTCGTTGAACTGGATGATCGGATTCTCCATTCCCTGGCGAAACCTGGGGATCGCCGAGTTCAATATGCTTCACAATCCGCAAGCTGCGGACAATGTACGCGCGGGCATTTGCCGCCAATCCCGAACGATGCGCGCGTTTTGTACGAGTGGGACCAGTTAAAGAAGAGCGCCGGCCTGGCTTCGCCCCGAAGAACGGCTGCGTATGCTCGAGGATCATCAGCGGGCTTGTGCGCCGCACGGGACGATCTGACCGTCGAATACATCACACTTCTGAATCAGTGCGGCGGTGGAAGCCGCGCTTCGAAGCCTTGAGTGCGCGGCGATTCAGCCCATGGGAGGGCGGCGAGGGGCTGGTGTCTGCGCAATATGTGCATGCGCACCGGGCTCTGGGCAGCGCTGCTCTTGCCGACGGAAAGATCTGCAGAAGCACTCGAGCATTTTGAAGCCGCGCGGCATTATCCCGCAAAATCTTGGCGAAGGCAAGCACCTGCTCACTCTGGAACGCGATCTTGGATTATTTTTCGGGACTGGCAGCATGAGCAACTTGGAGAAACCGAGAGCTGCTCAGCGACTACTGGAGTGCGGCTGCGGCTCCCTTGCCGTGCCGTGAGCATCCATTCCTACTTCCAGGCGATGGCGTTGCGTGCGCTGGGGAACGAAGAGGCAGCAGTGACGGTCTTGTCGAGCCTGGCGGAGTTTGCGCGACGCAGATGGAAGCAGAACCGAAGATCGACTATTTCGCCACGTCCCTGCCCAATCTGCTTCTCTTCGATGACGATCTCGACAAGCGAAACCGTATTGAGTCGCTGCTGTTGAGTGCCTTGGCCAGCGATGGACTTGGGCGATACGCCGAAAGCAGTCAGCCAATTCGAGCAAGTGCGCGCGAAGATCCCAATCATCTATTTGCTGCCGAATGCTCGGCTGGATTGAGCATCAGCGCGAAGTGCGATTGCAGCAATGACTCGAGGTGACACCTGCATCATGATCACCCCCATTCCGATCCTCCAAGCAGTGCGCGGACCGCGACGGATCACGCGCATCGGCATATCTGTGGTTGGCTGCTTCCGCAGGCGCACTTGGGCGGACTCCTGTTCGGCTATGACTGGGTGGTGATCGGCGGCGCAAAGCCGTTCTACGAACGTTTACTTCCATCTCGATTCGCCCGCGCTTGAGGGCTGGGCGATGAGTTGCGCGCTGATCGGCTGCCTCATCGGCGCGGTCTCGTCCGGAGCGTTGAGCAACCGATTTGGAAGAAAACGGCTGCTGACGCTGGCTGCGCTGGTGTTTGCGGTTTCCTCGTTGGGAACCGGACTGGCTCCGCACTTCGCTGCCTTTGTCGTGTGGAGAATGCTTGGGCGGCTATGCCATCGGTCTTGCGTCTGGCATCTCGCCGATGTACATTGCGGAGATTTCGCCGGCGCATCTGCGCGGCCGGCTTGTCTCGCTGAACCAGTTGGCCATCGTCTTTGGAATTCTGCTGGCGCAAGTGGTGAATTGGCTGATCGCGCGGCCGGTGCCGCCGGGCGCATCGGCGCAGGAAATTCTCTGTGTCGTGGAACGGCCAGTGGGGATGGCGCTGGATGTTTGCCGTTACCGCGATTCCTTCGACTCTCTTTCTGGTGGCTGCGTTGCTGGTGCCCGAGAGCCCGCGATGGCTGGCTGCGAAGGGCCGCGATGCAACAGGCGCTTCGAAGTGCTCGAGCGCCTCGGTGGGCGTGCCTATGCGCAACACAGGTGATGAAGGACTTCAGCCACTATCCACGCGAGGCTCAGCGGAAGCGCTCCCTGCTGCGGAACTGTCTTCGCCGGGCGTGGCCAAGGTTCTTCTGCTCGGTGTTGTGCTCGCTGTTCTCCAGCAGTGGTGCGGCATCAATGTGATTTTCAATTATGCGCAGGAGATTTTCGCGGCGGCTGGATACCAGGTCTCCGACATCCTCTTCAACATCGTGATTACCGGCGCGGTCAATGTGGTGTTCACATTAATTGCGCTCGCAGCCATCGATCGCTACGGGAGGCGCTTCCTGCTGCTCACCGGTATTTCCGGGCTGAGCGATCATTTACACGGTTCTCGGTGCGCTCTACCGACTTGCATCTGCAGGGCAAGCCGATGCTGGTGCTGGTGCTTGCGGCGATCGCCTGTTATGCCATGTCGCTGGCGCCGGCGACCTGGGTGGTGATTTCGGAGATTTTTCCCAATCGCATCCGCAGCAGCGCGATGTCGATCGCCGTCACCGCGCTGTGGACGGCGTGTTTCCTGCTCACATACACTTTTCCGCTGCTTGAACGCGGCGCTGGGGGCGGCGGGCACATTCTGGATCTACGCGGCCATCTGCCTGGCCGGTGCTGTGTTTCTCTTCTTCCGCTTGCCGGAGACGAGCGGAAAGACTCTCGAAGAGATCGAGACGAGCATTCGAAGCGTGAAATAGCAGGAGGAACTGAACACGGCTCATCAGGAAACGCATCGACATTATCGAAGTCGAACGCGCTACAGACCTTTTTGCAGGCTACTTCTCGACTGTCTCTGCTGCTTGTCTTCAGCGGTGGCCGGATCACGGTCAGCCAACAATGCGGTGGTCTTGACGGCCACAGCAAGGGGCGCATGTTTGACGGCCTTGGTGCTGCGAGCGCGGGTGCATCTTCGCGGTTGCTGATTGATTATCCCGAGCCGCAGCGCAGCCAGATCCTCGATTATCTGTTCAAGCCGGACTACGGCGCGGCGCTGCAGCATCTCAAGGTGGAGATTGGCGCGGACGTCAACTCGACGGACGGCTCTGAACCAAGCCACATGCGCACCCCGGCGGATCACGACTCGACGCGCGGATACGAGTGGTGGTTGATGGCGGAGGCGCACAAGCGCAATCCGAATATCATTCTGGAGATCCTTCCGTGGGGCGCTCCGGGCTGGGTGGGTCCCGATCCGGCGCAAGGACACTCTCTACACGCCGAAGATGGCGGAGTATGTTGTGGATTTTATTCGAACGGCCAAGCGAGATTACTGGCTTGATATCGCCTACGCCGGGGCCTGGAATGAGAAGGTCTACGACATCGCCTATGTCAAGGAGCTTCATCGCCAATTAGAGGCCGAACATCTCGACCACAAAGATTATCTGCTGCGATGAGTATCCGGGCGAGGGAGCCGGGCAATGGGCGATCGCCGACGAGATTCTGAAGGATCCGGAACTGGCCATCCGACATTGATGTGATCGGCGTGCATTATCCGCTGGTGAAGGGCAAGATCACCACCACGGATGCTGCGCGCAAGACAGGCAAGCCGCTCTGGTCCAGCGAAGATCAGCCGAACGGCGGAGGCGGACCTTTTGTCAGCCGCGACTGGGCCATCGGCGGACGCATTCTTGCGCATCTCTACAACCAGAATTATCTGGAAGGCTCGTTGACATCGACCGAGATATGGAGCCCGATCACTTCCTACTACGACAATCTGGCCGCGCCAAATTCCGGCCTGATGTACGCAAACACGCCGTGGTCGGGGCACTACGACGTTCAGGGAACGATTTGGGCTACGGCGCATACCACGCAGTTTGCGCAGCCGGGATGGCAATATCTCGACTCCGCGTCAGGAGATCTTCCGGAGAAGGGAAGTTATGTTGCGCTGCGCTCGCACCGACAGAAAGAACTGGAGCGTGATTCTCGAGACGATCGACGCAAAACATCCGCAAACGCTGTCCTTTCCGGCTGACCGGCGGTCTCGCAGCCACCGAAGTTCACATATGGGAAACAAACAACTCCCGCACATTCGAGCATGTCGCCGACGTGAAGCCGGTGAATGGCGCCTTCGACTACACTTTCGATCCCGATTCGCTTTATTCGTTGACCACGACTACCGGGCAGGGCAAAGGAACGGCGCAGCCTCCGCCGCCGGCGGCATTTCCTCTTCCCTATGCGGATGACTTTGAAAAGACGCCAATCGGGCACACGCCGAAATATCTCTCCGACCAGGATGGCGCCTTTGAGGTGCATGCCTGCGACGGCCGCACCGGGCAATGCCTGGAGCAGGTGATCTCCGAGAAGCCGATTCCGTGGGGTGCCGCTGCCGGATCCATTTACACTGGCGGGCGATGCGAACTGGACGCGATTACACCGTTGCTGCCGATGTGCGCTTTCTTACCGAAGCGCCGGCGGCCGTCATGGGCCGCATCGATTCCGCCGACGTCTTCCAGGATGGAAAGCGCGCTATGGCCGAGCGGCTATGTGCTGCGTCTGAAGCCGACGGCGCATGGGAACTTTTGTCCGCGGAGTTCAAGAAGCCAGTTGTAATCCTGGCATCCGGGTTCCTCGAAGATCGATCAACGCCAATGGCATCGCTTGGAGTTGCGATTCCGAGGCAAACAGATTACGGCGTCGCTCGACGGAGGAAGCTCTCGCTACTGTTGAGAATTCAACTCATTCTCACGGAATGTTTGCCCTGGGAACAGAGTGGGATCACATCCAGTTCGATAACCTGTGGGTGACGCGTTAAAGGTGGGCAGCTGCGATTGGCT
The DNA here is from genome assembly GCA_963787435.1 of uncultured Acidobacteriaceae bacterium. Taxonomy (GTDB): domain Bacteria; phylum Acidobacteriota; class Terriglobia; order Terriglobales; family Acidobacteriaceae; genus Telmatobacter. The sequence goes on from CAWBCZ010000003.1 coordinate 17,266, forward strand.
CGCTCACAGCTAGCCTCTGCAACCGCCGGAATCACCTTCGCCTGCCGTCATGGGTTGTATCGACTGAGTGCAATCCGAATTGTGCGCTCCCGACAGTCATCCACAGAATCTCTAACCGCCAATTCTGAAATGAAACGAATACTCTTGACAGGTTTTCCATTCAATGAATATATTTCCTGTTCGTGAGTCCGTGATCGTTACCGATAGGGTTTTTTGCGCACTTTCAAGCGACTGAGCTTCATGACCAGATCCAAGATTCTTCGGAAGGGGGAATCCACATGTCTGATGCAGTGTCGCTATGGCCTGGTAGAAGAGCCATGTCCTTGCACGTAGTAGGCTCTAAAGGGACCAACCTGTCAATTTGGGCTGTCAAGTCTTCAGTTGTGCCGGTTCAGAAGCCAAATGGTGTGCGACGGCTCTCATTCCTCGTTCTCTTCACTTTGTTGCTCAATACAGGTCTTGCCGTATCGCAGACCGTCAATGTAGATGTTTCCATGGCAAACCAGACCTTCGAAGGATGGGGGACTTCGCTGGCTTGGTTTGCGAACTCGGTGGGAGGCTGGAGCGACACAACCACGCAAGGTTACTTGATGCAAGCATTATTCAGTCCTAGTAATGGGTTGGGCTTGAATTATCTTCGCTACAACATCGGTGGCGGGGACGATCCGCTGTGCGGTACAGGGGGCACACATTACGCTTGTATCACTCCCACCTACCACGCCACGCCGGGCTACGAGCCCTCAAGCGGAGCCTACAACTGGACAGTGGATGCGAACCAGCGCTGGGTTGCCACGAATGCACAATCTATGGGTGCCAATCTGTTTGAGGCGGTTTCGTACTCTCCTCCATATTGGATGACCAACAGCGGTACATCCAAGGGAGGCGTGAACGGTGCTGCCAATTTGGCCTCAGGATCCTTCGACACAGGGTCTGGCACGTTCGCCGATTATCTGACCACTGTAGTCAAAGAGTTCAATACCAACTTCGGAATCACATTCCACCACGTGGAGCCGCTGAATGAGTCGGGGCAGACCTGGTGGACGGCGAGCGACACAAAGCAGGAAGGTTGCGCATTTACCTCTTCTGGCCAGGAGGAGATAATCCAGAATGTGCAAAGTTCGCTGGCGAGCAAAGGATTGGTGACTCAGGTTGCTGCAATGGATGAGTATCAGGAAGGCGTACTCAATTCCAGCCCCATAACGACGGCATATGAATTCTATAACTACGATTCCGTCACCGATGGAGACATCACTGCGCTCAATACGCACGGTTATTCCTCCACCATTGGGAGCGTGGCAATCGCGACCTTGGCCCAACATTACGGAAAGCGTGTGACCTTGTCCGAATGGGGCAGCAGCGATAGCACGGGACAGGATCTCTCAAATCAGATTCTGGCCGACGTCTATCTCACGCGACCAGTCGCGTGGACCATCTGGCAACCCGACTACCCGGAACTGATGACCATCGACTACACTGGCGAATCGTATACGGTAAACGAGGCGTATTATGTGTTCGAACAGTACACAAAGTTCATCCGCCCTGGGTTCCAGTTCATTGCCATTGGAGACCAGCAATCCCTAGCGGCTTTTGATCAGCAGACGCAGACACTTGTGATCGTCACGCAGAATTGGGGCACCAGCCCTAGAAGTTTAACCTATCAACTATCCAATTTCACGAGCCTTGGAAGCAGCGCCGTGGTCTACCAAACTTCGGCGACCGAGAGCTTCGCTTCGTTGGGCAATACATCGGTCACGAGCGGATCACTCGGCTACAGCGTTCCTGCGGGCTCTGTCACCACATTCGTGATTGCGGGCGCCTCGTATGCGCCGACAGCCACAACGGTCAACGACAACACGACCGGCACGGGAACGAACCAGTACAACTACAACGGAACTTGGGGTTACTACGCCAGTCAAAATGGCGCATACGACAACGATAACCACTGGAGCAGCAGCACCAACAGCTACTACACCTTCCAGTTCAGCGGACAACAAGCTCGGGTTTTCGCGTCAATGGCCGCTAATGGCGGGATCGCAGCGTTCTCGGTCGATAACGGCGCTGAAACCTATTTCGATACTTATGCAGCCACACGTGTGGATGATGTCTCCTTTTTCGCAACACCCACTCTCGGTGCGGGAACTCATACGTTGAAGGTGCGCGTTACCGGCCTGAAAAATCCGGCTTCGTCAGGTTACAACGTTCCTGCCGACCGAATTGACGTGATTGCCGGGGGTGCCGCAATGGGACAGGACATCTACAAGGTCGTTAATGTGAAGAATGGTCTCGATCTGGAAGTAAATTCGGCGAGTCTAGCTGACGGCGGCACTGTGGATACTTATCAGGACGTGTCCGGTGCCAACAATGAACACTGGAACCTGATGGCAGTCGGCGACGGCTCCTACCGGATCGTGAACGTCAACAGCGGTCTCGACCTTGAAGTGAGCGGAGCGAGCAAGTCGAACGGGGGAACGGTTAACCAGTGGCAAGATAGCGGTTCAAGCGCGACGAACGAGCACTGGAATGTGTTTTCGGTGGGCGGCGGAGCTTACCGGATTGTGAACGTCAACAGCGGCCTTGATCTGGAAGTAAATGGGACGTCGGGCGTCGTCGACCAATGGCAAGATGTTTCCGGTGCGACAAATGAACACTGGACGTTAACCATGACGAACTAACCCAAGAATGCTGTCCTGAATCACCTCGCAATTCTGCTTGAAGCGTTCAACTTTGCCGCCATATAAGAGTCGAGACGTAGAGATGAACACAAATCACAGGCGCGATCATGGATGGCAATTGAAAGACTTCCGTACGAGGGCCGTGAGTGAGGCTGGAGTTTCTGCGCCTCATCCGGATGCGATGAGTTCGATAGCAATGCGGTTTTCCACCTCGACGTTCTCTCGATTGTTCTGGACGCAATTTGCTATCTGGACCGCGCTGCTGGCTGGGTTGAGGATGACAGGGGCTTGGGGAAACCACGAGCCCGAGCGCATTTCGATCGATTATCCACTGAACAAGTCGGTGTTTCCGCCGGATATGGAGGGCTCCTACATTCTTGTGGCGCGACTCAGTCTCGACCGTTGACAGCTGGCAGATTGATGTGTCCTTCGCGGATCGCTCGGCGGCAATTCGTGTAGAGACGAAGGGCGAGCGAATGCGCATTGGCGAGATCGATCGCCGGTGCATTTCCGATACCAACAAACTACCGCAGCTTACGCCGGACCAGGCCGCAGCGCACACATGGAAGCCCGATGTCCCCACATGGGCCGCGATCAAAAAACGTGCAGGCACCGGTCCCGCGACAGTTACGATCCGCGGGTATGCAGGTGACAACGAGAGAGAACCCTTGTCTTACGGTGCAATGCAGATCCATGTGTCCGCGGATCCGGTGGGCGCTCCCATTTTCTACCGTGATGTGCCTCTCATGCCGTCGGAAACGGAAAAGGGTTTCATTAAGCCACTTGCCGCAGGCGCAGTTCCGTTGATCGAATGGCGAATGCGCAATTTGGCCGACGCGAGCAGCCATGTAGTTATGACTGGTCTGCACACATGCGCAAATTGCCACTCATTTTCAACCAATGGCAAAACGCTAGGTCTGGATATGGACGGTCCGCAGAACGACAAGGGCCTGTACACAGTGGTGCCCGTGAAGAAGGAGATAACCATTCGCAATGAGGACATGATCTCTTGGTCTTCATTTCCCACGGAATCTGGGAGTCCAGTGCGCGTTGGGTTTATGTCGCAAGTGTCGCCGGATGGCCGCCAGGTAGTGACAACAATCAGGCCGCCCGGTACCAAGAGCTCGCAGTTCTACTATGTGGCCAACTTCAAGGACTATCGGTTTCTGCAGGTCTTCTATCCCACGCGGGGAATTCTGGCCTGGTACGACCGCGACACAAAGAAACTGCGACCTCTGCCGGGCGCGGACGATCCGCGCTATGTTCAGGCCAGCGCCGTGTGGAGTCCAGACGGCAAATACCTTGTGTTCGCGCGAGCTGAGGCGAAGGATCCATACCCAGCAGACGGGAAGATGGCCACCTATGCTAACGATCCGGAGGAGGTTCCGATTCAATATGACCTTTACCGCATTTCCTTTAATGACGGGAAAGGCGGCAAGGCGGTGCCGGTGCGAGGCGCTTCGGAAAACGGCATGAGCAACAGTTTTGCGAAGGTCTCTCCAGACGGAAAGTGGATTGTGTTTGTGCAGGCCCGCAACGGTCAATTGATGCGCCCCGACGGGCAGCTATACATCGTTCCGGCGGCGGGCGGGCAGGCCCGTCGAATGACCTGCAACACTCCGTTGATGAACTCGTGGCACAGCTTCAGCCCCAATGGCCACTGGCTGGTGTTCTCGTCGAAGAGCCGCTCCCCATACACCCAGATGTTTCTCACGCACATCGATGCGAATGGCAACGACTCACCCGCGATTCTCATTGAGAACTCTACGGCGGCGAATCGCGCAGTGAATATCCCCGAATTCGTAAACATGGAGCCCAGCGGCATCAAACACATTGATACGCCGGCGGTGGACTTCTACAAGCAATTCGATGTGGCAGCGGATCTGGCGAAGAAAGGCCAATACGCCGCAGCGATTCCGGAGTGGACTAAGGCATTGGAGATGAGCCCCAGGGATGCCCGGGCACACAACAGTTTTGGCCAGACCCTCGCGCGAACCGGCAAAACACAGGAAGCCATCGACGAATACCGCAAAGCGATCCTCGACAAGCCCCGTTACCCTGAAGCAGAAAACAACTTGGCGATGGCGTTGGCCAGTTCAGGGCGTCCCAATGACGCCATCGAGCACTACCGGCAGGCGCTGGAGGAAAATCCCGCCTATACCGAAGCGCACTGCAATTTAGGCATCATGCTCTTGGGACAACACCGCGCTCCCGAAGCTATCGAGGAATTCCAGAATGCGCTTTCCATCAGCCCGGAGTATGCGCCAGCACACAACAATCTGGGCTTCGCACTGGCGTCGGAAAACCGCTTCGACGAAGCTGTGGGTCACTATCGTCAAGCGATTGGGAGCGATTCAAAATACGCAGATGCTTACAACAACCTGGGCGTTGTACTGATCCGGCAAGGCAAATTGGATGAGGCGATCGATAGCTTCGCGAAAGCTGTCGAGTTCGATCCGGCCGACACGAGCGCAGAGAACAACCTCGGGCATGCCTTGCTGTCGAAGGACAATGTAGCCGCCGCGATTCCGCATCTGAAGAGAGCACTCGACCTTGGTCCCGAAACAGCTCAGCTGGACATTGACCTGGGCGCAGCTTTGGCGGAGATGGGGCAATTGGATGATGCGATTCCGGATTTTGAACGAGCGCTCCAGATTTCGCCCGACATGGTGGAGGCACAGTCTTATCTGGGAATGGCGCTTGTGATGAAAGGCAGGGGCGCGGAAGGGCTGGCACACTGGCGGCGTGCGCTTAAGAGAGATCCTGACAGTCTCCAGGTGTTGAACGACACCGCATGGTTTCTGGCAACCTTTCCGGACGCCGTGCTTCGCAATGGAACTGAAGCTGTGTCTCTCGCCGAGCACGCCGTGCAACTGACCTCCGCGCGCGACCCGGCGCTGTTGGGCACGCTGGCGGCCGCCTACGCCGAAGCCGGTGAGTTCGACAAATCAATCGGTCTGGAACGGCGCGCAATCGATCTTGCAAATGCGCAGGGGAAAACGCGTTTAACAGCAACGCTCATCAGTCGCATGACTCTGTTGCAAGCAAGGAAGCCAATCCGGCAGCGGTGATTGTGAGGAAGGTAGTCTCACACGGAAACTTAGTGTCGCCTGGAGTTCGGCCATAATCTCGCGACCTGCCCACCGTCTGACAAGAGAAAACCGCCCGGCGCCTAACCTATGCAAACAAAGAATGCACACACGGCATGTTGTTCTAGTCTCTCAGCCGCAGCATAAGCTTGGCGGCCTTTAATCTCTGATTGACATTTGACGCGGGACCGGCTATGTTCTCATCCAGTCATCTATATGACTGGATTACTTCGGAAGTTCCCCGCTTCTGTAAGCGAAGTTTTGTGTTGTCCATTGATCTGATTTTGCCTTACCGCTGAACCGTATTTGCAAGAACGGTTGTTCACGTCTCCTCGCAATCGGCGCACTCACAGCCGCGCGCGCGGAGGCTTCGTCGACAAGGCGGTCTCCAGGACTCCTCGAGCGTTGCCTGGACCCGGATCGACGTATCGTTTTTAGCTCTGTCGTTTTTCAGAGTTTCGAAGCAGGTCGGAGTCCGGCAGCCATCGGTTGAGGTTACCCAGGTTTTTCCCTTCCGTGTGCGGATTCCGTGGCGAGTTGGTTGAGAAGGTCAGATTGAGCCATCTGTGCGCGATTTCAAATCGCGAGAAGCACTGAATTCAAGGAGGCATGAGACCAGAATGTTTCAGAGACTAGCGAAGGGTTTTGTCCTGCTGGCGGTATGTGTTGTGGCGTTTACTTTCAACGCCGCTGCACAAAGCGCCGTATCTGGAAGTATCAGTGGAACGGTGACCGATCCCACGGCGCCGTCATGTCCAACGCGACAGTAAGCTCACCAACACCGATCGCGGAGAGATATTCGCGTTCTGAAGACCACTCCGCGGGCTTTTACACGGCTACTCGCTGCCATTGGGCACATATTCGGTCGCAATCACGGCCAACGGATTTAAGACCGAGATCGTTACCGGCATCGTGCTCCATGCGAATGACGCCCTCACTGCGAACAGGACGCTGGCCTGGGAGCGACAAACGAGACTGTTACAATCACCGCAGCCGAGGCGCGAATCGACTTGGAGAATGCCTCCTCTGAAGGTCTCATCAACAGCGAGCAGATCAACGAAATGCCGCTGCGTCACGCGCAACTACGAAGTTCTGATGAACCTGCAGCCGGGTGTTGTCTTCGGCGGCGCGTACGGATGACCTGACGCGCGGCCCGCCGGACTGAGCGGCGCTTCGAGCACGGTGTCGTTCTCCGTCAATGGCGGCCGCAACACGTCAGAACGGCTGGACGATTGACGGCGCCGACAACCTGGACCGCGGCGCGAACCTGACGCTCTACACCTATCCCAGTCCGGACGCAATCGCGGAGTTCAAGACACTGCGCGGCCAGTACAGCGCGCAGTTCGGCCGCAACGCTTCCGGCCAGATCGACGTGGTGACCAAGTCGGGCACGAACGCGATTCACGGCAGCGCTTACGAGTATCTTCGCAACAACTACTTCGACGCCAACGGCTACGTCAATGACTTTCCTCGGCAGCGAAGATCGCGCCGTACCGCTACAACGTCTTCGGCTTCTCGTTCGGCGGCCCGGTTTATATTCCCAAGGTCTACAACGGCAAGAACAAGACCTTCTTCTTCGTCTCAGAAGAGTGGCAGCGCATTGTCGAAACGCTTTCGCAGGCCACGGCCCTGGTGCCGCAGGCATCCGAGCGCACGGGCGACTTCACGCAGTCCGGCCAGAAGATCGGCGGCGTGTGGACCACGGCGCCGGTAACGGTCTGCACGGCCTACACGAACAATCCGGCGACCCAGGTGAACACCTGTACGGCACGGGCACGCAGGTGACGCAACCTTTCGCCGACTGGCGCAGGCGTACATGAAGGACGTTTACCAGAACATTCCGGTCCCGAATGTGCCATTACAACATTGCGCATAGGCTTCGATCCGCACTACGATTTTCACCAACTTCAAGAACATCTTCAACAACCTGGACACCGTGGTGCGCATCGACCAGCAGTTCGGTCAGAAGCTCAGCGTCTTCTACCGCTATCTGCACGATACGTTCCCTGAGAGTTCTGCCGCAGGGCCAGTTCACTACGGTGTATATTGCGGGCGCGAACACCACGACGGTCGTCAATCCCGGCACCCAGCACCTGGCGCACGGAACCTACGTCTTCAACTCCGACCATGGTGCTGAACGCGGCTACGCGTTCTCCAACGGCAACATCGTGAGCACGCCATCCGGATTCCTGGCTTCCGCCAAGTCGCCTGACATCAAGCCGCCGCTGCCGTATCCGAACACTGTGGGCCTGATTCCGACTCTATCGCATCGAGCGGCATGACCACGCTGGCGGCAGCGTTGCCTATACCGACCACGGCACCAACCACCAGGCCTTCGGGGACGTAACCAAGACGCTGCACACGCACACGCTCATCGCCGGCTTCTCCTACAACCACTATCAGAAGCTCGAGAACAACACGACCGGCACACAGGGCTCGTTCACCTTCGCAGAACGACTGCAGCGCTTTCCGAATGTTCCGATGAACAACAACTCCGGCGCGAACGAGGCGCAGGCTTTCGCCAACTTCCTGACCGGCAACGCCAACGGCGGCTTCAGCCAGCTCTCGAAGGATCCGGTCACCGACATCAAAGATTCGCCTGTACGAAGGCGTTCGTCCAGGACAACTGGAAGATCATGCCGCGCCTCACGCTGAACCTGGGCGTGCGTTATGCCTACTACGGCCAGCCCTGGGATGCGAACGGTCTGCTGAGCAACTTCGACCCGGACAAGTACACTGCGTCGAAGGCGCCGACCATTGCGAGCCAGCGGCCTGATCTGTTTCACCGGCACCTGCAGCCAGGCCGGCAGCAACGCCGGTCTAGCCGACGACGCCCAATCCGAACGCGGATTACGCCGGCATCAACTACCTCAATGGCATGATCTTCAATCGGCCCAACGGCCGCCAACAACAACCAGGCCTCGCCCTAGGGCAACAAGGTGGGCTCGGCGCAGAAGACCAACTTCGCTCCGCGTTTCGGCTTTGCCTTCGACGTCTTCGGCGACGGCAAGACCGCGCTTCGCGGCGGCTATGGCTGGTCGTTTGACAATGCCGAGGTGAGCTACTACGAGACGACGGTCTTCAACAATCCTCCGGCTGTCGCCACTTACTCGGTGGGCCAGGCGTCCTTCGACAGTCCGGCAGGCGGCGCACTCACGGCGCTTTCAACGACGCCCGGGCGCATCCAGGCGGTGCCGATCAACTACAAAACGCCGTACGTGCAGCAGTTCTCACTGGATCTGCAGCAGCAGATTACGCCAACGTTTATTCTTGGATGTCGGCTACTTCGGCGACCATGGCACGCACCTGCTGGGCGCGCTGAAATCAACCAGCCCAAGCCCGGCGCGTGGCATGGGTACGTCGCGGCACTTACCTCGGGCATCCCGACGCCTGCAAGTTCCGGACACAGTGCCAGACGGCGATCCCGGCATTCATCAGCTCCACCTGCGACCGCGTGCTGAACCAGATCAAGCCATATCTTGGGTTACTTCGCAATCGACTCGCTGCGTACGATCTTCAGCTCGAACTACAACTCGCTGCAGGTGAAGGTGACCAAGCGCTTCTCGGGCAAGACGTACATCGACGCCAACTTCACGTGGTCGCGCGACCTGACCAATGCGCAGGCCGATTACTCCGGCTTCATCCAGAACATCTACAACATCAACGGCGACTATGGCCGCGCGGCACGTCGACCGCAACAGCTTCTGAATCATCGACGGCGTGCTCGAAGAGCCGTGGTTCCGCGAGCAGAAAGGACTTAAGGGCCGGTTGCTCGGCGGATGGGAAGTCTCGGGCATCTATTCGGCGCAGTCGGGCCTGCCGCTTACGTTTCGGCCAGCGGCGGCAGCCTCGGTTCTCTACAATCTGCCCGGCGGCGTGCCCAGCGTCTACAACAACCAGGCCAATGGCGGCGTATGTGACCGACAACGCCGGCCTCAGTGTCCTCGGCGACACGAGCGCCGGCCTGCGACCTAACCAGATCGGCGATCCGAACACGGGCGGCAACATCAAGATTCACAACAAGAGCTACGAGTCGATCGCAAGTCCCTGGTTCTACACCGGCGCCTTTGCGGCTGCGGCAGCCGAACAGCCCAGTCACCGGCACAGCCAAGCGCGGCACGATCAAGGGCCCGGGCTTTAGCGTCCTCGACGTCGGGGTGTTCCGCAACTTCCGCATCTGGGAGCGACTGAACTTCCAGTTCCGCGCCGAAGCGTTCAACGCCATCAACCACACGAATGTCAGACGCGTCGAACACTAGCTCGAGTTCAAGCCTGTTCGGGCAGTCACCGGTTACCGTGATGCGCGCATCATGCAGTTCGCGGGCAAGATTCACTTTCTAGCTTCAAGTGCAATCTCCATTGCGTCTGGCCGGCTTGCTCGGACAAGCCGGCCTGACTGGAGATTCATCAGGTCTCCATCCTGCAGCGCGTAGCTTGTCGATCGCACGACACAATTCTGCATAGCTGTCACTCCGAGTTGTGAGAGACTTCGTTGTTGCGCAGGAAGAAGCGGAAAGTGCCATGGGACTAAACACGCTGGATCTGGGAATCATCGTCGTTTACCTGGCGGGCGTGACTCTCTTTGGTTTGCGTTTTCGCGGCAGGCAGCAGACCCTCAAAGGATATTTCCTTGCGGACAATGCCATTCCGTGGTGGGCCATCTCGCTCTCTATCGTTGCAGCGGAAACCAGCACCCTCACCGTCATCAGCGTGCCCGGGACTGGCGTACGACAAGGAACTTCGCTTTCTGCAACTGGTCATCGGCTATCTGATCGGCCGCGTCGTCGTGAGCTTTGTGTTCATCCCGCAGTACTTTCGCGGAGAAGCTGGTCACTGCGTATCAACTGATGGAGCGGCGATTCGGCCAGAGGCTGCGCGCATTGACGGCCGGCCTTTTTCTGGTCACGCGGGCCGCGGCCGAAGGGGTGCGCGATGTTTGCCGTCGCCATCGTTGTGCGGGTTGCACTGGGCATTCTGCTTAGCCGGTCTGAGCGAATTCCAGCGCGACATCTGCGCGATTGCCATCGTCACGGTGCTCACACTTGATCTACACATTTCGAAGGCGGAATGGCGCGCGGCAATCTGGACCGACGTTCTGCAGCAGACGATCTACGTTGCGGGAACACTTGTGGGCTTTTTCACCATCCTGCACCTCGTTCCCGGCGGATGGGACACCGTGCGCACAGTCGCAGGCCAGGCTGGCAAGTTTCGCGTCTTCGATTTCTCGTTGAATCTCACCACAACATATACCTTCTGGTCGGGCATCATCGGCGGCAGCATTTCTCACCATGGCAAGCCACGGCACCGACCAGTTGATTGTGCAGCGCTTGCTTTCGGCGCGCAGCGAGCGGCAGTCGAAGGTGGCGCTTGATCGCGAGCGGCGTGGCGATCCTTCTTCCAGTTCTCGTTATTCCTGCTGATCGGCGCCATGCTGTTTGTGTTTTACCGCTTCTTTCCGCCGGCCGTCCGCTTTCACGCGCACTGACACGATTTTTCCGACATTCATCGTCTCGCACATGCCGCACGGCGTCAGCGGACTGCTGATCGCGGCAATCCTGGCCGCGGCCATGTCGAACCTGAGCGCCGCGTTGAATTCGCTTTCTTCGACGACAATCGTCGATTTCTATGCGCGCCTTCGCCCGCACTCGACTGAGAGACGCCGCGTTGCAGCTTTCCCGCTTGGCGATGGTGGGCTGGGCGTTGGTGCTGTTTGTCCTGGCACTGCTGGCCCGCCACGGCGGCAGGGTGCATCGAAGTCGGGCCTGTCGATCGCGTCGGTCGCCTATGGCGCGCTGCTGGGCGTTTTTCTGCTTGGCGTTCTCACGCGCACAGCATCGGAGCGCGGCGCAATGGCCGGCATGATCTGCGGTTTGGCTCTTAATCTTTATCTTTGGTTATTCACGGGCGTGTCATTCACCTGGTACGTGGTGCTGGGCAGCAGCGCTACGTTTGTCGTTGGATATGCCGCAAGCCTGGCCATGCGGCACGAGCTTCTGGAGCCTGCCGAACTGAGGAATGGAAATGCAGATTGAAAGAGTTGAACGACCGAGCGTCGCAATCGAGCCACTGAGAATCTCGATACCATGAGCGCTCTCGAGATGGTTACGGTCATGAATCGCGAGGATGCGCGATGTGCCGCGGCGCCATTCAGCCGTGCGCTGCCGGAGATTGCGAAGGCCGTCGACTGTCATCGCCGATTGCTTCGCCAGGGGCGGACGGCTGATTTACGTGGGAACGGGAACCAGCGGGCGCATCGGTGCGCTGGATGCATCGGAGTGCCCTCCGACATTCGGCACAAGTCCGGAGATGGTTCAGTTTCTGATCGCAGGCGGCGAAGAAGCACTGGTGCGAGCTACGGAAGCCAGCGAAGACTCGGCCGAACTGGGACGCAGCGACATGGCGCGCAAGTGAACCCGGGCAAACGCGACGTGGTCGTCGGACTCGCGGCCAGCGGTCGCACGCCGTACACGATCAGCGCGCTTCGAGTATGCCGAAGAGCAAGGGCGCGGCGACGATTGCCATTGCCTGCAATCGAGACTCCGCCCTTGGGAAAGATGGCCGAAATTCGCATCGAAGTTGAAGTGGGGCCGGAAGTGCTGACCGGCTCAACGAGACTGAAGGCCGGCACTGCGCAAAAGCTGATCTGCAACATGCTGACCACTGGCGCCATGGTCAGCGTTGGCTATGTCTACAGCAATCTCATGGTCAACCTGCATCTCAAGAACGAGAAACTGGTCGAACGCGGGATCCTGATTCTCGAGACACTCGCGCATGTCGATCGCGAGCGGCGATGGAGACACTTGAGAAAGCGGATATGAGCCTGCCCGTTGCGCTGGTGATGCTGAAGGCCAATGTCGGCAAGACCGAGGCTGCTCGACGCTTGCGCAAGAGCGAAAGGCAACGTTCGCAAGGCGATTGAGGGTTGAGATGAGAATCAGCGACAAGGAATGATTGCCGAGGCCTGCATCGGGCTGGTTTGCGTGTTCTCGCAGTCGTCGCAGTCGTGCAGCTGTCCATGCGCTGCTAACCGCCGCGGCACATCGAGCCGCCGCGAACCCGATTTCGCAACCTCGACTGCGATCATGCAGGAAGCCGTCACCAAGGGCAACATTCCCGGCGGCGTCGTGCTCATCGGGCACAACGGCCACGTGGTTTATCGCAAGGCATTCGGTTCGCGTTCTCTCGAGCCCACGCGCGAGGCCATGACCGTCGGACACCGATGTTCGACCTGGCCTCGCTGACCAAGTGCATTGCCACCACGACCGCCGTCATGCAGCTCATCGAGCAGGGCCGCAGTCAGGCTCAACGACCCGGTCGCCGCTTACCTGCCCGAATTTGCGCAGAATGGCAAAGGCCGAGATTACCGTTCGCGAATTGCTGACGCATTTCTCCGGCTTGCCGCCTGACCTGGATCTCAAAGAGTCCCTGGCAGGGCCGCGCCACTGCTTTCGACATGGCCATGCAGGCGAAACCGGTCAATCCTCCGGGCACGCGATTTCTCTACAGCGACATCAATTTCGAGACTCTCGGTTTTCTCGTGGAGAAGGTCACCGGCATGCCGCTGAATGAGTATGCAAGCGAAGAAAATCTTCGCGCCTCTCGGCATGGCACAGACGCGCTTTCTGCCTCCGGCCGATTGGTTGCCGCGCATTGCTCCCACGCAATACGACGAGAACGGCAAGATGTTGCGCGGTGTGGTCCATGATCCCACGGCGCGGCGGATGGGCGGCGTGGCCGGTCATGCAGGTCTTTTCTCAACTGCGGACGATCTTGCCAAATTTGCGCAGGAACTGCTGACCGGCGACAAAATCCTCAGCCGCTCGCCATCGAGAAGATGACCACACCGCAACAGCCTGCAACTGCGTCCAAGCCTGCGCGGGCTGGGCTGGGATATCGATTCGCCCTTCTCCAGCAATCGCGGAGAACTGCTGCCTGTCGGCTCCTTCGGACACACCGGCTTCACGGGTACATCGCTTTGGATCGATCCAGTCAACCGATACCTACATCATTCTTCTCACCAATGCCGTGCATCCGCAATGGCCACGGGATCGGTGATCTCGCTGCGTTCGCGCGTGGCGACGGCCGTAGCTGCATTCGCTCGACCTGACCGTGAGCGAACAAGCAAGCTGCGGCTCGCCCGAATCACCGGATACAACGAATCGATGATGGCCGAGCGGCGATTCACCACTCGCAATGGCGAAGTCAAGGCAGGAATCGATGTGCTCGAAGAGCATGCGTTTCGCGAGCTGCATCCCGATACCGTGGCCATCCGGTCCGCATCGGGCTGGTGACCAATCAGACCGCGGTCGATGCACACGGCCAGCGCACTGCCGATGTGCTGGCGCACGCGCCGGGCATTAAGCTCGACAGCGATCTTCAGCCCTGAACACGGCGTTGCCGGGGTATCTCGATACCACCGCAATCGGCAACTCGCACGATGCCGCAACCGGCGTTCCCGTTTATAGCGTCTACGGCGACACGGACGCGAAACGGCGCCCGACTGCCGAAGAATTGCTGGACTCGATGCGATCGTCTACGACATACAGGACATGGGCGTGCGCTTCTACACCTACGAGAGCACGCTGGGTTATTTCCTTGAGGCAGCGGCGAAGGCCGGCAAGCCGATCGTCGTGCTCGATCGGCCCGAATCCCATCGGCGGCGTCTACGTGCAAGGGCCCATCGCCGATGCGGGCCGCGAATCGTTTCGTCAGCTACTGGCAGACTCCCGGTGCGTCATGGCATGACGGTCGGCGAACTGGCGCGGATGTTCAATGGCGAGCGTGTCGATCGGCGCAAAGCTGACCGTCGTTCCCATGGAAGGCTGGATGCGCGGCGATTGGTTCGATTCGACGGGCCGGATGTGGATCAATCCTTCCCCGAATATGCGCAGCCTGACAGAGGCCACGCTCTATCCGGGTAGTCGGCATGATTGAAGGGACGAACATTTCCGTGGGGCGCGGCACCGATACACCGTTTGAACTTGTGGGCGCGCCGTGGATCGACGCTCTCGACCCTCGCCGCCTATCTAAATGCGCGGCGAAATCGACGGGGTGCGTTTTGTCCCCGTCACTTCACGCCCACTGCGTCGAACTATGCCAATCAAAAATGCGGCGGCGTAAACATCGTCGTCACTGACCGCGATGCCCTCGATGCGCCGGAACTGGGGCTGGAGATCGCGGCGGCATTGCATCCATCTTTATCCCAAATCGAATACAAGCGCGGCTGCACTCGACGGCCTGATGCGCAACAAGGCCACACTCGACGCGACTGGCCGCCGGTGAAGATCCGCGCCGCATTGCCGAAGACTGGCAGGACGCGCTCAGAACTTTCATGACGGAACGGACGAAGTATCTGCTCTATTGAGTAGCGAGATTGGGATGCATAAGCGATGAAGATACGCGGAGTTGGATTGACGTTAAAACAGTTGGGAGTCCGGTCCATGCTGGTTGCATTGCTGCTCAGCGGTCTACATGCGTGGGCCGCAACTTCGCCTGCGATTCATCTGGACCGCAAAGGGGAGCGGTGGGCAAAGAAGACGCTGCATAACATGTCGCTCGAAGAAAAAGTCGGGCAGATGATCATGGTGTGGGCTAAGGCTCAGTTCCTGAACGTCGACAGCCCTGAGTACCTGCAGTTGCGCGACGAGATGGCGAAGTACCACGTCGGCGGTTTCGGCGTAACCGTTGCGACGGAAGGGGCGCTCCTGCTAAAGACCGAACCGCTGGAAGTCGCGGCGCTGACCAACCGCCTTCAACGTGATTCAAAGTATCCGCTGATCTTTGCAGCGGATTTCGAGCGCGGTCTCTCCATGCGACTGAATGGCGCCACTGCTTTCCCGGCCGCGATGGCGTTCGGTGCGGCAGGCGACGTAGATCTGGCGAAGGAGTTTGGAGAATCAGCGCCCGCGAATCACGCGCCATTGGCATCCAGTGGAACTGGTTTCCCGTAGCTGATGTCAACTCCAACCCGGCTAATCCAATTATCGATACGCGCTCTTTCGGCGAAGACCCGGCGCTGGTAAGCAAAATGGTGGACGCCTATATCGAGGGCGCTCATCGCGGAGGCATGCTGACGACGGTCAAACATTTTCCGGGCCACGGGGACACAGACACCGATTCGCACTTGTCTCTTGCCCGCGTCAATGGAAATACGGATCGTCTGAACTCCGTCGAACTGGTTCCGTTTCGGAGCGCCATTGCCGCCGGAGTTGATTCGGTGATGGTCGGGCACTTGCTTGTGCCGGCCATCGAGCCCGATCCCAACCTTCCCGCCAGCATCTCTGCAAAGGTGATCACGGGGCTGCTGAAGGAACAACTTGGCTTTCATGGCCTCATAGTCACTGACGCATTGGATATGGCTGGACTCACCAAGGTCTTTACCGGATCAGAGCACGACATAGCGGCGGCTGAAGCCGTGGCCGCAGTACGCGCCGGCAACGACATGGTGATCATTCCCGGCGATCTCGACGGAGCAGCCAGCGGTTTGCTCAATGCGATCAAGAAGGGCGAAATCTCTGAGGCGCGTGTGGACGAGAGCGTTTTGAAGATACTCTGCATGAAAGCCTCACTCGGCCTGAATCGAAATCGTGTCGTAGATCTCTCGGCTGTTGAGAAGGATGTTGCTCAGCCGAAAAGCGGTGTGATCGCGCAGAAGGCAACGGACGAGGCCGTCACGCTTGTGTCCGATACTGGAAAAATTGTTCCGCTTCCTGGCCATGCAGGGCGGCGGGGAGCGATCGTCGCTGTGGTTTTTACTGATCGAGTGCAGGGCAGCGAGGGTGGCCGCGAGTTTGTCGCCGAATTACGCAAGCACGCGCCCGGCACTCCTGTCTTCTTCGTTGACGAAGCCAATGCGGGCTTTGTGGCCAACGACGTGATGGATGCAGTGAGGAATGCGGGCTATGTGATTGCCTTAGCTGAAGCCGTTCCTAACCCAAGACGTACCACGGAAGGGCACACGGGTGGCTCGGCCGGTCTCGATTCAAAACCGATGCAGCTGCTGTCTGACATCGTGGTTACCGCTGGACCAAAAACCATCGTTGCAGCATTCGGGAATCCTTATACCGGCGGCTCCATTCCCGGTGTGCAAACTTACGTCTGCACTTTTTCAAACACACCGGGTTCTGCATCGAGCCTGGTCGACGCTCTCTTCGGAGAAGTCCCGATTCACGGACGGCTGCCCGTAACCATTCCTGGATTCGCCATTCGTGGTGCAGGCCTTGACCGCGAGCCCTTGGTAGCTGCGCATTCCGGCACAAACTGAACCGCAGAGACACATGAGATGGATTGATCGTAAAGGAAAACCATGAAACAAAAGGGATCGGTGGATCAACGGCGATGGTCGAAGCCCAGTTTTCGAGCGAGGACGCTGGTACTGGCGTGCCTGCTTCTTTCAACTCATCTTCTCCGGGCGCAGCTTGCCGTTGTCAACTCCGACCTCGTGGTTTCGAGACCCGTCATCAACATGTACAAGAGCGCGGCTGTCGATAGCGAAGTGACGTCACAGGTGCTTTACGGAACGGGCATCCTGTCGCTGGAAAAGCAGGGAGACTGGATCAAGATTCGTACTGCAGATGGATATACAGGATGGGTTGCCTCCGCGGAGGTGCAAGCGCAAAACGGGAGCCCTTATGCGCCAGAGAGCAAGTCCGTTCGCGTGACTGGCCTCAGCGCCAACATCTATCGTGAGCCTGACGTAACCCAACACGCACCGATTCTCCATCTGCCATGGGAAGCGCTTCTCGAAGTTGTTCCCGGCACAACAGGTGAGAGTGGCCGTTGGATGACGATCCGCCTCGTAGACGGCCAGACAGCCTGGGTGCAGCGTGGTGATGTGGGACCAAGACCAGGGCCTCTCTCGATAGAAGAGACGCTGCAACTGGCACGCAGATTCCTCGGCATCACCTACACCTGGGGAGGCGTCAGCAGTTTCGGCTTCGATTGTTCTGGTTTCACCCAGATGCTTATGCGCCAAAGAGGAATTGAGATGCCGCGTGATGCAAGCCTGCAGGCGAACTGGACCGGCGTAATGTCGGTCGTCCGAAAGGGCCTGCAGCCCGGAGATCTCCTGTTCTTTGGTGCAAGCCCATCGAGAATCACCCACACAGGTATCTACCTTGGACAGGGTGAATTCATCCACGACACAACCCATGATCGTCCGGGGGTCCAGATCGGCCGGCTGGACGACATGCCATGGACAAAACTGCTCGTCGCAGCACGGAGAGTAAAGCAATGAATCGACGCGATTATCTCAAGCTGGCGGGTGCAGCAGCAATAACCCCGCTCGGTGTGTTGAGTGCAAAACCGGCATTCGCTCAGGAGCCTGCCAAACTCCAGTGCGGTCTGAAGCGTCTGAATCTACGCCACACCTGGACCACTACGATGTCGTCGAGCCAATATCGTGATACAGTTCAAGTCCATTACAGCCGCGATGGCGTCTCGGGATATGGCGAGGGCGCGCCGATAGTGCGCTATCAGGAGTTTCCCGAGTCGGAGCAGAAGGCCATCGAATCCATCGCCGAGCAGATCACAGCTAGTGATCCGTTTGTCTACCGCAAGCTGCTGGCACAAGTGCGGCGGTGCCTTGGACCAGGCCATCATGCCGCAATGGCAGCTGTCGATATCGCGCTTTTTGACTGGATCGGAAAAAAGCTCGATGTCCCGCTCTACCGGTTTCTAGGGTTGGATCCAGCGGACGCTCCCATCACCGATTTCTCCATCGGCATCGACACACCGGAGATCACGCGGCAGAAAACACGGGAGGCCGAAGAATACCCGGTATTGAAAGTCAAAGTTGGATTAAATACCGACGAACCTACGATCGAAGCAATCCGCAGTGTGACCAGGAAGCCCATTCGCGTCGACGCCAATGAAGGTTGGACCGATAAGGAAGAGGCGATTCGCAAGATTAACTGGCTTGAGTCGCGGGGCGTGGAGTACGTTGAACAGCCCATGCCGGCGCACATGCTGGAAGAAACAAGGTATGTGCGCAGCAAGGTACACTTGCCCATCTTCGCCGACGAAGCCTGTACCGATGTCGCCATGATTCCCAAACTCGTCGACGCCTACGACGGAATCAACGTAAAGCTCGACAAATCGGGCGGCATTCTGGAGGCTTGCCGCTGGATTGAGGTAGCCCGCGCTCTCAAGATGAAAGTGATGCTGGGCTGCATGGTTTCAAGTTCCTGTACCGTTACTGCCGCGGCCCATCTCTCCCCCCTGGTCGACTATGCCGACCTGGATGGCAACTTGCTTGTCACCAACGATCCCTGGCTCGGGGTGCGCGTTGAGAAAGGAAAGCTGCTGTTGCCCACAGGCCCGGGATTGGGCCTGACGCCAGCGTAAGCCAGGAATGCTCGCGAACACGCAAACAGTCGATCACTGAAACTGCAGACGTAAGGGTCTATCATCAATAAGCCCATGGGCAGCAGACCGTCATACGGGCTCACAGAATGCTGAACAATGGCGCTTGAATTCGAGGATCATTCGAGCATGGCTAAGACTCAAACGCCGCGGTCCGGGATAGAGGATCCCCGCCCGTCCCCGTTGAATCGCAAAAACGGAATCCCCCTCTACCACCAGATTCAGCTGCGTCTGCTGGACCAGATCCGGTCGGGCGAGCTCAAACCCGGCATGCCAATGCCCTCGATTGAAAGAATAGCGGACCGCATGGGCGTGAGCCCGATGACGGTCCGGCAGGCGATTCGTGCCCTTTCTGAGCTGGGCGTGGTCTACAGCCGTCAGGGCAAGGGAACATTCATTTCCGGAATCAAGCTGGAGCGAGATTTCAGGCAGGTGCTCTCCTTCACTGAAGAATCCGAGGCGCGCGGCGCCAAGCCAAGCTCCAAGATGCTCTCGTTCGATATCCGCACGCCCAACCAGACTGTGATGGCCGCCCTGCGTTTAACCGAGCGCGATAAGGTCTTTAGTCTGCGCCGCGTTCGGTACGGCGATTCCGTTCCCATGGGTATTGAATGCAGTTGCCTGCCCGTGCGTCTCTGCCCAGGTTTGCTGAAGACCTTCAACCCCACCACCTCGCTCTATGAAGAGCTGGCCGAGCAATATGGCATTCAGCTCATGGTGACCGACGAAGTGATCGAAGTGGGAAAAGCCAACCCGAAAGATGCGCGACTTCTCGAAATAGCGCCCAAGAGCCCAGTCTTTCTCTTTTCCAGAACTTCTTACCTCGAGAACGGTATGCCAGCCGAGCACGTTACATCGGTCTATCCAGGGATCCGATATAAGGTCGTCAACCGTTTGATGCGCTCGAACCGGAAACTCATGTAGGCCGCCTTTCCACTCTTGAACGAGCTGTGAACGGCCGGCTGGGGTCCCTGGATATCGTCATCTAAGCTCGCTGGCGGGACAAATCAACGAGTAACTTCTTGTTGGCCACGATCCTGAACGCAGACGCTCATGGCGCGCCGCACATCGTCTCATGCGTCTCGGTGGTTCATTTATCTTTACTGGCGGCCTTTCTTCCGCCCGCCCCGTGAAGCAACGAACTGGCTACCACGGAGAGTTCGCGGTTGATCCTGCTACTGGAGCCATCCTGAGAGTTGTCGTAAGAGCTGATCCGCCTAGCTCTTCTCCGTTGGTCCGAGCCGACATCATGGTCGAATATGGTTCAGTTGAGATAGGGGGGAAGTCCTACATCTGTCCGCTGAAGAGCGTATCAATTTCAAGGTTCGAGAGTTTTCTTAAGCCGAATTGACGCTGTTAAGTGATGCCACTTTCGGGAGCTACCATCTTTTTCGAGCCGAATCGCGAATTCTTATGGATAGCCCTTAGGGAGGATCGCGACAAAGCCTGAACCGTCAAGCTAGCCGACAGACACTTCGACGTTTTTCGGGATTGCTCCTGAATAACCGCCAATTCGGAAGGTGCAGCGAAGCTAGCTGCTAATCCAGCAGGGGAAGAACCTGCCAGTAGAACTTGCCCAGTTGCTACTGTTGTCATACCGGACGGCAGAGAGGGTGATCTCTCTTGCCGGTGCTCCGGAGTAAACGTCCCAGCCGGCAAAGCGCGAGCAGCGTCGGGTCCGTCAGGGGGGCTAGCAAGTCAGCAGGCTGTAGCGAAAGGAGCGAACCGTTAGCTGCGAAAAGGCGGTCCCACTGGTAGCGGACTGTGGTGGGATGGATGAGAACGCCGAATCTTTCTTCCGTAGATGAAGGCTGTGCCGCCGGTGAAGGAACTGGGTATAAGCAACCGGCGAGTTCTCCGTGGTCATAGAGGGCTGCATGCTGACAGGATTAACAGTGAAAGCTCGGAACCACCCGCGCGGCAGCCTAGGCGCTCCCGCACAGCAAAGGCTTTCCGTATAACCAGCGAATGCCGGGAAATCGGAGAGTGCACGCGAGTGGCTCGGATGAGGTCAATAAGTGTCGATGGACGTCCTACTCCAACGGCACTTTGAATCTCCTGATGATGGGAGCGTATATGTCGAAAGCCAAAATCTGGCAATCTGCGGGTACTTCAAAATCAGGGGGTTGAACTCCAGAAAAAATGAGCTCTGCTTTAGCCTGGGCGGCAATGCGGAGGAAACAGTGAAGATTTCGTTTCAAACTGCGGAAAGGCAAATACCGCCGACTCAAAGAGGTCTTGAGCATGATGGTCCCAGCCCGGAGGCTAAGTATCCAACAAGTGTAATCTTGGGCTGTTTTTCCATCGGCGACAACCGAACTGCAAGGGCAAGGTTCTCTGCTTCACAACAGACTTGCTGTTCTGTTTATCTGTTCCAGCTTTTCAGGGCGTAGTCCCTTTAGATCTTCTTCTTTCAACCGGCCGTCGCGAATCAGATTTCCGAAAACGATCGGCAGAACAGAATACCGGTAATCGTACCTTCGATCGATGTCCTGCCGACGATCTGCCAGCCATTCTTCGAGTTCCCATAATTCGACGGGTTCGCTGATCTTTGCAGCGCGATCCTTGGCTTCCCTAATTGTGGCCTGCAGTTCGTTGCGAAGAGCCAGATTGAATGCCTCTCGTGCAATGACCTTTTCGGCATGTGACCACTTGAAATCAAACATGTGCGCGATCCTCCCGAAAGGGATTCTAGCGCACTCGTTTCTCAGACCTCGCATCCGCGATGAGACAGATTCATTCCGTCACCGTAGAGATCAAAACTGCTGGGTCGGAGGTGTCCGATTTAGCTATGAGACGATAAAAGTAGGACGGATAGATGCAGAAACGCGATGCCAGTTGCAGCAATTGTGGCGCGATCGTGCCAAGCTACGACACCGTCCAGTGCGGCTCCATCGAGATGGGTTATAAGCAAATCTGCAATCAGTGTTTCAACCAGCAGGTTGCAAAAATGGATGGGTTGGATGCCTTCCAGCACGCCAACTTCCCCCCGATTGGCATCCCCGATTGTACCGGCGAAGTCCACGAGTTTAACTTTCGTACCCGCTTGTTTGGCTCCGGTGTCGCCCTTGATGCGTTCGAACTCCGAGACGGGCAGCTTGAAGGTTACCGCTTCCAGATCATTGGCGATCCAAATGATGACCTGATGGAGCTGTTTGGGCGGTTGGTTGAGAGAATTCGGCGCGCCTTATCTGTCAGGCACCTCGTGAACGGTGAACTTGGCCTTGAGATCGCGGAACGTAACGTTCGCGCCCAGATTGAGTGGGATGAAGATTGCGATGGCCTGCCGATACTCGTTATCGATGGTCGAAAGGTGAAGTGGGAGGACTTTGGTCGTATGTTGATGACCTTCGAAGGTTGGCAGTTCCGGTTGAACATTCTCGACAACAGTGAGGAAAGCTGACCTGACAATTTGACCTCACCCTGAATACCAATCAGGAAAGGCGCGGCCAGAGATGGCCGGGCCCTTACGCATACGAGACGATCCTTATGACTAGACTGCCTGTGGTGAGGCAGGGGTAACTTTCTTCTCCTTAAGGTCGGGAGCTTTCTTAACCGGGACCTTTTTCGCAGATGTCCCCTTTTTCGCGGGTGCGACCTTCTTGGGCGAAGCTCTCTTAGCTTTGATCGCAGCCGTCTCTTTCGTTGGGCGTCGGAAATCCGCTTCCTGGCTTCCACACTCAGTTTCGATTTCGAGGGCTTCTCAGCTGGAGCAGTAGCTTCCTTTGCTGGCGTTACTGCAGGTGCTCTTTCAGCCTTCTTTGTTTTCCAGCGCTGACGCTGCGCCTCGGCGATTCGCGCCCGAGCCGCCTTACTGAGTTTCCGTTTCGTAGTTGGGCTTGAGGCCGATTTAGGTACTGGGCTACGTCCCACAGAATCGACATGGGAACGAAGCGAAACGAAGTTCAGTAAAGCTTCGTTCCTTAGAGGGACATTTATCGTTCTTGTCCCAGAGCACTGGCATAGATGATCCCAGCGCCAGTGTGCAAGCAGTGTTTGATGAGAGTTCTATTGTTGGCGTGAACGTTAAGGGGAATCTCAAGCTCACCGGGTGACTCTGGAGCAGTTCTCAAGGAGATGCTCCGGGGAAGCCGTCGCAGGGGCCCTGGCATTTCAATTTCGAAGATGAGAAGGCCGGGGACTCCTTCGGTCTCGGTTTCAGCTACAGCATGCGTGCGTTGTGTGTGCGTCGTTCCGGTGAATGATGTGTTTTGAGCCGCGTGTCCTGATTGAGGTTGAATGACCGCCGCATCAGGCGGCCGAGGCCGAAGGCGCCGAAGAGGTGCTCTAGCCTGCTTCGCCATCAATAGCTGCTTCTATGCCAGCAACCCCTTGACCCGCCCCTCAAGCGCTGCCTGCGCCTGCTTTGCGGGAAACAGTCTTTCCAGCCACCCCAGATCCGCATCCACCGTTACGTCCTTACTCGAATCGCAACTATCGGAGAAAGAAATGCCTGAGATTTTGAGACTGCTGAAGGATCAATTCGAGACGCCCATCGGCGAGATGGTGATTGTGGTGGATCACGACGGGAACCTGCGCGCTGTGGACTGGGCGACCATGCGGACCGCGTGCTTCATCTTCTGAGACGTCATTATGGCAAGAATGGCTTTACGCTCGAGGCAGCTCAAAACCCAGGGGGCTTAACTCAGACGATGAAGAGCTACTTCGCTGGAGAACTTTCATTGATAGACTCTGTGCCTACACAGACAGCCGGCACGCCATTTCAGAGCGAGGTGTGGCGTTCGCTGAGGGAGATCCCACGTGGCCCCTCACGATCTCATACGGGGAGCTCGCCAAGCGGATCGGACGGCCAAAGGCGGTGAG
The DNA here is from genome assembly GCA_963787435.1 of uncultured Acidobacteriaceae bacterium. Taxonomy (GTDB): domain Bacteria; phylum Acidobacteriota; class Terriglobia; order Terriglobales; family Acidobacteriaceae; genus Telmatobacter. The sequence goes on from CAWBCZ010000003.1 coordinate 41,213, forward strand.
GGCGGTTGGTCTTGCGAATGGTTCGAATCCATTTGGGGTTGTCGTGCCGTGCCACCGTGTCATCGGATCGGGTGGATCGCTTACAGGCTACGGAGGCGGTATCGAGCGCAAACGCTGGCTTCTGAACCATGAAGGCAAAGCCGCTCATGCGTCGTGATCCAGTAGATTTCATGCGGAGAGAGACTATTCGTGTTGAAGCGTTGTCCGCCTACCTGGAGAACTGTAGGCGAGCAATAAGAGAGGCTCGACCTATGGCTTGCGTGCGGCAGCAATCAAAGCACGTGCGGTGGCCCGTAGGAGAGGAACTGCCTCGCCAGGTGAGAGGGCCTGCGAACTCACGAAAGCTCCGTTGATGAGCAGCGACAACTGTCCGGCCAGTTCGTCTGGGCGCTTGACGCGTAGTCGCTCGGCGATCCCCTTGAGGCGCCGCCGGAGTTCCTGCTTATGAGCTGAGGCTACTCTGCGGGCGGGGTGGTCTGAGTCCGGAAATTCCGCTGCGACGTTGAGTTGTGGGCACCCGCGATAATTTGGCCGTCCGACCCGCTCGCCGATCGAATCGATGTGCGCTTCCAGTTCAGCGACAGGATCGGTCTTGTGGAGTTCTGTGACGCGGTTCCAGCAGTTCCAGAAGTCCTCGTCTTCACGCTGGAGGAATGCAGCGATCAGGTCGTCCTTGGTGCGGAAGTGGCGATAGAGGCTGGTCTTGGCGACCCCAGCCTCTTCGACCACGAGGTCAACGCCGACGGCCCGCACGCCTCGTTGATAGAAGAGCGCGGACGCCGTCCGGAGAATCCGATCCCTCACCTCGTCTGAGTTGCCGGGCGCATCCTTAACGTGAGCTTTCCTTGCACTTCCTGACATCCTGAAACCTCCAATTCCTGGCACTGGCGAATCTAGAGCGCTATATCTTCACATCCCACAGCCTCACCGCTTCCTCTGCAATCAAGTCTGGCATCTCTTCCGGGAAGAAGAGTCTTGCATCATCGACATGACGGATGCCGCGCGAGCCCGGCAAAGTTTTGTCGAGCCACTCGGCCCCGTCCACGGGGAAGAGCGTATCTTTCAGCCCCCACACCATGCGCGCAGGACCTTTCCAGCGATGCAGTTTTTCGCGGATGGGCACGAGCACATTTTCGCCTAGCGCAACGGCATACTCATCTGCCTGCCGTTTTCTTAGATCGCTTGAAGCGAGCGGCTTGAGATATATGTCAAGAGTTTCGTCTGCCAACTTGTCAGGATAGGAGTAAACGCCGCCCAGGCCTCCCGCGGACCGTGCTAGATTCTTGTCTGCTACTTCCGGCACCAGCACAGTCTTTACAAACAAGCCCTTCTTCGCCAGATTGATTAGCGGCACAAACTCCGCCGGTGGACTATTCTTGTTGACGTCGCAATTGGTCAGAAACAGCGTCCGAACGCGGTGCGGATAGGTCGCGACGAAAAGCTGTGAGAGGAGTCCGCCGCTGTCGTTGCCTACAAGGTCGACGACATGGATATTGAGGCGATCGAGCAGCGCCCCCAGCATTTTGACCTGCGTGGCCGGCGTGATGGCTTGCTTGGCCGGCACTTCAGTAAAGCCGAGCCCCATCACATCCGGCGCAATGCAATGACGATATTTGCTGAGCCGCTCTAGCGCGCCTCTCCACTGATAGCTGTTGAGCGGGAAGCCGTGCATGAAGAGTGCCGTGAGAGGGCCGTTGCCTCGCTCCACATAGGCCACGCGTGCTAGGGGGAGTTGCACGAACTTGCGGTTCTGCGAGTACCATGCGGCGTCGACTGTCTCTGCTTGTTGTGCGAAGACGTGCTTACCGATTGCCGCGGTTGCCGCAACAGAGCCTGCTGCCTTTAAAAACTCCCTGCGTTTCATGTGCCTAATATCGCCTCTCTGATTGTTTTGACACGGCGTGTCGGGGACAAAGCATGAACCACTCTTGTCTCTAGCCACTCCGAAAAGTTGGCAAAGTTGACTTTGTGCGAATTTGTAACAGAACCGAACTTGACTCGCTACAGACCTGTCTGTATTGTACAGGATACAGACAGGTCTGTATCATTAGGGAAATAATCACAGGAGAAAAGATGCTCACTCAATCGGATATGTCAGGACAGGGTCGGATGATCGCAGTCTTCGGCGCGTCGGGACACACGGGACGTTTCATGGTCGCCCAGCTATTGAGCCGCGGTTTCGTGCCGATAGCCATCGGTCGCGACAGCGCGAAGATGACAGCGGCAGGATTTCAGGAGGGTGACGTTCAGATCAGAACTGCCTCCATCGATGACCCCGCTTCCCTTGACCGCTCTCTTGCTGGCGCTGCCGCGGTCATCAACTGCGCCGGTCCGTTTCTGGACACGGCCGATGCAGTGGCGACAGCTGCCTTGCGCGCCCGCATCCACTATCTCGATGTCACGGCCGAGCAGCCGAGCGCACATGCCATCTTCGACAGATTCGGGGCCGCCGCAACCGAGGCTGGCGTAGTTTTCATTCCGGCGATGGGGTTCTACGGTGGTTTTGCCGATCTTCTGGCCACAGCCGTTATGGACAACTGGGATTCCGCTGACGAGATCCGTCTCGGCATTGCGCTCGATAGCTGGCGTCCGACGCAGGGCACACGAATTACCGGCCAGCGAAACACGGCCCGGCGGCTAGTCATTGAAGACGGAAAGTTCGTACCCCTGGCGCAGCCCGCACCGCAGACGTTTTGGGATTTTCCCGAGCCATTTGGGCGTCAGGATGTCAGCGAGATCCCGTTTTCAGAAGTTCCGGTCATCGCCCGCCACTTGCGAGTGACACGCCTTCGCAGTTACCTCAACAACGCGCCGCTTCGCGATCTTCGCGATTCCACCACCCCGCCACCGATCGCTGTCGACGAAAGAGGACGATCGGCGCAGACCTTCCTGGTCGACGTTGTTGTTCGAAACGGAAGCAGTACCCGCCGAGCGATCGCGCAAGGACGCGACATCTATGCCTTCACTGCGCCGCTCGTCGTTGAAGCCGTCGAGCGGATTCTCGACGGACGGGCTCGCGGCAGCGGTGCTCTTGCGCCGGGCGAAGCGTTCGATTCGACGGACTTCCTACGGGTCCTGGCTCAGGAACATCTGACGTTCGAGCTCGGCGTCGACTAGGCTGTCAGGGCGCCGCCGCCGGCACAATCCGATCCACAAAATGCGCGGTCTTCTACGACTTCGGTGGTTTTAGGCATTCCCCACAGGTTTGTAAGTCGTTGAAAAACTTAGAAGCGGAGCGCTGTCACGGAAACTTCTTGGGGATTCTCGGGAAGCGCCGGACGATCCTGGGGCCGGATTCCACAACATCTGCTCCATTGGTCGCGTTGCAGCGCAGCTCGAACTGATACTTGGCGATGTCGTCAATTGACTGGGCCCGGAGTTCTCTAAGCTGCTGGCACCGCGCCGATTTGCTGCAGCAGCCCAAGCATATCTGGTTGGCCATGTTCTTCTACGAATTGACCGCCCGACAGACGGTAGATATTCATGGCCTGCACCGCGATTATTTTTCCCGTTGGCGGGACGCCAAAGAATGTACCCCGATGAGTGCCCCCGCATTGTGAACCTTGCGGCCACCTTGTCGCCTTCAGCAACCGTCTCCTCCAGAGTCCATTGAATATCGGGGAAGCCTCCGCGCATCATCCCGATGATAGCCAGGTAGCCAGCCGGACCGCGCATCGGCTCGGGACGCCCCGGTACATGAAATATCGCATCGGGCGAAATGAGTTCCTGAGCAAGCATCTCGCTGGCAGTGTTGATGAACTCCAGGAAGCGGTGCATAACGATCTTGTTGGTTTCTGCGGTCATAGTGGTATCTCCTCCATTTTCTCGCTTCTCTGAGAGAGCGGTGCCTTCCTCGCGGGCAGCGATGTCTGCTTGACCCTACTGCTCCACCACCTTCATCTGTTGTTCGTTCATTCGACCGCCATGAACCTTGAACTCGGACAGAGCACGGTCAATCTCTTTCAGGTCTTCCGCGGTTAGTACAAGGTCGGCCGCTTCGATGTTCTCCTCAAGATGCTTGACCTTGCCCGTTCCGGGGATCGGAACGATGAACGGCTTTTGGGCCAGCAACCATGCGAGCGATAGCTGCGCCGTCGTTGCGCCTTTCCTTTTCGCAAACTCGGTGATGCGATCGACAAACGGCTTGTTCGCCGCAATGCTCTCCGGCTGGAAGCGGTCAAATCCAGAACGCAGATCCGATTTCGGGTCAAATTTGGTCTGCGCATCAAGGTTCTGCGTTAGATAGCCCATGCCGATTGGACCCCAGGGAACGAAGCCGATACCCAACTCCTCACAGGTAGCGAGCAAGCCGTTCTCCTCCGGGTCACGGTTGATAAGCGAATACTCCGTCTGAAGTGCGGCGACCGGCTGAACCGCGTGTGCTTTGCGGATGGTGTTGGGGCTCGCCTCCGAGAGGCCGAAATGCAATACTTTCCCTTCATCGATAAGCTCTTTCACCGCACCCGCAACGTCCTCGATTGGCACATTCGGATCAACGCGATGTTGATAGAAAAGGTCAATGTGGTCCGTCCGGAGGCGCTTGAGGCATCCGTCTACCATCCACTTGATGTGATTGGGTCGGCTGTTTAGACCGCCCTTCTCGGTGAGATCGAAGCCGAACTTCGTCGCAATCTTCACCTCATTACGGAACGGTTCGAGCGCGCCGCCGACGATCGTCTCGCTCGTATACGGGCCGTACACTTCGGCCGTGTCGAAGAATGTCACGCCCTTGCTATGTGCCTCGCGAATGACCTTGATGGCTTCGTCGATAGGGACAGCAGGGCCGTAATTTGTGGCCAGGTTCATGCAGCCAAATCCGAGTTCCGATACTTCCAGCGTTCCAAGTTTTCTCGTGTTCATGTCTTCTCCTACGAATTGCCTCTCCATCTCAACGCTAGGCCGAAAAACCCGTATGGCGGTAGCCCGATCGACTGAAATCATTGCCTATTTAGCCGAGGCAAGTTAAAAAACGCTGCCATGGGCGTGCGTAGGTCTTATCTTAGAGATGTCGAGGAAATGGAATGAAGGCCCATAAATCAGGACAGAGCGACGATCCTCAGGTCGTGCAAGTGCTTCACGAGCTGGCTGATGCAATTAGCAAAGTGATGGGACATGCCTCAGAAGTGTCAACCGCAGTTCCGGGACTCACACTCTACCGAAACACTGTTCCGACCGCACCAAATCCTTGCACCTATGTGCCCAGTCTGCTTGTCATTCCGCAGGGAAAGAAGCGTGTCGACCTAGGCAAGCAGAGTTATGTCTTCGGCGAATCAACCTTCCTCCTCACATCAATTGAACTCCCGATCATCAGCCGGGTGTGCGCCGCCAGTGCGGAGAAGCCCTACCTCGCGTTCTTCCTTAAACTTGACATGGGGATGGTCCGCGACGTTCTTCATTCCGAAGAAGTGCACATTCCTCCACCGCCGGTTGGAACACGCGGCATGGTTCTTGGTGAAGCAACGATAGAACTGCTCGCGCCATGTTCACGGATGGTGCAGCTTCTCCACACTCCCCAGGATGTTCCGTTCTTTGGCAAGCTGCTCCAGCGAGAAATCATCTATCGCCTTCTGCAGGGGCCACAGGGAGATCGTCTGCGTTCAGTCGCAACGCTGGCTGACCAAAGCTATCGGACTGCGAAGGCCGTCACTTGGCTGCGCGACAACTTCAAAAAGGCGCTGAATGTGGACGAACTCGCATCGATGACAGGCATGAGCAGATCAACTCTGAATCATCACTTCCGTGGTCTCACAGCTATGAGCCCTCTTCAGTTTCAAAAACAGCTTCGGCTCCATGCGGCGCGGCAGAAGATGCTTACGGAGGAGCTAGATGCTGCGAGCGCAGCCTTCGAGGTTGGATACGAGAGTCCAAGCCAGTTCAATCGGGAGTACAAGCGATTTTTCGGGCAGCCGCCGATGCGCGATATACAAGCATTGCGAGCCAGCTTGTAATTGCGAAAAGGCAGAGTTCAACAGCGGTGAGCTGCTATGTGCTGATGAGCGCCAAAAAGCTCTCCTCGATGGGCGCGGAAATGAAATCATCGACCTCCCCAAGACCAACCTAGTGCGCTGATGGGAAGGCCATCAGACTGATGAGTCAGGCAAAATGAGCGAAAGTGCAGAGGTCTACAGGGCAGAGGTCGTGGGTTTGATATGGGTTCGATAACGGTTCCCGATCGTACCTTACAGCGCCAAAAGGAGCCATCCGTGACGCTTGTTTTCTGTAAGTTACTGTCACGGCAGAGGTCGCGGGTTCGAGCCCCGTCGTCCCCGCCATACATTCCAAAAGACTTACGGGATGATTTGGCGCCAATAAAATCGGCAAAAATGGGTGCAATCTGGGTGCAATTTTGCACCCATTTGCACCCAAAAATGACACGTCTCGATCACCCGGAATGAGTGGCATCAATATATATAGATCTAGGCTTGCTGCTTTGCGGCGGCAGCTTGCGGGTACACAGTTCCGTCGCCGCCCA
>CAWBCZ010000004.1:0-661644 GCA_963787435.1 uncultured Acidobacteriaceae bacterium
GGGAGACCGGGATCGAACCGGCGACATTCAGCTTGGGAAGCTGACGTTCTACCACTGAACTACTCCCGCATCCTATTTACTATAGGCAACTTGCACGACTTCGCGAGACTCGCAAACACCATAAAACACCATGATTGATACACTGATCACATCTTCAGCACCTTGGAGGGTGGCGAGATGAAGGTCAGTCGTGAACGGTATCAGCATGGCAGTGTCCGTAAGGTCCCTCGTTCCCAAGGTTTCGCTTGGGAGTTCCGTTTCTATCTTACGGCCCCAGATGGCAAACGTAAACTTAAGGTCCAAACATTCGATTCGTTGAAGTACCCAACCGAGCGGGATGTCCGCAAGGCTGTTGAGGGCCAGCTCTCGGCGCTCAACGCTGGCACGCTAGGCGGCAAGTTGGCCGCCACGCTGGGCACCATAATTGAACGCTACTTGGCTGAGGATTTCCTCACTCTTCGCCACTCGACACAGACGACAAACAAGAGCCTCATTAACCTCCACATCAAACCCAGGTGGGAGCACGTGCGCTTGGCCGATGTCTCCGCAATGGCCGTCAAGCAGTGGTTGGACAAGTTGCCTTTCGGCGCGGCGTCAAAGGCGCGCACCCGCAACATGGTGTCCAAACTGCTGGAACTCGCAATGCTGTGGGAGTACATCCCGGTTGGCCGCAACCCAATGGAGCTAGTCCGGGTCAAGGGGAGCACCAAGCGCCAAAAGGCAATCGCCATACTCACGCCGAGCAGAGTTCAAGGCGTTGGTTGAGGTGCTCCCCGAGCCTTACAACCTTATGGTGCTCGTTTGCGGGTGTCTCGGCCTCCGCGTGAGCGAAACGCTTGCGTTGAAGTGGCACGATTTCAACTTCGATGATTGCACCCTTTCCATCGGCCAGGTGTTCACGCATGGACAAGTCCAGGACGTGCCCAAGACTGACGCATCGGGCAACGAGATCCCGGTACACCCCAAGCTGTGCAAGGCACTCCAGGCGTGGCATACCAAGCAGAAACATGATCACGCGTGGGTGTTCGCTAGCGCCAAAACGGGAAGCCCCTATAGTGACGCCACTATTTTGAACAACTACATCAAGCCAGCCGCTGTGAAGCTCGGCATTAAGGGCGTGGGTTGGCATACATTCCGGCACTCATACAAATCTTGGATGGCCGCCGCAAAAATTAGTCCGGCACAAATGAAGGACTTGATGCGGCACAGCGACATTGAAACCACAATGAACGTCTACGGTAGGACTCTGACGCCGGAGATGCGGGCCGCAAACGCAGCTGTGGCGCGACAGCTACTCTAGGCAGCATCCTCTTCCCGACGCTTAATCCACGCGGTCAGCACTTCGCTGGAGAATCGCCACTCGGCGCCGAGCCGTCGATGCGGCACACCCCACGCGACGGCTCTCTTGCGCAAGGTCACAGGATGTACCCGCAAGAGCGCGGCAGCCTCGTTCAACGTAAGCACGTCGCTGTTATCCATCGTTCGTTGGCTTCGTGGGATAAGCGGGTTGGTCTCCGATGATGGAGGCCTCCGACCGTGTTGAGCGTCATGCATTGGATAGTGATTCGTTTTTGTGGCGCTGGGCATGTTGACCTCATTCAGTTGAGATCGTCCGGAAGTAGCATCGTTCGGAACCGATAAACGTCGAGTGCGAGTATTTTTCGGGGATCGAGTTCAACTGGCCTGTTGCTGCCATAGATCCAGCCATGCATTCAGATCGGATGTACGAAAACGCCACATCTTTCCAACGCGGAAACAAGGAATCTCTCCCCGCCTTGTCAACTTCTGCAGAGTTTTGCGATTGATGTCTAAAAGTTGTGCAGCCTGGTGACTGTTGAGGAGCGGTTCAAAATCAGTTAAGACGAATGAATAATTGCCGACGGAACTTGGGAGAAAACTTGCGACCACCTGTGCCATTAGCGGCCTCCTTTTCCAGAGATTGCCCCAAAAATCCACAGGCGTCCAAGACCTTTTTCGTCAACACTGATGCCCGATAGGCATCAGGAAGGCTCATTCAGATATCGGCAGCAATTGAAAGAAACAATCAGATGTGAGGAGGCAAGCGAATGCAACAAAAACTCCTGAAGATCGTCCGGACGCTAGAGACGGACTACGAACCCTATGGCAAGGTGGAACGAGAGCAATCAGATTGTTTTTACGGATGCCGCCATTTCGCCAAATTGGCCGGCTCGACTCAGCAAGCGAGCCCTCGTAACGGACGACTTCAGGCGCACTCATTCGGCACTGCATCAATGGCTGAATGAGCACTGTCTAGCTACTGGATTTCGTCCGGCTTTTGTGGAAGAACTGACCTCTACTCAGGAGGCTACCGATCTACTGCAAGAAGGGAGTTGGGATTGCTTTGCTTCCTGAACGTGTTTGCCGAAACGACACGCAGGATATCTGCGTAATTCCAATCTTAGATCTCAAGCCGCTGGAATTGGTGCTCGTCTACCGCAGCAATTGCTCTCTGATTGCAAAAAAGATTGCGATTGGTATTGCTGATTCCATTCGCAGTGATGAATTGGCCCGAACCGGCTAAACAGTTTTGCTGCAAGCAGACTCCACATTTGCCACGTAATGTCCTTCCATTCCCAACAGAGACCGAACGATAACCGGAAGGCATTGGCGATGACCAAAAAAGTCTTGGACAGAAACTTTGGGTGAGATCAATCTGTCCCCACGACTTGCTTGTGCGGGGTCGAATTCGCAGAAATGGACCTCCCCATAAACCTCTCGCCCAAACAGCGAAAGTGGACCCGCAAATTGCCGAAATCCTCCTCGGAGAAGTCCGGAGAGTTGAGGCCCAGACTTTGCTCGATTCGTTCAATACCATTCATTCTGGATCGCTGGCCACGATCCAAGCGGACTCTGCCGACGAGGCCCTTCCTCGCTTTGCAAATCTCGTAATGCGCGGCCACGCTCAGACGACGTCTTCCGACACTGAAACCGAGATCGGAGAGGCCGTTGACTTCGTGGCCCATTTGGAACGCAACCGAGAAGGCGAACCATCCGGAAAGTGTTGTGACTCAATGGTTATGACCGACGAGCAGAGCAGTTCAGGTTTGAAGCCGTATACACCAGTGAATCAGGCTCCATTTCGGGGAGCTTTAACCATGTCTAAATGCCAGGAAATTGCTCGGCGATTCCTATCAAAATCGTTTCGGTCAGAAGGAACGTTTGCGTTGCTAGCGCGTTACCTTCAAGCATCGTGCATTCTGCAGCGATCGAGCAGCCCGCGAAGAAGGCGGTCAGCGCGACAGTTCCCGTGGAATCAGTGCGGACGGTGAAGGCGTGATTCGGCGTTCAATTCCGGGGTGGAGCGACGACGGTGCTGCGCACCGGATGAACTGTGACACTCCACCCCTGAAAGGGTTGCGTTTGGAACCTTTCGGTTCCATTCGGAACCACCGCGAGGAATCAATGAGATGCGCACTTTCCCGGTTCTATCCGGAACCGGCAGCTCTTGCGTGAAATCGGAGAAAAAAATGACAAACAACAACACCGCAGATACGGAAATAGGTTTTCGTCGAATCAAAGGTCGGGAACCCCGAACTCAGAGCATTGCAACACGGTTCACTCGATCCGAGGAACGGGCGTTGCAACAGAGGGCTGAGGCGAACGGTCAGAATCTGCGCGAATGGGCGCGAGATGTTCTGCTGCGCGTCGCTGTAAACGAAAGCCGCGCCGAAATGGAGATGCACATCTTCACCGAGCTTGTTGGTATCCAGATGCTCCTAATGAATGCGCTCGACCCGCTTCTGCGCGGCGAGAAGATGGCCCAAGAAGGACTCGCTGCTCTCTACCGCCGTGTCCAGACAACCAAGGCCGCGCAAGCCCAGGAACTTCTGGCAAAGCGCAATCTGTTTAAGCAGAAATGACGAGGCCGCCCCACGCAGAGATGGGCACAAAGAGTCAGTAAATCTGGCCGAAGCGTCGCCCTCAATCTCACGTCAGGAGACGAGCCGCTTCTATCTTCGACGCGTCAAGGGCGGTCCGCTCCGGAGGCTGCTGGTGGGCGCCTTGCATAAGGCATATATGCCCCGCCACTCGCAATACAAAGAGTCTAAATCGGGCCCAGCCACGCTCTCTTAACCGTCCAGCTCGGGCCCGGACAATTCGTGACCACCTCGCGGAAGTTCGAGGTCCCCGGCGATGTGGGCGCACTCGGCCTCATTACCGGCCACGGCGGACCTTACTGCAGCGCGATGAGTCTCCTCATCATCGGTGAGGGCGGTTGCTTGTTCAACCGGCCCACTTTGGTTCGTGTCAACTGACAAGCTCTTGGACGGCGGGATGATCCTGTAGAAGAAGACTCATTCGATCCGCCCTTTAATTCCTATTCAAGATTTGGATCCCGGGCGAGTGACCGCCAACCCGGCAGTTACTCAGCAGAATGATCATCCCGATGACACAGGTTCAGCACTTGGGACGTGGTTTTCGCGGCCAACACCCGCTTGAGATCTCGCCAAAACAACCGATACAAGCCAATTGCTCGTCCACGGTTCAAGCTCAATCGCTCAACATGCGTGATCGGGATGATCATTCTCAGCAGTAACGGAAGGGTTGGCCACTACACACCCGGAACGATCCGTCATCAGTGATTCGCATTACGACGGGATTTACCGCAGCCACCCGTAGATCGAAACTCCGAACATTACGATCCATCCCAAGATCAGGACGACTTTGAACTCAAGCCACTCCCTCCCCTTGGTTTCTTCGGAGACATTTCCGCCTTGGACAAATCTTGCACAGCCGTGCGCCATGAGCCAGAAAACGGAAGCCAGAACCGGCGGTGCAATCAAGTCAACGATCACTTGCTCTGAAAGTGGGTATGGACTCGTTCGCACGTTTTCCACTCCACGTCCGGTCAGAATACCCTAATTGCAATGCTTCGGGTGAATCACCCCCCAACCGGAAGTTGCACCATTTTGGTAAGGGAAGGGTTGGCCACCACTCACCAGCGTGCCTCAGATCGGTGGTAAAGGTCCTGGTGGCACGTTGCCGATTGTCTTGTCTGTAGCAGGAAACTGGTGGCTCCCGCTGCCTAACGGCTCCGGAAGCGTAAGCCTTATCCGCAATCGGTTTGAACTTGCTGAGTGAGCAATTCTGAACAGCCACTCATTTCCTCCGCGTGCAATAGTCCTCGCATGAACCGCAAAATCCAAATACTAGCGGTTGAGTTGGATGGTAAAGACGGGCTGGTAGTGACGTTTTCGGACGGTACGACTGGCGGATACGTGATTGAGGAGCTACTCAAGCTTAGGCCGGTTCGAGAACGAATGAAGATCAAGAAGAAGACTTCAAATGTCCCCAAAGTAAAAACGTGATAATCAGTGTGGTCGTGAGTCACTCGCCGATGCTCCGCTACGTTCCAGACTTGCCAAGCTTTGTGAATTGCAAGTCTTGGGAGTCCTCAACGTGCTCAGAAGACGGCGGCTTCATGCCGTGGAATCGCTCGACCAAAACCGGGTCGCAAATATGCTGCTGTTCGTATCTAAGGAGTTCGCCCTCATCATAGACCGTTGCCACGGTCACGATGCATTGACAACAGATGGAGTCCTTGGTTCCGTCCAGATTCGAACGATGAGCGAATTTCCGAGAATCTGCCATTCGAGGTTGCTCCATAGTAGAAGCGGAAGAACCCTCTCCAACGTCGTTAGCTTTTCACGACGCAGCGGCAATATTGGGTGCTTTGGGTCTGTTTGCGAAACACACTCTGCACATTACGGGTTTGCCTTGCGTCGGCTTGAAGGGGACCGTTGTGTTGCTCCCACACTCCGAACAGGTGACGTGCGTTTCGGTTCGAAGCCGACCTCTCGCGCCTTCCCTCTTAGCCTTGCATTGTTTGCAGTGCTTCGGTTCGTTGACAAAACCCTTTTCCCGAAAGAACTCTTGTTCTCCCGAAGAGAAGACAAACACCACACCGCAATTCACGCACCGGACATCTCGGTCGGCAGAATGCATGAGCCCTCCTTTTCACCCAGCAGATTCACAAGGTCAAAGGGGGACAGCAGCCAACTGGGAATCTCGGTGAGCGTCACACTTTAATACTCTTTATGCAGAAAAATATGTTCGGTACCGAACAATTGGACCAGTTTTTGTTGCCAATAGACGCAAGAAAGCCCCTCGGAAACGAGGGGCTTTCGCAATCAGTGGACGGGGCAGCGCGTAAGCGCACTATAAGACTCCAAATTTGGGCGTGTCAATCGATAGTACTAAAAGATATTTCACCCGATGTAATTAACTGTCTATATCGCGAAAACCGGCCATCCCGAGTCTTGTGACAAGAATCGACTAGCATCGCGCTCCCTCTTTCTGTCCTGAATGGCAAGTGTGCCGGTGCTCACTAGATTCTCCTATCCAGTAGCCTATGATGCTGGCATGTTCCCGACATCCTCGGGCCGCAAGACATTCGTCGTCAGGTGTAAGGGATGTCACCGCGATGTGCCTTCTGGCGTCAGAGAGTTCCCCTTTCAGTCCATAGCGGTAGATTGCCCCTTGTGCAGCGAAAAGCGCCGGTATTTGCCATCGGAGGTCTTCCTCGGACGACCTGACCAACTCGTGGTTCAGCAGCAGCGGGCCGGGGGTCGGTGATGCTTGACCCTGACGCACACATGCGCCGTAGTCAATCGGGGATGGTCTACTTTGGGCGTGCCTCATCGCCAGTATCAGGTTGGCACGGGAGCGGCAAGTGAATGTGCGGGTGGTTCCGACCGGCAAGGGCCATTGAGGAATCGGTCGATTGGGTTAGGTGGTGACCTTATGGCGAATAACCTCTTGATGCTTTTCAAGCTGGATGCTGACACCATCGCCTTCCTGAGCCTTATTGTCAGTATTGTTGGTGCTGTAGCTGCCATCTTTGCTGCTTTCTACGCCAAGAAGGCAGCAACCAAGGACGACGTAACACGGGTGGAGCAGAACACGCAGTACGTTGAGCATTTCAGCAACAAGATTTTAAGCATCGATACCCCGATTCAACCGCAGGAGAAGCAGGAAGCCTCAATGACTCAGGCTCAGCGGGAAGCCTCACCGGTTCAAGTTGAGCCGGAAGCTTCACAGGCTGAGCCGCAGCGTATATCCATCTCCGTTAAGGGTGAAGCTATGGGAGAAGTCCCGCTCGATCGGAATAGATTCCTTTCTTCGAACAGAGGGTCTGGCCTCATCCTTGTATTCCGCGAACGCAGTTGACGCAGATTCAATCGTTCGGCGTAATGACGGCGCGGCCTTGGATCTTGCCGTCGTGAAGGAGACGGTAAGCCTCGCTCGCGCGCTCCAACGGGAAATGCTCGACCAGCATCTTGATTTTTCCGGCCTGGGCGAGGTCGACCACTTCCATCAGCTCTGGGATCGAGCCCCAGAAAGGGCGACGCGACGGAGCACTCGTGCGGCGGGCTGAGGAAGTTGACGGGCAACGCTCCGCCACCGATACCGACGATCGTCAGGTGGCCGAGCACCCGGGCCATCTGAGCGGCCATCGTGAGCGTCGGATTCACGCCGACCATGTCGAGCACCAGCTCGGCGCCCTGTCCCCGCGTCATGTCCTTGATGCGCTTGACTGCCGTATCGCCCGAGAGCAGCCCCTCGTCGGCGCCCATGCGTTTGGCGGTCTCAAGCTTGTCGGCCGCGGTGTCCACGGCGATGATCGTCGTCGCGGCGCTGAGCGCTCTCAGTATTTGGATGGCCATCTGGCCCAGGCCGCCGGCACCGATCACGACGGCGGTGGAGCCGGGCCCTAGCAAATGCAGCGACCGTTTGATGGCGTGGTAGCTGGTGAGCGCGGCGTCGCTGAGCGGCGCAGCCTCGCGCGGATCGAGGGTCCCCAGTCGGAATCAGGAAACGCGTCGATGGGACGAGCAGGTAGTTGGCCATGCCGCCGTCGTAGCCGCCCAGGCCGCCTGGGTTTAGACCGCCGGGGTTCTCACAATAGTTCTCCATCCCCACCCGGCAGTTCATGCATAGCCCGCAGCCCCACGGACCATAGACAATCACCGGGTCCCCTGACGCGCACCCCGTAGTGCCAGGCCCGAGCTTCTCGACCCAGCCCGCGTTCTCATGGCCGAGGGTGAACGGGAGCTGGAACGCCGCGGTGCCTGCGGGCACCTCCAATCAGGTGCAGGTCGGAGTGGCAGGCGCCGGCGCCCCCTACCTTTATAGGACCTGCCCCGGCCCGGGCTCTGGCACCGGAATTTCGCGGAGTTCGGCCGGCTTCTGCCACTCGACGAACTGGAATGCTTTCATAGTTGCCTCCCTCAGTCGCGGATGCCATCGATGTCGATCAGGAGGTGGCGCGGGCCGCGGAAGATCTGGCTTCGCCGGTACGGCGGCGGATCGACGACGAGCCGCGGGTTCTCCACGCGGCGAAGAAACACCTCGACCGCGGTGTTCACCTCCAGCCGCGCGAGCGGACCGCCGAAGCAGGCATGGATGCCGCTGCCCCAGCCGAGGTGTCTGGTTGTCCTTGCGTTCGGGATCGAATTTGTTCGGGTCGCGGAAACCTTCTCGGATCGCGGTTTCCGGCGCCATACAAGAGAAAGATCGGCGAACCCTTCGGGATGGTCGTCCCGTCGATCTCGATGTCGGCGAGGGCGGTCCGGCTGGGAAAGAACTGGACCGACGACTCGAAGGCGCAGCACCTCCTCGATGGCGCCGCGGAACCAGCTCCGGCCGGCGGCGCAGCAGCTCGATGGATCCCGGGATTCCGCAGGAGAGTGAGCACGCAATGGGAGATCAGGTTGACCGTGGAGTCATGACCGGCGATGAATAGAAGAATTGCATTGGTCACGATCTCGCTGGGGGACATGCGTCCGTCCGGGCCGTCGTCATGCACCAGCTTCGAGATCATGCCGTCGCCCGGGGCTTTCTGGGCGCTCTCGACGAGCCCGATGATGTATTTCGCAAGGGCGATCCGGCTCGCGGCGCCCTTCTCTCTGAGGCGCTGCCCCTCGTCCGTGGCCGCTTCCGGGCCCAGTTCGGCTCCCGCCATCAGGTCCGCGATCCAGGCATGGAAGAGGGGTTCGTCCTTCAGCGGCACTCCCATAGATCTGGCAGATTACGGCGACTGGCAGCGGATAGGCGTAATCATCGACAACATCGATCCGAGTTTTGCCCTTGGCCTTGTCGAGCAGCTCGTTGACGATGCGCTGGCATTCCGGCTTCCATGCTGGGAATCAGGTCCGGCGAATGAGGCGGGCCGAAGTGCCGCATTGCCTGGCGGCGCGCTCGATCATGATCGGGCGGATCGCTAATGATCATCATGGGGTCCTTGCCGTACTTCTCCATCATCTCGGCCTCAACATCGGGCGTCGCCCGTCCTTCGCGGCTGTGCCTGGGGAGCTTGGGACGGTTGCGAAGATCGGAGCTAACCCGGGGGTCATGGGCAGCGCGATGATCTCCTTATACCCAGTGACGACGTAGATGCCATTCGTCACGCGCGCCACCGGCGTCTTCCGGAGCTCGTCGAAGAACGGGTACGGATTCGCAGCGGTTTTCGTACTTCATGGCTTCGGCGAAAGCCTGCTCTGGGGTCATGATGCTTCGCTCCTCACTTTCTTGCGTGTGCAGTCATGCTGTCTCGTTGACTCCGCTGCATGCGTCGCGGCTTCGCGGCCGGAATTCGGCATGCCGTTCGTTGGGGTCGTAGCCCGTCAAAACGACATCGGGAATTGCGGTTGGGACACCTCTAGCAGGAAAGTCGGCCGGCATCGGATGTGCGTCTGCAGGCCGGTCGAACCCCGCGGCAGGGGGGGGGAACGGGCCTGACCGCTCAATCTGCGCTCTGTAGAAGTCAAGCCACTTAGCGTGATCAAAGGTGACCGCGCCAACGATGCGGCCCCGGCGACCGTAGGCGGCGGCGAACCGGCGCTCTTTAATTGAGCCCTGCGTAAAGATGATCTCGTCGCCGAATGAGGGAACCCCGACCGACTTGATGTTGATGCCGAACTGGCCCGACCAGAAGGCGGGCACTAGCAGATGCGGAAGGCGTTTAGTTTCATCGCTCACCATGTTGTGGCCGGCGACTTCCGCCCCCAGGACCGCATTATCCCAGTGCTCCATCGAGAGGAACTGGTACTCGAACAGCACATGAGGAGAGCGCGCGATATCTCCCGCAACGAAAATGTTGTCCGTAACCACACCATGAATATCAAAGGCGCGGCAGCCGGCGTCGCAGGCGACGCCCCAGAAGCCGGTGGCCAGCCCGGCCCCCTCCAGCCACTCGATGTTGCGGATCGAACCGAGCGACGCCAGAACCACATCGACTTCGAGCGTGGTTCCGTCTGAGAGACGGACGCGCCGCACGTGCCCGCTTGAGTCCCCTTCGAGCGCCAGCACGGAGACGCCGAGGCGGAGATCCACTCCGTGCTCGCGCTGCATCTCAGCGGCGATCGCTCCGATCACGCCGCCGAGCGCGCCCGCGAGTGGCGCCGCAGCCGCGCTCGGCGACGGTCACCTCAAGTCCGAGTTGGCGGCAGACCGAGGCTACTTCCGAGCCGATGAAGCCGGCACCGATGACCAGCACGCGTCGGGGCCTGGCGGCCAATGCGCCTGCATACGGGCCGCGTCATTGCTCGTGCGGAGCGTGTAGACGCCCTCGAGCGCAGCCTCCGCCGGATTCGGCCACGGCCGCGAGCGGACTCCGGTTGCGATCAGCAGCCGATCGAATGGAATCTTCCTCACCATTTGCCAGGTGCACCACCCTGTTCGCGCGATCCAAGCGGGTGGCCGCCACGCCAAGCCGCCAATCCGCATCGACTGCGCGCAACCGCGGCAGCTTGGTGTGGTCAGCGGGCACCCAACCCTTCAGCACCTGCTTCGAGAGGGGAGGGCGATCGTACGGCTCGTCTGGCTCATCGCCGATGATGGTCAAAGGGCCGGTAAAGTCTGCTTTTCGCAAGGCTTCGGCGCCCCGAAGTCCCGCCAACGAAGCGCCGACGATGACGATCCGGCCGCGGGTCTTCATCGCGTCGACAGCGGTTTGCACGAGTCGCGATCGTTCTTCGGAGATGAGAGTCACTCACGGCTTTTGTCCCTCGGATTCATCCAGCCGGTCCACGATAATCGCCTGTACCGGGCAGGAAGCCGCGGCTCGCAGGACGCGCAGACGCTGTGTATCATCGGGATTGGGATCGTACATTAGCGCCTCCTCGCCATTGAGTTGGAGCACGTCCGGCGCAAGAGGAACGCATTGCGCATATCCTTGGCATCGATTCAGGTCAACCACAATTCGCATCGTTCGATTCCCCTCAACGGGCGACGTTCGCACAATTCTCGAACCAGTTCAACTGGCGGAATTACCAGTGCTCACCGAATTAATGTAGGACCGTTTGGCAGAGTTGATTTGGCCAAACGGCTGCGAAGATGGCTCTGTCTGAAACCCTCATCTCTGCTGAAGATTTCAGTTGTCGGGCTCGCGAAGGGGAGTCGAAGCCAGCGTTAGTTGCATCGAGCCCACCGGCATTAGAAAAGCGGTCCGGATAGCCTGACCGCAAACAAACTGTTCGTGGGCGCAGAATCCGGCGTCGTCCCAGTGAGTTCGTAGCGCAAGGTGAGCCGGTATCTCCAGATCGTCCTGCCCCTGCTAAGGGTCACTCCAGGGCGAAAGCCGTTTGCAGCATTGTCCTGCGGAATGTTGTTAATGTATGATTCGCCACCATTGTCGTAGCTCACGCCGGCTCCCAAGAACATTCGTTTCCCGATGTTGTGGCTGTAAAATCCCGAGAATGTCACCAGCGGGTTTTGCGAGAGCTGATTGTTTCCCTGGAACGCATTATTGTTCGTAAAGAAAAGTGCCCCTGCGTAAAGATCGAACCATGACACGCCTTTATCCGGGGTGATGCTCAGATTCAGCACAGGGTTGAATGCCCATCGATTTGCCCCTGTATTCACTGGGGAATTGCGATCATACGAGCCGAGTGGGACGTTGACTGTTAGGTGAAAGCTCGAGAAAGTCTTTGGAATCGCCTGAGCAATCTGATCCTTATGGAGCGCTGGAGCTCCGAAAATGTTTGCATGGAAGGCAATGGACGGGTCGCTGAATCCGGAGTTACTTACCTCGCCGAGAGGCCCGGTGACCTTGACGCCGATGTAGCCCCCACTCACTGCAACACCACCGTATCTGCCAGCCAGTGGGAAGGACCACAGGATGGTGGCTACACCGACGCGGATGACCGTCACGTTGTTGGGCAGCGGAATATCCGATTCGGCCGCCGTCTCCGAGTTGTTGTTTACGAAATCGAAAAAAAACGCGGCTGCGTTCACAGGCGTGTTGAGATAGTCTCTTGGGGTTTGAGCCCTCGTCGTCACCGAGAAGAACGCTAGAAACACTGCAACGATGGCCAACGGCGTTTTCGGCCGCGGCGGCGTCATGTTGAGTGCCACGGGGCCTCCACGCGGTCTATGCCGAGAAACTCATATCCAACGGCTGTCACGATACTCTTGCCAGCAGGCGCTAACCACTGTCAGTTCTGTCAGTTCCGGTTACGACCGGCTGATGGGGACAGCCTTGGATTCGCTCCCTCGTGCTTCAGCACTTGTCAAAAATCGCCGAGTGACTCACCGAGACATCACCAACGATAACCTCTAGAATTGTGAGTTCCGGGCGGTTAACCGCCTTCTATGAGAAGGTCAAAAATGTCAAGGCCGACGTGGCGGCCGTTCTAGTCTGAACACAGAACCTTTCCGGCAGAGGTGTTGAACAGTGTCAAGGGCGTCCGTCAGGACGTTCATCTTGACCCTTGACAGTGTTCAACACCTCCGACACTCGATCAGGGAACGAAGCGGAACGTGTTTCAGTTCAGCTTCGTTCCGTAGTTGAAGTGGGAGTTTTCCCACGGACATCATCTGATTCGTTCCTCAACCATTGTTCCCGAGATTGTATTGACGCCACCCACGTTGCCTGCCTTCTATCCGCAC
Organism: uncultured Acidobacteriaceae bacterium; assembly: GCA_963787435.1. Taxonomy (GTDB): domain Bacteria; phylum Acidobacteriota; class Terriglobia; order Terriglobales; family Acidobacteriaceae; genus Telmatobacter. The sequence continues at coordinate 12,913 of CAWBCZ010000004.1, forward strand.
TCTGATGGGCCACTGTGGGCCCGGTGCATACTGGGGTCCGATCTAAAGCCCAGGTCCATCACAACGATGATGAACCTGGGCTTGTTGGGACGCTGCCATCTAACCGGCGATCTCTAAAGGATCAGGCGGTCACGCGCAGTCGTCCGAACAAGGCGGTGGATGTCATTGTTAATCAACCTCGAGAAGCAGATTGCTTTGGAACGAACAAAAACAGATTTGTGTTTTCCCTCTACGCCGCGGCCGATTCGGTTGTCGTCTTTCCGTATCCAAGCGGCTCATAGACTTCGCCGCTCGACCAGAGCCGATGCAGTAAGACGGCAAGTTTTCGTGCCACTGCGACAGAAGCTCGTTTCTTGGCGTTCTTTCCTCCACGCTCGCAGAGTTTCATTCCGAATCGTCGTAAGTCTGTGTCCGGCCCGAACGGGCCCAGGATGTAGTGCGCGCTGCCCACCAGCAGTTTGCGCAGCATCCTGTCGCCAGCCTTGCTGATTCCCAGCTGCGGCTGGCTGTCGCCGGAATCCTCCTGCTGGGGCACTAATCCCAGGTACGGACCAACATCGCGACTCCTCTTAAATCGTTGCGGAGTCTCCAACGTCAACACATAGGCCAGTGAGGTGACAGGCCCTACTCCATTCACCTGCCGCAATAACTTCGTGTCCATGTATTTCTCATTGCCCAGCTTTTCGATGCGCTTCTCGTAGCTCTTGATTTCCTCACTCAACGTCTGGATCAGACGCAATAACGGTTCGAGCGTTTCTCGCACTTCGGCGGAATCTGGTCTGCCGCTTTCCCGGAGAAGCTTACGCTGGAACAGCCCTGCACCCTCGCTCCCATGGTCTTTACCATCCCGCGCACCGTGCTGATTAATTTCGTTCGCGACTCGACCAGCGAATCGCGAACTCGAATTACCAGCAGGTCCTCGCGGACTTCGGTGCTGCGATGTTGAATCGGATACAGCGATTTCGGATCCACGCGCCCCAGCCTGGCCAGCTTGGCGGCATCGATCCGGTCATTCTTGCGCCGGCGCCGCTTTCTTCCTTCCATCCGTTGCGCATTGGCAACCAGCACTTCATGTCCAAGGCCGGCGATCACTTCCCGTACCCACGCCGAATGCGTTCCCACTTCGATAACCACACGAGAAATCGCCAGGCCTTGAAAGAACTCTCCAACTTCCTGCCGCCTCGTCCGAAACTGGCCCTCGCGAAGGGTCTCGCCGCCTAAACCCAAAATGCAGTAGTTGCTCCACTGATCTCCAAGATCCACGCCCACGGTCAGACGATCCAGGTTCGGACGCACCGCATCGCGCTCCTCTTTTGCTGGTTCAGCAGCCGCAACACTCTTCATTTCCAATTGCTGCCTCAGTTGCGAAACCAGCTCCGCCATCACTTCGCTTGAATCCCGCCGCTCTTCGGCTCGCGGGTTCCTGCGCTTCATCGGGGATTCACTCTTCTTCACAGAATTGCTATGCTTCTTCACGGGTCGGCCTCCATCCTTCGGGATTGCACCTTTGAGTGCGTTGATCTACGTCAGCTTAGCTGGCTACGATCGGGGTCGACCTTCTCATCCCATCTAACCGGACATAACTCAAACATTGACCAGGGGTGACCGTTCGAGCAGTATTTTTGCTTTCGTGGTCTAATCAGTCAGCGGGGTAGGAAGCGACAGTGGCTCCTGAAATAATCGACGATTTCTCTCTCGATTTTCTTGCCAACTGCGGCTGCCCGTTAACACACATGAAAAGGTGAACCATGACGTTTACACGAGACCCAGTCAGGATGTCGGGGACTCTGCGCGGCAATAACCAAAAGGCGGATTGTACGGTGTCAGCAGTAAGAGTGGCTCTGTCCGGTACGAGCCTCTACAAGGATTGCCAATATGTAGTTGAGTGGGTTTCCAACACCCTGCCTTGGGGCATCTACAGACTTTCAGTGGAAGGCAAGATCATCGACATGCTCTACTCCGAGGACGGTTGGCATGCGATTGCTATTCCATCTGCATCAAGGCACGTGTGAGAATCTAGCGAATTTGGAATCTACAGTATCTTAGGAGACCACCCGTTGCAGCTTTAAAAGGTAGGACCGAATGGCAAACGCGACACCCCCTTTCTTCTGCCAAAAATGTGGCAAGGAGGTTGGGTATACCTACAATGCAAAGACGGGGCTATACAAGCCCGATGAATGCAAAAGCCCACACTGCGCTAAATTACATTCATCTGTCGTCAATTGATTTATTGGGCAAATCCGATCCCCAGGAATTTGCGAAAGACACTCGCGGTATTGACCCGAAAATATGATTCCGCTCCTAGGAACTCGTTGAAATTCGCGTGATTGCGGTGTCTTTCCTAGCGATTTTCACTTCTTCCTGTTCGAAATCTGTTTGAAGTACAGTTCTTTCCGGTGTTGATAGGTGTTTGCGAGCCTCAGGGAATCAACCCCGAGGCTCGGAGCCGGTGCTTAGGCATAATTCTCCCGGAGTATTTTCGGTGTTTGAGCCATCAGTCGCGGCAGTCGGATCAGGTTGTGCGCCGCGCAACTGAAGACGAACAGCCAGTCCACTTTCTCCAGGCCGCGCAACTTTACCTGGCGCAGCGGGCCGGTTTGCTTCAGCCATCCAAACCCCTTTTCGATCAGCCATCGGCGGCTCAGGCTGATGGCATAGCCGGGCTGGCGCGTGGTTCTGCGATCCAGGTTGCTGGTGCGGCCTTTATCGTTCCTGGTAACGTGCGGCGTCACGTTCAGCTCCCGCACCGTGCTGACGAAATCCTTCGTGTCGTAAGCCTTGTCGGCGCCCACCGTGATGCGGCGGGAGCGGCCCTCTTGCTTTTCGGCAAGCATCAACAGTGCTGCGTCGCGCTCGGCATAACCATCGGCATGTGTCACCATCGCCGCGGCGATCAGACCGTTGCGGTTCTCCACCAGCGCATGCCCCAGATAACTCAGTTTCGATTCCTTGCCGTAACTCTTCTTGTACAGTCGCGCATCGGCATCGGTGGTCGATTCATGCGTCTTGTTCGATCGCTTCTGGCCGTGGAAGTTCGCGCCATCGCCGTCGTCGGAGCCGTCTTTCGAACGGAAGCTCTTCTGCGAGGCCCATGCCTGGATCAGCGTGCCATCCACCGTGAAGTGCTCGTCGCTCATAAAACGCCTGGCATGCTTGTTCACTTCGGCAAAGAAATGCTGCGCCACTTCGGAAGTCAGCAACCGGTCGCGGTTCTTAGAAAACACTGCATGGTTCCATACCGCGTCGTCCATTCCAAGGCCTACAAACCAGCGGAAAAGCAGGTTGTAGTCGATCTGCTCGACCAGCAGCCGCTCGGAGCGTACTGAGTAGAACACCTGCAACAGAAGCGCCCGCAGAATATACTCCGGTGCAATCGAGGGACGGCCGGAGTCGGCATACAACGCATCGAACTCCGGGCTCAACGTCCGCAACACCGAGTCCGTCAACTTGCGAACTGCCCGCAATGGATGATCCTGTGGAACACGCTGCTCCAACGATATGTAGCTGAACATCCCGTCCTGATCCCGCTCATCTCCACGCATGTCTGTTAGACGAATGGCTGCCTACCTCTGACCCACAACAGGTACCTATTTCAACAAGTTCCTAGCGGGCGAATCACCGTCAATACGGAAGTAACGCTCAAAAGGAGCATGATCGGCCTATGGCGAGGAGGCCAGAGGTCGATGAAGCATAAGCCGCATTCCCCAAAACAGCGCAAGCACCCCAAAACGCGTCTGCGTTTGCCCGATCTCGAATTCTCAAAATCCGCAGTGTTGAACAGTCTGACCAGTGTTGATGGCCAACGCGGATATGGCCATGCCATCGACGAGTTCGTCGATTGGTACTGCTCGGAACCGCGACTGGCTTTGAACAGAACGGTGGTTCTCCGCTACCGTAGCTACCTTGAGGCCCGCATGCTTGCTCCCGGCACTGTCAATTTGCGCCTGGGAGCCGTTCGACGCCTCGCCTATGAGGCAGCAGACTCCGGTCTGCTGAGTTCCGATCTCGCGGCTGGGATTCGCCGCGTTAAGGGAGTCAGGAACCTGGGCCTGCGTTTGGGCAACTGGCTTACGGTTGAGCAGAGCATCGCGCTCTGCCGAGCCCCTGACGTCAACAAACTCAAGGGAAAACGAGATCGCGCTCTTCTTGCGCTGTTGCTTGCCTGCGGGCTGCGTCGCCACGAAGCCGTTGGCCTCAGACTCGAGCATCTGGAACAACGGGAGGAACACTGGGCCATTGTCGATCTAAAGGGCAAGGCAGGCCACGTTCGCACCGTTCCTCTCGACCTTGCTCTCATCCTGGTCGCGGTCAGATTCCGGCCTCGCGCTAACGCGCGCTTTCGGGCACGACCGGGCAAATCTATGACCCGAACACGGGCGACGGCACAGCCGCGCATCCGCGCACTCCGTTCACAAACAATCAGATTCCCTTCAGCCGGATCAACTCTGTTTCGCTGAACATGCTCCAGGCACTCAACGCGGCTTATCCCAAGTATGGAAAGCTGAACTCGACCTTGCCGCTATCGAATCCGTCAAACAACTACACCACGAATCTTCCATTTACCAAGGCTGCGAATAGCTTCGACGTCAAACTTGATTGGAACGCCACAGAAAAAGACCACCTGAATGCCCGCTATAGTTGGCAGCAAACCCACACCTACCAGGCGTCGGCCTTTGGCAACTTCCTCGGCGGTCCGCAGGGCGGCGGCTTCGAGGCCACTGGTAATCAGACGGCCTATAGCACCGGCGGCATCTACAATCATGTTTTCTCGCCCAGACTGTTAACCGAGGTTCGCGTCGGCGTAGCCCACCTCCGCAACGCGGCAAATCCAAATGACTACGGCGCGAACGATGCGACAACCATCGGTGTGCCCGGAGTCAATATTTCCAACCAGCCTTTTACCTCCGGACAGGTCGGCGTCACCATCAACGGAGGCTTTTCAAACCCGCTCATTGGATATTCAGCCTCCGTGCCGTGGATCCGCGCAGAATCAAACATAGATGCAGTGAACACCTGGACGAGGGTCACTGGCAACCACACCATCAAGTGGGGTGCCGACATTCGCCGGGTCCGCGACGATCTCTTGCAGGATCAAACCTTCAGCCCGCGGGGCGCATTCACCTTCAATGACCTGCAGACCTCCACGACGGGCGCGAAGACAAATATTGCAAACTTCATGGGCAGCTTCCTCCTCGACCAGCCCAGCCAGACGGGCCGCGACCTGAACACGTTTTTCCCGGCTTACCGGCAGTGGTGGTTCTTCGCCTTTGCAGGAGACAAGTGGCAGGCAACACCCAAGCTTACCGTTGACTATGGCCTTCGCTGGGACTTCTATCCGCCAGCAACGCCGCAAAGTCGCCGGCGGGTTTTCAAACTACAACCCGGCAAACAACACACTGGTTCTGGCCGGTCTCAGCAACAATCCTTCAAACCTCGGAATAGAGACCCAGTACAAATACTTTGCTCCGCGTACTGGACTCTCCTACCGCGCGCATGACGCTACGGTGATCCGTATGGGCTTTGGCATGAGCTATATCCCATTCACGGATAACACGTATGCGTATAACTACCCAATCCGCGCCAACAACAGCTATCAGCCGGCGGGCTCGACCTTCACCCCCGCAGTCCTCTCCGATGGCGTGACAGTTGCGACGTTCCAGGCTGGTTTCCCGGCGCCGGTTCCTGTGGCGATTCCCAGCAACGGAATCATCGCTGCCAACACGCCGTCACTGATCAGCCAGGTCTATACCTACATTCCGCTGAATTTCAGGAATTCCTACGCGGAAGCCTGGAACCTGGCCCTTCAGCAGGGCTTCGGCCCCAACTACACTTTGCAAATTGCATACGTAGGCAATCATGGCTCGCGTATGAATCTGTCACAGAACATTAACCTGCCAAGCGTGTATGGCGGTGGCAATGCTTCACTGCCGGAAAACTCCACCGCATTCACGGGTGGCCCCACAGGGCGTACCGCAGCCACAAACGAGTACTTCCTCGGGGCCTCCTCGAACTACAACGCCCTACAGGTCCAACTTACAAAGCGGTACTCCGCCGGCCTGTCGTTCACCTCCGCGTTTACCTGGGGTAAAGCACTTGATTACGCCACCGGCGGAGATGACAACGGAAGCATGGTCTTCTTCATCAACCGACGCAAAAACTATGCACTGGCCGACTTTGACCGTTCAAAGAACTTCGAGCAGAGCTTTGTCTACGAGCTGCCAGCCGGCCGCGGTCAGAAATACTTCAACTCCGGCGTTGGCGGCGCAGTGTTTGGCGGCTGGAGACTCTCCGGGGTGATTTCCATTCTTTCGGGTTTGCCATTCAGCGTGTATGCAAATCAAGGCGCTCTCAACACACCAGGAACCGCGCTGCTGGCAAACATCACGGGCGGCCCCAGAGTGCTCCACCACATCGGATCCGGCAAACAGTGGCTGGATAAATCCAATTTTTCCCAACCAGCGGGCTGCACCGGTCAGTCGTCATCTTGCGCTCCCGTCCTCGGCAACACCGGAAGAAACCAGTTCCGGGGTCCCGGTTATTGGCAGAACAACCTCTCGCTTGCAAAAAAATTCACGATGTATCACGAATTTGCAAGTGAAATTCGTATCGACGCGGTGCAGTTGACGAATACGCCTCAGTTCGGTCTCCCCAATTCTGGCAGCGGATCAATATTTACAGCCGCGAACTTCGGTCAGATCACGAGCACCCTGGGCAGCGGCCAAGGCAGCGTGAACGGTGTCGGAGGTGGGCGCAGTTTGCAGGGTTCCTTCAGGTTCAGCTTCTAGAAGCCGATGCACAAACGCAATGAGACGGCCGGTAATCGGGGAACGGTTATCGGCCGTTCCACCCTTAGCTAAGGTGCGCTTTCATAAGTGGCTCTTTCCGAACATTGGAGCAACATGAACATCTTTTCACGACGAGAATTTATCGCAATGGCAGGAGGAGCAGTCGCAGGCTGCTCCGCGTTGCCAACTTTCAGCATGGCTCAATCACTGAAAAGTCCCTTTCGAGATTGCGGTAATCAACGATGAGATCTCGCAGGATTTTGACCACGCCTGCTACGTTGCCGCCCACGATTTCGGGATGAGCTGGATAGAGCTGCGTGGCATGTGGGGCAAGAACGTCATGGACCTGGATGAGGCGCAGATCATTGACTCCCGCAAGATTCTGAGCAAGTACGGGCTCAAGGTGACAGACATTGCCAGTCCGCTTTTCAAAACCGACTGGCCCGGAGCGCCCAAGTCTCAATACGGCTCGAAAGAAGATATGCATGGCGCCCCTGAAGTCACCTTCAAGCAGCAGGAAGAGATCCTGGAGCGCGCCATCTCGTTAGCAAAGCAGTTTGATACCAACAAGGTCCGCTGCTTCGATTTCTGGAGGCTGGAAGACGTCAAGCCTTACCGTCAGGCAATCGACGAGAAGCTCCGCACGTCTGCGGAGACTTGCGGCAAGCAGGGCGTCCTGCTCGTACTTGAGAATGAGTTCGCCTGCAATACCGCAACCGGCCGCGAAGCAGCACGCACCATGAATGCGATACAAACGCCGCATCTGGCGTTGAACTGGGATCCCGGAAACGCTGTGATGCGCAACGAACTCGATGCGTTCCCGGTTGCATGGGAGTTGATTCCTAAAGATCGGATTCACCACTGCCACTGCAAAAACGCAATCAAAGGCGCAGAAGACAAGATCGAATGGGCTCCTGTTGATAAGGGCTACATCGATTGGGCTGGGCAGTTTCGCGCGCTCAAGCAGATCGGCTATCACGATGCCGTCAGCCTTGAGACTCACTGGCATGGCGGCGGTACGCCGGAACAATCCACCCGCATTAGTTGGGCAGGAATGAAGTCCGCCCTCGAAAGCGCAAAGGCGATTTAGGTTGGAAGATTCGATGGCAACGGGCGCGAAGACTCGACCTTCAGCCGCAGAGAAGGAGATGACATGATCACGCGACGAGAATTTCTCGACACACTTGCTCTGGGCGGCGCAGGCCTGGCAATTAATTCGACCGCTAAAAGTTACGCTCAGATTCTTGGGGCAAACGAAAAACTGAATTTTGCAGTCATCGGCTTGCATTCGCGCGCCTATGCTCATCTTTCCTCATTGAAAGCCAACAAGGAATCAGCGCGGGTCGCTTATGTGTGCGACGTCGACACGAACACGATGAAGAAATTTGCCAGTGATTCCGAACGCGAGTTGGGTTACGCTCCGGCCACGGATCAGGATTTCCGGCACATTCTCCAACGGAAGGACATCGATGCCATTACGATTGCTACGCCCGATCACTGGCATGCGCCCATGGCTATTCTCGGGCTTCAAGCAGGCAAGCACGTCTACGTCGAGAAGCCATGCAGTCACAATCCCTCCGAGGGGGCATTGCTCGTCAAGGCGCAGCAGAAGTACGGGAAGCTCGTCCAGATGGGCACGCAACAGCGCTCATCCACGCACACCATCGAGATCGTCGACAAGATTCATAATGGCCTGATCGGCCGGGCCTATTACGCCAAAGCCTGGTACAGCAACATCCGCAAATCCATCGGCGTAGGTAAAGAAGCGCCTGTGCCTGCACAGCTCGACTGGGATCTATGGCAAGGCCCCGCGCCGCGTGTTGCTTACCGAGACAACGTTCAACCCTATAACTGGCACTGGTTTAAAACCTGGGGCACCGGCGAAACGTTGAACAACGGCACGCATGAAATTGACGTCTGCCGCTGGGCGCTCGACGTCGATTATCCACGCTCAATCTCATCATCGGGCGGTCGATATCACTTCAAAGATGACTGGCAGTTTTACGACACGCTCGTGACCAATTTCAACTACGAAGACAAGATGATCTCGTGGGAGTGCAAGTGCTGCGAGGGAATGAAACTCTACGGGCGTGATCGAGGGTCAGTCATTATCGGGACGACCGGATCGGTGCTGGTAGATCGCGACGGATACGAAATCTATGACCTCAAAGGGAACACGACGAATGAATTCAAGGTTGGCAGTGTGACTTCGTCATCCGATCTTACCGGCCGCGATTCTATGACGGACGCTCATTTCGCGAACTTCATCGCTGGAGTGCGCAAGGGAGAGAAGCTGAATGCCCCTATCTCTGCCGGGAATGTTGCCGTCACCATGCTTCAACTGTCGAACGTTGCCTGGGAGCTAGGGCGTGAGCTGAAGCTAGATGCAAGCTCCGGTCAGCCAAGGAGTGATCCGGACGCCTTGAAGCTATGGGGACGAGAATATGAGAAGGGGTGGGAGCCACGCATCTAGGAAATGAATCGGGATCTTCGGAGGAAACGCAGGAAAGCGATCCTTCCGTGAGCCGAAAACGCTACGGCGTCATATTTTGTACGGAATTCGTACCCCATCCTCGAAATGGAGAATCGAGAAACAGCATGCCGACCTCGCGCCTCGTCCTCAATGGAAATTTGAGCGCGTCGAATAGAATTGCCCGGAAGATAAACCGGAATCTCATCTTCAACCAGATTCGCGCAAAGCAGCCGATCTCTCGCGCGGAACTGTCACGCACGTCGGGTCTCCAGCGAAGTACGGTCTCCCTGATCGTTGAAGAGTTGCTCACTGATCGCTGGGTTGTCGAGGGTTCAACCGGGGAGATTCCGCGCGGAAGAAAGCCGACGTTCCTAAACGTCAACAGCCAGCGCGGAGTATTAGCGCTCGATATACATCCATCACACGCCATGCTGGCCGTGACTGACCTTGGCGGCGAGATCGTTTCAGTGAACTCCGTGAAGCTTCCGGCAGACCCGCGAAAAGTGATAAGAGCGATTCTGAGCCCGGTGCAGAAAATGCTTCGAGATCACCCTAACCGCACGTTTGAGGGCATCGGTATCAATGTTCCCGGACGTTTCGATTCGAGTGAAGAGAAATCGATCTTTGCGCCAAACGTAGCGTGGCCCATCGGGGAACTGAAGTCGCGCGTTGAAAGATCCACCGGGCTTCCCGTGGTCGTAGACAACGTCGCCAATGCATGTGCTTTGTCTGAAGTGTGGTTCGGACACAGCGATAGGATGCATGACCTTGTCGTGGTGAATGTTTCTGAGGGAATTGGAACTGGGATTTTCGCAAATGGTCATCTGCTGCGTGGCGAGGCTGGCGCCGCTGGTGAATTTGGTCATATTCAGCTTGATCCAAAGGGGGCTAAATGCGGATGCGGCGGCACGGGATGCTGGGAAACCATCGCTTCCAATCGCGCGGGTATGCGCTACTATGCGGAGATCGCGAAGAAGCCGGTTTCTTCGTTCGATGATCTTATCCAGTTGGCCAAAGCGGATGATTCCGCGGCAAAGCGAGCATTAACGAAAATGTGCAATGCACTGGGACGCGGGATGCACATGATCGCGCTCGCATTGGCGCCAGGTGAAATCGTTGTTGTTGGTGACATCACGAATCTGTGGGAACTAGCCGGCGCCGTGATTGAGACCCAGATGCAGAGCTTTCCATTGGTTCGGGCGCCAAAACTTCGCCCCGCCATCGAAGGAAACAAAGCGCGACTTCGCAGCGCGGTCGCACTAATCATGAATTCAAAGATGCTCTAATGTTTGATCGCGGTGAGATGTCGTCTCTTTGGAATTCCTCGATAGGTGAGAACTCGTACGATCGCGCCTTTCGCATATGGGAGAGCCTACTGCCAAGCGCCGCTTGGCGTGAGGCTCATCGCGCTTCCACTGTTGACTGGACAAGTCGTGTACTCCGGAGCGCGATTAGGGGAGGCCGACGAAGATCTATTCCCATTATCGGGTCGATTCAAGATTCTTGATTTATACCAAATCGTCAAATCTCATCGAGGAAACGCGTTCACATGTGCCCCGAATGGATCTGCAAGAATCAGATGCCACAGCCCTTTTGGGAACAACGAAAGACTTGAGATCCAGTTGCAAATAATCCCGAAAGTGCTTAGGACAAGCGAATCGTAAGGCAGAAAACCGAGTCGTGAAACATCCGAGCGAGTGTTCTGAAAAGTGTGGAAACCAGCGCAACGACGAAATGAACTGATGAAGACCTGCTGAATTCCATAGTAGGCAGGACAGTGCAAAACAACGTGCCGGTTTACTCGCGTTGGGACGAAGCTCCAAATAACCCCTGGCAGGCACAACTCGATTCCTGGCACTCCGAAGTCAAACTGGAGTTTGTCTCCCAATGGGAAGTTCCTTGCCAGATTCAAGCCAGCACGCATGCAGGAAGTTGCAATTTGAATCATCTCGCTCCGAGGCGATTTGGAGAAGAGGATACAGTCACCGACCTGAAAGGCTCCGCCACAACTGATTAGGTACCGGCAACGTTCTAACGTTTACGGATTTACCGTAAGAGACTTTCCACTTGGACGTAAAGTCGTTAGCCTTGATCGGAAATGCCTCGGGGCGAGTCGTCGCAGGAAACCGTTCTGCTCCGTTGCTGCCCCGAGGCATTTTCGATAAGGAGACTAGAAGGAAGGCGGTAGCAGTGGCGGGCGCTGCTATGGAGCCAGGTACGCGAATCGGCCTGCATGGATAGGGCGAAGAGGCTCGAGGACCCGGGCTGGATGAGAGCGGCAAGGGAGATAGATCTCTCAGGGACGAGTGATTTCGTGAACTGCTTGCAGGCAGGAATAGGTTATAAGGTCGCAACGTCGCACTGGAGACACAGGTGGGCCGAGACGTGCGGTCACATCTTCGCGAGCCCCTGGATGGGGCTGGAGTCAGGAGGAATCGGTCAGTTTGCATCGAAACGCCAGTTGTTGCGCGGTGAGGTTGGGCCCGATGTTCATGTTGGCTCCGCAGCGTGGGCAGCGCCAGATGGCTAACGGGGAGTTGGTGAGATGTGAACTTGGTAGAGGCTGGCAAGCGAGCTGCTGGCGAGCAAGCGCGAGGAGAGAGGTACGGTGAGCGCTGGCGAGATAGCCGAAGTGGCGGATGCGGACGAAGCCTCTGGGCAGAACATGTTGGCAGAAGCGGCGCAGGAACTCGCTCGCGGATAAGCGTCATGATGCGCTGCTTGTTGCCGTGCGCGTAGTCTTTCCATCGGAAGCTTACGCGTTGACCGTCGAAGCTGAGCAGGCGCTGGTTGCTGATGGCGACGCGGTGGGTATAGCGGCCGAGATACCGCAGCACGCGCGCAGGCTCACCGAAGGCAGGCTTGGCATAGACTACCCAGTCGTCCTTGAGGAGCAGGCGAACGAGTGTTGAAGGATAGTCGATGCGGCGCTGACGGAGCGCCTGTTGGAGAAGAGCGAGGTACTTGCCGCGGAAGACGCGGCTGAGAACCTTGACGGGGAGGAAGAAGGCATACTTCGGATGAACCCAGCGCGAGTAGCCTGGATCGAAGCCGCCGGCGGGAATGACGCAGTGGAGGTGAGGATGCAAGCGCAGGTTCTGTCCCCACGTATGCAGAATGCTGAGGAAGCCGATCCTGGCTCCGAGGTGCTTGGGGTCGGCTGCGACTTCAAGCATGGTCTGGGAGCTGGCGCGGAAGAGCAGATCGTAGAGTAGCCGAGGATGTCGCTGACACAGCGGATTTAACGCATGAGGCAGAGTAAAGACGACATGGAAGTAGGGCACGGGGAGCAGGTCCTGCTCGCGCCGCGCAAGCCAGCGCTGGCGCGCCTGGGCCTGACACTTCGGGCAGTGCCGGTTGCGACACGAATTATAGGAGATGGCATGGAGATCGCACCGCGAGCAGGAGTCCAGATGGCCTCCGAGCGCAGCCGTTCGACATGCGGCGATGGCCCGCAACACGCTGAGCTGCTGGTAGCCCAGCCAGGAACGGTTCTGTTCTCGAAAGCAGTCACCCTGGATGCGAAGGATGTCGGCCACCTCCACGGGAGGCCGACTCATTTATCTTTTTTCCGGTGATAGTCGCGGGATACATGGCTAACGCTGGATAGTTGCAAATGCTCCAGCGGATTCGACACTGTCTGCAAGTGTCGCTGCGACAGATGGAGATACCGGGCAGTGGTCTCGAGGTCCACATGACCGAGCAGGACCTGAATCGTACGCAGGTCTGTTCCTGCCTCGAGCAGGTGGGTCGCCCAGCTGTGGCGCAGGGTGTGAGGCGTTACATGCTTGGTGATACGCGCATGGAGGGCGGCTTCTTTACAGGCGTACCAGACGGTCTTGTCCGAGATGGGTCTTGTCCGGACCGCGGTTCCTGCTGCTGCTGGGGAAAAGATAGATGCGAGGCTTCTTCCAGCGCCAGTACTCGCGCAGCGTCTCCAGCAGAGCCGGGCTGAGAGGGAGATCTCGACCGGCGCCACCCTTACCGCGTTCCACGCGGATCATCATGCGCCGGCTGTCGATGTCGCTCACCTTGAGCAGCGACACTTCTGTCCGCCGCATGCCCGTGCCGTAAAGCGTCATCAGCAGAGCGCGTTGCATGAGGTTGCCGGCGGCATCGATAAGCCGGGCGACTTCCTCCAGGCTGAGCACCGTCGGCAGCCGGCGCCGATCCTTCGGATAGGGCAACTCCTCTCGGAACTCGCGTCGCTTGAGGGTTCGAACGAAGAAGAACCGCAGCGCGGCAACGCGCGCCACCACGCTTCCCACCGCCAGCTTGCGTTCTGTGAGCAGATAGGCCTGATAGCTTCTGAGCTCGTCTGGCCCTAGCTTGTCTGGGGATTTTCCGAAGTGTTTAGCAAACTGCTCAACGGCACGTAGATAGCCACGGATCGTGCTCTCGGAGTAGTTGCGCCGCTGTAGCTCTTCCAGCATCCGCTTGCGTAAGTTGGTCACAAGAATCTCCTTCCTTGTGAATCAACCTATCGCAGCCACCGCCGCTCGCGGCTGCACATCGAGGCAGTGTCCGCCGCGCCAGCGGCTTCGTTCTAGTCGCCTTTCCGGACAAGTGGCCCTTGGCGACTTCGCGCAGATGACTCTAAAGAAGTACCATCGAAACGATGCATCTTTCGCGACAAGCAGATCGACCCTTATTTTGAGAATTGAGGAAACAGTTGCAAATGCCCCTCATTCTTGCGGAGGAGGATTACGATTGCTGGCTTATACACGAAGATCCAGGGCAGCCTCCGATCGGAACCCTTGCAGCCGAGGCAATGAAGGCATGGAAATAGTTGACGACCATCCCCACTATGCCTATCGCACCGAAGTGTGAGGTCTACTTTTTCTGGGCTTGGTCGCCGCACTCTTACACTGAAATGGGGAGGCTAGAACGTCAGAATTTTTCAGATACATTCTCACGCTGAACCGCTTATGGCTCTATGGTGTGAAATATGGTGTCGCGCTGAAACCCGCATGGATAAAGAGGAAACACCACATTCGACGCCATTGTAAATGTTGCTCTTGACTCTTTAGGGTTCGCTTCGGCTATTTAGCGTTCTTGTAAGTTATTGAAAATAATCTGATTATCCATTTTGGGAAGCTGACGTTCTACCACTGAACTACTCCCGCTACTTATTCTATTTCAATAGCTTACATCAACACCGTATAAGACGATATTTGAACACCGTGGAAGTGGCGAGATAAAAATCCATCGCGCACGGTATCTGGACGAATGGCAGCGTCCGTAAGGCTCTTCGCCCCCAAGGTTTCGCTTGGGAGTTCAGCTTTTATACTACGGCTCCGAATGGAAAACGTAAACTCAGGGTTCAAACCTTCGACTCCAATGCCCGACAGAGCGTGATGTTCGCAAAGCAGCGAGGTTGCGGCCGGATGATATTCGGCAGGAAGAGCGAGAAGCTGAGAACTGGAGCAGCCCGAGTTCCGGCTTGAAGAACTGGAGACGGCACAAGCTGCCGAAGAAGCTCGATAGGTCGCGACCGAAGCAACGTAACCTTCTCCGACGCGAACTGATTAGAATCGTCGGATGAGAGATTTGCGAAGGGCTACCACAGCAGTCCCGCCGGCGCATCATACCTCTAACGGATCTGCCAACAAAGGCCGACGAGCAAGACGCGTGGAGACTGATCCTGATTCTCGAAGTCAAAGGGAAAACTTGGCGTGAGAGAAACTGCTTTGGAAGTGTGCTCGGAGACTTTGCCTCCAACTCTTCAGCGTATATTCCACCTCAGCTGGCCCAATATGATTTGCGGCCGGAGTTGCTGTGCGGTTCTACTGTTGTGCTTCATCTCGTGCTCTCGGCCGGTTGTTGCGCGGGACCCAGCGGCTCCGACTGAAGAGTGGCCAACTTATGGCAACGATCCGGGAAGCTCGCGTTACTCCCTGCTTACCGAGATCAACAAAGAGAACGTGGGAAAGCTCAAAGTGGCGTGGATATACCGCACGGGGGACATGTCGGAAGGCAGAAGCACGTGGAAAGGGCAAAGGGTTCCGTTCAAGAGCACATTTGAAGCAACGCCCCTCATGACTGATGACACGCTCTATATTGCAACTGCATTCAATCGGATTATCGCGCTGGATCCGGAGACCGGAAGAGAGAAATGGATCTTTGATCCAAAGATCAATCGCATTGGCATTTACGGCGACTCCTTCACATGCAGGGGGCTGGCAAGCCGGGTGGACTCCCGCCTTTTGCGGGGACAAATGTGCCGGAAGACGATCTATGAAGCCACGCAGGACGGTCGCTTGGTTGCGGTGGACGGAGAAACGGGAAAGGCCTGCGCCGGGTTCGGAACAGCAGGTGAGGTGTCACTGAAGATAGGTATCAACCTGGCTTCGGGAATCGACCACGTCATCCCAGGCGAGTACCACTTTACTTCGCCGCCAGCGGTAGCAGGTGACGTGGTGGTGGTGGGATCAGCCATTAACGACAACGATCGCGTCGAAATGCCCTCCGGCATGGTGCGTGGATACGACGCGCGCTCGGGCAAGTTGATATGGGCGTGGGACCCTGTACCGCGAGACCCTGCCGATCCTGCCCGAGCCACCTGGCAAAATGGCGCCGATCGCACTGGCGCAGCCAACGTGTGGGGCCCGATCTCGGCAGATCCGGTTCATGATCTGGTCTTTCTAGCGACGACCAGCCCGAGTCCCGACTACTACGGAGGCGAGCGAAAGGGCGAAGATCGCAACGCCGACTCGGTGGTGGCGCTGCGCGCATCCACCGGCAAGGTCGTTTGGTCGTTCCAGGCCGTCCACCACAATCTCTGGGACTATGACTTGCCGTCCGGGCCTTCGCTTATCGAAATCGTGCGCAATGGGCAGCGGATTGCAGCTTTGGCGCAGCCCAGCAAGATGGGCCACCTGTTCATCCTCGATCGCGACACGGGAAGACCCCTGCTGCCAGTGGAAGAGAGACCGGTGCCACAGGATGCGGTGGCCGGCGAATGGCTTTCACCTACGCAGCCTTTCCCAGTAGCCACACCACGGTTGGAGCCTGATCGCCTGGAGCCTCAGGATGCCTGGGGCTTGACGTCGTGGGATCGCGACAAATGCCGTGAAACCCTCTCGAGCCTGCGCCGCGATGGCATCTTTACGCCGCCTAGTCTGCAAGGCACGCTCGAGTATCCGGGTATTGTCGGCGGAACTAACTGGGGTGGAGTTTCGTTTGATCGTTCACGCGGGTTGATCGTCGTGAATCAAACCAACATTCCGTTCATAGTGCAACTCGTCCCCAGAGAAACAATACAAGGGTGGCAGCGACAAGGGTGGCAGCGAAAGCGGATGGGGGTACGGGCTCATGAAGGGGACGCCCTACGTGATGCGCCGCAAGCCGCTGCTCTCGCCGTTGGGCCTGCCGTGTAACCCTCCGCCTTGGGGAACGCTAGCCGGTGTGGAGGCCAGTACAGGCAAGATTCGATGGCAGGTTCCGCTGGGGACGGTCGGGCCCTTCGGTTGGGGTATACACCCACTCTGGGTGGCCCCTTGACGACGGCCAGTGGTCTCACGTTTATCGGATCCACTATGGACAGCACATTCCGCGCGTTCGACACGGAAACCGGACGCGAGTTATGGCACGCGCCGATGCCGGCCTCAGCCGTCGCAACACCGATGACTTACAGGGCGCACGTGGGTGGCCGCCAATACGTGGTAGTTGCGGCCGGCGGGCATGCCAGCGTCCCACACACAAGTTGGGAGATTACGTTGTGGCATTTGCATTGCCCTAGGGACGCCGATCCATCCCAACATATTTTCTTTGAAGGATCCCCTACGCAAGTTTTGCGCGCGCGGGAAATTATCCGGTTCAGACGTCTCATTGGGCAAATTGAAGCATCACAGATAGGTCATGACGCAGACCCTCCGCATGCCACCCGTCGTTCGGCATTTGCCCAATCGGACAAAACCTTGTGCATGCTCAGAATCCATGCACTCTATTCGCCCGTACAAGCTATTCACGCTTCTCGATGCATCCGGAATTGATCGGACGGGGCATGTCACGATCCCACGCCATCGCGGCGCGGGGAGTGTCATGTTGCTTGAGACCTTCGCGATCATTGCTGCAGCTCGTATAGTTGCGGCGCGTCGCGTCTTCGAATTCGGCACCTACCTCGGCTCCACCACGCTCAACCTGGCACTCAATATCCCCAACGACGGTGAAGTTTTTACGTTGGACCTTGACCCGCAAGCTGCCAACGGACTCCTCCAGCTACCCGGCGATGCCACGCTTACCGAAGAGCATCTCGCGAGTTCCGAGAAGCTCGACTTCCTCGCCACGCCGGTCGTCGACAAGATCAAGATATTGGCTGGGAACTCCCTCCAGTTCGATTTCTCTCCTTGGAGGGACTCAATCAACCTGACCTTCATCGACGGCGCTCACGATGTGAAAACGGCGAGTTCGGACACGCAAAACGCGCTGATGATGCTCTCGCGTTCGCGACCTTCGTGCGTGTTATGGCATGACTACCACAACCCGAAGTACCCTGAGCTCACGACATACCTTGACGAGTTGAGCCGGCAAATCGAGATCTTTCATATCGAAGACACAATGCTTTGCCTCCATTTTCACGATCCATCCGGGAGATTTCGCGCGCATCTACTGTCGTAGCTGCCTGTCTGCCGACGTTCGCGCGTCGGCACTCGAAGTCTCACGTCATGGAGAACACAAATGGCTTCGCCCCGCATTCTGTCGGTCGGTCCCGTCCGGGGTGTGCGAACTCGCCGTGACATTCATGAGGGGCCCTGTCAGTTAGCGCAGATCCTAGACGGCTTGCCGGCTTCGGGAGAGCGAGCGAGTGGGAAACATCGGCAATCGGCGGATGATGGCTCCTGGGTCAGCCGAGGGACGTTCCGTGGTCGTCCTATGACAGTCCTATGACATTTGACAGTTACTCTGCTTCCCGGCTGGGCGCTAGACTCGACGCTGATTTCGAGGAGAGTACTTTGTGTTTTCCCTCCCCCAAGCTCCGCACGCAAGCCGACCGCATAGTTGGGGCTTGCGTGCGCTGCAGAGGGCTCTCTTCCTTCTCGGCGTGGTTTTGATCGCATTCTACGTCATCGCTAGACTTGATTCCCTTATTTCCCCGCGCGTTGCGCTTTGGGCTTTCGCCCAGGCGCCGGAACAGCCGGGCTTGCAAGAGCCTAAGGTTTATGGGGTTTCCCAGATTGGAAGTCCAGACCTGAGCCTCTGGTCCGTGCAGCGTATCAATGCATACAAGAGGAGTCTGGCGCTCAAGATGGATCGCCCTCTTGGTGTCCTCACTATTCCCCGTCTTCACCTCGTTGCGCCAGTTTTTGAAGGTACCGATGGTCTTACATTGAATCGCGGCCTGGGAAGAATTCGTGGTACGGCAACGCTCGGCGGAAACGGGAATATCGGAATCGCAGGGCATCGAGACGGATTCTTCCGCCCGCTGCAAAGCGTAGCGCTGGGCGATGCAATCGAAGTAACGACCTCTAGCGGACATGATCGCTATGTTGTCGATCGGATCAACATTGTCGACCCGGAAGATACGGGTGTTCTCAGGTCAAGCCAGGACGCAGAACTCACATTGGTCACTTGCTATCCATTTCATTTCATTGGTGACGCTCCCCGCCGCTACATCGTTCAGGCTTCACTGAAGCAACGCGGTCAATTGATCCCTGCTTCTCCAATCGAACCGGCACGACCAGCAACGACAAAGGAGAAATGACTATGAATCACACGCGAAGAACACATATCCTCCGCTTCGCACTAGCAGCAGGGATTGTCAGTTCCTGGTTCCTGCTGGGAATCGCCCGCGGTCAGGACACTACGACCACGAGCACGGAGCATGGTCAACCAACAGTCACAACCCAAGTCCATAGCGGCACTGTTGTCTACGTGTCCGGAAACGAACTCGTAGTAAAGACTGACGATGGCACAATCAAAGACTTCAATGTCCCCGATAGCGCAAGGGTTACGGTGGACGGGAAAAGTTTGAACGTGCACGAGTTGCAGCCCGGCATGAGACTCACGCGCACAATCACCACCACTACAACGCCAAAAACAGTCCAAACTATTCGGACAATCTCAGGGAAAGTTTGGCATGTCAATCCTCCCCGCACGGTTTGATTCTGACCCTCCCAGAAGGCAACAAGCAGTACAAGGTGCCGGACGGAACCATGTTTGACGTCAATGGGACAAAGGAGTCAATCTTCCAAATCCGCAAAGGAATGACGGTTACAGCGACGATCATCAAGGAATCTCCAGAGACCTTGGTAAGTTCGACTCGAACCGTCACTGGCGAGGCGCCGCCTCCGCCGGCTCCTCCGCCACCGACTCCTACGATGGTGGGCGTGATCCTGATTGAACAACCAACCCCGGCTTCGCCCCCCCCAACGCAGGAAGTTGCAGAGAACAACCTGCCCAAGACCGGCAGTGATCTTCCTCTTGTCGGCCTTTTCGGCTTGCTCTTCCTGTGTGCGGGCCTCGGACTGCGCGGCATGCGTGCTCGATTTGACTCGCACTCCGCCTCGAAAACCGGGAATGGCAGCTCTCCGGCCACGGTCGGCGCGTTGCCCGGGGGGAGCTTCACTCTCCTGGACAAGTAAAGAAGTTCCGGGGGCTCTTCCACTCTTCCGTAGTTTCGACGAAGCGGTGCCGTCCCCTCAAAGCCGGCACCGCTTTCATGTGCGGGAAATCAGCGCAGGGCAAAAGTGCCCTCGGCTCATCGCTTAAGAACGCCATCGCGGCTTGAGCGCAAGCTATGTCTATCGCAAAAAACTGCAGGATCACCAACCCCTTGGCCTTGTCAGCCTGAAAGGTTTTTGTCATGGCAGATCTTCGTATGACCGCCGAGCAACAACGCCTCAATGATGCGCGCGATCTGGGTACCCCGTGGCGGAAATGGGGACCATATCTGAGCGAGAGACAGTGGGGAACTGTGCGTGAAGATTACAGCCCCAATGGAGACGCATGGGGTTACTTCACCCATGACCAGGCGCGATCGCGTGCGTATCACTGGGGCGAGGATGGACTTGCCGGGGTGAGCGACGAAAAGCAGCTCCTCTGTTTCAGCGTTGCTTTATGGAATGGCAAGGATCCGATTCTCAAGGAACGTCTCTTCGGTTTGACCAACAGCGAGAGCAATCACGGCGAAGATGTCAAAGAGTATTACTTCTACATCGACAGCACGCCGACACACTCCTACATGAAGTACCTGTACAAATATCCGCAGGCGGCGTATCCCTACCTCGATCTCGTCTCCACCGGAAGACGACGCTCCCGCTACGAAATGGAGTATGAGCTGCTGGATACGGGGATTTTCAATGACGATCGATACTTCGACGTGTTTGTGGAGTATGCCAAGCAATCGCCCGAAGACACACTGATCCTTATCACAGTATTCAATCGCGGACTGGAGCCCGCTGAAATCAACGTTCTTCCCACACTCTGGTTCCGAAATACATGGACCTGGTGGCCAGGTTCGCCCAAGCCCTCCGTGAAGCAGGTTACCGGCAAAGAAGGCTACACGATCGTCTCTGCCTCTCATCCACAATTGGGTGAGCGCTATCTGTATTGCGCTGGCGATAACGCGTTGCTGTTTACGGAGAATGAGACAAACAATGAGAGGATCTTCGGCTCGCCGAATCAAAGTCCCTATGTGAAAGACGGGATCAATGAATATGTGGTTCACGGAAACAAATCTGCTGTTAACCCCGAGCGGAAGGGAACCAAGTGCGCCGCAAATTACGCGCTCACAATCAAGGGCGGCCAATCGGCCACGATCCGTCTGCGATTGAGCGATTTGGCGCCTGCCGCGATCGGCGATCCTTTCCTCCGTTTTGGTGAGACGATGCAATCACGCCAGCGTGAGGCTGACGATTTCTATCGCTCGATTACCCCGGAGCGCCTCAGCCCCGATGAAGCTAGAGTTATGCGGCAGGGATTCTCGGGCATGCTTTGGTCAAAGCAATACTTTGCCTTCGACGTAATCAAGTGGCTGAAGGAACACGGCGTGGATGCGATGCTGCCAGGCGCCGGAACAATGCGCAATAGCGATTGGTTCCACATGGTCAACGAGCACGTCATCTCCATGCCCGATAAATGGGAATATCCGTGGTACGCGTCCTGGGACCTTGCGTTTCACACCATTGCCCTTTCCGGAGTCGATGTGGACTTCGCCAAAGAGCAACTGGGCCTCGTGCTCCAGGAGTTTTTTCTGCATCCGACCGGCCAGATTCCGGCCTATGAGTGGAATTTCAGCGACGTGAATCCACCGGTACATGCCTGGGCGTCCATCTTTCTCTATCGCACTGAGCAGGCAATGCGAGGCGAAGGCGATCTGGAGATGCTCAAACGCAGTTTTTCAAAACTCCTGCTGAACTTCAGCTGGTGGGTTAATCGCAAAGACCGCTTCGGCAAGAATGTTTTCGAAGGCGGATTTCTCGGTCTCGACAATATCGGCGTGTTCGATCGCAGCGCGCCGCTGCCGACTGGCGGCAATTTGGAACAGGCCGATGGAACCGCGTGGATGTCCATGTTCTGCCAGAACATGCTGGAGATCAGCACCGAGTTGGCGGCGCATGACAAATTCTTCGAAGATATGGCGATCAAGTTTGCCGATCATTTTCTCTTGATTGCACACGCCATGAACCAGGTCGGACCAGAAGGCATGTGGGACGAGGAGGATGGTTTTTACTACGACGTATTGCGGTTCCCCGATGGCTCAGCGAAACGGCTGAAGGTTCGCTCCATGGTGGGATTGTTGCCCCTCTGCGCCACCACCGTGATTGAGCCCTGGCAACGGCAAGCGGTACCACGCGTGGCGGAAGTTATGTCAGAGCGCCTGAAACACATGCCGCAGTTGATGCAGAGCATCCACCCTACGGGCCCCGGTCATCTTGGCCACGGAGGCCGCGGAATGGCTGCCTTGGTAGGCCCGGATCGGCTGCGCCGAATTCTCTCCCGCATGCTCGATGAAAATGAGTTTCTGAGTCCTTACGGCATCCGTGCACTCTCCCGCTATCACAACGAACATCCTTACGTCCTCGATCTGGGCGGCAATCAATACAAGGTCAACTATCTTCCTGCTGAATCCGATACCGGCATGTTCGGTGGGAACTCTAACTGGCGGGGTCCGATATGGATGCCTGTCAACGTGCTGCTGATCCGTGCCCTGATGTCCTTCTATCTCTATTACGGGGACAACTTCAAGATCGAATGTCCTACCGGCTCGGGCAAGCAGATGAATCTCTTCGAGGTGGCCAGGGAGATATCCCGCCGGCTCGCAGCGATCTTCCTCAGAGACAAGTCGGGACGCAGGCCGGTTTATGGAGGCACTGAGAAATTCCAGACCGATCCATACTGGAAGGATTACATCCTTTTTTACGAGTATTTCCACGGAGATAACGGGGCAGGCCTGGGGGCCAGCCATCAGACGGGGTGGACCGGACTCGTTGCCAGGCTTATCCAATTCTTCGGGCGCCTCGAAGCAACGCAGTTCCTGACAGCGGGCAAGGTCGGTGCATTCTCGGCAAAGCCAGAGACGACTGCTTCGAGGTCGGCGGCCTAGCTGCAGCGGAGATGAGCCGATGCACTGCCACCGTGCGAATTTTTCGCTGTCTCTTTTGCCAGTTTCGGGGCTGCCTTCACACGGTCTAGCTTGAGAGTGAATTTTGCAGGACGGTGCGGCCGTCCTATTGAGGTCACTGCATCCGCTCATTCGTGAATTGGCCGGCGTGGCCCCGTTTGCGTGACCGCGGTGGCCACTTCCCCCACGGCCACCGGACTAGACCCTGAGGGCATCAAGTTTTGATTGCAGCCGCAAACGGGAATACTCGCGAGGCATCTCCATGAACATTACACTTGCATCTGTTGACCACTCGAACGTCGAAGAACAGAACACGCGGTGGCTCGGTTCCCGAAAAGCGGATCTCCTTGCGGCGCGAGGGATTCGCGGTGTTTTGATCGCGATCGTCGCGGGAGTCCTTCTCGGTTCTGTCTCTCCGTCGCACGTGTTCGCCAAGAGCGGCAAGCAGGCCGGTTCAGACAATGCTCCCGCAATCGATCCCTCCGCCATGCAAGCGCTCGACAAAATGGGCGCCTATCTTCGCACTCTGCATTCCTTCCAGGTCAAGGCGGACATGACAACGGATGACGTATTGGAGGATGGAGAGGCAATCCAATCAAGCTCCACCGTTGATCTGGTCGCTTCCCGGCCGAATCGACTTCGCGCTGAATTCGTTGGAGATGACGGACACCGATTTTTCTTCTTCGACGGAAAGAACTTCACCATTTACGGGCAAATCACCAATTACTACGCCACTGTTCCCGCTCCACCTACGATTACGGAACTTATACAGAAACTCGGCGACAAGTACGCGATTCAACTTCCTCTGGTTGACCTCTTTGAATGGGGAACGACGGACTCGGATATCAATAAGATTAAAGCGGCCCAGGACGTTGGCCCTTCGGCGGTCGACGGAGTCACCTGCGAGCAGTATGCCTTCCGTCAGGAGAACCTGGACTGGCAAGTCTGGATCCAGATGGGAGAATTCCCACTGCCGCGCAAGATCGTCATCCGCACTCTTACCGATGACGCGAAGCCGCAACACACGGAGGTTCTCAGTTGGAATCTCGCGCCATCCTTCAGCGACGATGCGTTTACCTTCGACCCACCGCCCGATGCCAAAAGAATCAAGATTGCCGAGGTCAAAGGAGAACCAGCCGAAGGAAACCAGTAAAGGAGCCCCATGAAGCGAGCCGGTTCGATCCTCATTGTTTTTGTCGTCGTCAGCTTGATGTCAGCGTTTAGCCTGGGTGCTCAACGCCGCGGAGGAGGGGCGGTGCGCAGCAGTGCCAACACAAGTGTCAATCGAAGCCCCAATGTTAACCGAAGTGCCAATGGCAATACCAATGCCAACCGAAACGTGAATGCCAACCAAAACGTTAATGCCAACCGAAACGTCAACGTAAATCAGAACGTAAATGTAAACCGGAATGTCAACGTGAACGGTGGCTACAACGGCGGCTACTACGGTGGTGGAGGCTGTTGCTACCATCCAGTTGCGACGGCCGCGGCCGTTACGGCTACGGCGATGGTGACTGCAGCCGTTGTGGGCTCGGTAGTTAACTCTGTGCCCCCGTCCTGCACGTCCGTCGTCGTCAATGGACTGGCCTACCAGCAATGCGGGAGCACGTGGTACCAGCCTCAATTCTCTGGTTCAAGCACCACGTACGTCGTGGTCAATCCCCCGCGATAGAGCAAGGGTTTGACTCCAGATCAATTGCACGAGCGTTACGTTGAATGCTCCGGAACGTGTAGGACGGAATTGGTCAGGACTCCGAGATCAAATGCTCCCGTAAGGCGAGTCGCACAAGATCCGCGTTATTCTTCAACCCGAAATCTTCCATAATCCGATATTTGTGAAACGCTATTGTCCGCACCGCGATGTTCAGAACCGCGGCTGCTTCCTTCATCGAATGACCCTCAGCGAGAAGTTGTAAGACCTCCCGTTGGCGCTGGGTCAGCTTCTTTGAACGGTCCTGGCCGGGGTCGCGAATAAACTCATCCATCAACTTTTGCGCGACCACTGGGGTCACGTAGGAGTGCCCGCGCAGCACTCCCGATATTGCACCCTTAAGCTCAACGCTTGCAGACTTTTTAAGGAGATAGCTCGAGGCCCAGGTCCGGAGCGCGCTGGCCGCCACTTCCGGGTCCTCGCTCATCGTGATCACAATGATCTTGGTCTTCGGCAGAAGCCGTTTCAATTCCTGCCCGGCGTCTATCCCATTGAATAGAGGCATTCCCAGATCGAGAAGGACAATATCGGGAGAAGTGTCGATGGCTGCAGTCAGCAAGTGTTTGCCGTCGTTCACGAGACCCACGACCTCATACTCAGGTTCAAGAAGAGACTTGAACGCCTCTGCGACAAGAATGTGGTCATCGGCGATCAGAATTCGTGCGCGCGTCATTTCACCCTTCCACTGTTTGAGTATGTCCTTGGAGGGAAAGTAACCCCAATTCGGTTCAATTCGATACGGTTGTTCAAGCCGGCGCAACTGGCAGAAATTACACCTCCGCAAATATTGTGTGCCATCGCAGCCATTTCATCATCTGATAGATGTGACAGTAAACTGAATTTCGCCCTTCTCAATTCTGTTCAGTTCTCTCGTCTAAGCCAGCACAATTGTCAGGCCACTAAGCTGGCAAGAACAGCTCGAAAGGTTTTGTGCGGTGAGTCATTTCCGTTCCAATCAGCTGTGCCATTAGAGATCCAAAGCTCAGTCAGCCGCCCGCAAGGTTCTCGCTCCCGGAGAGTCATAGACTTCCAGAGAGTCATAGACACGGCATTGCGTATTGGAGCCGTGGCCGCTTCAATGGGTTACCCGGGCGGTTGATCGATTCTTGACTGCGATGAAGTAAGGACGACAGATCCTTGGCTGCAAAGTAAAGAGGGTAATTTCAATTCATGAGATTTCCAATTCTTGTGTTCGCGTTCTCACTCGTTTTTCTTTGGTTTGCCAATCGAATCGGCGTCGCTGTTTCCATACAGCGGCCGTTGGCACAGGAAGGCCGAGAAGACTTTGGCGTGATTCTTGCGGCGGTGCTCACATTACTCGGTCTTGTGATCGGCTTTACCTTCTCAATGTCGCTCAACCGCTACGACCAGCGCATGAATTTCGAAGAGGCAGAGGCTAATGCAATTGGTACCGAATACTTTCGGGCGAGTCTGCTTCCGCCAGCCGATACCGTCCGGATACGCAGGTTGCTGTCTTCCTATGTCGACCAACGCATTTTGTTCTATCAAACCCGCGACTCGCGCCGGCTTGAGCAAATCGATACAGATACCGCTCGCCTCCAGACGGACCTCTGGACGGCTATTCAAACTCCAGCCTTGGCCCAGCCAACACCACTGTCGGCGCTTGCCGTTTGGGGCATGAACGATGTGCTGAACTCTCAGGGATACACGCAGTTTGCCTGGTTGAACAACCGCATACCAGTCGGGGCGTGGCTTTTTATGGGAGCGATTGCAATCGGCTGCAACCTGATGGTGGGCTTCAGCGCACGCCAGCCGGGAGTTGGAAAGAGCTTGTCCCTGATACTGCCACTTTTTGTTGCCATCTCGTTTCTCTTTATTTCTGACATAGATAGCCCGCGTGGTGGGCTCATTCATGTTGAGCCGCGCGATCTCATCATCGTTTCCCAATCAATGCATGGACACTGACGACAGACCGCCGTGTCGAAAAAGCAGGGTGCCTCCCGCTCCGCGTCCGCTTCCGCCGAATCATCGTCACACTCTCTTGCTTGATATTGATATGGTGGATGACTTTCCCCTTGGAACTATCACTTGTAGCACGCTGCGACTTAGTTCTGTGGACTTTCCTTAAGAGTCGCATTCTACGTGACTTGCCCGTTTTGCTGCCTGCGGACCTTTGAAGGCGAGTTTTTTTAGTCTCGGCTGCATTAAAGACCAAAATCGATGCTGTGAAAAGAATTTCTTCTGCTGTTGGTGTTAACAGCATTGCGTCTCTACCAACTTACAGCTAAGATAGCTGGACATTTGGATGAGGCGTGGTCGAATCTCAAGCCCGCACCAGCCAACGCCCATTCGCATTAATAACAGTTTAGCCCTGTGTACTACTGCAATCACACATAGAAGCGCCTGGACCGTGCGATCAGACCTCCACCTGAGGGCGCGACATAGTTGCTGCGGCAGGCCGGCTTGCTGCGTATCCCTTCTCTGACCGTAACCGCCGCCACTCGAATTGCATCATTGCGATCACCATGAAGTTTCGGAGCCTTGTCATACGATGAAGGGACCTTGCCGCTATGCTTACCCCCAAGATTCGGCTTGCTTCGCATCGTCGTGCGAAGGAAAATCGTGATACGTCTTCTCTCCGCAGCCTCCTCGCGGACACCAGAAATCAATCCACAAAATGTCGATCCTCTGAAGTCGATCAAGTCGTCCTGGCCGCATTAGACAGTGTGCGGGGACTTGAGATCGCAGAGGCTTCCGGATTCTTTGCCATATCAGAATCGGGTGCATTGGAGAATCTGTGCGCGTCACAAAACCCTTCTCATCTTGAGAGGCTCGCCGCGCGCTGCCTGCAGGATCTTCCATGGTGCCTTCCGAAGCTGAGGGTTGGTCAACCTGTCGTCCTGCGGGGTTTGCAAGGGCCGCACTCTCGCCAGCCGAATGGCCAGGAAACCTCGGCGCACGGGAAATCGCGTTCAATTGCAATGATCCCTTCTCGCTGTCATGCTGCAACCAGGGGGCTATTTGTCTTGCTTTCCGTGCCCGGTCAAAATGGCTGGGCCGTCCACATGCTGCGTGAGTATGCCCTGTTGGCGGATGCGCTATGGTCCGCATATCAGAGAAAGCTCGCAGCGGGTGAAGGAGGACTGAATGGACCGCGTTTGATTGAGCTTCCTCGAATCTCCTCGGTCGGGATGGCGGTAGTGGATGAGAATGGCAATTTCAAGGCGGCGAATCCAGCGTTCTTCAAAGCCACAGGCTACGCAGAGAATCAGCTTTCGATGAAACCCTTCGAGCTCGTCTTCAGTCCCGTCGATCGCGCGAGCGGCACAAATGTCTGGCGCCGGGCCCGTCATATGAAGGATGGTGTCCGTCAGATCGAGAGGAAAATGACTCGCAAGGACGGATCATCGGCCTCTACGGTGATTGCCCTCACACCACTCCGCGATTCCAAGGAATATCCAGTTCACTTCCTCGTGATCATTCAAGATCTGGGAGAACTTGGCGCTTCTGACCAACAGAGCGACAGCGACAACTGCCGCGGGATGTCGATTGCATCCCGCCTGATTCAATGCCAGGAGGACGAGCGAAAGCGACTCTCGCGTGAGTTACATGATGGCATTGGGCAGTCAATGTCCTTGATAGCATCCGAGTGTGCTTTGCTGGCTTCTGAGTATTCCGAGTCGTCTCCGTGTTTAAGGGATCGTATCGCCTCGTTACGCGACCACCTCGATCAGGTCTGCTCCGATCTGCATTGCATGTCGCACCATCTTCATTCCTACAAACTGCAGCACCTGGGCCTCAAGTGTGCGCTTCAGGATTTGTGCCGGCAGATGTCGACTCCGGAATTCTGTGTGGCTCTGAATACAGAAAATGCGAGTGATCCAAAGTCTGAAGAGGTTGCGCTCTGTCTATACCGGGTCGCCCAGGAAGCGATCAATAATTGCGTCAAACACTCTCAAAGTCGGAAGGTTTTCGTTACATTGACTGAACTGCAGAATTCCTTCTATATGACCGTGAGGGACTCTGGGATAGGCTTTAATGCACATGCGAAGCACGATGGACTGGGACTTGTAAGCATGCGGGAAAGGCTGGCACTCGTCAATGGCCAGCTAAAGATAAGCTCGACAATCGGCAAGGGTACGGAAGTGTGGGTGTCGGTTTCAGAGCATAATCGCACCGCTCAAGGTCAAGGGATTGTTTGGCGAGAGGATAGAATTGCGCGAGTCGACAGAACGAGACGACTAGCTCGAGCGGGATCAGCAACATCCCGTTCCTATCAGTCTAAGAGGAAAGGAGCCAGCGATCGCCTGCAGTGCTCCGGCGAATGTTGCACCCGAGGAGTTGAGTCAAACAGGTATGCGAGGAGCATGGATTGGCGCGAGGAAAGAAGCACACACAGGTGGTGACCGTCAGCCTGCCACGGCAGATTAAGACCTACTTAGGGAGATCGTGAAGGCTTTCTTGAGAAGTAGGCTAGCGATTCCATTATGGCTGAGGTGTCATTCTGAGGCCTCAAGAGCTATTTCACGGGAACTCGAATTGAATCGTCCGAGCTGCCCTTCACCGAGCGAATAGGGAAACCCGAACCAGCGATACGGTCCGCGCGGGAAAGCCCTCGATAAAGGTTGGGGGTATCGTAGAGTCGTACCCTTACTCTGCGTTGCAAAATCAGCCTCTTTTCGCCGTCTTGTGAATCATCTAGCATCGGTTGCTACGTCTAGCGACACAGCATCCCGCAGTGAAGCTATGCTCTCTCAGACACACGTGATGGCGCCCCTGGACCTTTGATCACCCGCTTGTCGCGGCCTAGGTTGTATTCTGCAACTTTAATCAGGCACCTGACCTGCAGTGCCATACGGACACACTTTTTGAGAAACCAATTGGAACCAAAGTAGTCGTAGTAGTCGTTAAAATCAGCCAATGCGCCATGAA
Organism: uncultured Acidobacteriaceae bacterium; assembly: GCA_963787435.1. Taxonomy (GTDB): domain Bacteria; phylum Acidobacteriota; class Terriglobia; order Terriglobales; family Acidobacteriaceae; genus Telmatobacter. The sequence goes on from CAWBCZ010000004.1 coordinate 42,339, forward strand.
GTTCACGTATCTTCTTCTTGGCCATCTGATTTATGCTCTGTCCTCCATAATGAATCACTTCTGCGCAAGGTGTAAAAAAGATCCTGTACCCCCTGCGTTTCAGCATAAGGTTATAGGCAATATCCACCTGAAAATGAGGCAGTCGCTCATCTAGCATGCCCGCTTGCTCCCAAGTAGAGCGACGAATCATATATGCCGTCGTACCGATACTATCCACGGTTTGTGCCTTGGTGTAGTCGAAATCTGAGGCGTAATATTCCCGCGCAACATGTCCATTCGGGAAGATCCTATGAAAATTCAGCCCCTGTAGAACCATTGTCGTTAGACCGCAAAACCTTCTCACACACGACTGAACCGTCATATCCGGATTTCGCAACAATGGCCCGCATGCTGCTGCTTCAGGATGTGAGTCCATATAGCCGATCAAAAACTTGAAGGTGTTTCCGATCAGCACCGTATCGCTATTGAGGAGGCAGGCATAGCGAGCCTTCGACATTTTCAAGCCGAGATTGTTGTTCTTGGCGTAGAACTGGGAGGTAGAGTTCCTCACCAACGTGACCCAAGGAAAGGTCTCCGCTATCATGTCGCCACTTCCATCGGAGGAATTGTCATCTATACAGATAACCTCATAAGTGATATCGTGCGTGTTCTCGTAGATAGAACTGATGCATTGCTTTAGTAGTTCGCGAGTGTTGTAGTTCGGCACGATTATCGTTAAGTCGAGCACACCAAGACCCCCTGGCTCAAAGTTTAGCATTGTCCCAAGAGGTCTCTGTGAATCTCGTAAGCGTCCCACGCTGCCATGCAAGCCGGAAATGGGAAGTCGGTCGAGCGGGATTGGACAACGACGCCCCTCGTCTATTCTCTTACGGCCTGTGACTCTCTTGCATAGGGGCCCGGCTATCGCGGCGATTCATTCAGCGTCCTTTGCGACACCACCCTTGCAGGTATTCCCACAGCTATCGAGTCGGGTGGAATCGATGTAAGCACTACTGCGTTAGCACCAATTGCCACATTATCGCCGACGAAAATGCCACCAAGTATCTTTGATCCTGAACCGAGTGTGACACCATCTCCCACATTGGGTCGGATTGCCGGATCAAACCCCTTATCGATTTCTTTTGCGCCTAGAGTAACATTCTGAAAGACCGTGACATTCTTTCCCAGGCGCCAAGCGCCGATCACTGTCCCCGAGGTATGAGGGAGGAACAGACCCGGTCCAATTTGACAGCGCGGCGCCACTTCCAGTCCAAACAGGACGATATTCAGGTAGGTGCAAATTGCTGGCAGTCCGGGAATACCGGCAAGCTTCGCGGAGTGGGAAATGCGAATGAAGACGTTCGGCAAAAAGCGCGGATGTAACAGGTTCTGGATGAAGGAAACCCAGGAAACCCGTCTCTCCAATCCACGAAGGCGAAATTGTCTTTCCAGATCGGCGAAAAGCAAGGAGATCAGCATGACGAAACACCCTTGGGCGCCATGAGGCCGCGCTTCATCAACTGCTGATTTGCGAAATCGAGTTTGTCTTCCTCAACGGGTTGGGTCTTAACCCAATACGCAAAGCGATCTAACCCTTCCTCCAGCCCGATCGCTGGAACATAATTCAGCGCATGCCTAATCCGAGTCAAATCGGCATAGCAGTGTCGAATGTCGCCCAATCGATATTCCCCGGATACGACGGGCTCTTCCGAATGTCCGAGGCTCTCAGCAAGACACATGGCTATGCTTGAGACCGATGTGGGAACGCCGCTGCCCACATTGAACGTCTTCCCATCCGCGTTGGGCATCTCGGTTGCCAGACAGACAGCATTGGCGACGTCGCTCACGTGAACAAAATCGCGACTCTCGTTGCCGTCCTCGAAAAGGAAAACGGTCTTGCCCTGCCGAATGCGATTTGAAAAAATCGATAGAATCCCAGTGTAGGGATTTTTCAGCGACTGTCCCTCGCCATAAACATTCTGAAACCTGAGAATGACAGTAGCGATTCCAAGGGCCAAGCCAACTCCGATTAAGTGCTCCTGGGACAATTTCGTCGCGGCATAAATAGAGGCAGGACTCGTTTGAGAATCCTCAGGGGTCGCCGCGCAGCTGACCGGTTGTGCGCACTTTGGACAACGGAGTTCCCATTGTCCAGCGCTCATCTCTGGAGCAGTTCTCGATTTGGGAAACACGCGACCGCAAAAAGCACAGTCGTAGGCACCTTCCCCGTAGACGGACCGGGACGAAGCTAGCACAATCTTTTTTACCCTATGCCTCTGATTAGCTAGAATATCAAGAAACATAGCAGTTCCGCCTATATTGGTCCTGCTGTAATGATCGATTTCATACATCGACTGAGCGGTTCCCGTCTCGGCGGCGAAGTGCAGGACGCAATCAACCCCGTCGAGTGCTGCGCTCCAATCCTTCCGGCAACGAATGTCACCGCGAAGAATGTGAATCGCCTCATTCTCCAGGATCCGCAATGGTGGACGGGGGAGCACCCCATGAACCTGCGGACTTAGGTTATCCAACAAAAAGACTTCGTGGTTACTCTCAGCCAGACGCGCTGCAACATGGGACCCAATGAAACCCAGTCCTCCCGTGATGAGAATTCTATCCATTTGACTCCCTCTCAATGCTTGGAGATTGGTCTGCCCTGAACACTTCGACCCCGCCTTCCGCAACCGTATTCATGCAGCATCAAGGACGACAGAAGCCATACCTTTGGTACTGAAGAGCGTCAATCCAAACTCACGCGTTTCCATTTCCTTCCCCAGCATTCTCTGTCTGGCGCTGAGTCAGTCCTCCGGCGGTCAGCGTGGCCGAGCGACGCTCGAGATATCGGATCCAACTCTCCATACGATGCCTACGCGAATAAAACAGCCTTCTGCAGAAGAATCTCAAGCCAATTCTAAAATGAGGAAGACCTCCCCCCATCCTCCAAAGCCTGTAGACCAAGCGATAGAAGATTCTTACCATCAGCATGATACCCGCCACCCTCCCCATGCACTCGTCATAGGCAGCCTCTTCTGCACGACAAGTCTCTTCATATCGATCGAGAGTAGTTCGGTTCTTGAGATCGAAACCGGACAGCTCATGCTCCACATGAATGTCTCCAGCAACCAATATACGCAGGTTACTGCAGTGAAGACGGTGGTTCATGACAAGATCGGCGAAATAGAAATAGAATCTTGGATCGTACCCGCCAATCTTCTTAAGTGCGCTTACTTTGACCATGGACCCAGAGTTCGCAGCATATACGTTTTCCAATGGAATCCCAACGAATCCCTCGGGGAAATGTTTTGTAAGCGTCGAATGTCTCATAAGTGTGAATGGAGATATAACTCGCCTGTCGCTTGACATATATGGAACAATCGCCGCGACGGTATGCATCGGTGCTACAAACATTGCGTGGCTGTAGAGCTTGCATAAGAAGTCAATCGGAAGCTTGCTGTCTTGATCCAATGTAAGTAGCCAGTCAAAACCTTCTTCCTCTGCAACTTTCAACGCATAGTTATAGGCCATTGCCAGGCCGTCATTCTTGTTGTCCGCTTTGAACATTACGCCGGCAGGCAACACGCCTACATCCTGTCCGCCCGGGGTATTGTCGTAAAGTAAGATCTTGATATTTGCTCGTCCATGTTGGAAAGACGATATCGCCTCCTGCAAAGAACTAAAGGCAATGGACTCGCTCGGCTTCAGCTTATACAGGACAACCACTGCAAGCAATGTCAAATCTGCGGGAGTTGAATCAGTGTGTGCTCTCTCAATCATTATCGAGCTCGCCGCGGCGGCTTTCATTGCACCGCCATTCTATTTCATCGTTCCCGTGCGCGTGGGTCACTGTCACGTATGGCCAAAACAGTGATTTAAATGTGCTGCCGATTCGTCGACAGAAATCCGGTCTTCCAGGGAAGAAGCGCTCATCAAACCCTCCTACAGCCTCCAAGGCGGATCGGCGAGTGAACATGAGGCACCCGGACAAGACGGGGACGTAAACAGGCCGAGAATAATCGAAAGACTTCGCGGTTGCGCCTTGCCTGAAGATGCGAATCAGATATTCGGAAAATCCTTCAGCTATAAGGACGGTCGCGTCTGACGAGGCATCCTGTACGAGGACATTCTCATCGTCGTTGCCAAGCTGGCTCAAGATCGCCTGGCTCATTCCTTGTCTTCTTCAAGAGAGCGCATGGGATATCTCGCGATTCTACCAATCGTCGCAATGGTAAGCAAGGCGAGGTCTGGCTGTCGCCGGGCTACGAACTTGACGGATCTGGCCACAAGGCGGAGCAAATGAAACAGCACCTGCAGCTTCGACTTGTGTGACGTCATGAATGCGGATTCACCGGCAAGAATGCTGCGGTAACGGGTCAAATTGATATTTCGCCGATAGTCCTGCACCGAAAGGCTGTGGTCCAGAATGCAGTTCGAGACCACAACTTTCTTCGCAGCCGCATAGATCTGTCGAAATAGCCAATGGTCCAAGAAATCGAGCCAATATGCTCGGCTAAACCCGCCGATCGACCGGACAAAATCGCACCGAATCGCTGTACCGGAATTGATTGAAGCGATCTCAGCGTCCTGAATTCCTCGCGGCGCCCTCGAAAATGCCTTGAGCCCAAAGAACCAAACCCTCTTTGGCGACACAACGACGCTCCCACTCTGAACAATGGGGACAACCGCAACAACATCGGCATTCCGCTCGTACTCCTTCAATTCCTGCAGGAGCGATTCGAGGAAATCCTCTGGCAGAGCCGTGTCCTGATCCAGCAGAAGAAGCCAGGAACAGCCATGATCATGAGCTAAGTTCAGCGCCCGGTTGTATGCGGCGGCGATTCCCGAATTGTGTCCCGCCGACTCATACTGCACACCCTCCGGCAAAGCCCCGGGATCGACCCCTCCCGGCGTGTTGTCGTAGAGCAAGACATGCAACCCGCCGGGGCACTTTGAAATTCTTGCAATAGATGTAGCGAGCGTTACAAATGCCGCCGCCTCGCGTGGTTGTGTTTTATAAAGCACTATTACAGCAGCCAAACCGACTGCATCTCGAGTGCGTTCAGTTAGGCTCCCCTCAAGCATTTCCGATCTCCTGAGAAGGTTTTGACGAAAAGGCCATGAATGGCTTGTTCAGTCCGGGCTGAGCGGCCTTTAAACATAACACCACGTATACAAAATAAAAGTAACGGGGTTGTATAACAAGTGAAACCGCTGTGATGATGCACCCGAGCATGGCGAAGTAGACGAGATCGAACCTAGCCAGAAAGGTGCGCTTCCACAGAAGAATCGCTAACACGAACATTGTTGCGATGTTATTGAAAAACACTATATAGGAATTAGCAATATCCGATGGGTCATAAAGTGCTTTCCAATTTACGAGTTCTCCGAAGAGATTTTGCGCAATCTTAGGAAACACCGCGACAGCATACAGATAGTGCATCTCCAACGAATCGAGCCAGACAATAACTCCGCCCTCGCTCGCCTCTTCGAAGCGGGAAGCCAGTGCTGATGATGCAAAGAGCGGCAGCATCACACTCAGGGCGATGGTTAAAACAACCATAGTCAAGACGCGCCTTCGACGCCATGGATTCATCCTGCTTCCTGCGAGTAAAAATACGAGTATGACGATGCAAACTTCATATCGATTGAACAGCGCGAGCGCAAGCGCGAACAGAATCAAACCGTGCCGACGCCTACGATAACCCAAAGAAGATGGATATTACCAAGAGGTCGACGATTTCCTTATTGACCGAGAGAAGGCTGATCGTAGTGGTCGGGTTCAACAGCAAGAGAACCAAAAAACTCCCCGCGGAGAAGGAGTAGGCCCTTTTCAGCAACGCGAGTGCCAAAAAAACATCGCGTAGTTAGCCAAGACCATTGCGAATGTACTCTTTAGTACCAGGGCCAACAAGACGGGGCACCATAAGGTATTAGGGAATGAAGAGAGAGCGACAATGACATACGGGTCTACACGGCCTTCCCGTAACGAGTCCGCGAAGTAGAGATAGGTTGTTGAATCTGCCGCAATGTGTTGATCTAGACTCCCTTTCAGTGAAGGACCAATCCACTGAAAGTAAAGCCAAAGTGAGATGGAAATATATACAAGAACCAGTCCAAATAAAATCCATGATCTTATGCGGAAGCCTTTGTTTAGGATCTTCACCGGGTCGAGGATCGTGATTACGCCACCTGATTCAACGCGGGGATGCAGCTTACCGTACAAAAGCGTGAACGGCCACTGTCTTCGTACGAGGTCACGCGCGCACCTCAGCACTGTCCCGACGCATGATCTCAAACTGACTCGCTCCAAAATCAGCAAGCTCCCGAATCACCGACCTGTTGTGTTCCCGCATGTTGTTCAGCGCTTCCGGTGAAGGTAAATTGCCCTCCACAAAGTCCTCAATTAGCACATAATTGTACCCCCGTTCGGCGAAATCTCCGATATGCGGTTGCTCGACAATGGGAATGACTCCATGCCATAAATACTCTGCCAATTTGGTTGGACAAGCCACCTGATTAACAAGCGAATCTTCGCGCAGAATGAAGCCAAACGAGGCACGCGAGTAGTGTTCGAAGATTTTTGCCCTCGGCACCGAATCTATCTCGACATTCGATATATGCCGACGATCTAATTCCTCTCGGAGCCTCTCCGGATCTCCAGTCAGGAATAAATACTGAAATCGATCCCAAGCGCGTTCGACCGCATCAAGCATTCGATCCACTCTCTGCCACGCCTGAAGTCCACCTGCATAGATCACCAGTTGTGGGTTCCTGACCGACAGACGCGCAGGGAGTGGCTCAATTGGGACAATTGGTACGATGTACGTTCGCATATCTTCGTTCAGGTTGTACTTCTTCTTGAAGTGACGTCGCATGGCGTCCGTGACCACTACTAGAGCTGCGCTCCGTTTAACCACGATTCTTTCTACGATTGACAGGAGCTTCGATAACCAAATCTGGCCATTTGAGCAAAACTCTTCCGGCACAATACCGTGCATATCGGTGATAATTCGTGAGCGCAAAAAGTAAAGGGGTACCGCTTGCAGCGCATTATGGCATGAATGTACGTAGATAGTGTTGCTGCTCGATGCCAAGTGCAAAAGCCTCGGAAAATGCAGAAAAAGATTCAAACGTTCGACGGCAAGTGTTCTCGATCTTTGGACACGAGTTCGTCGTAGGTTACGTCTCATTGAGGCGGCAAGGTGTCACACGGGACATCCAAAAACTGCTCATCAACCCACTTAATCGTTGAAACATTCCATCCTTCTCGTTCAGGGGCGTGGGTTCTTCAGCGAGAAAGAGCAGCATGTTTCCATTTCCTCTTTTCGGGTCAATTTGCCGGGTGGGAGACAAGCAGTTCAAGTATCCGCTCAGCAGTGTGCCCATCTCCATAAGGATTATTCTCTACAAGCATCGACTGGTAGATCGAATCGTCCAAGAGGGCGGTCGAGACTGAACTGACAATAGTGTTTGGATCTGTTCCAACGAGTTTTACTGCACCGGTGTCCACGATCTCCATCCTTTCCGTATTCTCCCGGGTGACGAAGACCGGACGGCCAAGGGATGGGGCTTCTTCCTGCACTCCACCCGAGTCAGAGATAATCAGATGGGCTCGATCCATCAAGTATACGAATGTGTAGTAGTTCACAGGTGGGAATAACCTAACATTGGCAACGGATGTGAGGAGTCGCTCGACTGGACCACGCACGTTCGGGTTCAGGTGGACAGGATATAGAAAAAGAGTCTCAGGAAACATGCCCGCGAGGGTGCTAAAAGCGGCGCAGATTCGTTCGATAGCTGCTCCGAAATTATCGCGACGATGACCTGTGATCAAGACCATCCTGCGACCGTCAGCTAGCTCTCGTTCGAGTAAAGGCGGGAGTTGCAGTTGTTCTCTCTTCGCACCTGACTGCAGCAGACGGACAGTTTCAAATAGAGCGTCTATAACGGTATTCCCAGTGACGAAAACGTGATCCTGGATAATGCCTTCTTGGATCAGATTTACTGCATTTGCTTTCGTTGGACAAAAATGCCAAAAAGCAATGCGCCCGATCATTTGTCTCATAGCTTCTTCCGGGAAGGGCGAATGAAGGTCACGCGTTCTCAGTCCCGCTTCAATATGACCGACCGGAATCTTCGCGTAGAATGCCGCAAGTGCCGATGCGAGCGCCGTAGTCGTATCACCTTGAACAAGCACGACATCGGGAGAGCAACGACGAAGTACATCGGATACGCCATCCAGAATCCGTGCAGTTAACGAAGGTAGTTCTTGGCTTCGTAGCGTGGTTGGAGTTCATAATCTGGCACTATGTCAAATAGTTGCAGAACCTGGTCGAGCATTTCCCTGCTGCTAACCTGAGTGCAGAGTCGGCGCAGAGGTGCCTATTGCCTGCGCCCGCTTAATAATGGGTGCGAATTTGATCGCTTCCGGGCGAGTTCCGAATACGGTAAGGATCGTGGGCATCTTGTCTTTCTTCAAATTACACATCACGTTCGTCGAGCGAGAGACCTAGATCCAATTGCAACGGAGTGGATCAACGAAGTATTGCAGATTTCATGATTCTCTCAGCGCGCATCGCCAGTCTCTCGATTCTCCAGAATATCTTTATTGACGTCCAATACCATTCGGCCATCGTCATCGGCAGGCTGATGATCGGATAGTTATAGAACCAATAAAGATAATTGTGCCGGAAGACGCTCGCTACGGCGGATCGAGCCGACCGATTGTCGGCATGAACATTACGAATCCTCCTAGCTCGGATAAGGTAGAAGGGCATAAGCGTCTTTAGCACGCTGGCATAGAGGATCTTCCGAAGCTTGGAATCCTTAAGCCATTGATCTGTCACGGACGCAAACTTGGGGCCAGAGACCAGACAAAATCGAAGCTTGCAGTAGCGCTGTCGCCGGCTGCAACCAGGGGTCCCGTAATATGGACACCACGCATGTAATGATTCAAGGCAGAATAGACCCATCCGAGTTGCTGGAGGTTCGTGCCAATGAGTTCATCCAGCGAGCGCTCGATATTTGCCATCACCCGATCGTGATTGATAATATTTGCGGAGATAAAACTTAGCGAATGGTTAGCTCGCCTCACCATCTCTCTCACGTCTTCGATGATCTCGGCTTTGACCAGGGCTGACGGTAAGCGCTGGGGTATGGATCTTCCAGGAAAGCTAAAGAATCCAACATGGATCAGGTCGTACTCGTTCTCGGAAAGGACACCCAACACCGTCTTCAATGAGCCTGGCAGAATGAAATCGTCGTCCCCCAATAGCCCCAAACATATTTTCCGCGTGCCTCCCGAAAGCATTTAAGAAAATTGCCGTCCGGACCAATGTTGTCCTCGTTTCTGTTTATAGGTCAGGTCGAGTCCATTTCCCCGAAAAGACTTGATGACAGTCGGCGTGTCATCGAAGGATGCATTGTCCGAGATAACCAGTTCAACACGCGTTTCGCCAGCGAGTTGAGGCGCCAGCATTGCAAGCAGTTCGGCCAGGCAGCCGCTCCTGTTATAGGTCGGAATAGCTATGGTGAGAAGGGGCCTCTCAGGCAGCATGCCAGATTCTCCGATACTTCAAAAAGGTGTAAGTTCCCAGAGGCAACCCCATTAGCAGTCCCGTTAGCAGGGAACCGGTCACTACGCCGATTGCTCCATAGCTCCTTCCAAGAAAGTAAGTGGAAGATCCGACGAGAATCGCTCCGAGCACCGAGTTCAGAAGGAATTTTTCCTGTTTATGTGCGCGCAAGTAGGTAGCCTCAGCAAAGACAATGACATTCAAGGGAGCGGTCGAGAGGAGTAGGCCCAGTGAGACAGGGTCTAGAACGCGGTGAGCCAGCGGGATGTGAGCCCAATTCAGGTAGATCACGACAATCCAAACGGTGGCAGCGCCTGCCACACAGACGGCAAATGACTGCTTCACTGATTGAAAGAATAAATGATCCAGCGTCGCGAACTCTTTACGCGCAATCATCGCCCCGAACGGCGCGGCCTTTGTGTTGATCCACGAAATCGCGACCGATCCCAACGCATTCATCAGGCTGAGCGACATACCCATCTGACCAGCAACGACTGCACCATGGAATGCAAAGAGGACGGGGTTGTAAAGCTGAAAGATAAAATATCCGCAGAGCCAGCTGACCGCGATACGCCATTGGAAGTGCCAGACTTCGCTCCACCAATGAATGCGGTTTCCACCCGGATCATGGCGGAGGAGCGCCATCAGTAGATTGCGCTTCCGAAAGAGCCAGATTGAGGCAACGCCGGCGTTGCCCACAATGATCATTGCGGGTGCGAACAAGCCATGATGCAGGGCCAGGGCTAGCCATGCGAGCGTGCTCCCACTCATCGCTTGCGCCAATCTGAGTCGAGCCACATTGGGTACAAACCCGCATCCCTCCATGAAGGAGAGGATCGGGTCAAGCTGAAAAGTCAGCGTGGCCGCCAGCGCCGCGGCGTACCAGGGAAGTCTCCATGAAACGTTTTCATGCTGGTGGGCTGTGAAGAAATGGGAACCCGCTGCCAGCAGGAATATCGCCAGGAGTAAAGCCGCACTCGTGTACCAGCGAATAGTCTTCTGAAGGACAGATGCGAGCCTGGCGTGTGCAACCGGGTCACCTGAAATCAAGCCGCCCGGAGAGAATGTCAAATGGGCACGTTCATGGCTGGCCATTTGCAGAATCACAAACGAAAAACCCAATTCAAAGACGATTTGCAACGCAATTAAACTGCCAAATGTGTAGTAGTAGCCCTGTTCCGCGGGAGATAGAAAACGGGCGATAAGGGCAACCGTAACCAGCCCCGCCACGCTGGCCCAACCGCGCGCGAGAATCGTAAACGCAATTGCTCTATCGATTCCGAGTGAATGACGGAGCCGATTTCGGGCACGTATTCCCCGCTCAGCCAGCCAGGAACGCGGATTTGGATCTTGGCAAATCTCGGGCATTAGCGACGTCTCAGGATCTCTAGATCTTATAGACCCGGCTCTACCGGGTTCTTAAACAATGGCTCAAGAGCTTAGCTAAATTACTGATTAGCGCGTGAGGCCGACCGGCTTCATTACTGCATCGATTGTACCTTGTGGAGAATTGCCTCGTACTGGCTGATCTGGGCTCGCGACAGTTCGGCCATATCCGCACCGTCTCGCCAGACGCGGTACCACGACATAGTCCATTCCAGGGCATCCTCGATCGACAGCATCGGCTTCCAGTCGAGTTGCGCGTGGGCTTTGCTCGAATCGAGTCTCAAATAATGCGCTTCGTGCGGGCTGGGGGTGGCATCGCGAACCCAGGATGCACCTTTACCCCACTTGTTGGCGACCTCTGTCGCAATGCGTTCAACGGGCCATGCATCTTCGTCACGAGGACCGAAGTTGAATGACGATGCGAACTGCTCCGGCTCTTTGAGAAGCTTTTCCGCCAGCATCATGTATCCGTGTAGCGGCTCCAGCACGTGCTGCCACGGACGAATCGATTTTGGTCGTCGGATAAGGACTGGGATCTCGGATGTGAATCCACGTACCAGGTCGGGAATCAGCCGATCCTCCGACCAGTCACCCCCACCGATTACATTTCCGGCGCGAGCTGTTGCAATCCCGACCCAACGCTCATTCTTTCGATCTACGGGGAAGAAGCTGGTCCGATATGCTGCGCTCACTATTTCCGCGCAGGCCTTGCTCGAAGAGTATGGATCGTACCCCCCGAGCGGGTCATTTTCGCGGTATGGCCAGACCCACTCCCGATTCTCGTAGCACTTATCGGTGGTAATGCACACCACGCAGCGCACGCTGGCGGTTTCCCGCACAGCTTCGAGCGTGTGAGCTGTACCCATCACATTGGTGGCGTATGTCCCCAGCGGATCCGAGTACGATCGTCTCACTAACGGCTGCGCCGCCAGATGAAAAACGACCTCGGGTTGAAACTCGGCCATTGACTGCTTCAGCGTGTCGAAATTGCAGTGTCGCCGCGAACGTCATCGAGCACGCTTGCAATCGAAGCGGCGGTGAACAGATTCGGTTCGGTCGAGGGGGCAAGCGCATATCCGCGAATGATCGCGCCCCGGCTAGCAAGCCAAAGTGCAAGCCACCCGCCCTTGAAACCCGTATGCCCAGTCAGGAAGACCCGTCGCCCCTTCCACGGATTTACCACGTCTTCCATGGAGCCCTCCCGCTGGCCCACAGCTCTTCGAGTCTCTGTTTGTCCCGCAGCGTGTCCATCGGTTCCCAGAAACCGTGATGAAAGTACGCCTCCACCTGGTTCTTTGAAGTCAGGCTCCGCATCGGCTGCTGTTCAAACATCCAGCGTTCTTCATGGATCTCGCCGATGACCGGCCGGAGAAAGAACAAAGAAACCGCCATTAATCCAGCCGCCCTCACCCTTGGGCTTTTCCTGAAACTCGCGAACGCTGGTTCCATCAATGTCCAGGCCGCCAAATAAAGCCGGCGGCTGCACTGCGGTCAAAGTGACGGATTTGCCATGCTTGGCGTGAAAAGCGATGGTCTCGGAAATATTTACGTCGCATACGCCATCGCCGTATGTCATGCAGAATGTATCTTCACCTTCCAGATACGGTGCGACCTTTTTCAGCCGTCCACCCGTGCCCGCATCATCGCCAGTGTCCACCAGGGTCACATGCCACGGCTCGGCAACGCTCTGATGCACCTTCATCTGGTTCTCGCGCATGTCGAAGCTGACATCAGACATGTGCAGGAAGTAGTTCGCGAAGTATTCCTTGATCAGATACCCTTTGTATCCGCAACAAATGACGAAGTCATTGATCCCAGTGGTGCGAATAGATCTTGAGAATGTGCCATAGAACAGGACGGCCGCCGATTTCCACCATGGGCTTGGGGCGCGTTCCCGTCTCTTCGCTCAGGCGTGTTCCCAGTCCGGCCGCTAGAATAACCGCCTTCATTTTCCCTCTTAAAACTGTCGGGCAGACGTCCCATTCGGAGACCAGATTCCGGCTTGAACTTGAGAACATTGTCTCTGTATCTCTATCGATACGGTACACTATGCCGCCTGCCCGCCAATTGTGTATCCTTACCCTTGCGGACCCATGGACGACAGAGCCTCACAGCTTCGGCAACAAATTCTCGATCTTTGCGCTCAGTACTATCATGAGACTTCCTCAAAGGCAGAATTCAATCCCGGCCAATCGGCCGTCCCCGTGTCCGGCAAGGTGATTGACGGCTCGGACGTGAGCGCCGTGGTGGACTCGGCTTTAGACGCATGGTTCACGACTGGCCGCTTTGCAGAGGATTTTGAGCGCAAACTGGCTCGGTTCGTTGGCGTTCGGTGCGCTTCTCTTGTGAACTCCGGCTCCTCCGCCAACCTTGTCGCCGTCAGTGCACTTACTTCCCCTAAACTCGGAGACCGAAGGCTGAAACCCGGGGACGAAGTGATCACAGTGGCCACAGGATTCCCCACCACGATCAATCCAATCATTCAAAACCGTCTCATCCCCGTCTTCGTAGACGTTGCGCTCCCCACCTACGAAATTGATGTCACACAACTCGAAGCCGCCGAGCGAGAAATCCGGGGCTGTCATCATTGCGCACACGTTGGGCAATGTCTTCGATCTCGATGCGGTCATGGAGTTCGTCCGCAAATACGATCTGTGGTTGATTGAGGATTGCTGCGATGCGCTGGGATACCACCTGGAAGGGACGTCGCGTTGGCACCTTCGGCGATATCGCCACGTGCAGCTTCTATCCTGCCCACCACATCACGATGGGCGAGGGCGGGGCAGTACTCACCGACAAGCCCAATCTGCAGGTTCTGATCGAATCGTTCCGCGACTGGGGACGCGATTGCTGGTGCGATCCGGGAAAAGACAATACTTGCGGAAAAAGATTCGCCTGGCAGCTTGGCAGTTTGCCTTGCGGATACGATCACAAGTACACGTATTCGCACATTGGCTACAACCTCAAAGCCACCGACATGCAGGCTGCACTAGGAGCTTCTCAAATCGAGAAGCTGGACCATTTCATCGCCCGCCGCAAAGAGAATTTCGCGTTTCTGCGGTCTTTGTTAAAGCCTTTGGAGCACTGTCTACTGTTGCCTGAAGCGACTCCCGGATCGGATCCCTCGTGGTTTGGCTTTCCCATCGGAGTTCGTGAAGAGGCTCCCTTTAAGCGCGAGGATCTCATTCGAGCGCTCGAGGCCCAGAAGATTGGCACACGACTGCTGTTTGGCGGAAATCTGCTTAGGCAGCCCGCTTATGAAGACTGCGAGTATCGTGTCGTTGGGAAACTGCCCAACACCGATTTTGTAATGAACAATGTGTTCTGGATCGGCGTCTATCCCGGATTGACTCGGCAGATGCTTGATTTTGTCGCCAAGTCCATCACGGACTTCACAGCCACGTGGAATTCGGAATCCAGCAATCTGAAACCGGGTGTCCCCGACGAAGAAGCTGAGAAGCAGAAATCCAGACTGCCTGTGCTTCCCTGATGGCAGTTGCCGCGAAAAAGGATAGACGTGTCGCTCACCCCGAACCGATCTCAGGTCTTTCACAACGCGATCACCGAACATCTGGCTGTGATTCAGGGGATATTTGCCCAACAAAGCCTGTTGGAGCGTATTGCCGGTGAATTGAGTCGCGCCATTCTCGATGGGAAAAAGGTACTGTGGTGCGGGAATGGCGGTAGCGCTGCTGACTCTCAACACCTGGCGGCCGAGCTGATGGGACGTTTCAGACGTGAGCGGCGGGGGCTTCCCTCGATTGCATTAACGACCGATACATCAATTCTGACGGCAATCGGAAACGACTACGGGTATGAAAAGGTATTTCAGCGGCAGGTAGAAGCGCTCTGCTCCACGGGCGATGTAGTGGTTGGTATTTCAACCTCTGGGAATAGCAAAAATGTCTGCGCCGCACTTGAAACAGCGCGACAAAGCGGCGCATTTACTGTCGCCCTGACTGGAGAAACTGGCGGACTGATGGCAATGATCGCAGACGCGTGTGTCTGCATTCCATCGAAGGACACCGCGCGAATACAGGAAGGCCATATTCTTTGTGGACATATGCTCTGTGATTGGGTTGAATTAGCAGTTTGCGAGCGGGACCAGGCACAGATGCAAGGTCTACCTCGGTGACGCCGCTCGCGTGTTCTTCAGACAGTACAATTCGAAAGGGACAGAAGGCATCGTCCCGTTCTCGCCGTTCGCTGGCCTGGTCCAGATAAGTTGCGTGGCGCGGTATGCGTCGCTGTATGATACTCCGGGTTGGGCGGGTCACGATGCCGGTTGGTCGTTCTTGCCAAAGATTCTCGAATTCCACTAAAGAAACGCTTGAAGGAGTTCTCTATGGGTAATATCAGGGTCGGCAATAAAGCGATCGGCGACGATCAACCCTGCTACATCGTTGCGGAGATCGGAATCAACCACAACGGGGATATCGATCTTGCCAAGCGCTTGATCAGTGTGGCCGTAGCGGCTGGTTGCGATGCGGTCAAGTTCCAGAAGCGCACCGTCGAGGTTGTCTACACAAGCGAAGAACTGTCCAAGCCCCGGGAGAATCCTTTCGGCCCCACCAACGGCGACCTGAAATATGGTCTCGAGTTCGGGCAAGAGGAGTATGAGGAGATTGATGCTTTCTGCAAATCCCTCAAGATGTCCTGGTTCGCCTCACCGTGGGATGAGGGATCAGTGGATTTCCTGGAGAAGTTTGGCGTGCCAGTCCACAAAATTGCTTCCGCATCGCTCACCGACGATAACCTGCTTCGGCACGTTCGCAAAACAGGGAAGCCCGTCATTCTTTCGACGGGGATGAGCACATATGCCGAGATCGATCATGCCGTCGAAGTTCTGGGCAAAGAAGACCTCATCTTGATGCACGCAACCAGCACCTACCCGGCAAACTATGACGAATTGAATCTCCGGGCCATCCCGACCATGGCAGGACGCTACGGCGTTCCGGTTGGCTACTCGGGTCACGAAACCGGTATACCAACCAGTGTTTGTGCGGCTGCGCTGGGCGCCTGCTGCGTCGAACGTCACATTACGATAGACCGCGCAAGTTGGGGTTCCGATCAGGCGGCTTCGTTGGAGCCAAACGGCATTTCGCGGCTGGTGCGAGATATTCGCCTTTGGGAGCAGTCGAAGGGCGACGGCATCAAGCGTGTATACGAGCGAGAAGTACCCATTATCAAAAAGCTGCGCCGCGTCGGCGCCGGGGTATAACCCGGGATGTCCGAAGAGACCGGAAGAGCTGGCTTGGAGCAGATCCGGGCCGTAGTGCTGGATGTCGATGGGGTGCTCACCGATGGCGGCCTTTGGTGGGGACCCCTTGGAGAAGAGTGGAAGCGCTTCTGTTTTGCTGACATCATGGGCGTGTCTTTGGCGCGTCGTGCTGGTCTGGGTTTGGCGCTGATCTCCGGCGAGGATAGCCCGCTCGTGGACCGATACGCGCAAAAAATGCATATCAAACACGTCGTAAAGGGGTGCCGCGACAAGGCTGCCGCCTTGCGGGAGTACGCAACCTCAGCAGACATCGACCTCGCTCAGATTTGCTTCATGGGAGATGACGTGAACGATTTGGCTGCGATGCGGATTGCCGGCTGCGCAGCGGCTCCTGCCAACGCTTCCAGAGACGTTCTCGCCGAGGCGGATTTCGTTTCTCAAAAAAACGGAGGCAATGGCGCCGTCCGCGAATTGGTTGACGCTCTGCTGTCCGCGCGCGGGTTGCGTGCGGAAGAAGTCTTCAATTGACCCCGAATCGTCTTGCTGCAGACTCTGACATTGTCACAGATGGATGTGCTCTAGCCTTGTTATGGTTGAACTCATGAAACTTTCTGACTACGTTGTGCGCTTTATTGCCGACCAGGGCGTTAAGCACGTCTTTCTGGTCACTGGTGGCGGCGCGATGCACCTGAACCAATCTCTCGGTGCAGAGTCGGCAATTGAAGCCGTTTGCAACTCGCACGAACAGGCTAGCGCCATGTGCGCTGAAGCCTACGCCAAGGTTACAAATCATCTCGGCGTGTGCATGGTAACGACAGGACCGGGAGGCACGAATGCCGTCACAGGCGTGGCCGGCGCGTGGCTGGATTCCACCCCGACGCTTTTTGTATCTGGGCAAGTGAAGCGGCCAGACCGCATGTTCGACAAGGACGACAAGCCGCTGGGCATGCGCCAGCTGGGTGTACAGGAAGTGGATATCGTTTCCATCGTGAAGCCAATTACCAAGTACGCGGTGACTGTGCTTGAGCCGAGAGAAATCCGCTATCACATGGAGAAAGCCGTCTATCTCGCAATGCATGGCCGTCCCGGCCCGGTATGGATAGATATCCCGCTCGATGTTCAGGCTTCGCCGATTGATGACCCGTCCACCCTGCGTGGTTTTGATCCCGCTGAGTTGCAAGAGCTTCACGGCAACTCGAATCTGAAACAGGAAGTCAGCCGTCTGATCGAGAAGCTGAATCAGGCCGAACGACCGTTGTTGTTCGCTGGTAATGGCATCCGCCTTGCTCATGCAGAAAAGGAGTTCGAGTTACTCCGGGCGCTGCTGGGAATTCCAACTGTCGCCACGTGGTGCGCAGCCGACCTGGTCCCTAGCACTGATCCCACCTATGTCGGGCGGCCAGGGTCAGTGGCCGCACGCGGTGCGAACTTTGCGCTGCAGAACTCAGATTTTCTGCTCGCTATCGGCGTGCGGCTCGATTTTGCAATTACAGGCTACGCGCCGCAAAACCTGGCTCGCGAGGCTTATAAGGTTGCAGTGGACATCGACACTGCGGAACTCCAGAAGCTGCACCCCTACCTGCAACAGCCCATCTGCGCGGATGCTTGCGCTTTCTTGCAGGAACTACTGCGGCAGAAGGATTCCATCCGGCTTTTGAACCACACCGCATGGGATGCGCGATGCGCCGATTGGAAGACTCGCTATCCGGTGGTCACAGAGGAGCACCGGAACCCGGAAACCAGGGTGAGCATTTTCCATCTCGCCGAGGTGATCGGAACAGAATCCGTGGCTGACGATCTCTTGGTGTCGGGCAGCTCCGGTAGCGGAATCGAGATTTTTCTGCTTGCCTGTCCCACACGGAATGGACAGCGGATTTACCATACCGCCGGTTTGGGCGCGATGGGCTATGGTTTGCCAATGTCACTGGCAGTTTGTATCGGCGGCGGTCGTAAACGCACGATTCTGGTCGATGGCGACGGCGGCTTTCAGTTCAATATTCAGGAACTGGAGACGGCCTCGCGACTCAGACTACCAGTCAAGTTCTTCATCCTGAATAACGATGGGTATGCTTCCATCCGCGCTTCGCAGACAGGCTACTTTGGCAAACCCAATATCGGATGCGACAGTGGCACCGGTCTTACGGTCCCCGACTTGAGTAAGGTGGCCGCGGCTTATAACATTCCGTCCATCGTGATTGAAGATCAGAGACACCTGCGCGACAACGTCAGGCTCGCTCTGGAGATGGAAGGTCCTGTTGTGATCGACGTTCACGTCATTCCGGACGAGATGCGCGCTCCGCGTCTTCAGTCGTATCAACGACCCGATGGTTCATTCGTCTCCAAGCCACTGGAGGATTTGTTCCCATTCCTGCCGCGCGAGGAGTTTCTTGCCAATATGCTTGTGAAGCCGCTACCGGAATGAGCTGATGCAGAACAAGATTGAGGAGAAAAGGGCAAAGATGCGAAATGAGCGGTGCCCGATCTGCGGATCAGAGACATATTCTGTCTTGCAGCTTTGGCTTAACACAAAGATGAAGCTGCCGACCGAACCAGAAATCCGGTTCTGTGTAACAGATAATTTTCTCTTCGTGGCGAGTGGGTGTCAGCAGGATTACGACGAATACTACAAATCTCTGGCGAACGATTCTCATCACACAGAGTTATCTGGCGGGACCCTTCGCTCGCCGGTCTCGAAGTTGCAGCGGGACCGCCTGGTGGAGGCGTCAAGCGGGTTCTTTGAACGGAATAGGAAGATATTGGATTTCGGCTGCGGAGAGGCATCCCTTCTCGTGGAGCTCGCAATTGATTTCCCGTCCACTGCATTTTTTGGGTTCGATCCCGGACCGGCTGCGCAGGTTGGATCAAACAAGGCGAGATTGCTGGGTCTGAAAAACCTTTCGATTGCCGACATGAAACAGAGCATTGACCGCGGGCCATATGATCTGATCGTCGCGTCGCATGTCGTAGAGCATCTGCTCGATTTTGACTTGCTTCACTTGTTAAACTCGCTACTCGTTGAAAACGGGCTGCTTTACGTTGAGGTTCCCAACTCGCTTCAGTATTCCATTCACAATCGTCAAGAGTTCTTGTATTATTTCGACAGACTCCACGTCAATCACTTCACTCCGCAGTCCTTGGCTCGGCTTGCCGCCAGTTTTGGTTTCGGCTATGTCCGACACTTCGAATACGCATTTCCGTATCGGGACGGCGATAAATACCCAGCACTCGGTATGTTGTTCAAGAAGGGAGAATCTGCAACAACGATCTCCTCGCCGAGCATCCTTGAGTCGACGAAGCTCTACATTGCGAACGAGAAGGAGAGGGCTCGTAAGGTGATTGCGCAATTCGATTTCTACGACGGAGTCTTGGTCTGGGGAGCCGGCGATAATTTTCACAGGTCCGCAGAAAATGGCGGGCCGCTCTCCGGCTTGCGCAACATGGTCGTACTGGATCGTCGTCCTCAAGAGATATCGGTTGGCGGCCGAAAGTTCGCGACTTTGGATCCCCAAGAGGGTATTCGGCGCTACCCTTGGCCGGTAGTAGTGACGATATCGGAAGCAAGAAAATCGATCAGTGAGCAGGTGATCCAAATCGATCCGGGGAGGCAGGTATTTTTCGTGTAGCCAATTCTCCCGGAGCCTCCTGAGCCAGTCCTCGAGGCTGGATGAACCGCTATTTTGAGGAACTCAACCACACTTCCGCGCGAGGTTTCCGTATTTCGTCCCTGTTTTCATCTTTGGAGGGAGAGCCGTGTCGGCTAATCGAGTAACTCCTGAGGATCTGGAACTCGTACTCGACCAAACGACCCCTCTTTGGGACGAGATGCGCGGACAGCGCCTTTTTCTCACGGGTGGCACCGGTTTTTTCGGTTGCTGGCTAGTTGAAAGCTTCTGTTTCATCAATCGACTCCGGGGCCTGGGCGCTGAGATAGCGATACTCACACGAGATCCGAAAGCATTCACCGAGAAATGTCCGCACCTTGCCGCCGATCCAGCGGTGAATCTCCACGCCGGAGACGTTCGCAACTTCGTCTTCCCGCGAGAGGAGTTTGGATATGTAATCCATGCGGCGACAGAGACTCGCGCGCGACAGACCAGGGAAGCACCAATTGAGATGCTTTCCACTTTGGTTGCCGGCACGGAGCACGTTCTTGAATTCGCCGCGACGCACGGTACCAGGAAATTCCTGCTAACAAGTTCGGGCGCGGTATACGGAAAGCAGCCTCCCGAAATGACCCATGTGCCAGAAAGCTTTGCCGGCGCTCCCGATCCACTGGACCCCTTGAGTGTTTATGCGGAGGGCAAACGGCTTTCCGAACTCCTCTGCGCGATTTATCAGAAGAGAACGCGGATAGAGTGCAAAATCGCGCGTTGCTGGGCCTTCTGTGGACCGCACCTTCCCCTCGATGAGCACTTCGCGATCGGCAACTTCATTGGCGATGTGCTTGCTGGGAGACATATTCAGATTAACGGCGACGGAGCTCCTCGAAGATCCTATCTGTATGCGGCCGATCTTGCAGTCTGGTTGTGGACTCTGCTTTTTCGTGCTCCGGCTCTCGTCCCCTTCAATGTAGGGTCGGCGCATGATGTCAGCATTCTCGAATTAGCTCAGACTGTGGCGGCAATTCTCAATCCGAAAACCGAGATTTGTGTTGCAAAGAAGCCCGTCCCCGGCGCGAGTCCGGCTCGGTATGTCCCCTGCGTCGACCGTGCTCGAGAGGTCCTTCAGTTGCGGGAGACAATTGCGCTGGAAGAGTCTATTCGACGGACTGCCGCGTGGTACCGCCCGTGAATCCTGTTAAGCCCAGACATCAATTTGCAGACGATGTTCGTCTTCTTCGATAAACAACGTCTCGAAGATGGCGAAGTTTTGAAGACGCTTCTGGATCGCGCATCGTGCGCTCGTAGACGGCTAGTATCAAGGCCAGAAATATCCCGATAAAGAACCCCACGGCGGTAGCGCAAATGACAATAAGGGCACGCTTGGGGAAAGAACGTCTATCAGGAGGAATGGCGTAGTCGACGACCTGAACCACTGCGCCCTGCTTGGCTTCATCCAGCTTGGCGATCTCAAACTGCCGTGCAAGAATCTCGAAAATCGTTTCGTTGTATTTAACGTCGCGGAATTTGCGCACATACTCGAGGCCAGCCTCGGGAACCTGTCCCTTGGGCACCATGAGGCCCGAATCGATATTAGACGATCCCCCCAATTTCGCTAACTGGGTGCGCAAGCCGTCCAACTCCTGTTGAGCCTGCACCAACTCGGAGTTTTCCGAAGTAGCGAAAGTGCGCATGGATTGGATCTGGACCTCCTTCGCCGCAATCTGCGCGCGAAGCGCCGCCGCCGACTCAATAAGCGCGCGTGCTTGACTATCGAGTTGGATTAGTCCCGTCTGTTGTTCCGTCTTCTTCAGGGCCTCTTCGGCGTTGGCCAGGTTGTCTTTCGACTGTTCGAGCTGTTTCTCGAAGAAGAGTCGGCGCTGCGACGCTTCAGTAATGGCAAGATGCTCAGAGAGGTTTCGAAACTGGTCGACGTAACCGTTTGCGAGTTCTGCCGCCCGGTTTGGGTCGCTATCGTCGATTGAGATATGAATGAGAGTATCCTTGCCGCTGCCATCGACGGTTGCATGGCTTTCAAAAGACTTACGTGCATCCGAGGGAAACTTGGCGTGGTATTCCTGCATCAGGTTGAAGCGCTGCACCATTGCGTCTTCAACGGTGCGGCTCTTCAGCATTCCCAGATACATGTCATTGGGATTTTTCAGGCCGAGGCTCCCGCCGGCAAGGGCGGCCATGCCCCCGAGGTTTCCTAGCTGAGATGTAAGCGCAGCACCAAGGGAAGAGTTCTGCTGCGGGGGCAGAATTGTGGCCGTCGCGGTATATCGCTTGGGCAATACCAGCGAGATGATGATTGCAAGGATAGCGAAAGCTGCCGTGACCCAGAGGATGACGCGCTTCCGCTCGGCGAGAACGATCAGAAGATCTACCAGCGAGATCTCGTCGCTGTCCCGTTTGATTGGTCCAGCGGCCGGCGCAGCTGGGTCGTGTCGTTCTTCCAGTTCGCGAAGTGAGACATCTGTGGGCATGTATTCCTGCAGCTCGTCGGTTTTTTTTCTGCCTCTATTCTACGGGTTGAAACGCGGCACTGCACGTCCCGGGATACAGATCGTCAGCGGATTCATCTCTGGCGGGCGCCTTTGCCGCATCATCATCGTTACTCGACCAGTACCAGAACGGAGAGTGAATCGAGAGCGAAGACCTGCGATACGTGGCTAGCCAGGGCACCGCTGAAAGATGAGATGCCCTTTATGAATTCAGTGTGAGAAGTGCTCATGCCTCTAGTCGGGAGTCTTTGCAGGAGGGGGAGTGTGAGTCCTGGACACGGCTTGGTTTTCCGGGTTCTGAAAATCCTTACAATTTAATTGAATATAATAGGCTTAACACGAGGCTTCCCCCTCTGCCGTCTCCATCAAAGCTGACTTCAAGGGTACGCGCGCGTAGCAGTCAGACGCAGCGATTTCGGCAGCCAGCCATTCGTGGGACACTGTAATGAACAAACTTAAAAGCTATCTGTGAGGCTTCGGGTTGCGAGCATATTTTGTTAGCCGGTTGCGACATGATATTCGGAATTTCCTTTACACACTTGTTTTCCTCTCGACGATGATTCCGGCAGTTCGAGAAAGGGCCAACGGGTCGCCCTTGCTCGCGGGTGCCGAAACCGAATCCGCAGCTCCCGGCGCAAACAACTCTTCTCCGCCCGCCTGCGCACCTGCGGATCGGGGCTCTCCCTTTGTCCCCGTCGATAGCTGGGTCTATCCGGCTGTATTGCGGTTGTACTCGCTTGGTTATCTCAATCATGTTTTTCTCGATATGCGCCCCTGGACACGCGCCAGCATCGGACCCATGCTCCAGGATGTGAATAACAATCTTGCAACGGCGGGTCTCGATAATCCGGATTCTCGTTTGAACGAGGCCAAGAAGATATTCGATTCCCTGGCCTATGAGCTTAACTACGATCGGCAGCAGGACTGCATCCTTGACGATCGCAACCTGCATCTTGAATCCGCATACTCAACCGTACGTGCGATCAGCGGTACGCCACTGCGCGACAGCTACCACCTGGGTTCGACAATCATCAACGATTATGACCGTCCCTATGAGCACGGATTCAACAACTACTCCGGTATAAGCGGCTACGCCTCTCGCGGCCGCTACCAGATCTATGCGCGTGGGGAATTTCAGGGCGCAGCCTCGGCCACGGGGTATTCTGCTTCACTGTCCGAGGAACTCTCCAATATCGACGCAATCAAC
This sequence comes from uncultured Acidobacteriaceae bacterium, assembly GCA_963787435.1. GTDB lineage: Bacteria > Acidobacteriota > Terriglobia > Terriglobales > Acidobacteriaceae > Telmatobacter. The sequence goes on from CAWBCZ010000004.1 coordinate 65,807, forward strand.
TTTATCAACCCTGCAACAGGCCTTCCCTATTACCAGGCTACAATCCCCATGGGGCCCATTGGCGCCACGGCCAACGTGCGATTGCTCGAAGCGTACGTTTCCGCAAACGTACTTAACCACGTCGTCTCTTTTGGCAAGCAGGACGAATGGCTCTCGCCCGCCCAGGGCGGCGCGATGGCGTATTCAAATAACGCTGAGAACATCTATTCATTCCAGATAAATCGCATCGAACCTCTTCGCATTCCGGGCCTCTCCACCGTTACGGGACCCTTTCGCTATGAGTTTCTGGTTGGACCTCTCCAGGGGCACACCGAAATCGCGCCGACTGCAACCGAGCCAGTCAACCCAGGCGATCCCTGGATGCATGCCGAAAAGCTCAGCTTTCGTCCAACCTCGAATCTTGAACTTGGCTTTGAGCGGACGGTGATCTGGGGTGGAAAAGGTCACGAGCCAATTACGCTCCACACCTTTCTGCGAAGCTTCTTTAGCACCTCCGCTCCAACGCCTACGCGGTGAAGAATAGCCCACTCGATCCTGGCGCTCGCTTTGGCGCCTTCGACTTTACCTACCGTCTTCCATTTCTGCGCAATTGGCTTACGCTCTACTCCGATTCCGAAGTCCACGACGATGTCTCCCCAATCGATGCTCCGCGCCGTGCATCCATCCGGCCTGGCTTATATCTCTCCCATGTGCCCGGCATACCAAAGCTTGACGTGCGCGCGGAGGCTGTCTCCACTGACCCCTCGATCAGCAACAGCCAGGGCGGGCGGTTCATGTATTGGGAGGTGATCCAACGGCAGGGTTATACCAACAAGGGTGCCCTCTTCGGCGACTGGATAGGCCGCGAAGACAAAGGCGGGCAGGGATGGATCACTTATCACCTGAGCGGCAATGAGTGGGTGCAGTTGGGGGTAAGGAATCAAAAGGCCGCGAAGGACTTCATCCCCGGCGGCACGACCCTCAACGATCTCAGCCTTCAGGTTGTCAAACGTCTTGGCAAAGACGTCGAGCTAGACGGTCAATTTCAATTCGAACGCTGGAATGCTCCCATCTATCTCAATGGCGAGCAGACGGTCACTACTACCACTCTTCAGCTCACCTGGTTCCCAAAGCATCCGATCCGCTTTTGAAGGCTTCTTCCTATCGAATCGCGCGCAGGCCTGCAGCCGCCAGAGATTTCGCCTGGCATGCACAAGGCCTCAATGATCACGCGAAGCTGTTCCATCTGAAGCTCGGTGATCCATTCAGATTTGGACGCTCAATGGTACTTGGGGAATGATAACCAGCCAGGGAGTCAATCTCCAGCTGCATCGCCGGTTAGGCCGAGAATGCTCGATGCAACAAGCGTGGGAGTCGGCGTTTTGCCTTTGGGCGACTTGTTTTGCTGTTCGCTCGCATCAGCCTCAAGCAGTTTGTAAATCTCTGAGCTTTCCCAGCGTCGCAGAACCGTGTCCACGATGAGTCTTAAGTCGGACGCAAAAGAAGCCTGACACATGTACTCCTTGTCGAGCCGGAGCTTGGCAGGAAGAATGATGGCGTGGTAGTACCCATCCAGATGATGGTGAGGCAGGCGTGCCAGGATCTGTTCCTCTCGAGCGAAGGCAATGGTCGCCGCACCGGTGATTCCGGGCCGGCACCGGAGTTCGCCAAGCTGATGCTCTGGCAGCTTCGGTCGGGGTCCAACCAAACTCATATCGCCCATCAGCACATTCAGGAGTTGAGGTAACTCATCGAGCTTCCAACGGCGGAGGAAAGGGCCAACCGACGTGAATCGCTGATTGCCCGCGGTGGTGACCTTGTTGCGTGCGCCGCTTTCCAAGTGCTCCATTGTCCGGAACTTCAGAATAGTGAAACTCCGGCGGTGTAGCCCCGTACGCTTCTGCAAGAACAGAACTGGTCCCCTTGACGTCAGGCGAACTGCCAGGCCGACAAGCAAAAAGATCGGAATCAACAAGGGAAGTGCCAATAGCACGCAAGCGATGTCGAATACGCGCTTCATGCCAGACTGAGACCAGGAACTCGCGCTTTCCTCTGCCAGACTCATCGACGGCGAATGCCCCGCGGGTGCGGGCTTTCCGACAGGCAGAGGCTTCTGCGCCTGCGCGCCCCGCTGAGGGTCGAACGAGGGAAAACTACGCGAGGATGAGATTTCTGAACCGGTTGAGGCAATTACTACATTGGCGCTCAATTAACCCTCCGCAGGCTGAAAGCAAATTATCCAATGTACAAGTCACGCCAGATTGTTGGACGTGCCATAAACGAACGGAGTTGTCGCTCTGTCACCAAACTTGAGGACCCCGGCAATTGAATTTCAGGGCTTGTAAATGAACGGAAGTCTGCACCTGCAGGACTTCCCCTCTTGGAGACAGCAGTCCGCAACATCCAATCGCTGCTGTTCATGTACGAGAAGCATAGCACCGTGGTCTCAGAGAAACGTTACCAGTTTGCGAATTAAATATCCCGAGGTAACGAAAATAGGTGATAAGCATCACATTTTAAATGATTTCGAATTACATAAACCCGGCCCATCAACTAGTTACTCGAAGAGAACTGCCCCAAGGCCGTATATGATCCCATTCTCCTGGCTGAGCATCGTCATGGCGCGACCGGCCGAATGGCAAGCCTGTTTTCTGACTGAATTTTCCGTCGAGGACGGTGGCCTGCGGCACACGGTTTCATCGCACGTGAGCAGGAAACCGGTCTAGGAAGGGCGTGCCTGGTTCCGGAAAAACAGAATGCAAAAGCATGGAGATTTTGGGCGACAACGGGAGGCCTAACAATAAGCCCAATGTGCTTCTTGACGGTTGCTTGGCGAGGTTCTGCCGATCGAATGCCATGCTAGACTCATGACTATGATTTCCGTACAGGTTACTGAAAGGAGTACTCGGGATTCCCGCGCAAGAACTACCCCTGAACTGCCCTCATCAAGGTTCAAAATGGCCAAATTTATTGCCCTTTTTCTTCTCGCATCTTCGGCCGGCGTCTGCCTGAGTGCCCAGCAGCCTACACAGGGCGGCTATCCGGATTCGACGCAAAACCCCAGCACGGGATCGCAGAACCCCGGCCAGGTCGACTGCTCCGATCCTTTGCAAGCCAGCGCGCCCGAGTGTTCCCTTCAGATACCAGGAGCGGTTCAGAATCAAACCACCCAGCAACAACGGTACCCACAGTCGGATAGGTTCGGTGCGCAGCCAACCCGCCCCAATGGAAACTATTCCGATAACGAACAGCTGAATCGACTTCCATCGCAAACGGGGCAGCTTCAGGAGCTTCGTCTTCCTCCAGAACCGCTCACCGAGTTTCAAAAGTTCGTTGCATCCACGACGGGACAGATTCTCCCGATTTTTGGAGCCAGCCTTTTTCGGCGCGTTCCGACTACGTTCGCGCCGGTTGACCTGGCCCCCGTACCTCCTGATTTCGTTGTGGGCCCCGGCGACGAACTGCGCATTCGCGTATGGGGGCAGTTAGGTTTTCAGGCCAATGTCCGGGTAGATCGCTCCGGCGACATTTATCTTCCTCAGGTCGGTCCCGTTCATGTCGCATCCATTCCGTTCTCTGAACTCGATGGGCATCTTCGAGCCGCTATTGGTCGTGCATTCCATAACTTCGACTTGACGGTGGATCTCGGACAGATCCGCTCCATCCAGGTATATCTTTCTGGAGAAGCGCGTACCCCCGGTGTCTACACCGTCAGTTCTCTCAGCACCCTTGTAGACGCACTCTTCGTTGGCGGGGGGCCAAATACGCAAGGATCACTCCGCGATATTCAGCTTCGTCGCGGCAGCGAGACCGTCGCACACTTTGACCTTTACGACTTGCTTGTTCGGGGCTCGAAAGCGAAAGATGCGAAGCTCCTACCGGGCGACGTCATTTATATTCCCCCGGTCGGTCCCCAGGTTGCATTCACAGGCAGCGTAAAGAGTCCGGCCATTTACGAGTTGCTTGCCGGCGAGCAGTTATCGGCAGCTCTCGCCGATGCCGGCGGCGTTTCTGCAGTGGCTTCAGCTGCTCGCATTTCCATCGAGCGCATTGATCACAGTGACCGCCATGCAATGGAAGTAGCTTTTGACAAGATAGGCTTGGCCACCCCGCTCGCCGATGGCGATATTGTGCGCGTTTTCTCCATCGTTCCGCGGTATGGAACGACTGTTGTGCTTCGCGGAAACCTGGCCAACCCCGGACGGTTCGCATGGCATCCCGGTATGCGCCTCAGCGAACTCATCCCGGATAAGGACTCCCTCATTACAAGGGACTATTGGTGGAAACGGACACAACTCGGATTACCGGCACCGGAGTTTGAGCCGGTTCCCGGATTTCAGAATCTGCGACAGCCTTCTGATGGCAACGTGATTACCTTGAGACGCCCCGTACCCCAGGAGCCTAACGCGCAGACCTCACTCCAGGACACCACACAATACGCACCCCAGGACGGGACGCAAAACCCAAACCAATACCCATCACAATTTCCGTCGCAAAACCCATCGCAATACTCAACGCAAAATCCAAACCAATACCCATCGCAATACCCAACCCAGGACGGGACAACGGGTCAGTCAGGCTTGTTCCCGAATCAGAATCTATCCGCGCAGCAACGGAGTGGAAGTTCTTCCCTGGGAGCGCAACAGGCCGCTGCCCAGGGGCTTCGGCCCGCGCAGCGAACCACCGTACGCCTTCTTGCTCCCGATATCGATTGGGACTTTGCAACGATTGAACGAATCGATCCGGAAACGTTGAAGACTACCCTGATACCCTTCGACCTCGGAAAGCTTGTTCTCCAGCACGATGGGTTGCAGGATCTGGAGTTGAAGAGTGGCGATATCGTTTCTATCTTTTCCGAAGCCGACATTCATGTTCCTCTCGCCGAACAGACCAAGCTTGTAACATTGGATGGCGAGTTTGTGCACGCCGGTGTCTACTCTGTGCATCCCGGCGAAACCCTGAGACAACTGGTGGAGCGTGCCGGCGGCGTTACCACCAAGGCTTATCTCTATGGGTCGGAATTCACGCGCGAGTCAGTCCGTGTCGAGCAGCAGGCTCGCATCGATGAGTATGTCCGGTCCCTGCAGATGCGCATCCAGCGCTCGAACCTGGCACTCGCCGCCTCTTCCACATCTACCCCGCAGGACCTGGCTGCCACTGCTCAAAACAGCGAACGGGATTTGATCGCCTCCCTGCGCCAGATCCGCGCCACCGGCCGCGTCGTTCTGACCCTCAAGCCGAACAGCACTGGCACCGCCAGCCTTCCCGACATGACCATGGAGAACGGCGATCGATTCGTGATTCCGCCCGTTCCCGGAATCGTGAACGTGATTGGCTCCGTGTATGACCAGAATTCGTTCTTGTATGTGGACGGACGTCGTGTTGGTTCATATTTGTTGCAGGCCGGGGGGCCGAACAGAGACGCGGACCGAAAACATGAGTTCATCATCCGGGCAAACGGCGACGTCGTGAGCCGTGAGACAGTGAAGTCGGTCTGGGGCAATGAGTTCGCAAGTTTGGGTCTCAACCCGGGCGATACCGTCGTGGTCCCTGAGAAGACATTCGGGCCGTCAGTGTTGAAGAGTGTGCTCGATTGGTCGCAGGTGTTCTCGCAGCTGGCGCTGGGCGCTGCAGCCATCACGGTCATTCAATAGGAGCGCCGTGCAAAGCGTAAATTGAGCACTCTTCGCTTCACGCGCGAAATATATCCGAGACAGGTTTTAGGCTTCATGATGCGGCTTTTGGGGATATGAGCGTTTGCCGCGATTATTCGCTGGTCATGCCCAGCGGATGCGCGATATCAAACGATGAGAAACGCCGGTTCTGGCCGGTGATCTCCGAACGCAACTCAAGCCATAGTTCGTTGGGAATCTTCAGGTAGACCTCAACCACTGAAGGATCAAACTGCGTCCCCGAGCAGCGGATAATCTCCGCGCGCGCCGCATCAAAGGTGCGCGCTACGCGATACGGTCGATCGCTGGTGATGGCGTCGAGCGTGTCGGCTACTGCGAAGATGCGGGCGCCAACCGGGATGGCCACTCCCTTCAGGGTGCTCGGATAGCCGCTTCCATCGTAGTGTTCCTGGTGCGTAAAGACGATTTCGGCGGCTTCCGCCAGGAAGGGGATCTTGCGCAGCATCTGGTAACCGCGTGCGCAATGCTCCCGCATAATCTCCTGCTCCTCCGGCGTCAGTTTGCCCGGTTTGCGCAGAATATCGTCGGGAATCGCCATCTTGCCGATATCGTGCAGAAAAGCGCCGCGTGCAATCACCTTGATCTCGGCGGGCGAAATGCCCATGGCTCTTGCCAATGCAATGGTGTACGCCGTAACGCGCTTAGAGTGGCCTTCAGTCTCGGAGTCTTTCAGGTCGAGGGCATCGCCAAGAGCTTCGAGGGTGACGTCGTACGAGTGCTCCAGATCCTCCATCGCCTGGCGCAGCATCTCCGTCCGCGCCCGTACAACCTGCTCCAGATTCTGCTGATACGTGCGGCTTTCCTGCAACGCCTGGCGGTGTTCCAGCGCACGCTGTACTGTGGCGACCAGGTGTTCTCGTTCAAAAGGCTTGAGAAGGTAGTCGTAGGCGCCGCGCCGCATGGAGTCGATGGCCACACTGATGTCATGAATGGCCGTAACCATGATCACCGGAAGATTCGGACTCTGCGCATGAATACGCTCCAGAAGGGCGAGTCCGTTGCCCTCCTGCATCACGATATCCGTCAGAATCAGCTCAAAGGAATCATGGTCAATCGCCTCCAGGGCTTCACGCCCTCCCGAGGCAAGCATGATCTCGTATCCCTGGTGCTCAAGGGTCGCCGCAATCATCGAGCGAACGTGAGCTTCATCGTCCACGACGAGAATACGTGCCGTCTTGCGCGCTTTCAGGCCTGAGCGCACATCCGCGCTCGCCAAAGAAAGCATCGCTGTCGAGGATGCGTCCAGCCCTGCCGGCTTCGATGCCAACCCCGTTTCCTTCCCGGTTTCCCGCCAGTGGTCAGTCCATCTACGGCGGGGCAATCCTCTCAATTTAGGCACCAGTATTTCTCAAAATGGGATGTTCTCTGCCTTAAAGAAATAAATCGTCAACAGGTCGAAGGTTAAATAGAAAATCCCGGACATTTCGCCCCGCAAACCTCTCGGAGAGGGAATCGCGTCGACTTCTCCACTCGTACTTCAGCACACCGCCGATAAATCCTTGAGAACGTATCAAGAACTTACGCTTACCCCAGCTAGTGGCGCAAGCCCCTCTTGCGAAAGTACCAAAGTACTAAAGTGGTATAGATTTCTGGAGAAATTGTTTCCTATTGATACAGAAAAATATCCAGTCGTCTTGATTCGGGGCCGGTTAGGTCGTCCGAAGCACATTGCAAGATTTATTTCTGTTCCCTTCCCCGCGCCCGACGCGCCGCGGCCCAGCCTTCCTTGGTCACCTGACGGGACCGTCCCACCGCGAGTGCGCCCGAAGGGACACTCCGGGTAATGCAGGATCCGGCACCGATATAAGCGCCATCGCCGATCTCAATCGGCGCAACCAGCGTCGAGTCGCTGCCGACAAACGCACCCTGACCGATCCGCGTGGTGTGCTTGTGTACGCCGTCGTAGTTGCAGGTGATTACCCCGGCGCCAATGTTGGAACCCGCGCCCACCTCGGCGTCTCCGAGATAGGTCAGGTGATTGGCCTTCGCCCCTTTGCCCAGCTTCGCCTTTTTCGTCTCGACAAAGTTGCCCACGTGCGCATCCTGTCCGATCTCGCTCCCCGGCCGCAAGTGCGCAAAGGGTCCGATTTTTGCGCCGTCCGCCACCGTGCTTTCAGCGAGTACGCAGCTCTGCCGGATGAGCACGTCATTCCCCAGCGTGCAGTTCTCGATCACAGAGTAAGAACGAATGCGGCAGTCTCCACCGATCTTCGTCTTGCCGAGCAGTTGCACAAACGGCTCGATGATCGTATCGGGCTCAATCTCCACCTCGGCATCGATTACGCACGTCTCCGGCCGGAAGATAGTGACCCCGCCAGCCATCAACCGCGTGGCGGTCGCCGAGCGAATGCCGGCGTCGAGCGCGACCACTTCGGCAATGGTGTTGGCCCCCAGCACTTCCATCGCCTCGGGAGCCTTGATCGCCGCCACCTTCTCGCCTGCCGCATGCAGAAGCCCCGCCATGTCGGTGAGATAGAACTCCGCATGGGCATTGTTGTTCGTGAGTCGGTCCAGATGCTTCAGTAGCGGAGTCACCCTGAACGCGTAGATGCCGGAGTTGATTTCGTGAATCGATCGCTGGTCGGGCTTCAGAGCCTTCTGCTCGACAATCGCGTCCACCTCGGGCTGATCAGACGCATGACGAATGATCCGCCCATAGCCAGTGGGATCATCCGGAACGGCAGTCAGAATCGTCATCGCCGCACCTTCCGCCAGATGAAGCGTCATCAGGTGCTGCAATGTCTCGGCCTGGATCAGGGGCACGTCGCCGGAAAGCACCAGGATATGCTCGTAACCGGAAATCGCTTCGCGTGCGCACTGAATTGCGTGTCCGGTCCCGCGCTGTTCTGTCTGTTCGATGAATTGCACGCCTGTTCCAGCCACCGCCTCCCGCACGCGTTCGGCCTGGTGACCAACGATCGCGTAGATATCTTCGTTCTCCGCGAGGCGGCCGGCAGTCTTTATCACATGACTCAGAAGCGGCTTGCCACCGACTTCGTGAAGCACTTTCGGCCGGCGCGAATTCAGCCGCGTGCCCTTGCCGGCAGCCATAATTACAATCGCCAACTTCGGTGTGGATTGCTTCGATTCACTCGATTCCTTGCTCACTCTTGTCCTTCCGTCCCGCCGCTCTTCTCTCCCGGCGCTCCGGGAATAGTGATGTCGATGGCATGCACCGGCCCCATCTTCAGCTCATCCAGGCCGGGCGTGATCTCTGGACCATTGCCAACCACGAGAACCGCGTACGTGTCGGGATGAATATACTTCTTCGCTGCGCCATTCAGATCGGCGACGGTAACTTTCTCCAGCGCCGCCTTGTACGTTTCCAGGTAGTCCGGCGGATAGCCGTAGAACTCCAGCCGCACCCGCTCCGCAAGCACCTTGTCCTTCGTGTCATACCGGAACAGGAACGAATTGAGAATGTTGTCCTTCGCGCGTTTCAATTCTTCCTCGGTGAATGGCTGCGTCGTCAATCCGTCCAGTACCTTGTAGGTTTGCTGAACCGCCTCAACGGTGCTCGCGCTTTTCGTCAGCACCACGGCCTGAAATGTCGCCGGATGATCCCAGCCGAACGCCAGCCCGCCGCCCACCTCGTACGCAAGTCCGAGTTGTGTGCGGACTCTCTGGAACAGCCTGCTCGCAAACCCACCCGCAAAGACGTCGTTCATCATCGCAACGCTGGGAACATCCGGGTTGCGCCGTTCGATTCCAAGCCCCACAATCTCCACGTGCGATTGATTCACGTCTTCCTTGTTGATGAAGTACACGCCCGGCGTCGGCCCGTGGAATACCTCGTGCCGCACCGGGTTGGGCTTGGCCACAGGCAGACCCTCAAACGTCGCGCGCATCTTGGCTTCCATCGCGGCGGAGTCAAAGTCACCGCTGATGCTAACGATCAGTTTGCCGCCAATGGTGCGATCATGCCACGCCTGCAGGTCCGCTACCGTGACCTTCCCGATGGTCGACAATTCGGCCTGACGCGCGTATGGGCTGTCGGCTCCATAGACCAGCTTGGCAGCTTCGCGCCCGGCGACCTGGCTCTCATCGTCATTGCGGCGCACGATTCCGGTCGCCGTCTGCTGCTGCGCCAGCCGTAGCTTCTGCACGTCAAATTTGGGATGAAACAGCAGATCCATCGCGAGGCCGTAGACCTGGTCGGTGTCCGCCTTCAGCGAGTCCCATGAGAGTGCGGTGGAGTTCTCGTCTCCGCTTGTTTCTATGTGCGCGGCTTTCGATTCCAACAGATCGTCCATGGCGTCGCCGCTCATCTTCTCGGTGCCGCTGGTCCGCCATGTCTGTCCGTAGAGATCGACCAACCCGACCTTGGCGGAGTCTTCGTCGCGCGATCCTCCGGGAATCAAAACCGATCCCGAAACAAACGGAAGCTCATGGTCTTCCTGCAGAAACAGCACGATGCCATTCTTCAGCGCAATCCGCTTCGGCTGCTGCGGCTTGAACTCATGCAGCGGCGGAATCGGAATTTTCTCCCAGGGCCTATTCTGCTGCGCTGGAGAAACGGCCGGAAAAAGCAACAAGCCAATGGCAAAACCCAGCACGATGGCCGGCGCGATGAATGAATTCTTGCGATCTCTCACTTTTGGCCTCCGCCGTTGTTGGCTGGTGCAGCAGGAGCTTGCGTCTCGATCTCGGCCGAGGTGCGGTTCGATGCCATGAAGATCTGGTTGGCAACTCGCCGGATATCCGCCTTCGTTACCTTGTCCACTCGATCCAGTTGTTTGAAGAGTTCACGCCAGTCGCCGTATCGCGTCTGATACTCCGCAAGAGCATTGGCCAGACCCTGGTTGTCAGCGAGTCCGCGCAGCAGATCGGCACGCGCCCTGGTTTTGTACATGGCAAGCTCCGCATCGGTAACATCGGTGGCCTTCAGCTTCTCAATCTCCTTGTGAATCGCATCGCGCATCTCTGCCGGCGTGTGCCCGGGCAGCGGAACCGCGCCAAATACGAAGAGGCTCGGATACTTGTCTCCGGGGAACGGACTTACACCCTCCGCGACAGCGGCAATCTGCTGGTCGCGCACCAGGCTGCGATAAAGCCGCGAAACGCGGCCGTTCGACATGATGTCGCTGATCGCGTCGTACACTGCATCGTCCGGATTGCGGAAGTTGGGACGGTGATAAGCCTCCAGGTAAATAGGCTGGCTGGGATCCTTGATGATGAGCGATTTCTCCGCAAACTGCTTTGGCTCGACCGTCGTCATCTCAAGCGGTTTCGGGCCGCCCGGAACTTTGCTGAAGTACTTCTCCAGGAGGGGCATCGCCTCGGCAGCCTTGACGTCGCCCACCACGGCAACCACGATATTGGACCCCACGTAGTACTTCTTGTGAAAATCCATGGCCTCGGTGGCCGTGATCTGTCCTACTTCGCTCGGCCAGCCGATGCCGCTCCGGCCATAGTTGTGTGCAACATATGCCGTAGCCGCTAACTGTTCGAGGAGCCGACCCTCAGGGTTGGAGTCGGTGCGCATCCGCCGCTCTTCCACCACCACTGAGCGCTCCTTGTAGAACTCGCGCGGAACAGTATTGGCCAACCGACTGCTCTCAAGCCACGCCCACAGTTCCAGCCGATTCTCCGGCATCGACCAGAAGAACATCGTCTCGTCCAGCCCTGTTTCGGCATTCAGTTCGTGCGCGCCATTGCGTTCCGCCACATCGGTGAACTGGTTCGGAACAACATACTTCTCGGCATCCGCTTGTGCTGCATCGAACGCCTTCTTCAGCTCGTCCAGTTTCTTCGGATCGCTGCCCATGGGATTGCGAACTTCAGCCGACAGGGCGTCGTTGGCGGCTTCCACTCTTGCCAGCGCAACCTTTTCCGCAGCGAAGTCCGTTGTGCCGATCTCGTTGGTGCCCTTGAATGCGAGGTGTTCAAACATGTGCGCCAGCCCGCTCTCGCCGGAGGGATCGTTCACGTCGCCCGCATCCACAAACGTCACATAGCTGAAAACCGGCGCTTCCGGCCTTTCGCAGATCAGAATGGTGAGGCCATTGGGCAGCACCTTCGTCGTGATTCGCTGCTCGAAACTCTTCAAGTCCTGCGCCACGCCAATCTCGCAGGCTAAAAACAAGATCGCGAAGACAGCTGTCACCGCAAGCCGTCCCGGCAAGTTCCTCTGCATCTTTGCTCCTCCGAGCGGGGCACGAACGCGCCTACCCCTGCTTCAAAGCTATTTGCTGTACTTGGACGCGTCAAACCGCGATTCGCGTGAACCGCGCTGCGCCCAATGCGTATCATCTCTTGAAAGGTTGAGGTCTGCCCATGCGACGGTGGCTGTTTCGCCTCTTTTCTCTGATATTGATTCTTTTTGTTGTTGCCGGTGCCGCAATCTGGCTCCTTGAGTTCTATCCCCGCCATGGATCTCATCCTCCTCTGCAACTGGCCAGGGGCACGCTGGCCATCGAACACGCGAAGATCTACACCTCGCCCAACGATCCGGCCATCGACGACGGAACCGTGCTGGTGCGCGACGGCCTGATCGCGGCAGTAGGGAAGCAGGTCGAAGTTCCATCCGACGCGACCATCGTTCCTTGCGATCACTGCGTAGTCACCGCGGGCTTCTGGAACGCACACGTCCACTTCACCGAGCCCAAGTGGTCGATGGCCAACTGGAAATCCGCCGCCACGCTCAATCCCCAGCTTGCCGACATGTTCCTCAGCCGCGGATTCACCACCGTCATCGATGTCGGTTCCAATCCCGCCGACACCCTCTCCATCCGTCGCCGCATCGAGAAGGGCGAACTGACCGGCCCCTACATCTACACCGCCGGAACTCCGCTGTACCCACCCCACGGCGTGCCCTTCTATATTCGGGAAACTGCCCCGAAATGGATCGTCGCGACGATGCCGCAACCGGAAACGCCGCAGGACGCCACACGGATCGTCCGCAGCAACCTGGCCTCAGGCGCAGACCTCACCAAGCTCTTCACCGGCTCCTGGATTGCGCGCGGACGCGTCTTGCCAATGCCAGTCAACATCGCCAGGGCTGCAGTCACCGAGAGCCATCTCAATGGCAAGCTCGTCTTCGCGCACCCCTCCAACCTTGCCGGCGTGCAGGTAGCCATCGACAGCGGTGTCGACGTGCTCGCCCATGCCGCTGACGAGACCGAGGGCGTGGACGCAAAGCTTCTCAGCGCCGCCATCGCCAAAAATATGGCCATGATTCCCACGCTCAAGATGTTCGCTTCGACCGTGACCACCGATTCGCATTACATGGATCCCATCTGCGCCGAGGTGCAGCAGTTTCATCAGCTCGGCGGCACACTTCTCTTCGGAACCGACGTCGGCTATATGACCGACTACACAACCGAGGAAGAATTCGTGCAACTCGGCAAGAGCGGCCTCGACTGGAGAACGGTGCTTGGCATGCTGACAACAAACCCAGCCTCACGCATGGGAGCCTCCAACAGCAAGGGAACCGTAACGGCGGGAAAACTGGCCGACCTTACGATCCTCGAAGCCGACCCAGCCGATGCGCTGACAAACTTCTCCCGTGTGCATGCGGTGGTGCGCTCCGGCAAGGTGATCTGGCAACATTGACCGGTGCAATTTGCTCGAAATCAGTGTCCTATACTGATATCTGCGCTTCCGGCGGCTCCCGGCCTCCCGGAAGTCTTGTTTTTATGAGGATCAGGCCTTGAGCACGAACAGAAAATCCGCCTCTGCCGAACATCGGCGCATTCGCTCGACCACCGTCATCTGCGTGCGGCGCAACGGTGAAGTAGTGATGGCGGCCGACGGGCAGGTCACGATGGCCGACCACGTCCTCAAACACACGGCCAAAAAGATTCGCCGGCTCTACCAGGAGAAGATCCTCGCCGGTTTTGCTGGATCGACCGCGGATGCCTTCAATCTGTTCACGCGCTTCGAGACCAAACTCGAACAGTACGCCGGCAACCTCAATCGCGCTGCCGTGGAACTCGCCAAAGACTGGCGTACGGACAAGATGCTCCGCAACCTTGAGGCCTTGCTGGTAGTCGCCGACAAGGGCCAGACCTTCCTGATCTCCGGTTCAGGCGACGTCATTGATCCCGACGAACCCATTGCCGCCATCGGTTCCGGCGGCAGCTTCGCCACCGCGGCCGCCCGCGCACTGATGGAGAACACTGACCTCGACGCCCATGAGATTGCCGCCAAGGCCATGAAGATCGCCGCCGACATCTGCATCTACACCAACGACAGAATCACCTTCGAGGAGTTGAAGGGCTAGGCGCCCCCACCCATGGCCATCTACCTTCCTGCATCCGCCGAAGAACAGGACATCGCGCTCGATGAGCTGACTCCGCGCGAGATCGTCGCCGAACTCGACAAGCATGTCGTCGGTCAGCGGCCGGCCAAGCGCGCCGTGGCCATCGCTTTGCGCAATCGCCAGCGACGCCAGAAGCTTCCGCCCGACATCGCCGACGACATCATGCCCAAGAACATCATCATGATTGGGCCCACCGGCGTCGGCAAAACCGAGATTGCGCGCAGGCTTGCCAAGCTCACAAACTCCCCGTTCCTCAAAGTCGAAGCCTCAAAGTTTACTGAAGTCGGCTACGTCGGCCGGGACGTCGAATCCATGATCCGCGACCTCGTTGAGATCGCGATCGACATGGTCCGCGAGGAACGCCTCGAGGAAGTGGAAGACAAGGCGGAGATGAACGCCGAGGAGCGCCTGCTCGATATCCTCCTGCCTCCTCCTCCGCCAACCCCGCCGGCGCAAGAGAGTCAACTCACGCTGCCCGGCTCTGAAAGCTATCATCGTTCGCGCGAAAAACTTCGCCAGCAGTTTCGCGAAGGCAAGCTCGACGATCGCACCGTCGAACTCGATGTCCGCGAGCGCAACACGCCTCAGTTCGGCATCATCTCCAACCAGAATCTCGAAGACATGGAGATGAACCTCAAGGACATGCTGCCCAACATCTTCGGTGGCGGTTCAAAGAAGCGAAAGATGAAGGTCGGCGACGCCTTCGACTACCTGGTACAGGAAGAAGAAGGCCGCCTCATCGACATGGACCAGGTGAACCGATCAGCCGTGGAGCGCGTTGAATCCAGCGGCATCGTCTTTTTAGATGAGATCGATAAGATCGCCGGGCGCGAAGGCAGCCACGGCCCTGATGTCAGCCGCGAAGGCGTACAGCGCGACATCCTCCCCATTGTCGAAGGCACAACGGTGAACACCCGCTACGGCATGGTGCGCACTGACCACATCCTGTTCATCGCCGCCGGTGCATTCCACGTCTCAAAGCCCAGCGACCTCATCCCCGAACTGCAGGGCCGTTTCCCCATTCGCGTCGAGCTGAAATCGCTCACCGTCGAAGATTTCCTCCGCATCCTTACCGAACCTAAGTCGTCGCTCACCAAGCAGTATTCCGCTCTGCTTGAAACCGAGGGCGTTCGTCTCGAATTTGATCCAGACGCCCTGCGCGAGATGGCCGAGTTCGCCTTCAAGGTCAACGAACAGACCGAGAACATAGGCGCGCGCCGCCTGCACACCATCATGGAACGCGTACTCGAAGACGTAAGCTTCCTCGCGCCCGATATCGTTCGCCACGGAAATGTGGAGCAGGCTGCAGCGCTAACGAAAGATGGAGCCAACGAAGCCCTTGCCCCGCTGCCCTACCAGGAGCGCATGACCGCCTCCGGTACCGAGAAGGTGTTCCTGATTACGTCGGAATACGTGCGGCAGATGGTTGCATCCGTGGTCAAAGACAACGACCTGAGCCGGTACATCCTGTAGTCCCAATTCTCGGTTTAGCTCGCAAGAAGAGGCTGTCGTCCTGAGCAAAGCAGATCACGATTTCGTGATGTGTCGCAGCGAAGGATCTGCCCGAAAATTCCAACGGGAGAGCGGCGCATGGGCGGTTGCTACAAGGCCCTTAGGCGCCGGGAGGTTCCAAGCATCACTGAAGACTGAGCCCAAACATAAGGTCAAAAGTGAGCTTCTTGCCCGCTGGAAACGGGGTCTTCCGATTCAGCATGATTGGAGAAGTTGTTACGCGGTAAGATCTCCCATTTACGAAAACTGAGTTCAACTCTATTTGGCGGTCATGTTGCGCATCACTACTTACTAGCCCGGCGCCCATCGCTCCCGCAGGGATGAGGAGAGTGCCGTTGATCTGCACGGGCTCGCTGAAAGTGACCGTGAAGTCCCGTCCCTCAGCCATGTTCGCGCTTACCGCCTGATCGAGCTGCACCGTAAATGGCGTCGTAGCAGGGATCGTGATCTTGCTGCCACGAGTGGGCGCATCCTTTGCGAGCGCGAACCCCTCCTGCGCTGTCGCGCAAACGAAAAAGAAAGCGACGAGGGTAAAGGTGCAAAACCGAGCGCGTAGCATTTTCATCTGGATCTCTCCGTGTGCTCTTCAATCGCGAATCAGGGTTTGCCGACTCTCCACTGCAATCGGAGTTGACCCGAATCGGAAGGGAAGCCTTTATGAGCAAATGGGATCATGCGTTTCGAGCGCATTGCAAGTGACTTAGGTCTCTGTTACCTTCATTTCGTACTCAGCAGTCCGCGCTCCGCATCCCAACGTTGTCTGCGCCCTCGCGCAGCATCCTGCGCTCCGGCGCAGCATAGGAGAGACGCATGAGCCAGCCCGCCCAGCACCACGCCATCAACTACATCGAATTCACCACCACCGACATCGCCAAAACCAAAGCCTTCTACGAGCGCGTCTTCAGCTGGAACTTCCAGGAGTGGGGTCCCGACTACATCAGCTTCGATAAAGACCACGCCGGCATCTCCGGAGGCTTCCGCAAAGGCGAGCCAACACAATCGCAGAGCGATACCGCCCCGCTAATCGTCCTCTACTCGCAGGACCTGAAAGGCACGCAGGATGCCATCATCGCCGCAGGCGGCAGCATCGCTGTCCCCACCTTCGACTTTCCCGGCGGAAAGCGATTCCACTTCTCCGATGGCCAAGGCAACGTCCTCGCCGTCTGGTCCGAATAACCGAGAGCACCTCGACCAAGAACAAGATGCCCCGAAGTCTATCCGACCCCGGGGCACTTTACTCTCTATTCCCTGATCCCTAATCCCTGTTTCTAGTTCAGCTCCGGCGGCGGCAGCGCCTTCCGCTTCTTCAGCTCTTCCCGTACCAGTGACAGCCCCAGAATGCACCGTTCGAATCCATCCGAAAGGCGCCCGAACAGCGGCGCTTCCTTCTCGTACTCGAACATGTTGAACTGGCTCACGATGAAATAGCTCTCCTTGCCGGCGTGGATCAGCTCCGACAGGCTCGGGTGCGGCACCCTGCGTCGCGTGCCCGGAACATTGGCCTCGGGATAGAGTCCGCCGACAAAAAGCGCATAATCCCCAATGTACTTGCGCATAGCCCGCTCCGCGTCGAACGAGGGTCGCAGTGCCGTTTACCGGATCGGCAGCCAGAATCATCGCTTCCAGCTCTTCGATCGGATGCCCCGCCGCATCACGCACCTGGTAGAGCTTGTCGGTCTGTGAGAATTCGCAGAGCAGATGAGCCACGTAACCGGTCACGTCGGGATCGTGCAGCCCCAACTTGCCTTCGTAGCTGTTGCGAACTACCTGCTGAAAAAACGCTTCAAGCGGATGAGTCTGGTTTTGCATACAAACCTCCCGTACAGGCACTTGCGCCAATCGGAACCGCATCTTATGCAGTGACCAGAAGCGCGTTTGCGTGCAGTCGGCTTACCAGCCACCACCCGATTTACATTGTGTTGACACAGAGATTAACCGAAATGTTGCTACGACTAAAGGTGGAGGCCCAATTTTGTTGGCAGAGTGGAATGTCAATTGCAAGTCATGAACACATAGGTCGTTGACCCCAGGGACAATATTGTTTGTCCCTGGGGCACGAACCACCAGACCGCATATAGGACTACTTTCCTCTATCAATATGGCTAATGTACTGGAGCTGGTGGATTTATCGTTCGCCACAAGTCCCTGCGTGCAATGGCGAGACCGAGAATGCAGTGCTCAAACGTTGACGACAGTTGCCCAAACAACGGCGCTTCCTTTTCGTACTCGAATACGTTGAACTGACTGACGATGTAGTAGCTCTCTTTACCCACGCGTATCAGCTCCGCCAGGGTCGGCTTTTGCGAAGCGTTGTTCGGGTCAGACTCGATTGCTTCAGGACACATGCCCGCCAGAAAAAGAGTGTAGTCGCCGATGTACTTGCGAATTGCGCGCTCCGCGATAAACGAGCGAGCTGTCCCGTGAATCGGATCGGAGGCCCGGACCATCTCCTCAAGCCTCTCGATCGAACGCCCCTTCGCATCCCGCAAACGGAAAAGATTGTCCGCCTCAGAGAAGTCGCACAGCATGCGCGATACATACGCGGTGATCTCGGGACCCAGCCCAAGCCGGCCCTCATAACTGTTGCGAACTGCTTGCTGAAAGAACGGTTCGAGCGGATGAGACTGCACCGGCATACGGATCCCCAAGGAAATGCGGTTTTTGGGAGAGATCGTTCGGGGTGCAACGTGCGCAGCCCGGAACCACTCCCGGCCATCGCTGGATTTGTCCTGCATGGAAAGAACTTTAGCGGAATTGTAGCACTCGTGATGTGAGCTAAATCACCTTACTAGCCGCTGACGGTCCATTGGTAACCAAGCCTCTAACTCGTTGCCAAATTGGAGAATTCTCCGGTCCGATCGGGCGAAGCCAACCCTCAGGGATGCGGACCAGTCCCGCCCCCGCGACGCCTATTACAGGTTTTCGCAGTAGCGAAAAGCAGCGGAGAAGCGTAAATCTAAACACGATCAGGCGCCGAAGCATTGAATTCATGGCGCCTTCCCAGGGCATCGGGATCCGAATTCTGATGTTTGGGAGCGGAGGAACACTATGAGTTTAGGTCTTGCTGAGAAAGTCGAAGTCTCGTCCGCCGTGTCGGCATGGTGCCCATATCCGACCTTGTATGAGATTGACACCTGGATATGGCTCACCGATCTAAGCCAGAAGTATGGGAAGAGAGTTGACTTGTCTTCCGTACCGTCCGCCGAATGGGATGCCATCGCCGCTTACGGCTTCGATTCGGTCTGGTTGATGGGAGTCTGGGAACGAAGTCCCGCGGGCATAGCCATCGCAAATCAAAACAAGAATCTCGTCGAAGACTTCCGTCGAGCTCTGCCCGACTTCAAACCTGAAGACAACGTCGGATCGCCCTACTGCATACGACGCTACATGGTCGACAAACGCCTCGGAGGTCCTGAAGGCCTGGCAACTGCCCGGCGGGAGCTCGCGAAGCGAGGCATGAAGCTGATTCTGGATTTCGTGCCGAACCATGTCGCGCCAGATCATCCCTGGGTCGCGGAACACCCCGAGTACTTCATTTGCGGGACCGATGAGGACGCCAGGAATGAGCCGGCATCCTTCATTAGGGTCCAGGGAAATGTTTGCGCATGCGGGCGCGACCCCTACTTTCCGGCATGGCCAGATGTCCTCCAGCTGAACGCTTTTGCACCGGGTCTCCGGCGAGCCGTGATTGAAACTATATCGAGCATTGCCCAACAGTGCGACGGCGTCCGCTGCGACATGTCAATGCTTATGTTGAATGCGATATTCGAACGCACCTGGGGCGGTCGTGCTGGACCGCCTCCCTCAACCGAATATTGGACCGACGTGATTTCTGCCATCAAGGCCAGAAATCCAGGATTCATCTTTATCGCAGAAGCCTATTGGGACCTCGAGTGGGAACTTCAGCAGCGCGGCTTTGACTTTTGTTACGACAAGAAACTCTACGATCGCCTCGAACACAGCAATGCGGAGAACATCCGCCTTCATCTGTGTGCCGATCTTGCATATCAAAGGAAACTACTACGATTCATCGAGAACCATGACGAGCCTCGAGCCGCGGCTACATTTTCACCCGCAAAGGAACGAGCCGCTGCTATAACCATGGCTACGCTGCCGGGAATAAAGCTTTTCCATGAAGGCCAGTTCGAGGGCCGCAAGGTAAGGCCGCCCGTCTTTCTGGGCAGGCGTCCGAGCGAACCAGTCGACGAAAATCTGCGCGGGTTCTACAAGAAGCTTCTCGATGCAGTCAATCGCGAAGCTTTCCGTGAAGGCCAGTGGAGCCTGTGCCAGCGAACTGGCTGGCCGGATAACTCGAGCTTTCAGAATTTGGTGGCCTGGAACTGGGTGCACGATGACGAGCGATACCTGCTCGCAGTCAATCTCAGCGACTGGCCCGCACAAGCCCAGATTCAAGTGCCGTGGGATGATGCCAGTGGCGGAACGTGGCATTTGATTGACCTCTTATCCGGCGCGACGTTCGAACGAGTTGGAATCCGGTCGCCCGGCCTCTACGTGGAACTGGCGCCATGGAACTTTCACTTCTTGCAGTGTCTGCCGACTAGCAATCACTAGTGTCCTGAATCTGAAATTCTTTCTCTAAATGGCGGTGTCATTCTGAGGGAACGGGACCCCAAACGTCTTCGGGGTCCCCAAAGAACGAATATTGTTCTTTGGGGCAGAGTTTGGGGGTGGTGAGCGAAGAATCTGCTTATGCGCTTTCCGGGTTTCTGTTAAGGACTTCAGACTCACCACACTAGGATCGATCAGCAATTCACGAGGCGAATCATAGGGCCCCAACCAGAGGAGACCTAAAATGCGCATCGCGCGGCAGATTGTCGGACTGATTCTCGCACTTGCCAGCGTCTCCTCTCTGCAGCCGCAGTCATCGGAACAAGAAATCACCGCAAGCGGCAGGCTCGATCGCGCGGCGGCGATCGGCGGAGAGTCGACAGGCTGGATTCTTCAACTCGATCTCCCAATTGTGGTCGCTGGCAATCACCTCAATTCAATTCAAGTTAATGATCCCAGGGCCGGAGAACTTGAAACATGGGCGAACAAGCGTGTGAGGGTCACAGGCAAATTCGGCCAGCGAACGGGGGTGGAGACTGGTGAACAGCCGGTCCTCACCGTCTCGTCAATAAAGGCGGCCAGGGTCTCACACGCTGCCTCTGCGTCAAAGGCCCCCATTGACCTCTCAGGCAGTGAATGGCTCCTCGATGATCTCGCCGGCAGCGCTGCCGATCATGGTCAGGCGACCCTCACCTTCCCCGAAGCTGGAAAGGTAGCAGGCAACGCCTCCTGCAATCGTTTCTTCGCCTCAGCCGAGATAAGCGGGAATGCCATCAAATTGGGCGGGATGGGTTCGACGCGAATGGCTTGCCCCGAACCAGTGATGAAGCAGGAGGCGAATTACCTTGAAGCTCTGCAGGCCGCGGAGCGTTTCGAGTGGAAAGATCCGTACCTGCTGATTTATTGCAAGGGGCTCATAAAGCCACTCCGCTTCACGCGGATGCCGTCTACGAGGCCGGCGATGCCATAACAGGGAAGTGCAATCCCCCAAAACCGCCGGCTCATCGCAATTCCTGAGTAGCTGTACGCCGGAGCTGCTGCACCCAAGTCGAGGCGACCTCCAGGAAGCGGCGACCTTACATAAAACTCCAAAAGGCCACAACACTCAGGAATTGCTGTTAGTCCCTGCAAAATCCTTCACCGGTTTCGATGATCAAACAATTCGTTTTGTCCATGAGCCATTTCATCCCGGTGCCATGTCCGTTGCCGGCACGGATCGACTCCGTTTTGCCATCACGCTGAAACTCGATGCGATCGCCGGCTGACGTTCCTTCATATGTTGCTGGTCCGTCGAGCGAATTGATCAGCACGACGTACTTGTCGGCATCCTTAGAGAGCAGAAGATAAGTTCCTTCTGGGCCGATCCATTTTCCCAACCACTTGTCGGCAACATTGCTTGCCGCAGATGGCTCAGCTGTCGATTTCGGAGGTGGATTGCCGCTCGTGTTCGCCGGCCCTCCCACTGGCTCACTCCGACCCCTGCAGCCTGGCAAGACAACGGTCATCAGCAGGCCAATGATCCAAATCAGCGCTCGATTCATGGCAGCTTCTCCTCCTGAGACCCGAAAGCAAAAAGGCAGCCCGAAGGCTGCCCTCTGCGAATTCCAGCTTCATTAGATTCAAACCGCGGCCGGCGCGCGCGACTCCAACTCTGCCAGCCGTTTCGCCAACAGCTTCTCCAGGTTCACGAGCGCAGCCGAGAATCCCTCGATGCCTTCCTTCAGCTTGTCGGTAGCCATGCGATCTTCGGCATGCATCTTCTTGAACGCTGCCTTATCAACGACAATGCGTTCGATCTGCATTGTTTTGGCGGCTTCCGGATCGAGCTTGCGCGGCAGATCGCCTTCGGTCTTCTCCAACTCGCCAAGAAACTGAGGCGATATCGTCAGCAGATCGCACCCTGCCAGTTGCTCGATCTCGCCGATGTTGCGGAAGCTCGCGCCCATCACCTGCGTCTTGTAGCCGAATTTCTTGTAGTAGTTGTAGATCTTCGTCACGGATTGCACGCCCGGATCATCCGCGCCCTGGTAATCCTTGCCGGTGTCCTTCTTGTACCAATCCAGAATGCGTCCCACGAAAGGCGATACCAGCGTAACGCCTGCTTCAGCCGCGGCAACAGCCTGGTGAATGCCGAACAAAAGCGTCAGGTTGCAGTGAATGCCTTCCTTCTCCAGCACCTGCGCCGCCTGAATGCCTTCCCATGTTGATGCAATCTTAATCAGCACATGATCGCGTCCAACCTTCGCCTTGTCGTACTGCGCAATGATGCTGCGCGCCTGTGCAATGGTGCCTTCAGTGTCGAAGGAAAGGCGTGCATCGACTTCCGTCGAAACACGGCCCGGCACAATCGCCAGGATCTTCTTGCCGAAAGCGACGGCAAGACCCTGAAAGGCCAGGTTGGCCACGTCCTTGTCGCTCGCGTTTTCGCCCAGTTCCTTCTTCGCGTCCAGGATGACGCTGTCGACGATGGGCTGATATTGCGGCATTTGCGCTGCCGCGGTAATCAGCGAAGGGTTCGTTGTGGCATCGGTGGGGCGAAACTTTTCCATCGAATCGAAATCGCCGGTGTCAGCTACGACGGTCGTGTACTTGCGCAGTTGTTCGAGCAGATTCTGTGGCATTTTTCCTCCAGGGGAAGGAACCTCGGCGCCTCGAGCGCCCGGCTCCAGTGTACCGCTCTATAGGATGCTCCTGCACCCCAGCACGTTTCGTTCTGGACAGCCTACCGTATTGCTTGCAACTTCTTGATGAATCGAGAACCTTTGCAGCCCCTCTTTGCGATTTTTCCGGGAATATATGGGTAAGATGGCTTCCAATGTCTTTTCTTAACGACCTTGATCCCATGTCATGGATCGCGACGTTTGCGGCAATTGTCGTTTGCTGCGCCGTAACATTTCTCAACTTACGTGATTGGCGAAATCAGTGGAAAGTCGATTTCGAAGGCAGAATACCAATCATCATGTTCTTCGGAGTGGCCCTTATCGTCGGCGCTTTCAGCTCATATTCGCCGAACGCGAACGCTCCCCGCAAGAGTGTGGAAGGTGTAGCCCGCTTCGTCGGCAAGGCGAGCGGCAGAAGAAGGTTTGACGAATACATTTGTGCCACCAGCTGTCAATTGACGGGCGGATACGCCTTGGATCTACGTGATGAGGCCGCGAACATTCCCCACATGGGCTCGAACTATGTATTCACCTATCTCGAACATCCCGTCGGGAATGCTTTTACCGGGGTCTCACTCCGGGTGATTGCAATATCCGAGCCTGATTCCGGTCCGGTGCTCTACAAGCTGGATCTGACAAATCATCCCTACCGAATCGCCGCCTATCTTCTCGACACGGCACTGCTGATCAGCGCCGGTCTTCTTGGCGGGCTCCTCAATCGCAGTCAGCATCACGGACGTTCAGAAGAGAGCACTTCCAACGAGGAGGAAGAAGAGGAGCCGAGGGGATCAGGACCGATTTCCCTCGGACTGGAATCGAGGGATGAGAGCTAGGTGCTTTTTATCTCACGCTACCGCAAACGTATTGCTCAAAACTCCCAGCCCATCAATCGCCACATCCACCCGATCGCCGGCTTTCACCGGTCCCACACCGGCCGGCGTTCCTGTCAGCAGCAGATCGCCCGCTTCAAGCGTAATGGCTGCGGTGATATACGTGAGGAGCGCCGGAATCGGAAAAATAAAATCCACCGTCGATCCATGCTGCCGTAACTCTCCATTCACACGCGTTTCAACCGTGAGTCCCTTCTCGGGATCGACCTCGCTGCTTACCACTGGCCCCACCGCGCAGAACGTGTCAAAGCCCTTGGCCCGCGTCCATTGGCCGTCTTTCTTTTGCAAGTCGCGAGCCGTCACATCATTGGCAATGGTGTAGCCGCGTACGTAGCTGCGCCAGTCCGCATTCGCCGGGAGCTTGCTCGCCCGGCGCGCAATCACCAGCGCCAGTTCTCCCTCAAAGTCCACCCGCTCCGACTGCGAAGGCATCAGCACCGTGCGCTTGTGCGCCAGCAACGAAGACGGCGGCTTGAAGAACAGCAGCGGTTCCGTCGGAACCTCGTTCCCCAGTTCCTTCGCATGCTCGCGATAGTTGCGGCCCACGCAGATGATTTTGGATGGAGTCACCGGTGGCAGTACCTCTGCCTCGTCCAACGGCATCGGCTCAAAGTCAAAGCCCGCTGGATCGATCACCAGTTCCTTTGCCGCCAATGCCCGTGCATGCGCCAGGTGAAACGCCAGGTCCTCCTCGGGTGCAGCCGCCAGATCCACAATCCACGGCTCGCCCCCGCGCTCTTCCACCGCCCCATACATAATCTGATTCTCAAAACGAAACCGGCAATATTTCATGATCTGAAACTCCTTCGGCGGCCTGGAATGCATCTGGATTGAGCGCAGGCCCGCTGGCTTGCTAACTTGCTTGGCGCGAAGCGCCGCTGACCGGCTAAAACAATCAAAACCGCTACCCAAGCTTCTCTAACTTTGCGGAACCGTCTCTTGAGCCTCGGCAGACCGCGCGCTTTCATGCCCGCCGTTGTCCACCGCGCTGACAGCATAGCGATATGTGTGCCCCGGCTGGACCTGTGGATCATGAAACGCCGGCTCCACGACAGGCGTTGCCGGTGAGACCCGCTGCCACCCACCATCGCCTTCACGACGATAAACGACATACCCCGCCAGATCGGAATCCGTATTCGGCTGCCAGCTTAAATCGATCGCCGGTCCCGCGCCATTCTCACCCGCTGCCGCCACCGCGACCAATCCCAACGGTACGTTCGGCGGAAACACATCCTTCACCTCGACATCGATTGGTGCAGAGAGCTCGCCCGCCAGTTCGAGCGTCTTCCCTTCCACATCCACGCGAGTCACGCGCTGCGCCCGGTATTCATAGCTCTCGCCAAAGCGAACAGTCGTGTCCATCGCCCGCCCCTGCTGTGCGCCGGAATCCACTAGCAACGTCTCGTGAATCGCCTCCGGCGGCGGAGCCAGCGGCCCCTGTTGGGCCTTCGTCGCGGGCGGCGTCAGCAGACTCCGCTGGAGCCTCACTGCCGCGTTCTCGCCATCCGCAGTCCAGCTCAACACCACGCCCTGCTTGCGCACTTCCGCCTTGAGTCCTTCGATAGGCATGGGAGCCTCGCCTGCCAGCACCGACGCAGCATTCGACAATCCTGCGGAGCGCCCCTTCTTGTTTCGCAACTCCACGCAATAGCTCA
Organism: uncultured Acidobacteriaceae bacterium; assembly: GCA_963787435.1. Classification (GTDB taxonomy): domain Bacteria; phylum Acidobacteriota; class Terriglobia; order Terriglobales; family Acidobacteriaceae; genus Telmatobacter. The sequence continues at coordinate 91,028 of CAWBCZ010000004.1, forward strand.
CCGGTCGCGCATCCCCCGACGTGAGTGTACCCGCCAGCGTATCCGTGTAGCTTCCCGTCCCGCCCGGAGCAACCATCACGTCCGTTCCCACCTGGTTGCAGGCGCCCGTTCCTTCGCGCCGACATACGCGGGTCGCCACATTGCCTTTTGTCGGAGTCTTGTCGGTGTTGCGCTTCGGCATCGTCCAGGTCAGCGTCACCTGGTTCCCCGTCCGTATCGCCGACAAATCCGTCACCGGGTCCGCCAGGTTCAGCGATGGAGGCTGCGGCGCGCCCGGCGTTCCGCACGCCGAAAGAAATGCGCACAACACAACTGCCAGCGCTGCCCAGCTCTTTCGCTCAAACGAAATCATCGCTTTCAGTCTAACGGAGCGACGTAAGGTTGCACGCTGGTTACAAGCCTCGCAGGAGTTGTCATCTTGAGCGAAGCGAAGCGTAGTCGAAGGATCTGCGGTCGCATTTCGTCAGTTCCACCCGAACGGCGCCTGAAAAACGCGTTACTTCCGAATTGCCCACGACACGACCGGAACTCGTCTAAATGAACCTCATGGGTGCGCTTCAACTATTCTTTAACCTATGAAAACGCTCTTGAGGTTTTCCGTCGGACTGTTTGCCGTCAGCCTCTTCTGGCACGCCGCTGAAGCGCGAGCACAATGGTCGGACGCACACTGTTCAGGTTCACTCTCTCCGATAAGCGGCGTATACACGAAGGCCGTCACTGTGCTCCGAGCAAAGACTTCTGTACCCCTTCGCCTACCAACATGCGTTTGGGGGTTGGACTCGAATGATGAACTTCATGCGATCGTGAAGTCGGCAGATGGGAGCGGCTATGCCCTTGTTTTAGGAGCCACTCCAGACTGCGAAGGACAACACGTTTGCTCTTACGGGACAATGATCGGAACTTCACGCCCCCTCGAGCAAATAGATGCGTACAACGTCACGCGCCGCCCAAGGACCCCGGTAAAACTCCACCGCGGACTCACAGGGTATTTTTATGGGCCTGTCTGTGGTGCTTATTGCAGTGATTCGTTCATCACATGGACTGAGGGCACCTACCATTACATCATTGGTCTGAAAGCCGAGAAGGAGTCCAACCTGCTTGCGTCTGTGAACTCAGCAATCGACAGCCGAGCGCAATTGAAGTGACGAAGGGCCGAAAACTCCCGAGTCACCGCCAAACAGGAAGTAACCCAAAAATGGAGGTTATTTCCTATCGGTCGGTTCACCCCCGATGCTGAGCTTTGAATCGCCGCGCCTTCATGCGATTGCCGCAAATCTTCATATCGCACCACCGCCGTGTGTGATTCTTGCTCGTATCAAGAAAAAGCCACCGGCACTCAAGATTCCCGCACGCGCGCACCCGCTCCATCTCGCCTGAAGTCATCAGTTCCGCCGCGCTCAGCGAAAGCAGCCACAGCGGCAACTCGGGAAGGGAAGCGGACTGCGGCAACTCCCATGCAAGTCTGGCTCCAGCACGATGCAGCCGTTGCGCTTTCTGTGCCGCTTTGAAATACGACTCCAACTGTGCGACCCCCGATGCCGGAGCGTCATCGCCGTCAAGCGACGCATACAGCACCTGCGCCGCCGCCTCCCGCAACTCCCGCACAGCGGCAACCACTTGCGCAGCCTTGCTCTCACTCGTATTCCGAATCAGTCGCCGTGCCTGAGCATTGCCCACCAGGCCCGACTGCTCCGCAAACCGCACCATGTCGCGGTATTCCGTCATCAGCTCTTCCGGCCCCGAGTCCCGGAATCGCCAGTCAAGCGTATTCACAAGGTCCAGCGCCAGATGACCGCCAACAAGCTCAAAGGTGCGATTTTCCGTTCGCTCTCTTGCCCCGTTTGCCAACCCGTTCGCCACTGCTAACCTCTAAACCAATGTTGACAGGTTATCGATAAGATGTAAATATGTAACTCTCTATGGCTGATTCAACGGTTACCATTCGCGCTGAAGACAAAGGATCGGAATCTTTCCGCATTCGCCTGTTCCTCTCGTTCTTCGCCATCTACGTGATCTGGGGCACCACGTTTCTCGCCATCCGCATCGCCGTTGAAGAACTACCCCCGCTCTTCGCTGCCGGAGCCCGCTTCTTCACCGCCGGAGTCCTGCTCTATGCCTTCATGCGCGCCAGGGGCGAAGCCAAGCCAACACTCGCGCAGTGGCGAAGCCTCGCTATCATGGCGCTCCTCATGTTTGTCGCCGAATACGGTCCGCTCTTCTGGGCAGAGAAGTACGTCCCCTCCGGCGTCGTCTCCGTACTGGCGGCAACCTTGCCCATCCTCACCCTGATTTTGGAGATGCTCATCCTCCGTCAGCAACGCATGCGCCCCATGGTGGCCGTTGCCACCATCCTCGGCTTCGTCGGCGTAGCCGTGCTCCTGATCCCCAGCGGCAAACAGCATCTCGCCGTCATACCATGCCTCGCCATCCTCGCCGGAGCCACGACCTGGGCGCTCGGTTCCGTGCTGACACGTTCCATGACTCTGCCCAAATCCCGACCCGTTACGGCGGGCGCAGCCATGATGCTCGGCGGCGCAATGCTGCTCATGCTTTCCGCATCCTTCGGCGAAATGCATCCCTTTCCGCACATCACGTTGCGCGCGGTTGGAGCGCTTCTCTACCTCATCGTCTTCGGATCGCTGCTGGCCTTCACGGCCTTCGTCTGGCTGCTCGCACACATGCCCGCCACGCGCGTTTCCAGTCACGCCTATGTGAACCCCATCGTCGCCGTGGCGCTTGGCTACTTCATGGCCGGCGAAGTCATCACCGGACGCATTTTTGCCGGCACCGCGCTCGTCCTCATCAGCGTCTTCCTGATCCTGCGTCGCGACTGAGCACCAATCTTATTCACTGCAAATTAGCTGCGGTTCGCCAACTACGGCCTCGGAACGGCGTTGCCTCGCAAAGAGCCCGGTGGGCTTGAGTCTGTAAAATGATTCCAGTCAAATGAGTTTGCCAAATTGGTGGGAAGCTCCAAGTACGTTGCTCGAAATAGATGGCCATTGCGGGCTTCTCGCAGCCTGGATGGTTCTGAGGCATTTCAGGAAGCGAGTTTCAGCGCAAGCTCTGACGGAGGATTGTTTCTATACCAAGCGACATGGCGTCTTCACGGTTGGATTGGCAACTTGCCTGAAGGTGCATGGAATGCGGGTGTGCTTTCACACAGACCCTGATCCAGCTATCGGAGGCTTTGAAAAGCGATGCTATGCACGGGCTGCACAGATGGGAATTCTTCCGCAGCCAGCCGTCGGTTTGTCGGCGCTTATGATTGCAGTGCGACGAGGGCACATTCCCATCGTTCTGTTCAATTCGGAATCTGGTGTGGGCCATTTTTCTCCGCTCACGGGTTCACGCAACGGCAGACTCGAATTACCGCTCGCAGATGGAGAGGCGATTCCGAAGAAGAGGTTTCTCGCGAGTTGGTCCGAACCGGGCATACTCAGGCAGTGTGTAATCGCGGGAGTCTGAGGCCGCCGGGTGTCCGGTCTCGATTTTGAGACCCGGGAAGGGAATCTCCTGGACACCCTCACTCCACCCGAAGCGCCATCATCGGTTCCACCCGCGCAGCCCGTGTCGCCGGCAGCCAAACCGCCAGCAATGCCACTGCTGCCAACACCGCCGGGACCGCAATGAATGCCGTCGGATCCCAAGTCTTCACGCCGAACAGGAAGCTCGCAATCAGGCGCGTAAGCCCGAACGACGCGCCGATCCCGACCACCATGCCGATCAGCGTCAGCTTCATGCCGTCCCACACCACCAGGTTGCGAATCGTCGCGCGGTCCGCGCCAAGCGCCATGCGAATCCCGATCTCCTGTGTCCGCTGCTGCACCGAGTACGCGATCAACCCGTAAATCCCGATTGCCGCCAGCACTAGCGCAATTGCTCCGAAAATCGTGAGCAGCATCATATTGAAGCTCTGCCGCGAAGTCGTCCTCGACACAATCTCCTCCATCGAGCGGATGTGCGCCACTGGAAAGCCACCGCTTGCCTGCCGCAACTGCTCGGATATCGCCGCACTCAGCCGCTTCGGATCGCCGTGCGTGCGAACCGCCCAACGCAGCGGAACGATCTTCGCATTCAGCGCCGTCATTGCATCCAGAACCTGCGAGTCCGGCACAATCATCAGCGGCGGCGTGTCCTGGTCCAGCCCCGCATCGTGCGTGTTCCCCACCACGCCGACAATCTGGCGCGCCGGCTCTTCAAACGGAGCTCCCATCCCTTTGCCGATCAGAATCTGCTGACCAATCGGATTCTCCTTCGGGAAGTACTGCTTCTGCAGCGCTTCGTTGATGATCACCACGCTCGGCGCTGAAGCTGTATCCGCATCGGTGAATTCGCGCCCGCGAATCACCGGAATCTTGAACGTCTTGTAGAAATCCGGCGAGGCTTGCATCCATCCTGCGCCCGGTTGTCCCTTCGCTGGATCCACCGGCCTGCCAACAATTGCGAACGGCAATCCGAACTGCCCGTCCACGGGCAGGCAGCACGTGAACGCCGAGCTCTCTACCCCCGGTATGGCGTCCAGCCGCTGCCGCCCGTCGCGCGAAAGCTGCGCAATGGCAGCGGTCTTGCTGAACCGGTCGCCATTCATCGACATCTCCATCGTCAACACGTTGTGCGCATCGAACCCGGCATTCACCCCGCGCAGCGCAACAAAGGTGCGAATCAGCAGCGCCGCTCCCACCAGCAGCACCAGTGCCAGCGCAACCTCTGTAATCACGAGCAGAGAGCGCGTCTTCGCTTGCCGAAAGCCGGTTCCCGCCCGGTTGCTGCTCTCCTTCAGCGTCGAATTCAGATCGGTACGCGACACGCTGAACGCCGGGAACAGCCCGAACAGGATTCCCGTCGCGCACGACACCGCCAGCGTGAAGCCAAGCACACGCCAGTCGACGCCTACGGCCCCTCCGTCCTCGCCGATTCGTGGCAGTCCCGCTGGACTGATCGCGAGCAGCCACCGCACTCCCAGGAATCCAAGCGCGAGCCCCAGGACCCCGCCAACCACCGCCAGCAGAACGCTCTCCGTCAGTAACTGCCGGATCACCCGAGCCCGGCTCGCTCCCAATGCCGAGCGAATCGCGAATTCGCGTTTGCGCCCCGTCGCCCGCACCAGCAGCAGATTGGCCACGTTGGCGCAGGCAATCAGCAACACCAGCCCCACCGCTCCCAGCAGAACCAGCAGCGATGTCCGCGCATCCCGCACAATCGAGTCGCGCAACGGCTGAACCGCAAACCCTCCCTTCGCATCCGTGGCCGGAAACTGGCGCCGGAAATCGGCGTAGGCCAGCTTCATCTGTGCGTTCGCCTGCGCCACCGTTATGCCGGGTTTCAGCATCGCGGCTCCCAGAAAGAAATGTCCCTGGTTCGTGCTGTTCGGCTCAAACTGAAACGGAATCCAGATGTCGGCCTCCGGATCCGTCGCGAAATCTCGCCCCAGCACGCCGACAATCGTGTAAGGCTCACCGCCAAGCGAAAGCGCCTGCCCAACGACCTTCGGATTACCGCCAAACCTCCGCTGCCACAAGCCGTAGCTCAGCACCACCACATGCCCGCCGTTCGGCGAGTCCTCCTGTTGCGTGAAAGTGCGGCCAAGCATCACCGGCGCGCCGAACACGCGGAAGTAGCCCTCCGATACGTGAATTCCGTGGATCAGCTCCGGCCGGTCTCCCGTGATGTTGAACCCCGGTCCCGCAAAATCGTATGCCGCCACATCCTTGAAGATCGAAGTCTGCTTCTGCCACTCCTGGAACTTCGGAATCGACGCGCCCGCGCCGCTTCCCTGCGGAGAGGTCAGCAGAATCTGCACAATCCGATCAGCATCCGGATACCCAAGCGGCTTCAGCAGCACCGCATTCACCACCGTAAAAATCGCTGTGTTCGCGCCGATTCCAAGAGCCAGCGCCGATATCGCGGCAATCGTAAATCCCGGGCTCTTGATAAACAGATGCAAGGCATGTTTCACGTCATTCCAGAGATCCGTCATCATTGACCACTCCGTTTCGGGCTGCCAGAGATGCAATTGGAATCTGTTCAGAATTCAACGATACATTCTGTGGACGTCACCAGCTTCACTTGGGGTGGTGAGCAAGAATCCGCTCCTGCCAACCATTCCAGATTCATTCAATAACTGGCAGACGCCCCTCATCGTGCTTGGTTAACAGCAAACCGCTGATTTGTGACGGATGGGCCGCTCTATGCCGTATCCTTGCCTACGATATCGAAAGGGTACCGGTTCCGTGCTGATCTTCGCCGCAATTCTGGCCATCTTTGTCTATGGAATGATCGCCGCAATGCTGGGCACCATCCTGCCCGAGCTTTCTGAGCGATTCCACCTTACGCCCACGCAAAACGGCACCATCGCCTTCGTGCAGGCGCTCGGTCTCATCATCGCCTCGCTCGGCGTCGGGCCGCTGCTCGATACTCAGGGCGACAAGGTCGGACTTATTCTCGGCCTCGCCTGCATCGCTGTCGCGCTCTTCCTTCTGCCCCGCTCATCAGGATTCCGCCCGATCCTGCTGCTGATGTTTCTGCTCGGCGTGGGCGGCGGCATCGTCGTTACCGGAGCCAATTCGCTCGCCAACAGCGTCAGCGGAGAGCACAGCGCCATTGCGCTGAACCTCGTAAACCTCTTCTTCGGACTCGGCGGCCTCACCACGCCCTTCATCGCCGCCAACATCTTCAAGAAGAACTGGGTCCGCCTCTGCTATACCGTCGCGTCGCTCACCGTGGCCGCGCTCATCGTTCAGGCAATCTCGAAGATGCCTGCCCCCAGCGGCAACGCCCAATTCCTTCTGGCCGACGTAGGCCCCATCCTCGGTCGCCCACTCCTCTTCATGCTCGGCCTTTTCCTCTTCCTCTACATCACCTGCGAGGTCGGTGTCTGGAACTGGCTTCCCCGCCACCTGATCGCCCAGGGCATCCCCGAGTCGCGCGCACTCAACATCCTCTCGCTTGGCTTTGCGCTTGGCCTGCTCATCGGCCGCGTCGGCGTTTCGCCGATCCTGGCACATACCTCGCCAATCGACGTTACGCTCGGTGCATCCATCGCTATGGCCGTCACTACGTTCCTTATGCTTCAGACCAACAAGCCCGGAACGGCCTTCGTACTGGTCTTTATCGCCGGACTCTCCATGGCTCCCGTTTTTCCCACCACCCTCGCCATCACCGGCGCTGCCTTCCCGCGCATGACCGGCACTGCACTCGGCTTTGTGATCACCTGCGGGTGGGTTGGTCTCGCCGTAAGCTCCTGGATCATCGGCACCATTGCCGGCGGCGATCCAAAACGGCTCAAGAAAGCGTTGCTCCTCTTCCCGGCCTCAGCCGTCCTCATGGTAGTTTTGAACCTCGCAATTCGCTCGGCATTGCGCTAGCAAATACAATAGGCACATTCATGACAGCCAGCACTTTTACCGATTCACTCGCGTCGTCCACCGATCGCAGCCGCCAACGCTACAACCTCTTTCTTCTTCTCGTCGCCGGCCTGGGCGGCCTGCTCTACGGCATCGACGTGGGCATCATCGGCGGCGCGCTGCCCTACCTTGAAGCGACTTCAAGACTCTCGCCAGCGCAGCTCTCCATCATCGTTGCGGCGGTGCTGCTCGGCAGCGTCTTCTCTACGTTGTTCGCCGGTCTGCTCGCTGACTGGATGGGCCGCAAGCCGCTGATGGTCCTCAGCGGCATGGCCTTCATCGTCAGCATCCCCGTCATCGCGCTTTCCCATGGATACGCGCCCCTCTTCTTCGGGCGCCTCCTGCAGGGCATGAGCGGCGGATTCATCGGCATTGTCGTCCCCTTGTATCTCGCCGAATGCCTTTCCGCCTCGACGCGCGGCAAAGGCACAGGAGTCTTCCAGTGGCTGCTCACCTTCGGTATCGTTGCCGCCGCGCTGGTCGGCATCTACTTCAGCTATCGCGTCGATGCCGTCGCGCGCACCGCCGATCCAGCGTCGCTGCTCGCGTTCAAAAACGTGGCCTGGCGCAGCATCTTCTGGGTTTCGCTTCCTCCCGGCGTGCTGTTTGTCATCGGCAGCTTCATGGTCACCGAATCCCCTCGCTGGCTACATCGCCGACAAAAGATTGAGCAGGCACGCGCAGCACTCCTTCGCTCCCGCTCGCCCGAACAGGCAACCATTGAGTTGCAGGAAATGGAATCCGCATCCAAACCTGCGCAGACCTCCGGAGAGAAAGTCCGCGACTCGCTGCTGCGGCGCAAATATGTAGTTCCGTTCCTGCTGGCCTGCGTCATCCTGGCCTGCAACACCGCCACCGGCATCAACTCCATCATCGGCTTCAACACCGGAATCCTCCTGCAGAGCGGCCTCTCCGATCTTCAATCGCACTGGGGATACGTGCTGTTCACCGTGGTCAACTTTGGCTTCACCGCCGTTGGTATGAGCCTGGTCGATCGCAAGGGCCGCAAGTTCCTGTTCATCCTCGGAACCAGCGGCATCATCCTTTCCATGCTTGCCGTGGGAACCATCTTCCTTCGGACCGAAAAGCAGAGCATCGACATCCGCGGCCAGATTCAAGCGCTCGTCGGTCCTGGGCAGGATCTGACCTACCACTTCGACAAGGCCAAGGCGCAGCAACTATTAAGCGGCCAGGGAGACCAGGGCACCATCCAGCCGATCGCGCCTCCTTCGCCATCATCTACTCCTATGGCGACTTCACCGGCACCACAAGCTACGTTCGCTCCGACGACGAAGCTTCAGCGCCGTTGACCATCACCCGGGCAAGCTCCGTTCCAGCCAACCGGGTTGAAGCCTTCTTCCAGAACCCGTTCGCCAATTTCGACGCAGCGCAGACCGCACCCTTGAAGATCGAGAAGGCCGTACTCGGCGCCGTGCCAGACGCCAGCCACGGCTGGCTCGTCGCACTCTGCCTCTACACGTTTATGGCGTTCTATGCAGTGGGGCCGGGCGTCTGCGTATGGCTGGCGCTCTCTGAGCTCATGCCCACCCGCATCCGTTCCAATGGCATGAGCGTCGCTCTCGTCATCAACCAGCTCGTCTCGGCGACCCTGGCCGCGATCTTCCTGCCCTTCGTCAGTAAGCATGGCTACTCGTCGATGTTCTTCCTGTTCGCGGGCTTCACCGTCGTCTACTTCCTCACCGCGGCATTCTTGCTGCCCGAAACCAAAGGCAAAACACTCGAAGAGATCGAGGCCTTCTTCGACAAAGGCGCCGCGCATTAGGCCGCCGTCAACGCCTGCCGTGGATTTGTGTGGGATATGTAGAAGAATGCTAACAAGATAGTTAACTATCACCGCCTCCTCGGAGTAGAAGGGCGATGCGGCGTTATGTCATAGAGAAGAATCGCTTTCGGTCCGAAGCTCGGGCGTACAAAATGCACCTTGGCTGCAGCGTTACCGAAGATGATTCGCTACGTGTGATAGTCTCCTGTGTAGCAATCAACCATTACTCTCAGGTTCCCCTGAAAGGGTTGTCAGCTGGCCCTCTCTTGCCAGGTGTCTTGCACTTCTGGGCAAGTTACCGCCGACGCCGCGTAAGGGATAAACAAAAGATCGTATTACCCATACAGGATCAATATATGCAATTCATCGCAAATGTAATCGACTTGCAATTCATCTCACATGTAATAGGTGTCCTCATCGGCCTCTACATCTTCAAGATAGCGAACCTTCTCTTCGAGGTCATGACAGACAAGCGCAAGGAATAATCCTCACGTATGCTCACGGAACGCGATCCTGACAGCACTGCCGGGAATCTGCCGGTACTACTTTTACTTAATTAACGCGCGGAAATAACTGACAGCATCCTTGATCTCGGCATCGGTGAGCTTTCCCTTGAACGCCGGCATCTTGCCCAGGCCATTCGTCGTGATGGCGATCATCTGTTCCTGGCTCATGCCCTTCACCGCGGGGTCGGTCACGGGCCTTACGCCCACGTACTTCGCCACCTGGGGGCTCGGCACACCCGTGGCTCCATGACAATTCTGACACTTTGATCTGTAGACATCCGCGTTTTGGGCGATCGCCATTGTTGAGGCAACGAGGACGGCAATCATAGCGATTCGGGTTCCGATCTTCATTGTCAAAACCGTCCTTTCTAAAAGTGATTTGATGGCCGGCCGTCATGTCGCGTCTACCTGTCACTTCGGGCAGGCAGAGGCGAACAGACGTCAAAGGGGAGAGTAGCCGACCTTACTCCCGCCGATGCGAACTGATAGGTTTTGGCGACTCGTAAACGGCTCAGTACACTTTCAATTCGTCGCGCAATTTGGGAAGATTCATCCATGGCTCAAGGCGACAATAGCGCGGCTCTCGACAGCGAACGCCTGCTTCGTGAATGGCGCTGGTTCTGTCCTCAGTCTTTGACTGCGATCGATAGAAACGCATTTGGCGATCTCTTCCTGAAAGACGAGGCGGGGAAAGTTCACATGCTGAATGTAGGCTCGGGCGATTTCACCCTCATCACCGAATCAGTTCCCGAATTCAGAACGCTTGCGGTAACGCCAGACAAGCAGGAAGAGTGGTTTCAGAAAGATGCCGTTGATGCCGCCAAAGAGCGTGGATTAATCCCTGGGCCCGAGCAATGCATTGGCTTCAGCACGCCCGTGGTATTTGCGGAGGGTGGCGGACTCGACTCGGCTTATATTGCCGATCTGTATGAACACGTCAGTTTTCTCGGTGACATCCACCAGCAAATCTCAACGCAACCGGACGGGGCGAAAGTCAGGCTAGTCGTCCAAACTCCGAAGAAGATTTCGTGATTGGGGCCAAGCTGACCGCAGGTGGGAACTTTGCCTGGTTTTCGCCTCGAAGCGACAGTGGGCGACGATACACTCGCAGTCATTGATTTCTCACTGGGACAGCTTCCAAAGTGCCACATGTCTCTCGCATCGAGTCGGAGAGCACAAATAGTCTTGTACACATGAAAGCAGCCGTTCTTCTATTCATCGTCGTAGTGATCTGCGGCGCTCAGTTCTCGTCGGGACAGGAGTCGGCACAAAGGTTTCAGGCACCTGCAGCAACTCCACAGGTTCGAGCCGCTCTTCCTCAACAGCAATTGGCCGCACCTCCGGACAAAGACGCTGCCTCGCTTGCGATGGCCAAGGAGGATAAAGCGCGAAGAGAGGCGCAAGCGCAAGAGGAACAAAGGTTGGTGCTGGAGACTCGATCGCGTGGCTACTGGATTGATCCCAACAGCAAACTCATGTGGGAAGGGCGGGACAATGGCATAGCGGTGACTTGGCACAAGGCAGCGAGTTACTGCCGAGACCTTCGCTTAGCAGGGTACTCCGACTGGAGATTAGCAACGCTCGATGAGCTGGCGAGCCTTGTTGACCAGAAAGCGACTTGCACGGATCAAGTCGGGCATAAAGAGACTTGCCTCATCAATATTGGCAATGTTCCCCGTCTTGTGAGGGGTGGCTTGTCATTGACAGGCAATCCATGGAGCAGCAATCGGGAGATTAATCGCTTTGGAAAACCATACGGGGATGGATGGTTCTTCGATTTCGTTACCTCGAAGCCTTCAGGCGATTTACAGGATTTTCGCAATACAAAATACGCACTGTGCGTACGTCGCCCCTAGAGTTTTCTGGCCTTCGATATGCTCGGCTATCGAGTCACCGGCAAACCGGAAGTTATCCGCCCGGAGGCGAAGACTCGTCGAAGTTCCCGCGTGACTTTTCGGTTAGGAGTTTTGAGGAACTACGATGACACAGCCTCCGTATCGTTCATCAGGGGGTCATCCCATGAATCCCAAAAGCCGTTTCGCTCTGTTCACCGTCGCCCTGATCACAATCGTAGCCATCGCGTATTCCCAGCCCCGGCACGGTGTGAGCCTGAGTAGGTCCTTGAAGGATCTGTGCGTTTGCGTCCCAGGTCGGGCGGGGCTCATAAAGAAGGCGGCGCACGCGAAGGCGCAGGTAGCGGTGCGAACGCCATCCTACGAGGCACATCGGTTTGATACTCCCGAATAACCGGTTATTCGGAAGTTGCGCCATTCTTGGACTACTTCGAGCGACACATTGCTTAAGCATGCGCTACTTTGTTGGTACGAATTGGCGCGGCAGGTACGACGACCTCGACAAGTCCGGTCGCTATGTCATAAACGAGGCCGGAAATGAGCCACTCGCCCGGCAATGCCGGAATCGCCCTGAGTACAGCAAGGTCGATAGCCACCGCCACGCGCGGATCCAGGATGGACTTGGCTTCAACTTCCCGTTCCTGTGTCTGAAAATAGTGCGCCAGCATGCTTGTGTCCTTCGCGAGGCGGGTGATGCCGCAATCCGTATGGTGAATTACGATAAGGTGAAACTCACCGCCGCCTCCCGGAATCGCCTCGGCAACCTCTCCGATTCGACCGAGCATACCCAACTGCTCCAACAGTCCCGGTGTGATTCGGCCGCCGATATTTCTCATGACGACGGCCTCACCCGGTTTAATTCCGAGCACGTGAGCAGGGTCCACGCGCATATCGGCGCAACCGATGATAACCGCCTTCACATTCGGCAAAGACTGTGGCATGAGGGCGCCCGGCTCGGACCGCTGGGCAGCATACTCCTTGTTACGTTTCAACATCACGTCGAGGTTGTTCATGCTGATACCTCCTGGAGAGAAGTCGGGCACGGCCTGGCTGATCATGAAGGCGACTGTTCGTGGCGCTCATCGGGTTAGATCACATTTATCAATCCCGGATTCAAACGCCGACTCGATTAGAGTTTTAAAAGACAATAAACAACGATTCTTGCCATTCGGCAGAGGGAGCACCACCGCACGCTAATGTATCCAAAACGGGGCACCGGAAGTCGCTTCTTCCGCGTTCTGGGCGAGTGACCGCCAAACCGGAAATAACCTTTCGCCGAACGCGCGAAAACAATTCGCGAAGGGACTGGCGCGGCGGTCCGAGCCTGTTTTTGTCAAGCCCGATCTCGTTTAGCTTTCTTTTAAGTTAGTTTTTACAGCGCGTTAGCGAGCTGCCGGATTTGCAGGCAATTTCCTGCGCTGAGCGCATAATGGTTTCAATGTTGCCGGGGCTAAGTCGGGGACGCCTGTTTTAACTCGCGCAGAGATAAATCGATCCGCAATCATCTTTTGCTAAGTCGTTTATTAAGAGGAATCTACGGCTAACTTCAATGTGGAGAAATATTTAGCGCCAGCCCCCCTCTGCAACCCGATGATTGTAGGATATTTACCCAAAGAGACCGGATAATAGGGTGCCCCTCGGAATGACTGGTGGTGGAAAACTTGAACGGAGAATCCAAAGGTAATGAGTTTGCCAGGAGGTGGTGTTGGCTGCGCTCTCTTCTTCGACCAAATCCCTTCACCCCTACACCTCAATCACAGCCTTCGAAAGATTCCTCGGCCGGTCCACGTCGACACCGTGCTCCAGCGCCATGGCATAGCTGAAAAGCTGCAGCGGAACCACCTCGGGAATGGGCAGCAGATGTTCGCTCGCCGGCTCGACAAAAACGCAATCCGTCGCCAGTGACGCCACATCGTGGTCGCCGGCGTTCGCAATCGCAATCACGCGCGCACCCTGCTTCTTCATATCGGCGAGCAGCTGCAGCGTCTTCTCGTAGCGAAGAACCGAATCGTCCACATCGCGATCCACCGTCGCCAGCGCCACCAGCGGCACGCGTTCGCCAACCAGCGCATTCGGCCCGTGCTTTAACTCTCCAGTCGGATAGCCCTCGGCCTGCACGTACGAAGATTCCTTCATCTTCAACGCGCCTTCGCGGGCAATCGCGTAATGCACTCCGCGGCCCAGATACAGGAAACTGCCGGCATTACTGTATTTCTTTGCCAGTGCCGTCATCCGTTCGCGCCAGCCGCTCAACTGCCGCTCGATAACGCCCGGCAGCGCGCAAAGCTCTGTAATCCGCGCTTTGAATTGCGCCTGATCGAATGTGCCAAGCCTGCTGCCCTCATACAGCGCCAGCAGGTAGAGCGCCGTCAGCTGGCACGTAAAGCTCTTCGTCGCCGGAATGGCAAGTTCCTTTCCGGCGCCCAGCGGCATCGCGGCGCCGGCCTCGCGCAGCATTGTGCTGCCAACCACGTTGGCGATGGCCAGCGTCTGCTGTCCGCCATCTCTTGGCAAACCGCAGCGCGGCCAGGGTGTCTGAAGTCTCACCGGACTGCGAAATCACCAGCACCGAAGGCCGTCGCGGATTCACCGCCGGCCGGCAGCTGTACTCGCTCGCATACTCCACGTCCACGGCAAGCCCGCAAAGGTCTTCGAAGATGATCTCGGCAGCCAGGCCCGCGTGGCGGCTCGATCCGCTGGCGGCGATCAGCACCTCACCCCGCGCATTCAGCCAGCCCTCGTAAGGAGCAAACGCTTCGGCTTTCAAAGCCTCGCCGTCCAGGTACAAATCGAGCGTCCGCCGAATGGCAGCAGGCTGTTCAAAGATTTCGCGGAGCATGGCATGAGGGAATTCGTTCACGAGGGTTGGACCTTTCCGAGGCGCGTTTTTCGCGCAATTGAGCTATGGCTTGATTTTAAGCCTTTCGATCGCTATTCAATTGAACTCACTCAGAGCTTGCGAAGACGCGCGCAAGCCTCATCAAGGTCTGCATCCTTCTTGGCGAAACAGAAGCGCAGCAGATCTTCGCCACGCCCCGGCCGGAAGAATGCCGATCCGGCCACCGAGGCGACTCCGGTTTCCGCAAGCAGATGCCGCGCCTTCTGCGCCGACGTTTCTCCGGGCAACCGGCTGGCCCGCGCCAGCACGTAATAGGCGCCCGCCGGAACGCTCGGCTCCATTCCCGCATCGCGCAGTGCTGCCACAATCCGCTCTCGCTTCGATTGATGGTCCGCCGCAAGCTGCGTGTAAAACTCCGGCGGCAACTGTTCCAGCCCCGCCGCCGCGCCATGCTGCAACGCCGAAGGCGCGCACACATACGTCAGGTCGTGGAAGTAGCCCATCGCGCCCATCCACTTCGCATCGGCCGTCACGTAACCAAGCCGCCAGCCCGTCACGCTGAATGTCTTGCTGAATCCCGACATCACGATCGTGCGTTCGCGCATGCCGTCCAGCGTCGCAAGGCAGATGTGCTTCGCGCCGTCGTAAACAAAGTACTCATAGATCTCATCGGTGAAGACAAACAGATCGTGCTCGCGCGCCGCATCGGCAATCGCTTCGAGTTCCGCGCGCGTAAAGACCTTCCCGCTGGGATTGGCCGGCGTATTCACGATGATGGCGCGCGTGCGCTCGGTGATCGCCGCTCGCAGCGCGTCGGTGTCCAGCACCCAGTCCGGCTCCGCCAGCGCCACGAAGCACCGGCTTCACGCGCATCGATTTCAGAGTGCTCACGTGATAGCCGTAGAACGGCTCGAAGACCAGTACCTCGTCGCCGGGATTCAGCAACGCCATCGCCGCCGCATGCAGTCCCGCGGTCGCGCCGCTCGCCACCATCACTTCGGTCTCGGGGTCGTAGCGCAGGCCGTAGTCGCGCAACTGCTTGTCCGCGATGGCCGTGCGCAGCCGCGCGATGCCGTCGAGCCGCGTGTAGATGTTGTGTCCGGCGAGGATCGCCGCAATGCGCAGCAGTCTCCACCGGCTCCGGGAACCGGCGTGTCGCAGACGCCCTGGGCAAGGTTGATGCCGCCAATGCGCTCGCACTCCACGCTCATGGCGCGGATCTCAGATTGCATGGCTCCGGGGGCAAGCTCGCTCAACGCGAGCCGGGACGTGGTATGCAGATGAGACGCAAGGGTTTTGCTCACGGGGAAGTGGCTCCGACCTCCATTGTCATTTTACAAGTGGAGTGCCATTCGGCACACGTGCAATGATGGCTCCGGCGTAGAATCGTCCTTTCAGCGAGGTCGCGTGCACGAGCTTTCCATCGTCTCCAGCATTGTCGATTCGGTCACCGAGACCCTTGAGGCCTACCCCGGCGCGCGGGTCAAGGAGGTGCGCCTGCGCGTAGGCGCTCTCGCCTCGGTCGTCGAAGACTCGCTTCAGTTCTGCTACGGCATCGCCACCGACGGCACACCGCTGGAAGGTTCAAGCTGGTGGTGAAGATTCTGCCGGTGATGATGCATTGCGATTCCTGCGCCCAGGACGTCGAGATCGCAAGCCTGCAAAGCTTTCGATGCCCGCGCTGCGGACGAGCCGGTGTCCGATCTGCGGCAGGGGCGCGAACTCGAGATCGAATCCATCGAGATTGACGAAGTTGAGGAAAAGGTATGACCACGCGGATTGTTGAACTGCGGCAGGGAATCCTGAAGAAGAACGACGAGCTGGCGCGCGGCTTGCGCGGGCGCTTCGAAGCGGCCGGAGTTCTGGTGCTCAATCTGGTTTCGAGTCCCGGCACCGGCAAGACCGCATTCCTCGAGCGCACTCTGCGCGAACTGCGCACCAGCGGCGCAAAGGTTGCGGCACTCGTTGGCGATCTCGAGACCGACAACGATGCTCGCCGTCTGGCTGCCAGCGGCGCTCCTGTCCGCCAGATCAACACCCACGGCATCTGCCACCTCGAAGCCGAGATGATCGGCAAGCATCTCGACGGCTGGGAACTCGCCGATCTCGACTACCTCTTCATTGAAAACGTCGGCAACCTCGTCTGCCCGTCGAGCTACGACCTGGGCGAGAAGATCCGCGTCGCACTGCTCAGCGTGACCGAGGGCGAAGACAAGCCGCTCAAGTACCCCACGCTTTTCAACTCCGCCGACGCCGCCATCATCACCAAGATCGACATCGCCGAGCCCTGCGGCTTCGATCGTGCTGCGGCCCTCAAGAACATCAACGAGATTCGCCCCGGCATTCGCATCTTTGAGACCTCCGCCAAAACCGGCGCCGGCATGGCCGAATGGCTCGCCTATCTCGCGGAAGAGAAATCCCAGCGGTCCTGACGAACAGCGTCTCTGCTGATCTTCATCTCAAATCGAAATCGCGCTACCAACCATCGCGTTGATGTGGCAGAATGGCTTCTGCCCAAAGCGTTCCCGCGCCTTCTTATCTTTCTTGCAAGTCGAGCCATGGTTCCTACATTTTCAAGGACTCCACGGAGGAGAAAGACACAATATGAAATTGAAAGTTCTTGCCACTCTCTGCAGCGCAACTGCCATCGCATTGTCTCTTGCGGCGTGCAACCCAACCCCGCCGCCAGCGCCCGACACTCACGATGCCGACGTCAAGGCGATCACCGATACCGAGGTCCAAGCGAACCAGGCCTGGGCCGCGAAGGACCTCGAAAAGGTCATGGCCTTCTACGCAGACGACGCCGTTCTGATGACACCGGGCATGGATGCGGTGCATGGCAAGGATGCGATGCGCGCCGGTTTGAAAGACATGCTGGCCGATCCAGCGGTCTCGCTTACCTTCCAGTCATCGAAGGTGGACGTTGCCAAGTCCGGCGATCTCGCCTACACAGCGGGTACCTACAAATTGACTGTGACCGATCCGGCAACACACAAGCCGATCAGTGATCACGGCAACTACGTAACCACGTTCCGCAAACAGGCTGATGGCTCGTGGAAGGCCGTTGCCGATATTGCATCCTCGGCTGTTCCACCGATGCCTCCTCCCAAGAAGAAATAGCCGCCACTCCGGTGCGACGCGCGGCGGCACTTTGAAACTGCCGCGCGTCGGCATCGCTCCTGCAGCTACGGCGCATTGCCGAGGAGAAATCATGAAAAAGCGCAACCGAAAAGACAGCCGGGAAAAGCCGATCTCTGCAGCCGCCGAGGTGGACGCGTATCTTGCCAAGGTCCCCGAACCCGCGCGAACCACACTTGAGAAGCTTCGCGCAACGATCCGGGCCGCTGCGCCAAAAGAGGCGACCGAGTGCCTCAGTTACGGAATCCCCACGTTTCGCTACAAAGGCGGCCTCGTCTCCTACGCGGCATTCAAGAAACACTGCAGCTTCTTCCCCTTGCAGGCGTCACTGATCGACGAAATGAAAGACGAACTGAAGAACTACCGAACCTCCAAGGGAACCCTGCAGTTTCCGCTCGACAAGCCACTGCCCGCAATGCTCGTCAAGAAAATGGTGAAGGCGCGTATTGTAGAGAACGATCGAAGGGGTTGAGGGAATAAGTGATTTAAATCACATCCCGGCGCATCTTCACAGCGGTATAAGAAGGTTGCCATGTGTCTAGCTATCCCCGGAAAAGTCGAACAAATCATCGAAGGCGACGTTCGGATGGGCCGCGTCAACTTCGGCGGCGTCGTCAAGAATGTCTGCCTCGATTACGTGCCTGAGGTCGTCGTCGGCGACTATACCATTGTGCACGTTGGGTTTGCGCTCTCCAAGATCGACGAAGAAACCGCCCTCGAGACTCTCGAACTCTTCCGCAAGATGGGCTCTCTTGAAGAGGAACTGGCCACCGAGGAAGAAGCCTTTGCTCGCGCGGCGGCCGCACCGCAGTCGCCCTGCCCGGACGGAAGTTGCGACCTGACCGGCAAGGATCTGCGGGCAGAAAACACCACCAAGATCGGCGGCGGCGGCGAGAAATGAAGTACCTCACCGAGTTCCGCAACGGCGAAATCGCGCAGCGCATGGCGCGCGAAATCCATCAGGTCGCCACGCGCCCGTGGAAGATCATGGAGATCTGCGGCGGCCAGACCCACTCCATCATTCGTAATGGCATCGACCAGATGCTTCCCGCCGGCATCGAGATGATTCATGGGCCGGGCTGCCCGGTCTGCGTCACTCCGCTCGGCCTTATTGACAAGGCTCTGGCGATTGCCGCGCAGCCCGGCGTCATCTTCTGCTCGTTCGGAGACATGCTTCGCGTGCCCGGCACCGATCGCGATTTGTTTCAGGTCAAAGGCGAGCGGTGGCGACGTTCGCGTGGTCTACTCGCCGCTCGATGCGGTGGAACTGGCCGTCAAGAATCCGGACAAGCAGGTCGTCTTCTTCGGAGTCGGATTTGAAACCACCGCGCCGGCCAATGCCATGAGCGTGCACCTGGCCAAGCGGCGCGGACTGAAGAATTTCTCGCTGCTCGTCTCCCATGTTCTTGTCCCGCCCGCGATCGAAGCCATCATGAGTTCGCCGGAGAACAAGGTGCAGGCCTTTCTTGCCGCCGGGCACGTATGCAGCGTCATGGGTTATTGGGAGTATCCGCCGCTGGCCGACAAGTTCGAAATTCCCATCGTCGTCACGGGCTTTGAGCCGCTCGATCTGCTCGATGGAATCCGCCGCGCCGTAATCCAACTGGAGAATGGTCAAGCACCACGTCGAGAATGCTTACGAGCGCATCGTCACCTACGCTGGCAATTTACCGGCGCAGCAATTGCTCTCTGAGGTCTTCGAGGTTACGGATCGCGCCTGGCGCGGCATCGGCGTGATTCCCAATAGCGGCTGGCGACTCAGCGAGCCTTACCGGGAATTCGACGCCGAAGAGCGCTTCCAGATCACCGGCATTCACACCGAAGAGTCGCCACTCTGCAGAGCAGGAGATGTCTTGCGCGGCGCCATCAAGCCCGCCGAGTGCTCGGCATTCGGCAAGGAGTGCACGCCCCGGCATCCGCTCGGCGCCACCATGGTTTCAAGCGAAGGCGCCTGTGCCGCGTACTTCAACTATGGCCGTTTCCTGTCGGCCGAAGATCTTGCCCATGCAGGATCTGCACTCACCGGAGCAGCCAATGGCTGAACGGGTCAAGGCTGAAAACTCCACTGTCGCCCGATTTCTCAAACTGGAGCTGTCCGCTGCCTCTCGCCGACTATCCCACCATCGTGATGGGGCACGGTGGCGGCGGCAAGCTTGGCAACGAACTAGTCGAGCATCTCTTTCTTCCGGCGTTCCGCAATCCAGCGCTCGAGAACCTCGGCGATGCCGCCGTACTTGAACTGGGCTCAGGGCGCATTGCAATGAGCACCGATTCTTTTGTCGTGCAGCCGCTGTTTTTTCCGGGCGGTTCGATCGGCGCGCTGGCCGTGAACGGCACCGTCAACGATCTCGCGGTCTCCGGCGCCGATGCCAAAGTTTCTCAGCGCGAGCTTCATCCTCGAAGAAGGATTCCCATTGGCCCAGCTTGCTGCCGTTGTCCGCGCCATGGCAGATGCCGCTGCCACCGCAGGTGTGCGTATCGTTACCGGCGACACCAAGGTGGTCGAGCGCGGCCACGGCGACGGATGCTACATCAACACTGCCGGGGTCGGCGTGTTACGGCCGGGCGTCAATGTCGGTCCGCATCGTGCGCAGGTCGGCGACGTTGTGCTGGTCTCTGGCACCATCGGCGACCACGGCATGGCCATCATGAGCGTGCGCGAGGGGCTCGAGTTCGAGAGCCAGATCCGCTCCGATTGCGCTGCGCTCAACGGACTCATCGCCGATGTGCTCGATGCCGTGGGAGCCGGCGTGCACGCGATGCGCGATCCTACGCGCGGCGGCTTGGCATCAACACTGAACGAGATCGCTACGTCGTCGAACGTCGGCATCGAAATCGACGAGCCAAGGTTGCCGGTGCGTACTGAAGTCCAGTCGGCCTGCGAGCTGCTTGGCCTTGACCCCGTATATGTCGCCAACGAAGGCAAAGTGGTTTTCTTTGTCGCGCCTGAAGCTGCCGATCGCGCATTGGCCGTCCTGCGCGCGCATCCGCTTGGCGTCGACGCGGCCCGCATCGGCCAGGTCACCGCCAGCATCCGAAGATGCTGGTGGCGCGCACTTCGATGGGCGCGAACCGCGTGATCGCCACTCAGATTGGCGAACAGTTGCCGCGCATCTGCTGAACGCGCGGCACCGCAAATCGAAATGATCTATTGCTGTGGCGCCGATGCCGTCGGAAGATCTTGCGTTGGCGCATCGCGCTGCACCAGCATGATGCGTTTCACTTTATTGCGATCGACGTGCTGTAAATTGCCGCCGACTCGAATCTCAATATCCATACCGGAGATGGAGACGAGGTCGCCGTTCAACAGGCTGCCATCGCGCAACTCAACGGAGTCATAGGCTGCGGCCCCGAGCTCATAGCTGATCGATCCGCCCGAAACGTCATCGCGACCGATCTCAAGCGGGAAGTCTCCCGCCTTGAAGCCCTCTTTGCTGAATGTCAGAGTGTGCTTGCCGGCTCCGACCGTGATAAGCCGTGGTGTGACACCTGCCTGAACGCCATCCACCTTGAGCAGAGCACCCTGCGGCATGGAGTTTACCGTAAGCGAGATAGTCTTGGCTGGGTCGGTCTTCCCTTGGATCGAGACGGACACGGGCTGGCCCGAGGCCATTACGGTTGTCTGAAAGCGGATCGTTTCGCCCGGACCCACGTTGCTGAGCACGATCGCGTCCTCGCCAACGCGTGCCTTCGCCTTGTCGAAGAGATACACCGAGAATCTCGCCGAGGAAATGACACGCGCAGACAGATTCTTGGCGGTTGTTTCCATCACGTATCCGTGAAGGCTTCCCATTCCCGGGAGCGTTTTGAACTTGCCAAAGGTAAAGCGGACGGCCGGTGTGCCAGTCATGGGCCAGTCGATGACAGCCAGCGGAGTATCCTTGGCGAGTGCCGGCACAGACAAGGCAATGAACACGAGGACCGTCGCAAGACGGCGAAGCGAAAAAGACGTAGGGAGCATGACGGAAACATCATACCCGACCTTCGCCTTCTCTGCGATTTGTTAGAACCGGTTTACGCGAGCTTCTCAAACGACTGCTGGATGCGTTCAGGAATCGCAGCGGGAGCGTGTTCGAGGTCGTAACCGATCTCGAGAACCACGGCAGGCGGAGTGGGAAGCGACTTGAGAGCTTCGACCGCGGCTGGCCAGTCGATGGTTCCGTCGCCGGGCCACAGATGCTCATCTTTCAGGCCGTGGTTGTCATGCACGTGAACTTGGCCGACGCGCTTGCCCAATATGCTGATTGCTTCCGCGATTCCCGGCGCGATGTGCGCATGACCCAGGTCGAGACAGATGTCGATCTGGGTCAGATGCGCCATCTCGAGAATCGTCATCAGATGCTCGGGAGTGGTGGCATCGCTGGTGAGATTTTCAACCAGCACGCGAACCCCCAGCGGCTTGGCGAAGGCGCCGAGATGTTCGAGAGCTGTCGTCGCATACTCCATGGTGCGCAATGACCACGAGTCGTACTTTTCGCCGAGATGGACCACGAGCTTTTTGAATGGAATGTGCTCGGCCGCTTCGAGGGCTCGCTTGATTTCGTCCATGGCGTCGATGCGCCGCGATTTTTCCGGATCCACGAGATTCACGGCAGCAGCACCAGCGCGGCCCATTTCGCGATCGGGAAACAGCGGCGCGTGCATCGAAAAAGGCTCGAGCGGATTCGAAGCGAACCAGCCAGCGAGTTCCATCACGTGTTCGCGGCTGGTGTAGTCAAAATGCTGGCGGGCGGCGAAGATCTCCACACCTTGGGCGCCGGAACGCGCGGCCAATTCCAGCAGTCCAGGGTGCAGCCGTTGTTTAAGAAACAGATGCGTCGAAAGAACTGGCAGCATGCTTTGACGACCCTCGGCGCCGGCGCCAAGCCAACGCAGTCCAATTGTCTCATTCCCAAACGACTTACCTGAGCTTACGCGTAGAATCGCCCTCAGTACCCCGCGGCCTTGCCGTAGTGGCTGCGGTGGTCCTGTCCGCCTTGGAGTTCGCCCGTCTTTGGATCGACAGCAATGCATTCGCCGTTGGACCAGTGACCATCCTTCACGCTGAGCGTGTAGCCCATTTCCTTGAGTGCAGAAAGCACCCTGGGGTCGAATCCCGGCTCAAGGTAGAGTTTGTCGGGAAGATATTGATGATGAAAGCGCGGAGCGTCCACCGCCTCCTGAATATTCAAACCGCCTTCCGCCGCAGAAAGAAAAATATTCGCAACCGTCGTGATAATGCGTGCCCCGCCAGGAGAGCCCAGCACATAGCGGAGCTTGCCATCTTCCAGCACGATTGTGGGTGTCATTGAACTCAGCGGGCGTTTGCCGGGCGCAATCGCATTCGCCGGTCCCTGGATCAGCCCGAACATGTTTGGCACGCCCATCTTTGATGCAAAATCATCCATCTCGTCGTTGAGCAAAAAACCGAGCGCCCCTGCTGTCACATGCGAGCCGAAACTGTCGTTCAACGTGGTCGTTACCGATACCGCATTTCCCTCCGCATCGACAACGGAGTAATGCGTTGTGTCAGGCGATTCGTGGCGCTGGCCGGCGGTGGTCGGCGCAGGTGGCAGAAAACCTGCAGGCCGCTTCAGCTCCGCGCTGGGAGTTGCCTTGTCGCTCAAGATGCTTTTGCGCCACGCTTCAGCGTACGTCTTCCCCGTAAGTTCGGCGACGGGAATCTGGTTGTAGTCCGGGTCTCCGAGGTAATCGGAGCGATCCATGTACGCGCGTCGATAGGCTTCCGTGATCAGGTGCATCGAATCGGCTCTGCGGTCGCCCAGGCTCGCAAGGTCGTAGCCTTCGAGGATATTCAGCGCGCTCAACAGCACAATTCCGCCTGAAGAAGGCGGCGGCGCGCTGATTACGGCGTAATTGTGGAAGGTGCCAACGACCGGCTTGCGCTCGACCACGTTGTACTGCGCAAGATCTTCAAGAGTGATGAGCGCTCCGCCCTTCTTGAGATCATCCACGAGTTCATGCGCCATTTTGCCGTGGTAAAAATCATCCGGATCGGCGGCAATCCGCTCCAGCGTGCGCGCCAGTTCCGGCTGCTGAAAGATCTCGCCTTCGCGATAGTAGCTGCCGTTGCGCTGAAACAGCAGGCGCGACGCAGGGAAACGCGCGAGGTCACGGTCGGTCAACTCGTGCGCCTCTTCGGGAGTGAGGGCGAATCCGTCGCGGGCCAATTGAATGGCAGGCGCCATCACGCGCTTCAGGCCGAGCTTTCCGTATTTCTTCTCCGAGTACACCAGTCCGGCAACGGAGCCGGGAGTCGCGATCGAGCGATAGCCTACGACGCTGGCATTCGGAATCACATTTCCCTGCGCGTCCTGGTACATCGTCTCCGTCGCGGCCAGCGGTGCCTTCTCGCGGTAGTCGATGAAAGTGGCTTTGCCGTCGTGTGTGCGCAACAGCAGAAATCCGCCGCCGCCAAGATTGCCTGCGATCGGATGCACGACTGCAAGCGCGAAGCCGGTCGCCACCGCTGCATCGACAGCATTGCCCCCTTGGCGCAGGATCTCTACTCCCGCATCGGAGGCAAGATGATGAACGCTGACCACCATGCCGTGTTGCGCCCTAACAGGCTGTTCGCCGCGGTACGAGAGCACGCTTGTCGTGCCCTCCTGCGCGACAGACGTGGCGGGCGCCAATATGGCGAAGTAAGCAGACGCTGCAAGCAGGACGAGAGCGGGGAAACGAGAGTTGCGTTGCATAGCTTTCGACAGGATAACCCTGCCGGGAACGAAGGCATCGCACTTCTGTCTGGAAGGATGAAAAATCCACACTGCTGCGGGTCGCCATCGCGAGGGCCATGAGCCAAAAAGAGGTCATATGAAAGCAATCGTGTTGCACCAGTACGGCGGTCCGGAACAGCTTCGCTATGAAGAAGCGGAACGCCCGAAATATGGCGAAAACGAAGTGCTCGTCAGGGTAAAGGCAACGAGCGTCAATCCTATCGATTTCAAGCTTCGCAGTGGCGCCGCAAAAGCGCGCATGCCGCTCGAACTTCCGGCGATTCTTGGTCGCGATCTCGCCGGAGAAGTTGTCGAAACCGGTCGCAGTGTTACCGGCTTTTCCAAAGGGATGCGGGTCATGGCACTGGCGAACGGCACGTATGCCGAGTACACCGTTGCCAAGGCTGACGTGCTCGCTCCCATTCCTTCAGCGCTGGACTTTGAGCAAGCGGCTGCGCTCCCCTTGGTCGTCACCACCGGGGCGCAACTGATCGAGCGAGCCGTAAAGCCGCAACGAGGGCAGACCATTCTTGTGACAGGCGCGCTCGGCGGCGTTGCACGGACAGCGATTCATGTCGCGCGCAAGCACGGCGTTCGAGTTTTTGCCGGTGTTCGTGGTACGCGAGAAAGACCAGGCTGCACAGTTGGCCGTCGATGGCGTCGTCGCAATCGACAGTGAGGAGGAGATCGGCCATCTGCATGATCTCGACGCAATCGCCGACACGGTTGGCGGAACGACAATTCAACGGCTACTTAAATCGATTCGTCCCGGGGGTGTGCTCGGTTCCGTGCTCGGCGTGCCTGAGGGCGCACAAAACTATAACATCCGCGTGGAACCGATAATGGCGGTTCCAGACGCTTCCAGACTCTCCCAATTGGCTGAAGATTTTGCCCGCGGCGAGTTTTCGATTCCTATCGCGCGCACCATGAAATTGCAGGAAGCTCCTGAGGCACAGCGGCTGGCAGAGAAAGGCAATGTCGGCGGAAAGATCGTCCTTATTCCATGAATCAGCGCCATGAAAAATGGGGCAGACAACTTTCGCCTGTCTGCCCCATCGATGATCGAAATGCTTATAACTGCTCTGTCATCTTCCGAATTGCATCATCCTGCGTTACGGGCATAAGCGCCATGGAAGGCACGCCTCCCGTGACATTCAGCCTTGGCAGCAAGCCAAGCTCCAGCAGAACTGCAATGCTTACCTCGTCCCGTGAGCTTAACGCGCGATACTCCTGATGCTCGTATCTCTCCCAGTTCTCTGAAAGGTTGGCAAGGATCGTCTCCTGCGTCGAGTCTCCGCTCACGATCACCACCATGTTGAGCAAAGAGATCTCACGGTCTGTGAGCCGCACCGACGGAGCACCTTTCTTAAGTTCATGCGTGTACTGGGGCAGGAGCTTTTCGAACTGCGCCTTGATCTCCATCCAGCGCGCCAGGCCGAGCCATGTCGGTGGATCGTCCGGCTGCGGAATGATGAGCTTGTGCAGTTCGCCAACCAGGTAAGGAATGCCCGAAGTCAGGCCGTAGATGTCGTCGATTTGCTTGTCGGAGAGTGCGATTCGAAAGAGCTCGCTGAACCACGCTTTCAGATGCTCAGTCGTGAAACGCCGAACGGAGGCAATCCCCTGGAAATTGCGCTCTGAGGGCTGCAATAATCCCCAGCGCAGCAGATCGGCTCCGCCAGTGAGAAGAGGCAAGCCGTCATCCTGCGCAATGTGCTGCGTCACGTCACTGGGGGCGACATAAACCGGCTCCGTCGTCGGTGGGTAGCCCGTGAGTGCGCGAATGCCGCACTTGACATGCGTCATCGGGTTTTGATCGCGAGGCTCAAGCCAGTGCGAAACCGCCAGCAGAGCGCGAATCGTCCGCGCATCCTTCCGCTCGACATTCGCCTTTTTGATTCGCCGCGTGAACTGATCAACCATCTCCCAGGGAAAGAAGGATATCTTGCCCTTTCTCGACGGATTCAGTGTCCCTTCCGGAAGTTCAACCACTTCCTCCTGTGTAAAGGACGGCGCGGTGGCATCTGGGCTGAGAATCGGCGGCTCCGCTTCGGCGTCATCTTGCTCGGCCGGGGGAGCGATCTCTTCGCTCACCGGGGCGTCGATCAGGGAGGCCGCCATCAAGGTTGCTTCAAACACGGATGTCGCCTCGACAGGCTGATCCTCAACGGCAAGCTCTTTCGAAGCGCCATTGCCGTTTCCGTTCCCGTTCAAGTGACCGCCATTCGATCCGTTTTTTGCAGCGGGAATGGCTACGGAATCGGAGGTATGTTCCTCAACGGGTTCCGGCGTGGATCCACCGTGCCACCAATCGATCTCCAGCTGGCGTACAAAATCGTCGAGTCGCGGGAAGCCGCTCCGCAACTTCATCAACTCAGGCCCATCCGCTTCATCTTCCAGCCCGCAAGCCCACTCCAGCCAGTTCTCGACGGCTGGGCCGGGTAACTCCGGCGGTGCCGATTTTTCTGAAGTCTCCATCAACTCGGCAACGGCCTTATCGCGAAGGGCCAGTCGCTCCAGGCGGGTGCGCTCGCGGCGATGCGAGATCGTCCCGTTGGCAAGCAACTGGGCAAGATCGAGATACCTGTGTCTTTTCGAGGCAGCGTCGTCAAGACGGCTGACGAGGGTATTCAATTCGTTGTTTGTCGTCCAGCTTGCCCCGCTGTCTTCCGAGAGGATCGCGTCTCTCAGGTTCTGGCATGCATCGAGCAGCTTGCCAACCTCGGCAAGAACATCAGCACGATTCAAGCTCTGACCTGCTTCGAGCAAATCAATCTTGTCGTGGCAAACTTTCGCTTGTTCAGATAGGCTTCGCAGCGTCTCGGCGACTACGCTAGGCCCGCATTTTGTTTCTTGAGAAGCATTCACGGCTTGGCTCCATCTTGCTGAGGAAGGGATTCTGCGCCTTCGCAACATCGTACCGTGGATTCGGTACCCAAGTTAACCTCTCGCAGGACTTTAGTAATACCCACCTCTCGTTACTTTGGGTTTTCTGGGTTCGGGAGTTGCTTGCCATCAGGCACAAAGTTCAAGCCATCGCCCTCCAACCGGGATGACACAACCACGGAGCCATCTCCGATAGAATGATTCAAATTTCCAAAGCCAATTTTCTTTGTCGTGGAGAACCAATGAAAACGTATGCATTTGTCCGCCCTTTTATCTCAAATAGAGGTTCCGGGTTCATGATTCTGCTGTTTTTGCTGGCCAGCTCGACAGCCGCCTACTGTGGGCCCATTCACGATGCCGCGCGCAAGGGCGATGCGAACAAGATCAAAGCTCTTCTTCAGGCTGATCCGAAGCTTGTGGCCGATCGGGACAAGAACGGCGACACGCCTTTGCACATCGCCTGCTTGCACGGCCAGTTGGCTGTAGCCCAGGTTCTCGTCGACGCCGGAGCAGACGTCAACGCGAAGAACAATTATGGCGCGTTCATCCCCGGTGATCTTTGGGCCGTGTTTTCATCGAATAACCATAAGGATCCAGTGAGTCTGCTGACCGTGCACGGCGTGGACGTGAGGGACATGAAGAACGGCTACACGCCGCTGGATCTGTGTCTCTTCGCAAATCGGCACAAGGAACTCATGCAGCTGCTCATTGCCAAGGGCGCGGATGTGAACGCACAGGCTTCCAGCGGAGCCACGCCGTTGTATTTTGCCGTGCTTCGCGATCAGCCGGATGATGTGAAGTTCCTCATCGACAAGGGCGCCAACGTGAATTTGCCCGACGCATACGGCGGCACGATTCTCGATGCTGCGTTGCAGTTGCAGTACGGCAGCATGATCCAGATTCTCGTTGATCACGGGGCAGACGTGAATGCCAAGGATCAGAGCCAGCAACGCCCGTTGGACTATGCCATGAAGATGGACGATCACAAGTGGGCGGACCTGCTGAAAAAGCACGGCGCACACGAGTAAATCCCACAGGGCCGGCTCGTTCGCCGATAATTGCCTGCGGAGGAATTCTCGTGCGCCTGGTTCATCTCTGCTCGCTTCGGTCCCTTCTTGCCTTCTCAGCGTTTTTGATTTTTGGCGGTGTGCAGGCACGATTATTTGGCCAGGGTGCACTTCCGCCTGCGCCCCACGCCAAACAGGTGCATGTCAAGCACGTGTTGGTGATCGGACAGACCAAGGGCTTTGAGCACGATTCTGTTTCCGCCGCCATGGTCGCCATTTACAACATGGGCCAGGAAAGTGGCCTTTGGGATGCCACTCTGCGCACTGATACCGAGTTGCTCACAAAAAAAGACCCGGGTAGGAATGCGAAAAACCTGAATTACTTCGACCTGATTGTCTTTGCCAGCACCACCGGCGAGCTCGACATGGACGCCGACCAGAAGCGCGACATGATGGAGTCTATCCACGATGACGGCAAGGGGTTCGTCGGCATCCACGCTGCGCTCGATACCAACTACAACTGGCCGGAGTATGGCGAGATGATCGGCGGATGGTTCGATCAACATCCATGGTCGACATTCAATGCGCCGATCATCAATGAAGCGCCGGATTTTCCAGCTGTGCGGCACTTTCCGAAGTCATTCGTGAAATTTGACGAGATCTATCAGCCCAAGGCGTGGTCCCGCGAAAAGGTCAACGTGCTTCTCAGCCTCGATCCGAGTCGCCTGGACTACAGCAATAATCCTCGGATCCATCGCACCGACCACGACTTTGCCGTGGCCTGGAGCAAGATGTACGGCAAGGGCCGCGTCTTCTATTCGACGCTGGGGCACACAGACGAATCGTGGCAGGATCCCGACGTTCGCAAGATGTATTTTGAAGCGATCCGCTGGGCTTTGGGGATGACAGACGGCAGCACCACGTCCCATCCCAAGCCAGTGGCGAGCACGGCTCCCTAAAGCTTCAGTGGCTTGCGATCAACATCAATGGGTCCGGCGTCACGAGGCAGACGCTGGAATCGCCGATTCTCCACACCCGGCCGTCATCGTACGAAACTTCAATGAGCTCGATCGAACTCACCGAGGTGAACCCCGGTACGTAGAGATCGCCGGTAACGCCGCCCTTCTGGCTTGGAGCAAATGCGATTTTGATGATCCTCGTCGCATCACCGTCCGCGTTCGGGGAGTCAGTGGTTTCAAGCACGTGATTCTTGCCCGTCAGCCCGTGCACTTTCACGGTCGCAGCAATGATCGGGGCCTTGTGAGAATCACCCAACGTCAGAAATAGCCGCTGGCCAAATGGCTGAAACGTCCGTTCCTGCTGTCCTCGCCGAACCCTGATGGTATGGTCCCAGACGCCCTGGCTTGCGCGCATACTGATCGGGCAGCCATTGCCCACTAGCTCGCCCAAATTCACAATGACCAACCCCTGGGCGGGGGCTTGCCCCTCGTTCTTGGCACCATTCTGCGCAGCTAACGTCAATGAACTGAGCAGGAGGACGAGACATACAGCAGCATGTTTCACGGCAGGCTCCCTAGGCTCCGAAACCAACGCACACGAACAAAATACCCCAGTCCACGGCTCCGTGCAATCGCGAGCATCCCACCCGCCAAGGCGCCCTCCCGGGCGTTTCCGTCCCGCTGTGTTACCGTTTGAATACAGCGTCCCTGAGCTGTTGAAATGGCAGGAATTCGGGGGCAGCTTTACAGGCCCCGCAGAATGTCAAACCAGCCGGAATTCATGTCACCCAGCATGCCCCCCAGCCCCGCTCCCGTCCCAGGAAACTTGATGAGTTCCGCTCCGGAATCCAATGCCAGGCAGGAGCCAGCTGCCGGGCATCCCCAGCAGCGCATCCCCCACTGGCTGGTACGCACAGAACTCTATTTGCGCGTTCTATTGAGGATGTATATCGGGTTGGCCATTTGCTATGCTCCGTGGTCGCAGCTCTTTTGGGATCAGAACCCGCTCTTTGTGCAGTTTCCGACACTCTCAATTTATGCAGCAAACGGCGCGGTGCGCGGCATCATCTCAGGACTGGGTTTGCTGAATATCTGGATCGCGGTGCAAGACGCCATCCGGCATCGAAATGAGTAACGGCATGAGCGTGGAAGAACAGGGAACGAACGACAGGGATCAGGCAAGCGAAAATCTGCAACAGGCACTGGCGGACAGCGATTCGTCCGGCAACGACGCCTCTTCCAGCGCAGTTCCGGCCGCTACTCTACCGCCCAATGGCGCGCCACCGGCGCTCCCTACCGCCCCGCTGGCGTACGAGAATCCGGGATTCCTGAATGGGCCAGATGGACGCCTGATTCGCATCGTCGCCGAGTACATGGAACCGCTCGCGCGTTTACGTCATGAGCGCATCCAGGATACCGTCGTGTTTTTCGGCTCTGCGCGTTTTCGCGGACGCGAAGAAGCCGACCATGCTCTCGAACTTCTCGACAATACCGGTTCCCGCCATCCCGCTCCCAGCGAGGAACAGCCGGCAAGTGTTCCCGATATCGCTGCTGGCAAAGCCTCAGAGCTGCAGCGCAAACGTGCTGTGGCCGCAGTCGCCATGGCACGCTACTACGAAGATGCCCGGCGACTGGCCCAGATGCTCACCCGGTGGGCCGCCAAGATTCCCTCGCGCCGCCACCGCTTTGTGGTCACCTCCGGCGGGGGCCCCGGCATCATGGAAGCCGCGAATCGCGGCGCCTATGAAGCCGGCGGCAAGACCATCGGCATGAACATTCGTCTTCCTTTCGAGCAGTCGCCCAATCCCTACATCACGCCCTCACTTAACTTCGAATTCCACTACTTCTTTATGCGCAAGCTGTGGTTTGCGTATATGGCGAAGGCGCTGGTCGTCTTTCCCGGCGGATTCGGCACGCTCGACGAAATGTTCGAGATCCTGACCTTGGCACAAACGCAAAAGCTGGCCAAGAAAATCACTGTCGTCGTCTACGGATCGGATTACTGGAAGAGGGTCTTCAACCTCGATGCACTGGTCGATACGGGCGCGATTTCGCCGAAGGATATCGAGCTGTTCAAGTACGCCGATACCCCGGAAGATGCTTTTGAAATTCTGCGCGATGGGCTGACCGAAAACTACCTCATCCCCGAGGCTAAGGCCGCAGCCGCGCAGGCGCCTCAAGAGATCATGCACGGATCGACTTTTGAGGATTTTCTGGGTCCGGACATGGCGAAGACAAAGTAAATGGCATTTCTTCCATCTGCAACCAAGCGGTTGCTCGTCATATTCTTAAGGCTTTCTCGATCCTCCGTTACTTTGTTGATGCGGTGCACTAATTGAAGTGCAATTGTTCTCCCCTTAATCTCCCGTTGACGGGCCGATCCGATACTGGAGTTGCATCAATCCGGGGTCAGATCGCGAATAAGGAGGAGAAATGGCCACGTCGACCGTTTCGTACCTGTGGCGCGACCAGAAAGCACATCAGGGGTTTCGCACCGGGATCTCTCTGCACAGCCATACCAACCAATCCAAGGAAACCCTGGATTTTTTGGCGAATCTGGGCAGCGAATATGCTGTAATCCGTCCATTACTAGCGCGTCTGGAGAACAGAGCTCAAGCGAAATACGGCGTACGCGTTGATTACGCAAAGAGCTATTGGACCCCTCCGATGACTCCCAAGCTGGCATTTGATCTCGAGAGCGGTCAGATTGAAAAGCTTGAACTGCACTCGATGGTTTCCATCACCGACCATGACACTATCGAAGCGCCCATGTTGCTCCGCACAGTTCCCAGCGCCCGACGGATTCCGGTGTCAGTCGAGTGGAGCGTGCCTTACGGCGGTGTACAGGACTTTCATCTCGGTGTGCACAATCTGCCCTCAAGCCAGGCCAAGCAATGGATGCGTACGCTGGCGGGATTCACTGCCACGCCAAGCGAACCGCGGCTCAAAGAGATCCTGGCCGCGCTGAGCGACGAGCCTAATGTTCTGGTCGTCTTCAACCATCCTTTGTGGGATCTTTTCACGATTGGAAAAGAGAAGCACGGTTTTTTGGTGAACGAATTTCTGCAAAAGTACGGCACTTGGCTACACGCCCTTGAATTAAACGGTCTCCGCAACTGGGAAGAGAATCGCGCCGTGCGCCGTCTTGCCCAACAATGGAACATGCTGCTGATCAGCGGCGGTGATCGCCACGGCGTCGAACCGAACGCCAACATCAACCTGAGCAATGCCGCCAGCTTTACCGAGTTCGTGCACGAGATTCGCCGAGGGCGCCAGAGCAACGTACTCTTCATGCCGCAATATGCCGAGCCCTGGAAGCATCGCCTGCTGCAATCGACGCTCGACGCGATCCGTGATTATCCTGAGTTTCCTCAGGGATCGCGGACATGGGACGAGCGCGCGTATCATCCTGACGCGAACGGCGTGGTGCGGTCGCTGAAAGAGCTTTGGCCGAAGGGCCGCGCGCCGCTTGCCATCGGCTGGACCATCAAGGCCGTGCAGATGCTGGGCAACGGACCAGTATCAGGTGGTCTGCGGATCGCCTGGAGCGACGAGGGTCAGAGGCGTCTTGCGCTTGGCGAGCAGGAGGGTTGAAGCTGAGCCCGCATCCATGAACGAACGACCGCCGAGAGTTGCTTATTTTCCGGATTCCTTTCACGAAATAAACGGCGTCGCCCACACCAGCCGCCACTTTGAAGCTTTTGCGCGCCGGCATGATCTGCCTTTCCTTTGCGTGCGTGCCGGCCAACGGCTCAAGGAACTCGAAGAAACCGGCAACCTCTGGACTCTGGAACTCCCGCGAAGTTTTTTTTCGTTCGCACTAGAGAAAGATCTAAGATTCGATCCTGCATATCTGCGCCATTTACCCGTGATCGATGAAGTCGTCGAGCGATTCAAGCCGGACCTCATACATATCACCGGGCCCAGCGAACTCGGGATTCTCGGCGCAGCCATTGCGCGTCATTACGGTGTGCCGCTTGCCGCAAGTTGGCATACCAATGTGCATGAGTATCTGGAGCGCAGATGCGATCGGCTGTTGCGACTTTTGCCACAGCCACATTCAGCAATGGCAGGCCAGACAATCGAGGATCTAACCCTGGCCGTGGCATCGACCTTCTATTCCTGCGCGAACCTTCTTTTCGCGCCGAATCCCGAACTTTGCGGGATCCTTGAGGGTGCGACGAAGCGTCCCTGCAACCTGATGCCTCGCGGCGTAGATTCGGTGTTGTTCCACCCGGAGAAGCGCACCAGACAAGATGACGATCGCGATTTTGTCCTTGGCTACGTTGGGCGACTCTCGATCGAAAAGAATGTCGCGCTGCTCGCGCAGGTGCAACGAGAGCTGGAGTGTGCGGGACATCGGCACTTCCGATTTCTGATTGTCGGCCACGGAGCCGAGGAAGCATGGTTGCGCGAGCATTTGCCACGCGCGGAGTTTACCGGTGTTCTGAAGGGCGAAGCGCTGGCAGCGGCCTACGCAAATATGGATCTCTTTGTTTTCCCTTCGCAGACCGACACCTTTGGAAATGTCGTTCTCGAGGCACTGTCGAGCGGCGTTCCCGCGATAGTGACGCCTCACGGAGGCCCGTGCAGCATCGTTCGCGACGGGATCACTGGGCGGATCGCACCGAATGGGGAATTTTCTTCCGCGATCGGTTGTGTCCTCAGCACTCCAACCTTGCACTCTGAAATGCGCCACGCCGCGCGAAGTTATGCGCTGACAGCGAGTTGGGATTCCGTGTTTGGGGGCGTGTATGCAGGGTACGAATCGATTCGCATCAATGGGCGCAGCGCGTCGTGCCGGCAAGAATGCTCCTAGCGATCTGATTGCTTTTACCACAATCGAGTAGCCCTTTTGAGGTCATTTCGTATCCAACTACTCAGCTGAAAGGCACGTGAACGGGGAGCTACGTGAGATCGCTTGTCATATTGATGATCGAGGAAGAACAACCGGAAGGACTTTCCGCTCGCAAGCTCGTGGTTGAGACCGTCAAGCACAATGTATTAACTGCTTACAACGCTGAAGACGGAATTGACTTGTTGAAGCGTTTTCCAAATGTCGACGCGATCCTGGTGCATGCCGCTCAGCTCTCGAAGAGACCGACACTGCTCGCAGAAGTGAAAGCGCACTGTCCCGGCAAGGCGATTATCCTTGCCAGTCCTTTTGCAGAAGACTTCTGGCCTGAGGCCACCTATGTCGTAGACAGCCATAAGCCGCCGGATCTACTCAAACTTCTTGGCGAAGACTTGCAGAGCTAGGCGTCCCTGCTTGTGATCAAACTACCACTCTGCAAATCGAGTGCGAAAGGCGTCTCTTTGTCGGTCATCATGTTCCAGCCCAGACCGCGCAGCAGCCCGCCTTCCAAACCGCTGATGGTCACGCCTTCATCCGACAGCTTCGCCGTCTCCCACACCTTGCCATTCGCACCCCATGCGAGGATCGCGCGATGACCAACGAAAAGGAGTAGCTCTTGCGCTGGCACAGAACGCACTTGTAGAACTGGTCGATACGGCAGCATGGTGAAATGTTGGGGCGCCGCTGTATCGATGATGTATGCGTATCCGCCGGCGACCGCGCACATCTCATGCGGATTTGGAGTAGACCAGATTCCTGTTGGAACCACCGGATCCCGAAATCCCAACGCGCACGTTGCAAGAAACGGCGAGGCGTCCGGTTCATCGGTTCGCGCCAGCACCTCGAGTGCGCCGCGCTCGATCTCCTCCGCTTGACGCGGATACACGAGGTGCCGGGCAGGCAAGATTGCGGGCCGTGCGGGAAGAATCTCCGCCTGCCATTTGTGGGGAAAAGTGAAGTCGAACAGTGGATTCACCAAAAATCAAATCCCCACAAACGCGTCGAGCCGCTGCCGCACACTGGGGACACCAAGGTTCAGCTCCACTCCTTGCTCGATCAGCGGGATGAATTTGTCGAAGTCAGGTCCGGAGTGTGTGCCAGTGAGGGCAATTCGGACAGGTTTGCAGAGCTCGTCGTCTTGGACGCCGGCAACTTGTTTCACCTCGTCCATCCATTTTGAAAAGTCCGATGCCGCCACGGGGCCAGCGTGCTCGCGGACGCGGTTCGCCAACTCCGTCAGCACGACGTGCGCCGAATCCACCGCCAAAACAGCGGCGTTCTCCGGCTCGACGCGCGCGAGCTCGGGGTTCATATGGAAAATGAACGCGACCTTTGCAGGTATCTCGTCAAGGTGGCTGATCGATGGAACAAAAAGAGCGATCACCTGGAAGAACCATACGAGCACTGCGTCAGGGGCCTCTTCCTTTTCTGGTAACAATCCACCGAAGTAATCCCAGCACAATGCGGCAAGTCGCGCCGGGGATGAAAGTTTCATGTAGTGCCGGTTCAGGCAATTCAGCTTTTCAAAGTCGAAGATTGCGGGACCAGGCGTAATCCGCTCCAGCGAAAAAGCCTCTACGAGCTGGTCGGGAGTATAGGTATCGGTCTTTTCGTCTTCGACGCCCAAGCCCAGCAGCGCCAGATAATTCACCAATGCCTCGGGAAGATAGCCCATCTCGCGGAAACCTGACATCGAGGTGGCGCCGTGACGTTTCGAGAGCCGCTCGCGATCCTGACCGAGAATGGTGGAGAGATGTACAAACTCGGGCACCTTCCAACCAAATGCCTCGTAGATGGCCACTTGCTTCGGCGTATTCGCGATGTGATCCTCGCCGCGAATCACGTGCGTGATCCCCATCAAAGCGTCGTCGATGGTGACAACGTAGTTGTAGACAGGCACTCCAGGATTCATTCCTGAAGTCCCGCCCTGGGCTGAACGTACAAGGATCGGATCGCTTATGCTTTCCGCGGCAAACTCCAGGTCGCCCCGCACAATATCGTGGAAGCGTATCGAGTTGTCCGGTATCTTCAGGCGCACCGCGTAGGTCTTGCCTCTCAGCAGACTCTCCTTGATCTCCGGCTTGGTCAAGTTGCGGCACTTTCCGCTGTAGATTTGGGGCCGATGCTGAGCGATGGCCTGCCTGCGTTCCTCTTCCAGCTCCTCAGGCGTGCAAAAACAACGGTAAGCTTTGCCCTCCGCCAGCAACTGCGCGGTATGCGAAGCATAGAGGTCGAAACGCTTCGATTGGCGATACGGACCCAGTTCGCCCTTCTCTCCGAAATCGTTCTCGGTCGGACCTTCGTCCCAGGTCAGGCCGAGCCAGACAAGATCGTCGATCAGCTGTTTCTCATAGCTCGACTTCGCGCGATCAAGGTCCGTGTCCTCGATGCGCAGGATGAACTTGCCTCCCGTCCGTTTGGCGTACATCCAGTTAAACAGGGCTGTCCGCGCGTTTCCGACGTGCAGAAGGCCGGTAGGGGAAGGCGCAAAGCGCACGCGTATCGTTCCGCTCTCCATATCACTCTCGATCATAATCCGCCATCTCAAACAAGGTTAGTGATTAAACAAGACTCGTGCAGTCCGAAATAACCTCTCAGGAGAAGTGCTCCCAACCGCGGCGTTCCAGCGGCTGCCGTCCCGAACGAGTGTGCACGACGACTCTGGGCTGCCCCATACAGTTCTTTACGATTCTTCCAATCTTCGTCACGGAAATTCCGGCAATGCTGCGCGGTATCGCAGCGTTCGGACGAGCAGCGAAGAGCAATTCGTAGTCTTCGCCCCCATGCAGAGCCTGGTCGAGCATAGCGCCGGCGTGAATCGGTATTGCTTCCGCATCGATCTCCGCGGAGACCCCGGACTCCTGGCAGAGGTGATCGAGGTCAGTGGACAGGCCATCGCTCAAATCGATGCCCGCGGTCGCGGCTTCTCTGCGACGCAACCATAGTCCCTGCGCGATTCGCGGCTCAGGCCACAGATGATGTGTTAGCAGTGCTTCTTTGGTATGCCTGATGCCCGCCCCCAATCGACCTGGGAGCTTTTTAAGCTTCTCCAACCCTGCGGCTGCTCCGCCAAGAGCACCGGTCACGAAAAGCAGGTCCCCCGGCCGTGCGCCCGAGCGCAACAGCGCCTTTCCGCGTGGAACTGCGCCCACCAGCACAATGTCCGCAACCACCACCGACGATTCCGCCAGGTCACCTCCGGCAAGCGGCGTTTTGTATCTGCCGGCCAGATCGAGAAAGCCG
Organism: uncultured Acidobacteriaceae bacterium; assembly: GCA_963787435.1. Taxonomy (GTDB): domain Bacteria; phylum Acidobacteriota; class Terriglobia; order Terriglobales; family Acidobacteriaceae; genus Telmatobacter. The sequence continues at coordinate 128,222 of CAWBCZ010000004.1, forward strand.
TCGAAGAAGCGGTCAACCCAGGCTCGACTCCGTCCTCGGCCAACTGTTATCTCGCGAGGTAAGCCGATGGAAAGAAAGGCTGCTAGCGGCCGTGCTCCCATGGCTGCCAGATCGCTGAGTCCCCGCGCAAGGGTGCGGTGGCCTACAGCTTCCGGCGGATGCCAATCCAGGCGAAAATGCCTTCCAGCTATCGATAAATCAGTAGTTATTGCCAGCCTTTCGCCCTGTTTCACCCGCAAAAGCGCGCAATCGTCGCCGATACCCAGCTCCAGCCCTATGCCTGCCGATCGAGCCGTCCGTCGGCGAATACGCTCGATCAGGGCCAGTTCGCCCTGGTTGCCCTTCGGTGTCGACTCACTTCGCTTGGTGCGCATCTTATTGAGAATAGGGCAAGCCGCCGAACGGTGCGGAATAGTTCGTTACTTATGGCCAGTCTGGAGTTGGACCTAAATCGATTTGGAGCCGGTTTTTCCGTCTCAATTTATTGACCCCTCGTGGTAACGGCTGCTAGCCTGTACGAACGTTCAACCATTAGGCCCTCGATTAGGAAGTGTGCGGAGTAACAAGCGGGCTCCCCAGCAACTGTGTGATTGTTGTTGACTGGCTACGCGGCGAGTAGCACCTTGCAGATTCGTTGATGTGAAGGCAGGACCATGCTGCGAAAACGCTATTACATTCTTTTTGTTGCCAGAGACGAAGATGGCCGGGTGAGGAAGATTCCGCTTCCTCTGCAATATGTGTATGGATTTGTTGCTGCCGCATTGGTGGGAACATTCACGATCGTTGGTTTGGCCGGCTCTTACACGCGCATGCTGCTCAAGACCGAGCGTTTCAACCAAGTCAGACAAGACAATCAGAATCTGCGCAAGGACTTCAAGCAGCTTGCGCAGGTCGCTCACGATCGCGATGTGCAAGTAGCTTCTCTTGGAGCGCTTGCCAGCGAAGTGACCGCTCTTTACGGATTGCGCCAGCACAAAGTTATTCCCGCAAAATCTGCTGCCGTCGCTGCAGCGGCGCCTACACCCGTAACCCTGGCAGCGAAGGACGACGTCAATGCGCAGGACGTGAAGATGACCTTCGAGCAGTTTTACGCGCTCCGTGACCAGGCCATGTCGGGCCGCTTGACCCGTGCTCTCGAGGGCGGACTTGCCCCGGGCTTCGCTGGTGATTGGACGCAGTTTGCGGATGCTCCCTCCATCTGGCCTGTCGAAGGCCGCATTGGATCGAGCTTTGGCGAGCGGGAAGACCCGATCAACGGAGAAGGCGCGTTCCATCCGGGCATCGACATCGAGGCCTCCTACGGAACTCCCGTGCGGGCTGCCGGCGACGGCGACGTGACCGGTGAGAACATGGGCGCCGGATACGGCCGCCAGGTAGTGCTTGATCACGGCCACGATCTCATCACCCTCTACGGGCATCTCTCAGCGGTTGCCGTTGTGCCCGGTCAGCACGTGCTGCGCGGACAAGTCATCGGATACGTCGGCCAATCCGGCCGTGCCACCGGACCGCATCTGCACTATGAAGTGCGCATCCACAAGGTTCCCGTCAATCCGCACAAGTATCTGCGCACTACGTACGAGCAAGCCATCACCAACGGCACTTCTGCGAACATCGCAAGCAAGTAGCAATATCGATTCCTGACTCGAGAGCGGTTCCCATTGGGAGCCGCTCTTGTTTTGTGCCCGCTTTGCGCTGACATGCAAGAACGATCCGGACGTATATTCTTACCTGTTAAGTTTTTACCTTTCACCATGGAGATGAACCTTGGCCTTGCGTTCTCGTTTTGTGTTTGCCTTGTTCTTTGTTATGTCCTCTGCATTCGTACCCTTATTCGCTCAAGATCGTGCCGCAGAAGTGAAGATCGCGTTTGCCCGTGCGCAGCACCTGCGTCACGGCATCAATGCGTCGGAGTGGTTCGCACAAACGAGTAACTACTCGGCTCAACAAACCAACAGCTACACCGATGATGCCGACATCGCACTCATGGCACAGCTCGGCTTCGACAACGTCCGCGTCAGCATCGATGCTGCCCCACTAACGCGAAGCTTCTTCGGCAAGGACGATTCGAACTTCATCGGCCGTCTCGATCATGCCGTCGATCAGATGCTGGCTAAAGGAATGGCTGTGCAGATCGACATTCACCCGGAGAGCGATTACAAGAAGCGCGTCAGTTCCACCGGCGACGGCGTCGATCGGTTCGTGATGCTGTGGAGCAAATTGGCCGCGCATTATGCGGATCGCGATCCCGATCTGATTTTCTACGAAATCATGAACGAGCCGGAAGAGCACGATCCGTATCGCTGGGCCGGTGTGCAGGCGCGCGCGGCGGCGGCCATTCGCGAAGTTGCACCGAAGAACACCATCATCGCCACCGGGCCGAACTGGTCCTCCATCGCCGACCTGCTGACGCAGCAGCCTGCTGCCCGACGGAAATGTGATCTACAACTTCCATTTCTACGAGCCACACGAGTTCACGCACCAGGGCGCAGGCTGGGGCAGCACATGGTGGATCTACACCCACGACATTCCTTATCCCGCGAGCGAAGACAGCATGCAGAAGTCGCTGGCGGAGGTTCCCGATGCGGCGAATCGCTACGCGCTGGAGCACTACTGGCTCGACCATTGGGATGCGCACCGCGTTCGCCTGCAGATCGATGCGGCTGCTGCGTGGGGCAAGGAACATAATGTTCCGCTCATCTGCAATGAATTCGGTGCCTACCGCCGCGTTACGGATCCTGCCTCGCGGATGAACTGGATTCGCGATGTACGCACCGCCCTTGAAGCGGACGGCATCGGCTGGACCATGTGGGACTACCGCGGCGGCTTCGGAGTGGTGTGGAAAGAGGACGGGCAGCCGGCAAAGGTCGATCCCGCAGTTGTGGAAGCGCTCGGGCTGAAGAAGTAGCCGTCAAAAATTCAGCTTTGCATCTAGATCTCGGGTGATTATATTGATATCAACGTATTGAGCGGCCCGCGCGGGACGACGCTTCCAGAACGCCGCATTTTTTGGGATCCAGGAGAAATCAAATGAAGCAGAGGGTTCTCAGGTCGATCTCGTGTTTCGCTTTGCTGGCGGCACTGCTTGCGGTGATGCCGATGCATGCACAGGAGACGAAAACGCTGTATCCGAGCATGGCCCCGCTCGATCAATATCTGATGGAGCGGGACGCTGAGATCACACTCGCACGGAGTGCCGCCCCCGCATCCATCTCAGAGGATGCCGAGGTTATGGTCCTCGGGCGCCATGACTACGAAACAGCCGTCAAAGGCAAGAACGGTTTCGTGTGCATGGTGCTGCGATCATGGACCGCTGGAAAAGATGACCCGGAATTCTGGAATCCTAAGGTGCGGTCTCCGATCTGCTTCAATCCTGCCGCGGTGCGATCCGAAATTCCCCAGGTAATCATGAAGACCAGGTCAGTCCTGGCGGGACAATCCAAAGACCAGATGGCCGAGAAGATCAAGGCCGCGCTCGACAAGAAGGAATTGCCGTCGCAGGAGCCTGGCGCGATGTGCTACATGATGTCGAAGCAAGGGCGCCTGAGCGACCGCGACGGGCACTGGCACCCGCACCTGATGTTTTTCGTCCCGCTCTCGGACCCGACAACGTGGGGTGCAAACCTGCGGGATTCGCCGATTTTCGCGGCTCCGGACACCCTGGGCCGGATGACTATTTTTATGGTTCCAGTAGGAACTTGGTCGGACGGAACCGCCGCCAACTAGGGCGGGTTGCATTGATGGGAGTTTTGGAAAGGGCACGCTCGGGAAACCCAGGCTGCATTGAAGCACAAGCAATAGGTTGCCGGTTTTTTCCCAGTCTTCTCGATTTGGAACAAAGATCGCTCAGAAGCCGTGAAGCTGTGCTTGCGCGAACCCTCCACGCAGATTGACCACGTTCTCGAAACCGTGTCCCTTCAGGGCGCACGCTGCAAGGTAGCCGCGCTGGCCTTTCTGGCAGTAAACCATAATCTTCCGATCTCTCGGCAATTCGTTGAGATGATCGCGAAGTTCATCGAGTGGAATGTTCACGGCGTTCGGCAACCCGCCAAGCTGAGTGATTTCGCACCTGTCGCGAACATCGAGAACGAATTCTCCATTTGGCTTCCACTCCTCGGGGGAGATGGTGGTGACGTCACTGCGAACGATGTGATCCCCTACAAATCCTGCCACGTTTATCGGATCATTGGCGGAGCCGAAGGGAGGGGAATACGCGAGATCGAGGTTCTCGAGATCGAAGACTGTCATCCTGCCGGTGATTGCCGTGGAGAGCACGTCGATGCGCTTATCTATGCCATCTTCACCGATAATTTGCGCTCCCAGGACGCGACCCGTGCCTTCTTCGGCGATGATTTTGATCATGGTTGGCTTTGAGTTCGGATAATAACTGGCGTGGCTGTTATCGCGGGTCACGCTGGTAAAGAAGCTGAGCCCGGCTTTGGAAGCCTGTGAACTGGTCAGGCCGGTTGTGGCCGCTGCCATGTGCAGGATGCGCACGATTGAAGTGCCAAGGGCGCCGGGATATCTGAAGTTCCCGCCCGCTGCGTTTGCCCCCGCGATGCGGCCCTGGCGGTTGGCAGGACCAGCTAGCGGAATACGCGTTCGCGTACCGGTCAACGCATGTGCTGTCTCCGCTGCATCACCTACGGCGTAGATGTCGGGATCGGAGGACTCCATGTGTGCGTTGGTTTTGACTCCTCCGGTGATTCCGATTTCGATTCTGGCTTCTTTTGCCAGTCCAATCTCGGCCTTTACGCCAACACTGAGGAGGATCAGTTCCGCAGGAACAAAGCTTCCATCGGCTAACTCGATTCCCTGGGCCGTTAGTACCCTCGCCTCAGCGGAGGTTTTTAGCTCAAGACTTTGACCGGCGATCTGATTCTGCAGATGTTTCGCCATGTCATCGTCAAGCAAGGGCAGAATGTGCGGGAATTTCTCGATAATCGTTACGTCGATGCCGCGACGGTGAAAGGCTTCCGCCATCTCCAGACCGATGAACCCTCCGCCAACCACGGCAGCTGATTTCGGTCGACTGGTTTCGATAAATGCAACGATCCGATCCATGTCCGGGACGTCACGCAACGTGAACACGTTGGGAAGGTCGGCGCCCGGAATCGGAGGAACGATCGGCTTGGCGCCCTGACTAAGGATGAGCTTGTCGTACGCCACATCCTCTTCCGCGCCATCGGGCCCCTTCACCTTAATGGTTTTTGCCGACCGGTTGATGGAGAGGACTTCGTGGTTCACGTGCGCACGCACGCGCGAGCGGGTCCACATCTTCTCCGGTGTCATAATGAGCAGTTTGGCCCGATCCTGAATTTCCCCACCAATGAAGTAGGGCAATCCACAATTAGCGAAGGAAATAAAAGGTCCACGTTCAAAGATGTGAATCTCGGCCGCTTCGTCTACCCGGCGGGCCCTTGCGGCGGCCGACGCCCCGCCGGCCACGCCGCCGACGATGATGATTTTTCTAGCTGTTTTCATGGTCTTTCACCGGTGCTGCAAGACTCGAGACATTGCGACTGAGTACGGTTCCATGGCATTCGCGCGAGCAGGATTGCCATTCCGCAGGTGCCGGTAATACCGGCGAAGAGGAGTCCGCTGCCGAGCAACAGCGGCACGACAGCGAACCAACGACTGACAAACAGGGCCAGTGCGGCGCCCATGGCCGACAGCGTTCCGACGACGATCTGAACCTGTCGCATGATGGGAAGGACATTGCTTGTGCCGCGATTGAGGGGGAGCCCGGCTTCGATCCAAGCCTGGGTGCCGCCTTCCACCAGAACGCCATCGAAGCAGCCACTGCTCTCGAATCGCTCAATTGCCTTTTGCGCACGTGCACCCGCTTGGCAGAGGACGTAGATGGGTTGTCCCGGATCATGATCCTTAAAATGGGTCTCAACGTTCAGGTCGTCCAACGGGATGAGTCTTGCGCCGGGGGACGTGAGCGTTGATAAATTCTGGCGGTGTGCGAACATCGAGTAACTCGACAGGTTTACCTGATGCCAGAAGAAGGCAAAGCTGGGCCGGCGCAATCGATCTGGTTGAAATCTCATTCATATTCGTATATGATCATATCACCATAGAGGAATATGTCAAACGCGAGAAAGAACCGAACGCTCACCGATGGCGAACTGGACCGCGTCGCGCAGCAATTTCGCATTCTGGGCGAACCCATGCGCCTCAAGATCATGCAGCTGGTTTGTGTGAAGCCGCTCACTGTGGGCGAAATTGTAACGGCTACGGGCGCCACCCAGTCGAACATTTCCAAGCACTTGTCATTGCTGGCGTCGGCCGGGATCATCGTGCGTCAGAAAGACGCCCAGTTCGTTTATTACCGATTGAGCGATCCTCTAACCATGAAGCTCTGTGAATTGGTGCACGATCAACTGTTTGAGCAGCGTTAAGTCGCCGGGATGGAGACCGCAAGACTGCGATGCCCACTCATAACGACTTATTTGCCCGTGTAGATGACGTGCCAGATGGATCTTGAGCCGTCGTCGGAGATGAAGAGGGAGCCATCTTTGGCCTCGGCTATGCCGACGGGGCGTCCCCAGACCTGGCCATCACCTTGAGTGAAACCGGTGAGGAAGTCTTCGTACTCGCCGGTGGCGTGGCCGTCCTTCATCGGCAGGCGAATGACTTCGTAGCCGCTGCGCTGAGCGCGATTCCACGAGCCGTGTTCGCAGGCGAAGCCATCACCCTTGAATTCGGCGGGGAACTGCGAGCCCTGGTAGAAGATCATTTCCAGCGAAGCAAAGTGCGGGTTGACGATGATGTCGGGAGTGATGACTTTCGACTGCAGTTCGGGATGCTTGCCCTCGTGGCGCGGATCCTGGTGGCCACCCATGTACCACCAGGGCCAGCCGTAGAACCCGCCCTCCTGCACATGAGTGACGTAGTCGGGTACGAGGTTATTGCCCAGGCCGTCACGCTCGTTGGTGGAGCACCAGAGTTCACCCGTAATGGGGTTGATGGCCTCGCCTACGCAGTTCCGGATTCCCCACGCATAAATCTTGACGAACTTGCCTTCGGGTGTGAACTCGAGGACGTCGGCGCGATGGTACTCCTCGGGATGCGTGTCGCTGTCGTCGACGTTGGAGTGCGAGCCGACCGAAGCGAAGAGCTTGGTGCCGTCCTTGGAGAAGACCAGGTCGCGCGTCCAGTGGCCGCCGCCGCGCAAGCGTCCGCCACCGGGCAGCTCGGCGAGATCCTCTGCGGCTCCACGAGCCTTTAGATCGCCATTTTGATAAGCAAAACGCACGATGCCGTCGGTGTCGCCAATGTAGACGTACTTCGGATCGGGGCCCGAGGGATAGAACGCGATGCCGAAAGGCTGGCGCAGTCCCTCAGCGAAAACTGAGGTCTGTTGCGGCTTGCCGTCGGGGGTGACGCCGCGAAAGACCCTGATCTTGCCGGTCTGGCTCTCTGCCAGAAAGAGATCGCCGTTGGGAGCGACGCGGAGGAGGCGCGGATTGTCGAGACCAGTGGCATAGAGCTCGACTTTGAATCCCCTGGGCGCGATCGGCCAGGCGTTTGCCGGACGTGGGATCATGCTTGGCCCGTTGTCGACGGACTGGTCCGGTGCTGGTCCTGGCAGATCGGACACAGTGATGTGGCGGCGGATTCCCGGTGACTCGTGGGCAGCGTCTGTAAAAGCTGCCTGGCCTGTAAGAACGCTGGTCGATGAAGATTGGGTGGTTTGCGAGGATTTTTTAGCAAATGCTACAGCCAGCGATACCAGGCAGAAGACAGTGCAAATCAGAGCTTGCGTTCTGAGGAAGCGAACCATAGGCCCTCTCTCGAATGAAGACGCAGACAAGTTTCTACTGAACAAGATGCGGGAGGGGAGCTACAGGAGTCCAGAAAAATTGGGGCAGGTAACGAGAAGGCCGCCTACTCAGCTCCATCTCCAACCCAGGAAGAGAGAACCTATGGCGGCCTTAACAACACAACTCTATGATGCACGACGCAGCCGGGGAAGCCCGGTAATTATTTAGACGCGCTTTGAGTGGGGGGTGTTACTGGGGTTGCCGAAGAATTTTCACCGTTCGTAATTTGACTGAAGAATGCCGGTGAGAGGTTGGCGGTGGCAATCACGCGATTGCGTTTCTGCGTGATTTCGGCGGTTTTCAGCAGCTCTCGGAGCGCATCGTTGGCGGCATTGTCGGCGAGTTGGGTGGTGATTCCGCGAGCCAGGGTCACGATGGTGGCCAGGGCAGCGGCCTGGCTGGCTGCCTTGTCTTCGTCCGGGGCGATCTCTTCCACGCGGAGACGGACAGCGTTGGCCAGCGGCAGGCCGGGGGTGATGCTGGCAATGATGGTGGAGTCTGCCTGGAGCGGCAGGGAGAGACCGAGCACCTTGATTGAGCCGCTCTCAGAGAATGGCAGGCCGATCTGGCCGACCCCCCAGGCGACCGAGAGCAGAGGCACGTCCTGATAGTGGCGCGAAAGCAAGGTAGAACCGGCAAAGGGCAGAGCCGCGGTGCGATGACGGTCGACGATGGAGTGGATCTGCTCGGCCGTTGGGGTGTTGGAGACGGCGAGCATGTCGTAGCCGACCTGGACAACGCGGACGGTTCGATTCTCAGAGGGAACGCTGTAGATGGTGTGACCGGCGTAGACCTCGCGGCTGGTCGTATGCGCGTCGAGCCAGGTGTTCAAGCGCTTGCCGGTCAGCTTGCCGGTGAGCACCATGGAGTAGGCCACCGGACCATTGGGGCCGTTGGGATCGGGCATCCGGTGCAGGGCAATGGCGGCGGAGTCCAGGTCGCGCTCCCAGTCGATACCGGTGGCGTCGACGAACTGCTGGTATTCGGGGACGCGCTGGGGCGGTTTCAGATCCTTGTGCAGAAACGCGCGAATCGGCTTGAGGTTGACGTACAGGATGCCGTCGGACTCGGGCAGCAGGCGGGCGGCCTCAGGCGGCGCCTTGGATCGCAGAAAGATCGCGAGAGCCAGCAATAGCACCACTCCGGCAACCACCAACAGCGTTCTGCGCGTGCGTTTGTGCATGTACGAGGGGAGCCTCCGAGAGGTCGCCCTCTACAGGATATCGGACTGGGCCGTGTGCCGGCTGCGAAGCTGGTGCGTTGCGTCTCAAGAGTCGCGGGAGACCCTAGTGCGCCAGGGTGAAGCTGTAGACCTTGCTTGCGGTCGGGATGCTGTTGCCAATCGGAGCATCTGAAGGGGGCAGAAAGCCGTACTCGCCTCTGTCTACATCTTCGCCGAGCTCGATGAGATACACGCGCGGTGCGATTTTCTTGGCGGTGAAATCTGTCACGTCGCGCAGGGCGCCACCGGCATCATGCACAATGCCGCCATTGGCAGCGCGAAACTCGCGGCTGTCGGCGTTCGCGTGCAGTCGCAGAAGCTGATATTCGCCCGCAGCGCGGCCTTCGGGAACGTAAAGGATGAAGGAGGCCGGCGTTTTGAGAGACAGGGAACTGTGGTTGCCGCCGATGATGCCCGTCATCTCGCCCTTCAGGACGCCTGCGCTCGCGTAATGTTTGAGTGCGCCTCCGGTTTTGAAGTTCACGACTTCCGCGGCGACCTCCTGCCAGGTGATGCCGTCCTTCCCCAGGTAGTAGACCCCAATGCTGTCGACGCCGTTGGGAAGGGCACCGGGCGCGTGCACTGCTCCACCCGATGGGCTTTCGGCGGGGCTGGGATTCGCGGGTACGGGAGCGCTCTGCGAAATGCCCGAGGCTTTCAGCACCACGGCGGCCATCACTTTGTCGCTGGCTCCCGCCTTCTTCAAGGCGATCAGTCCATTTACCGAGGTGTCGAACTTGCCCGGTGACGAGTTGATGGTGGTGACGATCAGATCCTCCGACAGCCCGGCCTTCACCAGCTTGACGATGGATTCGTTGTTCAGTGATTCCTGAGCAAACCCAGCAGCGCAAAACAGCAGCAGCGCGAAGGTCAAAATACCATTACGCATAAAACCACACCTCGTCGGGAGACGACGCAAATCATCTGTGGGAACAATCGAATGATCCCGCGACAGGGCGGTCGGTAGCAAGCGGATTCATCCGGGCGATGTGACGACCGGTGCATGCGGAGAAAACAGCGGCGCAGCCGAAGCTGCGCCGTGTACGAGCGGTCAAGATGAGTCTATTTTCCTTTTTCGATGTACTCTTTCAAATGTTTCGCACAAGCTTCAGCGATTGATTGCTGTCCACGAGCCCCAAAGGTTCCAAAGACTAAGGCTCCATGACTATTTTTGTGGACCTCGTACGCCCAAATTACATCCTTCGACTTGGCCTCTATCAGCATGATGCTTGCTTCAAGTCCTCGAGTAGAACTAGCAGCCGCACCGTAAGCGGCGCTTCCGCCCGCTCTGTTCCAGCTTGCTGCCCCGCCGGAGCCGTACACGAATCCTTGCCATTCGGTATTGGTCGAGACGACAAAATATTGCGCCGAGGCCTTTTCGAGCGTAAGTGTGACAGGCACTTTCTTTTCACGGACCGCCGCAGCGAAGTAAGTCTCGAATCCGCCCATAGGAGCTATCACGACACGAGCTCCCGGAGCGATCCGGGCTGAACCCGACGAGGTTCCGGCGTCCGAAGGCTCTGTCGGTGTTGTGGGCGATGGACCCGCTCCGGCTGTCGGAGAGTCATTAATGCTTCGTTCGATAGAACCTTGGCCAGCGGCGGGGGATGCAGTTGCTGGCATCGCGGGTGCCGAGGTTTTAAGGAGAATGGCAGAAACAACCTTGTCACTGACGCCTCCGGCTTTCAGCGAAATAAGCCCTTCCGCAGAGATGTCAAAGTGCCCTTGAGACGCACTAATTGTCGTGACAATCAGCTCATCAGAGAGACCAGCCTTCGCCATTTTGATCACTGGGTCAATTTGTAAATACTGCCTGCGCAAGGAGCACAGGAGATAACGACAGTAGCAAGACAAAAAGCACATTTCTGCGCATGGAGTATCCTCCGTGCCATCTCACGGCAAAAACAAATTGATTTGGAATGGCAACCCAATGATCCTCTCAATGTGGCATGTAATCAAGCTGCGTTCTTGAAGGCCATATTACTTAATAGATATTTGTGCAAGAACTGGTAAGCATTTCTTTTCACTAGGCGCTTGGCCCGCACCTGATCCATATCGCTGGATTTTTCGTTCTGATTACGACATCTTTGACAGCGGTTTTGCGTTCTCAGGTTGATATTGAGGTCCTGGTTTTGGGCTCTTAGAAAAGCGCGCTAAACTAGTTCTGGCGGCGGTTTGCTCCGCTGTTTCTGGTGTGCTAACCTTAGAAACTGTGCCGTGTTATGCGCGGAGCCGGAGTGTGTCCGCGGATTTCCCGGTTTTTCCCGGCAATGTCTTTGTTGTGGTCGGGCTGGCGTAGCTCAGCTGGTAGAGCATCTGATTTGTAATCAGAGGGTCGGGGGTTCAAATCCCTTCGCCAGCTCCACTTAGAGACAGACCCGGGCGACGGGCGGCAGCAAGTTTTAGGACCGGCGATGGATGCAAGGCCGGACCTGTCCTCTGCGGTGATCCCACTGAGGTGCATGCTCCGACAAGCCGGAGGTTTTCCGGTAAGGTCGTGATGTGCGGAAGCGGGATAGCAAAGGATTGTTTGGCCGGGAGATTTGGTCTCCCACTCAAGCTGCAAACGGCGCAGCTTGGATGGGGCACCCAGATCCCGGTGGGTTGGGCACAGGTGGCCGAGCGGTTAATGGCAGCAGACTGTAAATCTGCCACTCATTCGAGTTACGGAGGTTCGAATCCTCCCCTGTGCACCACGATTTGAGGTATTGAAATGCGCGAAGAACCGGGTGCGGTGGTCGACGCGGGTTCAGGGCGCGAAGGTTTGAAGCGGTCGGGCCCGGAGCTTGACCGGAAGTACAGAGTGGCGCTGGTTCTGTACGCGATTCTGGCAGTGCTGAGTTGGTTTACCCTTGATGGAAAGATTCCAATTGGGGGAAGGTTGGTGGAGCTGAGGTTGCTTCCACTGCTCATCATCGGTGGCTTGGCTTTGCGTACCGTGGTGGCGATGAAGGCGGAGAAGATCCGCCGCGAAGGGCAGTAAGTTCGGCCCGGTAGTTTGTTGTAGAGCTGATGTAGCTCAGTTGGTAGAGCACTCCCTTGGTAAGGGAGAGGTCACCAGTTCAATCCTGGTCATCAGCTCCAGAAATGCAGTGAACAGCAGTCAGTGAATAGTGGTCAGTTGGGGCTTGAGCCCAAAGAGTGAATCGGCCTTTCATCGGCAGGAAAACTGATCACTGACTTCTGACCACTGACAACTGTTTCAGGCGGGAGTAACTCAGTGGTAGAGTCACAGCCTTCCAAGCTGTTGGTCGCGGGTTCGAGTCCCGTCTCCCGCTCCAGTTAAGGAAAAAGGACAGAAGCAGAGAATGTTCGAGCAGGCAGCGATTTCGGTTCAGGACGAGAAGAAGTACGCGGAGCTCCATACGCAGATCGACGCGGCGTTCAAAGCGAGCGACGTTGAGGTCTTTCTCAATCGCGTGATTCGCTACAAGCTGCGGGTTCGGGATTTTGAGAGCGTTCTCAATCGCGGATTGCTAGGCAAGGAAGCGGTTGCGCTCTACAAGGGTTTGCCGGTTTCAGACCAGGGATTGACCCGCGAGCGTTATCTTCGGCTGGTGGAGAAGGTGCCGGCGGATCTGCGGCAGAGGTATTTGAAGGCGTACGCGTACTACTGAGAAGCAAGTTGTCAGTGATCAGTTTTCAGCACGATTGTGGTGAATCCGCTGAATTGGTCAGAACTGAAAAACTGACGACTGAGAACTGAAGACTTGGTTTTGAGGCCCGCGGCAGAGCTCCGATGGGCTGAAAATAAGGGAAGGAATCGAGCATGGCGAAGGAAAAGTTTGATCGTTCGAAGCCGCATGTGAACGTGGGAACGATTGGTCACATCGATCACGGCAAGACGACGTTGACGGCGGCGATCACGAAGGTATTGCAGAAGCACAACCCGAAGAACACGTTCCGTTCGTTTGACTCGATCGACAACGCGCCGGAAGAGCGGGAGCGCGGTATCACGATCGCGACGGCGCACGTGGAGTACGAGACGCCGAACCGGCACTATGCGCACGTCGACTGCCCGGGCCACGCCGACTACATCAAGAACATGATCACCGGCGCAGCGCAGATGGACGGTGCGATTCTCGTAGTCGCAGCGACCGACGGCCCGATGCCCCAGACCAAGGAACACGTTCTGCTGGCTCGCCAGGTGGGCGTGCCCTGCATCGTGGTGTTTCTGAACAAGTGCGACGCGGTTGAAGACGAAGAGCTGACGGACCTGGTCGAGATGGAAGTTCGCGAACTGTTGTCGAAGTACCAGTTCCCGGGCGACGACGTTCCGGTGATTCGCGGATCGGCTCTGGGCGCATTGAACGGCGAAGCCAAGTGGGAAGCGAAGATCGACGAGCTGATGGAAGCGGTGGACAAGTACGTTCCGCAGCCGGAGCGCGCCGTGACCCTGCCCTTCCTGATGCCGATCGAAGACATCTTCTCGATCTCTGGACGCGGAACTGTGGTGACCGGACGAATCGAGCGCGGCAAGGTGAAGGTGGGCGAGGATGTCGAGATTGTCGGCTTCCGCGAGACCCGCAAGTCGGTTTGCACGGGCGTGGAAATGTTCAAGAAGCAGCTGGACGAGGGCCTGGCGGGCGATAACGCCGGCATCCTGCTGCGCGGCATTCCCAAGGAAGACGTGGAGCGCGGCATGGTTCTGGCGAAGCCGGGATCGATCACGCCTCACACCAAGTTCAAGGGCGACCGTTTACGTGCTGAGCAAGGAAGAAGGCGGCCGTCATACGCCGTTCTTCAAGGGCTATCGTCCGCAGTTCTACTTCCGTACGACGGATGTGACGGGAGTGGCGGAGTTGCCTGAAGGCACGGAGATGGTGATGCCGGGCGACAACGTGGAGCTGGTGATTGAACTGATTACACCGGTGGCCATGGAAAAGGGTCTGCGGTTTGCGATCCGCGAAGGCGGACGCACGGTAGGCGCAGGCGCGATCAGCGAGATTATTAAGTAAAGTTCAGAGTTCGTAGTTCACAGTTCTTAGTTGAAAGAACGCCGAACGATTGGCACGAAGAGAACTTTGAACTTAGAACTACGAACAGAGAACTGGAGAGTTTGAAAATGCGGGAAATTGTGACATTGCAGTGCACTGAGTGCAAGGAGCGGAACTACTCGACGACGAAGAACAAGAAGACGACCACGGGCCGTCTCGAGTTCAAGAAGTTCTGTAACCGCTGCCGCAAGCATCAGCCGCACAAGGAAACGAAGTAAAGACAGTGGTCAGTGGTCAGTGAACAGTTTGAGCATCGTCGGGATTAGCACAACGGCTCGCACCGGCAAGATCGAAACTGATCACTGTTCACTGAACACTGTTCACTGCTTTTAGGGGCGTAAGCTCAACGGCTAAACTGTCGGTCTCCAAAACCGAACTTGGGGGTTCGAATCCCTCCGCCCCTGCCAGATTCGGAAGGTGCGCTCGGCTTGACTCCGGGCGCGAACGCAAGGCCTGAGATGCTATTCCCTCTCCGGTCTTGCTAGAAGGAATGGAAGTATGGCAACAGAATCAGCGATCAAAAAGGGCGACGACAGTTCCGCCAGGCGGCAGGAACCGAACGCTCTGTCGAACATCTCCGGCGGCGCGATGGGCGCGTGGAGCAACTTCACCAGCTTTCTGAGCGATGTGCGCGCGGAGATGAAGAAGGTTGTTACGCCGACGCGGAAGGAAGTGCAGGCCACGACTTCTGTCGTGATCGTCACCGTGTTTATCTTCGGATTTTTCTTCTGGGTGACGGACAGCATTTTCAGCAGGGCACTTCAGGCGGTACTCCACAAGCTGGGCGCGCAATAAGACGCAGCCTCGAATCGAGACAGCAATGGCAGAAGAACTGGAACAACCCGCCGAACAGCCAGCACCGGAACGCAACCCGCTTTTCAAGTGGTACATCCTCCACGCCTACTCGGGTTTTGAGCGCAAGGTGCGCGAATCGATCGAGAGCCGTGTGCAGGCTTTTGGATTGCGCGACAAAGTGGGCCGCGTCATGATTCCCACCGAACCGGTGACCGAGATCATCAACGGCAAGAAGCGCACCGTGGAGCGCGTTTTCCTTCCCGGCTATGTGCTGGTGGAGATGGATCTCGACAACAACCTGTGGCACGTGTTGAAAGACACGCCCAAGGTGACAGGGTTTCTGGGCACGGGCGACAAGCCGGTGGCGCTGAGCGAGGAAGAAGTAAGTTCCATCCTCTTCCGTTCAGAGACGGCTAAAGAAAAGCCGCGGATGAAGATCAAGTTTGAGAAGAACGAGTCCGTCCGCATCACCGACGGACCCTTTGCCAACTTCAATGGCGTGGTGGACGAGATCAACGAAGATCGCGAAACGATGAAGGTCATGGTGACCATCTTCGGACGCTCGACACCGGTTGAACTGGAGTTCAGCAAAGTCGAAAAGATTGAATAGCAGCCTCTAGCTCCTAGCCTCTAGCTTCTAGCTGGCGATTCTTCTAGCGAACGTCAGTTAGAGGCGAAGCGATTGGCTGCGAATTCAAAATCAATTGAAGTACAGATAGCTAGTAGCTAGCAGCTAGAAGCTAGTAGCTAGTTCCGAAGGAACTGATTCATGGCACCTCCGAAGAAAATAACCGCACAGGTCAAACTGCAGATCGAAGCCGGCAAGGCCACGCCCGCGCCTCCCGTCGGTCCCGCATTGGGCCAGGCGCAGGTCAACATCATGGAGTTCTGCAAGCAGTTCAACGCGCGCACGCAGAACAAGGAGATGGCCGGGCTCATCATTCCGGTTGTCATCACGGTTTACGCCGATCGCAGCTTCAGCTTCATCACCAAGACGCCGCCCGCGGCAGTTCTGCTGAAGAAGGCCGCCGGCATCGCCAAAGGTGCCGGCACGCCCAACAAGGACAAAGTGGGCAAGGTGACTGAGAAGCAGGTGCGCGAAATCGCCACGCAGAAGATGCCCGACTTGAACGCTGCCTCCGTCGAGTCGGCGATCAAGAGCATCAAGGGCACGGCGCGCTCCATGGGCATTGAAGTCGTAGGGTAAGTCCGGACTGGCTTATCTCCGGCAAAGCCAGAGAAGGTGCGGCTTCGGTCGATACATCGCGTCGCTGCCTGGTTTTGCCGATTAGTCGCAAATGGAAAGGCCCTCCCGATCGGGAGGGCCTTTCTGCGTTTGAAATCAAACTGCACCACCGGAACTCGCGAACCGGCGCTTATTTCGGCGGAGCAGGGGTGAAGATCTCGCGCCGGTTGGGTTCGGGTTTCGGTTTGGGTTTCGGCGCCTTCTTGGCTTCTTTCCTACCTTTGTCTTTGCTTCCCATGAGAGAAAGTATGCCACAGAAAGCTGCCCAGTGGAAGAGATGAGGCGAGCTTAGTGCCGTCCCCTGCGGGACGGCACATTCCGATCAGACGCAAACCCAAGGGCCAGCCTTGCTCGGCCTGGGCTACTCTAGTTGGCTCCTTCGGGTGCAGCGGCCTGGTCGGAGCTTACGTTTGCTTTCTTCTCCTGTACGGTTGCAGTTGCGCGCTCCAGGTGGTCGTGGTTGAGAATCGCGTTGAAGACCAGCGCATAGTCGCCGATGGTTTCGCCGCGATAGATGGGGTTATTGCCGAAGAGCAGGACGCTGCCCTGGCCCAGATGCGCGTTGACAACCACGGCGTGTTCGGCGATGGAACTCGCCCTTGTCGAGCAGGCCATCGAGCAGCAGGTCCTTATTGCCGGAGAAGCGCAGGATCACCTCTGGGCGTATGCTGCTCGGGGATGACGGAGAAGTTGTTGCGCATCTGTTCTTCGTTCAGCTTCTTCGCTTCCCATGGCTGCGTCTTTTCGAGCGCCTCGGCTTCGACGACTTTGCGCCCCAGCGGTTCGTCGTTTTCTTCGAGGCTGCCGCGTCCGGTGGGGCGTTCGGCATAGGGATCCATCAGCATCCGGCCACCTGCGCGTCCGAGCGTGTTACTGATGTTGAAGGCCATGCCGTTGGCGCTGATGACGGGAAGGCTTGCCCCGTAGCCGGAAGCGATGGGATTATCTTTGGCGACGAAGACGGTGTTGAGCACGGTGCCGACGACGCGCGCATCGCCGCGCGGCACGACGCTGACGCCAGGTGCCAGGCCGGTGTCGATGGCGAACTGCGCGGTGTCTTCGCAGGTGATGAGCAGGCCGCCTTGCTCGACAAATTTTCGGAGGTGCTCGAGGCCGTCATAGCCCAGGCCGGGGCGGATGTCGTCGGTCGAGTCAGCGACCTCGAGATTCGGAGTCAGATCCGTCTTCTTCCACGGCATGGGGTTGTTCCACATGGGCAGTCCGTTGATGATGTCGAGCGACGAGGCGCGGCCGACGGGAGCGAAGATGATGACGTCGTACTTCGAGCGCAGATCCTCCTGTTTTGCGACAGTCTGCGTGCTGATGTAGTCGAAGGGGATGCCGGCGTTGTCGAAGGCGTAGCGCCACCAGCCTTCGGTCTGCGTGGCGAGCCAGGTGTGCATGAAGGCGATGCGGGGCGCGGCAACGTCGTGCATGGCGACGGACGGGAGCTGCGCTGAGTTTGGTTCCATCGAGCGCGAGATCGCGCAACGCACTCGCAGTCTTGTCGTCGGCACCGTTGATGAGGAGCGAGCCAGCGGCGAAGTGCTTGCCGTCAGCATCGAATGGTTTATCGGCGGCCTGGATCTTTGCGCCCTTCAGCTTGTAGATGAGCGAAAGCAGCGTGATCTGACCGGTGTTATTGACGGCAACTGTCGCCCCGCTGCCATCGATCTTGCCAGCCAGTGAGCTGGGATCATCGACTGGCTTCATGCCGGCCTTGAGGATCGCGGGGTCGGTGATGCGGACGACTTTGACATTGAAGAGGTGAGGGAACGACCATCCGGTGTCATCGTAGGGGTGCTTTTGCGGATCGTCGGGCGCCCAGAACTGGCGATCGAGCAGGGCATCGGCGATGCGGGAGTAAGGCTGGTCCATGCGGATGACGATGCTGCCCGCAGGGAATTTCTCCTGCTTCGGCTTGTCGCCGCGTTTTTCACCAGCGACATCCGCAGTAATCTCGTCGGAGAGTTGCTGGATTTCGACGTGCTGACGCTTGAGGACTTTCAGCAATTCGACTTCGCGATTCGTTGCTGAAGCGTCGGGCGAAATGACGTATGCAGCCGGACCTTCGAGGGTCGGCTTCTGAATCGAACGCTTGCTCTTCGTGTAGTAGTTCTCGAGGAAGTGATGCGAGTGCTGCGCGAAGTAGGAGATGGTTGAGAGCAGTGCACTCTGCTCGTAGTTATTGTTGTCGCGCTGCGACCAGGTGACGATGGGGAGCGGCGGGTTCTGGCGGTACCAGGTGCGTGAGTATTCTTCAGGCGTGAGGATGCGCTTCTCGGTGTCGGCGCCGCCGTTGCCGAAGGTCTCGTAGAGGCGGCTGATGCCGTTGTGCATGGCGGCAAGGAACATCAGGTAGCCGGGGCTCCACGTGTCGAAGTCGCCGTGGGTGAAGACGCCTGGCATGCCGAAGTTCTGCATCTGCGCCACGTTGTTCCAGCCGAGCTCGGCCCATTCGTCAGCGAGCAGCGGATCGACCCACGCGTTGTAGGGGCCGTCGCCGACCGTGTTGTCGTAGAGAAAGGGAACTGACTCGTGCAGGTCGTGCAACACCTGGGCGTGCCAATCAATGTAGGTATCGAGCACATTGCGCGTCAGGTCCAGCGTCATGCCCATCGCATCGCGATTGTTGTCGTGCGCGACGTAGTGGCCCCAGTAGAGAAGGTGCGGCCACTGTTCATTCGGATGGGCCTTGTGCCAGCGATAGATGTCGACCATGCGGTCGCGGCCGTCGACTTCAACCACCGGCGTGATCAGCACGATCATGTGCGAGCGAATGTACTTGATGTAGGGCGAGTCGTCGACGGCGAGGCGGTAGGCCAGCTCCATCAGCGCGGTAGGCGCGCCTGTTTCCACGGAATGGATGGTGCCCGTGATGTAGTAGACCGGATACGACTGGTCGATCAGCGCGCGAGCCTTGGCATCATCGAAGTGAATGGTGCGCGGATCACCGAGCTGCGCAAGACGCTGCTTGTTGGCGTCGGCGTTCTTCAGCAGATCGGCGTCGGCGATGGCCACGGCGATCATTTCGCGGCCCTCTTCGGTGTGGCCGATGGTGACGACTTTCACGCGAGGGCTGGACGCGGCGAGCAGGCGGAAGTACTTGTAGACATCCTCAGCGTACGGGAGCATGTCGGGCGCGCCGGAGACATCGCCGAGGACCTTCGCGGGCGTTGGCACAGTTTTCGAGGCCGGCAGGTAATCGACCAGAGGCGACGTAAACGACGGATCCGTCGTGTACTTGTGGATGTGGTCGGTGTATTCCTGATCGACAGGCTGTTGTGGGTCACGGGCGAAGTTGGTGTTCAGAGCCTGTGGGTGGAGTGAAGCGGCTGCCGCGAAAATACAAAGGGAAGAAACGAAAGCTAACCGGACTTGTCTCATAGACCTCTTCTCAAGGAAGTTTTCTGCACGCAACGCGGTACGAGCGAGAGATCGAGTGACCTCGTTCTTCCGTGGGTGGCAGAGAGAGCGGCAGTGGGTTCGGCAGGCTTCCAATGAGGAAGAAGTTGAAAGCGATGGAGCCTGTCCAAGCGTTGCCGGTTGGAGAAACTATACGGTAATAGGGCTTGATTTTAGAAATGAAGACCAGCCATTTCCGGCCAGCAGGAGATATTCGGCTGATAAAGGCAAAAGGCAGATGATCGTTGATCACCTGCCTCTATTGATTAGGCGCCTTTCGGTTTGCTGACGTTATTCGCTTCGCGCGCTCGCCGCGCCGGTCACCAGCACTCGTTGCGGGGCGTTAACCTTGGCGGACGGGACTTTGAGGTCGACTTTCATTGATGCGATCTCGGGCTTTCCGTTCGACGGTGCGGTGAAGCTGAGCTCATATTGATGGTTCAGTCTGCGGCGAAGATCCTGAAAGTAAGGCTGCAACGTAACGGGATTGCCGATGCCTTGCCAGTAGCTGTTGCCTCCAGTTGCCTGCGTTACGATCTGCAGCAGATTCTGCCCGGCGTTAGTCTCATACCATCCGTTATTGGAACGGCCCATGTCTTTCCAATAAATGGAATAGACGATCAAGCCGGCGCGTACGGAATCGTTAATGGCGGCGTCGACGTACGGATCGTCAGGATCGAAACGGCGCTCGTAGTTGTCAACGCCATCGGTGATCATCAGGACCGCTCGACGGGCGGTGCGGTCATGTGACGGCCAGTTTTTGGCAAGGTCGGAGAGGCAGAAGTACGGGCTGGCATTTGATCCTGGGAATCCGGCGCTCAGGTGGAGTCCCTTGAGGACATCGGCTGCATTGGACGAAAGCTGACTGCTGAATACGGCTCGACCGGTGTCCATATAGGCGATCGCCATCCTCGTGTTCGGCGGCATCTCCTTGACGAAGGTTTCAACCTCGTTGAATTCTGTCCCAAGGCTGGTGCGAGCTCCGCCGTCGATGAGCAGAACTAGTTCGACGGGACTATTCGAATCCTGCAGTGGCGTGAAGCTCGTAACGGTCGACTCCTTGCCATTGACCTTCAATTTCGGCTGCGGTGGCTGCTCGTTGACGGTTCCATTGGGCTGCGAGGGCAGAATGGTGACAACGGCACGTCCTTGTCCCTGCTGATCGTTCTTCTGCGCAAAAGCAGGGGAAGTCGTCAGCACGGATCCGGCGATAAATACAATCGCTAATCCTATTCTTTTCATTTATCTACTCCCCACCAAGGAGCTCACGGCCGTAGATCATTGCGTTGGCGGCTCCTCGCGTGTTGTTCACTTGTTTAGATGCCCTTTCGCAGCATTTGTTGCGATGGCTGACGTAAGCCATCTGGCCAGAGCAAGTTAGTCGTCTAATGTCGGGCGGCCAAATGGTTTGCATTTCAGGTGCCATTCCACTATTATTCATAGATGTGCCCGAGGGAATTCCTTGGGCCGTCAATAACACCACGGCATTTGAACCTGTTCGAGTGCGGCAAGCGTCGAGTTTTCAAGGGCGCAAAGCCTCCAGGTTCCCCGAAAAGGGGCTGGCAATTGCGGTGGGAGACGAGGATCTGATGGCAAAAATCAGCAAGAATATTGCAAAGGCGCGTGCGGCTGTGACCAAGCCCGCGTATCCGCTGAACGAAGCGGTCACCCTGCTCAAGGAAGTCAAGTACGCCAAGTTCGACGAAACCGTCGACCTGACCATGCGTCTGGGTGTTGATACCCGGCATGCCGACCAGATGGTGCGCGGAACCGTGGTTCTGCCGCACGGACTGGGCAAGACCAAGACCGTAGCCGTGATCGCAAGCGGCGATCGCCAGAAGGAAGCGCAGGAAGCTGGCGCTGATTTCGTGGGCGGCGAAGAGATGGTCGAAAAGATCCAGAAAGAGAACTGGACCGCATTTGACGCGCTGATTGCGACGCCCGACATGATGAAGGTGGTTGGCCGCTTGGGCAAGGTGCTCGGACCGAAGGGCCTGATGCCGAACCCGAAGACGGGAACAGTGACCCAGGATGTGGCTGCGGCGGTGAAAGAGATCAAGGCCGGCAAAGTGGAGTTCCGCGCTGATAAGACCAGCCTGGTGCATGTGCCGGTGGGCAAGCTGAGTTTCGCGCCCGAGAAGCTGGTGGAGAACGCGACCACGGTGATTACGTCGATCGTGCGCGCCAAGCCTTCGGCGGCCAAGGGTAAGTACATCAAGAGCGTCACGCTGAGTTCGACGATGGGCCCGGGAGTTCCGCTGGATTCGGCAGTAGCGGATGCAGCCGGCAAGCACTAAGAGCGGTTGTCAGGGGTCAGGGGTCAGAGATCAGTTAACGCGGTGGCGTTGCTTGGAGTCTCCCCGGATCCGCAGGATTCGAGAACGGAAATTGAAAAACGGGCGCCTATTGAGGGCGGGGAGGAGTCAGGGTATTCGGAGCGGGGCTTGAATTGATGATCCCTGATCTCTGATCTCTGATCCCTGTCGAGCGGAGCGAAGATATGGCAATTTCGAAGGCAAAGAAGACGGAGAAGGTCCAGCAGTTGGCGAAGGAGCTGGAGACCTCGACCACCGCAATTATCGGCACGTTCAGCAAGCTGACTGTTGCCAAGGACTACGAGCTGCGCAAGGTCATCCGCGAGGCGGGTGGCAAGTATCGCGTGGTGAAGAACAAGCTGGCTGCTGTTTCGAGCGAGGGATCCCAGATCGCTCCTGCGCTGAAGGGTCTGAAGGGTGTGAACTCGGTTGCGTTCACCTCGGGCGATCCGGTTGCGCTGGCGAAGGTGTTTGCCAAGTGGGCCGGCGAGAATGCGGAGTTCCAGTTCAAGCTGGGCATCGTTGATGGCAAGCTTCTTAACGTCGAAGAGGTTAAAGCGCTCGCCACCATGCCAGGCAAGGAAGAGATCTTTGCCAAGCTGCTGTTCCTCATCAACGCCCCGGCGCAGCGCCTGGTTACGGTGATGAATGCGACGGGTCGCGATCTGGCGGTCGTGATCAACCAGGGCGTGGAAAAAGAAAAGTTCGCAGCGGCGTAGGAATTTGCGGGTCCCACCCATTTTGAAAAGGGCGCGAAATGGAATGGGCACCCAGTTTTTAGCTGAGAACTGAAAGCTGAAGACTGAGGGCTGGATTTTAGGGTTTTGGCAGTAGAGCAGGCGGGAAGTGCGCGGGTCTGGCGCATCGGAAACTTACCGTTTGGGTTGCGGCCGGGAATATCAATATCAACGGATTGAATGGAGAAAAGACAATGGCGGATCTCGCACAGTTGGAAGAACAGATTGTTAGCCTGAGCCTGCTCGAAGCGGCGGCCCTGGTGAAGAAGCTTGAAGAGCGCCTTGGCGTTTCGGCAGCAGCGGCAGCCCCGGTTGCAGTTGCCGGCGGCGGCGGTGCAGCGGCAGCTCCGGCGGCCGAGGAGAAGACCGAGTTCCAGGTCATCCTCAAGGATGCCGGCGCGAACAAAATCAACACCATTAAGGCTGTCCGCGAGGTTACCTCGCTCGGCCTGAAGGAAGCCAAGGACCTGGTCGACGGCGCTCCCAAGGCGCTGAAGGAAAGCGCGACGAAGGACGAAGCTGAGGCGATCAAGAAGAAGTTCGAAGGCGTCGCAACCGTCGAAATCAAGTAATTCGGTAAGCGACTTGCAAGACGAGCCGGGACGCGCTACGATAAACGTTGCGCGTCTTTTCGGCCCAATGCCGGTTTTTCCGCGTTTTGGGCGAAGACCAAGCGTGGCGCGTCTTGATAAAGAGTTAAAGGGCACACAATGTTCGCCATCCTCGGCTGGGCCAAGCAGCCATGGGACGAGCATCAACGTGAAGTTAAGTGCTCTCGTGTCAGTGGGATAGGCGGGTTTCCCGGTGACGGATGTCGTTTGGCAGGCGGCGGGCAGCAAAGCGAGCTTTGGGATCGGCGATAGCAGTGCAACAAAAATCGGATGGGGGCATAGGCATTAAGCCGCGCTCGTGAGGAATTGCGTCCTCGCGGGCTTTTGTGTCTCTACCATGGCGGATTCGGCTTCCTAGGCAAATCTACCATGCGTTTGCAGGCATTCGGGCCGGGTTTTCTGGCAGATCTGCATCCGATAGTGCGCAGTCTACAGCAATTCCAGAGTTGGTTATGCGCTTGAAAGATTTTGGAGATCGCCGCTCCCCGATGTTGCGTCGATTTTGGGACGTTGGCTTCGTGGAGCAGCACCTCTGGAATTGCTTATAGCGCAATACCCTGAAGTGCGACAACGCCTGTGGCGCGATTTTAACGGCGCCTCAATCAAGTAAACACGCTTGGCGCGGGGATTCCGGAGCTTCGGCAGATCGAGAGCTTTGCCGGACGCCTCGGACGGGATTGGCATCTCGCAGTGGGCCAGTCTGAATCATCTGTTTTTTTACGTAAACTGCCGGCGCCTCCGAGACTCGGGTGCTGGCCTGGCGCGAACCCTGAAGCGGGAACAGCGCTGGTGTGACGAGGCTCAGGAGTGATGCATGCCTAACGAGAAGCGCGCGATTCGCAGCCGGCTCGATTTTTCCAAGATTCCAACCGCAACCCAGATTCCCAACCTGATCGAAGTGCAGCGACGCTCCTATGAGCGCTTTCTGCAGATGGATAAGCTGCCCAACGAGCGTGATGACTCGGGGTTGCAGTCGGTGTTTGTTTCTGTTTTCCCCATTACTGACTTCCGCGGCATTTCGCAGCTGGACTTCGTCGACTACTCCATCGGCAACTGGGAGTGCAAGTGCGGCCACCTCAAGGGTCTCCATCACCTGCGTACCGCCTGCACGCATTGCGGCGCCATGGTAATCACTGATCCGTTCCTTCCAGGTGATGTGCTCTGCCACAAGTGCGGAACGTACAACAAGAACGTTCCCGACTTCTGTAACAAGTGCGGCGATCCTGTCGGCCTGCAGTTGAAGTATGACCAGCAAGAGTGCGAAGAGCGCGGCATGACGTTCTCTGCCCCGCTGAAGGTGACGGTCCGCCTGACCATTTACGACAAGGATGCGGAGACCGGCAACAAGACTATTCGCGACATCAAGGAGCAGGAAGTCTTCTTTGGCGATATTCCGTTGATGACGCCGAACGGCACGTTCATCGTGAACGGCACGGAGCGCGTGATCGTCTCGCAGTTGCACCGGTCACCGGGTGTGTTTTTCGAGACGGCGAACAACCGCACCTATTTCCTGGGAAAGATCATTCCCTATCGCGGATCCTGGGTGGAGTTCGAGTACGACCAGAAGAACACGCTTTACGTTCGCATCGACCGCAAGCGCAAGTTCCTCGGAACCATCTTCCTTCGCGCCCTGGGCCTGCGCTCGAACGAAGAGATTCTCAAGACCTTCTATACCATCGATCGGATTCACATTGCCGATGGCAAGCTGCAGTGGGCGGTTCCTGCCGATCCCAAGGCGTCCACTCATCTGCAGGGCGCGAAGCCGGCGCACGCCGTTCTCCACAAGGGCGAAGAGATCGCGCACTCCGGCCGCAAGATCACGGCGAACACACTGAAGGCGATTCGCGCGGCGAATATCGAGAAGATCGAGGTTGAATCCGCCGAGCTCGATGGCGCAATCACAGCTGCCGACATCGTTGACCTGAATACCGGTGAAGTGATCGTGGAAGCCAACGTTGAGCTCACAGCCGATCGCCTGCACAAGGTGATGGCGAGCGGTGCGACGAGCTTCGAGCTCTTCTTCCCCGAGCGCGACGACGTGGGCAACATCATTACCAACACGCTGAAGCGCGACTCGGTCCACAAGCCGGAAGAGGCGCTGATCGAAATCTACCGCAAACTGCGTCCAGGCGATCCGCCGACGCTCGACACGGCGACTGCGCTCTTCGAAGGCATGTTCTTCGATCCGCGCAAGTACGACTTCTCGCGCGTGGGCCGTCTTGAAGTTCAACATCAAGCTCTACGAGAACCAGGACGCCACCCAACTCGACCATCGCACGCTGACGCCGGAGGATTTCTACGGCACCATCCGCTACCTGCTCAAGCTGCGCAAGAACATCGGCATGGTGGACGACATCGATCACCTTGGCAATCGCCGCGTTCGCGCAGTCGGCGAGTTGATGGAGAACCAGTTCCGCATCGGTCTCGTGCGCATGGAGCGCGCCATCAAGGAAAAGATGAGCGTGTATCAGGAGCTTTCGACGGCGATGCCGCACGACCTGATCAACGCCAAGCCGGTGATGGCTGCGATCCGCGAGTTCTTCGGTTCATCGCAGCTCTCGCAGTTCATGGACCAGACCAATCCGCTCTCCGAGATCACGCACAAGCGGCGTCTCTCGGCCCTTGGACCGGGCGGTTTGTCACGTGAGCGCGCAGGATTCGAAGTCCGCGACGTGCACCCGACACACTATGGCCGCATCTGCCCGATTGAAACGCCGGAAGGTCCGAACATCGGTTTGATCAGCTCGCTGAGCTGCTTTGCGCGGATCAACGAGTACGGATTTATCGAGTCTCCTTATCGCAAGGTGAAGGACTCGCGCATCCTCGACTACGTTGAGATCGTCAACGCGGGCGAAAGCGGACTGCGCGTCGGCGACCATATCGAGAAGGAAGAAGCGATCAAGCTGAATGCCTCGCTGAAGAAGGCTGGCAAGCGGCAGATTGACTACATGCCGTTCAGCTTCTATCTATCGGCATGGGAAGAAGACAAGCACACCATCGCTCAGGCGAACATCGAGTTCAACGCCGAAGGGCAGATCACCGAAGACCTGGTGAATGCACGCCGTCAGGGGAACTTCGTACTGGTGAATCGCACTGACGTCGACTACATCGACGTCTCGCCGAAGCAGCTCGTCTCCGTGGCCGCATCGCTGGTGCCGTTCCTTGAGCACGACGACGCGAACCGCGCGTTGATGGGCGCAAACATGCAACGCCAGTCTGTGCCTCTGCTTGTCGCCGAGGCTCCGCTGGTGGGCACGGGCATGGAAGGCGTCACCGCGCGCGACTCAGGCGCTGTGATTCTGGCCAAGCGCAACGGCATCGTGGATTCGGTCGACTCCGAGCGCATCATCGTGCGCGTCGAAGGCGAACACCATCCCACGCAGCTGTCGCGTGAAGTTGGTTCGGACATCTACACGCTGATCAAGTTCAAGCGCTCGAACCAAAACACCTGCATCAACCAGAAGCCGGTTGTGCGCGAGGGTGAGCGGGTCATCAAGGGCCAGGTCATCGCTGACGGTCCTTGCACCGAGCAGGGCGAGTTGGCACTGGGACGTAACGTCCTCGTGGCCTTCATGCCGTGGCGCGGTTACAACTTCGAGGACGCGATCCTCATCAGCGAAAAGCTGGTGCGTGAGGACTACTACACATCAGTCCACATCGAGGAATTCGAGATCGAAGCTCGCGACACCAAGCTCGGACCCGAAGAAATCACGCGCGACATTCCCAACGTCAGCGAGCATGCGCTGCGCGACCTGGACGAGAGCGGAGTTATCCGCATCGGTGCCCAGATCGGCCACGGCGACATCCTCGTCGGCAAGGTAACGCCCAAGGGCGAAACCCAGCTGACTCCGGAAGAGAAGCTTCTGCGCGCGATCTTCGGCGAAAAGGCCGGCGACGTTCGCGATGCTTCGCTCACCTGCCCTCCGGGTATCGAAGGCACGGTGGTCGATGTTCGTATCTTCTCGCGCAAGGGGCAGGAGAAGGACGAGCGCGCCAAACTGATCGAAGCTGACTATATTGCCAAGCTCGAAAAGAACCTCGGCGACGAAATCCGCATTTTGACCGACGAGCGCCTGAAGCGCCTGGAAGGAATTCTTGGCGCCAAGGAAGTGCTCGCAGATCTGCACGACGAGCGGACCAACAAGCGCCTGATCACGAAGGGCGCGCTGCTGGACCGCGAAACGATCGAACGCATCTCGACCAAGAACCTCAAGCGCATCCGCTACAACGACAAGGATCCCCGCGTCAACGAGCAGATCGATGAGATCGAAGAGATGACCTCGCGCCAGATCGAAGTGCTGCGCAAGATCACGAACGAGAAGATTGCCAAGCTGCAGAAGGGCGACGAACTGCCTCCGGGCGTCATCAAGCTGGTCAAGGTCTACGTTGCCATGAAGCGCAAGCTTTCAGTCGGCGACAAGATGGCCGGCCGCCACGGTAACAAGGGTGTGATCGCGCGCATATTGCCCGAAGAGGACATGCCGTATCTGCCCGATGGCACACCTGTCGAGATCGTTCTCAATCCGCTCGGCGTTCCTTCTCGTATGAACGTCGGACAGATTCTGGAAACGCACCTCGGCTGGGCTGCACATGCGCTTGGCGCCAAGATTGCTGCATTGATCAAGGCCAACAGCGACGTTGAGGCAACGCGCGAACTCATGAAGAAAGAGTTTGCCGGAACCGCAACGCTGCGCCAGTTGCTTGAGCTCGATGACGAGATGCTGCTTCGCGTTGGAGCAGGCATGAAGCGCGGCATCTGGTTCGGTACCGCGGTGTTTGACGGCGCCAAGGAAGACGAGATCAAGGCTCTGCTGGCTTCGGCCGGTCTGCCTTCATCCGGCAAGACGGCGCTGTTCGACGGCATGACCGGCGAGCAGTTCGAACAGCCAGTCACCGTGGGCTACATCTACATGCTCAAGCTGTCGCACCTGGTCGACGACAAGATTCACGCTCGTTCGATCGGACCGTACTCGCTCATCACTCAGCAGCCGCTGGGTGGCAAGGCGCAGTTCGGTGGACAGCGCTTCGGCGAAATGGAAGTGTGGGCCCTCGAAGCATACGGCGCCGCTTACATCCTGCAGGAACTGCTCACCGCGAAGTCCGACGACGTGTATGGCCGTACCAAGATTTACGAGGCCATCGTCAAGGGTGAGGCGGCAATCGAGCCGGGTGTGCCGGAGTCGTTCAACGTGCTGATTCGCGAATTGCAGTCGCTGTGCCTCGACGTGGAACTGATCAAACGCGCAGACCTTCTTAAGAAGGCACCTGTGCCGGAAGTTGCAGCAGTCGCCGACTGATTCGTCAAGTGATCCCAGGTCTCAAATTCGAGACCTGGAGCACCCAGAGTTAGTTGGAAGCAAAAGTTTTTTCGGTGTCCTTCTTGAAAGCGGTAACCGCCGCTTCCCGGGAAGGAAGGACCCGCTAAAAGAATCCCGGGAGATACCGCGGCGAGTGCTGAAAGGCCCGCCAAGGAGGGTTACCTTGTTCCGTTCAAACCCGTTTGAACTCACCAGCCCGATTACTGATTTCGACGCTATCCGCATCATGCTTGCTTCGCCGGAGAAGATCCGCAGCTGGTCGCATGGTGAGGTCACCAAGCCGGAAACCATCAACTACCGCACCTTCAAGCCGGAACGCGACGGCTTGTTCTGCGCCCGCATCTTTGGACCCGTCACCGACTGGGAGTGTCTCTGCGGCAAGTACAAGCGCATGAAGCACCGCGGCGTCATCTGCGACAAGTGCGGCGTCGAAGTCACCGTGAGCAAAGTGCGCCGCGAGCGCATGGGTCACATCGAGCTCGCGTCTCCGTGCTCGCATGTCTGGTTCTTCAAGGGCCTGCCTTCGCGTATCGGCCACTTGCTCGATATTTCTCTGCGTGATCTCGAGAGCATTCTGTACTTCGAGTCCTACGTTGTTGTCGACGTGGGCGATGCTCCAGTAAAAGAGCGCGAGATCATCAAGGACGAAGCCCGCTACCGCGAGCTCGACCAGCAGTATCGTCCGTCCGGCTTCAAGGCCATGATGGGCGCCGAAGCGATCAAGGAATTGCTGAAGCGCGTCCAGATTGAAGAGCTGGGCCTGGAACTGCGCGAGCGGATGAAGACCGAGACCTCCGCGCAGAAGAAGATCAAGTACGCCAAGCGCCTGAAGGTTGTCGAGGCATTCCGCAAGTCGAGCAACAAGCCGCAGTGGATGATTCTCGATGTGCTGCCGGTCATTCCTCCAGAGCTGCGCCCCCTGGTGCCGCTGGATGGCGGCCGCTTTGCGACTTCCGATTTGAACGATCTGTATCGCCGCGTCATCAACCGCAACAACCGGTTGAAGAAGCTGATGGATCTGCACGCACCTGAAGTCATCGTGCGCAATGAAAAGCGCATGCTTCAGGAAGCCGTTGATGCGCTGTTCGACAACGGCCGTCGCGGTCGTGTGCTGCGTGGCGCGAACAACCGTCCACTGAAGTCGCTCTCCGATACGCTCAAGGGCAAGCAGGGCCGCTTCCGCCAGAACCTGCTCGGCAAGCGCGTCGACTACTCCGGCCGTTCGGTCATCGTGGTCGGACCTGAGTTGAAGCTGCACCAGTGCGGTCTGCCGAAGAAGATGGCTCTCGAGCTGTTCAAGCCATTTATCTATCACCGTCTTGAGCAGACCGGTCACTGCACCACCATCAAGCAAGCCAAGGAAATGGTGGAGATGCAGGAGCCGGTGGTGTGGGACATCCTTGAAGAAGTCATCAAGGACCATCCCGTACTGCTGAACCGCGCCCCAACCCTTCACCGCCTCGGCATCCAGGCATTTGAGCCGGTGCTGGTGGAAGGCAAGGCCATCAAGATTCACCCGCTGGTCTGCACCGCCTTCAACGCCGACTTTGACGGCGACCAGATGGCCGTGCACATTCCTCTGTCGCCTGAAGCGCAGATCGAAGCCAGCGTTCTGATGCTCGCTTCGCACAACATCCTTTCGCCCGCGTCCGGTCAGCCGATTACCGTGCCTACACAGGACATGGTGCTCGGACTGTATTACTTGACCAAGGCCAAGAAGGGTGGCAAGGGCGAAGGTCGTGTGTTCTCGAATACCGAAGAGATCCTGATGGCGCTCGAAGCGAAGGAGTTGGAGACGCTGACGCCGATCCGCCTGCGCTACACCGGCAAGGTGCTCGATATGACCACCGCCTACGACGATCAGGATCTGACGCACACCGAGCCGGTGGACTTCAACAATGAGTACATCAACACCACGGTTGGCCGCGTGATTCTGAACGACGCACTTCCTTCAGGTATGCCGTACATCAACGGCCTGCTCAAGAAGAAGGGCATCGGCCAGCTCGTGAACTACTGCAACCAGAACCTCGGTCTCGAGGTTACGGTCGGCATGCTCGATCGCATCAAGTCGCTGGGCTTTAACTACGCCACGAAGTCGGGCCTGTCCGTTGGTCTCGACGACATGGTCATTCCTGCCAGCAAGTACACCACGGTGGACGAAGCCGACAAGAAGGTGATCGAGGTCCAGAAGCAGTA
Source organism: uncultured Acidobacteriaceae bacterium (assembly GCA_963787435.1). Taxonomy (GTDB): domain Bacteria; phylum Acidobacteriota; class Terriglobia; order Terriglobales; family Acidobacteriaceae; genus Telmatobacter. The sequence continues at coordinate 158,893 of CAWBCZ010000004.1, forward strand.
CATGGACGGCGCTATCACCAACGGCGAGCGTTCCAACAAGGTCATCCAGATGTGGTCGGCTGTTACCGATCAGGTCGCCGACGAGATGTTCGGCAACATGAAGAAGGCGGACGACGAAGGAGCCATGAACCCGATTTACATCATGGCCGACTCCGGCGCCCGTGGTTCGAAGCAGCAGATTCGCCAGCTCTCGGGCATGCGCGGACTGATGGCCAAGCCTTCGGGCGAAGTCATCGAGACGCCCATCACCGCGAACTTCCGCGAAGGTCTCACGGTGCTCGAATACTTCATCTCGACCCACGGCGCACGTAAGGGCCTGGCCGATACGGCACTGAAGACCGCCGACTCGGGCTACCTCACCCGCCGCCTGGTCGACGTGGCGCAGGACGTCATCGTTACCGAGTACGACTGCGGTACGAGCGAAGGCATCTACGTTGGTTCGATCGTGGAATCGGGCGAGATCATCGAGCCGATGCGCGACCGCATCATCGGCCGCGTGTCGCTCGAAAGAATCAAGGACTACGACGGCAACGTTGTGATCGACGTGAACCAGGAGATCGACGAAGACATCGCATCCGCGATTCAGGGTGCAGGCGTCGAGAAGGTGAAGATCCGCTCGGTGCTCACCTGCGAGTCGCGTCGCGGCGTCTGCGGACTCTGCTACGGCCGCAACCTCGGTTCCGGCCGCATGGTGGAGCTCGGCGAAACCTGCGGCGTTATCGCGGCGCAGTCCATCGGCGAGCCGGGAACGCAGCTCACCATGCGTACCTTCCACGTCGGCGGAACCGCCAGCCGTGTGCAGGACAAGTCGCGCCTCGATGCCAAGAACAACGGCTTCGTGCGCTTCATCAATCTGAACTACGTCGAAAGCAAGGACGGCACTCTGGTCGCGATGAACCGCTCCGGCTCGCTCGCCATTCAGGACGAGCGCGGTCGTGAAAAGGAGCGCTACCAGGTCGTGTACGGCGCGCGTCTCCGCGTGAAGGACGGCGAGGCGGTCAAGCTCGGCCAGTTGCTGGCAGAGTGGGATCCCTACACCTATGCCATCCTCACGGAAATCGGCGGTACGGTGCAGTTCAAGGACCTGCAGGAAGGCATCACGCTCAACGAAGAAGTCGACGAAGTCACCGGCCTGTCGCGCTGGGTGGTTGCCGACGCTCCCGATGAGAAGCGCCAGCCTGCATTTGTAGTGAAGAATGCGAAGGCTCACAAACGGTACCTGCTGCCTCGCGGTGCTCACCTGATGGTGCAGGACGGCGATGAAGTGGGTCCGGGCGATGTGCTCGCGAAGATCCCGAAGGAGAGCACGCGTACGAAGGACATCACGGGCGGTCTGCCGCGTGTGGTCGAACTCTTCGAAGCCCGCAAGCCGCGCGAAACGGCCATCATCAGCGAGATCGATGGTGTGGTCCGCTTCGGCGAAGTGCAGAAGGGTCAGCGCAAGATTTACGTCACGGCTGACAATGGCGACGAGAAGGAATACTCGGTACCTCGCGGCATCCACGTCAACGTGCAGGAAGGCGAACGCCTTCGTGCCGGCGACCCGCTGATGGACGGTCCATTGAACCCACACGACATTCTTGCCGTGCTGGGCGAGAAGGAACTGCAGGCTTACCTGGTGAACGAAATCCAGGAAGTCTACCGTCTGCAGGGCGTGGCCATCTCGGACAAGCACATCGAAGTGATTGTCCGGCAGATGCTGCGCTGGGTGCGGATCGACGAAGTAGGCGACACGAACTTCCTGCTCGAACAGCAGGTCGATCGCTTCCGCTTCCGCGAAGAGAACGAGCGTGTGGTCAGGGAAGGTGGCCGTCCGGCACTCGGTCGTCCGCTGCTGCTTGGCATCACCAAGGCCTCGCTCTCGACCGATTCGTTCATCTCCGCTGCCAGCTTCCAGGAGACGACCCGCGTTCTCACCGAAGCCAGCATCAACGGAGCGATCGATAATCTCCGTGGCCTCAAGGAGAACGTCATCGTTGGCCGGCTCATCCCGGCAGGCACGGGTCTCGAGTACTACCGCAACGTCCAGCTCTCACCCGAACTGGAAGAAGCGGCAGCCCGCGTTCAGCAGGAGGTTTCGGCAGAGATCGAAGCCGCCGAGCGCGAACTCGAACTCATGCGTCAGGAAGGCGAAGCCGAAGAGATGGCAGCCGAGTAAGATCGACTGCCCCGACAACAGCTTCAATCAACTCATAAGGCCCGGCGCAAGCCGGGCCTTCTTCATTTCGACTTGTGGATGATTCCGCCACGGTTCCTTCACCGACGCATCTCGACCCGCTTCTAAGCCGCTTCATTGGTAGCTGATTGCCGAACTCCCATTCATTTCGTTCGACTTGTCGGCATGGCATTGACGGCAGAACTGCGCGGATCGATTGCCCGATTTATCTGTTGGATCATACGGAGCGCGCAGAAAGTGGCGAGTCGAATAGACTCCCGGCGGAAAGAGATTTGATGCGGTGCTCGCAGTCACCCGGGTTATCGTCATCAGGTGCGGATTGTGGCAGGTGGTGCAAGCAACGACAGACGTGTTGCCGTAATGGCTTGGTCTGACGAAAAAGCCATAGTTCGCAGCAAACTGGGACGAGTGAATTCCCCCCATGCTGATAACACCGTTGGTTTCCGTGCAATCCCAGCCAAACACGCTTCCACATTTGACCTGTGCTTCGAATCCAATCGGATGGTCTTCAATCTCTTGCCCAGCAATGAGGCTGTCCCTGTCTGTCAACGTTGGGATGATGTGAGGCACCCCATAACCCAAAGGAATGGCCTCATAGATGGAGTTGCGCATCATCGCCTTAGGTCCATAGTTCCCATCGTGACAGCTCAGGCATATGAGGACGCCGTCTGAACCGGGTGTGTTGGCTGATACAGGTTGTTTGAAGCGGCGTCCGCATCCCGCATACATGCTTGTCACATCCTCGCCCCACAGCATCTCCCCCGCCGAGCTTGCGCTGCGAGTGAGAGCGATCCGTTCTCTGAGTGCGACGCTGTGCGGGATGTGACATGCGGAGCAACCGCGGCCGGCGTTGACATGGGCTCCGAGGGCGTCAGTTCGGGATGATGTGGTCTTCGCTATGGCGAATGTGGTGAATACGAGCAGAATCAGAGCAATTGAAATCGCCCGATTCACGGATGCAGGCGTTGCGAAAGGAGTTGCGATTATCATCCCGATTTCCCAGATTTGCGGTTGCGATACTGAAATTCGTTTTCCTGACGACTCTTCATAAAGATCTCTCGAACAGTCCATCCTTACGCTGCCGAGACAAGAAACAACTGCGTCTGACTCTTTTGTGTGGTGACGGGAGTCATGTGTCTGATAGCTGCAAGTGGTTGCAGCCGGTGAGAGTCCACACATCACCATGCCGGACTTTATTGAAGGCCCAAACGATTCGCTGCTTCTTTGTTTCAACCTGATCGACATCATGCTAAGATCGAGGCATTCAAGACAATTCAATTTGCGCGGTACCTGTATTTGCCTAACCAATCTGTATCTGTAGCTGCATCTGTATCCGAATTTCCAGTGCTCCGTCCCAGCCCGGCAAAGCCGCCGATGCTGATTGAACGGACCCAGCCGGTGCTCGACAAGCTGTCCCGTGCGCTCGGCGAGCCCATCATCACGTACTGGAATTCCAACAAGGGTTCCATCTGCCAGAACGACGTTGCCGGTCTCTACGCTTTGCTGCGCAACCTGGGTAACCTCGAGCGCCTCACGCTGTTCGTCAAGTCTGACGGCGGCTCGGGACAGGCCTCTCTGCGCATGGTCAACCTGCTGCGCCGCTATGTGAAGCACCTGACGGTGCTTGCGCCGCTAGAGTGCCAGTCGGCCGCGACCATGCTGGCGCTGGGCGCCGATCGCATTCTGATGGGACCGCTGGCGCATCTCTCTGCCGTAGATACGTCTCTGACGCACGATCTTTCGCCGATTGATCGCGACAACGACCGCGTCAGCGTCAGCAACGACGAGTTGCTGCGTGTCATTCGTCTCTGGACCGAACAGGCCAAGGATTCGACGACGAATCCCTATGAATCGCTCTTCCCGTACGTGCATCCACTCGTGATCGGTGCGGTCGATCGCTCAAGCGCGCTCTCCACGCGTATTTGCGAAGAGATCTTGTCGTACCACATGGACGACAAGGAACGCGCGCGCGAGATCAGCAACAATCTCAACTGCCGGCTATCCTTCGCACAATTACCCGATCACGCTGCGCGAGGCCAAGCGCATAGGCCTCAACGTTGAAGCCCTGGACGACAACGTCAACGCGCTGCTCTTCGAGTTGAACGAGATTTACTCCGAGATGGGCGAGAGCGCGACCACCGACTTCGACGAGAAGAACTCGCACGACAACAGCATCATCAAGGTCATGGAAGCGGCCGGAACGCTGATCTACTACCAACTCGACAAGGATTGGCACTACCGCAGCGAAGAACGCCGCTGGGTGGCGCTGAACGAGAAGAGCCAGTGGCGCAAAGCGGAACTGGTCAAAGGTAAGGTGACCATCTCGCAACTGCACGTGCGCTGAGAAGCGATCCGATCTTAACGGGGGGGAGGCGCGCCGATTTCTTCGGAAATCGGCGCACCTTTGTCTGGCTCAGTCCTGGGGTTTGAAGAGCGACTTCTGCAGACGGTCGGGCATTTCGGCCCCATGGCGCTTGGTGTGCTTGGAAACGTACATGGCCGCGTCGGCAGCGCTTAAAAGGCAGTCAGGCGTTGCGCCGTCGTCGGGATAGAGTGCGACACCCACGCTCGCCCCTCCGCGGAGTACATAACCCTCCACCGCAAACGGAGCGTCGAAGCAGCGTTCGAGGCGCAGTGCAATCTCTTCGATGGCGGATCGACTGCGAACCACCGGCATGAGTGCGGCAAACTCGTCGCCACCCAGGCGCGCCAGCATATCGCCGGAGCGGAGCTGGCGTTTCATGCGCAGTCGAGACTTCCTGCAGATACAGGTCCCCAATGTGGTGGCCGTAGAAGTCGTTGACCTGTTTGAATTCGTCCAGATCAACGTAGACAATGCCGAAGATCGATCCCTCCACCTTTGACTTCTCAATCAATTGTTCAAGGTAGCGGTCGAGTGAGAAACGGTTATGGATATCAGTAAGCAAGTCGAACTCCGAACGATAGACTAAGTCTTTGTATAGCCTGCGTGTTTCGATGGCGAGCGTGGCCAGTCGCACTCCTGCCTCCAGCGCGGAGGTTTCATCCTGTGGATGAGGTTCACCGGTCTCGGTAGCCCCGAAGAGCGTTCCTAGCGAACCGCCGGCGCGAGCGGGTATGTCGAGCCGGATACTGCGCAGACCCTGCAAATTGGTTGGAGCGTTGCCGAGGCGAACGCCATCCGGCATCTCGCACCAGCAGAACGGAAAGTCCAGACTGAAGGCCACCATCTCTGCAATGGCGTCGATCAACTCCGGCATGGGGCGCGAGCTGTTGATGTCTTCCAGAATCCTGCTTCGCTTCATCTCCAATTGCGTGTTGTGCCGCTCAACCCGGGCTTCGGTTTCAGCGTGCGCGGTGATGGTTTCGGTCTGATGTTGCACTTTCATGCGCAGAATCCAGCCCCATACGCCGACGATCAGAACAATCACCAGCAGAATGCCTACCACGCGAACCAGATTCTCTACGTTCAGCAAGGATGGCGCGCCGATGGTGACGATGTCGTCTGTCGTGCGCATCAGGATATCGAAGGGTACCTGCGTGTCAAACGGATTGGATGCCCCCATGATGCAGATTCCCGCGACGCGGATTTTCGAGCCGAGGGCCACGTGCTTCATCGGAGATAAGGTTGCAGGATGCAGAGTTCGCGGCGGGGGCAGCCGGTAAATCGCAGAGAAGAGGCTTCCGCCGGAGCTCGAGTACATATTCGTCCTGCGCGGCGCCGCGATTTTCTGCCACGACCTCGGCTTCGGTTGAAACCAGATCGAAGAGGTGATGGCTGGTTGCCAGTTCGGCCCACGTTACGGAGCGGGGGGCAATTGGCGTCGAAATCTGTCGGTCGAGAACCTCGCCGCCGGTTAATGTCAGGAAGCCATCGTGCACATCTGGAAACCCGGTTGCGTCGGCCTGATCTCCGACGCGCAATGGGGCGATCGAGGCGGTCATGATCCACAGGCTTCTGGAGCCGTCCTGAAGCACAACTGCGGAACCGGGCTGATAGTAGGTGATGGTTCCATGCACCCGGACCCGCGGCGTCATGTTCTGCAGGTGATAGCTCGTGAGGACTTGATCCATGGGCGTCAGCGGCAGATCCCACGGATCCTTGGAGGCCGGTTTGAGAACCTTTATCGCGGAGAGAGAGTTGGCGTGAAGCAGGATACCGGTCACCTGCATTTTGCCGTCGAAGTGTCCAGATACAGCGCCTGTGAATTCGATCTCGGCATCGAGGACATTTTTGAGAGCGTTCACTTCGTCGCTGTCGATAATTGCGTCGATTTGCCCGCCGTCGCTCCGCATCTGGACTGAGATGCTGGGGGTATCGGTACTCTGCACCAGGTCGACATTGCGTACCGTCGCTCGCACCGTCACTAGCCGGCAGTCAAACTCGGCGCGAATCAGTTGTTGAAACGTCGCCTGCGCCGGGGCTGGCAAGCTGCCGTGCCCCACTACCGTGATGCTGGTGGCCGAGACAAACGGCCTGAAGCTTTCGTGGGTGGTTCCCTTGATCAGGACGCGATCGCCAGGCGACAGATGCGCGGGCTCTTTGGGCTGTACGTAGATTGCCAGGTCGCCGTCCTGCACAAACAGCGTTCGTTCATAGGCGCGGTAGTAGGTGACGGTGGCCTCAAACGAGACCGGGAGCTGATGACTGGCCTGGGTGTTGGTGAGGGCGTGGATCGCACGAAGTGAGGTGAGGGGCTGTTGCGCATCGCCGGGAATCGCCGCAAAGAAGCCCAGAGACGCGGCGACAGCGAGCACAAAACCCACCGCTGACTGGGTCAGGCGTTGCCGGGATATGCGGGGCAGCTCCACCGCTCGTTCCTTTCCCATTTGCCTGCTAATTCCTCGTTCGGGAGAAACTTAGCTCTTACTTCTCTGCAAGATATATCGGTACAATTGTCAAAATCTTACGCTCAACTTTACCCCCTTTCGTTACACCTTTCGGGCCATCACGCCTACACGTGTCATGGCACATCGAGCCCGGGAAATGACTGGTTTTGAACGGGAAATGACCGGTTTTCGGGGCAGGTATGAGGGGTTGCAAGGTATCATGGCAGGGGCTCAGATTCGGGAGAGCACTCTGCATGGCAACCAACCCTGAAATTCCCCTCGTCATCACCCCATTTCCCCCCAGCGGAACTCAGTCCATGCCGACACGCCATATTCGGGTGCTTGGAGTGCCGCTAGACATGGGAGCCAGTCGGCGTGGCGTAGACATGGGGCCCTCTGCGATGCGTGTTGCGGGCCTGCAAGCGCGGCTTGAGGCTCTTGGCCACCACGTCAGCGACAGCGGCAACGTTACCGTAGACATTGCCGAGACCCAGAACGTCGGCAGCCCTAACGCGCGCTATCTCAAGCAGATCGCCGATACCTGCACGCGTACGGCGGATGCTGTTTCGAAGACGCTGGAAGAGGGAATGACTCCGCTGGTGCTGGGTGGGGACCATTCCATTGCCGTGGGGTCGGTTTCGGGTGTCTCAGAGTTTTATCGGCGCCAGAACCAGAAGATAGGCGTGATCTGGATCGATGCGCACTCCGACATCAACACGCCGGACACCTCGCCCAGCGGGAACGTGCACGGCATGCCGCTGGCGGCTTTGCTTGGCCTGGGACCCGAGTTGCTCACCAATATCGGTGGCTTTGCTCCCAAGATCGCCCCGGAAAATACGGTGCTGGTCGGGGTCCGTGATATCGATGCCGCTGAGCGCGCCAACATCCGCCGCGCCGGTGTCGGCGAGGTCTACACCATGCGCGACATCGATGAGCGCGGTATGCGCGCCGTGATGGAAGAGGCCCTTCGCGCCGCGGGGCGGGGAACTGCCGGCTATCATGTCTCGCTCGACATGGACTGGATCGACCCCGAGGATGCACCCGGTGTGGGTACGCCAGTTCGCGGAGGCGCGACCTATCGCGAAGCGCATCTGGCCATGGAGATTCTGGCCGACCACGGTCGCATGCTCAGCTTCGAAATCGTCGAGGTAAACCCTGTGATCGACGAGCACAACCGCACCGCCGACCTGGCCGTCGAGCTGGCTTGCTCGGCATTCGGGAAGAAGATCCTCTGAGAGTTCTACACTGAATGTCGAGAGCGCTCATCAACTCAAGCGCTGACAAAGAAGAAAATGGCAAAAAAACTTCGTGTGGGTGTTCTGTTTGGAGGGCGTAGCGGCGAGCATGAAGTCTCGCTGCTCTCGGCTGCCTCGATTCTGAAGGCAATCGATCGCAGGAAATTCGACGTGGTACCGATCGGCATCACCAAAGAAGGCAGATGGCTTGCCGCAGCAGACGCGGCCGGGCTGCTTGAAGGCGACCGGAGCGCTGTGACGCGCAGATTGCGAGCTGGCGATCCTGAGGCGACGCCGGGGGCGAAGCTGCTGCATGAGGGCATTCCGACGCTGCTGGCGCCCGTGCCCGGTCCTCAAGGTCCTCAGGGGAAAGCGATCGACGTGGTGTTTCCCGTTCTGCATGGCACATTCGGTGAAGACGGCACGATCCAGGGACTGTTTGAACTCGCAGGCATCGCCTATGTCGGATCCGGCGTTCTGGGCTCATCGGCCGGCATGGACAAGGACGTGATGAAGAGCCTGTTCGCGCATGCCGGGCTGCCCATTGTGAAACACGTCACGATCCTGCGCTCGGAGTGGGAAGCCTCACCGCGCAAAGCCATCGCGCAGATCGAGGCCGCGCTCAAGTATCCGCGTCTTTGTGAAGCCCGCCAACCTCGGCTCGTCGGTGGGAATCAGCAAGGCGCATGATCGCAAGGAACTCGGACCGGCTCTTGATGAGGCTGCCAAATATGATCGCAAGCTCGTCGTCGAGCAAGGGGTGGGCGGCAGCAAGTCTCGCGCTCGCGAACTCGAAGTCGGCGTGCTCGGCAACGATGATCCCAAGGCCAGCGTAGTGGGCGAAATCATTCCCGGCAAGGAGTTCTACGACTACGAGGCGAAGTATCTGTCGGAAGGCTCCGTGCCTGTGATTCCCGCAAAAATCACTCGAGCAGAGGCGAAGCAGATTCGGGAGATGGCGGTTGCCGCGTTTCGGGCATGCGACCTCGCGGGACTTGCGCGCGTCGATTTCCTGATGGAGCCGGACGGCAAGCGCCGCATCTACCTCAACGAGGTGAACACGCTACCCGGGTTCACGCAGATCAGCATGTACCCCAAGCTGTGGGAGGCGACAGGCATCTCGTACAGCGACCTGATCACACGGCTCATCGAGCTTGCCCTCGAGCGCCACGAGGACAAGGACCGGAACACGTACAGCAGGGAGTGAGAGACATGGAGAGGTGTAGGGGTAACAAGCCGGGAACTACGCTTGTCTTGCCGGTGTCTAAGATAGAAAGAGGATTTAGCTTGTGCTCAATCGATGAGCGCCACACTACGGTCGCGCCGGCAGCACGCCCATTCGTTACTTCCTATTCCCTGTTCTCTACTCCCATCAGTACCGTATCCTTGACTGCGAGGAAAGTCTGCAATGACCCTGCTCGATGCTCCCAAATTTGACGAAGCGCGCGACCAACGCAACCGCATCATGATGCTCGGCGGCGTCGGCCTTCTGTTCGCTCTGATTGTGGCCTTCTGGCTTCTTTCTGGCCATCCCGCCGACTGGCCCTGGAACTGGTGGACACATCTGCGAGGCCGGCACACAATCAACCACTTCATGGAGTCTGTCGAGAAGAACGACCTGAAGCAGGCCTACGGCATCTGGATGCACGACCCCAACTGGCAGCAGCACCCCGACAAGTACAACTCCTATACATTCGATCGTTTTGAGGCCGATTGGGGTCCGAACAGCGCTCAAAACGAATACGGAGTGATCCAGAGCCATCAGATTGTGGCGGCACGGGTGTTCAGAAATGTGCTGCTGGTTGGGCTGCTGATCAACGGGCGCAAGAGCAAGGCGCTCTTCCTTACGTACTTTCCCAAAGACCACACGCTGGACTTCGCGCCGCCGGACGAAGAGCTGTATCTCGGGCCCTAGCTTATATCGACCGCGATAATGTTTGGACTCTTTTGCGCGTAGTGCTCAGGCGGAGGCCAACTCCGCCAGAGCCTTTTCGAGACTTGCCGAGTCTTCCACGTTCATCGACTTCTGCGCCGGGTCGATCTGCTTGAGCAGCCCGCAGAGCACCCTGCCGGGGCCAACCTCGATAAATAGCTCCGCTTCCGCCCCAACAAGCGTTCTCACGCAATCCACCCAGCGCACCGTGCCCGGTCACCTGCTCGATCAGTGCATCGCGCGCGCCATCGGCGGTTGTCACCATCGTTCCACTCGCATTTGCGGCGACAGGAATTTGTGGCTCGGAAAGCTGCAATCCCGCGAGCACCCGTGCCACCTCCTCCTGCGCCGGCTGCATCAGCGCGCAATGGAAGGGTGCGCTGACTGGAAGCATTACGGTGCGTCGCGCTCCCATCGCCTTGCAGAGTGTCGCAGCTTTCTCCACTGCGGCCGTTGCGCCGGAGATTACCGTTTGTCCAGGCGAGTTGAGGTTTGCGGCCGCAACCGTCAATCCTGTTTCTTTTGCAGCGTCTTGGCAGGCTTCGACAATCTGGGCAGGATCGAGCGAGAGAATTGCCGCCATCGCGCCCTGACCTGCGGGTACAGCCAGCTGCATCGCGCGGCCACGCGCCTTCACCGCCCGAACAGCATCGGCAAATTTCAGCGTGCCTGCAGCAACATGCGCCGACCACTCACCAAGGGAGTGACCTGCTGCGAGCGCTGGTTGCACGCCATGTTCCGCAAGTACACGCAACGCGGCCACGCTCACCGTCATGATGGCCGGTTGCGTGTTCTCGGTCAGCTTCAGATCTTCCTCCGGGCCTTCAAAGCAGAGCCGTGACAAGGCGAATCCGCAGGCTTCGTCCGCTTCCGCGAAGGTCTGTTTTGCAACAGGAAACCGCTCGGCGAGATCGCGGCCCATGCCGACTGTCTGCGAACCCTGCCCCGGAAAGAGAAATGCAATCTTCTTGTTCATGACATTGAGGATTGTATCGAATGAGGCATCGTGTCGGGTGTGCGGATCGATTGCTCTTCAAGCGTTCGCGGCAGACTTGCGCGCGAAGATATACGCTCGCCTGCTCTGGTACTCGATCTCGGGGGCATAGGGATCGCGCTCAATAGTGTCTTCGATGGCGAATCCCGCATTCGCTAGCAGCCGCTCAATCCGCTGGGGTTGCAGCTGGTAGAACTTCATCGTGATCCGATTGCCCCAGAGTTCTTCGGGCCGGAGCACGTCGTCGCCGATGTGAAAAGTGAGAAGCAGCAATCCGCCGGGATGCAGGACGCGATTCATCTCGGTGAACGCGAGGGACAGCGAGTCCGCAGGAATGTTCACGATAGCGTAAAACGCAGCAATTCCTGCAAGCGAGGCGTCTTCCAAATCGAGCGCGAGCATGTTTCCTTCGCGGAATTCGATCTCGGGACTGAGTCGCCGAGCCTGCGCGATCATCCGCGGCGAGAGATCGAGGCCAAAGACCTCGGCTCCGGCATCGCAGAGAAAGCGTGCAACGTGTCCGGGGCCGCAACCTATGTCGCAGACAGCGCCGCGGCCCTTCACTGACGCCGCAAAACGCTTGAGCAGTTCGCAATCGAATGGCTTGTGGTCCAGCTCGTCGAAGAGCTTGTGTGCGTAGTCATCCGCGATGCGGTCGTAGTTGTTGCGGATGTTTTCGATGCGGTTCTGGGTCATGACACGTGCTTGAGGTTCATTCCACCGGACAAAGACGGAAATTCCAGTTCAGTTCCAGCGCTTTTTATCGTCATGGTCTTCGTCGATCTGCTTTCCGCTGCCGTCGAACTTCACGGTGCGCCCCTGAGAACGCATGTAGACCTCGAATTTCTTCGCGGCTCTCCGGCGTTTCCAGCGGTAGTAGCCATTGCGCAGGCCATACCACTTCTCGCTGAACACAAACGAGAATCCGCGACGCGGCGCCATGCGAATGAAGGCAAAGCCCGCCAGCGCTCCGCCGAGCTGCGCAAAGGCGTACATGCGCATGCTGCCGAACATCATGGCGATGGCTACCAGCGCATAAATGATGGCCATGTAGCGTGCCTTGATGCCGATAACGAAAAACATCTGGAACTGCACATCACCGTAAAGCAGGCCAATGGCCATCAACAAACCGAAGATGCCGCCGAAGCATCCGTACAGCGGATATGCGACCAGCGACGAACCGAGCGCAGCGCTGGCGCCGTAGATGGCGAGCGCCGCCAACGCCGTTCCGATCACCGAGGTCGCGTAAAGTCCCATCACCCATGCATCGTTGTGGAACGCCTCGAGAAATCCGGCCAGGAACCAGATGGAGAGCAATTCAAAGAGCGTCGAGACAATCAGGCCGGTGGGATGTACCAGGCTGTAAGTGAATGGCTGCCAGATCCACCCTTGCAAGAATGTGGTCGGGTAGAAAAGCAGGTGAGCAAGCGCGGACTCGGCTGCTGCCGGGGCCACCATCCCTGCTATTGCCAGCAGGAAATAGGCGCCCAGGTTCACCAGCACCAGCCGGCGTGTGGCGCCGCGAAAGTCGGGGAAGGCAAACGGTGTGGCGCCAATCCTTGGCATCGTATTGAACAGGTTAAATGGAATGGCTTGCGCGTGTCATGGGGACGTGAATTCGCAGGTCGCAATAGCTCCCGGCAGCCAGCTGACAGCTAGGGAACCACCACCAGCCCGCGATGACCTTTTGCATCCACCGCCCGCACGCCGAATATCACGTTGTCCTTGGAGATGGGAAGCGACACCGTGACCTGTCCGTCGGCCTCAGTTGCCGCAACCTGCTTCACATACTGCCAGTTGGACGAGGTTGTTTCGCGCCACAGCACATCGTAGTGCGCTACGCCTCCCCCCGCTGGCGACCCCCACGTGAGGGTCGATCCGTTCTCCGTCATCTTGTTTACGATGGTGACCTTCTGTGGCCTGCCGGGCGCAGATGCAAGCGTTGCCAGCGTGGCCGCATTTAGCCGCGCCACCTGAGCCACGTAGTTGAAGTCAACGAATTCGATCAAGTCGCCCATCACCGGAGCATCTGAACCCGGTGCAGGTTTTACCACATTCTGGTGCTGGTGGTTGTAGTCTTCGCGCCACTCCGTAAATCGCACCGCCGCAAACCCTTCGTGGTTGAACGAGCTGTGGTCGCCTCCGCGCAGGTAGCGATCAGGCCGGTCGACAAGAAAGGCGGTGAATGGCTTTGTAGGTCCCGGACGCGAAAAGTAGGTACGCGCTGTCTCGGCAATGGCCCGGGCAAGTTCGCGGCTGGGCGAGTCGTTTTCTTTTCCCAAATCCCGGATTTGCCGCGCCTCCTCCGGCGTTGCAGCCTGTGGAACGCCCTCTGAAAACACGCGTACGCGATCCTTCAGCTGCAATGTGTCGCCTGGAGTGGTGTTGCCGCCCACGATGTCGTTGTTCAGTACGGCTTCAAGATCCCAGCCTTCATCTTTTGCCAGCTTGGCCAGATGCTCCGAACCCACAAGACCCTGCTCCTCACCGGCAACCGCGACAAACACGATCGTGCCGGGAAACTTCAACTTGCTCAGCGCTCGTGCGCACTCCAGCGAGACGGCGACGCCCGAAGCATCATCGTTGGCGCCCGGAGCTGCGCCCGATGTATCAGCCCAATTCTTGCGCACGTTGGAGTTGATGGAATCGTAGTGGCCGGTCACCAGGACCATGCGCCTGGACTGAGCCGGATCGGTCCCGCGCTGAATCGCGTAGACATTGGTGATTTGCGTCGGCTTGGGAATTCGACGTGCCCACCGCGCGCCGCTGGCCGGATCGGCCGTAAAAGTGTCGCGTTTCACCTCGAGGCAGCCACCACATCCTCGGGAGATCGCATCATACTGAGCCACGATCCAGTCCGCCGCTGCGTTAATCCCCTCGCCGGGCGGCAGATCGGTGTCCATGCTCGATAACGTGTTGCGCGTACCGAAACCAACCAGCGTATTGATCGTCTGTTGTATTTGTTGGGGCTTGATGGTTGCGAGAGCCCGGGCAATTGCCGGATCGACCGGCGCGGGGCCGATGGGGGTGGCATGAAGCGCATAGTCAGGCTGCGCACTTGCGATGCCGCACGCCAGCGCGAGCCCGCAATGCAGGACCACTTGAGTAACCTTCATGGTTTGATCTCCGATATGCGTACTTCGGTGCAGAGGAGGGGAATTCGGCCTCTTGACCTTTCGAACCGTTTGCCTAAAACTAACCCAAGTCCGTACCCTAGGGGTACCGTCATCCTACATCACGAAATGCCTTGAGAGAGGAGGCTGCCATGACAAGCTGCCCGGAATGTGAAAACGATCTCGATATCGACGTTGAAGAAGTAGAAGAGGGCGACGTGGTCGCCTGTGATGAGTGTGGAACCGAATATGAAGTCGTCGGCGTAGAACCGCTCGAGCTCTCCAAAGTGGAAGAGGGCATCGACGAGGACGAAGACGACTTCACGGAAAAGGAAGAGGAGGAAGAGTGAAAGGGAACCGCGCAAGAGTTGGCGGCATGGGTGGCATTTGCTGCCCTCACATTGGGGATCATTCCAGCGGTACAACATGCCGGCGTGGCTCATGCCCAGAACCTGGGCCAGCGCAACGTAGCAGGACTCGTTGTTGACGACAACTCTGCAGCAGTGCAGGGTGCGACCGTCTTCCTCAAAAACCAGAAAACTAAATCCATCCGCAGTTATACATCTTCCAGCAACGGCAGCTTTCGCTTTGCGCAGGTCAACATGACCGACGACTACGATCTGTGGGCCGAAAAGGACGGCAAAAAAAGCCAGACAAAAACCGTTAGCTCATGGGACGCGCGCAAGGATTTTGAAACCGAATTGAAGCTGAAGTAGACCACACCTTATCGTCCAGCTTCTTCGTCACCAGTTCATTCAGCAGCGCCGGGTTGGCCTGGCCCTTCGAGGCCCGCATCACCTGGCCCACGAAGAAACCAGCCATCGTCTTCTTGCCGGCGCGGTATTGTTCTACTTGCTTGGGATTGGCGGCGATCACCTCATCGATCATCGCCTCGATGGCCGACGCATCGGTAATCTGCTGCGGCTTCTCGCGCTCGTAAACAGCAGGGAAGTCCTCGCCCTTTTCGAAGCAGATATCGAACAGCCCCTTCATCTGCTTCGAGCTGATCTTGTCCTCGTCGAGCAGATCGGCCGCCATCACCAGGCCCGTCCATCGAAACAGGCGACTGATCCGAGCTCCAGTCCAGCGCCTTCAACCGGCCGCCGAGTTCATTCAACAGAAGGTTGACGACGCCGCGTGGATTCTTCGCGGTCTTCGCTGCTGCTTCGAAGCGGTCTGCAAACTCCTGCGATGACGTTAGTGTGTGCGCATCCTTCTCGGTCAGCCCGTATTCGGCGATCATGCGTTTGCGCCGCGCCTCAGGCAACTCCGGGAGCCTGGCCTTTGCCGCGGCCAAGAATTCCGGCGTCACGATCAGCGGCGGCAGGTCCGGCTCAGGGAAGTAGCGGTAATCGTGCGCCTGCTCCTTCGAGCGCATGGAGTAGGTGCGGCCCTCGTTCGCGTTCCAAAGGCGTGTCTCCTGCACCACTCTGCCACCTTCTTCGATAACTTCGATCTGGCGCTCAATCTCGTACTCGAGCGCCGCGCGGATAAAGCGGAAGCTGTTGACGTTCTTTACTTCGGCCTTTGTCCCGAATTTCGGAGCGCCTTTGAGGCGGACACTCACATTTGCATCACAGCGAAGCGAACCCTCCTCCATGTTGCAATCGGAGACTGCGGTGTAGAGCAGGATCTCCTTGAGCCGAGTGAGGTACTCGAAGGCTTCGTCAGGTGTGCGGATATCTGGCTCGCTCACGATTTCGGCCAGCGGTGTGCCGCAACGATTCAGATCCAGATAAGTTCTCGTCGCCGAATCGGAAAAGCCGTCATGGAGGCTCTTGCCCGCGTCCTCTTCCATGTGCAGCCGGGTAATCCCGATACGTTTGATGCTTCCATCGGCCGTAGGAACCTCAACCCATCCGTGCTCTGCCAGCGGCTTGTCGTACTGCGAAATTTGGTAGCCCTTGGGCAGGTCGGGATAGAAGTAGTTCTTGCGCGCAAAGATCGACCGCTCGCGTACCTCGCAGTTCAGCGCCAGTGACGCCAGTACCGCGAACTCCACGGCCTTCGCATTCAGCACGGGCAAAGCACCGGGTAATCCGAGGCACACGGGGCAGATGTTCGTATTCGGCTCCGAGCCAAATTTGTTCGCGCACCCGCAAAACGCCTTGCTCGCTGTGAGCAGTTGCACGTGAACTTCAAGCCCGATCACCGGCTCGTATTTGGCAAGAATGTCAGGAGACAGCGCAGTTGCGGCCATATCTAAATTCTAGCGGAGTGAAAGCGACAATTCTCGCTGGCATCAAGCTGTGCCCTATCCTTGACGCGTTTTGCGCCAAGGGTGGGAAATGCACGAACCTGAAGTCAGTCTCGAGCGAAAGGACCGCTATTCCGCCGGATCCTGCGCCGTGAACGCCGAGCAGCAAGGCTTCTCAGTCGCGTGGAAGTTCATCAGCTCCGCGCGAATCCCATCCGGATCGTACATATTGAACTGCCCCTTGCCATCTTTGCCGATCTTGGTTTCTGCGTCGTGTCTGCCTTCCAGCCGGTTGCCGGCCTGCAGGACTTTGAACGCATCATCCACTGACTTTTCGCCAATCGCAAAGTGATCCAGAACGCCGAGAGACTGCTGCGAGATATTCGCCGGAATGCCCGAGCCAGACGGCCCGCTTGTCAGCATGTACTCCACCCAGTCGTGACCGTCGGGAACCTGCTGGCTGACCCAGTCGATCTTGTCGTCCTTCATGCCGCCATACCAGTACGGCCTGAAGCCGAGCAGGTCGCGATAGAACTTGTCCTCAGCCTCGCGGCTGTGCACCAGGAATCCCACGTGAATAATGTGATGACCAATCACATTCGGATCATCCGGAGCCTTCGCGTTGGCCGCCGGTTGCACGAACTCTATCTTGTTGCCCTCCGGATCGAGCACCGCAAACCAGCGGCTCCCATCCGAACCCTTCGTCACCGCCGGCGGCGTCTTCCAGCCCTTCGCGGCGAGATACTTCCGCATTCCCTCAGCATTCACGGTATTGAATGCCGCGTGATCCATGCGATTCACGCCCGCATTGGGCGGCAATGGCAGCACCTCGACGTACTGCGTCGCGCTGAATGCATACTTCACACCCTGCGGATTTTCGGGGTCTGTCTCCTTGGCCGCGCCGATGATGTCGCGATAATAGTGATCCGTTGCGGCCGGGTCCGACGTGTAGACAGCCAGGTGCGAAATCCCGGTGATCTTCGGACGTTCCTGCGCGTTCATCGAAACAGCGGCAATACTAAATGCGACCCCAGCGGCCGCGACAAAACACTTCGAATGCATAATGCACCTCATAATGTTGGCGCGATCACAATAAATCGATTTGGCGGCCTCTGTAAACCTGTAGCTCCTGCCCGGCGGTCAAACGCACAGCTCCGTTCGCGCTGCCGTACAATGGCATCCATGCCCCGCCATACTTTCCCCGCCATCATTACGGCCGTCGCATGTGCAGCTTCCTTGGCCGCCGGATCTGCCGCCCAATCGGTCCTTCCCACGACATCCGCCGTCGAACGCACCGAGGCGCGCGACATCTTCAAGCAGCTCATCGAAATCAACACCACCGACACGCCCAAGGGCAGCGTGACCGCCGCGACCAAGGCCATGCAGAAGCGTTTTCTCGATGCCGGCTTCTCGCCCGACGATGTGCATCTGATTGGCCCCGATGCAAACAAGCAGAACCTCGTAGTTCGCTTCCGCGCCGCTGCGCCCACCACAGAAAAGCCCGTGCTGTTCCTCTGCCACATCGATGTGGTTGAAGCACTTCCATCGGATTGGCACACCGATCCGTTTCAATTCGTCGAGAAGGACGGCTACTTTTACGGCCGCGGCACGCAGGATATGAAGGACTCCGATGCAGCGCTCGTCTTTACCTTTCTGCGTCTGCACCGCGAGGGTTACAAGCCGAAGCGCGATCTCATCCTTGCTCTCACCGCCGATGAAGAAGGCGGCAAATTCAACGGCGCCGACTGGCTGGTGAAGAATCATCGTGACCTGGTCGACGCAGCCTTCGTCATCAACCCTGATGCCGGCGGCGTCGAACTCGATCACGGCCGCGCCATTGTCGCCGACGTGGAAGCAACTGAAAAAGTCTACGCCGACTACCAGATCACGGCCACGAATCGCGGAGGCCACAGTTCGCTGCCACGGCCCGACAATGCCATCTACGAACTGACGACAGCGCTGAACAAGCTCGCCGCATACAGCTTTCCTTTCGAGATGAACGAGGTGACTCGCATCTACTTCGGGAACCTCGCCAAGGAGGAAACCGGCGAGATGGCGGACAACATCCGCGGAGTTCTCGCCACGCCGCCCGATGCGGCTGCAGCCGCACGCCTCAGCGCCGAACCAAGCTTCAACTCCAATTTCCGCACGACCTGCGTCGCCACGCGTCTGGCCGCAGGCCACGCCAACAATGCGCTGCCGCAAACCGCGCAGGCCAACGTGAATTGCCGCATCTTTCCCGGTCACTCGCCTGAAGAGATCCGCCAGCAGCTCATCACGCTCTTCGCGGACCCCAAGCTCACCGTGAAATACGTCTCCGATGCTGGCAAGGTTGCCGACACCGCGCCCGAACGCAAAGCTATCGTGCCGCCCGCACCGCTGAAGGAAGTCTTCGAGCCGCTGACGCGCATCACAAATGCCCTCTGGCCCGGAATTCCGGTGACTCCGGAGATGGAAGATGGCGCCAGCGACTCCATCTACTTCGCACAGGCCGGCTACCCGTGTTACGGTTACTCCGCCATCGCGCTGGAGCGCAACGATGTGCGCGCCCACGGCCAGGACGAACGACTCCCCATCGATTCGTATTGGAAGTCGTTGGACTTCTTCTATTCGTTCTCGAAAGCGCTTGGTGACGAATGATTGACGCCCGCGTTACGAACAGCCGTCTTCCGGCCACATTATGATGGAAATTCGTAAGCCACATTCGTCCAACGGAGTCGCCAGGATGGCGGGCAAGATCGAACTGATGCTCGGCCCCATGCGCAGCAATAAGACCGCAGAACTGCTGCGCCGAGCCGAGATGCGTCGCCAGTACGCCAAGCAATATGTGCTAGTGCTCAAGCCGAGCGACGACACCAAGGGCGGACCGGGCCTCGTGGAAAGCCGCAATCCCACCGGCCACGCCAAGATGAATGCCCTCGAATTTCTCTCGAGCGATCCCTGGTCGGTTCTCAAGGCCATCGACAATCTCGAACAGGAGATCGGTAAGCGCGTCGAATGCATCGCGATCGACGAAGGTCAGTTCGTCACCGACCTCTTTCTCTTCACCAAGAACCTGCTCGACGCCAATCATGACGTCCTCGTCGCCGGTCTCGATCTCGACTTCCGTGCCATGCCGTTCGGCGAGATGCTCAACCTCACCTGGCTTGTGAACGCCTACGGCGGCAGCATTACGGAGTGCATGGCCTACTGCACCTGTGGCGCGCGCGCTCTCTACTCCCAGCGCCTGATCGATGGCAAGCCGGCCCCCTACGACAGCCCCATCAAGATGCCCGGCGACGCCTACGAGCCACGCTGTGCCGAGCACTTCATTCTGCCCGGACGACCGCACTAGCCCGCGATCCTGTAAGCTTGTTCCCGCCCCCGAGGAGCTTGCGGAGATTGAGCCCAGCATCGATGAGTCCGCTCTACCGCAAAATCGCATGGCGGCTTGTTCCGTTTCTCATGCTGCTCTACATGGTCGCGTTCCTCGACCGTGTAAACATCAGCTTCGCCGCCCTCACCATGAACCGCGATCTCGGCATCAGCGAGAGCGTCTACGGGTTCGCGGCCGGCATCTTCTTCCTCAGTTACTGCCTGTTTGAAGTTCCCGCAAACCTCGTGCTTGCGCGTCTCGGCGCGCGCCGCTGGCTCGCGATTCTCATGGTCATCTGGGGAATCATTTCGATGGCCACCGCGTTCGTGCACAGCAAGGAAACATACGTCGGCGCTCGTTTTTTGCTTGGAATTGCGGAGTCCGGCTTCTACCCGGGCGTGATTTACTACTTTACCTTCTGGCTGCCCCGCACGCTGCGCACGCGAATCCTTGCCATCTTTCTTCTCGCTGTTCCTCTGTGCAATTCGATTGGTTCGCCCATCTCCGCACACATTCTCCAGCTGAACAACTTTTCAGGGCTGCGCGGCTGGCAGTGGCTCTTTCTGATGGAAGGCGCGCCGGCCGTGATCCTCGGAGTCGCCGCCTGGTTCCTGCTTGCAGACGGTCCGTGGTCTGCTGCCTGGCTCTCCCGCGAAGAGCGAGAAGAGCTGACGACTCACCTCAACCAGGATGAGAGGCCCGTGTCTGAGGAAACCGCCAGGCAGGGGCCTAATATCGCGCGCGACTGCGTCATCTACTTCCTCTGGAGCAGCGGAAACTACGGGCTTACGTTCTGGCTGCCGAAGGTTCTCGTCGTTGCTGGAGCGTCCAACTTATCTACCGGCTGGTGGGCCACGGCGACTTTCGGCTTCGGTGCGCTGGCAATGCTGTGGGCCAGTCGCCGACGCGGCTTCCGCGCGTTGCCGTTTCTTTTTCTCGCGGCGACGATGGGGTTCGTCGGCGCCGCCCTGGCTCACTCCGTTCTCGCAGCCGTTGCTAGTTTTTCTCTAGCGGCCATCGGACTTCTCGCTGCATTGCCCATTTTCTGGAGCCTCGCTTCAAGCCGCCTCACGGGCAAGGTCGCGGGAGCGGCCATTGCGCTTGTCAACTCCGTTGGAGCTGTTGGCGCATTTGCCGGGCCCTTTGCTATGGGATGGTTGCACGACGTAACGCACCATTACTCAGCCGGGCTGTGGGCCATCGCTGGCGGCATGGCGCTGGGCGGATGCCTGGTTTACAGCGAATCCGCAAAACGGCCGTCTGTCGTACCACAAGCAGCAGATTAGCCGAGCGCGAACCCCAAACCTTGAAAGCCGCGAAGAGCATTTCGCTGGACGCACAACCCCGCACAAGCACTGGTAAACTGGAATTCGCATGATCCTCCCGTTTGTCCGCGAAATATTCGCGGAACTGGAGCAATCCTCCTCGTTCGACCGCGTTCGCAGGCACCTCTCCCTCGGTGTCGGGCGAAGACGTGTGTCTGGACTCACCAGCACCGCCCGCTCGCTTTACCTTCCGTTGCTTGCCCGCGCCGCCAAGAAGCCCGTGATCGTTGTAGTTGCTGACAATAAGGCTGCCGAGGCTCTGGAACTGAGCTTACGCGCCGGTTGCGATCTCACGGGCGCCATCGATTCCAACCGCGTCGTGCGCCTGCCCGCCCACGATGTGCTGCCGTTCGAGAATCTCTCGCCCCACCCCGATGTGCAGGAGCAGCGGGCTTCAGCGCTCTTCAAACTCGCCACCGGAGCTGTATCGATTCTGATCGCTCCTGCGGAAGCCGCGGCGCTTCGCCTCTTCAATCGCGACTATTACTCCAGCCTCGCCGTCACGGTGCGCCGTGGCGAAGAACTGGACGTCGAAGTCCTCACTGGCCACTTGGCCAGCGTCGGCTATACGCAGATGGATCTGGTAGAAATGCCCGGCCAGTTCACGCGCCGCGGCGGCATCCTCGACGTCTACTCGCCCGAAGCCGATCGCCCCGTGCGCATCGAGTTCTTCGGCGACGAAATCGACACCATCCGCAAGTTCGACCCCGAAACGCAGCGCTCGCAATCGGGACTCGACGAAACGCAGCTATTGCCGCTGACGGAAACGCCCGTCACGGAGCACCTGCTCGCCGCCGTGCACGCACGCCTCAGCAAACAGCGTGTGCAGGTTGCCGATGGCGCGAGCGATGAAGAAGAAGAAGAGATGGCCGTCGAAGCCGAAGCCGCCGGTGGCGTCAGCGTCTTTCCAGGCTGGGAGTTCTTCTCCTCCGTCGCCGGCGCCGAAACGCACTTGCTGAACCTGCTGCCACACACTGTGCTCTTCGTTGAAGAACCTGCGATGGTACGCAACCAGATCGATCGCTGGTGGAACAAGGTGGAGCAGCGCCACGAACGCTCTGGCATCGGATCGCTCATCCGCCCTGAGGATATATATCTTCGCCCTGAAGTGCTGCAGGGCCTGCTCGAATCGCATCACGGCCTCGACCTCGATCAACTCGGCGTCGTGGACGTGCTTGAGGAAGACAACACGCTGGGCGAAATCGCGTTCAACTCCCGGCCGACGCTGCGCTTTCATGGCTCCATACCCGCCCTTGTTGATCAACTCAAGAACCTGATAGCCGCTGAGCAGCACATCGTTCTCACCGCGTCTACCCAGGGCGATGTGGAGCGCACGGCGACCATGTTGCGCGAGTACCAGGTGCCATATCGTCTCGGCAGCCGCGTCGTCTCGCATGGCGCCGAACTTGAAGAAGCCAGCTATCTTGCCGGCGACATGCGCGTGCCTGTCATCGTGCGCACGCAGATTGCCTCCGGCGTCAGCTTTCCCGATGCAAACCTGATCCTCTTCGGCGCGAACGATATGTCGGATGATGCCGACATCACCGCGCGGCCCGAGCCGAAGAGATCGAAGACCGCGGCGTTTCTTTCTGACTTTCGCGATCTCGCTATCGGCGACTACGTCGTCCATGTGGAACACGGTATCGCGCAATACCAGGGATTAAAGGAGATCGTGCAGGACGGCGTTGCCGTCGAGTTCATGATTCTCGAATTCGCCGAGCAGGCTAAGCTCTATGTCCCGCTCACGCGCCTCGACCTGATCCAGAAGTATCGCTCTACCGACACCGGGCCTGCGCCAGTCCTGAACAAGCTCGGCTCGCAGCAGTGGGTGAAGACCAAGGCGCGCGTGAAGAAGGCCATGCAGGACATGGCTGCCGAACTGCTCAAGCTCTACGCGCAGCGCCACACCGCGCAGGGCACGGCATTTTCGGCTGACAACGATTTTCAGCGGGAGTTCGAAGACTCCTTCGATTACCGCGAGACCGACGATCAACTCACCGCCATCTCTGCCGTCAAGCAGGATATGGAATCGACCACGCCGATGGACCGGCTGCTCTGCGGCGATGTGGGCTACGGCAAAACCGAAGTCGCGATGCGTGCAGCCTTCAAAGCGGTGCAGGATGGCAAGCAGGTGGCCGTGCTGACGCCCACGACCGTTCTCGCCTTTCAGCACTTCGAGACATTCAAGAAACGCTTCTCGCAATTCCCGATCACCGTCGAGATGATCTCGCGCTTCCGCACGCCGAAGGAACAGAAGGTCATTGTCGAAAAGATCGAAACCGGCAAGGTCGATATTCTAATCGGCACCCATCGCATTCTGTCGAAGGACATCAAGTTCCAGGATATCGGCTTGCTCGTTGTCGACGAAGAGCAGCGTTTCGGCGTGCGTCACAAGGAACGGCTGAAGCAGCTGCGCAAGGAGATCGACGTGCTCGCCATGAGCGCGACACCCATCCCGCGCACGCTGCATATGTCGCTCGTGGGCCTGCGCGACATGTCGGTGATCGAGACGCCGCCAAAAGATCGCATGGCCATTCAGACCGTTGTGGCCAAGTTCGATGAGAAGATCATCCGTTCTGCGATCGAAGTCGAACTCGAGCGCGGAGGCCAGGTCTACTTCGTGCACAATCGCGTCGAGACCATCTATGAAATCGCCTCGCGGATCCAGGAACTTGTTCCCGGCGCGCGCGTCGTTGTGGGCCACGGCCAGATGGGCGAGAAGGACCTTGAGGCCGTGATGCTTGCCTTCATGCACCACGAATTCGATGTGCTGGTCGCGACCACGATCATCGAAAACGGCCTCGACATTCCGCTGGCCAACACCATCATCATCAACCGCGCCGATCGTCACGGGCTCAGCGAGCTCTATCAACTTCGGGGACGAGTCGGCCGTTCGAATCGCCGTGCCTACGCGTATCTCCTCATTCCGCCCGAGCGTGAACTGACGGATATTGCGCGCCGCCGCCTCGCAGCTCTGAAGGAGTTCAGCGACCTCGGCGCCGGATTCAAGATTGCCGCACTCGATCTCGAACTGCGCGGGGCAGGAAACATGCTCGGTGGCGAGCAGAGCGGGCACATCGAAGCGGTTGGATTCGAGCTGTATACGTCGATGCTCGAGGCTGCCGTCAAGGAGCTGAAAGGTGAAGGCGGTGAGGAGCGTCCATCGACGCAACTCAATCTCGGAATTGCGTTGCGGATTGACGAGAGCTACGTCGGCGAAGAAAATCAGCGCCTGCGCCTCTACAAGAAGATTGCCGGGGCGGAAAGCGAAAAGGCCATCGCCGATCTCCGCGCCGAAATGGAAGATCGCTACGGTGCGCTGCCCGACTCCACCGTGTACCTGCTCGAAGCTGCAGCGCTGCGCCTCGAGTGCGAACACCTGGGCATCGCGCAAATCGATCGCAAGCGCTCCGAGTTGCAGATTCGCTTTACCGAGAAAGCCTCGATCGATCCGCAGCAACTGATGCGACTGGTGGCGCG
The DNA here is from genome assembly GCA_963787435.1 of uncultured Acidobacteriaceae bacterium. Classification (GTDB taxonomy): domain Bacteria; phylum Acidobacteriota; class Terriglobia; order Terriglobales; family Acidobacteriaceae; genus Telmatobacter. The sequence continues at coordinate 183,510 of CAWBCZ010000004.1, forward strand.
CAATGCCAAGCGCGGCGCGCAGTTCACGCCGCAGGGCCTGCTCAAGTTTCCACTGGCCGCCACCCGCCCCGATGATGTTCTACTGGAGATTCGGGACCTACTCGAAAAACTGGCGCCCGATGCCGTCACCGCATAATTCGCATTTCGTACAAGAGGAACCGTGAGAAAAATCGCCACTCTGATCGCCTTTGGAGCCTGCATGACGTTCGCCGCACACGCCGAAAACCCAACGGCGAAGCTGCAGTTTCAACACGTGTCTGACGAGTACTTCGATCAGGTTTACTTTCCGAATCAGCCCACCGGCGGAACCGTCATCGGCTATCACCAGTACGACACGAAACTCGAAGACTTCTCGCGAGCAAGCATCGATGCTGAAGTGGCTGCGCTGCGCGACTTTGACAAACGCATCTCCACCATTCCCGCCGCCTCACTCGACCCGACCACTCGCGGCGATCGCCAGATGGTTCTCGGCAACATTCGTTCACTCCTGCTGACTCTTGAAACCATCCGACCTTGGGCCAAGAACGCCGACAATTACTCCAGCACCTGCGCCAACGCCGCCTTCACACTCATGGAGCGCAAATTCGCCCCGGCCGATGACCGTCTTCGTTCGCTCATTGCCCGCGAGAAGCAGATGCCGCATCTTCTTGCGGAAGCGCACACCAACCTCGAAAATCCTCCGCACATCTTCACCGAGATCGCCATCGAGCAACTCCCCGGCATCATCAGCTTCTTCCAGCACGATGTGCCCGACGCCTTCGCCGATGCCCACGACCCCGCGCTGAAGACAGAATTCGCGCAAACCAATGCCGCTGTTATCTCCGCGCTCAACGACTATTTGAGATGGCTGAAGACTGACCTGCTGCCACGATCCAACGGCGACTTCCGCATCGGCGCCGACACTTTTTCAAAGAAGCTGCTGTACGACGAAATGGTCGACCTGCCTCTCCCGAAGCTGCTCGAAATCGGCTACGCCGACATGCGCCGCAACCAGCAGCACTTTGCCGAGGTGGCCCATGAACTGGAACCCAACAAGGACCCGCGCGCAGTTCTTGAAGAACTCGGCGGCCAGCACCCCGCACCCGATCAGCTTATTCCCACTTTCACCGCCACCTTTACCAGCCTCCTCGACTTCATTCGTACGCACCACATCGTCACCATCCCATCGGATGTGCGCCCGATTGTCGAAGAGACGCCGCCCTTCATGCGCGCCACAACCCAGGCCAGCATGGACTCTCCCGGCCCTTTCGAAACACGCGCGACCACGTCGTTCTTCAATGTCACGCTGCCTGACCCATCGATGACGCCCGCCGAGGTCGAGGGCTACATGCACTCGTTCAATATCGGCACGGTCATCTCCACGTCGGTACACGAGGCATACCCCGGCCACTACATGCAGTACCTGTACTCTTCCCGGTTTCCAAGCCGCGTACGCAAAATCCTCAGCGCAAACACCAACGTCGAAGGCTGGGCCCATTACACCGAGCAGATGATGCTCGACAACGGCTATGGCCAGCCGGGATCAGGCGCCAAGGATGAGCGCGAAGCCAAATTCTTTCGTCTCGGCCAGCTGCAGGACGCGCTGCTGCGCAACGCTCGCTTCATCGTCGGCATCCAAATGCATACTGGGAATATGACTTACGATCAAGCCGTCGAATTCTTCCAGAAGGAAGGCTACCAGCCAAAGGAGACCGCGGAAGTCGAAGCCAAGCGAGGCGCCGGCGATCCCACATACCTCTATTACACCCTGGGCAAACTTGAGATCATGAAGCTGCGCTCAGACCTGATGAAAAAGCAGGGCACAGCCTTTTCGCTGCAAAAGTTTCACGATGAATTTCTCAGCCAGGGCTTCCCGCCCATCAAGATCGTGCGCGAAGCGATGCTGGGCGATGATTCTCCGACGCTTTGAAAATGTGTTGGCCAATACCACGAACGGGCTACAGCCTGATCTTGGCTGGCCGCTAAATGATGAAAGATTGGGCCGCGTTTCCTGAGGCTTTGAACATATTCCTGGAGATGCAATGAGCGAGCAAGTACGAAAAGTAGTCTTCCCCGCCGGGGGACTGGGCACGCGTTTTTTGCCAGCCACCAAGGTCATCCCCAAGGAGATGCTGGCGCTCGTTGACAAGCCCATCATCCAGTACGGCGTTGAAGAAGCCATAGCGTCCGGTATTGAGCACATCATTATCATTACCGGTCGCGGCAAAGGCGCCATGGAAGATCATTTCGACCACAGCTTCGAACTCGACGCCACGCTCGAGCGGCGCGGGAAAAAGGAACTGTTGGCGGTTTCGCGCGGTGTATCCGCACTCGCGCGCGTTAGTTACGTGCGCCAGCGCGAGCCGCTAGGCCTGGGGCACGCTGTTCTCTGCGCCAAGGAACTTATAGGAAACGAACCCTTCGCCGTCATCCTGCCTGACGATGTGATCGATGCCGAAGTTCCTTGCCTCAAGCAGATGATCGACGTGTTCAACGAGCGCGGCGGGTCCGTGCTGGCTACGCAAACCGTCGAAGGGCCCGGGATCTCCGCCTACGGAGTACTGGCCGGTTCGCCCGATCCAGTGGACCCACGCATTTACAACTGCACCGGCATGGTAGAGAAGCCGAAGTTTGAAGACGCGCCATCGAAGCAGGCCATCATCGGCCGCTACATCCTCACTCCGCGCATCTTCGAATTGCTCGAACAAACCACTCCGGGCGCTGGCGGCGAAATCCAGCTGACAGACGGCATTAAGGCCTTGCTGAAAGAGGAGAAGGTCTTCGGCTACACCTTCGAGGGCAAGCGGTTCGATGCCGGAGACAAGTTCGGTATGTTGCAAGCCACTGTAGAATTCGCTCTAAAACGCCCCGAGTTCGGCGAGAAGTTCCGCGAATACCTGAAGAGTCTGCCCCTCTGAGCGAAATTGGCGCGCAGAAGCGGAGTCAGCCACCGCGCAGCATCCAAAACCGCAGAGAACAAACTCCGCTAACGGCCTCGAAGCGGCTGCTTACACCGCTACGACTTCCACTTGATGTTGCATCCGATCGACGCCTTCTGCTCCGCGCCTGGCTTCTCACCCCGCAGAACCGCATCCAGCGCCGCTCGCAAATCTTTACCCGTCACTGCAACGCCGTTTCCCGGACGGCTGCCATCAAATTGCCCACGATAAACCAGCTTCATGTCTTTGTCGAAGAGATAAATGTCGGGAGTACACGCAGCGTGGTACGCCCGCGCAACCTCCTGCGACTCGTCATACAGATAAGGGAATTCGAAACCCACCGTTTGAGCCTGCCGCTTTAGCCCCGCAGGGCTGTCATCGGGATAATTTTCCGCATCGTTGCTGCTGATCGCCACAATGCCGAGTTTTCCGGCATAGTCCGCACTCAACGCAGCGATGCCTTTTTCAATGTGCTTCACATAGGGGCAGTGCGTGCAGATGAACATCACCAGCAGGCCCCTCTGACCGCGAAAATCGTCGCGCCGGACGGTCTTGGCCGTTACCACATCCGGTAGCGCAAAATCCGGCGCCGAAGTTCCTAACTCCAACATCGTCGACTCAGTCAATGCCATCGAGAATCTCCTATGAGCTTGCGCGATCCCGCTAACTTGCTAACTCGCTATGCCGGAACACGGCGCTAACTTGCTAAATTATTTTGGACTGACTTCGCTAACCTGCCAAATAGCGGCTGCTCCCATCGCTAACTCAGCCGACCTAGAACAGCCCCGGCTGCCGCCTTGGCATATCCACGCCAAAGTGCTCATACGCCAGCCGTGTTGCTACCCGTCCGCGCGGAGTACGGTCCAGAAAGCCGATCTGAATCAGGAACGGCTCATAGACTTCTTCAAGCGCGTCTTCTTCCTCGGCCAGTGTTGCAGCCAGCGTGCCTAGCCCCACGGGACCGCCATCGTACTTCTGCATGATGGTCAGCATCAGCCGCCGGTCGATCTCGTCGAAGCCGTGCGCATCCACTTCCAGCATGGTCAGCGCGGCATTTGCCGTTGGTCGATCGATTGCACCCGTCCCGCGCACCTGCGCGAAGTCTCGGACCCGTCGCAGCAGCCGATTGGCGATACGCGGTGTTCCGCGCGACCGCAACGCGATCTCTGCTGCGCCATCCGGGTCAATCGGCACACCGAGAACCTCTGCCGAGCGCTCCACAATCACTCGCAACTCATCTTCGGTATAAAACTCCAACCGCAACAAAATGCCGAAGCGCGACCTCAGCGGCGAACTCAGCAGCCCCGGGCGTGTAGTTGCCCCGATGAACGTGAAAGGCCTCAACTCCATCACGTGCGTACGCGCCGCCGGCCCCTGCCCGATGATGATGTCGAGCTTGTAATCCTCGAGGGCGGTGTATAGCTTCTCTTCGAGCACTGGCTGCATGCGATGGATCTCATCCAGGAAGAGCACCTGCCGCTCGCGCAGGTTTGTCAGGATCGCCGTCAGATCGCCCTGGATCTGCAGCGCCGGTCCTGAAGTCTGCTGGAAACCTACGTCGAGCTCATTGGCGATGATCGTGGCCAGCGTCGTCTTGCCCAATCCGGGCGGCCCGAAAAGCAGCACGTGATCCAGCGCTTCGCCGCGCGACTTAGCCGCTTCAAGGGCAATGGCAAGCAGTTCCTTCGCTTTGGATTGCCCGATAAACTCCTTCAGCCACCGCGGCCGCAACTTCAACTCAAAATTCTGTTCTTCTTCAGCCCGCGAAGCGCTGACCAGCCGTTCCGGAGGAGTCCCCACGAACCCGTCTTTGCTCCTGGGCTGATCAGGAGAGTTATCGCGCGCGATCACCATGATGCCAGCAGTGTAGCGGGTGCGGCCACTCCAGGTAAAACAGACGGCCTGCCTAAGATGATGCCCGGATATGCACTTTTCTCGGTTGTCTAGCTTCGCAGTAACTCCTGGATCCAATTTGCTTCCAACTGTGCGCAATTTAGCAAGTTACGCGCGTAACAAATCAGGCTCTCCTAGCCAAGATTGTTATTGATTCGCCAGATTGACGTGCCGTATTCTTGGGCCACCTTCAAAGAATTTTTGGAGACGTGTCGGCATATCCACGCGAATTTTGGGGAAAAGTCAGGTTGTGTGGATTGCGCAGGCGTGCTCAGCGATTTGACCTGCATCCCCTGGCGGATGCCTTTGTTTGTGGGAATGTAAACGAACCGAACTGTGTGATCCGAAGCCGTTGCCCAGTGGCACTTCGGAATAATGGCTGGACAGGTCAATGATGTGCCAGCCAGGGGCGCAACCCCCGGGAGAGCTTTATGCGTAATCGTGCTTCGTGGTTTGGCTTGATGATGCTTGTCGGACTTGTGGCTGCCCTGAGCGGCTGCTCCAACCCTCAGGGGTTGGATTCAATTTCGGTCACGCCGGCAACTCAGTCTCTAACCGTAGGTCAGAGTGTGCAATTGACCGCAACCGGGACATACGGTAACGCGAGTCACCCATCGACGCAGGATGTTACAAGTTCCGTGACCTGGACCTCCAACGCAACCTCCGTGGCGACGGTAACCGGCGGGACCGTGACGGCTATCGGTCCGGGTTCTGCCGTGATCACAGCCAGTGGCAGCGGGTACAAGGGTCCTCTAACCGCCACCGCAACAATCACAGTTGGAAGTTCCGGCGGAGGAACCACCACAGGCGGGTCTGTTGTTTCGATCGCTGTCATTCCTTCTTCTCAAACCGTCGCAACGGCGAATCAGACCACGCAATTCATCGCGATCGGCACCACATCTTCTGGTGCAACCGAATATCTGACCAACTCGGTCGCATGGGCTTCGAGCAACGCACAGGTCGCGACTGTTGGCGCCTCCACGGGGCTGGCGACATCGGTCGGTGCCGGTAGCACAACGATTACAGCTCAATACACAGACACTACGACCGGATCTGTAGTGATAGGTGTCGGGACTCTTACCGTAACGGCAGGCGCTTCGGAACCGGTGACTTCACTGTCGCTGCTTCCATCGAGTCTGTCCTTGACCTCTTCAGGCCAGACGAGCCAGCTTATCCTGTTGGGTGTTTCCGGCTCGACTGGTTTGACAACCGACCTGACAGATAGTGCGAACGTGACGTGGACTTCCAGCACTCCGACGGTGGCCACGGTCGGTGTGCTCGGCGAAGTGGATAGCAAAGGGAACCCTGTGCCGGCGGGGCCAGATCTTAGCCGTCACCTCGGGGACCACTACGATCGTTGCCAAGTACACAAACCCGGCGGACAATTCGGTCGTCACAACTAGTGGGACGGTCAACGTCTCAATCACTGGCACTGGGACCTCACTGGAGTCAATCACTTCGCTGACAATCATTCCGAGTTCGATCACGGTGAACGATTTCATGCTCTCCGGCCAGTTCCTGGCGATCGGAACATTTTCACAAGCGCCTTACGTACGAGACGTAACCAACGATTCGACCACGACGTGGATTTCGTCTGCGCCGAACCTTTTCCCGGTCAACACGAACTGCACGGGATCCAGCACCAACCCAGTCACCACGTGCGCCGGCTATGGGGCTAGCGCGGGAATCGTGACCGCCTATGCCGCCGGCAGCGCCCAGATCGTTGCCGAATCGTCGAGCCCAGATGGCACGATTCAGACGGCTACATCGACGTTCTCCTGCCCGCAAGTCCTCGCAGCTCCCCCTATTCCTGCATCATGCCCGGCAGACACAACGGGGGTCCCGCAGCAGCTGATCTCCACAATTACCATCTACAATCGCGGTCTCAATACCACCAATTGGGAGGTCACAGCTCCTTCGGCCACCGGTACTCCCGACGTAATCCACTGCGGGCCGGGCTGGACGTTGAATGGCGGGGCAGGCGGTTCGGTTTGCACGGCTTCGTATCCGAACTCGGTCGGCGGCAAGGTGATCTTGACCTCTCCGGCGGGTGCAGGCGCCTTCGGTGGATGGTCCTCGAACTGTCAGGCAAGCGACGTAAATGGCAATCCCATCGATCCTGCAACGGAAACCCCAACCGGTCCGAACTACTGTACAGTCAGTCTTCTCTCAGACGACACTGTCGGCATCATCGTGAATTAAAGTCGGTTCCTGCATCAAGCAAGAAAGCCGCCTCGAAGGGGCGGCTTTCTTGCGTTTCTTTCGACCCAAGTTCATCCATTTAGACTAGAAATGTCCTTTCCTGCTTTTTGATGACTCACCGATTTGCTCGCCTTCGCCGCTTCCACTTCAATTTCCCGCAAAGGATCGCGGCGGTCTTGCTTGCCCTTTTTCTAATCCAGGGTCTCTGGATCACCGCTCATCAGACCCTCTCCGACCGCGACTACCAATACGCCCGCTGCGGCCGCGAAACCTGGGAGAAGCCATCGCCGCTGGCCGGGTATTACACCAGCTGCGGCAACATCCACGACGGCATCCTCGCGTATCGCATCGCAGGCCTTCCCCTCACGCTCAACCTGCTTGTCCAGCGCGGTCTCGATCTTTTCCGCAACCCTGAAGATCGTGTCGTCCAGGCCTCCAACGGGCAGGGAAACGCCGAATTGAGCATCTGGGAACTCCGTCATCAGATGACTCACGTGCTCCTGTTGCTGCGTCTTCCGTTTCTTTTCTGCGGCGCTGTTCTGGGGGCGGGACTCTGGTGGGTCACACGGCGCCTCTACGGCAATATGGGCGGATACGTCGCCCTTGCCCTCTACTGCTTCTCGCCAGCGATTCTGAAAGCCTGCGTATCGCCCAATCCCGATATATTTGCGGCCCTTGGAGTCTATGGCGGTGTCTATACCTGCATCGGTGTTGCCCACGCCATGCAGGGACCGCGTCGCAAATGGCGTCCGCGCATTATCTTGCTAACCGCACTCTTTGCCATCGCGGCTGCGGCCCACATCGCGGCTCTTCCCGTTGCTGCGTTGCTCGGCCTCGTGCTCATGATCTGGATCGCCGAGGGCCGCCGCAGCCAGCTCCTTCCCGTTGTGCTTCTCGCATCCGCCGGTGCGCTCCTGCTCGTCTTCGCCTCCTACGGCTTCTCGCCCGATGCTTTCAGTTACGTGTTCCGTTCCGCTTCGGGCTTTGTCTCTATATCTTTCGGGCCGGCGCACCGATTTTTCTCCACGTTCTCCAACGCCGGCATCTTCGTTGCCGCAGTCGCTTCGGCATTTCTCTATCTGGGCATGCGGCGCTCACGCTACTTTGGCAACACTGCTCCGCTCCTCTGCTTCCTCGTTCTCATCGTGCTGGTCACCACCGGCGCACAGGCCAGCCCCTGGCTATGGTCGCTGCCCTTCCTTCTCACATTCATCGGAGGAGTCTTCGCCGATGCATTCGAATCGCAGCGAGGCAGAATCTTTCGCGTTGCCGCCGCTTCTCTGGTTGCTTTGCAGATCGTCGTATGCATCCTGACTCTGCCAAGCCTGATCTAGTTGCTCTCCCACGGACCCTCCGCCATTGAGCCACTCTTCGGTTGCGCAAATGAATATTACTGGCTGCTTTTGAACCACCTCTTGCTCGGGGAATTCTTTCGGTTTCAGGCTTCGTCAGTGGGTCCTATAGAGTCGCTGTAAGTAATAGGAGATTAATAACTTAAATCGCACTTGGCGGCTTGCTGAAAACCTCTTCCGAAGCGTAAAATAAGGATGTAGCCCGCGAGACTCCCGGCCCTGCATCTCCGGTATCTTTTTGCCGCCTCTCTGACGGGTGAAAAACCTCTATGCCCGAAGATCAGAACCCCCAGCTTCCTCTCGATGGCGGTACGCCACCACGCGAAGGCAGTCTCATCTCCATCAATATCGAAGAGGAGATGCGCCGCTCGTATCTCGACTACTCGATGTCCGTCATCATCGGGCGCGCTCTTCCCGACGCTCGCGACGGCCTCAAGCCAGTTCATCGCCGTGTGCTGTACGCCATGAGCGAGATGGGTCTCGAGTACAACAAGAAATACACCAAGTGCGCGAAAGTTGTCGGCCAGGCGATGGGTGTCTACCATCCCCACGGCGACTCCGCCATCTACGACACGCTGGTGCGCATGGCGCAGCCTTTCTCGCTGCGGTATCCCCTCGTCGACGGCCAGGGTAACTTCGGCTCCGTCGACGGCGATCCGCCCGCAGCCATGCGTTACACCGAGTGCCGTTTGGCGCGCATTGCCGGCGAACTGCTCGCCGATATCGACATGGAGACCGTCGACTTCGTCCCCAATTATGACGAGTCCACGCAAGAGCCCTCAGTCCTGCCCTCGCGCATTCCCAATCTCATCGTCAATGGCTCCAGCGGAATCGCCGTTGGCATGGCGACCAACATTCCGCCGCATAATCTCACCGAGGTTGTGAACGCGACGATCGAGCTCGTCAAGAATCCCAAGGCTGGCCTGATCGACATCCTGAAGCACGTTCAGGGACCTGATTTCCCCACGGGCGGATTCCTTTACGGCAAGGGCGGCATCGTCAACGCCTACAAGACCGGCCGCGGCCGCTTCATGATGCGCGCCAAGGTGGCCACTGAAAACCTGACCAAGGAAAAACAGGCGATCATCGTCACCGAGATTCCTTACCAGGTCAACAAGTCCAAGCTCATCGAGCGCATCGCCGAACTCGTTACCGAAAAAATCATTGATGAAATCAGCGACGTTCGCGACGAGAGCGATCGCGACGGCATGCGCATCGTCATCGAGCTCAAGCGCGGCGCACAGCCTGAGATCGTGCTCAACCAGCTCTACAAGCACACGCAGATGCAGGAGAGCTTCTCCATGATCTTCCTGGCCGTGCTCAACGGCCAGCCCAGGGAGTTCCCACTTGACGGGGCGATTCGCGCCTTCATCGATCACCGCATCGACGTCGTGCAGCGCCGCACCGTCTACCTGCTGCGCAAGGCTCGCGAACGCGAACACATCCTCGAAGGCTACAAGATTGCCCTCGACAATCTCGACACGGTCATCAAAATCATCCGTGGATCGAATTCGCGCGCCGAAGCCCGCGAGAACTTGTTCGCCTGGGGCAAGGGAACTGAGATCGTCGTCAATCTCGATCGCGAGCGCCTCGCCAGCGAAGAGCGCGGCCTCTCCCTCAAGCAGGTCGATGCGATTCTCGAATTGCAGCTCTATCGCCTCACGCAGCTCTCGGTCGACGAAATCCTCAAAGAGCTCGCAGAAATTCGCGAGAAGATCGCCGAGTACGAATCCATCCTCGCCAGCGACAAAAAACTGCGCAACGTCATCATCAAGGAACTCGAGAAGGTCCGCGACCAGTACGGCGACGCGCGCCGCACGCAAATCGTTGATGAGTCCGCAGAGCTACAGCTCGAAGACCTCATCGCCGACGAGCAGGTTGCCGTGACCGTCAGCCACCAGGGCTACCTCAAGCGCACACCCATCTCGATCTATCGCCAGCAGCGCCGCGGCGGAACGGGCCGTACCGGCATGAAGACGCGCGAAGAGGATTTCGTTTCGCAGCTCATCATCGACTCGACGCATGCCTACCTGCTCTGCTTCACCAACACGGGTCGCGTCTACTGGCTAAAGGTGTATGAGATTCCCGACGTCAGCGCCGCAGGCAAGGGCAAAAGCATGCAGAGCCTGCTCAACCTGCAGCCCGGCGAAAACGTCCGTGCCATCCTGCCCGTCCGCGATTTGGAGGAAGAAGGGAAGTACATCTTCTTTGCCACGCGCAATGGCGTGGTAAAGAAGACCCCGCTCAAGGACTTCTCCAACGTGATGTCGCGCGGCATCATCGCCATCGCCATCGAAAAAGATGACGATCTGATTTCAGCAGGCCTCACCAACGGCAAGCAGACAATTTTCCTCGGCACGCGAGAGGGAATGGCCATCCGCTTTGACGAAGAATACGATCCCGAGCGGAGTGGCATCGGTTTGCGACCCATGGGGCGCAATGCTGCTGGCAATCGAGGCATCTCCCTCAAGAAGGGCGACTACGTTATCGGCGCGGCCATCACTGACTCCGATGCAACCCGGGACAAGGAGCGCGATGAGTGCGCAGCCAGGCTGAACCTTACAAAGAAGCTCACCGAACTGCGGAAGTCTCTTGAAGAGACCAAAGAGAAGCTTCAGAAAGCCAGAGAAGAACAGCGTTCAGGACCCAAGGACAGCGACTCACTCAACGCCGCCGTCAAGACGGCGGAAAAACGTCGCGATGATGCTGAAAAAGCTCTGAAGGAATTTGACGAAAAGCTGGGTATCGGCAAATCGCTCATCTTGACCGTTACTGAAAACGGATTCGGCAAGCGAACGGACGTAGACGAATATCGTCTGACCGCTCGCGGCGCACAGGGTGTGAACAACCTGAAGGCCACACCCAAGGTGGGCAAGAGTGCGTCCATCCTGTTGGTCAACGAGACCTCAGAGCTGGTGGTCATCAGCCAGTGGGGCAAGATCATCCGGATCGACACCAAGACCGTCCGCGCTGCGGGCCGCGCCACACAGGGCGTCCGCCTGCTCAACCTTGAAGAAGATGACAAGGTAGCCGCTGCAGTCATCATCCCGCCCGATGAAGTGAATGGGAAGGAAGACGAGCAGGGTACGCTGATTCAGTAACAATCCGCCGATCTTAGGGCAACAAGAAGGGGTGCGAGACATGCACCCCTTTTCTTTGGTGCTCCCAGTGCGCAATCAAGGCGCAAGGCTCCGCCCGCACCATCCGTCACACTACGCTGTTCATTCATCCGAATTACCTCGCGCACTTGCGTAAAAGCTTTTATAGTTGGCCTTCACCCAAAAGGACTTCACTTGCACGAACAAAGGCTTCTTCTCAAATCCTCCCTCATCTTTCTTGTCGCCACATGCGTCTTCGCGCAGGACGCCCCCATGTACCGAAACGACCTCGCCCACTCCGGCGTGTACGCTGCAGCGGGCGTTCCAAAACTCAAAGGCGTCAAGTGGACCTTCCACACGCGCGGCGAGGTCGTCTCATCGCCCGCAATTGTCGATGGCATCATCTACGTTGGCAGCAACGACGGCAACCTTTATGCGATCGACCAGCAGACCGGCGCGAAGAAGTGGGCTTTCTCAACCGGGGCGCGCGTTGCTTCGTCGCCTGCTGTCGATCATGGTCTCGTTTACTTCGGCAGCTACGACGGCAATTTCTACGCGGTAGACACGGCAACGGGAAAGCTCCGCTGGAAATTCCGCAATGCTGGAGAGCGCCGCTTTGCGGCAACCCATCTGCACGGCTTTTTACCGGTGGGCGAGACTATGCCCGATCCGTTCGACACTTACCTGTCCTCGCCTGCAGTCTCCAATGGCGCCGTCTACTTCGGCAGCGGAGACGGCAACATCTACGCCCTCGATGCCACGACCGGCGATCTCAAATGGAAGTTCAAGACCGGCGATGTCGTGCACGCGTCGCCCGCAATCGTCGATGGCAGGCTCTACATCGGAAGCTGGGACAGCTACTTCTATGCGCTCGACTCCGCCACCGGAAAAGAGCTCTGGCGATTCAAGACCGGCGAAGACCCCGACATTCACAACCAGGTTGGCATTCAGTCTTCCGCCACAGTAGCTGATGGCATCGTCTACTTCGGTTGCCGCGATTCAAACCTCTATGCTCTGGATGCGTCGACCGGCAAAAAACTGTGGTCCTTCAATAACAAAGGGTCGTGGGTTATCGTTTCACCGGTTGTGCAGGCCGCCAAGGTCTACTTCGCCACGTCGGATACGGCTCTCCTCCACGTCCTCGACGCGAAAACCGGAACACTGATCGATTCGCTCAAGTTCCACTGGCCCATTTTCTCCTCGCCGTCCATCGCGGGCGCCACGCTCTATCTTGCCGGGCAGGACGGCAAACTAGTCGCCGTCGATCTCGCCTCATTTAAGCCAGTGTGGGTCTTCCAGTCGGAGGGCTCGCGGCAGAACCTCGCTGCGCTCTCCAAGCCCGACGGCAGCCCCAATTATGAGGCTGTCTTCCAATCGAACTTCTACGATGACATGATCATCGGCGTCGGCAAGACTCACACCGCAGGTACGTTCCTTTCTTCGCCTGTAATCTCCGGGAGTGTCGTCTACATAGGAAGCGCCGACGGCAACCTCTACGCCCTCGAATAGCGGCGCGCTATCTCTAGCCGGCTTGCGCAAGCGACTCAGCAGCACGTAGCGCCAACCCGTGAGCTACCGAAGTGAATTCATTTCCGCCGCGAATGCTGCTCTTTCCGAAGCGTCTTTCGAAGATACGCCGGACCGCCGGCACAAAGGAACTTCCACCGGTAAGGAACACGCGGTCGATGGCGCGCGGATCGACTCCCGAACTTTTCAGAAGCACATCGATGGCGCCTTCGATTGCCTGGAGATCCTCGGCAATCCATGTTTCGAAACTCGTTCGTTTTACCGGAATGCGCAAGTCCATGCCCGCGTTGAAAAACCGGAACTCGGCGTCCTCATTGCGCGAAAGTTCGAATTTCAGCGCTTGCACGGACTGATGCAGTTGATATCCGAGATCTTCGTCAATGATCGCGATCAGCGCCTCGATCTTTTCTGGCTCGAGAGCTCGAATGCGCGCACTCTTCAGAATCTCCCGAACGTTGTTTGTGCGCAGGAACGAGAGATAATGCCAGCGCTCAAGGTTCGCATAGATCCATGCCGGAACTGCTGGAAGAAGTTTTCCTAGCGAACGAGCTTCCGAGTTTGATCCGAGAGCAGGTGAGACCAGTTTGCGAATGATGCGGGCATCGAATGCATCGCCGGCGAGCCCAACACCACTGTTGCCAAGCAAGTCCTCGGTCCCGCGCCCGCGGCGACGTACTTCAGGGCCGACACGCAGCAGCGAGAAGTCGCTCGTGCCGCCGCCGAAGTCGCCAATGAGAATTAACTCCTCGTGGTCCAGCGTTGATTCATAGGTGTACGCAGCAGCGACGGGCTCCATCTCAAAATCAACATGTTCAAATCCCGCAAGCGCAAACGCGGCGCGCAAACGGGAGACGGCGAATTCCTGATCTTCTTCAGTTTCTGCGCCAACGAAGCGAACGGGGCGGCCCACCATCGCGTATCGAATAGGCTTCGCGAATTGATGCGCAGTGTGTTTGCGAAGATCACTGAGAATGCGAGAGATCAGCTCTTCGAGCTTGTAACGCCTGCCAAAGACCTCTGTTCCAGTGAGCAGTCTGGCTGGAGAGATGAGATTTGAGTGACTGGACAAGTCGCCCTTTCTCATCGGTCTGGAGATAATGTTCGATCGCGGCAGGCCCGGTGAGGGAATGCATGCGCTTGGCGCCATCGCTGTTTTTATACTGTTCGAAATAGAGAACAGAACGGAAGGAAGGCGTCTCTGCCCCAGCCGACGGAAAGGAAGCAAGCTGCACCCCTCCGTCCTCGCCGGCGACTGCGATCGAGCTGTTGGTAGTCCCAAAATCGAAGCCAACAGCATCTCGCCGGCTCTGCACAGCATCCATAGATTTCATTATTCCGTAGTCGGAAGCGGATTCGGAGTTCGCTGCCGGTTTCGCGGCAAATGCTGATCTCAAAGCTTCGCTAGTTTCTCTTCGAGGTCCGGCACGTAACTCACCTGTGCATCAGGCTCCAGTTTCTTCGCTTCCACCAGCGCCGCCATCCACGCTTTGCGGGCTTCATCCTTCATCCCCAGCGCAGCAGATGCATCTCCCAGGGCCGTCTGACTCATAATATCCGTCGGATCGATTGCCACGGCCTCACGCGCGAGCGGCAGAGCATCCTTCGCATTGCCCTTCCACATCATCTGCATCGCATTGATCGCACGGCTCAACGCCGCCGCCTGCTTCATGTCGAAGCTGCCCCGGTACACCATCACGCCATAATCGATCGTCTCAGGCGGCCGCAATCCCTGAAACGCCCGGTAGGGATTCATCCGTGCGCTTGGCCACTCGCATCCGCTCAAATCGCCCGCGCTGATCACCACATTTCCGTTGATCATAGGCGGCGTTACATCCACCCCGCCCAGCCAGAATGCGTCAATTGTCGGCAGATGATGGCAGTTGATCCCGTACGTCGCCGGATCGATCTCAGGCCACGCAAAATAAGCAAACCAGCACTCCTCGCCCGGATGCCGATCTTGCCACTGCTTCACCTGGTAGAGTTGCTGCGCCCAGTCCACGTTCGCATCGCTCAGCAGATTGTGCACATTCTTCGGGCCGCCCCATGCCTCATTTCCGTATGCGATGTAATTCGGAAATACCATCAGCGCAGAAATCACGTGCGCCGCCACCAAGACGCCGCATATCCATGCCCACCGCCGGCTTTTCGCAGACCACGCCACAATGCCGGCGCCCGCCAAAATCGCTGCCAATGCGTAGAGTGGCAGAATGTGCCGTGCTCCGATGTTCATACCCGACACCATGGCCACGCCAAGGTAGACCACCCACGGAATCAGAATGAACGCCAATTCGCGCTGCGCCCGCAGCCGCCCGGTGGCCACAGCAGCCAGTGCCAGCACCACCAGCCCCAGCAATCCCAACGTCGTCTTGATCGCGATCACGAGAGGGAAGTACCACCACACTCCGTGCGCCAGTTGATGTCCCAGCACAAACGTCGGATAGAACTCCGCCATGCGCTTCACGTCGATCAGCCCGATCAGGTACGACTCGGGCAGCAGGTGCATGCGTCCGATCCAGATCACTGCCGACTTATTGAAGTGGCTGAGCGGCTCCGCATACTCCGCCACCGTAGGAAATCTCAGCCCCGCCGGCCGCGCCGCATACCGGAAGCCATAGAACGCCCACAAGACCATCACCCCGATTACAACGATCGCCGCGAACGCCCCAGCAAGCCGCAACGCGACCCGCCCGCGTTCGCCTTTCGGCGCAAACACGATCTCCCATATGATCAGGAGCACCAGCATCGGGGCCAGCAGAATTCCGGAGTGCTTGGTCGCCAGCAACAGTCCTGCCACCACCCCCGACACCGCCAACCGTAAGATCGTCGGACGCTTCACATACTGATAGAAGGCGTAAATGCTCGCCAGGAAAAACAGCGTCACACCCATGTCCGTTGTCACAAGTGCCGAGTGTCCCGCAAGATTTGGCTCGAAAACCACTAACCCCAATGCAATCAGCGCAGCCGTCTCGCCAAACCATTCCCGGGTCGCAAAAAATACCGTCAGAGAGAGTCCCAGCGCCAACAAACCCGCCGATTAGGCGCATCTGAAAAACCATGTGCTGGCTTCCACCATCGTTCCGCGCCAGCCAGTCGCGTCCATCCAGGTAGGCCTCGGCCTTGAATTGCCGTCCCTTTAGCGGAGGAACCCACAAGTTTCGTCCGAGGACAGGAATCGTCGCCAAAAGCTTCACCAACGGAGGGTGCTCAGGATTCAGGCCGTAGTCGCCGGTGTGCCACATCATGTAGCCTGCAAACATGTGATTGTCTTCGTCGAACGTCAACGACTCGCGATGCACTACAAACGCCATCTGCGCTGCCTGCACCACGAGCAGGCACGCGACTGCCATCCAGACCCAACGACCTCTCGACACGCGCTCTCCTTGCCGGCGACCCTGCCCATTCTACAGTTCCAATCTTTTCAACAGGCTCCTACTGGCGAAATACCAGATCGCGCGACTTATCAGACCAATCCGAACCACCTTCAGTACTCCAAATTCATCCTGCTGCGTCTTACACTGGTGGTGCTCAGGTTTCTCCGCGTACCCCTGATGGTGCGCTACGCTCTTTTAGCTCTTTTGCTGGCCACACTGGTCGCAGCATCTGCCGACGCCGCACGCATCAATGCGGTGCAGACGCATGCACACGCGACCATCACCAAGTCGACAGTCCATCACGGACATCGTCCAGCGCATCTCGCTGCGCATTCTTCGCGGACGATCGCGCGCACAGCTCATAGCTCGACGGCCACACATGCTTCGCGCTCCACAACCGGCCGCGGTGCGCATGTCGCATCGTCCTCACGCCGCCGCATAAGCAACTCAGCAAGGCATTCGGCAACTCTCCGTCGCACGCGCTATAACCGCTATCACTCACCGGCGCACTTCGTTCCGTTGGCCACTGTCCCTGTATCCTCCGCAAGACCTGAATCCGAAGCGTTGAATGCAGTGCCTGAGACACGAGTCGATTCCGCCGAGGTGTCGACTACACCGCTTCCTGCCCCGTCGAGGTCTGATCCAAACTCCGCGGTGCACCCTGCTGAGGACGCCGCGTCGGCTGAGACCGATACCGTACCACTCGCCGGCGCCGATCCCGCTGCCGTCGCCGCAGCCGGTAATCCTCTGGCCGCACCCCGCGCGGCCGCGCAACCGATCGCTCCCACCTCCGGCCAAATCGCCGAACTCAATCGTCCACCCATTTTTAGCGGCCGCGTCTCCAGCTACACTCTCCGCGGCACACACGACTCGCTTGTTCGCCAGAATGCGCGTTCCGAAGAGGAAGACCTCGAGCGCATCGAAGACGACGCCGACCTCCAGGACCGCATTGCTCACGGACTGCTTGTGCGCGTTCCGGAGTCGGCCTCTCTTACCGTGAATGCGGCTTTGCCTGAGGACCGTCGCTATTGCCGCCCCTGGACCGCAGACTTTCTGACCGACCTCGCACACGCTCATCAGGCTCAATTCCATTCGCCCCTCGTGGTCAGCTCTGCCGTGCGTACTGTCGAGTATCAGAAGCGGCTGATGCGGACCAACCACAACGCCGCGGACGCCGAGGGCGACATCGTCAGCCCCCACCTCACCGGCGCCACCATCGACATCGCCAAGTCCGGCCTTTCGCGCCGCGAAATGGAATGGATGCGCAACCAGCTGCTGGGCTACCAGAACGCCGGCTTCATCGATGTGGAAGAGGAATTCCACCAGCGCTGCTTCCACATCACGGTTTACAAAAATTACCTCGCGGCCTCACCTTCGCGCAGGGCTCTGAAGCCTGCCCGGGAATCAGCAACGCCGGTCGCGGATTCATCCAGCGCCATTCCCGGCGTCGATGCTACGCCGAACAATCGATAAGCCGGTTCCCCGACAAGTTCTCTAAATTCATTCCTAATCTGCACAAGACGCGCTACAATCGCGTGCGAGCGCAATTCCTCCGTGCGCCCGGAGTTGGTGATCATTTTGTCAAACGACATCTGATACCCATCGGCCGGAGACCCTCCGCCCTCCGGCCCATGTTTCAGACTTTCAACAGATTTATTCGAGAGGTGAATTATGAGCGATCAGGCAGTGCAACCCGTGGCCGAAGCCACTCCGAGCTTGACTCAGTGGCAGCGCGTAGCTGATACCTTCACCGCACCATCCAAGACCTTCGCCGATATCAAACGCGGCAACAAGAGCTGGTGGCTCCCTTTTCTGATCATGGTCATCGTCAGCTACATTTTCTTCGGTGCCATCACGCAGAAAGTTGGCTGGAGCCAGGTTGCGCAGAACGCCATCCACATGAATCCGAAGGCTGAAGAACAGATGTCCCAATTGCCCAAAGATCAATTGGATATGCGGATGAAGTTTACGCAATATGCGATGGAAGGAAGCTTTGCGGCGAGTCCGATCATCGTCCTCATCGTGGTCGCCCTTGCAGCGGTCATTATGTGGGGAACGATCAACTTCGTGTTTGGTGGCAAGGCGACATTTGGCGGAGTGTTTGCGGTCTATATGTTTGCGTCCCTACCTTCTGTGATCAAAACACTGCTCGGCACGATTGTCTTGTATACGGGGATGGCTCCCGAGTCATTCAACCTATCCAACTTTGCCCCCACAAACCTGGGAGCATTCCTGTCACCGACTGAAACCAACGCAGCGCTCTACAAGCTCGCCACTGCGATCGATTTCACAACGATCTGGACACTTGTGCTTCTTGGCATCGGGCTCTCAATCGTTGCCGGCGTCAAACGGTCCTCAGGCTACATCGCGAGCTTTGGCTGGTGGGCGATCATCGTTCTTGTCACGGTGGGTTGGGCTGCCGCCATGGGATAAGACATCCGACCATCCTGCAAAATCAAACGGCGCACATCTCAAGATGTGCGCCGTTTGATTTAGTCCCTGATCCCTGAACCCTGATCTCTGTCTTATTCCGTCCACCGTCTCATGATCAGCGTTGCGTTGATCCCGCCGAACCCGAAGGAGTTCGACAGCGCCACGTCGAAACTGTGCTTGATGGCCTTGTTCGGTACATAGTCCAGCCGGCACTCCGGATCGGCATTGTCGAGGTTGATGGTCGGCGGAAGCTCCTGGTTGATCAGCGCGAGCACCGTGATGCCCGCCTCCAGTCCTCCTGCGCCGCCCAGCAGGTGCCCCGTCATCGACTTCGTTCCGCTAATTTTCAGCTTGTGGCTCAGGGCATGTTCGCCAAATACCAGTTCGATGGCGCGTGATTCATTGCCATCCCCCGCCGGTGTTGACGTGGCGTGGGCATTCACATATCCCACATCTTCGGGTTGAACCCCTGCGTCCTTCAGTGCCGCGCGCATGCTGCGTTGCGCGCCGGCTCCATCCGGAGCGATG
Source organism: uncultured Acidobacteriaceae bacterium (assembly GCA_963787435.1). Classification (GTDB taxonomy): domain Bacteria; phylum Acidobacteriota; class Terriglobia; order Terriglobales; family Acidobacteriaceae; genus Telmatobacter. Next base: position 202,832 of record CAWBCZ010000004.1, read on the forward strand.
CCTGTCATGTGATAAGCGTCCGCGCTCATGCCGTAGCCAATCACTTCACCTAGAATTTTTGCGCCGCGCGCCTTCGCAAACTCGAGCTCTTCGAGAATCAGAATGCCCGCGCCCTCTCCGATCACGAAACCATCGCGATCCTTGTCGAAAGGACGGCTGGCCTTGGTCGATTCGTCGTTGCGCGTCGAGAGAGCCCGCATCGAAGCGAACCCACCCACCGACAGCGGAGTGACAGCCGCCTCTGAGCCGCCAGCAATCATCGCATCGGCATCGCCATGCAGAATCATGCGCACCGAATCGCCGATGGAATTGGCGCTCGTTGCGCACGCCGTTGCCGTCGCCGAAATTGGCCCCCGTGCTCCATAGCGAATACTCAATTGTCCCGCCGCCATATTCACGATGGCTGCGGGAATGAAGAAGGGCGAGATCTTGCGTGGTCCGCCCGCAAGCAGGTTGGCATGTTCGCGTTCGATGATCTCGAATCCGCCAATCCCCGAGCCGATGAACACGCCCACTCGATCCGCGTTTTCATCGGTGATCTTCAGGCCAGACTGAGCCAGAGCCTCTTGCGTGGCCGCAAAGGCAAAGTGAATGAAGCGCCCCATCTTGCGCGCTTCCTTCTTGTCCACGAAATTAAGCGGGTCAAAATTCTTGACCTCGGCGGCAAATGTTACAGGAAACCCGGTTGTGTCGAAGCCCGTGATCGGAGCCATACCGCTGGCGCCAGATACCAGTTTGTCCCACACCTCGGGAGCGGTGTTGCCCACACCGCACACCAGCCCCAGGCCGGTGATCACCACTCGTCGGTTCACCGGCTACTTGCCTTTCGCGGTCTTTTCGTTCTTCTCGATGTATTCAATCGCGTCCTTGACGGTCTTGATCTTCTCCGCGTCCTCATCGGGAATTTCCAGGTCGAACGCCTCTTCAAACTGCATCACAAGCTCAACAACGTCCAGCGAATCCGCGCCCAGATCTTCCTGGAAGCTTGCACCGGGTGTGACCTCGGCTTCGTCGACCTGTAACTGCTCGACGATGATCTGCTTAACCTTTTCTTCTACCGCCATGCCTGATTCTCCTCAGTTTTGATTGCCAAATCCGGTTCCATCCGGGAATTCAACCGTTTACGTTCCGCCTGCCTACAATAACGGCACACGGCACACCAATACAACCCCGCGCCAAGAAAAGATTGCCCGGCCCCGAATCTCCAAGTCTACCGGGCAGGCTCCAGTGTGTAAAGCAGCACAGAGTGGAAATAAATCAAGCACCTGCGCCCCGCTCGCGGCCATTTGACTCCTTCGCAACCTGCTCCCAAAAACCCGCAGTTTGGGACGAGAATTGCACATCAAAAAGGCGTACATTAGGCGAAGGACTCCTCGGAGCTTTCATGCAGGCACTTATCGCTGTTGTTGCCGTACTCGCCGGAACATTGCTGGGCCTCTGGATCCGCACCATTTCGACCAAACGGGAACTGGCTCTATGGGCTCAGCGCAATCGCGAGTCCTTCGACGCCATTGCAGCTCTGCAAAAGCAGCTGACGCAGGCACATGCCGAGTCCGCTTCCCGCGCTGGTTTCGAGTCCCTTGCCGCCGAACGTGCCGCTGCCATCGCGCAGATAAATGCCGAAGTCACTATTCTTCGGACCGAACTTGCATCGAAATCGTCGCATGCATCTTCGCTGAGCGCCCGCATCAGCCAACTCGAAGCCGACTTAAACAACGAGCGGCAGAATATGGCGGAAAAAATTGCGCTGCTCGAAACCGCAAAGCAAACCCTTGCCAATCAGTTCCAGACTCTGGCGGCCGACATCCTGGAGCAGAAATCCAGGACGTTTTCCGAGGGCAGCCAGAAAGAACTCGGCACCCTGCTAACGCCTCTTCGAGAGCAAATCAAGGAATTCCGCGAAAAAGTTGAGCGCGTTCAGACCGAGTCAACTACAGGCGTTACGGAACTCAAGACGCTGATCGGCGCCCTCGGTAACCTCAATCAGACGCTGACTGAAGAAGCCCGCAACCTCACCACCGCCCTGCGCGGTTCCTCGAAAGCACAAGGCGACTGGGGCGAATTCATTCTTCGCGATCTGCTCGACAAGGCAGGCCTCCGCGAGGGCGAGCAGTACGTTTTTCAGCAGCCGTTTGCGGTGTGAAGGTGAAAGCGGCGAACGCGCACGCTCCGTTCGTACCGACGTCATCGTCTTTCTGCCTGGTGGCCGCAACCTCGTGATCGACTCGAAGGTTTCGCTCACCGCGTATACCGACTGCGTAAACGCTGCTGACGAAGACGCACGCAAGATCGCGCTTAAATCGCACCTCGCCAGTGTGCGCGGCCACATATCCGGCCTGGCCAAGGCTGGCTACCACAATCTTCCCGGCATCGAGACTCCTGATTTTGTGGTGATGTTCGTTCCCATCGAACCCGCATTACTGATGGCCCTCCAATCCGACGGAGAGCTTTGGGCTGACGCCTACAAGCAGGGGATTCTGCTGGTTGGGCCAACCACCTGCTCTACGTCATCCGCATCGTCAACGTCCTTTGGCAGCAGGAACGCCAGGCCCGCAATGTGCGCGAAGTCATGGAACGCGGCAGTGAACTCTACGAGAAATTTGTCGGATTCGTCACCGATATGGAGGTAATCGGCGACAGTATTCGCAAAACCGACCAGAGCTACTACGAATGCGATGAAGAAGCTCGTCGACGGCCGCGGCAATCTCATCCGCCAGGTTGAAATGCTGAAAAAACTCGGCCTGCGCACCAACAAATCGATTCCGAAGAATCTTCTCGACCGCGCCGACGTCGATCAAACCGAACTCGCCCTCGCTGCCGAAGCCGATCCCGCAGATGATGCAAATTAGTTCGTCAGTTACGCATCTATCGGGAGCTCCCGCCATTCTCTAAATATGCAACCAAAAAGTTGCATGATGAATGAAGTCCGCGGAGGCGAGGCGGTAAGGAAGTCAGCGTGGTGGAACTGTCGGGTTCCCCATCCTTGCGCAGCAAGGGTGGGAAAGCACGAACCCTCCCGTGACTCAATCGCAAACTCCACTGACAGGAGCGAAGCGCCGCTAGCTCCGCTGTGTCTCCAACTCCGCGAACGTCTCCCGCAGCCGCTTCCACGTCGTCCCCAAGTCTTCCGGAAGCACCCGCGTCTCCGCCACCGTCGTCATGAAGTTGGTGTCGCCCACCCAGCGCGGCATGGCGTGCATATGCAGATGTCCCGCGACGCCTGCGCCCGCCGCCTGCCCCAGATTTAATCCGAAGTTGAATCCGTGCGGCCGATACAACTGCTCGAGCGCGCGCTCCGTCAATTGTGCAAGGTCAATTAACTCGTGAGCGGTGTCGGCGTCCATTTTCGCAATCCGATCCAGGTGCGCGTAGGGCATCACCATCACGTGCCCCGACGTATACGGATACGCATTCAGGCAGATGAAGCAGTGTTCCCCGCGCTTCACCAGCCCTCCGGCCTCTTCCGCCTCGTCGGCGTTCATTCCGTGCTCAATGGCGTAGTCGATGCTGGCAATCAGGTTGCAGAAGACGCAGTTCAGGTCCCCGGGCCACGCATTCAGACGTGCGGGCACACCCGGTCGAGGCGCCCCATCCGCCGTCGTCACATAAGCAAATCGCCACGGACTCCAGAGCTGATCCATATTTCAGGCTTCGCAGCGAATCCTTTCTGCTTTTCCATTCCGTCGGACCAAGTATAGTGCGCAGCGCTTCCATTGCTGGTAGGGTTCTGGCGCTCCCACTGACCATGCCACGCAATAAACTGCAAAAAAACATTACTCATTCGGAGGGAGTCACGTATGAACCCTAACCTCAACCGAATCTCCACCTGCCAGCACTACTCTTGCAGCAGTTCTTCAGCGCCCGTTCACGACTGCCAAAGCATTGGATTGACGGGGAAAACAGACCATTGCTACACTTGAAAGCGTAGCTTCCTGCGCGGATTCCAGCAGCTAGCTGCGGCCGCCCTCCAAACCAGCCGTTGCCTGCCTGGTGTTTTTCCCAAGGAGACGAGTCGCTTCACCCGCCAGCTCTGTGGCCAGAAGCCCCGTCTTTGTGAAACTCCCAGATCGAAGGCCCACGGTTGCCGAGGTTTCGGTCACCGGCATTACCCGCCATCGCGGCGAGTACGTGCCAACCGTCGACGGCACCACCGTCGTCGGGCTAATGAATCGGAGCTGCTTCATGCCAAACGTCCTCAATCCCGAACCCGAGAGCATAACCCTGAACACCGAACTCGAAACTCCCACCCTCGACCCTGCGACCGAGCTTGATGCTCCCTCGTCCGAATCCACGTCCAACCCAGAGACTGCCGAAGTACACAATGCTGTCGAACCGCAAGCGCTGGACGCCGATGCCTCAACCGAGCCTGTAGCCCAGGCCGCTCCCGCAGAACTCGAGCCCGCAGATCATGCTGAGCCCGTTGCTCATGTTGCTGCGCCGGCCGAACACAGCGCCGATTCTGCTGAAGATTTCTCAGCTGCCCTCGAAGCCTTTGAGCGCGAGCAGGCTGCTGAAGCTGCTGCTGTCGAAGCCTACGGCGACAAGGTCGTCTCCGGCACCGTCATCAAGCACACTGATAAACATCTGGTTGTCGACGTTGGTCTCAAGTCCGAGGGCCTTGTGCCCATCGAACAGGTCCTCGACCACACCGGCGCAGTCAGGTTCCAGCCCGGTGAAGTCATCGAAGTGGTCATCGAACGCGAAGAGCCCGAGGGAGGCTATCTCGTCAGCTACGAGAAGGCCCAGCGGCTCCGCGTTTGGGACACCATCGAAAAGCACGCCAACGACAAGACTCCGGTCATCGGCACAGTTGTCAGCCGCGTCAAGGGCGGTCTCACCGTTGATATCGGTTTGAAGGCCTTCCTGCCCGGTTCGCAGCTCGAGATCCGTCCCGTCCGCAACCTCGACGGCTATCTCGGCCAGCAGATCGAAGTCCGCGTCATCAAGCTGAACAAGAAGCGCGGCAACGTCGTCGTTTCCCGCAAGGAGATCCTCGAAGAAGAGCAGAACGCCAAGCGTTCCACGACCCTCGAGCATCTCGGCGAGGGCGCCGTCCTCACCGGCACCGTCAAGAACCTCACCGACTACGGCGCGTTCGTCGACCTCGGTGGCATCGATGGCCTGCTCCACATTACCGACATGAGCTGGGGACGTCTCACCCATCCCCGCGATCTGGTCAACGTCGGCGACGAGATCCAGGTCAAGGTGCTCAAGTTCGACAAAGACAAGCAGCGCGTCTCGCTCGGATTCAAGCAGCTTACGCCTGACCCGTGGCTTGATGCCTCGGAGCGCTACCCCGTTGGAGCACACGTCCACGGCCGCGTTCTCTCGGTTACCGATTACGGTGCGTTCGTCGAGCTCGAGCAGGGCATCGAAGGCCTCGTTCACCTCTCTGAGATGACCTGGTCCAAGCGTCTCAAGCACCCCTCCAAGCTGGTCAAGCCAGGCGACGAGGTCGACACGGTTGTCCTTAGCGTCAACCCCGCCGACCGTCGCATCTCGCTCGGCATGAAGCAGCTCTTGGAGAATCCCTGGGAGAACCTCACTGAGCGTTATCCCGCTGGAACCGTGGTCGAGGGTCGCGTTCGCAACCTCACTGACTTCGGTGCCTTCATCGAAATCGAGGATGGCATCGACGGCCTCGTTCACGTCTCGAACCTGAGCTGGACCAAGCGCGTCAAGCATCCTTCTGAAGTCGTGAAGAAGGGCGAGAAGGTCAAGGCAGTCGTTCTCGGCGTCGAGCCGCAGAACCGCCGCTTGAGCCTCGGCATCAAGCAGCTTCAGCCCGACGTGTGGGAGAGCTTCTTCGCCACTCACAGGGTCGGCGACCAGGTCCACGGTAAGGTGCTTCGCACCGCGCAGTTCGGCGCTTTCGTTGAAATCGCTGAGGGCGTTGAAGGCCTCTGCCACATCTCTGAAGCCAGCGAAGTGCCCGGCGAACCCAGCAAGCTCGAAGCCGGTCAGGAGCACGACTTCAAGATCATCAAGATCAACGTCGAAGAGAAGAAGGTGGGCCTCAGCCTGCGCGCGGTGTCCGGCCACGAAGCCAGCCGCTCCCAGGTCGAGCACTACAAGGAGAGCGCGCACAAGCAGCCCGTCTCCAGCGGCACCACCACTCTCGGCGACCTCATCAACTGGCGCAAGAACGAGTCTAAGTAGCTCGGTAAGCCACCAACGTCAACGGCCACCCGCAAGGGTGGCCGTTCTGCTTCCCGCTCGCATTCGGTACAATCGTGACGGGCGCATTGTGCTCAACCCACTCAACCCATGCCAATTGAGGAAGCTAAGGACGAAATCGCCCCGCTCGCTGTGTCTCACAACGGCAGCGCGTGGCAAATCATCAGCTTCACTTCGCTTTCTTTCGTGGTCTATCTCGCCATCGGCCTCCCGCTCGCCATTCTGCCCGAATACGTCCACATGCGGATGGGCTACCATGCCTCGCTCGCCGGACTCGTGATCAGCATTCAGTACATCGCCACGTTTCTTAGCCGCCCCTGGGCCGGCCGCATCTCTGATCGAAAGGGCGCGAAAATCTCCGTCCTCTGGGGCATGGGCGCATGCACACTCAGTGGTCTGCTTCTACTGGGCGCGGCCGCTCTGCATCGCGACCCAGCCTGGCTCAGCCTCACAAGCCTGATCGCAAGCCGCTTGGTGCTCGGCGTCGGCGAAAGTCTCGGATCCACAGGTGCGACCCTGTGGGGAATCTCCAGCGCTGGGCCCGAGTATACCGCCAAGGTCATCTCCTACAACGGCGTCAGCACCTACGGTGCACTTGCTCTCGGCGCACCGCTCGGCGTCGTACTGGAAACGCACTGGGGCCTCGGTTCCGTCGCGATTCTCACCATCATCGTGTGCGCTCTCGCATTTGCATGGGCCGTCTCTAAGCCGCCGGTCCCCGTCGCACCCGGCGAACATCTACCGTTCCGCAACGTGCTTGGCCGCGTAACCCCACACGGCATGGGTCTTGCGCTCGGAGGAGTCGGCTACAGCGCGCTTGCGACCTTCGTCACACTTTTCTACTTGAGTCGCCATTGGAATGGTGCGGCCCTTTGCCTCACCGCATTCGGCATCGCCTTTATCGTCGCGCGCCTGATATTCATCCGCACGATCGGCCACTTCGGCGGGTACCCCGTCGCCAAAATCTGCCTCGTCGTCGAATCGATCGGCGTACTGATGCTCTGGCGTTCCGTCTCTCCCTGGATGGCCCTCTTCGGCGCAGCCCTCACCGGCTTCGGCTACTCGCTCGTCTTTCCCGCTCTCGGGGTCGAGGCCGTCGAGCGCGTGACATTGGAGAATCGCGGAACCGCCCTCGGTGTCTACACCGTCTTTGCCGACGTGTCGTTCTTCATGGTCGGCCCCGTCGCCGGCGCCGTCATCGGTGCCTTCGGCTATGCCAGCGTATTTCTGTTCGCGTTGATCTGCGTGTTGGCCGCTCTCGCCATCGTCCTAATTCTCGCAAGAAAAAAATCCCACCCCGCCCTCGCCCCCGCCGACTAATCTCGGCGCCCCACATCCTTGCAACGTAGTTGTTTCTGTTGCAATGGTAGGAAGCACGAACTTCAATGCGCCTCAGTCCGCTAACTTGCTAACTCGCTATAGGCGCGAGAGCGCCGCTAACGGCCGTGAAGCGGCCACTAACCCCGCTAACTCCGCTAAACTAGACCCGTGCCCCGCACCTTCCACATCGAAAACTTCGGCTGCCGCGCCGCCCGCGCCGACGGCGAAGCGATCGCCGCGCTTTTGCGTGCTTCAGGCGCTCACGAAGGCCGGTCCTCCGAAGCGGATGTGGTCATCGTCAACACCTGCAGCGTCACCGCCGAAGCCGATCGCGAGGCTCGCGCCTACATTCGCCGCACCAATCGCCTCAACCCCACTGCCCGCATCGTTGCAACCGGTTGCTACGCGCAGCGCGCCCCGCAGGAACTGGCAGGTGTTCCCGGCGTCTCAGCCGTCATCGGCAACAGCCACAAAGCCCTCGCCCCCCAAATCGCACTGCAACTGGCTTCATCCAACGAGGACGCGGGAGAATCCACAGGGCACAGCCTCGGTCGTGTTGCGAATGCCGATGAAAGGCAGGGTGCTTCAGCCACTGACGGGCCGCCGCCAATTGTCAGCGTTTCCACATTGCTCGCAGCCTCGGCCAACCAGCCCCTAATACTCGCCGACGACACCTTCGCCCACTCCTTCCTCGATGAAGCGCCAGTGACCCTCGGCGCCCAGACCCGCCCCAACCTCAAAATCCAGGAAGGCTGCTCCAACCGCTGCTCCTTCTGCGTAATCCCCCAAACCCGAGGCAACTCTCGCAGCCTCTCAGCCGAATCGGTTCTGTCCCACGTTCGCAGTTTCGTCGCGGCAGGCGGCAACGAACTCGTCCTCTCTGGGATCAACCTCGGCCGCTGGGGCCGCGAGCTTGCTGCCCATAATGATTCCGCACGACCAGAAAGTGCGAGCTCCAGCGTTGAACGAAAGAACTTCAGTTCGAAGGGTACGGGCTTCAGCCCCTACATAGGTTCGCAGGCAAGAAAGGGGGCTTTAGCCCCTGAAGGAAGCCCGCGCACCCTCGCCGCCCTCATTCGTGTAATCCTCGAACAGACCAACCTTCCCCGCCTGCGCCTCAGTTCCATCGAGCCCATGGACTGGGACGCCGACCTCATCGCTCTAATGGCCAAATTCGGTGGCACCCGGCTTGCCCGCCACGCCCATCTTCCCCTTCAGTCCGGCTCCGACTCGGTCCTCCGTCGCATGCACCGCCGCTACCGTCCCTGGCACTATGCCGAAAAAGTTTCCGCACTTCTCCGCGCCGCCGGCCCCGCGCTCACCCTCGGTGCCGACGTGATGGTCGGATTCCCCGGAGAAACTGACCGCGAATTCCAGGAGACCTTCGACTTCATCCGCTTGCTTCCTTTTGGCTACCTGCATCTCTTCCCGTTTTCGCCCCGCCCTGGCACGCGCGCGTGGACTCTGCACGCCGAATCGCCCGTGGCCGCCACCGTCGTCAACGAACGCATGACTGCTCTCCGCTCTCTGGCCGACGAAAAGATGCATGCACACCGTCGCCAGTTCATCGGGGCTGAACTCGACGCCATCACCCTGCACACACCGCCGGCTCTCACTTTGAACGGCCAGACCTCCGCGCTCACAGAGAACTTCCTCCCGGTCGAACTTGCCGCCGCGCTTCCCGCCAACCGACTGGTTCGAATCCGCGTCAATGGTCTTGTCGCCGGCAACACTCTTATCGCATCGCCTGTTCTCCCTGCTACTTCCGCGTCGGATTCCCCACTCGAACCCCTTGCAACTTCGGACCAACCTGTCCTCGAAACCGCCTTTTAATCCATAGCGCTGCGGTCGGCCAGGCATCAAACCAGTGCTATACTCAGGGTGCGTTCGCGCGCCCCGCAGATATCCCGGAAGGTTCCGGATCCAGGCGCTCGACAACTATTGGAGGATGTACCATCGCACTCGACAAACGTTCGGCCAAGTCTTTTATTCGCATCAACGATCGCATTCGCGCCCGCGAAATCCGCGTGATCGACGAAAACGGCGAGCAACTCGGCATTCTGGCTCCATTTGAAGCTCTCAAGATCGCCCGCGAGCGCGGCCTCGATCTGGTGGAAGTTTCGCCCAACGCCATCCCGCCCGTCTGCCGCATCCAGGACTACGGCCGCTTCCTTTACGAGAAGGAAAAATCAGAACGCGCCGCCAAGAAGAAGCAGAAGATCATCGTCGTCAAAGAAGTCAAGTTCTCCGTCACCGTGGACGAGCACGACTACCAGACCAAGAAGAATCAGGCCGTCAAGTTCCTGCAGGGCGGCGACAAGGTGAAGGCGAGTCTCCGCTTCCGCGGCCGCCAGATGGCCCACCGTGACTTGGGCTACAAAATCATCAACCGCTTTATCCAGGACGTCGGCGAGACCGGCGTCGTCGAATTCATGCCGCGCATGGAAGGCACCATCCTGCACGCGATTATCGCGCCCAGCAAGCGACCCGAAGGCCAGAAGCCCAAGCCGCCCGCGCCTCCGCAACAGCCTCCACGCCCTCCGGCCCCGCCACAAGCGCAGTAAGCATCGAGTTCAAATGACCGAAGGCCGCCTCGCAGGGCGGCCTCTCCACTCCCACCGCATCTTTGGCCGCCTCATCAACTGCTAAGCGCGAAAGCGCGCTGACCTGCCGATTCCTTATCAAGCTCTGGTTCTCCGATCCTTTCGACGTCATTGCTTTTGTCGAAAGAGTGGGAAAAGCACGAACGCTAGACTTCGCTGACTGCGCGAAACGTAGTGGACCCCGCTAACCCCACTCCGTCGTTGTATCCTGACGCCATGCTCCGATTCAGGCTGGCTTTTCCCCTCGTCTTCTTCGCTTTCGGCTCAGCTCTTTTGTCGCCACAATCCGGCTTCTCTGCCGCGACCGTGTCGCCGACATCTCCTCACTTCCCAACCAACGAGGATCTGCGCCACCTGAAAGCGCTGTCCTCGCCGGTGCTCTCACCCGACGGCAAGCAGGTGCTCTTCACCGTCACGCACGCCACCGCCGATGGCGCAGCAAGCCATCTCTGGATCGTTTCAGCCTCTGCGGGCAGTTCCGACAAAGCCCGTCAACTCACGTTCTCGCCACCCGCCGACAAGCGCGGCGAGCATAACGCGCAGTGGTCGCCCGATAGTGCCGCTATATTCTTCCTCGCCAAGCGCGGCGATCACACTCAGCTCTTCCGTCTCGATCTGCGTGGTGGCGAGGCATCGCCTTACGATCTAAAGATCCTGCCGCCAGTCGATGTCTCCAAAGACAAGGACGCCATCAATCCTCCCGCTCCCGAATCGAGCGAGAAGAAAGAAGACAAAAAGCCAGCGGAGGCAAAGACTGAACCGCAGCCCATTGACGTCGCGGGCTTCGCCATCAGTGACGACGGCAAATACCTCGCTCTCTGGGCGCACGATCCCGAAACCCCCGGCGAGAAGAAGCAGAAGGACGCCAAGATCGATGCCTCCTGGGTCAACCACGAGAAGCACCTCACGCGCCTCTACCTCGCATCGCTCAAGCCCGACGGGGCCATCGACGGAGCACTCAATGTCGTCGATCTGCCGCCAGACGTTCATGGAGCCACTTGGTCTCCAATCGCCGACAAACTCCTCGCCATCACCGAGCCGCCCAACGACGCTTCCGACCTCGGTCCCGCCGGCGCAGCATGGATCGTTGATGCGTCTGCGCCCGCAAAACCCATCAGACTTGATTCAGTTCCTGCGACCGTTGGCAGTGGCGCGTGGAGCGCAGATGGCAATTCCATCGTCTTCGCGGCTGCCACTCCCGACGATGCGCCTCCCGGCTACGACGATCTGTACGCGCTTGCTCCCGTCACACCAAATGCAAAGCCGCTCGACCTGACCCGCGGATTCGCCGGCCAATTGCGCGGAGGATCTCTCTACTTCACGCCAGATGGACAGCTTATCGCGCCAGCCGCGATCGGCACGCGCAACGCTGTAGTCCGCATCGCCGTGGACGCCAAAGCGCAGCCCACAACGATTGATCTTGGCACCGCCGTTGTCTCCGGCCTTAACACAAATCGCAAGCAGACCGGCTGGGTCTGGCTCGCCGACTCCGGTGGCCACCCCATGCAGCTTTGTTTTGCGGCGAAACTCGGCGATGCCTGCACGGTCCTACCAACGCCAGAACTAGGCCCTGCCAATCTGCGGACTGTCGCGCCGCAAGTCGTTCACTGGAAATCGGGCAGCTTCACGATCGAAGGCCTGCTCTATCTCCCACCCGACACCGGCTCAGCGAAGGTCCCTCTCGTCGTCGACGTCCACGGCGGTCCCTTTGGCGCGTGGGAAGACCGCAGCGATCCCTTTGCCGACTTTCTCATCGGCCACGGCTGGGCCGTCCTGCGCCCCAACCCGCGCGGCTCATCCAACTACGGCGTCAAATTCGCAGCGGCCAACAAGAACGACCTCGGTGGCGGCGACTACCAGGACGTCATGGCTGGCGTCGACTACGTCCTCGCGCACTTTCCCATCGACTCCGCGCGTCTCGCCCTCATGGGCTATAGCTACGGCGGCGAGATGGCAGGCTTCGTCGAGGGCAAAACAGACCGTTTCAAAGCCGTCATCAGCGGCGCGCCCGTCATCGACCAGTTCAGTGAATACGGCACCGAAGGCGGCTCATGGTACGACCGCTGGTACTTCGGCAAGCCGTGGGAGCATATGAACGACGCATGGCGCCAAAGCCCGCTTTCCGGCGCGGCCAACGCCAAAACCCCTTTCATGCTCCTGCAGGGCGAGAGTGATACCACCGACCCACTTGGTCAGGCCGAGGAGATGTATCGTGCGCTTCGTCAGGAGGGCGTGCCCGTCGAACTCGTCACCTATCCGCGCGAGAATCACGGCCCGCTCGCCATCGGCATGCTCGGCCATCCTTCGCCAGAACCGTGGCACGGCTTCGATGCCCGCCAGCGCATCATCAATTTCATCAACGCGGCTTTTTCGCCAACACCGCCGCCTGCTACCGCACCTTCGTTGTCCAAGTGATGGTTGAGGGCCACTGACTTGATTTGTTTCTCGACCGGCAGGATGGGCGCCTCTCATTCCAAAGATGTTAGACGAGACCGGTCACTGTGTGATAACCAATTGCTGGGTCGGAAGGCGTAGCCGTGGCCCCCAACCTCACATTGCGTTATACTTATCAGAGCCTCTCAGGGGCAGGGAAGCCCCTGTTTCGTGAGGTGTGTGGCTGGGCCACCAAACCCCGTCAAAAACGAGAAGAAAATGCCCAAGTTGAAAACCCATACGGGCGCGAAAAAGCGCTTCAGCAAGACTGGCACAGGCAAGATCAAGCGGCACCAGACCAAGACGCGCCATATTCTTTCGTCTAAATCGCCAAAAGTGAAACGCAAGCTCGGAAAGTCCGTGCTCGTTTCCGATGGCGATTTCGCGAAGGTAGCGCGCATGATTCCTTACGCCTGAGCACTGCGTGCGGCAGCCCTCTCAATAAGAGGAATGCCGCGAATGCAGATGGGCCGAACTTTGAAGGCCCCCGCCGATAAGAAATGCGTCCTGACCGGCGAGAGATTCAGGCTTGAACGAGCGAGTGAAGAGGTTTAACGCGCTGCCCCAAACGACAGCGCCTCCTGCCTCCAGCCGCGATGACCAACGAACGCAAAATGGAGAAAACCAATGCCCCGCGTAAAACGTAGTACCAAGCGGAGTGACCGCCGCAAGAAAATCCTGAAAAGGGCGAGCGGATACTTCCTTACCAAATCCAAGCTCTACCAGGCAGCCCAGGAAGCCGTCGAACGCGGCCTCAAGTTCGCCTATACCGGCCGCAAGCAGAAGAAGCGTCAGTTCCGCTCCCTGTGGATCGTGCGCATCTCCGCCGCAGCCAAGCTTAACGGCACCAGCTATTCGCAGTTCATCAATGGACTGAAGAAGGCTGGCATCGAGCTCGATCGCAAGGTCCTCTCCGACATTGCCATCCACGACGCAGCAGCCTTTACCAAGCTGGTGGAGCAGTCCAAAGCCGCTCTCGCCAGCACAAAAGCCGCCTAAGCCCGAGCTGCACTTGAGCCTCATCAACGGCCCGGAGCTTAGCTTCGGGCCGTTTTCTTTTACGGCGTACGTCTCAATCCCGCACTGCTCAATGAGTTATTCTTGGCTTTCGCAATGACAAACGAAGATATTCCGAATCTGCCGGAGTACAACGACTCCGCCCTCGATCAAGCCTTTGCCGCATTAGCCAAGCAGGCCGCCGACGAAGCTACCGCAATCGCGGACCCTGATGGCGTAGAAGCCTTCCGCCTCCGCTGGGTTGGCCGCAAACAGGGCCGGCTCAACGACGTCTCTGCCCGATGGCTCAAGGCTGCACCACCCGCAGCAAAAAAAGCCGTAGGCGAGCGCTTCAAGATGTTGAAGGACCTTGTCGAAGGCTTGATCGACAAGGCTTCCGGCTCCGGTCCCAGCGATGCCGCACTCGCAGCTGAGGCTATCGACATCACGCTGCCCGGCACGCGCCGTCTCACTGGTGCTGAACATCCGATCACGCGCACGCTCAACGAAATTGTCTCCGTCTTCGCGGCTCTGGGATATTCCGTCGGAGTCGGCCCCGAAGTTGAAACCGACTTTTACAACTTCGAGTCTATGAACTTCCCGCCCGGCCATCCCGCGCGCGACACGCAGGACACGCTTGTTGTTGCCAACCAGGAGCGCCGCCCGCTGCGCGACCGCTTGCTCCTGCGCACGCACACCTCGCCAGTGCAGATGCGCACTATGGAGCAGCAACCGCCGCCGGTCCGCATCGTCATCCCCGGCAAGGTTCACCGCAACGATGCGCAGGACGCAACGCACTCGCCGATCTTCCACCAGGTCGAAGGCCTCTGCGTCGACACCAACATCACTTTCAGCGACCTGAAGGGCACACTCGACCACGCGATGAAAGCGCTTTTCGGTTCGTCGGTCAAGACACGCTTCTTTCCATCCTTCTTCCCGTTTACCGAACCCTCGGCAGACGTTCAGATCAGTTGCATCTTCTGCGGCGGCAAAGGTTGCCGCAAATGCAAGCACTCCGGCTGGATCGAGTTGCTCGGCTGTGGCATGGTTGACCCGGCAGTCTTCGCATTCGCCGCAGAAAAACAGCCCGCCTACGATCCGAAGAAGATCAGCGGATTCGCCTTCGGCATGGGCGTCGAACGCATTGCCATGATGAAATACGGCATCAGCGAAATCGGCCAGTTCTACGCTGGCGATATGCGGTTCCTTAGTCAATTTGCATAGCGGGTCAGCGCGCTTCGCGCAAGCAAGTTAGCGAGTTAGTGGATGACCAGGACACGACATTACCGGGATTTGATTGCATGGCAAAAAGCGATGGATTTAGCGCGAGAGACCTATGCGCAAACCGAAGAATTCCCAAATTCGGAGACATTTGGATTGCGCATGCAGTTGCGGCGATCCGCTATCAACGCAGCGAGCCACATCGCAGAAGGCCATGGCCGGCTGACCGACTCAGAAAATCGTAAGGCGCTCAGCGTCGCTCGTGGCTCTCTAAACGAGCTGCAAACGCAGCTTGAATTGGCGGCAAGCCTCAAGTTCCTTAACGAGGAGACTGCCAACAGACTGATCGAACTATCGACCGAAGTGGCGAAGCTGATCAATGGACTAATTGGCGTGCTTGAGAAAGAGCCGCGCTAACTTGCTAACTCGCCATCGCGCGTAGCGCGGCTAACTCGCTAGGAGATGAAGACCAGGCAATGAAAATCTTGACCAAATGGTTGCGCAGCTATCTGCCAAACCTCCCCGTCAGCGACACCCAACTCGCCGAAGACCTCACTCTCCGCGGTATCGCCGTCGAAGGAATCTTCGATCTTGGCCCCGGCAACGGCTCGCTCTTTGAAATGGACATCACAACCAACCGCGTTGACGCCATGAACCACTACGGCATCGCGCGTGAGGCCGCAACGATCTATGGGGTTCAACTCAAACCGCTCGACACAACACTCCCGTCATCCCAACCTGCGGCAGTCTCGTACTCCGTCAAGATCGAAGCTGAAGAAGCCTGCGGCCGCTTCACTGCCCGTGTTCTGCGTGGCATTACCATCGGAAACTCGCGCGACTGGTTCCCCGGCGCCGAAGTCTCCACGTACTTCGCCTTGCTCGAGCAGAAGCAGATCTCCAACGCCGTCGACGCGACGAATTTCGCTTGGCTTGCCATGGGCCAGCCCACCCACGCTTTCGACCTCGACAAGATCGAGGGCGGCATCATCGTGCGTCGCGCGCGCAAAGATGAAAAGCTCAAGACACTCGACGGTGCCGAGCGGACCCTTGATCCCGAAGACCTCGTCGTGGCAGATCATGTCAAGCCTCTCGGCCTCGCCGGAGTCATGGGCGGCTGGGAGACCATGATCACGCCTGAAACGAAGAACGTCCTCGTCGAAGCAGCCTGGTTTGAACCGATGGCGGTACGCCGCACTGCGCGTCGCCACGGACTTCATACCGATGCCAGCCATCGCTTCGAACGCGGAGCCGACTTCAACGCCGGGCCTGTCGCATCAGCAATTGTCAGCCGCATCCTGCTCGCAAATGGGGGCAGCATCGAAGGCGATCTTGTCGACGTACGCGTCCCCGCCTGGGAAGCGCGCACTGCAAGGCGCAAACCGGTGCACCTTGGGCTCCAAAACGTGCAACGGATTCTCGGCACTACCATCGATCCCGAGGGAATCACTGTGGCCACGGTGGAAACGGTGCTGTCGGGCTTGGGTTGCACATTCCTCGGAAGATCAGACGGGGGAACCGGTTTCGACGACGAGGCAAAGGTGCGGGTTATCTGGCCGATCCTTCTTCCCAGTTGGCGCCTCGATCTCGTGCGCGAAATCGACCTCATAGAAGAAGTAGCGCGCGTTTACGGCTACAACCGCTTCGCTAGCACCCTTCCTGCATTCGGCGAAGGCGTGAAAGCTCTGCCGTGGGCCGAAGCCGAATCCGCCGTGCGCCGCACGCTGCTCGCCGCCGGTTTCCACGAGGCCATCGCCAGCACCTTCTGCTCTGCCGCTGAAGCCGCGCTCACCGCGCCGATTCCGGGCCAGGTTGTTCCGCTCGGCAACCCGCTCAGCGAAGAAGCCGGCGTGCTCCGTCCATCGCTCATCCCCGGGATGCTTGCTTCGGTCGCCGGCAATCTCAACCGCGACGTCAGCAACGTGCGCCTCTTCGAGCTGGGAACCGTCTTCAGCGGTTCCACCGAAAAAGTGGAAGAACGCCCCGCGCTGGCTTTTGCCGCCGTCGGCGCGCTTCCTGATCAAAGCTCACTTCATCCCGCGCGCGCCATCGAATTCCACGATGTAAAGGGCGTCGTTGAACAGCTGCTCTCGCGTTTCCAGACGCACACTATCTACTTCGACCGCTTCCCGCCCGAGTCCGGCATCGGACCTGCGTGGCTGCATCCGTATCGCTCCGCGCGCGTCGTTGCCGAAGGCCTCACGGTCGGCTGGTTCGGCCAGCTGCATCCCGCTGAAGCCGCCGCCCGCAAAATCAAAGAGGCGGTTCTCATCGGCGAGATTTATCTGGACCGGCTCTACAAGCTCCCGCTGCGCAAGCCCGCTGCGCGCGACATCTCCCGCTTTCAGCCTGTGCGCCGCGACTTCTCCCTTGTGCTCGATCAAAGCATCTCGTGGGATCGCATTGATCAGGCACTTGGGTCGCTTCAGATTCCCGAATTGGTCGAATGGCGAGCGGCCGAAGTTTTCCGCGATGCCCGTCTCGGCGCGAACGACTACTCGCTGCTCGTCAGCGCCACTTTCCAGGCACCCGACCGCACCCTGCGCGAAGAGGAACTCCAATTGTTCCAATCGCGGGTGATCGAAGCCGTCAGCAAAGCAGGCGCACGGCTAAGAACTTAGTTCCGGGCCGAGGGAGTTTCTTCAGAGATTCCCTCAGCCTCCGCTGCTCGCCGCGAGAGCTATACTTCCCGAATACAGCGCATTTGCGCGGAGGTTATCATTCATGTCGCAATCATTCCTGGAATCCCAGATCGCGGAACATCCCGGCACCGAGCAGCCTGAAATGCAAGATCACGAACAGTCCGGCAACCTCGCTCTTAGCAGCAGCGATTTCTCCGCTCTCGAAGAGCGCATCGCCCGCACTGTGAAACTTGTCAAGAGCGAGCGCCAGGCCCGCGCTGCCGCCGAGCAGCGTGCCGAGAGTCTCGATGCCCAGCTCAGCGAGCAACTGAGTGTTGTGAAGTCCCTGCAGGAAGAGGTACAGGCCCTGAATGCCGAACGCGAGCAGGTCCGCAGACGCGTCGAGCGTCTCCTCTCGCAACTTGACGCACTTGAAGTGTGAGGTCCTTGATGGCCAAGGAAATTCCGCCCAACGCTCCCGGTTACACGACCGTCAGCATCTACGACCAGACCTATCACCTGCGCGGCCAGGATCCCAATCACATCCGCCAACTTGCGGACTTGGTCGATAGCAGAATGCGAGCCGTGGCCGCGCACGGTCGCACAGTCGATTCGCTGCGGGTCGCCGTCCTTGCCGCTCTTAATCTTGCCGACGAACTTTCGCAGACCTCCGGCGTCGATGCCAATGAGGGCCGCATGCGTGCAGCCCATCTGCGGAACATTCTCGACGAAGTGCTGGAAGGCGAGCGCAAGACGGGCTAGCAGCAACCATTCAAACCCGCTGACCTGCCAACTTGCTTTTTCGCGAAGCGAAAGCTAACCCGCTGACTTTCTTTTGATCTCAATCTCTTCGCGCGATCGTCATGGTTGATTCTGCCCTCCCGTTGAAATCTCGAAGCGAATCGCAAACAGATCCCCTTTGCAAACCACATTTCCAAAGGGGCTTCAAGTTACTAGCACAATTTGGCTGACCTGCACAAGACTTGCAATTCCTCGCCAACACCCATACAGTCAGCAATAGAAACCGGCCTGCAAAGCAGGTGGGTAGTCAACGCTGGTTGAACCAACATTCATTGAACAGGGGCTCTTCTCGTACAAAATTGGTTCTGTGTGCCGTGTCCGCCAGTCCGGAATGCCTAATGAACCACGGGGAGCTCCGCCGTCTTAGGACGGGTTCACCAGCGCATTGCTCACGGCCCAGTGGGCCGGATTTCTACTTGAGCGGCGAAGTTATATTGCCGCCCAATCCCCGCGTTTCTCCCCTCGCACTTTAAACCGTTATCCTTGGTCTAGTGCATCCCGTTCTCTTCCACATCGGTTCGCTTCTCATCCCCTCATACGGCGCTACCGCCGCGGCGGGTGTGCTACTCGCACTGATGCTGGCTCTTCATACGGCGCGAAAGCTCGGTATCGATCCCAATAAGATCTGGAACCTCTGCATCCTCATGCTCTTTACGGCGCTCGTGGGTTCGCGCCTGTTGCTCGTCATTGCAAACTGGACGGTGCTGCGGAACCATCCGCTCTGGATGCTCGGCCTGGCGATGATTCATCATCCGCTTCTCGCCGCGATCGGATCCCTCATTGCCTTGGCCGTTGCGGCGGTCTACGCGCGTGTTAATCGGCAGCCGTTCCGCACAACCGCCGACGTTCTCGCCGCGCCCGCAGCTCTCGGTCTGGCCTTCGAACAGATCGGCGCCCTGCTGGCCGGCTCCGGTTACGGTACCGGTGCACACGTTCCCTGGGCCGTCACCTACACCGATCCTTTTGCCGAGCGATGGAGTGGAGCACCACTCGACATTCCCGTCCACCCCGTGCAGGCCTATGTGGCACTTTGCTTCTTTGCAATTGCAATGGGCCTCGTCCTCTCGCTGACGCACCGGCGTCAGCATGGCGATCTCGCTGGCATCTTCCTCATGGCGACCGGCGCCGTTCTGTTCATCACCGAGTTCTGGCGCGACCCCGTCGGTCGCGGCGCAATGTTCCAGGGAATGCTGAAAGGTCCGCAGGTCGCCGGCATCGTGTTTGTGGTCGCCGGTGCATTCCTCCTGCTCGAGCGTGTCTCGCAGCGCATTGCCGCTTCGCCTGCGTCCATCGAGCCGCCACAATCCATACCATCCGAAGTTGAAAGGCCATCCCATGGCTGAGCCGCACTCGATCGAGGTTCCGCCCGAAGCCGCCGGCCAGCGCCTCGACCACTTCATCGCAACGCAACTCGAAGGCGTGAGCCGTTCGCGCGTACAGCTATTGCTGGATCAGGGCGACGTGCTGGTGAACGGCACGCAAGCCAAGCCTTCACTGAAGCTCCGCGGCGGTGAGCAGATCCTCATCACCGGCGAACCTCATCCGGCGCCGCTCAGAGCCACCGCGCAGGACATTCCCCTCGACGTCCTCTTTGAAGACAAACATCTTGCGGTCGTCAACAAACCCGCCGGAATGATGGTGCACGCCGGCGCCGGTGAAACCGCAGATGCGCGTAATTCGAACACCCTCGTCAATGCGCTTCTCTTTCGATTCAAAGCACTATCGGCGACAGGCGGCGACCTTCGCCCCGGCATCGTTCACCGTCTCGACAAGGACACCAGCGGACTAATTATCGTTGCCAAAAGCGATGCCGCTCATGCGGCGCTCGCCGAACTGTTCTCCTCGCGTCACATCAGCAAAACCTACATCGCGCTCGTGCACGGCTCGGTCGAGCGCCAGAAGGGAACCATTACCGCCGCGGTCAGCCGAGACCCGTTGCGCCGCACCCGCATGACCACTCGCCCCGCAGACAACGCCCGCTCCGCCGTGTCGCACTACGAAGTCGTTCGCCGCCTCGACACGCGATTCGGCAAGTTCACCCTCGTTCGCGTCCGCATCGAAACCGGCCGTACCCATCAGATTCGCGTGCACATGGCTTCTCTTGGGCATCCGGTTGTCGGCGACACACTCTATGGTGCGTCGTCTCAACTCACTGATCAGGCCGCGGCACAAGCTGCCCCCTCCCGAGCAGCGCGTCGTAACGCTGAACCGGAGCGCCTCAAGCTCAACCGCAACTTCCTCCATGCCGCTCGGCTCGCCTTTACACACCCTGTTACCAGCAAACCAATCGAACTGGAGGCTCCGCTCCCCAAGGAACTCGAAAACCTCCTCGCTCGGCTCGAACACCGCGAACAGACTCCGTCAACACCTCAGTAATGTGAACGATGCCGGATTGTCGTGCGCCATTGATAAAATAGGAAGTGATATGAGCACAAAATTCTCCGGCCTGGTTCTTGCTGCGGCTTTGTGTGTCCCTGCCCTGCAGGCCCAGCAACCTGCGCAGACGCCCGCGCCTGCCCAAACTTCTGCCACCCCGCTAGCCGCACAACCGTCGGCCACGCAGCCTCCTGCGACGCCAGCGGCCGCCAGCCAGCAGCCCGCGCCGGGTGCCCAGGATCAGAGCGAGGATATCGGCCCCACCCTCAAGCTCGGCGTCAACGAGGTCAACCTGATCTTCACGGTGACCGACAAGCACGGCCACTATATCCCCAATCTGAAGCAAAGCGACTTCGCTCTGCTCGACGACAACAAGGCGCCTGCAAAGATCACCTCATTCCGCCAGCAGATCAACCTGCCTTTGCGTGTGGGTATCGTTATCGATGCCAGTACGTCGATCCGTTCCCGCTTTCAATTTGAGCAGCAGTCAGCAACGGAGTTTCTGCTCCAGATTCTCAGAGCAAAGAGCGACCGCGCCTTTGTGATGGGGTTCGATGTTACGCCGACGGTAACGGCAGATTGGACCAACAACATCGATGCGCTTGAGAGCGGCATCAATCGTCTTCGCCCCGGCGGTGGAACCGCCATGTTCGACGCTGTGTACACTGCCTGCCGGGACAAGTTGCTCGACGTTTCGCGTGGCCAGGAGCCCGTCCGCAAAGCCATGGTTCTCATCTCCGACGGCGACGACAACCAGAGCCGTGTGCACCTTGATGAAGCCATCAAAATGTGCCAGCGCGCCGAAACCATTGTCTACGCCATCAGCACTAACTGGACCCCTAGTCGTGGCAAGGGCGACCAAGTCCTCACGCAACTCGCGAGTGACACCGGCGGACAGGTTTTCTTCCCGCCTTCTGTCGAAGAAATGTCCAACAGCTTTAAAAACATTGAGGAAGAACTGCGCAGCCAGTACGCCTTGACCTACACACCGGCGGACTTTAAGGCGAACGGCGCCTTCCGGCCCATCTATCTCTATTCCAACGACCGCCGCTATTTTGCTCGCGCCAAGAAAGGCTACTTCGCTCCCCGCGATTAACCGAGCACCTGATTGAGTTCTCCGCCTAGGTGCGTCTGTTTCTTGCGCCCGGGGGCGGAGAGCCATCAAAGCAACGCTCCCAAATCGGCACCAATTCGCAATAAGCACTCCCATTTCGAAATATCTGGCGATTCTTTCCACGTATGCCGCCTTCATCCCCCTGAATCTCCGATGAAATGGATAGGGAGAAATCCGGTGATACGCAAGGCGATTTCCTGCGATATTTGCGGAACAGAAATGCTTAACCCCAACCACTGGTTCGTCGCCTACGATCGCGGGTCCGAGCTCCGCATCAGCGCATGGAGCGGGCACAATCGCCCGAGCGCCGCCGCTGCCAGGCACCTGTGCGGCCAGAAGTGCCTGCACAAGCTTGTGGACGGCTTCATGGCAAAAGCTCTCAGCGTTTCGATACCGACCGCCGGCGACAACATGTCAACACGGATTTCTGAATCAAAACGTAGTGACGCCAGCCTTGCATCGTCTGCAGCCTTTCCCATGCAACCCGTGCCGGTCATTGGTTCAAATGTGAAAGATATTGATTCTTCGGCGCGTCTTCTCACGCTGGCTTCTCTCTCCGCCGAAAGAGCTTCGGTGTCCCCTCACAGGCTGCATGCCGAGGCGTGGAATCGCGAGCGGGAACGCCAGCGTCTCGCAGAACAAGCCTCTCCACCTCGCCGCTCCCTCGCTTGACAGGAAAGACGGACGACCTCACCATTCCCGATTCGGCGATGCCTGATCTTCATTCTGCCAGGAGCTTCAGCAATCCGGCTTCATCCAGCACGGGCACCTTCAACTCGTGTGCTTTATCCAACTTCGATCCAGCCTCTTCGCCGGCAATCACGTAGCTGGTCTTCTTGCTTACCGATCCGGAAACCTTGCCGCCCGCAGCTTCGATCCTCGCCTTCGCCTCATCGCGCGTCAGGTTCGGCAGTGTCCCGGTCAGCACCAAGGTCATGCCGGCTAGTTGTGTTGTCCGCTGCTTCTTCTCCGCGGTCATCTTTACGCCAGCAGCCTTCAGGTGCTCGATCAGCTCCCGATTGGCCGGCCGCGCGAGAAAGTCCGTAATCGCCTGTGAAATCCGCGGCCCTATTTCTTCCACGCGTTCCAGTTCGTCTGCGCCGGCGTTCATGATGGCGTCCATCGATCCGAATTCCTGGGCGAGCAACTCGGCCGTGCGTTCGCCGACGAAGCGAATGCTCAGACCCATCAACACGCGCGCCAACCCTGCGTGTTTTGAATTCTCGATCTCCTTCAGAAGCTTCCTGATCTCGACCGGCCCAAAGACCCGTTGCTGTTTTTTGACTCCATTGCGCTCAACCTCTTGTTGAAGGGAAGCGAGGGTTTGTTCGTTCAGGGAATAAAGGTCAGCCACGCTTTTGACAACGTGCTGTGTGGTCAATTCGTAGACGGACGCTTCGCCCAGCCCCTCGATATTCATCACCCCGCGGCTGGCCCAGTGTTCGACGGTGCCATGCAGCAGGGCAGGGCAGTCAACATTCACGCATCGATAATCCGCCTCGCCCTCCTCGCGCACCACCGCATTTCCACACACAGGGCAAAGCGTGGGAAAGACGAAGTTGTGCTTCCCACGTGGATGTTCGGCATCTTCGACGATCGCCGCCACCTTGGGAATCACGTCGCCGCCGCGCTCCACCTTCACGAAGTCGCCGATTCTCAGCCCCATGCGCTCGATCCAGTCGGCATTGTGCAGCGTGGCGCGGCTCACGGTTGCCCCGCCCACAAACACCGGGTTCAGCATCGCCGTCGGCGTCAGCTTGCCGCTACGCCCCACCGTGATCATGATGTCGTACATCTGCGTAACCGCCTGCTCAGCGCTGAATTTGTACGCGATCGCCCAGCGTGGCGCGCGCCCCGTGTAGCCCAGCCGCTGCCGCGTGGCCTGCGCATTCACCTTGAAGACGACGCCATCGATGTCGTATCCCAGCGTCGCCCTGCGCTTTCCAGCGGACTCGATGAAGTGCATCATCTCTTCCACCGTATGCATTCGCCCGCGATGCGGATTCACCCGGAATCCCAGCGCCGTCAATGCATCGAGCGTCTCTTCCTGCCCCTTCGCCACGTACTCGCCCTGCGTCAGCAGAAAGTACGCATAGACATCCAGCCGTCGCTGCGCCACGATGCTGGGCTCCTTGGTGCGAAGCGTACCCGCCGCAGCATTCCGCGGATTCACCGCCGGCGCCAGACCCTCCGCCTCGCGATCCCTATTCATCTTTTCGAAGGCCTTTAGCGGCATCACTGTCTCTCCGCGCACCTCGAATTCCTGAGGAACGCCGGCGTCCTTCAGCCGAGTTGCAGAAATACTCAGCGGAACACTGCGAATGGTGCGCACGCTGGTGGTCACGTCTTCGCCGGTCTGCCCATCGCCGCGTGTCAGTCCTCGCACCAGCCGCGCCCCGCCGTCCGGCGCGGCCTCGTAGTGCAGCGCGATGCTCAGCCCGTCCAGCTTCAGCTCCGCTGTATATTCCACGGGCAGATTTCCCGCAAGTTCGCGCACGCGCCGATCCCAGTCGCGCAGTTCCTCGTCGGTGTAGGCATTGTCGAGGCTCAGCATCGGCCGCGAGTGCCGCACCTTCTGGAATCCCTCCGCCGGTTTGCCGCCCACGCGCTGCGTCGGTGAGTCCGGCGCAATCAACTCCGGATACTGCGTTTCCAGGCGCTTCAGGTCGTTCATCAGCGAGTCATAGTCGGCATCGCTGATCTCCGGCGCATCCATCACGTAGTAGAGGTGCTCATGCCGCCGGAGTTCCGTGCGCAGCTCCTCGATGCGCTTCTCCGCCTGCGATTTGCTCATCTCAGCCATGGGCAGGATTATAGGATGCCGCGCCCCGGTAACCAGCTTGTTGACAACGCTGGGTGACAACGCTGGGTGCGCCATCCTTGCGACGCATTTGTTTCTCTCGCAAGGGTGGGCAACTCCAAACCTGCTGACTCGCTAACTCGCCATTTCCCGGGCAGCGGAAGCTAACCCGCCAAATCCAACCCACGAGACTCTCCTAACCCCGCGAACAGAACGAAGAGCGGCTAACTCCGCTAACCGCGCAATGCGCGGCCTTCTCCGCTACCATGAACTCCAGTACGCCATGGAACCCATCACGCACTTCCTGACCGGCGCCTGCATCGGCCGCGCCGGACTCAATCGCAAAACCGCCTACGCCACGCTGGCCGCCGTGCTCGCTGCCGAAGCCGCCGACCTCGACATCGTATGGGGATTCGCCGGCCCCGTCGAAGAACTCAAGCACCACCGCGGCATCACCCACACGTTCATCGCCGTACCCTTCATTGCCGCCGCCGCCGTTGGCGCAACCTGGCTCTACTACCGCTGCATCGAACACCGTCGCGCCCGTCGCGCGAAAGCCGCACCACCGCCCGAACCCGGTGCCCCAACGCGTCCCAAGCCGCAACCTGTGCGCTGGTTCTGGGTCTACATCGCTGCAATCATCTCGTCGTTGAGCCACATCCTCCTCGACTGGACGAACAACTACGGTGTGCGCCCGTTCTATCCATTCAATCCGCGCTGGTACGCAGGCAGCTTCGTGTTCATCGCCGAACCCGCGCTCTGGATACTGCTCTCTGCCGCTCTCATCGTCCCAGGAATCCTGGGCCTCGCCGAGCGCGAAATCAGTTCCAAGCGCACACCCTTCCGTGGCCGCAACTGGGCCATCTTCGCACTCGTAGGCATGTTCCTTGTCTGGTGCCTGCGTTACGCCGAGCACGCCCAGGCCGAAGACCTCATTCGCAACAACCCCATTACCACCGTTCCCGTGGACCGCATCGGCGTTGAGCCGTATCCGTGGAATCCATTTCACTGGCACGTCATTGTCGAGACTCAGGACTTCTACCAGTTCGCCGAGGTCAACACCCGCACCGGAGACATCGATAGCGATCCGCAAACTGACCAGCTCTTCAAACCGCCCGACACGTCGGCGGTCGAAGCAGCCAAGCAAACTGAATTGGGCAAGGTTTACCTGGACTGGGGTCGCTGGGCCGTCGTGCAGGACATCGGTCAGGTGCAGATGATCGGCATTGATCCTCCGCAACTACCGCCCGGCCGCACATGGACCACCGTCCAATTCAGCGACCTGCGATTCGGCTATGACTTTCGAGGAAACGGCGGAAGAGGTCCACGTGGAGCGCTCGGCGGCGCCGTCTACATCATCGACAATCGTGAAGATGGGGGCCAGGAAATGGGCGGCCACGAACAGAAGTGATCTGCCGCAGTCCCATTGGAACTGCTGTGTTGATGTTCCTTCCGGTCGTGGAGGGTACGGGCTCGAGCCGTACATCAATCTCCTCAATCAATCCTGAAAAGCAGAACGCAGACCGCAAGGTCCGCGTTCCTATTTTGCCCATAGACTGAGCTTCTCATCCTGAGCGAAGCACGCTTGGGGTAAGCGGAGCGAAGGATCTGCTTACCCCACGGCCTCTAGACAACAACTGAACGAACAACTGCCCCGCAGCATTCGACGACGCGAGCTTCAGCCCCTGAGGAACCTAGGCGCGCTTCCTGCTTCGTGCCCTGCGAGCCGTCTTGTGCGCATGGCCCCGATGTGTCGTGACGGCAACCTGCCGCGTCGCCACAGTCCCGCGTCCTCTGCTGCGCCGCACGACCGCCGGACGAAGCACCGCACCCACGCGCCGCTCCGCTGCCGTTGGATCGTCACCGTAAGCGGGATCGAGCATCGCAATCACCGAGATCGCCCGCGTGCGATAGAGCCGTGCCCACTGGCTCGTCATTAACGATTTCTGCACGCCCAGCCAGTAATCCGGTGCCTGGTCGAGGGCAATCGGCCCGTCCAGCGTCGCCGCCGCGGGATCAATTGCAGCTGCCCTCGGTCCCGCTCCGGGATTGATCATGGCAAGAAACGCGCTGAAGTGTTCGAGATTCACGCCCATCTGGTAGACAAGCTGCGCCATCGCCATCTGCTGCGGTCCGGTCAGCTCGTCGAAGTTTCTGCAATATGCCCGCGCATTGTAGACAGCCTGGATGGCTCCTACACGCACCAGTTGCATTGCGTCTTCGTCTGAGATTTGCGGTTCAAGGCTGAAAAGCTGCCGCCGCCACGTGCGCTTGCTCCATGCATTCTTGCGTTCGTGGAAAACCTTCAAAATGCCATCGAGCCGCGCCGGATCGAACCCAGCAGCCTGCCACAATTCGGCCGACGAAGGCTCCAGGAACGGGTGTGGATTGAGCAGATCGGGCTGTGTATGAGCGCGCGCAGGTAGATCGAGGCTGAAACCGGCGCCAATCAGCGGCTGGCTGGTCTTGGGGTCAGGATACGCTGCCAGAACCCACCCCTCATGCCTGCGGTCTCGCAGAATCTCCACCAACTCGTTCAGGTTGAACTTGACATCCCTATCCCGGAAATCCTCAATCATCCTGACTGCTGGACTCGTCATAACCTCAGTCGCAGCCGGGGAAACCGTCGCGGTTGAGGAAAGAGCAGGCGCCGTCAGCGAAGATGCGTCTACGTCCGCTCCGGGCGCGCTTTGCGCAAATACAGGCGTAACCAAGGCAAAACCCAACGCGGCGACCAACAGAGGCTGCTGAAGTTTCACAGAAAAAGTTCCTTGCTCTAACAATGCGTTAAATTCAGCCTGCATGCAATGCCATGGGCCGCGCATTTGCAAAAAAGTAATTAGCCTGTTCAACACCGTCGTCACCCGCCGGTTGCTCCCGCGGGATGAAAACTTTATTTCATCCTGCACGCCTGCCCGGTTGACCGCCCGGCTCCCACGCCCCAGAATGGATATGTCGCTCTCTCAACCGGTGCAGTCGCTCCGGCATTCCTTAACCAGAGGTGTTCATGCCTGCTTATCTGCTGCTGGTTCTTGCCATTCTCACCCGTGTCGTGCCACATCACGGGTGGCTGAATTTCACTGCCGTCGGCGGCATGCTGCTCTACTTCGGTGCTCGTCGCTCCTGGCGCGAGATGCTGGCCCCGCTGGCCGCTCTCATGGTTACCGACTACTGCCTCACTGTCTTCGCCTATCACTACAGCTTCGTCTGGACGGCTTACGTCACCACATGGGCCTGGTATCTCGCCGTCATGGTGCTGGGACACATCCTGCTGAAGTCGCGCACAACGTGGCTGCGTTTCGGCGCCGCCGTCGTGCTGGGGCCGACCTCCTTCTTCCTCATCTCGAACTACGCTGTATGGGTGGGCGGTACCATGTATCCGCGCACGCTGGCCGGTCTGGCCACATGCTACGCCGCGGCAATTCCGTTCTACCGCAACGACGTGCTTTCCACGACGATCGTCGCAGGCCTCGCCTTCGGCGTTCCGGTGCTGGTCCGCAAAATGCGCCTCGGGCGCAACGCAAGCGCAGTCGCAGCCCGGTAAAGCTCTGGCTGACGTGTTGCCGAGTTTCTCGTTGCAGAATCCGTAGTCTGTAAAAGGGGGACCGCCCGGTGAATCCTCTTGAGCCGCCTGAGTCACTCCAGAAAAATGTCTCGGACACTTCGGGCGGCTTTGCAAGCCTGCCAACCTTCTGGCTCAGATTCTTACTTATATCCGCAGCGCTCTTGGTTCCGTGTTTTTGGCACCGCCACCTCGAAGCCGGCGATCTCGGGAGCCATCTATACAACGCCTGGATCGCGCAACTCACTCACGACGGACGGGCACCGGGACTCTGGTTGTCCGTGCGATGGAACAACGTTTTCTTCGATTTCCTCCTCAGTGGCCTTGGATCCTTCCTGAGCTGGGCGGCAGCCGAAAGGATCGCCACCGGGACAACAGTGCTCGTCTTTGTGTGGGGAGCGTTCGCCCTCGTGAGCGCGGTAACGCGGCATGCCCCCTGGCGTCTTCTGCCTTGCCTCGCGATCATCGGTTACGGCTGGGTCTTCGAGATGGGCTTTATGAATTGCTACCTATCCATCGGCCTGGCGTTCTTTGCACTGGCAATCCTGATTGGGAGAGAGGGATGGCACCGCTGGCTCGCTTGCCTTCTTGCCCCTCTCATCTGGTTGGCGCACCCTCTTGGTCTGGCAATATTTTTCGCAATTGGCGCCTACGTGGTGATGGCCAATCACCTGTCCGCGCGCCGACGCCCATTTCTGTTTCTCGCATGTGCCTGCCTGCTGGTCGCAATCCACCTCTTCATTCGCGTTCACTATCGCTATCAGATAAGTTGGAAGCCCCAGTATGTCCACGACGGCTTTGACCAGTTGCTGCTGTTTGGTTCGGGTTATTTGCCATTGGCACGACTGTTCCGGATTTTTGTTTGGATCTGCATCCTGCTCGAAATGTTCGGGCGCCGTCAAAAAATACGTTCCCTGGCTCCTTACTTGCTCCCGGCCGAACTTTACGCCCTGACGCTGCTTGGAGTGCTGTTGCTTCCCACCTGGATCGATACGGAGCGATTGCACAGGATGGGTTTTCTCTCCATCGGCTTCCTCACGGAACGACTCACAATCGTGCTGTTGGTTCTGATTTGCTGCCTCGTAGGAGTTACCAAGCCGCAGAAGTGGCAGTTCACCGGATTTTCTCTGATCGCGGTCCTGTTTTTCGGGATGTTGTACAAGGACACCGCCGCCATCAGCCGTACCGAAGATCAACTCGACAGCGTTATCAGCACTCTCCCCGCGAGCCAGCGCGTCGTTGCCTCGCTCGACACTTTCCCCTTGAGCAACGTCGGCAGCGATCACGTCATCGATCAAGCCTGCATCGGCAGATGCTTCAGTTACAACAACTATGAGCCCAAGGTCGGACAATTCCGTGTACGGGCAAACGCGGGCAATCCGTTCGTCATGACCGATACGAAGACGGTTGATTCAGGTCGCTTTCAGAACTACGTCGTGCAGCAGCGCGACCTGCCACTTTACGAGATCTCATGGTGCGATTCGAGTCGGTCTGCGCTTTGCGCGCGAGCCCTTGCCCCGGGCGATGCGACGCGTGTGGGGTTTCGACTTGACCGAACTTGGGTCTCGCGATTCAATCGAGGTGCTCTGCTCCTCGATCTCTTGTTGGCTTCGGCCATTGTGGCATGGACGCTGGTGGTGTGGCAGGGGATTGAAAAGTACTGGCTCAAGCCTAGGCCCGAGCAAGCGGAAACCGACCTGGTTTAGACAATCTCGATCCTGACCAGAGTGATTCGCCCCGGTTTATGCATCGAGCGACAACTCCCCCGAACGCCGCTTCCGCACCCACCAAATTGCAAAGCCAGAGACCGCCATCCCGCCTACCGCCAGCAAAGTCGTCAGCGCATGGTGCTCCACGATCCCGACCGCTCCCGGACCCAGCTTGATCACCAGCAGCGAAAGCACCACCCAGCGCACCATCCTGCCCGTAAAAACGGCCAACATAAACGGCAGGACCCGCATCTCGAAGACCCCGGCAGCGAAGACAAAGGCCTTCCAGGGCGTAGGTGGCGGGAGGGCCGAGGGGATGGCCATCGCAAGAAACTCCTGCTTTTCAAAGCGCAGCTTCATTCGCTCATAGTGCTCGCGATTTACCCGCTTCAGGATGAACAGCTCACCCCCGGCCCGGCCCAGGCCATAGGGCAGCAAGCCGCCAATTGCGGAGCCCAGGGAAGCCATCAGGCAATAAGCCCAAAAGTGCTCCTGATCCTTCCAAACCCAGACGGCGATGAGGGCGTCCATCGGAACGGGGATAGTGGAGGAGTCCAGTAGGGCGATCACGCCTGCGCCAAGAATTCCCCACTTGATGAGCACCGGAAGAAAAACCAGCTTCCATTTGAGCCAAAGTGTCTGAAAAAAATGCGTCAAATAGTCCCTTTCCCCTCGTAAAACGTCCAAATCCTTGGGGTACCCGGCGACAAGTCTCGGTCGACGGGGTCATGTCAGAAAGATCAATTGTACGGTCCCGACTTGTCCCCTCGCGTGATTGGCCGAAGCCAGAAACCAGAGGTTTTGCTGAAACGCGGGGAATGAGAGAATAGTTCAGAAGGATTTGGAGCAGAGCTGGCCGGGTGTACTTGACCCCCAGGGCAGCCGTAGCCCGCACGCATGCCGACCAGTGAAGCAAAAACCACCGCGCAAGATCCCCAGGAGCCCGCGGATACCAAGCCGAAGAGGGCCAGCACTGGCCCCCTGAACCTGAGCTTTCCAGAAGATGACAGGGCCTTCGACGAGAACGGCCAATCAGTGTCTGAGGAAGGCCTTCAAGCGGACGAAGGGGGCGAAAAGGCTCGGGTTCGTCGTGGTGCTTCCACCTCGCGCTGGGTAGACTACGACACCCACGAATTGCTGAACATGATCAGCGAGCTGGAAGATGAGCGGCGCTGGGCGCGCCTGCGCGAAGGCATCTGGCTCGCACTTCTCATCCATATCCTCCTCATCTCCGCCATTACCTGGATTCCACGCTACGTCTTCCATGTCCCCCCTGTCATCGACCCATTTGAGGCAATGAAGCAGCGCAAAGACCTGACCTACCTCGACTTGCCTCCGGATGTGATCAAGAAGTTCCAGCCCAAGGTGGAGGCCAAGCCGGTACCGGAGCGGCAACCGCGTGTCGATAGAAAGACTCTGGAAGCCCTGAACAAACCGGCCCCACCCCCTCCCCCCGTGACCGAGCCCACCGCTCCACCCTCCCAGCCGGCGTTGACTTCGCCAGTTCCCAAGGTCGAACCGGCTCCGCAGCCCAGCGAGGCTCCGCGGCCGCAGGCAGTTCCTGCACGCCCAGACTTTGCCATGGGTTCGGCTAACCCAGCCGACCAACTCCGCGATGCCATGCGCGGAGCGCGCAGCGGGCCGGGCGCGACGCAGATGCCCGGCGGCCCTGGCCAGATGCCGATGCATCCCGGAGCAGGCGGCGGCGTCCAGGTTCTCAGCGATACACAGGGTGTCGATTTCAGCTCGTGGCTTCTCCGCTGGCACCGCGAAACCGAGCGCACTTGGGACCCTTTGATTCCCGATGAAGTAAACCCACCCATCCTCAAGAAGGGCGCTGTGGTGATTCGCTTTAAAATCCTGCCCAATGGCCGACTCATGGAGGGCAGCATGGTGCTCGAAGGACGTTCAGGCGATACTGGCCTGGACCGAGCGGCATGGGGCGCCCTCACAGGCTCCAACTATGCGCCGCTCCCAAGGGAATTCCACGGGCCATATCTCGAACTTCGCGCCATCTTCCTCTACAACACTGAACCGGGCCACTAACCGGGGGCGCGCGATTTCGTCTCAAGTTGCCGGAAATAGGGTATGAACGGCGATGCTTACCGGCCGATTCGACGCATGTGGCCGGCAGATTCATCCGGAAATGGTGATAATTTGCAGATTTGCAGGCAATTTCCGCGCGAAAACTGCATCAAATCGGGAAACAGGTGCCCAACGCAGCAATGACCGTCCGCCCTACCCAAGAAACCCTGGAGTCTCTTCGCCTCACTCTTCAGAAGCTGGAGCAGACGACGGATCCGGCATCGGATGCGCACGATGTCATTGAATTGAAACAGATTCTTCTGAATCGGATTGCCGAGCTCGAAGCACTGAGCGCTCTGCTGCCACCAAACGACGAGCCGAAGCAGGAAGCTGGCGATCTACCTCCTCTTGCGGCCGTCACCGAAACTGAACCGGTGAAGGAACCTGCGGACGCCCATCCCTTGGAAAAGCTCGATTAGACGGCCATCGGTTTGCCGACGTTAGGCTGTCGCATCCATCGTCGGCTCTTCGGCGTCGATCTGCGCGGCTTGCGGCGGATCCAGCGGACGCGATCCGTGTGGCAGTTCGATGCCGTCCTGCAGCAACAGCGCCTCGTAAACGGGGACCGGACGCCAGTAGCGGGCAAGCACAAACGCGGTCATGTTGGCGATCATCAGCGGAAGGACAAGCCCGTAGCCGCCCGTCATCTCAAACACGATGAGGATCGACGTCATCGGAGCGCGTACAATCCCCGCAAAGACCGCTCCCATCCCCACCACCGCAAAGGCGCCGATGGCGTCAGTCGGATGGTGAAATACAGTCACGTCGAGGTAGCCGACTGCGCCCCCGAGCATCGCACCCATGAAGAGCGAGGGCGCAAAGATGCCGCCCGAGCCGCCGCTCGAGTAGGAACTGACCGTGGCCGCCAGTTTCAAGACACAGAACACAACCATAAATACCACCGGCATGGTACCGGTTAGAGCGAGTTCGAGTGTCCTGTAAGGATCGCCGGCAATGCCATTGAGATGGAACCAGTAGAGCCCCAGAACCGCAAGAGCGCCGGTGCCGAGGCCGCCAATTGCAGGATGAATCCACTTGGGCACGGATGTCCAACGCTTGAAAAGCGCGCGAAGTTTTAGTAGCCCGTCAGTGAAAGTGATCGAAACAACCGCCGCGAGAATGCCCAGCAGCGCGTACCAGATTAGCGAAGAGGCGGCTCCCAGCGTATAGCTGCGCGGCATGTGGAAGACGGGGTTCGATCCGAGAATGGAGTGTTCGACAACAGCGGCGAGGGCTGCGGCAACAATCACGCCGGAGAGCATCGTCTGGTCCAGATCGCCGATGAGTTCCTCGAGCGTGAAGGTGATGGCGGCGATAGGCGCGTTGAAGGCGGCCGCGATGCCTGCCGCCATCCCGACAGACGCCATACGGCGGCAGTTCTGCGGGCTTAATCGCGCGGTCCGTGCAATCAGACTGCTGACCCCGGCGCAGATCTGCACCGTAGGGCCTTCCAGGCCAAGCGAAGCGCCGGAGCCGATCTGGAGGGCGCAAAGCACGAATTTGCCAACGGTTTCGCGCAGGGAAACGAGACCCGAACGGAGAGCAAAGGCCACCTTGACTTGAGGAATGCCGGAGCCGGCTGCGGCTGGAGCCCAATACGTGAGACCAAGCCCGACAATCAAACCACCCACGCCGGGCGAGAGGATTGTCCAGAAGATCCACGAGTAGCCGGGAGCGTGGTTGGCGCGATTGATCAGCAGGTCTTCAAGCCAGCCAATAGAGAGATGGAAGGCAACGGCGGCGAGTCCGCAGAGACCACCGGCGACGATAGTGACAGCGAGCAAACGCTGGCGTTCGTTGGCCATACGTTGGGCAAACCAGGCCAGCAAACGCGAAAAAAGCCCCCGCAACCAGTTTCCTTCACTCAATTCTCAGATGACCTCTGCAGACGCCAATTCAATCCCCAGTATAGAAGTTCATCTGCCGAAGGTTCGCGTGAGCGAGTCGGCGTGACTTAAATACGCCGGTATCTCAGGGCTTGGGTTCGGTCTGCCGCATGAATTCGGCGAGATAGTTCTTCCACACGGCCGCTGCGGTGTGCGTGCCGTGCCCGCGAGTCTGGTCGGAGATGGGGATGAGGATGAAGCGCGCATGGGGCATCCGCTTCACCATGGTCTCTGCGATGCCGAGCTCCGGCGGATTGATGTAGTCGTCGGCGGAGTTGATCCAGAGAACTGGCGCGGAAATCGTCTCGAGGCGCGGGCTGGGATCGTAATTGCGGCTGGCGTTGAGGTAATAGATCATGTCGTTCGCATCGGGAGCGGGCCGTGCCCAATAGCGGTCGACGAACTGCTCGGCGGCTTCGCGCGTCGGCGCCTGCTTCTGCATCTGGAGCGGACTCGAGCCCATAACCAGAATGAGGGTGTCGGCGAGACGCAGGCCTTGCACGGGCTCGGTGGTGTAGTCGCCGTTGTTCCATGCAGGGTCGAGCTTGATGCCCTGGATGCCCATGTAGCGCATCATGCGGTTGCGGCCCGCGATCTGCACGGGTAGGCAGGCAAACGGCGCGAGCGCATCTGCGAAACCCGGATATGTCTCGCCCCACACGAAGGCCTGCATGCAGCCCATCGACGTTCCGAGAATCAGCCGCAGATGATCCACGTGCATCTGGTCGAGCATCATGCGCTGGCTGTGCACCATGTCGTCATAGTCATACGCGGGGAAGTGCATACGCAGGCCGTCTGAAGGCTTGGAACTCTGGCCGTGGCCGATGTCGTCGGGAAGGATGATGAAGTACTTCTGAATGTCGAGCACGCCGCCGGGAACGAAGAGAACGTCGGAGAAGATGGGATTCAGCAGCGAATGTGCGTTGCCGCCTGTGCCGTGCAGCAGGAGAATGGCGTTGTCCACGTGGCCGGCTGCGTTGCGGTGCGCCGTGCCCAGCGTGAGGTAGTGGAGCTTGAGTTCCGGCAGAGTCTCGCCGGTGCCGAAGCGGAAATTCGCGAGGCTGACCGTGCCATCCTGCGTAGGCCAGTGGGAGGCGGGTGCCGCTGGAACGTTGTTGGTCTGGCAAAAAGCGACAGTGCAGGAAAGCAGAAACGCGGCAAGCGCAAAACGGGCCGCAGAGGGGAACATGGATGACCTCCAGAGGTACGGATTGAGCGTAGCGTCTGCGGTCACGGCACGCAAGCAGGCAAAGGAGAAGGGCAGGTTCAACCGCTACAGGTTTGTATTTTCAGCTGTACCACAAGCGCGATAAAATCCAAGTGTCAGGTATGAGCTGCGACTGCCATCCCGCCCAGCCTCCGCTCAGGCGCTTCCGCCGCGGACGCCACGACCGTGGACGCTGACCCCGCCCGCTGAGTAATCTATTGCCGTTGAATTTTTCTTCTTCTGAGCCGTGCGCAATTGCCGCTCGGGGGAGTTGTCGCGGCGCATCTTCCGCCTTTGAGATTGTCTGATCATCCGCGCGTGAGCGGATAGAAAGGTCCCCAATGAATAGCTTTAATAGCCGTGCCACTCTGAAATCCGGCAGCAAATCGTACACCATTTTCCGCCTGCCGGCGCTGAGCGAGCGTGGGCTCGACCTGGGCCGCTTGCCCTTCAGCTTGAAAATCCTGCTTGAAAACCTGCTGCGCCGCGAAGACGGCGTGAATGTGACCGCCGACGATATCGAGTTTCTGGCCAAGTGGGATGCCAAAGCAGAGCCGAGCCGCGAGATTGCTTACATGCCGGCCCGCGTGCTGATGCAGGACTTCACCGGCGTCCCGGCCATCGTAGACCTGGGTGCGATGCGCGACGCCATCAAGACGCTGGGCGGCGATCCGGAGCGCGTCAATCCGCTGGTTCCAGCAGAACTGGTCATTGATCACTCCGTGCAAGTGGATGAGTTCGGCACGCCGCAGGCCTACGAGGCGAACTCGCTGCTGGAATTTCAGCGCAATCGCGAACGGTATGCATTTTTGAAATGGGGACAGACAGCGTTTCGCAACTTCAGTGCAGTGCCGCCGGGGATGGGCATCTGCCACCAGGTGAATCTTGAATACCTCGCGCGCGTCGTGTTTACGACCGAAGTAAACGGAGAGCTGCAGGCCTATCCCGACACGCTGGTCGGCACCGACTCGCACACCACGATGATCAACGGGCTTGGCGTTTTGGGCTGGGGCGTAGGCGGCATCGAGGCTGAGGCTGCGATGCTGGGTCAGGCGGTAAGCATGCTTGTGCCGCAGGTCGTCGGCTACAAGCTGACCGGCAAACTGCGCGAGGGTGCGACCGCGACTGATCTCGTGCTGACCGTTACGCAGGCTCTGCGGAAACTCGGCGTCGTCGGCAAATTTGTTGAGTTCTACGGGCCGGGCGTCGCCGCGCTCCCCCTCGCCGATCGCGCCACCATTAGCAATATGGCTCCCGAATACGGCGCGACCTGCGGCATCTTCCCCGTGGATGCCGAAACGCTCCGCTATCTCAAGCTCACCGGCCGCAGCGATGAGCAGATCGCGTTGGTGGAAGCGTATTACAAAGAGCAGGGGCTCTTCCACACAGAGAAGTCCCCAGAAGCTGAGTACACGCAGACGCTGGAACTCGATCTCGCGACAGTTGAGCCGAGCGTGGCCGGTCCGAAGCGTCCGCAGGATCGCGTGCTGCTGAAGGATGCGGCAGAAAGCTTCGCCAAACAGCTACCGAGCCTGCTTGCACCGACCGCGAAGCCGCTTGGAACCCGCACCGCAGCCCCATGGGAACCGGCCGCAGTAAACGACACGGCTCTGGCCATTGCGGCAGAGGAGAACGAAGGACCGGCCACGTCATCTGCCGCTGCCCACGCTGCTCCGGCTGACAAGACATTCAAAACGGGGCCAATCATCACAACCGTAAAAGAACGCTTCAACGTTGATCCAGACAAGTACCTCGATCACGGTTCGGTCGTGATTGCCGCGATCACAAGCTGCACGAATACTTCAAATCCATCGGTGATGGTTGCAGCAGGAATCCTAGCCAAGAAGGCCGTGGAGAAGGGGCTCACGGTGCCGCCGTGGGTAAAGACGTCGCTGGCGCCGGGTTCGCGCGTGGTGACGGACTACTACCAGAAATCAGGCCTGCTGCCGTATCTCGAGAAACTGCGCTTCAACGTGGTGGGTTACGGATGCACAACCTGTATCGGCAACTCTGGCCCGCTGCCCACTGATGTGTCGAAGAGCATTGATGAACACGGCCTCGTCGCCGTGAGCGTGCTCAGCGGCAATCGCAACTTCGAGGGCCGCGTGAATGTCGACGTTCGCGCGAACTACCTGATGAGTCCGCCGCTGGTCGTCGCTTATGCGCTGGCCGGTCGCATCGGGCACAACTTCGATACCGAGCCGCTGGGAAAAGACCAGCAGGGAAAGCCGGTGTACCTCAAGGACATTTGGCCGACGCAGCAGGAAGTAGCCGCGGCGATCGACAAGGGCCTCAGCAGCGAAGGATTCCGCAAGGAGTATGCGACGGTAAGCGATGGCGACGCAAGCTGGCAGGGCTTGAGCTTTCCCACTGGAGATGTCTACAAATGGGAGCCGGACTCGACCTACATTCGCCAGGCGCCGTACTTCGACGGCATGAAACAGCAACCTGACCCGGTAACCGACATCATGGGCGCGCGCGTGCTGGCCGTTCTCGGTGACTCGGTGACGACGGATCACATCTCACCCGCGGGGTCGATCAAGGCGAACGGACCGGCGGGAAAATATCTCGCCGAGCATGGCGTGAAACCGGCAGACTTCAACTCCTACGGCTCGCGGCGCGGAAACCACGAGGTGATGGTGCGTGGCACGTTTGCCAATGTGCGCCTGCGCAACAAGCTTGCGCCGGGAACTGAAGGCGGCGTGACCCGCCTGCTACCTGATGGCGAGCAGATGTCGATCTTCGACGCCAGCGTGAAGTATGCCGAGCGCAAGATTCCCCTGGTTATCCTCGCCGGCAAGGAGTACGGCTCCGGTTCGTCTCGCGACTGGGCGGCGAAAGGACCGAATCTACTGGGCGTTCGCGCAGTGATCGCCGAGAGCTTCGAGCGCATTCACCGGTCGAATTTGGTTGGCATGGGCATTCTCCCCCTGCAGTTCGAGGAAGGGCAGAATGTGGAGTCGTTGGGATTAACCGGCGAAGAGGTTTATGACTTTGCCGGACTCACGAATCTGCTCAAGTCGAAGTTCGCCAATGGCCGGACTCTGAAGATCAAGGCGAAAGCTGCGGATGGAAGCGTGAAGGAGTTCAACGCCAAAGTACGGATCGACACGCCTCAGGAGATCGAGTACTACGAACATGGCGGAATTCTGCTGTACGTGTTGCGGCAACTGGCGACGAAATAATTCGAGCTTTCCCATCCTTCGGCGATGAAGCTGCCGACGGATGGGGCACCCAGCGTTGCGCCGCGTCGAAATTGATCACAGCAATAAAAATGCCACTCCGCAGGAGTGGCATTTTTTGCGGGTGCACAGTAGCTAGCGGCGCTTTGACCCAGCCTTCGCAGCCTTTGCAGAAACGCGCTTTGCTTTCGCAGGCGCGGTTGCAGGTGCAGGCGATTCGGGACCCGGCACAACTTCGTCTTCATGCGGAGCGAAGAACCGCACGCCTTCCTGGTTGTGCTCTCCAAGAACATGAAGACGGAGGAAGTTGGTCGAGCCTGACTTGGTACGCGTGCCGGCGACGATGGCGATCACCTCGCGGTTACGCACGTAGCCATACTGTTCGAGCAGGCTCTCGGCGACATCCACCAGCGCTTCAGTCGAATTGACTTTGGGGCAGCGAACAGGCGTAGTGCCCCAGAGCAAGTTAAGCCGGTTGATGGTGATATCGACAGGGCTGAGCGCGAAGATCGGCGCGGTAGGATGGTACTTCGAGAGCTGGCGAGCGGTCGCGCCGGATTCAGTGAACAGCGCGATGCCGCGAAGGTCGAGATCGTCGGCGGCGTGCGCGGTGGCTTCGCAGATGGTCTCGGCGATGGAGAGATGTGCCTGACGAATGAGCGGCTCGTTCAGGTGATCTTCCTTGATGTGCCGTTCCGCTTCGCTGACGATGCGGCCCATCATGGCGACAGCTTCGATGGGGTACTTTCCTACGGCCGATTCGCCGGAGAGCATCACGGCGTCAGTTCCGTCATACACGGCGTTGGCCACGTCGGAAACCTCGGCGCGCGTAGGGCGAGGATTTTCGATCATCGACTCGAGCATTTGTGTCGCCGTGATTACGGGCTTGAAATACTCCGATGCGCGACGGATGATGTGCTTCTGAATCGCGGGAACTTTCTCAGGCGGAACTTCAACGCCGAGGTCGCCGCGAGCCACCATGATGCCGTCGGCAGCCTGGAGAATACTGTCGAGATGCTCAATGGCCTGCGGCTTTTCAAGCTTGGCGATGATCCATGTCTCGCCGCCATAGGCCGAGACGCGGTTGCGCACGAGGCGCACATCTTCCGCGGTGCGGACGAACGAAACCGCTATTGCGTCGACGCCATTCTTTAGAGCGAACTCAAGGTCCTGCGAATCTTTTTCGGTCAGCGAAGGAACGCGAACTGGAATGCCGGGCAGGTTGATGCCCTTGTTTTCGCCCAGCATGCCGCCGTTGATGATCTCGCAGACTACGTCGGCTCCAATCACCTCGTGAACGCGTAGCTCGATGAGTCCGTCAGAGAGAAGAATGCGCGAGCCTTGTTCAACATTTTCCGCAAGCGTTTTGAAGGTGGTGCCCACCAGCGTTGCGGTGCCGGGAACATCGCGGGGCGTGATGGTAAGACGCTGACCCGCCTTGAGGAGCACGGACTGATGATCCTTGAGCTTCGAAGTGCGGATCTTGGGGCCTTGGAGGTCGCCGAGGATGCAGAGCGGCTTATGCTCTTCGCGGCTGACTTTGCGGATCATCTGGATGAGCGCGAGCTTTTCCTCGTGAGTACCGTGGGAGAAGTTCAGGCGAACAACATCGATTCCGGCACGCACAAGATCGCGAAAAACGGGTTCGGTGTTGGAAGCCGGACCGAGAGTGGCGACAATTTTTGCGCGACGCTGGATAGGATTTGCGTTCAGGTTCGTATCGACGAACGGCATTGTATGACTCCAGAAAGTTTCGATATAGGAAACGGGGATGGATGTGTGCGGTCCGCTTCATTATACAAAGTCGGCTGAGCGCGGAATCCCCGTATCCATGATGGGGTAGTGATGGTGGTTTAGTCGGTGCGAAGCGTCACTGACGGAAATTTGCCGTAATGAATGCGTTGTGTTAGACCCGAAGATTGCGTTCGCGAAAGAAAACACCGTTGAGTTCGGCCCCGAGCAGCGCGCTGAACGAAGTAATGTAGAGCCACACCAGTGTGGCGATGCCCGCGCCAAAGGATCCATAGAAGATGGTGTAGTCGGCGATACGGGTAACGTACCAGCCGAAGGCCAGCGTTGCGGGAAACCAGACTGCGCTCGCAGCGACAGCGCCGGGCATCACGTGCAGCCAGTGTTCTCTGCGTCGGGTTCCGAAGTGATAGAGCGCGCCAAGTACGGCGAGACTGGTGACGAAGGCAAGCGACCACCGCGCCATCCGCCAGAAGAAGAGTACGAAATGGCGGAGTTCGTGGCCAGCTTTCAGGACCATCCAAAGCTCGATCGCGCGGCCGAAGACAAGCAGTAGCGTCGCCAGCGCGAGGGGCGCGAGAACGATGAAAACAAGTAACAGCGCGCGAATGCGCCGTTCCCAGAATCCCCACTCGTTTTGCGGAAGGCGATAGGCGCGGCGAAAGCCCTCCATCAGCGTGAGCATCAGGCCGAGCCCGGCGAAGATGCTGAGCGTGAGGCCAGAGGTGATCAGGCGACCGGGATGCGGGTTGCGCGCCTGCATCGATGAGAGCATCAGGTGTACGGTGTCGAGGGGAAGAATCTGGCCGGAGACCCAACGAATTTCGCCGACGACCGTGAGACCTTCCGGAACCTTGGCGATCAGAGCGGTAAGCACGATGAACGCGGGAAAGAACATCAGCATGCCGGAATACGCGGCGGCCTTGGCCGTATTGAGCACGTCGTGCTCGAGAGCCAGAAATACGGCTTTCCGAAAATGTCGGAGATATCGTGGCATTCGATTCACATCAAAGAGTAGTGTATTTCGTTTGCTTTGCGCGAAGTTGAGTGACAAACATGTCTATTGCGAGGCTACAGCCGTGGTGGAGTGCGCGCAGGCACTTCTGACGGGCGCGACTCAAACGGTTTATCATTTTTGGTCATGACGAAGTTGAGAAATCCAGCCGTCTCGTTTGCAATCTTTCTCTTGCTGTACGCCCTTTTGGCTGTCGTTCCTGCGTCTGCCCAGGGCCATCCGACGCCGAATTCCCAGTTGGCCTCGAAGGATGTCAACACCCGTGTGGAATCGCTGCTGAAAGAGATGACACTCGAGGAAAAGATCGGGCAGACGGTGCAGTATTCGGCAGGATTTGCGACTGGTCCTTCAGCTTCAAACCTGACCTACGACGAACTGGTTGCCAAGGGCCAGGTTGGCTCCATGCTGAACGTTGTGGGGGCCGAGCGGACAAATCACTACCAGCACATCGCGATGGAGAAGTCGCGGCTGCACATTCCCATTCTTTTTGGACTCGATGTAATTCACGGGCACCGGACCATGTTTCCTGTGCCGCTGGCCATAGCGGCAAGCTGGGATCCTGAGGCAGCGGAAACCGTGGCCCGCGTCGGGGCGCAAGAGGCACGGGCCGACGGCATCGCATGGGTCTTTTCGCCGATGGTGGACATCGCGCGCGATCCGCGCTGGGGACGCATCATCGAGTCCAACGGCGAAGATCCATATTTGAGCTCGGCGTTGGCGCGCGCATGGGTCAAGGGATACCAGCAGGGCGATTTGTCGAAGCCGGATTCGGTTGCGGCGTGCGTGAAACATTTTGCGGCGTACGGCGCGGCGATTGCAGGTCGCGATTACAACGCGGCGGACATGAGTGAGATGACATTGCGGCAGGTCTATCTGAAGCCGTATCACGCAGCGGTGGATGCCGGCGTCGCAACCGTGATGACCTCGTTCAACACCATCAACGGAGTTCCGGCCACGGCCGATCCGTTTACGCTCACGCAGATTCTGCGCAAGGAGTGGCGATTCGACGGCTTCGTGGTGTCGGACTGGGGCGCCATTGCAGAGTTGAAGAACCACTCGATCGGTGATGGACCGACTGTGGCGCGCAAGGCATTGCTGGCAGGTACTGACATGGATATGGAAGGCGATCTCTACGGCACCGTGATCGCCGCGCAGGTCCGGTCGGGGAAGATTCCCGAGAGTGTCGTCGATGAAGCGGTACGTCGAATCCTGCGTGTGAAATTTGCGCTTGGACTCTTCGATCATCCCTACACCGTCATCGGTCCAGCCTATACGGCTACGCCGGAGCGCCGCGAGACCGCGCGCAAAGTGGCCGACGAGACGATGGTGCTGCTCAAAAACGATCCAGTGGAGGGAGTAGGTGCGCTACTGCCACTTAGCGCGAAAACCAGGACAGTGGCGCTGATTGGGCCGATGGGGGATGATGCACGCGATCTGCTCGGCGCATGGACCGTCACGGGCAATCAAAAAGATGTGATCACGCTGAAGACAGCGCTCAGTGAGCGGCTCGGGGACAGACTCCTGTACGCTTCGGGCTGCGGACTGCTGTCGGGCGAAGACGAAAATGTTCTTCAAAGCGTCACCTTCGCAGGTTCGGCGAAGAGTGGTGCGAATGAACCCGTTCCCGACGACGGCAAGATGATCGCGGAGGCGGTGGAAACTGCGCGCAAGGCCGATGTCGCGATCCTGGCGCTGGGCGAGCCCACCAATTGGATGGAAGGCGAAGCCGCGAGCCGCGCCCACCTCGGATTTACCGGAAACCAGGAGAAGCTTCTTGAGGCGGTGGTTGCGACGGGCAAGCCGGTGATCCTGGTGGTGCTGGCGGGCAGGCCGCTCGAACTGAAATGGGCCGCCGAGCACGTCCCCGCAATCCTCGAGGCGTGGAGTCCGGGCATCGAAGCAGGGCCGGCTGTTGCGGATATATTGTTTGGCGAGGTCAATCCA
This sequence comes from uncultured Acidobacteriaceae bacterium, assembly GCA_963787435.1. GTDB lineage: Bacteria > Acidobacteriota > Terriglobia > Terriglobales > Acidobacteriaceae > Telmatobacter. The sequence continues at coordinate 245,630 of CAWBCZ010000004.1, forward strand.
TCAGGCAAACTGCCGTCGAGTTTCCCGCGTGCCGTTGGACAGGAACCTCTGTACTACGCCCAGATGCCCACGGGGCGGCCGGCTCGCGGCGATTTGAGTCGCATGCCTCGCGACGCGGCAGAGAAGTTCGTGTCGCGGTATGTGGACGAGCCGAACTCGGCGCTGTTTCCCTTTGGGTGGGGGCTGAGTTACACACGTTTCAGCTATGCCAAGCCGACGGTGGACCGTGCAGAGGTTCCCGTACACGAGGTTGTCGACGACCACAATCCAGTGGTCACGGTGAGCGTCGATGTGAAAAACACGGGCAGCGTTGCGGGGACCGAGGTCGTCCAACTCTACATCCGCAACACCGAAGCCAGCGTGGAACAGCCTGTTCGCGAGCTGAAGGGGTTCGCGCGCGTAGCCCTTGCACCCGGCGAGACAAAGCGCGTCACGTTCCCGGTTGGGTTCGACGAATTGAATTTCTACGGCGCCGACTTGAAGAAGACGGTAGAGCCCACAACCTATGACATCTGGGTTGGCGGCAGTTCGCTGGCCACCGCGGAGACAAGTTTGAAGGTCGTCGAGTAAGGAGAAGCAGGGAAATAAAGGGGCGCGGTCTGATTCTACGTCGTAATGGTGCGGATTGAAAACCCCGGTCGCGCGCAGCGATCGGGGTTTGCCGAGACAATCTCGATGGGTTAGCTTCCCGAGGCAGCGTATCCCGAATAGTTCTCAGTGAACAGCGTGTGGCGCATAATGTAGCGCCCCTGAGGTGAATCGGGAAATGGCAGCTCGATTGTATCGATGGTGACGAAGCCCGGTACGACGACCTTCTTATCGCCGATGGTTTCAATCCCATAGTCAATCCGTTGGTTCTCCAGGCGCACAGGGTCAGAACCCTTGAAGTCGACCTGCGTAACGAGGCGATAAATCACGCCGGTTTCAGGGTCGATGAAGATTTCGCCGCGGTAGGGTAGCGTTGCCTTGAAATTCTTCCAGGTTGCGTTGGTCTGGTAGTTTCCGGCGCCCCCGGCTGACTCGGTTCCGCGCATCGCCACCTGACCGACCTGGCTCGTCTCGGGGAAACAGCAATAGTCCACGCCGTAGTGGCTCTTCTTCTTGTCGACGGAATAGGAAAAGACGGCCAGGTTGTGTCCCATCACAGTTTCCCAGCGCAGCCAGCTGATCTTGCCTGTCGCTTGCGCTTCCTCGAGCACTGCGCTTGGATCGGGACTCTGCCCAACCAGCGCGATCATGCTGTTCTCGCCCCAATGTGTCTTGTCGGTGGCCAGAGGATTCTGCTCAGCGCCGTTCTTGAAGGTGACCGTTGCTTCATCAGAGGCGGTGTAGCGAATGGGCGTATAGGTTGCTGACAGAACAGCGCTGCTGTGGGCGCCCAAGCTGGGTTGATCCTGATGGGCACTATCCTGGAAGCGCCGCAGTGTGCGCGTTGCGGTAAGAGCAGGCAGTTGCGCATATGTTTTGGTTGCATAGTCAGTGGCCTTGTCGAGCATCGCTTTCTGCATGGCGGCATCCGGCGCGGGTGTGGAGGGGATCTCGCTGGACGGTGGAGGCAGCACGGCGCTCCGTATCTCAAGAACAAACAACTGCTCGGTCGTGAGCTGGCCGGGAACAAGCGGCTTCAGGCTGTCCATTGTGCTGTGGGTCATCTCTTCCGTCAGCTCGACGTCTTTCAGCTCAGCGGCAACGTCGGCATCGGATTTTTGGGACTTCTGGTCCGCAGCCAGCATGTCCTTGAGTTGTTGCATAGTCATCTTTTTGGCGGCCCAGCTGGGCGAGGCTATCAGCAGAATCACAACGAGCCATGCGAAACGTTTCACCAATTTGTCCTCCGGGAAAGCGGTGCCGTCATTGTATCGATGGAATGCCCACATGGAACATATGAACCTTGCCCGGCGTAGATGACCGGGTACACTGTCCTCGACAGGAGGTCCGCATGCAGACCCGGATTCAAGGCACCACCATGCCCGTACTCGATGTGCAACTCGACCCCAATGAGAGCGTCTTCTCCGAGAGTGGCGAGCTGTCGTGGATGACCGGCTCGATCCAGATGACTACCCATACGCAGATGGGAGGGGGTGGGGGGCTGTTCGGTGTTCTGAAGCGCGTTGCCGGCGGCGGAAGCCTCTTTATGACGGAGTACCGCGCTATGCAGTATCCCGGCGAAGTGTCGTTTGCGACCAAGGTTCCCGGGCATATTGTGCCCGTCCAGTTGGGCCAGGGACAGGAATACCTGGTGCATCGCCACGGATTCTTGTGCGCCACGCCGCAGGTCACCATCAGCGTCGGATTCCAGCAATCGTTGGGCGCAGGCATCTTTGGTGGCAACGGCTTTATGCTCCAGCGGGTGGGGGGCAACGGTACGGCGTGGCTTGAGCTCTCGGGCGAGCTGATCATGAAGAATCTCGCCCCGGGCGAAGTGTTGCTGGTACATCCAGGGCATGTCGGCGCGTTTCAGGCGTCCGTGGGGTTCCAGATCACGATGGTCCCGGGCATCAAGAATATGATTTTCGGCGGCGACGGCATTTTCCTTGCGGTCTTGACCGGTCCGGGACCTGTGTGGCTGCAGACGCTGCCCATCTCCCGTTTGGCGCATCAGATCAGCGAGTACCTGCCACAGATGGAGGGCCGCCAGGTGGGCAACACGGCGACGGGAGCAGTTCTGGGCGGCGTCATCGGCTCAATCCTGGGCGGAGACCGATAAGTTACTGAACGAAGGAGCAGGGGAATTGAAAATCGGGAATAGGGAATAAGAAAGCCAGCAGGTAGCTATGAACGGTGGGAGTTTTCAATCAGGAAAGAGACGAATTCAGACATGAATCAAGCCGAGGGCAGAGGCCGCGATCTGCGCGGCGATATCGCATTCGCTTTCGGGCTGGCCTTGCTCTGTTATCTGGCGTGGCAGTTGCGGAATGTCCTGCTTCTCTTGTATGTCAGCGCTCTCGCCGCAGTGGTGCTCACTCCGATTGTGCGCGCCACGTCCCACTTTCGCTTTCGCCGTTGGCGGCCCTTCAAGGGACGCGCCATCCTCATATTGATGCTTGCAGCGGCGGGCGGACTCGTGGCTTTCGGGTTTCTCGCCTTTCCGCCGGTGATTCGCGATCTGCAGGAGTTCGGCCACGAAATGCCGACGCGCCTGCCCGCCTTCCTCGACAAACTCAAGCACATCCCCTTCGCCGACCAGGTGAACACCGACGAGGTCGCCACCAAGGTCGAGGACTTCATCAGCAACGCGGCAACGTATTTGCTGCTGTCCATCAAGAACTGGGCAGGCGCAATCTTTAGCATTGCGATGGGTCTGATCCTGACCGTCTACTTCATTCTTGAAGGCGACCTCGCCTACCGGTGGGCGCTATCCTTCTTCCCCGCGGAAAAGCGTGTACGCCTCGATGCAGCCCTACAGCGCGCCGATGTGCGAATGGGTAAATGGCTGTTGGGCCAGGGAAGCCTGATGCTGATTCTTGGGTTAACCAGCACCATTGTGTTCGTGATGCTCCATGTGCGTTATGCGTACGCATTGGGAGTGCTAACCGGCCTCCTGAACATTATTCCCGTAATCGGCGCAGCCGCCAGCATCGCGCTGGCGCTTCTGGTCGCAGCCGTCGACTCCTGGGGACGCGTACTCGGCATCGCCATTTTCTACGTTATATGGATACAGCTGGAGAACTCATTCCTGGTGCCGCGGATCATGGGAACGCGGGTCGGTCTGCCGGGCTTATCGATTCTGGTGGCACTGCTGATTGGATCGGAGCTGGGTGGAGTCCTTGGCGCTATCGTTTCGGTCCCGACGGCCGTGCTGGTGTCGGTGCTGCTCGACGAATACCTGGTCCACAAAGATGTTGAGCCGATCGCGGCGGAGGCGAGCAAGGAGAGCTCGCCTTAACCGGAGTCCCAAAGCAGTCGTTACTGGCTCAACCGCACGTCGGAGGCCACGGATGCCGTCACCATCATTCCCGGTTCGATCTTCGCTTCATTCCCCGGCGGCATCGGTCCGGCCACGTGGACAAAGCTCGTGTCCGCGATGTGATTCAGTTCCGAGCCGATATCGGGTGCAACCAGCGTGTAGGTTCCGTCTAACGGAATCGCGACTCCATGCGCGCTCAGACTCATTGGCCGGAAAACGATCACGCCGGATCTTCCGTTCTGACCCGCATGCTGAACAGATGTGACCACGGCATCCACAGACATGCCTCGGGGTGCAACCACATTCCCGTTCACAACGAGATTCTGATCAAGCAGCAGGTAGAAATGGTCCCCGATGTTGGCCTTTTCCGATGTTACCCGGTTGCCTGTCTGCAGGCGAATCTGCGTACCCTTTGTAACGGTTGATCCGGTGATGGAAGCGTTAACCGGAAGCGGAATCGCCGGACCGCTAACCGTGTAGCTGGCGGCAACGATCGGGCTGGGTGCCCTTCCGGGCACTTCAGCGAATGCCTGGACACGCATCGCTGCCGTGATGACGATTGGATCATGGTACTGAGTCGAAAACTCAGTCGGTGTCCAGCCGTCGGTGGTGTAGTAGATAACGGCATTTGGGTTGGTATTAGACAAAAAGATCTGCGTGCCTGCGGGCACCTCTCGTGGGCCCGGCAGAAACGCCGGCGATGGCGCGCAATGGCAATCCAGCATGCTCCGATAGGTGTCGTTCACAACCTGGACGCCTCCCTGTTGCGGGAGACCGTTGCGAGAACTTGGTGGGGCTGCAGGGGGTGCTGCTGCCGCGCCCGTCTTTTGAACTGCAGGCTGGCTGAGCTGAACCGATTCTCCAAAGGCCTGTGCTGAAGCGGTACGGGCCAGGGCAAAGGCGCAAAACACAATGACAGGAACGGCCTTCATGCGCATTCTCCGGTGGGGACTTAGAGACAGAACAGCAGAGTTGAACCTCGATTTCAAGCCCAATCTGAATTCCCTCTGACCGAAAGGAACCTACCTCCCGGAGTGCGTGGCCTCCAGTGCAGCATCGACCGCGGCTTTCGTAACCCCGCAACTCGAGAGGAAACGCACCACGGGCGCAGTCAAGGTTTCATGCGGATTGAAGCCGTCTGCCGCCACGGCTGTGCCGGACTGCGTACTGGGCCGCGCGGTGGAGGCAGATTGAAGCGGACCGCTGCCTTGAGCCCCTAGAATGAGGGTTGCCAGTTGGCGGGCCATCGGCAGGTCGAAGCTTTCCGAGACAAATACCAGTTTGCCGCGTCGCGTGATGACCACTGGACCTTCGTTGGAACTGTAAACTTGTTCGACAGTTCCATCCGCTTCGTCGGAGACCTGGGCGGCGGCCTTGTCGGATTTGAGGCCGGAGTATTTGCGACCCAACTCATCCGCGTAGAGATGGGTAAAGGCTTGAGCAGATGCTGCATTCTTCCAGACCGAAAGGTAGAAGAATGAAATGGATTTGGTGCTGGCCTGTTCGGCTGGGGTAGTGGCGCTCAAACGCTGGCCAGCCCAGTAGATGCCGCCATCCCACGCCGGCGTCAGATCGCGCGCGGCGCCATCGCCCCCGAAGAGCCCGGCGAGAATGTGCAGATCGAGCTGGCCCACTTGGCCGATGTCATAAGGGCGATAGGTTCCATCAACAAGAGGATGGATATCAGGTAGATACGGAATGGATGGCACGTGTCCCTGCTCGTATTCTCGAGGGTTCATAATCTCCCAGGAGGATGATGGCGGACGATCGAGCGCCCCCGTGAATGCCGCCGCCTGGCCGCGGTCCATCCACACATCCTGTTCAAAACTCAGGCCTTCCCGATAAGGAAAGAGGAGCGACTCTGAGAGGAGAAGCGGTGCGCGGGCGAGAATAGGAGAATTATCCGAGCCCGACATCTGCTGCTTGATGAAGTCCACAATCTCCGGGTCTCCGATGAGGCTCTTTCCCATCGGCTTGAGGATGTCGTCCATCATCACTGCGGTAGCTTGTCCTTCGGTGACTGCCTCACGTGCGGTATCGAGCTCATCTTTGGCGAGATGATCGCTGTCCTCTGAAGAGGTGTGGGAAACGTCGGGAGGCGTCTGGTCACTCCATTTGTCGAGATCGAGGTGCTGGTCCTGGAGGGCATGCGTGAGTTCGTGCGCGAGCACCGGCTTCTGCTCGTCAACTGAAATCCAGTCCAGCAGGTTCACGGTCTTCGTTTTGGGATCGTAGTAGGCCTCGATCTGCTCTTTGAGCAGGGCCAGCAAGAACGGTTTCAGATTGAAGTCCCGGTCGAGCAGGCCGAACTTCTTCAAGACGATTTCGCTTCGCTGCATGCGTTTGGCGTCCTCGTCTTCGTCGAATTTCTCAGTCAGGTAGTGCTCGACATCAGCGCGAGTTGTGAGCTGCCGCTTCACATCGCTTTTGATTGGGAACCCAGATTCCTGCGAAGAGAATTTGAGCAGTTGATCGACCAGGCTGAAGAGCTCTTTTGCTTCGTCGGGGGTAATATGCGTTTCGGCGCCGTCGGTTCCTGACTTGGCCTTGCTTGCCGCTTGCGCACCGGGTTTTCCCGCCGGTGTTGCCTGCGTGGAAGGAGATTGAGGAGCAGGCTGGGCTTGAGGGGCAGGAGTCCGGGCGTTTGCCGAGGCAACCAGCAGGCAGCAGGCCACTGCCAAACTCAAAATGTCCCGCGTTATCTCACTCATTTGGTGCTGCTTACTCATTCTCTCTCCTTGGAGTTCTGGGACCGATCGGTGGGGGAAGCTCGCATCTAATCTCAAAGCTATAATCAGGATGCGCAGTGGCGCGAAGTTTTGTCAGGAAATGCGCACTGTGTTCGCGAATCGCTCCCCTATGACTGAGAATCTTGCTGTTTCTGCTCTTCCTACCCCGCTTGCAGCGCAACTGCTTGCCACGTCGGCCGCCAATGCGCCACGGTTAGCCGAGTTTCGCGGCGCGCTGACCCCATATGAATTTGACGTGCCAGCCGGAGAAATAGCCGTCCTGGTCAAGGGCGCAGCGGCGCACGATCTTGGTTGGATGCGGCGAGTCAACGTGCGCGGTGAAGATCGCTTCCGTTGGCTAAGCGGAATGGTAACTAATTCCGTGAACGATCTGCCCAGCAACGGCGGAGCCTGGAACCTGGTACTGAATGCGCAGGGCCGCATCCAGGGAGATCTGACGGTCTGGCGCGAAGGCGATGCGCTCGATCTGGAAATCGCTGCCGATCAGTACGAGAGGCTGATGGCGCACCTGGATCGCTTCATCATCATGGATGACGTGGAGTTGGTTTCGCTGGACGCCACGGCCGAAACGACCGTCGGACTGACCGGACCGCAGGCTCGCGAAGTGCTGGTGCGCATGGGACTGCCGGTGCCAGCCGAAATGATGACCGGGCAACGCGTGGAATGGAACGGGCTGAACTTGAGGATCTACCGCGGTTATGGCACATTGGCCGACCACTTTGAGATCCGCACCCCACTGGCCGGGTTGACGATCCTCTGGCGCGCCCTGTCGACAGCGGGTGCGACTCCAGTAGGCACAGCCGCGTTGGAAGCATTCCGCATAGCAGAGGGAATTCCGCTCTACGGCATCGACATCGCCGAGCGCGATTTGCCTCAGGAAACCTCCCAGACACGAGCGCTGCATTTCGCCAAAGGTTGCTATCTGGGCCAGGAAATCGTGGAGCGAATCCGCTCCCGGGGTAACGTGCACAAGCATTTGCGGCTTCTTGAACTCGACGGCCCCTTGGCCGACGGCGGAGCTGAACTCTTCCTCGAAGGCGCGCCTGTCGGGGCGATCACCAGCATTGCGGAATTACCACTGGCGGGGGTGACACGCCGATTCGCTCTGGCGATGGTACGCAGCGAGGCCGAGGTCAAGAACCAGCCGTTAACTTATGGAACTGGACCGGCGGCAGGCATAGCGAAGATTCTGGACAAGCCGTCGGCTTTATGATCGAAAGTGACGGAAAGTTGGATTATGAGCGATACGCCGAAATTCGAAGTCATCGATCGACGCAAGATGAAAAAGGAAGAGGAGCAGGAAAGCGTCTCGCTCCATCCCGATGAAGAACCCGCCGCAGAGCCCGAGAAGAAGTCTGCGGGGCCGCGGCTGGTGGAGACAGAGAACCCCGAGCCACCCAAGGCTGAAACGGCGGCGGATGCGGCTGAAGACGAATTTGCCGGTGCAATGCCGCCTCCTCCAACCGCGGAGGAGAAACGCGAGCAGGAATCCGCGTACGAGGCTTCGGCGCAGCGCGTCGAAGATTTGCTGCGCGCGCAGAATCCAACCATGGGAGCGCAGCCCCCCATAAGATTTGAGCACCTGGTACAGCAGCTCTATCTCTCGGCGCTGATGCAGATGGGCGCTGCGACTCCCGAGGGTCAGCGTCCGCGGGTAGACATCATCGGCGCGCGGCAAAGCATCGATCTGCTGGGCGTGTTGGAAGAGAAAACCAAGGGAAATCTGTCAGCCAACGAAGAGCGCATGCTCGAGACGATCTTGTTTGAACTGCGCATGACGTTCCTCGAACTGACCAAGATGATCTCGCTGCAGGGCGTGCAGGCTCCTCCTCCCAAACCGGAAAAACACTAGTTCATTCATGGAAGGCCAGCTGACATTTCTGGGAACCGGAACTTCCATGGGAGTTCCCACGCTGGGGTGCGACTGCGCGGTATGCACGTCGTCAGATCCGCGCGATCGTCGCCTGCGGCCTTCCGTGCTGTCTGCAATGGGGGCACGGCGGCCGTCAGCGCGTGGTGCTGATCGACACCGGTCCAGATTTTCGCGAACAGGCCCTGCGCAACAAGCTGACCCGCGTGGATGCGGTCTTCTACACCCATGGCCATGCCGATCATATCTTCGGTTTCGACGATCTGCGGCCGCTGAGCTTCACGGTCTTTCGCGAAGGCGGAAACATCCCGCTCTATGCCTCGCCGGATACCGAAGAGACGCTGCGCCGTGTCTACGACTACACGTTTTCGCCGAAGGCGACCTATCCGAATCGGCCTCGCGTGCACATCGAGTCGCTCAACAAACGCGTGTGTGTTTTGGGCGTTGAATTTCAGAGCATACCAGTGTTGCATGGGCAACAGGAGATTTACGGATTCCGCTTCGGCCGCACGGCTTATCTTACCGACGTGAGTTCAATTCCTGAACAGAGCTTTTCGTTGCTCAAGGGATTGGATCACGTGGTCCTTTCGGCCCTGCGCCACAAGCCTCATCCCAGCCACGCCACGGTGGAGCAAGCTGTCGAATGGGCGCGTCGCATCAATGCAAAACATACCTGGCTCACCCATATCGCGCACGAACTCGGCCATGAAGAGACGAATGCCAAGCTGCCCGACAACATCCGCATGGCCTACGACGGACTAAGCTTTCCCATCGAGCTTGAGGATGCGAAGATGGAAGGCGCGAACGCATGAGCCCGGACCAGCGCGCAGTGGTACCCGTCTACCGTTCGCTCGACGAAGTGCCGCATGATTTCGGCCCGTCCATCGCATCCATCGGAAACTTCGACGGCGTGCATCGCGGCCATCAGCAGATCCTGACTGCGGCTGCAGTGGAGGCGCGGACGCGTGGCATGCGGTCAATTGCTATCACCTTCGACCCGCATCCGGCACGCTTTCTTTATCCCAAGGACGCTCCAAAGCTGTTGACCTTCCTGCCCGAGCGATTGAGGCTGCTGGCAAACACTGGTGTGGACGGGATCCTCGTATTGCCCTTTGACCAGAAGTTGTCGCACGTGACAGCGGAAGACTTTGTTCGCAACGTCCTTGTCGGTGTACTACGGGTCCGGGGAATTCACGAAGGCAGCAACTTCCGCTTCGGCCACGGCGCAAAGGCTGGCGTGAAGGAACTGCGCGCATTCGGTAAGCAGTTCGGATACGAGGTCGAAGTGCATCCGGCGGTACAAGTGCACGGCATGGAAGTGTCTAGCTCTGCCGTGCGCAATTTGATCGCAGCCGGCGATATGCGGCGAGCTCGCTGGATGCTGGGTCGTGTCTTCAGCGTGCAATCCAACCCGGCAAAGGGTCGCGGCGTTGGCACAAAGCTGCTGGTTCCGACTGTGAATCTGGCGCCTTACGAGGGTCTGCTGCCCGGTTTTGGAGTCTATGTCACGCGATTGACCGTCGATGACAGATGCTTCGAAGCAGTGACCAACGTCGGGAATCGGCCAACCTTCGAAGGCGTGGGCTTTGGCGTTGAGACGCACATTCTGAACTTCGAGCCCGTCGATCTGACCGATGAAACACCATTGCAGCTCGAATTTCTGCTTCGTCTCCGTGGCGAAATGCAATGGCCGTCTACCGAGGCACTGAAAGCCCAAATCTTCAAGGATGTTGGACGCGCGCAGCGATATTTTCGGATTGAAGCGCTTCGTCAAGGGGATTCGTCACTCCGCTAGCAATCCACGCTGGCTTACAATTTACCCATGCCTTTTCCTGAAATGCGCCTGCGCCGCCTGCGCCGCACTGAGTCTCTTCGTGCGCTGGTTCGCGAAACCACGCTCAACCCCGGCGACCTGATTTATCCGCTCTTCATCTGCCCAGGCGAGGGCGTACGCAATCCGGTCAGCTCCATGCCCGGCGTGTTTAATCTCTCGGTGGATCAGGCTGTGCGTGAAGCCGAAGAAGCTGCCAGCCTCGGTATCGGCGGATTGCTCCTCTTCGGCTTGCCCGACAGCAAAGATGAAAAGGCCACCGGGGCCTGGGACGATAACGGCATCGTTCAGCAGAGCCTTCGCGCCATCAAGAAGAGTGCTGCCTCAAAGAAGCTCGTCCTCATCGCCGATGTCTGCCTCTGCGAGTACACCAGCCACGGCCACTGCGGCGTAGTTATCCAAACCGGGGACGGCGGCTACGACGTCGACAACGATCCTTCGCTTGAACTGCTCGCGCGCACCGGCGCAAGCCTTGCCCGCGCAGGCGCAGATATCGTAGCTCCTAGCGACATGATGGACGGTCGTGTTGCTGCCATCCGCAGCGCCCTCGACGCCGATGGCAACACCAACACACCGATTTTGAGTTATGCATCGAAATTCGCATCGGCTTTTTACGGCCCATTCCGCGAGGCAGCCGATTCGGCTCCTCAGTTCGGCGACCGCCGCAGCTACCAGATGGACGGCGCCAACCTGCGCGAGGCCATGCGCGAAATCGACCTCGACCTCGAAGAAGGCGCGGACATGATCCTGATGAAGCCGGCGATGCCTTACCTCGACGTGGTGCACGCCGCGCGCGCGAATTTCGACGTGCCCATTGGCGCATACCAAGTCTCCGGCGAGTACTCCATGCTGCACGCAGCGTTCGAAAAAGGCTGGCTTGAGCGCGATCGCACGATGCTGGAATCGCTGGTCGGTATCCGCCGCGCAGGCGCAGACTTCATCGTCACTTACTTCGCGAAGGACGCTGCAAAGCTGCTTTAGCGGCGCTCCGAAGCACGGCCTTCTGGGCGTGACAAAGGAACTCCGCAATCCTCTCTGGGCACGTTTTCTCAACGTGCGGCTCATCTTTTCTGTAGGATGAAAAGACCCAGCCTGCGCAATCGCGCACCGCAAAGAGCAACCGAAGCATGAGCACACTCGCAATTCTGAGCCTGCTGTTTCTGACGGCGGCCGTTTTTGGCCTCGTGAGCTCACGCTGGCTGCGTCTGCCCATCACCATTGGGACCATGTTGCTCACGGTGCTCGTGTCGACTGCGCTCACCCTCGCGGCCACACGGGTCCCAGCGATTCACCAGTGGGCCGCCACCCTTATGCAGCACATCGATTTCGAAACCGTGATCCTGCGCGGGATGTTGCCTCTCCTACTTTTTTCTGGCGCGTTTCTGCTCGATCTCGATCAACTGGCCAAAGAGGAACTTACCGTCTCGCTTCTTTCGGTTGCAGGCACCACGTTCTGCTTCCTCCTTGTGTCTCTGCTCATGCACGTGCTTAGCGGCGCCCGGTTGCCGTGGATGGAATGCTTCATCTTTGGCGCGCTCATCTCTCCCACCGACCCGATCGCTGTTCTTGAGATGCTTCGTAGAACTGGTGTTCCGCGGCGCCTGCAAGCACAACTGGCCGGTGAGTCGCTCTTCAATGACGGCATCGGCGCCGTCCTCTTCATCACCATGCTCGCGATCGCGCGGGGCAATGCACCAACACCCTGGTACATTGGCGGCGTACTGCTGGCAAAGGCTGGCGGCGCGGTGCTCCTGGGAATTGCAGCTGCATACGTCACGTGGTTTCTGACGCGCATGATTGACTCTTACCAGATCGACATTCTCTTTACTGTCGCGCTCGCCCTTGGCGGCTACGTCCTGGCAGACATCCTCCACCTCTCTGCTCCCCTTGAAGCAGTTGTGGCAGGTATTGCTCTGCGCCACTTCAATCGCCGTCTGCCCGCAACCTCAATAGCGCACGAGCATGTTGACCGGTTTTGGGAAGTCATCGACGAGATCCAGAATTGCGTGCTTTTCGTTCTCCTCGGGCTTGAAGCCATGGCTATTACTCTTGATGCGACGGCCATTCGTGCGGGCCTGAGTGCCATCGTCGCTGTCAATATTGTGCGCTTCGGCGTGGTCGCATTTTTGCTTGTCATCGCGCGCATCTTCCAGCGTGAATACCGGAGTTCTCTCTTCGTGCTCACCTGGGGCGGGCTGCGCGGAGGCCTTTCCATCGCGTTGGCTCTTTCAGTTCCCGCAGCTTTCGGCCGTTCATGGATTCTCGGCGCAACCTATCTCGTCGTGGTCTTCTCCATCGTGATCCAGGGCGGATCGATGGATTGGATTCTCCGCACGCGCAAATCGCGAAAGCTCGCTGCCTGAATTTCCTTGGAACATCTTTATCCGCACAAATCTCTTTGTGATGCGGCCTGCATGTGCTCTCCTAGTGACACCTGCCGATGCTCAAATCTTTAGAACGCTATTTTGAATTCACTCATCTTGGCACCAATTGGCGCACAGAGATTCTGGCTGGAGTGACGACGTTTCTCACGATGGCCTACATCGTGCTCGTCAATCCTGCCATTCTTGCGGCAGCAGGCGTCCCTCTGTCTGCCGTTACCGCGGCTACGTGCCTCTCGGCGGCATTCGGCTCCATCCTGATGGGCGTTGTCGCGCGCTATCCTATCGCTCTCGCGCCCGGCATGGGCCTCAATGCTTATTTCACCTACACCGTTTGCCTCAAGATGCACATCCCATGGCAGACGGCGCTTGGCGCAGTATTTCTTTCCGGCATCATCTTTCTGGCGCTCACGGCCGCCGGTATTCGCCAGATGATCCTGCGCTCGATTCCTCATGAGCTCTACGCCGCCGTTGCCAGCGGTATCGGCCTGTTTATTGCATTTATCGGATTCCGCAACGCCGGTATAGTCGTCAGCGACCCTGCAACCTTTGTCGGCCTCGGCAACGTCCGCAATCCCACCACGGCGCTTGCTCTTTTCGGACTCGGCCTAATGGTGGCATTGGAAATCAAGAAAATTCGCGGCTCCATCCTTATCGGCGTGGTCACCACCACGGCAATCGCCTGGGCCCTTGGCCTGGTCCATTGGACGCCTGCAGGCGGTGGCATTCAGGCGCTTGGTGCCACATTTCTCAAACTCGACATTCGCGGTGCCCTCTCGAAGGGACTGCTCGAAATTATCTTCGTCTTCTTCTTCGTCGATCTCTTCGACAATCTCGGCACCCTCGTCGCCGTTACCAAGCGCGCCGGACTCATCGCCCCCGATCACTCCATTCCGCGGCTCAACCGCATCTTGTTTGCCGACGCGACTGCAACCGTCTTCGGCTCGATGACCGGAACCTCCACCGTCACGAGTTATGTCGAATCCACCGCCGGCGTCGCTGCCGGAGGCCGTTCGGGCGTTACCGCCATCGTTACCGGCCTGCTCTTTCTTGTTGCTATGGCTGCAGCGCCCTTTGTCGGTATCGTGCCTGCGGCAGCAACCGCGCCTGCGCTCATCCTCGTCGGGTCCATGATGCTTGCCACTATCACCGAGATTCGCTGGCACGAACCGCTCGTCGCCGTCCCCGCATTTCTCACGTTGATCCTGATCCCGCTTACCTACTCCATTGCCAACGGCCTCGGCTTCGGCATCATCGCGTGGGCCGTGCTCCACCTCGCCACCGGCAATTGGCGCAAACAGGACTGGCTTCTCTACACGCTTGCCGTGCTCTTTGCGCTGCGCTTTGTCTACCTGGGTGCCAGCTAGGTGAACTCGAATACCGAATGAGCTGTGATATTGAACGGAGGTCGCAAACGCGACCGAACTCGAGACATCTGCGGTTGTGCTGATTCCGCACTGACGATAGGGCCATTTTCAATCTTCCGTAGATAGAATCGAATTCGATGAATCTCCTCATGTCATGCCGCGCCATCGCCGTTGCTTTGGTTCTCACCGCAGCGGCCCTTGCGCACGCTGCCGACACCTACCACGTCGTCCACGCCTACCCGCATGACCAGCAGGCCTTCACGCAGGGGCTTGTTTATGTGAATGGGCATCTCTATGAGAGCACCGGCATCGAAGGCCGCTCCTCATTGCGCGAAGTAGACCTCGAGACTGGTCGTATCCTGCAGTTCCACGTGGTGCCCGATCAGTACTTCGCCGAGGGTCTGACGGACTGGAAGAACATGCTGATTCAGCTGACGTGGCAATCGCACGTCGCGTTCGTCTACGACCGCGCCACCTTCCGACTGCTGCGCACGCTTCACTACGACGGAGAAGGCTGGGGCCTGACGCAGGATACCAAGTCGCTGATCCTCAGTGACGGCACTGCGACGCTTCGCTTTTTCGATCCCGAGACATTCCACGAAGTTCGCCGCATCACCGTGAAGGACAGTGGGAAGCCAGTAACTCAACTCAACGAACTCGAATACATCCACGGCGAAATCTACGCCAACATCTGGCATTCCGACCGCATTGCCCGCATCTCGTCCGCCACGGGCCGCGTTCTCGGCTGGATCGACCTCAAAGGCCTGATGCCGCGCGATCAACTCTCCAACGACGAAGCCGTCCTCAACGGCATAGCTTACGACACCGCGCATGACAGGCTCTTTGTCACTGGAAAGCTCTGGCCAAAAGTATTTGAGGTCACCATCATCCCCGGAAAAGCAAAACTCGTCCCGGTTCTGCACAGCAAGCAGCCAAAATAGGATTGCTTCTCAACTCTGTCGGCGATCACGGAACGCCCGCAAAATCGGCGCGTATACTTCTCGCCGAGGGATAGCGGTTCCACAATTGCAGTATCCCAAAGGCACGGAGCCGAGTGGCCTTTTTCATCAAGAAAAGGCCACTCGGTGGATGCCTGACATGGCTACAAGAATTGTGGAGCCGCTCTGAGAGCTTCCAATGGACTTGTTGTCGGTTCCAACTGTGTTGCAGAATGCGGCCATTCTCACGGTCATCCTCGCGCTCGGCGGCTATCTCATTACATCGGTGAGCACCCACATGCTGGCCCGCCGCCGCGACAAGCTCGATCTTGTCAACAAGCGCCTCAATGAGTTCTATGGACCGCTCTACGTCGCATCCGAAGCCGGCGACATCGCTTACCGCTCGCTGCTCAAGCGCCAGGGCAAGGCGAAAAGCGATCCCATTCTCGACTCGGAGATGAAAGAGTGGATGCTGTGGATGAACACCATCTTCATGCCTCTGAACGATATTCGCGAGCGGGTCATCATCGAGAAGGCGCACCTGATTATCGAAGAGCGAATGCCGCAGTGCCTGCTCGACTTCGTCACTCACGTCGTCGGCTATAAGGCCGTATTGGCCAAGTGGGCCAACGGCGACTACCACGAACGCCGCTCCACCATCGGTTGGCCGCCGGAGTTCGACGTTTACGTCAAACGCTCCTATGCCGCTCTCAAAGCCGAGCAGACGCAATTGATGCATAGCCCAACCTGGCGGCTCTATCACCGTCTCTTCGATGGCAAACGCTAAACCGCGGGCGCCAATGGGTTATCCAGTTCTCTGCGGCGCGTCCAGAAGTAGACCGCAGTCGCCCCAACCGCGAGTACCAGCCCGCAGCCAAATTCGGTTGTGTAGTAAAGAGTACGCCCGACCGGTGCGGTCATCCGATCCAGGATTGCCTGAATGAACAGATTGTGGCTGGCGTGGAGAAGCGCGCATGGCCAAAGGCTTCCCGACTTCAATCGCAGCCAGCCCATGATGAATGCGTTGCCAACGACCATCAGCGTGAAGCACGTGAGCGCGTAGACAGCGTTGGTGCCTGCGTTGTAGTCAGACCACAGTAGCCCCGGATAATGCCAGACGGCCCAGATCAGCCCGCTCACCACGCAGCCAAATGTGAAGCCGAACTGTCCCGTGAGTCGCGGCAATAAAAATCCGCGCCAGCCGATCTCTTCTCCCAGCGCATTGGCCACGCTGCCGATCACACCGAGCGTCGCCAGCATCGGAATCATCAGCCCGAACGTTGCGACGTGCGGCGACGAAGGCATACTCAGTGACTCCGCGGCGGCTTTTTCAAAGGCCGCCAGCGCAAATGATCCGGGAACTGCGATCCATACGATGACGTAGACCGGAACCGCATAGATCAGCGGAAGCACGTATCCGAGCGCCTCAAAGCGCACCGGCCTCCAACTCCAGCCCAGCGTTCGCGTATCGATTCGCAAGAGTGCACAGGTGGCAAATGCAGCCGCTGCAGGGCACCACATCACCAGTCGCACCACGAGCCCATTGCCCGCTCCAATGTGGCCCGAGTGGATCATCAGGAAATAGGGAAGGGAACTGAACAGAAACACCAGGAAAAGAAACGTGACGATCTGCTTGGCAAGAGGCTTCATTGCTCAGATCTTACTGAATACGCAGATTGGCGAACACGAAATCCTATCTGAAAGCCGAAGGATCACCGACCGATTTTCAGAAGAAACAGAAAAGCCCCGGCTTACCCGGGGCCTTTCACTGTCACACTGCTCACTCCACTAGTATCTGTAGAACTCCGGCTTATACGGCCCTTCCACCGGCACGCCGATGTAGTCTGCCTGCTTATTCGAAAGCGTTGTCAACTTCACGCCGATCTTTTCGAGATGCAGCCGCGCCACTTCCTCGTCCAGCTTCTTGGGCAGGGTGTAGACATCTACCTTGTAGCTGTCCTTGTTCTTCCACAGGTCTAGCTGCGCTAGCGTCTGGTTGGCAAAGCTGTTCGACATCACAAAGCTCGGATGCCCTGTCGCGCAGCCCAGGTTCACAAGCCGCCCTTCGGCAAGCATGAAGATCTCGTGCCCGTCGGGGAAATGGTACTTGTCCACCTGCGGCTTGATGTTCAGCTTCTCCACACCCTTCTCCGCGTTGAGCCGATCGACCTGGATCTCGTTGTCGAAGTGGCCGATGTTGCAGACAATTGCCTGGTCCTTCATCTTCTTCATGTGCTCGAGCGTGATGATGTCCACGTTGCCCGTGCAGGTGACGTAGATGTCGCCGCGTCCAAGCGTGTCTTCAATCGTCGTGACTTCGAAGCCTTCCATCGCCGCCTGCAGCGCGTTGATCGGATCGACCTCCGTCACAATTACGCGTGCGCCCATGCCGCGCAGCGAGTGCGAACACCCCTTGCCCACGTCGCCATATCCGCAAACCACGGCAACCTTGCCAGCCACCATCACATCGGTTGCGCGCTTGATGCCGTCGGCCAGCGACTCGCGGCAGCCGTAGAGATTGTCGAATTTCGACTTGGTCACGGAGTCATTCACGTTGATGGCCGGGACCAGCAGCTTGCCCTTCTCCATCATCTGGTAGAGCCGATGCACGCCGGTGGTCGTCTCTTCTGAAACGCCGCGCCACTCTTTCACAACCTTGTGCCAGTGCTGATTGTCCTCGGCGTAAACCTTCTTCAGCAGGTCCTTGATCACCTGCTCTTCGTGATTGCCCGAAGGTGTATCGACCCACTTGTCGCCGTTCTCAAGTTCATAGCCCTTGTGAATCAGCAGCGTCACGTCGCCGCCGTCATCGACAACGAGTTCTGGCCCTTTGCCGCCTTTGTGGCTCAGCGCCTTGTAAGTGCATTCCCAGTAGTCTTCAAGGCTCTCGCCCTTCCACGCGTAGACCGGAACGCCGCTCGCCGCGATCGCTGCCGCCGCATGATCCTGCGTCGAAAAAATATTGCAGCTGGCCCAGCGGACTTCTGCGCCGAGAGAGACCAGCGTCTCAATCAGGACCGCGGTCTGAATAGTCATGTGCAGCGAGCCGGTGATCCTGACGCCCTTCAGCGGCTTTTCCGCGGAATATTTATTGCGGATCGACATCAGACCCGGCATCTCGTGCTCGGCAATCGCAATTTCCTTGCGGCCCCAGTCGGCCAGCGAAAGATCTGCAACTTTGTATTCGGTCAATTCGAGAGTTGAGGAAGCCATTCAGTTCTCCTTATATCGACGCATCGTGATATATTGATGTGTACCAGAAACCCATGGCTACGTCAATTGTGAAAATCCTCCGCGTTGTAGCCGATCCCAACCGGCTCCGCATCCTGCTGCTGCTCAAAGCTGAAGAGCTCTCTGTTGCCGAGCTGCAGGAGATCCTTGTCATGGGACAGAGCACGATTTCTACGCACCTTTCGCAGCTCAAGCAGGCTGGCCTCGTTGAAGACCGCCGCATCGGCAAGAACAGCCTCTATCGCCTCACCACCACCTCAGGTGGGGGCGACATTTTGGACAAGCTTCTTGCCGAGGCAGGCCGCGAGATTCCCGAAGCCGCCCACGACCACACTACAGCTCGCCGCGTTGTCAAAAAGCGCCAGGACAAAATGCGCGCCTTCTTCGACAGCGTCGCCGGCCGCCTCGGCAAGGATTACGTTCCCGGCAAATCATGGAAGAGCCTCGCCGAAGCGCTGCTCCGCCTCATGCCTCCGATGGTCATCGCCGACCTTGGCGCCGGCGACGGAAGCTTCTCGCTCCTTCTCGCTCAGAGTGCGGCCAGGGTGCTGGCAGTCGATTCCTCCGCAAAGATGATCGAGTTCGCCCGCGACCAGGCTCGGCGCCACCACGTGAAGAACATCGACTACCGCCTTGGCGATATGGAGGAGCTGCCCATCGACGACGAGATCGTCGATCTCGTCTTCTTCTCGCAGTCGCTGCACCACGCGCTGCATCCCCAGCATGCCATCGCCGAAGCTGCCCGCATTCTCAAACCCGGCGGTCGCATTGCCATTCTCGATCTCGCTAAGCATCGCTTCGAAGAAGCGCGCGAGATGTACGCCGACGAGTGGCTCGGTTTTAGCGAAGCGGAGCTTGAATCGATGCTCCAGGGCGCCGGCTTCGCCAAGATTCAAACCTCGGTGGTGCAAAAAGAATCCGAACCGCCGCACTTCCAGACAATGCTCGCGGTCGCACACAAGCCTGCGCGATGAAGCGGGTGCGGTACCATTGCATCCAATAAACAGAGCACAATCAAATGACGGCAACTTCAACAACAACTCAAGACCGCGCCGCAAAAACGCCTCGCCTCACCCGCGCCCAGCGCACTGCGCTCCTCAAGGCCCTCGCCGACCCCAAGCGCTTTGAGCTTCTCGAGCGCATCGCCAAGTCCTCTTGCCCGCTCGGGTGCGCGGATGCCCGCGAATCTCTTGCCATTTCGCCCGCCACGCTCTCACACCACGTCAAGGAGCTTGAATCCGCTGGGCTTATTAACATCCGTCGCGAGGGAAAATTCCACTTTCTCACCGTCAAACCTGGCGTTCTTGAATCGCTCGCGGCGAACCTGCATTCGCTCAGCCCCTCTTCCTGCGCTGCTCGTTGAGTCGCCTGCTCGATAAATCTCCAAAATCTCTATGAATCCTTTCCCGGCTTCTCTAATCAATTCGATAGTTGTCGAAACGTCGAAATGATGGCGAACGGCGAGGAGCAGAGATCATGAGCAAACTTCAGGGCAAAGTCGCATTGGTAACCGGAGCATCCAAGGGCATTGGCGCGGCAATCGCGCTAGAGCTTGCATCCCAGGGCGCAGCGGTTGCAGTCAACTATTCGGGCAGCAAGGCCGGCGCTGAAAAGGTAGTCGACGAGATCAAGAAGGCCGGCGGCAAAGCCATTGCCGTGCACGCCAACGTGGCCGATCCCGACACCATCGGTCCGCTGATCGAGGCCGTCACCAAACAGCTGGGCCCCATCAGCATCCTCGTCAACAATGCTGGGGTCTATGACTTCGCACCGATCGAAGCCGTCACCCCGGAGCACTTCCACAAGCAATTCAACGTCAACGTCCTGGGACTGCTCCTAACCACGCAGGCGGCGCTCAAGAACTTCGATCCCAAGGGCGGCAGCATCATCAATATCGGATCGGTAGCGGCCGGCGGCGTACCCACTGCTGCGGTTTATAGCGCAACCAAGGGCGCGGTAGACTCTGCTACGTTTGCGCTGGCGCAGGAACTTGGTCCGCGCAAGATTCGCGTCAACTCTCTCAATCCCGGCATGGTCGAAACCGAAGGGGTGCACGCTGCCGGCTTCATTGGCTCCGATTTTCATCAGAAGGTCATCGCTGAAACACCGCTAGGCCGGATCGGTCAGCCGGGCGACATCGCAACGATCGCCGCGTTTCTTGCCTCTGATGATGCCGTCTGGGTCAACGGCCAGGCCATTCAAGCCGCCGGCGGCAACCGCCTGTAAGACGGAAAATCAGCTCCACGTGCAACCGGGCCCATATTGAGGGCCCGGGCGGACGGAGCGTAAGGCAGAAGAAGCATATCGAAGGGTTCAAATCATGACATACATTTTCTTTCCCACCATTGTCGTCGCAGCGCTTGGACTGTTTGCCGCGAAGGCTGGCGATTTGCTTCGCACTCCGCTCTTCGAGCCCAGACCCTGTGCAGACAAAACGAGCGCGGTCGTATGGGCATATGAAGCTGTATCTGCGCGGCGTCGAGTAGCCGGCCGTGCAATGCGCCCAGGAGCCTGGATTCCGGTTCGCCGCAGCGGAAGTTGCTGACGGTTAGCGGCGTTCGCTTTCCAACAACGCCCGCTTTCGTTCCACTCCCCAACGATACCCGGTGAGCGAGCCGTTTGCGCCGACCACCCGGTGGCAGGGAACAATGAGCGCGACGCGATTCATCGCACAGGCCCGGGCCACGGCCCGAGTCGCTTTCGGTTCGCCCATCTCCCGCGCCAGCTCACTATAGCTGCGCGTCTCGCCTCGCGGAATCTGCCGCAGTGCCTGCCACACGCGCAGTTGAAACACCGTTCCGCGCAAATCAAGTGCGCCGGGCAGACCGCGGCCTTCGGAGAGATCCGATCCTTCACGCACACTTTTCAGTGCCAAATCCACCAACTGCGAGAGCGAAGGATCGCGATGCAACTCGGCGGCAGGAAACTCGTCGCGCATGCTTGCCTCGGCCTCCGCTTCAGTCCCGGCCAGCGAAAGCCAGCACAGCCCGCGTTCGGTCGCACCGACAATCACTTGGCCGAAAGGTGAAGGTGCAGAACACCAGCCGATCCGCTCGCCTTTGCCGCCTTGTGCGAATTTTCCCGGCGTCATCCCCAATTGCGCTCCTTCGTAAGCGCGGCTCGATGAACCGAATCCCGCGTCATAGATCGCATCGGTCACGCGGCCGTTCTGCTTCAGGGCATCGCGCAGCCTGCCCGCGCGGAGCGATCGCTGGTACTGCATCGGGCTCACACCCATTTTTTGTTTGAATGCCCGCTGCACCGTGAACGGGCTCAGCTTCACTACGCGTCCCAATTCCGCTAACGATACGGCGCGATCGAGATTCGCCTCTATGTGAGCTCGAATCTGGTACAAAGGATCACGGCGCGGAGCGCTCGGACGGCATCGCTTGCAGGGGCGGAATCCCGCAGCCTGCGCAAGCACCGCTTCTTCAAAAAATTGCACATTCTCGCGCAGCGGTCTGCGGCTCTTGCACTCCGGCCTGCAAAATACGCCCGTTGTTGTCACCGCATAGAAGAATTGCGCGCTGCTATCTCGCTCGCAGAGCTGCCGCCACGCGCGATTCTCGTCGAATGTTTTCACTGCCCGATTCACTGTTACGAATTGAACCTTGCTCTTCATGGATTCATCTTCGATGAAATGCGATTCACGTACACTCCGATTCTTGCGCGCAATTCGTCAAAAATGGTTCAAAGTCGAAGGTTCGCAGTTGCTGAAAGTTAAGAGCTAACAACTAAGAACTGCGAACTAAGAGCCGCCCTCGCGGCTCACCAGCACGGCTTCCGCTCTCTCCAGGTCCTCTTCCGTATCCACGCCAATCGTGTCGGCCGGTGCTGCCGCCACGTAGATGTCGATTCCCGCCTCCAGCAACCGCAACTGCTCCAGCTTTTCTACCGCCTCGAGCCATCCCGGCGGTAACTCTGCAAATTTCTCAAGAGCAGCCTTCCGGTATGCATAGATTCCCAGGTGCTTGCGATATCCCGCAAATCCTGCCTGATCGCGATCATATGGAATGGCCGCCCGCGAAAAATACAGCGCCTTCCCATCCAGTGCTGTCACCACCTTCACTGCATTCGGGTTATTGATATCGACCGCTGGGCACTGCACCGCCAGCGTCGCGACCTGCACCTCCGGCCGGTTAAATAGTTCGAGGAGGGGCAGAAAAAACTCCGGCGTCAGCGTCGGCTCATCCCCCTGGATGTTCACGTAGATGTTCGCCTCGATTTGCCGAGCAACCTCGCGTACGCGATCCGACCCACTGGCGCAGTTCGGCGATGTCATCGCCACCGGAACTCCGCGTTCCCGGCAAACCTCCGCCACTTCGTCGGAATCCGTAGCCACCACCACCGGATCCATCAACCCGCTTCCGGCTGCGGCGCGCCAGACCCACTCCACCATGGGCCGCCCGGCAATCTCGCGAAGCACCTTGCGGGCCAGCCGCGTTGAGCTGAGCCGCGCCGGAATCACCCCCGCTATCCGTAACTTACTCATGCAGGCGAGTCTACAGGAATCGGGGCGCTTGCTTCATTCGCGCGCGTCGTCTCACAACACTGGGAGATCAGGATTTTGGATGACGCCGGAGTCGCGGCTGCTCCATGCAGTGGTTTGACCTTAAATTCAACCCCCCGTATCATCTAGAGTGGAGCAGCCAACCTGGCTGCATGCCCTCCCGGCGGGGTAGCTCAGATGGTTAGAGCGACGGATTCATAACCCGTAGGTCGGCGGTTCGATCCCGCCTCCCGCCACCACTTCCAAGGCTCCGTCCCCTGATTATCCCCGTAGATAATTGCACCATCTATGGTGCAATTATTCCATTCCCCGATTTTCCGACGTTTTTTGTGCATTTTCCCAAACAGCGTCCCACATCATCCCCTGAGCAGTCAGCTTGTTCAAGTCAACCACCTGAGTATAGGTATTCAACGTGGTTTGTGGATTGGCGTGCCTAAGCGTGCCCTGGACAGTTTTGATGTCCACTCCCCAGGAAATCAAGCTGGTGGCGAGGGAGTGCCTTAAGTTGTGCGTGCCAAATTGGCGCTTATCGTCAGCCTTGATGACCCCAGCGCGAATGGCCGCGGCCTTGACGTGGTCCGAGGATAGACTGCTACCACTTCGTGGAGTTCTTCCCCGATTCCTGAGACTTGGGAACACCCAGTCGTCGTCCCCGGCGTAAGGTGACTCCTTTCGCCAACACTCCAAGTATTTGGCCAAGGCCGGAATGCAGGGTACTGGAGCTTTGCTCGCTTTTGACTTAGGCTTACCTATCTTGTCCATGGTCCAACTCCTCCGGACAAAGATCGCCTGAGACCTGGAGTCAATATCCGACCACTTCAACCCGAGCACCTCGCTGCACCGAAGTCCGGTCATTGTTATCAAACACAATAGCGTTCTCTCGGGTTGCTGAAGCTGGTCCAAGATGGCCTTTGACTGGTCCGGTCGGATGACGACGGCCGTGTAGTCAGACGAAGTTGAGCACTTTACCTTCCTCACTGGGTTGCACGTGTCAGGGATTAACTCCCGGTGAATGGCGAACGCAAACACCCTTCCCATCAACTGCTTGATGTGACCGATTGTTTTGGGGGCGAGGTCGTGGGCACGCCTGATCTGCTCCAGCCAGTCCTCTATAGCCCAATGCGCGATCCGAGTTGCTATGTGCGAGTCCCACTGGGGCCGAATGTAGCGGCGGAGGTACATCTGGTAGGTAGCAACGGTCGTGTGACTTCGCTTTTGCTGATCTGCTGCGAGTTCTCGCTGCGTGAACTGCTCTGCCAGCCTGCCGAACGTGACATTTGGACCCTTGTAATCGACCTTGCTGTTGACTTGTGTTTGGAGGTCCATCGCATGGACCTTTTTCCAGGCGCCCGACTCACTCGGGCACTCTCGCGCCGTCGCAATCACGCAGTTACGCTCTACCCTCTTGCCGTCAGTTGCTCTGTCAACGTAGTAGCGATAAACCCACACCGGTCCGCTCTTCCGCGACTCCTTCCGAAGGCTTCCTTTCTGAAATCGTGCTCGTGGCATTGCTACCGTCCGTTCTTGGATCAGGATGTGCGGAATTCAGTCAGTTCTACGGTCGGTCCACTTCGTGGAGCTAGTCGCGTTCTCAGTCAAGCTCATTTCCAATTCGCTCAGCCGATACCGCCACACGCGGCACTTGCCGCTGCAATTCAACGGGTGGCCGTGGACGCGTCCCGCGCGTCGCAAGTCGCGAAGATAGCGAATACTGACCGCGAGAAATGCTGCGGCTGTGGCTTCATCGACGAATTGCTCTCGTTCGATAGGCATAAATCTGCGAATCAGGAAGACATCTTCTGCCGGGCAGGACGGATGTTCCGCACCCGAGGATTGATCGCGCCCAGATAACACTCCCATTTGTGCCACCATGCATTGAGCTTCATCGAGATCAGACACCTTACCGAATCTACTGCGGCTCGGGGTGCTGTTGAACCTACGAAAGTATCCTGAGTTGTTAGCGGACGTGGCATTAAAGCGTTAGTTGCGAAAGTCGACGATCTCCTGTAGGAGCGGAGTTCGCGTGGTAGGCTCAGCAGCGTTAGTTCCGGGACGGTATTGATGCGGTAATATGCAGTCACTGCTCCTAAAAGGCAATTGCCCGAGGAAAATGCACATGCCAGAACAACAGGAACAAGAAGTTTTCCCTGTGGAGCGCGCGTCGAGCGAACGTCTCTTAGACGAAGTGATAAGCGCCTTCTTGCCCGTCTGGGACAATCTAGGCGGCATTGGCAAGAAACGCTTCGAGACTGGGTTCCAGCAGCGGCTGAGCGAGCTAGAGCCGGGCCTCATTGCCAACCCTGAACTGATCGACTCTCTTCACGGCCACGCACTTTTTGCTATCAAGCTGATTGGTGCCTGGCGTGAACTGGGGGCCACCTTGCGCAGTGGAGAGTTTCAAAATACGCAAGAGTATTTGCGGCGCGAAGAGAAGTGGTTACAGAGCATTCGCGCGGAACAGCGGCGGCGCTACATCAAAGGAAAAGTACCCGGGCATATAGCGAGTTGGATGAGCTCCCAGATTGAGAATATGCAAGTGAGACTGAAGAGCGCGGTAAAGTACATGGGTCAGCTCGGCGAGATTGGTGCGCTAGGCCGAACAGATGTCGCGTCTCACGTCTTGCTAATCGTTGACGACCTCCTTCGTTCGGAACTAAAGAAGCCCTATGCCGGCAAACGGCAAGTAATCCGGGCAGCGTTCGCGGGAGCACTTGGACTAGTTACGCCCCGCAACATCGAGAACAGCGATTTATTGAGCGCCGTCAATATGCGGTTGTCCCGTTGCAAGCAGTTAGGAAGAACATTGGAAGGGCGACGTCGGCGCGCGGCAATTCTTTCGATGAATTTGATGATAAGATCCGCTGGTTCATCAGAGCTCTGAATTCCATCAGTGTTCTAACCACGCGTTGTGATCTTTACGTTCATCCCTAACGCATTCTCGGCTATGCGGACCCAATAACCCGATAATTGCGTATCTGTAGTTACCGCTCTAACCAACTACACTCTGATGCAGTTGGGCGTGGGCGGGGACCATGTGTAGAGTCCGATGGCAAAGACACGGAGAATCGCCGATGCCCTCGCGAACGCTTAACGGTGCTCGGGAGGAGCAAAACGGTATGAAGAATCGCGCAAAACTTTCAGTAACTCAGGAATCAGGACCCGAAGCAACGATCGGGTCTGTCAACGCGCACTGGGCAGAGCCCGCAGAAAAGGAAGCAATATCGACGGCTTCGGGAGATTCATCGTCACCAGCTGAGGCATTCAACGGGAATGCCCCTACAGATGCCAACGATCAAGCCATCTCGGAGAAACGAGGAAATATGTGCGACCGAAGCAGCATTGGTCGTGATTGACCAGGCCAACGCAATTGACCGGATTCCGGTCAATTCGGTAATCGAGCAGATCCAGATCGAGAGTCAGTCAAGTCCGCTTGGATCAGCTCTATGCTCGGTGGGATGACGGCGCCGAAGCGTTCCGGATGAGCTTGGACGCTCGTTGCGAGATCGTATACGACATCCACAAGGAAACCGCGAAGCCAGGCTGCACCGGCGGCTTACGAGCGCCGCCCTGCGCCGTATCAATCTACCGTCCACAACCGCCTATGACTGGATAACGCGGCACAAGATCCGGATCGGGGAAATGGATGATCCTGATGCCTATGACCCCCGCGACGATGAGGACGAAGGGGGCGAAGAGAAGGCCGAGACGACAAAGAGCACCTCAAAGCGTGGTGGCGGAAGGCGCCCGACAGGCCGCGCGAAGACGGCGAGTCATCGCTACTGTCAGGCTCAATCGCGGAAGCGGTAAACGACATCCAGACCTTCTACCACAAGGCAAACCCCAAGGAAGCGATTCAGTTCTGCGTTCTTCGCGTCTGGAGTGAATTGAAAACGCCGTTGGCGAAACGTACTGAGGAACTGACTGAGGCCGTGATGCCGGAGGGGAACAAGTCCAAGCGCAAATCGCTAATTCTGGATGACGATTTCTTGGACAACACGGGTTCGGTCGGAACCAACGTGATGGTGACTGCGGAGCTTCCGGCGCATATCCCGAGTGTGGATGTTTCTGGAGGTTTCAGGTGCCGCTGAGATCCAATTTGAGAGTCATGCCAACAAGCAATGGCTTGACAGTCTGCGCTGGCTAAACGCAGGGCATTTCGTCACTAAGATCGGCGACGGTGCCCTGCGCAAAGAGTGCCGTGCCACAGGGAATCGTAGCTTTCTATGCCACCTCATCCCGGGAGTGCTGACACCGGACCACCGGCGAGAGCTCTTTCGACTTCTTCTAGCTGTGGCGAGGAACAAGGCGATCGGGACGCGCCGGTTGAAGAACGTCGGCGGTGGTGAATACACAATCACCAAAGCCGGAACCGCGGCGCTTCGAACGTCACGAAGGACCTGCTGAGTCACTGGGCAAGTGCGGACCGTCGCGCAGATTATTCTTCTGCAACGCGAGGCAGTCGAGACGATCATTTATCTGGCAGAGATTCGGATTCCGGGACGCAGTAGCAGAACTCTCTTCCAAGATTTCGCAGTCACGGATAAGGACATTCAGCAGTTGCTTATGATTTTCGACGGCTCCGATCGGGCCTCGATGATGACGCCGCCTTTGTTCGCATGGCGTATGTCGATAAGGCCCCGACTGTCCCGACCAGCAAGGATGCAGAGCACTTGGCGAGGCGAGCTCTCTCTTGCAAGAATTACCGATGGCTCTATGAGCGTGAATGGCGAATGTTTGCCAAGCAAGGAATAGTGGCTTACCGCAGCCCTTTTTGTGTGCGACGCGTTTATCTCGGATCACGAATGGATGCGCGCCACGAGGCTAAGATCAAGCGAAAGCTGAGTGCGTTGGGAATCGAGACCCACAAGATGTCTCTAGATAATTACTCCATGCTCTTTCGACGTTGTCAATGAATTTCTTTTCAAGCCAGCCAGCTTCCGATCATCGAGCTGCTTGCCTTTTCTTTCTTGGTAAAGAAGTTCTTCCGCGCGAGACTCTAACACCGAACGAACCTAAAGCGAGTTTCTCAATTCGTCAGCTACTGCAAACACAAATTCTTGCTCCATCGTCGGATTGTTGGGCGCGAGGAGAACCGTAATCTTAGGTCGGTGAGTCTTCTTCAGGAATAGTGCAACACTCTCTGAATCAGAATTGGAAACGAGCCGGGCCATGGGAACAGAACTAAAGTCGGTCTTAAGTCCGGCAAATTCTCGCCCAACTCAATCCCTAAACTGTTGCTGTAGCACTTGCACTCAAAAAGAGCACAAGCTCTTCCAGGCCCGGGAGCCCTATCCTTCGTGCGGCATTCATTGGCCGCTTCCGGCTGGAAGGATCGAGATGTCGAATTCATGCAGAACGCCCGACGATCCGCGATACTGAACGCCGAGGTGAATCTCATAGCTAATCGTCTTGTAACGGAACACTGCAAACCCAAAATCCTGCGTGTCGGAATTCAAAGGCCCAGGCGAACCGCGAATTATAAACACGGTCGGAGAGGCGTCCTGTTGCAGAGTTTGAGCTGACCTCAACTGCACGGTATTCGGATCCGCAATTCGTTCAACTGCGGCCAAAAGCAATCCGAAAACATAACCCGCATATGCCGCGTCCACGGTGTTGCGATTCAAGTACACAGCTGAGTCAGGATTGATCGCGTCCAGCACCGTATCTATAAGAGACACGAGTTCGTCAAATTCAGGTTTCGGAAAAGGTGCAGTGGACACTACTTTTCCCTCCGCTTTAGCAGCCGACCTATCTCTCGAATCGATTCAGTTACCCGCTCTTCTGCTGTCAGTGGGATAATCGCGTCGATTCGAGCCCTGCCGAACGACTGCAAGTCATCAGCGAGAAGGCTGCGATCGAGCGTGACTTCGCAGTGGTCAATTCCAAAACGCTCGCGCAAACTAGTCGTCATACTCGAAGCAACAGACGGCAGTGTAATTAGATAGGTATCGAATACACCATATAAAATCTCAGCAATTCACCTTCGTTCAGGCTCCTTCTTCCTTGAGCCTCATACGGTTCAATTCTGCCGCGAGACTGATCGAAAAGGTCATCTACTCCGCGAGAAATGGCTGCGTCCAGTTCCGAAAGCAAGAATGCGCCCGCTGGCCCCTTAGCCTGCAAGGTGCTGCGAACGCGACGCACAAGCTCAAGAACTGTCTCATCTGCCATTGCCATTGATTATCGCCGATCGAGACCGGTTCATTAGCCCGGCAACCGGGATTGTTTTATGGGCCCCGTGGCTATTCGTTTCGCTTCTTCTCGGCGATATGTAAGCTTGAATGTAGAAACGCGAGCGTAAATCGTTAGGTTTCCGCTCAATTCAAAACACACGCGAAATCCTTTTAAACTCGCTCCCTTCTAGCGCGAGTTTCCGTCGGGATTTCCGCTCACTCAGTTGTCTGGCATTCTGGATCTCCAAACCGATGATGGCTCGGCTCGAAACACATCAGCAAGTGTGCGAAGCAAGCCTATCCGTGTCGGGAGGAAAACTTCGGATATTCACGGCCATTACCAAAGTTCACAAACCTTCGTGTCTTGACCAGACGGTCATCGTCTTCGAGACTTATCGCGACTTCAAGCACAGGTAATCTTTGCCGATCTCGCAGCCGGAGAAACGACGTGTTGTTGCTCGTTGATCTTTGACACGCGACATATTGGCTTGTGTCACTAATCAAGTCCACGTCACATCTGGCGTGGGTATCAAACCTTGGTTCAACTCTGTTAAGAGGGCCCATCCATGCCGTTCAGGCGCCTGTTTGAAATTCAACGGTACGCAATCCATCTAGTCCGGTTCCTTGCAGCAGTGAATGCGAACACGACGGTTTGCTCGTCGGGTGACCCGGCATCCAAAAAGGCGCTGAGAGCCAAGCGGAGCGACAAAAAACAGAGGAATTGCCACACTCGCGGCACTTCACGCGTAGGTCTTATGACAAGCCATGTCGTCGCCGTGGTGCAACATCCAAGGGTTGCGGCGACCTGCCTCCTTGCGGCGCTGTGCTTATCAGGGACCCTTGCCATCGGAGCGCCGCGGAACAACGGGGTTGAAAAGAGAAAGGTTCTCTTTTTGGCTACCAGTTCGCTCGTGCGTGGCACATGGGGATACGACGAAGACACCTATCTCGCGGAATTCGTGCCGGCAAACGATAATGTTGGACTGCTCATCCGCTTAATCGACGACCATCCGAATTTCGCGTTGCCCTTGTCGAGTGATGTTCTGACGTCGGGTACTGGCACTGTACTCAAGGTCAAGCGTGATAGACAGTGCGACATTCCCTATGGCGCCATGCTTCTTCGCGCAGCTCCTGGTGATCCGATGGCCATTATTCCCGAGAGGATGACCTTTCGGCCCAATCTGAATCAGCCGGTTGACCCAGCGACCAAGCTTGCGTGTTACAGGGTCGTTCGGAACCAAAGACCTTGAAGCGCAGCGGAGAAAGATTTGACGAACCTCTAGCAAGGTTTATGACGGTCACCTTGGGCCAAGAACGAAACACCCCGGAGAAACTACGAAAGGTGCTTCAGATGTCACGATACTTCGTAACGATGAACCGTTTAGCTGGAGAGAAGATCCACCACCTTCAGTCTCAACCTTTTCAGTTCTGGAGAGTCTGTCTTCCCGTCATTG
The DNA here is from genome assembly GCA_963787435.1 of uncultured Acidobacteriaceae bacterium. Lineage (GTDB taxonomy): Bacteria > Acidobacteriota > Terriglobia > Terriglobales > Acidobacteriaceae > Telmatobacter. The sequence continues at coordinate 276,042 of CAWBCZ010000004.1, forward strand.
CTGTCTTATGCGCTGGAGCTTATGGGCAAGCACCGCTTCTCAATAGCGTCAACGATCAGACGCAGACCCCGATCGCTGGAGTCGGCCACGACTATCAGCACTTGCTGGGAGAGACCATCAATTTTTCAAACGGGTCAGTGAGCTTCAAGATCTCATTTCCAGTGGCCAAAGGACGCGGAATCACGCTTCCTTTTGTATGGTCTTACAACTCGGCGTCTGTGAATCCCGTCGACTCGGTGGATGGCTCCACTCCGGTATGGGATAACCCCTCGAGCCATTTGTGGCCACAAAAGGATGGTTGGAACCTTGCGGAAGGAATCCCGACCGCAACCGTTCAGGTGTGGTCTGTGAATGGAAACGGCGTGAACCCGTTCACGGGGGTAGTTGAAACCGGAGCCACATTTATTCCCTGCAACTTTCAGTCCGGTATGACATTCACCGGCACGGACGGGGTTCTTCATAATCTTTACAGCGGCGCAATCGCTCCAGCATTTATCAACAACACCGGAGGCGACGCTTACACGTGTCCCGGCGGAGGGACCAGCAACACTACATCCCCGACCGGCGACGGGCAGGTTGTCGCAACTCTGGATCCCCTCACTGCCTCCCAATACTTACTCAGCAACTCGCCCGCAAGCGGCGATTTCACTGTCATGGACAAGAATGGTGTTGTATATGCTTTTCCGGGGGGAGTCACAAGCTCGAATTTCGGGCCGCTATATGCCGGATCAGTAACGGACAGAAACGGTAATACGATTAGCTTGCAGACTAATACTGATACAGTAGGGCATAGCCTCCCCACGGAAACAAGTCCGAGTGGGACAGGAACATCGACTGTTGTAGTCACAGCGGATAATCTCACCTATACGTCGACCTGGACGACAGAGAACATCAGTTATGCGATCTCGGTTGCAGGGAAGCCTGGATCTGGTACTGGGATTGGCTGCCAAGGAATTCCCACGACTGTATCGGGAACTCGCAACATCCTATCGAGCTTGGTGCTGCCGAACAATCAGTTCTATACGTTCTATTACGGCAATAACAACCCGACCGATTCGTCAGTTCTCAACCCCTACGGGCTTCTCAATGAAGTCATTTTTCCTGATGGCGGCTGGATTAAGTACACGTGGCAATTGCCTGCGCAAGGGAATCCAGGTGCGGATTCACAATATAACGAAATGGCGTCACTAGGAGGCTTCTCCGAATCCTCTTACGGCGGTGTCGATATCTACACTCCACAGCCGTATGGCTGTGTCTCGCAGTACCAGACGCCTGTGCTTGCCAGCCGGATCGTTAGCTTTGACGGCGTGACGGTAGCCCAGAAACAGTCATTATCATTTGGCACGACATGGCAATATGCCTCGGACGGAACCGTAAATGGTTGGTCTGCAAAGACGGCCACCGTGACGACCACAGACCAGCTAAGGGGAGCAGCCGCATCGAAGACAGTCTATACGTACGGTCCCAGCGTCGTAACCAATGGACCTTTTGCAAACGACACCGTCGCGCCAGCCATTCCTCTTGAAAACACAATTACCTACTACGATTGGGGTCAGACGACAAAGCTAAAGACGGTCACAAAGCAATGGCTTGACCAGTTCAATCTTGCAAGTGAGATAACGACCATCTACTCCGCAGGAGGGGCATCGAGGGTTTCCGGAACGGTCTATAAGTACCAGAGCGGGTATTGCAATAACGTGCTGTTTCCATATGGCTCGATCACCGAGAATCCTGTGGGATCGCTCATATACCTCAAGGAGGAAGACAACTACGATTTCGGCAATGGTAGCCTAGGACCTCTCACAAAGAAGACTTTATATAACTACAGTTGCTTTCAATCTGCGACGGTTCCGCCTCAGATATCGAGCGTCACGATTGAGGATGGGAATGGAAACATCAAAGCCGCTACGCAATATGGGTATGATGCGCCTGGTTCGTTGACATCTGCGTCGGCCTTACAGCATGTCGCAAGTTATGGAACTGGTATGACCGTCCGCGGGAACGTGACCTCACTCATCAAATGTAGTTCACTTCCTGCGAGTCCGACCTCGGCATGCTCAGGACCAACGACGAATTACGCATACGACATCACCGGTCAGCCAACTTCTGTTCAAGAGCCATCAGCGGTTCAGGGCCAAACGTACAACACTACATACTTCTCCTTCATTGATAACTACATTGACCAATCATCCGCACCTAGCACAAATACAAACGCATATTTAACGAACATCACTTACCCTGACGGTTTGCAAAAGAGCTTTCAATATAGCTATGGGTTTGGTGGCTATCTGACGGCCGCTACGGATGAAAATCGCCAACAGATAACCTACGCCTACAACACCAATGCGGGCTGTTCCGGCACTCGGGATGGCATGAACCGGCTCGGAGAGGTGGATTATCCGGACACAGGGTGGACGAAATACTGTTACAACGACCCAGCGTTGACTGTGACGAAGTACACGCTCCTTGATACTGCGCAGGACCAAATGGAGAACATCACGCAGTTCGATGGAATGGGGCATGCGATTCTGTCGGAACTCCAGTCAGATCCGGATGGGGCAACTCTCGTCAACACTGCGTACGACGGAGAGGGCGCGGCTTTCACGGTCTCAAATCCACACCGAAGCACCTCGTCGAGCAGCGATGGGACGACCTACCAGTATTACGACGCACTCGGTCGGAAGGTCGAGACAAAGGAACAAGACGGGAGCATTCTTCAGTGGTGTTACAACGGCCTCGGGTCGTCGATTGCACCCGTATCCACCACCTGCAACAACCAACTGGGCAGCGTCGCGTCCAGTGCCCATCCTGGCACGTGGGTCGATTTCACCGACGAGCGCGGCAGCACCTGGCAGAGGACTTCAGATGTATTTGGCAACCTCACGGAGGTTATGGAACCCAATGGGGCAAGCCAGAGTCCCTCCATGGAGACCGACTATGCCTACGATACGTTGAACAATCTTCTGATGGTGAGCCAATTTGGAGGTGCGCATGGTAGCTCGGGGGCGAGGAAGCGCACATTCTTCTATGACAACCTGTCCGAACTGGTGACCGCCTCCAATCCGGAAACTGGAACGGTTGGATATTCATACTATCCAAATGGAGAAGTGCAGTCGAGAACTGACGCGAGAGGGATTCAAACGCAATATGGCTACGATTCAATGAACAGATTGCTAAGCAAGATTTACTCGAATGATCCGAGCGGAACACCGGCATCCTGCTATCAATATGGCAACACTTCCGACACTACCAATTTTACGGGTGGACGCCTCATCAACGCGTGGACACAAACCGCGCAGTCATGTCCTTCAAGTCCATCGAGCTATCTTACGCTGCGTTCTATACAGATGTACGACCAATTGGGAAGGCTGAAGGGTGAACAGCAGTTCACACTAGCAAGCCAGGCGACTGGCAAGATCTACAAACCTCAATACGCTTACAACCTTGCGGGCATATTGACATCTTCCACAGACGGCACGACGCCATCCCCAACCACGCCGGGTACTCCATTGACCTTCACATATACGATCGGCGGCGCCGGACGGGCGCAAATCGTCACAAGCAACTGGGCTGATGGAACACATCCTGCCCAGTTGTTTTCTCAGTCGAACAGTCAATCCACGACCTGTGCCAATGCTTCATCCTGGCAATACTCACCCTTTGGGGGCCTAATGAACGCTTCATTCGGGGCGGGACTGACTCTCAACAAGACATATGATGTTCGCCTCCGAACAACCTGCGAATTAGACCTAGGGACCGGAACCACTCCAGCCACACCGGGAACCACTACCGTCACGATTACAGGATCAGAGCAGAGCAAATGAGTTCGAAGTGCTCCGGATCTGAATGTCTTTCTGAGTCGGAATTGTTGCATAGATAGCGGTAAGAACGAGAAGCACGTGAGAGTGACTGCCATGAGATTGAGCAAGGTTAAATACCTGCTAACATTGAAGCGGATAGCAAGTCTGATGTCTGGCGTATTTATGGCGGTCGGAAGTGTTGCCGTCGGACATGCGACAAACTACAGCATCCCGGCGGGATCGGGTACCTTCACTTACACAGAGACGATCTCGTCCGGTGGAACCTGCCCGCTCAACGAGCCACCCACACAGTTCGCAAATATCACCCAATACGTCTTCAACACATTTGCGTACAACGGTCAGTCTCTCTCTGGTAGTATCACGTACCTCTCGGTCTCGGCTTCAAGTAACTACTGTCCGCAGAGCGGATGGCAAGGCACTTCTATTCCTGTCCAAATATCTGGATCTGGATTCGATGTTTTTTTTACACCTTCGCTAAGCGGTCCAGGCTCCGCAACAACCAATGCCTTAACCGTCATCGCGATCCCAAACCCCGGTACATACGCAAGTTCTGTGCAACTTCAGGCGACCGAGCAGTATCCATCTGCGAGTGGAACGATCACGTTTCTAGATGGGACGACCACCTTGGGCACCGCGACGCTGTCGAGTGATGTCGCCAGGTTTACGACGTCGTCATTGGCCGTTGGTAGCCATTCCATTTCGGCGACGTTTGCCGGAAGTAATGCGCCTCCTGCTACATCACCGGTGCTCAGTTTGACCGTGAACAAGGCATCCCAATCAATCAGCTTTCCAGCAATCTCTCCGGTGACGTATGGCGTTAGCCCGTTCACTCTGTCAGCATCTGGGGGAGCGTCGGGAAATCCCGTAACGTTTAGCATTGTTTCAGGCCCAGGAACAATTTCCGGGAGCACATTAACGATCACTGGTGCAGGCACCGTTGTAGTTGCCGCAAACCAGGCAGGAAACGGTAACTACAACGCTGCAACACAAGTGACTCAGAGCGTCACGGTCAACAAAGCCACGCTGACAGTCACCGCCAACAACGCGAGCCGGGTGTATGGGGCATCTAATCCAACGTTCACAGCCAGCTATAGTGGCTTCGTCAACGGCGATGGTCAGAGTGTAGTGAGTGGAGCGCCCAATTTCACGACCACGGCGACGTCAAGTTCGAACACTGGTACATATCCAATCACACCTTCGCTCGGATCGCTGTCTGCGAGCAACTACGCCTTTTCGTTTGTGAATGGAACGCTGACGATCACACAGACGTCTCAGTCAATTACCTTCACGGCGCCCGCGCCAGTAACCTACGGAGCGAGCCCAATTGGTTTGTCTGCCTCAGCAAGTTCCGGACTTGGCGTGACCTTTAGCGTTGCATCGGGACCGGGATCGATTTCGGGCAACACGCTGACGATAAACGGGGCTGGCACAGTAGTGGTTGCGGCGAATCAATCCGGAAATGGGAACTATACTGCAGCCCCTCAGGTCACGCAGAGCGTCACTGTCAACAAGGCAGTTCTCACTGTGACGGCGAATAATGCCACGCGTGTTTATGGGGCGGCGAATCCGACTTTCACCGCGAGCTACACCGGGTTCCTCCATGGTGATACCCAGAGTGTAGTCAGCGGCTCTCCCAGCCTCACAACAACTGCTACGACAACCTCGATGGTGGGCTCCTACACGATCACTGCTGGCCCGGCATCGTTGTCTGCTACCAACTATTCGTTCACCTATGCGAACGGAACTCTCAGCGTGACGATCGCGACGCCAACAATCACATGGGCGACCCCTTCTCCGATACAGAACGGAGCAGCTCTCAGTTCAGTCCAGTTGAACGCGACTGCAAATAATGGTGTGACCGGAACTTATGCATACAATCCACCGGCTGGAACGGTGATGTCGTCTGGCACTCAACTGCTTTCGGTTACGTTTTCGCCGACTGACACTACCGACTACACTACGGCGGCAGCTTCTGTACAGCTATCAGTCTCTCTTGCCCCTGTGACCGGCATCATCATGACGGTGGCCGGAGACAACGTTGAAGGGTATACGGGTAACGGCGGACCGGCGATCGCTGCGGAACTCTTCAACCCCGCGGGGGTCGCTGTTGATCCCCAAGGCAACCTTTACATCGCCGATGAGTCAAACAATGTCATCCGAAGGGTCTCGTCATCGAATACCGCCATCAGCCTGTTCGCGGGTAATGGCACTTCCGGATACTCGGGAGACAACGGCGCCGCAACGAGCGCAAGCCTTCAAGACCCGGAAGGTCTCGCTGTGGATTCTCAAGGCAATGTGTACATTGCCGACACCATGAATAACGTGATCCGAAAAGTTAACACATCCGGAACCATCACTACGGTGGCGGGAAATGGAACTTGGGGATACTCAGGTGACGGAGGCTCCGCACTCAGTGCACAACTGTATCGCCCTACGGCGGTCGCAGTCGACCACAGTGGCAATATCTTTATCGCAGATTGGGCAAATGGAAGGATCCGGGAAGTAAACACATCTGGAATCATTGCGACGATAGCCGGAGGCGGAACTCAAACTGGTGGCACCTACACCGGCCCCGCCACCTCTGCACAACTCGCTCCTCGAGGTGTCGCCGTAGATTCTTCTGGGAACGTGTACATTGCAGATGGGACTAATGAAATCATTCGCAAGGTGACGTCAGGAACGATCTCGACTGTCGCCGGGAATGGAACGGTCGGCTACTCCGGAGATGGAGGTCCGGCGACTTCAGCTTCCCTCAATTACCCGACTGCTATCGCCGTGGATGCAGGAGGCAATCTCTATATCGCCGATTCCGATAACAACGTAATCCGCAAAGTTTCGACTTATGGGATCATCTCCACAGCGGGCAACGGCACGCAAGGTTACGCGGGAGATGGTGGCGAAGCTCCTCTTGCAGAACTGGCCCGTCCGAGCGCGGTCGCACTCGACGCCACAGCAAATCTCTACATCGCGGATACCAGTAATAACACGGTTCGGGCAGTGGGTGGAGGGCCTATCCCGCTGGCGATTACCTGGGCTCCGCCCCAACCAATTGTCTACGGGACGGCGCTCGGCTCGGGCCAGCTCAATGCATCCTCAGCCATTGCCGGAACATTCTCGTATTCGCCTGCAGCCGGCACCAACAATTTGACCGCTGGGCAACATACCCTCACGGCCACCTTTACGCCGACAGACTCGATCGACTACGCGACCGTGACCGCAAGCGTTCCGATAACGGTGAATATCGCAACTCCAGTGGTGATCTGGGGATTTCCCCCGTCAATTACTGACCAAACTCCGCTTGGTCCTGCTCAGCTTGATGCCACCTCATCTACCCCAGGCATCTTCGTGTACTCCCCTGGGGCCGGCACGACACTCCAACCCGGACCTCATCTTCTCCAGGTCACATTCACCCCCAACGACACGGCCGATTACTATCCAGTCAATGCCACCAGTTCGATCGACGTTTCGAGCGGCGCAAAGCCGGACAGCGGAACGGTGACATTGTCCGTCAATTCGGGCAGCGGCCTTCAAACTGTGGCAAGCACTAGCTACGGTACTGGAGCGACGCCCAGCACGATCGCGCAAGGACTCGCCGGCGGTTTGGTCCAGAATGCGCCGGTCACACTGTCGGCGGTAAACGACCAGCTCACCATTGTCTCCACCGCAACTGGCACGGGTACCGGCTATCCCTTCGTCATCCAGACAACGAGCTGGGACTCAACCGATTTCGCGCAGCCCTCCTTCGTCAATCCAGAGATCAGCGGAAGCCTCGACAATGGAGTCGCTGCTTCCACGCGAAACACTCCTCAGACGATTTACAGTTTCTCGGCTCCATCGGGCGGCTATGATGCCGCAGGAAATCTCGTCAACTATACTGATTCGGTCATGGGCACATGGTCCTTCGGCTACGACACGTTGAACCGACTGGGCGGCGCTACTATCAGCCAACTCGCGGGTTCAGGCGCGGCGGCAAGCTTGCTCGCAAATTACTGCTGGAACTACGATGCCTTTGGGAACCGCGCACAGCAAGAGGCAGCCTCTCTGGCCTTTCAGTCTGGTTCAGGCGGAATGAACGCATGCCAGGCTCAGGCGGGCGGCACGCTTGCAACCTCTCTCACGAGCTTCAGCGTCAACAATCAGATTGCGAGCACGAACGCCCGAGGAGTAGCCGCACAGCCGTCTTACGATGAGTCGGGCGACGTGCTTTACGATGGCGCCAACCAGTATCTCTACGATGCTGAGGGGCGCATCTGCGCGGTGTCGAGTTCGGTGGCCGGTGGGACCATGATGACGGGCTACATGTATGACGCCGATGGCACGCGAGTCTCGAAGGGCACGATCCAGCAATGGAGTTGCAACCCGACCACGGCGCAGTACTCAACGCAGACGGACTATATTCTCGGCCTGGGCGGCGAGCAGTTCAGCGAATACGCGATGCAGCCGAACAACACCCTGGCCTGGGTGCACACCAATGTCTGGGCGGTGGGCCGTCTGCTGGCCACCTACGCCGAGGACGCGACCAGTTCGCAGCCGATGGCCGGGTTGCTGCACTTCTACCTGGACGATCCGCTGGGCACGCGTCGGGCGCAGACCGACTTCGCCGGCAATCCGGAACAGACCTGCTCCAGCCTGCCCTACGGCGATGCCGAATCCTGTGCTCCGTCGCCGACCGAGCATCTGTTCACCGGCAAAGAACGTGACCAAGAATCCGGAAATGACTACTTTGAAGCCAGGTACTACAGTAGCGCCATGGGAAGGTTCTTAAGTCCCGACTGGTCCGCGAAGGTTCAGCCGGTCCCGTACGCAAAGCTGGACGATCCGCAGACTCTGAATCTCTACGCCTACGTCGGCAACAACCCAATGGACCGAGTTGATGCCGATGGACATGCAGGATGTAAGGATACTCCCGAGTTGTGTAAAGCAATTGGCGATGCTATTAGCAAAGGGGTGGAGGCGTCCCAGGCGATTCGGTCAGCCGCGGCGAAATTTGGTCAGCAAGCCGGCAGTTACTTCTACTCGAAGGGCTTTAAAGGAAGCGGCGATGAATTCAAACTCGGGGTCAAAGGCGTGCTCACAGCGGAGGCTGGCCACAAAGAGGGCAAGGAAGTTACACGACATTTTAACGGCGACAAAGAGGAGAAGGAGATCAAGAATGATCTTCATGCCAAAATTGAAATTGCTGGGAAGTACTCTATCGGAATCGAACGTTCGACTGAAGGTGGAGACTCCAAGCCAAAATGGGATTTGTCGGCGGGTCGCGAAGGTGTTGAGGGATCTTCGAGTGGTCAGGTTGGGGGCAGTGTGGGTTTTTGTCATGGGACGTGCAATTCAATCGAAGTTGGGGTAGAGGCCGGCAAGGCCGTGCACGATTTTTCGAATTGGCTCAATAGCCAGCCGGCTCCCGGCCCGTTTTCCTATGCGAACAAATGATGCGGCGGTAGGTTCTCAGATAATTTGCGTCGGCACGGCGACCGCTATCCAACTCTATCGTTGTGGTGTGTAAAGGTGTGCTTATGAGACTTAAGTGGTTCGAATCGAAAGTGGTCTCCGTACTGTTTTTCTGGTCAGTTGTCATCTGTTTAACGTGTTTCGCCTGCGCCCTATTAATTGTTGTGCCGTGGGTTCGAAACTTCTTAAACTCTTCAGCAGTTAATAACATCTTTGGCGATCTATTCTTCGCACTAGTCGTCCTGATGATGCCATGTTCACTTATTATTTCCTTCGGCATGGCCATCTTCTGTGCATTTGAGGATCGTTCGTCAGTTGGTGTAAAGATCTTTTGGTTTCTCCTGTTCTTTGGGACTTGGCCTCTTGGATCAATTGTGTATTTCTTTACCGTATATCGGCGTTTTCTCAGGAGGAGCAAAGTCAAGTCGGGCGGCACAAACCTTGAGGAGCCAGCCTCGCAATAGGTTTCGGTGCCCGGGTCTGCTGGCTTTGGAGATGTGGAAATGATGCCGCACGATTCGGCAATCGGTGTATGTGACTTCGGCAACCGGGCTCAGCAGGAATCGGCATCTCTGGCCTTCCAGTCCGGATCGGGTGGTATGAACGCGTGCTCGCCGCAGTCGGGCGGCATGCTAGCAACTTCGCTCACAAGCTTCGCAGCCAACAACCAGATCGCGAGCACCAACGCCCGTGGCGTGGCGACGCAGCCTTATTATGATGAGTCGGGCGACGTGCTTTCTGACGGAGCCAACCAGTATCTCTACGACGCCGAAGGCCGTATCTGCGCGGTGTCGAGCACGGTGGCCGGTGTGACCATGATGACAGGCTACATGTACGACGCCGACGGGACGCGCGTCTCGAAGGGCGCGATCCAGCAATGGAGCTGCAACCCCACCACGGCGCAGTACGCCACGCAGACCGACTATATTCTCGGCCTGGGCGGCGAGCAGTTCAGCGAATACGCGATGCAGCCGAACAACACCCTGGCCTGGGTACACACCAATGTATGGGCTGTGGGCAGGCTCCTGGCCACCTACGCGCAGGGTTCAACCAGTTCGCAGCCGATGGCCGGACTGCTTCACTTCTACTTGGACGATCCGCTGGGCACGCGACGGGCTCAGACCGACTTCGCCGGCAATCCGGAACAAACCTGCTCCAGTCTGCCCTATGGCGACGCCGAGTCCTGTGCCCCGTCTCCAACAGAACACCTGTTCACCGGCAAAGAACGCGATATCGAATCCGGAAACGACTACTTCGGGGCGCGGTACTATGCATCTACGATGGGCCGGTGGATGTCGCCTGATTGGTCGGTCAAAGTCATGCCCGTGCCCTATGCCAAACTCGACAATCCGCAGAGCCTAAACCTGTACGCGTATGTCGGAAATAATCCTTTGATTCGTTTTGACGTTGATGGTCACTACGACTGCCAGGGTGACAAGAAACAGTGCCAGACATTCAAGGACGCGCTTGCGATTGTCCAAAAAGCGGACTCGGCTCTCAAAGAGGGTTCGAAGGAGCGAAAGCAGCTCGATTCCGTCCTCAAGTTTTACGGAACCGATAATGGCAAGGGACCGGCGATCAAGTTTGGTGATCTGAGCCCGTTCAACGCGGTCGGAATTACGCAAACAGATCATGGCAAAACCACGATCACGTTTGATGCCGCAGCACTTGGGGGCATGTCGAAGGTTGGCCAGGGAGAGACGACAGCACATGAAGGAACTCACGGTAGGGATGACCACAGACCGGGAGTGGGTGCAGGGCTCTTCTGGAAGTTCTATGACACTGAGTATCACGCCTATCAGAGCGAATCCTATGTGGACATGGGATTGGGAAAGGCGAGCGAAACAGATGAACATCCTTCGTGGGCTCCAGGCATGTCCTACTCAGACCATGTCAAAAACATAACGCGCGATGCATACGATAACGCGGGCCTAGACTGCAAGAATGCGGGGTGCGCTCCATGAAGATTCGGTTGATGCTGCTTTTCCTGTTGACATATCTACCAGTTTGTTGCGGCTGCCAGCAGATCAAGGAGGGCAATGGTTCAACCATCCCTGTAACGAGCCTGTGCGAGGTGTTGAAATCTCCTGCACATTTTGCAGGGCAGCCCGTTAGGGTAAATGTTCAGATTACGTCAATGAAGGAGGGTTCAAGTATTTCGAGCCCTGATTGCCCGAGGCTTGGGGTCGTTCTCGTGACAACGCTTGAAAATGGTCCTCAATCCGGGATCCCAAACCTACGAAGCGAGTTGACTCAATATCAGAAGTCTTCCAGGCCGGTTCTCGCGAGTTTGGATGGAGTCTATTTGCCAGATTTTGAGGATGAGATTCGTCATCGCAGATATCCGGTGTTCAGGGCGTTTGCTGCCCGAGATGTGCGGAGATCCTTGACGCAGGAACATCGCTGAGGAAACAGCGCCGTTTATGCATACGACGCGAGTGTGCTTTTGCTCTTCTGGCTACTCGTACTACCGGCAAAGAGCGGGACGCCGAGACAGGAAACGACTACTTCGGCGCCAGGTACTATGCCAGCTCAATGGGGCGTTTCTTATCGCCAGATTGGTCGGCGCAGATCATGCCTGTGCCGTATGCCAAGCTGGGTGATCCGCAGTCACTCAACCTCTATGCTTATGTGCTGAACAACCCACTGAAGACAGTTGACCCCGACGGCCACTGCTACGAGTGGGCAAAGCAAAAGGTGCAAGAAGCTCGGAAATGGGCCGCGGACCATCCAAGAACAATGTCGGCAGTCAAAGCGACTGTCACCGGAGTTGCAACTGCGGGTGCTGTGGTTGCAATCGTTGCAACTGCTCCCGTATCTGTTCCAGCTACTCTTGGCGGAGCGGCAGTGGCAGGTCTTGCAACTGCGGCCGCAACAATCACCGCGACTGGTGGCGCCGTTGCGACAGTCACCTACGCCGCTGGAGCGATCACAGGCGACACAAAGGGGACCGGTTCAGCTGCGGATGTTGTCCAGACGGTTACAAATCCAGCTGGCATGGCTTTTGCGGTAGGGGAGCACGTCGAAGACTACGAGACTCAGATGCGAATCCTCCTCGCTAAACAGTGACCTCTGTGTCGGCCTAGATCCGGTTAAGGTGCGTCGTTGAGACTCAGATAACCGTCCATTTACGAAGCTTGCAACGTGGCATAAAAGAGGGGACTCCGCACATTGAGGCCCCTGCGTTCAATTGGTCGTGCACTGATTGATGACTGTACCGAGTCCTTTCTCCACGCGATGGGATGCCGCTCACTCTACCGCTAAAGGGCAGGGCCAAAAGGACGCGAGGATCGGCTCCTAAGTTTCGTCATGATCCCGGTAGATGCAAGCCGTGCCGAGCGAACTTCCGCTGCGAGGACTGCGAGTACAAGCGGAAATAAAGATGGTTCTTCTCCACCCGTGATTCGCACCCTTGATTGGGCGGTCTTACACGTATTTCAGCGTATTTGGGCGTCTTGTGGCGTCGTCTAAGTAGTTGATAATATTACTTGTGGACGTTTTCATAACCCGTAGGTCGGCGGTTCGATCCCGCCTCCCGCCACCAGAATCCTCTCCAATCTGCCAGTTCCGACGGACCTTCCGGCCACGAGCGTGGCAGTGTACCGACCCCTCAGCCAGCACTGCAGAAAGGCGATCCAATGAAAAATCAGCCGCTTCTCCTTACTGACAAATTCACCCGCGCGGTCGATTACGCTCGCATCCTGCACATCGAACTCCGCAAGGGCACGGAAATCCCCTACATGGCACATCTGCTGGGAGTTGCCTCGCTGGTGATGGGCGAAACCGGCCATGTGCCTTTTCACGTGACGGAAGACATGATCATCGCGGCGCTTTTGCACGATGCTGTCGAGGACCATGGCGGCCTTGCGCGACTTGAAGATATCCACTGCAACTTCGGGGAAGACGTTGCGGGCATGGTGGAGGGCCTTTCCGACAGCTTTGAAGAGGAGGGCGGCCAGAAGCAAAGCTGGGACGAGCGCAAAGAGGCCTACCTCAAACGCCTCCCTACCGAGTCGCCGGAGACTCAGCTCATCTCCGCAGCCGACAAGCTCTACAATGCCCGCACCATCCTGGATGATTACCGTCATCTCGGACCCAAAGTCTGGGACCGCTTCAAGCGAAGACGCAAAGAACAACTCTGGTACTTTCATGGTCTGCTAAGCGTTTTCAAATCAGCAGGAACCAACCGCATCGTCGAAGAACTCGAGCGCGTCGCAGCGGAACTGGAACGTATCTCAGCTGGCGAATCGGTTGCCAGTGAGTAACTGTTTCCCTGACCGATTGAAATGAGGCATAACCCGCAGGGCGAACCATCCGTACTGCCCCGTCGCTCCGGCCCGGTTTTTCTCTTCACCCCTTGCGGTATCATTGCGTCTAAAGAGTAACGGCCTGCTTCCCCTCAGAGGCCCTACCGGTGGTGTGTGTGTCCCGATTCTTTCAGAGACTGACCTTCGTTCTAGCTGCAACCATTTTCGCTGCCCTCGGCCTCGGCTTCGCGCTGGGTGAGTTTGGCATGTTTGGCGTTCACGCAGGCGGCGAGCAGGATGGCGCCTACCGCCAGATGCACGTCTACGCCGAGGTCCTCAAGAGAATCCAAAGCGACTACGTCACCGACCCCAACATCGACCGGGTCACCACCGGCGCTCTGCACGGTCTGCTTGAGTCCCTCGATTCCGACTCGAGCTTTCTAACGCCCACCGAGTACAAGATCTACAAGGACCGGCCCACCAGCGGCGTTGCCCAGGTTGGCCTCACAGTTTCAAAGCGCTACGGCTATGCGACCATCGTCAGCGTCGTTCCCGGTTCCCCCGCCGATCGAGAACATCTCGCGGATGGCGATGTGATTGAATCCATCGGCGACACGTCAACGCGCGAACTCTCCCTGGCTGTCATCCGCCTCATGCTTGAAGGCAAAACTGGTAGCACTGTGACGCTCTCGGTGGTTCGCCCGCGCAAGCCAGATCCGGACAAAGTCACGCTCACGCGCACCATCACCCCTGCGCCCGTGCTTCGCGAACAGCAGTATGAGAATGCGAGCATCCTCTATCTGAAGCCCGGTGCGCTAACTGCGCCCCGCGTGGACGAAATCGCCGCCAAAATCAAGACCGCCGGCAAGTCACGCAAGATTCTCCTCGACCTCCGCGACAACTCCGAAGGCGACCCCGATCAGGGACTGCGTGTGGCGAATTTCTTCATCAACCAAGGCACCCTGGCGGTGCTTGAGGGTCAGAGGTTTCCGCGTCAGACCTTTACCGCCGATCCGTCAAAATTCCTCACCAGCGCTCCGGTTGCGGTGCTCGTCAACCGCGGCACCTATGGCGCGGCTGAACTTGTGGCCGACGCGATCGAAGGCTCAAAACGCGGTGACGTTGTTGGGGAGCGCACCTTCGGCGAAGGCTCCGTGCAGAAGACCATTGAGCTGCCCGACGGCTCGGCTCTGCTGCTGACCGTGGCAAAGTTCCAGGGGCCGGACGGCAAGAAGATCCAGGACGAAGCAGTCGCGCCCACAGTCATTGTCGGCCAAGCTGCCGAAGACGAAGTGGATGCCGACGAGAATCCGCAGCCAAACAAGGGCGATGAGCCATTGAATAAGGCACTCGAACTTCTAAAGTCCAAAAACAGCTAATTTGCGATGCAATTCGCGGCCTTATACGGCGTGGTTCGCAGTTTTCTAACCACGCCGACGGTCAATCTGCAAGCGTGCTAGCCTTGGAACAGGGCATCCTGTTCAGCTCCTGGTAGCTGAAGCAAAAGGAATGCCAAAGAGGCTTGTTTCTTGGCTGCCCCTCCTGCACAAACGAGTGAAACGCGCGGACTTGGCCGGACCCATCGGCTGCGCCCTGAGCCGGTTCCACCACCCTTGTTTCGTCGTCGCAAGGTTGCCGGTAAAGTCGCCTTCGCGGTGCTCCTGCTTCTCGCCGTTGTCACTGGTTCGCTGGCTGGCCTCACCCTGGTTTTCTCAGTCAATCTGCCACAAATCAACGACCTCGAGCGCTACCGGCCATCGACGATGACCGACCTCTACGACTGCAAAGGCCGCATCATCGGCTCCTTTGCTCTCGAAAGACGCATCGTCGTCAATTACGACGATTTTGCGCCGGTTCTCCGTCAGGCCGTCATCTCCATCGAAGACAAGAACTTCGATTCCCACTGGGGCATTAACGTCTTCCGCATCGTAGGTGCCCTCTGGCACGATCTCCGCTCCCACGGCCGAGCCCAGGGAGCGTCAACGCTGACCATGCAGTTGGCGCGGAACCTTTTCCTCTCCGCCGATCGCACAGCAGCCCGCAAGGCGCAGGAAGCCTATCTCGCCATCCAGATCGAGCGCGCTTTCACCAAGGAGCAGATCTTCACGCTCTACGGCAACCAGATTTATCTCGGCAGCGGCATGTACGGCTTCGAGGCCGCATCCGAGTTTTACTTCAGCAAGCACGCCAAAGATCTCAACGTTACCGAGGCAGCGCTGCTCGCCGGTCTGCCCAAGGGCCCCGTCGCCTACTCGCCACTCATCAATCCTGAGAAGGCTCTGCGCCGCCGCAATCTCGTCCTCAGTGAGATGGAGTCGGACGGCGTGATCACGCACCAGCAGGCCGAGCAGGCCCGGCGCTCGCCGCTGGGCCTTCATGTCAATCAGCCCGAGATGTCGGTCGCTCCTTGGTTTCAGGAAGAAGTTCGTCGCGAGCTTGAAAAGAAATTCGGCGCCGAGCAGGTGCACGAGGCCGGTCTCCGCGTCGACACCACGCTCGATCTCGATCTGCAGAAGACCGCCAACAAGGCCCTCGCCGACGGATTGGCTGCCTACGAGCGCCGCCACGGCTGGAAGGGCAAGGTCGAGAATGTGCTCGCCGACGGCGGCGCGCTTGAGGACTACAAGCATCCCGACTGGGCCACGGCATCGCACCCCGGCGACTATGTACATGCACTCGTGACGCAGGCGTTGCCACTCAGCATTCGTGCTCGCGTCGGAAGCAACGAGCTTGTCCTGCTTCCCGAAGACTGGGCCTGGACCGGCCAGCGCTACGGCAACGCGCTCGTCACGCCCGGCGACGTCATCTATCTTCATCTCGCCGACAGCACCGAAGGCGGTGCGAAACGTGCCACCCTCGAGCAGGATTCCGGGACGCAGGGAGCCGTCTTCGCCATGGATAACACCACCGGCGACGTACTTGCGATGGTCGGAGGCCGCGACTACGCCCTGTCCGAGTTCAACCGCTCCACGCAGGCTGAACGGCAAACGGGCTCCAGTTTCAAACCCTACGTCTACACCACCGCGGTAGAAGAAGGCGCCAAGCCCGACGACATTATCGTTGACGCGCCGGTCACTTTCGGCAGCTACTCTCCGCATAACTATGAGAACGACTACAAGGGCGCGATGACCCTGACCAACGCCTTTGCCGAGTCGCGCAACATTCCTGCGGTGAAACTCGCCGCGCGCGTCGGCATCCACAAGGTCATCGATATGGCGCACCGCTTCGGCGTCTCATCCGATATTCCTGCTTACCTTCCCATCGCTCTTGGCGCGGCGGAAATCACTCTCCAGGAACAGGTCACTTCGTACTCCGTCTTCCCCAATGACGGTATCCGCGTGAAGCCCCGCCTGATCAGGAAAGTCACCAACGCTGACGGCATCACGCTCTGGGAAGATGCGCCCGCCGTCGACGAGATCATCAGCCAGCAGACTGCGCGCACCATGATGACGCTCTTCCGCGCCGTCACAGCGCATGGCACCGGCGCAGCAGTCGCGCAGATGAATCACCCGCTGGGCGGCAAGACCGGGACCACCAGCGACTTCACCGATGCGTGGTTCATGGGCTTCTCTCCCTCCGTCACCTGCGGCGTCTGGGTCGGCTATGACAGCCGCCAGTCTCTCGGCGAAAAAGAGACCGGAGCGCGCGCCGCCCTGCCCATCTGGATGGAGATCATGAAGGTCGCCATCGCAGGCAAGGACGATGAGCAGTTCCCGGGCGATACGGAGCAGCCGCCGTTGGAGCAAGCCAAAGTCATTCGTCCGATGGGTTCAAGTCCCTCTCTGACTCCTGCGCCGCATCCATCGCCGTCTCCTGCGCCGCGGATACAGACGCCACAGGTGCCCACGCCTCCGAAGACTCCCCCACCTCCGGCTGCAAAGCCGATTCCCGCCGGACTTGCACGGTCTGTATCGCCTCACTGAACCTAAAGAGTTTCGACCAATCTCAATCGCTCGGGTTGACATCCGACCCGAAGCGGACTCATACTCAGGTCGAATGCCTACCCAAGAGAACAACGACGACCGTATTGCCCTCCTCCAGGGCACTCTCGATCTGCTGATCCTCAAAACCCTTATCCTTGGCCCCTGTCACGGACAGGGAGTTGCGCGCTCCATCCAGCGCCAGTCCGAGGAGGTCTTATTCGTTGACCACGGCTCGCTCTATCTCGCGTTGCAGCGGCTTGAAGACAAGAAACTGATCCAGGCCAAGTGGGGTACCAGCGATAACAACCGCAAGGCCCGCTTTTACTCGCTAACCGCAAAGGGTCGTTCGGAACTGCTCGAAAAGACTTCGCAATGGAACCGACTGACCCGTGCGATGGGTTTGATTCTTGAGCCGGGAACCGAACCGCAGGGCGAGGAGGCATAAGCGATGTTCAAGCCTAAACGAACTGCTGAAGATTTTGCCGAAGAGATCAAGGCCCACCTCGACCTCGAGGCAGACGAACTGCGCGGCGAAGGTCTGAGCGAGGAAGAAGCCCACCGCCGTGCCCGCGTTGAGTTTGGCAATGTCGGCACAGCGAGGGAGCGCTTTCATCTCAAGGGCCGCTGGCAAAGCCTCGACAAGCTCGTAAGCCATCTCCGCTTTGGCGTGCGTTCACTCTTGAAGAGCCCCGGCTTCGCGCTTACCGCGATTCTGACCATAGCCCTCGGCGTGGGCGCCAACACGGCGGTCTTCAGCGTCATGAATGCGGTTCTGTTGAAGTCGCTGCCGGTGGCTGATCCCCAGAGCCTCGTCTACCTCAGGACCTCCGACGCGCCCCGCGGAACAGGCACAGTCGATACCAACGAGACGATGTCCTATCCCGTCTACGACGCTTTGCGCAAGCAAACTAAAGCAATCTCGCCCCTCATTGCCTTCGTGCCACTTTCGAACAGCAAAGTCGCAGTGCGCTCTGGTTCGCAGCCCGAAGAAGCCGAAGGCGACATGGTCAGCGGCACATTCTTTTCTGGCCTCGGTGTGAACCTGCCGCTCGGTCGTGGATTCACTGAAAAGGATGAAGCCGACCACGCGCCGCTCGCGGTCATAAGCTACAACTACTGGACTCGCCGATTTGCACGGGACCCCGCTGTCCTCGGGCAGACGCTCTACGTGAATGGCGTTCCCATGACGATCGTCGGAGTCTCGGCCCAGGGATTCGAGGGCCTGGACGCCGGTGGCTCAACCGACTTCTGGATTCCCCTGCAGAATCGTCGCGAACTGAATGCATGGGGAAATCCTCCCGAAGACGGCAAACTCTACATCGCAAACTCCACGTGGTGGTGTCTGAGATTGATTGGGCGCCTCGCGCCCGGCGGCAGCAAATCCCAGGCCATTGCTCAACTCCAGCCAGTCTTCCAGTCCGCTGCTCGTATCGGGCTGGGCTCGCCGATGGAAGGCGAAAAGCCGCCCGTGCTGAGCTTTACCGAAGCCAAAAGTTTTCCCGGCTATGACCAGCAGTACGGCAATCCGCTGCGCATCCTCATGGCGATGGTTGGACTTGTCTTGCTGATCGCACTCGCGAACGTGGCCATGCTCCTCGCGGCGCGAAACGCAGCGCGTCAGCGCGAGTTCTCCCTGCGTCAGGCGCTGGGCGCCGGTCGAGGCGAGCTTTTTCGCCAACTTCTCACCGAGAGTTTGATTCTGGTGACCGTAGGCGGCGCGCTGGCATGGGTCTTTGCGCTGATGGCCTCGCGCCTGCTCGCAAATTGGGCACAGATCGAATCTAGCCTTGCTCCCGATCGCACCGTGCTGCTGTTCACCCTGGGAGTCCTGGCGCTCGCGGCTCTGTTGTTTGGTTTGGCTCCCATGCGGGTAGCTCTTGCCGGCGGCGCAGAACTGGCCCTGAAAACGTCAGCGGCGACGTCGAATGTTGATGCGGGCAAATCCCGCACCGGCAAAATCATTGTTGCGCTGCAGATGGCCATGTGCGTGGTGTTGCTGGTGGGCGCGGGCCTGCTGATTCGCACGCTGCGCAATCTCGAAAACACTCCCCTCGGAATGCGCGTCGATGGCCTCGTTGTCTTCGGCGTAAAGCCCGACATTCCGTCTATTCCCGCCGGCGTCGTTTTCTATCAGAACCTGATGAGCAAGCTCCGCGTGCTGCCCGGCGTTGAGTCGGTCACCATCATGGGTGAGCGCATCGGATCCTGGTGGTCCGACAACAGCGCCATGATGGTCGACGGCCGCCTGCCCGACGTAGCGAATGGTAGCTCGCGTACCGTGCGAAGCAACGTAGTGGGACCGGACTTTTTCACTACCCTCGGTGTGCCTATCCTTGCTGGCCGCGATTTTGCCGATTCCGATACGGCAAGTTCGCCTCACGTGGGCATCATCAACGAGGAATTTGCGAAGCGTTTCCTGCCCAATCAGAATCCCTTGGGCCACAATATTGGAACCGACGATGGACGTTACACCATGACGATTGTCGGCGTGGTGAAAGATCACAAATATCGCAGCATCGATGAAGATCCGATCCCGATGGCGTGGTATATGTATGCGCAGATTCCCTACATCGGTGAGATGCACGTGGAAATGCGCGTGAAAGGCGCGCCACTCGCCATTCTGCCGTCTGCGCAAAAGGTTGTGCAGCAGCTCGATCCAAATTTGCCGTTGATAAAGCCCATGACGCAGCGCGCACAATACGACACGACTATCTCAAGCCAACTCATGTTCGCGCGTCTGGCAGAGTTCTTCGGCCTGCTGGCGGTGGTTCTTGTCGCGACCGGCCTCTACGGAACGCTGTCGTATCGTGTCAACCGCCGCACGGCAGAAATCGGCGTCCGCATGGCAATGGGTGCAGGTCGCTCGCAGGTAGTGTGGATGATCCTGCGAGACAGCCTTCGCCTGACTGCGATTGGCGTGGTGCTCGGCATCCCGCTGGCAATGCTCGTCGGCCGCGCTCTAACGTCATCGCTCTACGGCGTGAAGCCGCTCGATGCGCTCACCTATGTGCTGGCCGTCGCTGGAGTAACAATCGTGGCCCTGGTCGCAAGCGCGACCCCCGCAAGCCGTGCCGCGAGCGTCGATCCGCTGAAGGCATTGCGCACGGAGTAAGACGTCCGAAAGTCCCGCCTACGTGGGCCATTCCCTGATAGGGAAAGTCCACGTACTTCCAAGAATGAAATTGACAATGGAGCAGCTCAGGATCGCGATGCTGTTCGAGGCGAGCAACGGAATGCGCGCGCTATGGACAAGTACTCGCATCAGGATCAGGTTGCCGATCATCGACACCATTCCGTTCGAGAGATGAAAGCGGATGCATTGTGTGCCGATCCTTAAGTTGTCACGACGATCGAACCACGTGTAGTGCAGATGCCACACGAAGTTATGCAAGAGCGTGAGTTCGATGGCCGCCATAGTTGCGAAGAGATAATGACCGGGAGCCAGCCTGTTGATCGCGGCTAGCGCGGAGAGTTGCACGACCATGCCGAGCGCGCCAACTAAATTGAATTTGCTCCAGCGAGCGAATGTGTTCACGGCAGCGGCTCCTCTCGGTAAAGCTGAGCCGTGTGCCGTGCGGCCACTGCGATCGCCATCGCAAACATTGCTGTGGCTGCAATGACACCGCCCACATCGAACAGCAGCATCCGGTGCCCCATCACAGTCGCATAAGGGCTGCGGAGCAGCGCCAGGCTCCCCATGATCAGCAGAATTCGAATCTCCGTTGGCCCGAAGATTCCCTGCGACATCTGAAAGCAGGAAAGCGTGTAAGTGGCGAGATAGCTTTCCGCCGACAGCAGCAGAAACGCGACGAGCATCGCGATCGCCACCAGCCAGTGCACAAACCCTGAAAGTCCAAGCCCACACATCAGCGCCGTCGCGCCGAGAATATCCACCATATGATCGACATAGAACCCATAACGCGGCCGCTGCTGATTGCGCACGCGTGCCAGCGTTCCATCCATGCTGTCGCCAAACCAGTTGAGAATCACGCAGACGATAACTCCGAACAGTCCGGATTCGTTGTAGCGTGAAAGTGCGTAACACACTCCAGCGCCGATCTGCGCAATGAAACCCAAGGCAGTGAGTCGATCCGACGTTACCCATCGCGGTGCGCGCTCCGCCATCCAAGTCAGCAGCCGCTTTTCTGCGTCTGCGGTAAGGGACCGATTAATACGACGCGCGGATGCAAACCCCTCGATTTCTGCTGTTGCCAAAAAAGTCGAATTCATCTACATCTCCTCTGTTATTTCTTCAGTGCGTTGCAAACCGCCCTCAACGTAAACTCCAGCGATTCTCTCGGCACGCTCTCCACATAAGGCCGCACAGCCCAGGCGAGCCCAGTTGGAATCGCGCGCGTCAACGAAATCGACTCGACCTGCATGTACAGCCCGCCATCGCGCTCCTCGTAGCTCCAATAGGTATTCATGCGCCAAAGAAACCCGTGCTCCTCGCTTTCGCTCAGCGCGTGCTCTTGCGGCGTGCCTGCCAAGCCAATCTCCGAGATGCGCGTGCTTCGCGACATGATGTACCCGCGCTGCGCGTCCAGCCGTTCGTACGAAATGTCATAAGCCGTATCCATCACCACCGTGATCACGTGATGCTGGCGCACACGCATCATCGCGATGAAATGGTCCGGAACGTGTCCACCGCGTGGCGAAAGAATCCGTGCCTGCAGCACCTGTGGCGCGAATAGCCGCGGATAGTCGCCGAAGTTCTTCATCAGCCGCTCGAAATTAGGCGCCGTCGCTCCGCGGACAAACGCCGTTCCCCGCCAGTGATGAAGCAGTGCTCCAGGCAGGCCCGCCGGGTCTTCCGGAGCAAGCCGCTCAATAACCAACTCCCCACGTCTCGGACGTTCGTTCGTTTGTGCGCTGGATCCAACCGCAGCCAGGAAGCCGTCGGTGGACCGATGCTGCTTCGCCAACCGCGCCTCCACCTTGCCGACATAGTCATTGAATTTGCGTGCAGCCGCAGCCGGTGCCTCACCCCACCCGGAGACGCACGCGAATAAACCCAGCACTGAAGCGAAGACTCTGCCCGCCGGTAACGTCCTTCGCTCGATTGAGATTCGGCTCTGCATGCCTACAAACTTGCCAAACCTCATTCCAGCAATCAATGCATTGTGTGTCACTTCGACCACCAATGATCCTCACGGCGCAAATCACTGCAGGAATTGCGTTTGCTCCGAGTTATCCAAATCCTTCGAGCATCAGCAGAACGCCGCAATCGGATAAACTGGGGAAAACAATGACAGGATCCGAGCCAGTGCGGCGCTATCGCTTCGGAGTCTTCGAGGCGGATGCCTCGACCGGCGACCTGCGCCGGCAGGGAATTCGCATCAAGCTCAACGCGCAGCCTTTCCAGGTTCTGCTTATGCTGCTCGAACGTCCCGGTGAGGTGTTGACCCGGGAAGAGATCTCCCGCGCCTTGTGGTCCGACGGAACCTTTGTCGACTACGACCACGGCGTCAACTCAGCCGTCAATCGCATCCGCGAAGCCCTCGGCGACACCGCCAACAGCCCTCGGTTCGTAGAGACACTGGCCCGCCGCGGATACCGCTTCGTGGCTCCTGTTGAAGCTATCGGTGACAACGTTATGCCGAACTCGGGATTTGCTTCCCCGCCGGAATCATCATCAGCACCGTTGGAATCTCAATTCGTTGGCAACAGGAAAATTCTCGCCTCGCCCGAAGAGCTACCGAAGACCCCGCACACGGTCGTGCAATTGCTCTTCATTCTGATGCAACTAATGTACGTGGGCTTCTATGTAGGTGCACTCATTAACCTTGCGGAGATCGAGGAGCTTCTCTCGCCACTTGCAAGCGCGACGCTTGTTTTTGATGCCCTCATCGGTACCGCCGTGATCCTGATCCCCGTCCGCGCATTCGTACTGTGCGCGGTGCTCTTTCGCGCGCCCGGCGTGCGCGGCAAGTTTTTGAAGATGTGGCCCTGGCTACTCATTGCCGATGTGCTGTGGTCGCTCTCGCCGTTTCTTCTTCTGCACCACATCAACACCGGGTCGGCATTGGCGTGCATGGCCCTGCTTGTATACTCGCCTTTTGCGCAGCGCTCGCTCCTGTTGATGGGTGCGGGCAGGGAAGTGAGCGCACTTTCAGCGGAGACTCGCTGAGCCGTCGCTGCTCTTGCATCTCTAGAGCTGGTCGTAAAGCGACGTATTCCTATATCCGAGCAGGGTTACCAGCGTCCAGATCGCAAGCGCGGTACCCAGCGGAATTTTGAGAATGCTCAGGAAAGCGGCAACAATCGCCACGACGCGACCCCATGGAGCACGCTCCATCAGTCCCCACCCAGCCACAAACGCCAGGCCGGATCGTAGCACCAGCATAA
Organism: uncultured Acidobacteriaceae bacterium; assembly: GCA_963787435.1. Lineage (GTDB taxonomy): Bacteria > Acidobacteriota > Terriglobia > Terriglobales > Acidobacteriaceae > Telmatobacter. Next base: position 299,829 of record CAWBCZ010000004.1, read on the forward strand.
TCCAGGCAAAATGAATAATCGCCGGACCGAAGCCGGGTCCAAAGGGGAAGTTGCCATGTGCCCACGGGCCGTGCATCCAGAAGCCCCCGCCATTGAGAAAGGAATTGGCAAACGCCAGGCCCACAATGCCCAGCACAAGCGAAACAGCGCCATAAATGAACCACACCGTGCTGAGTGCCCGCACACGGTTGGCGTAGTTGGCCACCTCAAACGCGAGGTTAGGCACTGCCGGTGGAGGCGCCGCGGCTACCGGGCGTCCGCATTGGGGACAAACCGTTTGCCCCTGCGCAAGAGCCTGACCACATCCGCTGCAAAACATGCTGTACCTCCTTTGTCTTGACGCGATTCTAGTCCCCGGAACCCACGCAATCCAGGTCAGAACTTCCTACTCCGGCTGGGTATGGGTACGCAACGGCGGGCGAATTCGTTCCCAGCGCTCGTCGTGGCGATCGTCATGGAGCACCAGCGCGCTGACGCGGCCTTGCGGATCTCGCTCCACCACAATTCGCGTCAGACTGCTTCCATTCGGGTAGAACAGGACCGAATTTGACTCCCCTGCCAACTCGGCAATCTCGCCATAATGATTCTTCTGGTAGAGCAGATCTCCCTGGCGAAAGAGTGTGACCACCACCAATCCCCGTTTATCGACATATTCGCCCGCAAAGCTATCCAGCTGGGCCGGCGTGAGCTTCAGCGCCGGCGGGTGCAACGGGATCGAGACGCGCTCGGCAAACGGAGGCGGCTCCTGTGTCTCGCGGCGATGCAACAACAGCCAACGGGGCAGCTCTGGTTCGTTGAAGGCGCGCGTCCAGCAATCATGCTTCAGCCCCTGGTAAACCCAAAGTCGAACATGCCCCCCTGCCGTCTTCAGCGCTGTGTACAGCAACTCATCCTGCCGCGGCGCCACTACGTTGTCTTCGGCTCCGTGAAAGAGCCAGACTGGGGTACGGCCCACCGCCTGTGCATATTCGCCGGGCAGCGTCGATGCCTGCAGCCAGCGCTCTGGCGCATAGCTCCAAAAGATGCCACCCGCCGCAATTGCAATCGCAGCCCAACGCTTCGGGTTCTGCCCCGCCAACTCCCACGCGCCGTATCCGCCCATTGAAAGCCCGGAGAGATAAGTGCGACTCGGATCGCCGTGAAACTCCGCTGTCTCCTGGTCAAGTGTCGACATCGCCATGGCAAGCATGTCGCGATCAGTCCAGTAGCGGTCGATTGCACACTGCGGCATCACCACGATAAACGGCCACCGTTCCGGGTGATCGCGAATAGCTTCAGGCAAGCCAATCTGCGTCTGCCACATGCCTTCTGAACCGCGCTCGCCGCGCCCATGCAAAGACAGAATGATCGGCCAGAGCTTGTGATCGTCGCGGCGCCACTCTTCCGGGACATAGACCTGGTAGCGATACGAGGCCGCGCCCATCTGGATCCAGCGATTGAGAAATCCTGTCTCCTGCGGCGGATGCCTGTGAGACTCCTTCGACCCCGACGCGGCACGCAGCAGGGGGGGCGCCAACCCCCATGCAAGGCAGAGGCAAGCCGCGAACAGTCTCAGGATGCGATGCATAGGCTCCAAACATCATAGAGCCTGCGAGGAGGTTCTCGGCGTTGAACAATCGTCGGAATTCCTTACGAATTTCTTGTACCACGGCATGAAAGAATCAGAAGGACCGATCCAACCAGCCGCCGATGACCACCTACGAGTCCGGAGATACTCTCGACCACTACCGCATCGAAGCGGCCGTCGCTCATTCCGGAATGTCGGTGCTCTACAGAGCGACCGACCTGCATTCAGGCGGGCAGGTGGCCATCAAGGTGCCGCTTGCGGAGATGGAAGCGGACCCGGTTCTTCTCGAGCGCTTCAAGCGCGAGCAGGAGATCGGGCAATCGCTCGATCATCCCGGCGTAGTGAAGACCTTTAACGACGAAGAGCGCAGCCACCTCTACATGGTCATCGAGTGGGTCGAAGGACGCCTGCTGCGCACCATTTTGAACGAAGAGAAAAAACTGCCCACCGATCGCGCCGTAAAGATCACGCTCGGTATTTGCGATGCGCTCGATTACATGCACAAGCGCGGCATTGTCCATCGCGATCTGAAGCCCGAGAATGTCATGGTCGGCGAAGACGACCAGGTCAAACTGATCGACTTCGGCATCGCGATGAAGGAAGACGCGCGCCGCCTCACCTTCGTAAATGTCACATCGCTTCTGGGCACGCCCGACTACATCTCTCCGGAACAGGTGAAAGGAGCCCGCGGCGACCAGCGTAGCGACATCTATGCCGTCGGCATCATGCTCTACGAGATGCTCACCGGCCGCGTGCCGTTCGTAGGGCCCAATCCGCTGGCCGTGATGAACGAGCGTGTTCTGAATGACGTGAAGCCCCCGCGCGAACTGAATCCCGAAATCTCGCCTGAACTTGAAGAGATACTCTACCGCGCCCTCGAACGGGAACCGCGCCACCGTTACGCCACCGCCAGCGAGATGATGTGGGACCTTGAACACCAGGAGCAGGTAGGCATAGAACCCCGCGGCGAAAGGCCCGTAAAGCTGGCGGGACGCAAGATAGACAAGAAGGTCCTGCTCTACGCAGGCCTGGCCCTTGTTCCGGTGGTCCTATTCGTGCTGATGCTGCTAATGGCGAAAAAATAGCTCATGAGAACCAGCTCCAGTCACTATTCCTGTTTCTTTCACGGCGGCAGACGCTTCAGGATCTTCCGTGCCCGCCGCGACCAAGGCCGCTCGCGACGTCGCAGGTAACGCGGCATCGTCGGTTCCTTGTCCAGCACCTTCTGCGCCCACTGCCGCGCTTCACCGTTTTTGCCCTCAGACGCGAGCAGGTCGGCAAAATTCAGATACGTCTCCGATGAGGTGGAAACTACGGTCACGCGGCGGAATAGCTGCTCCGCCTTTTCTTTCTCTCCCGTTAGCGCGTAGGCGTGGGCCAGCAAAGCCGGTGCACGGTGGAAATCATAGTTCGGCTCTCTGGCGACAACTTTTTCCAGGTCTGGCAACGCTCCCACCGCATCGCCCAGCAGAATCGGCGCATACTCCCCGCCGATAGAAGCAATCCAGCGTATTCAAGCGCGCGGCGATGGCCTTGTCGAAAGCCTCGCGCGCCCGCTGCAACTGCCCATCATCCATGCAGAGTTCGCCGAGCTCTTCGTAATTGCCGGCAGAGGGGTTGTCGCGGATCGTGAGTTCCAGCGCGGCGATGCGCTTGCGGCGTGAGATGCCCTTGAACGACTGATTCAGCAGCCCTGCGTCCGGGAAAACTTCGGCGAACAGGTAGACGATCGCGCCGATTGGCCCGAGAAAAAGGATGATGTAGAGCCAATACGTGTCAGGCCGGCGGCGAATGAAATGAATAATCGCCCCAGCCTGGAGCAGCAGGCCCCAGGGGTAGAAGAGATGCGTCAACAATCCCATGCAGTGGTGGTCTCAGCCCTAGATTACAGGAGACATGCAATCCGGCGAAGGCACTTTCGTGGAAGAAACGCGCAAGAACTGATTGCGTAAATGGGTCCGTGCCGCCCGAGGCGCTTAAAAGCGCGATCCTACCGGTACGACTCGTCCCGATGCACCACGAACTCCGGATAGGCATTGCCGCCGAGCTCGTGCAGGTCCATCCCAATGCGCTCTCCGTCAGGATCCACGCGGAACACAAGCACACGATTCATCAGCCAGAAGACCAGGTAAACCACCGGCAGCATCAGCCCCAGCAGCGTCGATACCCCTATCAGTTGCGCCACGAACTGGCCTGCCTGCGGTGCGAAAATCCCCGCTGCCGCCAGCCCCCACAATCCCGCGACGCCATGAACGCTGATGGCCCCCGAAGGATCGTCAATTGACAGAGCCAACTCAAACAACTCCACCAGCAGAGGCGTGACAATGCCCGCAACCAGCCCGGTGAACAACGCAGCCAACGGCGATACCACTCCCGCGCAGGCGCTCGACGTCACCAGCCCCGCGAGCCATCCATTCGCGCACAGGCTTGCGTCAGGTTTGCCAAACCGGATCCGCGTCACAGAGAACGTAGCCACCAGCGCCGCTGCCGCCGACAACAGCGTATTCACAGCGGTGACCGCGAGCGTAGCCGGCGCGGCATTAAGCCACAGCAGCGATCCCGCCATATTCCACGCCAGCCAGCCTACCAGCGCGATCAGGCAGCCGAGGAGCACGTAGACCACGTTATGCCCCGGCATCGCTGTCGACAAGCCCTTCGCGCGGAAACTTGCCCTTGCGCGGACCCGCGATCCAGACGACCGCGAGAGCTGAGACCCCGCCCAGCGCATGGATCGCCGCCGCGCCGCCTCCATCGAGAAATCCTGCTCCCAGTGAGAAGTTCGCGCCGAGTTGCGCCAGCCATCCGCCGCCCCACGTCCAATGCGCAACCAACGGAAACACCAGTGCCCCAAAGATCGCTGCAATCGCCGCTCCCGCCGGAAGCCGCAGTCGATCTGCTCCCGATCCCCATGGAATCAAAACGACGAGAGCGACGGAAAGCAATTCACACAGGACAGCGAGTTGAGCGCGAGCCCCAGCCGCGCCGAATCCACTCAGAAACAGCGGTCCTGCACCAGCCCAGTTCCACGCTTTGCCCGCAAGATGAAAAACATGATCGCCGCTGGTCCCCGCAGCAAAGGCCGACCCCACCAGCGCAAATGCAATCACCGCCGTGGAAATCACGACAAGGCTGCCCAGCAGCGACTGCGCCGCCGACCGCGAACGGCCCAGGCCCGTGTTGATGAGCGCCACGCCCGCGATGGCCAGCGGAGCCAGCAGCAGAAGTGCCAGCGTGAGTGCGAACGAAGTTTCAGGAAAGGGCATCGGCGCCAGCGGAGTCATCGGTTTTCGCTCCGCAACTGCATGTGGCCCCGCACTGCAACCACCACGCCCATCGCCTCAACGGCGAGTCCGCACAGTACAAACGCAGTCCGCTGCGCTGAGTCAGGAAACAAGAGGATTGCCGCGATCGAAAGAAAGAATCCTGCTGGCATCACCAGCAGTCCGGCGTATTTCATGGCCCTTTCCTTTCAGTTCTTCCTGTCCGCAATCCCAGTACAGGAGACTCCGGGGCACTCTCCGGTTGATGTAGATACAGAGTTGGGACGCGCGTCCCGAAACAAAGAAAAATGATTGTATGGCTGGTGGCAACCGGTTGAAATGCTTGACAGAATTCTAAAGCATTCAATCGCCGCACTAGGGCCTTTCGAACAGGTACTAACCCTTTCGCACCGCACCCTTATGCGGTCTTTTTGAGTGGCGGACCATAATTGCGTATGTACATCCGCCTTGATCGGGCCCATCGAGCCCTCCCCGTAGTTCTCGGCCTTATCTCACTCGCCAGCGTCGGAGTCTTACTTGCCTGGGACGCCGTTCCGCGCATCTTCCCGCTTCGCGCCCACGATGTTCTCGGCGCATTTCCACTTGCCATGATCGCCTTCGCATATCTTGCCTACCAGGCCGCACACCGCCCTGCACCCTTGGAAGTCGTCAAGGCTGCCTTGCTCGCAATTGCCTTCCTCTTCTGGGCCGCCAATCAGCTCTGGCCCGACATTCCCCAGGCAATGTTGTTCAACGACATCGCGATTGCGCTCTTCGTCCTCGATGTATTTCTGGTCATGATTGGCTGGCCCGGTTCGTCTCCCGACGAGTCCTTCGGCGAAACCTACGCCGCTGCGGCTGACGACAAGTGATCCTGACCATGATCGCCCCGCCGCTGTAGACTTACGGCATCTTCCAAGGATCGAAACCAAAGATGACAAAGACTCCCCTTGCATGTCTTCTTCTCGCCGGCGCCGCATGCGTCTGCCTCGCCCAGCGCATTGAGGTCACGGTGCCCTCGACCAAGCCGCTGAATGGCCACCTCATTCTTGTGTTTGCGAAGTCCGACAAGCCCGAGCCGCGCATGCAACTCTCTGAGACCTACGATTCTGCAGAAGGCTTCGGCGTGGATGCCGAAAATCTCGCCCCCGGCAGCACGCTCGTCGTCGATGCAAAGACCTTCGGCTATCCGCGTCGCTCGCTCGCCGATCTCGACGCCGGCGACTATTACGTGCAGGCCGTCTTCAACGTCTATGAGCAGTTTCATCTAGCATCCGGCAAAACCGTCTGGCTCCCGCCCGACAAAGGCGAAGGTCAGCACTGGAACTTGAAGCCCGGCAATCCCTACAGCAAGCCGCAGAAGATCCACTTCGATCCCAAGGCGCAGGATGCCATCAAGCTCACGCTCGACCAGGTCATTCCTCCCATTGAAGGAACGCCGCAGGATCCGATGGTTATTGCACAGCAGCAGCCCACGGCAAAATGGCTCAAGTTCGAGCGGTTCCGTAGCGAAAAGCTCAGCGCTTTCTGGGGTCGCGACATGTACCTCGGCGCTTGGGTTCTGCTTCCCGACGGATTCGACGAGCACCCCGAAGCGAAATATCCCGTCGTCGTCTACCAGGATCATTTCCATCCCGGCATCGGCCCCGCGCAGTTCACGGCCACTCCACCCGATCCAAAATCGTCCGCAGAATCGCCGCCTGCAGAGCGGCTATCGTCTCTTTCAGGACTGGACATCAGGCCGCTTGCCGCGCGTGATTCTCATCTATGTGCAGAATGCCAATCCCTATTACGACGACTCCTACGTTGTGGATTCCGCGAACGTCGGCCCCTATGGCTCCGCTATCAACGACGAACTGATTCCTGCGATCGAGAAGAAATATCGCGGCATCGGCCAGGGCTGGGCACGCGCCACCTACGGCGGGTCTACGGGCGGATGGGAGGCGCTCGCCACGCAGGTCTTCTATCCGGACTTCTACAACGGCGCCTACGTTGCCTGTCCTGATCCAGTTGACTTCCATGCCTACCAGAACATCAACCTCTACGACGACGCTAATGCCTTCGTGCGCAAAGGCGACTTCGGCCAGGTGCCTATCGCCGCTGATCGCAAGCCAGACGGCAGCGTCATTGCCGAAGCCGGCGCCGAATTCGCATATGAATACGTGCTTGGCACGCACGGCCGCTCCACCGAGCAATGGGATATCTGGCAGGCGGTATTTTCTCCCGCAGGCAACGACGGATATCCTGCGCAGATCATCGATCCGATCTCCGGCGCAATCGACAAGAACGTCCTCGCCTACTGGCACGATCACTACGACCTCGCAGCCATCATGAAGCGCGATTGGCCTACGCTCGGTCCGAAGCTCGAAGGCAAGCTGCACATCGCAGTGGGCGACGGCGACACCTATTTCCTCAATAATGCTGTTCACATGCTCGATAAACAGCTTCAGGAATCGCGCAATCCGCATTCGGATGCGACATTTCAGTACGGACCTGGCATGCCGCACTGCTACACCGGCGGTCCATCCGAATACACGATGCAACAGAACAACGCTGATTGGACGCAGCGCGTGCTGCCGCAGATGGTCGAGCATATGCTGGCCACTGCTCCTGCGGGCGCTGACACGAAGTCCTGGCGCTACTGAAGAACCTGAAATTCTACGCGGCAGAGCATCCCATTTTCTGGTACACCGACAAACGATAAACGCGAGGATTTATGCGGATATTGTTTCGTCCTAACGTATTTCCCTTTCAAGAGATTACAAAAAATTCGGCGGCATAAACATTTTTTGTTCTCTCAACTGTTGAGTGCGTTGCAGATAGGGCTCTGGCTGCTATATTGAACTTTCGGGGTCGTCCGCCTTTCAGGTGGGTTTTGTCCGAAAGAGAAATCTGACCACAACCTGTGTGACCGCCAGCACTGCGCGCACAAACTACTGGACAACGAACAACAAGCAGGAAAGCATTCATGGCGCAGATATTTGACCGCAGCTCCAATGCTTTGGCTCGAGCGAGCCTGGTGCTGACGGGTCTGATTGTGATTGCACTTGGAGTAACGCTCGATCAGTTGCAGCGCTCCCCATGGGTTACTCGCCAGGGCCAGCGACCCGAACAGCCGGTTCCATTCAGCCACAAGCACCACGTAACGGGACTGGGGCTTCAATGCCAGTACTGTCACACCTCGGTTGAAAAATCCAGCTACGCCGGCATCCCTCCCACCAAGACCTGCATGAACTGCCACGCGCAGATCTGGACCAACGCCGCGCTCCTGCAGCCCGTTCGCGATAGCTGGGCCACAGGCCAGTCGTTGCCCTGGATCAAGGTGCATGACCTGCCCGACTACGTCTACTTCAGCCATGAGATTCATGTGAACAAGGGTCTCGGCTGTGCAAGTTGTCATGGCCGCGTCGACCAGATGCCGCTGATGTACGCGCAGAACACGCTTCAGATGGAGTGGTGCCTCAACTGCCATCGCAATCCGGCGAAGAATCTTCGCCCCACGAGCCAGATCTACAACATGGCGTGGGAAGCTCCGGCTGACGATCGTCCAGTGTGGTGCGCAGTGAATGATGTCAAGACCGGCACGCCGACCGCGCAGAGCGCGAACTGCACGACCAAGGATCCAACCGGCGAAGGCCCGCAGGTGGCGGCGTTGCAGTTGCCGAATGCGCCCGCGAATGGCCAGGCGAGCGACGCTCCAGCTGGTGTGGTTCCGGCGGCGCTTCACTATGAGAAATTCACCAGCCAGGATCAGCTGGGTCATTTTCTTCTGAAGCAATATCACATTCGCACTCCCAACGAACTGAGCAGCTGCGAGGTTTGCCACCGATGAGTAGCGAACCGATGAATGCAGGAACGAATCAAACGGGGAACTCCGTGGAGAATGAAAAAAGCAAGGCCAGGTCTTGCTGAAAACGAATCGCCGATGACCCTGGAACAAGTGCGCACCAAGCTCAAGGCTACTTCGGGCAAGCAATACTGGCGCTCCATCGACGAGCTTCAGAACACGCCGGAATTTCAGGCTGCCGTGGAAAAGGAATTTCCCAGCGCAGCGCAGGAATGGGTCGATCCGGTTTCACGCCGCGGCTTCCTCAAGATCATGGGCGCATCCATGGCGCTCGCCGGCCTCGCTGGATGTACCAAGCAGCCCGACGAGCCGATTTACCCCTACGTCAAGGCGCCCGAAGACCTGTTACTCGGCAAGCCGAACTATTTTGCCAGCGTGAATCCGCTGCCCACCGGTGGCGTGCCGGTGCTGGTCAAGAGTGACCAATTCCGCCCCGTCAAGGTCGATGGCAATCCCGACCATGCTTACAACCACGGCTCATCCGATGTCTTCTCGCAGGGTTCGCTGCTCGATCTCTACGATCCCGACCGGTCACAGCATGTGACCTTCGAAGGCGAGAACCGCGAATGGGCCGAGTTCGCCCAGGCGCTCCACGACAAAGTCGCGAGCACCAAGGACGGCACCGGCATCTACTTCCTCTCGGCGACCATCACCTCGCCGACACTTGCGCGCCAGTGGAAGGCCGTCCAGGCCGCGTACCCCAAGGCGACGCTGGTGCAATACGATCCCGCCATTGCCGGCACATTCCTCACCAAGGGCTACAACGTCCAGTACGACCTAAGCAGCGCGGATGTCATCGTCTCGCTCGACGCCGACTTCCTCTCCGGTGCGTCTTATCCTGGCTTTCACAAGCTCGTCGCAGACTACGCAAAGCGCCGCAAAGACCCAGCCAATGGTATGAACCGGCTCTACACCATCGAGAGCTCGCCGACGACAACCGGCATGAAAGCCGAGCATCGCCTTGGACTTCGCGCCAGCGAGATTCCCGCCTTTGCTGCTGCTCTAGCCTCTGCAGTCGGAGCAGCCGGCGCAAGTGCCCCGCAATACGCATGGACCGGCGAGCAGCAGAAGTTTCTGGCCGCATTGGCGAAGGATCTCAAGGCGAGCAACGGTAAGAGCGCCGTCATTCCCGGCCTCTATCAGGATGAGTCGGTCGCAGCCCTCGCGCTCGCTATTAACCAGGCTCTCGGCAACGTCGGTAAAACCGTTACCGTCTCGTCTGAGCCCGCGATCTCGCTACCCAGCGATCAGAACGGCGACTTCAGGAACCTCATCACCGACCTCAACGCCGGCAAGGTCGACTGGCTCGTCATTCTGAATGCGAATCCGATTTATTCATCTCCTGTCGACCTCGGCTTCCCCGATGCTTTCAATAAGGCCAAGGTCGTTGCGCATCTCGGCTCGCACTACGACGAGACCGGCCATCTCGCGCACTGGCATATTCCCGCTGCGCATTATTTAGAGTCGTGGTCCGATGCTCGCGCCTACGACGGCACCGTCTCCATCGTGCAGCCGATGATCGAGCCGCTCTATGGCGGCAAGAGTGCGCACGACATTTTCCAGACTTTGCTCGATAATCCGCAGCTCAGCGCTTACGAAGCCGTCCGCATCACGCAAAAGGACAACATCAAGGGTGAATTCGAGACCGGCTGGCGCAAAGCTCTGCATGCCGGATGGATCGAGAGCACAACCTACGCCGCCGGCGGCGCACCCAAGTCAGAATCGTCCAGAGTTCCCGCGCCGAACTCCAAAGATCAGTTCGAAATCATCTTCCGTCCCGATCCCAACATCTACGACGGTCGCTATTCCAACGTCGGCTGGCTCCAGGAACTTCCCAAGCCGGTAACAAACCTCAGCTGGGACAACGCCGCCATCATGTCTGGCGCGACGCTCGAGAGCCTGAAGCTGGAAGAAGACGACATTGTCGAGATCAGCGCTGGTGGCGGCACGGTCAAGGCTCCAGTGATGGTTGCTCCGGGTCATCCCGACAACTCTGTCTCCGTCTATATGGGTTACGGTCGCGAATTCGCAGGCCGCGTCGGCTCCGGCGCCGGCTTCAATGCCTACCTGGTTCGCACCACTTCGGCTCCGTTCTACGCGACAGGCTCCCTAAAGAAGGTCGACGGCAAGTGGGGCATCGCGATCACCAAGAGCCACTATCAGGATCATCGCGGCAAAAACCTCACCGAACACGGCAATCAAAACAACTCCCTTGAAGCTGTCGAAGCTCTCGGCCCGCGCGGCATCATTCGCTATGCGACGCTCGAAGACTTCAAGGCCAATCCGAACTTCGCGCACGAAGGCGAAGGCCGTGACACGCCCGAGCACGACACCACGCTTTTTCCCAACTGGGAGTACAACGGCAATAAGTGGGGCATGTCTATCGACATGAACAGCTGCGTCGGCTGCAACGCCTGCATCGTGGCTTGCTATGCCGAAAACAACATCGCCGTTGTTGGCAAGCAGCAGGTCCGTATCGGCCGCAACATGCAGTGGCTGCGCATTGACGCCTACTTTGAAGGTGATCTCGCTGCGCCACGCGCCCACTTCCAGCCCATGACCTGCCAACACTGCGAAAATGCGCCCTGCGAGCAGGTCTGCCCTGTTGGCGCCACGGTGCACACGCCTGAAGGCCTCAACGCGATGGTCTACAACCGCTGCGTGGGCACTCGTTACTGCTCCAATAACTGTCCCTACAAGGTGCGACGCTTCAACTTCCTGCTCTACTCCGACTTCGAAACCGAGAGCCTGAAGCTGATGCGCAATCCTGACGTCTCGGTTCGTTCACGCGGCGTCATGGAGAAGTGCAGCTACTGCTTGCAGCGCATCAACGAGGCCAAGATCGAAGCCGACAAGGAGAATCGCCCGATACGCGATGGCGAAATTGTTACCGCCTGCCAGCAGGCCTGCCCCGCATCGGTCATCACCTTCGGCAATCTCAACGACAAAAACAGCAAGGTGGCAAAGCTCAACGAAGACAAGCGCATGTACCAGGTCATTGCAGACCAGAACACGCGTCCTCGGACCCGCTATCTCGCCGAAGTTTTGAATCTCAATTCTGAACTCGCACAGCAGCCGGTGGAACACACACCGGAAAAGGGTTGAAGTCACGATGGCGACCAGTGAAATCAAAAGAGCTGACCCTGGCATCGATCCCAAGACCGGTGAATTCCGCGTCGTAGGCCTGGGTGAGACCTTCAAGTCAGTTACGGAAAAGATCTCGGGCATCGTGCTTACGCCGCACACGCCGCTTGGTTGGCTTGCCTTCTTTGGCATCGCGGGCGGCGGAGCAACGGTGCTGCTGGTTGCGGTCACCTGGCTGTTCCTCAAGGGCGTCGGCATCTGGGCAATCACCCAGCCCGTCGCGTGGGGATTCGCGATCATCAACTTCGTCTGGTGGATCGGTATCGGCCACGCCGGCACCCTGATCTCCGCCATTCTTCTGCTCTTTAAGCAAACCTGGCGCAACTCCATCAGCCGTTTCGCTGAAGCGATGACCATCTTTGCCGTGGTCTGCGCCGGCATGTTCCCGCTGATCCACGTCGGCCGTCCGTGGCTGGGATACTGGATGCTCCCGATTGCCCTGACGATGAACGTATGGCCGCAGTTCCGCTCGCCGCTGCAGTGGGACGTGTTCGCGGTGTCCACCTACGCCACCATCTCCGTCGTCTTCTGGTATCTCGGCATGATTCCCGACTTCGGGACCTTCCGCGATCGCGCGCAATCGAAGCCGGCACAGTATTTCTATGGTTTGCTCTCGTGGGGCTGGCGCGGTTCTATCCGCCACTGGATGCGCTATGAGACGGCGTCGCTGCTGCTCGCAGGCTTGGCAACGCCGCTGGTGCTCTCTGTCCACACCGTCATCAGCTTCGACTTCGCTGTTGCGGTGCTGCCCGGATGGCACACCACCATCTTCCCGCCCTACTTCGTCGCCGGCGCCATCTATTCCGGATTCGCCATGGTGCTCACGCTGGCCATTCCACTGCGCAAGTTCTACCACCTCGAGAACCTGGTGACTGAGCGCCACATCGACAACATGGGCAAGGTCATGCTCGCCACCGGCTTCATCGTGGCCTACGGCTACGGCATGGAAGCCTTCATGGCCTGGTACTCGGCCTCGCACTGGGAAGCCTTCATGTTCTGGAATCGCGTCTTCGGTCCCATGGGCTGGGCCTACTGGGTGCTGATCACTGTGCAACCTGGCCATTCCGCTGACCACGCTCTGGTCGCGCAAGCTGAGGACGAACATCAGCTTCATGTTCTTCATCTCCATCGTGGTCAACACCGGCATGTGGTTTGAGCGCTTCGTGATCATCGTGACGAGCCTCTATCGCGACTTCCTCCCGTCCTCGTGGGGCACCTATCGCGCCACCAAGTGGGACTACATGACCTTCGTCGGAACGCTGGGCTTGTTCACCACGCTGTTCCTCCTGTTCGTCCGCTTCCTGCCCATGATTCCCATGAACGAAATTCGCATGATTCTGCCCGCGGCCAAAATCAAGCCGAAAGCTGACAGCGGGAGCAGGTGACTAACGATGCCCTCACGCGAAGGAACCTACGGCCTGCTGGCCGAATTCGATACCCCGGGCGACCTGGTCCGCGCTGCACGCCAGGCGCGTGAAGACGGCTGGCGCCGCCTCGATTGCTACACGCCCTATCCCGTTGAAGAGGCGGCAGAGGCCATCGGCTTTCATCGCAATCGCGTCCCCCTCGTCACGCTCGTTGGCGGATTGATGGGTCTCGCTGCGATGTTCTCGATGGAGACCTGGATCTCGGTGATCGCTTATCCGCTCAACATCGGCGGACGCCCACTCTACTCCTGGCCTGCCTTCATCGTCCCAGCCTACGAGTGGACCATTCTCTGGGCCGGTCTGTCGGCCGCATTTGGAATGCTCGCGCTCAACGGCCTGCCACAGCTCTACCATCCGCTCTTCAATGCGCCGAACTTCCGCAACGGAGCCACCACTGACAAGTTCTTCCTCTGTCTCGAAGCCATGGACCCGAAATTCGACCTCGTGGAATCGAAAGACTATCTCAAGCAATTCGACCCCGTCTCGGTTGTGGAGGTGGAGTACTAAATGCCGACCCTCCACCAATCTCACAATGCTGTCATCCTGAGCGCAGCGGAGCGGAGTCGAAGGATCTGCGGTTGCCCTTCGGCCCGCAGAGTTGCGGCTCTCGCATTTGCCTCCATGCTCTTCCTCATCGCCGGCTGCCGCCAGGACATGCAGAACCAGCCCAAGATGATCCCGCAGCGCGGCACCGACTTCTATGCCGACCACCGCGGCGCACGTGACCAGGTCATCAATACCGTTGCCCGCGGCCAGTTGCAGGAAGACAGCTACTTTAATACCGGCGTTATCCAGGGCGCCAACGGATATCGCGAAGAGCAGAATATGTTGCCGTTCCCCGTCACCATGGAAGTTCTCCAACGTGGCCAGGAACGCTTCAATATCTACTGCACCCCCTGCCATTCGCGCGTCGGTAATGGCTTGGGCGAGATCGTGGAGCGCGGCTACAAACCCGCCGCCAACCTGGAAGATCAGGTTCGCAAGGCGCAGCCTCTTTCCCACTACTTCTATGTCATGACGCACGGCTACGGCGCCATGCCCGACTACCGCACGCAACTGGCGCCGGAAGATCGCTGGGCAGTTGCCGCCTACATTCGCGCACTGCAGCTAAGCCAGACAGCTTCCATGTCTGACGTCCCGGCGGGTGTGCAGGTGCAGAAGCTGAGCGATGTTGCCGACAAGGAACACCTGCCAGCCAGTTACGCGCAGCCGTGGGCGTTGCCTTCGACGGCGGTGCAGGCATATCCCCCGATCAAGTCCGAGGGAACGCCTGGGATGGCTCCGGCAAATCCACCTGATCCAAAGATTGAGATTCCAGCAACCAAACCGGCTCCTGCGGCCGCGAAGTAAGGATTGAGTTCAATGGCTCACGATACACACGGAGCAACACACGCTAAAGCGCTTCCCGCCGATCTGAGCGCACCCTCGTTCGTCGACGGCTGGCGAGCGCGTGCGCTGATCGTCGCAGCGGTGGCCGCGATCGTTGCCGTGATTCTCGCGTTTCTCGGCCAGGCGCAGGACCAGCTCGGCTGGGATCACTTTCTGCGCGCATGGGTTCTTGGATTGCTGCTCACCTTCGGCTGGGCGGTCGGCGGGCTCGCGCTTCTCATGGTCCAGTACTGCTCCGGCGGCAAGTGGGGCTTGCTGCTGCGCCGGCCCCTCGAAGCTGCAACGCGTACTCTTCCGCTGGTCTTCGGCTACTGGGTCGTTGCGGCCTTCTTCATGAAGCGGCTTTATCTCTGGGCGCAGTTCACGACACCGGGCGACACTGAAGCGGCTCTGAAGTCGGGATTGATCAGCGAAATTCAGGCGCATTGCCTGGACTTCAAGCGCCCCATGCTTAATCCGACGACCTATGTTGTCGCCATGCTTATCTGCTTCGCCATCTGGGGACTCTACACCTGGCGGCTGAATGCGCTGGGCCTCAAGCGCGACACCGAATCGCCAGACACCACGCCTTACTGGATCAAGAAGCTCGAGAACATCAGTGGCCCCGGCATAGTCGTCTACTCGCTCACCATGACCGCCGCAGTCATCTACTGGGTCATGTCGATGGACGTTACCTGGTTCTCCTCGATCTACGGCCTGCTCTTCCTGGTCGGCCAGGGCTACTCAGTGCTTGCTTTGGCAATCCTGACCTCGATTAGCCTTTCCAAAGCGGAACCCTTCAAGACGATCCTGCGCACCACCGAGCAGCACGACCTCGGCAAGTTCACCTTCGCCTTCGTCATGCTGAACATCTACCTGGCCTTCGTCCAGTTCCTCATCATCTGGTCCGGCAACCTGCCCGAAGAAATCGGCTGGTACCTCGATCGCATTCGCGGCCACTGGGGCATCATCATCACCCTCGACTTCATCTTCCACTGGCTGATTCCGTTCTCGCTGCTGCTGTCGCGCGACATCAAGCGCAACAAGAAGCGCCTGATCCGCGTCTGCCAATGGATGATCTTCGCCAAGGCTTTCGATCTGTTCTGGCTCATCGAGCCGAACTTCAAGGACGCCGCCCGCAACCTCCACTTCAGCTGGGGAATCCTTGAATACATCGCCGTCCCCGTCGCGATGGTTTCCGTCTGGGTCGCTTTCTACAGCCACAACTTGAAGACGCGTGCGCTGGTGCAGACCAACGATCCGCACGTCGCAGAGATTCTGGAGCCCGAACATGTCCACGCTTGATCACAACGAACCCGACGACAAGAAGATCCTCGGCTCCCACGGCCCCAGTGAGATCGATGCCTCCGCCGGCTACGAGCAGTCCGACGTCAAGGTCACGGGCATTCTTGTCTTCCTTATATCGCTCGGAATCTTCGTTTCGGTCTGCGGGGTCGTGACCTGGGGCATGGGCAAGATCATCAACGCCCACCTGAACAAGGAGGACGGACCCAACAGCAAGTGGACCAGGACCGCGGAGATCCGACAGCTCGGCAATCTGCCCTCCAGCCCGGAGATGCAAAACAAGATCGCAGAGATCACCAGGACTTTCCCGACGCCCCGCGTGCAAACCGATGACGGCAACCAGGACGTCGCCGATCTCCACGCCCGCGAAGACCTGCTCCTCAATAACTACACATGGGTCGACCAATCGCAGGGCACGGTAAGAATTCCCATCGAGCGCGCCATGCAGATCATCGCGCAAAAAGGCTTGCCCGTAGCTCCGGCCGTACAGCAGGCCCCACTCCTCGCAGGCGATCAGAAACCAACAATCACCGTGCCGCTCACATCTGGCTTTGCGCGCACCGGCTACGAGCAAGACCAGGCAGCGGCCCAGAAGGCAGAAGAGCAGCAAACGCACGAGTAATAGCAAGGTTTTGAAAGGGCACGACTCGGGGTACCCTCTGGAGCGCGTGCCGACAGAAGTCAGCAATGAATGCGGCTTTAGCCGCTGAGGGATGGTTTCCCCCACAGCTGTAAACCGCAGAAGGCGATTTGAAGTATGAAAAGCAGTCACAGTGCGATGAGGATCGGGCAACGTGGTCGGTTAGCGGCCGCGATGTTTCTGTGCCTCGCCGCGCTGACGCCATCCATGATGGCGCAGGTATCGAGCTACGGTGACAAGGAGACTGGCCCGTCCAATGATAAGCCGCCCGCCATCCTCAACGGCGTAGGCATCGCGCAGCACCTCAACGAACAGCTTCCGCTCGATCTCACCTTCACCGACGACATGGGCAAGCCGGTTCAACTCGCCAGCTACTTCGGCAAAAAGCCGGCCATCCTCGCGCTCGTCTACTACCAGTGTCCGATGCTCTGCTCTGAAGAGCTCAACGGACTCACCGGCGCCCTGCAGATGGTCGACGAGGTTCCGGGCCGCGACTTCAACGTGATCATCGTCAGCATCGATCCCAGCGAGGGCACCGATCTCGCCGCCGCCAAAAAGCGCACCTATCTCCATCGCTACGGGCATCCTGAAACAGCCGACGGCTGGCACTTCATGACCGGCACGCAGGCCAACATCGACGCACTCGCCAAAGCTGTCGGATTCGGCTACGTCAAAATCCCCGGCCCCGATGGCAAACTCACCCAGTTCGCGCACGCCAGCTCCATTCAGCTCGTGACGCCGCAGGGCAAGCTGGCCCAGTACTACATGGGTGTCGAATACTCGCCCAAAGACATACGCCTCGGGCTGGTCGAAGCCTCCAACAACCACATCGGCTCGCCCGTCGACAACATTCTCACCTACTGCTATCACTACGACCCCACGACCAACAAACACTCGCTCATCGTTGCACGCGTCTGTGCAAATGGGCGGTGCCATGACGGTGGTTCTGCTGGGCGGTTTTATGTGGATCATGTTCCGCCGCGATTACCGGCAGGCGCATGACCAACTTGCTTCAGGAACAAAGGTGAACGGATAACGGAATGCATATCAGTCCAGTACTCTGGCAATTTCTCGTCAAGTGGCTGACGAACTTCTCTCTGTATCCACCAGAGGCGTCGAAGATCGCGCCCGAGATGGATGCACTGTACTTCTTCATGGTCCTGGTAAGCCTGATCGGGCTGACGATCGTCATTCTGCTCGTCACCAGCTTCTCGATCATGTACAGCAAGAAGCGCCATCCGGTAGCGGTGCAGATCGAGGGCTCCACGATGCTCGAAGCTACGTGGACCATCATTCCGCTCGGCCTGTTCCTCATCATGTTCGTCTGGGGCGCGCTCATCTACTTCCGTGTCTACACGCCGCCCGCCAACGCCATGAACATCTACGTCGTAGGCAAGCAGTGGATGTGGAAGGCCGAACATCCTGGCGGACAGCATGAAATCAACTCCTTGCATGTTCCCACTGGCCGCGCCGTCCAGCTCACCATCATCTCGCAGGACGTCTTCCACAGCTTCTCCATTCCCGCCTTCCGCGTGAAGCGCGAAGCCATCCCGGGCCGCTACACCACGGTCTGGTTTGAGGCCACAACCCCCGGCACCTATCACCTCTTCTGCACGCAATACTGCGGCACCGACCATTCGCACATGATTGGCGACGTCGTCGTCATGACTCCCGACGACTTCAAGAAGTGGCTCGCTGGTTCCACCAGTGGCGCATCGCTCGCCCAGAACGGCGAACGCCTCTTCGCCAGCCTTAGCTGCTCGGCCTGCCACAATACCCGTCCCGATGCCCGCGGACCGAGTCTCGCCAACGTCTACGGCTCCAAACTCACCCTCGCCAACGGTCAAACCACGACCGTCGACGAAGCTTTTCTGCGCGATGCAATCCTGAATCCGTCGCAGCACGTCACCCAGGGATTTGCGCCCATAATGCCCACCTACCAGGGGCAGATCAGCGAAGACGGCGTCATCGCGCTGGTCGAATTCATCAAGAATCTCAACTCCGATTACCGCGTTCAGCAGACCACAGCCACAACAACGCTGCTGCCGGAAAGTGAAGGCAAGACAACGCCCGCCGGACAAAAGCCCGCCGGGCAGGGGATGGTGAAGCAATGAGTACCAGCACAATCGTCAGTCTTCCCGAACAGTCGACAGCCCGCATCCCGAGAATGAACTTCATCTCCAAGGAAAAGGGTCTGCTAAGTTGGCTTCTGACCGGCGACCACAAGCGGATTGCGATTCTCTACCTCGTCTCGATCACGTTCTTCTTCTTCATCGGGGGAGCGCTGGCCGGACTCATCCGCCTTGAACTCCTCACGCCGCAATCCGACCTCATGGCTACCGACACCTATAACAAGGTGTTCACCATGCACGGCATCATCATGATCTTCTTTTTCCTTGTGCCGTCAGTTCCGGCGACGCTGGGAAATTTCTTCATCCCCATGATGATCGGAGCCAAGGACCTCGCTCTGCCCAAGATCAACCTGCTTAGCTGGTATCTCTACCTCGCCGCAGGCGCGCTCGCTCTCTACGCCATGATGACCGGCGGCGTCGATACCGGCTGGACCTTCACCACGCCGCTCTCCACGCACTACCTGAATACCAACGTCCTCACCACCGGCATTGCCATCTTCATCGCGGGATTCAGCTCCATCTTTACCGGCCTCAACTTCATCGTCACCATCCACAAGATGCGCTGCCCCGGCATGACCTGGTTCCGTTTGCCGCTATTTGTTTGGGCCAATTACGCAGCCAGTATCCTCATGGTGCTCGGTACTCCGGTTCTGGCCATCACCCTGGTTCTCGTGGTTCTCGAGCGCACGGCAGGCATCGGCGTATTCGATCCCACCAAGGGTGGCGATCCAATTCTCTTCCAGCACCTGTTCTGGTTCTACTCGCACCCCGCCGTCTACATCATGATTCTTCCCGGCATGGGCGTGATCTCCGAGACCATCTCCACCTTCAGCCGAAAGCGCGTCTTCGGTTATACCGCCGTGGCATTCTCGTCGGTCGCCATCGCGGTCTTCGGATTCTTCGTCTGGGCCCACCACATGTTCATCATGGGCATCTCCAACTACTCCATGCTGGTGTTCTCGCTGCTCACCATGCTGGTCGCGGTGCCCTCGGCCATCAAGATCTTCAACTGGGCCTTCACCCTCTACAAGGGTTCCATCACCTTCGAAACGCCGATGCTCTACACCTTCGGCTTCATGGGCCTGTTCACCATCGGCGGCCTTACCGGCGTCTTCCTCGGCACTTCGGGTACCGACATCCATCTCACCGAAACCTACTTCATCGTGGCCCACTTCCACTTCGTCATGGTGGGCGGCATGTTGATGGCCTTCCTCGCCGGAATCCATTTCTGGTGGCCCAAGATGACCGGCCGCATGTATCCGGAGAAGATCTCGCAGCTCGCGGCCATCGTCACCTTCATCGGATTCAACTTCACCTTCTTCCCGCAATTCATCCTCGGCACGCTCGGCATGCCGCGCCGTTACGCAACCTATCCGCCGGAGTTCCAGGTGCTGAACGTCTTCTCCACCGCCGGAGCCACCATCCTCGGCGTGGGCTACTTGCTGCCGCTGCTTTACTTCACCTGGTCTCTCCGCTACGGCGAAATCGCCGGCGAGAATCCATGGCAGGCCACCGGCCTCGAGTGGCAGACGCAGTCGCCGCCGCTCACTGAGAACTTCCCCGCAATTCCGATCATGGATCACGAAGCGTACGACTATGAGTGGCTCGAAGGCCAGAAGGAGAAAGAGGTAGCCAGTGTCGGATAGCCAGGTAGTCACGGAAAACCGGGTAGTCGTGCACGGCGCGGCCGAAGGAGCTCATCACGAGCACCTCCCCTACCAGCGCCATCACTTCGAAACCTACGCGCAGCAGAGTGACGCCACAAACTTCGCCATGTGGCTCTTCCTGCTCACTGAAGTCATGTTCTTCGGCGGCCTCTTTACCGCCTACCTGATCTACCGCAACTGGTACTATCCAGCCTTCGTCGAGGCATCGCACCAGCTCAACATCTTCTGGGGCACCGCGAACACCGCCGTGCTGATCACCTCCAGCTTCACGATGGCGATGGGCGTATGGTCCGCCGAGATGAAAAAGAAGGGCGCGTTGGTCTTGTGCCTCGTGCTCACGTTCATCCTGGGCCTCGCCTTCCTTGGCATCAAGACTATCGAGTACAAGGAAAAGTACGACAAGCACCATATTCCCGGCTTCCATTACAGCTTGCAGTCGTTTGTGAATCCCCAGAGCGATCCCGAAGTCTACAAGGAGTATCACGACCACGCGCTGTCGCTCGATATGGCGCGCCACACCGAGCTTTACTTCTTCCTCTACTTCGCAATGACTGGCATGCACGCACTGCACATGATCATCGGCATCGCCATCCTGGGATTCATGATCTTCAGGGCGCAAGCCGGTGCATACACCACCGGCCACGTCACCTTCGTCGAGAACTTCGGCTTGTACTGGCACTTCGTCGACATCATCTGGATATACCTGTTCCCGCTGCTTTACCTGATCAGCCGCCACTAGGAATGGGGGACGTAAGTTGGTTGTCCACCAAATCAAATTGTCATCCTGAGCGGAGCACGCTTGGGGTAAGTGAAGCGAAGGATCTGCTTTTTGCATCAGGGCACTGCTCGGGGGAATCTCTGGGTCGGTGCCGAAAGACCGCACAGAACGAGACCGGGGCTTCAGCCCCTGAGGAATCGCATGCAGCAACACGAAGAAGAATCCATCGAATTCCACGAGAGTCACCACCACATCGTCTCCCCTCGCGTGTATATCACGATCGTTCTGGCTCTACTCGTGGCCACGGGGCTTACTGTATGGGCGTCTTACATCGACTTGGGAGAGTGGCACATTGCCCCGGGTCTCACGCTCTTCTGGAATCCCGTAGTCGCCCTGGCCATCGCTGCCACCAAGATGATTCTCGTGGTGCTCTTCTTCATGCACGTGAAGTACTCCACCAAACTCACCAAGCTCACCGTTCTTGCCGGCCTGTTCACCTTCCTCGTCCTCGTCGGCATGACCCTTTCCGACTACTTCACCCGCGCCTGGGGCCGCTGGTAGACACACACCTCCAGTCTCTTTCAACTCAGAAGGCCGCCTCAGGGCGGTCTTCGAAATTGGGAACGGCCCTTGTCCGATATCGGACATCCTGTTCCATTTGGGGTGTGGAAATTGCTCTTTGGCCTTCGTTAACCCCTTCGTTTGCTGGATAATCCCGCCACCGGAATGGCAATTAGAATGCAATACGGTCAATGCGTTCATTTTTTGTCGCGACCTACCGCAGCGGTTTGGTCCGCGTCTATTGGTTAGCTGACCACGGAATCAACGCCATCAATAAGTCACCCGTGCCGGGGGAGTTCTCTTGGGGAAGTGTTTCTCTGTCGCATGCAGTATTGGATTGCTTGTTGCCTCTTCTGTAACGCTTGCGTCCCAGGTCGCCAATCAGCAACAACTGGCAAAACCAGCGGCAGTTTCGCAGACGCCGGCTAAATCACAGCCGATCGCCGACGCCAAGGTGCCTCTGATCGACCGGCCGCTGACCTTGGCAGACTTTGCCGGCATGGAACCTCGGCCCGAGCTGAAGGACAAGCTGACGCACCTCACCAACTTCATTCAGAACCAGCCAACAGACGGCGCCCCCGCAACCGAAAGCACTGAAGTGTGGATTGCCCGTACCAAGACGGCGCTCTACATTGTCTTCATCTGTTTTGATCGTCACCCCGAGCTCATTCGCTGGCATCTTGCCCGCCGCGAGAACATCCTCAAGGACGATTATGTAAGCGTGGTGCTGGACCCATTCCAGGACCGGCAGCGAGGCGTCGAGTTTCAGGTGAATCCTGCCGGAGTGCAGGCGGACGCAGCCTGGACTGAAACCAACGGCCCAGACTATAGCTATGACCAGGTTTGGGACTCTGACGGGCGCGTCACGAACAAGGGCTGGATGGCGCTGATTGCGCTTCCATTCCGCAGTCTGCGATTTCCTGCCGCAGGTCACGATTGGGGCGTTGTGTTCTGGCGTAACCTGCCGCGCAACAGCGAAAACGACTGGTGGCCACGCGTCTCGGCAAACGTGAGCGGAACGCTCAGCCAGGAAGGTACGCTGCGCGGAATTGAAGGGGGAACAGGCTCGCACAATGTGCAGATCAACCCCTACGCACTGGCGCAGAACGAACACACGCTTCAGACGCTCGACCCCAACAATCCCTACTTCAGCACACGTAACGCCGAAGGCACCGCGGGAGGCGAAGTGAAGGCGGTGTGGCGCGACGCTGTGGTTTTCGACGGCACGGTCAATCCCGACTTCAGCGATGTGGAAAGCGATCAGCCTCAGTTCACCGTCGACCAGCGCTACCCCGTCTACTTTCCCGAGCTGCGGCCATTTTTTCTCGAAAACGCCAGCTACTTCGCAACCCCCATGGCCCTGCTCTACACGCGCAATATCGTTCGCCCGGATGTGGGCCTGCGTGTGACGGGAAAACTGGGCCATACGAATCTCGGAGTGTTGGCAATCAATGACCGCGAGCCGGGTCAGACCGTTCCAACTGGTGATCCCCTCTACGGCACAAAGGCGAGCTTTTACGTGGGGCGCGCCTCAGAGGACCTGGGCAAAGGCTCCAACGTAGGCCTTATGTATACCGACGAGGAGTTTGGTGGCGGATGGAACCGCATCGGCGGGGTGGATTTTACTTGGCGCATCAACGACCACTGGACGACGATGGGCCAGTCTGTAGAGAGCTCGACCAAAATGAGCAATCCCGCTAGCGCGGCAACGG
The DNA here is from genome assembly GCA_963787435.1 of uncultured Acidobacteriaceae bacterium. Classification (GTDB taxonomy): domain Bacteria; phylum Acidobacteriota; class Terriglobia; order Terriglobales; family Acidobacteriaceae; genus Telmatobacter. The sequence goes on from CAWBCZ010000004.1 coordinate 323,177, forward strand.
TGTTTCCTGCCGCATACAGCGCCGGGCCGGCCACCGACTGGCAGATGCAGCGCAACGGGCACGCGTTCAGCATGTTTAACGAGTACCAGGACATCAGCGAGGGCTTCATCAGCCTGCTGGGTTTTTTTCAGACTTCAAACATACGGAGCGATCACCTTCACACCACCTATCAGTGGTTCCCTGAGAGGAGCAGGATCCAGAGTTACGGCCTCGAAACAAATCAGAACGTCGCCTTTGACCACGCGCACAACCGGGTTTACCACTATTCCACGTTCGATCCATTCGTGCTGCTTCCGCGCAACATTGTGATCGCGCCTATCGGCGGCCAGAATTCTGATACCGTGGGGCCGCAGGATGGCTACGCTATGCAGGCGAGCGAGAACTTTACTGAGAACTTTGGTGGTTTGGTGAGCCGCGGACAACCGTGGGGAATTCTGAGCTACAACCTGGTCGCACTCCGCAGTGGGAACGTCAATTACAACCCGCCGGCGGGTGCGATTCCGTTCCTCATGAATCAGGAAACCGTGCAGGCGCTCGTCAGCGTTAATCCTCTCCGCCAGTTGACTGACGACAATACATACCTGCTCGATCGAGATCATGCCGTAAGCAACGGACAGCTTGTGTACGAAACTCAAACTTTCAGGACCAAGCTCAATTACCAGTTGACACGGGCGTGGTCCGCACGCGTCATCGTGGAATACGACACCACGCTAGCCAACCCCGCGGAGACTTCTTTACTTCGTACAAAGCAGGTGCAAACACAGGGCCTGCTCACCTGGCTGCCACATCCGGGCACGGTGGTCTATATCGGCTGGAACAACGACCTGCAGAACTATGACCACACACTTTGCACCGCAAATCCAATCGGTGCGCCGCAGCGCTGCAACCTGAACCAGCCGATTCTCGCCCGCGGTCCCGACTATCTGAACGATGGCCGTCAGTTCTTTGTGAAGGCGAGTTATCTGTTTCGCTTCTAAGGGCTGTTTAATGTGGGGAATTGGGCCGTCTGCGTCATAAGCCGAGAATGCACTTCATAACCACCCGGGTGTCTAAAACGCGTGCGATCTAGCAACATTTCGTCCTTCTGGCGCCATCTACCAAAACAGGATTTTTGCGTGCAGAACGCAAGGGAGGCTCAATGATGCTACGAAGTGGACGGCGGCGGGGAACGGGGCTGGCCAGGACGATGGCCCGAACAGCACTGGTGGCAGGAACCGCACAAACCGTGGCTGGGCGGGTGGCGATGCGTCAACAGGCCGCCAACGTAAAGAAGGATGCCGCACAGGGCACTGCGGCTGGCCCAGGAATTCTCACCGACGAGGTAGTAGATCAACTTAAGAAGCTCGCCGAACTTCGCGACGCCGGCGTGCTGAGTGACAAGGAATTCTCTGCGAAGAAGGCCAAGCTCCTTCCCTGACCAAAATAAACTTCAGCGACATGGTGCAGGAACACGCGCCGGCATACGTTCATTGCCAAGCCGTGCTCGAGTGATCACCTCAGGATCTGTCAACCCCACAGGCGCACCTAATTCCCGCCAGTCCCCAGATTCTAAAAGACAAAAAGCTTTCGGCCGCTTTGCAGCCAATTTGCCCTCTAAGGCGCAGACTGAACACAGATCGGATATCGCCGCCAGCCGTAGTGATCGCTCCACTGTAATCGATCTAAGCCCTTTCTTTAGAGGAATCTAGGACCAACTTCAACTATGAGAGGACTTTGCAGCCGATCATTCCCCGTAAGACCCTGAAAACAGGTAATTTGCTTACAGAGTATGGGAGTATACCCTGGCAGGTCCGGGGGAAGATCGGGCAGATAGATAGACCCCGGTAGTCCGAAGAAGTTGATAGCCTCACTTTTACGAAATCAAAGTCTCGGACCGGGTTTGTTCGGCGCACGCGATGGAGCCCCACCCATGCCCTTACGCTGTGGACAGGGACCGCTCGCGCGGCTCGATGCGAATGTCCAAGTCCAATCAATCCGAAGCTCTCACGAAACTCGCTGACAATCCCCGCGTCCACCTTCGCCGGGATTTGCCACCCCGGCCAGGCGCGAAATGCGTCGTCTACTGGATGCAACGCGCCATGCGCATCCACGAGAATTCCGCGCTCGACGTCGCGATCGATGCCGGCAATCTCCTCGGCTTGCCCGTCGTCATCTTTTTCTCCGTCATTCCGAATTACCCCAACGCCAACCTTCGCCACTATCACTTCCTGCAGCAGGGTCTCCGCGACGTCGAAGAGGATGCAAAGGAACTAGGTGTCGGCTTTGTCTTACGCCGCCACCCCGACAACTCTCTCGAAGAATTCCTCGAGGAAGTCGATGCCGCGATGCTCATCGGCGACGAAAATCCTTTGCGCGAACCTGAACGCTGGCGCAAAATTCTCGCCCGTCGCCTCAAGCTCCCTTACTGGACCGTCGATGCCGACGTCGTCGTTCCGTCTGCGATCTTTGGACGCGACTACTTCCTGCTCCAGCACATGCGCCCACACCTCAAAGAGGCGCTGCCAAAATTCCTCGTCGCCCCGCTCAGCCCCAAACCACAACATCCGTGGCACAAGCCCAAATCGCTCGCTTCCGACTCACTCGCCAACGACATCACCGCCGGCTTCAAAGACTTCGATTGCACCATTCAACCCGTCGACACTTTTACCGGCGGAACGCACGCAGCCCTCAAGCAACTCAAGGACTTCGTCGCCCACGGACTAAAGGACTACGTCGACAAACGCAATCATCCGGAGCTCAAAGGCACCAGCCGTCTCTCGCCCTATCTCCACTTCGGCAACATCGGTCCGCTCACCATCGCGCTCGCCGTCGAAGACGCTCTTGCCAACGGCAACATTTCGCAAGCCGCACGCGACGGCTTCCTCGATCAGGTGATTGCCTGGCGCGAGCTCTCAGTCCTCTTCGTCAAGTACAACGACAACTACGATAACTGGGAATGCGCCGAACCCTGGGCGCGCACAACCCTGTTTGAACACGCCGGCGATCCGCGCCGGTACCGCTATACCTTCGAGCAACTGGAGCGCGCCGAAACCCACGATGACCTCTGGAACGCCGCCCAGCGCGAAATGACAGAGACTGGCTGGATGCACAACTACATGCGCATGTACTGGGCCAAGATGATCCTCGAGTGGGCCCCTGATCCAGCTCGCGCATGCGAGTGGGGCGTCACTCTCAACGACCGCTACGAACTCGATGGCCGCGATCCCAATGGCTACGCAGGCATAGCCTGGGCCATCGTCGGAAAGCACGACCGTCCCTGGTTCAATCGCCCCGTCTTCGGTCTCGTGAGGCCAATGTCCGGCGCTTCTATCGCGAAGAAGTTCGATGCGAAAGCCTACATCGAGCAACATAGTGCCGAAACGCGGCTCTTCCAGCACTCCGATTTGTTTCACAGGGATATGTAGCCGCCGTCACATCACTGGACTACAGGCAGCACCCTAAAATGGAACACACTTTCAGTCCGAAAACTGCATGTTCCGCTAGGTAGATCATTGGATTTTGCCTGGCTTCCCTCGGAGTACCAGTGTGGGAGGCGCAAATCGGATCCAGTACGCGCGTGACGATTTCTGCGAGCCAGAGAGCCTGCGGGCAATTAAGCCAGCGGTCCGCTGCTGCCATCGTTTGCATCTTGATGGCCCTAACAATGATCGTTGCCTTCAGTCGCACGGCGCGAGGCCAGAGCGCGACGACTGCATCAGGACAAACGAGTGGAGCGACAACTGTTCCTCCTCGCGTAACCCAGGCCCGGCGGTTCCTCGCCCGGCGCAGTTGGCCACGAAATCAGTCTCTCTCCGGTCCCGATCAGCCCCGAAACGCGCTCACTGGGCTTAGGCCGTCCGTCTCAGCCCCAGCGTCAACCGTGGTATGGCAGCCTCTTGGCCCGTCTGCGGTCGTTACTCCCAGCTTCGGCCTCGTCACAGGCCGCGTCTCCTCCATCGCAATTGATCCCGCCGATCCAACCGGAAACCGCGTTTTCCTCGGCACGACCGGCGGGGGCGTGTGGCTTTCCCAAAATGCCGGCACCGCGGGCAATGTCGTGTTCACGCCACTCACCGATGCGACTTCCGCCTTCAGCGCAGTGCGTTATGCCTCCATCAGCATCGGCGCAGTTACGGTCCAACCAGGCGGCACCGGCGTAATCCTCGCTGGAACCGGCGACCCCAACGACGCACTCGACTCCTACTACGGCGCTGGCGTACTGCGTTCCGCAGACGGAGGAAACAGCTGGACCGATGCAGCGCTCACTACCGACAAGATCTTCTCGTTCCAGGGTGAAGGCTTTGCCGGCTTTGCGTGGAGTACGGTGAATCCGCAGCTTGTGGTGGCTGCGGTGTCCCAGGCCTATGAAGGCACGCTGGTCAACGCACAGCTCTCCAACGCCAGTTATGCCGGACTTTTTTATTCCACCGATGCCGGCGTTACCTGGTCCCTCGCAACGATCACCGACTCTCCAGGCCAGGACGTACAGGGGCCGCAGGATTCTTTCGCTTCACCCAACGGCAATTCCGCCACCGCCGTAGTCTGGAATCCCGTTCGTCAGATGTTCATTGCCGCCGTCCGTTTCCACGGCTACTACCAGTCGAGCGACGGTATCCAATGGACCCGCATGACGGCGCAGCCCGGCCCCGGGCTTACAGCGCAGAAGTGTCCCACGAACCCCGGAGCAACAGGTTCCCTCGCGTGTCCCATCTTTCGTGGCGCGCTTGCTGTGAATCCCAACACCGGCGACACCTTTGCCTGGACGGTGGATCTCAACAACCAGGATCAAGGGTCTCTGGCAGGATGTTTGCTCCATTTCCAGCGGCACATGCAGCAACCAGACGGTTGCCTTTACACGGCAATGGAATACGTCGCTACTCGAAACGAACACAAGTCTGGGAGCAGCCACGATCGCGAACGGAGATTACAACCTCGTGCTCGCCGCGGTTCCTTCTGCGCAGGACACGCTCCTGCTTGCCGGTGCGAACGATCTTTGGCGTTGCAGCCTCGTCACGGGTTGCACTTGGCGAAACACGACCAATGCAACCACCTGCATGAGCGCAGAGGTCCCTCCCTACCAGCATGCGCTCGCGTGGGACTCGTCGAATCCGCTTGAGATCTTTATTGGCAATGACAGCGGCCTCTGGCGATCCACCGATGCGATCGGCGAGACGGGGGCCGTTTGCTCTCCTACTGACGCTTCCCATTTCCAGAACCTCAACTCCGGCCTCGGTTCAATCGCCGAAGTGGAAAGCATGTCGCAGGTCGGTAACTCGCCCTACACATTGGTGGCTGGCCTCGGTGCGAACGGCACGGCAGGTGTAAAGAGCACAGCCGGACCCACAGCAGACTGGCCGCAGATTCTGGGCGGAGAAGGCGGTCCAGTAGCGATCGATCCAAACAATCAGGCCAATTGGTACGTGAACAACAGCGCCGGTGTCTCAATCTATCGCTGCTCGCAGACAGGGAACTGCACGCCTGACTCCTTCGGCACGACACCCGTAGTCAACGATGCCGATGTGGCTGGCGACGGCAATACGATGACATCCCCCGCACCGTTCATTATTGACCCGCTCGACAGCACGCAGTTGCTGGTCGGCACATGCCGCCTCTGGCGCGGCCCGGTCGACGGCTCCCGTTGGACAAGCACAAGCGCCATCAGTCCCATCCTGGACGGCATATCGAGTCTGGGCTACTGCAGTGGCGACGCGCTGATTCGCACGATTGCTGCATTGCCTGTCTCAGGCGGAAGCGAAGTCGTTTATCTCGGAATGTACGGCGCACTGGATGGCGGTGCGACTCTTGCCGGCCATGTGCTCAAGGCCACTTACGATCCGGCCAGTGCTTCTTTGCCCACATGGCTGGACCTTACGCTGGATCCCGTCGTCAATGATCAGGTGAGTTTCAATTACTACGGACTCGATATCTCCAGCATCTTCATCGATTCCCACGATGCGACGGGCAATACCGTATACATTACGGTGGAAGGTGCTCCCGATTCTTTTCATTCCATCCGCACCATTTACCGCACAACCGACGGCGGGGCACACTGGGATGAAATCGAATCGAACCTGCCTCATTCACCCGCCAGTGCCGTGGTGATCGATCCCCAGGATGCAAATACTGCGTACGTCGCTACCGACGAAGGCGTCTACTCCACCCGCCAGGTTGGCGCTTGTGCCACCGGTCCGTCGAATTGCTGGTCCGTCTTCGGTAGCGGACTTCCATTCGCGCCGGTCGTGCAGCTGAGCGCGGCGCCAACGACAACCACGCCCAATGTACTTGTGGCCGGGACCTATGGCCGCGGTATCTGGCAGATACCGCTGTGGACCGCTGGAACCCAGATCACAACTGCATCCGCACAGCCCAATGCGTTGACGTTTGCCTCACAGCCTGTTGGAACAACAAGCGGCGCTCAGACCGTGACGCTCACCAACACCGGAGGGATCGCGCTCGCTGCCACTTCAATCTCCGCAAGCGCCAACTTCAGCGAGACCGACAATTGCGCAAATACAGCCGTGAATGCCGGAGGCAGTTGCGCGATCCAGGTGAGCTTCACGCCCGGCCAGACCGGCACATCCGCTGGACAATTGACGATCAATGCAAACATCTCTGGCGGCCAGATATCGATTCCGCTTTCGGGTATGGGCATCAGCGCGGGAATAGTGACCGCCTCGCCGGGAACGCTGAGTTTTGGCAAGGTCCAGATCGGAACGACTTCATCGTCGCTGCCCGTCACGGTCGAGAACGCAGGCGGTACCGCTATTCCTTTGACGAGCGTGACAGTAACACCCCCGTTTGCCGTGGCGACCAACGGCTGCGGTTCTTCGCTCGCTGCGAACAGCGATTGCGCGCTGTCTCTGACTTTTGCTCCCGCCCAGGCGGGAGCCGTGAACGGTTCTCTTGTGCTCACCGATGACGCGGGCACGCAAACTGTCGCCCTGAGCGGCACCGGCGCAACCGCAGCTACCGATGCGCTCTCGCCCGCGTCCCTCGGCTTTCCGGCCACGGCCGCCGGGCAACAATCCTCCGCTCAAACCGTCACGCTGTCCAACAACGGAGATCTTCCTCTCACCTCGATCGGCATCACAATCAGTGCCGGCTTTCAGCAGTCGAATACCTGTGGAACATCGCTCACCGGCCACGCTAGCTGCGCGATCAGTGTGGTGTTTGTGCCAACCTCGGCAGGCAGTATCAGCGGAGGCCTCAGCATCTCGGATGCCATCAAGACGCAGACGATTGCGCTCTCCGGCACAGCGCTGCAGCCGGCTGCAATCAGTGTGGCTCCCGCGCAGTTGACATTCACTCCGCAACTGTTCGGCCAAGCTGGCCCACCGCTCGCATTGAATGTCACCAACACCGGCGGCGCTCCGATGAGCAACATTGGCTTTCAGATCATGGGTCCGTCTGCGTCCAGCTTTGCCTGGGGTTCAACCACCTGTGGGGCGTCGCTGAGCAGCGGAGGCACTTGCACCGTGCAACTCACCTTCACTCCCTCAACGACAGGCCTGCTCGCGGCCACGCTGATCGTGACCTCCTCCACCCTCGGCGTTAATCCGGTCCAGGTGCCACTCAGCGGCATCGGTCAGTCTGCCTCCGGGATCATCATCAGCCCCTCGCCGATCGTCTTCACGCAGCCGGTGCTGGGCCAGGCCAGTGCGCCGCAGACCGCAACCATTGTCAACACAAACAGCGTCAGCGCAAGCGGGCTTGCGCTTTCAGTTTCGCCGCTATTCAGCGTCGTTCAAGACACCTGTGGCTCCATCCTCGCCGCCGGAGGAAGTTGCTCTACTGGCGTGGTCTTTACCCCCACATCCAACGGGGTCATCGCGGGAGCACTCACCGTTAGTTCCTCGTCATTCGCCATCGCGGCAACTGCAACGCTTTCCGGAATCGGCGGCGCGGCCGGTTCGGTACAAGTGCAGCCGGGATCCCTCAACTTTTCGGCGACTGGTGTCGGCAGTGCCAGTTCGCCGCAAACCGTTACTCTCACGAACAGCGGCTCCGTGCCGTTAGCGGGACTCGCGCTCTCGACATCGAGCGGGTTTCAAGTTGCTTCAACGACCTGCATCGGTTTGCTTGCGTCCGGAACCAGTTGTACAGCGCAGGTCATCTTTTCTCCCTCTAGCGCCGGTCAGCAAACAGGCAATCTCACAATTTCGAGTTCAGATCTGGCGGCAAACACACAGGTGGCTCTTTCCGGCATGGGGTTTGACTTCTCAATATCTTCGAACGGTCAATCGGGTCAGACGGTTTCGAGCGGTCAGGCCGCCAGCTTCACACTGAATCTTGAGCCGTTGAACGGCTCAAGCGGGACGTTTACCTTTGCCTGCGCTTCGCTTCCAGCCAATTCATCCTGCACATTCAACCCAGCCAGCGCGGTGGTGTCAGCGAACGCCACGGGCAGCGTAACGGTAAAGATTGCCACTGGCTTGTCCTCAACTTCTGCGCAGAGCGATCGCTCGCCGAGGCCATTTTCGCCGCGAGTTCTCCGCCTTGCGTTTGGTCTCATCATGCTTCCATTCGCCTTCAGCCGCAGGCGACGCGGCTTGTTTCTGGCCGCAACCATTCTCCTCATCTCGTTCGGAGTCGCAAGCTGCGCAGGCGCAGGCGGTGGCGGGGGCGGGGGCGGAGTGCCACCTTCGGAGTCGACAAGTAACAACACGCCGCCGGGAACCTACTCGATATTTGTGACAGCGACAGCAAACGGCCTCTCGCACCAGATCAAACTCACCCTGACGGTGGACTAGTGTTGTGTTAGCGCCAGCAGGCCGAAATGGAGACGACAAAAGGAGCAGATATACTTAAATTTCAGGCATGAAGCGTGGCGATTTGGCTGAATGCAGCTTCCATCGCCAATGCAAGCGCCATCGCAAGGACACATCAAGAATGACCTCTAAAGTGACTCTCGAGGACGTAGGGCGTGTGGCCGAACTGGCCCACCTCGAACTGACTCCTGACGAAACCCATAACATGCTTCATGACTTGAACGCGATCCTCGACCACGTCGCGCAGTTAAGCGAATTGGACACCAGTGCAGTGGCTCCTCTGGCCCAGGTCAGCGAAATTGGAGGTACCGGTGGTCAGGGTTCGCTGCGTCAGGACACGGTGCGGCCCTCGCTCGATCGTGCCGCAGTTATGGCGGAAGCACCGGAAACGGACGAGGTCTTCTTCAAGGTGCCGAAGGTGATTGAAAGATAGAGCAGAAGGGAAAGCTGCTTTGCCAAGCGAAACCATGACGACTGAGAGCTATGTGGAAAAGCCGAAGACCCTTTCTGAATTGCGCGAAGGCATTGCATCCGGAAGCCTGAAGGCTACTGATCTTGCGGGCAGCTACTTCGAGCGCATTGCCCGGGTGAATCCGCACCTGAATGTCTACCTGAGCCTCACAAAGGAGCGCGCACTCGAACAGGCGGCCAAAGTGGACGCGGCAGCTGCGAAGGGCGATTCCATCGGTCCGCTTGCCGGCGTCCCCGTCGGCATCAAAGATGTGCTCGTCGTGCGCGGCGCGCCTTCTACAGCCGGCTCGAAGATTCTCAAGGGCTATCATCCGCCTTACGACGCCACTTGTGTATCACGACTTGAGGCTGCCGGAGCCGTGCTGCTTGGCAAGCTCAATTGCGACGAGTTTGCCATGGGTTCCTCCAACGAAAACTCAGCCTATGGCCCGGTGCGCAATCCGGTCGATCCTGAGCGCGTTCCCGGCGGCTCCAGCGGCGGTTCTGCTGCTGCGGTTGCCGCCAATATGGCCGTCGCGACGCTTGGCACGGATACCGGCGGCTCTATTCGCCAGCCCGCGAGCTTCTGCGGAGTGGTCGGCGTTCTGCCCACCTACGGCCGCGTTTCCCGTTACGGACTGATCGCCTTTGCTTCTTCTCTCGATCGCGTTGGCCCCTTCGCAGGCAATGTTCGCGACGCGGCCACACTGCTGAGCGTAATTGCCGGACCATGATCCTTGCGACGCCACCAGTTCTCCGGCCCCGGTGCCCGACTACGCCGCCGAGAGCGACAAGGGTGCAGAGGGTCTCCGCATCGGAGTGCCCTCCGAGTACTTCGGCGAAGGTCTCGATCCCGAAGTCCGTGAACGCATCGAGAGCGGCATCGATTCGCTGAAAGCCGCCGGTTGCACCGTTAAACCGATCTCGCTCCCCCACACGCGCTACGCGATTCCGACCTACTACCTCGTTGCCACCGCGGAGGCCAGTGCCAATCTCGCGCGCTTCGACGGTGTTCGCTACGGCTATCGCTCGCCATCCCCGGCCACCCTTTCAGATATGTATAGCCACTCGCGCGATGAGGGTTTTGGCGCCGAGGTCAAGCGCCGCATCATGCTCGGAACCTACGCTCTCTCAGCCGGCTACTACGACGCCTACTATCTCAAGGCGCAAAGAGTGCGGCGAATCCTGGCCGAGGAGTTCCTCCGCGCGTTTGCCGAAGTGGACGCAATCGTTACACCGACCGCGCCGACACCGGCGTTCAAGCTGGGCGAAAAGACCGGCGATCCTCTCGCCATGTACCTGGCCGATATTTACACGGTCACCGCAAGCCTGGCAGGCATTTGCGGTGTAACCGTTCCATGCGGCGCGACAAGAGCAGGTTTGCCGGTTGGTATGCAGGTGCTTGCCGCACATTTCAACGAGGCAACGGCATTTCGTGTTGCTCGAGCGGTGGAGGCTGCGCAGAGTTAGGAAGCAGGGTTCGTCATGCAAGTTCGTAAGACGTTCGCACCTTCGATTTCAGTCCTCGCATTATTGCTTGTTTCTTCCGTTATGCTCAATGCGTCGCCTCGCAAGGTGCACATCGTGGCGCTTGGTGGGGTCCGGCGGGTGGCGTATTCCAAGATCGGCGACCCGGCGGGCGCTGAAGCCGGCGAAGTTACACTCAAGATCCGGCCGCTCGTTGTAGACGGTTTGATCAAGGAGTGGACCACGGGAGAAGCTCACGATGTTACCGATCGCAGCTTCGTGGTGCGCCGCGTGCTGCGTATCAACGACGAATTGCCCGGCGAAAAGTCCGTTAACCCTGACAAGCACTGGGTTTGGCAGCGAGGCCCATGGCTTCTGGTCGATCGCGTAACGGGCCACATCGCACCGATCAAGTTGCCGGATTACGACCCGGGAATAAGTCAGGCCGTCTGGTTTCGGGATTACGCGGCTTACTGCGGCATAACGGCCAGCGGCAAAAGCCTCTACGCCGTGGTGGCGCAAGTGGCGGCTCGCAAGCCCGTGTTGGCAAAGAAACTGGCGGCGCTGGATTTTGCCAGCAGCGCTGAGCCAGCTTGCAGCCTGACCGAGTGGCAGCGCGAACCACTTCGGGCCACCTTCCACCCGTCCGGCAAGGATGCCGTAAGCTTCGACATCGTGCCCGGTTCCGTGGTACTGGTCGAAGACGCCGAAGACGACGCCGCAACCACCCCGCCGGCCAAGACAAATTAGCCGAGTCAAAAATCAGTCACAGCCCAGCCTTGCGCACCGGCGTCTGTTGCGCCAAGCTGAAAGACTATGTTCGAGTCTTTCGAAGCCCTTTTGCAAAAAGCGGAAGTCGCCCACGGTCACATGTGCGCCGGGCAGATTCTCGGCGTGCGAATGTCGCTTCTTGGACTTCGCAGCCTTGGCATCGAAGATCCCCTCGGCGTCGACCGAAAGCGACTCGTCACGTATATCGAGATTGACCGTTGCGCTACCGATGCCATCGGCTTGGTGACCGGCTGCCGCCTGGGAAAACGCACGCTCAAATTCCGTGATTGGGGGAAGATGGCCGCAACCTTCGTCGATCTCTCCGCCGGCACCGGCGTTCGCATCGTCGCTCTCGAGAACTCACGCAATCTTGCGCGCCAGCTTCATCCTGAAATCGAAAACAAGAGTCATCAGCAGATGCTTGCCTATCGGGAACTCGATGACACACAGCTCTTCGGTATCCAGCGTGTTCGGGTAGAGGTTGATCCCGCTGAGTTACCCGGGTATAAAGCGGACCGCATTGCCTGTACCCATTGTGGAGAAGGCATCAACTTCGGGCGATACGAAGAGGTCGGCGGAGAGCGACTTTGTCTTAGTTGCGCCCACCCGGAGTTGTGCTACTGGACATCCGTCTGAGACTGGTCCCCAGGGTAGGAGCACTTGTTGTCTGGAAATGCTCCCTCGATGCACTATAGCCCGGCCTTGCCGCCGAATGGGAGACTCTAGACGCCTGGGACATGACATCCGATCCAGGAGCCCGTTGCGGCTGCATGCCCAGCGAGTATCTGTCTCCGACCCGGATCGAGATCATGGGTTGCTTCTGGGTCGATTCGTTTCCGTGAGCAAGCTGCCTGGTCAGACTCCACAGGACCCAAAGCATAAAAGCCAGCGCAAATCCGACGGGTATCAGGAATAGATAATGCAGGCTCGTAAGATGCATCGTCGTCTCTTTCGAAGCCCCCTTCCAGCAATGGCGATCAATTCATTTCGCCGCTGAAATCGCCTCGAAATACAGAAGACGCCCAAAAGCGTAAGGGCGAAGAAGTCAAACAATAAGGTGTTTATAAAGGCCATCTATCAAGGTCATGCCCAACCCTCTCAGATTCACCGTTGTCGCATCGTCCTCCACCTCCGCACGCTCCTTGACACGGCTGTGGCTTCGCATTTCTTATCTGTAGTAGGCCTTCTTCTTGAAGTCGGGTTGGAGTGTGCGTCCAGTGGCGTAGATTCCCGATGGCTTTTCGGGGGGACCGTGTCGAACAGGAAGCAGAAGGTGAGCTGGGTCACTGGTTTGGCCCTGGCAGAGGCAGTAGAGTACGCTTGCCGGGTTAAATGAAGGATTCCAGGTTCCACAGCCTGTGCCGGAAGGATTGGGAGGCCAGGAAGATTCCCGGAGACAAATTTGTTTTGCAGGCTTCCGCCTGGCGGATGTGCCTGCGCCCTGAGCGCCGGCCATTGGCAGCAGGGGCGAGCAAAGGATGAGTGTGACGACGAGTTTTGCATTGTTGGCGGCAGCGCCCGCCGGGGGCGGTAGCGGCATTACGATGCTTCCGCTTTTGCTGGTGATCCCACTTATGTACTTCGTCATGATTCGGCCGCAGCAAAAGCGCCAGAAACAATGGCAGCAGATGCTTGGCAGCATCAAGGCTGGGGACAAGGTGACAACCTCGGGCGGGATTCGCGGGATTATCCTTTCCATCAAGGACGACGTGATCATCATTCGCGTTGCGCCCGACAACATTAAGCTCGAAGTGGCCAAGAGCGCGATTGCCTCCGTGACTACGCAGGATGAATCCGGTTCATGATCTCGTGACGGGTCGCAGGGGCCATGTCTGCATCCATCGAAGAAGAGGGTTTGGTCAACGAAAGTCGTGAATTCGACAGCGTTTCGAACTAGAGAATTGGAACAATGAAGAAAAATCTCAAACAGAAGATTGTCATCATCATCGGAGTGCTGGTCGTATTTCTATACGGCGCTTTCTTCGGCCTCGATGTACCTAGGTTTGGCGGCGGTCAGTCCCTGATCAGCCAACTGACGCAGCACATCCACCTGGGCCTCGATCTTCAGGGTGGCGTTCACCTCATCCTGCAAGTACAGGTGAAAGAGGCTGTCAACACTGAGACGGACAATACGGTCGCACGGATTGAACAGGATCTCAAGGCGGCAAAGCTGACGTTTTCGCAGGTCTACAAGCCCGACCCCACCAATAATCCGCAGGCAATCCGTATTGAGGGAATCAATCCTGCGCAATCCAGTGCGGTTCGATCGATCCTCGACAGCAAGTACTCCAACGAGTACGACATCAGCGGCGGTGGCAGTGAGAACAGCCTGGCCGTCACCATGAAGCCGAATATCGAGAAGGCGCTCGACGACAAGACCGTCCAGAACACGATCGAAGTGATTCGTGACCGCGTCGACTCGCTTGGCGTCAGCGAGCCGATCATTCAGCAGTACGGACTGGGCGACAACCAGATACTTGTCGAGTTGCCCGGCATTTCCGACCTCGACCGCGTGAAGACAATCATCTCTTCTACGGCGCGTCTTGCGATTCACGCCGTGGTCGGTGGACCATATCCGGACGAACAAGCTGCCCTGGCCAGCGTAGGCGGCACACTTCCGCCGGACGAAGAATTAGTCCATGGTTCTGGATCCATGGCGACGGGTTCGGATGCGGACAGCGTTTACGTCCTGCAGCGGGTTGCGATCGTCGCGGGCACTGACTTCCGTTCCGCCGATCCAGGGACCGATTCCAACACCGGGCAGAGAACTGTTCACTTCACCCTGACAAACGAAGCCGGCGACAAATTCTGGGATTACACCAGCGCCAATGTCGGTCACAGCATGGCTGTGGTTCTCGGGGGCCGGGTGAAAGAAGTTGCCAATATCGAGAGCGCCATTCGAGACTCCGGCGAAATTCGTGGCAGCTTCTCGGCAGACGAGGTAACGATTCTTTCCAAGATGCTGCGTACCGGCGCCCTTCCGGCCTCGCTCAACTATCTGGAAGATCGTACCGTCGGCGCTTCGCTCGGCGCAGACTCGATTAAACAGGGTGTTACCGCCGCCATTGTGGGCGTCCTCCTGGTGATGGTCTTCATGCTCATCTATTACCGGGGGTCCGGCATCAATGCCAATCTGGCACTGTTCCTGAACCTGGTGATCCTGCTTGGTTTCATGGGCTTCTCGGGAGCGACTCTAACGTTACCCGGCATCGCCGGAGTCATTCTCACCATCGGTATGGGCGTCGACTCCAATGTGCTGATTTTTGAGCGCATTCGCGAAGAGATGCGTGCAGGCAAGGCGCCTTCGGCGGCAGTCGATCAGGGCTTCGCGCACGCCTGGACAACGATTCTTGACACGCACGTTACGACGATCGTGTCGGCGGCGATTCTGTTTCTGTTTGGCAGTGGTCCGGTCAAAGGATTTGCGGTTACCTTGACCTTTGGTCTCGCGGCCAACCTGTTCACGGCGGTATATGTCTCGCGGGTAATTTTCGATACCCATGTCAATAATTTGAAACCCGGAGAAGTCGTTTCGATTTAACCGGGCCGCGAAACGGCCAAGCAGAATCAGGCAACATTGCATGTCGGGGCCAGCGGGCTCCGGATAGAGGAAGGCAGAGAACCAGTGGAACTCTTTCGTAGCGTTAACGTCGATTGGTTGGGGAAGAAATGGTACTTCCTCGCCTTTTCATTGATTTTCAGTGTTTCCGGCCTGATTGCCATGGCGATGCACTGGAAAACAATCGGCAGTCCGGTGCCATTGGGCGTCGATTTTCGGGGCGGCACCCAGGTGGAAGTCCAGTTCAAGCAGCCGCCTGACATCGAGAGGATTCGTCAAGCGACAGCCGCGGCCGGCATCCGCGATGCGAGCATCGTCACCTACGACGCTCCCAGCCATCAGGAAGTGCTGATCAGCCTTCCCGAGCAGCACGTCGAGTCCTCACTCGACACTGGTCGGCAGCAGATTGAAGAAGCGCTTCGCGCCAAATTCGGCGATAACTCCTTCGAAATTCGCAATGTCTCGGTGGTTGGCCCAACCGTCGGAAAGCAGTTGGAGAAGCAGGCGACTCTGGCGACGCTTTACTCGCTTCTGGGAATGTTGATTTACCTCTGGTTCCGCTTCCAGCTGATCTATGGAGTTGCAGCCGTCGTCGCCTGTTTCCACGACACACTTATTACGGTTGGCTTCTTTGCAATCTTCAATAAAGAGATCACTCTGACCGTGATTGCGGCCATTTTGACGCTGGTCGGCTATTCGATGAACGACACCATCGTCGTTTTCGACCGTATCCGCGAGAATCTCCGCCTGAGCCGGCGCGAGTCCCTTCCGGATGTGGTCAACCGAAGCATTAACCAGACTCTGAGCCGGACCGTACTGACTTCAGGGCTGACATTTTTGACCGTGCTTTCGCTTTTTGTCTTTGGCGGTCCTGTTCTGAGGGGATTTTCCTTTGCGTTAGTGGTGGGAATTCTGATCGGAACCTACTCCTCCATTGCCATCGCCGCCCCAATGCTGGTGGCATGGCAGCAGTGGCGGGCCGGGAGCGGCAGAGCGGCCGCACTTCCAGCAGCCAAGCGGTCCAGAGTTTAGGCATCACGATGCACTAGTCTTGCAGCAAACTTTGCATGTGGTAGGCAGTTCTGATATAGGTGAAGCACGCTTTAATGCGCGTTTTAAAGCGCGGGAACATTTGAAGTTCCCGCGGTGTCTAAGTAGAGGTAACCGACACCCCGATTCGAGGCTGGCCATGTTTGAAGATTCCACATTTGAATCAGGCGGGAAGATCAAGAGCAAGAGCGGACGTTGGATGATTGTCACGGGCATCGTCAATGCTGCGGTCTTGGTCACGATGATTCTCATTCCGCTGATCTACCCAGAGGCGTTGCCCAAGGCGATGATGCAGACTTTGCTGGTTGCCCCTCCACCGCCACCACCACCGCCACCACCGCCACCGCCGGCTGAGATCATAAAAGTGGTACACGTGCAGTCCGAGATGATGAACAATCAGCTCATCGCTCCCACAAAAATCCCTAAGGACATCAAGCAGGTCGCCGAGAAGGAAGCGCCTCCGAGCTCGTTTGGCGTGGCTGGCGCAGAAGGCCTGGGCGGCAGCGCAGGCGGCGTGATGGGCAGCGTATTCGGCTCGGGCTCAGCACCCAAGGTACAGGCCGCTCCACCCAAGAAGGTCAATATTTCCGCCGGCGTCGCTACCGGTATGTTGATCCAGAAGACCACGCCAACGTACCCGCCGATTGCTAAAGCAGCGCGCGTCTCCGGTACGGTCGTGATTCAAGCAACAATTTCGAAACAGGGCACCATTGAGAATCTCCACGTCGTTAGCGGTCCCGCAATGTTGCAGCAGGCCGCTCTGGATGCGGTGAAGACTTGGCGCTATCGGCCTTATCTGCTCAACAACGAGCCTGTAGAGGTGGAGACCACGGTCAACGTGATCTTCACGCTGGGTGGATAGTTCAATCTTTGGCTCTTTCTCAAATGGGAAAGGGCTTTGTTTTTGACCTGAATGCGAATCCCGAAAGAGCCGCATTCCAAATCGCAAAACCGGGGATGATGCATCCCGAACCAATAACACTCCGTCCGGCGCGCATCGAGTTCGATCTCGCGAAAATAACATGAGATCGTGCAGTGAGTGTCGGGTATGAATGAAGCTGATCAGGAGTCAGTTTCCTTGGTTTTGCCTTAATCCTTCCGCGAAAACGGATAGTCTCAGTTCACAAACTCCTTAGGAGGAACGATTCAAGTGATTCTCGCTCAGCTCGCACATTTCGCTTCGCACACGGTCAACAGTCTGGCATTCTTTCAGGAAGAGCAGACCGTAAGCTTTAGCCCCCTCGGGCTGTGGCAGCACATGGGATGGCCGGCGCGTACCATCGCCATCATCCTGTTCATTGAGTCGATCTGGTCGCTGGCCGTTATGATCGACCGCTACCTGTACTTCTCGGCGGCCCGCAAACAGTCGCGCGAATTCGCGCCTAAGGTTGCCGGCGCGCTGAAAGACAGCAAGCTTGAAGAAGCCATCAAGATTGCCGATCGCAACAAGAAGTCTCACCTGGCTGAAGTTGTGACCGCAGGGCTGCAGGAGTTCCGCGCTTCCGGCGGAGCCGCAACCGAGGCCACCATCGAAAGCTCTGGCCGCGCATTGGAGCGCGCCGAGGCAATCGTCCACGCCAAGCTGAAGAGAGGCCTTGCTGTTCTGGCCACCATCGGCTCCACGGCTCCCTTCGTCGGACTGCTTGGAACGGTTATCGGAATTCTGAACGCCTTCCAACAGATCGCCACCCAGAAGACCTCCGGTATCGGCGCAGTCGCCGGCGGTATCTCTGAGGCGCTGGTAACTACCGCATTCGGTCTGCTGGTGGCTATCCCCGCCGTTATGGCGTTCAACTACTTCACCGGTCGTGTCGAAGCGTTCGACGTCGAGATGGACAACTCCTCGAGCGAACTCATCGACTACTTCATCAAGCAGAACAGCAAACGCTAAGCGATCCGGGTGCAGCCCCGAGCGAGAGACTCTCAGGTGGGCAGGAAAGCGGCAACGCTGTCCTGCCCCTGGTTTCAAGCAAAGTGCGGCAGCCTCTTCGAGTGAGAGCCGGATGCCCTCCGGTATATGAATTCAATAGGCACGGAGCCCAAACATGGGAATTGCGGTTCGTAACGAAGGCACTAAGGTCAACTCCAACATCAACGTGACCCCCATGGTCGACGTGATGCTGGTTTTGCTGATCATCTTCATGGTCATCACCCCTATGCTGCAGAACAAGGTCGCGGTCGATATGGCCAAGGTGGAAAATCCCACCCCGATGCCTGACGCCGACAAGGAAGATGCCATTGTGGTGGCCATCACCCGCGACGGCGGTGTGTTCCTTGGCCAGAACAAGGTGGCTACCTCTGAGCTGGGAGGTCTGGTCCGTGACAAGCTTGCTGATACGCCAGGCAAAGAGATCTTTGTTCGCGCCGATGCACGCGCTCAGTTCCGCGCCGTCGAGGACGCGATTGACGCCGTGCGTACTGCGGGCGTCGACGAGGTAGGCCTGCTCACAAACAAGCGTGAAGGCCCTGGCGGCTTGGGTGGACAGTAGTCACTGGCCTGGACGCGATACATTAACCGATTGCATTACACGAGGAGTTTGAAGCCATGGCAATGACAACTGGAGGAGGCGGTGGTGGCGCAATCGGCGACATCAACGTCACCCCGATGATCGACATTCTGCTGGTGCTACTCATCATCTTCATGGTCATCGTGCCGGTTACGCCCAAGGGCTTGGATGCCCTGGTGCCGCAGCCGCCCAAGAACCCCCAGCAACAGCAGCCGCAGAATGATCGCACGATCGTGGTACAGGTGGTGTACCGTCCGGGTGCGGCGCCGTCCTACAAGATCAACGAAACTGACGTTGCCAAGGCCGACTTGCTGCCAAGACTGACGGAGATCTATGCGAATCGCGCCGAACGCGTCATGTTCGTGAAGGGTGACGACGACCTGAACTTCGCATACATCGCTGAAGTGATCGACATCGCCCATGCGGCCAACGTGGATCACATCGGTTTGATGACGCCGAAGATCATGGCCGGACAGTAGCAGGCACTCTGAGTCGATCGGATTGGTTTGATGACGCCCAGAATCTTGGCCGGACGTTAGATGTCTGAGCGTTGAAGAACACCGTTTGATCACGGGCAACTGGAGTACAATTTGGCCAACCTGGTTCGGAGTCTCCCGCCCAGTTCCAGGTGCATGGTTTTCAAGGTGCGCGATCGCTACGCACGACCTGAAGGAGAAGAATAAGAACATGAATCGACCCGCACGAATTACGGCGCTCGCGGTTGCCCTGGCCGGCATGGTGCTTTCCATGGGCGGGTGCAACCGCCTGCAAGCCCGTGATCAATTGAATAAGGGAGTGGAGGCGTACAAGTCCGCCCGCTACGAAGAGGCGATCGGACACTTCCAGAAAGCCACGGAGCTGGACCCCAGCCTGCCGATGGCAAAGAGCTATCTGGCCACAGCGCTCGCGCAAAATGTGGTTCCGGGCCTCGAGACTCCAGACAACCTGAAGAACGCCCAGCAGGCAATCAGCATTTTCCAGGAAGTTCTGGCCAAAGAGCCCAACGACGTCAACAGCCTCAAACAGATTGCGGCCATCTATTTCAGCATCAAGAAATTCGACGATGCGAAGGACTATCAGAAGAAGGTCCTGGCAGTCGATCCCAAGGATCCTGAGGCTGCCTATACTATCGGCGTGATTGATTGGACTCTGGCCCATGAAAACACCCTGAAGGCGTTGGCAAGTGCCAACATGAATGACGACGGCGAGGGCAATACCAAGGCGCCGAAGAAGGTACTGCAGGAAATCAAAGAGAAGAACACCCCTCTAACGACAGAAGGATTGCAGTATCTGAACCAAGCATTGGAGAATCGCGCCAACTACGACGATGCCATGTCGTATCTGAACCTCACCTATCGCCGCAAGGCCGACGTGGACTACGCAGATCCCGCGGCGGTGAAGGCCGACGTTGCCGCAGCCAAGGAGTGGAGTTCCAAAGCCATGGGAACCCGCAAGGCCAACGAAGAGAAGAAGGATAAGGGACCAGGCGGCATCACGATGGATTCGAGCGGCAACCTCAAGTAGCTCTCGGCTTAATTCAAAAATTGAAACGGCCTTCGCTCAATGCGGAGGCCGTTTTGGTTTGTTGTCGACTCGACTACGATTCATGGCTTGTAGGTCCTTTCACAGCGCTTTGTGACAAGCATGACCGCCTAGTTCGCTTATTATGAGAGTCGGTCAAGTCCGTTGGATGATGGCTCCGTCCTGAACGCGAAATCCAATGCCGTGATGCCACTCCAGGATCGCCGCGCGTAGACCAATCTGAATGGATTCTGCC
Organism: uncultured Acidobacteriaceae bacterium; assembly: GCA_963787435.1. Lineage (GTDB taxonomy): Bacteria > Acidobacteriota > Terriglobia > Terriglobales > Acidobacteriaceae > Telmatobacter. The sequence continues at coordinate 343,505 of CAWBCZ010000004.1, forward strand.
GCGAAAGTCTGCGGGCTCGCAGCGGCCGGTTTCGACACTCATGGCGGGCTGCCCTGAGGATTTCAAACTTCAACGGGCAGCATCGCTTTGGGCTGCGTATGCGGACGGAGCAGCAGCCTTCAGGCTGCTGAAGTCATGCGCAGAAGGCCGCGGGGCCTTTGGGCCCGGACACTCCAGAGCATCCGGCATTCTCCTGGTCTTTGGACGGCGCAAACCGCCATCAACCGCTGAGGTCTTATTTCGCGCCTAGCTTCAGAATCTGTTCCGCAAAATAGTTCCGTACTTTAGCATCATCGCGCAGCGTCTCGTAATACGCGAGCTTGAGCAACTGGGCGTGGCTGTCGCGCAGATTCTGACGGATCGCCTGCTGCACGCTCGGATTATTCAATTCACGTTGCCCGGCCGGTTCGCGCCCGATCAGCTCATAAATTGCATATCCAACGGCGCGCTGCGCTGGTCCCGCGCCGCCGTATACCGGCAGCACGTCGGTGGCCTGTCCAATCTTCAGTTTGCTGATAGCCGCAAATGTCGCCGGGTCTCCCTGCTGTAGAGCCGACTCGGAAATAAAGCCCATGTCGCCGCCGCTCGAGTTTGTATTTGGATCTTCCGAGAAATTCATCGCCAGACTGCCGAAATCGTCGCCGGTGGCCAGTCGATTCCGCACCGCCTGGATCTTCTTGCGCGCATCGGCGTCGCTTGTGGCTTTGTTGTTCTGAAGGTTCCCCGCCGGTTGCGCGGGACCAGTCGTTACCACGATCCGCGCTAGATGATACTGCGGCTCGATCACATTGTAATCCGCCTTGTGCGCGGCATAGTAACTGCCGATGTCGGCGTCTGTGATATTGATCTTGGATTCGATTTCCTTGTTGATAAGCTTGTCAGAGGTCAGTTTACGACGAATCTGCAGCCTTAAGTCGTCCAGCGTCATGTTCTGCTGTTTCAATCTCTTATCGAATTCTTCCTGCGTGTAAGGCGCCTTCAGGTCAGTCAGTTTGGCGTTTACGTCTTCTTCGGAAGCGGAAAGATTCAGTTTTGACGCTCGTTGGTCGAGGATTTCATCGTCGATTAGCTGGCGCAAGAGATTGAGCCTGACAATATTTGCCTGTTCGGGGCTGGGCTCCTGCGGGGCCTCGCTCTGCGAACTCTTGTAGGTGTTGTACGCCTTGTCAAGATCAGACCGAAGGATATCCTTGCCGTTGACCGTCGCCATGACGTCCGGCGAGGGAGAGTGCTTGCATGCGGCCAATGCAACCAGCAGGAGCGTACTTGAAAGGACCAGGGCAAAATGCCGACGACGTTTGAAAGCTAAAGCTTGGACTTGCAACCTGTATCTCCTCGGGAGCTCATACGTTCCCGGTACAACAGGATAAATCCCGAGACCGGTGCTCCGGAACGAAAGACCTACATCCGGATTTTCAGTTCCCACGTGTCTCCCCTTGCATCTGGTGTCGATGGCGAGGAACTTCCCGCGGTTAGTTAGTTGCCGTTGCCGGCAGGAGGAGTTGCGGATGGCGGTGGTTCGATGCCGTCCGCACGCAAGGCCCGGTCGATCACCAGCCACACTTGCTCCGCGGGAACAGCTCCATTGATGCGTTCGCCATCCACGAACACAGCCGGAGTTCCATCGATTCCCAGTGCCTCAGCTTCCTTTGCCGATGCGCGCACCTGTGTCTCGTCCTGTTTTGCAAGACAGGCATCCAGTTTGGCGCTATCCAGTTTTGCCAGGGTGGCCTCGTCGCGTGCAATTCGATCCAGGGCTGCAAAGCTCTTCGTCAAGTTACGGTCTTCGCCGTTTACTTCCTGGCCGTGCGCGTGCACATAATCCACAAAATTCCAATAAGCCTGGGCACTCTGTGCGGCAAGGCAGTTTGCGTTCACCGCCGCATGCATTGCCCATGGATGCAGATCGGTCAGCGGGTCATCCTTGTAGATAAACCGCACCTTGTCCTTATACCGGTCCATCGTCGCGGGGAAAAGAGAAGAGTGCATCCGGGCACAGTACGGACACTCCAGATCGTCGAAGTTGATCACCGTCACTTTCGCATCGGGATTGCCGCGAATCGGTCGTCCTGCGATGTCGATATTGAATACGGGATCCTTCGCAAGATCGAAGGTCTCGAGTCGCGCCAGTTTCTTGTTGTCGGTAGAAATCAGGAAGTCGATCACCTTCTTGGTAGAGCTGTTCGACAAGGTGACGGGCAGAGTATCGTAGCCCGAGATCTGGCTTGAAGTCCGCTGGCCGAGGGCGACAGACACTTCGGGTGGAATGTTGAACTGCGAGCGTACCATGACTTCGATGCGGCGGTTGAGTGCCGCATCTTGAGCACCTGAAGCGGCAGACTGTGCTTTACAACCGACGGCCAGGCTTAATGCAAGAAGCCCGGCCAAAAAATGTAAGCGCGACAAATGGTTTGTCCTCTCATGCAAGGATATCCCAGCCAAGCCCTTGCCGAGCACAGGAATAGACCGTTGCCATGGTACTGATTAATGGACGTGAGAGTCTGCAAAAGGCAAGCTGACGCGCTATCAGTAAACAGGCGGCACTGTCGGATCGTGGAAGACCGTTTTTGACCGACTGATATCGCCGACAGACCCGAAATTGGCGAGCGTAAAGCTATAGAGATATTGGGTTTCGTCGCGCACCGATCCGAGCGAAAAGCGTCGGTATCCCAGGCTTAGACCGCAGCAATTCCAGTTGTAGACGGTCTGAACACCGGCGTATTGCAGTGCGTGATTGACAAAGTCATACCCTCCATTTGCCGCCAGGTTGAGACCCGCTGCGTTCGGCTTCCCAATTTCGAGGAAGGGTTGCAATTGCTGGCTCTGGACGAGGGGTGCGGCGCTTCCACTCTCAATGCCCGCGTAGAGAAGAGAGTGGCCCAGCCCGACGGTTGTTGGTCCCCAACTGTAGCCGGCGAAGACATTATCGGCGTCGAGGCGTCCACGCTTCGGGTCGTAATCCAGGTCCCACTCGATGCGCAGATTATTGACCGCTTCAAAGCGCAGGCGAGACACAAGTGGGGAGAGATTTCGTGGGTCCGTCAGGAACGCGATACCGGTCAAATCGAGTGTTGTGACGAAGACATTTCTGCTATTGGGAATGATCGCTCCGCCGAGTGTCGGATTCAGGAAGTACTTCTGGGTGATCTCCCAGCTTGCCCATTCGCGAGGCTGAGCAGGACAAGGTGTCGCTGTTTCGGTGTCCGCGGTCGCGCAGGGCTGGCTATTGGGCGATTTCATATAAAAACGTTGCGTCAAGTCGTAGCCCACTTCGTCGGTGTCGGTGGCGATGTCGGTGGGATCGATCAGCGGAACGTTGCGCGCTTTGACGCCAATTCCACCCACAAAGCGGTACATGAGCTCTGGCTCGATTACGTGCCGCAGTACACGATCTCCGATTGTGAAGTCGCGCTCTAGTGCGGGCGGCCTTACGTCCACCGATGCTTCAAAGTCGCTGCGGCTCAGCGCGTCATGGCTCACGGTGGGGGTGCCGCCATTTGCTCCCGTGAGGTCTGGATTCTGACTTCCGGTATAGAAGGTTTCGCGGAGTGCGACTTCGGGAACGACGCTCCAGCCGCCGCCCACCAAAGGCAATGACAGGCGAGGATAAAGATCGAACCTGCCCAAGTTGCGGATGTGAAAGCCGGACTCAGAGCGTCCCAGATAGCTGAGCGACGAACCCATTCTCCAGTAGAACGGTGATGTGTGTAGAGGTTCGTCCAAGACGTCGAAGCGCACGCTGGGAAGGTGCAGAATACGCACCTCGTCGCCTTCGGTGGAGCTGGCGAAGTTCTGCAGGCGTTCCAGGTAGGCCGAAGGTACAAACCCGTTGTGGGATTGTGTCAGCGAGACTGTGCTGTGGACCTCCGAATTCACAGCCTGCAGGTAGTTGTCATTGAACACCAGTTTGTAGACATAACTTGAAAGATATTCGGCGCTGACGGCCGCACGGGTCACAGGGGTGAAATCGTAGCGGCCTGCAGCGAGGATGTCGGTACCGCCCTGGTTGACGAGAATGGTCTGGCCTGCCTGCGGCCCCGAAGTCTGCAACTGTTCGACCCCGCGATCGATCAAAGCATTCCATCTGACTGTGAAGTGGTCCAACCCGGGTCCCTTGTAACGAAAATCGCCGTTTGGGGCCCATCCGCGCTTGCTGTAGTACTCTGTGCCCACGACCATATCCATGCTGCGATTCAGCACAATGTAAACCTGTTCGCCCAGCGTCAATCCGCGGATTGAGGAATTGCTAACAACCGGGATCAGGAGCCCGCTTTCGCGCCCGGTCTCCTCCACCGGATGACGCAGGTATGGCAGGTAGAACATTGGAATTCCGAGGAATTTGAAGAGCGCGTTGGTGGTCGTCGCCCTGTTGTTTGCGACGTTTATGGATCGCGCAATCAACTGCCAGTCCGGCTTGGGTAGACGGCAGTTCGTCATCATTCCATCGACGATCTTGTAGCTCCCTTCGCCGGTTTGCAGCAGGACTCGGCCCGAGAACAGAAACGGGTTGGTGGTGGAATAAACCACGGTGCGTCCCGCGCGCCTGACTCCCATGGAGCCGCTGACGTCAAAGAAGCGTGCGGTGTGCATGTCGAGCCGCATGTCGCCATGCGAGGAGTTAATGATTACATCGCTCGGACCACCGGTCATCTGCAGGTGCCCTTCGGCTTCCAGTTCTGAAGTGGAGCGGTGATAAACGATCTTGTCGGCTCGGATAATGTAGTCGCGGTAATAGATGACCACACCGCCGCTCAGGGTCACGGTGGATCCGTCTCTTGACCAGGTTTGAAGGTCGGCGTCCCAGCGTAGCGGCACCCCGGCGGGTGGTGACGGCTCTGGCTTCGCAATGGGAATCGCTTCCTGCCCCGGGTCATCAGGGAACACGGGCGCGGCTGAATCCTGACTAATGCTTGCGCCGCTGGCTCGACTCCGCGCAGGGGGTAACGCATTAGTCAACGTCTGTCCGACAAGTTGCAGGTGACATAGGGTCATCACCGTGATAAACACGAAATTACGAAGATGCATCCGAGGACCAAGGCCAGCATAGCAAATGAGAGTCGGGGTGATTCGCATTCGGCGGCTTCTCTGTAGTTGGACGTTATAGGACATCAATCGCGCATTTCCGATCGGAAGACGCGCATTCAACAGGGCCGGTGCACTGGTCCGAGCAAGATATGGAAGGAAATTAGAGTTTTGAGCACACTGGCTAGCTCGCCTACACCACTTCCGTCGTGGAAGCAGGAAGTCAATCGTCGACTTGCGGAGCACAAGAATCGCAAAGGTATCGCGGTTGTGGAGCAGGGTGATCCAGAAGACGGACACGTGTCGGCAAACAGCCGGGCTACTGCGGCAGCGGCACGTGTAGCCGCACGCTATGCCAAGGCGCCGACCTTCAGCGAGATGCAAGCAGCGGAGGCTCGCGGCGCTCTGCGCGCAGCCGAGGCCGCGACACGAGCCGCGCTGGAGGCGCAGGCTGCCGCACAAGCCGCGCTCGATCACATTCAGAACAATACGGGTCAGGATGCCGAGGTTGAATACGATTCCCACATCATTGAAACTCCAATGCGGGAGCGGGAGCTGCAGAACTTCGCAGTAACGACGCGGACCGAAGAGCAGCAGGTGTCGGTGATCTGGAGATTCGCTGGGAGCCCGATATGCCGGTGCGGCTGGCACAGCAGGAGATTCGCCCGACGAGCAGCCACTCTTCGAATGCGCCTTTTGATACGCCAGCGTTCTATGACAGTGGTCCGATTTATGAGACGGTCGATGCAGCGCAGCCGATTGCTGCAAACCTTATCGAGTTTCCGCGCGAGATCGTTGCCACGCGCCGGATGCGTCCACGCATCACAGAGGCAAACCTGGAGTTCTCTGAGCCGCAGCAGCTCAGTATCTTCGAGGTAGACCCGAACACTGTCTCGACGGAGCCGATGGCTGCTACGACGACAACCGCAGCAGAGCCGATGTGGATCGGGACGAGCTGGCAGCAGATTGAGCTCGACGAGCAGCCGCAGCCCCTGCCAGACTACTATGCGTTACAGCCAGACTCCCCCAGGCTCTACCAGGCGCCTTTCGGACGGCGGATGATGGCGACGATGGTGGATGCGGCGTTGATCCTGAGCCTGGTTTGGGGAATTGCGTATCTCGTTGCTTCGCGGTTCGATCACCTGCCGAGCATTCGGATCTCCGAGGTGTGCGGTGTGATCGTGACTCTGGGATTTGCCGCCCTCTACGAGTGGTTTTTCCTCACGTTTGCCAAGGTCACGCCGGGGATGCGGTACGCACAGCTTTCGCTCTGCACCTTCGACGAAGAGGTTCCGACGGCCGCGCAGGTGAAGAGGCGGATGAAGGCGATGCTGATCTCCGTTCTTCCTGTGGGCCTGGGAATGGTCTGGTCGATCTTCGACGAAGACCAGATGAGCTGGCACGACCGGCTCTCGAAGACCTACCTCAGGCTGAGCTGATCGGGCAGGCGACAGGTCCAGCACTCAACAGCTTCTGATCAAGCGCTCCTTGAGAGATGCCCTAGTTTTGTGGCATGGGGGTGTCCCCCCATACTCTGGGAGCAAAGTCCCTTCTTTCAGCAGGATAGGGATGCCTATGGCTGCAAGATCCTCCTGTGAAATAACTTAGCCATAGAGTCCTCTCATCAAAGGAGTTACGGGCGCTTTTCGGAGTTTTAACCGTTCCGTTTTTCCGAACCAGATTTCCGCCGCGGAATTGACTGCAGGTCCATTGTGCGCCTTTGACGGGAAATGATCTGCAAAACATGGTCATGGGCTATACCGTTGAATTCGAATGGTTTATGCCATAGAGATGGGATGCCGGGTATTGACCATCTTGCAGGGTGCACGACAGGCGCCGCAAGGGGCGGAACCACGAAGTCCTAAGTGCCAGTTTGCAAGTCATGTTGGAGTTTTTCGCTGCCAGCATGCCCCGCCGGCCTGGCGACCTCCGGGTCCCTGTAGAACCAGAACGGCATGAAGCTGTACACGAGAGCAAGAAAGTCGATGGCGCAGACATACCAGATCGCCGGGATGTCGAGCGTCAAGCAGACCGCAATTGCCGATATCTGATAAAGGAACGATCCATGTATCTGGCATGGTCATCACCGGTGCCGGGATATTCTCACCGCAGCTCTTGCACCTTACTGAGTAGTCACGGACGCGGGATTCAGGTAGCTGCCACACGCGAAGAGTATAGGCGAATAAAAGGCGAAAATATATACAGTCGTAGTTGTTAACTTCCGGAATAGCCCACTACACGACCGGAACTCAGATCGAAGGGCAGTTGTTGCGCTGCATGTATCCTCGTTCTGGGCGAAATGATCAGTGTCCTATCTCAAAGGAGCTTTCATTGTGCGTGGAGCAACGAACCTTTGGCTGAAGTTGTCCTTGGTTGGCTTGGGGACCATCAGCATCTTTTTCACCGTGTACGGAATTAAAATGCGATTCTTCCTCATTACTGACGCTGGGAAGAACTGGGCCTTCGATATTCTTTTCTTGTCCGTCGTTCTCATTTCACTTCTCTGCAATTATCTTTTCATTTCTCGATCAAGTCTCTTGTCTGGAAGCATGCGCCGAACGACGACAGTCGCCTGTTCGGTGGCAGCAACTTTCTTTACACTTTTTTGTGCGATGCTTTTGTGCGTCAACACTTTTGGCGAATGACTCCATCAGTCGTCGTCCGATCGATTCCCACTTTTTGACAACAAATGGATTGGGTATCCGTTTGCGGTCGAATTACCGCCAACTCGGAAATTACGAAGTAAGCAATATCTGCGCGCGCTGTTATCTAACACAAACTTCCGGATTGACCACAATCCGCCCGCAATGCCAACGGCACGTAGAATTACGTTCAACTCTGCTGTTGACCGAGAGGCGAAGACCGTGCCGACAATTGGGCTGATCATCCTGATGGCCAACGACCGAGTTACAAGGAACATCGACCCGGATGAAGCGTTGCGCTATTTCTCCTGGTCCATGGTCGCCGTCATTGCTGTTGTCTACACCGTCTTTGTTTTTTGGCTCGAACTTGCAAAAGACGGACCATTCATCCTTTCCCGAAAGAATGCTCGCTCTAGGCTGCAGGTGTTCCTAGCGCACGCGCTATTTCTCACAATCCTGATTTGCGCATATCGGATTTGCACGTACATGGTTCCGATATTCCCTTTTTGGATGACAGACACTTTTCGTTTGCGACACTCCAATCGAGCGTCCTTCGTCGACATCTTGCTTTTTCTCGCCGCGTTGGCAATGGCTTACTTTGAGCGTAAGTGGCTGTACAGGGAACGAACCGCGCAGAGAAACTGAGTTGCTGGCGAATAACCGCCTACTCAGACGTGTCGTTAGCAAGTAGAAATGTCCGCTTTTCGTAGCAAGTGAAATGTCCGGTTTCATAAATTAGTAGCCGTAGAGGCGGTGGGAAAGTGCGAATCCCGCGTATTGTGCGGGATTTGCAAGTTGAGAGGGAAAGTCTGTTTTTGGACTTTTCCTCGCAACGTCTTTTCCACGTCCTTGATTTGTTTTTTGGTCAGCGGCGTCAACAGCTTTCCTTCCGCGCTGTAGTGACCTACGCGATGTCCTGCGATCATCAAGGTCAGTGTTTGGTCCAGGTGCTGATGGATGATCACCTTGCATCCAGCCAGGGTGGGACGCCACTCGGCCCGCTCGAGCTGCATTATCACGTTGTAAAAGCTCACCGTGTTATCGCGATCGACGGTGCGCTCGTAGCGTTGCGTAAAAACCATCTCCAGGTTCCTGTGCCGGCAGGATATGAACGCCGTTCCGCGCTCGGCAGCCGGGACTGTAAAGCGGCGGTTGAACTCGGTGATGTAGTGCTCGGAAAGAAACTTGTTGGCCGCTTCCAGGGTGCGGATCCCGCGCAATCGCAACTCCTGGGGCAGCCGCCCTTGCCAGGTGGAGAAGCTGCGTTCCGATCGTCCCCGCGCCTGCGGAGAGTAGGACGGAATCATATTCACTCCCAACTCCTTCATGGCGCGGCCCACTTGTGTAGGACGCTCATAATCGACCTTGCCACCGCTCTTCGGCGTCAGCCAGAAATGGGCTCCGCGGTCGGAATAGAGCGAACAGAACAACCCCTTCCGTTCGATTACTGCCCGCAGCCCGGCCATCACCGTGGCGGTCGTTTCTTCCTCGGCCAGTTGCGCATAATAGATCTCGCTGGTGGCGTCATCCAGGATCACGATCAGGTCATGCTTACGCTCATCCTGAAACCAATGGTGTTCGCTGCCATCGATGTGCAGCATCATCCCCGGCAGGGGACGCCGCTCACGCCGCTTGCGATGAACGCCGCGCCGAGACTTGCGCTTCACCAGACCGGCGGACTGCAACGCCTGCTTGACCCACGTGTAGCTCAACCCGATCTGGTGTTCTTCGCCGAGCTTCTCATGAAAGTGCCGCACGTTCAGATCGAAGTACCTGTCCCGGTAGAGACCGAGCACCTCGTCGGCCTGTGCCTTTGGTACTCGCCTGCTGCTTGGCTTGCGCCGTCGCCGGTCCAGTAGTCCCTGAGGACCTTCGTCCTCAAGCCGCTTCCGCCAGCGTCGCATCTGCCGCTCGCTGATGCCGACTAACTCCGCTGCCTGCCACCACTTGATCCTGCCCGCCGTGGCTCTCGACAACACTTCCTGTAGCTTCATCGCCCGCTCCGCTGCGGTCTGCGGATAGATCTCCATGCTCTCGCGCATGGCTCCATCCTCACCGCCCGAAAAGCGGACATTTCATTTGCTAAAAACACCGGACATATTATTAGCTAACGACAACCGCCAATCCGGAAGTTACTCTTTATGCAACATTCAGCCCACTTGCGACCTGACAATACAAAGCCCTAATCGGTCACCCCGACGGTCAGGCTTTAATCAGACCCTGAAAAATAAAGGTTGTTATGGTATGTAGTGTTTTTAGATAAATCGTTTGTTTTCAACGAGTGGTGCTTCACACAGAATGACACCGCCACTTAGGGGAAGGATTTCAGATTCAGGACACTAGGACGCCAGGGCGCGAATGGCGCTTACGCCGGCGCCGAGCAGGGCGGTGGCGTCGTCGTTGGGCAGGATCTCAAGCGAGTAGCTCAGGAGAGGGCTCATCTTGACCATGGTTTCGAGATGGCGGCGCAACAAGGGGATGTCGAGGAAGCCCACATTGTGGCCGGTGAAGTAGAAGCGTCCCGGACCGGCAAGGTGAATGAACGAGGCTGTTGCGGCAGCCAAGGCGGTGTGCCAGAGGTCGACGAATTCGCGGCAACGGGCATCACCCTTTTGGGCCTGCGCGAAGACCTCTTCGGGTTCGAGGTCGAGGAAGCGCATGCGCATGGCGCGATAGCCCATGATGCCTTCAAGGTGTCCGACGCCGCCGCAACCGCAGAAGCGCTCCCTGGGATCGAGGCTGACAGTGATGTGTCCGCCCTCCCAGACGCCTTCGACGTAAGGCCAGCGGCCATAACCGATGCCGTTGCCGATGGTCCAGACGCGGGTGAGCTTGTTGAGTTGTCCGCGGGTGGCGGCGACACCGGCTGCGATGGCGTCGGCATCGTTGGCGATGTGTACGGGCGCATTTACACCTTTGGCCCCCAGGACGCGGGTAAGTTCTTCGGCCAGGCGCATGCCCTTGATCTGGGTGAGATTCGGCGAGTCTTCGACGACGCCGTGACGAATGACGCCGGGGACGGCCACGCCGATCGCATCGACGTTGCTCTTGCCGACTACGGACAGGATTTCGCCTGCGAGGATTTCCACGAACTCGCCCACGGGGAGTCCGTTGAGCGCGTCGACCTCGGCGGTGTCCTGGGGATAGCGTACGGTTTCACCGGCGAGCCGCATATCTTCGAGCCTGCCGGCAACAATATGTTCAGTTACGACAACGCCGATTGCGGTAGTCATTTCGCCCTCCGTAGGGACCATGCGGTACGGCTGAAGATCACACCAGCAACGAACACCTGTCGTTGGGAACCCCGATAAGCCGTGCTTTTTCGAGCGCAGAATTTGAAAAGCAGATCCTTCGCTCCGCTTACCCCACAGTCGACATCATCGTCTGCGGGGCCCCAAGCCTGCTCGCGCTCAGGATGACAACTATCCAAAGTCGAACATCTTTGCGGCACAACTGAAGCCGTGCAATTTCAAAACGTGCTCTCGTGGCACGATTTCTCGTGCGTATGTCTGTGCAAATTGTCCCGACGATTTTGCATATTGACTACTCCACCTGGTAGCGGTGCAGGCGGCCGAGACCGTTGAACGCCGCGGCCTTGTAGCACTCGGCGAGTGTCGGATAGTTGAAGACGGTTTCGACAAAGTAATCGACGGTGCCGCCGAAGATCATGACTGCCTGGCCGATGTGCACGAGCTCGCTGGCGCCCTCGCCAATAATGTGCACGCCAAGAACCTTGCGCGTGTCGCGATGAAAGATCAGCTTGAGGCGGCCGGTGGTATCGCCGCGAATCTGGCCGCGCGCCGTCTCGCGGTAGAACGCCATGCCGACTTCGTAGGGCACATCTTCGTCGGTGAGCTGCTCTTCGGTTTTACCGATGAAGCTGATTTCAGGAATGGTGTAGATGCCGTAGGGATAGAAGCTGGGGTTGGACGATGTTGCGTTGTCATTGAAGGCGCGCGCGGCCGCGATGCGTCCCTGCTCCATGGAGACGGAAGCGAGGGAAGGGAAGCCGACCACATCGCCGGCGGCATAGATGTGCTCGACTTTCGTCTGATAGTGCTCGTCGACGGGGATGCGGCCGCGGTTGTCTGCTTCGATACCGGCTGCGGCGAGGTTGAGATCGTCGACGGCGCCCTGGCGTCCGACGGCATAGAGCAGCGCGTCGCCGGATACTTTTTTCTTGCTCTGCAGATTGGCGACGACCGTGCCGTCGGCGAGTTCCTCGACACTCTCCACTTCTTCGCCCAGGCGCATGGTGACGCGGCTGTCGCGGAGGTGATAGCTAAGCGATTCGACAATCTCCTGGTCGGCGAATTCGAGCAGCTTGGCGCGTTTTTCAATCAAGGTAACGCGTACGCCGAGGGTCGAGAACATGCAGGTGTATTCGACGCCAATGACGCCGCCACCTACGACGATTAAGGATTTCGGCAGCGATGGAAGATCGAGGACCTGGTCGCTGTTGATGATGGTGCGGCCGTTGATAGGGACTTTAGGGGTTGAGGCGGGCTTGGTGCCGACGGCAATGATGATGCGGTCAGCTTCGATGGTGGTATCGCCCTGCAAGCCCTCTACGCGGACCTGGTGCGGATCAACGAAATGGGCGATGCCGTGGACGATGTCGATGCCATTGCGCGAGAGCTGCGCCTCGGTTACGTCTACTTCGGTTTTGATCACGGCCTGGACGCGGAAAGCGAGGTCGGCCATGGAGATTTTTTCTTTGACCCGGTAGTTCATTCCGTAGATGGAGCGATAGTTGTATCCGGAGAGGTGCAGAACAGCTTCGCGCATGGTCTTGGACGGAATGGTGCCGGTGTTGACGCAGACTCCGCCTACGACCGATCGCGATTCGACTACGGCCACGCGTTTCTTCATCTTGGAAGCGGCCACGGCAGCGCGCTGCCCCGAAGGGCCGGAACCGATGACAACAAGGTCGTACTTGGCGGCACTCATGCGCGTGTCTCCAGGGTTCGATCAGAGGTCGAAAGGTTGTCACTCAACACGGCGGCGGATCGAGCCATTCCAGGCATGCTCTTCTAACTGACCAGGTACGGAGGGGTTAGACGATGCAAGAAAGACTCCACTCCGTTTGTGATTGTCTCAACCCGAAGGAGGTTTCATCAATCCAGATAAGGATTGTACCCGGTGGCTTTGATGGAGGTGTGAAGCCTCGCCTTTCCGAGGCCAGCCGTGCCGAGAATATCAGAGCGGGCGGCGAGGCCGATTTTTGGTCATTTACAAGGACGTGCGATAGCCGGTCAAAAAGAGGCCCCAATGGGGAGTATGTCCCCTTTGGGGCCAATGGGCTGCATCAGGAATATCTCAGGCGTGTGCCGTCCGGGGTTCGTTGAGGAATGCGGCCTGACGGCTGGGAGGCTGCGACTCGTGGAGGTCGCTTGATTCCTCAAAATTGAATTGGCGAATCATCCCATCGAGCCCACTTGCGAGGGAGGCGAGATTTTTGAGCGCTTCGACGGCCTCTTCGGCTCCCTGGGCGCTTTCGGTTGCGAGTTGCGAGATTTGACCGGCGGACTCGGAGATCTCGCTCGAGGCAGAAGTTTGTTGGGTGGCGGCCGAGGCGATCAACTGGATCTGGTTTTCCACCTGCCGGGAGGCTTCGATTGTGGCTTCGAGGCTTTTGCGTGCGCGACTGGTTTCGTTCATGCCGTTTTCAACAGCGGTACGGCTCTCCTGCATGACCCTGAGGGTGTCGTGTGTTTCGTCCTGGATGCTGCGAATGGTGGCGGCAATCTCTTCGGTGGCTCCCTTGGTGCGTTCCGCAAGGCGCCGGACCTCACCGGCGACCACTGCGAACCCTCTTCCGTGCTCGCCTGCGCGTGCTGCTTCGATGGCCGCGTTGAGAGCCAGCAGATTGGTCTGTTCGCTGATCTCCTGGATCACGCTGACTACCTTCCCGATCTCCTCGGAACGATGAGCCAGAGAATTCATTTTCTCGGCGACGGTGCCGGTCGCCGTCGCGATCTTCTCCATCGTGCTTGCAGCGGCTTCCATCACGGCTCCGCCCTGCTCGGCTGTTTCGGCGGAGACGCGACTTGCTGCGGCGGCGCTCTCAGCGTTGTGGCTGATCTCGGCGATGGTCGCGGTCATCTCCTGCGAGGCTGCCGCAATCTGGTTGGTTTTGCTCGATTGGGCATGAGCATTTCCTGAAGTTTGCACGGCCCGTGCGGTGATCTCAGTGGATACACCCGAGAGTGTGTCCACGCCGCGTCCCACCTCTTGAAGTACGATGCGCATGGTTTCGGCACACTTGTTCATAGCCCCTCCCAAGCGGCCGATCTCGTCCGTGCCGGTCACTTGAACATGAGCCGTGAGGTCTTTGGCGGCGATTCGTTCGAGCATGGCCGTCCCCCGGGCAATGCGCGGAGCGATGACCCGGGTGAGCACGGCGCCGACGAGGATGCAGAGAGCGGCGATGAGGACCGTGGCGAGAGCATCAACCCACGTCGCGCGGCCGCTCGACGAGGTTGAACTATTAGCCTCCTCCATACCCTGGGTAGCGTTCAACTTGAGATCTTCCCCAATTGCGTCGGATACCTGATCGAATGTCTCGACGGTCGCTTCTGACGAAAACTCATCGACTGCGTCCCCGGTTTTGTGGGCCGCCAACGATGCCACTCCGCGATCGCTGGTCTCCATATATCGAGCGAAGGCCGCGGTCAGCTTTTCGTAGAGTTCGCGTTCTCCCGGATAGCTAATGAATGGCTCATATGCCTTGATTTCAGCCTGATAATCCGAAAGCGCATTTTGCCGCATAGCAGAATATTTCGCGGAACACTCGGAGGTGTGGCAGAGCATGAGGTCAAGATCCGCGCGGCGCAAGGTGTTTAGTGCTCCTCGAGACTGCGCAAGATGAACGACGGATGGGAAAGCGTCGCGGCTTACATCTTCAGTGGATTTGGCGATGGAATGAAAGGTGAAGGATGTGTAGGTGCCAAGACCGAGACAGAGCACGCAGACGATTCCAAATGCGATAACGAATTTTCGCCCGATGGGTGTGTTGCGGATCGCAGACATAAAGACCGTTTCCTCTCTCGTATTGTCCGGCGTGGCTGATCCGGCACCGGGGAACTCACGCGGCTCAACTTGGTCATCGGCGAGGGAATTGAAAACTTGAAGGAGCAATGTCAGGGAATCTTGCTCGCGTGCCTCTCGGTGAGTATCCTTGGGGCCGATCTCGTTTTGGATATTTTGCAATAGAATTGAGGCCGCCGAAGGTGCCCTTACGATTTGCTGTTCGCTGGTTAATCGCGCTAACCCTGGTGTCGCCGATCACACTGGCGACGAAGGCGCAGAGTTCGTTGCAAAATTCAACAAGCGCTTCGTCGTCGGCACCGCAAATCCCGGTTCATTTGACTGCGGAGGAGGATCGGCAGCGGCTGCTTGGATTACTTGGGCTGACGGAGTCTGATTTGCGGCCAGCGCCGGTTCCGGATGCGAAGTCGCCGCACGCGACGAATTACGACGAGACGAAGGCAAATGTTTATCCGACTTTGCCTGATCCTCTTATTTTCAAGAATGGGCAGGCAGTCAAGACTCCAACGGACTGGTTCAAACGCAGACGGGAGATCCGAGAGGATTTCGATCGCGAGGTATTGGGGAAAACACCGGTTTCTCAGCCGTCAGTGGACTGGCACGTGATCCGCACGGTTCACGAGAAGTGGGGTGGTGTCGATGTGGTGACAAAGCGGCTCGCGGGACAAGTTGAGCCGGGTATGAAAATGCCGAGCGGGTTCAGCATCGATTTGTTGTTAACGGTTCCGGCTCATGCTCCCGGGCCCGTGCCGGTGATCATGGAGCTGGCTTTTGCGAAGGATTTCGAGCTGGCGACGAGTGGGCCGCTGGACAGCTATGTTGCGACTCCATGGGGCGTGGATGGCAAGCCGGTGGTGCAGCGGGGATGGGGTTTCGCGATTCTGAATCCGGTTAGCTATCAGAAGGATGATGGATCCGGACTGACCGAAGGAATTATTGGACTGACTAACCGTGGGCGGCCGCGGAAGCTTGATGACTGGGGTGTGCTGAAAGCGTGGGCGTGGGGCGCGAACCAGGTGCTCAACTATTTCGAGATCGACAAGGCGGTGGACGCAAAGCAGGTAGGGCTTGCGGGGCATTCACGGTTCGGCAAGGCAGTGTTGGTTGCGATGGCCTACAATCCCAGCTTCGCCGTCGGCTACATTAGTTCGTCGGGTGAGGGCGGGGCGAAGTTGTATCGGCATATTTACGGCGAGCAGATTCCGAACCTTGCCAGCCCTTCGCTGTATCACTGGTTCGATGGAAACTTTCTACGCTATGCCGGGCCGCTGAATGCGGGTGATCTGCCAGTGGACAATCACGAGTTGATTGCGCTGTGTGCGCCCCGGCCGGTGTTTATTGGCGGGGGTGCGGATGCAGGGGATGGCTATGCCAATCCCAACGGCGACGCATGGGCTGATCCGCGCGGGATGTTCCTTGCGGAAGTGGCCGCTGGACCAGTCTACCGATTTGTGGGTGCGAAAGATCTGGGCACGACGCAGTTACCGCGAGTTGGCACTGCGCTGGTCGGAGGTGATCTGGCATTTCGGCAGCACGACGGCGGACATACACCGGCGCCGAACTGGCCTTATTTTCTGGAGTTCGCAGGCCGGTATCTGCACGCGCCGGAAGAACGGGCGCATTGATCCAGCAAGATCGGTCAGCCCTGGAGAATGCCGCGGTCGCGAAGCACCTGCATGATGTCCTGATGGGCCATGTACATTACAATTCTGAATTCTTCTTTGCCGGTATCGACCAGAAACGTCGAATCGGCGAGTACCTGTTCGGCTTCTCCCGAATTTGCGCGACTGAAGTCAAAACGCCATGTGGTCTTCGCAAGGACGTACCGTGCGTCAAGTTGCGTCTCATCAAGACTCACCAATACCGCGGGCTTGCAGCCGAGTCGATCGAAGAGCACCTTTCGTTTTGGCAATGCTGCTGCAAAGTCATCGAGTCGCACGCAGCGAGTTCCGTGCGGGTCGACAGAAATAAAGGGATCGGCAAATTGCGACACCTGTGCAGCAATGCTCTCCTCGCTGTTCTTCTGCGCAAACAACCTGAAGAAGCGGGCGATGGCTGTTTCGGACTGAATCATGGGTCTCTCCTTTTCGCGCGGTCTCCTGTAAGCTTCCGTGGTTGAATTCACTTTAGTATTATATCAAATTATTGTCTATAAGTCAAGTAGTAGCAGTGGGTTAGCCTTGAGATTCGAAGACGCGAGGGCAGGCTAGCGCGAGGTGGTTTGATCCTTGACCCACAAAGCGTAATCCGTGCCTGGTGGTGTTCCGCCGAGTGCGCGCAATCGCGTTGCGCATTGAGCGCGGTGTCCTTGGGTATGCATGCAGATCTGCAGAATCGCCTGCCTGACTGAGACATTAATTCCGAGTCGAGACGAGCGGGTTTCTAACGTATGGTCGAGGTCAGACTCGCTTGCTTTCGACAACCACTCGGATTCGAGGCGTTCGGTCTCATTGAATCGTTCGACGACATCAGCGAGGCTGATGGGAATCTGAATCTCGTCTTCGCGCACGAAGGGGAGCCCGAGGATAGTGAAGAGCCAGAAACGGTTAGCATGTTCTCACTCCATTAACAGAGGCGTGCACGTTGAGCGTCGACGTTTCAATCGTGCCCGACTCGCGGTGTGATCCAGTATTGCAGCAGGACAAGGTCGAGAAAGCGGTTGAACTTGTGGCCCACTTCGCGGAGATGGCCGACGCGTTCGAAGCCGGAGCGCTCGAGGAAGCGAAGAGACACGGCGTTTTCCGAATCCACGCCGGCGATCATGGAGTGCTTGCCGGCCTCCCGTGCCTGCACGATGAGGGCCTTGAGCAGAAGCGAGCCGACGCCTTGTCCGCGAAGGCCGGACGCAACGTGCACGGTGCCCTCGACGGTGTATCGGTAGCCGGGCCAGGATCGAAAATCGCCGTAGCTGCCGAAGCCGCACACTTGCCCGCCGTCGGTCGCCACGAGGACAGGGTAGTGCTGCTCGACGCGGGTGCGCCACCAGGCGATCCGACCGTCAACGCTGGCGGGACGGTCATTGTAGATGGCGGTCGAGTGAGTCAAGACGTCGTTGTAGATTGCAGTGATCTCTTCGAAATCCGGCTGGACAGCATCGCGAATTTGCATACTCTCCTTTCGAAGTTGACTGGGACGGCTACCCGGAACCAGAATAGCTGTTTCAGCGTTAAGGTCCGACCAGAATGGAACAGGCGGAAAAACTCAGGATCTTGCGCGAGTTGCAGGCCGGCCGCGACGCGCTGGGTGAGGCTGTCGCGGGCGTGGATGATGCTTTGGCTACCCGCAAGCCTTCGCACGAAGCCTGGTCGATTCTGGATTGCGTGGAGCACATGGTGGAGTCGGAGCGCTACCTGTTGACGCGCCTGCACGCAGCTGAACACACCGATCAGCCATTCGAAAAATCGCGTCGCGAAGGCAAGATTGCGATGCTCGCTGCGGATAGGAGCCGCCGGATCGAGGCACCGGAGCAGGTGCATCCGAGGGGACGGTTCGCAACCTTAGGCGAAGCATTGGCCGCGTTCGATACGACGCGGGCAGAGGTGGAGAGCTGGGTGGAGAACTGCGCGGGCGATCCGCGCTGCATGATGACGGACCATCCGCTGATTGTGGGGCCAGTGACGTGTGCTGAGACGCTGATCATGATGGCGGCGCATCCGGCGCGGCACGCGAAGCAGATTGCCGAGATCCGGGCACGCCTGGAAGCGCGCTCCGAGCACTAGGCTGGTTCCGTTTGAATCTCAACCTGCACGGTACCGATCCGCACACTGACGGGTCTCCAGCGGCGGGTCCGTATCGCTGGGGTAGATTGACTCACCGGCAGCACAGCCGTAGGCTGAATTCTATGGAATTCAAAGTCAGTGAACTGGAGCGGGAGCCGATCGAGTTTGATCTGGCGCTGCCGCCCGGTAAGGTTGATTTGGGGGACGAGGCCAAGCAGGAGGGCGATCTGGCCACTTCGGGCCTTGCCGAGGTTATCCACGAACATCGCGGACCGAAGGATATCGTCGCTGATATCCGCCTGCGCGGGAAGTTTGCGGGCACGTTCGAGGTGCCCTGTGCCCGGTGTGTGGAACCTGTGGAAATTCCGCTGGCTGCGGAGTTTGACCTGATCTTCCGACCGGCGGGCGCAGACTCCGAGGCCACCGAGCGGTCGATAACGGCGCCGGAGACGGAAATCGGTTATTATCAGAGAGACAGTCTTTTGCTTGAGGATGTGCTGCGCGAGCAGGTGCTATTGTCCCTGCCGGTCAGGACGCTGTGCAAGCCTGACTGCAAAGGACTTTGCCCGCGCTGCGGCCAGAACCGCAACAGCCAGAATTGCTCCTGCGATGAGGGTCCTACCGACCCCAGGTGGGAGGCGCTTTCCGGGCTACGCAGCCAGATAAAGTCCTCAAAACATTAATGTTCAGGTGTTCCGCCCTTGCCGAGAGGCAATCTGGATCTGTGTGGTCCAGGAGTGGACGAGAACACGAAAGGAATTGCATCATGCCGAATCCGAAAAGGCGCCACTCGACGCGCCGTACTGCCAATCGCCGCGCCCACGACTTCCTCACCCCGACTGGTCTTTCTGAGTGCCCGAATTGCCACGAGAAGAAGCTTCCCCATCGCGCCTGCGCCAAGTGCGGAGAGTACAAGGGCCGCGCGGTGCTGGAGACCAAGGAAGCCGCTAAGTAAACCGGCGTTCACAACCAAAGCTGCCGGAATATGCAATGATGCAAGAGTTTGAGACTGCGGGGTCGTCCCAAAGGAACGGCCCCGTCAGTATTTCCGGCAATTACGCATCATCAGACGAATCCCGGTGACGCAAGTATGCTCGTCGACATCGTTCTTGACGCAGTCGGTTCCGATAAGGCGCCTGAGCCCGAGATCAAGGGCGCGATCATGGCTTGCCGCGAACTGCCTGTTCGTGTGCACCTCGTAGGGCCGTCCTCCGAGCTTCGCGACCTGCTGGACGAGCACCTCGAAAACGAGGAGCTGCCCATCGTCATTCACCATGCGTCGGAACGAATCGGCATGGAGGAGAAGGCGGCGGCTGCGGTTCGCACCAAGCGCGACAGCTCGATGCGTGTGGGATTGAAACTGGTGCGCGAGGGCAAGGCCAAGGGATTTGTGACGGCCGGCAATACGGGCGCGGCCATGGCCACAGCGAAGATGGTGCTTGGCGCGCTTCCGGGCGTTGACCGTCCGGCGCTGGCTACGCCGATGCCCAGTTCTACAGGCAATCCATGTGTGCTACTCGATGTAGGCGCCAACGTGGATTGCAAGGCGTACAACCTCGAACAATTCGCGGTGATGGGTGAGATGTATGCACGCAGCGTGCTGAAGATTTCGCATCCGCGTGTGGGGCTGCTCTCGATCGGCGAGGAAGAGAGCAAGGGGAACGATCTTACACGCGAGGCGTTTCCGCTGCTTAAGGCGCTGCCTATCAAGTTCATCGGCAATGTGGAAGGGCGTGATATTTTCAGCGGGCAGGCGGACGTGATTGTCTGCGACGGGTTCGTGGGCAACGTGGCGCTGAAGACCAGCGAAGGCGTGGGACGGTTTGTGCGTGAAGTGCTGCGCGAGTCGTTGACACGCACCGTGACGGCTAAGGTGGGCGCACTGTTGTCTAGGCAGGCATTCAACGACTTCCGGCGGCGACTGGATTATCGCGAGTACGGCGGGGCGCAACTGCTAGGCGTCCGCGGCGTTTGCGTGATCGGGCACGGGTCGTCGAATGATCGCGCCATCTTTAACGGTATTCGAGTGGCGTATGAATTCGCACATGCGGGCACGAACGAGCGCATCGAGCAGGAATTTATGCGCCGACCGAATCGGCGTCCGGGAGATGCAGATAAAGACGCTCCTGACGCTACGATTCACTAGTGCGTGCCAATGCCAGGCGAATCGAAGAAGACAAATCTCGACAATCTGAGGCAGTGGGCCGATGATCTGGCTTGTCCTGTGTGCTACGCGCGGCTGCGTTTTGAAGTAGCAACCGTAACATGCGGCGGTTGCGGCCGCACGTATCTGGTTGCTGATGGAATTCCGGTGCTGATTCCCCAACGAGCAACGCTGCCGTCCACAAGCTAGAAGAGTGACGATTGGCTACTGGGATTCGTGCTTTCCCGCCATGCCGCGATTCTACCCACTGACAAAAACCTGTCGGTGGGGACCCCGGGAGGCGGAGCGATGGGCAACTGGTTGGTTGCAGATCAGGAAAACAACGTCACGGGTTCGCGGATTCCCAGATATCGCCGGGGCGAAGGGCTCGGGCATTTAGATTGGCGGGGCAACGATCGCGCATCGCGCTCTCTAGCAAATTGGCAGGCTCGTCCCATGGCTCGTCGGTGAGTTGGAAGGTCGCCCAGTGGACGCCGAGGAGATGGCGTGCGCCGAGGTCGAAGGCGATCTGTAACGCTTCAGCTGGGTCGGTGTGTTGGGTCTTCATGAACCAGCGGGGCTCGTAGGCGCCGATGGGGAGAATGGCGACGAGAGGACTACCGCAGCGGTTGCGAATCTCGGCGAAGATCTTTCCGTCCTGCCAGGCGGTATCGCCGGCGCAATAGACGAAGCCTGCAGGCGTTTTGAGAATAAAGCCGCCCCAGAGCGCGAACCGACGATCGCCGAGATTGCGAGCGGACCAGTGATAGGCGGGGACGATAGTGGCGCGCACTTGATCCGACAGGCTGAAACTTTGCCACCAGTCTCCGGTTTGGACATTCACGCTTGGCGCATCTCTGCGGATGACAGTGTCGTTGCCGAGAGGAGAAATCACAGCCGGATTGTGAGTTTGCCAGAGCGTGCCGATGGTCGCGGTGTCCATGTGATCGTAGTGGTTGTGGGTGACCAGGACGGCGTGGATGGGAGGCAGATCATCGAGAGCCACTGCAGGCGGATTGCGGCGTCGCGGGCCGGTCCACTTGAACGGACTGGCTCGGTCCGACCATACGGGATCGACGAGGATGTTGATGCCGGCAACCTGGATCAGTGTTGAGGCGTGGCCAATGGCGGTGATGCGGAGGCCTTTGACGTGGGAATCCGGTTTGAGCCCGGAACGCGCCGGAACGGATTGCGGCCACGACGACGGTTTGCCGAACAGCTTCCAGCGAAGGAGGTCGATCAGGCTTTTGTCGGTGGAGGGCAGGCCAGCGTGGTGGAATTGCTTGCCATCGAAGTGATCGGTAACCGGGCCAGTGTAGTAGCGGTTTCCCAAACAGGCTCCCAGAGAACAAAGATGACTGCTGTCTTCGGCGCAGCAACTACGTTGTCAGGGCCTCGGTCTGCTTGCTCATTTTGGCAGTGCGCTCGAGTTTGTCCCAGTTGAAAGGTTTGCCGTCGATGGCACGCTTGAGGGTCTTGGCGAGCACGATAGAGAAAATCTGGCGATAGGCGAAGCGCTGCAGCCAGATATGGAAGAGCAGCCAGCCGTCGCCCTTGTTGGCGGGATGGCGGCGTTCGAGGCTGAAGGCGATGGTGGAGGTGACGAAGTCGATGAGGAGGAAGGCGCCAAAGTAGGCCAGAAGCTTTTCGAGGCTTGCTGCGGATGCTGCTTCGGGATGGTAATGCCGATCGGCGAGGTAATGCGCGATGCCTGCCAGGAACATGAGGTCGATAAAGGGCGAAACGAGGGGAAGAAGCATCTGGAAGATCAGGATATTGGGCAAGGCGAAGAGACCCATCGCCTTGTTGCGGATGAAGGCGAGCCGATGCTTCCAGACGGCCTGCAGAATTCCAAAGGACCACCGGAAGCGCTGGCGCATGAGCCCCTGTGCATCGATGGGAGCCTCGGTGAATGCGAGCGCGCGATCTTCGTAGACAACCTTGTACTTTTGTTCCAGCAAATTCATGGTCAGGTCGGCGTCTTCGGCAACGGTATTGATGGGGTAGCCGCCGGCTGCCTTGGCGCCCGCAGTGCGCCATGCCCCGATGGCTCCGGGGACGACGGTGACCACATTGAAAAGATTGAGGGCGCGCCGTTCAAAGTTTTGGCTTGTGATGTATTCGAGGGCCTGCCAACGCGTCCAGAGATTGACGCGGTTGCCGACTTTTGCATTTCCGGCGACGGCGCCGACGCGCTCATCTTCGAAGTGGGGAATGAGTTTCGAAATAGCGTCCATGGCGATGACGGTGTCGGCGTCGATGCCGACGTAGAAATCTTCGTCGATTCGCTCCAGCGCGTAGTTAAGAGCTGCGGCTTTTCCGCCATTGGGCTTAGTGAGCACCTGGACGCGGCCGGCGGCAATGTCCTTTGCGTAGGCCTCGCGGGCGACTTCGAAGGTACGATCATTCGATCCATCATCGATGACGACGACATGCAGATTTGCATAGTCAGAATTCAGGACCGAGCGAATGGTGCGGACGATGACCTTTTCTTCGTTGTAAGCGGGAATGAGAACTGCGACGCGCGGATTGAACCCGGGTGAAGCTTCCCGGTGCGGTCGACGAAGACGGTCGATGATGGCAAAGATACCGACGATGATGAGCCGCGCACTCATCAGGACATCGCCGACGAAGAAGACGAGGACGATGAAGCGGCCGATGATGGAGAGCGCGGAGAATGCGATGGAGTCGGGGATGGCGCGGAGATATTGCCGCCAGGTAAGCGGTGGCATAACCTGCGCGGTCGTCATACCCATCAGGGACGAGACGGGGACGAAGGTATAACCTTTGGCGCGCAAGGTGTCGATGAGGAGAGGCAGCGTGGCAACGGTGACGGAGCGGTCGCCGCCGCCGTCGTGCATGAGGATAACAGAGCCACGAAACTGCGGCTTGGTCTTCATGGTGTTCAACTGGTCGAGCACGAACTGCGTGATCTCGGCAGGCGTCTTGCGCTGGCGCTCATCCCAGTCATTGGTGTCGATCTTGTTGCCGACGGCGGTGAATCCGAGTTGCTGGACGCGGACAATGGGGGCAGCCTGGTCATCGGTCTCGGGCTCCTCGTCGATGTCGTAGGGCGGTCGGAAGTAAAGCGGCTGCACGCCGAGTTTGCTGGCGAACAGGCGTTCCGTGAGCTTCACTTCGAGGTCGAGCCGGTTGTTATCGATTTCACTGATGTCGGGATGAAAATAGGTGTGGTTGCCGATCTCATGGCCTTCTCGCTGCACGCGCTGCATGAGACCGATGTTCTCCTGGGCCTCTGCGCCGATCATCATGAAGGTTCCCTTGACGTTCTTCTCTTTAAGAATGTCGAGGATTTTTGGAGTCCACTTGGGATCGGGGCCGTCGTCGAAGGAGATTGCGACCTGGTTGGGATGGTAGCCGTAGTACTCGACGGTGTAAGTGTGGGGAAAGACATCCAAGTGCTCGTCGATGATGAGTTTCTTGCGCGGATCCGGCTCATCGGTATCGATGGTCACGGCGCGTCTGCCTGTCTGCGGCAATCCGGTGACGCGGAGAATATCGCCAGATCCCTCACTGTCGACGTCGTGTCCGGGCTGCAGTATGCCGAGTGCGTCAAGCGAGGCGGGGTTGCTGGGTTTGTCCCACACGTTCCACATGGTGCGATCTTCCGAGCCGAGACGCCACAATGCGAAGGTCTGAAGACCGAGGCCTCGCGCGGCGCGCATTTCGTTCAACAGCGTGACACCATCGAGAAACCACACAACGTGACGGGTGTGAGTGTCTTCGTCGATGTACTCATAGTGGGGATTGAGCGAGTTGTAGTCGAGGTCGAGGTCGGCATCGGCGTCACTGGCGCGCTGCCACACGTCGGAGACATGATCCATGACTTCTGTATCAACGACGCGCGGCTTGCGCAGCTTCGGATCACGAGCCTTGGGATCGGGAATCGACATCTCCCAGTCGTATCCGTAGTTCCCAACGGCGCAGATGAGCTTGTCGAGAGGGACGGCCTTGGTTTTGAGGACGCGCGCGAGGTTGGCGACGAACCAATCCTGGCTGGCGATGGGGCCGGGTTGCGAATCCACTTCGTGCTCATCGTAGTTCATCAGCACCACGCCGTCGGAGTTAGCGGAGATGACTTTCAGATCGTCGGCGGGGGTAGAGGCGGCCACGTTGATGTAGAGGCGAAGGTTGCGCGGGTGCAGGTCGGAATAGAGCTCCTGAATGAGAGTGAGGTAGGCGGGGCGGGCGTCGTCGTTGAGATTTTCGATGTCGAAGGAAAGGCCGTGATAGCCAGGGAATGCGGTGAAGAGGCGAAGGATCTCCTGCCGGATTTCGTGACGCTTGGCCGGATCTTTGATCACGTCGCCCATGGCAGGATCGAAGCTCTGCGTATGGGCGTTGAAGTTGTTGAGATGGGGAAAGATTTCAGTGTCTTCCCGCGCTCCCTGGATGACGCGCTTGACCTTGTTGTTTTCGTCGGGGTCATGGATCACGCCACCCTGGAAGATAGGAAATTCATGACCGTCGGAAGTGGTCCCCTGGAGGTCTATCGACGGAGCATCGAAGTGCAGCCATTGTGGGAAAAGCAGGTCGATCTGGTGGATGTGCTCTTTTAAGGACGAGAAGCTGGCTGCGTCTTCCGGGATGTAGTACGCGGCGCGCAGTCCCTCGCCGGTGTTGAAGGGGATCTCGGAAGGCTTGCGATCGGTTTTTCGCCGAGTGGGACGAGCGGGCTTTTGGCCGCGTGCTACGGGCGCCCTGTTTTGCAATGCCCTGTAGGTGTGCTTCTGGGTCGGGAGCAGAAGTTCGGGCAGAGGCTGTCCGCGGAGTACATTGAAGATAAAGCCCGCGAGCACGAGCGTGGTGACGACCGCAGTGATGTCGAGAATGCGGCGCAGGCGCTTCCATCGGGTTCGTTGAGGATCGAAAAATATCTGTTTATCGGGCATCGCCGTTTTTACGGTATACAGTACGAATCGTATGGAAGCTGAACCCCTGAGTCAATCGATGCGGCCGATCGGCCGAGAGAACCGCGTGCGCACTGCTCTGTGGGTATTGCCGGCTCTTTTTGCCGGGGCATTGCTGCGTGTTTGGATGCTCAGGCACTTCTACGAGGTCACCGGGGACGCTCTGATCTACGGGGGCATTGCTAAAAACCTTCTTCTGTCGGGGCGTTACGCGCTTACGGTGGGCACGGGTGAGACGTATCCGACGCTGATTCGCCTGCCGGGGTATCCATTTTTTCTGGCGACATCCTTCAAGCTGTTCGGGATGGAGAACTACGCTTCGGCCGCTTGGGTACAGATTGTTCTTGACCTTGTAGGTTGCCTGCTGCTGGCTGATTTTGCGCGGCGAGTGGCGCCTGTGCGGCTGAGCCGGGGAGCGGCGCATTCCACATTGTGGTTGGCGGCGCTGTGTCCCTTTACGGCAGTGTACGCGGCGAATCCCCTGACGGAGGGGCCGACGCTGTTTGTGATTGCGCTGGCGATGTGGTGCACGGCGAAATTTCAAGAACGGCCGGGATGGCCTGCGGCTCTCGGGTTTACGTTTGCGGTGACGTATGCAGCACTGCTGCGGCCGGATGGTGCACTGGTGGCGCTGGCGTTTGCACCGGCGCTCATCGTGACACTGATTCGGCGCAAGGAGAGCGTAAGAGTCCCCGGCGGTTTGGTGAAGATGGTTGCTGTGTGCGTGCTGCTGGCGGTGACGCCGTTTGCTGCGTGGACGTGGCGTAACTGGAGCATGTTCCGCGTGATCGAACCGTTGGCGCCGCGCTATGCAACGGATCCCGGGGAATCGGCGCAGGCGGGCTGGATCAGCTGGGTAAAGACGTGGACCCTGGATTTTGTTTCGACCTACGAGGTGTACTGGAACGTTCCTGGGGACACGCTTGATATTTCGAAGCTGCCGGCGCGGGCATTCGATTCGCCGGAGCAGTACGCGGAGACTGCGGCGCTGGCGAATGACTACAACAACAGCGGCGAGAGTCTTACGCCGGAGATCGATGCGCGCTTTGCGAAACTTGCGGCGGAAAGGTATGCGGCGCACCCGCTGCGGTCGCATGTGTTGCTGCCAGTGGGGCGGGTTGCGGATATGTGGCTTCGGCCGCGGGTGGAGAATCTGCCGATCGATCTGGACTGGTGGGTGTACAAGCATCATCATGTCGAGACGCGGTTCAGCTGGTTTTATGCAGGGCTGAATGCGTTCTATGTGCTGCTGGGGATTGCGGGACTTTTTTTGCGTCCCCGAATGTGGCAGTGGATGCTGGCGTACATGGTGCTGCGCAGCGCGTTGCTGCTGACGGTGGAAGCACCCGAGGCGCGCTATACGCTCGAGTGCTTTCCGATGCTGTTTGTGCTGGGCGGGATTGCGCTCTACCGGTTGATGAACTGGGTTTTGCTGTCGGTCTTGAAGGTGAAGGCGTCAGAGGGCAGAGGCTGATTGAATTTGATGTTGAAGTAGATGCAGACGCGCGACTGTCCCTGGCCCTGATCGAATACCTGCTTCAGGCTGACGCCGCGTGCGGTGTCGATCCAGACGGTCACCTTGAGGAAGATTCTTGCGCACGTCAGGGTCCTTTGGGATCAGTTCCAGCTTGTCGGTCTTCACGCCGTCCACGAGTTTCTTCGCCGCCGTAAGTGATGTCCCATTTTTCTGAGAGGTCCTTGCCACTGGCGCCGAAGCCCAGCATCAGATAACCGCCGAGTTTGTCGCTTTTTGTACGTGGTGACCTGGTTAGGGAGTTTCTCGTATAGCCGGAAGCCGCCTTTTGAGAACGGTGTAGATCTTGGGGACAGGTTTGCCGTTTTCCTGTCGATGTGCGCGGCCATCTGCGAAATCTGAACCGTGCCGCGTCGTAATAAACCGTGCCCTTCTGCACTTCCTTGTCCGGAACGGGATCGGTCTGGTTGGAGTCGAACTCGAAGTCGGCGGACGTCGAGTGGAAGTTTGGCGCGGCGGCGTCGAGCTTTGCCAATACGGTCTTCAGGTCCTGTGCCGCGATGTTCGGGGTGATCGGCGCAAAGAGGAGCGCGAGCGATGCGGCGACCAGAATTTTCTTTACCGAAGGGCATAGACTTCCTTTTCCTGTTGGACGGATAGATGCGTTGAACGACGCAGACGGCCGAGGCGATTCTTGACCGATCGCCGGTTGAAGATCGCGTCAGCGCCGGGCCCAGATCTTCCAAACGGTATTGCCTTGCGCGTCCGGTGCGGTTTCCCAGCGGACGACAGAGACGGCATCGCCGGTGACCGGTTCAATGGCTTTGCGGAGAATCTTGCGTACGTCGCTGACGGAGGCCGATGGCGGAACACTCACATCCGATGCAGCGACGGTGACGATGATGCCTCGGCCGCCGTCCCCGATTACCTGGATCGGATGCGATGGACCGGCGGCGCGCGAGGGCTTGTCGCCGAAGTCCCACAGATGAGGAGTGACGAAGATGAAGAGCAGGATCAGCGTGACCAGCACGTCGTAGTGGACGTTGCCGCGGGGGTAGGTCCAGTAGAAGTAGTTTTTGAGGAGCTTGTTCATTTCTGCTCCTGGGGGTTGATGTGCTCGAGGCCGCCCATGTAGGGGCGCAGCGCCTCGGGGACGACGACGGAGCCGTCGGCCTGCTGGTAGTTTTCGAGAATGGCGAGCCAGGTGCGGCCCACGGCCAGGCCGCTGCCGTTGATGGTGTGCACGAACTCGTTCTTGCCCTTGGCGGCGGGTTTGAAGCGGATGTTGGCGCGGCGGGCCTGGAAGGCTTCGAAGTTGGAGCAGGAGGAGATTTCGCGGTAGAGCTGCTGGCCGGGGAGCCAGACTTCGAGATCGAAGGTCTTGGCGGAGCTGAAGCCGGTGTCGCCGGTGCAGAGCAGGACGCGGCGATAAGGAAGCTTGAGGGCTTCGAGAATTTCTTCGGCATCGCGCGTGAGCCGCTCGTGCTCGGCGTCGGATTCTTCGGGGCGCGTGAACTTGACCAGCTCAACTTTTTGAAACTGGTGCTGGCGAATGATGCCGCGCGTGTCTTTGCCTGCGGCTCCGGCTTCAGCGCGGAAGCAGGGCGTGTAGGCCGTGAGGCAGATGGGCAGGCGGGCTTCGTCGAGGATTTCGTCGCGGTAGAGGTTGGTGACCGGGACTTCGGCGGTGGGGATGAGCCAGTGGTCGTTGTCCTTGAACTCGCCGCGCGCAACGGCTTCAGCGTCGGCGTCGGAACAGCGGAAGAGGTCTTCGGCGAACTTGGGCAGCTGGCCGGTGCCAAAGAGACTCTTGGAGTTGACCATGAAGGGCGGCAGGACTTCGGTATAGCCGTGCTTCTGGGTGTGCGTGTCGAGCATGAAGCTGATGAGCGCCCGCTCGAGGCGTGCTCCTGCGCCCATATACACGGCAAATCGCGCGCCGCTGAGCTTGGCGGCGCGTTCGAGGTCGAGGATGCCGAGCTGTCGCCGAGCTCCCAGTGGGGCTTGGGCTGTGAAGTCGAATTGCGGCTTTTCGCCCCAGGTCTTGACGGTGACGTTGTCTTCTTCGGACTTGCCGGTGGGGACTTCGTCGCGGGTGAGGTTGGGGATGCCGGCGAGGGAGAGGCGCATCTGCTCGTCGAGCGCGGTGGCAGTCTTGTCGAGCTCTTCGAGGCGATCTTTCAAGGCGCGCGTCTCGTCCATCACGGCGGTGGCGTCTTTGCCTTCGCGCTTGAGGGTGCCGACCTGCTGCGAGAGATCGTTGCGGCGGGCCTTGAGCTGCTCTGAAGCGGTGATGGCCTCGCGCCGGCTTTGATCCAGTTTGCGGAAATCTCCAAGCAGCGCGGCAGGGTCGGCGCCGCGGGCGCGCAGTTTTTCTTCGACAACTTCCAGGTTGCCCCGGACAAATCCCAGATCGAGCATGACTCTTACCAGTTTACTTGATGAGCCAGCCGCTAGAAGCCCTTCTCACCTCACTGCGGCAGTGCGGTCTTCTTCTTGCGGTGACGGGCCAGCGTTGACCTGGTCCTGCCAGCCTGGGAGGCATCTGGTCGCCGGTGATGAGTCTGGCGCTGCGAGTGAACATGAAATAGTTCCAGATCCATTGGGAAATGACTGCAAGGCGGTTGCGGTAGCCGATGAGAAAGAAGATATGTACCACCATCCAAGTAACCCAGGCGGGAAAGCCGCTGAGGTGCGCTTTGAACGGCCACTTCACGTCGGCAACGGCAGCCATGCGACCGACGGTGGCCATGTCACCCTTGTCGAAGTAGCGGAAGGCGGGGCGAGGCTGTTGTGCCAGATCGGCGGCGATGGCTTTGCCCACATAATCGCCCATCTGCATTGCAGGTTGAGCAACACCGGGGACCTGGTGACCATCCTGTTCGAAATGGGCGAGGTCGCCGAGGACGAAGACTTCAGGCAGGCCTGGGGGATTGAGATTGTCGTCGACAAGGACACAGCCTCGCTTGTCGACAGGGGCGCCCAGCATTTTGCCGAGGGGTGAGGCCTGCACACCGGCGGCCCACAGAATCACCGCGCCCTCGATGCGCTGGTTGTTGGCCTCGACCCAGCCGGGCCCTACGTTGGTGACATTGCTCCCCGTGTGGACTTCAACGCCGAGGTCAAAGAGTTCGCATTCGGCCTTGGCCGAGAGATCCGGAGGGTATGCGGCAAGTAGACGGGGCCCGTTGTCGAGGAGCAGCACCCGCGCCTTGGTGGGGTCAATGTGGCGGAAATCATGACGCATGTAGAGTTTGGCAATATCGCTGATAGCACCAGCCAGTTCGACGCCGGTAGGACCGCCACCGATAACGACGAAGTTGAGCGGAGGATGCCAGCCATGTTCCAGCATTTGGCGCTCAGCGAGTTCGAAGGCTAAAAGCACGCGGCGGCGGATTTCGGTGGCGTCTTCAATGCTTTTGAGACCCGGAGCGAAAGGCGCCCACTCGTTCTTGCCGAAGTAGGAGTGAGTGGCGCCAGTGGCGATGACGAGGTAGTCGTAAGCGAACTGCATGCCCGATGCAAGACCGACGCGTCGCGCCTGCACGTCGATGCCAATTACTTCATCCATCAGCACTTCGGTATTGGTCTGGCGGCGAAGGATGCCGCGAATGGGTTGCGCGATATCGGCCGGGGAGAGGACGGCCAGCGCCACCTGGTAGAGCAGCGGTTGAAAGGTAAAGTGATTGCGGCGGTCGATGACGGTCACATCCACGGGGAGGTTACGCAGCGCCTTCGCAGCGTGGAGGCCTCCAAATCCAGCACCAACGATCACAACCCGGGGCCGTCCGCCGCCATCGCGTGGCTGGAGCGGTTTGGCTAGTTCGCTCATCGCACCTCGCTCTTAGCTTATGTGATGCCCGAGGGCTCCCCGAGGTCACAAGTGTGGCGACGACGTTCGCACCGTCGTTGCGCAAGCACTTGCTTTCGGGGACAGGTTTGCGGGTCTGGCTTCCTCAGGCGTCAGTTTTCAGGACTTTGAGAAATGGCCAGATTCGAGCAAAGTCACACGCTCGTAACTATAAGCGATGCGCCTCCGGTTACCTAAGTTCATTGCAAAGTTACTTTTCTGGCTACAATAAACCAGCGATCCGAGCAGCATTTTTGAGGGATTAAGGGGGCACTATCAGCGCGCGTCTAAGATTGGGAGATTTGCTCGTCCGGGCCAAGCTCGTGACTGAGATGGACATAGCAAAGGCTTTAGAACGTCTCTCCTTGTGTGGGGGGCGCCTCGGCGATAACCTCATTGCCAATGGGGCGATTTCGAAGGAGACCCTGGAGAGGTTTCTGCACCGCACGCCGCGGGAGCCGGAGAACATTAAGGCAACGGGGATCGACGAGAGCGATTTGCTGAGCCTGTTGCTGAAGTTGATCTATGTGGGCCGGCTGCAGACCGTACGGCAGTTTGCCGACGCGATCAAGTTACCCTACGGCATCGTTCTCGAACTGGTCCGCATGTCGGTAGACCGGCTTTTCCTGCAAACCCTTGGCTCGCGCAACTCCGACAGCCTGATCGATCTCGCCTATACCTTTACGGAACAAGGTCGACGGTTCGTGATCGACGCAATGAACCGGCAACACTACACTGGTCCCGCGCCGGTGACGCTGGATGAGTTCACTGACCAGGTGAACCTGCAGAAGCTGACAAATGAACTGGTGACGCCAGAGAAGATCAAGGCCGCGACCATAGGATTGCAGTTTGACGATCACATTATCGAGCAGGCGGGGCCGGCGCTGAATTCAGGGCGGGCGATGCTGCTCTACGGGCCGCCGGGAAACGGCAAGACGACCGTAGCGCAGCGTTTCGCTTCCGTTTTCTGCGATGTGATTTACGTTCCCTATTCCGTGATGGTCGAAGGACAGATTATCCGGGTTCACGATCCGAGCATCCATTTGCCCCTGGCGACCGTCGACATTGAAGACGACGAGTCCGAATTCACGGTGACCAGGGCGCAGACTTATGATGCGCGATGGGTACCGTGCCAGCGGCCATTTGTAATCACGGGTGGCGAATTGACACTGGAGATGCTCGATCTGCGCTATGACACAACGGGACACTATTACGAAGCTCCGTTGCACGTGAAGGCGTTGGGCGGATGCTTCCTGATTGACGACTTTGGACGGCAGATTGTGAGTCCGACTACCCTGCTGAATCGTTGGATCGTGCCGCTGGAGGGCAAGGTCGACTACCTGAAGCTGCACACAGGCAAGACGTTCTCGATTCCGTTTGAGGAACTTGTGATCTTCTCGACCAACCTCGAGCCCGAGGATCTGATGGATCCGGCGTTCTTGCGGCGTTTGCCTTACAAAATCGAGGTGGGCGCGCCTTCAACTGAAAACTACAAGAAGATATTTGAATCGGAGTGCAAGAAGCAGTCAATCGAATTCTCCGACGAGATCTTCGACGTGATTGTGCACAAGGTGACGGTGGATAAGGGGCTGGAACTTGCGGCGTATCATCCACGATTCATCGTGGATCAGGTGATCGCGACATGCCGCTTCATGCGGGAGGTTCCGCACTTTGAGCCGCGCTTCATCGATTACGCTGTTGACAATCTGCGCGTGCGCCAGAGCACTTCGAAGAAGGTCACACAAGCGCGAATGTGAGCACGTGACCGGGCAGTTCCGCGTGGAAGCGGGACTGCCCGGTCAGATCTCCGGATAGAAATCAAAGAACGCGTCGAGGCTCTGCTTGAGCTGGGCCTCGATCTGTTCGCGCGAGCCCTCGAGCACGTGCATGGTGACATGCGCTTCATGGCCGTTGGCGAGCTTGAGCGTAGCGTCGTTGATCTCAGTTACTTCGCCCTCAGGCAACAGCCGCATTCCATAGACGAGAGTCAAATTTGCCATGTAAATCATCTTAACTACTGCGGTTTGATCGGTGGCGGATAGTTCTTGGGGAAGAGCTGGCGGTTTGGGCGCGGATTTCCGAAGCGAGCGGATGGGCTGCGCCGTCTACAATTTACTGGGAAACTTCATGACAGAGACACGTGACACCGTAATTCTTGGTTCCGGCTGCGCCGGATTGACTGCCGCTATTTACAGCGCGCGCGCCAACTTGAAACCGCTTGTACTGGAAGGGCATGAGCCAGGCGGCCAACTCTCCATCACCTCGCTCGTGGAGAATTTTCCGGGGTGGCCGGATGGCATCCAGGGACCTGAGCTGATCGACAACATGAAGAAGCAGGCAGCTCGGTTTGGAGCAGATTTCAAGCTTGCGCACCTGGAGCGCGTGGAACTCGGCGTGCACCCATTCCGGCTGCACACGTCGGCAGGTGAAGTTTTGGCGCGTACGCTGATTATCGCCTCAGGCGCGAGCGCACGCTGGCTGGGGTTGCCGAGTGAGCAGGCGCTGATTGGGCATGGAGTTTCGAGCTGCGCAACCTGCGATGGATTCTTTTTCCGCGGCAAACCGATTGCAGTCGTGGGCGGCGGCGACTCGGCCATGGAGGAGGCGCTGTTCCTGACGCGCTTTGCGCCGAAGGTGACGCTCCTGCACCGGCGGCCTGCGTTCCGCGCGTCGAAGATCATGTTGGAGCGGGCGATGGCGCATCCCAACATCGAGTTCCGCACCAACACCGTGGTGGATGAAGTGCTCGGCGTGGAGGAGAAGGAAGTGAAGGGGCTCCGCTTGCGCGATGTGACCACGGGAGCGACAAGTGTTCTGCACGTAGATGGCATGTTCCTCGGAATCGGGCACGAACCGAACGCAAAGATGTTTGCAGGCCAGATCGATCTGGATGACGAGGGATACGTGCTGACACAGGGCAACGTGATTACGACGCGCCATGGAATTCCAGTGCCGGGCGTGTACGCGTGTGGCGACGTGCAGGACAGGCGTTATCGTCAGGCGATTACGGCCGCAGGCACCGGCTGCATGGCTGCGCTCGAGGCAGAGAAGTATCTCGAAGAACACGGGCACTGATTTTGTCGCGAGAGGAAGCTGTGGTGTCGACAATCTTCCCAGGCCGTTTCAGTGCTAAGTTTGATGGGTCGTTTGTTGTCTTCATCATCGGGATGCGGATTAATCACCTGCTCCAGTTCAGCAAGTGGATTCCCGTGGCGAAGGCCATGCCACCAATGATTGCAGAGCTGAAGAAGCATCCGGAGATGGGTTTGCTACACGTGGAGCAGATGTTCTATTGGCGCGGCGTGGCCACCCTGCAGTACTGGCGAAGCTTCGACCTTCTGCATGCTTACGCGCACATGCGCGAGGCGTATCATCTCCCGGCGTGGGCGGAGTTTAACCGGCGGATTGGCGGCAACGGATCCGTGGGCATCTGGCACGAGACTTACCTGGTGGAACGCGGGAACTACGAGTGCATTTACGTCAATATGCCGCGATTCGGCTTTGGAGCGGCGGCCGATCATGTACCGGTCAGCGGGCGGCTGGAAAGCGCGCGCCAGCGAGTCGGCAAAGCAGAATGAGTGTGCTCGCAGAGAATCTGGAAAAGCTTGAGGCGGAGATTGCGGATGCCTGCCGGAAGGCAGGGCGGCGCCGCGAAGACGTCGAGCTGATGGCGGTCTCGAAGACCTATCCGGCAGAGACGATTGCGGAGGCTGCATCGCTGGGGCTAGGTCTGTTTGGCGAGAACCGGGTGCAGGAATTCGCTGGAAAGGCACCGGAACTGGAGACGCCACGAGCGCGCGGCGAGGAACCCATCCGCGTTCATCTGATTGGGCATCTGCAATCGAATAAGGCGGCAAAGGCGGTCGAGCTTTTCGACGCGGTGGATTCGGTTGACTCTTTGCGGCTGGCGCAGCGGCTGAATGATGCAGCAGGAAAATTGGGCAAACGTCTGCCGATCTTGCTCGAGGTGAAGCTCAGCCATGAAGAGACCAAGGAAGGGCTGGAGCCGGAGTCGCGTGAGACGGCTCAGTTGCTGGAAGTTCTTCCGGAACTATCGCGTCTGGAAGCGCGGGGGCTCATGACGATTGCGCCGTGGGGAGCGGAGGAGCAGGTTACTCGTGCATGTTTCCGCAGTTTGCGCGAGTGGCGCGAACGCTGGGCCGCAGCGCATCCTCGCCTGAATTTTGACGTGCTTTCGATGGGGATGAGTGGAGATTTTCCGTTGGCGATTGCAGAGGGTGCAACGCGGATTCGCGTGGGAACGGCGCTGTTCGGGAAACGCGCTCCTTATAAGGGACCGCCCGAATGAGTACGGCAATGCTGCGCGAGGTGGCGGCCGGCGTTACGCTGGCGGTTCGCGCGCAGCCCGGCGCGAAGAAGACGGCGATCGTCGGTATCTACGGCGAAGGCGATGCGGCGCAGTTGAAGATTGCGGTGCAGGCTCCGCCCGTGGAAGGGCGGGCGAATGAGGCGCTGGTTGCGTTTCTGGCCGAGTTGTTCGGCGTGCCGAAGCGATCCGTTGAGATCGTGAGCGGCGAGCTTTCACGGAGCAAGGTGTTTTTGATTCGCGGAATCGGCGCCGACCGTGTCAGGACAGTTGTAGGTTATTCGGCAAAATAAGCGGATGCAAAGCAGTGCTATCTAGGGTCGTGCTTTCCCACCCATTCGACAAAGAACGTCGAATGGGTGGGGCACCCTCTTTCTCTGGCAGACCAAAAGTTCGTATTGATATGCAACCGAAGGGTTGCCTGATGTTCGGCGTCAGCGGTGAGGGATATCACAGGCGGCGGAGAGGACTTCTTCGGGCTCCGGGCGGACGCGGAAGTCGGCGTGGGCTTCAGAAAATGCAATTTGTCCATCCTTGGCGATTACGTAAGTTGCGGGCAGCGGCAGACGCCAGCTCTTGTCGCCGTTGACGAAGGGGATGTTGACGAGGATGGACAGATAGTAGTCGCGGTGGTATTCGGGGATGGTGTAGACGAGGCCGAATTTTTCAGCGACAGCATTGCCGGGGTCGGAGAGCACGGGGAAAGGCAGGCCGTGCTGGCCGGCCATGAAGTCGCTTTGACGCTCGATCTGCGGGCCGATGGCGACCATGAGCGCGCCGCGCTCGCGAAGCTGGCCGTAGAGATCGCGCCAGGTTTCCAGTTCAGTCACGCAATAAGGACACCAGCGGCCGCGGAAGAATTTGATGACAAGCGGGCCAAGGGCGAGCAGATCGCGCGAGCGGACGAGTTTGCCGTTGGAATCCTTGAGTGCGAACTCGGGGGCTTGCGCGCCGACGGGCAGGATGCGCTCTTCGATGCCGGTTGCGAAAAGTTCTTCGACCGCACGTTCCCCGACGGCGAGGCGTTCGGGCTGCACGAGGTTGCGCGTGTTGGAGGTGATTTCGTCGAGTTGGTCTTGCAGGGTGGTCATGATTTCTTCAAGGTGTGCGATCGTGCTGATACTGCCATGCAACTGCAGACATGCTCAGCGGAAGTGCAAAAGCAGGTCCTTCGCTCCGCTTACCCCACAGATGATGAATCATCTGCGGGGCCCCAAGCTGTTCCGCTCAGGATGACACTTCTTCGGTTCGTGTGCGTTTCTGATTGATCGAACTCAGTATGCTTATCTTCCGAATTTTTGTTTGCCCATGAGGCCGGACATGCCCCCACGCATCATCTGCTTGGCCAGGCCGCCTTTGCCCATCTGCTTGAACATCTTGCTCATCTGCGCGTATTGGCGGAGGAGTTGGTTTACATCCTGCACTGACGTGCCGGAGCCCGCGGCGATGCGCTTGCGGCGAGAGCCGGAGATGATTTCGTGGTTGCGGCGCTCGAAGGGGGTCATGGAACTGATGATGGCTTCGAGACGCACGAACTGCTTTTCGTCGACCTGGCCCGCAGCTTGTTGCAGACCAGCGAATGGGCCGACGGAGGGGAGCATCTTGAGAATCGATTCCATCGAACCGAGCTTTTTGATCTGCTTCAACTGATCGCGGAAGTCTTCGAGGGTGAAGCCGTCGCCGAGGAGCGCTTTCTTGGCGAACTCCTCTGATTTCTTTCGGTCGAGCGTGGACTCGGCCTTCTCGATGAGCGAGAGCATGTCGCCCATGCCGAGGATGCGGCCGACGATGCGGTCGGGATGAAAGGGCTCGAAGGCGTCCGGCTTTTCGCCGGTGCCGATGAACTTGATGGGCTGGCCGGTGACGTGGCGAATGGAGATGGCCGCGCCGCCGCGGGAGTCGCCGTCCATCTTGGTGAGGATGACGCCGGTGAGGCCGAGGCGCTTATGAAAGTCCTGCGCCGAGTTGACGGCGTCCTGGCCGGTCATGGCGTCAGCGACGAACAGGATTTCGGATGGGTTGAGGAGCTTTTTGAGCTGCTCCATCTCGGTCATCAGCTCTTCGTCAACGTGGAGGCGGCCGGCGGTGTCGACGATGAGGGTGTCGCAGGCGAGAATGCGGGCTTCGCGGCGTGCTTCGTTGGCGAGGCGCTCGACGAGTTTGGAGCCGGCGGTTTCATCGTTGATCTTGCCCTCGTAGAGCCGGGCTTCGATGGACTTGGCGACGATTTTGAGCTGCTCGCGCGCGGCCGGGCGGTAGACGTCAACCGAAACGAGCATGGGGCGGTGGCCGCCCTTCTTGAGCCATGCCGCCAGCTTGCCGCTGGTGGTGGTTTTGCCGGAGCCCTGCAGGCCTGCCATGAGGATGACGGTGGGCGGCTGCGAGGCAAATTTGAAGCGGGCGGTATCGCGGCCGAGGAGTTCGACGAGCTCGTCGCGGACGATCTTGATGACCTGCTCGGAGGGCGAAAGAGCGGTAAGCACTTCACTGCCAACGGCTTTGACGCGGATGTGGTCGATGAGCTCGTTGACGACGTTGAGGTTGACGTCGGCTTCGAGCATGGCGATGCGGATCTCGCGCAGCGCTTCCTGGATGTTCTCTTCGGTGAGCGTGCCCTGCCCGCGGAGATTCTTGAAGGCTCGTTGCAGTTTTTCTGTAAGGTTCTCAAACATAGGTCAGATTCAAGTGTATCGAAAAGAGGGGGAAGAGCGGCGGGGTTGGCTCGCGGGTTAGCGGCGGCTGACGCGCCTGTAAGCGGGTTAGCAAGTTAGCGGCTTATCGCATCTTCGCGGAGGAGCCAGTTGATGATGGGGCCCCAGTACTCTGGCCTCGGGTTGTAAAAGGGTGCGTTGTGGGAACGGGCGGGCAGAACCAGAAGCTCGGCCCTGCTGCCGCAACAAGAGAGCAGTTCGTGTCCCATTTGCATGGGAAAGAGCCGGTCTTGATCGCCCTGCACGACCAGAATCGGCAGGGAGCAGTCGCGCAGAGCGTCTGCTGCTGACCAGATGGGCGGTACCAGAGGGGAGATGAATTTGGGGATCCATGCGGCGCGCGCAGCGTTGCGAAAAGAAGAGAAGCCAGCGCAAAGGACGAGGCGATCAGCGGCCACCCGATTGATGATGGCGGGGGCGACCCCAGTTCCGAGCGAGAATCCGAGGACAGAAATCGGGAACATCGGGCGCGAGGCGCCGGAGAAGTTCGAAGGCAGAGACAGCGTCCTGCTCGCATTGGGTCCAATCGACGAAGCCAGTGCTGCGGCCGTAGCCGGAGTAATCGAAGACGAGCGAGGCGATGTTCGTTCTCGGCGAAGATCCGCTGAATCGGAAACCATTGCGAGACGATTTCGCCGATGCCGTGACAGATGAGCACTGCTGCTTGCGGAGGGGCGACGGCGGGCTCGACGAATACCGCGTCCAGCTGGTTTTTTCCGCTGGGAATGATGTGTTGTGCAACTGAAATTCCAGTGCACTCCGGCCGACTGCGAGGGACTCTGCCGAGAAGACGGTCTCTTATCTGAATCACGCGGCTGCTGCAGGTGAGCGCGGCTGTGAACAAGAATCGGTGCAACTGCATCGGCTCACCTTTTGTGCAGAGTCTTTAATTCGTGCTCTCCCACCCATTCGACCGAAAACGTCGAATGGATAGGGCACTCCTGTTCGCCACCAGTCGGAATCTAATCGGCAGGTGCAATCAGGTATTGTTCGAGTTTGCCGTCGGGGTAGGTGTAGGTGGTGAGCCTCAGGCGCTTGTTGGGGTAGGTGATGTTGAAGCCGCGGAAGGTCATGCCGCCACGCAACGCTTCTCCGGTCTGGTGGAAGGTGAGCGGTTCGCCCAGCGGAGCGAGGCTCGATTGAAAGTCGGCGAATGGCCTCAGGCGTGAAGTAGTCGCTCAGGTTCGGAGCCAGCAGGGAGCGATCGATGCGGCCCTGCTGAAGGCCACGGTAAATGTCGAGGGCCTGCTTTTCGGTATCGCTGGGCAGGAATCCCGCGACCACGGGCGCGGCGAGTCGCGCGATGGTCGAGGCCGCGCCCACCGCATCCTGATTGGTGAGCACGCTGACGGCTGCGCCATCGTCGACGAGCACCTCGTTGTCTGAAACGAAGCCGGAGACTTCGCCGCTGTGCTCGATGTCGCGATGGCCGTTCATGTCGCGCACTTCAACGCCAAGGCCGTAATGGGTATCCTTGCCGTCTTTCAGCTTCACCGCAGTGAACATCTGTTTGTAGCTTTCGGGCTTGAGGACGGTTTGGGCGATCAGGCTTTCGATTCCACAGCGCGAGGTCGTGGGCGGTCATGGCCAGTTCGCCGGCGGCAAACATCCAGCCGCGGCCTTCTTTGGGCGCGACGCGAAGCGGGCCGAGGGCGTGGCGATAGTAGGCGGTTGCGTCTGCCTGGGTGAGCTTGGTTTCGTCGGAGTTCCAGACGGACTTCATGCCCAGCGGATGAAAGATGTGTTCGCCGAGGAAGTCCATGAGCTTTTCTCCGCTGACTTTTTCGACGATTGCGCCGGCGATGACGTAGTTGGTATTGGAATATTGCCACTGCGTGCCGGGATCGAAGTCGAGCGGCTTTTTGGCCCAGGTGTCGAGGATCTGCTGCGCGCTTTCGGGGTGCAGCATGGGGGTCATGACGTAGTCTTCGGGCCAGTAGTCCTGGTAGCCGGAGGTGTGCGAGAGAATCTGGCGGATCGTGACTTCGTCGCCGCGGGTGAGGCCGGGAATGTACTTGCCGACCGCGTCATCGAGAGAGAGCTTGCCTTGCTCCTGCAAGAGCAGGATGGCCGCGGCGGTGAATTGCTTGGAGATGGAGCCGATGGAGTAGCGCATGTCGGCGGTCGCGGGCAGTTGGCGGATCGAGACGCGCGTTGCCGTAGGCGTGGGTGTAAACGAGCTTGCCGCCTTTGACGATGGCGACGGATGCGGAGGGGACGCCGGTCTGTTTGAGGACGTCGTTCGCGATTTCATCGATGCGCGTTTTCAGGGCAGGGTCGAGGCTGTTGACGGCCTGCGCATGAAGGTTGAGCGCTGAAAGTGAGAATGAGGCAACCAAAGTGAAGGTGGAGACGAGTCGGCGAGCAATCATGATCGGCAGCGTGGAACTCCTTCCGTTCGAATAGTAACAACCGCAGATCGGAAACTAGGTCTTGGCTTCTGCTTCTTCGACGGTGGCTGCCAGGGTAAGCACATTCTCCAATCGGGTGATGTGGAACATGGTGAGAACCCGGGGGGTGACGCCGGCGAGCGTAAGCCGGACCTGTTTGTCGCGGCAATAGACCTCGTGATTGATGATTTCGCTCATGCCTGCGGAGTCCATGAAGGGAACTCCGCTGAGGTCGAGGATGGTGTGGCGCGGCGGTTCGGTGCCCCGGAACAGTGCGCGAAGGGGAAGGACGCTGTTCTGGGTCAAGGGCCCGGTGAGGCGGAGGATCACCGTTCCGGATTGTCTGCCTGGAATGGGCTCGATCTTCAAGGGGATCTCGGTGGCCATCGTTGGATAAGTGTATGGAACGGGGCCGGTTTTGTCGTCAGAAAACGGAGAGTGCGATCTCCGGGACGATTACGCCAATTTGACGGATGATCAGACGAGCTTGGCGCGCAGACTTGTCATGCCAAGAATCCGGAGCCTCGCAGGTGCTCTGCGCGGCCTCCGAGCTATGTCTCGGCGACATGGGATCAGCGGCTCGATACGGTAGGCTGAGTCTCGAAGGTTTGAAAATCTACAACCACGATGTAGCGAGGTACAGATGCAGCGCTTGATTGAAGGCCACAAGAAGTTTCTGGCCGAAGTGTTTCCCCACAGACGCGACCAGTTTCACCTGCTGGCGGAGTCGCAGGCGCCGGAGTGGCTGTTCATCACGTGTTCCGACTCGCGCGTGCTGCCGGATCTGATTCTAGGAACAGGGCCGGGAGATTTGTTTATTACGCGAAATGCGGGGAACGTGGTGCCGGTGACCGGAAACGATGTGGACGGATGTACGGCGACGATCGAGTACGCAGTCGAGGTGCTGAAAGTGAAGCACGCAATCCTCTGCGGACATTCAGACTGCGGAGCGATGAAGGCGGCGCTGGATCGGCGGGGACTGGAGAAATTGCCCAAGGCGAGCCGCTGGCTGCAGCATGTGGAGGCCGCGTTCAGTCACCGGCAGCCGCTGAATCCTGAGGACGGCGCGCATGCGGAACTCTGTTCGCTGATTCGTGGAAACGTAGTGGCGCAGCTCTTGAATCTGCGGGCGCAGCCGGCGGTTGCGCGGGCGCTGATGGAAGGGCGGCTCCAGGTTCACGGATGGTATTACGAGATTCTTTCGGGGCGGATTGAGCGGTTTGATGAGGATGCTCGACGGTTTGTGCCGCTGACCTAGAGACCGCTGCTCCCGCCGGTTTCAATGCGCAACGGTGACGGAGCGCGGTTGGGCACCGCGAAAACCTGACCTCGTTGCGTTGTTGAATTCAAAATTCTTGCGCGGAGAAGGGGTGTGCCCGAAATCGGGCACACCGAGTGAGGAGCAGTAAGGCAGCTACTTTTTTGTGTCTCGCGCGGCCTTGATGAACTCGTGCGATTTTTCGATGTGCGCGGCCTGGGTAGTGAGCACCTGGCGCACGGGCAGCGGCAAAAAG
This sequence comes from uncultured Acidobacteriaceae bacterium, assembly GCA_963787435.1. Lineage (GTDB taxonomy): Bacteria > Acidobacteriota > Terriglobia > Terriglobales > Acidobacteriaceae > Telmatobacter. The sequence goes on from CAWBCZ010000004.1 coordinate 385,278, forward strand.
GTTTCCGTCGCTTTCGAATAGGCTTCGACGGCTTCGTCTTCTGCCTCTTCGGCGGTCGAGAGCAGGGTGTGGTCGCCGCCGCCAAGAGCTGATTTCAAATCGCCCCATGCACGGCGAACGGTTCCGGTAGCGGTGCCGCTTTCCTTTATGTCGTGCACGCCTTCCTGATGAAGGATGGATTCGAGCACGCCGCGAAACTGAGCGCGCGTGAGTGATTCGGCGAGGAAGTATTCCTTAAGCGCTTCGTCCTTGATTTCTTCACCAATTTTCTTGAAGCCTTCCTGGCCATCGATGAGGGCATGGATGACGGAGAGCAGTGCGGACTCAGTTTCTTTCAGGTCTTTCGAGGGGGACGGCATATGGAGTTCTCCTATAAATAGAATGAAAACGCGAGCAGGGTCTGGCGGCTGCCAATGCGATTCTCCTTCGCCGCCAGCGAGGTGGGGGAAATCGCGAAAACCCCAACGCCCCTGCCCCGGTAATGGATCAGACCCGCACCCGCAGAGGCCAGGTTGATCCAGCTACTAAGATGCGGAATTTCGAGGCGGCGGCAGATAGACTGCGGCCGAGGAAATCAATGCGCGCCGGGCGGTGGGGCGGCGTGCTTTGGCGGCTTGCCGAAGAGCCAGACGGCGGCGGAGCAGAAGAAGGCGAGCAGACGCAGTCCAGCGAAAGACATCGACGTAGGCCATCAGAGCGGATTGCTGCTGGAGCATTCCGTACATCAGGCCAAGCGATCCCGGGCGCGCGGAGGGCTGGCCGATCTGGTGGCCGAGATAGATGGCGATCATGCGCGATTTCTGCTGGAAGACGGCGACTTGATGGGGAGAGGTTCGCGCCGATTTCAGTCTGGTGCAGCGCGGCGCGGCGAATGATGGCGGTGGTCGCCATTGCAATCCCGATTGACCCGCCGATGTTGCGCAGCATGTTGAAAAGCCCCGTGGCGTTGCCCATCTCCTCGCGCGAGAGCGTGGCCGTGGACATGGTGGCCAGCGGTACGAACACGAAGCTGAGCGCAAAACCTGTGAACAGAATCGGAACCAGGAGCGTGTACGGGCCGATGTCGAGATTGACGGTGCCGAAGATGAGAGAGCAGACGCCGAATCCGATGAAGCCTGCGCTGAGCAGCTTGCGATTGTCGATGCGCGAGCCGAGAAAACCGATCACGGGAGAGCCAATGAAGGAACCGATTCCGCGGGGGCCGACGACGAGGCCGGCAGTAAATGCGGTGTAGCCGAGGATCTCCTGGTAGTAGAGGGGCAGGATGGCGATGGTGATGTAGATACACATTCCCAGCAGCGCGATCAGAAAACATCCGGTGCGGAAGTTGCGATTCTTGAGCACGTGCAGATCGACCAGGCCGCGTGGATTTGTCCATGAGCGCCAGATCCAGCCGATGAATCCGACGATGAGGGCAGCCACAGCCCAGCGCACCCAGAGAGCTCCGAACCAGTCGTCTTCCTGGCCTTTGTCGAGGACAACCTGCAGGCAACCGGTCCAGACAATGAGGAGGCCGAAGCCGATGTTGTCGAAGGCGCCAACCTTGGCGTTCTTGATGTAGGGCGGGTCGTGCACAAAGCGAACGATCATGAAGACGGCGAGGATGCCGACGGGAATGTTGATGTAGAAGGCGTAGCGCCAGCTGAAGGTGTCGGTAAGCCAGCCGCCCAGGGTAGGGCCAAGTACAGGCGCGACAACGATTCCGAGGCCGTAGGCGGCCATGGACATAGATCGCTTCTCTGGCGGAAAGCTTTCGAGCAGGATGGACTGCGACAACGGCTGCAATGCCCCGCCGCCGGCACCCTGCAGAATGCGCGCCAGCAGGATGACGGAGAGAGAGGGCGCCGCTCCGCAGAAGAACGAGGCGATGGTGAAGATGATCACGCAGATGAGCAGGAAGCGCTTGCGCCCCCAGCGGCGGGCGAACCAGTTGGAAGCGGGCAGGATGACGGCGTTGGCGACGAGATAGCTGGTAAGCACCCAGGTGGCTTCTGAGTTGGTCGCCGAGAGGCTGCCGGCGATGTAGGGCAGCGCTACCGACGCGATGGCGGTGTCGAGTACCTCCATAAACGTTGGCAGCATGACCGAGGCGGTAACGAGCCAGGGGTTGACGCCTTGCGTGAGCGGATAACGAGCTTGGGCCTCTGCGGTGGTCATCGCAACCGGGAACAGTCGAGACTAAATGATCAGACCATCGACTGGTTGTGACGCCGGTCAGGGCGATCGCTACAAGGGAGATTTGCGTTCGGGCAGGAGGTCACTCGTCCGCCACCGTCTCTGAACGGTCGACCAGATCTTGCTGAAGCGAGCGGTCGGCGGGCTGTCGCTTGATATATGCGGCTTTGATTTTTTCGTATTTTGCCTGCAACTCATCGAGTTCAAGGTCGCTCAAATTCTCGATATCAATCATCTGGTCGCGGGCCTTATCGATAGCCCGAATAAGCTCATTGAGTTTCAAGTTAATCGCACGAGCGTCTCGGTTCTGCGTGTTCTGGATCAAAAACACCATCAGAAACGTGACGATGGTCGTGCCTGTGTTGATCACCAGCTGCCAGGTGTCAGAGAAGTGGAAAATCGGGCCAACGGCCGCCCAGATGACAATGACGATGCCTGCCCCCGCAAAAGCCCACTTCGATCCCAGCCATCCTGAAGCAGAGGCTGCGAACTTTCCAAAAGCATCATTTGTCGTGCGAGTCTGAATTTCGAGGAGCGCCTTCGCCATCGACTTTCCTTCTCTCAACGCGGCCGCAATCTAAGCTTAGCCGGCGTCATGGCCTTCGCCAGGTAGCGGCCCACACTGGGTTTGCGGGGAGTGTAGGTGACGGAGGGCCAGTGTCTCTCGGGAACCCAAACACCATTTGCGGGCACGACTCCGACGCTTTGACCGCAGATCTCACAGGGGTACACCCCCCAATCAGCTCTGTCCAGGCCAGCTCGGAGCAATTGCTGCGTCTGTTTGCTAAGTTTCCCCTTGCACGGCTTGGTCAATATCGGCATAGTCCTCTTCTCATGGCCTCCGGTTGTGAGGCTCAGGGTGGTTTTTGGCTGCTCAACGGGGGGCCGGCTCGTTGCGGGCAGGGTAAATACTCTTCGTTGATGTCTTAAACCAGATTGGATGCGATAAGACGTTGCCGGGGTTTTGCCCCGTCGATTCCACTTTCTACTGGCCTGAATCGCAAGGTTGCTGAGTAGTATCAGGCGACTCGCCATTGGGAGTCGGCTTCCCTTAGAGGCTCGCGGGGTTACTGACCGCCGCTCTTCGGCTGCGCCGCTATGGCCGGTGTTCAGTGAGAACACCGGCAGACTGAACCGTGATGTCGGAGTGCATCGCAAGGCCTAGCTGTCGTCGTAGTCCTCTGTCAGTGCTTTCAGAAATGCGACCAGAGCATGGAGGTCATCCTGGGCTGATGGACATGTTTGCAAACTCGGCTGGAGCATTCCGGAGCTGGCCCTGTTGAGCCAGCCGCGGAGACCGCAATGTAGTGATTGATCACGTCATCGAAATTTCGCTGCGCTGCCATTGTGAAAATATGGCGCCGAGTCTTCAAGATCGCGAAGTACCGGTGTCTTGAACTGCGCGATTGTCGAGGCGAGACCCTGGTCGACCGAGCAGTCCTTGCCCGATGCGCAGACGAAGCTCGTAGATTGGCCTGGGGGTTGGGGATATCGGGATTCAGATAGATATTCCAAAGCCCCAGGTCGGCATACTGGGAGCTGCCCGGCACTGCTGCATGCCGAAACGCCTCGGAGGCATTCGGGTGAGTCGCGGACACCGGCATGTAGGCGTTGAAGTTTGCGATGCGTTCGTCGTTGCCGGGCACATACAGACTCATGAACGCGCCCGCTCCCATTGGCAGCGTCATATTCCGCCTGGGAGACGCCGTTGTTGTGAAACACAAAGTCGGAGAAGTCCGGCGCCTGGTGGCAGGAAGCGCAGTTGCCCGCATGCGCATTTGCGGCACCGGCAGACGGCAGAGGCCAGGAAGATCTTAAGCCCCTGCAATTCGAGCGGGCCGAACTGGTAGGTCTGGGAATGGTATTTGAATGCGCCATCTGCCGAGGTGATGTAGATGGGATTCGATAAGCGCCAGCACCTGCTGATAGAGCCGCTGGTTGTAAGCCGCCTTGGTCTCACCGGCCAGCGGCTGCCTGGGGAAGGTGATTTACGCGCAGGAAATTGTCATAGGGCGACCCAATATAGCGGCTGAACTTGTCCCGCTGGAAGAGCAGATCGTCCATGTAGGTGGTGATGCACATGGCCACCTCCTGAACAATCTGCAGGTCTGTCGCTGTGGACACATCGATGCGTTGAGAAGACGGCAGCAGCAGATCACTGGGAATTCGCGAATCGGTTCCTTTGAAGATCAACCGCGTAGCTGAGACCGTTCATCGATCTGCAGCCAATTGGCCGCTGCCGTCGTCCTCGCGGATTACCTGCGCGATGTGCGCGATGGCCTCGTTGTACTGCGATGGGGACCCAGCCGAAATTCCGCCCGGTCATGGTGCCGATGACGAGGTCCTCTCCTGAAGAAAACTCGCCGTCAAAATGCAGGAACAGCGGGTCCCGAGCGCGGAGTGAAGGAATCCACCATCTGCATGGCGTTGCGCGGCGTATGGACGAAGCCATTCGGCTGCGGCTGGTCGAGGGAATCGGGCTGCGAGAAGTGAAATCAGCATAGGTTCGGTTGCCGGCGCCCGAAACGCCCTGGAACTCAGTGACGAAGTGACAGGAACGGCAGTTGATGGACTGACCGGCAAAGGGGCCGGGCAGCGGACCATTTGGTGTCTGCACCTGGTTTACCACTGGGTCTCCCGTTGTGCAGAGGGACATTCACGCCGGTCATATGCGCGGCAAAATACTGCCGAAAAGCGCGTATCAAGAAAGAGCGCTTCGCCAATTGAATCTGCGGCCGGAGTTGCGTCCGATTCGGTGAGCGGCGCCGGAGCCGGTGCCCGATCCGCAGCCTTGGATGAAGGCTGCGGCCACCAAAATCAGGGTGGAGAGCGCGCAGACGGCTCCTATGCTTTCTGCGAGAAGGAATCATAATGGTTGTGCTGTCCGTTTGAAGGATTCAAGCTGCGAATGTAGGCGACAATCTGCCAGCGCTCTTGTTCCGGCAGGCCCGACCAGCGAGGCATGCCCTGGAACACGTTGCCGTTCTTGAGCAGCCATGCGAGTTCTCCATCGGTGGCTGTCCTGATGCGCTCGCTGCGCAAGGCAGGGCGTGACCCTTTGCCCTCCGCGTTCTGGCCGTGGCAATGGGCGCAGTTGCTGACGAACAGATTTCTGCCGGCTGCGACTGCTTCGGGTTGTCCGGCATAGGGATCCGTCCTCGATTTGTCGGCGTTGCGGTACTTTTTCAAGCCATTTCCCATTCGCTTTGGCGAAAGCAGACGGCCGAAACCGACAGCAGTGCTGATCAGAATCAAGCCGGAAAGCTTCACTTCGACCTCCGGAAACAGTCGCGGATTTGCGGGATTTCGTAAGACACCCCGAAGCGCCACAGGACTCCGGCCGAGTTGTCGTTCAGTCCGAACTCGGGAGAGAACTGGTACGTGAAACCACTCGGTGCGTTCAACGCGACAGCCGGGCCGGCAGTACTGCTGCCGTCTGCTTCAGTCCGAAGGAGTAGCGGTCACCGAGACCGCCAAAAAGTTCGGCCCCGGCGGCAACATTCTGCCGGCAGAATGTGCAGGACCGGCCTGAAGCTTTGAGTGCGAGTGGCCGGGAAGCTGCCAGCGCGTAGCCGAATTCCCACGGCTCGATGCCTCGTTGACATCCTTCTCGGCGATGATGTTGTCCGAGAAGTTCATGCCTTGGCCGTTGCTGGAAAGGATCAGCTTGCCCTCGACGGAGCGCTCGATTTCCGTGCGGAGAGCGGCATTGGGAACCTGGAGGGTGGTGATGGTGTCATGTGCCGGTGACTTCGAGAAAGCTCTTGTCGGCGTTGTTCACATTTTCGTATTCGACGTAAAGGACCGGGTTCACCCAGGATTCGCGGGGCAGGGGGCGAAATCGGTTCTCGAAGCGAAAGCCGGTGAAGACGGTTGAGTCGTTCTGCGTCGCTTGGCCCTGGAGATAGGCCTCTGAGGTCCACCACGCGGTGACGCCGTACTCGAATTCGACCGTGGGCGCGAAGAAGGAGTTGGCGTTTTTAGGAGAAGCGGTGAGGAGTTGGGTTTCGATATCCAGGTTTCCCGGCTCTTCAAGGTCATCGGAATAGGTGACAAAGTAGGGTTTCTCCTGGGCGTCCAGGGCTATGCAGGCACGGCCGAGGAGGAGGACAAGGGCGAAGGCGAGAAGGGCAAGTCTCGTCAGGGAGATAACGGGTATTCGAGCCACGTGCAGCCTCTGAGCTATATCCGACTAAATAAGTCGCATATTGAATATAAACTCAGACCAATATGGTCCGCAATGTTGACAATGTGATTCGTCGCACATGGCGAGATCTGAGATGTTAAGTGCGAATCGAGTATTTCCTGGTGGATTCGGAAAGGGAAAATTCATTATGGGGTTAATATCAATAAAAGTTGACACTAATTCACTCATAGTGCATCTTATCTAGTGACATCGAAATACTTTTCTATCTGAGGCAGGAACAAAAACATGGCAAAAATCATTGGAATCGACCTCGGCACGACCAACTCTTGCGTCGCCGTTCTCGAGGGCGGCGAGCCCAAAGTCATTGCAAATGAAGAGGGTGCACGCACAACGCCGTCCGATCGTCGCCTTCTCGAAGAGCGGCGAGCGGCTGGTCGGCCAGGTGGCCAAGCGGCAGGCCATCACCAACCCCGAAAACACAATTTTCTCGATCAAGCGGTTTATGGGCCGCCGCTACGACGAAGTGACAGACGAAATGAAGATGGTGCCCTACAAGGTCGTCCAGCAGGGCGACCACATCGCCGTTGTGGCGCAGGGCAAGGAATACACCCCGCCCGAGATCTCGGCGATGATTCTGCAGAAACTGAAGAAGAGCGCAGAAGCTTACCTGGGCGAGACGGTAACGCAGGCCGTGATCACGGTTCCGGCGTACTTTAACGACGCGCAGCGCCAGGCTACCAAGGACGCGGGCAAGATTGCGGGCCTGGACGTCAAGCGCATTGTGAACGAGCCGACGGCGGCCGCACTGGCTTACGGGCTCGACAAGAAGAAGGACGAGACCATCGCCGTTTACGACTTCGGCGGCGGCACGTTTGATATTTCGATCCTGGAAGTGGGCGAAGGCGTTATCGAGGTGAAGTCGACCAACGGCGACACGCACCTGGGCGGCGACAACCTCGACCAGCGCATCGTGGAGTGGCTGATTGCCGAGTTCAAGCAGGAAGAAGGGCTCGACCTGAGCTCGAAGGGCAACGAGATGGCGCTGCAGCGCCTGAAGGACGCGGCGGAAAAGGCCAAGATCGAGCTTTCGACGACGGTGGAGACGGAGATCAACCTGCCGTTTATTACGGCGGACGCGACGGGGCCGAAGCACCTGGTTCGCAAGCTGACCCGCGCCAAGCTGGAACAGTTGGTTGCTGATCTGCTGGATCGTTCGCTTGAGCCCTGCAAGAAGGCGATGGCCGATGCGAACGTGACGCCGAAGCGACATCGACGAAGTGGTGTCTTGTCGGCGGCCAGACGCGCATGCCGAAGATCCAGGAGATGGTGAAGGAACTCTTTGGCAGGGAGCCGCACCGCGGCGTGAATCCCGACGAAGTGGTTGCAGTGGGCGCGGCGGTGCAGGCCGGCGTGCTGGCAGGCGAAGTGAAGGACCTGCTGCTGCTCGACGTGACACCGCTGACGCTGGCGATTGAAACGCTGGGTGGCGTGGCGACGCCGATGATTCCGCGCAACACGACGATTCCGACCAAGAAGACGGAGACCTTCTCGACGGCGGCGGATTCGCAGACCGAAGTTGAGGTTCACGTGCTGCAGGGCGAGCGCCCGATGGCTGCGCAAAACCGCACGCTGGGCAAGTTCAAGCTGGCGGGGATTCCTCCGGCGCCGCGTGGCGTGCCGCAGATCGAGGTCACGTTTGACATCGATGCCAACGGCATTCTGAACGTGAACGCGAAGGACACGGCGACGGGCAAGGACACGCGCATCACGATCACTTCGAGCTCGGGCCTTTCAGCAAGGAAGAGGTCGAGCGGATGGCGAAGGATGCCGAGTCGCATGCGGCCGAGGACAAGGAGAAGCGCGAGGAGATCGAAGCGCGCAACTCGCTTGACGCGACTGGTCTACAACATCGAGAAGATGTTGAAGGATTCCGGCGAGAAGGTGCAGGCTGCCGACAAGACGGAAGTGGAAGCGGCGCTGGCCGATGCCAAGAAGACGCTGGAAGGCTCGCCGAGTGTCGCGGAGATGCGCGCTGCGAACGACAAGCTGACCCAGGCAAGCCACAAGCTGGCCGAGGTGCTCTACAAGGCCAATGCGGCACAGCGGGCCAAGGCGCTCCAACGGCGCAGGACCGACGGCACGCCGGACACCGGAGCGAAGAAGGACGAAGGCGTGATCGACGCCGAGTACGTGGACGTGGAGGAGAAGAAGTAAGGACTGGCCGTCCGGGCAAGCCCGCCCTTCGGGCGGCAGGAAGTTCGCAGGGGTGGGCGATGGTGCCCACCCCGAGTTTTGTGGGCCGGATTTGGGAGCGGCCTTTGAAAATCTGCCGATAGACAGTCTGGTGGCCTCGGCAAGTTGCGCATGGAGTCACGGACGCAACGTGTACGCTAGGTGAGATAAGAAAACTCAACATGGCCACAACGCAAAACAAAGACTATTACGCGACACTAGGCGTCAAGAAGACGGCGACGCCGGAGGAGATTCGGAAGGCCTTCCGCAAAGCTGCGCGCAAATATCATCCTGACGTCAATCCCAACGATAAGAAGGCCGAGGAGAAGTTCAAGGAGATCTCTGAAGCCAACGATGTGCTGAGCGACGAGAAGAAGCGCAAGGTCTATGACCAGCTTGGCTTCTACTCCGACCAGATCGACCCGAGCCAGGCGGAGGCCTATGCGCGGCGGCAGCGCGAGGGCGAGCGTTCCGGTGGATTTCGGCGGATTCGATTTTTCCGGATTTCAGGGTGGCGGGCATCCGGGACCGCAGGCAGGGGCGGGTTCGTCAACCTGGGGCAGCTTCAAGGACATTTTTTCGGGCATTTTTTCGGGGCAGCAGCAGCAACACCAGCAGCGGCCGCGCGGGCCGCAGCCGGGAACGGATCTCGAATACCAGGCGACGATTGATTTCTGGTCGGCGATTCGAGGAGGGCAGGCGCGCATCCAGGTACACCGCCAGGAAATCTGTCCCGCGTGTCACGGTGCGGCGCATACCGGCGGGCCGATGCCGTGTCCGGAGTGCAACGGCACCGGCCAGGTGACGCAGATGGGCGGGCGGATGAAGTTCAACATTCCCTGCCCGCGCTGCGGTGGTACGGGTCGCACCACGAGCGATTGCCCGACGTGTCACGGAGAAGGCACGGTGAGCCGCACGGAGACGGTGGAGTTCCGCATCAAGCCGGGCACGCGCGATGGGCAGCGGATTCGCCTGCAAGGGAAGGGAAATGCCGGGCTGAATGGCGGCGCGCCGGGCGATCTTTATGTGATTGTGCGGACGGGCACGAATCCGGTGTTTTCACGCGTGTGGCGACGATATCCAATTGACTGTGCCGGTGACGATCGCGGAGGCGTCGCTGGGCGCAAAGGTCGAGGTGCCGACGATCGATGGACGCGCTCAGTTGAAGATTCCCCGGGCACGCAGAACGGGCAGAAGCTGCGCATGCGCGAGCGCGGCGTGGAGAGCGCTTCGCATCCGGGACAGCGCGGCGACGAGATCGTGACCATCGAGGTGGTGGTGCCACACCTGCAACGACGAACGCAGCCGCGAGATCATGCGCGAGCTGGCGAAGCTGAACAACCAGGATCCGCGGGTGGCGTTGTTCGAGAAAGCTGCAAAGAGACAGGGAGTAGGGACTTAGGGAATAGGTGATTAGGGACAGGGACAACGGTAATCTGATTCGAGAGATCCCATGGCAGCGAAACGAAAATCCAAAGGCGCATACATGATCTCGGCGGTGGCCGAGATGTACGAGATTCATCCGCAGACGCTGCGCCTCTACGAGCGCGAGGGGCTGCTGAAACCTTCGCGCACCGAGGGCAACACGCGGCTCTATACGGATGAGGACCTGGAGCGGCTGGAGTTCATCCTGAACCTGGCGCGCGACCTCGGCGTGAACATTGCGGGCATCGCGATCATTCTGCAGATGCGCGAGCGCATGGAAGAGATGAACCGGCAGATGCAGAGCTTCGTGGAGTACGTGCGCTCGGAGATGTTGACGCGGTTCCAGCAGGGTGCGCCGGCTCGAGCGCGAGCGATTGTGCCGATGCGCAAGCCGACGGTGGTGATCAAGCGCGGTCTGACGTCGCAAGTCTTGAGTGGGACGCTCGCATCGCAGCGATGAAGTTGGTTCCTCTGTCATTGGCTGACCCGCTCTTGGAAGCCGTACTGTCGGAATCCGCGGTATCCTTGAACTCTGCATGTGGTACGTCCTGCTCGCGATCGCCGTTTTCGGCCTCATCACTTCAGCGGTCTTTGCCGGCATGGTTCTGGCGGCGGTGCCGCGCTATCTGCGCGAGCGGCGAGCGGCCGAGGCTGAGCTCCGCAAGCGGCCCGGGTTCACTCCTCCACTCACACTGCTGAAGCCGCTCGCCGGCGCCGAGCCGGATCTGGAAACGCATCTGGCGAGTTTCTTCGAGCAGGATTATCCCGAGTTTGAAATTCTTTTCTGCGCGCGCGAGGCGAACGATGCCGGGCTGGAGATTGCGCGGCGGGTTGCGGCGCGGTATCCGCATATTCCTGCAAAGTTTTTTTCGACGGGCGAGCCGCCTTACATCAATGCCAAGGTCGCTTCGATGGAGTTGATGGAGAAGTCCGCAGCGCACGACATTCTCGTGATCAGCGACAGCGACGTGCGCGTGACGCCGGATTATCTGCGCGCGGTGGCGTTGCCGTTTGCCGATGAGAAGGTTGGCGGCATGTGCTGTCCGTATCGTGGCATTGCGGCGGGCGGTGGCCTTGTGGGCGCGGCTTGAGGCCGTGGGCATGAGCGTGGAGATGACGGCCGGCGTGCTGGTGGCGCGCATGATGGAAGGGATGCAGTTTGTCCTGGGACCGACGATGGCGTTTCGTCGCGACGCGATCCGGCGCATGGGCGGATTCAAAGTGACGGCGGATTATTGCGCGGATGATTTCGTTCTGGGCAACGAGACATTCAAGCTGGGGCAGACGGTCGTGTTGAGTCATCACGCGATCGATCACATCGTGATCAACCTGAGCCTGATGGCGTCGCTAAAGCACCAGGTGCGCTGGATGAAGTCGACGCGGTTCTCGCGGCCGAAGGGGCATTTTGGAACGGCTCTCACGTTCAGCATGCCGTTCGGGTTGCTGGGGCTTGCGGCAGGCGTGTTGCTGGGACATGCGGGTTGGGGAGTTGCTCTGCTGGCGTGGGCGGTGGCGACGCGGCTGGCGTTGTCGATTGCTGTTGGCCGCGGGGTGGTGCGCGATCCGAGCTGGCTGAACCTGCTGGTGCTTTATCCGGTGCGCGACCTGATGGGATTTTTCTTCTGGGCGGCGAGCTACATGGGGAGCCGGATTCTGTGGCGGGGGCGGGTGTTTCAATTGCTGCCGGGCGGAAAGATGCGGGCGGAAGAGTAGGGTGTATTAGCCGGTGACTACCCAGAAGGATTCAGGCGAGCAGACGACTGCAGATAGAGAGTAGCTGCAAAACCGGGGTTACTTCCCAAGTGGCCACCATACGCCGATAGCAGAATCTCGGAACTTCGTTACCGTATCGGACGGAGAGAGTTCGCGCACTTTTCCTGCCAAATCTCAGGTGTGTTCAGCGCGTGCCCACGCTCTCCAATCCACGTCAAGTAGTAGCAAGCATGAATGCGGTAAGCCCCATGTGCGAACTGAAACCAAACGAGATTTCGATTCGTAGCGTTCGAGTGGGAACCCAGCACGATGTCCCTGAAACCATTCGTTGACCATGGCCGAATCAGTATCTTCTCGAACGTGACCTCGCTCCGGTCGTTCGTGTCGAGAAGAAGTTTCAGCCCATCAGCGGTTTGTTCAAAGATCCAAAAGATGCAGTTGCCCGTTCCGCCGCACGGACCGAGGCCATTTGCTTGAGCGATAATCTCAGGCTTGCCATCACCGTTTAGATCAACCAACTCCACCCGCGTCTCTTCAGCCAAGACTCGAACTTGCCTTTCGGTCAGGTCCTCCACCAGATCGTCGTCTCTTTTCATTTGCAGGACCACAGCGTTCGTTAGCGCCGTCTTCTCCGCAGCGGAAAGGTCAGGAGCCTCTCTGATTGTGCGGCTATGGTCGAGTTCGTGAGCTTGCGTCTCACTCCAGCTAAAACGCGCCAGTGGGGCGGAAGGCGGTGGCATCTGTTGTGCGTGCAAGAGCATCGACGACGCCACGACAACTGAGAGCAGCGCTTTCATAAAGCCCTAGAATACCCCGAATCGTTCTTGTCGGCCGTATTGCCCAACGGGAAAAACTTAGTTTACCGGCTATTTCAGCGGTCGATCCGTCCACAGCGCTTTATCGGCGATGGACTGCACGTGGTAGAGGCGGCCGGCTAGAAGCTGCTCGGCTTTCGGTTGGTTGGTGTCTTGCGCGAAGAGCCACTTGCGTTCGCCGGTTCCCCACATCTTTGAAAGCTGGTCGTCGCTCAGGAAGATCTTTGGCGCGTCGGGATAGCACGAACCCCACAGGAGTGACGAGCCGTTGCCATGCGGCGAGCACGGCTCCATGACGATGTAGGCGGGCTTCTGAAGGAACTTGTGCGTGTAGAAGACAACGGATGAGGCGTCGGACTGATCACCGTAGATGATGAATGAATCAGCGGGCGAACCCTTGCTGACGATGGTGTCGGCCAGCTGCTTGGAACTCAGCATTGGTTCGAAGCGTGCGAATGCGATGTGCGCGGCGATCAGAAAGACGGCGGAAGTGAGCGCGATGCTGACGGTGGCGGCCAAATGCTTGCGCCGCACGCGCAGGACCCAGCCGAAGGCAGGACCGATCAGCAGCGCGATTGCAGCAATCATTGCGGGCAGACGCAGAGCTGCGAAAGATGGACCGGTCAGGTCAAACAAGTGCGACATGGAGAGCGTGTAGCCGCCGACGTCGCGGTGGGCCAGGAGCGTGCCGATGTCGGAGACGAACGGAAGATTGCGCGATTCCCACAAGCCCGAGCCGAGCGCCACGGCCGCAAGTACGCCGGCGACTGAAAACACCATCTGTGCGCCGCTGAGCCATTTCTGCGAGAGCAGAGGCTTCTGGCCTTCTGGTCCTCGGCGTTCCTCGATGCCGGCCAGCACGCCCGCGATCAGAATCAGGATCGGGGTCCATGCAGGAAATGTGTAGTATTCCTGGTTCGTCGAGATGGCGAAGAAGAGCAGGGTGAATCCGGAGAACAATGCGAGCAGCCAGGTGGACCGCACACGAAACTTGAGGCGGGCTACGTAGCTGGCCACGTCTTCGCGAGCGGCGTGGTCGAGATAAAAGTCGACCGTCTGGCCGGAATCGCGATGGAGGTGCTGCATCCAGGCGTGCCGGGTTCTCCAAGCAACAACGAGCAGCGCTGGCAGAAACAGGCTCCAGGGAAAGAGCCAGACGAGATGCGCCAGCCAATACCAGGCGAAGGGCATCTTGTTGTAGTCGTGCGGGAATCGGCCGCCGACGAAACGCAGGAAGTGCTCGTTGACGAAGTAGAAGTACCAGAAGCCATGGACGTTTCCGGGCGTGGGGTGATTGCCGACGGGATGTCCCTGGTCGGGATTCGCGAGGCCGGCGAGGATGTGCCATGGAGCGGCGACGGCGAGGAAGAGCAAGCACGCCGGTGACGGGCTTCAAGTTCGCGCCAGCGGCGCCATTGTCCACTCAGCAGCAACAGCGGGATCGCCGCCGCGGCGAAGAACACCGGAGCAATCAAGCCCTTGGTCAGCGTGGCGAGCGCGAGGGCAGCCCACATGCCGTAGAAGCGGATAGGATTCCGGCTCTCAAGCCCGGTGATGAAACTCCATAGAGCGTAAAGCAACAGGAAACTCAGCAGCGCTTCGGGGATGGCGAAGCGCGTAAAGAGGAATGGTCCGATGGAAGTGAGCACTCCCAATGCGGCGTAGAGGCCTGCTCGCCGGCCCCAACCGCGCGAGCCCCACAGCCATGCCAGCCATGCGAGACCGAGAATGGCGAGGGCATTGGGCAGGTGGGTCGCAAAAACATTCTGTCCGAATATCCAGTAACCCGCTGCGTCGAGCCAATAGGGCAGCGGGGGCTTTTCGAGGTAGCGGATCCCATTGAGCTTCATGGTGATCCAGTCGCCGCTCTGGTCCATGTGCTGCGCTACCTGCGCGTGCGAGGCATCGACGTCGTCCAGCAGCGGCGGCGTAAAAAGAGAGGCAAACTGCACGGCCAGGAAAATCGCGCCCAATAGCGTCCAGGCAGCCAGCTTTGAGGGAACCTGCGGGGTCCGATTGGGTAAATTTTGAGCGTTTTCCATTGAGTAGGTTCGTGAGAATCAAGGATAACAGTGGGCGGCGCAGCTTCATCTCATCGGCCGAAACGAAGGATCGTTGCCAATCCGGGCCGGTTTCGCGGAATAGAATGTTAAGGCTAGATAAATTTCAGCATGCAATCGGAGAAGGTTGTGACAAGCACGATGCATGACCGCCTTGCCGAGTGGCGTCACTTGCTCGAAAAGTGCGGCGACAAACCCTCGCGCAAAGGGGTTCATGCGCTGCGTGTAGTTACACTTCGACTGCAAGCCGAATTTGAGCGCGATCTTGAAGACCTACCGCGGGCAAGCCACCAGGCGCAGGCAATGCTTCAGTTCGGCAAGCAGGCTGAGAAACTTCGCCGCGCACTTGGGCCGGTTCGGGAATTCGACGTATGGATCGGCAAACTGCGCGATCTTCGCTCGTCGCTCATCCACAGTGGGGAGTATGTGCCCCGCTCAGCTCAACAGAATGTCCGCGGGATTGAGCGGCTTGAGGTCCAGCTCAAGCGCAAGCGGCGTTCCGCGGAGAAAAAGCTGGTTGCAGAGATCGAGAAGCATGGCTCGCGTTTCGTCGAGGCAGGGGAAGAGATTGAGACCTCGCTGTCGGATTATCTCTTCGGCGAGGAGTCTGGGATTGCCGGGGAGCTTGTTGCGCGGTTTCGTATGGTGAGGGCGGAATTTCCCACGCTCGACGAAGCAAATCTGCACGAGTTCCGCAAACGCATCAAGATGGTGCGCTATCTGGCGGAGATGCGCGGCTCTTCCGATCCTGCAATCGGGCAGATCGCTACGCAGATTAAAAAACTGCAGGCAGCCATCGGCGAGTGGCACGACTGGCAGGCGCTGGCACAGGTGGCGCACAGCGGACACCATGCCAAAAGCAAAGACCTGGCCGAATTGCTGGAGACCATCGCAAGGGAATCCTTCGAAACGGCGCTTTCGACGGTGAACAGCGTTACAGCGCACATGCCGGGGGCCGACGCGGAGCAGGTTGAACCTTCCGACTCCAAGAACGCAAGCCTCCGGCGTGGAGTGAGAATGGCTCGGCTGCTGTTGAGACCAAAAGCTCGCCTGACCGCAGGGGTTGACGGAACCGACAAAGCATAAGTGCGTAACTAGACCTGTGAAACGAGCACGCTCGATCTCCATCTTTGTCGGCTGCGGCATTGTGATGTGGCTTGTGCTCTGCGCGGTCATTGGAGTTGTCGCGGTTGAGGGAGCTCTGCATCCTGCGCGCCTTTCATTGAACGCAGAGAATAACGGGCAAGCCGCGACGATCGCCAGGGCGGATCATGCGGTTCTCGGCGACGTGGAGATTGCGGCGCGGGACGGAGTAGTGCTGCGTGCGTGGAGTATGCGTCCCCTGGATTGGAACGGCGACGCCGCTATTTTGCTTCACGGACAGGGCGACAACCGTTCGGGGATGCTGGGGCCGGCCGAGATGCTTTTGCGTCATGGCTACGCGGTGCTGCTGCCCGACGCGCGTGCTCACGGGATGAGCGGCGGCCAGCTAGGCACATACGGAGTTCTCGAAGCCGATGATGTTCGCCGGTGGTTCGAATGGCTAAAACAGTCGGAATCCCCGCATTGCATCGATGGCCTCGGTGACTCCATGGGAGGATCCGAACTGCTTCGATCTCTCGATGCAGAGCACGGATTCTGTGCAGTCGTTGCAGAAAGCGCATTTTCGTCATTTCGTGAAGCTGCGTACGACCGGCTTGGGCAACAATTTTCGACGGGGCCGTGGCTGGGGCGCACGCTGCTGCGTCCTGCACTGATGGTAGGCATGGCGTAGCTCGACTTCGGTACGCAGTCGACTTCAGGGTGGCAGACCCGGCGGGCACAGTGGCTGTTTCACACGTTCCGGTGCTTCTGATTCACGGTCTGGCCGACACGAATCTCCCGCCGCGCCATTCGGAGATGATCAAGGCTGGAAATCAGGCGGTAGTGTTGTGGGAACCCGTAGGAGCAGGTCATTGCGGCGCATCGAATGCTGAACCGGCGGAATACGAGCGGCGCGTGGTTAGCTGGTTCGCGAGCCACACACTGCACTAAGAGCGTGTTTTCAATGAGCACCTAGCCTCCGGACAGGCGAAACTCGAGCGCAGTTGTGTCGAGTCCGTCCGTCTGCTACTTTGTCGTGGATGCAGCCACGTGTACCCGAACAGCTGAGCAAGAGCATAGAGGCGCTTTACCGCTCTGAATCGGGCAGGATTCTGGCGACCCTGGTGCGCCTGCTCGGCGATCTCGATCTCGCCGAAGAGGCCATGCATGAGGCTTTCGCCGCCGCTTTGGACACGTGGCCGCAGGCTGGCATACCGGACAAACCGCGCCCCTGGCTTATTTCAACCGCGCGGTTCAAGGCCATTGATGCGATCCGCAGGCGAGCGCGCTTCGACGCCGCACAAATAGATCTTGCGCTGCACCTTGAGACGCGCATCAGCGAAGCGCCTGGGGAGGACGATGAGATCGAGGACGATCGCCTCCGTCTCATCTTCACCTGCTGTCATCCTGCTCTGCCGCCTGAAGCGCAGGTCGCGCTCACTTTGCGTGAAGTCTGCGGCCTGACGACAGAGGAAATTGCCCGGGCATTTCTCATTACGCCGGCGACGCTCGCGCAGCGCATCGTGCGCGCAAAGGCAAAAATTCGAGAGACACCGATTCCCTACGAGGTGCCCACGCCGCAAGAGTTGCCGGAGCGACTGGGCGCTGTGCTTCATGTCATCTATCTCGTCTTTAACGAGGGTTATTCGGCGGCTGCGGGAGCGGAGGTAACGCGCGCCGAACTAACCGGCGAAGCGATTCGACTGGGACGACTACTGACCGAACTCCAGCCGGAGCCGGAAGTGATTGGGCTGCTCTCCCTGATGTTGCTGCAGGAATCCCGTCGCGCCGCGAGAACCTCTCCGACTGGAGAGCTGATTTTGCTGGAGAATCAAGACCGCTCGCTCTGGAACCGCGCGCAGATTGCCGAGGGAGTGGCATTGCTCAAGAAAGCCCTGAAGTCACACCGCTTCGGCTCCTACACACTGCAGGCTGCGATTGCGGCCGTTCATGCGGAGGCGGAATCGGTCGCTGCGACCGACTGGCGGCAGATTGTTGCGATTTACGACCAGTTGGTGCGGATTCAGCCTTCGCCTGTTGTACATCTCAATCGCGCCGTGGCCATTGCCATGCGCGACGGTCCAGAGGTCGGTCTGGCGCATATCGACGCGGTCTTGGAACATGGCGAATTGGCGAATTACTACCTGGCGCATTCAGCGCGTGCCGATATGTGCCGCAGGCTCGGCAGGACCGCCGAGGCCCGGGCTTCTTATGAGAAAGCCCTGGCGCTGACCCAACAGGAACCGGAGCGGCAATTCCTGCAGGAGCGGATTCGGCAGCTGAAATAAAAAAAGCTGAAATAGAAATTGGAGCGGTGGTCGATTTTCAGTAACTCCGCTCGGACCTTGTCGAAGGCTTGTTCTCGATGCGGGCTATTTTAGCTTCACACGGTCCTGTGGACTTGGTCATAGTTGCAGAATGCCTATCATTATGTCCAAACGCACTCTGGAAAAGTTGGTTTGCATACGAAGTACAGCAACAGTGATTTCTTGATCTAACGGTTTCATCGTACTCGGATCAATGAACATACAGAGAGTACAAACGCAGTGTTGCCTTGTCATCAAGTATCCTGCGATTAAAGTTAGACCGAGTAACATCGCAAACAATGTCAATCGGCTTTTCTTCTTGTCACATTTGACTAGCATGTCATTTCTCCACCTTAGTGAACGTTTGAAAACCGCCATCATCAGGAGGAACATGGAATTCGATCGGCTGGAATGTAACGGTCTGCTCCTCTTGAAGCATTTGGCCTCCGCTTGGTCAAATCCACAGATCGCTATTTTGAATTGCGCTTGTTTATTGACACCGGCAATTTTGAGATTGTTCCGAGCGAGTGGTCGGCAAGTGGCGCACTCATGTCCAGCCACCCGCTTGAGCTTCGCAAATATGTATCCGACAGATCCCGGCCCGCGACAAATCGAGAGTCGAGGTTTCCCATGTCTCAGAACCGAGACATGGGGCACCCGACAGATGAAATAAAAATTGGGATAGCTGTCGATTTTCCGTTTTCCCAACGACTATAGGACAAATGAACGATGAGCTACGGCTCCTGAGTGAACAGGAAACGTAGCTCGAAAGAAATAAGCCACAGGGAAACAAGCCAAAGAAACCAAGGAGAAAGAGTCATGCCACAGTATCTGGTTTGCAACTACATGCCCGACGACTTTGACCCGTCCACCGTAACCGAAGCGATGATCGAACAGATCCACGCGCTCAACCGCGAAATGATTGCTGCCGGCGTGAGGAAGTTCGCCTGCGGCATTGCCCCGCCCGCCAGTGCAAAGACACTGCGGGCCCAACCCGACGGCAAGGTGCTCGTCACCGACGGTCCGTACACCGAGACCAAGGAGCACATGGGCGGATTCTGGATACTGGAATGCACTGATATGGACGAGGCGCTGGCATGGGCGAAGAAGGGCGCCATCTTCTGCGACGTGCCCGGCGAGGTGCGCGAGCTTATTTTCTACCCGGCTCCGGAGTAAGCAGCGGAATAGTCTCACGCGCCGCGACTTCGGAAGACGCACCGTGACTCTGGCATGAAGGAGCCAGCGCGAGGCTCTGCGCTGGCTCTCACCTGGAACGAAGAGGAGAAGAACAGTGAAGTATCTCTGTTTTGGCTACTACGACAAAGGCAAATTCGATGGCATGACTGAGAGCGAACGAAACGCCATGTTCGATGCATGCTTTGAATATGACGACCATCTTCGCGCCAACGGACACTGGGGTGGTGGCGAAGCGCTTCAGGGGCCGGAGACCGCCCTGACCCTGTATTGGAAGAACGGCAAAGTCGCAACCACCGACGGTCCCTACGCGGAAACGAAGGAACAACTCGGCGGCATTCTCGTGCTGGAGGCACGGGACCTGAATCATGCGGTGCAGCTCATGGCGCAGCATCCGGCGATGACGTATGGCAACATTTGGGAGATTCGGCCGGCAGGAGACATGAGCGAAATCATGAAGGAGAGCGAGCAGCGCCGGAAGCACGCCGCTCGATAAATGCCGTTTCGGCTCGGAGCGAAAAGTCAGCAGAAGCGGAGAGGATAAAGCGCAGATGTCAAAAGTTCGTGTCGCGGGATTTGGTGTTTCGTTGGACGGTTTCAGCGCCGGGATCGAGCAGAGCCTGAGCGATCCGCTCGGTAAGCGTGGAACCGAGATCTTTCAATGGTTCTTTCACACGCGGAGCTTCCGTTCAATGCACGGGCAAGAGGGTGGATCTGCCGGGGACATCGACGATGAATTTGCCCACCGGGCGATGGACAACTTTGGCGCCTTCATTCTCGGTCGCAACATGTTCGGTCCCGTGCGCGGTCCGTGGCTGGACAATTCATGGAAGGGCTGGTGGGGTGAAAACCCACCCTACCATGCGCCAACCTTCGTTCTGACACACTACGACCGTGAGCCGCTGCTGATGGAGGGAGGGACGACTTTTTACTTTGTCACCGGTGGAATCGAAGAGGCGCTCACACAGGCAATGAAAGCTGCGGGCGAAAAAGATGTCAAAATCGGAGGAGGCGTCTCGACAGTCCGGCAATATCTGAAGGCTGGATTGATCGACTCCCTGCACCTCGCGTCGGTGCCTGTTCTCTTCGGCCAGGGCGAACCGCTGTTTCACGGTCTGGATCTGCGAGCGCTTGGGTTTTCCGTGACCGATCACAGGGCTTCGGAATACGCGACTCATCTCACGTTGGAGAGGCTCTGAGGGCAGGTTGCGAACGAAGGTTTGAACTGCGATGAGGGTGCACCTCTGTCTCTGAACCCTACGAGAGTGATGAGGAGCGAAACGGCGTGCGGTGCCGTCGTGTATCTTGGCCGAAGATACTGATTTCGATTTTGTGGGGTTCATTCTTCTCTCATGCCCACGTTCGCGGCCATTGATATCGGTTCCAACTCCTGCCGGCTGAAGATCGCCAAGGTTGTTGCACATCAGCTTCGCACCGTGCACGAGGATCGCGAGGTGACGCGGCTCGGGTCGAGTGTCTTCGCTTCAGGGCTGGTGTCGCCGGAGGCGATGGCGGCTACGTTGCGGGCGCTCAAAAGATTTCAGCGGGCGGTGCAGTCGCATGGAGTCGATCAGATTCGCGTGGTTGCGACTTCGGCCATGCGGGATGCGCGTAATGCGGCGGCGTTTCATGCGTGGGTGAAGGCAGAAACCGGCTGGAACATGGAGGTAATCTCGGGCCTCGAAGAAGGCCGGCTGATTCATCACGGCATTGTGAGCGGAGAGCCGGGCACAAGCGGCAAGGTGTTGCTGATCGATCTCGGTGGAGGCAGTTGCGAGATCACGCTTTCTGAGCACAAGCGCATCAAGGACACGATCAGCGTTCCGCTTGGCGCGGTGCGGCTGACCGAGGAGTTTCTTTCTGTTGATCCCGCACCGCCCGAAGAACTGGCGCGGATGCGCAGGCTGATTGCGCGCGAGCTGCGGCGGGCACATCGGCGGATTCAGCCGGGCAGCGTTCCGCTTGTGATTGCTACTTCGGGAACAGCGGCAGCTTTATCGGAAGCCTGCGCGGCCACCTTGGCGAAAGGAGGCAAATCCGCAAAGTGGGTTAAGCGGTCAACTCGCAATGCCAGCTCGGGTGCGATTGCTCCAACGGCGATGGTGCGCAAACTGGCTGCAAGGGTCGCACGAATGACGTTGCCGGAACGCGAGGCCGTGCCGGGGATCGGTCCGCGGCGGGCGGAGATCATCGTTGCGGGAGCACAGGTGTTTGCCGAGTTGCTTGAGAGCTTCAGTCTGCCCGGTTTCCGCTACTCGCCGCTGGGGCTCCGCGACGGAATCCTGTTGCAGATGCTGGCGGCGCAGGACGATCGCGCGGCCGCGCATCGGCAGTTTGAAATTGAACGCTGGGAGTCAGTGGTCGTTACGGCCCAACGCTACGGAGTGGATATGCGGCACGCCGAACCTGTGCGCGCGCACGTCGTGCAGCTGTTTCGCGACCTCAAATCTCTGCATCAGCTTCCCCCCGAATACGAGGACTGGCTGGCCGCAGCCGCCGTTTTGCGCGACACCGGCAAGTTCATCAACCACCAGGGTCATCACCGGCATACGCAGTACATTGTCTCGATGTCGGAGATGTACGGGTACACGCAGGTGCAGCGCACGATTGTTTCAGCCATCGCGCGCTACCTGGGCAAAAGCCGGCCACAGCCAGATGACCGTGCCCTGCGCAATATTCCGCCGGATGAGCACAAACATGTGCAGCGCGCGGTGGTGCTGCTGCGACTCTCGGTCGCGCTGAATCAGGATCGGGCCAGCGACGTGCTCGACGTGGTGGCGCGCGTTTATCCGAAACGTGTGTATTTGGAGCTGGAGCCTGGACGGACCGGTGCGGAACTGGAGCTGTGGTCGCTTCGCAAAGAGGCCGATTATTTCCGCGAAGTCTTTGGGCGCGAACTTTTCGCTACGCTTGCGTAGATCCAACGCGCCATGCGCGGATCGATGAGCCACTGCAGCAGCGGCGGGTGCTTTTCCATATCGATGCGCACGACAGAGGCTTTGCGCATCCGCACACCAGCGCCGCCGTTGCCGGTGATGAGGCGACCGACAAACTGGAAGAGATTCGGATTGTGTCCGACGACGAGCACGTCCTGCCGGTCTGCGTACTTTTCAAGGAGCTTTTGAAAGTCGGCATAGGTGGCGTTGAAGTCGAGCGCTGAACTCACTTCAACCTTGCCCTCGTAGCCCAGCTCATTGCCGACAAATTGTGCGGTCTGGAGGGCACGCTTCAGCGGACTGGAGACGATAACGTCGGGCTGGACTTTGAGCGCTCCGAGAAGGCGGCCCATGATCATGCACTGTTCCTTGCCGTCGGCGATCAGACCGCGCTTGGCGTCGAGCTTTGCGCTCTCGCGGGGAACTCCAGCATTGGCATGCCGCATGAGATAGAGGTTCATGGGTGGGGGTGGGCGTACCCGAGGTGAGTTTAGCCACTTCCTTTGAGGATCGATTTTAACACGGCTGTAACATTTTAGTATCTGATCACGTAGTGACGTTCGTCCACTTTCGCCGTGACCCTGTTGCTGAATGATGATCTGAGAGACCGCGGTCAATGCTGAATGTGTTGAGATTGCAATTGGGCATGCGTCCCAACTGCATCTGTTTGGGTGATTCCTCACCTGTAATCTAGGGACGGGAGACCTCGTAATCAATGAGCGAACGACCCTTTGCTTCAGAGTCCTTCAATCTAGCGCTGCCATTCTATAAAAGTGCCTGTAAAAGACCACAGTCGCTGGCTTTGTTCGTGGGTGGAACGTATTTCTCGTATGAGGAGCTCGCGAGTCTGGCTCAGCGAATCTCCGGCTGGCTGGGATCAAAGTCCGAAGAGGCATCCGGCCTGGTCGGCATTCTCGCGTCGCGAAGCGTAGAAGCCTACGCAGGTGTGCTCGGAACGCTCTGGTCGGGTTCAGCATATGTTCCGATCAACCCTCAAATCCCCGAGGAACGCCTGATTCGCATTCTGCAGCAAGTGAAACTTGATACGCTCATTGTCGACCAGGCCGGTTTGGGACGGCTCTCCGAAGATGTCCTCGCGTGTGCTCCTAGTCGCATCTTGTCCGGACCTGAATGTAAACCCTCGCAAGGGATGCTTGGACACCATGCAGCGCACATTGAAAACCTAAATGACTTAACTGAACGAGGTCCTGACGAGCCTGTTCATGTTGCTGAAGATTCATTGGCCTACATCCTGTTCACTTCCGGCACCACGGGCACGCCAAAAGGCGTGATGATCGAAGCAGGCAGCGTCGCGCAGTTTCGAAGTGTGGTGCAGGCTCGATGCCATTTCCACTCGACGGATCGTGTCTCGCAGGTAGCTGAACTCACTTTTGATAATTCCGTACTTGATTTGTTTGTAACCTGGGCGGCTGGAGCGAGCCTATATGTTGTTCCGGAATCTCAGCTGATGGCTCCTGCCAAGTTTATCCGCGAGCATGAACTGACCATCTGGTTTTCGGTTCCGTCGACGGCCTGCATTATGGAGAGAATGAAAATGCTGAAGTTTGGCGCTTTTCCGTCATTGCGGTGCTCACTTTTTGCAGGAGAAGCTTTGCCCATCACTACAGCGCAAGCCTGGCAAAACGCGGCTCCCCACAGCGTAGTGGAGAACTTTTATGGACCGACTGAGGTCACGGTAGACTGCATTGCGCAGCGACTTGAAGATCCGCCTAATGTAACAAGGAATCGCGGTTCATTAGCCATCGGAAAGCCTTTCCCGGGCATTCAGGCTGGCATCATCGATGCGGACCTGAAGTTCCTGCTCCCGGATGAGGAAGGGGAGTTAGTAGTGTCGGGACGCCAGGTGGCGCGGGGTTACTTCAAAGATCCTGAACTTACGGCGGCACGATTTCCCACTTTGGATGGGCGACGGTGGTATCGCACAGGGGACCTGGCTTACCAGGACCTATCGGGCGCGTTTCACCACCTCGGACGAATCGATAACCAGGTCAAGGTACTGGGGAATCGTGTCGAACTCGAGGAAGTTGAGGCTCACCTGCGCGAAATTGTTGGGACCGATCTAGTCGCCGCGGTTGCGTGGCCCCTCATCGACGGTCGCGCGACAGGGATTGTAGCGTTTCATTGTGCTTCGGGAATCACGCGCGAGGATGTGCGCAAAGGAATGATTAAACGCGTGCCCTCATATATGGTTCCTCAACATGTCCTGCAATTGGAATCCTTGCCGCTGGGATCGACAGGCAAGATCGATCGAAAGGCCCTGCTCTACCGACTGGAACGAGGGGATGTCTAAGCGCAGCTCGGGGATCTCCTCTCTAATCCAAACGGCGAGATCGACCCTATGGGCCCGCCCGCATGCTTGATCATGACCCTCTGATATAAGCGGTGGCGCCCCGCAGACCAAGTCGAGCAGCAAAAATCGAGCCTGCGCTTCGCGGGCGCGCTTCAAGTCTGTATACTGCCGAAAATGAGCGACACCGCCGTTAGCGCTTCCGCTGATCCAGGGATAAACTACAATCTCGCAAAGCCGTTCTGTGATACCGCGCGTCGATATCCCGATCGGGTCGCCTTGTGTGTCGACGGCAGAAAGCTGACTTACACAGAAACTTTGAGGGAGGTTGGGCGCATCGTCCATTGGATGCAAACGAGTGGACATGCGCCAAAGCGCGTCGGCATTCTGGCGGCTCGTGGTCCTGAGGCATACATCGGAATCCTGGCCTCAGCCTGGGTTGGGGCTGCTTATGTTCCTATCGATATTGCTCTGCCGGACCTTGCGCTAATTGGAATTCTGAAACGTAGTGGCTTGGATGTATTGATCACCGATAGCGCCGGATCGAGGAGGATCAGCGAAGCTGTATTGGCGGCCAGTCCACAACGAGTTCTCATTCATCAGCGCGATCTTCCCGTTGCGGCGAGCAAGCCAGTGACTGATTTTGATGAGTTGCGGCTTGCAGAGGATCCCGGCGAGCCTGCATTTATGGGGGCGAGTGAGCCAGGATACATGATGTATACCTCAGGTAGCACGGGAATCCCGAAAGCCGTCATAGTGACGGTCGGCGGAGTCGACCATTTGTTATGGACACTGGGCCTCGATTATCCCGTCCGCAAAGAGGATCGGGTCGCTGGCACCAGCCCCATCAGCTTCGACGCTTCCGTCTATGACATGTTCTCAGCTTGGCAGGTCGGTGCTGCACTGTACATAATCCCTGTAAATGTCTCTTTAGCACCAACCAAGTTTCTTCAGGAGAACGAGATTACGATCTGGTTCTCGGCACCGTCAATCGCGGCCCAAATGGCTCGGATGGGTCTCCTCAAACCGAATTCCTTCCCGTCGCTCCATCGTTCCCTGTTCTCTGGTGAGGCACTTCCCCGAGTGGTCGCCGAAGCATGGCAGGCCGCAGCGCCAAATTCGAAGGTCATCAATCTGTGGGGCGCGACAGAAATATCCGTCATGGGCATCGGGCAAGACTATTCACCGGACTGCTACTTGACAGGAGATTTTATTGCGATCGGATGGCCTTATCGCGGAGTGAAGACGGCCATCGCCGACGAAAATCTAAAGCTCCTGTCCAATGAGTCGAAAGGCGAATTGCTACTCGGCGGCCCGCAACTCGCGCTTGGCTACCTTGATGACGAAGAAAGAACGCGTCGTGCTTTTGTCGAGATCGAGGGAGAGAGATGGTACCGGACGGGCGACCTTGCATTGAGAGATCCCAATGGAGTCTTGCACTATCTTGGACGCATTGATCATCAGGTGAAGGTACTTGGCGGTGCACGTGTTGAGCTTGGCGAAATTGAATCTCATCTAAGGGCGGTAACCGGCTGTGAATCTGTGGCCGCAGTGGCTTGGCCTATGCAAGATGGTGTGGCTCTCGGGATTGTGGGTTTCATCGGAGGTTTCAACGGGAAGGCTTCTGAAGTTCGCAACGCACTCAAAGAGAGACTTCCGGCCAATATGGTGCCATCGCGAATTCAGATCATGCCCAAGATACCTCTCAACAGCAACGGAAAAGTCGATCGTAAGCAGCTAATTGCTTACCTGACAGAGTCGTCCGGAGCGTCTACTCTGTAAAAAGCCGACGAACTATCGCCACGAATTTCCGGCCACATAGTGACCGCATCATCACAGTGAGTTGAGTCTGTCGATTGCCTGCGCAACCGAAGCATGATTCTCTTCGCTCGGCAGGGCGTCTACCAGGTAAAACTCCGCCGGAACCAGTTCCGACGGCAGGCTGCTCTTGCAAAGGGCCCTGATCTGATCAATTAGGTCAGATCTCAGTTTGCCCTGTCCCGGCCAGCTTGTTAGGGTCAAGTATTCTGACGCTTCTGGTTGCGGCCAGCAGATTGATTGATAAGCGGAAGATCCCAGGCTATGGGCATTGAAAAACGCAGCGTCATAACTTCCGTCACGGCGGCATCCGGCCCAGCTAAGCCTGATCTCAAAGCCCCCAACGCTTTTGACCAGATCAACCAGATCTTGAGGATGAATGCCGCGAGTCACGGTCAGTTCAAGTTTGCGCTTAAGCTTTCCAGCCGTTACCGAATCGTCGCCACGCCATAATTCATCCAAAGCAGCTATATCGAGTTCCACGCGGGCATTTGGAATGCACTTAATTCCGAATGGCCTTGTTGATTTCCCTAGCAGCTCTCGGATTTCCTTGAGGTCCCACCGATGTTCCCGCCAATCATCAAAGGGAAAGTCATTTCGCTGCTCAGACGGCTCTCCAACATACAGGATCGCATTGTATCGGTAACGTGTGACCTCATTGTCAGCGCGGCCCGGTCGCGGCTCAATCTCAACCCGCGACACCTTCTTATGCCTCTTCGCCAAGTTTAGAAAATACGCCGGTGAAACGAAGAGCCAAGGTTCCAAGCGTATTCGACGCCGAATACGATCTATTATGATCGTTGGTGTCTGATCTTCATCACTTCGGAAGAGCTCAACGGAACTCAGAAACAGGCCTCGCAACGGCAGGCTCTGAATGTCCCCGGCAAAAACCCTGCCACCAGGCCGCACAATTTCAATCGCGCCTTCCAACACTCGGGTGAGGTAGGAAGAGTTCGGAAAGAACTGCGCAACGGAGTTGAGTACCACCGTGTCGACTGAGCTTTGATCGAAACCGTTGAAATCGTCTGCCATTCGCTCCAGCAACTCAACGGATTTCTCTAACGTGGGAGCTAATTTCAACTGGGCCCTGACCCGATCAAGAGTCGCAGATGAAAAATCTGACGCAACATATCGTTGGCAATGTGGTGCAACTCGCAACAGCAACATGCCGGTCCCACACCCGATTTCATAGACTGCTCTTGGCGCAAATCCCAGAATCTTCGACACGGTGAGTTGGACCCACTCGAGCATCTCGGCTTCTGGAAGCTCACGGCCCGTATAACTGCTGTTCCATCCTTGGATATTGAGTCCGATGGGCTTTGACTTTATGTTTTCTGTGAAGTGACTCAGATCGAACGACTTTCGCCACCTCTTGAGGGCCAGATCTCGCATCTCCGCTCGTTTCATCACTTCGTCGAGGTAATCGTCCTCGGCAACGATGAACCCTATCCAGCCTGCACATTGGGTCTGCAACACCGATGCTTCGCGAACTCCAGGGTGGGATCGCAGAACGCGAACAATCGGGTCTGCTTTACTTAATTGCCCTGCCAAACTATCCGGCGGAATGCCGCAAAAGCTCTGAGAGGTCATCGGGATGGTTACTTGCTCCGTTTCTCCCCGTTATTGAAGGACTTAATCAAATCCGCAATTGCATCAATGCTATCGATGCGATCGCGATCAAATCCTATCGTTGCGAAATCAATCCCGAAATTCTGCTCGAGAAACATCACAATTTCCACCGCATCGATCGACTGCAGTCTTCCGCTAACCAGTAGCGATTCCCTATCAGCTAGAGGCCCGTCATCGCCATAGCCGGCAAGAAGTCCTTCGACGAATTTCCGTGTTTCTACTCTTTCCTTCATGAAGGCCCCCTAAAAATGAATAAAAAACAAACTGGCGAAATATTTCAGGTGCTCAGTTAGAGGAAACTTCTCCTCACTCCATCCAAATACATTGATCAGGCTAAAGAACAGGCACACACCGAGTATAGGCAGCAGGTGACCGCGGACAAAGCCGGTTGGTCGCGGGCCGCGTTTCCTTAATTGAGAAAAGCTCAGAAATGCCGCGAGGATGAAGCTGTAAAACGTGAATACCTGATAATTCGCTAGCGCTTTCCAGATCCCTAAGTCCCGGATCGTCGTCCAGTCTCGCGTGAAGTGATAGAACACATTTCCAAAACATGCCGCCGAGAAGGTCGCAAAGATGGTTCGCATGCGTCGATTGCTCTTCCAATATCGGAAGAAGGCTGGAAAGAAGAAGAAGTCGACGATCAGTTCCTTGTAGTAGTAATAAAAACGGTTGAAGAACTCAGCAACTGTTCTCGATGAGAATGGCCGATAGGTGTTCCGAAGCGCGTTGTACCCTCCCATTCGGCAAGTGGCGACCACCCAGTGACCAAATACAGAGACTTCCAACACACTTTCAACAAGATCAAGTATCTGGCTTTCCCATCGCGAGTGCCAGGCGACCGGAGTTCCGATTACGCTCATTGCCAACGCTTGGCTCGCGGTTGGAATGTGCAAATAGACATGGAAGAGGTACTTCCACGCGACTTGGAAAAGTCCTAAAACTATTGCCCAGACGAGCAGCTTCAACCCTTTTAGTTGCACAACTGCGAGTTGCTCAGGGCTTTGCGCTTCGATGCGACGTAGATAGGCCGCGCCTTTGGGAAAAGGCGTGTTCGTTGATCCCCAAATCGGCCGAAAGGCTGTCAGTTGCAGGGTCAGTTCTTTGGCGGGCGCTGAGTGCCTGTCGATAAGCGCATACGCGATGAACCAGATATAGGTTGCCAGGATGCCGACCGTGCTCCATAGAACCAGATATGGAAGTGAATTATGGGGAACGGCACAAGCGATGAGAATGATGGCGGCGAAGCCGGTAAGAAGGAATAGAACGGGCCGCTTTCCGAATCGCGAATTGGGCCAGCGCATGACACACCAGTAAAGCAAAACACCGGCCGCAATCACTCCCAAATTTAAGCCCAGCCTCAAAGGTTCTCGGAAGGTGTGAACGACGACCAATAGGATTGGTGCGACCGCCAGAAGACATCGTCGCCGCGATGGCACAAAGCTTGTCAGCGAAATTGTGGAAATCAGTGTCAGCCACGAAGCCCAATCACGGACAAATACGCATATCCCGCAGCCGAATATTGCGATCAGCGTGATTTTGCCTACAGCTGTCTGAGCGGAGGAGACGATCCAAGGAACGGTTTCGACACGCGGGATCAGGCGAAAGTTGGCGAGTCCTCTTGGTTTCGTTGGAGGGGTTCCCGCTTTAGTGGCCATTCAACAATGGTCTTCCATAGAGGATTGGTTGTGTATCTCACTATATCCGATATGAATATGACTTGTTTCCGCCAAATCTGTTCATATCTTCGCTGTTTATTCGCCTTATACTGATGTGCATGGGAGGCGAACGTTCTTCGACGACTCGTATGCGCCTGGCTGGAAAGATCTGTGCACGTTGCCGCAACCTGATTCCGGATGAGCCTCCGACGCCGGGTGAGAGGCTGTGCGCCAGGTGCCGGTCGCCTGAGACTCATCGAATCTATATGTATTACATGTACCGGAGCAGCTGGATGTGCCAGTTTTTGGAAGAAGACCTGAAGACTCCGCTGCCCCGGCGGCTGTACTTTCGAAGCCCTGAGAAGATACGCACGATTGTGGAGAAGGTGGGAAACTTTGCCGATCTTCAGGACAGGCAATCTCTCGATTATGGGCTGGAGATCGGACGAGGCGGGGTGTGGCTGCAGCTCACGCAGGAGCAATATGACCGACTCAAGGCTCCGCGTTGAGATGGATATCTTTGGAGATGTCCGAAATTTTGAGCTGGGCGAGGCTGCCACAGTTCGCTAACCAGGAGGCCACCGAGCCAAGTCCGTTGCTTCGCCAAGGTGAACCCGGCTCGTTGAAGCGCTTCGCGATGCGCAGGTAATTGCCGGATGCTGAGGCCAGTTAGAAATCCGAATGCAATGTAGAGGGCGGTCACGAGCGGCCTGGCGATGAGGCCTCCATACCAGTTGTCGGGGACAGCGAACTCCGAGACCACCCACGCCGCGTCGTGTGGCATGATTCCGCGGAGTCTCATCGCCAGATCTTCGACCTCTACGGTGGTCAGGCAGTCAAGGAAGAAGTGTGTTGCGACGAGATCGAAGTTGCGGGGCGCGAGATTGAGCTGGCGTGCGTCGGCCAATTGGACGCGCACGCGGTCGACATTGCGGCCAGCGGTCTGCATCAGTTGTCGCAGCATTGACTCGCTGCTGTCTACGGCCTCGACAGTGATTTGCGGATTCTCCACGAGTAATCGCGCTGTGAATCTTCCGTCGCCGTCGCCGATGATCAGTGCTGACCGGCCGCTTTTCATTTCGGCGAGGAACGTGCACCGGCAATGCCAGAGGACCGGTCCGAAGCTGCACCACTCGAGCCACCGGTAAATGTGTGCGAGTCGGCTGAAGTCTGCGGTTTTGGCAGGCGCAACCGCTTCACGATCTCTCAACGGCAGGTTTGAGTATCTCATCCGCGACGTGCTCCGAGAATGAGCAGGACGAGTGGGGTCATCAGGACGAGGTCGGCGAGAGCACGCAGAGTAAGAGGAGACATTCTGCTTCGCCTGCGCTCCAGGAGCGAGAGCAGAAGTGCGCTGGCTCCGGCACAACCAACAAGAGCGGATGCGCGCGCGTCGGTGAAGGCGAAAACGGCTGATGCGGTGAGACAAGCAGTGCCGAGAACAGTGGTCCGCAGTGACACGCAGGTTGGCCTGCCATGTGATTCCCAGGTCTCGATTGCGAAGCAATTGACCCAGGCCAGCGCCGCGAAGATCGCCAGGCAGGCAAACAACGGCCAATCTGAGGAAGGAAGACGGGAGAGCGTGGGCGCCGCGCATCCAGCCGTGAACAGCAGCCCTACGAGCAACTCCTTCGAAGCCATTCTTCGCAGCCAGTGTGGGAGGCGCGCCGGCGAATGCACGCCGGAGAAGTAAATGAGCGCCGCAGCGGCCAAAACAGCGTTGCGATCGCGGGCTGCAACAGGCATCCGTCGCATGACGAGAGCAACTGCCACAGCGGCGGTTACGCAGGCGAGGGGAACAAGCAAGCGCCGGTGACGCCAATGGAAGTAGTGGCGCTCATGTAAGCCGTCGAGTTCTTCTGACGTGATTGCGCGATGTGCGTCGAGCAGGCGATCGCCCACGTATACGGTCCAGGTTCCACATGCGAGAAGCAATGGAATCCAGGCGTCGAGGTGCACGCCAGCCACCCACGCAAAGGCGAGTGCCCATGTTACCGCAACCGCGGGCGCATCGAGGCTCGCCAGATGCCACAGGAGCAGCGTTCGCGGTGGTCGCCACGTGAAGGCTGAAGAGCGTTCGCAGGTGTCTTGGCGTCGTGTTTGCGGGTTGGCCAGGGGAAGAGCCACTGATGTGATTGTAAAAGGATAGAGCGGAGTTCAGGCACGTCGCGGATTTCGGTGTTGGCGCGCAATGCGAGCGCGAACGTTCCATAGAGCTTCAGGCCAGGAGGGTTTCGCTTACCAAGGTGTGGAGTTTTCTGTTCACGTCATCGGCACTCACGAAGAAGGGAGCGCGGAGGCAGGTCAGGACGAGTTCCTGTCTTTCTTCGGAGTAGTTCCACTCGACCTCTACGCCCATTTTGCTGGCGCGCCCGCTGTTGCCGCTCATCGGAACTCCGGCGGCATTCGCTTTCTCCATCAACATTGCGTACTGTGCGGGAGTGACCCCGGAAAATACCTGCGGTGTATATGCTGCCACAACATTCTCCTCGCCTTAAGCGTGCCACAAAGTCACACTGCCAGCCTCACTTTTCCATTCGTCTTCAGACTGTAGCAGGATGACCCGAAATTCGTTGTCGATCGAATAACTTAGGAGGAGATTGCCGGCTCTCGCGATTGACGTGTGCGTACAGGTGCTTATTCTTCGATGCCGGGCTCTTCAAGCCAATTGCGGCTCTCGAGCGTCGCGATGCGCTTCCGAAGTGCTTGCTTGAACTCGACCAAAGGAGACTCGCCTGAGGCTTGGTCGTCCAGATCCTCGATGCAGTCGATATTGGCCCGGAGAGTTTGAGCAAGAAAGATTGTGGTAAATACCTGCATAGTTGTTCTCTACGATGGTCCCACAACTTTGGTTCACTACAAGTCTTTAGTTGGTGATATTCGTCACGGGATGTGCAATTCGAGAGCAGACACTTATCCTCCTGCGCCGTGCCGACTGATCCGATCTTGGCGATGGGTTGGGCGTACGACTCGACAACGGAGTGCGTCGACTGATGTTGCAGCTTGAACTTAGGAAAGCTGCAGGAATTCAAGAATGCTTCAGTCGCCGGTGGCCTCAGCAGTTTCTGCAGTCAGGGTCGTGATGGCTCCGCTGATGCACTTTTTCAGGTCGGTCACAGTCTTGCCATCTTTGCCGGGGTAAATTGTGTGCTCCAGAAGATACAACGTGCTTTTAAGTATTTCTATAACGTTCAACGGAATCTCGTAGGGCATAATCTTTCCACCATCATTTAGATTTTCCACCATGTCTAAATCTCGAAAAACCAATCTAATACTGCGTTAGATGCGAGGTGGTGCGCCCGGGTTTACATTGCGGGACTTTCGCATAGCGGTTCGAGATGGCGTTTATGCCGTCTGTGCGACGTATACGGCGGCGCGCGGCTTTTCTTGCGTTCAGCAAGACCGGAACAAAGAGATGCAATTCGCGAGATCGTTGGAAGTAGGAGGATCGACGAAATTGTTCAGTCGGCAATATTGGCGTTCTCTATCGCGCCATTCTTCATCGCCCAATCATGGAAGCCTTCCGGGGCGTGCTTGACGCCGGCGATGTTGGCGGATTTGATGGCGGCAATGTGCTGCCATGCGATGGATTGCAGGTCGGCGTTGCGGAGATCTGCAGATGTGAGGTCAACGCCGTCGAATTTGGCGCCTATAAGATCAGTCGCCACGAGATCGCTGTCCGTCATGTTGGCATTGGATAGGATGGCGTGTTCGAGGTTGCTGCCTCGGAAATTCGCCGAGTGGAGGTCGGCGTAGGTGAGGTCTGCGAAGCGAAGCACACAGCCGCGGAGATCAGCCGCACTAAGGTCGGCTCGCAAGAGATTTGCACGTTCGAGGCGGATGCCCTGGAGAAACGCTGCTGAGGCGTTGACGCCAACGAGCGGAATCTTGTCGGCATTCAGTTCCTGAAGCGCCTCGATGCGTCCGCCGCTGCCGCCTTTGCCTTGAGCAGTGTTGATGACCTGCCAGGCCTGGTAGTGTCGCTGCTTGATGCGATCGCCGGATTCGCTGAAGTAGAAGATGACGCCGACCAGTACCGAGAGTCTGCCGAGGTACTCGAGGACTTCAAGGAAACTCCATCGGCTCAACCCGTAGGCAGCCCACTCAAACATCCACTCGAAGGCCCGCAGGGGAATCATCCAGCGATGTTTCAGTTCGCCCTGGATGGCCTCCCACCTGGCCGGACGTCTTGTCATTCTTCGCGCGTTCATTCGTTCCTTCCATCGACCGCGCGGGACTTGCCTCGAGTAGTCGCGCGGACCCTAGTCGGCGGCGTGGGCGGGTTCGTCGGAGGTTTTCTTCGGGCGCCTGGCAGGCGGGGTGAGAGGTTTGCCTTTGGGGATGGCGGTGAGATCGGACTTGCCTTCCGCGACCTTCATAAGGAAGTCCTGAGCGGAGAAGACAGGTTCGCCCTTGAGCATCTGGGAGGCGCGTTTGTAGGTGCCGTCGGACTGCTGGAGGCGGGCCTTGATGGTGTCGGCGAGGTAGGCGGGCAGAATTTCATCGTGGATGCGCGCCTTGACGGCGGGGTCGCGGACTGGGAAGGCGACTTCGCAGCGTTCGAAGAGATTGCGCGGCATCCAGTCAGCCGAGCCAAGGTAGATTTCGTCGTCGCCACCGTTGGCAAAGTGGAAGATGCGGGAGTGCTCAAGGAAGCGGCCGACGACGGAACGCACGCGAATGCGGCTGGAGAGGCCTTTGATTCCGGGGCGGAGAATGAAAGGCCGCGGATGATGAGATCGATTTCTACGCCGGCGTTCGATGCATCGTAGAGTGCCTCGATGACGCTGGGCTCGAGGAGCGCATTCATCTTGGCGACGATATGCGCAGGGCTTCCGGCGCGGGCGTGTTCTGTCTCGCGGCGGATGAGGCCGAGAAAGCTTTCAGCCATGGTGAGCGGGGCAACGAGGAGCGGACGGTAGTCGTCGATCTCGGCGTGCGCGGTGAGGTAGTTAAAGACCATGTGCACGCGCTCGGTGATCTGCGGATCGCAGGTGAGCAGGCTGAGGTCGGTATAGAAGCGCGCGGTGATGGGGTTGTAGTTGCCGGTGCCGAGGTGGCAGTAGCGGCGGGTGACGCCGTCTTCATCGCGGCGGACGAGCAGGGCGAGTTTGCAGTGAGTCTTGAGGCCGACCACGCCGTGAAAGACCTGCACACCGGCGTCTTCCATGCTGCGCGCCCAGCGAATGTTGGAGGCTTCGTCGAAGCGGGCCATGAGCTCAACGACGAGGGTCGCTTCCTTGGTGGCGGCAGCTTCAATCAGCGCGGAGAAGACGGGCGAATCCTGACTGGTGCGATAGAGCGTCTGCTTCATGCTGACGACGGCGGGGTCTTCCGCGCCCTGCTGGATGAAGTCGACTACCGAATCGTAGGAGTCGTAGGGATGGTGAAGCAGGACGTCGTGCTGGCGCAGCTCGTCAAAGATGTTGGTTGACTTGCGACTGAGATGAAGCGGCTTGGGCGTGAAGGGCGCGAACTTGAGGTCTGGGCGCTGGATGTCGCTGTAGAAAAACATGAGGCGCGAGAGATTGACGGGGCCATCGCCGCGAAAGACCTGGTCCTCATCGAGTTCGAAGTTGACGCGGAGGCGCTCGACGATTTCAGGATCGGCGCCGGTTTCGATTTCGAGCCGCACGGAATCGCCTTTGCGGCGATTGTGAAGCTCGACGCGGATGGTTTCAAGCAGGGAGCGCGCTTCTTCCTCTTCGAAGTAGAGGTTGGAGTTTCGAGTAACGCGGAAGGCGGTGCGGGATTGCACTTCGTAGCCGCGGTACATGCCGCCGAGGTTCTGTGCGATCAGATCCTGGAGAAGGAGGTAGTCGAACTTGCCGTCGTCGGCAGGGAGCCGGACGAAGCGGGGTAAAGCGCGGGGAACGGTGACGACACCGAGGACTTGCGGGCCGGAGCTTTTGCGCTTGCGGCGGAGAAGCAGGGCAAGGCAGAGCGCCTTGTTCAGGACGCGCGGGAAGGGATGCGCGGGATCGATGGCGATCGGGGTAAGCAGCGGATCGACTTCACGCTGGAAGTAGGCCTGGGCATAGGCGCGAGCTTCTTCGTCGAGCTCGTCCCACTCCATTAAGCGGATGCCTTGTTTGCGCAACTCAGGAAGGAGCAGATCGTTCCAGCAGCGATACTGGGCCTCGACGAAAGTGTGGATTTCGGCGGTGAGGGAAGCCAGGGACTCGTCGGGACGGAGGCCGTCGTAGCCCTGCTCGCGGTAGCCGTCTTCGATGCGCTGCATGAGACCGGCCTGGCGGATTTCCACATACTCGTCGAGATTGGAGCCGGTGATGGCAAGAAACTTGACCCGTTCGAGCAGCGGATTGGAGGGGTCTTCGGCCTCTTCGAGGACACGGCGATTGAACTGCATCCAGGAGTGGTCGCGTCCGGTGAAGAGCTTTTGTTTCTGCTTGGTTCTGGCCATGGGTTTGAGTCGAGCCGTGTTGGCAAGTCTACAGCGTTTTGTAGGGAAACAGGAACGGATGGGGAATGAGTTTGCGTTTGAGCCAATAGTTACAGGAGGAAGTGGACTGGGAGATTAAAGGGATGCAAAAAGGAGTCAGAAGGCGTGACTGGAAAAGGCATGGCGCAGATTGACCCGAGACAGGCGACGGGTGGAGGATAGAGATTCGGCAATTTCCGCATTTTCCCCAAAAAATGAGGAGCTTTCTTAATGAATGCCAAAAACAGTTTGATTCCCCAGAAGCCGATTCCAGATGGAGCCGATGAGTTTTCAAAGAAGGTGCAAGGGCTGCTGGACGGTCGGCCAAAGGACGAGGCCACGGTGAGCAGGGCGTTGGAAGGCATGGACGCGATGCTGGACGTGATTGCTGCCGGGCTCTACAGCATGGCGTCTATGCTGGTGGGCGAGGGGGAAGACAGCATCGGGCTGGTGGAGACGGCGGTCGCGCGGACTGAGGTTCCGGCGGGCAGCGACGTGATGGAGGCTCGGCAGAGCAGCCGGAGGGCGCTTTGTACGGCGGCGATCGAGCTGATTGCCAAACGGAATCCAGGAAGCCTTGCGGCGCCGGAGGGTCTGGAACATGCCGTCGACCTGCATCGAAGACGACGATCTGGAGTCGGCAGGGATTTCGCGACAGGAACTGGACAGCATGCTGGCCGGGCCGAATCGTGAAAGCGTGAGGAACTGGATCGAGAGTCTGGCGACGCAAACGCGCGTGATTTTTGTACTGCGGGCGGTGGCTGGTTTCACCGCGGACGAGACCGCGGCGATGCTCTCCGAGCATGGCGGCAAGGGTGCCGAGGGGTGGAATGCGGATGCGGTGCGGGAGATCTTCCGGCAGGGGCTGTGTTCGCTGGCTTCGCAGTTGATTCACGCAACGACAGCTAGCTAAGGCAGCTGGGAATACGAACCAGGGAATAGAAGCGGGACCCGCGGACAATGGGAAAAGGGACGGAAATTAGCCGGTGATGTGTTGGGGATTACACTCCCTAAGATTTTTTGTTCGGTACACTAGATAAAGAACCTGCCTGCCCGAATCGGGCATCTATTGGAGTGCAAACAGCTTTCCGGCAGATTCTAATTGCCAGGATTTCAAAGACGATCGATGTCCTCAGACGACTGTAAGAAGTATCCAAAGCATTTTTGTGCCTGTGCAGCATTTGCGCTGATGGTAGGGACCATGGCGGTTCCGCGGGATTTCGGGCAGCAGTTGCCACCGCAAATACCGGGACAGAGCGCGGGCCCGACTGCAGGCAATTTTCAAGGCAGCGTGACTGCAGGCCAGGCGACGAGTCAGCCGCTCGATTTGTCGCTGGACGATGCGATTCAGCGGGGCCTGAAGAACAACCTGGGGATGATTCTGAGCGGGACGCAGACGGCATCGGCGCGAGCGCAGAAGCTCAGCGAGTTGCAGCCATTGCTGCCGGATGTGGAGTTTAACGCGCACGAGGCTGTGCAGCAGGTTGACCTGGCGGCGGAGGGCTTGCGGATTCCGGGATTCCCTACGATTATCGGGCCGTTCGGCTATACGGATCTGCGGGGATACGTGACCTGGTCGCTGGTGGATGTGAAGTCGCTGCGGACGTATATGGCGGCGAAGCACCAGTTCAAAGGCAGCCGAGCTTTCGGAGCAGGATGCGCGCGACATGGTGGTGCTAACAGTGGGCAACGCGTACATGCTGGTGCTGGCCGATCAGGGGCTTGTCGAGAGTTTCGTGGCGCAGGTGGCGACGTCAAAGATCTCGCTGGACCAGGCGAATGCAAACCACGATGCGGGGACGTCGCCGAAACTGGATGTGTTGCGGGCGCAGGTTGATTACCAGTCGCTGCAGCAGCAGTTGATTGTGGCGCAGAACAGCCTGGATAAAGACAACTGGCGCTTGCGCGAGTGATCGGGTTGCCGCTGGAACAGAAGTTCAACATGGCGGACAAAGCGCCATATGCGGTGTTCGACAAGCTCGACGTGGACGCGATGATCAAGCAGGCGCACGCAACCGCAAAGACCTGGCTGCGATGGTGGAGCAGACTGAGGCGGCAGAGGAACAGCGGAAAGCGGCCACTGCGGATCGTTATCCGACGGTGGTGTTCAACGGGGACTACGGCGTCATCGGAGTCAACCTTGGAACCTCGCACGGGACAGGCGATGCGGCGGGCACATTGAGCGTGCCGTTGTTCAGGGAGTACGGTCTGCGCGGCGAGGCACAGGTTGCGCAGTCGCAGCTGGATACGCAGAATGCGCAGCTGAGCGATTTGAATGCGCAGGTGGATGCGGATGTGCGTGATGCGCTGTTGGACATCGAGGCAGCGCAGAAGCAGGTTGAAGTGGCGCGATCGAGCGTGGACCTGGCGAACGAAGCGTTGAGCGAGGCACAGCAGCGCTATGCGAACGGCGTAGAGGACAACCTCGCGGTGAGCCAGGCGCAGCGTTCAGTGGCGCAGGCCAATGATCAATATGTGTCCAGCCTCTACCGGAACAACGTGGCCAAGCTGAGCCTGGCGCGCGCGCTGGGAGCGGGGCAGGACTACAGGAAATATTTGGGAGGGAAGTAAACGTGGCGGAAACAACCACAACGACAGTGCAGGCGCCTCGGGATGAGAGCACCGAGGTGACGCAGCCTCCTTCTCGCCGCAAGGGAATCATCATCGCGGTGGTGGCGGTGCTGGTTCTTGCCGGGCTTGGTTTCTGGTGGCACTCGACCTACTACGAAGACACAGACGATGCGCAGATCAATGGACACCTGATCCAGATCAGTGCGCGCATTGCCGGGCAGGTGATCCACGTTGACGTTAATGAGAACCAGCAGGTAAAGGCGGGTGACCCGATCGCCGAGCTCGATCCGCGGGACTATGAGGTCGCGGTGGAGAATGCGAAAGCTGCGCTGGCCAGTGCGCAGGCTGCGGCCGCGGCGGCGAACGTGAATGTGCCGATCACG
Organism: uncultured Acidobacteriaceae bacterium; assembly: GCA_963787435.1. Taxonomy (GTDB): domain Bacteria; phylum Acidobacteriota; class Terriglobia; order Terriglobales; family Acidobacteriaceae; genus Telmatobacter. The sequence continues at coordinate 424,170 of CAWBCZ010000004.1, forward strand.
ACGATCAACACCGGCAGCAACCTGACTTCGGCGGGTGCGGATGTAAGCGGCAGCTACAGCTTCGATTTCGCAGGCACAGTCGCAGTTGGCGGCAGCGCATGCACAGGTGATCCAGGCAGAGGCGAACAGTCTGAAAGCGCAGCAGGACCTGGAGCGCTACAAGCCGCTGGTCGAGAAGGATGTGATCAGCAAGCAGCAATTCGATGCGGCAGTGGCGGCGGCGGATGCGGCGAAGGCTGCAGTCGACAGCGCGCACGCGAACGAGCAGGCTGCCGGGGATGGGGTGCGGGTTGCGAACGAGAAGGCAATCGCAGGCGCAGGCGCAGTTGAACTATGCGCAGACCGGGCCGCAGCAGGTGGCGGCGCAGTCAGCTCGTGCCAAGCAGGCCCTGGCGCAGGTGGCGCAGGCGCAGGCGCAACTGGACCAGGCGAACCTGAACCTGAGCTATACGAAGATCGTGGCGCCGGCGGCGGGAATCATCACGCGCAAGAGCGTGGAGATCAATCAAAACGTGTCGACGGGGCAGAATCTTCTGACGCTGGTTTCGCTGGAAGACTTGTGGGTGACGGCGAACTTCAAGGAGACGCAGTTGAAGCACATGACTGCGGGCCAGCATGTGGAGATCAGCGTGGACGCGACGGGCAAGAGCTACAACGGACATGTGACGCAGATTGGTGGCGCGACAGGCTCGGTGCTGTCGCTGTTTCCGCCGGAAAATGCGACGGGCAACTACGTGAAGGTGGTGCAGCGGTTGCCGGTGAGGATCGATTTCGACGACCTGGCAAAGGAAGATCCGAATCACGCGCTGCGGCCTGGGCTGTCGGTGGAGCCTAAGGTGCGGGTGAAGTGAGAGAGACAATTCTCAGTTAACAGTTTTTCAGTTCTCAGTTTTTTGATTTGAGCCAGCTCTTCGAGATTTCGGAGAGCTGGTTTTGTTTTGAAGCGGCTGCAACACGAGCGAAGAACAGGAAGCATATAGACTTATTGCGGCACTCCAATGAAAGACGCGATTCAGGTTTCGAAAGAGAATTATTTGAAGGCCATCCTTGAGGCTGAGGCCGAGGGGCACGCAGGTGATTCCGGCGACGCTGGCGCATTGGCTGGAAGTATCGGCTCCTGCGGTAACGATGGCGCTGAAGCGACTGCGGCGGGATGGGTATGTCGAGATCAAAGACGACGGAATCGTGCGGCTGACCGAGACCGGGCGCGAAACAGCGTACCGGACCGCGCTGCGGCATCACCTGATCGAGCGGATGCTGACCGAGGTTTTCGGGATGGAGTGGTACGAGATTCACGACGAGGCCGAGAAGCTGGAGCATGCAGTTTCGCCCGCATTCGAGGCGAAATTGAAGGAGAAGCTGGGCGAGGGCGGCGCGTGTCCGCATGGAAATTCGGTGCTGCCGGTGCGGCCTGCGGAGCGGAAGAAGCGCGGCGAGGTACCGCTTTCAGAGGCGCGCGCGGGGGAGCGTTACCGAGTCACGAGCCTCCAGGAACGAGATTCCCAGCTGCTTCTGTTTCTGCATCGAATGGGAATAGGGCCGAACCAGAGCCTGCGGGTTCTCAGTCAGAACTACGATCAAACTGTTTCGATTGAATTAGATACCGGGGAATTCTATTCTCGGTAGACCTGCTGCGGAGGCGGTCTGGCTGAAGCTGGATGCGTCTTAAGTAATCAGAAATAATAAATTGATATTAACTACAGTTAACCTGTGGCATACTCAGAGGGTAGTGCTACGGTTGTTCCCCTGTTTCGCTTCTATGGCTACTGAAATTCCAAACTCCATCGGGCTCCAAGAGCCTTCATTACCCGAGGTGCATGCGAGCGTGCACATATCGCGGTCGCCGGTGTATTGGCGGCGCCTGTTGGGGTTTCTGGGGCCGGGGTTCCTGATTTCAGTGGGGTACATGGACCCGGGAAACTGGGCCACGGACATTGCGGGCGGGTCGCGATTCGGCTACACGCTGCTGTTCGTGATCATGCTGTCGAACCTGATGGCGATCCTGCTGCAGAGCCTGGCGCTGAAGCTGGGTGTGGCAACAGAGCGGGACCTGGCGCAGCTTTGCCATGAGAGCTATGGGCGCAAGGCGAGTTTCGTGCTGTGGGTTGGTGCGGAGATTGCGATCGCTGCGTGCGATTTGGCGGAGGTGATCGGGTCAGCGATCGCGCTGCAACTGCTGTTTCACATTCCGCTGTTTTACGGCGTTCTGATCACCGGGCTGGATGTGCTGCTGATCCTGCTTCTGCAAAAGTGGGGTTTCCGATACGTGGAAGCGCTGGTGATTGCGCTGATCGGGACGATTCTGGCGATGTTCAGCGTGCAGGTGTTTCTATCGCGGCCGGAACACCTGGTCGGTATTGAGGAACCTGCTGATTCCGTCGCCGCAAATCGTGACGAATCCGGCGATGCTTTACATCGCGATTGGAATTCTGGGCGCGACGGTGATGCCGCATAATCTCTACCTGCATTCGTCGATTGTGCAGAGCCGGCGGTACAAGCGGACGCCGGAGGGCAAGCGCGAGGCGATCCATATGGCGAATGTGGATTCGGCGCTGGCGCTGACGGTGGCGCTGTTTGTGAATGCGGCGATCCTGATCGTCGCGGCCGCGGTCTTTTATCGCAGCGGGCATTTTGAGGTGGCGGCGATTGAGGACGCGTACAAGCTACTGAGCCCGCTGGTGGGCGCGGGATTTGCGAGCACGCTGTTTGCGGTGGCGCTGCTGGCGTCGGGGCAGAACTCCTCGATTACGGGAACGCTGGCGGGCCAGATCGTGATGGAGGGATTCATTCACCTGAGGGTTTCGCCGTGGCTTCGCAGGCTGATTACGCGCGGGCTGGCGATCATTCCAACGATCATCGTGGTGGCGGTGAATGGCGAGCGGGGGACGGAGAAGTTGCTGATCCTGAGCCAGGTGATCTTGTCGATGCAGTTGAGTTTTGCGGTAGTGCCACTGGTGATTTTCACCGGCGACCGCGCGAAGATGGGCGAGTTTGTGAATGCGAAGTGGCTGAAGGTGCTGGCGTGGATCACGGCGGTAGTGATTGCCGGGCTGAATGCGTGGCTGCTGGTTCAGACGGTGAGAGGGTGACAGAACAGGGAAGAGGGATTAGGGAGTAGGAAGTAACAGGTGGGTCGAGCCGCCTGAGCGAGGCATGGCATGCGCAAGACAATGGAAGCGATCTGTCTGGGGATGCTGGCGGTTCTTTGCTGGATCACGTATGCGGCGCTGCACGGGGCGGAACGGCTGCCGGATCGGATTCCGACACACTTTGATATTTCCGGGCAGCCAAATGCGTGGGGCGCGCCGGGATTCCTGTGGTTGCTTCCTATGGTTGGCGCTGGGTTGTACTTGTTGCTGACGGTGTTGGGAAGCATTCGGTTCCGGAGGTACAACCTTCCGGTACGAGTGACGGAAGCGAATCTGCCGTTTATCCAGGAGCAGACCAGTGAGATGGTGGCCTGGATCAAATGCGAGATGCTTTGCCTCTTTACCTACCTGCAGTGGTCGATCATCCAGAGCGCGCGCAGCAATGAATTTCGCCTTCCGCCCCTGATGATTCCGGTGTTCTTGGCGGTGATATTCTCGACGGTGGGGTGGCGCCTGACACTGATGGTGCGGGGAGCGAGAGCGCGGGCGGAATCCTCCGATTCAATGAAATCGACACAGGATTTTCGATAGGCAGCGGCCCGGCCGCGTCTCAGGAAATGATGAATTCGTCTCTGGCGATCAAGCTCGGCGCTTGCGGTTCGTCGGCTGGCTCCAGCTCGTCGGCGTTCGGACGCTAAATCTCAGGCGCTCCGCGGGCTCGAGTGGCTAAAAGATCCAGACGCTGGCCAGCAGGGTTACCATCGCAGCGACCGTCATGACCTGGTAAGCCAAGTCTTCCTTTCGACGAGGTCTTGCGAAGACTGCACTGGGGGAGGGTTCCATACCTGTTGCCTTTCCACTTCTCACGACGGGAGCGAAGTCGTCGCAATGACCATGACTGCGTTATCACCTATTTAGATTCAGATCGATTGATTTGTGAATCAACCAAAAGTGCCAAGAGACCGGTTACCCGGGTCACTTGAATGGCATTGTGAACACGTTGCGCCGATTTGGGAAGATGTGAGTTTTGCCAGTTGCCGGACTGTAAGGGCACTCGCGGCGACTCGTTCGTCGGGATTTCAAGAGGATTTGCGGAACATAACGCGGCTGCGGTCCGCCGATGGCATGGGTCCGGTCGGCGGCCTGGGTTGGGAATTTGCTTTTTTGCGCGAGCTAGGCTTCGGCCGTGGTGGGGTCGATGATGCTTTTGACTTCGGCGATGGAGTTGGCGGGGAAACCGCCCTGGGTAGCGTGTTCGCGAACGAGTTGTTCGTTCGGTGCGATGTAGATGCAATAGATCTTGTCGCCGGTGACGTAGCTGTGAAGCCACTGAATCTCGGGTCCGAGTTTGCGCAGCACTCCGCAGGATGTCTGGGAAATGGCTTGCAGTTGGTCGGGGGACATTTTGCCAGCGCCGGGGACCTCGCGCTCGATGACGTACTTGGGCATGGAACCTCCGTGTGGATCGGAAAGCGACCGGTCTCATCGACTCGAAACCGTGCGTACCGGTCGGGACAGTGTATCCGGTCAAGCGGCAGATTTGGAATCTCTTGTTGAGGATGAAGAGCGGAACTACCAGGGTGTAGAATCCGCTCGTGAACACTGGACCTCAACTTGTTCCCCCCACGGAGCCGCGCGAGCGGAACTGGATGCCGCTGGCAATCGCGGCTGGAGCGGTTTTGATTGTGGCGGCGATCGTTGTGTTCATGCTGGAGCGAGGACGGGGCGCGGCGACGGTTACGCCGATTTCAGCAGCCCTGGATCCTTATGCAGCGAGCCTGCAGATCACAAATGTGGTGATGAGCGAGAGCGGCAACCTGGCTGGCGGCAAAGTGACGTACATTGACGGCCACATCACGAACAGTGGAACGAAAACCGTCTTGAGCATCTCGGCGCAGGTGCTGTTTCGGAATGCCGCGAATGAAGTAGCGCAAAACGAGACCCAGGAGCTGAAATGGATCAGGACGCGCGATCCGTACGTGGACCTGGAGCCGGCGTCGGCGGCACCTCTGAAACCTGGAGAAAGCCAGGATTTCCGGATGATCTTCGACACGGTAACGCCGGACTGGAACGGGGCTTACCCGGAGATCCGGATCGTTCATGTGGACGTAAAGTAGCCGCGATTCGGGATTTACCCGGTAAGAGTTACCGCTGGTTGTAAAAATTACTTTCCTTGCCACCAAGACAGAAGGGGCTTAAATTGATCGGGGGCGCCCTAGGGGTGTTTTAACTTGCACATTCTAAAATAATTGCCATGTTCTCCACAGGGCGATTGTCCTTTGGCATCTCCCATGCACTAGAGGAAGTCGAGTGGCATGACCTGCTCACCCGCGTTTTGTGTCGCGGCAATGCACATCAGGGGTTAGAAAAAATGAAAAATCAAATTACAGCTAAAGTTCTGTTCCCCAGCCAGGTAGCAATTCTGGCCTTGGCTTCGGCGATCGCGATTCCCGCGATGGCCCAGCAGACGCAGCAGCCTGACAGTTCCCAGAGTGCTCCGGCGGCCGCGCAGCAAACACCGACCTCGACTCCTCCCGCGGCAACAATGGATACGCCCACGGAAGAAAAAGAGGGATTCTGGGGCCGGGTCAATCCAATGGCCCGCAAGAAGTGGGTGAAGAAGCGGCTCGATCCGATCAACGACCGGCTCACCGAACTCGACCAGGTGAACGCAAAGAATGCTTCGGACATCAAGGACGTTGATTCGCGCGCCCAGGCCGGCATCAAGAAGGCGCAGGATTCGGCCGATGCGGCTAACCAGGCAGCGTCACAGGCCAGCGATCAGGCAAAGAAGGCGGACGATACTGCGGTCGCAGCGTCTGGACACGTAGACGGTCTGAACACGACTGTGAACGGCCTGGATACGTACAAGCCGGTCAGCGACGTCGAAGTGCCGTTCCACGGTGGCAGCCCTGTGTTGTCGAGCGACGCAAAGGCGCAGCTTGATGACATGGCGAAGAACCTGCAAGGCCATCAAGGCTACATCATCGAAATCGAAGCTCGTTCGCCTGCTGCAGGTGCGGCCGGTATAGCGAGTTCGCAGCGCGAGGCAGAGGCTGTGAAGCGCTACCTCGTAACTGAACATGAAGTTCCCGTCTACCGTATGCACTCTGTGGCTCTGGGCAATGCCCCGATCGCAGAACCGACCACGGATGTTGCCAGCAACAATGCTCCGGCAGATCAGACTGCGCCGAAGCCTGCTGCAGCCCACCACCGCGAGCGGGTGCCCAGCACCGTGCATATCAAGTTGATGGAAAACAGTTTGGCGGCCCAGGGCACCACATCCCCCCATGGTATGGCGTCCTCGACCGGTGCGGAGCAGCAGTAATGCTGACGTAGCCACCCCCTGAGGCTCCTTCCGCGCCGACGGCTACCCCGCCGTTGGCCGCCAATAGACCTCTCGCAACACGAGAGAACCAAGGCAACTTGGCCCCCGTTAATGACGGGGGCCGATTTTTTTGTAGGCGCAGAAACTTCTCGATGACGCAGTCGAAAGTGAGAAGCAGATCGCTGCGCTTGCCCAATCACGCAGTACCTGCGTCATGGAGCCCGCAGCGTGCCTGGCTCAGGATGACGCTCAAGTGAACCGCGGGTGAGGGCGTTAGGATGGTTGCGATGAAGGTTCTGAGTGCAGAGGAGATGCAGGCGTGCGATCGAGTGACGACGGAGCGCTATGGCGTGCCGTCGATCGAGCTGATGCGCGCGGCGTCCGCGGCGGTGGACGCGTTTGCGCGGGAGGCATTCCCGCGGGCGCGGCGGGTGACGGTGCTGTGCGGCAGGGGGAACAACGGCGGCGATGGGATGATGGCGGCGCGGCTGCTGGCGAAGGCCGGGCTCGAGGTGACGACGCTGCTGCTGGGGTCGCAATACGAGTTGAAGGGTGACGCGGCGACGGCTTGGCGTGAGTTGAGCGTCTCTCCGAATCGATATTTGTACGAAGTGAATTCGGCGGCGGAGCTGAGAGCACACAACGCTGCGCTTGAAGCGGATTTGATCATCGATGCGGTGCTGGGGACGGGATTCAAGCCGCCGATGAAGGGGTTGGCGCTGGCTGCGATGGAATGGGCCAGCGCGAGTGCAGCACCGTTTCTGTCAGTGGATGTGCCGTCGGGCTGGTCTGCCGATGCAACCAGCAGCAAGGTCGAGGAGAAGACATTTCCGTCGGATGCGGTGATCACATTTACGGCTCCGAAACTGGCGCATGTGTTTGGTGAAATGACGCGGCGATGGGATCAGCCGGTTGTGGTGGCGCCGATTGGGTCACCGGAGGAGGCGATTGTTTCTGAGCAGGGGCTCAGTTGGGCCGGCGGTTCGCATGAGTTGGTGGAGCAGCCGCGCGGCGCGGATTCGAACAAGGGGAAGTTCGGACATGTGCTGGTGATTGGCGGGTCGGTGGGGAAGTCGGGCGCCCCAGCGATGGCCTCGATGGCGGCGCTGCGAGCGGGCGCGGGGTTGGTGACGGCAGCGGTACCGGCTCCGATTGTTGCACAGGTGTCGAGCTATGCACCCGAGTTGATGACACAGCCGATGCTGGCGAGTCCTGCGGGTGAATTGGCGAGCAAGGGAATCACCACGCAGCAGTTTCAAAAAATGATTGAGCGCAAGACGGTGATTGCGGTTGGTCCGGGATTGGGTGAGGGGCCGGGAACGGAGATTCTGCTGGAGGCTGTGCTATCGGACACAGAGTTGCCGGTAGTCATTGATGCGGACGGGTTGAACACGCTGGCTGCGAATTCGTTCCTGATGGAGAAGATGACGGCGGCTGCAAAGGCAGGGCGGACGGTAGTGTTGACTCCGCATCCGGGCGAGATGGCACGGCTGGCAAAAAAGAGCGTGACGGAGATTCAGGCTAACCGGCTCGAGGCGGCGCGAGGTTTCGTTCGCGAGACCGGAGTGACGCTGGTGCTGAAGGGATCGCGCACGTTGATTGCACATCCGGACGGAAGGGTTGCGGTGAATACATCGGGCAATCCTGGAATGGCGAAGGGGGGCAGCGGCGACATGCTGACGGGTGTGATTGCGGCGATGCTGGCGCAATTCAAGGACGATGTTGCGCGCGCGGTGGAAACGGCTGTTTATTTACATGGGTTTGCTGCGGATCTTGCCGTACGCGATGCGGATGAGCACACGCTGCTTGCGACTGACAGCCTGAAATATTACGCGCGGGCGTTTCGGTTTCGGCCTTTCCGCTTTTCGAAAGGCGCCCAAAGAGGGTATGTTTGGTTGCAGGGGCTGCCTGCCACGAATATGCTGGGCGTGCGCTCCGCCGAGGCTGCGCTATGAGCAAGGAAGCCCCAGTCGCCGAAGGACGGATTCACGAATTCGTAACACACAGCGGCGCCGACACGGTGGAAGTGGGGCGCAAGCTGGTGAGCCTGCTGGTGCCGCCGCAAATGCTGATTCTTCGCGGCGATCTGGGCACGGGCAAGACGACGCTGGTGAAGGGCATTGCGCAGGCGCTGGACGCCGCCGAGCCCGACGAAGTGACCAGTCCCACATTCACGCTTCTCCATGAGTATGACGGCACGCGTGAAGGCAAGCCGGTAAAGCTGTTCCACCTGGATGTGTACAGGCTGGAAGGCGAAAGGCAGCTGGAGACGCTGGGGCTCGATGAGCTCCAGACCCAGGATGCGCTGGTGCTGGTGGAATGGGGCGAGAAGTTCAAGAGCATCCGCAAGAAGGCGACGGGCGAGATTGCGATCGCATCGGCGGGTGGCGACGCACGGAAGATTTCAGTAACGCTGAAGGAATAACGGCGACGCACGGCGCACGGCGCAAGCGATAGAAGGACCGGTGCAATCCACAAGGAGATGGAATATGCGGCTGACCTTTGTGAGCTGGAGCCTTGCAGTGGCCCTTTTCTCAACGATGGCGTTGGGACAACAAGCGACATCAGGGGCGACCATGAAACCTTCGCAATCGGGTGCGGTGAAGTCGTCGACTGCACAGAAGAATGCCAAGGTCGGACCGACTGCGACCACACATCATCGGTCCACGAAGAGCAAGCGCCTGAAGGCCTCGACTCGTCGAGGCGCGAAGCGGCATGCGTATCGGCCGGAGTACACGCAGAACTCCGTCGAGGTGATGAACGGCGCTTCGACGCAGAAAGTTGTCTTTCAGAACGATGAGGCAGCGAGCAAAGCGCCGAAGAATGCGCCGGCACCCTTGAAGGTCGAGGTTGTAAACGGGACCGCGACCGACACGCAGTATTTTCTTGCCGGGAATAAACAGGCGCAGATGGGTACGGATGAAAAGCAGCCAGTGGTCGTCGCAATCGAATCGAGCGACACGCGGTTTGCCGGCGGGAACAAGCATCCCGTAGTGACCGGCATTACGTCAGTGGCAGCCGGTGACGCAAAGAGCGCGAGCGGCGGACAGAAGGTAACGACTGGAGTTTCTCCTCGGCCAAAGCGGCCGGAATACCAGCCTGACACGCCATAGGGTCTGAGCCTTTTTTCGATGAAAACAGAGGTTCGAGATGCGTGCTGTGGTTCATGCGCGACCGATGCAGTGTTGCCGCGAAAGGTGGCGTGGCTGCAGGGGATCACGCTGGCGTGGATGGCACTGGAGTGCGGCGCGTCGTTGTGGGCGGCCGCGCATTCGCGTAGCGTGGCGTTGTTGGCTTTCGGATCGGATAGCTTGGTGGAGATGCTGTCGGCCGCGGTGGTGCTGCTGCAATTTATTCCGCGATTCCCACTGAAGAAGATGTATGCAGACCGCGCGGCGGCGGTCTTGCTATTTGCGCTGGCGGTGCTGGTCGTGTGCATTGCATGGCTGGGGCGCGGCAGGCCGATGGAGACGAGTCGTGTTGGAATCGGCGTGACTGCGTTGGCGCTGGTGGTGATGCCGGTGCTGGCATGGATGAAGCGAAGACAGGCGCGGCGGATGAACAATCGCGCGCTGGCGGCGGATGCGACGCAATCTGCGACGTGCGCTTACCTGGCGGGAGTGACGCTGGCGGGGCTGGCGATTTATGTGGTGTGGCGGATTCGCTGGGTGGACACGGCGGCGGCGTTGGTCGCTGTTCCATTGTTGATCGTAGAGGGACGGCGAGCGTGGCGCGGTGAAAGCTGCGGTTGCGCTTGATTCCGATATTTCGGAAGAGGCATGGGGGATGTCCGGGCTGTAAGATGTTGGCTATCCTGCAGTAGATTCCCGGAGGGTCCTGATGCGTGCATTGCGCCTGCCTTTGTTTGCCTGCTTTGCTGTTTTCCTGATTGCAATTGGAGTGGTTGTTGAACCTGCCGGAGCACGCGCGGCCACGAAGCCGCACATCTTTCAGCATCCCGCGTTGAGCAAGGATCTGATTGCGTTTGGATACGCGGGCGACTTGTGGACAGTGCCGCGGGCGGGTGGCGTTGCGACGCGGCTGACGACAGGCGTGGGCATCGAAACGGATCCAGTATTTTCGCCGGACGGGAGCACGATCGCGTTCACGGGAGCTTACGACGGCAACACCGATGTGTTCACGATTCCTGCGACAGGTGGCGTGCCGTTTCGCGTGACGTATCATCCCGCGGCGGATTTTGCGGTGGCGTGGACTCCGGACGGGAAGAGCATCGTGTTCCGGTCTACGCGGATTTCGCAGAGCCGCTACACCCAGCTTTACGAAGTGCCGGCGAAGGGCGGGATTGCAAAGGCGTTGCCGCTTCCGATGGCGTACCAGGGGCAGTTCTCGCCGGACGGGAAGGAGATTGCATATTCGCCGCTGCCGCCGGCGTATGGCTTCGATTACACGGCCTTCGTGTCATGGGGCAACTATCACGGGGGGCGCGCGAGCACGATCTGGATCACGACGCTGCCAGGACTGGAATCGGTGCAGATTCCGCACGAGGTTGCGTCGGATTTTTCCCCGGTGTATGCAGGCGGAAAGGTTTATTTTCTTTCGAGCCGCAAGGCGAAAGCCACAATTTACAAGTACGATCCGACGGCGAAGACGGTGACGCAGGCGCTTGCGAATGATGGACCGGATATCCGCTCGCTGCATGGAGAGGGCGACACGCTGGTGTACGACCGGCTGGGCGAGATTTATCTGTACGACACGAAGGCGGGAGCGAGCAAGCTGGTGCCGATCGAGATCGATGCGGATTTGCCAGAGGTGCGGGCGCGAATCGACAGCGTGGGGGATGAACTCGAAAATGCTGGGATTTCGCCTACCGGTTTGCGGGCGGTGATCGAGGCGCATGGGGACATCTTTACGGTGGCGGCGAAACACGGGCCAACACGCGATATTACGAATACGCCGGGGGTGATGGAGCGCGAGCCGGCGTGGTCACCGGATGGGCAATCGATTGCGTACTTCTCGGACCAGTCGGGGATGTATGCGCTGCACGTGGCGCCGCAGACGGGTGGGGCGGTGGCGGGTGCAGCGCCGGTGAAGAAGTTTGCGCTGGCGCCGGAGCCCGCATATTACTTTGGGCCGAAGTGGTCGCCGGATTCGAAGAAGATTGCGTTCTATGACAACCGGCTGAACACGTATATGGTCGACACGACGACGGGCAAGCTGACCGTTGTGAACGACAAGAACGTGTATGGCGGATTCTCAAGCAACACTTATGACTTTTGCGTGGTCGCCGGACTCGAAGTGGATCGCGTATCCGCGATCGATGGCGAATCATCTGCACGCTATCTTTTTGTATTCGGTGGATTCGGGACAGTCGACGCAGGTGACGAGCGCGATGGGGGATTCGCGCGAGCCGGCGTTTGATCGCGACGGGAAGTATCTCTACTTCGTCACGAGCACGAATGAGGGCGCGACTTCAGACGGGCTCGACATGACGAGCGATCTTTACCAGGTGACGTCGAACATCTACGCGCTGACGCTGGCGGCGGATACGGCATCGCCGATCGCGCCGGAGATGGAGGACGAGAAGGCTCCGTCGGAGGAGAAGGCGGAAGGCAAGAAGAGCGACGACAAGGGCGGCGATGCGAAGGAGGCTACCGGCGACGAGAAGGCACATGCGAAGCCTGCGCCGAAGCCGGTGAAAGTGGACCTGGATGGAATTGAGAAGCGAATCGTGGCGATGCCGCTCCCGGCGAGTGTGTACACGGGAGTTACGGCAGGGTTGAAGGGGAGCTTGTACTTTACCGAGATCGCGGCGTCGAGCAGGTTTGGAGATCGCGGCGCTACGCTTAGCCGCTGGACGCCCGAGGAGCGGAAGACTGAGAAACTGGCTGAGCATGTGGAGGCTTTCGAGCTTTCGGCAAACGGCGAGAAGATGCTGCTGTCGCTGGGGCATCCGCGGCCCGAGGGTGGCGAGATGCCTCCCGGAGGCGGACCGAAGCCGACGTGGGTGATTGTGCCGTCGAATGCTCCGGTGAAGGCGGGTGATGGTGCGCTGTCATTTGGAGATGTGAAGATGCGCGTGGAGCCGCATGCGGAGTGGGCGCAGATGTATCACGAAGTGTGGCGGATTGAGCGCGCATTTTTCTACGATTCGAATTTCCATGGAACGAATACCGTGGCGGACGAGAAGAAGTACGAGCCTTACGTGGAGTCGATCGCATCGCGCGCGGATTTGAACTACATCTTCCAGGAGATGCTGAGCGCATTTTCCGTTGGGCATTTGCGTGGGAACGGTGGGCAGATTCCGGATGCGAAGCACGTGCCGGGCGGCTTGCTGGGCGCGGATTACGAGATCAAGAACAACCGCTACTGCATTGCGAAGATTTATACGGGCGGGGATTTCAATCCGCGGGAGAAGGCGCCGCTGGCGCAGCCGGGGCTAAATGTGAAGGTGGGCGACTGCATTCTCGATATCAATGGGCAGGAGCTGACAGCGGACATGGATATCCAGGAGCCGCTCGAAGGAACGGCGGGGAAGGTGATCAGCGTGCGGATTGCGGGCGCGGACGGGAAGAATCCGCGCGATATTTCTGTAACGCCGATTGCGAGCGAGGCGGCGCTGCGGAATGTGGACTGGATCGAGGGCAACCAGAAGAAGGTGGATCAGCTTTCAGGCGGCAAGCTGGCGTACGTATATCTGCCCGACACGGGCGAGGGCGGGTTTACGAATTTCAATCGCTACTACTTTGCGCAGACAGACAAGCAGGGGGCGGTGATCGATGAGCGCTTCAACGCGGGCGGGCAGGTGGCCGATTACTTTATTGAAGTGCTGGGGCGGCGTATCGAGTCGTACTGGGCGCCGCGGTACGGGAAGATCGAGCACACGCCGAACGCCGGTGTTTATGGGCCGAAGGTGATGATCGCGAATGAATTTTCGGGCTCCGGCGGCGATGCATTGCCGTGGTTGTTCAAGCAGGCGAAGCTGGGGCCGCTGGTGGGCAAGCGGACCTGGGGTGGACTGGTGGGCATTGGGCCGATTCCGGTGCTGATGGATGGAGGGCACGTGACTTCGCCGAGCGTGGCGTTCTTCTCTCCGAAGGGTGAGTGGGACGTGGAGAATCACGGTGTCGATCCTGACTACGTGGTGGAGCAGGATCCGAAGGCAGTGAGCGAGGGGCACGATCCGCAACTGGAGAAGGCGGTTTCGCTGGCGCTGGAGGAGTTGGGGAAGACTCCGCAGCCGGAAGTGCACAAGCCGGCATATCCGAATTATCACAAGTAGGGTGAGGTTGATGTTCGTGGTTTCCCACTCATGGGACTGAAGGACGTCCTATGAATGGGCACCCACCGCTTGTAATCCAACGATCAAAACAGAAGAACCCAGATCTCAGAATCGAGATCTGGGGCACCCAGATTTTCTGCATGTTAAGAATCCCATTCGACGAAGTGCAGAGCAGGCTCGCAGGAGTGTTGCGCGGGCTGTCGTTCGGCGACGAGCGCGCAGAGGTGTGTGCGCGGCTGTTTGCGGAGACTACTTGTGATGGGGTGTATTCACATGGCGTGAATCGCTTCGCGCGGTTTGTGGCGATGGTGCGGAATGGGAGTGTGGATCCAGCCGCGGAGCCGCGGGTGATGGCGCGGTTTGGCGCGATGGAGCGGTGGGATGGGCGGCAAGGGCCGGGAAATCTGAATGCGTGGGCGGCGATGGCTCGGGCGATTGCACTGAGCCGGGAGCACGGAATAGGCTGCGTTGCGATGGCGCACACGAATCACTGGATGCGGGGCGGGACGTATGGGTGGCAGGCGGCAGAGGCGGGCGTGATCGGGATATGCTGGACGAATACCATGCCGAACGTGCCACCGTGGGGTGGGATTGAGCCTGCGATCGGGAACAATCCGCTGGTGATTGCAGTGCCGCGCGCGAAGGGGCACGTGGTGCTGGATATGGCGATGTCGCAGTTTTCGTATGGAGCGCTGGAGAGCTATCGCAAGCGCGGGGAGTTGCTGCCGGTGGATGGCGGATTCGATGCGGAGGGAAAGCTGACGCGCGATCCGGCAGCGATTGAGAAGTCGCAACGACTGTTGCCGGTGGGGTACTGGAAGGGATCGGGGCTGGCGGTGGTTTTGGATATGGTGGCGGCGATGACTTCACTTGGCAACCCTACGCATGCGATTGCGAATGATCCGCTGCGGGAAACGGGGTTGTCGCAGATGTTTGTGGCAATCGATCCGCGGGGGCTGGGGGATGCGGCGCGGTTGGAGCAGATTGCGGATGAGGTGGTGGAGTCGCTGCATCGCTCGCGGCCGGCGGAGGTGGAAAAGCCGGTGCGGTATCCCGGAGAGAACACGCTGAGACTGCGGGAGGAAAATCGCAGGCTCGGACTGCCGGTGGAGGAAGCGGTGTGGGGCGAGATTTTGAGAATGTAAGCATGAATCTTCCGGTCACGGACCTCATCATGCCAGGAATGACTGGGATGGAACTTGCTTCGAGTGACCGTTCGGTTCAGTCTCATTCTGGTGGTAGCATGATTTGTTCATAGACGCGCTCTAGAGGTTCAGGGGAAACGCTGATCTTCCCTCTATAAGGATTATCCAGAACCGCGATTAGAAAAATCAGCAGAGCCAACAAGCCTGAAAACAATATCGTCATCCAGAAGTGCATGGCGAAACTTTCCGCGTGAAGGAACCAGGTAACCGCGATGCAAATTCCAGCTCCGACGATTACCAGGGTCCATAGGGGCCCCGGCATTTCACTGGTGACACTGTTGAGCCGGGCTCTTCGGCTTTCCGTGAGGTCGTTGAAGTCTTTATAGGCTTCCTCGGCCACGATTTTCTGTCTCTCGTCCTGAGGTTCGTAGGACATAAAGTGTCGCTGAAAGTCGTTCAATACAGCGCTCGCGTTATTGGGAACGATTCCGCGCCGTTGCATCGGCCACCCTACGTCGATAACCTGGCGTGTATACGTACGCAGATCCTGCTCCAAGATGGTGCGCTCAGGTTCGGGGTACGCACCGATGTCGCGGTAAAGAGCGCCAAGGGCGGTCGCCTCATGGTCGACCTTTTCTTGCACGTCGGAATAAGTAGCCCAGGCTCCAATGGCTAGCAGACCAGCACAAACTGCATACAAGACGGTGACACCCGCCATGTAGAAACCGACTATGTGGTTGTAGGCGTGGTGTTCCTTGCCGTCAAGACGTCGCACCCACCCGCGAGTGAGGTAAAGTCCGGCCAAACCAAAGGCCACAAACGTGACCACGGTGAGAAAGCCAGATAGCCAGGTCGGAATACTATATAGCCAGTAAATTTTCATCGAAGCAATCCCTTGAGTACTGCGATCCACGCAATCCTTTCGAGGAATCGTATGTTATCCCGCTGGCCGAAACTCATCAAGGCGGACCTACGATTTCAGCAGCCTGAAGGCTACTGCCCCCTCCGAATTCCGAACCTCCGGCGCTTGGATTTTCAAGGCAGCTCCCCCAGCACGATTGGGATGACGAGCGGCGACCATGGTGTATTGGCATGCGGGCTGAAGCGACTGAGTTTTCGAAGATCACACGGTTCAAACGCAGATCCTTCGCTCGCCTGCCCCGTTGCGGGACCCCAAGGCCGCTACGCTCAGGATGACACGTGGCTCAGTTGGCGGCTCAGAATGTCGTTGGAAGCCCTTGATGGACACGTGGCTGATTTGGCGACTAAGGCCGGGATTAGAATCCCATGATGTTGTAGCCGCAATCTACGTAGAGGACTTCGCCGGTGACGGCGCTGGAGAGGTCGCTGGCCAGGAACAGGGCAACGCCGCCGACTTCGAGCTGGTCGACGTTGCGGTGGAGCGGGGCGCGCTCTGCGTGTGACCGCATCATTTCGCTGAGATCGCCGACGCCGCGGGCGGCCAGAGTTTTGATGGGGCCGGCAGAGATGGCGTTGACGCGGATGTTTTTGGGCCCGAGATTCCAGGCCAGGTAGCGCATCGTGCACTCGAGTCCGGACTTGGCGACGGCCATCACGTTGTAGTTCGGCACTACTTTTTCTGCGGCGAAGTAACTCATGGTCATAATGCTGCCACCGTCGGTCATGAGGGGTGCGGCGGCGCGGGTGACAGCGATGAGCGAGTAGACGCTGACCTCGAGCGCGACGCGGAAGCCTTCGCGGCTGGTATTGATGAATTCGCCGCGCAGATCGGCAGCGGGGGCAAAGGCTACGGCGTGGACCACGACGTCGAGCTTTCCGTATTTCGCCTTGAGCGAGGCAAAGAGGGTATCGATTTCGCTGTCGATGGAGACGTCGCACTGGAAGCCGGAGGCGCCGGGAAGCTCCTTGATGAGGTCCTCGGCTTCGAGCTTCATGCGCTCGTTCTGGTAGCAGATGGCCAGGGTGGCTCCGGCTGCGTGCAGTTTTTGGGCGATGCCCCAGGCGATGGATCGCTTGTTGGCGAGCCCGAAGACTACTGCCGTTTTGCCTGCCAGATTGATCATGCTTGTGTTGCTCCTCCGTTTACGTACGATTTTTTGGTGCCAGCGTTGCGAAAAGCAGATCCTTCGCTCACCACCCCCGAACTGAAACGCGTTCGGGGCCCGTTCGCTCAGGATGACACCCAACTAGAAAAAATCGAGACAAAAAGACCTGATTCAGGATATCAAGCGAAGGCGACTGCTTAACCCCCGAGGTCGACGAGTTGAACGCTGCCTACGGGGCGACCAAGGAAGCGGGAGCCGAGGCGCTCGAATTTTTCGACGGAGTCGGTGGCGAAGCACCGGATTTCAGTTTCGATGGCGGGCGAAGAGTCTGATCCCACCCAACCTGAAGTCGGTTGCGCGTCTCCAGGTTGGATGGGGCACCCAGTTTCATTGGCATGATGTGGTTTTGCGCGGCCGTTGAAGAGGCGGGCGGCGGCTTCGGCGGTCGACTCGGCGGAGTCGATGACTCTCATGCCGGCAGGGACGGCTTGTTCGATGAGAGGGCGCAGGAGGGGGTAGTGGGTGCATCCGAGGACGAGTGCGTCTGGCTTGAGGCCGGTGGCTGCGGCGTCGGTGATGAGCTCGTCGAGATAGATGCGAATGATTTCCTGGGTGACATGGTGATTGGTCCAGCCTTCTTCGACGAGGGGGGCCAGCAGCGGGCAAGCCTTCTCGAGGGCGCGCAGATTCTGGGTGGCGCAGGCGGCCTTGTAGGCGTGGCTCTGCACGGTGGCGTCGGTCGCGATGACGAGGACGTCTCCGGATTTGGAAGCGGCGCGGGCGGCGGTGGCTCCAGGCTCGATAACGCCAAGGACGGGGACCGACACGGCGTCCTGGATGGCGTCGAGGGCGAGGGCGCTGGCGGTGTTGCAGGCAATGACGAGGAATTCGGCGCCCTGCTCGCGGACGAGGAATTGGGCGCTTTCGACAGCGTATCGAGCGATGGTGCGACGTGATTTTGAACCGTACGGGAGGCGGGCGGTGTCGCCGATAAAGGCGAAGCGGGCGCGAGGGAGTCTGGGGATGAGGGCGGCAAGAACGGTAAGTCCGCCGAATCCGGAATCGAAGACGCCGATGGTGGGTGGGGTGAGAGAAGGTTCGGTCAAAGTCAGTTTCCTTCGGTTGGTGTAGCTTCGGCGGCCAAATAGGTGCGGGTGAGGTCGGCGTGACCGGCGAGGGTGGGGCGTTGCTGGCCGTCGACGAGGAAGCGGACCTCGGTGACATTGGGCAGGTTAGCGTGAATGGTCGCGCAGATGGAGAGGACGGTGAGCGACTCGGTTTCGAGGCCAGACGGGTGGCTGGCGGCGAAGGTTCCAGTGAGGTTGACGACGGCGAGTTGCGCGTCGGGGCTGGAGGATTTGGTGCCGGGCACGGGCATGAGGAAAACCTGGGCTACAGAAGGGGCTCCGCCGGGGACGGGATGGGTGGAGTCGGAGGCGGCGTAGAGGTCGAGGAGTTTGCCGAGGACGGCCCGGGCGCGGGCACCGGGGTCGGCGGGCAGCGGCAGGGAGTGCATCTGGGGAATGAGGGAGTTGTCCATGTCGTTGGCGGCGACGAGGGTGGCCTGTTCGGCTGGAGCGACTTCGGGGGCTTGTGTGGGCGCGGTGGTTTCTCCGGCTAGGAGCCGCTTGTGGGCGCGGTCGCGGAGCTGCCAGAGCACAATTCCCATGGCGAGGGAGGCGATGAGCAGGGCGGTGAGGAGGAATTTCTGGTAGCGCGGAATCACGGTTGGCGTGCCTCCGTGCGCGCGGGATCGGTGCGCCATTCGAGCACGGCCGCTGCGAGGGACGCGGCTACACGAGCCTGGTAGTCGGAGTCGTCAGGCTCGGCAGTGATTTTATTGTCTGCATCGCGCTGGGGGGCGACTTCAATGGCGAGGGCTGGGCAGGTCATGCTCTCAATGCCGGGCAGAGGAATGCGGCCGAGGGTGACGTTGAAACCAGCGTGCGTGAGCGCGGAATTTACTGATCCGGCGAGGGCGAGGCTACGCGTGATCCACGCTGCCTGGGCTGTCTTCCATGCCATGAAGCGCGTGGACTGCGCGGGCGCGAGGGAAGACGCGAAGAGGTGAATACCGGAGCCGCTTTCGCTGGCGTGCAGGCTGAGGCAAACGGCCGCATTGGCGTGGTTGGCAAGCTCCGCCCGCCTGTCGAGGTCCACGGAGGCATCGGACTCACGCGTAGTGACCACCGAGATGCCGCGGGCCGCAAGCAGGGAGCGGAGGCGGACGCTGAGCGCGAGATCGGCGGTCTTTTCGAGTTGGCCGCTGTCGAGGTGGGCACCGGTGTCATCGGCGCCGTGGGCGGCGTCGAGCACTACGACGAAGCGGGGGGCGGGGGCCGGCGGTGGCTGCGGGGGCGGCGATGAGGAAGGCATCTGACCGTCGCAGGAAAGAGCGAATGCGAGGGCGATGACGGGACCGGCTGTAGTGGCGGGGTTCCACCCATGTCTGAGAATCCAGACCTTCACCCCGGCGACGAAGACCTGTCGCCGGGGACCCCGAACCCGGGGCACCCAGTGCGCGAGCATCTTACTCCAACGCATAGATGGTCAGGCCGCTGAGGAGTTTTGGGAAGAAGTCGGTGGATTTCTGGGGCATGACGGAGCCGGCGAAAGCGACTTCGCGGAGTTGGTCCATGGTGACGGGGTTAGTAAGGAAGGCGACGTCGGCTTCGCCGCGCTGCACCTGGTCGACAGCCTCGGCAGCATCGCGGAGGTAGCGGAGATTTGTCTGGTCCCGGACTTTTTCGGCGTCGAGGCCGAGTAGTTTGTCGAGAATGATGGTGTGCAGATGGCTCAAGTCGAGTTGGCGCTGGTTTTCAGGCAGGTCGGCGAGCACGGTTGCAGCGGCATCGGGTTTCGAGCGCAGAAGAAAAGCGCCAGTGCGGGTGACAGCGATAAAGGTGACGCCGGATTGCTTGCGCAGCCTGTCGACGTAGGCGGCTGCCGGGAAATCGGGCAGCTTTTCGATGGCGAAGAACTGCTCGGCGGCGCCGGCAAAGGCAGCAGGATCGAAACCGGGCAGGCTGTGCACGACGCGGTGGGTGGGCAGGATGATGAGGCCTTCAGAGTCCATATTGACGAAGGTCATCATAACGGCGGCTTCAGGGTAGGCAGGCTGCGGAAGGCTGTTGGCGTTGTGTTCGGTTCTCACGGGAACGGCAGGGGCGTGCTCTTTGGCGTAGTTCAGAGCGGTTTCATAGCGATGGTGGCCATCGGCGATGATGAGCTTCTTGTCGTCCATGGTGGAGGTGAGCAGGCGAATGACAGCCGGATCGCTGACACGCCAGACGCGATGCAGGACGCCATATTCGTCGGTAACTTCAGCATCGGCGGGGCCGCCGTCGTCGTAGAGAATCTTTTCGACGCTGCCGGCGGGATCGGAGTAAAGCATGAAGATCTGGCCGAAGTGGGCGTGGGTGGCCTTGAGCAACTTGAGGCGATCGCTCTTGGGCCTGGAGAGCGTTTGCTCGTGGCGGAAGACGACCTGGTCTGCATATTCATGAAGGCGGCCGAGGGCGATGAAGCCCCGACGCTCCTTGAGTTCATCCGTCCCGGGAACGCGGAAACGCTGGGAGTAAGCGAAGACACTGGGATCGCGCTCCTGGACGAGGATGGATTGGTCGCGCCATGCCTTGAAATCGCGTGCCGCACGGGTGTAGACATTCTCGCCTTGCTCGGCATCAAACAGTTCGGGCAGTCCCAGAATAATGCGGACCAAGTTGTAGGGGCTGCGCTGGTAATAACCCTCTTGCATGGCCGGTGAAATCTTATCGTAAGGCTGGGTGACGACGTCTTCCAGTCGAACAGCGGACGGATTGTAGCGCCACGCGCGGAATGGATAGATACTCGCCATGCGGAAGGTCTCGCTCCCAGGAGATAAGGACAAGATTGGGGCGGCCGGTTCGACCGGGAAAGTCCCGCCAGAACTGTCGCTTAGAGTCGATTGTATCCCAGCGCGGATCACCGATTTTGGTCGAGCAGCGTCAAAGAAAACAGGGGCTTCCCAGGAAGAACGCGAGGCATCGGCCAAGCGTGCTAAACTCGCCATCATTCCCACAAACGAGCCCGGGAACGAGCGCATGAAATCACTCCTCAATTGGCTCGAGTCGACACACGGATCATTCCGCAGACCATGGCTGGCCGGGATTTGCGTTTTAGCGCTGGCGGTTTTTGGAGTTGCGTCGCTCGAAGGGCAGGATAATCCGCTGGATAAAGTGCATGTGCCGCCGCCCACCTCCGGTGCTCCGGCGACGGGTGCACCGGCAGGCGTAGACGCGCCAGCCGCGACTACGGCCGGGAAGGCAAAGCCTGGCTCACTGCTCCGGATGAACGTGGACATGGTCCTCGTGCCGATTACGGTGACAGATCCGATGAACCGGCTGGTGACGGGGCTCGAGCAGGAAGATTTTCAGGTTTATGAAAATAACGGCGAGCAGAAGATTCGGAGCTTTGCAGCCGAAGACGCGCCAGTGTCGATCGGCATCATCTTTGATCTGTCAGGTTCGATGACGTCGAAGCTAATTCGGGCGCGCGAATCGATCCTGCAATTCATCAAGACGGCCAATCCCGAAGACGAGTTTTTTGTAATCGGATTCAACGACCGGCCGGAGCTGATTGAGGACTTCACGAACTCGGTGGAAGACATCCAGGCGCGGCTGGCTACGGTGCGCGCGGGACATCGAACGGCGCTTCTCGACGCGATTTATTACGGCGTGACCAAGATGAAAGAGGCCAAGCACGAGCGGAAGGCGCTGCTGGTGGTATCGGACGGTGGAGATAATCGTTCGAGATATACGGAGGGCGAGGTTCGCGCTCAGGTCCGCGAGTCGGACGTGGAAATCTACTCGATCGGGATCTTCGATCCGTATGCTGCAACGCCGGAGGAACGCACGGGGCCAATGCTTCTGAATGAACTGTGCGAAGAGACGGGCGGACGGCTCTTCCGGGTGGACGATGTCTCGGAGATGAGCGATATTGCCGAGAAGATTTCCACCGAGTTGCGCAATCAATATGTGATCGGTTACACGCCCAAGAACATCTCTCGCGACGGCAAGTGGCGTAAAGTGAAGGTGAAGCTGAATCCACCCTCGGGTTTACCTCCGCTCACGGTCCATGCTCGAACCGGATACTATGCGCCCTTGCAATAGCGGTTTTCTTTCAGCATTCCTCTTGTTTTCGACTCTCACGCTGGGCGCTCAACAGGCGTCCAAGCCGGTGCCGCCTGCACCGCCGTCTCCTCCGCTGACCGTGGATCGCGATCCGGTACGCTCACCTGATGGCGAGCAGCCAACGAGCGTGACTGGGGAACCCCTCCACAAAGAGGGAGGCGAAGGCTATGTCCTGCATACCAACGTGGAGGAAGTGGTTCTGAATGCCACGGTGCTGGAAGGCAGCCAACTGGTTCAGACTTTAAAAAGAGAGAATTTTCAGGTCTTTGAAGACGGCGTAAAGCAGAACATTATCAGCTTTCAGCACACCGATCTTCCAGTGTCGATCGGGCTGGTGGTGGACAATTCCGGATCGATGTCAAAGAAGCGTCCCGCAGTGAACAAAGCTGCACTGGACCTCGTGGAAGCCTCGAACCCGGAAGATGAAGCGTTTGTGGTGAACTTCTCGGACGAGGCCTACATTGACCAGGAATTTACCTCGAATGTGAACAGACTTCGCGATGGGTTGAGCCACATCGAGTCGCGAGGTGGGACGGCGCTTTACGACGCAGTGGTTGCCTCTGCTGACAAGCTGGTCGCGGATGCCAAACGTCCCAAGCAGGTTTTGGTCCTGATCACGGATGGAGAGGACAACGCTTCGACCCTGACGCTGGATCAGACGATCCGGCGGGTGCAGGAACTCTCTGGACCCGTGATCTATACGATCGGGCTTTTGTTTGGCGACGAGATGAGCCACGCCGAGGTGCGTCATGCGCGGCGCGCGCTGGAATTGCTGTCGAACGAGACGGGCGGAATTGCGTTCTTTCCAAAGTCGATGGAGCAGGTGGATGAGATCGCTGCGGAAGTGGCGCGCGACATCCGGAGCCAATACACAATCGGCTATCACTCTTCGAAGCCGACGACCGAACCGGGATTTCGCCGTGTCAATGTGACAGCAGAGGCGCAGGGAATGGGCAAAATGACGGTTCGCACACGGACGGGGTATTTCCCGGCAACGCGGATTGCGAAGAAGCCCGGCGCACAGAAGAAATAGCCGAGGCCATTACGCTAAACTGAATTGCCATGGCAGTCGAAAGCCTTTCCACCTCTCCCTTCCGCGTTGCATCCGATATCACCCAACTTGTTGGCCATACGCCGATGCTGCAACTGGGCAGAATTGCGCCAAGTTCGTCGGCCGCGGTGTTTGCCAAGCTCGAATTTCTGAATCCAGGGGGCAGTATCAAGGACCGCGCCGCGCTGGGCATGATTCTGGATGCCGAGGCGAAGGGACTGCTGCGCGGGGGATCCACGATTGTGGAGGCTACGGCGGGGAATACCGGCGTGGGCCTGGCGCTAATTGGCGTGAATCGCGGCTACAACGTGAAGCTGTTTGTGCCGGAGGGATTCGCGGAGGAGAAGTGCATCCTGATGCGCGGATTTGGCGCAGAGGTAGTGCGCACACCGGAAGCCGATGGAATGGCGGGGGCGATTCGCGAGGCGAACAAGACGGCGGATGGAATTCCGGGCGCGTTTATGGCCGGGCAGTTTACGAACCAGTCAAACCCGCAGTTTCACCACGACACCACGGGCGCCGAGATCTGGGAGCAGATGGAAGGGCGCGTGGATGGGTTTGTTGCAGGCGTGGGGACCGGGGGAACGTTCTCAGGCGTGGCGCGGTTCCTGAAGGAGAAAAATCTGGCGGTGGTTACGGTGGCGGTGGAGACGCAGGGCTCGATTCTGCAGGGGGGCGCGCCGGGCAAGCACCGGGTGGAAGGGATTGGCGTCTCTTTCATTCCAGAGACATTTCATCGCGATGTGTGCGACCGGGTGACGATGGTGAGCGACGATCACGCATTTGCAATGGTGAGGCGACTCGCGGCGGAAGAGGGGCTGGTGGGCGGGTCGAGTGCGGGCGCGGCGGTATATGCGGCTACTGCTCTGGCGCGGGAATTGGGCGTAGGGAAACGCGTGGCGACGATCATTCCGGATTCGGCCGAGCGGTATTTGTCAAAGAAGATATTTGAGGGCGGAGTGTAAAACCCCGCGAATCCACAGTGCTCCCAAGCAATTGATGCACGGTTACGTGTGCGTCTCCTCGCGGATACCGCCCTTTGAGTAGGCTTGCACGGAGCTGCTCGATTCCACACAGCCCTCGTGGCCGCAAGTGCAGACGATTTCACTCCTATCTCCGATTCCTTCACAATGAGCGCTGCAGTACTTCTCTTTTCCTTGTGGTATGCAGTTACAGGCTGCGTTTTTGCATTTCTTAACAGTGGCCATGGCTTTCCTCCTCCTTGCGCCGACACGCCCCCACGGAGCCGCGTGAGGGCGTAGAGAAATTTGATGCGGGATCCTGGATAAGAGATGGCAGGAGAACCATCGTGGACGCTTCCAGCCGTCGAGGGCTGCCGCGATAAGCTAGAGAGCAGGAGCTAAGTAGCTAAGAGCACATCATGTCAGAGCAAAAATACGCAACTCTTGCCGTACACGCTGGGCAACATCCTGATCCGCTAACCGGCGCCGTCAACGTCCCCGTCTATCTGTCTTCCACCTTCGAGCTGACCGGCATCGGCACCGACAAGGGCTACGACTATTCGCGTGCCGGAAACCCGACTCGCGACCGGTTGGAGACAGCGTTGGCGGCTCTAGAGGGCGGCTGCTGCGGTCACGCATTTGCCAGCGGGATGGCGGCAATCTATGCGCTGGTGGCGACGCTGCGTGCGGGCGACCACGTGATTGTTTCGGCCAACGTGTATGGCGGGACGGCGCGGTTGTTCAACCTGATCGTGCAGCACTACGGGATTGAGATTCAGTATGTGGATACAGCGGATCTGGATGCGGTGAAGGCTGCGATCAAGGGGAACACCAAGTTGATTCATATCGAGACACCGACCAACCCGCTGATGGTGCTGACGGATATTGCGGCGGTGAGTGAAATTGCGCATGCGAAGGGAGTCGAGGTGAGCGTAGACAACACGTTCATGTCGCCGGCGCTGCAGAGTCCGCTGAAACTAGGAGCGGATGTCGTGATGCATTCAACGACAAAGTTTCTGAATGGCCACTCGGATGGGCTAGGCGGTGCGTTGATCGGATCGAAGCCGGAGCACAAGGAGCGGTTTCTGCTGGTGCAGAAGGCGGCGGGCGGAATCATGTCGCCGTTTGAGAGCTTCCTGGTGCTGCGCGGCATCAAGACGCTGCCGCTGCGCATGAAGCAGCACGAGGAAAACGGCCGCGCGGTGGCGGATTTTCTGTCGACGCAGCCGAAGCTGAAGAGGCTGGCTTATCCGGGGCTGAAGAGCCATCCGCAACATGAACTCGCGAAGAAGCAGCAGCGGGGATTCGGGTCGATGCTGAGCTTTGATCTGGGATCTCGGGATGCGGCAGGGAGATTTCTCGGAGCAGTGAAGCTGTTTCTCAATGCGGAATCACTGGGCGGAGTGGAGTCGTTGGCTTCGCACTCGGCTACGACTACGCATGCGGCGCTGAGCGATGCGGATCGCGCTAAGGTGGGGATTACCGAAGGGCTGGTGCGGCTGTCAGTGGGGATTGAAGACAAGGAAGACTTGATTGCGGATCTGGACCAGGCGTTGAAGGCGGTTTGATCTCCGCGCTCTTTCCGCTTATTGCCGATTAGATTCGCGCTTTCCCAGGTCTGAAAATCCAGACCTGGGCGCCTGTGATCTGTCCATTCGGTCAGGACCGGAGTCGAGCGCGGCTGGCACGGATGGTGATCAGCGATGGCACAACCCTGAGTTCGGCGGCTGCCCGGTTCAGTGTCGGCGCCAGGACGGCAGCCAAATGGGTGAGTCGTTATCGGCAGTTTGGAGCTGCGCGCATCGCCGATCGCAGTTCGCGTCCGTACCAAAGTCCGCTGCAGACAGGTTCTTTATTAGTTGGAAAAGGTTCTTGCTCTTCAACCCCTTGACCTTCTACGACACCCGCGGTTAGAGGCGGGGCAGAGAAGAAGCCACTGGAAATCCCTCGGCTCTCCTTCGCCATCGTCCAGGGGGGCTCGGGATGACGGCCTCGATGGGTGAGGGGAAGACACGGCCTCGATAGATTAGAAGAGCGGGGACTGCGGCACTGGATTACAGCGCCGCAAGAGCATCGGCCTGGGATGGGAAGAGGCCGGCGTACTTGGTGATGCCTACCATAGTGAAGACTTTGGTGAAGTGGGGCGAAAGACCAAAGGCATAGACCTTCTGGCCGGAGTTCGCAGCCTCGATGAGCATCTGGATGACGAGGGCGATGCCGCTGGAATTGATGTAGTCCACCTTCGTGAAATCAAGCAGCACGAGCTTGGCGGTCTCCTTGGGCAGCGACTGGTAGCTGCCGAGCACCGCCTCTTTCGAAGTGCTGGCAATGTCCCCCTCAAATCTGAGGGCGGTGACGTTGTGTCCTGCTGGGGAAGTCAACTGGTCTACGCGCGCTTTGGTTTCACTCTGCACGATCTCGTGTCTCCGTGTTAATCGGTTAATCCGCTACTGCATCCAGACGAATGACCAGCCTGACATAGCTGCTCTTGCCATTCGAACCTTTGACCCATTCGGCCTCGTCGACCAGCGCCTGGATGAGGAACATGCCCATGCCGCGGGGATCCTCTTCACCATGAATCTTCTTGTCGATGTCCGGCTTGGGGGGAACGGTCTTCAGTCCCTTGCCATCATCTATTACTTTTACCTCAAGAGCGTTAATGCCCGCTGAAAGCACTACGCCCACGGAGAGATCGTCGTTCAATTTATTGCCGTGTTCGATGGCGTTGATGCAGGCCTCAGCGACGGCCGTTTTTAAATCCTCAACGCGATCTTCGCGGAAACCCATCAGCTTGGCCACGGCGGCTGCGGTGCTCATAGCCACTTTCTCATAGCCGAGCTGCGATGGCAGCCGCACCTCCACACTTGTGGACTTCACCTTGCTCATGACGGGGTCTCCGTACCTTCAGCGCACCGGCACAACGCCAGTGCGGTCATGTCGTCGCTTTGCGGGCCGCCCTCGGCAAAGTCTTCAATTGTTGCCCACAATGCATCGAGAATAACATCGGCGCGTTCGCCGGGGCACTTGGAAAATTCGTCCATAAGTCTTTCCGGGCCAAACTCTTCCTCGCCCCGGAACACCTCCGTGAGACCGTCGGTATAGAACAGCAGCCTTGTCCCTGGTGTAAACACGGATTCCTCGCTGGAGTAGCGCATGCCCGGCAGGAGGCCGAGCGGTGTTCCCGCAGCTTCAAACTGGCGTAGAGTGCCATCGGCAAATCTAAGGAAACCCGGGTTGTGGCCGGCATTGACCACTTCGATCTTGCCCAGTTCGGGATGGAGGCGCAGGAAGATAGCGGTGACATAGCGGCGGCGAGCCTCTTCGCCCTCCCGCCAGTGGTGCTCGTTCATGTGCGTGGCCAGCTCGTCGAGGGGCGGCCCCGTGATGGCCATGGCGCGGAAAGCTGCGCGAAAGCTGGTGGACATCATGGCCGAAGCCAAGCCTTTGCCGGCCACGTCGGCGACGGCGATCAGGAGGCTGCCGTCGGGCTGCTCGACGAGGTCGAGGTAGTCGCCGCCGACTTCGTAGCAGGTGACAGAGCGGAAGGCTAAAGAGTAACCGGCGATGTCGGGAAGCGATTGGGGCAACAGGGAACGCTGGATGTTGCGGGCGGCGTCGAGGTCCTGCTGCACGCGGGCCCACTGCAGGTTGCGCTCATGATTGCGGGCATTTTCAAGGGCTACACCGGCTTGCAGAACCAGGCCCTCAATGAAGTCGGCTTCGTAGATGGTCAGCTCGCGGCTGTCGGGCGGGGCGACGACCAGCTCGGCCATGCGTTTGCCCTCGCGGTCCTGCAGCAAGTAGATGGGGAGCGCGCGGGTGTGGTCGGTGTCGGCGGAAAGATCGGGCATCTCGCCGTAGCTGAGGCCGGTGCCGGGGAAGGCTGCGCCCGCCATTTCGAGTTCGCGCACAACAATGCGCAAGACGGCGCCGAGAACCGCTTCTTCGCGGATGGTGGAGTGGACCTGGCGTGACGCCTCGAGAAGCGCTTGAAGGCGCGCAACCTGCTGCTGCAGATCGATGGTCTGGTCGTTGCCGGGCAAATGGATGCCTGTTGCCATGGACTCTACCTTACACTTGCGGGGAATCTCAATGTAACACGGAGAATGGTGGGGCCGTCGATAGCTTTCTTGCGAAGGGTTTTACTGGACGAACGGCGTCGACAGGTGCGAATCAGGAAGTAGAATCGGCTGCGGAACGGATGTTGCGGGCTTCGAGGATCCGCTTGGCATATCCACGCCGGGCTACATTGAGCATGGCTCTACCGATCTGCCTTGTTGACAGGACCCGGTTGGGGAATGCACGGCGGAGTAAGGGGATTAGCGGTCCGAGCACTGCATATAATCTGCGATACAGTGGCGTCTTGGACTGAATGCCGTCCATCGGCTCGATGAAGCCGGGGCGGAACATATAGGCCTGCAGGGGAAGCTTGAGCAGTGTATTTTCAGTGCGGCCTTTGACGCGGGCCCACATGACGCGGCCTTTCTCAGAGCTGTCGGTGCCGGATCCGGAGACGAAGACGAAGGCCATGCCGGGATTGATGCAGGAGAGCAACTCGGCTACAGCCACCGTGTAGCCGTAAGTGATGCGCTCGTAATCGGCTTCTTTCATTCCGGCCGATGCGACCCCGAGGCAGAAGAAGCAGGCGTCGAAGCCGGCGAGGCTTTCTTCCATTCCTGCATAATTCAGCAGGTCACGATGAAGAATTTCCTGAAGTTTGGGGTCGCGGATGCCGGCGGAGCTGCGTCCCAGACTCACGACGAGCTGTACTTCGGGGTCGCGAAGGCACTCGAGGAGCGCGCCGCGGCCGACCATTCCTGTTGCACCAAAGATGAGCACCTTCATCTGCTTTAACCCCTATTTCTTGCATCAGCATAACCGCTGGGCATCGCCTAGTTTTTTGTCCGGAAGTGGAACAACGGTATTCCTTTCCCGAGAATCAAAAAGGGGAAGAGAGGAAAACCATAATGAATAAATTCAGCACCGCGTTAGCATTAACTGTATTGTCCGCAAGCCTCACTGGTGGAATAGTTTACGCGCAAGATCACCACGATAACGATAACCATCACTACGTCGAGCACAATGATTGGAAGAAAGGCCAGCATATCCGGCATGAAGACTGGGATCGTGGCGACCAGGTCGATTACCGCCAATATCACCTCAGTGCCCCGCCCCATGGATATGAGTGGCGGCTGATTGATGGCAACTACGTGCTCGTCAACACCGGGAATTTCGAGATTCGCACTGTGGTCGTCGCTCACTAGAACGATGCTTTCGGCATCAAAGCGGGCCGCTGGGTACGTTTGAAACCTGGCGGCCTTGGTTATTTGGGAGCTGACGGTCGACAATTTGGCTCTTATCGCGTGAATCGCTGAGTAACATGATTACTTATTTGCCAAAAGTAATATATTTCTAGCTATGAATCAGGAAACTGTAACTCGCTTCGGTAACTTGTCGTAATTAGTCCCTAAGTGGAATTTCCAAGCAAACATAAGTTCATTTATTTCAATGATAGACACTCTGGAATCCCCTGAGCCGGAGTCACATGCAGTCGATGGCGGTAAAGAGGAACACATGCAGATACTGCGCGATGAAAGCGGCTACGTACTTGTCCTCAGGGGATTACAGGTTTTGCCAGGCGGAAGGAGTGCGGCCGAGCAGAGAGCGTTTTCCGAGCTCAGTGAGACAGCAATTACGACTAGGATCCCGAGTTGCTCGGTTCCGCATTGTTGCTTCTACTGCTCCTGGTGCGGACAGCCGATCTTGTTGCCAAATGATCGAATCGGAGCTCCGTTCGGCAACCCGGATGCCCGGAAGATCGAGGCGCGATCGATTGCAACCGTGTGTAACAACTGCAGGCACATCGCTAGCTACTCGATGTTTCGATCCTGCCGTGGATTCGACACACGCCACAAGATCACGCACTCACCCATCAGTGGCGATACGGTGTTGTTGTATTGGCTGCAGTGCGTTGAGAAAACCTGCGCGGCGCGGGTTCCGCTGTTTGTAAGACTCGAAAACATCAGGGCGGCGGGAGAGGCCGAGGCAGCGGAATGGTTATGGGATGAACTGACATGTGCTCTGGGTCATCGGATCAATCCCGTTCCAGTGGATCCGCGCTATCATCTTCCGTTGCGAACGCCCGGGGATCTTGCTGACCGCCGAGGTCTGTGATGACCGTGCAGCTTTGCGCAAAGACGGCGTTTTTTGATTTCGCGTGGTCGATCGTTATGAGAGAATCCAGCCATTCGCGGTCTCCCGTCCCGAAATCTTCTCCAAGGAAAACCGAATGCCTGAAAACGCGGCCGTCCCTTTGCTGACTCTTGATGTTGAACGCAATGGCGATGTTGCTACCGTGAAGTGTCAGGGCAAGCTGGTGCTGGGGGTGTGCGATGTTCTCACCTGCAAAGTGCGCGAGCTTATTCCGGACTCGAAGCGCGTGGTGCTGGATCTGACCGACTTGAAGCAGATGGACAGTATGGGTCTGGGCACGATTGTGCGGCTATACGTCTCGGCGAAATCTGGGGGCAGTTGCCTAGTGCTGATCAACATGGGCCCGCGGATTCGGCAGTTGCTGGGCATTACGAATCTCTTGTCGGTGCTGACGGACATGTGCGAGCAGGGCGTGACGATCCGGTTCTGATAGCAATCCCCGCGGTGCGTCCGAAGTCCCCGGCTCGGTGCCCAGCCGTGATTTATCCTTCGGGGTGATGCCTCCGCAGCGCAAGACTCTCTCTATCGCCATGATCACCATGAACGAGGAGGCCAATCTTCCGCGCACGCTGGAAAGCGTGAAGTGGGCCGATGAGATCATCGTGGTAGATTCGGGGTCACGCGACCGGACGACCGAGATCGCGCAGTCGTTTGGGGCGACGACCAGCTATCACGCGTTTGGTGGGCACGGCGAGCAGAAGAATGTGGCCCTCGATCTATGCGGCTGCGACTGGGTTTTGCTGCTGGATGCCGACGAGGTGCTGACGCCGGAGTTGCAGCGGGAGATTCGCGAACTGCTGGCGAGCGAGCCGAAGTTCGATGCCTATTGGATTCCGCGGCTGAATCTGTATTTTGGGAAGTGGATCCGGCATGGGGGTTTTTATCCGGACCACAAGCTGCGGCTATTCAAGCGCGGGGCGGCTCGGCTGAGCGAGGGCGTGGGGCCGCACTCGACTCCGCAATTCGGGGGAGCAACGGGCAAGCTGCGCGGCGATATGCTCCACTATGCCTATCCCACGATGGGCATTTATCTCGAACACATGAACCGCTACAGCTCAGAGATCGCGCAACTACTGCACCAGCGCGGCAAGGATAGCCGGGGAGTGCTGGCATTTTTATCGAATGCGGTGCTGAACCCGACGGCGACGTTTATCTATAACTACTTTTTCCGGCTGGGGTTTCTAGATGGGCGTGAAGGGCTGATCCTGCACATCAACCACTCAGTCTATATCCACTGGAAATACATCAAGGCGTGGCGGTTGGGGCAGGATAAGGAATAAGGATCAGAGAACAGGGATCAGGGGTAAGGAAGTCCAGGCACGGCTTGACTCCGTGCCCTTCAAATTAGATATGGCAGCTGGCTTGGCCACGTTTTTCGAGGTACTTCTGGTGATATTCTTCGGCACGCCAGAAGGTTTGTGCGGGCTCGACCCTGGTGACAATTCGGTTAGGCGCAAAACGGCCGCTGGCGGTCAATTGCTCAATCTTGGCTTTGGCCTGCGCTTCCTGCTCGGGGGAGTGGAAGAAGATGGCGGAGCGATATTGTGTGCCCCAGTCAGGCCCCTGGCGGTTCATCGTGGTGGGATCGTGCAGGTTGAAGAACGCGTCCAAAATCTTCTCATAGCTGACCTTTGCGGGATCGAATTCCAGCTCGACCACTTCGGCGTGGCCGGTCTGATCGGTGCAAACGTCGCGGTAGGTGGGTTTATCGAGCGTACCGCCCTCGTAGCCGACAGCGGTGGCCGTAACACCGGGGATGGCGGCGAAGGCTGCCTCCACGCCCCAGAAACATCCCGCTCCAAATGTTGCTTTTTCTATGCTCATACCTATCAGATGCGCGGGCCCCAGGATTTGTTTCGACCGCTATTGCGATGGAATTCAGATTTTAGAACGGAGAAGGTGACAGCTTTGACACTCGCTGCCGCGTGCAAAACTGCGTAAGCCTGGAATGGAGAAGACGTGTCCGCAACGGGGACAGCGCCACAGCATAAATCGAAGATAGAGCACCAGAAAAAGAAGAATAGCGCCGATCAGTGGAAAAGGGCTGGTTTCACCTTGAGGGCCGGCGATGGTGATGAAAAAGGCCAACGCGAAGATCGCGATGCCCGCCCATGCGAGAGCCCATCTGCGGTCATAAGCTTCCCAGGCATCGCGATATTTGATATTGGGGCGAATCTTCTTCACGCGATCACGCTCTCCCTTGAGTGTGAATCAGCTGGACTCACTTTCCCACGTGCGATTTGAGACGTGCGAGCGTCTGATCCCACTGCCTGGAGACGGAGCTTAAATAATCCTGGAGACCGTCGAGGGGCTCGGGATCGAACTGGAAGAGACGCTCGCGGCCGGCGTGCGAGCTGCGAACGATTCCGGCACGCTCGAGGACGCCAAGGTGCTTGGTAATGGCCTGGCGGGTAAGCTTTGAGTCTTCAGCAAGTTGCGAGATGGAGCAGGGTTCGCCGGAGCAAAGCCGGGCGATCAGGGCCAGGCGGGTTTTGTCGCCGAGCGCGGCAAAGACGCGCGCCCGGGCCTTCGGTTTGGCGGTGATGCGCTTACGGATTTTGTGTGACATGGCTCTCGATATTCTTCATCTGTTCGGTCCAGCCGCCGTCGTTCCTTCGGAATGCCTCGGGGCGCCAGTCGGCGGGAATGCAGTCGAACCCGGACTCCGTGAGTACGAGCAGTGTACCTGCCGGAATCGGCTCAAGCCGGAATTCGACGAGAGTGCGGGGGGCGTCGGAGTAGTCGGCAGGTTTGTCGGACTTTTCGAAGGACTGGACGTGGGGCCAATAAAAGGAAAAGAGGCGTTCGGGTTCCATCTTTTCGATGCGAGCCTCCCACGTGATGTGTTCGTAGCCCGGATAGGTGATCTGGCCGCGGGAGACCTGGCCGGGGACGAACTGGTGATCCAGTTTTACCTTGAACCACTGGCCAAACTCGCGATGGTCGGCGAGGGCACGCCAGACGCGTGAGACCGGCGCGTCGAGCTCGATGCGTTTTTCGATTTTATCGGACTGCATAAGCAACCTCAGGGTTGCATACTAGCTCGATTTCATCGAATATGCAACTCGATGGTTGCGTATTTGATGAGAGCGAGATTGCGGCGATGACTTAGCAAGTTAGTGGCGCTTTGCGCGTCAGCGAGTTAGCAGGTCAGCGAACCAGTGAGCCAATACTTCGTCAACAATCTACGATTCAGTCTGGGGACGTGCTGGTCAAGTTGTAAACCAGGCCGTAGAGGTCGCGCATATAGCAGCGCGGGAAGTCTGGTTCATCTTTCACCACGATGCAGCCTTTTGACAGGAGACGACGCTTGGCGGCCTCAACACTATCTACCGTAACTTCGAGAACGGGGCCGAGCAGCGGGCCTTGCTCGATGAAGAGATTGATGTGGCGGCCTTGCAGGCAGACCATGTTTGGCTCTTCGCCGGTGACTTCGAAGGCAAGGTTGTCGACGTAGAAGGCTGCGGCGCTCTTGGGGTCGGGCGTCTGGATCAGGATGTCACGACTGAATGTGTTAGCCATGCGGGCTTCCTTACCGCCGCAAAGATCGGTGCGGGCGAATCAGACCTGGTTGAATCGGGACCAATTTAGCATGCGATACGGAGGGACTGCACCCAAGGAACAGTATCTTCGCATCAGCTTCGCTTCTTTCCTTCGGATCGCTTTCCCGGAGGCTTGCCGTTTGGCCTGGGGCCGGTCGGCTTTCGCCCGCCAGCGGTTTTGCCTTTGTATCCTGAGCCCGATTTGGAGCCGAAGTTCGATTTTGAGCGGGCCCCTGAAGAGGGTCTGCCCGCCCCGCTCGGCTTGGATTTCCAAGCCGGCTTTCCGGCCGCCGATGGCCCGCCGTGTTTGTTGCTGGGCCGCGCGCCGCCTGCGCGGGGCTTGCCTGTGCTGGTTGTGAATGGCCGGGAGCGGTCGGATTCGCTGCGAGGGGGTCTGCCGGCACCGAATGGACCTGCACCGGTGCGGGCGCGACCGCCTGTGGGACGATTTCCGGAGGACCGTTCAAATTGCGGGCGCTCGGATCTTGGCCGATCGGTTTTGGGGCGGTCAAACTTGGGGCGGTCGAAGTCTGGACGGTCGGGGCGTGGGTTTGGCCGGACAGCGCGAGGCCGATCGTAGCTCGCGCGACCACCGCTGGGGCGACCAGCGCTGGGCCGTGCGCTGCTGGGCCGTCCGCCGCTGGCACCGCGATACGACGGGCGATCGGCGCTTGCTCTCGTTATTGAACGCGATCCCGGACGCGATTCGGGCCGTGCTGAAGGTCTCCGGACGGGACTCTCAGTCGATCCCTGATCTGGGCCAACTGGTTCAATCCGAAGACGCGAAGGCTTGGAAGGCTTAAAGTCGTCGTCTGTTCCTGGCTCGTCGCGGCGCGGTCCTGCATGAGACTTGAATGGCGGACGGCTATCGTCGGGTTTCTTCCATGGCTTTTTGTCGAAGGGGCGGCCGCCTTCTGAGCGGCTATGGGAGGCAAATCCTGCGGATGGCCGATGTTCACGCGTCGGCCCAGGTCCGACCCGTTCCGGTCCCTGTCCAGAGCGAGCGGGGCCTTGCCCAAACCGCGCCGATGGACGTGAGGGGCGGTCATCTTTCTTCCAGGCTGGCCGGTTCGAACCGAATTGCGGCGGGCCAGATCTCTGAGCTCCGAATGCTGCGCGACCTTTCGCGGGCTGTTCGGGCCGGGAGCGGAACCCTTCCCCGCCCTGGCGCTCGGGACCTTGCGGACGCGCTGCTCCAAATTGTTTTTTGGGCGGGAATTCCCGACGTGGAGAAAACGCCGGCCGTTCGGCTGCGGGCGGAGCGGCCGGTGGAAGGCTGTGTCTCGGTCTCTGTGTTGGCAATTGCGCAAGCGAGGCTTTGCGGAGGCGGTTGTCCCTGGCTTTCGGCTTGCGTAGTTTGCCGTCGGCAGCCTTGCGAAGATCTTCGAGCTCTTCGGGCTCGAGTTCACGCATCTTGCCGGGCTCAAGGTCGAGAACGAGCGGACCGTAGCCGACGCGGCGAATCTTTTCGACGTGATGGCCTATCTCTTCGAACATCTTCCGCAGTTCGCGGTTGCGGCCCTCGATGATGATGACTTCATACCACGGGTTGTCACCTTGGCGAACCTTACGAATCTCAGCGGGAGCGGTCTGCACGCGGCCCGATCCGGGTTTTCCGCGTTCGATGCCAACGCCTTCGCGTAGCTGGTCCAATTCTTCCTCGGTGGGCTCGCCGCTCACTTTTACCAGGTATGTTTTTTCAACTCCAGCGGCGGCGCGGGTGAGTTTGTTGGCAAGATCGCCGTCATTTGTCACGAGCAGCAGACCCTCGCTGAGGTAGTCGAGGCGGCCGACAGGATAGAGGCGCTCGCGCGACTTTGCGAAGAACTGCATCACGGTGGGACGCCCCTCGGGATCGCTCACGGTGGTGACGAAGCCCTTGGGCTTATTGAGCATGTAGTAACGGAGGCGCTCGGAGCCCTGCAGCAGTTTGCCGTCGACGCGGATGTGGTCACGGCCGGCGTCGGCCTTGGTACCGAGTTCGGTGACGATTTTGCCGTTGACCTGAACGCGGCCCTGCGTGATGAGTTCTTCAGCGTGGCGGCGACTGGCGACTCCAGCCTGAGCGAGAATTTTCTGCAGGCGTTCGAGCTTGGCTGGGGGTTCAGGCTCGGCGATGGTCTCGATGTCTTCGTCTGTTTCCGGCGGGTTTACTCGGGTGGTGTCGGCGTCTTCGGTGAGAGCTTGGGGTACGCCGTTGCTCGCTTGCTCGAAGGTGTCGCTGGCGGCAGCTTCCTGGGCTTGAGCGGCCTCAATTGCATCGTTTTCAGGGCCGTCGAGTTCAGGCTCGTTGGGGTCGGGGCGCACATCGTCGCTCATGGGATATCTCGGTTCTGCCTGCTTCGTTTCCGGTCAGGCTCGGCAGGCGCGGGCTTGTGCGGAGAAAGGCCGACTATCCAGCCGGTTCTGTTTCCTCGTTGGATTCGCTCTCGGCCGCCGGGGGCTGTGTGACATCAACTGTGACATCAACTGTTGCAGTCGCTGGCGAATCGTTGTCTGGCTCTTCCGGCGCATTTTCGTCCAGTTGGGGTTCAGCACCACCCTCGGCCTCATAAGCGGCGGTTGCGACGTCAGCCTCGTCCACCGCTGAAGGTTCGGTCTCCTCCAACTCGCTGGCCATCTTCTCGAACTCATCCATCGAGGGCAGTTCGGCGACATCCTTAAGGCCGAAGCGCATCAGGAATTCCCTGGTGGTCTTGTAAAGGATAGGTCGGCCGATGACCTGCTTGCGGCCTGCAGTGGTGATGAGTTTGCGGGCCAGCAGCGAGCCGAAGACTCCCGATGAATCAACGCCACGAATCTCGTTGACCTCGGGCGCTGTTACGGGCTGCTTATAGGCGATGACGGCAAGAGTTTCAAGGGCGGGCAGGGAAAGCTTGAGCGCGGGCTTAAGGCTCTTGATGAACATGCGGACGGCGTCGTGGCACTCGGGCTTGGTGGCCATGCGATAGCCACCGGCGATTTCGCGGATCTCGACGCCACGATCGTCGGAGGCATAGGCGACGATGATTTCGTCGACCAGCTGACGAAGCACAGCCTTGATTTCGCGATCACGCTGGCGGGCAGCACGTTTGGCTTCGGCTTCGGGGTCAATGGAGGGCGATTCAGCCGGCAAAGTCTCCGCAAATTCGGTCTTTTCGGGATCCACTGGCGTCGATTCGACCGTTTCCGCGAGCTTCTCGGTTTGTTCTTCGAGGCCGACGGTCGGCTCAGACGCGGGTTCGGCTTTGGGAAGCACGGCAAATCCCGGCTGATCCAGCAGCTGGCTATCTTCGGTGCGCAGCTCGAGATACTCCAACCCCTCTGCCATCAGGGGTTGCAAGGGGTCGACTTGTGAGGAGTGTGCGGCGGCGTCAGCGGTATTCTGGGCAGCGGCGGCTTCCTCGGCCGCCTTCAATTCCAGCGCTTCGGCGCCAAACAGGGTGGCGAGCTGGGTCAGGGTGACCGGCTCTTCGGCGGCGTAAATAACGGCTTCTAGCTTGGATTTCAGGCTCATGCAGCAATCAGTACCTTCTGTATGGTACTGGACGGAAGGGGCGGATGCGTACCCAGTTGCAGAAGGGTAGGGATAGTTGAAAAAGAGGGGGCGTTCGGGAGTGCCGAACGCCCTTCGCTCATAACAAAACCGAGGCAACTTCAAGGAGGAACTCTATGCGATTTGGCGGAAGAGCCAGAACAAGGTGCCGGAGAGAAGTGCCGCGGCGGGAAGCGTGAACACCCAAGCCGCAGCGATGTTGCGGAGCGTAGACATTTGCAGGCCACTGCGATTGGCAGCCATCGTCCCCGCCACGCCCGAACTCAGCACGTGTGTGGTACTCACAGGGAGGCCGAAGTTATCCGCAGCAAAGATGGTGGCCATCGCGACCAGTTCGGCAGTGGCGCCCTGCGCGTAGGTTAGGTGTTCCTTGCCGATCTTCTCGCCGACTGTCACCACAATCCGTTTCCAACCGACCATCGTACCCATGCCCAGGGCTAACGCAACCGCAACCTTCACCCAGGTAGGTATGAACTTGGTGGCCTTGTCGACCTTGCCCTTGTAGGCCGCCATGACGGCATTCTCGGCGGGTGTAAAGGCCGGATTGTGATTCTTCTGCATGAGGCGGATGGCTTCGCCAGCGACATACATGTCGTTGCGCACGTTGGCCTGCTGGCTTGCGGGGACGGCTTTGAACTCCTTATACAAGCCGACTTCATGGCTGAGATCTTCCACCAGTTCGCGCAGAGCGAGAATCGTATCCGGCTGCAGTTGCTTAGTGCGGATGTAGTCGGTGACGGTTGTGCGTGCATCCGCGCCCAGCAGGCCAGTCTTGTCTACATGCGCGTCGAGGACCTTGCCCGCACTGTCAGACGCCGCGATGAATTGCTGCACGTCGGCAGGGGTAACGGCGTGGTTCAACGCGTAGGCAGTGGGCACCGTACCGATCAAGATCAACATGATCAGTCCCATACCCTTTTGCCCGTCGTTGGAGCCGTGGAAAAAGCTGACGCCTGTGCAAGTGAGCACGAGCAGGGCACGTATGGGCCATGGTGGAGGGGTGTTTCCTTTTGGCGCCTCATAGAGGCCCGGGTACTTGATGGTCGCCTTGGCAAGCAAGAATAAAAGGGCAGCCGCGCCAAAGCCGACGATCGGCGAGATGAGCAGGACCTTGAATACCTTGGTCGCCTGCTCCCAATCGACTCCTGAAGTACCGGAGCGCACATTCATCAACTGGTTGGTGAGGCCCACGCCAATAATTGAACCGACCATGGTGTGCGAACTGGAGGCGGGAAGCCCGAGCCACCAGGTACTCAGATTCCAGATGATGGCGGCGATGAGCAATGCGAAGACCATGGCGAAGCCGGCGCCAGAACTCACCTGAAGAATGAGTTCGACCGGCAACAAGGTAATGACGGTGAAGGCAACGGTGCCACTGGAGGTGAGCACGCCGGCAAGGTTGCACATCCCGGACCAGACTACGGCGATATTTGGTTCGAGCGAGTGGGTATAGATGACTGTCGCCACAGCGTTTGCGGTGTCGTGGAAGCCATTGACGAATTCAAACCCGAGCGCGATCAGCAGGGCGATGATCAACAGCACGTAAGGCCAGATGCTGGTCATGGTCACGCCGCTGAAATCCTTGGAGATGTGCGTGGCGATGAACCAGACCCCGATGATGAGGGCAATTAGAACGACGGCTCCGCTGATCATTGCGTGAGACGGATGCATCTTTTTGTCGAGCACTGCAGCCGCGGGAGGCCGGGCTGCTACAGCGGTTGCCGATTCGGACATGAATGGACTCCAGGTTGCGCTTTGGATTTTGGTCTTGGCGCAGGGGAACAGAATTCGCCAGACGCAGCAAGGAATATCTGAGCCATGTGAATGCGAGATGAACCGGAGATGAATTTGCGAGGGCGCGAGATGGGGCGAGGGAAAACCCGAGGGGCGGCTGCACCGACGCGCAGCCATAATCAAACATCCTGATTTCAAGTTACGAGATGTGGCGGAAGATCCAGTAGAGCGAGCCTGAGAGTAGCGCGGCTGCGGGAAGCGTGAACACCCAGCCTGCGGCAATGTTACGAATTGTGGAGAAGCGCAGACCGTTGCCGTTCGCCGACATGGTTCCAG
Organism: uncultured Acidobacteriaceae bacterium; assembly: GCA_963787435.1. Taxonomy (GTDB): domain Bacteria; phylum Acidobacteriota; class Terriglobia; order Terriglobales; family Acidobacteriaceae; genus Telmatobacter. The sequence continues at coordinate 463,543 of CAWBCZ010000004.1, forward strand.
CTACCCCGGAGCTGAGGATGTGAGTGGTGCTCACCGGGAGGCCGAACTTATCGGCTGCGAAGATGGTTCCCATCGCGATGAGACCGGCGCTCGCACCCTGCGCATAAGTCAGGTGATCTTTGCCTATCCGCTCGCCCACCGTGACGACCACGCGCTTCCAGCCAACCATGGTGCCGAGTCCGAGCGCGAGCGCCACTGCGACCTTGACCCACGAAGGGATGAACTTGGTAGCGTGATCGACCTTTTCTTTGTAGCTGCTGAGAGTTGCCTTCTCATCCGCGTTGAACGCCGGATTATTGGCCTTCACCATCAGGCGGAGCGCTTCGCTGGCCACATACATGTCATTGCGGACGTTGGCCTGATCCTGCGGTGGAACGGCTTTGAATTCCTTGTAGAGCAGGACTTCGTGGTCGAGGTCTTCGACGAGTTCGCGCAACGCGAGAATGGTGTCGGGCTGTAATTGTTTGGTGCGGATGTAGTCGGTTACCGTCGCACGCGCATCGGGACCGAGAATGCCCTTCGGATCGACATGGTGATCGAGAATGCGTCCGGCGCGCTCCGATGAGGCAATGAAATCCTGCATCTGCGCCGGGCTTACGGCATGATTCAACGCGTAGGCCGTGGGCACGGTGCCGATGAGTATGAGCATGATGAGGCCCATGCCTTTTTGCCCGTCATTCGATCCGTGGAAGAAGCTGACGCCGGTGCATGTGAGCACCATCAGGGCGCGAATGGGAAGCGGCGGCGGCGTGCTGTCCTTGGGCGCCTCGTAGAGCTCAGGAAATTTGGCAACCTGCTTGGCGAGCAGGATAAGCATGCCGGCGAAAACGAATCCAATGACCGGCGAGATCAGCAGGGCCTTCAACACCTTCATGGCCTGCTCCCAGTCGACGCCGGATGTGCCGGTGCGCGCCATCAATAGCTGGTTGGCAATACCGACTCCGATGATGGAGCCAACCATAGTGTGCGAACTGGAGGCGGGAAGGCCGAGCCACCATGTGCCGAGGTTCCACAGGATCGCGGCAATGAGGAGCGCGAAGACCATGGCGAAGCCCGCGCCCGAACTTACCTGCAGAATCAGTTCGACGGGCAGGAGGGTGATGACGGCGAAGGCCACGGTGCCGGAGGAGAGAAGCACGCCGGCCAGGTTGCAGATGCCTGACCACACGACGGCGATATTCGGTTCGAGCGAGTGAGTATAGATAACGGTGGCGACGGCGTTGGCCGTATCGTGGAATCCGTTGACGAATTCAAATCCGAGAGCAATCAGCAACGCCAGTGCGAGCAGGCCGTATGGCGCGTAGCTGGTGATGGATGCAGCGTCGAGATCGTGGGCTACGTGGAAGACGATGTAGACGATGCCGGCTGCGAGCGCCGATAGAAAAGCGAAGATGCCTTTCTTGCTTGGCGCGCCCTTCAGCTTGCGGTCGAGGAGTGATGTTCCGGATAAAGCATTTGCCGTCGTTGCCGCCATCAGATCTCCCCGGCTGCGACAAACGATTTCCGGCGCGACGCCAAGCATGCCAACGCGGAATCGGCTAAGAATTCTTGTTTCAAATGGGAATGGAACGATCGGAGATCGCAGCAAGAGGGACGATCAAAGAAGAATTGCATAAAACCCCAACAACTGCATTCATGCCACAGTTGTTTGTTGTGCGGCGCCTTGAGGAGGAACCGCACTATTGATTCTACACGAGATAGCGGAGAAGGGACGGCGGAACGGGAGAAGAGCGACTGACTGGAATGGGTTGTAAACCCTTAACGAATCATTGATTTATATGATTTTGATAATTTGCAAAATGCGAAGCGGTTTTTCAGGTGTTTTGCACCGCTCTTCGCCAATTACCGGGCTGTAGCAAGGTTCCATTGAGGGAGTGAAAAAGCGGGCCACTGAGCAAAAAGAACTATGCAACCAAAAGGTTGCGCAAGATTCCTGGCCTTTCGTAATGCAACCAATCGGTGGCGTTTCGCGGATGACCGAATTTCGACATAACCGGATGTATTGCGAACGTTGCACCGAATGGCTTTTCTGGTGGACCGGGTAAGTCCTGAGATCGCGACAATCATGCTTCCGTGTTGCGTGCAAACCATTCGGAGAGCTGGTCTTCAGAGATGTCGCCGGCGGCGAGTGCCCAGAACTTTAGAACGCGCTCTTCTTTGGGCGCGTTCAACTTCAGCCCGTTCAGCCGGAGGAAGGTTACGGAAACTGTAAAGGCTATCCGCTTGTTTCCGTCGACGAATGGATGATTCGCAACGATTCCTTTTGCATAGCAAGCAGCGAGTTGCGCGAGCGATAGCGTTTCCTCGGAGTACGCAAAGAGGTTCTTCGGCCGAGCGAGTGAGGATTCCAGCAGGCCCAAATCGCGAACACCCTGGAGTCCGCCATGGAGCATCAGTGCTTCTTCGTGCATGGCAAGAACGACGTCTTGCCGAATCCAAACAGGTTCGTTCACTCGGCAAGTCTCTGAAGGACGTCGCGATTTTCGCGCATCACTTCACGAGCTGCCTCCATCTGCGTCGCAAACTCCTCATCAAAGGGAACCAGTCGAATACCCTGCGGACCCTCAGTCAGGTAAAGCGTATCGCCCTTCTGCACGTTCAGCCGAGCCAGCGTTTCCTTGGGCAGAATGACGCCGTTGGAATTACCGATCGCGATCACCTTGATTGCGGTAGCCATTTTCGATCTCCGCATCAAGTATAACATATGTTATAACCGCGAAGCGCAAGACCTCTAGCGCCATTCGTCGGTGGCATTGGCGAGGCCTTCGTTGACCACGGAGTCGAAGCCGGTGCTCTTTTTGATGAAGATCTCGGAGAAGGCCCGGTCCTGCCGGAGGAGGATGGCCTGGAGACGGACCAATTCCAAAAGCGCGAGAAACATTGCGACGAGGGCGCGGGAGGACTTGGTGTGGCTCAGCAACTTGCGCAGGGCCAGCGGGCGGTCTTCCATCGAGAGGCGGCGCGTCAAAAACTGAATCATCTGGCCGACGGTGATGGAATCGTCCTGCACGTTGAAGGTGGGGCGCTTGCGCGCGCGTTCGAGGATGTCGCGGAAGATGCGTACAAGATCGACGGTGTCGGCGGCGATCTCCGGCTCGGCAGCGGCGTCATCCTTGAATTCGCGCAGGCCGGGATTGGTCCACGTCGCGGCCTCAAGCATCTGCTTTTGCTGCAGCATCTGGGCGGCGTTCTTGAAGCGCTCGTGCTCGAGAAGGCGTTCGACAAGTTCGCGCCGCGGATCGTCGGCTGCATCGTCGGGACCGGCGGGCGAGCGCGGCAGCAGCATCTTGCTCTTGATGTGGATGAGCAGCGATGCGGTGTAGATGAAGTCGCCGGCTACATCCATGTCAGTTGACTTGAGCTTATCGACGTAGGCGAGGAACTGCGCGGTGATCTTCGCAATCGGGATGTCGTAGATATCGATGTCCTGCTTGCGGATCAGGTCGAGCAGCAGGTCGAGCGGGCCGTCGTAGACCAGGCCCACGGTGACCGAGAATGGCGACTGCTCGGCCTCTTGTTCCTGCTTTTTCTGCTTTGCCGGTGCGGCTGGCTTGGCCGGCTTGGCTTCGGGGACGGGCTTGGAGGTGAGGACCAGCGGAGGAGCGGTGTGGATGCCCGGCTCATTGAAGGGCGGGTCACCGTGCGGTGGCTCTGGCTGGGGCGCATCGGGCTCCGGATCGGGGTCTGGTTCAGGATCGTTGACTGGACCGCGATGGCCGGGCTCGGGGTCCTCGACCGGTTTTGGCGCCGGCGTCGGCTCCTTGATGGGGTCCTTCTCTGGATCGGTGGTGAGCTCGATCTCCGGATTGTTTGTGGCTTCGCTCAAAGACGTCTCAACTTCGGGGGATTGTGCTTCGTTCGCTTACTTTGCGGGTTGAGTCAATTGCATTGCCGCACGGACTTCGGTCATGGTTTGCTCAGCCCGGACGCGCGCCCGATCGGAACCATCCTTGAGGATATCCTCAACCTCGTTGGGTGTGAAACGGGCACGTCGCTCCTGGATGGGATTCAGAATCTGCACCAGCGCGTCCGCTGCCCAGCTTTTGCACTCGATGCACCCGATGCCGGCGGTTCGGCAGCCTTCGTAGACCTTGGCCAGCGTTTCCGGCGAGGAGAAAACCTTATGCAGATCGCCGACTGGGCATTTGTCCGGGTCGCCCGGGTCTTTGCGGCGGATGCGGGCAGGATCGGTGACCATGGTCTTCAGTTTTTGGCGTACCTCGGGCTCGGGGTCGCTGATCAGAATCGTGTTGCCATAGCTCTTCGACATCTTGCGGCCGTCGGTGCCGGGAAGCTTGGGCGAAGGTGTCAGCAGCACGTCCGGTTCCGGAAGGACTTCGCGGCCGTTGAGTTTGTAGAAGTTATTGAATCGGCGTGCGACTTCGCGAGTGAGCTCGACGTGTGCCTGCTGATCCTGGCCGACGGGGACATACTTTGGTTGATAGAGCAAAATGTCGGAGGCCATCAGGACCGGGTAGCCGAGGAAACCGTAGGTGGTGAGGTCCTTGCTGGTCAGGTTTTCCTGCATCTCCTTGTAGCTGGGGACGCGCTCGAGCCAGCCGAGCGGCGTGATCATGCCTAGAAGCAGAGGCAATTCGGCGTGCTGCGGGATGCGGCTCTGCTGGAAGAGGACGGTCTTCTTCGGGTCGAGGCCGGCAGCGAGGTAGTCAAGCATGACTTCGTGGGAGTTCGGCTCGATATTCGAGGGATCGGCGTAGTCCGTTGTAAGGGCGTGCCAATCGGCGATGAAGAAGTAGCACTCATACTGGCCGCTGTCCTGCAGCTTGACCCAGTTGGCGAGGGCTCCCATGTAGTTGCCCAGGTGCAGCTTGCCCGTTGGGCGCATGCCACTTAAAACGCGCGGGCGAGAGGATGGATTTGCGGATTCAGACATTCTGTTTTCTAGTCCGGATAAGGCCGGGATTGGTCGCCCTAGTTCGATCAGAAAGGTCAAAGTGAGGCTCGTTCCATTGTAGCGGGAGCAAGCGCCACCGAAGGAACCCGACTTTTACCCTTTGGCCAGCACGAGACCGACGATCGAAAAAGCCGGGACCAGGAGCAGGCGCATGATATAGCCGCCCACAAAAATCATGAGCAGCCAGCTCACCCAGAACGGAACGCGGTCGTAGGTTTGCACGGCGTTGTAGGGCAGCACGTTTCTGAGCAGCTGGCTTCCGTCGAGTGGCGGAATGGGCAACAGGTTGAAGAAGAGAAGCGCGAGGTTGATCTGTACGGCGGCAATGCCGAGCAAAACTACTGCCTGAACAGATGAATTAATACCTGGCACGAGCATGCCGCTCGCTGTGAGATTCACGATCTGGCGTCCACCCGGAACTGTGTGGATGACGATGAGAAGCACCAACGTGGCGATCACCGCCAGCAAAAGGTTGGACAGCGGGCCGGCCAGGGTCACCATGTTCTCGTCGCGGCGGATTTTGGCGAAGTTGCGGCTGATGACCGGGGTTGGTTTCGCCCAGCCGATCAGGATTCCGCTGAAGAGGGTGAAGCCGATGAAGGGGCCGAAGATGATGATGGCGGGAATGATCAGGGTACCGACCACGTCGATGTGGTAGATCGGGTTCAGTGTCACGCGGCCCTGCATCCGTGCGGTCTGGTCGCCGAGCCGCGAGGCCATCCAGGCGTGGGAACACTCGTGCACACTCAGTGAGAAGATGAGCAGGACAAATTCGAAGACTGCAATTGCAAACTCGGCAGACTGCACCAGACGCTCCCTGCATTTAGAAAGCTCAGGTTAGCATGGTGCAGCGTGCCACCGTTTCACTGTCGCTAGACCTTGTATGCCGGGTAGTGACCGACCACTTGGCCGGCGCCGATGTTGGTACCGCCCATGATGATTTCGTGGCTGCCGATGCGGGCGCCATCGCCGATGGTCGTCGGCTGGAGCTTCACCTCATCCGTGCCCTCATTCGCATAACTGTGGGAAAAGATGCGCGCGAAGGAGCCGATCACGGCGTTTTTGCCGATGGTGATGCCGCCTCGGTCGTGAAGCAATACGCCCTGGTGGATCACCACGCCGTCGCCGATGGAGAGTTTGTAGCCGTAGGTGAGGTCGACGCCGTTGTGAATCTTGACTCCGGAACCCATGTGTTCGAAGATGTGGCGTCCAAGCATGCAGCGGAAGCGCATTCCAAGCCACAGGTTGAGGCCGATGGGGGAGCGGTCGAACATCTTCCAGAACCAGAGCAGCGGCTTGCGGATGGCGAATTCCGCCTCATCGATGCCACTGAAGTATTCGGCTTCGAGGGTGACGTTCTCCGGGTCGAGCGACATGCTGAGCACGTTGCCGGGTAATTCGCTGGAGAGCGTGACGTTGGGTTTCCCGCCGTGGGGCCGGCCCAGATAAAGCTGGTAGAGCTGGTCGCGGACGATTTCAGCGCGGCGCTCGGGGGAGCGATGGCGGTAGAACTCCTCATCAAGGAAGCGGATCCAGCGGCGGAAGACTTCTTCGGCCTCGGGCGTGGGGTGGGGCTGATTGTTGACGACTGGCTGGGGCTTGGGATTGGTAGCCATACGCTATGGACGATAAATCAAGGGGGTAGGATGCGGCGAGGGTAATGTCGTGGCGGTCACTCGCGGCGGAGACAGCGCGCGTTATCCTAAGAAGTCCACTGCCGCTCGCTCTGGGAAGAAACCGAGCCTCGTGCGACGGAGTAATTTCCCACCCATTTCACAAAAGCGCGAAATGGATGGGGCACCCAAGAGAGTTGAGCTATGCCCGAAGAAACAGCTCCTGCCGTTACTGCTGCTGAAACGCCAAAGGCCGCAGCGCCTGTGGCTACGATTGCGACCCTGGGTAAATTCGAAGGCCGGTCTGTCATTTTGAAGGGCTGGCTCTACAACTCCCGCGAATCGGGAAAGCTGCTGTTCCCCATCTTTCGCGACGGGACAGGAACAGTGCAAGGTGTGGCGCACGTGAAGAGCGTGCCGTCTGAGGTGTTCGAGGCACTGAAGGGCTTGACGCAGGAGTCGTCGGTCATCGTGACCGGCAAGGTGCGCGCGGACAAGCGTGCTCCTGGCGGGTTCGAGCTGGATGTCGAGGACATCGAGGTGATCCAGCGCGTGCCGGAGTCGGATCCTTATCCGATCACGTTGAAGGAACACGGCGTCGATTTTCTGATGGAGCATCGCCATCTGTGGGTGCGGTCGCCGCGGCAATCGGCGATTCTGCGCATCCGGGCGGAAATCATGCGGGCGGCTGCGGAATATTTTGACAACAACGGATTTATCCGGACTGATCCGCCGATCCTGACGCCGGCGGCTTGCGAGGGCACGTCGACACTGTTTCCAGTGGACTACTTTGGCGATCCGGCGTTCCTTACACAGTCTGGCCAGCTCTATATCGAGTCGACAGCATTGGCGCTGGGCAAGGTGTACAGCTTCGGGCCGACCTTCCGTGCGGAAAAATCGAAGACGCGTCGCCACCTGACAGAATTCTGGATGGTGGAGCCGGAGGTTGCTTATTGCGATCTCGATGGGCTGATGGAGCTGGCGGAGAACTACCTTTCACACATTGTGCAGAGCGTGGTGAAGAATCGTGCGCCGGAGCTGCAGGTGATTGGGCGCGATCCTGAGAAGCTCAAGAACATCGTGCCGCCGTTTCCGCGCTTGCGTTATGACGAAGCGGCGAAGATGCTGAACGAGGCGCACGCGAAGGGGTTGCTTGAGCAGCCATTTGAATACGGCAACGACTTCGGCTCGCCGGATGAGACGTGGCTCAGTTCGCAGTTTGACCGGCCGGTGATGGTGCATCGTTATCCCGCGGCGGTGAAGGCGTTCTACATGGAGCCGGACCCGAAGGACGCGAACTTTGCGCTCTGCGTGGATGTGCTGGCGCCCGAGGGCTATGGCGAAGTGATCGGCGGGTCGCAGCGCGTGTCGAGCTACGAGCTGCTGAAGAGCCGCATCGAGCACCACAAGCTGCCGATGGAAGCGTTCCAGTGGTATCTGGACCTGCGTCGATACGGATCGGTGCCGCACGCAGGATTCGGGATGGGTATCGAGCGCGTGGTGGCGTGGGTATGTGCGCTCGATCACGTGCGGGAGACGATTCCGTTTGCGCGGACGCTTCACCGGATTTATCCGTAACGCGGGCTTGACTTATTCTGGCGGGAGTCTTTATGAACCAGGCGGCCCTTGGTTTCCGTGCCCACTCCGGCTGGACTTCGCTGGTGGCGATTGCGCTCGAGGAGCGCTCCCCTATGGTTCTTTTACGGCAGCGTCCTCATTTGGTCAAGACTTTCACCTTTGAGTTTCGTCAGCCGTATCACACAGCAGAGAAAGCGCCGAGGGCTGAAGCGCAAGGCATTGTCTCGCGCATACGGACCGAGGCTCGGGGGCTTGCTTACAAGGCCATCCTTTCAGTGCAAAAGAATCTGCTGGTACAAGGCTACGAGGTCAGGTGCTGCGGTCTGCTTCTCGCCTCAGGCAGACCGCTGCCGAGTCTGCCGCAGATTCTGGATTCCCATGCATTGATTCACACGGCTGACGGGGAGCTCTTCCGCAATGCACTATTGCACGCAAGCGAGAGCTGTGGTTTAGCAACATTCACCGTCAGAGAGAGCGCACTGTTTGACGTGTCCGTTGGTGCTCTTCGACTGCAGCCGGAGAAGATCAGGCGCCGGTTGACTGAGCTTGGAATAGGACTCGGTCCTCCGTGGACGCAGGATGAAAAGCTTGCCGCGCTCATTGCGTGGCTTTCACTTGCGGAGTCATCCCCGGAGTCGAATCGTGCGCAAAACAAAACCGCGACGCCTGGGGCGTCGCGGCTTAGATGAAGCTGACTGCAAGTTAGAACGTGAAGCGGACGGCCATCTGCAACTGGCGGATGTTGAAGGCGAAGTTGCTGTTGTCGGTGCTGGTGATTCCACCGAACGGTGTGGACGTGTACTGCACCAGGTTGTTGGTGTGGGTGGTGGTGTTTTCCGAGATGGTGTAGGCTGTGGTACCAACGCCAGTCACGTTCTGATGGTTGGTCAGGTTGAAGGCCTCGGCCAGGAACTCCAGGTTGTAATGCTCGCGCACGACGAGCTTCTTGGAGGCGCGCAGATCTACGAACCAAGTCTTGGGGTACTGGTAGTCGTTGCGATTGAGACCGGGAATGCGGTTAGCGCCTCCGCTGCCATTGAAGGAGCTTGTGCTGATGATCGACTGCTGCGTTGTCGATCCGGTGGGATACAGCTTCGCGGACGATCCGCTGATACCGACCGAGTAGGGCAGACCGCTCTGCGTCTGGAAGTCGGGCGCGAGTTCGAAGTCGTTCAGCAGATAGCCGAGCGGTCCGTTCACGTGCCACGGTGAATCCGCAACGGCGTAAATGGTGAGGCGATTCGGCACGTTCTGGTTGGAGTTGCCGTAGTCGAGCTTGATGTTGCTCGGATCGAGCAGAGCGGTCGCGCTGGCGCCGGTGGTGTTGTTTTCGCCGAAGTCCAGTGCATGCGACCAGGTGTAGTTGGCGTTGAACGAGACGTGGTTTGACATGCGATGCTTGAACTCCGCCACCAGCGCTTCATAGTTCGAGGTAACTCCGCTGAAGATATCGGTGATAGAGCTGAAGTTGGAGTTGGGGCGATGGTTGAGATAAGCGTTTGCGGTCACCGTGCTTCCGACTGCCAACGGTCCGGGGCCTGCGACCGTAAGTGTCACGGGCGTTGGCGTGGGCAGGTTGGTATCGACAAAGTCGGGCAGGCGTCGGCCCCATGATCCGAGCCACGAAAGGTTGAAGACATCGTTCTTGTTGATTAGTTGTTCGATCGAGAGGTCGGCCTGGTGAATCTCGGGAATCTTGAAGTTCGGGTCGAGGTAATAGGATGTCGCGTTGGAGCCCTGGAGACAGCTTGCGTAGGATCCCGACGGGATGATCTGCGGGAAATGTGGTGAACAGTTCGTGCCGGGATTGATGGAGGGGTTGACCTGCCCAGCAGAGACGCCGGTGCCGATCAGCGCCTGATAGAGGGTTGAGTTGATGGCGCGGGCATAGAACATGCCGTAGCCGCCGCGGAGAATCGTCTTGCCGCCGCCGTAGACGTCATACGCAAAGCCGACGCGCGGGCCGAAGTTGTTTTTGTGGTCGGGCAGGCTGACAGTCTGCAGCAGCAGCGAGTTCGGCAGCTGCTGGTTGGGGAAATCCTCGTACTCCCAGCGCACGCCCATGGTGAGACTCAGGCGCGGGCTCACCTTCCATTCGTCCTGTGCAAAGAGCGCATAGTCACCGGTGGTGAAGTCGAGTCCAGCTGCTCCCACGCCCTGGTTGAAGTAGGTGTAGTTTTCTGCGGTCTTGCCCGCCACTGGATTCTGTGACAGGTAGAGGTCAGAGAGGTAGTTGCCAAGCGGGGTGTTGCCGCTGTAGGTGAATCCGCCGTACTGGTTATAGAGGTTGGAGATCAGGTCGTTGGTGTGAACGTAGTCTTCGCCGAACTTGAAGGTGTGATTGCCGTGGACCCAAACGACGGTGTCAGCAATTTGGTAACGGCGCTCGTCCGGTAGCGCGGCGCGATTGAGGAACTGCGGTGTGCCGAACTGGAAGAAGCCGCTGAGATAGACGTTGGCCGGCAGCCCGAGGGGATTCACGTACCCGCTGGGTGTGTTGACGAGGTTGGTCTGCTCGTAGGATGTGGGAGTCTGGTTGAATTCGAATTCGAAGTCGCGGCCATACATGAAGCGGGCTTCGTTGCTCAGATTGTTTGTCAGGAAGCTGTCGAGCTTGCCGACGATCCAGTTGTCGCGGACGTAGTCGTTGCCAAAGCTGGACATGCCGTAGGCGACGGCCGGGCTGGTCTGAATGCCTGCCGGGGAGGACCAGCGCATTTGGTTGGCTTCAACCGAAGCATGGTTCTTCTGGTTCACTTGCCAGTCGATCTTGGGGAAGTAGATCACCTGTTCGCCGATGCGCGGAACAGTGCCGAGCATGGAAGTCAGTCCGGTGATGCCGTTGTCATACACCGTTGTTGCGGCCGAGGTTGTGAGGCCAGTGTTCTTGACGATCTGGGCAATCTGCGACTGCGCATAGCTGCCGGTGATTCCGTAGAAGTTGGCGTTGGCGCTGGTGCCTGTGATGGTGGCCGCAGCGGGAAAGTCGTGATAGAAACGGTCCGCAGCAAGAAAGAAGAAGAGCTTGTCACGCAAGATCGGACCGCCTACGCCGAAGCCATACTGGCGTCGCAGATCGGTTGGCTTGAAGGGAACGACCGAATAAGTGATTGGGTTGGTTGAGACCTGAATCGGGTGCGTGACATAGGTGTTTTGCGCAGCCCACGCGCTGTCGCGATCGTAGTAGTAGCCTTCGCCGTGCAAGCCGTTTGAGCCACTCTTGGTGATGGAGTTGACGATGCCACCAGCGGAGCGGCCATACTCCACAGAATAGTTCGAGGTGTTGACCTGGAACTCCTGTACGGCGGCCTTGATGGTCGAGTAGCCAGCGCGCGTGCGTCCGCGTTCTTCTGAGAAGTACGCCTGGTTGTCGTCGGTTCCGTCGATGGTGACGTTGTTGAGCAATGTGCTCTGTCCGCGGAAGCTGAGCAGGCCGTAGCCGTTGCTGTCGTTCACCACGCCGGGAGTGAGCAGCGCGAAGGCCGACCAGCGGTAGTTATTTTCGGGCAGGTCGTGCAGCGGCACCTGGTCGACGACGCCGGCAAAGTCGGGCGTAGAAGTGTTCACGAGAGGCGCATCGCCGGTGACCTCGACGGTTTGAGCTGAGCTGCCAACCTTGAGGTGAGCTTCAACGTTGGTAAGCGATCCGACTTGCACGATAACGCCCTTGGCATCGTAGGTGTCGAAGCCCGAAGCGGTGATCGTGACTTGATAGGCGGCCGGCTGCAGGTGAATGATGCGGAAGTAGCCGGAAGGGTCGGTAACGGCCCTTTGTTCGGCGTTGGTGCCGGTGTTGCGCACCGTGATCGAGGCGTTGGGTACGGCCGCGCCGGTGCTGTCCAGCACGCTGCCGCCAACTGCGCCGTCGACAGCGGACTGAGCCCGCGCCGATGGGACAAAACTAAACAGGGACAGAAGAACCGCAAAGATAGTACGGCGGTTCAAGATGGAACTGGTCATATTTCCTCCAAGAAAGATTGGTTCAATTCGCGATCGACTGCTGCCATGCGTGCGCCGGCATTGTGTCTCATGCTCGATCGAATCTGTCCCCCGGATTTCTCCCTAAACTCGGCGAAACTCAACCGCGAAAAGATGGTCCTGCTCTTGGGACTGGAGGTGTCAGATCTACATCAAGTATCCCAAAGAAATGTGAATGGATTATGAGCGAGAGTCATTCTGCGTACCGCAGTCCGGTGTCGAATTGCCCTGGCCGGATTCGGATCACAAATGAATAGTGCTCAGCTACTTTGAGGTAAACAATGCGCAACCTTCGCCTTGTGCACGCATCCGAGATAGCACCGGGATTTAGCAGGAGAAGAGATCGATGACCCTTACGGCCAGCGAAGTCCACAAGATGAAGCATGCTCAGCCCTCGACGGAAGGGGTGCTACCCGTCATTTTGGAGCGCTGGAGTCCCCGCGCCTTTGTCGATCGCGACATCAGTCTGGTTGACTTGAGAACCATTTTTGAGGCTGCCCGCTGGGCCCCCTCTTCGTTCAATGAGCAGCCGTGGCGGTTCATTGTCGGACGTCGTAACTCCGAGACCTACAAGAAGATCGCCGACACGCTTGTCCCCGCCAATCAGGCCTGGGCGCTCAATGCTCCTGTGTTGATCCTGGGAGTTGCCAAGACCCGCTTCAGCCACAACGACTCGCCGAATAACTACGGTGTCCACGATCTCGGAGCGGCGGATGGCTTTATCACGCTGCAAGCTGCCTCTATGGGAATCGCCACCCACCAGATGGCGGGTTTCGATCAAGCAAAGGCCCGCGCAACCTTTGCGATTCCAGAAGTTTACGCCATCGGGTCTGTGATGGCTCTGGGCTACCAGGGCGATCCTTCGACCCTTGGCGAGCAGCATCAGGGGCAGGAGCAATCGCCGCGAAGTCGCAAGCCGCTGAGCGAGATTGTCTGGTCGTCGTGGGACCGTCCGGCGGATCTAGGCTAGATGCTGTGGGCTTGAGCAACGTCCCAATTCAGTTAATACCTTCGTGCCTTTGCCGCTGAGCTTTCCCTCGTAGAGTGGAAGAAGGGAGCCCGGTGTGCCCATCGCATCTTCAACCCGCCAGGCAGGCCGTCGCGCACCCACTCGCCGGCCTCGTCATCGCTATAAGCCAATCGAGCTCGGCAGGAAGCGCTGGATCGTGCGCGCGTCACTGGCGGCGTTTTTGCTTGTCGTCATTCTGGCCGGCTGGACAGTGATTGAGCGTCGACTTGCGCCTACCGGAAACACCAGCCGCGATCACTTCGACGCCATTCTTGTGCTCGGCACACCGGCCGATGCGGACGGCAATCCGACGCCGAAGCAACAGGCGCGCGTCACGGAAGCAGTGCGTGAGTACGAGCGCGGCGTCGCACCCCGCATCCTCTTTACCGGGGGCCCGGCGCATAACCAGTTTGTGGAGGCGGATGTGATGGCTGGCACCGCCGCGGCGCAAGGCATTCCGCCCTCGGCCATCTTTGTCGAGACCAAGGCCATGGACACGATCCAGAACGCGTGCAACTCGGCCCGTATTATGCAGGCGCACGGATGGCACTCGGCCGAAATTGTGACTGGCGGTTACCAGTTGCCGCGTGCGGGCATGATCTTCGGCAACACATCCCTCGATTGGCGACTGCGTGCTGCGCCGCCGCTGCAACCGGGAGCATCGGGCTCGGGGACAGATTCGGCGATCGAGATCCTGAAGACGATGCGTTACCTGGTCTACGCCAGCTGGGCGGAGCGTTGCGAGACTTGAGCAATTGAAGAAAAGTCGCTAGCTAAGCCTTCTGCCCGACGTCTAACAGCCAGTTCCGATCATTGTCCCTCCAAGGTATGGTCCTGTAAGCTTTGTGTTGATGCGTCTTCCAGTAAAGTTTTCATTGTGTTCGGCGGTCCTTGTCCTCGGTCTGCTTGCCTCCACTTCGCGCGCCTACGCCCAGGTGCAGCCTGCCGCTCAAAGCACCTCGTCGCAACCCACCGGCAACGGCACCTACATCGTCGTGGACCCGCTGGCCAATGTGAAGTACGACAACAAGTACGATGTTTCGCTGGGAATGGCGTACGACCATATGAAGGCTGGTCCGAACCTGCTGCAGGGATCGAACCTGGGCGGGCTGAACCTGTCAGGATCCTACTGGTTCAGCCGACACTGGGGTGTGGAAGGCAGCGGCCGCAGCTATTGGGGCACCAGCGGCGCGGCGCCAAATGCTTTCGTTAGCCCCGCTGGCCAGACGGAGAACATCCAGGGTCCTTTTGTTGCGCAGTACTTCTTCGTGGCCGGGCCGGAATGGCTTGGACCGCACAACAAGCATGGCGCGCTGATTGCTCATGCGATGTTTGGCGGGGTTTACGGGAATTTCGAACAGGACCTGCGCGGACAATCTCCGGCAATTGTCGGCTTTTATAACGACCAGGTTGCTCCTGCCGCAATCATCGGCGGGCACATTGACTTGAACCGTTCTCCACAGTGGGTATTCCGCATTACACCGGATGCGGTCATCACCCGCTATGGCATCAATTACGGGACAATGATCACACAGACCGATGTGAATTTTGCCATCTCGGTCGGCGTGATGTACCGGTTCAAAGCGAAACGCAGATAACTGAGCTGAATAACTGAAGGCTGCCCGAAGCGATTCCAGGTCGAGCTTTCCGAGGAAAGCGCCGATGTTGCGGTGTTTCTGACCCTTGGTATTTACCTCCTGCTAATGGTGTGTAACACGGGCCTGCTGCACGTGTTATCTCTCTGTGGTATTCTTCGCCGTTCAGAGGCGGATTTGAGAAATCCTTCTCTGAAAACTGCCGTACCGGATAACGGCATATTGGTTTCGCGCTGAGCAACGCTCCGGAAAGACAACGCGACAAGGCAGGCTCATACGGACATGAAAGACACTTTGGGTGTTTTGCTTGCGGGCGGAGCCGGCGAACGGCTTTTTCCGCTTACCCGCGACCGCGCCAAACCAGCCGTGCCCTTTGGCGGGCACTACCGAATCATCGACGTTACGCTCTCGAACTGCATCAACTCGGGTTTGCGCAGGGTTTTCATCCTTACTCAATACAAGGCGCTATCACTGAACCGGCATATCCGTGAAGGCTGGACGGGCATCGTGGCGCAGGAACTGGGCGAGTTCTTCGAACTGCTGCCACCCATGCAGCGCACCGGCACCAACTGGTACATGGGAACAGCCGACGCGGTGTATCAAAACATTTACTCCATCGGTAGCGAGCAGCCGAAACACATGATCATCCTGAGCGGCGACCATATCTACAAGATGGACTATAGCCGCATGCTTGAGTACCACAGGGAGGCGAAGGCCGAGGTTACTCTCGCCACCCTTCCGGTTGGTTCGGACGAAGTGGCGCGCTTCGGCGTGGTCGATGTGGGAGCGAGCGGCGAGATTCAGGGTTTCCTTGAAAAGCCCGCATCCACGACTTTTCGGTCGCCTTTTAACCCGGACAAGGTTGAGGCTTCGATGGGCGTTTACATCTTCAACACCGAGATCCTGTTGAAGGCGCTCATCGCCGACGCTGAAGATCCCAATTCGAAGCACGACTTCGGGCACAACATCCTGCCGAACCTGTTGGGCAAGAGAAAAATGATGGCCTACAGCTTCGTCGACGAGAACAAACAGACGGCGCTCTACTGGCGCGATGTGGGCACGCTCGACTCCTATTACGAAGCCAACATGGACCTCTGTTCTGTCTCGCCGGTTTTTAACCTCTACGACAAGAGCTGGCCGATCCGCACCCGGGTGCGCCAGTATCCACCGGCGAAGTTCGTCTTTGGCGAGCCGGGCCGTACCGGCATGGCCATGAATTCGGTGATCACCGCCGGTGTGATCATCTCGGGAGCTTCGGTTTCGAATTCCGTGCTATCACAGGATGTGCGCGTCAACTCGTACTCTGAAGTCGACTCGAGCATCATCTTCTCGCACGTCAATATTGGGCGGCACTGCCGCATTCGCCGCGCAATTATCGATCGCGATGTACACATTCCGGAGGGCACGGTCATCGGCTACGATCCCGTGGAAGATAAGCGCCGCTACTTTCGTTACGCCGTCGGGATTGACGATTGTGACCCGCGATGCTTCTCTCTTCGAGAATCCGGTCGAACCGGAGTTTGGCGACCGATACTGAGCCGCAACTGAAGGGGCCCGCGCGCAACGCGGCCTGACAAAAAGGCCGCTCCTTTCTTCATGGGAGCGGCCTCAGTTTGATGCGACAGCTTGCTCAGTATTGGTCTATTTGCGCTCTCCCGGAGCGAAGCCGAACGTGACAGACAACATGAAGCTCCGACCCGCGATGAAAGTAGGGTTGTCACTCCCGCTGATGGGTGTGGTCTGGTTGAAGGGATCGACGTAGCTTGTCCCGGAGATTTTGTTGGCGGATGGAGTTCCCGCGAGGGTGAGAGCGGTGATGTTGTGTTCGTCGAGCAGATTGTTGGCGCTCAGCCGGACCTTCGTCTGGTCGAAGATCGAGTGGTTCCGCACCGTGTAGTTTACGTACGCATCCGTCGTGGTGAACGGGTTGATGATGGCCTGGTTGTGATAAGCGCCGCCGTCTACGCGCTGTTCACCGACACGCTTGTTAAAGAAACCCAGGTCCAGGCCCTTGCCTTGATACGTGATGCCTTGCATTTCAGTATCGGCAGGAGTCTGTTGCACCCAGAGACCGCTCGGCGCCTCGACGTAGAACGGCGATGCGGTGGTTCCCACATTTAACTTACCCACATAGTAAGCATTCGCAGCCGTCGCATTGAGATAAAGATTGAGGCCGCGTCTCAGCACCGCAGTGGTCTCGAATTCGACACCTTGCGTGATGGAACTCGGCTGCAGAAAATTGACTGTCTCCGACGTTGTGGGGTCGATCAGGCTACTGTAGCTGTTCTGGAAGCGAACGCGGTACGCGTCGGCGTCGAGCGTGAAGCGTTGCAGCTTCATTACCATGCCCGCCTGGTAGGTGGTCGACTTCTGCTGCTTAGGCGGGGTCAGGAGGCCGGGATGCGGAACAGACGCAGAAGGCGTGTGGTTATAGTCGTAAACGCTGCTGGGCGGTACGATGCTGCCAGTCGAGCCCTGCGCGTAGACCGAGAAGTTGGGGTGGATGCGGTAGTTGAAATCAAGGGAGGGCAGCCATGCAGTGAAGGTGCCGGTGTCGGTGGCAGTCGTCGGGCAGCCGCTGGTTTGTCCAAGGGGGCAGAGGTTACCCACCGTCTTGCCATCATCGGCGTGGTGAAGCACGTCGAATGTGTAGCCCGCGAACTTTGTTCCCGCCGTGATATTGAGCTTCGGAGTCGCATGGTACTCGAACTCGGCATACGGCTGATAAGAGTTGGTCCAGAACTGCTCGGCGAAATTCGGCAGAGCCTGGTCGGCCCAGTTGTTCAACGGATCGCTGGGGTACTGGTGACGGTCGGTGCGTGCTCTTTCATACCACATGCCAGCGCGGAAGACACCTAGGCTCGAAGCCTGCGACAACACAGAGGTCTCGCCATACTTGCGATAGCTGTTGTACTTGTCGACACCGCAGGGAAGCTTACCCTTGACCTGTACATTGCAGGGAGCGATGGTCACACCATTGTAGGTTGTCGATCCGTTGACCGTAGTGGCCTCGGTGATCGGAGTGGCGTTTGTGAAGAGCTCTGCATTGTCGTAGTCGTAGGTATAGGGTTTCACTTCCATTGACCAGCCGTGACCGAGTTCGGTCTTCAGGCCGACGTATTCGAAGTCTGTAGGCACGTGGTAGTTGTTGTACTGGTAGTCGAGCCAGTTCACCGGGTCGGCGTTGTTGGTCATCATGAAGTTGATACCGGCGCCGATGAAGGCAGAGTTGGAGCCTGTGCAGGTGTAGAGAGGCGGATTGGCAGTCGACAGTCCTAGCGTCTGGCAGCGTGTCGGATTCAAGCCGTAGGTGTTGGCGTCGAGCCAGATGACGCCGCTGAACCCGGTAAGCACGGTCCGGGGCGAGAAGGAATACTGGTACAACAGCGAGCCGGCGTTGCGCGTGTTGTAGTTGAAGGTCTGGTAGCCATCAGACGTCATGTGATGGACGTCGACGAACAGGTTGGACCTCTTCTGTCCGCCGAAGAATCCGAAGCTGCCGGAGTTGTAGGCGCCGTCGAAGAGTTTGGTATTCCATGTCCCGTAAGATGCCGTGCCGCGAATGTCCTGCTCATTGCCGACGGGCTTGGAGAGCAGGTGAATCGATCCGCCGAATGGAGTAGGCCCGATGGTGGAAGCCGATCCGGGGCTGCGGTCGAAATCGACGCCACCGATCCACTGTGCCGGGAAGAATGCCCATGAGTGATGTGTCGGAGTGTTGGTATCGTAGAACGGAATGCCGTCGAAATCGATGTCGAAGTCGCCGTCAGGGAAGCCGCGGAACGAAGTTTTGCTTTGGCCGAGTCCGACTCCGTCGCTACTGGTGGTGAACGTGCCGGGAACGATCTGCACAATTTCGCCGAAGTCGGCGATGGGCGATGTGAAGTTCTCAACGTAAGTGTCTGAGATGAGTGACTGCGCCGAGCGCTCCTCGACGAAGCCCCCACTGGGCGCCGTTTCGGCCGCGATAGAGTCAATGCCAGCGTTGACTGTGATCTGCTCTGCGACCGACGCGATGGTCAGAGGCAGCGGATCGATTTGCTGGGATTGGCCTGCCGCAAGCGATACGCCGCCTTTTGTCGCGGATGAAAAGCCGGAAGCAGTCGCTTCCACAACGTAGGTCCCGGCAGGAAGGCCATCGAATGAATAGGAGCCATTGGCATCTGCCCGGGTGGTTTTCGATATGCCTTCACCTCTGACCGTGACCAGGGCGTTGGCTACGGCTTTTCCTTGCCCGTCGACCACTGTTCCGCTGAGCTTTGCACTTGCGCCCTGCGCGTGCGTCAAAGTGCCGAATAACAATACAAGAAACGACAGAGCGAATTGCAACAGACGTTTGCGTCCGCTCGATGAAGAGTGCATCACAATATTCCTCCAAAGTTGAAAACAGACTGAGTGATTTGGGGCAAGACTCGAAAGTGTTGCTTCCCTGCGAAGGAAAAGGAACCTACGGCACGGATGGAAATTGTCTAAACCGTAACAATCAAATGTGACAATTTGATTGCGGCATTATTGCATTGCGGTTACAGAATGGAATTTGTGAGACCGGACCCCATGATTTCTCTTGCATCTCGAGACTCCAAATCTTCAGTGCATAATGATTGCGATGAAATTGTTTCGACTTGGGTCGTATCTCCCTTGTTGCCTCGCCTTTTGGTTCATCGCGGTGCTTGCTCACTATGCGGGTCACGCAAATGCGCAGTCCTCTTCTGTTGCTCCGCGAGTTTTGCCGTGCTGCCAAGCTGACGGCGCACTCGGCGTGCGATCGATCGTGAACGCCGGGACATTGCATCACGCGGTCTCAGCAATTCCAATGGAGCAACAACAGCGATACTTCGGAACTCCATGCACGTTTATGGTGGGGAAGCTGAAGGCCCAGCCGTATTCGCAGTGAAACTCGATCGGAACCGTCTCCATTCGAAGCGCAACCGTGCTGGAGAGCTGCTGCGACGAGGGTGTCGGTGCGGTGATGTATGACCCAGAGAAGTGGCAATTCACGCCGGATGAGGAACGGCGAAACCCCGGCGAGTACGCCTGCAAAATCGCAGCAATCGTGCATGCGCACCATCGGTTGCTGATCGTTGCGCCGGCGGCTGACCTTGTCGGGGGAGGGCCGGATCGCTTCGATCGGTTTTTGCGCGCGAAGATTGCGGGCAGCGTGGCGAAGTGTGCAGACGTATATGAGATTCAGGCACAGGGTGCAGAACTCGACATGCACGAATTCCAGTCGTATGTGCGCGAAGGGCGTCGGAACAGGCCCGGGCCGCGAACCCCGGTATCGTGTTACTGGCCGGGATCAGCACCAATCCCACGGGAAAGAGGGTGACGGCGAAGAAGCTCTTCGCATGCGTGAGGGCCGTTTCGGATGTGGTTAGCGGGTTTTGGCTGAACATTCCGGCGGGGGGCGAGGCCTGCCCGACCTGCGGCGAACCAAGCCCGAGGTCGCCGAGGAATTGCCGAACATAATGAGCTAGACGAAGAAATAGCCAACGAAACTACCCGACCATCAGCGCTGTTACACATGGGGTGGTCGGGATGATCTTGCCTCCCGGGGGAGCGGAGAGAGGCAAGTTTCTACATATTGGTAGTCAGGGTCTGGCTGACGTCGCTAAAGACACTGCCGATCCCGCTTGCCACGTAGCTCATGGACGATACACATCCCAAGGCAATCATGGTGAAAGTGAGAGAATACTCGACTAGGTCCTGGCCTTCTTCGTGGTGCATCAGACTATGGATCGTAGCGTAGATCTTGAACATCAACTCGTTCATTTCCTGGCCCCCATTTCGATTTCTGGATTTGTCTCACGCTAGTGGTTTGGATCTCCGCAAGCAATGGCGAGAGAGGAACCATTTGAAGTCAAAAAGGTAATGGAAGTTTTGTGACCATTTGGGGAGTGCTAACCACATTTGGACGCGCTGAAAAGACGGCAAATGTAGCCGACTAGGACCGCAGGCTGTACTCAGAGCATCAAAATCGCCTAAGTAAATCGATAATTACCGAGCGCGTCTGCGTGGAGTAGAATAGCGATTATCATGAATTCCCGACCGAATCCTGAGCTCGTGACCGAACTTCGCTACGCGCTTGACGTAATGGAAGAGTACTCGCACCTGGGCCTTGATAACGATGCCGCCGGCAGGCTCCGCGGCATTCTCCTCCGCCGAATCAAAGACGCGGAAACCGCAGTCTCGGGCCGCCCCGCTGCCCCCGTCCGCTTTGCTGTCTCCGAGAAGGTCTCTGCATAGCAAGACTTTGGTGAGCCTTTCGCGGGATCGGCGTTCGTTAGCAGGCCGAGGCAGCCACATTTTTCAGCTGCTCCTGCACACTTCCCCTGCACAATACAAAAGAGGGGCCTCGTTCGCCTCGAACCGGATTCACTCGAAAGCGACAGCCGGAACCCATTTAGTTTCATGCGCATACCGGTAGGGTGAAGCCGTGTCGCTGAACAGATCTGCTGTCTTGGGCTTACGGGCCGCTAGCGGTGCAGTGCCCTCATGCAAAGCCGTTATATCTCGCGGCAAACTGGGGAAATCATGGTGCGCTTGAGATAATTGGCGTTATTTTCGGCGATAAACTGCTTCGGGGTGTTTCTTTTGGCGTGCTTTTGAAGGCACAATTGCCGAGTCGGGAACCGCGTAACAAAATGATGCGTATAGGCCTCCATGGCTTGTGCGGGTACATTAAGCTGGAGCGTGGCAGGGCTGGTGGCGCCAAAGGCGCCTATACGGCGCAGGCTGGAGCCCCGGGATGCCGGTGCGCCGCGGAAGCCAGTGAGCCACGGTCAGGAAGCCAGACCAATGACGCCGGACACCCGCTTGACAAGCGGGGAGGTGAGACCGCTGGAGATCGACTGGTCCGAAATTGTCCGCCGCTGCATGGACGGGGATTCTGGAGCATGGGCCGAACTAGTTCGTACCCACCATCGCCGTGTCTACGGGCTCTGCTATCGTTTTACGAACAATTCCGCTGATGCCGAAGACCTTACGCAGGACGTCTTTCTAAAGATCTATTCCAATTTAGCCAGTTTCGACACCGCCAGGGGCAGTCTGCAGGTGTGGATCACGACCATGACCCGTAACCTGCTGGTCGACAATTTCCGTCGTACAAGAAACCAGCGTTCGACAGACTCACTCGACGCAGGGTGGGACGAAACAGACGAGTTGCGGCCGATTGACCGTCTCCAGGCTAGCGGCGCGTCTCCGCATGAGAAGGCTGCGCAGAAAGAGCTGGCCAAGATGGTGCAGGGGGCGCTGGCCAAGGTGTCGGTCGAGCTTCGCGAAGCGGTCATATTAAGGGATTTACAGGATATGGATTACAAAGAAATTGCCCAGGTGCTGGGCATACCGGAAGGGACGGTTAAATCCCGCATCAGCAGAGGCCGTGCGGAACTAGCGCGCCTGCTGGAACGTAATAAGCGGGAGGTGATGTGATGGCAGACCGCGGAAACATTCCGAACTCTCCAGCTTGCGGGCTTTGGGAAACTCTCCTGGCCGACGCACTGGACGGGCTGTTGCGGCCGGAGGATGAGGCAACCTTCTCCTCGCACATGGCTGTCTGCCCGTCATGCACCGCACTGTTTGAGGAAGCCCGGCGTGGCCGGGAATGGCTGGAGTTCTTAAGCCCGGAACCAGAGGTCCCGGAGGGTCTGCTGGATAAGATCCTGGCGCAGACCGGTCCGGGACACATTTCAGACTACAAGCTGGCGACGGCTGGGCAATGTTATACCGATGGCGATTCCGGCGTGGCAGCGGCCCGGAATGGTCGGGCGGGTTCGCCGCTTTGCGGAGCCGCGGCTGCTGATGACGGCGGCGATGGCTTTCTTCTCGATCGCGCTGACGCTGAACATGACAGGCGTCAAGCTGGCAAACTTGCGGATTTCGAATCTGCGGCCGACGGCGGTGCGTTCTTTCATGGAGCGCAGGTTAACGATGGCCTCAACGCCGATTATTCGCTACTACGATCACCTGAGGCTGGTGTACGAAGTTCAGTCGCGGATGCAGGAGATACGCCGCAACGCGCAAACTCAGGAGCAACAACAGCAGCAAAAACAGACTCAGCCGGCGACGCCGGGGGAGTCAAAACAAAACCCTAATCGGAAAGACGGCGGGTCCCGCGTCGATCCACCCCAGCAATCCGGGGCACCATCATTGAGGGACTCAGATTATCTTGAAACTTCCGTTACGCTTCACGAACAGTCCACCACCCAAGTGACACAGATCTGTCGCTTGGGATCCGGGCCCGCGCATCCTGGCGGCTCTGCACTCCAGCAACTTGGATTTGTTGCCGGAGAACCCGAGTTCGAACTGGCAATACGGGAAGGGAGCACAGTATGGACTGCGTAAATCATCAAGGAGTGGGTGCGACGGCCTATTGCCAGAACTGCGGCAAGGCGCTCTGCGCGGCCTGCGTGCGTAATGCCGGCAATGGACAGATTCTTTGCGAGCCTTGCTTCGCAGCCTGGCAGAACATGCAGCAGCCGTTTATAGCGCCCGGTGCAGACGGCCCGAATCCGTCGGTCGCGGCGGTGCTGGGCATTATTCCTGGCGTAGGCGCTATGTACAACGGCCAGTACTTCAAGGGGCTGATCCACGTAGTGATTTTTGTCGTGATCATCAGCATCACGACCCACTACGGACTATTTGGATTGTTTATTCCGGCGTGGATTCTGTACCAGTCGTTTGAGGCGTTCCATACGGCGAAGGCGATTCGCGACGGGCAGCCGATCCCCGATCCACTGGGACTGAACGAGGTTGGCAACTGGCTCAACCTGGGCGGACCGCAGCATCGGCCAGGCATGCCGGTGAATCCGGGCGTCCCCGGTGCCGGACCCGCGGCGACCAATCCGGGCGCGAGTGCGGGCGGGTATCAGCAGGTTCCCTATACGCAGTACCAGGCGTCGTATACGCCACCGCCGCCGGCGGGATTTGTCGATCCGGCCATTCCGCCTGTGCCACCCGTGCCGCCGGTTTTCTGGCGACGCAAGGAGCCGATTGGCGCTCTGATCCTGATTGGATTCGGATTGTTGTTGCTGCTGAATCAGATGGGCTTTCTGGCCGAGCATGTGCTCAAGTTTTTGTGGCCACTCATCTTTATCGCGCTTGGCGTCTGGCTGATTGTCCGTCGCTTTGAAGATACGAAAGGGGGCCAGCAATGAACCGCTATATCCTGATTCGCCGATTGAGAGGGCCAGCGATTCTGCTGCTTCTGGGGACAATCCTGCTGATGCATGAAGCGGGCATGGTCGATTTCTGGAGTCTGTTCTTTCCGCTGCTGCTGATTTTGATTGGAGTGCTGAAATTGGCCGAGCGTGCGGCCCTGGCCGCAGCGGGCGATGAGACGCCGTATCCGGGTTCTCCGTATCCGTACGGTGCAGCGGTGAATCCAGCGGCCGCAGGAGTCGCGCAGCCGCAGCCCGGTACTTCCATTGTTCCCGCAACGCAGGATTACGGGAAAGGCCCCGAGGGAGGGCAGTCATGAGCAGCATGCCTCCGAATGTTCCGCCTGGCGGTTATGATCCGCGCACGCAATGGCGGGTGTATCGCGAGCAGCAAAGAGCTGCATGGCGCGCCCAGCGCGATGCGTGGAAAGCGCAGCAATATGCGTACAAAGCGAAGTATCACCACGCGTACGGGCCGCGCGTTCCTTCCGTTGTCGGACCGCTGATCCTGGTAGCGATCGGCATTGTGTGGTTGCTGATCTATGCCGGCCGTATCGCTCCGGAGAACTTCTGGACCTGGTACGGAAAATGGTGGCCGCTGATGTTGATTGCGGCGGGTCTTGCGATGCTGGCTGAGTGGGCGCTTGATTTGCGGCGAGAAGCTCCGGTGCGGCGCGGGACAGGATTTGTGGGCATCCTGATTCTGTTGGCGGTGATTGGATTCTTCGCATCGGGAACGACGCGCGGACTGTGGGGACCGTGGACTTCCAATTGGGGCGACCACGACGGAAATGATTTCTTCAACATGTTCGGCCTGCCCGAGCACGATCTGGATCAGCAGGTGCTGAATGTTCCGATTCCTTCCGATGCCGCTGTGCAGATCGAGAATCCGCGCGGCGATGTGAGTGTGACGGCGGGCGACTCGCCGAACATCGAAGTGCAGGCGCATGAAGTGGCCTATGCCGGTTCGGACGAAGAGGCGAAAAAGATCTTCGACGCGGAGCAGGCGCATGTGACGGTGAGCGGCAATGCGGTGCTGGTGAAGTCGGACAGCAATAACAACGGCCGGCTGAACCTGACGATCACTGTCCCGAAGAGCGCGAGTGTTTCCGTGCACTCGGGCCATGGCGATGTGACAGCGGCGAACCTGGACGGCGGAGTCAATATCAACTCCAACCACGGGGATGTTCACCTGAGTGTGGTCAAGGGATCGGTGCAGGTGCACTTCTCAACGGACAAGGGCGACTTCTCTGCACACCAGATCGATGGCGATCTGACGGCGGAGGGGAACTGCAACGATCTCACGCTGTCGGAGATCAAGGGCAAAGTAACGATCAATGGTGAACTCTTCGGTGACGTGCATATGGAGAATGTGAATGGACCGATTCATGTGCATACTTCGGTGACGGATATGGACGTGGCCGCTCTTCCGGGCGATCTGACACTGAATCCTGATAACCTGCGGGTGACGCAGGCGAAGGGTCAGGTGCGCGTCAAGACGCACTCGAAGGATGTGGACCTGAGCCAGGTGTACGGCGACAGCAACGTTGAAGATCGCGATGGACGGATCGCCATAGAGACGGCTGGGAACTTCTCGGTGGACGCGAGAAACCTGAAGGGCGATGTGGAACTCACTCTGCCACCGAATGCGGCGGCCTCTGTAACCGGAAGCACGCGGAATGGCGATATCGTCACGGATTTTCCGCTTGCGGTGAGCGGAGACGAAAGCAAGTCGGTTAGTGGCAAGATCGGTGCGGGTGGGCCAAAGGTGACGCTAACCGCCGAGAACGGCGATATTCATATCAAGCGCGGGGACGAGGTTCCGGGACCACCACCTACGGTCGCCGGTCCGGCTGCGCCAAGCGCACCGCATTTGAAAGCGCCGAAAGCCCCGCCCGCGCCGCCGGTAACGCAGTAAGACAGGGATCAGGGAACAGGGAATAAGAAACCGACTGTTGCCGGGTGGGACGTAGGCGCGGAGTGCGAACTCCGCGCCTATTCTGTTCTCAGGGCCTGGATGGGGTCGAGGCGGGATGCGCGCCACGCCGGAACGAGGCAGGCGATAGCCGCGACCGTGAGCAGGGTTGCTGCAACGGCTGCGAAGACTGCTGGATCCAACGGTCGAGTCTCATAGAGCATCGCGCGAAGCAATCTGGCCGCTCCGCCGGCAGCGGCGAGACCGAGGATGAGGCCGAATATTGCGGGCCACATTCCATCGACCAGCATCAGTCGTAGCACCTGTTCCCGCTGCGCACCGAGTGCGATGCGGATTCCGATCTCGCCGGTGCGTTGCGCGACAATGTACGAGAGAACACCGAAGAGGCCGACCGCCGCGAGGATCAGCGAGAGAACAGCCAAACCGGTGAGCAGAATAGCATTGAAGCTGGAGTCGAGTGTCGATTTGCCCAACAACTGGTCCATGGTGAGAATGTCGGAGACCGCCAGGTCATGATCCATGTCGGAGACGATGCGCTGCACGGGAAGTGCGAACTGCGTGACGTCCTGATTCGACCGGATCACGATGGTGACGACGGGAGCTTCTCCTGATTCGAGGGAAAAATATTTTATCGGCTTTGGATCTTCACCGATTTCGAATCGCGTGGCGCCCACGACGCCGACGATCACAAAGTCCTTGTCATTTGTGTGGATGTGCTTGCCGATGGGTTCTTCGCCAGGCAGGAACTTGTCGACAAAGGTTTGATCGACGATGATTTCGTTGGCCAGCTTTAGTCGAAGCGAAGGATTGAAGGTGCGTCCGCGGGTGATGGGAATCCCCATTGCCTCGAAATATCGGGGATCGGCTGCTCGATTGAGCGCCCAGATTCCTGAGCCCTGCGGAAGCGGCGGGTGCTCGAGAATTGTGAAGCTCGTGTCTCCCCAATAGCCCTGCCCGGGCACAGCTTCGACGATACCCGCAGCGGCGACTCCGGGCACGCTGCGAATTCGATCAAGAAGCGCATCGAAGAAGTTGGCGCGCTCAGCAGGCTTTGTGTAGCGTGCATCCGGAAGGCCGGTACGCAGGGTGAGCACATTTTGCGTGGTGCAGCCCATGTCAGTGGAGCGAAGGCGCTCATAGCTTTTGAGCAAGAGGCCTGCGGTGGCTAACAAGACGACAGTGAGTCCAACCTGAAGGGCCAGCAAAACACGGCGCAGGCTTGTTCTCGAGCGGCCTCCGCTGAGCGCGCGCGAAGACTCGTGAAGCGTGCCGATGATCGTTGCATCCCTGGCGCTGATTGCTGAGATCAAGCCCGAGAACAACGCGCAGAGGATAATGACGCCAGCTGTGAACGCGGCAACTACACCATCGAAGTGAATGCTTTCGACGCGGCTCATGTCGTGCCGCGTCCGCACCAGCCACTGCAGCGCAGCGTACGCGAGGAGGATGCCAAACGCGCCGCCGAAGGAAGAAAGCAACAGGCTTTCCATCAGACGTTCGCGCGTGAGACGAAGCCAGCCGCCGCCAAGAGCGCTCCGAATCGCGAGATCCTTGCGTCGCGCAGCTGCGCGCGCCACCAGCAAATTGGCAACATTCAGACAGGCGATCAGAAGTACACATGTGGTAGCGGCAAGCAAAACGTAGAGCGCCGGCTTGATCGGACCCACCATGTGTTCGAGGAGCGGACGGCTGTTTGCTGCCCGGAACACGAATGGATCGCTAAGATTTGCGTTGTGGAGATGGAGCGAGATCAGACTTAGATCGGCCTCGGCCCGCGCTTCTGAAATTCCTGGCTTGAGGCGACCGACGACCTCGAACGTGTGGTTGCTCAGAGTCGTCATTGTCTTCATCGGCCTCTCGTGAGAGACTGGCAACCACAACTGGGTTCCGGGCCGTGGAAAATCGAACCAGGCCGGCATGACGCCAATGACCGTGTAGGGCGCGGCATCGATGAAGATGGACTGGTTCACGATGGCAGGATTGCCACCGAAGCGCCGCTTCCACAAGCCCCAACTCAGCAGAACTGTGCCATTGGCCGAGGGACTGTCTTCCGATTGGACGAAGTTGCGGCCCAGCGCAGGCTTTACGCCGAGAGTCGGCAGAAGATCCCATGAAAACTGCGCGCCGTTTAGCTTTTCGGGGAGCTGGCCGCTCGAGCCGGACAGGCCGACACGAGTATTTCCAACGAGTGCAAGATCGCTGAATGTATGGTTCTGCTTCTTCCATTCCTGGTAAATCCCACCTGCGACGACGTTGAAGTCCGGTTTACCGGGATTGCGAACACTATCTTCATAAAGCATGAGGAGGCGATCAGGATTCTTAAATGGCAGCGGCTTGAGAATTACGTTGCGCACTACCGTGAACAACGCAACATTCGCGCCGATGCCGAGAGCCATGACGACAATCGCTATTGTGGTGAACCCTGGAGTTCGACGTAAAGCGCGAAAGGCATAGCGAAGATCGCGCAGCAACGATTCCAGACCGTTCCAACTCCAGGTAGCCCGGGATTGGTCGCGAAGCACTGCCGGATTGCCGAAGGTGCGGAGCGCGGAGTAGCGTGCTTCGTTCGGTTTCATGCCGGCGGCGATGTTTTCGGCGATCTGGCGGTCAAGGTGGAAGGTCAGTTCGTCGTCGAGACGCGTCGCGGCGCGCGTCGCGACCAACAGCATCTGAATTCGCATTCGGAGTTGCGCAAGCCAACGCATGACGATTCCCTCCTGTTATTCCGTTCTGAGAGCCTGGATGGGGTCGAGGCGCGATGCGCGCCACGCGGGGACGAGGCAGGCGATAGCCGCGACCGTGAGCAGGGTCGCAGCAACGCCTGCAAAGACTGCGGGATCGAACGGCTCGGTTTTGTAGAGCATCGATTGGATGAGGCGAACTGCAGCGGCGCTTGCAGCAAGACCGAAGACTAGTCCAAAGAAAGCGGGCCGCAAACCATCGACAAGGGCCAGTCGGAGAACCTGTTCGCGTTGAGCGCCGAGCGCGATGCGAATGCCGATTTCTGTCATGCGCTGCGTGACTAGATATGAAAGGACGCCGTAGAGACCGACAGATGCCAACAGCAGCGACAGCACCGCGAAAGACAATACCAGCGTTGCGCTGAAACTCGCGTTGCCAATAGATTCTCCGATCACCTGGTCCATGGTGAGTACATCGGAGACCGGCAGTTCCGGATCGAGCGCGGCGATTTGCTTCTGGATCGGGATTGACATGGCCAGCGGATCAGAATCGGTGCGCACGGCGAGGGAAAAACCAAAGCTATTCCTGGAATTCCCTGAAAAGAGCGGGAAGTACATGGTCGCTTTGGTCGGCTGACCGACCTGCCAGAGCGTGTCGCCCACCACACCCACGATCTCGTATCCTGCCTTGTCCCTCGCAGAAACAAGGAGGTGCCGGCCGATGGGGTTCTCGCCGGGGAAGTATTGCTTTGCGAGCTGGTGGCTGATGATGACCTGGTTGGCGTGGTCGTCGCGATCCTGGTTGGTGAAGAAGCGCCCCTGCAGCAGCGGAATCTCCAAAGCGGTGAAATAGTCGGGATCGGCGAGACGGTCAAGTGCGTCGGGCAACTCGTCAGCGGACTTAAGGGGCGGGTGCTCGGGAATTGTGAAGACATCGTCGCCGCCCCAGCTGTTGCCGGGCAATGTGGACCCTAACGCTACTGCGCGCATGCCGGGCATGGTGCGCAGAGCGCGAGCAGCTCTTCATTGAAGGCATTGATTTTTTCCGGTTTGTCGTATTTCTGGTGGGGCAGGGTGTAGCTCATGGTGAGCACGTTGTCGGTTGCGCAGCCTAAATCGGTAGTTCGAAGACGAACGAAACTCTTCAGAAGGAGACCCGCGCCAATGAGAAGCACTACCGTGACCGCGATTTCGACCGTGAGCAGCGTTTTGCGCAACGCGGTGCGCGAGAGGCTGCCGCCGGTGGTGCGCGACGATGCCTGAAGCGTGGCAAAGACAGCCTTGCCGGTGGAAGTGACGGCCGGCAGCAGGCCCGCCAACAGCCCGGCGGCGAAGACCATGGCGCAGACAAAACCGAGTACCACGCCGTCGACGTGAATGCCCTGCGCGGAGGGCAGGTCCTTCCACGCATGCGCGAGCCACTTTGTAGCCGTGAGGGATAGCAGCACGCCAGCAACGCCGCCAGCGAAACAAATCATCAGGCTTTCCGTGAGCTGCTCGCGAACGAGGGTCCACCGCTGCGCGCCAAGAGCTCCTCGGATAGCGACTTCCTTTTGACGCGCCGCGCCACGTGCCACTAGGAGGTTGGCGACGTTGAGGCAGCCGATGAAAAGCATGCATGCAACGGCGCACATGAGAAGGATGAGTGGCTTCTTGACATCCTTCGCCAAATCGTCGGTCATGGCTCGCGGCGCAACATCTTCGGCGACCGGCGCGTTGAGATACTGCAGATGTTCGCGATATTGTACGGCCCCAACTTGGCTGATGGCAGTGGCGAGGTTGACTGCAGAACGAAGACGAGCGATAACGTGGCTGCTGTGCCAGTCGTGATGTCGTAACTCTTCAGGTGTTGTTACGGCCTGATAGGGAACCCACACCTGAACCGTGGCATATGGATATGCGAAGTCTTTCGGCAGGACTCCTATAACCGTGAAGGGCTTGCCATTGAGATGGATTTGACGCCCGACGATGGAGCGATCGCCAGAGAACCGGCGCTCGAAGGTGCTCCAAGTAAGCATGACGACGTTGGAGTCTGGATGGTCTTCGGATTCGGTGAAGGTTCGTCCGAACGCCGGCCGGACGCCGAGGAGCGGAAAGAAGTTCCAGGTACCGGCGGCCGCGGTGACTACTTCCGGCAGTTCACCTCGTTCGCCGGTGAGGTTGAACTGCCACCAGCGCCACGCGGCCATGTCCTGGAAGCCGTGAGCTTGAGCGCGCCAGTCGTAGTAGTCGGCGGGCGAGACATAGTTGTAGTTGAATGATTCCTGGTTTGCCCAGTCGCCGCGGAAGTGTTCGTAGACCATCACGAGCCGACCGGGATCGCGGAAAGGGAGCGGCCTGAGCAGGACGGAACGCACGATGGTGAAGAGCGACGTGGCAGCGCCGATGCACAGGGCGATGACGAGGATCGCCATCAAAGAGAAAGTCGGGGTGCGGCGCAGGGTGCGCGCGCTGTAGCGCAGATCGCGCGCAAGGGATTCCAGACGGTTCCAGCTCCAGGTGGCCCGGGATTGTTCGCGGAGTAATGCTGGATTACCGAAGATGCGGAGGGCGGAGTAGCGGGCTTCTTCGGCGGTCATGCCGGCGGCGATGTTTTCGGCGATCTGGCGGTCGAGGTGGAATGTGAGTTCGTCGTCGAGGCGTGCGGCGGCGCGGTTGCGGCGGAAGAGCATCAGGAATCGCATTCGGAGTTGTTCAAGCCAGCGCATGGATTTCTTCCTTGGGCGATGGGGAAGTTGGCCGCTCAGGCCTCGCTCACGACCAGGTTGATGGCGGCGGAAAGCCGGTTCCAGTTTGCGGTTTCCTTTTCGAGCTGGGCGCGGCCAGCGGCGGTGAGCGAATAGAACTTGGCCTGGCGGCCGGTTTCGCTTTCGGCCCATCTTGGCCTTGATCCAACCCTGCTGTTCGAGACGGTGGAGGGCGGGGTACAGCGAGCCCTGCTGGACCTGGAGCACTTCGCCTGAAAGTTGTTGAATCCGCTTGGCGATAGCCCAGCCATGCATTTGATCAGGCAGAAGGGTTTTGAGGATGAGAAGGTCGAGGGTGCCCTGGACGAGATCGCTTGGTTTGCCCATACCTAGATTATCTACAACACCTTTGTAGATAGTCAAGGTATCGCCGGCTCGGTGCAACCGAAGACGTTTTCTGCGAGTCTATTCTCTTGCGGGGAAAATGCTCTTTCGTTGTATGCTGCTGTGGCAGGGGAGTTGGTCATGATGCATGCGCCGATCCGGGTGATCACAGTAGAGCGGGAGTACGGGTCGCGGGGCGGCGAGTTTGCCCACGATCTCGCAGAGCGGTTGGGATGGCGGTTGCTGGACTCTGAACTGGTGAGTGCGGCGGCAAAGCGCGCAGGTGTTTCGCCGGAGTTGGCCGCGAAGTTCGACGATCGTCTCGATCCCTGGTATTACCGATACGGCAAGGTGTTCTGGCACGATACGGCGTACCAGATGACGGGCCTCTCGGAGGAGCAGGTATTCGATTCCGAGCGCATGCTGACGCTGATTCGCGAAGAGATTATGGCGGCGGCGAAGCACGGCAACTGCGTGCTGGTGGGTCGCGGTGCGGCATGCGCGCTGGCCTGCCAGCCGGGATGTTTTCACATTTTCGTGTACGCCACGATGAAGGCGAAGCGCGATTGGTTCACGCAGGCGTTTCCCAAGCAGGCGCAGAACGCGGAGCAGGCGCTGGCGGCGTACGACAAGAGGCGGGCCGCGGTGATTCGCAAGTTCTATCAGCAGGAGTGGTGCTCGCGCGGGCTGTACCACATGCTGCTGAACTCGGCGATGGGGACTGAAGCGATGATTTCCGCGGTGAGCGGAGCTGCGGAGCTGGAGATAGCGACATCCTGTGGCTGCATCGAGTTCGATCGTGCCTACCGGCGCTCCCTGCTAGAGTATCCGTCGCGAACACTCGCTGACACACGACGGGGGCAAAGCAGATCCTTCGCGCCGCTTACCCCTACGCGCTGCCCGCACGAAGGGGTCCCAAGCGTGCCGCGCTCGGGATGACACCGAAGGCGTACCCTCGCGCAGGGGCGGTTACGCGCGCGCTCTATTTTGGGACACGTGGAACGCGCTCACCGATGCGCGTGAAGATCTCCCATGGAATGGTGTCCGCTGCTTTGGCGTGATCGAAGGCGGTGATGGTTTCGTCGCCCTTGACGGCCGAGGAGGACGATTTCGTCGCCGGCGGCCACATCAGGAATGTCGGTCACGTCAATGACGGATTGATCCATGCTGATGCGCCCGACGAGCGGGGCACGCTGGCCGCGGACAAGCAAGCTGAAGCGATTGCCGAGCTTGCGATCAAGGCCGTCGGCATATCCCGCGGCGACGAGTGCAAGGCGCATGGGCTCGGTGGCGACGAAGGTTCCGTTGTAGCCGACGACTGCGCCGGGCTCGACGGATCGCACGCTGACTACCTGAGATTTCCAACTGAGCACGGGGCGCAGTTCGCGGCGAGCCTGGTCGAGGGAGATGGGTTCCGCGGAAGAGAAGGCGGGATCGTATTCGGGGACCAGTCCATAGAGCGCGAGGCCAGGGCGCATCAGGGCTTTCATTCCGTGGCGCGCGGCAAGCTCGGAGATTTTGTGGGCCTGGCCGGCGAGCAGTGCGGCCGTAGTTGCCAACGTTGAGCATGCCGGCGTGAAGGCCGGCGGCGCGGATGCGGCTAAGAGCGTCTTCCATGCGGTCGAGTTGATCGTCGGTGACTCTTTCGTCGGCCTCGTCGGCGGCAAAGAGATGGGTCATCACGCCTTCGAGGCGCAGTGGCGAATCGCGGTGAAAGCGCGCGAGAAGAGGCGCGAGAGATTCAGGATCGGTTCCCTGGCGGCTCATGCCGGTGTCGATTTCAAGATGAACTGAGATGGAGCGAACGTCCGCAGCGCTGCGCGGCGGCTTCGAGTTCATCAAATTGCCAGGGATCCCAGACGACTGGCGTGAGTTTGTGGCGGACGACATCTTGTGCCTGGCCAGGGAAGGCGCCGCCGATGACGAGGATACGTGCGTCGGGGCAAAGGCCGCGCGCTTCGACTCCTTCTTCAACGCTGGTGACGCCGAGCCATTGAGCTCCGGCACGAACAGCGGCGGGAGCGCAGAGCTTGAGCGAGTGTCCGTAGGCATTGGCTTTGACAATGGCGAGTAGATCAACCTGCGGGCCAGCGAGGGTTGCAAGAAAGCGATAGTTGTCTTCGAGAGAGCGGGTGCAGATTTCGACCCAGCAGGGGCGCGTTTGCATCAGGTGATCCAATTTGTCCAATGACCAGTCTAGGCCATTGATGCGGTGTCTCGAAGCCAGTGGGATTGACGATGCGGATTCGCTATTCAGCGAATTGCGCCAGTTGGGACGGCTCGGGCGCGCGGTGAACAGACTTACGACGATGAGCGCGGCGACGGCGACGAAGAGCGCGGGGAAGATGGCGTCGCGGTCGGAAATGATGTGCGGGAAGAGAGCCTTTGACTGCGGGCAAATCCCAGGCAAGCGTGACCACCGTGCCGCCGGCGATGGCGGCGACTGCTCCCCAGGCGGTGACGCGTTTGGAGTAAAACGCCGCGAGAACGACTGGCGTGAGCGCGGCGGAGTAGATGGTGTAGGCCCAGAGCATCTTCTGCAGGATGCTTTCGGCATAGACCGCCTGATAGAGCGCCCAGCAGCCGAGCAGCACAACGGCGAGACGCGAGATGATGAGCACGCGCTTGTTTGAAGCGTCGGGCGCGATGTAGCGGACGAAGACGTCGTTGACGAGATTGGTGGCAGGCGAGAAGAGGTAGTTCGAAGCCGTGGATATGACCTTGGCAAAGACTGCGCCGAGCAGGATTGCACCAAGAACGGCGGGCAGTCCGTGGCGTGCAGTGTAGGGGATGATTTCGCGCGGATGCATCGCGACTTCGCCCGTTGGGTAAAGCGCGCGACCGAAGACGGCGATGGCGACGATCAGGGTTTCGAGAATCAGCGGTGCCGATGATCCAGCCGACGACCGAGAAGCGCGCGTCCTTTTCGCTCTTTGCCGAGAAGAATTTCTGATACATCACCTGGTTGCCCAACATCAGCAGCATGGTGGGAACGAGGAACTCAAGTGCGCGGACGAGGCCCATGGCAACGGGTTGTTCGAGCGCCGGTTGCGAGAAAGGCGGTAGTTGCCAAGCACTTCGAAATACTGCGGCGGCAGCACGGAATGCAGGCCGGCCCAACCGCCTGCCTGAAGAAACAAATAAGGCGCTGCAATGACGCAGATTACGGTGACAAGGGAGCCGATGGCCACATCCATGTATGCGACCGAAGACATGCCGGCCAAGGCAGTGGTGACGATGACGAAGAACGCGATGAGGTAGGTGCCGAGTTGCGAGGAGACCGTGTCGGGGAAAATCAGGTGCAGCACGTCGCCGCCGCCCTTGAATTGATAGCTGGTGATTCCGACGTAGGCAAAGAGGATGGCAAAAGTGCCAAGCACGCGGGCGGTCTGGTTGTAGCGAGCTTCGAGCAGATCGGGCAGCGTGAACTGGGCGAATTTGCGTGCGCGCGGCGCGATGAAGTAGATGAGCAGCAGACCGAGCCATCCGCCGGCCGGCTGCCATAGTGCGGCAAAGCCGTTCTTGTAGGCATTTTCCGCACCGGCAAAGAGTGAGCCTGCGCCGATCCACGACGTAAGGAGCGTGAGTACGAGAACAAAGGCGGGCAGGGAGCGGCCGGCAACAAGGTAATCGGCCTTGGTTTTGACGTGCGTCGTGCGATAGATGCGCGACTGCAAGGAGGACGGTCACAATGATGACCAGAACTGCGACGTAGAGTTGGGACATCCAGCGGCTCCTTCAGGGCGCCTTTTGGCTCCAATACTCGGCGCGTCAGCCGGCATCGCTGCTTCAAAGGAAATCAAGGAGCAGAAAACACCGGATTCAGCGCGAGTTGGCCATGCATTCAGGGGCTGCCAGAAGTCTATCGGATGGGGGTAAGGCTGGGTCCCGGGGGTGAATGGGACGGCAAGTTGTCTCAGTTTAAATTCAGCCTGAGACGTTCCAGGCCGAGCAGCATTTGACCCCCCCGTGAGGCGTTGTTAGACTAAGGATGCGGGGTGGAGCAGCCCGGTAGCTCGTTGGGCTCATAACCCAAAGGTCGCTGGTTCAAATCCAGCCCCCGCAACCATCCGAATTTGCTAGCTATCCCCTTTAGAGCACCTCTGATTGAGTCTGTCGCGTAAACGACGGATTCTCGGGGGTTTGTCCGCGAACCGTGTTCTCAGGTATGCAGTGCCAGCGCAAGCGGCCGATTGCCTTGAATTTCGCAATCGGAAGCGCACCCGCTCATTTCTGGCTTTCGAGCCTGGTGTGGCGAGGGCTGCCAGCACGGCGCTGCGTTCGGCTTCATAGATCTCGGTGGCATTGAAATTCTCGTCAAGCAGGACAAGAAGGACGCTGTCGAATTCTTTTGCGACGTCTATGGACCCCATGCGCTGTCCCGGTTTACAGCCGGACAAGAGACAGCGTCCCTTTATCTGCAAGCGGCGTACATTGCCGTCGTGCTCTTCGATGGCATCGAACCCGGCTTGGCGGGCGTCGGTCAGCCGCAGACCGAGGAGACGCGTCGGCCTCATATTCGGCCACCTCGCCGGTGATGCCGAGAGGCTTGCCGGTCGCTCGGCGTAGACAGTTCTCGTGGTCGAACATACCCAGGATGATTTCAGAGACGTTGGCCGCAACGATGTTGATCGTTCCGTGATCGCACACCAAGAACTTCGTTGGGGTACCGTCTTCCATCTGAACTTTTTCGAGGATCACCTGCTGCACTCGGATAATGTCTTGCTGGTCATCGTCTCCATCTCTGACGACAGACCATGCATTCGAAGCACTAAGTTGATCTTCGATCGATTCTGTTGTGGCCTTGTCCTGCTGCAACAGCCGCGTCTCTATGTATGCGGCCGATCCCGGCGAGACTTTTCAACGGAAATCAACCGAGTTCGGATGGCTTGAGTCCTGTTTGACTTCGTAGTCCAGCTCGATTCCTGCGGACTCGAATTGGTAAGCGAAGGTTCCTTCCTCAATATGGAAGCGCAATTCCTCTCACAACTCCATTTCACGTCCGAAGTTTGCCCGCGATGAAACTCGTGTCGCGAGACGCGTGTTCGAGAGCCGGGGCGGCTCGAGCAGATGTTCCTTTCCTGCCGCCAGCCGGACTGAACTCGGTCCTCCGTGCATTCCCTAGACAGTTGCAAATGCTCTACGGACACGGGAATTGAGCATCCGAGCAATGCGCTCGATATCCGGAGTGAGGGACGCGCTAAGCCCCACACAGTGGACGAATTCGGTAGCTGCAGCGGGTGTACTCGAACGGCCGGCCCTTACCGTAGCATGACGACATGCCGCCAGATATGCAATCTGAAGTCATGAGCATGGTCGGTCTGGGAGACCCAGCCGTAGCGCCAATATGCCAAAGAGGAGTCTTTGGATTTTTTCAGGAGTTGAGGCCAGAATACCCTGATCGCATCCGTGTTCTCACAGAGTCTTATGCGCACATCAAGAAAACCCTGCATGGAATTCTGTTCCTGTTCAAACGACCTAAGCGGGAACCGTTCAACTACTCTCTCGATGTTGCGGAGATCTCGGAACAAATCAAGCGGGCTCTGCCCTTGTACAAGAGGCGAGAAGAGTAGGTATGTCCATCTCACCGTTGCGGGTGACATTCGATAGCAACGCTTGGCAGATGGCGGTAGTGCCGAGCCTCGCCCGGAAGAGAGACCTTTACGCGGACTACGTAACCATTCATGACGCGCTGCGGGGGAAGCAGATTCAAGGTTTCATTTCGGAGACCGTCGGCACGCTGGAGGCGATACGGAACCTCGGTCGAAAGGCGTACTTCACCTCGATCAGGCCGAATGTGAACGTGCAAGTCGTGAATGTGACCTGAGGTCAGGCGTTGCTAAAGATCGATATGGGTACGACCCATGAGCAACACCCAGGCCTCCACAGGGTGCTCGAAGAACGCCTTCAACTAGCCTTCGCTCTGGGAATTCGTCTTATGCGAGCACCCCGCATGACGATTCCAGTTCCCGCGCTAATGCTCGATCTGTCTGTTTCCGCAGATGAAACGGACGTCCCGACTGGAGCAGCGCGCGACAACCGTTGGGGAGACATCATGTTGACTATCGAGCAACGTGGTGTCGGATCTGCGCTGCTGCGATCTCTTCAGGAGAAGGCAGGTGGAAGGGTTGACGACATCGAGGAAAAGGCGTTCGCCCGCGCGGTTGCTGAATGGGCGGATGGAGACTCGGTAGCGGCTCACGTCGCATACAACAATGACATCTTCTGCACGAAGATCGGGGCAAGAGCGGTGGGAACGCTTCGATCTTCGACAGAAGCAACCGCCAGTGGCTGGAGTTGACGTATGGCGTAAAGTTCGACTCTGTCAAAGAGCTTGCTAGCAGGCTACGTAGTACATGTGTGACGGAGGGCTAGCGTGCGCTCGACGACTGGGTCTTCCTTTGCCTGCGCTCTCGCAGAAGTCTCTGCCTTTATGCAGAGAATCGTCCGCTACTGTCATCCGCCACTGCGAACCTACCATCGGGTGTGATGAGACACCTGCATTGTCTCGTGAGGAGAACGAGGTTATTCGCTTCGCGACCTATCAAACGCAACTCGAAGAGTTGCTTGAGTTGTTCGGACTCCTCCGCCGACAGACCCAGAAGGAGCGGGTCTGTCAACGGGATCTCATCGCGTTGACAAAGGCCATTCATGATCGTGAATTGAAACACGCTGACAAAATGCGGTTGCCACTCAACGCGCGCGACCGGCTCCTCGAGGGCCGCTTTTGAAATCGGGGTGATGTTGTATTCCCAGCCATCTTTTTGCCGCGTTTGATCGCACGGCAGTCGAGCAGCGGAGAAAGTATTTCCATTCCTAAATCAGTGTCGTACCAGTCGGGCATCGGCATTCGGTGCGACATTCGATTGCCAGATGAGTTCAAGCACAAGGGTGAGGGGATTGTCGTTTGACGACGCGAAGATAGGCCATCGGTCAATATGTTGTTCAAACTGCTGAATTTTCCTGAAGCATATTTGACGCGCGTCGCTTCCCAAGCTGCAGGCATTCCCGAAAGCCAGAAGCCGCGTTTGTTCCAGCCCCTGAGCCACAGCCGTACGAGCGCGCGTTTTTGTTCGCTCGATGTTGCAATCCCCGAAATATCGGGCAGAGCGTCGATCTTGGAACTGATTTCGGAACTCTCGATGATCGAGGCTAGCCCCAGTGCTTCAAGCCCATAGAAAGTGTGGGTGAGCGTATCGCATATGCTAGTTAGCAATGATTCAGGAACTCTCGCTGACCGCAAGTCAAGAAATAGTTTGAGCTTTGCAGCTGCGCTCCGATCGCCGGTAACGTATTCGGCAACGATGCGATTTGCGTTGAAGTCTTCACCCGGCTTCAGTTCGGGACGAAGTCGAACTCCCATCTCATGTGACGCGAAAAGCACCGCAAGATAAAGGTCGTGCAACGAAACGAGGCTCTTTAGCTGCGGATCACTCTGGAACTCACGAAATCCATAGCAAATGAGCGGTCGCAACGCGTCTTGAGTCGAATACCGCTGCAGATTTGGAGCCAGCCGCGCTGCCGTCTGTCGGGAATCGGAAAAAATCAGCACCTTGCGGCCGCGAAGCGGCGCCAAGGGAGTTGCCTTCACGGGGCTTGGGGGTTGGATCTGAAGCTGCTGGGCGATCAACGCCTGGAAAGGCTGATCTCCTTTGGTCTGGTGATCCTGCACTGAGCTTCCAAACCTTGCCTGTTCACCGCACACGGCGCAAGGTCTGAACTCACCGAGCGTGGATTTGCACCGTGGAGTTGGGGTTCACCGTCGTCGGCGACTGTCGCCACACGATTTCTTCTCAGGTATACCGTCCTGATTCGCTCACCGGGATTCTTTGGATTGAGACGACCGGTAAGCAAGTCGTAGTCCGCGGGTTCCACTTCATCTGAGACCGGCTCTGCAAGAAAGATATCGAGTGGAGTAAGTTCGGATTTCTCACCTGTCACAAGTCGAATGGAGTGGCCAGGATCCGACCAGAGAAACGTTGGGCTCTCAAGGTTGTCGGTGTATGCTCGTGCGTATGGCGCGCCGCAATTTCTGCAAGTGAACAATTCGAGAACGCGGGCACCACACTCGCACTTGTCCATCGGTTGCGCATACATCTTTCCGACTGGACTTCCACTAGGTCCGCTGTTGCAGTTAGGATCCATGCACACCCAGAGTCCGGGTAGTCCGCGGAAAAAGGCATGGACACGGCAAGGCAGGAGGCTAGCCTCAGTGGGCGCAAGTTTGGCTGTACTGCCAAGCGCAAGAAGCGTTGTGAGAGCCTGAATCCCATGCTCCGGGTCGATAACTTTGTGCTCGAATATCTGATCCCGAAGTTTCAGCAATGGGATGGCTTCCTTCATCGTCTTGTTAACCAGCAGATTCAGAGGAGCAAAGTCCCGCAATATGTCGTAGAGGGACGCCTGCCATTGCGAAGCATCGAGATCTCCACCGAATGCATGGACTAGCTTTTTCACTTCATCAATTCGCTCGTTATCGTCTTCCGAGTAGAACCTGACAAGATCGAATTGGGCCAGTGCCGCTGCACTTTTCGAGTCTGCCGTAGAGGACGGTTCCCTCAACAGAAGATCACCGGGAATCGGAACGAAATCAGATGGGTTCTTGCCCGACAATTGCGCGCCGAATTTCGGCGCATAGTCATAATCCTTAAAGCTCGCCGTCGCGCAAATGACCTGGAAGCGCTCAGGCGGGATATTCAGGCGGTCGCGAAGCCGCCGCAGCAACAGGCCGACTTCTGCGCCCGCAGCCCCCCGATAAAGATGTGCTTCGTCGAGGACGATCATAAATTTCTCGTTCGGATTTTGCTTTAGCCATTCGGATGTTTTGTCGAAGATTGTTCGCTCGATCGGCCGCATAAGCATGTATTCGAGCATCGAATAGTTTGTGATCAAGCAAATCTGGCGGCGCGGCCTGCACTTCATGGCGCGTGATCAATTCCACGTCGTCGGGCAAAGTCACCGCACGTTTGTATTGCTTGGTCTTGCGATCCTCCCATTCTGTATTTTTGTCGCCGAACCAGGCAAGAAGGTTTGGCTTCGCCGGCCATTTGCCGCGCGCCCTAAGCTGGTCAAGGAGGCGTTGAGCCTGCTCTTGATCGTCGGAAGCCGGCCCTTGGGCTTGCCGCTGAATTTCGACGTAAAAATCGTTGAAGGCACGAAGCTTGCGCTGATCCTTGTCTTTGGTTCGGACGCCCGCATAGGGCGTTCTGCTCGTGTAGCGCGCAAAGCGCGGCGGGCGCTGCGCCCACCTTTTGAAAAGCTCGACCAGGCGGGGATCGCCGAAAATTCCCCGCATGCGCCCCAGTTGGTCGTTCACGAGAGCGTTCGAATCGGTCGGGCGAATGCGCTGCTTGCTGTTTGTTACACCGAAAGCTTCATCGAGAATCGGGGGAAAGTTGATCTCGCATCGCCACCAGTCATCGTAGTTTTCGCGTTTCTTGGTCCCCATGAAATGCCAGCCATAATCGATCTCCCGGTCCCCCCTGAGAATGGACACCCCAGCACGTTTCGAGATGCCCAACTGCGATTTCTCCTCATTCGATAAGAGGTGCCACTCAGAAACAGGCAGTTCAGAGAAGCGGACCGTTATAGTTGCCTCGCCGAAACGGGATTTGATCTGATAGAGCAGCGGTGGTCCGTAGAGAGACGCACCCAGAGGATTTGTTCCCTTTCGTAAGAACAATGGATCTGTGGGATGGACCCGGTTGCCACCGATGATGATCTTCGTGTCCCGGAAGAGAAACTCGCGAAATAGGCGGCCGAACTCAGATCTCAGACGCCGAGTCAACACCTCCGTGTCTCTGTTATCCAAGCGGTCGCATCTCCGAAGTCGCACCAGCGTTCCTGACTTCGAAGTTGGGACGATACCTCTGCATCTAATCGGATCTTGCAACTCCACTCTGCCGCGATCACGTGATGAAAGTTCATCCACATCCAGAAATGCAGACCAGACTGCAGTCGGACTCTGCCACGAAAGCAGTTCTACCCTTCTTGCCTGGCTTACAGCTGCGTTCGGGAGACCCATGCCGAAACGTCCTATTCCGTTTCGTGAGGAGAAACGAGTGCTTCCGCCGAATTGTAAGGCCAGTCTCAACTGGCTCGCGGTCATGCCACAGCCATCGTCGAGGACTTCAATTGTGATTTCGTTGTCAGCATCTTTTATCAAATCGATTTTTATGTAAGTCGCACCCGCTTCGATGGAGTTGTCGACAAATTCGGCAAGCGCAGCTGCGGTATTTTTATAGCCCGAGTCTCTGGTCGCTTGGATGAAATTGGGTAAATCAACGAGGGAGGAACGTTGACTCCGTGTTGGGTCGATATGGGTTTCAAGCATCAGGTGACGATTTTCAACCATTGCTGTTCCTTCGCCTATTTTCCATTTTTCCGAGGCCTACAGCTTCGATCTTCGTGTCGTCTTACTACCCGAGATCACACTCTTGAGGAATGCTTCATCAATCCTTGAGGCCTTTCCATCCCGATCCAACCCATACCATTTGCAATCATCCAAGCGGATGTGGAGACTATGCAGCCTGTAACCTTCTATGAAGACGGAACCGAGATACAGACGTCCAGATGAATCCTCGGTGAAGCCTGCATCGGGATTTCCAAACAGCCCATCGAACTCAGAGAGCGTCAACTTCGGTATCAGTTCCGTGAATAAACGCCTCGTCTCTCCGATAATCCGGGCCGTCACGAGGGCGCGCAGATGTCCCATCGTCCTCAATGATATTGGAGCGATGCCTGATTCCCAGCGCCCGACTGAGGTTTGGGTCGTACCCAGTTCGGCCGCCAACTGTGCCTGTGTCAGATCGAGGAATCCCCGATATAGCTTCATCTGCTGGGGATCACCCAAGTCTCTCTGAGGCGGAGATGTGAGGTTTGGCACAGATGGATTATTACATGCGGTAATTACCAATTGCAATTACCTTCTGTAATGATGTCTCCGAATAAATTTGAGGCGTTGTGAGGGCTGGATTTGAACCAGCGACATTTGGGTTATGAGTTATTAAATCTAGCAATTTGAAAGAGTTGGCAGGAGCTCGTTGTCACGAGGCATCCAAAGAAATGGGCAGGAACTTCACGAACTTTGAAGAATGGGTTGGTTTTTTGACTCGAAGATTCTGGACGGGAGGCGCGCATTTCTCCGAGGGTTCCGGGGGCAGATCACTCGATTCGTTGCGGTGTACCCCGGACTCGATGACATACGAGATCGAATTGCGAAATGGCACCCGCGTCCCGCGTCTCAAGTGGCGGACTACTTCAAGAAAACGATGATTCGCAGCTAAAGGAGTTTGTGCAGAGCAGCAATTGTGGAGCGACTTTGCTAGATGTCCTGGGCGATACGGTGGGTTAGGCTTCAGTGTCTCGAAACCGTTGATGTCATGCGGATGGGTGGAATGGCCAAACGTCGATCAACGATGCCTGTCTCGTCCGGCAGACGAGCTTCGGCGTAGGTGCTGAGTGCGAAAGCAGCTGCATAAAGCCCCTCGGGTGCTGCGGTCCGGGTCTCGAGCTTCTTAAGAAACAGAACCGTTTTGCCTGTATCGGCGCGAATAGAATCAGGGCGCACTTTGCTGAGAAGTGCATCCACATTCGGAGAATCCGTTGCTCTTTTCCAATTGAATTCAACAACAATCTGCGCACCCGCCAGGGTATGAATACCAACTGCAGTGTCCTTGGTGAACCAGCAGCCATTGGACTGAGGGGTACTCGAGAATAACGTCGGTTTCAAGTACACCTTCTTGACCGACTCATAGTAGATGAGACTATCTTGATTCCGTC
Source organism: uncultured Acidobacteriaceae bacterium (assembly GCA_963787435.1). Lineage (GTDB taxonomy): Bacteria > Acidobacteriota > Terriglobia > Terriglobales > Acidobacteriaceae > Telmatobacter. Next base: position 506,855 of record CAWBCZ010000004.1, read on the forward strand.
TATCTAGATCGCAATTGAACATGAATAGGTCGGACTTCAAGTCGTTCCCATCACGCAAAGCCGCCAGAGGCACCTTCTTCTTGGTCACCCAGACGCGCCCGGTAACCAGTGGCATTGATTTCCATGCACGGGCAAATTTATCGAGCGAAGGAACGAGAGGAGCTGACAGCTCCCTTCGCCCTCCGTCACGGACGAGCCGGACAATCCCTATCCCTATCGCATTTACACCAGCGACTCCTCTGTACTGATGACCAATCTCTATTGCGCCCGCACTTCCTCTAGCGTGGCTTTGGACAGTAGTGCAGCACCATTCTCCTCATCAACTGTGAGAGCAGACATCGCTTTTTCTAATCGCTTATTCATCGCTCTGCCAGACGTAATGTTCAGAGGAAGCAAGCTTGCGAAACCCGACACTCTTCCAGAACGCTGCGACCTTCCGGAAGGCTGCGCGTCTCTTCTGCTCTTGCCCCGGCGCGCTTCTCGCCTCAGCATTCTCCTCGGATCGGTAACCCCTGTATTGCAGCGGGAACGGCTTGCAGACGATCACGGCGCACTGCGAGCCGAAGGTCTTGATGATCTCATGTACGACCTTCGCGCCGAGTCCTCTTCCTCTGAATTGCTCCTCAATCTGTAGACGGTTTATGAGAAGAACGTTGTCGTGAATCAGAGCGTCCTCGCTAATCAACGCCGTCACTTCCTCTTTCCAATCGTCAGATTCGTCATCGATTAGAGCGGCGTGGCACTCCCTTGTGTCAGACGATATGTCGTCCATAGCTTCATAGAAACTACCGCGTTCATTGATGATGCGAACTCGGTCCACGTAAAAGACTTCGATCTCGCCGACTTTGACGTTAGGCTCGTCGCAGCCCAGATCGTCATTATCATCTTCTTCTTCCTCGTAATCGAAAATCTCTCCCCGGTACTGGTAGACATATCCGTTCGGCTCATCGTTGCCGCACCAGAGTTCAAGCCCGAATTTGATATTCACGCGCCCTCGTTTTTGTAGGGAAGACGTATTCTACAGGAAGGGAAGTCAGGTCAGAGCTGCAACTCTCGTGGAGTCTCGGCGGACTACTGTCAGATTGATTCCTCAACCTCTGCCACGCACGGGCAACAGTCAGGGTCGCAATTTGCACAAAAGATAAGATTTGGCAATTCCTGTAACGCGCCCTTGATCTAAAGGTATTGAGCTTTTCTCGATGTTTCCAGGATGCCTAATTTCTCATGTCCTTTTTTTGTAATGCCGGTTCCGCGCGCCAGTCCCCATCAGTGAACCTGGCGATCAATGATAGCCTATGGCCGTTACGGCCTCTGGTCCCATCCGCTCTCGTAGCTGTTCAAGATACAAACTGTCCGGCGCTACGTGCTTGCCCGCGAACTCTACGATGCCGCTCGGCAGCAGGGGCCCCACGGGAGCGTCAAAGACGGGCATCGGCTCGCTCGTGTGCTTCCCGACGTCTCCAATCGACCAATTCAGAGCGCCTGGCGGATTCTGCACTACGATCCTCTTCGCATGATTGTTCCACAATACTGACCAGCCAATCGCCCAGCCATGTCCGCTACCCATTTCGCCGCGATTGCGAAGGTTAATCTCTCCATTCGGTACCGCACATCCGTCGATCAGCAAACCGGTGGACCATCGTTGATGTCCCTCCATCATGCCGTCGCCGACGAATCTGCAATGCAGCACTACCACCGGCCCTTCAGACCGGGACTGAGTGGCAACGTACCAAACCTTGTTCCCACGGCCTGTGCACCTATCCAGCAGGATTTGCGACCCATTGATCCGAAAATCGAACGGCTTCGCGCTGCTCGTCACTGCCCTATGTTGATGCACATCCACATCCACGACCGTCAACCGCTCCGCGCCTTGTTCGATCAGCACTGAATTCGTGGTGTCTTCGAATGCGACGGAGCGCAGCCATGAGTCAACAATGTTATCCATCGCAATTCCATCGAACTCCGGATCCTCACGATAGTTGATTGTGCGAGCCGGAGAGACGATCCGTAGATTCTCAACGCCCACTTCCGCAATCTGTCCGGTCACCTCCACTCGTGTCACCTCTGGCTGCAGACCGGGGTAGAGACGCGCGTCGAATGAGTCCGTCAACGGCACCTCAAGCCTGATGATATTTCTGGTGACAGACGCAACGCGGCGACGAACACGAATGTCGTTCTGCACCCAGATTTCGGGCTTTCCGTCGCGAGTCAGATAATCCATGCCCATGAAGTGGGTCCATTGTGTCGTGACCGGCTTGACGATCTGGATTGTGTCTCCGGCATGAATCTCCGATGCATCCGCGACTTGAATATCCGTCGTGCCTGCCGGAACATATGTATCCGAGAGTGAGGTCCCGGCGCTTAGATTCTGCTTGTGAAATTCACCTTTCATTTCAATTGCGAGATGCGGCGCGCCCACCATCTCCAGCACGGTCGCATGCGAACTTGCGGTGCCAGCACCACGCAGCACCACACCGGAAGCATGCAGATTAAGCGTGCCTGCGAGGCGAAACGTTCCCGCCGTGAGTTCCACTGCCCCGCGTTCGCCATCCGCTCCAGGAGCGAGTTTGGCCACCTTATCCAGCGCCGCCTGAATCAACGGCGTATCATCCGGTCCGCCTGTGGGCGAAACCTTCACGCGTGTAATTACATCGGGCAGTGCAACACCACTCCCACGATACCCGGCGGAGGAAAAATCGGGGACCTGATCTCCCCTGGGTGTTCTCGCGTACTGCAGCCTTCCATCCGTTCCAAGGTGTACCCACTGGGATTGTCCGAGGGACGCCGGAGCAGAGAGAGAAACAATCGCAAATAGAAGAAGAGTCAGTCTCGTCATTCGAAACACCCGCCTGCGACCCAGACAGGAATTGATCGGGGCATAGCGATCCTTACATCGGTGTTGAAACGAGAGTTGATCGTGCATTGCATACTTGCTCCTGGCGAATCGTAGCGTACGCCCTGAACCCGAGCCTCAACCAGTTCCCGGGAATTAACCCCAACGTCTATTCCTTATCTCTGATCACCGCCTCCAAACCCTCCAGCCCTGCAGAGTACTAATGTAGGATGTACTCCGTCTTTCCTCCTTTAGTCTCCACCGCCACGATCTTGGCATAAGAAAATATGGCGGACCATTTGGTCCAGAGGAAGATGGGGGATTCCTGATACTGAGTGCACCTGATGGCAAAGGTCTCGACGGACGGTCGCGGGCTCCCATCAGAGGCCAATTCGGTACGCGCCGAGGCATTCCCGGCTCGCCGGTCTTCCTGCCGATGAATGGTTCCCCTACCGATCGCGGGATCGGCAAAGCTCATCATGGCTATTTACATCAGAATAGCCCGCGATTCCTAACCGGCAGCGTGCCTAGCTGCTAGATCAGGCACCCGATGCATGTGCAGGCGACTGCGCAAAGCGATGCCCCTTAGCATCGCAACTAGGCTAATCGCCAGGCGATTTTCGTACGGCGCTGTCTAGTCGCGAATTCTACTCCGCACGGATCACTCTGTTCACGAAGGTCAGAGCCGTGTCGCCAACTTTACCCGTGATCTCCCAGCACCCTTCGGTTGGGAAGATCAGTGCAGTGGCTTGGAATCCCGTTTCCCAAGAACCAATCGGAATATCGGCCTTTAAGGGGGGAGCAGCGGCATCCAACCTTCTGCCTGTAATAATCAGTCTCCCAGCAAGCCCTGCGGCTCTAAACCAGGGATACTTCATCTCGAGAGCACCGTCCGGAAGTATCGCGCCCGCACCTTTGGGTCCGATTGGCACAGTGGCGTCGGGCCATAAAGAGGCGCAATAGAGATCTCCATTCCAATACGCATTCTGGGTGCCGAGGGAGTTCTTGACGGAGTCGGGCGTTTTGCGAGGGATTGTCACTGGACATGCCACGAATTTGGAATTTCTCATCTGCGCTCTCCCAAACGAAACAAGTGCTAGTGAGATTAGAACTGCGGTGGATGATCTCTGCCAATTCATCTTTGTTCTCCTTCCGCGTCTGCGTACAGTGCATGCTACATACGAGCCGGGCAGTACCTCTCAGCGTCGGATTTGCTTTGACCGATTTCGCCAGGATTGCGCCCTGTCAAAGGCACAACGTCCACATCCTTGCTCGAACGATCCGGATTTGTCAACCGCAAATGACAACTGACAGTCGCCGGTCGACCATGTCAGTCTCTTCCGATGACGATCTAGCACTCTGATGCCCGTAAGGGCCACCGACGGCCCTTACCTGAGAATACTTCTTTTCCACTCCTCGACACTGACGTGTAGAGGAAGGGCGTTCTCGCCAACTAGATACGCCGGTCATTTAACCCGCTCTGCCTTCTCGCTGATTGTCTCGTTTTCACTGTCACATTTTGATGCAAAACAGAGAATGATTGAGCTTCATGCTCGAGAAGTTATACGCACGTGTTTTTTCGCGAGAGCAGAGATAACGGGAGAACTGGTGAGAGAAAAGTCGAGTAAAGTCGACGTCTGCCAAAGAGGATCACCACGCAGCAGTGACGTACAATGCCAAATCATGACGGACCGAGGGGTTTACTTTTGACACGCGACACTCTGCGATTCATTACCTGCGGCAGTGTCGATGATGGCAAATCGACCCTGCTCGGGCGGCTGCTGTGGGAATCGAAACAAGTCTTTGAAGATCACCTCTCGGCCCTTCAAAAGGACTCGATGCGCTATGGCACTCAAGGCGATACCGTCGATCTGGCGCTACTTCTAGATGGGCTGCAAGCGGAACGGGAGCAAAATATCACGATCGATGTTTCCTATCGATTCTTTGCGACTCCTCTTCGCCGTTTCATCGTTGCAGACTGCCCTGGCCATGAGCAGTACACGCGAAATATGGCCACGGGTGCCTCGAATTCCGAGCTCGCCGTGCTAGTTGTGAATGCCGCGAAAGGACTTACGACGCAGACGCACCGTCACGCCCGGATCGTTGGCCTTCTTGGTATTCAGCATCTGGTAATGGCCGTCAACAAAATGGACTTGGTTAACTGGGATGAGGCCGCCTTTGTGGCGGTCGTTCGCGAATTCGAACCGCTGGCGCGCGAATTGCACTTCGTCTCATTCCAGCCTATTCCGATATCTGCTTTGAAGGGCGACAACATCACTCAATTGAGTCACATGTCTTCGTGGTACTCCGGCATAACTCTGCTCCAATATCTGGAGCGAGTCGAGGTATCCGACGATTCTACAGGGCCTGACTTCCGCATGGCGGTCCAGCTGGTTAATCGCCCTAACCAGAAATTTCGTGGATACTGCGGGCGGATCGCCAGTGGCACCGTCCGAGTTGGAGATCGGGTGCAAGTTGCGCCGGGAGGCTTGGAGAGCCACGTACGATCCATCACGACCTGGCAAAAGGAAGATGACTCAGCTTGCGTGGGGCAATCCGTCACGATCTGTCTTGACGACGAGATTGATGTCACGCGCGGCAGCGTCATTGCGGCCTCGTCGAGTCCGACAGAACTGAGTGACCAGTTTGAGGCGAAGCTCCTGTGCCTTTCAGAGCAGTTCATCATCGCCGGACGCACATACCTGTTCATTCTCCACACCTGCCAAGCAGTAGCGACAATTACAGCAATCAGGCATCAAGTTGATGTAAGGACTGGGAGCCGTCTAGCTGCGAGGATACTGAAGATCAACGATATCGGCGTGGTAAATCTTTCCATCGACCGCCCCGTTCCCTTTGAGCCCTACGAGCGTTGCCGCCGTCTTGGCAGCTTCATTCTTGTGGACCGGCTCACGAACGAAACGGTCGGCGCCGGCATGATCAATTTCTCCCTACGTCGAGCCGCGAACATTCACTGGCAGGCGGTTGAGGTTCACAAGTATGCACGTGCAGCACAGAAGCTACAGAAGCCAATGTGTCTTTGGTTCACCGGACTTTCGGCATCCGGCAAGTCCACCCTCGCGAACCTGCTCGAAAAGCGCCTCTTCGCCGCGGGGAAACACACCTACATGCTTGACGGCGACAATATTCGGCACGGCCTGAATCGCGATCTTGGATTCACAGAGCCCGACCGCGTCGAAAATATTCGCAGGGTCGCGGAGGTCGCAAGACTGCTGGTGGATGCAGGCCTAGTGGTGATCGTCTCCTTCATAAGCCCGTACCGTGCTGAACGGCAGTTCGCACGATCGCGTTTTGAGCTCGGGGAGTTCGTCGAGATTTTCGTCGATACGCCACTTGGAGAATGCGAACGACGCGATCCCAAAGGATTGTATGCCAAAGCTCGGCGCGGAGAACTGGTGAATTTTACCGGAATCGACAGCGAATACGAAGCTCCGGAGTTGCCAGAGATTTTGCTGAACACAACGATATTTAGTCCTGAGGAGTGTGTCGACCAAATCCTCTCTTCCATCGAGAATGGAGTGCCGGTTCAATCATCTAACGGCTCCCGAGTCGTTCGGTAAATTAGGCCGCGCCGGAGCTGTGGGAAGGCAGCAAAGCCAGAGGTGTTTTCCCGAGTGGGAGAGCCCACGCATGCAGGTCGGCAGGTATTCTGCAGCCGTTGATGTCCGTTGCTTGTTGTTGTAACGTACGATTTGTTTCGCGCATTTGATTTGAGTTTGGTTGGGAAGGTTGGTACAAGCAGGAGGAGCGAGACCTCTAAGGCATCTGGACGAAGTAGTTCGGTCCACGGTGGAAGAGACGCTGAACGCGCTGCTGGATCCAACCTGGCGTTCTTCCCTCCCCGGAGAGATTCGCCGAATGTTCGGGGAATTCGCGCGGGGAATTTCGTTGACAAATGTTTGGAATGTAGACAATTATGTTTGTTCCGAAGAGTAAAGACGCGCCGGCTCTATCGTTTGCGTAAGAAAATGGATTCGCGCAAAGGTTGCCCGGTCGATGCGGCGGGCACCGCAGAAGGACGGAAGGAGGGCGGCGGGCCGGGAGCATCGCTGGTCTGACCGCGTCTTTCGGTCTGATTTCCCGGTATTCATTGAATTTCGCGAGTTGCAATCGGTACGCCCTTTTGGATGCCGACGCATCCTCATTGGTCGAATATGAAATCTCGTCATAGTATGGTCATCGTCGAGAACTTCTACCGCGAGCCGGACGCTGTTCGAGATTACGCTCTAGGCTTGCAATATTACACACCTTATGAGAAGAGTGAAGCCGTTCGTTCGGGGCGGCAACGCGCATCGTGGTGGGCCAGCCGTTTCCGGAAATTCGATGAATGTCCATTCAAATCTTCTTTGGTTCTCATCCGAGCGCTTGAATCCGCAGTGCAAGAGCGGATCGATATGGAACACTGGCAAGCAGAGTTTCCGCTCGACCAGGATCTGAGACCCCTGCCCTATACCGGTCCTAGACCGACGTGTTTGTGGAATTGTTGTTTCCATGTAAAACCAGAAAACGGGCAACAATTAGGCCAAGGTGTTCACAACCATGTTACCGACCGGTGGAACTCTGTCGGACCCGACGGGTGGGCGGGACTGATCTACCTTGCCCCCGCTGCACCGTTGGAGGGGGGACTGTACCTGTGGCGAAATGTTAACTCAAAGAAGAATTACGATTGGGCGACTCCCTCGAAAAACTGGGAATTGGTCGATCGCGTGGGTAACCTCTTTAATCGCTTGATATTGGTTCGTGGAGATATACCCCACAGCGGTGCCGACGGCTGGGGTGAAACGCTGGAAAATGGCCGAATGTATCAGACGTTCTTCTTTCGGACGAGTTTTAAGCCGAGCCTTTGGCCAGTATCAATTCCAAAAGTCAGCGGCTAATGAAGAAGCAAGTTTCCTGTTGACCGGAGCCAGCGCATCACTCACGGCGTAAGCAAATTACCTATTCACAGGCGACTGTTACGTTGGTGGTACACCTTGTCTCCCACAACTAATATGTTGATATCGCTCGTTGATACAAACTTACAAAGATCGCTAATGCGATTAATAAATCCCCTACCTGATAGGTCAGTCCAGCCGATACGGCATTGCGAATGTCAAAATCTGACGGACCCCGGTTGGCACTGGGATTGATCGTCGGTACCAGTGTGTTTGCTCCATTCGCATAGGAACCGGCCGAAGCATCATCAATCGAATGGGAAAGGGCGTAGGAACCGATGGCCTGAATACCATGCTGCAACCGGCGCTCAAACTGAAGCTGCAGTGCGTTGTAATCGGAACTGGCGGAGTTTCCCACCAGGACCACGTTGGCAAACTGCTGATTGGGCGAGGCAACGTTGGCGCTTTGCACAAGCCGTCTACCTACCGATCCGAGGTAGGAAGCCGAGAGCATCTGCTGGGCGCCGATTCCCTGCTCGAGTGCTACGTTCCACTGGAGCGTATAGGGGAGTGTGAGATTCGGATCAAAGGCGGACAGGATGGCGCCCGGAGAGGCTAGCTGGTCCACGGTGATTGGCGGCGGCGCAGCACTTTCGGTGTCCAGCGGAAAAGTCCCCCCAAAGATGTCCTCGGCTGCTCCAAAGGGATAGCTCGTACTCGCGAGCAGCCCTCCGGCTTCCGATGTCGCTAAATCGTAAAACACTCCGAACCCGCCTCGAACAACCGATTGCCAGTTCTGTTTTGAACCGATCTGGTATGCGCCGCCAATGCGCGGCGCTAAATTGCCGTACCTAGTTCGGAAGGGAGGTGTTCCCGGTGGCGCGAGGGCAAGCGAAGAAAGATCATTCGGGTCGTATCCGACGACTGCGGGGAGACCCGGACCTTCTGTCGCAAATGGCGCAAAATCGACGTCCCAGCGCGCGCCGTACGTGAGCGTTAACTGAGGCCAGATCCTCCAGGTATCTTCGAAAAAGACACCAAGATTTTGAAAGACCTGCGTTGAGCTATTGGCGGATTCGACAACGCTGACAAATGGACTTCCTGTAATCGCCGACGGAACGTCCAGGAATACGGCGGTTTGCGCATAGGAGGCAGGAGCATGCAGAGGTGTCAAGCGGCGATAATCGATTCCTCCCTTCAGGCTAGCCGTCTGCGTATGAATCTGGATCGCCTGGCGAACACTGAGGGCGTACCCTACTGACTGCCGTTCAGTCAGACTCGAAGGGGAGTCGTTATAGCGCGCAAACAACCGAAGGCCGTGTGGCAGATTGTGGTCTAGTCGAAGGCTGTAGGCATCGAGTGTCGCGGGATTGGCATAACTGGAATTGAATTGAGCGATGCCTGTCGCCGGGTCATCTGAGCCGTTCGGCAACGGATAGGCATTGAGATATGGTTGGACAGTAGGATCCGCATTTTCTCGTGCGCTTAGATCGGGAACGGTCGTAAGCGCGGTCTGAGGTAACCGAAGGCGCAGACCTTCGTAGGAGAAAAAGAAGAAGGTCCTGTCCTTCACGATTGGACCGCTGAATGTGCCTCCGAAATCATTCTGCCGTTCTCTGGATTTTGGGAGAGGCGGATTGTTCGTGTAGCCATTGAACCAGTCGCTGGCATCGAGTGCTTCGTTTCGGAAAAAATCGAACACTGTTCCCGAAAAACGGTTCTCGCCCGACCGGGTGACGATGGAGATCTGGCCGCCCGGCGAACGCCCAAACTCTGGCGCATAGGTGGAGGTCTGAATACGGAACTCTTGCATCGCATCGACCGACACTAGACTGTTTGTGCCGCCCAACACGCTGAATGCGCCCAGAGTACCCCCCGCACCGCCTGCGGCATTGAAGTTAGCTCCCATGCCGACGTTCGCGCTTACCCCATCCAGCATCCAGTAATTTGACGAGGCCCGTTGTCCATTGACACTGAATTGGCCGGCGTCGGCCTGAGTGCTCGGGGTCAACACTACTCCCGGCGTCAGTTCAATCAGCGCTTGGAAGCTTCTGCCATTCATTGGCAGGTTTTCCGCAAACTGCCGGTCCACTATCGTACTGACTGCGGCGTCTGTCGTGTTCAGAAGCGGCGTCCCTCCTTCCACAGTCACGATCTCGGAAGCGGCTCCAATGGGCAGAGTGAAATTGATCGCAAGCGCGTCCTCCACGTGCAGGACGACGTCTGGCTTGATCAGCGTCTTGAACCCGTACTTCGATACCTGAATTCGATATGGACCAGGCGGGAGGTTGGGAATCGCGTAGATGCCCTCACCGTTCGTCGCGCCTGGATAGGAGATCCCGGTGGCATCGTTGACGATCAACAGTTCGGCATGCGGGATTGCCTTACCATCTGGATCAAACACGATGCCGCTGATGGTCCCGTTAGTAGATTGCCCGGCGACAATCTTCAGTGCAAAAAACACGATCAGCAGCAACCGGATAACGTTTGTCCGTCTCACGAGGAGGCTCCTTCAACAAAAGCCAGGATGATGTCCTGTCATCCGGTTTACGGAAGACCCTTCGCATTCTTTATCAAGATTCTCTCAGAGATTTCAGCCGACGGCTCCGAATAGCATTGCTTGGTCTGGCTGCGGTCATCGCAGTCTTCAGGGATGGTTGGGCTGAATGCGGAGGTATGCGAACAGCAGGGGCTTGCCGCTGGGATGCGGACTGCCGCCGTCCGGCTCGACGGTGACAAACACTGCGTCAATCTGCGCCAGCGTCTTGGGGTTATCGGACTTCAGAACCCAACGCTTCTTGTTAGCGTTGTCCTGATAGAGGATGCCGAGATTCACGGCATGATCGCGATCCGGTCCCCTGCGTCCCCAGGCCTGGAATGTGCTTGCGCGTTCGATGCCCGGCTGCTGATCGAGATCGTAGGCATAAAAGATGAGCGATTTACCACTGGTATAGAACACCCGGCCGAAGGGCTTCTGCGTGTCTCCCGTCTTGGCAACATCGTAAACTTCGGCGATGTAGAGATCACGTGAGCCCATCAACTCCCTGATGTCGCGGTCGTGATCCAACAATTCCCGCTCACGAGCGATTTCCTGATCGCGCTCGCCTATCGATGCAGTGAGCTGGTCGACTTTCTCTTCAAGCGCTGCCGCGCGAGCACTGTCCTGAGAACCCTGATTGGCAAGAGAGTTCAATCTCTGCTGAACGCTCTCGAGGTTTGCGCTGGCAAGCTCGAGTTGTTGTGACAGATCTGCACGCTGCTGTGCGAGTCGGATCCGGTCAGCTTCCTTGTCGTTGAGATCAGTCTGGGTCTGGGTCAGTTGCGCCTTGAGGCGAGCGATCTCAGCCAGTCTCTCCTCAAGCTGGATGCGCAACGTGGCTAGCTGTTGGTCCGCTCCCCTCGTCGTCGACGCAGGCGCGCGGTCTGAAGCTGAGGTCTCGGGACCGGTCGGAGAACCCAAAGCCGGCCGGGAAGAATTGGGCATCGACCCGCGAGGCGCCAGATCGAGCCCTCGGCGGATGCCGGTTCGATAGGCGATCAGGCCCAAGGCAGCGACGAGCAATAAGGCGGCTGCTAACTGGATCCACATGTGGCCCCACAGCGAGTCTCCCAAAGAGGCACGCACGCTCGGGGGAGCCAAAGACTCCTGAGGCAATTCCGATTCCCCGGATTCTCGCTGAATTGGGAAGCGCTCACTCTTACCGAGGCGCGCGAACAGTCGAGCCTCAGCCTCTTCCTGTGACCACCCGGATGGAGCGCGTTTCTCTTCGCCGGGATCGGCAATCCAGCCCGGAATCACGCGGTCGACAATCGCCTGATACTGCGCCATGATCTCCCGGCAGGACTCACACTGCACCAGGTGCTCGTTCAGTCTTCTGCGCTCTTCTGCGCCCAAAGACCCTGTCGTCGCGGTTGCGCAAAGCTCCAGGAACTCGTCATGGGATTCGTTTGGCGGCAAAGGTTCGGCTCCCCCGCTGGCGCCATGTTCTAGCATATCGCTCATTCGTCCCGCAATTTTCGTGCAAATATCAGTTTGCGAATTCTCTCGAGGCCGCGATAGTAGTGATTTCTGACGTTCCCAACCGTCTCCCCGGTAAGCTCGGCAATCTCCTCGAAAGTATAACCGTCAAAGAAATAGAGTTGTATCGTCCTCCGCTGACCTATGGAGAGTGCTTCCTCGATCCTATTCACCGTCTCAATTCCCAGCGATCCTTCGATCGACCGATCGTAAAATGTACTATCCGTCATCGGTTCATCGATCGTGAGAAGTGTCTCGTCGAGCTCCGCGTTGGCGTAGAAGTGGCGAGATGCAAGATGCCGGCGGCGGTCGATCGCCCGATGATAAGTTACCTGCACAATCCACGAGCGTGCCGAGCCTCGCGCCGCATCGAAGAGCGCCCATTTGCGGAAAACAAACAGGAAGACGTCCTGTAACAGGTCGTCCGCCTCCGCCTCGTCACGAAGGATACGGTAAGCGACCGTACGCACTAAGTGCGCGTAGCGCCGGAAGAGGAGCGCCAGCGCGCCGTGATTGCCATCGCGAAGCTGCTCGAGGAGGAATTCGTCGGAAAATTCCGGCTCGGGGGAGGTCGTCTCTTTAGGCAGATTCGATTCTTTTGTCGGCTTCGGAGTGTAGACCGAAGGCAAAGCACACGTAGACGCATCATCGATCCGTTTAGCTCGGTTTTTCAGCGCAGAGTCCCCTCCGGAGAAACCGGTTGTGGGCAACGAAATGGCGTCTGAATCCATCGCTCTCTCACTGGACAGATGGTCAATTACGGTTGACGGCACGGGTGCAAGCCGGACGAGTTTTCAAAATCCGTAGTAATACTCGGTGTTTGTTTGTTGTTGACATGGCCACACTGCAGTTGTGTCAACTCTGCGGAAGCAATTTGGGAAGAAGTTGCGAGCGATCCGCAAGGGGCTGGGCAAGACCCAAGAAGAGTTCGCCGAGACTTTGGATATATCTGTTGACTTTCTTAGCCTTGTCGAGCGCGGCTTGAATGCTCCCTCCTTCGAATCGATTGAGGCCTTTTCGATTATCCTCGGCATTCCCGTGCGCGATTTCTTTGATTTTTCCCCGGAAATGCCCCTCAGGCACACAACACCCCCAATTTACCCAAATCATAACCCGTAATATCGCTCGGTTCTAGCAAATTACGAATTTGGCCAGACTTTCTGTGAGTGGACAGCGTTCAGCCTAATTTCGGGATTCGCATCAAAATGCTCCGTCTCGAACGAGGTTTGAGCCAATTTGAGCTCGCGGAGCTCGTTGGGCTCTCTGAAGGACAGATCAGCAATATCGAGCGAGGAAAGAGCTGGACCGGCGAACTCAGCTTCGCTCTTCTTGCTAAAGCGTTAAGCGTTGCGCAGCAATCGCTCTTCAACTACACCCAGAATGATGCATTCACTAAGAGCGGTGGGCTCAATCGCCGCGCTGCACGCAAACCTGCAAAACTCATTGTCACACGCAAGAAAAGACTCGTCGTCGTCCGAATACCGAAGGGAAAGCGGTAGGGCCTCTTACGCGGAAACACGATCGAGGCAATGAAAGACTCAGGACCCACGAGGCACATGTTGATCCGTAGTAGCATGTTCTCGGAAGCCGGAAAACTCAAGCGCCACTACCAAGGTAGCCGTGATCACCAAAGACTGATGAGTTAAAGCACGTTTTTGCGCTTCTGACCGAACGCTAATCGTAGGGCTGGCCCGTCTTCATCATGAGTGGCACAATTGGTTAGATTTCCGATCATGGGAACGTGCCAGTCGGCCCGCCGAGAGGACTGATGCTAACATCCACTCTTCATAGAATCCCGCCTCCGGTCTTCGGTTCTGCACCAAGCTGGAGGGTTATTTCGGTCATAGTAAGCCTCGCGGCAATCATCCTGTCAGCGGTCACGTTCGTGGCCTACCGGACGGATGTTGGTTTCGGGGTGTTGATTCTTGCCATTGCAATTCTTTGCATAGCGGCTGTTGTGCACGCCCGTTTCCTTTCCTTCGCGCGAGAGCAGAACCGCCAAACGAATGAGCTGCTCTGGAACAAGGAGCGCGAATTTCAGTCCATCTTTGAAAATGCCTTGGATGCGATTCTCGTTTTCGATGACAACGGCGTCTGCCAAGGCGCCAATCCTTCTTCCGGGGAATTGCTTTCCTTGCGCCGCGACAGCATAGTCGGGCAACCGGTCCGTCTATTCTATTCGGACATCCGCGATTTCGATTCAATGTGGAAGGAGTTCCTCGCAGACCGTAGGTACCAAGGTGAAGCGGCACTCGTGCGCGCAGACGGTACGACCGTCTTCGTGGAGTTCACCGCGGCGGCCCATTTCCTGCCCAATCGCCATCTCATGATGATTCGCGATGTCACGCAGCGCCGCAGGGCGCAACAGGTGGTGAATCAGAGCCTTATTCTCGCGAGATCTTCGTGGCAGGAAGCAGATGCCTTGCGTAGAGCTACTCTGGCGCTCACCGAAGACCTGCGCATGGACCGTGTCCTCGATACTCTGCTCGAAACGCTCGCTCGGCTTGTACCGTACGAGGGGGCGCAGGTGTTTTTGCTCGAAACAGATTCGAGGCTCTTCCTGGCGCGTGAGGCGACGTCGGATAAATCCGCACGAGTTGCTGGCTTCCCCGAAACGCTCGACGTCTCCGAGTTCCCGATTATGCGAGAGGTTCTTCCAGTTCGAAAGGGGCTTGCTATTGAAGATACCGCTGAAAACAGAGAATGGAGACATGGCGGCGAGGGAATCCCTGCCCGCTCGTGGATCGGCGTTCCATTGGTCTCATCAAATCAAGTTCTTGGTGTACTCTCGCTCGTCCACTCTGCTCCCACCCGGTTTACTCCCGAGCACCTACGGCTCACCCGCTCCTTGGCAATTCCGGCGGCTGCTGCAATCCAAAACGCCCGTCTATATGAACGCACGGAAATCTATGGGGCAGAGCTTGAGCGCCGTATTTCGGAGTTGCATCGGGTTGAGCGAATCCTTGAGGGATCGGAACAAGGGTTTCGAGCCTCTGAGGAGCGATTTCAAAAACTGTTCCGATCGGTTCCAATTGCGATATCAGTGACTTCGCTGGCTGAGGGAAGATTTATTGAAGTCAACGAGGCCTTCGAGCGCGATTTCGGCTTTTCGCGGAAGGATCTGTTAGGCTACACTTCCGCCGAGCTTGGTTTCTGGGAAGATCCGCGCGAACGCAAGCTGTTAATCGAGCGGCTACGTCGCGGCGCAAAGGTGCGCGGGGTTGCCGCGCGGCTCAGACTGACGTCCGGAATTCATTCCACTCTTTATTCCGCGGAAATGATTGAGCTCGACGGGCAACCTTATCTCCTAATGGCCACGGAAGAACAGCCGGATCATCTTCTCGGAGACTGCAACTGATGTGTGCGCACCCATTTAGCTCTGCCGTGTCAATCGTGGGAGATACGTGAACTACAGACTGCGGGATGTCGGCGCGGCCTAGTCTGTCTCGTCTGACTCTACTCGGGCTGTAGTAGGCCTTGACCGGTGCGGAGGCAAAATTCCCGAATAGGAATGACCGCCCAAATAGCGCCGCGAACAAAGAGATTTGGGAGTATCACTCCCAACCAGAAGGTTGTTGGCGAATTCCAACGCGTGAATAATCGAGGAGATCGTCCTCTTTGCGCCCGTTATTCGAAAGTCCCCCAGCGTAGTTGCAGTGCGAGGTCTAGAAATCGACACCTGGGACACTTGGCCTATTGCCGCATTTTTTCCATGAAGTGAGCAGGACGAGCGAATACGAGGAAATGACCGGGAGCGGCTTCTGTAGCTAAAGAGTTGCATGTGTTCGGAGTCTTCAGTCCGGTTGACATGATTTCGCCCACACTAAAGCTCTTGCTATTGGGTTCGGTTTGGCAGAGAACGCTGCCGTCTACAAATATCTGAATCCACTTGACCTCCGCGGAGGAAAACGTCAGAGTAGCAAGTCCGCCCGCATCAGTCACAAGGTCGGAGTGGTTCCGATGCTGCTTGACGTCCTCCGTCGTCTCTCCACTAAAGATCAGCAAGCGCGAGTTAGCTATTGGCTTTCCATTCCTTCCGTCAACCGCTTGAACGACGATTCTGTTTTCTTGCGCCCACACCATCACTGAGGCTAGAAGCACCTGAGCAAGAACAACCCCTTTTTGTAGCCCGTCCGAAATTCGCATTGCAGTCGCACCTCTCCTCTACCCGCGCCCGGCTGCTGTTTGCCATTAGCAAGGCTTTCTGTGAGCGCCGTGGCCCCTAACATCGACAAAATAGTGGATTAAAACCCCTACGGGCGTGTGCCATGTCGCATATGCAGAATCGATATGCGTCGTGAATGTAAAATTCCCTTTGCTCGTACCATATGTTGATGGGTCCGTTCCACCAAAGGGCGGCACATGCAAACTACTTCCAATTCCGGTAATAGCGTTGAATGTTGACGAAGGGTAGCGAGTGGCAGGCAAGCTGCTCTGCGAGCCTCCAGGGACGGAGAAATCGACGTCGAGCCCCCCATTGTAGATATACGGATTGCCGACTACGTTGCCGGCTGAAACATTCAGATTTGAAGCCGCGTTCACTGCTGCGATATTGGCCGCCAGACAACCGGTCGGCTTAAGTAGGAAGCCTGGTAGATCTAAACCTGCAGGGGAAGTTGAATCTGATGGGGAAATATTCGCATCCGTGGAATCATCATCCGCCTGAGGATTCTGCGGCGAGTCAGCATGGACGGGCTGATCCATAAGACATCCGTCGCAATCTGTGTAGACACCATCGTCATCATCGCTGCGACAATCACCCTTCAGAATAGTCTGCGATCCATCATCATTGTTGTAGGTACAATCCAGCCCGTTGGGATCAGTAAAGATCAGCGGATTATTCCGTACATAAGCATAGAGATTCAAGCTCTGCGGGTTCGTTGGATCAGCAAAATACAACTGCGATGGGTCCGGGCTCATCATGCGCCCCATCGAACTTGCGTAGTACCTGGCCCCGAAGTAGTCATCTCCTGATTCGGTGTCCCGTTCTTTGCCGGTGAACTTGTACCGGTTGTCGGTCCCGTCGAGGAGCACGCCGCCCGGAACGTTCTGCTCGCCACCGTTAACGATCTCTTGTCCGAACGGCGAGAATGCCCCTTGCCATATTGGCCATCCGCCCGCGCTGAGCTCCATCTGTGTTGTCCCTACCTGATCAGCCAGATAATACGTCGCGCCTTCTGTTGCATCTACGGCAACGGTCGCCATCGCTGCCGTAACGTTGTTCGAGCCGCACTCGTTCACAGGAGTCGAAGAGAACGGAGTCCCATCCCATCCTGTTTCGCTGATCGAACCATTCGTCAACACCGGAATAATCGTTCCATTTGCCCGGGTAAAGACCATGTTCGCATAGTCAATTTCCCAGTCGCCAGCCGGGGTCGTGTTTTGCATGTCAATCTCGAGATTCGACAGAGTTGTTCCAGCCAGAGTTTGGCCTATTTGAAACGTCCGGTGATGCCATTTCCCATCTGTAACAGTGCTGTCCCAATTCGGTTGTCCCTCCTGGTCATCGACGGTATAGCCCTGACCGTTCGCCCAGAAGCCGATTCCGCCCACTGCGTAGATCCCTGTATCGGTTTGAGGGATTCTCATGTCGAATGAAAGCACGTCCCCGGATTGAAACGGTCCGAGTTGCGAGATCACCGAATCCAGACCGTTCATCCATCCGGACACGCCGCAGGGAAGGTTTGCCGAAGTTCGTGTACCTTTGTATTGGAATACGGATTTTGTTGAGGCAACTCTTGCCACCTTCCGCCCGTTTGCGTAAACGTAATCCGTCCAATTCCCGGTATTGTCGATATCGGCCACCGGATGACCATTTAGATAAACGTACTCGTTCCACGTCTGGTTGTTGTGTACCGCGAGCGAGCGTTCACCGAGCGAATCATATACGTAGCTTCCAGGATTGTAAGTGTTTTGAGTGGCGCTGGTGCTGATCGACCTCAGAAGTCCATCAGCCGTATAGAAATAGTAATAGTAGCCGCCAAGTTCGGCGGGCGACTGACTGAGTTGACCATTAGGGTAGTACTGAAAATTCCCCGTCTGCAAACTGCCGTTTAGCGTCAGTCGATTCGTCGCGGAATCAATTCCGTAGTTCATCGGTGTGTGCATGTTGTCGATCGTTAGCATGTTGCCGAAGGGATCGTTTTGGTAGGTGTAGTTGTAACTCGTTGCAGCGGGGCGATTCGTTGAATAGGCACTCGTTAGACGATTGAGCGTGTCATAGGTAAAGTTTTGTGACGACGTGCCCCCGACTCCTTCGACGATATGCCAGATATCGCCGTTATTCTGCGCTGCCACACCGCAATTTGTTTCCGGCGTAGATCCATAGAAAAGCTGACGATCCATCAGGTTTCCGCCGCTTGAAACAGGCTGCAAAAGAGGTGTTGATACCATCTCGCGACATGGTTGCAGGCGATTGTTAAGTAGGATATTTTGGCTCACGCCGCCAGCGAAGGCAGAGGCGGACTCAGCTCCTGAAGCATAGTACGCGACACAATTGGATGCGGGAGTTCCCGAAGGGCACGAAACACCGCCGCTCTGTGGTCCGCTGAGGTAAATCGTGCCCGTTGTACCTCCGGTCCCGTCCCAAACAGCCGCAAGTCGCCCCGCCCCATCCCAACTCTGCTGAACAATCCGCTGATCGGGGTAAGTCAATTGCGTGATGTCCCCGGCAAGGTCATACTGAACGCTCATTCCGGGTATCCATGTACCATTTTGCCCGGCTGCGTAAAACGATACATTGGTGCCAATCACGCGGCCCATGGGATCGTAGCTGAACTGAGTTCCAAGTTGTGCGGCGGGGAAGTATTCCTGAGTCAAACGCCCGATTCCATTTGTTCCTTGATCATACGTCCGCGTATACACTGCGTCGTATCCACTCTGTGTACTGAGCCGATTCAAGGCATCATAAGTGTAGGTGAGTGTAGTTCCATTCGCGTCAGTCTTGTACAGCAAGTTCCCATTGCCATCGTATCCACTTGTGCAGTTGCTGACGTTTGCCCCCGCGCCGCCAGTTGTGCCGTAGCATACCCAACCCGTTTCAGGATTGTATGCCTGGATTAATCGAGAGATGCCATCGTACGTGAACTGTCTGCTTCTTGGGGTGTTGCCGCTCAGCCCGTTTTGCGTGACCGAAAGAAGATCGTTGAGCACATCGTAGCTGTAGTCAGTCTCCATCGATGGCGTCTGGGACGTACCATTCGGCTCCATGACTTCAGTCAGCCGGCCCAGGGAATCGGTAGTTCGCTGCCAATGATTATTGGCTTCATCGGTGAAATCGACCCACGTACCCGTGGTGACGCTGCCGAGATGACCGGCGCAGTTGGCGATGGAAAGGTTGGTGGGGGTAATCCCGTTGTAGCACCACTGCTGTTTGCTGCCGTCGGGCTCGAACGTAGCGATGTTTCTGTCTAGGGCGTCGTAGTAGTAGGTAGTTATGCCGTCCGTGGGAGACGCACTGGACCGGTGTGGGCTGGTGACAGTGGAGACACGGCCGTCGGCGTCGTAGGAACTGTTTGTGATGTCGGCGCCAGCAGGATCGGAGGTTTCGGTCTGGATGGCGCGTGCGAGACCATCGTACTCGGTGGTTTTGGTCATGCTGGTGCTGGCGTTGAGAGCAGTGGTGGTGGAGATGGACCACGGGAAGGAAGATTCCGTGTTGTACGAGATTGAGACCGAGCCACCGTCGGGGTAGTTGGTGCCCGTCAATCGCCAGAGGGGGTCATCGTAGGAGTAGGAAGTGGTCCGGTTGTTAAAGTCTGTGCTTGAGGCTACCACGCCACCATTGCAGTTCCAGGTTTGCGAGCTTGAGCCGACGAGAGGAAAGGTGGTAGAGGTTGGAAGGACGCCGTTACATCCTCCGGATCCAGTGGCAGCGTAGCCGAATTGCGTGGTGTTGTTATTAGGGTCAATGGTGGAAGCGAGAGTACCGTTCGAGTTGTACGCGTTGGTGGTGGTGAGCCAGGTGCTACCGGAGACCCACTTGCTGACGGCGGTGGGATGGCCGGTGGCGTTGTAGGTGTAGTGGGTTTCGGCAATGAGGGTTCCGGTGTTGTTGTTGGCAACCTTTACGTCACAGGGAAGGCCGGGCATATTGCTGACCGCGGTGCAACCGCTTCCGGTCCAGGAGCCGTAAGTAATAGTGGTCAACTTGCAAACACCGGCGGTGGCGGAGTTGCATTGGCCGTTGGAACCCACGTTGCCGTAATCCATGTCGATTTCACTAATCACGTTGCCGTAGGAATCGTACTTCGTTTCAACCAGATCGCTCGCGCCGGAACCGTAGGACGTATACACATCGGTCTGCGTGATCGGGAGTGCCACATTTGTACTTGGCGCTGCACAGTTTGTGAGATTTCCGTTATAACAAGTGATTACGGTCTTTAGCGGTGTGCCGCCCGCGGAGCCTTGATAGTATTGGGCCTCTGTCTGGTACTCCAGATTAAAGTGAAACATCGTCTGATTGCCGGAGGCCTCATCAGTCTTTGTGACTGTGAAGTTTACGCCTGCGCTCGCGACGGACCAAGAACCATTGATCTGTTGCGTATTCTGAGAACTGACGTATGTGTAAGTATTACTATTGCCGTTACTATCGTTGACCGTGACGGTAAGCGTCGGGACCGCGAGATTATTACAGTTCACCCCGTTATCGCCACCCGAGTACGCGTACGACATTGAACCCCCAGATGGCAATGTGATTGATGCGATGCGTCCCGTGTAGTAGCCACTCATGCCTTGTGTTGGTTCATAAGTCAAAACGTATTTGCCTGCCCCCGATCCTGGCAAAGTGATGCTAGTCGGCATTTGCCAGTTTGTATAGGCATACGTCGGACATCCATTATTGGCTATATTCATTGCGGTATAGCCAAATCCATACTGCTGCGAGTTTCCATTCACGTCCGCGTATGACAGACTCGGTACGGGAGCTCCACCACCAAGGTTTGGTGGCCACGTACTGACATTCGGGTAGTCCGTTATAGCGACGGTGCCCAGAGTGTCATTGACGTAGGTGCTTCCAGAACTAGAGCTGTTGCTAATTGCTGCTCCGTCGGGATCATAGAACCCCAGTGCGAGGCGACATCCGTTAGAGTAAGTACAAGTGCCGGTCCAGGAGTTTCCGCTTTTGTCGTATACCGTTAAATTGCTATTCACGATATATAGGCTGTATCCAGATCCGTCTGTCGTCGCAATAGGTCCCAAGCTTCCCGTTTGAGACGCACAGCTTGAACCGGATGTCCCATTTCCCACGATCCACCCTTGAGCCCAAGGAAAACGGTGAGACGCTCCTGTGGAGTCGGTAATCGCAAAGTCCTCGAGCAATTCGGCGTAATAGTAGGTCTGACCAGTGCCGTAGGGACATTTGGCGGTTTGACTAGCAACTGTGTACGAGAAATGTGCCGTTGTTGGATCTTGATAGGTCCATCCCCCAAGCAGCATTGGGACGCTTGAGGAACCGCTGAGACCAAAACCACTTGTGCCGACTATCTTGCTCCAGAACGGGATCTTTCCCACCTTTGACCGAAGCGGGAAGGCCATGTTGACATTGCCTGTGGCGAGGTCAACACCAAAATCGTTCGTGGAAAACGGGAGGACGCCAGGAAGGCTCTGGCTCGTTGCAACCCGATGCGCAGGAATCAGAAGAGAAAACAACGTCACCATGGCACAGAGCAAAGACGATCCGAGAAATTGATTCGTCGGTGTGCCCGAACTAGGGAAGAACTGTTGCAGGCGAGCAAGTGCCCTGAC
The DNA here is from genome assembly GCA_963787435.1 of uncultured Acidobacteriaceae bacterium. GTDB lineage: Bacteria > Acidobacteriota > Terriglobia > Terriglobales > Acidobacteriaceae > Telmatobacter. The sequence goes on from CAWBCZ010000004.1 coordinate 528,342, forward strand.
AGCGCGAACGAGTGCCATGGGAGAATCCTCCTAAAAACCAAATTCGGTGTGCGCACACGGCTGTGTTTGTGTCGTACACGAGCGCATGCATATCGTCATTTATCGTCGGACCGTGCGATAGCACGGCAGCAGTGTGCTTGATTCAGGCATGTGGTCAATCTGCGGTTGATAGCCAAGCCGCTCCGGGAGCATGGCCGACGGGTCGCCAGGCGCAGTGCGCAGAACCATTGCCGCATAGGCAAGATCGCACTCAGAATCGCGTACTAGCTTGAAGGTCGTTCCGGCTTGGGAGGTCAATACCGATTTCGCGAGAGGCGGAGAATAGCTGGGATACTCATCAATCAGCCGTATGAGTCGCAACTCTCCGCCGGTTGACGAACTCATTTCAGCGAGATAAATGTCCTGGTTGTATCCCCAGTTGCTCCGCACAAGGGTGCCCGTCGCCAGGAACCGCACATGCACCTTTTGCGTGTGGATTCGATTTCCAGCTATTGCGGAGTGCACATAGCCAAAAAGCACGGCCACGACGCCAAAAGTTCCAACGAGGCGCATTCTGGACAGAGAGAAAAGCCGAATAGCCCAAGTTTCGGCGGATGAGACGGCTAGGTGTTTGAGTAATCCCGGAATTGGCAAAAAATCTCCCAGCCCTCTAGGAGGGTCTTGTCGCTTCTCTCATCGCATAACTCGGCTGACATCCGAATGTGGAGAAGTGACGCGAGTGCTTAGCGGTTGAGATTGCTTCTGGAACAATCCGGAGGTTATCAGGGACCATCAAGCTTTGTAGTATTACGATGGTAACAACAAGCAATGTGCACCAGAGAGACAGTCAGCCAGGTAAAAAGCGAGTGTCGCCCCTGAGTTGCCGAGTGGTCGGCATCCTTCCGTTAAAAGTGAATCAGCTCGCCCTCAGCCAGGACACACCCGGATGCGAGCCCTAGTCCTTTCCGACACAAGCTTTCCGCGAGATGCTCCAGTTCAAACCGCTGTCCAGTTCGGGGTCTTCGCCCTCGATCAGGAGCCATTGCGCACGAGCGAGAAGGGCTTCCGCTGCGGTGTGCGACGTGCTGATCTTGCTGTACTCGGCGAATCTGCGGAATGCAAAAAAACGCTGTCACCCGCTCAGCCACTCCGACTCTGTTCTGAAACCAACTCACGCCACTTCGCCTTCGCTTCCGCGATCTCGTATCTCATATCTAACTGTGCTTCTTTACGCGGCGCCAGACGAGATGCGGTTTAACATGCGCTCACGTGTCAATTAGATGTTCCGAACGCGTTCATGACTTGCATTGCGACCACGAGATCCAACGCTGAGACAAGACTCGCACGATCGGTCACTTAGTTTGCAACACTTGTGGTCGGAGTGGTCGCTGTGCCTTCCAGGCATAATCGGAAAAGTCGAAATCGCGAGCACCGGTCTATTCTTCTAGCAGAGGGACCGCTGAAGTTCACCGGCAGATTCCTGCCCTACCGAGGTCCAGACGAGGGTGATTTCTTGTGTCTGCGGATTTGATGAAGAAGTCAGATTTTCATATCTTCGACATTTCAGGTGTTTCTACTCGTGCGGAGTTTATCGGTGAGGATTCCCTCGCTAACGATGGATGTCTTGGTCGCGGTTATCGCTCTAGCCGAGCGAAAGGCTTTCGAGCGCGCTGCCGTGGAACTCTCCCTCACCGCCTCAGCAGTTCACAAGCGCGTCCGCGCCGCGGAGACACTATTGGGGCAGCGTCTGTTCGTTGGCACCGACGATGGTATGAAACTCACCGAAGAGGGGCGAGTTTTTTATCCAGAGGCGGTACGAACCGTGCAGCACGCACTCCTAACAGAGGAAAAAACCAAAGCCTTCATTAGCCTCAACCAGGCCCGGATCCTCGTGGGCCACTCGACCTATTTACCCCCCAGACTGCTTGCATTCGTGATGAGGCTTGAGCTCGAAAGGGCGGCAGATACCCAAATCCATCACATTCCGGGTATAACTGATTCTCTTGCGCAAAGAGTTGTGGACGGAACTCTTCACGTTGCATTTGGAGACCTACCGGTGCCACATCCAGCCCTGCTTTCGCATCAACTCCTCGAGGAACCCTTGGTTGTCTGTATGCCCAAGTCACACCCTTTGGCCCTACAACCGTTTATCCGTCCCCAGGACCTCGATGGCGCCCCTATCATCGCCGTTTCGCGTGATTCATTGCCAGCGCAACACCTGGAAGTCGAAGACTACTTTGAAGACTTTGGTGTGCGGTTGCACGTGGCTGCGGATGCCTTCGGACCGCCGGAGGCCCTCAACATGATCGAGCACAACATGGGAATATCTCTGCTAAGTTCGTCGGCATCGCAGAGTCCAGCAATAGTAGCAAAACCTCTATCCGTTAAGACCCTCACACGCAAGACGGGACTCTATATCCGCGAGGACAATCGGCATCCAGCCGTGAACGAGTTCGTCAATCTGGCGCTCGCCAAGATGATGCATCCGGAGCACCGAGATTATCGATCGATTCGTCGTAGAAGCCGCCCGGAAGTTCCTTATAAGTGAGCCCCTGTACATCACTTTCGACCCCGCCATGCACATCGAGCCTCAAGAAACAGGGAGGACATCCTCTGACAGCAACATTCATGGAGATTCCCGAAGCCGCCGGCAAGGAGATTCAGAGCTTACGAGTCTACAGAGACCCGGTTGCAGGACGCGAAGTCCAAATCATACTCTCGGACGGCACTGCCATATCGATTGAGATAGGCCTTCACTGCGTCACGACCGGGAAGCACTATCGAAGCAACCAAGGCGATGTCGAAGTGCTTCGCGAATACAGAGAACCGCCGGATGAGGACACTTAACGGGGAGCTGGTTGGAATATAACTGGTCGCGGTGCCGTCAGTGCTGGAATGCGACCGGTTAACCAGCAGCCCCTGGCGCCAGCATCCGTTATTTCGTCAAGGAACCCGTTCTCATAGTCCGTGGCATATTTGAGTCGTGCTGTCCGAGCTGAAGCCCGGGCCTCCTTAGCGGCCGATTCATTTGCGTGCGAATAGAGCAGTGTAGCCTCTCAATGATTGAGGATCGAGAGATTTTGTTTGGTTTAGCAGAGACTGATTGAGCCTGTACGTCACAATTGACGCAGAGGGATTCTCACGCGAGCGATCACGACCATTAGTGCCAGAATTGCGGCGCGACTATCCCGGCGCTAGTGGACGATTTTAGAACCATCATGATGACCTAACAGTTGCCCTGGGCCCTTTGGTTGGAAAAGGCAACCTGATCTGCGCAATCCCGGGGCATAAAGGCACCCCAAGGGCCATGTACTTCTTGATGGCGATCCAAGCTAACAAATGTCTGTCTCCAGCACGGCGACCATTACACCCAGCCGCAGCCGGCGCAGGGCAGTTCGACCAGGTTCATGAGGGGGTCGGTTCCCGGATGAGGGGATCACCGCGATCTTAGGGGAGCACTACCACGAAACCGCTGCGGTTCTGGCGACTCTTCCAACCGAACTTGCTTTTTAAGCTTGACTGCCATCTAGCGGCATGCTATATATTCCTTTCGTTTTCTAAGCGGACTTGCGTAAGCGGTTTTGCACGACCTCCCGATCAATCCTGTCGTGGTTCCCTGGTAAGGCGTGACGGCGCGTTCTGTGCGCGCTCAACACTCTTTCGAATCGTCTCGACAACGCAAGAGGTCCAATATGAGCCTTGATTATGTCGATGGAGAGGACACCAGCGGCAGTTTCAAGCTTGGTTCTCCATCGATTCTGTGGGGTATTCTGGGGCGACACACGAGTCTTCGACTCGATGTGGCTTTCGCTTTCATCACCGTCAACCTACTGTTGGTCGCAGCGTGCCTGATCGCACTTCGACAAAATGTGGCCCTTCGTCGTGACGTGGCCAGTGACGTGGCCCTGCTAACTCCACGAAATGGCCTTGGGTTGCCACCGCTAAGCGGTGTGGACTGGACCGGGGCTCAGCAAACCATCGCTTACGGTCAGGACTCACTCCCGACGCTGATTTACTCCTTTTCACAGGAATGCCCTTACTGCCAGGCGAACTGGGAAACGATGCGCCCTTTGCAGGCGTTGGCACCGCGCTCGTTGCGGATCGTCTACATCGACACGATTGGAGACCAGCTTGATCAGGATTATGTGCAATCCAAGGGTATAGGACAATCCGTTCTTCTGGTTTCGTTGTCGCAAAATTCCGATTTTGTCTATTCAGCGCGACTCATGCCGCAGATCCTGCTCGTGAACACTGCTGGGCGAGTGCAATGGGCACATATCGGCGAGCTCTCCCACGGTGACGTTTCTAAGGTTCTGTCATTCATCAAACCCGATCACATCTGAAGTTCTGAGCATTTTGATCTCAACAAAGGAGGGAATAACGTGAAGAAACTGATTCCGCGACTGGTTCTCGCTGGCTTGTTTGCGCTATCGCTCTCAACCGCGAGCGCCGTTTTCGCCCAAGTTGCAAGAGCCGGAGTAACACCCTTGCTGGGTTGCCCCCCGTGCGATTCGTTAGGAGGCTGTGCAGGATCAACCTGTACCTGCACGTATCAATCACCGACGAATAGTTACAAGTGCATTCCCCCATACAAATAAATGCGACACTCCGCAGTCGCAATCGGACTAGACATAACGGGAGGCGGTTGGTTGCAAAGGTGGCGGCGGAGTCCGCTGCTGCCCCTGCAGCTCTTCATCACGATCGTCATTGGGATGGGCACAGCGGCAGCACTCGTTAGCTTGATGCTGTCGCTGGGCTTTCAACCTCTGCCTTTTCGGGATCCGGGCAGCCTTGTGCAAGTGTGGGAGCGCGTGGAATCGGGGACGCCGGTCATGGCTATATCCGGACCGGACTTTTCAGATTTTGCGGATGGAACCCACGGCGTTTTCAGCGCGTTTGGTGCCTTCATGGCTAGAAAACTCTGGCTGCTGGACCGCAGAGGTGCCGCGGAGATTCCCACCTGTTATATCCAGGCAAACATCTTCAGCGAATTAGGCATACGGCCTGTTTTGGGGCGCACCGTTAGACCAGACGACGAGCCTGCGGGCAAGAGCGCATCGGCTCCCGTCTGGATCAGCTACCGCATCTGGCAGAGCCGATATGGGGGCAGCCCCTCGGTCATTGGAGCCCCGGTCGGCATAGCAATCAACTCATCAGGACTCGACGAACTACACATGCGGATCGCGGGTGTTCTGCCCCCGGGAGTCAGCCTTCCACTTCCATTTATGGAAGGAACGGCCGATTTGTGGTATCTCGCGGAACCCAACATCGCTGGGCGCCCGCGACAGGCGACGCTGTTCTTTGGAGTGGGTCGACTGCGTCCAGGTGTTACAGTCGCGCAAGCACAATCGGCACTGGCGGTCGTAGCAGGGCGATTGGAACAGAGCTATCAGGTTGACTGGCGGAAACGGCCGGTGGTGGAGGGTCTTGAATCCATAGCGCAAGCTCCAGCGCGACAGACCATGGGCCTGCTCGTACTCGGTGTGGGTTTGGTGTTTCTGGTAGGCTGCGCGAATCTTGCGATTCTTATGGGAGCGGAGGGCCGACAGAGACGGCGTGAGATTGCAATCCGGGCAGCACTCGGGGCGAGCGTTCGACGACTGTGGTATGAAGTAGCAGCGGAAAAGTGTCTCCTCACGTTGTTGTCACTGGGCGCGGGAGTTGTCTTTGCCGCCATACTGCTGCGCGTGTTAGCGCAATTGCTGCCAGCCGCCGGGCTAGGACCACCTCTTCTGCATCCGCCTCCTTTGAACCTTGCAGTCCTGTTCGGCTTTACGTCTCTTGCTCTGATTGTGGCGCTGGCTTGGTCGGCACTGCTGGTGTCTGCCTCGGATGGTCCGCGGAGAGCGCGCGGACTTGCAGCTGCAGGCAGCGGACTGGGGTACACCGGTTTCAGCGATTCGAGTTCTAGTGCAGGGCGGTGGCGGTTGCTTCTTCTTGCATCGCAGGCGGGCACGGGAATCTGTCTTCTGGCTGCAGCGGCTCTAGCGGCCAAAACATACCTCAGCCTCTCGGTGGCGAACCTCGGGCCCGAACCGCGTCGTACTGTCGTGATGTCCGTTACGACACGCGATAATATCGTTGTTTCCGACGCTCAGGTTGCGGAATTCAACCGGCAACTACTGTCGCGGCTGGAACGACTGCCTGGCACAGAGGAGACCGCACTGGCGGACTCGTTCCCGCCGCCGGGCTTCCCGGTTTCTTTTAGGAAAGAGGCCGATGCGTGGGATGCCGAACGCGCAGCTACATCTCCGATTTCTGTTTCCCCCGGCTACTTTCGAGCGCTGGGGATCCCAATTTTATTCGGTCGTGGGTTCGGTGCAACCGATAATAGTCAGAGCGAACCAGTGGCGATCATCAGCCTCGATATGGCGAAGCGGAACTGGGATAGCCCGGTGCAGTCGATAGGCTCGCATATTACATTCGGTTCGAAATCTGAGAACCACTACAAAGTTGTCGGCGTGGCGGCGGACTTTACTGGGTATTGGTCGGATCAGCCTATTCCAACGGTCTATCTGCCCGAAGCGCAGTCGGTGAATTGGTGCGGAGAAGTTATAGTGCGAACCTCGGCGCCCATCCGAACTGTCGCAACACTCGTCCCACAGATATTGCATGGGATGACAATCCCTGTCACCATTTCGGATGTTTCCACAATCCATGACCACTGGCAGGCCACACTCACGCGGCCGCTCGCACGTATGGCAGGCATGGTGCTTCTGTCTCTGCTGGGGCTCGGACTAAGCGTCCAGGGCGTGTATGCGTTGGCTGCAGGAACGGTAACAGCGCGAAGGCATGAGCTCGCAGTGCGCTCGGCTCTTGGAGCACCCCCAGGGCGTTTGGTCTGGGATGTTACGCGTGAACTGGTTCTATCAGTTCTGCTGGGCGCAGGGTTCGGCGTAGTCGCGGTCTTCGAGTTGCGTCCCCTGCTGGTGCGATTGGTGGGTGCGACAACTGTCTGGCAAACACAGCCGATCATCATAGCCGTCATGCTCCTCACTGTGGCTGCGGCAGCGGGCTGCTACCTCCCAGCGCGGGCCGCGATGCGGACGAATCCTATCGACGTGCTGCGACAAGGCTGAGTTCTATCGGGAATTTGAGCTGTCGTTGAGCAAGAGTCCGCATTTCGATGAGGGTAAGCCTTCACCACGATTCGGATAGGTGCGAGTATCGCCTTCCCTTGGGTCTACCGGCTGCTTCCGACGCGGTCCTTTGATGAGAGATGAACCGACATTCAGCGGAACAGGTGCGGAAACTCGTAATTGTCCGGGACCTCGGGCTGTGGATGCTGGTTAGGAGCTTGTTTCAGGAGGCGCATCAAGAAAGATCCGCCGGCGCCACTCGTCGTGGAACTCTTCGGCATTCTGAAATTGGGCGACGACAGTGTCTGTGTCGTCCAAACCAGTTGTGTCGAGCGGCGGTATCTTGGCTGGATCCCAAGCATCAGCAGGCCTCTGTCGTTCCGGCTTGGAGGTCTTTCTTGAGTGGAGAAGTCCTCTCCGACGTTTCCACGGATAGGTATCGAAGTCGCGCCCTTGAAAGGCTTTGTTAATAGCCGTCGTGAGTTCCTCGCAGTTTAGACCCTTAGCGCGGCTCGTCACCGAGCATGCAAAGCTCGCATTGCATGTTGCCTCTAGTTTAGTCGAGAGTACATAAAAGGAATGTTCGCCGTGATTTTAACGCTTCGAGTTCTATCTGGAGATTGGTCTAACTGGAGGCGATGGAACGAATCTCTGTGACGTGTCGCCATCCATCTTTGTTGGTTACATGCACGATGACACCAATGGATCGCCCGCATTCCTCCTCGACGTCATGCAAAAGGACACCACCTCCAGAACCTCGCATGGCGAGCTGTGCCAAGCGCCGGAGCGCATCCCTGGCGCTATTGGCATGAATGGTTGTCAACGATCCGCGATGGCCCGTGTTCAAAGCATCGAGAAAGACCCGCGCCTCCGGGCCGCGTATTTCGCCAACGATGATCCTGTCTGGTCTGTGGCGAAGCGCAGCCTTGAGCAGGTCGCCGAAACCGATCTGGCTCTTATGCGTATCGAGCTGAGCCTCAGCTGAGATGACATGCGGCTTCCTAATATCGATCTCGGCGACGTCTTCCAGGATCAAGATGCGGTCGCCCACCGGGATGAACGAGGACAACACATTTATCAACGTCGTTTTACCGGAACCTGTTCCCCCGGAAATCAAGACATTGTCGCCACGTCTGACATGCTCCGTTAGCGTCTCGACCTGAGCTTCCGTCAGGGCCTTCCGCTCGATCAGATCATGGATAGTGAAGCTGCGCGAAGTGAACTTGCGGATGGTCATCATCGGACTTGGATTGACGACTGGGGGGATGAGAGCGGCCATCCGGCTGCTGTCCGGCAGTCGCAAGTTCATGATGGGCGAATCGCGATCGAGCTTCTTGCCAAAGCGATTGGCGATCACCTCAAGACCCGTCATCAATGCGCCGTCATCAAACCGGACACCTGGCTGCAAGACGATGTGTCCTTCCTCCTCGATCCAGACGGAACTATCAGGATTGACCATGATCTCGGAGATGGCAGTGTTCATCAGCAGATGCTCGATCGGCTTCAGGAACGGGATAATGACCTCAAAGCTCACGCCTGTATCCTCTCTGGATCGAACGCGACCCTCTCCTGATCAAACCAGGAGATCGTAACGGGCAGGAAGTCAGGCTTGAGATAGCAATAGGTCGGCGGCAGCGGACTCACACCATCGAAGGCGGCAACGACGGACTGCGCATTCTTGAGATCGAAGAAGGCCTTTTCCTCGAAGAGCAATTCCTTGTGCTTCTGGTACTGCTTGGATGCGGAGACAGAACCTTTGCTGGATGAGGTGCGCCCACTGAGCCAACCGACATTGGCGTTGGGGGATGACTCGGAGACTGTGTAGCTGATGCGCGTGCGGTCCGCCTTACCGCACAACTCCGAAGCATACCGAGCTGTTTCGGGATCGGAAGTCGTCAGGAAGATTTTCGTTCTAAATGCCTGCAGCAGCGTTTTCACCCCTTCGTTAGGGAGTGCGTCTTTGAGACTCGATATGCTCTGCGTGGCAACGATGGGGATGCACTTCGGTTGCCGTGAAAGTGACAGGAATCGTTCGTCGCCCGTGGGATTGTCGCCGCCAACTGTGGCGAAGTTCTGGTACTCATCGCAGATGAAGACGGTCGGACGGAAGTACCTGTCCGGGTGCCTGTCCATCTTTGGGATACGCAACTGCACCGCGCGCTGATAGTCGATCTTCATCATGGTGCCGATGGTCTTTGCCAACGCCGGGTTCAGAGCCACGGGAAAGTTCAGGCCAACGACCGCGCCCGATTCGATCAATTCATCAAAGGGCTGCAGGACGATGCCATGTGGATCAGTGGTGCTTGGCTTACCGTCATAAAGTTCTTTCGGTGGGCAGAAGACACGATGCACGTCCGGGTCTGTCTCGAACAGCGAGAGGAATACCGCGATGCCCTGGACGATGCTGGTCTTGACCTCCGAGCGAAAGAACTTCCAGTGCTCCCAATACCAATACTGGATACTGTCGAAGCGGTCGCGCCGTTCCGGTCGATATGACTTGCGAGTGAAAACATCGAATTCCGCGGAGGTCTCCTGTGTCAGCAGGTTTTCGAGCGCCTCGGTCCACGCGATCAGATACAGATCCGCATCCTCGTTCCACTCGAAGCCGAGCGGGGAGAGCAGAGGTTCATGTTCCCGGTACGCATTCTTTCCGATACCGATATAGCTGGTGGTGCTGAAGCGACTCCCAACCTCGGTCAGCATCGCTTCGAGCTTGCCCGCGCTGATGACGGTGCGGAAGAGATCAACCATCGTCAGATATCCGTCGCGGATGCGGTGGAGGAGGATCACATACCGGACCAGGTCTGTGTACGACTGCTGCCAGAATGGTTCCTTGCCCTTGCCCCATATCGATGTGATGATGGAGGCGATGTTGAATGCTTGGGCATAGGCATCAAGCGAATTGTTGAGCGGGTTGTAACGGACATCGCCGTCGAGCGAAACTTCGACGTAATCCTGTTCCCGTCCGCACCATTTGAGAATGCGCTGAAGCTGCCGGCAGAGATCGCCCTTGACTTCGAGAACGATGCCGGAGAGTTTACGCGCACGATCGTCGGCACGGTACGCAAACAACTGGCGCATCGCCGGCAGGATCAGCCCATAGGTCTTTCCACTCCCGATGGAGCCGAAGGACGCGATGCCGGTATAGAGACCGCGCTCCGGAATCGAGAGCCACTGCGGAGAGGGGCTGGGCGTCGGGACGAGCTGGCAGTGAATCTCGCCCACAATCAGGGATAGTTCCGTTCGGGTCCGCGGATTCGGATATAGAGGCAGCGAACCTGCCGCCAGTTCCTTTTCACTCCTATATAGATGGACGTATATCAACGAGAACATCATGGAGCATGCAATGAACGGCGTCGAATACAGAAACAGTTCGTAGCTCCAGACCGCTGCGTGAAAAACGAGAGGACGTTCCAACTCGATCAGGCGCAGAAATGGATTGGCAGTATTGATTGGGAACAAACTGTTGAGGACAATGCCGCCGGCCACGCTCATCCCAAGCGCGAGCAAGATGCGGTACTCGACCAGTGGACGGATGATGTTCTGAAGGGAAACTCTGATGACCATGTGTCGATGCCTCTCCTATACGTAAGCTGCCGTTGCATCCGTCTTCTAAGAAGGTTCGGATACAGACTTGATGGGCGTAGTTGGCGGCTTTGCGCTGCCGCCAGGCCGCGCAGCATTCGCGGCAGAGCTGGCCTTGTGTTTCTGGAAGCCTTCTTCCTGTGTCAGGGCGAAGCGCAGTAGCTCGTTGACGATATAGTTGGTTTCGTTGTTCGACCACTCGGCCAATAGCTCGATGTCATCGGCTATGGTCTGGTCGATGGAAGATTGCAGCTTCGCGCGCCGAATCCTGCTAACGCCGTGCTCCAGTTGCAGTTTGCTCATGGGTTCTCCTGTTGATGAACTTGTGATTTCGTGCGTATCTCTTGTGGAGGCGATACGGATCAGCGAATGATGCTGAGTTGGTCCGGTTAGCATCCGGCGCGGATGCGTCAGGTATCTGCGCCAGATATTGCCTGGATAGCGATGGTGTCGGGGGCGGGAGCGACCAGCGCGGCGGAGCCGACGCGAGAAGTGCGGAGCACTGGGGTCGCTCCCGCCCCCGGCACATACCTCTCCATGACCCGACTGGTTGTTGTAGCTGTTTGTATTCGCATGGTTAAACCTCCGTCCTATGGGTCTGATCTGGGGTCTGCTGTGGGGTCTTGTATCCATCATCGAAAGGGGTATCGTGCCGCAGCGTATAAACCGGATAACGATACGGAAGAACGACGGTCGAGAAGGCCGCACACAGGGAACTCTCGAGAAACCGCAGGCGGATTTTGTCGGCGCTGGTAGAGCCCATCCGCCACGCTGAGTAGAGAGCCTGGTGTTCAAGAGAGGTGTAGATGGATTCGCCCTCATCGAGAACCTTGAGATTCCCGGCCAGGATTCCACTGCCCGTGTCATCAACCCGCTGCTTGACCGTGAGGTATTGGAGGAAATGATCGACGCCGAACGGCGTCATCGGCGTCACGCCGAGCACCCGGTCAGCGGGGAGAAAGCGATTGAACGCATCCTTCGCCCGTGCGGAATTGCTCTCGGAATCGGACACGAAGAGCAACTCGAATTCACTCAATGCTTCAAACAGCGGTTGGTGCTGATCAAGGAACCGCTCGAATCGCGCGACGGTGGCCTGACCTTCATCGAAAAATGTAAAACCGGGGATGCCCTTGTGCGAGACAAGAATGGGGAAGTTGTCCGGGAAATAAAGCAACCTTCCACCCTGCCGCTTCGGAAGCAATTCAGATTGGATACCACACTGAGTGGCGAAGAAATCCTTCTTAGCGTCTTCATCCTCCAGCAGCTTGGTGCGAAGGTGTGCGAGGACGAAGTCGAGCACCATGAGCCGAGATTTGATGTGGGCATCGCTCTTGATGCGGCGGTTCTGCGAATCGCCGCGGCCCAATGCTTCATAGACCGGTTTCGAAGTCAGTTGATAGATGTGGCGGTCCTGCCCGCATTCAATTACGCGGAGGTGCCGAAGACGAAGTGCCTTCGTGAGTAACCGTTCGATGAGCGCGCCACCCTCGCGTCCGGCAAAGCGGAAGAATTGCCGGCGCAGGAAGTAGCCGGAATGCATGGCGACCAGGTACAGAAACGAGGCTTCGCGCCCGGCATAGCCGATGGCTTCGAGAGACGCAATGGGATCGTAGTTCATGGTCAGAGATCCAGAATCTCCCGCATCATGTCGTGGTCGTCTTCGATCTTCGCGGTAAGGTAGGAACGGTCGGAGGCCGAAGCATAATTGCGGAAGCCCGCCTGCGCTTTCGAGCGCAGATGGCCGGCATGGTAGGCCGCAGTCAGGACCTCGACGTCGTCGTGACCGGTGCGCGGCCCCTGATCGGCATCGACATCACACTCGGCGTTACGGGGCAGGTCATACTCGATTCGTGCGTCTGGAATCTGAATCTTGCCATCGACGAAGGGCAACTCGAAGCGTTCGGCGACCTGCTGTTTGATCTCAGCCATGTCGTGCTTGGGATCGGCTTTGCGCTCGGCGTAGATGGCCTTCTGCACGTCGGCTTTGATCTCGAAGTCGAGGCGCGCACGGAGATTGCTGCCGCCGTTGCGCTCGATGCGTTCGGCTTCTTTCTGATATGCACGGTAAATCTGCGAGTCGTGTTCGACCTCGCGGGGCTTGACCAGACCCGCATAGACCTTCTGATCTTTGGGAAGGTCGGCCTGCTTGATAAGCAGATCGCGACCGTCTTTGGTGAGCGTGACGACGTCGATGCGCTCAATCGTGCGCCTGCGTCCGTCGCGACGGAGATTGACGCGCTGAGTCTCGATGAGTCCCTTGTTGCGGAGATACTTCAGGTCATTCTCAAGCAGGCGAGCTTTGCCGTTATAGAGTGTGTCGCGGAGGTCCGCTGTGCGGACGACGCGGAAGCGGCCAATCTCGCGCAGAAGCTGCTTTTCTTCCGGGCGCAGTCCAAGACCGACGATGTTGCCGGCGGCGCGCGCCGGACGGCGCGGGTCAGCCGAAGCAACAGGGCGACGGCGTTCCCGTGCCGCCTCTTGTGCAGATTGCGGGCGCTCGCGTTTGACGGGCGGATGGTTCAAGCGGTAATCGGCCGCACGTTCTTGCAGCGACTTCAAATGCCGAGTATGGGATTTCAGGTACCTGGCGAGGGAGTGTTCGCGCATCGGTCGCGGCCGGCTCGCCGTTATCTCCATCTCCGCGGTGCGGCACATCTTGCGGAATATCCAGCCTCATGCATCCTCCCCGTCATCGCCGGGCTCCGCAGGAGCAGGCGCAAATTCAATCGAGATCTGGGCGGACGCAGATTTCGCGGCAGACTTTTTCGAGCGCGCACCGGTAGGCGAAGGCTCGGCGGTTTCGATAGAAACAGGCGCGACCTTGGGCTGCTTCTGGCCGACGACGCGACGCACGTCGTAGTCGGCCACGCTGGTAAACCGATTCATTTCTTTCTCGGCGGCCTCACGCATCTTGCGCACCTTGGCCACAAGGTCGGATGTGCGCTCCATATATTGGTCCTCGTTCAACACGGCTATCGTTCCTCCTCATCCCCAAACTGGGCGAGGATTTCGCTAGACAGCTCACTCTGCCCGGTATGGATCTCCTGATCGAGGTGCCTGAGCTTGCGGCCTGTGTCGCGCAGGAAGAACTTGCGCTCGATCCAGATGGTGAGGCCGAGGATGTTGGCGAAGAGTAGGGCGCAGTAGAGCGCGATGCTCTTGATGTAGCTGTGCAGGATGAGATCGCGCCACGGCACAAGGAAGTGCAACTCGTGCATGGACCAGAAGCCGAGCGCGAGAAAGATCAGCGTGGCGACAAAAGCAGCGTTGGCGATCATGAGTGCCCTTTCCCCCGCGATGAATGCGCGGCATGGCGAGAAGAAAAGCGGAGAGGCGTCAGCCCCTCCGCGAAGAGCGAGGGGGGGCGTTAGCCATCCTCGCCGAAATCGACGAGCGCGTCCGGCCTGTCCAGCCTGGTGATCCGGGTCGCGTGGACGGCGTAGGAGCCGAGCTTCATCGGAAAGCGTTCGCCGGCGACGACCACAGATCGTTCCTGTTGCTGTGCCCGGAGTTCGCCTTCGATTTCGAGGTAGTCGCCGCGCCTCATGCCGCGAACCATCCCGCAGAAGAATGGGCCGGGGCAGGTGACACGATGCCAGTCGGTGCGCGGATGCCACTCGTTGACGCCGAGATCCCAGACGCCGGAGACAGTAGCCAGCAGCAGGACTGCAAAGGAGTCCGCCTTGATGTGGTCGGATGAGGGAGCTTCGGCATCGCTGCCGAGGAACCCGCGAAGTGTAACGTTGTTCGAAAAGAGATTCATGGTTACACCTCCCGAGGGAGGACAACGCCGCTTACGCGGCGTCGTCCTCCGTAATCGGCTCGGCGTCGAGGTTCTCCCCGCGTGAGCTCTCGGGCTGCGCCAGCTTGCGAACGATGTTGGCGCGCACTTCCCAACCGCGGCGCTTGACCGTGGTCTTTTTCTTGCCGTCGCCGACCTGAGCGTCGTACTCGGTCGAACGCAGCTCGCCTTCGACTTCCACGTAGTCGCCCTTCTTCAAGTCCTTCGCGTACTCGGCGGGCTTGCCGAAAGCCACGATGCGGTGCCATTCGGTGTGGTTCACCCACTCGTTTGTTTGCTTGTCCTTGTAGCCGGACTTGGTGGCGAGCGACAGAACCGTGAAGGTCCGCTGCTGCCTGGTTGCGATGTTCTCGGCATCCTTGCCAAGGTAGCCTTTCAGAGTGATTTTGTTTTCGTAGAGTGCCATTGTTTTTCTCCTTGTTTGTATTTGCCCGGAGTGCCCTCGGGACACTCTTGCGCGAAGCGACGCGAGTGTGCCCCGCTCCCAAGGCCAAGCGGCGTCTTTTTCGGAAGGTTCGGAAAATCTTTTTGGGTTCGTTGCACACAAGATTTTCTGAAAACCGAAACCCTTGAGGGCGGCAAAGCCGAAGCAGAGCCGCGCCGTGCCGCCGGGCGCGGGATAAGCACCGAGCGAGTAACCGAGGGTGAGCAGGGAAAATACGGGAGAATTGGCGCTCTCTGGAAACACTTGCCTGAAGGGCGCGTATATAAGGATGCCGACGCAATCGCGCAGCAGTGGAACCATAGCTGTCCTCGCCATGCTTCCGGCTGCAAGAGCAGATGAATGGGTGGACCGCACGTTCCGGGGTTTCGCATCGTCCTTTCCATCCCGCCATGCGAAGGGCCTGTACTGGGGCGACGGAATCGAAGGCCGGTCGCACAGCCTCCGAACGGGGTCGGCAAAGGCAGGAAAGGAGCTACTGCAGCACGCTCGCTGGTAGGTGCGCTCCGGCTTCGTTCGCTCTTGTGTCCGCCCGATCACGAGACCCTCGGTGATAGGCTGCGTACATGAGATTCGTTGAGGACGACAAGCTGCCGGTCGATGTGGTTCGCAAGCAATACTCGGATTCGAGACACGCACTGTGCTGCCTGGAATGCGGCTTCGAGTCCGATTTCGATCCGAAGGAGCCAGAGTCGATCGGAAAACCTCTGTATGCGCTCGTCCTGCATGGCTGTCCCGACAACCGAGATTGAGCAACGGTTCATGGCTGTCAGTCCCCGAATGCCTGGTCTTCGTGGACGTAGCTGATAACCACGCCGAGCGGATTGGTGAGCAGCATGGCGTTCGGTACCTCATCGCGGAAGCCATAAACGACGTTCGCGGTCCAGCGTTCCCGGCTCTGCTCCTGCTGGTCGCCAGGAGAGTAGAAGACCTTTTCAAACTCGATGTGGGCGCGATACGGGGCCTGCCGCGTATCGTCGAGAACCACGGCCTTAATCTCGATGTCCACATTGGGCGCGCTGGGATCGAGCAGGAACGTCTCAAGCGTCTTGGCTTTGGTGACGCGCGCCAGAGTTGCGGATTGCAATTCGTTGGAGAAGAAATTCAGGGACTCGGCGAAGTCGCGCTGCAAGGTGGCGTGATTGCGGCCGTAGTAAAGCTCGGCCCAACGCGCGAGATAGTATTTGCTGACGCGCTCGACAGGCACTTTCGAGAAGTCGGAATAGTTCACGACCTGGCCGCGTCCGATGTCCGAGACCGAGATGACGAGCGGCTTCAGCCGCAAGGCAGCGGTCTGTGCCCGGTAGAGGAGCGCAAGCAACACGAGCGCGACGATGGAGAGCACAATGATGGCGACCTTCAGATAGGTATTGGTGACGACCGGCTCGGCATACAACTCAAGGAACTTGTGTCCGGCGTCGGTAGTGGCAAAGGTGGTTTGTTTGGTCATAATCAGTTTCCCGTGGGGTTGACCCAGCTGCCGACGCGCCCGCTGAGGATGGAGGCCGTCAGCTCCGGTATCTTGAAGAGGCCATAGACACACACGGCGAGCGTGACCAGCAGTGCGGGCAGGACGGTGAAACGCATTCGAGATGCTGATGGTGCCGATGACCTGAAACATGTTGGCCAGCACCTTTGCGAAGACAAAGATGAATGCGCTGGCGACGACCTGATAGAAGCTGAAGCCGATGAAGGCTTTGAGCCATCCCCAAAACAGCCAGTCCATCTTCGGCACGATGAACCAGGGGATGAAGATGGGGCCGATGAGGACACAGACGGCTGCGGCAACATAGCCATAGGCGATCACGCAAAAGGCCGTAGCCTCCATCGCCGCCAGTATCAGCGACAATAAGCAGGTAGGTCAGATCCTCCAGGATGTTGAAGCTGCCCGGAGGCGCGCCGAGCTGATGTCTCGGCGTTGGTGATGGTGTCCGCGATCTGCTGGGTCTGGTCGGACTCGATCTGATTGGAGAGATTCAGGCCCTCTTTGGTGATGAGGTCGCTGAAGCTATAGCTGGTTCCAGGGATGGGCGTCGAGTAATAGGTCAGCATCCCGAGGCCGAATGCGATCATCAGGATCAGGTCGGCGAACTTGGCGAAGTGAAAACCTCCAAGTCCTTGGGAAGCGGAGAGGGCGGACTTGATCCCAAACCAGACAATGAGGATCACCGCCAGGCCACGGAAGATGTCGAGTCCCGTGGCCTGGAGTGTGCTGCCCTGCGATGAGAGCAACTGCGTGATGGCCTGCGCAAGCGCAGAAAAGATGTTCTGTCCCATCAGTTGCTCCCGTTTATGCTGAGGGAGATCGAGTGCAGCGAATTGCTCACACCGTTGTTCACGTTCTGCATGGTGTTCGAGAAATTCTGCTGGAAGTAGATCGCGTTATTAATGGCGCGGTTCTGTGCGTCGATCTGCTGCTTCTCCGCGATGAGCTCCTGCTGAATCGAAGCCGCGAGAAGCTGGTTGGTGTCCTGCTGCGAGTGAATCTGGAGTAGCGAGGCCGAATTGATCTTTGCGAGCAGTGCGTTCTGCGTCTGTTGGCTTGGATCGGTTGAGAAGGTGTCCGAGTCGAGGTTTGTTAGCTTGGTTGCGAACGCCTGCTCATTCGTGCGGATCGTCCCAAGGGTCGAGAGCGTGTTGGTGGTCGTGCTCTGCGCCAATTCCGAAGTCGCGTACTGATTGGCGACGGTGGCCTGAGTTCGGGAATCGAGCGAGGAGTAATTGCCGGAGGGGTAGCTCTGAACCTGCACGAAGGCGCTGTTGTAACCCTGCTGTGCCTGGGGCAGTGCCGCCGAAGTTGAGAGCGTTCACGAGCGGCGACGTGTTGCCATAGACATTTGGCGGAGCCGCGAGATTCTGCCACTGCGCCCAATCCGCCCTGTACCGTGGCCTCAAGGTTCTGCGGCATCGTCGACATCTGGTAGGCGAGGTTGTACATGGTGACGATCTGGTTGCGGGTTTGCACCGCGGTCGTATAGATCTGCGCCTCCTTCAAGAGGTGCTGTTGCCAGTTATTGAGTTCAGTCGCCCACTTCTGAAGCTGCGACTCGCCCTGCGTGATCTGCTGAATGGCATGGGCGCTTTGGGTTGGGTCGTAGACGATGCCACTGCCGAACTGCGCGTGCGCCGCGGGCGCAAGCGCAGTAAGTGCGGCGAGGACGAAGGAATACAGCTTTGTTGACTTCATGGTGAAACCTCCGGGTAGTTACAGGTGGATGGATACGGTAGCAGGACGGAGAGCGCGCCTCAACGCGTTCGGGCGTCATGTACCGATAGGGCGATGGCTTCGGCGGCGGTGGAACACCGCAGCCGGCCATCAGGAGACAGGCGAGAACAGAGAGAACCACGCGCATCACATCACTCCCGGCATGTCGTGGTTCTCGTATGCAGGCAGGAGCATGTCCTGGGTGATGTAGACCTTGATCCGATGGCCCTCGCGGATCGTGATCGTCGGCGGGATGTTGACGAAGCGGTCGAGCACGTTGGCGCTCGACTGCGAGAGGCTGGAGGCGATGCCGGACTTATAAGCTTCGGTGCCCGATTCGTTGTAACCCTGATTGAGATTGGTGGCCTCGGCGGCGCCGGCAATGATCCCCAAGCGCAATCGAGGCGCCGAATATCTCGACATAATGGTTGTTCACCATATCCTTGAGGCCGGTTGACCCCGCCTGGTCGAGACCGTGGAACTGGTCGAGATCGACGGAGTAGCCATCCGGCATCAACAGGCGATGGAAAGTGACGGCGAGGCGCTTCTGGCCGAGGCCGGCGACCTTCTGCACATCGCCCAAAATGAACGTGCCTTCCGGGATCAAAAGATGCTGGCGGTCCTGGCTGTAAATCGGGTTGGTCACCATGACCTTCAGCGGTCCGGCAAACTCGCCGTCGAGACGGTTGACCAGCACGGTGTCGATGGTCGTGCCCTCGAAGACGACAAAGGGCTGGCCGTGCGCGGAGTTGACATTTACCTCCGGCGCACGCTTGTTGCCGGACGTAGAAGCCTCGGCGGGCTGGGCAGCAGCCTGCGGCAAGCTCGAAGAGCGAGCCGGGGCAGTGTCGATGGCGCTGGCGCTCGGAAGATTCCGCCAGTGGGCGCGAAGCTTTGTCTTCGGCGGTGACGAGGTTGGAAGCGAAGCGGGCTTTGAAGGCCATCGCTTTCTCGGCGTCTGCGACAGGATCACGGGGCGGTTCCGTGGCCTGGGCTGGAACAGGCGGCGGCAACTGCGCAGCAGGAGACGCGACGCCCGGTTGAGCAGGGTTAGTCGCCGTCGCCATGCTTGTCGGCGCCGTCGTATTCGCTCTCTGTGCTTGTTGCTGGCTCTGGCGCTGGTCCGCGCTCAGGTCCTGCTCCAGTTCCTGAATCTTCCGCTGGTTGGTGTCCGTGGCCATGGCCAGCGGCCCGGAGTCGGCAGTTTTCGCGGCAGGCTTGGCGTGGTTCTTCGAGAACATGACGGCCATCAGGATGAGCACCGCAAGTCCAGCGATGACATAGCCCTGTGCCTGTTTGGGCACCACGCCCTCGGGCGTGATGCGTTTGTCGCGCAGCGCGGTCGTGGTCTCCGGCGGCTGTGGCTCGATGGGAGCGGTCTGTTTTTCTTCTGCCATCGCGCCCCCCTTACTGAGCTTTCCGTTGAAATTCAAGCTTGTGCTTGCCGATTTCGAGATAACCCTTATCGACCACCGTGGGGATGACGTAGGTACCATCCTTTAGCTGGAAGGTGATGAGGTCGGGCTTGCCATCCTTCAGCTCGTAGATGGAGAACTTCTCGGCCGCCAACGACTTGATGTAGGTGAACTTGTCATCGTGGTAGATGGCGGACACATCGAAGGGACTTTCGTTGTGGAACGTGTAGTCGAACTTCAGCGCCTGCGTCGGATAGTCGGCCCGGAACTGTTCGACCGCGGTGGCGGCGCGGGTCTGGGCGATCTGCGCCGCAGCGCGGGCAGCCTCTACCTCACTTGCCGGCACGAACTGCTGGGCGCCATTGGCGGCGGCGAGCGAGGACGGGTCGGACGGCTCGATGACGACCTTGAGGTCGGGGTCGCCGGTCTCGACATCGTCCAGCGTGAACGAGTAGACCGTACCCTTGTCGGTGATGAGGTTGAGGTTGGAATGAATGCCTTCCTTCGCCGGGTGAAGGAAGCAGTAGTTGCCGACCGTGTCGATGATCCAGAAGTCTTTGTCGCCAGTAGCGACTTCCATGATCTTCTCGGTTGGGGGCAACTCGATCAGCGTGGTGTAGCGCATCTTCGCGCGGACACTCACGATGTCGTTGGCGTGGTACTTGACGAGTCGGGCGGTCTGCTGGCCGTGGGCCACGGTAGCGGCCAGGCCAAGCAGGAGCGGGACGATGGGTGAAGGGCGCATGAAATCTCCTTAAGAAAATCAGCAGATTCGGTCAGGAATTGGCTGGGTTGGGGTAATCGTGGGCGAGCCGGATCAGACCTTGTTCCGGCCCGAAGCGGGCGAAGTAATCCTGTTTGCGGATGTTGTCGCGGGCGTTGTTGGTCGCCATCCAATACCCCAGCGCGTCCACTTCGAGCACCAGCTTTTTCGTGCCGCGCGGCTGGATCAACAGCAGCTCGCGCTTCGGCACCAGCGACTCCAGCAACTCAAGCTGGGTATCGTTCAACTGGAAAATCTCGGCGTACATCCTGCGGTCGATGTTGGGATTCGACAGAAATATCTTGGTGGGGCAGGACTCGTTGACGATGTGCAGCATGTCGGACGGCGGCCAGCTCCACGACCGATTGCGTCGCCAGCATCATCGCCGCGTTCTTTTTCCTCCACGTTTTTTCGGCCCGCAATAATCCAGTCGCGGATGGTGGCGTTCTTAAGGAAGATCCATGCCTCGTCGATGACGAACACCTTGAATGTCGCGGTGTTCTGGGCTTTTCGATTTCCGACGATGCCCGCTGCAGGACATAAAACAGCAGCGGTTCCAGGATGTCCGGGTAGTCCGACCAGCCATCGAAGTTGAATGTCTGGAAGCGCGAGAAGGTCAGGGTGTCCTGGGGATTGTCGAAGAGATGCCCGAACTGGCCGGCCTGCGTCCAGCGGTGCAGGCGCTCACCGAGCGGGCCGAGGATGGATGCAAAGTTGGTGAGCGTCCGTATCTCGGCGGGCAGCTTATACGCGCGCTCGATCGCAGCGAAGAGCGCCTTTTCATCCTCGGGCGCCAACTCATAGCGCCCACCGGCCTCTATGAGCACCCGGAGGAACAGGTACAGAAAGTTCATGTTCTCGTGGGTCGCCTCAAGCGAAAACGGATTGATCGTGAAGCCGGGGTTCTTCAGGCCGACGTTCAGATAGGTGCCGCCGAAGGCCCGCGTCAGCGTCTCGTAGCTGCCGCCGAGGTCGAAGATGAAGGTCAGCGGGTCGTACTTCTGCACGGACTGAAGGGTGGTCGATAGCGTAAAACTTTTGCCAGATCCCGTTGCGCCGAGCAGCAGCGTGTGGGCTACGTCGCCGCTATGAATGTTGAGGTAGTACGGCGTGCCGTGGGTCGATTCGAGGACGGCGAGATATTCCCGCTCCAGATGCGGGTTCCACTGCGATCCGCTATCGACGGTGAACAGGAACGACAGGTCGGCATAATTGGAATTGAGCGCCCACTGCTTGCGGAGGTTGAACTGCCGATTGCCGGGGATAGTCGCAAAGAACGCATTTAGCAGGTTGTAGCGTTCCTCATAGAGCAGGCCATCATGCTGGGTGAAGAGCTTTTGGAACTCGGCCACTGCGTGCTCCACCTTCATGCGGTCCTCGTCGTAGACCACGACGGAGAGCGTGAACTCGCCGAAGTTCTTGCCCTCCATGCCCATCGCAGTCGAGCGCGTTGCCCAGCTCCGCGACGGCGGCGGCTTTGGAGTCATCGACCAGGTTGTCCTGGTTGCCGGCGTTCTGCCGGTCCTGGAGATTCGAGACGAAGCTGGTCTTGGAGTTGTGGTGATGCCGGCGGCGCGAGG
This sequence comes from uncultured Acidobacteriaceae bacterium, assembly GCA_963787435.1. Taxonomy (GTDB): domain Bacteria; phylum Acidobacteriota; class Terriglobia; order Terriglobales; family Acidobacteriaceae; genus Telmatobacter. The sequence goes on from CAWBCZ010000004.1 coordinate 550,192, forward strand.
CGATCTCTTTCCGGGCTTTGGCGTTGTCTACCGGATGCCACTCGGTGACGACGTGGAAGTTCGCTGGGATGTCGAGCAGGCCATTGAGGATCAGTGGCCGAGTCTCGCCGGGAAGCTCTTTCAGCGTGAGGACGCGGAGATAGTCGTCATCCATCCGCAGGTAGCCGCGATGCGCTTCCAGCTCCGAGCCGCATACCTGCCAGTCCAGATGACGCGCCCCGCACAGGGGCGCGTCATGCAATTTTGGAGGGGCGGAAGTTTACGAGACGCCGCACTATCCGAAACGTCTTCTCCGCCCCTGGCAGCTCGACCGTCATGAGGTCGTTTAGCTGCCCACTCAAACTGTTCACTTTCTGCTGCAACCGCAGCCGGTCGCGCTCGACCTGTTCATAAATCAACGTGCGTTCCTTGTTGCCGGAGAACAGGGCGCGCAAGTCGCGCAGCGACGAGCGCGGCTGCTTCGGCAACTGCGGACAGTGCGTGCAGCAGCCCGGTCTTCTGGTAGCTGCCGTCGATCATGACGACCCAATAAATCTCGATACTGTAGAGGCGGTCCGCCTTCGATTCGAGAAACGCGCTGCGCTGCTCCACAGCCGCGCGCACCAGCGGGTTCTCATATTCGGCGTGGGGAATCGCGGGCCGGTTGCGCTTGAAGAGAATCTGATAGAGTCGGCACTTGTCATCGAGGGAGCGGAAGGCCGCTTCAAGGCGCTTTACCGCGTAGTCCCGGCCGGCGTGGTCCAGGCTCTCGTAATCGATTCCGCCGATACGCAGCGCCGCGCCGAGGTCGCCTGATTTCGTCAGAAACGAGTGCTCATCCCAAAAGCCGTACAGGTTCACCTGGGCGGCGAACGATCCCGCCTCCTTCCAGTCCTTCGTGATGTGCTCAACCTTGACCATCGCGCCTCGCAATGCGGATCTCCGTGTCGTCGGCTTTCATCGGGTCGTATCGTCTGCGAAACTTGCCGGAGTTGAAGAGCACGCGCAGAATCTCCACGTCGTGCTTGGTGGCAATGCGGGCGATGATCACGCCCACGATGAACAGGCCGATTCCGCCGAACAATGAATGCAGCAGGGAGAAGATGGCGCCCCCGGAGATCAGAGCGACGAAGAACAACCGCCGCTCCGCTCCGAGGACAGTCAGCGGGCGGTTCATGGCCTTGAACACCGGACTCACCCTCGCGTCCGCTGGCTTAGACATGGATCACCTCCTCTCTAGCTCGGAAAGAGCCAAGCCATGAAGTTGACTGCGCCGATTGCCATACCCACGCCGAAGACGATCCCGGCGATGGTCTTTTTGGACTGGCCTTCGCCATAGGCGAACATCAGCCCTCCGACGACGATTGCGACCAGCGACAGCCCGGTCGCAATCGTGCCGGTGAAAGCGGTTTTGAGGACGTTGACTGCGTTGTCCCACGGGTCGCTGCCGGTGCTCTGCGCGTAGACCGGCAGGGCGGACAACAGGAACAGAGGGACGGCAAGACGGGTCAGGGGGCGGCTGCGCGCCCAACGGAAGAAGGGGCGTCGCTTCGACGGACGGATGCTCTCCACAGGGTTCTCCTTTGGTGGTTTGCCGTCGAGTGGCCACTCTCGGTGCAACGTGCTGGATGTGAAGGTAGGGCGAGGCGGGGGTCGAAAGCGTGGAAAAATCTTCCACTCGGTGTCCTGTCAGGACACCATGAAATGAGGCGGCTACCGACAGAGCCGGAGAGTCAGATTCTCAGATCAACACAAGCAGCGTTTTCTAAAACCGATCCATTGAACGAGGCTCAACCCATGCTCGATAAGTGCTTTGGCCTGTGGGTGTTGAAAAACTCGGTGTCGCTTTCGGGACTCTTGGTGATTGAACCTTGCGGTAAGTGAAGGAGTTGAGGCCCCTTCGTGTACTTACGCAGGGGTTATTGCTGTTGTATTCGGCTGGCTGAGGAAACGTACCAGTCGATTGATGTTTTGGGCTGTGGCAGCCAGGAAGAACTGCTCCTTAACGAACTTCAACCTGCGTAGGCGGAGTCTGTGTAGACCGATGCGGCCCTTAAGCTCCGCAAATAATGCTTCGACTTTCTTTCGTTGCCGTTGTGCATGCTCGTACTCGGGTGTGTTCCAGAGATCCCGTGCCCGTCTGCCGAGCCGCTTCATTCATGTGGATGGCGAGGAAGCGAAATGCTCCTCTGGTGCACTGCGACTTCAGAGGGCATGGTCCACACTTGGGGCGAGTCCGGATGTAAGCAAACGCGCGGTTTCTGTCATTGCGTCCGCCGTAATTCAGTTGCTGAGCCTGCGGGACAGAGATAGCTGTTGCTTTCAGGTTGGTATGTGAAGCGCTCCGGACCGAACAACGGACTCCTTGTCCGAGCCACAGCATCGCGTGTGGGCATATACGGCGTGATCTGTCGGTCCATCAACCACTGCAACAACTCACCGTTGCCATAGCTGGCATCGGCAACGATGGACTGCGGACTCTTGCCTTGCCACTGAGTGAAGTGAGCTGATCATCTCCTGGGCAGCTCGGGATTCCTCGCTGAGGCGGGCACCCGTCGCTTGCACACCGACGATAATGCAACTGTGGTTGTCTATCAGGTAATTGTTGTAGTAGCCCATCCGCGCCGGCGTGCCACCCTTCGTTGCATAAGTGGAATCCGGATCGGTGGTGGACACCTGATCCTGGCTATGCGTCGGCTCCTCCACTGGGTTCTGCGCTTCCAGTTCAGTGAGCCACTCGCGAACCGTTCGATTCACTTGCGCAGCTTCCGCCAGTTGCTCTCTTGGGATGCGGCTTTCTTTCGAGGCATTCGCCTCAACGAATGTTCCGTCTACCGACAGCTGGTCTCCGCGCACCAGGCCTACTTCTAAACACTGGGCCACGATGCGTTCGAACATTTGCTGGAACAACTTCGATTCTTGGAAGCGCCCATGGCGATTCTTCGAAAATGTGGAGTGATGTGGAATTTCCTGATCGAAACCTAAACCTGTGAACCAGCGCCACGCCAGATGCATGCGCAATTCTTCGACAAGCTTGCGCTCGCTGCTGATGCCATACAGATAGCCGATCAGCACAATACGCAACAACAGTTCCGGATCGATGGATGGACGTCCAGTATCGCTGTAGCTGTCCTTCAGTTGCTCACGGACGAAGCCAAAGTCGATGTGCCTATCGATCAACCGCAACAAGTGGTTTTCCGGAACCTGATCTTCAAGACGGAAGTAGTAGAACAGCGATTCCGAGCGGGTGTGCTGACCCATCATGAGCGTTGAGCCTCCGGCAATGATGATCAAAAACAGCATGGTCAAAATATGCTGCTATGCCGCTCCGATTGCCATGGAAATCACATCAAAATCCTCCGGCCTGCACCGAGTTTTTCAACACCCACGCCTGATATCGCCAACCGACCTGAGCTATTGATAGGCAGAAAGTAATATCCTGAAGCGTTATCGTTAAGCGGAGCAGGGGACGCTCTTTGCGCCCTGCGTAATCAAAGGATCCGCTACTCGCTTCGAATCGTATCAACGGGGTTGAGATTGGCTGCCGTGCAAGCTGGCACAACTGCCGCACCAACGGTAACGGCGGAGGTGATGACCACTGCGGTGGCGAAACTGACGGGGTCGAAGCTGCTTAGCTGATAGAGCTGCGACTGAAGCAAGTGCGCCACTCCCAGGGAGAGCGGCAGGCCGATGGCGAGGCCGATGGCGGCAATACGGAAGCTCTCGGCGAAGATCATCCCAAGCACGTCCTGGCGCAGCGCTCCCAGCGCCATGCGCACTCCGATTTCGCGGCGCCGGCGCTGCAGGCGGTAGGTGAGGGCGCCATAGAGGCCGATTGCAACCAGCACGACGGCGAGCAGCCCGAATCCCATGGCGAGGCGCGCGAAGAGCATGGGGGTGGTGTAGGACTGCTCGAATTGCGCGGCCTGCGTCATGGGCTTCTGCAAGGCGAGGTTGGGATCGATCTGGTGGACGGCGCTGCGAACGTCGGGCAGCAGCGAGAGCGGAGGCAGGGAGGTGCGGACCTCGAATGTAATCTGGCCGGCCATGCCCATCTGGGCGAGCGACTCATAGATAGTAGGCCGTTCGGTTTCGGCGGCGTACTTGTATTTGCTGTCGCTCACCACGGCGACAATTTCAGCGCCTTCGACGGTGTGCCCGAGCGCGCCGCCTTTCAAATAGCGTTTGGCGAAGGTTTGATTCACGATTTCGACGAGCTTGCTCGAGGGCGTATCGGTGGGATTGAATTCGCGGCCCTGGAGCACCGGGACACCTAGGGTGTGGAAGAAATCTGCGCCTACAGCGTTAGAGGAGATGTCGGCGTGCCCGCGGGAGTTGCCGAGCAGAAGCGTTCCGTCCAGGGTGACGGCGCCGCTGCGCAGCCATCCCGAGCCAGGACGCCACTGCGCCACGGAGACGGATTCGATTCCGGGGACGGCTTTGATCCGGTCGATGAGGCGGTTGTAATAAGACCAGCTCTGGACGCCGCGAGCGAGGCCTTGCGGGTCGACGTCGAAGATGAGAAGCTGGTCGGCCTGCATGCCGAGGTCGAGATGCTCGTAATTCAGGAGCGTTCTGACCGTCAGTCCGGCGGCAACCAGGAGGGTGAAGCACATGGCAATCTGTGCGGCGATGACAAGATTGCCCGTTTGCGTGTGGCGGCGGCTATGGCCCGCCACCTGGCTGGTGCTTCTGAGGGCCTGATCCACGCCGACGCGCATGGTTCGCGAAAAGGGCGTGAGAGAGAATGCGATGGCTACGAGCGACGCGATGGCGAGGGTGAACCAGAGGACGTGCCGATCCGGAGCCAGGCTGGCACCAATGCGCGCCCAATGAGCGAGCATGCGCGTGGCCGCGATCGCGAACATCCATCCCAGAGCCGCGCCGGCGATGACGATGGTGAAGCTGTCAAGGGCGAGTTGGCGCAGGATGCGGAGGGAACTGGCGCCGGTGGCGATCCGAATGGCGAATTCGCGCTGGCGCGCCGCGCAGCGTGCGAGGATGAGCAGGGCCACATTGGTGCAGGCGATGAGGAGGACGAGGCCGACCAGCGCCATCATGAGCTCGATGGGTTCACGATAGGACAGGGCGTAGTCGGCGATGCCGCGAATGGGCGTAAAGCCGAGGGATGCGGGCCACTGTTTGAAATCTAGCTTGCCTTGGGGAGCCGTTGCGGCCTGCCAGAAGACACCTTGTACGGCTTGGGACGCCTGTTCCGGCGAGACGCCGGGCGCGAGGCGGGCAACCATGGGAACGGCCCACCATTTGGGCGAGGTGTAGAGGGTACTGTGGTCTCCGGGAAATCCCCAGGCATTGAGTTCGGGGCGCGTTTGCAGCGGGATCCAGAAGTCGGCGGTGCTGCCGCTATCGACGCCGAAGAAGCCGGGCGCGGTGACGCCGACGATGGCAAAGGGGATGCCGCGAATGTAGAGGGTCTGCCCGATGGCAGCGGGATTGCGCGAGAAAGCGGAGGTCCAGAAGCCGTAGCTGATGACGGAGTTGGCGGTGTGCTCCTGCTCGTCGGCATTGGTCAGGCCAACTCCGGCGGCCATCGGCACGCCGAGGCCGGTGAAGAAGTTTCCGCTGACCTCTTCGCCGGAGCGGGCGGTGGGGGTGTTGCCGCAGCGGACGGGGACCTGGCCGAGACCGAGCGGGATGTGAGCAATGAGGTCGGCAAAGACGCGCGACTGGTTGCGCAGCGCCTGAAAAACGGGGAGGGAGAACGACGTGTTTCCGTTGCCGGTTCCGGAGGTGTTTGGCGGTTGCGTGCCGCCATGGAGAAGCTTCACCGTGTACAGGTGCTGGGGATCGCGCACGGGGAGCATCTTGAGAAGCAAGGAGTTCAGGGCGCTGAAGACGGCGGTATTGGCGCCGATGCCGAGTGCCAGAGTCAGGATGGCGGTGAGAGCGAACCCGGGCGCCTTGCCGATTTGTCTGAGGGTGAAGCGAAGGTCCTGTATCAGGATGGACATGCAAAGCCTCCGACCGTGGGGAGCTGACCTTGCTTGCCATCGAGGATATCAGCCCCGGGGTTGCTGGTGGACCGTTCTGTGCGCGTGGTCTCGGTTTGCGCGTAATCGCCAATGCACGCATTATGAGAGGGCGCCCTGCTTAAGAAAGGCAGTCTGCGTCGGGAACACATGCTTGTGGAGGCTTTGCCCCCACACCCCCAGGATTTAGCGCTTTGGTGCCTCTCCCGATTGGGAGTTTCACGGGCCAGATAGCGGAAGGGGGACGCCGTAGCATCCCCCTGTATCGGTCGAGGCCACTGAGTCGGCGCTCGGGTTGCTTCCCAGCATGGCCCTATCCTCCGCTCAGTTCAGGACTGATTGTACTGCGGTTGCGAAAAGCGGGTGTGTTTGCGGCGGGCTCTGGAAGTGATGACACTTGACCTTGGGGGAGTGGTCCCAGTCAAGCCTTTCCCCCAAGGAGGTACCCAGCATGCTGAGTAGCGACGTCAAGTATATCGGCCTGGACGTTCACGAGGAAGCGATTGCGATTGCGGTTGTAAATGGTGCGAGAAAGTTGGTCATGGAGTCGATCGTGGAAACCAAATCCAGCACTGTGCTCGATTTCCTCGATGGGCTGCGCGGAGAGCTGCATGTGACGTTGGAAGAAGGGACTTGGGCGGCGTGGCTGTACGACGTGCTCAAGCCCCACGTGAGGGAGATCGTGGTCTGCAACCCGCGTCGCAACGCTTTGTTGAAAGAGGGCAGCAAGAGCGACAAGACCGATGGGCGAAAGCTGGCCGAATTGCTGCGCGCCGGCTTGCTGCGCGCGGTCTACCACGGAGAAAATGGGCTACAGACGTTGCGGGAGTTGGCACGTAGTTATCTGACGATCAGCAAGGACCTGAAACGCGTCAAAAATCGGCTCAAGGCGTTGTACCACAGCTGGGGCATCTGCTGCGCCGGCAAGCAGGTCTATGCCGCACGCCATCGAGAACAATGGTTGAGCAAGCTTGCGCAGGTTGGCGTGCACCGCCGCGCGGAGTTGTTCTATCAGCAGTTGGATGGACTCCTTGTTTTGCGGAACACCGTGCGTGGAGAACTGTTGGCCGAAAGCCGGAAGCATCCGGCCGTGAAAATATTGCGCCAGGTTCCCTCAATCGGCCCGCTTCGGGCTGCACTGTTGCTGGCCCTGATGCAAACGCCACACCGGTTCCGCAGTAAGAGGCAGCTGTGGACCTATAGTTGCCTGGCGGTGGTGACGCACGACAGCGCGCAGCATCGTTATGTAGACGGACAACTGCAACGTTCCAAAAAGCCACAACAGATCCGTGGTCTGAATCAGAATCACAACCACGCGATGAAGGAGATTTTCAAAAGTGCAGCCCTGAACGCCAGTCGTTGTGCGGGACCGCCGCAGGACTTTTACGAGAGATTGCTGGCCAAGGGCATGAAGCCGGATATGGCTCGCCTAACGCTGGCACGCAAGATCGCCGCCATCACGTTAGCTCTTTGGAGAGAAGGAGGGAGTTTCGACGCCGAACATCTGAAATCGCAAGCAGCTTGAGCGTCCACAGAACCCAGGCAATTGACTAGGTTGACTTACCTGATGGTTAGCCATTCGGTTCTTGCGACGCTCCGGGTCGAGGGAGAGTATCAATCGATGAGTCAGACCACTCCGCGTGCTGTCTACACCGAGTCTCCAAATGCTCTCTATACCCCCTCGCATAACCGAAAAAAGCTATAGGCTTCGAGTCTCAAATAGGACCATGGTTGGCGTACTAGAGCCACCCCGGTTTGCTTGCGTGGCTTCCGGACCGAAGGCGTCGAACCATCGAGTTATGAAACCGTCGAGCACACACAGTCGATTGCCTTGGTCTGTGAGAAGCACGTCGCGAACACAAAGCCTCTCCAGATCTCAGATGGGGCTGGATGCCAATCGCCACATCCATCTCCTCTCGGAGAGGACGGAGGGAATATTTTCCCTTGACATCCCCTCTCATAGGACTCATCGAGGCCGATTACTGCCCGAAAATCGGCGTATCGGAAGTTGAGACCTTCGCGCAAACTGCGCGGAGATGCTCATTCCCACCATGTCAGGCGGAGAATTTGCGGGCACGACACGGGTCAAGGCTGCGGGAATCACAGCCCATAGGAGAGGTCGCCTTGAGGCGCGCTGGGCACGCGGGCACACTCACCTCAAGGTGGGAATGAGAACCTGGGAGGACCGCTTCTTCGCGGCGATCCTCTCTTCTACGCGCTCTAGCCGCGCCCATGCTTGATGGACATACTCTGCATCCAGTTCTATGCCGATGTACCTGCGGCCTGCCAGGATCGCTGCCGCGCACGAACTGCCGCTGCCTGCGAATGGATCGAGCACCAACTCACCCTGCAACGTGAAGCTGCGAACCAGAGGAGCCAACGACTCTACCGGCTTCTGCGTCGGATGCAGCTTGTTGCCGCTGTATGGCATATCCATCACGTCTGCAAGTGGCTGCTTCGGCAGCGGCGGTTTGCCCTTCGCCAGCAGAAATGCCTGCTCATGCTGATAGCTGAGAAACCTGCTCTTCGAGTTGTAGGTCTTGCGGAACACGATGTGTCCGACCGGCTGAAAGCCCGCGTCTTTCCACGCCGCGAAGAAGCTATCGACCTTTGTCCAGCCATAGAACATAACGGCTACGCGATTCATCTTGAGTACCCTGTACGCTTCACGCATCGCGGGCTTGAGCCAGTCGGCGTTGACGTCGTTCTGGATGCCGCGACCGCTGCGGTCTCGGTAATTCACCAGATACGGCGGGTCCGTGAGGATGAAATCGGCGCTGTTTGCCGGCATCTGGCGCATGACCTGGATGCAATCGCCTTGCATGATGCTATTGATGAACCGATTCTGAACTGTAGTTTGTGCTTGCATGACCTTGATCTCCTTTGTGGTCCCGGAGTGATCTCTCAGGACACACACCGGCAGGGCGCGAGAGATGGCCGCTCCCAAGGTGGCGGGATGCTTTTTCGGGGGAGACCTTCAGGGGGAGCCGAAACCCGCAGGGCGTCTGCCGGGCCGCATGCTAGGCTTCTTGGAAATGGAACTGCCCGGCAGACGAAGCAGAATCCCGCCCGCCGCCGGGCGCGGCTTGCTTCTCTCTCGCGGTGCCTGAGAGAACATGCAGGACATACGGGAGAACTATCGCCTGCAAGCACAGGGTAGTTCTGGTCAGATGCAGCAGATTTGCTGGGCAACGTCCGGGGCGGTCGGGTGTTAATACTGCATAATGGTAGCATTACGAAGCCGGAAGCAAGGTGACACTGCAGAAGGCGCTCACTTACCGGGAATAATCCGCTGCGCGCTCAATGGCGGCGAGGGCGACAAAGCTGCTCAGACTGCGGCGTTCCAGCTTAGCCGCCTTCTCCAGCAACCGACGTTCTTCCTGGGTGTAGTAGGAGAACACTTTCGCTCCAAGTGGGGTCTTGCCGGTGCGCCGGGAAGGAATGTGTTCCCTTTTGGCCACCGACTGTTATGTTACTACTGCACCACACAATAGAGGTATTATGCGACACATTGTTCTGTACGGCTCGGCGGCACCATGGGCGGAGCCGCCATGTAGCGGCGTCTGATTCGCCATTCCATTATTGGGAGGCGGGGCGCCGCGATTTTACGCACCCGGGAGTCTGTTATGGCAAAGAGCAAAGATCGGGATGTTCTCCGATCTTCGGATCAACCGCACAGAGCGCTTCTGATCGAATTGAAGGGTGAGAGGGCGGTGGAGGATGGAAGTGCGGCGACGGCTTCGACAGAGATGTTCGCGGCGCTCAGTTTGGAGGAAGTGATTGGCACGTGCGAACGCATCAGCCGGGTGTCGAGATCGTGGAATTGAAGGTTCTCGGCAAAGTGCAGGTGCTGTCGAGTTCGGAGCACCTGGCTTGATTCTTCCATCTTCATCTTGGCTTGGTTGACCCTGAAGCGAATGATGCAGGCTGTTGGTCCACGATCCTGGGGCAGGCGTGTGAGCGGATATTTTGGTAGCGTATGCCTCAGGTAGATAATGGCCCGGCTCGCATATCCAGAAGAAATGTGATCGACGAAATCAACTCAAGGAGCTAATTGTTCTGCCACGGTAAGGCGGAATGACCCGGCTTAGACGGACCAGCGTCTATAATTGGTCCCCGAGATCATGCCTGCTTATTCAAAGCAAACAGTGCCGATTTATGGCGTCGTCGGATTCCTGCGGTTCACCGTCAAGATTGACGATGAGGAGAAGACTGATGACTTCCTCTATAGATACGCCCGCGAGAGTAATCGCGAATTAGAAGGCGAGATTCGAGAGCAGGTACAAGAGACGCTGGGTTCAGACTTCGAGGTGCTGGAGGTCCGTCTCGACCGCGGCAGCGTAGCGGTCCTCGTAGTTCTCGGCGCGGTCGGTACGTTCTACATGGGGTTCTCGCGATACGAAAGTTTCATTAAGAGCGTGAATTTGCTGGTCTCGCAGTTGAAGGCCACTCTTCAAAGATTTTTTGAACGCCTCAATCCTGGACCGCCGGATATCGATCTTTCGGTTACTGGCGGTTGGCAGCCGAGCGCAACCGTCCTCAATGCGCGCGAGAGATTGGAATCATCTTCCGGTTTCGATTATGGTTTTGCGATGTTGATCTATTTGTTGCTGAGCCATGCGACGCTGTTAGGAGCGCTCGTATGGCTGCTTATCCGACATCTGAAGTAGTAATCCCTGACTGCGATTCAGCGCAAGACCCAACTCGCTGTGACGCAGGTGCTTAGGAAGAGGTATCGGCGGTGGGTGTGGCGACACAGAGTTCGGTTTGTGTGTTCAGTTGGCTCAAGGCAGCAATGGCAAATGAGACCTTTTATAACGGTTCTCTCAAGCTTGCTTACCTCTGGTTCAACGACCTGATCATGCAAAGTCCCAAGGAAGACCTGGTTTATACAGTCTTTCCCGCAATGCTTGAACAGATGGGAACTCGTGCCGAGATCATCGAGGAAATCTGTGAACATATCCATCCCATTCAGAGATATGTTCCTGATTACGCTTTTCTGAAAAGCGATGTATGGTCTACTGACCCTCAGGTATCTGCGGTCACTGGGAAGTCCCTTACTGAATATTTTCGAAAACTCTACGGTCCTGATGCCCACCCTGGAGAGGTTCTCCGGGAAGTGGCTTGGACCGGAGCCGGCGTTTTAGATGTCATTGGGCTCGTGGGCAAACTTTCCACGGAGTATCGGGCTACCATGATGCCAACGGACTTCGAAGATCATGTCTTGAGAGCGATCGTTGCTCCCGCGGATCCGCGAGCTGATTTCAATCTGTTTGAAGAGATTGCACGCTATCGTCTTCCCCGACTACAGGACACTCCGTGGGAAGTCATCGTGGAATTACGACACCATCAGTTCGTTGAGAACTTCAGAGAAGCACTTTCGGCAATGCAAGCAGAATTACGGGCAGGGGATTCCGGTAACCCAAGAGACGTATTCGAGGAAATAGAGCGCAAGTCCATGAAGGAACTCCTGTCCCTGCTCAGTCCCTCTCCGTTCTGGGCCACAGCAAAAGGAATCTTCACAAATCTTCCGCTCGGACCCGGTATTAACCCGTTGGCTGTGCTTGATTCGGTGCACGCGATCAATAAGGAGCGGAAAATCGCGAAGCAGTTCGGATGGCTCTATTTTCTTTACGATCTCGACGCTTAGGGCCATTCCTGACGATAATCCTCTCATGGGAAAAGTCATTCTATTGACGGGCGCACCTGGGACCGGAAAATCGACTTTGAGGAGATCCCTGGAATCCTGCATTGCAGATCTTCAGCACTTCGATTACGGAGAGCTGCTCCTACGGCGCAAAGAACGCGAGGGAATTGTATTGCGCTACGAAGAATTGAGGCATCAGTCATCTTCCGTGATCAGCCCAAAGGACGTTTCAGATACCGATGAGTGGGTTGCTGCGGAAATTGGTAGGCTGAGGACGACGTCTGACGTAATTATCGATTCCCACGCGTTGACGCGTGAGGACTATGGTTTCCGGGCGATTCCTTATTCGGTCCGTCAGCTGGACGCCCTCAAGTTTGACGCGATTATTGCTCTTCGATGTGATCCAGAGATCTTGGTCACGCGGGTTGCTGTGGACCCGGGGGGAAGGCGGAGCTTAACCGTAGAACTCGCTCGCGAAATCCAAATCCTGCAAGAGGCCCTTGGCTTGCATTATGCGGTTGCGTGCGGGTGTACAGCTTTTGTTATTGACACAAGCGACCGGACGGCGGCACAGGTCAGGACTATTGCTGTCCGAATTCTCAAGCAAATAGGCGCAAACCTAAGGAAAGAATAAACATTGCGGTCGGGCAGGCCGAGCCGATATCATGCCAGCCAATGCCCGAGTCATACCAAATTGATCTCCGAGCCGCGGTCAATGCAATCTCGGACGTGATCCAGAATCGCCCGCGTCCTCTGCGACTCTTCGATCAGATTTACATGAAGGCAGGGGATATGGTGCTGCAGAGCGAGTTCGTTGCGCGCTGGGCTCGCGATAAGAAGTTGGCATTTATCGGGGACGGAGATTCCATCAGCGTATGTGTGGCATATCTCAAGGCACGGGGGATCATCGACTACGGGCCATCTGAAATCGTCGTCTTCGATTTCGACGAGCGCATTTGTAATGCGATTGAGCGCTTCGCGGACCGTGAACGAATAGAAGGACTCAAGAAGAAACATTACAACTGCCTGGACGCATTTCCTTCAGTGGCTGAGTTCGATTGTTTCTATACGAATCCCCCTTGGGGGGCGAGCAATGGTGGCGAGAGTGTATGCGTATTTATGCAGCGGGGGATGGAAGCAGTTGGTTACGCCGGGGAAGGTTTGGTAGTGATTGCTGACGACGATCAACTGCAATGGCCGAAGGAGGTTTTGGCAAAAGTCCAGGACTTCGCCCTCCGCAACGGATTCTTCGTCCAAAAGATGATGCCTAAAATGCACGCATATCATCTCGATGATGCGCCAGATCTACGCTCGTGCAATCTGATGTTCAAAGCTGTCAGTGGAACGGCCATAGCGCGAGAGAGTACGGCGATAGTGGACCCTCAGCGGCTGGAAAACTTCTATGGGCGTACCGCCAAGCCGCGCGTGAAATACGTCCGAGAGAAGGTCACGCTCGAATACGGCAAGGCTCACGAAGACGAGTATTCTCTGGAAATGTTGGAGTAAAGCGATGTCAAGCATTGTTACGCCAGGGACCGGCATCCTGTACATGAAGGTCGGAACCCACGCACGCGAGACGCTCGATGACATTATCAAGCGCAAGACCCGCGAGATTGAGAAAGAGGGGGTCGCATTCTGGGGGTATGGCGGTAATACCTGCCATCCACAGAACGTGGTCCAACCGTTTGCAAAGGATTACAACGAACGAGGGCAAAGAGTCTATCTGTGTATGCACCCGATGAACTCGAAGCACTTCGCTCATCCGGTGCGAGCGGATGAATTCTCAATCGACGGCATCAAGTGGAAGATCATTCCAGAGGATATCAACGTTTTGGGATCTCGATACGCTTTGGTCATCAAGAATCTGCGGAAAGACGAGTTCGATTTGCCGCTTAACCGTACTCAAGTCGCATTGGGGAACTGCATGGGTTCACCTGGCAGTAGTTACATAAAGGGCAGGGTGGACAAAGCCTGCCTTCAGGTCACTGGAGACGCAATCGAAACGGTGAGCGAGAGCAGCGGAGAAAGTGAGGCCGATGAAGCACGCCATATAGGGCTCGTGGCAGAACTTGCAGATCCATATGCGGTATACCTGCGCAATATCGTTAAGTAGAGAGTGTGCGCGGCGCCTTTTGGCTAAGATCTGAGATGTAGCTATCGAGTGCCTGTACCACAAATTCGACAGTGCGCTCAGAGCTAAGGCAGCTGAAGCAAATACTCAGGGCGCGATCAACATCGGGCTCCTTGCAAATCGCTTCCTGAATTGCAGACGCATCGTTCTTCATCACGGCGCGTCGCACGAGTTGTTCAAGACAGGTCACCTTACCGCTCACTTGAGCTAGTGCCGTATTCGCATCAAGCAGTTGTTCGATGGCAATGATTGCTCGCTTGTCGCCAGTGATCAGCGCTGGGAGCATGCGCACAGCTAATACCGCCAGAAGCTGGCTTTCTCCGGCGTCGAGATTCACTGGGATTTCTTGCGCCATTGCTTCTAAGGCCGCCGCGAGGGTTTGCTCTTCGGCAGTCGTCTCGATCGCCACATGTTCCGCGAGAAAGCTCACGAGTTCCGCCTCAGCTTCGGCAGCATTGCCGCGCAGACGTGCTCGATTAATCCTCTTGCTCAGCACAAACCTGGCAGCGGCGAGATAGCCAATTCCATTCACGCCACAATCGGCTGTGAAGGGGTGGTTGAGTAGTCGGTAGCAAGCTCCTTTGAGCAGGACGTCGTTGTCAACGAGAGCCATCATGCGGTTGTGCCGGTACCGAGAATTGTGGTGAGATAGGAGCCTGAATCAGACGGTAGCTGCTCAAGATCAAGCCGGGACATCGTTAGGCGATTGACCTCGTTCCAGACAGGTCGAGGGGCGTCGTATATGAAACTCATAGCACTATTGGCAACGGCCCAATTTCCGGTCGAGTACCCGAAGCACAGAGCGAACGTCCCTGGTTCGATATGAAGCTCGGCGGATACTCGTAGGGCGAAATCCGCAAGCCCGGGTGCATTGTAAGACCCTTCTGGCACGAGCAGAAGATCCGGTCGGCCAGTTAGCAATTCAAGAGCAAATCGGTCAGCCTCGGTTTCTTCAGTATCCGCAGAGCCCGTAGACAATGCATCGGTTTCCATATCGACGATCGCGGCGTCCGCATTTATGTGGTTTAGCGCAATGTGCGCAAGTTCATGACTGAGGTAAAACGCGATGTGCGGCGGGTACATCGAATCTTTTGCCAAGAGCACGGCGCGTCTTTCTCCAACTCCGACCGCCATCGCTGCCATCCGCTTGCGAACTGCTGGGAAGATTCGGAGATACGCGACGGGTACCCCAGCCGTCCATGCCAGAGAGAGAAGGTCCACAAGGCGCACGTAAGATTGTGAACCTAATACCGCATCCCGCAGAGCTGCCGCGCTGGTGCCAATTAACGAGAATTCTCCGGTGGGGGTACCAGCTGTCAGCAATGCGCCAATAGACCGACCAAACGAAGAGATAGCTGCGCGTTCGAGATCAGATTCGCCTGAAAGGTGCTTGAATCGCGCCTCATCTCTCCAAATGAATCGCGGGACGCCCTCTTCGTCGAGAACGGAGCGTGCGTCGAGTCCTAACTTTCGAGCGACTGAGAAGCGCAGCTCGAGACGAGCAGATGACGAAGGGTCTGCATCGTCGCTCCACCAATCCGGCCAAGCCGCGTTGATGGCTAGGTCGCTTAGTCCGACGCTCTTCAGTCTCTTGCGAAATCGCTCAGATTCGGTCAACCAGGCGCCACCTCTTCATCACAGTCGTGTCGACACAGTTCGGCCAGTGCATCCAGTATCTTTGAAGCCGCTTGCCCATGTGCCTCAGACTTGTTCCAGCAGAGCTCAAGAACCTTCTGAGCTGCTGCCTGCCTGTCGTTAAGGCCGGCATCGGCAGGCGGAAGCGCTTTCGCATAACTGCATAATCTCTGACTCGCCAGGGTCGCTCTCTGCGGGGGCTTCTTCAGAAATCTGGATACGGTTGCTTGGTCAACGCTCGTTTTTTCAGCAATATAAGCTTGCGTATATCGGTTCTCCCGCATATACGATTCGAGCCTCAAGCTTAGTTGCGCCGATTCTTGTTGCATCGTATATGCATATTACTGCATAATCAATGAGATGCGTCAATACAACTCTTTTCCCCAATGCTTCGTGTGGACGCGATTCGGCACAGAGGCGGGCCAGTCGATCTCCGAAATTCTGCGCCGTAAAGAGAAGGAACGAGCTGCCAACGGCGGGGTCTTCTATTGGGGGATCGGAAATGCCGTGGGACCATCGATCCTCGAACTATTGCGCAGGACAGACGAGCCAGAAGTGCTGTTCAGCCCAATAAAGTCCGCTCCAAAGAGAGGCGATGTAACCCCCGAAGCCGTGGTCGCATGGACGGCTGCGGCGGGCTTAGACGGCGCTCCGCACCGACTTCCCATTTGGTCCTTGATAACGAGCAGATTCAATATGGGGCGTCCGAGGCACTATGCACTGGTATGCAAGAGCAACTTCCCTTTCAAAGATGAGTCCGCGGCTCCGGTGGAGGATACAGTGAGGATTGCCTTTGGGGACCTCACGAATATCGTGACAGACCGCCCTCTCGGTTCATCTCAGGTGACAGCTGTGGTTCAGATACGGTTGCGACCGAGTCTCGAAAGTGCCGAATACGACGTGAAGTTCAGAGCGAGACTGGTGCCACCCTATTTCATTCAGCTTTCTGAACCGAAACCGATCACAGCAGCGACAGCGTGTTCCTGGGCAGATCTCTCGATGAGCACTGTCTGATTCTTTTGCGAACATTGGCAATAGGTGCTTACCCGTCTGCGAGGCCACGCGATGCCTCGGCAGATCGACGCATTTTCGGTTGACGCTTCGTGCAGGCGGAGCAGTGTTGTCTCTTGAAATCTGCCACGAGCGAAGGTACATCAACCGTCGCAACCGTCGACGTGTAGCGGAACAGATCGCAGTAACATTTTCGAGTTGGCGTTGTTGTGTACGCAATGTCGGCATCGCTTGTTTGTGTCAGGTCCTCCAGGATTTGGAGGTGTTGGCACCAGCGGTATCGTTCTTGCGCAACCAATCGAAGAGATCGAAGATGCCCATACACTTTCTTAGGATGCGCTGGCGGGGAGCCGACGATTTCGAGCATCTGCACTGCGTGTCTTTTCAGTTCCTCATCGCTCGCGTGCGCCAGACCCCAGTCGTGGTGTTCACTCTGCCTTGCTTCGCAGTCCATCTTGTACCGTAGCCACAGCGTCCGATCTTCAAGTATCTCGAGTGCGCCGTCGGCGATCATCGCGAGGTCCATCGCAAGAGCTTCGGCGTAGGTTTTTTCGGCCAGCTGTTTGGCGCCCGTGAGATCGCCTTGAATCGCTAGGTAATCGGCTTTCAGCTTCTGGAGTATGAGTTTGGCCTCCGTGGCGCCGTTGACTCCGACGGTTCTCTCTGCCTCCTCGAATATCCGGTCTATGGATTCACGTATTGGTTCCCTGATTGAGTGCGGCTGATCGCGGCTAATGGCTTCCATATATTCATCAGCCGCTCTTCCAATTCGCACATTGAGGATCACGATGAGCGCCTGCGCAATTAGGACCGGTTGCCCCAGATCGTAGGCGTCGCGAAGCGCTGCGTTGCATTTCTCTTCCCAAGCTGAACGGCTATGGCGCGCGGCACGCACCCTGTCGATAATGCCACGAACGTCGCCGGGAAAGAGCTGCCCGCGTATGTCAGCGGCGAAGAGGTTTTGACTTGCGATGAGATTGGCCTGCATGCCATCGGCGTAAAGGAGGACGATACGAGCGTCGAGTTTGATCCCCATTGTGGCTTCTGGGTGGTCGATAATTTCATCAGTTGCTGTCCGAAGTTCGTCGAGCAGAGCCGATCTAGCTCTACTGTCTTTTTCGGCAAGACACCGGTGATACAGAAGATCCTGGCGTGCTTCAAGTGCCTCTAGCCCGGTGAGGGCCTCGGATCGGGCAGCAAGGCGATCCCGATAAGTGGTCTTGTCGATGATTCCAAGGCGCTGTTCCGATGCATCCCGAAGCGTCTCGGCAAAAGATGCTTCCTGCTCACTCAGTTGAGCACGCTTGGCGAGAGCTCGCTTTATTATTCCGAGCGCCATGTAGTGGTCGCCCTTCGTGAACAGCGCATACGCTTCGACAAACTGAATACGCGGAAAGTCACGGATGGATGGCTCGACCAAGCCGAGGAGTTCTAACACCTCTGCGGGAAAGCCAGCCGCGACTATTGCAGCACCGCTGGTCAAGAGCAAATCTCGCGCCTGGGCGCCATCAGTAGTCTTAACCGACTCGCGATCAATCCTCATTACAACCGTCTCGCGACCGGCTGAGCGTGCCAACGAGTCACGTATCGTGCGGTGTAATTTGCCTTCAGAGATTATCTGCTCGCGCACATCTTTGAGAGAGCTATCCGATAGCAGTTTCGTAAACTTGATGGTGACCGATGCCTGATCTCGCCATTTCGGCGTGGAGGTTTCCAGGCGCGAGGCTTCATCGCGAGCCCACGTATACCAGAACTTGTCTTCAATGGAGTCGTGAAGTAAGTAGATGGGGGCAACTCCGTTTAACAGGTAATTCAAATTGGCCGTTTTTACGGATAACGAGACAGAACCATCTTTTAGGGCGTTAACGGTGCTGGAAGCTTTTAGCTGAACTTGCGCACGCAGATTTGTCATGAACCCGGAGAGCCTGACTTCCAGAGAACAGTCAACACCAAAATCATTGGTGCGCTCGTCACGAAGGACAAGATCGTCAGTTTTCATGAGAAGGGCATGCAGCGCATTGATGCTTCTCTCTTGGAGCTCGGAGTTGCCATCGGCGAGCGGCAAAGGACCAAGTTCATCGTGCGACGTTGACGATTTGTCATCCATAATGTCTGGACTCAGGAAGAACGTATTTGTCTCAATCAATGGCGGGATCGGACTCAATGTCGATAGATCCCTGCTGGCCGTTGGCGTCCGGCCTCGATTCCGTCGCAACTGCCGAATGCACAGGTACTGTTATTGATACTGGATGACCGAGCATCGAGAGAAGACTGCTCACAATGTCTGCGTGGCTGTCAGTGATAGAGTTCTTCGCCAGCCGATCCGCAAATGCTGGACTGTATTCGATTAAGTCCTCGCGGGTGATGCCGTGCCAGATCGGCAGAATGACCTTTTTGCCCGGCTCCTCCTTCGCGAACAGCGCGTTGAGCTCGTGTTCGGTCCATTTCCTCTTTTTCAGAAAAGCTCTGGAGAACACGACTATACCGTAGCGGCAGGCGGCCAAGCCGCGGTCGATCTCGCTGCGTAAGCTGTCTCCCCATTCCAAAGTGGTTTTGTCGAACCAGACCGAGATACCTGCTGCTTTCAGGGCCTCTGCCAATGGTTCGACATATGGCTTGTCGACCGTGGAGTGCGAGACGAAAACATCGAACTCTCGATCGGCTGGAACCGATGCGGCTGCCGACGCAGTGGGCGCCGGGGAAATAGATTGCAGTCCACCCTGGGACAGCAGGCTCTTCCCGACGCTTGCGAAATCGCCGCTCTCGTCGAGCCGGATCATCTCTCTTGCTTCGAGGATCGAGGCTTCCTGATGCAATGAAGCCGCTGTGCATCCGAGATATGCAGCGTCCCATGAATCGACGATCCAAACCAGCGAGTCTTTACGTCCGCAGCGAAATCCCAGGAGCCATACTTTCTGCTGTAGATATCGGGATGTCGATGCAGCATCCGAGGCCTTTGCATCGTATCGGAAATCTACATTCTGCATGATCTTCGGGTGTTGCTCAAAGGACAGATGGAAAATAATCCTGCCTGCGTCCACATCGGACCGAATCGAATTGATGAGCGCTGCGAGCCGGTGGAAGGGCGTGCTGTGCGGCCCTGGCAGCGTCTGCATGTGTGTCATCTTGACGAGACAGATCGCGACCTCCTGGGACAGAGAATCTTTCACAAGGACGCGGGTTCCGCTTGCCACGATGTAGCCCGTTCCCCCTTGATTGAGCAGTGGCATCGCGGGCCACTCGGGGCTGATGTGGAGAACGCGGCCGGAAGCGGTTACAAAGAGATTGGGGTCACAGTTCTTGAAACGAAATTCGAAGTCGCGGGCGAGAGCGCTGGCGGCGTCCCGATATTCCTTCGTGCCCGGGACATCATCGAGTTGTTCGCGTGAGAGGCAAAAGTCAGTTTCTTTGCCGTATCCGGTGACGACGAAAGCGTAAGAATTCCCATTCATGAGCCGCATCGGATCGGACAGTTGCAGCGTCTTTCCGCTTTCGAAGATATTGCGGAGGTAACCTGCGGCGCGGGATGACTCTTGCGAGAGGGGCACGACGTGCCTTTACCTTCCGTCCTGAACGAGCCAGCAGACGGCCATGGCCGAATCTTCGCCCAGCCGCCTTCGTTCAGGCTGCGACCAACATCGAATTCCAAAACTTCTCGTACATCAAAACGGATGTGACCAGTTTGAGCTCAGAAGCAGCGGTCGAGAAGCACCGGTGCTGATCCTCGTCGGCCGTGACGAACTGTGCGCAGTACGGTAGATAAGCGGCCATAAACGTATCGACGCGGTTTGCGAGCCTCTTTCTGTTCGTCGCCGGCATCACCGCCACGCACCGCTCATATTGCGCACGAGCGTTTGCGACCAGGAGCGAATGGAAAGGAGTGCACGCCGCGAACCGCCGAATTTTCTCCTCTTCTGGAGAGTTTCCGGCAGCATGGCGATAGAGCTCAGCCCCGATTGCCCAGTACGACCCGCCCAGACTGAACATGACTTGAAGGAGCTCCGCGAAGCTGACTATTCGCCTTCCGTGGCTGCGAAACATCTCTTCGAACTCTGGGCGGATCCGCTCGAAGGGCGCCTCAAAATCGCCTTGCATTTTTTGCGCGTGTGAGAGCTGTTCAACTGCCAACTCTCTGCAAAAGAAGCTCTTATCTCTAAGAAGCGTTTCCGCAAGGTCTGGCGGGCAGACGGGTACCTGTTGCCAATTGTAGGAAGGATTGCTCTCAAATGCCTGGATGTGCTGGTCAAGGAGCCAGTTGAAGGGCAAAATGCAGTCGCCGCCGGTGAGCAGCGATCTCGGTACGGAGACGAGAAGAGCCCTGCGCTCTTCGGAGCGGACAGTGGCGGCGATCTCCTCGAAGTTTGTCGCCAGCACGCGGGTGTAGAATCCGTGCCGGAGAGCTGCGACTAACCCCTTACAATGCTGCTCTTTAGAGAGATAATTGATCGCGCTCGTATCGAAAATAATGACCGGAATACGGTCCATGTCTGCCTCCAAAATATGCCGGAATCCGGCACGACCAGATTCCCCAAAATGGAACCCATCGAAGCATCCTTTCCGGGTTCCCTGCGTCTATTATATTGAAAAACTGTAATGTCGTGTGTAAAGTTGCTGAAGATGAAAAGAACCCATCAACCGCTGAGTCTGCCCGGATCACCTCTGATCTACGTGGTCGCTCAGGTGAACATTTCTGCCGTTGTTGCTATCGAGCGCTATGTTCCAGAGATCCAAGAGCGACTGCGCAAGAGCGGATTTCCGGGCTACACAAATGTTCAGGTGCCGGAGATTATCTTCGAAACATTCGGGGCGCGACCGGTTGTGACCCCTTTATCGCGGTATGAGTTCCAGAATAAGCTGGAGCGAACCGGAATCGTCCTGACCCCAAAATCGATCGCTGTGCACACGAATCAGTACATGACTTTCGATGATTTTCACGCGATAATCGCGGTGGCCCTGGAAACCATTCACGCGACCGCCGCTCTTCAGTTGCATGAGCGGATTGGCTTGCGGTATGTCGATCTGATCGAATTCGAGAGAGACGACGAATTGAAGGACTATCTGGCGCCGCATCTTCTGGGCTATGACCAGGCTGCGATCGGGATATCAGGCGGCCAGTTCAATTTTCAATTTGAAGGAAATACTCCTTACGGCCGCCTTGTGGCCCGGCACTATGCGCCGCAGGTGAGGAACATGTTGCCTCCAGACCTCGCGGGCGTCTCGTTGAATTACGATTATCGTCCGGCCCCCTCTCCGGGTAGGGCTGCTCTACTCGACTTCGATCACGCCGCTGATTTCAAAGGCGATTTTGTGATCGAAGAGATCCTGGAGACTCTTGAGAACCTTCATGATGGCCTCGATATTATTTTCAGGGATTCGGTAACCACAGCCGCGCTCGAGAAATGGGGAAGAAAAGATGTTGCAAACGCTAAGAGCTGAGCGAAAATCCGCGACGCAGCCAGGGCCACCTCTTCCTGCATCATTGCTCTGGGACATCCCGAAGGCCAATTTCATAGACACCACTGAAGTCACCGGAGGATACGAGCAAGAACCCGGAGCGTTTGGGTTCTATGAGCAAGCGCTTGGGAGCTTGGTCCAAGCGGCCTATCGTGGCACTGGCGGCGAACTCCTTTGGGAAGGAGCGATCCAGAGCGTCATCCCTGTGAGTGGCGCTTACATTGTTGTGCAGAGTCCCTCGCGGACAGCCACGATTGTTGATCCGGCTGCGGCGACAGCCCTCGATGTCAGCAGGCAACTTGCCTTCTTGCGTCATTATTTTTCTCTGAATACGACCGATCTTGCGAAGGTACTTCTCGTCGAGCGCCCGACAGTCTATGCGTGGCTCGAAAGCAAATGGGAACCGAAACAGGAGAATAAGAGAAGAATCCGGAAACTCTATCAGGTCGCGCGTACATGGCATGAGATGTCGAAACAGCCAATCGGTAAGCTCATCCGCGAATCTGTCGACGGAGACGTTACGGTCATGGACTATCTCGTTCGCGACACCCTCGAAGTCGCCGCGATCAATCGCGCTCTGGCGGTGATACGCGAATTGGTTGACCGGAGGGTCAAATCGAAACGAGCGCGCAGCGTTCGTGAGATTGCCAAACAGCGCGGATTTAAGCCGCTTCCCTCTGCTCAGGAAGATGAGCGGTTTGATCAAATTACCAGGTTTTGAATGAGGAGCGACGCAACTGGGTACAATTCCGCAAATCCCGGATCGCCGGTGGCGGCAGGGCAGCATTGTTCCGCACGAAGCTCTCGTTGCCCATTTGGCCGCCGTTGATCCGGAGGCGCTCTACATTCTTCTCACGCAGGATTGCGACATCCTCCACCATGACTACGATGACGAGCCAGATATAGAGCTGCATATTGCACGGCCCGCGGCTGAGGAAGACGGTAATTTATTCAATGCCAAGAATCCGCGCAGTCTGCAGTTCACGGCAGTAGACCGGCTCTATGAGATCAGTATGCATGAGCGGTGCCGTGCGCCTCGTGGATGTCTCCTGGGCCATGTGCCTCGGGAGCTGGATCTTGGTGAAGATCTCATCCGGACCATTATCAGGTGGACTGCTAATCGGTATCTCCGGAGTGCTTTTCCGGACGCCTTTAACGAGCGGTTGGCAGCAGCGAGAAGATCGATGCGAAGAATCGAAGCTGCTCTGAAGCGCGATGGCGCTCTGATTACCGGGATCTTTCTTTGGGTCGACCCGTCCGAGGAGATTACCCCCGAAGAGCGGTATCGAATCATCATGCGTTTGACGGCGAGAGAAGAGGTTCTTGAGCAACCGGCGACGGAAGCCGCGGCTCTGGCGCTGACCGAAACGATCCGGCAGGAATTCGATGGGATCAACGGAGTGGAGATCGTCGATTACCAACT
Source organism: uncultured Acidobacteriaceae bacterium (assembly GCA_963787435.1). GTDB lineage: Bacteria > Acidobacteriota > Terriglobia > Terriglobales > Acidobacteriaceae > Telmatobacter. Next base: position 573,462 of record CAWBCZ010000004.1, read on the forward strand.
GGTTTCTGAGGCCGATTTCAGCTTGGCAGATATGCGGACCATGCAACGGTGGGACTACGATTATCTGAGCTATCGGGCGGGAACTCCCGATGACCCGGCACCCACCGCTACCTGATTAAACTGTGCCCATCCTACTGACCTTTGGGATCGCTCTATCGTGATCTTCTATCGGCCTTCCCGCTTGTTGGCCTACCCGATCAGACCCGGCGGTCTACTTCGCCGACAGAATCGTGTCGCTTCCCATCGGCGATGCGTCAATGCCCGCTATTCTCCGAGCCCTCGGTAAAGATGTATCCGCAATAAGTAAAGCATTGGAAGGTCATGGTGTCCTTGCAGGACACCGAGTGGAAAGTTTTTCCACGTTTTGTGCCTTCGGTGCGCTCTACGCTTCTTTTCGGCAGGAGCCGTTTGAGGATTTGCGTGGAGACCAGGAACACCAAAGATCGGGGATGAAGCGACGTTGGAACGGCAGTCCGGTCCGGCGCGGTCGTCGGCGTCTTGGAAAGCGACTCGACCCAGCGCTCAAGTCCTGGATGGACAATGTGATTATCCCCGCACTGGTGAGGGAGTATCTGGCCGAAATTGAGAAGCGGAATCGACTTGCAACCACTGGCGGTTCAGAGGTAACGTCCGACAAGGACGGTATTGAGCCATGATTCTGCGTTGCGCAGCCTATGCTCGCTACTCCAGCGATCTTCAGAGCCCGCTCTCGATCGATGACCAACTCCGCATCTGCCGCGAATACGCGAAGTCTCGCGGGTTCGTCTTTCTGGAGGAACACGTTTACGTCGATGAAGCGTTGAGTGGCGTGGGCGCGGATCGGCCAGGGCTGGGCCGTTTGCTCAATGCGGCACTATCCGCTGCCCGTCCCTTCGATGTGATCCTGCTCGACGACAGCAGCCGCCTCGCGCGAAATACGAAGGATGCCCTGAGCATCTTCGAGCGGCTGAACTTCGCCGGCATCCGGCTGATCGCTGTCAGCCAGGGCATCGACTCGGATAATGAGCAGGCGCATGTGCTGGTCACCGTCCACGGTATGGTGGACAGCCTGTATGTGAAGGAACTTGCCAAGAAAACGCATCGCGGCCTGGAGGGACGGGTACTGCGGGGCCAGCACACGGGCGGTCGCTGCTACGGTTATGATTCTGTCTCCGTGGACGCCACGACCGCAAGACAACTGGTCATCAATGAGAGTGAAGCGGTAGTCGTCCGCCGCATCTTCGAGATGTCTGCCAACGGCCAGTCACTGAAGACCATCGCAAAGACACTGAATCGGGAGTGCGTTCCTTCTCCACGACCGCGATCGGGAAATCAATATGCGACCTGGAGTCCGACTTGTATTCGGGAGATGCTCCGCCGTGATCTCTATGTAGGAAAAGTCGTTTGGAACGCCTCGCGGTTCGTGAAGGTTCCCGGTACGAACAAGCGGGTACGGCGTGCGAGGCCGGAAAGCGAATGGCGCGTCGTTCCCCACCCCGAACTTCAGATCGTCAGCGATGAGGTCTGGACGCGGGTTCAGGATAGGCAGAAGCGTCTGATGGCCATGTACAGTGGCGCGAAGAAGGGGCTTTTGCCTCGCTCGGTCACTAGTCCATACCTTCTTAGCGGCATTCTGAAGTGCGGCCTGTGCGGCGGGAACCTCATCATCGTCACTGGATACAGCTCTTACGGGCACTATCCGCAGTACGGCTGCTCGCAGCATTTCAATCGTGGCGCCTGCACGAACTCGGTCTTGATTCGGCGGGACTGGCTCGAAAAGCGGCTCTTGGAAGAATTGCAGAATGAGGTTCTGAAGCGCGAGACCGTCGAGTACGCCCTGGACGAGTTCGGAGACCACTTAAAGAATGCGTTCGCCAAGCTCACAAACCAGATGGCTCACATGCGGGAGCGCAAACAGAAACTCGAAGGGGAGCTTCGTCGGCTGACCGCGACTGCTGCGGAAACCGGACCGTCATCGTTCCTCGTCGCCGCTATCCACGAGCGGGAACAGCAACTGCGCGAGATCACCGACCAGCTCTTAGCGGACGGAGGCGACTCTGTAGATGCTCACCTGTCGGAGATTCGAGGCTTCATCACAAAGCGACTCGGAGACCTCCAGAAGTTGATCTCCGGGGAGCCTGCCGAGGCTCGGAAGGAACTGCTGAAGCATGTTTCGGAGATTCGCATGTTCCCGCAAGGTGTCGGCGAGGACGGGAACCGGAAATCGCACTATGTGGCTGAAGGGACGTGGAATCTGGTTGGAACTGAAGAAGTTGAAGCTGAGGCGATACCTGCGCAAATTCGGAGCGTTGCAGACCCCCGCAACCATTTAAATCAACAAGTTAAGCAGCATTCCCGGCCCGCCCAACTAGCTTCAGTTGCGCGGGCGTTGTGTTTTATTGCCTGACTGCTCGCTTCTCGTCAAGGCGATCCACAAAGGAAACGTCCGCACCAGGAATCAGGTGAGCGTTGATGATGGTTCCGATGGAGTCTGGGTTCAGGCTGCGTTCCGATACCTTCCCACTTTTTAAGACGGCTCTTAACGTGGCGCTGTCAATGATTTTCGCGGACTTCAACCAGTGCTTTAGAGCACGCACAGGGCAATGAGCCGTTTGGTTCCTTGAGGAATTCCTACTTTACGTCCCTGACCTTCTTGATCCGTTTTTGAGCGTGGCACCTCAATGATGATCGCATCCTTATATATATATGATGTCCGAAACTTGCTGTGTGCCAGCTCAGACCTCCGAAACGCACCCGCAAATCCGATGAGGATTAGTGCACGGTCCCGATCGCTCGAAGGGCCGTTCGGGCATGATGCAACGATCTTTCAAATATCAGGAGTGAGAAGTGCATCCTTGACCTTCTGTTTAGTTCCTAGAGCACGTCGGATACCATTCAGAGTTTCACCAACGACAGTGTTATGCGCTCTCGCAGGCGATTCAAAATGTCCGGCAGTTTGATGTGCAAATGTAATCGAGCGAAGCCGCCGGGAGATAGTAGCGACAGCGAGTCTTGACGCGCAATCGGAGATGTAGAGTGCAACGGTCTCGGGAGAAGCAGGCGAGGAAATCATTTGGTGCGCGCGGCACCAATTTTCAAAATCAGCCCAATCGGATCTATATGCTCTGAGAGTTGAAGGAGCTTTTGCTGAATTGGCAAAGCGTCTTGCTTTCTCAGTTAGTTCTTGGAGGCTGAGCGTAGCAGTAGCCACTTGAATCTTAGTATTTGGCATTTTCAACGTTCCATATGAAGGGTGTTGCTGGCGGGAGGGTGCGTGAGCTCGATTGAGTCTGAAAGCCCCGGCAAGTAAGCTCGCTGGAACGAAGCATCTGAGCTCTAACACTGAACGCAAGGAGGCGATGCTTCAGAGATAATCGGGTGCGCTTAGATATAGACTTTAGCTGTTTCTAATCGTAAAAAATGCAAAACCGCATCATTGATCAGATCGGTGGTCTGAGTCGATCCCGATCGAGTGTCGGCACTTCGCTTAGAAGAACAATAGCATCGCACGCGATTGCGAAATTTCAGGCGCCCATTCCGCTCTCCGCGAAGGAACGCGGGTTACATCTGGGTATCCTCGGTAGCAATGCAAATGTTCCGTAGGCAACAGGGTTGTTTACGTGAGCTCGAGCTGTTGCTCATCGCGAACTTCATCCTCCAATCTCAGACGGCTTTCGTAGCCGTTGATCTCATTGGAGCGACGAGCAGGCCGAAGAAGCAATGAATCGTTAGGGCCGTTGAACGATTTGGCCTGAAAGAATATGGCAGGCTACCAAAGATATGTCACTCGGAGATCCAGCCATCGAGCTGAACCGGAACAACAACTCGAAATGCTGCGGCGACCCAGAGGGTTGGATGCCGCAGGTACGCAGAAGCGGAGCAAGCCGATCAGGGGCCATGGCAAGTTTCCCGGCGGCCTCAGTTCCTTCCCCGCTCGCTCCCGCGAGCAAGAGAACCTGTCCATTCTGGTCGGGATTCTGCACAAATGCAAGGATCCCGAATGACTGGCCGGTCGCCCAGCCCTGTGCAGTTGGGTTATACGTAGACAATTCGTTCGGCCTTGGATGCACATTCCGAATGAATTCTTGCCTTGAGTTCTTGTCGAATGCAAAGACAAAGTCCAGTTGATTGTTAAAGAGTGAGACCCATGGATCGGAGCGGGGACTGCCCAGAAAGACAAAGTTATCGTCAGTCTTCAGGTCCGCCAGCCGGATGCTGCGTGCCGCGTGCACATCGATGCTCCTCGCTGTGTTCCGGCCCAGTGCAACAATATTCGCCGCGATCGGCGTGTCGACAGCAGCCGCGGACGAAGTGTCGCCTCCGAGAAGCATGCGACTGAAACGGAGCTCATCTGGAGTGAGCTTGTTAGGTTCCGGGATGTATCGATGATTTGCGTAGTCTGAAACGGAGAGTTCGACACCGGTGATTTCCTGCACATTGACGAGAGTGGGATCGCTCGTGATTACATGCGTGGCGCGCGACGGCGTGAAGAGTGCCGTCCAGGGCAGAATGTTAGCAGGCGCGTCTTTTGCATGCCTTGTTCGCGCCAGGTAAGCGCCGGCAAGGGCGAGATTCCCGATCAGCAGCAGCAGAGCAATGAGCTGCCAACGTCTTACGGAACTGCGCGTCTCCGCCAGTCCGTTATCGGCCGTGACAACTGCGTCGGGGATCCTTGTCGGTTCCGGAGCCAATGCCACAGGTCCTTGAAGCGCGGATACATGCTCAAGAACGTCCGTTGTTACTGCGGTTGCGCCGGCTCCCACTGATTCTGCAAGAACAGGTGGCTGCTCGCACGCGATTTCCGGGACGTATGAGCCGAGGGGAAGACTGATCCGAAGTGCAGATGATGTGCCATAGGTTCCGTAATGCTGAAGCAGGCGCTTGCGTACATCACTTGCGGTCACTCGAACGATCGCGTCCTCGCCCGTGTTATAGGAAGGCGACCGACCAAAAAGCTCCACGCCGATCACTCGTTCTTTGAGCGATTCAAAATCACCGGCGATAGCCCTTTCCACGATGTAGCCGAGAAATTGAGCGCTGCGGTGGCTGCCGTTGAAGGCAGTTCCATCGACGATCTCTTTGAGATGCTGGCGGAGAGAAGCGACGGCACTGTCGGATTCGGCGATTCTCGCGATATCCGCCTCGCGAGCGCCGATGGGACTCAGAGATGACATTCAGCAGCAAGTCGCCTCAAACCGATCTGGTATTGAGTGGCTCTGATTGTAGCATTTCGCTCATCAACGGGATTGATCCTGTCCCGAGCATGCCGTGGCTCTAGTTGTTCACCAACGCTCGCTGAAGACCAAGCGGAACCGCAGCTTGCTATGTCGCTACTGTTAATTCTATGCACATAGTGCATGTTGTTTATTTTTAAGGAGGTAGGGGATCCGTTAGGGACGCATTCTAACGTTGCGGGAACAGGCAAGACCGAGCGTAGAGTGAGAGTCGCATTTGGAAATCAACTGAAAGAGTGATTTGTCAGTTGAAGATGCCCGCGGGAAGCGAAGCGGGCTTCCTGCTGAGACCATGAGCGGCGGATGACAAATTCCGTCGTTCGATTTCCGAGAAAAGTAGTTGAGGGCGAACTGGATTGGAAGACTTGAGCAAGAGTGCGAACTCTTGGGTGAGACCGAATCAGCATCTGGTTCGATCCGACGAGAGGGTAGGCACTCGTTTCTGATCAGAGATTCGATCTCCGCCAGCTCCCACTGCACTTCATGAGAGGCCAAGGAGGGCCAAAATGACGCAAAGAAAGAATTGGCTCAAGTCCATCAGTTTGAGTCTGATGTTCATCGCGCTTTGCTGCACGAGCGTGATGTGCTTTGCACAGAGTGATCGCGGTAGTGTGTCAGGAATTGTCACCGATCCCTCTGGCGCCGCTATCACGGGAGCCAGAGTAACCGTCACCAATGCTTCAATGGGAACTCAGAACTCCACCGTCACGACGGGCGTGGGAGAATACACCGTCCCAGAATTGCCGGCCGGCATCTACTCGGTTACGGTGGTTGCACCCGGCTTCACTACGCTGGTCCGCAACGGAATCACCGTCTCGGTTGGAGAGACGGCACGCATCGATCTAAAACTGGGTGTTGGGCAAAGCACTGCAACGATTACGGTCACCGGGGACGCTCCTCTGCTCCAAACCGATAGCCCACAGAACAATATCGAAGTCTCCACGACCGAGATGAATGAACTTCCGTTCAATGTTGCCGGCATCGGATCTGTACGAGACCCGATGAGTTTTGCCGCGCTGGTCCCTGGAACCATCGTGGGTGGTTGGAACGATATCCACATAAGCGGCTCTCCGGCAGCCACATATCGCGTTTTTATGGACGGCCTGGACGACACCTCGGCGGTCAAGGGCGCCATCTCCGATGAAAACCAACCCTCCGTCGAATCGCTTGCCTCACAAGAGCTCCTGGTGAACAACTATTCAGCGGAATTTGGCGAGTCGGCGGGTGGAATCTTCAACTATACCTCGAAATCCGGCACCAACAGGCTGCACGGAACGGCCTTCAACTACCTTGAAAATGAGGATCTGGACGCCGGACAGCCCTTCAACTACACAAACGGCCACAACACTACCCCCGTGCAGCGGCAGCTCGATTTTGGCGGCTCTTTAGGTGGACCGGTGGTGATTCCTCACCTCTACAACGGCCACAACAGGACCTTCTTCTTCTTCGCTTACGAGGAGTACCACAACACGCAAACCCTCAACAATGGAACCATCACGGTTCCCACGACAGCCTATCGCCAAGGCGATCTGAGCGCTCTGTTGCAAGGCCCCATTACAGATTCCAACGGTGTGCCGATTCTGGATTGCCTGGGCCGACAGATGATCAATGGCGCGGTTTACAACCCTGCAACGACTAGAACCGCAACCTGCACGGACGGTTCGACCGCGGTGGTCCGCGATCCGTTTCCGAACAACTTTATCGGCGCGCCTAACACCTGGGATCCGGTGGCGCAGGCGGTTCTCCCCTTCATTCCTACACCATCGGGGGCCACTGCCAATGCGCTCAACAACAACTACCCAAATACTCAGCCGAACAACAAATACCAGTACCTCACGAGCATCAAGATCGACCACTCGATCGGCCAGTTGTGGCACCTCTCGGGGTATTACATCGCCGAGCAGTCCAACAAGGACAATGCGGCTGACGGCATCAACGGCGAGGCAGCCCAGACCCGGTGGAACACAACTCCCGCTCCGCAGGTGTATCTCAATGCGGACTATACGGCCTCGTCGAACCTGGTGCTCCATGCCGGATATGCCTATACAGAGCCACATTGCTGCGCAGAATGCGTTTGTGCAGAACTTCAAGGCGTCGACTCTTGGGTTGAACACGGCGGCAAATATGCCGGGCGGCGCCGCGAACACCTTCCCGATCATCCACGGACTCCAGACCAACCATCAGAACGTTCCCCAGTTGGGAAACAACAACGCTCCATTTCATCGACCACAACTGGGCGTCCACTGGATCCGCGCACCTGGGTCCACGGTGCGCATACCTTCAAATTTGGCGGAGATGTCCGTCATCAGATCTTTGGCACCCACAACGATCTGTCGGCCGGAAATTACGCCTTCGATCCCAGTGAGACGTCCCTGCCGTCCACCCAAGGGAACTTCCCAAATGGCACCGGCCTCGGCGACGGTTTCGCGAGCTTCGCTCTTGGCCTTTTGAATGGCGCAAGTATCGGGAACGATAACATTCAGTGGTTTCACCGCTACGAGGGCGGGATTTACGCCCAGGACGCCTGGAAACTAACCCCCAAGATCACTGTGAACTACGGACTGCGTTGGGATCTGGAACAGATGCAGCACGAACAGAAGGACCGGGAAACCCAATTCGGTCCCACCGTCGCGAATCCGTCGGCTGGCGGCCTGTTGGGTGGAACCGAATACGAGGGGTATGGTGCTGGGCGTTGCAACTGCATCTTCGAGAGGTTCTATCCTTGGATGATTCAACCGCGGCTCGGCGTCAACTATCAACTGGATGCGAAGACCGTCATCCATGCGGGGGCTGGCTTCTACTCCGGCCAGCAACTCTTCATGAATGAGATCAACTATAGCAACCAGGGATTTGGCTTCAATCAGGTGTTCCTTAACAGTCCTTCGTATGGCCTTCCCGCCGGCCAGTTTTCCAATGGCATACCGTACTCCGCAGCGGCATTGACAGCCACCAACTTCGACCCTGGCGCCTACCCAGGCCCCGGTTCAATTCAGTCACCCCCAAATTACACCCTTCCAAACAACAATGGCAGGCCCGCGCGCTTCTTCCAAACAACCTTTGGCGTCGAACGCGAGGTAGCCAGGAACCTGTCGGTTGAAGCATCTTTCATCGACAACCGTGGTGTCTGGCTTGAATCCGACGGTTTGAGGGTAATCAACCAACTTCCGGTATCGGTCATCGCGAAACACGGTTTGGACGTTACCAACCCGGCCGACCAGGCGCTACTCACGTCGTCGATCTCCTCTCCCACCGTCGCGGCGAGAGGTTTCGCTCCGCCGTACGCCGGGTTCCCATCCAATCAAACCTTGGCTCAGGCGCTACGGCCATTTCCGCAATTCGGCAATATAGGTGACCAATACGAGCGCGATGGCAATACCTGGTACGACGCGCTTCAAGTCAAGGTCACCAAGCGGATCGGCAACGGACTCTCGGCCGGCCTCGGGTACTCCTGGTCAAAGGATCTGGGAACCGTCTCCAGCACCGGGACTTACACCACGGCGATACCGATACAGGATCCCACCTTGCCGCCGAAGAGCCAGAAGACCTATCTGGCCATCGACCAGCCGCAGATGCTCAACTTCAACTTCAGTTATGAAGTGCCGAGATTTGGTTTTGCACAAAGCGGCTGGAAGCGCGCATTGTTTACGGGCTGGACAACCGACGGCATCTTCCATTACCAGAGCGGTTTCCCGATCCAAGTCCCCAATGCGCAGACGCCGTTCCAACTGAATTCTGTGACGTTCACCTCAAGCAACAACGGGAACAGCGTTTTTGCGAATCGAGTGAAGGGTCAGTCGCTCTTCTTGCATGGTCTCAATAATCACAGCGGTAACCCCTACACCACGTTCTTTCTCAACCCCGCTGCGTGGACAAACCCCGCTCCCGGGACTTACTCCACTTCGAAGCCGTACTACGGCGATTATCGTGGCCCGAGATATCCCAGCGAACAGTTGGGCTTCGGCAAGGCCTTTGACATCAAGGAGGACTTGAAATTCTCGCTCCGCGCGGATTTTTTCAACGTCTTCAACCGCTGGGCGTATCCCAACCTGAACAATACGGGAAATTTTGCCCAGGCTCCTCAATATAACGGCGACGGAAGCATTGCCAACGGTTTCGGCTACCTGGGCAACAGCATCTCCGGCGCAGGCGGAAACTTTGCTCCTAGAACTGGCGAGTTTGTCGCGAGAATCCAGTTCTAAGCGCCAATTCAACTGAAATTCCAACCAACAGGCCAGATGAATTCATCTGGCCTGTTAACTTGCAAGAGGGAGTTCTTCGCAGCCGACTTCTGGAGAGACGGCTGTATCTCCGGAGAGAATAAAGTTGGCGATTACGCGACGTGACTTTGTGACAGCCTTGGCGGTTCTAGGTGCGGGAACTTTGAACTCACCAGCGTTGCCGATATTGCGCAATTCCTTTCTGGATGCCAAGAATCAACTTCACGGTGCTGGCCAACGGGTATCCGCCGCTGGCCGATCCGCTGGTTCGCAAATAGTTTTCGAGAACACAATTGACGCGTCAAAGATACGTTTCATACTGAAGAACAGTGTCAGTCCCCAGCGCTACTCGATAGAGACAATGACTGGTGGTGTTGCAGTCTTCGACTACGACAATGATGGGCTACTGGACATCTTCTTTACGAACGGGGCAGCGATTCCGTCTTTGATTAAGAACGACCCCAGTTTCAACAACAGACTCTTTCGCAATAATGGCGACGGAACCTTCACTGATGTCACCGAAAAGGCTGGGTTAGCTGGCGTTGGCTACTCAATGGGTGTAGCGGCCGGTGATTATGACAATGACGGGTGTGTGGATCTGTACGTGACCGGATTTAACCGGAATCAACTTCTTCATAACAATGGCGACGGGACATTCACTGATGTGACAGACAAAGCAGGAGTCAGCGGCATTGTTCCGGGTCAGGGAAAACCTTGGTCTGTCGCAGCAGGATGGATTGACTACAACAACGACGGATTGCTCGATCTCTTTGTTGTGAATTATCTGGACTATTCAATCTCTACAGCCCAAAGTTGCCAGACGGATAACATCGTTGACTATTGCTCTCCGAATGAGTATCGCGGAACACCCAATATTCTGTATCGGAACAATGGTGATGGCACATTCACCGACGTTTCGGAGCAGTCCCATATCTCCCAATATGTAGGCAAGGGCATGGGCGTCGCCTTTGCCGATTATGATGGCGACGGATTCACCGACATCTTTGTTTCCAATGACACCTTTCCGAATTTCCTGTTGCACAACAATGGCAATGGGACATTTACAGATGTCGCACTCCAGTCCGGCGTAGCCTACAACGAAAACGGCAAGACTGTTGCAGGTATGGGGACTGATTTCCGCGATATCGACAATGATGGCAGGCCGGATATATTTCACGCTGCGATGTTCGGTGACACCTTTCCTCTCTACCGCAATCTGGGGAATGGCTTATTTGAAGATGTCACGGACGCGACTGGCATGGCCGCAATGACAACCCGCTTTACCGCTTGGGGAGCCGGAATTTTCGATTTCGATAACGATGGGAACAAGGATATATTCGCCGCTGGCTCCGCAATTCTCGACAATTCGATGGAGGTGAATCATAAGCCTTATCCGCTTCCCAATTTGCTCTACCAGCAATCTCGGGAACCTGGTGTTTAAGGATGTGAGTGCACAGGTGGGCGCGAGTTTTTCCGTTCCGGCCGCACATCGCGGCGCTGCATTCGGTGATTTAAACAACGATGGGAAGATCGATATTGTGGTCACAGTCCTCAACGGCGAGCCGCAGTTGCTAATGAACCGGTCTCCGAATCAGAATCATTGGATCATTTTGAAGCTCGTTGGCGTGGTCGACAATCGAGATGGATTGGGAACTAAGGTGAAGATAACGACGGCGAGTGGCGCTCAGTACAATGAGGCCACGACGGCCGTTGGCTACAACTCGTCCAGCGACAAACGCGTGTACTTCGGATTGGGGAAGGCGACCGTTGTGGACCGAATTGAACTCGCATGGCCCACGGGCGTGAAGCAAGTGCTCAAAAATGTGGCGGCCGATCAGATCCTGACGATCGTACAAAGTGGCCGTCCTCAAAAGGCCGGATCGTCCAAATTGAGTTCTCAGGTTCAATGGCCCGTGCCCAAAAGGTACACGGAACGCTTCGAACGTGTGCGCGCCGGCAAGGACTACTCTCAGATTCCCGGGGGCAAGCTCTTATGATCTGGCTTCTCGCGCTCCAACTTGCAATGGGCCCAGCGCAAGTCGCGGTAGGTCCAGCACAACATTACGACAATGCAAAGCAGGATTTTGCCCAGCGGAAGTTTACCGAGGCTGACAACGAAGTCAATGCAGCGCTGCACGGGAGCCCATACATGGTTTCAGCCCTGGTCCTCAAGGCTCGGCTGGCCGCCTTTGCGCATCGTCCGGATGTTGCCAAGAGTTGTCTCATCAGGGCCATCACCGCCGATCCAACATCCGAAGAGGCGCAGTTCTTCCTCGGGGTGTTTTACTACATGCAAAACGATTTCAAATTGGCGATCTCCCCGCTTCTGACAGCCCAAACGATCTCTCCGAAAAGTCCATTGCCTGTGTTCTACCTTGCGATGACCCAGGAAGCATTGGGAGACGAGACTAAAGCGTTGGAACTCTACCAGCAGGCAGAGAATCTCTCTCCGGAGAAATCGCCGCAAAGTGCGTCGATTCTCGTTGCGTACGGAAGGTTCCTGCTTTCACTGGGACGGACCCAGGAGAGTATTGAAAAGGATCGGCGCGCCCTTGAGGCAGACCCCGAGTCCCGCGATGCGCACTATGAATTGGCAAAGGGATTAGACCACGAGGGAGATTTCAAGAATGCCGCGGTCGAAGGAGAACGGGCCCTGACTCTGCCCGAGCTCGGCACCAGCGATGCTCAGATTCATTTTCTCCTGGCCAATCTCTATCGGAAGTTAAATCAGCCGGATTTGGCAAAGGCCCATTTGGAGAAATTCCAAGCGGCTCCTCAGACAACACGCAGGTGAGTTGAGAAATTGGCAGACGTGAGGCGGCGAAGTTTCCTGGGCTCGATTGCGGCCTTCCTGACCGGATTGTTAGGCCGGCGGGCCGTCGCATCGATCCTCCCTGTAGAGGTGGGGCTGTTACAAGCCGCAAAGCCTTCACCTTCTGCCACAGCGCCGTTGTCCAACGGACAGTCTTGGTTCACCGATGTCGCCAGCCGGTCGCAGTTTGCCTACCGGACCAGCTACAACTTCACAGGCAGAAAGTATTTTCCGCAGCCGATGTGCGGCGGGGTTGCGGTTATTGACTATAACAACGACGGGCTAATGGACGTGTTCTTTACCAACGGCGCCAAGCTGCCGGAGTTGGAGAAAACATCGCCTGCCTATTACAACTGCCTGCTGCGCAACAATGGCGACGGGACATTCACCGATGTGACTGCCAGGGCCGGCCTGACAGGAGCCGGCCTCGGCTACTGTTTTGGTGTCGCCGTTGCGGACTACGACAACGACGGCCACCAGGATCTCTTCATCTGCAATGCGGGCAGGAATGCTCTTTACCATAGCAACGGCGATGGGACATTTACCGATGTGACTGCCGGATCGGGACTCGAACATAAACCGGAGAACGTGCTGAGCGTCGGGGCGGCCTGGTTCGATTACAACAACGACGGGCTTCTAGACCTGATCGTTACAAATTACACCACCTGGACTCCGCAGATCGACAAGCAGTGTTTCAAGGACGCGACGCGCGAAGAGTATTGCAGTCCGACGATCTACAAAAGCATTGCGTCGAGGCTCTATCGCAACCTTGGACACGGCCGATTTGAGGACGTCACCGAATCGAGCGCGATCGGGAAGGCTCTGGGTAAGGGAATGGGCATCTCGATCGCGGACTTCACGGGCGACGGGCTGATGGACATCTTCATCGCCAACGACACCGAGCCCAATTTTCTTTTTGTTAATCAGGGTAATGGAACGTTCAAGGAGAGCGGCCTTGAATATGGCGTGGCCTACAACGAGGAGGGCTTTTCCGTATCGGGTATGGGCTCCGATGCGAAGGATTTCGACAACGACGGTTGGGTCGACATTATCTACAACGACCTTGCCGGTCAGGTTTTTGCCATTCTCAAGAACGAAGGCGGAAGGTCATTCAGCGAAGCAACCTGGTCCACCAAGCTTGGCCCGCTAACCCGGAAACTGTCGGGATGGAGCATGGGGTTTATCGACTACAACAACGACGGCTGGAAGGACGTTTACTCCGCGAATGGAGATGTGGACGACCTGTCTGAGTCTTCCAGGCAACACGACACCATGTTCGAGAATGAGGGCGGCAAGAGCTTTATTGATGTCACAGAAAAGATGGGACCGGATTTCGCTTTTGTCGGCTACCAGCGCGGTTCGGCGTTTGTCGATTTGAACAATGACGGCTTCATGGATCTGGTGGTGACTTCACTCGGCGAGAAGCCTCGCATTCTGATGAATAATGCCCTGGTCAAGAATCACTGGATCATGTTCGATCTACGGGGATACAAGAGTAATCGCGACGGGATTGGCGCTACGATCAAGGTGACCACCGGATCCGGCCGGATGCTCTATAACCACGTGACCACCAGTGTAGGGTTCATGTCGTCGAGCGATCGCCGCGCGCACTTTGGCCTGGGCGATGAGACAAAAATCGATCACGTGGAGATTCGATGGCCAAGCGGAATTGTGCAGCGGCTCGATCATCCTGCCGCAGACAGAATTTTGAAGGTGGATGAGCCGCAAGGATGAGCCTGTGAATGCCTAGCCGATAGCATCCGGCTGCTCTGCCTTCGTGTCCATCGCTTGCCGTGCCCAAAGCCTTTCTGCAAAAACCAGGGTTGCCTTTTTCATGGTGCAGCCGTGCAACCGACCGTAAACTCTGTAGCAATCTCCTCTCCACCGATGATTCCCGATGATTCCGCCGAACGTATCTACTGTTAGGTACCTCACGGTACGTAAAGCCACTCATTTTAAGGGGTTTATTAAGAGGTTACGAATACCGCTAACGTTGCGATTCCGCGCCGTCGTCCGGTAGTTTTGTCTGTGGCCAAAACTGGCGGGGGAATCCGGGCTTGAAAATCAGTTGGGACTGCAGGGAACGCCGAGGTGAAGAGGGAGACACCATTTCAAATCTGGAAGTGCAGGCACGGAAAGTGCGCGCAAGGCGGGCGTCAAGTTGTCTCGAAAGAATCGTCCGGGTTGAAACTGAGTTTCTAGAGCGATTCCCGGGCAGGTGTGGCCTTTCAAGAATCGTGCCAATTCGCCGACTCCCTGATGGTCGCGTCGATTCGAGGGTATCAGCTTTGGCAAATGGCAACCGTGGAATCGCCGTAGGCGTTCTCGCCAGGCGTGTCCTGGCGGGTTTAGTCTGCCTTCTTTTTGGCGTAGTTTCTATGAGCGCCAATGCGCAGCAGGGAACTGATGGGGCCGAGGCAAAGCCGATGTACCGGCAGGCGGGAGCGCCGGTCGAGAAACGGATCGACGATCTGCTGAAGCGGATGACCCTGGAGGAGAAAGCGCGACAACTGGACCTGTATGCTGCCGCCGGTACTCTTGAAGATAAGCACACGGGCAAAGATCATGTGGCCTCCGATGCTGCCTTTCTTCCAGACAAGGCGCAGGAAATGTGGGGTGCTCTGGGTGTCGGCGGAATTCACGATACTTATCCGACTCCCGCGCAGTCGAATGCCATCCAGAGCTGGGTTATAGCGCACAACCGTCTCGGGATTCCGGCGCTATTCGTCGAAGAGGGTCTGCATGGGTTCGACCTGGGAACTGTCTTTCCGGCTCCCATTAACTTAGCTGCAACCTGGAATTTGGGAATTGCACAACGAACCGGGAGTGCGATTGCCGCCGAGGCCCGCGCAACTGGCGTGGGAATGATTCTGGCCCCAGTGTTGGATCTTGCGCGTGAGCCCCGTTGGGGACGCGTCGAAGAAGACTTTGGTGAAGATCCGTACTTGACCGGACAAATGGGCCTGGCCTATGTGCGGGGAGCGCAAGGTGACAGCCTCAATACTGACCACACCCTGGTCGCTGAGCCCAAGCATTTTGCTGGGCACGGATCCCCGGAAGGTGGCACAAACACCTCACCGGTACACATGGGAGAACGCGAACTGCGCATGACCATGTTGCGTGGATTTGAGCCCGCATTTCGCGAAGGCCATGCAATGGGCGCAATGGCCGCGTACCACGAGATCGATGGGATCCCGATTACCGCCGATCCGTTCCTGCTGAAGAAGATCCTGCGGGACGACTGGGGTTTCCAGGGATTTGTGCTTTCTGATCTGGGCGCGATCAAACGTCTGTACGACGTTCACCATGTGGCTGCTTCACCGAAGGATGCGTCATGCATGGCAATCAGGTCCGGGGTCGACATGCAGTTCTACGACTTCGAACATGCGGTTTTTCAAAAGGCGTTGGTCGATTGCGTGCATGAAGGAAGCCTGTCTGAAACTGATCTCGATCGCGCGGTGCGCTCAGTTCTGCGTGTCAAGTTTGAACTCGGGCTGTTTGATCACCCGCTGGTCGATCCTGCTCTGAATCAACGTGTGGACCGCTCGCCGGATCATCTCGCGCTCTCGCTCGAATCGGCGCGCCAGTCGATGACTCTGCTCCGGAACGAAGGGAATCTGCTGCCGCTAGCCCACGTCAGTGGGTCGCATTGCGGTGATCGGGCCCAATGGCGACGTGGCGCGCTACGGAGACTACGAGAAGGAAGAGAACGGTGTGCACATCAGCATGCTCCAGGCGATTCGCAAGCTGCGTACCGCAGGCGATTATCACGTTCGACGACGGGAAGAGTATCCCTGCTGCGGTAGCCAAAGCGAAAGACGCCGATGTGGTGATCCTCGGATTGGGTGAATGGCAAGGAGTCTCCGGTGAGGGCTTCGATCGCTCCAACCTTGACCTCCCAGGGAATCAGGAGCAACTACTCGAAGCTGTCGCCGCAACCGGCAAACCCGTCGTTCTGGTTCTTCAAAACGGAAGACCTCTGACGATTGGCTGGGCAAAGGAGCATATTCCGGCGATACTCGAAGCCTGGTATCCGGGCGAGTTCGGCGGGCAGGCAATTGCTGAGACGCTTTTCGGAGACAACAACCCGGCTGGACGCCTGACGATTACATTCCCACGGAGCACCGGGCAATTACCCGATTTCTATAACTTCGATCCCTCGCGCATGCACAAATATGTGGATGACGATGGTAAGCCGGTATTTCCTTTCGGATTTGGGCTGAGTTATACCACCTTCGCCTACGCCCATCTGGCCGTGCAAGCACCGGCGCAAGGGAGCAAGTCCGACATCCTTGTCTCTGTCGACGTGACGAATACAGGCGACAAAGCGGGGGATGAAGTTGCTCAGCTCTATGTCCGCGAAGACGTGAGCAGCGTCGAAACGCCCGATCGATCCTTAAAGGGATTCTCCCGGATACATCTTAAGCCACACGAAACAACGACTGTAACGTTCCGCGTTCCGCAGGATCAGCTTGCCATCTGGAACCAGGAAGGAAAATGGGTTGTGGAGCCAGGCAACTACACGGTTTGGGCAGGTGGTTCTTCAGAGGCCTCTCTCACGACCAAATTCCTTGTCCATCAATAGGTGTCCGAAGCGAATTCTGCAGACGACCTACAGGATACGAAGCACAGAGGACAGGATCATAATGAAGACCGTTTCGTTTTGCTTGGCTGGCAGTTGTGGGATGCAGTGCTTTAGCTGCTCTTGGCCAACTTCACAAAGGAACCCGTCGATTTTGTGTCTCCGAACATCGGGGGCATTGGCCAACTTCTAACCGCCACCATCCCCTATGTGCAGCGTCCGCATGGCATGGCGAGGCTCGCTCCGATCGTCACTCCCGGAATCACGGACCGCTATTTGGCCGACAAGATATACGGCTTTCCGGCCGGCCCTGCACTTCTGATGGCATCTGTGGGTCAATCGAGCACGAACGCCACCGCTTACGCCTCGGACTTCGATCACGATTTTGAAACCGCGACGCCTTATTACTACGAAGCTGATTTGCAGACGTGGGGAATTCGTGCGGAATTCACGGCGACGAATCAAGCTGCATATTATCGGCTCACATTTCCGGCCAGCGCTCATGCTCATCTTGTGCTGACGCTCAAAAACCACGCAGAGTTAAGCGTGACAGGGAAGAGTGTGATCCAGGGAAGTGCGCGGGCGGACGGAACGGTTGTGCAACTCGAACAAACAGGCCCGGAAACGAGAGAGTACTTCTACGCGGAGTTTTCCCGTCCGTTCACTTCCTGGCAAACGTGGCAAGACGGTGAAATGAGCCACGCGTCAAAGCAGACCGGCGATCAGATCGGATTCGTCAGCGAGTCGCCCTCGACCGCCGGAGAGACTATCGAGGTAAAGATCGGTATCTCGTATATCAGCACTGAACAGGCGCGGCGCAATCTGGAGCAGGATATCCCTGGTTGGAAGTTCGATCAGGTTAAGGCAGAATCGCGCGCTGCGTGGAACCATGCTCTGGGTGCCGTGCAGATCGTCGGCGGAACTGAGCGACAGCGCACTATCTTCTATACCGCCCTCTATCGTTCATTGGAACGCATGACCGACATCACGGAAGACGGCAAATATTTCAGTGGTTACGATCATCAGGTGCATGATGCAGAGGGGCACGACTTCTATGTCGATGACGGCATCTGGGACACCTATCGATCGCTCCATCCACTGCAGATGTTGTTGAACGCAAAACAGCAGGAGGACATGATCCGCTCTTACGTCCGCATGTATCAACAAAGCGGATGGATGCCTTCGTTCCCCTCTGCGGCAGGGGAACAGCCGGTCATGATCGGTCATCACGCGGCATCGCTCATTCTGGATGCGTATACCAAGGGATATCGGGACTTTGATGTGGACGACGCTTATGCTGCCGTGCGCAAGAACGCGACAGAGGCGACGATGCTTCCGTGGAGTCGCGGTCCGCTTACCAAGCTTGATCGGACATATTTCGATAAGGGATTTTTTCCGGCGTTGGCTTATGGGGAAACAGAAACGGAACCGCAAGTGACTCCAGAACGGCGCCAGTCGGTGTCGGTCACTCTGGAGAATAGCTATGACGATTGGTGTGTCGCACAGTTAGCGAAAGCGCTCAGCAAAAAGTCGGATGAAGAGTATTTTACCAAGCTTGCGCACAACTATCAGAATTTGTTCAACCCCGCTATCGGTTTCATGGCTCCGAAAATCGCCGATGGGCAATGGGTGACGCACTTTGATCCGAAGCTGGGTGGTGGAAACGGAGGCAGAGACTATTTCACCGAAGTCAATTCATGGTTGTACACATTCAATGTGCAGCATGATGTGGCGGGACTGATTGATCTGATGGGCGGGCGTAACGCATTCAACGCAAAGCTGGATCAATTGTTCGTGGAGCAGTACGGAAAGCCGAAATTTGATTTCCTAGGTCAGTTCCCTGACGCAACGGGTTTAGTCGGACAATACGCGCAAGGGAACGAGCCGAGCTTTCACATCCCGTACCTCTATGACTTTTCGGGAGAACCGTGGAAGACCCAGCAGCATGTTCGTCAGTTGATGGACGTGTGGTATGGAGATGGTCCCTTGGGCATACCCGGAGATGACGATGGGGGCGCCACTTCCTCCTGGTATGTTCTGAGTGCGATGGGGTTCTATCCGGTGTGTCCGGGCAGTCCCGTGTACGAAATCGGAAGCCCGATCTTTGCGAAGACCACAATTCGTCTGGGCAACGGCAAACAGTTCACCATTGTCGCGAATCATGTCTCCGCGCGCAACAAGTACATCCAGTCGGCACAACTCAATGGGAAGCCGCTTAATCGAGCGTGGTTCCGTCATGCGGATATTGCCGACGGAGGAACGATGATCCTGGAGATGTCCGATCACCCAAACCGGAAATGGGGCAGCGCCGCTGACGACGCACCACCCTCAATGAGCGCAGAGAACGTTGCGATCTCTGAGGCGAAGTGATGGGAATATTTGGCCGTAGCGAAAGCGAAGAGAAAACCAATCTGCTCAAGCGGGCCCTGCAGTCTCGACGTCAGCTGTTGACGATGGGAACTGCGGCAGGTCTGGGAGGTTTCTTGACACCTGCGGTGTCGGCCGCTGCTCGTCAAAAAGAGCAGTTGGGCTGCTGTGAAGCCAACGTCAGAAACTTCGGAGCAAACGGAGACGGACAGGGCGACGAGACTGCGGCTTTTCAGCGGGCATTGGATTCGGTGCATCGCACCGGGGGCGGCATGGTCTATGCTCCGCCGGGAAGGTATCTTTTTCGCGGATCGCTCGAGATCCCAGACGGCGTATCACTGCAAGGTTCATTCTGCTGCGTGCCTTCGCACACTGGGATAAGGGATAGTGGTCAAGCGAAGCCGGGCGACGATGGCACTGCCCTGCTCGTGACTGCCGGCCGCGGCAATGAGGATGGCAAGCCATTCATCACCATCAACACCAATGGTTCGGTTGCGGGCCTGACAATCTACTATCCGGAACAAGTCACGGACGAGGTTCCCCTTGCCTATCCCTGGACGATTGCGATGAGAGGCAAGAATCCGGCTGCGTTCGATTTGGAATTGCTCAATTCCTATCAAGGTATCGACGCCAGTCAGAACGAGCGACATAACATCCGCAACATCACCGGGCAGCCACTACGGCGAGGAATCTGGGTCGATGCGATCTACGACATCGGACGCATCGAGAATGTTCATTTCAATCCCTGGTGGAACAGCCACAGCCGCGTATATCAATGGCAAACCGAAAACGGCGAAGCGTTCATTTTTGGCCGGGCCGATTGGGAGTATGTTCTGAACACGTTCTGTTTCGGCTACCACGTCGGTTACAAATTCGTTCCAACCCCAACCGGCGAATGCAACGGAAACTTCTTGGGCATCGGCGCCGATGACTGCAATCGCGCAGTCATGGTTGAGCAGAGTGCAGTATACGGACTGCTCATCGCCAACGGGGAATTCACTTCCTTCCATGGCAATGATCCAACGACGGTGGAGGTTCTCGGATCCAACCATGGTGTCGTCCGTTTCAGTAACTGTGCGTTCTGGGGCCCTTGTCATCAGATCGCCAAAATCGGCGGAGAAGGTACGGTCGGCTTTAGCGACTGCACCTTTGTTGAATGGGGAGATGAGGATCGCGCAGCGATCCAGGTTGGTTCCGGCAGTGTACTGGTAAGTGGGTGCGAATTCCGCCAGAACAAGCCTCATATCTCGCTCGGAGAGAAGGTAGATCGCGCTGTCATTGCGGGTAACCTGTTCGCTGGACCGGCCCAGATTCGAAATCTCACCACGAAGGATGTCCAGATAGGACTAAACTCCTCTTTCTAAATATCACCCGCTAGGATCGTGACCTACTGCGGTGCCTCCACCAATGAACGGAACCGCAACGCACTCAGCGAATGCACATTAATGTCCCGACAGTCGGCATTTCTCGAAGGGAATTTGGACCGTCCCACCGGGCCCAGTCAGTGGAGGTGCCCGGAGGCAGGGGCGTTTATCAGAACCGATCCCTTCCGTTCCAGGACTTCTCCCGCAGCCAACCTGCTCACGCTCCTGCTCTACGCACTGCTTGGTGGAATCTTGTTTTTCTTTCCGGTCGATCTCATTCAGGTGCAGCATTACTTGGCAACCCTTTCGGAGATGTGAAGCGAGCCACCTGGCGGCTGTTTTCTTCACCAGCTTCACCATCCTTCGCGGTTCGTGCTAATCTGCGGATTCCCGCATGAACTAGCGCAAACGATCTTCCAGGTATTCATGCGGAGGAAAAGAAGAATCTCCGTGGCGCATCATCCAACCGGAATCAGGCATATCGATCTCACGCGTGTGCAGCGCGCCTCCAGCGAAACTGCACGCAGGATCAATCGGGACATCGTACTCGAACTGATTCGCGAAAATCAGCCTACGTCTCGAGCCGAACTTTCTCGCCGTTCGGGCTTGCAGCGCAGCACGGTCTCCCAGATCGTAGAGCAGCTCATCCGCGAGCGATGGGTGTGCGAAGGCCCCGTCGCAGTCTCAGCCCGCGGCAGACGTCCAACGATGTTGGGGTTGAATGAGGATCTTGGAGTTATTGCCATTGACCTTCGTCCCAATATGGCAACCATCGCCGTGGTGGACCTGAATGGACGGCTGTTGTCGCGCTCGCAGGTTCCCGTAACATCTGATCCAGAGTGCTCAACACGCCTGATCATTGAGGCCGCAGAGAGGATTCGCGGTGCGTTACCTCGTTACTGCATCGAAGGAATCGGCATCAGCCTTCCCGGCCGAGTCGATCCTACAACGCAGCGCCTTATTTTCGCGCCAAACCTCCACTGGCCCGACTTCGACCTGAAGGACGCAATCGAATCGAAAATGCGCTTGCGCGTAAAGATGGAAAACGCCGCTAACGCCTGCCTCATCGCGGAACTCACGTTCGGCCGTCTCGATGGAATTCAGAACATCGTTCTGGTCACCATCTCCGAAGGTGTCGGAACAGGCATATTTGCGAACGGCCACATGATCACCGGAGATAGCGGACGTGCAGGGGAATTCGGCCATGCGCCGCTGCGTGCCGATGGACCGCGCTGCGCATGTGGGCGCTATGGCTGCTGGGAGGTCTTCGCGTCCTGCCGCGCGGCCCTGCGGTACTATCGCGAAATCGAGCCAAAGGCCAAGGACATCACCTTTAACACTTTGCTCCGCATGGCGGAGGACGGCAATCCGGCCGCCGCGAAGGCACTCAATCAGCAGGCAAAGGAGATCGGGCGCGGGCTTGGACTGTTGATTGCCGGGCTCGCCCCAAGCATGATTCTCATGGCAGGCGAAATCACTGGTGCTTGGTCGCGATTCGGTCCTGTCATCAAGCGCGAAGCAGCCAGGTTCACCGTTGCCGGCGCTCAGCCTCAGATTCTCCCGGCACACGAGGGTGAAATTGCACGTCTCCGGGGCGCGGCTGCCTTGGTCTTCCAACGCCACTGGCCGGAACGAGAACTTCTGGTGGAATCTCCCGAGCATCGACCCACCAATAAGCGCCGTAAGCCCAGGCCAAAACAAAATCGGCGAGCGCAATGAGGATTTGTGCCGACCCGGTCCGGCATCGCCATGAGCCGGTTTTCCCCGTCTGAAGTCGCTCAATTTCGATTGGATAAATCGATTTGCAACTCTTGACAGTCGAGTTGAAACGGAGATATAGTTCGGCACGCGTATTAAAAAGACGCGTACTAAAAAGAACCCGTTTAAATTCGGGTCGAGGTCGAATCCAGTAAGTTTCTGTAATCTCGCAAAGCTAGGCTCGTGAAAGTGCTGTCTCTTGGAGGCTCAACATGTTTGCTTGGCAAACAAATCCCCTGCGAATTGTGTCGATCGCGATCGTTCCCTTCATTCTCGTCACTATTCTAGGCGTGGGCTCCGCTCTCGCACAGGTGCTCTATGGTTCCATCACAGGGACCGTCACTGACACCTCTGGTGCAGTTGTCCCGAATGTGCCTGTAACCATCACCAACGAATCCACCGGCGAAGTTCGGACGACGACTGCCAACGGGGAGGGCAACTACACGATGCTGGATGTGCTCCCCGGCCCCTACACCGTTGCTGCCAACCCATCGGCAAATTTTGCCAAATTCGCGCAAAAGGGTGTCCAGGTCGAAGTCAACCGTGCTGTACGCGTTGATGTTGCGCTGCAATTGGCAAGCGTAACTACCCAGGTCGTTGTAGATACCTCTGCGCCGATTCTGCAAACCGAAACCGCAGACGTGAGTCACGAGATTACCGACACGCAGCTGACTCAACTGCCGATAACTTCTTCTCAGGGGCGTCAGTATCAGGCGCTTTACGCGGTGATTCCCGGTGCCGCCGCCGTGGCGGAGCAGAACTCCACGGCCTCGAACCCCTCACGCGCCATGTCGGTTAACTTCAACGGCATTAATTTTATGAGTAACACGACACGCATTGATGGCGCGATTAACTATTATGGCTGGCTACCCTATCTGATCGCCTACGTACCTCCCGCCGATTCTATCGAGAACGTCAACATCGTCACGAACGCATTCAACGCCGAGCAGGGCGTCGCAGGTGGTGCTTCAATCAATATCACTACGAAAAGTGGCACCAGGGATTTCCACGGCGGCGGCTGGTGGTACTACCAGGATGCTGCCTTCAATGCGCGTGCCTACACAGCCACGAGGACAGCATCTCCCACCATCCCGAAGAATATCTTCGACGAATATGGATTCAACGTTGGTGGTCCGGTCTACATCCCGCGCATCCTGACGGGCAAAAAGAAATTGTTCTTCTTTCAAAACTTCGAACGCACCACTCGCCGTCAGCTGATCTCCGGCCTGGTTAGTGTCCCGGACGCAAATATGATCGGCGGCGATTTTTCAGAAACGATCGGTGCACCGAACGGCATCCTCTACGACCCACAGCCCGGGGGCGTGGGACCATACCTGCCTCCTGGCGGGCGTCCTACATTTGAATCTGAGTATGGCTGCAACTGCATCCCGCCTTCACGCCAGTCCTTTGCGGCCACAACAATGCTCGCTCTCCTGCAGCCCATCTCTAAGACCGTCACCGCAACGCCGGCCCTGATCAACTCCGGCATGCTCAACGATTACTTCGGAACCGGCACTTTGGCCTACAATCGCAACACTTCGGACTCGAAGATTACCTACATCCCGTCCGAAAGCACACAGATCTTCGGCAAGTACAGCATCGAGCCATTCACGGTCGATGATCCGCAGAATCTTGGCGCGGCCGGCGGCGGGACCTTCGATGGTGGCCAGCCGGGAGCGGCTACGGGGCGCATCCAGAATGTCGGCCTGGGAGCAAGCCACGTCATTACCAGCAGCCTCGTTCTCGACGCTGACTTTGGCTATACGCGGCAGGTCACCGGCGCTCAGTCCACAGTTGACCTGTCGGTCGGCGACTTCGGCTTGAACACGCTCAAGATACCGGGCACGAACGGGACGGGAGTGAACTATGTCGGTCAACCGGTCTTCGCGTTTGGCACCATCGCCTCTACTGGAACGTCAAACTCGTTCTCCTCTCTCGGAAATGCGAGCGGTGCCAACCCGTTCTTGTTTCGCGACAATCAGTTCACCGGCGACGTAAACTTGAGCTGGACCAAGGGCCGCCACGCAACCAAATACGGCTTCACCTACTATCACTTCCTGCTGAACCACTTCCAGCCCACGAGCGGCGGCGCCATCAGCAATCCGCGCGGCGGCTTTGCATTCCAGGGCGGTATGACCTGCGGTGGTGCAAACTGCGCCTTCTCCACCTACGACACACTCGCCGACTTCCTGCTGGGTCTGCCCAACCAGGGAACCGCTGCGGGCGTCGCAAAGGCAACTCAGTTAACCAACCCCAATGCTCTGCGGTGGTCCGAATACGCCGCTTATGCTCAGGACCAATGGACGGTGTCGCCCAGGCTGACACTCAACTACGGTGTCCGCTACGAGTTCTACCCTCCCCCCTATCGCGACCACAGCGGCGTTTACATTGCCGATCCGACGCTGCCGCAGTCTGCTAACGTCGAAATCGGCGGGGTAGGTGGCAATCCTCAAAACGCCGGCCTGCAAATGGGCTGGGGCTACTTCGCCCCACGACTGGGAATTGCCTATCGGCTCAACGATAAGACGGTCGTGCGCACTGGTGGTGGAATCACTTCCGACCCGGATAGCCTGCGCTTCTTGCGCGACACATTCCCCGAAGATGTGGCTCCCAGCTACACCGGCATTGCCGCAAACAGCATTGCGGTCGATCCCGCCAATGGCAACGCGCCCATGACGCTTAGCTACGGGATTCCTGCGACCGTGTTCCCGCCGATTGTCGGTGGCTTTGCATCCCTTCCCGTCAGCGGATCGACCGTTACAGCGACGAAGAACTGGCATCGTGGCTACATCGAGAGCTGGAATCTGTTTTTCGAGCACGATTTCGGCGCTGGATTGGTCGGAGACCTCGGCTATGTGGGCACTCACGCGGTCCGACAACTGACGCAAACGGGATATCTCAATGCCGCTCCATTGCCCAGCGCTACCACGCCCTGCATGGCCAACGGCCACTATGATCCATCAACCGGGTTGAGCGGGAAGTGCAATTTCGCTGCGAATACTTTCATCAATCAGGTGTGGTGCAACGGAACGGCCAACCTTGTCTGTTATAACACCGGCGGTATCGGTTATGTGGAGCCGCTGTTCAGCACAAACTACAACGGCTTGCAGGCGCAGTTAACGCGGAACGCAGGCAAGAATTCTTCGTTCGGTCTGATCTACACCTGGTCACATGCATTCGCTTTCGCGGAGAATGGTGCCGGTTCCGGATCAGCCGGATTGGCATGGAACTATCCCGGCTACTATGCCTTCAACCGAGCTACCGCAAGTTACGATCGCACCAACAACGTCCAGTTCTGGGGTATCTATTCATTGCCCATCGGGCGCGGACAGAAGTTTGCCCAGAGCGGCATCGCAAATGCGATCCTGGGCGGCTTCCAATTGAATGGTCAGCTCAGCCACATCAGTGGCGCACCCTTTACAGTGGGCACTGCTGGCGCAGCCATTAACGCGCCGGGCAACCCACTGTATGCCAATCTGATAAAGCCTTTTCACCAGATTGGCGGCCACAACCGCACGCCCGGCAACGGGGCTGTGAGCAACGGCAAACCCTGGTTTGATCCAACTGCCTTCGTCGTACCAACCGAGCCATCAGCGTGCATCGCTGGCGATGTTGGATGTACCAATCCGAATGGAACCGCTGCTGCTCCCGCGGCGTTCCCGGTCCTCGGCAATACGCATCGCAATCAATTCCGCGGGCCTGGACAGACCGTCATCAACGCCAGCGTTTTCCGCGGATTCCGCATGTATCGTGAGAGCCAGTTCCAGATCCGTTTTGAAGCATTCAACGTACTGAATCACCCGCTGCTCAACAACCCGAATGTCACGGTTCCAGGCGGAACGTTTGGTTACATCACCAGTTTCGGCAACACGCGTGCGTTGCAACTTAGCGGACGCATCAATTTCTAACGGAATTTGATACGCAAACCTAGCAGCAGGACAACAGTCGAAGCTCGAAACCAACCGCACGAATCCGACCCTGCCGAGCCTTGCGCGATCATCAGATCAGTGATGAGAACAAACTCGGCTCCTTAAGTGAAGGCGCAGGCGCATCTCGCACGAGTTTTCGGAGGATTATGTGGTGAGTACGTAGTTAACCGGCTTCGTACATGCGTGTTCGGGATGATCATTTATCTCAGTAAACAGTTCCTGAAATGCGGCCAGGAATATCGGAGAGAATTTACGAATCCAGTCCACTTGGCCGCATAACCGGCTACACGGAATAGTGAAATTGCTAAGTCTGGGTTCGCTGTCAAGTTGCCGAGATGGCGACTATACGCTCAAGTGGATTGCCGCAAGCGAAATGCGCGCAATGGCATCCCTGGATCCTGGGGCGTTCGACCTAAGCCGCTGTCGCGGCGGACACGGCGGCATCGATGGTCCCGGGCCCATTAAGCCGTGTAGTTCGTGGTTGCGCGAAGGCCATCACTCACATCCAACTGATATGCCCGTTCAAATACGACCGGACACGTCATTTTGTCGTTTCGGGAAGGACCAGCGGATTCCAGTTATCGGTTCCACGCAGAAAAACGGAGGGTTCAAATTGCTGTGCCTGTTCGGGTGTAAGGAATCTTGTATGGGGATCGCGTTCGGTGGGGTGAGCGCCAGGGCCAGCGGAGTCATACTCAGCGTAGAAGGCAGTATCGAGTGAGCGCGTCTCTCCGGGATGCCATTCGCGCCAACCTGCAGGATCTATGTGGTCGCCCATCTCCGTATCGAGGTAGATCACGGTTGCATTGGGGCGCCATGGCCGGCCAAGAAACACTTTGCCGGTCACATCACTTTCGGCTGTAAGCTTGCATCGGTTGATCACGAAACCCGAATCTTCATCTGGATAGTGTTTGCCTTGTGCTGTGATAAAGCCGCCCTGATGAGCCGTACTGTGAATCTCGCAGTGGTCGAAGGCCGCTTTGCCGTCGCCGAAGATGAAGTCTACGTTTCCAGCAATGTAACAATCGGAAAAATACTGGCGAGCCGGAATGCAGCTCTGCCCGTCGGGAGCGCAGTTTCGGCTTCCGGCATACACGGTGTCCTGGTTTCCGAGCAGGCGAACGTTATGGAAGATGGCGCGATCGCCCGTGGCCAGCAGCGCCAGAGCCTGGGAACCTGCCGGCAGTTGCGGATGGGTTCGATTGAAGTCGTTCTCAAAGGTGATGTTTTCGGCAAAGAAATTGTCCGCTGTCACATTCACGGTGGCTGAGTGCAGGGTGCCTCCGTTCGCGCCGGCACTGCGATCATTGACCACCACTGTCTTCCTCGCGTCGGGATTGGCGCTGCGAAGCTGGATACCCGGTTTGTTGATCGTCAGCACCTCTCGGTAGACGCCGGGAGCGACCAGGATCATTGCGTCACCGTTTGCGGGAACCGCATCAAGAGCGCGCTGGATCGAGTAGTAATCGCCGGTACCGTCCGCCGCAACATAGTAAGTCTTGTCCTCAGGAGGAACGGTACCGGCCATCTCTGGCGCTCTGTTGTCGGCGGGAAAAGGAGCGAAGCGTGCGTCGCAGGCCAAGGGCTTTCCCCCAGTGGAATCGGGGGTTCGATTTATGGTTACATTCTCTCCTGCTGGTTCGAGATTGCCGTGCTGCTTCCCAATTGAGATGACCGCATCCTTATTCAGCATCCGCGAGTGCTGCTGATCGTCGGCGAAGACGTTGTCCAGGGTCAACTCGAGTTTGTGGTCACTATCCAATCCGAGGAACGTGTAGCTGCCGGCCGTGAGGATGCGCACATCTTTCAGCGTGATGTCCCGATAAACGGGAAGCAGATTTCCGGTGAACGTGGTGTAAAGCGGCGTGAAGACAAGCGGATTCTTCACATCCCGTATGCAGACGTCTTGATAAAGCAAGTCATGCACCAGCCCTCCGCGGCTGCGATCGGACTTGATGCGAATGCCGTTGTCTGCCCCATCTATCGTCAGGTCATCGACCAGCATGTGATCCACGCCGCCATCTGTTCCGCTGCCAATGGACATGCCGTGACCTGTATAGAAATGATTGTGCAATACAGAGATGTTCGATGATGGGCCATTTCTGCTGGACTTCACCGCGACATTGTCGTCGCCGGTATGGATGAAACAGTGGGCGATCGTCACATTTCGCGATGAGCCGGGATCGATGCCGTCCGTGTTGCGGGCCGTCTTCGGCGTCATGATCTTAACGCCCCAGGCCGTAAAGCCGTCAGTCTGGTTCACGGCAACGTGGAAGCCTGGAGAGTTGCGCAAGGTGATCTTGTACAGCGTGAAGCCGTTGGCATGTCGCAGAACCATGAGCCAGGGAACGCTCTGCTGCTTATCGGTGATCTTAGCCTCGTGAGCCAGATCCCACCAAGTCACATCCTGCTCAAGCAATTCGGCGCCGCCACGCCCGTCGATCGATCCCTCCCCCATGACTCCGCTGTTCTCGACGTTATCGGCGGTGATGAGCGGCTTGCAGCCGTGACCTCTCTCGGCAACAATTCCGCAAGAGCCGGGAGCGAGATCGTAGACGCGAGGGTCGCGAGAGGCCACGAGTGAAGTATTGGCGGCGATTACGAGTGTTACGCCGGACCGCAAGGTGAGCGGCCCCGCAATGAACACGTTTTTCCGGGCGTCGGAATGCAGAACAACGGCCTTGCCCGGGGAACAATGATCCATTGCTTCCTGAATTCGCGGCGTATCGAGTTTCCGTTCATCTTCTGCCGCAATGACCCCTTGCTTCGCTTCGATCGCCGCCTTGAGGGTGATGCAGGCGGCGGGGATGTGCGGCTCTGTCACATTCCTCGTGTCCTGGGCAGACAAGGCCAAGGCAAGCGAGAAGGGTAGCGTTGCACATACAAGAGAGAGAAAGCGCATCTGGGTCTCCGATCAGTATGGGGAACGTCGTGTGCGAAAGGCCGCAGGCAATGTTATGTGGACTGACCACTCGCAGCACTAATGTATAAGAGAAAAGTCCCGGGCCGTCAAGAACGCGTCTGAATCTTGAGTCACAGCCCGGACCCATGCTCGCCTTGGACGCTCATACCAACTTTGGAGCGTCATGCTCACTGTGGAACGAATTAACTTGGCCTCCCAGCCGAAGATTGTCGTAAGCTTCCTACGTGGTACGACCACTGACAACTACGCTTGTGGTCGGAAGCCCGGCATTTGATTTCGAGGAGCTTCGATGTACGGCAGAGACCTAACGTCACGACAAGTCGTGAAAATGAAAGCGATAACTTTCGCGGCTGTTTTTGCAGCGATTCCGGCTGTCTCTCTGGCTGCAGCCCCCACATGCGACGCGCGTGCTTACGGCGCCAAGGGCGATGGAGTGGCCAAGGATACGGCCGCGATTCAGGCAGCTATCGACGCATGCGAACGCGAAGGGGGTGGCACGGTTCGTCTTACGTCGGGCACTTATCTGAGCGCTCCAATTGTGCTAAAGAGCAACATCAATCTGCATCTCGAAAGAGGCGCAACCTTGCTTGGCTCGGCAGATCATGGCGACTACCCTCCCAAGACGGAGTTTCATCTTCCTGATCTCCAACCACTGGTGAGCGCAGAGAATGCTGCAAACGTCGCGATCACAGGCGAAGGGATTATCGACGGTGCCGGGGAGAGCTGGTGGCAGGAGATACGGAGTCTGAAGGATCACGGCGTTCTTGGGAACGGCCATCCGCGGCCAAAGCTTATTGTCTTTGATCACTGCAAGCATGTTCTTCTGGAGGGCATCACCGTTCAGAACTCGCCGATGTGGCAGGTGGTTCCGTATTACTCAGATGACGTGACCATACGAAACATCCGGGTTCTCGCGCCACCAAATTCGCCGAATACCGATGCAGTGGATCCTTTTTCCTCATCGCATGTTGTGATCGACCATCTTTATGCGGACGTGGGGGACGACAATATCGCAATCAAATCTGGTCCCATCAATTCTCCGGGGCCCGACGATCCGAGCCGCGATATCATCATCACAGACTGCATTTTTCTGCATGGGCACGGGCTTTCAGTGGGGAGCGAGATTGCGGGAGGCGTTCAGAACGTTCACGCAGAGCGGATTCGTTTTGAAGGCACCGACAATGGAATTCGCATCAAGTCAAACAGAGACCGGGGCAATGACGTGGGGCACCTGAGCTTTCGCAACATCGAGATGAAAGATGTGAAGAACGCACTAATCATCAGCGAGTATTATCCGAAGGTTTTGCCGCCTGATGGGGAAGCAGCACAACCCATCACCCGGCTGACCCCGCATTTCCACGACATCACACTCGATGATGTCACGGCCACCGGAATTGAATCAGCAGGCGCAATCGTTGGGCTGCCAGAGGCGCCAATCGCGAGCGTAGTATTTCGAAATGTCAAGATCAGCGCTCGCAAAGGGCTAACGATCGGCTATGCGGATGTTTCAGGGAAAGACATAATCGTACGAGTTGAAGAAGGGAAGCCGATCTTCAAGATGACAGGTGCAGAGGTTTCATTGCACTGAGCGGGACTGCTCGTGCGTGGTGCCAGGCAAAATCCGGAATTGACATCTGACAGTTCAGCGGTTTGACATACTCGCGATGGCCTCGCCAGTAGCGTGTGGCGTAGCGCGCCGACCCAGAAAGACGGGCGCGATGTGACGATCAAAGAGGTTTTCCGTTACGTTTTTAGCAATTACTTCCTCATTGGCCTCGAGCAGATTGAGATATCGTGGCCCCATCTTCGCAGCAACTTTAAAGCCCACGTGCAGCAATTGACGCAGGCTGGCGTTGTAGTCTGCCGCTCCAGGTACATGCCGCAAGGCAGATGTGTACTGCGTCGATGACCAGCCTTCAACGTCGCCGGGCAATGGCAACTTTGAGGTGTCGATGTCGATGACCGCAGCGTAGGGCGCGCACAGTTCGTCCCGATGAGCATAGGCTTCCGCATAAATCTCTTTGGCCAGTTTCAGCCCTTCGCCATCGGACTCAGCCAGGCCAATCAACTCTTCCAGCCATGTCGTACCGGCCGTTTTCAGGTGCACTCCGGCGTCAAAACGCTTCATGGTCGCGTGAATTGCAGGGTAGATCGAGAATTTGTCACTTCCGGAGTGCACGCTCAGCTTGAGATTGTCCGGAAGTCCGAAGTGTGCCGTCGCGTAGGCAATAGCCGCAACATCGAGCGCGAATTCATGCTCGAACTGCGCTACATCTCCCACGTAGTTGACGCCCTTATTGAACCGACCACTGAATTTCGGTGCGATGGTTTGGATGGGAATGCCCTCATCGGCAATCGCCGCCAGGATGATAAGCAACTCAACCGGGCTCTGTGCCATGTCGGTCTCGTCCATCGAGACTTCAGGAATGAAATTGCCTTCACCTTTGGCTCTTAGAATGATGCGGTAGACTACGCCTGCTCTTTGCACGGCGGTCAAATACTTCTGCGCTGTCTTCCGCAGGATCGCGGGCGCGATCTCAATGGAATCGCTTGTGCCTTCGAGTTGAATCCGTCCTAGAAGTCCGGAACGCCGCTTCACAAAGTCATCAATGCCGTCCGAGGCCTGCGGGAGGCCAATATAGTCGGCAACATCGATGGTGTAGAAGTCGCATGCACTCAGGAACCGGCCTACCGTCTGCGATGTAATGTGGTCGGCGTCGCAGAAGTACGGATGTTTCCAATCGAGCGCCTTGACCGCTGCATCGGCAGACTGCCGCACTGAAAGCGGCTCGGAGCCAATTATTGTGTGTTCGCGGTTCGATTTATTCCACACAGGAATGACCTCGATGCCGCTTTCAAGAGCCTGGATGCAGGCGCGCAACTGTGGCTTGGCCTGACGCGCGAATCTGTCTCCGGTTCCGACCGAATACTTACTCAGCTTCATGCTTGGAGGCTCCATTTTTGCTCCTATCTCGCGCGGGATGCTCGCCGCAGATCGCCGTGGTCTGACCAGTCAGGAGGTCAGACCACAAGTATACATATCGCCGAGTAGAGCGCCATGAGGTCCCCGGACAAGTTTTTCAGCGCGGTGGATGGCCACAAGTGCTAATCTCGCTCTGAAACCGGAATAAGGAAAGTGCCTATCATGCAGCGAATAAGACAGGAATTGCCAGAGACCCATCGGACGATGCACGTGGTCAACCACATACGTGCATTGATCGAGAACGGCACTTTGCAGCCAGGAGACAAGATTCCGCCCGAGCGCGAGTTCGCGAACTCTCTGAAGATCAGCCGAGCGAGCCTGCGCTCTGGCATCGGCTACCTGGCTGCAATGGGCGTCATGAAAGTCCGACATGGGATAGGTACCTTCGTCGCGGATGGTCCGCCCGAGTTTGGCAAGGCGTCTCTCGGGATCATTGGCGCTCTGCACGGATTTCAGTCGTGGCAAATGTTTGAGGCGCGCATCATTCTTGAAAGCAACCTGGCCAGTCTAGCTGCCGAGCGCGGTAGGGAGGAGCACTACGTATTGATGGCCGAAGAGGTCGCAGAGATGTTCGGCGCATTGACCAACCCCACGGACTATCTCATTCATGACGTGCTTTTTCACCGGATTATTGCGCAGGCCTCGGGCAATCCGATTCTTGCGGCGATCATGGAGACGGTGACGTCATCGATGTATGACAAGCGCCGCAAAACCGTTGAACGTGCAACAGATCTGAGGGAGTCGGCGGAAATGCATCGCGAAATCTATCGAGCCATTCGCGCTCGAAAGCCGCATGATGCGCGGAACCTCATGGAGCAGCATCTGCGCATGGCGCAAGCCGCGCAGGGAATGGAACGCCCCTCGGATCGAAAATCAGCTTACGCAGCATCCAAAATCAGAAAATCGCGATTGAAGTCCGCCGCTTCGTGACGGAGGAATCCGGCGTCCTTTGGTCATTTCTAGCAAGAGAACCGGGTGGCAGAACGCGCTTCCAGAGAGTCTTTGCGCTTGACGATGGCATAATCCGCGTCAGGTTCCGGGATGCGTGGAGGTGACCTGCTCGATCAGTTGGCGCTTTTGCCTGCGAGGGTTATCGACGAGTCGGGAGGGAATATCGACTCATCGTCCGCCTAGACTCAGTCGTACGGAATCCACCTCTGCAGCCCCGGAGTCATGAACCTGGGGAGCGCCGTGCCGGCCAGTAAGAAATGCATGTAAAAGACGAAGATATTTTGGTCACGTGAGCCTCGTATTCGCCCTGTCGAGATACTCACGTCCGGCGATTCAGGGTGGTTGCTGACGCTCCGGAACAGGCAGGGATTTCCCTATTGACAGGGCATACAACTTTACAGGACACTGTTTGCGCTCTAAATAGTGGTCAGACCACGCAATCAGATTCCTTCCACGGCGCTTGCAGGAAGGCTCTTGGTGCCTGGCAATTTTAAAGCAGAAACTTTAGGAGGCAAGTTCGACATGAGCGGCACGCCTTTCTTTTTCAATCGCGCTAGAGTACTCCGCGTTTTCCAACCGAAACTCATCAGTGCGCAGTGGATGAGATGCCTGGCCGGGATCCTCCTGCTGATCTTTGCCATCCCCGCGACGGCGCAACTCACAGGAAAAGGCTCGATCACAGGCACCATTACTGATTCGACGGGTGCAGTTATTCCGGGCGCCACAGTTGCTGCCACTAACAATGCTACAAAGATCACTACGACCACCACTACGACCGGGGCGGGTCTCTACAACTTCGTCAATCTCGACCCAGGCATCTACTCCGTAACCACGATTGCGAAAGGCTTCGAGAGGCTGGTGCAGGAGAACATCCACGTGAATGCGACGGAGTCACAAGCATATAACCCGGTGCTGACGGTCGGTCGCTCTGAAACAGAGATCACGGTAACCGGCGAGCCGCCGCAGCTTGAAACGAGCAACGCGACACTCGGCGCGACGATGGAAAACGAGACGTACTCCGCGCTGCCAATCGAGATGGGCGCCTATGGCAACGCCGACCAGAGACGAGCGACGGACTTTGTGTATCTGATGCCAGGCGTGCAAGGCAACGTAACCAACGGAAACGCTACAACTAATACGGGCGTCGTAAATGGATCGGGCAGCCGCGGTGCTGTTTCAGCTGTCTACATTGACGGCGTTCCCTTTGTGCGCGCCGGCGGCAATGGCGATCCGCGCTTTGTGTGGACTGCGATTTCAGTTGATGCGGTGGACCAGTTCCAGGTCCAGACGACTGGCTACTCGTCGGTCTATGAAGGCCAGGGAGTGATGAACTACACAATCAAGCAGGGTGGAGCCAATCTGCACGGTTCTGTCTATGAGTTCTTCAGAAATACGGCTCTTGACAGTTGGGGATGGTTTGGAAAGATCCCCAATCCGGCGACGGGATTGCCAGTCAAACCCATCGAACACAGCAACGAGTACGGCGTTAACATCGGTGGTCCGCTGATCCCGTTTGGCGGGTGGAAGCAAAAGCTCTTCTTCTACGGCAACTACAACGGCTTCAGGTACTCGAGCGCAACCCCGACGCCGATGACCTTTCCCACGATTGCGCAGCAACAGGGCGACTTCAGTGCAACAGGGATCAAGATCTACGACCCATTGACGCAAGCCTCTTGCACCGCGCACAGCACTAACGGCCCATGTAGATACCAGTATGGCTATGGAGCGGGCACGGGCCCAGGTCCCGCTGGCAATCCGGTGGCGACTGGCGCTCCGGTCAACGTCATTCCATCCAGTGAATTCTCTGCGGTTGCAACGAGCATGCAGAGCTTCCTCCCGACGCTGTCGAGCCAGAGTCTGCAAAACAATTACGTCGCACCCAACGCAACCGGACTCGTCAATTGGTCTACCACAGAGCGCATAGACTACACCATGAATTCACGGGACACGCTCACGCTTGAGGCGGCAATTGGAAGGCAGGCGAGTTCAGTTCCGGTAGGCCAGACAACCGCGGGCCGCAATGTTGGGCCGGTTCCTTACAACTACGGGCAGGCCTACGCCCCAAAGACAGCGGTGGGAATCATTCAGGAGACGCATGTCTTCTCGCCGCATGTTCTTAACCAGGTCAAGTGGGGTTACGCCCGGTACAACGGGCCCACGTTCAATCCAAACCAGGCGTCCGCTTACGCCGCTACAGCGATGGGCATGTCGGGATTGCCGCAAGGACAAGCGCAGCAGACTTTCCCGATAGTGACATTTGCGGGGTCGGATGCGCCGACCAATTGGGGTGGCACCACTGCCAACGTGACCCTCGCAGAGAACTATACTGTGCTGGATAACCTGCAATGGACGGTGGGCAATCATTCACTCACGTTCGGCGGGCAGGTGGCATGGCTCCAGTACAACGTGATCAATGCCACGGGCGGATCAACCCCGATTACTCTCGCCGCTGCGGTCACTGAGACCGCGGGAATCAATGCTTCAAGCACTTCGTCCCCGAAGTTTGTTGCTACGCCCAGCACCGGGGTAGCGTACGCGAGTTTTCTCATCGGCGAAGTGGACAAGGGTAGCTTTACGCAATATCTGCAAAACGAGTTCGGCGCGCGCTTCCGCGCCATATCACCCTATATCCAGGACAACTGGAAGGTGACCCCCAGGCTAACCCTCGATCTTGGCCTCCGGTGGGACTACTTCCCATCCGTCACGGAAGTGCACAACGCCGGGAGTTTCTTCAGTCCCACGCTTGCAAACCCGGTTACCGGAGTAAATGGAGCTCTGCAGTTCACCGGTCATGGAGCCGGCACGTGTGACTGCTCCACGCCAGTAAACAACTACTTCAAGAATTTCGGACCCCGCATCGGTGTGGCGTTTCAGATCGACCCGAAAACTGTCCTCCGCACCAGTTATGGAGTCATGTTTACACACGGCAATGCGGTCGGTGGACTCGCTACGAGCCTTGGAACTCTGGGCTTCTCAGCTGCGCCTTCGTTCTCGGCTAACGGTTCCTTGTTAAGCACGATGCCACTCACGGGAACCAATGGAGCTATTCCTTCATTCCAGCCTGCGGCTGGCGTCGCTTCGGGCCCGGCATACGGTACTGGCTATACCACGACTTCAAGTTATACGGGCACGCCATCATCCATGGGATATGTTGACCCGTATATCGGCGGTCGCGCCCCAGAGTACATAAACTGGAGCTTTGGCTTCCAACGACAGCTGACCAACGCAATGACCGCAACAGTGACCTATGTGGGATCGGCAGGCCACTTCTTGCAGACCGACGGCGGAAATCCTCGTGGGTATTGGTCTGATCAACTTGATCCGAAATACCTCTACCTGGGATCGACGCTGGCTTCCACCGGTGCCAATATTGCGACAGCGTGCGCGGCCAACGGCCTAAGCTGCCCGGCGAACTTCAATACAAGTCAACCATTGAGCCAGGCCCTGAAGCCATTTCCGAATCAGACGGTAAGTGATTCCTTCGCTTACACAGGCAACGCCGACTATAACGGCGTGCAGTTGCTCCTGAACATGCGAGCGTGGCACGGATTCACGCTGAACACGAACTACACATTCTCACGGGCCCTTGACGACGGAGGCACTTTCCGAACCGGCTATGCCATTCCAGCAGGAACCATCGCCAATGAGCCCAACGCTTCGTTTCCAGCGGACAGAATTGAATGGGGAGTATCCACCTCCAATCAGCCGCAGCATTTCGTCTTGACGGGCGTTTGGAATTTGCCATTCGGCAAGACGATTCTCGTTGGAAGCTCCCTGGAGAGGGCGATCCTGGGAGGCTTCTCGTTCTCCAGTATCTACCAGGCATTCTCGGGCTCTCCGTTGGCTATCACTGCGACAGCCTGCCAGACAAACCCGGCGCAGATCACGTGTAACCCAACGCTCAATCCCAACTACACGAGTAAGTCGGCACGCCAAAACGGCAAATGGGGGCACGGAGTCAACTGGTCCAATTACAACCAGTCATCGAATCCCGGCTCTTACTTCATTGTCCCCAGCGTTGGCAGCACGACAACCGCGCCAACAGGGCCATTTGTAGCGCCGGCGCCTCCGTCTGGACAGACGACGTTGCTCAATACCGCAATTGCGCCCGCCTATACCTTTGGAAACTCGCCTCGTACCGCACCATACAACCTGTACGGCCCCGGCAATTACCAACTCGATCTTGCCTTGGTACGCAGTTTTCCGCTGCGTTTTACGGAATCGGCAAAGTTGGATTTCCGTGCCGAGTGGTACAACATCACCAACCACACTCTGTTTGCTGTTGCCAGTGCCCAGGTTGGGAACGCGAGCTTCGGACAGGTTACCCAGAGCCCGATCTTCAACCGCAAGGCTGCGCAATTCTCGGCGCGTATTGAGTTCTAAACGAAATCCGTGAGACGAGGCCCCTCAAAAGAGGGGCTTCGTCTTTTGGTTGGAATGCTACATCACGGTGATTGGCGTCTCGAGTTCTCGGGTGCGATTGGATTGCGGATGCTTGCCTTGTTATGCTCGCCGGAGCCGTCCCGGCTCTTGCTTGGTTAGCCCTTCTGCGAGCT
This sequence comes from uncultured Acidobacteriaceae bacterium, assembly GCA_963787435.1. Classification (GTDB taxonomy): domain Bacteria; phylum Acidobacteriota; class Terriglobia; order Terriglobales; family Acidobacteriaceae; genus Telmatobacter. Next base: position 611,117 of record CAWBCZ010000004.1, read on the forward strand.
GAGCGCACCAGCTGGATCGCCTATCTGCGACACTTGGAGACACAGCGCCAGGCAGATGAGGACGCGTCTTAGCGGAGATAGGGCGCGCCACTCACATCATGACCAAGTGACTGAGATACAGCAGGAACGCCAAACGGGTACAAGTGGTATCGGATCCGCAATTCGCACTCGCACGTTTCGAAAAGTGGAGCCCCTGGAGCGTCCGGAATCAAGATGAAGAGATATTGCCGCTTTTTCGTGATTGTGTTTCTAACTGTGACGTTCGCAAGCCCCCTGTCGAATGCGCGCGCCGGGGAGCCGTTGTCGCAACGCGCTGCGAACGCGGCGATTGAGCGGTGGCCGGATGGTCGTTTTGTACCCACCGGCCAGAAATGGGCGTGGAATTACGAGCTGGGAACTTTGCTGGAAGGCATGGATTCTGTGTGGTTGAACACCGCCGATGTGCGCTACTTTAATTACGTCAAGAGCTCGGTCGATCAATTTGTGGAGCCCGATGGATCTATTCCCACGCGGAAGGTTGAAGAGTATCAGCTCGACAATATTCTTCTGGGGCGCCAACTTCTCTTGCTCTACGGTGTTACCCAGGAGCCACGCTATGCCAAGGCTGCCGAGTTGCTCTACCAGCAGCTGGTGCACCAGCCACGCACTCCCTCCGGTGGCTTCTGGCACAAGCAACGATATCCCAACCAGATGTGGCTCGACGGGCTGTACATGGCCGAGCCGTTCTACGCCGAATACGCCGCGACATTTCATCATCCCGAGGCCTTCGCCGACATCACGCACCAGTTCGTGCTAATGGATAGGCATGCTCGGGATCCGAAGACGGGTCTGCTTTATCACGGATGGGACGAATCGAAGCAGCAGCGCTGGGCCGACAAGCAAACCGGCCTGTCCTCGCAATTCTGGGCACGGGCGATGAGCTGGTACATGATGGCGCTCGTCGACACGTTGCCTTACTATCCAGCCGATGACCCAGGCCGAAAAGAACTGATCACCCAGCTCGAGCGCGATGCTGCCGCGGTGGCGCGATATCAGGACCGGGCATCCGGTCTCTGGTATCAGGTACTCGATAAGGGAGTTGAAAAGGGCAATTATCCCGAATCCTCAGCTTCATGCATGTTTGTCTATGCGTTCGCGAAGGGTGTGCGCAGGGGCTATCTTCCCGCTCGATATCTGACGAACTCTGACCGCGGGTATCGCGGGATTCTGAGCCACTTCATTCAGACCGGGCCTAAGAATGACGTGTCGTTGACCAGGACGGTGAAAGGGGCGGGCCTTGGAGGCGACCCCTACAGGGACGGAAGCTACGCCTACTACATCAGCGAAAAGGTCGGCACTAACGACCCCAAGGGCATTGGCGCGTTTCTGATGGCCAGCACAGAAATGGAGAACTCCAGCAACGCGAAGCTGGGGCGTGGAGACACGATTCTGCTGGACTCATGGTTCAACAGCCAGAGGCGACCCGACGCATTCGGTCAACAGGTTTACTTCCACTACAAATGGAACGACCAGAGCAACAGCGGGTACTCCCTTTTCGGCCACATATTCAGAAAATTCGGCGCGCAGACTGCAACGCTCGATTCAGAGCCAACGCTGGCGGCGCTGCGGCAGGCACAGGTTTACATCATCGTCTCTCCTGACATTCCCGCGAAGAATCCAATGCCCCACTACATGCAATCAGAAGATGCAACGCAAATTGCGGATTGGGTGAGAGCCGGCGGCGTGCTGATGATCATGGAGAATGATCCGGAAAACGCCGACTTGACTCACCTCAATCTGCTGACCGAGCAATTCGGAATACATTTCAACGACGTCGTGCGCAATCGGGTGGAAGGACGCAAATTTGAGCAGGGAAAAATTGCCGTGAGCGCGGGTGGCCCCATCTTTCATCAACCGCACACGCTCTATATGAAAGAAATCTGTACCATCTCAGCGAAGGCTCCGGCTGCCTCCGTGCTCACTGACCGCGGCGACGTCCTGATGGCCATCGCGAAATTCGGAAAGGGTACCGTCTTCGCCACGGTCGACCCCTGGCTCTACAACGAGTACACCAATGGCCGTAAATTACCCGCCGAGTATGACAACTATGCGGGGGGAGAAGAATTGGTTCGCTGGATTTTGACGCAGCACCCACGATTTAGATAACGATTCGAATTTCTTAACTCATCGGTGAACTGAATTCCGGTTCCGGCGGGAATAGCCTTCGCGGATTCCGTTCAAAAAAACAAATCTTATCTGCTTCGAGTGACCAAAGTCGCTGTGGCTGTCGACCGATGTCCCTAGGCGGTGTTCAAGGAGATCGAAATGACCGCAACCACGCAAACCGTTTGCGATATCGCACTGGATCCGATGGTGCATCCCAAGCCGCCCAAATAACGTGTCCGGTTGTATTTGAACCGGCAAATCAGTTGGATGTGAGTGATGGCCTTCGCGCAACTGCGAACTACGCGGCTTTAAAGGCTGCGGACCATTGATGCCGCCGCGTCCGCCGCGACAGCGGCTTAGCTCAACGCTTCAAGATCTAGGAATGCAATTGCACGCATTTCGCTGCGGCAAACCACTTAAGCGTTTAGTCGGCAATTCGGAAATATATACCGAATTTTCACCCTTTCCGGCTTCTCAAGAATCATCTGACGCACCCAAGTCAATTGCCTTGGCGGACAAACCGCGCTACGTCTGCTTTCTTCAGCAGTGGTTCAATCTTTCCGATCCGGGCCCCGAAGACGTATCACAGGAGTAATGCAAATGTCATGCATCGCTCTTGCGCTCGCCAAAGGGCAGGTGTTACGGTTTTCTTAATTCCCCAAGCTGTTCCCCAAGTTCCGAGGTGGGCCGCACGTCCGCCAATGCTGGTCTTGTTGTCCTGTGCAGATGGGACTCACAGGGCGAAGCCTGCCCCAAATACACCTCCATCGCTTCCATCTCGGCAGCACAGTTTCCCGTGCTCGAGCGCAGAACTATAGCCGTTCCAGGGTCCGAGCATTCCGAATCCACTGATCAAGCGGCCTCTTAGCAAAGGAAACACTACGCGGTGTTCGATGCTGATGAGTACGCAAAGTCTGGAACCCCTTTAACACTGAAACGAGCGACCCATGTCAGTCCTGATTCCAAGAACACGCACGATTAGTGTGCGGCTCTCCGAAGAGGAATTCGCCGCATTGGAAAAGCACTGTGCCGAAAGTGGCTCCCGCAGCTTGTCTGATCTGGCGCGGAGCGCGTTGTGTGGGCTATTAGGCCGCAGCAGCCAGGGAAATGTCCTCGCAGTCGCCGACGGATATTCGGCGCAAATGAGGGAACTGGAACAGAAGGTCGAAAAAATGCGCGCTGAAATCGCCATGCTGAGAGCCACCACCCAGCCATACCTGTAGAAGGCGGACAGTGCCGCCGACGGAGCTACTCCGACACGGCCTTGCTGGATGCAGAGAATGTGGATCATGCCGCGGATGACCCAAAGCAACGCAAGACGGCATGATAGCGGCCGGCATTCGCACAGTTCACGCATCAGAGTTTTGCATTTGAAATGAAAGGTAGTATGCCGCCTATCCCTGCTCATATTCGCCGACGCATTCGTTCGCTCGCTAACTGCGTACTTCCCGTCGCTCTCTGGAGCACCACGCTCGGCCCCATGCTGTTGCCCGGCGATCTCTCTGGTCAGGCCACTACGACCACCGCGTCGGGAGGGGCGACGGCGTCCTCCGGTCAGGTGATGTCTGCTGACGCGATCATCAATCTGCTGAACCAGCAACCCACGCTCCTGCGTGAGATTCGCAATGCTGCCGCACAAAAGCTGGGAGTCGATCCGAGTTCGATCACGGACCAGGCGCTATTTGACCGCATTCGCCAGGATGCCAGCCTGCGCGACCGGATCACCCAGGAACTGAAGAAGCGCGGCTACAACACGGGGAATCTGTCGGCGCAGCCTTCGGGAAGTACGGCCATGGGGGCGCAAGCATCGGGCGGCACAGCCTTGGGAGGGGCAACGTCTCTGACCCCGCAGGCAACTGGGCTTCTGGCGGCTGTGGGGAATCCGGCTCCCACGGGGAATACGGGCGCGCTGTATCCCGAGCAGGCAGCAGCCTCGCAAGCGCCCCTCACAGCTGGCCCGTCGACGGTTGTCTGTCTTCCGATGGCAGCCGGACAGGCGCAATTCCCAGTTGTGGCGCAACCGCCGGCTAGCGCACAAATGCAATCGGGCAGCGCGCAGACGCCGGCGAGTATGTCCGGTGTGCAGACCAGCGCCTGTCCGCCAGGGACGACCGCAGTTCCTCAGCCGCCCTCGCAGTTGGAACCGGCGCAACCGCTCACCCAGCAGCGCCTGATGCCGTATGTCAACCTGCCGTCGCTGGACGATCTGTACACCCAGATGCTTCCCCCCGATACGAATCTCAAGCGCTTCGGAAGCGACGTCTTCACACTGGGTACCGGGAACGCAGATGCTCTGCCGATGGACCTGCCCGCTGGCCCGGACTACGTCCTTGGCCCCGGAGATGAGCTGGCGATCAACATATCGGGCTCGCAGCCGCAGACGTTGAGCGAGCTGGTCGACCGGCAAGGAAAGGTAGCACTGCCTGAGGTCGGTACGGTTACCGTCGCCGGGCTCTCCATTGCGCAGGGTCAAGAGGCCATCCGCATTGCCTTGCAGACGCAGTATCGCAATGCGCACGTCGAAATCTCGCTGGGCCGCGTCCATACGGTTCGCGTCTACGTTGTGGGCGACGTGCAGAGGCCGGGCGCCTACGACATTAGTTCCCTCTCCACGCCGCTCAACGCGCTTTATGCGGCCGGCGGGCCCACCAGTATCGGTTCGCTACGTATTCTTCGTCACCTTCGCGGAGACAAGCTGGTCAAGGAAATCGACCTCTACGACTTCTTGCTCAAAGGAGTGCGTGATAGTGATGAACGCCTGCTGGCGGGCGACACGATACTCGTGCCCCCGGTTGGAGGACAGGTGAAGGTCAGCGGGATGGTGCGGCGACCAGCAATGTACGAGCTCAAGGGCAATGAGACGCTGCTCGACATGGTGGAGATGGCGGGCGGGGTCACGGTAACCGCTAACCTGAAGCGGATCGAAGTCGAACGTGTGGAAGCAAACGAGCGCCGCACCATGATGAGCGTCGAGTTGCCCAGTTCACAGTCGGCACAGTCCAAGGAGTCTAGATCGGATTACTCGCAAGCCATGGCCAAATTGGCGGAGTTTCCTGCCCGGGACGGCGATTCGGTCGTGTTCTTGCCCATCCTGCCCTACAACGAAATGGCGGTCTACCTGGACGGTCATGTCTTTCGGCCCGGCAAGTACTCCTATCGCGAGGGCATGACGATTAACGATCTGCTACATAGCTACCAGGACGTAATGCCCGAGCCTGCCGATCATGCCGAGATTATCCGGCTCGAGGCGCCCGACTACCGACCCGTCACCATCGGATTGAATCTTCCGGACGTACTCGCCGGCAACAATCCAGTACCGCTCAAGCCATTCGACGTTGTGCGCGTCTTCAGCCGCTACGAGGTAGATGTTCCGAACGTCACCATCAATGGCGAAGTCTTGCGCCCGGGCGACTATGCGTTTTCCAAGGGAATGACAGCCGCCAGCCTACTCGCAATGGCAGGCGGATTCAGGCGAAGCGCCTATCGCAACACTGCCGATCTGGCCAGCTACAGCGTTCAAAACAATGAAAAGGTCCTGATCGAACACTCGACGGTGCAACTCGAGCGCGTCGTCGCCGGCGACAGGACAGCCGATGTGGAACTGAAACCCGGCGACGTGCTCAGCGTAAGGCAGCTCACAGGCTGGACGGAGATTGGTAGCGGCGTCACAGTGGCTGGACAGGTGGGCCACCCGGGCGTCTACGGCATAAGTGAAGGAGAGAAGCTTAGCTCGGTGCTGAAGCGCGCCGGGGGCCTGCGTACGCTTGCTTATGCCCAGGGCGCGATCCTGGAACGTGTGCAGGTGAGAGAACTGGGAGAAAAAGTGCGCCAGGATCTCATCTCGAAGATCCAGTCAGAGGATATTACCAAGATGACCTCCGCGAGCTCGAACTCAGCTCAGGAGCAACTGGAGGAACTGCAGACCATGCGCCAGCAGCAACAGTCGGCTCTGACAGCGCTGCAGAGCCAACCTGCAAGCGGCCGGATGGTGATTCATATCGACAGTGATATCTCCAAGTGGGAAAACACCGCAGCCGATGTGGAGATGCGCAGCGACGACGTTCTCACTATTCCCAGGCGGCCCGCATTTGTGATGGTCAGCGGGCAGGTTTATAGCCCCGCCGCACTGACGTTTGTGCCTGGCAAGACAGCGCGCTGGTATCTCGAACGTGCCGGCAGTGCAACTCCTGTGGGCAATACCAAGGATATTTACATCATCCGCGCAGACGGCGAAATCATCGGACGGCGCGGAAAGTTCAGCGAGTCGGTGCTGTCGATGCGCCTAAGTCCGGGCGATTCCGTCGTGGTTCCGGAGAAGATCGCAGGATCGACTTTCTGGCGTAGCCTGCTGGCCTCCGCACAAGTGCTTTCCTCCGCTGCAGTGATTGGCGCTCTCGCCGCCGGTCTCTAAGCCTGTGGCTAGATTGCCCTTGTCGTTTGGATTCACAGTGGTTCGGTTCCCGTTCGCTTTTCTGTTCCCAACCGATCTCTAATGGAGTGCAAGTTCCATGGCCACAGTCGGACAAGATACTGAACAGTTAGAAAGAGTGGCGGCGGCTGCAGGATGGCCCTTGCCGTCGAAAACGCAGCCGTCTGACGCAGCGTTGAGCGCGATCGAGGCGCTATGGGATGGGCTGGCAGCGGCATCCGCAGTCCTTGGCGCGGTAGCCATCTACGAGGCGTTGCGCCTGGGTAAGCATGTGCACTATTCGCATCAGGCGACGGTGATCGCGGCTGCGCTCTTCGGTGCGTTCTTCGTCCTTTTACTCGATTGGGACGGCGCCTATTCCAGCGGGTACAGCCTGATGCGGATCAAGGAGACCGAGCGCATTCTGCGCGTCTTCAGTACCACTGTTCTGGCGACCATCCCGTTCATGTACCTAACTGGCCGCCTGATTCCGCGCTGGATCGTCATTCTCTCCCTGGTGCTCGCTGGAGTCTTGCTCGTTGCGGCCAAGAGTATCTTCTATGCCATGGTTCAGGCGCTGCGTGCCCACGGGTACGGAGTTCGCAACGTTGTGATTTACGGCGCGGATTCGTCGGGAAAACGGGTGCTTTCGGCGCTGGCGCGCTCCCACAAGCTGGGACTTTCTCCGGTGGCAATCGTCGATGACGATCCATTCTTAGCAGGCAGCCCGATCTCCGGCTTGGGTTACAGTCGAAAGACAACGTTGCGTGTCATCCGCGGACCGATTTCGCCGGAGTTGATTCGGCAATACGACGCCAGGCTGCTCGTGATCGCGATGCCCAGTATTTCATCTGACGACCTTACGAGAGCGGCAGAAGCAGCGAACCTTGCGGGAGCCGACTTGGCGTTCATGCCCCATTACGCCAGCCTCGACCGGAACGTAGACATTCTAGATATCGACGGCGAGCTACTCGCCTCCTATGGAAAGGGAAAGCACCACTCCCAGAGGGAACTGCTCAAGCGGACGTTTGATCTTGTCGTGAGCGGCGTGTCGCTGCTTCTGATCCCGCCCTTTCTCGCGCTGATTGCGCTGCTGGTGCGCATGGATTCGCCGGGACCGGCGCTATTCGTCCAGACGCGGATAGGTAAGAACGGGAGGCAGTTCAAACTATATAAGTTCCGCAGCATGTACGTCGATGCGCCGCGCTATTCGCGCTCGCCGGTCCACGGGCAGGACCCGCGCATCACGCGCCTGGGTCGCTTCTTGCGCCGGACCAGTCTGGATGAACTGCCGCAGCTGTTGAATGTGCTTACGGGGAACATGTCCCTGGTGGGTCCGCGTCCGGAGATGCCATCCGTGGTGGCACAGTACACGGCGCGAGAGCGGCAGAGGCTCGCGGTTACGCCCGGTATCACAGGGCTGTGGCAGCTGAGTGCGGATCGGGCGTTACCGATCCACGAGAATCTTCAATACGACCTCTATTACATTCGCAATGGTGGTTTCTTTATGGATATAGCCATCCTGCTGCACACGGTTGTGTTTGCCATGCGAGGTATTTGAATTGTTGTGCTGCGGCGCTGGCTTGAAATTCTTAACGGAGCGAGCTACGCGGAATCCTGTTCCGCACAGATGTGAATCAAGGAGCGAATCGTGACGAAGCTCGACGTCGCAACGAAATACGTAGAAGACTTTGAAGACGAGGAACCGCAGGGCGAAGCCGAGCCTCTGCACGTAAAGGTGTCACTTCTGCTTGTCAAGCTGAGGCTGCTTTGGGCTGACCGCCGCAGGATCGTCCCGTGGACATTCGGCACGACTATCATCACGTTTGGGCTCATGTTCCTTATCCCAAACGAGTACCAAGCCGTTGCGATCTTGAATCCACCGGATCAAAACCCAATGTCGGGCATGACGCTCATGTTAGGCATGAAGGGCATTCAGGCAAGCATGGGTTCGGCGATGGGCGACGTGCTCGGGCTGAAAAGCCCCGGCCAAATCTATATCAGCCAGATGCAAAGTCGCGTGGTTGAGGACGCGATCATTCGTCGCTTCGACCTTCAAAAGCTCTACCGAACGAAGAACATTGAGGACACCCGCAAGCGGCTGGAAGGCAACACCGAGTTTTCAGAAGATAAGAAGAGCGGCGTAATCGCTATAGGCGTCATTGACAAGGACCGCAATCGCTCAGCACAGATGGCGAATGCATATGCAGAGGAGCTGGGCAAGCTCTCTGCGGGCATGGAGGCGCAGTCCGGGCGTTTGGAACGCGAGTACTTTGAGGCGCAGTTAGCGAAAGCGAAGGACGACTTCAATCAAGCAAACATCGAACTCAGCAAATACAGCGGCCAAAAAGGAGCGTTCGACCCACAGGATCAAGGAAAGGCTTTGGCTGACGCTGTCGGCGAAATCGAGGGACAGTTGATCGCCACCAAGGCGGAGTTGAAGGGACTTCAGCAGATTTATTCCGAGAGCAATCCTCAGATTCAGCAAGCTAAGGCGAGGATAGCTGAGTTATCACGGCAGCTTGCGCTATTGAGCGCCGGCAGTCAGGAACTGGGTGGCAAGGCTGGCGACCGTGGCACAAACGGCGATCAGTCGCTCACCGATCCAAGCCTTCGCAAGATGTGGGGAATCGCTCCGCCATACATGAAGCTCTACGGAGAAGTGAAGATCCAGGAGGCAGTGGTTGAGTCTCTCGCCGAACAGTATGAGTTCGCTAAACTGAGAGAAGCCTACCGAGTGAGCGACGTCCAGTTGATGGATCCTGCGCAGCCGCCTGAGAAAAAGTACAAGCCTCACCGCGCGAGAACAGCTGTTGCCCTAGGCCTTCTGGTGTTCCTCTTCTGTTGCGGCAGAACCCTGATGAAAGATCTGTGGCAAAACCTCTCCTCAGATGATCCGTGGAGGCAAATGATCGAGCCTATGCTAGCCAGGCGCAGAGCGGCATCGACACAGTCTGGAGTCCATGAACACGTCTAGGCCTTTATGAAGTCAGGATGGAAACAACTCGTGCCTCACTCTACCGAGGGGCTCGCAAAGCGGACCCGGCGTGCCGTTCAATGGCACTATGCAGGGAACGCCACGCGCATGGCGATCAACTTCGGGGTAAGCGTTCTGCTTACCCGGCTTCTCGGCCCGGCGCCGTACGGACAGGTTGCCTCTGCTATGGTTGTGTGCAGTTTTGCGAATCTTCTTGCAAACGCAGGACTGCCGTCGGCCTTGATTCAGAAGCAGGAGTTGAGCGCAGAGGATATTCGTTTCTGCAATACAGTCCAGCTTTGTATAGCGACCTGCCTCACTGCGTTGCTGACGCTCTCGGCTCCATTTTGGGAACAGTTCTTTCACGCGCCCGGAACGGCGCATGTCTTCCGCGCGTTATCGCTCGTGTTCATGTTTCAGGCAGCGGGGACCACTTCGACTGCATTGCTGAACCGTTCGCTACGAACCCAGGTCATTCAAGCGTGCTCTGTCGCCTCCTACGCCGTGGCGTACCTGCTGGTAGGTGTCCCGATGGCCTTCGCCGGCTTCGGGGTGTGGAGCCTGGTGGCGGCGCAACTGGTGCAGGTGCTGTTGAACTCGATTCTTGTGTATCTGAATGTGCGTCATCCGTTACTGCCGATGATCGATCGAAAGCACATGGAAATGTTCGGCTTCGGGAACCGCGTGATGTTTGCGAATATCTCAAGCTGGAGCATTAGCAATTTAGACAACACAGTAGTCGGGCGAGTCGCTGGCCCCGTGATGCTTGGACTATACAGTCGTGCGTTTACTCTCGCGTCCGTGCCGGCGGAATCGGCGACCTCGGGAATGTTGCAGATACTGTTGCCGGCTCTCTCACGAGTGCAACGCGATAAGGAGAAAATCGCACGTTACTACGCAGCTCTCTTTGGCGTGGTGTGCATGGTGCTGTGCCCGATCTTTCTGGCGGCCGCGGTTGTGCCCGACGTCGTAGTGCTCGGCTTGTTTGGAGAGAAATGGACAGGTGCAGTTCAGCTTTTTCGTCCGCTCGCCATTGCAATTCCGCTCAATGGTCTGCTGGCGATCGCCGGCCCTGTGCTTACAGCCCGCGGCAAACCCGGAATTGAGTTGCGCGGACAAGCTACAACAGCGGTGTTGGCAGGTGCCGTGTACTGGATGGCGGTCCATAGGTCGGTGTTAGCGCTTAGCTGGTCAGTGCTGGCAGTCTACGTAGTCAGGACGCTCGTGCTAAGCGGACTTGCTCTGAGGGAAGTAGGAGGCAAGTGGACAGACTTGCTTTCCACTGCGGCGCCGGGACTCATCCTCAGTGTATTCACGATGGTCGTCGTTGGCGTAAGTCGAATGTTGCTGCCATCCATGAGTTATGTGATGCAACTACTGATGGTTATAGCCATTGGAGCGACGAGCCTACTCTCATTCTGCTTTCTGACTTCCGGCTGGCTCTTCCGCCCAATTATTGCCAAAGCACCTCAATTGGAAAACGTCCTTCCTTGGCCATTTCGGCGCTCAGTGCCGTGCGAGCAGGTATCGTAAATGCCGAGTGAATTAGCCCTTCCCAAGGCCCCAATCGTGGTTGTCTCGTTACTGGGGTTGGTCGGTGAAACAGGCGTCCAGAAGCACGTATGCAACTTACTCGATTTCACGCGCCACATTCAGGAAGACTGCACCTTTATCTCGCCAGATGAGTGTAGCGATCACCGCCTGCCGAGGCGCGTTTTCTTCGCAGTTGCGAGGAGAGTTCAAAGGGTCTGGAACAGCGATCACCTTCGGCGCTTCCTTTATTTCGTGAACGCTCGCGCCATTCGGCGGGAACTGAAGAAACGGTTGCGGAACCAGGATGCCTGGTGCGTGTACGCGCAGGATCCATTTACGGCCAGGCAGATTCTGTCGCTCAGGAAGAACAAGTTGCAGCGCGTAGTGCTCGTCGTCCACTTCAACCAGTCGCAGGCGCACGAGTGGGTGCAACGAGGGTGGACCGTTGCGGACAGCCCGGTCTTCCGGCGCATATATGAGCAGGAAACAGCGACACTGGAGCAGGTGGACGGGCTTGTGTTCCCTTCGCGATTCATGCAGGCAGAAATCGAGAAAAGATGCGTGCCGGCGAGAGACAGGATCGTTATCTCAAACTGCTGCATTGCAGAGCCCGCGGCAGGAAGTGCTAGGCTCGCCGACATCATCTCCATTGGGACTCTCGAACCGAGAAAGAACCAGCAATTCCTTCTTCGCGTTCTGAGCGAGGCAAAGCGATTGGGACATGAATACACATTGTCATTGGTTGGCGGCGGTGCTGATCGCGAAGCCCTGGAGAAGCTTGCTGACGAACTTCGAGTTGCACGTCAGGTAAACTTTGTTGGGAGAATCGATAACGCGGCGGCGCTCATCTCCTCCCATCGAGTACTCGCCCACAGCGCGCTGATCGAGAACATGCCCGTCACACTGCTGGAAGCACTCGCGGCCGGCGTTCCGATCCTTGCACCGCAAGTTGGCGGAATCCCGGAAGTGTTTGATGACGGCGTCGAAGGTTATCTCTGGCCGCTGGACTCTCCAGCAATAGCAGCCGCAAAGCTGATCGCAATTCTCGACGATGCCTCAACGTTGGAGCGCATGTCGCGGGCAGCGCGGAGGCGTTATGAACTCCATTTTCAACCTGACCAGATCCAGCCCGATCTGCTGAAGTTCATCCGCGGGAACCTGAAACCAGAGGCGCAAATCCAAGAGATAGCGCCTGCGAGACCATTGCTCCGCGCCTAATGATGCACACGTCAATCATCTCGAGAGTAATTCGAAGAGTACTCCGGCCAGTTCGACAGCGCGTTGTGCAGACTTGGCTTCGTCGACTCGGTGTGGAACTGGGACGGGGCGTTGTCTTTCACGGTCCGCCGATTGTCGAAGTGGCACCCAAATCGCGAATATCAATCGGGGATCGCAGCGTTCTGTGTTCCCTGTCGCATATGACCGCTTTGGGAATAAACCATCCAGTCGTTCTGCGCACTCTCGGGCCTGGTGCGAGCATTGAAATCGGTTCCGATGTCGGCATCAGCGGCGGCAGCTTCTGCGCTGTTAGCCGGATTGAAATAGGCGACGGTACGCTGATCGGTGCGAATGTCACCATCGCCGACACGGACTTTCACTCCGTCCAATCGTTAAAGCGGCGTCATGACAAAGAGGGAATCGCTACTTCGCCGGTCAACATCGGAAAAAACGTTTTCATCGGCACCGGCTCAATTGTGCTGAAGGGCGTAAGCATCGGAGATAACTCGGTGATCGGCGCAGGCAGCGTCGTATCGCGCTCCATCCCGGCCAACAGCATCGCAGCTGGAAATCCCTGTCGAGTCCTCAAGCCATTGTTTGCTAACGAGCTCAAGTGCACTGAGGCTCATATCAGATGAAGATAGGCGTCGCCGTGATGACTCAGTTCCTAATCGAGGTAAATAAGGTATAGATGGCCTCCGCATCTCCATTGAGAATCTGCATCGATGCTCGTCTCGAAGACGGCCCTGCAAGCGGTATTAGAACGGTACTTATTGGACTAGCTAACGCGTTCTCGAGCCTGGAAGGAGAGGAGCAATATTACTTCCTAGCCTTCAGGCACTCGCATGAATGGTTAAAGCCACACGTATTCGGAAGATCCGCTATACTTTCAGCGCGCGGAAGCCATTCGAAGCTGCGGGAAACGATGAGAACAGTCCGCTGGCTCAGGCGTGGCTGGACGACAATTCGCTCTAAAGCCGCGCCGCCTGCGATGAGAATCCAGGAATCTGACGGAACTATTGAGGAAGCCGGCATCGACCTGATGTACTTTGCTCTCACTGCAGGTTTCAGGACTGATATCCCGAGCATCTATCAAATTCACGACCTCCAACACCTTCATTACCCGCAGTATTTCAGTCCCCTGAATCTCCGTCAGCGAGATTTCAGATATCGGGAGATGTGTTCACAGGCGAAGTTGGTCACCGTACCGTGCAATTGGGGCAAGTGTGACCTTTCCAGTGGATTCGGAATCCCGGAAGACAAAATCGAAGTGGTACCCTGGGCGCCTGTCCTTACGAATGGGGTTCCCGAAGAGTCCGACCTCATCACGGCTCGCAAGAAATATTCGCTGCCTCAGTCATTTGCTTTTTATCCCGCGTACACCTGGCCGCACAAGAACCATTTGGGACTGCTGGAGTCACTGGCCTTCGTTCGTGATAGATATGGCGAAGAGATTCCCCTGATCTGTTCCGGCGATCAGAACGATTTTATGTCCGAAATCAGAGCAACAATCGTGAAACTCGGACTGGAGCGGCAGGTGAAGTTCCTCGGGTATGTGAGCGCTCTTGACCTTCGATGCTTGTACAAGTTATGTCGCATCGTCGTGTTTCCGAGCTTCTTCGAGGGATGGGGATTACCTCTATTGGAGGCTTGCGCCTCGGGCACTGCGGTTACTTGCTCTGATATTGGTCCTTTCAAGGAACAGGCAGTCGATGTCATGCCAACCTTCGATCCCCACAACGTCGTCAGTATTGCAGAAGCCATACGCTCTCTGTGGGGGAGTGAGAGTTATAGACGCGATGTCATAAAGAAGGCTCACGAGAGATCAAAAGCATTTACATGGGAGTGCACGGCGCGCCTCCTGCGTGCGCATTTTCGCGCGATTAGTGGACGACAGCTTGGGAGCGAGGATAAAGAGCTTCTTAATTCCGAGGTGGCACCGTGCTAACTGCGCTATTGGGCCTTGTCCTTATCTGCCTTCTAAGTGTCCCGTTCATGAAATCGCCGACCAGAGGTGCAGTGCTTCTGCTGGTGGCGTTTGCAACTGAGACTACCGCGGTGGGAATCCCGCCCCTTCCGATTGGACTCAACGTTTATGTGCTCGATATAGCATGCGCGGTCCTGTTCATCGCGGCGTCGTTGAGATATGCGGAGCGTAAAGTCAAAATAAATAAAGCACGAGCGGCTGTTCTGGCAATCAACCTCTTTTTCCTCGTAGCAACCGTGCGTGGCGTCGCTGCTTTCGGGGTCAAAGATGCCGGGCTTGCGTCGCGGTCGCTGTTTTACGTTTATGCATCCCTCTTGTATTTCAGCAGCTTTAGAATCAGGGAGAAGCAGCAGCGCGAAATCGTGAGAGTGTGGCTTTGGATCGCCGCATACCTCGTCGGGCTCGCGCTCTTCCGCTGGGTCGCTACTGCTCTGGGACTGGCAATCGCGGCGAGTTGGATGGACGCCGAGACCTCCATGATGAGAGTTCTGAACGCGCAGGAGACGGGGTTCCTCTGCTTCGCATTCTTCTTCTGTCTCGTTCTCGTATCGCACGGGAAGGCTACCCTCCTGGAAAGAGTGCTAATGTACGTGTTGCCGCCGGTGATCATTCTGCTGCAGCACCGTACTGTGTGGCTTCTGTTTATCGTTGGAGTTCTGCAAATGTCTGGACGTGCTCGACAGATCAGGAAACTCATATTGTCGTTGCTAGTGGTCCTTCTTGCCGCTCTTGTAATTTCACTGTCACTTTTTAAATTTGTTGATTTGCGCGAAATGCTGATAGACTCCGCGACAAACTCTGACACCATGATGTGGCGGGTTGGTGGGTGGTACCAGTTGGTGATGAACCGGAACGCCACGGTAATGGATTATCTTGTGGGCCAGCCAGCCGGGTCTGACATGACGAGAGTGATTGGGAGGAACGTGGTGGACGCAAATCCTCATAACTTCTATGTCCAAACGTATCTCTGTCAGGGGCTCGTAGGACTCGGCATCCTGCTATGGCTATTCTTCTCGCGTATCCGCCATGCTCGGCGCCCGCTGAGGAGCATCCAGGGGAGAACTTGCCGAAGGAGAAGCTACATTCCGCAACGAATGTGGCCGGTGTTCCTCGTCGCAATGATGTTGTTCAGCCTCACGTATCCGCTGCACCACACACAAGCAGTGTTACTTGGCATGGCGGTCGCAATCATGCCCGAAACGGCGAAGGTCCGCGTCAAGCAGGTTAGGCGACTTGTACCGACCGTGCGGCCTGCAAGTGAACCCGCATGAATCGCGCATCTAGTATGATCCTTGGTTTTAACACGCTGTAACCTTCCCGGATTTCGCCCACGCAACGGTTGCAGGCATGCAAAGTATCGGGTTCGCGAAGCCGTCGTAAAGAGAGGGACGGATGCCTTCGATTACAAAGGATTGCTTGTTGTCGGGGAGCCATGACCCAATATCGGTGAGCATACCCAAAATAGCTCTCATAAACATTTATCTTGGGAAGTTTCCCAATTGGATGCCACTATGGCTAAAGTGCTGTCGAACCAATCCCGAGATCGAATTCCTGGTCATCTCTGATGGTGTCGTTGCCTTACCATCTCTTCCAAACAACGTGCATGTAATCCGCACCTCTCTTCCGGAACTGCGGCAGCGGCTGTCGGATGCGGTCGGGTTTTCAGTTGCACTAAATGACGGGTACAAACTCTGTGACTTCAAGCCGGTATATGGTCTCGCATTCGCCGATATCCTGGACCGTTTCGCTTACTGGGGACATGTTGACTTAGATCAACTCTTCGGAAGGATTTCAGATTTCATCCCCTGGGATTCGATCCACTGCTACAAAAGGCTCTACCACCGGGGCCACATGACGATTTATAGCAATGACTCGGTGGGAAACAACCTCTTTCGGCTACCGCATCCGGCGATTTCTCACGAGACGATTTTCAAATCGCCTGGAGGCATGCGTTTTGGCATTGGGTTCGATGAAACTGCAGGTATCTATCAGTTAGTTAAATATAATGGCATTCCGCAATATGAGAGAAACGAGGTGGTGGGAGACTTCCGCCCTCGCAAAGCGAATCTGTCGCTTACAATACAGCGCTTCAATTCACGACATCAAGCTTTCACGATTGAGAATGGGCGAGCATTTCAGGTGTTCGAAGAAAACGGGGAAATCAAACGTCGAGAGTTCATGTATTTCCATTTTCAAAAACGAGCATTTCCAGCCATCGATTGTAGTGAATGGCACAATGTCGATTCCTGGAAGATTACGCCGCGAGGCTTTGTTCCCGGAGCGGAGGAATATTGGAACATTGAAAAGCTGGATCTGTTTAATCAACCGAGGAACTCTCAACTCTTCAGCTTCGCGTGGAGAAGGCTAAAGGACCGTTTTAACTACTATCGGCGAAGATAGAGCGAGGATCGTTGATTCTCGCCCTATACAACACTCAGCCCAACCTATGACGAAACGTGAAACTTCCGGAACCGAAATAACTGCTCGAGTAGCAGTGGTTTTGACCTGCCACAACCGGCGCGACGCGACTCTTAAATCGCTACGGTATCTCTTCGCGCAAGACCTTCCGCCCCAAACATTCATCAGCGCGTTCCTGGTCGACGACGGGAGCAGCGACGGCACCGGCGCGGCTGTCGCCGAGGAGTTCCCGCAGGTCACGCTGTTCCCGGGAAGCGGAAGCCTCTATTGGAGCGGCGGAATGCGCCTTGCATTTGGCGAAGCATTGAAGAGAGATTTTGATTATTTCTTCTGGCTCAACGACGATGCGCTTCTTGAGCCGGGCGCAATAGCGCGGCTCATCGGTACCCACCGGCGGCTCGCGGTCGATGGCCGCGAGTGTTCCATCATCGTCGGCGCATTCACCGATCCGGATACAGGAGACCTGACCTATGGCGGTGTCGTCCGCTCGAGTCAAGTCCATCCGCTGAAGTTCCGGCTGGTGCCGCTCAGCGACGAACCGCAGCTCTGCGACGCGGCGAATGGCAATGCCGTGCTGATACCTGCGAGCGTGGCGCGAATGGCGGGAAACCTGGAACCTGGCTTCAGGCATGGAATGGGAGACTTCGACTACTGCCTTCGCGCACAGAAGCTCGGATGCTCCGCGTGGGCAGCGCCGGGAGCAGTGGGCACCTGCAGAAGAAATGGAGTACGCAATTCCTGGAAGGATCCGCAACTGGCATTCGGCAAGCGAGTGCGTTGTATCTTCAACATTAAGGGGCTTCCGTTCCGCGAGTACTCGCGCTTTGCGCGGCTGCACGGAGGCGCGTTGTGGCCCGTGTTCTGCGTCCTCCCGTACATGCGTATGTTCATGGAGTCTCTGTCCGTGTCATTCCACCCAAAGCTGAATTCGAAACAGAAGGTCGCGTGACCGACAAAGCGGACCCTGATATCTCCAAGCCACGGCTTGCGTTGCTGGTGAATATGGTTGCACCTTACCGCGTGCCCGTGTATTCGCGGCTTGCTGAGTTCTTTGACCTCCATGTCCTCCACGGCAAGATGGAGGGGAACCGCAACTGGAAAGAGACGGAGGTTCCCGGAGCCGCGGTTCGGCAAGCCTGGGGCTGGCAGTGGACGTTTCAGCGGACGGAATCCGGAAAGGTCATAGACAAGCGGTTTTTCCATATAACGCCGGGATATCTTACAGAACTCGTTCGTATTCGTCCCGAGGCCATCATTAGTAATGAAGTCGGATTTCGTACGTTCGTGGCCCTCACGTACGGCGCGCTATTTCGCGTGCCAGTGTGGGTGTGGTGGGGCGGAACTTTGCATACGGAACGCAACCTGGACAGGGTGCGGAGGATTATTCGACGCATAGCCGCGAAGCTCGTAAAGCACTGGATCAGCTACGGACAGACCACGACCGAGTACCTGTTGAGCCTAGGTATATCCCACAGTCGCATTCTCCAGATACAAAACTGCGTGGATGAGTCATGGTATATAAATCCAGCTCCGCCCAGCCTGCCCGGCATCCTGCGTCCGGTCGTCCTGCACGTTGGCCAGTTCATCGGCCGCAAGGGTGTCAATCAACTGATCGAAGCCGCCGCGACTCTGCAATCGGAGGGGTTGGAATTTTCACTTGTGCTGGTCGGAGACGGCCCGGACAAAGCCGAACTGCAGAAGCAGGCAACAGACCTTAATTTGCGCGATGTGCATTTCATAGCCGCGCGATCTCCGGAAAAGATGGCGTCCTACTACCACAACGCGGATGTACTGGTATTCCCAACGATCCATGATGTGTGGGGGTTGGTGGCGAACGAAGCGATCCTGTCAGGGCTGCCCGTGCTGTGCTCGAAGTATGCAGGTTGCGCCGCGGAGCTTTTCGCGCCTGAATGCATCTTTGACCCTCTCGATCCCGGCGAATTTGTGTCTGCTCTGCGCAAGGCGGTTCGAGGGGAGATTCCGCGCGCCGACCCCGCAGTACTTAAAACGAGTAGGGAAGTTGCGGAGATGATCGCTGTAGCGATCCGGGCAGCAATGGAACGCAAGATGAAGGAAAATGCCCAGCGCTGGAGGCAAAGTGAGAGCGGTTAAGACGCTTGCTCGGCGCTTTGCACCGAAGCTATATGATCGGGCCATCCGGATTGCCTCAAGCTCTACTTCGCGCAATCTCACGAGTTTCCGCGATCGATGGAGATTCGAGAGGGTCGTTCGGTCAGGACAGCCTTTTTGCGTTGACGTATGCGGCAGATCGGGTTTTGGCGGCATGCTGAGTTCCGTCATCAGAGTGCACTACTTCCTGTCGGAAACACCGGGCCTCAAGAGAGTTGCCTCTTCCAACCCCCTGTACGTTGACAAAAATATCTCGGCCGATGTGCTGGATATGTTCTTCGACCGCGAGTCGCATATGGAAGATCCCTGCGCGATTTTCCCGTTCCGCTTTCCTCAGGACATCACGTTACAGTGCATGGACAAGAGTCTGACCATCGCGGGCGTACATGACTTGTTCAGAAGGAATTATGTAATCAAGGAGCGCTTTCTCGCCGAAGCCAGAGAGTTTTTTACGTCAAGCTTTGATAGGGCATTGGGTGTGCATTTCCGCGGAAGTGACAAACGGCTCGAGGCAACTCGTATTGAATTCGAAGCCTACACAAAAACAATTGACGTCTGGATGGAAGCAACTGGTGTTGACGATCTCTTCATTGCCACGGATGAGCGAGAGTTTCTTGCGGCAATGCAACGGCGCTATGGCACAAAGCGCGCAAAAGGCCTCGATTGCAGATACTACTCCGATGGAGTGCGAGGCTCGCATTATTTCCCAGGATCGGGGTTCGAGAAGGGACGCGAGGCGCTGCTCACGATACTCACGCTTTCAATGTGCGATGTATGTATCCGTGGCGCATCTCACCTCAGCGCTTGGTCTAAATTCCTAAACCCGAAGCTGCCGATCGTCATGCTTGGGAACCCTAGTTATAGCTCAGGGTTTCCAGAAAACGAGATGCTGCGTTGTGCTTTGAAGTCGCCACTAGAACTTGGAACTTCCATTGCGAATACTCATTCTTCATAACCGATACGTGTACTCCGGCGGAGAGGATGTCGTTGTTGCCGCCGAAAGCGAACTCCTTCGTGGGTACGGGCACGAGGTGCGCGTAATAGAGGCGGACAACCGCACCATTGGTGGCGTGCTGGAAAAAGTTCGCACTGGATTACAGAGCATCTATTCAGCTGCGTGGCGGCGGCGAGTGGAAGATGAAATCGGAAACTTCCGTGCCGACGTCGTTCATGTACACAACTTCTTCCCGCTGATGTCGCCGTCGGTATACGCAGCATGCAAGGCTATTGGAGTGCCGGTCGTGCAGACACTGCACAACTATCGGATCATCTGTCCCGGAGCCACCCTCGCGCGAGATTCGCGCGTCTGCGAAGAGTGCGTCGGCAAGAGTTTTGCATGGCCGGCAATCCGGCACGCGTGCTACAGAAATGACCGAGTGGCTACGACGGCCACAGCGGCATTGTTTAGCATTCACCGCATCGCCGGGACATGGAACCACGACGTTGATGCATACATCGCACTTTCCGACTTTGGCCGCAGGAAGTTTGTGGACGGGGGCTTGCCCGCAGGACGCATTCACGTTAAGCCGAACTTTACGACGGACTGCGGCGTCGGAGACGGCAAAGGAGGCTATTTTCTCTTTGCCGGGCGGCTTGCGACCATAAAAGGAGTCCGCTCCCTGCTGCAGGCATACGGGTCAGGAAGCATCACGGTTCCACTGAAGATCGTAGGAACTGGGCCTCTTGATGCAGAGGTGGGCGAGGCGTGCGCAATCCTGGAGAACATAGAGTGGTTGGGGAAGCGCGAGCCTCTCGAAGTGAGGGGACTGATGAGGTCGGCGCTAGCTGTTGTATGTCCGTCCGAGTGGTACGAAATGCATCCCCTGGTTGTCATTGAAGCGCTCTCGGTCGGAACGCCCGTGATAGCTCCGCGATTGGGGGCATTCAGCGAGGTGATTTGCCATCAGAGAACAGGGCTGCTCTACGAGGCGTTCGATCAACACCAGTTATGTCAGGCCTTACAATACGCTTCCGCCCACCCGGAAAAAATGCTCGAAATGAGAGGGCCCGCACGCGAGGTCTTTGAGAAGAGATACACCCCCGAAGCCAATCATCGCCAACTGGTGCATATCTACGACTCCGTATCGAGTTCACGCAACCACGATGTGAGGAACATCATCGCGACCAAAGCATGAAGACTACCAAATCCCCGGTTTTGCAGAACGCGCCGGTATCAGAGCCTGCGGCCTTTTCGATCCTCGGCGTGCGGATTCATGCCGTGCAGATTCCCGAGGTCATCAGCCGGTTTGAGTCGTGGATACGCGAGCGCGAAAACAGCCGTTTTGTTGCCGTGTGCAACGTCCACATGGTGATGGAGGCACACCATGAATCCCAGTTCAAGGCGATGTTGAATTCCTCGGGGATG
This sequence comes from uncultured Acidobacteriaceae bacterium, assembly GCA_963787435.1. Taxonomy (GTDB): domain Bacteria; phylum Acidobacteriota; class Terriglobia; order Terriglobales; family Acidobacteriaceae; genus Telmatobacter. Next base: position 632,298 of record CAWBCZ010000004.1, read on the forward strand.
ACTGTGCCCGATGGCAAGCCGCTGACTTGGATTGGACGCCACCGCGGCTTCGATCTTAAACGGCGAGTCTATGGCCCCGATCTCTTTCAGGACTTTCTGACAGAGACGCACGGCCGGAAATATCGTCACTACTTTTACGGAGGGCATCCGGAGGTGACGGCGAAGCTTGTCGAGACGATTCGTTTGCGCTACCCGGACACTGAAATCGCGGGATGGTTCTCACCGCCGTTTCGTGCATTGAATCCGGAGGAGGATGACGCCATCATCGCCACGATCAATGACAGCGAGGCGGACATCCTCTGGGTTGGGCTTGGATGTCCCAAGCAGGAAATCTGGATGTATGAGCGCCGCGAACGGTTGAGTGTGCCAGTGATGGTCGGCGTGGGGCAGGCGTTCAATATAGTGGCGGGCAACACGAAGCAGGCTCCGCGCTGGATGCGCGAGCGGGGCCTGGAGTGGCTCTTCCGACTGCTGCTGGAGCCGCGGCGGTTGTGGAAGCGATACCTGATCTACAACACGCAATTCGCCTGCTCCGCTCTTTGGGAACTCCTGCAGGGGAAACAGATCAGCTGACCTCGATTGCAAAGTTCAGAAAGCGTTCCTATTTTCAAGCAGGATCGGCACGGAGTCGATCGTCACGCTCGATGTGAATGGATGTACCTGGTTCTCCCAGTCGCGGTATTGCACCAAGGCAGGCGCGGAAGCGGTAGATAGCGTGATTTGGCGTCCACTGCTGTTCCATACGATCCAGTCGGCATAGCCCCCTGGGCGCGTGAAGGCGCAGAGCCAGGTGCCGTCCTTGTGGGATTCGCAGTATTGCGGCGTCGCTCCCGCCAGCCATTGCTCCACGGTCGAATATGCGGTTGCCGGGTCATGTGGTCCGGGAGAGTCGCCCGTCTGAGTGCAACCCTGGGCTCCGTAAAGTGTTCCCCATGTGCAGTTATCGTAAGCGTACCAGGTAAATCGTGAGACTCCGGAGAAGCTCTGCGTTACGTGGTATCGAATCACCCATGACACCTGCTCCAACGCCGAGGGTGCGATGTTTCCCCAACTAGCCTCTGTGTTCCACATCTCCGCAGCGCCCAGGCCATACTTAGCGAGCATGCTATGCATCTTCTGGGCGCCCGTGTAGATGTCTTCCGGGTCCGCAGTGTAGCCGTATCCATGGAACGCGACGATGTCGGCATATGGATAAGGATTGCCTGCGTAGCTCAGATAACTCTGCAGCCATTGCGAGTTTTTAGGTGTGCTGATGGAAGGAGAGAGGACCTTATTCGGGTTTGCGCCTCCGCCAGGTTTGCAGGAGCCGTCAGTACAGCCGCAGTTGGCGGGATCTTTCACGGACGCATAGATGCGGCGCGCGATGTTCAGCATCTGCTCGTTTGTGCCTTGCCAGAAACCAGAAGAGCCGGCTTCGTTCCACGTCTCGTAATACCGGACGACTCCGCAGTATCTTTTGACGAGATTATTCGTGAAGTCATCGAGGTCTGAGAGATTGGCCGGGGAAACGCAGCCACCTTTATACGAGCAGGAGGAGTTATCTGGATCGGACGAGGCCCATATCGGTACATCGCCGTGAGTAAAGATAAAATCGGTGACTCCATTAGAGCTGGCCTTCTGAATGGTGTCATCCATCCTGGTCCAGTTGTAAACGCCGCGCTGTGGCTCAATGCTGGCCCAGGCGACGTTGTCCCATAAACGCATGGTGCTTACAGGGAAGTCCGGGAAGGGCGTCTGCTGGGCAGCGGACAGGGCCGGGTTCGCCAGGTTATGTATGTGCATGCCGAAGTACTGATTCGCAATCGGCGATTGGCTGGCAGATGTGATCGTAAGTGAGACAGGCGAAGTCTGGTAGGAGAGTATGGCGCCAGAGGGCAGACTGCTGGGGATCGCGCCGCTCCCTGGCAGATAGCTACCGCACGAAGTCAGAGCGAGCATTACGCAGACGAGAACTGGTGTCATCACTGCAAGCGTAACGCGGAAGATTGAAGTGTCAACAATCATGTAAAACTGGTTCATCGGCAAACTTGGTGCAACCATCACCTAATTTGCGAATCAACCGCACTGCCCCTAGCAATCATGGGAAATTGCCCCTCTCCATTGGTTGAGAGGACAGGACGGAAGCCTGAGCGTGACGAAGGCCATAGCGCCTTATGCTTAGCGAACGGTGCTCACCTGCATGGCGGATTTTTAGGAGAAGGTGACGAGGCCAAAGTGCATGGCGGTTTACGAGAATGCGACAGGCCCAAAGGTCTTACACCGAGGACAACCAATCTCGATCATCCGGACCAGGCATTTTGCAAGCCCTTCCGGTCTTCCAGGCAGCGAACAAGCATTGCGCAGAGAACAGGGGTGAGCGTCTAGAGATGGGAATTGCCGGATTGCACCAGACCCAGTTCGCCTGTTTCGCACTCACGACAGCAAAGACTCAACGAGCGGTACCACGTTGGCGTACGCGAGTGATCGCCAACTGTATTCAGGAAGGTTTAGACGAGTGCTTTCCTCGGCGAGTTGCCAACTGAACGGCGAAACGGCGGCGCGTTTGAGTCGCCGCGAGCGAATCGCCCTTTGACAGGCCAGAATTTAGTTTCTATGACTCCTCTTATTACAGTCGGAATCCCAGTTTTGAATGGCATGCCATGGCTGTCGGAGTGCGTCGAGAGCCTCCAAAGCCAGACCTTCACGGACTTCAGGGTTCTCGCGATCGACGATGGCTCGACGGACGACAGTCTCGCTTATTTGAGGTCGATTCGCGATTCTCGATTCCGTGTGCTCACGCAGGCAAACCGGGGCCTCACAGCGACACTGAACCGGATGCTCGAAGAAGTCGAGACTCAGTGGCTCATGCGTCAGGATGCCGACGACGTAGCTTTGCCGGAGCGGCTGGCGCGCATCACGGATTTTGCAAATCGCTTTCCGGATGCCGGAATACTGTACTCTGATGCGGCTCACTACCAGAACGGCCATGTCCTTGGAAGGTTGCGCACCACGGAAGGCGACCCAAACTCTGTTCGTGAGCTCGTCGAGTCCGGATACCTTCCTGCGATCTGCCATTCCGCGATTGTGTTGAACGCGATTAAGGCGCGGGAACTCGGCGGATATCGGTTCAACCTCAACGTCGAAGAATATGACATGTATTGGCGAATGGCCCTGGCCCACGACGTTCGCTACATTCCGGAGGCGCTGGTCGGTTACCGGATGCACCGCGGAAGTGTGAGCGAAAACCATGATCGCGCCCGAGAGGCTGCAGTGTTGTACATCCAATATCTTCTGCTTTCTGAGCTTCAGGGTCGGCAACCGCTGCCGTACGACGCGGTAATGCCGGTGCTTGAAGCACTGGTTGACGACAACTGGCTCGAATATCACGCACTCATGCGTGAGGCGATGACTTCTATCGGCGAGCAGAACTATCGCGGGGCTCTTCGCAGCTTATCCGAGGCTTTCCGAGCTTCTCCGCGGCGTTTCGTTCAGCGTGTGTTCTATCGTCTGGGGCAGCATCAGGCAGTACGGCTGGGCCAACCGCCCCCGCGCTTCGCTGCGCTGGCGCGCCACCTCTGGCCACAGGATGTGAAAGATCTGGTGGGCGCCCGGTGAGCATTGAAACCGCTGTGTCTCAACTTGCAGGCCAAGGGCTCGTGGACGGGGCGAAGCATCGAACGCCGCGCAAGGCACTGCATGTTCTAGGGTCTGCTGAACTCGCGTGGAGCGGTATTGGCGAGATCGTTCTCGGGTTGACAACGTCGCTCGAACCTGAGAAATACCGCGCAGAGTGTTTGTTCCTGCATAACGGACCGCTGGTTGAAAGATTCCGACGGCGGGGTATCTCCTCTTCGGTTATAGAGTGGAAGCGTGGGCCGTACGGCGCGCTGGAGTTTCTGCGCTTTCTCAAGAGAGGGCGCTACGACATCGTTCACGCGCACAACGCCGGTCGTTCGCTCCAAATGGCGGCAAGGTTCAATGAGGCGCACTTCATTCTTCACGTTCATGGACTGGGAGAGACGGCAGATCATCCCACGCCCTTTCGAATTGTTTTTGCCGAGGAAGTCCTGGTGGTCTCGCAGGCAGTTGCGCGCGTTATGCATGCCCGGAGTGTGACGGTGGTTCGTCCTGGAGTGGACACCGCACGATTTTCGAACCGTGGCCAGAGTGTCGAGCGCAGAGATCCCGTGATCGGTACTCTCGGACGCCTTGTTCCAGTGAAAGGAATCGCCAGTTTGCTGAACGCCTTCAGGGAAGTTTATGAGCAGCTGCCAGATGCCCGGTTGGAGATCGCAGGCGATGGTCCGGAACTGGACGCGCTCCAACATCGAACTCAAGTGCTTGGACTGGATGCTGCCGTGAGCTTTCTGGGGTGGGCCGACCGCCCCGAAGATCTATTCGCCCGATGGGCCGTGTTTGCGCAGCCTTCGGTATGGGACGCGGCCCCTGGAGCGGTCTTGCAGGCATCCGCCTCAGGGCTGCCCGTCGTGGCGTCGAACGTGGGTGGTATTCCGGAGATGGTACAAGATGGCCGCACGGGCTACCTTGTTACTCCGGGGGACACCGCTGAGTTTGCGCGCGTTCTTCTGGCAACCCTCAAAAACACGGCAGAGCGCAAAGCATTGGGCGATGCCGGCCGCAAGTGGGTCGAGGCTGAATTTACTCGGGAAGAGATGATTCAAAAGATACTTTCCATCTACGAACGCGCCGTTGCTTAAGGCGACGGCAAGGTAGAGCGCGTGTTTTTAACGAGCAAGTCAACCATGAACGCAGAAACCTCACTGACGGCCACGCAAAAACTCTCGGCTTACCGGCGTCTTCGACATTCTCTGGCGCAGATTAACTATCTCCGGAGTTCGTATCGCTTGGCAAGAGCACTGGGGGCCCTTATCGTCCACGGGGGGGCGCGAAGCAAGACCGAATTGGATGGCGAGTTCCTGTCGGGACCTGATCCCTGGAACTATGCAAACGACACAGCACAGCACAGTCGTGTTCACGGCGAATTGCAGATGCTTGATGCCGTACGCGGGGAAGACCGCTTTCCAAAAGTGCTTGAGATGGGTTGCGCGGAAGGGATCTTCACAGAGCAGCTAGCTCTACGCTGCGATTCTCTGCTCGCGGTCGATATATCGCCGATAGCCCTGGAAAGGGCACGTGAACGATGCCGTTCCCATGGAAACATTCGCTTTCTGGAATTGGATATTCGAACCGGTTCCCCGGACGGTAATTACGACCTGATTGTCGCCATCCACTCGATCGAATATCTCCGGAGTCCGGTCGACATCCACCGGGCCAGAGCAAGCTTGGTTGAGTGGCTTTGTCCGGGGGGCTTCCTGCTGTTGGGAACGATGAGGGAGGTTGACGCCATTGAAGATTCCTGGTGGAGCCGTCCACTTCTTCGCGGCGGGGGAAGAATCAACGCTTTTTTCGCGCAACACCCTGCGCTGAGGACAGTTCAAAAGGCGGAGTTCCGCTTGAACGGAGACCGGATATCCGGCGACATTCTGTTCCAAAAGGTGGAGCGATAAACCTGCCGGGACCGACTCGGCGAGACGTTTACAAAAGAGGATTCTGATGGACACGGGCTATACAGTCGAGACGGTTTCGACTCTGGAGGGTCTTCGAGACATAGAGCAGGATTGGAACCGACTCACGGAACTTACCAGGTCTCCAAATGTCTTCGCGACGTTCGATTGGTTCCGCATCTGGTGCGAGCGCTTCGCTCTCGACAGAGGTCCGGGCTGTTTCAGGCCGAATGTACTGGTAGTTAAGAGAGGTGGGGCGGTTGTTGCGCTGGCTCCACTGGTCTGCCGAAAAGTTTCTCACTTGCAATTCCGCGTGCTTGAGTTTGTAGGTGAGCACTGTGATTACAACGATCTGGTGCTTGCCGAAGCCTCCCAAAGCCGGAGCGTCCAAGCCATTACGGATCATTTGGCGCAAACAGCGGATCAATGGGACCTTGTGAGTCTTGCAGACTTACGCAACGAAGAAGAGATCTCTCAGATAAAGGAAGCATTGATGCGAACCAAATTGCTTTCCCAGGTACGTCCTGACCCCGGAGGCAGCCCCTACATGTTCCTTGAGACTGGGTCTTCGGGGATCATGCAGAAAATGTCTGCGAACGGGCGGCGGAATCTCCGGAGAGAGATTGAGGCCGCCAAACGGGCGGGACTAAGGGCGCGCATCATTGAGGACCCCCACAACGAACCAGGGCTCGTGGAAAGATTGGCAGTCCTTGATCGCAAGAAAAGCGTCTCCCGGCATGTGCCCGCATTCATTTCGAGGTACCCGACAGCTTTTCAATCACTGATAAACACGTTGGGGCCACGCTGCTGGCTTTATGTCGCTGTGCTGGAACAGAGGGAGCAACTCGTTTCCTATGCACTGGTGTTTCGTTGCGGGAGGAAGATCTGGGGCTACACCATGGCGTACGATCCTTTGTTCGCGCGATTCTCGCCCGGAAAGATATTGTTGCCTTATCTTTGGGATCACGGGTTTTCTTCCGGCTACGATGAATTCGACTTTCTGTCCGGCGATGAGCCTTTCAAGTTTCGCTGGAGCACAGGCTCCCATAACAAGTTTCGATTTGTGATCTGGAGCCGCCGGTTCATTTCGCGCGCGGGCAAATGGGTATACGAGGATTTCAGGCCTCCCTTTTACCGAATGGCGGCGAGATTTCGGTGAAATGACTGCTATAAACAAGGATGTAAATATGCCCGAGCGCATACCACTTGAACTTCAAATGAATCTGGAGGCTTACCGTACTGCCACTGCGGTTGCGGAGTACTCGACTTACCAGTTGTCCGAAGAGGAGGAGTACCTCTTTGGTAAGCACTACAGTGCTGGCGAAAGCGTTCTGGATCTGGCTTGCGGTATGGGCAGAACGACCTTGTTGCTGCATGAAATGGGAATGCGAGTACGCGGCGTCGATCGTTCGGAGCTATTCATCCAGACCGCTCGGCGGCGCCTGTCCTACCTTGATCTTTGCGTTGGCAGCTATGATCGGATCGAAGAAGCCGACGCCTCGTTTTCACATGTGTTGATCTCTCACAACAGCCTGGACTGCGCTTTCCCTGAGGTGCAACGGCTCGCTGCATTAAGAGAGTCTGTCCGTGTTCTGAAACCCGGAGGGACGCTTATCTTCTCCTCGCATAACTTGAAGTCTCTGCACTGGTTTTCACTGAATTCTGACCTGTGGCGTCCCCGCTGGAAAATGCGACAGGCGCTAAAAGCGTTCGGGGACTCGGCCTATGTGTTGGAGGAAGGCCAGCATTTGTTTTACGCATCGAGCGGCTATGTTATTCAGCAAGCCGCGCAGTGTGGGCTCAAACTGCTGGAAGCAGTCTCATTTTGCAGAATACGGAATCTTCGTTTAGGTTTGTACATGTCGCCTTACATCCACTATGCCTTCGCAAAGCCGGCGAAGTGATTTTCTCCTTCAACAGTCGCATCATCACAATTTCAGATTCCGTCTAAAGACCGTTTGCACATGAAACCAAATCCGAGAATCTCGGTTGTCATTGCCACATACAACCGACGAACGCTTCTGGCACGTACTCTTCCCACCGTTACTACGCAGGATCTCAATCCGGCGCTGTACGAAGTGATCGTGGTCTCAGATGGCAGCACGGACGGTACGGCGGAATTTCTCAAGAGCCATCGCCCCCAGTGCGAGTTTCGCATAATTGAGCAACATCCTAATCAGGGGCAGGCTCGGGCGGCGAACGCCGGCGCACACTCCGCACGAGGAACGTACGTTCTGTTTCTCGATGATGACATAGTCTGCGACGTGGGACTGCTTCGCGCGCACTTGGAAGCGCACCAATCGCAGGAGTCCGAGAGTCTGGTCTTTGGCCCAGTCCTGGTCTCGGGCGAAAGTCCAAAGACATTGGCGACGGACTGGACGCGCTGGCACACAAAGCAGTCCACGGAACGTCTCGCGCGCGAAGGAGTCCCCAGATGGCCCGATGACGCTACCGTAGATGCGAATTCCTCGCTTCCGCGCAGCGTCTTTCTGGAAAGTGGAGGCTTTGACGAGAGCTTCCTCAGCGCCCGGCAAAACGAGGACTTGGGGAGGCGTCTTTGGCACGGCGGGTTGCCGTTCGTCTATGCGCCCAACGCACCTGTTCACCAGATCTTCGTTAAGTCAGATCGCGCTGTAGCGCTGGCGGATGCTACAGAGTACGGCGGGGCCGAGATCCGCATGATGCGCAAATTGCCCTACTCGCGCTCGGCATCGAGTCTCGCGTCCATGATCCACGCACCACTTCCCAAGCGCCTGTTGCACCGCGTCGTGACTGGTTTGCCGTTCTCTCCGGAGCCCTTGCTTCGCCCATGTTGCGCGATTGCGCGGGTCCTGCGAGACGTGCCGCTCGTTCGAGACTTGGGGCCGCGCATTTTGAACTCGCGGCGCTCCGTCGTATTTCATCGTGCCGCTATCCGCGAAGCCGGCGGCGTTCGCGCCGCAAAGGCGGAATTCGGAGTCGTTCTGCCGGTGTTGATGTACCATCACATCGGGCCGCGGATTCCAGGCACTTTTCCTGAATTGACCGTTTCCCCGGCAGAATTCGAAGCTCATCTAAAGCTGCTCAAGCGACGTGGCTATACTTCTGTTGCCGCGGCCGATTGGCAGGCCTACGTCGAGGAAGGAAGGCCACTGCCCGTAAAGCCGGTGCTGCTGACGTTCGACGATGCCTATGCGGACCTCGCCCAATATGGCCTCCCGTTGATGGAGAAGTACCGCTTGACCGGCTTGGTGTTTGTTCCCACGTCGTTCATTGGGAATACCAATCTGTGGGATCAGGCCAACGGTTCCGCGCCGCACAGCATGATGACAAGAGAGCAGATCGTTGAATGGGCGGGGCGGGGAATTGAGTTCGGCTCCCATACTCGCAGCCACCCATATCTTCAGGAACTGGACCCGAATGCCTTGGACGATGAATTGGAAAGAAGCGGACGCGATCTTGCAGCGATTCTTGGCAGGCCGGTTACGACCTTTGCGTATCCTTATGGCGAATATGGTGAGCGCGAGGTGAAGCATTCCCTTTTCTTCTATTCTTCGAGCTTCACTACCGACGAAGGTACGAACAATCTCACGACCAACCTCGGCCGGCTGCGCAGGATCATGGTCTATCCCGATGGATTGCTCATGTTACGAGTGAGTCTGGCGCTGGGGCTTCAGCCGATTCGCTGGCTTCGGGAACGCGTACGTCTCCGTACCCGGATGCGGAGACAGTGGAATCATCTTCTCGGCAGGCCCGACACCTCGCGTTTTGGTACGGATCGCCCGTCCACAAAGCCCTCGCCCGAAACAAGTTCCGCTATCGACTCATCGATGGGCGATCGGAAGAGATCTGAGGTTTACCCAGGCTAGAGATGCAACCTATCATAAGCAGGATTCCCCTTCAGCCACGATGGAACGATTCATCGTATGCCACAGAAAGCGGGCGGTTCACTGGCCAGCTTCAACCGGCTTCGCCGAGGATAACCCATTCGTGAGTTCAAGCCTGGATCCTGTCCCCATCGCAGGCGTTGCGCTGATCGACATCATCCCTCCTCGCGGCTGGCTGAGCCTGGAGTTAGGAGAACTGTGGCGATTTCGCGATCTTGCCTATTTCTTTGTCTGGCGGACCATCAAGATCCGTTACAAACAAACAGCCATTGGCGCCGCATGGGCGATCATTCAGCCTGTTGCGGAGATGCTGGTATTCACTGTGTTCTTTGGATATCTTGCCCGCATCCCGTCTGGAGACACTCCCTATCCGATCTTCTATCTCAGCGCTCTACTTCCCTGGACGTATTTCGCCGGGGCCTTGCAGAACGTCACCAACAGCGTGGTCGAGCAACAGCATATTGTCACGAAGGTCTATTTCCCACGCCTGCTGCTCCCCCTTTCGGCGGCGCTGCCGGGTCTGCTCGACTTCGCGATAGGGCTATTCGTACTGTTTCCGATAATGATTCTGTATAGGATTGTCCCCGGTAAGGCGATTCTGTTGCTTCCCGCCTTTCTGCTTCTGGCGATGGTAACCGCGCTTAGCGTCGGACTGTGGCTCGCCGCTCTCAACAGCCTCTATCGCGACGTGCGTTACATCGTCCCTTTTCTCGTGCAGATTTGGATGTTTGTATCGCCCGTTGCCTATCCTGCAAGCCTCGTACCTGAGCACTGGCGCTGGTTGTATGGCCTCAACCCGATGGCTGGTGTGATAGAGGGATTTCGCTGGACGCTCACCGGACACGGGCAGCCGCCTACCCTACTGCTCGCCGTTTCGATGGTTGTCGTTGCCGTTGTGCTCGTTGGAGGGCTGGCGTTCTTCCGCAGAATGGAAGACACCATTGCCGATGTGGTTTAGCAATGAGCGATGTTGTCATTCGTGTGGAGAATCTGGGCAAGCGTTATCGAATCGGCGAACGCGCGCCTTATCTTACGCTGCGCGACGCGATTGCCCACGCTGTTTCATCGCCTTTTCGCAGGCCGTCCCTGGCATCTCCTTTGGGGACTGTGAACAACTATATCTGGGCGTTGCGTGATGCTTCATTCGAAGTGCGCCGCGGCGAAGTGATCGGAATCATCGGCCGCAATGGCGCGGGCAAGAGTACGCTTCTGAAGATTCTCTCCCGGGTTACCAAGCCCACTCACGGACACGCCCGGATCAGCGGCAGATTGGGAAGTCTGTTGGAAGTGGGGACGGGGTTTCACCCGGAGTTGACCGGACGCGAGAACATTTACATGAACGGCGCCATCCTCGGCATGAGCAAGAGGGAGATAGCGCTCCGCTTCGACGAAATCGTCGCCTTCTCTGAGATCGAGAAATTCATCGACACGCCCGTGAAGTACTTCTCAAGCGGGATGTATGTCCGTCTTGCTTTCTCTGTTGCGGCGCATCTGGAGCCGGACATCCTGATCGTTGATGAAGTACTGGCAGTTGGTGATGTTGCATTTCAGAAGAAGTGTCTGGGCAGGATGGGCAGCGCCGCCAAACAAGGGCGCACCGTGTTATTTGTGAGTCACAACATGAGCTCTGTTGCGTTACTCTGCAAGTCTGCCATTGTACTGGAACAAGGCCGCATCAGGTCGATCACCGACAGCCAGCAAGCTATTGCGGAATATCTGGCTGCGGGCGTGGATCGCGACACGACGGTTTATAACGTGGAAAACTCTCCACGTCCTGACCCATCCCTGGGCAGGGAGGTCGAATTTCTTACGCTGGAGTTGGAAGGGTTTCCGGCAAAGCTCGTGCCCGCTGATGCGGACCTTACCCTGTTGATGACAGTCCGGGGGAATCAGGCGGTCGATAACTTTTGCTTCAATTTGACGATCTACGCGACCGACGGGACTCCCGTAGGCAGCTGTTCCGGGTCACGAGTTCATTCCATTCAGGCAGGCGAGATAGAAAAATATCGGCTGCAGGTTCCCAATCCTCGTCTGGCTCCAGGTTGTTACTGGATCGATCTTGGAGTAGCCACCGGAAACGAGCGCACAGGGTTTCGGCAATTTGACGTCGTAGCAGATGTCCTGCATTTTGAAGTACTGCCACCGCCCGGCCAGAATGGCACCGTATCTGAATGGCAACAGAGCTGGGGAATGGTTCGCTTTCGCGAGTTGCTTACAGCAAGGTGCGAGCGTGAATGAATTGGAACAACGCTCCGGCCAAAGCTCGGAGTATCCCGCCTTCATGCAGACCGCAATGCTGCTGCAGCGCGAGTCTGCCAAAGAGTTCGCTCATGCTTGTAATCGGGCGAAGAAGGCGGCAATAAACAAGCCCGAGTTAGCGATAGAATGGTGTCATTTTGCCGCATCGGTGGCATGGAAGGTGAATCCAGGTTTCTTCTACTGCCAAGAAATGGAGCAGCTTCTTGCTGATATTGGCCGAAGATACCTTAAGCCAACGCCGAATCCTGGCGCTACTCCCCGGTCTCTTCGCCGCTTCTTGCACTTAATGACAGGAGCGTACAAAACAGGAGGTCACACGCGTGTCGCAACTCGCTGGATCGATACTTGTGCGCAGCATGCCCCCTCCGAGTATCACTCGGTCCTGATATCGAGACAGGATGATGAACTGCCTGCCTGGCTGAGTCAATCGGTTCGAAGAAGCGGCGGAGAATTCATCGAGCTGCCGTTTGAGATGCCCTGGTTGCAGAAAGCCGAGGTCATCCGGAGCAGGTGCATGGCCTACGATGCCATCATCCTGCACATCCACCCTAATGACCCTCTGCCTAATGTGGCTCTTTACGACCGGCCAAGGCCAGTGATGTTTTTCAACCATGCGGATCATGGGTTTACTCTCGGCACGGAAGTGGCGACAGTCATCGCAGACATACGGCTGGCAGGTCAGGATATTTCGATCGGATATCGTGCCTCTGGCCCACGGAAGTGCCTGGTTCCGATCCCGCTTACGGATGATAGACCTTCTCCTTCGGATAAGGTGGAAGCTCGGAGAAGGCTTGGGTTGCCCATCGATGCTCCAATTGCGCTTACGCTCGGGGAGTGGTTCAAATATCAGCCTGCTCTCGGATACAACTTTCCCGAGGCGCTGAGTGCCATCTGTAAAAGCGACCCTCGTATTGTTATTGTTGCAATCGGTATCTCAAGGTCGGACATAGAAGGATTGTCGGAGTTAAATGGCCTCGATAAGCAATGCTTCCGTCCCGTCGGGTTTGTCCATGACTCCCAGATACTGGACCTTTACTATTCTGCCGCCGACATCTATTTGGATTGTTTCCCTTGCGGCTCGTTGACTTCGCTTCTGGATGCAGCACGGCATGCATTACCGGTCCAAAGGCTGAACAACGATGTCACGCCACTTCTCCGGAATGACGATCTGGCTATGGACTCTGTTCTGACCGCGGCATCCAGCGTGAGCGAATATGTGGCGGGAGCGCTGGAGTGGCTGCGAGGGTCTGAGCGCAATAGAACAGAGCTCGGATCTCGTTTCCGCGCGTCGGTGCAGGAGGAACACTGCGGAGCATCCTGGAAGAAGAAATGGCTTGATCCCGCAGTGGCTGCTCTCGGTGCCGACGGGTCGGCCTCACCTCAAGCAGGGCGCGAAAACGCGACTGGAGGGGCAGATCGCTTTTGGGCGCTTGCCGCTATTCCAAGAAACGACGGCCCCGCAAGTATGTTCGTAGCGACAACGATCTTGGAGAACCCGGAGTTCGATCGTCGCATTCGAATATATGGCGTCTGGCGCTCCATCAAGCTGTGGCTCTTCGATACCGCGCTGGCCGGAAGGGGAAAGGAGCGGTTTCTGACATTCAGGTGCGTGATAAAGACTGTGTTGCCCCGCCCATTGGTTATTGTGCTGGCGAAGTTCTCGCGCCCGGCTTTCAAGAGAGCTGTCTCATTCGGCCAAGGAGCCTTCGCTACGAACCGTAATGCTCGTGTCTAGGAATCTTATGCGTATTTCTGACGAACAATTTCGCAAGTTTGCCAACCTCACGTTCGATGACATGCGGAAAATGGCACAGGATGATTCGCTGAGTCGATATGAAAAAATCGGCTTTCCCGACTCATATCGACAGGGAAAAGAAGAGATCATTCTTCGAAATATCGTCGCCAACCTTCCTTTGCTGAGTGAACGCGATAAGGTGGTGCTTGATGTGGGGCCCGGCTGCAGCGACCTGCCTCTTATGATGGCGAATCTTTGCCGCGAACAGGGTCACAAACTCCTGCTGGTCGATTCGGAAGAAATGCTCGCTCATTTGCCCGACGATGATTTCATCCGGAAATTTCCAGCATTTTTCCCCCTGTGCGATAGCCTCTTCAGAGATTTCTCCGCAAAGGTGGATGTAATTCTGACCTACAGTGTCTTTCTAACGGCCTTCAAAGAAGGAAATGCATGGGATTTTCTGGACCGGTCGTTGGAACTGCTGGCGGAAGGCGGAGAGATGCTGATAGGTGACATTCCCAACATCTCCAAGCGGAGGAGGTTTTTCAGCAGCTCGAATGGCGTCAAGTTTCACAAGGAGTTTATGAATACCCAGACGCCGCCAGAGGTGCAATTCAACACGATAGAGCGGCACAAGATCGACGATTCCGTGATTCTGGCGTTGCTGAGCCGCGCGAGAAGCCAGGGGTTCGATGCTTACGTGTTGCCCCAGTACGCTGACCTTCCCATGGCAAATCGCCGTGAAGATGTGTTAATCAGGCGTCCTTAAAGGGAGCCACCTAGATGACGCGCGAAGTACGGCGAGAGCTTCCATTCTCTGGATGTGGGTTGACCATAGATCTTATGCAAATGAGCAACGAAAGTCGAATTCGGGTGGAGCTCTACGAGTCCAGGCATAAGACTTGCTGGGATGAGTTCGTGCGTCAATCCAAGAACGGCGTGTTCATGTTTTATCGGGACTACTTGGAGTATCACGCCGACAGATTCAATGACTTCTCGCTTCTGTTCTTTCAGAATGATCGGCTGATCGCCCTGATGCCCGGCAACCGGGTTGACGATACAGTGGTGTCGCACGGCGGGCTTACATTTGGGGGAATTGTTTCCGATTCCCAAATGACCACGCCGCTGATGCTCCGGGTCTTTGCGGAACTTGTGGACGATCTGCGTGCCCGTGACATCAGGAAGCTGATTTATAAGGCGACCCCGCACATGTACCACATTCTCCCCGCGGAGGAAGACCTCTACGCATTGTTTGTCCACAACGCCCGATTGGTTCGCAGGGATGTTGCCACTACGGTGATTGCCGGCAGAAAGTTGCCACTCGCCAGAAGCCGCAGAAAGATTCTCAAACGCGCACAGAGTCAGGGGTTGAAAGTCGTTCGTAGCAGCGATTATGACCGGTTCATGAGCATCGCGAGGGACAACCTACAAATGCGTCACGGCGTCCTGCCTGTTCATACAGCGGCGGAGATGCAGCTTCTGGAAAGCCGTTTCCCAGAGAATATCAAGCTCTTCACCGTGGAGCAGAACGGGGAGATGCTGGGAGGGTTGATTATTTACGAGAGTCAAATGGTCGCCCATGGCCAGTACCGCAATGCCACCGCGGAAGGCTTGAGACTTGGAGTCCTGGACCTGGTTATGGATGTGCTCCTGAGCGACGTATACACCGGAAAGCCGTACCGAGATTTTGGAATCTCCACAACCGAAAGCGGACGCACATTGAATGCCGGGCTTATCCAGAACAAGGAGAGTTACGGCGGCCGAGCAATGGTATACGACTTTTACGAGCTTAGCTTGGAAACCTGCTCTCCCACTTACCCTGTCAACATAGAGGTGTAGGCCTTGTCCATTGAGCAATCCCGAATTATCGAATTGCCTAAGATCGCGGACCCGCGCGGCAATTTGAGCGTAATTGAAGCGAACAAGCAAGTCCCATTCGAAATCAAGCGCGTCTACTATCTCTACGATGTCCCAGGAGGCGAAACGCGAGCCGGACACGCACATATGAAGACGCAGCAGTTCATTATTGCTGCCTCAGGCAGTTTCGATGTAATTCTCGACGACGGGAAGCAGCGCAAAACATACGCATTGAACCGTTCCTGGAAGGGAGTCTACATTCCTCCCATGATATGGCGCGAACTCGTCAACTTCTCTTCAGCCGCAGTTTGCCTGGCCATCGTGTCAACCTATTTCGATGAGAATGATTACATCCGAGACTATCGTGAATTCCTTCGAGCGGTGGGTGTTCATTCGGAATGAAGGTACTGTTTAACGACATCAAGAAGCTTCACGATACGATTGCGCCTGACCTCGACGAAGCTGTCCAGCGAGTCATGCGTTCGGGCTGGTATATCCTCGGCCGGGAACTTGAGTTGTTTGAAGAGGAGTTCGCAGCCTATTGCGGTGTAAAGCACTGTGTAGGCGTAGCCTCGGGAACGGAGGCCTTGCAACTCGCCCTGCTTGCCTGCGGCATTGGCCCGGGCGATGAAGTCATCACCGTTGCCCATACCGCCATGCCGACAGCTTTGGCAATTGCCACTACAGGCGCTGTCCCGGTATTTGTTGACGTCGAATCGCAGACTTACACTCTGCGCCCCGACCAGCTTCCGAAAGCCTTGTCCGCTAAGACACGGGCCATCATACCGGTTCACCTTTATGGTCACTGTGCGGAGATGGATACCATTCTGAAATTTGCCGCACGCCACAATTTGTGTGTGATCGAAGACGCGGCGCAAGCTCACGGGTCTTCTTACCGCGGCCGAATGGCAGGCAGTATGGGAGCCCTGGGTTGTTTCAGTTTCTACCCGACCAAGAACCTGGGAGCCTGCGGCGATGCAGGCGCAGTAGTAACCAGCGATCCAGAACTGGCGGCGAGGCTGCGTCGGCTGCGCAACTACGGCGAATCTCGTAAGTATCATCACGAAACCGTGGGATACAACAGCAGACTCGACGAGCTGCAGGCCGCCATCTTGCGTGCGAAACTGCCGTACTTGGAGAGATGGAATGAAACCCGCCGGAGTTTAGCCGAGAGCTACCGCTCTCGCTTGGATGAGAGATACTGTTCTCCCAGGGTAATGCCTAACTATGTCCACAGTTACCACCTATTTGTGATTCAAAGCGACAGGCGAGATCAGTTGCGGGAGCACTTGCGCGCTCAGGCGATTGAAACTCTCATCCACTATCCGATACCTTGTCATCTCCAATTGGCGATGCGAAATATCGCGCATCGATGCTGCGACTTGTCCGTCACCGAGCGTGTAGCCTCGCGGATCCTGTCGCTGCCAATGTTTTCGGTGCTCAGCAATGAACAGGTGGAGTACGTTGCTCAATGTGTAAACTTTTTCGGAGAAGCAGCGTGCTAGAGGAATCCCAGAATAACCTCGGGACACTTGACATTCACCGGCAACCGCACGTCTGTGCTGCCATTGTTACCTACAGGATTGGGACGGCAATTCACCGCTGCTTCGATTCCATTTATAACCAGGTGGGCCATGTCTTAATTATTGACAACGGCTCGGACGAGCTGACCCGGCGGGAACTCGATAAGCTTGCGGCTTTCGATTCGGTCTCGCTGATTCTCAATGAGCGCAATGAGGGTCTGGCTCACGCCTACAACCAGGCCGTTCAATGGGCAAAGATCCGTGGCTTTCGATGGATCCTCACGCTGGATCATGACAGCGAGGCGACTCCCGGCATGGTCGACAAACTCGTGCGTGTCTTTGACACCCTGGAACGGCAGGGAATACGAAACGTCGGAGCCGTGGGAGCCAATCCATTCGATGTAAACGTGCAGGAGTATATCGACTGCATTCGACCCCGAGAGAGTGCAGGGCCGCCGTTGGAGATTGGCACGATGATCTCTTCGGGGAGTCTGATTTCACTTGCGGTACTCAATACAATCGGCCCGTTTAACGAAGACTTATTCATCTATTACATCGACACTGACTTCTGTGTTCGCCTCGTGCAGGCTGGATTTGGTGTGTACGCCTGTCCTGAAGCTCTGCTGCTGCACCGTGAAGGATCGAAAAGGCGTCATAGATTCCTATGGAGAGAGCTCATCTACGACCATTACGATAAAACATCGCGATATTACCTTACGCGAAACACGATTTATATGATGAAGAGACATCATCTCAGCACTGCTGAGCTTCATGCGATGTTGCTCAGGACATGGAGGGACCATGTCAGGATGCTTCTATTCGATAAGGAGCGGTTCGCGAGTGTTTGTTACAGTCTGAGAGGCGCAATCGATGGCCTCCGAGGCAAGGTTGGACCAATGAAGTTCCAGGAATCCGGGTTACGAGGCTGAAATAACTATGGGTAGCAAAGCCCGGGTTTCGGTCATTGTCGGCATGTTGAATGCCGAGCGATTTCTGACGGAGACAATTGAGAGCGTCCTGTCGCAGACCTATAAGGATTGGGAACTCCTGCTTGTCGATGATGGATCGAGCGATGCAAGTAAGGACATCGCGCGTGGATACGCGTCAAGGTACCCCGACACTATCCGATATCTTGAGCATGAAGGGGGCCGCCGCCGCGGGCAAGGCGCAACCCGCAACCTGGGCATTAGGAACTCCATTGGAGAATTCATCGGTATCCTTGACCACGACGACGTCTGGCTGCCGGACAAATTGAAGCGCCAGGTGGCCATTCTCGATGAGCATCCCGCGGCTGCCATGGTCTACGGCAAGAGCACATTTTGGCACAGTTGGTCAGGCGATAATTCGGAGCCCGACAAAGTACAAGCACCCGGGATCCCGGCAAAACGAATCTACGAGCCGCCGGAATTGTTGAAGTTGACGCTGTCGGAGCAGATTCCTCCCCCGATTCCCACCGACTTTCTGCTTCGAAAAGGGCAGATATGCAATCTGGGAGGCTTCGAGGAATCGTTCATCGGAAACATGTCGATGTATGAGGATCAGGCGTTTCTCGTAAAGGTCTACGCCTCGCTTCCTGTCTTTGTTTCAGATGAGTGCTGGGATCTATACCGGATCCATCCAGACCAGCTCTGCGCAAAGGCCTTTCGAGCAGGGAAGGAATCCGATGCGGAATTTTTCTTTCTAAGCTGGGTGTCGGAATACCTCGATTTGGAAGGTATGCTCGATGCCGAAATCGCGGCTATCCTCTGTCGCCGCATGTGGCCCCATCGCCATCCGGTCATTACCGATCTGAAGCGCCTGGGACCTCGCATCGCCGCGAAGACCCACCGCGTCATTCTCAACAAGTTGCATCAGTGGACTTGAGTGGCCGCGTCGTAACGACGAGCCGATCCAATCGATGCGTTCGACGCACAAAGCCTTTATAGCAATGGCGAACTCTATCGCGTGTAGGCCAAACTGCGTCGGTCCTGGTGCAATTCTCGTTCGGGCGGGACAGGTATTGGCAACCGGGTGGAACGCTGTATTGGAAGGTCATGAGGACTGCAGCCGGGCGGGTTGTCCCCGATGCATATCTGGCGGAGATACTGGAAGTGAATACGAAGAATGCGCCTGCATCTACGCGGAGCAAATGGCCATTGCTGATGCTGCATTGCGCGGGGTAAGCACAAGAGACTCAATTGTCTACGTCAACCTGCGTCCTTGTCTTCAGTGCTTGGCTATAGCTAAGGCTGCTGGCGCTCGCCAGATATTCTTCAACGAAGACTGGACCGTTCCAAAGCAGCTTGAGGGTATGTGCGTGCATTATCAAGTCAATTCGACTTCTTCAGTCAGATGGCAGAAGAAACGTGCCCAGCGCCTACAGCATCACATCTCGTCTATGAAGGTAGCTGCCCGTTTTGTAAAGTAAATAGGCCTTACAGGGCATACCTAGCCGCACTGGCGCGCGCAACGCACGTCTAGGAACTTGTTGAAATAGGTACCTGTTTGCGCCGGAGGTTGGCAGCCATTCGTCTAACAGCCATGCGTGGAGATGAGCGGATTCAGGACGGTATGTTCAGCTATGTATCATTGGAGCAGCGTGTGCCCCAGGATCATCCATTGCGGGCAGTTCGCAAGTTGACGGATGCGGTATTGCGGACGTTGAGCCCGGAGTTCGATCTGTTGTATGCCGACTCCGGCCGTCCCTCGATTGCACCGGAGTACATTCTGCGAGCGCTGCTGTTGCAGGTGTTTTACTCTGTGCGTTCGGAGCGGTTGCTGGTCGAGCAGATCGACTACAACCTGCTGTTCCGCTGGTTTGTGGGCCTTGGCATGGACGACGCGGTATGGAACCATGCGGTGTTTTCCAAGAACCGCGACCGACTGCTGACGTCCGATGTGGCGCAGCATTTCTTTGCCGAAGTGAACAAGCAGGCCAGGCGGTTTATGAGCGACGAGCACTTTACGGTGGATGGCACACTGATCCAGGCATGGGCCTCGCAGAAGAGCTTTCGCTCGAAAGACGGCTCTGACGACGGCGATGGCGCGAACTTCCACGGCCAGAAGCGATCCAACAAGACGCATGAATCGACCACCGATGCCGACGCGCGGCTGTACAAGAAGAGTTACGGCAAGGAATCAAAGCTGAGTTATCTGGGTCATGCGCTGGTGGAGAACCGCAACGGTCTGATCGCTGCGGCGATGGTGACACACGCCGACGGTTATGCCGAGCGCGATGCAGCGCTGTTGATGCTTGCCGAGAAGCAAGAAGGCCGCTCACGCCGCATCACGGTGGGCGCCGACAAGGCTTACGACACGAAGGATTTCGTCAGCACGGTGCGGGAGTTGAACGTGACGCCGCACGTTACCAAGAACGACAAAGGCCGCACCAGCAACCTGGACCGCAGAACCACGCGCCAGCCCGGCTATGCCATCAGCCTGAGCCGCCGATGGCTGATCGAAAAGGGATTCGGATGGCTGAAGCAAACCGGCCCGCTGCGCCAGGTCAAGTTGCGAGGTCTGGAGAAAGTGGACTGGCTGTTCGTCTTCAGTTGCGCGGCGCACAACCTGATCCGGCTGCCGCGACTGATGGCTCAACCACCGGAAATGCTCCGGGAGAAGTGTGCCTGAGCAACGGTTGCGAGCCTCGGGGATGATTCCCTGAGGCTCGCAAACACTTATAAACACCGGCAAGAACTGTACTTCAAACAGATTTCGAACAGGAAGAAATGAAAATCGCCAGGAAAGACGCCGCAATTAGGCGAATTTCAACGAGTTCCTAGTGCTCGAGTCACATCTATTATTTTGTTTGGTTAAGAGGATGGGTTGTAAGCTGGCGGTGGACCCAGTCTTCAGCGAACTATCCTCCGGGGCAAATTCCCTGCAAACAGGGAAATTTACAGGGAAAATCGCAAAACCTGGCCAAGGCTCCGAAGGCAAAGCCACCTATTATGCTGAATCGAGGCTGGTTTCGGCCACTCGGACCCATTTCTCTTGCGAAATTGAACAGGGAATTTCTACTTCGGATCAGCGAGTCGCAGTATCCGGATCAGGAGCGCTCAACGATAGAGAGAATTGCCTCCTCTCGCTTGTCCGCCTTGAGATTTCGCGCTGCTCACGGCACTATTTGCGGAATGGCGTAAGCCTGCATTAACGCAATCAGCCCCAAAAGCCCGGCGAAGAAGACGCTATGCCAGAAAGTGCTATGCAGCACTCTTCCCTCCTGGCCGATGAGGCCAACCGTCGTGACGCCCACGGCAATGTTTTGCGGTGAAATCATCTTGCCCGCCACCGCCCCGGATGAATTGGTGGCGGCCAGTAGCAGCGGGTTCAGGTGCAACTGGTGGGCCGCAGCTACCTGCAAATTTCCGAACAGCAGATTGGCTGCCGTGTCGCTGCCGCTCAGGAAGCACGCCACCCAGCCGAGATAACTGCTAACCAGTGGAAAGGCCGCGCCGACGCGCGCGACGGCAGCTCCCAGCGTATACGCCATGCCGGAATAGTTGTAGAGATAGGCCAATCCCACAATGAAAAGAACGGTTAGGCCCGGCACCCGCAACTGCCGGAGCGTCCGGCCGCCCGCTTCCACGAAGGACTTCGGGCGAACCCGGAACCAAACCGCCACAATAATCGTTGCCGCCAGGACGCCAGTTCCAGTGGCCAAGGGCTGAAACGAGAGGATATCAGTCGCACAGACCGCGACCAGATCCGCCGGTCCAACATCGTCGTAGCCGAGCCGCTCGTCGCCGAGAAGCAGATCGCCAAGGAGTTCGTTGCGAAACTCGGGGACGCTGAAGTCGGCCGCGTGTTCACCGCACTCGTCGATTCTCTGGGTCTTGCAGGAGAAATGGGATTGCTAATTAAAATCGAGCGGCTCGTTCGTCGGCAGGCTGAACGAGGCGAGATAGGCAACCTCTTTGCTGCTCCTGAAGAACGCATCCGCGCTGCGCTCGTTCGCTTCGTCAAAGACGAGTACAGTCAGGTAAGCACGCGACGCCGGCTCTTCGTCGACGATGCGGTGCATGGAGTTGCGTTGCTCGGTGTGGCCGAGAAGAAGTTTGACGTCGTGCTGATGAATCCACCTTTCGGAGACTGCACTCCTTCCGCTAAGGCGACCCTGTTTGAGGCTTATGGTCGCGAGCGCATTGACCTGGGAGGGTGCTTCATTTCGCGTTTCACTGAGATGTTGGAATCAGGTGGACGAATTGGAGTGTTGGCAAACAGAACACTGCTTTTCTCCGCAACTTTGGATGAATGGCGATCCTTATATCTGCAAGGAACCAGCGCAGTCGCCGATCTCGGCGGAGGCGTGCTCGACGCTTTGGTTGAAACTGCTGCTTTTACTTTGGGCAAGGAGCGATGCGAGTCGACCGCATTCTTTGGCGCACTGGACGTCGTGGAGAAAGATAGATATCTTCAAGAGTCCGTGCGCAGTGTCCAATCGGGAAATGCGGCACCTTTACGCCGCCTCGCTGACTTTAACGCCCTCTACGGCTCCCCTTTTGCCTATTGGGCGCCCAACTCGCTAATCGAACAGGTGGCTCGCGTGCCCTCCGCGGAAACCGCCGGCGCCATAGCTCGGCAAGGATTGGCAACTTGTGACAACTTCCGGTTTTTGCGGCTTGCGGATGAGCTCCCCGTAGATGCGTCCGATTGGGTCCCACTCACAAAAGGCGGTGAGTATCAGCCCTTTTGGGCTGAAGTTCCGCTACGAGTAAAGTGGGGGCGCGACGCTCGAGAGCTGAAGTCTTATATTGATGAACTACACGGCCAATGGTCTCGTGTGATTCAAAGTACAAATCTATACGGTACCCCTGGAACAACGTATAGCGAGCGCACCGCGAGTTCCTTGAGTTTGCGCGTATTGCCCCGGGATAGTGTTTTCGACAAGGTAGGACCCTTTGTCGGTGCAACAACCGAAGAAGTTTCCACACGCATTAGCCTCCGGCTGATCGGGTTGAGTTATACAACGCCATATCGATTTCTGATCGAGACGGCTG
This sequence comes from uncultured Acidobacteriaceae bacterium, assembly GCA_963787435.1. Taxonomy (GTDB): domain Bacteria; phylum Acidobacteriota; class Terriglobia; order Terriglobales; family Acidobacteriaceae; genus Telmatobacter. Next base: position 655,020 of record CAWBCZ010000004.1, read on the forward strand.
TTGGGCTGCGGCTCGGTACGACGTCGGGAGCAGCAGCACGCCACTATTTGCCGTCAATGATACAACGCCTTCCTTGGCCTGATTTCACTTCAGAAGAGTCGCTCATAGTTGAGCACTGCACTCGTGACGCCGTGGAGGCGGCACGTGAGCTGTCTGCAACCGACGAAGTGAGCGAGTTTTGGCACGAACCGCTTTCCTGGAATAAGTTTGATTCAATCGCGGCTCTCGCCACTGCCAGACTCGCTCGTTGGTGCGCTCTTCAATCACGCATATACGCTGCCGCGGAGACTCTTGAGGAGATCAGCTGGAGAACGTTCGGTTCTATGGAGAAGGAATTCAGTGCGCTCGAAGATGTAGTCGGACGGAGCGTATTGAGGTACCCGAAGCGAAACATCGTGACAATTTCCCTGATTGCCTACCGTAGCGAAGACTTCAAATTGCTCGAAGAAAAGGTCACTGCCGAACGCGTAGCTGCACACTTCGAATCACTCATCGATGCCCCCGTGGAGCGGTACAGTCTTCCGCAGCTTAGGGCGCTGAACTTCGTCCTTCATCGGCCACTTTCCAGCAGCGTCACCCGCTCGCTTGCCCTTGATGCTCACGGCAAATGTCTCGGATTTGCTCTCCTCGGGCTAGAACTTTAGCCTGCAATGCGCGACATCTCTCGACACAATCGATGGTCACAGCCAATGAGGCCCAGAATGGATGGACCAAAAGTTCCACTGCTCTCCAGGGGACCAGAGAAAAGCGCCACGGAAGGCGAGATTATCTATTCGGAGAAAGGCTCTCTAGTGGATGTTTGGTGCGGAAAAGGCCGGAAATCGGGGAGATTTTAGACATTTAAGTTATTGATTATAAACAAGTTGACTCGCTGGCGGGGAAGTAGTCATTCGAACTCTCGATAGAGGTTTTGCAAACCATTGAATTTGCGATAGTTAACGCGAGAATGGTTCTCTGCGGTGGAACTTCCAACAAGGCTCTGTCGGCCGACTCTGAACTATCGAGTGCGGTATTTCGCGAAAGTGCCCTGTGCTTTCAAAAAACTGCTCGACGAGCGCATTGCTCTCCTTGCAGCAGTTCACATCTCGGTCCGGCCGAACATTGCGCCGCACGCACACCCAAATTTCTGACATGTTTAGTGTCGGATCGAGGGGCTGGCTATGTGTCACCCCTCAACCGAAGCTTGCAATGCTGCAATAACCCGACGCCGGCCCACCGTACGCGGACTTCCTGAGAGAATCGAACAAATTCCTCAGTGCACTCGGGTCCATGTGCGTCTAAGAAAGACACCACCTGGAACGATGGTCGACGGGGTCCTTTGAGCATCAACGATGGTCACGGCAACCAGTTCACCATCTTTGATCTTTGCTTCTGTGATCACGAAATCGTCCGTTTGAGTCGTTTGCACACCTGCGACCGTAAGAACGCGCGTGACGACACCCGTGCCATCACAGTTTACGGAAACCGTCCCGGCTTGTGTTCCGGTCACGAGGGTCCTTGCTCCGGTTGTTGATCCGGGGGTTGGCTCGTTCACAACGAACGTCCCAGTTAGATTGCCATCTTCGTCCACATCGCGCTTGGCGAGAGCGATTGCTATGTTTGCTCCGTACGTGCCGACGATGGAAAATGATCCCTTGAGGCTGGCGAGGGTGAAACAGCTTTTCCATTCCTGCGCCGTGGCAATTACCGCATCCGTGGCGAACATACATGCCAGCACTGCCGCGAGACACACAGTCCTTCTTGTCAACATGATGACCTCCTTAAGGTCGGGTCGTGGTACATTGTTGGTCTAATCTGCACATCGGACCGTAGCTTTGTCTTGGCCGATTTCTGACTTTTACGTGACGAAGTTATGACGGCTACTAAGTCACTTGTTTTCTTATGCAACGGCATCGAGATCCGGGAACAGGAATTCTCCATTGTTAAGGATGGGGAGGTCCTGCCGGTTGAGCCACGGGCTTTTCGGGTGCTGCTTTACTTGCTTCGGAATCCGCAGAGACTGATCACAAAGGATGAACTTCTCCAGTCGGTATGGGGCGATGTCGTGGTCACTGAGAACTCCCTGGCGAGGGCCATCCTCAAGCTGCGCCAGTGTCTTGGAGACGATGCGCGGTCCCCGCAGTACATTGAAACGGTCTCACGAATTGGTTATCGACTCCTCGGTTCGGTTGAAATCCGAGAAGCGCCGGAAGGGTCCATCGCCGGCCAGCAGGCACTTGAGGCGGTGCAGCGGGGTAATGAGTTTGCGCCGTTGTTACCGCAGAAACGGCGGCGATGGCGGCATGGCAGATGGCTTGCCATTTTTGGAGCGATTGCGATCGTTTGGGCGGCCGGATGGTGGGTGCGCCGAAGGGAGAAGGTGCACTGGGCGCAGGCCACGGCAACACCGGAGATTGCGCGGCTTACTGAAGGGGGCGAGTATCCCAAGGCGGCGGCGCTGGCGTTGCGGGCGCATGCGGTGCTTCCCGATGACGTGACCATCCGCGACCTCTGGGTTCGAGCCACAGGCGAGGTTTCCCTCAACAGCGATCCAGCTGGCGCCGAGGTGCTCTATCGGCCCTATCACGGCGATCCTGGCGCATGGACGGTCCTTGGGCAAACACCGATCTCGAAGGTGCGGGTGCCTCAGGATTTTTATGTGTGGCGTTTGACTAAGCCGGGTTTCGCCACAGAGACATTCATTTCCAGGACACCGCCAACTCTGTTGGTGGGCGATGTCTGGGATTTCGATGTTCGGTTGACACTTCATCCACAGAACCAGATACCTCCTGAAATGGTGCCGGTGGGCGGAGGTTGGTCGGGCATGACCTATCCCCTCCTGGGCAGCCCGTACGTGAAGGTCGATGATTCTTGATTGACCGCCACGAAGTCACCAATGAGGACTACCAGAAGTTCGTCGATGCAGGCGGGTATACGAGACCGGAATTCTGGAAGCAGCCTTTCGTGAAGGATGGCCGCACCATCGCATGGGACAGGGCAATAGCGCTCTTTCACGATTCGACCGGCCGACCGGGGCCGGTTACGTGGGAGGCAGGACACTTCCCTACAGGGCTAGGAAATCATCCGGTAGCTGGCGTTAGTTGGTACGAGGCGGCAGCGTACACAGAGTTTGCGGGCAAGAGCCTACCGACCGCCTATCACTGGATGCTTGCGTCGCAAGCAGACAACAACACACCGCTGATCGCCTCGGGCAGCAACTTCGGGCTTGATGGAACCCAGGCCGTCGGAGAGGAAAGCGCCTTGAGCGGTTGGGGTACCACAGACATGGCGGAAATGTGAAGGAGTGGTGCCTCAATGAAACAAGGACGCGAAAAGGCTGATCCTCGGCGGAGGGTTCGGCGAGCCGGACTACATGTTCAATTTTACTGATGCCCAATCGCCCTGGGACCGCCAAGCTAATTTCGGCTTCCGCTGCATGAAGCATCTATCCACGCCCAACCTTGCTGCGCAGCAGCGCATTGAATCGAACACACCCGATTTCTGGAAAGAGAAGCCAGCGCCCGACCAGATTTTCAAGGCCTACAAAGAACTCTATGCCGACGACAAAGACGCGCTGAATGCCCGTGTGGAACAGACCGAGGTGACGGAGCACACAAAGCGGGAACGGGTCTCGTTCGATGCGGCCTATGGCCATGAACGCGTCACAGCCTACCTGTTCCTTCCGCGGCAGGCTCGCCGCCCTGGCAGACTGTGGTGTTTTTCCCGGGCGGGATGGCAACACTGAATGATACGCTCGATTTGCCAGCGTGGAAACTGCCTATGATTTCATCCTCAAGAGCGGGCGGGCCATCGTTGTCCCGGTCTACAAGGGAATGTATCAGCGGCGCGACGGATCAATTCCTGGGTAAAAAACCGGCATTCTTTCGCGATCATTCGATTGCCTGGTCTAAGGACCTGGGCCGTTCCCTGGACTATCTGGAGACCCGCCGCGATTTCGATACCTCAAAGATGGCCTATTTAGGCTTCAGCCTCGGCGGAGCGGAGGCCCCGGTGCTGCTAGCCATCGAAAAGCGCTTCAAGGCGGCAGTCCTGTTATCCGCCGGTTTTCAATTGCGACACGATCTTCCGGAAGTCAACGGAATCAATTTCGATCCGCATGTGACCACGCCGACACTGGTCTTGAACGGCCGTTATGACAATAATTTTCCGGTGGAATTTTCCAGCGTCCACTGTTTCAGTTCCTAGGAACTCCTCCCAAGGACAAGAAACTAGTGATATACGACGGCGGACATGGAGCCTTTCCGCGCCCGACTGCGGTTCGCGAGGTTCTAGACTGGCTGGACAAGTACCTTGGGCCTGTACGCTTGTAGACCATCAGAGATTCGGCGTGTGATGCCCAACTGCCAACCTCTTTCTCGCAGGAGCTTCGGGCAAGCCAACGGGCTTAATGGGGAGACTCACATGAGAGTGGCAGGGCTGTTAGCTCTTATCACAGTCGCGGCTAACTTCAGTTTCGCTCAGAATGCGCGTTCAACAGAGGGAGCGCCAGGGAAGACTCATTCAAAGATGCCGCGCATCGTCACGGAGGAGATGTTCGTGTCCTCAAAGGATCCCGGCATTCAGCTTTACGTGCGCAATAAGCACGCCGAGCACATGAGCGCCTTCACCCCGGCAAAGACAGTACTCTTTGTGCACGGTTCGACGTATCCTTCCGAAACAGCGTTCGATCTTCCGCTCGATGGCTTCTCCTGGATGGATTACATCGCGCAGCACGGCTACGACGTGTATTTAATGGACGTTCGCGGCTACGGACATTCCACGCGACCACCCCAGATGGATTCGCCTCCGGACGAAAATCCGCCATTTGCGGATGAGACCGACGGCGGCGGCTGATATCAGCGCCGTCGTGGACTATATCCTTGCCCGTCGAAAATTGGAAAAGCTTGACCTTCTCGAGCTGGTCATGGCGGTACCGTAACCAGCTCCATTTACGCAACAGCGCATCCGGACAAAGTCGGGCGGCTCGCTCTCTATGCGCCTACCTGGATTCTGTGAGACGCCCTCGCTTGTTCAGCCCTCGGGATCAGGGCCGTTAGGAGCTTATCGGGCCGTAAATCGAGATGCAGCTTATACGCGCTGGATGAATGGTGTCCCGGAAAACAAGAAAGCTGCGTTGATTCCTGCGGGCTGGTTCGATCAATGGTGGGATGCAACGGTCGCCACCGATCCGGTGGGATCCGAAGAAGCCTACCCCGGAGCTGCGCGCTCCGAACGGAACGGTTCAGGATACGCGAAAATTCTGGTTGGCTGGGAGGCCTGCGTGGGATCCAAGCAAAATCACGATGCCCGTGCTGCTGATTCAGGCCGAGTGGGATGCAGACAATCCACCGTACATGGACCGCGCGCTTTTCCCGTTGCTCATCAACGCGCCCGAAAAGCGCTACGTCATGATTGGTGAAGGCACGCACAGCGTGTTGATGGAAAAGAATCGGATGCAACTATTCCGCGAGGTTCAATCGTTTCTGGATGAAGGTGCGAATCCAAATTAGCCAGGAACGACGATCGTTGCCTATACGACGATTGCCGAACTTGAATGAGATCACACGCCCATTTGTCGAGCTAGATCGATGATGCTCACAGAAACTAAATCGAAATCGTTTGGTTTCGCCTTATCCGGCACGCCGGCGGGGCCGCCGCCAAATTCGTTCGGACGATAAATGAACCCCGTGCGCAGACCGAAACTACGAGCCGCTCGCAAATCGTTGGAGTGAGCTGCACACATCATTACTTCTTCGGGTTTGAGATCAAGATAGAACGGCGCTGGATATGTACATCTCGCGATCGGGCTTGTAGTGGTGGACAAGATCGGAGCCCAGAATCACATCCCATGGCAAACCGCCAAACTTCGCAAGCTGGGTCATCAGCGCAACATTTCCATTCGACATTGGCGAAATAATGTATTTCTTTTTCAATCGGGCAAGTCCCTCAACGGAGTCCGGCCATGGCTTCAGCCGTCGCCAGACATGCGCCCAGCCGACCTTTTCTGCTTCGCTGAGTCCCTCGATCTTGTAATTGCTTGAGCAGGTCCTCCAGGATCATGCGATGCAAATCGTCGAGCGTGGTCCACGGAATCTCTCCTCTGCGCACTTTATCCATTGCCGGCCTGTATCCGAGGCGCCAGCTGTCGGTGAACTCCGCCCAGTTAATGTTCAGACCCTTGGCTTTACCCCAGTTGCTAGCCTCGGCAATGACAGAACCGCGCCAGTCCACAACGGTCCCGAATGTATCGAAGACGCAGGCTTTCACGTTGACTAATTCGGGGTTCACTCCATCAGTGTCCCGTGTTGCCGGCTGTGCGAGAGTGTCAGGCAATTTAGAAAACGACGCGGCTGCGACAGATGCAGTACTTTGCATTAAAAATCGACGGCGATCGATCTTACCCGTCATACGAGTCACCTCCACGAAAGTTAGGGGCAATAATGCGAAATCATAAAGGATTGAGAGACTGAAGGGATGGGTGGATTAAAAGTTCCACTGCTCTCTGGGGCATCAGAGAAAAGGGCCACGGAGGACGAGATCATATCTTCGGAGAGAGTTTCTCTAGTGAAAGTTTTGCGCGGAAATAGCCGGTAAAATCGGGCATAATGCCGACATCTAAGTTATTTAGTATAAACAACTTGACTTG
>CAWBCZ010000005.1:0-202034 GCA_963787435.1 uncultured Acidobacteriaceae bacterium
GGGTGATAATTCCCTGTTTGGTAAGGGCGCAATTTCACTTTAGATCTGATGGAAGCTCCCGAATATCAGATACCTAGAGCCCAGAGCTGCCCGGAGACGTCGAGTAAATTTGATATTTTCCCTGTATTTTTCCCTGTTAGCAGGGAATTCAGTCCGGAGAGCGGTTCGCACGGGACTCCAACCACCGCCATAAAGCCCTTATAATCAATAACGTGACAGATAATCAAACGGACTCTCGGGCAATTTCCCCAACTTCTGCCGCCGAAAGGGACGAGAGAAAGATTCTCAGTCCGAAGATGCTCGCCCCCACCGCCCGGGTTCTCTGTTCGCAGATACAGCAGTGCCATTTCGAAGAGGGCTGCGCACTACAAAAAACTCGAGTTTGATGAGTGCTTTGATGAGTGCAATGCCCTGTTGGCATCAGCTAAGGCGAGCGGGTGTGTGCGACATCGCACTGCACCGACATTCCGCGGATCAAGCAAAGCCCAGCCGCCACAAGGCTTCCGTGCTGCCCAATGCTTCTTCTGTCCTGCCGCAAACTTGCACGAGCGGCTGCGCTACATCAGAATGAACGATTGAATTGCGAAACCTTGATGCGCGACGCGGTTATTGCGGTCTTCTTCCACACGCTCCTCGGCTGATCCAGAGTCCTTGATCGGAAGCCACGCTGGAGTGTCCGTCCATTGCGTCGATTGACGATGGCAGCCCAATGGGCTCTTTGAAGATGATTTACTCGCAAAAGTTACTTTGCGGTTGAGGCGAGAACAAAAGGCCCTCTCCCCGGTGATTGGAGAGAGGGCCTTTACAGCCGGAACGCGATTTATTCGCCGTCGTCGTCGGCCTTTGTGGGTGCAGCCTTGTTGAAGTCGCTCGCCGGACGAACCTTCTTCTCGCCGGGGAACGGGACCTTATACGCGGTCATTTCGTACCAGATCATGTGGTTGACGGTGTCGGGATCTTCGGAGTCCGGCTTCTGGTATTTGCCGGCGAAGATCTGCGCCTTCTTCTTCATCCAGCCAGCCATCAGAGCCTTGGCCGCAGGGGTCATGCCCGGATAGACGACCGGACTGACCGAAGCCATTGCGCCGGGGATGGAGGTTTCAGTCGGAGTCTGAGTCACGCCATAGTTCAGCGGCACGCCGTTCGGTACGTGCGTCCACGGCAGGAAGTTGTTCACAGGCGGATTGTCGATGAAGATTTCGCTTAGCGGCGAGGCCACCAGGTCGTTCTGGTTCATGGGCGTGATACCCAGAATCTGCTCGATCGTGCGGGTAAAGTTGACCTGCGTGTAGAAGGTGCTGTCTGCGACGACGCCGGCTCCGGTGCCATCGTTGTTCACCTGCTGCTTGACGTAGGGGCTGATCACATAGCCCGGGCTGCGGTGACCGTCGACGTGGTCGACGCCAGTCTGCGCGTCGTCTTCCTCGACGAAGATAACCGAATCCTTCCAGATCGGGCTGTGGCTGATGGCATCGACAAAGCGGCCAAGGGCCAGGTCGTTATCGGCCTGCATGGCTGCCGAGTTCGGCGGGCCACCGGTGTGGTCGGAGCTGATCCACATGAATTCCAGCTGGGGCACTCTACCGGCTGCCACGTCTCGATTGAAGTCCTGCTGCCAGACGTCGACGCGGTACTGGTCGGGAATGTTCAGATCGAACTGCGGGTACCTCTGAACTGTGTCCTTGTACAGGGTTGGGAGCGGGGTGTACGAAGTGATGAAGTTGTAGTTGTAGAGCTGGCTCTCCTGGCCGGACTCATAGGCCTGTACGTCGTTGAAGAAATCGATCCACAACGGCTCGCAGCTTATCGACTGAGTGAATGGCAATGTTGCAGTACCGGAGACTTTGCCACCACCAGTGCCATTACCGCCAGCACTGGTATAACTCGTATATGTACTGTTCAACTTGCAGCCAGGCACGTTGAACGTGTTGTACTCAACGTACTCGCCGTAGTTCTTCACGGAGACGCCGGCCTTTTCTGCCGTATCCCACAGGTGGCCCTTCTCCTGGTAGGCAAGCGCATCGCCTCCATTGGAGGGGTAGTCGCGGAGCCAGTCCGGCGACTGGACGTCGTCGGAGTAAGGCGCCATCGCCTGAACGATCCAGTTGTGACCGTCGGCCGACTGACGGCTGGGGTCGTAGAAGTTGTCAAAAAGCGGGAAACGCTCCACCAGCGTGTGCGCGTTGGGCGATACGTGCGGGTACGGGGTGTATGCCGAGTTGTCGCCGAAAGTCGCCAGCGAGGGGTCGCCGTTGCCGGCGGTCACGTCGCCGAGCATCTGGTCATAGGTGCGGTTTTCACGGATGATCACGAAGACGTGCTTGATCTTCGACGGATCGCCGATCCTTTCAGGGATTACAGTCTCCTTCTTATGCTTGTCGCCGCCGCCGGCCGACCAGATATTCTCGGCCAGATCCCAGTGGTTGTTCTGGAAGACATGATGGGTCATCACACCCAGGGTCGAGGAGTTCGGAATCGGAACGATGCTGACAAAGCCAAGGTCCTGGTGAGTGTTCAGGGCCTTTGGAGTGCCAAATTCAGAGACAACTGAATTGTCTGTTTGCGGCGCGTTGGTCACGTCCGGTGCGAAGGGGTTCGGGTTGCCTGTGGTCCCCCAACCCTTGTCATTGGCAACGAGCAGCTGCTTGTTGGCCGCGTCCAGCACAACCGAGGAGGGCGCATAGCCCACCGGGATCATGCCCTTGACGGGATTCGCGCCCCAGCAGTCGTTGAGGTCGACCACTGCAATGGCGTTGGCGTTGTAGAGTGCAACGTATGCGACGTTGTTCTTGGCATCGACGGCGATTGAGTTCGGGCCCGCGCCGTAGGCCGATTTCCACTCGCCGGGCACGCCGATCGGCAGCCCGAGGTTGATCTTTCCCACCTCAGCATTGCCGTTTGTGTCGATCACCGAAATCGTGTCGTCATACGTATTGGCGACGAGCAGGTTCTTGCCCCACAGGGCCATGCCTGTCGGATGGTGACCGACCTTGATATCGCCGGTAACCGCAAAGGCTCCGTTTTCGATGTTGACCACGGAAATGGTGCCCTTCGCCAAACTGCCGGTCGGATATTCGGCGACGACCGGCGTGCCATTGGAATACTCCTGGAAGTCTTTCGTCGGTAGCAATCCGGCCCGCTTCATTGGAAACGTAGGCGGTCTTGCCATCCGGCGAGATCACAACGCTGTGCGGAACGTTACCCACGCGGATCTCCGCGCTCTTGGCTGGCGTTGAGCCAAGGGTGATCTTGGCCAGCGTATCGTTGTTGTCCAGCACTACATATGCGGTCTTGGCGTCCGACGAAACCGCGATGCCCATCGGATAGGAAGTCGGCGCCTGATCCGAGAAAAGCGAAACGGAGTAGCCGCAGGGAATATTGAAGCTGCCCGTGGTTCCCGAAGGGCTGACGCCCTTGGCCGGAAGCCCCTGCTGTACGACCGTGGGATCGGTGCCGAAGCACGTGACGTTGGTGAACTTTCCCGTGGCGTCGACAGCGATCGGAACCAGAACGTTAGCGAAGTTGGTGAGCATACCGCTCGCGCTGACACTGGCGACAGCAAAGTAGGACGGACCGTAGTCGCCATCCTGGCTGAACAAGAGGTATTTGCCGTCCGGGGTATAGGCGATACCGGTAGAGCTGCCACCCGCGCCGATGGTCGGCTTGAAGGTCTGAAGCACTGCGCCGGTCGTGGTGTTGAATACCGTGACTACTTGAGGAGCGCCCATCTGAAGCACTGCGGCGGTGTTATTGCCGGTGGGGTTCAGTGCAATTGCCTTGGCGCGGGTCGTAGTGCCGAGGTTGATATAAGTTCCGGCGGGGGTGATGACCTGGCCGCTGGCGACAATGAAGCTTCCGTTGGTCTGCGCGCCGGGTGTGTAAGTTGGGAACGGCACGGACTGCGCGAGCGCCGGAACACTCAGCCCCACCGCCAGCAGACCGGCGAGTGGACGCAGTAGGTTAGTCCGAGAATGAATTCGAGAAGTCCTTCGGGACATGGGTGGTTCTCCTTCTTCGGTTTCTTCATCACGCGAACCCGGAATGGCAATGCAACTCGATCCGGGAACTAGACATGAGAGAGGCTGATGCTCTCTCTTGGATTGCAGGAGATGGCGCACGGGAGGGCAGCGCCAACGGACCAAGTCTAGGAGTGCGAAAAGGACGCCAACATGACGCGAGAATTACAGTTTTGTCATCTCTTTACGGTGGTGTGAATGCACAGTTGAATCGTTCGCGGCCGCTTCGTGTCTCTCCGGTGGGCCGCAACATTATCGGATGTGGATGACTCTCGCGTTTGTCAAACAAGTGATCTGACGGACGTCGGTAACGAAAATTTGATGGAACCTTAACCGGGGCATGATCTGCAAACAACAGCTGCGAATTACAAAATAGTCATTCATCGAGGGCATCCTTCAAAGGTCGTGCTGACCGAAGTTGAGTACGATCGAACCTCGCACACGCAGCAACGTTTGATAGCTCGCTAGCAGGCGATGCATTTCTTCGCCTGGAGTCGGGACGAGGATATGTGTTTCCACCCGTCATAATCGGAACATCCAGATCGCGATTCCGATGCGTGCAGCGAGCGGCGCCATGACGCGGAATCTTCGTATTCGCTCGAGAAGTTGTGTTTTCTTTGGGGGATCTGTGCATCGCGAGATGAAGCAATTATTAAGCAGGAGTTCTCGTGCGCTACAAAGCGCTCACGTTTTAATCGGATTCAGCGCTGTGTTTTTGTTCGCTGGGATATCTTTCGCACAGGTGGATCGCAGCAGTTTCACGGGCACGGTTGCTGATCAGTCGGGCGGGCTACTTCCGGGGACGCGCATTACTGCCGTGCAGAACTCTACCCGGCTGGAGCGCGAAACTTTCTCGGACTCGAGGGGGAACTACGGGATTCCCGAACTTCCGGTGGGCACTTACACCGTCATCTTCGAACATTCCGGGTTTCAGACTCTGAAGTTCGTCGATGTGGAGCTAGTGATCGGGAGTACGCATACTCTCGATGCGATGCTGAGGGTATCGGGCGGCGGGGAGCGCGTGGAGGTTTCGCCCGCATCAGCGCTGATGGATCGTAATACCAGCGCGATAACAGGCCTGATCGAGAGAACACAGGCCGAGGAACTACCACTGAACGGACGCAACTGGGCTTCGCTGACCGCGTTTGTGCCCGGCGTCGTGGACATCGGCGGCAGCAACCAGCGGTCTGTGCGGTTCGCGGGACGCGGCACCGACGACGACAATTTCAGCTACGACGGGGTCGACGCCACGAACATCGTGAACCAGGCGCAGCGCGCCTATGTGCGGCTTGCCATCCCGCTCGACGCGATCCAGGAGTTCCGCGTCGATTCGCTGCTGTCGCCCGCCGAGTCCGGAGGAACGGCTGGTCCGCAATTAGCAGTGACCTCGCCTTCGGGCACCAACCGCTTCCATGGGAGTCTCTTCGAGTACCTGCGCAACGACGTCTTCGATGCCACCGAGCCTTCCTGGGCTTCCGGCGGCGAAGCCCAGCAGCCGCTTCGCTTGAATCAGTTCGGCGGATCGCTCGGCGGTCCCATCGTGCGCAACCGGACCTTCTTCTTTCTCGCTACTGAAGCGTACCGGCAGAACTGGGGGTATCCGGTAATCGGCTGGGTGCCGTCCCCGGCATACCGCGCCACGGTCCCAAGCTCCTCGCCGATCTATGCGATCATGAACGCCTTTCCGCTTGCGGGCCCGAGAACGACTCTGATCCCCGGTATTAACCAGGACCCAAACATCGACGAACTCATCTGCGCCTGCGAGCAGGTGGTCAACGAAGGCTCGTCGATCATGCGCCTCGACCAGCGCTTCTCCGCCAAGACAACGGGCTTCATGCGCTTCAACTACGACCGGTCGGTTAATACACAGCCGTTTGCGGTGACCGCATCAGACCTGCAGCAGTCGGTCTCGTCCCCCGTTAACGGAGCTCTCGAGTTGCTCCATGTCTTCAATCCGAACCTGGTAAACGAAACCGAATTCGGATTCAATCGCTCCACTTCCAACTCCTACAACCTTAGTCAGACCGACAATCTATATCAGATAGCCGCTACCGGGCTGAGCACCCAGAATTACAACCGCGTGAGCATCGGCGTCGGCAACTCGTTTTCTTATATCGACAATCTGACCTGGGTTCATGGTCGGAATACCGTGAAGGCTGGTGTCGAGTTCCGGCGCATTCAGATGAACCAGGGGAAGACGATCAGCGGAAAGATCACCTTCAATTCGGTGGAGACTCTGGCGGCGAACGAGATTAAGAAAGCAACTCTGAGTGACGCTTTGCCTGTCAACGGACTGCGCAAGTGGTGGGACATCGGATATCTCCAGGACGAGTTCCGTTGGCGGCCGAATCTAACCGTGAACCTGGGAGCGCGCTACACCTTCCTCGAGCTGTTCTCCGAGGTGAACGGCAAGCCGAATCCCTTTGACTTTGCCACCTGCGGACCGCAGGGGTTCTGCGGTGTAGGCGCCAGCTTCGGCCAGCAGAACTACGGCGACTTCGATCCGCGCGTTGCAATCTCCTGGTCGCCCGGAAAGAGCAGCCAGACCGTCCTGCGTGCCGGATTCGGCATGTACCACGAAGACGGGCAACTGGACGACCAGAACCTACCCGAGAGCAACGAAGTCGGAGCTTATTCGCTGACGAAATGCCTGGGCGCGGCACTCACCTATCCGATCGATTCATCCTGCTACACCGGCTCGGGAACCATCTCGCCGGACGCACAGGACCGCCGGCGCAAGGACACATACACGGAACAATGGAGCACCTCTCTGCAGCAGGCTCTGCCGTCAAAATTTGTCAGCACCTTCTCGTACGTGGGAAGCCACGGCGTTCACCTGCTGACGCTCTCTCTGGTCAACATGATCGATCCGGCTACAGGAGATGTCCCCTATCCGGTCTTCGCTCCGGCGATCAGTTGGCGCGGCACGGCGCTGAGCAGCGTCTACGACGGATTCTCGGCCTCGCTCCGGCGGCCCTTCCACGACGGGCTCCTGCTGACGGCGAATTACATGTGGTCGCATGAGATCGATGCCAACTCTGCCGGCAGTGGCGACGGCGATTCTCAGGTGGCGCAGAACGTTGCCTGTTCTGCCTGCGATCGGGCCAGTGGTGACTGGGACGCGCGCCACGTGATCAATGCCAACGCCGTTTATCAACTGCCCTTCGGTCACGGCAAGCCGATGTTGAACCAGCCCGGGGTAGCCAATGCGATTGCGGGCGGCTGGGAATTGACCACGACAGCGCTGGCTCGAACGGGCTTCCCGGTCAATGTGGTTTTGCCCAGCAGCTACACCGCGCCGGATGGCAATAACGCGGGTACGCAACGCCCCGACCTGATTCCGGGCGTCTCGCTCACTCCGCCGGGAGGCAGGAGTGTCACCGAGTGGATCAATCCAGCGGCCTTCGCAACACCGGCTGGGGAGTTCGGCACCGCACCGCGCGATCTGCTTCGCGGGCCGGGCACGTGGCAGATCGATCTTGGCGCCGGCAAGACGATTTCATTGTGGGAGCGCGTGCGGATGGAATTCCGCTCAGAGTTCTACAACATTTTCAATCACCCGCAGTTGGGTCAGCCGCAGTCCTCTTTTAACCCATCGAACACTACGGGATTCGGCAGCATCATCAATACGGTGAACACGAGCATCGTATCGCCGGTAACCCCAGTGGGCTCAGGAACGCCACGCGAGATGCAGTTCGCATTACGATTTCAGTTCTGATACCAACGGAAAGGGCGGACGGCCAGCGTCGCCGCCTAGTGGATGGATAGAAACATGCGAATAGGAAAGTGCATAATATCGATGTTTCGCTCTGTGTGGATTTACCTGTGCTTCCTCCTGCTTTCGACGGCAGCGGCCGTGGCATGGTCGCAGGGAACGCAAGATTTTTCGGGGCTGTGGAAGCAAGACAACGATCGCTGCCAGCCGAAGCGCAATGGGGACGTCACGTTGCGCGTGGAGCATCACGACCCGGAACTCATGGTGGAGACATCGATTTCACGCGATTCTGTGAGTTCGCGGCACGCGATACAGAAGTACGCAACCGATGGAAAGGTCTCCGTGTCAACCGGAGCCGATGGAGACGAGTTCAACACGTCGGTGGTGTGGAAAGATTCCAGCCTCGTCTTCTTGATCGAGGAACATGAAGACGGCCGCATTCTTCAGTCCAAAGAGACATGGGCAGTAATTGACGATGGTGTAACGCTCGAAAGAACGCGCGAGCGGCTCAATGGAGAAAAACAGATTCTTTTCTTTCGTCGTATCCCAGTGAGCAGTTTCGACACTAGACCCGGATTTGCGAAGGCGGGTAACAAATGAAGATCCTGGTAATCGAAGACGAAGTCAAAACTGCCAAATTCTTAAAGAAAGGACTCAGCGAAGCCGGTTACGTGATCGACGTAGCCGCGGACGGCCTGGAAGGTCTGCACCTGGCTCAGGAAGTCGATTTCGACCTCGTCATTCTTGACGTGATGCTTCCAGTGCTGGACGGGTGGCAGGTGCTTGCGCGCTTGCACGCGACTGAACAGACGGCACTGGTCCTGATGCTTACGGCACGCGACGCCGTGCACGAACGCGTGCGTGGCTTCGAGTTGGGAGCCGATGACTACCTGGTAAAGCCCTTCGCGTTCTCCGAACTCCTGGCCCGAGTGCGCTCGCTGTTGCGCCGCTCAATGTCGCGCCCGCAGGGGCCACTGCGCATGGCGGACCTGGAGATCGATCTGCTGCGCCAGCGCGCGACGCGCGCCGGCCAGAGGCTCGAACTCACATCGAAGGAGTTCATGTTGCTTACCTTGCTGGCGCGGCGCGCCGGCGAAGTGTTGTCGCGCACGCTCATCGCCGAGTCGGTCTGGGATATGAATTTCGACAGTGACACCAACGTCGTGGATGTGAATGTGCGCCGGTTGCGCAGCAAGGTGGACGACCCGTTTCCCGTAAAGCTGATTCACACGGTGCGCGGCGCCGGCTATGTCTTCGAAACCGAGTCGTAGCGCCTTGGCTGCGCTGCATCCGCGCATGACCTTGGCATTCCGTCTGTCAGCAGCCTACTCCTTGGCGGGCCTGATCCTGGCAATTCTGGCCACGGCGAGTCTCTACATTGTTCTTCGGACGGAGCTGAACCGAAGCACAGAGCTGTTTCTTGCCGACAAACTGCACGTGCTGCAAACGATGCTGCGAGAGCGGCCGGACGACGGGGAGGCACTCAACGAAGAGATTGAGCTCGAATCCCAGGCCCGCCGGTATCAGCAGTTCTACATTCGCCTCCTTGATGAACGTGGTGTGCCGATCATGACGACGTCCGGCATGGCGGAACAGCTGGATCTTGCGGAACTCGCGAGTCGAACACGCGGCCGCTCCGAGCGTCCGATTGCGATGGTGGGCAGACATGGGAAACCATTCCGGGTCACCAGCGCCTCGGTTGCCGTTGGCACGCCGCCGACACACAACGACACGGTTCAAATCGCCATCGACGTTTCGCAGGAAGACGACCTGCTGGCACGATACCGCTTCTGGTTCTGGGGCATTCTACTGATGACGTCAGTGCTCTTCCCGCTCGTTGGGTTCCGAATCGCGCGAGACGGCATTCGGCCCGTCGAAGAGATCGCGGCAATCGCGCGAAGAATCACGTCGACGAGTCTGCGGGAACGGATCGAGTCGGAAGGCTATCCGTCGGAACTTGCCTCGCTGGCCGGGACATTCAATGAAATGCTGGAGCGGCTTGAGGAATCCTTTGAGCGCATCTCGAGGTTCACTGCCGACATCGCACACGATTTGCGCACTCCGGTCAACAATATCCGCGGAGAGGCTGAAGTCGCTCTAGCCCGCCCACGGACAGCCGACGAGTATCGCGACGTACTGGAGTCTTCACTGGAAGAATCAGTTCGGCTTTCCGAGTTGATCGGCGATCTACTGTTTTTGGCCCGCGCGGAGAGCCCCTTCACCGAGTTGCATCGCGAGACTGTGAACATCGGCGAGTTGCTGACTACAGTTCACGACTACTACGAAGCTTCTGCAAGCGACGCAGGAATATCGCTTGTGAACGATGGGACCGAGCCGCTCAGCGCGGAACTGGATCGCTCGCTGATGCTGCGGGTGATGAGCAACCTGGTCTCGAATGCCATTGCACATACGCCGCCGGGAGGAACAGTGACGCTGGCGGCTAAGAACGAAGACGCCGCAATTCGCATTGAGGTTTCCGATACGGGCGTCGGTATTCCCGTCGAAGCGCTGCCCAGAGTATTCGATCGCTTCTTTCGGGTCGATCCATCGCGATCCAAGGCATCGGGTGGCACAGGACTGGGCCTGGCTATCGTGCTGAGTATCCTGACGCTTCACGGCGGTAGCGCGGAGATCACCAGTCAGCTAGGCCGTGGAACTCGCGTCACGCTACGCATGCCGGTCCTTGCAACGCGATGACGAAACCGTGGTTCTCGAGTCATTGCTGAGTTTGTTTCGGCGATTAGGTGCTCAGGCCTTCGCGTCCAGTTGGTTTCGCGGGAACGGGCCTGGAGGAATGATGACAAAGATCATGCAATATGAACCAATCCGAGTAATCCCGCCTCGGTCAGTTCAATTCAGAAACCGCTCAAGCGCTCGGATTCTCCATCAGCCCGCCGCACGCGCGCTTCGGCTTCGAAGAGTTCACCGGTTGCAAGAGATGAGCGCCACTTCTTAACCATCTCCACAGCAGTGCGTCGTCTCTGCCAATCGCTTTTCAGAGAGGCTACCAAGGTTGGTCCAATCCGATCGTTTTCACCCAAGGGCCACTGGGGCCGGTGCCAGAACATAAAGTGTGTTTCTGAGCCCAGCAGGGCCATCGATCTCAAGTGGGCGGCCCGCGATTTCCTCCCATTGCTCTGGCTAGTGTCAAGTCAAGGGAGGAAGTTAAACGTGTTGGTCGCATCGTCGACAAAATAGACTCCATTGCTCGTCGCCCGGAGGCCGAACAGAGCTCCGGAGCCTGGAGGAGGTCCGCCTGATGCATCTACAAGATCAATATCCTCTTGCTTGCCGGTGGTCGTGTTGAACTCGATAATGTTCCCGTCATCACCGTTTGCAGTAAACAGATGACGCCCGCTCAACGACAGGCCTAGCGGGTCGTTCAATGAACCATTCTGGGAAAACGTTTTTCCACTGCCAGCATCGCGCAGCCGGAACAACGCGTCGGGAATCACCGCGATTCGGTTGTCGAGACTATCTGCAACGAACAGATTGCCGGTCAGCGCATCGAAAGCCACGCCTGTCGGCCCGATCACCAAGGCAGCAGGGTCGGTACGTTCCGGAAACTGTGATGCGATGACCGCGCTATCGATTAACTGCGGCGGCGGTCCGCTCTTTGGAACAGCGAAGAACATTCGCACAACCGTTCCACTGTTGACGACGCTCCCGTTGGCCGCCACCGTGCCATTCAGGACATTGGTTACGAACAGCGCAAAGAAGTTGCCCGCATCAACCGCCGTCATATCCCACGGACCATTGATGTTGTGGCCTACGACCGTCTCGACAACGTTACCCATGCTGTCGAGCACCAGAAGACAGCCGGACTCTGCGGTAGCCGAAGTGCCGTCAGTAGTGGGAAGACTCCCCACGATAACGAAGCCGCTGCGGAGTGCAACCAGGGCCGTCGTCAGTCCGATGCCTCCCGGACACGAAACCTTGCTTGCGTCGATTGCGGCAAAAAGATGGGCCGAGCCGTTAGCGGAGACTTGCACGATCGTGGTCCCTGTTCCCTGTTGATTCGCCGCATTGTTGAAATTACTTATAAGAAACTGTCCTTCAACAAGGTTCCCAGTTGAGTTTGGAACCCTTGCCACACCATATGGATTCACATCCCCATTTGCAGGAACAGTCGACCCGAGGGTGACCGGAGTATCGTTGTCCATGTCCTGTGCATGACTGGCGGTCGCGCCAGCAGCCATGAGCGCTGCAAACACGGTGAGCCTTAAAACTCGCGGTGGCACGCAATCGATCCGAATCATCATTGACCTCCGTCACCTCAGGGGCTTCATCAGTTACAGAGTGATCCGACCCTGTGGTTCCGGGCTAACTGTAGTCTCGATTGCCAGCGTGTGTGTCACAGGATTGTCATTGTTTTGTCAATGCTCCAAACGCCCGGGTGCCCGATGCTTGACGCGCCTTTCCGGCATGGGAGCAAAGCGCACACCCTCCGCTAGCCACCTCCCAAGGTAGAAAGAGTATCTCTTGAAAAGCACTCAGTGAGACAGTCGACATTCCACAAAGAGATGTTGTGCGCGTGACGATGGAATGACAATCGCCTGACCGACTCCTGACACTTGTCCTGGCTAGGCCGCTTAGCTTCGAAGAATGCTGTTTGAGGTGGGAGGCAGATGAGGCGGCAAGTTTCCAACTCCGTATACGGTCTGCTCGATTATGCGGCTTACCCGCTTGGGATGTTGGCCATGGCGCCAATAATTCTGCGCAATCTCGGGGTGGCGCAATACGGCATGTGGGCCGTAACAACTGCGATCGTTAGCTTCGGCTCAATCGTCGCGTCGGGATTCGGCGATGCCAACATCCAGCAGGTTGCGACTCGACGCCGCAGTGGCTCGCGGAAGTCTTTGCTCCGGGTGGTGCGCGCTTCGATGGGCATTCATCTTGTGCTTGGGATTGTTACGGCTATCGTCATGTGTGCACTGGCGCCATTTCTAGCCGAACGTTTATCGCCTGCAGACGGTGCGCTTCGACGTGCCTGCCTTTCGTGCATCGGCATCGCGGCCTTTCTCACGGTAATTCGCACGATCGAGACGGTCTGCATCAGCACGCAGAGAGCCTTCGAGCGCTATGGGGAAGCTGTGCGGATCAGCATCGCGGGACGCATTCTTGGTCTTGCTGCGGCGGCGCTGCTCACCGTTTTCACGAGCGATGTTGTGCACATCATGGCCATAACGGCTGTATTGGCCGCGCTTGCGCTGGTACTCCAGGTGATTAGCCTTAGACAGTTGCTGGAATTTCGAAGCGTGACGCCATCTTTCGATCCTTCTGTCACTCGAGAACTCATCCGCTTTGGCATCTTCACCTGGCTTCTTTCTGCCGCAGGCGTGGTGTTCGGCCAAGCAGACAGATTGCTTGCCGGAGCTTCAATGGGTGCGACCGGGGTTGTTTCGTATGCGATTTGCGCACAGGTGTCGCAGCCTCTCTACGGCCTTACCGCTGCAGGCTTGCACTTTCTCTTTCCTTACGTTGCCCATCAACGAGCCACCGCGACATCGGCAGAACTCCGGACGACGTTGTTGCGCGCGCTCCTCGTGAATGTCGTTCTTGTATGCGCCGGCGCAGGATTTCTGCTTGTCTTCTCCAATGGCATCTTCCACGCACTGGCGAGCGATGCGATTGCTCGATCATGCGCCCTCTGCTGCCATCCGTGCTTGCCGGTTCCGCGATTCTCGCACTCAACGTTACCGGCTCTTACGCGATGCTTGCGCTCGGTCGAGTGCGGCCAATCACTTGGATGAACCTGGCAGGAGCGTTGATCATGATCGTAACGATCGCATGGTTTCTTCCCCGAATTCGGGGTCAAGGCAATTGCCGGAGCACGCCTGGCTTTTGCGCTCATTGCCCTGCTTGTCTATGTCCCGTTGATTCGTGAATTGCGCATCGGCGCGTTCCGGCCTAAGGGTCTGGAACTCATGAGCCAGCCATTGAGGAAGCATGACTCAGCGGGCCAATTACTTGACGTCAAATACCTCAGGAGAGGCGACTGGCGAGATTCACGACGCTACTTCGTCACGGATGA
The DNA here is from genome assembly GCA_963787435.1 of uncultured Acidobacteriaceae bacterium. Lineage (GTDB taxonomy): Bacteria > Acidobacteriota > Terriglobia > Terriglobales > Acidobacteriaceae > Telmatobacter. Next base: position 13,766 of record CAWBCZ010000005.1, read on the forward strand.
AGGATCTCGCGTTCGCAAAGACGACCAGTCTGGAAGAGCTTCGCGCGAACGTCCTCGGTGTTCAAGTGGATGCACTCGACATGGCGGCTGCACTCAAGCGCATTGAAGCAGCGCTCGCTGCACGACAAAAGGGATATGTCTGCATGGCAGGAGTGCACGGAATCATGGAAGCTCAACGCAACCACGAGGTGAAACGTGCTTTCTCGGAATCGTTTTTGGCTTTGCCTGACGGAATGCCTACTATCTGGGTTGGTCGATCGCAAGGACTGCGATGGATGCAGAGAGTCGCAGGCCCAGACCTGATGCTTGAGGTATTCGGCCGCAGGCAATTTGCCCGCTACAGTCACTTCCTCTATGGCGGCAAGCCAGGTGTGGCACAGGAACTCTCGGCCAACCTGTCCCGCCGGTTTCCATGGGCGCGCATTGCAGGCACGTATACTCCACCATTTCGTAACCTCACACTCGTCGAAAAGCGGGATCTGATCGCCGCGGTTCGCAACGCGAGGCCCTCGATCATTTGGGTTGGGATAAGCACGCCTCGGCAAGAGATGTTCATGCAAAGGTATCTGCCTCTATTGGACACATCGCTGATGTTCGGCGTAGGCGCCGCTTTCGATTTTCATACTGGACGAATCAGGGATAGTGCCGAGTGGATCAAACGCGCCGGCTTGCAGTGGCTTCATCGTCTTATCCAGGATCCACGTCATCTTCTATGGCGGTACCTCCGCAACAATCCAGAATTCATCTGGCGCATTGCGCTGCAACTGACGGGAGTGAAGACTTGCGCGTCGTGTAATTCGGAAGCGATTTCTCACAACGAGTTTCATGACCTGCGCTAGCCCGAGTCTGAACTATGTACCGACGATTACCGCTGAGGTCGAATAGCAGTTAGTAGGTAGGTTTAACGCCGGGATCGTAAGGTTGACCGAACAGGTTGGTGTGCGACGTCGGATTCAGGAGACCGACTGGAACCTCAACTGTTCCAAGGTCGCCCGATCCTGTGAGGTGGACCCGACGAGACATGTGATTTAGAGCTGGCTGGACGACGCCCTCGATCCACACGTGCATTTCGTAATCGCCCAACGGAACATCTGTGAGTCGGAAGGTTCCGCCGGCATCGGCTTTAGCATATAGCGCCGTGGAAAGCGTGAGAATGACCGCGCTCATCTCCGGATGAATGTTGCAAAAAATGTATGAAACGCCCTCTCGCGAAAAGGTGACTGACTTGGTTGAACCTGCCTCATAGAGGCCGAGGTCAAATCGCTTTCCATCGAACAGTGAAAACACGTTGTGAAAGAACGGGTCGGCGTTGGGGAACTCAACCACACCACCAACCGGGATGACGAGCAGATGCGGTTTGAACATGCGGTTCTTCTGTAGCAGGGTGTAATGCTGACCAGCGGGGAAAGGCGCCGGGGGCGTTTGCGGCAGAGGCGTGAGCCAAAGGACGGAAGCAGGCGTGCCGTGTCTTGCTGCGTTTTTGGGGAACGCAAGTCGCGCTCGCACTTCGACAGTTGAGGAAGTCTGCGCGTTCGCCGCAGTCACGGCCAGAGTGAGCAAAACGATTCCCCGCAGCAAATGTCGCGCGTTGGCCATCAGAACCGGTACCCCGTCGCGATTCCGATGATGTTGCCTGTTGCGGTGTAGTCGTTCACCGGAGAGCTCTGAAGATGCCGGTACTCCAGCGAAAACATGAGGTAAGCGCTTGGACGATAGATTACGTTGCCTGTGTACGTGCGATTACGCGCGAGATTGAGGTAATAGGCACTCGTGTTTCCGGCATAGGGCCTGAGCTGTGAAGCAGGTACTTGATCGGTCCCGAATGCCGCGTTGAACTCCAGGTGCTCGCCCGCACGTTCTTTCAACTGTGTCCACCCGCCGAAGGCATCGAGTGTCCGGAACGAATAGCCTGATGGAGAAAGGGGATTCGCAACGAATACGTAGTCTTTGAATCCACCTCCTCCGAGGCCGCCGAAGGCCTGTCCCCAATAGCCGCTGCCGCTGAGTTCAGCGCGTCCTGGGAGCGGAATGCGATAGTCCATTGTGCCAGCCCACGAATTGAAGCGCGTTCCACTCGACGTGCGATGGGGAGCGAAGAGGCCTCCGAGACCGAGCTGCAGCCCGGAATCCTCAGCATTGCCCAGAATTGCGACTCTGCCTTCCGCGCCCGGCCAGCGACTCAGCTCGGCGGTTGTGGGAGTAACAATGTTAAAAGACCCGGAGCCGGCCGCGCCATAGATCGGAGGCGGGTTCATCACATTAATCAGCGCAGCCTGGAGTCGAATGCGCTGCGAGGATGCAAAAGCAATGTCCTGTGTCAACCCGATCTGGGGATTCCAAGTCCACAAATTGCCCGACCATGCGAGTGCCGGAACCGCGACGGCGGTGAGTGACGTGGGTGTATTGGGCGCGACGATGGCGTGGTCGAGAGAAAAGGACGCTTCCGTGTGATCCCAACTCAGGGCGGCGTGAGCGGTTCGCAACCGAAGCAACCCGCCTGTGTAGGAAGTGGTCGTGCCGCTGGAGAGCGACGCACCGTCAAAGTCGACGCGGGCGTCGGCATGAGTGCGAGCATCAAACAGATGCGGTCCGGTCGCATCGAAGCCCAGCACAGTCTGCTGCAGTGATGCTCCAGTGGTTCCCGGTCCTTCGAGCACAAGCGTGGGCGTTACCGGATCATCCACTTGGGTCGTATTGACGAAGCCCGTGAACAAGACCAGACCGCTCAGCTTTAGGCCGTATTTGGACTCGGTTTCAACCTTGGACCGCTCGTGGGTGGCAATCTGCGTCGTCTCAAGAGCCTGCTGTTCTCGAATCTGTTCGACCGCAGCGGAAAGCTGAGCCACGGAGGACGAATCTGACACAGGAGTGTGCGACAGGGCGATCTGCTGTTGCACCGCTGCTAATTGGGCTCGCAGCTGCTGCAATTCGTGCTGCGACTCATCGAGCCGTTTCTGAGTCTGGCTCATCGCCTCGGTCAACCGCTGCACTTTCAGCGCCAGGCTCTCGTCGCTGCCTGCCTGCCCCATGGCGATAGGGGATGTCGCGCATAGCACTCCCAGCACTCCCGGAATCAAGAGCGACGAGAACCGTTGAATGCACTGCTCATATCTTGCAGATGCGTGATGCTGGATCATCCCGCTGCCCACCTTTTCTGATTGGCGCCTTCGGGCGCTATCTGCTGAACAATTCCTCTGGCGATCGTCATGCGAAAAATCGTTTGACCCGGTCCAGTTGCAACAAGAGTTACTTCGCCGCCATGTTCAGCGGCTATGCAGTTTGCAAGCGTCAAGCCGAGGCCGGAGCCCTTCTGCTTCCCTTCGCTGACGAACGGTTGAAAGAGGCTATTGCGGATGCTCTCGGCAACGCCCGGGCCGTTATCTTCCACCTCGATGGAAATCATGCCATCCCGCGCGTACAACCGCGCCTCCACTCGCGCTTCACGGTGGCTGGTCCGCGCTGACTGGCACGCATTGAGCAAGAGGTTATAGATTGCTCTTTCGATTTGCCTACCATCCACCAGTGCCGCCGAGTCCGCGGGATCACCATGCGTGGCGGTCAAACTGATCCCGGCGGCATCGGGGTGAGCGCGAAGCAAGGTCAATGCCCGTTCCAGTAAAGTTGCTACCAGTTCGTGAGAACGCCGTATGGCGGCGCCCGTGCGGCTGAAGATCAGCATAGATTCAATCAGCTCCGTGGTTCCGTGCACTGCGCTCCGAATATCGGATAGGATCTCGATACGATCATGCTCTGAGAGGGGCGACGAGGCCAGGAATTCTGAATTTGCATAGACGCTGGCGAGATAATGGCGAAGGTCGTGCGAGACCGAACTTGCCATGCGACCGATAGTGGCCAGGCGCTCGGACTCAAGCAGAGCCTGGTTGGTGCGGAAGATCTCATCACGCATGCGGGCGAAAGCGAGGCTCAATTCTTGGACCTCGCGTGTACCATCGCTGGGTAGCAAATGCGAGCTGTCTCCCATGCCAAACGCTCGAACGCCCGTCGCCAGATCTTCAAGCGGGCGGGTTACGATTCGTGACAACCAAATCATCAAAACTGTGCCGATGATCAAGGCAAGAAATCCGGCGATCAAGACCAGTCGATCGATCTGGCGTATGGATTGTTCAGCCTGATCAAAGGACTTCAGCACGACCAGCTGAAGAGGTACCGGAGCGCTGGCAGAGAGGTCACGCGTGGCGGTGATAAAGCGTTCGTTTCCAAGCCTGAGTGAGACTGGCGCATTCAGATCGTGACCCGCCGCATTGGGGAGCCTTGTCAATTGGCTGCGGGTCGGTTCATCCAGCGTACTGGCCAGTAGGCGACCTTGGCTCAGAAATGCAGCGTCTACAGCGGTCGCTTGGCTGATCTGCTTCAAAAGATCCGGTCCTATGACGAACCCACTGATGACATATCCAAGCAGGATGCCGTCTTTCTCCCTGCCGAAATAAAGCGGACGCACCGAACAGGCATAGAGGCGTTCGGAACTAACAAGATAGCGAGGTGTCGGCGTGTTGAAGAGCTGGCGCAGGTCCGCGCTCAACTGTTCCGAATCGTTTAAATCTCTTGCATAAGCCGCAACTACCTGCCCCTGGTTATCTGCCAGCCCGAAAAGATCGCTTTCGCTGATTTTCCAGAAGTGGACCCCACCATCTTCGATTGTGGGTTTATCACTGGTGGTCATCAGGGCTTTCAGAGTCGGCAGATCAGCGAGGAGAGCATTCTCCCGCTCCAGCGCGTTGAGCCTTTGCGTCTCGAGATTCTCGAAAGTTGTAACCGAGTGCGCGAGATCTCTCGTCAAGTCCTGAGTGACCTGACTCTGGAGCTGATGGCGAACGATGAGCAGGCTGCCGAATGTCGCGCCGGCGATGATCAGGGCCATGGCGGCAACCAGTAGCACGCGGGTCCGAATGCCTTTATTCTCGGCCATCCACGCTACTCCTGATTCGTTCGGAGGTCCGTTCGGGAACACTTACGGGACAAATTTGTATCCCGCTCCGTACAAGGTAAGCAAGTGCGAGGGATTCGCGGGATCGGGCTCAAGCTTCTGCCGTAGCTTCAATATCTGGTTGTCGACGGTGCGCGTTGTTGGGTAAGAGTTATATCCCCAAACCTCATTCAGCAGCAACTCGCGACTGAGAACGCGCTCCGGATTGTCCGTAAAGAATCTCAGCAACTTGAACTCGTGTGAGGTAAGCACCACCAGCACCCCTGCCCGCTTGGCCGTCATCTTCTCGAAATCAATCTCGCAATCGCCGAACCGGTACACCGCTGATTGCGTGGGACGTCTACGGCGTCGAATAGCCGCCTGAACCCGGGCCATCAGTTCACGAGGGCTGAATGGCTTTGTGACATAGTCATCCGCGCCCAATTCCAGGAGCAATACTTTGTCCACCACCTCGGTAATTGCGCTGAGCACAATCACCGGAACGTCTGGCGAGAGCGACTTCATTGTCTGGCATAGTTCTCGGCCTGATATCTGGGGAAGAATCAGGTCCAGGACTACAGCCACAGGACGGCGCGCGCGGAAGAGTTCCAGTCCGGCTTTCCCGTCACCCGCAATCTCAGTCGAGTAGCTTTCTTCGGTGAAGATGCGCTTCAGCACCTTCTGCATGCGCGGGTCATCTTCGACAACTAGGATCGTTCCAAGTTCGAGCTTCGGGGCCTGCCCTTCAACTGGAACTTCCAAAACTGACTCCCGTCTGGTGATCATAGTGTTCATTCTGCGCTAGGACTCCGCTCGAAACAAGCCGGTCTCGAGAAATGACAATTGTTTGACAATCCATATCAATAGCGTGCAGCGGTTGGAACCTTATCTGCAACAGAGGGGTTATCACGCGACCTTACCGGGCCCTCCTTCGCCGCCGAAATCATCTTCATTGAATCCCTCGATGAGGCAAGTATCCGCCCGTAAAGCCGGGTGTATTGTTCTGCAATATGGGCTGGCAAAAGATGTGGCAAATGAGCGGGAATGGGGCGTCGGTCACAGAGACTTGAAACGATGGCTCGTGCAAACAGTTCTTCGGCTTCTTCGGTTTCAAGTTCCACGAAATGACAAGTCCCACTATCCACTTCCCGAAAAGCGGGGATATCGGAGCAGACGATGCGGCATCCCGCAAGTTGAGCCTCCACCACCGGCAATCCGAAACCCTCCACAGTCGAAGGAGCAAGCAGTAATTGACAATTGCGATAACACCAGTGCAGTTCCGCATCGGAGATCCCACTTGCAAAAGCGACTCGATGGGTTAGATGCGCGCTACGAACAAACTCATAGATTCGCGCCGTTTCCGGACCGGGCATTCCCACGATAACCAGCCTGGTTTCCGAATGGATCTCCCCTCCTTTGAGCGCACGGTTGAAAGAGCGCAGAGCAGTCAGAACATTCTTGTTACGGCGATGCTGTGCCACGCACAATAGGAAAGGATCGTTGCCCCAGGATGCGACGAAAGGAGGCTTCACCGGGACAGGGCCCTCTTCTACGCAGTTGCTGACGGTGACCGCCTTCGGCATGGCTTCTGGCAACCTCAACCCGAGCTGGAGCCGGGTACTGTCGGATACGCAGGCAATTGCGCTGACGTTGCGCAGGCATTGACGAAGGATCATACGGTTGAATAACACCTTCGGGAAGCCGAAGTTGGACGGGATGTCGTACGGGTAAAGATCATGGAGAGTCACGACCGTTGGGCACGGAAACGCTCCGCGCTTGATCGGCGAAGGATAGGCAAAATGCACGACATCGGCCCGCAGTTGTTCAGCAATTTCGGGAAGAATGCGATAGTACCAGAGATTCCTGTGTAGAATTCCCGGCAGCAGTTGAACGGCGTGGACATGAAGCCGTATGTCCAGCCGCGAGATAGATTCACAAACATATTCGTGTTCCCAGGGAGCCACCAGGAGATGGAGCGCTGAAACCTCTGTCTTGGTGAGGAGGCCGCGTACCAGGTTGGCCGCATGACGAGAGACTCCAGACATGCTGTGATTCGAAGAAACTGCGGCAACAACGATTCTCATCGCGTTTGCACCTCCGGTCGTACCCGCGGGTGCCTCGGGCAGAGAAATCTGTTTCATAGATGAACCTCAAGCCCTGTTTTCCGGTTGGCTGCAGTCGCGCCGATAAGAGCAATGGTCCACAGAGGCAGAGAAAGATCAAACACCTCTGTATCTGCGAGCCCTCGTATCAGGATGAATAGAAACATGGCGAGAAAGAGTGTCTTCAGCGACTCCGCCGAGATTCTGCGTATCTCGCGGTAAACGTTCCTGTACAGCGCAATCAAGATCGTGACGCCCACGATTCCGTACGCATAAAACTGCTGCAAAAGTTCGTTGTGCGCGTGCCGGGCTTCAAAGAGGCCGAACGGTGGAATGACCTTCCAGACGGAATGAAAGCCGTGACCAATCCAAGGTTGCTGCAACGCCTCGTTGAGGATGTACGCCCAGATTCCGATACGTCCGGTTAGAGTCTCAGATTGATTTCCGGCGTGGGTATAGACGTCGTAGTACGCCACCAGCAACCCCCAAAACGCCGCGACGACCAGGACGCAGGCGGTGCTGATATAGAGCTTCTGTCTTGTACTCAGCGACCGATCTCGAATGAGGAGCAACGCCTGTCCGGCGAGAAAGGCAATGATCGTGGTCTTACTGAGGCTGCGCAACAGGGTAATCGACAGAAACGAAGCCGGAACGGCAAGTCCCTTTTGTCCTCGCCGCATCAGATACTGGGCGAAGAAAATGGCGAAGGCACAGGCGTATCCGATCTGGTTGGGGCCTAGATAGTCTTCGTCGCCAAGACGGAGGTCGGATTGTGAAGGCAGGATCCAAGCGATTAGGGCAATTGCGCAAGTGCCCCAGACATATCCGCTCATCAGCCCGGCAACTGTTTCCTCAAGGGACCCAATGCGTAACAGCAGGTTTACGGTGATGAAGTCGGAGGCCATGGCACACCAGAACGCGCTGGCAGCGGATATCGACACGCTGCTCGTCCACAAAAGACTGCAACCGGAGACGGCCAGAAATGCCAGCGACCAGCGGAAGCTTGCAAGCGAAAGAAACCAGGAGAACTTGCGCAAACCGGGACCAAATGAAAGAAAGGCCGCAGATATCAACGTAAGATAATTGATCGCAAGGCTCGCGGCTACCCCAATCTGCGGGTCAGCATAAAACAATCTGACCGAGATGACGACCGCGACTAGCCGAAAGGCAAAATAGAAGCCCACAAGCGATGAGAATGTCGTCAGCGTGCGAAGGCGGGCATCCTGCGCGTCCATGGTCAAAGTCGTCATGACCTGTACACCGGCTCTCGCCTGAAGCGTCGAAGCTGAAGACCTACATCCGCGGCGATTCGGCTAAACAGTTCTTTTCTCGGATCCTGCGGACTTAATTGACTCCAACGATCGAGAAGGAGAATTCGAGCGCACGCGCCGGTCAGAATGAGTGCAGTGATTAGCACGGCAAACAGTGCACGCGGCGGGAAGGACTTCTTCTCGGGGATTCCAGGTGCGTCAATCACGCGGACGACCGGGACATCCTTGGCCTCCTGGATGCGCGCGAGTTCGTACTGCTGCGTGAGCATTTCGTACAGCGTCTCCTGGATCCGCACGCGACGATAGATGTCCGCATAGGGCACTGCAAGCCTTGGGATTTGCCGAAGGGAGGGATAGTCCGCCAAAGTCCGATCAGCAGTCGAAGTTGGCTCAAGAATCGGCGATTTATCGGTTTCCAGAGGCGCCGATGTACCGCTTATCGTCTGGAACTGATGCTGGAGTTCGCTGACGCGCGCGCGAGCAGAGCGTACACGCACATTCTCGTCTCCATAGACCTGCCTGAGAGAGTCGAGCTCGGACTGCTCGAAGATGATCTGCCCTTCCAGCTTGGCCGCGGCGTCCACCGTCGCCCGCGTTTGCTCTTTCATATCGATTGCCGTGTGCGTGCTGGCGAATTCGCTCATGTCCTGCTGCGCTCTTTCGAGGTCGGCCTGAGCGCCATTCAGGCGATGCTCGATGAATATGCGTTCCTGCCGAGCGGACGACGTGTTGGTCCGATTGACCAGGAGATTCAGCTCATCCAGATACGCCTGCGCCAGGTCGCGTGCGCGGCGTGGATCCGGATCCTCAACTGTGATTGAAATGACTCCACTTTTCTTGTCTTCAACAACGGCGGAACGTCGAGCCAGGCTCTTCGTGGTGTCGACTCTGTAGCGCTTTTTGTAAATCTTCTGCAGCTGAAATCGATCGATTAGGTCATCGCTTACCGTCGTGCTTCGCAACAGGTCCACGAAAAGCGGTCCACTGGTACGAGCACCCAACAGGCTGCTAGCCAATCCGCTGAGGCCGCCAAGCTCACCGTGTCCCACGATCGCCGCCAGGAGAGCGGCGCTGCCGCCGGTGGTTTCGGGCGGCATAATTCGCGCCGTCGACTCATATCGATTGGGAACGAGGAATACAATGACGAGGCCGAGCAGCGGCGCGATCACAACAGTGCGGCCGAGGATCCGGCGATGGGACCAGAGCAAAGAGAGATTAGCGACCCAATTTGATGAGCCTTCTGAAGCTCTGTATTCCGTCGAAATGATCTGTTCCGCTTGCATCGAAGTCCTCGTCGAACGTGCTCAAACAAAGCACTACAACCCTGCGACTGCTGCTGTGATCGCAATGGATGACGCTAACTGTGCGGTAGTCAGCAGATTCCGCCAAAATAGCGACGCGCCCATAATTTTTTGTGGGACAACCACGACGTCACCCGGCTCTAACTGGGTAGAAAGTACGTCATGGTCGTACCACTCGCCAGATCGCCTGCCGACCACCGAGCCGTTTGCTCGAATCACAAAGACCTCTTTGCGATTCGCCGTGGTTGTCGCGCCACCAGCCCGCTGCAGATACCATCCGGCCGTTTTTCCAGGGGTGAACGTGATGGCTGACGCGTTGTAGACCTGGCCACTAACGAGCACGAAGCCCGGCCGTTTTGGGATGCGCAAGACATCGCCTTGGCGTACCTCAATGTCCGCCGGAGTTCCCGCCCATGCGTTGATGTCGGCAGTGATGTGAATGACGAGACGCCCGGTCGCAGGCTGATTCTTGAGCCGCGACAAGATCTGCTCCTGTTGCTGCTGGATCATCTGCGCCTGGCCGGACTGGTCGGCCGTCGTGATGTTCGAAGACAGAGCGTGCCGCGGCAGCGCTGGTTTCGATTTGCCGGATTAGTTCGACACGACTCTTCTCTTCGAGTTCACGAACCTGGTCGCGAACCATGACTGCGCCGGATGGATAAGCGGTCTCCCGAAAGCCGCCGGCTCGACGAAGCACATCGCTCAGCCGCTCGCCCTCCTGAAAGCCATAGCTGCCCGGATGCGCGACCTCGCCCTCGATGGTGATCGAGGCGCCGATATCATTCCATCCGGTGATCTGGTGAATGGTGAGAACATCGCCCGACTTCAAGTCGCGGTCAGCGGTAGCATTGCCGCCATCTACCGCTTCGCCGATACGCAGGTCTGCACGTTGGATTTCCACCTTAGTACCGTTCACAACGTGATAACTGATGAGGTCTGCCCTTTCGAGCAGGGCATCCCGCTTGAAGCCGCCCGCCATGCGCACGAGTTGGGCCGCCGTCATTCCTTCCGAGAGTGGATACGAGCCGGGCCGCAGCACTTCTCCGCGGATCTCCACTTTGGGTGCGTCCAGCTCGTATCGGCCAAGAACGCGAATGGTATCGAACGGCTGCAAGTAGACGTTGCCATTCCCAATCAGCGCGTCAGGAAGATTGAATTCGATGGTCACTACATGCAGGTCGGGCGGAACAAGGCGAACAATCTCGGCACGTGCCGCCGGTTCGGGCAACAGGTCCTGATAACTTTGCAGGACATCACTTATGCGCATCCCGTCACGAAAGGGATGCCGTCCGGGACGCACAACGTGCCCTTCAAGGTAGATGACACGCTCGCTATATGGCGCGATGGGGGCGACGTGAATCCGATCACCGTCCCTGACCTCAAATGCGGAAAGGGCATTTTGATCATTGACGGACGAGCCGATGCTGATCGTCTCGCGCTGCTCGTTCGCGTCGATTCGTTCAATCGCGATGTGCGAAAGAGAAGCCGCAGCCGTGACTCCGCCCGCGTCTTCGAGCAGCGAGGCGAGATTGGTCTCATCCTTGAGCTCATAGATGGCGGGCCGCTTCACCGCTCCCCACAACGACACCTGAGCGCCAGCAGTGGGCACAACGAGCGTGTCACCGGCTTGCAGCCGGTCGTCAGTGTCTCGAACGCCACGCAGAAGAAAATCGTAGAGATCGATCGTGCCGAGAAGTTGTGTTCCACGATAGTGCTTGATGATTCGTAAGGAGCCAACAGACGTCGGCCCCCCGGCCGCAACAAGCGCACTTAACGGAGAGGCAAGCGAACTAATTTCGTATGCGCCGGGTCTCTGTACATCGCCTACGACGTAAACGCGGATGGTCCGCATCTTCGCCAACGTTACCGATACGCTGTACGTTTCGATACTGTTTCTTCAGTGCTTCCTGGATAAGGCCCTGAGCCTTCTCCAGCGTTAGGCCAGCGATCTGAATATCTCCCGCCTCGGGAAGACTCAAATGTCCATCAGGCCCCACTGCGCGCGAAAGTGTTTGCGAGACTCCGCCCCACAGGTCGATGGTGAGATTGTCACCAGGCCCTACAACGTAATCCGGACCAATTGGCACATCCAAAGGAACCAATGAGGAAACAGCCCGATCGCGGCGAACGAATATTTCCGATCCAAAGCGCTTGAGCTGATCCGGAGAATCGGAAATCTGCGTATAGAGATCTCGTAGCGAATTCAGGTTATACGGAGCCGGGCGGTGCAGAACCGTCGGATTGTTAGTGGTGGCGCGTGGCTCCCGCTCAGGTGCGGAAGGTGTTTTGGTCTCATAGCGCTGCGGCACAATCTGAGTCGAGGAAGCGGACATTTGTTCCGGCGAAAGGTTTGGAAGAGCCGCTGCGCCAACGGGCGCGTTGGGAACGATTCTGTCACTCTGACCGCCGGTAGTTGACCGCTGGGAGGCCATCGAAGGTTGTCGATCAAGGATGCTTTGGTTGGTTGCCGCTTCGCGCTGCAGGTCATCATCGTTCACATATCCTCGAGCTCTCAAGAACATCGAGATGTTCTGGCGCAGATCCTTGTTGGATACGATCTGGCTGTACAGCATCTCATCCGTAATGGAATCCGGCTGAACAGCAATCTCTCCTTGCTGCGTCTGGGCCATCAGATCCTTCAGCTCCACTACCACTTCGGGTCTTTCCTGGAGAATCGAGATGATCTGAGAAGCCGAAAGCGAAACTTGAGATGGAATCCTTCCAACCGCAGAATCCTCAGATCCGAGAGCACGATTGATCGTGTCGGAGTCAGGTGTTGAGGTGGTCGATGGAGTTGGGAGCGTCTTGGGCGGGAAGATATCGTGCAAGCGCACTACAACCTGCCACAGTTGCCAAGAACAGCGTCCGAAGAGATGGACTTACTGATGCACGCGCTCATTGCGACCCACCTGCGACCCGCCGCTGCCAGCGAAGCGATTCGATAGCCAGGCCGACCCCCTCGGCGACATGGAAGCGGAGCCGTCGAATTACGAATTGCGTCTGCACTCGGTAGCGGCGCAGCTTCGCCGCCAGGCCCTTCGTCGTCTGCGGCGCGAGTAATCCGCTGCGGCCAGTGCATCGGAAAAATCAGCCGCCTCCGTGCCACGTGTTCCGCCGGTGACGCTGGATTCAATTCCTTGCGCAGCAGGAGATAGAGTTTGCTCCCTGGTGTGTCCGACAGCAGCACGCGGAGTCCGTACAGATGAATCCAAAGGCAAATTGCGGGTGGAAGTTGGTCCATTGTCCAGCGCGACAATTCCTGCGGTGCAAATGGGCCAAACACGAGCGAAGCAAGCAGAGTTGCGGCGCCAATCGCAGTGTTCGCTCCAGGCTCCTGCACGGCAATCGACTCGACTTCGCTCCAGAATGCAGCGTCATTTCGGCGTGCACAGACGTGTCTCCAATACTCCAGAACCCACGACGCCCGCGTATGCTCTCCGCACATGTGCTTGAATAAGTGCTGTCCTTGTAAAACGAAAAGATCTGCAGGGGAGAGAGCAGGGATTTGTTGGCCATGAATGGTGTGCCAATGCGCTCTCGTCGAACCGATCCGAACTCGATGCAGCGATGGCGTTGGCGAACAAATGTACCTCGACCGCACGCTCGGGGCGTACCTGATAGAGATTCTTGAGCGATGACGTTCCCGACGGTCCCGTCTTGAACTCCCATGTAGAGCCACTCACTGCATCCAGGGAGTATCCTCGCTCCCCAAGAAACTCTTTTGTCGCATTCGCATCTGACTCACGAATCAGAAAATCAAGATCCATCTGGTTTCGCAACGCGAAATCTGGAACGGATTCAGAAGGCAACGTGATTCCTTTCAGCACGGCGCATTCGATCTTCCGCTGCTTCAATCCCCGAGCGAGTTCCACAGCCTCCGCAAAGAGGGACACCGTTCGTTCGCGGTTGTTTGCGAGATCATCCTGAAGCTGCTTCAGGAAAGTCGCGGGTACACACGTCTGCAGATCCAACGCAATCAGTCGATCAAGGAAGTAGAGAGCGAGGCCACTGACATCAAGCCAGTATTTGGCACGCTCCCAATCGCGTGCGCCGAACTCGCCCAGGCGGGCGCGCATCGGAAGGCGAAGGCTCGTGGAAGCTGGCAAGCACGGCCTGCTTAAGCCGGAACGACCGGGCTCGCTGCTTGTCTCTCGATTTGGAGCGGTCCAATGTTCATAAGGCTTTAGTGGCTATACATCTCCGGTTCGCCCAAGCTGCCTGCAGGCGGAAGGTGCCGCAAATAGATCACAATCGACCAGATTTCATCGTCGCTGAGCATTCCCTTGGAGCCTGGCATCCCCGAAGGCCAGATGCCGTTGTCGATCACCCACTTCAGTTGACCGTCGGTGTAGCTTTGAACTCCCGGCGAGGCGAGCGACGGCACCGGCGGTGACATCCTGTCGGCGAACGGGACGCCCGAGTTTTGTCCATCCATTCCGTGGCAGGCGACGCAATAGTGCGAGAAGGCTTCTTTCCCGTCTGCCAAATTCTCAGGAGTTGCGACCAGCGGGTTTTTCTGCTGCCTGTTCCCAATGAACACAGAACGTTTCGCTCTCCACATCATGCGAGTCTCCAATGTGCTGGGTCGATCCGCCTTAATGCCATGCAGCGCGATCAACATCGGTGCGAGGATCAATCCCAGCACAAAGGCAAGCGCAGCCGGCAATACCTTCCTTCGCATCGTTACGCCACCACGTGAATGGTCAGCGTCATTTGACCGTGGCCCGAGCCGCAAAATACTGAACAGTGTCCGACAAAGGTTCCGAGCTTGTCGGGAGTGATAGTCTCCTCCGCCGTCTTTCCTTTTCCTGTGCGGAGATCGAGACTCAGCTCGCGTATGCGGACTCCATGAGTAACATCGGCACTCGTCAACACAAGATCGATCGCCTCTCCTTTCTTTACCGTGATCTCGGCGGGTTCAAATGCAAATCGTCTTGCCGTTATTTCAATGCGGCGAGGGTTTGCGGGTGATGCAGAAGAGGCGCACACGCCAATTGTGAGCAGTGCGGTTCCAATGACTCGGAGCGGCAGGTCCGGATACTTTCGGGATTTGATTCGTCCACGTGGCTCGTTTTGGTCTGCCCTCAACACACTTGGCATATTGATCAACATGATGACTCCAGAAAGAGGAATTGCCCGATCAGTCAACGACTATGCTCAAGCTATCGAGTCATCGTATGCCGCGTGTCATGCATGTGTAAGGGGATTGTCATGATTTTGTCGCGGCTATGGCGATCTGCGTAAAGAATCGCAACATTCGAGCGATCACCTCTTCCAGAGAACTGAGAGCGCTTGAAACAAATTGCTTCAGTCACTGTGACATTCCACTTACAAAGCGAAGACTCTCCACTGACACAACAACGTTCACTCAGCGCTAACGTGAACACATGTTGCTAAGCATGCACCACACTGTCGGCGCTCGATTCAGAGCCAGTTCTGTTCGCGCTGTGCTGGCGGCTCTGCTCTGGATGGTCCCGATTCTTTCAGCTCAGGACACGCCCCTGATTTCCGGAGGTGTCGGCTTCATCACCAGCACCAACGGTGGAAACACCACATATATTCCGGTGATCTCGCCGTTGCTGGCTGCGCCGCTGGGACGCAAGGTTGTTGGTCGAGAGCCGCGCAACCATCCTAAATTCGTATTTCCCGAAAGGCAATGGCCAAACAGGATATACGAGCTCCTCCTTCCTGGGTCTTTCTTACTTGCAGTTGGATTACCTCGCCACTCCGCATCTCACGGTGGTCGGCGGAGAGTTTCTAACGCCGTTCGGGACATATAACGAAAGACTCACCCCGATCTGGATCAGCAATTTCGAGAGCGCTCCCCTCATCTTCCCTCTCGGAACCATGGGCACCGGGTCAAGCGTTGGGGGCATGTTGCGGGGCTCCGCTTATGCCACACACAATGTCTCGCATCGACTATGCCGGATACTTCTCAGCCGCCAGCACAAACGAGCAGTTCAACTCTGAGCGCTCCTCGGGAGGAAGAGCGGATCTCTATTTCCCCCAGGCATTCCTGGAAATCGGTGCTTCATACGGACGCCTGCTGCAAGGCCAGCACCAGAATTTTGTTGGGGCGCACCTATGGTGGGAGCCAGCGGACTCCCTGATCAAGTTTCGTTCAGAGTACGCGCACGGCCAGCATTCGCAGGGGTATTGGATGGAAAGTGAATTCCATCTTGTCGGATCCGCCGGATGCAAATTCATTTCGACGAGGATTTGAGCCCGTCGTCCGATGGCAACAAACATTTCGCAGCAGCCCCGACTCCAGTGATGGACTTCCCTCGGTAGACACGAACCGTGTGGATTTCGGTCTCAACTATCATTTTCCGCATGAAATCAGGATCAACACCAGCTATTCGCGCCAGTTCGCCTCCACAGGCAACAGCAATGTGTGGGAGACCGGGATCGTATACCGATTCCTATTTCCGACCTGGAAAGGCAAATAAACATGCATTCATTCAGTTCTAAAGTCAGCCTAGCATTGATTCCTGTCCTCGGAATTCTTGTGGCCCTGCCGGCATTTTCCGCTGCGCAATCGCAGTCGAAAGACCGTCAACCCGACACGAAGAACCACAGACTGGCAAACGACTCCGCGATCCAACAGAGCGAAGGAGAGAGGAAGTTCAAGCAGAACTGTTCTCGCTGTCATGAAGCTCCACAGGGCTTTTCTTCGCGAATATCGGAAACGATCCTGCGACACATGCGAGTGCGCGCCTCACTGACCCAACAAGATGAGCGCGACATTCTTCGTTTTCTGAATCCTTGATGAACAGCGGGACAGATGAACGACGTGGCCGCCAACGCACTCTTCTGCCGAAAGGACTGACATGGAATACACAATTCTGCGCCGCAGCGCATTTGCCATCGCAGCCACTGGCCTACTCATGAGCACGGTGCTGGCGCAGGCGCCGGGCACGGGTGCAATGAGAGGAACGGTATACGATGCCACAGGGTCAGTCATTCGGAATGCGACAGCGACCCTTGTGAGTGAGGCGACTGACGGCACACGTTCATCGTCGACGAATTCCACTGGTGCATTCACGTTTCCTCTTCTCGCGCCCGGCGCATACACCAGTTACGATTAAGTCGGCTGGATTTGCCGATAAGACCGCACATGCCGTAATCGTCGTAGTCGGCGAGACCAGCGTCATCGATTTCCACCTGTCCGTTGCAAGCGTGGGAGCCAGCATTTACGTACAACCGAGTACTGAGCTGGCCCAAACCGAAAGCTCGACCCTCGGGCGGGCCGTTGACCAGCAGACTATTGCAGCCCTCCCACTTTCCAATCGGAACTACACGCAGATCCTATCGCTTTCTCCCGGAGTCGTGGTCGAACTGCCAAACGCAAGCGCGCTGGGCAGAGGAACACAGGACGTGACCGCGAACGGCAACAAGACCACCGGCAATAACATTCAGTTCAATGGCATCGACGCCAACAATCTCTCGCAGAATTCGGCTGAAAATGACGGCGAGGAGGTCGGAGTAGCGGCTCCTGCCCCCGACACGCTTCAGGAATTCAAGGTACAGACCGGCAACTACGATTCGAGTTACGGGAGAGGAACGGGCGCAAATGTCGATGTCGTGAGCAAGACCGGCACAACGAGTTACCACGGGACTGCTTGGGAATTTCTCCGCAACGACATTTTCAATGCAAATAACTTCTTCTCGAAGCTGACTAACCAGCCACGTCCAGTTCTGAAGCAGAATCAGTTTGGAGGCGCGATTGGCGGCCCGATCCTGCGCGACCGTTTGTTCTTCTTCGGTGCCTATCAGGGATTGCGCGCGAGCAACGGAGAAGGCGACCAAGTCACCGTCAATTTGCCGCAGCTTACCTCAGACAGGTCCGCGCAAACTCTCGGTGCGCAGTTCTGCGCCTATCCCACATCCGCAGGCGGTGCCCAGGTTGCTTGCGATGGATCCAATATGAGTCCCGTAGCGCTGGCATTGCTCAATTTCAAGTTTCCCAATGGCCAATTCGCCGTTCCCAGCCCGCAGATATTGCTTCCGTCCAACGGTCCGGGTCAAATGCCGATTGGCGAGTCGACCTTCGCAACACCCGCTTCCTACAACGAAGACCAGTTCACGCTGAATATCGATCAGAAGATTTCAGATAAGAACCAGTTTTCCGCCAGGTTTTTCTATTCGCACGCGCCAACCGCCGAACCATTCTCTCCGAACGCCGCGACGGTTCCTGGCTGGGGCACTACTGAACTCGATCAGAATACGATGCTGGTTCTCGCCGACACCCACGTTATCAATCCCCGGATGGTAAACATCGCCCGATTCGGCTTCATGCGATTCGATGGAGACTCCGCGGTTGCGAATCCCATTCTTGCTTCGGACCTCGGTACGCAGTCGCCCATTGGAACTTCCGGTGGAAGGATTCCTGCTCCCGGACTCACGATCGACGGTCTGTTTACTGTCGGGGATGCGGGCACTCCATTCCAGTGGCAAGTGACCAACAGCTTTATCTGGCAGGATACCCTTTCGCTCACTCGACGCAACCACGCGTTGCGCTTCGGTGCAGAAGTAAAGAGACACCAGGTGGACGTGAATGCACCGTTCTCGACAGACGGACTTCTCGACATTCGTACGTTCAGTGATTTCCTTCTGGGCCAGAGTGCTGCTCAAAACGGGAGCCCGATCGGAAGCAGCAATGTCACTCTCAGCAACGGCAGTTCCGGTCTCTTTCGGAAAGACGAGCGCTACATCGATTTCGCAACGTTCCTGCAGGATGACGTAAAGCTCTCGATTCGTCTGGTGCTCAATGCGGGTCTTCGCTACGAGATATTCGGCGCGCCTTCCGACATCAACGGCAGGCTTGTTACGTTTGATCCTTCCATTGCAACCAAGCCGGCGCCACCTGATGGCACTCTAAGCGGCTTTGTCGTCCCTTCGAATTTCAAAGGCCAGATTCCGGACGGAGTTTTGAAATCCTCCATCCCCGGGCTCTTTCCAACGCGTCACGTGGACGTTCAGCCTCGTATCGGTTTTGTCCTGCGTCTCACCGATCGTCCAACTGTACTTCTCCGCGGCGGGTATGGCCTCTATTTTGACAGGCTCTCCGCGGGGCTTGCGGAGCAGTTGCTGGCAGTAGAGCCGTTCTCTGTCTTTCAATTCTTTTCAGGCTCATCGAACGGAGGAGCAACACTCCAGCAGCCATTCGTTCCGCAGTTGCCGCCCGACAATTCTTACCCCATGTTTGTGCCGCGCATTCCAGGTGGTGGCCCGAGTCTGACAGCAATTTCAAGGACAATGGTCGATCCTTACACAGCGGAGTACAACCTCAACGCACAAATCGCCTTCGCCCGTGACTATCTGCTTGAGGTCGGATACGTTGGCACCCGGTCCTTGCACGAGGCGGGCTGCCTTGAATTCAACCAGTCACTTCTCGCCAGCCCAACCAACCCGGTGAACGGGGAAACAACGAATTCCGCGGCAAATGTTGTCCAGCGTGTGCCCTATGCGGGAATCAGTCCGGGTTCTCTTCTCTGCGAATCATCGTTCAACGCGAACTACAACTCACTGCAATCTAGCCTTACCAAGCGTCTGAGCTATGGTCTGGAATTCCTGGGTAGCTACACATGGTCACGAAACCTCGATCAAACCAGCGGATCTTCTGGGAGCGAAGTGTTTGAGACTCATCTGATCACCAATGATCAGACCAACTTCAGGCAGGCGTATGGCCCGACAGATTTCGACCGCACCCATAGAGCCGTATTGAGCCTTGTTTACAACACCTCCTTCGCACATCGTCTACCAAGGGTGATGTCCCGCATTGTCGGGGATTGGCAGGTGTCCGCGCTCGCTGTGGCGCAGAGCGGCACGCCCATCACGATTCTCGATGACAATGCAGGCGCCGTTTACGGCAACTTTCCCTTCGAGAATCGCGCCCAGCTTGCTAGCGGAATAAAGCCAACGACTTCCGGCTCGATGTACTCGCGCGTATTGAGTACCTATCTCAATCCCGCTGCGTTCATCTCGGCTCCTGAAGCGCCGAATGGAACCGGGCCTGGCGACACCGATTTCGGTGATAGCGGCGAGGGTCTTGTCCGTGGGCCGGGACAGCGCAACATCGATATGGCCGTGGAGCGGGTGATCCCGATTACCGAGGGCCGCTTCCTCCATATCCGCGGCGAGTTCTTCAATCTCACCAATACAACAAATTTCGGCAATCCCATGAACAATGTCAGCGCGGGTCCAGCCTTTGGTGTGATCACCTCAACGGCGACCAACCCTCGCATCATTCAACTCGCTCTGAAGTTTCAGTTCTGAGAAAGAGACTAATTCCTTCAAGGCACTTCACGATCATGCTGACCATTGAAGAAATACGAGGCGCATGCGCCCGATCAGAGCCGATTCAGTTCGGCGATCCCGCTTTTGCGCAATTCAAGATGCCGCTGCGCGAGACCTTTTATCCTCTTGGTTTTCCGCTGCAAATCGAGACCAACAGCGAGGAGGTGTTGAATTCGGCAGCCGCCAGTTGGCAGGGCTTCGTCCAGCTTTTCGATACTCGACCCATTCGCGTCCGTGTCGGCGTCACGAAAGGGCGTTCATCGGGGTGCCCGCCCACTCCTGTCTCCAGAGTGCAACAATATATTGCCTCCAACGTTGCCGACTCAGAGAATTTTTCCGTGGTCGATTTCTCGCAGAGGTTTGCTTGTATTTGGTTAACTGAAGCGGCCGTCGCTCACCGTGGATATCTGCGTTATTTCTTTCTTGAATCGACGGCACTCTGTATTCTTGCCACTTCGTACGCAACGGCGATTCATGCGGCTTGCGTGGAGCATGAAGGCTGCGGCATCCTCCTCTGCGGAGACTCAGGTGCGGGAAAATCTTCCCTTTCCTATGCTTGTGCTCGCGCGGGTTGGACTTACGTCACCGATGACGCCAGCTATCTTGTCAACAATCGAACCGATCGGCTAGTTGTGGGCAACTGCAACCAGGCCCGCTTCAGGCCTTCTGCAATGGAACTCTTCTCCGAACTGACTGGAGAGGAAATCGTTCAGAGAGCTCAGATTGGAAAACCTTCGATCGAGCTGAACATTCAGCCGCTCCGGAGTATCTCCGTTTCCTTCACATCGCACATCAACTGCGTCGTCTACATCAACAGGCACAATGTGAAGCGCCAGGAACTTGTCGAGTTTCCTACTAACGTCGCGAGGTACTCGATGCAGCAAGTGTTGTTCAGCATGCCGGCAACAATGAAGGTGCAGAAGACGATGATCGATCACCTTCTGGATGATGGCGCGCTCGAGCTTCGCTACACCGACCTGAATTGGGCGATCGAGCGACTTTCCCAGCTTGCGGAGAGAGGCTGCTAGTGGATTCCTCTGTCGGTTGCGCAGATCTTCTCCCCGTCAAGGGCTCCGGATTTGTGGCGCGGCTCCGTTCGCACTGGTCCATCGATACCCTCAGCCGTCAGTTCTGGACGTTCTTCGTCGCAGCGTTCTTCTTCGATTTCGGTGTCGGGCTCTATTTCTTTCTGTTCAATCTGTTTCTGCTGAATATCAGATTCGACGAACGCACTATGGGCATCATTGGCGGAGCACTCATGATGGGCAATGTGCTCGGAACCATCCCCGTGGGCATCCTGGCTCAGCGCGTTGGATTGCAGAAATTGTTGCTCTTCTGCTTCATTGCGTCGCCCATCATCTCCATCTGCCGCACCGCGTTCCTGTGGATGCCGGCGCAGATTGGTCTCGCATTTCTCGCGGGTGTCGCATTAAGTAGCTGGCCCGTGTGTTTTTCGCCAACGGTCGCCAACCTGACGACAGAACGCAATCGCGTCTTCGCATTCAGCATTATCTTCGCCACAGGAATTGGAACCGGAACCCTCGCAGGTCTGGTTGGCGGATCATTCCCTCAATTGGCGTTGCACGTACATGGCGTACATAATGCTTCGGATGGAATGCGGCTTCTTCTCATCGCCGCTTCCATAATTGCGATGCTCGGCGTGTGGCCGATTTCAATCCTTAAACTCGGTCTCCCCGCAAAGGCTGAGCGTCAAAATCGACTGCTCTTCCATCCATTTCTCATTCGCTTCCTGCCATCCTTCGCCATTTGGAGCGTTGTCACCGGTTCCTTCATTCCATTCGCGTCGGTCTTCTTTCAGAAGCAGCTTGACATGTCTCTCCAGCATGTAGGGTTAATCTTTTCAGCTTCGCAGCTCGCGCAGTTCTGCGCAGTCCTGATTGCGCCGCTCCTTTACCGCAGAGCCGGTTCGATCGCAGGCATCATCTGCGCGCAGCTGATCGCCGGCGTCACCTTGTTTGCGCTACGCCTGAGCCACAGTGCGCCGTTTGCGGTTGGGTGGTATCTTGCCTACACAGCTGTGCAATTTACTACCGGACCAGGCTTCTATGGCATGCTGATGAGCCGCGTGCCTGAGGTAGATCGCAGCACAGCGTCAGCGGTACAGAACATCGTTGGGGCGCTCTCCCAGGCCGGTTCCGCAGCACTAACAGGCCTGGCTGTCGTTCACTATGGCTACAATCAAATCTTCAATGCAAACGCGGTTCTGGCAGGATTTGCGGCACTGCTCGCCTTTGCTTGTCACGGATCTTTCAGGAATTCCTCCAGCATCCAGTCTCAGCATTGAGGAACTAAGACGCTCTTCCGTTCCATAATCCAGCGATCGTTCGAGTGCCGATATAGCGTGAGCGTCCCAAAAGTATTCCGGCTCCTTTCCGATGGTCAAGAGGAGGAACTGAACGGCACAGGGATTCGACAGGGAAATACACTTCCCTGATACGTGGTCATAATTCCCTGTTCCGTTTACAACGAAAAGGCTAGATCGATGGGTGTAAGCAGCGCTACGGGCAGTGATCGAGCAGAAGGGTTGTTCTGCTCGCTCTATTCCGACCGTCGAGCCTATTTCTGGCTGAAGCCGAAGAGCGGCGGCAAGGTCGATTATGAGCGCCTCACGCAGTGTGGGCCGCGCCATGAATGAGCTCGAAGTGCATATGATTCCGGCTTACTTTCCGCAGGCGCGGGGCCGCTCGGAACGCAACTTCTCCACCTGGCAGGGACGGCTGCCGCAGGAGTTGCGACTGGGATCCGAACCCTAGAAGGGGCCAACAAGTTTCCAAATGAGTACTACATCGCCGAGTTCAACCGGCGCTTCACAGCCCCGGCAGCGCAGCGAGAAACGGAATTTATATCCTGCCGGCACAGGAATCGGGAAATGGTGTTCAAGCAACGATTCGAGCGCACCGTCGATCGGGACAACACCGCACGCTTTCATAACCTGATCATGCAGCGCGAGCGCCCTCACTGGCGCCATACTCTGGCCGGGTGCAATGCGATCATCCATCAGCACCTGGACATGACCTTGACCCTCATGATCGCAGGACATCGCATCGAACACTACAGCGCCGAAGGAAAGCTCCTGACGCCGCTGAGCATAAAACAAATCAAGGCCGTGGAAAAGACATTGCAAGGAACGTCCAAAAATAGACTTTCCCCCAACTTGCAAATCCCTAATATACAACGCGGGATTCGCTCTTTCCTACCGCCTCTACGGCTACTAGCTTATGAATCGGATATTTCATTTGCTACGAAAAGGGGACATTTCTACTTGCTAACGACACGTCCAGCAGGTGGTTTTACGTCCATGTAGACTGGATTCGTAAACACTGGCCAACTTCTCAGTTCTCATCCATGGCATGTAGATCCCTCGGATCTTTTCTCTGAGCAGCGGCATTTCAGCCCGAGGAAGTTCCTTGTGGATCGTGGCGAAGTGCTCAACTGATACTTGATGACGCCAGCGTTGGCAAACTGCTCTTGTTTCGCGATTTCTGTTTGTCTCTCAGCTCTCTGCATCAAGGGAGAAGCATCCCAATTCCAATTCACATGTACCAGATTCGCTATCTGCTCACTATTGAATCACTATTGGTCGCCGTAAATTCGGCTTTTCATTCCCGACGTACCTGTGAGCGATTCCGCTCCTTGAAGGTCGACAGCGATGAACAAGATTCCCTTCGCCTGGTCTCCAAAGTACCTTGGATAGGGATATGCCAACAGCTGAACGAAATCGGCAAACCTCGGCGCCGATGCAGCTCAGGCCCCTCTAGGCGCAAATAAGTTCGCTGAATCTTTGAAACAATCTATCGACTGACCATGAACCAGCGATACGACATTGCGAGCAGGCTGACTTTGTGAATCCGCCGTCCTAACTGCCTCATCAAAGCTGGACATGCATACGTGTTCTTGCGGCGCGAACGACCCCTCGCAGAGAACAATTCACGCTTGAACGGAGACTGGGTATGACTGTGCGGCAACGACACAAAGCCAGTGCAATCTCTCTAAATGCTGCGATCACAACCGCTTTTCTTGGTTTGCTACTTGTTGGCGCAAACTTACTTGCGGGTTGCGACAAAGGTGCAAGCGCCGCATCAACTGGCGCGCCACCGCCAATGAAGGTGGCGGTTGTCAAAGCTCAGCAGGCCGATGTACCCGTGACCGGTGAATGGGTTGGCACGCTCGATGGCTACGTCAATGCGCAGATTCAGCCTCAAGCAAATGGGTATCTGATCCGCCAGGATTACCGCGAGGGTTCGCAGGTCCAGCAGGGCCAGGTCCTCTTCGAAATCGATCCGCGTCCCTTTGAGGCCGCGCTTCAGCAGGCGCAAGGACAACTCGGACAAGCGCAGGCGCAGCTCGCCCTCGCCCAAATTAACGTGAACCGTGATACGCCACTGGCTGAGGCTCGTGCAATCGCCAGGAGCCAGCTTGATAACGAAATCCAGCAGAAGGCACAAGCAGAAGCGGCTGTCACAACGGCAGAGGCGGCGGTGGCGACCGCCAAACTCAATCTTGGGTTCACTCAAGTCCGGTCGTTAATCACCGGCGTGGCGGGTCAGGCGACAACTCAAGTGGGGAACCTTGTCAGCACGCAATCTGTATTGACTTCGGTCTCGCAACTTGACCCCATCAAGGTCTATTTCTCGATCAGCGACAGCGAGTATCTTGCGTTGACAAGGCGTGCCGGCGCGGGGAGCAACGACCTGCTTCATGGAGCTTCGAAGATTCCTCTGACCTTGACACTTTCGAATGGCGACGTCTACCCGCAAAAGGGTCGCGTGGTTTTTGTGGATCGCCAGCTGAATTCGCAGACGGGAGCGATTCGCATCGCTGCATCCTTTCCGAATCCGGGAAATATCCTCCGTCCGGGACAGTTCGGCCGCGTGAGAGCCGAAACTCAAACGATTCATGATGCCGTTGTAATCCCGCAGATAGCGGTAACCGAATTTCAAGGTCAGCAGCAGGTATATACCGTCGCCGCTAACAACACGGTTCATGTGAATACCGTGAAGCTTGGTCCGCAATATGGTGACAACTGGGTTGTTGAAGGCGGCCTTCCAGGCGGTGCTCTCGTCATTGTCGATAACCTCCAAAAGCTCCGCGAAGGTGCGCCCATCAGCCCGCAACCTTCTGAGCCACGCGCTGGGGCTTCGCCGACAGCACAACAGGCGGGCAGGTAACTCATGTCAAAATTCTTCATCCGTCGTCCTATCGTGGCGATCGTCATCGCCATTCTCACCGTGGTTATCGGTGTCGTGTCGATGCTCACGCTTCCGATCTCGCAATATCCCAATATCGTTCCGCCCGAAATCCTCGTTACCGCGACCTACCCTGGCGCCGACGCTAAGACCGTCAGCCAAGCTGTGTCCACGCCGATCGAGCAACAGATGAATGGCGTCGACAACATGATCTACATGAACTCCGTCAGCGCGAACAACGGCGTGGTCCAGTTGTTTGTGGACTTCGATGTCAAGACCGATCCCAACATTGACCAAGTCCTCGCGCAGCTTCGCGTAGACCAAGCTCAGTCGCAACTTCCCGCACAGGTGACGAGTGCGGGCCTCACGGTGCAGAAGGCTCTCACCTCGCCGCTCATGCTCATCGCCATCAGTTCTCCGGGCGGCAAGCTGAGCCAGGACTTTCTCACCAATTACGCCATCATCAACCTCCAGGATCAGATCGCACGCGTGAAGGGCGTTTCACGTGTGCAGACATTCGGCGGACAGTACGCACTGCGCGTTTGGGTACAGCCCGATAAACTTGCCAAGCTCGGAGTCACTGCAACTGACGTGATCTCGGCCATCCAGACTCAGAACAACGTCAATCCTGCCGGCCAAATTGGCGGAGAGCCGATTCCGCAGGGGCAGCAGTTCACGTACACGGTTCGAACGCAGGGCCGCCTTGTCAAGCCTGAAGAGTTTGGCAACATCATCCTTCGCGCCAATCCCGATGGGTCGATTCTTCATCTGAAAGATGTTGCGCGCGTCGAGCTTGGCGATCAGGCCTACGGAATCTCGGGCCGCTACAACCAGGCGCCTGCAGGCGTCATGGCCATCTATCAGTTGCCGGGATCAAACGCAGTAGAAACTGCGGCTGCTGTAAGTAAACGCATCAAGGAACTCTCAGCCACCTTCCCACCAAGCATTACGTACAGTGTCCCTCTCGATACCACGAAGGCCGTGACGGCTGGCATTCGCGAGATCGTGTACACGCTTCTTGAGGCGCTCGGACTTGTCGTGATCGTCGTTTTCATCTTTCTCCAAGGATGGCGTGCCACTCTCATCCCGTTGCTGGCGGTTCCAGTCTCTCTCATTGGCACGTTCGTCATTTTTCCCGCGCTCGGTTTCTCGATCAACACCCTCTCGCTCTTCGGACTCGTGCTCGCCATTGGCCTCGTGGTTGACGACGCCATCATCGTGGTTGAGGCAGTTGAGCACCATATCGATGAGGGTATGGACCCCAACTCCGCGACCGAGAAAGCGATGGAAGAGGTTGGCGGGCCGGTAGTTGCCATTGCCCTCATCCTTGCCGCGGTCTTTATTCCCACTGCGGCAATTCCCGGCATTACTGGTCGCATGTATCAGCAGTTCGCCGTGACGATTGCGATTTCAGTTCTGATCTCCGCTTTCAATGCCCTCACTTTGTCCCCGGCACTCGCATCGCTTCTTCTCAAGCCTCGAGAGGAAGGACGCAAGCCGGGATTACTCGGCAGGGGATTCGCGCTCTTCAATAAGTTCTTCCGACGAAACACCGACGCGTTCGTTGGCACTTCGCGCATTCTCATTCACAAGTCTGCCTTTGCGATGCTCGCACTTGTATTGGTTGGCGTTGTGGCTGTTTACCTGGGCAGTAGTCTTCCAGGCGGTTTCATTCCCACGGAAGACCAGGGATACATGTTCCTCGCTTTGCAGCTTCCTGACGGCGCCTCGGCGCAGCGTACGGACGCCGCCCAGCAGAAAATAACCAGCGCATTGCTCAAGACCCCGGGGATAGAAGGCGTTATCGCTGTCACCAACTTCTCGCTTCTCACGCAGGTACAGAGCACGAACGCTGGATTTTTCTTCGTGAATCTCAAGCCCTGGGCTGTCCGCAAAACCAAACAGGAGCAGTTGGAGTACATTCAAAGCAATTTGCAAAAGCAACTCGCGGGCAATCCTGATGGCATCGCCTTCGCATTTCCCCCTCCGTCGATCCCCGGTATCGGAACTTCCGGCGGCGTCACCATGATTCTCGAAGACCGTTCTGGATCGGACGATCCCACGACTCTCACGAAGAATGTATTTGCATTTCTCGGCGCGATTTCGAAACGACCCGAGATCGCTGCTGCCATTCCGTCGTATCAACCGGCGGTGCCTCAGCTCTACGTCGATGTGGACAAGGAAAAGGCCCTCCAGCAGCAGGTAGATCTCACCAACATCTACACAACCATGCAAACGTTTATGGGCGGCTATCTCGTCAACTACTTCAATCGTTTCGGCCGCCAATGGCAAACCTACGTCGAGGCGGAAGGTACATCGAGAACAAACATCGCGAACATCGATCAGTTCTACGTGCGCAGTGCCAACGGCAGCCAAGTTCCGCTCAACTCACTTGTTAAGGTCAGCCAGGTCACCGGCCCCGAATTCATCTATCGATTTAATGAATTCAATGCTGCGCAGCTAAATATTACCGGAGCGCCCGGCTACAGTTCAGGCCAGGTGCGAAAGGCACTCGAAGAGGTATTCAAAGAGACGATGCCGCCGGGCGCAGGCTTCGACTATTCCGGCATGTCGTTCCAGGAACAGCAAGCCGAACAGGGAGTTCCGTCGTGGGCCGTTTTCGGTCTCTCGCTCATCTTCGTCTTTCTGATCCTTGCCGCACTCTATGAAAGCTGGACGTTGCCGTTTAGCGTTCTGCTCAGCACACCCGTCGCGATTCTCGGAGCGTATCTTGCGCTGCATGCCCGTCATTTCGAGAACGACATCTTCGCAACCATCGGGCTCGTCATGCTCATCGGACTCTCCGCAAAGAATGCCATCCTCATAGTCGAGTTCGCAAAAATGAACTACGAGCGCGGCGAAAGCATATGCGATGCAGCGTTGGATGCTGCGCGTCTGCGCTTTCGTCCCATCGTCATGACAGCCCTGGCTTTTATTGTCGGCTGCTTGCCGCTCTGGACAGCGAGCGGATCAGGCGCTGCTTCCCGGCGGATCCTTGGTACGGTGGTTGTCGGAGGCATGACCCTCTCCACTATGCTCGGACTCATCTTTATTCCCGTAACGTTTGCCGTAGTCGAGTTCCTTTCGCATCGTTTCGTACGAGGGGGTAAGGGAACCACAATGGACTCGATATGTGGCCCGGGAGCGCCATCGAGCGAACCGGTTGTACCAATCGGGGCGCAGCCCGGCACAGAAGGAGGCCAGGCATGAAGACCTTCTCGAGATTTTCGCTACTAAGCATGTTGGCAGCTACTATCGGACTTTTTGTCGGTTGCAATGTCGGCCCAAGATATGTGCGGCCAAACGTCACGGCGCCACCGGCCTACCGTGGTGCGGATGATACCGCAGTTTCAAGCGGCGCTAAGGAGACCCTTGGCGATGAACAGTGGGCCGCCGTATATCGTGAGCCAGAGCTTCAGGAATTGATCCGCAAGGCCCTCGCGAACAACTACGACGTGCGCATTGCTGCCAAGCGAATCCTCGAGCAGCAAGCGCAGGTAAAGATTACCCGTTCGCAGCAATTCCCGAGCATTACCGTCGGGGGAACAGGTATCGGCGCAACCCTCCCGTCTTCCCTCGGTTCTCAATTTCCAAGTCCGCTGGTGGACGGATCGTTCAATGTTTCCGCTGCGTGGACGCCGGATTTCTGGGGCCTCTATCGCAAACAGACTGAGGCCGCACGCGCGCAGTTGCTGGCGCAAGTGTGGGCGCAGCGCGCCGTACAAATGACGCTTGTGCAGCAGGTGGCGACCGCTTATCTGCAGCTCCGTGCGCTCGATGCCCAGGTGGAGATCACAAAGGCAACCATCAAGGCAAGACAGGACTCCGTCGCTCTCACCAAGACTCTGGAAAGCGGAGGGTCCGTTCCACTCTCGGACCTGCGCCAGTCAGAGCAACTGCTTTACGCCGCGACTTCAGAGTTACCTCAACTCGAACAGCAGATTCAGCAACAAGAGAATGCGATCGCATTTTTGCTTGGTGAAAATCCTGGCCCCATCGTTCACCGCGATCCGAATGCGCTTGCACCTCCGCCGCAGGACCTTCCCACCGGCTTGCCTTCGCGGCTGCTTGAGCGGCGGCCGGATATCCAGGAGGCAGAAGCGACCCTCATTTCCGCCAACGCGCAAATCGGCGTAGCACGCGCGCAGTTCTTTCCAAACTTGACAATCAGCGCGGCCGGAGGCGTCGGTGGCGACAGCCTCTCAACAATCTTCGTTCCCGCCGGAAAAACCATCTACGGCTTGGGCACTCTGACTCAACCTCTCTTCGAAGGCGGCAAGCTTCGAGGGCAGCTTCAGCTTTCGCAGGAAACCAAGAATGAGATGGTTCTCAACTATCAGAAGACAATCTCTGGAGCATTCCGCGATGTTTCCAATGCCCTCATCGCCTTGAACAAGCAGCGAGCCTATCGCGAGCAGCAGGAAAAGCTAGTCGAGGCCGCAAAGGATTCGACACGTCTTGCTCGTATTCGGTACCAGGGCGGGTCCACCGGGTACCTCGAAGTGCTGACCAACGATTCAAACCTGTTCGCGGCACAGCTCAACCTTGTGAGTGCACAGCAGGGCGAAGCCCTCGCTCTCGTCCAACTCTACAGCGCTCTTGGTGGCGGCTGGCAATCCTGATCTGCCTATTTGATCGGCATCTGCTCAAGAGCAGCTCTCGTATTACGAGCATCGATCTAACAATTTCCTGCAAAGATCTGAAGGCAATTGGCAGCACAACATCGAAACGGAAGAGGCTGAGGGCGTGGTGATTCTGCGTCGGCTGGTAGAAACCGTTGCCGCCAAAGAGCAGAGACCTGCACTGGAGAGAGAAGCTCCTTGAGTATGCCCGAAGGCTTCTCGAACCCCTATCGAGTCTCGAGATGCTTTGCGAAGCGGACGAAAAGATGGAGAACGCCATCTTCTACATGAATCGCGCAGCCATTGAAGCGATGAACCTCAATCACAAGCGGCTGAACCCCCTGCTCCGCGGAGCCGATGTGCGATGCGCAGGGACGCTCGATTCACCAGTTTCACAAGGACCCGGAACGAATTCGCAATATCTTCCGCGCTCTCACCACTGGCACTACGCGGGAACGCTCCACCGAGCTCGTCCTGGGCGGCGTTACCTTTGCTCTGAGCTTCACCCCGATCTCCAGCGCCGAGGGTAAGGTCCTGGCATTTCACGCGTCGTGGCGAGACATCAGCGAGATGCCGGAGATGGACGGTTTCACCCTGACGCGCCAGATGAAGGAAGATGATGTGTTGCGGGCCTTTCCCGTAGTTGTCCATTCGTCGTTATCCGGATCGGCCAACGAGTCGCATGCCAACCGGGTGGGGGCCGATGGCGATGTGGCCAAATTTGTTCCCGATGAATTGGCGCGGGCAGTTGCAAAGGCCCTGGCTCCTCCGCCCCGCTAAACCATCATGGCGCTGATACTTGATATCGAAGCCAAGGGTCTCCGATCATCTATGAGAGCAGCCGAGCCTCTCTTTGAGAGCGTTTCCGGTGACGAGCATAAGAGCAGCAGTCGCGTCCGGCGCGGCCGTCGTTGCTCATTAACTTGCCGTAATCAGGTTGCTTGTAGTCGCCGCGCAGCAGCTAAGCAACAGACCAAATCAGCGAAGAAAAGCTCATGTACGCGGGTCTCGAATCCGATCGAAGGGATTTGTCGCCTCCGATCTTAGCGCACGACACTTCTTCCACTCTTGCACCAATGAGGGACTTTTGCGAGCCCTGCAAATGAGGTCCGCTCTGCAGCAACGGGCGGATGCAGACCCTGGCGGAGCGCTGGAAAGTCTGCTACGACACCGGATGGCCACATTCCTCGCCGGGCTACAGACCATCGGCACTGGCAACATGGAAGACTACCACTTTCCCACGTATCCGACAGCGACTCTATCGATGACTCAACGGCTGCGCTACACTGACACTCACTCTGGTAAAGATTACGGGCAGCCCAGGAGTAGATGCTGAAATGATGTCCACGATTACGTCTGGCTCACATCGAATGATCCGCTCTTTCGGGTCGTTTTTAGGTTCTGATCGCCGCGCCGATTTCGCTATAGTGCTCGTCTTTCTTCCGTGGATTGTCGCAGTATTTGCTATGAGTGGACCTTGGGCTGCACTCGGACTGCTCTGTTATTCCTTCATGGCATATATTGCCGGCTACGGCATCCTCGGCATCGCAGTACCGGCCAGTGACCGCATCAGCGCCATCGTCTTTGCGCCAGCGCTCGGCATTCTGTTCGTCTCTTCCGTTGCCGGACTATGGCTTAGATTGGGTTATTCGCTCATCTGGGTTCCGGCACTCTGGACGGCGCTCATATTTATCGGACTCCCATTTGTATGGACTGACCGTAGCCGCTTTAAGGAAAAATCCGTCCCCTACGGAGCAAGCCTCGTTGCGCTCTCGATTCTTGTCTGCGCAGTTTTTTTCTATCCCTCGGCTCGAAAAGACGCGGTCTTAAAATCGGATGGAGGATTCAACTGGATATATGTCGACACGCAATTTTTCTATTCGATTGCTGCAGATATTGAGAGTGGTGCCCAACCGCCAAGAATTCCTGGAGCAACCGCTCTAGAGCTGCGCTATCATTTTGCCCCGTACGCTCCTGCGGCGGTTATTTCTCGTTTTTCGTGGCTGAATTTGGGCGATGCCTTTGCCCGCATCACACGCGGCGCATCTATCTGGGCACTCCTGCTCTCTTGCTTTGGGCTGGGTACCATCCTGTCGGTGAAAGCCACCGGACGAAAGTTCGGGGGAGTCGCGTCCGTCGCTGGACTCTTCTTTTACGGATCGCTCTTTTCGCTCTTTACTGATGCCTACAATAGCTCCGGATACGTAACTGGGGCCCTGCTTTTTAAAATTCCTGAAGTCGATGTGCTCGCAGATGGCGGACCGTTCAGCCATCTCATCCTCGGTCATTCGGTGCTACATGGTTTGATCTGCATCACAGCAATCATGGGCCTTTGCCTCATAGAACAATCTCCTGCGATTTTGCAATCCCCGCGAATACTCGTGTTGCTTCTTCTACCAGCAATGGCTGTACCTATGAACTCCGTGGCAGCTCTCTATTGCCTCGGTACGGTGGGAATTCTCCTGTTTTGGAACAGCCTGGGGCAGGTAAGGTCCTGGGGCCAGATCGCACTAGCGGTCTCTATCTTTTATTGCGCCTGGGCGATCATGGACTACCGTCACTCACCCGACCTGGTAGCGTCGTCGATTGACCGACACCCTCAACTTCTGTGGTGGCCACTTGCCGTCGAATTCACCGCGGGCCTCGGCATTCGTCTCCTGGGCTTTCGCTGGATATCGCACCCGCGTAAAAATCCATTTGCTGCCCTGGTTCTGATTGGTTCGTTTGGGCTCCTGCTGTTCTATGGATTGCTCCAACTTGAAGGCAACGAGCGCTACGGAATCTACTATCTTCAAGCCATGTTCAGCATCTTCGCCTTTTCAAGGTTTACGCCAGAATTCTGGCACGGCGCCGAACGATCCCGGCTGGTCGCGGAATGGCTGAGCGTAGCCCGGTTGATTCTGGTTCTGGTTTTTTCATCTGGCGTCTTGATCGGAATCATCGCCATGCTCTTGCGGCATCCTACCGACATCCCTTTCTTCCGATCAAAGCTCCTCATCTGCTTTCTTGTACTCTTGTCTCTTTCAGCAATATCAACGCTCCTGAGGCGAAGCCAATTACCCAAAATCGGTCCCCTATTCCTGATGGCTACGCTGATGATCGGTTTTCTAGCCTGGATTACGCCATGGCTCAACTACGGTATGGGAAGAGCAAGACGCGATGTAAGTCTTACCCCTGGCGAGGTTCAAGGCCTGATGAGATTCCGTGAGGTCGCCGCGCCGGGGGAACTGTTCGCCACAAACAAGCATGCAGTTGATAGTCTCGTTGCCGACCGTGAACGCTCATACGGATATACGGCGTTATCGGAGCGTCCTGTGGTCCTGGAGGGATACATGGATCACGGCGTGGCTTACATTCCTGGATTCTCGACGCTCTTAAGCAACAATGATCTGATGTTTACGACGACTGAACCAACTGTATTACGCCAACTTGCCGAGACGTATCATGTTCACTGGCTCATCGCACGTCCCGGTACTGACATTGAGCTGCCGCGGCCACGACCCTCATGGTTGCAGGAGCAAAGCGAATGCGGCGATCTTCGAATTTACAAAATCGAATAGCCAGTCAAAAACCAGATCCTCTGCTCGCCAATGGAAACGTTTGCCCCGACCGTGCGCAGAGCCGCATCTGGATGACACGACCATTCGATCACTGACCACTCCACGAAATCCACGCGGTTTGTCACGCTTTCGCTTTCTGAAAACCCGTATCAAGAGGTCCTCGACTATTCAGAATTCTGGAGATACTCCCCTCGGTTTTTCTGTCTGAGAGCCAATCGCGCGCGAAAGACAGCATACCAATTCAGCTCCATCCCTTCTGTTCGTCACATAGTTACGTCAAAGGATGGCCGCAAACATTCCGGTTTGGCTCTCCGATTGCACGATTTGGGTCAGGGTCGGAGGCCAGTGACACCACCCGCGAGCACAGGTGAGACACGGCGACGCAGCTCAAGAGAGCAGGTCCTCACGGATCGCCGCTGAAAGCGTAGCTGGGCGCTTACGATTGCGCGCCCCATTTCCGTTTTTTGCAAAACCCTTCCCGCAAGATTCGAAGAACACCACAGTTGGGGGCAGCATATGCGATCGATTCGAGCGGTATGGAATGCTGTTCGTGTACTCGCCGTTTTAGCCGGCACGATATTGGCGAGCGAAATGGCTGTTGGGCAGGGCATCACAACGGGATCAATTGCAGGCACGATCGCCGACCAGCAGGGCGCCGTGGTGCCGCAGGCCACGATTGGTGTTGTTGAAACCGCGAGCAATGCCGCATTCAAGACCGTGAGCGGAGACGATGGCTTGTTCATTTTCCACGACCTGCCCATCGGTACTTACAAATTGACAGTGGAAAGCGGAAGCTTCACTCCATTCATTGTCGACAATATTCGCGTGGTTGCAGGCGTCACCACCCAGCTTGGGGTTCAGAAGCTGAGCGTTGGCACATCGACGACGTCGATCACGGTGGAGTCCAGCGCGCCAATTCTGGAAGTAACTCAGGCACAGGTCACGACCACCTTCGATTCCACCGCGATCCAGAGTCTGCCGCTGAATACGAATTTCGACAACCTGGCTCTTCTCGCCCCCGGTGTCGTGCAGACCCATGACGCAAGCTTCAGCAATTCAAATGGAGTCGGAATCTCGGCAAACGGCCAGCGCGGCCGCTCGAACAACTTCGAAATCGACGGACAGGATAACAACGACAACAACGTAGGCGGTCCGCAGGTCTTCTTCGGCAGCGCGGACGCGATATCGGAAATTCAGATCATCACCAACAACTTCGGAGCTCAGTACGGCCGCAACATGGGCTCGGTGGTGAATTACATAACGAAATCCGGCACCAATAGTTTCCATGGCAGTGGCTTCGAATACTACACAGGCTCCTGGGGAAGCTCTCTGCAAAACGGGCAGAAAAGTCCGCTGTTTGGATTTTGCACCCCCGGAGAAGATCCGGCTACGACTGGATGTACACCGATTACTGTGCCGCGAACAGTTGATAACAAATTCGGTGGGACATTAGGTGGCCCCATTCTCAAGGACAAGCTGTGGTTTTTCTGGAGCACCTACTGGGACCACACGCGAGACGGAGGAGCTGTTGCAACCTCGGAAGGCGCCGTAACACCAACGCCAAACGGCCTGACCCAGTTGCAGGCGGCGTTTCCCGGCAACCCTGCCGTAGCTTCTGTGGTAAACGAGGGCCCGTACGGGATAACGACCGGTAATCCAACACCTATAGCGAGTTCGGTGATAACGCAAACGGTCACGGATGGGGTCACTTCCGCTCCAATAGAATTTGCAGGAGTAGCCAGAACAGTTCCAGCCCTGTTCAACGACGGAGAGCAACTGGGACGCGTGGACTGGCAGCCAACGACAAAAGACCGCTTCTTCGTTCGCTATTACTATCAAAACGACCTGACCACCGGTGGTCTGGCGAACAGCCCAACGGCCATTGCATCCGGTGGATACATTGATATAACCGGTCGGACTCACTCAATCGGCGCTGACTGGACGCATACCTTTTCGCCTGCGTGGATCAATCAGTTGCGATACAGTTTCCAGCAGGCGGTGAGCGGCTTCGAGGGAGGCGGTGTGCCCGATTGCACCTCGACCAACTTCACCGCATGTCCGACTTTTGTTTCTTTTTCGGATGCCACCGATTTTAACTACGGTTATGCCACCAATTTCCCCCAGCAAAAATTTATCAAAATAACACAGGTCCAGGACAACGCAAACTGGACCCATGGCACGCACAACATGGCGCTGGGCGGCGCCTTCGAGTATCAGAATTCTCCCGGCACCTATCTGCCGAATTACAACGGCCTTTTGACCTTTCAGGACTTCGATTCCATCCTTCAGGGAAATGGCTTTCTTAATCTAACCAATGGCAACCCAGTGACTCCTTTTACGGAAAACGATGTCGCTCTCTACTTTCAAGATGACTGGAAGGTCCGGCCGGACCTCACCCTCAATCTGGGCTTACGCTGGGAGTTCTTTGGCCAAGCGGCAAATGTACTCCATAATCTGACGGTGAAGCGCGAAACCGGTCCCAATCCATTCTGGGATACCTCGCTTCCGCTCTCCGTGACAACCTTCCAAAAAGTTCCTAACCGCTGGAAGAACTACCAGCCGCGGATTGGTTTCGCGTACAACCCAAACCGCGGACGCCTTGTGATTCGTGGGGGATATGCCATTAATTTCGACCCGGCTTTCTACAATATCTACAGCAATGCGGCCATCCAGGCCCCGGTATCGATTGCTGGCGGGATCAGTTGCGGCGCTGGATATCAGTGCCTGCCGGCAAACGGTACGACGGGAGCAACGGTGCGCGCGCAGAACCTTGGAGCACTGCAGCCCGGCCAAGATCCACGGTTCTTTATTGAAGCGCCTCTTTTGCCAAACTTCCGCAATCCTTACACTCAGACCTATTCCCTTGGCGTTCAGTATGGAATCGGCAACGCGGCGGTGGTCGAACTACGGTATGTAGGCAACCACACTGCGGCCCTCTTTCAGGCGCTCAACGAAAATCCCACGCTCGAACCACTGGCCTCGGCGTTTCCGAGCTATGTTTCTCCCAGCTCGTTATGCCAGGACCCGACTGCGCCCGGATTTCAGACCTTGAATTGCAATGAGGGGGCGATCCTGGCTGCGGTGGGCAATACTGCCTTCTCAAACTACAACAGCCTTCAGACAAATGTGACTACGCGCGCCTTCCACGGCCTGACCGGAACGCTACAGTACACATTCAGTCGGACCATCGACAATACCAGTGAAATTCTTCCCACCGGTGCCGGAGGAAACACGCTGGAGTTCGCCCAGAACCCTTTGAATACCGATGTGGCGGAGCGGGGGGTGAGTGGAATCTCTTATCCCAACGTAGTGGCGTTTGGCTTTGTCTACGAAGCGCCGCGCTTCATTCAAGGAAAGGGCTTTCTTGCCAGAGTGGCAAATGGGTATTCGATCAATACGGTATATGGATACAACAGTGGTCAACCGTTCACTCCGTTCCAGGGGCTTCAACCCAACCCGGCCGATCCAAATACAGCGGTGGGTGGAACGTATTGCGACGACAATTTCAATCAGTCCGTTCTGGGAGTAACCAGCTGCCGACCGATACTGACGAACCCGCAGGCTCCGAATTCGCCGTCGTCCTGGGGTTTGAACACCGTGACCGCCGCTAACGCCCTCAACAATCCATTCCCTGGTGTTGGTCGAAACACCCTGCGCGGACAGCCCTTCAATAATCTGGATTCGAGCGTCTTCAAGACGACTGCGATCACCGAACGGATAAAGGTACAACTGCAGTTCAACGTCTTCAACACCTTTAACCGTCAATTCCTCGGCACACCCGGCGCTTTTCTGGGGGCGACCAATTTCCTCACCAATGCCTTTAATCAAGGTACGAGCCGGACTGTGCAACTGGGAGGGAAGGTCGTCTTCTGAATCTGGGGTAAAGCGCATGGCTCCAGCGCGATAACCGAGCCATCACCATCCTCTTGGGCCTCGTGTGATTCCTCGTCAAAGCACTGAAACAGCTGAGAGTCTTCTAAGTGCGATGAGATCTAATCCGCGCTCGAAACGACACAACGGATCAGAAGCTGTATGGGTCAGCTTCCGCGACTATAGGCTTCTTGGCACCAGCTCCGGCGCCAAAGGACAGAATTCGATCCAGCAGCTTTGCTGAGCCCTTGCCGGCGAAGCCTGCAACAACCACCGTCGCCAGGCAGGTGAGCACCGCGAGGCGAGGGCCGCCTTGGCTGAGAACCAACGCAACCGCGGTAAATGGCAAGTGATAACCTCCGCTGATTCCGCCTGCCGCTCCCGCTGCACCTGCAAGGTCGCTCGGTACTTCAAGCGACGGTGCAAAAACTCGTCCTGCGAGATCGCCGATCGCCAGAAACGGCACAAACAGACCGCCGCACCCGCCCGCCGCTGCTGCCGCTGTGGTGGCAACTGCGCGCAGCACATCGACCGCAAGCACGATAAACGCCGATGTTCCCGTCGCGCTCTCGACCCATGAGATTGCCCCGCCACCTGGGCCCACGGCGGCCGACGGAGAGGCGATCATCGCGATCATCACGGCGGCGGCCGCCAAAGCCAGCCCGCCAAGCGCGAGCCGGACGATGGGGCTGGCCTTCCAAGCCTTGGCTCGATAGATGGCGGCTCCCGACAACGAGGTGATCGAGCCGGACAGTACCCCGATGAGCAGTGCCGTGATCAGGGCTTGATAAAGGCTGTGCGGCGGTTCCTTGGGAACAACCAGGCGGATGAGGTTCACACCAAGGTAAATATTGAGGAGCCATCCGACGAATCCGCCCACGAGTGCGGCCGTTATCCGCTCGACATTGAGCGGAGCCTTGTGGCGTCGACCAAGCTCAAGAATGTATGCAGTGCCCACAAGCGGAATTCCCATCAACACCGCAACGCCAGCCGCGCCGCCGCCTACGGCTGCCGGGCGAAGAAGCCGGTGCCAGCGAGCGCCAAGAGCTGCGCCCGTGGCGACCCCGAGGTAGGCTGCTGGGGCCTCGGTCCCCATCGGCCCGCCGAGGCCTACTGTGGCGCAGATAGAAAGAAGGCGAATCGGTACCAAGCGCCACGGAAAGCGTTCCTCAGCGCCCGCGGACGCCACCATATCGTCGGTCAGATGCGAGCGAGCAGCGCCAGGCGGAAAGCTTCTCCACTCGGCCGCCCATCGCGAATGTTGCGAGTTCTCCGTTTCACTCAAACCGAATCTGTAAAGCACCAGAACTGAGAGAGCCACTCCGAGCAGGGGCACGAGGACAATGACCCAGGTATGCTGTCTGGAAACCACGTCCAGCATCGCTTTGAGCACCTCAGTGAACCCAACGACAAGCAATGCTGCAATCGATCCGCCTAAAACTCCACCGAGCGCGGAAAATGCAATGGTTGAAGGCAATGGCGAGTCTACGGGAGACGCTGTCAGTTCTCTCATAGTTCGAAGAATCCTTGGTTGCCGAGTTCGATGGTTGATGGTGAACTGGGGCGGAAAACCCCGGTTGACTTCAGCAAGGTGTTACGCGGACCTGGTTTAGTGCTGTTAGTGGCGGAGAAACATTGCAAACTGCGAACGCAAGCAGTGGGGTATGCGGAGCAGCTTAGCATTGGCTGAACGGTTCAATTCGGATCCGTTTCGGAACCGACTCTGACCGAATCCGGTGACCGGACGGCACCGGGCAATAGCCTGTAGCCGTCGCGAGTACGAGTGTGATACTTCTGCAGTTCCTTGCCTACCAATTTCACCTTGATCGAGCGCCATCCTCGGTT
Organism: uncultured Acidobacteriaceae bacterium; assembly: GCA_963787435.1. GTDB lineage: Bacteria > Acidobacteriota > Terriglobia > Terriglobales > Acidobacteriaceae > Telmatobacter. Next base: position 52,767 of record CAWBCZ010000005.1, read on the forward strand.
GGGGTTAGCTTGGGGATAATAGCTCAACGTGTAGAGATGGACCAGGTCCTCCTGGATGGAGGCGAAAGCGTTCTTCTCCTGTCGCCAATCTTTCGCGAAATAGGCCTTGCCGCCAGAAGCCTTGCTGACGCGCTCAAAAGCTGCGGCCGATTGTGGATCGTCTTGTGCCTTACGCGTACTGAGAATATAAATAATTGTTCCTGTCGATTCGGCCAACTCCGATACATCTTCCGGAGGAACCGAGCTGGCGTTATCCGGTCCATTGGAGAAGACCACGATAGCCTTTCGCCCCTTCAGCGGTGCTGCATCCTTGACCGTAAGCAAGAGACTGTTGTAGAGGGCGGCATCGTCGCCCGCCACTGAGCTGCGGACGCCGTTTATCACCTGGAACGGGTCGGAAGTGAGTGTCGTTGCGCGGAGAAGATTTCGGCTGTAGGAGTAGAAGGCGACCCTGCTTGTTCCGTCCATTGAGCGGATGAAGTCTGCGATTGCGTCCTGAGCAAACACGAAGCTCCGGTACATGTAATTGCTGGTATCGAAGAGAATGAACAAGTTCGCCGTGGTTATTTTTGGAATCGCCAACTGCGACGAGGGATCAGTGTCGTTTGCTTGATTCGGTCGAGCCGTCTCCATCGCGCCGTGACCAGCCTGGCTCTCTTCAAACGTGGAGATGTTTTGCGGAATGTTGTCCTCACTTACGGAGAAGTCTGAAGGGTGAAGACCGGTCACGTAGTTCCCATGATTGTCTGTTACGGCTACATTGAGCTGGACGAGAACGACGTTCATGCGAAGATGCATCGGGTCGTCCTGGGGCGTTAGATGAGTTGAACCAACTCCCACGTAAAACAAACAGGAGAGAATTCCGAAGATCGCGAAAGGTTTCTTTGCCATGACAAATCCAGTCCAGAGTTCAGTATTTGAGAACTACCTTTGGGCAACCGTACTTGCGCCGATGACCGTGATCTTGCCTTTCCGAAATTCATCCCCGGTTTCCTGCATGGCCCGGAACAAAGCTGGCCAATCGTCGATACTGCTCGCAAAGAGGTTGACGACCATGCGACGGGTGAGGGCCGGGACAAGAAGATTAAGCATGACTGGCGAATAGCCCATCTCATCCGCCAGTCGCGCCCAATAGAGATTGTTGGACTCCCAGGATTGCGCAAGGAGTCGGCTGGCGCTCCCGCCGAACGCTGGAGGAGGCTTCATGCTGATAAGCACGCGGGAATTATTCGACAGCAAAACGGAATGTGGCACGCCGAAGTCCGCCGAAAGGCGTTCAGGACTGACGTCGGTCGGATCTTCTCGAGAGAGATCGCTCAGTTCCCTGTTCGCTTGTCCCCAGCTCGAAAGCTGGTCCGGGTACCGCTTTCGGAACTCGACAGAAAGAAAGAAGGTTTCCGAAGGAAGAATTCTGGACGTAGCTGCAGAAGCTGTTTCCGGTCTTTCAAGAGCTGCCCTCACCCATTCGAGTCGATCCGGAGTCATTTGGTCCGCAAGGATCCCGATCACCTCTGATCGCAATTGAGGATTCGAAGCCGACGCAGCGAACAGCTCTTCCCCGGCTCGTTGATAAAGAGCAGCAGCATGCAATTCGACCCGGCTCGACGTCCACCATCGCGGCAGGACAGCATCCATGAGAAGGTCCGGGACAGTTTCATTCCAGATCAATGCTTGGACATTCTTGGGTGCAATCAATTCGCCTTCGAGGGAAGCTAGAGCGTAGGGCAAGTCGACAAGCGAACCCACAAGATACGCACCGCCGCCAGCCGGTGCGCCGACACCGATCAGCATCGCATCGCCCCACAGCTCTCTGTTTCCCTGTACGGACATCGATGAGAAGTCATGGGAACGTACCAATAGCGGATTGGAATGCAGCACCGCGGCGCCTGGCGGCTCGTAGTAGGCGTAATTCAAGCCGACCAGTGTGTCTCTCAAGAATGGCGTGAGTCTGCCCCGGGCGGCCTCAAGCTGAGACGGTGTTCGAGCTGACTGAATGACCTTTGTCAGGTCAGTTCGAATCTGCAATTCGGCATGACGGCTGATGTAGACAGAGGGAGACCATTCGGCTCGTTCGCTCCCTGTAAAGATGGGGCGCGGCATCTCAAACTCTCTCAAGTTTCCAGCAAGTGAGAGCAAACTGTCGCCGATATGGGCTCCGTGTGCCATCTGCGTCAGTCCGTCATAGAGGCCCAGTAGCGTGTCGAGGGACACCAGGCGTTGGTCGTCCATGACGCCACGAATTCTTTCAGCGACTTCCTGGTGCACACGCCGGCTGTCCGAACTTTCCTGAGTCGGGCCGGCGAGAAGATCGACAATCTCATCCTGTGAGAGGTCGGTTCTCCCTGTAGATGCAGCAACAACTGCTTGCAAACCGGTCCGGGCTGCGTCGAACAATTGCACCGAATTCGAAACAGCGATAAAGGGCTGAACCATACTTTGCCACGACGAATTCTGCTTTTCCGCCGGGATCTCGCCTTGCCGGGCGAGAATCTGCCAGATGCCGACCTCTGCTTGAAACGCGCCCAGCGCATTTGCACGCAGAGCTGAGTTCGAAATCGCGTCGATTCGGTCGGCCGCGCTTACAAACTGCCTTATAGCGGTGACATCCAGCGATGGAAACTCGGCGAAGATCGGGAACCAACGGCTATATTGGGAGAAATTGCCGGAGATCAGTTGCTGCGCTACATTAGACAACCGTCGATCAACGGGTCTTGCAGCATCCAGGGCATTCAACACGAGAAAGACAGCCATCGGGCCGCTATCGAATTCAGAACGTGAAGAAGCAACCAATGTTTCGAGTGTTCGCTCGGCGCTATCGCAACAATGGTTGAGCTTCATATGCTCGCGGCCATTGTTGTTCTTTTGCGAGAAGGCTCCCTGCCAAAACTCGTGCGTCCCCGGAATCTCGGGCTCACCCCTGGCATTCCAATTCAGCGAGGCAAGCAAAATCAGAAGACCGGCATTCCGCGGAAAGACCCCATACGCAGCATCTTTATTCACTGTGGATCGATAGGCCGAATATAGACGCTTGAGGCGAGAGCCTTCCGCGATATGCTCTTGTTGCGTTTCATTCAAGCGAGATACGACATCGAAATAGGCTGCCAGCCAGCCGTGGTCTCGTGTAAGCAAGGCAGGCACGAAGGCTCCTGGGGAGCCCGGACTCTCCCCCACCAGATCCTGCCAAGCCTTTCCAGATCCGGCAGGCAATTCGATCTTTCCCGAGTGGATACGAATCTCGCCGCCGTACAAGTCAAATTCCGGCGCGAGAGGTAGCAATTTCACGAGGCCGGGAGACACCTTCAGCGCGACTCTCGTATCTTCGTCGCATTTCGCCAAGGCCCAATAGAGTCTATCCAAGGTTCGATCGTGCAGCAGCAAGTCAAGCAGAGTCGAGGCCGGGTTTTTGGTCGACGCGGCGAGTTCTGTCCAATCCTTTTCCGTATAAAAGATCGGAACCCGAGAATCTGGGAACTGATAATCAAACGGTTCAGACCTCTGCAACGCCTGCTCAAGCGCGGTGAGAGGGAACCCTGAGTCAATCGTCAGGAACGCTCGTTCCGCATCTGCGGTCGCGAAAGCAAAATCTTTCTTTCCGCAGGATCCCCGGGACTTGTAACCAAGAACCTCGATAAGCCGGCTCGCATCCGCACAACCTGCAATATGGATCATGCCGTTCGCGCCAGAGAAGGACCGCACCTGCCGTGCGTGGTGCACGTACCGATCCAACAGACGGAGGAACTCCGTTTCACTTCGGCCTTCGTATCCGTACAAGGAAACACTGTGGGCCAGCATCGGCATCACTTCGTCTGGAGGAATCTGCTGGCTGATACCGGCCATGCGGAGGAACGAGCGTAGAGGACCGGGAATCACAACGGTTTCCCCCGCAAGGGATCGGGGCAGCTCTCGGGCGGAGCTCGCTTGATTCATGCCGGGAGATGGCGAACCGTCATTTTGCAGTGCACTGACGGAACTGAAGGCGCAGGATTGAAGAGAGATAATGAGAGCTACGAAGACGGACCGAAAAGGAAGAGGGAATTTCATGGAGATTACCCCTTCAACCAGCCAGTACCCCAACTCAGGAATAGTGGCCAGGATAGGTGACGGAGCCCATCGATGGCGGGCGGCACGGCTGGCGATCTGATGGTTGACCTAATGTCGTGACTTCAATGATTAAGACAGAACGATTTGCCGGGTCCAGATCTGCTGGCTATCGCATTGAAATCTCTTAAGAGCGCCCGGACCTCATTCTTGCGCCGCTTTCCGGGAAGCGGGAGAACCGTTCGGTGAAGTCGATCCGGAGAGCTCATCGATTAACTCCTGATATGAAGGGCCTACCAGATGGCCATCGCTGCGGGGAAAAGCCTAGGCTTCTCCCTGCCATTTTGGAACTGGTAAAGCGCACAGGTCAGTAGCTTGTTCGGTAACACGAAGCAGATCAATCAGGAAGCGATGCACCCTCACTCAGTATCGGTAAATTGCGGCCGCTCCCGTCTCCGTCGGCATCCGCTCGGTCGGGACGACCACAACTTGGCCGCCCCTATCAAGAACCAACTGTCCCAAATCATCGAGCAGGTCATCGATATGCGGGTGGCTTAAGTCGGCCAACTCGACTTGCCCCGTCGCTGCGTCGATGTGACCGGGAACTTCGCGTTCGGCTTCAATCAACAGCGTCGAAACGCGCCCGGATAGGGCCGCCATGGAGACCTGCGCCACTTCATCCCCCGCAAGTCCACTGGGTTTCGCCTGCGTGAAGTCCTCAACGAGTTGGTTGAGGCGAGACAAATACTGTGGCTCCACAATGCGCCAGGCGCGTTCGCGGAGTTCATCGATTGACACGGCATCCGGATGGATATTGATCCCCTCTTTCATCAGGAACGGATTTTGGCTGACCTTGCGGAAAACGCTGTGATGTTCAGTCAGCGCCGCCAACATCAGCGGCAGACCTGAAGGTCGCGAGTGGTGCTCCAAGATGGAACGGTCGATCGCACGGAAGAATTTTTCCATGTCCTTATCAATCTCGTCGCTCTTCCCGCCGTGGCCGTGACGCATTGCCCCACTTGATCCGCCGACCCCGCCATAGGAAGACACCGTTTGATGAGGCTCTGTGAGCCTTTCGCCCAGCGCGTCCGTTATGGTGCGTGGAACATCCGGCTCGAGATCAATTTCATCAAGAGCATCGCGGTTGCCCTCGAAGAGCTTGATTGCTCCTCGGCTCAAGCCAAGTACCTGATAGCGGTCGGCCGATTGAAGTATCCGCAGGAGCGGTTTGGTGTGAAAGCTGTCGGCTGCTATAGCCAACTCGTGGACTGGTCTCTGGAGCTTGTAGATTCGAAACAGGTCGGGGGCGCTCAGCACGGCGAGTCCGTCCTGGGTGTGATTCCAGAAATCGGGCTCGCCGGCCAAAGCATCAAGCGGCCTTAGGAGTGGCTTGACCTCGCGCGTCGGATATTTCTGCTCGAGCGATTGCTTTAGTTGTTTCACGAGGTTTCGATAGCGAATTGGATCTTGCCGGTTTTCAGGAAAGTGCCGGTGAGTCGGCTGGTAGAGCGAGAGACACGGGGCCTCATCGGAAATCGGAAGTTTGACGGGTAATTCATTCGCGTGGAAAGTCATGTTGTTTTTCCTGACATCGATGCGCGGCGGTTTATGCTACGGCACTTGTTCTTCCTTATGTAGCTTCACAAAGCGATACCTCCCTGTAAATTGAATACGGGGAGCGTCGGCATGGGCCCCACTCTTGTCGTCCACCCACCCGTAGAGAAACTCTGCACCGAGATCAAAGCTACCCACCGGGTTCCATATCAGATTGGCGGACGAATAGGTAGCCTTGTGATAGGTGGTGATCGGCTGGAAGTCGGTGTTCTGCACCTCCACGAAACTAAACGTCCCATTCGAACGAAGCGACGGTTTCCAGTAATGCTGGTAACTGCCATAGGTAGCAACGATTGGCAGTGCTCGAAGCGACAGGTTCGTGTCGGATCTGGGTGCTGCATCCAGGTTCAGGCCTGCCGTGTCACCCACATATCGCGACATTCCGTTGCCATAAGCAAACTGTAGGACAGCGGTGTCAAGCCCGTGCACGCTCATTTCGGTTGTGGCATTCAGGCCCCATCCAAAAGCGGACTCACTACCCTCCCCATTTGGCAGCTTCACCTTCAGATTGCGAAAGTCAGCGGCCAGCTGGATATGACCACGTTCCCATTCCTGTCTAATCCGAATTGTGCCGTCGGGCGTTGGGGTAGCCGGCGATGCGGGGGAGCCATCAACCGAAAATGCAATATTGGACGCTGGCGTCTCGAGGGAAACATACATGCTCGAGCCCTTGCCTAGCCCGAAACTGTATCTAGCCTGTGGAACGCGTACGCTGATCCCGGCATTGGGTCCCTGGGTGTCGAGCGTATCCGGAAACGCATCCGGATCCATAAAGTTGCTGAATGTCTGGCCTACGAGAATGTTGTCTATCTGGGCGTAGAAATGACGCAACCGTGGTGCGGTCGCCCCGTTGGCACCGAAGAAATCTAGCTGGAGGAACGTTCGTGCTTGCTTCGAATCGCCCACAGGAATGCGAAAGTCTGTCATAAAGCGGCTCCCGCGGATACTCGTATTGAAACCGCTCGGACCGGATACATGTGGAATCGGTATCGACGAAGTGATAAACGAATCTGGAAGATCCGAAACTGTGGGGTCATAGAGGAAGTCGGTCCTTATCGACCCGTCGAGCTTCAGCATGGTTTGGGTGCCTGGAAGATGAAAGAACCCAGGTTCATCGATTTCAAGCGGAGCGTTATAGAGACGCGGTGCATCCTCTTCGTCTTCTCCGAAAGTCCTATGACGCCTGGTCGCCTCGCCGGCTGCTTGCTCCTCCTGCTCTGGAGTCAGCTTAGGTTGGGGGGGAGGGGGAGGAGGTGGCGTGGTCTCAATAGATCCGGTGTGCGGAAGCTTCTCTCCGTGCAGCGCATCTAACTCGGACTGGATCTCGGTCATTTGGATTCGCAACTGATCCATCCTGTCCTGCAGCTTGCGGACCGCATCCTGCTGTGCGTCAGTCTCCTGCGCCGAGGTTTTCTTTCCGCCACAAAGCAGCAAAATCAAAAACAGCGCTATCGCCATCCACATCTTTTGCATAGCCGTTCTCCTCCTTCAGGCCGTTGGAGACATCGCGTGCGCTATTCCAAAAAATCTTGCGGTAGAGTGACATTGGAAAGAATGCTCTGAGCCTGGTCCGACTCGCATGCATACATTGTTGAAAGTGCGGGCTTTCGTTTCTTCTCACCTGCAAAGTCGGTGAGCAGGTCCATGACTCTCTCGGCAAAAAAAGAACGAGGTCGCAGCCGAGGCTCTAGATAACGGACGAATAATGACAGGCTCAACAAGACAATAATGCTGAGCAAGCAGATGGCATCTGGGATGCTCGCCATTATGTCAAGGTTGGTTGACACGCCTAAGTCCTCCTCGCGATTTCTTTCGTTCGGGCTTCTGTCCGATTGAAATGCGGCGCTGGGCTTGGCGGCGGGCGGATTCTGTCAGTTGTGACAGTTGTGGAACACCCATCAAGTGAATCATGCTGCGACGGATACATGTCATGGATTTCGATCGCAGGCAGTGACATGTATCGGCGAGATTTACGTGTGCCATTCTGCTGTTATGGGCCATCGCCATTGCAGGCAATCTGCGCTCTTGAAGCAGTACCCCAAGGACAACCTTTGATCCGAAGCGCCTATTCGAAAAGGAATCAAAGCCAGGCTCGCCATCGATCCTGAAATCAGATCGTCAACGCAATGTTCCATTCCATCAACACGCGGAAGGAGTATGTATTGTGAGCACACTTGTAGCCGTTGTATTCAATGATGAGACGACCGCGTTCGAGATGCGCGCGGCGCTGATCAAAATGCAGAAGCAGTATCTGCTCGAACTGGAAGACGCCGTTGTTGTGACGCGGGACTTGCAAGGCAAAACCAAGTTAGACCAGGCCATGAGTTTGACGACTGCGGGCGCAGTGGGTGGCGGCTTTTGGGGCATGCTCATCGGCATGCTTTTTCTCAATCCGCTCCTTGGCGCTGCAATTGGAGCCGGCGCTGGCGCACTCTCTGCCAAGTTCACGGACATTGGCCTCGACAACCAGATGATGAAAGACATGGGAAACTCACTTAAGCCCGGCTCGTCGGCGCTTTTTGTGCTGCTCAGAAAAGTGAGTAGCGACAAGGTGCTTGAGGGTCTGAAGTCGTTCGCGGCTAAGGGAAAAGTGTTCCAGACGTCACTCAACAAAGATGACGAAAAAGCCTTGCGCGAGGCGCTGGAAATGGCGGCCTAAATTGAACAACTTGTGAAGGGCCTCGACCGGAACTGGAGGTCATCTTCGTCCTTGCGCGGCGCAACGGTTACCGATGATCAGGAGGGTATAACCATGGCCGGTCATGCAAACGCACACCCCATCGCGCCGCACAAGCCGACGAAGACGGGGATGGAAAAGCTGCTGGACACCGTTGAGCGGGTGGGTAACAAAGTCCCTCATCCAGCCGTGATTTTCATCCTGCTGATCGCCTTCATCATCGTGTTATCCCATCTCTTCTACCTAATGGGAGCCGGTGTTACCTACGAGTCGATCAATCCCGACACCCATCAGCCCGAAGAGATCACCACCAAGGTAGAGAGTCTGCTGACAGGGGCCGGAATCAGATTCATGTACGCCGATCTGATTAAGAATTTCATGAGCTTCACCGCCATCGGCGTCATCATTGTGGCGATGCTTGGCGTGGGCGTTGCCGAAACTGCCGGCCTGGTCAAAGCCCTGATCAATAAACTCGTGGAAGTCGCTCCCGCCAAGGCGTTGACCTACATCCTGGTGTTCATAGGGGTGTTATCGAGCATCGCTTCCGATGCCGGTTACTTGGTATTGATTCCCCTGGGGGCAGCGGCCTTTCTGAGCGTCGGCCGCAACCCGTTGGCCGGGCTAGCCTGCTCCTTTGCCGCGGTTGCCTCCGTGTTTAGCGCCAACATTCTGATCAAACCCCTGGATGGCATCCTGCAGGGGATCACGAATGACGCCATCCATCTCATGAATCCCAACCAATCCGTCACCCTGACCGCAAATTTCTGGTTTTCGTCAGCCTCGGTCATCGTGCTCACTCTGGTTGCAGGGTTCATGACCAACAAGTGGATTGAGCCCCGTCTTGGGCCCTATAAACCACCGAAAGAGATCGTGGATGAAGAAGGAGCCGGGGCCCCGGAAGTCGCGGTTGCTCCTGCAGATCAGTCGAGGGGATTGAAGTACGCGACCTGGGCGTCCCTCGCGATTCTGGTCCTGTTCGGCCTGTTGGCGGTACCGTCGGGAGCGCCACTGCGCAATCCGGAAACCGGCGCCCTGATCGGAGACTCTCCGTTCATGAACGGCTTGATCGTCTTCATTGCACTGATATTTCTGGTGGCCGGCGCAGCCTATGGCATCGGCGCAAGAACCATGAAGGGCAGCGCAGATGTCATCAAGGCCATGGAGAAATCAACCATCGGACTGGGCGCTCTGATTTTCCTGCTGTTTTTTATCAGCCAGTTTATTGCCCTGTTCACCTACAGCAACATGGCAACCGTGGCGGCGGTGAAGGTGGGGGATGTACTGGAGAGCATGGGGCTTGGCGCTCTTCCCTTGCTCATTGGGTTCGTTTTGGTTGTCACCCTGCTGAATCTGCTCATCACCGGGATCATTCCCAAGTGGGCCATTTTTGCGCCTGTCTTTGTGCCCCTCATGATGCGGCTCGGCCTCCATCCTGAAGCCGTGCTGGCGGCATATCGCGTGGGCGATTCGCCCACCAACGCCATCACGCCCATGATGGCCTACTTCCCTCTGATTGTTTCATTCGCCTGGAAATATCAGAAAAGCGCGGGCGTCGGTACGATCGTCGCCATGATGTTGCCGTACGTCGTGGTCATCCAAGTGATATGGATGATTCTCCTCGTGGTGTGGCAGATTCTGGGGCTTCCGTGGGGCTTTTAACAGAAGATTCTCAGACAACAAGAGCGGCGACGCTGAACCAAACTTCAGGAGCATGCACATGGCATCGACAAATGGAATTCCCATCGAAATCAGCTTGGATAGCACGCCGCTTGAAAAAGTCCGGACAGGCATCTTAGTTGTGGGCGCGTTCACTGATGGAACATTTCCGCGTTCCCTGCAACTCGATCGCGATTCGATCGGAAAAATGTCGGACGTGATCAAGAGCGGCGACCTCGATGAAAAACCTGGCTCATCTCTGTTGTTATACGATCTGCCCGGCAACCAGGCAGAGCGGGTGTTGCTCGTCAGCCTGGGTAAGCGCAGCGACTTTGGAGACAAGGCGTACCGCGCTGCAATTGGCGGCGCCGCAAACTTCCTGGCACGTGGCGCGGCGAATGATGCAGCGGTAACGCTCGCCGACATTGAAGTGCCGGGCCGCTCCTCTGCCTGGCGCATGCAAACGGCAAGCCGCATTCTGGCTGATGCCGCCTATCGCTTCGACGTCCCCGGGGTAAATAACGAAAAGAAAGTGAAGCGCGGCGCTCGCAAAGTCACGCTGCTGACTGCACAGAAAGCCAACGACGAACTCAGCAACGCGGTGCGCCGCGGCCGCGCCATTGCGGAAGGCATGGCTCTCGCCAAGGATCTCGGCAATCTGCCGGGCAATATCTGCAACCCGCCCTTTCTGGCCGATACGGCACGTGCTCTGGGCAAGGAGCTCAAATTCGACGTTGACGTGCTGGAGCGTGCGGACATGAAGAAGCTGGGTATGGGCGCGGCACTGTCGGTGGGACAAGCGTCCGCCCAACCCTGCAAGTTCATCGTCATGCACTATAAGGGGTCAAGAGGCAAGCCGGTTGTACTCATTGGCAAGGGAGTCACTTTCGACACCGGCGGTATCTCGCTGAAGCCCGGCGCAAACATGGACGAGATGAAGTACGACATGTGCGGCGCGGCCAGCGTGTTCGGCGCGATCAAGACGGTCGCTCGTCTGAAATTACCAATCAACCTCGTAGCCATCGTCCCGGCGGTGGAGAATATGCCCGGCGGCAATGCAACCCGCCCCGGCGATGTTGTCACCTCGATGTCCGGCCAGACTATCGAGATTCTCAATACCGACGCCGAAGGCCGCCTGGCTTTGGCCGATGCTCTCACCTACGCCGAGCGCTTCGAGCCGGAGTGCGTGATTGATGTTGCCACCCTCACAGGCGCGTGCGTGATTGCATTGGGCAATCTCACCAGCGGTTTGTTCGCCAATAACGATGAACTCGCCGATCAATTGCTCCAGTCCAGTAACGACACCGGGGATTACGCGTGGCGAATGCCGATGTTCGACGAGTATCAGGAACTGCTCAAAAGCAATTTCGCTGACATGAGCAACCTCGGTGGTCGACCCGCAGGCAGCATCACTGCGGCCTGCTTCCTCAAACGTTTCGCCGATCAATACAAGTGGGCGCACTTTGATATCGCCGGCACCAATGCAGTATCGGGTGATGCCAAGGGCGCGACAGGCCGGCCTGTGCCGCTACTGACCGAATTTTTGATTGCACGCGCCGAGAACAGAGCATGGGGCACAACCCGGAATCGGGCAGCATAGCGAGCCGAAGATCCATATTGAGCTTACACAGACAGAGAGTGAGGAGGCTAAACGCGTATGGCCGAGTCCAGCGAGAAAGCGCGCAAGTATTCCCGCGATCACGCGGAGAGATTTCGACATGAACTGCTTGAGTTTCTGCGCTTCCCCAGCCTCAGTGGAGACCCGGCTCATGCCGACGATGTAAAGCGAACGGCAGAATGGCTGGCAGCGCATTTGCACGCACTGGGCCTGCAAAACGCCAAAGCGATGCCCACGGCCGGACATCCGGTTGTTTATGGCGAGTGGATAGGCGCGGGGCCTGACAAGCCAACCGTGCTGGTGTATGGGCACTATGACGTAGTGCCGGCCGTACTGGAGGATGGCTGGGATTCGCCGCCGTTTGAGCCGGTGGAGAAGGACGGCAAGATCTTCGCTCGTGGCGCGACCGACGACAAAGGACAACTGTTCATCCACGTTAAAGCACTGGAGTCATACCTGGAAGCCAACGGCGGTGCGCCCGTTAATGTGAAACTGCTGATCGAAGGAGAAGAAGAAATCTCTTCTCCCAACCTGGCGCCCTTCATCAAGGCGAATCTGGATCTGCTTAAGGCTGACGTATGCGTGATCAGCGACTCCTCGATGCGCACGATGAACGAACCGGCCGTTACCCACAGTCTGCGCGGTATGACGTACCTTCAAATCGAAATCCAAGGTCCAAAGGACGATCTGCACAGCGGCTTCTGGGGCGGCGCAACGCACAACCCCGCTCTCGCTCTGGTTGAGATTCTCGGAAAACTGTACAACCCCGACAACACCATTGCGGTGCCGGGCTTCTATGACGACGTGGTCCAGCTGACAGCGCAAGAACGCGAGATGATTGCGAAGAATGCGCTGACCGAAGCACAGTTCAAGGAAGCTACCGGCGTGCCGGCAACCTGGGGCGACAGTAGATACACAATTCGCGAGCGCGTCTCAGCCCGTCCAACGCTCGAAATCAACGGCTTGTGGAGCGGCTACTCCGGCCCCGGACCCAAGACCATCATTCCAGCCAAAGCCGGCGCAAAACTGAGTTCTCGTCTGGTTGCTAATCAGGATCCTGAGAAGATCTTCCAACTCTTGAAGAAGCACATCGAGTCAATCGCGCCGCCCACCGTGAAAGTGAACGTAGGTCTAGTGACCAAAGGTAAACCTGCGCTGATTCCTTTCGATCTGCCGGAGATGCAGGCGGCTGCGCGAGCCTACCAAAAAGGGTGGGGCAAAGCGCCGGTTTTCACACGTGGCGGCGGCAGCATTCCGATCGTGGCCGACATTTACGACATGATGAAGATTCCAGTGGTCATGATGGGATACGGGTTGGATAGTGACGGCTTGCATGCCGCCAATGAACACTACAGCGTCGAGATGTTCCATCGCGGCATCGAAACGGCGATTGTCTACCTCGAGGAATTAGCGGAAATGGCCGCAAAGAAGAAGGCGCTGGATAAGACAGGGGTCCGAGCCGCATGAGGCACGAATACTCCGCTGGCGCCGAGCCCAATTGACGGGAGACCGTCGGGAGGCATCATGAATTCGCTACCGACTCGCAAGGCAAACCCTACCCGCATTGAGCGCGATCTTCTAGGCGAACGTGAGGTGCCGGCATCGGTCTACTACGGCGTGCACACGTTGCGCGCAGTCGAGAATTTCGACATCAGCGGTACTCCCATCTCGATCTACCCGGACCTCGTAAACGCCTTGGCCTGTGTGAAAAAGGCCGCAGCACTGGCGAACTATGACCTCGGTTTGCTCGACACTGAACGAACCAACGCCATTGTCGCTGCCTGCGATGAGATCTGCACAGGCGCATTGCACGATCAGTTCGTTGTCGACGTGATCCAAGGCGGCGCGGGTACATCCACCAACATGAACGCCAACGAGGTGATCGCAAACCGCGCGCTTGAACTCATGGGCAAGGAGCGCGGCAACTACGATGTGCTTCATCCCAACGAGCACTTGAACCTGAGTCAGAGTACCAACGATGTCGTTCCAACAGCGCTTAAGATCGCAAGCTGGTTCGCCATCTATCGCCTCATTGACGCAATGGAGGTGTTGCGCTTGGCCTTCGAAGCCAAGGCGGCTGAGTTCAAAGATCTTCTGAAGGTAGGGCGCACGCAGCTTCAAGATGCGGTTCCGATGACGCTCGGGCAGGAGTTCTCGGCCTATGCAGTTACGCTCGCTGAAGATATGGAGCGGTTACGCGAAGTAACGCACCTGATCTGCGAGATCAATATGGGAGCGACGGCTATTGGTACCGGCATCACCGCGCACCCCGAATACGCGGAGCTGGTTTGCAAACACCTGTCGCAGATTACCGGCATACCCTTCGTTACTGCGCCCAATCTGGTTGAGGCAACACAGGACGCGGGCGTTTTTGTGCAAATGTCGGGAGTGCTCAAGCGCGTTGCGGTAAAGCTTTCGAAGATATGCAATGACCTGCGGCTCCTATCCTCTGGACCACGCGCCGGGCTCGGCGAAATCAATTTGCCTCCGATGCAGGCGGGGTCGAGCATCATGCCCGGAAAGGTGAACCCGGTCATCCCGGAGGTCGTCAATCAAATCGCGTTCGAGGTGATCGGCAACGATGTCACGGTCAGCTTCGCGGCTGAAGCGGGACAACTTCAACTCAACGCATTCCTGCCGATCGTTGCGCACAGCATTTTCAAGAGCCTGACGCATCTGCACAACGGATGCCTCACGCTCGCCAAGCGCTGCGTAGGGGGCATAACGGCCAACCGCGAGCGGCTTCAAGAACTCATGAATCGCTCCATCGTGCTCGTGACCGCACTGAATCCATACATCGGTTATGCCAACGCAACCGAGATTGCACAAGAAGCCTTGCGCACCGGACGCAGCGTCGCAGATCTGGTTCTCGAAAAGAAACTGGTCACCAGTGAAAAGCTCAGCGAGATCTTGCGCCCCGAATCGCTTACCCAGCCGGTTAAGCCGTTCAACATCTCAAGTGCCTCGAAACGGTCGGCCTGATCTCAGGCGGTTGGCACGAATCAGAAGGAGCACCGATGACAGCGAGGCAATCGATAGGCGCGAACCATGCTTCATACATCTCCACCGGCCATCTGCCTTCTCCCGATCAGGTGAGGACGCTGTTGGCAGAGACACACGAACAATTCAAAACAAATCAGGAAGGCGCAAACTCCAACGTCTACCCGGCCCTCGCCAGGGTACCCCGTACCTTGTTCGGCTTATGTGTGGTTGCCACAAACGGCAATGTCTATGCCGTCGGCGACTCGGACTATGAGTTTGCGATCATGAGCGTCTCCAAGCCGTTCCTGTTCGCTCTGGTTTGCCAGTCGCTCGGCGCTGAAGAAGCCCGGAAGAACCTGGGAGTTAACAGCACCGGACTCCCCTTCAATTCTCTCGCGGCTATCGAACGAAGTCCCGACGGTCGGACCAATCCAATGGTCAATTCCGGGGCCATTGCGACAACAAGCATGGTGCCGGGTACAACCCCCGAGGCCAGGTGGAAATTCATTCAAGACGGCCTCTCCAGTTTTGCCGGCCGGACTCTGTCTCTCAACGCTGAGGTGTATGCCTCGGCAACGCAGACCAATAGCCGGAACCAGGCGATCGCCCAACTACTCCAAAGCTTTGGCCGCATCAACTTGACTCCGGCCGAGACGGCCGATCTCTACACCAGGCAGTGCTCGCTGAATGTTTCTGCAAAGGATCTGGCGGTGATGGGTGCGACCTTGGCCGACGGCGGAGTGAATCCTCTAACGCGGAAGCAGGTTGTTGATGCGGCGAGTTGCCGCTACGCTCTGGCCGTTATGGCGACTGCCGGGCTTTACGAGACCTCGGGTGACTGGCTCTTCGACGTCGGTCTGCCTGGCAAGAGCGGAATCGGAGGCGGCATCGTCGCTGTGGCACCGGGAAAAGGCGCGTTGGGTACGTTCGCCCCACCCCTCGATGAAGCCGGCAACAGTGTCAGAGGGCAGTTGGCGGCCAAGTTCCTCGCTGAGGAGTTGGGCATGAACTTGTTCGTGTCGCAACCGGAGCGCGAAGGCATCGGCACCATAGAGAGCGCCGCCTGATGCGTAGCAGCCTCGTCCTTCTCGGCTATCGTCACGAGGATTGTCACTCGATCTGCGGAATTCAAATTCCTCTCGATCGGTACAAGCGGGTGACCAGGGAAGACAGAATCGAGTCGTGAACCAAGTGGGTGCTGCCGTTATGCGAGGGCTCCTGGAGGATGAGCAGGAATGAAGTTCTTCAGTGACGCGATCGCAGTAATCAAGGGCACTCTCCTGGATCTCGAAAGGAAGCATCTGCACCTCGCGGCGGCAGGTTTGGCCTATTACTTCCTACTGTCCTTTCTTCCAGGAATGGTGCTACTTGACCGCAGTCATCGCGTATTTGCCCGTTCAAAATGGACTGCAAGTAGCAACCTCCTTTCTGCGTAATGTCGTCCCTCAACTGGGAACGCCTTTCATCGAGGAGATGTTGACCGCCGTTGGCTCGCATCGCGGCGGACTACTCTCATTCGGAATCGTCTCCTCACTCTGGCTAACTTCGAAGGGGGTCAAAGGAATCATCGCGGGGCTCGACATGGTGTACGAGGTGGAGAGGCCGCGGCGGGTGTGGACAAACAGGGTCCTTGCATTCGGCCTGGCTTTTGCGGTTGGAGTGCTGTTGCTTCTCGGCGCTGCCCTTACGCTCACCGGACCGGTTGTGGAATCTCTCCTCTCGAGGATGGTTTCGGTCCAGTCGGTGTGGATAAGCGTCTGGCCATACCTTCAATGGTCTGTGGCGGCGATATCCACATTTGCTGCTATTGAGCTGCTCTATCTTCTGGCGCCCAATGTCCCTTTGAAACGACGTGTCACTGTTCCGGGAGCGCTGGTTGCCGCGTCGATCTGGATGGCGCTCTCGTGGGGGATCGGTATCTTCATCCAGTATTTTGGAGCGGCTAAGCTGGACAGAGTTTATGGAGCGATGGCGACTCCCATCGCACTCGCGATCTGGCTCAACTGGGGCGCGCTCGGCATGCTAACCGGCGCAGAGATCAATTTGTGTATCCAAACCCTACGGCCAACATCAAAGACAAACCACATTAAGTCAGTTAATCCAAGCAGTGCTGCCTAAAGGACCGAGTTTTCTTCCATGGGGCGCACTTGGAGAAGCGTCCTTCCCTCGCTCGCCGAGCGGCGCCCTGAAGAACGCAACCCATCGCAGTTTTCAACGGTTCCTCACGCTATAATTGCGCATCACTTTCATAAATCGGCAGTGCATCCTAAAGGTCATCGGTCACCGGCCTTCAAGTCGTTCGAGCACTGAGGGTTGGTCCCAGAATGAATAGCGAAGAGCTCATCCTGATTACTGGCGCGACCGGTTTTCTCGGAGTGCAGCTGGTACAAAAGCTGCTGGATGGTTATCCGGACGCGCAGGCTTGCACTGCTCATTCGCGATCGGGCCGGTCAATCGGGCCAGCAGCGCGCTGACCTGATTGTTCCTCCGGCTCAGCGATCGCGCGTTCAAGTCTATTCCGGAGATGTCAGCCTCCCCAATTGCGGGCTCGACGCTGCCACGTACGAGCGTCTTTCAGCCGAAGCGACCCGCGTGATTCACTCCGCCGCGACTGTCCGATTCGATCACTCACTTGACGAGGCGCGCCACATTAACGTCGAAGGCACGCGCCGCTTACTTGACTTCGCTGCTGGCGCCCGTCAGCTTCGGAGCTTTGCCTATGTTGGAACAGCATACGTTGCCGGCGAACGGTCAGGGCTCATCCGCGAAGGCGAGTTGGCCTTCGGGCAAAGCTATCGCAACACCTACGAACAAACCAAAGCAGAGGCGGAGGCGCTGGTGCAGTCGCGTCTCAGCTCGATGCCCGGCGTGATTTTGCGTCCCAGCATCATCGTTGGCGACTCGCGAACTGGCGTGACCTCAAGCTTCAAAATGATGTATTGGCCGCTCAAAATCTATGCGCGTCGTCTTTGGCGCACCGTGCCGGGTTATCCCGATGCTGTGCTGGACATCGTGCCTGTCGATTTCGTAGCGGCTGCGGTCGCGCGCCTGGCGTTTGATGAAGCTGCTCTAGGGAACACCGTTCATCTGTGCGCGGGACCTCGCGGCAGCGCAACGATTCAGCAGATCGCAAGCCGCGCGGCGGAGTTCTTCGAAGCACCAGAAGCGCGCTATGTCGATCCCAAATTGTTCTTCGCCGCGATAAGACCGCTGCTGTTCGTGTCGTTATGGGGTCGCAAGCGCCGTGTGCTCGTTGATGGGCGCGCTTATCGCGATTACTTCACCATGCGGATGCAATTTGATACCAGCAATGCCGAGCGCTTGCTCGCGCCCATCGGCTTGTGTCCGCCACCAGTGCTGGACTACCTCGACCGTTTGTTCCATTATTGCGTGGAAAGCGACTGGGGCCGCAAACAGGTTTCTATTCAATGAATGTTTTCAGCCGGATTCAACTCTCCCGAGACAAAAACGTCACCGTAGCCAATCTGGTGGACGAATTACTTCGACGAAAAGGCGATTGCGAAGTCTCTGTCGGGATCGACGGCAGCTTTCATTTGAAAGAACTCCACGCTGGCGTGTGCTTGATCGATGCTTTCCTCCGCCACTCAATTTCACTGCGCCCAGGTCAACCCGTCGCGATCTACCGAACCAATACGCGGGAGTGCTTTCATTGGTTTCTCGCGATCATCCGTGCCGGCGGCATCGCCGTCCCGTTGAACCCGCTGCTCTCACTTGCTGAGGTGCGCCGTATTTTGGCGGAGAGCGGAACCGACATCCTCGTCACCGACAAAGCGGTTTTCAATCGCAACATCCAAAGCCGCGAAGCGCTGTCCGTCCGGACTTGGATTCAGGCGGACGACGAGCCGGATGACACTTGATGGATTTGTCCGAGTTGGCAAGACGGGAGAGTCATTCGCACCAACTGCGATCGATCCTGCGGCGACGGTGGCGGTATTTCATACCTCTGGAACAAGCGGATTTCCGAAAGGCGCCGCGCTCTCGAGCAATGCGCTGCTCGGGGCGCGCGCTTCAACAGTGCTGGCCGGATTGTTTCTGGGACCCAAAGATATTGCGCTCATAGCGCTGCCCTGGTCACACATCATGGCCGTGAGCATTGTCCTTTACGGATTGATGGCGGGAATTCGCGGCTGTTTTCTCGATCACTTTGATGTCGAGAGCGCCCTGAGCCTGGTGGATCGTTTCGGCGTCACGGCTCTTGTCGGCGTACCCGCCATGTTCGCTCGCCTCGTCAACAGCAATCCCGATCCTGCGCGACTCAGAAGCGTGCGCGTGTGGCTCTCGGCAAGCGACCACTTGCCGTCCGAGGTTCGGTTGCGCCTGCGGCAATTCGGCGCCCTGTTCCACTTGCCGGGTAGGAAACGCGTACCGCCTGTGCTGCTGAATGGCTACGGAATGGTGGAGCTGGGAGGTCTCGCCATGATGGGCATCGAGCTGTCACTATTGCCCGGCAGCGGAGATCTCTACTTTCCTGTGCCGCCTTTTCACATTCGCATTGTCGACGAGAACGGCCAGCTCGCGCGTGCCTGGTGTCACGGGCGAGTGCCAGATTCGCCGTCGAGGACTTGCTCCGCACTATTGGAAGGACAGGGGAGACAACAACGCATTGATCTCCAACGACGGCTGGCTGAGAACGGGTGATCTTGCAACGCGAAATCGCCTCGGCATGATCAGGCTGGTGGGGCGCATGAAGGATGTGATCAAGTCGGGTGGATATTCGGTGTATGTTCGCGAATTGGAAGAGGCGATGCTCGCACATCCGGGCGTGGCCCGCGCTGTAGGATTCGGTCTGCCCCACAAAGAAAAGGGTGAGGTCCCCGTCGCGGCGGTCGAATTACAACCCGGAGCGGGAACCAACGAACGCGAGTTGCTAAATTGGTGCCAACAAAATCTTGCGGCTTATAAAGCACCCCGTCGTATCTGGATTCTCGAGTCTGGCGACTTGCCGCAGAATCAAAACGGCAAGGTGCTCAGGCACGCACTTCGTGAGCGGTTTCTATACGAGATGGACTGACACTCCGGGTTTCCCGTGTCGATGTTCAACCCACTGCAACGACTTCTTGCGAAGATGAGGCGTTAACCATTTGCTGGATGGAGTCGATCAGCAATTGAGGTTCATCAAGGTGAATCCAATGCGCGCTTTTAGACGCGATCACTTGATGCACGTTGTTGCCAATTCGCTTTAAGCAATCCTCGGAAAGCGGTGAGGATTTTCCGGGCGTCAACAACAATACTGGAATTCCGTCGATCGGCTTCGCATTTTGCATCTCCCGTACTGTTTCTGGCACAGACTCAACATGACTTCGCATTCCAGCGTAGTAACCGGGTCGCGACCAATGCGCAGCCACGATGGGCCAGACCTCCGGCGGCATCTTGCTTACCTCGCCCCTTACGCGACCAAGCACGTGCTTGCCGCCAGAGCCGGCCGCACTCGCCAGTTGTTCTGCGATGAGCCCCGACCTGCACAAGAGAGACGTCACAGCCAGCCGAGCCAATCCCAAATCGGGCAATCGGAATTGCATATCCCGATAGCTTCTTGCCGCGGTCAATTTCCGCTTGCTTGGTTGGATTCAACGGAGGCCATTCTTCGCAGCGCATTGGATCGACCAGGATGATGCTCGAGATTTCTTCGGGGTACAGGAGCGCAAACTTCCGCATAACCAGCCCGCCAAACGAGTGTCCCACCAAAATGTAAGGCGGCTTGATGCCAGCTTCATTGAGCAATTCGTGCAAGTTCGACAGCGATATTGCTCGGGGTGCGCGCGGTCCGGCATGGGCTGCTCCAGCCCAAACCGCCACGATCGTAAGAGGCAGTACTGGCGAACCGCGAAACCCTCTCCTGGATATGGAACCAGTTGAGATTAGTTGCCGCGATCCCCGATTCAAACAGAACGGTGGCCTCGCCAACCCCTTTTTCCAGCAGATAGAGCCGCTGTCCATTACCGATCTCCACCCACCTGCCCGCAGTCGTGAATCGCTTACGGTCATAATGTGAACCGAGCCATTGATAAAGAAACCCCGCAGTAACCAGGGCCCATGCCAATCCGGTAATCGAGAGAACGTAATACATACGCCATCCTAGAAGTGCGTAAGTTGTGCGGAGTTGAAATCCTTGAGGTCGAGGTGCGCTCTTGCGCTGCCGCGATCAATGATGAGAAGCGTTGAACCGGAGTGGCCTCGAATCTTGGCCTCCACTTGGTTCGCATACCACGTGCCTTGCCTCTGATGCAGCCCGAAGTAAGTGAATTCCTTCACGACGCTCGTAGCTTTCATCGTTTTATCAACGCGCACCGGGAAGCCGCTCTCCGGATCGAGCCAGCTCGTCACTTCGGCGTAATGAGTCTCATCTGCCTCGCCCGGCTTGCTGACAATCAAGTCGCAATTGCGGGCCCCGCACTTCGCTTTTCCCTGATCCGTGTGCGATGGCCAGAAGTAAGCAGCCTCCAGCAAATCCTCGTAGCTGAATCCTGCGCCCAGCGGACCTTCGCTCCATTTGTCAAAGGGCAAGATGGCTGGTTTCGCATCCCCCGGATGAGCAATCTGAATCGAGCTTTCGCCTCCAGGACGCATCTCCAGGAGCACATGAACCCGCGCATCGGCCGGTGAAACAACCTCGAACAACACACGCAACATGCCTGGAAACCAATGCGCCTTGATATCGATTCCATAGCTGGTACGTGTACCCTTTTCGTCCACGCGCACCATGTGTCCAAGCATGCGATAGTCGGCAATCTCCACTTGCTTCTTCGCCAATGCCAAAGACGCCGGAGCATCCGCAGCGTCAGCGGCCAACGACGGCAACAGCATCAACGCGGCCAGCGCAAAAGCCCTGAAGCTCATGCCTCAACCTTTCCATCGCGAATCCGGATTTGACGGGCTGCCGAGTGCGCAATTTCGTCCTCGTGCGTCACGACAATCAGCGTCATCCCCCGCTCTTTTTGAATCCCTGTAAGAATCTCCATGATGCGCGCCGAGTTCACGCTGTCCAAGTTTCCCGTCGGCTCATCGGCCAGCAGTATCTCCGGCTCATTGGCGAGCGCACGCGCGATCGCTACGCGTTGCCGCTCGCCAGCCGAAAGCTGGCTGGGATAATGTTGCGACCGATGTTCGAGGCCCATTTCCTTCAGCAACGCATGAGCGCGTTCGGCCCGATCGAAGCCGTTTTGACTCGATCCCATCATCGGTAGCTGTACGTTTTCGATACTGCGCAGCGTAGGCATCAGGTGAAATGCCTGGAAGATGAATCCGACGTATTTCGACCGATACGTATCGAGGTCGATCACCGAGCCAAGTTTTGAATTCTTGAAAAGAATTTCGCCGCCCGTCGGACTATCCAGCCCCCCCAGCAAATGCAGAAGCGTCGACTTGCCGCTGCCGCTCGGCCCAGTGATCGCCAGGTACTCTCCAGCCGAGATCGAAAGATCCACGCCGCGCAGTGCCTCAATGCGTCCGTCGTCGTAACGCATGCTCAGGTTGCGCACTTCGAGAGCAGGACTATAACCGGTCTCATAAATGGCGACATGGCCGCTTTCTGGCAGCCTGGGACCCAACAACAAGGCGGGGCCCAGGTCCCGCGCGAGTTGATGAACTCGGCTTATGAGACCGGTTCTAGTCATGCCGCAGAGCCTCCACCGGAGACAGTCCCGCGCCTCGCCACGCCGGAACCGCACCTGCTATCAATCCTGCGGAAACCGCAATGCCCAGCGCCTCGGCCATAAGCGGCAGCGAGAACGACGTCGAGACAATGTTCGCGGTTTGAGGCAGTAGAGCCAGCAGGTGCAGAGCGCACCAGCCGAAGGCAACTCCAAGAATTCCTCCACCGAGGCCAAGGAAAACCGCCTCAAGTTGGATGAGAACCAGGACTTGCTTCTTCTTCCATCCCAGCGCGCGCAGGACGCCAATTTCGCGGGTGCGCTCGAAGACCGACATGGCCATGGTGTTGGCAATTCCAAGGATGCCGATCAGTACCGCGATCGAAGAAGTACCCCACGCGGAAGCATGCGCAAGCCGAACGAATTGATTGTTACTGGCGCGCTCGGCAGCCGGAACCGCGCGTGATCCAGGAATCGCAGCTTCAATTTGCGCCTGGGCAGCTTTCAAATATTCGTCACGCGATTCTCCCGCGGGTACGGGGCGCAACCGAATATGAATTGTCGAGACTTTGCCCTGCAGGCTACTCAGCTGCTGCAACTGGTCAAGCGGCATGATCACCGCGCCCGCCTCGAGAGCAGACTCACCATGGAAGACCGCCGTCACTGTAAACGGAGAACCCTGAATCTCCAGTGTGTCGCCCGGCTTCTTGTTCAGGTTCTCCGCCAGCAGATCGCCAAGCATCACTTCCGGTTGACCATCCCGAAAGGGCTTTCCCGACAGCAATTGGAGAGACTGAAATTCGTATGACCCGGCCTTCCATCCGTAAACGAGTGAGTTCACCTCGGGCGTCAGATCCATCACGTTGTAAACCATCGGCGCGACCTGCTCCACCTCGGGGAGTGCCTTCAGCTTCTGCCCCGCAGACTCATCCAGTGAGGTGTTCAAAAAGGTCTGTTGAATTACTGCGATATCGGTGCCGCTGCTTGAGTAGATTTGCAGCCAGGCATGCTCGAAAGCGTTCGAAAAGCCAACCAGGCCCACGAAGGCTCCGATTGCCATCCCGATGCCACAAAGCGTCAGCAGGGTTCTTAGCCGTCGACGCAACAGGTTCTTCCACACGAAGCCCGTAAGCGACAGTTGAGTGGCCATGAATCTGCTGTGACTCCTCGCAGTTCTGGATTTAAAGGAAGGGCTTCGCCAGTTTATCTAGCGCTTGTCTGGCGTGTCCATCAAAGATTTAGAGCTGGAGAGGATTTCGTCACACCCGAAAGTTCCGCTAATGACACGAACATTGACAGAATGATCATCTTTTTGTCGCCTCAGCGCACCTCTCGCCAATGCCGGATCGACGGAGCCGGGCAATGCTACGAACGCCAAAAGAATGGCGCATAGTGCAGTCGCGCATCTTCGACAACAAGCTATCATCGGGATTGCAATCCAATTCGGCGGCCTCAGAAAATGGCCACCAAACAGGAGAATGCCCGATGCGCGCCTCTCATTCAGATGCTCTTGTGGTTTATGGCGTCACAGGAGATCTCGCTCACAAAATGATCTTTCCTGCACTCTATGCGATGGCGAAACGTGGAACCCTCAACGTTCCTGTTATCGGGGTCGCGTTCCCGAAGTGGACTCTGGAGCGTTTGCAGAAACGGGTGACGCACAGCATCAAGCAATCGGGCGGGATCGATAACAAGCGGGCCTTCCAGCATCTTCTATCGCTGCTGAAATATGTAAGCGGGGACTATAACGACAGCGACACGTTCGCGAGGATTAAGGATGCGCTCTGGAAAGCGCGTCGCCCCGCACATTATCTCGCCATCCCACCTTCGCTCTTTGCGACCGTAATCAAAAACCTGGGCACTTCGGGGTTGGCTGAGAATGCCCGCGTCATCGTTGAAAAGCCGTTTGGCCGCGATCTCGAGTCAGCACGCGCGCTGAACCGCGTGGCGCGGTCAGTTTTCCCTGAAGACTCGATCTTTCGCATCGATCACTTCCTGGGGAAGGAGGCGATCATGAACATCCTCTACTTCCGCTTCGCCAATTCCTTCCTTGAACCGATCTGGAACCGCAACTACATCTCCAGTGTACAAATCACCTTGTCAGAAAGCTTCGGGGTGGGAACGCGTGGCGCATTTTACGAATCCGCGGGCTGCTTGCGAGATGTGATCCAAAATCATCTGTTTCAGATTGTGGCGTTGCTAGCCATGGAACCGCCGGCCGGCCGGCATTTCGCAGCGGTACAGACCGAGAAGGCAACCATATTCAAGGCGATGCGTCCTTTGAAACCGGAGGACATGGTGCGCGGTCAATACGCGGGTTACCGCCAGGAGAAGGACGTAGCGAAGAACTCCGACGTCGAGACGTATTGCGCCGTTCGGCTTTTTATCGACTCTTGGCGTTGGGATGGCGTGCCGTGGTACCTCCGCTCGGGCAAGTATCTGCCCGAAACGGCGAGCGAGATCCTTGTAGAGCTGAAGCCACCGCCGCAGAAGCTCTTTGCAGACGCGGCCACCGCCACGGGCCAGGGAAACTATTTTCGCTTCCGGGCTTCTCCCGATGCGGCTATCGCACTCGCCGCTCGCGTCAAGCTTCCCGGGGAGGAGTTTATTGGGGAGCAGCGAGAGCTTTATTTGCTGGAACAACAACCTGGAGAAGAAACGCCCTACGAGCGGCTGCTGGGTGACGCCATGAAGGGCGACGGCGGGCTGTTTACTCGTGAGGATGCGGTGGAAGCCGCATGGATGGTGGTCGATCGAGTGCTCAAGCACCATCCGCGAGTTCGACCTTACAGGCGCGGTACGTGGGGACCGAAACGAGCGGATGCATTGATCGCAGGGGACGGCGGATGGCATAACCCGAGCGGCGCGATTTTATCCGGATCATAAAAACTCACTCCCAGGCACGACATTGGAAATATTCACGGAAGTTATTCAGTCTTTGATAGATAAGAATGGTCCTTGACATTCCGGCACGGCTTTGCGAACGTATCACACGTCGTCCCTAGGCGGGGCGCGCCTGAACGCGGCGCTTGATGGCGGCCCTCATGGCAATGGCCACATCGTCGGGCGGATCAATCTCGCCGGTGGTGATGTAATGGTTCTCGATGGTTTCTGGAACGTTGCCTGGCTCGCAAGAAGTGAAAATCTGGCTTCCGGACATCTCGCCTGAATCGCGTTACTATTTTTTGCAATTTGGCCGAGAAAGTTGCCGGCCAAGATCCCGGGAGTGACTTCTCAGGTAAGCGGTGGGGCCTCCTGTAACCGCATCCTCCGAGGTGTCCCCGTGAGACGATTTTCCCTTCCCTGTCTCGTTCTCTCTTTGACCGCTCCCTTACTGCTCTCCCAATCGGGTGCACGAGCGACACCCAATCCCAACGCAGCACGAGGATTGATGGGATTGGCTTCCCAGCCTGGAAGGTTGCAACGGTTGCCTGGTCACGTGCCGTGGATACCGCCGGAATGGGCAGCACAATCGGAGCGGGGAAAGAGCTACAACGAAGATCTGACCTCGTCCACAGATCGTGGGGCGGTCGAACCGATTTTTCAAACCGCGCCATCGTTCACCTCTGGCGGAAATAACGCTCTTTCAATGGCGCTTGGGGATGTAAATGGAGACGGCAAACCCGATCTTGTGGTGGCGAACCAATGTGGCGGCGCCGTTTGCACAACCAGTGTGATCGAGATCTTTCTTGGCAACGGCGATGGTACTTTTAGAGCGCCAGTGAGCGTCAGCTCGGGCGGACTAGGCCCATCTTCGATCGTGATAGCCGATGTGAACAAGGACGGCAAGCCCGACCTGGTGGTGACGAATGAGTGCGCAGATAGTACCTGCGCTGGTGGTGATGTGAGCTTGCTGCTGGGGAATGGCGATGGCACCTTCAACACAGCGGTGAGCTATAGCTCGGAGCGGCGTGAACGCTTCCTCGGTAGCAATCGGCGATCTGAATGGGGACGGCAAGCTGGACTTGGCTGTAGCGAACGAGTGCAACTTCTACGGTGGTGACTGCACCTCTGGTGCGGTCGCCATTCTTTTGGGAAATGGGAACGGCACTTTCTCACTGGCCGGGGTATATGGCACTGGCGCGATGGACGCTGCTTCGATAGCGGCAGCCGATATGAACGGGGACGGGAAGCCCGACCTTGTTGTGGCGACCTCATGCAACAGGGAGAACTGCACGAGTGGTGCGGTAGGTGTCCTTTTGAATCAGGGAAATGGCGCCTTCCAGGCGGCCGTTGGTTATAGCACCGGTGAACAGGGCGTCGAGGCCGACTCCGTAGCCGTAGCTGATGTGAACAGCGATGGCAAGCCGGATCTGGTTGTCGGGAACGAATGTGACAATCAGAACTGCACAACGGGCACCGTGAGCGTTCTCTTGGGGAATGGGAACGGCACCTTTCAGAAAGCCGTGAGCTACGGCTCTGGTGGAACGGGGAACGTCCACGTGACAGCGGCGGACCTCAACGGGGACGACAAGCCGGATCTGGAGGTGGTGAACGAGTGCGACGCCGACTCCGATTGCCTGAATGGAACAGTGGGTGTGCTGTTTGGGAATGGAGACGGGACCTTCCGGGCAATGGTCAGCTATGGCTCTGCCGCGGAGTACGCCACTTCGATAGCGGTAGCCGACGTGAACGGGGACGGCAGGCCGGACCTGCTGGTAACGAGCAGCTGCTACGACAACGGATGCGCGAAGGGGGCAGTAAGCGTGCTCCTGGGCGAGGACGATGGCACATTCAAAGCGGCACAGAACTATGGATCAGGCGGCGGAGATGCCAACTCGATAGCTGCAGCAGATTTGAGAAGAGGTGGCAAGCTCGATCTGGTGGTGGTATCCGCATGCATCAGTGAACCGAACTGCCCCGGCGGTATCGTGGGTGTACTGTTGGACGATGGAAACGGCGGGTTCAAGAAGGCCGTGACCTACGGGTCGGGCGGACTTGACCCGTACAGCGTGGCGGTAGCCGATGTGAACGGAGACGGGCGGCCAGATCTGGTGGTAGCGAATGTCTATTCCAACTTTTCTGCAGCGGTGGGGAGCATCGGAGTGTTGCTCGGGAATGGAGATGGGACGTTCCGGCCAGCAATGAGTTTTAACTCGGGAGCGGAAAACGCCGACTCAATAAGGATCGCTGATGTGAATAAAGACGGCATACCCGATCTCGTGGTGGCGAACGAATGTGGCAACAGTGACTGCACGACCGGTGCTGTGAGCGTTTTGTTGGGCAACGGGAACGGAACTTTCCAGCCGGCGGTGAACTACGACTCAGCCGGACAGTACGCATCTTCAGTGGCGATAGCGGATGTCAATCAAGACGGCAAGCCGGATCTGATTTTGTCGAATTGGTGCGTGAGCAGTGGTAATTGCGCGAACGGTACCGTAAGTGTGTTGTTGGGAAACGGAAATGGAACATTTCAGCCAGCTGTGACTTATGGGTCAGGCGGCCAGTATGCCCGCCCGGTAGTGGTCGCCGACCTCAACAGAGATGGAAAACCCGATCTCGTGGTCGCGAACGATGGCTCGATGAGTGTGCTATTGGGCAACGGCGATGGAACCTTCCAAACAGCTAAGGTGACGGCAACTCCCCCCGAATTAGACACCGGGGATGGATCGCTGGCCGTCATGGACTTCAACGATGACGGGAAATTGGACGTAGCGTCCGGGGCTGCCGGTGTTTTGCTTCTCGGCAATGGCGACGGCACATTCCAGCCTCCTTTGCCGCTTGGCACAGAGGGCAGAGGGCTAGTTGCCGGCAGCTTTAGCCGCGACGGTAAGCCTGACTTGGCAGACACCGGTGTCACCGTGCTGCGGAACAATGTCTCAGACTTCCGACAGGCGCATCTAGACAAGTGATGCACTGACTTGAGTCTGGGGCTCCTGAAGCAAGAGCCGACCAGGCGGTGTGTGCCTTGCACTTTCAGTTGAGGTTCACAACCCCTGCCAGCGATGTACCATCTGACCCTGATGAGAGGCCCTAGCTCGCTTGCAGGCGATCCGCACAATGGATGCGGCAAGAGGAGTTGTGCCGACAATAGGCCACAGGCTGCGACCAGCGCGCATTGCGCCAAGCAGATGCGCGCCTCTGCTCCTGAGGTTGTGAGTCGGAGCGGTTAGCTATGGCGGCCGCGCCATATAACTCCGGGATAGATTGCGCTGGCCGAGCAACCGGCCCTAGTTATGCCAACGGCCAAAGTGGAGGAGGCATATGACCATGACTCCTATTCAATCGCCGTCGACACTGGAGCGCGCATTCGATGAGGTCGCGACGGTTAGAATCCCAACCGCTACAAACACCGCGGAAGGCCGCCGGTTGCTTGAGACCTTCGGCAAGCTGCTCTGGCGCCGCTGGGGGCCGTACGTCAGCGAACGCTCCTGGGGAACGGTTCGTGAGGACTACAGTCCAGATGGAGCAGCCTGGGATTTTCTCTCCCACGATGCAGCCCGAAGCAAGGCTTATCGCTGGGGTGAAGACGGGCTGGCGGCGATCTGCGACCGCTATCAGCTTCTGGTTTTCGGCCTGGCTCTGTGGAATGGAAGAGACCCGATTCTCAAGGAGCGAGCGTTTGGGCTCACTCCCAGCGAGGGCAATCACGGCGAGGACGTCAAGGATTACTACTTTTATCTCGACAGCACGCCGACCCACTCCTACATGAAGTACCTCTACAAGTATCCGCAAGCTGCGTATCCATATGAATGGCTGCTCCAGGAGAACCGGAATCGCAACGGCAGAGGATTCGAATTCGAGCTTCTCGACACAGGCATCTTCGATGAGAACCGTTACTTCGACGTTTTTGTCGAATATGCGAAGGCATCTGCCGAAGATCTCTGCATCCGTATCGAAGCCGTAAACCGCGGGCCGGATCCTGCGCCGCTGCACCTGCTTCCGCACCTTTGGTTTCGCAACATCTGGGGATGGACCGAACATCGTGGCGCGAGGCCGGTCATTGCCGAAGGACCGACGGGTGAAGGAGCGGTCAGCCTCCTGGCCGATGACACAAATGCCGATCGTCTCATGAACTTGCCGTTCGATTATCAGCTTGGAAAGCGGTACCTCTATGCCGAGTCGGAAGGGCAGCCGCTTTTCACTGACAATGAGACGAACTCGGAACGGCTCTACGGTGTCGCGAGCTCGAATGAATACTTCAAGGACGCTTTTCACCGCGCGGTAGTAAGCGGCCAGCACGACGTCGTCAACCCGAATCGGAGGGGCACAAAGGCCTGCCTCCACTACCAGTACAACGTTCCGGCGGGAGGCTCCGTCGTTCTGCGCCTCCGCCTCACGCCCGAGCTGCTTAAGTCCCCTCTCCGCGATGTAGATCAGATCATCAACCAGCGGCGTACAGAAGCCGATGAGTTTTATGCTGCCATCCATCCACCAAAGGCAAGCGAGGATGAAAAGCTCGTTCAGCGGCAGGCATTCGCCGGACTGCTGTGGTCGAAACAGGCGTATCTCTTTGATGTAAATGAGTGGTTTGACGGCGACAATCCCGACTCGCCCCCGCCCAGTTCGCGCCTGGCGATTCGAAACCGGCACTGGCGCCACCTCAACTCCATGCGCGTGCTGTCCATGCCGGACAAATGGGAGTATCCGTGGTTCGCCGCGTGGGATCTCGCGTTCCACACGGTTTCGTTTGCGTTGATCGATCCGGAATTTGCAAAAGAACAACTTTTTCTCATGTTGTTCGAGCAGTTCCAGCATCCCAGTGGTCAAATCCCGGCATACGAATGGGAGTTTTCCGACCTCAATCCGCCGGTGCACGCTTGGGCAGTCTGGCGCGTCTACAGCACAGACAAGACGCGAACCGGCTCCGGCGACCGCGAGTTTCTCGAAAAGTGCTTTCACAAGCTGTTGATCAACTTTGCGTGGTGGGTAAACAAGGTCGACAGCGCCGGAAACAACGTCTTCGAGGGCGGCTTCCTCGGACTCGACAACATCACTGTCATCGACCGCAGCGAGAAACTGCCGGGCGGCGCAGTCCTTGAGCAATCCGATGCCACTGGCTGGATGGGTATGTTCTGCCTCAACCTGATGCGGATCGCACTGGAACTGGCAAAGGAAAACAAGGCCTACGAGAGTCTTGCCCTCAAGTTCTTCGAACACTACATCTACATCGGAGCCGCTATGAAGAATATGGGCGGCCGCAAGTATTCGCTCTGGGACGAAGATGATGGGTTCTTTTACGATGTGCTCCGGTTTCCCGACGGAAGATTCAACAAGTTCCGGGTACGCTCCCTGGTCGGGATCGTCCCCCTTTACGCTGCCGAGACCATAAGGCTTGAAGACATCGAGGACTTCCACGAATTCCAGACTAATTTCCTGTGGTTCGTCAACAATCGACGTCAGCTCACCGAGAGTTGCTGCCATTACATCGAGCGAAAGAAACAATATGAACTCACCATTATGGACGAGCACCAGATGCGCCGCCTGCTGGAGAGGCTCGTCAGTCCCGACGAGTTTCTCGCTGACTACGGCATTCGCAGCCTGTCGAAATATCACGGCGAGCATCCCTTTATCTTCGAAGACCGGGAGGTTCGTTACGACCCCGCTGAGTCCGACAACAAAATAAAGGGAGGCAATTCGAACTGGCGCGGCCCGATCTGGTTCCCGACAACATTTCTGATTATCGAGTCGTTGCGCACCCTGGGCGCGGGGTATGGAGACGATTTCAAGCTGGCGATTCCCGGGGATTCCCGCGGTGATCAGAACCTCTTGAACATCGCCGGAGAGATCGCCAATCGAATGATTCGGATCTTCACGCGCAACCAGCACGGAGAACGGCCGGTCTACGGAGGCACAACCAAGTTCCAAAAAGACCCGCACTGGAAGGATCTGATCCTTTTCTACGAGTTCTATCACGGCGATAACGGCGCCGGGTTGGGAGCATCACACCAGACAGGCTGGAGTGCGTTGGTGGCGGCTCTACTTGACGATTGGAGACGATGACTGGAATGAGTGGGTGAGTATGCGGTTCTTTTCCCATTGGAGCATTCGTTATAAGCTCTTGTCTCTTCTCCTGTTGCTGGGCGTAACGACCTTCGCGGTTACGGGAACAATCGCGTACATCAAGTACCTTGCCACCTTGAAACAAAACGTGATGAATCAGCTCACCGGCGTTACTCGCTCCAAACGCTTCCAGATCGAATCCTATTACGAAACCATCCAGCATCATGCCGAGACCCTCAGCGATGATCGAATGTTCATCGATGCCATGAGGGAATTCCGCGATGCTTACAGGCGCATGGATGCGACTCCCATCCCGGCAATGGCCATGGAAGCGGTGCGCCAGGATTACAGGACGAATTTCTTCCCTGAGATGCAGAAACTCAAGATAGCCCGGAGCCACGTCGAGGATTACCTTCCCTTTTCGCCGGCGGCCATTCAACTGCAGTACCTCTACATCGTGAAGAATCCTAATCCGCGCGGACACCGCGAAGACTTGGCAGACGCCCATGACGGCAGCGAGTACAGCAGAGTCCACGCGAAATACCATGCCGCATTCCAGTCCATCGTCAAGAAGTTTGGCTACTACGACCTCTATCTCATCGACTACGAAACAGGGCGCATCGTGTACGACGAAGCGAAGGACCGTGATTTTGCCACCAGCCTCAAGGATGGACCCTACGCTGACAGCAATCTCGCCAAGGTTGTAAGGAAATGCATTGCGACGAACAATGCGGAGGATGTCTTCTTCTCCGATTTTGAGCCGTACGAGGCATCGATGGGCGAACCGACCCAGTACGTCGCAAGCCCCATCTGGGACGGAAACGAGCGTCTCGGCATTTTCGCGCTTCAGCTTTCCTCCGCCGCCATCGATGATGTCATGACCGGCAAACGAGGATGGGAGAGGGACGGCCTTGGTCAAACAGGCGAATCAGCGATTATCGGACCGGATCACCTCATGCGCACGAATGCCCGCCAATACTTGCAGGATCCGGAGGGATTCCTCGCAAGGCTTAAGGCCAAAGGGGGTTCGCAACAGCTTCTTGATCGGATTCGTACCTACCGTTCCACCATTCTTCAAGTGCCGGTCAATTTTCCGTCCGTATCGGAGGCGCTAGCAGGCAAAGAAGGAGCTGTGATCGAACTGCATCCTGGAGGAGCAGGTAACTCCCTGGTCTCGTACATGCCGCTTCAGATCGAGGGCCTCCATTGGGCGATCATCGCGCGTATGACCCTGGCTGAAGCACTCAAGCCTATCAGCGAGATGAAGAGGCTCTTCGGCTGGTGGGGCTTTGGGTTGTTGCTACTAACAACGCTCGCGGCCTGGCTGATGACGCGCCAGATTCTTCGTCCAGTCAATGCCCTCGTAGGTGCTGCCGAAAAGGTCGCAGCCGGCGATCTAAATGCGCAGGTCGAATGGAAGTCAAAGGATGAACTTGGAGTGCTGTCGAACACCTTCAACTCAATGACCAAAAGCATTCGCGAGAAAACCGAGGTGATCGAGGAGAAGAACCGTGAAAATGAAGCGCTGCTGCTCAATATCCTTCCCGGTGAAATCGCCGCGCGCCTCAAGGAGGGCGAGAAGGAAATTGCCGACAGCTTTGCCGATGTTACCGTGCTCTTTGGCGATATCGTCGGATTCACCGCGCTCTCCAGCAGAACCTCGGCCGCTGAGATCGTGGAGATGCTCAATGGCCTGTTTTGCCGGTTCGACGAAGTAGCTCAGCAACTGCACATCGAGAAAATCAAGACGATTGGCGATTGTTACATGGCCGTCTGCGGGTTGCCCAGTCCCGGCGCCGGTCACGCAGAACGAATGGCCCGCATGGCGCTCCGCATGCTCGAAATAACTCGTCAATATGGCCAGGCGAGGGGGTTGAATCTGCAGTTGCGCATCGGGCTCAATTCCGGACCTGTCGTGGCTGGCGTCATTGGCGTCACGAAATTCATCTACGATCTCTGGGGCGACACCGTAAACCTCGCCAGCCGCATGGAGTCCACAGGCGTTCCCGGAGAGATTCAAGTCACACGAAGCACATATGAACACTTGAAGGACAACTTTAAACTCGAAAGTCGCGGCCTTGTCCAGGTAAAGGGAAAGGGCGAGATTGAAACCTGGATACTGCAGGCAGAATTGCGCGCCGCCGAGGTTGCCGGATGAAAATCAGGATACTGGGATCGTCAGTAGAGGACACTCATCGGCGCCAATACGTCAGCACCTATCTCATCAACGGGACGGTCGCGATCGATGCGGGTAGCCTGGGATTCCACGGCACACCTCAAGATCAGGAAGCCGTCAAGCATGTGTTCCTCACTCATTCTCATATCGACCACACCGCGAGTCTCCCCATCTTTGTCGAAAACGCATGGACTCCAGCCGAAGACTGCCCGCGGATCTACGGAATTCCTGAAACTCTCGATGCGGTGCAGAAGCACATCTTCAACGACGTTCTGTGGCCCGATTTCGTCGCTATCTCGAAGATCATGCCCCCATTTCTGGCTTTCTGCCCCCTTAAAGATGAGGCGCCCGCAGATGTCTGCGGCCTTCACATCATTCCCGTTCGCGTGAACCATTTGGTCCCGACGGTCGGATACGTGATTGGAGATGGAAAGAGCACCGTCATCTTCGGAGGCGACTCCGGTCCGACGAATCGATTGTGGGAGATCGCGCACCGCACCGCCGGTCTGCGCGCAGTCTTCATGGAGGCATGTTTCCCAAATCAGTTGAGCGGGTTGGCCAGTGCGTCCCGGCATCTGACCCCGGAAGAGTTCGCGCGCGAAGCTGCCAAGATTCCTAGCGGCGTGGTAATCATCGCGGTGCATCTCAAGGTGCGCTATCGCGATCAAGTGGTCCGCGAACTGCAAGACCTTCGACTCCCCAACCTGGTGATTGGAGAGTGCGAGAAGGAATACGATTTTTGACTCTCTTCAGTGGCGGACTCGCGCCGTCCTACTTTTAGGATCGCGGACAAATCGTGACTTACGAAATCCGTGTGGCTCCCAACATCGGGTGCTCCCTACGATTTTCTTCTCCCGTGACTGCGATCTGCCTCGATTTCCGATAGACGTTCGCAACCGCCAATGTCCAGAAAGGCACCAAATCGACTCCGGGCAGGAGTTTGGCAAAGAACGACGGCATGAATTCCCAGTGCCAGCCAAGAAGGCGAACCAGTACTGCGCCGACACCCAAATCAAGAATGTCGTCAGCCGGCGATGCACCGCCCTCGACAAATAAGGGAAGTATGGCGATTTGAAGTGCGTCCGCAATGACCGCCAGCGCCATTGCGACTCGAAAGCGCGAATTTGGTGAGATTGTGATGTCCTGAGTCATATGAACCCTCTGCTTCCATATTCGTGCGTGGTTCGCTCATTTTACCCAGCAAACACAATCGTTACCAGCTTTCGATGCTCTTCCAGGGACTCCCTGATTCAGGTGGCTTGTTAAGTCTGCATCACTCAATAGCTTGCAAAATGGACACCCGTTCGGACACATCTGCAAAAATTCAAGCATGCTGTCTATCTGCCCGATAAGCGGAATGGAGCTCGCGCATATTCAGAAGGTCAACCGAATACCTACCTGTGCCGCAAAAGGAGTGCCAACAGTCGTACCTGGGCCGAAGAAATCTCCCAAGGCTCCTCCAGCAACACGTAGCTGATTTGGGCTGGCGATGGGCTGGACCGTCGAGCAAGATCCGTCGGAACATACGTCGGTGACGTTGCCTGCCTGCGCTTCGTTAGCGGGGACCGGAAGCGATGCAATGTTGGTTACGTAATTGGCGCCGGGGTTATTGCGATTGAGAAGATTGAAGAACTCCACGAAGGGCATGAGCGTGTCGTGATCGCCTAATTTGACGGGGCGCGCAACGCGCATGTCCGCCTGGATATACGGTGTGCCACGGAACTGGTCCAGCGTGGTGGGGGTGCCATTGATTGCGATTCGTCCTGAGTTGTCAGCAGTGGTGATGGTGAAGGGTCGCGCGCTTTCGGCCTGGGTCAGCGTGCTGATTTCAATTCCCAAGGGGGCCCGCCACGTTCCGGCAACAACAAATCGATGACGAACGTCTTCACCGGATGGGCCGTAATCGCCAGGACCGAAGGGATCGAGCGGGTTACAAACGCCGTTGACGTAGTCGAATAGTTCGCCGAGCACGCAGCCCCAGGTTTGCGCTTTGGAAAAGGTGTAATTGGCGATAAGGCTGAGACTGCTGTGAAACATGGCCTTGTAAGTGAAGCATAAGTGCGTTGTAACTCGATCGATTATCGGAATGAAATACATTGACATTTGGTACAAAGCTGGCTTGATCGGGGCCTGAGGTCGGCAGTAATGGCGTAAACAGATTCAGGCCGCCGGTATAACTATAGGCACGGTAGCCATGATTTCCTTGTTCATGGGTATAGTCCGCACTGATTGACCAACCGGCTCGAAACGAATGTGCCAACCCTCCGGTGATGTGGATTGCGTACGGAGTTTTGTAGTTTTGGGCAATCAGATTTCCGCTTCCGCCAGATGAGGAGCCAGAAATGCATCCGCTGTTTTCGGTGCCGCCAGGATTCGCAACAGGGTCAACACACGGGCCCGGTGGAGTGTTGACGGACTGCAGCGCAGTGGCCCACCCGGTCTGCGCAAGATCGTTGGCGTAGAGGCCGAAGCCTGCGCGCATCACGGTGTTACCGCTGGCGCCGGGGGAGAATGCGATTCCGATCCGGGGCCCGAGCTGCATGCGGTCGTCGTGCGGTGCGGCGTCGACGAGAGGGATGTCGAGCGCTTGAAGCGTGATGAATGCGGGATTGGATTGCTGGGTGCGACCTGAAGCTTCAAAAAGCCCGAACGAAGCGCTATAGCGGAAGCCGTAGTTTACGGTGAGACTCTTCGTCATACGCAGAGAGTCTTCAGCGTAGAGCGCAAGGCGCTGCACATTCTGCGAGAAGCCGCCTCCAAGGTTCGAGGTCGAGGCGCCGGCCTGCATATCCGTTGCGAATTCAGCAAGATTGGCGGAGTTAGCAACGTAGTAAGTCGGGTCTTGGGGAAACTCATAGAGCGTTTCGTTATTGCTCGGAAATGCACCGCCAAGAACTGGCTCATGGATAAAGTTGACGCCGAACCTGATTGCATGGCGGGGGAGCGCGTTGGTGACGTCGTAGCGGAGTTGATATTTCTCCTGGTCGCGCTGGGACGGAAAGAACGTAATTGGAGTGGCAAACTGATTGTCGCCGAAAGTTTCGAAACCGGAGACAGTCAGCGAAGTAGAACTGAAGGGAAACGCCAAAGCAAAGCCGAGATTCGAATTGCGTTGCTGCGTGAGATGCAGACTGCTCGCGCCAAGAACGAGTCTGCCGACCCACGTGGGACTGAAGATGAATTGGTTGCTGATCGCCAGGTTGAGGTAGTTATTGTGCGTCGACAGGCCAGTGGAGGGCAGAGTTCCCTGCTCTACCAGATTGTTGCGTGTGGTATAGCTATCAATCGAACTGCGAAGGAACCAAGAGGATTTCGGAGACTGCTGCCAATCGAAACGCGTGGAGCCGAAGGTGTCTCGAAATGGGATCGGCACATTCGGCGGAACAGAGATGGAGGGGACACCGGGAATAAGCCCGTCTGCGGCAAGTGTAGCGAGGGCGTCAAATTGGGCGGAGTTCGCAGGACTGTAGACGATGCTGGCATCTTCATGGATCTGCTCAAGGGCCGCGTAAAACCATAGCCTTTGCCTTTGCAGTGGGCCGCCAAGCGTACCAACATAGTTTTGGCGAGAAAACGGCTGCTTGGGGTTGGGCGCGGGATTCTCAATCGGGAAACGCGCGTTGAGAGCCGCGGCACGCTCGTAAAAGGCGGCGTCTCCATGCCAATTCTCAGTGCCGCGTTTCGTAGTGATCACGACGGAGCCAGCGGTCGAGCCGCCGGTGTCGGCGTCTTGCTGTGCAGTGCGAATGGAGAATTCCTGGATGGAATCCGGTGAGAAATTCTGGAGAAAGCCGCCGATGTAATCGTCGGAGTTATCGGCGCCGTCGACCGACAACTCGTTGTTGAGGCCGGAACTGCCGCCCGTTGACACTGCGGTGATGCGAGCTTTGGTAGGATCTGAGGGCTCGACAGGCTCGGTGCCGGGTGCGAGATAGGCGATGTTCGCAAAGCTTCGGTCGGGGAGCGGGAGAGACTCGAGATCGTTCGAACTGATTACGCTCTGGTGCACCTGACTGGCGCGATCGATTGTTTGCGTGGCGATAGATGAACCTTGTGCAGTAACGCCTATCGTCTGCTGCACTGCGGAGGGCCGCATGGTGACGTTGATGTCGCGGAGACTGGCGACTTCGATCGAAACCTGAGTGGCGGCATCGGCGAAGCCACGTGCCTGTACAACGATGACGTATTTCCCGGGTGCTACGTCGTCTACGCGGAAGTATCCCAGGCCATCGCTACTCACACTCCGGTACACGGCGTCGTCTTGCGAACGAACAACAATGGCAGCGGCGACGATTCTCGCCCCAGCTGCGTCCTGCACCGTCCCACGTAGTGATCCTCCCGTGATCTGGCCAAGAACACAGCTAGCCGGAAAGAGCAGCATGAGAAGAATAAGGAGATATTTCATTAGCTTTGAATGCCTCAAGGCGGGGTTTCGCTTGGAGGTGCTTCATGGATTTTCGCACACCGCGGCATGACGAGACAGAGCCGTACAGCTCTTGAAGTAAGAGGAAATGCATCGGCATGAGTTTTCCTTTACAATCCCAATCAATCACAGGCTGATCGGCTTTCCCCGCGGTACAACAAAATCCTGAATGCACTGGAGCCCCGTCATGGCCGCTGGCCGTTGCCGTTTTATTGCGCCTCTTTGTTTTGCGTTTGCGCTGCCACTCGCAGCTCAGCAGTACCCTGCAGAGATGATCTCAGGGCTTCAATGGCGCGACGTCGGGCCAATGCGCGGTGGCCGCACGTACGCGGTTGCTGGAAATGCCGCGCAGCCCGACACCTTCTACATGGGTTCAGTCGGCGGCGGTGTGTGGAAGACTGAAAACTCCGGCCGCACCTGGTTTCCGATTGCGGACGATCGAGTGACTGGAATTCCGATCGGCTCCATCGGCGCAATTGCAGTAGCTCCTTCCGACCCCAACATTGTTTATGTGGGCACAGGCGAGCCGGACATTCGCAGTCAGCATTCCTATGGCATCGGCCTCTTCAAATCGGCTGATGCGGGGAAGACTTGGCATTCAATTGGTCTTGCAGAAACGCGCCAGATCGGAAAGATCGTCGTCGATCCAGCCGATCCCGACCGGGTCTATGTTGCGGCGCTGGGGCATGCATACAAGGCGAATCCCGAGCGCGGCGTCTATCTCTCGACGGATGGAGGAGCGCATTGGCAGAAGATACTCGCCAGCGCAAAACACCCCGATGATGTGGGTGCCATCGATCTGGCACTCGATCCGCAAAACCCACGGACCATATACGCGTCGCTCTGGGCTACGCGCCGGCCGCCTTGGGCGGTCTATGCACCGTCGAACATGCCCGGCGGAGGATTGTATAAGTCCACCGACGGCGGTGAGAGTTGGCATCAACTTGGCGGCGGACTTCCTGCTGACGATTATGTAGGCAAGATTGGCATTGCGGTTGCGCCAAGCAATCCGAACAGGCTTTACGCTGTGGTCGACGATCTGGGCACAGCCGTTGCACGCTCGATACGAGGCGGCCAGATTGCAGATAAGACACCCGCGCCCAAGCCGTCCGGTGGAATCTACGTATCTGACGACGCCGGTGCGACGTGGAAATTGGTGAACAGCGAGCAGCGTCTTTGGGGCCGCGGGTGGTACTTCGGCCAGATCAGCGTGGATCCAACCAATCCGGATCGCGCATATGACATCAACACCGCGACCTATATGACGCTCGACGCGGGCAAGACATGGATTCCCGTAAAAGGTGCGCCCGGAGGCGACGATTATCACCAGCTTTGGATCAATCCGAAGGACGGAAATCGCATGGTGCTTTCGAGCGATCAGGGCACCGTGGTTTCTGTCGACGGCGCGAAGACATGGAGCACCTGGTACAACCAGCCGACGGCACAGATATACCATATTGCTGCTGACAATCGCTTCCCATACTGGCTCTATGGTGCACAGCAGGACTCGGGCGCTGTGGGCGTCAGCACTTGGTCGCGTATGGGTACGCTCAGTTTCCGCAACTGGGAGCCAATCTGTGAAGCGGGAGAGAGCAGCACCGTGGTTCCGGATCCCGACGACGGAAACCTGCTATATGGCAACGGCGATCAACGCTGCGACCAGGAACTGAATCTTCCGGCGCCTGCCGGCGGCGAACTGCCCGCGGCAGATCCTAACGACCCCAACCGCAGAACATGGACCCTGCCGCAGGTTTTTTCGCCTGCGGATAAGGCGCTCTACTACGCAAATCAATTTGTCTTCCGCACGCGTGACCGAGGCAAGACGTGGGCGAAGATAAGCCCGGATCTCACACGGTTGCGTCCAAAGATGCCGAAGACGCTCGATCCCGTCACTGCCAATGACATCGATGAGGTGATGACAGATCGCTTTGGCGTGGTCTACACGATCGGCCCATCGCCGCTCGACGCTAAGACGGTTTGGGTTGGCACGGACGACGGCTTGATTCATATATCGCGCGACGACGGCGCGAACTGGAAAGATGTGACGCCGCCGCCCATGGGAGCGTGGAGCAAGGTGTCGCAGATCGAGGCCGGCCATTTCGACATGGATACAGCGTATGCCTCCGTCGATCGCCATCGTCTTGCCGACGATCACCCCTACATCTACCGCACGCACGATGGCGGAAGGAGCTGGAAGAATGTGGCTGACGGGATTCCCGATGGCGCGTTTGTGAATTCGATCAAAGAAGATACAAAGCAGAAGGGGCTGCTCTATGCGGCAACCGAATTGCGCGTCT
Source organism: uncultured Acidobacteriaceae bacterium (assembly GCA_963787435.1). Taxonomy (GTDB): domain Bacteria; phylum Acidobacteriota; class Terriglobia; order Terriglobales; family Acidobacteriaceae; genus Telmatobacter. Next base: position 92,801 of record CAWBCZ010000005.1, read on the forward strand.
ACGTCTCTTTTGATGACGGAGACCACTGGCAGCCATTGCAGCTGAATATGCCGGTTACATCCGTTCGCGACATTGTTGTGCACGGCGACGATCTGGCCGTCGCGACCTTTGGACGCGGATTCTGGGTGCTGGATCAGATGCCTGCATTGCGTCAGATTGCTGCACGCGGCAACGAGATTGAAGCTAATCGCGCGTACCTGTTTGTGCCTGGAGAGACATTTGCGATTCACCAGGGTGGCCAGAATGGAACCCCATTGCCCCACGAGGAACCGCAGGAATTGAATCCGCCAGCCGGCGTGGTCGTCTATTACTGGTTGAAGTCCGCGCCGAGCACTCCCCTCAAGCTTGAGCTTGTGGACGCAAACGGCAAGGTGGCCGCGTGTGTAGCCAGTGACACGCCGGTGAAGCCTGTTGATACTGAAGCAATCAATGTACAGGCCTACTGGATGGAGCCGACGGCACCGCCTTCGGCAGAGCCTGGAATGCATCGTGTGGCGTTGAACATCGTCGCGCCACGTGGCTTCGGCTTTGGCGGACGGAGGGTTACGTTGCCTCCTGCCGATGCCTGTCATCCAGCGGGAGCGCCGGGGCCTAAACCCGAGACGGAGCCAATCCGTCCAGGCCATGGAGCAGCAGGACTACAGCCAGGTAACTATACCGTTCGCCTTACAGTTGACGGCCAGACGCTAATGCAGCCCGTTACGGTCAAACCCGATCCACGCCGGTTGCCCAAAGGAGCCGACGCTTCGCCAGACGACGATAACGATGATGAGTAGTTAGAGGTGTAAGCGATAATTCAGTCAGGGCAAACGTGAATTCTCATCGGAAAAAGGTAGTGTTCTTCGGGACGGCTGCGGCTGCATTAGCACTTGGTTTGACGGCGGCTGTGTCACAAACCAATCCCGGGCAGGTTGCATTTTCGCTGGAACGAGAGGGAAAGTTGGCAGAAGCAGAGGCGGCGTGGAACGCGCTGGCGAAGCAATATCCAAGCAACCCCGAACCGCTGGCGCATATGGGCCTTATCGAGTCCCGCCAGGGGCATTACGCCGAGGCGATCAAGTACTACACGCGCGCGATGGCCCTGAATCCACGCATGCCCGGATTGCAGCTGAACCTGGGTCTTGCCTTTTTCAAGGCGGGTGACTACAAACGTGCGATCGCGGAGTTGGATCCCTTGCTCAAGGCGCAACCAGATAATCAACAACTGTCCATTTTGATCGGGATGTCGCACTACGGGCTGGAACAATTCTCAGAAGCTTCCCCTTTGCTGAAGCAAGCTTCCGACCGCGATCCAGCTAATCTGACGCTTCTGTTAACCCTGGCCCACAGTTGTCTACTCTCACACCAGTACCCCTGCGTTCTGGATGCATACCATCGGCTAGTCGCGCTAAACGCGGAGTCAGCCGAAGCTGACATGCTGGTTGGCGAGGCTCTGGACGAGATGAAGGATCCGGAGGGAGCGATAAGAGAGTTTCGCGCTGCATTGCGACAAATCCCAAAGAGCCAAATGTGCATTTCGGATTGGGATATCTACTGTGGACGAAGGGGCATGACCCGGAGGCGGCACAGGAGTTTGAGACGGAGATTGCAAATGATCCGCATCACGTACAGGCAATGCTTTACCTGGCCGATACAAAGATACGAATGAACAAGATGGACGATGCAAGGCCTCTGCTGGAGCAGATTCAGAAGATGGACCCGGATATCGCGATGCAACATCTTGATCTCGGCATCGTGTATGCGGATGAAGGACGGAAGCAGGATGCGAGGATCGAATTCGAAACGGCTGTAAAGATTGCGCCCACGAATGTAAATGCTCATTACAGGCTGGCACGGCTTTATCGCTCGATGGGGATGGCAGCCGAAGCGAAAGTCGAATTCGACAAGGCGAGCAGCCTGAATAAGGCCGAGGACGACAGGCTCCTGAAGATTATGTCGACTATACCGGCCGGGAAAGATAGTTCCGCCGGAACCAAGCAATCGCCGGAGAAGTAGAATTTCGCGGCAATTCAGTTCTCTGAAGATCCAGTCATCAATTCCCTCGTATCTCAGAAGAAGCGCTTCCTGAGCAAAAAAGAAGGCCGGAGCGGAGGGCTCCGGCCTGTCAGGAGAGTGATGCAAATGGGAACTAGAAGTTGAACTTCGCACCGAGTTGGATGCGACGCGGCGAGTGACCGGCAGTCACCTGGCCAAAGCTGCTATCGGCAAGCGCGCTGTCGACGCTCGAGAAGCTCTCGTGGTTGAAGGCGTTGAAGAACTCGCCGCGGAGCTGGAAGTTGTAGCGCTCCCGGAAAGTTACGTTCTTGATTGCTGCCAGATCCCAATTGTTGTAACCAGGGCCGAGCAGGCTTCCGTTGCTTTCGCTGCCAAAGTGATCAACGGCGGGCGCAAATGAGGACTGGGAGAACCATGCGCCCACGGTCTTGGTTTTCTGCACCGCGGAGATCTGATCCGGACGCGGCGAGCTGATGCCAAGGCCTACGTTCAAGCCGTTCGGATCCCAGGGGTCGTGCGGCTGCGAGAGCGAGAACGATTGGCCTGAGAAGAACGACGTGATGCCGGAGACCTGCCAACCGCCGAGGACCTTGCCCTCAAGGCCTTGCTGGCCCTTGAAGAACGGCAGGTCATAGACATAGTTGGCCGAGAAAGTCTGCGGCTGGTTGTAGGAGGACAGACCGTAGTCGAGCGAGAAGTCATGGCTGTTGGTCGCCATGTTGCTGCGGTCCGAGGAGTTGGTGGTGAGGTCCTTGGAGAAGGTGTAAGCCAGACCCACCTGAAGACCATGAGAGTGGTGGTTAAGGCTGATCTGCAAGGAGTTGTAGTTGTTCGAGAAGAATGGTGCGCGGGAAACGATAGCGGCGTAGCCCGTGAACGGACGGATGTAGTTGACGCTGGTGTTGGGCCCGAGACTCGCGTTGGAGTTCACGCCGAGGCGTGCGCCAACTGTGGGCTGGTTCTCGTCGTACTCTCCGAGCAGGTGACGCGCCTCATTTCCAACGTATGCCACTTCCAGAACGGTGCTGGGCAAGAGCTGATGCTGAATGCTCAGGTTGTAGTTGGCGTAGTTGGGAACCTTGAAGGTGGGGTTGCCGGTCGCCGTGAGGCCGTTGGGGCCCAGAGGAACCGAGGTCGAGCCGCTCGTGATGTTGTCAAATGCGCCGTTGATGATCGTGGTCTTCTGCGCGAACGGCGGATCCCCGAATGCGTTCTGCTCCCAGATGCCATCGAGCAGGCGATCATAGAAGATGCCGAAGCCGCCGCGAAGCACGGTCTTGCCGGTACCGAAGACATCGTAAGCAAAGCCGATGCGGGGGCCGAAATTGGCATTGTAGTTAGGGTTGACATACGCGCCAAACGGCGAGCACGAGGACATGGGCGCGATGGCCTGAGCCGCGGCGCACTCTGTTCCCTTGGGGAAGATCATGCCGTTCGTGTAGGTGGAAGGAATGAGCTGCCAGCCGTTAATGTACTGTCCAGCGACGAAATTACCGGAGTTGGGATCGATTTGCGGCGCCAACTGCGAACTGTAGAAATTCGGGTCGAAGTTGGACAGCGTGTTGCGCACGTCAGTGACAGAGGGCAGACGGCTCCAGCGCACGCCGAAGTTAAGGGTGAGACGTTTCGCGACCTTCCAGTCGTCCTGGACGTAGGCCTCGATGTTGACGAAGTGCAGGTCGGGAATGATGTCCGGCAGAGTCTGGGTAAAGGATGCTGCGTTGCCGAGCAGGAAGTCACCCCAGGAGTTGAAGGTGAAGCTGGGCTCGCCGTTGACCGCGTTTTCCGTCTTGATCATCTGCTGGATCTCGAAGCCGGTGCGGAGGGTGTGCCTACCGAGGTTGAAGGAGAGATTGTCGAAGTACGTGCGATCGAGGTTCCGCTCCTTCCATGGAGCCGAGCCGGCGCTGAAGCCAGTGACGCCAGTGATGGACACTGCAGGCACCTTGCCGTAAGGGTCAGGGGACCACTGATTGGTCAGCGCGCTATTGATCGCGGACGAAGTGGCGAACTGGCCGCTGTTGATGGACGAGAAGTAAGTGCCCTGCGACCAGACAAACTCGAATTCGTTGACGACGTTGGGATTGATGGTCCAAGTGAGGTTGCCGACGACGTTCTTGCCGGGCGAGTTCACGAGGGTATTGACGAGGCCGGGATAGTTCGAGCCGGCCCAGAGGCCCTCCGGGTTATCGACGGGCATGTCGTCGTTAATGCCGCGCGCGTAGAAGTGAACCTTATCGTTGAAGTAGTGATCGACGCGCACGATGTCGTCGCGGAAGTCGTTCTGTGTCGAGTCAGAGAAGCTGTAATTTCCGTTGGCGTTATTCGCCGGAAACTTGTCGAAGACATTCGTCAAGTAGACCTGCGAGTTCTTGCTGTAGCAGTTCTGCTGCACAGTGCCCGAGCCGTTGCCTGTGCCTGGATCGATGGTCCAGCCCGTGATGCAGCCTGCCGGACCATTCGGCTCCTGCGCGGGAACGATGACGCCATTGACTGTGGTGCCCGGGATGGTAAAGAAGCCGGCCAGGTTGGCTGCGCTGGCCGCCGGCATGGAATCGCCACCAGGGGAAGAGAGTTTGCGCCATTCCTCTGACCAGAAGAAGAAGGTCTTCTTCTTATCGGTGTTGTAGCCCTTGGGAATGAAGACCGGTCCGCCGATGGTGAAACCATATACGTTGTGGTGATTGATGGGGTTCTTGTTGGGCTCGTTGTTCTCTGCCTGGGTGCGCTTGTTGAACCACTCATTGGAGTCGAAGATGGTGTTGCGGACAAACTCGTACGCGTCACCATGGAACGAGCTGGACCCGGACTTGGTGGCTACCAGAACCTGGCCGCCGCCGGAGCGTCCATAGCCGGCGTCGTAGTTGCCGCGCTGCAGGGTGAACTCCTGGATGGCGTCGACGTTGGGAGCATTGATGACCGTGCCGTTGGAACCGGAGTCGTTGATGTCGGCGCCGTCAATGGTCCAGTTGTTGGCGGTGGTACGAGCGCCGTTAACGGACATGGCAGTGTTGCCGGCGCTGGTTTCGTCACCCATCTGGGTAACAACCCCGGGCTGAAGGGTGACAAGCTGCTGGAAGTTGCGGCCTGCGAGCTCAAGCCCCTCAATTTGTTCGCTGCTGAGGTTGCCGGCCTGGGCCGCGGATTCCGTGTCTACTGCGACGGCGGTTGCTTCAACCGTGACTGTGGTGGAGGCCGCGCCTGCCTTGAGCGGGACGTTGAGGCCGCGCGCTTCACCGACCTTGAGGATCACGTCCTTGGCTACGAAAGAGGTGAAACCGGCGGACGAGACGTTCAGCGTGTAGGTTCCGGCGGGCACGTTGGAGAAGACATAGTTGCCGGACTCATCCGACTGCACGGTCCGGACGGCATTAGTAGTGGTTAGCGTGATGGAGACGGTCGCTTTGGGAATCACTGCGCCGGTAGTGTCCGTCACTACCCCGCTCAGGGTTGCCGAAAGTTCTTGCGCCCTCGTAATCAGCGGACAAACAAAGAGTGCAAGCGCGAAGAGCCCGAGAAGAGCTCGCTTCAGATTCAGGCCCCCGCCGATAATGGAGCGTCCAGGGCCACGGTTGGAGCGCACCAATGAAAGACTTTGATTGAGAACCCGATTCAGGTCAATCATTGCCATCACACCTTTCCTTTGAGATCTCGTGGTGTCGATACGCAAGGCGCGTATGGACGGGTGAGTTCAAGAGCATTCAAACGAACCGCTCCTGAACGAAATCACCCTGGGATTCCCTGAAAAAGACCGGCGTCCGGAACATTTCCGCTGGCGCAACTAGACACGCCGCGAAAGGCTCAGAGGCCTGGCTTATTGATGGGCATTTCGGTGCTTGCATACGCCTCCCAAGGTGCTGCAGAAGGGACCGGCAATCCGAGCTTGAGGATTCACCGTTCCCGCTTGTCGCCGTTACCGAAACCGAGCGTTTTTCTTTCGAGAAATCCGGGCGGGACAAATTGGCATTTACTCGTTGGAGAGAAGATACGATGATCTGGGAGCAATTTCAACAACAAAATGATCGAATACGGCATAAACAATCACGTATGTCAATTTATTGGCGGTAATTAATCGATTTTCCATTGACTTTTGATCGAACACGGATTAGATGTTGGCGCGTGCCGCTAGCAGGGAATGCTGATTTGAAGGTGGCGCCCGATATCCCAGATTTCTGACTGGCTGCCGATTAAGTACTTTAATAATTATAGACATCTATGAACATCCGCTCCGAAGCGCTGCTAAATGAACTTTCTGTGCAATTGTGAAAAATCCGACCTCTGATCTGAACCGCTCAAGAGCCTGAAAATCGCGAGTTGGTCCGACTAAGCAAGAATCGGGGCATTCAGGCCCGGACAACGCGAATCCCCTGCCGTTCGAAGGGGGCAAGAACCTCGGGCGAGGCTCCGACGTTGGTGATGATGGTGTGAATCTCACTGGCTGGGCAGATGAATGCGGGGCTCACGTTGCCGAATTTGCTCGCATCCGTGACGATGATGACCTGCTTGGATTGCTTCAGCATCTTGCGGTATACAAGCGCCTCGTCGGCTTCCAATGTGGTGGCTCCTCGATCGGCGTCGAGCCCAGTCACGCTCAAGAAGACTCTGTCCATGTAGACATCGTCGAGAAACTCAAGTGCTGCATTACCGGTGAGCGAAAAGGACCACGCCCAGGGAATGACGCCACCGGTCAGATAGGTGCGAACACCGGGCTGATTGCAGAGTTCCATGCCGATGTTGATCGCGTTGGTGATGACCTGGATCTTCTCCCGGTGACGAAGACTGCGACCGATGTGGGTCGTTGTCGTTCCTGCGGAAAGGCCGATGGTCTCGTTTGGTTGAACGAGTTCGGCAGCGGCGAGGCCAATCCTGCGCTTTTCTACAGCGAATCTCTGTTCGCGCGCGAGAAATGAGCTGTCGTAGCGGAACGGCTCGTAGAGCAGCGGTTCTACCAGAGTTGCGCCGCCGTGTGTGCGGCGAATCAGTCCCCGGTTTTCGAGGCGGGCCAGATCGCGGCGGATACTGGGAGCCGAGGAACCCGCGACGCCGAGGATTTCTTCAATGCTGGCTGTACCTACACGCAATAGAAACTTGATGATCTGTTCACAGCGTCCGTTCAAGGTGTCGGGCATAACGCGAACGATTCTACATGGCCGAGGGCTCGTTGGGCATCAATTTGCAGAAATCCTGTCAATTTCCCGATAAAATGGCTCCTTTTTTTCAAGTTGATGAATGAATTCGTAATGAACGATCATAGATAGACCGAGCGTCCCTGCGGAAACCGGCCTAACGAATAGCGAATATCCTGTGTGATGTGTCCACTCTGCCGTCAAAGTTCACCGAAAGTGATGCACAAAACTTTACGCTTCGCTTCCCGGAACCTCAAAAGGCAGCGGTCCACAAAATTTGACGTATCTTCGAGTCAGCCCGCGAGAGTCTTATAATGATCAATCACAAGTTAAATGCTCAACCAGGTGATTCAAACGGCTCTGTTATCTCTTTCAGGGGGTGAATGTGAAAATTTGCACTCATTGGCGTCTGGCTCTCATTCTCAGCGTTTCTTTAGCCGCGTTCGCGGAGACTCCGGCGGTTCACGCCGAGAATCCGACATTCCTGCCCCTGATGCCGTTGCCACTTCACGTCGCAGAGGGAGAGGGGCGACTGAAGATTGATGGCGGCTTTTCCATCGGTCTCGAAGGCTATAAAGACGCCCGGCTGGAGTCAGCTCGCAAACGATTTCTGAGTACACTTTCGCGCGAAACGGGGATTCCCTACCACGATGAGACCACGGGTGGTGCAGCTACGCTGACGGTGAAGACGGCTGGCGCGAGCGACGCTGTGCAGAGTCTCGGCGAGAACGAGTCATACCGCTTGGAGATTACACCGACACATGCGCTGCTTACGGCGCCGAATCCGCTGGGCGCCATGCACGGACTTCAGACATTTCTGCAACTCGTGTCGATCACCCCGGCTGGATTCAGCGCGCCGGTAGTGACGATAGACGATGAGCCGCGCTTCCCATGGCGCGGGTTGATGATCGACGCCGGCAGGCACTTTCAGCCCCTGGATGTAATCGAGCGCAACCTCGACGGGATGGAAGCAGTGAAGATGAACGTCTTCCACTGGCACCTGTCGGAGGACCAGGGCTTTCGCGCCGAAAGCAAGATCTATCCGCTGCTGACCGGTAAAGGATCGGATGGCCTCTACTACACCCAGGAACAGATGCGCGGGATAGTCGCATATGCGCGCGACCGCGGCATCCGCGTGGTTCCGGAGTTCGATATGCCGTGTCACACGACCGCTTGGTTCGCGGGGTATCCGGATCTGGCGAGCGGAAAAGGGCCCTACAAGATCGAGACCACGCTGGGGCGTATTTGATCCCGCAATGGATCCGACAAGAGAGAGCACCTTTGAATTCATTGGCAGGTTCATCGGCGAGATGACGACGATCTTCCCCGATGCCTACTTCCACGTCGGTGGCGATGAGTGCAACGGAAAAGAGTGGGATGCCAACCCGCGGATCAAGGCCTTTATGCGCGCCCACGGCTTGAAGGACAATGCGGCGCTGCAATCGTACTTCACGGCGCGAGTGCAGAAACTGGTCGCTGCGCACCATCGCATCATGGTGGGTTGGGACGAAGTATTGCAGCCCGATACTCCGAAGGATGTAGTAATCCATTCGTGGCGCGGACCGCAGAGTCTGGCTGCGGCCGCTCGTCAAGGTAATCGGGGAATCTTATCGAACGGCTATTACATCGATTTAAACCAGTCAGCAGCCGAACATTATCTTGCGGACCCGTTGGCGGGAGATGGGGCAAGCCTGACACCGGAAGAGAAGAAGCGCGTGTTGGGCGGCGAGGCCACCATGTGGAGCGAATTCACGCCTCCCGAGATCGTTGACAGCCGCATCTGGCCACGGACCGCGGCGATTGCAGAACGGCTCTGGTCTTCGCAGGATGTGCGCGACGTGAACTCGATGTACACGCGACTGGCGGTTGTCTCGGACAAGCTTGAGTTCTATGGATTGAAACATCAGTCCTTCACCCTGCCGATGCTGCAGCGAATGAGCGGAGAAGCCCATCCAAAGTATTTGGCAGTGCTGGCCGGAGTGGTGCAACCTCCGGTGGGATATCAGCGCGAGGAGTTGAAGGATTACGACTGGCATTCGCCGCTGAATCACCTTGTGGATGCCGTTCCGCCGGAGAGCGAGACCGCACGCAAGTTCAAAGACCTGGTGAATGCGATCGTCGCCGGCAATGCGTCGCCGGAGCAGTTCCAAAAGGCAAGGGAGTCACTGACTCTGTGGCGGGACAACGATGCAAAGCTGGAGCCTTCACTCAAGAAGTCCGATATCACGGCTGAACTGGCGCCCCTATCGCAGTCTCTGTCGCAAGTTGCAGCGATCGGGCTGCGAGCGCTGGACGATCTCCAGAATCACCGTGTGGCAGATGCTGCGACAACGCAAAATGACATGCAGGTGCTGAAGGCGGCGGAGAAACCACAAGCTGTACTGCGCGACATGGCGGTAGCGCCAGTTGAAACGCTGGTGCAGGCGGCCGCTGCGCAGAAGCCATAGACAGGCAGTTGCAGCGAAACAGATCGTACGCGCGGCACAAACTCACGAAACATTAATTGCGATTCCAGCGTCGCGGTGCGGTCAGAAACTAGCGCATCGCCACAATTTCAACCTTGCCGCTGCGGCGCATGATATTGATGCTGACCGAGTCTGCATAACGTTCGCACGAGATATCGACACTTCCGTTTCCGACCTCGAGGTTGCGAATGCGAATATGCTGCAGTTTCTCAGGCAATGCGGAGTGATGCAGATAAATCCTGGACTCACCCGCACGAATCTCCAGTCCGAGGCACGCCTGCAACACCATGAAGACTGCACCTGCGGCCCAGGCCTGCGGCGAACAAGCGACCGGGTACAGCGTCGGACCTTTGCCCGGACGGCGACCGAATCCGCATATCAGTTCGGGAAGTCGACGGAACATCACCTCGGATGCGAGATCGAACAACCCGGATGTAATCCGCAAGGCAAGCTCTTTATCGGTTCTTCGCAGTGCGCCGAATGCGATGAGAGCGTTGTCATGCGGCCACACTGAACCGTTGTGGTATGACATCGGATTGTAACGGCGTTCGCCGGTAACAATGGTGCGCACGCCCCAACCGGAGAAGAACGCCGGCGAAAGAAGGCCATCGCTTATCGATTGGTATTGCGCATCGCTGGCGATTCCGGAGAACAAGCATTGGCCAGCATTGGAGCTTCTTACGCGGCATTGCTTCTTCTCACCATCCAGCGCCAGGGCAAACATGCCGAGTTCGTCTGACCAGAACATGGATTGAAACTTGGCGCGCAGTTCGTCAGCCTCTTTGCGGAGTCGGTCGGCGAGATCGTGCTGTCCCAGTTCCGCGGCTACTGAGGCAATGCCGTTCTTTGCTGCATACACGTATGCCTGCACCTCACAGAGCGCAATGGGACCGACGGCAAGATGTCCGTCGCTATAAAAAACTGAGTCGCCCGAATCTTTCCATCCCTGCTGCACGAGGCCGTGATCCGTCTGACGCGCGTATTCGACAAACCCGTCGTGGTCCCTATCGCCGTATACATCGATCCATTCAAGAGCGGCGAGGATGTTCGGCCAGATCTCGTGCAGAAAGTCGACATCCGCAGTGCGCTCGTAATAGGCTGCTGCGAGCAGGACGAAGAGCGGTGTACCGTCGACAGTACCGTAGTAGCGGCCGAAGGGCACTTCGCCGAGACGAGCCATCTCGCCCTTGCGCATTTCGTGGAGAATCTTTCCCGGATCCGCATCGCGGTCTGCATCGTGACTTGTCGCCTGAGTTGCGGCCAGATACGAAAGCACGCCCTTTGCGATTGAAGGCGCGAGCCATAGCAACTCGAGCGCGGTGATGATGCCGTCGCGACCGAAAACGGTGCTGAACCACGGCACACCCGCATACGGATAAAGCCCGTGTGGGGTCGGCGTCACCATCATGGCAAGGTCGGCGGAGGACCGGTGTATCCAGCTATTGAATTGTTCGTTGGAGGTTTGAATGTCCACCCCCGCCAGCGGCCCGGTGCTGCGCTTGTGATTCATTGCCTGCAGCGCTTCACGGTAACTGTGGATGGTTGTATAGCCGCTTCTTTCACGCTCGCACATGACATTGACCGTGAAACTCACCTCGCCATGCGGTTCGATGTGGAGCGGAATCAGGATGCCACCTTCGTGTGGCTCGGCAGAAGGCGCCGAGCACACAACTCGCGTAGTGCGCCGCATATGATCGAGGCCGTCATAGGCGAGCGTCACGGAAGATCTGCCGACTTCTTCTGGAAGTTTTTCACCCACGGCGCTTTCGTTTCTCGCCGCGCACCTCGAAGATATCCGCGAAATCCGCCTCGAAATCGAAGGATACTTCGACATCGATTGCGTTGTCGCTGTAGTTGTTCAAGGCGATGTGGTCGTAACAAACCAATTCCGTAAGAAACTTTGAGCGATAGATGTGCACGGAGCCCCGGGGCAGGGATGCACCGGAATCCAATTGAATATCAGGATTCGTGAGGTCGATGCCGAAGAGAACATTATCTTCGCGGATCGTGGAACTCAACAACAGGGGACGAAATCCGCAGAAAAGCATCTCAAGGCGCGACAGGTGGCGAGTTTCATTGTGGAAGATACCCTGCTGGCCAAAGCCGACTGGCTGAATATCTCCGCTGCGATCGAAAACAGCGAATGTGTCGCCATTCAGCAGAACCCTGGTTCGATCGTCAGCGAGGGCAGACGAAGCTCGAATGTAGAATTGTCGATCGACCTCAATGATGTCGCGATTTTGTTCGCGCGGTCCAGTTGTTGGCAACATCGATAGAAGACTCCTGGCTTAAGCAGTAAGTGTGAGTCCACGCGTGCCGCGCGCGACACGCCTTTTTTCCCAGATGCCGTGTTCGTACGCGGTCAAATATTCCTCACACATTCGTCGTGAGGTGAAGCGCTCCAGAAACCGCTCGTGGCATGCCCGGCGATCGATCGACGGAATTCGTTTCACGGCATCCATGGCTTCTTCGACGTTTTCGACGATGAATCCGGTCACTCCTGGGTCAACAATTTCTGCAACCGATCCGCCGCGAAAAGCCACGACGGGTGTGCCGCAGGCCATGGACTCGATCATGACCAGCCCGAATGGCTCAGGCCAGTCGATGGGAAACAGCAGGGCGGCCGCATTGCCCAGAAAATCAGTCTTTTCGAGTTCGCCGATCTCGCCGACAAATTCGACGTCGGAATTTGCCAGAAGATCGCTGATTTCTGCTTCGAAGTAGCTGCGATCGGCATCGTCAATCTTGGCTGCAATGCGCAATGGCATCCCGGCCCGGCGCGCAATCTCTATGGCTCGATCGACCCTCTTCTCCGGTGAGATTCGGCCCAGAAAGGCCAGATAATCTCCCGATGAGAAGCGTGGCTCATAGAGATCCTCCGGAATTCCGTGGTGGACCGTGGTGAGCCAACTCGCCCACGGCATTGGAGCCCGCTGGGCATCAGAGATGGAAATCAAGCGCATATCGTCGAATTCTCGAAAGAGCGGGTAAAGATCGGGAATATCAAGTCGACCGTGAAGTGTAGTAAGAGCAGGAATCTCAAGCCGTCGAATCTGCGAGAAAGGCAGATAGTCCAGGTGAAAGTGGACGACATCGAATTCGTCCGCTTCCTGGGCGACGGTTTCGACGAGGTTCAGATGATGTGCGAGTGGCGAGAGCAGTTTGCCTCCGTCAAGACGAAGTGCACGATCGCATACGGATCGCAGCCGCGCCGAGGTTTGTGAGTCTCCGCTGGCATAAAGGGTTACTTCGTGTCCCAGCCTTACTAGCTCTTCCGTGATATAGGAAACCACTCGTTCTGTGCCGCCATAGAGCTTGGGGGGCACACTTTCGTATAAGGGCGCAACTTGCGCGATTTTCATAATGATTTGCTCCCCGGTCGGCTCTTACCATGCGGGTCATTCTGTTTGGATTGGATGCGGCGAATGCGATACAGCGTCGCCTGAAGCCATCGGAAGCGCATGATGAGGAAGAATTATGATGCGATGTTTCATCGCCGATTCAGGGCATGACTTCACACAAACGAAAGGAGATTCGACGAGATTTCGCGGGCGGAAAGTGCTTCCCTGACAAGCAGTCGACTGGCACTTGCCGCGTAACGGTTGCAATTTCGCAAACATCCTGCGACTATCTCTGTATGGATCTTCGGACCTGTTGTCGCCGCTGTATGACGCCTCGCGCGTGCACAGGTGACCTGACTCCGAAATAAGCCATTTTGAATTTCAAGGTTTCCTGAAAGCCCGCGACCCAGCCTTAAGCTGCCGCGGGTTTTCTGTTTCCCGCGAATTCCCCTCGACGAGGACATATGACCGAAGCAGTTGCTCAAGCAAAAGAGACGAAGGCCCAGCGCGCCGAACGCCTGAAGCGTGCCAAGAACCCCTGGGAAGCATTTGACGAGGTGCGTGAATTTGCGCGTGCCGGACGCTCCAGCGTCATCCCCGAGTGGGCCGGCACTTACTTCAAGTGGTGGGGAATCTACACGCAGGGCGATGGTGTAGGCGCCACAGGCGGCAAGGGCGGTGAAGGCCTTGTTTCGGACTATTTCATGATGCGCATTGGTATCCCGAACGGCATTATTTCTTCGAGCCAGTTACGCTCTATCGGCGGCATCACGCGAAAATACGCGCGCAACCTGGCCGACATTACGGTTCGCCAGAATATTCAGCTGCATTGGTTGACGATTGAGTCGCTGCCGGAGGTTGTCGATGCGCTCGACGCAATCGGCCTTTCACCGAAGGGCGCTTGCGGAGACGTGGTGCGCAACGTGACCGGATGCCCGCTGGCGGGCGTGGCGCACGATGAGATCCTCGATGCCTCGCCAATCGCTCTTGAAGTTGCGCATCTGCTGACCGCGAATCCTGAATTCTATAACCTACCGCGGAAATTCAAGATCTCAGTGCTGGGCTGCCCCACGTGGTGCAGCTATCCAGAGATCAACGACATCGCACTCACGCCGGTGAAGCACAATGGGCAGGTTGGGTTCTCGGTGCGCGTGGGCGGCGGACTCTCCAATGAGCCCCACCTTGCGGTTCGCCTCGATGCGTTTGTTCTTCCCGAGCAGGCTGTCACTGTCGTGAAGGCGATCGCGGAGATCTTTCGGGATCAGCAGGTGCTGCGCGAAAGTCGCGAACGCGCCAGGCTCAAGTATCTCTTCATGAAAGAGGGATGGACCGCTGAACGGTTCCTGACGGAACTTCAGTCTCGGCTGGACTTCACGCTGCAGCCCGGCGTGGCTGAGGAGGTGCCCGACGAGACGCTTCGGGACCACGTAGGCGTTCATCGGCAGCGTCAGCCTGGCCTGAGCTACGTGGGAGCATCTGTGCTGCGCGGCCGGCTGACAGGGGAGCAGCTGGAAGCGGCGGCCGATCTGGCGGACAAGTACGGCAGCGGCGCCCTGCGCGCGACTGTCTCGCAGAATCTGCTCTTCATCGATGTGCCGAATGAGAAGGCGCCGGAACTTGTACGCGAGCTCGGCGCGATCGGTCTCCATGTCGAGGGTTCACCCTTTTGGCGCGGAGCAGTAGCATGCACTGGAACAGAATTCTGCAAACTTGCCATCACAGAGACGAAAGGGTTTACCCGGTGGCTGGTGGACGAACTGGAAGAGCGGGTTCCGCAGTTTGATCAGCAGTTGCGATTGCACGTAACTGGTTGCCCGAATGGCTGCGGACAGCACTGGATTGCGGATATCGGCATCGAGGGCAAGAAGATCAAGCATGAAGGCAAGCTCGTGGATGCTTACTACTTCTGCCTCGGCGGGTCGGTTGGACAGCATGCGGGGATTGCTCGGCCGGTTGGCTATCGCGCGCCTGCAGCGCTTGTTCCAGAAGCTATCGCACGGCTGCTTCGCGAATATCTGGCGAGGCGCGCTGGTGGGGAGAACCTTCGCGCGTGGTTTGCCAGGCATACGAACGACGAACTTCGCAGCTTTCTTGCTGGAGAGGTTCTGGTGCCGGTTGAACGCGATCTACCCACGGGCCGCGTGCCCCACTCGGTTGCAGACTGAGGACACGATGAGCTTGTTGCCGATTTTTCTGAAACTCGATGGCCGTCCCGGACTGCTGGTGGGCGCCGGCAATGTCGCACTGGAGAAAGTCCAGACCTTGCTGACTACCGGCGTACGTCTCTGCGTGATTGCGCCGGAGGCTAAAGCTGAGATCCAGCAACTCGCCAGCGAGGGCAAGCTTGAATGGATACAGCGACGGTTCGTTCCGGCGGATCTCGACGGCAACTTTATTGCAATCGCCGCGACGGATAACGCGGAAGTGAATGCGACCGTTTATCACGAAGCGGTCCAGCGCGGAATTCTCGTTAACAGCGTGGATGATCCGCCGCATTGCGACTTCTACTTCGGATCGGTTGTGCGACGGGGCGATCTGCAGATTGCGATCTCCACCGCAGGCGAGAGCCCGGCGGTGGCGCAACTGCTCCGGCGCGAAATTGACGAGCTACTGGCCGAGGACCTCGGACTCTGGCTGAAGGATATTGGTCAGCTTCGACGCGAAATTCTGGCGGCATATCCGCCGGGGAATGACCGCAAGGCCCTGCTGCACCGGTTGGCACAACGGGAGTTCTTCCAGTCGAGCGCAAACAGTTCTCAGATTCCCGCTGGTTCGTCACAGAAGGGCCACCGTGAAGAGGATGAAGGCAGAGTTTTTCTTGTTGGTGCCGGCCCTGGTGATCCGGAACTGCTGACGGTCAAAGCGCTGAGGCTGATTCAATCAGCCGATGTAGTCCTGCATGACGACCTTGTTCCCCAATCCATTCTCGAACTCTCAAAGCCGGCTTCCGAAGTGGTGAACGTAGGCAAGCGCTGCGGAACGAAGAACATCACGCAGGAAGAGATTCATGCGTTGATGATTGCTCATGCCGGCGCAGGCCGCCGCGTGGTGCGGCTGAAGAGCGGCGACCCGCTCATCTTCGGACGTGCAGCCGAAGAAATGGCAGCGCTGACTGAAGCAGGTATAACCTTCGAGGTCGTGCCCGGAATTACGGCCGCGTTCGCAGCCGCAGCGGCAATTCCCTGCTCACTCACTGACCGAAATGCGGCGTCAAACGTGATCTTTTCGACTGGCCACCATGCGCAATCGCACAATCATGCGCCGGTTCCGGAACTTGAAGATGCAACTCGTGTGGTCTATATGCCTGGCAGGGACCTCGGGTTGCTTGCGCTGGAATGGCTGCAGGAAGGCTTGCCCACTGATTTCCCATGCGCAATTGTGTCTCATGCAGCGCAGCCGAGGCAGCAGGTGCAGCGCACAACGCTCGCGGAGTTGGGAAATGCACGACCGACACTTTCACCGAGCCTGCTGATTGCCGGCTGGGCGGTGCGGGATGTCGCAGATGATCGCATCCGCGAAACCCTCGGTCGAGCCGTGACTGCCTGACTTTGGCATGCACCGGCTCGGTACGCGGTAAGCCACGCCACTCTCGACCTTTATACTGAGATGTTTGTTGAATCAATCAAACAGGCGGTCGAATCGCCTGTTGATCGGAGCGGCATTGCCTCAGGCAGAGATCGGGATAATAGGCGGCAGCGGGCTCTATTCGATGCCCGGATTTACCAACGTCCACGAGGAACGCGTCGAAACGCCTTTTGGGGATCCTTCAGACCCTTTCGTGCTCGGCGAACTCGAAGGCCATAAAGTCGCCTTCCTGGCGCGGCACGGTCGCGGCCACCGGATTCTTCCATCGGAACTGAACTTCCGCGCCAATATTTACGCGTTCAAGAAACTCGGAGTGGAACGCATCCTGTCCGTCTCTGCTGTTGGCTCGCTCAAAGAAGAGCACAAGCCTACTGACTTCGTGATTCCCGACCAGTTCATCGATCGCACGTTTCATCGCATCTCCACATTCTTTGGTGACGGCATTGTCGGCCACGTCGCGTTTGGCGATCCTGTGTGCTCGACTGTCGCCAACACGGCCGAGCAGGCCTGCAAGAGCGTGGGAGTCGTAGGCAGATTGGGCGGCACCTATGTGTGCATGGAGGGACCGCAATTTTCCACCAAGGCCGAATCAAATCTCTACCGCAGTTGGGGCGCCGACGTAATCGGCATGACCAACCTGCAGGAAGCCAAGCTCGCGCGTGAAGCAGAGATCTGCTACGCCACGGTAGCTATGGTTACTGATTACGATTGCTGGCGCGAGGGGCATGACGCGGTCACCATCGAAGAGATTGTCGCCGTGCTGCATCAGAACGCGGAGAACGCGTGCAAGGTTGTGAAGGCAGCCGTCGCCGCCATGCCTGCAGAACGGAACTGCGCGTGCGCTTCAGCAGCGAAGTTTGCTGTGCTCACGCAGTCCGATGCGATTCCACAGGCGGCAAAAGAAAGACTGAAGCTGCTCTTCGGCAAATATCACGGTTGGTAGCGCCGAAATCTTCATTGAATAAACGAATCTAGAGAGGACATACATGGCTATCACTGTTGTCGGCAGCGTGGCATTTGACACTGTCGAGACACCCGCCGGACGTAGAGAGCGCTGTCTCGCCGGTGCCGCAACCTATTTTTCGCTGTCAGCGAGTTTCTTCACTGACGTGCGTGTGATCGCCGTCGTTGGAGAAGACTTTGGCGCCACCGAACAGGCCGTCTTCGATGCGCACAAGATCGACACGACCGGCATTCAGCATGCGCCGGGCAAGAGTTTCTTCTGGGAAGGCTCGTATCTCGAGAACCTGAATGAAGCGAAGACGCACAATACAGAACTCAATGTCTTCGCCGGGTTCGAGCCCAGGATTCCCGAGGCTTATCACGATTCGCAATTCCTCTTTCTCGCTAACATCGATCCAGTCCTTCAGCGGCGGGTGCGCGAGGCCATGCCGAATGCAAAGCTGGTTGGCGGCGACACCATGAATTACTGGATCAAGGACCACAAGCCAGCGCTGCTCGAGGTCCTGAAGGGTCTTGATGTTCTGCTGATCAACGACACGGAAACGCGCATGCTGACTGGCAGCCGCAGCATTGCGCTGGCCGCAGGCAAAATCTTCGAGATGGGACCGAAGATTCTCGTGGTAAAGCACGGCGAGTATGGCGCGACCGCGTTCTTCGCACCGAAGAGGGCGGATGGGGCAGAGCGCGTTGCGCACCGTGCTTTTCATGTTCCGGCACTTCCATTGGAAGAGGTCGTAGACCCCACAGGTGCGGGCGACAGTTTTGCTGGGGGATTCTTTGGCTATCTTGCCTCGCAGAAGGAACTGACTCCGCAATCGTTCCGTTATGCGATGTTCTATGGAAGCGTGATGGGTTCGTTCGTGGTGGAGCGCTTCGGCACAGAGCGCTTGCAGCAACTGACGCGCGAGGAGATCGATCACCGCTTCAGGCTGTTCCGCGAGTTGACTCACCTTGACTGAACAGCCGATTCGCCGCCCCATCAGCCGCAATGAGTGGCTGGTGGTGGTGACGTCTCTGGTGGCAGCGTCCGCTCTTGCGATTGTTTGGAGCTGGCGTCACGACGCGATGCTGAATTATGGAGACGCGGTCGCGCATCTGCATATCGCGCGGCGGGTTTTTGATTCGCATCGGCCAGGGTTGTCGCAACTTGGTTCGGTCTGGCTGCCGTTCCCGCATTTGCTTCTGATCCCATTTGTTGCGGTCTACGCATGGTGGGCCAATGGCATTGCGGGAACGATTCCGTCGGCGCTGGCTTATGTCGTCGGGTGTGCCGGAATCTACCGCCTTGCACGTCATTGGCTGTGCCCATCTGCTGCAGTCGTGGCGCTCGCGTTTTTTGCCTTGAATCCGAATCTCCTTTATCTGCAGACCACGGCAATGACGGAGCCTCTGTTTCTTTGCCAGATGGTCTGGCTCGCGGTCTGGCTGGTGGAGTGGCGCGAAGCCCTGAACAATGATCCGCCGCGCGCTGCGCGACTGTTGCGATGCATCGCGCTGGTTCTGATTGCGGCTGTTTTCACGCGCTACGACGGATGGATCCTGGCGCTTCTCGCGTGGACTTCTGTCGGCATCGTACAGCTTCGCAACGGTACGCTTCGATCCCGCACGTTCTGGATCGCAAGTGCAGCCGTGGTTGTCGCGCCATTGCTTTGGTTTGCATATAACGCTTTTTACTTTGGCGACTGGCTGTACTTCGCGCGTGGTCCATACTCTGCAGCTGCGATCGAGATCCGTACCGCGACGCCCGGCTCAGGGCCGCCGCACCCGGGCTGGCACAATCCCTGGGTTTCGCTTCTCTTTTTTGTGAAGTGCGCCGAGATGGTTGTCGCGCGGGAGTCCTGGGGCAACTTCATGCTCGGGCTCACGCTGCTGGGCACCGCGTGGGGGTGGGTTACCACGCGTCGACGCGGCTTCACTTGGACATTGCTGCTATGGCTGCCGGTCCCCTTCTACGCATACTCGATCGCATTCGGATCGGTACCGATCTTCCTTCCAGTCTGGTGGCCGCACTCCTGGTACAACACGCGCTATGGCGTGGAGATGCTGCCCGCATTTGCGCTTGGACTCGGTTTTGTAGCGCAATTCGCAATTGCAGTTGCCAGAGAGTTCAAACAGAGTTCGACGCGATTCGTTGCTGCGGCTCTCTACGCGATCGTAGCCATCAATGCATGGGCAGTCCTTCGTGATCATCCTTTGACCTACGTGGAGGGTACCAAGAATATCGAGTCGCGGCGCAAGTTCGAGATAGAGATACCGCCGGTGCTGCGCGCGCTGCTGGCAAGTCGTCCCGGCGGGATTGTTCTGATGGACACTTCGGTGTATCCGAACCTGGTCGCGTTCACGGGTATCCCACTGCGGCAGACGATCAATGAGAGCGACAAGGAGTATTTCTCCGATGCGCTGGCTGCGCCCGCCACGCACGCGGCCATCGTGCTCGCTTTCGACGGAGATGAGATCGACGAGGCGGTGAAGGCCCATCCTGCCGGGCTCAAATTGATTCGACATTTTGACGCTCCGGGACAAAACTCCGGTACGGTTTACGTCTCCGATACCCCGCCCGGCTCGAAAGCTGCAGAGCGGTGATAGCATCAGCCAAGGTGATAGCCATGTGTACGATATTGGCCAACGTTTCGGAGCCGTTCAACTTCAACTGGCTTCAACAGGTCGGAGTGTTGAATGGCGCTATCCCTCGTCTCCTTGCCGCATCTGCGTTGGGTGCCTTAGTCGGGTTGGAGCGCGAGTACAAAGGCCGCTCAGCCGGTGTACGCACCAATCTGCTCATCTGCCTGGGCGCGGCATTCTTCACGCTCCTCTCGGCCGTGCTGGCCGGAGAAGGAGGTACGAACAAGGGTCAGGTAGCTTCGAACATCGTGCAGGGCATTGGTTTCCTCGGCGCGGGTCTAATTCTCCATAACCGCAGCCGCATCAGTGGACTCACAACTGCTGCCAGCGTGTGGGTCGTCGCATCCATCGGCATGGCATGTGGCGCCGGACTCCTGGTCGCTGCGGCAGTCGCCACTGTCATCACAGTTGTCGCGCTCGAATTGGTTGGGTTCCTCGAACGCAGTGCCAGCATCAAACTCTATTCGCTCATTTATGAAGCGCGCGGAACTGATCAGACCGCCATACTTCGGTCCATTCTCGACGCCATGGACAAGGCGGGCCAGCGACTGGCGGACTTTGCTCCAGACACGATCGGCGATCTGCAACGCGTGAGCTTCACCATAACCGCAACCAAGAAGCAGCACGAACGCTTGCGCGGAAGGCTTCTCTCAGAAGCCGCCATCGGCTCACTGCTCAACTTCCGCGATCCGGAGGAAGATTGATTCCCTTTGCAAAGGCGCACGCTTGCGGCAATGATTTTCTGATTGTGACCGAAGATGCAGCAGCAAGGCGTGATTGGGCCGATCTGAGCCGGCAGCTCTGCGCACGGAATACCGGCGTGGGTGCAGACGGCGTGGAGTTCTTTGCCTGGACGGGCTCTAAGTCAGGACGCATTCGCTTGCATAATGCGGATGGTTCGATTGCGGAGATCAGCGGCAACGGAACCCGCTGCGTAGCGGCATGGATGAGCGCAATGATCGGCGCAAAGGCGGGGGATGAGTTGCGCATCGAGACGGATGCCGGCCTGCGGATTTGCCATATCGACGGCGTGCTGCCGGATGGCGGCTACTCTGTTGAAGTCACCACAGGCATGGGAATTCCCAGCGCTGCGCGCAAGACAGTGAACCTGGGCGACGGCCATTCCGTCGAGGGCATAGCCGTCTCCACCGGGAATCCGCATTTTGTGATCGTTGTCGATAACACAGACTTCTCGGTCGCGGGCGCTGAGTGGCAGGAGATTGGCGCGCAAATCTGCACACACTCTGATTTTGCGCACCAGACCAACGTCGAGTTTGTGCGGATCATGAGCCCGAACGAGATTGAGATTCGCATCTTCGAGCGCGGAGTCGGTCCAACCACTTCTTCCGGAACCGGCACGTCTGCATCTGCGACTGCAGCCATTGCGTTTCATGAATGTTTGTCGCCCCTGCGCGTCGCGGCTCCAGGCGGAACGCAGACTGTGAGATGGGACGGCCAGGGCAGCGAACTGGAACTTACAGGACCGGCGACCTTGATTGCGCGCGGTGAGGCGTGGTGCGGATGATTGCCCAATCAAAGCCACTGATGTCTCTGAGTCCGATCGAAGCAGATGCGGGCGTCAGTGTGATCTCGCCGGCTTCTTTCGCAATTCCTGAACGGGTCGATCGGGGCATGGAACGGCTTCGCCAGCTTGGATACTCGCCGATTCCCGGATCGAACACGCAGACACGCGGTCCCCTGTTTTTCGCGGGCTCGCCCCGGCAGCGGCTTGAAGATCTCCACGCCGCATTTGCCAACCCTGAGACGCAGGTGGTGGCAGCGGTACGCGGCGGCTACGGATCGAACTACCTGCTCGATGAGATTGATCTCGAGCTCATCAGGCAGCATCCGAAACCGCTCCTTGCCTACAGCGACATGACGGGATTGCAGCTTCACCTGCTTGATCAGCTCGGACTTCCAGCGTTTCACGGCCCGATGGTAGCTGCAGATTTTTATCTTGAAGACGGTGTGCACCTCGAAAGCTTGCAGTCGGCGCTCACCGGCCGTCCGTACTCCGTGGGGAGCGCGGAGGGACTGCGCACCCTGAGGGCGGGTACGGCGCGCGGCACGCTCTACGGCGGATGCCTCAGCATTCTCGTTTCGTTGATCGGGACCAAGTGGGAACCTGCGACTGAGAACAAGCTGTTGTTTATCGAGGATGTAGGCCGCGACCTTACCAGGTTGATCGGATGCTCTGGCAAATGCGGCGGGCAGGCAAGCTAAACGGCGTGCGCGGTATCGTTTTCGGCGAGATGCTCAACTGCACTTCTCCAGGCGCGCCGGAGAATCTGCTGGAAGAGGCGATCCTCTCCGCGCTCGACGGCCTTGATATTCCGATCGCTTTCGGATTGCGCAGCGGCCACGTGTCGCGACAGAATGTCACCTTGATCTTCGGTATCGAAGCGGAACTGGCAGCTGGCGATGAAGCACGTCTCGATCTCCTGGAACCGGCGGTGAGGCCATGACTTCATCGTGCAAGCATATTCACCTCAGCGGCATCTGCGGTACGGCCATGGCATCTCTTGCCGGGCTGCTTCAATTGCAGGGACATCGCATCACTGGTTCCGACAAAGCTGCCTATCCGCCGATGAGTGACTTGCTCCGCTCGCTGGGCATTCCGGTGCTCGAGCCATATTCGGAATCGAACCTTGATCCCGTCCCGGACCTGGTTGTCATCGGCAACGCACTTTCGCGGGGCAATCCAGAGGTAGAGCGAGTGCTCGACGAGCGCATGCCGTTCACTTCGATGGCCGCCCTCGTACGCAAGGAATTCCTTCAAGGCCGCGAATCTCTTGTTGTTGCGGGCACGCATGGCAAGACGACGACCACCAGTATGCTGTCGTGGATCTATCAGGTTGCGTCGCACGAGGACGCAGCTCTTGAGCCGTCGTTTCTGATTGGCGGGGTCGCGGAAAATTTCGGCACCAGCTTCCAGCTTCGCCCGACGCGGACCTTCATCATCGAAGGAGACGAATACGATACGGCCTTCTTCGACAAGGGACCGAAGTTCCTGCATTACTTTCCTGACGCGCTGATCCTTACGCACGTTGAGTTTGACCATGCGGACATCTACGCGGACCTCGAAGCGGTGAAGGTAGCATTCAAGCGGTTGGTCAACCTTGTGCCGCGACGCGGCCTGCTCGTTGCCTTTGACGGCAGCGAAAACGTCACCGAGTGTACCGATAAAGCATTCTGCCGCGTAGAACGCTACGGCTTCAAGCCGGAATCCGACTGGCAGATTCGCAACTTGCGCCACATGGTTGGCAAGACACAATGGGAGGTATGGCGTAACGGCGAATTGTGGTCGGATCTGGCCATGCAGCTTGCGGGCGAACATAACGCGTTGAACGCTACGGCAGCTGCGGCTTTGGCAGCGGGTCAGGGCATCAGCAGAGAGACAATTCGCACTGCCTTGGGCAGCTTTAAGAGCGTCAAGCGCCGGCTTGAAGTTCGGGATGTGATTCGAGGGATCACGATCATCGATGACTTCGCGCATCACCCCACGGCCATCCGCGAGACGTTGCGTGCACTACGTTCCGTTTATCCCGATTCGCGCCTCTGGGCCGTACTGGAGCCGCGATCGAATACGTTGCGGCGCAAGGTGCTCGAAAACGAGCTCGTTGAAAGTCTGCGCATAGCCGATCGCGTGATTCTCGCCGGTGTATATCAGCAGCAGCGCATCCCCGACACGGAGCGGCTGCACCCTGAAGATGTCGTTACTGCCTTGAACGCATGCGGGAACACCGGCAGAACTGCACCCGGATGCGACCGAAATTGTCGAGAGCCTCGCGCCGAATCTCAAGCCGGGTGACGTGGTCGCGATCCTGTCGAATGGCGGCTTCGATGGCATCTATGAAAAACTTCCTGCGCGGCTCAGAGCCCGTCAGAACTGATCGAGAGCCCGTTATGATCTCCTCACTGCTTTTATTCATCACGTTTATTAGCCTTGGGATTCCTGCGGGGATCATTTTCATTCCCTGGTCGATGATTACGGGCAACGTGCTGCCGCTTTACAACGTGACCCAGATGATTGTGCGGACGGGATACTTCCTTGCGCGCATCCGCGTCGAGGTGAAGGGTCGCGACTTGGTTCCGGCGAATACTGCGTGCATATTCATGGCGAACCACGTTTCGAATCTCGATCCGCCTGCGCTCATTCCAAATATTCCCGGGCGAACATCAGCGTTCCTGAAACGATCGCTGATGCACATACCAGTGCTCGGCTGGGCATTTCGGCAAGGCGAATTTATTCCCGTCGACCGCGACGGCCGAAGGAAAGCGCGCAGGAAAGCATCGCTGCTGCGCGTCGTGCGCTCGCAAAGGGCGTGCACATCACTACGTTTGTCGAAGGAACGCGTTCGAAAGATGGGCGCTTGCTGCCATTCAAGAAAGGGCCGTTCTACTTGGCAAAGGAAACCGGGGCACCATGCATTCCGGTTTCGATCTGGGGCACGGAGACAATGATGTCGAAGGGCAGCATGCGCATTCGTCCTGGAACGGCGCATATCACCTTTCACGCACCCATCCTTCCCGCTGACTATGAGACGCGCGAAGATCTGATGGCTGCGGTGCGCGCCTCGATCGCATCAGGCTTGCCGGAGTGGATGCGGGATTAAGTTTCGGTTTACTGCACAATAGCGTTGTAGCCATCGCTAAGCAGCTTCTGCCGCATCGCATTCGCATCATTGCGATTCCCGAATGGCCCGGTCTGCACGTGAATGAGACTGTCACCGACATCGCGACGCGCAGTGACCGCATAGCCGCGCTTGCGCAGTGCATTCACAAGCACCTCTGCGTCTTCAGGATGCGAAACCGCGGCAATCTGCACCATCCAGCCCTGTACCTGCGCCATCGCCGGTTGCACCTGGAGCGCGGGAGCGGGTTGCGCACCGACGGCTTGACCGGACAGTGCCGGTCTAACCTGCGAATCAAGAGCAGGCTTGACCTGCAGCTGAGGTGAGTCTGGGCTTCCGCCGGAAACAGCAGGGACTGCTTGTGCAGGCTGCGTTGAGTTACCGGAGGAATCGCCGGAGACTGCTACCGCTGCCTGGGCCGGGGATGGAGCCGACGCCTGCCCAGCGGCCCCGGGTTTCGAACTTGAGCCCGCAGGTGCCGGAGTGGACAAATCTGCAGACGATACCACCGTTGCCGATTCCAACAAACCGCGATGTCCCACAAAATATCCAGAACCGAAGCAGACTGCGCACAACACGAGAAGTCCGAGTCCGAGGACAAGGAGGGTGCCGCCCCCGAGCGTGAGTTCGGTATCGCGGCCAGTCTCGACGGCTTCCAACTCGTCCTTACTGAAGTCTCGAATCATTCCACGCCCTCGGATTCATCAGAGTACTTTATCGTCCGTTCCAACTCGGCTATGCGCCATCGCCCGCAGGCTTCTCCCCCAAGGGCTTTGAGGCCGTCGTCAGTTTGTTCAGCATCGAAAGGAGTTCCATGGGCAGCGGGAAGACGATCGTCGTATTCTTCTCAACGCCGATTTCGGTGAGCGTTTGCAGATAACGCAACTGGAGCGTGATTGGCTGCGTCGCCAGTAAAGCCGCCGCATCCACTAGCTTCTGAGCGGCGTTGAACTCGCCCTCAGCATGAATTATCTTGGAACGCTTCTCGCGCTCCGCCTCGGCCTGCTTCGCCATGGCTCGCAGCATCTGCTCCGGAAGGTCCACCTGCTTCACTTCGACCGAGATCACCTTCACGCCGAAAGGCTCTGTCCGCTGGTCGATGATGGTCTGGATCTTGAGATTCAATTTGTCGCGATGGCTGAGCAACTCGTCCAGTTCCACTTCGCCTAATACGGAACGCAATGTCGTCTGTGCAAACTGGGAAGTCTGATAAACGTAGTTCGCAACTTTGATTGCCGCGGCATTTGGATCAACCACGTAGAGCGTAACCACCGCGTTTACTTTTAGCGTTACGTTGTCGCGCGTGATTACATCCTGTGCCGGAACTTCCAGCACCTCCTGGCGCAGCGAGATGCGCACCAACTGGTCGAAGGGCCTGAAAACCAGGATGATTCCAGGACCCTTGGGGACGGGAAGGGCGCGGCCCAACCGAAAAATGACGGCGCGTTCGTAGTCACGCAGGATCTTGATGGAATTGATGAGATACAGGGCAACGATGGCAATTGCGATCAGAATCGGAACAGATACGTCGGGCATAGAGCTTTCCCCCATTCAGCACGGATTGTACTCCCGCGTCGATTCAAGCTGCGGTGCGAGGCGTCGCCGCCGACTCAGCCGGAGCAACATGCAGCAGGTACTGCTCGTGCCCCACCACGCGCAGTTTCGCGCCTGCCGGGATCGACTCGCTGGCGACCGCGCGCCAGATCTCGCCTTCCACAAGTACGTGACCTTCAGGAGAGAGCGGTTCCATCGCCGACGCCTCGCTGCCGATCAGCGCATCGGCCCCCAGACGTGCCTTGAGGCGTCGCGCACGCAGAGCCAATCGCACCAGGAACACTGTGATGCTTCCAAATCCCAAGCTCACCCCAATCGCAACCCAGGGATTAATACGCAGCTCAGGAATGGGCGAGGCGATCAGCGTCAGCGTTCCAAACGTCAGGCATAGAATTCCGGCGACCGCAAGCACGCCATGACCGCCAAACTTCGCCTCGAGGAGCATCAAAGCAAACGCTGCCACCAACAGCAGAACCGCGGTGAACCGAATGGGCAGCAGGTCGAGCGCGAAGATGCCCAGCAGGACCATTAACGTGCCCAACGCTCCCGGCACGATGGTTCCGGGCGTGTTGAATTCGAGGTAGATCAGCAGTGCTCCGCCTACAAGCAGCAGCAGAGCGATGTTGGGATTCACGAGCCATCCCAGCAGATTTTCACGCACAGTCGGCTGTACGACTTCCACGATTGCGCTCTTCGTGTGCAGGGTCTGCTTGCTGCCGTCCATTCGCGTGATCTGGCGGCCATCGATGGAGTCGAGCAATTGTGTGTCGTTCGCTGCAATTACATCGATGAGGTGTTGATTCAGCGCTTCTTCTGCTGTGTAGGAGTGCGACGACGCAACCGCGGCAATAGCTGCATCGGTGTTGCGATTGCGCTTTGCGACATATGAGCGCATAAAGGCTTCTGCATCGTTCTCGATCTTCTGGCTCAGTGTCTCGTCAGGCTTGCCGCCCTCGAAGACCACGTGCGCTGCGCCGGCATTGGTTCCTGGCGCCATGGCTGCGATGTCTGCCGCCTCGAGCAGAAAGAAACCCGCCGAGCCGGCACGCGCACCTGCCGGAGAAACATAGATGATCACCGGCACACGCGAACTAAGGATCGATCCCGCCATCGTCCGCATGGAATCGACAAGACCGCCCGGCGTATTCATCTCGATCAGTAGAGCCGAGGCGCCCTGGCTATTTGCGCGGGCGATGGCTCGATCGAGCAGACCGGCACTGACCGGTTGAATTGTCTCATCGAGAGCCAGCTTCTCGACAACAGGCCGCTGGGCGCTTGCCACCTCGGCACAAAAACAAACCAGCCCGATCGTTGCAATCAGGCTGAACGCTTTGCGGAACTTGAATCCACGCGCTTGCTCGGGCATGGCTCGCTCCAGTCGTTACGGTTTCTTCTCGGTTCGTGCCTCGATTTCCCGGTTCAGTTCTTTTGCGGTCGCACTGCCGGGATCGATCTTTAGCGCCTCTCCAACATCCCTATTAGCGTCGTCCATGTGATTGGCTGCCATATCGAGGCGACCCAAAACAAGGTAGGCATCCAAGGAAGGCGAAAGTTTCAGAGCCGCATTCGCCTCTTTTCGGGCTGCCCCGCTATCTCCTGTACGCTCACGCACCGCGGCCAGTCCCGCGTGCGCCTCAGCCAGCGAGCCGTCGTCGGCCTCGGCCGATTGATACAAACGCTCTGATTCAAGCAGGAGGCCGCGATTGAAATAGTCTTTTGCCCGTGCGGTAAGTTTCAAGGCTCGGTCATGCGGCGAAAGTGCGGCCAGTCGGGTTGCTTCCACCTGGTCCATCATCAGCGCCGCCTGTTTGAACGCGCCTGCGTCAAAGGTGCGAACAATGCGCTCCAGCGGTTCGGCGGCATCATTGGCATCTGCGGAGTTCGGAGTCTTCCACGCCGCAAGCAATTGCTGCGCTTCAGTATCGCTTGGCCGGAGTTTCAGGCATTGATTCAGCTCATTGAGGGCATTTGCCTCAGAGCCATGCCGCTTGAGACTGACGGCCAGATTGAAGTGGTAGTCAGCGTCGTTCGGGTCGGCGGCAGCAGCCTGTACGAACAACCCTGTGCCGTCGTGGTCCTGACGGCTAACTGCGACGCCCTCGTTATTCAGCACCTCGGCCAGGGGCAGTTCACGGGCCACCCCGGCGAACGACTCCTGCGCCTGCGGATACGAACCAAAGTAGAGCAGAGAGAGACCACGGTAAAATCCCGCTTCCAGGGCATCCGGATCGTTAGGGCTCACCTTGGCGAAGGCGGCGGCTGCTTCTTCATATTGCTGTCCGTTGAAGTTCTCACGGCCGAGTGCCATCCACGCGGGACTGTAATTGGGGCTCAGGGCAACGGCCTGCTTCAGATGCCGCTCGCGCTCCTGTTGATCCGGTTCAGAGATCCCACGAATGTACTGTTCAAAGGAATCCAGGCGCAAACTGGCGCCGGCTGCGAGAAACGTGTCCTGCGCCACGTTGAATCCGGGATCCATGACCCGAGTGAGACGCCACGCGAGCGAATCGAAGATGGCGACGAGGTCGTGCATCTCACCGCGCGCCATGACAGCGTCACTCATACGCAGGTGCGGTACGTCCAGCACGCGCGCCTCGACCACTATACCCGTACCCTCCATCCGATAGCTGCCCACAATGATGGAGTCAACGTCGAGCGTCTGCGCCAGTTTAAGGGCGCTGGCCCGAGAGGGCTGAAACTGCTGCGGCAAGCCAAGGTGATCGAGCGCATACATCCGGTCAGCTCGGTTCATCGGCGCAAAACCGGCAGAAGCAAAACGCGCATCCAGAATTTCAGGCACGGCATCACGAATCCACTCGAGGTTCGGCTGCCCGGTTGCATTGTCGAATGGGAGAACAAGTAGGATGCGGTTCTTGCCCGCGCTTGCTGCGTCTGTCGAAGGCCTGGGCATGCGCCGGGATACCAGACGCCAATGCTATCAGCAACGTCAATCCGGCCCATGCGCGCACCGGCTGCATCCATCTGCGAAATAGAGGAAAGAAGAGCACGACAGCCTTGATTATAGGTGTTTTGCCTCTTCTTTCGCAGTGCTCCGAAGGTGTCACTGGTTCAGCGCTCCGGTTCCAGCCACTGCGTTCGGGCTTCAAACTGACGGTTGAATCGAATCAAGGCAATCCACTGGGCATGATCTTCACGCTGCCAGTTCAACGTGCCATGCAGACGCAGGGCGATTGCCTCCGGCGGCAGATCATGGTGCAAGCCGAAGTATTGCTGATCGATGGCCTCGCTCTTGGGTCCCAGGCTCAGCAGCAATGAAGGGGGATCGTATTTCGTCGAGAAGACGAGGGCGGTGGAGTAACCGCCGGGGTCGTCCGCAGCGCGATCGATCTGGCCTGCGGTGAAATCTTCGAGACGATAAACCTGATAGGGCGTTTTCACGTAGCCCAGTTCCGGCTTGGTCAGCTCGTCGGTTACAGGCCATGCCGAAAGCACTGTGGACCCTGGGAAGCGCTTGTTGAGCTGGGCGATGCCGGCCATGTGCAGGCGAATCACGCGAGCATATTCGAGGTTGTCTTCCGGCGCAAAGCGATAAGGCGGGTTGATGAACAGGCCAGCGACAAACGCAGCCGCCGAAAGCAACGCAAACGCCTGCCAGTACGGAACGCGGCGCGAGAAAGTTGAAACCGCGACCAGCAAAACCAGCGGATACATCGGCAGCAGATAGCGCGTGAGCAGCGCGCCGCCCAGGACACTGAAGAGCACTGCATTCGCGAGGAGAATAAAGAAGATCCGCCATAGAACCGATTTGCTGATGCGGGGCCGTTCGTTGCCTGCTGCGTCGAGACGCGGACTCAACATCAATGCGGCGATCGTCAACAGCGACGGCACAAACATGTTCATGTGCGCCGTGAGGTGCAGCAGCCGATGCCCGAATGCGGCGAAGAATCTTGTCGGTTCGAAGTTGGCCTGGGCGTTGTACTTCAAGAAGGCGGGGTTGCCAAAGATGAATCCCGTCTTGGCGTAATGCCAGGCGTACCAGCCGATGAGCGGCAAAGCACAACTCGCGAACCACGCCGCCTCTTTCCATCTGCGGTGTCTCTCCGGCTGTGCCGAGCGAAATCCCTCCGCCACAGCGATCACGGCCAGTGTCATGGGAACCGCAATGGCCGTTTCTTTCGAGAGCACTCCAGCGGTGAACCACAGAGCGGCAACCAGCGGCCGGCGATCGGCATCCGGCAGCGCATAGACGAGTCCCCAGAGGGTAAAAGCCGCTGCAAAGATGTCGGCCTGCGCCAGTGTGCTTTGCGCAAACCAGACTGGATAGATCGCCGTCAGTACGACCGTCCAAAAGGCCACCTGGCCTGATCCCGCCACTCGCTTTGCCAGCCGCCAAACGGCAAGCAGCCCAATCGAAGCCACCAACAGGACGCCTTCCCGCGTTACTTCGGGGGAGAAGCCAGACAGTTTCCACCAGAGTGCCAGGTAGACGCTCGGCAGGGGCGGATGCGCATTCGACATTGTGGTGATGGGGATCAGCGATCCGGTGCGGAAGAAATCCCACGCGGCCGGAATGTAATAGCCAGCTTCATCCCAGTAGTATGGCAGCCGTAGCAGCGAAAAATGGCTGGCATACAGCGCCGCAAAGATGACCGGAAACACCATCCACAGCGGAAACGGCGCGTCCATGCGCGGCACGAGGATTCTTCTCAGACGCAATCGATTGTTCATGAACCTGTCTCTTTGGATGCTGCCGGTTCCCATCCACGCGAGTCCGATCGGCGGCCGCGCGGGGACCGTCTGCGCAACCCTCAGATGAAGCTAGTTGACTGGCCCCTGGGGAAAGTTCATGTTCTGCGGCTCAAGATTCAGCGTGCCAAAGGCCTGCTCATATTGCGATAGATTTTGTCCGAGCACATTCCACAGTGCCTTGGCCTGCTGCGGACTGAGGAAGATGGCCTGGTGGTTGCGAATCGTCACCTGGTCCGGGCTGTCACTGGAGGCGAGGCCGAAGACCAGCGAGAAGTCCCACACACTTACGCGTACCTGCACGCTGTTGGCGTAGGACTCGCGGTAGTCCGGAGTCTGAACGACATTCATCTGGGGCTGTTGCGGAGTCGGGCTCATAGTTTCTTCAGCTTACTCTGTCCGGGCGGGCAGGTGGACAGATGAGCCTCTCGGGAAAAACCTATAGCGCGATATCGGCGGGGGATGGGAACCCCGACAAGCTCCCGCAACTTCATGAGGCTTTTCAATGCGCAAAGTAATT
Source organism: uncultured Acidobacteriaceae bacterium (assembly GCA_963787435.1). Taxonomy (GTDB): domain Bacteria; phylum Acidobacteriota; class Terriglobia; order Terriglobales; family Acidobacteriaceae; genus Telmatobacter. The sequence continues at coordinate 124,313 of CAWBCZ010000005.1, forward strand.
TCTCAACGATCTAGAATGCCCCTATGGCCATCGGTAGACCCTCATTCAAAGAAGCGCCTCGCGCAGTCCACCATCTCTGCCGCATCCTTTCTCCTTGCGACTGAGTCCACAGAAAACCTGCTGCTCGGTGTAGGTGCATACATATCTGCTATGCGGGGCGTGGGCTGGTCACCCAGCCTCGAAGGCGAAGCTAGATGTGCCGCTCATTGCCTTCGGGAAGGCAGCGAATCTCTAATCATCGACGCCGGAGCCAACGTTGGCGGCTGGCTCAAGGCTTTTCACCAGCTTGTTCCTCGCAACGCCCAGATCTATGCCTTCGAGCCACAACCTGCTGCCGCAGCGAGAATTCGCGAGCTTGCGATTGACAGATGCGAAGTTCTCGAGTTCGCTCTCGGGGAGCAAACCGAGACTCGCAGGTTCTTCACCTCTCAACAGTCGGACTCGATGGCATCCTTGTTCGAGCGGCACGATACGATTGCGCGCGGACGACAGTACAACGCCTTCGACGTGCCAGTCATCCGGCTCGATGACTTCGTGGCCCAGCGCAGCATCCGTCAAATCGATTTTATGAAGATGGATCTGGAAGGAGGTGAATTCCAAGCTCTTCGGGGTGCCACGGAGTGCATCAAATCCAGTATTCTCCGAGCCTTTTCCTTCGAATTTGGCATATCGAACGTAAATTCGCGGGTCTTCTTCAGGGATATTTACGATTTTTTGATGGCAAATAACTACGAAATCTCACGAGTCACGCCTGCACGCCGGCTCATTCCAATCGAAAACTACTCGGAAGATCACGAGTGCTTCGCCCGGACCACCACATTCGTAGCACGGAAGCGTCAGGAAGCCTGACTTTCATCGGCAATAGTCCGCGAGAATCTGGCCGCTGATAGCCGCCTTATACACTTTTCTCGTAAGTTATTGGTGCGAAAGGAGGGACTCGAACCCTCATGGGTTTCCCCGCCAGATCCTAAGTCTGGTGCGTCTGCCAATTCCGCCACTTTCGCACTCAAACCCAATCTAACACTGCCGGCGAAATACATGAAAATTGGCCATTGCCGCAAACTGGGCTCACGCCTTCTATTCGACGGGTCACTCAAGAGCGGCGTATGCTGCGCACGGAGCATCATGGACGGCTCCGCGAATCTGGCAGAAAGGAGATGGCGAATGCGCATCGCAGCAGTTATAGCGATGGTAGGTTTGTTCGCTGCTTCCACGTTCGGGCTTGCGGGACCGCCGGAAAAGCCGCAGCAACTTCGTGGAGAAGGCTGCGTTGAGCCGGGGGTAGAGACGCGCTGCCTGGTGGTAAAGGACGTGCGGAATGGGACGCTATTCGACCTGTTCGTAAAGGGTGTTCAACCCGAGATCGGTTCAGGCATCGAGTTCGTCGGTGTACCACACCATGGAATAACTAGCTGCGTGCAAGGGACCTCAGTAGACGTTCTGACCTGGGCGCATAAGGACTTGAAATGCACACAAGGGACGGCTCCCAAGCCAAGGAAGTAACGCGCTTTCTCAACGGATCGTACTGGATTTACCGCACGCCGTAGAAGCCTGCACAGTTCACGCCGAGGATATTGTCCGTCTTGTCCGGGATGGCACGCTTCACGTAATCCGTGGCGATCCCGACCGTCTCCGCATAGCTTGCCGATAGCGTGCACACGGGCCAATCGGAGCCGATCATGATTCGGCCTTCCCCGAACGCTTCGCAAACAACGTCGAGATACGGACGGAAATCCTCTGGCTTCCACTGCTTCCAGCGCGCCTCTGTCACCATCCCCGACAGCTTGCAGAAGACGTTGTCGAACTTTGCCAACTCACAAATGTCCCGATCCCACGGATTCCATCAACCCATCTGCAATTCCGGCTTGGCAATGTGGTCCAGTACAAATCGCTGCTTCGGGAATTGCCTAACCAGTTTCACCGCGACGGGCAGGTGTCGCGGATGGAGGAGCAGGTCATACGTCAGCCCGTATTCGGCGAGTCTGGCAATGCCGGCCTGAAACACCGGACGCAGCATGAACTCGTCGTTGGGCTCATCCTGCAGAATGTGGCGCACTCCGACAAATTTGGGATTTGCGGTGAACTCTTCCAATTGCACCGGTAATTCGGGCGAACAGAGATCGACCCAGCCGACCACTCCCTTGATGAATTCGTTGTTATCGGCCAGTGTTAGCAGCCAGCGTGTCTCATCCAGGTCCTGCCGTGCCTGCACGGCGATTGAACCGTTGAATCCGTCAGCGATCAGGAGCGGCTTCAGATCCTTGGGCAGGAAATCGCGTTTCAAACCCTCCATCTTGTCGCTGATCCAGGCGTAATTTGCCGGGCTGTACTTCCAGAAGTGCTGGTGCGCGTCGATTCTCATTCTTTCGAGTCCGTGAACAGTCGTACCAAACGCCATGCTAACCCCTGCGGTCAGACAGGTATAGTGCTGATATGCTCCTCAATTCCCGGCGGGCCATATCCGCCTCCATTTGCCTCTTCCCTTTTCTCGCCTTTGCGGAGTCTCCCAAGCCCACCATCACGCTGGACCAGTACTTGAACACCACCGACATTGTCGGCACCAGCCTCGCACCGGATGCGTCAGCAGCCGTTATCGCAACGGAGTCGCCCGATTGGAAGGCCAGCGTCTATCGGCACGATCTGTGGCTGTGGACGGCCCAGGCCGGTTTGAAACCGCTCACGCATTCAGGCACAGACGAACAACCGCGCTGGAGCCCGGACGGAAGGTGGATCGCGTTCGTTTCTGACCGTGCGCCTGGCGGTTCCACCGACAGTGATGCGGATGCTGAGAATACGAAATGCAGTCGGATCTGGCTGATATCCGCATCGGGTGGTGAGGCGTTGCCTCTCTATAGCGAGAAGCTCGACGTGCATGCCTTCGCCTGGTCGTCCGACAGTTCAGCGATCTACTTTTCAGCCAAGGCGCCGCTGACGCATGAGCAGGAAGACGCGCAGAAGGACGACTGGAAGGATGTGGTGCGCTGGCGAGAACAGTATCGCGGTGACATTCTGCTTAAGCTGGCCCTCGCGCCGGCGCTGGCGCGGGCAATTACCGTGGCGCCGGCAACCGAAGCTCCGACATCCGCCAAAGCCGATGCGGAGCCATCGTCAAAGCTCGCCGCGGGTGCCGAGACGATTGCGAAGATGGATCTGGCAATCAGCGAGATTGCTCCGTCGCCGGATGGAAAGCAGGTCGCGTTTCTCACCGAGCCGATTCACAAGCGGATTGAGAACCCGGCGGATTACGAAATCTTCCTCGTCGGATCGACAGGCGGAAATATGCACCAGATCACGCACAACCAGGCCGTCGAGTCCAACATCCGCTGGTCGCCCGATAATCGCTGGATCCACTTTTCTGTAAATGCCGCCGCCGGTTCGCTCGAAGGCAAGTATCGCGATGTCCAGGGACGGCTCTACAGGCTCGATCCGGCATCGGGCAAGACGGAGCGACTCGGCGCGTCCTTCGACGGATCTCTCGATCAGTACACGCTGTTGCCTGACGGACGTGAATTTGCGCTCGGTCTCAAGGGTACAGAGACGCAGGTCTATCTGATCGAAGGCGAAAAGGCGACCAAGTTGCCGGGAATCGCGGGCAGCTATGCAGGTTTGGAGTCGGCGCACGCTTCCAACGCGCTTCTTCTTCGTCATTCCACGATCAACGATCCGACGCAGGTGTACCTCGCCACGGATCCGCTGCGGACGGACAGACTTAGCAAGCTCACCAGCTTCAATTCGGTATTCGGCGAGCGAGCTCAACCTGAGTTCCAGCCCTACACGTGGAAGTCCGATGACGGGCAGACGGTTGAAGGTGTGCTGATCTTTCCTCCGGGCAAGAAGGGTGCGAAGCATCTGCGCATGTTCACACTGATCCATGGTGGGCCTGCAGATGCCGATGGCAACCGGTTTGGCGCGGATTGGTACGACTGGGCCACATTTGCGGCTGACAATGGCTGGCTGGTATTCCGGCCCAACTACCGAGGATCGACCGGCTATGGTGACGAATTCATGCTTGGAATCGAGCCTCATCTTGTGTCGAAGCCAGGGCGTGACATTCTGGCCGGCGTGGATGCGCTGGTGAAGGATGGCTACGCCGATCCGGATCATCTGGCCATCGGGGGCTACAGCTATGGCGGCTACATGACCAACTGGCTCATTACGCAGACCACACGGTTCAAGTCTGCCGTAACCGGCGCAGGGGCTGTGGAACACGCGGCGAACTGGGGCAACGACGACGAGACTTGGGATGACGCATGGTATCTCGGCGGGCGGCCGTGGGAGAATCCGGCGCTTTACCAGGACGAGGCTGCGCTTTTCCACTTCGACAAGGTAAAGACGCCGACGCATCTGGTTCAAGGCGGCGCTGACATTCGCGTCAGCTACCTCGAAGGCGAGACAATGGAGCGTGCGCTCGATTCGCTGGGCATCCCGCACACGTTTCTGGTGTTTCCGGGTGAGGGGCATAGCCTCGACAAGAATCCCTGGCATGGCTACATCAAGCTGCGCGAGGAGCTGAAGTGGCTTGAAAAGTACGACAAGCAGTAAGAAGCCCGAGTGGAGAAGGTCGAAGTATCAGCTTCGGCACCACGTGCGTCCAACGGAATGTGCCGAAGCCATTCACCTTTATGGCGCATCCTAGTTGTAGGAACCGATGAATCCAGCTGTCGAACAGGCGCGGCAAACCTCATTTCAGCAGACCCTGCTGAGCGCCCGCCGCACTATGGTGATGAGCGAGGTTCTGAAGCTCGCGCTGGACAGTTTTAGTGCCAGCAAGCTGCGATTTGCTTTGACGGCGTTGGGCATGGTGATCGGAACTGCATCGGTGATCCTGGTGGTGACTATCGGCCTTACGGGGCGGCAGTTCATCCTGAACGAGATTCAGAAGATCGGGACTAACGAGGTCGAGGTCGAGTACTCCGGCGGCGGCGCGGTCGGGGCCGAGAAAGTGCAATACAACGACTTCCTGACACGCGAGGATGAGACAAGAGTGCTGGCACAGGTGCCAAGCGTGGTGGCGTCTTCGCCGGTGCTGGAGTCGCATGACCGCATCAGCTTTGGCGGCGGAGTGGTGAAGGACACGCTGGTGCTGGGCGTGAGCCCGCAGTACAAGGACGTGCGCAACCTGGTTGTGCTGTCTGGAAGGTTCTTCGACGAGCAGGATGAGACGGCGCACATGATGTGCGCAGTGGTAACGGTCCCGTTTGCGCGAGACATGTTTGGCAGCCCGGATGCGGCGCTAGGCAAGGAGTTCTCCATTCAGGGAATTCCGTTTACCATCGTCGGCATCTTCAAGGAGAGCGTAGACACGTTTGGCGAGACGGAGATCTCTGACGAGACCATCCTGATTCCCTTCTCTGTTGCGCGGTACTTTACCGGCACCGATGACGTGAAACAACTCTACTTCACCATTCGCAGCATGGACGAGGTTCCCGACGCGACGCGCGAAATTCAGAGGGTGATTCAAGCGCACCATAGGCCTAACTCCGTTTACAAGACCTTCGATCTGCGGGAATTGCTAACGATGGCTAATCGCATTGCGATTGCGTTGACTGTGGTGCTGGTGATGGTGGCGGCTGTGACGCTCGCCGTAGGCGGCGTCGGCATCATGAACATCATGCTGGCCAACGTGCGCTCGCGCATTCGCGAGATCGGCATTCGCAAAGCGCTGGGTGCAACCTATCGCGAGATCAAGCTCCAGTTCCTGGCCGAGGCGGTGATCATCTCGCTAATTGGCGGACTCGTCGGCTGCTTTGTCGGACTTGCCGTTCCGTTATCGATTCGCCTCTTCTCCGATTACTCGCTGCCGATTTCAATATGGTCGGTGGTGATTGCGCTGGCGGCCGCAACGATTGTGGGCGTGGTCTTCGGTACTGTTCCAGCCACACGCGCAGCGCAGATGGATCCTGTTGAGGCGCTGAAGTATGAGTGATACGAACAAGCCTGAACGGGATGCCGATCTCAACGGTGAAAACCCTTCGCAGGGACTCAATTTAAAACTTGCATACAGTCTGCTCGCGGTTGCCATGGTCGCGGCAATCTGCATCGCGCTATTTATCGTACTGCCGTTCTATCATCGGCACTGAGAGTCCTTAGGGCTCGTTTGGTTTCCACGAGCATTGCCTCAATCACAATCTAATCTGCGACGAGGTGCATTCGATGATTACGCAATCAGAGAAGGCGGTCATCTTTCAGGCGCTGCACGAGCGCAAGCAGCCGTTTGTGATCGGTAATCCGTGGGATGCGGGGTCGGCGCGCATTCTGACGAGCTTGAAATATGAGGCGCTGTCGACCACCAGTGCGGGACTGGCGTTTTCGCTCGGGCGCAAGGACGGAACAGCTGCTGTGAACCGGGCCGAAGCGCTGGCAAACGCGAAGTCGATCGTTGAAGCGACAAACCTGCCGGTTGCGGCCGATCTGGAGAATGGCTACGGACACGCGCCTGAAGATGCGGCGGAGACTATCCGAATGGCGGCCGGGGTTGGCTTGGTTGGCGGATCGATCGAAGACGCCACGGGCGATGAGGCGGAGCCGATTTATGAATTCGATCATGCAGTGGAGCGGATTGCGGCAGCGGCTGAAGTTGCGAAGTCATTGCCGTTTCCTTTCATGCTGGTGGCCCGGGCGGAGAATTTTCTGCACGGGCGGCCGGACCTGGACGACACGATCAAGCGGTTGCAAGCGTTTGAGAAGGCCGGGGCCGCGGTGCTGTATGCGCCGGGGCTCACGCGGCAGGAGGACATTCGGACGGTTTGTGCTTCGCTCACAAAGCCGGTGAATGTGCTGATGGGGTTGAAAGGCGCGCCGCGGCTGACGGTGCAGCAACTCGGCGAGTTGGGCGTGCGGCGGATCAGCATCGGTTCGGGGTTCAGCCGGGCTGCGCTGACGGCGTTTCTGCACGCGGCACGCGAGGTGATCGACGATGGCACCTTCGAGTTTGCGGACGAAACGCTGTATATCTCGGATCTGACGGCGATGTTTGGATGAAAGGGTTTCTCGGTTCAAAACTTCAAAATGTCCGCCATCCCCCCAGTCCGTACCCCTTAGACGGGTGCCCCCATACTCTGCGAACCACTTGAGGCTTTTGGAATGCAGTTTTCATTTCTTCTCAACGGAGAAGAAGAGAAACACCGCTAACCCAACCGCGGTCTTCGGGTCGTTTGGGTGTTTTCCTGTGTTATTTTCGTTTTCGTAGTAAGGGTTGAATTCAACATGTGAGCCCACGGGGAATATGCATCCGGCATAGAGAGACGTGGTGCTCCATTTCTTGTATTGGCTCTCGTAGAAGGGTTCGGCGGCAAGGTAGGGAATGAAGTGATAGGAGCGCGCAGAAAAAGTCCGCTCCACCGTCAATCTGTTCCGATAGCGCCAGGAAAAACTCCCGCTCTGCCAGTTGAGATCGGCGCGGTTACGGTCAGAAATGTGAAGCCCTTTGCCACCCGGGAGATTGATCGTCACAGCTGTCAGCATCCGATTTGTTGACGGAGTGTCCGGCGCTACGAGATATCGATAGCCGGCCTCCATGACCAGAAATCTCGGTTTCGCATCGTCCAAATCGAATTCCGTCACTTCCTTGAGTTTGACCAAGGATTTCACGTACAGCTGCAGGCTTGGGCCTATCCCCAACTGTGTCGGGTCACCGCCATCGCGATCGTCTTTGGCTTCAAAGTACAGACGGAATCTGGAATTCAGCTTGAGGTGGGCGTCAAGTTCCGGCAAGAATTGGACGCCCTCCTGAGATCCTTGTGCGTACGCAGTCGCAAGAAAGGGCGGAAACAGTAAGATGAGAAACACAACCGTTCGCTGAATCGGCTTTTGCAGAGGTGACCGGCCGAGCAGCGCGAAGAACGAGATTCCACCTGTTGTGTTCAATGCAGTGCCCACCCCGCGCAATGCATCGCCGTTCCCGGCTGAAGTGGCTCTGTGCTTTGACCAGGAACGGCGATAGAGTCCAGCTATTGAGCTTCGTGGCGCTTTATCGCTTCCTGGATTTCAGCCTTGACCTGGTCCAGATTGAATGAAGCGGATTTTTGCATCGGTGGATAGTCGATCGCCGATTGGGCTGCCTTGGCCACGACATCCTGGACGACTACGAAGCGCCAGAACTCGCGTGCAAAGAATTCGTTCCCATAGCCAAAGGCTCCGGTGTTGGGCGTCTCCCCGCGAATCATGGGCGTACGCTCGAAGGGATCCTGGCGAAGGTTAATAATGGACGGCATATCTGTGATGACCTTTTCACCCGGCCACCCGTAGGGCTCCTGCTGAAATTGGAACTTGAAGTCGTCAATGCGGATGGCGCCGAGGTGAGGGCCTTCGAAGTAGAAGAGTTCGTGTCGGGCTGAAGGTCCTTTCCCTTCGAGAAGTGCTCTTTGGTCATATCCATCGAGGTGATTCTTGTACGTTCGGTCGCCGAGCTTCACCCCCTTCAACAACTGATCGGTAATGTCGGGATTCCCGGCGCAATCCAAAAGAGTGGGAAACCAGTCCATACCGGAAATTATCCCGTTCTCCACCGAGCCCGGCTTGATGTGTCCCGGCCAGCGAATGATCGCGGGAACACGGAATCCACCTTCGTAGGTGGTGCCCTTGGTGCCCTTGAACGGAGTCATGCCACCGTCCGGCCAGGTGAAGACCTCCGCGCCGTTGTCCGTGGTGAAGATGACGATGGTGTTGTCAGCCTCGCCGATTTCATCAAGGTGTTGCAGGATCTCGCCAATGCAATCATCCATTTGCGCCATGCCGGCTTCTTCCAGGTTGTAGTTGCTCTGGTAGTTCATCATCGCCTGGTACTTGGGCGGAATGTAAGTAAACACGTGCATGCGCGCCGTGTTATGCCAGATGAAGAACGGCTTGCCGTCTTTCTTGGCCTTGTCCATGGCCCCGTTCGTCTTACCCACGAGCACTTCGTCAAAGGTCTCCATGTCGTATTTCGCCGGGCGGCCCTTTTGCCAATTCTGTCTGCCTTCCATGTTAGGGAAGGGCGGCAGTGGGCCCTCGTCTACGATCTTTTGTTTGCCAACCGCCCCCCAGCGCGGCATTGATGTGCTGTCATCAGTGTCAGTGGCCCAGCAATGCACGATGTCTCGGGGCCCGGTCTTGTCAACCCAGTCCTGCGGGTAATCGAACCAGTACGGATCCGACATAGCATCGAGGTGGTAGAGATAGCCAAAGAATTCGTCAAAACCATGCAGGCAAGGCAGGTACTTGTTCAGGTCACCGAGATGGTTCTTGCCGAACTGAAACGTCTCGTAACCTTGAGACTTCAACGCGGTGGCTATGGTCGCAGCTTCGGCCGGCATGCCGACGTCTGCGCCGGCTTGACCCACCGTCGTCAACCCCGTGCGGATCGGGAGTTCGCCCGTGATGAAATTCGCCCGGCCCGCTGTGCAACTCGCCTCGGCGTAGTAATCCGTAAACATCATGCCTTCGGCGGCCAGCTTGTCGAGATGGGGCGTCTTACCCGACATCATTCCGCGGTTATATGCGCCGACGTTGAACCAACCAACGTCATCGCCCATGATCACGAGAATGTTCGGCGGCTTGGTTGTCGTTGCTGCTTGCGCCCTCCGAGCGGCGGCGTATGCGGTGGATCCATCGCCTGCCAACGCAAAACTTGAGACGGCAAGCACCGTGAGCGAGCGTCAGCTTCCATTTCCGTTGAACAAGATTCATCGTCTCCTCCCGGCGCGTTATCGCGCGTGCGTCACCCTGCCGGCAACACTCCAGAGCATTCGTATGCAGGGCTTAGGTTTGCGGTGTAATTTCGCAACGTCGCTTCCTGTCGGCGACGAATGCCACTACTTGCAACGAACGCTGAAGCCAACAATTGGTCCGTTCATGTGTGTGTCATAAAGGAATCCGCCGTTCTTGTAGTCCACCTGCAGATACCGCCAGCCGGCGCCCAGCGAATACTTCTTCTTGAATTCTTTAGCGATTCCCGAGTACAACTGGTAGGTTTGCTGCGATCCGGTTTCAAATCCGCCCCAATCGCCTTTCACCGTGGCGTTCCATCCCTTATCGAAGTTCACGCGGAAACGCCCGCCCACTACCGCGTCGAGCCATTCCTGCGTCTGTCCGGCGGTTACTGTCGCCGTACTCCCTTGATAGAGATCGACTCCGTTATTCAAATGCCATATGCGCGTGCCGGCCAGCGCATCCACTGAAAACCGCTCCGTATCCACGACGCGACCATAGATTTCCGGGTCCACAAAGAATGCCTTGTTGTTCGTGGAATAGCCACTAAACGCAGTGCCAATCGGCGTCGACTTTTCGTTCGACGAGAGGCTGATGAACACCAAATCGGTGAGGACACCGAGTCGCTTGTGACGCACGTCGAGTGCGGTCATCAGACCGATGTTGAGCTGTGAAAAGATGTCAGACACGCTCTGATGCACGGGAACGACGTATCCACCGGCGCCCACATTTCCGTGAAGGCCGCTGAACCACAGGTAAAACGGAACCCAGTCCACATGCCAATCGCTTGGTCCCGGGGTGAAGTGCTCATGCGGCTTCTCTTCAGGAAATTCACCCCAGGAGTACTCGATTCCTGCCGTCGGCCCTGTTGTCGTTAGACGCAGGCCAATTTGGTTGCTCGCTCCATGAATGCTGAGACGGCTGCCCAACTGGTAGCCGCCGCGAATCACGAGCCCGTGCGTGATGCGTATGCCAAGACTTCCGTGTCCCGCGAGAAAACTGCCGTAACCGAAGAAGTACATCCCAGTGACCGCGCCCTCGAGATCGAGGCGATCCGAGTTCGGCAGCGGATAGATGCGGAACACCGGACCCGCCGCGGGAAGCGGAGCCAGAACCGATTTGGAAGAGGATCTGGCAACGGTCTGACCATTTATTGTCGCCGTGCCATTGAGTGTCGTCTCGGTGTCGAGCAGGTTGAAGTTGACTTGAACGCCAACATATCCCCAGTTACGCCGAATCACATCGTACTGGTATCCGGGGGCGAAGTTGAAAGCCTTCATCTTCAGTTGAACCTGAGTACCGACGTCGAACGTTTGCCCCTGAAATTCGATCGAGCGGTTTGTGGTAACAGTTCGAGAGAATCTAACGGGAGACGCATTGAACAGAAAATGATGTTTCCGGTGAAATCGCCAGTCTATTTTTCCAGTGAACGTGGAATAGTCGCCGAAATGAAAATCCTCATTAAAGTTGATGTAGTTGTTGCTGCTTCTTGCTCCGAAGTCGCCCTGCGGATGGATGAACCACCAGTCTCCCTCCACGCGCCACCGGTAGTTGTCTTTGTCGTTCCCATCGGTTGCCCAAACAGGTAATCTTGCTCCGGCTAAAAACACCGCGAGCGCAAGAACCAACTTTGTTCTCATCCTGACCTCCACCTCGATTTGCGTGCGCTTCGCGTAGGCCTACTTTGGCTGGGAAGATGGCCTTGTCCATGTTCTGCGTTCTTTGTGAGCTTTCAACCAGGGTCGATCGTCCTGGTTGCCCTCCGAGGCCAGATGACTTGCCTGGTCGGGAGTCGTACATGTCAAGAACCGGCGAGAGTGAGTGCACTTTTACTTTGAAGTTCAGTTTCCGAAGGAATAAGGAGCACGACTACGTGAGGTCCCGTGTCTGTGGGGACCCTGTCGGAAACGGATTATGGCCCATGCGGGGTAGGCAAGGTAGTCGGAAAACTACCTTAATTCCAGTCCGTAGAATTACGGTCTTGCAGATCCGGCAGAGAAATGATTGGTCGCCGATTAGGCAAGTCGCGTTAACCGAGTTTTCAGGTGTTCGTTTCCGCTCGGGGCCCGTTTGGGTGATGACCGGGAATGCCGTTCCAAGAGAAAACTTCCAAGGCACTAAGAACCGCGGCGCTGCGCTAACTCCTCTGCTCCACCTGGAGCTCGTTCGTCACACTGAAAACGCCCGCAACCTGATTGGCCCGCATCTCGGCCATCGCCAGATCCGACTCGGAGAGCACCGCGCCGGTCAAAGTCACATTGCCGTTTTTCACGATAATGTGGATCGCGTGGAAGCCGGTCGGTGGATCATTTGTGATCCCGCCCGCTGCGCGCGCCACCGAGGGCATGCGGTTTCCCATGCCCCGATTGCCCGAATACTTCTGCAGGGGTGCAAAGCTGTAGATGCTCGCATACACAGCTGCGCGAATTCGATCATCCATGTTCGAAAGCGGGAGGACTTCGATCTCGTTCTTCAGATTCTTCACGCCTTCAATTCTCTTGACCGCATTCTCGATATCTGACTTGAGTACAGGGCGAGACGCATAACCACGGAGAATCACCGTGTCGGTGCCCTGAATGCCAAAGTTGATAGAGTCGAAAACGCCGTACCGCGGTTGCGAGACGATTTGGTGGCGAACTTCCTTGGCGATTTTCAAAACCGCTTGCTGTTGAGCATCGCTCATGGCTTGCTGTTGCGGTAAGGCTGAAGGCGCAAGCAACACGAGACCGGTAATGCTGGCGATAATCCAATTTGGCGCACAATGACTCACAAGTTCTCCTCTCTTGCGTGGACGTTCAAAAGATTGATGGGCCTTGCCGCGCCAGGCGCACTTGAGATTAGCGTCTCGTTCAATCTCGACTGAGGAAGGGATGCGCGTGCTATCGGACCGCGAACTGCAGGTTTGACGACGAAATCAGCCCCCAGGTTGTCCGCAAACGTCACGTCGGAGATGCTCGATCGCAGGATCAAGCTCCGCCAAGAAGGATCGAGTGGTTGTCTAGGCGAAAGCGCCGGGGCATGCTCGCCTCGGCGCTTTTGCCTGGTAGCTGCTCCTCGCTTTTTACTGCCGCACCACACCGGTTGATTCGCGCGCGATCAGCGTAGGCTTCACGGCAATCTCCTGCCGCGACGCCAGCTTGCCGCTGATGCGGCCGATAAGATGTTCGCCGGCAATCCTGCCAAATTCTTCAAGAGGCTGATGAATCGTGGTCAGGCGGGGAAGGGTGAATCCTGCAGCCTTGATGTCGTCGAAGCCAATCACCGACACGTCTGTGGGAACGCGCAGGTTCGCATCCTGCAGCGCACGGATCGCGCCAATCGCCGAAATATCGTTGAATGCGACGAGAGCGGTAAACAGCTTGCCGGTTGCCAGAAGCTGCTGCACGACGGGATAGCCCAGTTCAGGAGACGAGATATCTCGATCGAGCGTGGTTACCAGCTCCGGCGAAATCGCAATGCCAAGCTTGGCCGCCGCCGCGATAAGGCCCCTCCAGCGTGCGTCGGAATCAGAGCTGAATGGTTGCCCGCGCATGAAGGCGATCTTGCGGTGACCCAGCGAATGAAGATGTGAGAGCGTCAGTTCAGCGGCACGAAGATGGTCGAGCGCGACGTTGGTGATGCCCTGGATGCGGCGATGACCAGCGACCGCGACGACAGGAATGGAAACGGGATGCTCCAGCAACGTATCCACCGCGATGATGCCCTGGGCTCCGCGGCCAATGAACATCCGCGTATACTCCGCGATCAGTTCCGGCTTATGCCGGTGGTGTGCCGTGAAGTAGAAGTAACCGGCGTTGATGAGGTAGTCGCCGATTCCGCTCATCACCTGCGTGTGATATCCGTCGCCCAATTCAGGAACGAGGATGCCGATTGTCTTGGATTGGCGGCTGCGAAGGGATCGAGCCAGAAGGTTGGGCTGATAACTCAATTCGCGCGCAGCAGCCTTGATCCTGTCGCGCGTTTTCTGCGGGATGGACCGCCCCGGCACATCGTTGAGAACGACCGAAACCGTCGCCGGATCCAGGCCCAGATGGGCTGCAAGCTGTTTAAGGCTAACCGGCGGCCGAGGCTGTTTGCTCTCTTTCCCGCTTCGCGACTCTTTCATACGTGTCTTTCCGAATTCACTCGCCACAGCTGAAGTGCCATTTTAAACGGGCACGACCGGAGCAGTCTGTGATGCAGAGAACAATCGGCGATTTACTTACGGAATCGCGTTCGACGGAGTGCGACCTTTGCTGCGCGAAACCCGCACATCCCGTGGACTCCGCCCCCGGGCGCTGTCGACGAAGAACAGAGGAAGAGATTCGATGCACTGGTCTCGTAGGTCAGAGCGGTTGGTCGGAAGAGGAACTGGCCCATCGTCATGGCTCCGCCGCTGATATCGCCACCAAGCAGGTTCGCATTCATCCGCTCGAGGATTGCCGGCGTCGATACATGGCGGGCCAGAATACAATCGCGAAAGCCTGGCGCAAAACGCTCAATCTGCGCCTCAATGCGCGCAGTCATGTTCACGGTGGATCCATTCGGAACGTGGCAATAGGCCCAGAACGTGTGTTGACCCAGCGGAGCGCGCGTTGGATCAAAAAGCGATGGCTGCGCCGCCAGCACAAAGGGCCGCTCGGGATGATGTCCCTTCATTACCGCACTCTCCGCATCGGCGATCTCATCGAACGAGCCGCCAAGATGAACGGTGATGGCGCGCCTGCACTCTGCCGCCTGCCAAGGGACAGACTGGGAAAGCGCATAGTCAACCTTGAAGACTCCCGGTCCGGGTTTGAACCGCTCCATCAGCATGCGGAAGCCCGGCGTAAGGCAGTCGTCCGCGATGGCAACAAACTGTCGTGGCGAAGTATCAAAGAGCGTCAACGTATCCCGCCCATTCCACTGATGGAACGCCCCCGCGTCGATGCGCCGCGAAGTCTGGACCTTGCCTCCGACGCTCTGCAAATACCCTATGAGCGCCCTGGTGATGGTTTGAGATCCACCATGTGGAACGGGCCAGCCAACCTTGTGCGCTGCTGCCCCGAGCACCAGGGCGATTGCCGAGCTCAGTGTGTCGTCGAGACTAAGAAAGGAGTGCGCCGCGAGCCCGGCAAACAAGGCTCGGACACGGGGGTGCGTGAAGTGATGTGTCGCGATACGCCGCGCCGACTGAAACGCAACCATGCCGAAGCGTGCCATGAGGAAAGGGTGGTGCGGAAGGTGTATAACCGGCCCCAGTGCTTCCTGTGTGAATTGATCCCAGTGATCGATCAGGGGCGTCACCAGGTGGCGCCATGCCCGTGCATCGAGGCCAAACTCCCTGTCCTGATCGGCGAGATCGTGCTCCAGCATCACGGCGGTTCCGTCGTCGAGAGGATGCGCCAGCGGCGCTTCGCCGTGTATCCAGCCGAGGCCATGCTCGCCGAGAGGAAGCGTCAAAAAGAACGGCGAACCCGCAGCCATGGGATACACGGCAGAGCCGAAGTCGTGCTGGAATCCCGGCAGCGTTAACGGCAGCGTTCGCGCGCCGCCCCCAGGTATCTCCTCCGCCTCGAAGACCTCGACATCGATGCCGGCTTGTGCCAGGACGATCGCGGCGGAGAGTCCGTTCGGGCCGGAGCCGATGACATACGCCCGCTTCATGCACTTATTCTTTCAGATTTATTGTCAGTCGTGGACTGGCAGAATGTCTGGCCATTGAACAACGACGGTCCGGCCTTCAGGCGTCCTGGTAAGCAACGGAGCGTACAGCCCCATATACTGCCGGCGCCACCAGTTACCTGTTGCATGCTTTTCTTCGCGGGAAGTGAACCAATACTGCCACAGAACGGCGCGCACGAAACGCGGCGGCGCCTGCGAAAACGGATTGCTTCTGAAGAGTGCCAATACATCCTTGTCGTTTTCGAGCAGATGCTCCTCGGTGAGCGGCACAAGCTCGTCTTGGCGCCAGTCGCCGAGGGATGCAAACCATAGATTCCAGTCGAAGCGCGGCTGATACGGCGCGTAGATGCGGGGTGCTTCGTTGAGTATCTGCGGCTTGTTGCGGAAGGGATATGCGGTCCAGTCCTGGCCATCGTTGGAGCCTTGGAACTCGATCTCATATCGTCCGTTGGTCATCACGGCGAACAACCCATATTGGTTGGAAATGCGGAACGGTTCGAGCGCGGCGATCGGCGTGGAGGGCAGCGGAGAATTACGAAACGGAATGCCGATCATCTCCACGGTCGTGTTGTAGAAGATCCAGGTGAGCATGACGACGGCGATAGCCAGACGGATGGCGTCGAGGTGATCGCCGAGTGTGCGCGGCACGCGGGCGACGGGGTGAACCTGAGTGTCCGCTTCATCGTCCGGCACTTTCTGAAGTTCCGCTTCTTCCTTCGTATTCGAAGCAACGACATGTGAAGTCACCGCATGCCGATACCGCGCCGGCACCAGCGGCATCAGGAATCGATCATCCAGCAAAAGGAATCCCAGCGAGAGCACCAGGAAATTCAGGAACGTGTAGTTGGCCGTGAGAATGACGCCGATTTGCCACGGCGTGACGATGAAAAAACAGATAATGCGCACGCGTCGCGGGAAGAAGAGCATCCACACCAGCACGAGCTCCAGCACCAGCGTGCCGGCTGCAGTGGCGGCGTGAAACCAGTGCGGCAGATGCTCGACGTACCAGCCGATCCACGTAGGCAACGGGCCGTTCTGGTAGTACTGGTCCATCGCAGTCAATGTACGCCACTGCCGATCGCCGCTGACCAGCTTCACCATGCCCGATTCGAAATAGATGCGGAACCACTCCCATTGCAGCAGAAACAGGCTCGCACGCGACGGTGGCGCGCTTGCGCCCAGCCCCGGCAACAGGCCGCGCGGTGCAAAGAAGAGCGTGATGAATCCGGCTTCGAGCAGCATTCCGTCGGATTGATAGTTCGCGAATTCAGCCGCGGCCGACACAAAGGAAAGGAAGCAGACGAAGCAAATGAAGAAGCTGAGCCGTGGCCACAGATTTGCAAATGCCGCGATAGATGCCACCAGACCGATCCAAGTGGCGAGCAGCAGCGCATGCGAATTCGCGGACAACCAAAACAGTGTCGGCGCAAACCAGAGCTTCGTAGACGGATACTGCTGGGCCACTGCCGCGAGATATTCCTGCGCGGGAAGAATGCCCTCAGGACCGATAAGGCCCTTGATCTGAAACAGCAGGGAATAGAACGCCGAAAAGTAAATGGCCGCCAGTGCACGTAGAAAAATCCAACGTGGCACCAGGCGACCCGGGGCGCCATCGCGGGAGCCGAACAACCAGTATACGAAATTGCCAGGGCTGCGCTCCGGCATATGCGAATAAGGATAGCGACCGGCCGAACTTATGTCATGTAGTCTTCGCGCGCCGGCGAGAAAATATCCAGAACGGCGGAATCCTCCAGCGCCTCAGCCTCGTGTTCGGCATTCGACTTCACGATGAAGTTATCGCCCGCCGCAGCCTCGCACCAAGTGTTCTCAACTCTGACGCGGATTCGGCCATTGAGAACATAGACCATCTGTTCGTGCGGGTGACGATGCGCTGCTCCCCGCCAGCCTTTGCACATCTGGTGTCGCACCAGCATCATTGCCGGGCTATGCACGAGAACCTGGCGCCGCAAACCGGGCTCGGGATCGGTTACGGGCGCAGCAGGTTCAGCTGGAAGAATCAGGCTACTGCCGATATCAGAATCGATCGTCACAATCCGTCTCCTACACCCATCCGCGGCTTGTTTTTCCGCACGAAAGCCGTGTCCTGCAATGCGCACCGAGTGGTTTGAATCTCCGGGCAATAAGCAGTTTTGTCATTCCGGCTTGATGCAATTTGCGTGACGCCTCGGAGGCCGTTTTGAGAAAGTCAGCAGAGATGCGCGCCATTCCTCTTCAGCACCTCGCGCCGGACCAATCGATTGTCTTCATGCTAAACCATTCATAAGCAAGTAGCTGAACATTTACCCTGCTTGCCCTCCCGCCCATGCAATTGATATCTCAGCACACCATTCGAATTTTCCCGCCGTCCCTGCCAGCGGAACGGAAGCGACCCATGTTCGTTGACACTCCCACCACACGATTCGCAAAATACTCCCCGGCGCTTTCCGTCCATTTTGAAGTGCGCCAAAGAGCCGGCAACGTACTTTACGAGCCAGGTCACGACAAGGAGCAAATGATGAGCAATTTCCGGAGGTCGCAGTTCGTTAAGTCCAAAGCGAGGAGTGGGCGCCTGTTCGAGTTGGCATGCCTGATCCTGCTCTTTCTTATGGCAGTAACGCCCTCGAAGGCACAACAGATTACCGGTTCCATCGTCGGCACGGTGAACGATCAGCAGGGCGCGGTCGTCTCGCGGGCGACTATCAAAGCCACGAATGGCGCGACCGGATTTTCCCGCACCACCACGGCCAACGGTTACGGAGAGTACAGCATCGATTATCTTCCCGTCGGCACGTACACCCTCGAAGTGAGTGCAGAGGGCTTCAAGAAGTTTATTCAGCAGAACGTCGTTCTGAGCGTCGATCAGACGCTGACGATTCCGATTGCACTGGCAATCGGCACGGAGACGCAGACCATCACCGTCACGGAAGCACCGCCAGTGGTGAATACCACGTCCGCGGAACTGGGAAGAACCATTCTGCCGGACGAAATCATCGGACTTCCCCTGGTGAACCGCAATGCATACGCAGAGCTTTCGCTCACGCCCGGCGTGCAATCCAACAGCGCCAGTGCACAGAGCAATCCCAGCGGCACTCCTAACTTTGTCATTGGCAACCCGTCCACGCAGGTCGTGGTAAATGGCGGCATCGATGGCGGCACTCCCCTGGTGGCCTATTACCTCGATGGCGGCATCAACATGACAGGACTTCGCAACTACGGCAACCCGCTGCCCAATCCCGATGCGTTGCAGGAATTTCGTGTCGAGACCAACAATTTCGCTGCCCAGTACGGGCGGATGTCTGGCGCGGTCGTCACCGCCGTCACGCGCTCTGGAACGAACCGGTGGCATGGTTCCCTGTTCGAGTTCAATCGCAACACCGATTTCAATGCATATCCATGGAATGCGCCCAAGAACCCGCTGACCGGACAATTCATCAACGCGCCCTACCATCGCAACCAGTTCGGCGGCACGGTTGGCGGCCCGATCAAGCAGGATAAGGCGTTCTTCTTCTTCAGCTATGCCGGCCTGCGGCAAGTCGTTGGTCAGCTGCTCAGTGGCGCTATTGTGCCCACAGCTGCCGAACGTCTCGGCGACTTCACGGCAGATTCGTTCAAGGTCTACATGCCCGGCACCTCGAAGACAACGAAGGTGCAGGTGGATGGAACTAACAGTTCGCCGAACTGTGCAACTCCAACACCAAACTGCGTTCCCACAAACCTGTTGGATCAAGCAGCAGGCAACATCATGACCAAATACATTCCGCTGCCCAACGCTCCGAACAACAACTACGTCGGCTTCTTTACCGGCCCGACGAACCAGGATGAATATCTGGGGAAGTATGACCAGGTGCTGTCGGACAAGGACCACGTCGCAGTCAGTTACTTCTACCTGAACAGCACGCAGAATGCCTACGGCGGCGGCAACATTCCTTTCACGATCAATCAGTCGTATGCCAAGCAGACAGTGGTGAACATGAGCGACATTCACACCTTCAGCGCGGAGACGGCTAATCAGGCGTGGTTCACATTCACAAGAGTGGCCGGTGGACGCGTCAACCTGCCGACCGTCGGTATGGACGATCTGGGCTCGACATTCACCACGCAGGGACCGAAGACACTGCCACAGCTGGCAATATCTGGATACATCAGCGCGGCCGGCGCTCTGGCTGGACCAGTCAGCGATACGAGTTTTTATTCGATCCGCGACATGGTGAGCAAGGTCAAGGGCAAGCACTCGCTGGATTTCGGCGGTGAAGCATCGCTGGAAAAGGATGCGATCATCGGCAACCTATACAACTTCGGCGTCTTCAACTTCGCCTCGTCCGCGCCGACCTCTACCGGAAATGCGCTGGCCGATTTTGTAACCGGCCAGGTGAGCACGATGGAACAGGACACTCCATATCACTCGCTGATGAGCGGCTGGTACTACTCGCTTTTCTTGCAGGATACGTATCGGATTCTTCCGCGGCTGACATTGAGTCTGGGGTTGCGGTATGACCTGCAGTTGTCGCCGGTCGAGTCGCAGAATCTGACCGCTACCTTTATCCCCGGCGTCCAGTCCACGAAGGTTCCCTCGGCTCCTCTGGGAATGCTCTTCCCCGGAGACTCCGGTGTGCCGCGCGGCATCGCCGACAACCGGTTCCACCATATCTCCCCGCGTGTCGGAATCGCATGGGATCCATTTGGCGACGGCAAGACAGCGGTCCGTGCCGGTGCGGGCGTCTTCTACGGCAGCGTCAGCGGCAACGAATGGAATCAACCCGCCAACGCGCAACCCTTCGCAGTGCGGCAAACGTTCAACTCCATCGCCTCGTTCTCCAATGTTTACGGACCCACGCTGGTGAACGGGAGCGCGTCTTCGTTTCCCAACGGAGATATCTTCCCTTACGTCTACAACCCGTCGAGCCCCCGCTTCATTACGGATGCCAGCATCGAAACGATCGCGCCGAACTATCAATGGCCGCTCGTCTACCAGCTCAATGCCGCTGTGCAGCGCCAGTTGCCAAAAAATGTTAGTGCCACCGTGGCATACGTAGGCACGCTCTCGCACCACCTTCCCTTCATGATCGACGACAACTACGCTCCCTATGCGCCGGGAGCCAGCACATCGCAGGCCAGCATCGATGCGCGCCGCCCATACAACAATAACCACACGCTGGGGCAGATTACCTACGACGAATCCAATGAGACTGCGTCCTATCACTCGCTGCAGGTCTCGGCGAACCGGCCACTCACGCATAACCTGATGCTGAGCGGATTCTACGTCTGGAGTCACTCCTTTCAGAGCGTGAATGAGTCGGCGATCGGTCAGGCTACCGCGCAGGACTTCGACAACCTGTGGGAGGAGCGGGGTCCGACGGACAACGACCGCCGGCACGTAGGAAGCATCTCGGGCATGTGGAACGTCAACTACTACAAAGGTTCCAATTCCGTCATGAAGCAACTCGCCAACGGCTGGACGATCTCGCCGATTGTCTCTCTGCAAAGCGGCTCGCCTTTCAGCATCACGACCGGCTCAAACAAGAACTTCGATAGCGCCAACGCCAACCGCCCCAACCTGGTTCCGGGAGTCAGCGCGTTCCTCGATCCTCACAGAAGCCGCTCGGCCGTTGCATCCGAGTGGTTCAATACGGCAGCCTTCATTTCCAAC
This sequence comes from uncultured Acidobacteriaceae bacterium, assembly GCA_963787435.1. Lineage (GTDB taxonomy): Bacteria > Acidobacteriota > Terriglobia > Terriglobales > Acidobacteriaceae > Telmatobacter. The sequence continues at coordinate 145,290 of CAWBCZ010000005.1, forward strand.
GGCCCTGGCGTTCCGGGCGGTGTCGGACCGGGAGGCGCAGACGGCAACGCACCTCGCGACTATCTGCGTGGACCGGGATACCGCGACATCGACCTTGGAGTTCTTCGCGACATCCATCTCGGTGAGCGCTTCACATTCCAGCTGCGCGGAGAGGCCACCAACGTCTTCAACCTCGTAAGCCTGAATAACCCGACGGCCACGCTGTCCTCCGGAAATAACGGCAAAATTACCGGTGCATCGAGCCCACGACTCATTCAGGTGGGCGCGCGTCTGACGTTCTAAGGCGAAGATCGCATCCAGAAAACGCGGCATGCTCCGCTGCTCTCCAGGGTAGACGAGCATGCCGCATCAACATGCACTATGCTGGTGACTCGTTACACTAACTAGCAGTAACTGACCGCGGATAAGTTCATGAAGAAATCGCTTTTGATCGTCCGGCGTTTTGGCATTCGCTTTCTTGCCGCGCATTCCGGCCTTAGCTCAAGGCACACCCCCCGTCATTGATGAGCGTGCGGCGGCCGGCGATCAACCGGACGATCCGGGGCCGCTCGCCACCGATCTTTCTCCAAGCCTGAAACGGCCGGCCATTCTCAAGGCGATGAAGAAAGTTGCCGACTGGCAATTGCAGCACTCTGAGGGCCGCTACAATATTCAATGGACATTCGCCGCGCTCTACGACGGTTTTCTCGCCGCCTCGAAAACAACGGGCGACAACCGCTATCACGATCGGGTTCTTCATGTAGCGCGCGACAATCACTGGGAACTCGGCCCACGCTTTGCTCATGCCGACGACGAAGCCATCGGCCTCACCTACCTTGCTTTTTACGCTGAAGATCAGAAGCCCGAACAGATCGCTCCGACGCGCGACGGCATGGACAAGCTGCTGGCGCGCCCTGACGATCCCCAAAAGAATCTCTGGTGGTGGTGCGATGCGCTCTACATGGCGCCGCCTGTTCTGGCGCAACTCTCCATAGCCACTGGCGATCGCCGCTATCTTGACTTTATGAATCGTGAGTGGTGGATCACCTCTGGCGCGCTTTACGATCCGGCCGAACATCTTTACTTCCGCGACGACCGGTTCCTGACAATGCACGAAGCAAACGGCCAAAAGGTCTTCTGGTCGCGCGGCAACGGGTGGGTTCTGGCCGGACTGGCCTTTGTTCTCCAGCGCATGCCCGCAGACTATCCGGATCGTGCGAAGTACGAAAAACAGTTCAAGGATATGGCAGAGCGGATCGCCAGCCTGCAGCAGTCCGATGGCTTGTGGCGTGCCAGCCTGCTCGATCCCGGCTCGTATCCGAATCCTGAAATCTCAGGCTCTGGCTTCTTCACCTACGCCATGGCGTGGGGCATTCGGAACAAGCTGCTCGATCGCAAAAAGTATCTGCCTGTGGTGAAGAAGTCCTGGCAAGGAATGTTGACGCACGTGTACGCGGATGGCAGGCTTGGTTCCATTCAGCCCATTGGTGGCGAGCCGGGCAAATTCAAGCCTTCGTCCAGTTACGTTTACGGTGTTGGCTCTTTCTTGCTCGCGGGCTCCGAACTATCGCAGATTGCCGGAAAATGACACTCCGAGGCCGCGCCGGTAAGGAACATCGATGACACCAGTCTCTCGCCGAGAATTCCTGTCGCTAAGTGCCGCCGTCGTTGCAGCGCCGCGATCGATGTTTGGCGATGCAGACGATATTCTTCAGCACCCGCGCAAAACTGTTGAGGTCCTCGAGCGAGAGCGCGTGCTGACCGCGGGCCGGCGATACTTGCTGGAACACCCGAGAACCATTGTCTCCGCGCCTGCTCCACGCAGTGCCGGCGGCCTCCACGACTATTTTTCCGAGGCGGATTATTTCTGGCCCGACCCGAAGAATCCAAACGGCCCCTACATCAATCGCGACGGCGAATCGAATCCCGGGAACTTCAACACCCATCGGCTGCTTCTGATCCGACTCAGCATTCAGGTTCCCGCCCTCGCCGCGGCCTGGATGCTTACAAAGCGGCGCAACTTCGCTGACCACGCTGCTGCACATATTCGTGCCTGGTTCATTGAACCAACGACGCGCATGAATCCAAACCTGCAATACGCGCAAGCCGTGCACGGTGTCAGCACCGGGCGCAGCTACGGAATCATCGACACACTGCACCTTGTCGAGGTGGCGCAAGCGGCCCTCGTCCTTCGCAAAGGCGGTGCGCTTTCCGACGCCGATTGGCAGGGCACCCAGAGATGGTTCGCGGAGTATCTCGCCTGGCTGCAAACCTCCGAACCCGGGCGCAAAGAGCGCGATGCAAAGAACAATCATGGCTCCTGCTGGCTTCTGCAGGCGGCCGAATTCGCTTTGCTCACAGGCGATTACGGCGTCCTCCGCGATTCCCGCGATCGTTTCAAGACCACAATTATTCCCACACAAATCGCGGCGGATGGCAGCTTCCCGCTGGAACTCGCCCGCACCAAGCCCTACGGCTACTCTCTTTTCAATCTTGATGCTCTCGGAATGCTTGCACATGTCCTGTCGACCGGCTCCGACAACCTGTGGGAGTATGCGTTCGCGGACGGACGTGGTCTTGCCATCTGCTTTCGCTTCATGGCTCCGTATATCGTGAACAAGCAATCGTGGCTCTACCGACATGACGTGCAATACTTCGACGATTTGCCCGTCCGCCAGCCAAGCCTGTTGTTTGCCGGCCTCGCATATCGCAAAAGCGAATATGTCGATCTTTGGAAGCGTCTCGATCCCGATCCTCAAGTTCCTGAAGTCATACGCAATCACCCTGTTCGGCAGCCCTTGTTATGGCTTTCATGATCGTATTTGCATGAAGGGAAGACGGAGAATCTCCCGTGACATTTCGCAGCAAATTCAACGGCGCTATACTGGATCGTTCAATCAGGCAATCTCGCGCTTTCCCCATTAGCGCGCCCACTGGAGGTCCCATGAAGGCGGAGTCCCTTGAGAGCAGTACCGCCCACGAACGGAAGCCGGCACACCGGTCCGCATCGTCTGCCGTTGCACCGAGAACGATCTTGAAGCGGCCAAAGAACCTGCAGGCGTCACCTTCTTCAAGTGCTGCGACTCAACCCGATCACGGTGATCCATATCAATTGCAAGGCCTCGATCGCGTCGTAGCAATTCTCGATCTGCTCGGTGCGAGCGACAACTCGTTGAGCCTTGCCGAGATATGCCAGCGCATGGGTCTGCACAAGAGCACCGCGCATCGCGCCCTCATGGCGCTCGAGCGCACCGGCATGATTGAGCGCGCCCCGGCAAGTCGCTATCGTCTTGGCTTGAAGCTCTATGACATGGGCAGCCGCGCCGTTGAGCAGATCGACCTGCGATCGCGTGTCCATCCCCACCTGCGCAAACTCGCGTTGAGAGTAGGCGAGACCGTGCACCTGGGTGTACTGCACCAAACTCGCGTGGTCTACATTAACAAGATTGAACCGATCAATCGCCGCGTCTGCATCAGTTCACGCACCGGAACGTCGAATCCGGTTTACAGCACTTCCCTGGGCAAGGCCATCCTCGCTTACATGCCAGCCGAAGACGTTGCGAAGACAGTTTCGAAGATCCAATTCACGAGCTTTACTTCGAAGACACTTGCGTCGCCTGACGAGCTTCTCGAGGCGCTCGATCGCGTACGCCGTCGCGGATATGCGGTCGACGATGAGGAGATGGAGATCGGTACACGCTGTGTGGGCGCACCAATTCTGGACACGTCAGGTCATCCGATTGCAGCAGTCAGCATCTCCGGATCAGCCACGCGGCTCGCCGCTCATTGCGTTCCTGCAATCGCGCAACACGTGATCCGCTGCAGCCAGGAAATATCCTCTTGCCTGAATGGCAAGCCCGGCGTAGACCACACTCGATCGTAAAGAGAGAACATCCGGTCCTCCGCGTTCGCGAATCACTGCACCCGAGGCTTGGCTTCAGCGGTGCCCTATGCGCAAGCGGGACTGAGCTTACAATTCTCCATTGAGCTTCGACTCACCGAATTGGAATCGAGGTGTTTCTTGGATTTTGAATACGTTGTCCTGCCTGCGCTCATTCTGCTCATCGGAGTTGTGGTTGTCTGGCTGAGCATTCGCCGCATTCTTTCACTTTCCGCGAAGGTCTCAAAGAGATGGCGGCGCGTTGCGGAAAGGATGGTGTTGTCGGCGGTTGTTCTGGTTGCAGCCGCCGTGGCTGGAAGCGCCAGTTACAACGCCATCGCACGGCTGTGGTTTCGCGCGCACAACCCACCGCCCGGCGAAATGTACGCCGTCAATGGGTACAAGATGCACATGTACTGCACCGGGAGCGGCTCGCCAACGATTGTTCTCGATGCCGGCCTGGGAGATGATGCGGTCATCTGGGCAGGCATCCAGCCAGCACTCGCGAAGACCACGCGCGTCTGTGCCTATGACCGGGCCGGATTCGGTTGGAGCGAAACAGGGCCGGCCCCGCGCGATGCAGACCATCTCGCCGCCGAATTGCACGGCCTGCTGCGAGAGGCCAGGATCGACCTTCCCATTGTCCTGATGGGTCATTCGATTGCCGGGATTTACATGCGTGCATATGCGGCGCACTATCCCGAGGACCTTGCCGGGATGGTGTTTGTCGACGGTTCAACGCCGATGCAGCAGGAAAACCCGGCGATCAAGGCGATGATGGGGAAAGGACCGCCTCCGTGGGTGATTGCCCTGGTCGGGAATGCGGCGTTCAGCGTCGGCGTTCCCCGCCTCATGGGGATGTGCTCGAAAAGCACGCATAGCCTCGATGCCCGGTCCTCGCGATTGCAGGCGGAGGATCACTGCGAGATTCATGTCGATTCTCCGATGAACGAAATGCGCAATATGGAGCGATCCGGCCTCGAGACGGTCCATTCGGGCCCGTACGGTTCATTGCCGATTCTCATTTTGTCGCATGATCCTGAGAAGACTATGGCCACCGAGAATTCAACTCAAAGGATGGCGGAGGCGGCATGGAACCAGCTGCAGGAGAACCTGAAGAAGCTTTCCACACGGAGCCGGAGAATCATCGCGAAGGGCAGCTCGCACTACATCCAGATTGACCGCGCGGACCTAATTGATAAGGAAGTGCCCCTTTTCATTCAACAGATTCGCGGCACCGCTCTACAGCCCACAGACTACGGCTCTACCACCACCGAATAAAGCAGCGCTCGAGATAAGTGAGGGCTGGTATTTGCATTCATCGATAAACCCAAGAACAATGGAGCAGGCCAAAGCCTGCTCCATCATCAACGCCGCCCCATCGAACCCCAGACTACAAAACTAACTGCATCCCGAAGTTGAGCCGCAGCTCATGCAGCGGTAGCAGCTTCCATTGCGAACCATGATGGCTCCGCAGGTGGAGCAACTCGGTGCATCGCCCATCTCGTACATGCTGCGCATTGCCTCGGATGCGTGGAACAAGCCGCGATCCTGCAATGTCGGCCCATGACTCGCTGAGGCTGAAGCTGCGATCGTCGACTGAGCTTCCGGCGGAATACTGCCACCAGGAGCCGAAGTGCTGCCCATGCCACCACCGAGGCGGCGCGACATTTCTTCAGCCAGCTTGGAAAGCTGCTTGTGCGCGGCCGGATCCTCTTCCGGATCGATGTCCGGCAGGATCGTTGGCGACTCCGGCAGCGGCGCAGCGTGCGGAGCAAGCCCCGCGAACAGCGTCAACTGCTCGCCCGAAAGGAAGCGCAGATTCAGCCAGCGGAAGATGTAATCCATCAGGCTCTTCGCGTAGCCGATCTGCTCGTTGCCTGTCCAGCCCGAGGGCTCGAACCGTGTATGCGCAAACTTCTCGCACAGTACGCGCAGCGGAACTCCGTGCTGCAGCGCCAGAGAGATCGACGTTGCAAATGCGTCCATCAAGCCGGAGACGGTCGAACCTTCTTTCGCCATCTTGATGAAGATCTCGCCCGGCTGCCCGGTCGGATACAGACCCACCGTGATGTAGCCTTCATGACCCGCAATCGAGAACTTGTGGGTGATGGAGGCACGCTCTGCCTGCAGGCGATGACGCACCGCACGAGGCGGCCCGTTCAGATCCTGCATCGCCGGCTCTTCCGGCCCGAGCGCGGCCGTCATCTGCGGAACAGAGGTCGCCCTTGCAATCTCATCGAGAGCGCGCTGGAAGGCACTCGCAGCGGCTACTACCGACTTCGCCGTAACTTCGAGCCTCTCGCTGATCTTCGCCTCCAGCGTCTTCAGGTCGGCCTCAGCCGCCGGTTGCCCGGCTGCAAGCTGCGCCATCACGCGCTGGCCCGCGGCTTCCACCGCCGAAGGTTCCTTCTTCGCATCCATGCTGGTATTCAACGGCTGCACGCCCTTCGATCCATCGCGATAGATCGCTACAGCCTTGATGCCCTGGCGCCAGCTCTCGGCATAGGCTTCGGCCACTTCTTCGACGGTTGCTTCATGCGGCAGGTTCACCGTCTTTGAGATCGCGCCCGACAGGAACGGTTGCGTCGCGGCCATCATCTTGATGTGGCCCATGTAGTTGATCGAGCGCGTGCCCTTGGCGGGCTTGAAGCTGCAATCGAACACACTCAGGTGTTCCGGCTTGATGCCCGGAGCGCCTTCAATGGTGCCGGTCGCATCGATGTAGCTCACGATTGCATCGACCTGGTCATTGTTGTAGCCCAGCTTGAACAGCGCCGCCGGAACCGTGTTGTTGACGATCTTGATCATGCCGCCGCCAACCAGCTTTTTGTACTTCACCAGCGCCAGATCAGGCTCAATGCCCGTGGTGTCGCAATCCATCATGAAGCCGATGGTGCCCGTCGGCGCCAGCACCGTGGTCTGCGAGTTGCGATAGCCGTAACGCTCGCCGTAGGAAAGCGCCATATCCCAGCACTCGCGGCTCGAATCGATCAACGCCTCCAGTTGCGGTACCATGAACGGTTCGCCGCTAATGCGCGACTTGCCGATGTTGTTCACTTCGGCGCGATGCATGCGAATCACGTTTAGGAACGGCTCGCGATTCACGTAGAAGCCCGGGCATGCTCCGCCCTGTCGCTCCACGCTAGCCGTGAGCGGCGTCGCCGACTTGAGCGGCGGGCAATTGGCCGCCAGCACTGCCGACTGCAAATACGCCTGACCGCACATGATGGCCGTCATCGCCGCTGCAAGATCGCGTCCCGCCGCTGAATCATAGGGCAGGCCGAACGACATCAGCAGCGCGCCCAGGTTCGCATATCCCAAACCCAGCGGGCGGTAGTCATGCGAATTACGCGAAATCCATTCCGTCGGATACCCGGAATTGTCGACCAGGATTTCCATCGCCGTAATGACAACCGAAATCGCATGCCTGTATTCGGGAATGTTGAACGTGCCCGACGGCGTAAGGAACTTCATCAGGTTGAAGCTCGCCAGGTTGCACGCCGAGTTGTCGAGGAACATGTACTCCGAGCAGGGATTCGACGCATTGATCGGTGCCGTGTTCTTGCTGGTATGCCACTTGTTGATCGTGGTATCGAACTGCAGGCCGGGATCGCCGCACAGCCACGTGGCCTCGGCGATCTTGCGCATGATGTCGCGGGCCTTGTAGCTCTTGACCGGATTCGCACCTTTCACTGTCTTGGTCGTGAACTCGCTGTCGTTTTCATATGCGCGCATGAACTCGTCGGTCACGCGCACTGAGTTGTTGGCGTTCTGGAAGAAGATTGATGAAAAGGCCTCTGAATCCGGCCCCGAACCGTCGTAACCGTTCCGGATCAGCGTGTGGGCCTTCTGCTCTTCCTTCGCCTTGCACTCGATGAAGTCAATGATGTCAGGATGCTCGACATTCAGGATCGCCATCTTGGCCGCGCGACGCGTCTTGCCGCCGCTCTTGATGACGCCCGCAAACGCATCGAGACCACGCATAAAGCTCAGGGGTCCGCTCGCCGTTCCGCCGCCCGTCACGCCTTCGTGGCTCGACCGCAGAGAGCTGAAGTTCGTCCCCGTGCCCGAGCCATACTTGAACAGCAGCGCCTCGGTCCGCGCCAGGTCCATGATGCCTTCCATCGAATCGTCGACGGCGTTAATGAAGCAGGCCGAGCACTGCGGATTCTTGTAACCGGTCGCCGCGTGCACCACGCCGCCCGTCATCGGATCCCAATGCCAGTTCTGCCCTGCAGCGAACGGTTCCAGCCGGTCGCAGCCCACGTTGAACCATACCGGGGAGTTGAACGCCACCTTCTGCGTCAGCAGCATGTTGGCCAGCTCATCGTGGAAGATGGCCGCGTCGTTGTCGCTGGCGAAGTAACCGCCGGCGATGCCCCAGTCGCGCACTGTCTCGGCCACGCGCGACACCAGCTGCCGCACTCCTGTTTCGCGCTCCGGCGAACCTATCGTTCCATGCAGATACTTCGAGGCCACAATGTTGGTCGCCGTCATCGACCAGTCGACCGGCACCTCCACGTCCTTCTGTTCGAAGATCGTATTGCCCTTGCTGTCGGCGATCAGAGCTGTCCGGTGCTCCCACTGCACGTCGTCATATGGGGATTTCCCCTCGGTTGAAAAACGGCGTGAAAATGTCAGACCACCCTGGCTGTAGGGGGCTTGCAGGGCTGCAGCGGTCGTTTGAAGGTTGGCCTCGCTCATCGGTTCCTCTCTATCTGGCGATTTCTTTGAATACCTGTCCCTTGGTCTTAACGCAGCCAAAATTGGGGGGTTAAGTGGTGCAGTGAACGGAAAAACGGGGGCTTCTTCTGTACCGCGGGTTTTTCTGTCTTGTGCGGCCTGCAACCGGCTGAAGGTTACAGTCTGTTTACAGTCGCAGTTGCAAAAATAACGCTGTCTATGGTGTCTGTCAACCGCAAACCACAACATCTAGTATTTCGATGTTAAATCGGGCATCCGGTTGCTAAATGCCGTCAATCAGCCTGTGGAAAGCTTAAAAGAGCTTGAAAAATACGGGTCTCCGGCATCCAAATTGCCCAAAATGCAGTGCAGACGCGGTCCCCCGCGCTCCGTCCGTTCTGAAATACAAGCGTAGTGCGCGATTGCAGCCCTTACAAGGCGCAGAAACAGTGCATTTAGCCCTATTTCGCTGTGCGAAATCGTCCGAAATGTGGAGAATGCGGACGTTACTCTTCTGGCTCCTCCCAACACCCGGTTTTGACGGCTGATAGGCTGAATCCGTGCCCGACATTCCGCAAAACCTACCCGCATGGAAACCCGTCCCTCTTCCCTCCCGCGTTCCAATGCACGGCAGGCACGTAATGCTGGACCCACTGGATGCAGAGTTGCACACTGCCGACCTCTGGGAGGCAGTACAGGGGCATGACGAGGTCTGGACCTACCTGGCAGACGGCCCCTTCGCCAACGAGGCTGATTTGCGGCGTGCCCTCGAAGAAAAGCAGGCAGGCTCAGGAGCGGTGTTTTTCGCCATCGTGCCCCAGACAACCGGAAACATTGCTGGCTATGCCAGCTACATGCGCATGGATCCCGTCAACGGCGTCATCGAAGTCGGCAACATTCTTCTCGCGCCCTCGCTGCAACGCACCCTCGCCGCAACAGAGGCGATGTATTTGATGGCTCGCCACATCTTTGAAGACCTGGGCTACCGCCGCTACGAGTGGAAGTGCAACGCGAACAACGCACCGTCACGACGTGCCGCCCTGCGCCTTGGATTCAACTTTGAAGGCATCTTCCGCCAGCACATGATCGTGAAAGGCCAGAACCGCGATACGGCATGGTTCTCGATGCTCGATTCAGAGTGGCCTGCCCGCAAAGCCGCCTTCGAAGCCTGGCTCGACACCTCAAATTTTGACGCCAACGGACGACAGCGCAAATCCCTTGCGCAACTCTCTGGTTGCGCTTCGTAACTTGAATATGCCTTGATCGGAATGTCCGATTCTCTTCAGTCAGTTAACCCGAAGGTGGCATTCGGTTCGTAGGAAACATGTGAGGCCCGCTAAGGTTCAGCGGGCTTCACAAGGTGACGAGCAATCAGTCGTTAACTTTATGGAATGCTCGCGGTGGCCGTATTGGAAGGTGCGCTCTCCACTCCCGCGCTGTCGACACTCTCCACCATATAGACATATGTCTGGCCGCTTGTGACCGCAGAATCCGCGTAGCTTGTCGATACAACCGGCGATGAATTGAGAAGTAGGTACGACGTCGTGCCACCCGGCGCTCGATAGACGTTGTAGCCTGCGACTGGATCAGACGTCGCGGTCGGAGCGTTCCAACTCAGATCAACTTGATGAGATACGGATGTACCGGATCCGCTCAGCGCAAAAGTTGCAGTCGGATTGGAGGAAGAGTTGCTCGTGATTGTCAGCTCGCCAGTCGCTGAGCTGGCAGCGGTCGGAGAAAATTGCAAATTCAGATTCAGCGTCTGACCGGGATTCAGCGTGACAGGAAAGCTCGATCCCGACATTGAGAATCCATTGCCGGTTACAGTAGCCGAACTTACTGTGACAGGAGCCGTTCCACTGGAAGTCAAAGTCACCGTCTGCGTAGATTGGGTATTCACGGTGACAGTGCCAAACGAGATGCTTGTTGCGTTGACGGTGAGCGTCGGAGTCTGTGTAGACGTGGACGAGGCGGTCAACTGGATCCCGTAGGTTACTTTGCTTCCCGTTCCACTGCTTGCTTGCGCCGTGATCCATACCGTACGCGCCGATGACACGGACGCTAGAGTCGCATTGAATGCAACGGACGATGCGCCCGCATTTACATAGACAGTGCCTGGAATCGTCAGGGCCGGATCACTGCTATACAGGTTTATGGCGATCTGACTCTGCGTGGCGCCACTGAGATTGACCGAGCATGCATCCGTTCCAGCGGAATTGAAAGAGCTGGTGTGGCAGGAGACATTGCTCAACGGTGGTTGTGAAGATGAAGTTGACGCGGGATTCAACTGGATTCCGTAGGAAACTTTGCTTCCCGTTCCACTGCTTGCTTGCGCCGTGATCCACACCGTACGCGCCGTTGACACCGAGGCTAGAGAGGCGCTGAATGTGGCCGATGAAGCACCCGCATTTACATAGACAGTGCCTGGGATCGTCAGGGCCGGGTCGCTGCTATACAGGTTGATGGCGATCTGACTCTGCGTGGCGCCACTGAGATTGACCGAGCATGCATCCGTTCCAGCAGAACTGAAAGAACTGGTCTGGCAGGAAACATTGCTCAACTGTGGTTGTGAAGATGAAGCCGACGCGGGATTCAACTGGATTCCGTAAGAAACTTTGCTTCCCGTTCCACTACTTGCTTGCGCCGTGATCCACACCGTACGCGGCGTTGACACAGAGGCTAACGTCGCACTGAATGTGGCCGATGAAGCGCCCGCATTTACATAGACAGTGCCTGGGATCGTCAGGGCCGGGTCACTGCTGTATAGGCTTACGGCGATCTGATTCTGCGTGGCGCCACTGAGATTGACCGAGCATGTATCCGTTCCAGCGGAACTGAAGGAGCTGGTTTGGCAGGAAACATTGCTCAACTGTGGTTGTGAGGATGAAGTCGACGTGGAGGTCAACTGGATTCCGTAGGAAACCTTGGTCCCCATTGCACTACTTGCTTGCGCCGTGATCCACACCGTACGCGCCGATGATACAGAGGCTAACGTCGCACTGAAGGTGGCCGATGAAGCGCCGGCATTTACATAAACAGTGCCTGGCACCGTCAGCGCTGGGTCACTGCTATACAGGTATACGGGAGTCTGACTCTGGGCCGCACCGCTGAGATTGACCGAGCACGTATCCGTTCCAGCGGAGTTGAAGGAATTGCTTTGGCAGGTGATATTGCTTGCAGACTGAGCTTTTGCACCAGACGTGCCCAATGCCAGGCAGCCCAAAACTGCTGCAAAGATGGCGATTTGACGAGGTAGGTAAATCCGGTTTGCAACTACATTAGCCCAACGATTTCTGTGCGTTAAACCTGAATATGGCTTCACTACTCTAAGCTCCTATGTAGGCGCACACCTCTCCTGTTCCCTGGAGAAGACTCTAAGGAAGTCGCGAGACAACAACTCTGGGGACCCTTCGATGACTCAAAGGGAAACACGGAGCAATAGGTGTCCGATTTAGTTAATTATTAGCATAAGAGTAACTTCTCAGTGCTTCCCTGTCCACATATCAATTGATCAAAGAGAGCGCCTTTTTTTTGCAATAGGAGTTGCCAAAGCGATCCGCAATTGAGGCTTTTCTGGGGTTTTTGCAGTAATCTCGAATTCGTTCGGCACGATTTGATTCGGCGCGGTTATGTTAACGAGACAGTAATTACTGTGTAGATTGGGATATACCGGGAATTCCCGATCGCATGCCCGAATCCTTGCCTCGGCAAAGCGCCTTTGCGCAAGGACTCACCGACCGACCGCTCGCCATTCGTCTTCCGCAAATCAGACGTCCAAATTTATTTGTCTTGATCTTCTTCGCGTAATTGATCGTTCTAATTTCTAATCGTGGTCTGGAAAAGCGGAATAGCCGTGCGCGAATCCTGAAACCACGAGGAAAGACACCGCGGCCCTGCGCATAGCACGCAGGGCCGCAGCTTCCTGATCATCCACCAGTGGCATTAGGGCAGAGTTGTATTCCACTCGACCGGAACCAGTCACTATCCTTTGGACTCAATTCTCATTCCATAGAATGACTTGTGCACAAAGAACACCGACACCAGGAAAAACGCTACTGCCAGTATGTGCGTGAGCATCGGATTGTTCGAACTGAGCGTCACTGCCAGTTCGACAGCAAGCAATCCGAACAGGGTTGTGAACTTGATTATCGGGTTCATAGCCACTGACGACGTATCTTTGAACGGATCGCCGACGGTGTCTCCGATCACGGTCGCGTCGTGCAGAGGTGTCCCTTTCTGCTTCATGTCGACTTCAACGATTTTCTTCGCATTGTCCCAGGCGCCTCCGGCATTGGCCATGAAAATGGCTTCATAGAGACCGAAGATCGCAATCGAGAACAAGTAGCCGATAAACAAGAACGGTTCCACGAATGCGAACGCAAGTGTTGAGAAGAAGACGGCGAGAAAGATGTTGAACATTCCCTTCTGCGCGTACTTCGTGCAGATCTCGACCACCTTCTTGCTGTCACTGACCGATGCCTTTTCCGCACCTTCGAGGTGGATGTTCGCCTTGATGAACTCAACTGCGCGGTAGGCTCCTGTGGAGACCGCCTGTGTCGAAGCGCCTGCGAACCAGAAGATCACCGCACCGCCGCAGATCAATCCGAGCATGAACGGCGCGTGCAGCAAAGAGAGTTTATTCACGTTATCGGTCAGTCCGTGGGTCAGGGCCATGATGATCGAGAAGGTCATGGTGGTTGCGCCGACCACGGCGGTGCCGATGAGCACCGGTTTGGCTGTAGCCTTGAAGGTATTGCCGGCACCATCATTGGCTTCCAGCAGGTGTTTGGCGCGTTCGAATTTCGCGTCGATGCCGTAGTCCTTCTTCAATTCAGCCGAGATCCCCGGAACTTCTTCGATCAGCGACAACTCGTAGACCGATTGAGCATTGTCGGTTACAGGCCCGTAGGAGTCCACGGCAATTGTGACCGGACCCATACCCAGGAAGCCGAAGGCGACAAGACCAAATGCGAAGACGGCTGGAGCCAGCATCATTCCCGCTGGATTATTCTGCAAGTCCGGTATGCCCAGGCTGAAGTAATAGCCAAGGGCCATAAGAGCTACCATGCTCAGACCCAGCCAGTAGGCCGAAAAATTGCCGGCTACGAATCCCGACAGGATTCCCAGGGAAGCTCCGCCTTCCTGCGCCGATTTAACGACTTCTTTGACGTGGGTGGATTTGGTCGAAGTGAAAACCTTAACCAATTCGGGTATCAGCGCGCCCGCCAGAGTTCCGCACGAGATGATGGAAGCCAGCTTCCACCACAGCGACCCATCTCCAAGAGTCGGAATCATCAGGTACGAAACGATGTAGGTGAGGATGATTGAAACCACTGACGTGATCCATACCAGCGAGGTCAGCGGAGTCTCGAAGTCCATTTCGTCGGCATCTTTGTACTTGGCGCTGGCGATGGCGGTATTGAGGAAGTACGCACCTGCGCTGGAGAGCAGCATTCCCACGCGCATCACGAAAATCCATACCAGCAGTTGGGCCTGGATGGCGGGATCCTTGACTGCCAGAAGGATGAAGGTGATCAGGGCCACGCCGGTGACGCCATAGGTTTCAAAGCCGTCGGCGCTCGGTCCGACCGAGTCGCCCGCGTTGTCGCCGGTACAGTCTGCAATGACACCCGGGTTGCGCGCATCGTCTTCCTTGATCTTAAAGACGATCTTCATAAGATCGGCGCCGATATCGGCGATCTTGGTGAAGATGCCGCCGGCAATACGCAGCGCTGCCGCGCCAAGGCTCTCGCCGATGGCAAAGCCAATGAAGCATGGGCCCGCATAGTCACGCGGGACGAACAAAAGGATGAACAGCATGATGAGCAGTTCAACCGAGATCAGCAACATGCCGATGCTCATGCCGGCCTTTAGCGGAATGGCCATGATCGGATACGGTTTCCCGCGCAATCCGGCAAAGGCAGTGCGCGAGTTGGCAAAGGTGTTTACGCGGATTCCGAACCACGCCACGCCATAGCTGCCGGCGATGCCGACGAGGGAGAACAGCAGGATGATCGGCAGCGTAATCCAGATAGGTTTATTGGGCACCGGCGCCAGCCACCCGAAGTAGAGCGAGATGATGACCGCGATGAAAACCCAGAGCAGCATGATGAACTTGCCCTGCGTGATCAGATAAGTTTTGCAGGTTTCGTAGATCAGCTCGGAGACTTCGAGCATGGTGCGATGGACCGGCGAGTTCTTCAATTGCACATAGATCGCCAGACCAAACAATAGACCGCCGACGCAGAAGAGCAGCCCGATCGTCAGCAGGGCGTGTCCGTTCAAGCCGAAAAAATGCTCGAAACTGACGGACCTCAAATCAGGCAATACCAAATTGGCCTCGCCGCCGCCCGCGTGTTCCGGCTGCGCATAGGCAAATGTGGGTAGCAACAGACCCAGCATCCCGGCCCCGATCTTGTAATGACGCCTCAGAAATGCCTCTGCGCGTTCCCTGATGGTGCCGGCGACCGTCTGCAAAACCGGTGTCCCCTGGCCTGAGCCAAATACTTGGCGCGCGAAGAAAAAGGCCACGAGCGATAAAACGCTCACGGCCGGAAAGAAGTAGACCCAGTCCTGTGCTATCACAAGTCCTCCGATGTGAATTTTGCTTGCCGATTGGCGGGGCAGTCCGCTGGTCGCGACCCAACAACCTTCGGTCCGCCTTCTCTGCGGGAAAATAGCGGCCCGCAAGAGTCCCGGCTCAAAGTCACCCGGAAGGCTATCATCCGCGTCAAACACTGTCGAGTGATTGCAGTCACAAGCATCCGATGTGCATCAATTGTGGGAAGGGGCTGGTCTCGACCGAATTCGGGAATAGGAATCCGCTACTCAAGCGGAATCGATATTTTGTCGCCGGGCAGCGGCGCCTGCAGGTTGCCGCCGTCGATCAGCCGCGCCTGCCCGTTAGGCAGCGGATGCAGTTTGAACAATACCAGCACGTTCCGGTCCGGATCGTCGAACGCCCTGAAACTCGCTACCTGTTCCAGCGAGTAATGGGTGTGAATGTCCTCGAGCGTTCCCGGATCGACATCGTTCCATGTGGCCCACCAACCCGGCTTGTAAATCGCCAGCTTCGTACCCACGTCAGGAAGAGTTGGCGTCTGCATGCTGAAGTCGTCGCACAGCGTCTGCACGTGCGTGATCAGCGAAATCTCGTCTCCACTGATCGATACCAGCAGCCGGTTTCCATTCGGATGCTGGTCGATGTACGTGGCAAGCTGCCGTGCGGCAGTCACAAATGTGTACTCGGGATGCGCGGCGAAACTCACTGTCTGCACGCTATTCAAACCGACGGCGATTGCCACGACGGCAATCGCTCCCCAGCCCAACAGCCGACTTGGCCCCGCCTGCGCAACCAGTTTCTCAGCAGCCATCGCAACGATGATGAAACAGAACACGGCGACTAACGCAAAGTACCGGGGCTGCGGATGATTCTGATAGGTCATGAACAGGATGTAGCCGCCGGCCGCCAGGATCGACGCGCCAAACACGGGATCGTACAGAAGTCTCGCATTCGCGCCCGTCCTCTTCAGCGAGATCAGGGCGGCACCGAACACCCCGCCAATCAACACTTCGCAGAGCGGAATCAGGATGTGGTCGACCCACATCAATCCGCGCACCGACCACCAGAAGCTTAGCAGAGGCCAGTAAAACTCCGTCGGCTTCACATATTTATTGATGAAGAGCAGGTACTTGTAATCGCCGAGGTAGCCAAACCCCACCACCAGCGCTATCCACGCACCGAACGTCACCGCAAATGCGGCGAAGGCCACTACAGCGCAGCGCGCCGCACATGGCTGAATCCATGCGTGAAAACTCGAGCGCGCGCGATCCGGGCTGTCTGCGCGACGTTCAAACGGATCCTGAAACGAATTCCGGAACGCCACAAACATCGCCCAACCAAGTGCCGGCAATAGAAATATCGCGGTTGTTTTCGTCAGCATCATCAGCGTGAACAGCACGCCGACGGTTGCCGATGCAATCAATGGCTTTTTCATGCGCGGCAGGCGCACCGTCAGATTCAGGGCGACCAGCAACAGAGTCGTCAGCATGGGCTCGAGGATCGCCAGCCGGCTGAAGGCATACAGGAACGGACTGGTCACCATCAGTGTCAGCGCCAGCAGCGCCATCCACTTCGGCCCGCGCGGCCGCAGCAGCGTGTAGCACAACAGCAGGTTGGCAAAGAAGAACGCGACCGCCAGCCCGCGCGCCGCTTCCACCGACACTCCGGTGAAGAAAAACAGGATCCACTCTAGAAACGGCCACACCGGAACCGCAGGCGCCGGGTTGAAATCCCCTGGTACGTACCAGTGTCCGAACAGGTGTGCGCGGATCGCGGCGTTGCCGTACCAGCCCTCGTCTGTGTACTTGGCCCAGTCAAGGTGCCAAGCAGTGTGGTTGGGAAAATCAGCCGCAAGATTCAACGCATGCAGTACAGCAAACGCGCCTATGAAGACGACCCAGACAGCGTACAGCCAGCGCTTTGACACGATCGCCAATCTCACTCCGCGGATGCAGAAGATTCTTCACTTTGCTGCAGGGGAATATAGAAAAGTATAGCGCGCGACACTCAACGAAATTCATACTTTGGCCTGCAGTGCAGACCCTCGAGATCGAAATTCTATTCGTAAGCCAGCGCGTCGATCGGGTCCTTGCGCGCCGCCATCCACGCGGGATACAGCGCGCCGCCTATCGCTCCGACGAAGGCGATCAATGTACCCCAGCCGATCCACGCGGCCGTCAGTTCGAATGCAAAGGTGGAGAATCTTAGGTGCAGCAGCGCCCGCACTCCGAATGTGGCCGCAATGCCCAGTAGTACTCCCGTGACGGCCAGAAGTGCAGTTTCGCGCAGGACAACGCTTACGATTGTTCCCTTTGAAGATCCTAGCGATTTCAAGATACCGATTTCGCGGGTCCGTTCAAGTACCGCTGTGTACATGGATTGGAAGATCACGAGGAAGCCAACGATAACGGCGATCGAAATAACTACGTCCAGGGCAAGATCAAACCCGGGAAAGCGCGAAGGAGTGTACTGGGAAACCAGGTCCTCCATGGTTTGCACTCTGTAGTTTGCCAGACCCTTTGTGTCGTGGATTTCCTCGATAATCAGGTTGTTGTTTGCTGGGTTATCGCTTTTCAGATAAATGACTGAAGCTTTGCCTTCGGAACCGATCAGGCTACCAAGGGTGTCGATCGGAACCACCCTCCGGCCACCTTTCCCGTTTTCAACGATGCCGCAAACTCGAAATGTATGGTTCTTAATGGACATCGTGTCACCGACGCGATAACCCTTGCCCGAACGAGCGTAGATATCGTCGATGATCACGTCGTCAGGCGTTTGAAACGGTCCTCCTGACAGAAATACAAATGGCCTCAGCGCGTTGTAGCTCTTGTAGTCGATCCCGTAGAGAATTTCGACCGCGCTCGACATATTGAAATCAGTAATCACCGGCGCTGCCACGGTTACGTGGGGCAGACCGGCGAGGAAGCCGGCAAGTTTGGCCGACATCGGAGCGCCTCCGACCCCGGCTATCATGCTGGCATTCGAAGGCATTACCACAACATCTGCACCAATGCCGTTCGTGCGCTCCTTCTGGCTGTCCAGCATGCCCATAAAAATGGCGACGATGGACAGGATCATGACGACTTCAATGGCGATAGCGGTGATGCTGATCAGCGACCGCAGGGGGCGGTGCAGCAGGTTGGCGATGACGAGCTTGTTCATGGGTAAAGCACGGCTCCAGAAGGGACGCGTATATCGCTTGAGGCCTTCCTCCTAAGGGTATCAGCCGCTTCTTCTGCATTTTTGGTCCCATCTTCTCGCACAATCCGCCGATGACTAAACCATAGTTCCATCGGTGTTTTGCACAAAGATCGAGTGACGGAAAGCACTTGAGGCCCCTCTAGCTCAATGATTAGAATGGGTGATACAGTTAATCCATACGTTCAATGACATAAGTAACTTGCCTGTGGAAATCCCTCGGGCTATGATGTCGGGACTGGTTACCAAATGAGTACTTTTGGGGAAGAGCTTCGAACGCAGCGGCTATCGCGAGGCATCGCACTCGAGCAGATCACCGCTGTCACCAAGATATGCCAACGCCACTTGGTTGCGCTGGAGCAGGATCGTTACCAGCAGCTTCCCGGCGGAATCCTTAGCAAAGGCATCGTTCGCGGATACGTCAGCGCCCTCGGCCTTGACACCCGCGACTGGACTGACCGCTTCCTCAAAGCCTCCTACGAAAAAGGCGCACCCATCGATCCCGCGGCAGACGGCTGGGAAACCTTTGCTTCCAACGTTGGCAAAGAACGCATGGAGCGCCGCGAAGCCATGGAGCAGCGCCTCCGCTGGCTAGGCGCCATCGCGCTCGTCGCTTTGGTCACCGTGCTCGGCTTCCTCACGGTCCGGTACTACGGGGTGCACGCCGGTTGGTGGAGTTCAGTCATTCCCCTGCCGCAAAAGGCCCATGCCGTCATCTCGCACCTGGCAACTTGGACGCGGCGGTAGAAGCTCCTCAAAGATCTATACATCGGTCGGACAGTGAAGCGCTGAGCCTCCGAAGTCATTCTTCAGTTGGTTGCGTCGATTGTCTCAGAATGATTCCGAACAGCCCTTTTTGGTTGAAACGCCTTCGATCGGGGCGAATCGGTTCCGCCTCGCAAATCATGGTTGGATGACCGGAAAAGCTCCGATTGAAGGACTGAAAGCCCCAGTTTGCATCGATATCATCCACGACGACTGCGCCGCTTTGTCCCAGGACTGGCCAGGCTCGATCGAGTTCGAAACGGACGTTGCGCTCACTGTGAAGGCTGTCATGAATGAACAGATCGACCTGGCCAATCAAAGTCAACAATTCAGGAAGCCGCCTTCTGCTCGACCCGCGGATATAAGACCATCGATCCGCGTAGCGGTCACCGACAGCGACGGCGACTTGCTCGCGCCAGTCTCTCTCCATCGGTGGAAGATCGATGCTCCAGAGGTGGCCATCTCCGTTTCTCTCAAGGGCTTCCAGAATAAAACGTGACGTAACGCCATGGGCAACGCCGGTTTCGACGATCTTCTTGGGCTTCAGGTGACGAACAAGGCACCAGATAGCTCGCACGAGTCCAGCATCGCCATCATTCCAGCACTGAAAGCTTTCAGGTCCAGCTTGAATTCCCTTTGCTTCTATCTCTTTGATTACAGCGGGCCACAAATCGGAAAACTCTGCGGCAGCACTGCATGGTGTATGGAGGCCGAGGTATTCATGAAGCCGCTGTTCCCAACGGCTATCGGGCTCATAAGGACATTGAGGTCTGCGCGATTCGCGCCGCGCTACAAAGGTATCCTGGACCGTCGTCCAGACTTCAATGGGGTTGGCAGTGAATTCCGCAAACGCAATCGCAGGATGCTTGAGGAAATAGCGTACGGGGATTCCAAGCATGGTCATCCTCCAAGGCCAGTCCCCTCTCAAGAAGGAGAAGCCCACGCCAAATTGTGATGGTTGCGATGCGGAAACACTCGCTACGGTTTGATGTGGATTTCAGAGAGAAGGCCGTGATCCGTTTCTTCGATCACCGCACGCATCCAGTAGTTTCCATCGCCGTCAACTTCGATGCCGTGGACTTCGCGCTCGAAGCCTGGGAACCGCTTGCCGAATTGTTCCATCGCCAGGATGAGCTTGATCACCGGTGACTCGGAGCTGCCGAGGCGCTCACCGGGCATGGACATAGGGATTCCCGGAGGGTATGGAACCAGCATGCAGGCAGCGATTCGTCCCGCCATCTCCTTGAAGCGGATGCGCTCCGTTTCGTGGCGGACGAGCTTCTGGTAGGTCTGCGAGGGTGTGAGGATCGGATCGAAGTCCTCATCGCAGGCGGCGTTGACGAGGCCGGGAAGATCGAGTTCGATCATCGCCCGGTGCATCTCGTCGGAGAGTTCTTTCAGAGAAACATTGCGATAACGATGAGGAAAGCGTTGAAGCAATTCCGGAAGCGCCTCTTCGAGCGACGCATCCGTGTCATAGAGACGCTTGAATTCGAAGAGATTCTCAAGCAGGCTTCCCCATTTACCCTTCGAAGTTCCGACCGAGAAGAGCACCAGAACGGTGTAGTCGCCAGTTCGGGCGATCTCGACGCGACGCGAGTCCAGAAATTCGGTGAGGACGGCCGCAGGGATGCCCCATTGGGACATCACCCCCTGTGCGTTGACTCCAGGCGTCAGAATCGTCACCTTGGTGGGGTCGAGCATGCAGTAGTCGTCTGGCGAGTCTTCGTTCTGGTATCCATGCCACTCATCGCCCCGTTTCAGGGTCCAGCAACTGGGTTCGGTGGTCAGCAGCTCGTCTTCGGCGTCTTCAAATAGTATGCTTTCGCCGGTCGCAGGATCTATGACGCGCTCGGGCTGATAGATGCCAAAGAACCAGCCGTCACCATTGTCAGATGTAGTGCGCAGACGGTGGGCGATGGAGCTCATGGCCTGGCGGAAGCTGATGGCATCGGCCAGAGTTTCGTCCATCAATGTTGGGCCGGCCGGATCGTCCATCATGGCGGCGGCAACGTCGAGCGAAGCAATCAGCGGATAAAAGGGTGAGGTAGTGCCGTGCATCATGAACGCTTCGTTGAACTGGTCGAAGTCGAGGGGGGCACGGTCAGAAAGCTTGACGTGGATCATGGAACCCATGGAGAACGCGGCCAGCATCTTGTGCGTGGATTGCACGGAAAAGATGACGGGACGGTCTTTCATTTCTTCTGGCACACCCATCGCAAAGCGCCCTCGATAGAGGGGATGGAATTTTGCATAGGCGTACCAGGCTTCGTCAAAGTGAACACGAGGAACCGAGCCGGCAAGCTGTTCCACCACTTCATCAACGTTGTAACAGAGCCCGTCGTAGGTGGAATTGGTGACCACCGCATGCGTTGGCTTTTGCGAGCGGGCCCCGGCGGCGAATGGACTGCGGGCGATGAGTTCCTGAACGGAGCTCGGAGAGAAGCGCTTGAGCGGGACGAGGCCGATCATGCCGAACCCATTACGTGTGGGCTTGAAGTACACCGGACGAGCACCCGTGACGGTGAGCGAGTGACAGATGGATTTGTGGCAGTTGGCGTCCGCTAGAACGATGTCGTCCTGCGCAATGACGCCGTGGCCGACAATTTGATTGGACGTGCTCGAGCCGCCGAGCACATAAAACGTCCAGTCGGCGCCGAAAATCCGAGCTGCGTTGCGCTCTGACTCGCCGGGAGGCCCGACGTGGTCAAGCCATGAGCCGAGCGGTGCCGACGAGATGCCCAGATCTGAGCGGAAGAGGTTTTCACCGAAAAAGCGGTGGAACTCCTGGCCGACCGGATGCTTGAGAAAGGCTACGCCGCCCATGTGGCCCGGTGCGTCCCACGAGTAGGCGGACTGGTCGTTGTATTTAAGCAGTTCGCGAAAGTAGGGCGGTAGCAGTTGATCGTGATAGCGCTCGATGGCGGTGTCGAGACGCGAAGAGATAAAGGCTGGCGTGTCACCGAAGAGATGGATGTACTCGTGAACCTGCTTGATGACTTCCAGGGGTAATTCCGATACCAGCGTGCGATCGGCGATCAGGAAAATCGGCACCTTCTTGTTGCGATGACGAACGCCGCGAATAATGTCGAGTGCGGCGCGCTCTTCGAACTGCGAGTCGCCTTCGAGGTCCCAATCGAGAAGAACGGCCGAGTAGCTGGGGTCGGAGGTAACGAGCGAGAGACCGTCTTGCGTCGAGGTGGTACGGACCACTGTATAGCCTTCCTCACCGATGGCATCCACGAGGCGCTCCATCGCACGGTCGGAGACCGAGTCGGTGCGCCCGACCTCACTGGCAATCAACAACACCCAACGCTTCTCGCTCATCTGTCCTCTTCTGCTCCAATTCGTCCTCAAATATCCTACGGCCTTCGCGTGAGCCATGTGTAAAGCGTGCGGATTCTCCCATTAACCCGTCGGATTCACCCCTTGACCGCCCCCTGGTCCCCGTTCGCTGCCCCCCTTTGCTATGAGGGCTTTCCCCAATTACCATAGAGAGATGTGCCGGCTTGGCTTCGGTCTGCCGATGCGCGTTGTCTTCCGCTGACCGTTGCAAAAATCGCAACTGCCTATCGAGCGTCTTTAGCCACTTGCGGCAGGCAATCACCTTGAATCCCTTCAATGGGGAGGAATGCGAAGTTGAGCGATCGTTTTTTGTTTACCTCTGAATCGGTAACGGAAGGTCATCCCGACAAAATTGCCGACCAGGTTTCCGATGCCATCCTGGACGCCTGTCTCGAACAGGATCCATACAGCCGTGTGGCCGCCGAAACGCTGACCGCAACGGGCCTCGTCGTCATCGCCGGTGAAATCACCACCAAGGCCTACGTCGACTTCCAGAGCCTTGTCCGCGGCGTCGTCGCCTCCATCGGCTACGACAACGCCCTGTATGGTTTCGACTCCAACACCTGCGCCGTGATCTCGTCCATCAACAAGCAGTCGGGCGACATTGCACAGGGTGTCGATACTGGTGGCGCCGGCGACCAGGGCATGATGTTCGGGTACGCCTCGAACGAGACCCCCGAGTTGATGCCTGCCCCCATCTCGCTGGCCCACAAGCTCACCCGTCAGCTCACCGCTGTGCGCAAATCCGGCAAGCTGCCCTATCTGCGGCCTGACGGCAAGAGCCAGGTCACCGTCGAGTACGACGAGAACCACAAGCCCTCCCGCATCGACGCCGTCGTTATCTCCACGCCAGCATGCTGAGAGCGTCAGCAACGAAGAGCTCCACGCCGACATCCTCAAGTATGTGATCCAGGCCGTTCTTCCCGCCGAGTGGCTCGACGAGCACACCAAGTACCACATCAATCCCACTGGCCGCTTCGTCATCGGCGGGCCCATGGGCGACACCGGCCTCACCGGCCGCAAAATCATTGTCGACAGCTATGGCGGCGCAGGCCGTCACGGTGGCGGCGCCTTTAGTGGAAAAGATCCGACTAAGGTGGATCGCAGCGCAGCCTACGTCGCACGTTACATCGCCAAGAACATCGTGGCTGCGGGTCTGGCCGAACGCGTCGAAGTTCAGCTTGCCTACGCCATCGGCGTGGCCGAGCCGGTCAGCGTCCGCATCGACACTTTCGGCACAGGCAAAGTCGGCGAAGCCAAGCTGACTGAGCTGGTTCGCAAGAACTTCTCGCTGACACCGAAGGGCATCATTGAGAGCCTCAACCTGCGCCGCCCCATTTATCGGCAGACCGCAGCTTACGGCCACTTCGGCCGCACCGAACCCGAGTTCACCTGGGAAGCGACCGACAAGGCAGCTGCCCTCGCCGAACAGGCGGGCATCGCTGTCGCGGCTAAGAAATCGAAGCACCAAGACCATGGGATCCCTGAGAGGGGATCCCATTTTTTTTGCAGCTTTTTGGGGCCCCGCAGAATTCATTTTCGTTTTATCAGCACTCGCGCCGCCAGGGTTTCCATGTTTTTCCGGAAGGTGTAGCCTCACTTCCGTACGTAAAAAACCGGAGGTTCCCCATGGCTCAATCCGTAAAGCCTATTCCTGACGGATATCATTCCGTTACGCCCTATCTGATCATCGGCAAAGGCAAGGCAGGCGAAGCGATCGCTTTTTACGTCCGCGCCTTCAATGCCAAGGAAATCATGCGAATGCCCGGACCGGAGGGCGGCATCGCCCACGCCGAAATCCAGCTCGGCGATTCGAGAATCATGCTTGCGGACGAAGCGCCCAAGATGGACGCTTACGGTCCGGATCACTTCAAAGGCTCACCCGTCACTCTGCACGTCTACGTGCCCGACGTGGACGCAATCACCAAACAAGCCACCGCCGCCGGAGCAACCGTGGTCCGGCCACTCGCCGACCAGTTCTATGGCGACCGGAGCGCCGGTCTCACAGATCCCTTTGGCCACCGGTGGTATCTCGCCACCCACGTCCGCGACGTTTCCAAGGAGGAGATGGAACAACATATGCACGCCTCGGCCTGAGCCTGAGCGGCGAGGCAGAAAACAGTGAAGGGACTCCACACGGAGTCCCTTCACATTTGCAGAGACCGACTCTATACGGCGGCTATGGTAGCGGGTCCTTCCGCACAGAAAGATCGTGAGCAGGCAGGCGCTCGATGGTCGCCGTTGTGAATCCGAGTCCCTTTGGGCGCTGAGTACCAACCCCGGTGCTTTAGAATCCTCCGGTAGCGTTTTACGTCCTTCTATCGAGGAGAAGAAATGCGCCTTTATCGTTTTGCCATCCTGGCGTTGGGAATCGCTGCAACCGCGGGCGTCGCACAATCCGGAGCGAATTGGGATTACTACGGGAAAACCGGACCTCTCGGCTGGGGCAGACTCGACCCGGCCTACCAGGCTTGCTCAAAGGGGCACGAGCAGTCCCCGATCGACATTCGCGGCGCGCACCTCAACAAAGCCCTGCAGCCAATCGAATTTCACTATATCGGCCGGTTCCGTCACAGTTGAAAACAACGGTCGTACCATCGTGGTTCACGTCAACCCGGGCAGCTACATCGTGGTTGGCGGCGTGCGCTACGACCTGCAGCAGTTCGACTTTCACCACCCCAGCGAAACCGCGGTGAGCGGCAAACTGACCGACCTCGGCGTCCAACTCCTGCACAAGAGCGCCGACGGCAAGATGGTCATCATCGAAGTGCGGCTCGCCATGGATCGCGGCAATCCCAATGCCGTGCTGGCCATGCTGTGGCCGCATCTGCCCAAGAAGCCCGGCACAACCGAAAAGGTTACCGACATGGTCAATGCCGGCGGCTTCCTGCCCGCCGACCGCGGCTATTGGACCTACATGGGTTCGCTTTCGACTCCGCCCTGCACCGAGGGCGTGCGCTGGTTTGTTTACGAGCAGGAGATCAGCTTAGTCTCGATCAGTTGCGGGCCTTTACGATTCTCTTTCGCATGAACTCGCGCCCGCTGCAAGAAGCACACGGCCGTCGCATCGAAGCCAACGAATAGCTACTCGGCGAGCGGGCTGAACGTCAGCACAATCCCCTGCTCGCCTGCGAGATTGCGCACCGTGACCCCGGTGACGTCCTCAATCAGATAATTCGCGGCACTCAACGACTCTGCCTTGTGCGAAAACGTCGTTGCAATCACCGTGCATCCCGCTGCGCGACCCGCCAGCGTGCCTGACTCCGCATCCTCAAACACCACGCACTCCTCCGGCGGCAACCCCAGCAATGCTGCGCCTGCGAGGTACGGCGCCGGATCTGGCTTGCCCTGCGTGACGTCATCGGCGGTCACCAGCTGCGCTGGCACCGGAATCCCCGCCTGCGCCAGCCGCATCCGTGCCAGCCTCTCTGTCGCACTGGTCACGACCGTCCAACGATCAGCAGGCAGTGCCCGAAGCATCGGCAAAACGCCGGGCAGCACGGCCAACCCCTCGCCGTCGGCCAGCTCAATATCTTCAATCAGCCGGAGTTCCGCTTCGCTGTCGAGATCGGGCCGCAGCATCGCCGCCGTCTCAATCGCCCGCCGACCATGCGCCGTCTTGCACGCAAACTCCGGATCGACGCCGCGCATCTCGGCCCACTTCGTCCAACTGCGCTCAACTGACCCAATGGAAGAGATCAGGATGCCGTCCATGTCGAACAGAACGCCCTTGCAGCGAATCTCGACCGGTGAGGAGGCGACTTTACGTGCCATAACTTGATTGTAGCGACCTTTGTAGCGAGTCTACCGGCGCTTCTACTTCTTCGCGGCGACCGCGCTCTTTGGCTGTATGAAGCTCACCTTGGGCGGCTCTCCAAACGTGACAGTCGCGTTCACTGATCCCTTACGCACGCCGTGCTGTACCTGGTTTTCCTTCAGCGTCATGCCGCCGTTGGCGATCTCCGCATCGCCGGTCCAGCGATCGAAACGCGCCAGCACGGGCGGCGTGGTTTCAGCAGGGGCGCCCCCGTGTCCACTGATCGCGCCTTTCTTCCACTCAAAATGCAGAGTGCCCTTGGCTGAGTTCGCCAGGTCCATTCCTGCGTATCCGGCCAGTTCCATCTTGCCGTCGCCATCGAAGCTCGCGCCTGTGCATTTGAACTGCAGCAACTGGCACAGGTCGGCGGCCCTCACTCTCTGGAACTGCCCTTCGAGGGAGTACGCCGGCTTATCGCCGTTCTCCACCTTGCCCGTAATGTGGATCTGCCCGCCGAGCAATCCCGCATCAACGCTCGTGATCTCGGCTTCCGCCGCGGAAACATTTACGTCGGCAGCAAAGTCTTCAAGCGTCACCGGCCCCAGCACCAGCGAGTCTGCCTTCACCGTTCCCTGGAACGCGGGCCACGTGTGCGTTGACGATGGCGTCAACCGCGCAATCACCGTCGACAGCAGCGTCCCCTTTTTTTCCGAGCCCAGCAAGGTCGTCTGCAACTCCGCCGCATCCAGTTGCGTAAACTCCAGATTCACCGTCGGCGTGCACGGCACTTCCGTCGCGCTGCAGACGGGAACCTCGATCCGCGCCGTTCCCTTCAGCGGCCCATAGGCAAACGCCACCGGATCCCACACCTCGCCCCGCCGCCCAGATGCAGCGTTGCCTGCGAAATCTCCACCGCCGTCGGCAGCGCATCCGTTTTCCAGTTCGCGTTGTGCAACGTCACAGTTCCCGTCAGCCGATCAGGCACAGCCTGACTCGTTGCCGCCGCTGCGACCTGTGCTGACCCGGGCACCGCGCTCACATTCGCGTTCTCAGCCAGAGAGACGTCCGGAGCAGGCAGCCACGGTCCCGCGATCGCCAAGTCCATCGTCACCGGATCGCCTGCAATCGCATCGAGCGCTCCGGCCTCCTTCAATCCCGCGGCATGAGCAAACTGCCGCACGCGCGCCGGCGTCCCCGCTCCACGCGCCGTCACCTGGTATCCGCTCAGCGTCAGCCGCACCGTGAATACCAACGGCGCTGGCGCTCCAGCAGGCACATTTGCCGTGCCCGCCAGCATGCTTACCTGCCCGTTCGCGTCCATCGCGGGCTCAAACACGGCTTTCTGGATCTGAATCGGCTGGCTCAGGCTCCCGCCAGCTCAGCCGCAACGCATCCAGCGTGATGCTTCCGCTCAGAGGTTCCGGCACTGCAGCTCACTTGTTTATCGGCCTGTTTCTTGCTGTGACGCCCGGCTTTGCCAGTCGCCTCGGGAACCTGCGCCGGGGCAGTCGCATCGTAAATGAGCTTGCCGCTCAGGGTTCCATCTGCTTCCAGTCCTGCACCAAGCTCCTGCCGAACCGTTCGCAGAGCATCCAGAACTGCCTGCGCAGGAATCTTTTGCAACTCCAGCGAAAGCTTCGGTTGGCCACCGGTGGGCAGGTTGCCTTCCAGGCGCATCCGGCCGTCGCCAAGCGGCGAATCGCACACCAGCTTCTCAATCGTGCGCGCCGAGTAGTGATACGCAAATCCGCAATTCGCGTCGAAGTCCAGCGGCGCCGCCGGCGCAAACTCCTCGCGGTGCACACCGGTGGCGCGCAACCGCGTCGTCACATTGGCCGAATCCGGAGTGCCGTCAAGCTTCATCTCGGCCGTCAGATCCCCGCGCCATCCCGCATCCGATCCGATCAGCAACCGGCTCAGCTGCCCCAGCTGTGCCTCGCGCCATTCCATCTCCACATGCATCGGCATCAGGCGCAGCTCCGCAGCGCGGCGCATCCGCCCTTCGAGTTGCACAATGCCCGTATCGCCCTGGTCGAGGCTCACATCGGTGCGCGCAGGCTGTGCTTTCAGCCGCACGCGCCAGTCGCCCGGGTTTTCCTCCCAAAACGAGAGATCGGCGTTCACTAGCGAATACGGCAGCTTTTCGAAATCCTTGCTTGATGTTGATGCGCGAGTTGGTGGCTTCAAGATAAGGCAGCGGAACCGCCCCGCCCTGCTTCGCGCCATCCGCCTCCGACTGCGCTGCCGTGCGAAACAGCGTGTCCAGATTCCATCGTCCCGCCGCTGGTGCGCACCAGGTTCAGGCTCGCCTCATCGACGCTGATCCGGCTGATCTCCAGCCGTCCGCGCCAAAGCGAGAACAGCCGTATCGCTGCCGTCACCGTAGTTGGCGTGCAACACCGGCTCGGCGCCGTACGAAGGATCTTCATCCACGGTGAGATCGGTAATTACAAATTCCGGCCGCGGCAGCAACCGAAGCTCCACCGCAGATAAACGGACAGGCCGCCCCAGCGAATTCGACATCGCCTGCGCAATCCGGCTCTTGTACCGATTGATGCTGACCAGCGGCGGAATCACGATGATGCGAAAACCAGAATCGCCAACACCAGCGCCGCGATCCATAGCTTCGATCGCCCGCGTTTCCGGCCTTGCACTTCTTCCGTCATTGTTGTTTGCGATCTGATGAAGAAAATCCCGGGCATGGGGTGCCCCAGGTCTCGCTTCCGAGACCTGGGAAATCACAAGTTGTCGACGGTCACTGTCCTAGCGTACAAGGTGCAGCGTCCGCTTCCAGCGCGTGTCGGTAAAGAAGTGCAGCGCCACATGCCCCATCCACGCGATGGTGTTGCCGATGCCGGTCTCGTCAAACTGATGCTCCGGTGTCTCGAACGACCAGTAGTTGAACAGCGGCCGTCCCACGATGTTTTCGCGCGGCACAAAGCCCCAGAAGCGCGAGTCGAGGCTGTCGTGGCGATTGTCGCCCATCATGAAGAACTTCCCAGGCGGAACCACCAGATCGCCATCCACGACGTGACTCGGGAATATCCACGGCCCAGCGCTCCGGCGTGCCAGTGTCGGGTCGCCATTGCCAACCGGCGGCACGGAAGGGAATTCGTCGAGAAACTCGTGATAATTCTCCGGCGTGGTCGGCTCGGCGTGCGGCTGCGCTCTGCGCCACTCCGTTCACGATCACAATGCCGTTGTGGAGATGAATGTGATCGCCGGGCACGCCGACCAGCCGCTTCACCAGGAACAAAATCGTCGGCTTGCCGTCGGCATCGATCAGTTCGCCTGGCTTGATGAAAACCACGATGTCGCCGCGCTTCGGCTCGCGATAGTGAACCAGCGGCATCCACTTCGTCGGCGGCGCCAGCGTGACCCGGTCGACCACCAGGTGGTCGCCCACCAGCAGTGTCTGCTCCATCGACCCCGAGGGGATCACAAAATTCTGCGCGAGAAAGGTAAGAATGAACAGCCCCACCACCAGCACCGAGCAGATGCTGGCCGCCGCTTCAAAAGGCGTCTCTTCGTGAGGTTTCTGTTCGGGGGCGGACTCGGTCTCGGACGGCGTCTTGGCTGGCGGCGTATTTTTCTTGGTCATCCTGTCGCTCTGTGCCTGGATGGCTGGCGGCTACTCTGTGGTTCCCCGGAATCGCTAATGAACTACGCGAAAAATGCGCTTCCAGCGCGCAAAAGCCGCTAGGCGTGCCGAGAGTTCCCTATCGTGTCCGAGTCTATCATCTGCGGCCTGTTGCACATCGGTAGTCGATGGCCGCGCAGCGAGAAGTAGATCACCAATGGCCGCGCAATGATAGCCTGCCGCGGCACAAATCCCCAGAAACGCGAGTCCTTGCTGTGGTTGCGATTGTCGCCAAGCATGAAGTACTCGCCCGGGGGCACCACCAGTTCGCCGTTCTGCGTAAGGCTCTGCAACTGCCGCCACCACGTCGGATCGATATTGGGATCGGTGTAGACACTGGGCGGGAAAATTGTCCCGGAACGGGTTGGGAGCGGCGGGCTCGAACGCGGCATAAGGCTCATCGAGCGTGACGCCATTCACGCGTCACTCGTCCATCTTCAATGCGAACGCGGTCTCCAGGAACACCCACAACCCGCTTCACCAGGTACGGGCGGATCGGGATGATGAAACACCACGATGTCGCCGCGCTCCACATCGCGATAGGGCATCACCCAGTGGTCCAGACTGTGGTTGCTTCCAGATGGCGCAAAGATCTGCTTGTTCACCAGCAGAAAATCGCCGACCAGCAGCGTGTGCTCCATGCTCTCTGATGGAATGAGAAAAGGCTGCAGCACAAACGAGAGCAGAAACAGCGCCACGACTACCGTGCGCATCAAGCGATGCCAGCGCCTCGGGCACAGTGGGCAGATGATGCCAGATGTGCGTTGAAGCGTGCGGAGGAGCGGTGGCAAATTGAGCGGGGGAACTCATTCCGTCTCTTGTTCCTCCTCATACGCAGTTTCAGCATCGTCGTTCCACGTCAGTCGTTGCGCTCGTCAGCCGCGCCAGCGCCCGCCGTGCCGCATCCTGCTCGGCGTGCTTCTTCGTCGTTCCCGTTCCGCGCGCCAGCGGCTTGCCCGATTCGCCTTCTGTCGTCTTTAACCGCACCTCGACCAGAAACCGCTTGCGATGATCGGGACCGCTCTCGCTTTTCACCTTGTAGACGGGAGCACCCGGCCCCTTCGGCCTGCAACCGCTCCTGCAGCGCCGACTTATAGTTGCCCAAGGCCGCGCCGGAACGCAACTGCTCGGCCAGCCGCTCCACCGCGTCGCCCATGACATACCGACGCGCAAAAGCTCGCACCGGCTCCAGTCCGCCATCCAGAAAAAGCGCGCCGATCACCGCTTCCATGGTGTTTGAAAGCACGGTGCTCTTGCGCCGCAGTCCGCTGCGGTCTTCGCCGCGACTCAGGCGCAGATGATCGCCAAGCGATATCGCCTTGGCAACACTTCGCCATGTGCTGGCGGCTCACCAGTTGCGCGCGTACTCGCGTCAGTTCGCCCTCCTGCCACTCCGGATGGCCGAGAAACAATGCCTCTCCGACCACCAGTCCCAGGACGGCGTCGCCCAGAAATTCAAGTCGTTCATTGTCGCTGGCCGGCTGCATTCGCGTCCGCTTCGCTCTTCTGGATCTGCTGGTTGGCCAGTGATCGATGGGTCAGCGCGCACACCAGCAACTCAGGCTTCGCAAAGCCATGCCCGAGTGCAGCTTCCAGTTCAGTCAAAACCGCTTCCACTTACTCCTCGTGGCTGCACCTCAGAGACGGCCCTCCACAATATCGGGACAATCCCCAACTCGGACGATCCTTCGCGCACGGGGCCATGGTCAAACCTCAAACAGCTGCCACTCCAATTATTCCTTAGACGCAGCCGCCCCATCCAAGTGAAGCCTGCTCGGGGCGACACGCAATGATCCTATCTGACAAACAAGCTTGGGGTTAGCCGGATAATCTTCAGGTCAGGTTTTCAGATGTTGTGGCGCAGCATCTCGCCAGCCAGATACTCTGACGCCCGCATCGACAGCGCTAGAATCGTCATGGTCGGATTCTGCCATCCTGCGCTCGTGAACTGCGCGCCATCCACCACAAACAGATTCTTGTGATCGTGCGACTGGCTGAATTTGTTCAGCACGCTCTTCTTCGGATCATTCCCCATCCGGCACGTGCCTACCTCGTGAATGCTGTACCCCGGTGGATTCGGCTTCTCGTTCTTCGACAGCACTTCGAACCCCGCGGCCTCCGCCAGCTCGCACGCCGTATCCACCGCGTCCTTCGCCATGTTGAATTCGTTATCGGTGTACTTCGTATCCACATGCAGAACCGGAATCCCCCAAGCATCCTTGCGGTCTTTATCAATCCGCACGTGATTCTCGTACCGTCCCAGCACTTCGCCCATGATCGTCATGTGAAATCCGCTGCCGTAGTACTCGTCCATCTTGCGTTGCAACTCCGCCCCGTAGGCCGCAAAGTTGCGCGCCGCCACCGCCCCCGTCGCTGCCGTCGTGTTAAGAGCGTAACCCGCGCAGAAATTTGTCGCTCTTCGTCTCGATATTCCTGAACCGTGGAACGATCGACGACGAGCCCATCACGGCTTTGAGGTTGCCGTTGCGCCGCGCCTCCGGAACTGAGGCAACCACGCCAGGGCCATAAACCTGATCCATCAAATATCGCCCCACCAGCCCGCTCGAGTTCGCCAGGTTCGAATTCAGCAGCAGCCGCGTGCTCTCCAGCGTCCCCGCCGCCAGCACCACTACCCGCGCCTTCACGCTCATCTCGCGATGCGATAGCCGGTCCACAAAATTGCACCCGTTCGGCAGCCCCGTATTCTTGTCGACCGTAATCTCCCGCACCACCGCATTTGCAATCGACGTCAGCTTTCCGGTCTTCTCCGCATCCGGCAGCAAGAGATTCACTGAGCTCGCCAGCCCGTCGCGCCCCTGCGCCGACCGCTGCTTGCACACCGGAATGCCACGCGGCTTGGCCACATCAATAAACCGCTGCATGGCCGAGGTCCACGGCGCGTCATCAAGAATGAAGTTCCCATTCGGCAACTGTGGCGGCCCATCCATCGCGCCCGTTACGCGAAAGATTCCCTCTACGCGCGAATAGTAAGGCGCCAGGTCCGCATGGCTGATCGGCCAGTCTTCCCCAAAACCATCATGCGACTTCGCCTTGAATTCGTAATCGCTCAGCCGGAACGACTGCCGCGACCAAAACAGCGACCGCCCGCCAAACAGCCGCACCCGTACCCAGTTGTAGGGCTGGTTCTGCTCAAACGTGTACGGCACCTCCCGCTCATCCACCCATACATTCGCGTTGAACTCGTTCGACTGGAACACATGCTCCAGCCGCCCCGGCGGACGAAATCCGCGGTACGGCACCTCGAACGCGGGCTTCTTCTCGGCATCATGGCTCACATCGGCCACCGGCCCCGCATTCAGCATCAGGCAGCGAATCCCATACTCCGTCAGAACCTTCGCCGCCATTCCCCCGGCATGCCCCGACCCGATAATCAACACGTCATAGGTTTCATTCAGCATCGCCCTGGTTGTTACTCCCTATTCCCTAATCCCTATTCCCTGCTTTTTTCTACCGCGGATACGACGGCATCGGATGCCCGGCCTTGGGCACGGCCTGCACATGCGGCGGCACATTCGCGCAGTCCGCCTTCTCGAGCGATACATCCGGCTCAATCGGCGACCAGTACAGTTCCACCGCTGTCCTTGGCTCCGCCCCTACCTCGGGCACCGTGAACCACGCCTTCGAATTCACCGTCGCCGTGCGAATATCGTCATGCGCAATGTTAATGAAGTCCGCATGCTTCTCCTCAGGTGGGTGATCGTTCATCCACGTCCGCAGCCATGGCTTCAGCAACTCATCCACCTGCGCATCGCTCAGCTTCGCGAACTCCATGTTGAACTTCTTCTTCGCCTCTGCGTCCAGCCAGTCGAGGCCGTCGCTGTACACCTGCTTGCGCATCTCTGGCGAGTCGCCGATCAGAAAATCCAGAAACATCGGCGTCTGCGCCTCCACGGCACCCGGCTTCTCGCCCATCGGCGGCATCAGCACATCGCTCAACCGCGTCAGCGTGGCCATCTGTTGCGGCGAAAAGAACCGCAACTCGGCAAGCGCAATTTGGTCCGCTGCTTCGACGTGTGGAATCGGCGTCTTCGAATTGAGCCCCAGCAGCCACGGCACTGGCGCCGGAGGCGGCGGAGCAGGAGTAGCAGCCTGCTGGCTCAACAACAGCTTGGGAGCAGCACCGACAGCGATCACGGCGCGCACAAAATCACGGCGCAGCATCGATCCTCCTGGGGGAACCTCACCACCCTAAAGCGCCAGTCCTCACCTCGTCCAGAGCATTCTGGAAATGCCTCCAAGACGATGCCGGGTATCGCAAAAACAGTGAGAGAACAGAAACCGCCTTCGCTTGCCAAAAGAACTGTCATCTTGAGCACCGCAAAGGATCTGCGGTTGCTTCTATGTTTCGATTCGATGCGGCGCTCCGTTCGTAATCGGTGGGGTCGTATTCGTACCAAGTCACGGCTCAAATCCGTCCTCCCATTGGAAGCCCCAACGAAGCGGAAGCTGCATCAAACCAATAACGTAGTGATGACGTTCGATGAATGTGCCTTGGGGCGTGCAAGCCGTCTTCGCGCGAGAACGTCTGAGAGGAGCTGGTTATCGACAACATGGAGTACCCGCCCGCATCGAATTCGAAACACCTTTCCAGGCGTTGGTTTTTGAGATCTGCCCTGCTGGGCACTGCTGGGCTGGTGCTTTACGCAGGCGAATTTGAGCGCCACCGGCTGGAGGTTGTTCACCAGGACATCTCGATCAAGGGGCTTTCGCCTGCTTTCGACGGCGTAAAGATTGCACAGCTGAGCGACATCCACCTGGATGAGTTCACTGAGCCATTTCTGCTGCGTGAAGCGATCGACTGGATCAACCGGGAACGACCAGACTATGTTTTTCTAACGGGGGATTATGTCACCGCAGACGTGCTTCCAAAGCGACTGTCGATTAGCGCAGCGCGGCACTGCGGAGAGCTCCTGAGCCGTCTGCAGTGCAGGGAGCGTTACGCCATTTTCGGCAATCACGATGCGCGTGTGGGCGAGCTGGAAGTCGGGAATGCATTGAGCGCGCACAACATCGTGATCCTGCGTAATACGCATGTGGCGCTGGAACGGAAGGGCGGAAGGATCTGGCTGGCGGGAATCGATGATCCGGTCTGCGGGATGCCGGACCAGGGCGCTGCGATTCCTGAGTCGATCCGGCACATTCCCAACGAACCCGTAATTCTGATGTGCCATGCGCCTGATTACATCGACCGGCTGCGCGCGCATCCCACAGGTCAAGCGATATCGTTGGTGCTGAGTGGGCATACGCATGGCGGGCAGATCCGGCTGCCATTCGTGGGTCCGCTTCTTCTCCCGAGCTGGGGGCGCAAGTATGTGGAGGGCTTGTTCACTGTGGGCCCAATGCAGTTGTATGTAAATCGCGGCATTGGCAGCGTGGGAGTACCATTCCGCTTCGATTGCCGACCGGAGATCACGGTCTTCATGCTTCGGTGCGCATAACTGGCGGGGGCCAGCACCGACCCCGCGTGCCCGCCGCCTATCGTCCGGCTCCATATTTCCGTGTCAATCCTCGCCGCTGCCCCACCCCGGGGTGTTCCTTTATTGTTCGCCGCCGGAATCTACTGCGGCTTCTGTGCGTTTGGATCGGGCCCAGGCTTCGTCGCGGGCGGGTTGCCGGAATCATCCGCATCCTCATCGCAGCTGTGACCCTTCACCGCATACGCCGTCTTCACACCGCGCTCGGCAGCGAGCCGCGTGTCCTGCTGCCCGTCGCGAGCAGCCAGCGCGGCCTGGTACTCCGTCACTGCCTGGTCGCGCTTGCAATCAAGATCAAGCATCCGTCCCAGGTAAATATGCGACCACGCCAGCAGGCGCGGCTCCTTGCTGGTCGCAATCGTCTTCTGGAAATCATCGATGGCCACGTCGGGATGCCCAGTCATAATCGCCACACGCGCCAGGATAAAGTCTGCGCGCGCCTCCTGCGCCGCCGAATCAAGCGTGTCCGTGCGATCGGCCAGCACCTTGTGCGCCATCGCACTCGCCGTGGCCACATCACCCTGCGCAAGCTTGGCCTCAGCAAGATCCAGACCCGTCAGCACGCGAGGTTTGCTCCGTTGCAACACATCCCCATCGGCTTGTTTGTCAAACTCTGTTTGCCGCGCGCGATGCACCTGTTGGTCGATATCCATGCCGTACACCATCTCGCCTATCGTGTCGCGTAGGCTGGCTGGATCTTTTTCGAATTGGATCAACTGCTCAAAGAAGTATTGCGTCAGCACAAACCCCTGCGCCATGTCGTGATGCACAGCGGCCACGCGCACCGCTTCCATCTTCTGCAGGACGAGTTGGCGCTCGTGTTCATAACGAGGCAGGTCAGAGCGCTCCACATCTGCGGGAATCTTGTACTCGGGAATTCCGGTGTCCATGGTGCGCGCTTCGATTGCCTTGATGAGGCATTCAACAACCAGCGCCACCGTATCGGAACGGTAGCGGAATTCCAGGGGAGTATCGCGAACCTCCTTCAGAATTGGCTGCATCCGATCGATCGCATTGGAGCGCGAAAAGAGGAGCGGCTCAATGATGTAGTGCAAGTAGGTATGACGCACGTCGTTCATCGGAATCGTGCCGTTGACCGGCGACACTACCACGACATAATCGGTCCCGTAGACGCGGGCATTCACCAGCTTTGGAGACAACATGGGCTCGATTACCACGACGAAGCGGCGCCCCTCGTAGGTCGTTGCCGGCATCTTCAGATACAGGTTGGTCGAGACAATCATCTTCGACAGAGGATCATGCAGATGATCGGTTTCCTCGTCGTAGGTGTGATGCACCGCCAGCCAGATTCCGTGAAGATCGACGGCGGCAACAAAGTCGCGCAGCAGCGGAGCAATCTCAACCACCTGCGTGGAATCGGGCGGCATTTCCGTCAATTCGACTGTTGTCTCAAGCTCGGGCGGCGGGCTGAGATAGAGCGCCAGCGAAATGTATTGTGAAATGTCGCGTTCCGATCCTGTCATCCGATGTTGGGCAACATAAAGGCAGACCTTGTCGCGCTTGGCCCGTGCGTCTTCGCTCTTCGCCAGAGCATCATTGATCTCGTCGCGGACGCGTTTGCGTACCGGCGCGCTTTCCTCAAGACCCTCGTCGTATCCGCAGGCATTCAGCGCTGCGGCCATCACAAACACCGGCTCCGAACTCACTAGCGAAATTGTGGGACCGGCTGGGTCAACCAGCGAAGGAGCTTTCTCCTGTACCGGCTGCGACGACGAGCTCTGTTTGCTGGCCTGGGAATTGCCGCTGGGAGACTGCGCTCGGACCGGAAAGGCCACGGAAACGGCCAGAAGAACTACGGCAGGAATGAGGATTGCGAGTCTGCGATTAGGGCTAAACGACATGAAAAAGGACCTTGCGAGAAGTCTACGGCATTCAGGTCGCGCTGTCGTGCTCGAGCGATAGACCCACTCCTTAGACGCGCCAATTGCAAGAAAAGAAAGGCCCTTGCCCTTGGGGCAAAGGCCTCTTTGATCCAGATTGCCGAAACTATCCGCGAACCGAAACGCCCGAAAACGACAGCACCGCCAGGCCGCGCACCGGTTGACCGAAGAAGCGTGCCGGCTCAAAATGGCTCCACAGCAGCAGGTTCACCACTTGCGTCCGGGTGGCCTCATCCACTGGCCCAGAGACAATGCGGTAGTCGTACACTTCGCCCTGCCCGTTGATGTAGGCCTCGACAACCACTGGACCGCCCCCCTCCCGGATCTGGTCGTTACTGCTGACCGCCGAGGAGAGGTAAAGGAAGCGTGGAGAAGTGGCCATGCCCAGGGGCTCATCTTCGCCCCGTGCCACCTCGGGCCGCGTAAACATCCCCACCAGCACAGTCACAGTTCCCAGCAACAGGACGGCACTGGCGAAACCAGCCGCCGCTTGCAGAAGAAAGGGCCCGACGGTATTTTCCCAAGCCAGTTTCCACGCCTGCAGGACAGGTTTGCGACTGCGCGCCCGCTCCTGGCTGACAGCAACCCGAATACGCAACAGAAGATCTGGCGGCTGCGGAACCGGCCCTAGCGCGGCCAGCGACATCTGCGTCTGCTTCAGGCCAGTCCACTCAACAGAACACTCCCTGCAAACCTCAAGATGGGCGGCGATTTCCTGCATCTCGTGACCGGTCAGCCGACCATCGACATATTCCGAAAACCTCGATTGGATGGAGTTGCAGCTGCTCATCGCGCCTCCCCTCCCAGGGAGATCTCAAGCCCGGCTGCTGTTGCTGTTTTCCTGGCCGGTTGAGATTCCGCAAATATGGCCCGCAAAAGCGCTCGTCCGCGCACGAGCCTCGATTTCACTGTGCCGAGATTCACGCCTTGAATCTCAGCTACTTCTTCGTACACAAAACCCTCGATATCCCGGAGGATGAGCGTCGTGCGAAATGGCTCCGGAACCTGGCTCAACCCTGCTTCAACGCGCTCCTTGTTTTCGGCATGCATCGCCATGTCAAAGGGCGACTCAGCAGGATCGACCAGCATCTCCTTCAGCTTGATCGGCGCACCGGAAAAGCCCTCGGTCATCTCCTGCTCAATTGGGATCTCCTGCTGCTTGTGCCGCATCCACCAACGCCGCTGGTTCGAAGCTTCATGCAGGGCGATCCGATAAATCCATGTTCGCAATGACGACTCCCCGTGGAAGCGCCCCACTCCGCGGAAGACCTTGACGAAGACTTCCTGGGTCAGGTCCGCTGCGTCGGCGCGATCGTGCACCATGCGAGCAAGAAGCGAGTAAATCGGCTGGTGATAACGCGCGATCAACCAGGCAAAAGCATCTTCAGAGCCTGCCTGAAGCTCCGCGATCAGTGCGGCTTCCTCTGATCTAAGTGAAAGCGCGCTCGCAATATTCCCCATGGTGAGATCCGCCTGCAATTCAGTTCCCCCCACGTTATCGCATCTGTGGCACGTTTGGCATCTGCGAACCATCCGCTCAATGCTGCCTGCGCCCTCTGCTTCCGCGGCATTCTGCCAACTCGAAAACCGTTGAGCAGCCAAACCGCAGCGTACGGGAACGAAGCAAGAATGCCCCGTGCGCCT
The DNA here is from genome assembly GCA_963787435.1 of uncultured Acidobacteriaceae bacterium. GTDB lineage: Bacteria > Acidobacteriota > Terriglobia > Terriglobales > Acidobacteriaceae > Telmatobacter. Next base: position 184,142 of record CAWBCZ010000005.1, read on the forward strand.
ATTTTCTTAGACACCGGCACCCCCCCAAAGTGTTCCCGATCACGAATGTATTTTGTTGTAGATGCCGGATTCCGGAGCGTTTAGATCGTAAATACGATCCTCTTCCCGCTTTCCCTGCGGTTCCACGCAGCCTCCACTTCGGACAGCGGAACCGGCTCCGCCGTAACCCTGAGAGAACCAGCCGCGGCCAGCTTGAAAAGCGTCGGAATCGCATTCAGCACTCGATCGAGCGGCACGGCGCCATATCCGCTGCCCATCAGCTTCAAATCGATGCTGCGCAGCGTGGCTCCCGGCAGCGTGATGGCTTTACCGGCGCTCTCACCGACCTCCACCAGACGCGTTGAGCGGGCGGCGTTTGGATCGAAGCCCTTGGCAAGCGCCTCCAGCAACAACTCCGTTGGGCGTCCCCAAAGGTAGTCGATCACCACATCGATTCCCTTTCCGGCCTCGACAGCGAAGGCTTCGCGAACGGCGTCGTCTGACTGTGCCAGAGAGATCACCCCGTCCAGATTCTCCGACGCCAGGACGTCGAGATTGCGCCCGGCTGCAACAACGCGCTTGGCGCCGAGATGTCGCGCAACCTGGATCGCCAACTGACCGGCCACACCCGTCGCACCGAGGATCAGGACCGATTCACCTTTGACCAGTCCCGCTCGATCGCTGATCGAGAGCCACGCCGACATGCCGGGATTGGCAATCGCCGCGGCCTGAACATCGTCGATATCGTCCGGCAAAGGGATGCACATCGGCCGGCGGACCACCGTCCACTCCGCCATCGATCCAAAGGGCGCTCGCGAAAATCCGAAGAGGACGCGGATCCCATCCAATACTCCGACCCCATCCAGACCCGGAATCAGAGGTACCACCCCATCGCTGGAATAGTGTGATCCGCTTGCACGTGCCTTCACAATCGGGTGCAGACCGGCGGCTCGAACACGAATAAGAACCTCGCCCTCGGCTGCCTTCGGCTGCGCGAAATCCTGATACCGAGGAGTTTGCCCCAGCACATTGACGACTGCAGCTTTCATCCTGTGACCTCCAATGCAGTTCAGCCGACCGCCGGAGCCTCCCTTCCGGCGTTCTCCTGTCACTGCTTACCGATGATAACTGCTGGATTGGGAGGTGCTTGGATGTCTTTCGGCGTTTGACGAATCCTCTCTAAGCAGAGACAATAGAGAAGTTGCATACCCCACGAGTGGGCCTGTGGCGCAGCTGGGAGCGCGCTTCCATGGCATGGAAGAGGTCATCGGTTCGATCCCGATCAGGTCCACCAAATCTACTCAACGATTTAGCGAACTTCCCGAGTCACCGAATTTCCCCCTCCAACCCAAGATTGGACCCAAGTCCGTTAAGCGACTGCTCTGGTGAACTTGATGGCATCCAGGAATTTTCCCTGAGCTGCAATCTGCGCGGAGTTGACGCGGTGAATGTACTTGCCAGTGGTTCCAGGGTTCACGTGCCGGAGTGCACTCTGGATCAACGGCAGGTTGACATCGTTGTTGGCGAAAAACGTCCCCAGCGAATGGCGTAGATTGTGCCACCCGAACCGCCCTTTGAAACCAGCTGGAATCACACCAGCCTTGACCGCCGCAGGTCGGAGATAATCCTGGCCAGCAACGCCCGCCGATCGCGGCTTCTTGCCTTTCGCCTTGGTAGAGGCGAAGACCCAATCATTCTCCCGGTGGTAGAGCGACTCGCGACGCCATTGCAGTAGTGCTCCAGCGAGCTCGGGATGCATCGCAACCTGGGTCATGCTCCCTGGAGTCTTGCCGGATGTTTCCTTGCCTTTCGACCATCCCCGGCGGATATTGATCTGACTCTTCTTCCAATCGATATCCTGCCACTTAAGCCCGAATGCCTCTTCAGGCCTCAGCCCCGTTGCCGCGTGAAGCAGCGCCAGCGTCCATTCCAAACGCGTGTTCTCCGAGTTGAGTTCATTGAGAATCACGACCATCTGTTCGGGACTAACCACTGCTGCTTCGTAATCGGTGGCCGATTCGGTCCGCGCCAGAAGCACGGGATTAGTAGGTCTGCCATTCTGATCGATCGCTGCCGCGATGAGTTCGTAACGCTGCGCGTGCTTGAAGACCTGAGACATGATCGATCTGATCTTCGTGACCGTTGTCCATGCCAGAGGCTTCTTCCTTTTGCCCTGCGGGGTCGAAGTGAGCGCTTCGAACCACGCCTCGATCTCGAGCGAGCGAATCTTGGAGACCCTCTTGTCGCCCCAGCGAGGCAGGATCCAGCGATCAAGGAGATTCTTATTGATCGTTGCGGTCTCTGCGGCCTTCACGCCAACTCCGGACATCTTGTTCAATTCGTGCTCGCGAAAGTGCTCGGCCAATTCCCCAAACGTAGGTCTGTGGCCCGAGTCTTGGTTAGCGTTGATGTCAAGGCCCAAGCGTCCCACTTCCCGCCAAGCGGCGGCCGGGGAATCACCGATGTCCTTCACCAAACCGATCGTCTTGGTGTTCTCCACCCGTATCCCATCGGCCGCACGCGTCGTCTGATAGCGGTAAACCCAGGTCATGCCGTTGGCACGCCTTTTCTTTGAAACTGTTCCTCTAGCCAAGTCGATTCCTCTCCTTGGTTCGGGGAACTGCCACCGGCATCTTAGCAGTCACGCGATGTTGTTGCGCACTCAAATCCGCCTCGATTTCAGACAGGCGGAAGCGCCATTTTTTACGAGTCCTGCCAAGGGGGTATGCGGGCAACTGCCCTGCACGCGCCAACTCCAAGACACGTCTCGGCTCCATGTCGAGGAACAAGCCAACGACGGATTCATCGACATACGGTTCAAATCCGCCGAACTCTGGCCATGATCCACGACCAGATATGGCTTGCCCCTCAAGTGCCGTTCCCCGGCTAGCCTCGGGGCGAGCACCCGCAGGGTTGCTTTCTTCCGTGGATGCCGCGGCGTATTGGGATCTATTGAAAATCGGAATCGGCTGCAGAACTGTGGCTGTTGCAGCTTCTGAAGACTGTCTCTCGTGTTGTCTAAACAATACTCCTCCTAACGAGGCGGCCGGTTAATCCGGCTGCCGGAGCGGAGGAGAGCCCCTCCGCTTTTTCGTCGCGAGGGAACAATCCGCAACTTGCATACTCAACTCCATTCTGTAATCACAACTTTCCTTCAAATGCTCATACGGAATGCGCAGCGCCTCAGAGCTGCAGGCGTTGCGCTTGCCTTACGCAGGCAAATCTTCGAGTTTCAATGTCCATCAATTCCACAGTGCTACATTCCCCTGCGGTTCTTGGCCACCTCCATCAGATTCACCGCAAACTCCGAAAGAACCTCTGCTTCCATCTTTCGGCGCCGGCTCTCGTAGAACTTCCGCATTGCCGAGTGGAGATCGACCGGCGTACCTCCCGGGGGGACTGAATTCTGCGAAGTCGCGAAGCTGCTGTAGAACACGCGTATCATACGTGTGCCGTCATTCTTCTTTTTTGGAACCACAGCAAGTTTCTGTGTCACTAATCCGAGAAGCCTTCTGAATGGCTCGATGAGTCCATTACCCTAATATCGTCAGGCTAGCCCTGCAGCCAGTAATCCAAGCCGGTCAATCGTCGAGTTTCTAGAAGGATTTCTATTCGTTCGACTCCTCGCGGAGTTTAACTGCGGAGAACGACAGTAACCAGTGAGGCGTGAATCTGCAATCCGCTCTTGCCATTGGTAACGAAGCCAGCTTTTCTGAAATCCTTCATCAGAGAGCCGACGCGGTGCAGGCTTATATCCGCCCTTTTTGCGAGATCCCTCTGACTGATCTTCGCGACCACCATCTCGGGCGCGCCCTTCTCACCGAAATGCGCATGCAAGAGCAGGACTCGGGCCAGTCTCTTATCGCTGGGATCGAAAAGCTGTTCAACCAGAGCCTGATGATATCGAATGTTACGCGCCACCAAATGCCTCACGAATAGATCAGACAGTGAGCTCTTGCTATGAAGGGCCTCCATCATGGCTTGATTATCGATTTGGAAAAGTTTGCAATCCGTCATTGCAGTTGCAGACTTCGTCCGCAATGACTGTCCAGCCAGTCCGCCATCTCCAAAGAATGCCCCAGCGCTCAAGACGCTCAGGGTTGCCTGCTTTCCAAACCTGGATGTTACTGTGAGCCTTACCGTGCCTTCCCGGATGTAGAAGACCGCGCCATCCTTGTCGCCTTGCGCGAAGATTACCTGTTCACTAAGAAAGGCCACGGCCAACGCACTCGGGGTAATGTCGGCAAGCAGGCTTTCCGATGCAACGAGGCACTTGTTCTTAGCCGAGTTGGTTGGCGTCTTCAAAGACTTCTCCCGGCCGCGTCACACTTGGCGACTTTAAGTCAGAAAGATCCCAAAAGATGTTCAAAACTGCTCGGACTTTGCCATCGACACATCGAATCTTTTCGGCGTCATGCAAGACCACATCGACTCCAGAATGTGAGCAATTCTGCCCAGAACTTGCATGTGCAACATCTCATGATGGACTTTGTGGGTTCTATCCCGCTCCGAACACCCAGCTGACCGTCGACGTGGTTGCACTTTTCCTAATCGTCGCCAACATCATCGGCCTCTATCTTCAACGCCGTAAAACCAGAACATCTGGTTTTCGCGATCGTTTTGGATCGCAGTACGACCGCGCTGTCGTGACCTATGGCAATTCGAAGAAGGCGGAGGCGAAGCTGGCGGACAGGGAAATGCGCGTGAAATCTATGAAAATCCGAAACCTCGGGGCCACCGAGCGAGAACGCTTTGTTGCCGAGTGGCAAATTGTGCAAGGCCGCTTTGTTGACTATCCCAAGCCAGCTGTTATTGAGGCCGGCGACCTTATTAATGCAATCCTTCAAGCCCGCGGTTAGCCAGTGGCCGGGTTTGACCAGCGCGCTGCCGATTTGTCGGTCAGCTATCCTCGCGTGATGGAGAACTACCGGCTTGCGAACGCTGTTACGGTGCGGCCTGGTCGTGCTGATGCGAGCACGGAAGAACTACGAACCGCAATGGTTCAGTACCGCACCATTTTCGACGAGCTCATTCAGGTTCAGTCGCCCAACGAGAGAGTCGCAGCAGCGTAACTCGAACTGCGGCTCTCGATCCAGAGGCGTCTCACGGGACAGGTAGAATGTCAGGTTTCTGCGCGTTGTGGTCAGGCAACTGATCGAGCAGGACCACATTGAGCAGCGCCTTATGGACCTGAATGCGACCGTTGTAGCTGATGAACCCTAACTTGCGAAAGCGATTCATAAAGAAGCTGACCCGAGAACGCGTTGTCCCAATCATGTCCGCCAACGTTTCCTGCGTGACCGGCGGGATGAAGATTTCCGGTTCACCGGGCTTTCCGAATTCCGCCATCAACAAGAGGATCCGGGCGAGGCGCTTTTCGCTGGAATTGAACAGCTGATCCACAAGATCGGCTTGCGTCCGCATACTCCGAGCCAATAGGAACTTGAGGAATATATCCGCGAATGTGGGCTCGTCATGCATCACGCGAACCATTTCCTTTCTGCTGATTTTTAGTGCTGTGCAGGTGTTTACGGCAGTCGCAGTCGCCAGATGCAATCCAACTATAGTGGCGAGAGACTCCTCGCCGACAAAATCGTTGGCAGACAGAAGGGTAATCGTCGCTTCTTTGCCGCCCTGCGAAACAACGGTGACTCGCGCACGGCCCTTCTGTAGGTAATACACAGAGTCCGCAACATCTCCCTGACAAAAGAATGTTTGCTTTGGCTTCAATTCGACGATCGTTCGGCCAAGCCCTGCATTGGCAAGGAATGAAGCAGAATTGAACTTAGGATCGTGATCGCTTATCAAATGGGGTGCCTCGTTGCGGAATGCTTGAGTGAGTGTTGGACTAGTCAGCCCTCGAGGCAGTCCCGCAGGTGTACATCGATTCAAAATGATGGCAGGCTATCAAAAACGACAGACACGGTATTTGAGGGTCAGGCGATTCATTCCCAAATCAACCGCAATTGACCATCATTTTCTACCCATCATCGCTTGTACTTAAGGTGCACGTCTGAGCAATATTGCTCACTTTCGGCAAAGAACGCCCATAACAAGGCTGATTACGGCCGTCCAAACGTGGTCATCCGAATGCCTGTGATCGATCGCGCCAACCGAAAAGGCCACCAGCCGAAGCCAGAGGCTCACCTGGTATTGCACTTCAAGCGATGGGCATGTTCGTCAGGATCAGCTGTCTTAATAACTTGTGCGCATCAGCGCTTGCTTTCCGCGCAATAAGGGGCACGAGGTACTTCTCAGAGTAGGCAGATTGTGCGCATCTGTCTGAGCAATAGCGCTCTACTTGTGTACTACGATCTGTCGATCACGGAAGAAGTGAGCAAAATTGAAGGGATCGCTCCCTCCGGTGCCATACTAGGTGCAGCATCAAACTCATTTGTGGAGGTCGCATCCGAAAGGAGCCATCGCCATGGTTGAACTGGAAAAGCCCACATTCGATGCAGCGGCTTTTTTGGCAAATGCAGGCTTGGGCCGCAAAATCGTTCAACTGCTTCCGAAAGAGCCTTTCTTTTCGCAGGGAGAACCCGCGGACTCTATCTTCTACCTTCAAAAGGGTCGAGCAAAGGTCCTGGTCGTTTCGTCAGCCGGCAAGGAAGCCACCATCACTCTCCTTACCGCCGGAGACTTTGTAGGAGAAGAGTCCCTGGCCGCGCTATCCGGACTGCGGCTGGCCACAGCCGTCGCCGTCACTGCCTGCACAGCACTCAAGATAAGGCGAGAAGAGATGGTCCGCGTGATGCACGAAGAGCATGACTTCTCTGACCTGTTCTTGAAGTTCCTGCTGGCGCGCAGTATGCGGATACAAGCTGATCTTGTGGACCAGCTCTTCAACTCAAGCGAAAAGCGGCTGGCACGCATTCTCCTCTTGATGGCGGAATTTGGCAGGCCCGGCGAGCCCGAGTCGATGATTCCAAAGATATCGCAGGAGACACTCGCGGAGATGGTCGGAACAACTCGGTCCCGCGTCAGCTTCTTTATGAATCGCTTTCGCAATCTAGGTTTTATCGATTACAACGGCCGCATCCGAGTCCACAAATCGCTACTCAACATCGTTCTGCATGATCCGTTGCCCAACAATGAAGCAGAAAAGCAAGATTCGCCCATGGCTCCAAGCAATCGCCCGAAAGCGCGCCGCGCGAGATCGCGGGGCGCCGCGTAGTGGTCAAAAGTGAGCAGCCAGAAAAGTTGCGCCATGTCACACTCGCACCAGTCTCCAAATAAGTCTGGTACTGAGGTGAGTCTTGCTCCCCAATGGAAAGTCCGTTCTAGTAGTGGACGACAAAGACTGTATTCGTACGTCGATGTCGCTCGTCCTTGAGTCGTTAGGGTATTCAGTACGATCTGCTGAAGATGGGCACTCCGCAATACGCGAAATCCGCAGCCAGAAGCCCGATATTCTTCTTTCCGATCTCGTGATGCCCGGCATGTCGGGATTCGAATTGCTGATGAATGTCAGGCGCTTATTCCCGGCAATCCAGGTGATCGCCACAAGCGGATCCTTTTCCGGCAATGACGTACCGGAAGGCGTTCTAGCAGATGCCTTCTACCCAAAAGGCAGCGGTGTGAGTGCGCTCTTGCATATCTTGCGATCGCTTCCTCAAATGCACCGCCGAACGCCCGAACCTTTCACGGCGACGCCTCATCCTGGACTGAGCGACGAGGTTCTTTCCCTCCTCAATGCTTAGCGACTTCCTGACCAAGTGCCCGAGGGGCATTTCTCGGGTGTTCCGCGATAAAGTCGGTGCGACGATCCGGGAAGGGTCGGAGCCGCTGCGCAAAATGACAAAACGACACTCAGATATGACAGTTAAATGGAATTCGCACTTTGCCCGAGCAATTGCATTTTTGTTCGTTGTGCTTTTGTGCAGCAGAACCTTGCATGCCTACTCTGTTCTTACTCACGAAGAGATCGTGGACCTTGCGTGGAAATCAGAAATACGCTCCCTTTTGTTGCATCGCTTCCCGGATCTAAATGAAGACCAGCTAAAAGAGGCTCACGCATATGCCTACGGAGGCTCAGTCATCCAGGACCTGGGCTACTATCCCTTCGGGAGCGGGGAGTTCAGTGATCTGGTGCATTACGTCCGGAGTGGGGATTTTGTTCTGGAGTTGCTCCGTCAGAGCAAAGATGCTAACGAGTACGCTTTCGCACTGGGAGCATTGTCACACTATGCGGCGGACATCGACGGTCACCCGGCGGTCAACGAAGCGGTTGCACTTCGCTATCCAAAGTTGCGCGCGAAATATGGAGCATCAGTTCGCTATGCGCAGGACAGAACAGCCCATCTGAAAACAGAATTTGGATTCGACACGTTGCAGGTCGCCAAAAATCGATACGCGTCGGACCAATATCACGATTTCATAGGGTTCAAGGTCGCGCAGCCATTGCTGGAAAGAGCTTTTGCGATCGTTTACGGTCTGCAACTGAAAGAAGTGCTGGCACATGAGGACCTAGCGATTGGTTCCTATCGCTACTCTGTCAGCACGCTGATCCCGCAAATGACCAAGGTGGCGCTCCAGACGCACGAGAAAGACCTGATGCGAGAAACACCTAACTTCGCGAGAAAGAAGTTCCTCTATCGCCTGTCCCGCTCCGATTACGAGCGAGAGTGGGGGAAGACATACACAAAGCCGGACTTCGGCACCAGGGTACTCTCAGTGCTCTTCCGGTATTTCCCGAAGGTTGGCCCCTTCAAGGGAATGGGGTTCGATAACCCAACTCCGCAAACAGAGGACCTGTATATAAAGAGCATCGACACTACGGTCGATCATTATCTCGCGATGCTCGAACAGGTTCGCGCGGGCAACCTGGTCCTGCCCAACCGCGATCTTGATGATGGTAAGGAAACCAGTGCATCGGAATACACACTCGCAGATGAGGCCTATGCAAGCCTGTTGGCAAAGCTGACAGCGCAGAAGTTCGATGGGACGTCACCCGAACTACGCAACAACATCCTCGCGTTCTATGCCGATCTCTCACTGCCCATCGAGACCAGGAGGGATCCGGCACGCTGGCAAGCCGTTTTGACTGAGCTGACCGCACTGAAGGTCGCAACGCCAACTTCCCTTGCGGACCACCCTGCACTTTGATTCCTCATGCGCCGATGGCGATTCGGAGCCCCTGGGCGTACGATCTCTATTGCTCAGACTCGTGCGACGCATGCGGCTAGAGTCAAGAATGTAAGGATAGATAGATTTGCAAGAGCCCCGGATATCGTGAGGGCACACCTGAACGGTTTCAACATCCTTATGGTGGCTGATGTTGCTGTTTAGTTCTTAACGGCAGCAGAGCATCCCACGCAACCAAGGGAACCGCAGACACCCTGAAGGGGCACACATGCAGGGAATGAAGATTCTGATTTCAACCACAGCGTTGCTCGCGGGCCTGGCTCTGACGCCGATAGCTCAAGCGCAGATTTCCATCAACATAGGCGTTCAGCCCATTTGCTCGTACGGCTATTACGGATATGCGCCCTACGGTTGCGCGCCGATGGGATATTACGGATCGGGCTATTTCTACAACGGTATCTTCGTGGGCATGGGTCCATGGTCCGGCTGGGGCTATAGCCACGGTTGGGGAAGCCACCGCTTCAGCGGCGATGGCGGCGGAAGATTCCATGACGGAGTTGGCCGAGTTGCCTATAGCGGGAATGGAGGTGGCGGACACGCATCACGCGGCGCCAGTGCCGATGTGCACGCAGCGTCCTCCCATTCCGGTGGAGCGCGTTCAAGCCCATCTCATGGCGCTTCGCACAACGCAGCGTCGCGCGGTAACACATCACACGGTGGCGCTCACGGCGGTCAAGGCGAGCCGCACGACAAAGGCGACGGCAAACATGTTGGCGGCGATCACAAGTAATTCTCACTTGCGGCATCAGGCGGTGGAGCATACCTGCTCCGCCGCTTTGCATTTGGTAGACAGCCTTGCCGCCTCTTTATGTCTGCAGATTCGGTGCCCTTTCAGTAAGCACTGATCCCCACAATGTGCCGCACTCCGAATCACTTGCAATATCTAGGGAAGATGAGCATTAGTACACAGACTTGGTTCGTTCTAAGTGGGAGCCTTGGTCATGACGTACAACACGTCACCTTTCAGTCCTCGCAGCTCGGATTGGTACTGCTAGGCGAGTAATCGAAGGATGATCGGTCAAAAGGATCCTATGCGTACGATTCGGGTTCTATTAGCATTTCTTGCATTGGCCATACCGGCCACTTTGTTTGGGCAGCTTAGGGTATCCATCTCCATTGGCCCGCCCGCATTGCCCGTCTACGAGCAGCCTATTTGCCCCGGAGATGGCTATCTGTGGACCCCGGGCTATTGGGCATATGACGATGGCGTCTCCGATTACTACTGGGTCGACGGTGAATGGGTGATGGCCCCGGAAGAAGGCTTCCTGTGGACGCCGGGCTATTGGGCCTGGGAAAACGGTGGATACCGCTTTAACGAAGGCTACTGGGGTGCCGAGGTTGGGTTCTATGGAGGCATCAACTACGGGTTCGGATACTCGGGCGACGGCTATGACGGAGGACGCTGGGACCACGGACAGTTCTTCTACAACCGTTCGGACAATAACGTGGATGTCACGAGAAACCGCAACGTCTATGACTCGCACTTCAAGAGCCAGAACGAAAGCCGCGTCAGCTTCAACGGCGGAAACGGTGGCATCGAAGCGCGAGCCACCTCTGAACAAGAAGCGGCAGGGAGACAGAGACATATTGCACCCGTAGCGCTCCAGATTAAACATGCACAGACAGCGCGAATCAGTCCGGAATTCCGGTCATCGGTCAACCACGGCAAACCGCCAGTCGCTGCCGCCATCAGGCCAGAGGCAGTGAATGACCGCCAAACAGCAGAGCCCGCACGGATAGTTGAACCATCAAGGCCGGAAGGTGCCGGTGCGTCAGTCGAGCCACGCGTCGAGCCACTAACGAAGCAATCAGAAAACAATCAGGCTCGAAAGGCCGTCCATCCAAATGACCTTGCGCCTATCGCGCGCCCCGAGCCAACAAACTCAGGGAATGCCAAGGCTGACAAGAAATACCAACAGCAGCAGGACAACTTGATCGCCAGGCAGAACCAGGAACGCCAAAGTCTTCAGCAGAAGCAAGACTCGGAGCATCAACGGTTAACTCAGCAGAAGGCCAGCGATTCCCGGACACAGCAAGTAGAGCAGAAACACCAACAACAGACGCAGCAGTTGTCGAATAAGCACGTAGCCCAGCAACAGTCATTGCAGGCTCGGCAACCCCAGCCGAAGCAGCAAAACAAGCAAGATCGACCCGACAAGAAGAATTGAACGCAGGTTGAGTCCATTCGCAGGCCGGGCATCCTTGCCCGGCCGCTCTTCTTTTGCCTAATTCGACTAATAGTGGCACTTGCAACTCAGCCCGCAAGAGCTCTTTTGCCTCGCGATGTTTGGTTTCCCGCAATGGTAGTGCGCAGGCCCCGGATCTTCCATATCCCGAAGCAAACGCCGGCAACCAGAAGTCCACCAAACGCCCAGAGCAGCGGCGCCGACCACCTCTGGAGCGATCCCGACCATATCTGGATCACGTGGCGTCCATAAACCACACCTAGCCAGGCAATCAGGGAGTATCGCAAGGTGCGAGCCGCGCCGTAGACGATGAGGAAGCGATTGCGTGAGACACCCAAGGCGCCGGAAGCGAGCGCAAATGGCAACAGTGGAATGGGCGGCGGAAGTATCGCGGGAACAAACACCGCGAGAATCGGGTGATGTTTGACCCAGGCTACCACGCGCTTGAGAATGCGGGCTGGAACATGCCGGTGAAGAGCGTCCTCGCCCCCTCTGCGTCCTACGTCCCATGTCGTATAACCGCCCACGAGGCTGCCTGAGATGGCCATCGAGGTTAGCAACCATGGATTGCCGTTGTGCGCCACCAGCCACAGCAATAGCAGGTCAGTGCTGCCCGGCAACGGCAAAGGAATGACAGAGGAATCGATCACCGCAATGAAGAACAGCCCGGGCGCTCCCAGGTGCGTAAGCCACTTTGGCAGGACCGACTGATGTATCCGCGGCGTTCCGTGCCGCACAGAAATCTGGGAGAAGAAATTCATATCAATTCACAAGACGCGGTCAAAGAACTGCGTCGACAGATCGTTGGCGCTTTCTTAGCTTCGGAAGAATCTCCTCGCTGGCGAGAATTCAACTCGCAGGGGCTCCACGCAACGTGACCCAGTAATAGCGGCGCCAGCAGAACATGCACCGAACCGGCTGCATCCCCATCACCTGTAGCAGACTATCGAACGGGCGCAGCTCGGCCGCTTTGAATTGAACAGAGTTGCAACGCGGACATTTGCACCTAATCCAAAGAAGTTCCGGCATCCAAGTGGGCCGGCGCCAGCCTGTGTGACTCACTCTGCTTTCCTCTTTCGCACATTCCATCGCACTAATGATTCGCTATCTGAGTCGACTTCGAATTCGCGTCCAGCCAGGTGAGAAGATACTGGATGCTGCCCGTGGCCAAAGCCACGCTGGAGTCGGCGACGCCGTAGTACAGGTTTATGGTGTCTCCATCCGCGCCGATGGTTTGTCCGCATGGAAACACAACATCGTTCACATCTCCGCCGCGTTCGTAAGGTGCTTCTGGACCAAACACCCAGGAGTCGCCTCGCTGCAAGCATTTGTCCGGACATTCGAGATCGAAGAGTGCCAGTCCCAGGCGATAGATATTCCCCGACGCTGTCTGGCGAACTCCGTGATAGATTGCAAGCCACCCTTTTGCAGTTTCGATTGGAGGCGAACAGAGGCCAATCTTGTTCGCATCCCACCATCCGCCACGCCGCGCCTCAAGAATGATCTTGTGGCTCCCCCAATGCCGCAAATCCGGCGAGTAGGAAATCCACATGTGCGCACCGAGCGTTGTCACCGGCCGATGAATGAGAGCCCAACGCCCGTCAATCCTTCGAGGAAGCAGAGCTGCATCCTTATCTTCAGGAGACATGATTACTCCGAATCGCTCGAAGTTTCTGAAGTCTTTGGTTAGTGCCAGAGAGACTCCTGGGCCGCCACGCGCAAAAGACGTGTAGGCCACCGCATATTGCTCGAGTTCCGGCACGTATGTGATGCGGGGATTTTCGATTCCCCAAATTTCCTCAGGGTACTCTGAAGGATTTCCGATCAGCGTGGGTTTGGGATCGATTCGCCATGCATCAATTCCATTTGCGGATCGGGCTGCGCAAAGATGCGAAAGGCCGCTCCTGTCTTCGACTCGGCAAAGCAGCAGAGTATCTCCGTCAGGCAGGAGTACGGCCCCTGCGTTAAAGACGCTGTTAATCGGATATGGCCAGTCTTGCCGGCTCAGAATCGGATTGCCGGGATGGCGGGTAAAGATTGGGATCTCAGTACATCCCTTTGCTCCAGGTGCTTCCAGAGCGGCTGAATCCTGCGATGAAGGCGGGGTAGTTACCAAATTCAAGAGGCGACACTCATTCCATGCTGCTGTTCGTTTTCACTGGCTACCGTAGCTGCCTGCATATCAAGCAGGGCCATGAGGAACGAGAGCGTTGATTCCGCTCCCTGATTTTCATTTACGCGGTCAGGGTGGAGCCCATCTCTACACCCCCCGGTGATCGGGTCATAGAGTGGCACCTGAAGGTCATTCTTTCCGAGAAACCACCGGAATACGCGGTGGGCTTCTTCCAGCCACTGGCTCTCTTCGGTCAGACGGTATACCTCCAGGCAGGCGGAGACTGTAGCGCAAGCCTCGACCGGTTGCTGATCGAAACGTGCTTTCTCATTTCCCTCGACAAAGAATCCGCTTGAGCCAATGGGCACGAATATCTCCCGATCGCCACGATGTTGTTCGACGACGAGCCACTTCAGAGAATCCATTCCAGCTTCGATCATCCTCTGGTTATTGCTTCGCCATCCTGCAAGGATGAGCGCGTGTGACAACCTTGCATTCGAGTACGAAAGGCTCTTCTCAAACCATTGCCAAGTCTTGGAATGGCTGCGTTCGTAAATGTCCAATAAACGGTTGGCGAGAGTATTACGTGAGCCTTGGATCGCTCGATCCCCAGGGAACCAATCCAGATATGCCTGCATGCCAAGCACACTGAATGCCCACGCACGCGGACTGCTAAACGTAAGGGCTGCGGGTGCCGCGGCTTCAAATAATCTGCCTGCCGCACCGCGCAGTCCGGCATTCTGCGAGTGGCCTAGAACCGATCCCAAAGCCCACAACGCGCGACCATGGCTATCTTCTGAGCCGACATCCTCTAGCCATTTGCGGTCGTAGCCAAGGAAATTTCTGAACCTCCCGGTATCGGGATGAAATGCAAGCCATAGAAACGCGAGATATCGGCGAGAAAGGTTGATGTGCTCCTGTTTGTCTTCATAGCCATGGCACTCATCCAGCCGTGTCGACACCACGAGCGCGCGTGCATTGTCGTCAGTCGTGTATCCCTCGCGCGTGTTGGGCACAGAGAAGATTGCATGCTGCAACATGCCGGTGTCATCCGTCATAGTCAAGAGGTGTCGCGTATTCAGCACGGGAAGACAATCCGCCGGGTCCGACAAGTGATCATCCGATTGGGCAGGTCTCGGCTGTAACGTGCGCTCAAACCTAGCCCTTTGAAAGCTCGCCATGTATGCTCGTGCCGTTTTCTGCCAGGTTGTGCTGCGGGAATGCAAATAGGCGCGCTTCCGCATCGCATGACGCTCGGCATCGTTTTCCAGCAACGCGATCACCGCTTGGGCTATGGCGTCCGGGCTCTCGAAGGGAACAATTACTCCTCGCTTTTCCGCCAGCAACTCCTTCGCATGCCAGTAGGGCGTAGAGATAATCGCCTTACCTGCACCAAGGGCAATGGCGAGGGTGCCGGAAACAACCTGCGCTTCCTGCCGATAGGGCGTGATGTAAATGTCTGCGGCACCTACATGCTCAACCAGTTCTTCAGCACTTACAAAGCGATTGTTCAGAATCAGATGATCGCTCACCCCAAGCTGAGCCGCCAGCGCTTGCAACTCTTCCCGATAACGCTCGCCTTCGCGTCGCCGGATATGCGGGTGCGTCACTCCTGAAACGATGTAGACGACTTTCGGATGGCGCAACAGAATTTCAGGCAGCGCTCGAATTACATTTTCAATTCCCTTGTTCGGGGACAGGAGACCGAAGGTAAGCAGAACGGATCTACCTTCGGTGCCGAACTTGTCTTTGAAATAGTTCGGATCCATGAATGGCAGGTCTGGTACCCCATGGGGGATTACATCAATCTTCCCGCCAGGAACCGAATAGACGTCTCTCAGAAGTTGCGCTGCCAGCTCGCTCATGACCACCATGCGATCGGAAAGCTGAGCGATCTCCTCGAGTACATTACGCTGATCCGCGTCCGGCTCACGAAGTACGGTATGCAAGTCGTAGCCAACGGCATCTTCAATTTGCGAAGCAACGTCAGAATGTAACGCCCCGCGCTGCCACCGAGATGCCAATTCATGCTGCAGACAAACGAGATCATTGCCGTTGAAATTCAAAATCCGCCGCCCGTCGTAGGAAGCAAGGTCTTCCTGGTCGATTCGAGACGTACTGCTCGGGATAACTGTAGGCTGAATCCGGATCGTTTACGGGAATTGCAAACAGGCGTCCTTCTCCGTATTCGGTGGCAAGGGCTGTGCACAAGTCAGTCGTGAAGGTGGCTATTCCGCATTCTCGTGGAAGATAGTTTCCGATAAGGCGATCCGCGTTCGGCAAAGGAAGTCGACAGGCGGCTAACAGACTTGCAACGCATCAGTTCAAGGAACGGTGCTCTGATCGATTCGGTAAGCTCATCTAGATGACGACATCATGCCTGCTTTCGATGCTGCACTCGTGCGCGCACTAATTTACGCGGTGCTTCATTCGGCGGATCGTATATTCCTCATTCCCGGGGAGCGCGACAGTCACCTAAACTGCTGGGAATGTCCCAAGGAACTTCCGTCAGCAACATCCAAGGGTGTCTGCTGCTGAATCTGCCGGGGCTGCAAGGTAACGGTCGAGAAATAGAGGCCGAAATGCTTCTTCACCTTCACGGACTCAAGTTCAGCCCCGTTGAATCGCTTCCCCACTCCGTCGAGAGCGTGGATCAAAGCATGATGAGTCGCCTCTTCTTCTTTCGAGGCAAATCCCTTTCGGGAACTTGCACCCTTCATCCACATGAAGTGCCACGCTGCCTGGCGGATCATCGTATCGAAGACGGGCGCAGAAATCTCTTCCACAAGGCCCCAGTTCGCGCCCATCGGCCTGAGAACGGATCAGGCGGTCTGGCAGGATGCATCCAAACCCGAGGAAGACCGATGCGGCTTCACCATTCCACACGTGCGGATACCGAGCGAAAAGAGGCGAAGAGCGGTGTGCTTCTACGATGGCGTGCCGCGAAGTAAGCCTTCACATCGATGTTCCTGATGATATTCACGGCATCTCCTGTCGTTCGGTTGCGTGATTGACGGTGCTTCCGGTGCGACGCTAGGAATGCCAAAGGCGAGGAGGCGAGAACTAGCCACTGCCTTAAGGATACGCCTCTCTCGGTTCGCGTGCCGCTGCCCCAAAGAATGCTTAATATTCAGATTCGGCCAAGGACCAGAAGCACGATAACAATCAACAAAACCAACCCAAGTCCTCCAGTTGGAAAATATCGCCAGTTTCGGCTGTGCGACCATCTCGGCAGCGCCCCAAACAGCGCCAACACCAGGATCACAATCAATATGGTTCCAAGCATCTTTGCTCCTACCACCCTGTAACTCACATTTCGATTGCGTAGGGAGTGATACAACAATTCACCACCAGCAGGTCGCTCATTTAGGGCCGTTGCGGAAGCCCACTCTTCGCCATCGTCATTCTAAAAGTGGCGCTCGATTGTCGAGGACGTTGCTAAATTCAGCATCCGCAAAACCGCGGCCTCATTCATCGGACGGATTCGGAAAAAGCCAATGACAGGCTACAATCCAATCGCGAAAGCAATACCCGCCTGCGACCATACCCCAGCTTCGTTCTCATCGCATTCCGAGCTAAGGCCTTACAGTAGCCGCAGCAGTCGCCTGCGCCGAATGGTCCACACGCGGCATCCCTGAGTCAGACGTCGGCTCCGGCTTTGACGTCGGGATTTCCGTTCCTTCCGGAAAGACCAGGATCTGAATGGATCCCCGAATCTCCGTCAACGCCCATGCTTGCGCCTGTCCGTTTTCCCATACCGAATGTCTTCAACTGCGCGTCATCGAATCCAAAATTCTCCACCAGGTACTTGCGAATGACAATTACCCTCGCCTCGGTCAGCACCAGGTCCTTCTGCGCGTCGCCTTCCATGCCCGTTGAAACCACGACGACCGCAAACCCGAATTGATTCTGCGCGAGAAACTCGCCGCCGGCATTCAGCGACTTTTGACTTTTCAGCTTCGCCGAATCACGGCCATCGAAAAGCTGGTTCGTCGTGTACGTAAATGCTTTCACCGGCGCGCCCTGCGGCAGTCCGCTAATCTGATTTGCACTCAGATCGGAAGCATCTTCGTATCCGCGCTTCTTAAAATAGCCGCTCAACAGGAAGTTGTGTTTCAGAGCTTCCATGTTTTCCTGAAAGTCTGTTGAGCCATATTCTGGGCCTCGACCATTGTTGATTGCAGTGTCGTCGTTGTCTGCGCCAGGTTGTTGTAGAGTTGCTTATCGTTCACCAGCGCCCCGACGGTGCCCTGTCCCGCATCAATCTTCGCGCTCACCGAGTTCAAATGCCCCGTCGCCAGTGCCGCATTCTCGATCGTCTTTTGGCTGCCATCGAGAATGCCGTTCGTCTTCTTCAGAAGGTCAGCCATCTCCAGCGGCGGTTCGCTCTGGATCATCCCGTCGTCCTTCACATCCGGCTGCACCGCGGATCCAAACGAGATAGACAAGTATTGATTACCGAGTAGCC
>CAWBCZ010000006.1:0-291994 GCA_963787435.1 uncultured Acidobacteriaceae bacterium
CACCTCCACCATTGAGTGCCGCTGCGAGTGAACCTCTTCACCACCCGGTAAGGCATTAAAGCCAGATGAGAATTCTTCGAAATAAAAAGTTGCTGCGCCTCAGCCTTAGTGGACTCACGCATCTTGAAGCGAGTGATCAATTGGCAAAGATTCTGATATCCAACCTGCGATGCACAGAGTAAAACGATGCGCGGAGGTTCATCTGGGCAGTGGTGTGGAAGCCACTCGGCAGGAACAAGCCTCTTGCCGAAAGATGAAACAGCGATCTCTGCACCAATATGACTTTCGCTTTGTACCGTTTTGCAGAGGTGTGGAAGCGTAGAGATCCATAGATGCCATTTCTATCGGCCAGCGCCATCGCAGGCATTCTCGAGTTCCACGGCGCGCTCGACGAATGATTCTGGCTCCGAAGCACCACCGAGGAAACTGAATGCACTTGAAGCATGGAGCTCGATATATTCGTCGCAATGATCGCTAGCTGTCCGATCACAGATGTTTATGCCCTGGCCATCAATCATAAAAGGCATCCAGTAGCCATTGATTATTCGGATATATGCGATCTGGCATCCGATGGTTTCGCCAAGGTATGACAGTGCGATCACATCCCACTGCGTCCATATCCCATTTATTAATGGACCACCAGCAGCCGCTTGAGTGCCATGGACCGTAAGCAACCTGCACATCATAGCGATCTGCACCGTCGCGAAATGAAACTGGCTTTGCAAATGGATTTGTACACGCAGAGGGTGCGGCGGCCGCATGCGACGCAGCGATAATCTCGACGTCGGATCGCGCCTAAGATTTGATTGATTAGGTATTGCGAAGTGCTCCATTGCGAAGCTGCCACTACGATGTGTGTCCTTCAGTACTGGGGAGCCGACACGATCGTCGCCAACTAGTGCTCTGAGCCGGGCTAGCGTGACATCCAGTCGCGATGGTTCCGGCGTCTGTGGCGCGAAAAGACCAAGCTGCACCTTGCTTTGTTCCCGGCTTCGGCTCTCAATGTTAGCGATGCTATGGCTGCTTGTGGAGGATGTGCGGCAATCTCAAGTTGCAACAGTTTCAATAGGAACTTACGATCATTGCTGGGAATGGCCGGGCGAATTACTCGCTCATCAGGTGAGAGATTTCTCAAGAGACATCTGAACCGTCAGAGTTGCCAAAGAGAGAGCTCGGCCCGTTGCACGCGACACTAGATTGTTGATCATGCTGGCAGCGATAAGAGCAGGGAATCGAGCTGCTCGACATGTGTTTCGAATTCAATGTGTTCCTTTAATTCGAACTTGGCTTCGATGGGCTGGAATGGATGTTCTGCTGTGCCGCGCGAAAGCTTGAGCCACTGCTTTGTATGCTGCCCGAGACGTGAGATCAGATCTTCCTCCGGTAATTCTGCCAGCTCACCCAGTGTGCCAATTCCCCAGAGTGCAAATGTTTCGTAATGCTGCTCCTCAAGACGTAATGCTGCAATGGTCATCGCGGCTAGAGCCGCTGCTTCTCGTCCGCTTGGTATAACCGTAATGCCTCGTGTGAATTCGGCATTGATCCGTGCTGTATGGAAGTTGTGGCTTACAGATACCGATGCGCGAAATCCCGCAGAGAGCATCGCATTTCGTAGGCTTTGCGCCAGGGTCGCGGGCGGCCCGAATAACCGTTCAGTACCGGAGATATCCAATACGAATCCGCATGCGTTGGACGCATGTGTTTCCTCGATGCGAGGCGAAAACTTTGATACGCTCTCCAGAAGAACGGCACGGGCTGCAAGCTCTGTTTCCACCGATCGCGACAATACGCATACTCCAGTGAGTTCTTCGACTTCAAGGCGCGTCATGCCCGATACAACACCTCTCTTTCTCGCATGGAGATTGAGCGAGCAGACTCGTTCCTGTGGCGCGATGCCATCGAGTACGACGGCAGGTTTTGACTGTAGATCCGGTCTCAAACGCAAGATTGCGTGGGCGGGGAACTCAGCCGCGTGAATAGCGGCATAGACCGAATTGGATCGATTCGTCATGCACGTTGTTCAGGATTCCATGCTGCTTGTGTCGTCCACGTCGAAGCAGGTGGCTTGCGGGTTATGTTCGTAAGCGATGAAAAACGGATGCGGCCACGGCGTGCGTTATAGCGAAATCCTCGAATTACATTTTCGGAGGCAGCATCGACGCGTTCTGGCAAGCACTCCAGAACAACAGCAGCACTCGACTGGGCATATGGGGCTTTACCCAACACGATCAGGCTGCAACGGGTGCGGTCGGCCGCCTGCCGGTATCTGAACCATGTTGCCAGCGGAATACGCTGGCAATGTTCGATCGCTTCATCCGCCAGATCAAGGACGATGGCTGCATAGCCACCGGCCTGCAACAACTGATCCGTGGCGCGTATTGCCTGATCGAGGCGTGTCCAAGGCTGCTTTTTTGCGAAGGTTCTATTTCTTAATCCGGGGGAGGATTTTTCGACAAGTACATTTCTGCATCGGACCCACAGAAGATGTTTCAGGCTTATTCCATTTGCTGCCGCTGATTCAGGATCCAGTGCATCGTTCGCGTCGATCCATGCGCAGACATTTCCATCCTGTGTGTGCTGTGCAAGGAACGCCAGTGCAATACTCGTACGTCCCGAGGATGCAGGGCCGGTAATCTCACTGATTGCTCCTAAAGGCAGACCGCCATCGAGTAGTTCGTCGATCTGAGCAATACCCGTCGCAACTACATCGCAAGTGGTCCGCGCAGCAGGCGTAAGCACAGAGGGGTAGCGATGCTCGAAGTCGGTCTCGATCTGTTGGCGAAGTGCGGCAGAGGAAGGCATGGCGTGAAAGGCAAAATTCGCCTTTTGTTCGCCTTAAGAATCAGGCAATTCGAATGCAGTTGTCAACCCTCGTGCTTGTGGAAGCTGCAAGGGCTTTGGCCACTAAATCTCGTTCATATCGTATGTATAAGCTAAATAATTATACTATTTACAAGAATTAATTCATCAATTTATTGAGCTATTTAACCGGCTCAAGATGAGCCGTAAAGTGCCGTAGAAAAGGCGCTTCATAGGTCAGGCGCATCCCGCGTATCTTCTCGCGGTTCCGGAAGACTTCTACGATTATCTCGACAAGATAATCAACGTGGCTTTGCGTATACACGCGCCGAGGCATTGCAAGACGGACCAAGTCCATTTGTGCCGCTGCGGCGAACATCAGGGTTCCGATCTCGACAGAGCGGACACCGCCTTCGAGGTACAGTTCCGCAGCCAAAGCCACTCCTGGAAATTGATCGGCAGGGATGTGAGGCAGAAAGGCACGAGCGTCGATATATATTGCATGGCCCCCGGGTGGCTGGACAATCGGAACATCGGCCTCGGCAATGTGGTTGCCAAGATACGCCGTCGACGCAATCCGGTAGCGCAGATAATCCTCCTGCAGGGCCTCCTGGATTCCGACCGCGATCGCTTCCAGATCGCGCCCGGCAAGACCGCCGTAGGTTGGATATCCCTCGGTCAGAATCAGCAGATCCTTCTCTTGCTGTGCGAGAAGATCGTTGCTGGTGCATAGGAAACCGCCGATATTGGCCATGCCGTCTTTTTTTGCAGACATGGTGCAGCCATCGCCATATCGGAACATCTCCTGCGCAATCTCTTTCGGAGTCTTATCGGCATATCCCGGTTCGCGCAGCTTGATGAACCATGCATTTTCCGCAAACCGGCAGGCGTCAAAATAAAGTGGAATGCCGTGACGCTTGCATATAGCACTCACCTGGCGCACGTTCTCCATCGATACAGGCTGGCCGCCACCGGAGTTGTTGGTTACCGTGAGCATCACGAGCGGAATGCGCTCGCGGCCTACACGTGTAATCAGCGATTCAAGTGAGGCGACATCCATGTTGCCTTTGAATGGATACTGCAAGGACGGCTGACGGCCTTCAGGAATCAGCAGGTCAATCGCTTCAGCCCCGACGAACTCAACATTGGCGCGGGTCGTGTCGAAATGCGTGTTATTGGGGACGACATCACCTTTCTTGCACGTCACTCCAAACAAGATCCTCTCAGCTGCCCGGCCCTGATGCGTGGGAATCACGTGCTTGTATTCGACAATGTCGTGGATTGAGCTGCGGAAGCGGTCGAAGCTCCTGCTTCCGGCGTAGCTTTCGTCGCCTTCCATCACGGCGGCCCACTGATGTGTCGACATCGCGCCGGTTCCTGAGTCGGTAAGCAGATCGATTAGGACATCATCGGCATGCAGCAGAAACAGGTTGTAGTGTGCGGCTTTCAACAATTCCTCGCGCTGTGCGCGCGTAGTCCAGCGGATCGGCTCGACACTTTTGATTCGAAATGGCTCGATGATGGTTCTTACTGACATTCCATGCCCCAATCGTTCGGTAGTATAGGTGGTTGCGCGAGCGAAAGTCCAAACAGGGCATAGCGCGGTGCGGGAATCGATCTCATCGTCAATAAATCCGCTACGGCTCGGCGGCCAGTTTGCGCAGGCGATCTCTGACGTTCCAGAAGGCCCGTCCGTCATGATATGCGGCTTTCCAGATTGAACCTTTGTCTTCGGTGACAGGCGTGCCGTCGGCCGTGGTCAGGTTGAAATCGCCGTGATACTGCCGATCGATGGTGTGGTTGTGGATGAACGCCCATTGTTCCAGGAATCGCTGGAAGTACACGCTGTCCTGTTTTCCGTAGCGTTCGTGCATCATCAGCAGGGCGTTCAGACCTTCCACCTGCACCCACCACTCCTTCATGGTGTCTTCGGCTTTGCCGAACGCGGTGCCTTCGCGAAAAAAACCGCCATTCTGGCGATCCCAGCCATAGGCGAGTGCGTGATCGACGAGCATCCTGGCCATGCGCTCGGTCTTTTCGTCGGCTTTCTTGTGAAGCACCTCATCGGTCTCGAGTATCAGGTAGGCCGTCTCAACATCGTGTCCGTAGGAATCATGATCAGGAATCGGCTGCCAGGCATTTGTGAAGTAGAAATTCATGACGCCAGGCTCGACGCAAATCTTGTCTCGGACGATTGCCAGCAACTCTTCAAGACGGGAACGTAGAGTCGGATCGGGCCAGACCTCGTAGAGCTGAGTGAACGCCTCCAGCAAGTGAATATGTGTGTTCATCGACTTATAGTTGATGGGTCCGATCGGGTTAGTTGCCGCAGTTCCATTAGGAACGTGTGGCACAATCCGTGTTCCATCGCGAGCGAGCCATTCAAAATACCCGCCGTTCACGGAGTCATGTGCGCGCTTGTCTGCCCATAAGAATCCATTCTTTGCGGTTTCGAGTGCCTTGGGGTCTTTGGTTGCCTGGTACGCGGCTGCGGCTCCGTAAATGCAGAAGCCAATGCCGTACAGTTCTTTCTCGTCGCCAAATGCGGAAGTGATTTTGCCCTCGTCGTCCAATCCCCAGAAGAAGCCGCCGTCCTGCTTGTCCCACATTACGTCGGCGAGAAAATCGACGCCGTGGCGCACGATCGGAATGTATTGATCTTGAAGCGCAGGTTCGCGCAACACCACCTGCGCGGCAACCCAGGTCATGCGTCCCTGAAAGACTGAGAATTTACCGTCACTTGGCATCTCACGCCAGTCGCGTGCGAAATGCGAATGAAAGCCGCCGTGCTTGGCATCCAACGAACGGGGAAACCATACGTCAAGAACGTCCTGGTGCAAGGCCTTGTCAACTTCTACGGCCAGCTTCAGATAGGTCTCGCGTTCTGGCCGCTCTCCGGCGAACGACGGCTGCGAACGTAGCTGCTGGGCGATCGATGCGCACAAAATAACTGTGAACCACAGGAAGAGACGTCTCATGCAATGGGCAAAGCACCTCGCGCGAATCCTACCACAAGGAAACCACATCCTTTGCGCGGCAGGCAGCTTCGCCGAGTCGCATCCATCGTGGTCCATGAGCCTCACGATGCTTCGCTTGTTACTACTGTGTATCCAATCGGAACTATTTAGTGCCCGTTCAGCATGGGAGACTTCTGCTAAGCTAAACGCAAATCCCTGGTTTTTACTGCGGTCGGCAGCTTCCCTCGGAAAGAGGAGTATGGGCACTCAGAAGCTGTGCGCCTGCGACCGGACACGTCAGAGCGCGATCGGTGTGCAGATTGGATTCGTTGATACCGTTAAGCAGCCCTTTGCGGCAATTGTGAAGGGCCTTTCCGACGTTTCAGAAGACGGACTCTGGTTGAATCCATTCCGAGGCATTCCCCCGGGCCCGCGTCTCTCGCGATTCGATGTGATCTATCTCGACGAAAACTGCAGAGTACTGGAGTACGCCGAGAACTTCACCGAAGCGGAATTTGAGCCGCTAAGCAAAACACCTGCCAGCGCGCTCATACTCCCGGCGCACACCCTCGCTGCGATCAACATCCAAAGAGGAGATCGGTTCAGGATCTGCAGGAACAGTGAAGCTCTCGCAGGTTTCGATGACATGCCGCCGCAAGCTGACCGTGATGATGCGTTTCAATGCGCGAAGAACATCGGACTTCCAGCATCAGAGGCGCAGGTGCTCAATCATGAAGAGGCCGCCGTCAAACCTGAAGTTGATGAAAAGCCTTCGCTGAAGCTCCGGCTTCTGCGCTGGCTGTTCCCTGAACCTGCTTTCACCGATCGCCGTCGTGGTGAACGCCTGCCTGTGCCGGGGCTTGTTGCCTATTATTGGACCGGAGGGGCCCCGCAGGCCTACCAGCTCGGCAACGTGAGCGGAAGTGGGTTGTATTTGCTCACTGAGGAGCGCTGGCTCCCCGGAACGCGTATCGTGATGACACTGCAGACGGAGAAACGCGAATCAAACACCGAGGACATCGTCCGGGTTGAATCGAAGGTAATTCGCTGGGGTGAAGAAGGGGTCGGCTGCGAGTTTGTTGAATCAGGATATGTCGACCTGAATGCTGGCGAAACTATAGAGGATCAGAGATTCGACCGCGCGGCATTCGAACAATTTCTTCGTCGCTCCCGGGGTCTTGCTCCAAGCACGCCACAAACGACTATCCAATAAGACCATTCGAATCACATTGACCTTTTCGTGAAGGACTACCCTGCTGGAGCCGAAGTATCTGGCGGAGAGAGATCGGATTCGTCTTTCAGCGTCACTTCAGGCTCAGCAAGCTGCAGAGAACAATATGCCATTAGGAGACTACGCGCCCTTCGATTTCCCGATCCACAAGGGCCTCCAACAACTCGTCGACTCCTGCAAACTCCGCCGCGGGCAACACGTCACATGTCGTTTTTCCGCTAAAAGTCTTGCTGTGCTCGTCGATTGTCAGCACATGCTCGCGCTTCTCTGACAGCAATATCGAGATCTCTTCGCGCACATCCGAAGCCTGGGCCTGTCGTCTCATGATCGCAAGTAATGCATCGCATCTCCAGTGATAGATCCAGTCGTCACATGAAAGGATCTTGATCAAGTACTCCGCTCTCTCTTCAAATACTCGCCAGCTGTTTCCCTTCCATATCGCTGTTCGACCATTTGAAAGAGCGGAAGCTTGAATAAAGCTACGACACTTTTGCGGTCCGTTCCGCAGACTGGCGTGAGATGGCCCATGCCCTCGGCTTGGCCAGGCAAGTCTGCCGGGCTCGTGGATGCGGTGCCAAGATCCTGCTCACCGTTGCTATCCGCCGCATGCCGGGCCCTCCTCAGAAGTTTTCTTTCGTCCGACCGCATACGATCCTGCTCGAGACAACTCCCGATAGCTCCCGCAAGAACTTTCTTTTCGCATGGCTTGGTCAGATAACAGAAGATTTTGCCTTCGTTCACCGCACTGATCGCTGCATTCAGGTCCGCATGTCCGGTCAGCAGCATCCGCACCGTGTCCGGCGCTTTCTGCCGCACCTGCGCCAGAAATTCGGCACTGTCCATACCCGGCTTCGCATATCCGGGACGTTGGTCATCTAAGACCCCGGGCAGCATTCGCTGCTCTGTTGTGGTGCACTGCGAGCCTCCTTGCCGCATTACTCAGGACCTGAACCAACGCCGTGTTGGCTTTGCCGGATAATTCAGGGAAACTACTTCTTCACCGGGTCCTTGTCGCGCTCGACTGCGGCCACAATTTTCAAGAAGTTCCAAAGGGGACGACGGCTGCTAATATCAATACATGAAGAGTGAATGGCGCAAGTTCAACCCCAGGAAGCCAGATACCCATCCGAAGGATAATTCTCGAG
The DNA here is from genome assembly GCA_963787435.1 of uncultured Acidobacteriaceae bacterium. Classification (GTDB taxonomy): domain Bacteria; phylum Acidobacteriota; class Terriglobia; order Terriglobales; family Acidobacteriaceae; genus Telmatobacter. Next base: position 8,133 of record CAWBCZ010000006.1, read on the forward strand.
TGGAAATGAAGTATGCGGATGGAACACAAATCTCTGGAGGGTATTTGAAGGGCCATTTTTTTCAAGGTGGTGTTATCTCCGCAAGCAGCGTTGACCTGACTATGCGCTGGCGGTACGCTCAATAGGTCCAGTCAACGCCTGGGAACTCGTTGAAATTCGAAGTACTATAGCGGATTTCTTCGGGATTTGCATTTCTGCTGGTTTGAAATCTGTTTGAACCGTGCATTCGAGCTGTGTATTTGTTCAGTGTTCATCGTGATTTGCGGCGCCGGAGGATACACGACCGGCACCTGCGCGGTTAGCATGCCGGAGCAGCAGACGATCACCTACAGCGCGTGCGCGGGGGCACTCCGAACTCAGTGAGTCCACAATGCCCTTTGGGGATAAAGCAGCCTTCGACGATGAGCGATCTTTCCAACTCGGCGATGGCGCCGATGATGACCACGATCGCGCGGCCCAGTGGGCAGGCTGTGTCGAGGTTCTCCCGGAAGCTAACGAACTCGACTCCGATTCGCTTGAGTTCGTCGAGCACTTCGAGTAGGTGCCTGGTGGACCGGGCCATGCGGTCGCACGCCCACACCAAGAACATCGAAGCGGCCACGGCGAGCATCAGCCATCATCTGATCCGGCCCTGTCCGGCGCGCCTTGACGCCGGACATGTCGCGAATCATGGGCGTTCTGAAGCGGAGCAGGAGTAGCCGATCGCTAAGCGGCTGTCGGCTGCTTCTTGTCGCTTGCGGCAGTTGGCGGTCTCGCAAAGCCAGCTTCTTTCCCGAGTTCCAATATCTGGCGCTCGTCAAGACGACCAAAAAGCTCAATCAATTTCGCGACGACGCCTGTCCATCCGGTCTGGTGGCTGGCTCCCAGCCCCGCGCCGTTATCTCCGTGGAAGTACTCGAAGAAGAGCAAGTAATCCTTCCAGTTGGGGTCGGTCTGGAACTTCTCGGTCCCTCCGTAGACGGGTCGCCGGCCCATCTCATCGGGCAGAAAGATTCGCGTAAGCCTGTTGGAGATTTCCCTGGCTACCTGGAACAGGTTCATCATCTTGCCCGAGCCGGTGGGACACTCGACCTTGAAACTGTCGCCGTAGTAGAGGTAATAGGACAACAGTGCACGGATCAAGAGCGCGTTCACCGGCATCCATATGGGGCCTCGCCAATTGGAATTGCCTCCGAACATGCCGGTATTCGATTCCGCCGGCAAGTAGTCCACGGAGTAATCCCTGCCATTGACCTGGATGACATAGGGATGGTCCTTATGGTAGCGGGAGAGAGCTCGAATGCCGTAAGGACTGAGGAACTCGTTCTCGTCGAGCATGCGCGAAAGAATGCGACGCAGCCGGTCTGGATTCACGAGCGCAGCGATACCGCGCTCTCCATACCCAAGATGCCCAGGGCCGGTTGGATGAATGCTGTTGCGAAGCTCTGGCATACGCTTCACGAGTTCCAGCAGTGCGTTCATCGCACGAGGAATTCGTTCGCGCTGCCATGGTTCGATCACGGTCGTGGCGCACAACGGGAGGAGGCCCACCATGGAGCGCACCTTGAGCCGCTCGGAATTGCCATCGGGGAGGCGGAGCACGTCGTAGTAGAAACCATCCTCGTCGTCCCACATTCCCCGTGAGCCGGCCTGATTCATGGAGTTCGCAATCCAAATGAAATGCTCAGCAAACTTTATAGCCATGTCTTCATACAGACTGTCGTGAGATGCCAGTTCCACGGCGATTTCAAACATATTCTGCGAGAACATTGAGACCCATGCGGTACCATCTGCCTGCTCGAGGTAGCCGCCGGTGGGCAGTGGCGAACTGCGGTCAAAGACGCCGATATTGTCCAGTCCCAGGAAGCCGCCTTCAAACAGGTTCTTGCCTGAGCGGTCTTTACGATTGACCCACCAACTGAAATTCAGCATCAGTTTCGCAAAGGAGCGTTTGAGAAATTCGAGATCTCCTTTTCCCGACAGGGCCTGTTCTGTGCGGTAATTAAAGATCGTGGCCCAGGCGTGGACAGGCGGATTGACGTCGCTGAAATTCCACTCGTAGGCTGGAATCTGGCCCGTGGGATGCAGAAAGGACGACTGCAACATCAGGTCGAGCTGCTCCTTCGCGAAATCCGTATCGACGGTGGAGAGCGCGACAGTATGGAATGCCAGGTCCCAGGCTGCATACCAGGGATACTCCCATTTGTCGGGCATCGAAATAATGTTTTGATTGAGCATGTGATACCACTCACTGTTTCGCATATGGGGTGCGCCTGGCTTCTTCGCGTCGACGCCGTGTTCTTCGAGCCATTTATCGACATCGAAAAAGAAGAACTGCTTGGACCAGAGCATTCCGGCCAGCGCCTGCCGCATAACGAGTGCCTCACCCGCGCTGACGCGTGGCGGAGTAACGGACTTGTAGAACTCATCTGCTTCAGCTTGCCGCGTCTGCATGATTGAACCGAAAGTCTTGAAAGGATCGCCGACGGCATTGGGAGCAAGATTGGTAAGGCGCAGACGAATCGTGGATGTCTTCCCGGCAGCAACATTCAACTGGTAATGCGCGGAACACTTCGTTCCCGTCCTGTCCGGGTTGACGGCGTTTTGGTTTCCCTGGACCACGAAGTTGTTGATTCCGTCTTTGACGTACGGAGAGGCGTTGGGCTTCCCAAAGACGCGCTCGTTGTTTGTCTCGTTTTCAGTGAACAGCAGAGTGGCATCCCCGTCGCAGTAGAGATACCGCTCACCCAAATCTGCGTGTGACACCGCAATAGCATTCATGCCTTTCTGACCAGAGACCTGCTTCAGCAAGGGCTTTTGTGTACCTGGCCACCAGGTCCAGACATTACGAAACCACAGAGTCGGAAGGACATGCAATGTAGCCGGATCAGGCCCGCGATTAGCGATGGTGATTTGAATGAGAAGGTCTTCTGGATCCTGTTTGGCATATTCCACAAAAATGTCGAAATAACGATCGTCCTTGAAGACGCCCGTATCCAAAAGCTCGTACTCGAAGTCTCCGCGGTTGCGACCCCTGCTCGTTTCAATCAGATTGAGATATGGAAATTCGGTCTGTGGATACTTGTACAGGTATTTCATGTACGAGTGCGTTGGCGTGCTGTCGAGATAGAAGTAATACTCCTTGACGTCTTCGCCATGATTGGCCTCGCTATTCGTCAGGCCAAACGCGCGCTCCTTGAGGATTGGATCCTTGCCGTTCCACAGAGCCAGACTGAAGCACAGAAGCTGCTTATCGTCGCTGATGCCGGCCAGGCCATCTTCGCCCCAGTGATACGCGCGCGACCGTGCCTGATCGTGCGTGAAGTAGTCCCAGGCGTCTCCACCGGGGCTGTAGTCTTCACGAACTGTACCCCACTGCCGCTCGCTGAGGTACGGGCCCCATTTTTTCCATGGAGTATTGGGGTTGCGTGCGTCTTTAAGCCTGGTGGATTCCTGATTTTGTGGCATTTCATACCTCATTCGGCCTTGGGTGCTCGCATGCTTTCTGCGATTGTTGCGATTCCGTAGGGCCTGACCTTAGAGGGCAGCAGCCCCATGGCGTCGGCGCAGCTGCCGGGTTGGCAACCGCGCCCCGCGTTTACGACATCGCCGATCCGGGAGCAGACCGGCGCATTCACTCAGGCGCTCTGCGATGAAGGCAAATCGAAGGGGGGACCGTCATCAGCATGAGCGATTGGATGCGTTACTTCGGCTTCGGGTCCAGATGGTTTGCTGCACCACTGCTTCCGGAGTCAGAACTTGATGATCACACCGGCGAGAAAGCGAAAGTTGTTTTGATTGTTCGTACTGGTCAGTGGGTTCGAGTATCTGGTCAGCACATAATCCAATTCGCCGTCGAATTGAAAGTCTGCGAGAAACCGAGATATCTATGCCACCGCCGACCGCCATAGTGAACGGGTGCTGATTGGGCGAAATGCCGATAGTTCCCCCGCCTGCAATGATTGCCTGCTCCAGGTTGGTGTAGGCAGCGGTATTCGATCCGCCGAACAGTATTTCTCCGAAAGGCTTCACTACCGGGAGAGGAATGCGTACTACGGGTCCAAACAAATAGGTAAACATACTTGCCGAAGATGAATAGATTCCCGCCGGAATGACCCCGCCTCCAGGCAGAATCACAGTCACGGGAACAACCTTCGTGAGCGTTGTGCTTCCATAACCCTGAAAATCAGCCTTGATTTGAAAGAGCTTGGCAAAGTTCAGGGCAACTCCACCGCCTCCTCCGTTGAAGCTGCGGGCAGGGACACCGCCGATCGTGGGACTGAAATGCAGATAGGAATAATCACCGAAGGCCTCGAACCTGTCTCGGGCTGACGCGGACGCTCCGACGAGCAGAGCCGTCCCGAACATAATGGCGCGACTAATGTGTTTCCGTGTCATATCGTTAAGCTCCTCCTTTGAGCTGACGAAAGCCTTAGTCATCGCACGACGATATATCAAATCGCCTGCGAATAGAGTTCATGCGGGCCAATCAATTTCTTCACGGGTTTTGCCGGTCGTTTGTCCAGCGTTCAGACGCCGTCGAACTTTCGCGGCGGTGAAGGGAGATATCTGGCATAGATGGTCGTGCTGGCAACGAGGCGAAGCCGGCGTGCCGGTGGTCTGATGGCTTGCGCGCTGTATCTAGAGCTTCTGGTAGTTGCTGTTCTGGACCGAAATGGTGAGCTGCTTGCTGACTCCGTTGATCGTTGCAGATGACACGTGATTAGGGCCGTCGGGAATAGGGCTGAACACGGCGTCCACATTGACCGCATCCTTCGGATCGTCCAGATACGTTGCGATTGACAGGCGTACGATGTTCTTCTGAGTCCCATCCATCACCAGAGTCATCTTGTCGCCCTGCTTGATGTAGTTGGAAATCACCGCGCGATACTGTCCCGGTGAACTTGGTTCCGCTCCCACCATGATGTTTCCCTTCTGGCGGGCCTGCTCAAGCGCATCCTTATCCGGTGGGAGATATTGCCGAATCAGTTCCCTGATCTGATCGGCGTACTCCTTATATTCCTCTTTCTTCTTTTCGACGATGTGCTTCTTCAGGCGTCCCTCGTGCCCGCCGCTTGCCTCTGGCGCCTGTGGATCGAGCGGAGTTTTTTGCGCCTTGCCGTCAGGTCCAAGACGAACTTGGAATTGCTCCTGCTTCTTCTGCTCGCCCTTCAGGATGATCGTGTCCTGCTCGACCCATGTGTATTGCCCAAGAGCCTGCTTGTTCATGGCCGCGGCCGCTTTCACCTCGGCGATCTTCTGTTGCATTTCCGGATTCTGAGCCGAGAGCAGCCACACAGACGCCGCGCTCGCCGAAAGCCAAAAGAATGCGAGAGAGAGCCTGATCCGTTTCGATGATCCGTTTCTCATAATGTCCTCCCCTGATCTGTTCCACTTTGGCTTGATGCGATTCGAGAACCGAGATATTCCGCCCCAATCAGCGCCTTTGCGGTTCGCGGGACATCTCTGCATCACGATGGTGGAAAAACAGCTGCTTCAAATTTCCCTCGTGAAGAACCCTGTTCAGCTCGCCGACTGCAACCAAAGGAATGAGAGTCACGAAGAGGATCCCGACCAGAACCAGAATCGCCTTCAACGAGCCCCCGCCAAGATCGGAAATGCTGTCCGAGAAAGACTTGCCATGAAAGTAGCCGACAGCGGCATCCTCCAGAATCTTGAAACATCCGAGCACCACGGCAAAAAGTACGGACTTCAAGAGAGTTGGATAGATGAGAGGCGCATCGTTCGCCTGATCTCCCAGGTGAAATGCGCGCGCAATTAGCATGAACTTTGCGAGCACCAGCGCGTTGATGAGCGCGAAACCATTCGCGACGAAATCGACCTCATGGTGTCCCACGCTGGCAAGGATGACAGACTTGTACAGCACAAACATCCCGAATACCACCCAGAGATAAAGCGAGATCAGAAGAAATTCTTTGAGCTCGTGAATGGCTCTCTGTTTTAGCGTTCCACCTTCTGCACTCATAACAACTGCTCCACATCATCTACGACGGCCCACCCGCCTAGCGGGACCGGTCTCGTGTTGAGCGCGGTCGCCGATGAGTTTTTGGAATCTCTACTCCTTCAGCCACAAAGGATCTTCCGGTAATTCGTGTGTGCTTTGAGGCTCTCGCAGGAAATGAATCTTGATTTCCATGAGATTAGAGTTCAGGGAGCTGACACGACGCGATGGTAGACACCATTTGCGCCATACGACGGCTGAAACCAAGTATTACCGCACAAGTAGTTAGGACATGCCGCCTACGGAAGACGGTGCGCAGCCTGTGGGCACTGTTGCAACGATCTCTCCCATTGATTGACCTTGGCGGCAGCCCTGATCCAGTATCGGGTGCTGATCCCGAGCTGCGTTCCACCTACTAGAGTCAGCGCCAAAGGCGAGACCAACAAACAAGCGATCTTACAGATACGACTGAGTAAAATGCATGTGTCTCTCCTCGACAGTCGAATCTCAACATCCTCTGGTTAACCAAAACCACGTAGCAAACAGTCGCAATCGATGGGCCAACCAGAGGCCACAAGCGACATTTGGATAAGTCGCTGCCGCCTACGGGCTTACCGCAAGCGCAAGGGGTGTTGGATCAGGTTGACGTAACGGAACAACTCCGACAGGCCGGAGGAGACTCCGAGAGGTCGGAGGCAGGACTACTGTTGGCCCGCTTCCGCGGCCTTGGCGGCTTGCACTCTATCTTCATATCCGCATCCGTGCCTTCTGGCGACCACAGCAGCCTGGCGTCAGCGAAGCCATTTCTTACTGGCAAACATGACAGAGTGAGCAGGGTGCGTTACGGAGCTAGGGCTTGTGCGGATAGTTCTTCAGTAGCTTGGCCATCGCTTTGTCCAGGTTTTTCTGATTCTTCTCCGGGTTCTTGCTTGGATCCACTGTTTTGGTCGCACGGCCGGTCCAGACAAGTTGTTTTGTCGATGGGTCATACATGTCAAACACGAGCGTTCCGATGTTGATGGTCGAGCTTTGGGCGGAGGCCATCCCGCCGGCCCATCGACCGCCCATGCCGTAAGCGTTCCACTGCGTTTGTTGTTGCATCCCCACTTGATAGGCAACATGAAGGTCCGCATTGTCACCGTCCGTTTTGGTCAGACCTTTCGCTGCCAACTGGGCATCGATCGAATTCTTGATCTGCTGGTCCACAATCTGATTCGGGTACTTCGCGCCTTCCACGGTGACCCACTTGTACGTGTGGAATTTTGAGAAGTCTACTCCGGGCATGGCGTCGCTCGTTACCTCTTGTGCCGCGACACTGAATGCGGCCAGCGCCATTATGAAGCCGAGTCCGATCGCCATAACTGCCTTGCGAGTTTTCTGCAACATAACTTTCTCCTCTCGGGATGAGGCTCCTACAAGCTTTTCGGCTCTGACTAGTTGGGACCGAAGCGAACTGCTTCGACGAACTCTAAACCGCGTGTTTCAGAAACTGAGAGAACCTCCAGCATTGGGGTTTCGACGGCGGTTTCCATTAGCATCAGCAGGTCAGTGAAACAACTCGAACGAATGTGTGACTTCAGATCCGGTTCGCTGGACCAGTCATGTTCCAGACAGAGCGAATCCGGATTGCCAACTTCCTGGTAGATCCGGCTTGAGATGAATCCAGGTTCCACTCGAGCTGCGAACGTGATGGATCGCAGCGCTTTTACCATTTCTGCTGCGCGCCGAGGTCGAGCCACGATTCTCAAATTGACCTGATACACATAACGTGTAACTGCAATCAGAGCGCCAAAGGACTGCTGGCGACCAGATTGGAAGCGAGATGTGCTGGGGCCAAGAGGCTTACGGCGAGCATGAAAGGCTGAAATCGGTGTTACTACACGGATTCAACTCCGACAGGTCGGAGGGGCCTCCGAGAGGTCGGAGGCGGATCAAATCTCAGTTCGACGCTTTCCCTTGGAGGTGATACCGAGCCTTACTAGCATTGAATCGAGAGTGGTCGGCTTAATACCCAGGATCTCAGCGGCCCCGTCTTTTCCGCGGACACGCCAGCCGGTCATTTCCAGTACACTGCGCAGATGCTCCCGCTCAGTATCACTCAGGAGCAGACTTGCAGCTGCGTCATTGGATGAAACACTCGGCGGGCTCATGAAAAGTGTTGGGCCACTGGCCAATATCATTGCCCGTTCCACCACATTACGCAATTCGCGAATGTTACCAGGCCACGTGAACCGTTGCAGCGAATCGATGCTTTCATTGTCAATGGAGTCAATGCGCTTACCGAACGATTTTGCGAATTCATTCACGAACGACTGGATCAACAATGGAATGTCATCGGGGCGTTCCCGAAGCGGCGGAATCGTGATTGGGAACACATTTATTCGATAGTAGAGGTCGCTGCGAAATTTCTCTTCGCGGATAGCCTTCTCCAAGTCTTTGTTTGTAGCAGCTATGATCCGAACATCCACTGATGTGCTCGTTGAGCTACCCAGACGCTGTACCTGCCGCTGCTCCAGAACCCGCAATAGTTTTACCTGCACCTCGAGCGGCAACTCGCTAATCTCGTCCAGAAACAGGGTTGAGCCATCCGCCAATTCGAAACGGCCGACTTGCCGCGAAAGCGCGCCTGTGTAGGCTCCTTTCTCTCGACCGAACAACTCGCTCTCGATAAGAGTCTCTGGGAATCGCAGCGCAACTCACACGCACCATAGGTCGCGAGCGCCGCGGGCTCACTTCATGAATGGCGGAAGCGATCACTTCCTTTCCCGTGCCTGTCTCGCCGATCAGAAGCACACTGGAGTTGGTCGCCGCCACTTGTTCAACCTGTTCCAAAACATGCCGAAGCGCAACGCTCTGGCCGACCACACCCTGATGTTGGCCACGGACAATTCTGACCTCCTGCTGCCGGCATACACTCTCGCGGTACAGCTGGTCCCGCAAGCGACGCACCTCATCGAGAGCTTCTCGCGTTGCCTCTTCTGCTCGCGTGCGAGCGATGGCACTCCCGATCATTTCAACAAAGAGCCGCAGTCGATTGACGATGACATCCGGCCACTCCCGCTCCCGGTGCACTGTGCCGAACGCGATCGCTCCAATTACTTTCCCACCGACCTTCACAGGGAATGTCGCATCTGAACAAGGCCCAAATCGCCGGGCAGCTTCTTTCTCCAGCGTCGCTTCGTCGGGCAGATCGTCAATGCGCGCGAAGCGAACCGTCTCCCCCCGCGCCACGGTGCTCGACATCCACGGTGAGTCCTTGACTGCAAATCCTGGAAATGGCTCGACGCCTGGCAAGTGCCAGGTATGAGTCACAACAAATCGCTCGCCTCCTTCCAGTTGGGTCAATGTGCTGCGATCCAGATCCAATGCCTGGACAATTTGCTGCTGGGCATTGATGATCTCGTCATCCAGAGACGTCGATGTGACTTCAACGAAGCGCGCCGAGAGTTCTGTGAGCAACATCTCAAAGCGCAGCATATCCTTGAAGTCTGTGTGTGGATCGTATGGGGGATGATCCATTCGGAAACTCGCAATCTCGTTCCGCCCGCTTGTGGCTCGAACATCGGAGATTACTTAAACAACCGGGCTCATTTCGGAGCCTCGAAGCTAGAGACTCCATGGTAATCGACACAGGAACCTCCAACAACCTGACTTGGGGCATACCGCCAGATAATTACCGATAACCGCCCATGGCTTGAGTCATCTCCACCCCTCATGACACCCGCTCTCGACGAGCGATAAATCGCCAAGGCGTTCATTGGTTTGGAGGCGCCTGAGGTGTGCCTGAAGCTATAGTTTTTGACACGGCCGGATCGCTGAGATCCGGCCGTTTGTTTGGTTTTCAGACCCCTTTTGTTACGGCGCTGATTCGCTTGTGAGCGTCGAAGAGGACACGGTGTTGGTCGCGGAGCGATCGGTCGATCTTCTCGGTGTTGGCGAGTATTTGCCGCAGAGAGAGGCGGGCTTCACATACGTCCTTGAGTGCAGAGATCTGGCCGCGGGTAGAGACTTAGCCAAGCTAAGTGCAGGCTTTACCGCTGATTTGTGCTACTTCGTGAGTATGTGCTTACGAAACCTCCGCATCGGCGATAAATCTACCGGAACTGAAAAGCTAGCCTCCGCGCTGGACGATCAGAGAGAGCTTCGGTCTGGGGGTACTGGCATTGCATCGGTTTACAAGGCTTGGTTAGATCGAGGGATTCCGTGCACACAATTGCTGCAGACCACCAGCCCACTGTCTGAGTTAAGATACCGACGGACCTCGGATGCCATTCAGCATTGTGCTCAACATTTGATTCCAGAGACAGCTCGCTCAGGGTTTCGTGCCATCGGATTCTGCTCTATTCACACGCAATGGCAGGGAGATCTCGACAACCGTACCGCCTTCCACGCGGTCGTGGACTGTGAACCGGCTGTCCCCGTTTGGGTGCAGTCCGGCAATGCGCTCGGAGGTAATTGAAAGACCGTGGCCAGCTGAGGTTTTCATCGACCAACCAACGGGCAAGCCTACACCGTCGTCAAGCACATGAATCTCCAAGCGACCATCGACACCCTCGGCTTTCACCGTCACTGTCCCGCCAGCGGCGCGGCACGATATACCGTGACGGATCGCGTTTTCAACCAGGGGCTGAATGAAGAACGACGGTACCTGGGCGAACTGGACTTCAGGTGCGATCTCCGTTCTAAACCTCAGTTTGTCGCCGAAGCGAATCCTCTGAATGGCAAGGTAGTGCTCAAGGAACCAGAGTTCTTCTGCAAGGGATACTTCGGGTTTATCCTTCGATTCGAGGGAAATCCGCAGCAGATCACCGAGGTGCTCAATCATGCGGCGAGTCAGCTTGGGATCGCGCTCAACGTGCGAGGAAATCGTATTCAAAGCGTTGAACAGGAAGTGAGGATCGAGTTGCATGCGCAACGAGTTGAGACGCGATTCGGCGAAGTTGTGCTCCAGTTTTTCAACATGCAGCTCGCTCGAAATGTAGCGCTCGTAGTATCGATAGCCGAGCACCGCGCCGACGATTAGACAGCAGATAAACCAACTCCACAGAAACCAGCCAAGGTTCCCAAGTGCGAAGAGTTGCGAAGGGCGCAGCGCACTCCATGGCACAACGGCCAAAGGGCCCGCATCGTCGTGAAGATGCAAAGATAGACCAATGTCAAGAGGGCGCTCGCAGCGAAATGTGCACCGACCCTCCTGCCAAGTTGCTTTCCTGAGAACGGCAGTCGTCGGTCGAGCGCAAGAACCAAAGGAGCCAGGAAGCCCCAGGCCGAGAAACCTAATAGGTTCAGGCGCAGAGAGTATTCGTAGTGTCCGCTGTCAAGGTCCGCCAGCGAGAAAATCCAGCCGATGGCAGTCCAGACAAGTATCGAAGCCAGAACGCGCCGAACCGGGCTTCCGATGACCCACCCGCTTCGGGCTTGTGGCGAAGCTTGTTGGTCTGCGGGGATCCATTTGCTGGTTTGTGTACCGTCCCATAGCCTCGAACTCTCTGAAACGGTATTTCCCCGCGGTCAATCACGGCAGGCTTCATCTGCGCGCCATCCTGAGTTTCGAATGGGTCTGCGTTTCGAAAGACGCGAGGTAAACGCGCGTGAATCAGATCTTCCGTGTTGCTCATAGTCACGAACGATTTCCTGTTAGAAAGCGCTTGGTAGTGATGCTTGCTCATCGAAAGACTTCCTGGTGGTTCTCTGACATACATCAGCAATTCGATTCCGGTTGGGGGTCAGTGCTCGATCGGCGGGCCCGGTGTCCCGTCCGACCAGCTGTGCACCACGACCATGAAAGTCGTCACTCTTGTCTGCGGATCATTGACTGCGATCATCGGCGAGCCTGGCAGATTCGCCCCCCAGCTTTTCGCCACATCGCCCGCAGCATAGAACATCAGGTGCGGGTGCCAGCTGTGGGCCTCATCGTTGAGGTATTGCTCCTTCGACATCATGTAGCACATGCCTCCTGGCGCCAGCGCCGGCAGCTCCCCTTTATCCAGCGCCGCCGCGATTGCCTGTGCGATCTCCGCCTTCGATTTGCCTGCCAGCACAAGCCGGGTCTTCATCAGATAGATCGGCGAAATGCTGCCGGCCGCCACGGCATTGAAGCAATTGGGGGCGCGCATCTTGGGATTCCAGAAATCGGGAGCATCCGTGTCCTTGGCCCAGGATCGCTCCACATAACAGAGGAAGCCGTTCTTCCCCTGCACGGCGGTCGTATATCCCTGCTGTTCCAGTACCATGACGCGGCCTCGTCCGCGATAGAGGCCGGTGCCGCGCTGCGCGCCAGCGCAATCTCCGCGTCCTTCGGCATCAGGTATTGATCGAGAGGAGCCATGGCGGGATAGGGATCCGGCTGGGCTTGGGCCTGTTCGGATGCCTCCCGGAACTACCAGGGCCAGGAATACAAAAACGAAGATCGTTACCGAATTTCGCATGCGATTCTCCCTCTCCAGAATGCCTTCGAATTCCGACACCAACAAAGTTGACCATAAGTCAAACTAAGCCGTGCTTTCCGCCTGCTGAAACAGCATCTCGATATAGCGCCGCAGGTGATCGATGCACTCCGCAGCCACCGCGGGGCCACCCTTCGCCTTGGCCAAAATGAACGATCCCTGAAGTACCGCCTGGATGTACAGTGCCAGGCCCCGTGCCGTCCACTCGCCAGTCACGCCGTGTTTCCGCATAGCCTCGGCGATATCCGGCTCCAGCGTTTCCGCGTGCCCACTAATGCTCCGATTGCAAGCCTCGCGGATCGCCGGGTGCGTGTCGTAGACCTCCTGCACCATCGTCCCCGCCAGGCAGGTATAGTCGGGTAATTCTCCCGTCAGCAGCGCCTTACGAAAGTCCACATAGGCCAACAACCGCTGCAGCGCGTCGGCTCGAGCATGGTAGGGCGCGGAAGCAAATAGCGCAGCCGTGCCTTCCGTCCAATAATCGGCCGCAGCCAGAGCCAGCTCCTCCTTGCTATCAAAATGGTGGAAGAAGCTTCCCTTCGTCAGCCCTGCCGCCTCGCAAACGTCCTCTACTGTTGTGGCTGTATATCCCTTGCCGCGAATCACCTGAAGAGCAGCCTGCAGAAATCTGGTTTTCGACTCGTGCCTTGCTGTGGCTATCTTCATGTCAGGTACCATCTGGTCGAAATATAGCGTACCGAGTAGTTGGTATGCTGTCAAGGGGATCTTTGGCTTATGGCCCGGAATCCAGTGTCGTTTTCCAACTCATTGAGGGCGTCCAAGTGGCCTGGATTCGGCTCTGACCGCTTGGCTGTGCAGGTTCAAGCCGTTTGCTCCAACAAGTCTGATGACAGAGTCAAGCCGTCGACGTTGACTCATCCATGCGGAATGGCATTCGGTGAAGGCGCTTCCCGGTCGCGGCATGGCGTTCGCAACCGCGGGGCCGGTGAGACCTACGGCGGCTTCGCCGAGACCGTGTGGATCGGCATGGCTCTCGATGAACCAGGTTTCGAGTTTGGGTGTTTCAGGAAAGCGCAAGACGTGTAGTCGTCAAAATTCTGCTGTTCAACGGCACCGTTTTTGATGGTGATGAATTCCTTGAGAATTGAGCTCAGGGTGAAAACGGCACCGCCCTCCAGTTGAGAGCGCGCGCCGGTCGGATTGATGATCTGTCCGCAATCGCATGCCATCACCAAGCGGTCTACGTGAATAGTGTCGTGCTCAACAGTGACTTCGGCTACCTGCGCAAGATATGCGTACGCCGATGTACACGCGATGCCGCGTCCGCGGTTCGGTCCCAACGGCTTGCCCCAATCGCTCTGTTTTGCGGCGAGATCGAGAACCGCGATCAGGCGCTGGGGTTCGAAGGGACGGTCCTCGGAGGAGGGCTTCTGTTTGGGAATCTGGGGCAACTGAAGCAGACGCCGGCGAAACTGATATGGATCCGCTCCTGCAGCATGAGCTACTCATCCACGAACGACTCGACGGCAAATCCGTTGAAGGAATGCCCAACAGAGCGCCACCACGCGCGGGGCACGGCGCTCTCAGCGAGCTGGAAGTGCGTGCGGATATTTGGGATTGGATAAATGAGATCGCTCGGCAGTTCATCGCCGCTTGCTTTCCACTTCCGGGTTCGCTCCAGTAAGCTCCGATGGCAGTGTCGACGAGGTAATCGGACCAGGCGACGATTCTTCCCTGGTGATCGACTGCGCCGCTCTTCCATGATTCTCATCTACCTCTGACCAAATGGCTTCATGTGAACATCAAGTCCGATGTAGTACATAAAGTCTCGAGGAGCCTCCGTGGGTAGTTCTCTGAATCAGCCTCACGGCTGAGTTCAGCCTTTGTAACACCCCTCGTGCTCCTCCTCGACTTAGCATTCAAACAACCCAGCCAGAAATCTCGGACCGCTATTTGCACGAAGAATGCGCGCCCGAGCAAGACGACGTTCTTCGCTGGAGTGCGTCCTACGGTTATTCTGCATTTTCACAGAAGAACTGATGGAGGCCAATGAATGCGAAAAGCCTGGATGGTTCTCTTCCTCATTACAGGTTCATGGATTGCCGTGAGCGCTCAGAAAGGCGGACAGACCGCAGGTGTTCCGGGCTGCGACCATTTGAGCCCGCAGCAATGTGTGGGGGTTGCGCTGGAAGCGATGGGTGGCCGTGATCGGCTGGAGACGCTGAAGAGCGTTCGACTGCAGACAGTTAGCCATACGCTGCTGATGGAACAGTCCTATCGGCAGGCACCATTCATCACGTCGTATGAGCGCGACGTTGTGACAATGGATCTGGCGGGCCAGCGAACCCTTGCAGAAGCGAAAGTGACGTGGCCCGAGTCCGACCTGAATCAGCCGGACTCCGAGGCGACGGTGATTGTGGGCCCTGAAGGCGGTGTGTACCACTCAAAGAGTGGTGATTCACCCTGCGGGCTGGAGACGCAGGACGCAGCCCGCGAGAGACTGGCGTTGGGGCCAGCGCGCGTTTTGCTGACTGCCGAGGGTGCTCCTGACCTGCACTTTGAGGGGCCGGAGACTGTGCGAGAGAGTTCTCACGCAGTGGTTGCTTTTACCTGGAAGCGTGTTCCGGTTCGTCTGCTTCTGAATCCCTTTAACCATCTTCCGGATGCGGTTGAGACCACGCAGGAGTTTCAGGATTTCTGGTACTTCTGGGGCGACGTGAAGCAGCGAATCTACTTCGACAATTGGAAGGTCGTACAGGGCATCAGCTTTCCCACGAATCTCGTGGAAGAGCGAAACGGGGTGGTCTGGAGTTCAGAGCAGGCGCTGAACATTGAATTCAATGTTGCGATCGACGACAAGGCATTTGCCATGGATCCCGCGGCAGCAAAACAGAGCGAGCATCTGGCGGGCTGGAACCGGCCATTTAAGGTCAAGACGGATACGGCACTAGCGTCGGGGATCGACCTTTTCCCTGGGGCCTGGAACTCGACCATCGTAAAGGAACCCGACGGTATCGTGATTCTGGAAGCGCCGATTTCCGGGTTGTACACGCAAGGAGTGATTGAGGAAGCCAGAAAACGCTACCCGGGGATGCCCATCAAGGCGGTTTTGTCGACATCGGATTCGTGGCCCCATACCGGAGGGGTGCGGACGGCTGTGGCCCAGGGGCTTCCCGTTTTCATTCTCGATCTGAATCGGCCACTGCTTGACAGGATGGTTAGCGCACCGCACACATTGAACCCCGATGCGCTTGAGAGCGCGAAGATCTCCAAAACTCCCCGATGGATGATTTTGTCGAAGAAAGAAGAGATTGGGAGTGGCGCAAATCGCATGGAATTGTACCCATTACGCGGAGCATCGACCGAGCGACAATACATGGTTTACTTTCCGGAGCATCACCTGCTCTATGCGAGCGACACGCTTGCGCTAAACGACGACGGCAGCCTGTATGACCCGGAACTGATGAGTGAAGTCGCACAGGTAGTGACACGCGAGAAGCTGACGGTGGATAAGGTATATGCGATGCACCAAGGGCCCGTGGCATGGGATCAAGTGATGGCATTGATTGAGAAGGCGCGGCACGCGTGAGAGGTCAGTTGACATCAAATCGTCAATCGGGCGGGCGGCTGGCAGCAAAAAATCGGAAGTTTTGAGCGAGTCCCCGCCAATAAAGAAGCAACCGCAAAAAATCGGGGTTACTTCCCAATCGCCGACAATACATCCGCAATTCATTGACTCGCTGGATTGTGACTTAGAATCGCCTATTATGAATAAGAGAGACAAGCAGTAGGAGGACGACATGCAGCTGGAAGAGCTCCAGATGGCAGCGAACCGCGCGTGGCGCATCCATCTTGTGCGCTCCCTCGTGTTCGCATGGATTCTAGTTATCGGTCCGATTACAGAGCGTCCAAAGCTTGGCTTTCTTGCGATGAGCAACCCAACCCTGATCTGGGCTGCCGTTTTGTTTTACGTTGCGCTGGTCGCTTACTGCGCAGAGTGGACCAGATATGAATGGCACCAGTTGCAAGGCATAAAGAAGCTTCGGAGCGTTCCCAGTGACGACGAATTGCGAATTGCCCGAGCAAAAGAAAAGCTGCGCTACTCGATGATGACCGCCGCGCTTCTATTCTGCTTATTTGGCTGCGGTGCATGGATGTTGCTTTCAATATCTTCAAACAGATTCAACTTAATGCTATACACGTCGCTCGCAGCCGCCTTGGGCGCTTTGGGTCCAGTCTGGAGGGCAACGCGGGCTCTCCGGTTGCTAACCAGTCACCCTTCCTAACGGTGCCTGAGTTGGTTTGCAGGCGTCCGCAGCGGGCCGGTCACTACATAATGACTACTGAGGAGTAACGGTTGCCCCACGATCCTGCCGAAAAACAGCAAACGCCGTCCGTTCCAGTGTCAGTCACCATCGAACCGGTGAGAGGAAATCTTCTTTAAGCAATCGGATAGTGAATCTCTTCGGCATCCTTCGATATGCTCTCCCCGTCTGCTTGTAGATTCAATTCGGCGACCATAAGCGGCGAAGGGGGTCGTGAGCGTATATCTTCCGAACAACATTGATGTCCGATATCTTCTCGTAATACTCCGACGCAAAATCGACGTAGGTCTCGGGCTTCGTCAAACATGCCAGCAACTCTTCCGATCCGTCTGGATCGTAGACGTCACTGTCTGGAAAGACAAACATTCTGTTTCATTTTATGGCAGCATTGCCTTCGGGTTAGAGATACCTTCTCACTCGGTCGCAGTAGCCGGAATACTCCCGTCCGTAACGCCGTCGCATGAAGTCTTCTTCGCGCAGCACCTGGCGGTGAAACAACCACGTCGCGGCGGCCAAATAGACGAGCGGAATCAAGTTCGAGAACAGCAGGAATTGCCCAAGCAGGACAAACCAGAACGCGACATACATTGGATTGCGGCTAAAGCCAAAGACCCCGGTTGTCACCAGCTTATCCGGACGATCCTGATCAATACCGACTCGGAAACTTTTGCCAAAAGATACCAAGCTCAGGAATAACAGAACTAATCCAGCGAAACAGCAGAGCACCCCTGCCCAAGAGGCTAGTTCCGACTGAAAGAATCGATGCCTGGCGACCGTGGGCCAATCGAACGCGGCGGCGAATACGATGTAAAAGTAAAACAAGGCGAACGGCGGAATAAGGAAATCCGTCTTGTCGATATTTCCAAAGTGCATCGCCTGTATGCCTTTGCGTCTCATGAGTCGCACCCTGATCAGGACCACTGCCAGCAGCAGCGTAAGTGACAGCGCGCCGAAGTATCTTTCCATATCCATATCCGCTCCCCTCGAAAGTGCAGCAGCGACTATAGCTCGCATAGCGCGAGCCGAATCGGACTTGCCTTCGCAATTCCGGCATCGAGGAGGTCGTAGGACTGCTACAAGCGTGAGAGCATTGGCTCGACTTCAAATTGAGTTTACCGAGGAGCATGATGAAGAACAACATCAGCATAGGACAGTGGAGTACCGTGAACTATGGCGAAGCTGTATTGGAAGGGGGGCTGGCGGAGAGAGTGGGATTCGAACCCACGTTAGAGTTTCCCCTAAACACGCTTTCCAAGCGTGCGCCTTCAACCACTCGGCCATCTCTCCTGAGCAAGCGGCTCTACTTGAATTTATCACAGTGGACTCTTGCGCTGAGACGCAGCGAAAGAGCCCAATGTCGGACGAGCGTTCTCAATCGGTGTGAGAAATGAAATCGTTTACTTGTAGAGCTGGAGTGATTTATAGTTCCGCTTTGAAATCCGCATTGAACTTCGTTGGAGCTTAGGAAAGAGGATTGTGTCTATGTCTGGTATCTCTCGGCGTGACCTGCTGTATTCAGGACTGGCACTCTCAGCTTCTTCAATGGTGACGCGTTCGGCCTGGGGAAGAACGGCCGCGTTGATGGCGGGCTATCCCGGACCGGCTTCTGCCGAAGCTTTGGCTGCCGTTGCACCGCGCGAGCATCTGCTTTTCGATTTCGGCTGGAAGTTTACCTTCGGCAACGGCGCAGATCCCGCGAAGGATCTTGGCTTCGGCAACGGCCAGGGCGACTTTGCGAAGACGGGTGACTTTGAATTTGCAAAGGCGAAGTTTGACGACTCGAAATGGCGCACACTGAATCTGCCGCACGACTGGGCGGTTGAATTGCCCTTTGTTCGCGACGAAGTGCAGAACTCGCATGGATTCAAGCCGCTCGGACGGCGTTATCCGGAGACCAGCGTTGGTTGGTACCGGCGTTCTTTCGATATTCCAGAGAGCGACAAGGGTCGCCGCATCTCGGTTGAGTTCGATGGTGCCTTCAGAGACGTCCTGGTGTTTGTGAATGGATGCTTCATCGGTCGCAACGACAACGGCTACGCTCCGTTTCAATTCGATCTCAGTGACTTCCTCGCGTACGGCAAGAAGAACTATATCGTTGCGCGCGTGGACGCCAGTTTCGGCGACGGCTGGTTTTACGAGGGCGCGGGCATCTATCGCCACGTCTGGCTTAGTAAGACGGACGCTCTGCATCTGGGCAAGTGGGAGAGCTATGTCCGGTCCGAACTGAACGGCAACTCCGCTGCACTGACCGTCGGGACGATCGTGAAGAACGAAGGTGACCAGGTTGAATCGGCCACGGTGAGATGGCAGATTCTGGATGCTGCGGGAAAGACCGTCGCTACTGCCGAAGCTCCGGCGCAATCGATCGGCAGTCGACGGCTCGGTAAATTTCACTGCAACTGCCAAGCTATCCAGTCCGACGCTGTGGTCCGTAGAGGAGCCGAATCTTTATCAGGCGATCGTGACGGTGGAGTCTAGTGGCAAACCGCGTGATGCCGAGCGCGTGAGCTTTGGTGTACGTACAGCGAAGTTCACGGCGGACAAAGGCTTTTTTCTGAATGGCAAGTCCGTGAAGATTCAAGGCACGTGCAACCATCAGGACCATGGGGGTGTCGGCGCGGCGGTGCCGGATGCGTTGCAGTGGTTCCGGCTTGCAGTGCTGCGCGAGATGGGCGGGAACGCGGTGCGCACATCGCACAACATGCCGACGCCGGAGTGGGTGGAAGCTTGCGATCGCACGGGCATGATGATGATGTGCGAGACGCGGCAGATGAGTTCGAATCCTGAGGGAATGGCGCAACTGGAAACAATGGTGAAACGCTATCGCAACTCGCCGTCGATCATTTTGTGGTCTGTTGGGAACGAGGAGAACCAACTGCAGGGGCCGATGGCCGAGCAAGGCGCTCGCATCGCCGCCGACATGGTGCGGCTGTGCCACGAACTCGATCCGACGCGCGTCGTTTCGGCTGCGGTGAATGGAAACAACGAACAAGGCGTTTCGGACGCCTTTGACATTATTGGATTCAATTACGATTTGAAACTACCAGACAAATATCATCAGGAACATCCGAACCGGCCGATCTATGGATCGGAGACTTCGAGTGCGATTGGAACGCGCGGTATTTACGCGTCGGATCCGCTGCGCAACACGGTGAACTCCTACGACGGCGTCGTTCCGTGGGGCGAGACCGCGGAAGAGTGGTGGAAGTTCTACGGCACGCGCGAGTGGGAAGCAGGCGGCTTTGCGTGGACGGGGTTTGATTATCGCGGCGAGCCGACTCCTTACGGTTGGCCGTCGATTAACTCGCAGTTCGGCATCGTGGACATGTGCGGGTTTCCGAAGGACAACTTCTACTACTACAAGGCCTGGTGGGGCAAGGATCCAGTGGTGCATGTGTTTCCGCACTGGAACTGGACGGGCAGGGAAGGCGACGAGATTCCAGTGTGGGTGTACTCGAATCTGGATGAGGTGGAGCTGTTCGTGAACGGCAAGAGTCTCGGCAGCCAGAAGGTTCCTCATCTTGGCCATGTCGAGTGGAAGGTGCGCTACGAGCCGGGTACGCTTGAAGCGCGCGGCAGCAAAGATGGCAAGGTAGTGCTGACCGACAAGCGCGAGACAACCGGGCCGGCCGCGACAATTCGACTGACGGCGGATCGCACCGAGATCAATGCCGATGGCGAGGACGTTGCGGTGATCAAGGTGGAAGGCCTGGACAAGGAAGGACAGCTGGTGCCGATCGCGAACAATCGTATCGCGTTCAAGATTACGGGGAACGGCGCGCTGATCGGTGTTGGCAATGGTGATCCCAACTGCCAGGAGAGCGACAAGGCTCCGAAACGCTCTCTCTTCAACGGCCTTGCACAGGTGATCGTGCAGGCGACGAAAGAGCCCGGCGAGATCCAGATTGAAGCGCACAAGGACGGCTGGGACGGCGCCAACCTCACGCCGGCGACGATCACGATCAAAACGAAACAGGCGGAGCTACGGCGGGCGGTGGGATAGAGGCAGTGAATCAGGAATTAGACTAGCGATCACTCGGACAATTACTCGTTTTTTCTGATTGCAAAAGCCCGACTTTGCCGCACAAGTGAACCGTGGGATTTGATGCCGGAATCGCTCAACAAAAAACGGGGCTTGGGCCTCTGGCCTGAATTTTGCCGGAAGACCCAAAGCACCGCGTTTGGACTGGTCAGAATTTAATCTTCAAGCCATATTCCAGGACGCGTGCAGCTCCCTGGCTGAAGACGCCCGAGCCGTTTCCCGTGCGGAGTGCATTCCGACCATACTGGTCTGCATCGGAATACGAGCTATCGGTACCGTTGGCGGATCCCGGGATGTTGGTCGTGTCGAGGGCGCCAGTTAGGTTCCCATAGTTAGACATATTGAACAGGTTGAATGCGCTGAAGCTGGGTTCGAGCGCGAAGCCTTCACCAAGGCGCGCCCACTTGAACTGACGACTCAGTGTGAGGTCGAACGTGCGCAGGCTTCCATTTCCGACATTGTTCGTCGGAGGTGCAGCAATGGTCCTCGTCACGGCACCCAATTCCGAGAGTTCCGCCGCTGTGAAGAGCGGGGCATTGGTGGTTGGATTGTTGGTCGAAGTCAGGGCCTGGCCCGCCGGGGTCAACTTTCCCGCTCCGCTTGCATTGTAATTGGCAATGACGCTGCTCAGTTTGCCAGGACTGACTGAACGCATAAAGGCGCCTGATTTGTAATCAGGCAGGATATCGCCTGTTGTGCCGTCTCCGGTGAGGTCGGAGCTGAAGATCTCACCGGCCCCATTTGCTCCATTGGGGGTGTTCAAAGTAAGAGTTGTTGGTAGCGCGGAGTAGTAGTGGCCAATGATGTTCGCCATGATGCCGCCTCTCCACTCGAATGTGCCGCCGTAAGAGAGTTGGTGGGTGCGATCCGTTCCCGCGGGTCCGATCCATTTCAGCGGATTGTTGTTGTCGACCGACGCGGGGGTAAAGTTCTGATCGGCACCGCCTGAACTGACGAAGCGTGACAGCGTGTAAGAGACTTCGAAATTGGATGCCTTCAAACCATAGATCGGAACCCGTGCGCTCTGGCGCAGGTTGGTCTGGAGTCCGTTGTACACCGAGCGACCCAACGGATAATTGAAACTCATCTGACCGAACGCTGGATTCGATCCGGCAAACGCCGCACCCGTATCCGCTGTGAGGCTGACGGCGGCTGCAGGTGCTCCAGATAGATATGCTTTTCCGGAATCGAGGCCGTTGACAGCGAAATCGGTGATTGTCGCCCCGCTCACTGCGCCCGAATTCGGGTCTGTGTGCAGGCCAGGGCAGGCTGTGATTGCCTGATCGATGGTGTTTACCCCGCACTGCGACAGAGTGCTCGCAATTGCATTCGCCGCAGCATTCGCGTTGAGGTATTTCACATCGCCGACATGGTTCTTATCGAGCGACTGTTGAATATGCAGGCCTACGTTGCGGACGTAATCCGCAGACGCAACTCCACCCTTCCAGACCTCGCGCTGGACACCAATATTGAATTGGACCGAGCGTCCGGTGCGGAAGTCTGGCGCGTAGAGTGAGTCGCCATTCGGTCCTTCAGAAAGTGAGTTTGCAACATAGTTGGCGTTGCCGACCGGCCCCACCTTTTTGGTGTTGGCCTGATAGAGGCTCTGCAACTGGCCAAAGTACGGTGCGGCCACGCTGATGGCGTCTCCCCATAGCGAACTCAAAGTGGTTCCGTCGCTGAATTGCGAGAAGACCGAGCCGTCGGGCATCTTGAAGCTGCTGGTTCCGGATGAGAGATACTCGTTGCCCCAGAACAGGCCGCTCTTCAAGCGCGCTGGGCGGTCGAAAAGGATGTTATTGAAGATGTTGTTCTCATAATAAAGCCCCATACCGCCGCGGATAACAGTCTTTCCGTTTCCCTTGAGATCGTAGGCAAAGCCTGCTTTCGGGCCAAAGTCTTCATTTGGCTGATTGATTCGGGAGCCCAAACCCTGCTCCAGGGCATCAAGCAGATTGCCGGTGCTGCAAGGGGAAGCGGCGCCCCATGCGGCAACGGCATCGGAGCAGGGAATCGGAGCCAGATCGGAGTCGCTGCGGCCTGTGTCGTGGGAGTAGCGGACGCCATAGTTGACCGTGAGCTTCTGTCTGAGCTTCCAGGTATCGCCGAAATAGAGTCCCATGCGCCAGTCGCCTTGGCCGCCTGCGGGATAGCCGAAAGAGGCCGTCTCTGTGTTGAAGCCTTCGCCGTTCCCCATGAAGATGTAAGCGGTTGTATAGGCCGTTGGGTCGCTGGCATTTCCGCTACCGCCAATACCGACCGGACCGGCCGAGAAGTTTCCTTGATCCTGAGGCGCAAATCCAAAGAAGCTTGCAAATCCGCCACCGAGGATCCGGTTCACGCTAACGCCAAAATTGAAGACGTGCGCTTTGAGCGTGAGCCCTGCGTCGTATCGAACCTGCTTGTCAGATTGATAGGTTTGCTGAGGAGCCAGAAGGTTGGGGCCGGTGACAACGTCCGAGATGAAGAGTTCCACGCCAGGCGCGACATTTGGCACACCTGATCCGGTTTCATCCGCGATCAAGTTGTGGAATTTCAAATAGCTGTAGCGAATGCTGTGCGAGAATTTCCCGGTCACGAAGTCCGCACCGCCCGCAAACGCGGGAGTATTGTCCTTGTTACCGTAGCGCGAGTATCCGTAGTTATACGTTGCATCGTCGAGGTTGTCCTCATAGGCGACGCGGAAGAAGAGATGAATGCCCTTGGGGGCGTTGTAGTCTTCGCGGCTTACATAGTAGTTGTCACGGAATGGCGCGTCGTAACCGCCGTTGAGGGCCGTGAACGGGGCGAGGACAGATACGGCGTTGAAGGAGTCTTGCTTCACGCGCTCCGCGCTTCCGAAGAAGAAGAGCTTGTCCTTGAGGATTGGTCCGCCGAGCCGGCCACCCATCTGGTTGCGCTGGAAGGGATAGTTGGTGGCATCGGGCCCCGCTGCGGCACCGGACCGCTCGTCGCGGAACAGGCCGAATCCCAACCCATGGAAGCTGTTCGAGCCCCCCCGTGTGCTCACGGTAACCGCTCCGGAACTCGTGAGTTCGTTGGAAATATCGAGGGACGAACGGCTCATCTGGAATTCTTCGATCGACCCCTGGCTCACGTTCAGCGTGGTGGTGCCGACGGTCTCGTCGGAAATGTCCTGACCGTCGAGAAGAATGCGGGCGGTGCGGCCATTCACGCCATTGAACGAGATGGAGGAGTAGCCGGCCTTGGTGGGATCAAAGGTTTCGCCGCTTTGCAGCTGAACGCCCGGTTCCAGCTGCGAGAGATCGAGAAAGTTGCGTCCGCTGATGGGCAAGTTGTCGATTTGTTGCGAAGTGAGCACGCCTTCTACGGTGGACTGCGAGGTATTGACTTGCAGCGTGTCTGTGCTGACGATGACCTGCTCGCTTGTTTTTCCGATTTTGAGCTTGAGATCGCCGTTCGTCACGGTGCCGATCTGCACGGTCAGGGTGGTGGAAACCTTCGCGAAATTCTCTGCACTGACCACCAACTGATATCTGCCCGGAACGAGGGATGCGATGCTATAAAATCCGGCTGAGTCTGTTGTGAGAACTTTGCGGGCGCTCGTGTCGAGATTGGTCAGAGCGACCGTAGATCCCGGCAGAACCGCCCCATTGGGGTCGGAAATGGTTCCCTGGATCGCGCCTGCCGAAGTGCTTGCTTGTCCGTACGCTGTGCCAGCGGCGAGGACCGCGACGCCAAGGGTGAATAGAAAATACACGAAAGCTAGACCAAGTCTGAACGAGTGCCGCATGGGCGCCTCCCCAAAAGAAGTTGTGAGTCTTAAAGCTGATGTAGTTGCGCTGTTTCCTGAGGTGTGCAGGTCAAAACGTTTACGGAACGGAAACAGGCGTTTAATCAAAATTGCGCGGGATTGTCACACGTGTCCGTGATCGTCGATACATCATCCTGTGATGAAGCTTCGCGTTGAGTCGAGGGACGACGGAAACCGGATCGCATGCATGCAGAGAAAACCGCAGGGAATTGAGCGATTTACGCGAGATGGTGGTCGGCGGATATACTTGCGGGTTCTTCGAAATCAGGGAGCGGGAGCGCATGCGGCGATTGAGTTGGATGTGGATGGGGATTTGTGCGGCGGGTTCGCTGGCGATGTACGGACAAGGGGAAAGGGTGGGGCCGGTGCATCTGCAGGTGGACGATATGCGCGAGCCGCTGGGGATTGACGATGCGACGCCTCGGTTTTCGTGGCAACTCGAGGACGCGACGCGCGGGGCGCGTCAGACGGCATATCGCGTGCTGGTGGCGACGCGGACGGACTTGCTGACAGACGGCAAGGCGGATGTGTGGGACAGCGGCGAGGTTTCGTCAGGGCAGTCGCTGAACGTGAAGTATGCGGGACCGGCGGTGAAGCCGAGTACGCGGTATTGGTGGCGCGTGGAGACGTGGGGCTCGGATGGAAAGGGGTATCCGGCCAGCGAGGCGCAGTGGTGGGAGACGGGACTGCTCAGCCAGGGCTGGCGCGGAGCCTGGATCGGGTGGGAGACAGCGGAAGAGGCTGCAGTTCGAAAAGCGCCGTCGATGTGGATTGCAAATCCTGATGTTGTGCCGGGGAGCGCGACGCCGAATAGCGAACAGAGATATGCATATCGCACGGTTGTGACCGCGGGGAAGCCCGTGGAGCGGGCGGTGTTGTTTGCTACGGGCGAGGACACGGTTGCGGCGTGGGTGAATGGCGAGCGGGTGATGACGGCTGCTGCGTATCCTCCATATCACCATTTGCCATGGAAGAAATTTGTGCGCGCGGATGTGACTGCGCGGATGGTAGAGGGACGGAACACGATAGCCATCGAGAGCGTGCACTACATCGACAAATACGGTGAGAAGAGACGCAAGGATGCTCCTCCGATGATCGCGACGGTGGTGTTCCTCTATAAGGATGGGAGCGCGGCGGAGTTTGGGAGCGACGGGACATGGAAAAGCGCCGTCTCTTCCGCTGAGGGTTGGGAGAAGAAAGACTTCGATGATACTGGCTGGAAGAACGCGACGGTGTGGGTGCAGGCGAAGGGGCCGGAGGAGCATCCGGTGCTGCAGCCGTGGATTCCGGACAGCGTGAAGGTGCTGTGGAAGTCATTTGATGCAGGGCAACAGATCAAGTCAGCAAGGCTGTATGCCACGGCGTTGGGGACGTATGAGCTTTATCTGAATGATTCACCGGTCGGACCAGAGACCCAGCCGCGGATGGCTCCGGGGTGGACCGATTATCGCGAACGCGTTTTGTACCAGACGTACGACATTACAGACATTGTGAAGAGCGGACAGAACCGGCTCCAAGCGCTGCTGGCGCCGGGATGGTATTCGACGTCGCTGGAATGGCTGCAGCAGCCGAATAACTATGGCGATACTCCTCCGGCGCTGCGGGCGCAGTTGCGCATTGAATACGCGGACGGGAAAGTGGAATGGGCGGAGACGGATGCGAACTGGAAGGCGGACACGTCATTCATCGAGCACTCAGAACTGTATGACGGGGAGACGCAGGATCTGCGTGAACTGTATCGGACGTTTAACAGGACGGGTGATGGTGTAGAAGCGGGAACGCCCGTGGAGATCATTCATCCGAAGGAGATCAAGATCGAGGCGCAGGCGCTTCCGTCGATTGGCATCGATCAAGCGCTTTCGGTTGTGAAGAAGACCGAGCCGAAGCCGGGGATTTTCATTTACGACTTCGGGCAGAATATGGCGGGCGTAGAGAAGCTTGCTGTATCGGGGGCGGCAGGCACAGACGTACAGGTGCGGGTGGGTGAGGCGCTGAATCCTGATGGGACGTTGTACACGGAGAACCTGAGAACGGCGAAGGCAACGGATCACTTCATTCTTTCGGGTCTCGCAACCGATGTACTGGTTCCGCATTTCACTTTTCACGGGTTCCGCTACATCGAGATCACGGGAGTGAAGAATGCCTCAGACGTGCATGGTGTTTTTGCGCAGGTGTTACACACGGACTTCAACTTTACCGCGAAATTGAAGACCGGCAACGCAATGATCAACAAGTTGTGGAGCAATATTTTGTGGGGCCAGCGATCGAATTTTGTGGGGCTGCCGACGGATTGTCCGCAGCGGGATGAGCGGCTGGGGTGGGCGGCCGATGCGCAGGTATTCTGGCGTGCGGCGTCGTACAACGCGGGGCTCGCGGCGTTTACGCGGAAGTTTGCGGCGGATCTGCGCGGGACGCAGGTGGGGACCCCGTACTACGGAATCTATGCGCCGGGAACCGCAAGCATTTCGCCGGGAGTAGCGGCGGCGTGGAGCGATGCGGGTGTGATCATTCCGTGGACGTCGTGGCTGCAGACGGGCGACACCAGCGTGATCGACGAGAACTGGCAGGCAATGCGGAAGTATGTGGATGCAATCGATGCGCGCAATCCCGACGGGATCTGGCATAACGATTCGGGGATTCCGTTTGGTGACTGGCTGTCGCTCGAAGGCCGCACGCAGGAGGACATCGTAGCCACGGCGTACTGGGCGTACGACGTGAACATGCTGCAGCAGATGGCGCATGCAACGGGACGCACAGAAGCAGAGCAGAGATACGCGAAGCTCGAGGAGAAGATTCGCGATGCGTTTCAGGCGAAGTTTGTACAGGCGAAGGCTTATATCCCGGGAGCGGACAACAGTCCTTCACCGTTTGGAGACATCAATAACCCAAATGCGAAGGCCAAGGGCGGCGATACGCAGACGAGCTACGTGCTGGCGCTGCACATGAATCTTTTGCCGGAGGCGCTGCGTGGGGAAGCAGCGGGCCGGCTGGTGAAAAAAATCGAGGAGAACCACGGGTTGCTGGGGACGGGATTTGTGGGCACTCCGTATTTACTGGAGGAACTGACGAAGACCAGCCACACAAAACTTGCGTACGATCTGCTGCTGAGCAAGGGAATGCCATCGTGGGGATACGTCATCGATCACGGAGGTACAACCACCTGGGAGCGGTGGAACGGCGATGAGATGATGGGCGATCCGCAGATGAATTCGTATAACCACTACGCGTACGGCGCGGTAGCGGACTGGATCTATCGGTACGCCGCGGGAGTGGATGCGTCGCCGCTGGACGCAGGATTCCACACCGTGGTGCTGCACCCTGTGTTCGATGCTCGATTGTCGCCCCTCGAATTCAGCTATGCGTCGTCGTATGGGGAGATCCAGTCGGGCTGGACGGTGAATGGCAAAATCGTTGTGTGGAATGTGACACTGCCGGCAAATACGACAGGGCAGTTGGAATTGAAGGCAGACGAGGCTGCACGCTACAAGGTCGATGGGGTTCGATTGAGCGAGAGCCCGCTGGTGAAGAAGGTCGATGGCGGGTTTGAAATGGCGGCGGGGAGCTACCGATTTGAGATAGACACTAAATAGGAAATCGTGAAGGGGATATCGAAACGCGGTTGACCGTAGAATCTCAAGCTCTGGACCGAAATGTGATAATTCGATCCGGGTCTGGCATTGCGTTCGCACTGAGCCACCTCTCCTTAGCCACGGCATGCGTGCAAGGCCCGAGCGTGCAGACCGTGATTGCTCGGTGTGCGCTTTCTCTTTGCAGTTTTCTCAGCGCCGTTCTTAGAGTTTCGCCGGTGAAGGGCGTGTATAGGTAGAAGATGGTTCCGGTGGAGAGATCGGCATCGCCCGCGTTCTGCGGGATGAACGTGACACGGTCGAGGCCTAGGTTGCGGGCGCAGTCGCCGGCGCTTGCAACGTAAGCGCTGTCGACTTCGATTCCGATGCTGCGGGCGCCGGTCAGAATCGCGGCGAGAATGGGGACGTGACCCAATCCGGATCCGAGATCGATGAGCGTGTCGGATTCAGAAAGCCCGCTGATCTGAATCATTCGAAGAATGTGACGCACGGGCGTAGGTTGATAGAAGACCATCTCGGGTTCCGGCTGATGGACGTCGGTCGGCTCCCGAAGCTGAAGAACGCCGCTGATCAACTCGTCGAGATGGTCGTATCCCAAGCCGGGTGCCGGCGCTTCTCGTTCATCGCGGCAGAGCTGAATCCATCGGAGCAATTCTGACGGCGGAAGCCCTTGCTGGATCTGATCGCGGATGGAGTGGTAGATCGCAGCATTCGCTGATTCGAGCTCGCCGCGGAGCGCCTTCGCGCGACCGACGATGCGCGCGTGATTCGGCTCGGCTGAAGGCTGCACGTCCGCGTCTCCGAACCATGCGTCCAGTTGTTCGAGGACCTCCATGCGTCTCGGCAGTCGATCGGGTTCGAACAGGGAGGCGTCGGCTTCGAATTGCGCGATAAGATTGTCGGGCTCGTTTGTCACCGTTTCATCCAACTCGTAGTGATCGTATCCCACTCACGCGCAAGGAACGCGCATGAATGGGGCACACTGTACTTAACGTTGACCAGATAAATTAGAAAGATGGTCCATACACACGCCAGGTGGAGAGCGGAGCTTGCGGCGATGATTACGCTTGCCGTCCCCGTTGTGCTCAGCGAACTCGGCTGGGTGGCGCAGGGCGTTGTCGACAACATCATGGTGGGGCGGCTGGGGCCGGTGGCGATCGGAGCAGTCGCGCTGGGTAATGCGGTTTACTACACGCCGGCGCTGTTCGGGATCGGGCTCCTGCTGGGGCTGGACACGCTGGTGTCGCAGGCGTATGGGCGGCGCGATCACGACGAGTGCCATCGCTGGCTCGCGCAGGGAGTTTACCTTGCGTGCATCGTGACGCCGCCGATCATGATCCTGCTTGTGGCGGCGAGTTACGGATTCACGCGCTTCGGAGTGATTCCCGAAGTCGCGGTGCTATCCGGCGGGTATCTGCGAATCCTTAGCTGGGGCACTCTTCCACTATTGCTGTATGGCGGAACGCGGCGGTATCTGCAAGGCGTCGGTCAGGTACGCGTGATCACGCTGACCTATGTGGTGGGAAACCTGCTGAATTGGTTCGGCAACTGGGTTCTGATCTACGGGAAGTTTGGTTTTCCGGCGCTGGGCGTGAACGGCTCGGCGATTTCAACGTGCATCGCGCGGGTGGGGATGGCAGTTGCCATGCTCGGATTTGCGTGGAATTACGAGCGCCGGCGCGGGCATCCGTTGTTTGAGCACTGGGCGGGACCGGAATTGCACCGTCTTCGACAACTGGTACGAATTGGTGCTCCGGCTGCAGGGCAGATCCTGCTGGAGGTGGGCGCGTGGAACCTGAGCACGTTTGCCGCGGGATACCTGACACCTGTCGCATTGGCGACGCACACCATCGCGCTGAACTACGCAAGCATCTCGTACATGGTGCCTCTGGGAGTTTCGGCGGCTGCTGCGGTGAGCGTAGGTCACGCGATTGGAGCGGGTGATCCAGCTCGTGCGAGAAGGGCTGGATGGATGGCGCTGGCTCTCGGCGCAGGTTTCATGGTATGTGCAGGCGTGGTATTCCTGGTCGCGCCCGGTCCGCTGATCACGCTGTACACGCACGATCCCAGGGTGCTGGCGGTGGGGCCGAGTCTGCTGTGGATTGCAGCGGCGTTCCAGATTTTCGACGGGATCCAGACGGTGTCGACCGGTGCATTGCGAGGCCTGGGTGAGACGCGCGTGCCAATGATTGCCAACCTGGTTGGCTATTGGGTGATGGGACTGCCGTTGGGGTTCATCCTGTGTTTTGTGCTGAAGCGGGGCATCTACGGGATGTGGATCGGGCTGACGCTGTCGCTGGTTGTGATTGCGACAGCGCTTCTATGGCGATGGAACCGGGACTCGGTGCGCGTGGCGCTTGCACCCTCAAAAATATAGGTTTAGGCGATCCCAACAACCTCGTTGGATCGCAAGAGATGAACAGTCTTTGACCCTGCGTTTTCAAGCCACCAACAAACGTTGCTGCGAAAGGTACTTAAGGTGCAAAAGGCAGCGTCTGGAAGCGGTACGCGCAAACCACTAGGTGACTATAATCACAAGTGAGCGAAGTTTGTCGCTTTCCGACGCATTTTTTCAGGAACCCGTACTCCGAAGCCAAGGTCCGGTGGTGGTTTATCGCGACCGTAAGGTTGCCGCGGTCTCGGACGGCCAATGAACAGGGAATCTCGGTCCTGGACGCGCGGAAATTCACCTGAAGGGAATCCCGCCAAATGGCGACAGGAGACCTGGCTCTGGGTCAAGAACAGAGCGCGATAGCCGCGCGGAAACGCGTAGTCAACGATTTCAGCATCAACGTAGCAACGGTGAACGGGTCCGGCTCGCAATCCGCCAATAGCGTACTGCTGAAGAGCATCTTTGGAATGGGAGTTCCCGTCAGCGGGAAGAACCTGTTTCCCTCGAACATCGCCGGACTTCCCACCTGGTACACGATTCGCGCCAGCAAAGACGGGTATGTCGCCCGCACGCGCGATGCCGAGTTCCTGGTGGCTTTGAATCCCGAGACCGCAAAGAGCGACATATTGGCCCTGCCGGCAGGCGGCGTGGCGATCTACGAAGAGAATCTGAACCTCAAACAGTATCGCGACGATGTGGTCTGCTACCCGGTTCCATTCGACAAGATCACGGCTGCCGTTTGCCCCGAGGCCAAGCTGCGCAAGCTCGTCAAGAACATGGTTTTTGTGGGCGTGGTTGCACAACTGCTCTCGATCGATCTCACCGTCGTGGAAAACGGCGTGAAGAAGCAGTTCGCGAAGAAGCAGAAGGTATTCGATCTGAACTACGGCGCGGTGAAGGCGGGCTTCGATTACGCGCAGGAAAAGCTGGTGAAGCAGGATCCGTTCTTGATTGAGCGGATGAACCAGACGGCCGGCAAGATCATCATCGACGGCAACGCGGCATGTGGCATGGGCGCGGTGTTTGCAGGCGTGACGGTGATAGCGTGGTATCCCATTACGCCGTCAACTTCGCTGGTAGAAGCAGCGACCGATCTGCTGAAGAAGTTTCGCGTGACTCCGGAAGGCAAGGCGACGTTTGCGGTGGTGCAGGCCGAGGACGAGCTTGCGGCAATCGGCATGGTGCTCGGTGCAGGATGGGCCGGCGCGCGATCGATGACGTCAACTTCGGGGCCGGGCATTTCGCTGATGGCGGAGTTTGCCGGGCTGGGATATTACGCCGAGATTCCGGGCGTGATCTTCGACGTGCAGCGCACCGGACCTTCGACTGGCATGCCGACGCGCACTCAGCAGTCGGATCTTCTGTCCGTGGCCTTCCTGTCGCACGGCGATACGAAACATGTTGTTCTGCTGCCGGGTTCAGTGAAGGAGTGCTTCGAGTTTGGCATGGCGGCATTTGATCTGGCCGAGCGGCTGCAGACGCCGGTGTTTGTGCTCTCAGATCTTGACCTGGGCATGAACAACTGGATGTCCGAACCATTCCAGTATCCTGACAAGCCGCTTGATCGCGGCAAGGTGCTCACCAAGGAAGAACTGGACAAGGCGGGCAGCTTTGCGCGCTACAGAGACGTCGACGGCGATGGCATCGGCTGGCGTACGCTGCCTGGCACGATGCATCCGAAGGCTGCGTACTTTACTCGTGGTTCAGGACACAACGATGCGGCCGGCTACACGGAAAAGCCAGATGAGTACCAGGCGATCATGGACAGGCTGACGCGTAAGTTCGAAGGCGCGCGCAAGCTGGTTCCGGCGCCCGTCGCGGTGAAGAACGGGACATCGCGCGTGGGCTTCCTTGCATTTGGTACTACGGACTTCGCGCTGCGCGAGAGCATGGACCAGATCAAGAAGGAATACGGCAAAGATGTGGATTACATGCGCATCCGGGCGTATCCATTTGCGCACGAGATTCACGACTTTGTCGCCGCGCACGAGCGCGTGTACGTGGTGGAGCAGGATCGCGATGCACAACTTGCGAGCCTGCTGAAGCTCGATCTGCCGGCAGAGCAGGTGGTGAAGCTGCGCAGCATTCTGCACTACAACGGGCTTCCGATCGATGCCCGCACAATCACTGAGGAATTTGCAACCAAGGAGGGCCTGTAATATGGCAACTCAAACCTCAACGCCAGGCCCCAAGGTCAATCACATCGGGCTTCCGGTACTTGAATATCGCGGTGGCAAGTCGACGCTCTGCGCCGGCTGCGGCCACAACGCAATCAGCGAGCGCATCATCGACGCAATGTACGAGATGGGGGTGCAGCCCGAGCGCGTGATGAAGATGAGCGGGATTGGCTGCTCGTCGAAGAGCCCGGCTTACTTCATGAGCCGTTCGCACAGCTTCAACTCGGTGCACGGGCGCATGCCATCTGTTTCGACAGGCGCTCATCTGGCGAACCACACGAACATGCTGCTCGGCGTTTCCGGCGACGGCGATACGGCGTCGATTGGCATGGGGCAGTTTGTTCACCTCATGCGCCGCAATCTGCCGATGATCTACATCATCGAAGACAACGGCGTGTATGGACTCACCAAGGGCCAGTTCTCGGCGACGGCAGATATCGGCTCCAAGCTGAAGACCGGCGTCATCAACGATCTTCCGGCGATCGACACCTGCGCACTGGCAATTCAGCTCGGCGCAACATTCGTGGGCCGCTCTTTCTCGGGTGACAAGAAGCAGCTCCTTGCGATGCTGAAGGCTGCAATTGCGCACAAGGGAACGGTAATGCTCGACGTCATCAGCCCCTGCGTCACGTTCAACGATCACGAGGGTTCGACCAAGAGCTACAAGTTCATGCAAGAAAACGATGAGCCGATCAACGATATCGGCTTTGTCGCTAGCTTCGACGACATTGCCGTAGACTACGATTCGGGCCAGGTGTACGAAGTGGAAATGCATGACGGCTCAAGTCTGCGTTTGCGCAAGCTGCACGAAGACTACGACCCCACGGACAAGGCCAACGCGGTGAAGACGCTGATGGAAGCCGAGGAGAAGAACGAGGTGCTCACCGGTGTGTTCTACATCAACACCGAAAAGCCCACGTTTACCGATCTGCTGGGCATGGTGGACGAGCCGCTGGCGACGCTTCCGGAATCGCTGACTCGGCCGCCCAAGTCAGCGCTCGATGCTCTGATGGCGAATCTGCAGTAATTCAGCTGTCACGCATCAGTTGTCAGTAAAAGCCCCGCGAGATGCGGGGCTTTTTGTTGCGGAACAATTCCTGTGACAGGCTCTTTTTGCATACCAACGACAGGTACTAAAAAGCCAGCTCGCGCTGAGGTGGCCGGCTTCTGGCGTTGCAGACGACTTGTTCTGCGATTAGCGCTGCGCTGTCGCGGTGTTGTGGACGCCCATGGCGGTGAGTTTGGCGCGCGCCTGGGTTGCTTCGGGCGTCTGCGGATGGCGCTGGATGAGTTGGCGAAGCTCGTGGACGCCTGCGTCACGCTTGCCTTGCTGGATGAGAGCAAGCCCCTTGTGGAGCTGTGCGGCCGGAGCTTTCGGGTTTCCGCTGAATCCCTCCAGAACCGCGTTGTAGTCCTTGATCGCCTCGGTGTAGTCACCCTGCCGGTAGGAAATTTCGCCGAGATAAAACTGCGCGCTCCCAGCCAGATCGTCCATCGGGTAGTAGTGGATCACGTCCTGAAACTCGCCGGTCGCGACGGTGTACTTGGCAGCGTTGTAGTCGCGCATTCCGGCCTGAAAGGTTTCTCTGAGAGGTGGAGTCATGTTGGGCGGAGGCGCATTGCCTGACATGGGAGTGCCGTTCGGCGCAGGCTGGCCTGTCGCGCCTGGCGAAGTTGCCGGAACGGTTCCGCCATCCGGCAATCCACCCGGCGCGGTGCCTGTAGCCGGCTGAGTGCCGGCGGGCGCGCCCTGGATGTTCTGTAACTGACCCTGCAGGTCCTGGATCGACTTGTCGAGCTTGGCGATGCGAGTCTTCAACTCGTCGACAGAATCGTTGAGCGACTGCACCTGTCCCGACGCCGTGTCTATTTTGCCGCTGAGGCCGTCGTTCTGCTGGTTGATTTTCTGCTGCAGA
Organism: uncultured Acidobacteriaceae bacterium; assembly: GCA_963787435.1. GTDB lineage: Bacteria > Acidobacteriota > Terriglobia > Terriglobales > Acidobacteriaceae > Telmatobacter. Next base: position 42,695 of record CAWBCZ010000006.1, read on the forward strand.
GCGTTTACGGTCTGGCTCATCTGGTTGGCGTTATCGGCGGTCTGTTCGACCAGGTGCTGCAGAACCCCGAACCGGGTGTCGAGTGTGGACTGCAGACGCTGCACCATGTCGAGCAACTGCTGGACCTGGGTTTGCAACGCGACCATTTCTTTGGAGGTCGCATGCGCGCGCGCTGGAGCCAGGACAAGCACCGCGGTGAGGGCTACCGCCGCAACAAAACGATGACGAACTGTGAATGCTCTGTGCATCGATCACCTACGATGTGAAGTTTTGCGCCCGGCGTTCCTGACGGAGCGGCCTCGCGCGCTATTCATTAGACGAGTTCCAACGACTGCCAAGCTGCCCGAGAGCGGGTCGGAATGATGGGCGTGCTTCGTAACCATCAGGAATCTCTAGAGATCGGGGCGACTTGGCTTTTCGCTCCAAGTCGCCCATGGCGCTTATCGGACCTTCCGGTCGTTACTTGCTACTGATCCAGCGAGAAGCCGGCTCGGCGGTTCTGCTGCCAGCAGGCTTCAGTGGATTCCGTGCAGAAAGGCTTTTCTTTGCCATAGCTGACCACGCGGATGCGGCTTGCCGCGACTCCCGCCGTGACCAGCGCGGCCTTCGCCGCGTCGGCGCGATTCTGCCCCAGACCGAGGTTGTACTCGTTGGAGCCGCGCTCGTCGCAGTACCCGCCAATGACGATCCGGATATTCGGGCGGCTGCTCAGGTAAGCGGCGTCCTTGGATAACGTGCCCTGGGCATCGGGGCGGACGTCGTAGGCGTCGTAGTCGAAGAAGATGTCCTGCATGTTGGCCTTGAACTCTTCTTCGGCGGACATCGTGTTCGTGGGTTGCTGCACAGGCGGCGGAGCCGTGACAGTGACCCGTGCGGTGTCATCGGCCGTGCCACCTTCACCCTTCGCGACGAGATGGTAGTTGGTGGAGGTCGTCGGCGTAACGGTCTTGGTGCCGGAGGTCGGGACGTCGCCGATACCATCGATGGAAACACTGGTTGCGTCCGTCGTTCTCCAGCTTAGGGTTACCTGATCTCCGGCCGAAATGGCAGTAGGTTCGGCGGTAATCTTGGCCGTGGGAGCGGGGGCAGTGACTGGAGGCGCCGTCTGAGGTGCAGGGGGCGGGGTTTTCTTTTTACAACCAGCAATGGCAACCAGGGCTACAAGCAAAACAGGAACAAGAACACGAGCGCAACGTTTCAATTCGGAACTCCTTCCGCAGGGGTTAATTTGCTAGCTTGATCTCGTTTCCATTTTAGCCCCGCAAAGTCGCCGGAATGGCGATGGATCGCGCTGAAACCTGTTATCTGCGAATGTTCGTATCCTTAAGCGGCGAAGCGGAGATGCTATTGATGCTGATTTCCGCGTAGCCCGCGGGAGTCGGTCGAAAGAGTTGCTTGATAGGTTCGTTGCTGGAATAGGCAGCGTTTGGGACCTGAAGGGGCTGCTAAGCGATTTAAAATCAGCTTTCAGGAGGATGGGCGATTCTTCCTGGACAAGGGTGTGGCGGGGTTGGCGAGCTGCATCAGAAAACTCGAATCGAGAATCTGCAGAGCCTATGGACTTCCGTAATACTCGATATCTATACGCAGCCCTTTGCGGTTTCGTCATTGCTCTCGTTATCGCGAGAGCAACTGCAGAGCCGCGTTCCGTGGAGCGGGACGATCCGGTGATGCTGCAGAGGCAGGGAGGCAGTTTCCTTCTGCAGAACCACACGATAAATGCGCGCTGGTCCGTGACAAACGGTGTGTTTACGGGACTGGTGATCCGCGATCGTCTGCATGCGACGGACATTCAGGTCGACGAGCCGTTTCGGATCTTGATGAAGGATGGAACGATGCTGGATGCGTCGAACCTGAAGGTGGTGGGTGAGCCGACAGCGACGCATGTGACTCCGACGACCCATGCACCGAGAATGGCGGCAACGATTCCGGGTGAAATTGTCGAACTCGGGATGGATAGCAACGATCACGCGGTGCACGTCGAGTGGTCGATTGTGTTGCTCGAGGGCTCACACTACATCCGCCAGATCCTTACCATTGCGGCAACCGGTGAAAAAGATGTGCCCATCAGCCGCGTGCAGCTGATCGATCTCACGCTGCCCGAAGCGCACGTGGTCGGCTCGGTAGATGGTTCGCCGATTGTTGCCGGAAATCTATTCGCAGGATTTGAGCATCCGCTTTCGCAAAGCAAGGTGAGGGGGGATCGAGCGACTGCGTGGATCGAGCGTGAGTTGCCCCTGCGTGCGGGACAGGCTGTGACCTATTCATCCGTGATCGGGGTAGCGCGCGAACGGCAGATTCGCCGCGATTTTCTCGCATACCTTGAGCGCGAACGCGCGCATCCCTACAGGACATTTCTGCACTACAACAGCTGGTACGACCTGGGATACTTTACGCCGTACAGCGCGACAGACGCCGTCGACCGGATCAACGCGTTTGGCCGTGAGTTGACTGAGAAGCGTGGCGTGAAGCTCGATTCGTTTCTGTTTGACGATGGATGGGACAAGCACGATTCGCTCTGGAAGTTCAACAGTGGATTTCCGGATGGGTTCGCGCCGCTGAAGGATGCGGCGGAGAAGTACGGTGCCGATCCGGGCGTGTGGATGTCTCCCTGGGGTGGCTACTCCAAACCAAAGCAGGAGCGGATAGCCTTTGGCAAAACTGCAGGGTATGAAATTGTCGGCGGCGGATACGCGCTCTCGGGCCCGAAGTATTACGCGGCGTTTCGCGACGTGGCTCTCGACATGATGCAGAAGTACGGCGTGAACCAGTTCAAATTCGATGGCACAGGCAACGTGGATTCGGTTTTTCCAGGCAGCCGATTCGACAGTGATTTCTCGGCGATGATCTATTTGATTGGCGAGTTGCGCGCAGCAAAGCCGGATCTCTTTGTGAACCTGACCACCGGCACGTGGCCTTCGCCGTTCTGGGCGATGCATGCGGACTCGATCTGGCGCGGGGGGGACGATGACTCGACCGCCGGGGTTGGAACGTATCGCGAGCGCTGGATTACGTATCGTGATGCACAAACCTACGAACGCGTGGTGCAGATGGGGCCGCTGTATCCTCTGAATTCGCTGATGCTGCACGGGATGATTTACGCGCGCGATCACAAGGACCTCGACAAGGATCCAGGCAATGATTTCCGGAACGAGATCCGTTCGTACTTCGGCACGGGCACGCAACTGCAGGAGATGTACATCACGCCATCGCTCTTGACCGAGCAGAACTGGGATGATCTCGCAGAGGCGGCAAAATGGTCGCGCACTAATGCCGAGGTGCTGAAGGATACGCACTGGGTGGGGGGCGATCCTGCGTGGCTCGAGGTGTATGGATGGGCCTCGTGGACGCTAGAAAAGGCGATCCTGGTGTTGCGCAATCCGAGCGATCATGCGCAGACGATCTCTCTGCGACTGAAGGATGCACTCGAACTGCCGTCCGACGCCCCAAAGGTATATCGTGCTCGGAGCCCTTGGAAGGACGATGCAGGTCGTCCTGCGATTGTGCTTCAGGCGCAACAGGCACATGAGTTTCACCTCGCTGCGTTTCAGGTACTCACTCTCGACATCCTGCCCGCTCAGAGCGCGCAACGGTGAGGGAGGAATGGATGCCATGGTAAGCCCTACACTTCTTGTTCTCGCCGCTGGCATGGGCAGCCGTTACGGCGGATTGAAGCAGCTGGACCCCGTTGGTCCCGAAAACGAAACCATCATGGACTACTCGATCTTCGACGCCCGGCGCGCGGGGTTCGGGAAAGTCGTGTTCGTGATTCGCAAGGAAATGGAAGATGCGTTCAAGGAAAAGATCGGCACGCGCTACGAAAAGCGTGTTCCGGTGGAGTATGTCTTCCAGGAAACAGGCAAGCTGATCCCGGGCTTTTCGCTGCCGGAAGGTCGAACGAAACCATGGGGCACTACGCACGCCATTCTCATGGCGGCCAATGTGATTCATGAGCCGTTTGGCGTGATCAATGCGGATGACTTTTACGGAGCGGAAAGCTATCACGTGCTGGCGCAGCATCTGCAGTCGGGAACGACAGACTATGCGATGGTGGGATTTGTCCTGCGAAATACGCTCTCGGACTTCGGAACAGTGGCGCGGGGCGTGTGCCACGTAACAGACGATGGCTACCTGAAGGACATTACCGAGTTGAAGTCCATCGAGCGTGAGGGGTCGCGCATCACCAATATCGGCGCCGAGGGGCAGGAGACGGTACTGAGTGGCGAGCAAATCGTCAGCATGAACATGTGGGGATTCACTCCGCAGGTCTTTCCGCAGCTCTACGAGCATTTTCAGCGTTTCCTCAAGCGCTACGGCAACGACCTGAAGGCTGAATGCTATATTCCGAGCTCAGTGAATACTCTGATTCAGGATGGACAGGCAAAGGTGAAGGTGTTGCGCTCCGGCGATGCGTGGTTTGGTGTGACCTATCGTGAAGATCATCCCCGCGTGGTGCAGAGCATTGGCCGGCTGATCGAGCAGGGAACCTATCCTCACAGGCTGTGGCGATGATCGACGGGCACAGCCTGGCCGCTGTCGCGCATGCGTTTGAAGTAGAGGGAAGATTCCAGAGCGCGAAGCCGTACGGCAGCGGGCACATTCACGATACCTATTGCGTGAACTTTGATCACGGCGCGCAGGTGAATCGCATCATCCTGCAGCGGATCAACACGACGATCTTTACCAATCCGATCGCAGTGATGGAAAACATTGAGCGCGTTACACGACATCTAAGATCGAAGCTCTTTGACATGGCTGACGTAGGTCGGCACGTGCTACGGCTCGTTCCTGCACGGGACGGAAGAAGCTGGCTCGCGGATGTGGATGGCCAATATTGGCGGGCCTATCGCTTCATCGAAGGCGCGCGCACGTACGATGCGGCGGGTTCGGCGCAACAGGCGTTCGAGGCGGCCAAGGCCTTCGGGGAATTTCAACGGCTGCTGGCGGATCTGCCGGCGCCGCGGCTCCACGAGAGTATTCCGGATTTTCACAACACAGCGAAACGGTTTGCTGCACTTGAGCACGCAATCGCTGCGGATGCGAGGGGGCGTTGTGCGGAGGCATCGGCAGATATCGGGTTGTCGTTGTCGCGAAGAGCGATAGCCACGGCGCTGGTTAACGCGGAACTGCCGGAGCGCGTTACGCACAACGATACGAAGTTGAATAATGTGTTGCTGGATGACAGGAACGGTGCCGGGATATGCGTGATCGATTTGGATACGGTGATGCCCGGCTTGGCTGCGTACGACTTCGGCGACATGGTGCGTACGATGACCTGCACGGCAGCGGAGGATGAGCGTGATCTGTCACGCGTGACATTGGACTTCGAGCTTTTTGAAGGCGTGCTGCGAGGGTACCTGGAGGGTGAAGCAGGCTTTCTGACAGAACAGGAGTGCACCTCTCTGGTCATTGGCGCGAAGGTGATCGTCTATGAGCAGGGGATCCGATTTCTGACGGATTTTCTTGCCGGTGACACCTATTACAGAGTCAGCAGACCGGGGCAAAACCTGGACCGCTGCCGCACACAATTCAAACTGCTGGAGTCGATCGAGCAGCAGGAGGAAGCGATGGTGCACCTCTTGAAGTCACTTATCGAGTAGCGAATCAGCGAGAGCGTCTGATCCGAGCCAGCTTTCAGTTTTTACTGCTTCGTATCGAGCGGGTGTTTGGCGTCCTCGAAGAACTGGTTCTGCAGCTTGAGGCTTTCGTCGTCGGCCTTGATGGCCTTAATGGCCTCGGCGATCTGGCGCGACCATTCCTTCTGATCAAACTCGCCCAGCTCTTGTTGGCGGCAGAAGCGTCACCTGCATAGTGATTAGGGAACCGCGCATACCACCAGATGCCGGTGTAGACAGACCCGGGCAGGTTCTGCCGATGCTGATCGGCGCCGGACTGCTGACCGGCGCGTTCCTGGTGAACGAGATCGGGACGCGCGATCAGCATGTTCGATGTCTCGACCTCACCCGCGTGCATGTCGAAAGGCGTCTTGAGCGCCGGACGGCCGGGGACATTTTCGTTCGGCAGGCCAAAGACATAGACCACGTAGTCGCGCTGGCTGGCAAGCTGCGACTGCCCGAAGAGGGGCAGCAGCGATTCGTTGCCGCCGTGGCCGTTTACGATGACAACTTTTTTGCAGCCGTTGCGCGCCATCTCGCTGACGGTCTCCTGCAGCAGCGTGAGTTGCGTAGAGAGGCTGTACGCGAGCGTGCCGGGCTGCTGGCGAGCTTCGAAGATCTGGCCGAAGTAGTATTCGGGAAATACAACAGCGTATTCCTGCTTGACCGCGTTCATCACGGCGAAGCGCACGTCGAGCAAGTCGGTTCCGAGCGGCAGATGCGGCCCGTGCTTTTCGACGATGCCGAAGGGAAGCACGCAGACGCCCCGCGACTGGTGGATGGCCTGCACAAAATCGGGAGCCGTCAGCTCTTCCCATTTTGCAGAAAGGCTCAACTGCGAAACTGCGCGGTCCGCGAAGCACAACACGAAGAGAGCCAGTATCAGCAGACTGCGAACAGACTTCATTCTTCACCTCGAAGTTTCAAAACACGCGATTCTACATCGCGCGATGCACGCACGTCACTCTCGCGATCGGAAATGCAATCGAAAGCTACGGTTCTCGCGGGACTTGGTCCGCGGGTGGCATGACTGCATCAATCACTCCTTGCCGACCACAACAATCTGGAAGGAATGCGGGATCATCGGAGCCCGCGGGCCGCGCGCGAATGCTGGAGGACCCGATGGCGCAACTGCCGGTCCCGGAGTGGGGCCGGGAGTGGGCGGCACTGAAGCGGGTGCAGGACTCGTCGAATTCGCTGCTTGTCCCGCGCCCTGTGGCTGCGCAGGTGCTGCCGGCGTGGGGCCGAATTCGGCTGTGATCAGGTAGATCTGCCCGGTCTTCGTATCCAGCGTCAGCGTCTTCGCGCGCGCGGGCGTCGGCACAGTCTGCTCCACGCTGAAGCTTGTCGGCGAGTCTTCCTTGATGACGGTGAGCGTGCCATCGCCCTGCGAACTGAAAGTCTCCATCGTAGCGGGATTGAAGGTCGCACCGTCACATCCGTTGCCGATGGGCAGATCGGTGATGATGTGCCCGTCCGTCGCAGACAGGATGATCATGTTCTTGTTGTCGCGGCATGCGGCGAAGAGGATGTTGTTCTTCGCGTCGAGTGCCAAGCCGGCGCAGCCACCGCCTTTACTCGAAACATCGTACTTGCCCACCATCTTCATGGTGCTTGCGTCGATGACGGCGATGGCGGCCTTGTCTTCAATGTCGACGTAGATCTTGCCGCGACCGTCGCTAGCGGCCTGCTCCGGCGCACCGCCGATGTCTATCGTTCCGAGAATTGCGCCGTCCTTGTCATCCAGCACGGTGATGTTCGGCGCAGCATGGCTGAGGATGTAGAAGTGGTGGTTGTAAGGATCATTCAGATAGCCGTCGGGTCGGCCCTGCACGTCGATCTTCTTGATAACCGCAAATGTCTTCGCATCGAACATCGTCACGGGGCTCGAAGTCGCGAATCCGTGTCCTGTCGCGGTGTCGACTGCGCCGCCGTGAGCGCTGGTGCCGGGAATATCGCCGACCTGAGCGAGCGTGTCGAGGTTGAAAACTCCGATGTGCCCTGCGGACCCGGAGCGCGCAACATACAGGGTGCGGCCATCGGGGTCGGCAGTCACGTAATCGAAGCCGCCGTCGCCATCCACGAACTGAAGCTTTTGAACTCTATAGGGACCGCTGTCCTGTGCATGGGACAGAGCAGGGAACGAGAGCATTGCGGCGATGGTTGCAACGGCAAGCGACTTCGTGGTCATGGGAGTGTCTCCTTTTGTGCGGACGCCTCTGGGCAGTGGGGCTGCCGGCATCGTTCAGGTTGAGGGGATACCGCAATCGAGGATACACGCCAACCCCAGCGATACAAATGAATGCCCCAAGAACTTTCCGGCGGGATCCCGTTTTACACCTGGCGTCCGCCTATAATTCACCGCGAGGGATAAAGCCTTGAATCCTCCTCGACTGAAATACTTCCTCACCTCTGCTCTCGCCTTCCTCGCGCTTGCTTTCGCAGTCACCGCCCGCGCGCAACAACAGCTCACCCCAAAACTTCAGAACGCGGTCGGCCGCTGGCAAGCCACCAACAACGACGGCACTCCGGGAGGCCAGGTGGAAACCTACGTCGAAAACGGCGCATTGTTTGGTCGTGTCAGTGGAGTTCGTCCGGGACGCGCGCCGGATTCCGTGTGCGACAGATGCTCGGGCGATCTCAAGAACCAGCGCATCCTGGGCATGGTCATCATACGGAATTTCCATCCAGAAGGTGATGACTGGGTCGGCGGAACGGTCGTCGACCCGGAGAACGGCAAGGAGTACAAGGGCAAAATCTGGGCGATCGGAAATGACAAGCTCGGGATGCGCGGGTTTGTTGGCATCTCGCTGATTGGCCGCACGGCGACGTGGACGAGAATTCCCTGAGATGGCGCAAGTTCACAACCATGTGGAGCCGGTCTTTCTTACTTCCAGCTCCAGTTAGGCATGAAGTTGCTACCGCTTTTGGTGAGTTGCTGCTGCTGGGTGCCGTCGACGAGCATCGACCAGATCTGGGACTTGCCGCCGATGGTGCGCTCGAAAACGATGTGCCGGTTATCGGGCGAGAACGAAGGGAAATCGTTGCTGCCGGAGTCGTGGGTGAGTTGGAGCCATTTCAAAGGACGGCTGGAAATATCCATCAGGTAGATGTCCTGGCCGCCGGGGGCGCCGGGACCATATTTGCGGTTCCACGCGAAGGTAAGCCACTGTCCGCTTGGCGACCATGATGGAGATACGGCATAGCCGCCGTCGGTCAGGCGTTCCACGTTGGCGCCATCCTGGTCCATGGTATAGATCTGCGGAAGGCCGGTGCGGCCGCTCACCCATGCAATTTGTGCATTCGTGCGCGGATTCCAAGTGGGCGCGACGTCGGGTCCGCGGAAGGAAGTGATCTTGTGCGCGCCTCCGCCACTGGCGTCGCAGACCCAGATCTCCGGGTCACCGGAGCGCGACGAAGAGAAGGCAACCTTCGCGCCGTCTGCGGACCACGCTGGACTGCTGTTGCTGCCGCCGACCGCGCCGGCAGGGAAGCTCACCATCCGGCCAAGCTCGATTGAATACATGCGGACGGACCAGCCCTCGCGGCCGAGCGATGCAAAAGCGAGACGGGAGTTGTCAGGCGAGATGCGCGGCGAGAGCGAGACGGTGCCGAGGTGGGTGACGGCGTGCTGGTTTTGCCCGTCGTAGTCCATCACCCACACTTCTTTCGAGCCGGTGCGCGAACTGATGAAGTAGATCTTGGTCTCGGCAATGCCGTTGATTCCGCCGCCGAGGCGGTAGATGATCTCGTCGGCAAAGCGATGCGCAACGGTGCGCGCCATGTCTTCGCTGGCCACCTCGTTGTACTGCTTGCCGAGCACCTGCGGATTGGCGGTGTTGCGCGTGTCATCCAGCCAGCCATACACAACCAGGCGGCCGTTGGCTCGCAGAGAGCGCGCCGAAAGCGACCATCGCAGCATTAGCTGGATCGGAGGCCCACTGCGTCAGGTTAATCTCCTGCGGCGAGCCGGGCGTGACCTGCGGGCTGAAGCTCTTCGACACCATGTCGAAGATGCCGGCGTTCTGCAGGTCGTTGAAGAGGGTCGAGTCGAACGTGGCTTTCAGCGCGGGAGTCTGCGCATCGGCGCCGACCTGTTTGAAATCGGCCGAGGCAAGGCGGATGCGCGCGTTGCCGAGGTTCGAGCCAGTGTGGACCCAATCCTGCGCATGCACGGGAAGGGAAGTGAAGGTGGCAAAAGCGAGCAGGATTGAAAAACCAAAACGCAACGTAAGTTTCATGAGAACGCCAAACCCTTCCTGGGTGATTTTTCGAGCAATTGGGAAACTCTGCGTGTCTCGATCTCTTCTGATTCGCGTTGAGGCCGTCAGCGCAGCGCGGCCGAAGTCTCGTCAACCATTCTTAATTGGACTGCCTCAAGCAATCCTAGTACTCACAGTAAAACGAAACCATCAGGCTGTTCCCGCGGTACTGCGCCGGCAGCGGTCCAAAGGTATCGACGCGTTGCGCCGCGCGGACGCAGGCTGGTGTCCCACGTCGGACTGCCGCTTGTGCGATCGAGGCGCACCTGGCTCACGGATCCATCGCGCGCAATCATGAACGAGATATAAGCGCTTGCTCCGCGTGGGCGTGTGCGGGTCCGCCAGCGAACGATAGCCGTTGGCATCCATCTTGCGATTGATATTGTCGACGTACCAGCCGAATAGACTGCCAAAGTTCGCGTCAGTGACGGAGGTGGGGCCCGTGGCGGCGCCCTGCGCTGTCTGCGCGCGGCATCACCGAACCAGCCTGCTCGCCATACTGCGCGCGGTTCTGGGGCACCGGCTCCTGCTTCAGGCGGAGTCTTCGGCGTTTCCTTCTGCTCGGGCTTTTTCGGCTTGCCCTGGATCGGGATCGCGGTGTCGTCTTCAGCCTGTTTGGCCTTGGGCTCGGGTGGAGCGGGCGCTTCGCTGGGCTTCTCGGTGGCCAGCACATTTTGGTTCGGAGGATGATCGGACGGAAGTGGAATTGAGCTGGTGATATTCACCTGGATGGCCCCGCCCGGACCTGCGCCCCCCCACAGATTGTGATGGAAGAATCCGCCGATAACGCCGTAGAGCACGATGGCGACAACGATGCCGCAGTGGAGCAACACTGCGCCTGCAGCCGGCCGGGCAAACGGCTCCGGCGCCAGGCCCTCCTGGAAGTGTCCGCCGATCTGGAAGAAACTGCTCATCAATAATCTGTCGTCATCCTGAGCGGAGCGAAGAATCCGCTTTCCCGTCTCTTCAGAACCGATGCTGGCTCAGTCCCGCCGTACTTACTTTCACTTTCCCTTTTCGTCCACAGGCCGCGTCACGATCGAGATATTGGTGATGCCCGCCTGCTTCACAGAATCCATCACGCTGGCAAACGCGCCAAACGGCACTCGCTCATCAGCGCGAAGATAGATGATCTGCTTGGTGGATGCGCCGCTTGCCTGCCGCAGCCGCTGACCAAGGTCGTGCACGTTCACCGGCTTGTCGCCGAGAAAAACCTGCTGGTCGCGATCGATCGTCACCACAAGTCGCTGCTCAGTGATTTCCTTCACAGTGCGCGTCTTGGGAACATTGACTTCGATCCCCGACTGCAGCACCGGCGCGGTGATCATGAAGATCACCAGCAGCACCAGCACCACGTCAACCAGCGGCGTGATGTTGATGTCCGCGAGGGAGGTTTGAGTTTTTCCGTTGCTAGTCGTGAAAGCCACGTGCAACCTCTTGCTCGTCGCGCTGAGCGGCTGAGCTGCGTACGGGGATTTCTTCCATCGAATTCAGCAATTCGCGGCAGAAGTCGTCCGTTGCCGATGAGAAGATGCGGATCCGCGCGGCGAACTGGTTGTAGGCAACCACGGCTGGCACAGCAACGAAGAGGCCGGCAGCGGTGGTAATCAGCGCCTCGGAGATGCCGGGAGCGACAGCGCGCAGCGTCGCCGCTCCCGCCGTGCCCAGTCCATGAAAGGCATCCACTACGCCCATCACGGTGCCGAAGAGCCCAATGAACGGGCTGGTCGCCGCAATCGTGGCGAGCCAGGTCAGCCGGCGCTCGAGGGCAGTGATGGCCTCGCTCGCCGCGGTTTGCGCCGAGCGCTCCAGCGGGGTCAGGTTGCGCGGCGGCCCCGATCCGCCGGTCTGCCGCTTGTAGGTCTCGTAGACGTCGACATAGACCTGCGCCAGCGGGCTGGACTTGTAGTTGTCGGCGAAGGCCGCCACTTCCTGCAGGCGCGTGGCCCGGCGGAAGGCATTGATAAAGTTGCGGCTTTCGCGAGTGGCCTTGCTGAAGGTGCCCATCTTGCCCAGAATGATGGTCCACGAGTAGAGACTGGCAATCAGCAAAAGGACTAGCACGCCCAGGGCGATGCCCCCCATATTGCTCATCATCTCCATCAGCGCGCCGGCACCCTGAGTAACAGGGCCGGCGGCCGGCGGAGCGCCAGCGTCAGCCTGAAATGCGAGGAGCAAAGTAGCTGTAAAAATCGGTATTCACCTCAATATTTACGGTATCAGACGCAATTCCGCCCTCCAAGTTATCGTTCTGGTGCACTCGAAGCCGCGCATTTCATGCCGTTTAGCCGCTAACCCCTGCGGTTCGTGCTATGCTGCGCTCGGATTCATCTCTCATGCTCGTTGAATTACGCGCCGAAAATTACGCTGTTATTGATCACGCCATTGCCGTTTTCGGCCCCGGTTTGAACCTGCTCACGGGCGAAACTGGAGCCGGCAAGTCCATTCTCGTCGATGCGCTCGCGCTGCTGATGGGGGGCAAGTCTTCGACAGAAATCGTCCGCCATGGCGCAGAAAAAGCTGTGGTTGCCTGCGTCTTTGAGTCCACGCCCGCCGCAGAAGCCGTACTCGAAGAGAATGGCATCGACGCTGAGGGCAATGAAATTATCCTGCGCCGCGAGATTCTTTCATCAGGCAAGGGACGTGTCTTCGTCAATAATCAGCCCGCGACCGTCGCAGTTCTAAGGCAGCTCGCGCCTGAACTTGCCCTCGTGCACGCGCAGTCTGAGACGCTGTCAAGCTTCGACCAGACGCAGCAGCGGATTCTGCTTGATCGCTTCGCCGCCATCTCGACGGACGAAGCGGCCGCAGCGTACGAAGCATGGTGCTCCGCGCAGACCAAGCTGGATGAGTTACTGACAAATGAGCAGGATCGGCTGCGTATGGTCGACTTGTGGAGCTACCAGGCAAAGGAAATCGACGCGGCCAATCTCGTCGCTGGCGAAGACGAGGCGTTGGAAACCGAGAAACGCGTGCTGGCCAATGCCGAGAAACTCTACGCCGCCGCGATGAGCGCCTTCGATCAACTCTATGAGGGCGGCGCATCCGCCGAGGCAGCTCTTCGTGCTGCTGGACGCAATCTCGATGAACTCGCGCGGTACGACCAGAAGTTCAACGAATCCGCACAGCAGATCGAGTCGGCGCGCGCGATTGTCGGCGATGTGAGCACCACGCTGCGCGACTACGCCGAGCGCATCAACGCATCGCCTGAGCGTCTGGCGGAGATCGAGGACCGCCTCGCGCTGCTTGATCGCCTGAAACGCAAGTACGGCAAGACCGTGGCTGATGTGATCGCGCTGGGCGAAGAAGTGGCACGCAAACTGGCAGAAGTGGAAGATCGCGACGAGGCGCTCAAGGTGCTGCGCGCGGCCCTTGTGAAGTCTGCGGAGGCGTACAAACAGGCTGCCGGATCGCTTTCGGCGCAACGGAAAGCCGCCGGAGAGAAACTCGCGAAACTTGCGGAGACGCAGATCAACTCGCTGGCCATGAAGGTACGGTTCGAGATTTCCGTCGCAAGCCATGAGCAGGAATCAGCCTGGACCGCACACGGCTGGGATGAAGTTGAGGACCGCATTGCAACCAATCCTGGCGAGCCTCTGAAGCCCCTGCACGAGATCGCTTCCGGTGGCGAAATGTCGCGCGTGATGCTGGCATTAAAGGTAGCCGTCGAAGAAACCTCGTCCAAGACGCGGAAGAAGCTTCCCACGCCCCGCACGCTCGTCTTCGATGAGATCGACATCGGCATCGGTGGCCGTGCTGCAGACGCCGTTGGGCAGAAGCTGAAAGCGCTAGGCCGCGCCCAGCAGGTGCTTTGCGTAACGCACCTGCCCCAGATCGCCGCCTTCGCCGATCAGCACTTTGTCGTCGAGAAGAAGGAAGACCACGGCCGCACCAAGATGCACATTCGCCTGCTCGACGACCGTGCCCGCACCCACGAAGTGGCGCGTATGCTCTCCGGCGCCAAGGTAACCGAAACCAGCCTCCAGCACGCCGCGCAAATGATCGCAACCAGTCGCTGATCTGCGAGCCGTCACGAAAAGGGAATTGCAATGTTTGAGATGATGGGCGCGCTGATCGGACTGATGGTCCTCGCTGGGCTGCTATCCGTGCTCGGATTCCTCATCGCTGCGGCGGCGTGGCTGTTGTTTTGGGGCCGACAGCGTCCGAAGCGGCTGATCCTGATGACTGCGTCCGTTCCGCCACTCTCTCTCGGATACGCGCTGGCCTGCGCCGCTGTCTTCGCGATATTCATACCGAATCAGCCCGATCAATTTTTCGGCGATTTTTCAGAGCCGCTTCCAAATGGCTACGTCTTAACTGGTCTGGGAAAGATGCCCGAGTATGCTTCTTTCGATACGGACGAGCCTGGGAAGAATCAGCCGTCCATTCTCGGGGGGGTACAGAGCCTGGAATTGGATGGCGAGACCGTTTATGGAGTATATAGCCATCCTAAATCTGGATTCCGAGACTCCATGGCTCCCGCTGATATCTGCTGTTTCGTATTTGATACGCATAGCGGGCAAGTGCAAAATCTCAAATCTATTCAGGAATTGAATGCCGCCGCAGGTCATCCCACGCGTCTCGTTGAATCGCAATTCTTCCGCAGCCAGGATCCGGGGCGCATTCGCTTGCGAGAGGTGGAGAACACAATTTATCTTTTCCCTCCCAGCGCGGCGCTGCTCTTTTGCCTTTATCGCATCGTCCGCGTTCGTATCCGGGAGAAGCAAAAGACAACCGGTTTGCCATGTGGCTGACTCGGCCCATCTAGGTGAGTTCTGAGGGCGAAGTAAAAACGGGCAACCTCCACTCCGAGGTGTGAACCGCAGTCAGTCGGGAAACTTTGGAGATAGCCACTGCAGGATCTCGCGTATCACGCGACCAGCCTGATCGGTTTGGAAGAGATACTGCGCGTGCGCGGAGCCTTCGAGAATGATGAGCTTTTTGGGCTGGGGGGCTTTTTCGTATTGCGCGCGGATTCCGGGGAGGCGCGGGCCGTCGCCGCTGGTGTCGTCGCGGGCGACGATGAAGAGCGAAGGCGACTTGAGTCTGTCTGCGGGAAGATTGGGAGCCGCGCCCAGCATTACGATGCGATCGATTTCGCCGGGATTCGAGGTGATGGCGGCGTCCCCGGCGGCGGCTCCGCCCATGCTTCCGCCGATGATGGACACGGTCTTGGCACCGTGGCTGTGCAGGTAGCGCACGGCGGCGAGAACATCCAGTGCGAGTTGAGCATCGGAGGCATCGGCCTCGCCGGGGCCGTGCGACCGGCCGTGGCCGCGAAGATCGATGGCGAGGACTTCAAAGCCGGCGCCGACCAGCGCGGGAACCTGGGGCGCCCAGCTTTCCTTGGTGAAGCGGCCGCCGTGAACGAGGAGCACGGCGCGATCTGCGCTGCCATAGAGGTTCGCAGACACGAGGCCACCGTCTTCGGTTGGGAAAGAAACCGTCTTTTGCGCATTGGCGAAATTGGCCAACACGAATGCCGACAAGAAGGCTATAAGTACCCGCACTTCGCAAATGTACTACGGCTTTCGGTTTGGCTCTGATAGGTTTTTATTTCAGCAGAGTTCCCCCAATCAGCAGGCAAGGAAACAAGAGGCCACCCACATGAATGCACTTCGATCTGTCGTTGTTTGTCTTGCAATGGGTTTAACCGGCTACATTTTTACCGCTTCGCTTGCCGCGCAGGACCGGTCTTACGGAAGGTCTGTGGTGGCCACGCAGTACGGGATTGTTGCCACGAGCCAGGTGTCGGCTTCGCAGGCAGGGGCGCGAGTGCTGGAGCAAGGCGGTTCGGCGATTGACGCGGCCATTGCGGCGAACGCGGTGCTTAACGTGACTGAGCCAAATACGAATGGCATGGGCGGCGACTTGTTCGCGATTTACTGGGAGGCGAAGACAGGGAAGTTATACGGGCTGAACGCCAGCGGCTGGGCGCCCAAGGCTCTGACCATTGAGCATCTGCACGCGAAGGGCGATACGGAGATGCCGCAGTTTGGGATCGATTCAGTGACGGTTCCGGGCGTGGTGGATGGGTGGGCGAAGCTGCATGAACGGTGGGGCAGGCTGCCGTGGCGCGATCTTTTTCAGCCAGCGATTTTTTATGCGGATCATGGCTTTCCGGTGGCGGAGATCATTCATGCGTGGTGGGACAGTGATAGCAAAGGGTTGATGACGAATGCGGAGAGCCAACGCGTGTTTCTGCCTGGCGGCAAGGTTCCAGAGACTGGCGAGATTTTTCGCAATCCCGATGTGGCACGTGCGTTCAGGCTGGTTGCCGAACAGGGCGAGGCAGCGTTTTACAAGGGCGAGATAGCAAAGGCGATTCTGAAAACTTCAGGCGACCTGGGCGGGACGATGACGGCCGATGATCTCGCTTCCTATTCTGCCGAGTGGGTTGAACCGATCCACACAACCTATCGCGACTGGACTGTGTATGAACTGCCGCCAAACGGCGATGGCATTGCGGCGCTGGAGATGCTGAACATCATGGAGCGCTTTCCGGCTGACTCATCGGGCCCGCACAGTCCGGGTGAGTTGCACACACGCATCGAAGCGATGAAGCTGGCGTACGCAGACGTGAAGGCGTATGACGGAGATCCGCGATTCGGCAAGATTCCGGTGGAGCAGCTACTCTCAAAGGATTATGCGGCGAAGCGAGCTGCGCTGATCGATCCGGCACGCGCCAATTGCACGGTTGCGCCTGGTGCACTGGGCACGAGCGACACCACGTACTTCAGCGTTGTCGATCGGGAGGGCAATATTCTTTCGATCATTCAGAGCAACTACAACAACTTCGGATCGAATGTGACGGTGCAGGGCATGGGGTTTGCGCTGCAGGATCGCGGAGGTCTGTTCTCGCTGGACGCGAAATCGCCGAATGCGCTGGCGGGGCGAAAGCGGCCGTTTCACACGATCATTCCTGCCTTTATGCAGCATGGGGATCAGCACATAGGATTTGGCATTATGGGCGGACTGAATCAGCCGCTGGCGCATGCGCAGTTTGTGTCGAACGTGGTGGATTACCACATGAACATCCAGGCCGCGATGGAGGAGCCGCGCTTCACCGATCGACAGCAGCTAGCCTGCAAGATTGTGATCGAGTCGCGCGTGACGCAGGCGACGATCGATGCGCTGACAAAGATGGGGCATGTGCTGCAGGTGCATCCGGACTACACATCGCAGATGGGCCGCGGGCAGGCTGTGCTGCACGACAGCAAGACGGGTGTCAACTTCGGCGCGTCGGATCCTCGGGCGGATGGGGCGGCGATCCCGGAGCAACCGGATTTTTCGAGGGTGCCCCCGAGGCCCTAGTTAGTTGCGGTGCTCCAGGAGCTATTGGCATGAAGTCTGGAAGTGCAAAAGCTGATTCTTCGCTCACCACCCCCGAACTGAACGACGTTCGGGGACCCGTACGCTCAGAATGACACCGCCAGCTCAATTGACGTTTTTCACTCTCTAATCCGGATTCTGCCACGGGTCTCGCAGCAGCGAACAGAGGCCGAGGTCGTTGCCGTAGCGTTCGACTTCCACCTCGGCCATGCAGATGGCGCTGGGCATGCCTTTGAACGCGGGAACGGCATCAGAACCCATGATCTGCGGGGCGACAAAAAGGTGCACGCGGTCGACCATTCCGCTGGCGAGCAATGCTGTATTCAGGCGGGTTCCGGTTTCGGTGAGCAGGGTAAGGATGCCTTCTTCGCCGAGTTTGTCGAGCAACTTGCCCAATGGCACGCGGCCAGCCTCGGCAGGGAGCACTTCGACGCGAACGCCGCGGGTGCGGAGCTCGTTGATGCGGGCTTCATCTTTGGAGACGGTGAAGACGACGACGTCGTTTTGAGACGCCGTGCACCATCTTGCAGTCGAGCGGCATGCGCAGGGCGGAATCGAGTACGACGCGGAGGAGCGGGCGGCGACGTCGAAGGCCGCTGCGATCGGTGAGCATGGGGTCGTCGGCGAGGACAGTGTCGACGCCGGTGAGTGCGGCGTCGGCTTGCCAGCGCAGGGGCTGGACGGCGGCACGCGCGGCTTCACTGGTGATCCAGTAGGGCTCGCGGGCGGTGTGATGTCCAGGAGGCGGTGCGATGCGGCCATCTAATGTCATGGCAACTTTCATGAGTACGAAGGGACGCTTGTGCTGGATCCAGCGAGCGAAACCTTCGTTGATGCGACGGGCTTCGGCTTCACAGATGCCAAGTTGCGTTTGAATGCCCGCTGCCTTCAACGCATCCATACCGTGGCCGGTGACGGAGGGGTTGGGATCTCCGGTGGCGGCGACGACGCGAGCGAGGCCAGCAGCGATCAGCGCCTGGGTGCAGGGGCCGGTGCGGCCGGTGTGATTGCAGGGCTCCAGCGTGACGTAGGCAGTGCCGCCTTTGAGACGGTCGCCTGCATGCTGTTTTGCTTCGTTCAGCGCGACGATTTCGGCGTGGTCGAGCAGGTCGTACTCATGCCATCCCTCGCCGACGACCTGGCCGGCGCGATCGAGAATGACGCAGCCGACGGCGGGGTTGGGCGAGGCGACGCCGATGCCGCGACGGGCGAGTTCGAGGGCGCGCTGCATCCAGTAGGTGTCTTTTTCTGATGTGCTCATAGAGCAATGCGGCCGATTGATGGCGACACGAAGAAGTGTAACCGTTCAGACGGCTCGAAGACTTTTTCACGAGTTCATTCGTTCGGCCGGTTTTGTGGTTTGCTACCAAGATTCGGAGTGAATTAGAACGTTTATTCGCTTCGTTACGTCATTCATGTTGAATTTGAGACAAAAGGACGGACCTAGATGCAAGCAAGGATCCTGCGAATTGTTATCGGTGTGGCGCTGCTTCTGGCTGGATTTATGGTTGGGTCGCACACCTCAACATCTATTCATGCGGAAATGAAAGTGACTGTACCGACCAGTTATGGAAGGGTTGTCGCTGGTGATAGCTCATCATTGTGGTTCGAAGACTCAACCGGCACGCTTCGGCAGGTCACCATTCCAGCCGGCAATACAATTTTCACCATTAGTCGGCAGAAATAGATTCCAGTGTCGCCGCGGGCAGTTCGAGGCCACGCTGCATGCAATGTTCGTCCTTTTCGGACATGCATTCTTAATGCAGTTGGGTGCCGAGGAAGGCTGCGGGAATAAAAGCAGATCCTTCGCTTACCACCCCCAGGCTCTGCCCCAAAGAGCACAAATCGCTCATTGGGGACCCCGAGAAGAACGCTTGGGGCCCCGTGCGCTCAGGATGACACCTCGGTTATTATGCGAATTTGAATTGCTAGCCGAGCAGGGCGTCGACGAAGGCTTCGGGAGAGAATTCCAGCAGGTCGCCCATCTGCTCGCCTACGCCCACGAATCGGACGGGGAGATTCAGTTCGCGGGCGATGGCTACGGCGATGCCGCCTTTGGCGGTGCCGTCGAGCTTGGTGAGCACGATGCCGGTCGCGCCGGCGGATTGCGTGAACTGGCGGGCCTGCTGCAGGCCGTTCTGGCCGGTGGTTGCATCCATGACCAGCAGAACTTCGTGCGGGGCGCCGGGGATGAGCTTCGACGCGGTGCGGCGCATCTTGTCGAGTTCGTCCATGAGGCCGGATTTTGTGTGCAGGCGGCCGGCGGTGTCGACGATGAGCTCGGCGATGTTGCGGGCTTTCGCGGCGCTCGCGGCGTCGTAGAGCACGGCTGCGGGATCACCGCCCTGGCGGGTCTTGATCATCTCGACGCCGCTGCGGCTGGCCCAGACTTCGAGCTGCTCGATGGCCGCCGCGCGAAACGTATCTGCGGCGCAGAGGAGCACGGATTTGTCCTGTGCGCGATACCAGGCCGCTAGCTTGCCGCTGGTGGTTGTTTTGCCGGTTCCGTTTACGCCAACGAGGAAAGTGACTTTCGGCGAGACCTGCGTTGTGGCCGCCGCCCCTTGCGGGGCACGGAGGATCTCGACCATTTGCAGCTTGAGAAGGTCACGAAGTTCTTCGCCACCTTCGATGGCTTGTACGCGGGCGCGTTCACGGAGAGCGTCGAGGATCTCGGTCGTGGTCTGGACACCGATGTCGCTCATGATGAGCGCGGTTTCGAGTTCTTCAAGAGAGGACTCGTCGACTTCTCGGGTGAGCGCGACGATTTCGTTGATGCGCGACGAGAAGTTCTCGCGGGTGCGCGTTACGGCCTGGCGCATGCGCGAGAAGAAGCCTGATATCTGGCTCGACTCCTCTTCGGCTGTCTGCGCTTCCTGCTCTTTCTTTTTATCTTTCGGTTCTTCGTCGTAACCGGTAAATAGCGTAATCATTGCAAAGGTATCCAGTCTTAAGTCTAGAGCATTGTGCGCTTCGATGCGAATGCGTATGAATGGGCCGTTTATATCAGGCGAAGTTACCAATTCCGCGATGGACTTTGCACAAAGGCTTCATTGCCTCGCTGAAGTTACTGCATCCGTATCGTTTCCGCGGTCGACCTACTCAAAACATTTGCACAGTTTTCGCTTGAATTGGTGTGAGGGGTTGCGGAAGAATTTCGAAACGGCCCGCGAGTTTCCGGCACAGCCGGTCATCGCGGGGGAGGGTAAAGCATTCATGAGCAAAGTGCGCGTATTGGTCGGAACAAAAAAGGGAGCGTTCATCCTCACCTCTGACGCCAAGCGGGACAATTGGGAGGTCAGCGGACCTTTCTTTGCGGGGTGGGAGATTTATCACATGAAGGGCTCTCCGGTAGACCCGGAGCGAATCTATGTTTCGCAGACCAGCGGCTGGTTTGGACAGCTGTTGCAGGCTTCGACTGACGGCGGCAAGACCTGGTTCCAGCCGGGTGTAAAGCCCGAAAATGAGGCGCCGCAATGGCCGCCAGTCAAGAGCAATCGGTTCGCGTACGACTCTTCTGACGAAACCGGCAAGCCATCTGACCACACACCAGTGGTACGACGGCACGCAAAAGCCGTGGGAGTTTAAACGCGTGTGGCATTTGGAGCCCTCGCTGACGGATCCGAACACCGTGTTTGCCGGTGTGGAAGATGCCGCCATCTTCCGTTCCACCGACGGTGGCGAGAACTGGAGCGAGATGCCGGGCTTGCGCGGACACGGGACTGGCCCCGACTGGCAGCCGGGGGCCGGAGGTATGTGCCTGCACTCGATCATCCTCGACCCCAGCAACCCTGAACGCATCTACATTGCGATTTCGGCGGCAGGCGCGTTTCGCACAGATGACGGCGGGAAGACATGGAAGCCGATCAACAAGGGGCTTTACTCGAAGTACATTCCCAATCCGACGGCCGATGTCGGACATTGTGTTCATCACATCGCAATGAATCCGAAGCGACCGGGCACGCTCTTCATGCAGAAGCATTGGGACGTGATGCGCTCAGACGATGCGGGCGACAATTGGACGAAGATCAGCGGCAACCTGCCTACCGACTTCGGCTTCGTGATCGACATCAATTCGAATGAACCGGAGACGGTCTACGTGGTTCCGATCAAGAGCGACTCAGAACATTTTCCGCTGGATGGAAAACTGCGCGTGTATCGCAGCCGCAGTGGTGGCAACGAGTGGGAGGAGCTTGGAAAAGGCCTGCCCGAGAAGGATTGCTATGTGAACGTGCTGCGTGATGCCATGGCCGTGGACAAGCTGGACGAGTGCGGCGTTTATTTTGGCACGACCGGCGGGCAGGTATACGTTTCGCCGGATGGGGGTGACTCATGGAATGCGATTGTGCACGATCTGCCGGCGGTTCTGTCGGTTGAGGTGCAGACGCTGGCGTGACCACCTGCGGTGGGGCAGACGGCCTTCGGCGCCGCGCGTCGCAGAAATGAGAGATGCAGTAACTCACGATGCCTGACTCGGTCCACAATGTATGCGTGCAGATTCCGTATCATCTGCGGAATCTCGCCCGCATTGATGGCGATGTCGCGCTGGAGGTGGCGGCGCCGGTGACGCTTCGCTCCGTGCTCGATGCGCTCGAGGCCCGCTATCCCATGCTTTGTGGAACCATTCGCGACCACGACACACTCCAGCGGCGGCCGTTTCTGCGCTTCTTCGCGTGCGAAGAAGACTTATCTCACCAGTCGCCTGATGAGCCGTTGCCGGAGTCGGTGGCGGCAGGAAAGGAACCCTTGCTGATCATTGGCGCGATCGCAGGCGGATAACGGAACGGCAATAGATGGATATCAGTGTTCGCCCTTGCCCGGCCTTAGCATGAGTTCGCGGATCGCTTCACGCGGGTCTTTGCCCTTTTCGAGGATGAGTTCCATCTGCTCGGTAATTGGCATCTCGATGCCCTGATCACGCGCCAATCCGAGGGCGGCGCGGGTGGTCAGCACGCCTTCAGCGACTTTGCCGCCGAGGCTTTCGAGGATTTCGGGGAGCTTGCGGCCCTGGCCGAGTGCCTGCCCTACGGTTCGGTTGCGCGAGAGAGAGCCTGTGCACGTTAGCACCAGGTCGCCTGTTCCGCTGAGCCCTGCGAGGGTTTCGCGCCGTCCACCGCACGCGACGGCGAGGCGCGTAATTTCGGCGATGCCGCGGGTGATGAGCGCTGCTGTCGAATTATGACCCAGACCCACACCGGCTGCAACACCGGCTGCGATGGCGATCACGTTCTTGAGCGCGCCGCCAAGCTCCACGCCAATCACATCTGTTGAAGAGTAAAGCCGCAGCGTTTCAGATGAAAATTCCTGCTGAATGAGGATGGCGATTTGCGGATCGCTGAAGGCCACCGTGACCGCGGTGGGCTGGCCCTGGGCTACTTCGATCGCAAAACTCGGACCGGAGAAGGCGCCGATTGAAAGCAGGAGTCCGGCAGGCTCAAGAGTTTCGGAGATCACCTGGGTCATCCGCAGGTAGGTCTCCTTTTCGATGCCCTTGGTGGCGCTCACGACGAACTGCCCGTTGTGCAGGTGAGCCTTAACGCGCTGCAATGTGGAGCGCAGAAATTCAGAAGGGATGACCGAGACGACAATGTCGGCGGATTCAATCGGCGTCATCTCCGCGGTAACGGCCAGGTCTGCCGGCAGCGGGAACCCCGGCAGAAACAATGTGTTTTCGCGGGCGCCGTCAATGACCCGCGCCTCTTCGGCGTTGTGCGCCCAGAGAGTTACTTCGTGGCCGCCGCGACGGCTGAGAGACAACGCAATCGCCGTTCCCCATGCGCCTGCGCCAAGCACAACAATCCGACTCATGCGGTCTTCCCCTCTTGCGTGTGTGTGCCGAAGCGGTTCTCAGTCCCCGTAACGAGGCGGCGAATGTTCTGGTGATGCTTAAGGATGATCAAAAACGCGACGAAGATTTGTGCGGCGATGTAGGGTACGGGTTTATCGCCGTGCACGAGAAACCATGCAAACAGAGGAAAGCTGGCAGCACCAAGGATCGAGGCGAGCGAAACGTAGCGCGTGACCAGCAGGATAACTGTGAACAGAGCGATCGAGGAAAGAGCCGCCAAGGGCGCGGCGACCAGGAAGACGCCAAATCCGGTGGCGACTCCTTTGCCCCGCGGAAGCCGAGCCAGACGGGGAACATGTGTCCGAGAACCGCGGAAACCGCAGCCAGGGCCTGTGCATCGCGGAATGGCATGGACGGCAGCAGGAAGGAAGCCAGCAGCGAGCCCAGCCAGACCGCTGCCGCGCCCTTCAGCACATCGAGCAGAAAGGTCGCGGCGCCGAGGCCTTTTCCGCCGGAACGAAGCACGTTGGTTGCGCCGATATTGCCGCTTCCGACGGACCGAATATCTTCGTGGCGAAACAGCTTGACCAGCAGGTAGCCCGTCGGAATGGACCCCAGCAGGTAAGAGAGCGCCACAATTACGAAACTTGCGAGGATCATGACCAAACAGAGTTTAGCAGGTAAGGCGGTGTGAATTTGAGATCCGGCTTTCCCTGCTTGCCACTGCTTACATGTACTCGTCCGCGGAGGGGCCGTAGATGGCAGGCACCTTGGAATCGACGAGGCGCAGATAGACGGTGAGCTGGCCGCGGTGATGGGCGAGATGACTGAAAACGGCGTCGGCGATCATGATGCCGCGTGCGTTCTCAGAGACGGTTTTGCCGCCCATCTTGAAGGCCCACGGCGTGGCCAGATGCTCGTCAGTGGTGGACTGGAGCGCGCGCCGGGCATTTGCGACAGCAGTGTCGAGGCTGGCCAGCAGGTCAGCTTTTCCAGCGAGGGGTTTGGTGCGAAATCCATCTGACTCGGCCGCGTCGAGGTTGAGTTCGTCGCGGTCGATCATGAGGGCGATCCAGCCCAGCATTCCGGCAACCAGCGCGGCGAGGTAGCCAAGCTCCATCGAGCGCTCATGAGGTTTGAAACTGTTGTGGTCGTCGGGTACGCGCTCGATGGCTTTGCGGGTGGATGCTGCCTCGCGGTCGAGTTGGGCGAGAAAAAAGTCTCTCAGGATCATGGGCGTTCTCCCTGGATGAACTTTTGCGATTGCCAGTTTTGGAAAGACGTTCTGTTATTGAGCCACGCAATTCGACAGTTCGGAATAACGCGATGCGTCGCCGAACCGGAAAAGCGCGTACCACGCGTCGAGGGCCTGCTTGTCGTAGATGCCGAGGGCGCGGAAGATTTCGCGGGCAAACTCGATAGGGGCGATGCCGGATGCCGTGATTACATTTTCGTCGGTGATCGCCGGGACATCGCAGAAGAACTTGCCCCCCCGATAGCCGCTTGCAGCGAGGTATTCGCGGCTGTTGCTGGTGTGGTGAAAATCATCGAGCATTCCTGCGCGCGCCAGGGCCAAAGTTGCGCCGCAGATTGCTGCGACGGGCACTCCCTCAATGAAGAACACACGCGCGAGTTCAACGGCCTCGGCGTTGCTGCACGATTCCCACTGGTCGCCGCCGGGAAGGATGAGCATCGCGCTCTGATCCGGGTCAATCTCAGACAGGGTGGTCTCGGGCAGGATGCGCACGCCTCCCATGCTTGTCACCGGCTCTCTGGAGGTGCCGACGGTGACGACGCGATACCGGCCGGGCTGCGCGCTGAAACTGGGGATTGTTGATGCCGGAGATGGCAAACGCCGCTTCCCAGTCTGCCATCGAGTCGAAAACGAAAAGGTAAACATTGCGACTGCTCATCTGAAGTGACCTCCATCGACAAAATCATCATCGCTCTCGATATATGACAGGCAATGTCATATATGATTTGAGAAAGTAAAGATGTTGAGAAAATCGGAGCCCTGATGAAGGCTGATCGACTGATGTCTGTGCTGCTGCTGCTCCAGGCAAGGGGGCAGGTAACAGAGCGCGAATTGGCCGAGCAGCTTGGAGGTTTCGCAGCGCACTATTCATCGCGACCTGGAATCTCTGAGCGCAGCGCGCATTCCGGTGTCTGCCATGCGCGGTGCGCAAGGCGGCTGGCAGCTGGAGAAAGGCTGGCGGACGCACGTTCCGGGTCTCGACGAGGCAGAGTTGCATGCGCTGTTGATGGCCCAGCCCCGCGGGCTTGGCAGTCCAAGGCTTGCGGCGGCGGCCCAAAGTGCGCTGAACAAGCTGATGGCCGCGATGCCGGAGCCGATGAAGGCGCAGGCAGCGCATTTGCAGCAGAGGCTTCACGTGGATCCGACGGGGTGGCGCGATACGGGTGAGGATCTGTCGATGCTGTCCGCAGTGCAGGATGCGGTGGCTCGCGATCGGAAGTTGACGTTTGACTACACGCGGGCAGATGGTGAGCAATCGAGCCGGACAGTGGACGCGCTGGGGCTGGTTTCAAAGGGGCTTCACTGGTACCTTGTTGCGCGTACGTCGAATGGCATGCGGACATTCAGAGTCTCGCGGATGAAACGCGTGGCTGTGCTTGCAGTGGGATTCGAACGGCCGGCGCGCTTTGACCTGGCGGAGCATTGGCGAGCCTCGACTGCCGAATTGGATCGCAAGAGGGCGAGCTACCGCACCGTTCTCTCGCTCACTTCGGATGCGGCCCGGCGAGTTCAAGGGTGGTGTGTTACCAAAGCTGCTGCAGGTGCTGCTTTTCGCAAAGCCGACGCAGGAAAGATTGTGCTGCAAGTCGATTTCGACAACGAACGGGAAGCACAGTTTATCGTGCTCGGACTGGGTTCGACCGTTTCAGTTCTGGAGCCGGAGAGCTTGCGGCAATGGGTTGGAGCCGAGGTAAGGGAAGTGGCTGGATTGGCCAAACCGGCCTGAAAATTCCTGCACCAGTTGTTTCGTCGCGGCTGTATACTTCACCCCTCACCGGGGACCCAGGTCTGAATTCATCTTGAAAGGCGGAAATGTATGCCCAGTTATCTTGTGCAGGTCGCGTATACCTCAGAGGCAATGGCGGCGATGCTGAAAAAACCTCAGGACCGTGCAGCAGTGGTGGGTAAGGCAGTTGCAAAGCTTGGCGGCTCGCTGACGTCGGCGTGGCTGACTTTTGGCGATTATGACACCATGGTGCTGGTGGAAATGCCCGACAACGTGAGCGCTGCCGCTTTCGCAATGGCCATCAGTGCGGGTGGCTCGTGCAACGCCGTCAAGACGACTCCTTTGCTTTCGGTTGAAGAGGGAACGGCCGCGATGAAGAAGGCCAGTGCGTCCGGCTACAAACCGGTTGCAACGAAATAGGAAACTGTCCTGGCGCAAAATGAAATGGCCGGCGGATTCTTCCGCCGGGGATCTCGGTCAGACAGCTTGGAGCCTTAATCCACCATCACTTCGCCGGGGAGTATCGGCCGCGTGCGCGGAAGAGCGCCGTTGTAGGCTGCTGCGCCTATCGCGAAGAGTGTGCCGGCGTAGATGACGAGCTTCAAGAGGCTTCCAGTGCGTGTGAGTGGAAGGGTTTTCCAAAGCATCAGCAGCACCGTTTGCGCGATCGTCACTGCCCACACCGAACCGTAGAAGTAGCGCCGTTCAATACCTTCATTCTTTGTTGATTTGCCTACGCGCGGCAACTTTCCCAGCGCGCCAAGCAGCAGGATCAGGATGCAGAGAGGGAAGTATACGTACTGGTAGAGCTGCTTCATGGTCCATACGCCGGTGATTACAGCGATGACGAGGCCAGCGAGGTTCAGTAGCGCGAAGTTCAGGACGGCGTTCCAGGCGAAGGTGTAGCAGACTTTGCGATAGAGGGGATTCGGGCGGTCCTCGTCGAAGCGCAGGATGTAGGGCGCGGGCTCGACTCCCGGCAACTGGCCGAAGAGGCCGGCGATTCCGGTACCGAGGAGGACGAGCGCGAGCCACGCGGCGTTGGCCGTGCTGAAGCCATGCGCGAAGAGGCTGAAGACGAGGGGGCCCGGCGCCAGAAAGAAGACCCAGATCCAGATGGGCCAGTGGAGCACCCGGTAGTATCGCTTGTTGCGGGTGCGCATTTTGCGGGCGTCCGCATATTCAACCCTGCCGCTGTATTGCATATAGCGCGAGTTTTTCAAATGGCACGCGATGGCGTCAACCAAGCATGCCGGACAGAGGGCAAGGGGAGGTCTCCTGTCGTTGAAATCAAACGCTCGAAGTTTGATTCTGATTGAGGTGTCGAGATTCTAATTGCGAGACCCGATTATCGGGACCCGCTCTCCAATTTTGCTTGTCTCAACAACCCAACCGTAGCTTTGGGATTGATGAGGTTTCTGCGGCCGTCAGCGCTCTTGTCGGCACCTTTCCTGATGAGCGCGATGGTTTCCTGCGGGGTGAGAGAAGGGTCGAGCGCAATCAGTTTTGCCGCAAGGTTTACCACGTTCGGAGAGGCCATCGACGTGCCTGACATTTTGAGCTTGCGTTCCACCGGGCACATAGCTCTCTACCTGGTATCCGTCGGCGTCGACAACCACCGTGTCTCCGTAGCTGGTAAATGAAGTTTCCTCGCCGGCCTGGTCCACGGCGCCTACTGCGATCAGATTGGGCAGATGCAAGCCTGCCGGCACCTCTTCCGTAAAGCCGGCATCGCTATCGGAGTTTCCAGCAGCACACACGAACAGGGTGTTGGGGGCGCTGCGAATCGCGTTTTCCACGGCTTCACGCCAGACTTTGTAAACGGCTTGCGCGGCCTGCTTGCGGGTGGCCGGGTCTTTCTGGTTGCTGGTCTTGGTGAGCCACAGCTCGAACTCTGCTACGTCGTCGTCCCAGCTCATGTTTACGACGCGAACATTGTTGGTTCTGAAGTAGTCGCCAACCTGCTGGAAAGAAGCCTTGAACTTCTCGGCCCACTCGACAGTTGGCTCAAAGGGCAGGTCGGGCAAAGCGTCATTGAACTGCGCAACCACCAGCCGCGCGGCAGGATTTCCGCGCACCGCGATTCCGGCGACATGGGTTCCGTGCATCCATTGACCCAGAAAGCCAAGCTGTTTCATAAACGGCGCGAGTTGGTCGGGAGGCATGGTCCCCAGGGTCTTTTTCGCCTCGGTTGCAGCAGGGGAGTCGATGCTGTTGAACAGGTCGCTCAGGCCCTGCTCCAGTCCTACTGCCTTGGGATACACGTCCTTCAAGGCCGGGGTTAGCGGTTGCAAATCTCCGTTGTAAAGAACACCGCCCATGTCGAAGGCGAGTCCGTGCGGGCTATGGGACGCGGGAGCGGGATCAGTGAAGAGCTGATTGGGATAGAGGGCAGTGTCCACGCCTGAGTCCCAGATGCCGATGCGCACCGGCGTCAGCTTGTCGTCCGCAGTGAGGGTGACTTCGCGCGCCGTCCCAGATGTCGGGCTTCTGCACATTGTGCGCAGCGACGTAGGCCGTCAGAATCGGGAGGGCCTGATCTCTCAGCGGGTAGAACACCTTGATGAAGGCGCGGTCCCCGATCATCGATTCCGCGGCATTCAGATCCACGGTGTTCGATTTTGCCGCCGCCGGGTCAAGGCTTTCTTTTTCGCTTCCGGCAATCATGCTCGGTGTTGCGAGTTCGAAACTGCCTTTTAGCCCTTTCACGGTGTCTTGCGCGATCCGCCAATCGAGAGCGTCGACGGTTCGCCTGGAAGCCGCTTTTGAATGCTGCGTCGAAGGCTGGACCGCCCGCCGCGTTCGATGAAATTCGCGCCTTCAGGACGGGACCGCTCAACATCCCGGACGGTCGCCTTCGCCTCGGGTTTCTCCTGGAGATCCTTCAGCTTCTGCAGGGATTTGAGCGCGGCCTCGTTTTCGCCCATGAGCGATTCGGCATCGACCTTGAATCCGTAGAGGGCGCGCAGGGTCGCCTTGTCTTCAATGTCGTAGTTGTTCAATACGGAGTTGACATCGTGGAGAACCGTCGCAACGAAGGCATTGTATGTGGCGTCGTCGGCGAGCAGAAACGCGCTGGGGGCCTGATCCATGGGATAGCTGAAGCGCGGCAGATCGTTGGCGGTTGCAATCTTCTTCTTTTCTTGGGCCGTGGCCGTGACTGAGAAAGCAATCAGGACCGCAGCGGTGAGGATGAGGGGCAATTTGCAGGGTTGAATCTTCACGGGGAACCTCGATCGACCAAGCGGGTATCCACCCGGTAACAGAGAGGATAATCCACAACTTTCGGGAGCGTGAGAGATTTGTTACGAATTTCGAATTGGCTACATCAGCTTGCGGCGGACGAGGTCGAGCGCCTGCTGACTGGCCCATTCGCGGACGCGATTGCGGTCACCACGAAAGTTGCGCTCGAAGGCGTCGGTCTTCTGGTCGTCGCTGACAGCGATGTAGACACGGCCCACCGGTTTCGTCTCTGTGCCTCCGCCGGGTCCGGCGATTCCGGTTATCCCGAGGCCAAGCGTTGCACCGGTCTTTTTTCGGATGCCTTCGGCCAGGGCCGATGCGACTTCTGAGGAAACCGCACCGTGCTGTTCGATCAAGTTCGGCCGGCACGTCGGCAAAGGCGGACTTCATTTCGTTCGAATAGACCACGACGCTGCCCAGAAACGAGCGAGAACTGCCCGGTACCGAGGTGATTCGCTGGGCGATCATGCCGCCTGTACAGCTTTCCGCGACGGCCAGCGTTGCCTGGCGCAGTCCGAGATAGTAGAGGACGATCTGCTCGAGCGACTCGCCTTCGGCGGAATACATCCAGTCGTCCAGCGCTTCTTCGAGTTTTGTCGCGAGTTCTTCGACGCGCTGCTCGGCCAGTTCCTTGTTCGGCTTGGAGCAGAGCAGCGTGAGCTGGATATCGCCGGCGTGCGCCAGGATCGTCGTCTCCACGTCGGTGAAGGTGGTGTAGATCGGCGCGAGAAGCTTGTCGGCCTGGGACTCCGGGATCATGGCAGCCTTGAGAGTGCGCCTGGCGAGATGCCGCACGGGCACGATCTCCCGCAGTCGCGGAAGGCACTCTTCATCAAATAAAGGTCTGCACTCATGGGGAGGCCCGGGGATGAGCATGATCAGCTTGCGATAGCCGGAGTGAGTGGTTTCAAGCCATTGCCCCGGCGCGCTGCCGTTGGGATTTGTAAGAAATGTGGCGCCTTCGATCAGATCAGCTTGTTTGAGATTGTTCTCGGGCATCGTGATGCGCCATGTTGCAGCGCGCGCATGGAGCGCGGCCACCTGCGGGGCGTCTCGCTTCAGCTTCAGCGAAAGAGTCTCTGCGACGGCTTCACGCGTCAGGTCGTCCTCGGTTGGTCCGAGGCCGCCCATCAAGATAATGATGTCGGTCCGTGCCAGGGCATTGCGGATCACGCCGACGAGGTCCCTCTTGCGGTCGCCGACAATCGTCTTGAAGGCCACCGTAACGCCAATCTCGTTGAGCTTTTCGGTCAGGTAAAGAGAGTTCGTATCCTGGCGGTGCGGCGTGAGCATCTCGGAGCCGACTGCAATGATTTCGGATTTCATGAAAGCGGCTTCCAGCTCCTAGCCTCTGGTTTGGACGGTCGCGTAGGGTTTGATTCGGAGCTAGAAGACACTCATCCCTTCTACTCCCAACTCCAGATCATAAACTGCGTCGTTGTCCGCCAAGATTGTGGTACCGAGAGGTGAGAATGCCACGCCAGCGAGGTTGACCCCGGCCACAACAAGGTTGGCATCGCCGCCTGGAGTGATGTGGACGAGGCCGCGACGACCGTGGAGGCTTGCGGTTACGTAGATATCTCCGTTGGACGCAAGCGCGAGCCCCTGGGGCCTGCCCAGTCCGCGATACCACACGCGTGATTCGCCGTGGGTGTTGATTGCCCAGATGGCGTCATTGGAAGAAAGCGTCGGCCCGGCGACGAAGAGCGTTCCCTCGGTGTCGACCGCAAGGTGATAGGCCGAGACGCTCGGTTCAAGCGTGGCATAGACGAAGATTTTTCGTTGTGGATCGATTTTGAAGATCGTTCCGCTACGATCACCCACGAAGAGATTCCCGTCACTATCGAATGCTGCGCCAGTCGCAACACCCATGCCTTCGGAGTAGAGGGTCGATTCTCCGGCTCCATCGATGCGGTAGACGTTGCCTTCCGCCCGCGAAGTTACAAACAGGTCGCCATCGGGGCTGAAGGCGAGACCCGTGGCGTTGAGGATTCCGGTTGCGAAGGGTGTGCCGCGTCCATCGGGGCTGACGCGCACCACCGAAACCGGAGTCTGTTTTCCGCGCTGGCCCGAGATAGTGGCGTAAATCATTCCCGAGCGACTCACGGCGGGGCTGGTCACGGGGTGCAACCCGCTCGAAAGCTCCCGGGCGATGTGCAACGGAGCGGCGTTGCTTACTCCCGCAGGTGTTCGGACCTCAACGAGGCCTGTCACCGCGTTCTCGGGGACTCTGAATGCGACGCGTCCTGGACGGCTCATGAGAACCTGTGCGGGGTGTGTGCCCACCACAACCACCGGCGGCCCGTAGGCGTTGGGTCCAAGATTGGCGCCGACGAGCTCTACCTCACCCAGTGGCAGCGCTGCCGCCGGTACGACCTCGTCAATGCGCGGCTCTGGCGTCATTTCTTCCCGTGCGGATTGGATGCGAGTACGCGGCATGTCCATTCTTAGTGAATCCATAGGCGGAGCAGCGACGCCACTCCCAAAGCATACAGCCCCGCCGCCACGTCATCGAAGACGATCCCCCAACCCTCTGGTAACCTCTCCAACTGCCGCACGGGAAACGGCTTGGTAATGTCGAACAAGCGGAAGAGGATGAGCGCGATCAATCCGTGGCGCCAATCGGCTGGACTGCCGAGCAGGGCAATCCACTGTCCAGCGACCTCGTCGATAACGACGAAGCCCGGATCGTGCCGGCCGCTTTCGCGCGCAGCGATAGTCGCTGCCGGGACGCCTGAGGCGATTGACAGCACAATTCCTATAAATACAACAAGCAAAAGGCCATTAGGGGTGGGATGGAAGAGATAACCGACCGCACCCCATAGGAGCACGGCTGCCACTGATCCCCAGGTTCCGGGGCCGGGCTTGCCAAGGCCGGCGCCAAAGAAGGTTGCAACAGTCCAGGCCCACTCAGTCTTGCGCGCTGCTACTGGGGACGAAGCAGCCTGTTGACTACTCGTCATCCTGTCTCCTGCGCTGCCGACCGACTTCGCCAAGATCTTCCAAAACTTCAGGATCCAGAATTGGCGAACTGATCTTGTAGACTCCCATCGCCCACTTGCCAAGGTCGATCTTGCGGCACCGGTCACTGCAGAAAGGGAAGTCCTCGTCTTTGGCGGTGACCAGCATGCCGCAAGTGGGGCAGTGCAAGAGCTTTGCGGATTTTTTCTTTTGTGCCATGGCTACTATGTGCGTTCACCTTCCTTGGATATCGTAACGCCGCTGATCGGATGCTTCAGCTTCTTTGGACCGCGCAAGACGCGTCAGCACCGCTACGCCGCTCGCCCAGATGATTGGTAGCACGGCGAAGCGGGGATCGGCGCTGAGCCGGTACATAAGGCTGTCGACCTTCTCGCTGTGACCATCGGGCCAGTTGGGCTGCGGAAGAAGGTCGTCGATAATGTAAAAGCCCCCGGGCTTTACCACGGCAAGCGCGTCGTCAAGCGATTCAAACTTTCCAGGCATCGCGTCAGCAAATACCAGGTCGAAGCTCTGCTTAGGCTTCTTCTGCAGGAACTCAGCACCGTCTTCGAGCACAAGGCTGAGCCTTGTGTCTGCTCCCAGGATTTCGCGAGCAACACTCTGCAAGCTCTCATCCGTTTCAACGCTCACCAAGGTCGCCGTTTCATCCATGCCAGAGAGCAGCCAGGACGTTCCGATACCGGTGCCTGTTCCCAACTCCAAAAGCTCGCCACCTGGCTTCGACGCGGCGAGAACCTGCAGCAGCGCACCGGTGCGATCCTCTGAGGCCATGTTGAACTCGAGTTCTTCCGTGCGTGCCTTGATAGCGGGCAATTTTTCGGGCTGGGTGATAAACGCGATGTCGAGCATTACATCAAGCTTAAATTCGCCGCCCCAAAATGCACGGCATCACCTTATCGCAGGGTTGCTGCAAGCGGTCCTGAAATGATCCGCGCAACCAGGTCGTAGTCATGGGCATCGGTGATCTCTGCACGGTAGAATTTGCCGGCTTCCAGTTCTTCCAGTTCGCCGAAGTCGTTGATGTAGACTTTGCCGTCGATTTCGGGTGCGTGGAACTGCGTGCGGCCCTCCCAGAGCATGGGAGTTTCTTCGCTCTCGCCTTCGGCCAGCAGCACCAGTTCGCGACCGATCCATTGCTGCTTTGCCTGCTTCGAGATTTTTTGCTGCAGCTTCATCAGCTTGCGCTTGCGGGCTTCGATGGTGCGTTTGGGTAGCTTGGCGTCGAGCGCGTGGGCCTTCGAACCTTCTTCATCGGAGTAGTTGAAGACGCCAAGCCAGTCGAATCTCCCCTGGCTGATGAACTCCTCCAAGAGTTCAAAGTCGCGGAGCGACTCGCCTGGGAAACCGACGATGAAGGACGTCCGCAGGACAATGCCTGGTACGGCTGCGCGTACCTTGTCCAGAGTCTTGAGGAAGATGTCGGCGCCCGCACCGCGTTTCATGCGTTTGAGCACATCGGGTGACGCGTGTTGCAGGGGCACGTCAAGGTATTTGCAGATGTTGTCGTGTCGGGCGATGGTGTCCAGCAATTTGCCGGTGATGCGGTTGGGGTACGCGTACAGGAAGCGCAACCAGCGCAGGCCTTCGATCTTCGCGAGCGCTTCGAGAAGTAGTGCGAGGCCGTCCTTCAGGCCCAGGTCTTCGCCGTAGCAGGTGGTGTCCTGGCCGATGAGCGTGATTTCCTGCACGCCGCTGGCGACCAGTTGTTGCGCTTCAGCGACGACGGATTCGAAGCGACGCGAGCGGAACTTCCCGCGTAGATTCGGAATGACGCAGAAGGTACAGGGGTGGTCGCAGCCTTCGGCAATCTTAATGTAGGCGGATGTCTTTCCGGTGGAGATGAGTCGGGGTGTGGCCTCGTCATAAAGATAGGTTGGCAGCATGTGCGCTGCGCCTTGCCATTCTTCGCGGCTGAAGCGGCCCTGTTTTTCGCGCAGATTGCCTTCAGGGCGGAACTCGGTCTTGTGCGTTCCGGCGCCGGCTTCGCGTCCGGCGCGCACTTCGGCATGTCCATTTCCAGTGAGGATGTTGAACGGCGACGATGCCGCGGGCTGAAACGGAGCAATTCCGGCCGCCTCCAAGATGGAGTCGAGCTCACCGGTGCCTACTACCGCATCGACTTCAGGAATGCTCTTGCGAATCTCGTCACGGTAGCGCTCGACGAGGCATCCGGCAACGATCAGTTTCTTCGCCGAGCCGGATGTTTTGAAGCGCGCCATCTCGAGGATGGTATCCACCGACTCCTGCTTGGCGGTGTCGATGAAACTACAGGTGTTAACGACAAGAATCTCCGCCTCTTCTGGGCGAGAGGTTAACCGCGCTCCTCCGCGGTCCAGCAGCCCCATCATCACCTCGGAATCGACCAGGTTTTTGGGGCAGCCTAACGAAATAAAGCCCACGGTAGGAGCCGTGGGTTGGGGAACTTTACTCACCCTTCTATCTTACAGGAAAGCGAGTTTTTGAGGGCTTAGGCCTTGCGATAAACGGATTGGCGAGCGAAGGATGCAATCATTCGACATCTCCACTCTGAGCTTGTCCCTCCTCGCGGATCGGAGTTGTCGATTGCGTTGGCTCCGCGTGGACAGTATCGACGAACCGCACGGAGATCGCGGCAAAGACAACCAGTGTCCAAGCGAGCGCCACAATGGATTCGAGGCCGGTCAGGGCACGCGTGAGGAGAGAACTTGGCGCGATATCGCCGTAGCCGACCGTGGTGGCGGTTACAAGCGAAAAGTATATGAAGGTCATCAGAGTTGGTCTTTCAGAGACGCCCAAAAACGATTCCGCTCCTTCAATCTTCCACGCTGCGCCGAAAAAGCTTGCAAAGAGCAGCACGATAACGACGAAGCCGGCCGCATAAGCAAATAGCGTGCGGGCCATCCGATGAAGAAGTTTGAACGTCGGCTCAAGCGCTTCAATCCAACCGTTAACGTTGTGGCCGAGCAGCAGTCCGACGCCGAGGCTACCCTCGAATGACAACGTGACGATAAGGCCATGAAGCAGCGCTCTGGTCGAGAAGCCACTTAGGAGAAATGCGAGGCTTCCAAAAACTGCCCCGAGGACGAGACCGATCCGGGTCCAATGCTTGCGCACGATCCTCGCCTTCCGCTTGAGGCGTACGTCCGAGGGGTTGATCAGGAGTCCGATGAGCATCCCAAACAGGAGCCCTCCGACGGCGGCAAAGGTCTCGGTTCGAAACGCCCCACCATACACGTACTTGGGAAAAAACTCGTCTGCGACATTGGCGATGAAAAAAGGGAGGGTCAGTATGAAGGCGATGTTGAGACGGCGCTCGAAGCTCTGGCCCGCCGAGAAACCGGCGAAAACCGCGTAATGACGAAAGACCTCAAGGACAGCAACCGCCATGTAGATGGAGCCGATGATCAGACAGAACGAAATAAGGCCCGTGTTGCCGTACTTAAAGAGATAAATTGGCAGATTGAGCAGCAGGCTGCCCGAGAGAACAGCGAAAAACTTCGCGATATCGGGCCACGGCGCTTTCATGTGCTTGAGGTTGTACCACCAGACCAATTCTGCCTAGATGAGATGCATTTTCTGCGACGGCAGAACCAGTAAGGTTGTGCGCGGCACGTCCATCATTTCGGTCTTCGGATGTTAGAATCAGCTAGTGCCGGGTCCTACGCGACGTAATCCCGCCAATCCCGCCAGGTCCGGAAGGAAGCAACGGTAACGGGCTAGTACGGGCGCAGTAGGTCACCCGGTACTTTTTCGGTGCCGTGGGCACCGTTGCTCTTTGCCGCGGTCGTATCGCGCCGCGGTGCAGCCGAACCAAAGATGCGTACAAGTGTTGAGCGCGAGCCGTGGTCTCCGGATCTCGTGCCGCAAGGAGAAATGAATTGAGCCTCGCCGTGCGTCCCGTGGTGGGCAGGCGCGCCAAGATCAGCGCCCTCGGAACTTACGTCCCCCCGAAAGTTCTTACCAATCAAGACCTCGAAAAAATGGTAGACACCAACGATCAGTGGATCGTGGAACGCACCGGCATCCGCGAGCGCCACGTGCTTGCCCAGGGCAAGGGCGTGAGCGACATATGCGTTGAGGCGGCGAAGAAGTGCCTGGCAGCGCGTGGCATCGCGCCCAGCGAAGTTGAAGTCATCATCGTTGGCACCGTTACGCCGGACATGATGTTCCCCTCGACTGCCTGCCTGGTTCAGGACAAAATCGGGGCGAAAGGCGCTTGGGGTTTCGACGTTTCCGCGGGGTGCTCGGGATTTGTCTTTGCGCTTCAGGCCGGCGTGAAGCTCGTTGAAAGCGGAGCCCAATCCAAGGTTCTGGTTTGCGGAGCCGATGCCAACACCCGGATGACCGACTACACCGACCGCGCTACGTGCGTGTTGTTTGGCGACGGCGGCGGTGCGGTGCTGATCGAGCCTGCTGAAGAGGGCGAAATCGGCATGATCGACTTTGTGCACGAGATTGACGGATCGGGCGGCGTTTCGCTGAACCTGCCAGCGGGCGGCAGCCTCAATCCGCCGACGCACGAGACGATCGACAAGAAGATGCACTTCATCCATCAGGATGGGCAGGCCGTCTACAAGTTTGCCGTGCGCAAAATGGCTGAGGCCACAACGAAGCTGCTCGAGCGCAACGGAGTGACGGGCTCAGATCTCGGCTGCTTCATCCCGCACCAGGCCAACAAGCGCATCATCACGTCGACCGCGGACCGCCTGGGCATGCCGGCAGATCGCGTCATTATCAATATCGAGAAATACGGGAACACGTCGGCGGGAACCATTCCGCTGGCGATGGAAACGGCAGTCGAGGAAGGGAAGCTGAAAAAGGGCGACCTGGTTCTGATCGCAGCGGTGGGAGCCGGATTTACCGTGGGCACCGCTCTGTTGCGCTGGGAGATCTGAAAAGCAGCTTCTATCTCCTAGCCGCTAGCTTCTTTTTTGCGGCCCTGAGACTTCGCTCTATGCGGTCAGTGCGTCCATCGGGAATTCATATTCCGGCAGCACGCCGGTTTCCGCGGCCATTCGGAAGAATCCGCGCATACCTTCTATGCACTCCTCATCCAGCACGTAATGAATATTTGTTGTGAGGTAGGAGCGGATCGTGCCTTCGGATAAGGGCAGCTGGCGCGACCAGTGCTCGACCAGCGCGTCGAAGTTCTCCAGGCCGTGATCGCGAGATTGGATGAAATCGCGATAGACACCCTCATCCAAAAGTCTGCCGCCTGCAAGGCCCCAGACGGCGGAGACGAAGGGAAGCCCGGTGAGCGCTTTCCATTCTTCGGCAAGGTCGTGATAGACGAGCTCTTCGCCGGTGCGCTCAAAGCGATTGGCACGCTCCTCGAGCGCCATCAGGGCGGGATCGCCGATGAGGATCGCCGCATCGGCGTGGTCGAGCATCGCATCGAGGTCAGCGGCCATAGGAATGAAGGGCACTTCGGCGTTGCCCCACTTGTGGAAGAGAATGCGTGCATACGCCAATGTCGTGCGGCTTGCCGTGTCCGCGGCGACGCTGTGCAGATTCTCGAGTGGCTGATTTGCGCGCCGCACCAGCAGAAGCGAGCGCACTCTGCCCTTGGAGGCGATGGTGCATCCTGGCAGAATGCGCAGCCCCGGCGTCGTAGCCAGCGAAGCAATGGGAACAAGGCCGATATCCGCAGCGCCGCCCGCTAATTGGTCTGCGCACTCGGAGGGCAGCATCCAGTTGACCTCGTAGCGCTGCGCGAGTTCTGCGTTCAGAGGCGGATGTTCGAAGTCCCACATCAGCGGCGCGGGGTTCAAAAAACGAATGGCGGCAACACGAAGCCGGCGGTGCGAAGTCGAATTCACTCTGTTCGATAGACTATCAACCCGGGCTTTAGGGTTCTCCACATGCGTGCCAGCCGTCACACCGTTCGCCTTGACTTCCATTTCTCATCAGCTTAAGGTGAGCCTCAATCACTAAAGAAGGCTCTACAGGTTGATTTAAGGGAAGGCGCACGTGTGCGTAGCACGAGCGTAGATGCAGATGTCGATATCGAAAGACGCAAGTTCAAGCTCTACTCGCAGGCAATTCCAACACGCAGATCGATGAAAACCGGCTGGCGATGCTGGCTCTCGCGCTGACTCCCAACCTTGGCCCCAAGCGCATTATGGATGCGGTCGCCCAGCTGGAATGCGCCGGCCCAGATTTTTGCGCTGACGCTTACAGAGCTTGAGGGCCTTCGCTTTCCGGCGGATGCCGCGCAGTTTATCTTCGACGGCAAAGCCCGTCGCGCTGCCGATGAGGAGTGGGGAAAGATCGTGCAGCACGGCGCGACGATCATCACCCTCGCGTGCCCGGAGTATCCCGAGCAGCTCAGAGAGATTTACGATCCGCCGCCA
Organism: uncultured Acidobacteriaceae bacterium; assembly: GCA_963787435.1. Taxonomy (GTDB): domain Bacteria; phylum Acidobacteriota; class Terriglobia; order Terriglobales; family Acidobacteriaceae; genus Telmatobacter. Next base: position 81,230 of record CAWBCZ010000006.1, read on the forward strand.
GTGTTGTGGGTTCGCGGTGCAGTGCAACTGCTTTCGCGACCGTCGAATCGCGGTTGTCGGAACGCGACATCCTTCTCCTTACGGCACGGGCGTTGCGGAGATGCTGTCGCGCGATCTCGCTGCTCGCGGCCTGATTATCGTGAGCGGTATGGCTCGCGGTATCGACACCTGCGCGCACAAAGGCGCGCTGGCAGCGCGTACGCCCACCATCGCGGTGTGGGGTACGGGCATCGATGTGGTCTATCCCAAGGAAAACAAGAAGCTGGCCGAAGACATTCTCGCCACGGGAGGAGCCATCGTCAGCGAAGTGCCTATGGGAACTTTCCCGGCGCCGCAGAATTTTCCCCGACGCAATCGCATCATCAGCGGGCTCAGCATCGGTGTGCTGGTGGTGGAGGCGAGCGAAAACTCCGGCACGCGCGTAACAGCGCGATGCGCGGCGGAGCAGAACCGCGACCTTTACGCCGTGCCGGGCAATGTGACCGCTAAGAATTCCTGGACTCCTAACACGCTGATAAAGCAGGGCGCCAAGCTTGTTGGATCAGCTGGGAGGATGTGTGGGAAGATCTGCCTTCGCAAGTGCGACTGGAACTGGAACGCGAGGCTGGGGCTGAATCCAAACCGGAAGCCACAGCATCTTTCTGCCTGACCCGGTGCTGCGGCCAGAAGAGTCGATCGTGCTGCAGGCGTTGCGCGCCGACGAGTCCCTGCAGATCGACGAACTTCTCGAAAAGCTGGAGACTCAACTGACTTCATCCGAGGTTTTTACGGCGCTGTTCGAGCTGGAGATGAGCGGACGCATACGCTGCCTGCCGGGAAAGAACTATGTTCGCACACTTTAAGTGCGCGGCAAGTTCACGCAAAATTTTCGATGCAGCACAAGATGCGATGAACCGCACATTTCAGAAACTTTGCGCGTTACTATGCAAGTGATCTGCAGGCGGGAAAAGTCGATTGGGAGTGGAAACGAGGATGCCTTCCGTGTTAGCTTGCAAATCTTGCGGCCCAATTTCGATGGGAAGGCTAGGCGAGGCAGCTTCGCAGGCGCCTTTCAGGTGAGCATTTTCCTTCGGACTTAAAAAGCAACAGAACGGCCTCAATCCGAGTCCAACAGGCCGGATGGGGTACAGTAATACGGAATCAAGGATGGCAATGAGCAAATCACTGGTGATCGTCGAATCTCCCGCAAAGGCGAAGACGATCGAAAAATATCTAGGCAAGGGCTTCGAGGTCCGCGCGTCGATCGGGCACATCATGGATCTGCCCAAGAACGACATTGGCGTGGAGCTGAAGAATCGCACGTTTGTGCCCGAGCTGGTTGTTTCGCCCGGCAAGGAAAAGATTGTCGATCAATTAAAGAGAGCCGGCCTGAAGGCCGACGAAATCTTCCTCGCGCCTGACCCTGACCGCGAAGGCGAAGCGATCGCAGCGCATCTCGCGCTGCAACTTGGCACGAATGCCAAAGAGCGCAAGAAGATCCGCCGCGTAACCTTTAATGAGATCACCAAGAAGGCCGTGCAGGATGCGTTCCAGCACGCCCGCGACATCGACGAGAATCTCGTGGATGCGCAGCAGACGCGCCGCGTGCTCGACCGGCTCGTCGGCTATCAGATATCTCCGCTGCTGTGGGACAAGGTGCGCCGGGGGCTTTCGGCGGGCCGCGTGCAGACCGTGGCCGTGCGCCTGATCGTGGAGCGCGAACGCGAGATTGCCGGCATTCAAGCCGGTCGAGTATTGGACTCTTGAGGCGTTGCTTCATCCCGAGCGGCAGGCCGACAAGAGCTTCAAAGCCAAGTTCGTTGGCATCGACGGCGAATCTGCCCGCGTGCCGAACGGCGCAGGACAAGGACGGCAAGGATCAGTTCATCGGCGAGCGCGCTGCCCGACAAGAAGTCGATGGATGCGGCACTGGCCGCGCTTGAGAAGGCAGCGTGGACGCTTGCATCGGTGCAGTACCGCGAGCAGCAGCGCCGCCCGCTTGCTCCTTTTATTACCAGCCAACTGCAGCGCGATGCCGCCAGCAAGCTCGGGTTCAATGTGCGCCGCACCATGGGCGTGGCGCAGCGACTGTATGAAGGCATGGAAGTTGGCGACGAGGGCACAACCGGCCTCATCACCTATATGCGTACCGATTCGCCGCGCGTTTCGCCGGATGCTCTTGAGGGCGCACGTGCCTGGATCGGCAAGCAGCTTGGCAAGCAGTACCTGCCCGACTCGCCGAACGTCTACAAGGGCAAGAAGGACGCGCAGGATGCGCACGAAGCGATTCGTCCGACGGATGCTTCGCGTACGCCGGAGTCGATTGCCCGCTATCTAAGCGACGAGCAACTCAAGCTCTACACGCTGATCTGGAAGCGCTTTATCGCTTCGCAGATGGTGCCTGCGGTCTACGACATCACCACCGCGAAGATCGAGGCCAAGTCAGCGGTCGACCGCAAGACATATGAGTTCCGCCTGAGCGGATCGGTCCTGCGCTTCGACGGCTTCCTCAAGGTCTACGAGGTTACGGAAGACAAGAAGGCCGACGACGAGGAAGACTCGCTCGCCAACAAGCTGCCCAATCTCGATGGAGTGAAGAATCTCGAACTCGAGCAGCTTCTGCCGGAGGAGCACTACACCGAACCGCCGCCGCGGTACAACGAAGCTTCGCTGGTGAAGGAGCTGGAAGAGCGCGGAATTGGGCGTCCGTCAACGTACGCGTCGATCATCAACACCATTCAGGATCGCGAATACGTGGTGAAGCATGGCGGCTCGCGTGGCCGTTTCTATCCCACCGAAATCGGCATGGTGGTTTGCGACCTGCTGGTCGAGAGCTTTCCGTACATCTTCGATACCAAGTACACCGCGAAGCTCGAAGAAGAGCTCGACGATATTGAAGAGGGCAAGGAGAAGTGGACAGATCTTCTCAATGGCTTCTATGACCACTTTGAAGATGAACTGAAAGACGCCGACAAGACCATGCGCAACATCAAGCGGATGGAGCAGGAAACCGGCGACAAGTGTGAGAAGTGCGGAAGTCCACTGGTTCTCAAATGGGGCAAGTTCGGCAGCTTCTACGCGTGTTCAAACTTCACGCAAGAAGAAGCCGGTAACGGTTGCAATGGGTCCGTGGAAGAAGGATCCGAAGGCGGTTACACAAAAGATCACGAAGGCCCTGCATTTCCCAATGACTGTTCACGCAGTCGTCGATGACACCAAGGTGTATTCGAAGGAAGTTGCAAACGCGAAGGAGTTAGTTGCCGCGATAACTGAGGCGGTGAATGGACCCGCAGAGAAGGGTAAGAAGATTTTTGTCAGAGCAGGTGAGTTGCGACTTCACGAAGGAAAACATCGCAGCCAAGCCCGACATGAATACGCCCGAGGCGCAGGAAGCCGGCGACACCGAGGAGTACTGCGAAAACTGCGGCCGCGTCATGGTTTTGCGCCGCGGCCAGTTCGGACCGTTCATGAGTTGCCCGGGTTACAACGAAGATCCGCCCTGCAAGACGATTCGCAAGCTGAGCCAGAAGCAACAGCAAAAGCCACCCGAGCCCACCGGAGAGGCCTGCCCGGTCTGCGGCAAACCTCTGGTCCTGCGCCAGGGAGCTTACGGCGAGTTTGTCTCCTGCTCCGGCTATCCTGGCTGCAAGTACGTCAAAGCAGAATCTGATTGAAGGCATGAAGTGTCCCAAGTGCGGCCAGGGCGACATTGCCGAGCGCAAGGCGCGCCGCGGCAACATCTTCTGGGGCTGTACCAACTATCCCAAGTGCGACTTCACGTCGAACTACAAGCCGGTTCCGCAAAAGTGCCCTGAGTGCGGCAGTTCATACCTTGTTGAGAAGACGCTCAAGAGCGGTATTTTCCTCGAATGCCCCAACAAGAAGAAGGGCGCAGAGGAAGAAGCCAACTCCAAGAGGCGAAGCAAGAAGGCCGCCCGAGCCGGGCGCAGCGATCGTCTGCCACTACTCCAAGCGCATTGGCGACGCTCCGCCTCCGCCAACCGCTGAGACGCATGGACCGGTGGTCGAAAGGCCTGAGTCAAACAAGGAATTGCAACCGGCCTGACAGTCGCTTGCAGTCTGGTGAAACGACCGCTGCGGGGCCATTTGGTTCCGCAGCGCAGCATGCGCGACTAATGTCCGAGCCAGTCACCACCTGAATCCGTTACCATGGGCTTTCGGAGAAATCTCATGGAACGCATGCTCGCAACCCCGGCTGATGCTGAAATCATTCTCAAACTGTATGAACTTCGTACCGAGTCGCTGATGCGCCAGGCGCGCGCGTGGATGACCGGCGAATTCTGGCCCAATACCCCCGAGGAGTTTTTTGCTGTTGCGCAAAATCCCGGCGACCCGCACAATGCCTTTTTTCGCCAGGTCATCACGTATTGGGAGATGGGGGCAGCCATGGTACTGCACGGAGCTGTTTCAGCGGAGCTCTTTGTGGACTGCAACGGTGAGGGCTTTTTTCTTCTTGCCAAGTTTGCCCACATCCTGGAACCCATTCGCGAGAAGATGCCGACATTCATGAACAAGACTTCCGAGCTAATCAACCGCTTTACGGCTGCTGCCGCCCGGTATGAGGGAGCTCTCAAGAACGTCGAAGCCCGCCGCCAAAGATTCCAGCCAAGTCAAGAATGGCGTGTCCGTTAGTTCATCCTGCCAAATCGTGTTCTGGCCGCTTCTTGTGGAACTTGTGCCCGCTGGAGCATGATGGAAGCCGGAACAAACGATCAATTCCCTGGAGGTTCTAAAAAGTGAAGCGCATGATAGCAATGCTCGTAGCTGCCGTCTCTTTTGCCGCCATTGCGGCGAATGCGGCTGACTCCAAGTCCATCAACGGCTGGATATCCGATTCGATGTGCGGCGCCAAGCACGCGGGCTCGGGCTCGGAGTGCGTGAAGAAGTGCATCGAGGGCGGCATGACGCCGGTCTTTGTCGACGAAGCCAAGAAGCAGGTATGGACGATCGACAATCCCGATGTCGTGAAGAAGTTCTACGGCGACCATGTGAGCGTCAAGGCGACCGCCGACTCCGACAAGAAGTCTGTCCACATCGATTCGATCGAAGCCGCCAAGTAGGCGGACGCAGCAAGAGTGCGAGACTGGAGCGAGCATGGGCAATGTTCCATGCTCGCTCTCCTTTTCCTCTGGTCTGAGACGGTGAGCGTCCCACCCATCTTGTTTTGGCAGAATAAACATTCTAAACAACTTAAATACGAGTTTCCGTCGCAAATATCTTCAATAGAAGATCTTATAAGCAAATTCCCCCCAAATGACTTTAGTGTCGCATGCGCATGGCAGCGATTTCGCATCCGCTCAACTCGCCACCGCGTCAAAACTCTGTTACTGTTCTAACGATTGACGTTCGCCGGGGGCTTCTTGCCGCGGCTTACGCTGGTGTGAAAGATCATGGCTAAAGCACTATGGAACGGCAAGGTCGTTGCCGAAAGCGATACTACTGAAACCGTCGAGGGAAACGTCTACTTCCCGGAAAACAGCTTGAAGCGGGAGTACTTCCGCCCCAGCAGCACTACCTCCACCTGCCCTTGGAAGGGACAGGCGCGCTATATGAGTCTCTACATTGACGGGCAGGATAACCCCGATGCGGCGTGGTATTACCCAGATCCCAAGCCTGCTGCCCGTAAAATCAAAGGATTCGTGGCTTTCTGGCGCGGAGTTGAAGTAGAAAAGTAGGGCTTTCCGGACCTCGATCTCAGGAGCTTGAATGCACGCCCGTCCAGCCTTTTTTGCGCCGCTGCTGGCGCTTGTGCTCGTCTCGTGCGCGCATAAGCCAATCACGCCAACGGTGGCATCTGCGCCGACCTTGCAGGGCGACTCGACCCACCCAGGCCAGACGAAGGGCTGGGTCGACACGAAGCTGTATTTCGGCCTGGGACCGGTTGACCATCCCGAGCGGGGCGTGAGCGAAACGGACTGGCGCAGCTTCCTCGACCGGGAGGTGACGTCTCGCTTCCCAGACGGCTTAAGCGTGCTCGATGTGTACGGGCAGTGGGAGGGGAAGAACCAGACAACGCCGGAGCGGTTGCGCTCGAAGGTGCTGATCATCGACTACCCGGATACGGCTGAGAACCGTGCCAAGATCGAAGCGATTCGCGTGGCTTGGAAGCAGAAGACCGGGGACCAGTCGGTGATGCGGGTGACGGAGCCTGCGGACGTATCGTTCTGAATTGAGGAATAATTTGGCCGAAGGGCCATGATTTGCTTCTTCCAAAGGTCGGGGCGGGGTTCCGCAGGCACCTCGACTCGCTTCAAGCCAAAACCGGTACGTTCTCTAGTTTGATGCAACTGCATTTCAGTTTGGAGAGTTCTCGAGCGTGTAGATCGTCTTATCGATTACCCGCAGCAGTGATGCCTTCATGGACGGAAGCGTCATTTGCGCCCATTTGGCGGTTCCCCACCCAAACAGAGGCTTCAGCCACGCGAATTTCCATCTCAGGCGCGGTTCATCAAGGCTGCCACCAAGCTCTGCTGCAATCTTTTGTGCTTGCGCAGCCAAATCGTTTCTTTCCGGATAGAAATTCTCATACCAGTTCTGAAGGTAAGTCAAACATGCTCTGCGAACGCGTTCACTGTCTTCCAGCCTCAGCAGATACTTAATGTGAAGTTGCATCGATAGCAAAAGCGATTCCTTTTTTGGGTTGGAGTTGCCAATATAGCTGATGCTGCCGGGCCCACTGTCTCTGTAGAAGACACCAGTTCCGGGTACGAAGCGCGTACCATCCGAGGCGGAAAGCACACGGGCAAAGTACTCACCATCCTGGTCATAGTTCAGGCGTGTATCCCAAGGCCCCGCATCCTGGACAAGCTCCCGGCTGACGAGCCAAGTCGCGTTCTGCATGTGAAGATTTCCACCCATCTTCCTCAGAAGCCATTCGACCGGAGATAGATCCTGACAAAGCGCGTTGTTTACGAACCTGGCGTTCCGAGTGCGATAGTAGAAACTCGCCCACGGGGAGGAAAGAAGAATTCGTTTGCTGTCGCCCGCGCGGAGGGCCGAAAGCTGTCTCTCAATCTTGTCCAGAGTCAAAAGATCATCTGCATCCAGCTCTTGAAAGTAGTCCCCGTGGCAGTGCTGGATCGCGAGATTCACAGCTGCCGAAAGACCTCGATTTCTGGTGGCTACGAACCTAACCGCGGGCGCAAAGCGTTCGACTATTTCAGCTGTGCGATCGGTGGACCCATCATCAACGACGATGATTTCCTTCCGTGGCCATGTCTGCCCTATGGCGGACTGTATCGCTTCGGCAATGGTTCGTTCGGCGTTGAAGGCGGGAATAATGATTGAAACGAGTGGTTGCATCCATGAGTCTCCGGTATCCCCGGATCAAAACGTCCACGAACCTCCGAGTGATGCGTACGCGATCTGGTAAGGACCGCGGGTTTTGGCGCGGCTGGTAAGGCAACGCGCCTGTTCCTTAGTATTTGAAGCCTGCAGAACGCAATAAAGCTGTATGCGGAGTGAATTGTCATCTGCGATCTCTGCTGCGAAACCTGTGTGGTTTGACAGCTCTTGTTTTCAGATTCGGGCGCTTCGCAACGGTGGGCACCCGGCAGCTACACTCCTGCTAACATATGCGCACTCAGCCAATTAGGAGCGACCCAAGACAGTTCATGATTGTGATCATTTCCCGAAATGGCCGTTGGATTACGTCATTCAGAAAACCCAATAAATTGCATCCACCTTCCCGATCAGACATCCCTTGAGTGTGCTCCAAACGCCCACAGGGTTTTGAAAGAGGAGTCTATGGCGACCGTGTCCCCAGGCCGTCCCACAACCGGTTTCTTCCCCACGCGCATCCACTCGTCTGCCGACTTTACGCAGACGCTTATGAAACTGCAGAGGGCGACCAATCTCATCGCGTCCACACTCGATTTTGAAGAGCTCCTGGATCGGGTGGTCAACGAGATTGCCTCTTCCATAGGAAACGTGGAAGTTGCCGTCTGGCTGCGCTCTGACAACAAGAACGAAATGGTGTTGCAGGGAATACGAGGCTGCACAAAGTTCTGCAAGGGCAATCGCCTCGAAATCGGCAAGCAAGGGATGGTTGGACATGTAGCCGCGACCGGTGAAATGCGTTATGCGCCGGATGTCCGTCTCGATCCCTATTACATCGCGTGCGAAGAGGGCACCCGCTCCTCAATGACCATTCCGCTCAAGACAGCGGACGTTGTGATGGGTGTGCTCTTGATCGATCACGAAGAGATCGACGCTTTTTCAAGTGATCAACAGAAGGTACTCGAGGCGATCGCGGGTCACATTGCCATCGCTATCGAGAATGCTCGCGTTCTGAAGGGAGAGCGTGCGCAGCGCGAAAGCCTGCAGCGGGAGTCTGCTGACGCCCGCGCAATTCAGGAAGCTCTCTTTCTTAAGCCGGTGCCGTTGATACCGGGTTTTGCCATTGAAACTGCATGGCACCCAGCCGGATCGGTTGCGGGTGACTGGTTCGATTTCATCGATCTTGGCGAGGATCGCTATGGGATTGCGCTGGCCGATGTCTCAGGAAAAGGAATGCCCGCCGCGCTGCTCATGTCTGCAACCCGGGCCCTGCTGCGTTCGATTGCGCCACTCCATTCTTCGCCATCGCAAACGCTCGAACAACTCAATCGCGCGCTCCTGGAGGATTTTCCATCAGGGAAGTTTGTCACCATGATCTACGGCGTGCTTGATGCTCGCTCGCGCCAATTCACGCTGGCGAGCGCCGGTCATCTTCAGCCGCTCATCATTAATCATGAGACCGCTTTTCTGGAGTTGGACACCGGCTTGCCGCTCGGCCTGGGGCCATCTTCGTATCCTGAGCGCACCGTGACTCTGTCCGCGGACACCCACGTGCTGATTTACTCCGATGGCATTACCGAAGCTGAGAATTCCGCGTTTGAGGAGTATGGCTCGGCGCGCCTGGTCGAGCACTTTGACAAGCCGGGAGCGTGCGTCGACGGTCTCATTGCTGAAGTGAAGCTGTTTGCAGGTGGATGCGAACACATGGACGACGCAACCGCGGTGCTTCTCCGCAGCCGCTGAGAACCAGCCTGCATGATTGAGCAATGCGGACCTCCGTGAGGGAACACGGAAGCTTCTACCACAACGCGGAGGAGACTTCGCTTTGCTTTTGTTGGCGCTGAGGGACGGCGCGTTGGCTGCTCTCCTGCAGACGCCAGCTGGAGGTCTGGGTGGGGGTGAGCACCTTGACGAGAAAGAAGACAATGTACGACGAAAAAGAGATTGCCAGGTGAAGCATGGGCCACTCCTCGGTGTGAATTGAACGCTGACGTTGCTCAGCACAAGGGGATGCACACCAGGAATGCAAGACGCGTGCCAAACCGCCGGGTGGTGTATGCGGCATGACGCACCCACTTGTCAGTAATCAACTTAGGCTGTTCAGCGAGGAAATCGGGCAGAGCACGCGCCCATCTCGGTGACGAAGTGGCGATGACGACAATTCGTCATCGTGACTTCAGATCGTCACTTTCATTCTTCACTCTTCAAAAGCGGAAGCACGTAGTTGAATACATCGCTCTTCTTCTGCGGCTTGAGATTAGGGAAGACGAAATGTTCGCGGCGAACCTCTTCCCGGGTGAAGCCACACTTCTCTAGCACATTGGCTGAGGGCGTGTGCTCTGCGTGGCAGATTGCTTCGAGGCGCTCGACGCCAGTTTGGCGCGCCACATCCACCATTGCTTGCAGAGCTTCGGTGGCGTAGCCCTGGCCCCATGCATCTTTTGCGAAGGCATAGCCAGTGACGGCGCGGGCGCGGCTCTTGTAGAAGAGGCCGGTGCTTCCCACCAGTGATCCGTGTTTGCCGTTGTCGTGCGTAAACACGAGGTAGGGTCCGGCTGGCCAGCGACGCCATTCGTCGTCGCTCATCGCCAGGAACGCCAGCGTGTCGGCGACGCTGCGGTGGGTGGGCCAGCTGAGATATTGCGTTACTTCGCGGTTGGAGGCGTAGCGATGAAATACCGCTTGCGCGTCGCTGGGTTTCGGCCTGCGCAATAGTAGGCGATCCGTCTCAATGGCCTCCGAGGCCTTTAGGGCTTTGCCTTCCAATTCCATCAACCCTCCGTCAATGGTTTGCCAATCTCCCAGTGGTGCCCGAAGGGATCGACCACGCGACCGATGCGCCAGCCGTAGGACTCATCCCTCACCGGGCAAATCGATGATGCTCCGGCAGCAATTGCCTGATCGAAGGCGGTGTGCGGATCATCTACCAGCAGCACCATGCGCATGCTGCTGCCGCCGAGCGACTCGGGGCTGAAGTTCTGATGCGGAAGAGATTCATCGGCAAGCCAGAAATCACCCTTGCCCACGGCGAGATGGGCTATCACACTTCCGTCCTCGCTATCCATCCGCGATAAGGTCGTCGCTCCGAATGCGCTGGTGTAGAAGTCGATTGCCGCGGCGCCGCGCCGCACGTTCAGCAGAGTTGTGATCGTGGTTTCCTGCTTCTTTTCGGTAGACACGGAAGCTGCCATGGAGTCCTCCTATGGTCTTTTGCCGAGCAGAATGGGGATGATTAAGGCTGACGTCAGTATGCCTGCAACTGGTCGAGCGGCAGGCGCACTCGGAAGCAGGTGGAACCCGGATCGGATCGCACGCTTAGATGTCCGCGATGCTTCCGCACGACGCGCATTGCATTGTCGAGGCCCAGGCCGAGTCCCTCGCCGGGCGCCTTCGTGGTGAAAAAAGGTTCGAAGATGCGGTCCTGCAATTCCGGCGGAATTCCCGGGCCCGTATCCCAGATCTCCACCAGCATCATCTCGCCTTCAAGGCGGCAGGTGAGCTTCAGTCTTCCGCTGTGGCCGGTTTCTTCGAGTGCGTCTAGAGCGTTTTCGATGAGCGCTGTCCAGACCTGATTCAGTTCGCTGCCATAGGCGCTGATGCGGGGCAGATCGGGCTCGTAATTACGCTCGATCTCAACGTCTTTCATGCGCGACTGGAGCATCTGGATCGTCGCATCGAGACCAGCCGGCACATCGACTTCGAGAATCGGTGCGCGATCCATGTAGGAGTAGGCTTTCACCGCGCTGATCAGGTCGAAGATCCGAGCTGTCGAATTGAGCAGGGTATCGACGGACCGGGTAGACCTTAAGTAGCGAGCGAAGTATTGGAGCGAAACGCAGGATTCGCTGGAGCCAATCAGGTCACGCAGTTCCTCGAGATCGCCAATTGTGGCCCGTTGCTCCGCAAGCTGCGCCGCCACCTCCCATGCCCCGTCGCACGGAAGATCGGTGAGCCAGTTGCGCAAATCCTCTTCAAGCTGAATTTGCTCGCCGGCATCGCGCGGGTCGTGGCGCGTCGAGCGGCTTATGATCTTTTGTTCCCAGTCTTCAACCCCGAGGATCTGTTGATCGCTCAGGCAGAGGTTCACGAGCTTGAAGCGGTTCTCGCGATTCGAGCGGAGCTCCATGACGAGGCTGGAGGCTGAGCGCTGCGCCGCCGATGCGGGGTTGTTCAGCTCATGGGCCAGATTGCCAGCGAGCTTGCCCAGAGCGCTGAGCTTTTCCGCCTGTTGCTCGATGCGGGTCACCTCACGCACGCGATCAAGCAGGGTAGAAACGACGCGCTGCGTCATTGAAGGAATGGCCGCGAGCATCTCTGGAAACTTCTCTTTCATTACCAGGAGTGCCCAGACTGGTGTGACGGCGAAACCCTGGCCGCCCGACATCTTCATGCGCGAGAAGGGAAGCAGCCCGGTCATTTGTCCCGCGCGGCCAATGAAGAGCTCCATCGGACCGCCGCGCTGGCGGCGCACGTGAATCTCACCTTTGAGGATCAGGATCATGCGGTCGGCAGGCTGGCCTTCTTCAAACAGGATGTCGCCTGGCTGGGCAACAACCTCTTCGCCGTGCTCTGCGAGCCAGAGGCGATCTTCAAACGGGAGTCCCTGTAACGGACCTACACGATCGAGTGCAGCCGCGATGGTTTCAGCAGGCGTCGGACAGGCTGGCGCGGTTAAGGTAGGGGAAAGCATCCAGAACCTCCGGCTTATGCAAGTTCAGGATAGCCCATACCCCAGTGGAAACCTGTTAAGAACTGTTGCGAAGCGGTATGGCGGACGGGCGAACGGCGAATCACGCAGCCTCGATTGCGCCGCTGGGCATATCCCGATGCTATGATTGGCGGTTTGAAATCCAACATTGGAAAATCCCTCATGTTTCGCAACATCTTTTGCGCTGCGCTAATTCTCTCTGCTTCACTTATTGCCGTTGCACAGTCTTCTGCCGCCTCGTTCGACGGGACCACCAAGACGTTTCGCCTCGATGGCGGGAACGTGACGTATGCGTTCGGAGTGAATACGCGCGGGGAGCTGCAGCAACTCTACTGGGGCGGCCGGCTGGGAGCTACGGATCATATTCCGCAAGCGATTCCGGCACGCGAGTGGGCTTCGTTTGACTCCTCTTACAGCACTACGCCGCAGGAGTATGCAGGCTGGGGCGCAGGTCTCTTTGTTGAGCCTGCGCTCAAGGTGACGTTTGCAGACGGAAATCGCGATCTGGTGCTGCACTACGAGAGTCACCAGCTCACATCCGATGGTTTCAAGATTGTTCTTAAAGACATCAAACGACAGGTATTTGTCACGCTGCACTACGCAATCGACCCCACCTCGGGCATTATCGCGCGGTCGGCCACGATCGAAAATCGGGAAGCGCAGCCGATCACGATTGAGCAGGCAGCGGCGGCAACATGGGCGCTGCCATCGGCACACTACACGCTCAATTATCTGACTGGGCGCTGGGCGGGTGAGTGGACGCTTACTCAGGAATCGCTTCATCCCGGAGTGCGAGTGATTGAGAGCCGCCGGGGTTCTACAGGGCATCAGGCCAATCCATGGTTTGCCATTGAGGCGGGCGATACACCAGACGAGAATGCGGGCGAGGTATGGTTTGGCGCGCTGGCATGGAGCGGGTCGTGGAGAATCACAGTGGAGCAGGACCAACTCGATGCGGTTCGCGTGACGGGTGGGTTCAATCCATTCGATTTTGGATACGTGCTGCATCCAGGTGAGTCGCTCGAGTCACCGGTTTTTTATGGCGGGTATAGCGCTCACGGACTTGGCGGGGCGTCACGGCTTTTGCATCGTTACGAGATTGCGCACATCCTTCCGCATCGGATTGGCGAGGGTGACGCTGCTGCGCCCAAGCCACGTCCAGTTATCTATAACTCGTGGGAGGCGACGGAGTTCAACGTCAGCGAAGAGGGCCAGATGGCGCTGGCGGAAAAAGCTGCGGCGCTCGGCGTCGATCGCTTTGTGATGGATGACGGATGGTTCGGTCAGCGCAAAGACGACCACGCCGGCCTCGGCGACTGGTATGTAAATCCGCGGAAGTTTCCGCATGGGCTGAAGCCGCTGATCGATAAAGTGCACGCGTTAGGGATGGATTTCGGCCTGTGGGTCGAGCCGGAGATGGTGAACCCTGACTCGGATCTCTACCGAAAGCATCCCGATTGGGTTCTCAACTTTCCCGGCCGTCCACGTTCGGAGGAGCGCAATCAGCTGGTGCTTAATCTGGCACGATCCGATGTCCGCGAATATATTCTCGGATTCCTCGACAAGCTGCTTAGCGAGAATGACATCGCCTTCCTGAAGTGGGATTACAACCGCAACTGGAGCGAGCCTGGTTGGGATCAGCTTCCGCCGGACGAGCAGAAGAGGGTTTACGTGGAGTTCACGCGTAACCTCTACGCGATTCTTGCCGAACTCAAGAAGCGTCACCCCAAGGTTGAGTTGGAGTCGTGCTCGGGCGGAGGTGGGCGTGTCGATCTCGGCATTTTGCAGTATGCCGACGAGGTCTGGCCGTCGGACAATACGGATCCGTTCGACCGGCTGACGCAGCAGGACGGCTTCACCTATGCATACACGCCGCAGATCATGATGGCGTGGGTTACGGACTCGCCGCACTGGCTGAACAAGCGGACGACGTCGCTTACCTATCGAATGCTCAGCTCCATGCAGGGCTCGCTCGGGATCGGCGCCAACATCGGCAAGTGGAACGATGAGGAGATGGGGACTGTCAAGCGCCTCATTGCGGCGTATCACCAGGCGCAACCGACGATCGTGCAGGGAGATCTCTACCGCTTGATCTCGCCGCGGAATGGAAGCGAGTTCTCGGCCACGCAAACGGTCAATCGTGACAAAAGCCAGTCCGTCGTCTTCGCCTTTATTCACTCCACCCAGGAGGGACGAGGGTTTCCGCGGCTGAAGCTTAGAGGACTCGATGCGAAGGCAGATTATGCGCTGACGCCGATCGAAGGCGCTGCGCAGAAGGGAACACCGGCGACTGCCAGCGGCGCGTGGTGGATGAACCACGGACTCGAAATGAGCGACGACTTCAGAGGAGACTTTCAGGCGGCTGCGTTCCGGCTGGATAAGAAGTAAGCCCTACGCCCGAGTTTATCGCTGCTCCGCTGGTATGATGCTCGTGCGGCGGAGTGCCCCAAGCCGGGCGTGCATCGGGCTTCGCGGTTCGGTGCTGTCCTCTCCGGGGATACCCCGGGGAAACGTGAATAACTGGAAATTCGTCAGGTGACCGTCGCTGCGCGGCTGCGCAGAACTGGTCACGCAAGGCCAGACTCGTTGGAGCACTTCGCCGTAGATCATCATGCGCAGTCCCGCATTTTACGAAGCTCTGGCAAATTCGATCCTGGCGGGCGAAATGGCGCCCGAGTCGATGGCTGCGCGCCTCACTCACACGCTGGGCCACAACTGGCGGTGGATCAACATTCTTGTCCGTCGTTACGGCAAGGTCTTCGATGCCGATACGCGTCCGCGTCGCAGAGCTGTCGTTCTATTTCTTAAGCGCGACGAGGGACTTGCACGCGCTTTCCATCTTCACGGGAATCAGATCCGAATCGCTCAGTGGATTAGCGAACCTCACCGAATGCAGCCTACGCACGCGGCGCGCGCATGGTCGATCCCTGCAATTGAATCCGTCGGCGCGCTGGCGGAATGGCTTCGGATTACGCCAAGTGAACTTGCGTGGTTTGCCGATCTCAAGCGCAACCTGGCCCGTCTCGGACCGGAGCGCTACGCAGGGCCGCTCAGCCACTATCACTATCGGATTCTGGCGAAGGAGGGTGGGGCTATCCGGCTGATCGAAGCGCCGAAGGAGCGACTGAAGCGGATTCAGAAGCAGATACTCGCTGAGACCCTCGAGAAGATCCCGGTGCATCCAGCGGTGCATGGATTTCGACGTGGTCGCTCGGTCAGGACATTTGCCGCGCCACACGTTGGTCAGCAGGTCGTATTGCGCATGGACCTACGCGATTTCTTTCCGTCGATCTCCACGCCGCGCGTGCAGGCAATGTTCCGTACCGCCGGATACCCGGAGTCTGTCGCCAATCTTCTTGGCGGACTATGCACTAACGCCGCTCCGCGCTCTCTCTGGCAGGAGAAGGGATGGAGTCTCGACCCGCTACGCATGGCCGACGCACGCCATCTCTATGCGTGGCCGCATCTGCCTCAAGGAGCGCCCTCGTCACCCGCGCTTGCGAACATCTGCGCCTTCCGCGTCGATTGCCGACTTACCGGTCTTGCTGAGGGGTGCGGCGCAGTCTATACGCGCTATGCCGACGATCTCGCGTTCTCAGGAGGCGAGAACTTCGAGCACGGCGTCGAGAGATTTGCCATCCATGCGGCTGCGATCCTGCTGGAAGAGGGTTTCGCCGTTCATCACCGCAAAACGCGCATCATGCGGCAAGGCGTGCGGCAGTATCTTGCTGGCGTAGTTACAAACCGGCGGCTGAATGTTCCGCGCCCTGACTATGATCGGCTGAAGGCGATCTTGACGAACTGTATCCGGCAGGGTCCGGCGTCGCAAAACCACGAGGCTCATGCTGACTTTCGCGCCAGCCTGGCCGGGCGTGTTTCGTTCGTGGAGATGATCAATCCGGACAGGGGAGCACGGTTGCGCCGATTATTTGACCAGATTACCTGGTAGCCGCAACACACCAGCCGGCTACTTCTCGCCCTTCGCCTGGTACCCCAACCATACATACTCGAGTGCTTCGGGCAGTGTTTGCGCTTTTACTGCGCGATCGACGTGTCCGGCGTTCTCTGCAAAGACGAATTGGTAGTGATATTTCTTTGCGCCCAACACTTTTGCCATGCGCTCGTTGGCGTCTACCCAATCATGCATGCCATCGTGCATCACATTGGGATTGAAGAGATCGCGATCGCCGACTTCCATCCACAGGCGAATCGGCATGTGCTTGCTTTCGGGAATCAGATGCTCGTGAAATTCCCACGCGCCATGGGGAGTCTTCGCGTCGTAAGGCCATTGCTGGTTTACGTAGGTTCCGGAGTAGGTGAGCACACGGTGGTAGAACTCGGGGTGGTACCAGGCCATGATCAATGCGCAGGAGCCGCCAGAGCTGCCGCCCATGGTTGCGCGTCCATCGGGATCGTGCGTCAGCTTGACATGCGCCTCGCTCTCGACGCGCGGGAGAACTTCGTTTTCGACGAACTCAGCATAGCGGCCGGACATGGTGTCGTACTCAAGTCCACGCTCGCTGCCCTGCGCGTCGCCGCCGCCGTTGCCGATGGAGATCGCGATCATGACCGGCAGCTTGTGCTCTGCGATCAGCGCATCGAGCGCCGTGAAAAGCATGCGGTCTGTGCCGTCGGCACCGACGATGAACGGGGCTTCGCTGCCGGGCACGTACGCCTTGGGCACATACACGGCGACTTTCCGCATGTAGGGCGCGGGATGACTGGTGGTGATGATGAGTTTGGCAGGGTCAGTGGGGTCGGATGTGCCAAAGGTGCCTTTGTCGCGGGCGATTCCGGGATAGTATCTGCTGTCGGCCGAGCTCATGGTGAACTCAATGACTGTGCCATTGGTCAGATCGATCGCAGTCATTTCGGACGCGGGCTCGTGGGTCGCTCCGATGATGAAGTTGCCATCCGCGGTGGGAGAGGGAACCGCTCCGTCGGGCAGCTGAATGGCGGAAACGTAGCCGGGCGAGTGCGGATCGCGTGTAGGCGGCGCGGAGCGCGTTGTTTGCGGAGGCGCTGGAGACGCGGCCGGGGTCTGCGCAGATGCGGTTGAGACGTGCTGAGAAGCAGCAGCAAACGTGAGTGCAGATGCCAGGACGAGAAGTCTCATTTTGATCGGTTCTTTCTTCGGCTCGACGACACAAAATCCCGGTAGTTGTGTGTTCTCCAGTGTATGCGCCAAAGGGGAGTTGGCCATGGCAGATAGCATTTTGTTGCGTGATTTGGGAAGGGTAACGCCCGGTGTCTGGCAGTGGGTATCATCCGCCAATCCGAGAGCAACAGAAAGGTGACCGAGTCGCAGGCTTTGCACGGGTTCATCGAGGGTGTTTTCGACTACGAAACGATGCGAGACAGAATGTTAAAGGTCGTCAACGACGAGACACCTTCGCATAACTGATGAATAGCAACCAAAAGGCCCCCAGCCGAAGCTGGAGGCCTCTGTTTTGCGCCGAAAGGCGCGTATCGCTGGACGCGAAGTCCTAGTACATGCCGTCCATACCGCCGCCGTGGCCGCCGCCTGCCGGGGCTGACTTGGGCTCCGGAATCTCGACAACCAGCGCTTCCGTGGTCAGAAGCAGACCAGCGATCGAAGCAGCATTCTGTAGGGCAGTGCGGGTTACCTTGGTCGGGTCGATGACGCCGGCCTTCACCAGGTCCTCGAACTTGCCGGTTGCAGCGTTGTAGCCGTAGTGCTGGTCCTTGGACTCGAGCACCTTGGCAACGACCACCGCACCCTCTTCGCCGGCATTGGCAACGATCTGACGGAGTGGCTCTTCGAGTGAGCGGAGCACGATCTGCGCGCCGATCTTCTCGTCGCCTTCCAGGGTCTTGATGAGTGCCTGAACCGCGGGAGTCGCACGAACCAGAGCCACGCCGCCGCCCGGGACAATGCCTTCTTCGACTGCCGCACGGGTTGCGTGGAGAGCATCCTCAACGCGAGCCTTCTTCTCTTTCAACTCGGTCTCCGTTGCTGCCCCAACCTTGATGATGGCAACGCCACCAACCAGCTTGGCCAGCCGCTCCTGCAGCTTCTCCTTGTCGTAGTCGGAGGTGGTCTTTTCAATCTGAGACCGGATCTCCTTCACGCGTCCTTCGATGTCCGAGGCCTTGCCGGCGCCGTCCACGATGGTGGTGTTGTCCTTGTCGATGGTGATGCGCTTTGCCTTGCCCAGATCTTCGAGCTTGACGCCTTCGAGCTTGATGCCGAGATCCTCAGTGATGGCCTTGCCACCGGTGAGGATTGCGATATCGCCCAGGATGGCCTTGCGGCGATCGCCGAAGCCCGGAGCCTTGACGGCTGCCACGTTCAGCGTGCCACGCAGCTTATTGACCACGAGGGTGGCGAGAGCTTCGCCCTCAACATCCTCAGCGATGATCAACAGCGGCTTGCCGCCACGGGCAACCTGCTCGAGCAGGGGAAGCAGATCCTTCATCGCGCTGATCTTCTTTTCGTAGATCAGAATGTAGGGTTCGTCGAGAACCACTTCGAGGCGCTCCGCATCGGTAACGAAGTAGGGGCTGAGATAGCCGCGGTCAAACTGCATTCCGTCGACGGTCTCGAGACCGGTGTGCATCGTCTTCGACTCTTCGATGGTGATAACGCCATCCTTGCCGACCACCTTCACGGCGTGTGCAATGATGTCGCCAATTTCCTGATCGCCATTGGCGGAGATTGCGCCGACCTGGGCAACCGAACCCTCGTCAACGGGCTTCGAGAGCTTACCGAGAGCGCCGCCTTCGGTCCACTTGCCGTCCTTGTCGCGGGTACCGATGATGGTCGTGACGGCCTTGTCGATGCCGCGCTTCAGAGCGGTCGGGTTGGCGCCGGCGGCAACGGTCTTCACGCCTTCGCGGAAGATGGCCTGGGCCAGAACGGTTGCAGTGGTGGTGCCGTCGCCGGCAACATCCGAGGTCTTCGAGGCGACCTCGCGAACGAGTTGCGCGCCCACGTTCTCAAGGGGATCCTTGAGGTCAATTTCTTTGGCCACCGTCACGCCGTCCTTGGTGATGGTGGGCGAACCAAATTTCTTCTCAATTACGACGTTGCGGCCCTTGGGACCCAGCGTCGCCTTCACGGCGTCTGCCAGCGTGTTTACGCCGCGCAAGATCGCCTGACGGGAATCTTCACCGTGCAAAATCTGCTTTGCCATTTCTGTTACTCTCCTCAATCTGTTGATGTCTTTTAGGGTTCAGAGATCAGAGGTCAGAGATTAAAGCTAACGACCCCGGAACTCTTGGCGCGCGCAAGCGCGGTCCGCCCGTCCGGCCAGGACTACTTCTTGATGATGCCGAGGACTTCTTCCTCACGCATGATCAGGAACTCCTCACCGTCGATCTTGATTTCGGTGCCGGAGTATTTGCCAAAGAGAATCTTGTCGCCAGCCTTGACGTCGAGAGGGAATACCTTACCCTCGTCGTTCGACTTGCCCTTGCCGACGGAGATGACTTCGCCTTCCTGGGGCTTCTCTTTTGCGCTGTCGGGGATGATGATGCCCCCGCGGACCGTCTCGCCCTCTTCAACACGGCGGACGAGGATACGATCGTGGAGCGGGGTGAAGGTCGTGGTAACGGATGTTGCTGCCATTGCTTCGCTTCTCCTTCACACGCGGACGGATTGAAATCCGCCGCGGACTTGGTTTGGTTTGGGTAAAAGCTCTGGAAAAAACAGGGTCTCCGGTGAGACCAACGACGAGTCAAGCAGTTGAATAAAGCAGGTGCTAGCACTCGCTGCTTCCAATTGCTAAAGATAGGAGCGTGGAGGAAGTTTGTCAAGAGGGACGCGTTAAATCTGAGTGAAACACACTCATATTGGCTCAAGTAGGCCTTGCTTATCGTTAGTTTTGATAGCAAACCCATCTAATTGCAATCAATTTGGGCATTTCCTTGAGCTCAAACGACGAGAGAAGCCGCGAGAGCGAAGCCTAAGCCCGAAAACGAGATGATCGTCTCACAGATTGACCACGACTTCATGGTTTCGGTGACGCTGAGGTTCAAGTACTCCTTGACCAGCCAGAAACCGCCGTCGTTGACGTGGGAAAAGATGAGCGAACCAGCACCGGTGGCGATAGCGAGCAATTCAGGGGAGACTCCGGGGGTTTGCAGCGCGATAGGAGCGACGATGCCGGCGGCAGTGGTCATGGCCACGGTGGCAGAGCCGGTCGCGAGACGCATGAGGGCGGCGAGTAACCAGGCGAGGAAGAGCAAGGGAAGGTGGCGCTGCATCGCGATCTGGATCATGGCGTGGGAGACGCCGCTATCCTGCAGCACGCGGCCAAATCCGCCGCCAGCGCCAACCAGGAGCGTGATGGTAGCGGTGGGGGCGAGACACTCATTGCTGAAGCGGAGGATCGTCTCCTTGCTCACGCCGCGCATGACGCCGAGTGTGATGAAGCTGATGAGAACGCCAATGAGCAGAGCAATGTCATCGTTGCCAACGAAACGGAGGCCTTCGTTGGCGAGAGTGCCTTTTGTCGCGAAGACATCGGCCCAGCTGCCGATGAGCATGAGTGCGACGGGAAGAAGAATGCTGCCCATGGTTAGCCAGAATCCGGGCAGGCTGCGGTTCGGGTTGTGATCGGCAAAATCATCGGCCATGGGGTTCTCAGCTGGCATCTTGATCCAGGGCGCGATGACTTTCGCAAACAAGGGCCCAGCGAGCGCCGCGGTGGGAATCGCAATGATGAGCGCGTAGAGAATGGTGCGGCCTACATCAGCATGGTAGGTATTGACCGCGAGCAGCGCGGCCGGATGCGGCGGGACGAGGCCATGATCGACCGAGAGGGCGGCAATGAGCGGCAGAGCAACGCGAATCAACGGAGTTCCGGTACGACGCGAGACGGTGAAAGCGATGGGGATGAGCAGGACGAATCCAACTTCGAAGAATGCGGGCAGTCCGACGATGAGGCCGATCACCATCATGGCCCACGGGAGCCGCTTTTCGCCAAAGACGCGGATCAACGTGAGCGCGATAGCGTCGGCGCCGCCGGATTCGGCCATCATCTTGCCGAGCATGGTTCCCAGAGCGACGACAATGGCAATGTGGCCCAGGGTGTTGCCTACGCCGGTTTCGAAGGAGTGGATGACGCCGGCCATCGGCATCCCAGCAACAATCGCGAGCGCGAGAGATGCCAGAAGCAGACTGAGAAATGGATTCAGCTTGACGACGGTAACAAGCAGGATGATCCCGATGACGGCACCGAGCGCGCTGAGCAAAAGGAAGATGCTGTGAGGATCGATCATCGGCTGGCCAGTTCCCGAGAGATGACTGCGCGAATCATTGGAGCCACACGGTCGCGCTGCGACGAAGGAAGCGGCCTGCGCGATTTCCGGTGAGTCCTTGAGCAGTGTACGACAGAGCGCCGTTGACCCAGACGCGCTCAATACCTTGGGCTGAACGGATCGGGTCGGCAAAGGTGGCGGTGTCTTGGATGGTGTTGGCGTCGAAGAGGACGAGATCGGCCCAGTAGTTCTCGGCAATGGCTCCGCGCTCCGCCAGGCCGAAGCGCCTGGCCGGCATGGCGGTCATTTTGTGAATAGCATGCGGAAGCGAGAACAGCTTTTCATCGCGGCAATAGCGGCCGAGCACGCGTGGGAACGCGCCCCAGAGACGCGGGTGGGGATGTTGATCCCACGGTAGTCCATCTGACCCGATCATGGTAGCGGGGTGCGCGAGGATGCGGCGCATGTCGTGCTCGTCGATGCTGTGGTAGATCGCTCCGGCAGGCTGGAGACGCTTCGCGGCTTCGAGTTGCGAGAGGTTCCAGCCAGCGGCTACTTCGGCGAGGGTTCGGCCTGCGGCCTCCGGGTATGCGATGCTCCACGTGATTTCAATTTTGACGCGCGGGTCGACCTGCTTGAGATCGAGTGTGCTCGAGCCGGCAGCATAGGGATAGCAGTCGCACCCGATGAGCTGGGTAGTGCGCGCCTCTTCGAGTGCGTGCAGAACCTCGCCGCTGCGTCCCCAGTTTGCAATGCCGGCGCATTTGAGGTGGGAGATGATGACCGGCGACTGGCTGGATCGGCCGATGCGAAAGGCCTCCTCCATGGCGACGAGAATGGCGTCGGTCTCCGTGCGCATGTGCGTCACGTAAGCGGCATTTGCGCCGTTGAGGGCGTCGGCGAGCGCGAGCACCTCGCCTGTACTCGCCGCGATTGCCGAGGAGTACGCCAGGCCGGAACTCAGGCCGAGGGCACCCGCTGAGAGTGCTTCGGCAAGTTCCCGTCGCATGGACTGAATCTCTTCGTCCTTAGCCGTGCGATCGAGGCGGTCCATGTGGTTATTGCGGAGAGCCGTGTGGCCAATGAGCGCCGCAACGTTAACGGAGGGGCGCGCCTCGGCAAGTGCGGAGACGTAGTGGGCGAAGGTTGGATAGCGGAAGTATTCGCGCTTGCCAAGCAGGTTCATCGGGTCAGGCGGATCGGCCTTGAGACGCACCGGCGAGGCGCTGATGCCACAGTTGCCCACGATGACGGTGGTGACGCCCTGCGAGATTTTGGGTAGCATCGTCGGAGTTTCAATAACACTGGTGTCATCGTGAGTGTGCACGTCGATGAAACCCGGTGCGAGGCAGAGGCTGTCAGCTTCGATGACTTCGGCGGGCTTGCAACGAAGCGATGCTCCGATCCCGGCGATGCGACCCTCGCGCACGGCAACATCAAGTATTTGCGCATCGTTGCCGCTGCCATCGAGCACCGTCGCATTGCGTATGAGCGTGTCGCAATTCAGCATCTGGACTGATTCAGAATATAGACTATGGTCGCGGGTGCGCGGTGAAGACGCCGTGTGCCGATGAGGTGAGAATCATTCGCGAAAACAAGATGCAAACGGAAGCGGAGCGGCAGATCGGCTGGTTAAGCAAGGGGCTCGGCAAGATGGAGGAACCCGCCACCGCCGAGGATCTTGTGCGGCTCGGATGGAATCTTCTGCGTGAGGACCTGAGCCTGCCGTCGGCCGTGTTGTATCGCGATCGGCTTGAGCACAATCTCGCGTGGATGCAGCGGTTCATGGATGCCTACAAGATCCACCTCGCGCCACACGGCAAGACAACAATGGCACCGCGACTCTTCGAGATGCAACTGAAGAGTGGGGCCTGGGGCATCACGTTGGCCAGCGCACACCAGACAGTTGTTGCCCATGCGCATGGAGTGCATCGGGTGCTGATGGCCAACCAGCTTGTGGGCAAACAGAACATGCAGATGATTGCAGACCTGCTTGCCAATCCGGATTTCGAGTTCTATTGCCTTGTGGATTCGGCTGCGAGCGTGGATTTGCTCGGCGAATTCTTCTCAGCGCGCGGGTTGCGGCTGAATGTGCTTCTCGAACTTGGCGTGATGGGCGGACGCTGCGGGGTTCGTGATGATGCGCAATTACAAGCGGTATTGGACGCTCTCGACCGGTGGGGAAAGACGATTCAATTGTGCGGCGTCGAGCTTTACGAGGGCGTACTGAAAGATGAGGTGGAGATTCGGGCGTTGATGCGGCGGGCTTGCGAAGTGGCGCGGACACTGCTGGAACAGAACCGGTTTGCGCGCAGGCCTGCGTTGCTCTCAGGTGCGGGATCGGCATGGTACGACGTGGTCGCCGAGGAATTTTCTGCAGCTGGGTTCGGCGATGCCGTGGAGATTGTGCTGCGGCCTGGCTGCTACCTGACACATGACGTGGGTAACTATGAGACGCAGCAGAAGCGGATTCTGGCATCGAGTCCGATTGCGCGAGAGATGCGCTCAGGATTGGTGCCGGCATTGCATGTGTGGGCATACGTGCAATCGATTCCCGAGAGCGAACTGGCAGTGGTGGGGATGGGCAGGCGCGATGCGGCCTTCGACTCGGGACTGCCTTCGCCGGCACTGCATTTCAGGCCGGGAAGCGGCGAGCCGCACGCGACCCCGTCGCATTGGGAGATGACCAAGATTATGGATCAGCACGCGTTTCTCAAGATCGCGGCGGGAGACAATGTCCGCGTCGGCGATATGGTCGGGTTCAACATCTCGCACCCATGCCTCACCTTCGACAAGTGGCGGACGCTGCCGATTCTGGACGAACACTACAACGTAGTGGATGTCGTCCAGACCTTCTTTTGAACTGACGATCGTCTCGGGACCCATTCGGATTGTCGCTGGACCGGACTAAATCATTGTGTTTGCGGCTGAGGCGGTCTTTCCAGCATGTTGGGGTGTAACCGCCGGTTCTGTTCGACGAGAGCGCAAGAAGCGTTCCGAATCGATCAGGAGATAGCGCGCAGGTCTTGACGAAACGAATCCCAATCGACGGTACTGGCTGCGGTTTCGATCTCTTCGTGAGTGCTTTGCCACACGGGAACGGCGCGGGCCAGGAGGGTGCGTCCTTTATCAGTAAGGATAAGGACGCGGCTGCGGCGGTCCGACGGATCAGCCTTAATTGCGACCAGTCCGCGGCGCTCCAGCGGTTTCAATGCTGCGGTCAGGGTGGTTCGATCCATGGCGAGCAGGGAAGCGACCGGCCCCATCGGCGGAGGCTCAGGCCGATTGAGCGACATGAGCAGCGAAAACTGCCCGTTGGTGAGCTCAAAGGGGCGCAGCGCCTCATCGAAGCGACGGGCAAGCGCCCGAGCTGCACGCTGCACGTGGAGACAGAGACAACGATCCTTGACCATCAAGGTTGTCTCATACGGCAGAGTTTTTGCACTTGACACGGGCCAAGAATAGTTGATATCAACGTAATTGTCAAGTAGTAGGATTTGGTCAAGTCCGATTCCCCTCGGAGGTTTTCCCCAATGTCATTCCTGCATGATCTTAAAATTGCTGCTCGTTCTCTCAGCCGGGTTCGTGCTCTGTGGTTCACCGTGGCGCTTACGCTGGCTTTGGGCATCGGTGCAAACGCGGCTATCTTCAGCGTGGTGCGTGCGGTGTTGTTGCGGCCCCTGGCGAATCGCGATGAGGACCGGTTGCTCTACGTTCGCCAGAGTGCGCCGGGCATCGGAGAGACGAATGCGACATTCTCTGTGCCGGAGATCCGGGACATCGGCAGCAACCTGAAGACGATCCAGGAACTAGGCACATTCTCCGAGATCGACTTCACAGTGGTAGGCCTGGGCACGCCACGGGAGATTCCCGCCGGTGTGGTCGACGGGCACTACTTCGAAGTAATGGGGCTACGGCCGATCCTGGGGCGGCTGCTCGGTCCCTCTGACGATGGACCGAATGCTCCGGGTGCGATTGTGTTGACGTATCACTTCTGGAGGACTTCGCTGAAGTCTGACCCCAGCGTGCTCGGCAAGCAGGTGCGGCTCGAAAGCGCCACGGGTGCGCGCTCTGCGACAGTGATCGGCGTGTTGGAGCCGTCGGTCCCTTATCCGGTGGCGACGGAGATTATTGCCAACGTGGTTACGAGCCCACACCATCTTTCCGCGACGATGGTGACGGGCCGCGAGCATCGCATGACGGAAGTATTTGCTCGGCTTGCTCCAGGAGCGACGGTCGACGCCGCGAAAGCGGAATTGCACACCGTGTATGGCGCGATGATGGCCGCACATCCCGAGGTTTACAAACCCGAAGATCACTATCAAATCGACGTCACGCGGATGCACGACCAGATCAACTCGCGCGCGAACACGATTCTCTGGGTGCTGTTCGCGGCCTCCGGCTTGTTGTTTGTAATTGCCAGTTCGAACGTAGCTAACCTGGTGCTCGCGCGTACGGTGCGTCGCGAATCGGAGCTGGCGGTGCGCATGGCGCTGGGTGCGAGCACGCAGACGATTCGCCGATCGCTGCTGGCCGAGGGGCTGGTCCTGTGCGGAAGCGGTGCGGTGGCTGCCATCCTGCTGGCCATCCCAATGGTGAACGTGCTCGGCCGGTACGCGTCGCGGTTTTCAGTGCGCGCGAATGACCTGACGCTCGACTTTAGCCTGGTCTGGTTCGGGATTGCGCTGGCCCTCATTGCCGCGGTCTTTCTGGCGTATATTCCGCGGCTGCCTTCTCCGAATGGGACGCAAGGTGGTCTTTCGGCACGTAGCGTCCGCGCGGTGGGTGGAAGCAGCAGCCGGAGATTGCGAATCTTCGCCGTTACCCAAATCACTGCATCGTTCCTGCTGCTGGCCGGGGCGTGCGTTCTGATGAAAACTCTGTTTGTGTTAGAGCAGACCCGGCCGCCGTTTGATTCAGCCAATGTTCTGGCGGTGAACCTCCCGGTGATGTCCTACGGCAAGACACCGGAGCAGGTTACTGAGTTCTATCGCGATGTGGAGCGCCGCGTAGCTGCATTACCCGGCGTAGAGCACGTGTCTTCGAGCTTCGTCGCGCCGTGGCGCGATGACCGGGGGCTGAATATCGCTTTTACTTTTGCAGCGCAAGGCGCGAGGCGCAATGACGGCCAGGATTTTCGCGCAAAATTTCGCTCGGTTTCGCCGGGATTCTTTGGTACCTTCGGCGTTCCAATTGTCAACGGCAGAGACTTCAACGATGGCGACAAGGAAGGCTCGGAGCGCGTGGTGATCATCAGCCAGAGTCTTGCCAATCTGCTCTATCCGGGGCAGAATCCGCTGAACCGCAAGCTATGGTGGACAGACGGCGTAATGAAGTTTATCGGCATCAGCACGGAGCCCCGGAGGATCATCGCCGTGGTGCCTGACTTCGATGATGAGAACATCATCCCAGCGCCCGCCATGACGGTGTATCAGCCTATCCAGCAGGAAGGCTGGAACGGCCGGCTCTTTGTGCGAGCTCATCAGGACGCATACTCACTGGTCCCTGCAATTAGCCGAACCATTCACGAGATGTCGGCGGACCAGCCGGTCGAGAAAGCTAGCACGCTGGGCGACGTTCGTGCCGAGGTGCTGACGCCGGACAAGCTGAATGCAATTGTCTTCGGCGGATTCGCGGCGGTTGCCTTGCTGATTTCCGTTGTTGGCGTTGCCGGTGTGTTGGCGTTCTCAGTCAGCAGCCGTACACGCGAATTCGGAATCCGCATGGCTTTAGGCGCACAGCGGCGCAACATTCTCGCCAATGTCCTGGTAGAAGGACTGGTGATGGCCGTGATTGGGGTGGGCGTGGGAGTGGTGCTTGGCTTCGGGCTTGCCGAAGTGGCATCAAAATACATCGCGGAGATCCGTCAGCCGGGCGCGCTTGCATTTATCGCTTCCGCTTTCACAATACTGGCAGCCGCCGTGATCGCTGCAGCGGTGCCGGCGGCGCGCGCAGCAAATGTCAACGCGGTTGAGGCGCTGAGGGCGGAGTAGTAGGGACAGTCCGGTGAAGCTGGCGCCTGGCGGAGCCGGAAATCGGGATCCGCTCCAGGCTAGTCAGTCGCGTAGATGGATCTGGACGTAACCTCATTTTGAAAGCGATCGAGAAGCACAGCGATGGTGTGCGACATGGCTAGAAGAGCGTTCTCCCGCTCGGAAAAGCCGGCACCGCTCGCGTCTTTGAGCCTTTCCAGCAATTGCACGAGGCTGGGCGGACAATCTGTATCGTGTTCTTTGGTTTCAAGCTGCTTCTCGAGGTTCCCAGCGATATGCACCAGCGAGCGAGCACTGGCCGCTCGAAATTCGTTCTCAATCCGCGTGAATACCTGTGATTTGTCGTGACCGGCGCCAAAGAGCCGGAATTGCAGCAGAGGTGCTTCCAAGAGGTAGAACGTGCGAAGAGACGCCTGCCAACGGCGGATGTTATCGCGTGCAGCCATGTCGCCGGCGCGCGCAGGACCGGTTTCAAATGGCACGGCATCGGCCTGCGCGTTGACCTCGCCAAAAAGGCCGTACACCTGCTCCCGCTGGTTGCGGACTTTGAGGATCGCCGCAGTGTCTGCGTGCTCGGGTGAGGCCGACGTGATTTCTGCCATCACGCGAAGATTGCGAGCGAAGATGCGAATCATCTCATTGGCGGCGGTGCGCGGATAGAGTCGTTCAAATACGAGCCACATCATGAAAGTGCCAAGCAGGACTCCAATTGTGCGGTCGCGAGCAACGGTGAGCGAAGTCTGAAAACTGAATTCGCTCAGGTGGACGAGGTAGAACGCGAGCGCCATCTGTACTCCGGCGTATGAAAGGCGCGAACTGGACGAACCGATCCACGCCGCAATCGCAGTGACCGATGCGAAGAGCACTGTGAATCCGGTGATGGAGTCGATATAGGGCAGGATGAAGATCTGTGCTCCGAGTCCGAAGACAAATCCCCCCATCACCGCGCCAGCGACCCGCAGGATCTGCTTTTGCCGCGATGCGCCGATATTGGTGAGGCCGGTAAGCACGCAGGTGGTGACGGATGTGGAAAGGCTCGGCCAATCCAGCGAAACATACAGGATATAGCAGAGCATCGCGGCCGAAGTTCCACTCAGGATATAGCGCAAGTGCTCGGGGTTGGAAAATGCATCGTCGACGAAGATGCCGCTTGGCGCAGATTCGCGCTCCAGAATCTCCATCTCCGGATCGACGGCTGCGTTGCTGGAAAAGACAGACGGCATGAGAGAGACCATCGATTCAAGTTCAGAGAGAAGAGGCGTGCCGGGACTTGGCTCCGGTTCAAACTCTGTCTCACATGGCTGGCCCCTCGTCTGCAGGCAGTGGCGGATGTCGGCAACGGTGCGCGCCAGTCTCGCGGCACGCGGTCTCAAATCGATTGGCAAGGAAGGCACGGAGTTGGACAGGGCTGCAGCGAAATCAACCGAACGCCCGGCCAGCGAAACGAGGGTGCTCATGCGGATACGGTGCAATGGGTCGTCATTGGAGCGGGCGAGATGGCGACGAAGAGCGCCAACGCCAACGATCGCATATTGCCCCAGCAGGTTCGACGTCGTGGTTGCAGGCCGAGTTTCTGACGCATAACACTCCATGCGTTCCTGTATCGCCTGCAATCGGCTATCCAACCCTTCGACAATCTCGTTCCTGGGAGAAAAAGCATGAAAAACCGCCTCAACAGAGAACGTGACCAATGCTCCAATGGACCCTGCTGCCACCTGCCAGAGAGTAAGCTCGACATTCCTTCCCGGAGGTCCAGGCAGATACCAGATGGAAAGAATATTGACGGTGACGAGGGCAAGTGCGACCGCAACTGCATAGTTTCTCATCGTTCTGAGCAAGAAGAAGACCAGAAACAGGCTGGCTGCCTGCCAGAGAAAGTGGGTCATCGGTATGGAGGCGAACATGCGCGCCCCGATTGGAATGAAGAGCCCTCCGACGGCAACGGCTGCGAGAAAGCCAAGCGCTGACTTCGCGGTTGCTGCGAGGTCCTCACGGGAGAGAACGAAGGCGCAGATCGCTCCGATTGCCCCGCCCGGTATGCGAAAGGTGACAATCAGAATCATCGTCAGAGTGGCCGCAATTACGGTGCGGGCAACAATTGTGCCGCGGCCCGGATACGGCGCCAACTCTTTGCGCAGAAAATCAGGGAAAAAGGTTGTGAATCGCGCAGCGTGTGGAATACGAACCGATGCGGTAGCCATGTCTACCGCCCGAATTCCTCGGATGATTGGCCTCGAATGATGACGACAGCCGATTCTCCAAAGCGGAAAATGTCAGAAGGTTGCGATTCGATGCGGACGCGCACTGGAAAGCGCGAGGCCAGGTGAACCCAGTTCAGAGTGCGCTGCACGTCTGGTAATCCAGGTCCAGTCAGGCGTCCGACGAGATCGGCATCGGGTGTCACGCCGAATCCAACGCTATCTACCACGCCCTTGAAGCGGACAGTCGGCCTGGACAACAGGTAAACATCTGCTGTCATTCCTGGCCGAATATGCCGAAGCTGGGTTTCGCGAAAGTTTGCGATTGCCCACCAGATGCGCGTGTCAATGAGAGTGAAGACGTGCTGGCCCGCGGTAGCAAAGGCTCCCTGCGAAATGGTGAGACTGGTGACGCGGGCGTTGAAGGGTGCAACGACCCGGGTGTTGTCAAAGTTGTACTTTGCGGTATCGATGGCGGCCTGCTTTCCGCCAAGCTGACCGACCAATGGCTCCAGCGTGGTGACACTGTGGGTTGCCTGACTGATTTGGTGCTGGCTCTGGGTGACCTCGGCTTGCCCTTGCCTATATTGGGCTTCGGCAGCGGCCAGTCCAGCCTCAGCCAGCGACAATTGTGATCGAGCTTGATTTGCAGCCTGCGTGCGCGATGTCTCGAGCGTACGCGCCAGATCCACCTGATCGACGGTAACGAATTGTTTCGCTAGAAGTGGCTCGACGCGATGAAGATTGTTGGTCGCGTATTGCAGTTCTGCGTTGGCGCGGTCGACTGCCGCTTTGGCGTTTGCCACGTCCGCTTTTGCCTGTTCGATGGCAGCTGCCGATCGGGATAAGCTTGCCTCGGCACTCATCGAGCCAGCCTTGGCGACATCGACTCCGCTCACTTTCGCAGCGATAATGCGACGCTCATCGTTAATCTGACCTCGAAGTGTCTGCTGATCCGATAGCGCATGCGCCAATGCATACGCGTAGGGGCGCGGGTCGATCTCAAACAGAGGTTCCCCCTCCTTTACCAACTCATTGTCTGCGATGTAGAGATGAGTGATCGGACCGCTCACGACGGGAGCGATTCCGATGTAGTTGGCGAAGACTTCGGCATCATCAGTGCGCGGATGTTCAGTGACCTGGTGAATTGCGAGCAGGCCAACGATCAATGCCGCGACGATGCTTGCTATGCTGATCGTCCGTCCAATGCGACGGCGAGTCTCATCGGATAATTCCGGCGCCATAAATCCCTCACTAACTGAAGAAGATGAGCCAGAGCGTACATGCAAAAAACATCGCAAGACATGGATATACCAGGATCGACCATACGATCTCTTTATCGATCTTGAGATAGACCAGTAAACGGTTGACCGCAAAAGCCAAAACAATGCCTATGACCATGCAGATCAGCCACGCAGGGAAGAACGATCCAAGGATGTTGAAGGTGGGCGCGCGCCTGCAGCCACTCATCAATACAAGGCACAGCAGCGATGCCAACGGATAGGAAGCCGGGCACAACACGGGAGAGGATTCTGTTATCGCGCGTTTTTCCCTCATGGACCCACCTTTGGCGGCTGTGTCTGAATCAAATCGCCGGTAGCGAAGGCGACATTCGCGACCTGCAGAAGCAATCGCGTCCGTGCAAAAACATCCTCAGACCGCGCTTGCGCGAGAGCCTTCTGCGCGGAGACTACATCGAGGAGGCTTCGCACTCCGTATCCGTAGGATTCGTGGGCGGCTTCGTAGGACTGCTCTGAGGCTTCGAGCAATGCTGCGGCGGACTGTTGCTGTCTGAGAGCCGTCTTCATATTTGAATACGATGTCCAGACCTCGTTGGCGATCTGATCGCGGAGCACATCCATCTGGGCCTGGGCGGCTCGCTTCTCAGCCTGCGCCTGGGCGACTTCGTGCTCGCGCCGGGCGCCGTCAAACAGTGTCCATTTGAGTTCGAGCCCGACCGTCCATACTTCACCCTGCGCATAGCTGCCCGGAAGCAGGTCTTGCTGGCCATAAGCGCGGGCCATGCCTCCATCTCCGCTGAACGTGAGCGCAGGAAAATAGGTGGATCGGGCACGCCTGACAGATGCATCGGAGGCGCGCACCCGGGCAAGTTGTTCCATCAGGTCAGGACGCTGGGAAAAGGCGCGATCGATTTCGCGGTCGACGGAGTCAGTCATCGCGGTGGGCAGCCCGAGCTCCCTGATCGGCTGCACCTGAATTTTGGTATCGGGCGGAAGGCCCATTGCGGTGGCGAGATTGCCGCGCGCGATGTCTTCGGCGCCGACAGCGGCTTGCAGGTCGTAGTCGGATTGCGCGCGAGCCGAGGTTGCCTCCAGTTGATCCGGCTTGGTTGCAAGGCCGTTGGCGAGGCGATTTTGCGCGTCATCTTCCACGGTCTGCGCGTTCTTCAGGCTAACTTCCGCTGCTTCGCGCTGGCCTCGCGCATTTAGGAGGCGGTAATAGGCGGAGGCGACTGCGAAGATGACCTTCCGATGCGTGTTGTTGAATGCGAGATTCGCAGCAAGCAGGTTGGCTTTGGCAATGTCGATCGTTCCGCTGCGGCCACCGATATCGAAGACCAGATACTCCACATGGAGAACCGGCTCAAAAATTCCCAGGGTCTGACGGTGGAAATATTCGCCGATGAGTGTGGCCGTTCGCACCGTCTGGCCCAAGGCGACAGCTGCGACGGTAGGAAACAGCGTTCCGCGAGCCACCCCCAGCGCGCCTGCCCGCGCCTTTGCTTCTTCCCAGGCTACGCGGGTCTCAGGATTTTGGGATTGTGCAATGTCGATCAGATCCGCGAGGGTATAAACTTTGGCTGCATCGATCGGATTGGCAGCATTATGGTGCGCCGCCAGCTCCTGTGCGAGGTCCCGTTCAGATTTGGAATGAAAGACGCGGTCAGGGGATGGTGGAGCGGCCTGCGCCCTGCCCGGCGCAGGGCAGAGCAAGATCAATGAAGGAACGATCAATATGGCTCGGGTTATTCTCGCCGGGCATATTCTGGGCATCTCTGCACATCGGAGCGGGGAGTGCGCTGACGCAAAACGGGACCTGCCGCCCTTGCATTCTAACCTACAAGAACCGGAGTGAAACGGAAGACGATGCCTAGTCTCACTGTCTCATTCCGCGCGACACAGGGCCCCGCTTACGCCGCTCTCCCTCTGTCTCGCCTCGCTACGATGGAAGGTGATGTGCCGATGCCAGCTCCGGGCTGGTTCCAATTCCAATTTCGGTTCAAACGCGAGAGTGTCGCGTGCTCTCAAACAGGAACCAGCTGCGGCGCTGCCCCTCGTCGATCCAATTCTCCAGCAGGCTCGCCGTCGCTACGTCTTCCGCATCATCACAAAGACTGTGAGCAGCGCGCATGCTGAGAACCAGAGCTTTTTCGTCCTCGTGTAACTCGGCAAGCATGTCCTGGGCGGTTACGAAGTCGGCGTCATTGTCTGGAATTCGCTGCAGCCGCGCTATATGACCAATCGAGCGAATTGTCGTTCCGCCGATCTTTCGAACTCGCTCTGCGATGTCGTCGGTCATGGCAAACAACTGGTCTCCGTGCTCATCGAGCAACAGATGATAGTCGCGGAAATGCGGACCACTCATGTGCCAATGGAAGTTTTTGGTTTTGAGATAAAGGCTGAACACGTCTGCCAGCAGTGCATTTAAGGCGCCGGTAATTTCAACAACGGCTTTCGGTTCAATGTCGGAAGGGGTAGCCAAGGGCGCTTTCTCGCGCTCCACAAGTTCGGATCGTGACGGCATTGAGATTTCTCCTTCTCAAATTTAGATGAGGAAGGGGATGGTGAAGTTTTATGAGTGGAGATAGCAACATCGGTCGATCCAGCATCTTAAAGAAAGCACTAGGATGAGTTAGAAGTTGGTCGACGAAACTTCATCGGCCGCCGTTATCCGGGTCGGGCAGCTCCCTGGAGGGTTTGAGTGACACAGCGATTTGACGCAATAGTTGTCGGCGGTGGTCAGGCTGGGCCGTCTCTCGCCGTTCGCCTCGCCGGTGCAGGGCGGACAACTGCACTCATTGAAAGGCATTTACTGGGCGGAACTTGCGTCAATGTGGGCTGCACTCCCACCAAAGCTCTGGTGGCCAGCGCTCATGCCGCCCATCTCGCCAGGCGCGGCAGAGATTTCGGCGTCACGACGGGCCCGGTTAGCGTGGACATGCGCGCCGTCAAGGCCCGAATGGATGCCATCGTAACGGAATCGCGGACCGGTCTCGAAAAGTGGCTGCAAAGCACGCCGAATTGCACTTTTATCCGAGGACAGGCGCAGTTTGCCGGACCGAAGCTGATCCGCGTCGGCGACGAGACCCTGGAAGCGGATCAGATATTTCTCAATGTCGGCGCGCGTCCACGGATCCCAGATATGCCGGGTGTCGGCACAGTGCCTTTTCTGACAAGTTCGACCATTCTTGAACTGGAGGAGTTGCCGCGTCACCTGGTTATCGTCGGCGGAGGATATGTCGGTCTGGAGTTTGCCCAATGCTTCCGGCGATTTGGCAGCGAGGTTACCGTCGTCGAAAAGCAATCCAGGCTCGCAAGCAAGGAAGATGAGGATGCATCGGCGGTCGTTCGCGAGATATTTACGGCGGAGGGAATCAACGTCCGCGTTAATGCCAATTGCATTCATCTGGAAAAGAACGGCGAGGGCGTACGGGTGGGCGTTGAATGCGAGGAAGGGGCTCCGCATGTTGACGGGTCTCACGTGCTGCTGGCGGTGGGAAGAGTGCCCAACACTTCGGATCTGAATCTCACCGCCGCCGGATTGGAAATGAATGAGAGAGGATTTATCCCGGTTGACGATGAATTGCGAACGAGTGTGCCGGGCATATTCGCGCTTGGGGATTGCAATGGACGTGGCGCCTTTACGCACACTGCGTACAACGACTACGAAATCGTTGCCGACAACCTGCTGAGTGGAGAATCGCGTAAAGTGAGCGATCGGATTCTGGTGTATGCGGTCTTTATTGACCCGCCGCTCGCCCGGGTCGGTATGTCGGAAGCTGAAGTTCGCAAGAGCGGAAAGCCTGCGATGATCGCGAATCGTCCGATGACGCGTGTGGGTCGGGCAATCGAAAAGGGTGAGACAACGGGCTTTATGAAAGTTTTGGTCGATCGCGAAACGCAGCATATCCTCGGAGCCACGATTTTTGGGACGGGAGGGGACGAAGCGATTCACTGCATTCTGACCAATATGTATGCGCGGCAGCCCTCGTCGCTGCTGACGCACTCCATGCATATTCACCCCACGGTGTCCGAGCTGATACCAACCGTTCTCGGAGATTTGAAGCCGCTGAGCTAAGGGACGGAGGCTGGAAAAGTCTATGGCGGAGAGGGGGGGATTCGAACTCCCGGAGCCCGTAAAGGCTCACTCGCTTTCGAGGCGAGCGCAATCGACCACTCTGCCACCTCTCCGCAACTTGTTGGTCACCTCTCGAAGGAGACGCTCGGGCCCGGAGGCCGGCGACCAAGCCGAGAAGCGGCGGCATTCATGGATTCACGCTCCCTCGTTTCGCTGCCTGGGACACTTCCCAAAACTGCGGTCGCGGGTACGATGCGAATGCGCATCCTAAGTCTACCGGTGTCGGTGCCGCGGTGGCAATTCCCCCCTTGCAGTGATTTCGTTTCATCGCATATTCGATGGCCAATCCTCAGGATCGTTCCGGTTTCGTGGAAGAGACAGAACAGGCGGTCCAGCGCCGCATTGAGGATGATAGGTTTACGCCATTGTTGGGAGCCATCGGTCGCACCGAAGTGTTACTTTACTCTCTGGCCTCGTTTGTCCAAGCGGGATCGCTCGAAGAGCACGGAAAAAGTAGCCCGTGGGAAATAAATTGCATGTCTTGCATGGCGTTTGCACCGGAGCTGAATTTCTCATGATGGAGTTCCACATCTCGCGGAATGCCCGTGAACGGTATCGGTTCTCGGAGTCGCTTTTCTCCTAC
The DNA here is from genome assembly GCA_963787435.1 of uncultured Acidobacteriaceae bacterium. GTDB lineage: Bacteria > Acidobacteriota > Terriglobia > Terriglobales > Acidobacteriaceae > Telmatobacter. The sequence continues at coordinate 116,594 of CAWBCZ010000006.1, forward strand.
GACGGCAATGTGGTGTTTGCCAGTCTCCCGGCCTGCCGTTCCTTCGCCCACCAGATGAATCAGGTGCGCCAGGCGGACAAGTATCCCGATCTGGCTGTCCATGCAGGCGCGCTGTTTGCGATGGGGCTGATCGATGAGGCAAGCCATGTCCTGATGGCGCGTTATCGCGAGCAGTTCGATCCCGAGGTGATGACCTCTGCGCTGGACTGGTTCGCCGGCCGCGTGGGGTCGCGGGAACTCGACACGATGCTGCTGACCTTCGTGGAGCATTTTCCCGGGCAAAGCGTTATGCGCGGCGAGGAGACTCCGCGGCAATGGCTCAACGGCAAGACCGGCAATATGTCTCACCGGGCCGCAGCGCTCGAGGAACTGTTGTTGCTGTGGTCGGCCAATCGTAACGAGGCATTCAAGAAATTCGAGGAGTTGTTTGAAGACAAGCCGCTGGCCGAAAAAACCGTTTACCGGCAGGTGACGCAGGAACTGCCTCAGTACTTTGCTACCCGGCCTTTGATTCCGGTCGAAGGAGCAAGGGCGATCAGCCTCTTCGATCTTCTGCGGGCCCCCGTGAGCGGTGCGCCGGCTTCGCTGAGCGAACAACTGGCGCTGATTCGCAGGCTGTGGCGGCCGCTGCTGGGCGATAGCATGGACCACTTGCTGATAATGGGCGGGGAAGTTCTGCGCGAAGAGGAACTCGCGATCTGGATGCAGTTCAATCCCGATGCAGCCCGCGTACGTTCTGCTGCGGAGGAGGCTGCACGGCGACGGCGCGAAACCGGTACGCAGCAGTGGCCCTCCGTCGTGAGCGAGTCGCAGGTGCCGGTTTTTGGCGATCCAGCGCATGAGTATGAAAAGTTCAGTCCCGACACGGCATGGATGCCCAACACCGTCTTGATCGCCAAGAGCACTTACGTATGGCTCGCGCAGTTGAGCAAGCAGTATGGCCGGCACATTCACCGCCTCGACCAGATTCCCGACGAGGAGCTTGCAACGCTGGCGCATCGCGGCATCAACTCACTCTGGCTGATCGGCGTGTGGGAGCGCAGCCGTGCCTCGAAAACCATCAAGCAGCTTTGCGGCAACCAGGACGCCGTGGCCTCGGCCTACTCACTCTTCGACTACAAGATTGCCGAAGACCTTGGCGGCGAAGCTGCGTACATCACTTTGCGCGATCGCTGCTATCACCACGGGCTTCGCCTCGCCAGCGACATGGTGCCGAACCACATGGGCATCGATTCGCCCTGGGTGATCGAGCATCCCGAGTGGTTCATCTCGCGCCGCGAATCGCCCTACCCCGCCTACAGCTTCAATGGGCCTGATCTTTCGAACGACAGCCGCGTCGAAATCAAAATTGAAGATCACTATTTCGAGCAGAGCGATGCTGCCGTGGTCTTTCAGCGCCGCGACAAGTGGACCGGAGACACGCGCTACATCTATCACGGTAACGACGGCACAAGCTTTCCGTGGAACGACACCGCTCAGCTTGATTATCTGAACCCCGCCGTCCGTGAGCAGGTCATCCAGACCATTCTTCATGTAGCACGGCTCTTTCCCGTGATCCGCTTCGACGCGGCAATGACTCTGGCCAAGCGCCATTTTCACCGGCTGTGGTTTCCCGGGCCGGGATCAAGCGGCGCCATTCCGTCGCGTGCCGAATACAGCATGAGCCAGGCGGAGTTCAACAAGCATATGCCGCACGAATTCTGGCGCGAGGTCGTCGATCGCGTTGCCGCTGAAGTGCCCGGCACGCTGTTGCTTGCCGAGGCATTCTGGCTGATGGAGGGCTACTTCGTTCGCACGTTGGGCATGCATCGCGTGTACAACAGCGCGTTCATGAACATGATGCGCGACGAGAAGAACGCCGAGTACCGATCGGTTATCAAGAACACGCTGGAATTCGATCCGGATATCATGAAGCGCTACGTGAACTTCATGAGCAATCCCGATGAAAGAACAGCGATTGACCAATTCGGCAAAGGGGACAAATTCTTCGGCGTGACTGCCCTGATGGCGACGCTTCCCGGGCTGCCGATGTTCGGCCACGGGCAGATTGAAGGGTTCACCGAGAAATACGGAATGGAGTATCAGCGTCCCCGCTACGACGAGACGCCGGATCATTGGCTGGTTGAGCGGCACGACCGCGAGATCGCTCCGTTGCTCAAGCGCCGATGGGTATTTGCCGAGAGCCACAACTTTCTGCTCTACGACTTCTTCGAACCCTCTGGATCGGTGGACGAGAACGTCTTTGCTTATTCGAATCGCACCGGCAATGAACGCGCCGTCGTCGTCTATAACAACCGTTACGGTGAAGCCCACGGTACCATTCATAACTCCGCCGCTTATGCCGATAAGGCGACCGCCGAACTGCGGCAGCGCCGAATTGGCGATGGGATTGGTTTTGCAGGAGATTCGGGCGCGATCCTTGCTTACCGCGATGCTCTTACCGGGCTTGAATACTTGCGACGCGCGAATGAATTTGCCGATCGCGGCCTCACGTTCCATCTGAATGCCTACCAGTGCCACGTCTTCATGGACTGGCACGAAAAGTGGGCCACAGCCGAGAAGCCATGGGACCGCCTCTGCGATCAACTCAATGGCCGCGGTGTTCCCAGCCTTGAAGATGAGCTGGTCGACATGGAGTTGCAGCCCGTGTACCAGTCGGTTCGTTCGCTCCTCGATCAGGACATGATCCGCCTGCTGACCGACTTGGCCGAGCATCCGCGTGCCACCGCCGGCAACCGCACCGTGAGTGTAGCCCTTGATCGCAAGCTGAACCGCAAGCGCAGTGAGTTGTTCAACGTGGCATGGACGCGCTGCGAGGCATTCCTGCGCGTCGCGCAGCCGGCATATTTGTCGCGTACAGGGGAGCAGAGGGCGATAACCATGCCCGGACTGCTGGGGCCTGCGTTCCGCGAGCGCCTTGCCGCAGCCATGCGCATCCCGGTGGTTGAGTGGCTCTTTTCCGAACCGTGGACGGCGGCGGCCCGGCGCGTGCTTCCCAGTCCCAGCCCGCAAATGACCGCAACTGCCATGTGGGCGCCGATTATCGCGTGGTGCGCACTCGAGACGCTTGCCGAATCCATCGACGCAGATCAGCCAGACCGCGTTGCGCTCGATGCATTCGACCGCCTGCGTCTGCGTAAACCCCTGGCCGAATCCTTCAAGCATCTCGGGTTCGAAGGCGAAGCCGGATGGCGCGCCGCCGCACGGATCAAAGTGGTCTTGCTGGCTCAGACAAAGACCGACACTTCAGTACCCGAGCAGGGAACTGCCACGAGCACCCCGGAAAGTGAATCGAAGCAGTCAGAGGTTAACCCGCAGACGCAACAACCCGAGACAGAAACCAAGTCCGAGCCTCCTGCAGTCCGGGATCAAAATGTTACCGGGCTTCCGCGCGATCTTTGGTCCGATCCTGATGTTCGCTGGTTGACCGGTGAGCACGATGCTGGCGGCGACACCTACCTTGTACAAGAACCCTACGAAGAGTTGCTGTGGTGGTTGCAGATGCCTGCGCTGTTGCGCATAGCAGGCCAGCCGTCGCCGAACAAGGCCGAAGTCCAGGCGTTGAGTCGGAAGGTGCAGGAGTCGCTGGCAGCGGCAGGAAAAGCCGGATACCGCTTGCAATCGATGCTTGGCGCCGACGTGCGCAAGTCGGTCCCACCGGAAGAACAAAGAGATACAAATCCGCCCGATCCGTCCCTCGAGACTGCCGAGAGCCACTCCATCGCGGATCTGGATGGCGCCGGCGAATCAAAGAGCAAGGAAGCTACGCCCACCGCGTCGAAGAAGTAAGAGCGAGGCCAGTGCGCGCGCTGGCCTCTCCCCCGAAGAATCCCTTTGACAAACTGAACTGAACCGTTCAGTATGGATTATCGCGCCCCCGGAGGCCGCCTACATGATCAGGGTGCAAAACCTTGTAAAGACATTTGGCTCGTTTACCGCCGTCAACGATGTCTCATTTGACGTGGCGGCGGGCGAGATCTTCGCCTTCCTTGGTCCCAATGGTGCAGGGAAGACCACCACCATCAAAATGCTGACCACGCTGCTGCGCCCCACCAGCGGCGCCATCGAACTCGACGGGCTCGATCCGCAGACGCATCAGAACGCGGTGCGCCAATGCATTCGGCATCGTCTTCCAAGATCCAAGCCTCGATGGCGAATTGACAGCGATGGAGAACATGGAGATCCATGGAGTGCTCTACCACGTGCCGCACAAGGTTCGCCGCCAGCGCACCGAGGAACTGCTCAAGCTCTTCGAACTCTGGGAGCGGCGCAAGGACCAGGTAAAGAAATTCTCCGGTGGCATGAAGCGCCGGCTCGAGATCGCGCGCGGCTTTCTCCATACTCCTCGAATTCTGTTCCTGGATGAGCCAACGCTTGGGTTAGATCCGCAGAGCCGCAATCAACTCTGGAACCATGTGAAGAAGGTCAACGAGGCCGAGAAGGTCACCGTCTTCCTCACCACGCACTACATGGACGAGGCGGATCGCGTGGCGCATCGCATCGGCGTCATCGACCACGGCAAGCTGATCACGCAGGGCACGCCCAAGGAGATCAAGGAACAGACCGGCAGCGAGACCCTGGAAGACGCATTTCTTAAGCTGACCGGCTCCACTATTCGGGATGAGAGTGCCGATCCAGCCGCCCAGATGCGGCAGTTCGCAAAGATGTGGAGCGGAGGCAGGCGATGAGCGCAATCTATATTCTCTGGCTGCGGGAACTGAAACGCTATACGCGATCGCGCGCGCAGATCGTGGCGTCGCTCGGCAATCCGCTGCTTTATCTGCTCGTGCTCGGCTTCGGACTCGGCCCGGTTTTCAAGCGCGCCGGCAATGGCGACTATCTGCAGTTCGTCGCGCCCGGCGTGATCGGCATGACGGTGCTGTTCTCGTCGATTTTCTCCGGTCTCGGCATTTTGTGGGATCGTCAGTTCGGATTCCTGAAAGAGACGCTGGTCGCTCCTGTTTCGCGTTTGCAGATCATGATCGGTCGCACGCTCGGCGGTGCAACGGTGGCTCTGCTGCAAGGTCTGCTCGTGACGATCGTTTGCCTGATTGCCGGCTTTCGACCCGTGCATCTGGCATTGATTCCGATTGCCTTCGGCTTCATGGTCCTGATCGCCATTCTGTTTGCGGGGCTGGGCATGGCCATCGGCTCGGGACTGCAGGATATGCAGGGGTTTCAGCTCATCATGAACTTCCTTGTGATGCCCATCTACTTTTTGTCGGGCGCGCTGTTTCCGCTGAAAAACCTGCCCAGGGCGCTCGACTACATCACAAAGCTTGACCCGCTGTCGTATGGTATCGACGGCATGCGTAATGTTCTTCTCGGGCGCGCCTATGCAACATTCGAACCGTCCTTGGATCTAACTGTTCTTGCTGGTGTGGGCGCGGTTCTTTTGGTTCTCGGCGCATGGCGCTTCTCCAAGATCGAAATCTGACCATGGCTCGATCGCGTAGTACCGAAGCTCACGAAAAGGTCCTCACCGCCGCGCTTGGCCTGTTTGCCGAGCGCGGCATCGAGGCGACCAGCATGGATGCGATCGCGCAAACTTCCGGCGTGAGCAAGGCCACCATCTATAACCACTGGGCCGACAAGGAAGCTCTGCTGCTCGAAGTGATGTTGATGGTGAACGGTCTTGACCGCGAACCTGAGGACGTCGATTCGGGAGACCTGCAGCGTGACCTGACCACGGTGCTCACGCGAAAGCCGCCGGACAAGTTTGATGCCGCGCGCAATCGCATGACGCCGTCGCTTATTGCGTACTCCGCCGTGCATCCGGAGTTTGGCAAGGCATGGCGGCATCGCGTGATGGAGCCGCCGCGTCAGTGTCTCAAGCGCGTTTTGCGTCGTGGCATCTCGCGCGGCGTGCTGCCCCATGATCTGGACCTCGAAGCCGCCATGGCGCTGCTGCTCGGTCCCATGCTCTACGCGCACGTCTTCCACAAGGAGCAGCACCCGAATGCGCCAGATCTTGGTCCCATCACCGCCCAGGCCTTCTGGCGGGCGCACAGCCAAGCGCGCAAGCAGCACATCGAAAAGGCGGGCATTACCAAGTCATCTTCCGCGGCGAAAGACAAGACAGGTAAGAGCTAGTACCGTGTCCCTGAAGTTCACGATAAAAGTTGGTGGTGTCATTCGCTCAGAACGGGGCCCCGAACGTTTTTCAGTTCGGGGGTGGTGAGCGAAGAATCTGCTTTGCACTTCCAGACTTGTGCCAATAACTTCACCATGCCTCGGTCCAGTAACCGAAAGACAGAAGCTACGGGCTACAGTCTGTTTGCCACCAGCCGCTTTTCAAAATCCTGCCGGTCGTTCCGACGCAACTGCAAACGCCCGCTCCAGCGCAATGCCTGCCTCGCACAGCGTCCCTTCATCGAAGAGCCTGCCGATCAGCGTGACACCATGTGGCACCCGCCGCGGCGGCGCGAACTTCGGCAGAGGATGCTGCGGATCGGGCGCCCAGTCACTGCGCGCCTCAGAGACTTCAACAAATCCCGCGCGCAGCGTGAGCGAGGGATGACCCGTGTTGTTGGTGATCACAAGGATCTCATCGCGCAGCGACGGCACCAGCAAGAGGTCAACCTGCGAAAAGACTCGCGCCATCTCTTGTGCAACCTTGCGCCGCATTCGGTCAGCCTGCACAAAATCCACGGCCGACAGGAAGCGCGATTGCCGGAAGGTGTTGGGCCACGCATCCGGAACCTGCGCCTTCAATTCGGCCTCTTTGTGGGCGAGCGTAAGTTCCTCAAACGCCGCGGCGCCCTCGGCAAAGAGAATCAGGTTGAGCGAGTCGTATGGCCAATCGGGGATCGAAACTTCAACAAGCTCCATGCCGAGTTTCTTCACGACTTCCAGCGCTGCGCGATCCACGTCCGTCGCCGGCGCTTCTTTCATCCAGGCAGGGAAGTACCCAACCCGCAAGCCTGCCACTTTCGCATTTGCGTCGAACGCGAGCGCGCTCGGAACACTGGCCACATCGCCGGGATCGGGACCGGAAATAGCGGCGAGAACGAGTATCGTGTCTTCGACGTACCTCGCCATTGGCCCCAGTTTGTCGAGCGACCAGCACAGCGTCATCGCGCCAGTGCGAGCCACACGCCCGTACGTCGGCCGGAGGCCTGTAACGCCGCAGCGCATCGAAGGGCTAACGATGCTTCCGCCGGTCTCGCTGCCGATCGCAAATCCCACCAGCCCCGCTGCTGTCGACGCGCCCGGCCCGGCACTCGAGCCCGAGGCGCCTTCCTCCAGCAGCCACGGATTCATCGTTTGCCCGCCAAACCAGATGTCGTTCAGCGCGAGCGCGCCCAGGCTCAGCTTCGCCACCAGCACGGCTCCCGCCGCATTCAGCCGCTCCACGACCGCACTGTCTTTCTTCGGAACGCGATTGCGGTACGGCTCCGCTCCATACGTCGTTGGAATGCCGGCCGTGTCCAGCAGGTCCTTCGCGCCCCACGGAATTCCGTGCAATGGCCCTCGATATTTTCCGGCCGCAATCTCCGCATCCGCACGCCGCGCCTGCTCTAGCGCATGATCGCGTGTCAGTGTGATCACGCAATGCAGTTTCGGATCGAACTGTTGCAGCCGGTCAAGGTAAATCTGCGTCAGCCGCTCCGAAGAGATCTGCCGCGATTGAATCCAGTGCGAAAGCTGCGCAACCGAGGCATACGCAATGTCGGCGTCATTCGCAGGCAATGGTGTGCGCGGATCGGCGCTGCGAATGTAGTAATTGTCGCCGCGGCCAGACTTGCCCGGCATCAGCCCGGGCAGCATCGGATTCCAAACCGTTGCCGGTGCCAGTCCCGCTTCCAATTCCATCTTGCGCGGGCCCGTCCGTCGTTCATACAGCGGAGCCATTGCCTCGCGCCAGTTGCCTGCAGCCTGTGCGCGATCCGCCGGCGACATCTCGATCTGTACCAGCTTCTCCGCCTCGGCGAATGTCGCTGGAGTCACCTTCGGCCCCACCGGTTGTGCAGTCCCGAACGCAGGCGGCGCTCCGGGCGTTTGCTGGTTGATGGGCGTGGCCGGCGCCTGCGCATCAAGCGGAAGCGCCGCCGCCAACGCGCTAAACGCGCCAGCAGCGAGGAAATCTCTGCGTGTCTGAGTCATTCTTTCCCTTTTGAATCTGCTTTGATTGGGCTGTACGGCAACGCTAGAAGCAATATACCCTGCGATTACGAACCGGCCGGCGTGATTGCTCCGAGCTTGATCTAAACACCTGAATCCAGCCGGGATTTGTCCCAACCGGCCTCGACCCGTAGAATCACTAGGAGCAGCATGCAGGGCAGGAGGTTCGTTCATGCCCCAGGCGCTGCCGACAACAGATGACCGAACACGCATCAGGTTCACCCAACGCACCGCAGCCGGATTCGCCGGCATGGAAAAGAATTGAGACGGCGCGCCACCCGCAGCGGCCTTATCCGATGGACTTTATCGAGCGGATCTTCACGGATTTCAGCGAAATTCACGGGGATCGTGCCTTTGGCGACGATGCTGCAGTAGCTTGCGGCATGGCGCGCCTCGGCGCCGACGAAGTGCTGGTGATCGCCAATCGCAAGGGCGGCAGCACCAAGGAGCGCGTGAAGCGCAACTTCGGTATGCCTCATCCCGAGGGCTATCGCAAGGCGCTTCGCTGCATGAAAATCGCGGAGAAGTTCAACCGCCCCATCATCAGCTTTATCGATCTCCCCGGCGCATATCCCGGACTCGGTGCGGAAGAACGCGGCCAGGCCGAAGCCATTGCGCGCAACATTCGCGAAATGGCGCGCCTGCGCGTCCCCACCATCTCCCTCATCAGCGGCGAAGGTGGATCGGGCGGCGCCTTGGCGCTCGCCGTCAGCGACCGCGTCCTCATCCTTGAAAACGCTCTCTACTTCGTGATTACGCCGGAGTCCTGCGCAGCGATCATGTGGCGCGACGCCTCGCACAAACAGCAAGCGGCGGAGGCAATGCGTATCTCCGCGCCCGAGGTGGCAGCTCTTGGATGCGTCGACGAGATCATCGCGGAGCCTCCGGGCGGTGCGCATACCGATCATCCCGTCGGAGCGGGACTGGTGGGATCTGCGATCCGGAAACATCTGGCGGAACTGAAAACCATGTCCGTAGACGCTCTCGTCGCAGCACGCCAGCAGAAGTTCCGCAACATCGCCCAGTGCTACACAGAAAGTTAATGCGCGTGCCGCATCGAATGCCAATCGAACTCGACATCTCGCACGCGAATTGCCGGTTTTCTATGCCGCCCAGCCACGCACATTCACCCCATCGGAGTCTGCGATGAGTGCGCCCGCACGCGTCAACAGAGTCCGCGCCTACCTCGAGTTCATCGCCGCGGTTCTTTATTTCTTTGCTGTGCGATCTTTCGCACACCACGTGGCAATTGGTATCCATCGGGACGTATTGGCTCCGTTTGTCGAGCAGTTCCTGGTCGCTGCGCTTCTCATCCTTGGATACGCTGCATTTGGCTCACTCTTCGACAGGCAGCCAAGCTCCATCGCCGCGCAAGGCCTGCCTCTCCGCTCCGGTTGGCGCCGCGAATTTGCAACGGGCATGGCCGTTGGCTGGGGTGCGGTAGTGGCGTGCGTCATTCCAATGGTTGTCGTCGGCGGCGTCGCCGTCGTTATCACCACGCAGTCGTCGGCGTGGCCGTGGGTTCTCGCTGATGCTGGCTATTTCGCACTCCTCTCGCTCGGCGAAGAGGTTGCCTTTCGTGGTTACGGATTTCAGCGATTCGCCGCCGTTGTCGGTTCATCCGGCGCGGCCTTTGGCTTCGCGTTGTTCTACGCGATTGTCTATGCGCTTCTGCCTGGTGCGACGAACGCCAGCATTGCCATCTCTGTCGTCTTCAGCTTCCTGCTGACCACCGCGTATCTGCGCACGCGTGCGCTCTGGTTGAGCTGGGGCATCAACTTTGCATGGAAAGCATCGCAGGCTCTCATCTTTGGTCTGGCTGTCAGAGGTGTCAGCAGTCATTCGCCGATCGTTGAAGGCAATCCGATGGGGCCATTCTGGCTTACGGGCGGCGGGTTTGGCCTCGATGCCAGTTGGTTTGCCTGCCTCGTGCTTCTCGCGGCGTTCCCGGTTGTTTATCGCGTAACTCGCGATTTGAATTTCCGTTATAACGCGCCTGTCGTCGTACCCGGTGGAATCCCCGTCGACCTCGACGCCGCCGCGCAGAAACAACACGAAGCGGCGATGGGTCCTTCCGCAGATCCGCCCGCGCCTTCACTGGTGCAGATTCTTCCCGCCGCAGCGCCACCCGCGCCCTCCCAGCCCGCATCACAGTCTGCAAGCGGGTCCGACGATCTACGCTGAACTCGCCCGGCTCGTAGGCTTCCCGCTCCGGTTCGTATCTCCGATTTGACCTTTTAGGTGGATTGGAACTACTGTTGGCACATCGCAGCGCGCGGCCATGGGAGGACGCCCATGATCAGGCCATTTCCCGCATCTCCATCTTCTTCATTCCACGTTCTTTCGCTTTCTTGCCGTCATCGCACCCGCCTTCTCGCGGGTCTGTGCGCATTGTCGCTTGCCGTCGGCAGTGAATTGGCATCGGCGCAAGCCATTACGATCGATACACATACGGGCGCGAACAAGGGGACGGGAAACGTTGATCGGCGCTACGCCCAGATTCAGCCCACAAACGTCGCTCTCGACAAAACTGAACTGGATACGAAGACCCGTCTGGAACTGATCCGGGTCATGCAGTCGGAGCAGGGATTCGCGATGCGTCCCTTTCCCATGGGCCACAAGGGGCTGACCCTCGAGGCAAACGGCAAGCTGACCCCCGCCGGCGAGCCTTACCTGGACATGGTGACGGAAAACGGAATCTGCGCCAAACCCGGCGATCGCGTGGTGCTGACCGACGTCAAATTCGACCATAACAAGATCATCTTTGAGCTAAACGGCGGCCCCGACCTGAAACATCGCTTTCTGCGCCATGTTCAGCTCGGCGGTGGCGGCAGCATGAATCCTGTTGTTCAGGACGACGGCCAGCAGGCCACTGGCGCCCGGCTCACACTGGAATTCAAGGGCCGCGTTCCTGAACTAACCGGTACGCAGCTCAAAGCGCTTCTCGCGCCGCTCATCTCTTTCGACGTCAAGACACCGATCCAGGCATTTACAGACACTCTTCCGCCAAAGCTCAAAGACGCCATCATGAACCACGATGTGATGGTCGGGATGACCACCGACATGGTGATGTTCGCCCTGGGCCAACCCCAGCGCAAGGTGCGTGAAGTTGATGGACAGACGCCCTTCGAAGAGTGGATCTACGGCGCACCTCCCAAGCCGGTGGAGTTCGTCAGGATCAACGGGAATCGGGTGATTCGCGTTGAGATTGCCAAGGTAGGTGAACCGCCTGAGATCTTCACGAAAGACGAAGTTGAAGGCATGATGCGCACCGATGGTACTCCGCTGGTAGCTGCCGACCAACCCCACACGCGCACGGTGAAGGTGGGCGACGTTCAGCGCGATCCCGACAAGGAAGCGCCGGATGCTCCTCCCACACTCACCGCTCCGGGAGAGAAGTTGCCCGACACCGCGGGGCAGAACCAGCCAGGTGGTATGAAGCCAGTCGAGTTCCCGAAGCAGAAGCCGGACGACTATCCCGATGTCGAGGCAGCCCGACGCGCCGACCAGGCGAAGGCAGCGCAGCAGGCAGCCGATCAGGCCGATAAGTCAAAGGACCAGAACGGAAATACCCAACCCAACGGAAATGCACAGTCCGGTTCGACGAAGCCTTCCGATTCCTCCGCAGGCTCTTCTCAGCCCGCAACCGGTTCATCGCCGCAGCCTTCATCCTCCGGGCCTGCGCCTGCAACTACTCCCGCCACTCCACCGGCTGGTGCGCCGCCGCCGCAGTAGGTGCTGATGTAAACTGGAGACAGCGAGTCTGGCTGCCTCCCGCAAATCATTTCGAGACTGGGTGAGTGGATCGACCGCGCCGTTGAAGCCGCGTGCACTTCTGCGCGTGTGTGCAGAGACAATTTCCAAAGGAGAAACACCCGACCCATGGCCAAGATTGCCAAAACAGGTGACCGCAAGAAAGAAATGGACACGACGAAGTCCACCGACTGTCCCAAGTGCCACAAACCCACGCGCATCGTCAAACGCGTGAAGGACCGCGAGCGCGGCGTGCCGGGAGGAGTCTATATCTCCTGCTCAGCGTGCGACTTCTACGAGAAACTTTAAGGTTTAAAGCAAGTCTCAGCTTTGAAAAGCCCGGCAAATCGCCGGGCTTTTCATCTTTGCCCATAGACTAAGCTTGTCATCCTGAGCGGAGCGTGCTTGGGGCCCCATGGACGCGAAGTGGCCACGGGGTAAGCGTAGCGAAGGATCTGCTTTTCCACCGCTTCTACGCAGCCCCCGAACTAACAACCCCATTCAGTCCCGCACAGTGACAAGGCTTTAGCCTCTGAGGGACGCTTCTCGGCCCAGATAGACTTTTGCCGCAGCATCTTCAGTGGTGCCAAAATCAACGCAGATGACGGCTCTGCTTCATCCCGGATAATTCAAAGCGCTTCAGCCATCTCTTCCAGAATCGACGTCGCGGCTTCCGCAGGATTCGGCGCCTGTGTGATTGGCCGCCCAACAACCAGGTAGCTGGCTCCCTGACGAAGAGCTTCTGTCGGCCCCGCAACCCGCTTCTGATCTCCGATCGCGGCCCCAGCCGGTCGAATCCCCGGAATGACCAGCACTCCCTCGGGCCCGGTCAGCGCCCGGACCGCCGCAACCTCTTGCGGCGAGCAAACAAAGCCACGGATCCCGGCGTCAAGCCCCATCCTGGCCAGCAATTCCACCTGTGTCGCGGGTACGCGATCCACTCCGACAGAATGCAGTTGCGCGGAGTCCATGCTCGTCAGCACGGTGACGGCAAGCAGTTCCGGCGGATTTGCAACTCCCGCGAGTGCCCCTTTTGCGGCTGCAAGCATTGCTGGTCCGCCGCCAGCGTGAACCGTCAGCATCCGCACCCCCAACGCCGCAGCCGATCGAACCGCGCCGGCGACCGTGTTGGGAATATCGTGCAGCTTCAGGTCAAGGAAAACATTGTGTCCGCTAGCAACGATCGGCTCCAGCACCGCTGGTCCGGCTGCCACGAACAACTCCAGGCCGACCTTGAACCATTGGCAGGTTCCTGCGAGTTCTGCAACCAGGCGCAGCGCCGATTTCGCGTCCGGAACATCGAGTGCGACGATCAGGCGTTGGCGGGCAAGTTCGATGGGGTCGGCTTTCACAGCTTCGGCGACCTCGGCGGGGATAGCAGTGGTCTCAGAACTGGGCATATCTCCATCGTAGCCCAATTTCGGGTGTCTATAAACGGAAACGGATCGGTGGTTCGACAGCCGGTGCAGATCCTGCGTAGCGACGCGTCACGCCTGCTAAGGCTGGTTGTAATACCCAGTGTTTGTCCGCGCCGTCAGGCCCGGCTTTTCGACTTGGACCTTCAGATCGTGGTACTCGTTGGCCCGGTCCGCGCGCGGAGGATCAAACGAGAGCGTATAGAATGCCGTGGAATCTCGAATGCAATTGACGATCTGGGCCGCAATATTGTTGTCGGGGCCTAGTACTCGGCCTCCGCTTTGCACTGCAAGGACCTTCAATCCAAGCGCTTGTGGATTTGCTTTATCCGGCGTCTTCACGCCTTTCAGAAAGCCTTGATAAAGGAAGGTGTCCATGTTTCGCTTGTCCCAATGAAATGCTGTAAACCACGAGCCGGGCCTCGCGCATGGCAGTTGAAAGCTCGACAATCCGATCAAACAATTCCTGATGGCCCTGATGCGAGGTTTGAGCCGCCCCGGGAATCCTTACGACAATGCCTTCTGCGAAAGCTTCATCAAGACCCTCAAGCGGGAGCAGATCGATGTACACAAATACCAGTACATCGACCAATTGAACGCCCACCTCGAACAGTTCATCGAGCATTATTACAACCGGCTCCGGCTCCACTCCGCCCTGGGATACAAGACCCCGGAGGAGTTCGAAGCTGGCTCGGCACCGCAGACCAGCTCGTCGGCACCCGCTGTGAGTTTTTCAAGGCATGGGGAAATCTATCGATCCTGGAAGCACCGCAGAGGTCGCCCCAAAAAGAAAAGGGGGAGCCAGTTCAACCCGGCTCCCCAGCTCATCAGATCGATGAGTCTCCAGTTGGCTATTCCTTGACAGGTTGGTCTCCACCAGAGCCTGTCTCCGCTTCACCAACCGATAACCACTCTGCCGAAGAACCAACAAAATGAACACAATCATCCAGCAAACCGCAATCTGTCAAAAACAAAACTGTCTCACTGCAGGGGTGCACCTCAGCGTCAAGTCAAGCTTCGCTCCTCAACATTTCTTCTAAGTGACTGATTTTGAACACCAGATTCCATGACCCATTTTGCAGGTAATTTCGGCTTTCAGCGCACAATGGAACTGTAAACGCTAAGGAGCAAGTGAGACGATGCGCCTCCGGTGCTCACAATCGCCGCTCCGTCCTACGATGTACTCAAAAGTAGATATGAGGTTTGAAACCACTCTAAGGGATCTCGACGTAAGTTCAGGTTTTGAAAGGGCACGGCTTTCAGTCGTGAAAACGATAGGCATCGAACATCCGGCTGTAGCACCTGACGGCTGGTTTAAATCAATTCGAACTGAATCAAGGTTCCTTAAGTCCTTCCATCAGAGGAATCTGCGGCTAAGTCCAATGAGTAGAGGATTTTGCAACGGTGTATGTCGCGCAACCCTCTGAAAAGAGAGAACTTCTTCAAAGACATACCCATATAGGGGTACCATCCTGCAACCGAAGGTTGCCAATCAGGTTCGCCCACCACAAGCCGCTCGGAGTCACCGTCGGCACTCAAGAAGACTGGAGCAGCTCGTTCACCTTCGCCATCACCTTGAACGCATCGGCTACGTACACCACATCGGCCTTGCCGCGCGTCCATCCGCAGTTCGGGTCGAGCGAAATTGCCCGGCGCTCGCCGATAAACCGCCAGCCCACCACGTGCGGCTCCTCGCCATGGCAGCAGGTTGAGAGCCCCTTGGCATGCCGCGGCGTCGAGCCTGTCTGGCCAATCTGGTTCATATGGGTCAGGAAGGGAAGTACGGGTTGCCCGTCGCCGCCCTGGTCAACCAGCGATTTCGAACTGCCCAGCGACGCGCCGCTCTTTTGCAAAAAGTCAAGAATCAGCTCGCCAGCTTCGCTCGCATGTACTTGCCCGTCCGGCTGCTTCTTGGTCCAGCCCGCGCCGGCGACGAACAGCATCTTCGCATCCGGCCGAATCGTCTGCGCATCCTGCGCCGGCGCGCGCAATCCAGTCACCGTCGTTCGCATCGCCGGCAGCTCGACAGCGACATGCTCAACCATTGACCTCGCCGCTCGCTCCAGCGAACGCCGACATGCGTTCCTGCATCCAGCAGCAGAAACCACGGCCGCGCCGTCGCGCGTGATTACCGCTTCAATCCGCTGGCGATAGAACCACCGCGATGCCTGAACGTTATCCGCCGCGCAGATCGATGTGATGTGCGTGTCGACGAATCCGCCCAGGCGATGCGCCACGCCGGCCATGACGCGCGCAAACCGCGAACTGCCCGGCGCCAGCACAATCGTTGCGTTGGCATCTCGGCAGAGCGCCTCGCACGCAGCCGCGTCGCTTGCATACCGCGCCTGCGCGAACGCCTCACCCGAAACGCCGAGAATGCGCGCACCCAACTTCCGCGAGTACGCCGGCCGCAGCATTTGCATCCACCGCGACAATGCCAATGGTGAGTGACGCTCCAAGCTGCGCCGCCAGTTCTTTGCCTGCCGTTACTGCTTCCAGCGATGCTTTGGTCAGCGCGGAGCCCGTTTCATCCGCATGCGTCAAGACAAGAATCGATTCCGTCATTACTCAGCTCCCATCCACTCAACAACTCCCGCGCAATCGCGTCGGCGGCCATGTCCTTCACCACGCGCGTCTGGCGCTGCTGGCTGGGCAGGCTCGCGGACACATACTGCAGACCATTGTCTGCAAGCGTCGCCGGCTTTGCCTTCTGCAGCGCCGGCATCACCGTGCGCATATTCGCCATGCCGATCTGCGGATTGTTGCGCGGCTCGGCAGAGTTGCCCGTCGCCCATCCCAGCACCGCCGGCGCTCCTGCGCAGACCGAAACCTGGTGCTTTCCGCCTTCCACGCGCTCCAGCACTTCAAACGATCCGTCGTCGCGCAGCTCGATCTGGTCGACGCCCATGAACTGATCGGTGATGCCCAGCCGCTCGCCCACAAGTTGCATCGTTACGCCCGCGCCGCGCGTTGCCGATTCCCATCCGCCGAAGAGCAAGAGCTTCGTCTGATCGAGCCCTGGAATCGCAGCGATCGCATCGGCCAGTGCGGCCGCAGTTGCGTGCGCATCTGCAAACCCGCCCAATGGCGCGTCAATCGCCACCAGTTCGAAGCTGACCTTCTGCGCGATGGTCATCATGACCTGCTGCAGCTTCGCCTTGGGCCCGAGCGACGCCAGCCAAAGCCTGCTGCCGGGATTCTTCGCCACAAGATTCGCCGCTTCATACAGCGCGCTCGCCGCCCACGGATCGAGCACCGCGGGCAGCATCATCTCGTTCTTCAGCCCCGGCCCCTTCGGCCCCATCACCGGCTCCAGAGTCTGCAGCGGATCGGGCACAATCCCCGCGCAGACGACAATGTGTAGTTGATTCGACACGATAAGTCCTCTCTGAGGTTTTAACTATCAGCTTTTGTTACTTCAATGCATGTACTCTTAGTTCTCGCGGAATGCAGCCCTCCTGAGCCTGCGCGGAATTCGATATTCGTAGTCCCGTCTACGCCTGCCTGCGAACAATTCCACAGGCACGCGCCGCAGTGCACGCATTTTTCACGCTCGAACATCGGCACACCTTCGGCACCGGGCGTGAGCGCCTGTCCCGAGCACATGGCGATGCAGGTCCTGTCGTCGCAGTGGAGGCACAGCCCCGCATCGCGAAAAACCACATGATCGGCGAATCCGGGCATCGCCTGAACTTTACCGCCCATCAGCAGCGCGTCCTGATGCGACACAAGCAGCTTGCCGTCAAATTCAATCTCCGGCCAGCCGCGCGCCGACATCAATGCGTCGTGCAGTGGACGCCCGTCATCCACAGCCAGCATCGCGGCCTCGCGCCGCTTTAGATCGCTCAGGGACCGCACTCGCTGTTTCTTAATCTGCTTGTGTGCAGGCGGAACCGTCGCAGCCAGCGACAGCCTACCCCCCGTCAACCCTGCGAGCGCCATGCCGATCAGCCCAGCGCACAAATCCGCGATGAAATCCGTTGCGGGCATTCATGGCTTCGCGCGCATTGCGCTCGACCCAGCTAGCGCGTCGCCGCGCCTCGTAGGTGGCAGCAAGGTTCTCCTGGGTAAAGGTCTGCCCGGCGCGGAGCAGATCGATCACTGCCTCGCCAAGTTGCACGCCTGTGGTCCATGCCTCGTCCACGCCTGAGCCGGCCAGCATGTTGGTTGAGCCCGAGCCTTCGCCGATGCGCGCATAGCCGTCGCCCACCAGGAAGGGCTCGCCGTGCAGGCCTGATTCGTCCAGCGACTTTGCGCCCCACGAGCGCAGTGTGCCGTCTTTCAAATGACGCCACAGCGCCGGGTGCTGGATGTAGTGCTGCAGATAGCGATAGACTGTGCGCGTCGGATCGCCCAGCCACGACGGCACAAAAATGCCGACTGAAGCGAGCCGTTCCGGATGCACATACAGGAAACCAAAGATCTCCGGCTCGGGATATCCGAAGGTATGCCACACCGTGCCGGCTTCGAGCGTCGTCTCTTCGGGCAGCTCGATCACGAACTTCATGCCCAGAGCCCATTCGCGCTTGTCGTGGCCAGATGGCATTCCCAGGTGCTGGTCGATTGCCTGCCCGACGGCTCCGAACGGCCCATCGCCCACGACGGTCAGGCTCGCACGCACATCCATGCCCGCCACAAAACCTGCCTCGGGTGCACCGTGCTTGTCCACACCCTGGTCTGTCAGCCGGACCCCGACAATCTGCTCACCATCTCGCTCTGCGTTTACAGCGAAAAGCGGTTCGCTGACCGGCATCGCCGGCCAGATCTGCACCAAACCCGACGCCATGAGCTGCGCGCCGACCCACTGGTTGAACTGGCCGATCGACATCACCAGTCCGCCGTCCTTGTGCAGGAAACGCGGAGTCCACGGCAGATGGAACGCATCGTCGCGAACACCCAGCGTTGCACTGAGTGCTCGCAGAATGCGATCCCCGAATCGCAATAGCAAAGGTCGCCGGCTCGCGCCAACGGGATCGAGCAGGTAGAGAATTCGCTCCGACTTGACCGGCGTGCCATCGGAATGTCCGCTGGATTCAAATCCGGAAAGCTTGCGCGAATACCCCGTGCCGCCGTGACCACGCCGCTCACGCCCGCGGCGATATCGTCGGCGCGCTCGTAGCACAGCACCTGCAGCGGCAGGCCCGGCGCGACTTTGCTCTCAAACGCAGGATCGGCGGGATTCTCGTTCCACGCGCGCGTCAGCGTCGTCAGAAATCCGCCCATTGCCGGCCCGAAGCCGACGCAGGCAATGTCAACTTCCATCGTCAGGCGCTCGATTGCCGGTGCATCGTGCTCTTCCGCGTTCTTTTTCATCTTCATGCGGGATAATCCAGCGCTTCAGGAATCATCACCTTGCTCACCGTCTCGGCTGCGCGATCTTTGGCCAGGCGCGAGCCGCTCAGGCAACTGCACAGCTTGTTCTGCAGCCGCAGGAAGTCGCTTGCGCCTGCGCAGCCCGCGCAAGGGCCCGGCCTTCTGCGGATGGCTGCCGTCCGAGCTAACCACGTCGATCGCCATCGCCGCGATGCCCGGCATCGTCTCTTCCAGTTCATCGAGCTCGTCGGCAGAGAAGCATGTGCTGCAGCCGCGCCTCGTCCCACGCCGGATGTTCGTTGTAGCCGAAGACCAGTTCCGCGCAGATGCGCGAAACCTCGCCTGCCGCCTGCGCAGCCTGCACGTGGCACAGGTCGCTGAGGAACTGCACGGTTCCCGGCAGGCCATCCGCTAGCGCAGCAGCATCCGTACGCGCCGTGTCGCTCCAGTTCGAGCACATCGAGAATCTGGTGGCGCGAGGCGAGCAGCCAGCACAGCGCATCGGCCAGCGGGAAGGTCACTCCCTGGCGCTGCCCGTGATAGAGCTTGTTGCCCGGCGGCGTCGGTGGCTTTCTGCAGATGCTCCAGCGTCCACAGCCACATCTGCATCGCCGAGGCCAGCGTGCACGCGCCGGTTCCCGGATGCGTCGCCGCAATGTGCCGCATCTCTGCAGTCCACGCGCGGAACTGCGCAAGAAAGACCTCCGAGGTCATGGTCACCGTGAGCTGACGCCGCTGCACGGCCTCCGGACCTTCGTAGGTCGCTTCGAGTTGCGCATCCATCCACTTGCTGGCCAGGAATCCGGGGCAGTCCTCGGTGATGCCGTAGCCGCCCATCAGGCTCACGGCTTCGCGCATCATGTTCGCGCCGTGGCCGGTGTTCCAGAGCTTCGTTGCGGGGCACAGCACATTGGCTTCGGCATCCTTCAGCACAAACTGCACCAGCGGGTCGGCCGTCAACTCTTCGCGACGCAGATCGTCGTCGCGCATCCTCAGCAACTCCAGGGCGCGCTGCTCGCTTTCCCGCAGCGCCTTCATCTCCGCGCGTCCGCCTGAATGCCGCGCTCTGCCAGGATCGCGGTCTTCTGTTTCTCCAGCGGATCAAGCTCGTCAAACAGCCGCGCCGCGGCAAAGCCGAGCGATGCCGCTGCTTCTCCTGTGGCCCACACATCCACCAGCCGGTGCAGCGCATCTTCGCGCTGCTGGATGCCTTGCTCATAGCGCACCGTGCCGGGCTTCGCGCCCTCGGCTCCGCGGAATCGTCCGCGCTGATAGCGGATCACCGGCTCGACGGCCGACAGCAGCTTCGCCGCGGTCATCAGGCCCACGGTCACGCGCGTACGGCGGAAGACCGCCTCAATGACTTCGCCGTGGTTGAAGTTGGGAACGATCACGCCGTCCTTCACGGTGTAGCCGCCAACGATGCGGCTGGCCGGAACTTTCAGGTTGAAGATCGGGTCGCCGGTCGACGAAAGCTGATGCACCAGCTTCTTTGTTGGCGTGCCGCGGTCGAACGTGCCCTCGTCCGTCTCTTCCAGAATGACCACGCAACTGCCTTTGATCCGCGGATCGTCGGAGG
Source organism: uncultured Acidobacteriaceae bacterium (assembly GCA_963787435.1). Classification (GTDB taxonomy): domain Bacteria; phylum Acidobacteriota; class Terriglobia; order Terriglobales; family Acidobacteriaceae; genus Telmatobacter. The sequence continues at coordinate 136,778 of CAWBCZ010000006.1, forward strand.
CCACCGCCGCCGTCACAAAATTCGCAAACGCGATGTTGGTGATGAAGCGGCCGCGCTTGTCCACCTGCAGCCAGGGCTCCTCGCCGTCACTCCATCCGCTACGCGCACCTTGCCGCTCAGCATTCCGGTGTCGACGCCAACGTAGGGAATCGGTTCAGTCAGAACAAACGCGCCGCGCCAGGGCTTGCGATCGTCACCGGGCTGCGGCGGGGCGGAAAGGCTCATGTAGTGGGCGGCCTGCTCCGGTGTTCCGCGCTCGTGAATCGGCGCCAGCGCCAGGAATCCCGCCAGACTTGCCGTTGCCGCTCCGCCATCCACCCATGCCAGTTCAAATGCGGCCAGCGCCAGCGCAAGGTTCTTGGGCCCGGCGATGAATCCGCCCTCTTCCGGCTCCATGAACGCCGCGGTGATGCCTGCGCGATCGAAGGCCTCCATCATCTCGTGTCTTTGCCGGGGTCCATTCGTGGCTGTTGCGCTCTCCGGCCGCCACCATGTGTGCCACGGTTCCGCGCGCCACCCTGCGCGCCGACTGCACCAGCATCTGCAGGTCAAAGCGATCGGCAAATCGCCATTGAATCTGGCGAAGAGGATCGCCGGGAAGGGTAAGCATGGTTGGAGTTGTGGTTGTCGCAGACGTCGCCATAAAAGCACACCTCAATCAGCGGCAACAATTGTCACGAAAATCACATACTGCGGCATGTGACTCGCATCACGACTAGGTTCGCGGCGAATCTCTTGGACCGACTGATGCCTTTATTCACCCATTTATTGAATTTCTCGTCGAGAAAGCCGCCATCGTCTGTGTGAAGTGGCTCGCGTCACACTACGAATACAATTCACGTTGTTTGCCTTCATTGCATTTGTGACCACTATCACTGCCAGCGGAGTCACAAAGAGAGTCTCCTCGAGGTTGCAATCCCCGCCATAGTTTCTGTGCAAGCGGAATTTTCCGCCGCGGGGAAGCCATGTGCGAGAGTGCAATTGCTTACTTCGCGTAGAGGAAAGACGGCCGCATGACCAAAGCCGCACGAATCGCAGCATTTTTGATCGCAGTGTTTGTCGGGCCAGCTGAGTGGCCGGTCACCATCTTAAGAATCATTCGACATCGTCGAGCGCTCTCATTCTGCCTTCTCGCTTTCGCAACATTTCTGTTGCCTCTTCGCGTCGCCGCACAAGCTGATTGCCTCGCTTGCCATGGCGACAAGACCATGCAGGATGCCACCGGTCACAGCATCTCCGTCGACGGCGACAAATTCAGCGCCAGCATTCACGGCAGCCTGCAGTGCAACAACTGCCATGCCGACATCAAGGAATATCCGCATCCCGATCACATCGCCAAGGTCGACTGCAAGACATGCCACGCCGATGAGGCCTCGAAGCTCGCGGGCAGCGTGCATTCGTCGTCAAAAGAGCATCCATGCACCAGTTGCCACGGCAATGCGCACGAGATATTCCCTAAGACCGACGCGCGCTCTGCCGTCTATCCGCTCAACGTGCCGAAGACCTGCGGCCAGTGCCATAGCGACGGCGCCATGGCCTCCAAGAAGGGCCTGCCCAGCGTCTATCCGCATTACATGGATTCGATCCACGGTTTTGCGCTCAGCAAGGAAGGTCTGCTGGTCGCGGCCAACTGCCAGAGCTGCCACGGCTCGCATGGCATCCTGAGCCACAAGGATCCGGCCAGCCCGACTTTCAAGGCCAACATCCCGAAGACGTGCGGCACCTGCCACGCGAAGATTAACGACGACTACCAGGGCGGCGCCCACGGTCACGCTATCGTTTCAGGCAATCTGAAAGCGCCCGTCTGCACCGACTGCCATACCGCGCACGCCATCCTGCAGCCCACGGAATCGGAATTCCGCATGCAGTCCACGCCGATCTGCGGCTCCTGCCACAAGGAGAAGCTTTCCACCTATCGCGATACCTTCCACTCGCAGCTCGGATCGCTCGGCGGATACGTCGAGACGGCGCGTTGCTGGGATTGCCATGGAGCGCACGAGATTTACTCCGCGTCCGATCCGCGCTCGCCGGTCAACAAGGCCAACCTGGTCAAGACCTGCGGCAGATGCCACGCGGGCGCGAACCTCAGCTTTGTTCAATATCAGCCGCACGCCAATGCGCACGACCGCAAGCTGAATCCAGCGCTCTACTTCGTGCGGCTCTTCATGAACCTGTTGCTGGCCAGCGTACTCACGTTCTTCGTGATTCACACACTTCTGTGGCTGATTCGTTCCCGATTCGACCAGGTCAAGAGAAATTCGGCAAATGGAGGAAAAAATGCCTGAGCTCGAACAAGCACCAGCGGCAACCGAAGTGCAAACACCTGCGACGGGCCGCTGGTTTAACCGCTTCACACGGGAGCAGCGCTATCTCCACGCTGTTCTCTTCTCCACCTTCCTGGGCCTTGCCGGCACGGGTCTGCCTTTGCGTTTCAGCGAAAGCATCTGGGCTCGCGGCCTCGCGGGCGCTGTCGGCGGCTTCGGAGCCATCCTCTTCTTTCATAAGTTCTGCGCACTCGTGCTCACCATCGCATTTCTCATCCATGTGAAAGAGATCTTCACGCGCGGACTCTTCCGCCGCGAAAAGGGAATCTTCTGGGGCGCGACCTCGATGGTGGCCAACTGGAAAGATGCGAAGGACATGTTCGACCACATGCGCTGGATGCTCGGGCTCGGCCCCAAGCCGCAGTTCGAGCGCTACGCCTACTGGGAGAAATTCGACTATTGGGCGGTGTTCTGGGGCATGATTGTCATTGGCTTCTCCGGTTATGCCATGTGGTTCGCGCCGTTCTTTGCGCGATTCCTGCCCGGCTGGGCACTCAATGCCGCGCTCGTCATCCACAGCGAAGAGGGCCTGCTCGCGATCTTGTTTATCTTTTCAATTCACTTCGTCAACACGCACCTTCGCCCGGACAGCTTTCCCATGGATATGGTGATCTTCACGGGCGTGGAGAGCGAGGAAGAATTTCGTCACAAGCGCCCGCAGGAATACGCGCGCATGGTCCGCGAAGGCAAGCTCGAACAGCGACTCGGCGTCGCGCCGGCTACTTGGTTTGTCAATGGCTCGCGGATCGTAGGCTTCACTGCTATCTTCATTGGCCTCACGCTGCTTGTGTTGACCCTGACCGCATACTTCCGGTAGGAAGTTGCTGATCGAACCAATGGACATCGCAAGTTGTGCGGAGGGTACGGGCTTCAGCCCGTACATGCAGCACGCGAGTTAGCTGTGGCTCTGTCGTTCGCATGTGACTTTCCGAAGTTGATTGTTCGTCTCCGCGAGATTTGTGCTCATTTGCTGTGCCTCATTTCGCAGCACTCTGTGATTACTATCACGGCGCACAGATTTGCAAAAGAGTCTCCTCATTGCGTGAAAGCTTCCAGCAGAATCCTGCTCTGTACATTCGCGCTCTTTCTGCTGGGCTCGGCCCTCCCCACTCGTGCCCAACACAAACTGAAAGACGAAGATTGCCTCAGTTGCCACGGTGACTCCACCCTCACCACCGATGTCAATGGCAAGCCGGCGTCTCTCTTTGTCGATGCGAAGAAGCTCAAGCACTCGATTCACGCCTCCATGAAGCTCGCTTGCGTGGACTGCCATAAGGACGTGAAGAGCCTGGCGCACGAGACGCCGCCGCAAAAAGTTCTCTGCGCCGACTGCCATGCCGACGCGAAGAATGCCTACGCGCACAGCACCCATTCGAAGATCGACTCAGCCGGCAAGATCGCCGCCAATTGCCAGGACTGCCACGGTGGCGCCCACGAGGTGCTCGCCGGCGGCGCACTCGACTCGCCAGTCAATCGCGCCCACATTCCCATGACCTGCGGGCGCTGCCACGGCCAGAAGTTTCTGATGGAGTCAAACGGGGTAAGCGCTCAACCCTTTCTCTCCTATCAGGACAGCGTCCATGGCCGCGCCGTCGAAAACGGCTCCATGAAAGCCGCTGTCTGCACCGATTGCCACGGCTCACATACGATCCTTCCTCCCACTGATCCCCAGTCGCCGATCTACAAGTTCAATGTGCCGGCCACCTGTGGACAGTGCCACTCCGACATTCAGAGCACCTTCAACGCCAGTATCCATGGTCAGGCCATTGCGCGCGGCAACCAGCTCTCGCCTGTCTGCACAGACTGTCACGGGATTCACTCCATCAAGTCGCACAAAGACCCCAACTCGCCCGTCTCTGAGCAGAACCTCTCGCGGGACACCTGCGCCCGTTGCCATGAAGGCGTTCGTCTCTCCAGCGAATTTGGCATTCCAGGCAACCGCGTCTCGACCTACATGGACAGCTATCACGGCCTTGCCGCCGAAGGTGGTTCGGTTGTTGCCGCCAATTGCTCGAGCTGCCACGGTGTGCACAACATTCTGCCATCCAGCGATCCGCGCTCCACGATTAATCGCGCCAACCTCGATGCCACCTGCGGCAAGTGTCACAAGGGCGTTACGCAGAAGTTCACCCTTACGCCCGTTCACATGGTCGATGGCGTCCATCCTAAAGACATCGGCTCGGTGATCACACGCGGGGTGCGCATTATCTACATCGTCCTTATCTTCGGCGTCATCGGTGCCATGTTCCTGCACAACTTCATTATGTGGCGCAGTAAGGCCGTTGTCCGCCGCAGAATGCAGAACCCGATGATGCAGCGCATGACCACCAACCAGCGCTGGCAGCATCTCATCCTGCTCTCGAGTTTCATCATCCTCGTAATTACCGGTTTTGCGTTGAAGTTCCCGGACTCATGGTTTGCCGAGATGTTGGGAATGGGCGAACACGTCCGCAGTATCGTGCATCGGATTGCCGGAGTGGTGCTCATCGTCGTCGGTTTCTATCACATCTTCTACATCGCCATCGCGCGCGAAGGTCGCAAGTTGATTTGGGACATCGCTCCGCGTCCAAAGGATCTGAAGGACGTCCTCGGCGCTATGCTCTACTACCTCGGCCTCAGCAAGACCAAGCCGCAATTCGGCCGCTTCACTTACGGCGAAAAGGCAGAGTACTGGGCGCTCGTCTGGGGGACCGGACTTATGGGCCTCACCGGCGTGATGATGTGGGCCAAGGTGTGGGTGGGCAACCTGCTAGCGCGCTGGTGGGTTGATGTCGCCACAGCTGTTCACTTCTACGAAGCGATTCTCGCCACGCTTGCCATCGTCGTCTGGCATTTCTACCAGGTCTTCGGTGACCCGGATGTCTACCCGATGAACTGGGCGTGGTGGGACGGCAAGATGCCGGTCGAGCACTACCGCGAAGAGCACGCGCTGGATACGGAATCGCTGCGCGCCGTCGATGCCGCAGAGGCGTCTGGCGGCAGCGAATCGGGCGCCACAAAGAGCTGATTGGGAATCATTGTTTTCTCTGCGGCGTCTCGCTGTCGTAATGGATCGTTGATTCGGCGGCGACTTGTTATTGTCGCTAATCTCGGCTTCTGTGAGACGCGATATTCTGCCCCTTCACATTTTCTCTTTGCACGACGCGGCTCTCTGCATCGAAATATCGTATGCCGGAAGACCGTGCCGAGTTGCCAGTAACGTCCTCAGAAGAGCCCCTCTGGGCCCCAGACGCGTACTCTTGCTACCAGGGCGTCGTCCGCGGGTTGCTTGACGCCGACATCCCCTTTGCCGTCAGCGGAGGCTTCGCCTTCCACTACCACACCGGAATCTGGCGGACCACCAAGGATCTCGACCTCGTCACGCTGCCGCACGCTGTTCCTCGAGCCTTTGAAGTTCTCGTACAGGAAGGATTCGAGACCTACATACAGGATCCCGTCTGGCTCGCCAAGGCGCGTCGCGGCGATTACTTTGTCGACCTCATTACCGGTGTCGGGAACGCGACTCTAACGGTCGAGCCGTCGTGGATTGATCGCGCGCAGGAAGACGAAGTGCTTGGCATTCGCTGCAGGATTCTTCCGGCGGAAGAGATGATCGCTTCCAAGTTATTCGTAACGCGTCGAGAGCGCTTCGACGGCGCCGACATTGCGCATCTGCTGAGAGCGTGCGCACACGACCTCGACTGGGACCGGCTCTGCAGCCTTACTGAACCTCACTGGCAGATGCTCTACTGGCAACTCGTCCTCTTCGCATACATCTACCCAGCGCGCACGGGCGACGTTCCAGCGTCCGTTTGGCGCGAACTCACCGAACGCTTTCAGAAGACGATTGCCACGCTACAGCGCAGCCAACCTTTTCGTGGCTCGCTCATCGATCCCAAGATGTTTGCCATTGATGTGGACGAGTGGGGCGAGCGCGACTTGTATCGGGAACTCTGTGAAAACTATCCGCATCGATTGCAGGAGGCAAACACAACCAGGAGCAAGGAATGAGGCTGGCAGCCGTAGCTGACATCCATCTCACTGCCGCGAACCACGAACGCGATCTTCACCAGTTCTCACCGGTCAATGATCTCGCCGACGTCCTGGTTGTTGCCGGCGACTTCACCAACCACGGGATGCCTGAGGAGATGCGCGCCGTCCTCGGCGTGCTCGAACACATTCGGATTCCCATCATCGCGGTCCTCGGCAATCACGACCACGAGAGCGGTCATCAGGACGAACTTGCCGGCATGCTCCGTGTTGCGGGCGTCCATCTTCTCGACGGACACTGCTACGAGATCGACGGCATCGGTTTCGCCGGCACCAAGGGCTTCTGCGGAGGTTTTGCGCCGTATGAATTGATGCCGTTCGGAGAACAGGGAATCAAGACATTCGTCGAGGTTGCCGAACGTGAAGCCATCAAGCTCGAATACGGTTTGGCGCAGACCCAGGCGCAGAAAAAAGTTGCAATCACTCACTACGCGCCTATCAAGGAGACGATCGCCGGTGAACCGGAGCCCATCTTTCCGTTCCTGGGGAGTTCACGCCTCGAACGCGCGTTCGAAACGCATAGACCGGTTCTGGCGCTGCACGGACACGCTCATAAGGGCACGTTCTCTGCAGAGACCGGTTCAGGCATTCGCGTGTGCAATGTCGCGTTGGCGGTCTTGCGGCGTCGTGGCGAAGAGCATCCCTTCGCGCTTTTCGATCTCTGATCCTGCTCTTATCCAGTCCGGTCGAAGTAAGTCGCAGCGTGCTCGACTATTCGCGAGATGCGACGGGAACCTGGAAATCCAATCCGCGGGCGCGGTTAGCCTGCTGGGTCGCAGCAATGTCGATCTGATCAAGCGGGATCTGTTCGTAGTGATGCTGATCCATATTGGTCAGGGTTTTCGAATTCATCATGTAGTTCCGTACCGTCTGGGGCGCGCGGCCGTTCTTGAAGATCAGCGTCAGAGACTCTTCGGCTGCGGGCGCTCCTGAAGTCGCTCCCGGGTACGCTGGTCGCGCTCCACTCGGCATGGGCGCTGGTTCGTATTGCTGTTGCGGATAAGGTTCTGGCGAGTAATACGGCTCTTGCGGACTCGCGGCATAGGCACCATAATCCGCGTACGGCGGGTAACTGGCAGTACCGCCCTCACCGTCTCCATTGTCCCCGGGCAAGCTCCAGTCATAAAAGCCAGGATCAATCACGAAGGGATAGGGATAATAGGCATACGGGTGCCCATACGAATATGGCCAACCCAAATAAGCGTAGACATACGAGCCTTGATACCCGTGTCCATATCCGTAACCGTTGTGATTCCAGCCGTAGGAATGATTGCCAGAAGCTGGATGGTATGGAGGACGCGCGGGCGCAACTCTGCCTCCGCGAAAGGGAACTCGCAATCCCGAATTCATCGGCCCTGGCATCCGAGAAAAACCTGGTCCTCCGAATCCGCCATATCGAATAGGAGCACTGGGCCGCGCAATACCACTGGGACCAGAGAGACCGGAACGCCCTGCGAAACCGGCATGCTCCGCGAATCCGCTGCTGCTAGAAAACCCACCACGCCCGGCAGGCGCGCCGTGTGCGGCGCCGTGCTGCCCATAGACTGGCAACGCAAGCGCAATAGCGACAACGGCCACTGCCACTGCAGCACCGTATTTCATAGCCCTATTTTAAGCCCGAATCCGATCTTCGGTCTCCTGCTGCGCAAGCCCCCCATCCGTTTCCGGGAGAATCTCTCATACCCGCCAGTCGTCGGTGCGCCAGCTCCGAATGCGCTCTTTAATCTGTTTCCGGTTGAGATTGTGTTCGAGGGCCTGCTTGGCAAGCTCCACCACCTCATCATCCGCCGCAAAGCGCAAGGCAATCAGCTGATCTTCATTAAGTCTGTAAACCTGACCATGCCACTCCTGCGGAGCGAGAGCCTGCAGGCGCAGCCGTTCCTCGAGACGAATCACGCGATCCTGCACCTTCAATGGATAGGCGCGCAGCTTGACGATAGGAACTGCAATTGCGAGAGAAAGCACCAGATACCAGCCCGATGAAAGGCTCGGCTGCCGGTACAGATGAAATCCTGCGTATACCAGGTTGAGCAGGTAAAGCGCGAAGATGAAGAAGTGATAGAGGGGATCGAATCGAGCGTGACTCTTCAGGCTCTGCGTCTTACTCATGCGTGGCCATGACTTCCTTCAGGCCGGAGTTGGCTGTCGCGGCGGAAGGCATTTCCGCATTACCGCCTGCTGCAGCGGCGCTATGGACCTTGACATTGGCGCTGAGGGGATTCTCTGATGGCGCGGCTGGAGATGTCAATGTCGACAGGTCTTCCGGCTCCAACTCTTCGGGGGCCTTAGGAATCAGGTGATAGTGGCTTCGCAGAATGTAGTCCGCAAGCAGGCAGCCTGCCAGGTACGGATTCACAATCGTAATCGGCACTGCATATGCCGTCGTAATCAGCGACTCTGAGATGTTCTTGTTCGAATGGCTCGCGTGACGATTGCCGGGCACTTGAGGAATCTCAAATATCTGTAGCTGAATCTCAGGATGTTTCTTCGCATACATTTCCAGCTTGCGGGTAATCTGCTTTGGCGTCGTCATCCCCCCGTCGGGAAAGACACTGCGCCGGAATGTCCTCGGAAAGTATTGGTTCAGCACCCAGCGCGAAAAATCTGAGCAGTTGTTAAACAGCAATTGGAAATGAGACCTATTCCTTGAGTCATTCATGAGCGCCATGAATTCGTCATCTTGAGCTTGCGTGGTGCTGAATTGGAAGGCATAAACTCGCCGGTCGTATGCTGCGCCAACAAGCTGTGTCCAGCCGCCGTGCCAGAAATTGCCTCTTCGCACGTTCTCTCCCAGGTTCATAAGATGCGCTTCATAGTATTCATCCCGCAGATGGGTCACTGTGGCACGGTCCACCCGGGCGGGCACTGCGCCATCGTCTTCCACCGAATAAAGATAGGGAATCAGCGGAATCGCGATCCAGTCGTAATGTTCGATGTTGCCGTAGCGGGAGATCACCGCGCCCATCTCGCCGGGTTCGCAGCGGCGAAGTTTTATCGGACTCTCCGCGCAGATGTGAGCGAAGTAGATTGCAGTATGTCCGGTTGGGTTAACTGTCCCAAAGAAGCCATAAGGCTCCTCGAGCAGTAGAGCAGCCTGTGCGTGGCAACATGCAGTCGAAAACAGCAAGGTTGCAAAGGCAACGAGGACAAATGCAATTGTGCGTGGGGCGCGCATAGAAGGCATTTATAGCTCCGTCCGGATTGGCTTCCTTTCAAGTATGTGTCCGAAACTGAGAAAAAAGAAAGCGGTTTGTGTCAGATTGTGATTCTGTCCCGATCACCTGCAACAGCCTTGTTTTTGATGAAGATTAGAGCACGCTCCAACACCAAAACTTCCGCTGATGCGCCGATTTGTCTCCAGCGTAGAACCCGAGACCGGGGCGAGTGTTGCGCACACGACATCGGGTTAGATGCATGTATGTACCTTCTGACGGAGGCGAGCCCGCTCTGATAACGTTCTCTTTCCGAAAAAAAGTGAGTGCTGATGCTCACGGATTTCGGCCAACCTGTACACTGTGAGGCTCCATTGCGCATCTCGTTCGTTCCTGTTCTTCTTGTACTTTCGTCTGTAGCTGCCACAGCACAAGTGACTTTGCCCAGGGTTCTTTCCAGCCACATGGTCATCCAGCGCGATCTGCCGGTGCATGTTTGGGGAAACGCCGTACCAGGACAACCAGTCGCCGTCTCTTTTCGCGGCGAATCTCGAGGCACTGAAGCGGATCCACTCGGCCATTGGAGCGTTTACCTCAAGCCGGGTGCAGCCGGCGGGCCGTTTCAACTCACCGTGAAGGGCGTGACCGCAGCCGAGCCAAGCGCTGCTCCGCAGCAGCCGATCACGCTTGACGACATTATGGTCGGCGATGTCTGGGTCGCCTCTGGCCAATCCAATATGGAGTTCCCACTGAGCCGCGCCAACACTGCTGCGCAGGATCTGCCGAATGCCGCAAATCCGCAGATTCGCCTGCTCATGATCCGCAAGCGCTCTTCTGACTACGCAGTGCTCGACGCCGATACCGATGGCTGGACTCTTTCCACACCCGATACCGCGAAGGACTTCTCTGCCGTTGCGTGGTATTTTGCCCGTGACATTGCTTCGCGCGAACATGTCACAGTTGGCGTAATCGACGCAACATGGGGTGGAACCGTTGGCGAAACGTGGGTGCGCCTGACCGCTCTCGGCGAAGACGCATCGCTCGCGCCGATCTTCGTCGCTCGCGGAAAAATGACCGACACCGCAGCCGATGCAGTCGCAGAACAAAAAGACGAGCAACGTCAAATTGACGAAGCCAAAGCCGGCGGCAAACCCACACCGCAATTCCCATGGCATGCTCCTCTGAATAGCTGGGGACCGGGTCTGCTGTGGAACGGCATGATCGCGCCGCTCACCTCGTTGCCGATCCGCGGCGTTATCTGGTACCAGGGCGAGAGCAATAGCGCCTTGGCGCGCGTCCACTCCTACGACCGCATTATGCGCACGCTGATTGAAGACTGGCGCCGACAGTGGGGCGTTGGCGATTTTCCATTTCTCTACGTACAGATATCCAACTTCAAATCAACTTTGCTGGAGGACTGGGCAGCGCTTCGCGAGCAGCAGGTCCGCACCCTCGCCATGCGGAATACGGCGATGGTCGTCACCATCGACATCGGCAACCCTACGGACGTGCACCCCACAGACAAACTTGACGTGGGCCTGCGCCTGGCCCGCGCAGCTCGCGCACTCACCTACGGCGAAGCTGTCGAGTATTCGGGTCCGATGTTCCGTCAAGCCGCGCCGGAGGGCGGTTCGATTCGTGCGTACTTCGATCATGCGCAGGGCCTCATAGCCAAAGGCGGCGCAGTCACAGGCTTTGAAATTGCAGGCAGAGACGGCAGGTATTTGCCTGCCGCGGCCACTGTTGATGGAAATACCGTCATCGCTTCGAGTCCAGACGTGCCGGAACCCGTTCGTGTCCGCTACGGCTGGGCAAACAGCCCGGAGTGCAACTTGTTCAACGGGGAGGGACTGCCCGCGTCGCCCTTTACGTCGGAGAAATAAGCTCCTCGTTTCGGCCAGGCAGACGCAAAACGGGGCAGGCGATCGACGCCTGCCCACATCTACCTGCCCCGTCATGAATAGTCTCGATGGCTCGAAAATGCGCAGCACCCAGCGTGGATGGGCTCTACTGAAAGATAGGTGAGATCCATCTGCAGAGCTGAACTGCGAACTTTGATCTCAGAACCGTGAACTAAGAACGGCCTCTACCCGACGATGGGTGGTGCCTGGATCAGGGAGAACGTACTGCCGAATACCTGCTTTAACTCGCCGATCGACATAGCTCCCTTGTGGCCCGGTGCGCACTGCAGTTCGCCCACCGTCGCGTCCTCCTCGAACTCAAGAACGTCGCCGTAGAAATTCACGCTTGCGTTGTTTTGCCGAGTCCCGGTAATGATGATTTTTCGGCCTGGCACCAGGCGCCGCACCACGGGGCTCTCCACCGCCGAAAGCCGGCAACTCGGAGCTTTCTTGTCAAGCTGCTCCCATGTCGTAACTGCGCCGTTCTGGAAGTAAATGGCTGTTTGGTTTGCGGGCAGGACGACGTCGGCGTTTACCGCAACGGTCGACCCGGCTCCAATGGTGGCAATGGGAGCGGTGTCGGGCAAGTCCGCGTTCTGGCCCCCCAATCGCACCGAGGAACTCAATACAAGAACGACAAGAACAGGCAGTACGGACAAGTGGCGAAGAGAACGTATCACCGTTAACCCCTTTCGGCGCATTATGCAACGATTTGGGCTGAATTCTAGCACTCTCGATCCTCTGGAAAAACAAAAATCCGCCTCGCCGGGGCCCAGGCCACGTTACCATCTGGTGGCCCCAGCGCATTCTATTAGCCCATTCCATTTCTCGTGCCCAAAGTCACTTCATCCAATGTTTTTCTGGTGCGAACCTTGTGCACCCGTCTGATAGATTCTTTCGCGGAGGATTCACTGATGAAACTTACGCGCAAATTGATCTTGGGCGGCCTTATGAGCCTGAGTATTGCTACAGCCGGCATCACCATCGCCCAGGGCCCGCCTGAGCGCAATGTCAACCCCGCACGCCATCCGAATATCGCTGCTGCTCAGCGCCTCTGCGACCAGGCCTACAACAAAATTTCCGCGGCGCAGGAAGCCAATGAGTGGGACATGGACGGCCACGCACAGAAGGCGAAGGAACTGCTCGATCAGGCCAATCGCGAACTGAAGGCCGCAGCAGAAGCCGCCAACCATAACCATCGCTAGACGCCTGGATCGGCCGCCATTTCCTGTGGCGGCCAATCTCGCCGGCCATTCCCCTATTCTCTGGTCCCTGGTCCCTATCTCTTAGTACACTCATCCCAAGCCTATGTGGACTCGTGCTTTTCTTGCCTCCCTTGTGGTCGCGGTTCCGGCCATGTTGTGCGCACAAACTCCAGCCAAGCCTTCCCCGAAGATGACAACAAAGCTCACATCCGAACAAGTCGAACGCTCCGCTATTGTGATTGACACCCACGCCGACACACCGCAGCGTTTTGTTGACGAGAACTTCGACCTCGCCGATCCGCTGAGGGGTGGCAACTGGAATCTGGAATCCGCGGAGAAGGGAAACCTTGGCGCCGAGTTCTTTTCCATCTGGGTCGATCCCGGTCCGAACAAGGGCCAGTTCGCGCGCCGGACCCTGATTCTGATTGATGCCGTCAAGCAGCAGGTCGCCAAGCATCAGGACAAAATGATGTTTGTTGCCTCGCCCGAGGGGATCGAACTCGCCCACCGCGAACACAAGATCGCCGCGCTGATGGGAATCGAAGGTGGCCACTCCATCGAAGACTCATTAGCCCTGCTGCGCCAATACTACGCCCTGGGCGTCCGCTACATGACGCTCACCTGGTCGAACTCAACTGCTGGGCCGACTCCTCCGGCGACATCACCGATACTTCGATTCCGCATACCAAGGAAGGCCTTACCGAATTTGGTAAAGATGTCGTCTACGAGATGAACCGTCTCGGCATGATGGTCGACATCTCGCATGTCTCCGACCGAACTTTCTATCGAACGCTTATCATCACGCGTGCCCCTGTTATCGCTTCGCACTCCGCGGCGCGTGCACTGTGCGATGCTCCGCGCAACATGACCGACGACATGCTTCGCGCTGTTGCTAACTCCGGCGGTCCGGGTTCCAAAGGCGGAGTTGTGCAGGTCAATTTCTACTCTGCCTTCATCTCGCAGGACTATCGCAACGCGCAGAAGGCCATGCAGCCCGAAGTCGACAAGGCCGTCCAGGATCTCAAGGACAAGTTCAAGGCCGAAGGCAAGGAGACACCACCCGATGAGATCGAGAAACTCCAGCGCCAGTACGCCGACCGTATCCCGCGCCCGCCCTTCAAGCTGCTCATCGACCATATCGATCACATCGCCAAAGTGGCCGGCGTCGACCATGTCGGTCTTGGCTCCGACTTTGACGGGGTAAACGGACAGCTACCTGAAGGCATCGACTCGCCCGCCGACATCCCAAAAATCACCGCAGCGCTGATGGCGCGCGGCTATTCAGCCGAAGACTGCCGAAAAATTCTCGGCGGCAACCTGCTCCGCGTCTTCCGCGAAGTAGAGCAGGTGAGCAAGCAACTGCAAGCGGAAAACCGTCCCCGGATCACCGACAGGCAGCCGTTTCAAAAATAGTGATGGTCATTCTGCCCGAAACCGACCGGAGATTTGTCTGGGGAGTTCTCGGGTGGCGCGAAGACAACGTTGTCCAGCATTGACATGCTAACGGGAATCGATCAACCAGAAGCTCGAGTCGCTCTTTAATGCTCAGGCGAGATGCTAGCCGGAGGAAAGCCGCGTCATTTCGCAGCCGAAGTGCCACTCTGCGCGCCGTCGTCGCTCTTGGCGGAGGCTGACGAGTTCTTCTTCACAGCGGATTTGCCCTTTGCTTGGGGCAATGGATTCACGTTGGCTTGGCTACTCTTCGTATGAGAGGCCCTTGCCTGCTTTTTACTGGTTGCAGCGCCATGTGCGGTGCCGGACGATTTCGCGTCCTGCGTCTGCTGCGCGTCCGGCATGATAAGCGGGTCGCGGCGTTCCGTTGCGTGCGAAGGAACGGCGGCAAGGATGAGAACCAAGGCAACAAGTGCAGCGCAGTAAAAGATAAGCCGTTCTTTCATGTACAACTCCCTTGGAATGAGCATATCGAGCAAGAGACCCGCGGCTGCAACAACCGGCGTCCTGGTCCCGGTATTTAGGTGTTAGTACATAGGACTCGAAGGGCACGGTAAATACAACCTGTGCGGATGGGGCTGCCACGAAAGTGGATGTGAGGCAAATAGGAATCAAGATCATACGGCTTGGCCGGAGGCCAAGTCTTGGGGCGGTACGGAGCGGAGATGTACTTCGTTGCTGCGCTGTTTTTGGCTTCCGCAAGCGACCCTTTCAGTTTGCCCCTAAGTCCTTAAGAACAAGACCTCTAGAGATAGTTCTGAAGGGATTGCAGGATCTGGGTGGCGTGGAAAAAGGTACGCAGCGACGAGAAGACTCCAGCCCCGTCGACTTGAAGTCGGTATCAGCTTTGACGAGAGTAAGCGGCTAATGGCCGCCCGCATTACCATCCCAGGACGTAAGCAAACACCAGCGGCGCAACAATAGATGCATCGCTCTCGATGATGAACTTCGGCGTTCTCTCACCTAGTTTGCCCCACGTGATCTTCTCGTTGGGCACCGCTCCTGAATACGATCCGTAGCTCGTCGTTGAGTCAGAGATCTGGCAGAAGTACGCCCACAACGGCACGTTCTCGCGCTGCAGGTCCTGGTGCAGCATCGGCACAACACAAATAGGAAAGTCCCCAGCAATGCCGCCGCCGATCTGAAAGAAGCCCAGCGGCGTCTTCGCCGTCGTGTTGGTGTACCACTCCGCGAGTTCCATCATGTATTCAATGCCGGTACGTACCGTGTGCACATTCTTCACATCGCCGGAGATGCAGTGGCCGGCATACATATTGCCCAGCGTTGCATCTTCCCAGCCGGGGACAAACATCGGCAAATTCTTTTCCGCCGCGGCCAGCAGCCAGCTGTCCTTGGGATCGATCTGGTACGACTTCTTCAAATCGCCCGAGAGCAGAATCTTATACATAAACTCGTGCGGGAAATAGCGCTCACCGGCTTTGTCTGCGCGCACCCACTCCTTCAGCACTTCGTTCTCGATCCGCCGCATAGCCTCCATCTCGGGAATGCACGTGTCCGTTACGCGGTTCATGTGCCGGTTCAGTAGTTTCGCCTCATCAGCTGGCGTCAGATCGCGGTAGTGCGGTACACGTTCGTAAAAATCGTGCGCTACCAAATTGAAGACATCTTCTTCAAGATTTGCGCCCGTGCAGCAAATGCCGTGTACCTTGTCCTGCCGGATCATTTCGGCGAGCGATAGCCCAAGTTCCGCGGTGCTCATGGCTCCCGCGATGGTCATAAACATCTCTCCGCCCGAGGCCAGGTGGGCATTGTAGGCCTCGGCCGCATCGACCAAAGCGGCGGAATTGAAGTGACGATAATGGTGCTTGATAAACGACGTAATTGCAGACATTTTCCTTGCTCCCGTTCCCTACGCTAACACAGGAAAATCGGCCGGAGATGAACGCAGCAATGTCTGCACGATGGAATAGTGCTTGTCAGAAAACCCTGCAATGAATTGTCTCGTTCTGACGGTGAATAAGGGACGAGCGCCCAATGAAATCGGAAGGCTTTACTGGTCTTCGCGTACCGCTTAATTAATAGGGAGGCCGTGAGCTTCTTGCGCGAAGTTCGAGAGCGAACCCGAACCTCGCGCTCCGCCCTTTGAAGGTGCCAGATCTTGTATGCAGAGGCGTAAGAAAAGCACAGATTGACCTTTTGGGGCCCGGACTATACGTCTGCAGTGAGGGTTGTCGCGATTTGGGAGAATGCGTTGTTGATGCCGTTTGCAAGATAACCCATGCCGGTGATTGCGCCGAACGCGATAAGAGCCACGACCATGGCATACTCGACGAGGTCCTGACCTTCCTCGCGATCGAGAAGGTTGCGAACAAACAGGTACAAGTTGTTGCTAAGTGCGTGCATAGTTCCTCCGGAGGAATTGAAATGTGTGCGTATTCTCGCCATTCCACGCTTCAGTTGCAATGAAATACGGCGAAAGCGTATCGATCGTTGGTAATCGAAAAAGCCGCAAAAGTGCATGATGTACTGACGTTATGCGGTACCTGTTATCAGGATTTTCGTGTACCTTCAGTTTTTCGATTAGGTTACTGACGCGCGAAGTTTGGAGATTCCCCGCGATAAGTCACGAATATTTCTCGCGAATCGCCGGAGACTAACCGAGGTACACACCTTTCGAAATTTCACCTGCAGCCTCTGCGATGTGTTCGGGGCGGCCCATGTCGCGCCAGAAGTACTGGTCAGCGGGAAATCCCAAAATCAGTTCCATTTGCCCGGCAAGACGCAGGTACATGGGGATCACGGAGAAGATTCCTTCCTCATTCATGAAGGAGAAAACACGAGGTGAAAGGATGTGAATCCCGGAGAAGGCAAAGGCTCTCGGTTCTGCGACGGGACGAACGAGCTCAGATTCGCCGGTGAGGCCGGCGCGCCGTCCACAGAGGTGGTTGTTTTCATCGAAGAGAAGATAGCGCGACGTAGGGCGATCTTGAACGGCGAGGGTGGCGAGGCCTTTGTGCTCCCGGTGAAAGAGGAGCATTCGGTCGAAGTCGATTGTGCTGAGGACGTCGACATTGTGGACAAGGAAGGGTTCGTCTGAGTCCAGAAAGAAAGGTGCGGCCCGTTTGAGGCCGCCGCCGGTATCGAGGAGGACCTCCTCGTAGGAGATCTCGATATTCATGCCGAAGTTCTGGTGTGCGCGGAGGTATTCGGCGAGCATATCGGCAAAGTGATGCGTATTGATGATCACTTCGCAAATGCCGGCTGCACGGAGTCTCGCCAGAGTGAGTTCCAGGAGTGTGCGGCCGGCGACTTCAACCAAAGCTTTGGGGCGATCGTCGGTTAGTGGGCGAAGACGTGTGCCCAGGCCGGCAGCAAGAATCATCGCCTTCACTGGGCAGCCTTTTCAGGAAAATTCTTCTCGAGTTCGAGATGGCGCACAAGAACTTCAACTCCGTTGTTCAAGCGGAGGCGCCGCGCGAGTTGCTCTGCGAGAAATACCGATCGGTGCTGGCCTCCGGTGCAGCCGAAAGAGACCATGAGGTTCGCAAAGCCACGGCGCTGGTATGCCGCTATCGTGGAGTCGACGAGAGACTGCACGTGCACAAAGAATTGATGAACACTCTCCTGCTGATTAAGGTAGTCAATTACGGCAGGGTCCTTGCCGGTAAGTTGCTTGAAGCGCTCTTCGCGGCCTGGATTGGGAAGGCTGCGCGCATCGAAAATGAATCCTCCACCGTTGCCGGAATCGTCCGTGGGCATCTGGTGGTGGAAAGAAAAACTGAAAATGCGCACCCTGAGTCCGTTTGCATCGGCCGCGAGGTGTTGCAGTTTTTCCGAAGAGAGCATGCCCTGGAAGGCATCCATCAGCGCGGGTAGAGCCACGGGAAGCGTGACGTTGTGGGCTAGCCAGCGAAGGTTTTTGAGGGCGTAAGGAACGGATTGGAGGAAATGGGGTTTGCGCTCGTAGAAGCCGCGGAAACCATATGCGCCAAGGGCCTGCATGATGCGGACGTAGACGTAAGCGTAGTAGTGCTCCATGAATGCAGCGCGGTCGACTGGGATGAATGCAGCGAGGCGGTCGAGATAGTGGTCGAGAAGCTGCTGGCGCAGTTCGGGTGGGAGATCAGCCTTTCCGTCGTAGAGAAGGGAAGCGATGTCGTATTGAAGCGCGCCTTTGCGGCCACCCTGATAGTCGAGAAAGAACGGTTCGCCCGAGCGGAGCATCACGTTCCGTGATTGGAAGTCTCGATAGAGAAAGTAGTCATGGGGTGCCGCGAGAAGCAGTTTAGTAAGGCGGCTGAAGTCGGTTTCGAGGGCCTGTTCGCTGAAGGGAACTCCGGCAAGGCGGAGAAAGTAGTACTTGAAGTAGTTAAGATCCCATGCAATGGACTGCCGATCGAAACTGGAGCGGGGATAGCAGACTTTGTAGTTGAGGTCCCGTCCAGCTTCGATCTGAAACCGTGGGAGGGTGGCGACAACCTTCCGATAGGCGTCGATGGCACTCGGGGAGATGACATCGCCTGTTCGATTCGCGCTGAGAAATTCGAAAAGAGTAGTGTCGCCTAGGTCCTCTTCGAGGTAGGCATTTTCCTGCAGGTCTTCCGCGTAGATCTCAGGGACAGGCAAACCGTGACGGCGAAAATGGCGGGAAAACTCTAGGAAGGCGATGTTTTCTTCGCGCACCGGATAGACGATGCCGATGGCCCTGCGACCCGAGCCCGAAAGGCGAATGATGGCGCGCCCAGAGCCGCCGAGTTGACCATGGAGTGGCATTACGTCGGCGGCGGGAACATTGAAGTGCTGCTCGAAGAGGCGCTTGAGGACGTCCATTGGTGTTTTTGCGCTCGTGCGCGGGCTGCTTCTCCAAGATAACGCAGGGCGGTCGAGACTGTGAAAAGCGCTGGCGCTCCTGCGCGAGGAGTGATCGCCAGGCGGGACAAACCCCGTCCGTTAGACTTGATCTGAAACTGCGTCGTGCGTTGCGCGGTGGGACGTGCATGGAGAGATCAGGTTGATTACAGGGAAATGGCTGCGAGTGCTGGCAGCGATTGCAATTCTGCTGGGCGCAGCGGCGACGAGCCGGGCGGATAACAGGGTTCATACCAATCCGCTGAACTTGGATCCCCAGGTCCGTGAGGCATTCCACTATTTTTATCTGCTGGATTATCCGGCAGCGGTCCAGCGGTTCGAACGCATTCACGAACAGCATCCGGGCGATCCGTATGCCACGGCTATGCTGTTGGACGCGGTGGTATTTCAGGAACTCTACCGGCAGGACCTGCTGGATACCACCTTCTACGCAAATGACGGATTCCTGAGCGGGAAGCACGCGACGAATGAAGATCCGAAGAAGCGCGATCAGATCTTCGCGTTAGCTGACGAGGCCGTGCACGAAGCGGATCTGCGAATCGCCAACAATCCCAACGATGTGGATGCCTTGTTCGCGCGGGGCTGGGTGCGGAGCCTGCGATGCACGTACGTAGCGATGGTGGAGCGTGGATTTGGCAGCGGCTTTCGGCTGGCCTCAAAGGCCAAAGATGACTGCGCGCGTGTGCTTCAAATCGATCCCGAGTACGTCGACGCGAAGCTCGTCGTCGGAGTGTATGAGTACGTGGTCGGCGCATTGCCGCTGCCTTTCAAATTTCTGATCGGTTTTGTTGGGATTACGGGATCAAAGTCAAAAGGCATGGATATGCTGTGGGACGACGCGAGGCGAGGGGCGGCCACGAGTGTCGAAGCGCGTACCGTGATTGCGCTTTTCCTGCGCCGTGAAGGGAAATACAAGGATGCAATCGAGGTGGTGCGCAGTCTGAAACAGGAGTATCCACGGGACTATCTTTTCTGCCTCGAAGAGGCAAACCTGCGTAAGGACGCCGGGGAAGGAATGGCGGCAGCTCATGCGTACGAACAGGTTGTGGCGGACGGGAACCGGCCGGGATACTTTGCTGAGGCGCGGCTGGAACTGGCTTACTTCGGACTGGGCGATGCATTGCGGGGCCAGCGCCACTATGCCGAGGCGGCGCGCGCCTACGAACAGGCAGCCTGGTCAAAAGGAACAGGCACAGAGCTGAAAGTTCGGACCCTGCTGGCGGCGGGAGAATGCCACGACCTTCTGGGCGACCGCCAGGCCGCACTGAAGGACTATCAGGCGGCCATTGCAGCTGGACCGAATACGTCGCGCGCTGACACGGCGCGCAAGTGGTTGAACACCCCGTATCATGGCAGCTAGTCAGGGGTTAGCTCCTCTGGTAATCCCCGCACCGGAACCAAGGTGGGTCCTGCTGCGTAATGATATTGTGGAATCGAAACACGATTCTCCGGAGGTTGGTCATGCCCTTTTACTGTCAGCGTTGTGGAGCCGGATTGCCGCCGAGCGCACGGTTTTGCTCGAATTGCGGGAACGTGGTGACAGCTGCGCCTCCGCCGCCCGGCAGGCCGCTGGTACGGCCGATTGTAGGCCGCCAGATTGCCGGCGTCTGCATTGGCGTGGCGCAGGCAAATGGTTGGGATGTCACGATGGTGCGCATCCTCACGGTGGTCGGATGCCTGTTTACGAGCGGGTTAGTTGGCGTGGCTTATCTGGCAGGGTGGATCGGGATTCCTGAGGAGCCGATTGCGGTTCCTGGCTATCCGCCGAATGTGCCGACATATCCACCGAACACTCCGGGCGGTTATCCTCCCAGCGTATGAGCAAGACGTACGTTTCGAACGGTGCGAACCTGAGCTACTCCGAGCTGGGCTCGGGTTTGCCAGTCATTTTCCTCCATCCAACACCTCTCGATCACTTCTACTGGCTTCCGATGATTGCGGAAATGGGCGAGGTGCGGGCAATCGTGCCGGATTTCCGTGGGCATGGCGCATCGGAATTGGGAATGAATCTGCCCGTAGGCGGCTTCACGCGCGTTCCCAACGCGCCCGTGCTGAGCATGGGTCAGCTGGCGGCAGATGTGCTCGCGCTGATGGATCACCTGGCGCTCCCTGAGGCGGTATTTGCGGGCTGCTCGATTGGCGGCTACGTGATGATGGAGCTCTGGCGAAGGGCTCCTCTGCGCATGCGCGGGCTGGCCATTATCTGCTCGAAGCCGCAGCCAGATGCGGAAGTCAATCTCGTAAAGCGTATGGAAACGATTGCGAAAGTCCGTCGCGAGGGAACGGCGGGCGTGTTCGATGGGAATGCGCTGACGCTGATCGGAGCCAGCGCGCGGAAGCAACGGCCTGAAATCGTTCAAGAAATGCGGGCGCGAATGACCTTGACTCCGGACGCTGTGATTGCAACGCAGGCAGGGCTTGCGACGCGGCCCGATTCAGTGCCGGACATTGCCGAGATCGATGCGCCGATTCTGGCAGTTTGTGGTGGCGAAGACCCAGGCATTACAGAAACGGAGATGCGGGCTTTCGAGGCGGCTGAAGGTGGATGTGAATTTCACCTGCTGGCCGATGCGGGCCACTTTGCAGCGTATGAGCAACCAGCAAAATTGGCGGCAGTGCTTGCGCCTTGGCTGCGCCACTTTGAATTCTGATCTGACAGATTCGAATTGCGAGAATGCGCCTGTGCGAAATGCGTTAGGCTCAAGGCATCTCGTTCCATCAATGGAAGCCAAATTTGACTCCTGATTTGAAGAACTCATCTCGTCCCTTTCAACGAAGCGGCGCGCACGACGGATTGTATTGTGACGGAGTTTCGCTCGAGACCCTGGCCAGGAAATATGGGACGCCTCTCTATGTTTATTCGGCCGACCAGATGGTGGAACGGCTGGAGATGTTTCAGCGCGCGTTTAAAGGGCGGGATCATCTTGTCTGCTATGCGGTGAAGGCGAACTCGTCGCTGGCCGTTCTGAAACTGCTTGCCGATCGCGGCGCGGGGTTCGACATTGTTTCCGGTGGAGAACTGGAGCGGGTGATTGCCGCCGCGCCAAAGGCTGTTGGCCGGGTTGTGTTCTCCGGCGTGGGAAAGACAGCGGCGGAAATCGATCGCGCACTCGATGTGGGCATTCTTGAATTCAACGTGGAGAGCCAAGTCGAGCTTGAGTTGCTCGCCGTATGTTCGCGCAAGCGGAAGGTTAGGGCGCGGTTTGCGCTGCGCGTCAATCCAGACGTGTTTGCGGAGACACATCCGTATATTTCTACCGGACTGCGCGAGCACAAGTTTGGGATCGATATTCGCAAGGCAGCGGAACTCTATCGCGCGGCGTCGCGGAATAAGTGGCTGGAGCCGCATGGAATCAGCGTGCACATCGGGTCGCAGATTCGATCGGCGGAGCCGTTTGGCGCGGCGATGGAACGGGTTTGCGAGCTGGCAATGCAACTGAAGAGCGAAGGAATCGAGTTGCAGGTTGTGGACGCTGGGGGCGGGTTGGGCATCGATTATCACGGCGGCGTCGACGCGAAGGCCGTAACTCCAGCGGCGAAGGTGCAGGAGTATGCGGCGGCGATCGAGAAGGCGCTCGCAGGATTCAGCGGGAAGCTACTGATCGAGCCCGGACGTTTTATCGTGGCGCAGGCCGGTGCGCTGGTGACACGCGTGCTGAACGTGAAGAAGAACGGCCAAAAGACGTTTGTGATTACGGATGCGGCGATGAACGATCTGATTCGGCCGGCGCTTTATCAGGCGTATCACGAGATTGTGCAAGTGCGGCCGCGTGCGGGCCGAGCGCGGACGGTGGACATTGTTGGCCCGGTGTGCGAGACGGGAGACTTCTTCGCGCGCGACCGAATGTTGAAGCCGGTTGAAGCAGGCGATCTGGTTGCGTTGCTCGATGCGGGCGCTTACGGCATGGCGCAGAGCTCCAATTACAACTCGCGATTTCGCCCCGCTGAGGTGCTGGTAGAAGGGAAGAAGCATCGTCTTGTTCGCAGGCGCGAGGAGATGAAGGATCTGCTGGCGACGGAGGTGCTGTCGTGAGTCGAGACGTTGCTGAGGTGCTTCAAGTGACAACCAACATACGTTAAAACTGCTCCAATCTCCAGCCCGTCCTGATAAGGTATCTCGCGGAGGAGTTTGCAATGTTTTTTCGTACGCAGGCGTTGTGTGCCTTGGCGGCAGCGGGGCTTTTGATGGGATTTTCGGCCAATCTAAATGCGGATTCGTTGAAGGTGAAGACAGAGCAGGGGAAGGTCGTTGGCAAGACGATCAATGACGGTAAGGTACGCGCGTTTATGGGGCTGCCATACGCGGCTCCGCCCGTCGGAGATCTGCGCTGGAAGGCTCCGCAGGCGCCGGCAAAGTGGAAGGGCGACCGGGATGCAACGAAGTTTGGCGCGCATTGTGCGCAGCGACACGTATATGACGACATGGTGTTTCAGGACGCGGGGCCGAGCGAGGATTGCCTCTTCCTGAATGTCTACACGCCGGCGGATGCGAAGAAGGACAGCAAATTGCCGGTGATGTTCTGGATTCATGGCGGTGGCAACGCGGGTGGCGCGAGTTCTGAGCCGCGTCACAATGGCGATTTCCTGCCGTTGAAGGGTGTGGTGCTGGTCACCATCAACTATCGACTGGGCGTGTTCGGGTTCCTGGTGACCGACGAGCTGGCGAAGGAGAATAACGGCGTCGCCGGCAATTACGGACTGATGGACATGGTGGCCGGATTGCAGTGGGTGAAGAGCAACATTGGAGAGTTTGGCGGCGATCCGAATAACGTGACGATCTTCGGCGAGAGCGCGGGTTCGTTTGCGGTGAGCATGCTGATGGCTTCGCCAATGGCGCAGGGACTGTTTGCCAAAGCGATCGGCGAGAGCGGCGCGGCCTTTCCGAGCGCGTTGACTCTTGGCGGACAGAGCGTTTCAGAGCAGGCTGCGATTGATGAAAAATGGATCGCGACGCTCGGCGTAAAGAATCTCGCCGAGTTGCGTGCGATGCCGACGGACAAGTTGTTGGAAGCAACAAAATCGAAAGGACCGACGGGGTTTGCGCCGGTTGTGGACGGCAAATTCTTAACTGAACCTGTTCCCGACACGTATGCGGCGGGCAAGCAGGCGCACGTTCCGTTGCTGGCCGGTTGGAATGCGGATGAGGGCAGCTTTATGGCGATGCGCGGGATGACATCGGCGCAGTGGCAGGGGATGGCCAAGGGGTTGTTCAAGGATCGGGCTGATGAATTCCTGAAGCTGTATCCGGGAGAGACGGATGTGCAGGCACTGCGGTCGGCGGTCGATTTCGGAAGCGATCAGTTTATTGCATTCGGAACCTGGAAGTGGCTGGAGGCGCACCGCAAGACGGGTGAGTCACCGGTGTACCGGTATCACTTCGAACTGGCGGCGCTGCCGAGCAAGTACCATCCGGGCATCTTCGCTTTCCACTCTGACGACATCGAGTATGTGTTCGGGACGCTGGATACGCGCCCGGGTGAAACGGTACGGCCGGAGGATCGGCAGTTAAGCGAGGCGATGATGACGTACTGGACGAACTTCGCGAAGAACGGCGATCCCAACGGGCCGGGAGTGCCTAACTGGCCGAAGTACGACACCACTGACAATTTGCTGATCCACTTGAATAGTCCGATAACGGCGGGCCCGGACACGACACCTGGGCGGTACGCGTTCCTGCTCGCGGGCATTCCGTCTATGCGTTTCTAATGAGGGCTTCCCATCCCTGCGGCTGGAAGATGCCGCAGGAATGGGGCACCCAAGTTCGTTAAGCTCGACTCGTTCAAACTCAGCATCAAAAACTCAGTAACGCTATCGGCTATCATCCTCGTCCGCGAGAAATTCGCCGAGGCGATCGAGCGTTTGTTCCCAGGCGGTGCGATGATCTCGAATCCATTGCTCCAGAGCGCGAAATCCTGCAGTCTCGATGCGACAGGTTCTGACTCGGCCGAGCTTTTCTGTGTGCACGAGTCCGACTTCTTCGAGAATCTGCAAGTGCTGCGCGACTGCCGTGAGGCTTACTCCGAGCGGCACAGCCAACCGTGAAACAGACGTTGGGCCGCCGGTCAGCCGATCGAGGATGGCGCGGCGCGTGGGGTCTCCCAGCGCGTAGAACAAGCGATCGATTTTCGGATTTGGCGTGGGCGTGCGCGTTGCTCGTTGGATTCTCGGTGAGGCCACTAGCCGGCCAGCGCTTTTTGCAGGCGATCGAAAAGCACGTTCCAGCCTTGTTCGAGCATCCCAGGCCCGTCGGGCCAGTCAATGTACGTTCCCTGATTTGTGAAGATCAGGTCAGTTCCGGTGGCAGAAGCCACAAACTCGAGCGTCAGGACGGCGATGAGAATTGGCTTTCCGTTCAGGGACATTCTGGTGGTGGTGACGATCCGGTTCTCCGGCGTGATGTCCTGATAAGTGGACTCATTGGCGATCTCGGAGCCTGCGATGGGGTGGCCTTCCGTGAAGCGGTAACGGAAGCGCTCGTTGCCGCCGACGCGGAACTCCATCTCAAATTCCTGGATCTCGTGGTCGCCCTCGGCATACCAGCGACGCTTGCGGGCTGGCTGGGCGAAGGCGGCGAAGACGCGATCGGGGGGCTGGGAATAGTTGCGCTCTATGACGAAGGTGCTGTGGATGGCGGTTGGTTCGGACATGGTGAGCGCCTCCAATGCCTCAAAAAAGTGAAGCAACTACTTCAGTATTTGGCAGCGCGGGAGAATTGTCAAGTGGATACTTCAGTATTGTGAGGAATCGATCAAATCGGGAGAGAGACGAGATGGGCGGGGTCAGATGCGGGTTGCACTGACGATGTAATAGGCGAGTGGGCCGATGGGATAGCCGACGAAGGGTAAAAGGATCGGAGCAAGGACGTTGTTCCAGCGGGAATGGGTCATTTTTCTCGGACCAAAGGCGACGGACGTGAGGAGAAATTTCAGCGTGACCCACGGGACGTGAAGGACCGAAGGTGTGACGCGGGATTGGATTTGCTCGACGGCTATATCTCGGAAACCTCCGCGCTGGACTTCGTGGGTGAATGCGTGGACCTCGCCGAGGTTTTCGATGACCCAGCACTCGCACAACTTGCGGTAGATGGGCTTCTGCGATCCGCGAAGGTTGCCGGGGCCGAGAAAGCCGTCGGCTACGACGAAGCGGCCTCCGGGGCGGAGGAGTCGGTGGGCTTCGCGGATGAGGCGGGATTTGTTTGCGCCGGTGCCGTAGCAACTGCTTTCGATGGCGCAGACGGCGTCGAAGGATTCGGATGCGAAGGCAGTGTCTTCGTAATCGCCGAGATTCAAGGCGATGTTTGTCGATTGCGGGCCGGATTGATTGAGGAGACGCCCCTGCTCAAGTTGCCAAAGGACAAGAGTGATGCCGTGCAGATCGGCTGCGGGGAGGAGGCGTGCGAAGCTGCGTAACGTTGCGCCAAGACCGCAGCCCATGTCGAGAATCCGGGAGTGTGAATTGAGTTGCAAACGTTCGAAGACCTCAAGGTTCATCTGCTCGAGCATGGCTTCGCGATTGAAGGGATTCATCCCGGACCGGAAGAATCCGAAGTGCATGTTGAAGTGCGGGCTCCACGCGGCGTAGTCGGGACCGGCCTCTTCGTAGTAGCGCTGGAAGTTGTCGGATGCGTTTTCGACCGGCGTTGCGACGGCGGTGAGAGCAGTGGGCACTCAGTCGAGCCTCCTTCTACTTGATTTGGGGAGGAAGCGGGTGATGCCGCTGCCGATGGCGATGAGGGAGTGGAGGCTGGCTGGGGGCAGCCTTTTGATCTGTGTGTACCAGCCGTGGAGTTCTTCGAGAAAGAGCTGTATGGCGGTGATGCGGGCGGTGACCATGGGCTGGGCGGGGCGCTCGGCGCGGGCCTGGACGACGAGGCGTTGCAGCATGTTCATGGTGGGGATGATTTCGCGTTCGACGCGCTGATCGACGACGGTGAGGAAGAGGGTCCAAACGTCGGCGGTGGTGCGGAAGTAGTCGCGACGGTCGCCGATGCGGCTATCGATCTGGACGAGGTTCCAGTTTTGCAGTTCTTTCAGGCTGTTGCTGACGTTGGAGCGTGCGACGGAGAGGGCGTCGGCGATGTCTTCGGCGGTGAGAGACTCGGCGGACAGATAGAGGAGCGCGTGGACCTGGGCGACGGTGCGGTTGACTCCCCAGCGGGTGCCCATTTCGCCCCAGTGGAGAATGAATTCTTTTGTGGAATCGCTCATTACCATGGATCTATTGTATCAGATATTTCTGTATTGACAGAAAGATCTGACGATAGTGTCGAGAAGTGGCGGCCCGGCGCTGTGAACTCGGCGGAAGAGGGAAGGATCAGTCACCCTGGAGAAGTGGTTCGCGGGGATTGATTGATTTGAGGCCTGTACCGAATCCTCCGCCGGGATCCAATAGAGGAGCAAGCCCAGCAGGATGCAGGCCGATATGCTGACGGCCGCGTCGATGGCAAAGCTGCCGGTGCTGAGGCCAAGTGTGGTGTTGGATAGGCCGATCAACCAGACAAGGGGATGGGGCGGCTGGACGTCACGCAGGTCTCCGGAGATGAGGTATCGTAGCGGGCGCACCGGGGGGGGCATGATTTATTCGGAGCGCAGGGCTTCGACGGGATCGACGGAAGCGGCGCGAACGGCGGGGATGCTGACCGCGAGCAGAGTTGCCAGAACGAGTGCCGCGATGGAGATCGCGAGGGAAAAGGGATCGGTGGCGCTGGTTTCGAAGAGCAGGCCGTTGATGAGGCGGGCGCCGAGGAAGCCGGCGAGAAGGCCGACGCAGATTCCGATCCCAGTGGAACCGGCAGCCTGACGCAGGATGAGCTGAAGGATGTCGGTTCGGTCGGCGCCGATGGCCATACGGACGCCGATTTCGCGGGTGCGCTGGGCCACGGAGTAGGAGAGAACACCGAAGGATCCAATGGCGGCGAGCAAGAGCGTGATCAGCGCAAAAGAGCCAAGGAGGGTGGCGGTCATGCGCTGGCGAGCTACCGAGTCATTGAGAACCGTGTCGATGGATTCTACGTGATAGATGGGCTGGGTGGGGTCGGCAGCGAGGACGGCATTCCGGACAAGCGTCGCAGCGGCGTCGGGAGTGAGCGAGGAGCGGACGAGAAGGACGGCGTGAAGGCCGAATCCGGGGAGGTAGATCTCCGGCTCGGGCTCTGTGCCGATCCCGAGGTCGCGGGCATTGGACACGACGCCGACGACGGGAATCTTGCTGGGAGTGGGACTCATGACGCCGATGAGGATGTTGGCGCCGATGGGATCTCTCGCCGAGAGATAGTGACGTGCGAATGCTTCGTTGACCACGAAAAAGCCGGTGGTGCTGTCAATATCGCCGCGGGTGAAGGTTCTGCCTCTCAGGAGGCTGATGCTCATGGTGCGGAAATAGTCGGGACTGACGAAGCGGATCTGGGCATAGGGATAAGTGCCAGGAGCGAGTGCGGGAGCACCTTCAATGAGAAAGCGCGTCATGACCTGGGAAGGTCGGAGGGGTACTTGCGTGGTTGTGGCGGCGGAGAGGACTCCGCGGGACTGCGAGATTGTTTCGAGGACTTGTTCGTAAAAGCGATTCGTAAGGGGGCTGCTGTCGTCGTAGTGAGGAGTGGGCAGCGTGATTTCGGCAGTGAGTACGTGATCGGTACGGAGGCCGGGATCGACGGCAATCAACTTTTGAAAGCTGCGGACGACGAGGGTGCTGAGAAAAACGACGACGACGGCGATGGCGATTTCGGTGGTTACGAGGATGGCACGGCCGCGATGGTGCTGGCTGCTGGAGCGATCGCCGGAGCGAAGGACATCGACCAGGGGGTAGGATTTGCGGGCAGCGGGGAGAAGTCCAAACAGGAACGCAGTGAGGGTGCAAATGGCGAGCGTGAAGAGCAGCACTGGGATGCTGAGACTTATCGATTGGAGGAGCGATACGTCGAAGTCCTCAGTATGCGCTAGGGCAATGCGGAGAAGAGGAAGTGCCGCTGAAGCCAGGAGCACCCCGAGCGCTCCGCCGAGCAGAGAGAGCAGAAGCGTCTGGACGAGGAATTGGCGGAAGAGATGCTGGCGGTCAGCACCGAGGGCCTGACGAACTGCTACATCGCGGCGACTCTCGGTGGCGCGCACCAGGAGAAGATTGGCGACATTGACGCACGCAACGAGGAGCACGAGGACGACTGCACCCATGAGGCACAGCATGGCGGGCCTGAGAGTGCTGACCAGCTCGTCGTGCAGAGGAGTGAGGGCGACACCTTCATTGCGGTTTGTGGCGGGATAGGCAGCGGAGAGGCGCTGCGCGATGGTTTGCATGTCGGCGCGGGCGGCAGAGAGGGCAATGCCGGGTCGCAGGCGGCCGAGCACTTTGACGGAGTGCCAGACGCGCGACTGCTGCGTGGGTGGATCGAGGAGTGAGAGGGGAAGCCAGACTTCACCGTCAGCAGGGAATGATGCGTTTGAAGGCAGCACGCCAATGAGGATGTAGTTGGTTCCGTTCAATGAGACGGCCCGGCCGATCGCACCGGGATCGCGTCCAAAGTACGTTTGCCAGGCGGATGCGCTGAGTACGGCGACGTGGTCTTTGCCGGTGATGTCGTCCTGATCGTCGAAGAGACGTCCGGCGAGGGGAGAGACGCCGAGGAGCGAGAAGAAATTGCCGGAGGCGAGCACGCGATGCAGTTGCGCGGGTTTGCCATCGAGCACCAGCGATACAGTGCTTGGATTGATGGCGGTGTAGGCGGCAACCTGGCTGAAGCCGGTCTGCTGTCTGCGCCAATCGAGGTAATCGAGATAGGTGGCTTCGATGCCGCCCTTCACCTGCGAGTTGGTTTCGGCGATGCTGATGATGCTGCGCTCATCCTGGAATGGAAGGGATTTGAGGAGCAGGCCATAGACGCAGCTGAAGATGGCGGTCGTGGCTCCGATGCCGAGAGCGAGAGTGAGGATGACCGTGACAGTGAAACCCGGAGATTTGCTCAGTTGGCGGGCGGCATAGCGAAGATCACGCAGTAGGCTTTGCATCGGTTCTCCTATAGAGACACTGACGTTTCTTACGTTAATTGAGACAGCCTGTTTTTGGCGCGAAATGTGACGTATGGTTGCTGGCGTGAGGCGAGTTGTGACGTGCTGGCGTGTGCGAGGGCGGGATATGCAAAAGCAGATCCTTCGCCCCGCTCACTCCATCATCGCGAGAATGTGCGAAAGCAGGGCCCCGAGGTTCGCGCGGGCCCAGAATGGCACGACAAGAGATGGGGCCGAGCCAGACGGTCGCTAGCTCGACATGATGACTTTTGGGACGCGGGCTTCGGGGGGTGGGAGACGCGGGAACTCGGCGTGGGGTTCGGTCTGGTACCAGTAGGCGACGGAGTAAAAGTCGTCGGCGCGGTCGTTGGCGTGGCCGTGTTCGATGGTGGCCTTGATGGATTTCTCGAAGGTGATGAAGCTCTCGGTGTGCCAGCGGTAGAGGCAGTATCGGCCGCCGGTCCGCTCGGGGTCGACGATGTAGGGCGCGCCCTGGCGCAGATTCGAGAAGGCATTGCCGTAGAAATCCCACGCTCCGTTGTAGTAGTCCTCTGTGCCCGTGCCGTTGATGGTGGGCTGGGCTTCACCGTCGATGAAAAACATGTCGTCGCCCTCGCCGAACCATCCATCAGCGTTTTGCAGGACGCCTTGGGTGACGCCGACGAAGTGTCCGCGGCCGGTGGCTTCGAGGAAGACGTAGTTGTCAGCCCCGTTGAGGTTTTTGCCGCTCGTGTTGGCGGATTTTTTACACGGAGCGGCCTGGCGATATTGGGCGTGGAAGCGGCCGACGTTGTCAGGAAGCGCAGGGACAGTGGTGTAGTCGATGGCGAAGTAGAGATTGTTGGTGCGGACCTTGCCTTCGTTGGTGAGGGTGATTTTGGCGGCGGTGTCGAAGGGCATCTGGAAGTAGGCGTTGAGAGCCTTCATGGGAGCGACGACGAGCAGGGCCGACTGATAGACAAAATAGTCACCGAGCATAAGGCCATAAAAGTCGCCGATAGGGGCTTCGACGGAGGGCGAAGATTCGCCGTCCCACCAGGCGCGAAGGACAAGGTTCTTCAGATGCATCTGGTCAGGGGAGTTGATGGTGAACCAGATGTGCGTGATGACGCCGGCGCCCTTGACGTCGAGCAGCGTGGCCGTGGCGCCCGCATCGAGGGGAATGAAGTCGGCGTTGCCGCCGGTGCGGTCCCAACTGGAGGAGCGACGGCACCTGTAGTCACGTAGGCGGGCCATGGAGACGAGGGCGTCGGGTGGGGGTGGCGAAGGGGGAAGCGGCTCGGGTGCTTTTTTGGTTGTGGCGGCGGCAGGGCTGGTCGCGTTGAGGCCGAACAGGGCGCCGGCGGCCGCGATGGTGCCGAGCATTTTGCGTCGGGTCGGAGCGGCGGTGGATTCGATGTTGATGAGAATGTCGGAGGGAATTTCGTTGGACATTGCGCTGCTCCTTACAGGCCTATTGGGCGGGTGCAGGAATTGGAGTGGCCTCAAGAGACTCTCCAATATAGCAGGCTGGGTGGAGCAGTTGTGCAGGGACAGCGTAGTTCGTTGACCCGACGGGGGCGTGACAATCTCTGGATGCTTGAGCCAGAACTGCCCCGCGCTTTAAGAGGCTCACTTCGGGATGACGGTCCGAAGGCTCCTTCAGGATCTTGCGCTGGAGTTTGGTTGTTTGGAGGCCACGCGCTAGCGCGGGATTAGGGGAGCCTTAATGGAGATGGCTTGGGACCTCGCACATGATGCCGATGGTGTTGCCTTCGGTGTCTCTCAGAAACGCCATCCACAAATCGTGATCGGGCATTTTTGCGATGAGGTGCGGATCCTGGAGGAACTCTACTCCGCGCTGCTTTAAAGTGGCGTGCGTCGCGTGGATGTCACCTACTTTGTAATAGAGGATGGTTCCGCCACGAGGCTCCGATTTTTCGGGAGTGCTCAGCATGAGGCGGATGTCGCCGCATTTGAAAAACGCAAGTTGGCCGGCGTCAAAAAGGAACTTCATCCCTAGTGTGTCCTGGTAGAAAGCCTTGGCACGCGGAAGGTCATCGACGGTGATTGCGATCTGGCCGATCTTGTCGAAGTTGGAGATAATGGGCGAGATCATAAGGTCTCCTCCAGTTAGTTAGCTCAGCTAACGATATATCATGAAGGCATATCGACATGTCAACGCGAATTTCTGACGAATCCAGAGATCTGGCGGATCAGCTTCACTCCATGGCCATTCACCTATTGCGCAAGCTGCGCCGCGAGGATGCAGCAAGCGGGTTGACAGCACCACGTTTGTCTGCCTTGTCGGTGATAGTGTTTGCAGGGCCGGTGGCGCTGGGCGACCTTGCCACCGCGGAGCAGGTTCGGCCGCCGACGATGACGCGCATTGTGGACGCGCTGGCGGAGCAGGGGCTGGTGACGAAGAAGCGCAATGCGGAGGACGGAAGGAGCACGCTCATCCACGCAACAGCGGCAGGGAAGAAACTATTAAAGCGCGGACGAGAACGGCGGGTGCGTACCCTGAGCGAGGCAGATTGCGGCGCTGCGTGCGGACGAGCTGGCAGCGCTGAAAGACGCAGCGGAGATTCTGAAGCGGGTGATTGCAGCAATTTGATAGGGCTTTGACGAATTGGGAGAACGGCGATTGGGGTTCGTGTATTACTCGGCTCCAAAAGCGGCACTCTTCGACCATTCTCAGGGCAAGCTCTTGGGCACCAAATCTTCGTGCTTGCGTTTAGGTGTTGGGACCTGGTCAACCAGCAGTGCCACATCCGCAGCGATCCGAAAGACAACGCAGATCCCTCCGCTTCGATCGGGATGACACGGCGTGCGATGGTCGAAAGCTAGCGGGTGTCGGAGAGATCGGCGGGGATTTCGATGGAGACGAGGGTTCCACGGCCGGGGTTACTGACCACTTTAAAGCTGGCCTGGGTGCCGTAGAGAACTTCAAGCCGCTCCTGCACATTCTTCATGCCGATGCCGTTGCCGCTGCTGCTCACACCAGTGCGCGGCCTGTCGCCCATGCCAACGCCGTCATCGGCCACTTCGATGAGCACACGATCGCCGTCCAGTTTGCTGCGCAGCGTTACGGTGCCGCCGTGGATGCGCGGTTCCAGACCGTGCTTGATGCTGTTTTCGATGAGCGGCTGAAGCAGAATGCTGGGCACTAGGACATCGAGCGTCTGCGGATCGATTTCTTTTTCGACATGCAGTTTGTCGGCGCCGAAGCGCACCACCTCGATATCGATGTAGTCGTCGGTGAAACTGAGTTCGTTTCGCAGCGGGACGTAGGTGTCGTGATCCTTGAGCAGTGCACGCAGGATGTTGGCGAGCTTCACCGTCATCTCGCGAGCCAGTTCGGGCTTGACGCGGACCAGAGACGCGATGGAGTTGAGCGTGTTGAAGAGAAAGTGGGGATTGATCTGGCGCTGTAGGGCGTCGAGGCGCGCTTCGAGAAGAAGATGCTTCTGTTCTTCGAGCTTCATCTCGATGCGCAAAGCGTTCCAGACTTTCAGCGCGATGCCGACGACGATGGGCGCGCTGAGCCACACGAGCACCTGAACCCAGGGCTGGGTTGCGACGAGGGCAAACAGCTTGTGCGGGAATTCGCGCGCCAGCCAAACCCGGCAGCCCTCCGCAGCGACGATGAGGAAGAGCATGAGGAACTGGCGGTCGATGCGCGGGCGGCGGAGGATACGGCGCACCCAGCGATAGAGGCTGAGGTCGACAAAGGGCGTGAACGACCAGACTTCTTCGGGTTCGACGAAGCTGCCGAGGATGCCGGAGAGCAGGCCGACGGCGGCGTTGAACGGCAGAGTGAGGTATTCGCCGTGGTGCATCGCCGGCGCGGAAAGGATGATGCCGCCAAGCATCGCCCAGCGCGGTCCGATGAGTAGACCGAGGAGAATGATCGTCTCGAAGGAAATGTCGGCGGCGAGAAAGTTTGGAACCGAGGTTCGGATCCAGACGCCCAGGGTGAGGGGAACGAGGAAGAAGGCCAGCAGCGCCAGGGTTTGCCGCGGGCGGCGTTTCTCGGCGAAGAACAGGCGGCGGAAGGTGCTGGCGCGCGCCAGCACGCTGGCGACGGAGGCTACAACTCCCAGCTTTACGAGCAGCGTGATGAGAATGAGCCTGTCGGTCACATCACCACTGTATCGCGCTGCGGATGAGCTGCCCAAACGCAAAGCGACGACGGTCATCAGTTTGCGATGCTGTCGTACCGAGTGAGTCTCACCCTTTGTGACGCTTGCCGCTGGCCGGTTACTGCCCGCCAAGTAAAATGGAACCATGGCATTTGAGAGCGTGAAGAAGGTGGCGGAGGCCGATTTTCCCACTCGCTGGGGAGCTTTCCGCATTCTCGGGTTCGAGGGGGCGCTGCCGGGCCCTTCCGGGTCGCAGAACCAGGCCGGGTCGCCTGTCCAACCCGGCAAAGTGGAAGGGCTGGTTGCGCTGGTCATGGGCGACATTCATGCGGCGCCGCCGCTGGTGCGGATCCACTCGCAGTGCCTCACGGGGGATGTCTTCGGTTCGTTGCGGTGCGATTGCCGGTTGCAACTCGAGTTGGCTCTTAAGGGAATTGCCACCGAGGGCGCGGGTATTCTTCTTTACGAGCAGCAGGAGGGCCGTGGCATCGGCCTGATGGCCAAACTGAAGGCCTACGAGCTGCAGGACGCCGGACGCGACACCGTCGAAGCCAATGTGGAACTGGGCTTCGAGGCGGACTATCGTGAATACGAATTGCCGGCGCGCGTGCTGAAGATGCTGGGCGTGTCGAAGGTCAAGCTAATGACCAACAATCCTGACAAGGTGGCGGCACTTGAGTCCGCGGGCATCACTGTTGTGGAGCGCGTCTCTGCCGAGGTTGCACCGCAGGAGACCTTCGCGGCCTACGTGCGGACCAAGCAGGAAAAGATGGGACACATCGTCGAGACGCTGGTCAGCGACGAGTAGCGTCCGACAGCGATGCGGGGAAAATCAAATGCAGATCCTTCGCGCCGATTACCCCTTTGCGTTAGCGCCAAGGGGCCAAGCAAGCGGTGCTCAGGATGACACCTGCTTTGGAAAGCCGGTTGTTCGACTCCGCTGTGCTGACGCGGCTGACAGCCTAGTCTGAGACAACTGTAACCCCCGCTACTTTGCGGCGGTTTCCAGCGGCTTGACTGCGGCAAGCGGAATCTCCATGGTCCCCACCTTGTGCGAGGCGCGATCGTAAATGCCGGTGCGCAGCCAGAAATTGCCCTTTGGCACGGCCAGGTCGGCGTGGAGTTGCACACCGGTGTTCTGGAACATCGCGTACACGTCGGGTTTGATGTTCAGCGGGACCAGGTAGTCTTCGCGGCTGATGATGTTTCCGTAGCGGTCGTAGACCACCAGCGAGATATTCAGTTCGCCCTTGTGCAGTCCGTCTGTGTCGAGGTTCAGTTTGACGTCTTTCAGATCGATGGCGAAGTCAACCTTGTAGTGATCTTTGTTTTTCTTGTCGGCAGGCTCGTTCTCACCCGCCGCAGTCGGCACAATGAGGGCCTTGTAGAGAATCTGCTCGCTTTGCGGCATCCCGAGGTCCATGAACGGCAGCAGAGGATCGACAGCGCCGGGGTTTTTGGCCGCGAGTTTCTGGACCTCCTGACCTCGCACGGTCAGCGAGCTGCCGGGAAGCGCTTCTTCCACGGCAAAGTATCCCCGGCGATACGCAAGCTTGTATTTCCCGCCCTCAACCTTCACCTCAATGTTGCGGAGGGTGCCGTCCATTTTTGCATTGGTCGGCGAGTACGAAAGGGTATAGAAATGACTGCTGGTCGATGTGATCTTGTCGATTACGTCTGAGAGCGCGTTGGTGTTCGCGAATGCTTTCCCGCCGGACTGCTCGGCCAGGATCTGAGCATTCGCCTGGTCGGAGTTGCGGTCGATCGTTCTCGCTTGTCATCGAGTTCGCGAATCCGCCGCTGCCTTTCGGCGAGCCGTAGTCGCTGCCAATCGTTGTAGCCCCCAGCAGTTGCGCAGACTGCGTGATGCCGTGAGACAGGTTGTTTTCGGCCGTATAGAGGCTGTTGTTTGAGACTCCGCGGGCATCCACCGGATAGATGGCCGCGCGAGCTGCGGCCAGCATCGCCAGAGTCTTCTTGATCTCGTCGCCGATAGCCGGGGTACCCGAAGCCACGCCGCCTGAGGCATCAGACCCTGTGACGTACAGCGCGGGAACCTTTTCCGCAAACCAGATGATGTTCTTGCGTCCCGGGAATCCCTGTAGAAACGCTGCCAGCCGCTGCAAGATTCGCAAGCGTCACGTACATCCGATCGACAGAACGCGAGGTGTCGTTCTCGTTAATAAAGTTTTGCAGCGCGGCAATCATCGCCGGCGAGGCTGCGGTCGCGCCATTGCCCTCTGAGGTACTCATCATGCCGACCAGGTTCTGCTGGGCGTTTGTCTCATCCTGCCCCTTCAGCATCACCGCGGTCTCTACCTCATTGTTCTTCTTGTTGTTGAGCGCCGCCATCAGCACGGCAGGATCGTCGTTGAAGCCCTGAATGAAATGCAGCCCGAGTCCCATCGTAAAGATGGCCATGCGTGTGCCCGGCTTCGCGCTCTTGAGGAATTGCAGCGCCTGCTTGTGGACGTAGCTCTGGTTCTCCATGTGCGTATTTAGCGAGTCCAGCAGCAGCACATTGACTGCCGGTGGCTGCGGAAAAGGTGAGAAATTCGTGAATACGTCCGGCGGCATGGTGGGCATTGCTACCGGCCGCGCGGGGGGCGTGTTGCCATTCTCCTCGAAGAATGAAATCCGCTGTGGCTTGCCCTGTTCGGTCACGCTGAAGGCATCCCTGGAAAGTCCAGTGACCGGCTTGCCTGAGGAGTCGCTGACAATGACATCCACGAGGACAGCTCTGCTGTTGACGCGCAGGGTGGTTGCAGAGTCATCAGCCTGCCCCATCACCGGAACTGCGCACGCGAGCGAGAGAAACATGGCAACGATCGGACGCTTCATAAGTACTTCCCTCCGGCAAAATCCATATCTGGGTTGCGAACCCATGATAGCTCTCGAGGGACAAGGTTGAGAGATGCCCTATATGTCCTAGACGGTCTATCGCGCAGCAAGGGCTGCAACCAATTTAGCTTCGAAGCGTAGAGGAGTGTTACTTTGGGTGGCTGACGCGTTTTGCCGCTGATCGCGTAGTTTTCGCGGGCAGGCGCTGCGACGAAGCCCCGACCTGGCCAACCTGTTGGATCGCGGCACGAAGGAAGCGTCGCACGAGGGGGCGGTCGAGGTCGTCGTGGTCATTGATTCTGAGATGCCGGATCAATTTGCCGGAGCCTTCCAGAATTCCTTCAGCATCGGCGAGCAACGCACCGCGGTTGAAACCAAGGTTGACACAATTCTTGTAGGTTACGACGTGGCAGAACCCGTCTCTCATCGGCTTGCCGGTGAAGGAGAAGCCGATTGCAACTGCATACCCGTTGACGAGAGATTCGATTGCCTCGGGCGCTTCTTCCAGGACGACTTCGCGGAGCGCAAGAGTAAGGCTTGCGATGCGGGGATCGTAAGGAGCCAGATAATTGAGCAGCCGGGGATCGGGCGCGCGCACCATGATCGGCAGACTAGCACAGATTCCGGGCGTGACGTGCCATAGACTCTTCTGCTGTCGCCCATGATCTTTAGCCGCTCTGCGAACTATTTACCGCTCGCCATGACCTTGCGAATCGGTTCGTTGTCGGCGTAGACGCGCCACTCAGCGACCAAGCCCTCTTCAATGAGCGCGCGTATCGCCACGGGCGTCTGCCATCGGTTTTCAGGATGCAGTTTGCCATCGCGGGAGTAGGTTCCGGAGGCCATGCCAAGCATCACGACTACCGGTTCGCTGGGGTAGAACTCCTCTATCGCAACGGCATAGTCGGGGACCATGCGGAAATAGGTCGCCCATCCCTCGCGCATCTTTTCGCGGCCTTCGATGATTTTGCCCAGAGAGTCGATGAAGCGATGGGTGGGCGACATCAGCGCCGTCAGCCGGCCCACATCCTGCCGGTTGATGGCGCGCACGAACGCCTGTGCTATGGACTCCGCGGATGTGCCGATTGATTCCATGATGGCCTCTGGAAGAACATTCTAAAGTGAGCCAGTGCCTCGAGGATTCCTCACTTGGGCATGGTGTTTTTGTAGATTGTTCCGTCCTTCATGATCACCAGAAAGTTTTTGTCCGGGTCTTCGATGAGCTTGATGTTTTCAAGGGGATTGCCGTCGACTAATAGCAGATCGGCAAGGGCTCCTTGCTCCACCACACCCAGCTTGCCGGGATAAGGGTTGATGAATCCGCTCAGGGCCATCAATTCGCCGTTGTCTGCGGTGGCCATCTTGAGCACTTCGGCTGGGGTGTACCAGCGAACCAGCTTTGCAAGGATGGCTCCCTGTCGTGTGGTGAGCTTGGCATCGAAGAGAATGTCGGTGCCAAAGGCCGTCTTGATCTTGTACTTCTTCGCGAGCTTGTAGGCGTTGTCAGTGCCAGCGAAGACTTCGAGCGCCTTTTTCTGAGACACCGGGTTGGCGAGTGGAGGTGCGTCTTCATCATCAAGAAAGGGCTGCAGGCTCCACCAGATCCCCTTTTCCGCCATGAGCTGAGCGGTGGGCTCATCGATGAGTTGCCCGTGGTCGATGCACTTGACGCCCGCAGCTATCGCCTGCCGGATCGCGCGCGGGGTGTAGGCGTGCACGGTGACATAAGTCCCCCAGTTTTCAGCGGCTTCGACCGCGGCGCGAATCTCCGGTTCGGTGTATTGCGTGGACTCGATTGGATTGTAAGGAGAGGCGACGCCACCGCCAGCCATGAGCTTGATCTGGCTCGCGCCCGCACGCAACTGCTCTCTAGCCCGCAACCGGACCTCGTCAGGGCTGTCGGCAATGGCAGCAACTCCAATGACCTCGGTGTAGCTGAGTGGACCACCAGGTTGCCTCGGAACTTCGAACGAGAAGCGAAAGTCTCCGTGTCCGGAGGTTTGTGAGATGAAGGCTCCGGAGGGATAGATCCGCGGACCGATGACGACGCCCTCATCGATAGCACGTTTGAGCCCGAAGACAGGGCCTCCGAGATCGCGCACGGTGGTGAAGCCTCGCATCAGCGTCAATGCAGCCTGTCGCGCAGCCACGAGTTGCAGGTAGTTTGGGTCAGCCGTCATCAGGACGGGCTGTGGAACCGACGCCATGATGGCATGCCAATGCGCGTCGATGAGACCTGGCATGAGCGTACGGCCGTCGCCTGCGATGACGGTGACAGTCGCGTCGACGGGAATGGGATCTGATGAGATGCGCTCGATGATGTCGCCTTTGACCAGCACATTGGATGGAGCAGAGAGCGCGGCACTTCGGCCATCGAAGATACGAACGCTTTGAAACAGTGTCGAACCGGCCGGGGTCTTGGAAACGGGCGCGAGGCCTGGGGCCGATAGATCAGCATCGCCTTGTGCGAGAGCCACCCGGCAGATTACCGCGAAGAAGAGTGTTGCCAATGCGAGCCCGAACCTTGCGCGAAAAGTTCCTGAGGCCATATTCCGCTCCTTCCGCTTCAGACAAGAACTGCTGAGTCGAGAGGCTACTGCTATGTGGATAGGATGGAGAGTCGATAACCTCAGTTGGCCCGCGCTTCGCAACGGTGCGTGATCAGAAGAGATTGTGTCTCGCGGTGAACCCGCGAGCTGGGCCCATTTTCTACAACGCGAGCCCGGAGCGTGTTGTCGCCAATTCGGAACTTTTCCGAATCTTCGCCCCGGCTCTGGTTTGCTTCCGGGTTGGCGGTAATCTGCTTGGGATCGAGTCTTTTGAAGACCTCACTCCTTGTGAACACCCGGGGGGGGGCGGTGTCAGTCTATTCCTGTGGCAGCCATCCAGACGTTCGCCGCTTTGATCGTTTCAGCAGCAGCGATCGCTAGTCTAGGAGCGAGGGAACTGAAAGGTGCGCCGGAGCGTACTTTCATGCAGGTGTTCAGTCAGGGCCTTGGAAAACGGCAATTCGTCACATTCCATTACCCGGAAACCATTGGTCAGCGTCGAAGGATTATGCAGAGATTTACAGACACGCTCAGCGAGGTTTTCAGGGCCATCGCGGCGAACAAGCTGCGCAGCTTTCTGACCATGTTCGGGATTGCGTGGGGCGTGGGCTCGCTGCTGGTGCTTGTGGGTCTGGGTGAGGGATTCCGGTCGGGGCAGCATCGCAACCTGGCGAAGCTGGGCAACGACCTGGTAATGATGTGGAACGGGACCATCCCCGCTGTCGCCAACCAGCACACGGGGATGCGTCCATATCAGCTGTCGCTGGCCGATGCCGAGGCCGCAAAGCAGTTGCCGGAACTGCGCGCCGTTACGGTTGAGCTGTCGCGCTCGGACCTCTATGAAGTGAGCCAGTTCAGCAACACCTCCAGCCATGTGATGGGCGTGTGGCCCAACTACACCACGGTGCGCTACATACCCATGGCGCAGGGACGCTTTATCAATGACGCGGACGTGAGTGACCGGCGTCGCGTAGCCGTGCTGGGCTCGAAGGCTGCGATGCTGCTGTTTCCGGGCAGGCCGATGGTGGGCGAAGCGATCACGATCAATGGCACCGAGTTTCAGATCGTGGGTGCAGTCGAAAAGATCAGCCGAGGTAACCAGGACTATGACGACCAGAAGGTTTACATTCCCGTCACCACGATGCTGGAACTCTATCCGCTGAAGGGCGACAACATCGCCAAGGATGCTCTGACCTCGATCCAGTACCAGCCGACGAAGGCGGGAGACGCAACGGCGGCGGTATCGGCTATGCATCGCCTCATCGCTGCGCGTCATGGATTCGATCCCTCGTTGAAGGACGCTTATCAGGAGTGGGACACCATCAAAGAGATGAAGATGGTGGGCGCAATTTTCAACGCGATGGATATCTTTCTGGGCGGCGTGGGAATCGTGACCCTCGGCCTGGGTGCCGTGGGAATTATCAACATCATGCTGGTTTCGGTGTCGGAGCGGACGAGCGAGATCGGGTTGCGCAAGGCGTTGGGCGCAACCAAGAAAACCATCATGGGCCAATTCTTCTGGGAGGGTCTGCTGCTGACTGCGGTGAGTGGTGCGATTGGGATTGCGGGCTCCGCAGGTCTGATGGCGGTGTTGCAGGCTCTGCTGACCGGCAAGATGCCGGGCTGGGATCCGCCACGGCTGGTTCCGTGGTCTGCGGCGCTGGCCATGGGGACGCTGGTGCTGAGCGGGATTGCCGCAGGACTTTATCCGGCGAGCAAGGCTGCGCAGATGGATCCGGTGGAGGCGTTGAGGAAAGATTGAAGGGCAGCGGAGTTAGCAGGGTTAGCGGAGCTAGCGGAGTTGGTAAAAACCGATCCCGTACCTAACTTCGGTAACAGCGATAGCGCGGCTAGCCCCGCGAACGCCGCTAATGAGAAACGGTATCCCGGAGAGGATAAATGCTGAGAGACATACTAGGCCAGGCTTGGGAGGCGATGATCTACAACCGCCGTCGCACTGCCATCACGATGATCGGGATGGCGTGGGGGATTGCGACGGTGGTGCTGCTGCTGGCCTACGGAGCGGGTTTCAGTCGTGCGATCGAGGCGATCTTTGCGCAATGGGGTACCAACATCATCGGGGTTTTTCCGGGCCGGACCAGCGAGCAGGCGGGCGGTGAGAAGTCGGGCGTGAAGGTGCAGTTCACGCAGGACGATGTGGACCGCATCATCGCCAGCGTTCCGGGGATCAATCACATCTCGCCGGCTGCCTATAAAGACGTAAC
Source organism: uncultured Acidobacteriaceae bacterium (assembly GCA_963787435.1). Taxonomy (GTDB): domain Bacteria; phylum Acidobacteriota; class Terriglobia; order Terriglobales; family Acidobacteriaceae; genus Telmatobacter. Next base: position 178,407 of record CAWBCZ010000006.1, read on the forward strand.
GGTGCAGAACGATCTGCATTCCTATACGTGGACGGTGAACGGCGTGATGCCGGTGTTTCAGGACATCTGGAAACTCGACACGGATGCGGGGCGGTTCTTTAACGGGCAGGAGGAACAGCAGAGGGCGCACGTCTGCGTGATCGGGTCAGAATCCAAAACAAAGCTGTTTTCGGGTGGATGGGCGGTGGGGCAGACGATCCGGTTGAACGGCGTTCTGTTCACGATTATCGGCGTGCTCAGCCCGAAGATGCAGGAGGGCGAAGACAGCGATCGCAACCGGCAGATCTATGTGCCCTTCAGTACCATGAGCGACCTGGCCGATACAAAGTATCTGGGCGGAATCTGGTACAACTACGAGGGCAACTACGAGCTCACTGAGCAGAACATGCGCAATGTGCTGGGCGCGGCGCACCACTTCAGGCCTTCAGACCATAACGCCATCTACGTGGCCAACCTGATGACGGAGCTGCATCAATTCAGCATTTTGTCGCTGGCGCTGCAAGTGCTGCTTTCACTGGTGGGCGCTCTGACGCTGGGGATCGCGGGGATTGGGCTGATGAACATCATGCTGGTGGCGGTGCAGCAACGCACGCGCGAAATCGGCGTAGAGAAAGCGCTGGGTGCGCAGAAGAGGCACATCCTTACGCAATTTCTGGCCGAGGCAATGGTGATTACAGGCATCGGCGGAATTGGCGGGATCGGGCTTGCCTACGTCGTATCGCTGATGGTCGGCCGCATCCCGTTTTACAGCGAACTGGCGCAGCACGCGGAGGATGCGGATATCCAGTTGCTGATTTCGCCAACCTCGGTGGTCGTGGCAACGACGATCCTGATCATCACTGGTCTGGTGAGCGGGATGATTCCGGCGATTCGTGCAGCGAACCTCGATCCGATTGAAGCGCTGAGGTACGAGTAGCCGATAGATGTCGGTGGTCGGGGATCAGATGTCAGCCAGAGAGTTGCAGGAATATTTTTATCTCTTTCGCAACTTTCCAGAACGGCCTGTGTCATCGTTTGGCAACGGATTCTACGGAGCTCGCATCAGAATCCTGCACAGCCACAGTTGTTCGGAGCGCGATAGACTTCCCCCAAATCTCCGCGCCGGAAGCTTCTGCGGCAAATTCCGATCCACAATCGGCACTCACCACTTGGGCAGCTGTTCAATTTAAGCGAGGCTTGCAGCACTTCTCGATGCAACACAGGGCACGACTGCCCGGTCTTCCGGTGATCTCTTCCTGAACAGTAGCATCAGCCGGCTCTCTGCGGAGAGTCTGTCGAACCAGGAGGCCTTCGATGAAGAGCGTTCACCTCGCTCTCTGTACACTATTGCTCACTCCAGCGCTGGCAGGGCATGCCAGCAGGCAGATTTTGCCTGCCGGTTCTCTTATTAGCTGCACGGTCTCCGAAACGAAGTTGTCTTCGAAGACCACGGCCATTGGCGATCCGGTGCTTTGCCAGGCCAGCATGAGGACGCGCAATGGCTCCGCACGTCTACCGTTTAACACTTACCTGGAGGGTCGATTTGAGGATTACAAAGATCCGGGGCACTTTGTCGGCAAGGGATGGATGGAGCTGAAGTTCGATCTGATGGTGATCGAGCCGCGCACTGTGATCCCCGTGACGGCAAAAGTGGTGGACGTACCAGGCTATGCTGTGGATCCGCAGGGAAGAATCCTGGGGAAGGGCCACCGCACGCGCGATATCGTGGAGTGGTCGATTCCGATCCTGTGGCCGATTGACCTGCTGAATCTGCCGCGGCGCGGACCGCGTCCGACCCTAAAGACGGAGACGCGGCTTACGTTGAAGGTGATGGACGATATGGAAGTTCCCGAGACGGACGAACCGGATCGTGATCCTTCGGGTCTCTACCGTCGCGAGCCGAGCGCCTACAACGATCCTCCGCAGGAGCAGGCGCGGCCGCAGGTCGCGCAGTACGATCTGCCTGCCTACCAGCAACCGCCAGCGTATCAACCTCCACCGCAGCAATATCAGCCGCCGCAACAGTCGTATGTTCCACCGGCACCGGTTCAAGCCTATGTGCAAGTAATGCCTGTGTACGTACAACCAGTGCCGATTGTTTATGTGTATGCAGTTCCACCGCCGCCGCCGGTGCCCGTATATATGTATGGTCCGCCGGTTGTCGCCATGTGGTCGCCACCGAGAACGATGGTGTACCCGAACTCAATGGCGTATCGCACGGCGTATTACGGGTACTAAAGCGTAAGGAAGACGGATAGCATTCTCGGAGACGGGCGCGTTTGCCGTCTAACGCACCTTCTTTGTCTTCGATTTGCCAACAAGCAGACGGAAGTGCTTGCGGAGTTGCGCGACGGCGGGTCGAAGAACTCGACGGAGCGGCGATTTGCAGACGGGCAGAAATCGTGGCGATGGGGGCCTTGACCGAGATTCTTTGTTCCTTGGTCAGAATACGCTCGCGCTCACTCGGATTCTTGATTTAGACAGGCGGCAGCGCGTCTACGACGGGGACTCCGGGGGGCGGGGTGAAGTGGAATGTCGCGGGCGCGATCGCGGGATTGGGCTGTTCGCCGGTGAAGATGAAGCGGGTCTCAGCGCCATCGGTTTCCTGAATCTCAATCGCTGTTATGACTCCATCGGCGGTGACGGTGAGGGCTAGGCGCTGCACGCGCTTTTCCTGTCCGTGAGGAACACCGGCGAGGATGAAGCTGCCGTTTACGGTGGGTGTCACGGCCAGGTGATCAATTTCTTTTTCGAGCTGTGTGTGGCCGAGGAGGAAGCGCAGAGGCGAGCGCAGATCGTCGAGATCCTTGGCGCCGATGCGCTGTACCTGCGGGTCGCCCTTGGAGTAGAACCAGGCGTATTTGCCGTCGAGGACAAAGACTTTGCCGGCAGGCTGGGAATAATCCCAGCGCATGCGGCCGGGCTTCAGAAGCAGAAGCGTGCCGTTCTCGCTGCGGGCGCGGCCGAGTCCCTCGTAGCTCTCGGTGAATTCGGCTTTAAGGGAGTGGAGTTGGTTGTAGTGGCGGTCGACACGCTGCGCGATGTTGTGGGCGGTAGGCTGGGGTTGCTGGGCTGAGATCGACGAGAATCCCACGAGAGAGAAAGCAAGAAGCAGGAGCTTGATGAGTCCGTGGTTTCTCACCCAGGCCGCAAGAGGCGCTTGGATGGGGCATCCTTTTCCTGGCAATTGAGAAGTCTCGAAGGACAACCGCAGATGCGGCGAATCGTTCGCTTCGCGACCCTCGCTCAGGATGACACTATCTCTATTTCTACCGTTGACGAGGGTCATTGCACCATCTGGGTGCAGTTGGTGCCGCCCGCGGGATCCATCTTGATGGGACCGCCCGCTTCAATGCAGAAGCCGCGATCGCCCGATCGGCCGACGGTGGCCGGTACTGCGGTCAGGGTGTAGCTGGTGACGCGCTCGCTGTTGTTCGCCGTCGACTTTACGCAGTTCGTAATGTTGAAGATGTAGCCGTCCTTGACGCCGGTGGTCAGCTGTCCACTGAGCAACTGTGACGAAGTTGCGCTCGGGGGGCCAGCACTCCCTTCGCCGCTCAGCGCCTGCAAGGTGCACGCGTAACCGGTGACCGGATAGTTCTGCTCATACATCGATTGGGCCTGTTCGATGGTTTGCAGCGACTTTTGAGCGGAGACTTCGTTGGTGTGCTTCCGGATGGTATTTGCGGTGGGAATCGCAATGAGCATCAGGATGACGATGATGGAGATAACGATCAGCAGTTCCATCAAGGTGAAACCTGCAGACGAAGACCTGTCTGCCCGACCAGTGGCGCGGCGCCTTTTGGAAAAAATTGAAAACGTGCAATTCATGTGAACCATAAGCCTCTGGGAGCAGACAAACGCACTGCCCCTCACGACAAAATCCTACAACTTACAGACGCAGAAGGGAAATGGAACGCTCAAATGCAGTGAACAGGGGTCAGTGAACAGTGGACAGCGGGAGGACCGGCTCATAAGCGACTTCGGGTGATGGCGATGAGATATTTGAAGTCGGTAGCGGCGCCGCCGGCATGGCGTTCAAGCTGATCACTGACAAACTGCTTTTCAGCACACCAGCCGCTCGCGGTTGAGCTTGATGCCGCTCAGGCGGCCGAGCAGGGTGACGGCGATGCGGTCGGGGACGAACAGGCGTTGAGCCATGGCCTGTATCTGCGCGGCATCCACGGCTTCAATGCGGGCGATCACTTCCTCCGCCGTGAAGAACTGGTGGAAGTACATCTCCTGCCGGGCAAGGTTGGCCATGCGCGAATTCGAGCTTTCGAGACCCATCAGGATGTTGCCCTTGAGCTGATCCTTGGCTCGCGTGAGTTCTTCGTCGGTGAGAGGAACTTCTTTCAGGTTACGGAATTCGGCAAGCACCAGGTCTATGACCTCGAGCGCCTTGCCGGCCGAGGTGCCGGCATAGACGCAGAGCGATCCGGTGTCGCTGTAGGGGCTGAGGTCAGAGTAGATGGCGTAGGCCATTCCGCGTTCTTCGCGGATGGTCTGGAAGAGGCGCGAACTCATGCCGCTCCCGAGAATGGTGTTCAGGATCAGCGTGGCGTAGCGGTTGTCGTCGGTGATCGGCGGAGCGGGCACACCCATGCAAAGTTGAACCTGCTCGAGCGCTTTCTTGTTTTGCAGCAGGATGCGCGCGCTGGCCTGCGGCGTCTGCAACTCATGCATGGCTTCGCCCGGCGGCAAGGCGCTGAACTTCTCCGTAACGGCCTGGACAAACTGGTCATGCTCGAGGTTTCCGGCTGCGGAGAAGACCATGTTTCCGCCGCGAAAACGCCCGGTGTGGTAGTCAATCAGCTTCTGCTGATCGAGGCGGCCTACGGTTTTGGTGGTGCCGAGGATAGGCTTGCCGAGCGGATGGTCTTTCCAGAAATTCTGAGTGAATAGCTCGTGCACCAGGACGTCCGGATTGTCTTCGTCGATCTTGATCTCTTCGAGGATGACTCCGCGTTCGCGCTCGATTTCAGTGGAGGCGAAGACGGGATTCAGAACCAGGTCGGCCAGCACATCGAGAGCTATCGGCACGTGGTCGGCTAAGGATTTGACGTTGAAGCAGATCGTTTCCTTTCCCGTGAAGGCGTCGAGATTGCCGCCAATAGAGTCCATTTCGCGGGCGATGTTCAAGGCCGAGCGGGAACGCGTCCCTTTGAAGAGCATGTGCTCTACGAAGTGAGAGATACCGTTGATCTCTGCTGACTCGCAGCGCGAGCCGGACTTGACCCAGACGCCCATGGCCACGGAGCGCAGGTGGTCCATGCGCTCGGTCAGAACGATCAGGCCGTTGGGCAATACAGTACGGCGAAGGTTGCGCTGGTTTGTCATTGTCACTCGGTCGATTTCGATTGTAGGCGAAGCGGGTAAGGACCACCGCCCGTTCACCGCCTGTGTGGGAGCGTGGAGGTTAACAACAATTTGCCGGAGAGATCGCGGGAAGCCTGCAAGGGAGGTAAAAATGCTCTATGCTGAGCCCAGCCGTGACCGCGAACTCACAACTCCTCCCATTAGACGCTAAGAACAGGCTGGGCGGAAGCCTGCGAAGTTTTTTTGGCATGAACGCAGCGGAGTTGACCGAGTGCATGATCGGTCTGGGAGAGCCGAAATGGCGCGGACGCCAGTTGGCAGAGGCCATCTATCGCCAAAGGATTGTTGACGTTGAAGCCATCACCACTTTGCCCAAGGCGCTGCGGCAAAGAATTGCTGAAGAGAGCTGGCAGATAAGGCGTCCCCAGATCGCACAGATGTTCACGTCTGTGGATGGCACGGAGCGCTATCTGGTGCAAGGGCAGGCTCCGGATGGGCTGACCGTGGAAACAGTCTGGATGCCGGAGGGCGACGACGGCGAGGCGGGAGATGGTTCTGATGATTCTGGACCGGTTCCGGCTAGCCTCAACAAATTAGGCAGGGGGTGGGATCGGGCGACAATTTGTGTTTCCAGCCAGGTTGGCTGTGCGGTGAATTGCCAGTTCTGCCTCACGGCCAAGCTTGGATTGCAGCGGAATCTCACGGCGGGTGAAATTGCCGGACAGGTGGTCGCTGTGCTCGACCGGCAAAAGGTCGAAGTGGGCAAGGATCGCGTGAACCTTGTCTTCATGGGAATGGGCGAACCGTTCCTGAATTATGACAACTTCATGTCGGCAGTTCGACTGCTGGTTGAAGAAGTAGGGTTGAGTCCGCAACGGATGACGGTGTCCACATCGGGGATCGTTCCGGGGATCCAGCGATTTGCAGAGGAACCGCCAGAGGTGCGTCCGAAGCTCGCCATCAGCCTGAACGCGCCGAATGACGAGATTCGCAGCGAAGTGATGCCGATCAATCGCAAGTGGCCGATCGAAGCTGTGGTCGATGCGGTGCGCGACATTCGGCTGCGGACACGCGAGCGCATCACGTTTGAGTACGTGCTGCTTGGCGGCGTGACGGATCAGCCGCAACATGCGGCAGAGGTGGCGCGGCTGGTGCGTCGCACGGGATTGCCGGCTAAGGTGAACCTGATTGCGTGGAATCCCGGGCCAGGCATTGCTTATGAGACGCCGAAGGCGGAGGCTGTCGAGACGTTTCGGCGAGCGCTGGCCGCTGAGGGAGTGCCGGTATATCTAAGGCGACCGCGTGGGCGCGATATCTACGCGGCGTGCGGACAATTGAAGCGGACGGTCGAGGGGTGAGTATGACCACCGTCGAATTCTGTTTGCCGTTGTATGGTCGGGCGCTTTCAGCAAAAACGCCAGGACGTTCAGAAGAGGCGGCCGATGCGGAAGAAGAATTTGTGGTGGCCGCTTTCGCCGTAGGCATAGCCGATTTGGGCAGGGCCAAAGATGGATTTGACAACGACCGCGGCTGCGATGTCGCCTGGCGCGTTGGAGAGATTGCCGAGGCCAATGAGCGGAGTGCCGTAGATCTGACCTCCTTCGAGCATGCCAAGGGCGTAGATTCCACTGCCGATAAGTGGGGGCAGCTTGGCAAATTGGCGCAGGTATCCGGCTTGGCCCAAGTAGTATTTGTCGACCAACAATTCGTTTTGGCCGTAAGCAACCAGGCGCACCGAGCCGCCGAGGGAGAATTGCGGAAGGCCGGTTGCGTAGTTGAAAGTGGTCCCTGCAAATCCATTTATGAAAAATGACGAAGGTTCGCTGACTTTGAAGTAATTGAGTGAGGACCCTTCAAGGACGGGGTATTGATTGGTGGCGATGGGGCTGGTATTGGTCCAGCGAAAACCACCGAGAACGTAGTGGCCCTGGCGGGGCAGGACGGCTTCGTCGAGGAGATCGAGTTTGTATTGAAGGCGTATGTCGCCGAATGCGCCAGAAAATGTGGGGAGCGTGGGATCGCCGGATTGGCGCGAGTATTTCTGCCATCCTCCTTCATACCCCATGCGGAGCTCGCCGCTTCTTCCGTAAATTCGTCCCAGGTCGAGGCCGCCCGCGCCACTTTTCGCGCGGTAGGTTGCGATCTGAGTATTCTCTTCGTAGATATATAGCGGGACGTCGTCGATGGAGCCTCTGGGAGCGATGAACCAGCGGCTCGTCGGCGTGAATGGGTGGTAGTACTCCGAACGCAGGCCGTACTCCGAAAAGAGAATAAAATCATTGCGCCATTCGGAACGGAAACCGCCGACGTCGAGAAATGTAATGCGCGCGCCGAGGTTGAATTGCGCGTTCTCGAAGTTGGAGCCGTCGATGAGGATGAGCGGCTGCACCAGGGGTGGCGCATACGACTTTTCATTTGTGTTCATGGTGAGGCCCGGCTGGCCGTTCTTCTCGGTGAGCGAGTAGTTGACGCTGGAGAATCGACCGAGGCCATTCAACTCGAGGATGCGCTGATTGAGTTCCTCGAAGTTGATGGGTTTGCCGGCGATGGGAGACATGTGGGTCTGAACCTGCTGGGAGAGATTGCCGTTAGCGCCTGAGACGGCGACGAATTCGGGGACGGGAATGGATTTGCGCCTGGCTTCTCGCGCCGCGAGGTACTGGTTCCAGGTGACCTGGTCGACGGAGAAGGACGAGAGGACTTTCTCTTTTGCCGCAGCGGCATCGTATCCGGCCTGGATGATTTCTTTTGCGTGCTTGAAGTCCATGGAGCTGTACTTCGAGAGCGGAACGGTGATCATGAGGTCGGCGTCTTCCATGCTGCGAAGCTCATTGGCGCTGATCATCACCTCGACTGAACGGCCGAGGACCGCGAAGGTATTGAGCTTGGCATCGGGACTGAGCGGTGCAGTTTCGAGATGGACACCGAGGACAATGTCGGCGCCCATTTTTTTTGCGATGTCGACGGGGATGTTATTGAGCAGCCCGCCGTCGGCGAATGTGCCGTCTTTGCCGGTGACGGGCGTGAAGACTCCGGGGATGGACATGGTGGCGCGCAGTGCGGAGGAGAGTGAACCGCTGCGGAAAACTTCAGCCTTGCCGGTGACGAGATTTGTGGCGACACAAGCGAAGGGGATGGGTAGGTCGTTGAAGCTGCCGATTTCGGAGTAGGGCAGGGTGAAGCGGTCGATGATGAGAGACACGTGCTGGCCGGCATTGAATCCTGCGGGGAATTGAACACCATTCCGGAGGCCGAACTCGAGGTTGTTGGGGTAGTCGCGCGCGTCTTCCTTGCGGCGGAAGGAGAGGTCTGGATAGGGAATCCTGCCGGACATGACTTCATCCCAGTTGATGCTGGCGACGAGATGACGGAGCCCGGATGCGCCGATGCCTGTGGCGTATGCACCACCCACGAGGCCGCCCATGCTGGTGCCGGCGACGTAGTTGACTGGGATGTGGTGCTCTTCAAGCCATGTGATGACACCGACGTGCGCCAGGCCAAGCGCGCCTCCGCCTTCAAGGACCAGGCCGAGCGTAGGGCGTCGGTTGGGAGCGGCGGTGGGTGCCTGTTCCTGCGCTAAGACTGGGCATGAAGCCAGGAGGAGCAGCGCGAGGAGGATGGATAGATTACACAATCGCATACTGGTGCCTCCAAATCATTGAAAAGAATCGCCGGAGTTGGCAGCATGATCATGCTGCCCTAGTTCGATGCTGGAGGGTACTCTCAAGAGTTACAGGGAGGGGGGTGGGGTAAGCCGGTGTATCTGCGGCGACCGCGTGGGCGCGATATTTACGCGGCGTGCGGGCAGTTGTAGCGGACGGTCGAGGGGTGATTTCTGATCACCGACGGATTCTGTCTCCCGCTAATGTCCGGTTAGGGGGTAATACATCCGGAACCTCGAAGCTGGAGGCGCTTTTGCGGAACCAAGCTCGAAAAGCGAGTTTGCGACCTATCGTGATGCGATTAAGGCGTGATCTACCGATATTAGGTGAGAGATTCGAAAGTGCCCTCTTTCCGGCTCAATTTTCCCCGATTCGCTTGGACGTTTTTCTCTTTTCATCTTCGTTCCACATTCGAAAACCGCCGACGAATGCATTCGCGTTGGAGCCCAGGCGGCAGCCTTGTGGGATCACTTTCAGCCTCCGGGCATTGCCTCCCCCCAATACCACGTCATCCGGTTGCAGCGCCTTGGTCAAATGACCCACAACCTCCGCAACGTCCTTGTTCCACTTCTTACGTCCGCGGCTCTCCAGTCGTCGACGTCCCACGTAGTCTTCGTAGGTTCCCTTCTTGTACGGGAGATGCGCGAGTTCTAAAGGTCCGACTTTGCCGTTGACGACGGCACAGGAACCCAAGCCTGTGCCCAATCCCAAGAAAAGCATCTTGCCTCTCTTGAAGGAGCCGAGAGCCTGCATGGCGGCGTCGTTGAGGATTCGGATCGGCCGCTTGAATGCGCGCTCGAAATCAAAGCCAACCCAGCCTTTTGCCAGGTTCTTGGGCTCGGATACGATTTGTCCTTCTAGTACGCGCCCGGGATATCCGATCGAAACGGCATCGTAGCTCCAGTCTTTGGTGATCGCTTTGATTTCCGAGACCATGCGTTCGGGGGTCATCTCAGAGCCGGAGGGAAACCTCCTGCGTTCCTTTTGTCCCGTGGCAAGCGCCTTGATGTTTGTTCCGCCTATATCGATTACCAGCACGTTCATATGGCCCCTCCTTTACATGAGGCACAGTCCTGCCTGATTGCAAATTCCGTTGGCGTGTTCTTCCAGCGAACACAATTCCGCGGCGCCATATCGTTGGCACGTTACGGCGGCAAGGCTGATCTAACACGAACCAAACCTTCAAACTTCGTGGAGAATTGATCCTGGCAATAACGGGCTTCCATCGTTGCTTCGGGGTCTCGTCTTAGCTATTCCGATGAGGCGTTGCGATTGCGAGATGCTTGGATGGCTCGTGCGCCCATGAAGCGAAAAGCAACCAGCGCGGTGAACCGCTTGACCGGGCTAAAACCCCAGCGGTGAAGCCATCAGCCCCCATCGAATCAACAGGCGAAAACCTGCGAACGCTCCTGCCGCTAGCCACGGCGACGAAGGTGGGTGCGCCTGGCTGCCGGTTTGGGTGGTGGCGGAGGAAGCGGCGGCAGGCCGGCGACGGCGAGCAGAAACTTGTTGGCGGCGTTGAAGAGATTCACGTGGGTCTCGACAAGGCCGTCGGTGGCGGCCACAAAGATGGCAGTGTTGCGGGAGTGGTTGATGGCGATATACGTTTCGAAGCCAGCTCCGCCGCCAGTTTTCTCGATGATGTGCGAAGGGGAGTCAGCCGGCAGGATGTGAATCCAGCCGAGGCCGACGCCAGTGGGCTCGCCGGCGTGGTCGAGTCCTTTCTGGCGGACCAGATCGGCAGGAAGAATGTAGATGGACTGAGCGGAAGTGCCCTCTACGGACCTGTCTGGAACATCGGCGCGGAGGAGATATTTGAGCCAGATCCCCATATCGCCTGCGGTGGAATAGAGGCCGGAGCTTCCGGCGGTGGCCTCGGTCGTTGTGCAGGGTCCGTCGTCGTGGGCGCCGATCAGCAAATGTCTGCATTGCTCTGCGTTGGGAAAGAACGTTGTCTGCTGCATGTGGAGCGGGTTGAGAGTGCGCTCGGCAAGTAATGCGGCGTACTGCCTGTGCGTCGCGGACTGGAGGGCATCGCTGAGTAAATCGAAGGCCACATTCGAGTAGAGAGCGGAGGTACCAGGAGTGCTGCGGAGACGCTGATTGGGCAGCCAGCGCCATCGAGTGCGGTAGTCGGGAAAGGTGAAGTGCGCCGTGTCGCGCGGGGCGTTGCCCAATTCGCGCGGAAGACCGGAGGTATGCGTCGCCAATTCTGCGAGAGTGATGGGACGAATGCGTTTGGGCACAACCTTGCCCGGCGGGGCATAGCGCTGGAGAGTGTCGTCGAGGTGCACGGTCTTCTCCGCCACGAGCTTGCTGAGGACGTCAGTGGTAAAGATCTTTGTAAGTGAGCAGAGCCGAAGCAGAGAGTCCTGGGTGGGAAGCTGATGGGAGTTGGGCGCGGTTTCGCCATATCCGTGGAAGAAGACCTGATTGTCACGAACGACGACGAGAACCATTCCCGTGGAGCCGGACTGCAGGAAGAGATCTGTGCCGAGGTTGTTCACGCCCTGGATGTCGGGGAGCGCTGAAGGGGGGTGGTCCTGCGCCCGAGAGGTCGCGAAAGACGTGACGAACAGAAGGGCGATCAGAGAGCGTGGGAATCTCGCGGGTCTCATTCTCGTTTGCAGTTCATAGGGTACAGCGATGGCCCGTTGAAGACAAAGCTGACTTCTCGATGTGCAAGGACAGCAAGTGAAATGTTGTCCTTGCACATCGTCTGGTGGAATGAGTATGGGCCTGAATTACTTCGGCAGATCGACCAAATACCCTGTGATCACAACATTGAATGACATGAATGATGGAGTATAGCCCGCAAACGCCGGCGACACTTGCAACGTATCGGCATAGAGAGTCGTCTGCACATCTGCATAATACTGTCCGGGAGCAGTGACGGACGGGTTGGGAGCGAAGTAGCGGAGATTAGATGCTCCGGAGTTAAGGGTTGAGCTAAGGATGACGATTGGTTGCACATAACTGCCACTCGTTTGCGCAGCCCCCGAGAGACTCACATTTTGGATAACGAGCCGCTTCCCCGCAGGAATGGCGACAGAAGTGAATGTGAAATTGTTGATGTCGACTGTCTCCGTGACTTCAAAGGCATTGCGAGCAATGTCGGCATTAGTCTGTGCATGCAAATTCGCGGGAGTGAATACCGCGAAAGTGCCGAGTAGCGAGAGGGCCAAAGTGAGAACAATTCGATTGATTTTCAAGCAAACCTCCTGGATTGACGCAGCGGCGGGACGGTCCATTTCAAACGTCGGCAAAGGGAATAACGTTCAGCCCTGGAATCGCCCAACTCATCGTCTTCGAAATTGTGACTGTGGGGAGGACCGCGTGACATGAATAGAAAAGCAAGTCAGGACTAAGGTAATAACGCTATTGAGGTATTTTATTTGTCGACCGCCTGGGGAATAGCCCTCAAGACACACATCGCTATTCCTGACAGGTCAACCGGTTCAATAAATAGATTCAACCGCGCTCATCCCATCATTTTGAGTCCAAAAGCAACCTGGATTTGGGCGCAGATGCGTGTGGTGAATTATGTGGGTCACTCCTGATTTGGCGACAGGCTGTGACCCGGTGTGAGCAGCGCCGTTACGCGTCTTGCTGCGTGTCAAAAACTGAATTTCAGCGCTCCCTGCAGAATGCGAGGTGATGCGGCGCTGATCGCATTGCCAAACGTTGAGCTGCCGATGTTGCCATCAACCGAGCCGGGGCCGTTGAACTGCGTGTGGTTGAAGACATTGAATGCTTCGACGCGGAACAGCAGCGACTTCGACTCGGCGAGCGGCAGGCTCTTTGCAACCGCCATGTCGTAGTTATCTGCGCCTGGGCCGTGAAAGAATCTGCGTTTTGCGTTCCCCGGCGTGCCGAGCGCATTCATAGTAAAGGCCGAGGGGTCGAAATAGTCGTTTGCATTCTTGCGAGGATTGCGGCTTAGATGAAGCGGACCGCCGAAATAATCCGGCTCGTCGATGCTGCTGTTGTTCACTCCGTTGGGATTTGTTCCGATCAGCGAATTGTCTCCGTTGTTGATCAGCGTTACGGGGAAACCGCTTGCAAACCGCGTGATTCCGGAAAGCGACCATCCCCGGCTCAATCGATTGGGATGCGATCAGCCGGTCAATGGGCAATTGGTATTCATAGCTGAAAACGAAGTTGTGTGTTACGTCGAATGACGACAGGGCATAGCTCAGCGCGGGATTGAATGGGTTGACCTCCTCGCCGATATTCGACGACTGATCCAGAGATTTGCTGAAGGTATAGGCGGCGGAGAACTCAAGGCGTCCGCTGGTGTGGCGAGCGCTGAGTTCAAGAGCGTTGTAGTTGGCGTGGCCGATCGTCGATTGCAGCGCATTGCTGCCGAAGTTCGGTCCCAGCGGTCCGCGCGTTCCATTCACCTGCCCGCCGCCGATCGGGTAATAGACCGTGTCCTCGCCGCTCGCGCCGCAGGTGAGCGTGCCGGGTTGCACTTCGCTCGGCTGGCTCAGACTGAGGCAGAGCGCCGGATTGCCGGGATTCGGCTCGATCAGCACGCGCTGCCGATGGCTCGATGTGCCGATGTAGCTTGCGCTGAAAACCGTGTCAGGGCCGGCCTGCCGCTCGATCGAAAGCATCCACTCTTCCGTATACGGCGTGCGGTTATGAATGTCATATCCTGGAATCCCGCTGATCGGCTCATACGTGCTCCAGTCGATGTTTCCATCGGGGTGGCTTCGCGAAGAGTTCAACGGCGCGAACGTATACGGAAATGGCTGGCCGTAATTCGTTCCATCGGCCGCGCTGACGAACGGCGTTGCGAAAAGCGGTGGAGCGGGGCTGGAATAGGTGGTTCCGTAGGGCGCATTCGCGGCCAGCACGCTGATCGAAAGCGCATCGATGGCGGTGTAGAAATTGCCGAAGCTGGCGCGAACGCTGGTTGTTCCGCGAGACCCCAGCATCTTTCCCAACAGCTTGCCAGAATCGCCCTGGGGCGACCATGCCACGCCCACGCGCGGCGAGAATCCGAGGTTGCCGATCGGCGCGAGCGTGCGCGGAACGCCGGGATCTCCCGGATAGAGAATGCCCGCCGGTGCGCCCGGAAACACAACCGACTGCGCGCCCGCCTCAAACGTTGAAATCTGGTTGTACTTTTCTGACCAGGGCGCGATGCGGTCCCAGCGAAGCCCGTAATTCAGCGTCAGGCTTGGCAGCGCGTGCCAACTGTCCTGCGCGAACAGGCCCACATATTTATTGCGCGCATAGAACGGGTTGAGCTGGCTCTGGTTGTACTGGCTGGGCACGCCAATCAGGAAATCCGCGAAGTCCACGCCGGTTTCCGTGCCGGAGAAAACAAAGCTTCCGTTGAATTGCGCAATGGGATGCGCGTTCACCTGGTCGGCGTGAAACTCGCCGCCAAACTTCATCGTGTGATTGCCCAGCACCTTCGAGAACGTGTCGGCCGTCTGATAGGTATTGTTGGCCTGAATCAACTGGTTGGCCGCGGCGCCGGTCGAGTAGCCGTTGAAGTTGAGATTCTCGACACTCTGCCCCTTGGGATCGAGAGCCACAATGCTCGGCGTGCCATCGGCATTCTCAAATCCCTGCGAGACCAGACTCACGCCGCGTCCGCCCACTGGCTGGCCGAGGTTGGTGATGTCGCGCAGATAGCTCAGGTGCGCTTCATTCACCGTCGTTGAGTTGATCGCCTTGGTAGCGCTCAATGCCAGAAGCTGCGCGCGGCCCGTGGTGAGCGCATCGAAGCCGGGAACGCTGGCTCCGCTCTGCGCCGTCGGATACGGGTTATCGAGATTGAAATCGTCGATGAAGTAGTAGGCCGACAGCAGGCCCCAGCGCGTATTCGCATCCACGCGCACGCCCGCCTTGTCGTCGCGCAGCGTCTGGTTGTAGGCGGAGGTCGCAAATCCGTTGGCCGTTGTTCGGAGCCGGAATGTATTGCAGCATCCGCTGCGCCGGGACCGACCACGCACCCTCGCGGAATCTGCGCGTTCCCAAACACGCATTGTCCCGCCTGCGCATCGGCCTGGGAGCAACCGTTAAAGTAGTAGGGCTCGCCCTGATGTACCGTGTAGCCCAGTTTCTGCGTCAGCAGATTGGCGAAGTAAGGGCCGCCCACCGTCCCGGTCAGGAGGGTGTTGCCGTTGCTGTCAACAAAGTCCGAGAGATCACCCGTCCGGTCCGCATTCGACGGCACGCTGATCTCGCCCGTGTCGATGCCCTGCGTCTGCCGCGTGCCTTGATAGTCGGTAAAGAAGAACAGCTTGTCGCGGCGGATCGGCCCGCCCAGTGTCCCGCCAAACTGGTTTTGCCGGTACGCTCCGCGCGTCGGCGAAAAGTAGTTCCGCGCATCGAGATCGGTGTTGCGCAGAAAATTGAATGCGCTGCCGTGGAATCCGTTGTCGCCGGATTTTGTAATCACGCTGATCTGCCCGCCGCTGAACTCCCCATACTCGGCGTCGAAGTTGCTCGTCACAATGCGAAACTCGGCAATCGCATCCAGGTTGGGAATGATCGCCGTGCCCGCATTCACATCCTCTTCCGCGTCGCTGCCGTTCACGCTGAAGTAGTTTGCGGTCTCCCGTTGCCCGTTGACGGAAATCGTGCCGGGATTCAGCGTGCCCGATGGATCGAGAATCGTCGCGCCCACATCCTGCACAGTGCTCGACCCGATCGTGGTCGATGGAGCCACGCCCGGCTGCAGCGAGAGAAGATCGGTGAAGCTGCGCCCATTCAGCGGCACCGCCGTCATCTGGCGTCCGCTGATCACTTCGCCCAGTTGCGTGCTCACAGTTTCCACGTGCAGACGTGTTGTCGGTCACGTTCACTGTCTGCGTGTCGCCGCCCACTGCGAGCGCTGCATCGAGCGTCAGCGCCGCATCGGTATCGAGCACGATGTCCTTGCGCCGGTAAATTTGAAATCCGGATGCCTGCACTTCCAGCTCATAACGGCCCACCGGCAGAACCGGTAAGGTGTAATAGCCCTTTGCGTTGGAGTGCGTCTGTTGTGAAATGCCCGTGCTGAGCTCTCTCACACGTGACACCGGCATTGGGAACAACGCTGCCTGAGGGGTCCTTTACCGTGCCGGAGATGCTTCCGGAAACCGAACCCCAGGCACTTACGGCAATAAAGGCGAGAAAGCAGGTTAGCCGGACTGCGAACCGAAAACTGGATTTAGACGGGCTCAAACGGAATACCTTCTCTTGATGCAAATACCTCGAAGGAGCGGATCGTTGGGCTTCACCGAGGGCTTGCCTAATATGCGACCGATTCAGTCTCATTTAATATACGACAAATTAAGTCCGCATTTCTTGCAGTGATTTGAATCACACCAGATTGCGGTATTGGTTTGCTACCGGGGCGTTGCATGTTGACTACTGCCAAGTCGATCGGGCCGTCCTGGTGGGAGACCAGAGCAGTTCGAAATAGCGAAAAACGAAGGTTTGGCGCAGTGTTCGTTCCTGCCGCGGCTTGGCTTATAGCTGCTTAGGGATATAGGGTTGCGGGGATTCCGAAAGCGGGTAGGGCATGGAAACTCATGATCGGATATGTGCAGTTGATCAGGCTCGATTGGGCGATCTGCTTTGGCCCAGCGCCAGCAGCGCGCCGGTGACGCGATTGGCGGCATGGCGCACCACATTTTCTTCGCTGGCGAAATCGCCTGTGATACAGCGGACGCCAAGCTTCTCGATACGCTCGACATCGACTTCAATTGGCGATGCATGTTCGGCTGCGTAGCGCGCCAGCGTCTCCGGCGAGAAGGGCGCGGTATTCAGAATGGCGTAGTCGAAGATGGGCGCACGCGTGTGTTCGTAGATGCGCTCGATATGTTCCGACGCCTTGAGCCCGAGGCTCTCGTTGGCCTGGGTCATGAGGTTGCAGATGTAAACACGCACGCCTTTGGCTTCAGCCAACGCGGTGGGGATACCCTGCACCAGCAGATTGGTGATCAGCGACGTATAAAGCGAGCCCGGTCCCACCGTGATCAAGTCGGCGCGCTCGATGGCCTCCAGCGTTTCGGGCATGGCTGCTGCGTCCGCCGGGTCGATCACGAGTTCTGCGATGCGCAGCTTGCTGGCAGTGATATTGGTTTCGCCGCGAACAATCGATCCGTCTTCCATGTGGGCGACCAGCGTTGCGTTCGCTGTGGTTGCCGGATAGATGCGACCGCGCGTGGCCAGAATCTTCGAGGCCAGCTTGATGGCGTGAGCGAAATCCCCTGTGATGTCGGTCAAGGCTGCGACGAAAAGATTGCCGAAGTTGTGTCCGCCGAGTCCCTTGCCGGCCTTGAACCGGTAAGCGAAGAGTTTTGAGAGCAGGTCTTCTTCGGCGCTGAGGGCGACCATGCAGTTGCGCAGATCGCCGGGCGGCAGCATGTTGAAGTCCTGGCGCAAGCGGCCTGACGACCCGCCATCGTCGGTTACGGTGACGACCGCTGCGAGATCTGAGATGTGGCAGGGCTCCGCGGTCGGCCAATCAGGAAACGCAACATGGCGCCGCAATCCGCGCAGCAGAGTCGAGAGACCAGTGCCGCCTCCAATCGCAACAACACGGAGGGGCGCGGAGGAGGGAGAGACTTCAGGCGCCTGAGCGTTTGGCTCAGAGGCGCCCCGT
The DNA here is from genome assembly GCA_963787435.1 of uncultured Acidobacteriaceae bacterium. GTDB lineage: Bacteria > Acidobacteriota > Terriglobia > Terriglobales > Acidobacteriaceae > Telmatobacter. The sequence continues at coordinate 195,981 of CAWBCZ010000006.1, forward strand.
TGGGGTGAAGCGAACTTCGCGGACGAGCCTGGGGTCACAGAAAGCCTGAGGGCAAGATAATTGCCCTACGGAAGTTCAGGATACAGCAACTCCGTGAAGCGAGGATCGTCAACCATGCTTTGGAAGTCGTTGTCGGACCGCGCCTGGAGGCGGTTTTTGGGATTCAGCTCGATGGCCTGCGCAAGGCTGTCCAGGCAGTCCTGCGTCTTGCCGGTGATGGAGTAAAGCAACGCCAGCCCGTAAAAGGCGAAGTCAGCGCCTGGGTCGTCGGCCAGGATGCCTTTGAGCTGATTGGCTGCCTCCTCGAAATCGCCGGCATTGATCTGCGATACCGCATAGTCGTAGCGCTCGCCGTGCGTGAGAAACGCCAGGCCTTGCTTATCGATCTGACGGCGGCACGTGCTGATGTACATCCTGCAGCGTTCCACGATCTCGGGTGGCGCGGCGGGCAGCACCTTTTCGAAGGCAACGATAGCCTTCTCATATTTGCCCTGCTGCACGAGCTGTACGGCGGCCTGGTACTGCGTGAAGACAGGTCCCGTTGCCGTGCTCGAGTGACTGCCTGGCTTGACAGCCGCTGGGGGAGATTTCTTGCGGCTTCCCGCCGCGGATTTTGCCTCTTGCGTCATGGATTTAATGGGGGGCGTCCGTTCTTAAGTGCCAAGGTTGAACCGGATGATTCCGGCAGGATCATCAAGTTTGCGATTCCTACTACTTAGGCCCTCTTTATACCGATAACCCGGTTTCTCGTCAATGGGTGTGGCCTGATGACGATCAGCGACCCGGCTCCGATTGTAAATTGCGATAGATCGCCGGGTTCAGCGTGGGGTCGTTGTACATCTTGAGTTGCCGGTAAAGCTTGAAGCGCCGCGTGCCGGCCAGTGTCTCCCTCCACATAAGGTCAAGGCAGCGGGCAAGGTCGGCGCGCTGCTCGGTAAGGATGGCGAGGCGCGCAATGTTGCGATCGGCGTGACCGGGCGCACAATCTGTGCGTTCGGCTTCTTCGCGCGTGTGGTAAAGCTTCAGCGCGAGGATGGAAAGCCGGTCGATGATCAACCCGGGTGATTCAGAATGCAGCGGCGCATCCTGCGCCGGCAACCGCTGCGGAGCGAGCCAATCGAGCAGGGCGCGGTCGAGATCTTCGGCGAGGTCGTTGCGTAACTGGTTGGTGCGATCGATGCGCCGCTTTACATCCGCGAGTTGGGCGTCGGTCGCTCCGGGCGCGCGGGCTTCGTCCTCAATATGCCAGAGGTCGAAGTTGGCGCGGTGCTGCCGGGCCACACGTGCCAGCCAGGAATCGGCAGGAATGGAATCTTCGGCGCTTTCGGGGAGCGCGTGCCATGCGGTGGTCATTTCATCGTGCAGCTTGACGATTGCATCTGCCGAAAGCATCGGGCTCCTGGTGGTTCGCGTAATTGCTTGCAGCGTCTATGGTAGAACTATCCTCACCCGGACCCCAAGAGCCGGAGGAAAAATGCCCGACGCGATCCACAGATTTCTCTGCATTGCCAGCTACGAAAAAGGGCAGGACTTCATGCGGCAGTGCGCCGAGATGGGTGTGAAGCCGACGCTTCTGACAGTGGAGAAGCTGCGCGATGCGGCGTGGCCGCACGAAATCCTCGAAGACGTCGCCTTTATGGCCGACAACTTTACGGTGGATGAACTCATCAAGACCGTTTGCTGGATGTGCCGCGGCCGCCACTTCGACCGTGTGATCGCGCTGGATGAGTTCGATCTCGACGCTGCGGCGAAGATACGCGAGCACACGCGCATTCCTGGGATGGGCGTCACATCCACCGCCTACTACCGCGACAAGCTGGCCATGCGCACCGGCGCCAGCGAATCCGGCTTTCTCGTTCCCGAGTTCTGCCGCGTGCTGAACTACGACGAGCTGCGCGCCTATATGAAAGCCATCCACGGCCCGTGGCTGCTGAAGCCGCGCGCGGAGGCCTCGGCTCTGGGCATTCGCAAGATCTACGAGCCTGAACAACTTTGGCGGACACTGGAAGAACTTCGCGACCAGCAGACGAATTATCTGCTCGAACAATTCGTGCCCGGCGACATCTTTCACGTCGACTCCGTCATCAGCGAGCACAAGGTGGTGTTCTCTGTAGTGCACCAATATGGGAAGCCACCCATGCAGGTGATGCACGAGGGCGGCGTCTTTACGACCCGTACCGTGGACCGCACCAGCAAGGAATGGAAGGAACTGACAGCGCTCAACGCGCGTCTGGCGCCGGACCTGGGGATGGCGCGCGGCGTCACCCACGCGGAGTACATTCGCGCTCAGGAGGATGGACGATTCTACTTTCTCGAAATCGCGGCGCGTGTCGGCGGGGCGTTCATATCCGAACTCATCGAAACCGCAACGGGGATCAATCTTTGGCGGGAATGGGCGCGAATCGAAGTGGACAATATGCGCGATGTGCCGTACGAGCTGCCGAGCTTCACCGAGAAATATGCCGGCAGCGTTCTATGCCTGGCAAAAACCGCCGAACCCGATACCAGCGCTTTCGATGCGCCGGAAATCGTCGTGCGCATGAAGAAGCATCACCACGCGGGGCTTATTGTTTGCTCGGAGAACGCCGGAAGGGTGAGGGAACTGCTAGATCGATACAGCGCAGAGTTCGCGCGGCGCTTTCTCGCAGCCCTACCCCCGCCCGATAAGCCGACGGCGTGAAACCGGAGGTTTGAACGCCGGGCGACTCGTGACAGAACACCAAATCTCGGCCGGGCCTCGTGATTGCTGAGTGCGGCAGCTTCAGCGCGGGTGTCAGCCGCGACCTGATGTTACGCTCGCCTCTCTAAAAAAGCCCTTCTTGCACACAAGAATCGATATCACGCTTGAGCGATGCCGCAAGCGCCATGCAGAAGTTGGCACACCTCGATATTTCTGAAGAGCTGCGCTGGATCCAGAAGCAATGCGGTTCGGCTCTACGATGCCCTGGCCCGTGCTGCGGCGGCCTTCACGCTCTGTACGTCGGCTTTTGCCTTTGCTTGAACCACCGCTGCGTCACGCCGCTGCTTGGCCTTTTCCAATTGGGCCTGGATCCTGGAGTCGAGAGCGTTGATCTTTTCCTGAAGCTTCGCTTTCAGATCTGCCCTGGCCTGGGCATGCTCCGCCTTCATCTGAGCGAGGTCGGCTTTCATGGCAGCGATGTGCTCGTCATGAACCTTGTCTTGCACGTCAGCAACAGAGCGTCTAAACACGGTCCCGCCGATTGCTTCCATGCGAGTGTCCACCGGGGTGACCCACTCTTCGTCGATTTCGGCGACCAACGCCACTTTATTCGGCTTCAGCATCTTTGTGACATCGTCGAGAAAGTCTGCCCCTAACGACGCGTTTGACAGGTCCGAAGCCGCCCCGACGCTCATGCCCGCGGCCGCGCCAGCGACCACTCCAACGGGCCCTGCCAATAGACCAATCAGGCTTCCAAAGGCTGTTCCGACCAAGGCACCGATCGGCCCAGAGTCATCCCCCTGCTTTATGGTTGCTGTGCCATCCGCTTTCTTGGCGAGAACGGCATAGGCGTATACACCGATGCTGCCATCTCTCGCAAGTTCCTGAAGAGCGTTCTTCCCTTGATAGGCGCTGGTTTCGTTGTCAAAAACGACCACGAGCATCCGGTCCATAAGTCATCTCCTTTGTTACCGGGTGAAGGGTTTGGGCAAACGTCGGTGGGTGGACGTTCGCGACGTCCCCGACTTTTGCAGAGGAGTTCAACGCCAAGCTAAGAGGCGTCTCGGTTTCTTCCTCGGACGGTTTGGGAGCGATCTGTCTAAGGTTGGCGGGTCGTAGTCTGGGCGATGCACAGTTCGCGTGTCATCAACTCTCACCGCCGGCAAATGATTGTGCAGACGTCGATTGTTTCAGTGGCGGGTCGTGCCCTTTGAGCCCGAAGAGATCTAGAAAGGCGGGGACTCTAGAAGTGCCTGCAAGGCATGCAAGCAAGCCCGCCAAAACTCCAGATTATAGGCACCGGGTCGAATCCTTTGCAACCTCCAATGACGCAGGCCTGACGGCTCCGGAAGCCCTCTCATTGCCAATTTACTCCGAAGTTTTTTCTTGGAAACAGACCGACTAGTCGGTATGCTAGTTCGTATATGGAGAAGTAGCCGTGACAACGACCGAGACGAGGACCGAATCCCGGCGCGAATCCAAGACGCGCATCCTGCAGGCCGCCCTACAGGTGATTCGCAGCAAGGGGTACAGCGCCACGCGGATCGAAGACGTCTGTGAAGCAGCCGGGCTGACGAAGGGAAGCTTCTTTCATCACTTCAGCACTAAGGAGGAACTCGCGCTTGCGTCGGCGGATTACTGGAGCGAGGTCACGTCAGCGCTCTTTGCCGGAGCGCCCTACCATGCACCTGCCGATCCGCTGGAGCGCGTGCTGGCATACGTTGATTTCCGCAAGTCTTTGCTGCGTGGGGAACTACCGGAGTTTACGTGCCTGATCGGCACCATGACGCAGGAGGTATACGGAACACACCCGGCTATCCGCGAGGCCTGCAATGCGTCGATCTGTGGGCACGCTTCGACGCTGGTGCCGGATATCGAGGCGGCAATGCAGAAGTACGGCGTGCAGGGCGACTGGACCGCGGAGAGTCTCGCACTGTTCACGCAGGTCGCGCTGCAGGGTGCTTTCATTCTGGCCAAGGCGAAAAACGAAATCGGACCCGCCATCGAGGCGGTCGATCACCTGCATCGATACATTGAACTGCTTTTCAAGCATCCGAATCCAGTAAAGGAGACGCTATGAAAGTTGCTGAAAGCATGAAGCTGACCGAAGATCCCGAACTCGTGAACTGGCCCGAGATGCATTACGTTTTCGTCGAACGGATCGGACCATTTATGGAGAACGCCGCAGCCGCGTGGCACCATGTGCATCCGCTGGCGCCCGCGCTTCTTGAAAACAACAAGATCACGGGCTACATGGCCCTCTACAAGATGGGCCCGAAGATCTACCGGGCGGGCTTCTCGCTCGCAGGTCCGCCGGTGAAACTACCCGACGGGCTCAAGTATGAGAAAATCCGCGGCGGCAAATACGTCCGCTTCGAGCTCACCGGGCCGTACGACAATCTCCCCCAGGCGTCGCGTCGCGCATGGGAGATTGTCGCTGAAAGGAAGATCGAGGTCCGCGACGATTTCGCCATCGAGAATTACGTGAATGATCCACGCGCGACGCCGCCGGAGCAACTGATCACACACATCATGATCCCGACGGCCTAGCACGCATGTCTTCCGATGCTTTTGTCTTCAGACGGTGCCAGCCACGAGCCATCCGGATTGCCCGCGCAACCGCGAGCTTCCCGCAATCACTTTTTGAGTCAATTTGAATCGTTCGTCAACCATCCCCGAGGAGGTATGCCATGACAACTGCAACGATGTACGAGAAATCTGCAACAGACCAAATTGTCCGCGATGAATTGGAAATTCGCGCCATTGCCGACAGCATCCACAAGGCGCATCACGACAAGAATGCAAACGCAATCGCCGCTCCTTATCTGGCGAATGCCGCCGTCTTCAATCTGGCTCCACCGCTGACACACATAGGCGTGAATGTGGAGGAGAAGCAGCGCTGGCTCGATAGCTGGTCTACGCCGGTGGAACTGGAGGCTCGCGATGCGCAAATCAAGATCAGTGGCGACCTGGCGATCTGGCACGGTTTTCTTCGTTTGACCGGAACCAAAAAGGGTCCAGAAGGCAAAGTAGACTTCTGGATGCGCGAAACACTGTGCTTCGAGCGGCAGGCCGGGGCATGGCGCATCGTCCACGAGCACGCCTCGGTGCCGTTTTACATGGACGGAACGCTGCGTCCGGCTTTTGATCTAAAGCCATAACGCCGACCGAGGAGACGAAAGTGACAAAGAAGGAAGCGGCATCGCCCGGGGAGCCCTGGCCGAAGGGTATCGCGAAGCCAGCTCAACGTGCGCTAGTTGCGGCCGGATACGCAAGAGTCGATCAGTTGGCGAATGCGCGCGAAGCCGATCTGGCTATGCTGCACGGGATGGGTCCCAAGGCACTCGACATTTTGCGTGACGCTCTCAGGCAGAGCGGCAAATCCTTTCGTGCATAGTTGCGATAGCCACTGCGCGGACAAGAGCGGATCAGCGTTGGCCCTTTACAATGGCTGCGGGAGCAAGCATGGAAGGGAAGTGGCAGTATCCGCATCGCCGTTGGAATCCGCTGCGCCAGTCGTGGGTGATGGTTTCGCCCCATCGTACGGAGCGACCGTGGCAGGGAGAGGTTGCGCAGAAGACTGCGCCCTCTGCCGTTCACCACGATTCAGCGTGCTACCTGTGCCCCGGCAACAAGCGTGCCGGGGGAGCCGTGAATCCCCAGTACGATTCCATTTTCACATTTGTAAACGATTACGCAGCGCTGCTGCCCGATGCGCAAGCGCGAAACGATGCGTCTGCTTCGCCACTGCTCGTAGCAGAGCCTGCGCGCGGGCTTTGCCGGGTGCTCTGCTTTCATCCCGATCACAGCCTGACGTTGGCGCGCATGACGCAGCCGGAAATTCGTCGAGTGGTGGACGCATGGACAAGCGAATACGAAGAACTGGGCGCAATCAACTGGATCCAGTACGTACAGATATTCGAGAACCGCGGCGCGATGATGGGCGCGAGCAATCCGCACCCCCACGGACAGATCTGGTCGACGGGATTTGTGCCGGATGAGCCAGCAGCGGAGACAGCGGCCCAGGGCGAGCATAGGGCGAAGACCGGCAGCTGCCTGCTGTGCGATTACGTTGCAGCCGAGCGGGCTGCAGGGGAGCGCGTGGTATTTGAGAACGATCATTTTGCCGCCCTGGTCCCATGGTGGGCCGTGTGGCCTTTTGAGGTGCTGCTGGTGAGCAAGCGGCACCTGGGAGCGATGCCGGAGTTGAGCAGCGATGAGCGCGATGCGCTTGCGGACGCGCTGAAGCGCCTGACGATACGCTACGACAATCTGTTTGAGACAAGCTTCCCCTACACGATGGGATTTCACCAATCGCCGACGGATTCTCAGGAGCATCCCGAGTGGCATTTTCACGCGCACTTCTATCCGCCGCTCCTGCGCTCGGCCACGGTGCGCAAGTTCATGGTTGGTTTTGAAATGCTGGGAATGCCGCAGCGCGATATCACGCCGGAGAGCGCAGCAGAGCGGCTGCGCGCTTCTTCAGAAGAGCATTTTTGGCCCCGAGAGTAGTTCATCTCGGGCGCCGGCGAACGCAGCTACTCAAAACACGTGCTTGTGACTCAACTCCGATTGTGAGGAACGCACCGTCCGGGCCCGCTTCATCTCATACATCGAGCGATCGGCGGCCTCAAGCAGCGCATCCACATCGTTCCCGTCCTCAGGAAATCGCGCATGGCCGATGCTGGCTGTAAGTTGCAGCGCACGGTCTTCGAAGCGAAAGGGCTGATCAGTCTCCCGGGAGAGGCGCTCAACGATTGCGAGCAAATCGACGTGATCGGAGATTTCGCCGAGAATGACGCCGAATTCGTCGCCACCTAGCCGGGCCACGACGTCTGTTCTTCGTGGAATCCGGCTGATGCGCAGCGCCATTTCTCGAATCGCCGCATCGCCCGCCCGATGACCGTAGTTGTCATTGACGTGCTTCAGGCCATCCATATCGATGATCAGAATTCCCAGGTGCTCGATCTGCCGGCGCCCCGGCGATACGCGATGACGCAATCGATCGAAGAACAGGCTGCGATTGGCCAGTCCCGTCAGCGAATCGTGCGTGGCCTGTAAATAAAGCGCATTAGTCTCGTTTCGAGCAGCGTAATACATTGCCGCGGCGATCAAGTCGCTCATCAGCTCCAACACCCGGACGTCGCGAGCCGTAAAGGCGTAGGTTGCGGTCGAAACAATCTTTACTGCACCCACCGTGGATCCGTCATGCTTCAGTGGCGCCACGACAATGGATCGGATCCCGGCCTTTTCGCACGGTCCACCATCGATACGCGGGTCGGTCAGGATGTCGTCCGAGCGCAGGATCTGCCCTTCTCGGACGCACCGACCGGACAAGCTGGCGTCGCGCTTGATGCGCGTACCGAGCAGAGGCCGGGTTATGCCGCTGGCGCCGCGAAACACCATTTCATCGCCTTCGGCGTATTCCACAATCGCGCCTTCCGCGTTCGTGATCGTGGGAATTCGCTCGACCACGGCGTTCACAACACCAGAAAGGTCAAGGCCGTGTTTGGCGATCTCCGTTTGCAGCCGAATGATCTCCATCAGGATGAACGGATCGGTGCTGACACTGCGTTCCACGTCGGTCATGAGCCCTCGGTTTTAAATCAATGGGAAATGCGGGAGCCGTGTTCTTCACCTCTCCGCTGGCCGACTCTTTTGACCATATGCATTGGCGCTGAAAGCTGTCTGCTATTGAACGACGCAGGAATCCCGCGCACTCCCTTTGAGCTCTTAGATGCGATGAGCACCTCGATGCGAAGGCTGCCAGACAGCCGTTGGTAACAGGACTGAACGGGTGCGGCCAAACTCGCGCAAGCGCGAGATCGCCGATCGGAGTGCCACGCGAAATTGTTGCAGCTATGGGGAGGAAAGGAATGAATCCATTCGGAGGAATGGTGAGCCCGCTGGGACTCGAACCCAGGACCCACGCCTTAAAAGGGCGTTGCTCTACCAACTGAGCTACGGGCTCTCAACGACACTAAGCTGTTTCTGATGAATTGCTTGCTTTATTCGTATCCGGAGATCTCCTACTCCCTTTCCAGAGAAGGCAGCAGCCCTCGGAAATCGACTTCAGCACGAAACGACCGCTCTTCAACTTTAGCAGATCGTCGGGTGCCGCGCAGGGAACGCAGGGAAGGTAGGACCCGGTCTTTTGCGCAAGTCGCCACCCAAAGAGAGCAGGCCGGAGAAAATGACTCTCCCGGCCTGTCGATGTTCCTATGGCAGTGCTGCGTTGTCTGCCATAGCTGCTCTTCTGCTGGCCTTGACGTGCCTATAGACTACTGGCAGTGAATGCGATTGTGTTGGGAAGCAACCGCGGCAGCGTCAAATCTCCGGCGATTGCCGTGAAAATCGCGCTCAGCGAATCGGTCGCTCCGCCCATTGTGACCGATGTGGCGCCGGAGCACTTTACACTCGACGTGTCAACAAAGAAGTCTGTGTTTGAGCTGGCAATCTGCTGCAGTGTCTTGCAGGCGGTAAGGCTGGAGTCCGTCGAGCATCCGCCGGACGAAACACCGTAGCCGACTGTGTAAATCTTGGTGCCTGCAGCCTTGGCTGCCGTCGCAACATCAATCGCCTGCTGACATTGATGCGTTTTAGACGGGTAATTCCCGCTTGAGTTCAAGTTGCTGTTAGAAGCAGACATGGTACCGCCATTCGCATCGCCGTCGCTGAGCAGAATGATCACGTTCGTCGCGTTCGTTCTCGCATTGGCGACGAGATACTCTTGCGCCGTGAACAGTGCGCCCGCAAAATAGGTGCTCACACAGCCGGGGTTACCCGCGGTCGTGTACTGTTGACAGACATAAGTCCCGGTACAGCTGGAGCCTCCGAAATTGCTGTTTCCGCCGATTGCGTTGACGAGCGAGGGGTCATTGGCATCGACCCCGCTGTTAGCAATTGTCAGCGGATTCTGACCTGTGGCCGGGCTGTCGGAGCTGCGGTAATTGCTCGACAAGGGCGCAACCTGATACTGGGAGACCAGGGTGTTCAAATTTGCTGTAGTGATGGACGGCATACTAGGGTTTGAATGCGACACAGTCCCATAGGCGGTGCTATCCGGATATTTGATTAAGGGATATGGCCATGGATTGGAACTCGTCTGAGTGGCATTGCAGGTTTGGTCGTAGGACACCTGTGTACCGGCGGTCGAAGCAGGAAATGTGAAGAGCGAGACTTCATCGACCGGACTAACCACGTTGCCGTTGGTCACCGTGCCACAGTTGCTGAGGCCCGGCAGGCAGGGGGAAAACTCTGATACCAGAATCTGAGCTCCCTGTTCTGCGCACTGCGCCTTCGTACCGGTGCAGTTGCTACCGCCGTCAGGATACGACATTGATCCAGTCGCATCCATGACGATTGCCACGTTGTAGGGGCCACGCTGCGCGCCTCTCATTTGCGCAAATGCAGTTGCCGAAAGTGTAAGGGACTTGGCAGATTGAACCCCGAGCACGCTCAGCATTTTAATAAAATACGTCGGAATCGTGACGGTCTGTGTCACCTCGACGGCGTTTGCCAACAAGGAACTGTCACATTGCGGCAGGTTAGCCTCGCTCACGCATCCGGGAGTGATCGTTATCGCTGCGCCGGTCGCTGCGATAGGGGTATTCAAATTGCCATAAGCGTTGTAATTGCCCGATACCGAGCTGAACTTTGTCCCCGTCGAGCTTACTGTGTTGCTTGACTCATTACTCGTCGTAATAGGCAATTGCGAGGCCGCGGCCAAGGCGGCAGCGTCAGTGGAAGCCTGGAGTTCGCGATAGCAGATATAGGAGTGGCCGAGGTCCACGACCAATCCGCCCACGCCGAACATTAATGCGAGCAGAAGAGCCGCCCATACCAAGGTCTGTCCACTCTCATTGTGAATCGCCTGATGCAGAAGAGACTCGCTTTTCCGGTTCATTGGACAACCTCCGTAATGGATTGCGAAATCTGACAGCCGTTTGGCATCAGGTTGTTACCGAAGAACTTAAGACTGCAATTGTTATCGGTTGCCGTCACTGTGACGGTCCCGCCCGAAACTAGATATCCCGGCGCCCCGGTGGTGGTGCTTGTACTTGAGCAGCTCGCTGCGGAGTAGGAATGGTTAGTGGTGCTGCCTAAGGTTGGGGTGGGGTTCAGCACGATCTGGTATGAGAGGTTGCTCGGGCTGAGGAGCGGCGCAGCGCTTTGAACCGCTTGGGCCGCCGAATTGCATGGGTCCAGTGTCAGTCCCGAACTGACTGCAAGAACACGCCCGGCGCTGTTCACGCCCTCGGTCAGGCTCATCATCTGCATTTCGAAGATGCCAAAGATCAATATGCCGGTAACCACGACGAGGAGTATCGACGACACCAACGCGAGCTCGACGAGCGCCTGGCCCTCCTCGCGGAAGCCAGACCAGGAACGAATCCGGGCAGTCAGGGGTCGCTTCTCGTAACGAAACTTCATAGACATCCTCCGTACATTCGCGGCTGTCATCTGCGAGGGGAGGCTCTCCAAAGTAGCTGAGCTGCCCCTGCAATCCCGACGGGCGAAGATCTCTGCTCATTTTCTGTGAGGAGCGAGACAAGGTTCGCTGCGCAACGAATGCTGACTAATGTGCGAAAAATGCTCGATCCGCCAGAAGGATCAGCGTAATGCATTAGTAACTAACTTTGGAATGACGAATTGGTGTTACCAAACACAAAGGTAATTGCAGATAAATGGAGATAAATCATCCATTTATCTTTCGACTGACGGAGTCGAAACTGACATGCGAACCTTGGTTCACCTGCGTATGTGACGAGCATCACATAATTAACTATCTAGTTAACCGTGAAGTGCAGGAGTGCTTGCTCTTCTAAAGGCGATGGCTCGGCCGAAGAAGACAATGTTTTATGCATTTTATCTCATGTATTATTAATAATCTTTAAAATACCTATTGCATACATTAAGAATTATGATTATTGTATCTCTTGTGAACGGAGGATGACTTCCTGTATGGCAACTGAACCGAGAACGGCCTCCGATTGGCAGGACCTCTTACGCATGGCCCAGGGGGCGCCGCTGGTGATCGAGCGGGTCAGAGTTCCTGAGAAGGGAATTGCCATCGAAGGCGCCTTTACTCTGCCGGAATTGGCCCGTTTGAGCCTCGAAGACCAGGTATTTGTGACGGCTTTTCTGCGCTCGCACGGCTCAATCAAGGAGATGGAGCAGATATTCGGGGTGAGCTACCCCACCATCAAGGCGCGTCTGAATCGCGTCTCCGGCCAGCTGCAATTTATCGATACCAACCCTTCTCCGTCCCGCTCGGATGTGCTTGAACGGTTGAAGAACGGCGAGATCACTGCCGCCGAGGCAATCAGTGAATTGGAGGCCATCAAGTGACTCCGAATATTGCCGTCGTTCATGTGGATTTCCCGCACGGACCGAATTTCCGGCTCTGGCTGCCGCTGTTTCTACTGTGGGTTCCGGCGATTCTGCTGGCCCCGTTTGTTCTCTTGACTCTGCTGATCGCCTGTCTCGTGGCCCGGGTCGCGTTCTGGCGGTCGATCGCCACATTCTGGTCGCTCCTGTGCAGCTTGCCGGGAACAGACGTCCGCGTTTCAACCGAGGGCAATCATGTCCTCGTTCGGATTTTGTAGGGGTTGCTATGAACACCGATCGCCGCGCCATTCTTTCCCTCGTCGCCACCGGACGCATCACGGCTGCCGAGGCGGAACGCTTGCTGGCAGCCTGGAACGACAGCCGCGAGATGGTATGGATTCTCGCTTTAGGTCTGGCATTTGCTTGCCTGGCTCAACTTCACCTGCGTGAGCTTCTCCCGATGCTCATGCACCTTTTCAACGCGCAGGTTCCGGCGCTGGCCGAGGCCATACGTCACGGGCTCTCGCCGATCGCGGATCTTCTGGGGGGATTGCTATGAACGAAAACAGACGTCAGATTCTGGAGATGCTGGCCGCCGGGAAAATCACTGCCGATGAGGCCGAGCGGCTGCTCGCCGCTCTCGATACCGATACGGCCAAACCCGTGGGGGGAACTGCGCGCCACGCCGGCGGCGGTTCGCAGCCCGCGACAACCGGCGCACGCGCCAAATACCTGCGGGTGCTGGTGGAGGCGGATGAAGAGATGACCGGTCTAAAGGGACCGACCTCCGTCAACGTCCGCGTGCCGCTGCAACTGCTGCGTGCTGGGGTGCGGCTTGCTGCGCTCATTCCTCAGCAGGCTCACAATCAGCTTGACCAGGCGCTCAGCAGCCACGGCGTGCCGTTAACCCTGTCGCAGATCAAGCCGGAGAATCTAGAGGAACTGATCGACCACCTCGAAGATCTCACCGTCGATGTCGATGGGAAAGACGGCAACAAGACCAGGGTGCGCGTGTTCAGCGAGTGACCTGCCGGTCTTCAGCCTCCATCGTTCGATGGATGGTTTCTGTGCGGTTGGGTGGATAGACTCCCTTCCATGGCAATTCCCACCGAACCGATCGGCAGTATTCCAAGGCCTGCAGAGCTACTTCGCGCAATCGAAGCAAACGCGGCGGGCGATGCTTCGAGCGAAGCGCTTGAAAAGGCCTACGACGATGCCGTGCGTGACACCGTGCAGCGCTTTGAGGCAACGGGCTCGCCGATCATCACCGATGGCGAGCAGCGCAAGTCAAGCTTTGCTACCTATCCTCTGGAGGGGCTGACGAACCTTGCTCCCGATGGAGTCGTCATCCCTTTCAAGGACGGGCATACGCGTCAGCTCCCGCGCTTGAGCCGCGGGCCGTTTCGTTACGGCAAATATGCCGGGGAGTACGTACGTCGAGCCCAGCCAGTCGCACATCGGCCACTGAAGCAGGCGGTCATCTCGGCCTCGGCGCTGAGCCTGCTTTATCCGGCCGAAGGGATTCGGGCCTATCCGCGCGAACAATTCATCCAGGACCTGATCGCAGAAGCTGTTGCTGACATAACCTCGGCCCTGAAAGCGGGCGCGGAATGTGCGCAGATAGACTTCACGGAGGCGCGTCTTTCGTTGAAGCTCGACACCAGCGGCGGGCTCCTGAGGAGCTTCGTCGATTTGAACAACCAGGTGCTCGATCACTTCTCGAACTCCGAGAGGGCGCGTATCGGCGTCCATGTCTGCCCGGGAGGGGATCACGACTCGACCCACTCCGCCGACGTGGACTATGCGGGTTTGTTGCCGGCCCTGTTCGCCATGAATGCGGGGCGCTTCTACCTGCAACTTGCCAGTGAGGCAGACCGCCCGCGTGTGCTGCGACGAATCGCAGAATTGCTTGGCGGAAGCCAGCGCGTGTTCGTGGGTGTGATCGATCCAATCTCGCCGGAGATCGAAACGCCGCAAAACGTGCGGGACCGGGTAATTGAAGCCGCGTCCTTCTTGCCACTCGATCGACTTGGAACAACCGATGATTGCGGCTTTTCCCCTTTTGCCGACGATGTTTCAACAGCGCGCGATGTTGCTTTCGCGAAAATCGGTGCGCGCGTTGAAGGAACGGCGATGGCTGCCGCGCAACTCGGCGTGTAAGGGACCATTTCCGGCTATCCCCGGCGCAGAGGTTTCTGCATCGGCACCACCTGCACGGTGACATCGCGCACTTCGGCAAGGAAGCGATTCAGAACCGAGCCGCGCAGCAGAATGTCGAAGCGTGAGCGGATCGGTTGTCCAAAGATGACATGCGAGATGCTTTCCTGCTGCGCGAACCTGATCAGCGCGTCCGCAACATTTTTCTCGTTCAGTGTGACTACCTGCGCGCCGAGGTCGCGGGCCATCCGGCGATACTCCTCGATGCGTTGAAAGGCCTCCGGATCTCCGTGGCCCTTGTCCTCGTCGGGCCTGTTCACGTAGACGGCGTACCAGTTCGTTGCCAGGCGACCGGCCACGCGCGCGCCAACGCGGATAAGGCGCTCGGTTCCGGGCCGCGTACTCAGGCAGACCATAACCTTGTCGGGAATGGGTGCCTGTTCGAGGCCTTGCGTGCGACGGTAGTCCGAGGCGCGCTTGCTCACCTGCTCAGCCGTGGCGCGCAACGCCAGCTCGCGTAGCAGGTTCAGATTTCCTTTGCGGAAGAAGTTGGCCAGCGACTGCTCCACCTTCTCTGCGGCGTAGATCTTGCCCTCGCGCAGGCGGGAGCGCAACTCCTCCACCGTGAGGTCGACGTTGATGACTTCGTCGGCGCGCTTGAAAAAGCTATCGGGAACCGTTTCGCGAATGAGGGTGTTCGCCGAGCGGTTGACGGCGTCGTTCAGCGTTTCGAGGTGTTGAATGTTGACCGCAGTCCATACATCGATGCCGGCATCCAGCAGTTCAAGCACATCTTCGTAGCGCTTGCGGTTCTTGCTGCCGGGAACGTTGGTGTGCGCCAACTCGTCCACGACCACGATCTGCGGATGCCGCGCAAGAATCGCGTCGACGTCCATCTCTTTCAAGTCGACTCCGCGATAGGGAATCACCCGCAGCGGCACGATCTCAAGATCGCGAACCTGATCTGCGGTCTCCTGACGGCCATGGGTTTCCACCAGCCCGATCACCACGTCGACTCCCTGCTTACGTTTCAGCAAGGCATCATTCAGCATGTGGTAGGTCTTGCCGACGCCGGGTGCAGCGCCGAGATAGATGCGTAGCCGGGCGGGTTCCTGCTGCCGTTCGAGCTGAATTTCAGCCATTAACCCACCTCAACCGGGTGCGGGATTGCCTCGGCTACCGCGACCGGCAACGTGAAACGGAAGGTTGTGCCGTGTCCGATCCGGCTCTCCACAGCGATTTGGCCGCCGAGGGATTCGACCAGACGCCGCACCAGCGCGAGGCCCATACCCGTGCCGCTCTCTGAGAACGGATTAAAGCGATCGAAGATGGTGCTCAGACGCTCAGGTTCAATCCCGCGTCCGCTGTCGCGCACGGTGAATTGCACGTAGTTCTTGATTTCTTCGGCTGTCAGCAGAATCTCACCGTCGGGTGGCGTATAACGCAAGGCGTTTGCAAGCAGGTTATCGAGGATGGAGCGAACCGCGCGGCGATCGGCCATGACGAAGGACAAATCGGCGAATGCGCTGACTTCGATGCGCACCTCTTTGGCTGCGGCTTCATCGATGTAGCGGTTGCGCGCCTCATCCAGCAGCGGTAGGGGCCGCAGACGCTCGAGCTGCAATTCGCGCTTGCCGGTGTCAAGTTCGGACACCTCGATCAAGTCGGACATCAAGTCGCTTAGTTTTTCCGCTTCGTTGCTGGCCTCCACGATCAATTCGGTTTGCAACGGCAGCAACTCGCCTCCATATCCGTGTCTCAGCGCGTACAGGCCCCGACGCAGTTGCAAGAGGGGATCACGCAATTTCTTGCTGGCCACCGAGATGAATTGCGTCTTGAAGCGATCGGTATCCTGCAGGGTAGTCACATCTTCCAGCGTTGTGACCGTCCCCAGAAGGCGACCATCGGAATCGCGCATCGGGGTGGTGCGCAGACGATAGCTGCGCGATTGCTTGCCGATTCGGGTGGGCAGCATGGCTGCTTCGCCCTCGGCCGCAACGGGTTTCTGCATGGAGATGGCATCGCGGATCGCGCTCAGAATCTTGTCCCCGCCGGGCGTGTTCGTAAGAGCCAAACGATCGCTCGCAGCTTCGCCCAGCACATCTGCGGCAGCCTGGTTCAGCTTGAGGATGTGGCCCTTGGCATCGGTGACAATAATGGGCTCGAAGATAGATTGCAATACGGCGTCGGAGAGCTGGAACTCCATCTGCCGGCGGCCGGCCTCACTGTCGCGAAGATCGCGAAGCCGCACGGCGATGCGATTCAGCTCGGCTGCAATTACACCGAGGCCGTCGTGTCCGCCCCACTCCACGCGATGTTCAAGGTTGCCTTGCGCGATCTTGCGGGCATCGTTGGCCAGCATCCGGATGGGATGCAGCACCAGCATGACGGTCGCCACTTCGACCAGGACGAGGGAGATGAGCAGTGCGATGGCAAGACGCAGTTGCCCGGAGGCAGCCAAAGCACGATGGGTGGCAGCTACCAGCCACACGCCGAGGGCGGCGATCACGACGCAGCCGAGAATCAACCTCTGCGTAAGATTCAGCATCTTTCAAGACCCGCGCCAGAGAGAACCACACTTTCATTCTGGCGCACTGACCCTCAAGGCGCAAAACCACGGTGAAGATTCGCTGTTGATTACCGGGAACTTCAGGGGATGCGGCAGACCGAGAGCGACGCATTGTGCCACTGGCAAGACAGACCGGCTGGCTGCGGATAGGAAACGATCACCCAGTCAACCCCCAAATCCGTCTTCAGTCGCTCAAAGTCGGCGAGCTTGAAGTTTTGCCAACCAGCCGTGGCGTCTACCTGTCGTTCCCAGGCCGGACCAAGCTCGGGTACCTGGGTCACAACGGAGGTGTCCTTGACCATGTCGGCCAGTTGGCTACGCTCAGCGAGTGCACGAAAGCTGTGATAGTCCTCGCCTGGTGACGCAAGATAATTTGGGTCCATCGCAAAGTAAGCGTCGATGGGGGTGTTCTCGCGAATCCAGGCGAACGACTGGAGCCACGGATTAGCTGATTGCCTTCCGGGAAACTCGATGTGCTCGCTGCCGCTGTAGAGAGCGCGCTGGGAGGCAAACATACCAGCATTGATGACGAGCAGGAAAGCCGCCCAGCGCCAGGTACTGGTCTTCAGCAGATACTTGCCCAGCAGACACCCGCCGACAAGCGTCAGGAAGCAATAAATGAGATGCAAAAAGCGCATCGGCTGCATGGGCGTGAGCCGCACCAGCGCGGGTGACTTCAAGACGATCATGGCAACAGCCTGCTGGAACACGCCATAGGAAAAAATCCCGAGCGCAAAGCGGGCCAGCATCGTCTCGCCTCGCTTGAGCGCGAAGCGCCACAGCAACCAGAACAGGAACAGCGGCCCGAGCGCCCCTAGCCACTCATACCAGGTCCAGCTGTAAAGGAAGTAGTAGCTTCGGGTTTGCAGGGCTCGGTGCCAGATGGGGGTAGGGGATTCAAATATCCAGCCAAGCGGAACGGCTGCCGCTAGAGAGTCACGCAGCGAGCGCAGCCAGACATGCACGGGGTCCAACATTGCCATGGACAGGAAGAAGCAGAAGGAGATGCCCAACGCCGCCATGATGGGGTGGAGCACAAAGGAGAGCAGGAGAAGCGGAACTGCCTGCCAGCGCTTGCCTATCAGGATTCGGGAAACCGCCAGGAGCACGAGCGCGGTGGCGACATTGCGCGGGTGCAGATGCTGATCGGCAAGGTAAAGGGCCGTGCCCGCCACCGGCAGCGTCATCATAGCCGCGGTAAGCGCAACTCCGGCCCACTGAACGCGTTCGTCTTCGAACAGAACCCGCGCAATGCTCCAACACCCCAGAATGATAAGCAGAATCGAAGAAAACTGGAACAGTAGTTCTGCCGCCGATATCGGCATGTGAGTGAAGTGCACAAACGCTGCGACCCATTTGTCGAAGAGTGTCGCCTGCAACTGGACACGGAAGAACGGCGCATCGTGAGGATAGAGTGCCGGGTTGAGGTCGCTTTTGATGGCGGTCAAATAAACGCCGTCATCTTCGATTCCTGGGTGATAGCCCATCGTTGCCATCGCCACAAGTGAGAAAGCGAGGACCAGCAGTAAATTGCGCTTGCGACTATTTTTCAAACTATTCAGCTCTTACAATCCAATTTCAAATTTCCCGTGAGCAGGGAGAGCGCGATCCTCTTGCATTCAGGCGAAGGGCGAGAGAGTAACCTTCGGGCGACCGTAAACCTTTTAAAACCGCCTCCCAGCGAAAAAAGGACGCCACCCCGGGAGGGGGCCCTATTGTTATTGGACGAGCTCAAAAGGCGTTTAGCCGACTATAGTCGAGACCACTGCCTACGTGTTCAATTAAACTCTTTATTTTAGGTAATCACAAATTTGACGCGACCGTACCTTGGAATCGAGCAGAGTCCCATTTTTTTGAGTACACGCCCGTAGCTCGATCCGTCTATACTCCGTAGACGTCTCTCATGCTTTCAGCTCCAATTCGACCAATTCGGGTTGCACTCGGCGAGGCAACGACTCCTGATCTCCGAGGACTGGCAGCCACCTGCTTTCAGCAGAAGCTGGCGCTTGCGATTCCAACGTTGTGCGAGGCCGCCAACATTGCGACTCTGCTCGAGCGTGTCCGCGCCGTCCTCGATCCGCTGAACTTCGACTACGAGATCCTGATCGTGGACGACGATAGTTGTGACGGTACAGCCGAAATCGTCTCCGCCATCACGCAGCAGGATCCGCGCGTACGCCTTTTAGTACGCAAGGGCCAGCGAGGCCTCTCGGGCGCAGTTCTTCACGGCTGGGAAAATACCGATGCATCCATCGTCGGCGTCATGGATGCTGACTTGCAGCATCCTCCGGAGTTGCTGCGGGAACTTAGCGCCGCGATGTTCTCAGGGTGCGATCTTGTGATTGGCAGCCGCTACACGCCAGGCGGTGGCCTGGGGCAGTGGAACCCCGTACGCAAGTTGCTCTCAGCAGCGGCGGTGTGGGCCACGTGGCCGATTCAACGGGTTGGACTGCGCGCCAAAGACCCCATGTCGGGCTTCTTCTTTGTCCGCCGAGATTGCCTGGTTGACATCCCGTTCCAGCAGTCCGGATTCAAACTGCTGCTCGAAATCCTCGTCCGCGCGCGCATCTCCTCGGTGCGCGAAGTTCCCTTCGAATTCGGGCAGCGCTATCGAGGCGCCAGCAAGGCCAATATGAAGGTCGCCATCGACTACGGCCGCCTGCTTGCCCGGCTCTATCGGACTAGATTCGGCTTCCGCCGAGCCGTTCCGGTCACTTCCTTCGATTGACGCGGCGCTGGCTTACAGCGCCGGCAATGCCGAACGCATCAACAGGAATCCCACGACGCCGAGAAAGAACACCAGCGCCATGCGTATGCCGGGCTCACGATTGACCTCCGGCACAAGGTCACTCGCGCCAACGTAAAGCGCTACGCCTGCTGAGACGGGTAGTCCGTATGGCAACCAACTTGGCACCAGTTCAATTACCAAAACCCCGACGATCGTTGCGGCCGCAAGCATAACCGCCGAGTAGAATGCTGCCGTTCGGCTGCGTCCGCTGGCCAGCATCACGGAGGCCATCGTGAAGCCCTCGGGCGCCTTGTGCAGAAACACCGCGAGAAAAATCAGCCAGCCGAGGGCGCTGTTCACCACAAATCCCGAGCCAATCGCCACACCGTCGAAGAGCGCATGAACGCTCAGACCGCCGAGCACGGAGTAGCCCGTGCGCGCTGAGACGAACTCGTCGTGATGCGTCTCTTCTCCGTAGTGGAAATGCGAATTGATCGTGTGTTCAAGCAGGTGCACTGCGCAGTAGCCGACCATGATCAGCATCGGGCCCAGCACAGGGTTGAGCTTGAGGCTCTCCGGGGTCATTTCGAGCAGGGCGACCGCCATCAGGAAGCCCGCGCCCAGCGCGACAAAATAGCGCAGGTAGCGTTCGATGCCGCGAGCCCGCACCAGCACCAGGCCGCCGGCGACATCCGCAAGCGCGGCCAGTACGCCAAGGGCCACTGAGAGTTTGAGCATTCTTGCTTACCTTAGGGCAATTCCTGAGTTGCAGTCGAGTTTTGGTGGTATCGAAGGTCGCCGCTCCCTGATGGTCGCGTTGACTTGAGTGTACGGCTTGGAAATTGAGGCTGCTCAGGAATTGCGCTACCCGCTGTGCCGGATGTGCATTACATCGCCATCTTGCACCACGTACTCTTTGCCCTCAAGGCGCAACGTACCCAGCGCGCGCGCATTCGCTTCGCTGCCGGCCGCGAGGAGGTTGTCCCACCGAATCGTCTCGGCGCGAATGAAGTGATGTTCGAGATCGGAGTGAATCGCACCGGCACCCTGCGGTGCCTTCGACCCCGCTGGAATTGTCCATGCGCGGCACTCATCTTCGCCCGCGGTAAAGAAGCTGATCAGCCCCAGCAGCTCATAGCTCTTGCGGATCAACCGCACGAGGCCACTTTCGTGCAGCCCGTAGCTCGACAGGAAATCAGCCGCCTCGGCCTCATCCATCTCAGCCAATTCCGCTTCGACTTTGCCGCAGATAGCCGTCGCTCCCGCGTTCGGGCGTTGTGCAACTTCGGTCAGCTTGTAGCGTTCCACAGCTGCGTTGAGATCATCGCCAAGCGTGCCGCTCTCGCCGATATTAACTGCATACAAAACAGGCTTTTGTGAGAGGAACATGAATCCCTTGATGAGCTTCTTTTCCTCCGGCGTCATCTCAAGTTCGCGAATCGGCTGTTCTTTCTCGAGCGCTTCTTTTGAGCGCAAAAGCAGAGCCTGCTCCCGCTCCAGTTCGCTGGTGCGGCCTTTCTTTAAGTCTTTTTCAAGGCGCTCAAGCCGCTTTTCCACTTGCGTCAGATCGCTGATCATCAGGTCGAATTCGACGTTCTTCACATCGCGCAGAGGATCAATCGGGCCGACGTGCGGAATCGAATCGTCTTCGAATGCGCGCAGCACATGAATCAGCGCGTCAACGTTGCGCAGGCTGGTAAGGAAGGCGGTTTCTTTCAGCGCCTCCTGGCCGATGGCCGCTACGTCGACAAACTCAACCGAGGCATGGGTTGTCTTTTTCGGGGAGTAGAGCGCGGAGAGCTTATCGAGCCGCTCGTCGGGCACGCGCGCGACGCCGATGTGCGCTTCACGTGGGTTGGAGTAGCCGCGATCTTCCAGCTTGGCTTTGGTGAGGATCTTGAATAACGATGTCTTGCCCACCTGCGGCAGGCCGATAATGCCAGTTTTCATGTGTTTCCGATGGCGCCCCTGCACGATACTTTGCGCGCTTCAGGGCCTCTACGATGATACAAGAGCGGAATGCAGGGAATTGAGAACAGTAACAATAAGGGAATGGGAATGCGGAGCGGCCATCGAGGCGAGACTGACTGCAGGACGTGGACTTTTAGCCGCGCCGCTTCACAAACCGCAGGGCGGAGAACTCAGCCGACACCGCCGCGATTTTTGTGTCCACAATACCCCTGGCCAACGCAGAATCCCGCACATGGTTTTCATTCAGCGGATGTCCCGGGCCTTTGCGGTAGATAAACCAGATGGGCACACCGGACTTGAGCTGATCCGCGGCCTTCCTTAACGCTGCACTCAGATCGGCTGGCGTATCCACGCGGGCCACAATCAACTCGCCCTTGCGCTGAGAGACCTCCTTTGCGCCGGCAAGTGCGTCTTTCAACGCTGCATCATCTACTGGCCCGATCATGCGAACCGTTGTCTCCGGCGTGATGCCAAGCTTCTTCGCGAGCGTTGGCGGAGGCTTCAAAAGCGCTTCGGCCCACTTCGCAGCCAACCCGCTGCCAAGTTCCAGTGCGACAGATTCGTCCTTGAACGTAAATCGAAGCCAGTCTCCGTCGGCTCTCACCTGTTTCATTTTTGCGAAGGGTACTTTGCGCCGCGTCTCTCCGCGCAGTATTAACTCCGGCGGCTCGATGAGCGCCTTCACAGTGGTCTTAGCCCCGCTCCATAGGCATGCACAAATCGCTTCACGCCCCATCCAAACTCCTACACGCGCGTTGACTCTGCCCTTGCCACCAGCACGACGGTTGCCATGCCAAACAACTGAATCGCAGCTTCCACGTAAACGCTGCGGTCATGCAGCTTATTGAAGTGGATGGTCGTCGGGTTACGGATGTCGGTTGTATCAATCGCTCCGCCAGCCGCGGCGCGGTCGCGCTCCATCGCTGGAATGATTGCGTATTGCGAGTATGCCGTGCAGCCAAGCATCAGGACAACCAGCACCATGGGCGCAAGCACCGAATGCGGCTTATAGATGTTCCAGGCCGGAGCCAGAGCCATCAAAGCCAGCAACACAAGTCCGCAAACAATTCCCATGCCATGCAGGATTCGGAGCAACTCACCGACGATCGAACCGGCAGTGTGGGTAGCGCCGGGAAGAGAGCCGAACGTGACCGCGGCAACCACAGGAAAAAATATTTCGGCGCCAATCCAGACAATGAGGGCGAGATAAAGCAGCGTGCGAAGAACGGTCTTCATCTCCGAAGCATACAAGGCAGCAGAGAAACAGGGAACAGAGAATGGGGAATGGGAAGTGGGAAAGAGATAGCGTTCGCCCATCGATGATGAGCGAGCGCCAGATTTTGGAAATCGTGCGGGCCTAGTTGTGCTTCAGCGCGCGCTTCAAGACGATCTCCAGCGCCGCCTTGGTTTCCGCATATTCGGCCGGTGATACTACACCGGTCAGCTTCTCGCTCTCCAGCGCGAAAAGTTCATCCTTCAGCACACTCAAGAGCGCGCCGTTCTTCGATGCGGGAGATGCTACGTGCGAAGCGGAATACACCGGCGTTGCCACCACACTCGGGCTTTGCACTTGTGCGACAGGCACACCCGGCGCTCCAGCAGGTTTGCGCAGCAGGAAAGCCGCAGCCGCTACGAAGACCAGCGCCAGTCCGCCGAGAATCCACCACTTGTACTTGCTCAGCGGATCGGGTGTGTTGATGGGCTCGCCGATGCCGCCGCCAGGTTGGCCGCCACCAGGAGCAGCAGCTTCTGGACCGCCAGGACCTGCTGCGCCCTGATCTTCGCGCGGCATTGATCCCGTGCCGGAAACCGTAAACTCCAATGCTTTGCCCGGGGTCGCATTCTTCGCCACAAACGTCTGGATGTTCGGGTCCTGGTTGATCGGCGCGAATACTGTGCCAGCTCCCGGTGTGAACGTCATGCTCTTCGGTAGCAACACTCCGACGCTCTGTGTGCTCAGCGTCACCTGGGGACGAAACGTGAATGATCCGCTGTAGGGAATCGTGTAGCTGATGTTGAACTGTGTATCCTTGTCGCCCTCATCCGGCTGGATGGGGAAGTTGAATGCGTAGTGCCCCTTGGGTCCATTGGGCTGAAGTTTCAGCGTGGTGGGCAGGCTGCCGGTGCTGGGTCGCTGACCTTGCGCCGACTCTACGATCGCCTCCGCCGGCAGCGCGACCTCAAAGCTTTTCGGACTCCACTGCGTGCGCGGCGGCATGCTGGTGTTGTGCACGAAGTAGCGCTCGATCACATGCAACTGGCCATTGGCGACTTCGAGTTCCAGCACGTCGGCTTCAATAAAGACGCCATCCACCTTGGTCGCCACGTCGTAGACGGCAATATCGGGTACCGTCCCGCTCTGCGGTGCATCCGCGAAGAACTCGGCGCCCTGGTGAGTCACTTTTACCAGTGCCGGCGCGTTGGTGGGCCGGTTGAGCGTGTAGTGGCCGCTTGCCGTCGACGGTGGTATGCGCCACCTCGGTCATACCCGTCATGGGCTCAACCAGCACCACGGGATCACCGCTGGCCGGCTTGCCTGTCGTCTTGTTTGTTACCGTTCCCGTCAACTGTGCGGCCTGCGCCATTGCGCCCGCAAAAAGAAAGCTCACAACGGCCGCATACAAAAAAGTCTTCATCGATTTCATGGTCTTTGTCGGAGTCCTTATCCTCTAATTCCTAAGCTGTGCTGCTGCAGGTATTCCATTTCAGCCAGCAACTGCGCCGTCTCGTTTTCAAGTTGCGTGCGCTGCGCCTGAAAATCCTCTTCAGGATATTTCCCGGCGCGATATTCAAAGTTCAGATCGCGCAAGATTTTCGTAGAGCTGCTCCTTGCGCTCCTCGAGATAATCGAGCCGCGTTTTCTGCCGCTGGCTCGCAAATGCGTTCTCGGGCCAGAAGGTATAGAGAAACAGCACCATCGCCATCAGGCAGCCAAGAGCCAATCCAAGTGTCTCGCTCATCGCTCAATACCCTCCTTCGCTGCCGGTTTCGCGACGAATGCGTTCGTGGATTGCATCCATCTCCGGCGTGCTGGGCGTTTGTACAGCGTCTTTCTTGCCGACAGACCAGTGCCGCACCAGCAGAATCGTCCCCAGAAGCGCTGCGGCAAACACGGCGAACGGCGCGATCCACGCCACCAGGTCAAAACCATGCGTCGTTGGCGCAGCCAGCACCGTGGCGCCATACTTTGCCACGAAGCTGTCGAAGATCTGCTGGTCGGTCATACCCCGCATTGATTGCAGTGCGCAACTCCGCCAACTGCACTGGCGAAGTAGGGCAGCCCACATGGTTGCACTCGCCCAGAACCTGCCCGCAGCCGCAACTGCACATCATCTGGTGGTTCAGCTTGTCGTAGCGCGCACCCGCATCGCTCGCTCCCAGCGAGAAGCAAACCGCGACAGCGAGCGCTCCGGCCTGAACGGCTCTTTTCCAATACTTCAAACTCAACGGAGTTGGCATCTCAATCGCCACCCTTCAAAACTGGTTCAGCATGCGCCGGTTGCGCGGCCGGGACGCGGAGCGTAGCAGTCGCCGGCGTGAGGCTCGGAACCAGCGCCACAAATGTTCCCAACACAATCAGCACCACACCTGCCCAGATCCAACTGACAAGAGGATTCAGGAAGGCCTTGATGATCGGCTGACCGGTATCGGGATTCGTGCCTTCGTAGACCACGTACAAATCCCAACTCGGCACCGAGTGCACCGCAACCATGGTCTGCGGCTGCTGGCTCGCCAGGTAGACGCGCTTCTCGGGCGCCATCTGGAACTGCTTCTTGCCGTTTCTATAGACATCAAGCAGCGCGTAGTCAGAGTTGTAGTTGGCGTTCGAGTCCTGCGTGAACCCGACGCATTCGAGCGTGTAGGGACCGACGCTCATCTTGTCATGCAGTGCCAGTTCCTGTTCGGTGTTGCGATTGAAGGCCGCACCGGCCAGCCCGATGACCACAATCACCACGCCGATGTGGATGATGTATCCGCCGTAGCGCCGCGTGTTCCGACGGGTCAGCAGGTACATCGAGGCAGCCAGGTTTTTCCCTGTCTGCCTTGAGATCACTCCCGCACCACGGAAAAACTCAGACAGAATCGCCGCCATCACGCTGGCTGAAAGCGCAAACGCTATCATCGCGTAGAAATTGCCCGGATCGAAGGCGCCATCTTTCCATGGCCGAACGCCCGCCGCGAAGCAGACGATCACCATTGCCCACAGAGCTATGATCGGCACCACAAAGTTGCGACGAACAGCCCGCAGCGAAGTGGATCGCCAAGGCAGAAGCGGACCGACGCCCGTCAGGAACAGAAGGAAAAGCCCGATCGGAATCGCGACCCGGTTGTAGAACGGTGCGCCTACCGTAACCTTGCTGCCCTCGACATACTCGCTCAGGATCGGGAACAGCGTACCCCACAGAATCACGAAGCACGCCGTCAGCAGCACAAGATTGTTGAACAGGAAACTCGACTCGCGGCTCACCAGCGACTCGAGCTGGTGCTCGGCCTGCAGGTGGTTGCGCTGCAGGATGTAGGTAAAAATGCACACCGCGAGCACGATCCCCATGAAGACCATGAACCATGTGCCGATCGACGACTGCGCAAACGCGTGCACCGAACTCACCAACCCCGCGCGCGTCAGCAGCGTTCCCAGCAGCGTCAGCAGGAAGGTGGAGAAGATGAGCCAGACATTCCAGCTCTTCATCATGCCCCGCTTTTCCTGCATCATCACCGAGTGCAGAAACGCCGTACCCGTGAGCCACGGCATGAAGCTAGCGTTCTCCACCGGGTCCCAGCCCCAGTAGCCGCCCCAACCCAGAACCGCATAAGCCCAATGCATGCCGAGGAAGATGCCGCCCGTCAAAAACAGCCAGGTCACCATCGTCCAGGTGCGCGTGATCTTGATCCACTTCTCGCCGGGATACCGCATCATCAGCGCGCCGAGAGCGAACGCAAACGGCACCGAGAATCCGACATAGCCCAGGTAGAGCATGGGCGGATGAATCACCATCTCCGGATACTGGAGCAGGGGATTAAGTCCATTGCCATCTGCGGGAAGCGAGCCCTTGAGTAGCGCAAATGGTGGTGCCGCAAAGTTCACTACCGCAAGGAAGAACACCTGTATGCCTGCCAGGATTGTCCCGGCATAGGCATAGAGCTTGACGTCAGTCTTGTGCCGCAGCCGCAGTACGAATCCGTAGGTTGCCAGCAGCCAGCACCAGAGCAGCAGCGAACCTTCCTGACCACTCCACAGCGCCGCAAACTTGTAGGCTGCGGGGAGTGCCCGGTTCGAGTGCTCCATGATGTAGGTGATCGAAAAATCGTTGGTGAAAACCGACCAAACCAGCGCAAACGCCGCTGCCGTCACCGCTACGAACGCGGCTATTCCGGCCCGGCGAGCCGTATCGGCCAGCCGCTCTGGTGCAATCGGGGCGGGCTGGCCGGTTGCCAGCAACCTCAGCGCCACCGCCGCCGGCAAAGAGGTTATAAGCCGCCAGCGCTAAAGCGATGAGAAGAGAGAGACTTCCAAACGTTGCCATCAGAGCTCCATCTCTGATTCTCGCACCCAGGACTAATGCCTTAGGGGAATCCAGAGCGGTTTTCCAGTTAAGTGTGTGGTATCGTGAGTGGCCTGCAAGGGGCTTTCCCTCAAGGGGCAAAACCACTTAGCCTTGTCGCTTCGCCTTTCACCAGCCGGAACCCGCTGTAACGAGGCTATTCTTAATCATTTTAGGCTTCTGACATGTGATCTGCCTCACACCACCGGTGGAGGTACATCACATTGAGAGCCATTAAGGACTGCATCACAGAGGGCGTTTGGCAGAAACTGGGGCTGTGAACTCCTCCAGCCTCACCCGAAAAGAAATTCCTTTTCCCGCAGTTCCTTGATGGAATCGCGCAGCTTGGCTGCCTTCTCAAACTCGAATTTGCGCGCCGCGTCGCGCATCTCTGTTTCGAGCTTGGTGAGGAACGCATCGACGTCGGCCTGCGAAGTGAACTCCGGCAGCCCAACCGCCTCTTCCACTTCGATCTCGCCATATTCGGTCTTGAGGATCTGCGCCAGCCCCATGTCCATCTTGTTGATGATCGACTGCGGCGTGATGCCGTGCTCCTCGTTGTATGCGCGTTGGATTGCTCGGCGGCGATCGGTCTCGCCGATGGCCTGTTTCATCGAGTCGGTCATGCGGTCAGCGTAGAGAACTGCACGGCCTTCGAGATGGCGTGCGGCACGGCCCATGGTCTGGATCAGCGACCCCGTCGACCGCAGGAATCCTTCCTTATCCGCGTCCAGAATCGCCACCAGCGAGACCTCGGGAAGATCCAGGCCTTCGCGCAGCAGGTTGATGCCGATCAGCACATCAAACTCGCCCTTGCGCAGCCCGGCGAGCAGCTTCACGCGCTCCAGCGTTTCAATCTCCGAGTGCATGTAGCGGCAGCGCACGCCCACCTCGGTGTAATAGCCGGCCAGATCCTCGGCCATGCGCTTGGTCAGCGTCGTCACCAGCACGCGCTCGCCGCGCTTGGCGCGATCGCGAATCTCGCCGAGCAGGTCGTCGATCTGTCCTTTCACTGGACGAATCTCCACCTCGGGATCGACGAGACCTGTTGGGCGGATCACCTGTTCGACCACGACTCCCGCTGACCGCGTCAGTTCATAAGGCCCCGGCGTGGCGGAGACATAGATCGTCTGATGGATGCGATTCTCAAACTCATCAAACTTCAGCGGCCGATTGTCCATCGCCGAGGGCAGGCGGAATCCATAGTCGACCAGATTCTGCTTGCGGCTTCGGTCGCCGTGCCACATGCCGTGTACCTGCGGAATGGTCGCGTGGCTCTCATCCACAAACAGCAGAAAATCGCGCGGAAAATAATCGAGCAGCGTTGGCGGAGGCTCTCCCGGCAAGCGCCCTGAGAAGTGACGCGAGTAGTTCTCAATGCCGTGGCAGTAGCCCATCGACTTGATCATCTCGAGATCGAACCGCGTGCGCTGGTGGACGCGCTGCGCCTCAACCATCCGGCCTTCGGCCTCGAGATAGGTAACCCACTCATTGAGCTCTGTGACAATCGAGTCGATTGCCTGTGCTTTGCGCTCCGGCTGCACCACGTAGTGGCTCTTGGGGTAAATCGGCAGCCGCGAATACTTCTGCTTGACCGTGCCGAAGAGGGGATCGATCTGCGCCAGCGACTCAATCTCATCGCCGAAAAGCTCGATGCGATACGCCGATTCGTCGTAGGTCGGGAATACCTCGATGATGTCGCCGCGCACGCGAAAAGTTCCGCGACGGAAGTCCGCATCGTTGCGTTCGTAGAGAATCTCGACCAGCCGCCGCGTGATGTCTTTTCGGCTGATGCGCTGGCCTTTTTCGAGCAGCAGCAACATGCCGTAGTAGGCCTCCGGCGATCCGAGACCGTAGATGCAGCTCACCGAACTCACGATAATGGCATCGCGCCGCTCAAACAACGACCGCGTCGCCGAGAGCCGCAGCTTGTCCAGCTCTTCGTTGATCGTCGCTTCTTTTTCGATATAGAGGTCGCCCGCCGGGATGTATGCCTCCGGCTGGTAGTAGTCGTAGTAGCTCACGAAGTATTCGACCGCGTTGCCGGGGAAGAACTGCTTGAACTCGTGATAGAGCTGCGCGGCCAGCGTCTTATTGTGCGCGAGGATCAGCGCAGGCCGGTTCGACTGCTCAATCACCTTGGCCATGGTGAAGGTCTTGCCCGAGCCGGTCACACCCAGCAGCACCTGGTGCTTCTCGCCGGCACTGAGACCTTGCATCAGCTCCT
This sequence comes from uncultured Acidobacteriaceae bacterium, assembly GCA_963787435.1. Lineage (GTDB taxonomy): Bacteria > Acidobacteriota > Terriglobia > Terriglobales > Acidobacteriaceae > Telmatobacter. Next base: position 225,186 of record CAWBCZ010000006.1, read on the forward strand.
CGATGGCGCGGGGCTGGTCGCCACGAGGCTTGTAGCTGGTCACCAACTGAAAATCCATTGAAAGATTATAGCCGAAGAGCGAAGATTAGGCGAAGACTGCTGAAATCTCAACCCTTGCAGTTAGACTTGAGCGGTACCACCGTCGACGAAGAGCTCGACGCCGTTGACGAAGCTGGAATCGCTGGAGGCGAGAAAAAGAGCGACAGTCGCGATCTCCTCCGGGCGTCCCAGCTCGCCGCGTGGAATCTGGGATTTGAAGAACTTCTTCGCGTCGTCTCCAAGGGGATCGAGGATCGGCGTGTCGATGGTGCCGGGACTAAGGACGTTCACGCGGATTCCGCGATCCTTGAGCTCCAGGAGCCAGGTACGGGCGAACGAGCGAACCGCAGCCTTGCTGGCGCTGTAGACGCCGAATGTCGGAAAACCCTTGATGCTGGCAATAGAGCCGTTAAGAATGATAGAGCCGTTGTCGTTGAAGAGAGGAAGCGCCTTCTGCACGGTGAAGACCGTTCCGCGAACGTTGAGATCGAAGGTCTTGTCGAAGTGCTTCTCGGTGACCTCTTCCAGCTTCGCGAACTCACCGAATCCGGCGCTGGCGAACAGGATGTCGATCTTACCTTTCTCGCGCTTAACCGTGTCATAGAGACGATCGAGGTCGGCAAGGTTTGCGGCGTCGCCTTGCACGCCCGTCACGTTCTTGCCGATGAGCTTCACGGCCTCATCGAGCTTTTCCTGGCGGCGACCAGTGATGAAGACGTAGGCTTCCTCCTCGACGAAGAGTTTCGCTGTGGCGAGCGCCATGCCGGATGTGGCGGCGGTGATGACCGCCACTTTGCCTTTGAGCTTGCCCATCTTGTTGCCCCTTTTCTGTGTTAAACGTTTGAAGGAATTCTTGGGGCTGTCATCTCTGCCGCCCCTCGCCTCGTGCTGATCAGTAGATGGGTCGAGATCAGACAGGATTCAATATTGGGAAACGATCTGTTCCGAAGATTTCAATGGCAGCGGACCTGGCTGCCTGCGTCCTTCACGCGAGAGCTCTGGCCCGGCCTATTCGAGTTCGGTCTGTATCACGCTGATCGCCCCGAAAGTTCGACCGTTGCGAATGCTTTCCGCCGGAATGTGCGCGGAGAGCGGTTCCTGATACGGCCAAAGCACCGACACGATCCATATTGGAGTACGGGCCGGTACGCCGAGCTCTTCTGCGGCTTTCCTTACCTGCGCCAGCGGGTGATCGAGGTCGAACGACCAGGAGCCTCCTGAAGAGGAGATAATGCGGTGCCCCCTCAAAACTTCATCGTTACCGATGTTGCGGTCAAAGCTGCTCAGGCTTCTATCGTCCCGTCCGAAATAGTACGACAATTCATCGCGCGTCTCTTCGTCGACGAACAATGGTGCTCCCGCGGGAACGGACTGACTGATGTAATCGAGCGCGGCGCTCATATCGCTGGTCGGGAAGACACGCGGGTCGATATCGCTTGCGTGGGAAGCGTGATCCACCTTATTCGTCGCGGCCCACACGGTGGCGCAGACAGCAGCCAGCAGCAACACCGTTACAGCCCTGCCGCGCGGCACCCACGTCAGAGCGGCTCCCAGACCAGCCGCGAAGAAGGGCAGCAGGTACGCCTGGTGTCGAGTGCCGGCAAATGGTGCAAGATGCAGCAATGCGCCCGCAAATCCAATCACAAACGGAGAGACGATCAGGAGAGCATTGATGCGTCCTTCCTTCACCCGTCCGACCAACAACGCCGTGACTCCCGCTGCAAAGATGCAGAACATGAGAATCGCGATTTTGTGACTCCAAGTGTTCCCGAAACCAATGAGGAAGGTGAATGTCCTGCACATCGACATCCACCAGTAGTCGAATAGCGATTCCGCTTCTTTGTGATAGAAGGAACTGCTCATATTCACAAGGGTTCTGGAGTGCCGGACAAAATGGAAGTACAGGAAGGCTGCTTCCAGTATCAGTCCGGCCTGGATTGCCACAAACGTTATCCGCATTCCTCGTGGAGCGCGCTCGACACGGCAGCGAATCAACACATAGAGGCCGAGTGCTACGACAACGAGGATGGCGACGTAATGAGTCAGAAGAGCGCAAGCCAATAGCAATGCCTGTACGATTGCCCAGCGGGATGAGGCTTGGTCGAACGCGCGTTCCGTCGCATAGAGCGCAGCGCAGACAAAAAGAACCAGGAGGCCGAACTGCTCGATCTGCGCAGCAGCGGTGATTGCCGACTGAGACACTGCCAGGAAGAGGAGACCGCCGAGCGCCGGTAGCTCTCCCAGGATGCGGCGCATCCATGCAAATGCAAACCAGAGAGCCAAGCTGGCGCTGAGGAGACCCGGCATTCGCAGGACAAGTTCCGTTCGCCCGAAAAGGGTCACCCAATGCAGAGCAAGGACAGACAAAGACGGAATGTCGAGCGAGCGCACCGCCTCATATGCGCCGTGCAGTGTCTGTGGTGTTCTGGCGGCCAGAAAGTGATGCGCTTCCTGCGGGTTCAGGTAGCAGGATATGGCGTAATAGACTCGCAGCGCAAAAGCAGCAACCGTGATTGCCAGAGCGAACCAACCTGCGTTTCTTACCACCCAGGACTCGAGGCTATTCGCTTCTGCTCTTCCGGCAATACGCTGGCTGCTCGCGACTGTCGCTTGTAGAACCATATTGATGAGTAGGATGCAGGTGACGTCTCCTCTGACTAGTCTCCCGCGATTCTGAAGTCGAGATTCGGCCGACCCTGGTAGCAGCATCTGATGCAAAGCCGGGAATGATGGGAACTGTCAGAAATGACAGGGATTCGGGGCGCAGGACGGATTCGGTCCTCTACTAACTCCGAATACCAAGATCCCGTCGCGGATCGCCGACCATCTTTCGCGGGTCAACGGCGCGGTCGAACTCTTCCGCCGTGATGAAACCGCCGCCTACCGCCGCATCGCGTAGGCTGATTTTCTGCTCAAGAGCACGATGCGCGATCTTTGCGGCATTGTCGTAACCGACGAGGGGACTCAGGGCGGTGACCAGCATCAGGGAGTTTCGAACATTGTCTGCGATCTGCTCGCCGTTGAGCGTGACTTCCTCCACACTGAACTTCCTGAACTGCACGCAGGCATCGCCCAGGATTCGCGCGCAGTGCAGCACGTTCCGGATCACCATCGGCCGCATCGTATTCAATTCCAAAGTTTCCCTGCGCGCCGGCGAACGCGACGGCTGTGTCCTCGCCAATCACCTGCGTGCACACCATCAGCATCGCCTCCTGCTGCGTAGGGTTTACCTTGCCGGGCATGATCGAGCTTCCCGGTTCGTTTGATGGCAGGACGAGTTCGCTCAGACCTGCGCGCGGTCCCGAAGCCAGCCAGCGCATATCGTTCGCAATCTTCATCAGCACAACGGCCAGCGAACGAAGCGCCGCACTTGCCGCGACGATTGCGTCCAGCGACGCCATCGCAGCAAACTTGTTGTGCGCCGAAACAAATGGTTGATGCAGGAAGTCTGCAAGCTTCGCAGCGACCTTGTCGCCGAAACCCTCGGGCGCATTCAGGCCCGTACCGACGGCCGTTCCACCGATCGCGAGTCGATACAGTCCCTGCATTGATGTTTTGATCAGCAGGAGTGCGTCTTGGAGCTGTGTCGCATATCCCGACCACTCCTGCCCGACGGTCAGGGGCGTAGCATCCTGCAGGTGGGTTCGGCCGATCTTGACCACGTCGACCCACTCGTAGGCCTTCGCCCAGACTGCGTCTCTGAGGGCCGAGACTGCGGGAATCAGATGCCTGTCGAATGCAAGCACCGTCGCGATGTGCATCGCTGTCGGGAATGTGTCGTTCGACGACTGTCCCATATTAACGTCGTCATTGGGATGAACCGGATCCTTGCTGCCAAGTTTTCCGCCCGCGAACTGGACGGCCCGGTTGCTGATGACCTCGTTCACATTCATGTTGGTCTGCGTGCCTGACCCGGTTTGCCAAACGCTGAGAGGGAACTCCCCGTCGAGCGCTCCGGCAGCTATCTCATCGGCAACCATTGCGATCAGACCGGCTTTCCAAGCAGGCATTGCGCCAATCTCGCCATTCACCTGTGCCGCTGCTTTTTTCACATATCCATAAGCGCGATACACCTCGATCGGCATGCGGTCTTCGCCAATCGCGAAGTGAACAAGAGAACGCTGGGTCTGGGCACCCCAGTAGTGTTCAGCTGGAACATCCACCGCGCCCATCGAGTCGCTCTCTTTGCGAAACCCAGTGCTCCGCGTGCCGATCGGCAGTTGTTGGATCGTTGGCGTCTCTGCGCGTTCTGCGGGCCTTGGCTTCTTCATTCGTTTGTTCCCCGCGAATTGAGAATGATCTGGTTTGAATCGCCTTTCGCTTCGCGCGTTGCCCCCGATCGGCGACAGCAGAGGCGTGAAGCAAAACCGGCGAATCTTGTCGTCAGGCGCTATTTCGGTAGCAGAATGTCCTTCAGCCACGGCACCGGGAGCGCACCCGCATCCAGCGCGCGATCGTGAAAATCAGCGAGCGTAAAGTCCTTGCCCTTCGCTGTCTCGTACGCCTTGCGGAGCCGCCACCATTCGCTTGTGCCCACGTAATAGGTAGGCAGTTGTGTCGAGCTCAGCTTGGCTCGCTGCAGTTTCCCTTCGGCTTCGGCTCGGGTCTGGAAGGCATCATCCATCATGAAATGCATCGCCTCGTCATCCGTCATGCCCATGGTCTGCATGCGGATGTCGAGGATGCTGTTGCCCACCGCGCGCAGCCACACCTTCAGGTAACTGATGCGATAGCGCGGGTCGCTGTTCGCGAATCCCTGCTGCATCATCACCTGCGCGATGTACTCCGCCCATCCCTCCACGTATGCGCCGTTGCCATAGAGGCTTCGCACCAGACGCCTTGTCACGGGTTGAATCTCATTGGCGTGCTCGGCCTGTACATAATGGCCGGGAAGCGCCTCGTGAATGCAAAGCCACTTCAGCACCCAGTTGTTGTACTCGCGCAGGCGCGATTCGGCGCTGGCCTCGGACGTACTGGAACTGATCGGCGTTACCCAGAACTCTGCTTCAGCATTGGGGTCGAGAGGTGGGGCGGAGTGGAATCCACCAACCGAGTAGATTCCGCGTTCGAACTCGGGTGTTGCAATCACCTTCAGGTTGTCGCGTGACTTCAACGAGACGATCTTTTTGTCGATGATGAATTGACGGATTCCGACGAGATCATCTTTCGCGGTCTGCATCAGGTCATCGCGTTTCGGATGGTCGTCGGCGATTTTCTTAAGCACCTCGCTGAGGATCGTATTCTCGCGCTCCTGCTGGCCCAGGCTCGCGTGATCGTCATGGTCCGGGTAGTACTGTTTGTGCAGCGGCAGCGCCAGTTCGAGCATCTCAGCCCGCGTCTTTCTGAACTCGCGCTCGGCGTCTTGCAGCACCCGGTCAGGCGTGACGTCCGTCTCCATCACCAGGCGGAATTTCTCGGCGTAAAGATCCTTGCCGAGCCGCCAGGTTCGATCCGTTTTCTGTTTCGCGAGATCAGCCTGCAGCCATTGCGAGAAATCTTTCAGCGCCTTGACCGCCGGCGGCGCCACCTTGTCAAAGCGCGCCTTCAGTTCCGGATGTTTCGCAACGGCGGCGGCAATGGTGTCCTGGATTAAATCGACGTTGCCGGAGTTTTCTTCGACGGCGACCCGGATGAAGATTGGATCGGCATCCACCAGTTCGCTTCGCGCCTGCTCAAGGAACTTCGGTGTCGCAGCAACGCGTGAAAGCACGTCGCCCAGCCGCACATCTTCTGCGGCGTACTCGTCGGTCAGTGGCTGAAACAGTGCGCTGCCCAAAAGCTCTACGTAGACAGTCGGGTTATGTTTGTAATTCTGGATGCGCTCGAGTTCCAGCAGGTTCAGCGCGATCTGGTCATCGATCAAGCGCCAGTCTGCCGCGTCCTGGGCTCCGAGTGAGGCAACTGGTGTTTCCGTGTGGAACCGCTCCCGCCACTGCGTATACACTCGGCGCTGCGTTGCCATTCCCGCCGGGCTCACATCATCGAGCAGAGAATCAAGGGCGATCGTTTCGCCGGTCTTCGGATCAACGTGCTTGTGATAGCCGGCCTGCGATGCGCTCGAAGGTGAAAGTGCCAGCGTCTCGTGAATGAAATCCTCGCTGAGCTTCGCAAACTTCGCGTTCGCGGACTGTGCCGATAACCCACCCTGCGCCGCTAGCGCGCCCACGACAAATACCGCAAGGAATCTCATCCCCATGAAGTAACCCTCGAATCTCCCTGCAAGCCTAACATCGAGATCCAATCTCTCTGCTATTCATCATCACCGGCCGAGTCAGGGCCACCACGAACCACCGATATCGCGGCGCCGTATGGCTTCATCTGGTACTCCTTCGGCGGAATGTCTCCCGCAAGATAGCGAACGAAGTAATCCCACCGCCGCCGCGTCATGTACTGCGAATCCGGCCCGTAGCCGTGTGGCATATTGGGAAGCAGAACCAGATCGAAGTCTTTGTTCGCTTTGATCAGCGCATCTACCAGCAGCAGGGTATTGTTGAGCGGCACGTTGTCGTCCATCGTGCCGTGCGCCAGCATCAGGTGACCTTTCAGATTCTTGGCGAAGTTCTGATTGGCCTGCGAATCATAGTTGCTGGTACCGTCGTGATTGTTGACCTCGATGCCTGCCCACTTCTCCGCCCAGTCATCTTCGTAGTCGCGCTGATCGTGATTGCCGCTCTCGGCAATGCCCACCTTGAAGAATTCCGGATAGTGCAGCATGGCCGCGCCCGTCGCATTGCCACCACCGGAGTGTCCCCAGATTCCTACGCGATCGAGATCGATGAACGGATACTTTTGCGCCAACTCCTTCATCCCAGCAATCTGGTCGGGGATAGTGTTGTCGCCGAGGTCTGCGTAGTACGCCTCGTGAAACGACTTGGAGCGGAACGGTGTTCCCATGCCATCGATGCAGACCACGACGAATCCCAGTTCGGCCAGCGCCTGCATGTCTCCATGTGCGGCGCGGAAGTCGCGAGGTCCACACGACCCGATCTGCGGTCCCGGATAGACGTAGTTGATGATGGGGTACTTTTTCGAGGCATCGAAGTGAGTGGGCTTGAACATAAAGCCGAACAGGTCAGTCTTTCCATCGCGGCCCTTCACGGTGATGGGCGTCAGAGGCTGCCATCCCGCTGCTGTCAGCTTCGAAATATCCTGCTTTGCCACTTCCATCACGGTCTTGCCCGCGTCGTCGCGCACCACTGTCACCTGTGGCTGCGTCGGGGTCGAATAAGTGTCGGTGAAGAAACGCCCGTCATGCGACACCTTGATGCGGTGATCGGCGTTCTCAGGCGTCAGCAGCTTGAGGCCAGTGCCATCGAACTTCACGCTGTAGAAGTGCTCAAAGTAGGGATCGCGATCCTTCTCCTTGCCCACACCGACGAAGTAGATCACTCGCGCCTTGTCGTCAACATACAGAACCTGCGTGACGTTCCCCGGACCCTGCGTAATCTGGTTCTTCAGCTTGCCGGTGGTCAAGTCGTAGAGGTACAGATTCCCCCAGTTGTCGCGTTCGCTGAACCACAAGATCTCGTTCGACTCTGGCAGATAGTGCCAGTTGATCTTGCCGTTGCCGCTCTCGTAGAACTTCGGCGCAGTGTCCGTCATGACCTCGCGAACATCGCCGGTCTCGGCATCGGCCACGCGCACCCACTCCTGCTTGTGGTCGCGCGAGGTGGACACAAACGCCAGGTGCTTTTCATCGGGACTCCACTCCACGTCTGCAAACGTGTCCCCGTCGCAGGCGATGTCGTCGCACAGCGTCGAGCGATGCTGATCCGGCGGCATCTTCAAGCGGATCACCTTGCGCGCGTCTACGTCGATGACCACGCGCTCGATCATCGTCACATCCTTGTCGCCAACCAGCGGATACTTCCACGCCTTCAGTTCCGGATGCGTGTTCGTCACCGGAACGAGGTACATCTCGCCGTCCTTCCGCTGATCCTGCTGGAACGTCGCAATCTTTCTCGAGTCCGGCGACCAAAGCAGGATCGCGGAATCCGTGTGTTTCCATCCCGCATTGTCAGTGGCGTAACCGAAGTCCTTCACGCCATCGGTTGTCAGTTGCGTCTCAGCACCCGTAGCCACGTCGCGCACCCAGAGATTCCAGTCGCGAATGAACGCGCCCAGCTTCTGATTCGGCGAAAGCGTCATCGGCGGCAACGGCGACTGCCCCGGTGCCGGCATCCCGCCAGAAATCACTTTGCATGCATCAGATCTAGCATCCAGGGTGCATTGGTAGGTCGCGCCGTGCATCGTGAAGGTCAGCGTGTGGTCGTCGTCGCTCAGCGAAATATCTGAAAGCTGCAGATGCCGTGCATCCAGTCCTGGCCCACCCTTCGCCACCACCTTCAACGCGGTTGCTAACTTCTCCTGGTCAAACAGTGGTCCGCGTGATCCCTTTGCCGGATCGACCATGACGTAGCTGGTGCCGCTTTCGTCTACCTCGCGATACCAGAAGCGATCGTCGTCGAGCCACTGCGCATTCACCTGGCCTTTGTAGGCGAGAGGATTGACATTGTAGGCCATGAACTTCTCGGCGTTCGCATAGTCTTGATCGGTGTACTGGCGCTGCTGAGCAAGCGCGGCAATGCAAATCAGGGAAACAGTTGCCACGGGGCCCGCAATCGCTTTCGCACATCTCATTGCAATCATCTGTTCGGATTCCTCTGCTGAAGACACACGTTCCCTCTGCCACTGAATTCTCGGTTTTATAGAGCAGGGAAGATCTTTACTTATTCGAATTCTATATCCGGGAAGTCGCCGGCCGACAGCAGCCAGCCGGCACCGTTCTGATGGCTTGCCGCGAGACTATTTCAGCATCGCCCCGATGTTCGCCTTGATCGAGGGGCTCGCGGCGGTCCCCGTAATCGTCAAAACAATTCCGCGGTTCGACAGAGATGCCGGCTTCGCAGTGGGATGTAGAAAAATCCCCGCGATCCCGCCCACCGCATTCATAGCCGTGTTGGTCACGGCGCCGACGGCATTTGACGAATTCAGCTTCGCGTTCAGGTTGGAGTTGATCGCCCCAGTCTCCGCAATCGCGCCTTCACCCGTTGCCGAGCCGATGTGGGGCACCAACTCAGGGCTACCAGGGAAGCGGTTTGCCCATGTGGAAGTACCCGCCGGTCGGCCCGTCTTCTGGCAGCGTTGCAAGCGCGGCGCTCGTTTTGCCTCCTTCGTTCAGTTCCATTGGCGCGCTTTGTCCGCCCATGTCTGTCTTCACCCATCCTGGATGCGCGGAGTTCACCTTGATCTTCGTATTTTTCAGTTCATACGCGAGATGGACGGTAAAGGCATTCAGAGCAGTTTTCGACGCGTCGTATGCAAACGACTTGGCATCGTAAATCGGCGAATCGGGATCGGCTTGCAGCTTGAGTGACCCGAGAATGCTCGACAGATTCACGATCCTGCCAGCCGCGCTCTTCTTGATCAGCGGCAGAAGCTTCTCTGTCAGCTCAACCTGGGCAAAGAAGTTGGTGTCAAACACCTTTCGGAGCAGATCCATCGGCACATCCGCAGCGCGATGCTCGGGTCCTTCGCCGGGAAATGTCCCGCCTGCGATTCCGGCATTGTTGACCAGAATGTCGAGACGTCCGTACTTTGAGTTGAAATAGTCGTAGACCGACTGATAATCGGCCGGCTTCGTAATGTCGAACTGGATCGTGTCGGCGTCCACGCCTGCGGAGCGCAGCTTGGCCGCAGCCTGATCGCCCTGCGCCTTGTCACGCGAACCGATCACAACCTTGATGTTTTCTGCTTTGTTCTGTCCGAGGTCAAGCGCGGTCTGGAAGCCAAGCCCGCGATTTCCGCCAGTGATAAATGCGATCTTCTGTGCCATCGGGAAGTATCTCCTGTGCAGAGTTCGATTCCGGGACGGCCATCAAAGGTTCATCAATTTGAAGTTCGAGTTCAAACGCATGCAGCCTCGAAAAACCTGACTGGCATCGAAGCCTGCTGGGAGGGTTTCAAATGCCAGAAAAAGCCACCATGCAGCGTGCCAAAGAAGACCTGCGCGAAGGCAAGTCGCCGTCAACCGCCGCCGGTGAATTTGTCCGCGAAGAGATAGACCACGTGCGGGAAGGGAAGCACGGGGCACGTTCGCCGCAGCAGGCCATTGCGATCGGACTCAGCAAGGCGAGGCGTGCCGGGATTCCCCTCAAGCCTCCGGCGGCGGGCAAGGTCAGCGAAGAGACTCGCCACAAGGCAGAGCACGACTATGAAAAAGGCCGCACGGAGCCGAAGACCGGACCGGAAGGCTCAACCGCCCGCGGCCGTTCGCGCCTCGACACCATGAAGCACGAATCAAAGAGGACTACTTCGCACGACGCGCTTTCAGCGCATGCGAAGCAGGCCGTACAAAAACGGAAGAAGAACGGTTGATGCGTGAGTCTATTGCCGGCTCGTGGAGAGGTTGGTCGGTCCTGCGCGATAGGTCCAGACGACGGGTTGTGAATGTGGGATATGCGACATTCCAATTCGTTTGCATCCGCGTGGGGGAGGGGGTATCGTTTGAGTTATAGGTCTTAACCCAGATGCGCCCTTCTGATTCCCCGGAACAGGACGCGGCTGCTGCGACAGAAGTCAGACGGGCCGAGTTCGCTCAATTTGCGTTGGAGAACCTGTTTGATATCTCTCCAGACGCGATCTTTGTCACGGATGCCGAAGGCATCATCCGTGGTGCGAATCCGCGAGCAGCTGAATTGTTTGGTCACACCCGCTGCTGAGCTGATCGGCCAACCCATCGAAAACCTGGTGCCGAAGCGCTTTCGTTCACGGCATCCTTCCCATCGAGATAACTACAACGCGCATCCCCGCGCCCGCCAGATGGGCGCTGCCATGAATCTCTTCGGACTCCGCAAAGATGGCACGGAGTTTCCGGTGGACATCATGCTGAAGCCACTGGAGACACCTGTCGGCACAGCCGTGCTCAGCATCGTGCGCGATGTCACCGAGCAGCATGAAGCGCAGGAGATTGCGCGACGCAGCGATCTGCAACTGCGCTCGCTTGTCGAGGGAGTGCGCGACTACGCAATCTACTTGCTGGATAAAGATGGCTATATTACAACGTGGAATCCCGGCGCCGAGCGGATTAAACAGTACACGACGGATGAAATCATCGGAAAGCATTTCTCGCGCTTCTTCATACAGGAAGACGTGGAGCGTGGGCGGCCGGTCGAGCTGACACGGTTGGCGGCTCTTCGTGGTCGCATTGAAGAAGAAGGCTGGCGCGTTCGCAAGGACGGCTCGCGTTTCTGGGCCAACGTCATCCTGACGGCAATTCGAGACGACACCGGCGAACTGACCGGCTTTGCGAAGATAACCCGCGACTTTACTGACCGCAAACGCGCCGACGAGGCGTTGATGCTGCAGTTGAGCACGGCCCTGCTGTCGAACATGGATATCAGCAAGCTGCTGTCGGCGATTTCGGCGAGTATCCACGAGGTCATTCCGCACGACATCGGCCTCGTTTCGTTGTATGACGCAGAGGCCGGCGACCTTGTGGCGCATTTTCTGGGTCAAAGCCCTGGAATCTTTCCGGACGAATTGCGACTCTCCCTGGCGGACACTCTGTCGGGTTTGGCATTCCGCACGCGCGAACCAGTGCTGATCGAGCGCCTGGCGGACGTCTCGAATGCCTCTGGGACCATCGAGAACCTGACCAAGTTAGGCATGCAGTCGGGCTGCTGGGTTCCGCTTATCCACCACGGCAAGGCCATTGGAACGCTATCAATCGTCAGCCAGATTGAAGGCGCCATTGGACAGCAAGAGGCCGACACATTAATGCGGATTGCGGCCCAGGTAGCCATGGCGGTCGACAACTCGATCGCCTTCCGCCGGATTGCCGAGCTTCGCGACAAGCTGCGCCAGGAAAAGCAGTATCTGGAAGAGGAAATCAACCTCGAGAACCGGTTTGAAGACATCGTCGGCGAGAGCGGCGGTCTGCGCCAGGTGCTCAAGCAGATTGAAACCGTTGCGCCTACCGATGCAACCGTCCTTATCCAGGGCGAGACCGGCACCGGCAAAGAACTTCTCGCGCGTGCCATTCACCGGCTCAGTCCGCGCAGGGAGCGGACCTTTATCAAGGTCAACTGTGCTGCCATTCCTGCCGGCTTGATTGAGAGCGAGCTGTTTGGCCACGAGAAGGGTGCGTTTACGGGAGCTATCGCCCGGAAAATGGGCCGCCTCGAACTCGCGCACGAGGGCACGCTCTTCCTGGATGAAATCGGTGAACTCCCGCTCGACCTGCAGCCCAAGCTTCTCCGCGCACTGCAGGAAAGAGAGATCGAGCGCCTCGGTGGCAACCGCCCCATTCCCATCAATGTTCGCCTCGTAGCTGCCACCAATCGCGATCTGGCTCAGATGGTCGCCGAAAAGGAGTTTCGCAGCGATCTCTTTTATCGGCTGCAGGGTCTTCCCCATCTTTGCCCCGCCGCTTCGTGACCGCGTGGACGATATCCCCGTGCTCGTCCGTCACTTTGTCAGCACACACAGCCGCCGTATGGGCAAGAGTATCGAGACCATTCCCGACCAGACCATGCAAGCGCTCTGCCGCTGGCCATGGCCAGGCAACATCCGCGAGCTCGAAAACTTCCTCGAACGCGCCGTGATTTTGACGCGTGGCACTGTCCTCTACGTTCCGCTCGCAGAACTCGAGACGAAAGTGGCAGAGGAAGAAGCAGATCTGGAAGAGCGGAATCCAACGCTCCACGCCGCCGAGCGCGAACACATCCTTCGTGTCCTGCGCGAAACCAAGGGCCAGATCGGTGGAGCTGACGGTGCGGCTGAGCGTCTGGGGCTCAAGCGAACGACGCTGAATTCCAAGCTCAAAAAACTCGGCATCGAGCGCAGCGACTATATGTAAGGTCGTACATCGAGCGTTCGCACAGACTTCCAAAGACAATCTGACAGGTGACGACGTGCTCTTGTGACGAGATCTCGTCTCGTGACGATATTCCGTCATCGTCACTTCGTCGCCACACAGTCGTCACGTCTTGCGTCTGAAGACTTTCTGAAGAAATAAAGCCTTTAGATTCTGCTACTCGCAGACATGGGTCACTCATCACACAAGTTTGGCACGCCAGTTGCCTTAGTAGTGGCAAGGCTGATGAGGACCTGAATACGTTGCGAATCACATTTCAAGATACGGACGAAGCAGTGGAGATGAGGCTTGAAGGGCGAGTGGCGGGGCCGTGGGCGAGTGAACTCGACCGCGTCTGGGTGGAAACGGCTTCGCGACTGGCTTCCAAAAAACTCATCATCGATCTGCACAACGTCACGTACGCAGACGCCAGCGGCAAGGACGTGCTGAGAAAGATCTACGCTCAGACGCGCGCCGCGTTTATCACCAATACCCCGTGGGCCCAATTTCTCGCAGAAGAAGTTAGCGCAACAGCAACAGCAGTACAGAACGTCAATGAGGGAGACTGAAAGATGCAGACGATGCGCGAAACAACGACCACTTCCAGAGTGCAGGCTCAACGGCCCGGCGAATTCTTCAAGAAACTTTCACCGGCAGCCTTGAGCGACCTCGAGTCGATGGAATTCCCCACGTTGTATCAACCGGGCATGCTGCTGTTCTCTGAGAAGTCGATCCCGGCCGGCATCTTCATCGTTGTCTCTGGCGAAGTCAAGCTCTCCATTAACTCGAGCGAGGGCAAGCGCCTCATCCTCAGCATCGCCAAGGCCGGCGAAGTTCTCGGGCTCTCGTCAGTGCTCTCGGCCTTGCCCAGCGAGATGACCGCCGAAGTCCTCTATCCCTCGCGCATTGCGATCATTGAGCGCAACCAGTTCCTCGCCTTTATGGGCCGCCACCCTGAGGTGTACCAGGTGGTCACGCAGGAACTCAGCCAGCAGTACAAGGTCGCCTGCGAGCAACTCCGCACCGTCGCGCTTTCCGGTTCCGCACCTGAGAAGCTTGCCCGCCTCTTGCTCGAGTGGAGCCAGAACGGCCAGAAGACCGAAGCCGGCATGCGCTTCCGCTTCTCCCTTACACACGAAGAGATTGGCGAATTCATCGGCGCCTCGCGCGAAACCGTCACCCGTACACTCTCAACCTTCAAGAGCCGTCGTCTTGTAGCGTTTCACGGTTCGATCCTCGAAATTCCCAGCAGAGTGGCTCTCGAGAATCTCGCAGGAGTTTAACTGCATATATCATTTCGCGCAAAAGCAGTCCATTAGAAGCACTCTATTGCTGTCTGTACCTTAATGCTCCGCGATTTGTAGTTGGGCCCGGGTTCGCGGCGATGCAATCATACAAATTCCCGAGCAAGTGCGTACGGAAGCCTTCGCGTTACAATGGCAGCCAACTAGCTGCCATTCACCTCCAGGAGGCTTCCATGCGCAGGTTCCTTCCCGTACTTTTCTCTCTTCTCGTTGCTCTTTCAGTTGCCGCACCTGCGATGGCGCAAGGTGCTCCGCCGCAAGGTGGCGCCGACAAGCCTTACACGATCGAGTACTACTACAAGGTGCAATGGGGCCATCAGCAGGAATTTCACGACCTGTTCCTCAAGAATCACTACCCGCTCCTGAAGAAAATCCAGTCCACCGGTCGCATGCTCTCTATCAAGATTGAGGCGCCTGCGTATCACACCACCGAAGACGGTCGCTGGGATTACCGCGTCACCATCACGTACAAGAATTCCACCCTAGCCACCACGGCGAATCCCGACGAAGAAACATTTATCAAGCAGCTCTGGCCGGACCAGGACACCTACAAAAAAGAAGAGCAGCGCCGCTTCGAAATCCTCGCCGCCCACTGGGACCTGCCTGTCACCGACATCACGCCGAAGTGAAAACAGCAGGGAATAGGGAACAGGGATTAGGGATCAGGGATTAGGGAGTGGCTTATAGTCTGTTGCTTCTAGTTCTGGCCCTACTGGTCAGAGCCATTTCGTGGCTTTCATTTTCCCCCGGATTTCGCTGCGCTTCATCCGGGGCTATTTTTCGGGCCCCTCACTACGGGAGGCAAGATTCACTCTTCTCTCTCTTTTCTCCCTACTCCTTACTCTCGATTCCCTGATCCCTAATCCCTGCTTCTCCGCCACCGCTCGACCAAGTCTTCTGCCGCGTGCGCCCAGTTGGGGATCTGGAACTCGAATCCGGCTTTTAACAGCCGCGTCGGAACGACTCGACGGCTCTTTAACACAAGTTCTGTTTCCGTTCGCATGAAGAAGGCTGCAAGTTCCAACAGCGGTGCCGGCGCCGGAATCCCGTTCGGCATGTTCCAGGCGTCGCGCAGCGTGGCCATGAACTCGCGATTCTGCTCCGGATACGGCGATGCGATATTCACGGCACCGTCCAGATCTTCGCGCGCGATCAGGAACTCCACTGCCCGCGCAAAATCATCTTCGTGAATCCACGAAACCCACTGCCGCCCGTTGCCTTGTTTTCCGCCGAGCCCCACGCGGACCAGGTTTGATAGCGCCGCAAACGCATTTCCCGGAATAGGGCTAAACGTGATGGCCGACCGCATCGCTACCTTGCGCGTACGCGGAGTGTCTGCCTTGAAGAGTGTTGTCTCCCAATCTTTCGCTACGCGGATGGAAAAGTTCCAGGTGTCCGGCGCTCCCGGCTCGCCACCGCCCACTTCACCGGTCGTCTCGTCCATCGGCCGGTCCAGCGCGTGCCGGTAGATTGTCGCGGTCGAAGCATTCAGCCACACACGCGGCGGATTCTGGAGGGACGCGATCACTTCGCCCAGCAGCCGCGTCGAAACAATTCGCGAATTGTAGATCTCGACGCGATTGTCAGGAGTGTAGCGGCAGTTCACGCTGCGGCCGGTCAGGTTGATGCAGACGTCTGCGCCTTCGAGATACTGCGTCCAGAGGCCCGGCGTTTGCGCGTCCCAGTGCACGGTCTGCCATTCGGCAGTATGCGGTCCTCGCGTCAGGACGATGACGTGGTCTCCGCGCCGGTGAAAATGCTGCGCGAGCACGCGCCCTACCTGCCCGCTTCCGCCCGGTATGACGATGCGGAGCGGACGCACAGCCGCAAAACGACTCGTGGTCATCAAGGAGGAGTTTATCCGAAGGGCTATTGTGCGGGTGGGGCTGGTGGCACGGGTGGTGGCGGTATCGGCGGATATCCATACACCGCGTAATAGCGGCGACGCCGCGAGGCCCGAATCTCGCGCACGATGAGAATGATAATCAGCGACAGGATGAGCAATGGAGTCCAGAACACCCATATCGGCTGAGCCACGCGGTTCCCAACGATGTTTGCCGTATCGGCCGCATGCAGTCCGCCGAACATCACCACCAGGTCGTTGCCGACGGTGACATTCTCACCCAGGTGTACGGATCCGAAGAAATTCACCACGTCATGGCCGATCGCGGCGTTGTCTGCTGCGCGCACCGAACCAAAGAACACGACAACATCGTGCTTGGATTCCTGAGCGATGTGAACATTCCCGAAGAACACTACCACGTCGTGATCGATCGTTCCCTTGGCGTTCACACTGCAGAAGAAGCACACCGCGTCATGGACCGATTGTCCTTCCGGCACAACGATGTTGCTGGCGAACTGCACAGCATCCTTATTGGCGTGCGCCGGGGTTGCCGCCATCAGAAGCGCAGCAAACAGCAGCAAAGCAGAGAAGAGGCGTTGAGTCATGATGACCCTCACACCGGAATTCTACGCGCAACGGTCCGGAAAAGTTCCCTGATATGCCCGCATTTCGCAGGCTAGAATTCCACCCGCATCCCCAGCTGAACCCGGCGCGGCGGCCCGTCTGCCGTAACCTCGCCAAAGGTTGGCGAAGTCTCAACGGTATCGATGCTCGAAGGATTCTGATGGTTGAGCAGGTTAAACGCCCCTGCCGAAAAGCCCAGCCGCGGCGCGTCCTCGTCCTTATTCGGCGTAAAGGCAAAGTCATGCCCCCACCGCAGGTCGAGGTCCACATATGACGGAGCGGTCTCAGTATCTCGCCCTACCCCATCCGGCCGCGTGTTGAACAGCGAATCGCCGTACAAGTCCGTGCCCGTCGTAATCGTCCACGGCCTGCCCGTGTTTGCAAAGACTCCCGCGGCTAGGTTGTACACGCTCTTCGGATTGAACATTGCGTACATGCCCAGCCGATTGCGCCGGTCAAAGCTCGCGTTTGACCACTCATCGTTCGGCGCGTACTGGTTCTGCGGGAACCACCCGATGCCGCCGGTGTTCGATTCGTAGTGCGACCAAGTGTATCGGCCGAATCCGCGTGAAGTATTTGTTCAGCCGCCCGCGATAAGAAACATCCATGCCGCTGCCTTCGAAGAATCCGTAAGGCTGCATCTGCCGGATCATCCCGTAGTTGGGATCGGGCCGCTCCGTGTATCCCGACTCCGGCGTCGGCGCATTGATGTCCACTGAGCGGAACTCATGAATGCCGCGCGTGGAGTACGCACTGATCACGCCTGTCGCTTTCTCGCCCAGTTGCCGCTCGATCGAGAGCCCGTATTGCATCTGGTAGGGAATCGCGGCGTTCGGTGCAAGCTCGGCAAGGTTGGGCGGCTGATCCGTGACGGTCGTGCACGCGCTCACCGGAACGCATCCCGTTGCAGGCTCTGCCGCTGGATCTAACGAAATCTGCACCGACCGACGCCGCGCATTCTCATACCGCGCCAGGTCAAGCAGCGGCCCGGAGCCAAAGCGGTCGTAGTAGATGCCGCCGCCGCCACGCACAACGGTCTTTGAGTCCTCGTCCACGACCCAAGCAAACGAGACGCGCGGCGAGAATCCCAGCCGCTTCTCAGCCAGGAAATTCTGCCAGTCGTAGCGAACGCCGGGCGTGATGGAGAACCGCGCATTCACCTTGAACTGGTCCTGGACGAATGCGCCCATCTCCTGCTGGTGATAGATGAAGTGGACGTCGCCGGTATTCTGCGAGAATTCCGAAGGCAAGATTGTTTGTGTAGTTCTGCGAGCGCTGTCTGCAGCACGGTCACGCCATCTGCGGCGAGCGTCGGGCCCAAAGGTATAAGTGCCCAGCGCATTCGTGTTGTCGTCAAACGCGCGCCGGCTGATGTGCGGAATCCCAGCGCCAAACTTGACCGTGTGGCGCCCGTGCGTCCACGTCACCATGTCGTTGATGCGGAAATTGTATTCGGTGCTCAGGTAATCGCCCTGTGCGGACCCACCGGTGAAATCACCGCTTACGCTAACGCGCGGCGCCTCGAACACATTCGCGTGAGTGATTGAAGTCGTGCTCGCCCACAACTGAAAACTGATTGAGCAGCACCGCCGAGAGAGTCGAGTCCACGTGCACGACCGTGTCGTCTTCGTGATATTCGCTGTTGTAGCCATTGCTTGCCAGTGCCTGTCCGCCTACACTTTGATTCTGCCCGGTCCACTCCTCGTAGCTGTATTGCGCGTATGCCGAGTACTTTTCGCCGAACTGATGCGCGGCGCGTACGCTGAACTCCGTATCGCGTGTCGGCGAAGGCACGTTGGCCTGGAACAGTCCGGTCGGATCGGCTGTTGTCGGAACAATCGTCGCATCGACCACAGAATCCAGATCTTCCTCAGCGCGATTGAAGCTGGCCAGAAAACTGCTCTTCTTCGCGAAGAAGATTGGCCCGGTCATGCTGCCCTCATACACGCGCCGCTGCTCAAACGGCTTCGAGGGCGCCAGCGCATTTTGCGCATTCATCGCCGAATCACGGAAGAGAAAATTGAATTGTCCGTGATACTTGTCCGCGGCAGACTTGGTGATGATCTCCATCTGTCCACGCCCCGGCCAATAGTACTGCGCCGAATACGGATCCTGGTTGATCCGCACTTCTTGTACGGCAGAAGCCGAAACCGTCGCACGATTCGCCTCCACGCCATCCACCATCAACCCCGACCCGCCGGTCCCAGACGCGCTGTCGTCGAGGAATGAACTCATCGCCGTGACGTAGTCGTTGTCAAAAATTGGTAACGCTTTCAAATCGGACGAAGTTAAAACAGAGGAGTCGCGATTCTCCTCCGACGCGGTCAGATCCTCATCAGTGTCGCCGTTCACGCGCACATTCGTTGCCACCGCCGCGATGGGCAGTGTGATGTGCAACGGTGCCGCCATTACGTGCGCTGCCGGAGCCGCTGCCGAAACCACATTCGGACGAACCGTAACAGGAAGGTGCACTGTTTCGAATCCGGGCTCCGAAATCACCAGCGTAAAGCTGCCCACGTGTGGTGCCGCCATCAGAAAGTTTCCGACGCCATCCGACTTGGTCGTCCCGGCAATCGATCCATCGGCATTCACAAGGTCGACTTCGGCATTGGGCACAATCGCGCCCGTGGGATCGGCCACTACGCCTTGCACGGTCGTTGCGGGTGCGGGTTTTGGAGCGGAATTCGATGAGTCCGCGGCGAGAACGGCGGCAGGCGAAAGCAGCAAAACAACCAAGGCAGAAAAGCGCAGCATGCGAATCTCCAGCAATACCCAGCATCGGGACCATGGGAATTGGCCCGTCACTGCACGTGCATCAGGCTCCGCGTCTTTTCCCAAAGATGGACATTCGTGGCCGGCGAATGCCAGAGGAGAAAATACTCATCTCGCGCGTTCTTCGCTGCGCCAGGATCTTGGACTGCGCTCTAACTCCATGCTGCTTACACACTTGCAGTCCTGTTTTTAGGGGCACCCTGATGAATTGATTTTCGCAGGACTCAAGGCGGCTGTCCAGTCTGCAGGTGAGTCGACCAGAACATCGGGTGGAATCGCCTCCAGGCTGCCTGGTGCCAGTCCGAAGGTGCAACCGATGCACCACGCGCCCGCGTTTCGCGCTGTCAGCACGTCCACCTGGCTGTCACCGATCATCACCGTCTGTTCAGGCGTTGCCCCTGCGTCTTTCATCAGCGCCAGCAATCCCTCCGGATCGGGCTTCTTGGTGTTGAAACTGTTGCCGCCATAGATGTGCCGAAAATAGGGCGCCAGTCCTAATGCCTCGCAGATGGCCTGCGCCGGACGTACCGGTTTGTTGGTGAGCACGGCCATCGCTCGGGGTGGAACGTCCGTCTGATCGTGCACCTCGTGCAGCGCGTCCAGCGCCTCCAGGACGCCGTCGTAGGCATAGGTGTAGTCCAGCTTATGCTCGCGATAGTAATCGAGAAAGAACTTATACGCTTCGGCTAGAAATCCCTCGCTAGGCTCCTTGCCGTCATCGGTGGCAAACGCCCGTCGCACCAGCATCAGAGCGCCGTTGCCGATGTAGCTCGCAATAATCTCGTCGGAAAGGTGAGGGCGGCCAAACTTCTCCAGCGTCGCATTCACGCTGTTGCATAAATCCTGCGCCGAATCGATGAGCGTGCCATCCAGGTCAAAGACGAGCAGCTTCAACTGCTCGACAGGCACGGGACGTATAACCCGAATCATGTTTCCAGTGTAACGGGAGTCGGGATGCGCTTCACTGATCCAGTCTGCAATTCTGGCTTACCAATATCGCCGCCCATCAATCTCCACGCACGAGCACCACAGGCAAAATCTCACCGCCCGGCGCGGCGCAATCCCGCTGTAATCCGGTTGCAGCCATAAGTGCATTCCCATCCAGCACATCATCGCCCGCAGCGCTCCCGACTCATGTTCGCGATGCGGCCACATCTTCTGCAAGCTCCTCGCAAGTTGCGCGTCGTCTGATCCGTCCGCCGTCATCAAAATCCCTCATCTTCTAAGACACCGCGCACCGTAGAAATGTTCGCAACCATGCGAAAATACGTCTTCACACAAATTTGAAGAGAGGAATTGCATGAACCTCCGCCAATCGTATCTTTGTTTGCCGCTGCTGCTGGTCTTTTCAGTACCCCCGTCTCCGGCGCAACAATCACACGGCATCGCTTCCGTCGCCTCCAGCGAAAGCATCCCCAACCTCGGCCCGCTTCTCGATCGCGTCAATGCGCTGAAATCGGAACTGCGCGAATACCATGCCTGCACGTGCAAGTGCGGATGCTATGCGAAGGATCTCGATCTCCAGGCAGACCGCGCCATCGCCTTCCTGCGTACGCGTGCCGCGCGTCGCCGTCCCAATGAAAAGCTGGCTCTCGTTCTTGACATTGACGAGACAACGCTCTCGAACTGGGATCAGATGTCGACCGCCAACTTCGAATTCAACAGCAAGGATTTCAATGCATGGGTCGAGTCCGCGCAGGCTCCCGCTATACCCGGCACGGTGCGCGTCTATAGCGAAGCGCAGCGCCTTGGCGTCAGCGTCTTCTTTCTCACTGGTCGTTCCGACTCGCAGCGCGCGTCAACCGAAGCAAACCTGCGCGTCCGAGGATTCAATACCTGGCAGAAACTCATCATGCGCAGCCCAGAGCAAAAAGAACTCATCGCCCTCGCGTACAAATCCGCCGAGCGCGCGAAAATAGTCGCTGCAGGCTATCGCATCGTCCTCAATATTGGCGATCAGTGGAGCGACCTTCGCGGCGATCCCGAGGCTGAATACTCCGTGAAGTATCCCGACCCCTTCTACTTCATCAAGTGATGGGAGACGCGGGCCGCTGCGGAAAATTAGGAAATATGCGGGGGAGGGAAAAAGGCAGGCGAGGCCTCCCAGGAGGTAGAGCTACGTCATCGCGGTCTCGATGGCAGAACTCGTTAGGCCTCGCCTGAGGAACGAAGTGTTACAAACGCTTTAACCACGGCCTGGCCCACCTAGACCCAGCCGTCACAGCACTGCGAAAACTCAATGCACGCGAATGTCGCCAGACCCTGTTTCGATCCGCACCGTCGGTCCGCCGCCATGCACCTTGCCAACCATGTGGTGCTTGTCAAACGATCCCTGCACTGCCATTTCCTGGTCTGTGTGAACGCTACCTGAACCTGTCGACGCGTCCAGCGTGAACGCGGCACTGCCTGCCCAAAATTCAACGCCGCCTGATCCCGTCTCCAGCTTCCAATCTGAAGTCGGTGTCCCGGTAACCTTGATGTTGCCCGAGCCTGTGCCTGCGTGCAGACTGCCCTTCAGATTCTTCAGTTCGACATTGCCCGAGCCGGTCTGCGCCTTCACATCGCCCTGGCCGACCTGATCGGCGTAGATGTTGCCGGATCCGGTATTGACAACGAAGCCGCCCTGCAGTCCAGTGGCGTTGATGCTTCCCGATCCGGTTCCCAGCTTTGCGTTTTCGCCCACGCCATCATCCTTGATGTCGCCGGAGCCGGAGTTGGCTTCGAGGAACGAATTAGCCGGGGCCTCAATTTCATAATCGATGCTGATGTTGTGGTAGTTCTCGTGCCGCTGTCCGATGCGGATGATGTTTCCCGTTTGCTCCACTGGCGGATTGTTTGCAATCTCCTGCACGCGCTGCTCGTTGCTTCCCCAGTTTGACTTCACGCGCCCGACAATATGCACTGTGTTGCCCGATCCTTGCGTGATATGGATGTGCCCTGAGCCGGTCGACACTGCGAGTTCGACATGCCCATTGACCGTCAGGTTGCGCTCGAATGTCGCTTCGTTGGCCAGCGCCGGCACTGCCGCGAGGGCCAGAATTGCTGCTGCTAACGCAAAACGCTTCATCTTGTTCCTCGATTCACTTCAGGTTCAGCGGTCAGAGTTCGGGATTCAGCTCAAGCTCATCGGTTCCCGATTTGTTTTTCTCTGACCTTGTTGGTACGGCTCAATTTCACTTTGAAATGGGGGAGGGCTACTCGCTACGGCAACGCCTACGGAATGAGCATGCGCGTTGCCAAAGGCGCATGCCACTGCAACTTCAGTGGATTCTTCAGTTCACCGGCCGACGGTCGTTTCAGCTTGCCGGTCCCGGCTGTTCGTTTACGGACACCCTTGTGCGTACCCGAACATTCCGCACAGCGCATGTGAGCGAGCTGAAAGAGACTGACCTTTCGCACAGGTTCCTCCATTTGCCGCCTGCTACATGGATGACGTATCGAAACCCACATCGGTTAACGAAGAATCTGCGGCGAAATAACTACTGCGAGTTTCCGCAAATTCAGAACCGGCAATCTGGCAATTGTTCTTACTGCTGCAATACCACCTGGTCGCCTTCTTTCAGACCCTTCACAATCTCGGTCTGCGATCCGTTCGACAGACCCACGGCGACCGCCACCTTGCGCGTGCCGTCCTTCTGATTCTTGTCGGGGACCTGCACAAATGCGTTCTTCTGCGCGTCGTAGCTCACGGCGTTCTCCGGAACCATCAGCACGCCCTTGTGTTCGTCCAGCATGATCTCCGCATTGGCTGTCATATTGGCCTTCAATTCGCCTCCGGGATTGTCGATGCTCACACGCACTTCAAAGGTTGTGACGTTGTCTTTCTCCACACCCAGCGGAGCAATCTTCGTGACTTTTCCGTTAAAGATGCGATCGCGGAAGCTTTCCACCTTGATGCGCGCGGGCTGGCCCATATACACGTGCGCGATGTCGGCTTCGTCGACCTTGCCCTGCACGTAGACCTGGTTCACATCGCCTTCCGTCATCACCAGCGTCGCCGTTGAGCCCAACACGAGGATCGAACTCACCGCATCGCCCATCTCCACGTCGCGCGACAGGATTTCGCCATCCATCGGCGCCACAATCGTTGTGTAACTTAGCTGCTCTTCCAGCTGCTTCAGGCTCGCCTGGCTTTGCGCCACTTGCGCCTTCGCCTGTTTCAGCTTCGCGTTATCGACGCCGATCTGCGCCTTGGATGCGTCACGCCGCGTCAGTGCGGCCAGGTAATCCTTATTCGCGTCATCCAGCGCTTGCCGGCTTACGATACCTTCCTTTGCGAGCTGCTGGTTGCGATCGAGCGTTGCCTTGTACATCGGCAGATCCGGCGCAGCTGCATTCACCTTGTCCTGCTCGATGTTCGCTTCGTAGGTGGCTACATTCGCCTCGGCCCCTGCGAGTTGTGCCCGCTGCGCTTCAACCTGCGCTTGTATCTCCTGCTGATCGAGCTGCGCCAGCTGCTGTCCTTTGTGAACCTTGTTATTGATGTCCACATACAGCTGCGTCACGATGCCCGACGCCTTGCTCTTCACCTCGACCTTGGTAATCGGTTGAATCTTTCCGGTCGCCACCACGGACCGCGTTACGTCACCGCGCTGCACCTTGGCAATTCGATTCGGGTCTATATTTGTCGTCCGCACCAGCCGTGCCGCGCCCACCCCGATCACCACAATCACCAACAACGCCACCGAACCAATCCAGATCCAAATCTTTTTTCTTTTGCGCGTAGCCATGGAGCACCCCCGACGTTAACAAGAGCTCTCGCTCCCCAAATATGAAAGCCGAATGAATTTTGACCGCTTGTGCGCGGATAGAGAATCGAAACCCTATACCTGCCCACAGCAATTTGAGTTCCAACTGATCAGATCGCAGGACAAGCCAAGCTGCTCTCAGATCCCTGGCCTGCTGCAACCTGATACGCACCCTGGGAGAGGTTAGTTCCGGACATGGCTGTGACTCTCCGCATCCCCTTTCGTGAGCACCAAATCTGGCACCCACCCGCCGAATGCTATCCTCACAACC
Source organism: uncultured Acidobacteriaceae bacterium (assembly GCA_963787435.1). GTDB lineage: Bacteria > Acidobacteriota > Terriglobia > Terriglobales > Acidobacteriaceae > Telmatobacter. The sequence goes on from CAWBCZ010000006.1 coordinate 249,643, forward strand.
GAGATGCACGGTCTACCGCTTCTCCAGGTTGTCTCCGTCGCCATGCTGATTCTGGCCAACGCTTTCTTTGTGGCCGCCGAATTTGCCATGGTCAGCACCCGCGACACCCGCATCGAGCAGCTCCTCGCCGCCAAGGTTCCCGGCGCACGCGCCGTTCGTCGCCTTCAGCAAGAGCTTGAGTACTTCCTCCCCGCCGTCCAACTCGGCGTCACTCTCTGCTCGCTGGCGATCGGCTGGATCGGCGAACCGCTGGCCGCCAATATCGTTCTCGGTTGGATCGATATGCTTCCTCAGCCGCCTGCCCATGCACAGGTCTTCGCACATGCGGCCTCCATCGCCGCCGTCGCCATCGGCTTTGCCTTCATCACGTACTTCCACGTCACTGTCGGCGAACTGGTCCCCAAGTCGCTCGCCTTGCGGCGTGCCGAGGCCCTCGCCGTAGCAGTTGCGCCCCCGATGCTCATCTTTATGCGGATGGCTCGGCCTGCGGTCCGGCTACTGAAGGGATCGGCCGCCATCATCCTTCGCGGCTTTGACATTCCCATGACCGAGCGCGCGGCGGTCCACTCGCCCGAGGAACTCAAACTCATCACGACCGCCGCGCGCCGGCTCGGACTGCTCCCGCGCTTTCAGGAGACACTCATCCACCGCGCCATCGAGCTCGACGATGTTCCCGTGCGCGAAATCATGACGCCGCGTCAGCGGATCTTCTCTTTGCCTTCCAACATGCCGGTCGAAGAGGCCAGCGCCCAGGTCATCGAGCACATGAACTCCCGCGTTCCCGTCTACGACGAAACTCGCGGTCCCGAGCACATCATCGGCGTTGTCTACTCCAAGGACATCGCTCGTCTCATGTTTTTCCGTCCCCAATCGCAGTTGCGCCCCGCCGCCCAGCAGGCCTTCACGGACTCGCCTGCATCGCGTCCCGCCCATCCGCAGCTTGGCCTGCCGTTCATGGAACTCCGGCTGCGTCAGGTCATGCGCGAAGTACTTGTCGTCCCTGAAACCAAATCTGCCCTCGCTCTCCTGCGCGAATTCCAGAAGCGTCGTCGCCAGATGGCCATCGTTGTCGACGAATATGGGTCGACAGTCGGCCTTGTCACCGCCGAAGATGCCATCGAACAGCTAACCGGCGAGGTCGAGGACGAGTTCGACGATCCCGCGCGACCCGTCCTCGCCAATGCCCAAGGCGCGTTGGTTCTCGAGGGCAGCGCCAACCTGCGAGACCTGGAAACGCAGATGCAGTGGAGTCTGCCACGAGATGGCGGAGTTGAAACCTTGGCTGGCTTTATGCTCGCCCGTCTTGGCCACATCCCGAGGGCAGGCGAATCGGTGGACTACGAAGGACGTCGCCTCACCGTCGTTGAGATGGAAGGCCGCCGCATCGCCAAAATCCGTGTAGACCCGACCGCGAAACCCGAGCCCACTACGCAGTCCCCGTAAACTACACGCAGTTTCGATCGCAATCAGTCAAGCCTATGCTCTGGATTTGATAACCAGAACGCCCTCGCTGACGATGAGCAGGAAGGTATCTCGGCTTTGCTGGAGAAACGCACTTCCTGTTGGACATGGCAATAGCGCGATTGAGATTTAGCTGTGTTTTCAGTTGGTTAGATTCACCCAGGGACCAATGCTCCAGCGCGTCCCGCGATGAGGTTGTGAAACTCCCCATCCCTTTCACAGCAAAATGAGGAGCGAGCACCTTCCCCTCGCTGAAGGTCCAATCCGGGAAAAAGACCCAAAAGGACATGGGCTCATGTTACTTGCGTTACATGGGTAATCCAGACTTGAGTTACTTATCACTTGTTTGGTAACACCAAGGTGTTACACAATGCCACTAAGGGTTGACTATGAGACAAGAAACCTACCGATTCGCACTGGACGAAGCGACCGCAGAGCTCCGAGACATCGTCACGCAGTTCGAAGCGCTTAAAGCAAAGAAGGAACAGATCGAGAAAGCAGTGGAGGCTCTGAAGCCTTTCATGGGTCTCCAGGCCGAAACTCCAACCGTCGAAACGAGCGTTGCCTATAGCGCGCCCGTGTTCGAACAGCCAGCTCGTGAACCCGCTGAATTCACCTTCATGCAGATTTCGGGACCAGGCATGGAGGTCACCAAATCCGAACCGGCTCCAGTTGAGGTGGCAGTCGAGCAGGTTCCCGAACCGGTGCATGCCATGGCCGAGGCCACGACGGAGCAAGTTGCCTATTTTCGGCAGCCTTCCGCTGACCCGTTCCAGCGGCGCATCGACGATGCCCTTTGGGGATGGCAGCAGAGGCCGGAGGGCCTTCTGTCGCCGATCTGACGGCGTCGTACAGGCCTCGAGGAAGTGGATCCGTAGCAGGGCGGTAAATGCGGAAATTCCGCATTCAAGTTTTTCAGAGATGGTCAACCCAGCAGGCGCTCCCCGCCCCAAGGCAGGGAGCGCCTGATCGCGTCTATGTACTACTCCATGTTGGGGATGGGACTAACCTAATAGTTGCAGAAGGAAAAATTTTTGGGCATGTGAAATCATGCTAAATTCGGCACTGGAGATCGAGATATGAAGCCCAACATGGGAGAAGCTTATCGCGTAGCGTTTGACTCGGCGAACTCGGAACTGAACGACATCCTCGCAGCCTACGAGGATCTCAGAGCACGCAAAGAACGCATTGAGAAGGTTGTGATGGCCCTCAAGCCGCTGCTGGGAGCGGAGGAAGCCGCTGCCGCTGCAGCTGCTGTGCAAAGTGCCTCGGATGCCGCAAACGATTCGAGCCAACCGGCTGAAGAGGTTCCCACGTATCAATACCAGGCAACGAATGGGAACGGCAACGGCGCATCAGCTGATCCATTCGCGCGTCGTCTCGACAGCGCTCTCGGTCACGGTGCAGGACGGAAGTTCAACCGGCAGTTCTAGGGCTGGGGCTTCGAGTGACGCTCGGCGCCGAATCCGTCCGCTGCGCCGGTGCATCATTCGTTGGCATGGGTCTCATTCCTGCTGTTTATCGACCTCCTGTCTTGTGTGCTGGACCGCTTCATAAGGGCAAACTGCCCTACCCTTCGCGGTAATCCGTTCTGCTACCCTTCCGCTCGGGTCTCCGGTAACTCTTACCATTGACTCTTACTTTCCATCGGCGCGTGCGTGCTAGACTACGCGCCTGGAGAGCGCATGAAACCGGAAGGGTACGTAGAAATCTATCGCGTAGCGTTTGACGTTGCGAATTCTGAACTGACTGAGATCGGCGCAGAAGTTGAACGGCTGCGAATCCGGAAAGAACACATCGAGAAACTTGTTGACGTTCTCAAGCCGCTCGTCGCCGAAGAGGAGCGGGTAGTCAGCCAGATTTCTGCAGAGGCCGCACCGCGCGAAGAAGCGAAACCGGCTACTGAAGCCAAATCCGAGCCGAACGCCGGTCAGGAAGCGTTCGTGGCCGATCCATTTCAGCGCCGCATCGACCACGTGCTGGGAATCGGTGCGGGCATCCGCGACGTAAGGAAATACAGCCGGCAGTTTTAATGCGGCGGCAATTCCGAGCAAACTGGACAGACCGGAACGCGTTTCCGATCCGCAGGTAAGGAATTGTGCGTTGGCATTCTCTCGATCTCGCTCTGGCGCGATTGCGTACGATGTAATCTCCCTTGGCATTTCCGCAATTACTGCGATAAATAAGCGAGGCGATGAATCCGGAGCGGCCAAGCGGACGCCGCGCGACCTCTTCTAGGACACGACGAGATGGACGATCTGCGCCGTCGGATCTGCACCCTCCTCGAGCGTCAGCAGTCCCAAGGTTACGGGCAATTCGAATCGCCGTGGGCCGCATGAGCCTGGATTGAAATAGAGCACGCCCTTGTGCCGCCGGATGCCGGGTTGGTGAGAGTGGCCGTGAAGCACTGCAGCAAATTTACCCGCTGCCGGATCGAGATGCAGAGTGTGCACGTCATGAAGCATATAGATGTAGTGTCCCTCGAGCAGCAGCACGTCCGTTTCCGGGAGGTTGCTGCATGGACCGCTTCGATCGATGTTCCCGCGGATCGCCGTAACCGGCGCGAGCTTTTCGAGGGACTTGAGAATATCGGCGTTGCCGACATCGCCGAGATGCAGAATGCGCTCGACTCCAGCGAGAACGGGCATCACCTCAGGACGCAGAAGTCCGTGCGTATCGCTGATGACACCGACCTTCATCGCCCGGAAGTGAAGAGGAGTGACCAGCGGCTCTTCACCTTGGCCGCTTCGGGTTTCGTCACGGGATCGACCATCTGCCGGGGATTGCCGGGAGCCTCCGGATCATCCATCGCAATGCAATAGACGCCGGTCCAGTTGTTCTGCCACTTCCAACCCCTGAATGTTCCCACGGCCTGCTGCTCCAGGTGCGCTGCAGCATGGCTGGGCGAGAGCTCATGGTTGCAGTGGAGACAGCGCGGCGATGCGCCTTTGCGGAAGTGTCCGCCGCATGCGCATGGCTGCAGAAACGGTTCCCACGACTCCTCGATCTCCCCGTACTGCTCGGAAGGCTTCGGGAATCCCACGACCTGCGGATTGGAGTGATTCAAAATGGCGAGCATGCCACACTCATCGCAGTACGCATATGTGTTGTCGCCGAAGCCCGAGTGCCAGAGCGAGTAGCGATAAAGCCGCCCGCAATGCTCACAATCGCCTTTTTTCAGGATTTCCATAGCCCTCTCACAACCCCATTTCCAGGCGCATGCGCGGATCAAGCTGATCGCGTACGCGCGTCTCCCAGGAAGTTGACGCCAACCGCACCTGCGACTGCTATTGCTGGAAAAAGAACCGGATGCGGAGAATCAACGAGATCTAATCTCGCGTGGCGCGACCGGGAGCAGGTGAAGCCATTCGTGTTACGTTGACTCTGTTGGCACCTTCACTTGTGCCTGGCCGACGCTACTCTAAGATTGCTTCTTGCGATCATTTATTAAAGAACCAAGGTAATGCAAGAGGCTGAATCAGGATATCTGAAAAAACTAAGATGAAGGAATTACCCCGAACCAACGAAGTACAAGCTCGAACAAACTGGCGCCACGCGGTAGCGGCCTATACTAAACCGCGTGTGCTGCAGGTGCTTGCACTCGGATTTTCGAGTGGCTTGCCGCTCCTCCTGACTTACTCAACGCTTTCTGCATGGCTAGCGACAGCCGGCGTTCGGCGCGCAGCGATCGGTACCTTCGCACTGGTTGCCACTCCCTACGCATTCAAGTTTCTGTGGTCGCCGCTGCTGGATCGCGTGCCACCACCAATCCCCTTAGGCCGGCGGCGCGGTTGGGGAATCACCATCCAGATCCTTCTCATCGGCGCAATTCTCGCTCTGGGGTCGTGCAATCCAAAGCATAACCTGCCCCTCATGGCCACCCTCGCGGTAGTTGTCGCATTTCTCTCTGCGAGCCAGGATATCGTGATCGATGCGTGGCGAGTGGAGAGCCTGGAGAGCGATCAGCAGGCTCCCGGAGCAGCCATGGTTCAGTCCGGCTACCGGATCGGCATGCTGGCTGCTGGGGCAGGCGGCCTGTTCATCGCGGCGTACGCAGGTTGGTTCGCGGCCTATGCCACCATGGCTGCGTTGCTCGGCGTGGGACTGCTGGTGTTCTTGCTGGGCCCCGAACCGAAGATCGCGCCGGAAACTTCCCATGCTGTGGGATCGGGATGGCACGCGATTCGCCACGCGTTTTCGACAGCCGTGATCGGTCCCTTTCGCGATTTCATGCATCGGCCGCTTTGGCCTGTGATTCTGATCGCCATCTTCGGATACAAGATGGGCGAGGCAATGGCGGGAGTGATGTCGACGCCACTCTATATATCACTGGGATTCTCGCTCCCCGAGATCGCGACCGCATCGAAAATATTCGGATTCTTCTCCATCGTGACAGGGGCTTTAATCGGTGGTGTAGTGACGGCCAGATTCGGCATCCGTCGCTCGCTGATTCTTTGTGGCATTTTGCAGTCGGTCGGGAACCTGTTCTTTGTTCTGCAGGCCGTGGGCGGACATCGTATCGGCTACCTTGCTTTATGTGTCACTGCCGAAAATATCACGGGTGCAATGGCCGGCACCGCGTTGATAACCTGGCTTTCGAGTCTATGCTCGCCCGCTTTTACGGCGACTCAGTTCGCGCTGCTTTCCTCGCTTGCGTCGCTTAGCCGCACAGTGGTGGCCTCCTCAGGAGGAGCGTTGTCGGAGAGGATCGGCTGGGAACAGTTCTTCCTGCTCACCAGCGTCGTCGGATTGCCGGCTATCCTTCTGATCATGTGGATCGGACCGCGCGACGATTTCAGAAAGAGACAACTTGAGCCAGCCCTTGACGGTGCCGACGGCCGGTCAGAAGACCCGACCACTGCTTAGCCGTTCCAAACGAACGTCATAATCTCTGGCTTGAACTCTTCTGTGATCTTCAGATACTCCGTGGTGATTGGCAAGAGTGAAGCGTCGGGGTCGCAACTTCCGGGATTGAGCGCGCAAGGAAAGGAATTCTGGGGTATTAAAAGACGTGAATATTCTGGGTAAGCATCGGCGTGTCCTTGAGGCGGCAGCACTACTCGTTTTCGCGGCGCAGATCTCGGCGCATGGACAGAATGGCCCCGCTCTTCAGCCCGAGGCGGAGCAGTTGTTGGCGCTGGCAAATCAAGCCCGCGCTGAAGCCGGCGTGCCACCGCTCCGCTGGGATAGCGCTCTGGCCGAAGCAGCCCGCAAGCACACTCTGCGCATGACCGCCGAGGGGCCGATCGCACACCGTTATGGCGGAGAGCTGAGCCTTACAGAGCGGGCAGCTGCAGCGGGCGCACACTTCGATCTGATTGAGGAGAACGTCGCCATTGGTCCCACGCCGGCTGCAATTCACCAGGAGTGGATGCAATCGATAGGGCATCGCCAGAACATGCTGAATCCAGCGGTGGACCGCGTCGGCTTTGCCCTCGTGGCCAGCCGTGGAGTGCTGTATGCCACGGCGGATTATGCGCATGGCGTGCAGCAGTTCTCGCAGACACAGGTGGAAGCGCGTGTTGCTGCACTCATCCGACCAAGTGGCGTGGCAATTCTGGGCAATCCATCGGTTGCCCGAGCTGCTTGCACCATGGATAGCGGCTTGCCGCGATCGGCCCAAGGCATGCAGCCGAGCTTCGTCATGCGCTGGCAGGATTCAGATTTGAGCCATTTGCCGAAGGCGCTGGTGGATCAACTCGCGTCCGGCCGATATCGCGAAGCAGCGGTGGGCAGCTGCAATCCGGCCGACGACTCCGGTTCATTTACTGCCTATCGCATTGCGGTGCTCTTGTATTGAATTCGTTCGTCAAGGGTTCGAGGGTGTAGCAGAGGCCGGCGCGGCCGCAGGCTGCGCCGGCGGCATCCGCGCGTTCTTCAGAAACTCCCAGGCCTTCAAATTCACCTGGTCGGAGATGACGTAGTAGTTGTGGTCGTGATTGGGAATCAGGTTCAACTGGATCTGATACCCGTTTGCTGCATAGAGGCGCCTGGTTGCTTCAACCACATCGACAGGGAAATTAGGATCGCGGTCGCCCACCCACATTGCGATGGGCATCTTGCGATCGGCCTGCTCGAACAGCCCGTCGGGATTGGCTTGCAACGCCCCCGCGTGGATGGCGGCGGCAGCGAACAAATCAGAATCCATGACAGCCAGAAACAATGCGTACGCCGCTCCGGCCGAGTGGCCAAAGAGATAGATGCGGCTCTCATCGACCGGATGGATCGCCTTTACCTGGTCCACAACCGCGTTGAAGAATTCGGGCGGATCCACTAACGATCCCCATCCAGTGGCAACGAACGCATCCGGAGCAGCGATGATAAAGCCCTCGCGCCCGGCCAGATCCTTCCACGCCTGAGCCATAATTTCGCCATTGCGGCCGGAACCGTGGAGAAGCACGACGACTGGCATCGGCCCCTGCCTTTCCGGAACGACCAGATAGAGCACTCTCGCGTGTCCAGAGAAGTCGAAGGAGAGCTTCGTGATTTTATCCTTGGCCAAGGCGGGAATCGCCAGCAGCAAAGCACACAGCAACATCGCCGAGCAACGCAGCATTTTCATCCGTGCTCCGTACAAATCGTGAAGGTGATCAGTATATGCCTGACGAGGGCCGGCCCTGATCGCGGCGCTTAGCCGAATCGTTCGTGATCCTTCCAGAACACAGGCCAGGGCTGACGCGGCGGTCCGCATACATAAATGTCCGAGTGATATTTGCTCTCTTCGTTCCTGACGCCGGAGGGGTTGCCAACGTGGCCGGCAACACGGCATGCCAGTGAAGTTGTGGTTGGCCCATTCCAGCGAAGACCCAATCACGATGAGCGTCGTAGGCTGTGGCGATGGATAGCCGCGCAGCCACGCCGAGTTGGTCATGCTGATGGGCGGAGGCAGGTGATACGCCGAGCCAAGCATTTCGATCGCGCCCTGCTCACCGTAATTGCCAACCAGTATGCCGACATTCTCCTGCTGGTCGGCGGGAAGGGAATCGCGAACGCCGGCAATGGCCTTGACCATCTCATCCCAGCCGATTTCCTCGCGCAGATCCTCACTGTGTTTGAGGGCGAAGTCGCGCAACGGACCGCTGGTGGCGAACGGAACCCAGCCGGCGAAGAAGTAGCCGCCCGCGAACAGCAGTCCCGCGAAGAAGACAGCTTCGAATGACCGTTGCGCCCATGTCGGGATGCGCGTCAGCCAGCATTCGCAGGTGACGGCGCCCATCGCGATCAGCACTGGGTAGGCTTCGGCAACGTAGTAGAAGCGGCCCTTATCGACCCAGAACACCACCAGCGGAACGAGGTACATCCAGGCGATCATGCGATAACGGCGGTCGCGCAGGAATGAGTAGAGTCCGATAAGCCAAACCGGCGCGGCGAAGAGATTGGCGCACGCCAGAAACTGATCACGCAGAAATCCCTCTGCACGACCCTCGTCAACGTCGCGCGCGTGAATGTGTTGGAGAAATGTGTACGAGATGAAATCGTGGCGGACCAGCCAGATGAGATTGGGCAGAAAGATCAGCAGGGCCAGGGTTACGCCGGCCCAGAACCACTTTGAGGCGAAATATTTACGTCCAGGCGAAAACGCCATGCCGACCAAGATTCCCGCGATGAAAAAGACGATGGAGTACTTGGTCAGCAGCCCGAGGCCCAAAGCAGCACCGATTGCCAGCCAATAGCGTGGGATTCTCAGTTTTGAGCAGGCGGATGGTGAACCATGCGACGAGCACCCACCACAAAAACGCATACGAAGTGTACTGGAATTCTGTGGCTTCGAAGATGGGAAGCGGCGAGAGCGCGACAGCCAGCGCCGTGGCGAACTGCGCAAGGCGGCCGCCGCCAAGGTCTCGTGCCATCAGCCCGCTGACCACAATCACCGCAGCCTGCGCAATCACGGAAAACATCCGCAGACCGATCATTGACAGGCCGAAAAGGCTGAGCCCAATGCGCTCGATGAACGGCGTAAGAGGGGGGTAGGAGACATAGCCCCAATCGAGATGCCGCGCGTCGCTGAGGAACTGCAATTCGTCGCGATGAAAACCGTAGCGGCCGTTGGTGAGGATATGCACCAATGCGGCTGCCGCGGCAATGCAGAGGACGGGAAGAAGGCTCGTGGTCCGCGTGCTGACGTTGCTCAAGGTGTGATTGCTGGTGCCTGCAGACACACTTAACTCTGCCACGGTCGCCTCCTGAATTCAGCTTACGTTCCCGCTCCCGCTCCGGTTCCGCAATTCTCGCGCACGGGTTCAGCCACCAGCACCGATTGCATCCCGGCAGCGGTGGCAGCCTGAATGCCGAGATCCGTATCTTCGAAGACGAGGCAGTGTTCCGGCGCGACGCCGAGCTTCGACGCTGCCAGTAAAAAGCCTTCCGGCGAGGGCTTGCCGTGCTTGTAGTCTTCGGCGCAAACCAGCACCTGGAACTTGTCGAGCAAACCAAGCGCGGTCAGCGAACCAACGACCGACGCGCGACGGCTACCAGAGACGACCGCAAACGGGACCTGCCCGTACGTGTCTTCTATAACCTCCAGCACGTCGGGGATCGCTTTGAGTTCCGGCAGCTGTGCGTGGTAGAAACTTTCCTTTCGCGCTGCCAGAACATCCACCGGCATGCTGAGGCCTTGCATTTCGTTCAGATCAGCGATGATTTTGCGCACCGGCTTGCCGCCCCACGCATAGAAAAGATCTTCGTCGTACGTGGCGCCGTACTCAGCGAGCGCTTTGCTCCACGCCTTGTAATGCAGCGGCATCGAGTCGACAATGGTGCCGTCGCAGTCGAAGAGATAAGCGCGGAAGTCGCCGGCGGGCAGTTTAAGATTCATCGAAAAAGGGGTCTCCAGATCAGGTGAATTCATTTGAGTGCGCAGCAAGGCTCGGGTTGGTCCTCGGTTGCGAGCGGATTATCGCGATGCCGCTGTTGCGTGTTCCGCTGGCGCGGCGCTTCCGCCCTCGCCGGGCTTCGTCGGCTCCATCTTCAGAGCATTATTGAAGCGGTTGAAGTAGTTGAACAGCCCAATTGCGCAAAGCAACTCAACAATCTCGCCTTCGGAGTAAAAGTTGCGCAGCTCCGCGAATTGCTCGTCTGAAACGGCATGGGCGTCGCGTGTAACCGTTTCGGCCAGGCGCAGAGCTGCCTTCTCCGCCGGAGTAAAGTCGTCGCGCCTTTGCCACTCGGCCAGGTGCGCAAGCTGATCGTCGGACCACCCCAGCGCCTTGGCCAGAATGGTGTGGCTGGCCAGGCAATAGGGGGTCTCGTTTACCTGGCTGGTACGGACGATAATCAGCTCTTTCAGCTTGGTCGAAACTGTGCCCGTATTGAGCACCGCGCCGAAATGGGCCTGCATGGTGGCGAAGATTTCCGGCCGGTGCGCCATTACGCGAAACATGTTCGGCACGTTGCCGCGCTGGGCAAAAGCCTTGTCAAATAGGGCCGCCAGATCGGGAGTGACTTCGCTGCGATCAAGCCTGGATATGCGGGACATCGGGTCTCCTCGGTGGCTGTTTCTATGGTAGCTGACGGCTGTCTCAAAGCGTCCTGCGGGCGTGGCGCCGCGTTTTGACGCGACCCGCTCTGTCTGTTAACTTTATAGAGGACAATTCAGCGCCAGACACTCCTCAGTAGCTCAATGGCAGAGCATTCGGCTGTTAACCGAAGGGTTGTAGGTTCGAGTCCTACCTGAGGAGCCAATAAAATCCCCAATAAAAATGCAGCTTCCCCCACACATTACATAATTACTTCAGTTTCAGATACCCCTGACTGGGGGTGATTCTGGGGGGAGTCTCCAGACTTCTTGCCCTGTGGCTGTGCTGATACAGGTATCTTGTTGAATGCCCGATCTATAGCTGCCAGTTTGCGCGAGTTGCGCGCGTGTGAATACCGGGCCAGCGTCTTCTTGGATACGTGCCCCGACATCGATACAATCTCCGTGTCAGTGGCTCCGTTTTCCGCAAGCATGGAGATGAATGTATGCCGTGTATCAGCAAGCTCTCGCTCGATGCGGAACTTTTCACGGAAATTTGTAGAGCCCAGATGCTTGAACATCCGGAGTTTCATCAATAGCCGAATCACACGGGACTCCTCGAAGAGTTCGAGGCGCTCCACAGTGTCTTCAAGCAGTCGCACTCGGCGCTCACATTCGGTTTCGGTTGTTGTAGGTACCGGGCGGATGGGCCGGTCCATGAATTCCACGAGTTTGGCTAATGCTTCGCGTTTTGTCATAGCAATCCTTTCAAGAAAAAATCCAGCGGTGACGGCCTACACGGCATCACCGCTGGTTTTGCAATCGGGCGAAGCCTTGAGTTCGCCCGCGCGCGCCAGCAGGGAGAAAAACTACACGAACGGAAGGGTATCGTGTAGAAGGAGAACCCGCTGGCACTAGAGGCACCGGGTGAAGAGGCCGGTGCCCCATCTCAAGATCAGAACACTGAGGTGATACCGCCTTCCGTGAGCATGCCGAGCGATCCGCTTAATGCGTTCACCAAGTTCAATTCAGTACGCTCCAATTGCGCGATTATGCCGAATGGTCCCTCGAATTGTATGGCCTCGATGCGCGGCGTTGTAGGCACTGCTGCACGCAGTTCCATTTGCCGGTTGAGTTCCGTCGTAAGAGTGTCGTGCCTCTGCCGCCACACGACTACATCCTCATCATCCGGTAAGAACTGAGCCACAAGCGGTCGGCGTGATAGTGATTCACCAATCGCGATCTGCAGTGCTTGGATCGACCGTGTGTAGGCATCGCGAGCCTGATCCTCAAGTTTGATCTGCTTAGCAAGCCGGGCATAGTCCGACCTGGCTTTCCGCAATTCAGCGCGGGTGGTTTTCAGACGGGCAAGGTTTTCCCCGCGCGTTTGTGCTGTAGCATCACGTTTCGCATCCGCGAGCGCCTGTTCCAACTGCGCTACTCGAATATCTGCATCGTTCATTTCGTTTTTCTCCTTTCAGGTTTGATCTGCATTGCAAGCAACTTAGATTCTGCCCGTGCCAGTTGTAGTCGAGCGCGGACCACTTCCAATCGAGCTATAAGAACATCCTTGTTTCTCATGATTTTCTCCTTTGAGATTTGGTGTTAAGTAACAGGGGGCCATGTGCGCTCCATGATTCGCCATGCTTTGAAAACGTGGTCGAAGGTGTATCACCGCTCATACAGACGATCACTCTGCACTCTTCATCACGGCGTTCTGCAAACTCGATTGCCCCGGCCATGTCGCAACATTCGCCGCTGTCGAGCCACAACGTTACGCGGTGCTTGCCGTAGTCGATCTCGTAACCACGAATCCGTGCTGCCAACTTCGGAAAATATGGTGATGGGCTGAGTGTGGTCATAATGCTCCTTTCTGCGGTTTGCAAATCCCCAGTGTTTATGCGGTTGGGGGAGGGTGGGGGAGGATGATCCCTATAAGCCCTATAGGTACTTAATATGAGTTTTTAGTAGGCCTAGGGCGATAATGGGTTTCACCCTCCCCCACAGTCCCCCGAATTTTTCTGCCTCCCTAGAGCACTCATGGGTTTCATCGTCCCCCATCCTCCCCCCGATACCCCTCCTCGAACTTCTTCGGGACCAGCCGAAGACCTTTGGCCGTCTTTATTCCATGTGATTTCACGATCTCGAATCCTCTCTCCTTGAGCTTTTGCGCAAAGTCCTGTTGTCGATACGCGAACTCTTTGTGTGTCAGACACCAGAATGAATAACTCTTGTACAGTTCGTCGGAGCGGCACTCGGATGCTTTGTTCTTTTCAGTGCATTCGTCGATCCAAGCGCCCAAAACATCCTGTGATTCGAGATAGTCATCCGACTCGTCGTTCACTGCTTTGGGTGGTGTGATTCCATCACGCTGCCACGCGGTGCAACCGTCGATTGCCCACTGCAGAATGCCGGGGTACTCAGCCTTCAGCTTCTCTCCCAATTTGTCATCGCGCTTCGCATCCATGAACTTCGCCAGAAACGGAATCATGCGGAACCGACGACGTATGGCATCTCCAACGTTGCTTAGTTTCGGTCTGTCGTTGCCGAGGATCACGAGCTTGAACTGTGGCATGAAGTCAAACCAGTTCTGCCGCATGAATCGCGCTGTGAGCGTGTCGCCGCCTGTCATCCTTTTTATTTGTGCCTCCGCCCAACGTGATCCGCCCTCCACTTCTGTGGTGGCCGCAAGCCGCGCTCCGCGAAGTTTCGCGATGGCCGCGGGGTGCTCAGAATGCTTTGTGACCATCAAGACTTCTACCGGCACCGTGGTGCTGTATTCACCGAGGACGCCTTGAATGGCTTCGATGTATTTGCCCTTGCCATTGCTGCCAGTTCCAAACAGGAAATACAACTCCTGCAATTCCACTGAACCAGTCAGCCAGTACCCGGCAGCGAGTTGCAGATACCTCTGAACGTCTTTGTCGTTTTTGGTGATCTCCCGCAGGAATCGATGGAAGCGCTTAGGTACCATGGTGACGCTCGGCGTGACTCCGGTGACTTTGGAGCAGTAGTCCTCCCGTTTTGCATCGCGCATCACACCTGTGCGCAAATCCACTGTGCCATCCGGGGTGTTGAGCAACCAGATGTCCTTATCAAATGCATCGGCTCCGATAGCCATGTGCGTCTGAGCCTCACGCATCACAGCTTCGCGGTTCTTGCGGCTGCGCAGCTTGTTCTGCTCCGATAAGATCGATCGCTCGCCAGCCGCAGTGTTACAAAGTTGCTGGCACAGCTTCTCTACCTCTTGCCTGTCGTCGTACTTCCACCTCTTGCCATCCCAGATGTGCCAGCCCAGGTCGGGGACGTAACACGCATTGTCGATGTTCTCCGATTTGAATCGCTCCGCAAGTGCGTGCTCAGAGTACGGTGCTACCTCTGTACTCTTTGCGTTGTTGAGAATCTCCGTCAGGAGTACATCGCCTGCTTCAATCTTGAGCAGATCGTCCGGGCCGTTGACGCCCTCGAACCCTTGCTCTTGCGGAATCCTCGCCGTCCACGCCCTACATTTACGTGAGCGATACTCCGCAATGGCTTGAAGCTCTGCCTCTTTCACATCTTTGTTGGTATGAACGTTCACGTCGGGCAGGTTGATGACATCCCGTCCGTTGAGTTTGTCCAAGTCAGGAAGGACACCATTCTTCCCATCTTTCCATCCCCAACACCCGCCAGTGGCGACGGGCACGATGTCTTCGCGGCCCATGCGTTCCAGCCACGCCTCGATTGAGAGCACGGACTTCTCTGCTTCAACAATCAGGATTTTGGTGTCCTTGCGTTTGAGCCTTTCGTGCCCACGAGGGTGTATGTACAGAATGCGCTGGTGAGTCCTCGCAGCATTCCCGATGTACTTACCGTATTTGACCTTCTTACCCTTGACGATTCGCGTCTCTTCGCCCTTGTCGCGACGCACGCGGAAGCACTGTGGAACACCTTCGGGGTCGAGATACGGGAACAGATCTCCGTCGAGCTTCACATCGGGTGGAGCAGGAATCGCATATACCTTGCGAGCCCGAGCATCTATGACAGAGACAACCTGAGCTTCCGTGATGATGTCATCAGGGATACGGCACTCTTCATACCAAGGCCTCTTCTCTGTAGGTCGGATCGGAACTATCTTCTGTCGTTCTGGTTTTCTGTATGGAACTGGTTTCCGCTTCTGGTTGACTTTCACTGGCCCTTCCTCCTGATGACGGCCGCTCCGCCGTTCTTGTATTCGTTGAACAGTTACGCTACAGCGAAACGCCTGTCCGCGGGCGTGGTGCCGTGCTCGATAATCCGCTCGATTGCAGAACGAGGGATACGCCGTGCACGGCCGATTTTCACGGACTCAATCTGACGGTTGTAGACCTTATGCCAGATGGTCACTTCCTGAAGACCCAGTTCATCAGCAGCTTGTGGAATGGTAAGAAGTCGCTGGTTAGGCGTCACAGCGTGGCGAACCCGCGCACGTGCGGGTGCCTTCTTTTTGGTACGAGAACTTTTCTGCATGGAGCCATCCTCAAAGGTTCGGAGAATTTGCCCTTCGAGGTGGGCTTCAGGGTCAACCGTTCATCGGAACAGGGGTGCTACCGCCTGCCATACAGTGTCAGGTGACACTCTCCAACGATGGTCCCTTACCTTCCCGATGCGTCTGGCCAATGCAGGTTCTTCGACTTGCGTTCGGATGTTTGTCCTACAACCGAATACGTAGAACCCGCCGCTTTTCCCTCACTGCCACTGTGACCGGCTGCGCTGGTTCGGGGGTTTGGCTCTATTAGTATGGTCTCATAGTGTCTAGCTCGCCGTCAAGTGTAAGTCCTTATTATATAATAGGATGCAAGCTTTAGCCCGCATAAACACTGGGGATTTCACACAGGCACCATTAGGTCTGAATGGGTGGGGGTGAAACTGGGGGGAGGGAAGAGGCTAGAGGAGGGTAATTGGGGCTAATTGAATATAAGGGTCGAAAACGTATGAACCCCGCATGAATACTGGGGAAGCCACATATCCACTGGTGATAATTGAGACCACCTCAAAACCCTCCGATTCATCTGTTAACCGAAGGGTTGTAGGTTCGAGTCCTACCTGAGGAGCCAATCACAAGAACGTAAATTACTGAACATACATATATTTAGACGGCAAAGCAAATTCTCGATATGTACAATGGTATGTACTTTGATTCCTCACGCGATATGCCCGCGAAAATGTCCAAAATTCTCGTAACTTCCGTATAGTCCACGATACGACCGCAACCCCTTTTGATAGACTCGGCGCACGAGGGGTTGCGCATGTCAGAGGACGCCAATAAGGTGACGTGCGAAGACTTTCAGAACCAACTCGCCGGGATGATTGAGTCGGGTGTGGATGTCGCGAATCACCCGCACGCAAGAACCTGCGGAGTCTGTTGCGGGCTCATTCGGGAACTGTACCGTATCGCAGAGAACTCCCGCCACTTTCGTTTCGAGACAGACGAATCTGAGGGCGACGACTGGTCAGAATCCACATAGTTTCCGGATTGCCCACGATTCGACCGGAGTAAACTGTTTTCCAAAACTTGAAGTGCCGGTGTTCGCGATGTAATCGGAAAGGGGCGAGCTAAATGCCACAGGTCGGCAACCTAACGAAACTTGGGATCATTGCGAAGATTGTTCTATTCGATCTGATCGCGGGGTTATTCCTCGTTTGGATGGTGATTGACGACCCACGTCGCACTCCTGCTCTGGTAGTTCTCATTCCGATGCTGGCCTGTGTCAACATCGCGATTGCATGGTGGAAGTTTCGGAGCCGCGCGTCGATCACTCTGCCAGCTATCTACTTCTTTGGATCGGTTGGGTGGGTGGTCTGGACAGCTGCGAAGTTTGAGTGGTGGAAACTGCCTTTGCTGCTCGTGCCCCTCACGTTGTTGATCGTCAATGCGCAGCGATTTCGGAGGGTGCTTGCTTCCGAAGACAAGCGTTAGGGATGTGTCACCGTCTAACCGGAAATTACTATTCAGTAAACACTCCTCTCGAAAACAACCATTTCGCGACTTTGGCATTTTTTCGGCATCCTTTTGCCCTCGAATCAGCCAGTTTTTTGACGCGAAGAATGCTCGTCCCGCGTCCGCTACTCGGGGCAACTACCTGTTGCAACAACTATATCGGCGTCGGTCGGGCGGCAGTCGGCGATGATGACTGAAAAAGATTCAATTCGCGAGTGTATGCGCGTCACTAACCGTTACGGTCTAGGGACACAAGGGTTAGGACTATTTGACGTGCATATCCCCGCCCGGAGTTTCCGACCGCTATCTCCTCGCGCAGCGTGCTGGAGTACAAAGTCCTCACCGCGGCGGATCGAGCAGCTTAAGAGGATCAAATAGATCAAAGTCTCGTTGGATTGGAGCGGTTTGTTCGATGGGAGCAAACTCCTCTCCCGGAAGAGAAGAAAATTCACTTAAGATGTTCGCCTGAGTTAAACCTTGCCATGTGACCTTGTTCAAGCGGTCAAGACAACCTATTAATACTTGCGTCGGGTTAGTTAGTATGTCGCGAACCAGATTCCCCGGAATCTCAAATACAATCCTTCCGCTTTGGGAGTGGCCACTCTCGACCGCCTGTGCCGTTTTAAAGGGCAACATCTTTTCATTTTGCAGTAACAGCGCACGGTCCCCTGTCGGCAGAATCCAGCGGGTGACCGGGTCCGGCAAATTGCTATAAGGGACCACAATTTGCATCATGGGCGAATTGTAAGAAATTTGCCAGTGTCTCGCCGCCGATGTAGCCCCATGGTTCGTCACAGTGGGGCTCAGAAGCAAAATTGTCTGATTGGTTTCCGCATTAAACCACAAGTGCAACTGTCCGGGATTCAGCTCGAATCGCGGCATTCCATGCTTGGCGACCTCCGTTTCATATTTTTCTCGTTCTCTTTTCCACGCAGCATAGGCACCAACGCAAAAAAAGATTATCCCCAAAACTGCGAAAATCGTAGCTGTGACGTTGTGATCCCAATAATGCTCAAAGCCAGTTATCAAAAACAAAATGATAGCGAGGGTCACACTTCCACCCCCGAGTAATCCTGCTGCCTTAAAGAACTCGACAGGTTGTTTCCACATATCAGCCATCCCCCCACAGGGAAGGACAAACTTCCCCTAGCGCCCGATGTTCTCATTGGGCACCACCGTGCGTCACGCTGATAATCTTCCTGAATGGTTACTGGGGAATCTGTGTGGTACTTGAGAAATGAAGTGAGCATCCTGTGCGCTTATCGCGACCGAATCTATCCATAACCCGCGCCGGTTGCCCATCCCCGATCTTGCGCACAGTTGACTCTGATACGTTGTAAGCCGTCGCCAAGAATCCCGCGAGCGATGGTGAATACATCGCCCGGATGGATTGCTTCTGGTGTTCGCTGAGTCTGACTGGTTCTTGCGTCGCCCCGCCATGCCGCTTGCACGCCCCTGTAACAAATACCTTCTCCTTTTAGGTTGAATAATGCTCCTCGTAAGAAACGCCGCGAAGCCCTCGGTGATGGTTACCCTCACTGAAGCCTCACGGCGAGCCTATAAGTCATCTGTGTTCGATCTAGCTATGCTGTAATCGGTAGATTGTTGGTTGGTTCTTTTTGTCGCCAGCGTGCGCCCGGTTATGCCGATGCCGCGTAATCGCATCGCCCAGTTATAAACGCGATAGTCAGCGACTTGTCGCGCAGCTTGTACGCTCCCGCTAGTAGTCCGCTCCTGATGCGGTTCATCTGCTCGATAACGTCTACGCTCGGGAACGCCGCTGTCAATCTGGCGACAAAGGATTCCGTAACCTCGAAGACTTCGCCGTCCATCATCGGAAAGTCGATGACTACATCGCCGCTCGACTCATCCGCCAGTTCTTGCCTTAGTGCTAGTTCCCGCTGTCGTTCCGGTTCCAGTCGCTCTTTGTACGCCCAGAACTCGCACCAAGCCGCATCTATGCCGGAAGTCGATTCAGAGGAATCGGAATCGACAAGAGTAGTTAATGCTTCTCCTTCTCCTTCTCCCTCTGCTTCTCCTTCTAGAGAGCATGTCCCCGGTTGTCCCGGACCTGTCCCGGACAAATTGGGACATTGGGCATCAGTGTCCCGTTTTCGCGTCCTTTGCTCGCGCTTCCGCTCGCGCTCATACTCGCGCCGATCCGACTCACGAACGATGGAGCGATACCGGGTATAACTGACAATCCTGTATCTCAAGCCGCCCTCGTTAACGATGCGGCGTCCGTCTTCCTCGGGGTTAGTGCTTCCCGGGTGGGGGCCGGATAGAACGCCAATGATCCGGCGAATCTCGTCGGCGCTCTCGCCGAAGACGGGAGCCATCAGCGGAGGATTAAGCGTTACGATGCCGTCAGGGTCCGCGCTTGCAATTGCATAGTTCCAGACAGCGAACAGCCCGAAGCCCTGCCCACACATGGAACCCTGATACATGCTTGCGAAGTTCTTGCCGTACACTAGATGGCCTCCCCGCGCGTTTTGGTGCGACTGTTCACCGAGTCACGCTCTACCTCTTCCCCGCGCGCTTTTGCTTCCGCTGCCATCGCGAACCAGTCGCGTCTCTGTGCGTGATAAATCATGCTTCCAATTCCGTCCACGATTCGCTTGAGTTCGACGAGAGCCTTCCCCCGGCTTGGGCTACCTTCGGTGTTGGCGATGATGATTCCGATACGACGGCGGAACGTCTCAACTTCTGCGTGAATATCTGTCTGCTGCTGCATGTCTTTGTTCTCCTAAAGAAATAGGGGCGACCGGAGCCGCCCCTTTGGTTGTGCCGCGCTCTCACGCGGGGTTGTTTAGTGGATGCTCAGACCGATGACGGGCTGAGGCGTAGTCGTCAGCGTCGGTGCCTTGGAGATGCCGCCAACGCGCGCGAACGCCACGAAGCCAATCTCGAAGCCAGCGGCGTAACGCTCGTTCAGGCGAAGGATGCCGATGCCCGGATTCACCTGCCGGAATGCGTACTGCTGGTAGAAGTCGCCGAACAGCACAGCCACGTTGCCGGTGACGACGTTGGGAAGTTGCGTTACCAACTTCACCGGACGACCGAGAATGCTTCCCGCGAAGCCGTTCGATGCGTCGCCGTAGTTAGGAATGAACAGCGGGCGACCGTTTGTGTCGGTCAGAGCGATCACGCCGCCAAGTGTCGAGTTGTTCATCGCCCACGTTGCGGTTGGCTGGTAGGCCGGATCGAGAGTGCCGTACGCCGTCGCGAAGTCCGCGTACCCGAGCTTGCTGACTACCGCAGTGGTGATGCTCGAAGTCACGGTCGAAGACAGCGCCGTGACGTTGGCGGAGTCGCCGTTGTAAATCAAGCTGGACGCGCCACGGAAGAACCGCTTAGCAAACTTGTCACGGACCCAAGCATCTATGTCGAAACCCGCGTCCTGAAGCAACGCCATATCTACCTTCACAAGTCCCGTGGTGAAGTTGTCAACCTGAAGCGTGCGGCCCGAGAGAGTCGGGTCAGTCTCGCTCGCGTCGGTGCCCGAAGTCACGGCAGTCAGCCCGTTGCTGGTGTCGTCATCGAGAACGTACTTCATGGGTTCGCCGCTGTCCGTCTTCACAACATCAACGATGTCGTACAACGCGCCCCAAGACTTCTGCGCCGCGATCACTTGCGGGTTGAATGCGACCGGGATGGCGATACCCTGCGCCGACGCGAGCAAGTCGCGATGCTCGACAGCATCCTGTGCCACAACACCAGTGCGCATATAGCTGCGCAGAGCGGCCTTCTGACGCTTGCTGCGGTTCTCGACGTTCTCGACTTCATCGTGAGACTCACCGGGGTTTGGACGGCCCGGACGCTCGATGCTACGCGACTCGGCGAGCGCACTGTCGAATGCCTGCACGCGAGTGATGTCGGCGGAGATAACCTGCGACTCCGCGAGCATGGCGTCAATCTTCGCGCGACGCTCTGCCGTCAGTTCGCCTTCGAGTGCAAACGACTGCATATCCGCCATGAGTTTGTTACGCTTTTCAATCAAAGACTTCAACATTTAGATATTCCCCTTTAAGGATTTAAGGTTTGTGTTGCGTTGGGGGTTACCGCGACCGTACTTCGCCGCGAGTGATAATCCGCTCGGCCTTGCCAGCGTTAGCAAGTCTCTGCTCAACGCCTTCGTGCCCGAGTGCCCCAGCTTCGGCAATGAGCTCTGCCTTGGTCACCGAGCGCAAACCGATCTTGAATGAACTGCGCTGCGACTTAATGCCGCCGCGTTGCTGGCGTCCACTGATTGCGCCAGCCTGTTCTGCTGTAAGTCCCGCTTCCAACAATCTCGCCTCCAGTAGTGCTCTTTGTGCGTAGTCGTGATCTGCGCACACCTTCAGGATGCGTTCACGGTAAACGGCATCCTCGGCGCTCTCGTTGCTCGTGCTGCGTGCAATGCCAACCGAAGTCGCCTTGTAAGCCGGAGAAGTGACTACCGACACATCGAGCAACTCGGCAACAGAGCGAATCCGCCGCGTCATCTCGCCCGATGTGTTAATCGTCCAGTCGTCATCACCGCAGATGAAGCCGAATGATGAAGAATTTATGTCGCCGCGCGCTACAAGTTCGCCAACGTCTCTAGCCGCCGCTGTGTCCGGGAGGTCAACGTCGTAGCGCAGCCCCTTGCCATCCGTGCGAAGTTGCACCGTGCCTGAAGCCGTCCGCCCCAAAAGCAGCGAAGGGTCGTGATTGTAAAGTGCGACCACATCAGGACCGCTCCGAAGTGCGCCGTCAAAACAGCCGGATGCCAGTTCCTCGTAGAAACCCATGTCCTCGCTGCGGCTGTTGTACACGGCGGCGTATCCAGTGATTCGTGCCATGGCTACCCCTTCCCGAGCCGCGTGCCGATGAATGGACTAGCATCCAAGCCAACCTTGTCGAACATCGCGCGCGCTTCCTTCCCCGCCTTCGGCAGTAACACGCGGTCAATTTCTTCTTCGCGCTTTCGGCGTTCTGCCGCCTTCTTGAACTGTTCCGCGTGCTCCGCGACCATTGCCGCATTGCTCTGCTCGGAAGACTCGCGCGAGAGTTGCTCGACCCTTTGAACGAGTTGGATGAGAGCCGCCAAGTCGCGCCCGCTAGGTGGAGTCCAAGGCGTGCGTAACTCCTCGTCGATGGCCTCAATCCGTGCGCTTGCTGCGCTCGTCTCTGCGCCGATTGTTTGGATAGTCTCTTCGCAGCCGTTCGCCCGAAGAATGCGGTCCGGCATACTTTCGACCTTGTCCGCAAGAAGCAATCGCTCCCGGCGAATCTCGCGATGCCTGTGAGACTGCCGGGACTTCTTCAAGTTAATTGCGTCATGAATCGTCATCTATTTTTCTGCCCTTTGGCTCCTCAGAGCCGGTTAGTCTATCGAAGCTCCACCGCGCGGCCATAGCGAGCCGACATCCAATCGCGGATGTCGCTAAGCAAAAATCCCGAGGCTCTCTCATTCAGCTTCTGAATCTTCGGGAAGCTATTTGTCCGACTCATTTTGTATAGACGGGCGCGACTAAGACCTACGATTCTTACCGCTTCGCCCATGCGAACAATGCGGTCGGTGAAGGGGCTGCTCGTTGCTGTAAGTGCGTTACACATATTTATGTAAGTTCCTCTCTGCCGCGAAACACACGGCGGGTTATTGGCGCTAATGCGCTTGATGGATTGTGCCGAAGCGTGTCGGAATTGCTACGGGCAAAAGAAAAGGCTCGCCAGATGGCAAGCCTTGTGCGTTGATCAGGGGTGGAGTCCGCCCGGTTATTGACGGACTCCAAGGGTGACACCCACGGGGGCGCGTGAGCTGTATTCACCCAAAACTTTGTTGTCTTGCTCTGCC
Organism: uncultured Acidobacteriaceae bacterium; assembly: GCA_963787435.1. Taxonomy (GTDB): domain Bacteria; phylum Acidobacteriota; class Terriglobia; order Terriglobales; family Acidobacteriaceae; genus Telmatobacter. The sequence continues at coordinate 272,335 of CAWBCZ010000006.1, forward strand.
CTCTACAAACTGTTTACCGAATGAGAGGGGTCGAATCCTAACACTCGGAGAATATTTCTTCGTTCTCTAGTCTGTAAGCCCGACGAGAGGGTCGGTTTTGTGACATCTCTGAAGATATTCTCCCGTCTCTATACTGCTGGACACGACAGAGAGGTACTTTCCTAACACATTACGATTATTTTCTTCCTCCAGCGAGCCAGCAGGACTTCGAGCGACCCCACGGTGACGCCGATAGCCAGCGCCACTTCTGGATTGCTATATCCGTATGCTTTGAGCGTGAAAGCTCTCTCCGACCTTTTGCACGGGAAGATAATCTCGGGCTGAGCCGGAATCAACAGCACCTCTTCGCTGTATGTCGATAGCTCCTCGTGCTCTTTCGCCGTCCTGTAAGCGTCGATCCGAACCCCGGCAATGATGTTGTTGACGAACTTCGCGAACTCGCCAGCCCTGCAAGCGTCGAGCTTTCGCCACGCTTTGAGGCACACGTCTTGCGCCTGATCTTCGTCGTACAACCGCTTCATTGCGAGCTTGCGAACCGCCGTGAGTAGTGTTTCGTTGTCGCCGTTTGCGTGGGAATCGTTGATTAATCTGCAAATCGCCCCATAAATCACTGATTCTATGACCCCTGTAGTTTTAGTTGACTTCTAGCTTCGCCGTTGCTATTGTGTATTTGCTGCTGAAACGCGGATAGCGTAGCGTGTGTCTATATGTGTTTATTCTTTTAGAATATCATGCGTGTCAATAGCGAATCAAGTCGTCCCTCTCGCAATGCGAAACTCTCGGGCCAATCTGTCACAGGTGTCACAGATGTCACAAAATGTCACAGATGTCCGCCATACAGATACAGATACAGATACAGATACAAGAACAAGGCAGAGCCGAACGGTAGAGCGCGTCACATCTGACAACAAAAAACAACAGTTGTGTATGTTGTCCCAAGTAGAAGCAGAAGTAGAAGCAGAAGGAGATACTCTTGTCGATTCCCCTAGGGAATCGACCGCAGAGCTTGTGTCGTCTCTCGCTTGGTAGATGGAACTGACATTGGCAGCGAGTCTCGCGGCGCGCGGGGGACTACCCCATCAGCGCACCCCAGCCGTCGCACCTACCCGTCAAGGAATCGCGGGAATCGCTATCTAAGCAATAGAAAGACCGCCCCGAGCGGAGCGGCCTCGTCGATCTGGCAAGCGTGTCAGTCTGCCGCCATCGCCAGTTTCACCGTCAGCGAGTCGAGATGATCTGCCCATGCTTGCATGAGCGCCTTGCGCTGCGACAGATACGCGGCCTTGTTGTAGGTTCCGGCGACCTTGTCAGCCTTGGCGTGCGATAGCTGCATCTCGATATGCTCGCCGTTGAAGTCGTTCTCATGGAGCCAAGTGCTGGCTGTGTGCCTAACGCCGTGAACCGTCATCTTGCCGCGATAGTTGAGACGCTTGAGGGCGCCCGACATTGTGCCGGTGCTCATGTGCGCCTTACCAGCACTGCCGGGGAAGACGTACTCGCCCTTGCTCATCTGGCGTAGCTCGCGGATGATGGCGACGGCTTGCCGGGGCAACGGGACGATGTGCGGTCTTTTCATCTTCATTCGCTCCTTGGGTATGTCCCACTGCGCACCCTCAAGGTCAATCTCTGACCACTTCGCGCCGACTAGCTCGATTGTGCGGACGAATGTGAGAGTGATTAGCTGCATCGCCAGCCGCGTCTGTTTGCCCGAATAGCCGTCAATGGCCGCGAGCAGCGCCGGAAGTTCACGCGTATCGACGTGCTTGTGATTCTGCTTGGAGCGAGCCTTGAGAACATCAGCCGGTTTCACGTCTGCTGCCGGGTTACGCTTTGCCAGTCCGTGCTGAATCGCATAGCTGAAGATTTTTTGCGCGACCTGTATCGAGCGATACGCAAGGTCGATTGCGCCCCGACGCTCTACAGCCTTCGCCATTGCCACAACGTCAGGAGCCTCGATGCCTTCCACTGGACGCGCACCAAGCGCCGGTAGGATGTTCGCCTTCAGCCGCGCTTCCTGCTGCTCCACGTAGCGAGCCTCGCGCCCGTGCTTCCACGTCTCGAACCATGCCCATGCTACGGACTCGAACGTGTTCGCCACGATCTTGTCCGACTTTCGCTCTACCCTCGGGTCGATGTCTTTGTCGAGGAGCCGCCGCCCGTCGATATGCTTGTCTCTCGCCGCCGCGAGCGATACGGCAGGGAACTCACCGAAGGCCGAGAGCCGCTTCTCCCCGTGATAGCGATACTGCCAGCGCCACAGTTTGCTTTTCTCTCGAACCTCCAGCGACAGCCCACCGCCGTCCGTTAGGTGATAGTTTCGGCCTTCCCAAGTCGCTCGCTTGCACATCGTCTCTGTCAGCTTGCCCACTCGCAAACTCCCTTTCGCAGATTGTTTCCGCGTAAGTCCATTATATCGAACGGTATGTACAATCGTATGTACATTCGTCGAAAATACAGTGCAAGATTCGGCGAGTCGGCATGAGACAAGAAATGCGCAAATATCCAGTGTTTATGCGGGTTAGCGTGAGTCTCTAGTTGTCTCGTGATGACTCGGAGAATCTCGAATTAGGATGATACCTGAGGAGCCAAGTATTCAATAACTTAGCTCTCCTCCGTGCCGCTCCCCTTGCTATTCCATTGCAAACTGAAAGCCAGCTCTCCGATCTTCCCATTTGCCTTCAGCATTTCTGCCGATTGCGCAAGCTTGCACGTACGGTCCAGCTCACGCCAAAAGCCGGTGACTGCGCGGCTGCCGTATCCGCTTGGACGCGCTCTTTGACCCTCACCAGACTGACTGGATTGATATGTCTGAACGATGGAGGAGTCACGCACTCGATCACAGCAATCCGGGCGGATGACAAGGTTGTGTGGGGAACGTCAATAGCGCTTTTCAGCAGCCCTTCTTGCACCGCTCCATGATCGCCTTATGCAGCCGGTCGCGCAGTCCGGTCGGCATCTCGTAAATCTCGTGCGATCGATAAATCTGGATCGTCTTTCGAGTAGTGCTCAACGTGACTTCGCAATGCTCGCAACCGCGCAGGTGCTCCTGCAGATCGGCGCGCATTTCGGTTGTCACCGAATCGTCGATCAGATCGTCGAGCATCGCCAGGAACTCAGTGCACGTCACTTTTCACTCCCTTTTCCTTGCGAACTTTCTTCCGCTTGAAGTAGCGGCTGAGACGTTCGCGCAACTGTAGCCGGGCGCGCAGCAGTCGGGATTTCACTGCCGGCACGCTCAGTCCCAGCGTCTCCGCCGTCTCTTCCGTAGAAAGACCGTCCACGTCGCGCAGCACAAAAACCACCCGGAATCCCGGAGGCAGGCCCTGGATGGTTTTGCGAAGAATCTCCGCCAGCTCGGACTGGGTATAGTTCTGCTCCGGATCGGGAGCCCAGTCGGCGAGGTCGCGCGGAACGCTGCCCTCTTCCGTATCGATGTCCTCGTCGATCGAAACCATTTTGCCTGTGCGCCGCTTGCGCAGACGCATCAGACTTTCGTTTACTGCGATCCGGACCAGCCATGTGTAGAACTTCGAGTTTCCTTGGAATTGATCAAGCTTCTCGTACGCCTTCAGAAACGCGTCCTGCATAACGTCTTCAGCATCTTCACGATTCTGCGTAATGTGCTGCGCAATCCTGAAGATCTGGCGATCGTACTTGCGAACGAGTTCATCGTACGCCGAGATATCTCCGCTGCGAACCCTCTCTACGAGGGCTACATCGGGGTGCGGCTCGTTTTCGCCTACTATCGATTGGATGGTCGCCATGGGGGTTGGTTGCGGGAATTCTTGGGGCAGGGAAGAACCCGCCGAATCCATACGTCTAAGTGTAAAGGACGGCCCCGCCCCAGCCAACGAAGGAATTTCGCCAGGAGGGACAGTAAACCAGCGATTTCATCCGGAACGTTACGGTGCTGGTACTTCACTGTTCAACGCGGCCATTTCCGGCTTACAGTGAATCTATGAACACAGTTTCTTCCTCTCTTCCGGCGCAGCTTCCGGCACGGGTGCTCACTGCGATCCTTTGCGCCTTGCTAGTCGTCACTCCGGTTGAGGGGAAACGGTCCGATCCCCAGGCAGCCGGCTCCTCGGACACGACGACTTCGGCCAGCCATAAGACGAAGAAGCCCGCCGCCAGCTCGTCTGCCAAAAAACCAGCCGCCACTGGCAGCCGTGCCACGACGGCGACAAAGAAGCCCGGCTCGTCCAGCGCTCGGAGAACTTCGACAACGACGCATCGCTCTGCCACTGTTCCCCGCGGCAAGAAGAAATACGTCAGTCCCGCCGAGCGTCGCCGTCGTGCTGCCCGTGCCCACAAGATCAAGCTGGCCTTTGTTGCTTCGACGGAGCTGCGTCCCATGGCACAGCAACTCGCCACCCTGCGCACCCCCGCTGCGTACCTGGGCGTAACGTCCTATGCTCACGCCCACTCCGGTGAGGCTGCGGCTGCCGCCTATCTCGCCCTCGGCCACGCCTATTTTCTCGATAAGCGCTATACCGACGCCGTTGCCAGCCTCCATCTGGCGAGGGCAGCGGGCGAAGAGTTGAACGATTACGCTGACTTCCTCGCCGCCAAAGCAAACCACGAAGCTAACCAGGAAGTCCAGGCTGAAGCATTGCTGAAAAGCTTCAAGGAGAAATATCCCGACAGCATCTTTGTTGACGAGGTGCCCGAACTCGAAGCCAACGTCTTGCTCGATATGCACGATCCCGCCGGAGCCAAGCGTGTTCTGGATGCTGCGGCAAGCGACCCCGCGGCCGGGCGTGCCGGCTATCAGCTGGCAGCAGGTCTGGTGGCCGAGGCCCAGGATCGGAATCAGGACGCAGTTCGCGTTTTCAAAGCGCTCCTGCTGGGCTTTCCGCTTTCTACTGAAGCTGCAATTGCTCGAGCCAAGCTCACCTCGCTCGGCGCAGAAGATTCCCTGACGAGCGATGAGTTGCGCAGCCTCGGCGACGCGTATTACAAGGCCGGGCACTACGAGGAAGCCGCCGAGCAGTATCGTGCCCTGGCTCTCAAATTCAACCTCGATACGCAGGCCCGTAATGGCTTCGCCGTCGCTGCGGCTGCATGCGATCTGAAGTTGAAACGTCTCACGGATAGCGAGGCTCAAGCCCTGGCCGACACTCCTGATGAAAATGGCGCGCGCCGCCTCTATCTGCTGATGGAATTGGCTCGCAACCGCAACGACCTCGACGAGCAGACACGCATTGTTACCCGCATGGAATCGGATTTCCCGCAAAGCCAGTGGCTGGCCGAAGCTGTCTTTTCCAGCGGCAACATGTACCTGCTGCGCAAGGACTATCCGCGGGCTGCCGAATACTACTCCTACCTAGCCGAACACTTTCCATCGAACAAGAATGCTTCTGCTGCGCACTGGCGCGCCGGCTGGTTGAATTACCGGCTGGGAAACTTCAACGATGCCGAGCGCATCTTCGACGAGCAGATTCACAACTTCCCCGGCACACCTGAGACGGCTTCCGCCCTCTACTGGCGTGGTCGGCTCTACGAATCGCAGGATCACAACACAGCGCAGGCCGCCGCCAATTACCGCACGATCGTCCGCGTATACCAGCACTTCTTCTATGCGCAAATGGCGCGCGAACGGCTGGTCGCTCTCGGCAGCACCGAGGCAGCTTCTGCTCCGGACCTCGACCAGATCAAGACTCCTGAGTTGCCAACGCTCGCCGACAGCTTCCCCGAGGACAGTCCACATCTAGCCAAGGCAAAACTGCTCGCCAACGCAGGTCTGAATGACTATATCCCTCGCGAGATCGCCGCCGATCCTGATTCGGGTTCATGGAGCGCACTGGCAGAAGCGCAGATCTATGCATCCTTCGGCGAGTCGTATCGCGCCATGCGTGCGCTCAAGCGAGCATTGCCGGGCGCCGCCAGCGCATCCATCCAGTCGATTCCGCTCGCGTACTGGCACATTCTTTTTCCGGAGCCCTATTGGACAATCATCAAAGCCGAGTCAGCCAAGAATGGCCTTGACCCCTATCTCGTCGCATCGCTCATCCGGCAGGAATCCGAATTCAATCCTTCGGCGATCTCGTATGCAAACGCCTGGGGGCTCATGCAGCTTCTTCCTTCGGTCGGACGCAATCTCGCCCGCGAGGAAGGCATGACTCACTTCCAGACCTTCCAGTTGCTTGATCCCGAGACCAACATCCGCCTTGGCACCCGCTACCTCAAGCAGATGCTCGATCACTTTGGCGGAGTCCCAGAGTACGCCCTGGCCGCGTACAACGCCGGTGACAGCCGGGTTGAAGACTGGCAGGCCTCGGGTCCCTACAGCGGCATCGACGAGTTCGTTGAGTCGATCCCATTTACCCAGACGCGAGATTACGTGCAAAGCATTCTGCGCAACATCGAAATCTATCGTGAAATAGACTCCACCAGCGCGGACACGACAGCGAAGGCAGCAAGCGGCAGATGACAATAGCGCGTCCGGGAATCCGATTTGCAACTAACGTCAGCCGATTCTCGTTGACGCGAACCAAGCTGTCCATGAACACTACACAACAACCGGAGCCAGCAGCGTCCGGCGAGCCGTTCTGATCCAGCTCTTGAACGGCGGACCACCCGCACCATCGGAACTTGCTTTGCCACGTCAACACCTCTGGAGGGCAGCATGTCAACCGACCTGCAATTTCTTGAAGAGTGGATCCCCGAAAAGATGGACCCGGGAACGGTTTTCCTCCTCGAAAACCAGGCCAAGCTCGGCCATGCCCAGAACCCCTACGTCGCGGTCATGTCCTGCCCGCGCTGCGGAACCATGGGATTGATCACCCGCCGCCAGCTCTGCGAAAAAGAAGCGATGATCTGCGGCGGCGACACCTGCTCGGCGGAGTACCGGCTCGACAGCGAAAACATCCGCTTTCGACATCCGCAATAGCTCTCAAAGACGGACACAAAACTACGAATCCAAACTCGCCGGCGGCAACACCTGTCCTCCGCCGCTGCGGGGAGCAGCGCACCTGCTTAGTGAACAATTGCGAAGCCGCTCTGTGTTATGGCAGGACTTTAGTCGTGCTGAAGGAAAGGTTGAGAGCGCCATCAGCAACACGCTCCAGCAAGCTCTGCGCACTCCTGACCCTTTTCGATTTACCATTGAGCTGAGACCCCATCCTCAGCCCGGATGGCGAAATTGGCAGACGCAGCGGACTTAAAATCCGCAGGCCGCAAGGCCGTGGGGGTTCAAGTCCCCCTCCGGGCACCAATTAAATCAATAACTTATGGTGATTATCTCGGAAACGGGCATCCCGGAATACAGCGCTGGTGCCACTTTTGGTGCCACTTCGTTCCGACTTTGCTAGGATCGCATTCAGGGGGCAGATCCTATGCCGAGGAAGGTGGTTCGCAAAGAACGCGGAGTCTTCGAAAAGGTGCCAGGCTCAGACATCTGGTGGATACGTTTCAAAGACGCTGGTGTCGAGCATCGGGAAAAGGTGGGGCGCCGCGGCGACGCAATCAAGCTCTACAAGATTCGCAAGGCGGACATTCTTCGTGGCGTAAAGATGCCAGCGAACATGAAAGACAAGGGCATCAAGTTCGCCGTGCTTGCCCAGGAAGCCATCGACTGGTACGTCAACCACGACCGCAGGGATGTTCGGAATTTCAAAGGCAGGATGAAACTCATTCTGGAGGCATTCGCCGACCGGGCCGCTGAAGAGATTAAACCTTCTGACATCGATACCTGGATCAGTTCTCACAAATGGTCAGCCGCGACGAAGAACCGTTATAAAAATGTATTTGGAAAGACGTTCAAGATTGCGCTGGCAGATGGCAAGGTCACGAGCAATCCTGCGCGGCTGGTTGAGCAACGGGCTGAGAACAATGCCCGCATTCGGTTCCTGTCCGCAGACGAGGAAGCGAGATTACGTGCAGCAATCAAGAAGAAATTTGCGAAGCACATGCCAGAATTCGACGTAGCTCTGAACACTGGGATGCGAAAGAGTGAGCAGTTCAGTCTGGAATGGTCCCAAGTCTCGCTGACTCGGAAACGTATCAGATTGGAGAAGACGAAGAATGGAAGTGATCGAGAGATTCCGCTGAACAAAACCTGCCTCAGCGTTCTCGAAGCGTTACATGCCACCCGGCCGCACAATGGCCGCGTGTTTCTTTCAAAGTACGGGCGAGATCTCAACAACCCTAGGGCTTGGTTTGAACTCGCCCTTGAAGAGGCCAAGGTAAAGAACTTGCGCTGGCACGACCTGCGCCATACCTTCATCAGCCGGTTGGTAATGAAGGACGTAAACCTACGAACAGTGCAGGAACTTGCCGGTCACAAAACAATTTCGATGACGACTCGCTACGCTCATCTGGCTCCGGAGCACAATCAGGCCGCGATTGAAAAGCTCGATCCGGCGGCAGCTTAAGCGGTTGGTACTGATTACAGTCGATTCTCCCACCGAATACAACGAAATGCCCGCACTCTGTACAGAGTTATGCCCCCCATGGTTTACAACGTTATGCCACCAGTAAGGAGAGGGGATTGTGTTCGATGTCATCCGCGCCGAAGGGGCGAACGCCTGAGGATCAAATTGGCCGCCCGGCTCAGGATGCTGAAGAATGCGGTCCGAGACACACGCGCGGGGGCGAGTGCGTAACGCGTGGAGCAAAGTCCAGGTATCGGTAGGCCCGGTGAAGCTTTACGGATAGTCCTGCAGTTCGATGCCAGTGCGCATTTGGGCTCTGAACAGCATCTGAATGAGCCCAAGGCTGTTCGCGGCGTTGATGGTCGCGTTTCGCAGCCACAGCCCGAATGCACTCCTGGGGACGAAGCTCGCTGCGAAATCGCGCGCCCCCTTCTGCTTGCGCTCCACATAGGGCCGCAGGCGCTGTTCATAGATTTCGAATGCGGACGCGTGGCCTCCCTGCGAGACAACCAATTCCCCAGCGAGCGTGTAGGCTTCGGCCATCGCCATCGCTGACCCTTCGCCGGCGAGCAGGCTCGGACACGCGCACGCGTCTCCGATCAAGGCGACGCGGCCCTTGGTCCAACTCGGCATGACGATCTGACTGACCCGGTCGAAATAGAGATCGGTGCTTGCCTGAAGCGCGTGGAGCATCTCGTCAGTTTCCCAGCCGCCGCCAGCGTAGAGGCGGGTCAGGACCTCTTTCTGACGCGAGGCATCGTGGACGGGAGCTGCGTGGGAATCGGACTCGGCGAACACCAGCATGAAAACCGTCGTGTCCTCGTCGACAGTAATTCGCCAAATCTGCCGGCCAGGTTCGCCGTAAGTCACGTATGCGTCCGGATCACGGAACGGGTAGCCTTGGGCGGTGAACGCGGCAACGTAGTATCCAAGAAAGCGTTCGAATCGCATTTCGTCACCAAAGCAGAGTCGTCGCACGGCGGAGTGGAGGCCGTCGGCACCGATCACCAGATCGAACGTTTGAGCCTCGCCTTTGCGAAGCGTCACCTCGACGCCACGTGGGCGGTCTTCGAGGCTGGTCACGCTGTTCCCGAACCGCACGTCGACTCGGTCCTTGACCGCTTCGTAGAGCGCAGAAGCCAGCGCGGAACGCGGAAGGCTCATGCCCCGGCCCTTGATGAGCTTTTGCACCGCGCCCTGGTTGAAGCCGCTGATCCGCCGGCCCACGCGATTGACGATCCGGAATTCCTGAACCTTGAGGTCATGCCGGCGGAGTTCGTCCAGCACGCCCATCTTTTCGGCCACGTCGTAGCCGAGGCCCCAAAAGTCGATGACGTAGCCGCCGGTGCGCGGTTCGGGCGCCTGTTCCACCAGGGTCACTGCATATCCGTATCGATCGAGCCACCAGGCCAGACAAGAGCCTGCCACCCCGGCTCCTGACACCAGAACGCTCCCAGGCATCCGACATTCTCCTATGGGCTTCTCTGATCGGGAATTCAACCCGGCGATTGAGGAACGAGAACAGGTACACCAGTGTAACAATCCGTAGCACGTACCAGGCATAGGGGGGCCGGGGATCCAGTAGCGGCAGCAGGTCGGTGATCATCAAGGTGGACAATGCGCTGCGTCGGGTTCGCCTAGCTCCACCGAATCGGCTTGGGGACCTTGTTGAAATGCCGGATGTACTTCATGGTGGTGGGATAACGTTGTAGCCACCGGCGCCTTAAAGCTAAATTGGGTGGCGGCATTTGTGCGTATTCAGACCTTGGATGGTGGTGGCATAACGTTGTATTCGGTGGGGGCATTAGATTGCTACCAGCGGTTGGAACATCAGCGAGACCTTTTTGCTCCAATCGTTGCCATGCTTTCGAACCTCTCACTTTGCGGCAGGAAGCGGCTCTGTGAATCGTCGGACGAATGCGGCCCATTTCCTGGGTGAACGGAACGGCTTGGGATGCTGGATCGGACTGAGTCTGGGTGGTCTTCCCGGGCGAAACGTCGGACGGCACTGGCCGGAATAAGGATCTTTCCACCAACCCGTCGCGCGGTGAGTCGTCCGGTGGTAATGAGGTAATCAATCGATCGAATGCTTAAACTCAGTGCTTCGGCGGTGTCACGCCGGGAATAGAGCAATTTTTCTACAGATCGATCCATGCATAATCTCCTTCTCAAGCCTCGACTCAGCGAGTAGCGCGCTCAAGCTTCGGTGACAGGGCCGACCCGCTGTTCAGAGAGTGAATCAAAATCGATTCGGCGTCCAAGACCTTTTTCGTCAAGACTGATGCTCGATGGGCATCAACGGGGCACTTCCGGATACTCGCAGAGATTGAAGGGAGTAACGAGTTACTCGAGAGAAGCACATTTCAAAGATGCATTAATTGTGACGCCCTATTCATTGCAGATTTTCGGGAAGATTAACGACAACCATTGCCGTCACTGAATGGTCGAATGCTGAATGGGACCAGTGACAAAAGTTGCAACCATTAACGCCCGCGTTAGTGCCGATTGAGGTAGTACTGCGGCGAGAGGCTGCGCATCTCGAATCTCTTCCTTCACAGGCTCAATTAGATCATTGACGATATATTCATTTCCTAGTTGGTCATTTGACCGAATGAAGTCTAGGAATCTCGCCTTCTCTGCCGGAGAAGAAAATGAAAACAAAATCTCGTATGCCATCAACTCTGGATCGCCGATGAGCGCTAACGAACGAGTGTTCGTCAGCTGTGAATAGCCAAGCAGGTATCCGATCGTATCCGCAGCCAAATCCCTACTCTCTGGGTCAGCGTCGTTTAGAAATTCCACCGCGCAAAGCCAATCGTGCTCATTGATCCAAAGCGGTTCAGGTGTATGATCGACAGTCATCAGATTTCTCCTGGGATTAGATTTGAGTGCTGCCCTGTCACGGCAGAGGTCGCGGGTTCGAGCCCCGTCTCGATGAGGCAAGCAATCAGTTGTTATGGGACAACGGCGGACGATTCGGAAGGAACACTGAAAAACAAGTGCCGCCCTTTTCAGGATGTACCCTGCTGCGCATTCGGATGGACCCGCCAAGCCGATCTGCAATTCCGCGAGCGACCCACAGGCCAAGCCCCGTGCCGTTTTCTCCCTTGGTGGTAAAGAACGGTTCGAAGATGCGACTAGCGTTGTGGGCCGGAATTCCGCAGCCGCTGTCGGCGAGAGTGACGCGAAGCCCGTCGACTGTCGGGGGCTTCCTCCAGTCAGCGGACTGGCTAATGCGTAGTGCGAAGCGACCACCGACTGGCACAGCGTCCATTGCATTGATCAGCAGAGTGGAGAATATTTGTCGAATCTCACCGGGATAGCTGATGATCGAGGCGCCATCGGTCTCAAATTGTTTTGTCACCGTGATGTTTTTCGCCGTAATCTGTTTTCCGTACAAGTCAAGGACGTTCTCTATCTCTTCTTTCACATTGACTGCTGTGGGGGAGCTTGATTCCCGGTAGAAACGCAAAGCCTGCTGCGTCAGGCGATTTACGCGGCTTAGTTCATCAGCCACTGTCCTCACGAATTCTTCGTCTCGCGAATCCATGTTCGGAGATTGTCCCAATAAAGCCACCAGGTTTGTTACGGCTTGCAATGGGTTATTGATCTCATGCGCCAGCACCGCGGCCAGCCGTCCTGCGACGGCCAGTTTTTCCGACTTAATCAGGGCCGCTTCCGTCTGCTTCCGTTCGGTGATGTTCCGTGCGATTTTCGATGCACCGACGATCTGACCGGAGGCATCGACAAGAGGTGAAATCGTCAGCGAAACGTTCAGCAAACCCCCGTCCTTGCGGCGGCGGACAGATTCGTAATGGTCGATGTGCTCGCCGCGACGGATTTGCTCTAGAATGCGCGCCTCTTCAGAGAGCCCCTCCGATAAGCGCGGCATCGCGCACCGCGCCTTGGTATTCCTCAATCGCTTCTGCGCCCTCTTCGACCAGGCCTTCCATCCCCTTGCACTTTTTCCCTTTGGGGGTTTCGCCCAGTTTCGAAAAGATGATTTCGAGGCGTTCAACGTGGCCTTTGGTTTGCTCAAGGTGTTCCTCAAATCCCGCCTTAAGTTCCGGAGATTCCGACGCCTTGGCCATCTTCGGAAGAGCTTTGACCAATTGGTTTTCGGCGTTGTACAGATCCTTTAGTTCGTCAATGAAAAGCTCTTTCAATCCCTGCTCTGGCATACTTTATCCTCCTCGGATTACCTTGCTTCACGTTCGATGCACGATAGAGTTCTTGAGGTTGAGCCTCCACCTTCAAGAAGAATTCAGAACATGACGATGAACAAACAGACAAAGGCGCCCGGAATCTCCGTCCAACTCTTGTCCCGGATTTTCTTCTTGGTGTATCGCTAGGAAATCTCCAAGCCGCCGGTTGCTCCATAAACTTCGCCTGTCACGTAGCTGGATTCCTGTGACGCCAGCAACACGTAGAGGGGGGCCATCTCGACAGGTTGTCCAGGTCGCTTCATAGGGGTCTCAGTTCCAAACGCTGGAATCTTCTTATCTGGCTGCCCGCCACTCGTCTGGAGCGGCGTCCATACGGGACCCGGTGCCAGGCAATTCACTCGAATGCCATCCTCTGCGACCTGTCGAGCGAGCGCACGGGTGAAGGCCAGAATTGCTGCTTTGGTCGGGGCGTAATCCAGCAAGCTTGGGCTCGGGTGGGTCGCCTGAATAGATGCAGTTGTGATGATGGAGCTACCTTTCGGCATCAGCGGCAGAGCTGCTTTACATAGCCAAAAGAGCGCAAACACATTTACCTTGTATGTCGCTTCGAGTTCTTTGGTCGTAATGTCGGTGATCTTTTCAACCGCATGTTGTTTGCCAGCCACGACCGCCAAGACATCGAGGCCTCCAAGCTTTTTGTGGGCCTGCTGAATCAACTTCTTGCAGAAAGACTCGTTGCTGAGGTCTCCGGGAATCGCATAGGCTTTGCGTCCGGCCGCTTCAATCAGCTCCACGATTTCTTTGGCATCGCTTTCTTCGCTAGGAAGGTAATTAATGACCAAATCTGCGCCTTCACGCACAAATGCGATAGCCGCGGCCCGACCGATTCCAGAATCCCCGCCTGTAACAACCGCCTTACGATTGGGGAGACGTCCGCTTCCGCGGTACGATTCTTCACCATGATCGGCCTTGGGTTGCATCTTCCGGTCAGAACCCGGGACGCGTTGCGGCTGATGTTTGAACTTTGGCAAAGCATATTGCTTCGTCGGGTCCTGCAGAGTGTATAGGTCGGCCACGGTCTCAAACCTCCGTTGAATTGGATTCCTGTATTCGAGAAGCCATTTTGTTTGCCGTGTTGAGCGGACATGGATGGCTCGTAAATCAATTCTTAGGCTTCTTCTCCGTGCCTCGGCCAGGATTTCCAGCGTGGACAAGTTCGGGTGTAGAAACCGCCCGTAAAGTGGCCTTCTGACGTTCCGTATCGATTCGTCGTGAGCGCGCAAATGGAGCTAATGCTACAGACTTCCCGCTTTCAAGGGCCGCCATAATTCCTTCGAGAACCCGGACGTCGGCAAAGCCTTCTTCTCCGTTCGGCTCTGGGCTCTCGTCATTGAGAATGCATTCGGAGAAGTACTTGAGCTCTCCGCCGAAGTGATCCGTGTTCTTGAAGGATTGTTCGTCCTTCTTCTCACCAATGGTGAGGACTTGTGATAACCCTTTGCCGAATGTATATGCAGGATCGAGTTCCAATGTTCCCTTCGTGCCCACAGCGATCAGCGAGTTAGAAGGGTTGCCGAAATAGGACAAGTTGAATTGGGCAAGCCTATTCTTCGGAAACCGCAGTGTTACGGCGACAGTATCGTAGAAATTCTGCGGAAACTCAGATTCGGGATGTTTGGTTCCGACCGCGGAGACAACTTCTGTGGGCTCATCCTCGAAGACGTAGCGAGCCGCATTCACGGGATATGGCCCCATGTCGAAAACTGGACCGGCTAACTCCCCATTCTTGACTCGATGATTGTTAAGATCGACCAGCTGAGAGAATGTTGAGGCGAACAGATGAACTTCTCCGAGCAGACCTGCTCGAATTTTGTCGATCGTGTCGAGTGTTGCCGGCTCAAAGTGAAGCCTGTAGGCGACCATCAGCTTCGCACTCGATGCCGTCTCCGCGTCAAGGATCTCTTTGCACTTGGCCGTAGAGACTTCGAGAGGTTTCTCGGTGAGGACGTGTATTCCAGCCTTTAACGCGGGAATGATAAATTCCGCATGGCGCCAATTCGGCGTTGCCAGATAGATTGCATCAAAAGTTCCAGAGGTAAGCGCTTCCTGAAATTGTTCGTAACTGAAGACCGACTTGACCCGGTATTTCGTTCCGAGCTCGTCGGCTTTGACTGGATCTGAGGTAATGAGCGCGGTAATTTCGGAGTTTCCGGTGTGATCAATTCCCGGCATCATATCTTCCTGCGCGATATCCCCAAGACCAACGACCGCATAGCGAATCTTCCGTTCCGATTCCATCCCAATCAATTCTTTGACTCCCATCGATCTCTCCTCCGATTTCGAATTAGCGACAAAGCCCGATGTTTCATCAAATTCGTTCCCTCATAGACGGATCAGAGCAATGCCGGATTCAGGGTCGATCTCTTTCTGAAGGTGCTTTGGACTTTCAGTAATAACGATCTCGCAGGTCGGGCGAACGGTCGCACTCAACAGGTGTCCGCCATGCGCGGTTCCATCCCTGCGTCCTATGACCAGATGCGCATGCACCTGGGGCTTACCGTCCTTCAAGGCGATGTCTCCGATCAGCGACAGCAACTCGATCTGTTCCTCAAGCTTGACCGCTGTTTGATACTCCTTGGTCTCCCAGTTAAACCAGCCGAGTTCGACATTGCTCAGGGCACCGATCGCCTTGAAACTGCTGCCGGCTAAATGCTCCGTTCGAGCGACGGACTTGAGCGACGAGAGAATCTCGTCCCCGGTATCGAGGATGACCACCATTGTTTTGGGATTATCGGCAACCTGTTTGGAACGCATCTCGCACCTCGAAACTTGGATGCACGGAAGCGAGAAGCGTTAAGGGCCCGACAAGAGTTGTTCTGTTTTGATCATTCATTTACGGATCAAACCCCAACGACCAAACATGCGTCCAACGGTTTGTCCAGTCACGAGGGACCAGTCTGTCTCGGAGAAAAACATGAGCAACGCATCGGACATACTCGTACAACGCCTGATCGCTTGGGGGGTTGACACCATATTCGGTCTTCCAGGCGATGGCATCAATGGAGTCTTCGAGGCTCTCCGCAAGCAGAAGGAGCGGATACGATTCATTCACGTGAGGCATGAAGAGGCTGCTGCCTTTATGGCGTGCGCCTACGCGAAATTCACGGGCAAGCTCGGGGTGTGTATTGCCACCTCCGGTCCCGGCGGTATTCATCTCCTGAATGGGCTCTACGACGCGAAGATGGATCATGCTCCTGTTCTTGCGATCACAGGACTTCAGCACAGCGATCTGGTTGGTACGTTTACCCAACAAGACGTAGCACTGGATAAGCTCTTCATGGATGTGGCGGTCTACAACGAGCGAATCATGAGCGGAGCGCATATGGAAAGCGTGGCCGATCTCGCGATCCGCACAGCTTTGGCTTCCCGAGGCGTGGCTCACATCACCATTCCCGTGGACGTGCAGGTTCAGGAGATCAAGAAGGGCCGATCGGAGCGGAATCCTATCCATCACACCTCGGCGGTCCCGGCCTACTTCGACCAGATTCCAGCTCGAATCGAATTGGAACACGCTGCGGATATTCTCAATCGCGGGAAGAAGATCGCGATATTGACCGGCCAGGGCGGATTGCATGCCACCCAGGAACTGGAAGAGCTGGCGGAGGTACTCGGCGCCCCGATCATCAAGGCTCTGCTGGGTAAAGCTGCTGTGCCGGATGACAGCCCCTATACCACCGGCGGCATCGGGCTGCTCGGAACCGAACCGTCGCAGGATGCCATCGAAGGATGCGACACGCTCCTGATGATCGGAACGTCTTTCCCATACATCGAATTCTTGCCTGAGCCTGGATCAATCAAGTGCGTGCAGATCGATATCGACCCGCAGCGCATCAGCCTCCGCCATCCTGCCGATGTCGGTCTTGTCGGAGACACAAAGAACACCCTTCGCGCGCTGCTTCCACTGCTCGAAAAGCATGACAAGAGCTTTCTTGAGAAAGCTCAAAAAGCCAAAGCTGAATGGCAGAAGCTCATGGAAGAGCGCGGAACGCGACCGGATAGACCGATGAAGCCCCAGGTCGTAGGGTGGGAACTTGGCAAGCGAATACCGTCGGACGCCATCGTTACATCTGATTCTGGAACAATCACCACATGGTGGGCGCGCTATGTACCCGCTTTGCGTGGGCAAAAACACAGTTGCTCGGGAAATCTTGCCACGATGGCCTGTGGCCTCCCCTATGCCATGGCTGCGGCGGTGGCCTATCCGGATCGGCCGGTCTTCTGCATCATTGGAGATGGTGGTCTGAGTATGCTGCTCGGCGAATTGATCACTGTAGCTGCCTACAAGCTAAACATAAAGATCATCGTGATCAAGAACAATACTCTGGGACAAATCAAGTGGGAACAGATGGTCTTCCTTGGCAATCCTGAATACGCCTGTGATCTGTATCCGGCGGACTTTGTGACGATCGCGCGTGGCGCAGGAATTGAGGCTATCCAAATCGAAGATCCGGCTACATGCGGAAGTCAGCTCGACAGCGTGATTGGTCGTCCGGGTCCGGTACTCATCGAGGCCGTGGTCGATCAATTCACTCCTCCAATGCCGGCAAAGATAAAAGCGGGCCAGGCTTTCAAATTGGCCGAGGCTCTCGTTCGCGGTGAGCCGAACCGCATGAAGATCGCGCTGACAAATGCGCATGATAGAGTCCGCGAGCTGGTATAACCGCGCGATGAGGAGCCGCCATAAACATGCAGCCTTCGGACATTTCGGTGGGAAAGGCGGATGTCTCTGCCTATACGATACCGACCGACGCCCCCGAAGGGGATGGCACCTTGCGATGGGATTCCACGACACTCATCATTTGCGAAATACATGCAGCGGGCGAAATTGGATTTGGGTACAGCTACGGCAATCAGGCCACCGCATTCGTGGCCGATTATCTGGCCGGTAAGTGTCTGCTGCATAGCTCGCCGCTCGACATCCCAGCTCTTCACTTGAGCATGCTCAAACAGGTACGGAACGACGGTAGCCGCGGCATTGCGTCCATGGCCATCTCGGCCCTTGATATCGCCCTCTGGGACCTCAAAGCGAAGCTACTAGGTTCCTCGCTCGTCGATCTCCTTGGTGCGGTTCATGCAAGCGTAGCTGCATACGGGAGCGGAGGGTTTACAACCTACAGCAACCGGCAATTAGCTGCGCAGCTATCCGGCTGGTCGGCGGAAGGTCTGAAAAGCGTAAAGATGAAAATAGGCGCGGAACCGTCCATTGATGTGGAGAGGGTTCGTGCGGCTCGGAGGGCGATAGGGTCATCCACAAACCTCTTCGTGGATGCGAATGGTGCTTACAACGCGCGGCAGGCGATCGGATTTGCCGACAAGTTCGAGGAGTCTAACGTCACATGGTTTGAAGAGCCTGTCAGCTCCGATGATCTTGATGGTTTGCGGCGAGTACGTGATCGGGCCCCAGGCGCTATGGAGATAGCGGCCGGCGAATACGGTTACGATTCCCTCTACTTCAGGCAGATGCTTGAGGCGGACGCGGTCGACGTTCTGCAGCTGGACGCAACCCGTTGCAAAGGATTCACCGGCTTTCTGGAGGGAGCAGCCATTGCAGCAAGTTTCGGAATACCTATCTCCGCCCACTGTGCGCCCTCGCTGCATATGCATGCGGGTTGCGTTGTCTCGGCTTTCCGCCACGTCGAATACTTCCATGATCATGCGCGAATCGAGGCGATGCTCTTCGATGGTTTCCTTCCAGCCATCGATGGGGAGCTGAAGCCCGATCGATCCCGACCCGGAATGGGACTCGTTTTCAAGGATTCGGATGCGGAGCGGTTCCTTGTCTGGAGAAGCAAATGATCTACGACCTCAGCCAGCCGATCTTCAACAATGTGCCCCAGTGGCCTAAGTTCCGGCCCTCGACGATGACGATTCCGCATCTCACGGCAATCGAATCGGCGAATGTAGAACGATTAGAGTTGATGACCCACACCGGCACGCACGTCGATGCACCCTTTCATTTCTTTCCAGATGCCGAGACGGTCGATGCATTCCGCTGAATCATTTTCATGCGCCGTGTCTGGCGCTCGATCTGCGGTCACAAAGAAGTAGGAGCCGGAATCGTCGCGGCAGACTTTGAGCGATATTCCAGCGATATTCAGACCGGCATGATCGTGCTCCTCAAGACTGGATGGGCGGAAAAGCGCGCTCTTTCCAAGGAGTTCCTCACTGCGTGGCCCTATCTCACCGGCGAGGGCGCGGAATACCTCGTGCCACAAGGAATTCACGGCGTAGGAATCGAAGGCCTCAGCATCGGTGGCTGGGATGATCCGGAGAAAGAGACTGCCGCCCACAAAATCTTGCTGGGCGCTAAGAAACTCATCATTGAAGACATTTCCGTGCCGGTGGCGATGCTGGATGGGCGCACGCGGCACTTCGCTGCCTTTCCAGTTCTAATTCAGGGGGCTGGCGGTGCTTGGGCTCGGGCCGTCGCCTGGGATGAGGGAGAGATGGCATGACGTTTGTTCTGACCGAGGAACTGGAACGGAGCGCGGATCGAAATCTGCCCGCTCCGTTATCCGCAGTTGTCATTACGGTTCTCGAACATCTCCGGGAGGGCTGTTTTCAGCGCAGCCTCTGCCTGATCGTCGCCACCACCAGCGTAGCCAGCGGCCTCGAAGTCGGATATGAGCACTACAAAGGAAGCTACAGCAATCCGGTCATGTACACGCCGGTGGTTTTGAGCGGAGCCCTTGCTGGGGCAAGCCTCTTAGGAGCTTTCAACCGTAGGGCCGCCCGGACCATCCTCCGTTGGGTCAGCGTTGCAACACTTGCGGATGGAATCATTGGATTCTTCTTCCACGTTCGCGGAGTGGCGCGAAAACCCGGAGGCTGGAGTCTTCCTGTGACGAACATCGTGATGGGACCGCCGATCTTCGCTCCACTGTTGTTTGGAACCAGCGCGTACCTGGGATTGATGGCATCGTATCTGCGGCGCGAGGAAGATATCCATGGGCTCACGGAGCGATTCAACGAAACGGTCGCAGCAGGAGGCTCTGACTGGAGAACCGAGCTGCGTTACGGACGGTTCCAAAAACACTTGTCGGCTTTGACCGTCCTGTG
>CAWBCZ010000007.1:0-995491 GCA_963787435.1 uncultured Acidobacteriaceae bacterium
TCAATTCACAAGACGCGGTCAAAGAACTGCGTCGACAGATCGTTGGCGCTTTCTTAGCTTCGGAAGAATCTCCTCGCTGGCGAGAATTCAACTCGCAGGGGCTCCACGCAACGTGACCCAGTAATAGCGGCGCCAGCAGAACATGCACCGAACCGGCTGCATCCCCATCACCTGTAGCAGACTATCGAACGGGCGCAGCTCGGCCGCTTTGAATTGAACAGAGTTGCAACGCGGACATTTGCACCTAATCCAAAGAAGTTCCGGCATCCAAGTGGGCCGGCGCCAGCCTGTGTGACTCACTCTGCTTTCCTCTTTCGCACATTCCATCGCACTAATGATTCGCTATCTGAGTCGACTTCGAATTCGCGTCCAGCCAGGTGAGAAGATACTGGATGCTGCCCGTGGCCAAAGCCACGCTGGAGTCGGCGACGCCGTAGTACAGGTTTATGGTGTCTCCATCCGCGCCGATGGTTTGTCCGCATGGAAACACAACATCGTTCACATCTCCGCCGCGTTCGTAAGGTGCTTCTGGACCAAACACCCAGGAGTCGCCTCGCTGCAAGCATTTGTCCGGACATTCGAGATCGAAGAGTGCCAGTCCCAGGCGATAGATTTCCCGACGCTGTCTGGCGAACTCCGTGATAGATTGCAAGCCACCCTTTTGCAGTTTCGATTGGAGGCGAACAGAGGCCAATCTTGTTCGCATCCCACCATCCGCCACGCCGCGCCTCAAGAATGATCTTGTGGCTCCCCCAATGCCGCAAATCCGGCGAGTAGGAAATCCACATGTGCGCACCGAGCGTTGTCACCGGCCGATGAATGAGAGCCCAACGCCCGTCAATCCTTCGAGGAAGCAGAGCTGCATCCTTATCTTCAGGAGACATGATTACTCCGAATCGCTCGAAGTTTCTGAAGTCTTTGGTTAGTGCCAGAGAGACTCCTGGGCCGCCACGCGCAAAAGACGTGTAGGCCACCGCATATTGCTCGAGTTCCGGCACGTATGTGATGCGGGGATCTTCGATTCCCCAAATTTCCTCAGGGTACTCTGAAGGATTTCCAATCAGCGTGGGTTTGGGATCGATTCGCCATGCATCAATTCCATTTGCGGATCGGGCCGCGCAAAGATGCGAAAGGCCGCTCCTGTCTTCGACTCGGCAAAGCAGCAGAGTATCTCCGTCAGGCAGGAGCACGGCCCCTGCGTTAAAGACGCTGTTAATCGGATATGGCCAGTCTTGCCGGCTCAGAATCGGATTGCCGGGATGGCGGGTAAAGATTGGGATCTCAGTACATCCCTTTGCTCCAGGTGCTTCCAGAGCGGCTGAATCCTGCGATGAAGGCGGGGTAGTTACCAAATTCAAGAGGCGACACTCATTCCATGCTGCTGTTCGTTTTCACTGGCTACCGTAGCTGCCTGCATATCAAGCAGGGCCATGAGGAACGAGAGCGTTGATTCCGCTCCCTGATTTTCATTTACGCGGTCAGGGTGGAGCCCATCTCTACACCCCCCGGTGATCGGGTCATAGAGTGGCACCTGAAGGTCATTCTTTCCGAGAAACCACCGGAATACGCGGTGGGCTTCTTCCAGCCACTGGCTCTCTTCGGTCAGACGGTATACCTCCAGGCAGGCGGAGACTGTAGCGCAAGCCTCGACCGGTTGCTGATCGAAACGTGCTTTCTCATTTCCCTCGACAAAGAATCCGCTTGAGCCAATGGGCACGAATATCTCCCGATCGCCACGATGTTGTTCGACGACGAGCCACTTCAGAGAATCCATTCCAGCTTCGATCATCCTCTGGTTATTGCTTCGCCATCCTGCAAGGATGAGCGCGTGTGACAATCTTGCATTCGAGTACGAAAGGCTCTTCTCAAACCATTGCCAGGTCTTGGAGTGGCTGCGTTCGTAAATATCCAATAAACGGTTGGCGAGTGTATTACGTGAGCCTTGAATCGCTCGATCCCCAGGAAACCAATCCAGATATGCCTGCATGCCGAGCACACTGAATGCCCACGCGCGCGGACTGCTAAACGTTAGGGCAGCGGGTGCCGCGGCTTCAAATAATCTGCCTGCCGCACCGCGCAGTCCGGCATTCTGCGAGTGGCCCAGAACCGACCCCAAAGCCCACAACGCGCGACCATGGCTATCTTCTGAGCCGACATCCTCTAGCCATTTGCGGTCGTAGCCAAGGAAATTTCTGAACCTCCCGGTATCGGGATGGAATGCAAGCCATAGAAACGCGAGATATCGGCGAGAAAGGTCGGTATGGTCCTGCTTGTCTTCATAGCCATGGCACTCGTCCAGCCGTGTTGACACCACGAGCGCGCGTGCGTTGTCGTCAGTCGTGTATCCCTCGCGCGTGTTGGGTACAGAGAAGATTGCATGCTGCAACATGCCGGTGTCATCCGTCATAGTCAAGAGGTGTCCCGTATTCAGCACGGGAAGACAATCCGCCGGGTCCGACAAGTGATCATCCGATTGGGCAGGTCTTGGCTGTAACGTGCGCTCAAACCGAGCCCGTTGAAAGCTCGCCATGTATGCTCGTGCCGTTTTCTGCCAGGTTGTGCTGCGGGAATGCAAATAGGCGCGCTTCCGCATCGCATGACGTTCGGCATCGTTTTCCAGCAACGCGATCACCGCTTGGGCTATGGCGTCTGGGCTCTCGAACGGAACGATTACGCCTCGCTTTTCCGCCAACAACTCTTTCGCGTGCCAGTAGGGCGTAGAGATAATCGCCTTACCTGCACCAAGGGCAATGGCGAGGGTGCCTGAAACTACCTGCGCTTCCTGCCGATAGGGCGTGATGTAAATGTCCGCGGCACCTACATGCTCAACCAGTTCTTCAGCACTGACAAAGCGATTGTTCAGAATCAGATGATCGCTCACCCCAAGCTGAGCCGCCAGCGCCTGCAACTCTTCCCGATAACGCTCGCCTTCGCGTCGCCGGATATGCGGGTGCGTCACTCCGGAAACTATGTAGACCACTTTCGGATGACGCGCCAGAATCTCAGGCAGCGCTCGAATTACATTTTCAATTCCCTTGTTCGGAGACAGGAGACCGAAGGTAAGCAAAACGGATCTACCTTCGGTGCCAAACTTGTCTTTGAAATAGTTCGGATCCATGAATGGGAGGTCTGGTACCCCGTGCGGGATTACATCAATCTTCCCGCCAGGAACCGAATAGACGTCTCGAAGAAGCTGCGCTGCCAACTCGCTCATGACCACCATGCGATCGGAAAGCTGAGCGATCTCCTCGAGTACATTACGCTGATCCGCGTCCGGCTCCCGAAGTACCGTATGCAGGGTCGTAACCAGCGGCATCTTCAATTTGCGAAGCAACGTCAGAATGTAACGCCCCGCGCTGCCGCCGTAGATGCCATATTCGTGCTGCAGACAAACGAGATCATTGCCGTTGAAATTCAAGAAATCCGCGGCCCGCACATAGGAAGCGAGGTCTTCCTGGTCAATCTCAAGACGTACCTGCTCCGGATAACTGTAGGATGAATCTGGATCGTTTACGGGAATTGCAAACAGGCGTCCCTCTCCGTATTCGGTGGCAACGGCAGTGCACAAGTCAGTCGTGAAGGTGGCTATTCCGCATTCGCGTGGAAGATAGTTTCCGATGAAGGCGATCCGCGTCGGCAAAGGTAGTCGACAGGCTGCTAACGAGACTTGCAACGCATCAGTTCTAGGAACGGTGCTCTTATCAATATCGGTAAAGCTCATTCTAGATGACGACATCATGCCCTGCTTTCGTTGCTGCACTTGTGGGCGCACTAATTTACGCGGTGCTTCATTCGGCGGATCCTATATTCCTCAGTTCCCGGGGAGCGCGACAGGCAGCCTAAACTGCTGGGAATGTCCGCAAGGGTCTTCCGTCAGCAACATCCAAGGGTGTCTGCTGCTGAATCTGCCGTGGCTGCAAGGTAACGGTCGAGAAATAGAGGCCGAAATGCTTCTTCACCTTCACGGACTCAAGTTCAGCCCCGTTGAAATCGCTTCCCCACTCCGTCGAGAGCGTGGATCAAAGCATGATGAGTCGCCTCTTCTTCTTTCGAGGCAAATCCCTTTCGGGAACTTGCACCCTTCATCCACATGAAGTGCCACCCTGCCTGGCGGATCATCGTATCGAAGACGGGCGCAGAAATCTCTTCTACAAGGCCCCAGTTCGGGCCCATCGGCCTGAGAAGCGGATTCAAGCGGTCTGGCAGGATGCATCCTACGCGGAGGAAGACCGAATGCGGCTTCACCATTCCACACTTGCGGATACCGAGCGAAAAGAGGCGAACAGCGGTTTGCTTCTACGATGGCGTGCCGCGAAGTAAGCCTTCACATCGATGTCCCTGATGATATTCACGGCATCTCCTGTCGTTCGGTTGCGTGATTTACGGTGCTTCTAGTGCGACGCTAGGAATGCCAAAGGCGAGGAAGCAGAGAGCTAGCGACTGCCTTAAAGATACGCCTCTCTCGGTTCGCGTGCCGCTGCCTCAAAGAATGCTTAATACTTCAAATTCGGCCAAGGACCAGAAGCACGATAACAATCAACAAGATCAAGCCCAGTCCTCCAGTTGGAAAATAGCCCCAGTTTCGGCTGTGCGGCCATCTCGGCAGCGCTCCAAGCAGCGCTAACACCAGGATCACGATCAAGATGGTTCCAAGCATCCTTCTTCCTCCCCTAAAAATCTGTAGCTGCGGACGAATCCGCACGCTGGTGCGGCCTCCTCTTCAAGGCCGCACCAGTCCGTTCTTACATCGCAATGCTGATGGCTATGCCCATTCCCGGGTATCTCCGGTTGTACAGGTAATATCCATCGTCGGTGTACGCCAGATACACATCGTCGTTGTCATACCAGTCGTCTCCCCAATATGCTGGCCACGGGTCGACCATGCTGAACCAGTAACCGCTGTATTGAAAGCGTGGATAACCACCTTCATAAAGAAAGGGCAGACCGCGAATTCTGAATCCATGGGTCGGCCCGAAGTATCCGCGGAATCGCTCTTCGGGTATGCGATATCCGCGGTAGCCGCCTCGCTGCTGCCAGTTGCGGTGATCGGATTGCCAGTTCTGTGACCGGTGCTGCTGCCAGTCGGTGCGCTCCGCACGTTGCTGTTCCGGTGAGCGCTTGACTTGCACGTTCCCCCGCTGTTGCTCAGAGCGCTGCTGGCCACGTTCAGTCTGCTGTCTTTGCTCTTGCTGACCGGCGCGCTGCTGTTCGCCACGCTGCTGGTTCTGTGGCCTGCTCCGCTCCTGCTGTGGCTTCTCAGCATGCTGCTGTTGTCGCGGCCTAGCCTGTTCCTGGCGCTGCTGTTCTGCACGTTGTTGCTGTGGCTTCCCGTGCTCCTGCTGCGGTTGTTCGGCACGCTGCTGCTGTTGCGGTCTAGCCTGCTCCTGCCTAGGCTGCTGCTCTTGAGGCCTGCTCCGCTCCTGCTTCGGCTGTTCAGCGCGTTGCTGTTGTTGTGGCTTGGCCTGCTCCTGCCGCGACTGTTCGGCGCGCTGCTGCTGCTGCCGCCTTGCCTGTTGCTGCTTCGGCTGCTGCTGTTGCGGCTTGGCCTGCTCGTGCGAGGTCTGCGGTTTGGCGTGATCTTGATTTTCTTTGGGGCGATCCTGGCCTGCAAAAGCTGGAGCACCGATTGCGAGTAGCGTAATAAGCATTGCTGCACCGGTTATCCGGGTCGTTCTCATGGTCTCTTCTCCAACACTGTTCAATGGAGACTTTCACTTTCGCGACAGTTCCATATGTTGCGCCGCCCCGGTATTCCCATCTCAAGGCGTTCAGCTCGTTTGGAATGGAGGGAACGAACAGCCACACATTCCGATTGCGTATGGAGCGGTAAAACAACTAACCACCGGCAGGTCACTCGTTCGAGACCTGTCGCGGAAGCCCACTCTTAGCCATCGTCATTCTTGCGGATTGGCGCTCGAATATCTGAGCAACATTGCTCAATATCAACATCGCAAAAAACCGCTCGGACTCTCATCCCGCGCGTTTCGGGAGAAACTCTTCTATAGCGATAGGCTGCCCACCAATCGCGTGAGCCAATAGCGGGCTTCGGCCAAACCCGCAGCCTTGTTCTCATCGCACCACAAGCTAGGGCTTTACGCTAGCGGTCGCCTGCCCTGCCCGCTCAGCAGGCGGACCCCCTGAGTCAGCCGTCGGCTCCGGCTTTGCTGACGGTATCTCAGTTCCTTCCGGAAAAACCAGGATCTGAATCGATCCCCAATCTCCGTCAACGCTCGTGCTTGCGCCTGTCTGTTTACCCGTCCCCAGTGTCTTCAACAGCGCGTCATCGAATCCAAAATTCTCCACCAGGTACTTGCGAATGATCATTGCCCTCGCTTCAGTCAGAACCTGGTCCTTTTGCGCGTCACCTTCCATACCCGTTGAAACCACAACGACCGCAAACCCGAATTGATTCTGCGCGAGAAACTCTCCGCCGGCATTCAACGACTTTTGATTTCTCAGCCTCGCCGAATCGCGACCATCGAAAAGTTGTTTCGTCGTGTACGTAAATGCCTTCACCGGAGCGCCCTGCGGCAGCCTGCCAATCCGATTTGCACTGAGATCCGCTGCGTCTTCGTATCCACGCTTCTTAAAATAGCCGCTCAACAGGAAGTTGTGTTTCAGAGCATCCATGTTTTCCCGAAAGTCCGCTACACCCGTCTGAGCTTGGGCCATCGTTGATTGCAGTGTCGTCGTTGTCTGCTCAAGGTTGCTGTAGAGTTGCTTATCGTTCACCAGCGCCCCCACTGTGCCCTGTCCCGCATCAATCTTCGCGCTCACTGAGTTCAAATGCCCAGTCGCCAGGGCTGCATTTTCGATCGCCTTTTGGCTTCCGTCGAGAATGCCATTCGTCTTCTTCAGCAGGTCGGCCATCTCCAGTGGCGGCTCGCTTTGGATCATCTCGCCATCCTTCACATCCGGCTGTCCCGCGGAACCAAACGAAATCGCCAGGTACTGATTGCCCAACAACCCTTCGGTTTGGATTGAGGCCACCGAGTCCAGCTTGATAATCGCACGCGTCGACTTCGCCAGTTCCATCAGGACCAGGACTTTGCCGCCTGGGCTGGTCGGCAGCTTGATGCCGGTCACAGTCCCGCTATGAACCCCGCCCACCTGCACATCGGCTCCTTCAGTCAGCCCAGCCACAGTGTCAAACTGCGCCTTCAGTTGGTAGGTTGGGCGAAAAAGATACTCCTGGCTCCCGATGAGGAAGACCCCGCTACCCAGCACCGCCAGCGTAACCACGATGAAAACTCCCAACCGCGCCACTCTCGACATATATCCCCTTTAAGACTGCTGTAGAAATTCCTTCACAAACCCGATCTCGCTTTTGTGAAGGTCCTCGAATGAACCCTCGATCACCACAAGGCCTTTATTCAAAATCGCCAGACGATCGGCAATCGTCCTCGCGCTATGCAGATCATGTGTCACAACAATGGAGGCCATCTTTCTCTCTTTCTGCAGTTTCAGAATCAAATCGTTGATCTCCCCTGAACTGATGGGATCGAGTCCTGCCGTTGGCTCGTCGAGCAATAAGATCTCAGGCTCCAGTGCGAGCGCACGCGCCAAACCCACGCGCTTCTGCATCCCTCCTGAGATATCGGAAGGCATCTTCTCGAATCCACCTTCCATCCCAACTTCGGCCAGCAAAGCCTTCACTCGATCGGCGCGTTCCGCCTTCGACATTTCTCTTCGGTGATGTTCCAGCGGGAACCCCACATTCTCCGCAATGGTCAGAGAATCGTAAAGCGCGGCGTGCTGAAACAGAAAGCCCATCTTTTTCCGGATTGCGCCCAGCTGGTCGAGAGCCAGTCCCGCGATATCCTCGTCGTGGATGCGAATCTGTCCCGAGTCCGGCTTCTCGAGCCCGATGATCATACGCAGCAGAACGCTCTTTCCCGTGCCGCTTCGTCCTAGCACAGCGAGCGTCTCCCCGCGCGCCACGCTCAGGCTGACCCCATTCAGAACGCTCTGGACTCCGAAGCTCTTATGCACATTCTGCACGGCGACAACGGTCGCAGGGCTCTCTTGCTCGTGCCCCATCTGCTTCGCCGCAATGTCAATCGTTGATGCCATTTCTTTCCTCCAAAATGGAGGATGAACTACGGGAAGACAACCAGGATGAATTTCACCAACACTACATCGGCGAGGATGATGAAGAGCGAACCCAGAACAACAGAGTTCGTTGCCGCCCGTCCCACTCCTGCCGCTCCTCCGCGTGTCCGCATCCCTTGAAAACACGCAATCAGGCCGATAATGAGCCCGTACACCGCCGTCTTGAATGTCTGCGGAAGAAATGCATTGAAAGTGGCGCCCCTGAAGCCGTTATCAATGAATTGATGAAATGACAGAGGCTCAACCAGGGTCTGCGCAAACCACCCGGTCATTAAGCCGCATCCGTCCGCCGCAATGGTGAGCAGCGGCAACATCAGAATGCAGGCCAGGATCCTCGTCGCTACCAGGAGTCTGTAAGGATTGATCGCCGAGGCCTCGATGGCGTCAATCTGCTCGGTCACTTCCATCGACGCAAGTTCCGCCCCGATGCCCGCGCCTACTCGCCCGCTCACTACCAACCCGGTAATAATCGGACCCATCACCTGGACCACTGAATATACAAGCGTGGCGGGAAACAGCGACTTCGCGCCGAATCGGCTTAGGCTGTAACGTGCTTCCAACGAAATCACCACACCGATCGCGCTTCCCGCCAATGCCACCAGCGGAAGCGACTTCGATCCAACCTCATCAAGCTGCCGAATCAGCTCTCGCCATTCGAACGGCGGTGTTACCGCGGCCTTTAGCACCTCCCAGGAAAAGACTCCCAGGCCGCCAAACCACTCAAAGAGCCCATTGATCAGGTCCCAGGGAGAATCTCCCGGAGGAAAAAGACGCTCGCTGCGCCGCTCGGTAGTCGGCCCAGCGATGATGTTTGCAACCAGCGTCGACTTGGATTCGGTCATTGGCTGGGCTCTGCCACGGGTGCTCCGCGTGCACTGTTCAAGTGCATATGTGAAATCAAGGCGTGCGGTCCGCTGTAGATAAACTCCAGAACAATGTCCGAGAACACAGAATCAAGCAGACCGTAATTGCCCATCCTCAACGCGTCCTCTCCGTTGTAGCGATTCGGATACCACCCGTACACCGCAGCAGACGCACCCGCGTAGGGCGCCACCAGCGCGGGGACTGAGAAAACATGATGGCCGTCACTTCCACGGCGCGCCAACAAGGTCGACATCACTGCATAACGCAGCCGCGGAGTGAGTCCTTTGCAGTCGCATCGGTAGTACGAGGTGTCTTCCTTGAAGACCGCTGCGAGCCCATAGCGCGTTGATGTTCCAACCAAAGAAATCCCAAAATCTGATCCGTATCGTTCGGAGTAGCCAACAAAGCCTTGTCGCCATTCTGGTGGCGTATTGGTTTCCTGATCGAGACCAGCGACGAGAGTTGTGGTCAAGAGTGGATTGGGACCGAAAGCGTCGAAAACATAGTTATGCACCGTTGTTCTCGGCGGCGGACGCACATACGTTTGGCTCAACTGTCCGACTGTTGAGTTTTCCGTCTCTCCCGAGGAATCTCCTGAGCCTAACCTCGATTGCGACCACGCAAGAAGCGGGAGTGTCACGAAGACCACTGAGGCCGACAGGAGGACGACTGCTTGGCGGACCTTCACGCTCACTGCTTTTTCGCGCCACCGACGACCCCTACCGCTCCCCAGATGTCTTTGACCGAGAAGCGGGTGTTTCGTGCTCTGCTCCACCGTTGATAACGTCAAGTACTGTCCTCCGAGCGACACGCACAACTGAATCTCTAAGCGTCATGCGCGCGGCTTCGTCCGCGCCCTTTTGAGATATTTTCAGAACGGAAAACGAATTGATGGTCAAATCTGCTCTGTTTGGCAGTCTGCCCTTCTGACCGGCCGATCAGTTGTTGTGAAACTCCTTCTACGGCTTGTTCGGTGATCGTTGAATTGAGCATTCTCCGGCATACGAATAACGCTCGATGTTTACACGTAAGTGGTGAACTCGAACAATTGAGCCGCACAGAGCTGTAAAGATGATGGTCTCGAGTGAAGGCACAAAAGCTGCTATTGTGAGCAACTGATTCAAGAAAACAGGCTCAACATGCGGGTTAAGAAGCTCATTGTGCCCAGGTTCCTGCGGCTCTGCAATTCTCGTCTCAGTCGTCACCGCGGTTGCGCCTCCATCGCCGCGTACAAATATTTCACCGGCATCGATCCTTACGCATAGCTTGGTGTTCCGCGATCATGTGTCCCTGAACCAGAAAGAGCGAATTGGACGTTGATTGGTGCCAATTCGCCAATGCGCTCATCGAGCCAGATTAATACTGGAAAGTCGGCTTGTGTTTATCGATTCATAACGATGAAGGATCTCGATTGACGATAACGGGGCAATGCACTCATCAAACTCGAGTTTTTTGTGGTGCGCAGCCTTCTTCGAAAGGGCACTGCGGTATCTGCGAACAGAGAACTCGGACGGTGCGGGCGAGCAACTTCGGGCGGAGAATCTTTCTCTCGTCCCTTTCCGATGGCGAATTCTTGCGAATTTGCCCGAGAAGGGTACGCGAAGAGGTTTGCATCTTAATCGTAAGTTACTGATTAGAAGTGACTTAATGGCGGAGGGAGAGGGATTCGAACCCCCGGTACCCTTTCAGGCACAACGGTTTTCAAGACCGCCGGTATCAACCGCTCACCCATCCCTCCGCTTGAGGGAAACAGCGCTTCCTCCAAGTTTAGCTTAAGTCGGGCGAAGGTCCTCCCGCATGTCCCTATCCGCTTTCAGTCCTCCGACAATCCTCGCGCGCATCGCCTCATATCCACCCAGCAGAATGCTGCAATCCATTCCAACGGCAATCAAATCAAAACCTGATTTCGCGTACATACTCGCCTTTTCAGCCGTCGCCGCGAAAATTCCGCAGGGCTTTCCAGCTTCCTTGCAAATCGCTTGAATTTTGGCGATGCTTTCGACGACCTGCGGCGCGTCAACCTTCCCCGGAATCCCCAATGATCCGCTCAGGTCATACGGTCCGATAATCACCGCATCCACCGCCGCGTGTCCAACAATCGCCTCCGCGTTCCTCACGCCTGTCGCGGATTCGATCTGCACAACAATTGCGTAGTCCTGCGAATGCAGGCACTCTTCGAACCTCGATCCATAACCCTGCGCCCGCGCGATCCCCACGCTTCTCTCGCCACGCGGCGGATAGAGCGCAGCCCGCGCGATATCGTCCGCATCGGCCGCCGACGAAACCTGCGGCAGAATGATCCCGTCGCACCCAACATCCAAAAACCTCTTGATCGATGTCGCTGACCGGTCAGGTAGCCGCACAAAGGTCGGCGGGCCGCCCGAATTCACGGCGCATGCGGTCGCCGCACTCACTTCGTCGAAGCGTCCATGCTCCCCATCGATCCACAGCCAGTCGAACCCTGCCAGCCGCGCAATCTCCACAATCGCCGCGTGATCAATCGTGACGATCGTGCCCAGCTTCATGCCGCTCGATTGCAGCCATTTCCTTGCATTCATCTGGTGTCGCCTCCCCTGTGATGGTTTCTGAGCAGTAGTTATGGGCTTGACTTCAGCCACACACATACTCATTTAAAGAATGTCATCCTGCAGTCGAGCTCACTCCATCGCGCCGGGCGTCAGATATTCGTAACTCACAAACGCCACTTTCGAACTATCCGGCGACCACGAAGGCACATTATTCGTCCCTTGACCGCCAAACAGCTTCGCCAGCACCTTCACTTTCTTGTCCGTTAGCGACATCAAATTCAGCGTGACGTCCTTGTCCGGCGGATGCCCCGTCACACCCTTTTCGAACGCAACGAACGTCATCCACTTCCCATCCGGCGAAATGTGTGGGAACCAGTCATTCGTCTCGTCCATGATCACCTGCTCCTGTTCGCTTCCATCGGGATGCATCCGCCAGATCTGCATGTGCCCCGTCCGTTCCGAGTTGAAATAGATCCATTGCCCGTCCGGCGAGTACTCCGGCCCATCATCCAGCCCTGGCGCCGTCGTCAGGCGCTTCTCATCGCCTCCTTTCACCGGTACCGAATAGATATCGAAGTTGTCTCCACGCTGCGCCACAAACGTCAGGGTCGCTCCATCCGGTGACCACCCGTGCCAATACGACGGCCCAACCGGCGTAATCTTCTTCGGCGTCCCGCCCGCAATTGGCACCGTATAAACCAGCGACTTGCCTGTCTCCGTCGAATCGCTGATCGCGAGCATTGTTCCGTCCGGCGAAATCCCATGATCGTTGTTGCACTTTATTTGCGGGTCGGTGTTGATCCTCACGGGCTGACCGCCCGTCGCCGCAAGTCGATAAATCCCACCCTCCTGGTTAAACAAGAAGTACAACCCGTCCGGCGACCAGTTCGGCGCCTCAAAATGCGCTGGCGCCACATACGCCACCCGCCGGTCAGCCGATGCAATTGGCACCGTCTCCAGCGTGCTGTAAAGGACAGGCTTCTCTCCGCCCGACTGAAGCGATTCGACTTTCACATTCGAAAACACCGCTGTCTCCGTCGTATCCTTGTCGTGCGCCGAAACCCCGATCCCCACGTAGAATGGCCCGCCCAGTGTCAGCTTGGTCGAAGCACCCGTCGGCTCCAGCTTTCCATCTGGGCCCGAAACAAACGCATAAAAATAATCTCCGCGCTTCTCCAGCCTTACCCGCTGTGGCCCCGTCACATTCGACTGCACCTCGTGGTCATCCGCCCCCGCCGCGTCGCGAAACTGCAATGACGTCAGCCCGTCTCCATGCCATGCAATGTCCACCGCCGGCGAATTTCCGTCCAGGGTCTGCCGGATCATCAACACCGCCTTGCGATGGTTGTTCCCCTTTTCACCCACAAAAGCGATGTCCGCCGAGATCGCCAAATCTCCGCTCATCTTCTTCCACGCAAACTGAAAATCATCTTTGCCGAACCACATGTTCTCGCCGCTTCCCGTCACGGTGTAGCTCTGCTTCGCGGCGTCGTAGCTCGTCGATCCCGGATGCAGCACGGTGCCCACGTCCTCATGGCTCTCAAAAATACCGACAGGCGTGTGGGTCTGGCAGAAGGCGAACGCCTCTGAAAGAAGAACAGTGGCGAATGAACAAGTGAATATCCGGCGTTTCATGACGGGCCTCCGAGGTTTGTTTTTGGCGGAATCATTCTCGCCCATGCACCTTCCTCGCGTCTCGCCCCCCGGTTTCACGAGCACTCACTGCGAAAACACAGCGCACTTTGCCTCCACAGTGTTAAAACAGGAGTGCATGCCCAAGCAATCCAAACCAGGAGCGGCGCCACAGCCCGGCCAACCCATCAGTCTGCGCACCCTCGGTGAGTACCTCAATCTTTCGCCGGCCACGATTTCGCTTGTGCTCAATAATGCCCCGGGAGTCCGTTCCATCCCGCAGGACACGCGCAACCGGGTTATCGAAGCTGCGGCTAAATTCGACTACCGCCCCAGCTTCTTCGCGCGCTCTCTGCGCAAGCGCCAGACCTTCACAGTCGGCGTTCTCGTCCCTGAACTCAGCGACAGCTACGCCATGCAGGTCCTCAGCGGCGTCGAAGAGCACCTTATTGAAGAGGGCTACTTCTACCTCACCGCAAGTCACCGTCGCAAGCCCGACCTCATCGAGGAGTACCCGCGCCTCTTTCTGGATCGATCCGTCGAAGGCTTCGTGTTTATCGATACAGCTCTCGAAAAAAGCCTCGGCACTCTCCCCGCCGTCGTTGTGGCCGGCCACCGCAAGATCGAAGGGGTCACCAACGTTGTCCTCGACCAGAAGCGCGCCGCCGAGCTTGCCCTGCGTCACCTCTACCAGCTCGGCCATCGCAAAATCGCATTTATGCGCGGAGGTAGCCACAGTTCCGACGCTGACGATCGCTGGAACTGCCTCATGGCCGTCGCGCGCGATCTGAAGCTGGTCGTTCCGCCGGAGCTCGTGGTGCAACTCAAGCTTCGCGTCTCCACACCTGAACTTGGTTTCGAGCCCGCCAACGAACTCGTGATGCGCGGTGCCGATTTCACGGCACTCGTCTGCTTTAACGACGTTTCCGCAATCGGCGCAATCCGTGCGCTCATGAATCACGGCCTCCAGGTCCCCTCTGACGTGTCCATCATCGGATTCGATGACATCCAGAGCGCAGCGTTCCACAACCCGAGCCTCACCACGATCCGCCAGCCGCTCTATCAAATGGGTACCACCGCTGCGCGTATCTTGCTTCAACGCATTCGCGGACAAGCCGAATTTCCTGACTTTGTTCCCATTCACCCTGAACTTGTTATCCGCGAATCCACCAGTCCGCCCAATCCGAAACGCAACCGCATCAAGCGCGTCTGAGCCACAGATGCCGTTTGCTCCCAAGACCTCATCATTCTGGACGCTCGCGGTCCTTCATCCGGTCTTCGCGCTCACCGGCGTTCTTCACGTTGTCGGCGGAGCCCTGCTTCCATCGCTCGCTGCACGCTTCGATTTGAGCGATTCCGCCTCCGGCCTTCTCTTCTTGCTCTACTTCGCCGGCACTTCACTGGGAGCGCTTCTATGCTGCGGCAGCTATGCGCGCCTGATGACCATCGGCTTCGCCGCAATGGTCTGCACGTGTCTCGCGGTCGCTGCCAGCCCACGCGCACTTCTCGCGCCCGCGTTCCTGCTCCTCGGCATCAGTGTCGGCGTGCCCATGTCCGCCGTTACGCTCTTCACCGGCCGCAATTTCCCTGAGCGATGCGCCCCCTTGCTCACGTTCCTCAACTTCACGTGGAGCGTCGGAGCCCTTGCCGCACCACTCATCGCCGCGCGCGTTCTCGTCCATCATTCATACCGCGCTGCGTATATCCTCTTCGCCGTCGCCTCCGCCGTAGCAGCTCTTGTGTGTGCGCTCGTCCTCAGGGATAGCCCTGAACCCACGCGGACTGTTCACGATGCACAGACCAACACTGCTCTCTACCTCATTGCGGTTTTCGCGTTTGCTGCGTTCCTTCAGGTCGGCATCGAAAACACCGTCGCCGCCTGGTTGCCTACATACTCCCTTCGCATGTCCGGCACCGGACTCGTATTGGCCGCCGCTTCAACATCCTTCTACTGGGCGGGATTTCTCTCCTCCCGCGGTCTCTCGTCTCTACTCCTGTTGCGTGCCGAGCCCATGCGCGTCCTCCGCGTGGCCATCACACTCGGACTCCTGTCCGCGCTGTTTCTTGAATTCGCGCCTTCCGTAACCGCACGCAGCATCGCGATGTTCCTCCTCGGAGCGGCTCTGGCGCCCACCTATCCTCTCGTTCTCGCCGGCTTCTTCGCCCGCAGCCGCCAGACCGCCGATTCCCGCTGGATACTCTTCACCGCCGGTTTCGGTGGCTCCGTTCTTCCATGGATTGCCGGCTTCACTTCCGCCCATACGGGCAGCCTCCGCGCCGGAATGCTCACCATCCCCGCAGCTCTCCTCTTGATGGCGGTCATCCTCCCGATCCTCCGCCAACCCGAGCCCAAATCCGCACGACTCTAGTGTTACCGCCGTCGAGTTCGCTTCATAAGCAGGCTGTCGTGCTGAGCGAAGATTGGCGCGAATTCGACGCCAATCCCAGTCGAAGGACCTGCGGTTAGGGAGCGCAGCTTATGCAATGGATTTCTGGGTCGTCGCACTCGCTCTCAGCCTCTCAAGCAAAAAAAGAAGGGAAGCCATCAAGGCTCCCCTTCCGTCACAATCACACTAAGAACCCAGAACTAAGAACTGACCACTGAAACCTACTTCTTTCCCTCCAGTTCATCCGCCAGTGCATCCGCACCATACAGCTTGCGAAGACCTTCAATCATTCCCGCTGAGTGCACCGCAACCGCGCGGTTCTTCGATCCGTCGTACACAAAATCACCTGCCAGCGACTCAATGTTCCCGTCGAAGATCAGCCCCACCAGTTCGCCTTCGCGATTCACCACCGGCGAACCCGAATTGCCGCCGATAATGTCGCCAGTTGAAACAAAATCCAGTGGTGTCGCCAGATTCAGTTTGGTTATGCCCGCCTCTTCCTTCGGTGTCAGGTTGAACGGCGCCTTGTCGCTGAAGCTGTCCGCGCGATCATACAGGCCGTAATACGTCGTAAACGGCGGCGCAATCGTTCCGTTATAGGGATATCCGTCCACTGTTCCATAGCTCAAACGCAGTGTGAACGTCGCATCGGGATAAGCATTCTTCCCGTAAACAAGGAATCGCGCCTTCCCCAGTTTTTCTCCCGCCGGTGTCAGCACGCTCGCTACGGTATCGCGCATCTTGCGCTGCGTTTCACGCACAACTGGATCTACACGCCGCGCCGCCACAATCATCGGATCGGTCGACGCCGCAATTGCCACCTCGCCGCCATCCATCAGCGCCTTGCGTGCCGCTACATCGCCCAGCTTTGTCCCGTCGATCAGCGCATCCACTGTTGCGTCCACCGGTCCGCCCTGCAACACGGCCTGCACAAACGCATCGTCCTTGCCCAGCTTCTCTTCTGCAAGGCTCAATGCCGTCTTCATGAACAGTTTTTCCGTCGCGATCGTAATCGGCGCCGGCGACAGCATCTGAAACTTGAGCGACTGCAAATTTGCATCATGGAACTGCGGCAAGCGCTCGCCGTCCGGCTTTTTCATCTCCGCCGCATACTGCACCAGCGTCAGCGCAATCGAGAACAGTCTGCTGTCGGTCCTGCGGAAGACCTGGGACTTGATCATCGGCTTGACCTGCTCTTCGGCCTTGGCAATCGTCTCCCACGCTCCGCCGTATTCCTTTTCCCACTCCGGATTCGCGGCAACCTTCTTGCGGAAATCATCTTCCTCAGCCTGTTTCTTCGCAATCAGATTCTTGTCGGCCAGCGCTTCCGTCCGGCCGATATAGACCTTAAGGCTGTTCTGCAAACCAAAAATTGTCGTGCCCACCTGCCGCGCCTGCTCTGGTCCCTGCGCCGCATACGCCTGAGCCGCGGCAATCCGGCGCTTCAGATACTCCGTCACCGCCGGCTCAATTACATCGCGTTCCACCAGCAGCTGCGCCATCGTGTCCTGCCGCGATGTCGATCCGGGATGCCCTGAGATGAAAATCAGCTCGCCTGGTGCCGCACCCTTGGCACTCCACTTCAAATAGTTGTCTGTGTGCAGCGGCTTGCCATTCTCATAAACGCGAAACAGCGCCATGTCCAGGTCATACCGCGGATAAGTAAAGTTGTCCGGATCGCCACCGAAAAATGCCGCCTGTTCCTCTGGCGCAAATACCAGCCGCACGTCCGTGTACACCTTGTATTGATAGAGCCAGTACTCGCCGCCGTTGTAGAACGTCACCACATCCGAGCGCAATCCGGTCTTGTCGTTGCTCTCCTTGGTGATCGCCGCGATCTCCGCATCCCGTGCCTTTAGCGCCTTCGCATCGTCGGCGATCCCCTTGGCCGCACCTTGCACGCGCGCTGTCACATCCTGCATTCCCACCAGCACGTTGATCTCAAGATCCGGCGACTTCATCTCCTGGTCCGGCGTCGCAGCATAGAACCCATTCGCCAGATAATCGTGCTCGGCCGTCGAGTTCTTCTGCAACTGCCCGCGTGCCACATGATGATTCGTCAGCAGCAGCCCATCCGGACTCACAAACGAACCGGACCCACCGTCATTCAGCCGCACGCTCGATAACCGCAGATGATCCAGCCACTCCTGCGTCGGATGAAAGTTGTACTTCGCCGCCAGCTGCTTCAGAGGCGGGTTGTCAAAGGTCCACATGCCCTCTTCGGCATGGATCACAGGTGTCGCAGCCATCATCGCCACGGCCACATATGCAATAGAACGAATCGTACGACCAAACATCGAACACCTCACGAAAACTTCAAACGAAGGTTGATGAATCTTTACAGATAAGAGTCCCTCGTAATCCCTAATGCCTAGTCCCTCGGCATCACCAGCACCTCGACCCCCGAAGCCGCGTCCTTCTGATGAAACACCTGCTCGGTGGCCTTCGTAAACTGCTCCGGCGGAGTACTCGGAATATCCCCAAAGACCTGCGGATTGCGATCTGTCAGTGGGAACCAACTGCTCTGCACCTGTACCATGATCCGGTGCCCGCGCCGGAACGTGTGAAACAGATCCGGCATGGTGAAGTTGATATCCGTCTTCTTCTCCGGAACCAGCGGCTCCGGCTTCTCCCAGCTATTGCGAAACTTTGCCCGGAACGGCTCGCCACGCAGCAACTGCTGATAGCCGCCCATGTGCAGCGGCGGAGCGTCCAGTACCCGCTTGTTCGGAGCGCCCGCTTCTGTCGCATCAGGATAGTTTTCCGGATACACGTCGATCAGCTTGACATCGAAATCCGAATCTGTGCTGGAACTCGCCACCTTCAACTTCGGCGAAATCGGCCCCGCAATCGTCACATCCTCTTCCAGCGGATCGCTCACATACGTCAGCACGTCCGGCCGCTCGCTTGCGAATCGCTGATCATCCACCATATACCGCTGCGGAACCGTGTCCGTCGTGTAACCCACAAACGGCACCGGGTGATTCGGATCGCTCTCATAATCATCCCGGCTTTGCACCTCGGTCGGCGGATCGAGACTCAGCTTTCCGCCCGCGTGAAAATACAGCATCTTCGCCGTCGCAGCCTTCGGTGGCCACTCATCAAAGTGCCGCCACACATTCGTCCCTGTTTCAAACACCACGGCCTTCGGCTGCGCCGCGCTCTTGCCCTTCAGATAATGTTCGAAGAAAGGGAACTGAATGTTAGTCCGAAAATACTCGCTCGTCTTCGCCCCGAACTGCACATCGCCCAAATGTGAGCCGTCGCCGCGTGCCCAGCCGCCGTGCACCCAAGGACCCTCCACCAGCGTCGTCTGCGTCTCCGGATTCAACTTGGAAGTCGCATAAAACGTCCGGTAAGGCCCGCTTAGATCCTCCGCGTCATACCAGCCGCCCACCACCAGTACTGCGCATTTCACATTCTTCATGTGCCGCGATAGATCACGCTCCTGCCAGTAAGCGTCGTATGTCGTGTGCTTCGCCTGGTCGTTGAACAGCCAGTTGGATCCCTTCAGATAAAGCTTGTCCAGATTGGCGATGTTCCCGGCCTTCAAATAAAACTGGTAGCTGTCCGGCGTTCCAAAATCAAACGGCACCGTCTGCTTCGGCATCTGAGGTCCCGTCTGCGGTCGAAAGAACGCATAGAAGCCGAAATTAGCCGACAGCATGAACGCCCCGCCATGATATCCGTCATCTCCCAGGAAGAGATCTGTCATTGGCGCCTGCGGGCTCGCCGCCACCAGCGCAGGGTGGGAATCGATCATCGACGCCGACGTATAAAAACCCGGATACGAAATGCCCCAGATGCCCACCTTGCCGTTGTTGTTCCGCACATGCTTCAGCAGAAACTCGATCGTGTCGTAGGTGTCCGAAGCATCATCCACATCCTGCGGCCCCTTCTTGTTATCGATGTGGGGACGCATCTCGATGAAATCGCCCTCGCTCATCCATCGTCCGCGTACATCCTGGTAGACAAAGATGTACCCGCTCTTCTGAAATTCCTCTGAAGGTCCAAGGTTCTTCGGATACTCATCCTCGCCATACGGCGCCACGCTATACGGCGTGCGATCCATCAGAAACGGATACGGCCCGCCCGCCTCATCCTTCGGCACGTACACCGCCGTGAACAACCGCTTCCCATCTCGCATC
Source organism: uncultured Acidobacteriaceae bacterium (assembly GCA_963787435.1). Lineage (GTDB taxonomy): Bacteria > Acidobacteriota > Terriglobia > Terriglobales > Acidobacteriaceae > Telmatobacter. The sequence goes on from CAWBCZ010000007.1 coordinate 19,672, forward strand.
GGAATGCGAAACTCATACTTCGTGTAGTGGGAACGAACGTAATCCTCTACGGGGGCCTGCGTCGCTGGTTGCTGTGCTCTAAGACAAGGGAAGGCAAGGGCAAATACGACCAGAACGGTGAAGGGAAGTCTCTGCAGTTTGAGCATGTTTGGGCCGGATTCTCCTAAGGGCACGGCTATTGCATTTGGAAATCTTCATCCAGTGAACCATACCCTGCCCGGACACCTCAAACGATTCGCCGCAGAAATGTAAAGTTATATGCACCCATCACTGTGCTTTAATTCGTCTATTGCTGTGGTTTCCGATCATGTTCGAGGCACACCTCATGCTCAGCTTCCGGACTTCAGAGTCTGAACCTGATTGAGAGTCCTCTGAACAGCAGGAATTTCCGCAGCCTCTCTCAATCGAGGACCTGCTTTAGCCCCAGAAGGCTTCAATCAGATTAGAAAACCTTCGCTGGGCCTTTTCCTGCCCCCCTGGCTATTCTGATCGATCGGCAACACGCGGTTCTTACCCTCATAGCTGCTCATCCACTCGCGAGCCGCTTCCTTCAGGTCGGCGGCTTTGGCCCAGGCGATCTGCGGCTCGCGTTCTTCGGTTGGACCCTCTGGCTTGGCGAAATAAATGGTCGTCATGATCAACATGGGGAACCTCTGTGTTCAACTGGGGCCCAAAACAACCTGAAACGATGCGAAAAACCGGTCAGAATTCGACGTTGTCTACGCAGTTTTTATGCGATTGTGGTGGCAATCACGCGCTTCAAAATCTTCTGTGTCTTCATCGGCCGGCTTTGAGTCTCTTCAGCGTCTCCTGCAACGCAACCAGCAGATTGCGGGGTTGGATGCTCACTTGATGGCTTGCGATGCGTGAAAACCGACATCTTATGCCGCCTCCGCGCGGAAAATCTGCCGCGGCTCAAGCCGTGCGCGGCACAGCATCGCGCCTTCCGCCTCGCGAATTCGCGTGAGAAGGTGCTGTCGGATCACCCGAACAGCTTCCCCATCACCAAAGTCCGGGCTGCGATCAAAATGTTCCAACTGTGTCCGTAGCGCCCGGATCACTTCGTTTTGAGGATGCTTGTTCATGTGACGAAACAAAGCTTGCCACTTCTGCAATTCTGAGGAAGTGATCTAAGTCACGCATTGACGACTTAATTCTCGCCGCTCCCAGAGATGGCTGAACGGGCAAATCCCTGTCGTTAACACAAACTCCAAGTGCTCAATTGTTTGCACCCCAGCGCGACCCTCGTCATCCAACCAGTGTCATGACCACAACCACCTCCGCAACTCCCGCTCTCCGCACTCTGGGAAACTCCGACCTTCGCCTCACCCCCATCGGATTCGGTGCCTGGGCTATCGGTGGCGGCAACTGGGAGTTCGCCTGGGGACCCCAGGATGATAACGAATCCATTGCCGCCATTCATCGCGCCCTCGATCTCGGCATCAATTGGATCGACACCGCCGCCATCTATGGCCTCGGCCATTCCGAAGAAGTGGTGGCGAAAGCGTTAATGACGTCGAGCTGTAAGCCCTGCGTCTTCACCAAGTGCTCCATGCGCTGGCAGAACGACCGCACCATCTACCGCTCGCTCCAAGCCAAATCTCTTGAAGAAGAGCTGCACGACTCGCTTCGCCGCCTCGGCCGCGACACCATCGACCTCTATCAGATCCACTGGCCCAACCCCGAAACCGAAATCGAAGAGGGCTGGGCGGCCCTCGCAAAATTCAAAGAACAGGGCAAGATCCGCTACATCGGAGTTTCGAATTTCAATGTCGAGCAGATGAAGCGCGCGCAGAAGATTGCGCCAATCACCAGCCTTCAGCCGCCCTATTCCATGCTGCGCCGCGCCATCGAAGAAGAGGTTCTGCCCTTCGCCCAGGCCAACAACATCGGCGTCATCAATTATTCACCAATGGTTTCCGGACTTCTTACCGGCAAGATGACGGCGAAACGCGTCGCCAACTTGCCACAGGATGATTGGCGCCGTCGAGCTGCTGAGTTCAATGAGCCGCGCCTCAGCCGCAATCTTCGTCTCGTAGAACTTCTGCGCGAAATCGGCAAGGCGCACAATGTCGAACCCGGCGTCGTCGCCGTTGCCTGGACGCTGCATCATCCCGCTATTACCGCAGCCATCGTAGGCGGCCGTAGCCCGCTGCAGGTTGAAGGCCTCGCACCTGCACTCCACTTCCGCTTGTCTGATGAAGAGTACCAGCGCATCAACGCATTTCTTGCTGCAAACCCCGCATAACTTCCCGTTGCAGATTGCAACCGCACTCCAGATCGACGTCGCTCGTGTTTCTCTCAGAAATCAAAAGCCCCGGCGATTGCCGGGGCTTTTTGAAGAGAAGGGAACCGTGCGTTACATTGCAGCTACAAAGTCGGGAACCAGTACCGCTGCGCTCTCCTGCAGCAGCTGCGTCATTCTTGCGGCCATGCCGGTGTACATTGAAGCGGCGCGGAATGCATTGACGCGAACGCCTTCGCTTGCGTGGCTGAACGCATACTGGGCAAGGGCCATCAGAACGCAAACCCTGATCTGCATGGCGTCGCTGCGCAGCGTCTCAACCAGCACCCGGTCGACATTCTCACAGTTCCGCGTGGCATAGTCTGCCATCTCCAGCATGACCTTGGCATTTTGATACATCACCCACAGGCCGTGCGGACCCTCCATGCGCGTCCAGGTATCCTCGGGCGACGCATTCAGGCCTTCCTTCCAGAGGAACTGATCGCTCAGTTCGCGGGCGCTCCAGTCCGGCCGAAGCCGAGTGAGCAGCGACTCCCATGACTGGGAATTGCGGCGACGAACACCCATTCGCCAGCGACCCAAATACAGAGCAACCAAGACAACTGCACCGAGTTGAAGCAAGGGAAAGATCATGAGTAGCCCTCAGTCCGGTCTTTGGTAACAGTTACGACATTCCGTTTACCGCCGGACGCTTTTTCACTGTCCCTAACACTTCTATCAGAAAAGACACGTTTTGTGGAGATTTCTCCATCAAGTCTGAGCGTCTTCACCGAACATAGGTAACCCAAAATTATGGTCACATCAGTAACTTAAGGTAACCTAAGACCGGAGTAAATGACACTTTCGGGTTGTCGTATGGCCAATAGGGCGTAATGTGAAGGTTTTTAAAATGTGGGTCTTGAGGCAGATAGTCAGAGACGCGGCAATCCTCAGCTGCGTCAGGATTACCTTAGTGCCGATGCCGGTCAGACTTGCGATGCGGAGGATTGGTCATCGCCATCCGCGTGTTCCGGGCGTTGCCGGCAAGCGCGAACAGGAAATTCTGCATCTGCGGAGTAAATTCGCGTCTCTCCGGCACTTTCTGCGCAAAACTCACCGTCCAGTACGTCATCGCGCAAATGTAGCTTGCGACTCACCAACTCATCCAGATGGTGGAACTGCGTCCAGCCGCCCGGTAAACTGCGGGGCAGCAACGCAGCGAGAAGGCTGGCAAGTGAGTAGATTCCGAATCCGGTTGCAATCTGGAGTTCGCGATCTCTCCAGCCGAGCGAAAGCAGCTGGCTGAGCGCTGCGAGTGCGAGAAAAAAGAGCACACGCACTAGCGCCGTGGTCAGTTGCATGTGCAAGACCAACTGGAAAGTCGGTCCCTGGTGGAAGTCGGAGGGTTTTGCAAATGGCCAGACGACGGCGCAAACGAATGCGATCAGGCCAGCCACGGCGAAGAGCGTCCAGCGCGGAAGAGAGGCTCGCACCGGCTTTAACACTGACATTGATATTTCGCTGAGCACGCAGAAGACGAAGACGGCATCAATAATCGCGCTGACCAGGTAAATGCGCACTGCCACGCCAGCGTATCGCTGCAGAAGAAACTGCAGTCCAATATCGTTGATCACACTCCATGCAAGGTAGGCGCTAAAGAGAGGAAGTTGCTTGTAAATACGACGATGCAGAAGCAAACCAAGTACGGTCGCTTCTGCTATAAGGCCGAGGAGTAAGAGAAGGATTTCCAGGGTCACAGTCCGCCTTCTGCCACTCGTTTATCGACAGAAGATTGGTTGAAGTTTAACAGCCCTGGCGCTTTTGTATTCAAATTGATTACGCGCGTTAGTTACTCTCCGCACACCATTCGGTCTTCGAGTTAGAACACGTGCTTAAACGACCGCGACATTGCCCGTCGGTGGCGGACACAGATAATCGGCGAAGCTGCCGCGACGTTGCCCGTCGGCGGCGGACACAGGATGATCGGCGAAGCTGCCGCGACATTGCCCGTCGGTGGCGGACAAAGGATGATCGGCGAAGCTGCCGCGACATTGCCTGTCGGTGGCGGACACAATGAATGATCGGCGAAGTGGAGGCAAACCCGCTTTTCGCAGGAAGCGCTGCAACCGCACTAATCGCGGAGAGAGCAAGAATCGAACAAAGTGCTACGCATGAAACTTTCAACCATGACGAAGACATTTTGACACCCCTCTTAATGTGAACAACGGAAACTGCAGAGAAGACTAACGCAAACGGGGCAATTCGTTACAACAAAAGTACCTAAGAATCGAAAATAAATTGACAGATAACGTTTACTCATCCCATATAATGGGAATATCGGTGTAGCCGTCCCTAAATAGTCACGTTACTGTTACTTGCGAGGGCCGCACCCGGGCTTCAGATACAATCTGCCGAGTCACCACAGGAATCTTCCTGGTTGGTGGGCGTCGAGACATTTTGACTTGGTTGCAAGAGTGGTTATCCTGCGATCCGATCGTTCTCAGGAGATAGTTTGATTACAGAGTTGCGCAGTCGCTTCAATGCGGAGTTCAGCGATGCTGCATACGCACAATTGCTGGCTCAACTCGAAAACCGCTGCGGCGGTCCCATCCAATTTCGCGTTGCAGAGACACCGATTTTTGTCTCCAGGGCCCTTCTCGATAACATGGCCGAACAGGGAGCCGCCCTGGCTCTTCATCTCATGGGAAGCGCGAAATATCTTGCCGCGGCTCGCTGCGCGATCCCTCAAGGCTACGAGGTGGCCAACGAAACGCCGCATCCAAACTTTCTCACTGCTGACTTCGCCCTGGTGCGGTCCAGTTCCGGTGAACTCGTGCCGCGGCTCGTCGAGATTCAGGCATTTCCATCGGTTTTTGCCTACCAGGCGGAACTGTGCTCCGCTTATCGCGAAGTGTTCCATCTGCCTGAGGCGCTGGGTGTTTTTCTTGGCGGACTCAACGAGTCAGCTTATTGGGATCTGCTTCGTCGCACCATAATTGGTGATCACAGCCCGGAAAACGTCGTCCTGACCGAGGTTGATCCATTGCATCAGAAGACGTTCCCCGATTTTTACGTCACATCGCAACGCCTGGGTATCGCGGTGGTCGACATTGCTGCGCTCGAACCGATTGGCGACAAATTGTACTATCGTGACACTCGCGGCCGGCTTACGCCCATTCATCGCATCTACAATCGCGCCATCGTTGACGAACTCATCGCACGCGAAATACATCTGTCATTTGATCTTTCGCGGCCATGGGAGGTGGAGTGGGCCGGGCATCCCAACTGGTATTTCCTGATCAGTAAGTTCTCGATTCCGTGGCTGTCGCGGTCCGGGAGATTTCCGGTTGTGCCGCCCGCGGCGTTCGTCGACGACTTTCTTGCCGGCCCCGGGCGTGACCTCCTAACCGAGGCCGGCGTTGCCCTGGCTGCCAGTGAAGACCACGTTCATGCGGACCTGCTTCTCAAGCCTCTTTTCTCTTTTGCTGGAAAGGGAATCGAGTTCGAGCCGTCCCCCGCGCGCCTGGAGGCAATACCCGCCGCTGAGCGCTCTGCCTACCTGGTGCAGCAGCGCATGCATTTCGAGTCCACGATTGAGACGCCTTTCGGGCTTACCCAGGCCGAAATCCGCATCCTCTATCTGTGGCCTGACGCGGGCGTTCTGACGCCAGCCTTGTCCCTGGTTCGCTTGGGACGTGGAAAGATGATGGGCGTTGACCATAATAGGAATCAGCAATGGGTCGGCGGGACAGCAGCCTTCTATAAATAAGCTTCCAGTCGCCATATTCTGGTATTCTCTGCTCGTGTCGTGATGACGCTTTCCACAACACAGAGTTACCTATCCGATTACTACTTTTAAACTTTCGTGCTCTAGGTTCTCCCGCAAACGTTGTATACATTCAGCAGTAGACATATAAGCGGGGAAAAGGACATCGCATGATGGAAACCTCCAAATCGAATCCTTCCGAGGAAATGAGCAAGACCGGACGCGGCACCTTTCTAAAAGAAGTTCGATGTGCGGTGCGCTTTCCGCTTTCCTTGCCTGTTGAAATGTCTGACGACAAACTTCACGACCAGCCCGCCGTCACACGCAACGTTTCGGCCAACGGTGTCCTGCTTGAACTTAACGGGCCGCTGAGCGTTGGCGAGGAATTGGACTTCCATCTGCGGATGCCCGGAAGTGTGCTTGGCACTCCCCAAGATGTGTTAGTTCACTGTCGTGGACGTGTGGTACGCTGCTCCATAAGCCAAAGTCATTATCAGGCTGCTGCGACTATCGATGAGTATCATTTCGTAGAGCAGTAACAGCCCTGAATTGACAGCTGTAGCAGCCTCCTATGGAACTTCTCGACGAAACACCTGATGGCGAAATTCTCGACGCACCCGTGAAGCCGGGGACCGTCCGCATTATTCTTGCGGACTCCCAAGCGATTTATCGAGTGGGAATTCGCAAAATCTTTGCGCTCGAAGACGATATCCGCGTAGTGGCTCAGGCCGATTCGCTCGATAATCTGCGCTCTGCGCTTGAGCGCCACCCCGCCGACGTGGTTCTGATCGAAGGTGGCCTGCTCACAGGGGCCCCTAATGCCGTTCCCGACGTGCTTCGCCTTGCTCCGGATGTGAAACTGATCGTGCAGGCGGTCAGCAATGACGAAAGCCAGACTGTTGAGCTCTATCGCCGCGGTGTTCGCGGCATTATCTCCCGGTCTATCTCGCCCGATTTGCTGGTTCGCTGCGTTCGCCGCATCGCCACCGGCGAAACCTGGATCGACAACCAGGCTGTGAACTGGGTCATCGACGCCTATCGTGCCCAGGCTGCAGCGCTGGTAAGCCCGCGGACGCAACCTCGACTCTCTCCCAAGGAAACAGCGATCATCACCTGCATCACTCAGGGCAAGCGTAACAAGGAAATCGCCTTCCAACTTGGCACAACCGAGCAGGTCATCAAGAATTACCTGCGCAAGATTTATGACAAGCTGGGCGTCTCCGACCGGCTCGAGCTTGCTCTCTACTGTCTGCACAACAAGATCATCAAGTCCGACGCTGACGAGGTTGTTGTGGCACAGAAGATTGTTGCCCGCTGATCCCTTAGAGTTCAAGGTCTGTACACCGGCGCTGCCTCGGCGGCGCCGAAGCTTTTAGTGTGAGTTTTTTGCCGTTCCAGCCACATCGCATTGTTCGTCCGTGCAACTCACCGGCGTCTGCGTATCGACGCAATTCTTGCGCGCCACTTCAAGGAGACGAATGAGTTCGCCGAGTTCCTTAGGATCCAGGTGTCCCAGCAGTTCTTTCGGGGCTCGGGTGATTTCCGGGTCCATCTTGCCCAGAAGCTCCAGCCCCGAGGAGGAGATCTGTGTCCACAGTACGCGGCGGTCGCGTTTGTCGCGCTGTTGCTTGATCAGCTTGAGGGCTTTCAGTCGCGCGAGCAACCGCGTGATGTCGGGTTCGGCAGTGATCATCCGATCTCCGATTGCCGCACAGGTCAACCCTTGTGGTTGAGCACCGCGCAGAATCCGCAGTACGTTGTACTGGGTCGAGGTGATACCCCAGTCACGGGTCCTGCGTTGAAAGGCCCGGTGCAGGCAGTCCGTGGTCCGCATCAGGTTCAGGAACGCCTCTTCTTCGATGCTTGAAAAGGGACGTTCTTGGGCGATCTCGCTCTTCAAATCGGCCATCGTTATCCTTTGCGCACGCCTCGGTGCGCCGCCGAGGCATGTCCACCGCTGAACTGCGTCCCTACTGCTTTACCACATCCAATTCGATGCTCAGTGGAATATCGTCACCGAGAACTGCCGATGGATAGTTCGCTCCGATGCCAAATGCCGTCCGGCTGATCGTGGTGGTTGCTGAGAAACCAGCGTGCATTTTGCCGCCCATGCCGGGAACCGGCCCCATAGGGCCCTGCACCTGCAACACTACCGGCTTGGTCACACCGTGGAGGGTCAGGTTGCCGTTCACCGTGAGGCCGTTGCCGGTCTTTGCCACACTCGTGCTTGTGAAAGTCGCGGTTGGGAAACTGGCCACGTCAAATGCACTGGAACTCTTCAGGTCGTTGTCACGCGGCCCCACACCCGTGTCCACCGTCGTCACATCGATCGTCATGTTCACGGTGGACTTCGTGATGTCTGCCTCATTCCACACGATCTGACCGCCGAGATTTCCGAATCGTCCATGCACCTTGGACAGGCTCATGTGCAGGATGCTGAAATCGACCTCACTATGCGCCTTGTCGGGAACCCAGGTTGAAGTCTGGGCCACAGCCGCCAAGGGAAGAGCCATTGCAAACATGCCGAGAGTCACTGCCAACCGCTTCATATCTTCATTTCCTTTCGAAATTCTGCCCGAGCCATGCCGTCGGGGTTAAGAGCCGCTGAGACATCTTCGGCAGGATCGCCAGGCCGAAGACAGCGCTCCCTTTAGGGAAGCGCTGGGGAACGGGAGTGTCTCCTAAATGGACGCGCCAACCCCATTATTCGTTGCAACAATTATTTTTGCTGGTTCGGCATCAACATCTGCGATCTGCGCCGTGCCGGGTAGTTGCCGGTGCTGTATAACTGGCACTGACCTTCAACCCCCGGGGTGTCCGTGTCACAAATCAAGAATCTCTGGTATTCAGTCGTCGTTGCCGTCGCAATCCTTTTCATTCCATCTGCATCGGCGCTCGCGCAGCATTTTCTGGCGAAAGAGCACAGCAACGCGGAATCAAGAAGACTTCACGCGATGCTCGATCCAGTTATCGAGAAGGCGGTTGCCGACCACGAGATTCCCGGTGCTGTGCTGCTCGTCGGCCACCATGGCCGCGTCGTCTATCGCAAGGCCTTTGGCTGGCGCTCGCTCGAGCCGACGCGCGAGACGATGACCGCGGATACGATCTTTGACCTGGCCTCGCTCACCAAGTGCATTGCGACAGCTACTTCCGTGATGAAGCTCGTGCAGGACGGCCGCGTGCGCCTGAACGATCCCGTTGCGAAATATCTGCCGGAATTCGCACAGAACGGCAAGCAGGACATCACGGTACGCGAACTGCTCACGCATTTCAGCGGTCTCGCGCCCGATCTCGATCTGAGCGCTCCATGGCAGGGACGCGACACCGCCTTCACCTTGGCAATGCAGCAGACGCCCGCGAATTCGCCCGGCAGCCAGTTCGTTTACAGCGACATCAACTTTGAGGTGCTTGGATTCCTCGTTGAAAGAGTCTCTGGCGCGCCACTGAACGACTTCGCCGAACGGAACATCTTCGAACCGCTCGGTATGAAACGCACGCGCTTTCTGCCACCCGATGGCTGGAAGCCGCATATCGCATCAACGCAATATGACGAACATGGCGCAATGCTGCGCGGCACGGTGCACGATCCCACAGCGCGGCGCATGGGCGGCGTTGCAGGCCACGCCGGCTTGTTTTCTACCGCCGACGATCTCGCCATCTTCGCACAGGAAATGCTTCACGGTTCGCACGTGCTGAGCCGGTTGAGTATCGAGAAGATGACCACGCCGCAGCAGCCTGCCAATGCCGCCAGCCTGCGCGGTCTTGGATGGGATATCGACTCACCTTTTTCAAGCAATCGCGGCGAGTTTCTCCCTGTCGGCTCTTTTGGTCACACCGGCTTCACCGGCACGTCGATCTGGATTGACTCTGTGACCGACACATACATCGTTCTTCTCGCCAACGCGGTCCATCCGCGCGGAGGCGCTTCGACTGTTTCGCTTCGTGCCCGCGTCGCCACCGCTGTTGTGCAGGGACTAGCACTAACTCCGTCAGAGGAACAGAAACTTCGCATCGCCCGCATTACGGGATACAACGAATCGCTGATGGCCGCGCGCCGCTTCGAGCACCGCAGCGGCGAAGTCAAATCGGGCATAGACGTGCTCGAGGCCGACAACTTCCGTGAACTTCATCCCGACCCGTCCCACCCTGTCCGTATCGGACTCGTGACCAATCAGACCGGCGTTGATGCACATGAAATGCGAACGGCAGATGTGCTTGCACATGCGCCCGGCCTGCAACTCGCCGCGATTTTCAGCCCGGAGCATGGAGTTGAGGGCAAACTCGATACAACATAATATCGGCAACGCCCGCGATTCTGCCACCGGTGCGCCTATCTACAGCGCTTATGGTGAAAGCGACACACAACGTCGCCCAGATCCTGCCGTTCTCGGCTCGCTCGATGTCATCGTCTACGACATCGCCGACGTGGGTGTGCGCTTCTATACCTATGAAACGACGATGGGCTACTTTCTGGAGGCCGCCGCCAAGGCCGGCAAACCGATGGTCATACTCGATCGCCCCAATCCCATCAACGGCGCATTCGTGCAGGGCCCGGTGGCCGACGCAGGCCGCGAATCCTTCGTAAGCTACTGGCAGACACCCGTCCGCCACGGCATGACCGTGGGTGAACTGGCGCAAATGTTCAATGCCGAGCGCGGCATCCACGCCAATCTGAGCGTCGTGACCATGCAGGGCTGGCAGCGCGGCGATTGGTTCGACTCGACGGGCGCGATGTGGATGAATCCGTCACCCAACATGCGCAGCCTCACCGCGGCGACACTGTATCCGGGTATCGGGATGATCGAGACTACCAACATTTCCGTGGGCCGCGGCACCGATACGCCCTTCGAGATTGTCGGCGCTCCGTGGATCGTCTCGGCGAATCTTGCGCGCTATCTTAATGCGCGTCAGCTGAGCGGAGTACGTTTCGTCCCGGTAAGATTTACGCCAGCCAATTCGCTTTATGCCGGCCAGCAGTGCGGCGGCGTGAACATCATTGTCATTGACCGCAACGCTCTCGATGCACCCGAGATGGGCCTTGAGATTGCCGCCGCCCTGCACACACTTTATCCCGATGCCTACAAAATCGCGGGGCTGGATACGCTGATGGTCAATCGAGCCGCACTCGAGGCTGTAACTCGCGGAGAGGATCCGCGACGCATTGCCGAGGATTGGGGCGCGAAGCTCGATGAATTCAGATCGCTTCGCGTGAAGTATCTGCTCTACTGATGAGGCTCCATCAGTGCTAACCTGAAGTTTCGCCCGCAATGTTTGTCACCTCACAGCACGCGCACTTCATTGGTATCGGCGGAATCGGCATGAGCGGTATCGCCGAAATCCTGCTGAATATGGGCTTTCGTGTCTCCGGCTCCGATCTGCGTCGCGGCGCGGTGACCGATCGCCTGGCTCAGCTGGGCGCAACCATCTATGAAGGCCACCAGGCCGCCAACGTCGCGGGCGCCACGGTCGTCGTGACCAGTTCTGCAGTCTCGCCGAATAATCCTGAAGTCGTGGAAGCGCGTGCCTGCAAGATTCCGGTGATTCAGCGTGCCGAAATGCTGGCGGAGTTGATGCGGCTCAAATACGGCATCGCCATTGCCGGCATGCACGGCAAGACGACCACCACGACGATGGTGGCCTCGGTGCTGGCCGCCGGCGGCCTTGACCCGACGGTCGTCGTGGGCGGACGCGTCGATGCGCTTGGTTCGAATGCGAAGCTTGGAACCACGCAGTATTTGGTCGCCGAGGCCGACGAGAGCGACAGATCATTCCTGAAGCTGCCGCCGATTCTTGCCGTGGTGACAAACCTCGATCGTGAGCACATGGACTGCTACCGCGACATGGACGACGTGGAGCATGCCTTTCTCGCTTTCATGGACAAGGTCCCGTTTTACGGCGCTGTTACGGCCTGCATCGACAACGCGGCGCTTGCAGCGATTCTGCCGCGCGTGCATCGGCGCGTCTTTACCTACGGAACGCTGCCCGAAGCTGACTATCGTCTCGAATTCCTCGAGGCGCGCCCGGGATGCTTCTCGCACTTCCAGGTGCACGCGCCGACCGGCAGTGCTCGGTTCTTTCGAATTACACGTTCCCGGTCGGCACAACGCACTCAATGCCACGGCGGCAGTGGCCATTGCGCATCAGCTTGGACTGGCGCCGGACAAGATCGCTGCAGGTATCTCCAGTTTTCGCGGTGTCGATCGCCGCTTTCAGATTCGCGGACAGGCGCGCGGCGTTACGGTGGTCGACGACTACGGCCACCACCCCACCGAAATCCGCGCCACGCTGGCTGCTGCGCGCGAGTATTGCAAGGGCCACGTCCACGTTGTCTTTCAGCCGCACCGCTATACGCGGACTCGCGACCTGCTCGACGAATTTGGCGGAGCATTCAGCGATGCGGACACCGTGGTCGTGCTGCCCATCTATGCAGCCAGCGAAGAGCCGCTGCCCGGCATCACCGCAGAATTGCTGACCTCGAAGATTACCTCGCCGGTCGCACACTATGCGCCCGACTTTTCTTCTGCAGTAGATGCGGTCACCGCCGCTGCTCGCGAGGGAGACGTGATCATGACGCTGGGTGCAGGCAGCGTGAGCCAGCTCGGTCCCCAGATTCTGGCAGCCCTTGATTCCAAATCTTAAGTTTCACTTCTACAGAAACACCGCAGTGTTTCGCCCGTGACTGCTTCTGTGTGCGAGTATGGACCGTTTGTGTCCACCATCACCGTCTGTACTCAAACGATTCACTGCCAGGTCCTGGTTTGTGTATGATTCCGCAGACAAACAATTGTCTTCCTTTAGGAGCGTGAGATGAATTATGGATCGCGCCGGAATTTTCTTAAGACTGCAACCGCCGCCGCGGCGGCACTTGCCATCAGCCGCCGGGTTCCCGCCTTTGCAGCCGGTTCAGCGCCAACGGGCACGGTGAAGGTGTGGGGCACCTTCCGCAATCAGCGTCACGGGGCGCTGGGGTCGCTGGAGTGGGAAGCCCCGCCAGGTCGCGGCAGACGCGATTCAGCTCGACACCAGTGCGACGAGGCAGGAGATTCTGGGTTTTGGCGCGGCCATCACCGAGGCTTCTGCGTATGTGCTGAGCCGGATGAGCGAGGCCGAGCGCGCGCCTGTAATGCACGATCTTTTCGCACCGGATGCCATGGCGCTGAATGTATGCCGCACCTGCATCGGGTCCAGCGATTATGCGACAAAGGCTTACACCTACGACGAGAGCAGCGAACCCGATCCCGAACTGAAGAAGTTTTCGATCGACCACGACAAAGAGTTCTACCTGCCGATGCTGCGCGAGGCGCGGAAGGCGAATCCGGAGATGTTTCTGTTTTCTTCGCCATGGAGCCCTCCGGGCTGGATGAAGCCGAACAATTCGATGATCGGCGGCGCCATGCGCAAACTCAGCTTCGACCCGTACGCGCGTTACTTCGTCAAGTTCCTCGAGGCGTACAAGGCTGAAGGCGTCGACATCAATGCAGTTACAGTGCAGAACGAGATGGATGCCGAGCAGGAGGGTCATATGCCTGCCTGTCTGTGGGCACAGGAGCAGGAGATGGAGTTCTCGGCACGCTTCCTGGCGCCTGCGATCCGCAAAGCGGGATTGAACGCGAAGATATGGCTGCTGGATCACAACTACAGCCTGTGGGGACGGGCGATAGACGAACTCAGCGATCCTTCGGTCTACGATGCGGTGGATGGAATTGCATGGCACGGATATGTTGGCGAGCCAACGGCAATGACGCGCGTGCACGAGGCTTTCCCGGCGAAGAATGCCTATTGGACCGAGGGCGGCCCGGACATCAATCAGCCGGACTACCAGACCGACTACACACGATGGGCGAACGAGTTCAACGGCATCCTCAATAACTGGGCGCGCTCCATCACTGCGTGGAACGTTGCGCTCGACGAGAAGGGGCGAGCCGGATATCGGCCCATTCTCCTGCGGCGGTGTCATCACGATCGACAACGCCACCCACAAGATCACAACCAGCGGCCAATACTGGGCGTTCGCGCATTATTCCAAGCACATCAAGCGCGGAGCACGGGTCTTCGCGACCAACGCGTTGGGCGACATGGGCAAAGGCTCGGACGTTTCGCACAGCGGATTCCGCAATCCTGACGGCAGCTACGTGGTGGTGCTGGCAAACAAGGGCGCGGAGAAGCGCGTGCAGTTGCTGATGGGCTCGCAGGCGCTGGACGTGGATTTGCCGGCAGATTCAGTGCAGACGCTGCGCTGGTCGTAAGCAAATCCGCTTTGGGGTGCTATCTCAGGAGCGCCGCATGTCGCGCTCAGTAGATTTCATTTGCGGTTTGGGTGGAGCGGAGCTTGCCGGATTTAGCGGAGATCCTGTAGCTGATTGAATCGCCAGCCCAACTCTTGAGATAAAAGCTGCCGCCCGGCGCCACCTTCTGCACTTCGAATGGACCAAAGGTGAGCGGCTTGCCGATTTGCAATGGGCCGTCGGCACCCTTGGCGTCAATGAAGTAAGCGCCGCCATATCCGACAACGCGCGCCTTTCCATCTGGTTCAACCAGCACGGCGGCGCGCTCTTCCACGCCGATGCCGTGGATCGTTGGCACGTTTCCTGGAACGGCTTTGCCATCCGGCTCGTTGAGACGAGCCAGAAACACCAGCAGGCGACCCATGCGATCGCGCCGGGCGAAGTGAGTGTCCGTGATGATGCCTTTCAGGATCGGGATGTCGAGAAAGCCTTGCATGAGGCTGATGCGGGAACTGTACGGGTCGGCCAGCGCTGTCTTGCCGTCGAGATTCGGGTCGTCGGGCTTGTCGCCCTGCGCGGTGTAGACGTATTCGCCCAGCACAGCCAGGCCTGCACTGGTCCCGCCAATCGGCACGCCGCGCCGGATCGCGTCGTTCAGCGCGGCCTGCACCGGCGTATTCATCCAGAAATTGATGTAGTTCGCTTGATCGCCGCCGGCGATGAAAATCGCGCTCGCATGTTTAATCGCGTCGGCGACAAATGGATCTGCCGCCGCTTCGCGATTGGGAATGATGAGCGTGGCCACCGAATTGAGATGGCAAAGTCCGCGGATATAGGGGTTGTATTCATCGTCGTCGGTGGCGCGAAGCACCAGGAAATCTCCGCCACCGGCGCGATCGCACAGGAACTGGAATGCCTCGTCAAGATCCGTACCTCCACCCATCAAAGCGAATCCGGGACGCGTCTGCGGCGCCACATCGGCATTCTCTCCGGCACGGATGTAGCGATAAGCGGGCGCTTGCGCCAACGAGGAGAGAGCGCTCGCGGCAAAGAAAACGCCCAGACCCAGGATTCGAAAACTGTTCATCTCGGTAGCTTATTCTATGGCGTGCTGCAAGCCCGTTACGCTGCGGGTTCCCCTTCCCGCGTATGCGGAAAAAAGCAAGTCTGGCGCGGGCTATAGTTGAGCCTGGCGACTCTCCCGACCTACGGCAGGACCAGAGAACATCGCTCTTTTTTGGTTTAAGTGCAAGGTCGCCGCTTCCTGATGGTTGCGTCGACCAGGCAATCTGGTTCCGGGGCTAGGGCATCTCTGGTTTTTGCGACGGTTCAGGCGTGGCACAACGCGATAACAAAACCCGGTCCCTTGTGTGGGAGGATGACGCCCCCGCGGAGCCGCGCTTCCGGCGCGCGCAGGCGAGTGTGCCGATCTCTGGCCGCGGCCTGCCCGGCATGCCCGCTCAAATGGACGACGAGGACGACGAAGATCTTCGCGGTCGCAGCAAGCCGCATAAATTCAGCAACGAACCCGCTCGGCGCTGGTGGCGACCCGCAAGCACAGTAGGCCGCGTTCTTCTTGGAACCGGCGTGGTAGCAGTATTTTCGGTCATCGGTATTTCTGCATATGCACTGCGAAACTTCCTCGAACACGACGCTCGTTTCCGAATCGCAGGCACCAGCAACATCCAGGCGACAGGCCTGGGTCAGGTGAGTCGCGGAGAGATGCTACCGATATTCGGCGAAGATATCGGACGCAACATCTTCTTTGTGCCGCTCGCCGAGCGCCGCAAACAACTCGAGCAGATTCCCTGGATCGAGCATGCCACGGTCATGCGTCTGCTGCCGGACCAGATTCGAATCTCGGTAGTGGAGCGCAAGCCGATCGCGTTTCTTCGTCAGGGCTCGCAGGTTGGTCTGGTCGATGCCAATGGCGTTCTGCTCACCGAACCCCCGGCCATGATGGCGCAGCACCACTACTCTTTCCCGGTGGTCACCGGAATCGACGACCGCGACCCGGTCGCCTCGCGCCGGGTACGCATGGATGTCTATCAGCATCTCTTGAGCGAACTCGAATCCAACGGACAGCACCTATCAGACCAGATCTCCGAGATCGATTTGTCCGACCCCGAAGATGCGCGCGTGTTAATGCCGGAGCAGGGAGCCGACATACTCGCGCATTTTGGTGCAGATCATTTCCTAGAACGCTATCAGCGCTACAAGGCGCACATCGCAGAGTGGCGGCAGCAGTATCCCAAACTTGCCGAAGTGGATTTGCGTTACGAGCAGCAAGTCGTGCTGCAGATGACGGGTGGCACAAACACGGCGCCAGCGAAGTTGAATCCGAGCGAGGCTATTGACGGCTCTGTGGACGCTCCCAAACCTGATCCTGGAAAGCCGGAAGTCAAGGCCGACGCGCCAAAGCCTGTTGAGCCTAAACACGTCGATGCTGCGAAAACCGCCAAAGCTCACGCTCACCCAAAACGGCCAGCGAAGATAAAGGCGCTTAAGGGCAAGAGCGCAAAGAAGAAACACCCGGATCTGAAGCACACTGCGAAAAAGACAGTGAAGCCCGCAGCAAAATCACCTTCGACCACCAACACCACAGGCCAGTGAGAAAACGATGAGCGAGAAGCAAGACAACCTGATCGTGGTGCTGGACGTGGGGAGTGCATGGACGCGGGTGCTGGCAGCAGACGTGAATGAGGGCGCTCTTCGCTATCGCGGGCACGGATTGGTTGAATCGATCGGCATGCGCAAAGGACTCATCTCCGAACTCGGACCGGCTGCAAAGGTCGTGAAGCAGGCGAATGAGCTGGCAGAGTGGACAGCCCGCGCCAATATCGATCAGTGCGTGGTGGGTGTGGGCGGACCGCACATTCGCGGGCTGAACACTAACGGCGGACTCGACCTGGGCAGCCGCATGCGCGAGATCACTCGTGAGGATGTGCGCGCTGCTGTGGAGCGTGCGCGCGCCGTGGAACGACCGCCGGATCGCGAGATTCTGCATCTGCTGCCGCGACAGTTCATTCTTGACGACCAGCCGGGCATCTTCGATCCCGTTGGCATGGTGGGTGCGCGGCTCGAAGTGGATCTACATATCGCCACCTGTTCCGGCAGCGCTTTGCAGAGCACGATCACTTGTGCCAATCGAGCGGGGCTCGAAGTCTCAGAGGCGGTGCTTGAGTCGATCGCCGCAGCGGAGTCGACGCTTTCCGCCGATGAGCGCGAGCTCGGCGTCTGCTTGCTTGACATCGGAGCACACTCCAGCGACATGGTTGTCTTCTTTGAAGGCGCGGTGGCGCACACAGCGTCGGTACCCATCGGCGGCAATCACTTCACCAACGATCTCGCCGTCGGATTGCAGATGCCGGTCGCACAGGCTGAAGAATTGAAGCGCCAGTATGGCCACGCTGTGGTGACGGCGGTTCCTGTTGAGGCGGAAATCGAAATCAACAATCCGGAGCCACAGCGTCTCGTATTGCGCACGCTTGCGGAGATTCTGGAACCTCGGGCGCGTGAACTCCTGTACTTTGTGAAAGAGAGTCTTCGCCAGGGTGGCGTGCTTGAGGCGCTCGGTGCCGGATGCGTGCTATCCGGCGGCGGCGCGATGCTTCCGGGCATGCTGGACGTGACCGAGAGCCAGCTTCGCGTTCCGGCGCGTACGGGAATGCCGGTGCGGCTCTCGAACATGCCGGGCGAACTGGTTCATCCCAGCTTTTCCACTGCCATCGGAATGCTACTGTATGCACATCGGACACGCGTAACCCGCGCGGCAGAAAACAACAGTTTGCGCGCCAAGCTGCGCGCCATATTCGCAGCGAGTTTCTAAGGCAAGGATCATGTCAATGACGGATGGGGAGGCGCCAGTCGCTATGGATCAGCAGAAGACGGAAGCCGCAGAGATACGGATTCAGTTCCACGACGAAGAGCAACGGGGCGCGCGAATCAAGGTCATTGGTGTGGGCGGCGGTGGCGGCAACGCCGTGAATCGCATGATCCAGGCAGGTCTGGAGGGCGTCGAGTTTATCGCGGCGAATACCGACGTGCAGGCGCTTAAGCTTTCGCTTGCTCCGATCAAGCTGCAACTCGGCGTGCGGCTGACTGCCGGTTTGGGCGCGGGCGCAAATCCGGACGTGGGCAGACGCGCGGCGCTCGAAGATTCCGAGAAGATTATTGAAGCTCTCGAAGGCGCGGACATGGTGTTTGTGACTGCGGGCCTTGGCGGCGGCACCGGCACGGGCGCGGCTCCGGTGATTGCTTCGCTGGCGAGCGAGATGGGGATCCTTACCGTCGCCGTCATCACGCGGCCGTTTGCGTTTGAAGGCAAGCGTCGCCTGCAGCAGGCTGAGCGCGGATTGAAGGAATTGATCGAGAGCGTGGACACGATGATCGTGATCCCCAACGAGAAGCTGCTCGCCGTTGCCAAGGACGCTGGGTTCTTCGAGAGCTTCCGCATAGCCGACGATGTCTTGCGGCAGGGCGTGCAGGGCATCTCCGACATCATCACGATTCCGGGCATCATCAACCGCGACTTCGCCGACGTGAAGACGACAATGGCCGGAATGGGCCACGCGGTGATGGGCACAGCGGTGCGCTCAGGAGAAACTCGCGCGATTGAAGCTGCACAGGCAGCCATGGCTTCACCGCTGCTCGATGCGGGGGCGATCGATGGAGCGCGCGGCATCCTGATCAACATCACGGGCTCCAGCAACCTCAAGCTCTCCGAGGTCAACGAGGCTTCTTCGCTGATCCAAAGCTCGGCGCACGAGGACGCCAACATCATCTTCGGCGCGGTGCTGGACGAGCGGATGGGCGACGAGGTGAAGATCACGGTGATTGCGACCGGTTTCCGCGACCAGATGCCGGAGCGGCGGGCGCGGATGTTGAACGTTGAAGAGCTGCCGGTCGTGTCGGTTCCCGTGGTTGCGGCGGACGCGTGGATGCGCGAGAAAGCGCCTGCTGCTCCACCCGCGCCTGCGCCTCCTCGGTTTATGAGCGAAGAAGACGAGGAAGAGTCAAGCGATAGCGTCGATGCGGCGCCTGAGTTTGTGGCTGCAGCGGCCAGGCCGAGCCGCGCGGAAGTTGCCGAGGAGCCGGCTTTTGCGCCGCTTCCACGCGACTATGCCTTAGACTTTGGTAACAGCGTCCGTACACCAGTGATTACCGAAGAGCAGCTATCTCAGCCGGCTGTAAGTCCTTTGTCTGCAGATTCGGTTGAGGAAGCAAGGGACTTGGATGTGCCGACGTTTATGCGCCGGATGAAGTTCTGATTCAAGCACCTTAAAATCGGGGATTGCTTTGAATCCAGAGATCGGTATAGTTCAAAGTAGCACTCGAAAATTAAGCTCCAAAACAGGAATTCATTGCAATCGTGTTGTCTTTCCCCTAGGGCAAGTGTGGGCGGCAGTCGACATTGAAGTAAACGGGTGACCTTGCTCACATTCTGCGGCCAAAGCGTGTGGGATAAAGATTTGAAAGCCAGCAAGAAATGCGCTGCTGTTGGGCAGATTGCATGGCACGCAATCCATTGTTGAGGGGAATTTTCTAGGGATGAGACTGTCTTGCGTTTTTGCTTTGGGGTTAGCGGTTATCGGGACAAGCGTCGGAGCGGCCGCGCTCGACGTGCAACATAACGTGCATCACTCGAAGACCGCGAGCAAGCACCTGGCCGTAAAGCACACCACACATTCCCGGACTTCCACTGCCGCGGCTCATCGCGTGCATGCTACTTCGGCTTCGAGCGCCACGCTTCATCACGCGGTGCTTACCCGTAGCCGTCGTCATCATTATTATGGCGAGCGCTTTACTGCCAGTTCCTTTGCCAATGGCGACATTTTCGCGGGGGACGTGACGACTGGCGAAGATCCAGTGGTGCGCCAGGCGGCGATCGACGCGCTGGGCGATATGAACGGCACCGCGGTGGTGATTGATCCCTCGAACGGACGCATCCTGGCCATGGTCAACCAGAAGCTCGCGCTCTCGCCGGGCGCCGAGCCCTGCTCCACCATCAAGCTTTCGGTTGCGCTGGCGGCGCTGAGCGAAGGGCTGGTCACGCGCGATACGCCGGTACAACTGGCCGGGTTCCGCATGAACATGACCGATGCGCTGGCCAAGAGCAACAACCTCTATTTCGAAGAGCTTGGCCGCGAACTTGGTTTTGACCGCGTTCGCCACTACGCCACGCAGTTCGGCTTGGGCGAGCTGGCCGGTTACCACATTGACGGCGAGCAACTTGGCGAATATCCTCGCGAAGCGATTCCCGCTTCCGAGGGCGGCGTGGGCCGCATGTGCAGCTTCGGGCAGGGCGTTTCGATGACTCCATTGCAACTGGGAGCATTTGTCGCTGCGATCGCCAACGGCGGAACGCTCTACTATCTCCAGCACCCGACATCGACCGAGGATGTCCTGGCATTTCAGCCCAAGGTGAAGCGGACGCTGGATATCGCCCGCTACGTTCCCGATCTACAGGACGGTATGGCAGGCGCGGTTGAGTACGGTACCGCGCGCAGGCTGCGCGCCAATTTCCAGGAACTGCCGGTCTTCGGCAAGACGGGAACCTGCTCCGATAAGGGAACACGGTTCGGGTGGTTCGTTTCATACTCCGAGGCGCCGCAGGGGAGCCTCGTGACGGTGTTCTTCCTCGAGGGCGGACGGCCGACATTCGGCCCGCGCGCTGCGGAACTGACAGGCGAGTTCTACAAGAACCTCTGGGATCGCAATTATTTCGCCGAGAAGGGCACGCAGGCTCACGCCGCACTGCAAGTGATAAGCACAACGAGCACACGGTAGTCGTCAGCGTCCACTACGGCAAAAGCCGCCTTCGGGCGGCTTTTCTATTGCTGTTTGCGTATTTCGCATACATACCCCTATTACCCGGTCTCTGCGGGTAAGTGCCCTGTTTTCATGTGCTTGCGGAGAGGATATAGCTGTAAATTCCTCCAGGCAAAGGGCTTGCCTGTAGATTCCTCTCAGCAAAGGGCTTGCGGGACTCCTGGGCTAGCGAGACCTGATTTGTGAAGTTTCGCAGTTTCCCAGGGAAGTCGTTCCCTGAAACAAAAAAGCAAAAGCCGAGCCCTGACCAAAAGCAAAAGCAGATCCTTCGCCCCGCTTACCCCACGGACGTGTCCGCGGGGCCCCAAGCCTGCGGGGCTCAGGATGACACTTTCTCAGCTTAGCGAAATGCGCGAAATAGTCTGCAAAATCGGGCAGGGTTTTTGGCGTTGGTTTTCAGGGAGTTAGAGGCTTGTTGAGGACGGAAGGGATTGACAGCTTTTTGGGAACGGGAAAGCTTGATGGCTCTAGCAACCGCAGTCACTTTCGGCCTTACGCCCCGGATGCTACTCTCGTTTCGAACCGTGACCACTCCTAAAAACCAGCTCTATTACGGCGACAACTACGAAGTACTGCAGCGCTACATCAAGGACGAGACTTTCGATCTGGTTTACCTCGATCCGCCGTTCAACTCCCGCCTATGGACGCAGGCCGGTGCCGAGCTGTTGACAGCGCTCAACGAACTCTGAGGTTGCGGTAGATTGAAGCAGCGCGCTTCTAATGCATCTCAAGATTGGATGCTCTTTCGGAAGGTGGAGGGTGCGATGGCGATCGTCAGAAGTTGTCCTGCGTGTGGAAAGCCAAATCGGATTCCGGCGAAGCATCTTTCTGATACGGGGAGATGCGGTGCGTGCAAGGAGCCGCTTTTGGCGATGGCCGAGCCCATTGAAGTGACTCCGAGCGAATTCGATGAGATTGTTCGCGAGAGCAAGGTCCCTGTGCTGGTGGATTTCTGGGCGGAGTGGTGCGGGCCGTGCAAGATGGCGGCGCCGCACGTGGCGCAAACGGCGCGAGAATTAGCGGGCCGGGTAATCGTGCTGAAGGTGGACACGGAGCGTTTTCCGGAGCTTGCCGCGCGCTACAGGGTTCAGGGGATACCAAACTTCGCGGTGTTTGTTCGCGGCGAACTGAAATTCCAGCAGGCGGGGTTGGTGGACGCGAACACCATGAAGAACTGGATTGCGAACGCTGCGTGATGCGCAGGCCGGCCGCGGAATACCTTCGCGTTCTTCGACCGATTGGGACCCCTGACTTCGAGGCTGAAGCAATTGTGTTTCGACTCACTGCAGGGAGAGCCGAGCTGACAAGGCGGGGAATGCGGCTGGCGAGGGGAAGGAACTTTGCGGCGGGACGGAACGTACAATGGAGTGCGATGGAGTGCTTTCACCGCACGGGTTCGACGATGCGCCGGCTGATGCTGGCAGTTCTCGTTCTTCTTTTCATCCGGGTAGGCTTGGCCGAATCGGTCAGCAGCCTGCCCAAACCCAATGACTACGTCAATGATTTTGCGCGGGTGCTGTCGCCGGATACGGTAGCGAAGCTGGACCGCATTTGCGCGGAACTGGACCACTCGCAAGCGAATGCGCAGGTGGCGGTGGTTACGGTGCGCAACCTGGACGGCGAGGATGCCGCGGACTGGGCGAATGAACTCGAAGACAAATGGAAGATGGGAAAGAAGGGGTCGGACCGGGGAGTGCTGGTGTTGCTGGCGGTGGACGACCGCAAGTACCGGATCGATGTCGGATATGGGCTTGAGGGGATCCTGAATGACGCAAAGGTCGGCGACATTGGCCGGTCAATGATTCCGAATCTGCGGGCGCAGGATTATGACGGGGCAATTCTTACAGTGGTGGGGCAGCTGGCGCAGGTGATTGCGACCGATGCGAAGGTGACGCTGAGCGATGAACTGCCGAATCCGCCGCCGGTGAGACATAGGTCGTCGGGCGGAGGATTGCCGATCCCCATTATTCTTTTCCTGGCCTTCTTTGTGATTTCGATTATTTTTCGAGTAGTGCACGCGATTGGGGCCGCTCTTGGTTTCTGGCATCCGTGGGTCCGCCCTACAGGAATTGGCCGGGGAGGGTTCTATATCGGCGGTGGTGGTTTTGGTGGAGGTGGCGGTGGAGGATTTGGCGGAGGCGGTGGCGGATCTGGTGGTGGGGGTTTTGGTGGATTTGGCGGGGGAGATTTTGGGGGCGGGGGCGCGGGCGGAAGCTGGTGAGATGCAGGGTCTAGGGACCAAGGACTAGGAACCGGGGACTAGGGAAAAGGGATTAGAGAAAAGCCGACATCGGCGAGGATTTGCTAGGGGACCTTCGCTGAGCGGAGGTCGGAGGAGAAGGGAACGGTATGAGCAAGGGATTGCTGGTTGGGTTGGGTGTGGTGGGTGTGCTTGTGCTGGCGCTGCTGATGGTGGGCGGCAGCTATGTGAGTGCCAAGAACCAGATGGTGGCGAAGGACCAGGCGGTGAAGTCGGCGTGGTCCGAGGTGGATGTGCAACTGCAACGGCGTGCGGATTTGATTCCGAATTTGGTGGAGACAGTGAAGGGATTCACCAAAGAAGAGAATTCTGTGTATGCGGAGATAGCGAATGCGCGGGCAGGGATGTTGAATGCGCAGACTCCGCAGGCGAAGATCGCGGCCAACGGTCAGCTGGATGGAGCGCTGGGTCGGTTGTTGCTGCTGACGGAGAATTATCCGCAACTGCGGTCGAGCGACCAGTTTATGCGGCTGCAGGATGAACTGGCGGGGACGGAGAACCGGATTGGCGTGGCGCGGCGGCGGTATAACCAGTCGATCCAGGACTACAACACGTTCATTGGGCAGTTTCCGAACAGCATCTGGGCGGGAATGGCTGGATTCCACAATAATGATGCGTATTTCAAGGCGAGTCCGGGGTCGGAGCAGGTGCCGAACGTGAAGTTTTGAAAGCCAGCTTCTGGGTTTCCTGAGTGCGGACGCGGGACGCAGAATTCCCGGACCGGTTGGGATGGTGTAGGACCATGTTTGCGGCGTTCAGGGACTGTCTGAATTTGTCAGGGTTGGACAGAGATACAAGAATGACGGCGCTTTTTGGAGCCTTCAAGGATTTCGGGAGGTCGGTCACGGTGATCGCGTAGGCTCTCGGGTGTCTGCCGCACTTCGGACTCGAATTCATCCATTCAAACGGGCTCGGGATCCATTCGCCGTTGGGTTACTTGCGGGCTCAACCGGGCTGTGATACAAACTAAACATTCAAGTTTGCCCCCAAAGGGCAAGCCTGAGTTTCATGCAGAGTGGCTGAGGGACGAGCCCTGTGACGCCACGACAACCTGCCCGCGCAAAACGGGAGTATGGTGTCAACTCTTGCCCGGAGACGGGGAACATGAGATTCGGGGGTTGCTTCAGCACTCTTTGCTTTAGCAGCTTCGCAGGCAGTTTCGAGTCAATTCACGTTCACTCTTTTTTGGGCTAGTCACGCGCTCGAGCTTCTCGTGTCACTCGCGCACAGCGAGGGACCTTTGACGACTGCGTATTGGTTGCGATGTCGGGAATGCGGCAAGACCTATGGTCATCAGCCGCTTTCCATCTGCGATGAGTGCTTTTCCCCGCTCGAAGTGACGTACGACTTCGAGTATGCCCGCACCCGGTTTACCCGCGAGACAATTTCCCAGGGCCCTCTGGATATGTGGCGCTATCGGGCGCTGCTGCCGGTTGCGGACAGCTACGTTCCGCAGACGCCCTCTGGGCTGACGCCGCTGGTAAAGGCGCCGCGTCTGGGTGCGCAGTTCAATGCGCACAATCTGTACATCAAGAACGACGCTGTGTGCATGCCTACGCTGAGCTTCAAGGATCGCGTGGTGGCAGTGGCGCTGGCGAACGCACAGGATTTCGGATTCGATACGGTCGGTTGCTCGTCGACCGGCAACCTGGCGAATGCGGTGGCAGCGCACGCGGCGCGGCTGGGGCTAAAGACGTTCATCCTGGTTCCGGCGGATCTGGAGCCGGCGAAGATTCTCAACACGCAGGTGTACGGTGCGACGCTGGTGCGGGTGGAGGGGAACTACGACCATGTGAATCGCCTTTGCTCGCAGATCGCCGATCGCTACAACTGGGGATTTGTGAACGTGAATCTGCGGCCGTATTACGCCGAAGGGTCGAAGACGGTTGGGTTTGAGATTGCGGAGCAGCTTGGATGGCGGCTGCCTGACAACGTGGTGGTGCCGATGGCGGGCGGTTCGCTGATCACGAAGATCAAAAAGGCATTCAATGAATTGATCGAGCTTGGGTTGGTGGAGGAGAAACCGGTGCGGTTCTTCGGGGCGCAGGCTACGGGATGCTCGCCGATCGCGAAGGCTGTGAAGGCCGGGACCGATGTGATCGAGCCGCAACGGCCGAATACGATTGCACGGTCGCTGGCGATTGGCAACCCGGCGGACGGCATCTATGCGTCACGGGTGATTCGCGGCACCGGCGGCTGGGCCGAGGATGTGTCGGATGTGGAGATTGTGTCGGCGATCCAGGAACTCGCGGAGACCGAGGGAATTTTCACAGAGACGGCAGGCGGCGTGACGACGGCGGTGACGGCGCGGTTGTATGCGCATGGGCGCATCCAGCCAGATGAGTTGACGGTCGCGTGCATCACCGGCAACGGACTGAAGACGACCGATTGCCTCAGCGGAGCGTACGAACAGAGCGCGGCGATTCGTCCGCGACTGGCAGATTTTGAGAATCTTGTGGAAGAGCGTAACGCGGCGAGCCAGGGATTGAGCCTCGCAGGAGAAAGCCATGTCGGTTAGAGTTCTGTTACCCAATGCATTTCAAAAGCACACCAACAACGTGCGCGAGATTTCGAGCACGGCGTCGAATCTTCCGGAACTTGTGACCGATATCGAGGGCCGCTTTCCCGCGCTGCGGCAGCATCTGCGGGGAGAGGACGGGCAGATTCGCCGGTTTATCAACTTCTATGTCAACGAGGAAGACATCAGGTTCCTGGGGAACGACAAGTACAGCTTTCAGGAAGGCGATGAGGTATTGGTGATCCCTTCGATAGCCGGGGGTTGAGTTTAAGTAGGTGAGATAGATCACACATTGACTTATGAGCCTGCCTGCCGGCGGGCTCTTTTGTTACTAACTCATGAATAAGTCACCGAAATTATTCGCAAACCGTTTGCGAGGGCTTTACCTTCCTCTTACAATTCCTGGCGGATACTACTCCCGTGATTGCGCAAGCAGGGCAGAAGGCTCCGTTGGCACTTTTACCTCCGACCACCGCTCCGGTGGAAGCTCCTCCATCAATTTCTGTCGCAAGTTGTGTCGCGCCAGACAAGCCGCGTGTTCACGCGGAGGTTGGCCGCTACAGGCTGCGACTGGCAAATGGAATTGAGGATCGCGAAGCTGCGTGCAGACTTCGATTCAAGGTCTTCAATATTGAGTTGGGCGAGGGGCTCGAGCGTTCTTACGAGACCGGACTCGACACAGATCACTTTGATGTCTTCTGTGAGCACTTGCTGGTTGAAGACAAGAGCGAGGGGCAGGTTGTAGGCACTTATCGGATGCAATCGGGAAGTACTGCGGCAATGAACATGGGCTACTACTCGGCGCAGGAGTTTGAGTTTGCGCCTTATGAGCCATTGCGTCGCGACATACTCGAGTTAGGCCGCGCTTCCATCGATCGGGAGCACCGGACTCCCGAGGTACTTACGTTGTTATGGCGCGGCATTGCGCAGTATGCTAACGACATGGGGCTACGTTACCTGGTAGGTTGCTCTTCTTTGAATTCCAAGGATCCGGCTGAGGGCTGGCAGATGTATCGCGAACTTGAGCGGTATCGGGTTACGCCGGAATTCGAAACGGTGCCTACTCCTGCATACGAATGTCCCAGCGAGCAAGAGGGTCTGGATACACAGCTATCGCCGGACCTGCAGAATTGTGCCGTGCCAACCAAGGTTCCCAAGTTATTGAAGACATATCTGACCATCGGTGCGCGCATATGCGCTCCGCCAGCGTGGGACCGCGAGTTTGGCACGATCGATTTTCTTACGTTGCTCGATCTGAAGATGCTCTCCTCTGCTGCGCGGAATCGCTTTCTTGCGCCTCTGACGCAATGAGCTTGCGGATGATCCGGCGCGCTGTGGCGCTGGCTTTCGTACTGGTTACGAGCATTCTTCGCTTCTGGCTGATGCGCCTCGGCGGACCTCGCACGCTGGAGCGGCGGGCGCGCTGGGTTCAGGACACCTGTCGGGGGGTGCTGCACAGCATGGATATTGACTGCCACATCGAAGGGCAGATTCCAACGCACGGAGTTGTGGTCGCGAATCATCTGAGCTATCTGGATATCGTCATCCTCAGCGCGGCGATGCCGTGTTTTTTTGTGGCCAAGGCAGAGATCGACAAGTGGCCGTATTTCGGGAAGGCCGCACGCGTGGGTGGGACGATGTTTATCGATCGCTCGAGCCTGGCCAGTGCCGAGCGTGTTGCGGCGATGATCAGCGAGCGGCTCAAGCTGCCAGTTCCGGTGCTGTTCTTTCCCGAGGGCACCAGCACGGATGGGACGATGCTGCGGTTTCATTCGAGGCTCTTTGAGCCGGCGATTGTCGCTGGTGCTCCGATTACGGCTGCTTCAATCCGCTATGTGATCAGCGACGGTACGCCCGAGCGCGAACTTTGCTGGTATGGGGATGATACGTTCGGACCGCATCTGCTGAAGACGCTGAACACCGCGGGATTCCATGCTGAGCTTCGCTTTGGGGAGCCTCGCGTGTATCCGCATCGCAGGGTTGCGGCGGACGAGACGTTCGCGGAGATTTCTGCAATGCGCGAGAGCGTGCTTCATCGCGATGAGGCGGAGATGCTGCAACCCGTCTAGCGCGGTGTCTCAGAAGTTATTGGCATAAGTCCGGAAGTCTAAAAAAAGCAGATTCTTCGCTTACCACCCCCGAACTGAAAGGCGCTCGGGGTCCCGTTCGTTCAGAATGACACCACCAACTTTGATCGTGAACTTCAGGGACGGATACTAGTCCCGAAGATCAAAATAGAAGATTTCAGACGCCGACGGGCGGTGGTGCAGTCGATCCGCGTACGACCAGGCTTGTGGAGACGAGGAACTCGCGCTGCAGACGCACCTTTCCGGGTTCCTCTCCGTGCTGGCGGAGGGCTTCGAATGCCGCCTTTGCCAAGTCGACACGCGACAGGCGAATGGTGGTGAGCGGGGGAAGCGTGAATTCGGCGAAATCGATGTCGTCGAGGCCGATGACGGAGAGATCCTGAGGTACGCGCAGACCCTGCATGTAGGCTGCGCGCAGAACGCCGATCGCTGTCATGTCATTTGAGCAAACGACTGCGGTGGGTTTGGCGCCGAGGGCCTGCAGTTTGCCGAATCCAACCACGCCGCCCTTGAGGGTGTGATCGCACTCAATGATCCATTTCTTCTGGATGGGCAATTTGCTTTCCTGCATTGCGGTCTGGAAGTCGTTCTGGCGGGTGATAGCGGAGTGCAGTTTGTGCGGTCCGGCGAGGAAGCCGATTTTGCGATGGCCGAGGGCCGCGAGGTGATCGACGGCGGCGCGGATACCGGTGGTGTAGTCGAGGACGATGGTGCTTGCCTTGGGCTCGGAGAGCTTGAATTCGGCAAGAACCATGGGCACGTCGTGAAATGAGAGTTGATTGAGCACAGGTTCTTCTTCGCCGAAAGTCATGACTGCGACGCCCTCCACTTTGCGCTCGAGCATCCGACGCACGCAGGTGGTCAGCACGGCAGGGTCGCTGTTGGAGGAACTGACCAGGATTTCGTAGCCGTGGGCTACGGCGATTTCTTCGAAGCTCTGGATGAGTTCAGGGAAGAACGGGTTTGTAATGTTTTCAACGATGATGCCAAAGAGGCGGCTGCGGCCGGAGACCAGCGTGCGCGCATGGGTGTTGGGGAAATAATTCAACTGTTCGATCGCTTGCCACACGCGCTTGCAGAGCTTCTCACTTACGACGGGAGAACCATTGATGGTGCGCGAGACGGTGGCGATGGAGACTTTGGCCAATGCGGCTACAGCCCGGATGTCGGGCGTTTTATCGGCGCTTTTGCGACTTGCTTTTCTGGCCACGAGCAGATCCTACGTATATCGAAGGTAAATACAAATGGAACCTCCATCATAGCGCCGTATGTTGGCGCGGGGCGGAACAGGCGTTGAGGAAGTCGTGGTTCAGGACTTGTCAGAGATGAGAAGACGCAGATCGCGCAAATTATGACCGGTGGGTCCGGTGACCACGGTGTCGCCGAGCGCCGTAAACAGCGGGCAGGCGTTGAACGTGCGCAGGGACTCTTCGGGATCGAAGCCGAACGCAATGGCTCGCGCCACGGTGGTTGGGTCGGCGATGGCGCCGGCACTGTGGGTGTTGCCATCAATGCCGTCGGAGCCGGCGCTCAATACGGTGAGCATGTCCCCGGGGTGATGAGCGAGTTCAAGCGCACAGGCCAGAGCGAATTGTTGATTACGACCGCCGGCGCCGGGCGTGCGATTGAGCGTGACTGTCACCTCACCTCCGGAGATGAGGCAGAAACGACGGTGCAGCGCGCGCAAATCGTGGAATCGATCGAGCAGATATCGTGCGGCATCCGCGTAGTCCCAGTCGTCGCAGGAGTTGTCGATCGCGACAAAGTAACCGGCCATTTGCGCGAGGGCCCGCGCGCTTTCGACCAGATCGTGGCTCGACAGCAGTACTTCGAAAACGGAGTCGCGAAAAGCCTCGTCTTCGTCGGTGAGGTGGATGGCCGCGGTGAAGCGGCGGGTCTGAGTTGCATCGCCACGCTGAAACCTGGAAAGAAACGGCGGCCGCCAGCTCTTGTTGCCTGGAGATTCTGGAAGATCGTTTCGTTCGAAGAAGGCGCGGACCGCGGGAGAGAACTTTGTGTCGAGAGCGTACTTGTCGATGATCTCGCGAACCTCATCGACTGTGGAGTGATCGGGCGAGGTTGGACCGGACGAGAGCGCATCGAGCGTCCGCAAGGGCACATCGGGCAGCAGAAATGAAACTTTCAGAGCCTCGGGGCCGCGATCGCGAGGCGGCCGCCTTTGACTGCGCTGAAGTGCTTGCGGAGCGTGTTGATCTCGTTGATGGGTGCGCCCGAGCCGAGCAGCGCTTCGTGAAATGCGATGGTGTCGTCGAGCCCGATCTGCGGGTCGAGGGGCAAGTCGAACATGGCGGAGCCACCGCCGGAGATGAGGAAGAAGACGAGCGTGTCCCTTCTTCGCCTTTTTCAGCATGGCAAGAGCGGCACGCGCAGCGGCAAACGACTCCTCGTTCGGCAACGGGTGACCGCCTTCGAAGTAGCGGAAACGCCAGTTGCGCTTTTTCGGCTGGTACTTGGTACAGCAGATGCCGCGCAGGCCCTTGCGGCGCTTCATGCGATTGAGCAGGACTTCAAGCATGGGGCCGGCGGCCTTACCCAGCGCAATGACAAAGATGCGTTTGAATTGCGAGAGATTGATGACGTCGGGTCCGCTGCCGTCTGGGATAAGCCGCTTGCAGGGTGTTGCCTTCGAAGCGAATCCGGCGATCGAAGGCGGACTCGATGTTGCATGCTTCGAGCGCGCCGGAAAAAAACTCGGTGGCACGGGCGTGAAGAAAATCGAGAGCAGTATCGCTGGCCTGCGTCATTGCACCTGCTCCTTCAGCCAAGCCGCGAGCGAACTTTGCATCTGCTCGAGGCGACCGGTAAAGAAGTGGTCCGCGCCGGGGATGAGCACCAGGCTTTTGGGGTCGGCGGCGGAATCAACCACCTGTTGCAATTCATGTTTGGATGCAAACGAATCGTGATCGCCGCTGAGAAATAGCTTGGGCAGGGGGCATTCGGAGAGGGCCGGATAATTGTATGCGTTGCCCGAATCCCTGGGTGGGAAGGCCAAGGGCGGCCAATGCGCGGAGGTTTGCGTCGGTTTCCGATCGGCGCGTCTGTTCCGCAAGATGCCGCGAGCGCCATAGCGGCGCCAAAGCTGAAACCCGACCACGCACGACGGGCAATTTGTATTCGGATTGGAGCCAGTTGAGCGCGGCGATTACATCGGCAGACTCGGCGTGGCCATCGTGGCTGTCCCTCGCTTAGGCCGGTGCCGCGGAAGTTGAAGCGCAAGACCGGCCAGCCCAGGCCCCACTCCGGTGCATTCAGTACCTTCATGACGTGGTAGACCACCTTGTTGTGCATGGTGCCGCCGCCCATCGGGTGCGGATGGCAGACAAGCCCTACGAGTGGCGAATCGGGTACGCCTTCGTTCAGCAGTGCCTCCAGCCGGCCTGCGGGACCGCGTAAATCGACGGTGCGCAGGGAAGATCTTTCGGAACTCTTTTCGGATCTGGATGATACGACGGAAGAGGTCATTCCAAGGGCTATTTTACGCTGTCTTCAAGATGCAGGGTTTGGCACGGCGCGATTCACAGGGTGGATCGCTGGCCAGGATCGATCGCCGACTGCGATATTCTGGCATCACTATGCACGAGTTATTGCCGCTCGATCCGGTTCGCTTTACCCGTGAGTTATGTGAAATTGAGTCCACAACCTACAACGAAGGCCAGGTGGGCGATTTTCTTGCGGATTTTCTTGCGGCTCGGGGCTGGGCGGTGGAGAAGATGCCCGTGCCGCAGCCGGAGGAGAGCGCAGGAAAGGGCGCGCGCTGGAATGTATATGCCGGGGTCCAGGGGCAGACTCCGGATCTCGTTTTTTCAACGCATATGGATACCGTGCCTCCGTATATCCCCTTCAGCGAGGATGCGGAGTTTATTTACGGCCGCGGGGTTTCCGATGCAAAAGGCATTATTGCCGCGCAGGTGGCCGCAGCCGAGGCGCTGACGGGCGGCGGGGTTTCGAATCGGGTTGCTGTTCGTATCGGGCGAAGAGCGGGACTCTGCCGGGGCGAAGGTGGCGAATGAATCGCCGAAGGGAAGCCGATTTCTGATCAACGGCGAGCCAACCGACAATCGCCTCGCGCTGGCTTCGAAGGGGTCGCTGCGCGCGGTGTTCAAGGCATCGGGCAAGATGGCGCACTCGGCCTATCCCGAACTCGGCGACAGCGCGGTGCACAAACTGGTGGAGGTGCTGGCGCGCCTGCTGAAGCTGGATCTGCCGGTAACCGAAGATGTGGGGCCGAGCACGCTCAACATCGGGCAGATTCACGGCGGGCACGCGCCCAACGTGATTGCCGACAAGGCCGAAGCCCAGGTGCTCGTGCGGCTTGTGGGCGATTCGGAGCCGGTTCGAGCGGCGCTGATAGAAGCCGCGGGCGATCGGGTAGAGGTTGATTTCACGCTGGAAATCCCATTCGTGCGGATGCGTGCAGTGGAGGGACTGCCCACCATGATCGCCAAATTCACCACGGACATTCCGCAGCTTTCGAACTGGGGCGAGCCGCTGCTGCTGGGGCCGGGTTCGATTCACGTTGCACACACGCCGTATGAGAAGCTGGCGAAGAAAGAACTCAAGGAAGCCATCGAGTTGTATATTCGGGTTGCGAAGCAGTTGCTGGCCTGATTTGCCGCATCAAACTTCGCAAATGCTGCGTCCAACCGATGCACAAACCTGATCAAAACGGAATCATTTCATTGAGGAGACTTCATCATGAGCACTGCTATCTATGACATTCCCGTACATAAAATCACGGGCGAAGATGCGTCACTCGCCGAATTCAGAGGCAAAGTTCTTCTGGTGGTAAACGTCGCTTCGAAGTGCGGACTTACGCCGCAGTATGAGGGGTTGGAGAGCCTGTATGAGCAGTTTCGCGGCCAGGGACTCGTGGTAACGGGATTTCCGGCAAACAACTTCAAAAGCCAGGAGCCCGGTACGAACGATGAGATTCAATCGTTTTGCACAACGAATTTCGGCGTGAAGTTTCCCATGTTCAGCAAGATCAGTGTGGCCGGAGATGACAAGCATCCGCTCTACCAGGTGCTGACGACTGCGCAACCGAAAGCGATCAGCGTGGCGGAGGTCCCGTTTCGCGAAAAGCTGAAGGGATACGGGATTGAAACCAATGCGGATCCCGACGTGCTTTGGAACTTCGAGAAATTCGTGGTGAGCCGCAAAGGCGAAGTGGTGAAGCGCTTTTCGCCGGATACGCTTCCGGATGCGCCGGAACTGATCGCCGCAATCAAAGAGGAACTGGCGAAGGAATAAGCGCGTCTGACGCTACTGGGACGGCACTGACGAATCCGCATGGGCCGCGACCGGGAAGAAGATGCGGAAGACAGTGCCGCAACCGGACCTGGACCGGACGGAAATGCGCGCTTCATGATTGTCGAGGATTCCTTTCGAGACCCAGAGTCCCAGCCCAGTTCCCGCTTCGCCCTTGGTAGTGACAAAGGGGTGGAACAAGCGTTCGAACATGTGGCGGTCCATGCCTGAGCCGTTGTCGGCGACGGTGACTACTACACCCTCCTGTCCGTTGTGATTCGGTGCGGGTCGCACGGCGACAACGAGGCGCCCTTTGTCCGGCAGGGCATCGAGGGCATTCGAGACGAGATTGGTGAATACCTGCTGAATCTCTCCTGGCTGGCACAGAACTGCGGGCGCAGAAGAATAGCGGCGTTCGATCGCGATGTTGCGAAGACGGATCGAGGGGTCGTGGAAGTAGATGACCGAATCGATGACTTCATCGAGCGCGACAGATGCCGGCGCCGTGCGCTGACGATAAAACTTCAGGCTTCGCGCCGCGATGTGCGAAAGGCGCTGCAGTTCCTTGTCGGCAATCTCGAGCAGTTGCCTTGAACCCGACGAGAGCTCAACATCGTTCTTGGCCAGAAACAGCAGGTTGGTGACGGCCTCCAATGGATTGTTGATTTCGTGCGCGATGCTTGCGGCCAGGCGGCCGGCGGCAGCCAATTGTTCAGACCTCCGCAGGGCCTGCTCGGCCTTACGCGTCTGGGTGGTATTGCGGCAGTAGAGAATGATGCCTTCACCCGGCTGCGGGTAGACGTAGAACTGGAACCATGTCTCGTTGCCAGGAGCTGGGAAGAACTCCTCGAATTCGACGGCAACGCGAGCTTCCATTGCTCGACGGATGTTCTTTTCCGTTTCGCTCCCGATCAGACGTGGATAGAGATCCCACAGACTGGCGCCCATGTGCGGTTTGCCGGAAAGAGCAGCCAGCTTCAACGCGGCTGCATTCAGGTAGGTGATGCGATACTCGCGGTCCATGATGCAAAAGGCGATGGGGACGTGTTCCAGCGCCTCGCCGGCGAATTGGCGCGCGCGGTTGATCTCCATCGTCAGCGCTGCCTTTTGTTCCGCAGCTTCCCGGCGCATCCGCGCCATTTTCAACTGTGCTTCGACACGCGCAATGAGTTCACGCGCCGTGAAGGGCTTGGTGAGGTAGTCGTCGGCTCCGGCTTCGACGCCTTCGATGCGGGCCTCCTCACCGGCGCGCGCAGAGAGCATGATGACGGGGATGGTGGCGGTCGCAGGATCCTGGCGGAGCGCGGCGAGCAGCGCGAATCCATCCATCTCCGGCATCATCACATCAGTCAAGACGAGCGCGGGAGGCTGACGGAGCGTCTCTTCCAGCGCAAGCTTTCCATTTGTGGCGGCTACGACTTCAAAACGTCCCACCAGCAGCGAGCGGACATATTCGCGCATATCGGCGTTATCGTCTACGAGAAGCACGACCGGCTTGTCTGCGGATGGGGCATGCTGTGACTCGTCGTCCTGATCGCCAGCGACGGAACCGGCGATTTGACTTTTCAGCCGATCATGCCCGGGCATCCAGCCTAGAGCCTCCTGCACGTAGGCCACCGCCGATCCCTGCACTACGAGCGGGCTTGCAGCATTTCGGGCTACGTTGTCCTGGGTGAGATGGTCGTGCCCGAAGGGCAGGCGCACGTGGAAGGCGGTGCCCTCGTCCAGTTTGCTTTCGACAGAGATGGAGCCGCCATGCATTTCGACGAGTTCGTGGACAAGTGCGAGACCGATTCCGCTTCCTTCGTGACTGCGGCGACGCGCTCCTTCGATTCGGTTGAAGCGCTCAAAGAGATGAGGCAGTTCGCTCTCGGGAATTCCAGTGCCCGTATCGCGCACTGTGAGCTGCGCGCAAGAGTCCTGGGTTGAGATCGAGACCTGAATCGCACCTTCGAAGGTCGCCTTTAGAGCGTTGGAGAGGAGGTTCAGCACGATCTTTTCCCACATCTCGCGATCGACGAATACTGGCTCTGGCAAAGGCGGGCACTCGACAATCAGCGAGAGTCCGGCGCGTTCCACCGCAGAACGGAAGGCGCTGGACAGCTGTGCTGTGAGAAGCGAGAGATCCGTTGGCTGGTAGGTCGCGCTCATGCGTCCCACCTCAATCCGCACAAAGTCGAGGAGACCGTTGACAAGCTTGAGCAGGCGGAGAGCGTTTCGATGCAGCATCTCCAGCGCCTCTTGTGACGGCGGCGTTTCGCTCAAGAGGGCGTCCTCAACAGGACCAAGGATGAGTGTGAGTGGGGTGCGCAGTTCGTGACTCACGTTGCTGAAGAATGCGGTCTTGGCGCGGTCAAGATCGGCCAGTTCTTCGGCGCGTCTTTTTTCCGATTCAAAGGCCTCGGCGTTCGTGATGCTGGCGGCAATCTGGCCGGCAGCCAGATCAAGAAAGCCGGCATAGCTCGCGTCAAACTGGCGGTAGGGGTTGAGCGCGGCGATGAAGACACCAGCAGCTTTGTCCTGGCCCCTTTTGAACATGGGGACCAATCGCGCCAGATTTGGCGGCTTGTCCCAGACACCGACGGGCAGGTCGGGAAAGAGGTCGCCAAGCCGGTCAATGGTCATCGCTCGGTTGGAATTGAGGAGAATGTCGACGGGCCATGGCCTGCTCAAGGATTCGGTGTCGATTTCGAGCGGCGCGGCGGGGTGTCCGGGTTCAATACCGGCCTGGGCAGCCAGGCAGAGAGTGGAGCCACTTTTTTCGAAGCTGTAGACCAGCGCGAAGGGGATATCCTTTTGGCCCGCCAAGCCGCGCCGTATCGCGTCACAGACATCTCTTCTCGTGTTGGCGTTCACGAGCGCGCCGGCAAGCGTGCTGAGCGACGCCAGCTGGCGTTCCCCGCGTACCCGCTGCGTGTCCTCCATTACCACACACAACATGCCGTCGATCTTGCCGCCTGGTCCGGCAAGCGGACTGTAGGAGAAGGTGTGGTAGGTCTCTTCGGGATATCCGCTGCGCTCAAGGATGAGGCCAAGAGTTTCATCCCACGAAGCCTCTCCCGTTTTCATGACTCGCTCAATGCGCGGTCCAACTTCGGGCCAGATCTCGTGCCACACTTCCGGCGCCGGCTTGCCGAGGGCCCAGGGATGTTTTGTTCCCAGGGTGACGCGGGCATACGCGTCGTTGTAGAGCATGGTCAGATCGGGTCCCCATGCCATCCACATTGGGAAGCGCGATGTGACCAGGATGCGCACCGCTGCTTTGAGGCTGTCTGGCCAGCCGGCCACGTGTCCCAGCGGAGTTGTTGACCAGTCGTAGGAACTGATTAACTGGCTCATCTCGGAGGGCTGAATTGTGCCCGCATGTCCGCTTGGCTGGGGCGCGTCTCCCTGCATTGGGTTCTCTCTCGCTTTCATAAACCCCACAAGATCCCATCAGCAACGCAGTTTCCGGCAAAGGGAAGAGAGTTGGATCGGCCGTGCTTGATCGTGAAGGCAGTCTTGATTCTGAAGGCAGCTTCTGCCATTGACGCAGTTAGATGCGCCTGTGCCAGTCCTTGTTGTTTCTGACCTTTACATATATCTGCCGCGACCGCAACACCGGGTATCGGCGCCGATCATAATCGGCGGAAGAGTGGAAGGCAAGCTCGTTGCCGCGTATCCTAGGCCCATGCCCGTGGAACACCCATCGACGTCTTCGGCCACCAATCAGCTCGAAGCAGCTTCCTCGTCTTACCTGCGTTCGGCGCGACATCAACCGGTACATTGGCACGCCTGGGGCGAGGCTGCCTTCGCGCGTGCGCAATCAGAAAACAAGCCGATTCTTCTGGACATTGGTGCGGTGTGGTGCCACTGGTGCCACGTGATGGACCGCGAGTCCTATGAGGATCCGGAGATCGCACGCATCATCAACGATCATTTTGTCGCGGTGAAGGTTGACCGCGACGAGCGCCCGGACGTGGATACGCGCTACCAGGCGGCGGTGTCGGCCATCAGCGGACAAGGGGGGTGGCCGCTTACGGCATTTCTTACGCCGGATGGCAGGCCGTACTTTGGCGGAACTTACTTTCCCCGCGATGATCGGTATGGCAGGCCCGGTTTTGGCCGGGTGTTATTGACGATGGCGCAGGTTTGGCGGGAGCGGCGCGATGAAGCACTGGAATCGGCTGCCAGTGTGATGTCGGCCATCGAACACAACGAGAGCTTTTCGTCGCGGGGCGGGGACCTGACCCTGGCGCTGGTCGACAAAATAACGGCATCGGCCGTGGCGCAGTTCGATGCGCGCAATGGAGGCTTCGGTTCGCAGCCCAAGTTTCCTCATCCTGCGATCCTGGATTTACTGCTTGAGGCGGCGCTCAATCGCGGCAATGCAGAGGCGCGGCAGGCTTTTACAGTCACACTGGAGCAGATGGCGCGCGGCGGCGTGTACGACCAGCTCGCCGGAGGCTTTCATCGCTATTCCGTGGATGAGCGGTGGGTGGTGCCGCACTTTGAAAAGATGCTCTACGACAACACTGAGCTATTGCGCAATTATGTGCACGGGTATCAAAGCTTCGTGCGGATAGATTTCCGCAAGACAGCCGAGGAGATTATTGCGTGGCTTGACGCGGTATTGACCGACCGAGAGCGTGGCGGCTTCTATGCTTCGCAGGACGCGGACATCAATCTCGACGACGACGGTGACTACTTTACATGGACACTCGATGAGGCGCGCGCCGTTCTGGACGCAGACGAGCTCTCGGTGGCCTCACTTTACTGGGACATCGGCGAACTCGGCGACATGCACCACAATCCGGCGAAGAACGTTCTGCATCGCAAGTTCACGGTGGAGGAAGTAGCGAACGCAATGCAGCAAATCGGCGGGAGAGGTACGCCGGCTTATCGAATCGGCACAGGCCAAGATGCTCGCAGCGCGTGCCAGGCGGCCCACGCCTTTCATCGATCGAACGCTGTATACGGGCTGGAACGCGATGGCGGTTACCGCGTACCTTGAGGCAGCTCGCGTATTGCGCGCGGAGTCTCCTCGGGCATTCGCCCTGCAAACGCTGAATCGGATTCTGGCGGAGGCCTGGAACGGGGCGGAATCTCTGCAGCACGTGATTGCCTACGGCGAAAGCGACAGCGAGACGCCCCGCGGCGAAGGTCTCCGGCACTCTCGACGATTACGCCATGACGGTGCACGCCTGTATTGACGGATGGATCGCGAGCGGGGAGATGCGCTTCTACGAGGCCGCCGTAAAGCTGGCGGACGCGATGATCGCGAAGTTCTACGACCGTACGGCCGGAGCGTTTTTCGATACCGCAATCGGACCGGGCGACCTTACGTTGGGGGCACTGAGTGCACGACGCAAGCCGCTGCAGGATTCGCCGACACCCGCCGGCAATCCCACGGCCGCTGCCGCGTTGTTGCGCCTGGAGGCATTGAGCGGTCGCGAAGAGTATCGCGAGATTGCCGAGGATACGCTGGAATCCTTCGCCGGCATCGTGGAGCACTTCGGGCTCTATGCCGGCAGCTACGGGCTCGCACTCGAACGGCTGCTGCTCTACCCGGTGCAAGTTGTCGCGGTGGGCGACACACCCGAGGCGGACCAATTTGAAACTCTGGCGATGGCTCGCTTCGCGGTAAACAAGACCGTGCTGCGCATGACGCCGGAACAGCTTGCGGGGGGTAGACTCCCCGAGGCACTGGCGGAGACAGTGCTGCGGGCGCCCAGGCCGGAAGGCAAGAGGGCTTGGGCGCTGGTTTGCCGTGGGCAGACGTGCATGCCCCCGATCACGGACGCGGAGGCTCTGCTGCAGGCTCTCGGGTAGGCGGCTAGCTGCGACGGAGTCTCATCCAGCGCTGAAGGGACTTCCCTCCTGCGGCTTTACGGTCGTCGGATCGTGTGCCGGCGGCTCTACGCTCACTGCTAAAGTGCCGGGACGCGGAGATGCATCTGAACTGCCGATGTATACGCGATAGGGATCTCCCGGCAGCATGTGGTGTTCTTCCAGTGCCAACCGGACACGTCGCCGGAACTCGCGCACCGGCGCAAGTTGCTGGGTGGGGCGTGTTTTGAAGACGACGGGGAAGATGAGCTCCGATCCTTTGAGCGCATCCACGCCGAGTACTTGCGGATCGGCGATGAACACGTCTTTGAACTCCTCGCTGTTGCGGACCTCCATCGCAACATTCTTCAAGAGCTCAGTCACCTCGTCGGGGTGCGCAGAGAAGTCGACGCTGATGTTGACGGTGGCCACCGAATAGTCGATGCTCACGATTCGCCACGGTTGTGATTTGCGAATTCGGCACGACATAGAGCGTACCGTCGTTATCGCGCAAAGTGGTCTTGCGCAGTGTCATAGACTCGACTACGCCCGTCACCCCTGCAACGGTGACGGATTCGCCCACGTTGAACTGGTCTTCCAGCAGAATAAGAATGCCGTTCAGCATGTCGCGCACGATGTTCTGCGCGGCCAGGCCGATGGCGACTCCAGCAATACCGGCCGAAGCCAGCAAGGGGCCGAGATCGACGCCTAACGCGGACAGGACTTGCATTGCGAAAATTGTGGCGATGATGGTGAGTCCTGTGGCGCGGATCACGCTGGCCATGGTCTTAACCTGGGCAATGCGGCTCTTTGGCGCCGAAGTTTGCTCGGCAATCCGGACCATGCGCGAGGTGACCAAACGGAGGATCCGATAGAGCGCAAAGGCGATCAGGGCCGCGACCAGCAGACGCGGCAGGGTTACGTGGATGAACTCCTGAGCGTCGTTGACCCACTCATCGAGAATCTTGCCCATAAAGCGGCCATCGGTGAACAATCCGAACCGTGCCGCCAAAAGAATTGCAAGCATACAAACTCCCCCATTCAGTATCTATATTGTGCAGAACCCGGTGCGCACCGGGGGTCCAAGGAAGCAAAGATGAACGCCGACTTCAATCCGCATTCGGGCCGAGGTCATTTATGCAGTTGTTTTACCGGAAGCCTCCCCATTCTGTCGGTTTCGGCAGGAATACCCCCCGCTCCTTTCTGTCGCAGCGTTCACCTCTGAGGCTCCTTGGCCTCGCGGTGACACTATGTCTTGTTTGCGGTGCGATCTCCGGCCGCTCGCGCGCCAACCCAATATCCCTGAGGGGTTTTGGACCAGCAAATTTGAACCGCATATGCGTTGGGGCAAGAGTTCACCCTCAGGTCAGAGTAGCTGGAGCCCCGTTCAAGTTCGATGCCGATGGATTCAACAGGAAGCGGGAGAAAGACATTGCGAATGACAGCACGAAACTGCTCTCATTGGCTTTAGCTCTGAAGGCGGAAGTGGATAATGGCCCAGACGGAAGGCTTTCGTCCGACGCCGTTAACAAGGTTGAAAAGATTGAGAAACTGGCGCGAGATGTGAAAGAGAAGATGCAAATCGCTCCCCGGCCTTGACCGATCTACGCGGCTCGGGGCTCCGGACATTTTTCCGGTAAGCCAGAATTGCAGGCGGCAGATAATAGAAATGCGTCTCAGACTGGAGGTTCCGATGCGAGTTGGCCATTTTGCCGATACCTCTCCGACGAAAACCGACGCGGTGTCGAACGCTGATGGACTGGACAGATTCCTCGGCTTCGGATGGCGTCGTGCGTGCGTTGGACTGGTGTTTGCCACTGTATTTACCTGTTTTGCCCAGGAGCAACATCCGGCTGCGCCTGTGTCCGAGGGAACGGGTAGCGCTACTCAAGCGCCGGTCGGCGCCGCAACGGAAGCCAAGCCACAGTCCTCGGAAACAGCAAAGCCGTCGATTCCGCCGACCATTGCCGTCGCTGTGGACGAGCGAAAGAAGCAGATCTCAGATCAAAGTACACAACTGCTCGCGATGGCAGTCGCCCTGAAGGCAGAAGTGGACAAAACAAACAAAGATACCTTGTCGCTGAATGTGATTCGCAAGGCTGACGCGATCGAGAAGCTGGCGAAGACGGTCAAGGACAAGATGAAGCAGAGTGGTCCAGGTTAGTGAATGCGCTCCGTCACGGGGCAGGTATTGCCGAATCAACGAGTGAGGGCGCAGCGGTTCGGTGTTGAAAGGAGGCGAGGATAAAGTGCAGGTTCTGAGGTGCCGTCAAGATCGATCAAGACGAGACGCTGGCCACACCGAGGCACTGAAGGCGTGGAGGTTTGCGTTCGTAGCCGGGTGCATCGCTCTCGTGCCCTTTCCTGCGTGGGCGGGGAACGGACAGCAGGGACCTGTGCCGCTTCCTCCAACGCGTGTTGCTATTCCAAACCGTACTCTCAATAACCAGGAACTGAACGATCTTACCGAAAAGAACGCAAAAAAGAAGAAATTTGATTTTGCGAATGCCGAGCGCAAACGAATCATTGATGATGAAACCAACAAATTATTGATTCTTGCGACGGATCTGAAAGCCAAGGCCGACAACCTGGGGAGCGGTCCGTTAACGCCGACGATGGTGCGTGAAGCTGAAGTCATTGAGATCCTGGCAAACGATGTGAAGGAAAAGATGAAGCTGACCGTAAGTGCTGATTGAAGGGGGAGCCTGAAGCGATGAAGGTCCGGTCGGTAGGGAATTCGGTGAAGGTGGGTGTTGCCGGAGTGGTTCTTGGGGCGACACTGCTTGGCTGGACGCAATATGGACCATCCGGCGGCCAGCTCGGGAATGCCCCCGGCAACCGACCCCAGAACGGCGTTGGTATGGGCCCCGAAACAGACTCTCAATGGGGAGATAAGCGCCTCAATGCTATGAATGCCGACCGCCACAAGTCCATGGTTTCCGATACCGACAAGCTGCTAAAACTGGCTCGTCAGCTCGATGCGGAAATCGCATCTAACCCCTCCGAAGAGTTGACCCCGGAAGAGCTGCACAAAATCGGGGAGATCGAGAAATTAGCGCGCAACGTGAAAGCGAAGATGGCTCAATCATTTGGCGCTGGACCTCAGTTGCATTCTTCGATAGGCGGCCCCTTGCAGCAGTGACCATTGCTACAATCTTTGTATAGAAATAGATAGACTCGAAGAGCTTGAAAGAACCCGAACCTTGGAGTGAGACAAATGGGACTTGCGGTTTCCAGCGCTCACGCGCCGACCATAGCTGATGCCTCTGGCCGCCTGAGCTCAGAAGAGCTGATCAACATTTATCGGCTCATGTATCTGTCCCGCCGGATAGACGACCGCGAGATTTTTCTCAAGAAGCAGCAAAAGACCTTTTTCCAGATTTCGGCTGCAGGCCATGAAGCCCTGCAGGTGGGGGCAGCGCTGGCGCTCAAACCCGGGTACGACTGGTTCTTTCCGTATTACCGCGATCGCGCACTCTGCCTTGCGCTCGGTGTGACGCCGATGGACATGTTTCTGCAGGCGGTCGGCGCAGGGAATGATCCGGCAAGCGGCGGACGCCAGATGCCAACGCACTGGAGCAGCGAACCGCTGAACATCGTGAGCACATCGTCATCGACGGCGACGCAGATTCTGCATGCGGTGGGATGCGCGGAAGCAGGCCGCTACTTTACCCGCCATCCCGAAGCCGCCGCTAGAGTTGAGGGCGATTATCGCGCCTATCGCGATGTCAAGTTCCATGGCGACGAAGTGGCGCTGGCCTGCGTGGGGGAGGGTTCGACCTCGCAGGGCGAGTTCTGGGAGGCGTTGAACACCGCTTCCAATCGCAAGCTCCCGGTCATCTTCATGGTGGAAGACAACGGTTATGCAATCAGCGTGCCGGTCGAAGTGAATACGCCGGGCGGCAACATTTCGCGCCTCGTTGCTAATTTTCCGAATTTCTATTTTGCCGAGATTGACGGCACCGATCCGGAGGCGAGCCTGCGCGCGTTCCAGGCAGCGGCTGAGCACTGCCGCGCCGGACTTGGACCGGCATTTGTGCACGGCCACACCATTCGCATCTACTCTCACTCGCAGTCAGATGATGACAAGCTTTATCGCTCCAAAGCCGAGCGCGAAGCCGACGCAATGCGCGACCCGATTGCGAAGATGCAGATGCGCCTGCTGCGCGAGGGCATCCTGACGGCGGACCAAATCAACGCACTCGAGAAAGAAGCGGAGCGCGAAGCGGCCGAAGCAGCGGAACGAGCCTTGGAGGCACCGCTGCCGGAAGTCGCGAGCATCCCGCTGCATGTCTACTCTGAAGATCTGGATCCGACGAGCACGGCATTTGCGACCGAGACGGTGCAGGCAGCGGGCGCAGGTCCCGGGAAATCTGCAAGCGCCAAAGGGAGTGCGCCGCGCACCATGGCGGACCTTATCAACGCCTGCCTGCACGACGAGATGCGGCGCGATCCGCGCATTATTGTTTACGGCGAAGATGTGGCCGACGCCAGCCGCGAAGAGGCATTATCCGAGGTGAAGGGCAAGGGCGGCGTCTTCAAGCTCACGTCGGGCCTTCAGACTGAGTTTGGATCCGAGCGCGTATTCAATTCGCCGCTGGCCGAAGCTAATATCGTGGGCCGTGCCGTGGGGTACGCAGTTCGGGGCATGAAGCCGGTTGTCGAGATTCAGTTCTTCGATTACATCTGGCCCGCCGTTCATCAGATTCACAATGAACTCGCGTTGATGCGGTGGCGTTCGAATGGTGCGTGGGCCTCGCCGGCGGTGATTCGCGTGCCCATCGGCGGATACCTGACGGGCGGCGCGATCTATCACTCGCAGTCGGGGGAGAGCATTTTCACGCACATTCCGGGCCTGCGCGTGGTGTTCCCATCCAATGCTCTCGATGCGAACGGCCTGCTGCGCACCTCCATCCGGTGCGACGACCCGGTGCTGTTCCTCGAGCACAAGCGACTTTATCGAGAGTCCTATGGCCGTGCGCCCTATCCGGGACCGGAGTTTGCGATTCCGTTTGGCAAGGCGAAGATCGTCCGGCCCGGCCAGCACATGACGCTCGTGACTTATGGTGCGCTGGTGCCGCGCGCTCTGCAGGCAGCACAGACGGCGAGCCGCGAAAAGGGTATTGAGGTTGAGGTCATCGATCTGCGCACGCTCAGCCCGTATGACTGGGAAGCCATTGCAACCTCGGTCCGCAAGACGAGCCGCGTGATTGTGGCGCACGAGGATATGTTGAGCTGGGGATATGGCGCGGAAATCGCAGCCCGGATCGCCGACGAGTTGTTCGACGACCTCGATGCCCCGGTGAAGCGTATCGGCGCTATGGACACGTTTGTCGCCTATCAGCCGGTGCTTGAAGATGCGATTTTGCC
The DNA here is from genome assembly GCA_963787435.1 of uncultured Acidobacteriaceae bacterium. Lineage (GTDB taxonomy): Bacteria > Acidobacteriota > Terriglobia > Terriglobales > Acidobacteriaceae > Telmatobacter. The sequence continues at coordinate 64,029 of CAWBCZ010000007.1, forward strand.
GCAGCCGGACACTGTGCTCAAGGCCATCAACGAACTGCATGCGTACTGAATTTGTCTGTCTGCGCAAGGAAGCGGAGTCCATGGCACCCCGGATACAATGTTGGGATGGGCACCCATCCAGAACATAGCCGACGGCGCCAAGATATCTGGCTTCGAGATCGCCGGCGGGCGGAACAAGCTGCATGAGGAGTTTTCTCCGCCTGGTTCGCTACGGTGTACCCTACTCATTCCAATGGGCTGCGGGCGTCGTTCTCCTGGCTGCTGTCGGCGCGCTCGATACTTTTCGGGTTCTTCTGCTGCAGCCGGTCTTTGACCAGGTGCTCCGGCCAGATACTCCGGACGGCCCTATCATTCTGGGGCTTCCCAACAGCCGATGGCACTTCGATCTGCGGACGTTCGTTCCGCACTTTCTGCACATGCACAATGCGTGGACTGTTGTGGCGACTTCGATCATTGCCGCCACGATCGCGAAGGGTGTGTGCGACTACCTCGGCACATACCTGGTGAGCTATGCCGGCTACGGGATGATCACCGACCTGCGAAATCACCTGTACGAGGCCACGCTTCGCCGCTCGTCGAGCTTCTTTCACAAGCACGCCACCGGAACCATTCTTTCCACGCTTATCAATGACGTGGATCGCGTGCAGCTTGCACTGAGTTCCGTGATCGGCGAGTTTCTGCAGCAGTTCTTTACATTCCTTGTCGGAATCATTTTCGTCATTCGGCTCGGCGGGCATTTGAGCTGGGCGCTGGTATTGTTCATTCCCGTGGTGATCACATCCGCGCGCAAGATCGGCAGAGAAGTCCGTACCCGCACGCGCACGGGGCAGGACAAGCTCGCCGAGATTCAGAACATCCTGCACGAAACCGTCACAGGCAATCGCATCGTGAAGGCGTTCAACACCGAGATATGGGAGATCTTGCGGTTCAAGCGAGCCGCGAAGCGACTGTTGCGAGCGAACCTGCGCAACGTGCGCATCCAGTCCATCAGCTCGCCACTGATGGATACGATCGGCGCCATTGCCATAGCAATGTTTCTTCTCGTCGGCCGCAACGAGATTCAGCACGGCCGCATGACGATGGGGCTGTTTGGCGCATTCATTTTTCTGCTGTTCAAGCTTTACGATCCGGTGCGCAAATTTGCTTACTTTTACAACAGCTTCCAGCAGGCGATGGGTGCATCGGCTTCGATCTTCGGCTTCTTCGATGCCAAGGATGACGTGAAGGAGCGGCCGCACGCGGCAGCGATGCCTCAGTTCTCAAATTCCATCCGGTTTGAGAACGTCGGATTTTCTTACTCGACCGAAAAGGGCGAGGAGCAGATCCTGCACAACGTCGACCTCGATGTTCGAGCGGGTGAACTGCTGGCGCTGGTGGGTCCCAGCGGTGCAGGGAAGTCGACACTGGTTAATTTGATTCCGCGCTTCTTCGACGTGACCTCGGGCCGCATCCTCATTGATGGACGCGACATTCGCGAGATGACGTTGAGTTCGCTGCGCCGACAGGTCGCACAGGTTACGCAGGAAACGATTCTCTTCAACGACACAGTTCGCAATAACATCGCCTACGGCCAGCCAGATGCGAAGAACGAACTGGTAGAACAGGCCGCGAAGAATGCACTGGCGCACGACTTCATCATGCGCATGCCGCAGGGCTATGCGACCGTCATCGGCGAGAAGGGCTTCCGGCTCTCGGGCGGCGAGAGGCAGCGACTGGCGATTGCGCGGGCCATTCTGAAAAATGCGCCGATTCTGATTCTTGATGAGGCTACGTCAGCGCTCGACGCCGAGAGCGAATCGCTGGTGCAGGCCGCGCTATCGAACCTGATGCAGAACCGTACTGTGCTGGTGATTGCGCATCGGCTTGGCACGATTCGGCGCGCCAATCGGATCGCCGTGCTGGAGCGCGGCCGTATTACCGCCATCGGCTCGCATGAAGAGCTGTTGACAACTTCACCGACATACCAGAGACTCTATCAACTGCAATTCATGGATGTGCCGGAGCAGGAAGATTCTCTTGAGTCAGAATCACGAGCCCTCGATCGGCTTATGCAGCCGACACTCTGGGCCGAGGCAGAGGACAAGTAAGCATGCCTATCTATTCGATGACCGGATATGCCCGCACCCAGGTTCGCGTTCACGATCAACTTGCCTACACGCTCAGCGTAAAAAGCGTGAATCATCGTTTTCTCGATATCCAATTGCGCCTGCCCGCTGGGTTCGACGCGCTGGAGATGGAGTTGCGCCGTGTTTTGAAAGAGAGCCTTGTGCGCGGACATGTGGAGCTGACGCTCTCGGTGGATCGCACGGTGCAACAGAAGGCGGGCTATAACCGCGAACTGGTTGCGGGATACCTCGACGCATTCAAGCAGGCGCGGACTGAATTTAAAATTAAGGGCGAGCCCGATTTGAATGTGGCCTTGCGCATGCCGGGCGCATTGCAGGCCGAAACGCGCAACAACTCCGAAGAGGATGTGGCAGCGCTGACCGAGAGCGCCGCTCGCGAGATCGGGCCACTGCTGGAGGAGCTGAAGGTGATGCGTGCCCGCGAAGGCGAATCGCTCGAGGCGATCCTGCGTGCAAGTCTCGTTCGGTTGGCAGAAGCGGTTGAGGGCGTGGCTGCATTGCGTCCGGAAGTGGAACAGCGGTACCAGGAGCGGTTGACGCAACGCCTGATCGCGGCGACAGGAAATGAATTCAACCGGCAGCGGCTGCTCGAGGAGGTTGCTGTTCTCGTGGATCACAGCGACATTTCGGAAGAGCTGGAGCGCATGGTCACGCACATCGGCCACTTTCGCGAGTTGCTCACGGCGGGTGGCGAAGTGGGCAAGAAGCTGGACTTTCTGCTGCAGGAGATGAATCGCGAGGCCAACACGCTGCTCTCGAAGACCGGGGGCGTCGGGGGCAAGGGTACGCGAATCACGGAACTCGGCCTGGCCATGAAGGCAGACATCGAGAAAGCTCGCGAGCAGGTTCAGAACGCGGAATAGCAATTTCAGAAATATAAGTTGATATAAGGACGAGAGGGAACATCGCACGTGGCAGGAATTCTATTCATCATTTCGGCTCCATCGGGATCAGGCAAAAGCACGCTGGTGAGCGAACTCCGCAAGCAGGTTAGCGGAGTGGATTTCTCCATCTCGTGGACCACGCGTCCGCCGCGTGGGTCTGAGGAGAACGGGCGCGAATACAATTTCACTACGAAAGAAGAGTTTGAGCGCATGATTGCGGAACGGAAGTTTCTCGAGTATGCGCAGGTCTTTGGAGATCACTACTATGGCACCGCACGCCAATCACTTGATGATGCGCGACGGCTCGGACACGACCTTCTGCTCGACATCGATGTGCAGGGCGCTGCGCAGGTACGCACGTCACTGCCTGAGGCAGTGAGCATGTTTGTGCTGCCGCCGACCCCGAAGGTGTTGCGCACACGACTTCGGAACCGGATGCGCGCAGAGGGTAACGTAGATGAGGAGGAGCTCCACCGTCGGTTGAACGAAGCCCGGAAGGAAATTGAGAATTATCGCAATTACAGCTATATTCTCATCAACGACATCCTTGACCGGGCGGTCGCGCAACTTGAAGCCATTGTGCTGAGCGAGCGATACTATCGTAACGCCGAGCCGATCGCTTACCGTGCGGGCAGGGTGTTGGAGGTTGCCGCGGGCTGCAGGTTGTCAAACTCGCGGGAGCGGCTTAAACCTGTGCTGGAAGCCTTCGGGATCGAAGGCGGTTCTGGCCAGCAACAACTTCCCTTTGGAGAGGATCCCGATGACGATTGAAACCAGCTTCGATTCGAATTATCGCAAGGTACTCGTGGCAGCCCGTCGTGCACGTCAGATCCAAAGCGGCTCCGCAGCGCTTGTTCCCAGCCGCTCGACGAAAGCTTGCCGCATTGCGCAGGATGAGATCGATGCAGGCAAGATTTCTTACGTCAAAAAAGAGCAACCCGTTGTAAAGCCGCTGGTGGCTGAAAACGGCATTCCGATCCTCTAATCCAAGAGTCGTTTTTCGGATCGCCGCAGAGGTTATTGGCCTTCCATGCGATAGCATCGGTGGGGTCTAGCTGGGTCTGTGTTCCGGCACGACGCGTGAATTCAAATCGGACTACAATCTTAAACATGCGAGTAACGGTCGGCGTTTCCGGCGGTATTGCCGCGTACAAAGCGGCGGAACTGGTACGTGCCCTGCAGCGGCGTGGGATGGAAGTGCACGTGGTGATGACGGAGGCGGCAACCCGTTTCATTCAGCCACTTACCTTTGCTGCGCTCACCGGCCACAAAGTGATCAGCAGCCTCTGGGACGATTCCGACAGCAACGAAGGGACCTACGAGTCCTCCATCGAACACATCGGTGAAGCGCAGTGGACAGAAGCGCTGTTGGTTGCGCCGGCCACCGCCGATATTCTCGCCAAGTTTGCGCACGGCATTGCCAACGATTTTCTGACCACGATGTATCTGGCGACGCCGGCGCAGGTGCTTGTGGCTCCGGCGATGAACGTGAACATGTGGCAGCATCCCGCAGTGCAGGCCAACATTGACATTTTGCGTCAGCGCGGCGTGCGCGTTATTGATCCGGGAACGGGCGACCTGGCCTGCGGCATGATAGGCGCGGGGCGCATGGCTGAGCCCGAAGCTATCGCCGATGTCGTTTTCCAGTCGATGGGGCGGCGCAACGACCTTGCGGGCGAAACGGTGCTGGTGACGGCAGGCGGAACGCGCGAGGCTCTCGATCCGGTCCGCTATATCGGCAACCGCTCCAGCGGAAAGATGGGTTACGCTCTCGCAGATGCTGCGCAGAGCCGCGGGGCGAAGGTGATCCTGGTGAGCGGGCCTACCGCGCTGCATCCGCCGGCAAGGTGCGAGGTTGTGCGGATCACCACGGCCGAGGAGATGCGCCAAGCCGTACTTGGGCGCATGGTGGACGCCACCATGATCATCAAGTCCGCTGCAGTTGCGGATTATCGGCCGGTGAATGTCTCCGAGCAAAAGCTTAAGCGTTCGGGACCCATGACACTGGAGCTTGCACCGACTGAAGACATCCTGGCCGAGGTAACGAGGCAGCGCCGGCCGGGGCAGCTCATCGTCGGCTTCGCGGCCGAGACGCAGAACACGATGGAGAATGGCCGCGCCAAGCTGCTGCGCAAGGGCGCCGACGCGATTGTGGTCAACGATGTTTCCGGCGAAGGCATCGGCTTTGATTCAGACCGCAATGCAGCGACGTTTCTCACTCCATCCACATCCATCGAACTGCCCGAGATGACGAAGCGCAAGCTTGCGGATCGCATTCTCGACGAGATTGTCGCGCTTCGCCGGCCGCGGCCCCTTGTCTATGAAGTCGATGAAGGCAGGACGCAGGACAAGGTTCTCAGCGAATCCGTCACGCCCACCACCTCACGCCGCCAGATCATCGTGGAGTAGCCCGCATTGCCAGCGCTTGACCCCGCAACCCGCGAAGCGCTCGAAGCACGCCTGCGCTTTTACCGCGAACTAGGCCTGACGGATTTTTATCGTCGTCCCATTGACCCGGCTCATGAAACCGCACTGACTGCCCCAGGTCTCGTCCTTGACACCACGGAGGATGGTGCAGCAGCTTCATCACCACAGGAGAACGAACTTATTCCACCCCGCAAGTCTTTCCAAACTCCTCCGCCTGTTGCGCCCGAGGTTCCAACAGCCGACCGCGCCGCCGCTCTTCGCCTCATCCGCGAAGATATCGGCGACTGCACCCGCTGCGCGCTCCACAAGGGACGCAACAAAATCGTGTTTGCCGACGGCGATGCCAACGCGCGGTTGCTGTTCGTGGGCGAAGGACCAGGCGCTGACGAAGATGCGCAGGGGCTGCCGTTTGTAGGACGCGCCGGTCAGTTGCTGAACAACATGATTGCAGCCATGGGATTGAAGCGCGAAGAGGTCTATATCGCCAATGTGGTCAAGTGCCGTCCGCCGCAGAACCGCACGCCGGAGCCCGAGGAGGCAAATACCTGCTCGCCGTTTCTCTTCCGGCAGATCGACGTGGTGCGGCCCGAGGTGATTGTGGCACTAGGCGCCACGGCTGCGACGTATCTGTTGGGTCAGCGTCAGCCCCTCGCAGGCCTCCGCGGGCGCGTGCATTCGTTCAGGGGGAGCAAGCTGATCGTGACCTATCACCCAGCGTTTCTTTTGCGTGACCCGCGACAGAAGAAGGAAGCATGGGCGGACCTGCAGATTGCGATGCGGGAGCTTGGCCTGAAGGCTGGCACTTCGTAGTGCGGAGTCGCGAGAGCCTGTTAGCAATACCCGCTACCTGCGGCGGGATTTCGCTTTGGCCACGGCCATCACCGCGAACGGCGGGGCGACCGTAATCAGCACGAGTATCGAAATCATCACCAAACCGAACATGTGCGTCTCGCTTTCTCAGGGAACTGCGGAGAACGGGATAAGGATGCCGCGCCGAGAGGACGGGTGGCCATCACCCGTTGGCAGGGGGTAATGCCCAGAAGGTTGCAGGGATGCGGGGGGCGATCCTTCCCAGTTGAAACGACACGGAGCGTCGCGGTTGAGGAGCACTCACATCCTCTTTGTGCGGGGATCTCTACAATATTCCCGGCTGTCATTCGTCTAGCAAAGTAGATGGATGGGCCATCGAGCATGATCGCGATGATCGAGCAGGACCGTCAAATCGCGGATGTCATCGCCGAAGAGCGGCCCCGGCTGCGCAACTTCATTCGGCGCCGGGTCGCGAACGAAGCGGATGCCGAAGACCTTTTGCAGGATGTTTTAGCCGAATTGGTGGAAGCGTACCGTCTGCTGATGCCGATTGAGTTTGTGACGGGCTGGCTGTTTCGGGTGGCGCGCAATCGCATCACCGACCTCTTCCGCAAGAAGCGGCCCGAGGCCTTCGGCGATGCTCTGCAGGAAGACGAAAACGGCGGACTGCTGGATGCGGAAGACCTCTTGCCCTCGCCCGACGCCGGGCCTGAGGCGCAGTATCTGCGCAGCCTCCTACTGGATGAGTTACGACATGCGCTTGCTGAATTGCCGGTCGAACAGCGCGATGTTTTCATCGCCCATGAGTTGGAAGGCCGCAGCTTTAAAGAGCTCGCGGCAGAGAGCGGCGTCGGCGTGAACACCCTGCTCTCGCGCAAGCGCTATGCGGTGCGGCAACTACGCAAGCGGCTGCAAACCATTCACGATGAGTTTCTGGAGAAATGAGGAACGTTATGAAGAAGATCTGGATTGCGTTGATTGCTCCGCCGGCAATTGTGTTGTTTGTGTGGCTCTTCGGCGAGTTGGTGAAGTACTTGTGGAACTGGCTGCTGCCGCCGCTTTTTGGTCTGCACATGATCAGTTTCTGGCAGGCTCTTGGCCTCGTTCTCCTGTGCCGCATTCTATTTGGGAGCTGGGGATCCGGCGGTGGTAATCGCGGACCGCGGAGGCGGAGAGAAAAGTGGGAGAAGATGACTCCCGAGGAACGCGAGAGAATGCGCCAGAGTTGGGCAGCGCGCTGCGGCGGGTTCGCCGGCGGACCGGGTGAAAGCAAGGAGCCGGCATAATCGCCACAATGAGTAAAGGCAGGCGAGCAGTGCTCGCGAAGTGATTCGGATCACGATCGAGAAGCCCGCAAAAGCTCTGTATTTGAGGTTCACGCGTGATGGTGATTACGTGTGGGATGTTTATCGCTTCATACGGAACTTGGGCGGGTGAGTCGGCGTATATTCATTGCAATTCCCCGCATCGAGGTCACGAGAGGGTTGCGATGCGTACATTGCGTCAGGATGTTCTCTATGCGTTGCGGCAGATGCGTTTGTCGCCTGTGTTCACGCTGACAGCAATGCTTACCCTGGCGCTCGGAATCGGAGCGACGACAGCGATTTTTTCGCTGATCGACAGCGTGATGCTGAAATCGCTGCCGGTGGCCGATCCGTCGCGGCTCTACCGCGTGGGTTCGGGAATGAACTGCTGCGGGCAGATCGGTCCGCAGAAAGAATGGGGCATCTTCCCGTACACGTTGTACCAGCGGATCGCGGCCGCCGCGCCGGAGTTTGAACAGACGGCTGCGTTTGAGGCTTGGCACTCCGATTTCAGCGTGCGCCGCGCTGACAGCAACGAACCAGCGAAGCCTCTGCGCAGCGAGTATGTTTCGGGCAATTATTTCTCAACGCTCGGCATTGAAGGCGTATGCGGGCCGCACACTGACGCCGGCTGACGATCAGCCGGCAGCAGCGCCGGCCGCGATGATGAGCCATCGTGTCTGGCAGCAGGAGTACGGATCGGATCCCAAAGTGGTGGGTTCGACGTTTGTGCTCGATGGACATCCGTTCACGATTGTCGGGATCACGCCTCCGGGGTTCTATGGCGAGACGTTGCGCGGCGATCCGCCGGAGTTGTTTGTGCCGCTGCAACAGGAACCGGTGCTTGCCGGGACAGAATACGGTGATCAAGACGCCGTTGGCCTGGTTGCGAATTATCGGCCGGTTGAAGCCCGGGTGCGAAGACGGACGGAATGGCGGCGCGGTTTACCACCATCACGCGGGCGTGGCTATTGAGTGATCTCGGCGCGGAGTATCCGCAGTATCTTGACCAGTTGAAAGCCACGCTGCCGAACGAAACGGTGAAAGTGATTCCGGCCGGCGGCGGTATTGCGGAGATGAAGGCAGGCTATGAGAGCAGCCTGCACATCCTGATGGTCGTCTGCGGGCTGGTGTTGCTGATTGCCTGTGCAAACCTGGCGAACCTGTTGCTGGCACGCGGCACGGCGCGCGACACGCAGGCCGCAGTGCGGCTGGCAATGGGCGCATCGAAGATGCGGCTGGTGCGGCAGTCCCTGACGGAGAGCGTGGTGCTGGCGGTACTGGGCGGCATTGCGGGCATCGTCATTGCATTCGCTGGGGTCAAGCTCATCGTCGCGCTGGCGTTTCACTCGGCCCATTTCGTACCGATTAACGCTACGCCCTCGTTTGCTGTGCTGGGATTCGCGTTCGGCATGTCGCTGATCACAGGCCTGCTGTTTGGGACGGCGCCGGCGTGGTTTGCAGCGCGCACGAACCCTGCCGAAGTGCTGCACGGCGCTGGACGCAGTACGCGCGATACCAGGGCACTGCCGCAGAAGAGCCTTGTTGTCGTGCAGGCAACGTTGTCTGTCGTTCTGCTGACGGGTGCGGGGCTGTTAACGCGCAGTCTGATGAAGATGGAGCACCAGAATTTCGGATTCGAAACCAGCCATCGCGTCAGCCTGCGGGTGAATGCACCGTTCTCTGGATATTCGCCCGAAAAGCTGGATGCGACCTATCGCGCACTGCAGGCCCGTTTAGAGCGGATCCCCGGCGTCAATGGCGCGGCGCTGGCCATGTACACGCCGTTTACAAACAACTGGGACGCAATGATAGCGCGTCAGGGGCAGGCCACCATCGACGTCAACGCGGATAACGTCTCTTCGTGGGATCGGGTGAGCCCCGGTTATCTCGAGATGATGGGGCAGCACATTGTCCGAGGACGCAGCATCACGGAGTACGACACGGCGTCGACACCGGGAGTGGCCGTGGTGGACGAAGCCTTCGTGAAGAAGTTCTTCAAGCCGGGCGAGGAGCCGCTTGGCGCGCATTTCGGCATGAATGATGTGCAGTACAGCGGAACGTATGAAATCGTGGGCGTGGTCAAGTCGGCAAACTACACCGATCCCAGCGGGCACTGGAGGCTGCCGCTGCTTTTTGTGCCGCTTGCGCAACGCGCACACTACAGCGCCACCATGGCGCAAATGATCGAAGATCGTTCGCACCTGATTGAAGGCGTGGTGCTGGATATACACGGCAGCATGCAGGGCCTCGAGCCGCAGGTGCGGCGTGCCTTTGCTGAGGTCGATTCGAACCTGACACTGGTGAGCATACGCACGATGGAGGAGCAGGTAGCGGATCGGATGGACCAGGAGCGGACTGTATCGCGATTGACTGGTTTGTTTGGCATCCTGGCGCTGGTGCTGGCAGCGGTGGGGCTTTATGGAGTGACAGCCTACGGCGTAGAGCGTCGCACCGGCGAAATCGGCCTGCGCATTGCGTTGGGCGCGAATCGAGTGCAGGTGGTTGCGATGGTGTTGCGCGGGGCGTTTCTGCAGATTCTCATCGGATTGGCAATCGGAATTCCGGTATCGATTGGATGCGCGCGGTTGATAGCGTCGCAACTATATGAAGTGAAGGGATGGGATCCGATGGCGCTGGGTGGATCGGTTGCGGCTCTCGCGCTATGTGCGCTCGTCGCGAGCCTGGTGCCTGCGCGCCGCGCGGCGACCATCAACCCGGTCCGGGCACTGCGCGCGGAGTAGGGCAGTTTTTCTCTCATGCATCCCCAGGTCTCAGACGCGAGACCTGGGGCACCAGTTCTGAATCGGCAAGGAGGATCGTTACTCGCCGCGAAGGGCTTGCATCGGATCGATGGATGCTGCGCGAAGTGCCGGCAGCGCCGACGCAACGACGGCGAGCAGGAGAACGCCGATTGCTGCCAGCGTCATCACCAGGGGATCGAAGGGGCTCACACCGAAGAGCATCGACTTGAGAAGACCCGACGCTGCTGCGGCGCCCGCGAGGCCGATGACACATCCGATGGCTGCGAGTTTCGCGCCCGACTGAATTACCAGACGAACGATCGCGGACCGTTGCGAGCCAAGCGTCATGCGGATCGCCATTTCCTGCAGGCGCGAGGCGACTGAAAAAGCGATGACACTGTAGATGCCGAGAATCGCGAGCAGTACAGCGGCGAATGCGAAGCTTGAAATCAGCACGGTGTTGAAGCGACGCGATGCCTCTGAATCCGAGACAACCTGCTCCATAGTCTGCACCTGCGTGAGAGGCAGCAGGGGATCGATGGAGCGAACCGTGGATCGAAGAGCATTCTCCATCTGTTCGGGCGGAACGGCCGAGCGCAGTGCAATGTAGCCGCCGTTGCCGTTCAGGTCTCCGGGCTGGGCCAGCGCGCCGACGGCTTCTTCCGCCTGATCGACGGGCATGTAGTACTGTTCCGATGCCGGATTGTCTGGCGAGAGGAGTTGGGTATCAGAGACCTCGCCCACCACGGTGAGCCACGGCGTCTGCATCTGCTCTGTGCCGATGCGGACGCGTTTGCCGATGGGGTCCTGGTTGGGCCAGTAGTGCTGCGCAAATTTGTGGTTGACGATCAGCACGAGCTGGGTGCCCGCGTGGTCAGCCTCGGTGAAGAAACGGCCGTGCAAGAGGCGAATGCCCATGGCGGGGAAGAAATTGCCGATGACCTGCGTGACCGTTGCGAGGTTCATATTCGCGCCGGGCGGCGGAACGTATCCATCGACGACGAACGTCTGGTTGTTGTGCACGCCTTGCGAAGGCAGCATGCTGGTCAGGCCTGCGGACTGCACTCCGGGAAGCTGGTTAAGCTTCAGCAGCAGTTCGCGATTGAAGGTGTCGATCTGCGGCTGCTTGGAGTATTGCAGCTGGGGCAGCGAATAAGCAGCCGTCGTCACATGTTGCGGAGAGAAGCCGAGATCCACGGCGCGCATCTTCTCGAAGCTGCGCAGCAGCAGGCCCGATGCGGTGAGCAGAACAAGGGCAATCGCGATCTCTGCGACCACGAGCGTGGAGCGCAAGCGAGCGTGTCCACCGCCGGCGCTACCCGTGCGACCGCCTTCTTTCAGGTTGCTGTTCACATTGGTGCGCAGCGCGGCGAATGCCGGTGCGAGGGCACAGACGAGCCCAGTGACAACCGCCAGCCCAAGCGCAAAAGCGACAACCTGCCAGCTGAGCGAGATTTCGTTCACGCGCGGCAGATCTTCGGGTAGCACGCTTTTGCCCACGTTCAATGCGAAGGCCGCGAGAAGCAGTCCAAGCACTCCGCCGCTGACGCTGAGTACCAGGCTCTCAAGTACCGCCTGACGGATCAGAGCGGACGCACGCGCTCCCAACGCAAGACGAACGGCAACTTCGCGCTGGCGACGAATGGCGCGCACCAGCATCAGTCCGGCGAGATTGAAGCAAGCAATCAGCAGCACGACGGCCACAGCGAGAAACAACGTGCGCAGCAGGGAGCGCGATTGCTGCACCGTATCGTTTTGAAGCGGGCGCACGAGCGCGTTGATGTGGAGATTGGCCATCATTGCGGGGTATCCGCGCATGATCTCTTGTGCCACTCGGTCTGCATCGCTCTGAGCCTGTGCGGGCGAAAGGCCGGGCTTGAGGCGCCCGATCATCTGAGTAGCTCCAGTTGGCGGCAGCTGGGGCAGAAAGCTCTGGTGGGGTGAAGCTCATGGGAACCCACAATTCGCTCCGATTGAGCTGCCCGGGGATCAAGGGGAATTCAAATCCCCGCGGCATGACACCAATGACAATGTATGGCTTGCGATCAAGCAGGATCTTGGTTCCGACGATCTTTGGATCCGCATGAAACCGGTTGCGCCAGGTCGAGTCGCTCAGCACCGCTACCTGTTGATGGTGTTCGTCCTCGTCTGTCGTAAACACCCGGCCAAGTTGGGGAGCGACGCCGAGCGCAGAGAAGACGCCCGCGGTCAGCCGCGAGGCATTGACCTGTGCGGGGTCTCCCGTGCCGGAGAGTTCGTAGGCTGCGCCCTGGTATCCGCCTAGCGCGCTGAAGGAGCGCGTGTCGCGGGTGTAGGCCCTGATATCAGGCACCGTCACGCCAACTTCGTCCCCGCCCCCGCCAACATCTACCCCCTGCAGGTGATCGGAAAGCACCATCAGGCGATCGGAATCCGGGAAGGGCAGCGGTCGCAGCAGGACGCTCTCGACGATGGAGAAGATCGCGGTAGTTGCACCTATGGCGAATGCAAGCATCAGGATGGCGGTGACGGTAAAGCCAAGCGACTTACGCAACTGGCGGAGGGCAAATTTCAGATCAAGACCAAATCTCTGCATGCGCGTCCTCGAAGAAGTCTGTCGTCAAAGTGCAAAGCACGTTCGCAGCCAAATAGCGCTCGGGCCAAGTCATGCAGGCGCAAGGGTTTGAGAGAGGAATGCGCGCTAAATCTGCCCGATGAGACGTTCAGAATCAGGAGCTTGTGTCCGGAAATGGACGGTCACGGACGGACCGAGGCATCGTGGTGCCTCAGCGGCTCTTGTGCCGCCGTCCGGAAGCCGAAAACCAAGCGCTTTACGAATGCTGGGTCAATCGTTGATGAAATGCTGGTGAATCGGACCATACCTTAAGACTCGCTTAAGACTCTTGAACCTAGTGTGTCTTCAGGTCCCCATTTTTGAAGAGCCGTATTGAGGGGCAAGGAGTGCCATGCGCAGACTCTATTTGTGTTCGATTCTTCTGATTTGCTCTCTAACCGCGAGACTTGGATTCAGTCAGTCGGGAAAGGGAGTGATCGAGGGAGTGGTCAAGGATCCAGCGGGCGCAGTCCTGCAGGGAGCCAAGATCGAGATGCTACCGCAGCTCAGGCCAATCACTACCAATGGACAGGGCGAGTTCACCGTAACCGATGTACCAGCGGGCACGTATGCCGTGACAATCACGTGCGTCGGGTTCGCTCCCTACACCGGGAGCCTGACTGTGGCAGCTGGACAAACAGCCCACGTTGACGCGAAGCTCCAGGTCGCGTCCGCGGCCGATCAAGTTGAGGTAACAGCAGATCGACCCAGAGGGGAGGCTGAGGCTATCAATCGTACTCTGGCGGCGGAGAATATTCTGCAAGTGCTGCCTGCCGATGTAATCATTTCATTGCCGAACGCCAACATTGCCGATGCGCTGGGCCGCATGCCATCGGTTTCTATCGAGCGCGATGAGGGCGAGGGCAAGTACGTACAAATCCGTGGAACCGAGCCACGGCTGAGCAACACGATGGTCGATGGAGTGTCGATTCCATCGCCGGAGTCGGGAGTGCGCCAGATCAAGCTCGACACCATCGCATCGGATCTCGTCGATTCAGTGGAGATCAACAAGACCCTGCAGGCCAACATCGATGCCGACGGAATCGGCGGGTCGGTGAACCTGGTGACCAAAACGGCGAGCGACTCGCCGACTGTGGCGGTGTATGGAGTTGGCGGATACACGCACATCATCGGTGGACGCGAAGTGGACCAGGGCGGCATCACCGTCGGCCGCCGCTTCTTGGCCGAGAAGAAATTAGGCGTCCTCGCCGGCTTTAGCTACGACTACAACGGCCGTGGCATTAACGACATCGAGCCCGTTCCCACCCCCGGAGACGCCACCCCCCACTACAGCGGCATGGATTTCCGCGACTACATCTACAACCGCTCCCGCTGGGGCGGCACGGGCAGTGTGGATTACAAACTAGGCGAGGGTTCGAGCGTTTCACTGCGCGGGTTGTATTCCAACTTCCGCAACTGGGGCAACAAATGGGTCTTCACAATGAATGACGGCGCTGCCCCCAATTACAGCCAGGACTGGCGGCGTCCGAACATGGCGATTGGCAGCCTCAACCTTCAGGGCCGGCATCTCTTCGGTTCCAACACTATCCTCTGGAACGTCTCAGTTGCACGCTCGCGCTCGTTGAGCGGCAGCGGCGGAGCCAATTTTCCCTGGATCGGCGACCCCAATGTGCAGTGCACGAACGTCCCCGGAGTCAGCGTGAACCGTCCGGGCTGGGCTGGGTGCGTCGGCAGCGGTGTGGCCGATGCAGACAATGGCTTCGACCGGAACAATTACGGCTTCTCGGAGTTCGACTACCCCACCTTCGGACAGAGCGTCCAGCTCAACCTCGAAGCCTCCGGCTCCTATGGTCGCCAGTACCACCTCGGCACCCGCTACGGGACCTTCGAGTTCGGAGCAAAGATCCGCAACGCCCACAAGTTCGACGACACCTACAACGAATCCTGGTGTACCGATGACTCCTGCGGCGGCTCAGGCCCCATCCCCATCTCCCAGCATCCCGAGTGGAACGAAACTAGCTTCTCTGACCCTGTCTACTACGACGGTACCTACGGCGGCAAATACCCGGCCGTTACCGACTGGAGCAAGTTGAAGGGCTGGGTGCAAAGCAACGAGAGCCAGCTGTTTCTGGTTGGTGGACCGGGAGCTAATTCCAACAACTACGATCTCATCGAGCGTATTCCCGCTGGCTATGTCATGAACACGATCGAGTTGGCAAGCCGAGTTCGCCTGGTTGCGGGCTTGCGCATCGAAGCCACGCATGTGGATACGACCAGCTTCGACGAAACCGCGAACACACTCACGTACAAAGCAGGCGGAGATTACACCAACATCCTGCCAAGCGCATCGTTACGTTTCGCGCTGGACAAGAGCTCGGATCTTCGCCTGGTCTACGGACGAGGTGTGGCGCGCCCAGATCCGCAAGATATCTCGGCTGCGGTGAGCCAGCCGACGCTGAACCAGACGCCCGTCACCATCAGCATTGGCAACCCCAACCTGAAGGCGGAGCAAGCCAACAACTACGACATCCTTTACGAGCGTACCTTCAGCCATACAGGTTTGTTGCAGGCGGGGTACTTCTACAAGGACCTTACCGAGCCGATTGCCTACGAGCAATTCTATTCGACGGCAACCTTCCCACATGTTCCGGCCGGAACCAATGTGCTGGTAACGCAGCCAATCAATGCCGGCAGCGCCTACGTGCAGGGGTTTGAGATCGGCTTCCAACAGCGCCTAGCCTACCTGCCCAGCGTAATGGGAGGGTTGGGAGTGTCGGCCAACTACAGCCACACCGGTTCAGTGGCGCGCGATCTACCGGGCCGCAGCGACCAGCCCGCGCTGCTGCGCGATGCACCCAATACCTGGAACTTCAGCCCAACCTACGACACGAAGCGGTTCTCGATGCGCATCGGCATGACCTACGACAGTGCGATGATCTATCAATACCAATGGCAGGATGGCGCCGATTCCGTCGGCGTGAAGGGTCCGTCAGGTGACAACTACCTCTATGCGCACTACCAGCTCGACACACAGGCCAGCTACAACCTGCCCGGAGGCTTCCAGGTGTATGCCTACGGATTGAATCTGAATAACGAGGTGTTCGGATTCTTCAACGGCAGCCCACAATACGTGGTGCAACGCGAGTACTACCATCCCACGTACGCGGCGGGACTTCGCTGGAATCTTCACCGGGAATAGCGAATCTTCAACTTGTTCACTCGATCAAAGACCCACGGCGTTATGGCGTGGGTCTTCTTTTTCCTGGTGCTGTTGGCAGCCGTGGTCAAAGGGCGGCTGACCGAGAGTTCAGCACCTCAAACTCCGAAATGCCGCTGTTACCACTCGCGCCAGAGGGCAACGCCGCCGAGAAGGCCCGCTTCGTTCGAAACAGATGCAACGTTCTTGCCGAGCTTGAAGTCGATTTTTTTGGCGTTGCCACCGCCCAGGTAGAGGTGGTCCCAATTGAAGAGCTTGGCGGTCTGTTCGATTGCTTCCTGCACCAACTTGTTCCAGCGCTTCTTGCCGAACTTGTCGAGGCCGCGGCGGCCAAGATAGTCCTCGTACTCGCGGTCTCTCTTCCACGGATGATGTCCGAGTTCGAGCCCCGGGCATAGATGCCCATCGGTGAATAGCGAAGAACCGAGGCCGGTACCGAGCGTAATCACCAGTTCCACACCGTCGCCCTTGATCGCGCCGTAGCCTTGCACGGCTGCGTCGTTGGCCGCGCGCGCCGGCTTCTTCCAGCGCGTCTCGAGCTCTTTCGCGAGCGGAAATCCATACCATGCTGGATGCAGATTGGCCGCGGTATACGTGACGCCTTTCTTGATCACGCCGGGAAACCCTACCGAGACACGATCGAAAGTGGGCAGCGCATTGCGCAACTGGTCCAGGCTTTTGAGCACGGCCCTGGGCGTGGCAACAGCAGGCGTCACCACGCGCTGGCGCTCGCTGACCGGATGGCCCTCGGCATCGACCAGCATCGCTTTCAGGCCCGAGCCGCCGATATCGATACACATGGTGATGGGGTTGGAGGTTTTGGTTTTGGGCGAAGCGTTGTTTGCGGTTTTGGAGGGCTTGATAGCTTGGGCGGTCATCAGCAGGAATTGTACTGAAGACAGTGGACAGTGAACAGTGCTCAATGAACAAGGACCTGCGATAGAGGACGCACCCCATGGCTCTCTCCATCCGGCCCTGTTACGCACAGAAGGCGTGAGGGGCGGCCCGCTAAACTGAGAGTTGCTCCCGATGACTGCTTATTGCGAAGTCGCGCTGCCAGTGCCGCTCGATCGCACGTTCACCTACGCCCTGCATGAGGGCGAAGATGTGGCACGCGGAGCCCGCGTAATCGCGCCGTTTCGCAACGAGAAGCTGATCGGCGTGGTGACGACGACTGATGCCGCGGCCCCGACGGATTTTGAAGCAAAGTATGTGGAAGCGGTGCTCGACGACGAGCCGCTGCTCAGTGAGCATCTGCTGGCGCTTGCCGAGTGGATCGCCGGGTATTACCTGGCTCCGTTGGGCGAGGTGCTGCGCGGCATGTTGCCGCTGATGGCCGAGGTCAGGCGTTTTATCTACTACCGGATTACCGATCTCGGACGCGACGTACTGGCGGGGAGCCTTGATGGGGACGGGCCAATTCTTCGTTCTCCAGCCCGGAAGCGGAGTCGCAAGGAAGAGGCTTCAACAGACAAGCACAGCATGGAGCAACGCGTTCTGGAGAGACTCGCCTCAGGAGAGCCGGTGAAGGTATCGACGCTGCGCACGGCAACGGACGCGAGTCTTCCGGTGCTGGCCGGAATGCTGCGCAAGAAATGGATCGCGCGTGAAACGGCAGCCACGGAGCGAGACGCACGCCGCACCGAGCGTTTCGCAGTGCTCGTTCCAGACACGCGTCTGCCGAATCTGACTAAACTTCAGCAGGCCATTCTGGCTGAGCTGGCTGCAAACGGCGGCGAACTGGCTCTGGCAGATTTGCGCCGCCGCGAACTGCCCTATTCCACGCTTCAAACACTGGTGCGGCGCGAACTGGTGCGCATCGAGGAGCGGGCGGCGGCATTTCGACTGGGCGGCATTGAGGGGCCCGCGCAGCCGCTCAACTTGAACGAGCCGCAGATGGAGGCGCTGGCATCGATTGTTACGAATCTGGGGGGATTCCATTCTTTTTTACTGCACGGAGTGACCGGATCGGGGAAGACTGCGGTGTATCTGCGGGCAATGCAGCAGACGCTTGATCGCGGGCAAACGGCGATTCTGTTGGTTCCGGAGATCGGGTTGACTCCGCAAATGGCTGGGCTACTGGATGCGGCTTTTGGAGAGCGTGTGGCGTTGCTGCACTCTGCGCTTACGCCCGAGGAGCGGACCGAGCAGTGGCGCCGCATCCATCGCGGCGATGCGCCGATTGTGGTGGGGACTCGGTCTGCGATTTTTGCGCCTGTGCTGAATCTTGGCTTGATCCTTGTCGACGAAGAGCACGACCAGAGCTACAAGCAGGAGGAGACGCCACGCTACAACGCACGCGATGTCGCGGTGATGCGCGCGAAACTGGCGGGAGCCGTGGTGGTGCTGGGTTCGGCGACTCCGTCGCTCGAGAGCTGGCAGAACTCGGTGCAGGGCAAGTACACGCGCATCGAGATGACCGATCGCGTAATGAATCGCCCGCTGCCGGAGGTTGAGCTGATCGACATGCGGCGGGAATTTCAGGAGAGCGGACAGGAGCAGCTCTTCTCGCGGTCTCTGGTGGAGCAGACGCGACAGGCTCTCGATCGGGGCGAGCAGGCCATCATTTTGCTTAACCGCAGGGGCTATTCATTCGCTGTTATCTGCCGCGCTTGCGGGCAGAAGCTGGAGTGCCAGAACTGCGCCATCGCGCTTACGCACCACAAACCCTCGGCGGATGACGGTCTCGCGCGGGCGGGCCAGCGCCTGGAGTGCCATTACTGCGGGTACAAGCGGACCGTTCCGGCGAAGTGCCCGGACTGCGAGAGTGAGCATCTCTATTACCTTGGCGCGGGATCGCAGCAGGGCGAGGAACGGCTGGCGGAGATCTTTCCCGGAGCGCGGATCGGGCGCATGGACCGTGACACGGTGCGAGGCCGGCACGATCTGGAACATTTGCTGGCACGGCTGCACTCGGGCGAGATCAACCTGCTGGTCGGCACGCAGATGATCGCGAAGGGGCACGATATTCATGGGGTAACGCTGGTGGGCGTGGTGGGCTGCGATCACGCGCTGTCGATGCCGGACTTTCGCGCTGCGGAGCGCGTATTTCAGCTGATGACGCAGGTGAGTGGGCGCGCCGGACGCGGCGAGTTGCCGGGACGCGTCGTAGTGCAGACGTATTATCCGGATCACTACGCGATCGTCGCCGCCAGCACGCATGATTACGCGGGGTTTGCCGAACGCGAACTGAAGTACCGGCGATGGATGCATTATCCGCCGTTCGGCGTACTGGCGAACGTGCTTGTGCAATCGGAAAAGTTGGAGGAAGCGGCGGGGTGGTCAGCGGAGATCGGCAAGTGGTTTCAGAAGGCGGTGCCGGAAGGTGTGCGGGTGCTGGGCCCTTGCACCGCGCCTATCGCGCGCATCAAGAATGTATACCGATTTCATCTGATTCTGAAGGCTGGGTCGCGGAAGGCTTTGAATGCGGCTCTGCGTGGTGCTCTGGCACATGCTGATGAGTCAGGCATTCCGCGCCGGAACATCGTTGTCGATGTAGATGCCCAGCGGTTGATGTGACAGAGCACTTTGTCAGCGGGGTGGTCAATAGTACTCGATCGTCCGCAGCACTTTATCGCCCTGGTCCTTGAATGTTCCATCTGGCAGCGATCGCGACGAGGTCTTCTTGACTGTCCAGTTTCCATAACTGTCGTAGTCGTAGGAATAGATTGTCTCCGAACTCAGCGTCCCATCGGCCTCCGGATTTCCTGTGCCGCTGGTTGTGGTATTGTGCGAAATCTCTTTCACAACGTCGCCGTGCTCGTTGTAGGCCGTATCGGCTCGGTCGTCCATATGGTTGAACATGTTGCTGAATCGTGTTCGACCTGCGGCCCCTGAGCGTCATAAAGTACTTCGTCGACCACATCTCCGATCCGCCAAGAAACTCGGCGAGCTGATCTCGCAACTCCTGAGGCGAGACACTTGCCGGAATCGAAGATATTTTTCTGATCGCCGGCCGGGAATCATCTTCAGCGGGTCGTCCACGATCTGCTTCTCTTCCACGACGCGTCCCTGTTCGTCATAAACGCGCAGTGTGCGAGACATAGATTTCGCCATTGGCATTGCGGGTCTGAATCTCCGTAGGCCTGTCGTGTTCGTCGTAGAGAGTCACGGCGCTGCCGCCCTCCGGCAGAGCGACTGCGCGCCCGCCTGCCTCTTCGAATAGGCTTCTCACGCTGGTGCGAAACTGCACGGTCTCCGGCGGCAGACGATTGGCTGTCGCAATCGCGATCTTTGTCTTTCTGCCGTTCGCGTCGTAGCGAAAGCAATCGGATTATCGGGTCGCTTTGAATCGGTGATGCTCTGCAGCCTGCCCTGATCGTCGTAACGGTAGATGGTCTCGGAGACCGTTTTGCCATCGTCCTCCTGCGATGCCCGCAGCAGTCTGCCCGCAGCGTTGCGGGCGTAGCGTGTAGCGAATTCCGAGCCATGCTCGCTGGACGATCCGCGGAACCATGTAACCGCAATGCGACCATCGCGGTCGTACTCGGTCTTGTTCCACGACTTGAATTCCGGATATACCTTACCGTCCGCGTCGGTCCATGCGGGGTATGCACGTTCTTCGATCACTGACCGAACTGGCCCGTGCAGACCAGCTTTGTCGCGATCAGATATCGGCTCGGAGCCGGATTTCATCGGACTGTCTCCAACATCCTGTAACTGCGCAGAAGAAGGCAGTATCACGGTCAGCGTGACCAACCCGAGAACAAAGGTGGTGAAACGACGCGTCTTCAATGGCGTTTCTCCAGTTTCTGACCTCGCGGAGGAAAGTCGCGGCACGAACAAATATAGCCCAAACGGAGTTTCTGGAGGATCGCAAACAGGGAGTGACGTGTACGAAAGCCGTTTAAATCTCCGAGGCTTTATCACAGCCGGTATGAGCAAATCGAGCTAGAGTTCCTGCGCGCATCGAGGTGGCGAGATGGAGTACACCAACGCATTTCTTGGAAAGCCGAAGCAGCCCGGCTAGGATGAGGTCGTTGCGGCTCTCGGGCCAGCGGCGAAGCTCTGGAGTGAATTCATCGAGTGGATGGCGAAGGAAGAGAGAGCTGCGGGAAGGGAATGGAAGGGGATCTGCGTCAACAAGTATGGCTGGAGCCTGCGCCTGAAGCAGAAGAGCCGCAACATCGTCTATCTTGGTCCCCAGGAACCGGCTGCTTCATGGTGTCGTTTGTATTGAGCGAAAAGGCATTGCAGGCGGCAAAAGATGCCCATCTGCCCAAAACCGTTGCGGACGCACTGGCCGCAGCGCCGCACTATCCCGAAGGAAACGGAGTGCGCCTCCTCGTGCATCGCGCCGGCGATATGCCTGCAATCAGAAAGATCGTGGCGATAAAACTGGCGAATTGAGACGGTATTTCAATTTGGGATCGGGACAGCCGGCCACTGCGTACGCCAGACGCGAGCCGGTCACGTCGTTTCGACCGGTCGCACGATCAGGCGCTTGGAGCTGGAGTGCCTGAGTCCAATGTATGCAGTTCTTTACCGGGCTTGAAGCGGACGGCTTTGCCGGGCGTAATGCTGACCTCGGTGCCGGTACGGGGATTGCGCCCGATTCCAGTCTTGCGGGCGCGCACGCTGAACACGCCAAACCCGCGCAGCTCAATGCGTTCACCTGCGGCTAAGGCTTCTTTCAAGCCTTCAAACACAGTATCGACCGCCGCTTCAGCCTTTGTGCGGGGCAGGCCTGTGCGCTCGATTACATGGTGCACGATGTCTTGTTTAATCAAAGCGATCACCTCGCTAGCGCGACTGTTTTCGACTGTACCACGCCCTACCGGACTGATGGTACAGCGTTTGGCCGATTTGTGGAACACCGCGGCCAAGGATTTTCATACAAAGTGACGAGTAGGACGGGGAAAGTCGGATTTCGGTTCATGTGATCCCGCTCACGTCGCCCTACGAAATGACCCGACTTGGGCCGTCAAAAACCCGTCCATTGTGACTTTAGAGAGGGGGACCTTTGATTTCCAAGGTGCTAAGGCCTATGCGAAACAACCACTTTGCCGGATACTGTTAATTCAAGGTAATCAGTGCGCGATGCCATCGGTAACAACCCGTTGGCGAAGTGAAACAAAAGACGGGGTATGCAATATTTCTGGACACTCGGGCGCGCGTCTGTGAACGGCTCGCCAGGTTCGGAAGGCCTTAGCCCCGTCGCTGGTTGAACCCGGGCAAGGAGAGGCTCGATGTCTGTGATGTATAGCTTGGAACCAATCCGAATCGGTGTCGTCGCCAACGAACCGATGCGGCTCGAAGGCCTCACCAGTATTTTTGAGAACCATGCAAAGCCCGGAGAAACACCACTTCTCCCCATTGTGGGGACCCTGGAGGAGCATCTTGAGAACGAATCCATCGAGTACATTCTGATCGACTGGAGCAGTTCTTCCAAGAAGCTCGGCGTTCTCGAAGGTATCCGCCGCAAGCGGCCGTCCCTGCGCATGGTGGTCATTGGTCCCGACAGCAACGAGCAGGTCATGATGGACACGATCATCGCCGGCGCCCGCGCCTATCTTGATACTGGAGCAGGTCCACGTCTCGTGCGCGAGGCGCTGGACGTCGTGATTTCCGGTTCCATCTGGGCTCCGCGTAAATTGCTGTCGAAGCTGATTGACCGCCTTCTGTCGGGCGAGGATTCGAACGTCACCAACCCGCGGCCACATCTCACCGCCCGCGAAGAACAGGTGCTGCAACTACTGCTCCTGGCCCGCTCCAATCGCGAGATCGCCGAGGAACTCGGCATCGAAGAGCGCACCGTGAAGGCGCACGTAGGAAAGCTCATGCGCAAAATTGGCGCGGAGAACCGGATTGAGCTCTCCATGCGAGCCCTACATGGGTCCTACAAGCCGTCGCCTACCCCGATACATATCGCAGAGGCGGTCAGCGCCTGATCTCGGATGGGTTATCCCCGCTAGTAACCGATTAATTACCTTAATCATCATTACTAAGAATGTAAAACCTTAGTACTCTTGTGCCGATTCGGGACATTACTAATAATGATTCCAGAAACAACGCAGATCTGGGGAAAGGAGTTCCCAGGCTCCATGTGACCATGAGGCCTGTGAACTCCTCTTTTTTGTTGAGCGTGCTTCCCGAGGAACCCAAATCGTCGGATCGCAAAGCCTTTGCGGCGCAAGCGGCCTTCTCTTAGCGAAAACCAAAAAAGACAAAACAGCGGCCTTATCTTGCGAGGCGCGGTAGGCAGGATTTCTGCTGTCTGTGGATCGTGCTTCCGCGGCTATGCTGTAGGCTGAATCGGAACACTGTTGCACATCGATGTTCCTTGCACAAGACAGTCGCCGCTTTGTGCGCGACGTTAGATTCTTTGCGCTGTCAGTAAATATCAGCAGCCAATAAGCTGCGCGATTCAAGTGTTTAGGAAAAGGAAAGGACTCCCCAGCATGAAGAAAATTATTGCTTCCCTCTGTCTTTGTTTACTTGCCACTGGAGCGGCCAATGCGGCTTCGTCCAAGACTGACCTGCAGGACCGCGTTGAGGCGGCCAAGACGGTGCTCGATCAGGTCATGCAGGCAAAGGATCATACGATTCCGCTGAATATTCTGCAATCGGCAACCTGCGTTGGCGTGGTTCCGGGCATGATCAAGGGCGCGTTTGTGTTTGGTGCTCAATACGGACAGGGTGTGGTCACGTGCCGCACTGGACACGGATGGAGCGCTCCGGTTTTCATTCGCATGGCGGGCGGCTCATGGGGACTGCAGATCGGCGGCCAATCCACTGACCTGGTCCTTGTGGCTGTGAACGATCGCGGATTCCAGGACCTGCTGAAGAACAAATTCAAGATTGGTGGCGATGCCTCTGCGGCCGCGGGTCCTGTGGGACGCGCCGGACAGGCGGCGACCGACTGGAAGATGAACGCCGAATTGCTGAGCTATTCGCGCAACAAGGGACTCTTCGCGGGCATCAGCCTCGACGGCACCAGCGTGTCGCAAAACAAAGAAGATACGGAGATCTACTACGGCGCGCCGCAGAGCTTTGACAACGTGCTCAAGGGCAACGTCGGGGTGCCTCCGGGCGCGGTGGAGTTTGTGCGCACTGTGGCGCACTATTTTACGCAGGCCCAACAAGGCAAATAGAACAGCATTTTGAAAACGAGGAGCGGCCTTACAAGGGCCGCTCTTCTGTTTTCCGATTGTGCTGGACAAGCGCCTTCTAACAAAACCCACCCCAATGTCCTAAACTTGTGTTTGCCTCAAACGATGCAGCAGACACTCGAATACTGGCTGGTGGTTGCGGTGGCGCGCACACTGGGATGGATCCCGCGCTGGCTTGCACGTATGCTCGCGGGTGTTCTTGCCTGGTTGGCATATCGCGCCATGGGCCGTCTGCGGCGTGTGGGCGATCGCAACCTTGCGTTGGCGTTGCCTGAGCTTCAAGCGGAACAGAGGGAAAAAATTCTGCGTTCCCTCTACGGTCACCTGGGCCGGCAACTCGTCGAGTTCTGCCAGATGCCCTCCTACACGCGCGAGAACACTCAGGACTGGATTCGTACCGATGGCCTGCAGCACTATCTCGCTGCCGAGGCGCTGGGCAGGGGAGTGCTGGTGCTTACCGGACACTTCGGCGTGTGGGAACTTTCAAGTTTCTATCACTCCCTGATGGGTCATCCGATGGGCATGGTCATCCGTCGTCTTGACAATCGCAGACTCGACGAATTCGTCAACGGCATCCGCTGTATGCACGGCAATCGCGTTCTCCACAAGGACGACTTTGCACGTGGCCTGCTGACGGCGATGCACGAGGGTGGCACTGTCGGCATCCTGATGGACACCAATATGACGCCGCCGCAGGGAGAGTTTGTGAAGTTCTTCGGCATTAGTGCGTGTACGGCTTCGGGTCTGGCGCGCGTCGCGCTCAAAACGGGTGCTGCGGTTCTGCCCGGCTTCATGCTGTGGGAGGCCGACCAGAAAAAATATGTTCTCCACTTCGGCCCGCGGCTGCACTTCACGCAATCGGGCGACACCGAAGCCGATGTTCTCGCGGCAACCCAGCAATGCAACGATGTGCTTGAATCCTGGATTCGCCGCTATCCCGATCAGTGGCTCTGGATACATCGGCGCTGGAAGACGCGGCCGCCCGGCGAGCCTCCGCTCTACTGATCGCCAGGCCCCACATTCTCGTGCAAGCGGAAACCACTCGATGTGCTCAGCCCTTTGCGGCCGAATTTGTTGCGGTTTGCTTTTCAACGTCAGACAACATCTGCTGGACTTTGTCTCTGGCCTCGTAGTTAGGGTTCGTGGCCAGAAGCTTCTTCCAATCCGCGATGGCACCGGCGCTGTCATGTTTGCCCTGCCACTTGACTAGGCCGAGATTAAAGAGAGTGCTTGGATTGGTCGGCGCGTAGGTGAGCGCCTTGTTGAACTCCGCGATCGCCGTGTCGGCTTCTCCCAGGTACCAGTAGGCAGTCGCCATGTCGGTGCGTACGGCCGCGTCGGATGGCTTGATCTGCAACGCACGCCGATAGTAGTCCACGGCCAAGGGATATTCCTGGGCATCGTAATACAGATTGCCGATGTTGACGAGCAAGTCAGTGTTCTTCGGTTCCGTTTTGAGTCTCAGGATCATCGGTCCGGCCTGGTTATCGGCCATCGATTTCAGTCGAGTGGGGCCCGGCGTCTGCGCGGCAGATGCGCTCGTCGTCGCGGGCTGGGGAGCATTCGCGCTTCTTGCCGAATCAGTTTCCGCAGTGCGGCGCGCTCCGCGGATCGCCCATCCGCCGGCGACTCCGGCCATCAGGCAGACCGCCATCAGGATCAGCGCCCGCTGAGTGGTCCACTGCTTATGAAGAGAATTATTAGTGTCCATTACTGCTCCGCGCCCCCTCAATTCCATGTTGATCGCCCATCATCGTCATGACGTCGGCCATGAGTTTCAGCACTGTGGCTTTACGATCCGGGCTCAATTGCGGATTTGTCTTGAGAAGGCGCTGCCACGCAGCCAGCGCACCCTTCGGATCGCCCTTGCCCTGCAGCTTGATCATGCCCATGTCGAAGAGTGCATTCGCGTCCTTCGGGTCGTAGGTCAGAGCCTTATTCAACTGCGCGATCGCACCGTCGATATCACCGTTGCGATAGAGGCTCGAAGCCAGCTTGGTGCGAACGGCAACATTTTTCGGATCGGAGTCGAGTGCCCGGCTGTAGTATTCGGACGCTTCCCTGAACTGATGCGTGGTGTGATAAATGCCGCCCACCTGAACCAGCAGCGAGCTGTCAGTTGGATTGCTCTTGAGTTTTTCGAGCAGCGGCGCTGCCTGCTTGTC
This sequence comes from uncultured Acidobacteriaceae bacterium, assembly GCA_963787435.1. Classification (GTDB taxonomy): domain Bacteria; phylum Acidobacteriota; class Terriglobia; order Terriglobales; family Acidobacteriaceae; genus Telmatobacter. The sequence continues at coordinate 90,371 of CAWBCZ010000007.1, forward strand.
GGCCATCTGTCTCATCTCGTCGAGGCTGGGACGATGTCCGGCGGGTTTCACGTCTGCGGGGGCGGTTTGGGACACGGCATGAGCAGTACTCTGCGGAGGGATCACAGCCAGCTGCGAGCCGCGCATCAGGTATCCGATGCCAAGGCCGACTGCCAGGCAGAGCGCCGCCATGGAGTAGACCTGGGCAGCGCGCAACGTTGGCGCTAATGCCGTGGTTGGTTCATCTGTCATGCCGTGCGCTCCCATTTGCGAGAAGACCTCCAAAATGCGGCTGCCTGTTCCTTGCCAAGCACGAAGCAGCAAACAATCTGCATGCATGTATGCCGCCGAACGAATGCCCAAACGCATTGGTGCACTGCGGATTCGCCGGAACCACGCGCCACCGACCAGTAGAGCAAGTTAAATCACCTGGCGACGTGATCCGAATCACACAACAGCTCGCGATATAGCCAGATGTTCGAAGGTGGGTCACCTTGCAAGGCGTTTTGATTCACCAGATTGTGACGGCTGTCACGAACAACTTGGGGCATTTCACCAATGCACTGCGGGAGAACGCCCATCGACCGGAGGGGGATTTTGCGCAGGCCTCTCATCATTTCCTCTGAAGAACAGCGCAACACCCTTCGCGACAACGAATTGCGCGCGATGTCCGAATTCCGTACGGGGGCCAACGCAACGGCATGAGGCGTGCACATTCTGAAGGATGACTGAACTCGAAACAGGACCTACAACGTCGATGTGAAGGTTCAGGGAAGTTGTAGGAGTGCGCACTAGGAGGCTCCACCTAATGAAGAAATTCTTGATCACTTTAATGTTTGTGACAGCCGCGGGCTTTGCGGCGGCACAGGGACCAGGTTACCAGCCGTCGACTGACGTCCTCGGCGCTCACCTCAACTATGGTCGCGGCTGCGCGGCCTGTCACGCACCACACAGCGGCGCCTACGGAAACGGAAACGCCAAGACTGCCGATCCGACTTCGGGCGCCGTCGCTCTCTGGGGCGAAGATGTCGGGAGCCTGTACGGCAAAACCATCACAACCGGCGGCGGCGGCTATGTAGAAAGCCTGCCGACGAGCATGGCGGCCACGACACCCGATGTTGCCGGACTGCTCACATGCCTTAGCTGCCATGACGGCAACTATGCACAGGGCGCCATGATGAAGAACAGAGTCTATGAGACGCTGCCCGCGACTTATGGGACCCAGAACTTCATCCCGACGCTGCTCGGGAACGACGGTACCTCCCAAGGCAATTACCTCAACGACCATCCGGTAGGTCTGACCGCCGTAATGGGTTGCGGAGGACAGTACAACTGGGATTGCACCATCAGCGCCACCGGTGCAGTGCAGATGACCGGACCAGGCTCAAGCAAGTTCGTTACGAACTACGGCTTCTTCGTCAGCCCGGGTACTTACAACAACACACCAGTTGTGATGTGCACGACCTGCCACAATCAGCACCTGATGAACGTGGTAAACGTGACCGCCGCGAAGTCAGGTCTCACGCCCGGAACGTACGCGACGATGTTCTTCATTCGCGCACCTTATAACCCCGGCAGCGGCACCGCCGGCAGCAACCAGACAGCGCAGTTCTGCCGCCAGTGCCATGGTGGCGAGTCGAACGAAATGAACAACGGCACCGCGGTAACTACTTTCTAGATTCGTTATGCATAAGGGGAGGGGCAGCACTTTCCCTCCCCTTCCTTTTAAACGGGGGTCAATTAAATGAAGTACCATTCCTCATTTCTTCTGGTTTTTTTGTTGGGCATTGCTGCGGCTGGAGCCCAGGTGTCGTCACATACGCCCACTAAATTCGCGAATCCTCCAGCGCAGAGTGCGGCAAGCCCCGCACATTTGGCCGCCGGAAAGCCCGTCGCACGCGTGAACAGCGCGATTCTCACTGACGCCGATCTGATTCGCGAGGAGTACGCGATCTTTCCGTATGCCAAGCAGCATAACGGCATTCCCAAAGAGTTTGAAAAGCAGGTTCGCGATGGCGCCCTGAAGATGATCATCTTCGAAGAGCTGGCCTATCAGGAGGCGGAGCGCCGGAAGATGACTGTGCCGGCCGCAAAACTACAGCATGCCGAGGCTGATTTTCGCAAGCAATTCGCCACGCCGGAAGAGTACAACACATTCTTGCAAAGTGATTTCAACGGCTCACATCAGTTGTTGCAGGATAAGATCCGTCGCTCGCTGTTGATTGAAATCTTCCTGAAAACTGAAGTCGAGGACAGGAGCGCGATTTCACCGGCTGAGGTCAGGGCATATTACGACAAGAATCCGGTCCGCTTCCATTATCCCGAGTCGTTTACTTTCCAGACAATTTCGATACTGCCTCCACCCAATGCAACCGCCGTGCAGTTGAACGAAGTGCGCGCGCGCGCAGAGAGCGCACTGAAACAAGCGAAAGCGACCAAGACAGTCCAGGAGTTCGGTTTGCTGGCGGAGAAGATCTCCGATGACGATTACCGCGTAATGATGGGCCAGCATAAACCGCTTCCTGTAGATCAACTGGCGCCCCAGGTGGTGAAGGTTCTTCTGGCGATGCACCCGAACGATATGAGCGGCCTGATCCAGTTGGAGCAGGCCTATACCATTGTGCGCTTGCAAGTGCACACGCCGGCTGGGCAAACGAAATTCGAGGATGTAAAAGCGCAGTTGCAAAAGGAACTGCACGAGGCGAAGAGAAACCAGCTCCGTGCTGCTCTGGACCAGAAACTTCGGCAGAACGCGAAGATCGACGAGTTGTAAAAGGGGCGAAACGGAGCCTGGATTCAAAATCAGGCGGGGAACGGGCAACTGATCTGAGAAAACTCGGTGGGGATCATGATAGCGGAATCCGACACCAGAGAGCTTAAAGGTGGCGTTGAGTGGTTCGGTTTATTCGATTCGCGTGGCTGATAACCGCAGGGCTTCTGCTTCCGGCGATCCCTGTGGCCTCGCAGATTCGATTTGGCGAGACCAGCACCCGCGGGACAGGCACTCTTTCTTCCGGATACACAGCGAATTACGGGAACATGACCGGGTCTTCCCATGGCTGGACGCTGGGGGGCGCTGCTACTCTCACTGGATCGTTTCACAGCCCGAATTTTCTTTCCTATAACTTCTCACCCTATCTGAATCAGTCGCGGGCCAATTCCAATTTTCAGTCGATCTCCGATGCCAGCGGGCTGAATCTGAGCGTGGGTATCTTCGCCGGCAGCAAATTTCCCGGCTCCATTACGTGGTCCAAGGCTTACAACACTGATGGAAATTACGCCGTTCCGGGACTCGCCGACTATGTGACCCACGGAAACAGCGACACATTCGGCATCAACTGGAGCGAGAATCTACCCGATGCGCCGAGCTTCTCGGCAGGCTTCCAGAGCGGAACCAGCAATTATTCGGTCTATGGGGCCAACGACTCTGGCGAGAATTCGTTTCATTCGCTGAATCTTCATTCAGGCTATCGATGGGCTGGCTTTAACATGGGCGCCTACTACGCCACTGGGGCGTCACACTCGGTGATTCCGCCGATCGTAACCGGCGCAAATCTAGAGATAACCACAGACAACTCCGCTTACGGAGGCAATCTGTCGCATTTGCTTCCACTAAGCGGCTCGTTCTCAACAGGAATAAACCGGTCTACATGGAATAGCGACTATCTAGGCGCCAGTTCGACTGGAGCGATAGACACAGTGAACGCAAATGCCAGCGTACATCCGACCAATAGACTCTCGATTACAGCTACGGCGAATTACTCTGACAATCTGACCGGACAGATTATTCAGTCGGTCATCGCCGCAGGAGGCGTAGTGCCGGGACTGAACTCAAATCAGTCTTCCAATTCACTGGATCTGATGGCGGTGGGCACATATTCGCCTGTTTCGAATTTGCAGACCTCAGGATTTTTTGAGCGCCGTACGCAGAGCTTTCTAGGCGTGGATTACGGGGTGAAATCGTACGGCGGGGGCGCCACTTACACACATTCACTCTTCGATGGGACTATCAACACCTCAGTGAATGTATCTGCCAACTCCGCAGACCAAAATGGGCAAGACACGATAGGCTTTTCAGCAACCGAGAACTACTCCAACCGGTTTCTTGGATGGCGCTTAAACGAATCGTTCAGCTACGCGCAGAACGTGCAGACGCTCCTCATCACCTATATGAATTCGTACTACAACTACTCCGGCAACATCAGCCGGAACTTTGGAGTGTTCAACCTGAGTGCTGGTGGTGGAGGTTCGCGCACTGCGCTGAGCGATCAGGCCGGCACCTCGAACAGCAGCGAGACTTATAACGGCTCCTTCGGGTACGGCGCCATGCTTACAGCTACCGGCAGCTATTCCAAATCGGATGGCCAGGCGCTGGCGACAGGCGCAGGCCTTGTCGGCGTTCCAGTACCATCGCCGATCCTGCCTTCCAGTCTGGTGAGTTTGTTCGGCGGGAAAAGCTATTCGTTCGGGATGTCGAGTTCCCCGAGGAAAAAGCTGATGATCGCAGCGACCTATGGCAAAGCGACAAGCAACACTGTCAGCAACGGTATCCCGTCAGACAATGACAACAGCCAATACAACGCTCTTATCCAATACCAGGTTCGCAAGTTGAACTTTATTAGCGGTTACGCCCGTCTGGAGCAGGGGTTCAGCATCACCGGCACCCAGCCAGAGGTGGTCTCGTCGTACTATATGGGGATTTCACGTTGGTTCAATTTCTTCTAACCCGAGGGTGCTGGCAACGCCGGAGCGCAGCTGTGTTGGTGGCTTGTGCGGCGCTGTTGCCGTCTGCGATTTGGGCGGCAGCAAAATCGAAGATCCCAACTACCCCGGAACTCTGGGAGATGTCGCTCGACGGCGGCCGCAGGCTTACCTGGGAGCGCAATTTCAAATCAGAATCCGAGGTGAAGCCCAACCGCGGCTTCTGGAACAAGCTAGTTGACGTCGTGGCGGGCGCTCCCGATTACCGTTTCCTCGTGCGCCCCTATGCTATTACCGCCGATTCGCGCGGACGCATCATTGTGACCGATCCGGGAGCCTCCGGTGTGCACATCTTCGATTTCGCGCAGCGCAAGTACAAGTTCATCGAGCGCAAGGAAAAGAGCAAAGACGCGATGACAACGCCGCAATGCGTCGCCGTCGATGCCCAGGACAATATCTATGTAACCGATTCGGACGCGGGCAAGATTTTTGTTTTCGAGCCAAGCGGAAAATACGTGCGAGCCATCGGCAGCTTGAAAGGCGGGGAAGGATATTTCAAACGGCCCACCGGAATTGCCGTAGACTCGATGGAACAGCGAATTTATGTAACGGACACTCTTCGCGACCAGGTCTTCGTGCTCGACATGCAAGGCAACATCCTCCAGACCATCGGCAAAACCGGCCAGGGCGATGGGGAATTCAATCTCCCAACCGAGCTGCGATTGAGCGGACCGTACCTGTTGGTGGTCGATGCGATGAACTTCCGCGTACAGGTGTTTGACCACGCCGGCAAGTTCCAATACGCCATCGGGAAGATCGGCGACACCACAGGTGCCATGTTTCGGCCAAAGGCGATCAGCATCGACTCGGAAGGCGATCTCTACGTTGTGGACGCCCTGTGGGGCGTGGTGCAGGTGTTTAACCGGCAGGGCCAATTGCTTTACTACTTCGGCGCCAAGGGCACGCACGCTGGAGAGTTTCAGTTGCCATCAGGGCTTTTCATCGATCATGACGACAAGGTATTTGTCGTGGATTCGTTCAACCGGCGGATTCAGGAATTTCAGTATGTCGGCCTCAAAAATCAGGTGCCAGGGAGCGCGAAGTGAGAATCCGATTCTTGCTGGCCACGCTGGCGATTTTGATGACCTCGACGGTTTTGTCTGCGCAAATTACCGGTGACGCATTGGGCGTGCACAGTCTCGGACCCGGAAGCCAATCCCCGATTACGGGAGCTCGGCCTGACTCATGCGCATACTGCCACGCTCCACACTCCGGACTGAATACCGGACTCTGGAACCAGAAACTCACCACGCAGACTTACACAACTTACGGCAGCAGCACCGAGAAGAACAATGTGACCCAGCCGATGCTGGGGTCCGTCAGCAATCAATGTCTCAGCTGCCACGACGGTACCGTGGCAGTGGGAGCTACGGTGGCGTATGGACAAGTGACGACACGGGGTTCGATGAACGCGACGGACGTGTTCGGCAGCAACTTGCAGTCGTCGCATCCGTTCAGCCTCGCGCTCCCTCTGCAGGACAATATCGATCTGGCGGCGTCTCTGGTTGCAAACGGAACGACTGCCGACGCGACCGGTGCGGTGAAATTGATCAAAGGCAACGTCGAGTGCACGTCGTGCCACAATCCGCATGTACAGGCCAAGGATCCGGTATCGCTTAACTTTTTGGTGAAAGACAGTTCGAGTGGCCAGCTCTGCCTGGCTTGCCACGATCCCAACCGGACAATGGGCGGCCAGGTGAATCCGCTGGCCGATTGGTCTACAAGCGCGCACGCGCTTTCCACAAGCAAGATCTCTCCGCAGGCTCTACTGGGAAGCTATTCCACCGTGGCTACCGATGCGTGCATCTCGTGCCACGCTCCGCACAATGCAAGCGGACCGGCGCGGTTGCTGCGCGGGCAGAATGAACAGGATTGCATTTCCTGCCACAATGGCGGCGCGAATGTCTCGCCGATTGCACCGTACGCGAACGTATTTGCAGAATACGCAACGCCAAAGGTGGGACATCCTTTCCCCGCCTCGACCAATCCGCATGACGCGACTGAAAGCGCTCTTCTGAACAACAATCGCCATGCAACCTGCGTGGACTGCCACAACGCACATGGATCTGAGCCGGTCGGAGTGTTTCCTCCAGCGCCGCTGATTCGAATCTCGCAGAAGGACATCGTAGGCGTCAGCGCGAGCGACGGAACCACGGTGCTTACACCCGCGGTGAATCAATATGAGAGCTGCCTGCGCTGCCATGGAACCAGCTCTGGCAAACAGGTTCTGCCTATTTATGGATACTTCCCGGTGCGAGTGGTTTCGGCCGGCGATCCGCTCAATCTGGTTCCGCAATTCGCGGTTGCGGCGACGTCGAGCCATCCTGTGATGCACGCACGGAGCAGCGCGCTTGCGCAGCCCAGCCTGCTGGCCAACATGCTGAATCTCGATGGAATTACGCCGGGCCGCACGATGGGGACGCAGATTCTCTGCACGGATTGTCACAACAGCGACGACAATCGCGAGTTTGGTGGAACCGGTGCGAACGGTCCGCACGGCTCGCGCTGGACGCACATTCTGGAACGGCGTTATGAATTCAGTCAGACGGCTGCGCCGGGACAGGCGATTTCAAATCTCTTTCCAAATCCCGATCTCAGCGTAAACGGGCCCTACGCGTTGTGCGGCAAGTGTCACGATATAGCGAACCAGATTGTTCAGAACACGAGTTGGAATCATCACAGCGATCACATCAACACCGGAGTCAGCTGTTCCACTTGCCATACGGCACATGGCATGGGCGCTACCAGCGGCACCATCAGCGGCGAGCGCCTGGTGAACTTTGACGTGAACGTGGTGGCGCCCAACGGAACATTGCCTGTGTCCTATTCTCGCGCGACGAATACGTGCACGCTTGTTTGCCACCAGGTTGCGCACAATGCCGATGGCAGCGTTTCCGCGGCGACTTTGCGCAAATCGCCCGTCCTAAGAAAGTAAACCGCGCGCACTAGAACGTAGTGCCGGCAGTGCTCCCGTTCATTTCGTTGGACTTGTCTGCATGACACTGACGGCAGAATTGAGCTGTCTGGTTTGACATCGGGTTTGTGTCGTTCGGATTGTAGGGAGCGCGCAGGAAGAACGTCGTTGCGTACGTTCCACGCGGAAGGCCGGAATTCGAGTTGTGGCCGACCGCGACCACGTTCATGGAGTGCGGGTTGTGGCAAGTGGTGCAAACGACGACGGCCTTGTTGTTGTAGACGCCGGGCTGTACGAAGAAGCCATAGCTGGTGACAAAACGGCTGGAAGCGGAGCCTCTCATGGTGATGGCGCCGTTCGCCTCAGTACAATCCCAACCTGACGTGCCTCCACAATCGATGGTGGCGTTCAGTCCCATCGGGTGATCGCTGATGTAGCTTTCGGAGCCTGAACTTCCCATGAGCGTCGGGATGGTGTTGCGGTTTCCGTAAGTCGACGGAAGATTTTCGTAGACCTTGTTCTTCATCATCGCGGCGGGAGCGAAGTTGCCATCGTGACAACCCAGGCATGTCAGCATGCCGGAGACGTCGGGAGTCGTAGCGGACATGCTTGTGGGCAAAACTTCGACGTATTTCCCGCCGTCCGTTGTGATGGTCTTGCCATAGAGACCGGTGACATCTTCTCCCCAGAGCATAGAGTTACCCGTGTTGGCACTGCCGGAATTTCCATTGCCCGCCGCGCCGCTGTGCGGCGAGTGACAAGCAGCGCAGCCGCGTCCGTAATTGAGGTGAGCGCCGAGGATGTCAGTCGACGGCTGCGTGATCTGCGCCGTAGCCAAACCCGCAAATGCCAACAACACGAGGACGACAGGAAGAATCCGCTTCATGGAACAAGGCCTCTCTTGGCTTTGTTCCGTTTATCGACTGGATTGCGACGGGGCTTGAGCGCGATTGTCTCGATGCTGCGCGAGGTGCGTCAGACTTCTTCTTCCACTTGGGCCATGCTGAATTTTTTCAGCTTATAGCGCAGGGCATCGCGGCTGATGTCGAGCAGCTTGGCGGCATTGGTTTGGTTGCCATTGGCCTGGCTCATCGCCAGCTCGACCATGGAGTGCTCCAGCTCTTCGAGCGATGTTCCGCCTTCGGGAATATAGAGGCGCGGCAGCGCGCGTCCGTTGGCGAGCTTGCGTCCGCCGTCGGCGGGCGAGGTTCGTTCGAAAAGAGTGCGACCGCCGGATTCTCCTACGGAGAATGGCAGATACATGGAGCGCAGAAAGAACTCATCTTCGAGAATCATTCCGCGCTCGATGGTGTTCTTGAGTTCGCGCACATTTCCCGGCCAGTTGTGGCTGAGGATCAGGTGGCGCGTTTCATCGGTAATGCCGCGAATCGCCTTGCGGAAACGGCGATTGTAGCGTTCGATGAAGAAGTCGACGAGCGGAAGAATGTCTTCCTTGCGGTCGCGCAGCGGAGGAATGAAAATTGCAATGATGGCGAGACGATAGTACAGATCCTGCCGGAACTGGCCTTCGCGCACCGCCTTTTCGAGATCACGATTGGAGGCGGCGATGACGCGCACATCGACCTGGGTGTCGCGGATGCCGCCGACGCGGCGGATGACCTGGTCTTCGAGAACGCGCAGCAGCTTGGCCTGAAGCAGGGGAGAGAGCTCGCCAATTTCATCAAGAAAGAGCGTGCCACCATCGGCAGCTTCGAAGAGACCCTTCTTCATCTGTTTGGCGTCGGTGAAGGCGCCCTTCTCGTGACCGAACAGTTCTGCTTCCATCAGCGTTTCCGGAATGGCGGAGCAGTTGATGGCGACGAACGGTTTTTCGTGGCGGCTGCTTTCGTAGTGGATCGTTTTCGCGATGAGGTCTTTGCCGGTGCCGCTCTCGCCCTGGATGAGAATCGTGGACGCTTCGCAGGAGGCGACCTTCTTGACGAAATTCATCAGCTCCGTCATTTTGGGCGAGACGCTTACGACGCTTTCGTAACCCACCCCGGGGCGACTTTTTGCGCGGGAGGCCTGTTGATCGCCGTTGCGGATACCGGTGGCCTGAATCGCGCTTTCCATGACGTCGCGCAGGGCATCGAAGTCGATGGGCTTCCCTACGAAGTCGTATGCACCGAGTTTGATGGAAGCCTTAACGTCGTCGAGCTGCGGATCGGCGGTGATCATGATGACGGCGCGAGCGTCGCCATTTTTCTTCAGCTGATCGAGAACTTCGATACCCGTAAGATCGGGCAGGCGCACATCGAGGAGGGCCAGATCGGGAGATTCGCGCTGAGCCAGCCGCAGGGCCTGCTCACCGGTCTCGGCTTCGATGACGGTGTAGCCCCATTCTTCGCATTTCTGGCGCAACGACCAGCGCACCAGGCGCTCATCGTCCACGATCATGACTTTCTCGGCAGGCATAGTCGTTCTCACTTACTGCAAAAGCTCAAGAGGCCGTACTGCGCGGCGTTGTGAGTTGTCGGCTTCCGTAGTGGGGATCTTTACTTGCTGTGTATCGTGAGTGATCCCCGATACAACGCTGGAGATATTAGAGGGGCTAGAGGGGTTTGAAGAATGTGATTAAGGTCACGTCGCTGAGCGGATAGGCATGAGCGGGCCTCGCTGTCTCAAGCCAACGCGTGAAGTACTGATATAGAATCCACGTCGGTTTCGCTGGAGCTTAAATGCAGTAGGTGTAATGATGTCAATTGTTTACAGTTCGGATGGTTCGAAGCGACACCAGCCGGTTGGCGATGTCTTCCGCGGCCTGGGGGTGGGACTGCGTCCGCGCTGCGGCTGACATCGACGCTAGCCTCTCGTGCGATCCAAGCAGTTGAACGAGGCAGTCGAGCACCTTTCCGTGATCGGCAAGGTCGGGCTCCTTCAGCATGACGGCGGCTCCGGCCTTGACCATCTCTTCGGCGTTGCGCGTCTGGTGGTCGTCGGCTGCGGCGGCAAAGGGAACCAGCAGCGCCGGCTTGCCTGCGGCCGCGAGTTCGGCGACCGTCGAGGCTCCACTGCGCGCCATGACCAGGTCGGCCTGTGCAAACCGGGCGGGCATGTCGTCCAGAAACCCGCTGACCTGCCAACGTGCAGGATCGGCTCCGCTCGCGTTGTAGGCGGCCTCGGTTGCCTCGGCATGGCGCAAGCCGGCCTGGTGCAGAATCGTCAATCCGGGTACCGACGCTAGCAGGGCGGGCGCAATGGCCGGCAGGGTGTTGTTGAAGAGCCGCGCGCCTTGCGATCCGCCAAAGACCAGCAGATGTGGCGCTTCTCCGGTGGTTGGCGGTAGCTTGAAGAAATCCGGCCGCACCGGGATGCCTGTCACCTCGGCATTGTGAAAGAAAATCGCAGCCGCCGGAAAATTTACCGCGGCCGCCTGCACGCGTTTCCCCACAAGGCGATTGGCCAGTCCGGGCATGGCATTCGGCTCAAACGCCATAGTCGGCACATGCAGCATTAATGCCGCCGCCATTCCCGGGCCGGAAGCATATCCTCCAACACCGAAGACAACATCAGGATTGAATTCACGGATAAGCCGCCGGCAAGCGAACAGACTGCGCGGAATATCCATCATTGTCCGCATCCGCGTGGCCAGCGAGACATTCTTCAGCGGGCCCACCTCGATCAGCCGCAGTCGAAAGCCGGAAGCGGGAACCAGGCGCGATTCCATTCCGCGCGGCGTGCCGACAAACAAAACCTCGGCCTGATGCCGTGTAACGAGCTCATGGGCCACTGCCAGAGCTGGAATGATGTGACCGCCCGTGCCTCCCCCGGCAATGAGGACGCGCAGCGAACACGGACCTGGCAAGTTGGTTGAAGGATCCACTGTCTTCCAGTTTCGCAGATTCGAGGTCAGTTATGGTTCAATAGCCGGTCAAAGCCGGGATGTTCACGGTCTTTGCGGCCTGGGACGCTTGACTCACGGAGTGAATGACTCGTTTGCGCGCGTACCGGCAGAAAGCGACACACAGATGTTGACCGCGAGGAAAGGGAAGAGTGCAAATGGCTTTGACGCGGTCGCAGGATAGATATCGAATCCCCTTTTCGAACCAGCCACTAGCACGAAAGTGTTCATTCGGCACACGGTTGTGCAATGTCCTGAGCGACTCAACCCGGTCTAGACTTCTTGCAATGGAGGCTGTTATGAACCATCAGGCTTATGCAGGTACCTATCGCTCGGCAATGGAAGCGGCGACAGTTGAATTGGACGGACTGTTCGAAGAGGTCAAGCGGCTGCGCAATCGTATGGAGCAGATCGATTCGGCCATCAACGCGCTGAAGCCCTTGCTCGCAGAAGGCCAATCGGCGTCTGAAGCGCAGTCCGCTGGTGCATATTCTGAAATCATCCCCATGAAGCAGCAGATCGATTCTGCACTGGCTTTCGCTTAATCGTCGGCGAGCAGTCTGGCTGCACCTGTCGCACCGTAAATATGATCGGTGCGACTGCTGACGTCGAGCCAGACCAGGATTCGATCCGTGGAAACAGGCGGTCGAAGAGCTGGACAGGATGGCTGCTTCGTTCGGCTGCCGTCAGTTCTTGCAGAAACCGCCTTGACCGCAGCCGCCGCCCCCGCAGCAAGCTCCCGACGCGCATGGCGGTGCAGGCGGCTGGCTTGCGCCCCTGGTGATGGCGCCGGCACCTCCGCTGATCAGCCGCTTCACATGTCCGCCACACTCCGGGCAGTGCTCGATTGCAGCGTCCGACATCTTCTGGCGTTTCTCGAACTGGCAGGCGCATTCCTCGCAAAGATATTCGTAAGCTGGCAAGGGACTTCCTCTCCACACCATTTTAGTCGCGCTGTCAGTGAATGGCACAAAAATGGCCCTTCACATCGCTCGCGGCATCGTGCGCGTTCCGACAATCAGCCTTTGGCATTTTAGGTTCGGGCTGATCGTGGATACTGACTGCGATGAAGAAGCCGCCGACTCTGGTACTGATTGTTGCGGGCGTCTACCTGCTGGTGGGCGTCGCAGGATTTGTCTACCATTTTCACGAGCTCGCGGCGGGACACAGCGATGCCATTGCGATCGAGCTGACGGAACTGCTGGCAGTGCTCAGCGGAGTGAGTTTGCTGCTGCGGCAGAATTGGGCACGCTGGCTGGCCCTTGCCTGGGTGGTCTTCCATGTTGCGATCAGTATCTTTCATCCGTTGCGGGAACTCCTGATCCACGCGGCGCTCTGCACCGCGATTGCATGGCTGCTCTTCCGGCCTGAGACAGCGCGCTGGTTCAAAGAGGCTTAAGAATCGGGAGTGGTTCGCAAAAGGATGTTTGATAATGCATCAGTTTGACCACCGGTCTCGGCTCGCATGGCGGAGGCGAGCGATCAACAGATCAAGGCCCGCAAGCAAAATCCCGAGCAGAAGGGAAGCAAGGCAGAGACCGATCACGTTGACTAAAACTCGAGGGTATCCGAGTGTGCCGACGCTCACAAAGGGATAGGGATAGAAGCCCGACAGCGCGCCGTGAATAAGGGTCCAAGCGATATAGGCGGCCGGAAAAGAAAGCCACACGAGGGCTACTTTCAGATGCAGCGTCCCTTTGGGCACAAAGAATAACCAGTCGATGACGAAGAGAACCGGGATGACATAGTGCAGGAGCGTGTCTGTCGCCAGACTCAAACCTTCCAATTGACGCGAGTGCCGCAGCAGAAGGTCGAAGATCACCGCGACGAAGATAATGTAGGTCGCGATTGCCGTTCGGACTGACGGACGCAAGAAAAACTTTCCCAGCGCCGATTGCGGGGCGAGCCAAGGCAGGGTCATCGCAAGCGCGACAGCAAGGTTGCTTTGGATCGTGAAATAGCTGAAGAAATTGATTGTGCGGGCAAGGGGCGCGGGGCCAGCGACGCCGGTCATTGCGATCCAATATTGGATCGAGAGCGCGAGCCAGCCGAGTGTAGCAACAACGATTCGGAAGGGTAGGACCATCCTCGGCTCCCAAAGTGAGGGAAGCATAGCACCGACCTTTCGAAAACAGGCCGCATTCCCGTCGTTGCGTAGAGCGCGCCAAGTAGCTTGATGCCATCTGCAACCGCTTTCGAAACTTGAGAATTGCTGAAACTCTGATAGGCGCGGTAGGCGAGCAAAACAAAGACCCGGCTGCCGAAGCAACCGGGCCTGAAGTGTATATAGGGCAATCAAGCCTTAGCGGTGTCCGCCACCACCGTGGAAGCCGCCGCCTCCGCCGCCGTGGAACCCACCCCCACCGGCTGCGACATGACCGCCACCTGCATAACCGCCGCGGTATCCACCGCCGCCATTGAAGGCGCGCGGAGCAACTGCACCTCTACCTGCGTAGCCATTGGCATATCCGCCGCGATAGCCGTACCCGCCGCGGTATCCGTACACGCCGCGATATCCCCAACCGCCGTAGCCCCATCCCCGCCGCCAGCCCCATCCGTACCAGGGACCCGCACCAATGAAGATGCCGCCGCTAAACCAGCTCGGTCCGTAGAAGCCGTAAGGCGCGCACGCGTAGGGGGCATAGGGGTAATAGCCCCAACTGCACGCGGGAGGCCCATATGCCATCGGCGGCGCAACCACTGCCGGACCGACACCAACCCCCACACCTACCGAAACCTGAGCGTTAGCAGAGACTGCAAGAGGCAGCGCCAGAAGCATTGCAAACAGGATTAACTTTAAGCCCTTCATAACATCCCTCCATGTGCTGCTGCCCTCGGTTCTGCCTCAGGACCCCATCCTCAGCACCCGCCGGTCCACCGTTTAACTTGTACCGGCTGCTGTACATTTGAACAACTGAATGGGGAATAAGTTGCGGTCTTTTCCCAACTTTCCCTTTCGGCTTGGATTGAGATACTTAGCCGGCCGTTTTTGTCTTCTCAGGGGTTCCAAAGGCGAATCATTTTCCGGATCAAGAAATTCCTGAAGAGATGCCGGAATGCCGCCCTTGAGAAATGCAAGGAATGCGTGATCACGGATTAGTGCTAGCTGCGTTGCAGAAAAGTGCGGCCTCCCAGAAAGGGAGGCCGTGAGGCAAGTCGGACAGTTTAGAGAGTTCAATATGTGAATCAGCGCTTAGCGGCGGAAGTGGCCACCATAGAAGGGGCGATGGTCGCGATCGAAGTAGAAGCGACCAGGACCCGGGACGAATCCAACGCCAATGTAGTTCCAACGTCCGGCGACCCAGTAGCCGTTGTTGTAATAGCCGGCAACCCATGTGTATCCCGGACCCGGGCACGGAGGAACATAGGCCACCGGCCCGCGCACAACAACTCTAAACTCGGCTGCCTGGGCTGATGTCGCTCCAAGACCCAAACCGCCAGCAACCAACGCCGCACCGAGCATCAATTTGCAAAGGTTTTTCATAATTCCTCCGTTCCTTCCTTACTGAATCCATTTCGGCTGTCCGGCCCTGGAAGCTTGGCTCTTGCTGCTTCCTGCCGCGCCGTTCATGTCGTGTACAAACACAGCCACGCGAGGATGTTGCGGAGTTCCGTGCGAAATAAATATGCGCAACTTTTAGGATTCTCGTGTGTCGGATGCGCGCGTTTCGGCGAGCTCAAGGAGCACCAGGAACGTCGCAGCTGCAGATGATTCTCAAGTTTGAAACGACAGCATCCTGATGAAGCGTCCTTCACCGGGAAAAGCGAACGGCCCCGAGAAGAGATCTCTCGAGGCCGCTGATTCTGCGAATTGTCTTGCCAGATTTTGCTTTCGTCAGCCGACCGAATTGGGCACCAGGCGTGCCGCTTCGTAAACTGGTGTGCGATGTTGGTGAAGATTCCCTGCAGATTCAAATTCGGGTTATCTGCGGACGTGCAAGCGCCAGGGTTCTCGGTTGAATTGGCGTCCGAATAGAAATCGGAAGGGTCGACATGGACCGTTGCCCGGAAGACATTCCGCGCATGGCGTGATGGTCGGGTTGGTGATCGCACCCGCAATCCGGTATCAGTGGAACATCCCGAGCGACTGCACCGTAACGAAACGTGTACACCGTGATTCCCAGACTGGTGGCGTATTGGCCGGCGGCAACGGTCTGTTCGCACTGTTCACCTAGGAAGGATAGCGTTGATGATGTCCAACCTCCGAGATGCCCGAACCAAGCTCGTTGAGTTCGCGCCGCCATCCGTGAGCAGAACCAATGATGTTCTGCGCGCCCGGAGCGGCTAGCCTGTAGCCTGGAGAGACGATGATGCGCGGCATACATGGCGCCGGCGATAGTACGTTCCATCTCCGCCAGGGGCTTTGCAGTCCCTTGCACAGATCCCGTCGGTCCGCTCCGGCAGCGATTCACCAGTGTCGAGCTGGTTGCCAGAGCCCGCCGTTCTGTTGGTTATTGGCAGTAGTTGTCTGAGTAGCCGGTGACCTGATAGCGTGCGGGTTCGTGCCAGTGGGGGCAGTCCAGTAGTGTTCGTTGTCGAAGGGATCGGGACACAGAATACGACGGGATCGTTGGATTGCTGCTGGGGCAGTCGGTGTCGTTTGCTGGCGTTGTTCGCCTGGATGTTTGGGAAGGTGAAGAGGCTCACCTGATCGTAGTGACACCGTTGCAAGTTGTCGAGGTGCTTCGCTATCGTGCAAGGCGCGAGAGGGTCCCAACAGAGTCTGGACTCCTGGAGCGCACAATAGAATCTGGGTATTCATGCAGCTCGCATCGTTGTCCTGATTATTCATTGAATGCCGTCGTGTCGATAACGATGGCCAGGTTCATTGGCACATTCTGCGCCGCTCTGGATGGCCGCTGTCGCGGTCGAGCTCAAGGTGAGGGAATTAGCGGGGGCGAGTCTGAATAGTTTCAGCAACCCGATGAAAAACAGCGGGACCTGTGCCGTCTGCGTAACCTGAATGACGTTGTCATCCAGCGCATTGGCGCCGCACGGTACTGTGACATAGGGGGAATCGGTCACGCAGCTGAATGTAGGCGCTGCCATTGTCGCATTCAACAGGTTGCCGCTGGCGTTGGCCCCCGTGCCGGAAGTCGAGTTGTAGGAGTCGACTACGCTGGTCACACTCGCTGTCGTTGCACCCGACGCACTCATCGCGTACGCACCGGCCAGCGCTGCAGCATCCGTCGAGGCCTGCAGCATGCGATAGCTCACGAACGCATGTCCCAGATCGATGGTGATGCCGGCGGCGCCAAGAACCAGGATGCTCATCAACACCATCCAGGGGAGAATCTGTCCGTTTTCTTCGCTATAGAAGCGAGCAATCCTTGAGCGGATTTTGCGGTTCATTGAATCACCTCCGAGATTTGCGTGGAGACGGTGCAACTGCCCAGATTATTGTTGTAGATAGTGAAGGTGCACGGATACGTAGCCAGAATCTGTGCGGGCCAGCCCGATTGCAACGGTGTGGCCCCGGCGTTGCCTGCTGCCGTGCATGAGGGAGCACTACCCTTCGTCCCGCCGTAGGGTGTGCCGCCCGTGATGGTGCCGCTGGTGTTTGTGCCGCCAAGTGTGAAAGTGAGCGTCAAATTCGACTGCGCAAGCGCGGGCGCGGCTCCGTAGAGCGCCGCCGCTGTCGTTGCACAAGGATCTGTGTCGCCGCGCTCAAGGGCCATCACACGTCCCGCGTTGCTTACCGCTTCGGCGAGTTGAAGCTTCTGGTACAAGATCACCGAAAACGAGAAGATGCCGGTCAGCATTATCAGCATCACCGGCATGACCAGCGCCATCTCAACCATCGCGCTGCCTTGTTCGCCTCGAGTGATCCATCTGCGCTTGCGCGACTGCGTCGGTGCGCTCTTATCAGATGGCTGGTGCTGGGAAGGCGTGACAGGCAACAATTTCCCATGTGAGCGGTTTGAATCGTTCATGGTAGACCCCTTACTTTGAATGGCCATCAGGTTCGGGAAAGAAACGTCTGCGTCCAGATGTCTAGATGGCCAGCGTAAAACGAGCTTATCTGTAAGCGATCGTTACTAAAATGTTCCTTAGGTGCTAGCCACAGTACTTTTGTAAGTAGTTACTTAGGTCTCATCTTGCTTATGTCTTTTGGCGTGGTTTGCGGATGTCAACGAACTGGAAGCCCATACACAGGATTTGCGGCACACCGCAGATGGGCCACCGATTCGAGCGCTCAGCGCAAATATCGTGGTTCCAAAAGTACCTTTATATACAACAAGGCAGGCCGGTAACGTAACCGGTCTCCCTTATGATCGATTTGAACCATGCTTGATTCGTGCCGGGAGCACCAGGTGAATTTATGGCAGATACCGTAGATGAGGGATCGAATCCCCAATCTCACTTGCAATCCTCGGCTTCTTCCCTCGGCGGTCGGGACCGCAGATCCGAAAGATTTCGCGTGTACAACCGATCCGGGGAGAGCTTTCTCAGTCTGGAAGTCTCGATTTTCGACACGACCGCTGAGCCATTGAAGAGGCTTTTCGACTACCTTGTGCGGGGAACGGATGCCGGTCTATGGTTGAAGCCATACCGCGGCATTCCGGCTTCGCAGGGAGCCAAATTCTTCGATCTGGTTTATCTCGACGAAGAATGCCGAGTCATGCACGAAGTGGATTCGTATCCCAATCCCAAATACACGGTTTTGGAGGTTGAGCCCGCGAGCGCACTGCTTTTGCCGCCACACAGCGCCTTTGTTGCTCAGATCAATCCGGGAGACCAGCTTGAAATTTGCGGTACCAAAGAGCTGGGCGGCATGCTTACAGCACTTTCCGACGCAACCGGCGGAGACTCAGACACACAAGGACAGGGGATTGGCGTTCGTTCTCCATCGACTACAGGCATTCACCGCATACCGCAGCGCCCCAACGTGCAGCAACTGGATGCGATTGAGGCTGATGACGATCATGAAGAGAAAGAGTCGCTGGGCACCCGGATTTGGAGATGGTTTTCTTCTAAGTCTAAGAGCGGCCATCGATCCAACCGGGTTCCTTTGCCGGGTCTGATTGCCTATCACTGGAGCGGGGGGGCACCACAGGCGTACCATCTCGGGAACCTCAGCAAATCAGGGTTCTATCTTCTTACTGACGAGCGGCCGTACCCCGGAACCCTCATCCTCATGACTCTTCAGAGAACAGCCAAGGACGGTGAGAAACTCGGAGACTCCATTGCCGTATTTGCGAAGGTGATTCGGTGGGGGCCGGACGGCGTAGGCTTTGCGTTCGCCGCAGTGGAATCCGGAAACACGAAAATGAAGTCGAACCGTGGAGCCGACGATGCGTCTCTCAGCGAGTTTCTGAAAGTATTCAATCTGCCGTAGTGGGCGATTATTTATAGTGATTTGCGGTTCTTGTAGTCCCGGCGAGAAAATCTGGTCGGAAGGAAACAAAATGCTCCGCGAGCCGCGCCCGAACGGCACAGTTCGCGGAGCTTGAATATTTCCCCCTTTTAACGATCCAGCGCGAAGCCTGCGCGACGATTGTCCTGCCAGCAGGACTCGGTTTCTTCGGCGCAGAAGGGCTTCTCTTTGCCGTAGCTGATCACGCGGATCTGGCCCTTATTCACCCCGGAGTTGATCAGTATTTTCTCCGCTGAGTCAGCCCTGTTCTCTCCGAGCCCAACGTTGTATTCGTCCGACCCGCGCTCGTCGCAGTATCCGCCAATGACGACTTTCATCGCCGGATGATTCTTCAGAAACGCCGCATCCTGCGAAAGGACGGCTTCGTCGCCTGCGCGAATGCTGTACTTGTCGTAATCGAAGAACACGTCTTTCACGCTTGCCCGGAACATCTGCTCATCAGACATGCCAGGCGCGGGAGCCGCCGCAGCCAGAGGCTGGGTCACAGTGACGCGGCCATACGCGTCTGCCGTGCCTCCGTTGCCCCGTGCCACCAAGTGATACGTTGTCGAAGCGCTGGGCGTCACGGCTTTCGAGCCGGAAGTGGCTACATCACCGAGGCCCTCGATCGAAGCGCTGGTGGCGTTGGTGGTGTTCCAAGTGAGCACGATCTGCTGACCTGCGGTGACTGCAGTGGGAGAAGCCTTGATGTTTGCGGTGGGCGCCGGTGCAGGCGGCGGAGCAGTGGCGACAGGTGGTTGAATCTTGTGCTTGCAGCCTGCCATGGCAACCAGCGAAGCAAGCAACATAACAGGAATCGAGAATCTCGTTCTTCTATCCAAGGCGGTACTCCTTCAGAAACAGCTCTTCAAGGTGCGTCCACCCTCTCCGGATTTCGGAGCTTTTGCGGCATTCCTTCGCATATCGCACTCCGAGCGAGGGGTGCTGCAAAATGGGGGAGAATAGGCGCTGTTTAAATACTCGAATAAGTAATTGCCGCTTTGCTGTTCCTTTTGGAACAGGTGGTGGAGTTTTCCGCCTGCGGGTAACCTCTCTTGCTATGAGCGTGGGGTTCTCCCTAGTATTGGTGCTGAACCAGCCGCGATGGAGCCTTCCCGCCAGTCTGAATTCGACATCGACTCCTTCCTTGCCAGGGTCTCCTCCGGGCGCAAGACGCTCAGCATGGAAAAAGGGGCCACGTTCTTCTCCCAGGGGGACCCTGCGGATTGTGTTTTTTACCTGAAGAAGGGGCGGGCAAAGATCTCAGTGGTTTCGGCAAGCGGCAAAGAAGCAACCATCCGGCTGGTCCTGGCCGGCGACTTTTTCGGCGAAAAGGCAATGGCCCCCGAGCCCGGTCGGCGCGTTACCGCGGCAATAGCTCTGACAGAATGTGTGGCGATCCGGATTGCGCGGCCAGAGTTCCTGCGGTTGATGCAAGAGAACCACGACTTCTCCTATCAGTTCTCTTCGTTCCTGCTCTCTTGCACGATGAAAGCGCAGGCGGATCTGGTGGACCAGCTCTTTAATCGTGCGGAGAAGCGGCTGGCCCGGCTGCTCCTGCTGCTTGCAGAGTATGGCAAGACCGGGGAGGATGAGAGCATGATTCCGCAGATTTCGCAGGAGGCCCTGGCGAGCATGATTGGGAGCACACGCCCGCGGGTCAACGCATTCATGAATCGCTTTCGGAAGCTGGGCTTTATTGAGTACGACAACAACATCAAAGTGCACAAGTCGCTGCTGAACGTGTTCCTGCGCGACTGAATAACCGCGGCAGTCTCAGACTGAATCCAGTGTCACCGCCCTCTGATCTCTGACCCTGACTGTTGTATTCTCCCGCTAATGTCCTTTGTCCGCGACTTTCAGCGCCTGAGTCCATCGCAGCGCCACACATTTGTTGCTTCGTTCCTCGGCTGGACGCTGGACAGCCTCGACTTTTTTCTGCTGATCTTCTGCGTCAATGCCATCTCTTCGGAATTCGGCGCCAAGCCATCGGCCGTGCTCGGCGCGGTCTTTCTTACGCAGGCGTTTCGGCCCGTGGGTGCGCTGTTGTTCGGGATACTGGCTGACCGATACGGCCGTCGGCCGGTCCTGATGTTCAACATCCTCAGCTTCTCGGTGATCGAGTTGGCCTGCGCGTTTGCGCCGTCGCTGGGCGTGCTGCTGGTGTTGCGCGCTCTGTTTGGCATCGCTATGGGAGGCGAATGGGGCGTGGGCGCAGCGTTGGCCTTCGAAACGCTGCCGACGGAGGGGCGCGGTGGCTTCTCAGGAGTTCTGCAGGAGGGCTATGCCTTCGGATCGATTCTTGCGTCGGGTGCGTTTGCGCTGCTGTTTCATGCCATTGGCTGGCGCGGACTATTCATGCTCGGAGCCTCGCCCGCGTTGCTTGTTTTCTATGTGCAGGCACGCGTACAGGAGTCGCCTGTGTGGCTGGCATCCGAGCGCAAGCGCCGCGCCAGTCTGGAGCGCATCTCGTATGCAAAAAAGCTTGCGAGCCTGAAGTCGTTCCTGCCTACGTTTCTTTTTCTTGTGATCCTGATGACGGCATTCATGTCGTTCTCGCATGGCACGCAGGATGTGTATCCGACCTTTCTCGAAGTGCAGATCGGACTCTCGCCACGGGTAGTCGGGACGATTGGCGTGATCTACGGATTTGCGCAGATTGCCGGCGGTATCGTCTTTGGAACGCTCTCTGAGAAGTGGGGACGCAAGCGCGCGATTATTGCTGCAGCGCTGCTATCGCTGCTCGCGATTCCGGCGTGGGCGTACGGACACTCCGCGGTAACGCTGGCGATCGGAGCGGTTGTCATGCAGTTCATGGTGCAGGGCGCGTGGGGAGTGGTGCCGGCATATCTCGCCGAACTGACGCCTGCGCCTGTACGAGCGACAGCGCCAGGACTGGCGTATCAACTCGGGGGACTCGTTACGTCGTGGAATGCGAAGGCACAGGCGTTGGCTGCGGAACGGTGGGGCAACTTTCCAAACGTGCTCGCGATTACGGTGGTGATCGTTGCGTTGGCATTAGCTGTGCTGGCTTCACTGGGGCATGAAGTCAAAGGCAAGGACATGGCGGCGGATTGAGCGCAGCGTTAGCGGCTGTAGCGAGCCATGAGTTTGCCACGAGCAAGTACGTGGGTGTTGATGGCGTCTTCGACCTGCGCACGCGTTGCACCCGCGGGCAGATCCAGTTTCGTGTCGAGCGCGAAGAGGTCGAAAAAGTAGCGGTGAGTCGAGCCGTGCGGTCCGCAGGGGCCTCCGTATCCGATTTTGCCGAAGTCATTGCGGCCCTGCCGCGAGCCGTCGGAAAGCTGATCCTGCTTTGGGACATTGGCGGGGAGTCCGTTGCTGTCTGCGGGCAAGTTGTAGAGCACCCAATGGGTGAAGGTGCCCGAGGGTGCATCGGGATCGGTCACGGTCAGAACCAGGCTCTTGGTTGCTGCCGATGGCTCGGTCCATGCAAGCGGCGGAGAATTGTCGGCGCCATCACAGGTGAACTCCGTGGGAAATTTGCCGTCCCGCAGGCCGGCGCTGGATAACGTCAGCGCCGAGCTGCCCGCGACGCCCGCTTCAGTTGATGGCTGCGGATCAGCGCTTCGACATCCGGCGACAAACAGCACCACGAGAAGGAGAACGAGAAGCAGAAAGAGTTGCGACAGGAGGCCGGAGCGGCTGCTGGTGTTCGCGGCAGGGGCTATCGGTTCACTGACGTACATGATGCTGGCCTCGTTCGCGGTTTTCGTCGATCGATCCGGCGGTCCCGGCGATCAGTATAGTCTGGCTGGAACCGCCAGGGCGAACCGCTATTTCGGCCGGACCAACTCGATGCGATCGCGAGTGCGCACCCAGGTGTTGCCGGCCATGCGGCCCACCGCATCCAGTCCCGCCGGATCGACGCGGAAGTCTTCGACCAGATCCTCGCGAACGTGGAACCGGACAACCTCGCCGAGCACGACGACCCCGCTGGCTGGCTTGTCGCCGGTGTAGATCACATGCATGAGGCGGCATTCCATTTGCGCGGGAGACTCGGCCACGCGCGGCGCCTTTACCACTTCACTCGCCAATGGCGTCAAGCCTGAGAGCTTGAATTCATCTACCTCAGGGCCGACCTCCGCCGCGGTCATGTTGTCTGCGCGGCGATCGCCTCGCTCACGACATTAATCACGAATTCGCGCGTCTCTTCCACGTTGCGCAGCGTATCTTTTCGGTGACCGGCCTTTTCCGTTCCGGCGGGTCGAAGCGCAGGGCAGAAGAGCACAGTCGGCGGTGCAGAGCCGACGCCCGCGAAAAAACTGAATGGGGCGAGATTGGCGTTGCCAGCGGCGTCGACGGTGGAGACCAGGGCGATGGGGCGAGGCACGATGATGCCGGTCATCAGCTTGTAGATCTGCCGCTGCGGATGCTCGGAGGGATCGAAGCTGATTATGCACTTGCTTGTCGAACTCGAATCACTCATTCTGATAGCCTAGATCACTAGACCAGTGCCTTGCGCGCCTGTTCGGATCGTGACCTTTGATACGCAAACCGTGTCAAATGTGATGCCTTGGGGGAAATTTGTCACCCCGTAACATTGCCTGGTGCACAATGGTCGATAGGAGAAAAATCGCCCGTGCCGCGTATTCACTTTCAGATTCAGCTTGCTGAGCTCAAGGACAAGCTGCTTGCGATGGCTGCCCTTGCGCAACAGGCGGTTGAGTCCGCGGTCGACGCCTATCTCCTCCGGGACCAGAACCTCTGCCAATTCGTCAAGCAAAACGAGACGGCGATTGACTCCGCCCAGCGCGAACTGGACGAGATGGCGTACGAACTGCTCGCCAAAGAGCAGCCGATGGCGATCGACCTGCGCTTCATCCTGGCCGTCATTAAGATCAATGGCGACCTGGAGCGCATTGGCGATCAGTCCATGGGTATTTCGCGGCGCACGCGCGACATTATGAAGACTGAGCAGGTGGAACTGCCGGTGGACTTTGCGGCCATGGGTGAAGTGGCAGGACGCATGATTCGAACAGCGATCCTTTCACTGCTCGAAGGCGATGCGCGCCTTGCAGACGCGGTGCGCGAGATGGACGACGAGATTGATCGCATGAACCGCCGGGCCCAGGCCGATCTGTTGAAGATGATTCAGGAGCAGCCGCATGCCACGCAGCAGGCAATGAACGGGCTGATGGTTTCGCGGAGCCTTGAGCGCATCGCTGATCATGCTGCCAACATCGCTACCGATGTCATCTTCTGGATTCGCGGCGCCGATGTTCGGCATCACCTGAGCTTGTCAATGGATTGAAGGGCCGCCGTGAGCCGTTCCAGCTTCCAGGTTCATTTCTTGTCCATCCATAGAAGCCGGATTGCTGTTCCACGTCTTTCTCTGCTTCGCTCTCTCATCGTCAGAAGCGGTCCGTGTTAACGAGCGCTAGAAGTTGTAGCCGACGAACAGGCGAAAGACTGGAGCTTGCGCGGACCACAGGGCTGTCTTCATCTCGACAAACATTTTGTTTTTTTGTGCGCCCGCGAGGATGTTAAAGCCGGTTTTGTAGTTGAAATTGCTGAAACTGACATTACCGCTGCTGGCGCTTTGACTGATGAAGTTGAACGATGGACCCATGCCGAAGTACGGACTCCATTTACCGTGAAATGTCGTGTTGAAGCGGTAGACTCCTTCCGCGTTGATGGCATACATGTCCGTCAACTCTCCGAAACCGAATTCGACGTTGGGCCGGAACAACAGGTGCGGGCTAAAGAACGGACCGAACTGAGCCTGGGGGCCAAACATAAACAACTCGGGGCTGAGGCCAGTTCCAATTTTTCCGCCGACATGCCAACGGCGGGCTTCGCCCTCAATCTGCTTCGATACGTTGTTCACCTGGGGAGGGGGTGTCGCTGCTCCGCTGTTAGCGGCCTCACCGCCGGGGAGGATTACAGCGATGCTTTCGGCCACTTGCGTGCCGTCCGCGTCCGGCGCACCACCGCTAACCCGAACACGGGTACCGGGCTTGACGGTTCCTTTGTGGACGGTGCCGGCCGCATAGGTAAACAGATGATACTGGTGATCGTCCGATTGAACGACGAGAGTATGCTGCGTCATGGAAATCACGGTTCCTTCGATGACGTGGTCGTTGCCTTGCGTCTGGGCCGATTTTGCCGAAGGCGCATCGGGAGGGTCTTGTTGGGCCTGAATTGTGGCGATCTGGAAGGGGGCACAAAGAACGCAGAGAATGAGGGGAATATGGGCTCGCATGAAACTCCTCCTTGCTGCCTTGGATTGCAGATTGAGCGGCGCTGGATGTACAGGAGCAACGCGGTGCAAAGGAGAGGGCGGGCGAAAGTCTTTTCAGCTTGTCGATGGATTGATGCCGTTTCGCATACGCTCTCGACAGCGCCTCAAGTTGTTATGCAACCATCCGGTTGCGGGATACCCTATTACCCGGTATCTGGCGGTAAGTTTCTTCGTTTCAGAGACTTGCCGACGGGCGTCGCTGCAAATTATTCCAACCGTTAAACTTAGCTGTAGATTCCTCTTGTAGAAGGAGTTAAGTCTAAACGCGCGGGCGGCGGGCTGGCCGAAGTTTCCTCTATCTAATTCCCTGTAGCTGAGGATAGCGATTTGCAGTTAATTACCTGCAAATCGGCGACAGGAATTTTCCAAGCAGAATCAGCGACTTGGCGGACGGCCGAAAAAAAGCGGCTTGACGGGGCACCTCGTGCAATCGCGCCGGCCTTAACGGGGGCTGAAACGCTGGCGTGGTAAAAGTTCGAAACTTACGAATGGCCCACGATCCGACCGGACCGCGAGGGAGTCGGTATAAACAGCGGCGTGCTCGGCATAGAATAGGGACGTTTTAGTTTCGCAATGTATAGAGGTAGCTCACATGAAGCAGATTTCCCGTTGGCCTGTCGTGCAACAAATAGCTCCCTGGATCGCTGGGGTGATCACCGTGTTCTTCGGGATTTTCCTGGTTGGATTGGCCGTAACGCATCAGACCATGCTTGGTGCCGGAATCGCCATTGCGGTCGTGCTTATCGGCGTTTTTACTGTCTTCAGGTGGTTCCTAAGGTCCGACAAGGCAAATTTGCGGAATTGATTGATCTCAATTCATCACGGCTTCGACACGAGTTCGCGTCCTGAAACGAACAGAAATGGACGACAGCGGGCTTCGTGATCAAGTGATGGTGCAGGGCGATCCCGCTGAATGACCGCCCATGCTACCCTTTGGCGGATTTTCGCTTTTTCCCCGACCGCCCGTGGCATGCAGCGATGATCCGTGGCCTCGAAACTTCTCTATCGGCCACCACTCGACCGGAACGAGCAAATGCCACCCCAAAGCGCATAGATGATTTGGGACGCACACGTATGATGGTGGGAAGTTCGGAGGCGACTATGTTCGATGCAGTCGCAGAGTTCGTTTCTACTCAGCAGGGAGATTCGGCTGAGTTCATGGGGAAGGCGCGAGCGCTTGCCACCGGCGTTGCTCTTGACTATGCGCCCGCACGCCTCTACGTCATCCGGATCGACAACTGGTTTGGGCCGCGGTGGATTGGCATTGCGGGAGCGTTAACTGTTGGACGAGTCGGCAGATTCCCCCCTATTGGCATGGGCGTTCACAAGACGCGTTTGCATGTTCCGCCGTTTGTTCCGCATCGCGTGGTGACGCAGCGCGTGTTTGTGGGACCGGATTTTGAGGAGACGTTGGCAGCGGAGCCGCTGCATATCGAGTGCCCAAGCAAAGAGGCGCTTACGCGCAGGATCGCGGAAATCGATAAAGACGCGGCATTTGTGTGGTTCAGTGGGGAGTCGGAGACGCAGGGGCGCGGGGCGGTGATGGTTTATCTGCCTGACGCCTTCGACGCGAGGAAGACACCCCGCCGCGGCAGCTTTCACGTCTGCGGAGCGTTTTACTTGGGCTTCTCGCAGCGCAGCGTGGGTTGGGAACCGGCGATGCTGCGTGGAATCTCTCGTAACGAAGTGGCGCATCTTGAAAAAAGCGGACGAGCCTTCCTAGATAGCTCGCTTTCTACGATAGCGGGCGCTTGACCGCCGATGCGGAAGTAACGAAGGCAACCGCGGATCCTTCCTCTGCGCGTCAGGATGACAGCGCCAGAGGAAATTCGAAATGGGCGTACCTACCGCAAATCTGGAAGAACAGTACCGGTAGTCAGATTTCGAGGATGATGGGCATGATCATGGGGCGGCGGCCGGTAGTTTTCTGGATCAAGCGTTTCAGCTCGACGCGAACCTTTTCCTTGACCATGCCGTAGTCGGTTTTCTGCTCGCCGCTGAGGCTGTCGATGGTCTTCAGGACCACTTCGCGCGCCTCTTCGGTGATGTCGGCGCCGCCGAAGCCGCGCATCACGATTTCAGGCTCGCGCTCCATTTTTCCCATGCGCTTGTTGATGGCGAGGACAGCGAGAACGATGCCGTCTTCAGAAAGAATGCGACGATCGCGAATGACGAGGTCTTCGACGACGTCGATGGTGGAACCAGAGTCGATAAGGATGCGGCCGGCGGTGACTTTATCTTTCTTGCGCGCGTCGGCCTGGTCGAGTTCAAGCACGTCGCCGTCTTCGATGACTAAGGCATGCTCCACGGCGCCGGTCTCCATGGCGAGCTGGGCGTGGCGGCGGAGGTTGCGGTAGTCGCCGTGAATGGGGATGAAGAACTTGGGTCGGACGAGGTTGATAAGGAGACGCAATTCCTCTTGACAGCCGTGCCCGCTGACGTGGATGAGACCGTGGGAGCCGTCGTCGAAGATGACGTTGGCTTCGCGTCGGCTGAGATGGTCGATGACGCGAAAGATGCTTTTTTCGTTGCCGGGGATGATGCGGGAACTCAGCACCACGGTGTCGCCGGCGTCGATGTGGGCGTGCTTGTGGTTGTCGACGGCAGCGCGGCTGAGGGCGCTCATGGGCTCACCCTGGGTGCCGCTGATGAGGATCATGAGCTCGTCAGGTGGGTAGTCTCGCATCTGACCGGGATTGATCACGAGGCCGGGTGGGACTTCGATATAGCCGAGATCCTGCGCGATTTCGGTGCTTTCCATCATGGAACGGCCGAGGACGACGGCCTTGCGGCCATGCTTGCGGGCCAACTCGAGGGCGATGCGAATGCGGTAGATGGACGACGAGAAGCAACTGAAGAAGAGCTTCTTCTTCGTCTGCGAAAAGATTTCGTGCAGGCGGGGAATGACGGCGCGTTCGCTTGGGGTGTAGCCAGACCTTTCCACATTTGTAGAGTCCTGCAGAAGGGCAAGCACGCCACGCTTGCCGTATTCGGCAAAGGTGTGCAGGTCGAAGGCCTTGTCATCGAGAGGCGCGAGATCGATTTTGAAGTCGCCGGTGTGGATGATGACGCCGACAGGAGTATCGATGGCTAGAGCCACGCAGTCGACGAGCGAGTGGGTGACGCGGATGGGCTCGATGGTGAAAGGGCCGATGGAGAACTTCTCTTTCGGCGTGATCTCGATGAGCGTGGTTTCGTCCAGCAGTTGGTGCTCTTCGAGCTTGCCCTCAACATAGGCCAGCGTGAACTCGGTGGCGTAGACGGGGACTTTGAGTTCACTGAGGATCCAGGGGAGTCCGCCGATGTGGTCCTCGTGTCCGTGGGTGAGGATGATGGCGCGGACGTGTTCCCTGTTTTCGGTGAGATAGGTGATGTCGGGCACGACAATGTCGACGCCGAGCAGTTCCATTTCCGGGAACATGAGACCGGCATCGATGACGATGATGTCGTCTTCCCAGCGGATCGCGATGCAGTTCATTCCGAATTCGCCGAGGCCGCCAAGAGGGATGATTTTTAGCTTGTTTGTTTGCATCTGTCAGGTTCGATGCTAACACCTGCGTGGTTACTTGGATGCGCCGGTGTCAAAGGGGGTTCCGGCTAAGGTATTCGGCCTGACGATCTCGAGGGCCGAAGAGTCGGCGACGCCGACTGCGGCTATTACCCCCGCTGCGGGTGAGTAAGCGCGTATCCTGTTTTGGCACGGTTGAAGGGCTGCGCCCGGTTTCGACGCAGGCTCTAACGTGGGTAAGAGATTGTTTTCTGGAGCGTCAACGCGATGAGACTGAATACGTATCTGAACTACGGCGGCAATTGTGCTGAGGCGTTCAAGTTCTATGAAGAGCACCTGGGCGGCAAGATCGGGATGATGATGAAGCACGGTGATATGCCGGACCCGAGCATGGTGATTCCCGGCATGGAGGATGCGGTACTGCACGCGACCATTACGATCGGCGAAGAGTTGATCATGGCGAGCGATGTGCCGCCGGATCGATGGAAGCCGATGCGCAGTGCGTATCTTGCGCTGAGCCTGGCGAGCGATGCGGATGCGGAGCGGTTGTTTGCTCTGCTGGCCGACGGCGGAGAAGTGTTCATGCCGTTGCAGGAGACGTTCTTCGCGTCGCGGTTTGCGCAGTTGCGCGACAAGTTTGGCACATCTTGGATGCTGATTCACGACAGGCCGATGGGCGCAAGGCCGTAGTACAGGTTTCAATCCTCGCATCCGCGGGTAATTTGGAATCGAGCACTCTGATAGGTTGGTTATGGGCTAACCCTATGCTTCGATTCTTCAGTTTGCTGATGTGCATTGCAGCTGCCTCGTCCCCCCTTGGCTTTTGTGCGGCGAAAACTCCTCAACAACTGGAAGTGACCGGATACGTGTTTACGCGCGGCGCAGCGCTCACGCCCGGTCAGGTGGATGCGAAATATCTGACGCGGATCAACTACGCTTTTGCCAACATTCAAGGCGGGCGCATGGTGCTGGGGGCGCCTACGGATGCGCAGAATTTCGCGCAATTGACGGCGCTGCGAAATTCGAATCCGCGGCTTACGGTGCTGGTATCGGTGGGCGGATGGTTGTGGTCGACGAACTTTTCAGACATGGCGCTGACGGCAGAGAGCCGGCGCGTGTTTGAAGAGAGCGTGATGGTGTTTCTGACGCAATACGATCTCGACGGGCTGGATATTGACTGGGAGTATCCGGGGCTGCCAGGTGCGGGACATCCCTTTCGCACTGAGGACAAGGAGAACTTTACGGCGCTGGTCAAGGAACTGCGTGAGCGTTTTGATGCCAAGACCAGGAAGACAGGACAGCGGCTGTATCTGACGATCGCGATGGGCGCGGGCGATGACGTGATTGCCCATACCGAGATGCGGAAGGTGGAGCGGTATGTGGATACAGTGAACCTGATGACCTATGACTACTACGAAGCTGGCTCGGATCGCGACGACGGGACACCATGCGCCGTTGTTTGCCGATCCGGCGGACCCCAAAAAAGCTTCGTCAGATGAGACGGTGCGTGCCTATGAGCGGGCGGGAGTGCCGGCGGAGAAGATTCTGCTGGGTGTGCCGTTTTATGGTCGCGCCTGGGGCGAAGTCCCGGAGCAGAATCACGGCTTGTTTCAGGTAGGCAAGGTGATTCCGGGAGCGTACGCGCCCTACAGCGCAATCACGACGAACATGCTAGGCGCAGGTGCGGGATATATACGTTACTGGGATGATGTGGCGAAGGTGCCGTATCTGTATAACGCGGAGAAGCACATTTTTGTGTCGTATGAGGATCCGGAGTCGCTGGCGGTGAAGTGTGCGTATGTGCGCGGTCACAAGCTGGGGGGCGTGATGTTCTGGGAGTATTTTGGCGATCTTGACGGGAAGTTGCTCGAGACGATTGGCGGGGGATTGGGAGCGGGAAGTTCCAAGTTCTGAGTTGAGCATCTGTGGATGTTGGCCGACTCGTGGCGCTCGCTCAGCATGGACTACGTAAAGTTCGTGCTTTCCCACCCATGCGCAAATTCAGCGCATGGATGGGGCACCCAATTTCGGAGGACCGTTGAGAAGAGTCAATTGCAGATTCTTCAACTCCCCGTCACTCCGTTCAGGGTCGCACAGGATGACAGTTGGGTGATTGAGAGGCGGGTCTTTCAATATGTGCAGGAGTCGGCGAAGAGGAAATCCCACGAGTTGTCGAGGTAGAGCCAGCGTTGTCCGCTGAACCAGCTGGTGGGCAGCGAGGGAACGTGGAGCAGGGCGTGTCCTCCCATGCAGATCATCTCGGTTCCGTTCCAGCCGAGGAAGGTGCGCGAGGCGAGGCCCACGGTGGCGGGGTTGGAGACGCGGCGCAGGCAGACCGGGCATCTCTTGCGCTGATCGGCGACAGCCCAGCGAAATCCGAAGAGACAAATGGTGAAGCACCAGAGGAGTTGCATGCACTCGGCCAGTGGCGAGTAGCCGATGGTGCTTCCGTACGCAAGATCGAGTGAAGCGGCGAAACCGATGGCTGCGATGAGCAGGAATTTTGCGCCAAGAAACAGGACGCGGTTGAAACGTTGCTTCATTGACGGGCGATGAGAGCTGACGTGCGAGTCTCCGAGAGAGACGGAAGTTACTGCGGGGAGCGCGATGAGTGCCAGGAAGAGCGCAAATTCGTAGATGCCCCAAGGGCCTTCGACGGGGGCCACGATGGAGGCGCCATAGAGGTCGATTTCGGTGCCATCCTGGTTGCGTGCGCTGATCGAGATGCCGGGGCCGGACATCGCGGCCTGACCGCGGGCAGAGAGCTGGGCGAAAAGATAACCGTTGGTCCGGGCAGCGGAACCCGAGGCGATTTGAGTGTCGGATTCGAGGAGCCATGCATCGGGTGCTCCGGGAAGCTGCCAGCCACCAGCGGGAGCCACGCCGGCAATTCTCGCCCGGTTGTGGCCAATGCGTAGGACGTGTCCGGCGATGTGCGGGTTGCCGGCGAAGGAGCGCATCCAGGTGTCGTGGCTGAGGATGACTTCGGGCAAGCTGCTATCTGCGTCATCGGCGCGCTCGGCGAAGTTGATCGGCAGGCCGAGAAGCTGGAACAGGTTTCTAGTGGAGTGCGCGACGGACCAGGGCATCGCGGCAGAGCCAGCTTCTGCTGTTTCGCGCGAGACGCGGTAGAAGGCGAGTTCCTGGAAGAATCTTTGCCGCGTCATTTTCCAATTCTGATAAAGGGCAGCAGAGATGTTGGGGTTTTTGTCGGCAGCGGCTTCGTTGATGAGGAGCACGCTGGGCTTGATCTGGTAACGCCCGGCTTCGTTTTCCGCCTCGACGCCGGGGAGCAGGCGGGAGATCGCGAAACAGAGTGCGAGTGCAGCGGAAAGCCATAGGAGCGTGTGCGCTGCAGATCCGTGAATGTGAACAGGTGCAGTGTTTCCTTTGGCGGGTTGGCTGCGGAGACACAATGCGTCAGGGAAAGCGCCGAGACAGAACGCGGTTATTTTGCGCTGCGATTCCCACGAGATAGGTGTCGTCGACGCTGACATAGGAGTGACGGACGTGCCAAAGCTCGGCGGACCATTCGCGGCGCCAATCTTCGCGATGGATAGATGGCACGAGGAGCGATGCGGTACGCAAAAGAGCCGCGTCGAACAGGGAGATGACCAGATCGGATGACTGTTTCATACCTTGTTGGCCTCCTCGGTCGAGATAAGGCGTTCAAGAAGCGGATAGCGCTTGCGGGAAGCCTCGAGCGTCGCTTTGCCGGCGGCGGTGAGCTTGTAGTACTTGCGCGGGGGGCGCTGCTCGGCGTCGGCGATGGACTGGCGTTCCCACTGCGAGCGGATGAGTTCGTCGCGTTCGAGGCGGCGCATGGCAGGGTAGACGGTTCCGCTGGGAAGGCCGGTCATTTCCATGATGCTGAATCCGTAGACGTAGCCGGCTGAGATTGCCTGCAGGATCATCGCGGCGGTATGCGAGAGTTTCGTCTCGGCGGCCATGCGCAGGATTCTACCTATGTAGCAATCTACTTGACAACGAAATTTATGGGATTATGCTGAATGCTACATAGGGTCGGGAGGTCGATCTTGCTCGAGGTTCAGCATCTGTTTCGCAGTTATCGAACGATTCCGGCAGTCGAGGATGTGAGCTTCAAGGTGCGCCGCGGGCGAGATTGTGGGTTTTCTCGGGCCTAATGGGGCGGGCAAGTCGACCACCGTGAAGATCATTACGGGGATGCTTCGGCCGGATGACGGGAAAGTGCTGTTTGAGGGCCGGAATATTCGCGACGATATGGTTGGGTATCGCGCTTCGCTGGGATATGTGCCGGAGGAGGCGCAGCTTTACGCGTATCTTTCGGGGCTCGAATATCTGCAACTGGTGGGGCGGCTGCGTGGGATGAGCGAGGCGCTGATCGAGGCGAAGGCGACGGGGTTGCTGAAACTGCTGCATCTGGAGTCGTGGCAGTACTCGCCGATTTCGTCGTATTCGAAGGGCATGCGGCAGAGGGTGCTGATTGCGGCGGCGTTGCTGCACGATCCGAAGCTGCTGATTTTTGATGAGCCGCTTTCGGGGCTGGACGTGGCGTCGGCGCGGCTGTTCAAGGATCTGCTGGAGATGCTGGCGAAGGAGGGAAAGGCGGTGCTCTACATCTCGCACGTGCTGGAGACGGTGGAGCAGGTGTGCAACCGGGTGATTGTGATTGCGAAGGGACGCGTGCTGGCGGATGCGGCGCCTTCGGAGTTGAAGACGCTGATGAGCCTGCCGGATCTGGAAAGCGTGTTTGCGCAGCTTGTGGAGCAGCAGGACACGAAAGGCGTAGCGGAAAGAATTGTGGAGGTCATGCAGATAGCCCATGCGAGGTGACTTTCAGAAGCTACTTGTGTCGCAGGACGGTGCGCCGGCCGTTCTTTCGCTGAATGTGCAGGCGGCGATGGGGCCGGTGCGCGAACCGGAGCGCAGCCAGTTTGTGCTGTTGATGAGGCATTTTCTGGAGCGCTTCTTCAATCACGAAACGGCATCGGCGGATGGAGACGGAAAAACGCGGCTGGTGCAACTCGCGTTTGCGGCGGGATTGCCGGGCTTCGTAGTGGCTCTGTATCTGTGGCCTCTGTATCATCCGTTTCCGGGTTGGCCGCCAGGAAGCACTGCCGACGGTCCACCGCCGTACTGGGTGCAGTTGAATCATCATTTCTTTTTCGTGATGTATTCGTTTGTGGTCATGGGGCTGATTACGGTTTTCGAATGGGATTTGTTTTTTCCGGATCTGCTCGACGTGTTTGTGCTGGGCACATTGCCGGTGGCGCAGCGCCGAGTGTTCATTGGGCGCGTGGCAGCCATCGGCATTTTCGTCGCCGGGTTTCTTGTTCGATGCGAACTTCCTTGGGTCGTTCATGCTACCCGTGGTGGCAGATTCTCCGCATATTGCCGGTTTTCTTGCGGGACATGTGGCGGCGGTTGCGGCGGGTGGACTGTTTGCGGCGGCGTTTATCGTCGCGCTGCAGAGCACGCTGCTGGCGATGCTGGGCGAGCGCCTGTTTCGCAAGATTTCGCTGCTACTGCAGGGCTCCGCAGTTACGGTGCTGGTGATGCTGCTTCTGCTGTTTCCGGTTTTGTCGGGGGTGACGCCGGCGCTGCTGCAATCGAACAATGGTGCTGTGTTGTGGTTTCCGCCGTTCTGGTTTCTGGGGATGTACCAGACGCTGCTGGATGGTACTTCTGCGTTGCCGATCTTTCGGGAACTCTCGGAGATGGGTTTGGCGGCACTCTTTGCGGTGGCTGCGATTGCGGTGGTGGCGTATCCGTTGGCTTATGTGCGGCGGGTGAAGTATCTGCTGGAAGGAGCGCCGCCGCGATCGAGGCGCAATGGGTTGCTCGTGCCATTGAATGGATTGCTGCATGCAGGTGTGGTGCGAAGGCCGATTCGGCGCGCGGTATTTCACTTCATCAACCAGACGTTGTTGCGGGTTCCGCGGTATCGGATATATCTTGTGCTCTACGGCGGAGTGGGGCTGTCGGTGCTGATTGCGACGGTGCTTCGGCTGAGCGTGGTCAACGGGCAGTTGCGCGCGGAGGCTTCGGCAGACGGAATTCGCGTGGCGGTGGGGATTGTGGCGTTCTGGGTGACGACGGGGCTGCGCACGGCATTTGTTTCGCCGGGGAATCAGCGGGGAAGCTGGATCTTTCGCTTCACACATGGCCGGCCAGTTCATTTCGATGCGGCGATGGATGAACTGACGTGCGGCGAAGCTGTGGGTGTTGCTGTGTGCTGTGGTGGTCACCGAGGGCAGCGGTGGGCGCGCTGCGGCTGGTGGCGCCGGCGGAGTTGATGAGCGCGCAGTCGACCACCGCTGCAGATTGCTGGTGGGGGCAGGCGATCTGCGTGATTCTCTCCGGATGCATTTTTTGCGAATGTGATGATTGTGCCGTTCACCGGGGAGGCTGCGGTGGAGAAGCCGAACATTGCATTTACGCTGCTGAAGTTCTTCACATTTTTTCCCGCTGGTAACGGCGGTGTCATTGATTTCAGAACAATGGATTGAAAAGAGCTGGCAGCATTTCGGGGTGGCGGCGATCGCGATTGTCGTGATTCATTTGTGGTTTCGCTATCGGCATCGCGAAACGGTGCGGATCCATAGCGCGCAGGCGGAGCTGGAGGAAGGAGAAGATGATTTTCCGATGAGGCTGGGGTTGCGGTATTAGATCAATTCCGGAATTGCACAAAGGGGCTGAGCGTTTTGGGGAATTAGGTAGCTCTGAGGGGGCGCGATTCAGTAAGTTGGCTTCTCGTCGTCAGCGAGTTAGCAGGTTAGCGAGTTCGGGCGTGGCCGGTGGAGGCTTCGCCGGGGAAGTGGACGCCGAGGGAGAGGCGGGCTTCTTCGAGGAGACGCGCCATGCCGAGGGAAAGCCGTGGGGAATGACGGGGCTCTCGCGTTGGCCGTGCAGGATGAGATCGCAGAAGTGAGACGGTCTCATAATTGAAGCCGCCGGCGGTGTAGGGTTCGTGTAACTCGACGATGCGGCCGTCGACATAGTGGATGGAGGCGCGGGTAGGATTCCACCAGTTGGCGTGGATGAGGACATAGCCGCGTGGGGCGCAGAGCAGGGCATCGCCGCGGCTGAGCAGGTCGAGGCCGGTGTGGAGCTGGGCCATGCCGCGTTCGTGCTTGGTTTGAATGAGGGCGAAGTTGTCGACACCAGCGGGGCTGAGGCGGCCCATGGTCTGTACGCGCTTGAGTGGGCCGAGCCAGTCGAGTGCGAGGAAGGCTTCGTAGGGACCGATGCCCATGATGCCTCCGCCGCCGAGTTCGGCGAAGTGGAGCGGGTAGTCAGGCGTGATGGATGAGTCGCAGTGGCCGGCGCGGACGAAGCCGATGGGGCCGATTGGATCGTGTTGCAGGTGCTCGCGCAGACGCTGATATAGCGGGAAGAATGGCGGCTTCATGGCTTCCATGAAGAGGCGGTCGTGCGTTTGGGCGGCGGCGAGGACCTGCTCTAGCTGGCGAATGTTGAGAGTTGCTGGCTTTTCGCAGAGGACGTGTTTACCGGCAGCGAGGGCCTGGAGGCAGAAATCGGCGTGGGTGTCGGGATGGGTGGCGATGTAGACGGCGTCGATGTCGGAGGAGAGCAAGGCTTCGAGAGTGGGCGCGATTGTGGGGACGGAGAATCTATTGGCGTAGGAGCGGGCGCGATCGGGGTTGCGGCCCCAGACAGCGCAGGCGCGGCGTGTGACGGCTGTACGAGCGCCGGAGACCGCGCGTGAGTCCCATGTAGCAAAGCGAGCAGCGGCGCGGCCGGGGCTCGCATGATGCCCCGATCGAATTGATCGCACGGACGCTGTCGATCATAGTGGTCAGCGCAGGAGGTCTTCGAGAGTGGTGCTGAGGTCGGTTTTTTCGTCGCGGTATTTGACGATGACGGGAGCATAGAGCGACAGGCCCCAGCCTTCGGCGTTGGGGTGGCACTTGCCTTTTGCCACGGCGACGGGAGCCGGGAACGACGACGGCATTTGAAGGAATGATCAGTGGCATTTCGGCGGTGGCGCGGATGGTGGTGCCGTTGACGAGATCGAAGACGGGTGTGCCGCGGGTCAGGATGGTGCCGGGGGCGAGAACGGCGCCAGTGCGAACGATGGTGCCTTCGTAGACGCCGCAGTTACCGCCGACGAGGACGTCGTCTTCGATGATGACGGGGCTGGCGTTGATGGGCTCGAGCACTCCGCCGATCTGGGCGGCGGCGCTGAGATGGACGCGCTTGCCAATCTGAGCGCAGGAGCCGACGAGAGCGTGGGAGTCGACCATGGTGCCTTCATCGACCCAGGAGCCGGTGTTGATGTAGCTTGGGGGGAACGCAGACGACTCCGCGGGCAACGTAAGCGCCGGCACGGATGGACGAGCCGCCGAGGACGACGCGAATGCCATCGTCGGCGGTGAAGTGGCGGACGGGATAGGTGTGCTTGTCGACGAAGGAGAGGGCGCCAGCGGGGAAGTCCTTGAGGGTGCCGATGCGGAAGCCGAGGAGGATGCCTCTTTTGACCCATGCATTGACGCGCCAGCCAGTTGGAGCGGAGGGATCGGGCGATGCGGATCGGAGTTCGCCATGTTCGAGAGCGTCGCGGAGATGCGAGAAAGGCTTCCATCGCGGCAGGATCGTTAGCGGCAGAGGCTCCGGCGGCGAAGTGGCGCTCGATGGCCTGTTCAAGCTGAGTGGGGTTCATTTTGTAATGAGTTTAACAAGCGGTGGAGGGATTGATTAATTATGGTGCACATCGTCGGGGATCCCACCCATTCCGCGATGAAACTGCGCCATGGATGGGCACAAACGGTGGGCTTCCTGGTTCTTGCTCTCTCGCCCTTGCGAGAACTTCGCAAGGATTGGCACCAGGATAGTGGCTCAAAAGAAGAACGGCGCCAAAAGGGGGGCTGGCGCCGTTTGCGAGGAGATAGGCAGTAAATCCGCAATCTACGCAGCGGAGGCGGGTGGCATTTTGGCTTTGACGGAGCGAGGCGCCACGGACATTGGTTGCAACTGGAAGGAGTTGTTGCCAGCCGGGATCATCGCCAGTGGAACCTCGCGGTTGGCCGTGCCGTGGAGGTTTTTCGATTCGAGCCAGGCGCAAAGCCTGAGGATCGTAGATTTCGGGTTGGCCTTGCCAGAAGTCGGGCTTGAGACCGCATCGGATGCTGAGATGCCCGAGCTGCAGCTCGATGTTTTGCGTGCCTTTTGGGAAATAACGGCGGACGTTATCCGTGCCGACGTGCAAGCCGGTAACTCCGTGACCTTTGCTTTGTGTTTTGACAACCATATGAAACCTGCTTTTGATATCGGGTGAGAGTAACCCGACGAGAGAAGGGGAACTGTCTTCTTGATCAATTCCTGGTCGTGCCAGTCCCTCATCGGGAACGAATGTTTAGCGAGAACCGGTCTGGGCAAAGAGGCGCGGTGCCAAGTCGCCAATAACTCGCCCATCCGTATGACGGTCGATGACTATGCCTGTTATGAGCGTGCGGGAAGAGTATTTCCAAGGCGTCCGAGCCCTATACGCACGCCCTCACTGAACAAGGATGCACCCAATCGAGGAAGAGGTTGTGTATGGGAAAAGAATTTCTCGACAATTGACAAAGCAGCTTGAGACAGGGAGGCACCGATGGGGTTGGCTCGGAGCGTAACTGCTTATTTTTGAGAGATCAATCCCTTGCGGAGGGCTAAGGCAACCCGCTCCTGCTCGGAGGGGGTGATCCGGGTGAAAAACGGAAGAGCAAGGGTGCACGCGCCAATGGATTCGGTGATCGGGAGGTTGAGCGAGGCCTGGTCGATGCGGTTGCGCCAAGCGGGTTGCTGATGGATGGGGGCGAAGTAGGTGGCGGTGCCTATGCCCTGTTGCGCGAGGAAGGACTGAATCTCGGGGCGGTCAGCTGATTCTGGCAGGCGGACGACGAAGACGAACCAGCTGATGGTGCAGTCCGGCAATGTGAGCGGGGGCAACTCAAGGCCTGGAATGGCGGCGAGGAGAACATGGTAGCGCTCGGCTGCGGCGCGGCGAAGGCCAAGTATCTCGCCGATTCGGCTGAGTTGAACCCGGCCGAGGGCGCAGGCGATGTCCGAGAGGCGGTAGTTGAATCCGATGTCGGGGTGATGGAGCCAGTCTTCCATCCCGGCGACTAGGTCCGGTCGCTGGACGTTCTTCTCCTCGTTGGCGCGGTTCGGATCTGGAATTCTTCCCTGGTTGCGGAGGCTGCGGAGACGGTCGGCGTGGGCTTGAGTGTGGGCAAGGACGGCGCCGCCTTCGCCGGTGGTGATTTGCTTGTTGGGGTAGAAGCCGAAGACGGCGAGATCGCCGAAGCTGCCAACGCGGCGTTGGTGGAATTCTGCACCAATTGCTTCGCAGGCGTCTTCGATGATCGCGAGATTGTGTCGCGTGGGCGAGATCGCGGAGAGCATGCATGTCGGCGGGGATGCCGAAGGTGTGAACGACGAGGATGGCGCGGGTTCGCGGCGTGAGGACGCGCTCGACGGTTGATGGCGTGAGGTTGAGGGTGACGGGATCGATGTCGGCGAAGACGGGCGTGGCGCGAACATGGAGGACTGCGTTGGCGACGGCGATGAAGGCGAAGGAGGGAACGATGACTTCGTCGCCTTCACCGATGCCA
Source organism: uncultured Acidobacteriaceae bacterium (assembly GCA_963787435.1). Classification (GTDB taxonomy): domain Bacteria; phylum Acidobacteriota; class Terriglobia; order Terriglobales; family Acidobacteriaceae; genus Telmatobacter. The sequence goes on from CAWBCZ010000007.1 coordinate 129,594, forward strand.
AGCGTGAGCAGCGCCATGTGCAGACCGGCTGTGCCGCTGCTGACGGCGACGGCGTGTGGGACGGAGTGGTATTCGGCGAGGGCGGATTCGAACGCGGCGAGTTCCGGGCCGAGGCTGAGGTGCGGCGTGCGCAGGACAGCGGTGACGGCGGCGATTTCGGCTTCGGTGATGTCGGGCGCGCTGAGTGGGATGTTCGGAATCACGTTCGTGGTTTTCCAGTTAGCGGATCAGCGGTGTTTCGCACCGGTCAGCAAGTCACGAGAGCGTGAGATCGGGACGGTCAGCGGTGCGGGTTGTTTGATGAGCAGGTTTTCGAGGGGAACAGAGGTCAGGACATTGGCGATGGTTTTGGCGGCGTTGCCAGTGCCGTAGGGATTGGCCATGCCGCTGAGTTTTTTGCGGAAGGCAGGATCGAGAGCGCGCTTGAGTGCGGCGGTGATTGCTGCGGTATCGGCCGGGACGTCGAGGACGTTGCGGGCGCGCTCGCGGCCTTGCTGGCGCATGCCCACGTTGACGACGGGGAGTGCGAAGGAAGCCGCTTCCATGATGCCGCTGGAGGAGTTGCCGATCATCGCGTCAACCTGGCCGAGGAGGCTCCAGTACGTGACCGCGTCGAGATTGACGAAGACGTGCGTCTCGGGGCGTGAAGCGGCAAGAGCGCGGGTGCGTTCGATAAGCGCATGGCTCCCGGCGTCGGCGTTGGGGTACACGAAGATGAGCTGGCCGGGGGCTTGAGCGAGTGCTGCGAAGAGGGCATCGGCTTCCGCATTGGTATCGCGCAGGATGGTGACGGGGTGCCACGCGGCGAGAATGGTAGGCGGTTGAAGTGCGAGGCCGAGGCGAGATTCGAGTGCGGTTCGGTCGAGAAGTTCTGAACGGCGTAGATGATCGAGGGAGGGAGCTCCGGCGTGATGAACACGCCAGGGTTCTTCGCCCATGGCGATGACGCGGCGGCGGGCCGTCTCAGTCGACGTGAAGTGGATGTGGGCGAGCTTGGTGAGAGCGTTGCGGACCTGGTCGTCGATGGCGCCCTGGCTGACTTCGCCGCCTTCGATGTGGGCGATCGGAATTCGCAGGGCGAGCGGCGACGCTGGCCGGGGCCATCATCTCGTAGCGATCCGCAATGAGGAGCATGAGGTCGGGACGCCATGTAGTGAGCGTGTCGGCTAAACGAGAGGATGGCGACGCCGATGGTTTTGGCCATGCCGGTATCGGTGTCGGAACTGAGGAGGCACTCGATCCGCGCCTTGATTGGGAAGCCTTCGCGTTCGATTTCGGCGATGGTGTTGCCGAATTCTGGAGAGAGATGCGGGCCGAGGGCGATGACGCCAAGTTCGATGGCAGCGTCCGCAGCGAGTTCGCGAAGGGGCCAGTAGAGGTGGCTGTAATCGGCTCGCGACGTGGTAACGACAGCGATTTTTCTTCTGGATTTCCGTGGCTTACTCATCGAAAGCCTGCAAGTGCGCGGTGGATCGGCGTGTGAACGGCATCGCTCGGGGTGTAGTCAGGTACGAGGACACGGAGGGCGGGGATCACAGCGGAGAGATCACGTGCTTGAACGGCTTCCCGCAAAATGGCGAGCAGACTCTGGAGTTGGTCTCGCGCGATTAACGGCGAGTCGATGTAGATGAGGCCATTTGCATTTGCGGAGTGCGGTGTTTCGTTCGTGGACCAGAACTGCTCGGACTCCTTGTCACCAGCGCGAAGGCGAGTGAATTCGAGTGCGACCTCGCGGTTTGGCGCGAGCGAGTGAGCCATGAATCTTGCAAGGTCGGCGATGAAGTGCGGTGCCGGGAGTTGTGGAGCGAGAAGAGCTGGCGACCGCGGCTCAGCGGCTGCAGTCAGGAGCAGATCAACGGCCTCGGTGATGGTGAGAAAGTAGCGGCGCGCCGCAGGATCGGTGACGGTAAGCGGAAGACCTGCGGCGATTTGGCGGGCAAAGACTTCGGTGACGCTGCCGCGGGAGGCGAGGACGTTGCCGAGGCGGAGGACGGTTCCGCCCGAATCGAGGACGAGTCGTTCGGCGACTCGTTTGGTCGTACCCATGATGGAGGCGGGAGCGACGGCCTTGTCGGTGGAAAGCAGGATGACGCGAGCGCTGTGAGCGCGGGCCGCGGTGATGAGTGTTTCGGTGGCGAAGATGTTGTTGGCGATGGCGGCCAGGGGCTGCTCTTCGATGAGGGGAACGTGTTTGAAGGCAGCGGTGTGGAAGACGACGCGCGGGCGGTGAATCGCGAAAATCTCGTCGAGGAGTGCACGGTCCGCGACGTTGCCGAGATAGAACGCGCGCATTATCAGTCACACCAGCGGCTGCAAAGTCCTGCTGAAGGTCGTGGAGGCTGCTTTCAGAGGATTCGAGAAGGATGGTGCGAGCACCGGCGGATGCGAGACGCAGCGCCAGCGCGGACCCGATGGAACCGCCAGCACCAGTGACGAGAATCGGGCGGCGGACAAGCGATGAGACGGTGTCCGGCGATGGCGCGCACAGCGGAGGGCGATCCAGAAAGTCGCGCCAGTCGATGGTTTCGCTGAATTGGCTCACAGTGGTCAGTATAGCGATTTGGTCTTTGTGGCTGTGGTGCCTATTGAGATGGCGTCCCTGTACCGCATGAAGAACTGTCGAGGACGCTGGCGAGATACAGGGCTGGAGGCGGGTTGCTGCGGGTGGCTGCAGCACTCGCATACACTGGATGGTTATGTGGCATGGCGAGGTCGGAGCGTTTGTGGCTGGCCGCGATGGAGTGTGATTTGAGCAGAAAGTGGATGCAATCTTGCGGGTTCCTGGCAGTATTTTCGTTCGCAGTCGCGACAATGGCGGGAGCGCAGGCGCGCTTCAACGCTGATGCGGTGCGACTGAACAATCGCGGCGTAGCGCTGATGGGACAGCAATTTACCGAAAAAGCGGAGCAGGCATTCGCCGAGGCGTTCAAGAAGGATCCGAAGCTGGCGCAAGCGGCGATCAATGACGGCATCGCGCTGCTGACGCTGCAGAAGATTGATGACGCCAAGAAGGCACTGCAGGCGGCGATTGCAATCGATCCGAACAGTCCGCAGGCGTGGTACAACCTGGGCCTTGCACAGCACGCGGACAACGAACTCGACGATGCGTTGAAGAGTTTTCAGCAGGCGGTGAAGCTCGATCCTCGCGATGTGGATTCGTATTACTTCGAGGGCGTCTGCTACCGCGAGATGAAGCAGTTCGACAAGGCCGTTGAGGTGCTGAAGCAGGCGTTGGCCATTCAGCCATTGCATGCGTCGTCGGAGTTTGCATTGGCGCGGGCGCTCCAGGCAGTGGGCGACAAGGATGCGGCGAAGGAGCACTTCAAGCTGTTCCAGCACATGACGAGCACGAAGGTTTCGGCGGCGATCGGGCTGGCGTATGGCGAGCAGGGGCACTACTCAACGGTGACGCCGGTGGAGGAGCCGCAGGCGCGGCAGCGGGCGATGATTCCGGTGAAGCTGGTGGCGGAGACAATCGGTCCGAAGAGTTCATCAAAGGAGACTGGTGGCGCCTGCATGCTGGATGTGACCGGGTCAGGGCAGATGGACCTGGTGCTGATGGAATCCGGAGCGCAGGCTATTCGCGTGCTGCATCGGGGCAGTGACGGCAAGTTTGAGGATGTGGATGCGGTGGCTGCTGGCCTAAAGGCTGCGGGACACGCTGTGGCGTGCTCAGTGGGTGATTTCGACGGAGACAATCTGAACGATCTGGCGGTGGCGCTGGACGATGGTGTTCGGCTGTTTCGGAATCTGGGCAAGGGCAAATTCGAAGACGTGACGGCGGAGGCGGGATTGGCCGTGCGGAACAAGCCGACGGGAATCACGTTTGTGGATTACGACCATGATGGAGACCTTGATTTGTTTTTAACAGGCGCGCCTTTGAAGGACGGCGATGCGCCGAATGTGCTGTGGCGAAATAACGGGAACAAGACGTTTACGGAATGGACTGCGGAAACTGGATTGGGCGGCGCGGGAAAATCCGCGAGTGCGATCCTGACGGATTTCAATAACGATCGCGCCGTTGACATTGCGGTGACCGGAGACGGGGCAGCGCCGGTTTTGTTCGTGAATCCGCGAGAGGGGAAATATCCGCAGCAGGCGCTGTACGAGGGAGAGAAGCTTCCGCCGACAGAGGGCATTGCCGTTCTTGATTACGACAAGGACGGATGGATGGATATTGCGGTGACCCATGTTGGGCCGCCGGGTCTGACGCTGTGGCGCAACGTGGCCGGGCCGCAGAATGTGGGGCGGCGATTCGAGCCCGTGCCGCTGCCGCTGCAGGGTGCGATTCGTGGATGGGGCTTGACCGCAGTCGATATCGACAACGATGGATGGATTGATCTCGCGGCGATTGTGGAGACGAATGCGAGGACCGCGGGTGAAGGTATTTCGCAACAAGGGCGATGGAACTTTCGAGGATGTGAGCCACGCGCTGGGGCTGGACAGCGTGGTGTTGAAGGCTCCGCGGGGATTAATTGCGGCGGATGTGGATGGCGATGGAGCGCCGGACCTGATCGTTACGCAGGAGAATGCGGCGCCGGTGCTGCTCCGCAATGTGGGAGCGAACAAGAATCACTTTGTGCGGCTGGATTTGAGCGGTTACGCGGACAACAAGACTGCCATCGGCTCGAAGGTAGAGATCTTTGCGAATGGACAGTGGCAGAAGTGGGAGTTGGCGGGTGCGTCGGGATTGGCGACGCAGGCTCCGCCGCAGTTGCTCGTCGGATTGGGCGAGGCGGACCACATTGACCTGCTGCGCATTTTGTGGCCGACAGGAATTCTGCAGGACGAGATCGACCTGCCGCATACGCAGGTGATTGCGATGAAAGAGGCGGACCGGCGCGGGAGTTCGTGCCCGGTGCTGTTTGCGTGGGATGGGCACAAGTACAAACTCGTCACCGATGTGATTGGTGCGGCGGTGGTGGGGCACTGGTTTACGCCGACGCGGAAGAATATTCCGAACTCGGGCGAGTGGATCAAGGTGGATGGCGATCGGCTGGCGAGCGTGGATGGGAAGCTGAGCCTGCGATTCATCGAGCCGATGGAAGAGGTGAATTACATCGACCAGTTGCGGCTGGTGGCGGTGGATCATCCGGAGGATGTGGAGGTGAATCCAGATGAACGGTTCCTCGACGATCCTCCGTTTGCTTCGGGGCGCGTGGTTGCATCGAAGGGCGCGCGGCTGCCGATGGGGGCGTGGGATGGCGAGGGGCGCGATGTGCTCGACGTGTTGAGTCGGCGCGATCACCGGTTTGCGAGTGGATTTACGGCTACTCCATATGACGGGTTTGCCAACCTGCATTCGCTGACGCTGGATTTGGGCGAATTGAATACGAGCGCTCCGCTAAAGCTCTTGATGACCGGGTACGTGAACTACTTCAGCGCAACATCGCTCTATTCGGCATGGCAGGCGGGGATCAAGCCGATTTCGCCATACGTGGAAGCGGAGCGGCCGGATGGGACGTGGATGACGATTCCGGGTGAGGCGGGATTCCCGGCTGGACTGGAGCGGACGATTGTTGTGGATCTGACGGGGAAGCTCCCCGTGGGAACACGCAAGATTCGGCTGGTCAGCAATCTGGAAATTTACTGGGACCAGGTGCTGATCGACAACAATGCGGAGGCACAGACGCGCGCGACGGAGGTGCCGCTCGCGTTGGCGACGGAGCGATTCCGCGGGTATCCGACGCAGATTGACGGGAGGAGCCCGGGCGATCTGGATTATGACTATGATCGCGTGAGCTTGACGGGGCCCTTCCAGCATCAGCGCGGAAACTACACGCACCTGGGGGATGTAACGGAGCTGGTGAAGGGCGTGGATGACCGCTATGCGATTTTCGGCAGCGGCGAGGAGATTGCGACGGAGTTTGACGCGACGAAGCTGCCGGCGCTGCCACCACACTGGAAGCGCGACTACTTCTTCTACGCCAACGGGTATGTGAAGGATATGGACTGGTGGGATGCGATGCCGTTCACGGTGGCGCAACTGCCGTTCCACAAGATGAGCACGTATCCATATCCGGCCGGCGAGCAGTTTCCGGATGATGCCGACGCGATTGATTACCAGTTGAAGTGGAACGATCGGTTCGACTCGGGCGAGCCGGTGCGGTCGTATCGGTTTGATTACAAGCTGATGCCGTCTACGCCAGCGGATGATGCGGTCGCTCTGCCGAAGCAAGCGGCCACGCCGTGAGCCAGACAGGTTAGCGCAGGCGGTAATGGCACGACGATTAACAACAGGGCGGCACGCAGGGATGTAAGTGCAGCCGCAGATCCTTCGACTTCGCTCAGGATGACAGATTTGTTGGAATATTTCCGTGAAGTACGCGCGATGAGTGAACTGGTTCTTGAACCGGCGGTGCGGCAGCTGGAGATGCTGCGGGCGCGCGAGATCTCGGTGATGGAACTGGCCGAGGCGCACATCCGGCAGATCGAGCGGCTGAATCCGCAGCTGAACGCGTTTGCGGACTTCGATGCGGAGCGGGTGCGCGAGCAAGCGCGGGCGATGGACGTCGCACCTGCCAATGCACGCGGGCCGCTGCACGGGCTGCCGGTGACGGTGAAGTCGTCGATCGCGACGGCTGGATTCAAATGCGAGATCGGAAGCCTGAATCATAAGGGAGAGATTCCGCGCGAGGATGCGGTTGTGGTGGCGCGGCTGCGCGCGGCGGGTGCACTGATACTGGGCACGACGAATTGTCCTGAATTCCTGATGGCGTATGAGACGGCGAACCTGCTGCATGGGCAGACGCGGAATCCATGGGACCTGGAGCGGACGCCGGGCGGATCAAGCGGCGGCGAGTCGGCAGCGATTGCCGCGGGCATGTCGGCGGCTGGGCTTGGTTCCGACAGCGGAGGTTCGGTGCGGGTGCCTGCACACTTTACCGGGATCTGTTCCTTGAAGCCGACGCCAGGCCGCATTCCGGGGCGTGGGCATTTGCCGCCGTGCGTAGGGCCGTTTTCGACACTGGGAGCGATTGGGCCGATGGCGCGGACGATGGCGGATGTGGATCTGATGTTCCGCGCGCTGAGCGGACAGGATGATGCCGATCCCGCGAGCCCGCCTGTAGAACTCCGCGAGCTGAGCGATTCGGAGCTTCGGAAGTACCGGATTGGTTTCTTCGAAGATGATGGACTGACGCCGGTGACTGCGGAGACGCGTACAGCGGTGCGTGCGGCTGCTGAGGCATTGCGCGACGCAGGGTTTTGCGTCGAGCCTTTCCGGCCGCGGACGCTTGAGCAGTTGCGCAAGCTGTGGTGGACGTTTTTTGTGCAGTGCGGAGCGATGTTCTATGAGCCTGAGGTTCGCGGCGGGCGAGAAAAGCTGAGTCCGATTTTCCGCGAGTTTCTTGAAATTGCGGAGAGGACGGGTCCGCTGACTGCGACGGAACTGCTGAATGCGTGGGCGGAGATGGATCTGCTGCGCGCGAAGACGCTCGAAGAGATGCGTGAGTTTCCCGTGCTGCTTTGCCCGGTGGCGAGTGTGCCGGCATGGAAGCATGGCGAGCGTAAGTGGACGATCGACGGGCAGACGGTGGAGTATCTCGACGCCGTGCGGTACACGCAGTGGTTTAATACGTTGGGTGCGCCGGCGGCGGTGGTGCCGGTGGGTCGTTCGCCGGAGGGGCTGCCGATTGGGGTGCAGATTGCGGCGCGACCATTTGAGGATGAGATGGCTCTGGGCGTGGCGGGGATTGTCGATCGGGCGTTTGGTTTTTCGCCTCCGCCGATGGCTTGTGGCAGCTAGTCTCGCCCCTTTTTGGCTATGCAGCGTCCAGATTCTCACTTTTCCTGAACAAATTCGCTGCGAAGTATTTGGTGGCTGATCACATGCAACTGTAGAAACTTTGTGATCCAGTGAAGCAATCAGGCGCTCTCCTTGCGATGCAGTCAAGTTTATCCGTCACAGACAAGTGATCCTGCTCACATTTACAACAAGAGTGGTGGGGGCGGTAAGTTGCTGATTCTGCACCTCCACCTTTGGATGGAGGCGAGGGCGTACCGCGGGCGGTACTCTGACGCTTCCCCGGATTGGAGCGCAGCGGGTGCGCGCAAGTTGGCAGGAACGATTTGCCGAGGCAAGTGATGTACTGAAGAGCGACAAACACCAGCAGACAGTTGTGCGGGTGTTGGACCTCGAAATTGGTGGCCGCGACTTCATCACCATGGCTGGGCCGTGTTCGGTTGAGACCGAGCAGCAGCTCCTCACTACAGCTCATCATGTGCGGCAGCGTGGCGCGCAAATTCTTCGCGGCGGCGCCTTCAAACCGCGCAGTTCTCCTTATGCATTTCAGGGTCATGGTCTCGCTGGGCTGAAGATGCTCGCGCAGGCTCGCGCAGAAACCGGTCTTGCGATCGTCACCGAAGTGATGAGCGAAGACGATGTGCCGCTGGTGGCTGAGTATGCGGACATTCTGCAGATCGGCTCGCGCAGCATGGAGAACTACACGCTGCTCGAAGCGGCGGCGAAGTCAGGCAAGCCGATCCTGCTGAAGCGCGGGATGATGGCCACGGTCGGCGATCTGATGAAGTCAGCGCAGATTGTCCTGGATAATGGCAATCCCAATGTGATTCTGTGTGAGCGCGGGATTCGCACATTTGATTCAACTCTGCGCAACACATTTGACGTGGCGGCGATCGCGTTGCTGAAGCAGATTTCGCATCTGCCGGTGATTGCAGATCCGAGCCATGCATGCGGGCTTCGCGAACTGGTTCCGTCGCTGGCACGGATTGGCGTGGCTGCGGGCGCAGACGGGCTGATCGTCGAGGTGCACCCCACACCGGAGAAGGCGTGGAGCGATGGCGAGCAGTCGCTGAGTTTTGCGGAGTTCGACGAGATGATGGCGTCGATCGAACCGTATATTGCGTTACGCGGAACGGCGGCGCCCGCCCGGACCCTGGAGACAGTTGGATGAAGGTTGGTTTCAGAGTGGCCGGGGTTACGATCTGCAGCATATTGCTGATTGCGACGTGTGGGTTCGCGCCGCCTATCTCACAATCCATTGGGTCTGACGTGATCGTAACGGCAGCGCCAGTATATGAGCCGCTGGCCGCGCTGCGAGCAGGGGAACGTTTCCCGAAAGGCGCGCAGTTGCTGCTGATTCACGACGGCAAGGCGGGGCCGCTGGTGCCGGAGTTTGCGGCGAGCGCGGACGCGAGCGTTTCGTTCGACGGTGGCAGTGTGTTGTTTGCCGGGAAGAAGGCGACCGGCGATCCGTGGCAGATTTGGGAACTGACGCTCAACGAGCACAAGTTGCGGCAGGTTACTTCAGGTTCGGCCGACGCGATCCGTCCGCTGTATCTGCCGGGATGGCGGTTCGTTTATGCGCTTCGTACGTCGCAGGGATTTCAATTGCAGTCGGCACGTCTGATGGAGTCAAAGGCGCTCGACGAGATTGAACCCGCAGGCACGAAAGCTTTGCTTCCGCTGACCTACATGAGTGCCAGTGCGGTGCCGGCGGATGTGCTGGCGGACGGACGCATCTTGTTCGAGGCGGGATTTCCGCTGGGTGAAGGCACGATGCCGGAGATGTTCCTGGTTTATTCCGATGGATCGGGAGTGGAGTCTTATCGCTGCGATCATCCAGCGAATGATGCTGCCGGCGCGCGGTGGGCTGGAAGGCAACTGAAGTCCGGCGATGTGGTGTTTACGCACGGTGCATCACTGGCGCGGTTCACCTCGCCGCTGGCGCATGAAGAACGAGTGGCGGCTCCGCGCGGCGATTACGCAGGGGCGATCGCGGAGACCGCGACGGGCGAGTGGCTGGTGAGTGCGCGCGATTCCGCGAATGCGAAATTTGCGCTGAAGCTTTGGAGACCGGGAGCAGCAGCGATGCAGATGGTGCTTGCGAAGAGCGGCGAGAATCTTGTCGAGCCAGTGGTGGCGGCAGCGCACGAGCGGCCGAGGCGGCATCCCTCCGCGCTGCATGACTGGGATTATGCGAATTTGCTGGCGCTGGATGCGCGGGTTTCACGTGATGGCGCGCTGAAGGGTGTGCCTGCGACCGTTCGATTGGAAAGGCAAGATGCGGACGGGCATGCGGTGGCGATGGGTACGGCTCCTATTGAAGACGATGGATCGTTTTTTGTGAAGGCGCCGGCGGATCGGGCAATCCGGTTTGTGCTGCTGGATGCGAAGGGTTCCGTTCTGCGGCAGGAGCATGGATGGTTCTGGATACGGCGCGGGGAGCAGCGAATTTGCGTGGGGTGCCATGCAGGGCCGGAGCACGCATCGGAGAATCGCGTGCCCGCAAGTTCTGCTGCGCACGACGACGCCCGTGGATTTGACGGGATCGGCGCAGACCTTGCAGCGGGGAGGCAACTGAGTGTCATACCGCACTTTTCTTTTCTTGTTGAGCACGGCCTCCATTGCGGCGGCGCAGACGGCCAGCGCGCCTCCTTCCACCTCGGCGGTAGCTGGCTCGCAAACGATTCCTGGCGCCAAGTCGACGATTCGCTTTGAAGATGCAAGCGCGAAGGCGGGGATCAATTACACCCACAGCTTTGGATCGGCCAAACTCGGTTCGCTGTTGGAAGGGACGGGGGCGGGGTGCGTGTGGATTGACTACAACAATTCGGGCCGGCCTTCGCTGTACGTGGTAAACGGAAGGCCGCTCGATGATTCGATGCATCCTTATCCGCTGAAGGACAAGCCGGTGCCGCCGCCGCACAATCATCTTTATCGCAATGACGGAGACGGACACTTTACGGATGTCACGGAGCAGGCCGGGCTGGATCCGGATATGTATGCGGTGGCGGTTACGGCGGCGGACTACGACAACGATGGGTTTGTCGATTTGCTGGTGACGGGCTACGGAAAGACGATTCTGTACCACAACGACGGCAACGGCCACTTCACCGATGTAACGGCGAAGGCCGGGATCAAGGTTGACGGGTGGGCGATCAGTTCGACGTGGCTTGATTACGACAGGGATGGATGCGTCGATCTGTTTGTCGGGCGTTACGTGAAATTCGATCCCAAGTATCGCGCGTTTTACGCGGCTGACAATTATCCGGGACCGCTCGATTACGAGGGCGAGACGAACAAGCTCTTCCACAACAACTGCGACGGCACGTTTACCGATGTGACGGAGAAGTCGGGGATCGGCGCGTTTGTTGGCCGGACGATGGGCGTGACGGCGGCGGACTTCGACAACGATGGATGGGACGACATCTACGTCGCCAATGACCGCACGGAAAATTTTCTCTTTCGCAACAAGCATGACGGCACATTCGAGGAAGTTGCCAACGACACGGGCACGGCGTTTGGGCAGAACGGTGAATCGACTTCTTCGATGGGGCCGGTATTTACCGATCTCGAGGGGCGAGGCGTTCTGGATTTGTGGGTGACCGACGGGCACTACAACCGACTGCTCCGTAATAGCGGCAAACAGGGATTTGAAGATATCGGTGCTTCGAATGGAGTGTCACAGACGAACGCGCAGTATGTGAGCTGGGGTACGGGCGTCTACGACTTCGACAACGATGGCTATCCGGACATTTTGATTTTTCACGGCGGGCTGATTCACCTGATCCCGCAGGAGCACACGCTGTTTCGCGGGCTCGGCAACGGGCGTTTCGCGGATGTCTCAGAGGGCGCTGGATCGGTTCTCAGCGAGCGCACGGTGGCGCGCGGGGCGTGCTTTGCGGACTACGACAACGACGGCAAGGTCGATGCGTTCCTCGTGAATCTTGGAGCGAAAGGGATGCTGGTTCACAACGTCTCGACCAATACCGGGCATTGGGTTGCGATCAAGCTTGTTGGAACGAAGAGCAATCGCGATGGCATTGGCGCGCGGGTTGAAGTGGATGCAGGCGACCGGCGCTGGATGGCGGAGCGAGTTGCCGGATCCGGATATCTCTCGCAGGACGATGGGCGGCTGCATTTCGGACTCGGCGCGGCTACGGCAATCGACAAAATTGTGGTGAAGTGGCCGAGTGGGCGCGAGCAGACACTTGAAAAGCAGAGCGTGGATCGCGTGCTGACGGTGGAGGAGCCGAAGTGAATCGGCGCGGGCACAACGCAGCGGGTGGTGCGGTGAGCGCACTGGCCGTCGTGTGTGCGATGGCGCTGGGTTCGTGTGTGTGGAGCGGGCGGACGTGCGCGCGCATCTGTGGCGAACGGACGTACAGGCGAACGGCTGGAGTATGCGTCGCCGGTGGAGATTCTTTTCTCGCCGGATGGAACGCGGCTCTTCGTGCTGTGCCAGGAGAGCGCGCAGGTACAAGTGTTGGACGCGAAGGGCTACGCGCTAGTCAAGACAATCGAGGTCGGCCGTGTGCCGCGGGGATTTTCGTTTTCGCCGAAGGGCGATCGGTTGTTCGTGGCCAACTCATGGGATGACACGATCTCAGTAATCGACACCAAGACGCTGGAGGTTGCGGCAACGTGGCCGGTGGGCGCGGAGCCTTCGAGTGTGGCGGAGGATCGTGCGGGCAAGCACCTGTTTGTGGCGAACCGCATCTCCAACGACGTTGCGGTGCTGGATGCAAATACCGGCGTGGAAGAGAAGCGGCTGGCTGCAGGGCGCGGCGCGAGCTACATCACACCTTCGCCGGATGGAAACCGGCTCTATGTGACACACGTGTATCCGAATGCAACGGCACATCGAACGGCGCCGGCTTCGGAGATCACGGTGATTGACGCGGTGCGCGCGGTGGTCGCGGAGCGCATTGCGCTGCCCTATATCGCGCACGGCTTTCATGTGACGTTTTCGGCGGATGGACGGCTGGGCGTCGCCGCGACTATGCATCCGAAGAACCTGGTGCCGCTGGCGCATCTGGAGCATGGCGGGGCGTTCGCGGACACGCTGACGCTGTTTGGCGCGGATGTTGGCAAGCCGTTGGAAGTGCCGCTGGATGAGCTGGAGCGCTACGCGGCGCGGCCTTTTGGGGTTGCGATCACGCCGGACAAGTCGCGGATGTTCATCACCTGCGGCGGATCGGAGATGGTGACCGTCGTCGACGTTCCGCGCCTGATCAGATTTGCACGTTTGCATCCAGGGTCGAACGCGCAAGATATGTCAGCGAGTGCCAATTATGTGGTGGGGCGGATTGCGGTGGGCCACGATCCACGGGGCGTGGCGCTGACGAAAGATGGGACGAAGTTGCTGGTGGCGAATCGCCTGGAAGACACGATCAGCGTGATTGATACGAAGACTGATCGAGTGGCATCCACGATTGCTCTTGTCGGACCGAAGAAGATGTCGGTTCTGCGTCACGGAGAGCAGACGTTTTACACCGCGCGCTATTCCTTTCAGGGGCAGATCGGCTGCGCAAATTGCCACATCGACTCGACGTTTGATGGACTGCAGTGGGACTTGGAGCCGGACGGGTTTGGCCGCGATATTGTTGACAATCGGCCAATTGAAGATGTGAAGGATACGGAGCCGTTCAAGTGGAATGGCGGGAATCCGAATCTGCCGACGGAGTGTGGACCGCGGACGGAGAAGTATTTCTGGCGTGCTGAGAATTACGACGATCTGACACTGACCGACCTGGTGGTATATGTACGGAGCTTGCCGCCCCGGCCGAATCGGTGGCGGTTGCCAGGCGGTGAGTTGACGGCAGCGCAGGAGCGGGGCCACGAGTTATTCGCGCGCGAGAAAGACAAGTTTGGGAATCCGATACCGGAGGCGAATCGCTGCGTGTTTTGCCACAGCGGCCCGAAAGGAACAAATCTGAAGTCCTTTGACGTCGGCACGAAGAAGTTGACCGACAACACGAGCCTGCTGGATACGCCGCAGTTGACGAATATCGCCATTACGGCGCCGTACCTGCATGACGGTTCTGCGGCAACGCTGGAGCAGATCTGGACGGTTTTCAATCCCCAGGACAAGCATGGCCGGACCAACGACCTGACCAAAGATGAACTCAACGATCTGATCGAGTACCTGAGGACGCGATGAAAGCAATTCTGATAATCGCAGCGACGTGGATGTCTCTGGGAGTGCCGGCCATAATAGCGGCGCAGGCAAAAGGTGCCGCTCCAACAGTTCACAAAGCTGCGAGCCCCGCTGCGAAGACCGCGGTACCTGCAATGCCGCGCTTCCGGTTTGAGAATTTTACGACGGCGAATGGGCTGCCGGATGATCACGTGTTCAGCGTACTGGTCGATGGCGATCGGATATGGGCTGGGACGGAGAACGGGCTCGGGCTTTACGAGAATCACCAGTGGAAGACTTTCACGACGAAGGACGGGCTGGCGCATCGCGCGGTATTGTCGCTGGCGCTCGACAAGCGCACGGGGGATGTGTGGGCCGGGACGATGGGCGGGTTGAGCCGCGTCTCCGGTGGGCGGATTGACACTTACACGCAATTGAATTCGGGATTGAGCAACGACGTGGTGTATGGCGTGTCTGTGGAGGGCGAGAATGTGTGGGTGGCGACGGCTGCGGGTGGATGCAAGCTCGATCTCCATACCGGGCAGTGGTCGCTCTTCAACGAACGCAACACGCCGATGGTCGAGATCTGGGTGTATGGCGTCGCAGCCACTCCGACCAAGGTGTACTACGCAGTCTGGGGCAGCGGGGTGCTGGAGTACGACCAGCAGAAGAAGATCTGGGATAAGTACGAAGATCCTGACGGCGAGACGGAGATGGTGCTGTTCAAGGATCAGGGGTTAATCCACGAGGTTACGACGTCGGTGAGTTATGTGGATAATATTCTTTGGGTGGCTACGTACTTCGGCGACAGCCGGTACGACGGCCGCTACTGGCATAACTTCTTGACTAAAGACAGCGGGCTTCCCTCGAACTTTACGAATGTCGTGAAAGGCGTGGACGCCAAACGTGCGTGGTTTGGCACCGACAAAGGACTTGTCTATTACGACGGCGTCAACTGGGCTGTCTACCGTCCGTCTCTTACTACAGGGAAGCCGGAGATGACGGTTCGCGATGCAAAAGGGGAGGTTTCGTCCGTCGCCGTGAGCACGGCGCCGGCGCACAACTATGTTTTGGGAATTGATTTTCAGGGCAGCGACATCTGGGTTGCCACTGCCAAGGGTTTAAGTCACGGGATTCATCAGCCATAAGGAGCCATAAAGACATGATTGCTTTATCAGAGATTTTGGAGACCATCGCACACGCACCGATCCAAAAGCGCGCCATGACAAATCATGGCGTGCTCAACGAAGCCTATGCCTACGCCAAGCCGAGTTCTTTTTCGCGGGGCATGCGGATTGATTTGAATGGACTGACGATCCTGCTGATTTCGGGCACTGCATCGATCGATGAGAACGGCGTGAGCGTCCATATCGGCGATTTTCGCGCGCAGATGAAGCGGACACTGGACAACATTACCGGCCTGCTGGAGAGCGAAGGCTGCACGTGGCACGACATTGTGCGCACCAGTTGCTACCTGCGCGATATCGATCGCGATTACGACGCGTTCAACGAAGAGCGCACCGCTTTCTTTAAGGAGCAGGGGCTTGATCCGCTGCCCGCTTCGACGGGAATCCAGGCGCATCTGTGCCGGCCGGAGTTGCTGATTGAGATTGAAGCAATCGCGATGTTTCGTACCGAGAAGACGGCGAAGTAAGGAGCGGTGCGATGAGTAAGGCATGGTTGATGGTGGCGGCCTGCGTGTTGGTCGCCGGCACAACGGCGAGTTTGGCGGGACAGGAAGCAGCGAAGAGTAGCACCTGTGAATGCGGGGCGCATCCGCCGGGACCGCCGAAGGATCGGGTCGTTACGCCGTATGCGGGCGAGCCGAGCGACCTCAGCCCCTATTCGAAGTTCGCCGCGCCTTACGACTTGAATTACATCCATCCGAATATCTATACGGGCGCGGGTCGGGACATTCCGGAACCCAAGGACCTGACCGAAGTGCGTATCGGTTTCTTCGGCCCGATCGAGCACAGCCCGGAGCAGGTGTTTGGACTGCGTATGCTGCATGGCGCGCAATTGGCAGTGGAGGAAGCGAATGCGCGCGGCGGGTACGGCGGCAAGCCGTTCAAGCTGATGCTGCATAACGACTACGACAACTGGCAGGCGAAGGCCGTGTATGGAGACGACCGCGCCACCGATCCAACGATTTGGGGCTCGGCGTCGAACGAAGTTGTAAAGATGGTGTACGACGATCAAGACTGGGCGATGTTTGGCTCCATCAGCTCCGAGTCGACGCACATCGCGTTGCGGGTTGCGCTGAAAGCCGAGATTCCGATTGTCAATTCGGCATCGACGGATCCGACGATTCCAGAGACCTATATTCCGTGGTACTTCACGGATGTGCAGGATGACCGCGTGCAGGGACTGACGTTAGCGCGGCACATCTATTCGGAGCTTGGGTTGAAGCGCGTTGCATTGTTGCGTGTGAACAGCCGCTACGGGCGTTTTGGCGTGCTGAAGTTTCGTGATGCGTCGCGGCGGCTTGGACATCCCGTGGTGATTGAGCAGAAGTTTCTGCCCGGGGACACGGATTTTACGCGAGCGCTGAAGATCATTCAGTCGTCGCGTGCGGACGCAATTGTTCTGTGGGCGGATGAGATACCAGCGGCAAACATTCTGAAGCAGATGAAGGCGCTGGGAATGAAGCAGCGCGTGTTTGGGTCGTATCGCACGCTGGGTCCGGAGTTGCTGAGCGAGGCCGGCGACGCGGCAGAGGGATTTGAGGCGGTATTTCCCTATGACCCAACGCGCAGCGATCCGAAGTGGCTCGATTTCAACTCGCGCTTTGAGGCGCGGTTTCACGAGAAGCCGGAGCAGTTTGCATCGCTGGCTTATGACGCGATGAACGCGCTGCTGGGTTCGATCTGCAAGGCGGGGCTGAATCGCGCACGAATTCATGATGCGCTTGCGGACATTGAAGAATATGACGGCGTGACCGGACACATGATCTTCGATCCGAACCAGAAGAACGTGGCGCCCCTGTATCTCGGCACTGTGCACGACGGGACGATTTCGTATCGGGTGGCAACAATGGCGCCTGCGGCGCGGCCAACTCCGCTTGCGCGGATGGACGGCATGAGGTCGCCGGGACAATCGAACGCACCCTATGCGCGAGTTGGCGAGGATGGCGTGACATACTCGGGGCCGCATCGGCCAGACCTACCGGAGGGTCCGATAAAAGTCGTGCTGTTCGGACCTCATGCTGACGCGGTGGCGCAATCGGCGGAGATGCAGGCGCA
This sequence comes from uncultured Acidobacteriaceae bacterium, assembly GCA_963787435.1. GTDB lineage: Bacteria > Acidobacteriota > Terriglobia > Terriglobales > Acidobacteriaceae > Telmatobacter. The sequence continues at coordinate 146,719 of CAWBCZ010000007.1, forward strand.
GCTTCGCGGTGCGATTGGGCCGGGCAGGCAATGGACGTTGCTTCCCGTCGCCAGCGATCAGAACTGGGGTGCGGCATCGACGCAACTGGTGCACGCGCTTGTGGATGAACACGCGCTGGCGATTCTGGCGCTGGATCGGGACGCTGCGCACCTGGCGGAGCAACTCGCGCTGAAGGCGTTTGTGCCGGTGGTCGCGCTCAGCGAGGACAGGATGTTGACGTCAACGAACGTGCCGTGGATTTTTCGGCTGTCGTCTTCAACGACGCCCCTGGCAGCGATGCAGCTGATTCAATCAGCTACGAAGCAGAGTGGCGCGAATCCCGAGAAGCTGCGGGATGTGCTGGCGTCGGGACAAAGCATCGACGGGGTCGCGTTTCTTTCGACGGGCGAGCCGAAGGTCGAGTAGCGACATCGGTCGAAATCTCTTCTGACAAAAAACATGGGGCAGTCCGATGAGGACTGCCCCTTTTGTTTCGCGAGAAGCTGCGGGGTTATGGGATGTAGTAGCGGAAGGAGGTCCAGAACATGTTGTCGACGCCCTTTGCCTGGATGCCACCTACGCCGGACCAGCCGAAGCGCTCGCGTAACTGTACTGGATGCTCTGGCGAAGACGGCCGTGTTCACCCTTGTAGATGTCATACCAGTAGCCAACGGTTGACTCCTGCACGTTCCGCGTCTGGTCTCCGCAAGAGCCGCCGGGATAGTAGCCTGTCGACCCGCCGTTGAAGCCGGGAGCCGTGTTGGTGAGGCAACCCGAGTTGCTTGTCAGCCGCGAACCGTAGCCCACCGCGGCGAGCGAAGGTGCACCCCAGTGACCGCCCCATGTGCCGCCGGCTGCGAGTTGCGCGGCCGTAGGCTTCGAGGTGCACTGTGAAGCTGAGGTGAACCCAGTTGGGCAGAATGTTGCTGTAGGCCCGCCGAGCGTGGTCGTCAGCGCGCTTGACCAATCGACACGGCTGGCGTAGTCGATACCGTAATTGGCGTAGATCAACAGACGAGGAGTTGCATTGATCTCAAGCGTGCCCAAGCCAGAGCCGTTGTGGATCGGAGAGAGCCCGCCCCAACTGCTCGCTGTTACGTCTGCAAGGGTTGTATCTCCGTAGCGACCCAGGCCCGGTCCATACATGCCCTTAGCGCCGAACGATACCTTGTTGTTTGCGAAGGGAACGCGGAAGCTGCCTGCTATGCCACCCATGCTGATGCTGTTGCTGAACGCGCCGCTGGTGGACGATGAAGGAGCAACAGCAGCTCCGGTCACGATGTCCTTTTGCCCACCGTATTTCGTGATATCAGTGGTGACACCGGGATAGATCTCTTCATGAGCCCAACGGCCGATTCCGATGATCTCGTAATGGCCCCACTTGGGATCGAGCGCGAGCTTGAAGATGAGGTCCGGTGCATAGTTGAACGAATAGTTTGCGATGTTTGTGTTGGCAGTGACGGTGTTGTAGACCGGAAGATAGGTCGTTGTTCCAGCCACCTGCGTGTAGTTCTGGACATAGGTTGTCGATGCGACGGTGCTGACTGCAGCGTTATAGTTGCCGCCGTTGGCACCCGCGCTGCCGAGCACTGCATAGGGTGTGTTTCCTGCCAGGGTGGCGGTGTAGAGGACCTGCGGATTCTCAACCGCGACGCCAAATGAAGCGAATTTTCCTGTCTTGGTTACACGGAAGCCGTACTGGCGCGTCCAGACAAAGCCCACGTTATAGTTCGGGTCTATGGTCTGGGGAGTCATGATGTCGCCGGAGAGGTTGGAGAGGCCTTTCTTGTCTTCGGTCGCGAGAGACCACATCTGACCGCCGGTGAATGCCCAATGATTGTTTGTCTCGGCCTGTGCCCAGAGCACTCGCTGCCGCAGCACATAGCTGTTGGACTGATTGTTGTTCGACGTGATGCCGGTGCCCAGCCAGTCAGCCTCGTAGTAGCCGCGCAGCGTACCCCAGTCGGGCTTGCCCTCGACCATCAGGGCAATGCGCGACTGACGAGCACTGCCATAGAACTCACTGAGGGAGTACGCGTCTGCGTGCTCATATGGGATGGCACTGAAGGCGGTCGGAATATCTCCGCCGGTTGCCTTGGAACGCCACACTGTTTCACCCGCCAGATAGCCGCCTGGAGTGAGGTTGACTCCCTTGTAGTGAAGAACGCTCGGATTGTTGATTGCCTTCTTGATGTTGGCGGTCTCATCGGAGACGGTCGTTGCCAGCGAAACGGCGTTTGCTTTGAGATCCGTAACCGTGCTTTGCAACGTGGTGACCGCAGCGGCATTATCGGTTGTTGCCTGTTGCTGCGCAGTGGCATCCGCTTCGGCCTTTTGTGCAGCGGCCTGTGCGTCTGCGGCCGTCTGCTGGGCCTGCTTCAACTGAGTATCTTTGGCCGCCAGATCAGACTTCAGGCCATCAATCTGGCCCTGGAATTCCTGACGAAGAGCGTTGATCTGGTCTTCGACGGTGGGTTTGGGAGGCTGCTTTTTGGTTACGTGTTTCTTCGCGGGCGCGGGGGGATCACCGGCGTAAGCGTTGGAACCAACGAGACTGGCTGCCAGAATTGCAGCGGCAACCATTTTCATTTGGGATTTCATTGGGCGTCTTTTTTCCTCTCAGATCAGGTTGAATCGTATGGGGCGCCCGTTTGTCCCTGGCACCCTTTGGTGATCACCGCACAAGCACTGAAGATGAAGTCATCGTGAGATCAATGTGAGCGCAAGCAGACGAACGGGCACACAAGAATTGCAGAAAATACTGGCGTAGCTTGTGGCGTTTCGTCTGTATCTCACACTCGCAGATTTTTATGAATATTTGACTAATTCACATACTTTTAACAAGGTAAGTGGCGCCGTCTACTCTTTGTTAAAGGATTTTGAATTTACATTCTGTTCATATATCGGACGCTTAAATGAAGAAGTTAGCTGTCGCATGCTCGGTGGAGTGCGGGGCGTCGAGGAGGGGGCAGTTTCGCGCCCCGATGCGATTCAGTGCGCGGTGTTTTGTTCTCTTCCGGCACTAACAAGGTTGGCAAGGATGCGGTAAGCTCCGGGCACTAACTCGGGTAACTGGCGATAGAGAGCGTAGGCGACGTAGATATAAGTTCCTTTGCCCGGGTGTGTGACGAGCAGGCCGCCGCGCTGCGGATCCTGACCGGGGTCGGCGGTTTCAGTGAGTGCGGTATAACCCGGATCCCAGGAATCGAGGAAGGAGTGGCCGCGCTCCTCGACCCATCCGTCGAAGTCGGCGGTGGTGATCTTGTTCGGGAAATTCAGCAATGGATTCGAGGGATCGAGGAGCTTGACGGGAGATTGCTCGTCGACGACGCGCTCGGGGAGACGGCCGCCCATGGAGAGCGGCAGCGGGGCGGGAAAGTTGTTGCTCTGATACTGGACGATGAGCGTTCCGCCATTGCGGACGAAGTCTTCGAGCCGGGGTTGGACCTTGGCAAGTTCAGGACGTACGGAGTAGGCGCGAATGCCGATGACGATGACATTGTAAGAGCTGAGATCTCCGGAGATGAGATCGGCGCTGGAAAGAATGTGCGGGGTGATGCCCATGCCCTCCATTGCTTCGGGGACGAGATCGCCTGGGCCCATGACATAGCCGACGCGAAGACCGGGAGCGAGCTTCACGTCGACTTTGCGGGTCCGAAGTTCGGCGGGCGCGTATTGGTTGTAAGGGCGCAGGCCAGGATAGCCAACGCTGTGCCAGCCGGAATCGTAGCTGCGTTCGCCAGACTGCGCGATGGCCCTGATGGAATAGGCGCCGGTTTGTGCGGCGGCAGGCGTGACTGAGAAGAGGATGGGATCGGTGTCGCCCGCGGTCTTGCGATGGAACTCCGCCTGGACAGGATCGGAACGCCAGCCGTCCGGGAGTTTGAGCGTCACTGTGCCATCGGCCGCGGCCTGGGTATGGACAGTGACGCGAACAGGCAATGCGCCCCCGTCGAGCGGGAGGATGCGGGCCTGGGGATCGACACTGACGCCGATGGCGGGCGTGACGACGAGGGGCTCGTAGAATCCGCCGGGCCCGGTGACGCGCTGGAGGGTCTGCACGACTTCGCCGAGGCGGATGGGCAGGCCGTCGAAGGTGAATTCGGCCCAGGCATCGAGCGGGTAAGGAGCAAAGGAGCGCTCGCGCCACTCTGGCTTTGCGATGTCGTAGTAGGGCTGCTCGATGTTGGGGCGAGTGAAAAAGGGCGCGGTGGGCGCGGCGTTGTCGGCGGCGTGAACGGTGAAGACGGGATCGGTGACGGGCGCGGCTGGATCGCTGGCACCGGTCATACTGCTCTTCCATTCTTCGCCTGTACGGCTCTGGAGCCAGATCTTTTCGAGACGTGTGGCGTTCGTCGCCTGAGATGCGTGGACGTGGACGTGGAACTCTTCTCCGGGTGAGACGCTGGCGGAAGATTCATCCGCTGCGGCGCCGCGGAAACCCGCGGCCTGGGCGTGGGCTTCATTGGTGCGGAAGGCGACCAGATCGAGGCCGAGTGCGTCGGCCAGGGCGGATTGGAATTGGTTGATCTTGGCGTCGAGTTCGAGAAGGAGACCGGCTTTGCCTTGGGCGTCGAGATTGCTGGCAGCGACTTTCTCGCGAAGTGCGAGGGTCTGGCGGTAGATGGCGGCGAGCGACTGGGCGGTGGGAAGTCCGGAGTTGCAGGGGCACTTCGACTCGAGTTGATTGAGGGAGGAGTCGATCTGGCGAAGGTCTGAGACAAGCCATTCGGGCGCAGGCGGTTTCACCAAGTTGGCGAGGCCGGAGATGCTGGTGTCGATATTGACGTGGCTGTTGCGAAAGAGATCGTCATCGCCTCGTTTGGCTGACGCGTGCGGAGCAGCGGAAGGAGCGACAGCCCAAAGGTGATAGCTGGCGGTGGCGGGGCCGCTGAGGGAGGGGTTGGCGCCGCCGTTCTGGGATTTCTGTTCGCCCCAGCCTTCGCGCGCGATCTGCGCGTAGCTGCGGCCCAGAGTGAGATCGAGAGTGCCGACGGGAAGGCGTGACATCGGTCGAGGGAACGGTGGTGATCTATTCGCCGGTGACGTAGTTTTTGAACTTGGCGGGCGCCCATTTGCCGGTGGCGTAGTCGAACATGCCCTTGTCGGTGACGGGGGCGAAGGGCGCCATGGAGTAGACGGCGAGGGGCTGCCAGGGCTGAAGGCCGAGGCCGCCTTCGGAGACCGGCTTGAGCTGCTCGGGAAACACTTCGGGATCGGCGGCGGCTTTGAAGACCTCCTGCGCGATTTCGCCGGAGACCTGGTGCTGGCCGTGGCCGTCGGTAATGCCGCCGACGAAGGTGGAGACGATGACCTGCGGGCGCTCGCGGCGGACGGCGAGCACGGCGTCGTAGAGGACGCGGTCGTGGCTCCACTTCTGCGAAGGATTCTTCCTGCGTCTTGGAGAAGCCGAAGTCGACTTCAGTGCCCCAGAGCTGCTTCGCGCCGTAGTACTCGTCGGCCTTGAGCAACTCATTGGTGCGGATGAGGCCGAGGGCGTCGTAGATCTCGGCGGACATGGCGTTCTGGCCGCCTTCGCCGCGGGTGAGCGTGAGCAGTGTGGCGCGGACGCCCAGGCCGCGCGAGAGATAGGTGAGCAGCGCGCCGTCTTCGTCGTCGGGATGGGCGACGATCATCATCACGCTGGCGGTGGTGCCGAGACGCTTTAGAGTTTGCTCGAGCTTCGCTTCGCCGCGGTCTTCAGGGAGCGGCAGCGCGACGAGGCTCGGCTCGCGACGCAGGCAGCTCCGGTGCAGGCTGCTGCCTGCGCGGACTGGGCGGGCAGTTGCGGCGCGAAGGCGAGTGCAAGGAAGAGCGCTGAGATCGAGGCTGCGAGGGCGGCGCCGGCGTGTGTGCGATGTGCTCCCTGGGAAAAGAACATAGTTGTCGTCAGTGTACAATCCGTGCAGCACTGCGGCTGAATGATCCCTTCCGTGTCTACCCCTCGTAACCTCGCGCAAACACAATCCGGACATCTTGAGCGGCGCATCGGGCTGCGGTCGGCGGTGCTGTTCAACATGCTGGAGATGATCGGCGTGGGGCCGTTCATCACGCTGCCGCTGGTGATTGCGGCGGCGGGCTACAGGCTGAGGGTTTGGGCGTGGGTGCTGGGCGCGGCGATCGCCGTGGCGGATGGGCTGGTTTGGGCGGAACTGGGCGCGGCGTTTCCGCAGAGCCGGCGGATCTTATGCATTTCTCCGGGAGATCTACGGGCCGAAGGGCGCGGGGAACTGGCTGAGCTTTCTTGTACGTGTGGCAGCTGAGTTTTTCCGCGCCGCTGTCGATTGCGTCGGGGTGCATCGGGCTGTCGAGTTTTCTGGCGTGGTTCTGGCCGGGACTGGAGTCAGCGCCGATTGCGGCGCTGCCTGCGTTGCACTACGCGAACTTTGCGGCGGCCGCTGCCTGCCTGCTGGTGACGGCACTGCTGTATCGGAATCTGAGCTCGGTGACGCGGCTGGCATGGGTGCTGTTTGCGGGCGTGATGGCGGCGATGGCGGGCGTGATTGCGTCAGGGTTTGCGCATGCGGCGGCAATGGGCGGCTGGCACATGCCGGCTTCTCCGGCGCAGTCGGCTGCGGTGGCGATTGGCGGGCTGGCGCAGGCAACGCTGATTGCGACTTACGACTACTGGGGCTACTACAACATCACGTTTCTGGGCAGCGAAGTGCGGCAGCCGGAGAAGACGATTCCGCGGGCGATTCTGCTGTCGGTGCTGTTTGTGACGGTGCTTTATGTCGTGATGAATCTGGCGGCGCTGCCTTCGATGCGCGATGCGGCGTGCATGTGAAGGAGACTGCAATCGTGCGCGTGCAACTTGTCGCCGAGATTGCGCGGTCGGCCTTTGGGCAGTGGGCCGGGTACACGATAGCGGCGCTGGTAATGTGGACGGCGTTTGCATCGGTGTTCTCGTTGCTGCTGGGATATTCACGCGTGCCGTATGCAGCGGCGCAGAGCGGGAATTACTTTCGGTTTCTGGCGGCAGTGCATCCGAAGCACGGGATTCCGCACCGGTCGCTCGTGGCGCTGGGCTTGGTGGCGTCGGCGTTCTGCTTTTTCAGCCTGCAGCAGGTGATCACGATGCTGGTGGTTACGCGGATCCTGCTGCAGTTCTTTTTGCAGCACGTGGGCGTGATGCTGCTGCGGGCGCAGCGGCCGGAACTGGCGCGGCCGTTCCGGATTCCGCTGTATCCGCTGCCGCCGTTGCTGGCGATGGCGGGGTTCGTGTTCATCCTGGTGAACCGCAGCAACGCGCTGGGCGGGCTGGCAGTGGCGGCTGGAATTGCATTGAGCGGAACCGTGATTTATATGGTTCGAGCGAAAAGCCTGGGGCAGTGGCCATTTGCGTCGGAATCGTGAGAGCACGGCGATTGCTGGGGCTGAGATGCGATCTGAATTCTCTGCAGAGCTAGTGGTGTCTGGAAGTGCAAAAAGCAGATTCTTCGCTTACCACCCCCGAACTCTGCCCCAAAGAGCGAGGGTCGCTCTTGGGGCCAGAGTTCGGGCCCCGTTCACTGAGGAATGACACCACCGCCAGCTTATCCTGAACGTTTGTGCAGGATGACATCCGGTTTCGCTGCGGGTGGTGTTCACGCTCGGCCCCGCGCGGCTACTCGCGAGTTTTCAGAGTCCCCGGAATCTCCAGCGGGACGAGGAAGTCGCTGGCGAGAATGTAGTCGTAGAGATGACCTAGCGGCAGTGGAGGATGAAGCTGGCGGGCAGAGACCCATCCGTTGGTATCGGTCCACTGCCATCGAGTAGCTGCGATGCTTTCAACAGCCTGCCGGAGGTCCGTTGTGCTCATCGGATAAGCGTAAATGCGGACGTTTTGCGGCAACAGGCGAGACAACGCTTCGAGGAAACTGCCGGGAAGCTTGTTATAGCGATATTCCCATATGCGAACCAGCAGAGACAGGCCCACAACGAAGCGGATGGGCTCCTTTGTGTAGCGGTTAACGAGCGAAGTCATGGCGTAGAGTTCGCGTTCACGGAACAGCAAGACATCACCGCAATGCTTGTGAAGCGCATCGATCCTTTCCAGCAGGTCGGAGATTTCCGGCGGGGGATCCTCTTCTCTGAGCGGCATCGCAGAAAAGCAAAAGAAACCAACAGGCGCGGGATCCTTTTCAGTTAACTCTCCGCGGAGTTGTTGGATCCCGGAGGCCAGCAGTTGATTATGGATTGCCGCGTGAGCGGAATCCACGTGTTCGAACGATCCTGGCGCGAGCACGGTAGGTTTCTTGTGGAGGACTTCCATAGGCGGCACGGGAGGCCCGATGCAGGGAAAACAGACGGCTTCAGCAAGGCCGGCGCGCACCAGATTAGCCAGAATCGCGCGCTGATCCCACCCTTCGAATGCGGGGCCACGCACTTCCGCATAGTCAATCTCAATGCGTTTCTCGACGTCCTGAACAATGATCTCGAAGAAGGATTCCTTCTTCTCCAATTGGTAGAAGACGGCATAGATAAGGTTCACGCCAAGGATGCCGATCGCCTCCTGCTCGAGGGTGTTGGAAGGATCCCGGAGGTTGATATGGAGAAGTATCTCGTTCGGTTGGCCGCCAGGCTGCAATTGGAACCGCAGGCCGACCCAACCGTGTGGCTCATTTGTTCCGGCGTAGTTGCGGGCGGAGATGGTATCAACAAAGGAAAAGAAACGAGTGTTCGATCCACGACTTCTGCTCAATTGGTTGATGAGTTGGGCCCATTCGCCATCCAGCATGGCCTGGAGGCGTTCTCCGGAAACGTAGCGCGCGCCAGAACCGTACAAATCGTCGCTGACTTCCTTGTCATATGCAGAGATCGATTTAGCAACTGTCCCGGAGGCTCCTCCTACAACCAGGAACCATCGCACGACTTCCTGGCCAGCGCCAATTTCGGCGAAGGAGCCGTAGTTGGTCGGATCGAGATTGATGTGGAGCGCTTTCTGATGGATGTTGAGCCTTTCCACGGACGCCATAGGGCTTCTCCTTGGTACATGCGTGATCGACAGTCTTATCGAAGCGCGTTGTGCCGGTGAGGCATAACTGAGGGCTTAAGATGCACGACCGCACCTTTAATATGCGTTTTCTTCGTCAAGAACAGAGGGAAAGCGAAGTAGGTTCAGGAGGGCCCATTTCCGCATCTTCCAGATCACGCCGGCTTAACGGACGGCTGTGGCGCAGCATGTAAAATTAGAAACTTCCGAATTGCCCACATCTCGCCCGGAACTCGGATTTCGAGCGAGATTTCAACAGCATGAGACTCTCTCGTCCAGGTGAAGAGACCCAGGGCCACCCGCCTACTTCCCCATACTCGCGAAGCAGCGAACACGCACTTTCGATTGCGAGATTTCCTTGACGTCCAGTTCTCCGCTTTTGTTCTTATCCAGTCGATTGAATTCCGCTTCCATGAACTTCATCCACTCTTGCTTGGAGATCATGCCGTTCTTATCGGTATCCATGAGAAGCAACAATTGCTTGACCTCATCCTCGTCGAGTACCTGGGGATCCGGCGATTTCGGTACGGGTTGCTTTTGTGGAACCGCGTTTCCTACCATGGGCGAACTTGCCACAAACATGGCAATGGCCAATGCGAAGTTCATTCGTTTGAACATGATTGACTCCTTTGCAGACAACTCGTTACGAGTGGCCCGAATGGACCCGCACAAGAATATAAAGCGAAACGGGGATAAAGGGCCTAAAGGTTTCGTAAGATTTGTGCGGCCGGACAGAAAAGCATCCTGGATTCCAGGGAAATGCGAACATTAGTCGCATTCCACCCGTTCCGAGAGGGCGAAACGGTACATTTCCGTCGAAGTGGAATCACCCTTTATGCGTGGAACGAGGACGCAACGGGGGAACTCATCGGCATTGGTAAGCGAGGTCGGCGACGTCGTGCCCGTCTGCGGAACCATCCCACAATGCACCATTGAAACGGGCCGCCCGCGCTCGTGAAGCAATTGAAACGCGTTCAGAGCAGTTCTGATCGATTCACCGCGGATGCGGAAGTTGACGCATCCATATGCGGCGCCGGTTTGAATGAAAGCAAAGGGCGCCATTCCGCTTGGAGATGGCGCCCTCAATGGACTGCGAATGGTTAAGAGGTTACGCGATCTCGACCGGATGCGTCGCGTAGTGCAGCAGGCATGCAACGGCGCAACTGGTGAGACGCGTTTCCGCCGAGTCGGCGCGGCTGGTGAGGATGACCGGAACGCGCGCGCCGAGCACGATTCCGGCAAGCTGCGCGCCGCCCAGGTACTCAAGCTGCTTGGCGAGCATGTTGCCGCTCTCGAGATCGGGCACAACAAGAATGTCGGCCTGTCCGGTGACGGGCGAGTTGAGGTGCTTGATCTCCGCGGCGTGGGCGCTGACGGCGGTATCGAAGGCCAGCGGTCCGTCGAGGATGCCGCCGGTGATCTGGCCGCGATCGGCCATCTTGCACAGCGCGGCCGCTTCCATGGTGGACGGAATCTTCGGATTCACGGTCTCAACGGCAGAGAGCAGAGCGACCTTGGGTTCGGGAATGCCGAGCGCATGGGCAAGGTCGATGGCGTTCTGCACGATGTGAATCTTGTCTTCGAATTCGGGCTTGATGTTGATGGCGGCGTCGGTGATCAGCAGGGTGCGCGCGTAGGCCGGCGTATCCATCACGAAGACGTGGGTGATGCGGCGCGAGGTACGCAGGCCGGTGTCGCGCTGCATGGCGACTTTCATCAGCTCGTCGGTGTGCAGGCTGCCCTTCATCATGGCCTGGGCGTTGCCGCTGCGGCACATGCTTACGCTGATCTCGGCGGCCTTTGCTTCGCTGTCCGCGTCGAGAATCGGGTAAGGCGAGATGTCGACGCCGATCTTTGCGGCCAGGGCGCGCATCGCGGCTTCGTCGCCGATCAGCGTGGGCTTGATCAGGCCCTCGAGCGGCGGCTTCAACTGCGCCGCTCAGCGCAACATCCGAAGCGGCCAGCAGACCGCGGTGGTAATGGCCGGCAGCGATTTGCAGCGATCCAGAAACTTGTGAAAGACGTGATAGTCGGCGGGATGGCCGACCAGCGGGTCGACGACAACTGCTTCGGCAAGGGGGGCGAGATCGCTCATGATGTTCATTCTCCACGGCCGGAGCGGGAATAAACCCGTTGGCCTGACGCATTTCATTCTTACGCGGCCATGGAAAATGAGGTGTGCGTAAGGTCACACTACGGCTCGAAGTCGCGCAATGCGGGACTGTGGTCTCCCACCCATGCGGCGATGAAGCTACGCCATGGATGGGGCACCCAGGCTTTGTGCAGGTACAGTCGAAAGGAAAAAGCAGGTCCTTCGGCTCCGCTTACCCCATGGACATTGCTTGTCCAGGGCCCCAAGCTGCTCCGCTCAGGAGGACACCTCCGGTTAGTGCGCGAGATCGTAGAACCCACCCATGCCGCGATGAAACTGCGTCATGGATTGGGGCACTCAAGCGTCTAGTCGTCCGAGGCTACTCCGCCCGTAATGCGTTGACTGGATTGACCTGTGCTGCGCGGCGCGAGGGCAGGTAGCAAGCGAGCCAGGCGATTGCGATCACGACTGCCGTGGCCAGCGAATAGGTCAACGGATCCATGGGACTGACCTTGAACAGGATCGATGCCATGAAGCGCATGGTGGCAAACGCGGCTCCTACGCCGAAGGCCACGCCGATGGCCGCAAGCAACAGACCCTGTCGCACAAACATCCCCGTCAGTGTCTCGCGTTGCGCGCCGAGCGCCATGCGAATGCCGATCTCGCGTGTGCGCTGCGAAACTGCGTACGAGATGACTCCGTAGATGCCGACGATGCCGAGCAGCAGAGCCATGCTTCCGGCGACGCACAGCATGACGAGCGTGAACGATGTGCGGGCCATCGACTTGGTGTAGAGTTCACCAACGGTCGCAGGGTCGGCCAAAGGCAAATCGCCATTGATCGACCATACTGCCTGCTGCACCTGGCTCATGAAAGCGGACGAACCCGCGCGCGGGGAGCGAATGACAAACGAGACACCGCGCCGCACTGTCTCCGGCTGCCCTTCAAATTTAGCCATGAACACGGGCCAATACACCGTGGTTGGCGCTTTCTGGCTGACGCCGTCGTAGTAGACGTTTTTTGCGACGCCGATGATTTCGCGCCAGTCGTCGGTGTTGCCGACGCGAATGTGCTTGCCCAGCGCGTTGGCGGGCTCGCCCCAGTACTCGCGGGCCAGATTTTCCGACACCAGTGCGACCGGCCGTTTCTGGTAGGTCTCAGCCCAGGTCAGATCCCTCCCGGCGACGAGCGGAGTGCCCATCGTGGAAAAGAAACCTGGGGACACGTTGACGAAGCGGCGGATCGGCGGTATCTCGTTATCGCGATAGGTGCGGTCCTGCGCGAAGAGCACGTCGTTCGAAGCGTTTCCGTCCATGGGAATGTGCGAGGAATACGCGACCGAGGAAACGCTCGGAATGGCAGCGAGCTTGTCGGCGATCGCCTGCTCCATGTGGACCACGTTTTCGTCCTGTGTTTCCGGCACTGTCGATTCAGGAACGTAGATGCGGAACTTCAGCAGGGTTGCGGGATCGGCGAATCCCGGCGAAACATTCGCCAGCGCCTGGAATGTGCGGATCATCAGGCCGGAGCAAATCAGCAGTACCAGCGCCAGGGCTACCTGCACGACCACCAGCGCCTTGCGTGCGCGATGGCGTTCCCGGCTCTGGCTCAGGGCGCGGCCGCCTTCGCGCAAGCCGGTATTGATCTGCACTCCGGAGTACTTGATTACCGGGAACAAGCCGATCACGACGCTGACAAAGAGCGCAGTCCCGGCGGCAAACAGCAGCACAGGAAAATCGATGCCGATCTCGTGCAGTCGCGGCAGTCCGGTGGGAGCAGCCGCCACCAGCACGCGAAGTGCTGCAAAGGCCAGCGCCAGTCCGATTACGCCGCCGGTAACTCCCAGAACCGCGCTCTCGAACAGCAGGCCCATCGTGATGTTGGCGCGCCCTGCGCCAAGAGCGGAGCGGATTGCCAGTTCCTGTCGGCGGCCTTCAACCCGCACCAGCAGCAGATTGGCAACGTTGGCGCATGCAACCAGCAGCACAACGACAATTGAGCCCATCAACACCCAAAGGACATTGCCGACATCTCCGACTACGTCTTTTTTGAGCGTGTGGAGGTTTGCGCTGATCTTGACTTTATCAAAGAGCTCTGCACTGAATCCGTCGGGCGGCGGAAAACTGTGACTGCAATCGGAATCAGGCGATCGATATCCGCATTGGCCTGCTTCAAGCGTCACGCCGGGTTTCAGTCGGGCGATTCCGCGATAGCTGAAGTTGCCGAGCTTCGCCTTGCTGCGGTCCAGTTGCATGGGCAAGAAGAGCGCGGCGTTGTAGTTGTCGAGAAACTGGAAATCCCGAGGGAGCACGCCAATGATCTCGCGGGTAGTGCCGTCAACATTGAGTGTGCGGCCGACCACGGAGTTGCTGCCGCCGAATTTCTTCTGCCAGTAGCCGTAGGAAAGAATGATGGTCTTGGGCGCGCTGGCCGTGTCGTCACGGCGGGTGAAAAGACGCCCTAGAACCGGTCTTGCGCCCAGCATCGGAAGGGTTCCGTCGGTCACGTCCATTCCTGATACATGCTCCGGTTGTCCCGCGCCGGTGACGGACAGGAATCTCCGTTATACATGCCGACATCTTCGAGTGTCGTGTTCTGCTCGCGATCGATGAAGTAGAGATACGGCGCCATGTTCAGGTTGTCGAAGCCGATTGCGGGCGCGGCGTGCCAGATCCCGATAAGCCGATCTGCCTGGGGATAAGCCAGGGGCTTCAAAAGCACGCCCTCGACAACGCTGAAGACCACGGTATTCGCCCCAATGCCAACCGCCAGCGTTATCAGCGTGATGGTGGTGAAGAGGGGCGCGCGTACGAGCCTTCTGAAGACTTGCTTGAGCTGATCGGTGAAAAATGCCATGGCAAACCTACCTGACCTTTGGATTGTTGTGCGGAGATCCGCACGCAGCCGCGACGAGCTTTCGGCCGTAACCAGAGGTACGCAAGACCAAGGGAAAAGTTCGCAGAATTGTGGCGAAGCGGTTCGGCGGAACGAATTGGGTCCGGGCGGGTCGGAATCGAACCGCCTGTTTGGCCTACTTGATGCCGACGACCATGGAGTCCGGCCCGACGAGGTGTTCGACGCGCGTTTCGCGGAATCCGGCTTCCTTCATCCAGCCCACGCAGTCGGCGCCGGTGTAGTCGAAGCCGCCGGGGGTTTCGATCAGCATGTTCAGGCTCATCAGCAGGCCGAAGGCATTCTTCGAACGGTCGTCGTCGATAAGGGCGTCGTAGACGATGTAGGCGCCGCCGGGGGGGAGCGCCTCGTAGGCCTTGCGGATCAGCATCTTCTTCTCTTCGAGGTTCCAGTCGTGCAGGATGTGGCCCATCATGATGACGTCGACTTTGGGCAGGGGATCGGTGAAGAAGCTGCCGGGCTTGAACTTCACGCGCGAGGAGAGCCCGTTGGCTTCGACGTATTCCTCGAAGATGGGCGCGACTTCGGGCAAGTCGAATCCGGTGCAGGTGAGATGCGGATTCTTGAGTGCGACCTGCACGATGAGATCGCCCTGCGCGGTGCCGCAGTCGGCAACGGTCTTGTAGTTTGCCCAGGGGAACTTTGCGGCAATGGTCATGTTGGCGCCGCGGCTTATTCCGGTCATGGCGCGCAGAAATCCTTTGAGCCGCGTGGGGTCGGCGTAGAGCGCAGCGAACGTTTCGTTGTCGCCTGAAGCCTCATTCTGGTTCTGGCCGGTGCGCAGGGCCGTGGTCAGGTGCCCCCAATGATGGAAGAGGCGCTTGTTCGCCATCTCGAGCATGCCGCCGACGTAGGAAGGCTTGCGCTTGTCCAGAAAGACGTCGCTCGATGGCGTGTTTGCGTAGTTGCCGTTCTGGCGTTCGAGGAATCCCAGCGCCACCAGCGCATCCAGAAAATCGCGCGAAGAGCGCGGGTGCAACCCGAGACGGCCGGTCAGCGATTCCAGGCTTTCGGGGCCCTTGGCGAGCTCGGTAAAGACTTCCATCTCAACGGCGCTGAGCAGTGTCTTCGAGGCCCAGAAGGCGAGGCCGGTTTGCAGAATGTGCTCGGGTGAGGGTGCGGACGTAGTCATAGCGTCTCTTTCGTTCCGAGAATCTCGATTCGCCCTGGGAGAAACCGGCCGGCATTGAAAGAGGAAGAGATCGATGCGGCAGAGAAGCTGGGCTATTGCGAGTGACACGAGTTTACATGAGGGTGAGTTGGGTGGGGAACGGGCAAAAATGGCGGAAACGAGAACGGAAGAGCACTAGTGCATAAGGGGTAACTTGCGTATAGGCGGTGACCCAACCGCAACGAAAAGATCAGCTCAATCTCGAGAGCCGTAGACACTCGATGAGTGCTTTGGCGATGATGCACCATTTGGCGTAGAAAATATCTAATCAATTTCCGATTGCATTCCACCTTTGGCTTGCGATGGGCGCTTCCTCCCGGCTCGAAATATGGTGCGATTCTCTGAGGCGGAAGCAGGCGGGTCGAATTCAGGATGAAAGTCAACTCGGATGCAACGTGAATGAACGCGGCCAGCAGCGGGTTGAGATACCGGCCGCGGCCAGGCCGATGCCGATGGTATCGACGATCAGAGTGCCGTAGAAATTCTGCAGGATAATGGTGCGGCAGCTTCTGGCCACGCGAACGGTTTCAACGAACTTCATGAGATCGTTGCCGATCAGCACCACATCCGCGCTTTCGCGGGCGACATCGGTTCCCGCACCCATGGCCACGCCAACGGTGGCTTCGCTCAGCGCGGGCGCGTCGTTGATGCCGTCGCCGAGCATGGCCACCACTCGCCCTTCCCGCACCTGTTCCGCGATTTGAGCGGTCTTTTGCTCGGGAAGAAGCTCGGCGTGAACATTGCGGATGCCGAGTTGCCGGCTACCGCTTGCGCAGTCTGCCTGGTATCTCCGGTGAGTAGGACGACATCGATCTTCATCTCCTGGAGGGCCTTGACGGCGGAAGCGGAGCTGGGCCGCAACTGATCCGCCACGACCACCGAGCCAATGTACTTTCCGTTGCGTGCAACAAAGATCTCCGTGCCCTCAGCGGCGGCGCGCTCGGGCAGCGTCAGCCCCAATTCTGCGAAGAGCGGCCGATTGCCGGCAACAGTTTCTTCGCCCTGCACCAGTGCCAGCACTCCCCGTCCAATCCGGTATTCAAAATGAGCCGGTTGGGAGACAGGAATGTTCCGCTGCTCCGCGAGGCGAACGATCGCGCGGCCCAGCGGATGCTCCGAACTGCTTTCAGCACTGGCGGCCGCTTCGAGGAGCGCACTCTCGGTGACGCCCGGCGCTGGGTTGACTTCGGTGACCAACGGCATGCCGAAGGTGAGGGTTCCCGTCTTGTCGAGGAAGACGGTATTCAGTTGCCCCAGCGCCTCAAGGTAGATTCCGCCCTTGATGATGGAGCCATGCGAGCGGCTCGCCCGATGGCGCCCAGGATCGCCAGCGGAGTGCCGGCGGCAATGCCGCAGGCTCCGGCAACGATGATGACCGAGATCGTGGACCGGATATTGTGGGTGATCAGAAACGTGAGCACCGCGGCGCCGAGCGCGAAGTAGACCAGGTATCCGGCCAGGCGGTCGGCCATCTTCTGAATGGGCGCCCGCGAATGCTCGGCCTTCTCGACGGCTTCAATGATCTTGCCGAATGTGGTTTCCTTGCCGAGGCGGTCGGCGCGGACCTGGAGGCTGCCGGCCTGGTTGATCGTGCCTGCGTACACTTCCTTGCCCGCGGTCTTCTCGCTCGGCATCGGCTCGCCCGTAATTGCAGCCTCTTCAACAAATGAGTGACCGCTTACAACCTGGCCATCGACAGGGATCCGGCTGCCGGGGCGAATGACAACGATTTCGCCGGGAAGGATGGTCTGCGTGGGCACTTCGACAATCTGGCCCTCTCGCAGCACGCTGGCCACTCTGGGGCAGGAAGTCCAGCATGTCCTGAATGGCGCGCCGGCCCGGCCGACGGTCAGTCCCTCAAGAATCTCGGCTGCCAGAACAAATGCGGTAATGACCAAAGCTGTGAAGAACTCGCCGATGGCCAGCGCGGAGACGAGCGCTATGGTCATCGACAGCTCCATCGTCATGCGGCGCTCGATGATGTTCTCAAACGCCTCCTTGAAGATGGGATAGCCGCCGATCAGCGTCGCTGCCAGTCCGATCACGCTGACGCGATGGAATGGCTCCCACAAGATGAAACCAGACAGCCGCCGCCGCCAATGCCACGAACACAACACGGAGCACCTCGACGAGCTCGAAGGCGTGCTCATGTCATTCTCGTCATCGTGATGGCCCTTTCCTGGTGCTGCTGCGGGAGTGGGCTGCGTGTGGTTCGACCTCGTGGACCCGCGTCTGCGGTTTCGTGAGTGACGGCCATGACCTCTCCTGGCTTTTCAGTTGAAATACCGCTTCACCACGGCAATCAGGTCGTCTGCCGCCGCCAGCTGCGCTGGCGTGTTTTCTGCTCCGGGTCGAGCACATGGAAACGCAAATGGCCTTCGATCAACTCCGCCATCAATCCGTTGAGAGCGCCGCGGCAGGAAGCAACCAGTTGCAGAATCTCCTCGCATTCGCCTTCCCCTTCAAGAGCCCGTTCGATAGCCTCGACCTGGCCCTTGATGCGCCGGACGCGAGAGAGCAGTCTTCGTTTTGTTTTTCGAGATATGCGACAATTCGTTCTCCCTTTTGTATATAATATACTCCCCTATACTATATAGAGAATCAAATAAGGGAGCGAAACCATGCTGGAGACCAAACGCCTCGTGATTGGCCAGATGATCGTTTGCCACGGCTGCTGCTGCGGGGCCACCCAGAAGGACCGCCCCGAGGTGCCGGTCGAGTGGCTGAAGGATGAGTGGCGAAAGCGTGGCCTATTAAAGCGGTTTCAACTCACCGTGAGCGGCTGCGTCGGCCCGTGCGACGTTCCAAATGTCGTGGTGGTGAATTCAGAAGCCGGTTCGCAATGGCTGGGTAATATCACCCATTTCAACCAATATCGCTCGCTGATTGAGTGGGCGGTGCGCTCCGTTGATGCTGGACATCTGCTGGAGTTGCCGCGCGAATTCAAGGAGCATCTGATGGAACCTTGGCGCTGAATCTCTCTTGGTGTTGCTGGAACGCACGATTTACCCTGGAGACGCCTATGCGTCCATACGTGTTCACGCTCGCTGGTGCGTGCCTGTTCCTGTTTTTGTGTCTGCCTTCTCACGGGCAGACTTCCTCTAAGGCGTCCTCCGGCGATCCCCAAAAGGCCGGTGAGGACAAAGACCCCTTGGCCATTGTTGAGCTTGGCGCAGCGACAAGCTGGAACTTCAGCGGAGGCGCAGCAACGTTCGCGCCGAATCTTGCCGCAGAGGTGACACCAATCGAGAACTGGCTGGAGCTAGAGGCAGGCGTGTCGCCCTTTTACACCGCATAGGTCAACGGAATGGGACACAGATTTACTTTTCAAGAAACCGTGGACCATATCACGGAAGGCAGAGTTCATGCTCGGCGTCGGTCCCGAATGGGTCCACCTCAGTCAGAATGGGAAAGTGACCAACTCCATCTCTGGGGAGATGGCGGGAGATTTCATGTTCTGGCCCACCGGCAAACACCGTTTCGGCTGGTTCTTCGAACCGGCTTACGACTACAGTTTTGCTGGAGGCCACCAGCAATCCATCGGTATCAGTGGCGGTCTCCTCATCGGAATTCCGTGATCGCTACAGAGAATGATCCAATTGTCACCTGACGACAACAGGGCAATGCGCTCGTTGAACCACTGAACCGGCATGGATGTCTGTTTCAGCGTTCTGGTCGGGTTGTGGCCAATCCGGAAGTAATGCTGTTCCCCCGCGAAAGATCGGAGGTGGCACTAACGAAAGCAACCGCAGATCTTCCGACTCCGCTCCGCTTCGCTCAAGATGACAACCCGACATGGCCAGAGACCACGTGACCAACGGTTAGTGCGGTTCAGCCCACGCGCGACGCTTTCCGGCGTTCTACCAAAGCTGCTATGCTGCGTGCGCGGAGAAAAGCGATTTACACGAGGAGTGCAAGCGATGTGGTTCCTGGGAATGGATGTGGGCACGGGCGGCACGCGGGCCGTGGTGGTGGATGCGGATGGCAAGCTGATCAGCGGCGCTTCGAGCGAGCATGCGCCGTTCCGCACGCCGCATCCCGGCTGGGCGGAGCAGGATCCCGAGGACTGGTGGCGCGCGGCGCAGGAGGCGATTCAGGCGGCGCTGGCCGCTGCGCCGGAGCCGCATGAGCCGATTGCGGCCATCGGGCTGACCGGGCCAGATGCACGGCGCGGTGATGCTGGACGAGAACGGCGCGGTGCTGCGGCCGGCGCTGATCTGGTGCGACACGCGCACGCAGCCGGAGTGCGACTGGCTGACGGAGAAGATCGGCTACGAGCGGCTGATCGAGCTCACGTGCAATCCGGCGCTGCCCAACTTCACGCTGACCAAGCTGCTGTGGGTGAAGACGCACCAGCCGGAGATCTTCGCGAAGATTCGCCACATCATGTGCCCGAAGGATTATGTGCGCTACCGGCTGACGGGCGAGTTCGCGATCGACGTGCAGGAGGCTCAGCGGCACGCTGCTGCTGGACGTGACGCATCGGCGCTGGTCGAAGGAAGTGGCGGAGGCGGCGGGGATTCCGGAAAGCTGGCTGCCGAAGGTGTACGAGTCGCCGGAGGTTTGCGCGCGCATCAGCGAGACGGCGGCGGGGCTGACGGGACTGAAGGCGGGCACGCCGGTGGTGGCGGGCGCGGGCGACCAGGGCGCGGGCGCGGTGGGCATGGGCATTCTGCAGCCGGGGTCGGTTTCGGCGACGATCGGCACTTCGGGCGTGGTGTTTGCGGCGACGGCGCAGCCGACGAAGGATCCGAAGGGACGGCTGCACACGTTCTGCCATGCTGTGCCGGGAGTGTGGCACGTGATGGGCGTGACGCAATCGGCGGGGCTGAGCCTGAACTGGCTGAAGGAGACATTCTTTGCCGGGCAGAATTACGACGGCATGACGGCGGCGCGGCGAAGATTCCGGCGGGCAGCGAGGGGCTGGAGTGGGCGCCGTATCTGCTCGGCGAGCGCACGCCGCATCTCGATCCGCGAGGTGCGCGCGGCGTTTGCGGGCATCTCGACCGATGCATACGGCGGCGCATTTTGTGCGCGCGGTGCTGGAGGGCGTGGCTTATTCGCTGCAAGACACGTTCACGCTGTTTGCCGAGCTGGGAATTCCGGTGAGCGCGATCCGGCTGGGCGGCGGCGGTGCGCGCGGGCCGCTGTGGCGGAAGATTCAGGCCGGCATTTATGGGCAGGCGGTGGAGGTGCTGACCGCGGAAGAGGGCGGCGCGTTTGGCTGCGCGCTGATGGCCGGCGTGGGCGCGGGGCACTGGGCGAATCTGGATGAGGCGTGCGGGCAGGCGATCGAAGTGGCGCAGCGCATCGAGCCGGATGCGGCCGATGTGGCGGCGTACAAGGCGGGATATGCGGAGTGGCGGAAGCTGTATCCGGCGCTGAGGAGCCTTGAGAGTAAGGCGAGCGTTTTGGCGTCGGATCAGGCGAGTTTTTGATCATTTGACGCCGATATGACAATTCTTGGCTGTACATGCGAGTGGCGATGCTTTAGCCTTGCTGCAAATTGCTTCGCAGCGAGGGCCTCATGCGTCTCCATTCTTCTTTGATTTCATTCCTATTTGTGTGCGCCGGTGCCGGCGCGATTGCGCAGACTAGCGCTGCGCCGACCTGCGCGGATCTGCACCTGGTGCCCGCGCCGCGGGAGTGCACGGCGGTCAAGTCCATTCCGATCGGCGTCAGCCGGTCTGTCGCGTCGTCTCTGGCAAAGAATGCTGAGGACGAATTTGCTGCGAAGGACCTCGAAGAGTCGCTGCAAGGACGCGGGGATTGCAGTCGGCAAAGACGAGCGCCGTCGACGAATTCGCTTTGCGAGCGCGATAGACGTGCGAAGGCGCTGCTTCGAAGGCACATCTCGAGTTCAGACCGGCGATGCACGACGAGGGCTACGTGATCGTGCCGACGGCAAGCGCGGTCTCGCGGTGATCGCGGAGACCCGGCAGGAATTTTCTATGGCGCGCAGACCGTCAAGCAACTGATTCGCGGCTCCGGCAAGGATGCGGTGCTGCTGGTTCCCACGATTCGCGACTGGCCGGCGATGGCGCATCGCGGACTCTCCGACGACTGGTCGCGCGGGCCGCTGCCCAACATGGAATTTCTGAAGCGCGAGATTCGCACGCTGGCGGCGTACAAGTACAACATCTTCTCGCCATACTTCGAGCACACGTTTGCCTATGCCAGCACGCCGGTGGCGGCGTTTCCCGGCGGGGCGATGACTCCGGACGAAGGCGCGCGAACTGGTCGAGTACGCGGCGAAGTATCACATCACGATCATTCCCGAGCAGGAGGCGTTCGGCCATCTGCATCACGTGCTGAAGTTCGAGCAGTACTCGCCGCTGGGCGAGACGCCGCATGGCGCGGTGCTGGCTCCGGGCGATCCGGGAACGCTGCCGCAGATCGGCGAGTGGTTCGGCGAACTGGCGAAGGTGTTTCCCGGGCCCTACGCGCACATCGGCGCGGACGAGACGTTTGAGCTTGGCCTGGGACGCACGCGCGACGAGGTGACGCAACAGGGGCTTGGGCGCGGTCTATCTCAATTTTCTTTCGCAGATTCACCAGCAGCTCGAGCCGCAATCACAAGCGGCTTCTCTTCTGGGGCGATATTGCGGAGAACTCGCCGGAGCTGGTGGGTACGCTGCCCAAGGACATGATCGCCGTCTCCTGGCACTACGACGCGAAGCCCGACTTCACCAAGAACCTTGAGCCGTTTATCAAGTCGGGCCTTGAGACGTGGGTTGCGCCGGGCGTGAACAACTGGAATCGCGTTTATCCCAACAACAACGAGGCGCTGGGCAATATTCGCGCGTTTGTGCGCGACGGGCAGAAGCTGGGCGCGACGGGCATGCTGAACACGGTCTGGAACGACGACGGCGAAGGCATCTTCGACGAGAACTGGTTTGGCGTTCTGTTCGGCGCGGCGGCGGCATGGCAGCCGGGCGAAAGCTCTGAGGACAACTTCATCGCTTCCTACGGACAGGCATTTCACGGCGACGCGACAGGCAAGATCAGCCAGGCGCAGCAGGAGCTGATGGCGGCGCACGACGCGCTGAAGAAGGCGGGCCTCGAATGATGCGCAGGATTCGCTACTTCTGGGTCGATCCGTTTTCGCCCGAGGGCCAGCAGGTTGCGGCGAAGCTGCTGCCGGTGGCGCCGGAACTGCGCCTGCATGCGGAGCGCGCGATCACGCTTGCTGGCGCAGGCGCGCGCGGCTGCGAAAGCTCGAAAATCCTGAAGCGCTCGATGCGATGGAACTTGGCGCGCGGCGCATCGACTTCATCGGCTACAAATTTCAGGCCGCGCAGGATTGCGCATCGCTCTACGCGAAGGCGCAGTCGCTTGCGGGCGACAAGAGCCGGTGGAGCGAAGTGTCGGAGGCGCTGCACACGATCGGCTCGAACAACGGACGCCTCGAGGACATTCGCGACGGCTACTCGCAGATTGGCCAGCTCTTCAACGATGCGTGGCTGCGCGACAACCGCCAGTACTGGCTCGCCAACAACATGGCCCGCTACGATCGCGCAACCGAGATGTGGGTCGGCCGCGGCAATGCGTGGCAGAACGTCATCCAGCATTGGTGGAGTACGCACACGCTGCCGCCGGCTAGCGAAGTGGGTTTGCCAGCGCCGCTTTCTCCCGCAGGAAAATAATTCAGCGGTGACACGTCTGCTTTGCGAAATGCAGAAGTGCGGAGCGGACACGTCTGCGTTGCAATTTTTTGTCATGCCGACCGTCTTCTCGCGATCAATTCGCGGATTGCTGAAATTGTTAGCATTTTAACTTGACGGTCATATTGACCGTGCGGACAGAATTGATGTTCCCAACGGAAGCGGACATCAGGAGGTTCACATGTTCCATGCAAGTTTTTGGGCACTGCATTTTCTCTGTTGTGCCGTTCTGATTGCAAGTTCATCTCAGAAAGCCGCAGCCGCCACGCTCTGTGTGAACCCAGTCAGGTTCGCACGGATGCTACTCAACAATCGCAGCCGCTGTCGCTCATGCCTCTGCTTTGGATGTGATCAACGTTGGGCCGGGCACTTACAAGGAAGATGTTGTGATCGGAATGCCGCTCTCGCTCATCGGAGCGGGCGCGGGCGTTTCAATCATCGACGCCACCGGTCTGGCCAACGGCATCTTCGTAGATGGATTCGACAATGCCGGGCTCGGTCACGTCAACATCGCGGGCTTCACGGTTGAGAATGCGCAATGGGAAGGCATTCTGGTCAGTGAGCGCATCCGACGTCACGATCCGCGAAAGCAAAATCGTCAACAACACCAAGGCCACCGCAGTGTTTACGGGCAGACCCGGGCGCTTGTCTCGGGTCAGCCGGCATTCGAAACGGACGAGACTGGGGACTGCGGCGGAGGATTGCACCTTATCGGCGTTTGGAATTCGACGATTTCTGGAAATACGATCACGAAAAATGATGATGGAATCCTGGTGAGCGACGAGACCGCTGCCGAGCCACGACATTCTGATCATCGAGAACAGCGTGAACGATAATCCGGGAGAATGCGGCATCGTGCTTGCCTCGCATCCGCCGGTAGGCGCGATCGGGTCGAAGCATCACGGCGTTTATCACGTCACTGTCGATGACAACGATGTCGAGAACAACGGTGTGCAGGTTGGAGGAGCGGGGGTGGGCATCTTCTCTGACGGCATCGGCCAGGGGCGGTCATCGGATCACGTGATCAGCCACAACAAGCTAATCGGCAACGGAATCGGCGGCGTCGCGCTGCACACCCATGTTGGACCGAATTTCGGGTTGCCTGCAGACAACATGGACGGCAATGTGATCATCGGCAACTACATCGCCAAGAATCTTGCAGATGTGGATGACACGGCGACGGGCGGACGCGTGGGCATCAATATCAACAGCGGCGGCGGCGGTTCGCCGGTGAATGGAACCATCATTTCCCACAATGTCATCACCGACGAGGACATCGATGTCGCGGTCAACACGCCGGCGTGGGTCAATATTCATTTGAATGACCTGCGCGGGAGGAAAGGTGGGCGTGGCCAACGTTTGCACTCTCGACGACCCGAGCTGCAAGGGTGGCAGCGATGCCACGTGAAAACTACTGGGGATGTCCCGAAGGGACCCGGTGGATGGGGATGCTCGACAACCAGCGGCCCGAATATCCTGTTCACTCCGTGGCTGAGCGAGCCTGTGAATCGATGGCGACGACGACGATCAACACTAGATTCAATCCGCAAACAGAAGGGCCTGCCGCAATCATCGGCAGGCTTCTCTGTTTCTGTGGTCTGGTTAGTTGATTGTCAGATCGGCATGCAACGGCGTGTTTTCGCTCGAATCGCCGACGAGGATAACGAACTTGCCGGGATCGATCGTCCAATTGTGCTTCGCCTCATCCCAGTAGCTGAAGGCGCGGGCATCGAGCGAGAGCGTTACGTGTTTTGTTTCGCCGGCGGCAAGGTGGACTTTTTCAAACCCCTTCAGCTCACGCTCAGGCCGCTTGGCCTTTGCTGACGGATCGGACACGTAGAGTTCTGCCACTTCCGCACCTTCCACGCCGCCGGTGTTTGTCACGTCGAAGCTGACCGGCACCATCGAACCCGAGGTTGCAGTCGCGGGCACGTTTAGATTCGAAAAGTTGAAGGTCGTATAGCTGAGGCCGAATCCAAATGGGAAGAGCGGATGCTTGCCGGTGGTGGTCCAGTAGCGGTAGCCGACCATGAGCTTGTCGTCGTACTTTACGTGCGGAATGTCGAGGTCTACGGCTGGATGGTTGTTCTCGACGACGTGCAGCTTGGTGTCCGCGTCTTTGATCGGGTAGTAGTACGCGTAGGAGGGATCTTCTTCCCAAGTGCGGTCGAAGCTGATGGGGAGCTTGCCCTCGGGATTGTGTTTGCCGAATAGCACCTCCGCGATGGCCGTTCCGCCTTCCTGACCTGGATACCATGCATGGATCAGAGCGGGAACCTTGTCGATCCAGCGGCGCGTATCGAAGGCACCACCGCCGATGAACGTTACGACAGAATGAGGATTGGCCGCCACGGCAGCTTCGATCAGCGCGTCCTGACCCCAAGGCAAAGTGAAAGTGCGATCGAGTCCTTCGCTCTCGGTGGAAGGATTGAAGCCAACGGCTACGACAACGACATCCGCGACCGATGCGTACTGCTTTACTTCGGCTGAAATCATGTCCGCTTCGTTCACGATGCCGAGTCCGAAACGATTGCCGACGAATCCCGGCAGGTAATCGGCGACGACGTTGATGCTTTGCCCGGCGTTCAGATCGATCGATGCAGATTCGGGATGCTGGCCTTCGACCTGTACCTGCTCAATGATCTGCTTGCCATCGACGCTTACAGTGTAGTGATCGTCGCCTGAAGCAGCAGCGAGCACCAGGTACTTGCCGGACTTAGGAGCCTTGAATAAGCCGGAGTAGCGGATGCTGCGCGGAGTCTTGTCCGCCGCGCCCCACCATTCCTGCTTGTAGTTGTTGATGTTTCGCGGTGACGCATTCTCTGGAGAGCCCGTGAAGTTCTTGCTCGGGTACGTCGCTTCTTTCAGGCCGGGTTCCCAACGCGTCTGCCAGAAGACGTCGTTCATCTCCGGCAGCCCCCGGGTGTAGAGCACGTGCGTGTCTGGGCCAACTAGCTTCGCAATACCCGTCAGGATGCTGACCGGCTCAAACGCCTGCGCTTCGGACGATCCGCCGCCGCCTGTGACTGCCGGCCATGCGCTGGGACCAATGATCGCGATGGTTTTGATCTTTGCTGCATCGAGGGGGAGGGTGTGGCCGTCGTTCTTGAGGAGCGTGATGCTCTTGAGCGCGCCTTTCAGCGCAACCTCCCGACCGGCGATGGAGTAGGTTGAATCGGCGGGATCCAATTGAGGGCGATCGAGCCAGCCATAGCGCAATGCCACGCGAAACAGCCTCAGCACCTTTTCGTCGATTGTCGACTCTTTCACGGTGCTGTTCTTTACCGCGGCCAACAATGTTTGCTCATTCATAAAGCGGGGCGAAGGCATTTCGAGATCGAGGCCATTATTCGCCGCGGCAACTCCGTCGTAGGTCGCGTCCCAATCCGACATCAACACGCCCTGAAATCCCCATTCGCCCTTGAGCACTTTCAGGTTCAGGAAATCGTTTTGAGTGGCATGCGCTCCGTTAATCAGGTTGTAGGAGTCCATTACTGCGTCTGCGTGCCCCTTGGTCACGGCGGCTTCAAAAGCCGGCAGGTAGATTTCGCGAATGGTGCGCTCGTCGGCTGTTACATCCAAGTTGTGCCGGTTGTATTCCTGGTTGTTCAGCGCATAGTGTTTTACGGTGGTGCTTACTCCCTGCGACTGCACGCCCTCGATGTAGGGCACGACGAGTGCGCCGTTCAGGTAGGGATCTTCAGACAGGTATTCGAAGTTGCGGCCGCTCACAGGCGACCGCGCGATGTTGACGCCGGGGCCGAGCAGGAAATTGACGCCACGTGCGCGAGCATCCCGGCCGAGGCTTTCGCCCAGATCCTTGGCAAAGTCGCGATCCCAGGTGGCTGCCAGGGCTGCGCCGCCGGCATAGGCCGTCGTCGGTCCCCATGTACGCACGCCGACCGAAGCGTCTGACATCTTGAAACGCGGAAGCCCGATAGCAGGAATCGCGTTGGTAAACATCCCGTCGACGCCGCCAATGAGCTGGATTTTCTGTTCCAGCGTGAGTTTCGCGAGCATCGCCTGCGCCCGGGCGTCGATTGCGGGCGAATTTGGCGAGGGGGCCTGGGCGCATGAATAGCCCGAAAGGCAAAGCAGGCAAGCAAGGAGAACAAAGGCAAGGCTCGCGGCACGAACGGGGACAAACGTTTGAGTTGGGGCGTTCCAGAGGT
The DNA here is from genome assembly GCA_963787435.1 of uncultured Acidobacteriaceae bacterium. Lineage (GTDB taxonomy): Bacteria > Acidobacteriota > Terriglobia > Terriglobales > Acidobacteriaceae > Telmatobacter. The sequence continues at coordinate 173,685 of CAWBCZ010000007.1, forward strand.
TTTTCATGACGGGGAGAAGCCTACCGTATCCGGCTCCCGCGTGTATACCGACCGGGCCAACCGCCAGACGAATCAAAAGTCGGTTTACTTTCGGGGTAAGTTGCACATTTTCTTTCATTTGTGACCACAGTCACAGGAAGAAGTGAATACCGTCACTGCCCCACTCTTTGCGCGAGAGCAGACTCAGTAACCATCAGGCCCGAATCGATCGGCGCACCCCGCGCCATCGGCAACCTTGACGCAAAGAAGGCGGTTATGAGTTTCGCATCTGGTTTAAACACCATCGTCGTGGCGACGGACCTGGACGGTAGGGCAGATGCCGCGTTGGAGTATGCGCGCAAACTGGCCGTCGCTTACGGGGCCCGTATTGTGCTGGCTCACGGTCTCGATCCGTTGGATTACGCCTCGGTTGTGGCGGTGCCGGGAAAGGTTCTCAGCAGTCTCACCGAGCAGGCCCGCGCCACCCTCGATCAAATGACCTCAGATCTGATTCGCGAAGGTATCCACAGCCATTCGGAGATTCGCCAGGGTGAAGTTGCGCAGATGCTCTCGGATGTCGCGCGGCAATACGGAGCTGGTCTGATCGTGATTGGCACGGAAGGCAAGCAGGGCGCGGGACCAATTCTCGTAGGAGCCGTTGCCGAGCAACTGGTGCGGCTGGCTCCGTGTCCGGTGCTCGCAGTCGCAGCTGACTACAACGCTGGCGCCTATCGTCCGGTGCCGGGCGGCCCCGTGATGCTGGCAATGGAACGGAATGAGTCCACTGCGGAGGCTGCAGAGACAGCCTGTTCGCTTGCCGAGATCTTTCACAGGACATTGATCGTCGTTCATGCACGAAGGCCTGAGGAGGCCGTTGCGTTTCTCAATCCCATGGCGACCACGGTCAAGGAGTTCGGGATCGAGAGCGCGGGGCGCTTTCCCCTGCGCTGCATCGTCAAGGACGGCAAGCCCAGTGACGCGATTGTCGACGCAATCGGACAGTATCAACCAAGTGTGCTGGTGATTGGAGTGAAGCGAACCAGCGAAACCCCGGGACCGCATGGCACGGCGTTCACCCTGCTGGCCCGGTCGCGCGTACCCGTGCTCTGCGTACCGCCCGCGATGGCCTTAGTGGCGCGAGAATCGGAAACATGTACCAGTGCGCCCTGCTGAGGACGCGAATGGGCAGATGAGTGAACTGCTCAATCCGACGAAGCGGCAGAAGCAACTTACATCGACCGCTCAATGAACCCATGGAACTTGCAGCTTGTCCCGAGACCAGCTGCCGCATATGGAATTTGGTAACTCTGAGTTCCGAAGAAGCCGGCGAGACCGCGACAACGCGGAAGTGAGAACCGCAGCTGATCAGGCTCGCAGCTGGATCATGCACCGGAAAGAGGCAAAAGGAGACGGGACCATGCAACCAGCAGCAATCTCCGAACGGCATGAGGGCGCCGCGGCGCATCCGATTGCAGAACTGTTGGCCTGTCCGGCTGCGGTCGGAAACATGCTGAATGCGTCGGCGGAGTGCATCGAGTTTGATGCAGGGGATGTCATCTTTCAACAGAACGACATCTGCCGGGGTTTGTACGTTGTGATTTCCGGTTATATGGTGCGCAAGGCGTCGCGGCTGGATACGCGGCTCAAGCTTGGAACAGTCCGTGCCGGCGAAGTGGTGGAATTGGCCGCAATGTTAGGTGATGTACGTCACACATACACTCTTATTGCGCAGTGCAAGGGAGCGGCCATGCGATTGCCCAGGGAGGCGTTGCAGCGCGGTTTTGAGTTGTATCCCCCACTCAGGATGCAGCTCCTGGAAGAGCTAGCTCGTGAAGTCTCAAGGGCATACGGTTGTGCTGCGCAACAAGGCTGGCGGGAATTCGCCGCAGACCGACCGGATCGGCGCAAGCCTAAACATCAGGCAAGTTGAGTGAATCGGAGATCATGGAGCGGGGATTTCCTCTAAAGAACAGTCACGTTTGGAGTCCCTATCCATCTTTATCCAGAAGAACTAAGATATACTCTGGATAAATCGCGGAATAGGTATGGCTGGACTTCACTCTCATCACCCCCCGGAAGATTGTCTTAATTGCGAGCATCGCCATCTGCGGATGTTTTGCAATCTCACACCCGAGGCTCTGCAGGATTTCGACAACATCGGAATCATGATGAGCCATGCGCGGGGTGCAAAGCTGTTTACCGAGGGCGATGCGGCGCGGAATGTCTTCATCATCTGTTTTGGGCAGGTGAAGATTTCGTCGACCTCACGCGATGGCAAGACCATGATTCTCAAGATTGCGGCTCCCGGCGACGTGATGGGGCTGAGCGCGGTCCTGGCCAACGTTCCTCACGAAGTAACGGCCGAAGCCATCGAGCCCTGCCAGGTGAAAACGATTCGCAAGCAGGAGTTCATCGATTTTCTCGGCCGGCACGGAATTGCCAGCATGCACGCAGCGCAATCGCTGTCGGGCGAATATCTAACTGTCTTCCACGATGCCAAGCGGCTGGCTCTTTCCGGTTCCGCTGCGGGACGGCTTGCGCGGCTGCTGCTTGACTGGGGTAAGGCCGCTTCCAATGGCAAGCCGGAGATCCGCTTCACCATGGCGCTCACGCACGAAGAGATCGCCAACATGGCGGGCACTTCACGCGAGACGGTTACGCGCCTGCTGAATCAGTTCCGCCGCGACCAATGGATCGTGATCAAGGGCGCCAGCCTTACCATCTCCAAGCCCGATCAGCTCGAGCGCCTCACCGCGTAAACTTCCCCCTGAGTATGTGGGTTGCTTTGCTTCTGGCCGCCCATCGGCAGGTGCAGACGGTGAGCCACTTTACCAAAAATTCTCTTATTGAGTTCTCTTAAAGAGAAATCTCGTCGTGCTCTTGCGGAATTGGAACCGGTTCCTCTTCCAGATCGCGCAGTGTGAGTACTGGACAACGGGCGTGGGCCAGCACGCGATAGACGGTTCGATCGTGAGTCAGGTTGTGGAAGATCGAACGGTGTGTCGAGCCCAGAACGATGAGATCGGCGCCGAGTTCCGCCGATGCTGCCAGAATCTCGATCGCGGGATGGCCGTGCGCAACGCGAGCCTCGACTTCGACGCAACAGGTGTCTGAAGCGCCAATCTCCCCCGCGAGAATGCGCAGCTCGCGCATTGCCGTCGAGTCCAATCCGGTTGGCAGGCGATACCGCTGCATCTCGTCGATCGGAGGCAATACGTGCAGCAGAACCAGCTTCGCCCGCTGGTTTGCGGCGATCTGGCAAGCAAGTGCTGCGCTCGGGCTTGAGGTCTCTCGCAATGTGGTGGCATGCACGACTACCCTTTGCAGGGTGTTGCCTGCCGCCTCGAGATGAGCCTCGGGTCCCACGGTGATGACCGGGAGGTTTACCGAGCGCAGCACTTGTTCTGCCACGGAGCCGAGGAGCAGCTTGCTGACTTTGCTCCGGCTCCGGGTCCCGAGAAAAATACGATGCACGTTGAATTGGCGAGCGGCCGCGATGATCTGCTGAGCGGGATTTCCTTCGCGAACGACCGCGTCACACGCCACATCCTGCGCCCGCACCTTCATTCTCCAGGGCTCAAGCGTTTTGATGGCGAAATCAATAGCGCCGCCCGGGTCGAAATAAGGCATGCCAACTGGGTCGGAAGTAAAACCGGCTCCTGCTCCAAGCACGTGAAAAAGAATGATGCGGGCGCTCGACCGGTGCGCCTGCTGAATCGCAAACGGAATAAGCAGGTCGAGATCGCTAAGGTCCGTTGCGACCAGAAGCACGGACGGTTGGGCCCATCGGCTTAGTCCGGCGTCCGACATGGTAGGCACCCTGTACGCGAAAAGCGTGGCACCGAAAACGTCGGCGAGATGTGCCCGAGCGCACGGGTTGCAGTGAGTCAAATCACATGAAGCTCAACCCAGATCACGCACGAGCTGCGCCTTCGCCATGAATGATAGACCCTTTGAGCCGGGGCGGAGAAGGGCGCAATCGCACCCTAAAGGCTGCCTTGAAAGAAAGAATTCCCGAATTGATTTAGCGGAATCCTTATTGCTTCTTTATTTGTTCGCAAACTATCGTAGGGAATGGAATACCAAGTCCACACATTCCATCCTTCTAAGCATCCCAAAAAACAATCAGGGCTCATGCGGGAATTTTGACGCCCAGTCCGCCGTCCAGGCGGTAGCACTTTTCAAGGGCGCGCAGTTACACAATTTCAATCATTCTCTGGAGGTTAAGCGCAATGCTTCATCGACTTACCCGAAGTGTATTTGCCGCTATACTCATCGCGGTCGCCGCGATGATCGCATTCCCCTTGAGTAGTCTGGCGCAGACATTCCGCGGCGGGATCAATGGAACCGTGACGGATCAGTCGGGCGCGGTTGTTCCCGGCGCGACGGTAGAAGCCACAGATTCTGCGACCGGCGTTCTGCACAAGACCGTTTCCTCCAGCGCCGGCGAATACAGTTTTCAGGACATGCCGCTCGGCGCATACACCATCAAGGTATCTGTTTCCGGCTTCAAAGAGACGGTGGTCAAAAACGTGCCGGTAACGGCGGGCGTCATCTACACACTGCCGGTGAAGCTTTCTGTGCAGGCGGCTGGCGAGACGGTCGAGGTATCTGCATCGGGCCTTGCGCTCGATACTACTTCGGCCACCCAGACGACCGACATTCCCGAGACCACGGTTCAGGACATTCCCCTGAATGGACGCGACTTCACGCAGATGATCGGCTTGGCGCCGGGCTTTGCCGGATACGCGTTAGGCGGCTTTGGCTCAGTGAACGGCACGCGTGGAAATCAAGTGAATTGGCAGATCGATGGCACAGACAATAACGATTGGTGGCACAACATACCTGCCGTAAATCAGGGTGGCGTTGAAAACATCGCGGGCGTCACATTGCCAATCGACTCCATCGAAGAGTTCAGCCTGCAGACTCAGTCTTCTGCGGAAGTGGGCAGAAATCCGGGCGGAAGCGTTAACCTCGTCACCAAATCCGGAACAAACACTCCGCACGGTTCGATCTACTATTACGAACGGAACCAGGCACTCGCTGAGAGCAACCCATTCAATACGCTGGGCGATTTGCCGCTCGAAAATGTGCAATGGGGTGCTTCGCTGGGCGGTCCATTCTGGAGAGATCACACCTTCTGGTTCGCGAACTTTGAGAAGCAGAAGTTCAACATCGCGACCGGCAACTCGGGACTCGAGCCGAATGCTTATTACCAGGCCGCGGCAATGCAGTTGCTGAGCGACGCGGGCGTTCCGGTTGATCCGGCTACGCAGAAACTGCTCGCGATTCTGTGGCCTTCGGACCTCCTCGCCGGAACAACGCCGGGTTTCTTCCAGTCAGCAGCGCCCGAATTCGGATACAGCTACAACGGCGTAGCCAAGATCGATCACACCTTCAACTCAAAGCACAGCATCTACGCTCGTGCTTTCATGGGTCAGGGCAATCAGACAGCCCCGGTGGGGACGACCGACATCAATCCCTACTTCTTTGAAATCGGACCCATTCACGTATACAACTTTTCGGCTGGCCACAATTGGGTGATCTCGCCTGCGATCAGCAATAGTGTCACCGCCGGAGTTAACTATTTCCATCAAACTTTCTCCGATGCCAACACGAATTTCTCGAGCGTGGCACAAGCTGGTTTCATCACCGGCGCTCCGTTTCCGAACGCGCCTAATATCCAAATTGGCAATGATTTTGAACCCACGGGCAACACGCCTCCGGAGGGCCGCCAGGATATTACCGGAGTCATTGACGAAGCGCTGAACATCGTCAAGGGCAAACATCAGTTGCGTCTGGGCGGTGAATTCCGCCGCGCGCAGGTGGACGAGTTCTATCACCGCCATGCCATCGGCAACTACCAATTCCTTGGTGGCCAAGGGCCGAACGGCGACGGTTCCACAGCGTGGAATACGAGCGATCAGGATGTGGCTTCACTTGCAGACTTCCTTGCTGGCTATCTGACGAAGGGATCCATCGCCGTAGGAAACCCCGAGCGCCTTGTGTTTTCAAACGGGTACACCGCCTTCGCCCAGGACAGCTTTCAGGCCACCACCAATCTGAACTTCAACTTCGGCCTGCGTTACGACTACATGCAGCCGATGCACGACAGCAAGAAGGACCTCTCGGTCTTCAGGCCGGGACTTACTTTGAGTGGCATTGCGTTCCAGGGTGCGGACATCGGCAGCATCTACGAGCCCGACCACACCAGCTTCAGCCCCCGGATAGGGTTTAGCTACAAGCTACCGTCCTCCCAAGCCACCGTGATCCGCGGCGGCGCTGGAATTTTCTTTGACACGCCGAATGCCAACCCATTCCTGGATAATCGACCCGGAAACTCGGCACCGAACGGACTCGAAGGCAATCCCGGCGGCAGCAATCCGGTATTCACCCTCACTACCGCGGCAAGCACAGGAAGCCCGGTCCTGATTGTGCCTGGTCAGGAAATTATTCCGACTTCAACGCTTTCCTGCATGGTGAACCCCTGCGGTGTGTTTAGTGTCGACAAGAATTTCCGCTCGCCCTACAACGTCAACTTCAACCTGCAGATTGAGCGGCAAGTTGGTAAGGCCTTCTTCCAACTTGGTTATGTCGGAAGCGAAGGACGCAAGCTCCTGAGCCTTCTGAACATCAACCAACCCCATCTCGGTGGCGCGCCCGGCGCTTACGTGGGAGACGGAACCCAGTTCGGAGGAAACTTCTACTCCGACATCAATCAGATCGAGAGCATCGGGACATCAAATTACAACTCTCTGCAGACTGTGTTCCGCACGTCGAGTTGGCATGGCGCGGTTGCGCAGGCGTCGTATACGTGGAGTCACGGCCTCGACGAAGTCACGGCATATCGCGGGGCTCTGCCGCAAGATAGCTACAACTTCAAAGGGGACTACGGCAACTCGGACTTCGATACGCGGAATGGCTTCAAGGGCTACGTGAACTACTCGATTCCCTCGGCGCCAACGATGAAGTTGCTGACTGGAGGGTGGGAACTTAACACGGCTTTTGCCTTCAACGGTGGCCAGCCCATCACTGTGTACAACGGTGATGACACCAGCGGGACGAACGAATATACGCAGCGCGTCAACCGCGTTTCCAACCCGTTTGCGGGAGTGAGCCATAGCATTCAAACCGTCGATGGCAACAAATTTGTCCAGTGGTTCAACCCGAATGCATATGTTGAGCCCCCTGCAAACACCTGGGGAACTGAAGCCCGCAACAGCATCTACGGACCGGGTTATGAAGATATCGATCTCTCGGTGTTGAAGAATACCAAGTTCCCGATTAACGATTTCCCAGTGAACGTGCAATTCCGCGCTGAAATGTTCAACCTCTTCAACCGCGTAAATCTCGCCAGCCCTGCCTGCACGCAGCTCTGCAACGACTACTTCGGTGGCGGAAGCTTCGGCAGAACGGGATCCACGATCGGTTCTGGCAATTTCTCACCGGGCATCGGACCGGGTGAGCCATTCAACGTGCAGTTGGCCATGAAGATCCTGTTCTAGGGATGGGCCAGCCAGCCTTCACAACCCGTTTTTGAAAACGAATGCCGGTCGCTCTCAAGCGGCTGGCATTCCACTTTGCGCCACTGAGACGATGTAACCGGAAATCGGTGAGGTCGGTCAATCAATCCAGCAGCAAAAAGCCCCGTCCGAGGACGGGGCTTTTTACTGAAAACTGATGACTGACAACTGAGAGCCTGCCTACGACAGATGCGTGAATGGTGCCTTCGCCAGCCGCCGTGGCAACTGCGGTGGCACCAGACCTGCCGTGCTGCCATTCATCACCGCGGTGAAGTCCTTGCGGAACGCCATCATCTCATCCGGCGTGCCAACAGTGATGCGCACGCTGTTGGGCCATGCCGGCCAGATGCGGCCGACATACATATCCTTCGCCGCCAGTGCCGCCTGCACTTCCTTGCCGGGCTTGCGCACATCGAGCATGAAGCAGTTGCTTTCAGACGGCGTGTAGCTGTAGCCCTCGCTCTTGAGCCATGCGATGGTTTGCACGCGCGTGTCGGCGATGATCTTCTTGCGGGTCGGAACAAGATCCGCATCGAGCAGGCTGGCCTTGGCTGCGGCAACTGCGGTGATCGGCAGCGCGTTCATTCCGCCAAACGTCGTGATCTTCGCCAGCAGATCGGGACGGCCAATGGCGAATCCCATGCGGATGCCGGCCATGCCATACAGCTTCGAGAAGGTGCGCAGGACGATGACGTTCTTGCCTTCCTTCACGAAATCGATTGAGCGCGGCGCGTCGCAGAGGTGGATGTAAGCTTCGTCGATCAGGATCACCGTGTCTTTGGGCGCGTTGGCAACGACGTATTCGATATCGCTGCGTGGCGTACAGGTGCCGGTCGGGTTGTTGGGGTTGCAGATGTAGATCACGCCGGGATTCGACGTGGCGGCAAGCATCGCCTTGACGTCGTGCTTGGCTTCGCCCTTGGGATCGGCAAGCGGCACTTTGAAGATCGGCGCGCCGCTCACCTTGGCCGCCCACATCGGCGCTTCGTAGCCGGGATCGGCAACGACAAGGGGCCGGTCCTTGCCGGTGAACGCGAGCACCGTGATAGTGCAGGGGCTCGCTTGAGCCGGCGAAGGGAATCACGGATTCGGCGCTCAGGCCTTCCTGCTTGGCGAAGATCTCAGCCAGTTCCTCTTCGCCGCTGAACAGGTAGCGACCGCCCCGCGGAACGATGTCGACCATCGCCTGGCGCGCGGCTTCCGAAGGACCCATGGGGTTCTCGTTCGCATCGATGTGGATGCCTTTGTTGGGGTCGGCGAATTTGGGGCGTTCGGCGTATGCGAGATGCGCCTCGGTAAGGATCGGCAGGCTGGCCAGCGCTGAGGCTCCAGCGGCGAAACGGAAGAAGCTGCGGCGCGAAATTCCGGAAGGGGCGACTCCCGCAGGAGCTATAGGATCGACGGTCGGGTACATCGGCAAGACTCCTTAGGTTGAGGATGGAATTGGACAGACAACCGCATGAGGCGCGGCGAGACAAAAGGCCGGAAGACAGAAGGATTGGGGAAGGGGAATGCTGATCCCATGTCCCAAGTTATCGTTCCGGCGCTGTAAAAACAAGCAGGAAATATTGGCCTCGCCCATTGAATCTTGATGCTTCCCGTTCGTCACATCGCCACTGTATTACGTCCACGGTTCGGTGTGGTAGACTCCGTGCCGGAAAACGTATCCCTTTAAGATGACGCGAAATTCCAGCCGGCTTCGGCGAACCGCAAACCCGATCCCTGATTATTTGTTTGAAGGCTTGACAACCCTTGGAGTAAACCCATTTACTTATGGGCGAACGTCCACATCAACTACGGATGTATTCACCCGATTGCAGGTGACTCAATGCTCGCTTTGGTTCCAGGTTTAACCGCCGCTGCACTTCCTGCTGCACCCGCGGCGCTGCTCGCCCTTTCCGCACCCTCGCTGGCACATCTGAGCCTGCTCGACATCGCCGTCATCGCGATCTACTTCGTGATGGTGATCTGGATCGGCTTCTACCTCAAGGGCCAGGCCAACACCAGCGAAGAGTTCTTCATGGCCGGCCGCGAGATGACCGCGTGGATCGCCGGCCTGAGCTTTGTCTCGGCCAACCTGGGTTCGCTGGAACTGATGGGCTGGGCCGGATCGGCCTACCAGTACGGCATTCTCGCCGCGCACTGGTATTGGGTCGGCGCCATTCCCGCCATGCTCTTCCTGGGCATGGTGATGATGCCCTTCTACTACGTCTGCAAAACGCACTCCGTGCCCGGCTATCTGAAGCTGCGCTACGGGCAGGGCGCAAGCACGGTCTCCGCTTTCTCGTTCGCCTTCATGACGGTGCTGATGAGCGGCGTGAACATGTTCGCCATGGCCGAGGTGATGAAGGTTGTTCTCGGCTGGGATCTGAACTTCTCCATCATCGTCTCCTCGCTCGCCGTGGCCGCCTATGTCGCGCTGGGCGGCTTGCGCTCGGCCATCTTCAATGAAGTTCTGCAGTTCGTGCTCATCTGGGGCGGCGCGCTCCTGGTTCCGATCCTCGGACTGGTTGAGGCTGGCGGCTGGAACGGCTTCAAGGCCAAGCTCGCGCACAACATCGCCACCGGCGCAACGGCTCCCGGCGACTACACGCACATGTGGCGCAGCATGGGCCACTTTGCCGACAACCCGATGGGCATTCACTGGACCGGCATCGTCTTCGGCCTCGGATTCGCCATCAGCTTCGGCTACTGGACCACGGACTTCCTCGTCGTGCAGCGCGTTCTCGCCGCACACAACCTGCGCTCCGCGCGCATGGCTCCGGTCATCGGATCGTTCTTCAAGATGGCCGTGCCGTTCATCGTGATTCTGCCCGGCCTGCTCGGCCTGGTGGTGCTGCAGAATCCCGATGGCAGCCTGATGCACCTTGTAGGGCAGAATGTAGTTACTCCGGGTTCTGGACTGCACAGCTACAACGAAGTGCTGCCGCTGATGATGGTGCGCTACATGGCACCCGGTCTGCTCGGCCTCGGCATCACCGCCCTGATTGCCGGATTCATGAGCGGCATGGCCGGCAACGTCAGCGCCTTCTCCGCCGTGTGGACCTACGACATCTACCAGCCGCTCATCAACAAGAACGCCACCGACGAGCACTACGTTACGGTCGGCCGCTGGGCCACGATTCTCGGCGTGATCGTCTCCATCGGCACAGCCTACCTGGTGATGAGCGCGGCCGGCATCATGGATTACGTGCAGGCGCTCTTCAGCTTCTTCATCTCGCCGCTGCTCGGCGTGGTGCTGGTGGGCATGTTCTGGAAGCGCGCCACCAAGGCAGGCGGCTTCTGGGGATTGCTGATCGGCACGCTTACTTCGATCGGGCTGTGGGCATGGGTCAAGGTCGATCCATCGGCGCTGCGCTATCGTGGCGCTTTCGCCGGATGCCAAGGGACATGGCTGAGAACATGTATCGCGCCCTGTGGTCGGTGATTGTAGCCATCCTCGTCAACGTGATCGTCAGCCTGTTCACCAAGCCCGGCCGCTCGCGGAACTGAACGGGCTGGTCTACGGCGCGACCACGCTGCCTGTGGAAGAGCCGGTGCCGTTCTACAAGAACGAGTAGTTCTGGCTGGTCATCGCAATCATTCTGTTCCTGGCCCTCAACATCTACTTCTGGTAAGGAGGCCGCATGCATTCCGGCCACATTTCGATCTGGTTTTTCATCGGCGTCCTGCTCACGGTTTACGGAGCAATGATCTTTGGCTACGGACTGTACGAGTTGGCTACCGATCAACTTGCCAACGTGGTGCTGGCCAACCTGCACGCGCCGGTCTGGTGGGGCGGTTTGATGTTGGTCCTCGGTCTTTTTTACGGCATGCGTTTTCGCCCGGGCCGCAACGGTTAATGTGCGGCAACTTAAGGAGCAAGAACATGGCAGCACAACGAAAGATGACATTTGGAGTCATTGTCGGCAATCGGGGCTTTTTCCCGGATCATCTGGCCAAGACCGGGCGTGAAGAAATCATCTCGGTACTCGAAGCCGCCGGCGCGACGCGCAATCGTCCTCGGCCCGGAACAATCAAAATACGGCGCGGTGGAAACCTACACCGAGGCGCAGCATTGCGCCGAGCTGTTCAAGAAGCACGCCGAAGAGATCGACGGCATCATCGTCACGCTGCCCAACTTCGGCGAAGAGCGCGGCATCGTCGATGCGATCCGCCTGTCGGGTCTGAAGGTTCCGGTGCTGGTGCAGGCCACGCCCGACCGCTCCGACGCCATGACCATCGCCACGCGCCGCGACAGCTTCTGCGGCAAGATGAGCGCCTGCAACAACATGATGCAGTACGGCATCAATTACTCGCTCACCACGCTGCATACCGAAGCGCTGACGTCGGCGGAGTTCAAGGCCGATCTCGAATGGTTTTCCGCAGTCTGCCGCATCGTGAAGGGGCTCAAGAATCTTCGCATCGGCGCCATCGGCGCGCGTCCCACGGCATTCAACACGGTCCGCTACTCCGAGCGCATCTTCGAAACCAGCGGCATCACGATCGAGACGATTGATCTTTCGGAAATCTTCGGTCGCATCAATCGCATGAAAGACAACGACGATGCCGCGCAGGGCAAGCTGGCCGCGATCAAGAAGTATGTCACCACATCCGGCATTCCCGAGGAAGCGCTGATGAAGATGGCAAAGCTCGGCGCAGTCATCGACGGCTGGATGAAGCAGACCCACGTGACCATCAGCGCCGTGCAGTGCTGGACCTCGATGGAAGAATTCTTCGGCGTCGTGCCCTGCACCATCATGAGCATGATGAGCGACAATCTCATTCCCTCAGCCTGCGAAGTGGATGTGCCCGGCACGCTGAGCATGTACATGCTGGCGCTGGCCAGCGGCACGCCGTCGGCGCTGCTCGACTGGAATAACAACTACGGCAGCCATCCCGACAAGTGCGTCTGCTTCCACTGTTCCAACCTGCCCAAGCACTTCTTCAAGGACGTCAAGATGGACTACCAGGAGATCATCGCCGGCACGGTGGGCAAGCTGAACACGTTTGGCACCTGCGTTGGCCGCGTGAAGGCGGGTGGCATGAGCTTTGCGCGCTACTCCACCGACGACCGCCGCGGCATTGTTCGCGGATATACCGGCGCCGGCCGCTTCACCGACGATCCGCTTGAGACCTTCGGCGGCGCGGGCGTGGCGGAGATTCCGCAGTTGCAGAAGCTGCTGAAGTTCATCTGCCGCGAAGGATTCGAACACCACGTCGCGGCAAACTTCAGCGATGTATCGAAGTCGGTGCACGAAGCTGCTCGCTATCTCGGATGGGAAAGCCACTATCACCCGAGTCTTGAGGACTGATTCACTTGCTATCGAGAGGCGGGCGTTGACTCCTGTGTCGACGCCCGACTTTGTTTGAGGAGGAATTTTATGGAGACAGCAATCACAACCAAGCGGATTAACAAGAGCCTGGTGGTAAACGGCACGACGGTTGTAGCGGAAGCTGCGTGGAATGCAGAACTCGACGCGAAGCACGAAAAGCTAGTCGGCTGGCTGGGTGAGAACAAGCTCTCGGGCGTGCTGATCCGGCGCAACGAGAATGTGGCTTGGCTGACGGGCGGTGCAGTCGAACTGCGCGTGCTGACGCCTTGCGAAACGGGTGTTGCATCGCTGCTGGTCACAGCAGAAGGGAAGCGCTACTACTTCACCACCGAGAATGAAGCGCCGCGCCTGCACGATGAAGAGTTCGGCGCGCTCGATTTTGAGCCGGTGCTTTTCCCGTGGTATGCCGACGAAACCACGGCTGCAGCTCAAAAGCTTGCTGGTGGTCCGCTAGGTTCCGACACTTCGCTGGCCGGAACGGTCGCGGTAAATCTGTATCCCCTGCGCGCCTCACTGAGTGAGACTGAAATCGCGCGCTATCGCTGGCTTGGCACGCAAACAGCGGACGCAACCATCGAGTCGCTGCACGAGGTCGAACCCGGCCTGAGCGAGTACGATCTCGAAGCTCTCACCGCCGCTAATCTTCTGCGACGCGGCATTCTGCCGTCGGTTTATCTCTACGCAGTCGACGATCGCATCTACAAGTACAAACATGCGGTCGCTCGCGGAGCACGGCTGAAGAAATATGGAATGCTCAATCTCTGCTCGCGCAAGTGGGGTCTGGCGATCTCGATTACACGTTTCGTGCACTTCGGCGAATTGCCGGCCGAGCTCGAGGCTCGCTTCAAATCAGCCGCGCAGGTGAATGCCGCTTTGCTTGATGCCACGCGCGTCGGGGCAACGTCGGCGGAACTGTTCCGCGTGGCGCAGGCCGCATACACAGCCGAAGGATTCCCGGGCGAAGAGCGCTTCCATCACCAGGGCGGACCAACGGGTTATGGCGAGCGCGAGTGGGTTGCAACGCCCGAAGGCAAAGAGACCGTCGTCAACAACCAGGCCTTTGCATGGAACCCCAGCATCCGCGGCGGCAAGGCCGAAGACACGGTGATTTTGCACGATGGCAAAATCGAGTGGCTGACGGCCACGCCCGACTTGCCCGTCATCAACGCGACGGTGAATGGAAAGATCTATCCGGCTGCGGGAGTGTTGGTGAAGTAAAGCAGGGACCAGGGCGTACCGAACAGGGACCAGGGAGCAAAAAAACTTTCTCGGGGATTCTGTTTGTTACTCCCTACTCCCTACTCCCTACTCCCTACTCCGTATTCCCTGTTTCTACCGGTTGCAGCGTCAATCGCGCGGTAAGTACGACCAGCGCGGCCCACAACATGTCGGCGCCGAGCAGATGGGCGATCTGCAGCCACACAGGTGCCAGCAGCACAACGTCAAGCACGCCCAATACATACTGTGCCGCCAAAAGCATTAGAACCAGAGCTGATAATCCGCGATTGTCCCAATGAGTGGTGCGTTGCGCCGCGCGCACCAGGATCCAGATCAGAAAAATGCTCGCGAGGAACGCGATCGTCGGATGCGTCCATCGCCAGCGCACCAGCCAGCCACTCGTTGCGGAAAAATCCTCTGCCAGCGCCGATCCGAGCGATGTAGCCGGAAACAGGGTGTCTCCGAGGGCGGCCAGCGATCCCGTCACTCCCACGATCAGCACAACAATAATGCCAATTGATGCGCCGAATGGCGCTACCAGCCGAATATTGTCACGAAGGTAGCCATGTGTGCGGCTCAGTAAATGTGCCGTGAGGGTGAGTGCGGCCAACAACAATAGAGTGTTCGTCAGGTGAAGGGCCAGGTACCACGGGCGCAATGGTGACTGGCTCATGGCCGTCAACCCAAGTTTGACAAGCAGCGCTCCGAGAATCGCCTCAACCAGCGTAAATATGACCGAGGCAACTGCAGCGGCGCGAGCCAGATGTCCGCGCACTGTTCCCGCAAATATCCACACCAACAAGCCCACGGCAGAGAAAAACGATATTCCGCTGGTGATGCGATGCGTGAACTCGATCATCGTGTTCACACTCGCGGAGTGCTGCAATACCGTTCCGTTGCACAGTGGCCAGTGATTGCCGCAGCCTGCGCCCGCGCCTGTTGCGCGGACCAGCGAGCCCCACAGAATCACGGCGATAAAGTACGCGAGCACTCCCCAGGCAAAGCGCTGCAGGGCGGGCGAGGGCAGGCGTTTGAGGTCCACTTGAGTTGCTACCGAATGCATGAATGAAAGCTCCGATGCGAACTCTCTAGTGTAGAACAATGGCTCGAATCTAGGCGTGTCCGGCAACTCCCGAGTTTCAGAGGCTTATTCTCCTTGATTATTCAGGAGCCGTACCACATGATTCACGATCATCAGGTCTTCGGCAGGCGGGATTACGCGTACCTTAACGCGGGAGTTGTCAGCGGAGATCACCGCTTCGCCACGCACATTATTCTTGACGGGATCGACGACGATGCCTAACGCTCCTAACCCTGCGCAGATTTCGGCGCGGGATGCAATATCGTTTTCGCCGATGCCGCCGGTGAAGACCAGCATGTCGAGTCCGCCCAGTTCGGCGTAATAGCTGCCGATCCACTTGGCGATCGTCCACGTGAACTTGTCGACCGCAAGGCGTGCCTTCTCATTACCGCTTTTGATGGCGTCGCGCAGATCGCGCATGTCGTTGGAGAGCCCGCTCACGCCGAGCAGGCCAGACTTCTTGCTGACCACGGTCTCGAGTTTGTCGGCTGCGGCGGCAGCGTCAGTTGTCGTCTCTGCGATCTTCTTCAAGATGAAGATCACGACGCCGGGATCGATGTCGCCAGTGCGCGAGCCGCTGATGATTCCGCCAGTCGGTGTGAGCCCCATCGACGTATCAAGGCTCTCTCCGTTACGAATCGCCGTGATCGATGCACCATTGCCAAGGTGCGCGACGATCAGTTTCTCAGGAATGTTCGGCTGCAACTGATAAATGATCGACTCGTACGAGATGCCGTGATAGCCATAGCGCCGCACTCCCATCTCCGCGTATTCGTCGGGAATGGGCATGCGTGTAACGACCTCGGGCATGGTGCGATGGAAGTACGTGTCGAGTATCGCGAAGTTGGGAATGCCCGGAAACAGCCGCAGCGCTTCGCGCATGATGTAGACCGCGATTGGCGTATGCAGCGGTGCGAGCGCCGCGTAGCTTTCGATCTCGTCAATCAGCTCCGGAGTTATACGCTGATTGTCGCGTATCTTCGGTCCCCCACACACGGTGCGATGCCCGATGGCCTTGGGAGCAGGGAACTGCCCGGAGTGGAGAGCCTTTTCAACAAGTGAAAATGCAACAGAACGGTTGGGCAGCGGCGGTGTCTGGTCCACCAGCTTTTTGTCTGCGGCATCCTTGATCCAGAATTTCCCGTTATCCGTGCCGATGCCATCCACCGCGCCTTCAAAAATCTTCGTGCGCTGGCCGTCTCCGGCTTCATACATTGCAAACTTGATGGAAGATGAACCGCTATTCAAAACCAAAACAGGCAAAGACGACATGAAAAGACCCTCTTACTCGTAATTTGAACTTCTTTAAATCAAAGCTAGCTAGACTGACCCGGCTCCCATTGCCAGCACTGAATCTCCGGCAGATCTTCACCATTCTCGGAGACATAAAGCCGGTGCCGCTGAATCTCCTCCGAGTACCACTGCCGAGCATCATCCACCTTCGAGGCAAGCCGTTTCACACGCGTGATTGCATCGAGTGCAAGCTGGAAACGATCGATATTGTTCAGCACGCACATGTCGAACGGCGTCGTGGTTGTGCCTTCTTCCTTGTAGCCGCGCACGTGCAGGTTATCGTGATTATGCCGCCGGTACGTGAGCCGGTGAATGCCCCACGGATAGCCGTGGAATGCAAAAATAGTCGGCACCTTCGGTGGGAAGACCAAGTCGTACTCTTCGTCCGACAGGCCGTGCGGATGCTCTGAAGACGGTTGAAGCGTCATCAGGTCGACCACGTTCACAAAGCGAATTCGCAAATCCGGAGCCTGCGTTCGAAGCAGCATTACGGCTGCCAATGCTTCCATGGTGGGCACATCGCCGCAGCAGGCCATCACAACATCGGGATTGCCGTTATCGTTGGAGGCCCACTTCCAGACACCTAATCCGGTAGTGCAGTGCGCCACTGCTTCGTCCATCGTCAGCCACTGCGGAGCGGGCTGCTTTCCGGCCACAATCAGGTTGATGTAGTTCTTGCTGCGCAGGCAGTGGTCGGCTACGGAGAGCAGGGTATTCGCATCCGGCGGCAGGTAAATACGTACGACATCGGCCTTCTTGTTCACCAGGTGATCGATGAACCCGGGGTCCTGATGCGAGAAGCCGTTGTGATCCTGCCGCCACACCAGCGAACTCAGCAGGTAATTGAGGGACGCAATCGGTTTGCGCCAAGGGATCTGGCGCGTTACCTTCAGCCACTTCGCGTGTTGATTCACCATCGAATCGATGATGTGAATGAACGCTTCATAGCAGTTGAAAAATCCATGGCGGCCGGTGAGCAGATAGCCCTCGAGCCAGCCCTGGCACATGTGTTCGCTCAGGATCTCCATCACGCGTCCAGTGCGTGAAAGATTTTCGTCGACCGGCAGAGTCTCAGCCTCCCAGGTTTTGCCGGTTCCGGTGATTACATCCTGCAAGCGGTTTGAGGCGGTCTCGTCGGGACCGAAGACGCGGAAATTCTTCGTGTCCATGTTGGCTTCCATCACCGCATGCAGCATTTTGCCCAGCACGCGCGTTGACTCGGCGGTCGTTGCTCCTGGGGTGTCAACCTTCACCGCAAAACTGCGGAAGCTCGGCACCTTCAGCGGCTGCCACAGCAGGCCTCCGTTCGCGTGAGCATTCATGCCCATGCGCAGACGGCCCTTCGGCGCGATATCGGCGAGCTCTTCGCGGAATGCGCCTTTTTCGTCGAAGAGTTCTTCCGGCTTGTAGCTGCGCATCCAGTCTTCCAGCAGGCGCAGGTGATCCGGCTTTTCGCGCAACTCTGCAAATGGAACCTGGTGCGCGCGCCATGTGCCTTCAACCGGCTTGCCGTCCACTTCTTTGGGCCCGGTCCAGCCCTTGGGCGTGCGCATGATCAGCATGGGCCACGCCGGTCGGTCGGTTGATCCGCCTTCACGCGCCACTTTCTGGATTTCGGCGATGCGATCGAAGATCTTGTCGAAGACAGCAGCCGCCTTCTGGTGCATCGTCGCCGGATCGTGGCCCTCCAGCGTGAAGGGCTCGTATCCATAGCCGCGCATCAGATCCTCAAGTTCCGCATGAGGAATGCGCGCCAGCACTGTCGGATTGGCGATCTTGTAGCCGTTCAGATGGAGAATCGGCAGCACCGCGCCATCGGTTGCCGGATTGAGGAATTTGTTGGAGTGCCAGCTTGTTGCCAGCGGTCCGGTCTCGGCTTCGCCATCGCCAACCACGCATGCGACGATCAGGTTTGGATTGTCGAAGGCCGCGCCGTACGCGTGCACCAGCGAGTAGCCCAGCTCGCCGCCCTCGTGGATTGAGCCCGGCGTCTCCGGCGCGACGTGGCTGGGAATTCCATAGGGCCAGCTGAATTGGCGGAAGAGGCGCTTGATGCCGTCGCGATTCTGCTCGATGTGGGGGTAGATCTCGGAGTAGGAGCCTTCGAGATAGGTATTCGCCACCAGCCCCGGGCCGCCGTGGCCCGGTCCGATGACGTAAATCATGTCCAGGTGGCGCTCGCGGATGAGCCGGTTCCAATGCACATAAAGAAAGTTGAGGCCGGGCGTGGTTCCCCAGTGGCCGAGCAGACGCGGCTTTGACGTCGTCGAGCGTGAGCGGGCGTTCAAGCAGCGGATTGTCTTTCAGATAGATCTGGCCCACTGAGAGGTAGTTGGCGGCGCGCCAGTAGGCGTCCATTTTATCGAGGAGTTCGGGACTGAGAGGGCCTTCGCTACTTTGCTTCGGCCCGGTTGATTTCGGTCGTCGCGCTGGTCATGGGGCACCTCGGGAAGGAAGATTTCCGTTCCACGTTCAGCCTAGCAGCCGAAGTGTTAACGCCGTGGGTGATTGAAGTCACAATCTACTGAGATGGTGCTTCACAAGGTGGGACTCTTCAAGAACTCCAAGATGCGGAGCCCGTTATCTCGGGCTCTGTGCGGCGACCGTCGACTTTCGTGCAGGAGTATTTCGAAGTGGCGCTTGAGCCGCAGGATTCTCGATTCGAACCCGTACCAGAGCACGGTGGCGGCGAGGGTGCAGGCGGCGAGGCGGAAGGCAACGACGGCCAGGTTGCCGGCGATTCCGTAGTGTCCATGCGGGCGTCGAACCAGCCGAAGTAGATGAAGACCATGATGTGCGTCATGTAGAGGCCGTAGCTGATGCGGCCGTAGAAGGCCAGCGGGCCGCGGCTGAGGATCGCATTGACGGGGTTGCGCGCGCCGGTAGAGGCGATGGCGGACAAGCACCGCTCCGGCGAAGAGCGTGGTGAGTGCGGAATCGAGGAATGCGGTGCCGCCGGCGATGGTGGCGGCGGCGAGAAACCCGATGGGCATGGCGGCGAGGCCGATCCAGAGCCAGACGCGGCGGCTGAGCGGCAGCGTGTACAGCCCGAGCGCGAGCAGGCTGCCCATGGCGATGCCGTCGATGTGAGTGAGCGTGTGCGTCGGCGTCATCCAGGCGAAGTGGGTGCGCGCGGAAGAGCGGAGAGGCGATCAGCGCGCCGACGAGCAACGAGGCCAGCATCCACGGTGCGCGCAGAAAACGCACGACCGGCGCCCACAGGAAGTAGTACTGCTCCTCGATGGCCAGCGACCATGTTGGGCCGATGGCAGGCGGCAGCGTGAGATGAAAGAGATTCTGCAGGAACAGAATGTAGGCCCACCACGGCGCGGTCCTGATCGCGTCCCAGACGGTGGGGCCGATGAACCATGGAGCATTCAGATAGCAGACGACCAGGACCAATACATAGACCGGCCAGATGCGGAGAGCGCGGCGTCCGTAGAAGTTGCGGAAGTAGTGCGGCTTGCCGCGGGCCTCAAGCAGGATCGAGGTGATGAGAAAGCCCGAAAGGACAAAGAAGAGATTGACGCCCGCCCATCCCCACAACGATGCGTCATAGAACCACGTGCCGGCAAAGCGCGGATGGCAGTGGTAGAGAACGACGGCAGAGAACGGCGATGCCGCGCAGTCCCTGAAGTTCGGGGATGTAGGACGGCAGCCAGGATGGGCGTTGGATGAGCAAGGTAGCGGAGTTAGCACGGTTAGCGGTGTTAGCAGCCGTTTCGGCGTTAGCGGTGCGAGCGCAGTGGACACTGGCGAGCACGGTTATCCTGCGGCCAATTGCTTGGCGCGTTCTGTGGCGCGCATCACGGCTTTGATCAGCGTTACGCGCAGGCCGCCTTCTTCCAGTTCGAGAATGCCGTCGATGGTGCAGCCGGCGGGGGTGGTGACTTCGTCCTTGAGCAGCGCCGGATGGTAGCCGGTTTCGAGCACCATCTTGGCCGCGCCATAGACGGTTTGCGCGGCGAGCTGAGTCGCGGTGTCGCGGGGCAGGCCGACCTTGACGCCGGCTTCGGCGAGGGCCTCGATGATGATGTAGATGTAGGCGGGGCCGGAGGCGGAGAGGCCGGTGACGGCGTCCATGTGCTTCTCGTCGACGATGACGGAGCGGCCCACGGTTTCAAAGATGCGCTGCGCCAGGTCCATCTGCTCGGGCTTTGACGAAGCGGCCACGGCAGAGGCCGGCAACGCCCGCGCCGAGAGCGGATGGCGTGTTGGGCATGGCGCGGATCACGGCGATCTCGATGCCGGCGGCGTCTTCAATGGCGCGCGTTTTCACCGATGCGGCAAACGAGACGAGGGTCTTGCCGGGCGTGAGCGCGGGCTTGATTTCGGCGATCAGGTCGGGCACCTGGAAAGGCTTGACGCCGATCAGGATCAGGTCGGCCTGGCGCGCGGCCGCGAGGTTGTCGGTGCTGACGTCGACGCCCCATTGCGCGGCGCGGGCGACGGCCTTCTCTGCGTGGGCGACGGTGGCGTGAATCTGGTCCGCGGCAAAGAGATTCTGCTTGAGAAATGCCTGCAGCAGAATTCCGCCCATTTTGCCCGCGCCGAGAACGGCTACGTGCAGGTCGGGCAGTTGCGCGGGAACTGCGGTGGACTCAACGGCTATCTCCGCCATGATGTTCCTTTTCGGTGAGAGTGGTGGTTCATTCTCAAGGATAAATGCTGGCGGGAGTTCGAGGGAGACAGAGTTCAAAGACTTGGTGATCGTGCTGGCTCTCGCTCGCTGCTGCAATCTACCGCGAGTAGGTGAAGATGCCGCAGACATCCGACGAGTTCGCGAGGGCGTCGGCTGTGAGGGCGGGCATGTCTGATCCGGAGAAGAACGCCACATGCAGGGTGCGGCCGTTCGCATAAGTCGCTAGCCATTGGGTGTCGTCGGATCCGCATAGCGTGTTGTGGTGGAGAAAGCGCTTATCGGCCGGCACGTTCAAGCGGTAGAGATATCCGATGCCACCTTCGCCGGGGTCCGTATTGAAGGCTGCACTCGATTCAGCCGGCTGCAATCGACGAATCTGCGCGAGTGGGAAGTTGACAAAATTGATCGCGATCTTCGCATCGGAAATAGACAGGTCGCCGGTGATGCTGTTCGCGTTGGAACTTACCGCCCGCCAATAGCCTTTGTCCTGTGCCGCAGTGGGAAGAGAGCAGATCAGCATCAGACTGGCAACTGCACCAAGCAGAATTCCTCGACTCATCTTTTGAGAATGACATTCATCGCTGCGATCGAGCAAGCGGCCGTCAGTCGTGTTGGCCGGATGGATTGGGCGAATATGTGACGAACGGGAGTATTTTTTGAGACCTCGAGGCAGACGGTTCGTCTTAAACTGAGCCAGTCCTGGTTTCAGCCTGTCCTTCTCTCGATCGTTGGAGGTTTCATCATGAGTGCATTGAAGACTGCCCTGGCGCTCAGTGTAGTGTTTGCCGTTTGCTCTCAAGCACAGACACCGTCTCCTGCGGTTCCGGCCACCACTCGTTTGGCTTCCTTCGATGTTGCCGATGTCCATATCAGTCCGCACATTTTGCGCCCCTTCATGGATGGCGGGGAACTCAATGGAGATCGCTACGTCGTCCACCAGGCGACGCTGGCCGACTTGATTGCAACTGCGTACAACCTCGATTCCACCCATGTGCAGGGCGGCCCGAGCTGGCTTGACTGGGATCGCTTTGAGATTGTCGCCAAGGCTCCGCCGACGACTTCAAAGGCCGATCTGCGGCTGATGTTGCAGGCGTTGCTCAAGGAGCGCTTCAGCCTCGTCACGCATGAAGGCACCGCGCCCATGCCCGCATATGTAATGAGAGCGCAGACCGGCAAGATCAAGCTGAAGGAAGCGCAAGCACCGGAGGGCGAAGGAACCTGCGAGCCTCAGCCGCCCCCTGCGAATCCGCCAGCCGGCGCCATACGGCAGATCATCGTGATCTGCAAGAACGAGACGATGCAGAAGTTCGCCGACGATATTCACGACATGGCGGGTGGATACCTGGACAAGCCCGTCGTCGATGCAACAGGCCTGAAGGAGGCTTACGACTTCACGATCACATGGACTCCGCGGGGGTTGCTGGGCGCCGCCGGCGCTGATGGGATATCGATCTTTGACGCGGTCGATAAGCAACTGGGGCTGAAGCTGGCGCTCGAAACAGCGCCACGCCCCGTGTTGATTGTGGATAGCGTAAACAAGGCTCCCTCGCCGAATCCGCCGGATATCTCTCAGCGACTGCCCGCACTGCCGCCGGCGCAGTTTGAAGTGGCAACGATTAAGCCTTCGAAACCGGATACACAGCCCATGGGACGCGTGAATAACGGCGAGGTGGACGTGCACGGGCTGACCGTGAAGCAGATCATTTCGTTTGCTTGGGATTTGAATCCCAATGACGGCGAAGCGATCGTGGCCGCACCGAAATGGCTAGACGGCGATAAATTCGACATTCTGGCGAAGATCTCAACCGACGATTCTGGTGATGCAGCGAAAAAGCCGCCACAGGTCGATGCCGAGGAACTGCGTCAAATGCTGCGCGCTCTCGTTGAGGACCGCTTCAAGATGAAGGATCACTGGGAGGACCGGCCAGTGACGGCGTACACCTTGAAGGCCTGAGTCCGAAGTTGACGAAGGGAGACCCGACGTCGCGCACGCGATGCGATGAGGGCCCGGGTCCGAACGGAAAGGACCTCCGGCTCGGCAATCCGATGATCAATCGGCTGGTCTTCTGCCAGAATGTCACGCTGGAGCAACTCGGAATTCTGCTTCCAAATCTCGCGTTCGGATACATCTACTATCCGGTTGCAGACGGTACGGGGTTGCAGGGTTCGTATGATCTGACGTTGGCGTTTAGTTCGGCAGATCGCACACTTGCGCCACCGCCCGGAAATAACAATCAGCAGGCCGGCGGGGCGCTCCCAGCGGATCCTAGCGGCGCGGTTTCCCTCTTCGATGCCTTCAAGAATGAGCTGGGACTAAAACTGGAGAAGGAAAAGCGGCCGATGCCGGTGTTGGTGATCGATCACATTGAAGAGCAACCTACGGCGAATTGACGTGTTGATGAGTATGCGTCTTGCTAGCCGGGCGAGAGTCTCACGGGGAACAAAGAATGCAACTTCCGTTTGAGACCGGTTCCGCGGACCCTGCGGATGATGGCCGAGGAATGCGCGCATTGCTAAGGCTTGACTCGCCGTTTACTTGAGGCCTCATCCACCGTTGCGGTGATGGGAAAGAGATGTTCGACCCTGGTGGTCTTGAAGAGCTCCATGACGCGGGGCTTCACACCTGCGGCGATGAGCTGGATGCCTTTGCTCTGACAGCGCACGAAATGTCCTACAAGCAGGCCCAAGCCGCAAGAGTCCATGTACGGAACATCCGTCAAATCGAAGATGTTGAGCGACGGCACTTGGTGCGGCGGGTCTGACTCGAAGATGTTCCGCAAGGCAGCCGGGGTGAGGGACGAATACATGTCGCGGGCGGTGAAAGGTCCGGAAAACCGGAAGATCACAGTACCGGCGGCAAGGTCTCGCTGGCGCTCGATGGTGAAGGTCGAACCCTTCCAGATTTGAGTGGGATTGATGGACATCGAGTCTCCCCGGATCAGAACAGGACAAGATGCACAGGAAATGAGCAAAAAATCGCGAAACACAGGTAAGTTGTTACTTCTTAGCGCTGCGACGCAGCGACCCTCGGATTGTCACCGTTCCATGAAACAAAAGGCAAGGCTATTCTGCTTCGGCGAACCCGTAACGCTCCCTTTTTGGTGGGCATATTACGTGGAAATCCACAGTCTTGTTGTGTAGAATTCAAGTAATCAATCCACAGCTAGAACGCTTCAGCTGAACTTGTGGCTCCGTATACGGAAACCGCAGGGGCATGTTTTATCGCCTATAAGCCGAACGCGATGACGCTGATTTTGGGGTGTTTTTGTCGCTTTTATTGCGTTCGGGATTCGTGTGCCTGCAGGACTTCTCTTCTGAAGAGTTCGCCGAGAAGGATCTCCCCGCATCTCCAACTATTCGATTGACTTCGCCGGTTGCGAAACGCGGCATGGCTGCGCGCCGTTCCTGGTTCCTTGTCATTTTCTGTTTCGCTTTGTGTCTCATTGACTTCAGCGCGCAGGCAAGCGCAGCTGGGACAGCCTATTACATTAACAATCAAGCTGGCTCAAACTGCAGCGACGTCGGTCCGCACAGCATGGCGCAGCCGTGGTGCTCGTTTGCGCCGGCGAACAAGATCAGGAGTTTTCTACCCGGGGACCAGATTCTGCTGGCTCGAGGCGGCTCATGGAACGAGGAGTTGACTCTCACAGGGCGCGGCACGGCAATCGAACCGATCACGTTGGACGCGTATGGAACGGGCGCAAATCCGAAAATCTTGCGCAACCAGGCGATCAGCGATATTTGTGTGCTCCTGATGGATGCGAATCACTGGAAGATCGGTGACCTCGAAGTGGGCCGGGCGAGCGTTGGAATCCTGTTGCACTACACGCAGCTTTCGAATAACGGGATCACGATCAGCAATATCTATGCCCACGACAACAAGGGAATCTGGGGCAGGCACTCAACGGATTATCCGGTGCAACGCGGCGTGCTCGATCCGTTTGCGTCCAGCTTGAATATCGACCTGTCGTCGGGGATCTTGTTCAACGTCGCGTCCAATTTGATCTATACCAGCTCCCAGTATGTGTTGAAGGGCGTGACCGTAAGCGGCGTGAGGGGAAGGAACAACCTCGACAGCGTGGCTTTTGATGCCGAGACCAGTACCAGCGACCATCAGGATGGTCACAATGCTTTTCAGGACGTGCAGCTAAAAGGGCTCATTCTTTCAGGTGATAACGGCAATGCCGCGAAGGAATACTTGGCCGCGGGGCTGGGGTGCAGTGACTCCCTGCGCCTGCTGGGCATGACAAATGTGACATTGATGAACTCGGTTTTATTCAATGAAGCCGGCTGTCACACTCCGACGGGAACTGCAGCCGTGATCCTGGGACGTGTGAGCCAGGTAAAGTTCGTCAATAACATAATCTTCGGGGTGCCTGCGACGGATAGTCCAGATGAGACGGGAATCGATTTTGAGTGGTCAGAGGACCATGTCAACCTGCAAGCAAACCTGTTCGCTGGCAATGCGGGTCCCGCCGTGGAGATCTTGAACATTCATGGTGGCGACCATTCGAGCGATCTCGATTTCGATGGAAATACGTTTGCACAGAACGCGCACTCGCACCAGCCTGGAGCGACTTCGGTGTGGGAAGACAATAACGGTAGTGGCTTCGGGACGCCTGCGGGGAAAGTCCGCAACAACTTTTTCTTTGAGCCGCACGGCAAATTCTTCGCCGGCAAGAACATTGCCTCGGTCGCAGATGTAAATAACGTTCCTACTACACTGGCAGCCAACTACGCGGCCGAGCAGTTCTCGTCGACGCAGGGGAAGGACCAGTGGCGTTACATGTATGAAGCGGCTGATTCGACCTGGACGGAGATGCCGCACTACGCCGCCGACGACGACAATGGAGCGTGGGAGACGAGCGCAACTCAATATGTGAGTGCGTTCAACATGGCGCCGGGAAGTTGTACAGGGAGTTGCGAGGCAAGCGGGGTGGCCCGCGTGTGGGTTGCTCCCCATTCCGGGACGATCAGTATAAGGGGACGGGCTCTGAAGGCGGATGAGCAGGCGGGAACCGGCGTGTCCGCGTCGATCAATCTGGTGTCGGGAAGGAACGTGACCCAGATCTGGCCGAGCGCGGGAACCAGGAAGCTGGTTGGCAGCAAGGAACCTGGGGGCTTCGAGACGGATGTGGACAACGTCTCAGTGAACGCGGGCGACACGATTCGCTTTGAGGTGCATGCGAACAGCGCCAGTGCAAATGACACTGTGAGCTGGACCCCGTCCATCGGGTACGTCCCAGGAAGTCGCGAGGTTGCCGGATCGAGCGAAGCCGCGGCTGGAGCGCAACTCATCCGCACTCATTATTGAGTCAGTAGAGCCGATTTCTCAGGGATGCGGTCGGCATCATTCCACCCGCAGCGCCTCCACCGGATTTACGTTGGCAGCGCGGCGCGCGGGAAGATAACTCGCCACCGCGGCCGCCGCGGCCAGAATGAGTGGCACCGCGAGATAAGTGATCGGGTCGAGCGGGCTGATGCCGAAGAGCAGCGACTTCATGGATTGCGTAAGCGCTGCGGCAGCCGCGATGCCGATGGCGACTCCGACGACAGTGAGAGTGAGAGCGGAGCGAACGAACATCCACTTCAGCTCCTTTTTCTGCGCGCCGAGGGCAACGCGGATTCCAATTTCGCGAGTGCGCTGCGAGACGGCGTAGGAGATGACTCCATAAATGCCGATGATGCCGAGCGCAAGCGCCATGGCGCCGGCGATTGCGAGCATGGTCAGCGTAAATGAGGTGCGCGCAAGCGACTTCGAGTAGATTTCCTGCATCGTGAAAACGGAAGCAAGCGGCAGATTGCCATTGACTGAGCCGACAGCCTGCTGAATTTCGGAGATGAAAGTCTCGTCGCCGGCGCGTTTGCTACGAATGGCAAACGTGACCTCACGTGGGGCATCGAGTGTGGGCTTCGCCGTGTAAGGGTCGTTGATCATCGCCGGCCAATAAATTGTGACGGGCGCCTTTTCATCCACGCCGTTATGGCGGACATCTTGAACAACACCGATCACCTCAACCCAGGGCATGCTGTCGAATTGGCGAACGCGTTTGCCGATGGCGGCTCCGGCTGAGCCCCAACTTTCGCGGGCGAAGTTCTCTGAAACGATCACGTACTGACGCAATTCGTAAATGTCGGACCAGGTGAAATCGCGCCCGGCGATCATGCGCGTGCCCGCTGTGTGGAAATACCCGGGCGACACGTTGTTGAACATTCGCAGCGGTGGATCTTCAGTCTTGTAGCTTTTGCCCTCTACACGTATTTCATCCCAGTTAGGTTCGAAGCCCTCCATAGGCATGGCTGCGGCAAATCCTACCGACGCGACACCCGGGATGGCAGAGATCTTGTCCACGAGTTCGTTTTGAAGATGCGTGACCACGCGCGGATCTGCAACGAGCAGGTCCGGGACGTAGATGTGCATCGTCTGCAGGTGCGCAGGATCGCTGAAGCCAGGATCGACGTTTCGCAGCGCTGCAAACGTGCGGATCATCAGCAACGCGCTGACAAGGAGAACCATCGCCATGGCAACCTGCGCAACGACCAACACATTACGCGAGCGTTGACGAGAGCGGCCGGTACTTGCGGTCCGATTGGCGCCCGAGAGCGCGGCGGCAGCGCGCGTGTGGGCGTATTTCAATGCAGGAATTGAACCAAAAAGCAATCCTGAGACGACAGACAGTGCCAGGGTGAAGAAAAGTGAGCGCGCATCAAGCGCCACTTCGCTGAGGCGGGGCAGGTCCGCGGGTCCGATGGACACAAGAAGACGCAGGCCGCCATACGCGACACCGAGAGCGAGAAAGCCGCCGATAATTCCAAGGGCGACGCTCTCGAACAGAAGCTCGCGGATGATGCGTGCGCGGCCGGCGCCGAGCGCGGCGCGGATGGAGAGTTCGTGCTGGCGCGACTCCGCGCGCACAAGAAGCAGGTTCGCGATGTTTACGCAGGCAATGAGCATCACGAGGCCGACAGTGGCCATCACGACCCAGAGTACGCTGGAGACATTCCCGATGACCTGCTGCTTGAGAGAGCGGAAGGCCGGCGAGATCTTCCAGGTTTCGTAGTAATGCGGGTTGGTGCCGGGACCGTTGGTGAATGTGTTCATCCACTTGGAAAGCAGCCGCGGAACCTCTGCATCGGCCTGCGCCAGCGACACGCCGGGCTTGAGACGGCCAATGCCGTTGAAGCCGAAGCCCGCGAGCTTCATGCCATTGCGGTCGAAAGCCAATGGGACGAAAAGATCGAAATCGCGATCAACCAGGCGAAACCCTCTCGGCATCACACCGACGATTTCGCGAGTTTCAGCGTCAAGCTGAATGGTGCGGCCGATTACGCCGCGATCGCCGCCGAATCGCCGTTGCCAGTAGCCATAGCTGAGCATGATGCGTTTGGCGCCGTGAGGATCCTGGTCTGCCGGTGAGAGCCAGCGGCCAAGAGCAGGAGGGACATCGAGAGTCTGAAGAATGCCATCCGTGATCAGCGCGATGTGCACTTGTTCAGGCTGCGCCAGTCCGGTGACATTCGCGGTGCTTGGTGTCCAAACTCCCACCGACTGGAACGATTGGCTGTGCTCCGCGAACGTGAAATACAGCGAGGGCGAAAGACGGAGCCCGCTCTCGAAATTGGCGAGTCCCGGAGCCCCCGGCGCATCGAGCCAGAGCGCGACTAGCCGATTGGAATCTGGATAGGGAAGCGGCTTAAGCAGCACACCATCTACGACGCTGAAGACTGCAGTATTGGCGCCAATGCCGATGGCGAGCGTGAGCAGGACGGTTACGGCGAATCCGGGTGACTTGCGCAGGCGGCGAAGGGTGAACTTGAGGTCGGCGAGAAGAGATTCAAGCGCGCGCCACTGCCACTGTTCGCGACTGCGCTGCTGAACGAGTGCAACATTGCCGAATTCGCGGCGGGCCGCTTGCTCGGCTTGCTTGCGTGGCATCCCGTCTGCCTCGAGTTCATCGGCGCGCTCCTGGATATGCTCGCTGATGGAGACCTCGATGTCGTTATAGCGGCGACTGCGACCGAAGAGCCGGGGAAGGGTCTTCATCGTGGATCTCCTTAGGCCTTGTCGAATGCGAGGACGCGCGTGATTCCAGCGAACATCTTTTCAAAGCTCAGGACTTCCTTCTCAAGGTGCTGGAGGCCCGCTTCGGTCACGCTGTAGATGCGGGTCGGACGGCCCTTTGCCGAGGTTCCTTCTTCCGATTCCAGCAGGCCTTCGCGAAGCATGCGCTGAAGGGCGGGATACAGGGAGCCTTCTTCCACCTGGAGGAGGTTGTCGGAGACCTGCTTGATGTGTTTGACCAGGGCATAGCCATGCATCGGTTTAAGCCGGAGCGACTTGAGGATCATGATTTCGAGTGCCCCGGGGAAAAGGTCGCGGTCGTCGGGGTGTTTCGCCATGGGTGGATATTAGCTCGATGGATACCTATTTTGTAAATAGGTATATTCCGATGTTTTTGCCCTTTCTCGATTCCTCAAGTGTCCGAAATTTGGCTTACTTCCGAGTTGCCGGTAATCCGACCGCTGGACGACACGGTGCGCCTAAGCCTGGATAGTTTCCACATGCTCCGCCCCTCTTTTCGCGCTCGCACCGTTCATTGGCTGTTCGCGTGACCGCGCAACCCGGCACAGATGTAGAGGCAGTTCGATTTCAGAAACTCAGTCTTGTCGCATCGGCGGGCAGACTGGCCAGAAGCCCATCGCAACGACTAGAGACTTTCGATCGGGAACTGCGTCAATGAACTGTTCGATCTGCTTCGCGACCTGTATGGACGGCGAGACGATATGGTACCAACTGAATTTATCTCGCCTTATGATTATGACCAGCGTAGCTCCCTGATCGGTTGATGATTTCCATTCCGCCAAGATTCGATCATTAAACCCGTGGTTACTCTGGTCGTCATAATGTTCTCGACCTTTTATTGTCGTTGCTAGTTTTATCCACTCCTCAATCTGCCTCTCTGCAGCTTGGAGGGAACCGAATGTCACGTAATCGACCCTTCCGGTAGTCCCATCAGGAGCCTTGTAAAGCCTGAACGATATGTCATCGCCAAGGGAATTCTTTCCATTTCCAATTTCCACGAGGACCAATTTCTGCGCAGCATCGTCAGCAACAGCTCGTGCAAGAAACAACTTGCACTAGAGCAAGACAGAACATGCAGAGAAAAGCACCGCGATATCGATGGCCGAACTTGGAACTCATTTTTCCTCCAACACTTGCCGTTGCATCGATAAGAGCTAGATGCACCATCATACGTGTGCGCCCACGAGATCTACGCGTCCCTCGATTGTGGGCCTGAAAGCGTCGGCGGAGTCAACAGAAAAAACGATCGTCCTCTCGTTAGAGACGTAGAGGGCAGTCAAGGGCGCCCGAAGGGCGTTCATCTTGATCCTTGACGGCCCTCTACGTCCCACAGAATCGAGTTGGGAACGAAGCGAAACGAAGTTCAGTGAAGCTTCGTTCCTTAGAAGGCACGGTCTCGTTCTATTGTCCCGGAGCACTTGCATAATCGCCTCGACCAAGGCCCGCCTGGTAATCGTTTGAGTGAACTCAGTTCGACCCAGCCATCTATACGATCGATCTTCCGACCATGATTACCTGTTCGAACTCCCGTTAAACAAGGGAGCGGGGTGCCCAATCACTCGGACGATGTTCTACTTCACACCATAGCCCACACCGGGCTGCCCCACGTGCGAACTGAATTGCAATGACTTCTCGTAATCCCATCCGTTGCGCCACATCCAGTACAAACGGACAGCAAGTTTGCGTGCCAGTGCCACCGTGGCGATCTGCCTTCCTCTGCGCATGGTCAGATGCAGGAACTCGCGTCGCCATGCCGGATTCGAACGCGTGGCGGCCTGCGCTGCTTCGATCAGCAGAAAACGCAGAAGCGAGTTGCCCTGCTTGCTGATGTGTCCCAGCCGTTGCCGCCGTGCACTGGACTCTTCGCAGGGAATCAATCCGAGGTAGCTGCCGATCTGCTTGCCGCAACGAAAACGCTACGGCGAGCCGATGATCAGAACATAGGCCAGTGCCGTCAGTGGACCAACACCGGGATGTGTCATGAGTCGTTGCGCTTCCGGATGTTGTTCCACCTGCTTCTCAACCTCAGCCGTCAACGCCACGATGCGCGGATTTAGCCCATCGAGCAACTCGAGCAGATCCCTACGACGCCGTGTTGCCCAGGGCAGTCAGTTGGAATGACTCAAGCTGCGCCCTTCCCGCCTGGCTCCACAGCCCTCTCTTCCGGCGTACTCCCTCGTTCAGTGCCAAAGCCTGAAGCTGATTCATGACTCGCGTTCGCATCTGCACGAACCGGTGGCGATGCCACAACAGCTGACGCAGATCGCGATTGCTCACATCCGGCAGCCACACTCGCGGAAATCGGTTCTCTATCAGCAGCGTGCGCAGGAGCCTTGCGTCTTCGCGGTCGTTCTTCTGCTTGCGTACACGCTTGGCCTTGATCCGGGCCGCATCGCCCAGCCAGAGCTCGAATCCCAGCTCCGCAAGCAGTCGCTCGAACCAGCGCGCGTGACCCGTTGCTTCGATTCCCACGCGCATCTCAACGCCTTGCTCCTTCAGCTTCCGGTAAAACCTCTCCGCTTCTCCAGTGCTGTGCATCAGCGGTCGTTCACCAACTTCTCCGCTGTCCGTTTCTACCCACGCGATCTGCTGAAAACTCGGGTGATAATCACAACCTACGATCAACATGCCTGACTCCTTTCTCCCGAGCCCTGGTCGTCAGCAATCGACAAAAGTGTAAGCCGGATCGAAGCCGATCTATAATGGCGCCACGCGTCCGGCTCCTTCCTCCTCGAGCCCTTGGTCGTCAGCAAACTACCAACTGCGCTGAGGCTTCCGAAGGAGCAGACGCTTTTATGGACTACTCGGCAGTTAGCCAAAAAACAGATTCACTTTCCGCCAGATTTCTGGCTGGCAATCCACGCGGTGATGCGCTCGTCGAGGACATCGAGGGGCAGTGAGCCGGAGTCGATAACCTGGTCGTGGAAGGCGCGAATATCGAACTTGGCGCCTAGTTCTTTTTTGGCGCGGTCGCGCAGCTCAAGAATCTTGAGCTGGCCAATCTTGTAGGCGAGCGCTTGGCTGGGCCACGCGATGTAGCGATCAACCTCGGCCTGAACGCTGGTTTCGTCGATGGCAGAGTGGTCGTGGAAGTAGTCGACCATCTGCTGGCGCGTCCAGTGCTGCGAGTGGACGCCGGTGTCGACGACAAGACGGATGGCGCGCCAGATATCGCCCTCCAGCCGGCCGTAGTCGGAGTAGGGATCCTGGTAGAAGCCGACATCCTTTCCGAGGCGTTCTGCATAGAGGCCCCAGCCTTCACTGAATGCGGTATAGCCGCCGAACTTACGGAATTCGGGGACGCCCTGAAGTTCGCGAGCGATGGAGATCTGCAGGTGATGCCCGGGCAGGCCTTCGTGATAGCTCAGGTCTTCGACCTGGTAGAGGTTCCGGGTGGTGGCGTTGTAAGTGTTGATGCGCAGGCGTCCTGGTCGGCTGCCGTCGGGAGTGCCTGCCTCGTAATAGGCGGGAGCCGAGGTCTTCTCGAGATAGTCGGGAACCGGGGCCACTTCAAACGGCGTTTTGGGTAGGTGCCCGAACAGCGCGGGGAGCTTGGCCTGCATCGGGCCGAGATAGCCGCGTGCAGCATCGAGCAACGCCTCAGCCGAGGCAGGATGGAGCTTTGGATTGGCTTTCAGACTAGCGTTGAAGCTCTTGAGATCAGAGAAGCCGAGTTTCTGCGCGATGGCGAGCATCTCGGCTTCGTCCTTCTTCACTTCATCGAGGCCGATCTGGTGAATCTGATCCGCTGTGAGATCGGTTGTCGTGGTGCGCTTGATGAGGAACTGGTAGTACTTCTTGCCGTCAGGGAGCGACGAGATGCCCGGATCGGTGGGGCCCGCGGGGATGTAAGCGACCTCGAGAAAGCGGGCGAAGCGCGAGTACGCCGGCAGAACTTCCTTGGTTAGAGCGTCGAGCATCTCGGTCTTGATCCGCGTCTGATCGGCAGCCGAGATGGATGCCGGGAACTTTTTGAGCGGGAGCGCGAGAGGCGAGTCCTCAGGCTTTTGATTTGCCAGCTGCTTGACCTGCTCAAGAGTCTTTTCGAGCAGAAACTTCGGCGGGACGCGCTTGTCGTCAATGCCGATAGACATGTTGGCCGTGACCTGGTCGAAAGCCCTGGGGAGCGCGTGCAGGCGAGCGATCCAGTCGTCGTAGTCCTTGACCGTGGTGAAGCTGAGCTGCGCCACTAGTTGTGGATAGATCGCATAGATGCCTCCCATCTGGTTAACGGGCATCTCCCACGCTTTGAACTCGGCGGCCTCCTGGTCGTCGGTGAGGCGGCGGATGAGGAGTTCGCGGCTGACCTGGTCCTGGTCAGAGAGCCCCGTAGGATCGATGGCAGCGAGCTTCATCAAGTATTCCTGCTCGACCTCAAGCCATTCGTTGACCGCCTTTACGGAGTAGTCCGAGATCTGGTCGTTATATCGTTTGTCGCCGATGTTGGAGGCGAACTCGGGCTGCCGCTTAAGATTTTCTTCCCAATAATCGTGGAAGAGGGCATGTAGCGCCTTGGTGCGATCTTCGGGCGTGGTGGGCGCATTCGCAGTGGGCGCGAGTTGTGCGCCGAGAAAAGCGGGGGCGAGAAGCATTGCGGCGAGAGCGCAGGCAGCGAGTCGTTTCAAGGGAGCGGGTCCTTCGGCTGAAATTGGGAAAAGGGACATTGCGATGAGTGTAGAGCACGGGGGCGGCGTCGCGTCCAGCGCAGAGACGTGCGTTGGAATGATCAGCGGGAAGAAGGAAAATCGGCGTCGAGCATGCGGTAGAGAGTTGAACGGCTGATCCCGAGCTGGCGCGCCGTTTTGAGTTTGTTGCCGTGATTGAGTTCGAGCGCAAGGCGGATGTGCTTGTGAATGACGGCATCGAGATTGAGGACTTGCAATGATGGCGCAGGGGGACGTGGCGCCGGTAACGGAGTCGCGACGATAGGCAGGTCTTCCGCGCGAATGACGCCATCCGGCGAGTTGAGGACCGCAGATTCGAGCGCGCTGGAGAGTTCGCGCGCGTTGGCGGGCCAGTCGTGCTGCAACAGCCGCGCAATGGCGCCCGACGCAAGACGGAGACGAGCGCGATAGCGCGTGCTGATCCGCTCTAGGAAGAATGCCGCCAGCGGCGCGATATCTTCGCGTCGCTCGCGGAGAGGCGGGATAGAGAAGCGAATCGCGGAGAAGCGAAAGGCAAGGTCGGGGAGAAAGAGTCCCTCACTTGCCATCTGACAGAGCGAAGTTTCCGACGAGGCCACCAAAGCGAATGCTCCTGCCGGGCGATTCTGCAAGGCCTTAAGGACACGCAGAAGCAGCCCCTGACCCGGCGCTGCGAGCAGATCGACACGATCGAGATAAGTGAACCCGGCCATGAATTGCGGATCAATCTCGGAGAGCAGCCACTCGCGGGCGTCGCAATGGCTGAAGCGGGAACCGGCAAGGGGGGATCGGTCGTGCAGCAGTCGCGCAAGGGCTTGTTTCCCGACCCCGGACTCGCCTTCGATGGTGGCGAATTGCAGATGCGGTGCGACGACTTCGGCCTGCTGAACAAGCTTGCGCCCCGCGGTGCTGATTGCTACAAACGCGGCCTGACGGAGTCCGGATGTCGTGAGATCGAAGGCACGGGGCTGCGACTGCCGCGGTTGTACAAGATTCTGCATCGACATCTGCGTGCCTCGCCTTGGCGGCCCTGAGTGCACGGGCTCACGTTCGGTTTATCGGCGTAAAGAAGGGGAACGTGAGGGTCCACGTCGTCTCTGCGGGATGAGGATTGCCTGCGAGATGATCATTCCCCGGGGCTCTCACCCCGGGGAATATTGGCACTGACTCTCTCTGAAGACCACTTCGATGATTCGCAATGCAGGCTACTTGCGAAATCGCTTGGAGGGTTCGTCGGAGTAGATCTGGCCGTCGCGAATGTGGACAACGCGATGCGCGTACTCGGCGATATCCGGCTCGTGGGTGACGAGCACGATGGTATTGCCCTTGGCGTGCAGGGTGTCGAAGAGTGCCATGATCTCGACGCCGGTTTTGGAGTCGAGATTGCCGGTGGGCTCGTCGGCCAGAATGATTGATGGACTGTTCACAAGGGCGCGGGCGATGGCGACACGCTGGCGCTGGCCGCCGGAAAGCTCGTTCGGCTTGTGATTCATGCGCGATTCCAGACCCACATTAATCAGCGACTCCTTCGCGCGCTCGATACGTGCGGCCGCGGGCGTTCCGTTGTAGATGAGCGGGAGTTCGACGTTGTGCAACGAGGATGCGCGTGACAGCAGATTGAAAGTCTGGAAGACGAATCCGATTTCCTTGTTGCGAATGCGCGCGAGTTGATCGTCGTCGAGTTCGCTGACAAGCTGGCTGTTGAGCCAGTATTTGCCCTTCGAGGGCGTGTCGAGGCAGCCGATGAGGTTCATCAGCGTTGACTTGCCTGAGCCCGAGGGGCCCATGATCGCGACATACTCGTTCTGCTTGATGCGGAGATTGACGCCGCGCAGAGCGTGTACCTGCTGTTCCGAGCCCATGTCGTAGGTGCGCCACAGGTCTTCGACAACGATCATGTCGCCGTTCGGTCCAGTGGATTGCTGCATTTCCACGTCGGAGATGACGCTGTTCAGAGCCATGTGAACTTTATCCTTTGCCTGCTTGTGTTCACCGCACCTTGCGGGAGAATCGTTCCGCGTTAGCGATTAGATTGTTCCGTGCTTCAAGAGTTAGACGCCGGTGTTGTTAGAGCTTGCGTATCGCGTTTCAAAAGAGCGCCATTCTTCATGGTGCGTAGCGTCTTGTACGGGCCGATGACAATCTCCTGGCCATCCTGCAGCCCGCTGAGAACTTCGATATCCGTTGCTCCTGTAATGCCGGTCGTTACGGGGACGAACTTGGCGCGCTGCTTGCCATGCGCATCCTTTTCGACAACGTAGACGCCCTGCTCGGGAGCAGCCTTCGCGGTGGACGAAGTGGACGCCGCCTCAACGTTTCCCTTGTTGACCGAAGCCGGCGGCGTGAACATGGTCAGAGCCTGTATGGGCAGCGAGAGTACGTTCGACTTCGCTGCAGTCGTGATCTTGGCGGTGGTCGAGAGTCCAGGCCTCAGTTCATCTGTCGGCGTATCGAGGGTGACGACGACCTTGAAGTCCTTGGCTTCTTCCGTGCCGGTGGTTGACTGTGACGTTGCCACACCGGTGGAGCGAAGCAGGGCCTGATCGCCAACCAGGGTTACGTGTCCCTTGAAGGTCTTGCCCGGAATAGCGTCGACGCTGACCTCTGCGGGCTGGCCAATCTTGATGTTGACGATATCTGTTTCGTCGACTTTGACCTCGGCGGTAACAACACTCATATCGGCGATGGTCATCAATGTGGAGCCCTCGGCATTCTGAATGCCGACAACCACCGTTTCGCCTTCGCGGACAGGGAGGTTCGTAACGATGCCATCAAACGGCGCAATGGAAACGGTTTTGCTCAACGCGTCTTCGTTGAAGCGGAGTTGGGCCACCTGCTGGTCGAGATGTCCGCGGGCCGAGGCAGTCTGCGCCTTGGCTTGGTTTAGCTGGGCCTCAGCTTGCGATACCGAGGCCACGTCGGTGTCATAAGCGGCTTTCTTTGCGTCGAAGTCCTGCTTGGCCATGATGCCTGCCTTGAGGAGACTCTGCGCACGGTCCCAGTCGAGCTGTTTTTGCTCGAGGTCGGCCTTGGCATGTTCGACGTTGGCTTCGGCGGTCTTTTCAGCAGCGATGTAAGAAGAGATGTCGGTCTTGGCCGCAGAAATGGTGGCTTTTTGGGACTGAACGTTCGCCTCCGGCTGCACATTCTCAACGGTGGCAATCACCTGACCCCGCTTTACGTGGTCCCCTTCCTTCACGTACAGGTGCGTAATGCGGCCGAACGAGGTGGCGCCGACGTTAACATACGTCTTCGGCTTGACTTGGCCGGTCCCGCTGACGATGGTGGCGAGATCCTGTCGATGGATCTTCGCCGTCAGAACCTTCGTGTAACCGGACTGCTGCTTGACAACGAAGACGGCAACAAGGGCGATAGCCACAATAACGGCGGAAACGATCAGAATTATCTTTTTCATGGGCGTTCAAAGACTCCAGGAAGCTCCAAGCCTATTTTACGCAAAACCATCTCACGCGGTTCCCGAATACTATTGAATTCATTCCATTCATGAATCCTTAACCTTGGCCGTGCGATGGGCGCGAAGCGAGAATGCAATTGTCCCGGAGTATCCGTAACGTGTGGATATCCAGTCTGCACCCGGACTGCTCAGTTAAATTGCGGAAGATCGTAGTCTCCCTATGAGACGCCGATGGCGCGGTGTTTGTCTCAGAATTTGCAGTGCTTCGGTTCCCTAAAAAAGGAGTCTACGGGTGACCTATTGGTTACCCAAGAGTCCAAGGGGCAGCGCCAGCAGCATCACGCCTTGCCGCGCACCTTTGGGGACCGTAGAATAAGGATTGGTAGGGAGTTCTCCGACGCAATGATCTTTAACGGCCGTTCGTTCCTTTTTGTCGCACTCGGTTGCGGCATCACCTTCGTTTCCGCCTCCGGGATCCACGCCCAACAGACCGCAGACCCGTCGTTGCAGACCCGACCGGCCTCTGGTCAGGACCAGGAACCCGATCCCTTGAAGCGCCAGCGCTCGGACGAGGAGCAGTTTAAGGCTCGCAATCAGGTCAGGCAGGAATTGAAGGGCGCTTACAAAACCTGGCTCGATCAGGATGTGGCCTACATCATCACCGACGAAGAACGGAAGGCCTTCAAGAACCTGGGAAACGATGAGGAGCGCGAGGCCTTCATCGAGCAGTTCTGGCTCCGCCGCAACCCCAATCCCGACTCCCCCGACAACGAATTCCGCGAAGAACACTACCGGCGCATTCAATACGCCAACGACCATTACGCGGCGGGCAAGCCCGGATGGAAGACCGATCGCGGTCATATGTATATCGCCTTCGGTCCTCCGGATTCGACCGACTCGCATCCTTCGGGTGGCTCCTACCAGCGCCCCCAGGACGAGGGCGGCGGCGAAACGTCAACATTCCCGTTTGAGGTCTGGCACTACCGCTATCTCGAAGGCATTGGCGAAAACATCGACATGGAGTTCGTGGATACCTGCCAGTGCGGCGATTACCACTTCACCATTGACCGCAGCGAGAAGGATGCCTTGTCGAAGGTTCCGGGTGCGGGCCTGACGCAGTACGAAGAGATGGGAATGGCCAAGAAGGCCGACCGCTTCAAGGGCGGCTTCGAAAATCTGGGCGCGGGTCCCATGTCGAGCCAGAATCAATCGAAGGAATTCGATCGCATCGAGTTGGCCGCAAAACTGTTCGCTCCGCCTCCGATCAAGTTCGCGGATCTGGAAAGCGCCATGAGCGAGCACAAACTGCTCACCGGGCCGGTCTTTCCCTTCGATGTGCGTACTGACTTCGTGAAGGTCACTTCAAGCACCGTCCTGGTACCGGTGACGCTCCAGATCAGAAACCGCGATATCACGTTCGTGACCAAGGATGGAGTTGCCAAAGGTGTCGTGAACATTCTGGGCAAAGTGACGACGCTCACCCACAAGACCGTGCAGACCTTCGAAGATACCGTAGAAGTGGAGCAGCCAGCCGAACTTCTGGAGAAGTCCCTCGACCGCAAGTCGATCTATTGGAAAGCAGTACCGCTGCTTCCGGGTCTCTATCGGCTCGATATTGCCATCAAGGATGTGAACAACCCCGATCACCTTGGTATCTACGGAAAAAGCCTTGAGGTGCCGGCGTATCATGACGAAAAGCTCGGCACTTCGTCCCTTATTCTGGCTGACCAGATCTATCCCGTCAGTTCGCACGACATCGGCCAGGGTAGTTGCGTCATCGGAAACATCCATATCTGTCCACGCGTGACCCCGAATCCGGCCACGCCGGTGAGCTACAAACGTAACCAGGACCTGAATTTCTGGATGCAGGTCTACAATCTCGGCATTAACGACCAGACCAAGAGCAACGAGGCGAAGGTAACGTACCAGATCATTGATTCGGCAACGAACGCGGTTGTCTTTGAGAAAGAGCAAGATTCCAAAGACTTTGGCGAACACAGTGACCAGTTGACGGTGGAGAAGACCCTGCCAGTAGCTGGCCTGCAACCGGGCAAATATAAGGTGACGATCAAAATAAATGACGAAATCTCAAAACAAGAGATTGCGCAATCGGCACCTTTTGTCGTGGAATAGTACGAGGGCTCCGCATTTTCGGTTAACCGGCGCAAGATCGGGAAACCTGCGGGCATTTGATTCCCAGGACAGAAGCCAGGACGCCGCCGGGTCACCCATTCGAGTGATGATGCGCAGGCTCCATCTCGTCTCCATAATCGCGCTGTTCGCAGTGGCGTCGATGCCGCTGCTCGCAACCACCCCCGGGGCAATTTCCGGAGTCGTTCGCGACTCCAGCGGAACACCTCAGATCGGGGCCGTGGTGCAGTTGTTGCGACCAGACATGAGCGTCATTGCTGCTGTCTATACCGGCAGCAAAGGCACCTACACCTTCAACGACATCCTCCCCGGCAAATACGCCGTTAAGGCGATGGGCACATCCTTCCTGCCTTCGCTCAGGGAAAACGTGAGGGTGCGGACCAATACCGTTGTCAACCTGACGCTGAACAGCCTGTATGAGGTAATGCAGTGGCTGCCCACGGAACCGCGGGCCGCTAACGCTTCGAAAGATGATTGGGAGTGGACACTGCGTTCGGCTGCAAATCGTCCGCTGTTGCGCTGGCTCGAGGACGGACCGCTGGTGGTGGTTTCGGATCGTCCCGGTGGCCGACCGAAACTCAAGGCGCGGTTGATGGCCACGGGGCAGGATGGCACCTTTGGCGAGAGCGGCGAGCGCTTTACGGCCAGCGTCGAGAATACGCCTTCGGACAGCAGGGAATTGCTGGCGCGTGTGGACTTTGCTCCCGACACCAATGCAGGCATGGAGTCGATGCTCGGCTTTAAACAGGACCTGGGCTTTGCCGGCTCCGTCGAGTCGATGGCTGCAATCTCAATTCATCCTGTAATCGAAGGGTCGGGCGGCGAGGGCTTGGACGAAGCTGCAATGCGCAGCAGCGAAACCATCAACCTGGGCGACGAGTTTGAAATCGATGCCGGCGCACAGCAGGTGATGGCCCGCTTCAGCCAGAATTCGCCCAACACGGTTTTAGCGGCACTTCCATTCGCAACTGTCGCATGGCGTGGCGGGAATTCGACCGTGAGCTATCGGATGGCGACCGCTCCTTCGGGTCCCAACCAGGTTGAGTCGCAGGCGGCGTTCTATCTTCCGCAGCTTTCAATGCGCGATGGCCAGTTGGCCTTGGAACGCGGTATGCATCAGGAGATCTCCTGGGAGCGGAGGACCGATGCATCCGGCGTTTCCCTCCTTGTGTATTCGGATCACATTACGAATCCGGTGATCGAAGCGAGCGGTCGGTCGATGGCAGCCGATGGCGTGCTGAGCGATCCCATAAGCGGACTGATGCGCGGAGCCGGAGGGAACTACTCCAGTGCTGGTGTGATGGCGGCGGTTGAGCATCGCCTGGCGGGCGGCAATCTAATTCGTGTCAGCTATGCCAATGGAAATGCCCTCGTCATGCCTGCGACTGTGCACGCGACAGCGCTCAGCCAGTTGTTCAGCGCGGCAAAGCCGCGGCGCGCACAGATGTATGCGATCTCGCTTTCAGGGACGATTGAGGGAACAGGAACGCGCTGGCACGCAAGTTATCGCTGGCAGCCTGCCGACTCGGTTACATCGATTGCACAATATTCGGTAGGCGCGATCGAGCCGTACTTGAACCTGCACCTGCGTCAACCGATCTGCTCGCATCATGAAGGACTGAATGTCGAGGCGCTCCTGAATGTGAACAACCTGCTCGCCGAAGGATACCGGCCTTATCTGCTCAATAGCGGAGCGGTGGTGTTCGCGCAGGATCAGCGCAGTGTCGGCGCGGGTGTGGCGTTCACATTCTAGGCAATTCTCGCTCGATACAAATCTGAATCAGAAAAACAGAGAGACTGCAGATATGGTGCAGACCCGTGTGAGCCAGTTTGGCTCGAAAACCTTAGCTGAGTGATTCATAGGCATCCGTTTCCGCGGCTTTGGAAGAGTGCTTCGCGATGTGTTATATTTTTCAAGGGTCAGTGATGTTTTTGCCTCTGATCTGCGTCCTGCAATTTTCCCACTGCATGGCGTTTTAGACCCTCTGGACGCGTAGCTCAACTGGCAGAGCATTCGGCTCTTAACCGACAGGTTGAAGGTTCGATTCCTTCCGCGTCCACCATCTAATCAATAACTTAGCGAACGCCTTCCGATTCTCAAACCCCACACATCCCCACACCGGTTAGACCGCTATTGCTTCGCGCGTTTGAGGTGCAATCACCATCTGCACGACCTTCGAATTTGCTTCCAGCTTCGCTCTCGAAGTCGCATTGCCATACACGTTCATGGTGGTTGCAACGTTGCTGTGCCGCATGAGTTTCTGTTGGACTCCAATCGGTGCGCCCGTCTCGTCCAGGTGAGCACGATACGTGTGCCGGAAGGTGTGCCAGCCCAGCCCCTGCTCCAGTGAAGCCGAGCTTCTTAAAGGCGGGCCGGAGGATCTGCTGCTGGATGGTGCCTGCGTTGTAGCACCCTCCATTGACCGGGGAAGGGAAGACAAGCCCCGTATTACTTTGTCCCTTCCAAGTGAGCAGGATTTGAGCAAATGCTGGATCGAGTGGGATGTAATCGTTGGACGCCTCGGTCTTCACTTTTCCGATTCGTCCGTTGACGACTCCTTGCTGAACCAACATCTCTCCGGTCTCGAAGTTGATGTGTTCCCAGCGAAGTGCCAGAATTTCAGACACGCGCATCCCGGTACACATCGCGACCGTGACCATGGTTCGTTGAGGGTCGCGCAAATGTGTAAAGAAGCTCTTGGAATTTCTCTGGACTGGGAATTTGCGGCTTCTTCTGTCTTTTGCTTGTGTCCCTTAACTTCACCACGTCTACCGGATTACGCTGCAAATCCATCAATTCCCACAGCATCGCCTTTTCGAAAAGCAAATGCATCAGTGCACGGACGTGGCCTCGCGTCTTCGGCGCTAATGCGAGCGACTTTAACCACTCCAAAATATCGAGTGGCTTCATTTCCGCAATGAGCATTTCCTCCCATTTCGGCCTAACGTGGGTCTTGATATAGCTGCGATAACCGGCGGCTGTGCTCCATGAGAATCCATCCGTAATGGTGGAAACTCCTGTCGGCTGTTTCACGATTTTTTTCCAGGCGTTCTTCCGTTTCGAATCGGTCGAGGACCAATCCGAAGGTCGGCTTGTTGTGCATCTGGAAAGATTCGGGACCGTTGATTTTGAGCTTCTCCTCTTGGAGACGGAGACGCATTTTCGACTCGGTTGGATATCCAGACCACGAATTTCCGTTCGCGGAAGACGGCGCGCAATGCGTCCTGTGCCAGCGGGCTCTTGATGAGCAAAGTGCAAAGCGGCTCAAGCAGTTTGAAGAGTTTGTAGTTTCCACGACGGAACGGGAGTTGCGTCAGCTGAGAGAGAAGTATGCAGGGCAACGCGACGCCTTCGTTAAGCTCGGGACAAAGCCGGAAGCTATTGAGGAAACGCTGAAAGAGGTTCGTATCGAGCATGAACCCGTTGCGGACGTAATCGCAAAGGCGATAGAGGCAAATGAGAGTCGACGCGCGGCAGTGGTTTCGGCGCTTGCGGAGAGCAAGGACGGAGCGCCAACTACTCCTTCTTTGGTAGAAGTGGCACCGGAAGCGGAGGCACTGGCGGAGCAAATAGCGGGTCGTATCAAGGCATTGCGTACAAGCACCACAGACGCCGACCGCGCAAAGATGAACGCCGAGGTGCAAGAATTGCGCGCGCGCAAGATCCTCGCACAGCACGAAAAAAACGTGCTGGATGATATTGAGAGGCGCAAGCGTTATGCCGCATATGGCCTCTGCATCGACGACACCAAAACGACGGCAATTACCCAAAAGAGCACTGCCGTTACAAAGACGGCAGTATCGCAGAAGCTCAAAATGAGCTTTCGGGATGAGCTTGCGAATCTCTCTTTCAATCAAGTCGAAGTGGACCTAAAGGAACTCGGCGGCGCTGACGGCGTGTTCTATCACAAATTGGTATTGACCCGCGCGCCCGGCGTGGAGTTGACCAAGATTGTGAGTGAGGGCGAACAGCGCTGCCTGTCGATCGCAGCGTTCTTTGCAGACCTTAGTACCGCTGATGACCCTTCCGGCATTGTGTTCGACGACCCTGTGTCGTCGCTTGATTATCGGTGGCGAGAAGGTGTAGCAAAGCGGTTAGTCATGGAATCTAAGGTGCGGCAAGTTGTCGTGTTCACACATGATGTCGTCTTTCTTCTGATGCTTAGGAAATTCGCCGAAGAACTCAGCGTGACACCGTTGGACCAATACGTTCGCTATCTTTCCAATGGGGCGGGCGTATGTACCAATGAGTTGCCCTGAGTTGCGTTGCCGGTGAAGAAGCGGATTGGCTTCCTCAAGAACACCTATGTCGCCGCTGAGAAGCTGTCGCGTGACGGCCATCAAGATGCTTACGAGCGGGAAGCCGCATACATCTATGGGCTCTTGCGCGAGTCATGGGAACGTGCACTTGAGGAAGTGCTACTTGGTGGCGTGCTTGAGCGCTTCAGGAATAGTGTCCAAACACAGCAGATTGCCAAAATCGCAGACATCACACCCGAAGACTGCAAGGCCATTGAAACGGCCATGACGAAGTGTTCGACATGGCTTCCTGGGCACGACCAAGCCCCGGCGGCTCGAGCGCCCGTGCCAGAACCAGCAGAGCTCGACGCCGATATTAAGGCGCTTGAAGCGTGGGTGAAGGCAATAAACAAACGTCGTGGGAGTTAGGCTGGACCGCGATATGCTTGTCCGCTTCCTCCCACAACACGGAAACGTGAATCAAGACCTGCAGGTTCTTACAAGAAAGAGCCGACGACTATTCGGCAACTTAAACCGTTCAAGTTGGAGGCTCGATTCCTTCCGCATTCGCCATGGAATCACATGCTTAAAGAAGCGCTTTTCGATTCTCAGACCCCACAAATTCTCACAATGGGCTAATCGCCACCACTTCACAAAATCAACTGCTCTATATGCGTGCGGGTCATCCTCCAGCCGGAAGCTAATTTTGCAAGCGCACCAAGGTTTAGCAATTCTCCTCCTACTTCGTTCGTAAGCCTGTATCGGTCGCCGTGCCACAGCTTCCCGCCGTGATGGTCAGGGCACCAATGGGCAATGTTCCTGCGGTTGCGCAACGGTAAACAACCTGAGTGCCGCTACTAATCCACCAGTTGCCATTCATATCAATTTGCCCGAGCTTTGTTGCCGCGTTGCCTGACCAGAACCGGAAGCCATTCGAGGCACCAGTGGAAACCGTCATGTTCCAGCCGCCGCCCGCCGAATCATCGGCAAGCGATTGGGTTGCGTTCGGCCCCTTGTACGCGGGCGAAGTGTAAGCCGTGTCTATCGCGTTCACCGCGCCGATTACGCGAGACCTGGAACCTATTAGATTCCAGTCCCCCGTACCTGGGGGAGAGGTTGAGTCAATTGACGCGCCAATCACTACCGTCTGATTTGCCGATCCCAATTCCTGCACGGCATAGGTTG
Source organism: uncultured Acidobacteriaceae bacterium (assembly GCA_963787435.1). Taxonomy (GTDB): domain Bacteria; phylum Acidobacteriota; class Terriglobia; order Terriglobales; family Acidobacteriaceae; genus Telmatobacter. The sequence continues at coordinate 218,452 of CAWBCZ010000007.1, forward strand.
AGTGGCCTGCCGGACCCGTCGAGAAAAACGCGCCGATAATCGAGGTATCCGTCGTATGCCCTTCGATGCTGACGAAAGGTGACGCCGTTCCGAATACCCCAGGCTGAGAAAAGATCGAATTGACGAATGAGTTATAAGCTGCATACTGGACACCATCAATCAAACGCACTTCAGCCTGCCCTGTGTGGTCGAACGTGCAGGAGTCAAACCGACTGCCCTGCATACCGATACCGAGCACTTGAGCCGTACCGCCGCCGCCGCCGCCGAAGTAATTTCCGAGGAACACCGTCCCGCCGTCATAAACTTTGAGCGATTCAAAGTTATTCCAGCCGCCGTTGTTCATCCAGTAGACATTTTCGAACATATTGTCAGGAGTCTTTAGGACAAACGTGCCCCACCAGTTGTCTACAATTCGCCCGTTGCGAAACTCCACCCAACCTTGACCCGCAATATAAGTGAATGCGTATTGTTGCGGCCCATCGGCCCCGGAGTCAGCAAAGCCCGAGATTATAAAATCTTCCATGAGGAAAGACGGCCCCTGCACTTGCGTACCCGTCGCGAGAATCAGCGCCATAAGGTAATTCGTGCTCGTCCCATAGTCGTTTTCGGGGTGCAAATCTTCATTGTGCGTACTGTCCGTATTCGTGTTGCCGTCCAGCCGCAGACCTTTGAGCGCCACGCCGGTCACCGTAGGACGTCCGGTATTCTGCACCATCGCGCATGTGCGAGTGATGCCGGTTCCAGGGTTCGCCATCAAGGTTGTAATCCATCGGCCCGCGCCTTGAATCGTCACATAATTCGGAATGTTGAGCACGCCATAGTAGCCGGTCGTAGGGTTCAGAACGCACTCGTCTACCGCATTGTTTGCGCCGAGCATATAGATGTTCGTCCCGCTCACAGGAACGCGCACCGTGCCGCCGCTCGCAGGCAGAGAGGCAATTGCTTTTCGAAATGCGGCCGTATTGTCAGTCCCGTAGTAGCAGCCGACCGGAGCCGTTTTACTGCACCCGCCAGGACGCCAAGCACCATCGGCCACCGCGCCGCAATCCAACACGTTCACCTCGCCCCTGTACGCCCTGCATGATGCCGTCAAGTCATGCCAGTCAGGAGGCGACGCAAACCCAGAGCGCATATCTTGAAGCACCACATTTCCCCCGAGCGCCGGAAGCGTTCCCGTTGCGAATCCCGCCAAAGGAGGGTCGATCACCACCACGCAGGGAAGCACCGGATTCGGATTGCATGCAGCCTGAGCAGCCGCGACTTTATCCGCGACGGTCACCCCGCGAAACTGCGACACATAAAGAGTGTTCCCCTGTTGACCGTGGAGACTAAGAACCAGCAGAAACAGAGCCGATGCAAGAATGAAAAGACGCGCCCTCATTGGAAAGCCCCCGAGCAGTTAAGGAGCGAGCCGAAGCCCGCCCCGAATTGATACCGTCAACGTCTTCCAGCTGCCGGCATTTGATGAGATGAATTAGGCCGCTACCGGGTTATGCAAACGCGGCCCCGCACCGTCAGCAACCGGAGCTTAGTCAGCAACGGGAGCCGGGTCAGCTACCGGAGCGGGAGAAGGAGCGTCCGGAGCCGTCGAAGGTGTATCTGCCTTCAAATCCTCGTACGCAGACTCCACCTGAGGGACAAACGTCCCTGAGGAAAACGCGACGAGGTTTCGCCGCGATTGCCTCCAAAGTATCATCGCCAACCACGTCGAACTGTTTCCACCAGACCGAGCACAGCAGATTCGGGTATATCGCGAGTGATAATCTTATTGCGATTCTTAAAGGTCCAAGAAGTGAAGCGAAATGGGAGTACAGCGTACCTCTTTTTCCCGATACGTGTTTTACATATTGGATTTCCCAGCTGCCGTTGCTGCCCTGATCATGGCGCCGCTGGCGTGGTTCATCGCCCGGGGAGGCGGAAGACTCTTTCGGTCTCGGGCGGTCCTACAGCAAGCCGGTTTGGCAATTGTTCGACATCACTATTACGAACCGCTGCTGTTTGAATCTGACCTGCGGTTCAGCCTTCGAGAAAAACGCAGCATCGAGGGTCTCGATCTGAACGAGAAGGCGCAAGTCGATTTGATAACGAGTTTTCACTATCGAGAAGAGCTTCTTTCCCTGCCGTTGGAGGCCTCCGGGCCTGGAGAATTCTGTTATCACAACGGCTATTTCGAATCGGGAGATGCGGAGTTTTTCTACGACATCATCCGGTTTTTCAAACCACATCGGATCGTGGAAATCGGAGGTGGTAACTCGACCCTGGTTGCGCGTCGTGCAATCGCGAGAAACCTTGCAGAAGATATCGATTACGCATGTGACCATACCTGCATCGAGCCCTACGAGGCGCCATGGCTTGAGGCGACAGGCGCGAGGGTTATTCGCTCGCGAGTTGAGCTGTTTCCGATGCAGATTTTCGAGGATCTGAAGCCGAACGATATTCTCTTCATCGACTCGTCACATGTGATTCGACCGCAGGGCGACGTCCTCCATGAGTATCTTCACATTCTCGGTCGACTTGCACCCGGTGTTCTTATCCACGTTCATGACATATTTACGCCTTATGACTACATTCCCGAGGTGATCATCGCTGACCGGCGCATGTGGGATGAGCAATACCTGCTGGAGGCTTTTCTCTGTTTCAATCGTTCGTTCGAAGTGATCGGCGCCCTCAATTGGTTGAATCGGGAACATCGGGACCTCTTGACAGAGGCATGTCCAGTGCTCCTCCAAGAGCAGGAACGTGAACCTTGTTCGTTCTGGTTGCGCAGAATCGCATAACTGGTTATCGGGTCATCCGATTCGAATCGAGACCGCAGGCGTACTAAATAGGAATGCTGGACTGGCCGAACCCGAACCCCCTACCGCCGCACTGAACGAGATGGTTCGGCCTACGAAAAGCAATAGAGAAGTAGTCGGCTCTGCGGTTGAGTTGCGGATGGTTTGTGGGCAACCCGTCAATTACTCCTGAGTAAAACAGGAACGACGGCTGAAGAAGCACTTCGTACCGCGTGGGAGATTGGCCCGCATGCGTTTCATTCAGCAACCATTCGGTAATAATTCGGTGCGAACTGACGACCGTAGGCCCCCAAAATCAGCGTCTGACTGACCCCACATTCGCCCCCACAGTACAGATTCCTTAGCGTTTCGAATCATTACTTTACGCTTCTTTAGGGTGCCAGCCGTTCCGCGTAAGTCGTTAATAGCGAATAGGTTGCTATTCTCTTAACCGACAGGTTGAAGGTTCGATTCCTTCCGCGTCCACCATCTAATCAATAACCTGGCGAGCGCACTTCCTTTCGCAACCCACTCACCCTTACCGTTTGGTACATTTGGCAGGACGGCACTTGCCCTCAAGAGGTCTGTTGACTACGTGAAACTAGTAGTTCGTGAGCGAGGCGAGAACATCTCCGCGCTCGTCTATTTCGGGTAAAGTTAGATATTCCCTTTTCTGCTGCAAGAGCCCACCCGCAGAGGTGGGCTTTCTTCTTTATTCGGGGTTGCTTTGAGGCGGGGTTGCCGCTGCGCTTGTCGGGTGGTTGTGCGACGCGCTGGAGAAGTTGGCCCCATCGGAACTTACCTGTGTGGCGCGCAATGTAAACGTGCTAGGAATCGGCGAGTTCCTCTAGTTCGGCTTCTTCTTCGAGTTCTGCGATGCGATCGAGAAGAAAGTGTTTCATGAGTAAAAGGCTCTGAGGGTTCTCGGATTGTTCCATGCGCAGCACCGCATCACGCAGGGGAGCGATCAGGGACGCAGGTAGGGCTGTTCGATGATCCATCATTTGTCACAGCCTTTCGGCTCGGACTTCAGAGTGACGGGTGCGAGGGTGCCTCGCGGGGCGCGGATTGATCATTGCTATGCACCCGGGCAGAAGCGCTCGAAGTTCAAGAACTGGTGGGTTTGGTCTTCTGTGGCGAGCCCATCTATACGTGCTGTGCGTGCAAGGTTCGCTCGCAGTGTGGTGAGCAGATCGGACGGTGCGCTGAACGCTTATGTCCGACGCGTTACATAGTGGCATGAATCCGTGCCCGGTGCAAATTGGGGTTTCGTGAATGCCGTCACAGGAAGTCGAACCGGGCGAGTGTTGGCTACTGTGACGCCAGTCAATCCACGTCGCCCACAGGGCGCCATTTCGATTCGATGGCCTGAGCAGTTAGTGCGCTGAGAAGAGCCATTCCGATTGAGATCCAGGTCACATCACGGTATCCGGAAACGAATGCTTCATCGAAGGCGTGTCTTACGAGCGGCTCGCTGATTTGTGCGCCCGCCAGTTTCGATCGCTGCATCTCGGCACTCTGGCGTACAGAGGGAGATAGTTGCATCTGCGCAAGGCTGTGGCTGAGCGTACGGTTGAATCCGGCTGAGAGGACGAGACCAAAGACTGCGACGGCCAGCAGGCCGGCGATTCGCGAAATAGCGTTGTTAACTCCGGAGGCGACACCTGCCTCTTGGGTAGGAACCGATTCCATCACGGTCGTCGTAAGGGGTGCGACACTGATCGCCATTCCGATGCCCAGAACAACAACCGCCGGGAAGAAGGTGTTCCAATACGAACCTCCAATCCCCGGTCTCAAAAAGAGTGCGAAGCCTAACGCTGCAACGAGTGATCCAACCGTCAATGGTCGTTTCGCGCCGTATCGTGCCACCAGCCCTCCGGACCAGCGAGAGAGTAGGAAAATGAGCAGGATAAACGGAAGCAGAGCGGCTCCTGCTTGTGTTGCCGAGTAGTGCTGCACCTGAATGAGATCGAGGGGAAAGAAAAACAAGATACCACTGAGAGGCGCGTAGAGCAGGAACGTGAGCAGGTTGGCCGCGGAGAAGTCCCTGGACCGAAAGAGATGCAAAGAGACCATGGGAGCGGACGAGCGTGATTCTACGACAAGGAAGGAAAGCAGCGCGCCCACGCCCACAAGGCCCAAAACCCAAAGTGTTGCTTCGCGTCCTGATGTCGTGGTCGAAGCCTCGATGAGTGAATACGTAATTGCTCCCAGGCCAAATGTAGCGAGTGCGGCCCCCAGCCAGTCAAGACTCTTGCTCGCATCTTCGTTTCGACTCTCAGGGACCCGCCACAGTGAAATCAGGATTACGATGAACGCGATTGGAAGATTGATGAAGAAGACCCAACGCCACGACGCATTCTCCACCAGCCATCCACCGAGGACCGGCCCGATGGCTGCAGTGATCGCCGTGAATCCAGACCAGGTGCCGATGGCTCGCCCACGCTCGGTCTCTGTATAAGAAGCGCTGATAATGGCCAGGCTTCCCGGTACCAGGAGAGCCGCCCCAATCCCTTGAAGTCCGCGGGCCAGGATGAGAGATGAGATTGAGGTGGCGAGCCCGCACCAGGACGATCCAACGGCGAACAGCAGAACGCCGGAGAGGAAGATTTTACGACGGCCATAGAGGTCGCCGAGAGAACCGCCCAGTAGCAATAGCGATGCAAGCAGAAGGGCGTAGGACTCCACCACCCATTGAATGTCCGTCGCCGATGCATGAAGACCGGCTTGCAAGGCGGGCAGTGCGACGTTGACGACCGTCCCGTCGATAAATGCCATGCTGGAAGCGAGAATGGTCGCAATCAGGACCCAGGGGCCTCTGCATGGATGTACCGCGCCCGCAGTGTCCCCTGGAACTGAGCCTTCGCACGGAGATTTGATGGGCATCATCAGTCGTGATCAAGCCTCATCTCTTGGATGTGCCGGAACATGCAAAACGAGGCAAAATTCCGGTAGCATTGGCGGTTCTTGCGAGAGCGATCGATGACCCTCTAGAGGTTAGGAGAGCTTTGTGACGCCGGGGCAGCTTCGGCCTGGTGCTGGTAGCGAGCAAGGTTGCCGCGGAGGTCAGCGGCGAGATTTACGTTCTGCTGCTTCTCAGCGAGGTCGAGGGCCTGTTGGGCGATCGAGACGGCTTGCTGGTAGTTGCCGGTCTCGGAGTACATGGCGGCGAGCATCTGCAGAATCGAGGGCTCGCGCCCGCCGGTGATTTTCACTGCGGCTTCAAACTGCGGAAGAGCTTCAGAGAAGCGGCTGACGGCTGCGAATGCGCGGCCAAGGTTGTAACGGCATTCAGCGGAGCCCGGCGAAAGCGTGACAGCCTGCTGGAGTTCGGCGATCGCCTCGTCCATCTTCCCTTCACGCGCCAGGATTGCACCGTAGATATCGTGGCCGTCGGCGTTCTTGGGGGTGATTTGCATTCCTTGCGTGAGCTGTTCGATCGCCTCCTGCCGATGTCCCGTTACTTCGAGCAGATGACCGAGGTTGATGTGGGCGGTGCCGTTGTCGGGATCAAGTTCGATGGCCTTCTGGATGTGCGTCATGGCCTCGTCAAAACGGCCCGCTTCTGCTAACGCGCTACCCAGGTTGTTGTGGGTCTGGGAGCTATCGTTGTTCATCGCGAGCGACTTATCGTAGGCGGCGATGGCGTCGCTGGTCTTTCCGCTGGCGGCGAGCGATACGCCCATGTTGTTCCACGGGCGCGCGTCAGTGGGATCCTTGTCGGCGGCCACTTTCCACGCGGGCACGGCGTCGGCATACTTGTGCGCATCCTGAAGTTGCTGGGCAACGTCGAATTCGCGATAGAAGTCGATCGCGGGCGTATCGATGTGGTCCAGCCCCTCGGCGCCGAGGTTGACGAACTCCGGAATGTTGACGGCACGATTCGCTGCAGTAGCGTTTTCAACCACCACGGGCGGGCTCGCGTGCCCCTGTTCGTCGATGTGCGTAAGGTAGAGATGCGTATAGAGCGACGGACTTTTCGAGGAGAAGGCGAGCCAGTGTCCGTTGGGGTTGAAGGTGTGCCAGGAATTCATCCGCGGCAGGTTCGACTCGAGCGGACGTGCCTCACCGCCTTCGAATGGCACGATGTACAGCTTGCTGTCGGGCCGCATGAGCAGGCCATTCTTGCACTGAACGAAGATGATCCATTTGCCATCGGGCGAGACCTTGGGAAAGTTGTTGCTCAACCCGTTTTCTGATGCGCCGATGATGCGCTCTGCGGTTCCGCCTTTGCCGTCGTTGAACGGGATCTTGTAGAGATCGTATTGGATCTGCGTCTCGTTGGGATCATTGGCGTAGGTGGAACGCTTGTTTCCCGCCGGGTACGGATCGCGGGCGGCTGCGCGCGAGTAGATAAGATACTTGCCATCCGGACTCCAGAAAGCGGAAGTCTGCACGTAGTTGGGGTCGTCTGCGCCGGGCAGCGGTTGCAGCTTCCCCGTCTCCTTGCTGTACCACGCAAGCACGCCACGTGTGGGATAGAAAACCTGGCCGAAGCCATAGTTCTCGTAGAAGCCATTGTAGAGGCGGTCAAGCACACGGGTGCCATGCGCGCGAGGCACGTCGATGGAGTTAACGACGTATTTGCCGTCGGGCGAAACCTGACTCATGAAGCCGAAGCGCTTCTGCGAATGTTCTTCAGAGAAGGAACTCCAGCGAAGGAGATAGTCGTTGGAGATGGTGCTGTTCTTTTTGATTGGAACCAGTGCAAACAGGCCCTTGTCGTTGGCGGGTCCGTCCACGTCGATGCCCATGGTCTTGCCGTCGCGCGAGAACGAGTGGCAGTTGCCGCACGTCGGCAGATTGGTCATCACGACCTTGCTCTCGGTCTGATTAACGTAGCGCAGGTCCCAGCGGATCTTGGGTAGGACTGAGTCGGCCAGGGGCTTGATGACGCCACGCTGCTCGGTGTCGGGGTTCGGCGGGATCAGAGGCACGTCGCGATAGAAGATGGGCGCGCCGACCGGCTCCCTGGAGGTGGAGACGCTGGCTTCCGCACGCGAGAGAGGTTCGTGGGCTTGACGGCTCGCGAAGCCGGTTATGACGACTTTCGCCGGATGGGCGACAGAATGCTTCTTGATCTCTTCCCAGGTCTTGGGGTCGGGACGCCAGGTGTGGTCCGCGGCTTGTTCGGGTGTGAGCGTGGGCGGAACATAGCCGGTAAGGGTTTCGTCGAGCGGGCCGATTTGCATCTTTTCGCCGGTAGACCAGACCTGGATGGGTCGTCTCTTCCCCTCAAAGAGGATTTCAATGCGCCAGACAGCGGCAGCGGGGTTGCTGTCACGCCACGCAAATTGCGGAGCAATCAGGTCTGGCGGATAAATGGTGCCATCAACGGGGATGTCAATGATGATAGGCTGCGCTGCATCGGGGCCGGTGACGTCCATGGGGACAGGTTTGAGATAGGCGGGAATCGGCTGGGCTGAGAGCGAATCAGCGCCCCTGGCAGCCACTTCGACGGCAAATCCCGAACCAGCGGCCAGCAGGATTGCGGCGGTCCCAATCAATACCCGTTGCATGCAGTCTCCCACTTAATTCTTGAGGACCGGACCGAGCGGATGCTGTGAGATAGCTCACATCTGTACGGCTGCGATGGCGCCGGGGCGAAGGTACTCTCGACGACTCCGAGGGGCTGGTCGGCGGACACACGCCAATCCGGGGCGGATGAGTCATTTCTGCAGCAGCGCGAGAAGCCTCGGCACGAGTAGAATTGCACGAGTCAAAAGTGCGCGATTCCCCGTCTCTGAAATAACAACTAAAAGGCTTTTTCAGGCGACCGAGAGCGGGGATAAGTGCCGCACGGGTACGCAAGAAATCGGGCATCCCAATGAGTAAACTTCAACGGTTTCGTAGGGGCCAAATGCGATTGAACAGTAATTCTTATCGGTGGTTCGGAGTCATCTCTCTCTTCCTGATGGCGCCGGCAGGTTATGGTCAGACGGCGCCGCCTGCGCAGCCGGTTCCGGATACGCAGCTTCCCGGGGTAAGCCAGACCGTTGACGAGATATCGCTCAACCTGGCGGTACTCGACAAGAAGGGCAGGAAGGTGCTCGACCTTCAACCAGGAGACGTCGTCGTCACGGACAACGATGTTCCTGTGAAGCTGAATACCTTTCAGCTGGTCAAGGGCGAAGATCAAGGCGACCACCTTATAACGATGGTTTTCGATCACCTTGAAGGCGCAGGAGCCAAGACAGCCGACAAGGTTGCCGAGAAGATTCTGAAGATGCTGCCGTCGAATCGCTATTCGTTCGCGGTGCTCGACTTGGGCAAACGGTTGCAGCTGCTGCAGAGCTTCACCAGCGACCATCAGGCGATCATGCAGGCGGTAACCGTCGCGACAGAGAATCAAATGGTCAGGCTCTCCTCGACGGATACGCTGGCAATCAACATCGCACAAGACAAGGACGATGCCGATCGTACAAAGGTCGCGGCGCAGGCCGAAAAGGATTTGATCGCAATTGCGCGGAGCGGCGCGGATTCGTCCGGCAGGCATGTCGATGTAAAAAATCGGACCCAGTGCACAACACTGCTCGCCGCACTGCAGGATACGCAAAAGGTCATGCAGGACCAACACACGCGTCTTGGGCTGGCCGGCCTCACGGCGATTGTTCGCTCTCAGCAGCGGTTGAATGAAAGGAAGTCGATCATCTACTTTACGGCCGGATTTCAGATGGATTCGGGCGCCAAGGAGATGGTGAAAACGATCACGGGCGCCGCAGCCCGCGCAGGAGTGACGTTCTACGTGGTAGATATGGACGCGTTGGATGTGGGTACGCGACATCAGCTCGAAACCGCGATGACGAGCGGCGGCGCGCCGTTCAACCCGGCACCGCAAGCCCTTCCAGGTGGAGTTGGGACGTTTACACCGATGCAGCAGCAGGGAGGCGGGACTTTCAACTCGAATCCTCTTGGTTCGAGCGCCGACTTCATGATGCGCGACCCTGATAACCCGTTCTCTTCAAACAAAAGCCCGATGGCCGACCTGGCGAAAGATACCGGCGGCGTCTACGTCGATGCACAGGAGAACGTGAACCACCAGTTGCAGCAGGTGAAGGAGAACATGACCACGTACTACCAGGCGACTTACAAGCCTCCGATCGAGGAGTACGATGGTTCATTTCACACGATTGTCGCTAAGCCGCTCCGGACGGGACTCAACATCAAGACCAAGACCGGCTATTTTGCGCTGGCGCCGGGTGCGGAAGCAGGAATCCGGCCGTTTGAGGTGCCGCTGCTCAAACTCTTCAACCAGTCGAATCTGCCGCAGGATGTGAAGTTCCACGCAGCGGTTCTGCAGTTTGGCGAGTTGCCCGATGGGAACTCGAGCACGGTTGCCGTCGAGGTGCCGATTTCCTCCTTGCAAACCGGTAAGGATACGCACACAAATCTCTTCACGGCGCACGCTACGATCGTGGCAGAGATTAAAGACAAGAACGGTACGGTCGTGGAGCACTTCGGCGAGAACATCGCAAAACGCGGTGCGATCGAAACGCTGGATTCGGATCCTTCTGCGAGCATCATCTTGCAACGGCACTTCCTCGCGATCCCTGGACAATATCTGCTTGAGGCCGCCGTCTACGATCAGGACGGACTAAAGTATGGGGCACAGAGGACGGTGTTTGAAATTCCGCAGGCACAGGGGTCGCCATCGCTCAGTCCGATTGTGCTGGTAAAGCGAGTGGACTCCATCAACGATGACAATGACGATCCGCTTGAACCGCTAAGGTATGAAAAAGGCAAGATCACGCCGAATTTGACGGGAGTCGTTTCCGGAAATGCGAAAGGTGTTTCGCTGTTTTTCATCCTGCACCCGGACCCGAACTCGAAAGAGCCACCAACACTGGAGATGGAAGCAAGCAGGAACGGTCATCCCGGACGAAGAACTCCTCTGCCGTTGAAACTGAACAGCGCCGGGGAGGCGGTCCCATACCTGGCAAGCTTCAAAACCGCATCGATGACGCCCGGAGCCTATGACGTCAAGGCAATGGTGAGCCAGGGTGGAAAGACTTCGGTTCAGGAAGTTGCGTTCACCGTGCAAGGTGACGGAACAGTAGCCGCGGGTGCAGGAGCGCCGGGGCAAGGTGGAGGTGCCGGCGGAGACCTGACTGCGACTAGTGAGGCAAACGATACCTACAGCGGCGGCCTGCTCGCGATCACTCCGGTCACTAATCCCGTGCAGCCTCCCGCCGACGAGGAGATCGCACAACTGGTTGCGGATGCCCAGAAACAGGCTGTCGGTTATGCGGAATCACTGCCCAACTTCATGTGCGTCGAGGTTACGAATCGCTCCGTCGACGCAAGGGGCAGCGGTAACTGGAAGCACCGCGACACGATTGCGGAGTTGCTGCGTTATCGCGACAAGGCAGAAACCCACACCATGCTTGAGATCAATGGCGAGCCGAGTACCACCGATCGCGAGCAACTGCTGAAGCAGAAAGGCAGCACTCTCTCCGGGGGAGAACTAGGTGGAGTGCTGAAGGCCGTTTTCGCGCCCTCGGCCAAAGCGGACTTCAAATGGAAAGAGACGGACGCCCTGGGGTCGGGGACAGTACAGGTGTTTGATTACCGCGTGGAGAAAAGCAACTCGATGTTCTCCGTAGTTGGATCGAACGATCGCCAGTTGATGGTCGCATTCCATGGCCAGGTCTTCATCGACAGCGCCACACGCAACGTCCGGCGCATCAGCCTTGAGGCTGACAACTTGCCGAAAGACTTTCCGACACAGTCGTCAGTGATGGGCGTTGATTACGATTACGTCGCAATCAACGGACATGACTACCTGATGCCGATAAGCGCGGAGTTGCGCGTGCGGCAGAGTCATCATCAGGCGATCTTGAATACCATCGAGTTCCGGGACTACAAGAAGTACGGTTCAGCGATGAAGATCCTGGACTACAAGCCCGTCGAGAATCAGAAGAAGTAGTTGGCGGGCAAGTGGTGGAAAGCGGCAGCGCTGCGGAATTCCTGGTCGAATCGCGGCGTTGCCGAGTTGCTTTATCCTAATAGGCATGCGATCCGTTTCACTTTTCTTGCTTGTGATGGCTCTGAATGGAACCTGGGCCCAAGACAAGCAAACCAGCGTCCCCTTTGAATGAAGCGGACGACTATCTGCGCAAAGGCGTTGCTGCCCAGCAGCGCAACGATCTGAACGCCGCGATCGACGATTATCGAAAGGCCCTGACCATCGATCCGAAACTGGCTGAGGCGCGCGCCAATCTGGGGGCAGCTTTGTCGGCAGCAGGCCAGTTTGATGAGGCGATCAAGGAAGACAACAAGGTCCTGGCGTCGGCACCGGGCAACCTCGGCGTGCGCATGAACCTGGGGCTTGCTTACTACAAGAAGGGCGACACGGAGAACGCGCACACCGCGTTCGAGGCGGTACATGCGGCCCGGCCTCAGGACGTTTCAGCGGCCGTACTTCTGGGATATACCGACATCAATCTCGGCAAATCGAACCAAGCGGCAGCTATGCTCACGCCGCTTGAGAACGGGCGCGAGAGCAACATGGATCTCGAGTACGTCCTGGCCTATGCTTTGATCAATTCAGGCGAGCAGGCGGCAGGGTTACCGCGCATGGAAAAGGTGGCAAAGGCAACCCGGTCGGCCGATGCATACTTCATCGCCGGCTCGGCGCGGCTGCGTCGGCGCGAATTCCATGAGGCAAGGGCCGATCTCGATGCTGCGATCGACCTGCATGGGAATTTTCCTGAACTCTACACGATGGCTGGGCAGGCGCGAGATGCGCTCGGCGATACCCCGGCGGCGCAGTCGGCCTTTGAGCAAGCGCTTAAACAAGATCCCAAAGACTTCACGGCGAATCTATATCTCGGGGCTATGCACCTGAAACAAAGGGATCTCGATAGCGCGCGCCCCATGCTCGAGCTTGCATTGCAACTGCAACCCGCGAATCCAATGGCACGGCTGCAAATGGCAAAGCTCAACGGCATGACGGGAAAGTACACCGAGGCTGCGGCGACACTTGAAGACCTGGAGAAGGCCGATCCCAACTGGCTCGATCCGCACATTGAACTCGCGGCGATCTATTACAAGCTCCATCGGCCTGACGACGGGCAGCGGGAACGCGGCATCGTGCAGCAGATCGAAGCCAGCCAGCAGAAGGCCGGCCCGTCGAAGCAATAGTCGTCATTTCCGGGACGTGGGCGGCGGTTCCGCAGGTTCGACAATCTTCAAGGTTTGGTCGGCCGCGACATTTTGCAGGGTCTGAACGATTCCACTGGGCCAGTGAATCTCCACGGTGGTGGCATTCGTTTCCGCGCCCAGCCCGAAGTGCACGGGCCCCAGCGTCGATGATGCGTAGCACACGCTGGATGTCTGGTGGTTGTACTGTGTTCCCGCCTTCGTCACCACCTTGATCCGTGCGCCAATGCCATCCCGATTCGACTTGACGCCCTGCAGGGCAATGTTGAGCCAGTGATCGGCATTCGCGGTGCGGTTCATCCACAACTCCGCATCATGATCCATACTGGTTACGACGATGTCGATGCGGCCATCCCCGTCGAAGTCGCCGAATGCACAGCCGCGATGGCGTGCGGCAGTGGAATCGACGAAGCCCGCCTCGGCAGTGAGAGGCTGCCATTTTCCGCTGGCGCCTAGATTCCTGAAAACCGTGTTCGGCTGTCTGACGTTTGCTCCCGGCGGGTGGGTCGCGGAGACATGGCCACGGGAGACAAACAGATCCTTCCAGCCATCGTTGTCGAAGTCGTAGAGCGCGGCGCCAAAGCCCGACATGCCCATACTCTGCGCGCCCATGCCGCTCGAGGCGGTCACTTCCACGAAGTCGCCCTTTCCCGTGTTCTGAAGAAGGGGAAACGTCTGTCTGTTCAGCGCGACATAGGCGATATCCGGATAGCCGTCGTTATTGAAGTCGCGAAAATCCAGTCCCATCCCAGAGATGAAATCGCCTTCCTCGGGCAGCGCTGCATTGGCCTCAAAAGCCACTTCCTCGAACTTGTTTCCCAGGTTGTGAAAGAGGAAGTTGTACTCTGAGTCGTTGGTCACGAAGAGGTCCGGCTTGCCATCCAGATCGTAGTCCGCCATCCCCGCTCCCATTCCCTTGCCGACGTGGTCCCGAATGCCCCACTCCTTTGAAACATCAGTAAAAGTGCCGTCACCGTTGTTGAGGAAGAGCTGATTGGGCAGGCCCTTGTAGTAGCGCGGGTGGCAATACTCCGCGACGTCTTCGACCACGCATTTGGGAATGTTGGAGTAGGTCCACTGGAGATAGTTCACGATGAACAGATCGAGCAGGCCGTCATTGTTCACGTCTACCCAGACTGCAGCCACGGCCCACAGTGGCCCGTATTCCGGATCGTTCCACTTGTCGAGGCCCGCTTTCTTCGTCACATCCGTGAATGTTCCATCGCCGTTGTTGTGGTAGAGCGTGTTGCCGTGCACTCCGGCGACAAAGATATCCGGGTGTCCGTCGTTGTCGTAGTCCCCGATTGCGACGCCGACATCGAATCCGGTTCCCGCCAGCCCGGCTTGTGCGGTTACGTCAGTAAACACGCCGTTACCGTCGTTCCGCAATAAGTGGTTCGAGTACTTTGGCGAGGTTTTCTTGAGCGTCGCAAGATCGGCGCCGTTGGTGAAGAAGATATCAGGCCGACCATCCCCGTTATAGTCGAAGACCGCTACGCCACCCGCCATGCTCTCGGGAGCGTTCCTCGCCTGACTTTCATTGCTGTCCAGACGAAATGGGAGATTCCTAAGTTCAAAACGAATCGGACTGGGCGGCTGATGCTCCTGGCCCGGCAAAGGTGTACTCGTCGCCAATGCCGCGAGAGGCAGCGTCGCTAGATATAGGCAGTAAGTAAGTGCGTTGCGCATCGCATAAAAAAAGAGGGGCGGCGGTTAGCCACCCCTCTCGGTATTGTACTATCCCGAATTAAATCAGAAGTAGTACTTGGCTGCGAACTGCATCCAGCGATAGCCCGACTTGGTCGAAGGGATACCGGTGGTCGACGAGTTGGAATTGTAGACCAGTGCGGAGGCAGAACTGGCGCCCACAAAGTTCAACTGGTTGTCAGAGTTGCCGTTTTGGCCGAACTCGGCGTTGGGATGGTTGAGCCAGTTGGTTGCCGAGATACGAACCTCGACCCGCTGAGCATCGTTAACCCGGAATGCCTTGAAGACCGCCATGTCGCTGCCGATGTAATGCGGCGTACGGATGTAAGGCCAGATGATCTGGCCCGTTTGACCGAACGTCGAAGCGGTTGGAGGCAGCGGCGAGGCAAAGCAATTGGGGTTGAAGTACTGGTTCTTCAGCAATCCATGGCGCGGATCGCAGACGACTGCCGGCTGAAGTGCGTTCTCGTACTGGCTGGTTCCAAACCACGTGTTATTTCCGATGGTTTGGGTCTGCAGGCCGTTCGGCATGGTGAAGTATTGTTCGCATGAGCTGCCATCCGGGTTCTTACCACCATTCGGGAGCAGTATGCACGAGTAGTTGGCGTTCATGTTCACGGATTGGGCCTGGTAGGGAGCCCCATCCTCATAGGTTGTGTAGTTGGAAAGTTGCCAGCCGTTGATGACTTCGCCCAGGATCACGTTGTTGTGGATGGCGTTGGGCAGCTTGTAGCTGGCGGAGAAGTTGAAGACCTTGGTGTGGTCATACTGCAAGGGACCGTAGTTGGAATCCAGACTGAAGGGATTGACCACGGCGCCGTTGCCGTTTCCGTTTGAGGTGGAACCATCGCGGGTGCCCAGCACCTTCCCGAAGGTAAAGTTGCTGAACAGGTACAGATTGCCGGATTGCTTCTGTGCCGACACCTGCAACGAGTTGTAGTTTGCGTAGCCGCCGTGAGTCTGGATCCAGATGTCACCGTAGTTTCGCAACGGACGGTAGTCGTTGGAGTTCAGGGAACTCCCGGTAATGGCAGCTGGATTTTCAACGACGCCGGTGAGCGGATCGGGCTGGAAGAACGATCCGTAGGGAACCGGATTGCCATCGCTGATGTGACCATTGCTGCCGTTTTCGAGTTGGTTTCGGCTGGCGCTGCCCACGTAGGAAAACTCGGCCACGGTATGACCAGGCAATGCCTGCGCCACGCCGAAGCTGTAGGTATCCGCATAGGGCACCTTGTTGTCGCCCAGTGCGTCTGCCGTGATGGTGCTGCCGTTCTGTGACGTGCCCGTTGGGACAGGCAAGGTAACGGTTACCACTGACGTGCCCTGCGAAGCGGCGGGACCCGAACAGTTGAGTGCTGAGACGACACCGTCGTTGATGTTATAGCCGAGAAAGCCGTTGGACGCGCAATTTTTGGTGCTGCCGTCGGAGACGGTGGCCGTTGAACTGTTGTTGGTGTTGTAGCTGAACGAACCAAGCGGACCGACCATGGCGCCGCCGGCGTCATTGGACGAGACCTGATAGCGGTAGGTTCCAAATCCGGCGCGAACCACTGTCTTGCCGGTGCCAAATACGTCATAGGCAAAGCCTAGACGCGGGTTATAGGTGAACAACTGGCTTGCCCAGCCGGAGGCGGGAATCGCCGAATTGATCTGGTGCCATTGCAACCCGGTATTGGCGGCCGCATTGGGACCGTTGTCATAGGTGGCGGGATCCCAAACCTGGGTACCGCCAAGCGTGTCATACCACTGACCCATCGTGATCGAGGCGGAGGCCCAGGTTGAGCGTCAGCTTCCGGGTAGCCTTCCAGGAATCCTGTCCCCAGATGGACCACTGATGCTGCTTGTAATCCGGGATGGGAACGGAATTCTGTTCGTAGTATTGGTTGTTGCGGCCCATCAGTTGATCGAGAGTTTCGTTGGTGGTGGAGGTGGAGCCTCCGCTGTTCACCACGAACACACCGTCGATGGGAGAGCCGGGAGACTGGAGATTCTCCTGCGTATCCCAGTAGAAGCCGGCCTTTATAGCATGGGTGCCAATGATCTTCGTGAAGGTATCGCTGATGTTTGGAGCCTTGGCGGTCTTGCCGAAACTGTTCGGGCCATAGATGCCGCTGTCGTACTCGTTTTGTCCTTCATCGCCGATCCAGTTGATGCCGTCTTCCCATCCGCCCTGGAAGTCGGGAAGGACGTCCTTGGCGTGAGACGAACCGAACATACTTTCGGTTGGGAACCCAAGAGCTTTACGGCTGACAGCGTTTGGTTTGCCGAGGCTGGTGTCGTTGACGAATTCCGCATACGCGAAAACGAACTCGTTCGTCGTGGTGGCGCTGAACACGTGGGTGTAGTTGGCCAGGTAGACGTGAGCCGTTTCGATTCCGACCGGATCGCCCGGATAAGGAATGGTATTGGGGGGCGCCCACCAGACCGACAGGGGGTGGGAGTCGGTTTCAGTCTGATAAGTGTAAGAACCCCAGAGTTTGTTGTTGTCGTTGAAGGAGTAGTTGACCTTGCCCGTAACTTCCCAGCGATTCTGCGGGGTGACTGGCGAATAGCCGAAGTTGTTCCAGCCGTTTGCCGAGTTAGGAGTCTGGTTTGCCTTCGGGTTGAGGCCGTTAACGACTACGCCGGTCGGGTCAAAGTAAGTGTTCAGCCCGGTCGTTTGGCCTGCCCAAGGCGAGATGGCGGGATTGCAACCCTGGCCCGCGGTGGTTGAGCAAGGAGATTCGGTATGCGTTCGCATACAGGCCGCCGTTGGTTGCGGGGTTGTAGATATTCGTGGGCACGCCCGTGGCCGAGAAGTCGCCAGACCTCTGGGCATCCGTGGGAACGTTCATTTCCACGGCCGGGTTGTACGGATGCTGGATCATCTTCTCGTAGCCGACCCAGAAGAACAGCTTGTCCTTGTTCTTGTTGAAGTGAGGGAAGAAGACCGGGCCACCGACGTTGCCGCCAATATAGTAGAAGCTTTGGGGCGTCAGTGAGTTCGGCTGATTCTGCGAGAGCTCCTGATCCTTGTTGTACCAGTCGTTGGCATAGCCGATCGCCGTATTACGGGCGTAGAAGTAGCCTTCGCCGTGGAACTTCTGGCCACCGCTCTTGCTGAAGGCCTGCAGAACCGCGGGGCCCTTGGCATATTCAGCGCCATAGGAGGCGGACAGATACTTGACGCTGTCCGTCATGTCCTGGTTGATGTTGGCAATCTGCGTTCCGGCGTTGCCCGGATCAACAAGCATTGCGCCGTCGAGCATGACTGCCGTGGAGCCGTAAGGCTGTGTGCCGTTGGCCGAGAAGTCGCCGGCCGGACCGTTGTTGGTGCCGGTGACCTGGCTGTTATAGCCGGAGCCATTAGCGCCGTTAATGCTGGTGAACGTAACACCCGGCATCATCTTGATCAGCTCTGCCGCGTTGCGTCCTGTGAGTGTTGCGGAGTCGACGAGTTCGTTGTTCAAGGTGGCGCTGACTTCCGCCGTATCCACGGGGATTTCAGCGTCGGCTCCGGAGATAACGGTCACTGCCGTCGCCTCAGAACCGATTTTCAGGTGAATGTTCGCGACCGTACGGCTATCGCCCTGGTTCAGAACGATTCCATTTTCTTCCCAGCCGGCGAAGCTCTTAGCGGTGATGGTGATCTTGTAGGTGCCCGGGGGCAGAGCTGGGACCGAGAAGAATCCCTGGGCATCAGCTTTGCTGTCGCGGGTATCACCCGAGGCCTCATTGGTTATGACAATCTTGGCCCCTGGTACACGGGCATCTGTTTGGTCGGCGACAAGACCGCTCAACGTCGCGGTCAGCTGCTGAGCATGTGCGATGGAGAAGGACAAAAGCATGACTGGAATGACCAGCCATGGAATTCCCCTAAACCATTTCGACATCGTTGAACCACCCGATGTCTTAGTGTGGTTTGTAAACATTTACCAAGCCTCCTGAAGCGTTTGTTGTCCTTGTTTTTTAATCCCTGGCACACAACTGACCCCGACGCGTCGAAGTTAGCCGTAGCCAGAGAACCATTTAAGTGAATCGAGTATCGATAACACAGTCGATACACCATGGGCAAGCGGTTTTTAGGGCTAGAACCCTCAAGTAAAACGGTTTCCCATATCACTCAGATTTTTAGAGATTTATCCGGGGCCAGTCTTTCAGAGCAAATGTCAATGAATTGTCACCGGACTCGTTTTTTTCGATTCTCGGCTCCAAATCTCCCAGGAAAGGGAGAAAATACCCCATAACCTTGTACGGCATCAAACCGGCTGTCGATTGTGACCCGAATCACTGAGTTTTTCATGTTGGCCGGAAGGGCCTCCCGGGCACGATTCCACGGCCCTCGACGATCGTGATCAGCCTGTTGGCAGACTGTGCCGGGTATTTCTCGGCGGTGCCCGTCGGCCAGACCACTTCGATATCGGCTGTCGTTTCCGATCCCAGACCAAAATGAAGACGCGGGTCGTTCGAGGACATGTAGCTCGCCTGGCTCATCACCGCCTGGGCCTGGGTCTTGCCTCCGTAGCGCGCGATGACGCGTGCGCCAATCGCGCTGCGATTGCTTTTCGTGCCTTCCAGCCGAACCTTGATCCAATGGTTCTCTTTCGGCGCGTCGTTGCGGAGAAGCGAAGGCGGTTCGTGCTGATTCATGATCACAATATCGAGGTCGCCGTCATTGTCGAAATCGCCGAAGGCGCAGCCGCGGCTGACATGAAGCGAAGTGATCGCCGGCCCAGCGTCGAGAACGCGGGCAAACGTGCCGTCTCCGCGATTGCGATAGAGAACCCGTGGCCCCTTATAGGGGAATTTGGGATTGATCCGCTCGATTTCGGCATACACATTGCCGGTGACCCAGAAAATGTCGGGATAGCCATCGTTATCGAGGTCTACGATTCCATCGCCCCAGCTCACGTAGGTGCGCTCGCCGGCCAGTCCGGTGGGTTGCGCCTCGTCTTCAAAGTTGCCTTTGCCATCGTTACGGTAAAGGCCCGCTGGCTGGAGCTGGAAATGCGTCTTGAGGATATCCAGGTGCCCATCAAGGTCGTAGTCGCCAACTCCTATTCCCATTCCCGCCATCTCTTTGCCGTCCGGGCTGATCGCCACGCCGCGCAACAGTCCCTCTTCACGAAACGTGCCGTCGTGATTGTTCATCAGCAGGAGACTCTGCGTGGAGTCGCAGGCGACAAAGATGTCAGGCCAGCCATCCTCGTCGACATCAAAAGAAACTGCAGTCAGGCCATAGGAGCCTTTGATCGCCGCAATGCCAGACTCTTTGGAGACGTCGGTGAAGGTCCCGTCGCCGTTGTTCCGGTAGAGGTAGTGCTGCGGAGCCTTCAGTCCTCGCGGCCCGCATGCCACCGCGACACCCTCGTACGTGCAATCCGACATATCGAGGTTCGGCTTGGCTGCGTGCGCCATGTCAATATCGACATAGTTTGAGACGAAGAGATCCAGCAGGCCGTCCCGGTTGTAGTCGAGAAACGTGCAGCCGGCCCCGAAACGAGTACCGTCAAAGGAGAGATGAGCTTTCTCGGTGACGTCGGTGAAGGTTCCATTGCCGTTGTTGCGGTAAAGCTTGTTCTGGCCGTAGTAGGTCACGAACAAATCTTCAAAGCCGTCATTGTCGTAGTCGCCCACGCAGACGCCGACACCCCAGCCGGCATCCCATAACCCGGCTTCTTTCGTGACGTCCTTGAACGTGCCATCCCGTTTGTTCTTGTAGAGCCTGTTCGAGGCGTCCGGCGGGATCCCTTCAAGAGTCCGGCCACCGACGATGAAAATGTCCATCCAGCCATCGTTGTCGTAATCAAAGAACGCGCAGCCGCCACCCATCTCCTCGATGATGTAGGTGACCGCCTCGGGCGTTCCGTAGAACATCTTCTTCGTGAGGCCGGCACTCTGGGCAACGTCAGTGAATGTCGAAAATGGCTTGGCAGCAGCCGCAGAGTTTTCAGTTGCTGCGAACAAGGCTCGCGGCAGCGCAGCCGAAGCGCACAGAGCGGGGGCAGTTTTGAGCAGTCTTCGCCGGCTCCAGCGGGCAGTAGGGGACAACATTTTCATCTTTGAGGCAGTCTCATTTTGACATTGCAGATGCAGAACCGGCAAACGCTCACTGTGACCCTGTAGCAGACCTCAGGGATGAGCCTGTTGTGCCGCGGGATCCTGCGCCAGCCGATCGCTGAGTTTCCGGGCCTGCGCGTTTCCCGGATCGAGCCTCAGAGCAGTATCGACCGCTTTGCGGGCATCTGTGTATTGGCCACCAATGGCCAGTTGCGCAGCCAGGTTGATCCATGCTTCAACCCACTCCGGCGCGGCGTCAACAGCGAGTTTGAAGTGGTCAATTGCGCCGGTAGTATCGCCGCTGCGCGACAGCAGGTATCCCAGTTGGCTCTGCGCTGCGGCGAATTTGGGGTCGAGCTTCACGGCTGCTTCTAGTTGCGCGCGCTCTCCTTCCGCGTCGCCGGACTGATGCAGAGCAACAGAAAGCTTGTACTTGTATTGTGCGTTGTCTGGCTCGCCCTCTGCCGCCTCGCGATAGTGCGTGAGCGCCTCCTGAACTTTCCCTGCCTCCAGGGCCTTATCACCTTCAATTGCGGCGTTCGAGGCCTCCATTCCAGCCTCTTCTTCCTTCTTCAGCCGCTGGTAGGTCTGCATCTCCGCGAGAGCGCGGTCATTGTCACCCAGCCCACGCAGGGCCTTGGCAAGTTCGAAATGCACCTGCGGTTCGGGCGCGCCGAGCTCGATCGCTTTCTCTAGCTGCTCCTTGGCCTCCTGCCACTCCTTCAGGAAGACAAGCACCATGCCGAGGTTGTAGCGGGAGTTGAAGAAGTTCGGATCGATGGCGACGGCCTGCTCCAGCAGCGTCTTTGCCTTCGGGTAATCGCCCACCGACCGAAAGATAATGCCGTTGAGGTACAGCACCTCGGGGTCTTTCGGATGCAGCTCAAGCATCTTGGGCCCCATCGGCTGCGCCTGGGTGATGTGGTTGGTGAGCACCAGCAGGCGGAATAGTTCCACCTGGGCCTCCTGGTTTCCAGGGTTCGTGTCAACCGCATGCTGCAGGAGGTTGATCGCCTCCTGATTCCGTCCCATCTTCATGACAACGGCTGTCATCGCACTAGCTAGTCTCACCGAATTCGGCGACGCTTTCAGGGCCTCCTGCAGCACCTGGTACGCCGGATTGATCATGTTGAGGCGGCCAAGGGCCTGCGCGAGCCGGATGTTCAGCGTTTCCGTCCGCGGCGCATCTTGAAGCAGAAGGATGACCCCTTGATAGTCTTTGCGCGCAAGCAGGTCTGCGGTCAGACCCTCCAGCGCCATGGCCGATTTTGGATCGAGCGCGAGCGCCTTGCGCCACTGTTCTTCGGCTTCCTGGCGCTTGCCGGTTTGATCGAGAACATAGGCCAGTACCAGATGTGGTTTTATGACCCGGGGATCGAGCTGCACAGCCTTCTGCAATTCAGGAAGAGCGTCGGCGTTCCGGTTGTCATCTACATAGGCAAGACCGGCAAGGTAGTGGAGCTGCGCGGATTTTGGGTCGTCCTTCATGGCCGCCCGAAATGTCGTGACGGCGCATTCGAACTGCTTGCGGCTGGCGAACCAGCTGCCCAGCAGAACCGCATTGTCTGTAGTGGGATGGGCCTTGACCTTGGCGACCAATTCAGCAGGGCCGTTGCATGCGGCGTGGGCCATTGGGGCAAAGCCTGAAACGGCCAGCACAAATCCTGCAAACCCCGCACCCAACTGCTTGACCACTGAAGAGATCTCCTGCCAGTCAGGATATCAACTTATTGAGTGAATCGTCTCTGGCCGACGGCGATATGCAAGCCATTGTTGCCGAATAGATGAATTGATCTCCTGCCGGCGTGACAACAGAAATGAGTTGAAACGTTCGCGGGGTTTCATTCACTACTCGCTGACGGCGAAGGGAGACAAGAATGAACCTCACAAATTTTGCAGGCCAGAACTGGCTTATCACCCCGGCAGCGCTCGCATTCGGGGAACAACCACCGGCGAGCATCCACGATCAGAAATGGCTGTTGGTGCTGACGGGCGTCGTAACCGCAAATCTGGAGGGAAACAGTACATCGCAATGGCTTAACACTAACTTGTCTTTCCTTCCCGACATGGCTGGACCCAGCAACTCCGGGCCATTGAATTGGGCGATCGGCCAATATGCGATTCCCAAGCCTGCAGGTCAGGACTATACGATTGCTTTCGCGCTCGACGAGTGGGCGCCGTTCGTTTCACTCAGTGCCATCTTCGATCAGAATCAATCGATCGATGCCGGTTACGCAGTAAATGTGTGGCGACCCAATCACTTTGCGACTGGCATCGATGCCTTCAGTGACGCTCCAGTCGGAAACATCTTCACCGGTGTCAATGTGGATGTGGGGGTTCGCGACACGGACGCCTGGATTTTAAGTCTTGGCTACAACATCACGTTGCGAGGACGGATCGTCTTCACGAAAACTCCAGTCATCCTGTTTCAATCGAATTTCGAAAGTACCGCTGCAGGTCAGCCGCCTTCCACGACACAGGCTGTGGGAACAGCGCAATTCAACGGGCCGAACAAAGTCTTCTCTCCGACATTTGCGCACACCGGCAATTGGTTGCAGATCGGCCCGCTTGGACAGGACGGGGGAGCCTTCTATGGAGAGTTTACCGAGACTCCCGCTATCCCCGGCATTTACAACATTTCCGCGATGATGTTCATGGGTTCCAAAAGCGGTGAGTCCTACATCAGTTTTAAAACTGGCGATCCTCTGAGTGAGTTCATAACTCTGAATTTCGGGAATGACAACCTGGTCTCCGATATCGACCTCCAACCCACGGGCTGTACCTTCCCTCGCGATCAGCCATTCCCCGTGCAGATCACCATCACGGTGACAACGACGTCGACATCTGCGCAGATCGGGGTCGCGGGCACGGTAGGGAATTACCCGTTGACTAAGCCTCCGGTTTCGTTCAATGCGATCACATTTGCCCCGGAGGTGGGCGGCCCCGTTGACGTCACCGATATTCTCGTGACCTACACGCCCCTGTAAACCGTGGAAAGCTAACGCGGTCCGGACCCCTGGTGCCTCTGGCCGACGGCAAATTGCGCTTTATGCCAAACTTGATTTGAGGCATCCGGGGGCCTCCAGTATGGAATGGCAGGACCAGGGAATCAGCTCGGACTTGGAAGATCGCCGAGGCAGTAGCGGCGGCGGTTTTGGTTTCGGCGGCGGCATGGGGATCGGCGGATTCATCCTGCTGTTGATCATCAGTGTGATTACCGGGCGCAACTTCTTTGCGGGCAGCGGTGGAAGTGCGAATGTGCAACCGGGCCCCGCGGCTGACCAGCCTGTTCAGCAATCTCCCACCGAAGATCGCGATGTGCACCTCATCAGCTTTGTGCTGGATGACGTTCAGAACACGTGGCAGCAAATCTTCGAGGCGCACGGCCGTCAATATCGCCGCGCCAAGCTCGTGCTGTATCGGGATGCCACGTTCTCCAGTTGCGGAACGGCGGAGGCGTCTACCGGACCGTTCTATTGCCCCGAGGACGAGAAGGTATACATCGACCTCTCATTCTGGCGCGAACTGAAGAGCTTCGGTGGCGACACCGGCGACTTTGCGCAGGCCTATGTGGTCGCGCACGAACTCGGGCACCATGTGCAGAAGCTGCTGGGCATCGAGCAGCGAATGCAGCGGTTGTCGCAGCAGGATGAGGGCGCGCAGAATCCGCTTTCGGTAGATCTGGAGTTGCAGGCTGACTGCTTTGCCGGCGTGTGGGGACACAGCACCCAGCAGCGGAACATCGTGCACCCTGATGACGTTGCCGGCGCGCTCAAGGCGGCCGCGGCCGTTGGCGACGATCACCTGCAGCGCATGAGCGGTCGCGCCGTGAGTCCCGAGTCCTGGACACACGGATCGAGCGCCCAGCGCATCGAGTGGTTCAAGCGCGGCCTCGACGGCGGGGAAGTGAGCGATTGCGCGACCTTCGACGGAAAACTAGCGCCATAAGAAACCGCGACCGCCAAGCGTTTGAATGGGAACCGCTAGCGATCCCGCGCCGTGAATTCCGCCTCAGAAAAGGCGACCAGCCTCCAAGCCTGACGTGAAGCCCGCCTAGCGGTACGAATCCCGCGCGGTGCATTGCATACTGAAGTCCAAAAAACAAGATCCCCGCCCATATGCGCAAACGGCGCACGACTAGGACGGGGAACCTGGTCTGTTGAGCTTTACTTGCTGGGCCGCGACTCCGGCGGCACAAGACCTGCGAGGCGGTAGTACACAACGAGCTGGCCGTAGTGTTCACCGCTGTGTTCGATGATGCCGTATGCGATGTCGAGAACGCGCGACTTCTGATGAGGGAAATAGACGAACTCCGTCGTCATGCCTCCTTCGCCTTTCGACTGGATTGCTGCGGCTCCGTCGGCGAAGGACTTTTTGACGAACGCAACGATATCGGCCTTCGTTTTGTACTGGTCCCGCTTCGGATCTCCCACGGGTATCTTCAGCCCCATCACAGTGTTCGTGAAGTAGTAGTTTGAACCCGCCGCGTGCAACAACTGCTCGGCGAAGCTCCGCTGCGCGGGTGTCGGCTTGAAGTCGTATTTGTCCTCGGGGAAATCTTCGGCCATCGCGATCAGCTTGCGGCCAATCTCATTCCAGGAGTCAAGCACGACCTTCACTTCCGGATCGGCAGGTTTGTCGGCTGCATCTTTCTTTATATCGTCCTGGGCATGGGCGGGAAACGCGCATGCCAGCAGGACGATTGCGAGAAACGGTATTCTCTTCATCACTTTCTCCATGTTTGAATTTCGCGAGTCGAAGCTTCAGCTTTTTATTTCGCCTGCAACTCCGCCACAACGGCAGCAACCTTGTCGAGGGTTTCCTTCCATCCTTCCAGCTGACCGCTCTCGATTGCGCTCTGCTTGGGCTCACTTCCAATGAAGGTGAGTTTGGTCTGGCCGTTGCCGAGATCCTCAAAAAGAATCACGTCGTGCACATCCTCAACGGCCTCATGTTCGATTCCGTACTCGGCAGCATCAACTTTGTTTCCCTTCGAGTCGGAGAAGTACATGGAGGAGACAATCTTCTCGTACGGAACAATCTCATAGTATTCACCAGCGTTCCAGCCCTCCCACCCTTCCGGAGATCGCATGCAGCAGAGGAATTTCCCTCCCACGCGAAAATCAATTTCACAATGAGGCGAGGTAAAACCGTTCGGCCCCCACCACTGCATCATGTATTTCGGGTCTGTCCACGCCTTCCAAACCAGCTCGCGTGGGGCATCAAAAACTCTCGTGATAACCATCCGCTCCGTCTCATGCACCGTGCTTTTTGTCATCTCTGACCTCCTCTTGTTTCATTTGCTTCACAACCGCATCCAGCTTGTCGAAGCTCTCTTCCCAGAATCGGCGATAGCTAATCGCCCAGTCGCTGACCGTCTTGATCGCCACCGGCCTGAGCGTGCACACACTCTCCCGTCCACGCTTCGTCTTGATCACAATCCGCGCCCGAACCAGGTAGGCAATATGTTTTGAAATCATCTGCTGCGAGAGTGCAAACGGCTCCGTCAACCTATGGACAGAGGCAGGCCCATGGGAGAGCCGTTCAACCATCGCCCTGCGCGTAGGATCAGACAAAGCCGCAAATGTTGTACCCAATCGATCCACAACCATATGGTAGTGGATTTTCGGTCACTGTCAAGCATTTGTTTTGCTGATCCCTGATTGCTAATTGCCGGGCACTGATCTCTGAACCCTGACAAGTGCGCAATTCATACAGAGCGCACCACAACCTGCGCAACCCACGAGCGGTCATTGCCGACTTTATGCGGTTATAGCTTCGCGTCGAGCAAATCCAATCGTTTACACTACGCACACTCATGGCAACGCGCACAAACCTCGATTTGGATACCCTGCGCACTCTCGTCGTGGCGCACGACCTGGGCGGCCTGGCACAAGCGGCAGACCGTCTCGGCCGTACTCCTTCCGCCATCAGCCTTCAGATGAAACGGCTGCAGGATGATCTGGGAACAGTGCTCTTTCGCAAACGCGGCCGCGGTCTCGTACTCAACGAAGCTGGAGAAGTTGCACTCACCTATGCGCGCCGCATTCTTGCCATGCATGACGAGTTGCTGGACACCATCCAGGGAGGTAGCCTCGCCGGCAACATCCGAATCGGTTGCCCGCAAGACTTTGCCTCATTTCTGCCTTCGGTCCTGTCGCAATTCGCTACGCTGTATCCGCGCATGCAAGTCGAACTCCTCATTGAAGGCAATGCTGCCCTCGCGGAGGCGATTGAGAAATCGCGGATCGACCTCGCTGTGGTTATTGGCCAAGAACACCGCTCCGCCGCGCTGACGGTGGGCCAACTGGACCTCGTTTGGATCGCCTCTTCCACGTTCGTGCCGCCGCAGGGACAACCTCTGCCCCTCGCCGTATTGGGGCCCCAGTGTGCCTTCCGGAAATGCGCGATTCAACATCTCGAGGCGATAGGCATGCCGTATCGCATTGCTGCCAGCAGCCCCAGCCTCGACGGTCTGCAGGCAGCCTTGCTTGGTGGCCTCGGCATCACGGCGCGTACCTCGCTCAATCTTTCCGAAGGCCTGATGTTCGCCGCGTCGCTCTATGGTTTGCCTTTGCTGGGAAGTCTGCCTGTCTCTCTGCACCGCAATGCGCACTTGATCGGAGATGCCGCTGATCGCATGGCGACGCTTCTCGTTGAGGCTCTGAAATTCCTCCTCGCCCCGCGATCAAAATCGGAGATTCCCCGCAAACGCCACAACGGTCTCGCCGTAGTGGCCGCCGCCGGTGTAGCAATGCATAAGCCGCGCTCACGCGTGCGGTGAGAACAATCAAATTGTGCGCCAGCTGTTCGATTGCTACATTGGCCTCATGTCGATCAAGTGTCTCCCGCTCCTCGCTCTTCTGCTGTTTGGCTCAATAATGGCCACTGCTCAAACGCCTTCCATCGCCGGCACTTGGGTTCTCACCAAGGCCGAAAAGCTTCTTCCGGACGGCACCCGAGTGTCAGATTACGGAGACAGTCCGCATGGGCTTGTCATCTTCACCAGCGATGGTTACTACTCTGTCCAGATTTACCGCGCTGAGCGTCTCAAGTTCTCTTCCGGAGACAAACTGAAGGGAACTCCGGAAGAGTACAAGGAGGCATCTCTCAGCACCAGTGTCCACTTCGGGCGCTACACTCTCGATCCCGCCAAAGCCACGATCACGTTTCACATCGATCGATCTTCGTTTCCCAATCAGGATGACACCACGCAAGTTCGCCCTTACGAGATAATTGGCAACGAACTTTCCTGGAAGGTTGCACCCCGTCCCGACGGTTCCATTCCAATTACCGTTCTGCATCGCATTACCAGCGAAGAACGGCTACCAGCAAAAGGGCCAAACTAAGCACGTTGCAAGAATTGTGCTAATTGCGGAGGGAGCGGCAAGATCGTTGCATGCCTCGATGAGAATGTCTAGTTTTATGAAAAATCTCCGAGTCACTCATTGACGGGATACTGGACAGATTACCGCCAACCCGGCAGTTACTGAGGAGTAAGGGAAGGGTTGCCCACCATCCAGGCTTGACCCCACTTTGCCGTGTGATGTGCCGAGGACCCCTAACGGAAAATGACGCGAGGACTTCACGTGCTTTGTCGAAAGACGGTCGAGCAAGTCGTTTGGCGGGTGGCCCCGATCCCGATGACATTTCTGGCCCAAGATGAGGGTGCCCCCGGTCCCTCGCCTTTGGGGACCGGGGATGGCAAATGATTGACCTGATCTCCTAAATCCGCCACAGAACCGGGGACGACTTTTCGTATTGCAGGAGCGAGGACCGAGCATGTCGAAGCGCAAGCACACGCAGTCGCGGGATTTTCTCAAGCCGGTTTCTGGCCGCTCAGCAGAAAAGTCTAAAATCGTCCACCAGGCAAGAAGAATGGTGCCCCATAGCCTGTCCTGAGCGGAGTCGAAGGATCTCGATTTTGAGACGTGGGAAACCACGAACCTAACCCAGCCCCTACACGCGCAAAGCGCGGCTACCCCGCTAACACCGCTAACCCGTCAACCCCTCCCCGCCAAAAATTCCCGCTAACCTCCTCATTCCATTCGCAAAAAACTTCCTGCCATTTTGCGGGTAATTTTCCCCTCCCGGCGCACAATGAAACTTGAATCGGTATCTCTCCTGAAAGCGGCTGAATCCTCGAGAGTCTATGTCGATCCCTGATCCCTGATCCCTGATCCCTGACCACTGATCACTGAAACTGACCAGGGGCCCTAAGTCCAATCTGCAGAGGAATCTACGGCTAATCGCAATCGATACAGGAATTTAGCGCCACCCCCTCTCTCTAACCCGATGATTACAGGGTGTTTGCCCAAAGAGTCGGGGTAATAGGGGGTCAAGGAGTCACGTCCATGTTTAACGAATGCCGGCATATTCTCACCAGCGGACACAAGTGCAAATCCCCCGCCCTCCGCGGGCAGGCTTTTTGCTACTTCCACGCCGCTGACCGCCGCTACGCCACCACCAGTACCGCCTCAATCGATCCCTTCCTGCTTCCCGCCATCGAAGACACTGCTGGAGTACAGATCGCCATCAATCAGGTCTTCCGCGGTCTCGCCTCCGGTCGAATCGACCGTCGCCAGGCAGGCGTCTACTTCTACGGACTCCAGATCGCCGCGCGGCTCGCCCGCAAATCCGACGACAAACCCAGAGAAAGCGTCCGCGAAACCTGCGAAGACGCCGAGGGCTACACGCTCGCGCCCGAGAAGTCCACCTGCGAACCTCCCACGGACTGCGTTAACTGCCGTCGCCGCGACTTCTGCGAAAACTTCGAATACTACGAAGACGAAGTGGAAGAACTCGAGGAACGCCTCGAAGCCGAGCGCGAAGCCGCGAAAGAATCAGATCAAGTCGCAAAAGACAATGAAGAGTCCTAGAGGCTGTCTCGTAAATAAGGTTTGAATCGGGCGGGTGGCCCATCCAAGTTTTTGAATATCAACTGGAAGTACGGGTGCTCAATTTTGAAGTGCACTTTGCTTCAAGGATGGGATGGCACGAACCACCGCGGTTGCGGTCTTTGCTCTACCGATCCAAATCGTCAAGCCCTTCAACACACAGATTGCATGCGCTGAGAGCTGACCACTGACCACTGCAGTTCAGTGAATCGTCCTCGACTTGCGATTCATGTAATCCATCAGCAGATATTCACCGAGCGTGTCGGGAGTGGTGAAGTAGGCCTTGCCGCGGCACATCTCTGAAACTTTGTGTACGAACTGCACCAGCCCCAAATCCGACGCGAGCATGAAGGTGTTGATCATGACGTTGGAGCGTTTGCAGCGGGCAACTTCTTCGAGCGTCTCGCTGACGACGAGAGGATCGAGGCCATAAGCGTTTTTGTAGATGCGGCCATCTGGAAGCGTGAGCGCTGATGGCTTGCCGTCTGTGATCATCACAATCTGCTTCATGTCCTTGCGCTGCCGCGCCAGAATGCGTTGCGCCAGCCGCAGCCCTTCGCAGGTGTTGGTGTAGTAGGGCCCAACCTTCACACGCGCCAGCTGCGAAACCGGCAACTCCTCGGCAGAATCGTGGAACAGTACCAGCGAAAGCGAGTCGCCCGGATACTGCGTGCGGATCAGATGCGACAGCGCCATGGCGACCTTCTTCGCCGGCGTAAAGCGATCTTCACCGTAGAGGATCATCGAGTGGGAGCAGTCGAGCATGACTACCGTTGCGCAGGAACTTTGATACTCGCATTGATGAACATGCAGGTCGTCGTACTCGAGGTTGAGCGGCAGGCCAATGCCTTCGCGAGATATGGCCGACTTGAGTGTTGTAGTCGTGTCGAGGTTCAGCGTGTCGCCGAACTCGTAGCGCTGTGACGCTCCATGCGTTTCGACGCCGGTTGCCCAATGCCGTGTATCGTGGCGTCCGAAGTTTGACTTGCCCAGCGAGCCCAGCAGATCGCGCAGTGTCTTGTACCCCAGAAAGTCGAGGCTCTTGTCCGTGACTTCAAACTTGACCTCGCCCTGTACGTTGCCGGCCTGACCCATCATTTGCGACATCTGCGTGGGGCTCATGTTCTGGGAGTAGGAGATGTAGTTCTCCTGCTCCATGCGCTGGATCAGCTTGTCGATGAGCTCGTCCATCTTGCCCTGCTGCATCATCTGTTCAAGTTGCTGGCGGATGCGGTCGTCGAACATATCGCCAGATTCGAGCAGTTGGCGCAACGCTTCGCGCAGGTCGTCGAGAGTGTGGTCCATCTCCTGGAAACGCAGGTACGGGTCGCGGAAGCCGGAGTCGAGCAGGTAATCGGAAAGAGCCTTCAGCAGGTCCTCGATATCCATCTCGGAGGCCAGGTCGCCGGTAAATTTGGTGTAGCGAACGCGCTTCATGGAAGACTCCTCGCGCTTAGTTCAAGCCACCGCTGCGTCCAGACCGTCGGGCGCGCTGCCAGTCGTCGAATTCAACTTCGATATCATGCTCCTGCTTGCGCTGCGCCTTTTCGGGTGCAGCAAATCCTCGCTCTTCGCTGCGGCTGAGCTTGCGATGCGCGACGAGCCCCTCAAGCAGAAACTCCGCTGCCGCCACGGCCTTCGGCGGATCATCCGAAGCCTTCACGCCCAGCGGTGACAGCTTCTCGAACAGCCCCTGGATCTTCTTGAGATCCGTCAGCGCCGCGGCGCTCGACTGGTTGTCATCGAGTTTCACCGTGCCGCCAAGGTTGAACCACTGCTCGATCTGCTGCGTGTTCGTGTCGGTGAAGTAGCGATCGTAGATTTTGCCGACAGCGGTGCGGATCAATTCGCGGACTACGACATCGGCCCCGCGCATCTCGCCTTCATACTCCAGTTCGAGCTTTCCAGTAATGCCCGGAAGCGCTGCATAGATATCGCTGATGCGCGGAACGGCAAGTCTCTCACCGTTGGCCAGCGCACGCCGCTCCGCATTTGACACCACAAGTTCCATCGTAGAGATCGGCAGCCGCTGGCTCACACCGCTGCGCTTGTCGACCCTCTTGTCTTCCCGTGCGGAGAAAGCGACCTGCTCGACAACCGCGCGCACGTACGCCGGAATCTCGATCGGCGCCTCCCCGCGTTCTGCCCATGCCTCCTGCGCCGTAATGGCGATTCCTTCTTCCAGCGTTTCAGGGTAATGCGTGCGAATCTCCGAGCCGATGCGGTCTTTGAGCGGCGTCACGATTTTGCCGCGTGCCGTGTAGTCCTCGGGGTTGGCGCTGAACACGAGAGCCACATCGAGCGCCAGCCGCACGGGGTAGCCCTTAATCTGTACGTCGCCCTCCTGCATGATGTTGAAGAGCGCAACCTGGATTTTGCCGGCAAGGTCGGGAAGCTCATTGATCGCGAAGATGCCGCGGTTGGCGCGCGGCAGCAGCCCATAATGCATGGTCAGTTCGCTCGATAGATCCTCGCCACCGCGGGCTGCCTTGATCGGATCGAGATCTCCGACAAGGTCGGCGACCGTAACGTCGGGCGTAGCCAGCTTTTCGACGTATCGCGCGTCGCGCGCCATGTACGCGATCTTCGTGGCATCGCCGCACTTGGCAATCAGTTCGCGGCAGCGCCTGCACAGCGGCCGATAGGGATTGTCGCGGATCTCGCAGCCCGCGATATAGGGCATCTGCTCGTCTAGCAGGGCCGTCAGAGCGCGAAGGATGCGGCTCTTCGCCTGTCCGCGCAACCCTAGCAGAATGAAGTTCTGCTTCGAAAGAACGGCGTTGACGATCTGCGGGACCACGGTGTCTTCAAAGCCCACGATCCCGGGAAACAGCGTCTCGCGGGCCTGGAGCCGGGTAATGAGGTTGGCTCGGAGCTCGTCCTTGACACTGCGGTTTATGAGGCTAGCTTCGGAAAACTGAGTGCTGCTGCGCAGTTCCCCCAAGGTCTGGGGAAGAGGGTGAGCTGCTGGCATCGAATAGCTCCTGTCCCGGCCCGACCGAACCGGATCTGTGTATAGTAGACGCGTTTGCACCGGATTCCGGCGCAAGGGAAATCAGCTCGTTTTCATCTGCCCGAATTTCTGGATGCGTGTATCAACCGTGGGATCTTCGGCTTGGGGAGTTGCAGCGACGGCAAGTGCCGCGGCGGGACCCAGGCTTCATCCCGCATAGAGAGAATTGGTTCAGCGACAGGCCAAGGCTAATTTGATTTCGCGCCCGAGCCGACGCGCTGGTAGTGATCGAGAGCGTCCTGCAGGGATTTCACAACCCGCTGATTGTCCTGCTTCACCGCCTGGTCCAGCGCCTCGCGGGCGGCCTGGATGGGATCGGCGGTGCGACCGGTCTTGGCATACACCTTAGCCAACTCGGCGAGACAACGCCAGCCTTTCCTCCTGCTGATATGTCAGGGAGGCAGGAACCGCGTCAACGAATTGATCTTCTCCGCGCTGAAATCGCCGGTCCGAATCGCTTCGGTGGGTCTTTCAACGAAGATCACATCCATGCCAGACCGGCAGCGAGTATCCTTTCTTGCGGTGAGTTTTTGCAATATAGGAGACGGCAAGAAGAATCCGTCAGAATCCCCTTGGTTTGCAGTCTGTTGAACCTTTTTGGGGATGAATCCGTCCTAAAAATAGATACATAAAGATGATTTTGGAGATTTTAATGCGCTTTCACGATGCCTTTCCGTTGGTTTTTCTGCTTGCAGTTGGAACAATTCCTTCAGTGGCTCATGCACAGTTTTTGCCGTTCTCAAAGGACGAACTGACCATGACGTCGGATCCCAAGGCTCCAGGTGCGGCAGCCGTGTATCTCTACCGCGAGGAAACCGAGGATGATCCCCACGCGTTCCGCACGATCTACGCGCGCATCAAGGTTCTGACGGATGCTGGAAAGAGCGCGGCCGTCGTTCATGTCAGTTATCCGAAGACATTCGTCTTTAAGGCTGTCGGCAACAACTCCAGCAGAATGGCCTCGGGAACAGCAACCAGCTGGGATGCGCCAACGGTCAATCACCTGGGCGAAGACCAGCCATGGGACACGGATAGTTACATCGGCAAGGTGGAGATTGGAGCGCTCGAAGGTCGCGTGATCCATCCCGACGGGACCATCATTCCGTTGACGGGAAAGCCGTCTGAATTGCTGAAAGAGACCAAGGGTTCGCGCGGCACCGAAACTACCTTTAGCATGCCGGGCGTCGAAGTTGGCAGCATCATCGAGTACCGCTACCAGGTGCGATACGACCGCTATCTCGCGGCTCCTGACTGGAAGCTGCAGAAGGATTATTTCATCCACAAGGAGCGCTTTGTATTTCGGCCTTCCGGGCACTTTCTCCCGCAGAATGAAGGCGGCGCCGGGGTGGAAGACAGCCTCTTGAAGGATCCGCACGATAACATTTTGACCGACATCCGTTTCCGGCCTGTTCTTCCCGCCGGTAAGACTCTCACGAAGGACGCCATGGGGAACTATGAGATCGATCTGACGGATGTTCCTCCGATTCCCCACGAAAGCTACGCGCCTCCTCTGACCGATTCGACCTATAGCGTGGACTTCTTTTACACCTATACGCCGGACGTGAAGGACTACTGGCAGAAGCAGATGGGCTTCTGGACAAAGGCAGTGAACGCGTACGCGACGCCTACGGAGGCCCTTCAGAATGCGGTGAAGGAGATTGTTTCTCCGACAGATACACCCCTCGACAAGGCGAAGAAGCTTTACGACGCAGTGCAGAAAATCGAGAACACCGATTCAAATCCCGATGGGGCACCGCTGACCAGCAGTGAGTGGATTCCGCGGGGCAAAGTGGAGTCTATTCTTCTGAACAAAAAAGGTTCGAGCAATCAGATCGCGTTTCTGTATCTCGCGCTTTTGCGGACTGCGGGAGTCAGCGCGCGTCCCGAGCGGATTGCGAGCCGCAGTCTTCGGATTTTCTCCGCGCAATTCATGGATAACATCCAGCTCGACACCGTTCTTGTCGGCGTGAAGATTGACGGGAAAGAGATCCTTGTCGACCCGGGTACGAAGATGGCGCCATTTGAAACGTTGCACTGGGCTCATGCCGGAGCGGGTGGAGTGGCGATGGACGCCGGCAATAAGGCTGAGATCATTGTGACGCCGTTGCAGAAGAACACGGACAACAGCACTCTGCATGTTGGCACCCTCAACATCTCTCCGCTTGGTGCAGTCTCGGGGACTCTGAAGGTGGCGTTCATTGGGCAGTGCGCAATTGAGTTACGCCAGCTTGGAATCCAATCGGGCGTCGACGCGGTGAAAGCGGAGATCAATGCAATGATCGCTCAGCAGGTGCCGGCCGGTGTCCAGGCGGCAGTCGATCATCTCGTCTATCTCGATGATCCAAACAAGCAGTTGCTGGCCGTGATTCCGGTATCAGGGTCCTTCTCCCGAAATGCAGATGGACGTGTCTTGTTGCCGCGCACGTTTTTTGAGGCGCAGGAACGGAATCCTTTTCCGGCAGAGAACACTCGCGAGCTTCCCGTCGACATGCGTTATCCGGCGCAGGAGCAGGAGCAGATCACCTACGTGTTGCCGACGGGCTCCACACTGGCTGGAACTCCTCAGGATGCAAACCTGAAGTGGGAAGAGAACGCCGCCTATCAGCTGCACACCAAGGTTGAAGGCAGCTCGATTACGGATGCGCGCATTCTGGCGCGAGGATTCACACTTCTGGATGCCAGGGACTACGACCAGTTGCGCGACTTCTATCAGAAAGTTGCGGCGACGGATCAGCAGACCCTGGTTCTGAGCGCGTCTCAGGTCAGTAATGCTCAATGAACTGTAAGGCACAGGAGAACGATCGGCGAGAGGTGCAATTCGATGGGTCGTCTTGACAGGCTATTTCAGAGCCTGCGAACATCCTTTAAGTCATCGAATTCCATTCGCGTTTTCCCCGTCAACGTGAAATCCGGGTTTGGGGACCATTGAATCATCCCTGACCATGAGCTAAATTCTGGTTCATCAATAGCATTGAGCGAACTGCACGCGAAGGCAGCCAGTTTGCTTCATTGTTCCTCGATGCAGAGGCGTGGGTTTTTTCGGAGGAACAGTGCATCAAGAGAGCGAGTTGTCGCGACTGCCACGGAGAGGGCTGTATTCGGTCCTCGCAATGGGCGTCCTTGTTTCGTTGGTTTCGCTCTTGCCGTCGGGTTCACGAGCCCGGATTGAAGCGCATTTTTCGACATCAGCCTATGCCGCTCAATCGGCTCCGCCGGACTTGACTCCGATCTCCATCGATTACCCGGAGGACGGCTCCATCTTCCCGCCCGGCATTACCCCGCCGACTTTTTTGTGGCGCGATGCAGCCGGGACATCATGGAGCATCGACATCGCTTTCGCTGACAATTCAGCGCCGATTCACGCAACTTCAAAGGGCGAGCGCATGCAGCTTGGACCAATTGATCCGGATTGCGTGTCCGATTCGAATTCTCCGCCGAAGTTGAATCCCCAGCAGGCGGCGACGTGGACCTGGAAACCGGACCCCGCGACATGGGCAGAGATCCAGGCCCACTCAGTCGAGAAGCCTGCCACCATCACTATCACGGGATACCGCGATGGCCAGACAGCCTACTCAAAATCGCACATCACCTTTACCACTTCAAAGGACGAGGTCCGTGCGCCGATCTTCTATCGCGATGTTCCGCTCATGCCGGCCTCCAGCAATGGCGGAGCAGTGGCGCCCCTGGCGCAGTCAAAGATTCACCTGATTCACTGGCGCATCCGCGACATTCGGAAACCGGAAAGCCACACTGTGTTGAAGGACATGCCTACCTGCGCTAACTGCCATTCGTTCTCACCTGACGGCAAGACGTTCGGCATGGATATCGACGGGCCGGCGAATGACAAGGGCCTGTACGCGGTGGTTCCCGTGCAAAAGCACATCGTGATCCAGAGCAAGGACCTGGTGCACTGGAACACCGACGGCAAGGTAGGCACTGTGCGCGTGGGATTCATGTCGCAGGTTTCGCCTAACAGCCAGTATGTGCTGAGCACCTTTGCGGGACCTGCGGTGAGCAGCATGATTGACAGCTACTACGTCACCAATTTCACGGATTATCGCTTCCTGCAGGTGTTTTTCCCGACGCGTGGAATTCTCGAGTATTACAACCGCGCCACGGGGCTGCGTGAGCCGCTGCCGGGTGCCGATGACCCGAAATACGTGCAGACAGACGGTGTCTGGAGCCCGGACGGAAAGTACATCGTCTTCGCTCGAGCCGAGGCGCGCGATCCGCGTCCGCCGGGCCAGGGACTCGCCACGCACGCCAACGATGCCAACGAAGCGCAGATCAAGTACGACCTCTACCGCATTCCCTTCAACGGGGGGAAAGGCGGAACCCCCGAGCGAATTATCGGGGCTTCAGAAAACGGGATGAGCAACAACTTCCCCAAGATCTCGCCGGATGGCAAATGGATTGTCTTCGTGCAATGCAGGAACGGGCAGTTGATGCGGCCTGACAGCCAGCTCTACATCATTCCCGCCGCAGGCGGCACCGCGCGCCGGCTGCGAGCCAACACGCGGTTGATGAATTCGTGGCATAGCTGGTCGCCCAATGGGCGATGGCTGGTGTTTTCGTCGAAGGCCCGCTCGCCGTACACGCAGATGTACCTTACACACATCGACGAGCAGGGCAACTCGAGTCCGGCCATTCTTATCGATAACGCGACGGCCTCAAATCGTGCGGTCAACATTCCGGAGTTCGTCAACATCAATCCCGACGGTATCGACCAGATCGAAGTGCATGTGGCCGACGGAGCTGATGTCGCAAGCGGGGGCAAGTAAGATTCAAGAGCGAGGACAAAAACGGGCCGCCGACAAGATGCATATTTCATTTCAATTCAGATTAGGTTGCCTGATCTTGCTTTCAGTTTTACCGTCTGGCAAAGCCATGGCGCAGTCGGATTGCGCGCCGCCGGAGTCGATGAAAGCGAAGTTTGCAGGAACGCCCGACGTCTCTGCGTTGAATGACCTTGGCGTCTGGTTTGGCGAGCAAAAGAACTATTCCTGCGCAGCCAAGGTTTTTGCAACGTCGCTGCAGATGGATCCAAAGCAAAAGGATATGTCGCACGTCGCTTTCATGTTTGGAGCCAGCCTGTATCACACGGGCGACACCAAGGAGGCGATCCCTGCGCTGCGGGAAGCCGAGGAATTTGGCTACAGGGGGCTCAAGCTTCACCAGATACTTGCGCAGGCGCTGGACGATACACATGCAACGCCTGACGCGGAAGCAGAGTGGCGTGCCGCGCTCGAAATCGATCCAGAGTATACCGAAGCACTCGACAGCCTTTCAGATGATCTGCTTGCGGATCACAACAACAAGGGTGTGATCGAGCTGCTCGATAAGCCGCGGATTGTCCCACAGTGGACCGTGCGCCAGGCGATGAATCTGGGGAGGGCGTATGCGCTGGAAGGGAAGCCCCAGGATGCCGAACGCATTCTCCGCGACGCTCTGAATACCTATCCTGATGACGTTCCTCTTGCCACCCAACTCGCCGAGGTTCTTACCCAATCGGGCAAGAAAACAGAAGCAGAAGCGGTGTTGCGGATCGTGAATACGCGGCACTCTGGTGGCCCTGAAACGGAGGCGCACTGACACCACCAAATCGACCCTACTCAAATCAAAAAGCGGCGCGACCATTGCTGGCCGCGCCGTTTGCTTCCCGGTCCATTGAGAGAAGTTCGTTCTAGAAGAGATTCCAGAGCGACTGGTTGTAGACCTCGTGGTGGAACTGCACTTCTGGAGCCTTGACGAAGGTGCCAAGATCGCGAGCGCAGCGATTCGCGGCGGCCTGCTTCAGATCTGCAAAGCGTCCCTGAACATCTGAACCAAGGATGTCGGCGATCCACTTCGACGACTTGAAGTCGTCGATGGCCGCCTGGATGTGGTCGGGCAGATAGCGGTTGGCCTGGCGCAGATTGTCGATCTTGGCGGTGGTGCCATCGATGCCCGTCTTGAAGATCGAGTAAAGAGTCAAATAGGGGTTCGCATCCGGCGCGACTGACCGCACTTCCACGCGCATCGAGCGGGAGTTGCCGATCGGCACGCGCACCATCGAACCACGATCCGTGGCCGAAGCCTTGATCTGGTTTGGCGCTTCGAAGTGCGGGTCGAGGCGGCGATACGCATTCACGCTGGGATTCAGGATCAGGCAGATGTCCAGCGCGTGCGTCAGAATGCGGTCAATGAACTCCCAGCCGAACCCGGAGAGCATCTCCTGGCCCTTCGGGTCCCACATCAGGTTCACCTTCTCCTTGGAGACGGAGACGTTGGTGTGCATGCCGCTGCCGTTCACGCCAACCACCGGCTTGGGCAGGAAGCTCGCCGTGTAGCCCATGTTATTGGCGATCTGGCGGCACAGCAGCTTGTAGAGCTGAATCTGGTCCGCAGCAGCAACCACTTCGCCGTAACCGTAGTTGATTTCAAACTGGCTGGGCGCAACCTCCGGGTGATCCTTCTCGTTCTGGAAGCCCATCGCGCGCTGCACTTCGGCGGCTGTATCGATGAACTGGCGCAGCGGATCGAGTGGTAGCACGTGATAATAACCGCCCGTGTTGATGAAATCGAACTTCAGCGTCTCGTGGTATTTCTTCTCCGCGTCGCGCCCTGCGAAGAGGAAGCCCTCGATCTCATTGGCCGCGTTTAGCGTGTAGCCCTTTTCTTTGTATAGCTTGTCGGAGTAAGCCTTGAGCACGCCACGCAGGTCGCCGGAGTAAGGCGTGCCGTCCTTGTCGATGACCGTGCCGAATACCAGCACCTTGCCGTTTCCGAATACGTCCGCCGGCACCCAGTAGAAGGCGCTCCAGTCAATGCCCAGGCGCAGGTCGCTTTCCTTCTGTGCGGTAAAGCCACGAATCGAGGAGCCGTCGAACGTCAGATTCTCGTGAGAGCCCAACAGGAACTTCTTGTCGTAATCCAGCAGGTGCAGGCGCCCCTCAAGGTCAGAGAACAACACCGTTACCGCCTTGATGTGCTTCTGATCCGTCAAATACTTGATCCGCTTGTCGCGAACCTCTTCAATCGGCATCCGGCTCATACGGTCTGCCTTGGCTTGCAGGTTCAGTTCTTCAAGCTCCTCGTACGAGAGGGCAAGAAAGTTCCGGTAATCAGATGACATGGCTCTCCTTCCGGCCGGGAAAAAAATTGTTGGGCTTTCAATGAACAGTCTAGGGTTTCTCGTATAAAGAACCCGTGAAGATTGCCTCTTGGGGATTGGCTATCGGTGCCGCGCTACAAGCATCATCAACAACAGGATAACAACAGGAATCAACGCCAGTGCACCGTAGTAGAGCACTTGGCGCGTTGTATGGGATTTTCGCTTGTTCCAATCCCGTAATTCGATTCGATCTTCGGCGCCCACCTCATCCAAATGCTGCAGATCGTGTGCAAATTCACGCGCCTTCGCATAGCGATTCTGGGGGTCGCGTTCGAGCGCGCGATAAAGAACTTCTTGCAGCTGCGGCGAGATCGAGGGGTCAGCGATTGTGGGCGGAAGGGGATAGTTCAGCAGCCGGTCGTTCATGATCTCCATGGGCGAGGAACCTGAAAAGGGTAGCCGCCCCGTAAGCATCTCGTAGAGGATGATTCCCATGGAATAAACATCCGTGCGGCCGTCTCCGCGCTTGCCTTTCACCTGCTCCGGCGAAATGTAGTCGGCAGTGCCCAGCGTGGCGGTGAAGTTGGCGTAAGTAAGCCGCCGCGCACCTGAGTCTCCGGCAATGCCAAAGTCGATGAGTTTGATGTTGTCGTCGGCGTCGACCATGATGTTTTCGGGTTTCAGGTCGCGATGCACGACGCCCTGTTCGTGAATGTACTCAAGCGCTTCCAGCACCTCAATGGCGATGCGGATGGCGCGGTCTTGTGGCATACGGCCTTCACTGAGAATCTCCCGCAGCAGCCTGCCTTCGCACCACTCCATCACCATGTAAATGCGCGAGCGCTTTTCGCCTCCGTAAACTCGCATGACCATGGGATGATTCAGCTTCTCGCCGATCTCCGATTCGCGCTTGAAACGATCAAAAAGGATCGGGTCGGCTTCCATATCCGGGTGCGGAATCTTCAAGGCAACGACGCGGTTGTCGCGCGTGTCCACAGCTCGAAAGATCGACGCCATGCCACTGCGCGCCACGGGTGCTTCAATTCGATAGGAGTCGATTTGCGACCCGGCTTCAATAGTGTCGAGGATGCCCATCGGGCGGAGTTCTCCAGTGCTTGCGCTTCTTCTACTCTATAGAGATTCGGTGGCGTAACTCTAAGGAATTCGTAAGGTTTCACGCCAGCTTCAGGAGTGAAGACTGTAGGGTCGGCCGCGGTACATGCCCACCTGCTCCACCGAGCGGATGCGAACCACCTGCGCTGTGGTGTTGTCATTGCCGTCAATCTCGACCGCACGTGCCACAAGCTCCTGCGCAACCTCGTCGATGGGCTTGTTCTGCGAGACGATTTCAGCAATGGCAGTTCCCGGCATCTCGTCGTGCAACCCGTCGGAGCAGAGTACCAGTACATCACCGGGCTGAACGGTTACGGCGGTGGTGTCTGGCGAGACAAACATCTCCGGTCCGAGAGAGCGGATCAGCACGTGCCGCGAATCAGAGGTTGCGACATCGCTTGCTGAAATCACTCCCATCTTTCTTTGCTCGTTCACCCACGTGTGGTCCTGCGTGATTTGGCGCGCGATACCCTTCCGCACCAGGTAGCATCGCGAATCGCCGACGTGCGAGACAATCGCCTGATCATGGCGAAGGGCGCATGCGACGGCGGTTGTTGCCATCTTTTTTCCGCGAAACTCCGGTGCCAGCGTGCGGTCGTGCACCGCGGCGTTGGCGTGCTGCACAAGGCGTGGCAGCAGGCTGATGAGCATTGCGCCGCCCTGCGCCTTTTCAAATTCCTCGATCAAAACCGATACCGCCGTGGAAGAGGCAACCTCACCCAGATCCAGGCCCCCAACACCATCGGCGACAACAAAAAGATACCCGTGCGAACGTGCCTGGTGGCGCGAACTGGGAATGAAAGATCCCATCGCATCTTCGTTGTTCTTGCGAACTTTGCCGGGATCGCTTGCCTGGCCAAACACAACATCCAACATGGACCGGTCGCCTCACTCGAGGTCACCACGAACGGGTCCTTGTTCGCGGTGTGATTGTTTTAGCATCCTCGCTCCACGCAATCGAGGATGCTGTTGATGTTCAACGGTTTGAGTTTCGCAAAAACCACTGGGTGGTTTCCTATCCGCGGCCTTCTGAATCGAGCCGAGAAGGAATGCCACCCAGGGTTGCACTTAGTTGACGAGTAACGACCGCACGCCTAGCCGGCGACGACCTTCTTGTCTTCCAGGAATACAGCCTTACCTTTTGCTTTCGACGACCGCAGAAAGTAAACCCCGCCATAAAGACCCCATACTGCTGAGATGCCAAGCGCGGTGAGCGGTTCCATCTTGGTGCCGAGGTTGAAGAACGGACCCAGTACGTAGACCGCCATGCAAGCCAGGTTGGCCAACAACCCCAATCCAGGAATCAGCGTGTGCTTCACAAAGCTATGGTCAGGCCGCTTGTGGAACGCCACCATGCAAAGGAAGCAACTGAGCGCGTACAGAATGAAGGTGCCGAAGTTGGATGTAAGCGTGATGGTTAGCAGTGAGTTGGGCAGTGCGGCCATCTTGTCGTGCGTGGAGTAGCCGAAGCTGGAGAATATGCCGTGTGGAAGAGCCGCGATGGTCGCGTCGGTCGGCGCACTAGCGTCGGCG
Source organism: uncultured Acidobacteriaceae bacterium (assembly GCA_963787435.1). Taxonomy (GTDB): domain Bacteria; phylum Acidobacteriota; class Terriglobia; order Terriglobales; family Acidobacteriaceae; genus Telmatobacter. Next base: position 260,785 of record CAWBCZ010000007.1, read on the forward strand.
AAGACGAGCGTCACGGCGATGCAACCGAGGAAGGCGGAGATTGCAGCCAGCGTCCAGATAGCGCGGCGCGGCGAAAGCGATTCGGCGTGAAGGATGCCGAAGTGCTCCGGTGCCTCGTCGTCCTTGCCCATTGCGTAAGTCACGCGAGCCCCGGTGTTCATGCAGCTTAGCGTGGTGCCGATGAGGGCGAGGAACACGGTGACCGCTTCTGCCATCATGAAGTACTTGCCATGCCCTTGTCCCAGCAGCCCATCGCCGACAATGATCATCATGTCGCCGATCGGCGCTGCCGATCCCGCAGCGCTCTGCATGGTGTACCCCGAATTCAGGAAGTAGTTTGCCGCAAAATACTCGATCAGATAACAGACCAATCCTTGAATCAGCAGCGAAGCGATTACGGCAATCGGAATGTGCTTGGTCGGATTTTTAGCTTCACCACCCATCGCAGTCACTGATTCAAAGCCAACTAGGATCAGAATCGCAACGGTGGCTTGAATGAATACCCAGCTGAAATTGTGCGGAGAAACTACGGACTTCGCGGTCGGGTGCGTGAGCATATTCCCGGTCGCATCTTTTTCGGGATAATCAATTGTGAAAGGAACAGGCTTGCCGGCCGTGTCGAGCTGCGGCTGGGGAACGCCGCTTGCGTCACGAACGATGGATCCGTCCTTGGCGGTGGCGAACTGGTAAGTGTAGGTCGCGAGGGACTGGCCGTCATAGTTGAATGCCGGTGATCCTGTTGGGTGGTTGGCGCGATAGCCCAGCGCGAGGACGCTGAAGACCAGCAGTGCCGAAATCTGGATGACGTTGATCGCCAGGTTTACTGCGGTCGACGCGCCCGCGCCCTTTTGCGCGATCCACGCTACGAAGAACGAGAACACGATGGCGACGAGGCCCATGAACACCGGGCCGGGATTTGATCCGCTGATGAAGTTTGGATAGAAGAATCCCACGACATAGCCGACGAAGATGCCGGTGGTCGCCACCATCACCCCGGGATAGACCCAGTAGTAAAGGTGAGAGCCCCAGCCGACGATGAACTTCGCGATACGCGCGTACTTGAATGCCTTGTCTTTGGAAAGCAAAGCCTGCTCCGCGTAATAGTAGCTCGACCCGGTGCCGGGATAGAGCTTGGAGATCTCAGCGTAAGCCACGGCCGTTGCCAGGCAGAGGCCCAACGCAAGCAGAATGCCCCACCACATTGCCGGAGCGGTGGAAGGCTGGCCCGCAGTGCCTGTGGTTGCCTGGATGAAGAACGTGAGCCAGAGGAAGGCGCCGGGAGCAATCAGCGCCATTGCATTGCTGGTCAACCCGGTAAGGCCCAGAGTTGCCTGCATCTGTGGTGCTTTCTGTTCAGCCATGTAGATTCTCCTGGAAATTGAAGTTTCTTAAGTCTGTTCCCGCTGCTTGATCTGCGGAATGTTGTGAAATTCACCGGATGCGTTCCGGGCTGGGGCGTTCGGATGTCCGGATTACGTGAATGCTAAGTACACGACGATGAAGATGAAATGAAGAAACTGAGTCTTCTCATTCCATAAACCGGCGGTTGCAGGCACGCCCTTGCGGAGTATTGGTTAATCACCGCAAGGACGCAGAGATCCTCAACAATTCGGCTATTTTTCGGTCATGTTTTTGCCAAAGATGAAGCCGAATTCAAGTACGGCCCGGAATTGGCCGGCCCCAGTTCCCGTTGCGCCAAAGACAGATCCGGGCGTGTAGTCCATTGCATGCACCCACGCGAGATCGCTGCGAATGAACACGCCTCCCTTTTGGTAGGTCGGCGTAGCGGTGAAGGTGGTGCCTGCGCTGCCGGCTCCGAAGCCCAGCATATTGACCGAGCCATCGGTTGCATTGCCAGAACTTGTGAGATACTCCACGCGCGCCGGAAGCGAGAAGCCGCTCTTGAAGGCGTAGCTGACGTTGATCGCGCCGCCGGTTGCGGATGTGGCCTTGGCGACGCCCACTTTCGGGTTGGTCGGCAAATTGCCGTACTGGAAGTACGGCGAAACGATCCATGGACCCTTGGTGTACGTATAGATCACCGCGTGCATGTAGCCGTTGTTCTGCACTGGAGTAGCCGCCGTTTGATAGGCAGTCTGTCCGAGGTTCCCCATCCCGTCGTACACCAGGCTATGAGGCCCCTTCGTCAGGGTCACCGAGCCCGAGAGCCACGAGTAGCGGTTGGAATAGTAACCGTCGTTCCAACTGACCGCGGCGCTCAGGTACTTACCCAGCGTCTGATTTACCTGGATGCCGCGATTGATGGCGTTTTCCTGGTTCCAAATGATGCCGCGCTCGATGTTGAAATTCTGGTACGTAAAGGTCGACTCGGCGCCCATCAGTGTGGGCAAAGAGCCAATCAGGAACTGAGTGTTCTTGGCCGCCTGCAACTTCAGGTAGGCGACCGGAACAGGGCCGTAGAAATTCTTCACCGTGGTTTGAGCGTCAGTAAACGGCACTGAAAGTGCCTGCATGGTGTAAACACCCGCCTGGATGAAGTACTGAACCTTGCCGTCCGCTCTTTGAATAAAAATCTGTCCGTTGCTTAGAGTGGCCTGCGCACTGTCGTCTGTCGGCAGGGCATTGGTCTGGAACTGCGAGAAACCTGTGATAATGCCGTTGACGTATAGCTTGCCCAACGGTCCGGCATCGAAGGTCGCCGGCGGCAGCCATTGCAGCGGACCCGTGAGAACAAACGTGGAGAGAGGCGCTGGGGCCGCTGCGGGAGCGGCAGCTTGATCGGCTGATGCCGCTGGTGTTGCCGGCGTTGCTGGAGCAGATGCTGGTGCCTGCGCACCAGCCGCGATGGTCGTGGCGAGCGACGCCGCGCTCAGGGACTGCAGGATGATGCGATTCAACTTGAAAAACATCGACACGATTCCTCCTGAACAAGAAATTGGGTATAGACGAGAGAGGCTCTATGTGAGAAATGGGGCCCTGGGTGAAATCTGACGCCTCTATGCGAGAAGTGAGGCCCGGGTGAAATGTGACGCTTCTATGTGAGAAGTGAGGATGTTGACTCAATCTCTTTTGCTCACTACCTTGCAGTCCGGCCACGGAAAGGCACACGAAGATTGTGTCCTTGCCAAGGCAAAGATAATGAAGTCATGCGCTGTGAGCGCTGCTCCCTCTGTTGAGTGAATCGCTGCGGCCTAACATTAGTAATGCAAACATTGCATAAAGAAAAGATGAGGATTAAAGAAAGAAATCTTTATTTCCAGCTGTCGTATCGAGGCCAATAGGCCTGAATTGACGCGGCTTCCAGCAAATGGGCAACCCCCGCGAGAACTACGCCATTACGCTCCTTCGCATAAGAATCAAATGAGGAACTGTTAATATCTAGAAACAATCTCCCTGCGCACGATGCCAGCCCACCTGGGAAGAAAAACAAGGTGCACGCGGGGAGTTCTCTTTGAGGCCCTGCGCAATCTTCCTGGAGACCGGCGCGCAGATTCAGGAGAAAGTGCTTCGAGTCATAGCCGCAGAGCTCCAAGTTATTCGGACTGCGCAATTCATATGCGTGCTCATCTAACTGCCCGGGTGCTCCACCTGATGGCATTCGACGGAAAGGCTGGTGGCTGGTTGTCTGGAACCTACATCCCTCTCCGCGCCGCGTTTGCAGGACGACGATCCCGCGGCTCCGGGCTGAAGGTGCTTCTCTTCTCCACGGAGTGCGCTCTCGGCATTGTCTCTGTGGTGCTGGTGGGAGTTTTTGCGCACTGGCTGCAATGGTTGCTTCCTGTCGCCGTACTGCTCTACCTGCTAATCATTGTGCCCACCGCGCTTTGGTGCGGATTCTGGCAGGCCGTGATCGTTTCGCTTTCCGCGGTTGCCGTCCAGAGCTACTTCGCAGCGCGCCTGGGCAGGCTGAATCCGGCGGCAGATCCGGCGAACTCCATCACCCTCGCGGCCTTCATTCTCACCGCGCTGGTTATCAGTCGATTGTCTGCACGCGTCACCGAACACGCGCGCGCAACCGACTCGTGGGGCGGCCAAATGCAGGATCTCTACGAGTTCACGCGCCGCACCCTGCAGATGAATCTTCACGTCGAGCCCGGTGCTCAACTCGCCGAACTGGTGCACGAGATATTCGCTCTCGAGGCAGTTGTCATCTTCGATGCAGATCTCCACGAGATCTACCAGGCCGGCTATTGGAACGTCGATCCGCAGGAACTCGCGCAGAACGTCTACTACTTCGAAACCTCGGACGACGATCCAGAGAGCGGCATCGCGCGCCGTGTGGTTCGCCTTGGCACGGTGCCAATCGGGGCCCTCGTGCTCCGCGGCGAAACAAGCCCGCTGACCAACAACGCCATCGCTTCGTTAATTGCTGTTACGTTCGACCGCTACCGCGCCTTCGCCAACGAGAGCCGCATCGAAACCGAGCGTCAGACTGAGCAGCTTCGCTCCACCGTGCTCGACTCGCTGGCGCACGAGTACAAGACTCCGCTTACTGCCATTCGCGCTGCCTCCACAGGACTCAATGAGATGGGCAAGCTTTCGCCGGGGCAGAGCGAGCTGGTCTCGCTGATCAATGAACAGGCAGAACTGCTGAACGATCTCACTACGCGACTGCTCACCACGGCCCGTCTCGATGCCGGCGAAGTGACCGTCCATGCCATACCCGTCGGTGTTGCCGCGCTGATCGACGAGGTGGTTGCGAGTCTCAGTGAGCGGCTTGCCTCCATGAAGGTCGCGATTGATATGCCCGACGACAGCCTCGTGCTGTGTTGCGATCGCCGCCTGATGACGATGCTTTTGTCGCAGTACATCGACAACGCCTGCAAATACGCGATCTACGGCACCACCATCACCATTCGCGCGGTGCAATCGAAGGCCGAGGTCATTTTCTCCGTGCATAGCTTCGGTCCGGTCATTCCCATCGCCGACCGCGAGCGCATCTTCGACCGCTACTATCGCTCCTCCACTTCATCCAATCGCGCCTCGGGTACCGGAATTGGTTTGTCCGTGGCCAAGCGCGCAGCCACCATTCACGATGGATCCGTCTGGGTCACCAGCGACGAGGACGAAGGCAATACGTTTTATGCGGCCATACCGTCTCAGGCCCGAAAGAGGGAATCGTAATGAAGCAGTCCGCCATTCGCATTCTGATTGTCGATGATGAACCCGCGATCCGCCGCGCGCTCAAGCCGCCCCTTGCAGAACTTGGCTTCCAGTTCAGCGAGGCCTCGCGTGGCGAAGAGGCGCTGCAGTTGCTCCATTCGAGCCAGTACGACGTCGTGCTCCTCGACATCAATATGCCCGGCATCGGCGGAATCGAGACCCTGCGCCGCATTCGCGCCTTTGCGCCCCGGCTTCCCGTCCTGATGCTGACCGTTCGCGATGGCGAAGAGAGAAAAGGTCGAAGCGTTGGAACTTGGTGCCGACGACTACATCACCAAGCCCTTCAGCATGCGCGAGCTTATCGCCCGCATTCGCACCGCGGTTCGCCGCGTTCACGCTCCCGCACGCGCCGAAGATGCGCCCATCGAGATCGGGGAGATTCGCCTCGAATCCCGGCAAGCGCAGCGTCACCAAGCGCAGCCAGGCGGTGCATCTCACCCGCAAGGAGTTCGACATCCTCTACTGCCTCATGAGCCGCGCCGGCCGCGTCGTCTCCTACGCCAAGCTGCTCACCGCCGTCTGGGGCGCCGATTGCCGCGAAGAGGTCGAGTATCTGCGCACCTTCATCCGCCAGCTGCGCAAGAAGATTGAAGACGACCCCTCCAACCCCATCTACCTGCTGACCGACGTGTACGTCGGCTACCGCTTCGCCGACCAGCAGATGCTCCAAGGCGAATCCGTTGACACTGCAACTCCGGCAGAGGGCGCTCGTGAGGAAATTCCGGAGAGCACGTCCTAGTACCGTATCCCTGAAGTGCACAACAAAAGTTGGCGTTGTCTTTCGGTCGAAGCGTTTTCAGCGGAGCCGAAAGACCTGCTTTTTGGGTTACTTCCGGATTGGCCACCACCCGTTCCGCAATTCCAGAAGAGCAAGATTGCTGGTCATGATCGCACCATACTCATGCGCTTGTTGCGCAATCCGTTCCGGCCTATATTACCGCTGTCCGGAGGTCTCGCATCTGTGCGCGAAGTTTTCGAGTTAGCGGTTGTGATCTTCTCGCTGCGTGGCTTCGTCCATGAGCGCTAATCGTTGCTCGCAAGACAGCCTTAAGGCTCGAGCTACCCGTCCGTGCCGGAAAAGAGCAGGCATTCCCAGCTGGCTTCTTGCCCTGTGATCGCGAAAGTCAGGTGCAGGTACACGTACGGCGCTGGCCGAGCCTGACAATGAGACTCGACATTTGAACGATTCGTCATCACCTTGCGTTAGGCGTTCGGGCGAGGAACATCGCCAACCCGAATGTTATGTTTCCGTTACGGCCGCGTAGCCCTCTACACACCGGCTGATGGAAGATTGCACCATTTTGGAAAGCGGAAGGGCTCGCTGCCACGATCCAGCCTGATGGTGTGAGACGCTCGTTTGGTCGAATATTGACCGGAGGATACAAGATGCCGCTCGACCCGCGTCCGCTGCTCAGGAAACTCGAAACTGAGCACGACACTGCAAGGGTCTGGCAGGAACTCTGGGAGGAACTCCACCACCAGGGAGACGTTGGTGACGCCTCATTCGCAGCTGTTCCTTTTCTCGTCAGAATTTATCAAGAACGAGGCGTGATCGACTGGAACACCTATGCGATTGTCGCAATCATCGAATTGGCACGCACTGAAGGTAAGAATCCGGATGTTCCGGAATGGATTGCAGAAGACTATTTTCAGGCGATTCGGAAACTAGCTGAGATCGGTACGAAAGAAGTAATGCGAGCCGAATCCGCCGATGATGTCTGCGCCATACTTAGTGTCGTTGCCATCGAGAAGGGTCTTCGAACCCATGGGAGATTCCTCGTGAACTATTCTGAGGCCGAGATGATCGACATCGAATCCCGGGTTTGAGACATTGCACGACCCCGGTGAGTGTTCGGCCGACTTCCGCCTGAATCACCGCCAACCCGGAAGCAATCCCAAAATTGGGTCATTTTCAGGTTGCCCAACCACCATCCGCACCGGATTAGCAATCGCAAGACCGGGTGTTATACTCCCCTTCACGAGGGTTGGCCATGCGGCGGACGATCTTGCTCTGCGTGTTTGCGCTTATCGCTGTAAGTGCGGCGAACGACGCCTGCGCCCAACGCCGTGGCGGAGCCGGGTCTGGCTTCACCCAGCGCCGCGACGGAGCCCAGTTCAGCTTCCCCCGTCGTCGCTTCTTTTTCAACCGCGCCCGGGCCGTCTCGCCCTACGGATTCGGCTACGGATACCTGCCCTACGACTCCGGCGACGAGTATGTGGACGCGCCCCAGCCGGCCTCTTATGATCAGCGACCCCTTTTCATACAGCAGCCTGCGCCACCGGCGCCACCCGCCGTCGGGGCGACGGGGCATGCTGTGATCTTGGAATACACATGGCCCGCCGCGGACGCGGCATCTTCCCCCTCCGCGGAGTCGGCAACCTCCGAGTCCGAGCCACAGGCTTTTGCCATTGTCCTCAAGGACGGTTCGACCCTCTCCGCCGTATCCGTCTTCGCCTCTGACGACGGCCTCCACTACGTCGACCCCGACGAGAGGCATCTGCTCATTTCAATGAGCGCGATCGACCGCGCTGCAACCCTCAAGCTCAACCGCGCGAGAAACCTGAAGCTCTATCTTCCTGCCGGACAGTGAGCCGCTGGCCTTGTTGAAAGCACGGCGCTAGCGGCAGTGTTCATCGCTGGCGGGCTGCTGGTGCTGTTTCCCGGCCTCTGGCATTGTTCCGATCGTTGTCCAGCGTTCCTGTCAAGTCCCGGAGCGATCCTACGATCCCCAACTCATTCATTCCGCAAACAAAATGCCTGCTGCCGTCTTGCAGATAATTTCCCGCTTCTGGCGCACAATAGATTCATGGATCGGGCCGAAGGGCCCTTCCCGAGCCCGGTCCGCCTCACCGCGCCACCACAACCTTAAACCTGAAATCGGCTCGCAACCCGCAGCACAGAATGCGAAATGGGCCCACTAAGTCCTTTGCGGAGACGACTCTGCGCGTAAGTTCTATCGCAAGAGTATCTTACAGCTAAAACCTCTCCCTATCTCATAGAAAGGGGCGACTTTGTCCCAAGAGCATAGGGGTACACCCCCTCGAGACCAGGCCGCACACAGCATGTATACCCCTCACCTACTCGTCGTAGTGCAATAGGCTGAAGACGTCGTACTCCTTGAATCGTTCGCGGCCCTTTAGGAAGTCCAGCTCCACCGCAAACGCAAGGCCGGCGATTTCGCCGCCGAGCTGCTTCACCAGCTTCACGGTCGCCTCCATCGTGCCGCCGGTGGCCAGCAGGTCGTCGACCAGTACAACGCGCTGCCCAGGCTCGATCGCGTCCATGTGGATCTCCAGCGTGTCCGAGCCGTATTCCAGGTCGTAGGTGACGCGAGCAACGGGAGCGGGGAGTTTACGCGGCTTGCGCACGGGCACGAAGCCCGCATTCAGGCGATAGGCCAGCGCGGGTCCAAAGATGAATCCGCGAGCCTCGATGCCCAGCACCAGGTCGATATTGTGTTCGATGTAGTGGGCGGCGAGCAGATCGATCAGCTTGGCGAAGCCGGTCTTGTCTTTCAGTAGTGTCGTGATGTCGTAAAACAGAATCCCAGGCTTGGGAAAATCAGGTACAGTGCGCACCAGCGCTTTCAGGTCTTCCACATCAATGGGCTTGATTGTTTCGGGCATGCGTTCGCTCGCTCCTCGAGTATGTTCAAGCCGCAGCTTGAAGAAAATGCGGAAAGGGAACCGATCAGGTTGTCAGGTTTGCTTCCCTATAGATTATAGAAGACCGGTCGACATAAATCGGCGGACCATGATGGATTGCGCCGCCATCAACTGTTGGCTGTTGCGCACCTGCGCCAGTTTTGAAAGACTGGCCTTGGTTCGCAATCATGGTTCTACACTTTTTGATCCAAGGACGCGTGCAAGGCGTGGGTTTTCGCTGGTTCGTTCATCGCGAAGCCAGCGAACTGGACTTGCGCGGCTGGGTGCGCAACACCGAAGACGGCGATGTCGAAGTGGTGGCCTCAGGCGACGTCGAAGATCTCGCCGAGCTGCGCGAAAGTCTGCGACGCGGTCCGCGCGGCAGCCGCGTTGATCGTCTGGTCGAGCACTACCTCGACGACGCCGAAGCCAAGGACCTCAGTGCCTTCCGTATCGAAGGCGCGTGGTGAAATTGATGGGATAATTGCCGCTCGCGCTACACTGGTTTCACCCATGGTTTTTGTCCTCGATAACTACGATTCCTTCACCTACAACCTTGTTCAGTACCTGGGCGAGCTTGGGGCCGAAGTTGAGGTCCGCCGCAACGACGAACTCACGGTGGAGGAAGTAGAAGCATTGAAGCCCGAGCGCATTCTGCTATCCCCGGGGCCGTGTACGCCTGGCGAAGCCGGAATCCTAGTGCCGCTGATCCGGCACATGGCAGGTAAAGTGCCGATTCTCGGTGTCTGCCTCGGTCACCAGGCCATCGGAGAGGCCTTTGGCGGGCAGGTCGTCCGCGCGCACAGCCTCATGCACGGAAAAACCAGCAAAGTTGATCACGACGGCAAGGGAGTCTTTGCCGGACTGCCGACGCCCCTCACGTGCACCCGTTATCACTCCTTGATCGTGGCCGAGGAATCGCTGCCAAAGGAACTCGAAGTCACAGCTCGCACACCTGAGGCGAACGGCGCGGGCACAAAGGGCGTCTCTGTCATCATGGGGTTGCGCCATCGCACTTTGCCGATTGAGGGCGTACAGTTTCACCCGGAATCCGTACTGACCGAAGGCGGTCACCAGATGATCCGCAATTTCCTGGAAATGTAGGCGCAATGCAAGCTTCCCTGAGGTCCGTGAAACCCGCATTGCAGTGGATTCTGGTGATCGGGGCATGGTGTGCCGGCCCTTACGCATGGGCGCAGTCGCCAAAGGCGCCACCGACTCCTCCTGCAGAAGCGCCTGTTTCCGTCCCTGAAAGCGCAGCACAGTACGGACCGACGCAATCGGGTCCCATTGCGATTGTTTCGCTCGACAGCAAAGACCCTGGCAGCGCAGCCATGGTGACTGGCGCTCTGCAAGTGGCGAATGGAAGGGCGATGATCGCCACAAACGGAGCCATTACCTCGGGCGCGAGTACGACGGAGGTGACTTTGCCGAAGCGCGGCGTGCTCCGCGTTTGCGCTTCGACCACGGTGAAATTGGCCTCCGATGCCAGCGTGCCACAGGGCGAGATGCCCGGGTTGATGATGGTGATCGATCACGGAGCCCTTGAGGCAAGCTTCGCGACCGGCCGCAACTCCGACGTTCTTCTCACCCCTGACTTTCGCATCCTGATCGGTGCTCCCGGAGCCGCGGATGTGAAAGTGCGTCTTGGCCAGCATGGCGATACTTGTGTGGACAACGCCGGTGTGAACGCGCCATACGTGCTCGTGACGAGCGTCTTCGACGGCGGCATCTATCGCGTGCAGCCGGGGCAGAGGGTCATGTTCCAGCATGGCAGCGTCTTCGCGGTGGTAGACCAGGAGAAGGAAACCTGCGGCTGTCCAGCGCCCGTGCATCCCAACAGCAATGAATTCCCCGAGGCACAAAGCGCGGGTCTCGCACCGCTGGCTCCGCCCGGCCCTCCGGGAGTGGCCCCCGCCGGTGCGCCCGTGGAAGCGACGGACACATTTGTTCACAAGAGCGGTCTCCCGCCGCCCGAGACCGACACCATCACGACGACCAGCCGCATGCAGGTCGCCCATGTGCAAGTGGCCGCAAAGAAGCCGCCGAAAATCAAAAGCGACAGGAAACCTAGCTTCGTATCGCGCATGGGGCACTTCTTCCGCCGGCTGTTCGGGGCGGAGTAGGCAGCACCTACAACTCGCGCGCGCGTTCGATAGCGCGGATCACCGCCTGCGCCTTGTTGAGCGACTCCTGGTGCTCGAGCTCAGGGACAGAATCAGCGACGATGCCAGCGCCGGCCTGCACGTATCCCTTGCTGCCAGTTTGGAGCAGCGAGCGGATGGCGATGCAGGAATCGAGATTGCCGGAGAAATCGGCATACAACACTGCACCACCGTAGGTGCCGCGGCGCGATGGCTCGAGCTCTTCGATGATCTCCATCGCGCGCACTTTGGGTGCGCCAGAGAGCGTGCCGGCCGGGAAGCAGGCACGAAGCGCATCGACGGCCGTAAGTTCTGGTTTCAGCTTGCCCTCAATGGTGCTCACGATGTGCATCACGTGGCTGTAGCGCTCGACAAACATCAGGCGATCGACCTTGACGCTGCCGAAGTCGCTGACGCGCCCCACATCGTTGCGGCCGAGGTCCACAAGCATCACATGTTCCGCACGTTCCTTGTCGTCGTGCATCATCTCCGCTTCGAGGCGTTGGTCTTCGGCCTCGCTTGTGCCCCGCGGCCTGGTGCCTGCGATAGGACGGTACTCGATCTTGCGATCGTGCACCCGAACAAGCAACTCCGGCGATGAGCCGGCAAGCTCGATGCTCTTGGATGGCTTCGACTTCTTCGCTGAGCCCAGCGCTCCATCCGGCGTAAAGCGCAGGAAATACATGTACGGGCTCGGGTTTACCGTACGCAGAGATCGATAGACCTGAAAAGTGTCCATGCCCGTGGACACGTCCAGCCGCTGGGAAAGAACGGCCTGGAAAATGTCACCTGCAGCGATGTATTCCTTGATGCGTTCCACGGCAGCAAGAAAGTTCTTCTTGCTGGTGCGTCGCTTCACCTGCACTGGCTTGGCCGCGCGAGCCTGCGGCACCTTCGGCAGCGGGTTCGAAAGACGCTTTTCGAGCTTCGCCAGCCGCTTCACCGCTTGCGCATACGCTTCGTCGGGTTTGGTGAGCGTAACGTCGGCGGTGGCCACCATCCAGATCTGCTTGCGCACATGATCGAATGCCAGCACTTCATCGAAAAAGAGCAGGCATGCATCGGGCACGCCGAGTTCATCCTTGGCGTGGTTGGGCAGCCGCTCGATCTGGCGAACCGTATCGTAAGCGAAGAAGCCAACGGCGCCTGCAGTAAAGGGAGGCAGTCCGGCGATCCGGGCCGGTTTGTGGCCACCAAGCGCGTCGCGCAGCACCTGGAAGATATCGCCCTCAATGCGGGTGGTGTGTCCGGCCTCCGTGATGTCGATCTGCTGACCGCGTGCGACGATGCGCTTGTACGGGTTGAGCCCGATGAACGTGTAGCGGCCAATCTGTTCGCCACCCTCCACCGACTCCAGCAGAAAGCATTCGCGCTCCGGCCACGCCGCGCGCAGGAAAGCCGATACGGGTGTTTCGAGATCGGCCGTTAGCGTGCGATAGACGGGGACGAGCGTGTGCTTTTTCGCGAGCGCCAGAAACTCTTTACAGCTGGGCTGGATAAGATTCGATGAAGGCTTCACAGCATCCAGTGTAATTGCACGAATACCTCGATATCGACTGACAGGAATGCACTCCGCCTAGATGCGATGTGTCGGCCCGATGATGTGCCAGTGAATCGCAAACCAGCTCAGGAAGGCGCACGCGAGCGCAACGAAGGTGAACTTGAACTTGGTAATCATCCGGATCTTCCTGCCCCATGCGTCGAATCCTGCGATCGCAGCGATCGTGCTGACGACGATGGCGAGCATCGCAACGAAGTTTTCCAGTACAAACCATTTGAACCATTGAGGAGTTGGCGGCAAAAGATCGTCGCCCTTGACCATGAAATATCCGAGCAGCGTGCCAAGAAAGAGGATCCAGATGAAAGATGCGAGCCGAGGAGCTGCCGTCAGCCAGATAGTTCCCGGCTGTGGTTCAGGACGCGGGCGTTTGCGTTGGAAGAGGCGTCGCCAGGTGCGAATGAAGCTTGCAATCACGACGAGCAACAGGATTCCGAGGCTCGAGCCCAGCGCGATCATCACCCACGACTGATTTTCGAACCATGGCACGCGTTGAAGCTGTACGCCGGGGAAGTCGACCGCAAGACGCACCACCTTGTTCTGGTCGCGGATTGCGAAGATTCTCTGCTGATCGCCATCGGCCTGCCAGAGGTCTTTGCCGATCGCCTTCCATTTGATCGGATGGCCCCTGAGGTCCCTCACCCCATTGATCGAGAGCACGCCATCCTTGTCCACCGACGCGCTGCGCTGGCCGAAGAGCGTCGAGAGCTTGAACTTTGTCGTGTCGTCGCGGCGCGTGGATTCGTACGTTCCTGAAATCGCCTTCAGCGCGCTCGCTGGAGTTTTCAGATACTGAACTTCAGGCGCGCCTGGAAAGTAACGATCGGAGAAGAAGTTGATGATCTCCGGCCGCGGTTCTGAACCTCCGCCGGCGGAGTTGTAGGAGACAAAGAGCACGACCTTCTGCGTCGGTTCAACGAAGAAGAGGCTGTGAAAGGCGATCAGGTCGCCCTCGTGACCGATCCAGCGGAGATGATTGCGCCAAACCTGGTAAAAGCCCATGCAGATGGGTGGCAGTTGGTCGCTGGCGCGGAATTGCGGCGTCCACATGAGGGCGAGTGTCTCAGGCTTGAGGATGCGCTTACCGTCAAGTTCGCCGCCGTTGAGCAACGCCTGTCCGAGACGACCCATGTCTGCCGCGCTCGATGAAACGCCGCCGGCGCCTACTGGGTTGAAGATCTCAAAGCCGACGGGAGACTTGGTTGTATTGGAGCGATAGCCCTCAGATGGCAGATCGGCCAAAGACTTCTGCAGAGGCTGGTAGAACGATGAGTGCGTCATGCCGAGCGGTCCGAAGATGTGCTCCTGCACATACTGCTCGAACGGCTCGCCGCTGGCGCGCTGAACGATGTAACTCGCCAGTCCGACACCGTAGTTGGAGTAGGCCGGAATTTTGCCAGGAGGATAAATGCGCATCGGTTGATTCGCGATCAGGTAATCGCGCAGCGAAACCGCCTGCTTGGGATCCGTGATGATGATGTCGTTGAGGGATTCTTCGAATCCGGCGGTATGTGTCATCAGGTTGCGCAGAGTAACCGGTTTGTTGAACGCTGGACGGATCCGGAAGTCGAGGTATTGGTTGACGTCTGTGTCGAGATTGAGCTTGCCTTGCTCCTCCAGTTGCATGACGGAGATCCAGGTAAACAACTTGGAGATGGAGGCGAGGCGAAAAATGGTCGAAGCGGGATCGACGGGCTTCTTCGATTTGACGTCGGCGTAACCGTAGCCCTTCTGAAGCAGGACATTGCCATCCTTCATCACCAGGACAGAAGCGCCGGCGACATCGCTGCGCTCGAGCTGCAAAGGAAGAATGCCGTCGAAGAACGCCGAGAGGTCTGCCTGGTCGAGCGAGTGGGACGGGCGTGGGAGTGCTGGTGCCCGGCTTGATGGCTTGCGGCTGTGTCTCCTGGTTAGCCGGAGTCGGAGCTTTCAGGGTTGGAACCTGAGCGAAAGCGGTCAACACGGTGAGCAGAGGTGTGGCGACAAGCGCCACGCCTGAGAATCGGCACATAAGCCTCTCCAGTCGCCACGGCATTCTCCGCTGATTACGCTTGCAGCGACTCATCGGAACGGTGTGACCTAGGCAGGGATTTCCCTGGAGCTTTGCGAATCCCTTTGAATGGCGACGGGATTACTGTACTTGCTGGGCGCGATGGGTTTCAAGCCAACGGGGGATATCGGAGGGGGGAAGTGCTCGACTAAAGAAGAATCCCTGAACGCCGTCGCAGCCCCTTTCGCGCAGGAGATTGAATTGTTCCTCTGTCTCCACTCCCTCGGCAATGACTTCCATGTCGAGCTCGTGCCCCATTTCGATAATCTTTTCTACCATCACCAGGTCCGCATGATTGGCGTGCATATGCTGCACAAACATCTTGTCAATTTTCAACTCGATAGCTGGGACATTCTGCAACTGCTTCATCATGGAGTAGCCAGTGCCGAAGTCGTCGATGGAGAGTTTGAAGTTGCGCATGCGAAGCCGGGTGAGCACGTCGAGGGCGAGCGAAAACTCCATCAGGCCAGACTCGGTAATCTCGAGAACGATGCGCTCGGCAGGGAAGTCATATTTGTGCGCTAGGCTCATGAAGATATCGGGAAACTTCAGGTCGCGCAGGGAGCTGACGGAAATATTGATGGCCAATCGGGGCAGATGGCCGTTGGCTGAAAACTGCTTTACCTCGTTCAGTGCGCGCTCGGCGGTGAGCCAGCAGAACCGATCCATGAGTCCTAGAGCTTCAATTCTGTGGATGAAATTATCAGGGAAAACAAGCCCGAGCTCAGGATGATTCCATCGCGATAGCGCTTCAACGCCGGTGACGATGCCGGTCGTTATGTTGATCTGCGGCTGATAGTAGATCACGAATTCATTGCGGTCGAAGGCCCGCCGCAGATCCTCGTCGGCAATCGCGATCTGTTGCTCCACTTCGAGATCGGCGGGCTTCTCGGGGTCGATATTGGCGCCCAGAAGATCCTGCAATTGTCCGATCGGAAAGGGCTTTTGAAGATGACCGACAACGGAGAGGCCGAGAGATTGAGCCAGCTTTTTGGCGGTTTCGATGACGCGGATGTTGATGCCGCTCATCAAGACGATCCGCGCCTTGCAGTTTCGCTCCCCCAATAAGCGCAGGATCTCGATCCCATCCATCTCCGGCATGACAAGATCAAGCAGGATGAGGGTGGTGTCCGGGCCAACTCGCTTGAAAAACTCCTCCGGTGTCCGGGTTACGTCGCATTTCAACCCCATCGCCTTAGCCAGCGCTGAGACGATTTCGCCGACGACGCGATCATCGTCAATGAGCACTATCCTGTCAGAAGACGACATCTGCTCTCCAGGCGCTGCGGCGAAAAGGGCCTCCGGTGTGCAAGCCACCGGAAAGTTTGGGTTGAAGCAAGTCATTGGGAACTTGAACCGAGTCTAGCTCAGTCAGTTACGGTTGATGACTCCCTCAAGCGAGAACTCCATTACCAACGTTGTAGGGTATAGCTATCTTATCTTTACCAGTACACGTCCAAGTGTCTATATGCGAGACAGATATTCAATTCGTACCCAGAGAATCAAGAAGAATGATCCCGTCTTGGCGCAGGGCTCTTCCCAACCCACCTGAATGCGAGCATAAAGTGGTCTTCCCGGTCCGGAATTTTGCAGTACCAAGGGGTTCCCAGACTGGTTCTCACTGGCTTGACGAGGCTGTGCTGGAGGCCTAGACTCACATGGGTTTGGGCGGATGCTGGGGATTCGAGAGCCCAAACGAAAGCCTCAGGGGAAAACCTGGAGCGAATGAGAGAGTGCATTGCCCCGAAACGGGGGAAATCTTGCTGCGTCTATCAGTTGGCTTGTGAAAAGGCCTCAGGCCTTTCCGTGGCAGGTTAAAGAATTGGAGATGGTATGGTTCCGGCAACAATGACTTTGGACCAGGAAATTAATCCCTGGGAAGCGCAAAGCGCGCGGTTTGATTTTGCAGCACGCAAGCTCAATCTGGATGAAGGGCTCTGGAAGCTGCTGCGAACACCCGCGCGCGAAATTATCGTTCACTTTCCTGTGACGATGGACGATGGTCGCATTGAAATATTTACCGGATTCCGGGTTCAGCACTCAATTGCACGCGGTCCTGGAAAAGGCGGCATTCGCTACGCGCCTGAGGTCACGCTCGATGAAGTGCGTGCACTGGCGAGCTGGATGACGTGGAAGTGCGCCGTCGTCAACATTCCCTTCGGCGGAGCCAAAGGCGGAGTAATCTGCGACCCCAAGAAGATGAGCCAGGGTGAACTGGAGCGCATGACGCGCCGGTACACCTCAGAGATCATCGACTTCATCGGACCGGAAAAAGATGTGCCCGCACCGGACGTTAACACCAACGAACAGACGATGGCCTGGATCATGGACACCTACTCCATGCACGTCGGCCACACCGTGACCAGCGTTGTAACCGGCAAGCCGCTCAACATTGGTGGTTCGCGCGGACGCGTTGAAGCTACCGGCCGCGGCGTGATGGTGGTGTGCGACGAGAGTCTCCGCTATTTGAACCTGCCGATCGATGGCTGCCGTGTCATCATCCAGGGCTTTGGCAACGTGGGCTCAAACGCCGCGCGGCTCATGATGGAACACGGCTACAAAATTGTCGGTATCGCAGAGAAGGATGGTGGACTGTCTAATCCTAACGGCATCGACATTCACCAATTGGTCGAGTACAAGTACCGCAATGGAACGCTATTGGGCTTCCGTGGCGCCGAGGCCATGCCCAGCGAAGAATTGATCGTCTCCGATTGCGATGTGCTGATTCCGGCGGCGACCGAGAACGTGATCACCAGCCGCAATGCCGAGAAGATCAAGGCGCGCATCATCGTGGAAGGCGCCAACGGTCCGACTACCGCCGTCGCCGATGAGATCTTAGCCGACAAGCGCATCTTCATCGTGCCCGATATCCTGGCCAACTCCGGCGGCGTTACGGCAAGCTACTTCGAGTGGGTGCAGGACCGGCAGGGCTACTTCTGGAAGGAAGCCATCGTCAATGAGCAGCTGGAACAGATTCTGCGCGACAGCTTCGACGACGTGGTTCGATACGCGGAGGCTCACAACGTGAATAACCGGATTGCAGCCTACATGCTGGCCATCGATCGCGTCGCGTTTACGATCAAGCAGCGCGGTATCTACGCATAGCACCCGATGTTTCCTGGATTGGAACGGGTCGCTTCGGCGGCCCGTTCTGTTTGTGGGGCTAATCCGCCGCAGCGGGCGCAGGATCGCCGACAAAGTCGCACACGAGCACCGTCAGGTCGTCGTCCTGCGACTTGGCCCAGCCTTGCACAGTCGTAATAAGGTGATCGACAGTTTCAGAGGGCGTCATGCGTGCGCTGGTTTTCAGTTCTGCGACGAGGGATTGTTCCCCAAAGAGCTTGCCGTCGGCGTTGCGCGCTTCGACCAGGCCATCGGTGTAAAGCAGTAGCCGATCGCCGGATTTCAGGGGCAATGATTTGCTTTCATAGCTTGCGCCGTCGACCGCGGCCAGCAGCATCCCGTTTTCTTCGATTTCAGTTACCGCGCCGCTGCGCAAGAGGAACATCGCGGGATGGCCTGCGGCCGAGTAGTGCAGTTCTCGCGCGTGAGCGTCGAGATACACATACGCGGCAGTTACGTATTGGCCTTGAGTATTGCCGCAGAGAGCAGAGTTCATTCCGGCCAGCAAAGCCGCTGGATGAGCAGCCAGCGCACGCTGCGAGATCGCAGCCATCTTCACCATGGAAGCAATGAGAGCCGCAGGTACTCCGTGCCCCGAAACGTCGGCGATCAACAATCCGGCGTGCTGGTCGTCTGCGAGAAGAAAATCGTAGAGATCTCCCGCTACCGAAGTCATCGGCACATACTTTGCCGCAACGCGAAACGATTGGGATGCGGGGAAGGAATCGGGAAGGATGGAGAGCTGAATGCGCCGCGCAAGATCGAGTTCCTGCTGAATCTCACCCAGTTCCTTGTCACGTTGCAGGGTGCGCCGCGCGGCCACGTAACCGAGGCAGGCGAGCAGTATTGCGAAACCGTAAGGTTCGATTCGCGGAATCGGGGAGAGATTGTCAAAGACCGCCGGAACCACAAAGCATATCAGTCCTCCGCGCACGACCAGGGAATCTCGATCACCCGCTCCCCTGCGAAAGGAACGCACCAGAACAGCGATCAAAGCCGCGACGATCACCAGGTTATTAATGGTGCCGAATATCGGTAGAGATCCCCAGAGCAGGGTGGTCGCGACGAGACCGGAAAACAGGACGATGAAGACTGGGGTGATGATACGGCCGAGTTTTCCAAGAAATCCCGCGAAGTGGAAGAAGATGAATGCCGGGATCGGAACCAGGTAATTCACAGCCGAAGCGAAGCGATGGAAAAACTCACTCGGGGGGATCGTCAATTGAAGGATATTCGAGTTCATCCAAAGCCGTAGCCCGTAGAGATGAGCGAACCAGGCGAGCGACAGTAGCAGCCCATCCCATCGACGGCGAATAATGATTAATCCGATAAGAATGATTGTGACTGTATTGAACGCAGCCCCGAGGAATAGGAATGGCTCGTCGCGATGGAATGCGCGTAGCACCTCGCTTGCGGTGAGTTGTGTATCGAGCGCGAGCATTGACACTCATGGTAAACGATGGTTGAACATATACTGATTCCGATGGAAAAGCGCAGCGCAGGATTGTTGATGTTTCGACGCCCGGGCGAAGAGCTGGAAGTGTTCCTCGTGCATGCGGGCGGTCCGTTCTGGGCCAACAAGGATGCGGGAGCGTGGATGATTCCCAAAGGGGAATATGTTGATGGCGAGCTTCCGCTGGATGCTGCTCGTCGCGAATTCCACGAAGAAACCGGCTTTGAAGCGAAAGGGGACTTCATCGATCTGGGTACGGTCAGGCAGGCCGGCGGCAAACTGGTGCATGCATGGGCCTTTGAAGGCGATTGCGATCCGCAGAAGCTGACCAGCAACTTTTGCGAGGTGGAATGGCCGCCCCGTTCGGGACGCAAGATCGAGATTCCCGAGGTGGATCGCGGCGCATGGTACCCGCTCTCAGCCGCGAAATTGGCCATCTTGAAGAGCCAACAGCCGTTTCTAGATGTCCTCGTGACCAAGCTGCTAGTGCCCAAATTCGTCCTCGAATGATCAGAAGTGTTGCGCCTTCAATTCGGGCAACATTGGCACTTTGAGAGGCTCGAGTGCCTCGGTCTATAGTTGTAGTGGCACCTCAATCAGCGCGGGCACTGGTACAAAAGTTTC
Organism: uncultured Acidobacteriaceae bacterium; assembly: GCA_963787435.1. GTDB lineage: Bacteria > Acidobacteriota > Terriglobia > Terriglobales > Acidobacteriaceae > Telmatobacter. Next base: position 280,506 of record CAWBCZ010000007.1, read on the forward strand.
GGGATTGAGGAATATGCGGGTTCCGCATCAGTTCGATTTGAGAAAGACTCTACAAGATTGTTGAGAAGAACGTGAACCTCCCAAACTCCATCACGTTGAGCAGGATTGCGATGATCCCGCTTCTGTTGTGGATTCTATCGCCGCACTTTCCCTTGCAGGGACCGAACGGCGAGCAGGAGATTCTGGCCTCAATCTTGTTCGTGCTGGCTTCGATTACCGACGGGCTGGACGGATACCTGGCGCGCAAGCGGGCGCAGATCACGACGATGGGCATGCTGCTTGACCCGATCGCCGACAAGATCATGGTGACGGGCGCATTGATTGCGCTAGTGGCGTACAACCCACAAGTGGTCAAGGTCTGGATCGTGGTGGTGATTATCGCGCGCGAGTTCCTCATCTCCGGCCTGCGCTCCATCGCATCGACAGAAGGGTTTACGATCCAGGCCAGCGAACTGGGCAAGTTGAAAACCGTGGTGCAGATTGTCTGCGTGGTTTCAGCAGTGCTGGCGCATCGCTGGTATCAATGGCAGTTCGGCGTGCTGGTGATCCCGGTAGAGTGGATCGCGGTCGCAGCCATCTACTTCACAGTGCTGGTGTCGACGATCTCAGCGATCGACTACTTCGTGGCGTTCTGGAAGCAGATTGATCACGCGTCGAAGGACCGCCGCAAGTCGTATGTGCTTACGCGCGAAAAGGGCACCGGAACGCAAGGCGCGAATTAGATCGCAATTCCGCTGTCTGGCTGGTGGGGAAATCGCCCCATTCTCGTTCAATCCCTTCCGAATTTTGCCACCAGCATAGATGACGAAAAGGCGGCTTCCCCTTCCCAATTCCGCTATCTTTGAAGCAATCGGACGGCTTGGTGGTGCGAAATGGAAACCAACTTTGGCCTTGCAACTTCGCAAAGACTGGCGGAAAAAGCGCTCCTTATTTTCGCGGTCCTGTTTTCAATGCATGAAGTCTTGCCCGTGAGAGCGCAATCCTGCGGCTCTACAGGACTGGCAGTTCAGGTACTCGGCTCCGGCGGCCCGGAGTTGCAGGATAAGCGCGCGTCTACCAGCTATCTCATATGGGACCGCGGCATTCCGCGTGTCATCGTCGATGCCGGAGGAGGCAGTGCTCTGCGCTTTGGGGAGAGCGGAGCGCAGATGTCCCAGGTCGATGTTGTTCTGTTCAGCCATTTTCATATCGATCACAGCGGCGATTTTCCCGCCTTAGTATTTTCTTCCTGGTTTGAAGACCGGAAGCGTCCCCTGCCGGTGTACGGTCCTCCGGGAAACAACTTTATGCCGTCTACGACTGAGTTTGTGCGCGATCTTTTCGGTGAGCCTCACGGAGCATGGCGCTACCTGAGCGATCTGACGGAGCCGGGCGCGAAGGGAAGCTACACATTAGAACCGCATGATGTCGTAGCAGGTTCAAAACCGGTGCTCGTATTTCGCAACTCGGATATGGCCGTGTACGCAGTACGCGTGATTCATGGTGGGTTTCCTGCGCTGGCGTGGCGTGTGGAAATCGAGGGCAAGCGGATCGTTTTCAGTGGAGATACGAACGGCGACGGAGACGGACTGACGCAACTCGCGTCCGACGCAGATTTGTTTGTCGCACATAACGCCGTCCCGGAAGGCGCTACCGGAGTGGAAAGACGCCTCCACATGCCGCCTTCGGTAATTGGAACGACTGCTGCGAATGCTCATGTCAAGCGATTGGTGTTGTCGCATCGAATGCTGCGGACCTTGGGGAAGGAGAATGAGACAGAAGCAGAGATAAAGCGTCACTTTTCCGGTCCCATCGCATTCGCCAATGACCTCGATTGTTTTCCGGTGAGGTGAACCAACTGGCGAAGCATGACGAGAAAGAGCGCTTGGAGTCACGATGGAAGTCGGGGAAATTCCGCCCAGCCCGGCTGATCAGGAAGGTTTCTGTGAAGGCGATAACGCAACCGCCGCTTCGCTTGTGAGCACCCGAAAAACGAAGGTCTCCTGAAGATACAGTTGCACTGCCGAATCGTTATGGCTGAGATAGCCGATCGAAACGTCCTGCCCGATGTTGAGCTCAAAGTCGCCGCCTCGCGTCGTCACAACGAACGCGCCTTCAATCGCGGGTGCCCAGATCAGGTTGCCGTCCACAATGCGCTTTACGTGTTCGAGCACGGGATATCCGTGGTCGCGAGTTTCGGCAAGCGACGTATATTCGCTGGCCCCCAGCAAAATCGAATAGGGTCCGTTGACGCCTACGAGCCGCAACTGGCTCAGCGCGTGTGCAACCGCATCGGGATAATCCCGCACATCCGCGGGCAGAGCCTCGATGGGGTTGCTGGTACTTTCCCGGATACCCCGTATATCCGCCTCATGGTACCCGTTGAAGATGGCCCGATCTTCCGCAAACGCAAGCTTCTTCGCAGCGTCTTTTGCAGGTTGCCAGTCAGAGTCATCGGAGCCGCGCTCGACATCGTCGATCGTCTGACGCAACAGTTCAAACGGAACCCGCAGTTCCACTAACGGTTTCACTTCGCGTTGTCTTGCGATGATGCCGTCACCGGGAGCGGAGATCGACTTCAGGTGTCCGCTTCCAACTGCAGGCAGCGCAATTCCTCCCGGCGAAGGAACATCCACGATGCGTCGCCCAGCGAGGTAGCGTTTCAGCGTTCTCGTCGTCTCTTCTTCGATCTGCGCCCATGCCGCGTCAGAAATGGGCGCCAGCTCCCGATGGAGGTTATTCATCTTTCTCTCCCTTCAGTGATCCTATTCCGAGCGATGTGTCGTGCACAGGTAAAGGCATCGGCGAAGGCGTCTCTGTAGATGGCTCATTTGAATTTTCTGCTGCATCCGGTGTGACTGTAGTGACGTTGTCGAGAAACGTTGCCGATGGCACGAAGAACAGGCTGCCCGTTGCGGGCCGGCTGAAATCAAGCAACCGGTCGTAGTTTCCTGGCGGCCGGCCGACAAACATGTTCTCAAGCATGATCTCGGTGATCCGTGGCGTGCGGCTGTAGCCGATAAAGTAGGTTCCGAATTCGCCGTGGCCGGGGCGCCCGAAAGGCATGTTATCCCGGAGGATCTGCAGCTGGCGTCCGTTCTCCTCAATATTGGTGAGCGCGTTATGCGCGTATGCGGGCTTGTCCGCATCGCTCAGTTCCACGTCAGAAAGCTTGCGACGGCCGATGATGCGTTCCTGCATCTCAACCGGAAGCGCATTCCACGCCTTCAGGTCGTGGATGTACTTCTGCACGATAACGTAGCTGCCGCCCGCAAAGGCCGGATCTTCGCCGCCGACGATCGCCGCCTCGCGCGCCGCGTCTCCTCGCGGATTCTCTGTGCCGTCGACGAAGCCCATGACATCGCGGTCATCGAAATAGCGGAAGCCGTGCACCTCGTCGGCCACTGAGACGACATCACCGATGCTCACCATAATCTGCGTCGCCAGTTCGAAACAAAGGTCCATGCGTTTGGCTCGAATGTGGAAAAGAATGTCTCCCGGCGTGGAGACGGCATGGCGCTCCCCCGAGCGAATCTCCTGAAACGGATGCAGCCCGGCCGGACGAGGCGCTCCAAAGAGCTTGTCCCAGGCATCCGAGCCAAACCCGGCGATGCATGTAAGGCCAGCCTCGACATCGCGAAACTCTACCGCGCGAATCAGCCCGGACAGATCCGCACAAAAGGCGCGCAGACGCGCGTAAGCGTCCTCATCCTGGGGGATGCTCAGGACCAGAAAGATCGCCGACCGAGTCAGCGGACCGACGACAGTCTGCGGAAGAACGACCTCATTGAGCTCGTTGGGGGTGTCCATAGATTTAATCTCGATCTTCGTTAACTTCCACCATCGCATTTTCGCACGGCGGAGCGAGTTAGCATCGATCTGAGTACCCTTCACACTTCGCCCGAGCCAGCGAAACGTGCGTCTTGCTGGATCTCATGCAGGGCAGTCTGATGGAACAAGCGGAGTTCCAAAATGGGAAAGAGTTGGCAGCAAAACGGCCGACGGCAATTCGGGGGAACTGTGTGCGGGGCGCTGGCGTAGTTGATTCCAGGGGCGGCCCATTATGACGACAGATCTGAGAGTTGCGTTTCGGAAGTTGTGGAAGTCTCCGGGGTTCACGGTGACGGCGATTTTGACCCTGGCGCTGGGCATCGGGGCGAACGCGGTGGTGTTCAGCGTGATGAACGCTGTGGTGCTGCGGCCGGTGAAAGTGCCGAATGCGCAGAATCTCTACATGGTTCAGCGCTTCCGGTATCCGTCGCAGTCGTATCTCGATTACGTGGATCTGCGGGATCGGAACCGGGCGTTTGAAGGCATCGTGATGTCCGAGATCATGGGCCCGGTGGGGGTGGATACCGGGGGCAGTCCGTCGACCGCGTGGCCCTACCTGGCGAGTGGAAATTATTTCGACGTGCTGGGAATTCAACCCTACCTGGGGCGGTTCTATCACGCCACCGATGAGAAAGGGGAGGGCAGTGCTCCGTATGTGGTTTTGAGCTACGCGTACTGGCATGGTCATTTTCACGGTGACGCGAGTGTGGTCGGGCGAACGGTGGGAGTAAACAAGCATCAGCTCACAATCATTGGTGTGGCGCCTCCGGAGTTTCGTGGGACGGAGCTGTTCTTTGCGCCGGCGATGTGGATTCCGATGGTGGAGCAGCCGACGATCGAAGGCTACGACCAGCTAAAGCAGCGCGGGAATCACGGCGCGTTTGTGGTGGGAAGGCTGAAACCGGGAGTGACGGCTGCACAGGCGACGCAGGACCTGAATACCCTCGGTGCGTGGCTCGCGAAAACCTATCCGAGTGACGACGAGGGCGTGAAGTTCACCCTGGCGCGACCTGGGCTGATCGGGGACATGCTGGGCGGACCGGCGCGCGCGTTTATGGCGGGGCTGATGTTGCTCGCCGGGTTGATTTTGCTGGCCGCATGCGCGAACCTGGGAAGCCTGTTTGCAGCGCGAGCGGCGGATCGTGCTAAGGAGACAGCGTTGCGGCTGGCGCTGGGGTCGAAGCGCGGGCTTATCCTGCGGCAATTGCTGACGGAGGCGGTACTGGTGTCGCTCGCAGGCGGAGCGCTGGGACTAGCGGGAGGCGTCGTAATTCTGCGCTTCCTGAGTACATGGCAGCCGATTCCGGATACTCCGATTAACGTGCCTGTGAATCCAGATGCAGCCACCTACCTGGTGGCGCTGATCCTCGCGCTGGCGAGTGGTCTGTTATTCGGCATGGTGCCGGTGCGTCAGGTTCTGCGTGCGGATCCGTGGCAGATGATTCGCACGGGCGTGGCAAATGTGGGCGGGCTGCGGCGATTCACGCTGCGGGATGTTCTGTTGGCCGTGCAGATTGCGATTTGTGCGGTCCTGGTGACGTCTTCGCTGGTTGCGGTGCGCGGGCTGGCACGTTCAATGCACAGCAATTTTGGATTTGTGCCGCAGAACGTGATCCTCGGGGGAACCGAACTGCATATGTCGGGCTACACCGACGAGCGAGTGCAGCAGATGCAGCTCCGCATGTTGGATGCAGCGTCGGCCATTCCGGGCGCGACGGCAGTGGGCTATGTCGACCACTTACCGCTGGGTCTGGAGGGCGGCGACTCGGGTGTCTATGCTGACGGCACCACCGATTACCGGCCCACCAACGTGGCTGCTGAGGCCATGAATTACCACATCTCGCCGGGCTACATCGAGGCCGCAAGCACCAACCTGCTCGCGGGCAGAGACCTGACGATGCAGGACGATGCCAAGGCACCGAAGGTGGCCCTGATCAACCGGCAATTTGCGGTGAAGGTTTTTGGATCGGTGAACAAGGCGATCGGCGGGCATTTCAAGTTCAATGGCGGACAGCGGGCGGAAGTGGTGGGAGTGGTGGAGGACGGAAAATACCGGACGCTCACCGAGGATCAGCAGCCGGCGATGTTCTTCTCGTTTCTGCAGCAGCCGTCGAGCAACACATGGCTGCTGGTGCGCTCGAACCGGGATCCGCAGGAAATTTCGGCGGCGCTGGAGAAGGCTTTGCACGGACTTGATGCGGCGATGCCTATCGTCGTCAGGCCGTGGAGCCAGGCAATGGGTTCAGCGATGTTTGCCGCACGCGTGGCGTCGGTGGCGCTCGGAGTGCTGGGGCTGCTGGGCGCGATGCTGGCGGTGACCGGGATCTTTGGCATGGCATCGTACACCGTGAGCAAGCGGCTGCGCGAACTGGGGATTCGCATGGCACTTGGAGCGCGCCGCAAGCAGGTGTTGCGCACGGCACTGGGCCGCGCGTTCATTCTGCTTTTGGTTGGCTCGGTGGCTGGATTGGTGCTGGGCCTTCTGGCGACGAAGGTGTTGTCATTCATCGTGTACCAGGCTTCGCCGAACGATCCGGTGGTGTTAGGCGGCGTGGTTCTCACGATGTTGATGCTCGGGCTTGTGGCAGCTTGGATTCCGGCTCAGAAGGCGCTGGCCGTAAATCCCGTGAAGCTCATGCGGGAGGAGTGAGTCGACGCGTTTGCTGAAGGAGCCTGGCAAAGATCAGAAGCTCAATTTGCGCTGGGGATACCACGTCAGCTTGATCGCGGTCGTAGTGACGGTCTGTTCGCCCGGGAGATAGATCGGAGCCTTCCAGTGTTCGAGGGTGAAATTGCCGTTGATTTCGAAATCCTTGCCGATGCGCTTGACCGCCTGGAAATTGATGTCGTTGAGCGTAGTGCCGCCCTCGATGAGCACACCGGTAGAGGGATCAATCTGCGTGGTTGAGCCAGGAATGAAATCCTTCGCAACCTTTTGGTTTCTCACACCAGCCTGCAGCCACTCATTGCCGCTCAGATGCCAGGTGATCCAGCTCTGGCCACCTTTCGCTTCGCGGCCGATCCAGTCGCCAAAGATTTGGCCGTTGTTGGTGTAGCCCTGCTTCTGGATAGACTCGCGATACATAAAGAGCCCGCCAGTGCTAGTGGAGACCGGCGGGTCGGTGTAGACGGCCTCGGCGCGGACATCGAGTCTGGGCACGCCGGGAACATGCGAAAGGTAGAGGCCGGGACGCCAGCCGGCACGGCGCGGCGCGTCGATGGGTGAGATGTCGTCGTGCACTTCGCCGTCGGTGTAGAGCGTCAGCCAGTGGCGGAAGTAAGGGAGGCGGTAGGAGAAGTCGAACGCGCCGAAACGAGCGCCGGGATCGTCGCGGCCAAGCTTATCCCCATTTGTTGGTGAAGAGAAACTAAAGAAGCTCTTTAGAAACGTGTGCAGGGTGATCGGCCCATGGCCCTCTCCGCCCCAGATGACTGTGCGCTGGAACCCGAATTCGAGGTTCTCGGTGGGACGGAAGCTGATTTTTTCTTCATGCATCCAGGGGTCGCCTGGGTTGATAACGTTAGGCTGACCGGGCCCAGGATACGCAGGGTTGGGCACGTAGGTGTGGCCATGAAGACCGCCGATGAGAAACTCATACCGAAACGGCCCGGTGATATAGGAAAGGCCCGGCACGTGCAACGGCTCTACGCGATTAATGCGAAAAGTGTAGATGTTTTCCGCATTGTTGGAGTAGGCAAAGCCGCCGCCGAGGCCGGGACCGAGCCAGTCGTCCTGCTTGCCAAAAGAGATTTCGTGATTAAGAACGTTGGCTGATACATAGGCCTCAACCCAGCGAGCACGGACGATGGAATCGATGGCTCCCAGGGGAATGGTGGCCTGATTGTAGGGGAGCCCGGTGGCTGGATTGATGAACGGAATCTGGTCTACCTGCGAGAGAACCTGTGCCAGCGGTGCCGAATAGCCGCTGGCGGACGGAGCGAACTGCAATTCGCCGCGCAGATAGAGCGTGAATCGGCCAGCGATGGCGTAGCCGCTTACGCCGCTGTAGTTATTGAACCCGCTTTCAAACGGGCGACCGTAGTTGTTGATCACTGTCTGGCCGAGATGAAAGCTGTCGTCGAGTGATGTGCCGGTGATGGCGAGGGAAGCGGAGTAAATCGACTCGATGCGCGCGCTGCCTTTGAATGCGCGGCAGGGACCCTGCATGTCGGGGTGAAGTTCGCGATCGAGGGCATCGTAGATTTCCTGCGCCTGATCTGAAGCAGCGTCGGGAGAGTCCTGCGCATCTTCGATACGCGCGCCGGCCTCTTCGAGCATGTGAGCGACGCTGGCCCGGGTCCAGGGACGCATGCCGAGAAAGACGGTGTCGATGTATCCGAGGCCGTAGAGGCGAAGGACCGCGGGATAGATCCAGCTGTCGACGGGGAGGTAGGGCGAACCGAGTGTTGACGGCTCACAGACAGGGACGGGACGGCCGCTGTCTGGACCTGTTTGAGCCACGCCTTCGCCTGCTCCGGGTGTCTCGGCTGCAAGTGGGGCGGGATTGAAGCTGAAGAATCCTGCCAAAAAGACCGCACTTGAGATGACACAAGCAATGCCTGCGCGCTTACTGACGATCATTTCCTCACTTTACCATTCGCGTTGGTCCGGGCTCAGCTGCTATGTCTTGTGTTCCCCGGAAGATAGACAAATTGGTGGGCTCAATAATGTTCTTTGACTAATGATCGAGGAATCGGGTAGCCAGATCCAGATCATGATTCAAGGCCGCGACAATTTCGGAGTTATGCTGTTCTGATTTGATGCCTTTTCGCTTGAGATAGTTTTCCATGAGAGAAACAGGATCGGCAGTGAGCGCAGGATTGGCGGATGGCTCGGAGATTCGATGGGTCGCCTTGTCCGGCATTCCGGAATGGACCGCGCACTGAAGCAAGGTTGCACCGCGGCCCTGGCGCGCGCGAATGATGGCCTCGTAGGCTACACGGTAAACAGCGACCGCATCAAGCGCATCGACCGCTATCGCAGGCACGCCATGGAAGAGAGCATCTGGATTTTTGGCTTTGCGATTCGAAGACGGATCGCTCGGCTCGTATCGATGATCCACGTGATGCACGAATAAGATGGGCAGCCTTTGGGAAGCTGCCGTCGCCATGACGCCGTGCCATGAATCAAGCCACCCGTCGTCGGAGGGAAGAATAGCAGCGACGATTGCGCCTTCCTTCGTGGCCTGCGCAGCCGTGGCGCGCTTGCGGACCGCTTCGGGCCGACGGGATTCATCGGCAGTGAGAATATTCTTTTGTTTCAGATCAGAAGAGGTGGACGTTTTTTGCACGTTGATCGAAGCGGCGTCAGGAGTCAGCAAGCGAAAGAGACTCTCGGGCGAAAGACCTTTGACGAATCCGGGAAGCAAATCGCCATGCGATAGGCTCAGTGTGTCGTTGGGCTGGAGATCAACTGCGAGTGCGGCGGCAACCGCCTCGCAGCCGTAGGATGCGTGGAGATCGGACGCAAGCTTTCCATGCTGGAAGAGCAAGCTCGCCCGCTGCTGGAGCATTCTGCACTTGACCATCGCGGAGTAGATCGCGACCAACTTCTCATTCGAGATGAGCGAGAAAGTCTCCGGCGCCGGCGTGGACTTCGATTTGCGTTCAGGTATTGACTTGATGGTTTTTGGCATTTTGATTGATTGAGCGCGGCTGTCGCGGTTGTTCAACCGGCCGCTGTGCTGATTCATCTGCAAATCTGTTCGATGCTAAGTGGTGTAGTCGGCGTTGATGCGAACGTACTCGTGCGTCAGGTCGGTGGTCCAGAATTTGCAGGAACCCTCGCCCTGGTGGAGATGGACGGCGATAGAGAACTCCGGCTGCTGGATGTAGGCGTGTGCGGCGGCTTCATCATACTCGGCGGCGCGTCCACCGTTGCGGCAGATGGCAAGCTCGCCAAATGAAATATCGATAGATTGCGGATCGATCTGGGCTCCTGAGTAACCAATCGCTGCCATGAGACGCCCCCAGTTGGGATCGCATCCGGCCCACGCGGTTTTGACAAGAGGCGAATGAGCAATGGCTTTGGCGACGCGAAGTGCGTCTGCGTCGGTGGCGGCGCCATTGATGCGGAGTTCGACAACGTGGGAAACGCCCTCGCCGTCAGCGACGATCTGGCGTGCCAGCGATGTGCAGACATGCGTGAGCGCGGAGGCAAACTCCGGGTTGTTGGAGCCTATTGCCGCACCGCTCGCGCCGGAGGCAAGCAATAGAACGGTGTCATTCGTGGAGGTGTCGCCGTCGACGGAAATGCGGTTGAAGCTGACGTCGATGGCGTCGCGCAAGTAGCTGTCGAGTGCAGCGGGTTCGATGGCCGCGTCGGTGAGGATGTAGACGAGCATGGTGGCGTGCGGCACGAGTTGCGGGTGAATCATGCCGGAACCCTTGCAAACAGAGGCGATGCGCACTTCCTGGCGAATCTCTCCGGCTCCGTCGATCTCTGGAGTAGTGACGGTAATGCGCGCGAATGCAGTCTTCTCAACTGTATCGGTGGTGATGATGGCTTCGGCGACCTGTTGAAAGTGATCGGTCTGCGAGCCGATGGATTTGGCAAGATCCGGCAACGCCGCGATAAGTTTTTCAGCAGGCAAGGGGACGCCGATCACGCCAGTTGAAGAAGGGAAAACCTCTTCAGGCTTGCAGCCGAAGATTTCCGCAGCGGCTTTGCAGGTGGCGAGGGCCGCGTCGATGCCGGGTTGCCCTGTGGCGCAGTTGGCGTTGCCGGCATTGATGGCGACAACGCGGACTTTGCTGCCGGTGGCGCGAAGATGCTCCGCGTCGACGAACAGAGGCGCAGCTTTGACGCGATTGCCTGTGAATGCTGCCGCGGCAGACGCCGGTGCATCGGCAACGATCAGCGCGAGGTCAGTGCGGCCGCTCTGCTTGAGGCCTGCTTTGGTGGCTCCGAAACGGAAGCCGCGCGGAATGACAAATTGAGAGAGGTCGCTCATTGCTTTGATTGGCGGGATATTGTCTGTCGAGCCTTCATCGGATAAAGGAGTCAATCCATTTAATCTAACAAACGGAGGCTGGATGACGGAGAGCCGGAACAAGGAAGCGGCCAATCACAGTGAGCAATTTCTGGAACTCGCACATGTGAACGTGGCGCGTGGAGACCGCGTGGTGCTGCACGACATCAACCTGTCGATAAGCGCGGGCGAGCATGTGGCAATCCTGGGGCCAAATGGATGCGGCAAGTCGACGCTGATTTTTACCATCACCTGCCAGATTTATCCCATCGTGCAGCCGGGGATGCACGTGCGAATCTTCGGGCGCGAGCGTTGGGACTTGACGCAACTGCGGAAACACTTTGGCGTTGTGGGTTCAGGACTGATGGGCACGGAACTTCCCGGGGAGCGCACGGCGGTGACGACAGGACTGGACGCGGTGATAGCAGGATTTTTCTCCGCATCCACGCTGTGGCCGAATCTGCATGTGACTGACGAAATGCGCGAGAGCGCCGCCGAAGCGCTTGAACGGATTGAAGCCGCGCACCTCGCGAATCAGCTTGTGGGAGAGATGTCTGCAGGCGAGAAGCGGCGCATCCTGATTGCGAGGGCGCTGGTGCATCGTCCGCGACAACTATTGCTCGATGAGCCCTCAAATGCGCTGGATCTTGCTTCGCAACGCGAACTACGCGAGACGTTGCGACGACTGGCTCAGGAAGGCACGGGTCTCGTGCTCGTGACGCATCATTTGGGCGACATTCTGCCGGAGATCGAACGGGTGATCCTGATGCGTGGCGGGCGCATTGTGGGCGATGGCCCGCGCGAAGAACTGCTGACCGCGCCAAAACTGAGCGAACTGTTCAACACCCCGGTCCGAATTGGCCGCGACGAGGAGTGGCTCCATAGCTGGTGAATAGACAGGGGGCTAAAAGCCCGGTCTTGTATCAGGGCACGACTTTGCAGCTTGCGAAACAAACTCAAATGACGGTTTCGGCTTCGAAGGGTACGGACTTCAGTCCGTACATTAGCCCTTGCACCAACCCTGAGAGCACGCCTCAAAATCGCGCGCCCTTGAAGGGAATACTCAAAACTGCGCAGTCTTCATCTCGGATTGCCCGTCAGACTCCTCGCGCTCATCCGCACGCTTCGCTGTGAAAATGGCAGCCCCGATACACAGCACAATAAAAAGCTCCGCTATGACGGGTCCGGAGAAGAAGAAGGTATAGGAGTTCAGCGCCAGCGCGAGATAGCCAGTGAGGAAGACGGCCAGGATAGGCCGGAGACGCGCGGCATCCGACTTTGCCAGCGAGGCGAGCAGCCACAAAATGGCAGCATCCATCGTCAGCGCGATGGTGATGCCGAGGCCCATGCCGCGATAGAAGTCGGCGTAACTGCGCATCACGCCAAAGACCTCGAAACGGTATCGCATCGATGCAGCTACCATGGTGGCCTGACCCGCTGGAGGTTTCCCAAAGACACCCCCAACGGTGTGCAGGATGGAGTGGATTAGCGTCATAATGGACGCGATTCGCAGGTAAATGATCGGTTTCATGCTGTCTCCGATTCCAAACGCAGCAAACGCGGCCGGGTTCGCCTTAAGATAGATCCCAGCCGCGTAAGTGACGCTACAGTGCCTCGATCCGCTTGGCGAAGCAGTCCAGAATTCCCGACCAGGCGCCAGGCCCGTCGAAAAGCGCGCGAAGCTGTTCAGCTCCTTCGCCGTGGCGTTCGATCTTGCGGTGCTCGAGTTCCACGAGAGTGCTGCTGGGCCCTTCGGAGATGAAGCGGATCTCGACTTCACTGGCCTTTGTCATGTCGCCGTCGAATGTCCAGTCGGACGAGTCATGGCCAGGGCCGACGTGCCAGGAGAGGCAGACGACATGCGGCGGGTCCCATTTGAGCACCGTGCCCCAGTCGCACTGCGCGCCTTCCACGTTGCGCTCATACCAGCGGCCACCGACGCGGGGCTCGATGAAGATCGCCTCGAAGGGCGTTTTGCCGATGTGATGCGTGGCGGGCCACCATGTCTCCATTTGCTCGACGAAGACCGAGAAGGCGCGCTCGATGGGCGCTTTCACGCGAATGCTCTTAAACACTCTTAGATCGAGTGCTTCTGCCTGGTTTGCCATGACTACCTCCTCCGGTGGGTTTTTCTACGGTTTCCTGAAATGCGCCCAGTGCCCGGGTCCACATCTGATCGAAGTGCGCACGCAAACGAGCCACGCCTTCGGGATCGAGCTGGTAGAGCCTGCGAGTTCCCGTCTTGGTATCGCTCACGAGGCCCACATCCTTCAGCACCTTCAAATGCTGCGAAACAGCGGGACGCGTCACCGGGAGCATTCGCGCAAGCTCGTTGACGGCGATTGGGCCGCCCGAGAGCTTGTGAAAGATCGCCATGCGGGTTGAGTCTGCGAGCGCATCGAGCCCGGCTTGTAGGTAAGCGTCCACTAACGGTAAGTTAGCACGAACCATTACGATGTCAAGAGAGAATTTTCAGAGTTGTTTGGGCGCGGCGAAATCTACTTTTGCGTGCCTTGTAGCGGGAGACTCCCGGAGTCCACGATGGCGCCAGAGCGCGCGATGGTTTGAAAGTACATCGTGGCGCCGTCAACTTCGACCAGCATAAAGCTGCGGTCCGTATCGAACCTGGCCTGGTCGAGATCGCAGGAACGGCGGATGTTGTTGTAGCGAAGCTGTCCGGACTCACCTTCCAGGAAGAAGTAGATTCCGCTTTGCGGCTTGATGCGCTCGTAGACGTGCTCGTGTCCGCTCCAGACGGCGTTGACTCCGTACTTTGTGAAGAGCGGCATGAGCTGTTTGCGGAGATTCACTGAGGGCCCGTGAAACATGGCGCAGGTAAACAGCGGGTGATGGAAATAGGCGATCTTCCACTGGGCCGTGGAGGCTTTTAATTGCTCCTCAAGCCACGAGAGCTGCTGCGGAGTCATCAGAGTACTGTCCAGGACGAAGAACTCCACGTTTCCTTTCTGAAACGCGTAGTAGCGGTTGCCATTCATGTTGTAAGGCTTGTAGCTCACCTCGATTTGCGCGTCGTCGTGGTTGCCAAGCGACGCATAGAATCGAACGCTCTCATCCAGCAATGACTTGTAGGGATCCTCAAACTTGATTCGGAAGTTTTCGGGCGAATGATCGCCGTAGATGTTGTCGCCGTCCATGGTGACGAAGTCGTACTTCACCACGGACCAGTAACGCTCCATCTGATTTGCAATTTCCATTTCGGGCTGCTCGCCTGTGCCGTTGTCGCCGATCACCGCCCAGCGCACCGACCCGGGCTTCAAAGGTAAGCGAACATCGGGAGCGCTGGACGGAAATGGAGGCGCTTTGGGTGGTGTTGGGTCGCCGGATATACCCGGATAAAAGGCAAGCAGAAGGGACAAAAGAACAAGGGGAGCGTAATAGAGGAGTGAGTGTGGCTTTTTCATTCCAATGCTGGATGGCCTGATTTCTGTGACTATGATAAGTCCTTTGCTTCGTACAACTGCTGAATTGGTTTTCGAGTCCGGTTCGATATTGAAAAACGCGTCAGGCTCTAGCGGTCTCTGATCTTCACCGCGTCGTGCTAACATCTCGGCTAAAGGCTGCGCGAGCAGTTCCCCACACGGAGGTCCCGATGAGCCCATTGAATAGACGCGATTTTCTGAAGACCACGATTGTCGCTGGCGCTGCCGCCAGCGTGGGCACGCTGCCGTTGCATGCCACCCGTCGTATAGCTACTGACATTGTGACACTGGGAAACTCGGGGATGAAAGTGACGCGACTCGCTTTTGGCACTGGCAGCAATAACGGCCACGTGCAGGCGGCGCTGGGACAGAAGGAGTTTTCACGGCTGATCGCTTACGCTTACGACCACGGCATTCGTTTTTTCGAGACTGCCGAGTCGTATATGACACCCGCGATGCTGGGCGAGGCGTTGAAGCCGTATCCCCGCGATAGCTACCAGCTGATGAACAAAGTGACGACGGATCCAGGCGTTGATCCGCAGAAGCGGTTTGACGAGATGCGCCGTGTTTCGCAGACCGAGTACTTCGACATCATGCTGCTCCACTGGCAGCACACCGGCGACTGGGTCTCTGAGACGAAGCACTGGCAGGACGGGATGCTCGAAGCCCAGTCAAAGCGGATCATCAAGACTCGCGGCGCTTCGGTGCATGGATTGCCGGCGCTGCGGCAAGTGCCCGGAAACAAGTTCCTCGAGGTCGCGATGATCCGCATGAACCACAACGGAACGCGCATGGATGGGCCTGTCGCCGATGATGACAATCCCGGAATTGTTCCCGAGGTGGTGGCGCACGTGAAGCAGGTGAAGAGCGAAGGCATGGGCGTGATCAGCATGAAGCTCTGCGGTGACGGGACCTTCACGAAGCATGAAGACCGCCAGGCCGCGATGCGCTTCGCCTTTCAGCACGCGGGCATCGATTGCGCGACCGTGGGCTTCAAGAGCACGCAGGAGATCGACGAAGCCATCGACAACATGAACCTGGCGCTGGCGTAGCGGATCGCAAGTGGCCATTGGGCGCGGACAACTGAACAAGCGCTTCACGGCAATGCTTGAGAAGAGCCCCAGCAAGGGTGGGTGGACCTACGTGGTCTGGCCTGAGTCCGCGGAGTTCTTTGGAACGCGTGGTCTCATCAAGGTGCGCGGCACGGTTGACGGCATCCCGTTCCAGAGTTCGTTCATGGCTTTAGGCGACGGCAGGCACAAACTGCCAGTGAAGGAAGAGATTCGCAAACAGATCGGCAAGGATGTCGGCGATCGCGTGAGCGTCTTGCTTGAAGAAAGGATTTGAACTGGGCTACTTTGACCAATAGGTGATGGTGCGCGTGTCGGTTTCGTAGAGCGTGCGCTGCCTCAGATCCGGCGACCACACCTGCACGGTGCGTTTGGTCCAATTCTGGAACTCGTCGAATTCGTATTTGCAATACGCGCCCAGCGTCAGGTTGCCGCTGGCATCGCGCCATTCAGCGGTGGTTGGATTGAGTTTTCCGGGTCCCGCATATTCAAAATGAACGCGTGATCGAACGCACTGGCTGGTGCTGGTGCATTGAAAGGTATCCCTGTCGTTCTCCCCCACATCGCTCGTGAAACCCTGGCCGAACTGCGGAGTCTCGTCAGAGGCCTCCCAGAACGAAATCACCTGGTTGTGCGCGAATTTAAAGGTAAGAACCGCATTTCCCGATTCGTCGTATCGCGTGAAGTTTTGCTCATCGGTTTCAGGATTGTAGGTTTCGTGATAACTCAATTCGCCGTCATGAATCCAGGTCGTCCTTTCCAGCATCGTGCCGTCCTTAGCACTTCTCGTCGACGTGCGGCCCGTCTGAATTCCATTAGCATCGAGCGTGAGCCAGTCGCTCATGTGGCCGTACTGGTCGTATTGGATAAGCTGTCGTGCAAAGATCTTTCCGTCCTGGTAGTCAGTCTCTTCGGTCTTGCCCCACGGTCCCACAATTTCATCGTGCGAGAGGCTGCTTTCGGGCGTGCCCGCAACCAAGCGCTTCGTCACGCGGCCGTTGGCATCTCGGGTCAGCGTGATAATGCTGCCGTAGAACTTTCCGTCTATCACATCGCCTGATAACGTCCGTGTGCCATCGGGATCGTATTCGCAGTCGTGGCAAAGGATCGGCATCACCATCGAGGGGCCGGAGGACTGTTGCCATTTGACGCTGGGCCGTTCGCTGACCGTGACGACGGACTTCACAGGGCCCCTAAGCCAATCTGTCTCGGCATCTGTCTTCGGCTTCTCCTGGGCAAGCCCCGTTGAGGCCAGCAGGGCAAGTGT
Source organism: uncultured Acidobacteriaceae bacterium (assembly GCA_963787435.1). Lineage (GTDB taxonomy): Bacteria > Acidobacteriota > Terriglobia > Terriglobales > Acidobacteriaceae > Telmatobacter. The sequence goes on from CAWBCZ010000007.1 coordinate 297,064, forward strand.
CATTGGCGCGACGCACCGAAGCCATTGCATAAGCGCAGCTCCCTTAGACAGGAGATCCTTGATGAGAATGCGAATCGGCCCCCATGCCGGTAGGTATTGGAGAATTGGACGTTACAGAATTCGATGGGGCACATCGACTTGCCAAAAACGATTGTCGACCAATAGCCCGAGGGGAGCATCGGCAGGAGAAGGAAGACGCCGGCGATTCCCAGGCGCCGGTGCATGACGACGCGCCACTTGCTACTAGCCTGCTCTGGACCAGGAAAAGTACAGGCCACGCGAGGAACACGACGCCGTGAACTGCGGCAAGCGGAGACCGGGGCGCGGCGCTCGGCGGGATTTGCAATGGAAGGCACAAATCCCACGAGGGATATGCCAATCATTGAAGTTGCTACAAAGGTGAAAAAGTAGCGATCCACCGCAGAGTTCTTCTGCAGTTTCCGAGTGTTTTGAACTGGAGCCGTTGCCATCCGACCATACCCTCCGCATTGTTCCAGCAAGTCGGAGTCTAGGCAGATGCGTAGAGGGCCCGATAGTAAAAATGCGACATGCGGAAGCAATTGACGAGCCGGCTGCCGGCACTTGACTCCCGACGCATCCCGCGTTAGCGTGAAGCTACACGGGAAAGGAGGTTGATCCAGCCTATGCAAAATGATTGTTCCAGTAGTTTTTTACGTGAGGTGACTGAGGCCTAGGGCATCGCGCCCAAGACCCCAGATTTGCCCCGGCGGAAAAGACTCTACCGGCCGGGTCACTGGCACTCGCAGCGCGCGATGGCCTTAGTCCAATCCCAACAGTTTACCGATAAGAAGACCCCGCTGTTTATGCGGGGTTTTCTTTTGCCCTTTGGATTTTATGCTGATTCTGCAAATGGTCAGCGACATACTGGGCCGCGTTATATGTTTCTTGGGCAGCGACGGTTGGATCAGAAACGGGAGCCTGACGGGCCGAAACGATACGTCTCTCCAAAAGTGAATCCTCGCGGATTCAGGGTGTGGTTCTGGTTGGTGACGCTGCTGTGAAAGTCCGGAAAGAAATCATAGGAGTACTCCACTCGCGTCCACCACTGGCCCCAGGTGTGGTATTCCACGCCGCCCCCTAGCGTCCAGATATTACTCGTATCGTGATAATGGCCGGTGAAATTCGAGGGGTGCGTCAGGCTTGCAAAGCCGGCTTCGCCTTTCGCGAAGGGCTGAAACCTGCCCCAGTAACCCGAGGTGTAGATGAGGCCACCTCCGCCCGTGAAGTATTTGAAATTGGATGCATTTTGGTTTCCACCAAAGAACGCGGAGTGACCTTCCGCAATGACGCTGAGGTCATGAAAGACCGATAGGGTGGCCCAGGCTGAAGGCCCCCACCTATTGATGTCCGCGCTTCCCCAGTCGCCCGACCAATAGTTCATTCCTACGCCAACTGTCGGCGCTAGCGGGGGCCGAACGACCGCAGGCACTACTTGCGCTGTGCACGAAAGCGATACAAAACTGACAGCCAGGGCGAGAAGGAGCTTCGCGCCCATTTCAGATCTCCTGATTTCGCCCATTTCAGATCTCCTGATTTCAGGTTGGTCTTGTAACGACGACCTGCCCTGGTTGAATGGCATAGAGCCGAACTTACGCATGCGAACAAAAACCAAGCTCGCACAACATGGTCAGGGGCCCGGGGAAGAATGGATACTGCGCCTAATACCTACTTACTATGATGCAGAGGCGCGTAATATCGCCAGAAGACTTGCTGAAGAAAGCGTGCTTCAGAGATCAAGCGAACTAGCGCCCGTTTCGCCCTCCTGACTGCTCCCCGCTCGTCGTGTGCAATTTATTGACCATCCAGATATTGTGGAATCAGCAGCTTGCAAAATATCACAGATTTCATCAGCCGTGGCCCAGTCCAATCGAAAAAGTTCACGGGCAAGGATGCGGTGCCCTTCTTGAACATCATCGGCGTCGGTACATCTCGATGATGAACTTGTCCGGCTCCCCCTGTTTAATCAGCTCAGGCTTGACGGGTCCGTGGCGATAGCGGGCCTGCTCGATGCTGTCGGCAGTATTCAAAATCGACTGGCGAACCGTTGAACGACAATCGCCCGCACCCAGGTGATGCACAACGCGATCTACCTCGACGCGCAGCTTCCATCGGGGCGCGACTGCCCCGAAATGAGTGCGAACCAACAATCTCTTTGTCTTTCGCATCACAACCTCTGTTTGCGGGTAGAAGCCGCGCTCGAGAAAGAGGATTGAATACATGCCGGAACAGAAGAATGACCAGCAGAATGACAAGGCCGTTCAGGACTTAATCAAAGCGCTCAATGAGGATCTCGCTCGCGAATATCAGGCGATCATCGCCTACACCGTCTATAGCAACGTGCTTAAGGGCGCGCAGTGGATGAACATTGCGGGCGAGCTGAGAAAGCACGCCACCGAGGAGCTGCAGCACGCGCTCATTATCGCCGATCAGATTGACTATCTCGGCGGCATGCCAACAGCGACGCCTAAAGAGGTAAAGCTCTCCGAAAAGCCCGAAGAGATGCTGCGCTTTGATCTGGATAACGAAACGGTAACAATCAAGAATTATCGCGAACGCGTGCGTCAAGCTGAAGCGCTCGGGCACTATGCCCTGGCCGAGCAGTTGCGCATGATCATCTCGCAGGAGCAGGAACACCAGCACGACCTCGCCACGGCCCTCGGCATCGACGTGCCCAAAGTGCTGGGGCAGGGTGCTTAACACACTCCAATCGCCCCAAGCACTTTCTTCAAGCTTTCCTCCGCGCCACTTCTCCGTATACCGCGGCGTACTCCCGCGCGGGTTTGTCCCAGCTGAAGTTTTGCGCCATACCGTTCTGCATTAGTTGAGTCCATTGCTTTTTGTCGTTGAAGGCTGCAAGAGAGCGATCAATCACGTCGAGCAGCGCCTGTGCATCATAGCGATCGAACTTGAATCCAGTCCCCGTACTCAAATCGGGATTCCATTCTTCCACCGTGTCGTCAAGTCCGCCGGTGGCCCGCACAACGGGAACAGTTCCGTATTTGAGCGAATAAATCTGGTTCAGTCCGCATGGCTCGAATCTACTTGGCATTAGGAAAATGTCTGCGCCTGCCTCGACCTTGTGCGCGAGAGCTTCGTCGTAGCGGATCTGCACGGCAAAGCGACCGGAGTTGGAGTAGGCAAAGTCGCGAAAGAACTTCTCGTAGTAAGGTTCTCCCGTTCCCAGCGCGACGACAGCGACATCGCGCTCTGCGAGTCGGCTGGCAATCTGCTCTAACAGGTCAAAGCCCTTCTGCGACGCGAAGCGGGAGCAAATCCCGATGACAGGCGTCTGCTCGGGTATATCGAGACCGAAGGCATGCAGCAAATCCTTGCGGCATTCGCGCTTGCCCGAGAGATCTAGAGGCGTGTAGTGCGCGGCAAGATTGCCGTCGGTCGCGGGGTCCCATTCCGCGTAGTCCACGCCGTTGAGGATGCCGTGCAGGTCGGCGCGCCGCTGGCGAAGCGCTCCGTCGAGACCGTTTCCGAACCCCGGCGTCTGAATCTCCTCGGCATACGTGGGGCTTACCGTCGTAAGCGCGTCAGCATAAACGATGCCGCCTTTGAGGAAGTTGAAGGTGTTGTAATGTTCCAACTTGTCGTAGGTGAAGATTTCCCACGGCAGCAGCAGCTGCTCCGTCGTCGCTGGCGGAAACCACCCCTGGTACCCAGCGTTGTGGATGGTGAGCACCGTGCCGCAGTTCTTGAGAACGGGGTCGCCGCCGTAGACCGTTCGCAGCAGAACCGGGATTAGCGCGGCCTGCCAGTCGTGCACGTGGAAAATGTCCGGCACGCCGAGAAGTTTTGTCGACTCCAGCACTGCCCGGCAGAAAAGGCCAAAGCGCTCGGCATTGTCCCCGTAGCTGTCGCCATTGCTTCCGTAAAGCCTTGGCGATCAAACATCTCCGGGCAATCTATAAAGTAAAACTTCACCCCGTCACGCGCCCCGCCATCGACAACCCCGACGAAGCGGTTCCCATGTGGAAAAGGAATCGTAATGGAGCGAACTGCGTACTTCAATTCGCCAGTAAGCTTGGCTCGAACTATTGCATATAGAGGTAGATAGACCGTAGCTTCGTGACCCAACTTGAGGATTTCCTTGGGCAGCGTACCCACCACATCGGCGAGCCCGCCCGACTTCGCAAACGGAACACACTCGGACGCGGCAAAAACAATCTGCATCGTTCCTCTCCTCACTCCCGCCAGGCGATGGTTCCCGGGCTCGACTCGCGAATTTGGACCTGCGGCCAACCGCCAAGTTTACATGCTCATCCTTTGACGCTTGTTTTCGAATCAAGGATTCCGCATCGACTTGTACGACAGAATCATCTTGCACATATGCTCGTTCCTCGCGCCGACTCTGATGCAGCCGCCGCGGCTCATTCTGTCGCGTCGGCACCTGCCGAATCGCTCCTCGACAATCCCATTTTGAATGCGCTCCTTACAGAGCATGAGTCACTGGCTCTCGTCGACGGACTCGCTCGTCGTTATCCTGCCGCGATCGGTCCGCTGGCCGGCACACCGGATCAGTCGCAGGCAAGCTACGACGCGCTCAGGCAGCTCGCAAGCCCAAACGGTCTCGTCGCTCTGTTCCTGCACGATCCACCTCTACTGCCGCAAGGCTGGAGCCTCTTTCGTGGTGGGATTCTTACGCAGATGATCTGCCTGAAGCCTAATCTGAACGAGGCGAGCACACTCGAAAGAGACGTAACTCGACGCAGGCTCGGCAGCGCCAACGTCGGCGCGATGATGGAACTGGCAAGGCTCACCGAGCCCGGACCCTTCCGTGAGCGCACCATTGAGCTCGGGAAATTCCACGGCATCTTCGCGAGCGGCCGGCTGCTTTCCATGGCTGGGCAGCGAATGCGGGTTCCAGGTTTCGTCGAAGTCAGCGCCGTCTGCACGCATCCCGAAGCGCGCGGACGAGGCTATGCCGGTGTGGTGATGCGCGAGGTACTGCGCGACATCGCAGACGAAGACCGCACGCCATTTCTGCACGCATTCGACGACAATCCGGCCGTTCGGCTTTATCAGCGCCTCGGCTTCACCCACCGTAGCAGTTTCCATCTCGCTGTCATCCAGAACGAAACGTAGCGGTCAATCGGACCAGCTTTCTACCACGGGCCCTGCTTGCCGCCATACCACCACACCAGTCCTGCTCCCAGTGTGTCCTGATGTGTGGAGAGTATCCCAGGATTGCTGGTGACGAAGTAGGGAATGTTGCTCCAGTCGCGGCGGTACTCGAGGAAGGTCGCAAAGCCATCTCCGAAGTTGTAGCGGTAAGTGGCTGTCACTTCCTTCAAAGCCTGTGTGGCATTGCTGAACATGCCGCCGCGATCGGAGAGATATTCGGCGCGGCCGGCGACCAGGTGGCGCGGCGAGAACTGGTACTGCACATACCCAGCGCCTCCGTCGGTGTGGGAAGGCGCGGAGGATTCGCCGGGAGCCGCATTGGCCCACTCTCGCTGGATCACGTAATCGCCCTCGCCGGCAAACGTCAGTTTGGGCGTGGCGTTCCATGTGGCGTAGCTGTCAAAGATGTGCAGCTTCCCATTGGGTGCCGGCGTGATGGGCGTAAAGCAAAGACCGGGCTGCACCGGGATGATGCAATTATTGGCCGGCGCGGCATCAGGATGCTCCTGGCCCAGGTAGTAGTTCACGGTCCAGCTCAGTGTTTTCGTTGGTTGCAGCACCACTCCGAACAGTTCGTCCTTGTAGCCGTTGGTGGGCTCCGACTGGTTGGTGCCGTTGACGAGCCAGTAGTTCACGCCGAGCTTGCTGTTCACGTTGTAGTGCAGACGCACGCCTGCGTGATAGAAGGGCAGAAAATAGAAGTAGAACGAACGTGAGTAGTTCATCTGGTCCTTGGTGTAGTTGCCCTCGATACCCAGAGAACTGGCCCATTTGCCAAAGTCGAAGTTGAGCCCGCTGCCCACAGGGATCACGTATGTGCCGTACGCCTGAAAGATGTTGCGGTAGATCTCGGGACGCGGCTCGATGGCGGGGTTTCCTTGCAGAGTTTCAGTTGCTTGTCCAAACTGCAGATCGACACGCATGCCATATCGACGGCCAGCCTGCACGTCTGGATCGAGCGCGACAATGAGATCGGTCTGGTTGATGCTGAAGACCCGGCTCAACACGTCGTAGGCGCGAAGGTCGTTCACGCGGCCCGTCGGGTTGTTGAAGTTGTTTTCGAAGTAGCCATCGAAATAGAGGTTGAGCGTTGCTCCCCCGGGTAGCGTCTCGGGGTGCTGCTCCTTGGGCGGGGGTGTAGCGGCCAATTGCGGCGGCCCTTGTGAGGATGGGGCTTTGACCACGGAGTTGGCGGGTCGTTCGGACGGTTCGGACGCAAACGAGAGAGCTGTAAGTGACGGGCTTTGCTTCGGGGTGGAGCGCAGCTCCGCGGCAGCTCTGACGAGGGCGGCAGCATCCTGCGATCCAGTCGTGGAGGACGCCCGCAGGTTTCCGTTTCGGTGCTCGAGGACGGCTACACGCGACTGCAAAGAGCCGACGAGCGCCTTCAGCTCCTCAACCTGTGTCTTGAGCTGTTGTACTTCGTCTTCGTCGGGTTGCGCGGCTGCAGCGAGAGGAAACAGTAGTCCCAAAGAAACAAGCTGCGCCAGGACTCGGCGCAGCGGCCTGCATGGATGAGTTAGCACGGGATTCCTCCTGAGAGTCTTGCCCGGTCAATAGCGTAAGCGTAGCCCCGAAAACATAAAGGAGTTGGAAGGATTTCTGCCGAAAACACGGGAGGAATTCAGTGCCGGAAATGCTTGCCACGACAGAAAAGAAGAGCAATTATGCCCGGCAAAAGCGGACGATCGTTCTCAATTCGAGAAATCCACAACATATGCGTTCGTGTGGAGAACACCATCGAGCTGAAAGGCAGAACGCGGAACGACTGAGGCCTCTTCAACTAACATCGAGTCGTGCCTCCCAAATCCAGACTCGGCCAGAATTTTCTGCACGATCAGCAGGCCATCCGTCGCATTGTTGCAGTGCTGGGCGAGTGCGGAGACCGCACAGTCGTCGAAATCGGTCCCGGCAGGGGTGCAATTACGTGGGCACTGGCCGCAAAAGCCGGCAGGGTGCTGGCTCTGGAAGTCGATCCTGAGCTTGCCGCGCGGTTGTCGACGGAATTCTCCGGTGGCCTACCAGACTCGGGGACGAACGCCGTTGGGTCAAACGTGGAGATTGAAACGGTCGACGTACTCTCGTTTGATTTCGCGACAGCCTCCGCTGCGGCAGGCCAGCGATTAATCGTCGCAGGGAACCTGCCCTACTACATCACGTCCCCCATCCTTCTGAAGCTGGCAGAAAACGCTGGTGCACTCGATCGCGCCGTGCTGATGGTGCAGCGCGAAGTGGCCGATCGCGTTACCGCCGAGCCTGGTTCGCGCGACTACGGTCTTCTTTCGGTCACAGTGCAAATGCATGGGCCCGCGGAGCGGCTCTTCACCTTGCCGCCGAGCGCGTTCGCACCACCACCAGACGTGCACTCGACGGTGTTTCGCTGGCGATTCGCGCCACGCTTTGAGGAACTCAAAGTTGACCGGGAGCAATTCCTGAGGTTCATGCGGCAGGTGTTTGCATTGAAGCGCAAAACGCTGGCGAATAACCTTCGTGCGGCGGGCATCGACGGAGCAGCAATCGCACCAGCACTTTCCGACGCTGGGATTGATCCCAAAGCGCGCGCGGAGTCTCTCGCGGTCGAGGTGCTTGCTGCACTATGGCGGAGTTTGAAACAAACAGGAGCCATTTCGTCGGACGAAGTGGCTCCCGCAGTTCATTAAAGTCTGAGTCTAGTGGTGACCCGCCGCACTCCCGCCTCCACCACCGCCTCCGCTGCTGACGTGCCCACCACCGCCTCCGCCGCCACTCATGTGCGGAGTACCGCCGGTGTATCCGCGGCTGGGCGCTGGAGCGTGGTAGCCCCCGGGAGCGGCCGGCATTGTCCAGGTTCCCGGGCGGCCTGTGGCTGAGTTAGCCCACGGAACATATCCGGACCTTCCGTAGGGTGTTCCAGCGTAGCCATAGCCCGAATTGGACCGGCTAAAGCCAGAAGCGGTCGATGGGTTGTACGTCGGCCGCGGCGATAGCGGTCTGAGCGGCTCGACCGTCGCCCCGCTGATCGTTACCGGGCTGCCGACCACGTGCATGGGATTTGCGGCCGGAGAACTTGGAATTCGATTGACCGCGATCACCGGGTTGGGCTGATAGAAGCCTCCGCGCCTGATGGGCTGGTTTGGCGGACGAACGGGAGTTCCGTGTGGGCGGTGCGGCGGCAGATACCGAGGCGGTCTGGTGCCGATGTTCCATCCCCAGACCCCGGTGGTCCACCACGGATATCCAAAACCGGGCGCCCAGCCCCACCCGAATCCATCGTAGTAGTTCCAATTGCCGCTCGTGTAAGGCAGGTAGCCCCACTGTTCACAGGAGACCCAGACGTAGCCGAACTGCGGTGTCCACACCCAGTTGCCGCAACCGTAAGGATCCCAGTTGCCCGAAGCTGCAGCGTACGGAGACCACACGTAGCCCTGGCCGGGAACGTTGTACCAGTTGCCGTTGGCGTCGAGGTCGCCCCAGGCCGGATTGTTGCTGTTGATCGAGCTGCCGCTGGCTGCAGTCTTGGCGGCTTCCTGCGAGTTCAGCTCCTGGTCACGGTCGGCGTTCCATGCGTCCCAGGAGTCCGGCTCGATGGTTTCAGAGAGGTTGTAGAGATTGGGATCCGTGGCGTTGAGAGCGACGCTTTCGCCACCGTGCAGGTCCATCGAAAGGGTACTGTTGCGCTCCAGGTGGGCGTTGCCGGAAAACACGGCGAGTTCGCCGGGAGGATTGTCGAGACTGATGCGAAGCACTGTAAATCCACTGGCGGTCACGGCGCTATCGCCAAAGCGGGCAGTCATCCGGCCCGCGGCGGTATCACCCTGCATCTCGAAGTAAGCCAACCCGCTTTGGAGCTGCAGTTCAACTTTGGCTGCTCCCCCGTCCTGCCGGAGCGCTGCAATCTTGAGCGAACTGTTGGGCGAGATGCGGGCAACGCTACCGTCATCAAACTGCAGCTCGGCCCTTCCATCTTCCTTCGTGGTGATCTCGGTTCCTTCGAAGAGGGGAGTATTCGCCAACGCCGGGTTAGCTAGCACCTGGCTGCCCTGGGTCAGCTGTACGTCGCCTTCCACAAAGCCCAGGCGGGCAGCGCGTACGTTGGGGTCTGGCTGCTGCGCGCAGAGGGTAGCGGAAGCCGCCGCCAAAAACAATGCCAGCCCCAGAAAACCACCGGCTGGCCCCAATTGACCTTTGTTTAATCTATTCATCATGGAGCCCCCACCCTTTCCCCTTGGCCTCCGATGAGAGATTCGCATCGCGAGGAGCCCACACCTATTCAGACCGTTAAAACAGGCGAAAGTCGCGCCCGAATTCCGCAATCCAAGCCCATTTAGCTTCCTGCGCGCGCCAGCAGCATTCGAGCCCTCTTTCTTACTCTTTCAAGGACATGAGGATCGTCTTGAAGGCGTTCCAAAATGTCTCGAATCGCGTAGATCTGTTGCAAGCGGCCGTCGTCGGAGGCTTCCACCACATACTGGATAGCCTTGTCGAGGCCGAGCGGATCATGCTGCAGCAGCAGTTCGAGCCGCGCCCCCTCGATCAGCGTCGATCCGACTGCCACCAAGGAATCACCCAACTCCTGGATATCCTTGTCCGTGGAGTAGTTGAACTCGCAGCCGCCTTCCCCGTAAGGTCCACTGTAGGTGATCTTTTTCCAACCCTGGAATGCGACTTTCATGTGGCTTTCGCACTTGCCGTGGAGAATACGACTCTCGTGGGCGACCGAGAAGACGTGATTCACGAAGTCGCCGCTGAGATTCACGTCGCGGTCCACCTTCGCCGGTGAGATCATCGCATCTTCATCATTTGGTTTGTTGCCGCCCTCTGCGTGAAAATGGCCGCTGCCATCGGGGTGAAGCACCAGGGTCCATTGCGCGGGGTAAAGTCCAGGGTTGGAGAAGTCGACCCGGACCATGGCATCGGATTCTCCATGAGCTGGGATCGCAATCAGCAATGCCACGAAGGCGAGCGCAAGTCTCATCGGCGGCCCTCCTGGAACGCTAAAGTCTGTGCGGTGTGCAGGTGACAGATAGCGATTGCCAGCGCATCCGCAGCATCGGCGGGTTGCGGTAGCTCCGGCAGGTCCAAAAGCCGGGCGACCATAAACTGAACCTGCTCCTTTTTTGCCAGTCCGTAGCCCACGACAGACGACTTTATACTGAGCGGCGCATATTCTGCCACTGGGAGGCGTCGCTGCGCCGCGGCCAGCAATGCCACTCCGCGCACCTGTCCAAGCTTGAGCGCCGACTTCGCGTTCACAGAATAGAAAACCTCTTCAATTGCAACGACTTCCGGCTGCCATCGCTCCAACTCCGCGGAGAGCGAGCAGTACACCTCGGCAAGTCTTTCGGGGAGGGACTTCGACTTCGCGAGGCGGATGGCTCCCGAGGTTTTGCACACAATTCGGGTCAATGGACCAGAGTCATCCGAATCCACTACGCCGAACCCGGTGATCTCGGTTCCGCAGTCAATTCCAAATACTCGCATGTGTCTGCAAGTCTAAACCTAGACGCCCTTCCGTATTTGTCGCCAAAGGCGTCCTGACGACGATACGGGTAAGCTCACCGGTCCTGCCTACGAAGTGCGTCTCACACGAGTGCACCGAGCATTCGATCTTGTCCGACGATCAGTTCGAGAGCGCCGTGCGGGATCTTGCGCGTGAGACTCTTACCCGGAGATTTGTCAGAGCCTCCTCGACACGCTCGTTCCAGAGGAGACGGCTTAGTGAGGTGTCAGCAACCACGTCGTCGAAACTGGTGAATTGATGGGCGCTCTCGGCAAGGAATTCCTGCAATTTGGCCTCGTGAGTGGCAGAAGCGGTATTGGGGTGAACGCAAATGGTCCAGAGGCCGGTCTCTTTCGGGACCGGTTCCCAGAGTTGTTGTGGGATCCACAGTACCTCGCTGCGCATGAACGGGCGACGGGCGAATCCATCGGAAAGGATTCCCAGACCCTCGCAGGCAAGGGCGCGGAGCGTAGCGTTATCGAATCCGTGGCGGGGAGCGACAAATAAGCGGGGATTGAGACCATGCCCACGAAGTATTGCGAGACCGCAGCGAATCCATTCCCGCTGTAGCGACTCCTCGGCACCAGCGAATTCGGTCTCCTTGTGCAGCCCGAGGAGGGACTTGCCTTGGTTCGTGCACTGGTGGCGATAGCCATGCATGGCTATCGTGGCTCCCGCAGCTTCGCAAGATCGCATCCACTCCCAGAATTCGGGATCGGGAGACTGCAGATTCAATTCCGGATCCTGATTGTCGGGAACAACGGCGAGAATCGGAGCCACCTTATAGCTTGTGACGATCGACAAGAAATGCTCGCACCGGTCACGACGCATAGTTGGACAAAGATCGTCGAGGCGGATGAGGTATCGAGCTGGATTTAGAACCATCTCAGCGGCTCTAGCTTTCTTCGGCGCGCCAGTCGATCGCTGCAGAGTTGGGTTGGATGCCGAATACAAAGTGCCGGCGATTCCGAATCACGCGCCCAACGCTTCTTCGATGGTCTCTGCGGTAGGAATGAGCGTATCGACCTTGGTGAATTTGAAAAGTTGAAGGACGTTTGGGCTCGGCGCAACGGCAACAACGCGGATGCCCTTGTTTCGGCAGCTGATGAAGTGGCTGACGATGGTGCCCAGGGCAGAGGAGTCCATCTGCGGGACGGCGGAGATGTCGAAGAGATGCAGCGTGGGCGTTTCTGCACCGGTGGGCGTCTTGAAGTCGAAGATGTTGCCCAGCGCGACCTGCTTCATGGAGCCGTACATGTCGCGCGCATTGAATGGCCCGCTGATGCGATAGATCAAGGTTCCCGGGGCCCGGCCTTCTATTCTTTCGATCGTGAATGTGGCGCTTTTCCAGAGTTCTGTGTGCGTAAGAGACATTTCTATTGGATTGTACTTGGCGCGCGGGAACTGGCGGAAGAGGTTTGTTTTGGGAGGATGAACTGCGCATGGCTATGCCAAGTGTCACTGCATTCAGGTTCTCAAGATCGGGGCGGCGATAGCTTCCTCAACAGTTGCAGCGGTGGGGATGAGGGCATCGACCTTCGTGAACTTGAAGAGTTGCTGGACGTTCGCGCTGACTCCGACGGCAACGACACGAACACCTCGCGCGCGCGAGCGAATGAAATGACTGATGATCAGGCCGAGGCCAGATGAGTCTAGTGTGGGAACGTCGGTGATATCGAAGATGTTGAGGGTTGGGCGTTCCTTGCCAGGTGCAGGCTCGAATTCGAAAATGTTGACGACAGCGAGGGGTTTGAGGACGCTGTACATTTCGTTCGCCGCAAAGGCTCCCGAGAACCGGAAGATAAGGACGCCCCGCTCCTCGTCTTCGATGCGTTCGATGGCGAATTTCGGACTCTGCCATAGCTGGGTCTCGATATTGGACAACGCGAATCTCCCTAAGGTGGGGGGTGGTGAACCAATCGGCTCGCTGACCCAGCATACTTCAGCGCAGCGATGACTGGAGCGACTCGCCATAAATTTTGCGAACCAGCCATAGAACAGGGAGGCCTAGAAGGATCAGGGCAGTGCCCAGTAGCGATCCCTTCAGGTTGCCGGCGTAGCTGTACACCAGGACTGCGGCAGCACAGAGGACGAAGATGGCGGGGAGGATGGGGTAACCCCAGACGCGATAGGGGCGGGCGAGATCGGGATGGCGTCGGCGATATAGGAAGACCGTTGTCGCAGTGAGCATGTAGAAAAGCCACTCGGCGAAGACGGCCAGTTCGAAATGCTGCTGGAATTGCGAGAGAAAGAGCAACAGTAGGGTTGAGAGCAGTCCCTGGACGATGAGGGAAGTGGATGGAGACTGGAAACGCGGGTTGATGTACGCGAACTGGCGGAAGAAGAGCCGGTCACGCGCGGCGGCGAAGGGGATGCGTGCGCCGGACATGATGGTTCCATTCAACGTGACGAAGATGCTCAGAGCCATGGCGGCGGCGACGAAGCCTGCACCGCGCGGTCCTGCGACAACAGAAAGCGCGGCGACGGCGGGACGTTCTGAGGCAGCGATCTGCGTAGCGGGCAGGATGTATTGGATGGCGGCGTTGGTGGCCATGAAGAGAATGCCGACGACGAAGAGTCCGCCGATGAGAGCGATGGGAAGCGAGCGCTCGGGGCGGCGGACTTCGCCGGCGACCATGGTGAGGTCGTTCCATCCGTCGTAGGCCCAGAGGGTGGCGATGAGAGCGAGCATGAATCCGCTGAATCCGCCGGTGGCGTGGGGCAGCGATGTCGCGAAATTTGAGAACGAACCGGAAGCTGACGCGAAGCAAAGTGCAGCGACGATGAGGATGAGGACGGCTTTGAGGATGGTGAAAACGAGTTGGAAGTCGCCGGCTTTCTTGATGCCGAGATAGTTCAGTCCCGTCATGAACCAGGTTACGGCGATGGCAAAGACTTGCGACCAGAGGATAGGTGTGCCAGCGATGTGGTTGGTAAGGAAGTGGAATGCTGGGAAGAACTCCAGGGTGCGGGCAAGGCCGATGGTGACGGCGGCGATGGAGGCGGGCTTGGCGACTGCGAACCACGTCCACATGTAGAGGAATGCTGGTGTGTCGCCGTAGGCTCCGCGGAGGTAGACGTATTCGCCGCCGGCATAGGGAAGCATGGCGCCGAGTTCGGCGTAGGTCATGGCGCCGAAGAGCGAGAGCAGACCGCCCACGATCCACGCGAGATAGACGAGCGTGGAGGAGCCGGTGTCGCGCATCATCTCGGTGGGTACGAGAAAGATGCCGCTGCCAATGATGGTGCCGACCACGATGGCGGTGGCCTGCGATGCGCCGAGTACGCGGGGGAGATCGGCCGGAGCTTGAGCTTGGTTGGGGATGGCGGAGAGTTGTTGGCTCATGCGGTGATGTGAGGGTAGCACGGCACCTGCGGCATAGCCGACTGCCTTCGGCACGTCAAAGAAACTGCGTTGCCTCCTTGTGGACGGGTGCTGGTTCTGTTGGGAATATCGCGAGCGTATCAAAGTTGGAAGGCGCACCGATGCAGAAGATATTCCCAGGATCAGATCTAATTCGATCGGAGCTTAATGCAAGCGGTTGACCAATAAGGGTGGGACCGAGACGTGACAGGCGTCACCGGCAGCGGTGTTGGGCCGGGGGTAACGTCTGGGCTGCAGGCGATGGATGCGCATCGCAATTGAGGCGCTCCGGTCGACTGCACAGACCGTGAGGAGCGGTCGGCCTATGAACGCTAACTGTTCAAAGTGCGGAACTCATCTCTCATCGCCGTGGAGTTTCTGCCCGCAGTGTGGAACTGCCGTGGCGCACGAAGTACACCCGCGCGAGCACGAACATCACCCGGCGCGTGGAGCGTTTGGTGGCTTGTACTTTGGCCTCGTCGCGGCTCCCATTCTGATCATCCCCGGTATATTGCTCTGCCTGCTCGGTTGGGGCATTTTCTTTGGCGTACCGATGATCGTGCTCGGCATTCTCGCGCCCCTGTATGGGCCGGTGGTGGGCATGGGCGAGCACAGAGGCAAGTGTCCGTCGTGCGGAACACGGATGATCAGCGTGGATGACGCGAAGGAACACGAATGTCCGGTGTGCACTAAGAAGTTTGCCATCGCCGATCACCACTTGGCTGGAGTGCCGTAGCCGGGAGACGCCATTACGCAACCAATTGGTTGCGGGTTACCCTCCCCACCCATACTCTGTAAAGAAGTTATGTCATTTCTTTGACTTACGTGAGCCATGCCACCGCAAAGTCTTCTGCTGATTGGGCTTATCCGCAGAGTCCTCTCCACAAAGGGCTTAAGACCTAAGGCTAGGAATCAAGCTTCCCTGACAAGGGAATCGGCGCGCCCAGAATTCACGGTTTCATGGGGCTGGAGCGTAGTTAGTACGCGGGTGCGCAGATACGCCCCGCCTTCCGGCACAGACTCCGACAATTCCAATTATGTGCGGAGAGCAGGAAATAACCTGCAAATCTGGATGACTTTCTTTCTGACCCAGAATGAGCAAGTTAGACGGCCCACGGGCTGAACCGGACTTGACATATCAGAGTGTGTATCAGGAGTTGGCCGGAGACGGCTTGCCACCGCTGATCTGGATTTCATTGACGACGTGCTGAACCTGGGGTTCCTTCTTTGCCAGATCCTCGGCTTCTCTCCTCTCCTGAGCGGTTCTCACGGTTCCCTTCAGCGTGAGAGTGCCATTGTTTGCCGCGAACTTAATATTCTGCGTTTTCAACGCTCGATGCGATGCCAGGGTGGCCCGGAAGTGATCCTCGATGGCGCTGTCGAATCGCGCTGCTTGCGTTGCAGCCTTCACTTCCCCTTGTAGTCCGGCGTTGTCGACCTGGATGCGATCGACAATGGAGTAGCCTGGCGCAGCTTGCTGTGCGATCTGCTCTGCGCGCTGCCTGCGATCGTTTGCTCCGACGATTCCGCTAAGAGTAATGACGCCGGCCTCCCGGTCTTCGGAGACTGTCACGCTGCGCAGGTCGTGCTGATCGAGTGAGTTGTACACGGCCAACTTGACGTCGGGATGATCGCTGCGCATACAACCCGTGAGAACCATGATTACGGTGATCAGTGAAGTGGCTGCGAAGGGCGGAAGTAGGCGTGAACCAAAGTGGCACATGACGCTATTCACCTCGGCTGACACCGATGGGATGCGGGCGAGGATGACGCGGTTGTTCGTTTTGTGGGATGGCGCCGCGTGCAATTACTGTGGTGAAGTCTCTGCTGGCTGTTCATGGAAATGGCGCCAGATGGATTCGGCGGTTTTGCGGGAGACGACGGCAGCAAGCGAGTCGGCGGTCGCCTGCTGCACGTCGCGCAAGCTGCCGAAATGAGTGAGCAGACGCTGGCGGGTTTGCTGGCCGACTCCCGGGATGTTGAGAAGCTCTGAGTCGCGGTCGCGCATGGCTCGGCGCTGCCGGTGGTAGCCGATGGCGAAGCGATGGCTCTCGTCGCGGATCATTTGCACGAGGTGGAGTACGGGTGAGCGTCGGTCGAGGACGACGGGTTCATCTTCGTTGCCGTAGAGGTAGATCACCTCTTCCTTTTTCGCAATGGATGCGAGTGGCTGCGAGGTGAAGCCCAGAGACTCGAGTGCTTCGGCGGCGGCGTGAAGCTGACCGAGACCGCCGTCGACCAGGATGAGCGATGGCATCGGCTTATCCTCCTCCTTCAGACGACGGTAGCGGCGTGTGACGACTTCGCGCATGGAGGCAAAGTCATCGACACCGAGCACGGTCATGACTTTGAATTTCCGATACTGCGACTTGTTCATCTTGCCGTCTTCCCAGACAACCATGGAGGCGACGGTTTCTGAACCCTGGATGTGGGAGATGTCGAAACACTCGATGCGCGTCGGTAGTTCAGGAAGCATGAGAATGTCGGCGAGAGATTCCTGAATAGCCTTTCGAGAAGGCTCGAGAACACGGAAGCGCTGGATGTAGGACTGCTTGGCGTTCTGCCCTGCAAGGTCGACCAGAGAGCGTTTTTCACCGCGCTGCGGGACGGCGATTTCGACACGGCGGTTGATGCGCTCGCTGAGCAGCGTTGCGAGGGCCTCGCGGTCGTCGAAATCGACGGGGACAAGGATGGAGCGGGGGACGTAGTGCTGGTCGATATAGAGCTGTTTGAGAAGAGCGGAGAAGACTTGCCCGGCGTCGAAGGCGGGGTTTTTCTCCCACCCATGACTTTGTCATGGATGGGGCACCCGAGATTCCGGAGTCCGAGGAGCAGGTTCCCAAGTCTCAGAAGCGGGACCTCGGGCACCCGATTCATCGGTGATGCTTTCTTCGTTTTCCGTTGGCGGTGATTCGAGAAGGTCCGGGAGGTCTTCCCAGAAGAATTCTCGGCGATCGACGATTTTTCCCGCGCGGACATGGAAGAGATTGATGGCGAGGCTGCCGTCTTCAAAGTGATAGCCGAAGACGTCGGCGTCGTCGCTTTGCTCCACGGTGGCGATGCGTTGTTTTTCCTGCAGTTGGTGAACCGTCGAGAGCTGGTCGCGCAGGCGGGCAGCGGCTTCGTATTGCTCCGCTTCAGCGGCGGCGTTCATGCGCGCCGTGAGAGAGCGCTCGAGCTCGGACTGGCGGCCTTCGAGGAAGAGTTGCGCGTCGCGAACAGCTTGTTTGTAAATCTCCGGCGTGGTGAGTTCTTCGACGCAGGGGCCGAGGCAGCGATGAATGTAGTACTGCAGGCAGGCGCGGGGATGGTAGCGCGAAAGATCGACTTTGCAACTGGGGATGAGGAAGCTGCGATGGATGAGTTCAACGACGCGATAGGCGAGATTGCCGGGAAAGTAGGGGCCGTAGTAGGCAGAACCGTCCTTGCGCAGGCGGCGAGTGACAAAGACCTTGGGGAAGCGATCGGCGAGGGTGAGCTTGACGTAGGGGTAAGTCTTGTCGTCGCGCAGGAGGATGTTGAAGCGTGGTTTGCGTTGCTTGATGAGGTTGTTTTCGAGGGCTAGGGCCTCGTGTTCGTTGGCGACGAGGATGTAGTCGATGTCGACGGCCTCGCGCATGAGGGAGCCGGTCTTGGCGTTGGCCTGGGAAGCTTCGAGCAGGTAGGAGCGGACACGGGAGCGGAGATTCTTTGCCTTGCCGACGTAGATGACATCGCCGTCGGCGTTCTTGTAGAGATACACGCCGGGCTGGGTGGGGAGGAGCCGGATTTTCCCGATGAGATCCATTGATGGCGGTAGCGCCTCAGGCGCCAATTCCTAGAATACCGGCCACGACGAAAGTGGCCAAAAGACGGGAGATGCAAAGCTTACAGTACAGGGTAAAAAATACATATCCAGAACCATCGTCCATTTTTCCACAGATGGGACATATCCTGCTTAATTTGAATAACTTGCAAAAATGGCGCTGTTTGGAGGGAGGAATGCAATGTACAAAGCGACACGAAATGTCGCCGCCCGCCTGGTGGTGGTCTAAAAAGAGGGTCAGGCAAAACGGAGGCGGTAAAAGGAATGGGGAGACCAATGAAGAATTCACATGGATTGCTGATTGCAGCTGCCGTAGCCTTTGTGGGCGTGACGGGTTGCACGACCAAGAACTACGTGAAATCCCAGACAGCGCCGATTGTTGACCACACCAACCAACTGGAACAGAAGACGGCCGATAACAACCGCGCCATACATGATGTGGATGACCGCGCCACGGCGGGCATCAAGCAGGCGCAGAGCGCAGCCGATTCCGCTACCCAGAACGCACAGAACGCGACCAAGGCTGCCGGCGATGCGGATACAGCCGCAAACGACGCCGTTCATCGCGCGGACTCACTGGATTCGGTTGTGAAGGGCCTGGACAATTACAAGTCGATGGCAAATGTCACGGTGAATTTCGGCTTCGACAAGGCTGTGCTGACCAAGGACGACAAGGATCAGCTCGACAGCTTCGCAGCGCAGCTTGGAACCGCGAAGAGCTACATTCTCGAAGTTACTGGCGGGACAGACTCGATCGGCTCCGCCGAATACAACTACGACCTGAGTAATCGTCGCGCAGACGCCGTGGTGCAATACCTTGCTTCGAAGTATGGTGTCGCGGCACATCGCTTCTACCTGATCGGCATTGGCAAGGACAAGGAAGTTGCCCCCAACAATACCGCTGAAGGCCGCAAGCAGAATCGCCGCGTGGAAATACAGCTGCTGAGCAACATGAGCAACGGACAGGCTCCTGCGACAACTTCGCAGGCCGCACCGCCGCCGCCCAGCAGCAACTAAAGATCATTTAAAGATCGTTTGGGTTGTTCATAGATTAGGGACCTTAAAAAGATTAAAGGCGTGAGCCGAATAGATGATTAAAGGCGTGAGCCAATATCGATAAAAAGAATCGATAAATTAGAGCATCTAGAGTTACAGGCCATCCAGGGTAAACCCGGATGGCCTGTTTTCCTTGGTGGAAAATGTCAACGAGCTGAATCGAGCTGGCGGACGTGCTCAGCACGGACCTGGGTCGCGGTGAAGAGGCTGAGAAAGGGCGCTCCTTGTGCCGCGGCCTCGACAGAGGGACGGCCGTTGGCTTCTTCGCGTTCCACGATGCAAACGACAGCGGCGACGACCATGCCGGCTTCCCGCGCGGCCTCGATGGCGGCGATGGTGGAGGCGCCGGTGGTGCAGACGTCGTCGACGATGACTACGCGGGCACCCTCGCGGCAAAAGCCTTCGATGCGGCGGCCGGTGCCATGGGCCTTTTCGGCTTTGCGGACAAGGAAACCGTGGAGCAGACGCGTGTCGGGCGTTGATTGTGCGCGCCAGGCGCTGGCTGTGGCGACGTTGGAGACGATGGGGTCAGCGCCCATGGTGAGGCCGCCGACGGCCTCCGCGTCGATGTGATTCTCTTCCAAGAGTTCAAGCACGGCGTGCCCAGTGAGGCGGCCGCCTTCGGCGTGGAGGGTGGTGGTGCGGCAGTCGATGTAGTAATCGCTTGTGCCGCCGGAGGAGAGCTTGAACTGGCCAAGCTTGAAGCTGGTGCGGGCGAGGAGAGAGAGGAGTTGTTGCGGCGTGAGTGGACATTGAGGAGATTGTAAAAGAACAGGGATTAGGGAACAGGGATTAGGGATTACGTTTCGAGTTTGTGCATTGCGTATGCTCGACAGCATTGTGGATGTCAGACCGGTCCGGCTCTTCTACTCCCTGTTCCCTAATCCCTATTCCCTGTCTCTCTCACATCTTGTCGAGGTGTTTGAAGCCGCCGGTGCCGAGGAGCATGAAGGAGAAGAGCATGAAGTTGTAGCTGGCGTGGACCAGGGTGCTTGCTGCGAGCGAACGGGTGCGGAGGCGAACCCAGCAGAGGACAAGGCTGACAAAAATCAGCAGGAGAAACGGGCCGAGGGACCAGCTGGTCTGCGCGCCATGCATCAGCGCAAAGGGAATGCTGGTGAGCAGGGAAGCCACGATCATTGCGGAAAGGGACCACTGCGGGTTGTCGTCCTCGTCAAGCGGGCGCCGGGGCGCGCCGGTAAAGTGCTCGAAGCTCCAATCGTAGGCAGTACACAGCGCGGGGAGCAGAAATCCGCGGAACGCCATTTCTTCAAAGAAGGGTGCCAGCGTCACGCCGAAGGCGAAGAGTATCCAGGCGGCTCCGGGTGCCTTAAAGAGTTCGTCAATGGGTGCGTTGGTCGGGCCGGGCATCAGCACGCCGTTGATCATGGCCACGAAGAAGCAAACGACGGCAGCGCTGATAAGTCGTCCTCTGCGGCGGAATGCTGTTTCGCCGTTCCAATGAATCCCGTCGAAGAAAGGCTTACGCCAGATGATGGGGAAAACGATGAGACATCCAGCAAAGGTGATGAAGTACTGAGCTGCCTGACTGCCCAGCGCGTAACGGTAATCGGTAGCGGCTTCCGCGAGGCTGGTGATGCCAAAGACATGGAAGTGGAGCCCGAGCGGCACGATCATCATGGTGCCGATCAAGCCGAAAAGGATGAGCAGGCCCAGTAGTGCGACGTGGCCGAGATGCGGAATGCGCTCTTCGCGGAGAGTGGGCGCCGATGGTTGGACGTCAAATGCCGGATTATGGAAAAGCTCTTCAGCGATGGGGATCGCACTGTTGACTGCGGGTGCTGCCGCGGCGGCTGACGGGTTGGGCTCTTCGGGCTCGCCGATCCATTCCGCGGGCGGCGCCGGAGCGTTTTCAGTTGCGAGAGGATCTGTGGAAGGCGGTGCGACGTCTTCGCCGGAGAATGAATCCTCGGGCTCGTTCGGCAATGGTTCGGGGGATGTGCTCATGCACGCACCGGTTTCTTGGTGGGGGATGTTCTCGCTGGCCGCGCCGTTTTTACTTTCAACGCAGGCTGTGTTCGGCGAGATGAAGTCGCAACAGCAACCGCAGATCCTTCGGCTCCTGTTGGTCGCTCAGGATGACAAGCTTTTTGTAGAAGCGAACCGTTGGTGGAGATTTCGTCGGACGTGATCTCTTCAAGCTTGCCGTTGTGAGAGGCGTAGTAGCGGGCGAGAAATTCTCCTGTGAAGGAGCCGGGAGTCTTCGCGATCTTGGCGGGGCGGCCTTCGCCGACGATGCGACCGCCGTCTTCTCCGCCTTCGGGGCCGAGGTCGAGGATCCAGTCTGCGTTGCGGATCACGTCGAGGTTGTGCTCAATGATGATGATGGAGTTGCCGAGGTCAGTGAGGCGGTGCAGGACTTCGAGGAGCTTGCGGACGTCGTCGAAGTGAAGGCCGGTGGTGGGCTCGTCGAGTAGGTAGAGAGTGCGGCCGGTCTGGCGCTTCGAGAGTTCGCGCGCCAGCTTCATGCGCTGCGCCTCGCCGCCAGAGAGCGTAGTGGCGCTTTGGCCGAGATGGACGTAGCCGAGGCCGACATCAACGAGAGTCTGGAGCTTCTGGCGCACGGTAGGGACATCCGCGAGGACTGTAAGTGCGTCTTCGATCGTAAGGTCAAGGATGTCGGCGATGGAGTGCCCGTGGAATTTTACAGCGAGGGTCTCCTGGTTATAGCGGCGCCCGTTGCACACTTCGCACTGTACGTAAACGTCGGGCATGAAGTTCATTTCGATGCGGCGCTGACCGTCGCCCTGGCAGGCTTCGCAGCGTCCGCCTGCGACGTTGAAGCTGAAGCGGCCAGGTTTGTATCCGCGTTCGCGCGCTTCGGGGAGCCATGCGAAGAGATCGCGGATGGGTGAGAAGACCTGCGTGTAGGTGGCAGGATTCGAGCGCGGGGTGCGGCCGATAGGTGCCTGGTCGATGCGGATGACCTTGTCGATCTGGTCGGCACCTTCGAGCGACTCGTGCACGCCGGGTTCTTCGCGCGAGCCGTAGAGAGTCTTGGCGAGAGAGCGGTACAGGATGTCGTTGATCAGGGTGCTCTTTCCGCTGCCACTGACGCCGGTAACAACAGTCATGACGCCGAGAGGGATACGGATGGTGAGGTCCTGCAGGTTGTGTTCGCGCGCGCCATGGACCGTAATCCACTTGCCGGAGAGCGGACGAGGCTCGGCGCGATGGAGAATGCTGGTGGCGCCTGAGAGGTATCGGCCGGTGAGCGATTCGGAGCAGGCCATGATGTCTGCCGGCGTGCCCTGTGCGACGACATGACCGCCGAGGCGACCAGCGCCGGGGCCGAGATCCAGAACATAGTCGGCGTGGCGGATCGTTTCTTCGTCGTGTTCGACGACCAGGACCGTATTGCCAAGATCGCGCAGCCGGACGAGAGCTTCGATGAGGCGGGAGTTGTCGCGCTGGTGGAGACCGATGGAGGGCTCGTCGAGCACGTAGAGGACGCCGCGGAGCCGTGAGCCGATCTGCGTGGCAAGACGAATGCGCTGGCCTTCGCCGCCGGAGAGCGTGGCGGCATTGCGGTTGAGCGAGAGGTAGTTGAGGCCGACAGCGCAGAGAAATTCGAGGCGTTCGATGATTTCGCGGCGGATGCGGTCTGCGACGAGAGCTTCGCGCGCGGTGAAGTTGAGCTCATACGCAGCGGAGAGAGCGCGATTGAGCGGGAGCGAGGTGAAATCGGCGATGGATAGGCCGTTTATCTTGACGGCGAGAGACTCGGGGCGGAGGCGCTTCCCTCGGCAGGCTGGGCAGGGAGTGGCGGACATGAAGGTCATCATGTACTCGCGGTAGCCGTCACTGCGGGCTTCGTCGATGGTGTCGCGGAGATAGTTGAGAATACCGTGGAAGCCTGTGCGGGGAGCTTCGCCCTTGGGCGGCCCGTAGACGAGAACGTGCTGCTGCCTGGGCGGCAGGTCCTCGAAGGGCTTCTTGAGGTCGATGTCGTAGCGTTCGGCTGCAAGGTTGATCAGGCGAAGCAGATATTGCGAGGCGGAGCCGGGGCCCAGTCCTCCGTCGAGCAGGGGCTTTGACCAGTCAGTAATGACCTTGGCGGGGTCGAGATCGTAAAGGGAGCCAAGGCCGTGGCACTCGGGACAAGCGCCAAAGGTCGAGTTGAAGCTGAAGCTGCGGGGTTCGAGCTTGGGTACGTCGAGGCCGCAGTCGGGGCATGCCATGGAGGAGGAGAAGATCTGCTCTTCGCCGTTTGCCAGTCCAATGAGGACAAGGCCACTGGCGAGTTGGAGAGCCTTGGTGACCGCCGCCTCGAGGCGCTTTTCGACGGAGGGTTTGCCGGACACCGGCGGTGTGGCAGCCTTTTGGTTCGCATTATCCGACGACTGCTTCAGCAGAATTCGGTCGACGATGGCTTCGATGGCGTGGTTCTTGCGCTTGTCGAGGGAAGGTGGATCGGAGAGGTCGATGATCTCACCATCGACACGGGCGCGAAACCCTTGTTGATCAAGCTGATCCAGCAAATCCTTAAACTCACCCTTGCGACCTCGGACGACGGGCGCCATGACCGTGACTCGCTCGCCCGCGCCGAGTTGCAGGATGCGTTGAACGATCTGCTCGGCGGTCTGGCGGGTGATGGGGCGGCCGCAGTTGGGGCAGTGCGGGGTGCCGACAGAGGCATAGAGCAGGCGGAGGTAGTCGTAGATCTCGGTGATGGTGCCGACGGTTGAGCGTGGGCTGCGGCTCGTGGTCTTCTGCTCAATGGAGATTGCGGGGCTAAGGCCTTCGATGGAGTCAACGTCGGGGCGCTCGATCTGGTCGAGGAACTGGCGGGCATAGGCCGAGAGCGTTTCGACATAGCGGCGCTGGCCCTCGGCGTAGATGGTGTCAAAGGCGAGCGAGCTCTTGCCGGAGCCGGAGAGACCGGTGACCACGGTGAGCGTGTTGCGGGGGATGCGCACGTTGATATCGCGCAGGTTATGCTGGCGCGCCCCTCGCACCGAGATGTGAGTGATGGACATGGTCAGGCGAAGTGGAAACGGTGGGTGCGGGTGAACCTTCGTTATAGAGCCCCGTCCAGGATTACGGACGTACTTAGGGGTATTCTATTTGGCAACAGAAACAAGGGTCAACGCGCGTGATTTTCTGCGACAATCCTTGAAACAAAGCTTCAACGTCTAAGCAATTAGAGGCATGAAGCAAATTAAATGAGGAACTTTCCCCAGCGATTATCGACGGGGGTCTAATGAGATGACAGACGTATTTAACTTAGTGATGTTGGTTTGCGCTGCAGTTGGATCGATGGCGTTTGGTGTCCTTACCGCTTATGCAGTGTTTCGCGTTGGCTTTGCGCTGATGCGGCCTCGTACAACGCGGGTCCCCATGAAGGTGCAGCCGCAACTGGCCCCTGAATAATCGAATAGCCCTTCCAGATAAAGAATCATGCCTGCTGCGGAATGCGGCAGCCTCGAATTATCTGATGTTTCGGCTATTTGCGACCAAAAATGCAGCTGAAAAGGCGAGAAACGGCGATATAACCGTGCCTTATTGCTGAGGATTCTGTTGCTGCTGCATTTGTTGCTGTTGCAGGAGCTGGCGCTGCTGCATCTCTTCCATCACCTGCTGCGGAGTGCGGACAGGGCCATTGGGGCCGAATCCCGGACGCGGGCTGTTTGGCGTCTGGGGAGGCTGAACTGGAGCCTGGGGTTGAGGTTGCTCCTCCGGCTGCTCGGAAATGTCCTCATCTCCGTCAGGCTGCGGACGATTCATGGAGTTGGGCGCAGCACTCGGAGAGCGGGACTGGCGGGGGCTGAGGACAATTTCACGCGGAGCGCCGTGGCCAATGTCGCCCGCAAGCAGCACGTTGTATCCGGAGCCTTGCAAAAGCTGCGAGATCACATCGCGCGCCTGACCGGGACCGTAATTTCCATAAACGCGCAGGTCGGCACCCATACCTTCGACCTTCGTGCCCGTCTCAGTAGAGACCTCGCTGAGAATCTGCTGGAGGCTGGCGTTGGAGGCATTAATGCGCAGGCCAGTGGCATCCCATACGACCGACGCGGGATTGGGCTTGTCATTCACCGGCCAGTCGGGCACGGGAGGCGGAGCGGGTGTTTGGGGGACCTGGGCCGGAGCGGATTGCTGTTTCGCGGATGCTTTATGGGAGCGTGGTTGCTTCGCGTGCGGTTGTTGAGTGCCGGGTGAGGTTGACTGCGCCACACTCAATGAGCTGCAAGCAAGGCTGACGGCGAAGAACGCGCCGGATAGCACCACGCACTGCCAAGTGGAAGGTGGGGGAACGCGGAATTGCAGCGCCGCAAATGTACGCATGAGAATCAGTTCAATGGGGTCGGGCGCACCCGGCGGGACCGGATTCGAACCACCCCACTGCATTAGACTATCAGTGGCCGTCGAACGCTCATAGAGTTTTCGCCGGAGAGAGGAAACGCAACGGATGCGCCTCTGCTTGAGGAATTTCATCGCCGCGACTTTGATCGCGGCGCCAGCGGCAGGATTCGCCGCAAGTTGCACAACGCAGTCGGCATTGACGCCGGAAGACCGTGGCACGCTGGCATCCCTGGGAGAGCAGCTTTCCGATGCCGTGCTGCGACAGGATACGAGCGCGCTGCAGACGGTGCTGCTCCCATCCCTGGCGGGGCAATGGGACGGGATTCGTGGGGCCGTGGAGCAGGCTGCGCCGTTGGTTAAGGGCGGCAAGGTTCAGCTCCGCAACGTGTATCTGCTGGATGCGAGCACGTTGACGTCGCCATCGGACACGCAATTCTTCTGCTCGAATGCCAATGGATCGATGACCGTGACGATCAGCATGCATGCGCTGCCGCCGGGAAAGTACGCAGTGCTGCTTTCGGATGCGGCGGGATCGGCATTAGCGGGGCAGATGGGATTTGTGCTGGCGTGGGATACAACAGGTGCTTCGGGCTGGAAACTAGGCGGATTTTCAGCGCGGCAGGGCGCCTTCGACGGGCATGACGGAGTGTGGTATTGGACGCGTGCGCGCGAACTGGCGCACAGCAACCTGCCATGGGCAGCATGGTATTGCTACGACGCGGCGCGCTACCTGGAACTGCCGGTGGACTTCCTCTCATCGCCAAACCTCGACAAGCTGATCCAGGAGCAGTCGCAGATCAAGGGCGGGCCAACGGAGGACACGTTTCCGTATTCGGTGACCAGCGGCGACCGGACCTGGAAGATTGAGGGCATTCGGCTGGATGCATCGCTGCATGAGCCGGACCTGGGCGTGACGTATGACTCGACAGGAACAGGCGATCCTGCAGTTGCGCGGACCGAAGCAATTGCCGTGCTGGGCGCACTGCTGAAGGCGCAGCCGGGGTTGCGCGAGAACTTTCACGGGATGTGGGCCTACGCGTCAACGAACGGGAAAGTGACGCCGGTGATGGAATTGCCGATGGCGCAGATTCCTTAGAAACAGGGAATAGGGAATAACGGAGGTGACTCGAGAAGCGATATGGCTGAGTTGATTGATTTGCGCTCGGATACGGTGACGCGGCCTACGCCGGAGATGCGCGCGGCGATGGCGGCGGCCGAGGTGGGCGACGATGTGTACGGCGAGGATCCGACCGTCAATCTGCTGGAAAAGCGTGCTGCGGAGATCTTCGGGCGCGAGGATGCGCTGTTTGTGCCGACGGGCACGATGGGGAATCAGATTGCGATTCGACTGCTGACCGCGCCGGGACAGGAAGTGATCTGTGAATCGCGCTCGCACATTCTCGATTGGGAGATGGCGACGACGGCGGTGTTCTCAGGCTGCCTGGTGCGCGCGGTGCCGACAGAGCGCGGAACGTTGACGTGGGCGGATATCGAGCCGGTGATCTACAAGCGCGGATCGTTTCGTGCAGCGACGGGTTTGATTGAGATTGAAAACACGGCCAACCTTACCGGCGGGCGTTGCACCTCCCTGGCGGTGATGGAAGAGATTTGGACGAACGCAAAAGAGCGCAAGCTGCCAGTGCACCTGGATGGCGCGCGAATATTCAACGCGTCAACTGCGCTGGGCGTCGATGTCAAGACGCTGACGCGCGGGTTCGATACCGTCATGTTCTGCCTGTCAAAGGGACTCTGTGCGCCCGTCGGGTCGATGCTGGTGGGATCGGCGGAACTGATGGAACAGGCGCGGATCTATCGCAAGGCGCTGGGCGGCGGAATGCGGCAGGTGGGCGTGCTGGCGGCGGCGGGGTTGATCGCGCTGGAGCAGATGCCAGCGCGGCTGCATGAGGATCATGCGAATGCGCGGCTGATTGCGGAGGCACTTTCGCATCTTGACTGCGTGGAGATCGACGTCGATTCGGTCGAGACGAATATCGTGATCTTCAAGCTCATTGGTGAGGTGAGTGCGGCAGAACTTGTGGCACGATTGAGGGCTCGCGGCATATTGATGAGCACAGTGGGGCCGAATGCGATCCGGGCAGTTACACATCACGACGTTAGCCGCAACGACTGCCTCGCGGCGATCGAGGCGCTGAGCGCTGAAGTGGAAGTGGCGGCGTAAGACTCGGACTTCAGAAACCTGAACCAACAAGAAGGCGCCCTCACAAATCGAACCTGGTGAGGGCGTTTTGATTGGGGAGAGGCTTGGCCTGGTCGCTATGCGATGTTCCTGACCACGCTTCAGACAGCTAAAAGCCCGGCCGAAGCCGGGCTTTTGGGTTGATCTAGCAAGTTGGTTACACCATTGCGGCTACGGGCTGAGGCGTTGATGTCGCCACAGTCGTGACTGTCTCCGCAGATGTGGGCTGCGCCGGGATGTGTGCGCCGCGGGTGAGGCGGTGCACGAAATGATACGGAGGCCAGGGGCCGGATACCTGCATCTGGCAGTCGCGCATCATGGCGCAGGTGGTGGTGAATTTGTTCTGGTAGCGCTCCACGTACTTGCGATCGATCAGGTGGGCGATATCGAGTACCATCTTTCCGGTTTCGGTGAGGCGACAGCTCACTTCTTCATCAAGTGGCATGAAGAGGCGGTGCATCTGGAAGCTGACCGCGCGGGCTCTGGTCTGGCGTTCCCGCTGGCGCGCTGCCGTTTCGCGCAGATTGGTCAAATAACCACGCCCCACTTTGTCTGCCGGGAGCTGGGTCAATTCGCGACCGCAAGCGCAGTCGTCGACGAGGATCTTGAGGTGCATCTCGGTTTTGCCGCGCAGCTTGTCGATGTTACCGAGGAACTGTCGCTGGTTAGACCGGATGGATTTTCGAAGGCTTTCGTCGTCACTGAAGATGGTGCCGAAGCGGAAAGGAAGGACGGTAGAGTGCTTGAAGCAATCAGCGATGACTCTTGCATGATCCACACCCGATTTCTGGTTCAAACTTTCTGCCGGGTTGTGTTCGCTAACGATAATGGCGAGGTCACTGGCTGGGTAGAGGAAAACCTGATTTCCGCTTACTCCGTGGACTGCTTCGAGCGGAACGGGTTTTCGGTGGCGTGCTAGTTCAGGGAAGGCTTGTTTTTCACCAATGCAATAGGCATACCATGCCATATGGAGGCACTCCGTGTGCGCACGCGGGTAAGCGCCGCTCGTTAGTGAAGCTCTGTGAACTCAGTGTGAACAGCGGTTCGACACAGGGCAAATGATCCCCAATTGAACTACCGGGAATACTAGTCCCGCCATAAGACGACTGGCAATGTTTTGCATCACGAAGATCGTAAAAGGTGAGTAGGGAGATTTAAAACATATTCACGATAAGCAAATCATTGTTGTCTACATCAAAATCTAGAGAAACGGGGCGGGATTTGGGTGAGATGGACAGTTTGGGGTCAGTAGGGCCCTGTTTGGGGCAGAGGGTTGTCACTTAGAAACGAATGAGGTAGGCAATCCGTATGCATAGCAGGGCTGAAAACAGGATGGAGACGACCAAGAGGATCACGACGAGGCGCATGAAGGAAGAGGTACGTTTGGCGAGTTTGGCGACATGTTCAATCAACTCGGCCTGATCGGCGGCATTTTTCTGCACAGATTCCTGGAGCGCGGCGAAGTCGTCTTCGAGGCGGCGGAGGGTACGTTTCTGCTCGCTGGTGTGGAAGGCGAGGGCGCGGTGATCAGCCTGGAGGCGAGAGATTGACTCTTCCAACGGCCGGAGATTCACCTGCTGTGCAGGGTGATTGAGCAGATTGGATGCGGCTCCGACGACATTACCTTCGAGCAGCGGGAGCATCTTGCCGACGAGCGGAAGAACCGTTTTTGCAATGCCAATGGCGCGTTCGAACCTGGAGGGTTTTTGTGGATTGGGTGCGGAGCGGGCCAAGGCTGTTGGAATTGGAGCCGGTTTGTAGGTTGGAGGCGGTAGAACGGCTGCGACCGGTTGAGGAGGCGGAACTGGCCTGGACAGTGCTTCCGGACTGTCGTAGTTGGCGTGACGGATCTTTGGCCTGAGTGGGGACATCGATTCCGGAGCCGCGAATTCAGGGACTACTTCAGCTACCTGCCGAGCAGGTGCGATGGGGTTGGTTGGATCTGGACCAATGGGATCAATCATGAAGCACCGTTCTCTTCACTATAGGGGAAGGTGCAGGAAAGCCCAATTCTGAAAAAACGGGACGCAATTCTCGTATGCTTTGGAGCAGGAGCCAAGTGTGAAACGAGTAATTGCACGTCCTTTGCGGAGTCTGCAGCGCAATATTCTGGCTGGGATCATCACGATTGGGCCGCTGTTTGTGACCTGGCTGGTATTCAGTTTTGTGCTTGGGAACCTGGCGAAGGCCGGTTTGCCGCTGGTGCATGTGCTGACCTCGGTCTTTCCTGAGGAAGGGCTGGCGCAGCCGTGGGCGCAGTCGGTGCTGGCGGTTGTGTTGACGCTGGTGGTGCTGTATGTGCTTGGGCGCGTGACCTCGCTCGTGATCGGCCGGCAGGCGTTCGGTCTGTTTGAGTCGCTGCTGGAGCGGCTGCCGTTTGTGGCCAAGGTGTATACGTCGGTGCGGCAATTGCTGGACTCGATGATGGCGAAGAAGGACACGAATCAGCGGGTAGTGCTGGTAGATTTTCCGATTGCCGGACAGAAGAGCATCGGGTTTTTGACGCGCACGATGGTCGACTCAAATACCGGCGAGGAACTCGCGGCGGTTCTGCTGCCGAATGCGATCAATCCGACATCGGCGTTTCTGCAACTGCTACCGCTGAGCCGGGTGACCATCACGGATCTGACGATGGAGCAGGCAATGAGCATGCTGATGACGGGAGGCGCGGTGGCGCCGGAGAGCCTGCAGTTTTCGCAGCCGGAGGCATTGCCGGACGAATCTGCGGTGCTTACTCAGCCGCGTTAGTTGCGGGGCTTTCGACGGCGATTTCTTCGGCTACTTCACTTTCGTGGGCCACCTTGCGCAGGCTGACGTGCTCAAACTGCGCCCAGATGAGGCCAACGGGGATGATGCAGATAAACGTGACCAGGAGGATGGTTGCGGCGCAGGCGGTAGCCGCCTCGCGCGCCACGCCGAAGAATTGTGAGATAGCGATGGCTACCAGGCCAATCTGTGTGAACCAGCCGACGACAGGCAACTGAACAATGCTGCTGACGCCACTCACGACCATCAGTAGAACGCACTTTGCCGGCGTCATTGCGGCAAGCTGCGGACTTGCAACAAAGGCTCGCGTCGTCATCAGATAAGCCAGGGCGATGAGAAGCCACATGCCGATGGACAGCGCGGCGGCCACCGCAAAATCGGAAAACGACCGCATGGTGTCCAGTCCGATTTGGAATTCGCGGATCTTGTCGCCGACCGCATGGCCAATTTTCTTCGACACCATCCCGAGTACATTCTCGAGAAACGAAGCCACCACGCCACCTGCAAATCGAACCGCGACGAGGAAGAGCGCGCCCGCAAGCGTGCCGGCCATACCCCAGTAGCCCGACCTTTTCACAAGTTCTGGATGAGGCAGAGTCCCGGCTGCACCGAACCACGTTGTAAGCAGAATTGCAGAAGAAAAGATCAGCGCCATCGTGCCGGCGTCGAATAGGCGTTCGACGATGTAAACCGCGAATTGCGAGCTCAGAGGCAGGTCCGTCTTCTTTGCCACGAGGTATGGGCGGACCGGATCGGCAACTCGGCCGATGAGAGCCACGGCAGTAAAGCCGATCACCTGGGTCCCGAGAAGAGTCGCCGGCGAAATCTTCTTGTTGTGGCGCAGCAACCACGCCCATCGGAAGGCTCTGAAGACATAGCCGATATAAATGCAAGCAATCCCGATAGCGACATTGCTCCATCTGGCCTGCTGCAACTGAACGAGGACTTCGCGCCAATCGATTGGGTAACGGTGCTGACCATAGGCAGCCAGTCCAACCAGCGCCAAGAGAACCACCAGACCCAGAATCAGTTGTCGTTTCTTCAAGCGATCTCCATTACTCTAAGCGACTTCTTCATTCTATGGCCTAGGGCGCGGCGTCTTGAGGGATCTTGTTTTCGCGCGGCCAGAGCGGAGTTTATTGGCTTGGGGTTGAGGCAGGATCCACGGAAGGAAAGCCGCCGACGTGCGCATACACCTGGCGGGCGAGCACCCGGCGGTTGAACTCGTGGATGACGCGGGCTACATAGGCGCGGGTCTCGCGGTAAGGCGGGATGCCGTGATATTTGTCGACGGCGGCGGGGCCAGCGTTGTAGGCGGCGAGGGCGAGGGCGATGTTGTCGTGGTATCTCACGAGCAAGTCGTTGAGGTACGCGGAGCCGCCACGGACGTTTTCGTCGGGACGGAAGCTGTCGTCGACGCCTTGTTCGGCGGCGGTTCCGGGCATGAGTTGCATGAGGCCGCGGGCACCGGCGCGACTGACGGCGTGGGTGTTGCCGTTGCTCTCCGCTTTGACGACGCTTGCGAGCAGGTCAGCGTCTAGGTTGTGCTGCTGGCCGGCTGTTGCGAGCATTGCGTTGAGGTCCGCGGGGTTGAGTCTTGTGTCGGTACGGGGCCCGGCAGTGTTTGAAGCCAGAGAGACAGGCGGAGAATCGGGGACAGTCTCGAAACTCGCTATTTCCTCGGGACGGAGTTCGATATAGCTGCTCTCGCCGGGGTTCATGTAGAGACGGATCATGGAGCCCGACTGCGTGTGGTGATTGCAGTGCATATCAAATCCATTGGCGAGAAGAACGCGCTCAGCGGCGAAGGCCGGAGGGACGAAGGCAAGGACAATGGCGACGATTTGAAGAGGTAGACGCAAAACGGATTTCCTGTTGGTTCAGACTTTAGCAGAGGTGCGGCCTGCCACGGCCATCTCCAAAGTCACGGCTACGCCATCCTGGTCATTGGGCGGCGTTTGCTTCCAGCCGCGGGTTTTGGCGAGGGTGCGCAGATCGTGCGCAGCGTTGGACATCAAGACGGCCTGCCCGGCCCATTCAAGCATATCGACGTCGTTCCAGTTGTCGCCGATGGCCATGGTCTCTTTGCGGTCGACGCCGAGGCGCGCAGCGAGCCGCTCGAGGGCCCATCCTTTTGAGACTCCGGGGGGAAGCAGATCGAGGATGGAGAGGTCGCGTGCGGGGTATTCGGTGCGGACCGCCTCGCAGAAGCTGCTCCATTCGCTGGATTTGAGGGCCTGCTCGGCGAGGCGCATTTTTTCGAGGCCACCAGTGACCATGCCCTGAATGGGGTCATTGCCATCTTCGAGCGCATTTTCGAGAGGCTTGACTATATCGATAGCGTCGCGATTGGCTTCAACCCACAACGCGATTCTCTGATGTGCCTGTTCAAAATCTTCGAGGACCAATTCGCCGTGGCCTACCTGGTCGAAGGTAAAGACCAGTGTTCCGAAGGGACGGAGCAGTCCGCAGAGGCCCCGCGCCACCCGGGCTTCGAGTTGAGAGCGGTCGAGGGGGCTGCCGTCGAGGGTTCGAGTCACTGCTCCATTGGACGTGATAAGGGGCATATCCGCTTGCAGGCCGAGGCCTTCGAGCAGGGGAGCCGTGTAGGCCGTGCGGCGACCGGTGGCAATGGCAACGGTAATGCCGGATCGTTGCGCTGCCCTGAGCGCCTGTACGTTGCGCGGGCTGATGGTCTGGCTGAAGGTGGGCAGCAGAGTGCCGTCCATGTCGATCGCCACGAGGCGAACGGGGGGATGCATTTATCTAGTGTACCGGGAGACCGTAAAGCATTCAAAAGCCAGACTTTCTGCAACGCGTAGTGACGACGCTTCACCATGTGACCGCGGGCACGCCCCGCAAAGCGCAAATGGCTCAGAATTGCGTACCACGGAGGGGATTATGCAGCCCGAAGTGCTGATCGCGTATGTCACACGGAGCGGATCGACGGAAGATGTGGCCGAGGCGATGGGATTGACTATGCAAGAGGCCGGCATCCCAGTGGATGTGAAGCCGATGGTCGACGTGGAATCAATTTCGGACGACACATCGGTGATTCTCGGCGCTGCCCTGTATGTCGGGCATTTTCCCAAGGAATTTCACAGGTTTGTGGTTCGGTTTCAGCGGGAGTTGGGGAATGAACGGCCGTGGATTTTTGCGCTGGGGCCGACCGAGAGGGACCCCAAGCATTTCCTGGCGGCTGAGGATCAGGTGCGGAAGGAGCTTGCGAAATATCCGTGGATTCACCCTGCCGATGTTCGCGTGATCGGTGGAAGCTTTGATCCGCAGCACCTGAAGTTGCCGTTCCCATTCAGCCTGGTGATGAAGCTGCCCGGCAATCCAATGAGGAAGCTGCCGGCTTCGGATATTCGCGACTGGGATTGGATTCGGGCGTGGGCGCGATCGATTGCCGAGTACCTGAAGAAGGGAACCAGAGTCCCGGCTACTCCGAGAATTGGGTAGACTGGCTGCATGGAACGGATCTGCACACATTGCCACGCTGTGCTGGCGGAGGACACGAAGGCGGACTGGTGTCCTGCCTGCGGAGGCGCGCTGATAGAGCGTGCCGAGTTGTCGGCTTCGACTACAAAGACTCCACCGGCTGACGTGGATCATCGCGGTATCGTGCTGCCGCGGCGACATGCGGTTGGCGGAATTATCACGCCGCAGTAAATCCAGCTGTACATGCGGAGTTGCATTGATCGTTATTGAGCGTATTACGCCTGAGGCTGCTCTCGTCTTCAAAGACGTTCGCCTGCGTGCTTTGCAGGATTCGCCCACGGCTTTCTCAAGCACTTCGCGAAGGAATCGCAACTTCCAGATGAGGAATGGAGAAAGCGCTCAGTGCGTTGGTAGCAGCGATGGATCCGCCGGATTTCTCGCGTTTGACGGGGAGCGGGCGTGCGGTATGGTTTTCAGTTTTTGCGGAGGAGCAGGATGCGCATCGCGCGCACGTGGTTTCGATGTGGGTGGCTCCAGATGTTCGGCGGGAAGGCGTGGGGCGAAGATTGATTGACGCAGTCGTCGAATGGGCGCAATCGCGAAAGATGCGCGAGGTAAAGCTGATGGTGACGAGCGTCAATCACGGTGCGATCGCATTCTATGAACGCATGGGTTTCGGGATGACGGGGAATGACGCAGGCGTATCAGAACGACCCGGCTATTACGGAGTATGAGATGGTGCGGGCAATCCTTTGAACCGGGAATCTCCGGCCGAAGGGCTATCGGCCTGGTTTCGCTCGAGCCCCAGCTGAGGAGTTATTGCCTTCAATTCAATCGGTTTCAACAATAAATCAAGAGAAAGCACGACATAGACGGGACGTTCTCCGCAGTACATTACCAAAAAATGCGACTGGGAAAGTAAGCAGGCGAGACATCACTGTGCCTTTGGATAGAATTGGTTCCCATGGGGATGGTTTTTGGCAACGGGTGGGAGGGGCGCGTTGTCGAGGGGCGATTTCCGCTCCTGGAGTGGTTGGAGGGCGCCGGGACTTCCTGCTCGTTTCTTACCGTCCTGCAGGGATTGCAGGAAGCCGTTATTCAACTGAATCTGGCGGGCGGCGTCGAGGCAGACGCATTCATCGCGCAGTGGACTTTCGCAATGACCCTGTCTCATCCGCATTTAGCGAAGGTGCTTGCGGCGGGTCGATGCGTCATCGATCACAGTGACCTGGTATACATTGTCACGGAGCGCCCCTACGCGACTCTTTCAAAGATGATTGAAGACAGAAGGCTGAAAGCAGACCCGGCGAAGGAAATCTTCAATCCGGTTCTTGACGCGCTTTCCTACCTTCACAAGAACGGTGTCGTCCACGGTTTTGTAAATCCATCAAACATCCAGTTGGCCGACTTAAAGCCGAAGCTGGCAATGACCGATTTGCTAGTTGCGGGCCCGGCCAAAAGGAGTGTCCCGGGAACCGGCAAATACGATGCGCCCGAACTCCAGCATGGTGTGGTGACCGCGGCGGCAGATGTGTGGTCGGTTGGTATGACCATCTGGGAAGCGATGACCGGGGTACCGCTCTCCTGGGACTCATCGCGCAATGAGGATCCCACGGTCACGGAAGCACTGCCGTGTCCCTTTAGAGAGATTGTGCAGAACTGTCTTCGAGTCGATCCTCTTCGCCGGTGCACAATTGAGTCCGTCCTGGAACGACTGGACGCGAGCAAATGCATCTCGCTCTCCGAGAATTCGATCCCGGTCTCCGAAAGTCCGGTCACAGCCAAAGCAGATATCCCTGTGCCTGCTGCGACGCCAGCCCCGGCAAGCCAGATTCCGATCAAAGACGCGCCGGCAAAACTCCCTTCGCGCATAGAAGAAATCGACGCGGAAGAGACTACCGAACCGGCCCTTTTCTCCAAGTCGCTCACGCACTTCGAAGAGACGCCGCTGCACCGGTTTCGGGTTATCCCGTATGTCGTTGTCCTTCTCGCAGTGATTGCGATTGTCTCGTTCTTGCTGGTGCGCAAATACCAGATGATGAACGCTCCGGCAGCAACGGCGAATCAGAGTGCGCCTGCCGTTACTCCGCCTGTGCCGCAGCAGCAAGCCGCTGCCCCTGCCCCTGCTCCCGCTCCGCCGGTGGCAAATCAAACGGAGCCTGACGCCAGTCAGCCTCAGACGGAAACGCAGCCTGCCGACGCTCCGGCGGCTGAAACGCAAAGCGCGCCATCGGTGAGCGAACCCGCACCAAAGCAGCCGGAACCATCGGGAGCGAGCCACGCGCCCGTTGCGGAGAATGCAGATGGTGAAGTTTCAAAACGAGTACTGCCCGCCGTATCGCCGGGCGCCCTCAGCGGGATGCGCAGACCTGTTGAAGTCCTGATACGCGTCTCGGTGAATGAAGAGGGAAGGGTGGCCGATGTCTCATATGTGTCGCCGGGCCCCGGGAATTATTTCGCCAGACTTGCACAACGGACAGCATTGTCATGGGAATTTACGCCGCCGATGCGGAACGGCGGTCCCAGGCGGAGCGTCTGGATGCTTCGGTTCTATTTCGAAAGAGAGAAGACCGAGGTCACTGCGACCGAAGAGAAGCAATAGCAGTTGCTTCGTCCACGCAATCTAACTGACTCTGGCGTTACGGCGGAGATTGAAAAAGCGGCGCGGCTATTCGTAGCGCAGTGCCTCGGCTGGACGGATGCGGGCGGCGGTCGAGGATGGATACAGCGTAGCAAGCAGCGAGATTCCAATAGAGACTGCGGAGACGAGCAATCCATCGAGCCATCTTGGCGCAAAGGGAAGCGTGTCGATGGCGTAGACGTCAGGTGAGAGTTGGATGTGATAGTGGCTCCCGGCCCACGCGCCGATGTAGCCGAGGATGAGGCCGAGCAGGGTTCCGACGACGCTGATCAGCAAGCCTTGCAGCAGGAAGATACGGCGCACCTGTCCGGGATCGACGCCGAAGCTCATGAGGACGGCGATGTCGCGGGTTTTCTCCATCACCATCATGGTGAGCGCGATGAGGATGTTGAGCGCGGCTACGATCACGATGAGGGTGATGACAATGAAGGTGACGATCTGCTCGAGCTTGAGTGCGCGGAAAAGCTCGCGGTTCTGCTCCATCCAGTTGGTCGTCATGAAACCGGTGCCGGCGGCTTCTTCGATCTGTTCTGCAATCTGAGGAGCGCTGTTGAGATCGTCGATTTTGAAGCTGATGACGGAGACGAGGTCGGGTTCGTCATACAGGCGCTGCGCGTCGGCAAGACGGACGAAGCCCCATGCCGAGTCGTACTGATAAAAGCCGGTGTGATAAATGCCTGCTAGCCGAAAATGCCGGACATTGGGGACAACCCCGACCGGCGTGAGATCACCTTGCGGGCTGACTAGCAGGATGGAGTCGCCAACGTTTGCGCCGATCGAATCCGCCAGGTCTTTGCCGAGGATGACAGGCGGCAGTTCGGCGTTTGCGGGATCGGCAGGTGGAGGCGCTGGATCGAGGGCGCGCACAGCAGCCGGCGGGAGCGTTGGAAAGGACGCTGCTGACTTTTTGCTCCTGTCCTGGCACGACGCCTTCGATAAGCGCGTAGCCAGCGCGGGCTCCGCGAGCCACCATGACCTGCTCGTCGAGTTCGGGCGCGGCGGCGATGACGTGGGGCAGCCTGGACAGCTTTTCTACGAGCGGCCGCCAGTCGCGGATACCGTCATTCTTCACGCGCATCAGCTGGATGTGCGCGCTGGAGGCGACGAGACGATCCTGCAGGTCGCGGCGCATGCCGTTGGTGATGGCGAGAGCGATGATAAGCGCGGCAACTCCGGCGGCGACTCCGGCGATGGAGATGGCGGTGACCACGCCGACGACGGCTTGCCGCCGCTTGGCTTTGAGGTAACGCGCCGCCACATAGAGCTCAAATCGCATCTTGCTTTTTTCCTTCGGGCTGCTTCTTACTTTCGTGCCTGCTTACTTTGCTGTGGACGCGCCGAAGACGGCTTTGGCCACGCCGATGTTGTCGTGACGGTCGTAGACGCGCACGGTGATAAGGTGTTCGCCGGTTTTGACCCCGACGGCTGAGGCGGGGATCTGGAAATCGTAGTGCTCGCGCCTGGAATCGGAGAGCTTGCCAATGGGATCGATGTACTGCCACGCGCCGGCATCGAGTGCGTACTCGGCGTGAGCGATGGGCGATGCTGCGTCCTCTGCGTCGAATGTTACGCGGATCGGAGCGGGGCAGGGCGCCTGCACGCATCTGGCCAAGGCTTCTTCAGCATGCAGATTACTGACGACCGGGGGCGTAGTGTCGATTTCGAAGCGCTCGCTTTCCCGGGAGTCGGAGAGGGCTTCGCCGGGATTGTGGGAGGGGGAATCGGATGCCACGACTTTGACGCGATATCCGCCGTCGGGAATGAGCGCGGCGTCGAAGCTGTAGGCTTTTTCGGTGATGCCGTCTTTCAGGAGATGCCAATCATGTTCACCGTCGCCGCGGAGATAGAGCGAGTAGACGAGGTCATCGCCGTTGTCGTCATGAGCCGCCCAGCGGACGGTGACGGCAGTGCGGTCTTTGACGGCCGGGAGTGGGGTGTTGGCACTTCCGGTGTCAACGGGAACGACCATTTGCTGATTTGATGAAGGGAAGCTGATGTTGACGGTCTGCTGCTGGTTTGCGACGGAGTTTTGCGCGTTGAGCCGGGCGCCGACAGCGACAACCATGTCATCAATTTCGGGTGCGGCGTTAACGGGGAGATAGTTCACGCCTACGCCTGCAAGTGTACCGCCTGCGCGCAGTACAGCTTTCCATTGCAGGAAGCGGCCGGGTGGCGATTGGACGGCACCATCTCTAAGCGGTTGCCAGTCGGACCAGCCCCAGTCGCCGCGACCGCGAACGGGTTGCTCGACGTTGCCGGTACGGGTGACGATTTCGTAGTTCTCTGAATCGGGGTCGACTTCGATGCGGCCAAAGCGGGTGAATGCGCCAGCGTCAAGGATATCGCTGGCGTACTCATGGGTCTCGGACTTGCCTAGAGAGTAGAGCTTGCCGGTGTTCCCGGTGCCGATGAGAACAGCGTTACCGGCGCTGCCATGGATTTCTGCAAGGGCCAGGCCCTGCTGGGCTTCGACATGGGCGACGTCGGCGTAGTCGCCGTTTTGCTGGATGCGGAAGATGTGTCCACGATTACCGCTGATGGCGAGCAGGCCGTCAGATTGTGCGGCGAGGGCGTAGACGATGTCGTCTCTGCTCGACCAGATTTTGCGAGGGGCCTGGTCTTCAGCGATGGCGTAGATCTCAGTGCCTTCAGGTGTGGAAGTGCTGGCATTGGCGGCCTGCAGCGAGCCCGGCTGCACGATGGTGAAGGTGATGGTTCCCACGCCTTGCACGGGAAGCGGTGGGAGGGGATTGTGGCTCTTGTCGCCGACACTCGATGCGAAGATGGTGCCATTGGCGGCGACAGCGACGGAAGTGATCTCTCGGCGCGGGGCTTCGAAGAGCACGTAGCCTTTTCCTTGAGGGTTGATGCGATAGACGAGGCCCGAGCCATCGGAACCGGCGATCAGGTTGCCTTTCGCGTCCCAAGCGAGCGCGCGGATGTGCTGTTCGTCGCTCTTGAAAAATGCCTCAGGGTTGGCGTCAGGTTTGGAGGGATCGACGCGATAGATGGCGCCGGGTCCGCCAACTGCGATGTAGAGCTTGCCGGCGGCGTCGAAGGTCATGTCCCAGATGTAGTGCGATTTTGATTCGCGGCTCGAGGTGGATTCTGATGTGCTGTCTGAGTTCTCTGCCTTGGCTGCGTCGAAAACAACTTTGGCGCTGGACTCGTCCTGCTTCGCTGTTGCGTTGGGATTCAGCTTGTAGACTTTGCCGCTGGGAATCGTGGCGGCGTAGAGGGAGCCGTCGGGACCGATGCGCACGACCTGTATGCTCACGTCGCGCGATTCGAAGAGCGTGGCAGGTTTGCCGTCCTTCTGTGCGCTTCCGCGGAGAACCGTGGCCGGCGAGCCGGTGCCGAGGTATGGCGTGCCGTTTTTGTCTACGGCCACAGACCACACGAATGTCGAAGGCGTGGTGAGGAAGTCGGTAAGACCGGGGCCTTCGCGCAGATGGCCGTTATTGCCGATGGCAACGCCCTGCGGCGTTCCTTTTTCGAATTCGTCAATACGCGATTGAGTCCAGAGATGTGTTCCCTGGGCGACGAGGGGTGGGATCACGAAAGTTGCCGCAAAAGCGGCGCAGCCGAACGCGAACAGGAGACGGGGAGTTGGAAGTTTTGCTGCAACCATTCTGACGTTGAGTCTACTAAAGCGGGGCGGGCGTGCGGGGGCTGAGCGAATGGCAGTCGCAGCCCCCGACAAATTAAAGCGGATCCTTCGCGCCGCTTACCCCGCAGACTCTCGTCTGCGGGGCCCCAAGCTTGCGGCACTCAGGATGACACTTCTTGCGCCGCAAGGTTCATTGTCCGGTGCGGAACTGGATGATGCGGCGCCGATCGCGCTTGGAGGGACGGCGCTCAGGCAGGGGAGCGTATTGCTGCATCGCCTTGCGTTCGGCGGCTTCGCGCAGGCGTTGCTCCTTGCTGGCTTCGGTTTCGTGGTAGAGGGTTTGCGCCACCGCGGCCGGACCGCGGATCTCGCTGATCTGCAAAACCTCGATGTGAAATTCGCCGCCTTCGTTCTTAACGTGCAGCATATCGCCGACGCGTACATCGCGTGCGGGCTTGGCTTCGATTTCGTTGGAGCGGATGCGGCCCAGGTCGCAGGCTTTTGAGGCGAGGGCGCGCGTCTTGAAGAAGCGCGCAGCCCACAGCCACTTGTCGATGCGGACGGAATTTGTGGTTCGCTCTGCCGTCACGAGATCTCTCGGGATTGGATCAGGAAGCGGTGTCTGAAATTCTCCAAATGTAGAGGAAGTCGGCGTCGCTCGACGTCGCGACCTCGATGCCCTTCTGGTGAGTGGCGCGATTCAGAGCTGAGCGGATGTTTTCCTTACTGTCGGGCAGTGCTTCAAGTGGGATCTTGAGCGCGCGGTCGGGCTCCAGCTGTTCAATGTCGCTCAGGAGCTGGGTGACGATTTGCTTGTGCTTGCCATCTCGTCCTTTTGGGACGTCAATTTGTTTGATCGATTGGTAATTCATTGACGGCGCATCAGAATTCGGATTCGTGGCCATGGGAAGCATCCTCGGGATGGGGTTTTTCTCCTCATCGTTCGGGAGACGTGCTCTTAACGTATGGCTAAACCACCGTAAAGCTATCCTAATACTAATCCGTACTGCAATCAACATGTCGAAATATCTAGCGTTAGCCTAGGAATGTCATATAACTCTCCATATTGTAAGCATTTAGAGCGTGATCTCAAAGAGATTCCCCGTACGAAAAATACCTGCTAGGTTGAATTCGAGAGGTGAATATACATGAGCAAGGTCAAGATTTTTCCGACCGTTCCGCTCAGGGAAGTCCCCGCAGATACCGAGCAGAGAAAGGCTGGAGATCATCGCCCCGTGGTCCTGGTTGTTGACGATGAGAGCGTGATTGCAGACACTCTGGCTGAGATACTCTCTCGAAGCGGATATCACGGAGTGGCCGAATACGATGGAGACAGCGCCCTGGAAACCGCGCTCCTAACGCCTCCGGCGATGCTGATTACGGACGTGGTTCTTCCGGGCATGACCGGAATTGAACTTGCGATCTCGGTGCGGCGGATCTTCCCCGAGTGCAAGATTATTCTTTTCTCCGGACAGGCATCGACAGCCGATCTGCTGGCAAGTGCACGCGAGAACGGCCATCATTTCACCCTGCTGAACAAGCCATTGCATCCGCAGGATCTGCTGCGACGGGTGTCGGAAGGGCTGAAGAGCAAGCAAGTTCCTGTGGCAATGCAATAGGCCCTGCAAGCGCAGGAGTTTTCTTCGCTACAAAATCGATGGGCGCCTGCGCGGCGCCCGTTCGATTCAGTTGGCGAGGACGGCGCGGTAGCGCACCTTGTTCTTCTTGACTCTTTCGATGGCCTCGTTGGCCTTGGCCATGGCGAAGGCTTCGGTGGTGGCCTTGACTCCGTGGCGGGCGGCGACATCGAGCATCTCGCGCATTCTCTGCGGACTGCCGATAGGACTGCCGGTGATGGTGCGAATGCCGGAAATGAGCGGGAAGGCCTGCAGCGACACTGGCG
Source organism: uncultured Acidobacteriaceae bacterium (assembly GCA_963787435.1). Lineage (GTDB taxonomy): Bacteria > Acidobacteriota > Terriglobia > Terriglobales > Acidobacteriaceae > Telmatobacter. Next base: position 338,804 of record CAWBCZ010000007.1, read on the forward strand.
AAGGGGGCACGCCGACAAAACAAAGTGTGCCGGTTGGGCGGAGCGCCTGGACGTAGACATTCCAATCCTGGTCAGCGTTGGCAGTGTTCAAAATGAAGTCGAGCGAGCCGGCGACTTCTTTCATGGATTTGGATTCGCGTGAATGCACGAAGTGATGCGCGCCAAGTGCACGAGCCTCTTCTTCCTTGCCAGTCGAGGTGGAGAAGGCGGTGACTTCCGCGCCGAAGACACGCGCGAACTGGATGGCGATGTGTCCAAGGCCGCCGATTCCGACAATGCCTACGCGGGACGATGGATTGATACAGTGGTCCCGCATCGGGCTATAGACAGTGATGCCGCCGCAAAGCAGGGGAGCGGCCTGTTCGCTGGAGAGGGCGTCGGGAATGCGCATGACGAATCGGGCATTGGCGCGCACGCGGTCGGCGTAACCGCCGTTGCGATGAACGCAGGTGGCCTCCATCGAGGGGCAAAGATTCTCAAGGCCGCGGCTGCACCATTCGCATTCGCCGCAGGAGTTTGACTGCCAGCCAAGGCCGACGCGCTGGCCAACCTCAAGCGAGCGCACCTGTGGCCCCACGGCGGTGATGGTGCCGATGATTTCGTGTCCAGGGATGAAAGGATACTGGCTGATTCCCCAGTCGTTTGAAATCAGGTGGAGATCGCTATGACAAATGCCGCAGTGGGTGATGCCGATTTCGACTTCCTGCACGCCCAGTTCACCGGGTCGTAGCGAAAAGGCAAAAGCTCGGCGCCCGCTGCGTGAGCTGCTAGTCCTTGAATTAGGGCCATGATCGTTCCGCAGTCCTCGTTGGGGGTCGCAAAAAAGGGCCGAATTCCTGGGCCGTACGAGTGCGACAAATTTACGTAAGCGGTGCAGGTTAAGTCTAGTCTAAACCGCCGCCCGCCTCGACGTGCAGGTTGAGGATTTGAAATCCGTTAAGGACGCCGCCCGCAGGAGCTTCAGCCGGCGACGACGGCGGACTCGCCATTGAGCGTTACGTCCTTGGCGGTGCGCAGAGGCTCCAAGGCGTTGGCAACGGACAGCGGAAGGGCGGAGAGGGTTTGGCCGTCTACGCCGGCCTGGGCGTCAGGCAGCAAGAGACTGACAAAAATGCGATCAGCGGGATGCTGGCTGCGAGCCTGTGCGAGCGCGGTTTCGAGGTCCACGCTGCGGCTGGTGATGCGCGGCTGATTCAGAGCGTGGTCGAGGGTTCCGGCATCAGAGACGAGCAGGCGAAGCGTTCCAGTGGGGATACCGGGGGGGAGGTTGATGGGGATGCGAATGTTCCGTGCGGGCTGCTGCCAGGGGCGGACGGTAGCTTCAACCAGAACAGTGTCGCCGGCATGAACGATGTCGCTCGAGTCGATGCGCGCGGTTTCGAGTTCAACCTGTGCACGGCGCGGAATTGAGTCCACATCAAGGTCGACGGCCTTGATCGCACCCTGACGCGCGCCATTGGCGTAGAGCAGGGCGAAGCTCTGATCGGTCTGCATGGCTGCGGAGAGCTGCGCTGAGCCTTGGTCGCCGGCTGGGGCCCAGAGGTCGAGCGGCGATGGAGGATAGCCGTCGATGTTGACATTGCCGGTGACGTGGTAGCTGGTTTCGAGGCTGCTCTGATTGTTCTCAAGGAGAGCGTCGTAGAGCGACACGAGAATCGCTTGCGGGGTGAGTGAAGGCAGGTCGACGACCTCAATGTTCAGCTTGCGGTCAGGACCCTCGCCATGCACGGTGATGTGCACCGGGATCATGTGCGGCTTGGCGCCGAGGACGCCGCGGATCGCCGAGTCGCGATCTTCAGTGAAGGTCCCGATGGGGTCGCCGGTGTTGATGATCTTGAATGCGTTCAGGGGCGAGGCCAGCGTCTCGACCACTTCGGCGGTGGTCATGGGCAGGGACACGGTGCCTGCCTGGAGAATGGGATGGCCGCAGGCGAGGAGTTGCTTGGGATCGACGTAGGTGACGGTGCAGGTGGCGGAGATTTCAAGATCGCCTCGGACGAGTTGGGCACTCACAGCGGAACCGGGTACGATGCTGGCAACTGCCGAAGGAGAGATTGCGCCGAAGGAGCCGTCGGCGTCGGACTTCGATGATCCGCTGCCGCCGCCGGCGGCGACGATATCAAGGCCTGTGCCGGCCATTTCTTTTTGCCAGAGGCGAATGGCCTCAGGGTGGAAGCCGCTCATGACCAGCGGTGTTTCCATGGCTTGAAAATCCATTCCATCGGATGAAAGTCCATTTCCCGCTGCCGGGCGAGGGGAGGGTGGCGATGCCGAGGCCCACTGAGTGCTGACTGGCATATCTTTGACTTCGAGCATCTGCGCTATGGGAGTGATGCCGGCGATGGGATCCTTGGCAAACTGGCCGATGCGGTAGGAGAGCGAGCCGAGGAGTTTGTTGCCGATGTAGACCGGGCTACCGCTCATTCCGGCTACGACGCCGGTGTATTCGGGCTTCGCGCCATGCAACTGGGCGAGGATCATGTCCTGCCCGGGTCCGCGCGCACCGCGAAGCACGCCAAGGATTTCGACTTGCATGGGCTCGGGTGTGGTGCCGGTGAAGACGGTCCAGGCGGTGGCCATCTGGCCGCGATGGACCTGGCTGAGGGGGTAAAAACCTCCTCCGGACGGCGGGGGACCAGCGGACGCAGGTGTATCTTGTGCTGGGAGAAACGCTGCCGAGGCCATGGCGAGCAAGACGGCAGCCAATGCTTGGGTCAGCGTTCGAAGCGGGCGCGAGATTGCCTTGGGGCAAGGTTTCACGTCTATAAGATTAAACCGGAGCAGCATTGCGCCGGAGAATTGCTTTTTTGTTCTGTCTGCCATGCGTCTAAGGTTTTGACGCCCGAAGCTGATGGTTGTTTCGACAGTTGTGCTGCTTTGCTTGCCGATTCCTTTGGGCAATCCCTATGCTGTAAACACAGAGGCCGTCATGCCAACGATTCGCCCGTACGATTCTCGCAGTTGCCGTTTTGCTTCGTTACTCTTGCTGGCTGCTTTGGCGCTTGCCCCACTGGCTTTGGCGCAGAGCACTCCGCCGGCTCAACCGCAGCAGACGCCGCCTACGCAGCCGCAAACGAATCCGCCTGCGCAGCAGCCCGATCAGACTGCGCCGGATGCCGGTGGACCTACCGGCGATAACGGCGCAATTGCGATGCCCAAAAAGAAGGACAAGCCCGACGACACGCCGCCACCCGCTCCAGCGGCACCGAAGTTCAAGAATCCGGAGGGGGCCGGGGACTATTCGCTGCGTGTGGATGTTCCCGAGGTCACGGTGGATGTGGGCGTGCTGCTGGAGAAGACGGGACAGTTTGTTCCGGGGCTGAAACCGGCAAATTTCAAAGTGTACGAAAACGGCGTAGAGCAGAAGATCACGGGATTCAAGCGCGTGGAAGCGCCGATCACTGCGCTGATGCTGTGCGAGTTCGCAAACAGCAACTACACCTACAGCTTCCTCTATGACATGCGGAATGCGGCGTGGGAGTTTGCGCAGCAACTGCGGCCGCAGGATTATGTGGCGCTGATGACCTTCGACATGCGCACGCAGATCTGGCTGGATTTCACGCAGGACAAGCGACAGCTGCTGAATGCGATTCAATCACTTGTGATTCCAGGTTTCTCGGAGCGGAATCTTTTCGATGCGCTTTATGAGGCAGAAGATCGCCTGACCCGTATCGATGGGCACAAGTACATCATCCTGATTGCTTCGGGTCGGGACACGTTCTCAAAGATCACTCTCGACAAGATCTACCAGAAGGTGAAGACGACGCCGGATATTACGATTTTCGCGATTTCGACGGGGGGCGCAATGCGCGCCATGACGGAGGGCGGTCCAGGCGTCGGCGCCCAGATGCGCGATATCGACTATCTGCAGGCAGACAACCAGATGAAGACCTTTGCCAAGATGACCGGCGGAATGTTCTTTGCGCCGCGATTTGTCGGCGAGATGCCGGATATTTTTGCGGATATCAACAAGGCAATTCGGTCAAAATACGAGCTCGTCTATCACCCGAGCGACGCGAAACAGGATGGAACTTATCGGAAACTGCGCGTGGAACTGGTGGACGATGAAGGGAAACCGTTGCGCTTTCAGGATGAGAAGCACAAGCCCCTGAAGTACGACGTCATCGCACGCGATGGTTATCGGGCGAAGCAGGAAGTGGAGTAGGACTCAAAGAACCAAAGAACAAGGGGCAGCCCACGGGCTGCCCCTTGTTCTTTGGAGGGAGACGGGCAACTACACTCTATTTGAACTGATTAATTATGTCGTTAACGTAGTAGCCAATGACAAAGAGGGTTGCGACAGCGGCAACGATCTCCGAAACTTTGATCAAGGGCTGAAATCTCTTGACCTTATCCTGGATCGCCTGCTGGGCGGTCTGCTCATTTTTGAAAGAATCATCGAGGAAGATCTGATCTGCCTCGTCCTTGGTAAGCCGGGAGCGATATAAGAACATGATCGCCATCACCAGGACCGTGAGCCCCCACACGGACCACATAATAGAAACAAATGTCATAAAGTTACCTCCAGTGAGTTTCCACCCAGCTATTGGCAAGATCCAAAGATTTCAGAGGTCCTGCCTCGATCCGGGGGTTGTACGGCTGAAATCATAGCCCCGAAAGTCATGGCCGTCTCGTGACGCGAATCACAGGTATTCTGCGACCTCGGAGAAGAGCAGGGAAGCCAGAATCTATTGAGAATGCAGCGATTATTGACGCTATCTGGCCGGCGTTGGATCAAGACGGGCTGCGGTAAAAACGCGACTTTCACAGCCCGCGAAGCATCCAACGGGTTGATGTGACTAATGGACTTGTACAGCCCATTGGGGGGAAGTACAGTAATATCAGGAAAGATTTCAGAATAACCGGGAGAAACCATGGCAACCACCACCACAGCACCCACGCAGGAAACCGAGAAGAAGGCTCCTCTTTTGCTCACACCGCAGGCAATCGCCAAGGTACGCGAGATTATGGCTACCCAGGATCCGCTTCCTGCCGGTCTGCGCATTGGAGTGGTGGGCGGCGGCTGCTCCGGCTTCCAGTATTCGATGGCATTCGAGAACCAGGCCGGCATGATGGACAAGGTCTTCAACTTTGATGACCTGAAGGTATTTGTCGATGCCACTTCTTTGATGTACCTGAACGGCTGCACCGTCGATTATGTCGAGACGCTTGAGGCGGCCGGCTTCAAGTTTGAGAATCCCCAGGTGAAGTCGACCTGCGGCTGCGGATCTTCGTTCAGCGTTTAGCGCGCCTCTGGGTTGAAGCGTGCAGAAAGCCCGTCCTGATGGACGGGCTTTCTTGCGTCTGGAGGAGTTCGGGCGATTTTTATTGCTGCGGCGTTGTAGGCGTCGTGGGGGTGGTTGGTGCAGTGGGTGTAGTGCCTGTGCCGCTGCCAATGGGAGTCGTCGTTCCGCTCGCAGGCTGGCCGACCGCGCCAGTGTTTCCTCCCACCATGTTTTGCTGATCCATCATCGGGCTGTAGAGGAACTCCCACTCGTTGTAGTGGTTTTTCTTTTTGTAGATCATCAGGGACTGTTTGGGACTCTGCGGTGAGAAGCCGATGATGCCGGCGCCGCCGAAGGTCTGCCCGCTGCCGGTGGGATTGTTGGAGGAGCCGAATGCAGAGCCGGAGGTGCCGGTCGTTCCGCGTCGTACCCGTTCCGGAGGTGGGGTTGCCGTTGGCGTCGGTGCCGGCAGATCCGCTTTGACCTGTCGTACCGGCTCCAGAATCCGTGGAGCTGGTGGGGCTGCTGTTGAAGAGGCCGCTACTCGTGGTGGAGCTTGTCCCTCCAATTCCTGTGGTCGTGCCCGTGTTTCCGCCACTGGGGCCGATGCCTGCGCCGTTTGCGGCTGCCAGAGGCTGGCCGAAGAAGCCCATCGCTTGCGGGGTCTTGTTCTGGCCGAACTGAATCGATTTCCACTCATCCTTGCCGGTTGTGGGATCGACGTACTTCTTGCGGAGGAAGCGGATGTTGTTGGTCTTGACCAGCGCGTCCACGTTGGGCGGATAGGCGTTGAACTTGCGGTAATAGAGCTGGACGGCGCGAATGTATTGCTTGCCGCGCTGCATGGTTTCTTCTTCGCGATCGCGCTGGATGCTTTCGCGCACGCGCGGCACGGCGATCGCGAGCGACAGGATGAGGATAGCCATCATGAAGATGACGGCGACGAGGATGTAGCCTTCTTCGGAAGGATTGGGTTGGCGTTTTTTGGGAAACGGATTCATTCGAATGATTTGTTGAATTCCTAGGGACTGAAGTCCCTCATTGGTTCGAATTACTCTTCGGCACGACTAAAAGTCATGCCCTGACACACCCTAGTTTACGGACAAGGGGACGGTCTGGGTGTTGTTGTAGCCGAGGTCGGTGATCTGTACGGAACCCGGCATGATGGAGTCGACCTTGTAGCGGTGATCGACAATGTCGCCAGGTCGTGCCAGGAAGATGTCGTCGCCGCGAACGAGAAACGCCTGCATGGATTTATCGCGGCTTTGCGAATAGCCGAAGTACTTCAGGTCGATCGCGGGCGGACGCGGCACTTGTGGCACAGCATCTGCCACATTGTTCGGGTTGGGTCTCGCCGGCGCTATTGGCTGGGGGATCACGGGCGCGGACTCGGCAGAGAAAATGTTGCGGCCTGTGCCTGCGTAGACCACGTCTTCGCTTTGGGCGAGCTTGTCGAAGTGCAGAGTTGGATCGATATTATTGCTGGCGACGTGTTGAGCCTGAGGGCCTGCAGCGGTGGTTGCCCGCTGATTTGTTCCGTTGCCGGGGCGTGCGGTGTTGGGACGAACCGGCGCGGTTACGACGGGCGTCGATGGGGTGCTGAAGGAGTTGTAGAGCTCGTAACCACCGGCGCCGAGGATGATGATCGCGAGTGCGATCACGATATAGACCTGGCGCTTGTTTTCAATTCCAAGAGGGATGGCCATGTTACTCGCCCTCCTGTGCCGAGGGAACAGCGGTTGCGGGTGTCTCGGTGGGTGTGGGAGGCAGGCCGCTAGGGACATCGGAGGGGCGGAGCCAGGTGGAGACACGCAGGCGCAAGCTGACGAGTCCGCCCTGCTGGCCGGTGAAGGCCATCGAGCGAATTACGAAGAAGGTCTTGTCGCGTTCGAGGCCATTCACGAACTGCATGATCTGCTGATATTCGCCGCTGATGGAACAGTCGAGCGAGATCTCGGTGAGGTCGCCCGCAGTTGCGCCCTGGGTGTACTGCATGCGTGAAAGCAGCACGCCCGACTTCAATCTCAGATTTCCAACCTCCACTGCGATGGAGGAGTAGTTGGCGGGAATGCGCCTGGCGTAGAAATCCTGAATCTGCGCGCGCGATTGTTTCACGCGCTCTTCGAGTCCACGGAGAGGAGCCGTCTGCACTTCGAGAGTCTTCAGCTCGATCTGCTTGTTCACCAAGGCATCATTCGAACTGGAGTCGGTCGCCGACCAGTCCATTCCGAGACGGATGGCAAGGCCTGCAACGATCAGGATCATGATGGCGAGGCCCGCGTAGTGCCAAGTCAAGGGAGAAGCAAGCCGCTCGCGCGCTGTGACGGGATTCGGGCTCATCGCGGCGCTCCTCTATCGGGCTGTACCGGGACGCGCGGTCTGGGCATGCCGGTGTAGGGAGAGCGGCTGGCTGCGGTTCCCGTTTGCGGGGGCGCCGCGTCGGGGTTGTCATTGGCATGGCCCTTGGACGCAGCGGCAGATTTCTCCCTGGCCAGCTTGCGCTCTTGCGGCGCACCGGGGGTGTAGTCGGCGAGCATGTCGAAGTTGACGCGATTGGAAGCGCTCACCGGTTCGGGGCGCTGGTTGGGGCCGCCTTCGGACTCGGCGGTTTCGCCTACGATGCGCGGCAAGAGGAAGTGGCGGGAGTGTTCAAGATTCTGTACCAACTCCACGTCGCGATCGCGCGGACCAGTGACGCGCAGGTGCACCGTGATTTGGCCGCTCTTCACAGTGGGTTCAAGGGTTGTAACCTGGACACCGGCGGGCAGGACAGTCTCAAGGTCTTCCATGGCGAGAGTCCACGAAAAGGATTTCTCGTCGAAGAGCTGATTGAGACTTTCGGCCTGCTGGAGGGTGCGGGCGTTGTCCGGCTGCTGCATCATGGCCTGGTAGCCGTGGCGTTCCTGGGTGATCTGCGCAATTTTGCCGTCGAGGGAGTGAGCGCGGGCGCGGGCGGCTTCGGCCTTGTCGTGCAGTGCATGGAGGCCGAGAGCGAGGCCGACAGCGACCAACGCCAGCGCGCCCATGGCAATGCGCAGGTTCTTGAGCGCCGGCGCAAGATCGGCAAACGGCCGCGAGGCGAGATTGATTGCTACACGCACTCTATACCGCTCCTGCCAGTGCGCCGGCAAGGCCGGCTACGCTCATGTTCGACATACTGGTAGCGACGCCGGTTGAGGGGCGTGGCGCAAAGTCGATGATTCTGAGCTCCGATGGGCCAAACCAGTGCTCGAACTCCGTCGCTGTTCCGTTTCCGGCGAAGTACAACTCTTTGGGCAAGACAGAAACCTTGTCCTCATAGTATGCCGCTGCGACGGCCACGCTGCGTTGTACTTCGAGGAGGCGCTGTTCGGAATCTTCGGGCAGGTCGAGGGTTCGGTAAAGGAGCAGATCATCGCCGCGCGTGATTGATGTGGTGATGGCAACCTTGCTAAGGCACGCGGCAAGCAGAGGCGCGGAGGACTCGAGTGTGGCCAGTGCTGCCAGAGCAGACGGCATGACCGCACCTGGCTCGTAACCGGCCGCGCGCACTACGGTTTCGTACTCCTCGAGGATGTTGCTGGGCAGGATGGCTACGAGGACGCGAGCTTCGGTCTTGCTCTCGGAGAGGATTTGGTAGCTGAGGCCGGCGTGCTCCACATCGAAGGGAACCATTTTGCGGAGCCTGAATCTCAATACCGGGATTGCTTCGCTGGCGCGGGCGGGAAGGGAATCGAAGTCGAGAACGAAGACGCGAACTGCGGTGTCGGGAATGACGACCGTCACTGATCGGGTGCGTGGCGAGACGCTGGCCAGCGCGTTGCGAATGGCGAGAGAGACAGCCTCTGGCGAACTCATGTTCAGCTCGCTGATGCCCGGTACCAGGATGCCTGGGCGCAAAGGCTCAAAAGCATAAACCGGCGGCTCGTGCTTGCCGGGCAGCGCCGCAGCGAGCACACCCTCGGACGTAAGCTCGATGGCGGCGGGCGGGCGGCCTCCATATTGCGTGGCCGATCTGCTGAGGATGGGACTCACTATCGCGATGCCTCGATGAAGGTGACTTTGTTGATCTCCTTAAGCGTGGTCAGCCCGCGACGGACACGGTCGAGAGCGGATTCTCGCAGGAAGCTCATGCCTTCGCGCTGAGCCAGCTTGCGGATCTCTGAAGTCGGCTTCTTCTCAAGAATCAGCTCACGAATCGGGTCGGTCAAGTCTAAAAGCTCGTGAATCGCAGTACGTCCACGATATCCCGTGCCACCGCACTCGATGCAGCCGGTGCCTTCGCGGAATGCGAAGCCGCGCCATTCGGCGGGATCCATGCCACTGGCGATAAGGACTTCATCAGGATAGGAAACGGTGCGCACGCAGTGCTCGCAGACCGTACGGACGAGCCGCTGGGCGAGGATGCAGTTGAGTGCGGAAACGAAGTTGTAGGCTTCGACGCCCATGTTGAGGAAGCGGCCGAGGACGTCGACGACGTTGTTGGCGTGGACGGTGGTGAAGACGAGATGGCCGGTGAGCGCGGAGTTGATGGCGATCTGTGCCGTCTCCTGATCGCGGATTTCGCCGACGAGGATCTTGTCGGGATCGTGACGCAGGATGGAGCGGAGGCCGCGGGCAAAGGTGAGGCCTTTCTTCTCGTTGACGGGAATCTGGGTGATGCCGCGGATCTGATATTCGACCGGGTCTTCGATGGTGATGATCTTGTCTTCGTCGCTCTTGATCTCGTTGAGGGCGGCATAGAGCGTGGTGGTTTTGCCGGAGCCGGTGGGACCGGTGACGAGCACCATGCCGTAGGGCTCGCGAATGTAGCGACGAAACCGGCGGAGATCTTCTTCAGCAAAGCCCACCACGTCGAGCGTGAGGTGGCGGAACTTTTCGCTCATCGATTCCTTGTCGAGGACGCGAAGAACGGCGTTTTCGCCATGCACGGTGGGCATGATCGAGACGCGGAAGTCGATGAGTCGACCCTTGTAGCGGACGCGGAAGCGGCCGTCCTGGGGGACGCGGCGCTCGGCGATATCGAGCTCGCTCATGATCTTGATGCGGCTCAGAATGGTGGTGTGGTGCTCACGCGCAATGGGCGCCATCGCTTCCTGCAGGACGCCGTCGATGCGGTACTTGACGTGAAGCGAGTCGTCGTAGGTCTCGATGTGGATGTCGGAGGCGCGACGTTCGAGAGCGGTAAAGATGGTGGTGTCGACCAGGCGAATGATGGGGCTGATGTCTTCATCGCTGGTCAGCTTTTCGATGGAGATGTTCTCGTCGCTAGCTGTGTCGTCACCGGTGAGAACGTCGAAAGTTAGTCCTTCGCTGGCTTCGTCGAGCACGCGCTGAGACTGCTCGGTCTTCTTGAGCAGGTCGGTGATCTGCGAGAGAGTTGCGACGCGGGCGATGATGCGGTGGCCGAGGAGGCCGGCGATTTCGTCGAGCACCATGAGGCGCGAAGGATCGCTGACGGCGATCACCATTGCATCCTGGTGCTGCTCGATCGGCACGAAGTTGTAGCGGAACATCAGTTCCACGGGAACTGTGCGCAGCAGGTCGTGCTGAATTTTGAAATTCTTCAGATCAACGAATTCCGCTCGATAGCGCGATGCCAGGGCTTCTGCCTGAGCGCGCTCGTCGAGGCCGCTTACCAGCGGCCCAGTCGGCACCGTGATTGTTGTGTCTGCCATAGATAGGGTTAACCCGGTCCTCCTCCAGCTGCCGTTCCGAGCGAGAAGATCGGCAGATAGAGCGAAATAAGAATAAAGACAACAACCACGCCCATCACGATCAGGATGGCGGGTTCAATTAACGATAGTGCGGCGGTTAATGCGGTCGCTACGTCTTCTTCGAAGAATTCAGCGACCGAGTTGAGCATTTGCGGGAGTGCGCCTGTCTGTTCGCCGACGGAGATCATCTCCGTCGCCAAATCGGGGAAGACGCCGGTGTTGGTGAGCGAATCGGCGAGGTTCTTGCCTTCGCGCACGGTGCCGATTGCGGAGCCGACGGCCTTGGATACGCGACGTGAGGAAATGGAGCGGGAAGCTGTTTCGAGCGAAGGAACGAGCGGCAAGCCGCCCGTGAGCAGCGTGGAGAGCGTGCGCGAGAAGAGCGCGACCTGGTATTTGAGCCATATTTTGCCGAAGATGGGCATACGCACTCGAATGCCGTCCAGCGTGTCGCGGCCCTTCTCGGTGATGGAAAAACGCCAGACAAACACGGCTATTACCAGGACCGTCAGCGCAATCCAGAGGATGTTGTGCTGGGTCCATTTTCCAAAGGTTAGAAGCCCAACGGTGAGCCGCGGCAGCTTGGAGCCCATCTGGTCGTAGAGCTGGGCGAACTGCGGGATGACCACGGTGAACATGAAGACGAGCAAACAGCTGACAATCGTGAGCAGCAGAGCGGGATAGATGAGCGAGGCGGTGAGCTTCTTGCGAAATGTGAGCGAGACGCGTTGGAATCCGATGTACCGCTCCAGAACCTCCTGCAGGTTGCCCGAGCGTTCGCCGGCGAGGAGGGTGGTGGTGTACATGACGGGGACGCCGGATTGCGCCTCAAATGCGGTGGAGAGCGCTTCGCCGGTCTTGACGCGGTTAGACACGTCGTCGAGCTGGCTCCGGAAGTGGGCGCTCTTCTGTATTTTCGTGAGCATCTGCAGCGACCCGAGGATGGGCAGGCCTGCACGGATAAGCGTAAGAAATTGCTGATTGAAGATGAGGAACGGCTCGAGCTTGACCTTGCGGCGCGACATGCCACCCAGACCGGAGCGGGCACGCACGGAGAACACGTGATATCCAGCGTGGGAGAAGCGCGCGCGCAACTCTTCGGCGGTGGAAGCGGTCTGGACTTGCTCCATCACGCGACCGCGTTCATCGGCTAACTTGATGACGAACTCTGCCATAGGTCAGGGTACCGGCCCCATCGCTCTCGGGTGATGCCGGCCTTCCGGTTCGCTTTCCTGTTCAAGGGTAACAGTTTCGCTCACATGATAGACGTAGATCCTCCCGGAAGCGCTCGCTGATTGTTCACCACCGCGGTTGTCGCGATCTGCCGTATGGTACTTCAGTTCAAATTGAGCTTAACCGGTGTCTTTTCCGCGCGGTATGCTGAACTGAATCAGGAAACCGACATGGACTTTACGGCAAAATGGACGAAATCCGACAGCGGGGGCATACCTCCGCCGTCGCGAACTGCGACCGGAAGCCTCTTCTGGCTGACTCCGCAAGCCGTTGCAGTGGCTGTGATGATCCTGCTTGGCCTGGTGATTGCAGGGGCCTACTTTACCGGATCCTCGTCCGGCGTGCGTCTGGCTGCCGCCCCGACCCCTTATCCCCATGAACTTGCCCGGGTGAGTTTTGCGGTTGGCGGGGACGTAATCCCGCATGAGCCTGTCCGGGCGGCCGCCGAGGCTGCGGGCGGCGGCGTGGAGGGCTGGGGATCGCTGCTCGGGGATGTGCATGACGTCTTCGAGAGTGCTGACTTTGGGTTTGTGAACCTGGAAACGCCGGTTGCGCCAGCGCATTCGAAGGGATCGAAGCCGTTCATGTTTGACGCGCCCCTCGCACTGCCGGAGGCGTTGAAGGCCAACGGCATCAAGATTGTTTCGTTCGCCAACAACCACGTGATGGACCAGGGCTGGGCAGGGTTTGCCGAGACGCGCGACCACTTGCGCGAGATCGGGTTGCAGTTTGTGGGTTCGGGCGATACTGCGGAACAAACGTGGCAGCCGCTAGTGGTTAAGGCGAACGGAATCAAGGTGGGCTGGCTGGGGATGACGCGCTGGCTGAACGGGAATCGCAATCCGGACAAGGACGACCAGCCGCATGTGAATTTCTTCCCGTATCCCGGGGAGTCGGGCGGGGCTCCGGGGGCGGATGAGGCGCAGGTGCTGGCAGCGGTGAAGGCGGCCAAAGCGCAGTGCGACTTGCTGGTGATCTCTGTTCATTGGGGAATTGAATACGCGCCGACGCCGCGACCGGAAGATGTGGAGATGGCGCACAAGATGCTAGATGCAGGGGCGTCGGTGATTGTGGGACATCATCCGCATGTGCTGCAGCCGATCGAGACCTACACAACGGCAGATGGGCGCATGGCGGTAATTTTCTACTCGCTCGGGAATTTCCTGTCGAACCAGTCACGCAACTACGTCGATGGATTGATGCCGGATAAGGATGGCGATCCGCGTGACTCGATGATCGGGTTGTTCTCGGCAGTTCAGAATGATTACGGACCGGCCGGTATTCGTGTGGAACTGGGGCATGTGGGCATGTTGCCCGCCTGGGGCGAGAACAATCGCAATGCGCTGGCAGCGGGGAAGGCGAAGACGCCCAATATTCATCCGATGCTGATCGATCGGGAGATGCCGAAGGTGCAGGCGAAGTTGGATGAGCTCAACAAAGCGACGCAGAATGGCGCGCAAATGACGGCTGAGCAGAAACAGGAGTTCATCGAGCTGAACGAGCAACTCAAGGTGCTGACCGATCGCCGTGGGCAGATATTGGCGCGGACAGGGGATGAGTATGTCACCGATCCGCCGAAGATGGTAGCGAAGCCGTAGATGGATCCCTCAAGACAACAGGCGCGCGGGCGCATCAACGTCACGAGCTGCGACTCAAAGCCGTATGACGATGCGGGTGATTTCGCCTTCTCCGAAGTACACATCACTGAGGAATTCTCAGGCGACCTTGTCGGAGTTGGATCGGTGCGCTTTTTGATGGTGACAGAGCCTGAGGGCACCGCGCACTTCACAGGCATGGAACGCTTCACGGGGGAGATTGGCGATCGCGCGGGATCATTCATTCTGCGGAATTCGGGAATTCTGAAAGATGGTGAGCTGAACTCAACGTGGCAGGTAATTCCAGGCTCGGGGACCGAAGAGCTTGCTGGATTGCGCGGCGAGGGCCGCTGCGATCCGGCTGGCTATACGTTTGATTACTGGTTTGAGTAAATCAGCTGGTTAGCGGCGGTTCGCGCCAAGCGAGTTAGCAGGTCAGCGAGCCTGTGCTGCTGCGGATTATTTTCCAGAGGTCGACCGGCAGTCCAACTTTTGATTTGGCTGACCTGGTCAGCCGTCTAGTAGCCGTTGGCGACGAGCCAATCTTCGGTGAGGACGAAGTCGGATTTCTTTGCGGATTGCATCTGCTGATATGCCAGCTTCACAAGGACATCCGCTTCGACGTTTACTGGTGCGCCAACCGAGAGCGTGTGCAGGTTCGTTCGCCAGTAGGTCAGCGGCAGGATGGCGATGGAAATGGTGTCATCTTCAATCCCTGCAATGGTGAGGCTGATGCCTTCGATGGCGACAGAGCCTTTTTGCACCATCCATTGGCGGGCGCCTTCCGGTATTCGGACCTTCAAGGTCCAGTCGGTAGTCTCGCGATTGAAATCGAGTCGCGAAGGCGAGACCAAAGGTTCAAGGGAACGGAGTTCCCCGGTGCCGTCGACATGGCCCTGGACAACGTGGCCGCCGAGCGGGCTGCCGGCCGCTGTCGGTAATTCGAGGTTCACTTTCGCACCGGGCTTCAGCGAGCCAAGCGATGTGCGGTCCAACGTCTCCTGGGCAAGGTCGGCATGGAAGTACGTTGGGTCGACATCGAGAGCGGTGAGGCAGACTCCGGAGACAGCGAGCGAATCGCCTTCGCGCATGCGATTGGCGATACCGGGTGCTTCAACGGTGATGCGACGGACGCCGCCGCGATCGGTGAGGCTAATGAGCGTGCCGGTCTGCTCGATGATGCCGGTGAACATGAAAGCATTCTAAGGGATTAGGGATTAGGTTGCACCTACCTGCTCCCGCCAGGATGAAGCAACTCTGTTAGAGCGCCGGGAGCGCATTGCGGATGGTTGCTGCGGAGAGATTCTGCCTGATTTTGTCCATCTCGGCCCACGGGTCGGAATTAAGACGCTTCTTCCAGGAATCGAAGTCCGTTACATGAAATGCAGGCCTGGTTTTCGACTTCAATTCTTTCCAATCGAGCGGCAAGGCTACGGGAGCACCAGCGCGGGCGCGTGGCGAGTAAGGGGCGACTGCGGTTGATCCGCGATCGTTGCGTAAGTAGTCGAGGTAGATGCGATTCTTTCTGAGCGCCTTGGTCATCTTCGTGACGTAGAGGCCTGGGTTCTTCTTTTCGATTCCGAGCACAACATTGTGGGCGAATTCCTTCACAACCGGCCATTCATTTTCTGCGCGGATCGGAACGACGACGTGAAGGCCTTTGCCGCCGGTGGTTTTGAGAAAGGACTTGAGGCCGAGATCTTCGAGGCGGGATCGGAGTTCCGTCGCAGTAGCGGCCAGCGTTTTCCAATCGATTGCCTCGTCGGGGTCGAGGTCAAAAATGATGCGATCGGGTTTTTCGAGGGATTCGTTCTTCGAACCCCATGGATGGATCTCGAGCACGCCCATTTGCGCCAGGCCGACGAGCCCCTCCGGCGTGTTGAGGGTCAGGTATTGTTCCGTTGGTCCGCCCTTTTTATCGGGAACGGGAACGCTCCTGATGCCGGGCGGAAGACCCATTCCGATGTGTTTCTGGAAGAAGCACGGTTTGCCGATTCCTTCAGGACAGCGGACGATGCTGAGCGGGCGGTCGGCGACGTGTGGCAACATGCGATCGGCGACCGCGAGGTAGTAGTTTGCCAGCATGAGTTTCGTCATCCCCGATTCCGGGTCGAGGATCTTGTCGGGATGCGTGATGGGGAGGTTGGTTTTCGTCGCGCTCGCGGTTTTGCTCGCACCGTTTCCGGTGGTGCGACCCGTTCGATTCCGGCTTAGACTTTGCCGGCTGTATTTGGCGATAGCAGATGAGTCAAGCCGCTCCGCTTTTTCGCGGACAACTTCCTTGGCGGGCTTGTCTTCGCGGAGTCCTTTGAACGCGGCCTGGCGAATGAGGTTGTCGCGGGTCCAGTTGGAAAACGCGATCTGTGCGACCAGTTCAGGTTTGACCCAGAGCACCCCACGCGACACTCCTTTGGGCATGTCGGTGAAGGCCGTTTTGGGTTGGACGAGCTTGTTGAGTTGCGCGCGAAGGCTCTGTTGCGTCTTTTGCGTGAATCCGGTGCCGGATCGGCCGGCATAGCGTAGCTTGCCCTTGTCGTAGTAGCCAATGAGTAAGGCGCCGATGCCCGCGCTGCCGTTGGATGGCTCGGTGAAGCCGCCAATGACAAATTCCTGCTCCTGGAAACACTTTGATTTAATCCATGAACTATCGCGAGTGGAGACATACTGCGCTGAAGCAATCTTGGAGACGATGCCTTCGGCTCCGAGCGCGCAGGCCTTGGAGAAAATCTCTTTGCCGTTTCCGTCAAAGTGTTCGCTGTAGCGGATGGGCGATTCGTCGTCGAGTGGGGCAAGCAACTTCTCGAGGAGTGCTTTGCGTTCGGAAAGAGGAAGGCTGCGCAGGTTGTGTCCGTCGAGGTGCAGCAGATCGAAGGCGAAGTAGTTAAGGTGGACCTTTGCGCCCTCCTGGAATGCTGCCTGCAAATCTGCGAAGCTGGTGGCACCTTTCTCGTCGAGCACGACGACTTCGCCATCGAGGACAGCGCTTGCGCAGGGGAGTTCCTCGGCTGCGCGGGCAATCTCGGGCATGCGATGGGTCCAGTCGAGACCCTTGCGGGTGAGAAGCGAGACGCGCTTCTTGTGAGAGCCGTCGCCGGGGCGGATCTGGATTTGAATGCGATAGCCGTCAAGTTTGAGTTCGTGTACCCAGCCTTCGCTGCCAGGAGGACCCGTGGATGCCCTGGCCAACTGCGGAGAGATGAACGCGGGGAATTTCTCCTTCGGGACGGATTTGAGAGCAGTCGCGAAAGACGGCTTGGACTTCGTCTTCTTTCGAGGAGCGGCCAGCTTCGTTGCTTCGGGTTGCTGGTCAGCCGCGCGATTGCTGTGCCAAACGCGGTCATGGTCCTTGCCAATTTCGTCGATCGTGCGTTTGGTGACGGCGCTGTCTGGAAAACGCTCGGTGATGTTGGGTTGGTCTTCGGTTCGCGCGTACTCGTCGCGGTCCTTGATAAGGAGCCAGTTGGGCTTGCCGGGGCGTTCGTCGCGGGTTTTCATGCGAACCAGCGCCCAGCGGCCCTTCATCTTCTGCCCGTTCAGGTTCATTTTGAGATGACCGTCGGCGAGGGCGCGATCGACGTCCTGATAGTCCTCCACCGGTTCCCATTCGCCGAAGTCCCACAACATCACGGATCCGCCACCATACTGGCCCTTGGGAATAGTTCCCTCGAAGTTGCCGTATTCGATGGGATGGTCCTCGACCTGAACAGCTAGACGTTTGTCAGCGGGAAGGTCGCTGGGTCCCTTGGCGACCGCCCAGCTTTTGAGGACGCCGTTCCACGCGAGTCGGAAATCGTAGTGGAGGCGAGTGGCTGCGTGTTTTTGAACGACGAATGGCAGAGGGCCGCGTTTTTCCGTGGCAGCCTGAATGGCGGCTTTGTTGCCGCGGGGCTCGGCGGTGACGTTGAAATCCCGCATCTCCCGATAGCGTGCCAGCTGGTCTTCCAGTGTCTTTGCAGGGTCGTTTCTTCGAGTGGCGGGTTTTGCCATGCTTAAGCGGCCTTATGCGAGCGTTTTCCGGATTTCACCAGTGTAGGCCCTTTCTTTGAGGATCGCCGCGAAGAGTGCGCGCGTGGCCGATCCTCTTTCCGGTTCGACTCGCTCACGCTACGTTTCAGAGCATCCATCAGATTGATGACCTTGGCGCGCGGCTTTCCCTCGGAGACTGGCAGCGGCGTTTCGGTGCGCTTAGCTTCGATGAGTTCACGCAGTGCCGCTTCGTAGTCGTCTTTGAAATCTCCCAGGCGGAATGGCGCGGATTGCGCGCGGATCAGTTCGTTGGCCAGAGCCAGCTGCTTCTTGTCGATGGCGCGCTCGTCGATTCCGCCGAAGTAGGTCTTGGCGTCGCGGAGTTCTTCGGCGTAGCGCAATGCGTACGCCATCAGCCCGCGGGCATTCTTGTCGGGATAGGGGGCGATCGCCATGAGGTGCTCGCGGCCGCCGAACGCGACTTCGCCTATGGCAACTTTGCCGGCCTGCACCATCGCCTCGCGAATGACGGTGTAGGCTTCGACCGATCCCTTGGGATCGGGAACCATGAAGTACGGCTTCTCAAAGAGGTATGGAGGGAGTTCCTTCGGATCGACAAACTGGGCGATATCGATTGAGCTCTGCGTCTCGAGGCGGAGTTCCTTTATCTCCTTCGGCTCGACGATTACATACTTGCCTTTGCTGATATTCGTAACCCTTGACGATTTCGGCGTTGTCGACGGGCTGATCGCCGTTGATGACGTTCAGGTGATGGACGCGCTGGCGGGTTTTGCGGTCGATCTGATGGAACGCGATTTCGGGCGTCGAACTTGTAGCTGGGAATAACTGAATGCCGAAGGAGACCAGTGAAATCCGCAGTTGCCCAGACCAGAATGGACGACCAGCCATACCCTTCTCCCCGGGTGCGCAAGACGGTAAACAACGGGAATTTCCGGCTGTTCCGCGCCCTCGGTCGTTCGATGTGATGGCGGAGAGGCAAGTTGTCCGGCTCATGGCAGCAGAGGATGGTGGCAAAAACAGCGAGCCTCAAGCAGCGGGCGTTGTCTTTTGCGGCATCTGAGGACACATGATTCGCAAACTCAAATCCGGTGAATTCCGTTTGTATTCCCGCAAGAAGGATGCCTCCACAGGGAAGCGCCGCAACCTTGGCACGTTTTCAACCATGGAGAAGGCTAAACAACACGAGCGCGCGGTCCAGTACTTCAAGAGACATTAGGGTCGAGAACGGCGATAGCGCGAGGAAATCAGCAACCGGCGCAATCTGTCCGGCATCCTACCCCGAGTCATGGCGGACCGAGGGTCGATTCCTCTTCGAGATTTCGGCAAGAGTGGTGTGAAGATTTCTGCGCTCGGCATGGGTGGTCATCATCTCGGTGAGGCCAGAGATGAAGACGCGGCGGTAGAGATTATCCATCGTGCTGTCGAGGGCGGAATTACGTTCTTTGATTGTTGCTGGGAGTACAACCGCGGCAAGTCTGAGGACTGGCTTGGCAAAGGATTGAAAGGCCTGCGCGATAGGACCTTTCTGATGACGAAGGTGTGCACCCATGGGCGGGATGCGGCGCTGGCGATGCAGATGCTGGAGCAGAGCCTGCGGCGCTTGCAGACTGATCATCTGGATCTTTGGCAGGTCCACGGCGTAGGTTTTGCGAATGATCCGGAAGTTTTTATCCGGCCGAACGGTGCTGCCGAGGCGCTGGCTCGGGCAAAGACGGACGGCAAGGTGCGGTTCGTTGGATTCACGGGGCACAAGGACCCGGATGTGCATCTGGCGATGCTGAATACGGGCTTTCCCTTCGATTCGGTGCAGATGCCGCTGAATCCCTTTGACGCAAACTTTCGCAGTTTCGAGCAGAAGGTGCTGCCAGTGCTGAACCAGAAGGGGATTGCGCCGCTCGGAATGAAGCCGATTGGCGGACATGGTGAGCCAGTACAGAAGGGTGTGTTTTCCGCGCAGGAATTGCTGCGTTATGCCATGTCGCTGCCGGTGGCGACGACGATTTCGGGGGTTTCGGAGATTGCGATTCTGGAACAGAACCTGAAAGTTGCGCAGGGATTCACCCCTTTGAGCGAAAGCGAGATGCAGGCTCTGCGATTGCGCGCCAAGCCCTATGCGGGCGATGGGCACTTCGAGTTGTACAAGATTTCGTTGAAATTCGATAACCCCGAAGCGCGGATGGCGCACGATTTTCCGCTGGACATGCAACAGATTGAGGTAAAGCAGATGGTGGCTGAGACCGAGAATTCCGGGCAACCCTATCCGAAGGTCTAAAGCTTGAGACCTGTCCGTTCAGGTTTAAAACATGATTTCAGATTAGGAAGACAGATGTCGCAATTGAACGACAAGTCAATTGAACGAGAAAATGAGCCGGCCAGGTTTGAGTCCGGTTCGCAGGCACGGGTTGGGCATGCCGAGCCTAAGAACTCATCCCGTCGCCGGTTTCTGCAGGGAGCGGCAATGGCAGGAGCAGCAACCGTAGCGTCGTATTCGCCCGCAGTGGCGCCCGCGTTGGCGCAATCGGACCCTGCACGGGAGGCTGCCGCCGAGAACATGTCGGTCGAGAAGACGTCCAACCCGGTGGTCACGAACTTCAAAGGGCGCTATGGCAAGGGTGATGTGCCAGAGTTTCAAGCGCCGAAGCGGCCGATGGGAAAGACCGGCCTGCAGGTGTCGATTCTTGGTGTGGGTGGTTATCACCTGGGGACGATTGCGGACCAGAGCGAAGGTTCCGACCTTGTGGCCAAGGCGCTGGACCATGGCATCAATTTCTTTGATAACGCCTGGGAGTATCACGAGGGTTTGAGTGAAGAGCTTTTGGGAGCGGCACTCAAGGGCAAACGCGACCGAGCGATTGTAATGACGAAGGTGTGCACGCACGGGCGCAAGAAGGACGTTGCGATGCGCATGCTGGAGGAGTCGCTGACGCGACTGCAGACCGATCACCTGGATGTGTGGCAGGTTCACGAGGTCATCTACTACAACGACCCGGAGAAGGCGTACGCACCCGACGGTGTGCTGGAAGCGCTGGCGGCCGCGAAGCAGCAGGGGAAGGTGCGATTTGTGGGTTTCACAGGCCACAAGAATCCATCGATTCACCTGGATATGCTCAACCGCGGATTCACGTTTGACACCATCCAATTTCCGATTAACCCGTTTGATCCGAGCTATCGATCATTCGAGAAGGAAGTGCTGCCAGTCGCTGTTCAGAAGGGAATGGCAGTGTTCTCGATGAAGAGTATGGGCGGGTCGGGCGAATCGATCGTGCATGGGGCACTGACGCCGACCGAGGCCCTGTCGTATGCGATGAGCGTGCCGGGGGTGTCCACAACAATTTCGGGTATGGATTCGATGGCGGTGCTGGACCAGAATCTGCGCATTCTGAGCGGATTTAAGGCCCTGAATGAGAAGCAGATGGCAGATTTACGCATGCATTGCCGGCAGTTTAACGACGGAAGGTACGAGCTTTTCAAGAGCACGATGAAGTACGACGGCGATATTGGGCGTGAACAGCATGAGTTTCCCACGGCGAAAGAGCTGCCGGCGTAGGATTCGTCGCGGAATCTATCGAAATACAGAGCGTAGCGTGAGGTTTCATATGGCTGGGACAGCCAAAAAATGGGTAAGTAAGGTTAAAACGGTCTCGACCTATCCGCCGGAGGGTCTGTTTACGAGGGATGCCGAGACGATCGCGCGCCAGCTTGCCTCGAAGAAGGTCTCCCCGAAGGGTCCGGGATCGGGGATGAGGATGCTCACCTACTTCATCAACCGGGCAGGCAAGGGGCTGAGCGCTTCGCGCAGGGCGGAACTGGAAAAAGCGAAGAAACTTCTTTCCAAGCGTGTAAGGGCAGCGCGCGAAAAAGCGAAGTCCAGCTCCGCTTAAGGACAAGAACGCCGTCTGCATCGCGCCGCCGGGGCGACGAAACCTAAGCAGATAGGAGCGGGCGTCTCTCGGGTTATCTGCCTTGTTGAAGCGGAGTGCGGGCGCGATGCTTTACCATGCGCTTGTACGTGGCCGACACTTCTCCATCTATCGCGACGACGGTCTTGAGCGGCTCTGTCCTTGTGCTGATCCAGTTTGACGTGTGCGAAGAATTGCGTCTGGATCGCCTTAGGAACATGAGGGAGGGCAGGGTTCAACAGCAACCACGAATGAAACCTGCGACGCCGGCGTATGTGCGTTATGAACGGCCGCCAGTGGTCGAACCTCTAGACGCTCTGCTACTCGACAGTGGAGAACGGCTCGAGGGCGAGATCAAGTACTACGATTACGGCGTAGTGAGCGTGGTGTTTCAGCTTCCGTTTTCAGGCGATTGGGACAACCTGGTGCACCTGGCAAGCCGCTGGGTCTGGGATATCGATTTCGCATCGCGTGCCGAGCCGCTGGTGAAAGCCAGACTGAATCAATGCACCGATGCGATGATCCGGCCGTATTCACGCTGGTTGAGCGAGGATTATTTCATCTTTCATGTGAGCGAAGCGTCTGGCAATCCCTCAGCCGCCGACGTAATTCGCGATCATGGATTCGAGATTGCGCAGGTAGTGCGCGGAGATCGGTTGCGCCTTTCGGCGGGAGAGTGCAACGAGGTTTTACACTCGCAGATTTCCTACTATGCAAATGATGTGACGGTGATCGGCTGGAACGCAGCGTTTCTTTACGATAGCCGGGCGGGTGCCGAGACCGCAATTCAGCTGCTCGAGTATGCGAATTCGCAGTTGCTGGAATTTCGCCACTATGACGAGTTGCTGACCGAGATTCTTGATCGCGCCTATGCATTGCTGGAGCAGAAAACAGGGGTCTTTGCGCGATGGCGGCTGGCAAAATCGGCCAGGAACCTGCATACAACGCTGCTGGACGTCGCGGAACTGACGGAGCACGCTGATAATGCGATCAAATTTCTCAGCGATATGTTTGCGGCTCGGCTGTACAGACTGGCAGCGGCCAAGGTCGGCGTGCCGGATTACAAGGAACTGGTATCGCGCAAAGTGAAAACCGCCGAAGATCTGTACAACTATATGGTCGATCAGTTCAACCAGAGCCGGGCGTTTTTTCTGGAAATTACCGTGGTGCTGATCCTGCTGATCGAGCTGTATTACCTGTTTCGCGGGAAACCGATGTAGGAATAAATACGAACTGCTCTTTTTTGCCGAACGATTTCTCACTATGAGCTTGTTGATTTTTACCGCACTCCTTTTTCTTGGTGCACTTCTCGCCGGCCTGCTGGGCGCACTTACGGGGCTTGGCGGTGGCGTGGTGCTTGTGCCGCTGTTGACGCTCGGGTTTCATGTCGATATTCGCTATGCGATCGGAGTGTCGCTCATTTCGGTGATTGCGACGTCATCGGGAGCTGCGGCAGCCTATGTGCGTGAGGGATTCTCGAGCGTTCGGATCGGCATGTTTCTCGAAGTTGCGACGACCATCGGCGCCATTCTCGGTGCCTATCTCGCGACGGTGGTGCATACCCAGGCGCTGGCAATCATCTTCGGCGTGGTGCTGCTTTATTCTGCATTTCTCTCGTGGCAACAGGCGCTGAAACCGGTGCCCGAGCTGAAGCGCGGGAGCCCCTGGTCCGGGAGGCTAGGGCTTTCGGGCGACTACCCCGGGCCA
Organism: uncultured Acidobacteriaceae bacterium; assembly: GCA_963787435.1. Lineage (GTDB taxonomy): Bacteria > Acidobacteriota > Terriglobia > Terriglobales > Acidobacteriaceae > Telmatobacter. The sequence goes on from CAWBCZ010000007.1 coordinate 362,146, forward strand.
GACGGAAGACGCTGTAAATATGAAGTGGAAAACATTCCGGGCGGGTTCGGCATGATGTTTGTGGCCGGAACGCTCTCGGGGTTGCTGGGTATCGGCTCCGGCGCAGTGAAGGTGCTGGCGATGGACCGCATCATGAAGGTTCCTTTCAAGGTTTCGACCACGACAAGCAACTTTATGATCGGCGTGACCGCAGCGGCCAGTGCGGGCATTTATCTTCATCGGGGATTGATCGCGCCGGGCCTGGCGTTTCCCGTGATGCTGGGTGTTCTCAGCGGTTCACTTATCGGCGCACGGTACCTGGTGCGCGCACATGTAGCGGTATTGCGCGTCGTGTTTACCATCGTCATCCTGGCTCTCGGAGTGGAGATGATCGTTAACGGAGTGTCGAAATGGTTATGAGGGAGAAGGCGGAAAAGCGGCACAGAAGGTCACTTCGACGACCGCACGCATGGAAACGATCATGGGCCGTGTGCTCCAGATTGGAGTGCTGCTGGCCTCATTTGTGATGCTGGTGGGTGGCTTGCTCTACGTCAGGGCTCATCACGAGGTAGTTCCCGATTACCGCGTATTCAAGGGAGAACCGCAAGCGCTGCGGCATATCGGCGGGGTGATGGGCGGAGTCGCGGCCGGTGATCCAGCGGCGATCATTCAGTTCGCGGTGCTTCTACTGATTGCGACGCCGGTGGCGCGGGTGATATTCGCGCTGATTGCCTTCGGGATTGAACGAGACAAGCTCTATATCGGGGTCAGCGCCCTGGTTTTGGCAGTTCTTCTCTACGGGTTCTTTCGTTCCCAGTAAACCCGCGGGGTTCGCTCGCGCATTTCCCGCATGGATACCGGTAAGGCACCGTACGGCCTGAAACTTCAATTCACACTGCGATCTATCCTCTTCGTGCATCAAACGATAGGAGCACAGGTGCATTGCACGGGGAGAGCCATGCAGCGATTCAAAGGAAAGGTTGCGATTGTAACGGGTGCCGGATCGGGCATTGGGCAAGGGATCGCCAAACGTTTTGGCTGCGAAGGCGCCAAGGTGATTGTGGACTACATTGGTGATCCCGACGGAGCGAGAGAAACCCAGGCGGCGATCGAGAAGGCCGGCGGCGAGGGCGAGATAGTTCAGGCGGATGTCACGCGCATGGATGACGTGAATTGCCTGGTCGATACAGCGTGGAGCCTGTTTGGTTCGGCGGAGATCCTGGTGAACAATGCGGGGATGGAGAAGAAGTCGGACTTCTGGGATACGCCGGAAGCCGATTACGACCAGGTGATGGCGGTCAACCTGCGTGGACCATTCTTTCTGACACAGGTGTTCGTTCGCCGCTTGCGCGATGCGAAGAAAACAGGACGGATTATCAACATCAGTTCAGTTCATGAGGATATTGCCTTCCCTGGGTTCGCGTCCTATTGCACCAGCAAAGGCGGACTGCGCATGCTGATGCGCGACCTTGCAGTGGAATTGGGGCCCTTCGGAATCACGGTGAACAATGTCGCGCCGGGAGCCATTGCGACGCCCATTAACAAGGCGCTACTCGAGGACAAGCCAAAGCTGGATGCGCTGCTCAAGAATATTCCCCTGGGACGGCTTGGCACTCCAGACGATGTGGCAGGGCTGGTAGCATTCCTCGCTTCAGAGGACGCGTCTTATGTGACGGGCTCAACGTTCGTTGTGGACGGCGGGCTCATGCGCAATTACAAGGAGCAATAAGTCCACCGGTATGGCCGCGAGGATTGAAGAATACGCGTTAATCGGCGATTGCCAGACGGCCGCTCTGGTGGATAAGAGCGGGTCGATTGACTGGTTATGCTGGCCGGCTTTTTCATCGGAGGCGTGCTTCGCTCGGATCCTGGGTACCGATGAAAACGGCTACTGGAAGATTGCGCCGTGCGAAGGGGAATGGAAGACAACAAGGAAATATCGCGAACACACGCTGATTGTGGAGACGGTGTTTGATTGCGGTGAAGGGGCAGTACGACTCACCGATTTCATGCCGGTGCGCGGCAGGAACTCAGTTGTTATCCGGATTGTGGAGGGCATTCGCGGAACGGTGCGGATGCGCATGGAACTGTGCCTTCGCTTCGATTACGGACGAACAGTGCCGTGGGTGCGGCGGGTTGCAGAACGGTGTTCGTGCAATCGCCGGACCTAATCTGGCAATTCTGCGAGGGACGGTGCCGACGCATGGCGAGAACCTGAAGACGCTTGCGGAATTTCCCGTAGCGGAAGGCAGCCGGGTGTGTTTTACGTTGACCCACGGACTCTCGCACGAGGCCGATCCGGAGCCGATCGATATTGACCAGGCATTCAAAGATACCGAGAAGTTCTGGCAAGAGTGGAGCGGGCGACTCCAATATGCGGGAAAGTATCGAGAGATTGTCGAGCGATCGCTGATAACGCTGAAGGCGCTGACCTACCTTCCGACAGGCGGGGTGGTGGCAGCCGTTACGACTTCGCTTCCTGAAATCAACGGCGGAGTGCGTAACTGGGATTATCGCTACTGCTGGCTGCGTGACACCACGTTTACCCTGCTCGCCCTTGCGAATGCCGGATACCACGACGAGGCGGTAGCGTGGCAGGACTGGCTGCTGCGGGCGCTGGCGGGAAGTCCCGAGCAGGTGCAGATTCTGTATGGACTGCGGGGCGAACGGCAACTGCCGGAGTGGGTCGTGGACTGGTTGCCAGGATACGAAAATTCCAGGCCGGTGCGCATCGGGAATGCGGCAGCTGTACAGATGCAGCTCGATATCTATGGAGAGATGCTGGACTGCTTCTTTCACGCTCAGCACAAGATGGGACGGCACACGGAAGACGATTTTCGCGTGCTGGTGCTGCTGCTCAAGCACCTCGAAACGATTTGGCAGGAACCGGACGAAGGTATCTGGGAAGTGCGCGGGGAACCGCAGCAGTTCACGTATTCGAAAATGATGGCGTGGGTGGCATTCGATCGCGCGGTGCTGATTGCGGAGCAGATGCAGTATGCGGCAGACATCGAAAAGTGGAAGGGGATCCGGAATGCGATTCATGAGCAGATCTGCGAAAAAGGATTCAACACGAAGAAGAACTGCTTTGTGCAGGCATACGGATCGGATGAGCTCGATGCCTCGCTGCTGCTGATGCCGCTGGTCGGATTCTTGCCGGGAACAGATCCGCGAGTTCAGAGCACCGTGGAAGCGATTCGGCGCGAACTGATGCCCGATGGGTTGGTGCTTCGCTACAACACGTCGAGGGTGAACGATGGTCTCCCACCGGGCGAGGGTGTTTTTCTGGCCTGCAGTTTCTGGATGGTGAGCAGTTTGAAAGCCGTTGGTCGCGAGGATGAGGCGAGGAAGCTGTTCGAGCACTTGCTCACGTTGACCAACGATCTGGGATTGCTTTCGGAGGAGTACGACACGAGGGAGCAGCGCCTGGTGGGGAATTTTCCGCAGGCGTTTTCGCATATTGCTCTGGTGAACGCTGCATTCGATTTGGAGGACGGCAAGGGAGTGCGCCAACGTGCTCGTCGGCAGGGGCAGCATTGAAGCTCGCGTGGGACTTCGCTTCGGCCAGATGGATGGCTCTGGCTTCCGTGCTGGCTGTGGCGCCGGATCCGCCCGGCGTGAAGGGCTCCAGCGCTCATGCGCTCGGCTGGTTAATGCAACTCGGCGGAGTGGGGCTGTTTGCGTTGGCGGTAATTGACTCGTCAGTGATTCCGATACCGTTGCCAGGAAGCACAGATCTTGTGCTGTTGCTGCTGACCGCTTTTCGATCGCAGTCGATTGCGTCGCCAATCATATTTACATTGTGTGCGTTCGCCGGATCGGTGATCGGCGGTTATACCACATGGGCTACAGGGAAAAAAGGTGGCGAGGCCGCGCTCGATCGACTTGGGAAGGGGCGTTTTGTGCGCCGCGTTGAGAGCTGGGTAAAGCGCAATGGATTGCTATCTGTGGCCTTGGCCTCTCTTCTGCCTCCGCCAGTGCCGCTGATGCCGTTTCTGCTGGCGGCCGGAGCACTGGGACTTTCACGTGGACGTTTTTTGATTTCATACTGTTCGGCGCGCGCCGCGCGCTATAGCCTTGTGGCCTGGCTGGGCTACAAATATGGGCGAGCGGTGCTCAGTTTCTGGCAAAGGGATCTGAAGGGATGGACCACGCCGATCCTCAGCCTTTACATCTCGCTGCTGGTGCTGGGCGCGCTCTATGGAGTGTGGAAGTACCGCAAAGAACGCCGTAAGGCAAAGTAGCTCGCAGCGCTGAAAGGGAACACCGGTTGGGCCCGGCATTCCCTTTGGATTTGCGGCGCTACGGCTACGCTCGCGCGTGCCTGAGCATCGGCGCTGTGGGCTGCTTGGTTGCAAGGTAGTTGTCGACCGCGGCGGCGGCTTTGCGGCCTTCTGAGATGGCCCAGACGACAAGCGATTGTCCGCGGCGCATATCGCCGGCCGCAAAGATGCCGTCAACGGAGCTCATGTAATCCGCGTTGGTTGCGATGTTACCGCGCTGGTCAAGAGCCACGCCCAGCTGTTCGATCATTCCGCCTTTCACAGGACCGAGGAAGCCCATGGCGAGAAGTACGAGATCGACGTCGAGCGTGAACTCGGAGCCGGCGATGGGTTCGAACTTTGGCGGCGGTCCGACACGCACCGCGTGAACCTGCTTCACATGGCCATTTTCATCGCCCGTGAACTGCACACTGTTAATTGCCCAGTCGCGAATTCCGCCTTCTTCGTGAGCGCTTTCCGTCCGCAGTTGAAGCGGCCAAAGGGGCCACGGAGTTGACGCTGCGCGTGTCTCCGGAGGCTTGGGCATGATTTCAATCTGATGCACGCTCTTTGCGCCCTGGCGATGGCTGGTCCCGAGGCAGTCGGCGCCAGTATCGCCGCCGCCGATGATGAGCACGCGCTTGCCTTCGGCGCTAATGGCGATTTTAGGATCGACAGTATCACCTTCACAGCGGCGGTTTTGTTGCGGCAGGAACTCCATGGCGTAGTGAATGCCTTTGAGTTCTCGGCCAGGAATCTTCAAGTCGCGCGGATGCTCTGCGCCGCCGGCAAGAAGGATCGCGTCGTAGTGGCCGGTGAGCGCTTCAATAGGAACATTGCCACCAACGTGCGCGTTGGTCAGGAAAGTGACGCCTTCGGCGCGCATCTGCTGCAAGCGGCGATCGAGGACATGCTTCTCAAGCTTGAAATTGGGAATGCCGTAGCGGAGCAGGCCGCCGATGCGGTCATTCTTTTCGTAGACCGTGACTGAGTGGCCGGCGCGGCGGAGTTGCTGTGCGGCGGCAAGTCCGGCGGGACCGCTGCCGACGACGGCGACGCGCTTGCCGGTGTTGTGCTCCGGCGGCTCGGGCTGGATCCATCCCTCGTCCCAAGCACGTTCGACAATGCTGCGCTCGATGAGCTTGATGGAGACTGCAGGTTGATTGATGCCGAGCACGCAAGAGGCTTCGCATGGCGCGGGACAGATGCGGCCCGTGAACTCGGGGAAGTTGTTCGTGGCGTGGAGCCGGCGGATCGCGCTCTGCCAGCGGCCGTTGTACGCGAGGTCGTTCCAGTCGGGGATGAGGTTGTTCACCGGGCAACCGGTGTGGCAGAAGGGAACTCCGCAGTCCATGCAGCGGGCACTCTGCTCGCGCTGCTTTTCTTCAGGGAACGGCTGATAGATTTCAAACCAGTCCTGCAAGCGCTCTTCAACGCTTCGGCGTGTCGCCTGCTCGCGTTCGATTTCGAGAAACCCAGTAACCTTACCCATGCTGCACCTCGGCTGCTGCCTCAACCTGAGGCGCTGCGGTAGTTGTTGGCGGACAATAAATAGTGTCGACGCGCTCGACCCCGAGCACCCGCTTGTACTCATGCGGGAATATCTTGATGAATTTCGGCTGCGCATCAGTCCAGTGCTCGAGGATCCAAGCAGCACGCGGGCTGCCCGTGTAGTCGCGATGGCGCTCCAGCAGGGCGCGTACTTCGGCAATGTCCTCGTCGCTGACAAGCGGCTCGATATCGACGCTGGCTTTGTTGCAGCGGCGCGTCGAGAAGTCGCCCTGATCGTCGAAAACGAAGGCGCGCCCCCCGCTCATGCCGGCGGCGAAGTTGCGGCCGGTGGTACCGAGTACGACGACGGTGCCATTGGTCATGTATTCGCAGCCGTGGTCACCGACGCCTTCAACTACGGCGATCGCGCCGGAGTTGCGAACGGCGAACCGCTCGCCGGCGATGCCATTGAGAAAAACTTCGCCGCTGGTTGCGCCGTAGAGGACGACGTTGCCGACAAGAATGCTTTCTTCGGGGAGGAAGAAGGACGTCTTGGGCGGGTAGGCGATGATGCGTCCGCCGGAGAGACCCTTGCCGAGATAATCGTTGCTGTCGCCTTCGAGCTCAAGGGTGACGCCGGAGGGAACGAATGCACCGAAGCTTTGACCGGCAGAGCCTTCGAACTTGAAGTGAATCGTGTTATCGGGAATCCGGCTGAGCCATAGCGGCGGGCGATTTCGCCGCCAAGCATGCCACCGACCGTGCGGTGCACATTGCGAATGGCAAAGCTGCCGGTGACTGGGGTTTTGGATTCGAGGGCGGGCCGGCCTTGGTGATCAGGGCATGATCGAGTGCCTGGTCGAGGCCGTGGTCCTGCGATTGCATCTTGCGGCGCGCGACGCGTGAGGGCACTGTAGGCGCGTAGAGGATTGAAGAAAGGTCGATGCCCTTGGCCTTCCAGTGGGCATCGGCCACGGCTGCGTCAATCTTGTCTACGCGGCCAACCATTTCGTCGACGGTGCGGAAGCCGAGTTTCGCCATGTGCTCGCGAACCTGCTCGGCAATAAAGAAGAAGAAGTTAACGACATGCTCGGGCTGGCCTGTGAAGCGTGCGCGCAGGACCGGATCCTGCGTAGCGATGCCGACGGAGCAGGTGTTGAGGTGGCATTTGCGCATCATGATGCAGCCCATCGTGATAAGCGGCGTGGTCGCAAAGCCAAACTCCTCAGCACCAAGCAGAGCAGCGATGACGACGTCGCGGCCGGTCTGGAGCTTGCCGTCCGTCTGTACCTTGATGCGACTGCGAAGGTCGTTGAGCAGCAGAACCTGCTGAGTTTCAGCAAGGCCGAGTTCCCAGGGTAGGCCCGCGTGCTTGATGGAGCTTAGAGGAGATGCGCCGGTTCCGCCGTTGTCGCCGGAGATGAGTACCACGTCGGCGTGCGCCTTCGATACCCCGGCGGCCACAGTCCCGACTCCGACCTCCGAGACGAGCTTCACCGCGATGCGCGCCTTCGGGTTGACGTTTTTGAGGTCGTAGATCAGCTGCGAAAGATCTTCGATGGAGTAGATGTCGTGGTGCGGCGGAGGAGAGATGAGTCCAACGCCGGGAATGGAATGGCGTGTCCTAGCGATGACGTCATCGACCTTGTGGCCGGGTAATTGGCCGCCTTCGCCGGGCTTTGCGCCCTGCGCCATCTTGATCTGTAGTTCGTCGGCGTTGACGAGGTAGTTGGTGGTGACGCCGAAGCGCCCGCTGGCAACCTGCTTGACAGCGCTGCGGCGGGAGTCGCCGTTGGCGTCGGGTGTGAAGCGTGCCTCGTCTTCGCCGCCTTCGCCGGTGTTCGACATGCCGCCGAGTCGGTTCATGGCGATGGCAAGGGTTTCATGCGCTTCCTTGCTGATGGATCCGAAGCTCATGGCGCCGGTGGTAAAGCGCTTGACGATTTCCTTTGCGGGTTCGACTTCTTCGAGTGGGATCGGATTGTCGGCGTATTTAAGCTGGAGCAGGCCGCGCAGCGTGCAGAGGGTGCGGTTCTGCTGATCGAGCAGATCGGTATATTCCTGGAATGTGGTCGCATTGTTGGCGCGAACCGCATGTTGCAGTTTGCTGATGGTGGCGGGATTGAGCAGGTGATACTCGCCGCCTTCGCGGTATTGGTAGTGTCCGCCGACAACGAGTTCAGTTTCGGAATCCGTCAGCGGCTGGAAGGCGTAGGCGTGCTTCATTTGTGCCTCACGCGCCAGCACCTCGAGGCCGACACCTTCGATGCGCGATGCGGTTCCGGGGAAGTAGGTCTGGATGAGGTGTTCATTGAGACCAACGGCCTCGAACACCTGTGCGCCGCGATAGCTTTGCAGCGTGCTGATGCCCATCTTGGAGAAGGTCTTCAGCAGGCCTTTGTTGATGGCCTTGATGAAGTTTTTCTCGGCGTGATTAGCGGAGACGCTGTGGGGCAGCAGACCGCGGCGTTTCAGATCGTGCAGAGTTTCGATGGCGAGGTAGGGATTGATAGCGCTGGCGCCGTATCCGATGAGCAGGGCGAAGTGCATAACCTCGCGCGGCTCGCCGCTCTCAATGATGAGCGCAACCTGCGTGCGCAACTTCTCTTTGACGAGCCGATTGTGCACTGCAGCCATGGCGAGCAGGCTGGGAATCGGCGCGTAAGTGGGGTCGACTCCACGGTCGGAGATGATAAGCAACGTGTATCCGGATGCGACGGCGTGTGTGGCCCGAGCGCTCAATTCATCGAGTGATTGACGCAGGCCGGCTTCGCCATCTTCTGCGCGGAAGAGTGCGGGCAGCGTGGTGGCGAGCAGTTCGCCCGAGGAAACACGGCGCAGCTTTTCCAGATCGCGATTCGACAGAATCGGATGCGGCAAGCTTGAGTGTGTGACAGTTCTCCGGAGTCTCGTCGAGGATGTTGCGCTCGGTGCCGATATAGCTGATGAGCGACATGACGAGTTCTTCGCGAATTGGATCGATCGGCGGATTCGTGACCTGCGCGAAGAGTTGCTTGAAATAGTTGAAGAGTGGCTGCGGCCGGTCAGACAGGCAGGCCAGCGGCGTATCCGTGCCCATCGAGCCGACGGGCTCTTCGCCACGTGCGCCCATTGGTCCGAGCACGATGCGGAGATCTTCTTCGCTGTAGCCGTAAGCGCGCTGACGGCGCAGCAGAGTTTCGGGATTGGACGCGATAACGCGCGACGGCTCAGGCAGGGAATCGAGCGAGACCTGTTGTTCTTTGAGCCAGTCCGCATAGGGCTGGCGGGCGGCGAGGTTCTTCTTGATTTCGGCGTCGGAGATAATGCGCTTCTGTACCGTATCGACGAGGAACATGCGGCCCGGCTGCAGGCGGCCTTTTTTGCGGATGTCTTCAGCAGGCACGTCGAGAACGCCGGCTTCGGATGCGAGCACGACCAGATCGTCCTTGGTGACGATGTAGCGGCCCGGGCGCAGACCGTTGCGGTCGAGCGTCGCGCCGACGACGCGTCCGTCAGTGAAGGCGATGGCGGCAGGTCCGTCCCAAGGTTCCATCAGCGACGCGTGGTACTCGTAGAAGGCGCGCTTGTCCTCGTCCATATCAGGATTGCCAGCCCAGGCTTCAGGGATAAGCATCGCCATGACATGCGGAAGGGAACGGCCGGATTGGAAGAGGAATTCGACCGCGTTGTCGAGCGAGCCGGAATCGCTGCCCTCGGGCATGATGACGGGAAAGAGCTTGCTGATCTTCTCGCCGTGCCGCGGGTTGCCGAGGATGGATTGGCGAGCGTTCATCCAGCTGATGTTGCCGCGGATGGTATTGATTTCCCCATTGTGTGCGACGTAGCGATAGGGGTGAGCGAGCTTCCAGCTTGGAAAGGTGTTTGTGGAGAAGCGCTGGTGTACCAGGCAGAGCGCGCTGGTAACGAGGGGGTTGGCCAACTCGAAGTAAAACTTCTCGATCTGGGGCGCGAGCATCAGGCCCTTATAGATGATGGTGCGGCAGGAGAAGGACGGCACGTAGAAGTCGTCCTTGCCTTCGATGTCGGAGGCGGCCATCTCGTTTTCAGTGCGGCGGCGTACGAGATAAAGCAAGCGCTCGAAGATCTCTTCGTCCAGACCGTCGGGGCGGCCGACGAAGAACTGCTCGATATACGGCTGAGAGGCGCGGGCTTCGCGGCCAATGGCATCGCCGTTCACCGGGGTGTCCCGCCAGCCGAGTACCTTGAGGCCCTCTTCGGCTGCGATGCGCTCAAAAACGCCTTCACATTGCAGGCGGCTGTGCTTGTCGACGGGAAGAAAGACCATAGCCACGCCGTATGCGCCCGGCTCGGGCAGCTGAATGCCAAGTTCGCCGCACTCGCGCGCGAAGAAGACGTGCGGAATCTGAATGAGAATGCCGGCCCCATCGCCCGTCTCCGGATCGCAGCCTGCCGCTCCACGATGGGTGAGGTTGATGAGGACCTCGAGACCCTTGCGGATGATGTCGTGGCTTTTTTCGCCCTTGATGCTTGCCACCAGGCCCATTCCGCACGCATCGTGCTCATTGCGCGGGTGGTAGAGACCCTGGCGCTGCGGAAAGCGAAGACGTTGATCCGATATCTGCATGGCTACCTTCTTATGAATAAGATCGGTTTGCGATTTCAGTTGTCAGGACGGCAAAGACACATTGAGCGTTGCGTTCACCTATCGGGAAACGCCGGGTCAATTCTGAGTGGACCTGTCGTGGCAGGCCCCGCACACGGGGATAGTGCTGAACTCTTTACTATATCTGAATTTCGATTCGGAGTTCCCTAAATGCGGAATGGCGGTGATTTTCATTCGGCGCGAAAGGCCTCAATGGCTGTGAAGTCGTGCCCACAGAGCTAGAGCGACCACAGATCCTTCGACTCCCCTTCACTCTCTTCAGTGTCGCTCGGGATGACACGCGCTGGTGGCTCCGATGGCAACTTATGTAAGAGCGGCCTTTGGCCCAAGAGCAAATTTCCGCTGATAGTAAGCCGTCGTGGCGACGATGGCTGGAATGCCGACCGAGATGGGGACAATCCACAGCCACCAGGCTCCATGCAGCAGGGGGCCGATTGTGACGAGCGAGAAAGCAGTCCAGGCAGCGATGTAGCTACCGATCATTCCCTGCAGATGAGCGTACCACCAGAACATTTTCTCCGCCGGCGGATGCGTGAATCGCCACATCGATCTGCCGGAAATGCGCATCCCAACGACTCCGAAGACAATCGCCGGGATGCGAAGATTCTGTACGAAGTCTGGCCGGACGGCTCCCAACACAGCGAGCGTTAGACTGGCTGCGAAGCATAGGATGGCGGCAACCCAGTCCAGTCCACGGACGACCGGAGCGCCCTTCCAGGCGGCCTTCTGACCGAGCACGCGGTAGGCTGCGAAGGCCGCGTAAAAACTGAAGATTGCCACTAGTGCAAGAAATAAGACCGGCAGGTAGACGGCCATGACCAGCGCCGTAGACGCAACGACAGTCATACACCAGAAGTAGATTTTGCCCCACAGGCGATGTGCTCTGCCGCCCTTGGCAGTGACCAGAGCCAGCGGAGCCAGCACAAAGGCTCCGCCACCGGCAGCGATATGAACTGCCAGAAAGACGTGCATCCACCAAGGATTGTGCATCTGTCACCCCCGAATGCTCCGCTATCCCACGGTCGCAATGTCTCGGTACGCGGGCCGAAGTTCTTTGGTTCCGTGAGAATCCGGCGCACCTGAAATCATGCGTAAAGTCTTCGAGCTGATTCAAATGATCAAAGTTTGCAGATGAGCAGTTCGCGCTCGTAGATCATCTCGGGCGGCAGATGGTCGTGAAGTTCGATGAACAGTTCTTCATGTGCAATCACTTCTTTGCGCCAAGCTGCGCGATCTACAGCCATGAGCGCGTCGAAGGCTTCCTGCGAAAAGTCGAGGCCTGTCCAGTCGATGTCTTCGTAGCGCGGGACCCAGCCGATTGCGGTCTCGCGGCCGCGGCCGTGGCCTTGCACGCGCTCGACGATCCAACGGAGCACGCGCATGTTTTCGCTGAAGCCGGGCCATAGGAATTTTCCGTGCTCGTCTTTGCGGAACCAGTTGACGTTGAAGATGCGTGGGGTGACGTCGAGTCCGCGCTGCATCTTGATCCAGTGACGGAAGTAGTCGCCCATGTGATATCCGCAGAAGGGCAGCATGGCCATGGGATCACGACGCACTTTGCCGACCGCGCCGGCTGCTGCAGCGGTGGTTTCAGAGCCCATGGTGGCCCCGATGTAGACGCCGCTGGACCAGTTGAATGCCTGGTAGACGAGTGGCAACGTGTGCGAACGGCGTCCGCCGAAGATAATCGCACTGATGGGCACGCCTTCGGGAGATTCCCAGTCGGGGTCCATTGTCGGACACTGCGATGCGGGCGCGGTGAAGCGTCCGTTGGGGTGTGCAGCCGTGGTGCCGTTCTTCTTGCCGATGGCGGGTGTCCAATGCTCGCCGCGCCAATCGAGACATTCTGCGGGCGGTTTGTCTGTCATGCCTTCCCACCAGACTCCGCCGTCGGGAGTCAGTGCAACATTCGTAAAGATGGTGTTCCGCGACAGTGCCGTCATTGCTGACGGATTTGTTTTCACGCTTGTTCCGGGAGCGACTCCAAAGAATCCATATTCAGGATTGATGGCTCTTAATCGGCCCTGGGAATCGGGTCTGATCCACGCGATGTCGTCGCCGACGGTCCACACCTTCCAGCCATGCATAGCCTTTGGCGGAATGAGCATGGCGAAATTCGTCTTGCCGCAGGCCGACGGGAACGCAGCGGCGACGTAGGTCTTCTCGCCTTCGGGATTTTCGACGCCGAGGATGAGCATGTGTTCGGCCATCCAGCCCTCGTCGCGGGCGATGTTGGAGGCGATGCGCAGAGCAAAGCATTTCTTGCTGAGAAGGGCGTTGCCGCCGTAGCCGGAACCGTAGGACCAGATTTCGCGCGTCTCAGGGAAGTGCGCGATGTACTTGGTGTCGTTGCAGGGCCAGGGAACATCCTGCTGGCCTGGCTTGAGCGGCACGCCCACGGTATGCATGCAGGGGACGACCCGCTTTTCATCTTTATCTATCTCGGCGAAGACCGGCGCACCGATGCGGGCCATGGTGCGCATGTTGACGACGACATAAGGTGAGTCCGTGAGCTCCACGCCGATGCCGGACATCGGCGATCCGACAGGACCCATGCTGAACGGAAGCACATACATGGTGCGTCCCTGCATGCAGCCTTTGAAGAGCTGCTTCAAGCGGCGGCGCATTACATAGGGGTCTTCCCAGTTGTTGGTCGGTCCCGCGGCATCGCGCGAGAGGGAACAGATGAAGGTGCGGTCTTCAACGCGGGCGACATCGTTGGGAGCGGAGCGTGCGTAGAAGCATCCGGGCCATTTCTTCTGATCGAGGCGTGTAAAGGTGCCTGCAGCGATAAGCCGATCACAGAGGAATTCGTATTCTGCCACGGAGCCGTCGACCCAATGGATCGAATCTGGCCGGCAAAGTTCGGCCATTTTTTCGACCCATCGAATCAGATGTTTGTTAGTGGTGGGCGGAGTCTGAACGGCGGCGGGCTCGTGGTTGAGAACGGATTGCTTCATATTTCTATGGTTCTCCTGCGTTGCCTGTCTATTACAGGCTACAGAAACTGTCGTAGCAGTGAAAGTGGAAGAAACTTACATTGGACGCAACAGTCTATCGCAGTGCCCGGCTGGAGATTTGTGATCTAGAACTCATGATGCGGCTCGATGATTTCGGCAATGGTATTGGGCTCGGGATTAGCAGCTTCGGCCTGGTTGCGCACTTTTGCAACGGCCAGCCAATTGTCTTTGTGCGGCTGCTCGGCAATCCAGGGCGGAAGTGGCATGCACAGATGCTCGCTGAGGGCAGCGGCATAGCCCTCATACAACGCGCGAAGATCACGGAGCCTCTCGTAGGAGAGGTCGTCGCGACATACACTCACGCCGCTCTGGCAGAGCGATCGATAAAGCTGTTCGTAACGTTCCCGCGGCAATCGATCCTGTATGTTCTGCTTCGGAGTGATGGAGAAGACTTGCGCCAGATCGACCATAGCGTGACGAGCCATGGCGAAGGTCAACTGCGCCTGGCGAGCTTCGTGTCCGCGCACTCCGGCGATGAGCAGTGCCGAAGTATCGAGCATCGCAGTGAGCGCGCTGATCCAGCTCTGATTGGTGTGTTGCGAACGAAAATAGCAAAGCAGAGTGTAGGAGATGTGGCTCTCGAGCAATTCGGCCGACCAGCGCTCCCACTCCGAAAGCAAGGCAGCGAGGACATCTTCCGACCCCTTAAAGGAGTGTCGACGCATGAGTTCAGCGGCTGTAGGTGGCGAGCCAGCGCGCGCGTCTAGGAGCGAGATACTGACCTCGCGGCGCGAAAATGCTGCGTACAGCACCGGGAAGTAGCCCATGACGATGGCGAGAAAGCCAAAGCCTGTGCCGGCTTCAAATATTGAGAGAACACGTGCAATCTCCGAACGCGGAGTTACGTCTCCGAGGCCGAGCGTAAAGAAATTGGTACCACTGACGTAGAGGTCGGATAGGTATCCGATTGGTTTTGAGGAGTCAGTGAATGGACTGCCGAGCGAGTAATAGATAAGAGAGAAACCAAATACCATGCCGCTGGCCCAAACCACGAGAAGAAAGATGAGCGATAGCGGCCCGTAGAAGCTGAGGGCAGTCTCGCGCTTGCGCGGATGGCGGATCCTGACCGCAACGAATCGCCATGGCATCCAAGTGAGGATATAGAAGATCCTTGTGAGCCGAAGGCGGCCTGCAGCTCGTCGCGGCAGGATGATGGTCTGGAAGGCATCCAGCAGGACAACCAATAAGCAGACGATGCCCAGCAGCATGGTGACAACTTGCATTGACCCCCTTTGGCAGCGCACTCCGTGGCAACTGGTCGTGCAATGCCCGATTACCGTATCCTAGCTGAGTAAGGCCTATCCAAGCGCCATGGCTGAACTCGGAAAAGCGCTTCTCGGTCTCGGACTCCTGCTCATCCTGTTAGGGGCGGTACTGATGATTGCGGCCCGATTTGGGTTGCCGCTTGGGCGATTGCCGGGCGATATAGCTTATAGGGGCAAGAACGCCTCATTCTTCTTTCCGCTTGGGACATCAATCCTGGTCAGCGTCGTTCTTTCCGTCATCTTCTATCTCATCTCTCGATTCCGCCGTTAAGCGTCCATCGAATCATTGAGGTCACAACGATCGAGCGGTGGTTCGTCTCGAATCGGGGGTGTAGGGGTGCCGATTTGCGTGCGTAGACACTCTTAAGGCGGGCACGTGATGGACAATATCGGAGCGAATATGTCCGTTGAGACCCTGGAACGGCGAACTCTCTAATTCGACGAAGAGACGAACACAGCCTTGGAAAACGCTATCTGGCTTCAGCGGGCTCCCAGCTTGGCCAAGGCACAGCCAAACCGGAGCGAGCGCGCGCGTCTCAACCGATCTGGGGCGATTGAAAGACAATCGATTGTTCTTGCTTTGAAACAGCGGGCTTCGCGTAACCATGCGATCAAGACTCAGGGGACCAGGGCAGCGATAACGAATGAGAAGAGTCTCGGCACCATGGCTCAGAATCGGAAGGCATTGATTTGCATGTATTTAGCAAACTGGACTATGCACAGACACAATCGGCTGTTCTGGTTCCGCATCGCCCGCGATGGTGCCGTCAGGTCGCGAAATGGGGGAGCGTTGATATAGGGACGCGCCGAGCGCGCGAGGAAACGGTCGGCCAATCCATGGAGACGTACTGGGATTCATACGGCTCCCTGTTTCCGGAATTTGCCCCGCGAAGACGTTATCTCAAAGGTGTAATTATGCAGGCAATGGCCTGAATTCAGGGCGAAGAAGTTTTCCGGAAGAGCCATTTTGTTAAAGAGATATTGACGGTTGTTTGTGAGCAGGAGTAACGTACTTGGCGGTTTACTGAAACGATTTAGACGGGGCTATACGGACTTTGCCCAGCGAGTCTTGCGACGGAAAGATTGTGTGGCAGGCGGCTTCCGCTGGTGCGTCGTCACGCCGTCATGGAGTGCGAGTAGCCGAAAAAAGGCATGAGCTCAGACGTGCGAGCTGAAGCCTGATTCAGGACAGGCCTCGCGGCCTGATGGAAAGTGCAAGTTACATGAGTCTCCAAAAAATCGGCAACCAGCCGAGCTTTCCGAAAAAGGGAAGCAAGAATTGCACGATCCCAGGCTGCGGTAACCAAGCAGTATCACTTCGGAATAGGAGAGTCAGATGGCAGTGAAATTCAACTCAATCAGCTACCGGTTCCTTCTGTTGCCGTTGCTGTTTGTTTTGACTTGCGTGGGAGCATTTGCGCAGGCCAACTCAGACGTAACCGGCATCGTGACGGACCAATCGGGAGCAGTTGTGGCCGGAGCGAATATTACGCTGACGGATCCCGCGACTGGGGTCACGAAGTCAACCATCAGCAGCGGGACCGGACTGTACGACATTTCCGGCTTGAACGCCGCAAACTACAACATGAAAGTCACAGCCAAGGGATTCCAAACGCTACGAGCAGACGGGAATTGTTGTTGACATTTCGCGCTCGTTCCGTGTCGACATCAAGCTGACGGTTGGTGCGGAGTCAACAGACCGTCACCGTAAATGCCGATGCATTGGCAGTGCAGGCCGACTCGAACGTGGTCAGCACCCTGATCAACGAACAGCAGATCACCGAACTGCGCCACCAACGGCCGCAACGTTGTAGCGCTGGCCGCATTGGGCCTGGGCGTCAGCGGAAACCTGCCCGATCAGAACGCACCTACTATCGGTCGGCTCCAGCTTCGCCATCAGCTTCAACGGCCTCAACCAGGCTCATAACATCTGGATCGTCGACGGCGGCGAGGCATATGACCGCGGTTCCGGTGGCAAGATGTCCATCATGCCTTCCCAGGATGCGCTCGGCGAATTCCAGGTGATGGCCAGCAACTATCCTCCGGACTACGGCATCTCCTCCGGCGGCACGATCACCATGTCCATCAAGAGCGGCACAAAGGCTTTCCACGGCGAACTGTGGGAATTCGATCGCAACGACGCTTTTGATGCGCACAACTACTTCGACAACAATAACGGCCAACTCACGCCGAGAAGCGGAACTCCGCTACAACGTATACGGCGGCAACGTCGGCGGCCCGTTGTTCATCCCTCACGTCTACAACTCGGACGAAGAACAAGACCTTCTTCTTCGTCAACGAAGAATGGCGCAAGGAAATCAACGGCAACTCGCCATCGCCGATCAACAGTATTCCGTCAGCCGATCTCGTTACTTCGGCGGCTACCTTCAACTACGTGATTCCTGCGTTCAACCCGGCCCGCAAGTGGCAGCTGGTGTCGGCAAACAGGTTTTTGTTCCGACCACTGCCGATCCAGCTTTCAATGCGAAGTTGACCGCCGCTGGACTCACGCCAGGCCAACCGTTCCCGAATAACACCATCCCGGGAACGTTGCTTCGATTCCAACGCTCTGCTCTTCAACACGCTGAAGAATATTCCCGCTGCGACCAACCAGTCGAGCGATCAATTGACTCCGACCGCGGGCAAAATTCCGACCGACGTGCGCGAAGATCTCGTTCCGCATCGACCACACCATCAACGACAAATGGCAGCTTTTCGGCCACTACATTCATGATGCGGTGAGCCAGAACTAAGCCACTGTTCTGTGGAATAGCGACAACTATCCGACAGTCGGTTCAAACTTCAGCAACCCGGCCTACAGCTCAGTCATCAAGCTGACCGGCACACTCACGCCCAACGTACTGCTGGAAGCTGCGTTCAACTACAACGGCAACAAGATCGCCATTATTCCGGTGGCGGAAGGCGGAGGCAGCTTCGTCAACCCGTCGGGTTGGACAGCGGGAACCTACTTCACCGGTCAGAATGACGATGGGCAACGCCTGCCCAACATCACGCTGAGCACCTTCGACACCACCTGGGGACCGGGAAGCGATCCGTGGACCAATGGCGCCGAGGACTATAACGAGATCGTTAGCCTGTCCGTCACACAAGGGCAGCATCAGATGAAGTTCGGCGGCGGCTACAACCGCTATACCAAGAACCAGATCAACGGTCGAGCACCGAAGGAGAGCTACACCTTTGGCGATGGCTGGAACGCAGCAACCCGACAACTCCAGCAGGTCCGTCGGGCGTACTCACCGGCGACTCGTACCTTGACTTCCTGCTCGGCCTGGCCACCAGCTACAGCCAGGCGAACAGCGATCCGATCTTCCACTACGTCAACAACACGATCTCGGCCTATGCGATGGACAACTGGCACGTGTCTCCGCGCTTGAGCTTGCAGCTCGGCATTCGTTACGATGCCCTGCCGCACGTTTGGGAACGCAACAATGCCAGGTTTCGAACTTTGAATCCATCGCAGTATCAGCCTGGACTTCGCCCCGGTGACTTCCAACTCCGTCGGGTGCGTTCGCATCCGAATAGCCCCGGTCTGCAGACCGATCAATCGGCACCAGCTTCTACTTGAACGGCATCGCAATTGCCGGTCAGGGCGGAACGCCGCGCGGCACTCGTCAACAACTGGTACAAGACGTTACCAGCCCCGCTCGGCTTCTCCTATGACCTCTTTGGAAATGGCAAGACCGTCCTTCGCGGCGGCTTTGGCACCTTCTTTGAGCGCGAGCAGGGCAACGACATCTACGACATCGCTGGTCGGCGCTCCATTCGAAAACACACCGTCGGCCGAGCAACGTGGAACTCACCAACCCCAGCTACAACTGGCAGGCTGGTGTCGGCAGCTTCCACACCGCTCTTCACACAGGGACCAAACAGTGAAGATACCTATTACCCGGCGCCTGGCGTCGAGCAGTACAGCTTGGGCGTGCAGCACGAAGTCGCTCCCGCGCTCATCCTGGTCACGCAGTATGTCGGCAACATCGCCTGGCACCAGAACACTGTTCCTGCCGATCAACAACTACCCGCTCAGCACCCCGATGGCAACCCGTCAGGCGTCTGCAAACGGCACGCTCTCGACCGTCGCCGGCCTGGAGTCGAGAACCGTATGTGGGCTTTGGCGGCATGAACCAGATCAGCCAACATCCTCACCGGCAGCTACAACAGCTTCCAGGTTGGCCTGCGCCAGCAGAATCGGCATGGACTCAGCTTTGAAGTTGACTACACATACGCGCACGAGATCGATGACCAGGTTGGCAGCGCTGATCTGGACAACACAACCACGCAATCCCTGGAACCTGAAGTACGACAAGGGTTCCGGTTCCTTGATCGCCGCAAATCCTCAACGTCAACTACGAATACAAACTGCCCATCTTCGCGCACGGCGCGGCTTGACGCACGGTCGTGCTCGGCGGCTGGGAAATTTCCGGCATAGTCATTTCTCGAGTCGGGTCTTACCCTGGGCCGGCAAGCAACACCCCGGGTAGCGGCTACGCGGACACGGTTGGACTGGGCGGCGGATACACCAACCGTGCCAACCTGGCCGGCAAGCCGCAATACGTCAAGGCCAAGGCCACAGTGGGCACCAACACCGGATACCAGTGGGTCAGCAATGCTGGCTTCTCAGCAGCCCGACGGCTGCCTGGAACGGTGGTCCGAACCTGGGCTTCGGCAACGAGGGCAGGGATGCCGTCGTTGGCCCCGGCCGCACCAACTTCACCACATCGCTTGTACAAATCGTTTGCCTTCACCGAGCGGGCTCACTTCGAGTTCCGCGCGGACAGCTTCAACACCTTCAACCACACGCAGTTCAACGCATTCAACAACACGGTCAGCAACAGCAACTTTGGTTTCGTGACCGGTGCCGCAGGACCCGAGAGAATTCCAGTTCGGCGGCAAGTTCGTTTTCTAACCGAACCTTCAACCCGGGCGCGGCAGGCATCACCTGCCGCGCCCGTTTGCTTTGGGCGCGCAAAGGCCCGGGATTCGAATAAAATCAGATGCAAAAGTGAGACTCGTAATGCTACTGCAAATCCGCCGGAACCTGATTCTAACCACGGTGGCGATGGCCACTGCTGTCTGCTTGGGGCAGGTCGCGGCGGTGCCGAACAGCCAGCGTCAAGAAGCCATTGCGCTGGAACAGCAGGGGAACAATGTCGAAGCTGAGGCTGCGTGGCGCGCCTTCCTGAAGATACATCCTTCCAACTCAGAGGCGTATGCCCACCTTGGATTGCTCGAAGCTCGTCAGGAACACTACAAGGAGGCTGTACCGCTCTATCGCAAAGCATTGGCCTTGAATCCGACGTTCCCGGAATTGCGTCTGAATCTCGGTCTTGCCCTGTTCAAGGCTGGGGAGATGAAACAGGCGATCCAAGTTTTTCAGCCATTACTCAAGAGCCAGTCTCCAGCCTCGGCGGAGACGCAGCGAGTGACGATTCTTCTTGGAATGGCTCACTATGGTTTAGGCGAATTCGCAGAAGCTGCCCCCTACCTCAGGCAGGCCGCTGTTCGTGATCCGCAGAATCTGGGCTTGCGCATGAGTCTTGCGCACAGCTGCCTTTGGTCGAAGCAATACCAGTGTGTTTTGGACACTTATCACGAGATTCTCATGTTGAATGCCGAGTCGGCCGAAGCAGACATACTGGCCAGCGAGGCGCTCGACGAGATGAAAGACCATCAAGGGGCCATCAAGCAATCGAGCAGCAGTTCAAGCCAATCCCAAGGAGCCAGAGTGCATTCGGCTTGGGCTACCTGTTGTGGACCCAACGGGAGTATGCGGAAGCCGCTCAGGAATTTCAGAACGAACTTACCAACAACCCGAACCGTGTTCAGTCCCTGGTCTATATGGCTGACGCCAAAAGCAAATGAACGATCTGAAGCAGCCCTTCCGCTTCTGGAATAGGCTGAGCGGTCCGACTCGGCTCTGCCCTTGGAGCATCTTGACCTGGGAATTCTGAATGCCGATGCCGGACGTCAGGAAGATGCCTTGAAGGAGATCAAGGAAGCGGCTCGGTTGGATCCGGCCGATGTCAACGCGCATAGGCGTCTGGGTCGCCTATATAAAGCAATGGGAAAGAAGGATGAAGCCAGGCGGAGTTTGACAAGGCCAGCAACTTTCATAGAGAAGAAAACGCCGACCTCTTGAGAAAGATGAGCCTCCGCCCCTAGAGCGGTTTCGCTTTCCCACATTGGCTTACTTCGCAGTTGGGAAGCGCGATCTCGCCGCGCGTCAGCATGGACCCGTCGTCTGGTGCAGGATCCAAGAACGCTCGAGCTCGCAGGCAAGTTAACCTTCTTGTTCGAATCTGTACTTTTCGTTTCCCTCAGTTATTCGGGATAGGCTTCGTCTGCGTGCACCACGCGAATATAGTGATCCGTGAACTGCGAATGTCCGCCGGGCAAGTCAATCTTCGGCATGTGGCAACTCGTGCAATTTGACTTGGCGACTGGACAGGTCTTCAAGATCGGCGCGGCCGATGCAGCTTTGCTCCCGGCGTGGCAGGCCAGGCATTTCGCATCATAATAACCAACGTTGTGATTTACCGGCTGATGTGGATTGTGGCAGGCGAGACAAGTGATACGTGGATCATTGCCAATGAAGCACTTGCTGTTTTCGAGGCGATACGGCTGGAATCGCACCATTGCGGGACCATGCCACTTGTTGCGCATGACGGTGTCCCACGTGCGGTGACACTGGCCGCAAAAGTCAGAAATCTGCTCGGCATCAAGCTTCTTGAGTGATATGGGGAGCGTCTTGAAGTTGTCCAGGGCGGCATCGGCCGCGTGCTGCTGCGCACCCGCATGGCAGTGCTCGCACTCGAGACCGGGAGTGACCTTTGCTGGAGCCAGCTTTTCGTTTGGGGTGACACCGCTGCCATGACAGTTGAAGCAGGTGCGCGTTTCCCAGATGGGCAGCTGTCGTCCCATCGCTTCCGTCAGGTTGTGCGGCGTGATCTTCTGGTCGCCCGGAGTAATGGCCAGACCGTTGGCGCGGGGAAAGTAGCTGACGAGGCTCTCATAGTAGTGGCCGTCTTTTTCGAGCACCCAGGTCTGGGAGTGTTGGCCGAATATCCAGTGGATCGGAAGCGTCAGCGTGTCGGTTCCGTCTGTGACTGAGTAGGTGCTTTGACCGTCCTTGGTCTGCACCCTGTAAGTGTACGAGCCAAGCTGGACGCTCAGGTCAGGATGTGCGTTCAATGTGGGATTCGCGCCTTGTGGTTCCATTGCGTGGCGCATCGGTGCGGTTACGTACGAGGTAGCGACGCCGCTGTGACAGGTTGCGCAGGTGACGGGAGAGTTCGTTGGCTTTGCATGCTGGGCAATCGCCGGACGGGGCGAGGGTAGGGCGCACAGCAACAGCACCGAGGCAAACGCGCTGGCTGCGGGGATCACTGATCGCGCACTACTTGTCCAGATCACGGCAGACCTTTCGCTCGCGTTCGGCTTCTTTCCGGTTTCCACTGCGGGAGTAGATGGAGACGAGTCCCAAGTGAGCTTCGAGGTTGTTGGGATCATGCGCAAGCGCCTGATTCAGTAATTCCGCGCCACGCTTCATGTCGCCAGTCTCGGCGAGCGCGCGTCCGAGGGCGAGTTGAGCCATTTCCACGTCGGGGGCATAGGCATAGGCGCGCTGCGCCGGTTGAAGCGCTTCGCTATAGCGGCCTGCAATTACGAGCGTGAGTGCGAGCATGGCATTGGCGGTTTCGTTGGTCGGATTCGCGGCAAGCTCGTTATGAAACTGATCGATAGCAAGTCCAGGATCGTGTGGAAACAGGAGGAATCCGTAAAAGTAGTGAAGATTCGGCGTGGAAGGATAGCGCACGAAAAGCTGTTCGAACAGGTCGTCGGCCTTCTCGCTATCGCCGGAAAGAAAGACGTATCCTGCGTTGCCTGCGGCTTGATAGAGCCCGTGATCCTCAGGCGCAACGTCCTTCGGCAACGAGGACACCCGCATTCCGGCGAGGCCAATGCCGAGCATCAGGTCAGGCGCGTCGACGCGATTCTCGGCGAAGAAATGGTATTGATCGAGCGCCGACTGGAAACGCCCGGCGCGCGTCAGCAGTTGTGCTAGATGGTAGCGAATGATCTGTTCGTTTCGCGGCTGGTTCAGAGCTCCATGTGCAACGGCCTGCTCAAGGTCGCGGAGTGAGTCGTCGTATGCGCCGGTTTCAAATTCGCAAAGACCGCGCAGTGCCATTGCGGGGACAGCGGTCGGCGCCAGTTGCAGCAGGTGGCTGAAGGCGTCGATTGCGCCGGAGTATTGATTTGCGCTGTACTGGAGAACGCCGAGATACCACCAGCCCTCCTGCCAGTCAGGTTTCAGTTGCTCAGCTTGTGTGTAAAGCTGGATCGCGAGGGGCAGGTCTTGCTGGTCGCGGGCAGCGGCGGCGCGCGCTGCCAGGTCGTCGAATTGTGCGGGAGTAGTTTGAGCAGGGGGTGCTTGCTGTTCCGTCGACGTCTCCTGCGCAGCTGCGAGCGCACGCGCGAACGGAAGCGGAATCAGGGCAAGAAATAAAAGACCACGGACGGCCGCGCTGGGGAAGACGGAGATTGCCACTTTCTGCCTGGTTATCGGACAAATTCTGTGATTTAAGACGAACCTGGCGCAAAAACATCGCCGTCTGGACTCACAGAATCCAGTTCCGGCGCGGGAAGAATTTTGCCGCTCGAAGAACCATGGTAGCAGGTAGCGGAGGTGGCGCGGAATGGCGGAGACACAAGCGGAAACGCCATGGACGTTGCCGGTTCAGGCAGCGGATGAAGGCTACGACTGTAAATCACGCAAATATAAGCTCTTATTGCTCAGGTCGGTAGCATTTAGTACCCAATCGGAGACACTCTATCGGATGATGGCGGTGCCCCAAGCGTGCAATCGGTATAGGTCCAAGGATGTATTGGTTTTCCGTGGATAGGACCTAGCCTATGGATAGAGCAAGTGTGTGGCACGGTCCTGAGTGGCGTCTTCGGGCGTCACCTGTAAGTTTTGATGTCCTAGACCTTAATGTTGTCTTTCGATAGCCCGCTAATCGGCGGGCTATCGCTTTCTTTGGGAGAGTCCTTTCTCCGCTCCGTGACTCTTACATCTCACGTCACATTTCGGGGCCCGGTCTCGCCGCGCCCGCGCTTATCCTCTGCGCTCTGCCCGTAGCGATCCCCTCCGGGGCCCGATATGCCCAAGGATCTTCTCGTAGAATGCCTCGTCCGGGCCGTCCGGGAACGATTTCGCCTTCGTTTGCTCCCACGCATCAGCCGTCCGAATCGCCTCACCCCGTCTGCTCGCATCAAACTCACAGCACGCCTCATAGCACGCGAGAGAGTTCCAATCAAGCGAAAGCGAAGCGATTTCTGGAGGCAGGATCATGAAAAATAGAACATTCAGCTTTCTCGCAACTTGCGGGATGGCGGTTGTTTGGCTGTGCTTCACGTCGAGCGCAGTTGCGCAGTTCCGTACTTCAATCCAGGGAGTTGTGACTGACCCGACGGGCGCGGTCATTCCGGGAGCAACCCTTACTCTCAAGAATCTTTCCACCAACGAAACAATTACGCGGACCAGCGACGCCGCCGGTGTCTACAATTTCAATGCGCTACCCGCCGACCACTTTGAACTCACAGTCGAGAGGAATGGCTTCAAGAAAAAGGTTCTCGATCAATTGCAGTTGATTCCCGAGCAGCCCAATGGGATAAACGTCCAGCTGGAGCTAGGTGAGATATCGTCGACGGTCACGGTAAATGCCGCCACGCAACCAGCCTTGGATACCGAGACTGCGAATACTGCCGCGACGATTTCCGACAACCAAATTCAGCACATGCCAGTCTATGAACGCGACGCAACCAGCCTCATTCGACTGGTGCCAGGTGTTCTGGCTGACGGGGCGCAGCAGGGCGGAGGCGGTGGGTTTCAGTCTCCGGGTACGCAGACCGGGGCCTCATCTGGCGGCGGCGGCAATTTAGGGCATTCGAGCAGTATCTTTGCTACGGAAAATGGAGCTTCGGCCAACGCCAACGGTGGCCAGTTCGATGCGAACGGATATAGCGTCGACGGAATCAGTACGGAGAGTGCTGTCTGGGGCGGATGCAACCGTCATTACTCCAAGCCAGGACTCAATCGGCAACATTCAGGTCCTCACGAATAGCTACGACGCTGAAAATGGTCGCTTCACCGGCGCAGAGACTGAAATAACCTCGAAGAGCGGAACCAACAATCTTCATGGCAGCTTTTTCATTCAGGTCACCCGTCCAGGGCTAAATGCGTATCAGTCCTGGAATGGTCCACAGTCCGTGCAGGCATTCGACCCCGTAACCGGAGTTAAGCTGACACCCGCAGAGCGCGGACTACTCCGCGATGAAGACCGATACAACCAACTTGGCGGCAGCATCGGCGGTCCGATCTGGAAGAACAGAGTCTTTGCCTTCTTCGCCTATGAGGGGCAATCCCAGACAATCCCTGCCAGCAGCACACAGTGGTTTCCGACCACCGCGCTCACTCAGTTGGCGCCAGCAAATAGCATCGCCTCCACGTATCTCAACTTCCCAGGGGCGGCTGTTGCTGGGACGGTGATCGGCTCCGTGACTTGCGCGAATGCTGGGCTCTCGGAGGGTGTAGATTGCATTACGATTTCTGGTCAGGGCCTGAACATCGGTTCGCCACTTACTACTGGCCTTGGCACGCAGGATCTCACTTACATAAGCGCCAGCAACCCCGGCGTTGGCAGCGGACTTTCGAATGTGCCCGACATCACGCAGTACACGATAAGCAACCCCACAACCAGCGACTTCAAACAGTACAACGGGCGCCTGGACGCAAACGTAACCAAGAACGATCACGCTGCCTTTGCGATCTATTGGGTGCCTTCAAGTCTGACGCGGTTGAATGGCGGCCTGGGTTACCAGCTCTTTAATCACGATCAGGTCAACAATGCGTTTTCGGTTATTTGGAATCACACTTTTTCGTCAAGCTTCCTGAACGAGGCCCGTGCTAATGCAGCGGGTTGGCGCTGGAATGAACTTGACAGCAATCCTCAGGCACCTTTTGGTTTGCCGCAGAATTTCCTTATTTGGCAGTCCGCAGATTGGAAGCATCAGCATCGGCTCCCTCGGCGTGTCGGCTCCATCCGTTCTGAACCAATGGACTTACGGCTATAAGGACGTCGCTACCAAGGTTCTCGGCACGCAGACGATGAAGTTCGGCTTTGATCTCACAAGGCTTTACTATCTCAACGATCCGATCGGCGCGCCGAACTATACGTTCTACAACCTCTGGGATTTCCTTAATGACGCCCCTCAGGCTGAGGGCGGACCGTTTCAGGCGACCACCGGCCTCCCCGGCGGCTTCCGTAACGATAACCGTCAGAACTTGTGGGGAGTTTTCTTTCAGGACGATTGGAAGGTTCGTCCGAACTTGACCCTGAGCGCTGGACTCCGCTACTCCTACTTCGGGCCGTTGACCGATAAGGACAATCACATGGGGGTTGTCAGGTTCGACGGCGGGGCCGATCTTCTTACCGGAATCGCATTGCATACTGGAATCGACGCATGGAATGCGCAGAAGCTTAACTTCGGTCCTCAAATCGGTTTCAATTGGAGTCCGAACGCGAAAGTAGTCTGGCGCGGGGGCTACGGCCTGAATTACAACCAGCAACAGATCGCGACGGCGAACGTTTATAACGGCAATCCGCCAGGAACAAGTTCTGTTCCGGGAACCAGCATGAGCCCGAGCCAGATCAACCCAAATATCGTTTACGCGATCTCAAGCGATCCCAAAAATATAAACGGCTTCCCACCGAACCCGAACACAATTGTCACCTTTAACTCTGCTGGTCTGCCAACGGCGGGTGGCGCAAACATCGGCGCTTTGCCCACGAATTTGCCGACTCAATACGTTCAGCACTATTCCCTCGAAACGGACATAGATTTAGGGCATGCGTGGGTTGCGAACCTGGGCTATATAGGGAGTATCGGTAAACACCTCAATTACAACTACGACTCAAACGCTCTCGGAACAATCCTCGGGGCGCCCCTGAACCCCCTCGTAAGCAGCATCAACACGTTCGGCAGCCAGGGTAGCTCCAACAACAACATGATGCTGGCCAGTCTCAAGCATCAGTTCTCACAGAATTTCTCTCTGGATGCGCAATATACCTGGGCCCATAGTTTTGACACCAATTCGGGTCCGTATTTCCGCAGCCCCTACCTCTACAACACTCGTTACTCCTACGGTCAGTCGGATTTCGACATCAGGAATAACTTCAAGCTCTTTGGCATCTGGCAGCCGACCATTTTTCGCGGCGGTCATGACTGGAGGGAGAAGATCATTGGGGGATGGTCGATTAGCGGAATCCTGACTCTTCACTCTGGCTACGGGTGGACCCCGGTCTACACGGCGCCGCACCGATCTACTGCAATGAGTGCAACTACGGATTCCAGAACCTGCGTCCGAATTACAACGGCAAAGCGCTTCGCAGCACCAGCAACGACGCCTTCAAAACGGGAAGCAACTTCCCGAATCCAGGCACTGCCAATACCGGCACGAACAACGATCAATTCAGTAATAACTACTTCGAGTTCCCGAATTACTCGAATGCAATCGCGGACAATTCCGGACAGATAGCGGCCGCATTCATTCCTCCGCCGGGAATCGGCCGTAATACCTTTCCCGGTCCCAGGGTACCGTGATATCGACCTGAATCTGGCCAAATCATTCGGTCTGCCTGACATGCGTGTGCTTGGAGAAAACGCCAGAATCGAAATCAGGGCCAACTTTCTCAACGCATTCAACATGTTGAATATCAATCCCAGCAGCATATCGACCAATATTGTGAGTTCGAATCTCGGTCAGGCATCGAGCGCACTGGGATCGAGAATCATCGATTTCCAGGCGCGGTTCAGCTTCTAACTCATTCAAGGGTGCGTCGCACGGCGCACCCTCCTTTAGAGCGCGTCGCTCTCTTCGGAGTTCCCGCTTTCAGAATGGATGAGTAATCTACCTGCTACGAATGCGCAACCGTTTGGTTGCGGGATAGACCCCCCATACCTATCTCTTTGAGCAAAGACCCTGATTTCTGCGGGTTAGCGCGGGGGTGCGCTTCAAGTTTCTCTTCCCACTCGACTTAGCCATAGATTACTCAGGAAAAAGTAGTTATGGCCACATCGGCGAACAGGATGAAGAGAGGAGTTCGCATCTTCAGGACTGATTTCAAGTATGAAGAAACCCGCGAAATAATCTGCAAAAGATTTGCACAGATTTGGGAATTATTCTGGCGTGCGCACTTTCAATCTCTTCTCGCATGGTGGCTAACGGCGAAACTGCTCCAGTGGTACTGTC
This sequence comes from uncultured Acidobacteriaceae bacterium, assembly GCA_963787435.1. Taxonomy (GTDB): domain Bacteria; phylum Acidobacteriota; class Terriglobia; order Terriglobales; family Acidobacteriaceae; genus Telmatobacter. Next base: position 390,123 of record CAWBCZ010000007.1, read on the forward strand.
CGGGAGATGTCCGCGTTTCAAGTTGTCTGGTCGTGGCAACTCGGCGGCCCGGTCCGAAGACCCGCTCATCGCAAAAGATGCAATGAACGGGCCAAGCCCGGAGAATCGAGCCGCCTGGAGTCAGGATGGATGGAGTGGGCCACCTGCCATGGCTCTGCTTTTGGAGACATGGGATACCACGCATGTCTCCCAAGCTGAGCCTAAATCCCGCCAACTGCTGCGATAATGGACGCGTGGCCCCGTAGCTCAGATGGATAGAGCATCGGTTTCCTAAACCGCAGGTCGGCTGTTCGAATCAGCCCGGGGTCACCATCTGCCAGCAGCGATTCGGCCCTTGAGAGCTGGTTTTTGACTTCGCGCGCTGTCCCGTCTATAAAAGTCCATGTCATCGAAAATCATTTCATGACACCTCTTCGCTCAATATCGGGCGAGTGAGGTTACAACCGCAATCGTCAGGATGCTCGGGAAGGCGGTGAAATTCCGCCACTGCCCCGCAACTGTGAGCGCCCCTGGTTCGGCCAACGTCGGACAAGGAAACCAGCCAGAGTTCTTTTCGCTCTAACCGGCGGAAGACTCTCAAAAACCACTGGAGCCACGCTCCGGGAAGGTGGCTGGGGGCACCCCAACACAAAAATTCGTCGGGGACTGAGGCGCAAGTCAGGAGACCGGTCCTGTGCGCTCAACCAGCTTGCGTTCCGAGGGGAACGGAGGAGCCATCATGTCATTTCGCACGTTTCATCGCGTTTTTTTCAGCTCAGATTCCCGCACTTCGCCTCTGTGCCGCGCTATTAATCTGCGTTTTCGCGGTCGCGGGACATGCCGCTTCGATTCGCGGTGTGGTCGCCGATGCATCTGGTGCTCGCGTCACCGGGGCCACAGTCGATCTGGTTTCCAATGGACAGGTTGTGGGATCGGCGGTTTCAGGCGCTGACGGAAGCTTTCAGATTCTGACCGGATTGCGCGGCCGATTCTTTCTCGTAGTTTCCGCTACCAAGTTTCGCCAGCTCGAGACGCCCGGATTCTACGCGGGCCAACTCGACAACATCGAGCGCAACATCGTGCTGGAGCCGGAGTGGGTGCACGAGTCGATCGTGGTGACGGCGACGGGCACGCCGACTCCGCAGCCGCAGACTGGCGCCGCGACCAGCGTGATCGGGCCGAACGAACTGGAACTGAACCTGGACATGGTGAGTTCGCTCCGATTGATGCCGGGAACGTTTGTGACGCAGTCGGGACAGCGTGGCGCGCAGAGTTCACTGTTTGTGCGCGGCGGCGACTCGGACGACAACCTCGTGCTGATCGATGGCGTGAATGCAGGAGACCTCGGCGGGCGTTTCGACTTCGGGACGCTTTCTACGACAGGTCTGGAGCGGACCGAGGTCTATCGCGGGCCAAACTCGAGCCTCTACGGAGCGGATGCTGAGAGCAGCGTTGTGAGTGTGACATCGCAGCATGGCACCACCAACTTTCCGTCACTTATCTTTCATGGCGATTGGGGAAATTTCGAGAGCTCGCATGAAGAGTTGGAAGCGGCCGGAACCTTCGGCAAGCTCGACTACCTCGGCGCATATAGCTGGCTGCAGACGGCGAACGACCTGCCGAACGATGAGTATCACCTAGGCACGGCGAAGGTGAATGTGGGATTTCAGCCGACCGGCTCGACGCAGATTCGCGGCACACTGCATTACGGCGTGGACGGCACTGGTGTGCCGGGAACGTGGGAGTTTCATCACCTGGCGGACAACGCGACCGAAAAGGACCAGGACCTCTATATCAGCGCGTCGATCGACAACCAGACTACGGCGGACTTCCACAACATGGTGCGATACGGAGCGACCCGGAAGCGCGAGCAGTACAACCTGTGGGAGCAGACGGGCGCGGGAATTTTCGATGCATATGGCGACAGCTTCGGCGATCTCGTGACAATCACCGGGGCGAACGGCTACTCCGTGACCGGACGCGCGCTGATGGATTTTGCGGGGACCTACCCGCAAGGGTACCAGCTCTTTTCGAATCGCGATGCTCTGGTCTATCAGGGCGACTACGCAGTGACGCCGCATCTGACGGCGCAGATCGGATTTGGGTTTGAGGACGAGCGCTACACCGGAGAGATCGAACGCACGAATTACGACTATCGGGCGGCGGTGCACGGCGACTTCAAAAACCGGCTCTTCTACACATTGGGCGGCGACCTGGAACATTATTCGCTCTTCGGAGTGCAGACCACGCCGCGTGCGGGCGTTTCGTTCTACGCTTTCAAGCCACGAAAGGGCGTACTGAGCGGGACGCGCTTGCTGTTCAATTTCGGCGACGCGGTGCGGGAACCTTCGGGAACTGACCAGCTCTATTCGCTCTACACCTTCCTCCAGGAGAATGGCGGGCAGGCGACTATTCAGCAGATGAACATCTCACCGATTGCTGCTCCGACCGCGCGAACCTATGAAGGTGGCGTGGAGCAGTCATTCTTCAGCGAGCGGCTGATCTTCCGGACCAGCTTCTTCCATAACGAATTCGGGAAGCAGATCGAGTATGTAGGGCTGAATCTGATTCCAGCTCTCTTGCCCAACCTGACGCCGGCACAACAGAACCAGCTGGAGCAGCAGCTGCAAGCGGACGGCGCATATGAGCTGACGCTGAACACCGAGGCGTATCGCGCCTTGGGTGTCGAGGCCACGGTGGAGAGTGGAATCGGGCGGTACATCTTCCTGCGCGGCGGATACACGTACCTCGATTCCGTGATTCAGCGTTCCTATACCAATGATGATGTAGACTTGCTGGGGCCGGTGCCGACGTTTAACGGCATTCCCGTCGGTCCGGACTCGCCTCTGGTAGGCGCGCGGCCCTTCCGGCGGCCTCCGCATACGGGGTTCTTCACGGCAACCTATTCGCAGGGGAGAATCACCGCGATCCTCGGCTCGGCCTTTGTCAGCCGGTCCGACGACTCCGACTTTCTGGGTGGTTACGACATCAATGGTGGGAACAGCCTTCTGCTGCCAAATCGTAACCTCGACCACGGCTACGCGAAGATCGACCTGGGCGGCAGTTTTCGGCTGCTGGACTGGCTAGGCGTGTATGCGCAGGCCGAGAATCTGACCAACGATCAGCACATTGCTCCCATCGGCTACGTAAGCCTGCCGACGAGTATTCGTGTGGGGTTAAAGCTCCAGTGGGGCAGGGAAAAGGCGAATGTAGCGCCTTCGGCCCAGCGGTAAAGAATACTCGCTCCACATGCCGTGATCGCGAAAATCTCGATTGAAGACTGGAAGGAATCTCCCTGAGATCCATTATGTCTTTAATTTATCGTGCCGGTTTTTCCACAGGAAGGATTCCTTATCCGCAGTTGTCATAGGAATTTCTCTTGGGAAAACCGGCCCGCATGCCACAAACTATCCTTAATCTGATCTTTCCCTAATTTTATCGTTCATTCGGTAGGAAGCAATTCTCGAGCATGGGCCGAATGCGGCGCTGTGAGGGCCGCTTTGCCCAATTTGGAAGAACTAACCACAGAGTTTGCCACGAGGAGCATATGAATCGACCTTTTTGGAGGAGTGCCGCGCAATACGGCTTGGTTTGTCTGGCCGTAGTTATTCTGTCCCTGCCTGGTCTGGCTCAGCAGACATTGGGATCTTTGAACGGAACTGTCGTCGACACATCGGGCGCCGCGGTGCCGGGAGCCACCGTCACTGTCAGTGATTCGGCTATCAATTACTCGACGACAACCACGACGCAAGATACCGGCTTCTACCAGGTGTTCAACCTGCCCATCGGCACCTACACGGTAAGAGTTGGCCACGCAGGGTTTGAAACCACGCAGTTGAAGGGGATTCCGGTCCAGGAGGCGCGTGCGACAACTGTTAATACCACGCTCAAGGTCGGTCAGGTATCGGAGTCGATTGAAGTCACAGCAACTCCGTTGCTGAATGCTACGGATACCACCAATGGCTATACGCTCGACAGCGCGCAGATCGACCTGACGCCGCTCGCCACGGGAAGCTTCACGCAGATAGCCGTGCTTTCGCCGGGCGTGAACGCGGAACTGCTCTCAAATCTTGATTCGAATGCTGGATTGGGCAATCAGCCCATCTGGGCCAACGGGCAGCGCGATACATCGAATACGTTTCAGGTGAATGGCGTTGACTCTACGAATCTCTTCAACGGCAAGAGCTCTTCCGGCTCGAGTTCTCAACGATACAACTTCAACATTGGTAGCGCTCCTACCGTGGGTGGATCGTTCTCGGTGGGCACCTCGGTTTATGGATCGAACGGCAACAGCCTGCCTTCTCCTCCTCCGGAGTTTACCCAGGAGTTGCGTGTGAATGCGTCGATGTATGACGCACAACAAGGCGCTACCGCTGGTGCACAGATCGACGTCAACACCATGAGCGGCACTAACAACTGGCACGGCCAACTCTACGGCACGTACGCGAACAATCTGCTGAATGCCTCGCCCTTCTACTTCAATCAGGCCTATCAACTGAGCCAGAACGGCGTTGGCGTGTTCCCAAGTTCGCAGGTTAACCCCTGGCTCCGTCGTTGGAGCTCCGGAATCGCAGTCGGCGGCCCTGTGAAAACCAACAGGCTTTTCTTTTTCGGTGCTTACCAGCGCACGTTCAATGAAGACAATGCGACTGGACTTTCCCAGATGACAGTCCCCACTGGCCTTACCGACGACCGCAGCGCCGCAGGACTCGAGGCCGCTGATCTTTCCTATGGCGGCAGCGGTAGCGTTGCGATCGATCCGGTTGCTTCGACATTGCTGAATACCAAGCTGCCAAACGGGCAGTACTTGATTCCGTCTACGCAGAACCCGGGAGGTCAATACAGCCCCCTGGAACCCAATGTGATTCTGGTGGGCACTTCCCAGTTGCGATCTGATCAGGCTACTGTTTCGCTCGGCTACGACGCGACCAAAACGGATCGTGTTGAGGCGAAATATTTCTTCCAGAATGCTCCGGTTACGCGTCCCTTCGGATTCTCGAGCACCGCCGGTTTCCCGGTTACGCAGCACAACGGTGCGCAGGTCTTTTCGATTGGCAACACAATCTCCATCGGTCCAAGGCTGAACTGGGAGCAGCGACTCGGATTTGTCCGCATGGGCTCCTTCAGCAACTACACCCAGACGTTTGCGGGCGGCAATCTGGGCGTTGGAGCCGCAACCACGCCGACGGATAAGCTGGTTGCGGACCTCATGCCTGGCCTGGAGATCAAGAACTTCGGGAACTTCGACCAGTACTCGCCCAGTCTCTACGCTGGCCCGGCTGGAGTACCCGGCGCGTTTGTCGATATGGGTTACTATCAGAACCGCCTGAATCCTTCAACAAACGTGATCTTCACGGCAGGCAAGCACACGATCGTAGCCGGTGGTGGATATAGCTACACACAGCTGAACATCACCAACAATCGCACGGGGCATGTTCAGGCGACTGTCAGCGGATTTGATAATTTCCTCCAAGGCATTGTGAAGACCGCAACCGTGGTGGAGAGCATCGATCCCACTACCGGCCGCAACAACGCCGATCGCTACTATCGCACCAACGAGCTCAGCGGCTACGTACAGGACAAGTGGCAGACATTAACCAATCTCAGCATTACGGCCGGCGTTCGTTATGACTATCACGGCGGCATGACGGAAAAGTACGGCGATATGTTCAACTTCGATCCGTCCTTGTACGACGTGACCGGTACCTCGACGACTGGATTCACTGTCAACAATGCAGGTTTCGTGATCGCCGGAAACAACAAGCAGAATCCGACGAAAGGCGTGTCAGCATCCACTCTGGATGGACGCCAATGGGGCATCTCGCCGCGCTTGGGCTTCGCCTGGTCTCCCAAGGCATTGAACAGCAAGCTTGTGATCAGCGGCGGAGCCGGAATCTACTACGACCGCGGCGAGCTTTTCACATATCTCTCCCAGCCGGCGGGCAGTTCGATTGGCGGTCCTTTCGGCGTGACAGAATCCTCGCCTCTGGTTAGCCTTGCTACCGCCAAATCGAGTTCCGGTCTCACGCTGGAGGACCCGATGGGGAATCTGGCTTTCAGCAGTGGCTCCTATGTTGCGCCAAGCTCAAACCCGGGTGTCATTACGCAAGCGTTGCAGGCCCAGTTGAACGAGATGACTGGGGCGCCTTCAGGCGGCTATTACGCGCAATTCGGCAAAAACTGCAGTGGTCTGCAAAGTCAGGAGGGTTACACGCTCTGCACCACGCCGCTGAACTTTGGCATCTACGACAAGGGCAACGTGCTGCCGTACACCATCAACTACACCTTCAACGTGCAGTGGCAGCCTACGAGCACGGTGGCAGTGTTGCTCGGTTACACAGGCAATCGCGGCCGTCACTCAGTCATTCCGATTCCTATTAACGAGCCGGGCATCGCAACACCGACCAATCCGATCTGGGGCGAGACTTCAAGCTACGGCATGGAAGTCATGAACCAGAACAATGAAGTAGGCCCTAATTACGATTACGCCCCCATTTCGGTTGAGCCCTGGAACACGTTCGACGCGGGCAACACCGATTTCAGAACGCCGTATGTTGGCTTCAGCCCGAACGCCGCTGACTTCAAGACGGTGGGTGTCTCGGCCTATGACGCTTTGCAAGCGCACGTCGAGAAACGGCTCTCGCATAACTTCCAGCTTGGTGGGAGCTATACCTGGAGCCATTCGCTTGACGAGCAGAGCGACATCGGCCTCTTCTTCACCGGCGACAATCCGAAGCGGCTGCGCGACTCCTGGGCCTCCTCGGACTTCGACCGCACGCACGTCTTTACGGGCAACTTCGAGGTGGACGTCCCCAACGCGGCCAAGGAACATAGCTTTGCTTCCTACTTCACCAACGACTGGCATCTGACCGGAATGGGAACCCTGCAGAGCGGCGAACCGTGGTCGCTGTACGAGTTCTATGGCGCAGTGGGAAGCATCAACTTCGGAAATTTTCCGACTTTGATGAATCCAGTGCTAGGCATCAAGGATCCGAAGAATCCGAAATCGGCGCTCACCGGCCACTCGGGGAGGTTCCGCGATGCGAGCGGCAACTACATCCCATACGTCGATCCGTCACAGATCGCCATCACCTACCTGCAGCCCGGCGAGGATGGTATCCCTGTTTCAACCGGCAGTGATCCGTCGGATATCTACCAGACGAATTTCAATGTGGGGCAACGCAACATCTTCCGGCAAGCGATGCAGAAGCGTCTCGATCTTTCGGTGCGCAAGGGCTTCAAACTTGGCGAAAAGGTCAGGATTCAATACGAACTCAACGCATTCAACGTGACCAACACAACCAGCCCGGACGTTCCGCAGGATCAGGCGCAGATTCGCCAGAACAACGGGTGCTCGCTTACTGCGATCAATCAGGGCTATAACAATTGCAGCACCTACCGCAGCTACCTCGGCTATGGCCAAGTTGTGACTTCCAACGATCCGACCGATCAGCAGACGGCACTAACCAACCTGGACCAAGTGCCTTTCTCGTCCGGAAGTGGCCGAGGAACGCTGCTTCCACTCACACTTTCACCTGGTGAGGGCACCTGCACAACGGCCTTGATTGTTTCGGGCCAAAAGACCTCCTACTGCCCCAACAACGCGGCCAACTTTGGCTCGGTCACCGGCACAATCGGCGGTTCCCGTGCCTTCACCATGGGGATTCATATCACTTACTAACCCCAGTTCACTAAGTAAACCGCAGATCGGGAGCCTTCGGGCTCCCGATTTGCTTTGCAAGCTATCTGTGTTCGGCCCCGATTGATTGCCGGATGACGCGTTGTTCTGGCCGAAACGAGGAGAATCGACGAGCGCCGGAGGGTACTGTTCACTCATCGACACTAAAGTGACCAAAAGTTTTATTGACAAAAGATTTGGTCTGTTGCTCTTTAAGTCGGACCCGGATTAAAGTTGGTTTTTCCACAGGTCAACTAATTTCTGGGGTGTCAAATGGTTTGTCCCAAGTGCAAATCGGGGACCCTGTCCACGGTCCCTGCTGAAATTCGGCTTTATCGCAACGCTCCCCGTACGATGAGCCATCCGCCCATGTCCCCGCAACCCGACGTCCAGATTTGCCTGGATTGCGGATTTTCGGAGTTTCTCGTCCCCGCAAAATGGCTCTCCGCCGGATGGATTCAAACGCAGAAGCCGAAATCACAGGCAGGCGTTCCCACGCTGATCAGCGGGGCTCGTCGACATATTGCCTAAGCAACCGTGACAGCGAAGGGCAGCCCCGGCTGCCGGAAATCCCCCTTTTGAGTCAAATCCCAGAATAGAATTTGGTTGAGGCCGGTGGATGATCCCCCCGGAAAGCCGGCCTTCCGCTTCTGATGAAAGCGCTCAGTTCAGGTTGACGCCGTTCCGGCAAGATGCTGATAGGTATAGAATCCGCGGCCTGATTTGCGGCCCAGCCAGCCGGCGTCGACCATGCGGACCAGGAGCGGACATGGGCGATACTTGGGGTCTCCGAACCCGTCCTGCAGCACGCGAAGAATATCCACGCAGACATCGATGCCAATGAAGTCGGCCAGCGTGAGCGGGCCCATGGGGTGTGCCATGCCGAGTTTGAAGACCTGATCGACGGCTTCGGGCGTGGCGACGCCCTCCATGACGGCGAAGGCCGCTTCGTTGATGAGCGGCATGAGGACACGGTTGGAGACGAAGCCGGGTGCATCGTTGACCTCGACTGGAGTCTTGCCGAGCTTCACCGACACGTCGCGCACCACAATGTATGTTTCGTCGCTGGTGGCCATGCCGCGGACGACTTCGACGAGGGCCATGACGGGCACGGGGTTGAAGAAGTGCATGCCAATCACCTGCGCGGGGCGCTTGGTGAGAGCAGCCATCTTTGTGATCGAGATGGACGAAGTATTTGTGGCGAGGATGGCGGATGGCGGAAGGATGCGATCGAGGGCCGCGAAGACCTGGGCCTTCAGTTCGAAGCGTTCGGGTGCAGCTTCGACGGCAAGGCCCACGGCGCCGAGCGATTCCATGTCCACGGTGGTGGCGATGCGGTCGAGGGCTGATTGGACATCGGCCTCGGCAAGCTTGCCTTTCGCGGCTTCGCGACCAAGATTTGTGCGGATAGAGCCGATGGCACGGTCAAGAAAGCGTTGCTCGACATCGCAGAGCGTGACGTGGAAGCCTGAACGGGCGAACACATGAGCGATACCGGACCCCATGGTTCCTGCGCCGATTACGGCAACTTTCTGGATTTCTCCCACCTGAGAACCTCCCGGGCAAAAGGGAGTTTAACAGGCTGAGTGCGTTTTCGAAGAATGACTCAGAGGCTGAAGCCCCCGGGCGATTCGTGGCGCTTTCGGCACGATTGAAGAGGCTGCGGGGAAACGGTGAAGAACTGGGGAATCGGCAGAACGTCCCTCAGCGGCTAAAGCCGACAATGTATTGTGTCGCTTACGGCACGCGACCACTGCGTGGGTTCCCCGAGCCGTGCCCCTTCAAAGAAGTGAGTTTTTCTGCAAGCTCTGAGGTCTGCCCTGACACAGCCGCCGAGTGCGATGGCTTTCGCTTACAAAACAAAAGCGGCGCGACTAGCGTCGCGCCGCAAGGTCACCCCTTTACCCCCGGAGAATTCAGTTTCCTTGCGAGCTCGCGGGTACGAGCTGCACCTGCTCAGTGAGTGTGAGCATCAGGTACGATCCCGACGCGAGGTTGGCTTGCGGATGGTTAACCAACAGGTGTGTTGTCACAACTCCGGCACCGATGATGCCGCCGGCGAGCATCCCCGCTGGGCCGCCGAGCACCGCGCCGATGACCATTCCACCACCGCCGACGCCGGCATATTCATAGCCGTCCTTCTTGAGCCGTGAGCCGGGTGTGATGACTCCCTCAGATCCGACGCTCAGGTTTGATCCGGGAGTAGAAGCGACTACAGCATGGAGTTGGAACTTGCTGCCGTTCTCCAGCGTGACGGTCTCGGGCTGAAGCAGAAGGGAGCCGTGTCCACCGAAGTGGCCGGTCGAAACTTCGGCGACTCGGCCATCGATCTCTGCGCCGGCGGGGATGACGACTTGGCCATCCTGCAAGACGTCGCTTGCCACCCGGCTGCGGAAAGGCTCGCCCTGCTCGGCAAAGGAGCTTGAAACTTCATCCAGCAGACGAATTCTGATCAGCGTGCCTTCGCCCAAGGTTCCCGGGGGAAGCGGAGCAGGGTGCACGATGTCGCTGTCGGGATCGACAGATGCGGCTCGCGGGGTGAGTCCAGGAGCCGAGGGCGGGACGCCGACGATGCCTTCATCGGTGCCATCGCCATAGGTTTGCGGAACGGGGCCTGCGTCCTGCCGCGCGGTCATCGGCTTGCGGAGCGGGCTGCATGGGCGCAGGTTGAGCGGCGGGAGCCTGCAGCCATTGGGATGACCGGCAGGCGGCTTGGGAATGGGTGGTTGCTGCTCACTGGTGATGATGGTGTCGTCTGGAGGGGGATTGGAGGTTCCCTGATATGGGCTGGACTGGCTTTGATCCTGGGCCACGAGTGCCGTGGTTGCCAACGCGAAGAATGCACATGCAAGAATTGGCCGGTTCATCCAAATTCTCCCTGTTCTTTGAAGCAGGCGTGCTTCCCTTGCAAATTTAGACCCAGCCTGCCTGAAAATGTTTTGGGGCGCGACGCGGAGAAATTGTTTCGGCGCGTACTTCACCCAAACTAATGCTAGCCTGCGACCTTACCGACGCAGCACAACGCGCGGCTGTGGGTGTCTTGCGCGGTACGAATCAACTGAGATAACCCGGGGCGGCATCTTGTGTGTCTGCAATCGATTGCCCGTGTGACCGCTGCCACAGGGTCTGACACAGCTCAGTTTGCTAGAATCCGAACGGAACAACAATATTTTTCTTCACACATTGTGTGTGGACGGAGAGGGATTTAATCACGTGCACAGGCTTCTGGAAACAATTCAGAGCGCTGCCGGAGAGGCCGTTGCCGTGGATCGCCGTCCCAAACTGAACGACCGGCTGCAGCACCGTATAGCGAGGACCGATATGACAGAGATTGTTGCAATTCGCGCGCGCGAAGTACTTGATTCGCGTGGAAATCCCACCGTGGAAGCCGATGTGATTCTGGAAAGCGGTGCGCTCGGCCGCGCCATCGTGCCTTCGGGCGCTTCCACCGGCGAGCATGAGGCCGTTGAGCTGCGCGACGGCGACAAGAGCCATTACCTCGGCAAGGGCGTGTTGCAGGCCGTAGCCAATGTGGAAACCGTTATCGCCCCCGAACTCGAGGGCATGGACGCGTCGAACCAGCGGCTGATCGATCAAACCATGATCGCGCTCGACGGGACTCCGAACAAAGGCAAGCTGGGCGCCAATGCCATCCTGGCGGTTTCGATGGCAGCAGCCCGTGCCACAGCGCAGACTCTCGAGATTCCACTCTACCGCTATCTGGGTGGTATCAACGCCAGCGTACTGCCGACGCCGATGCTGAATGTGCTCAACGGTGGCGCGCATGCCGACTCCAATGTCGACTTCCAGGAATTCATGATCATGCCAGTGGGCGCGGAGCGCTTCAGCGATGCGCTGCGCTGGGCTGCTGAAACGTTCCACACCCTGAAGAGCGTTCTGAAGAAGAAGGGCTACAACACGGCGGTTGGGGATGAAGGCGGTTTTGCTCCGTCGCTGAAGTCGAACACCGAAGCTGTGGAACTGATCCTTGAAGCAATCGAAGCAGCCGGATACAAACCCGGCGAGCAGATTGCCATCGCGCTTGATCCTGCATCCTCGGAGTTTTATGACAAGGAAAAGAACAAGTACGTCTTCAAGAAGAGCGACAAGCGCGAGCTGACAAGCGAAGAGATGGTCAACTTCTATGACAACTGGGTTCGCCAGTATCCGATCGTTTCGCTTGAGGACGGTCTCGCCGAAGATGACTGGGAGGGCTGGAAGATTCTGACGGACAAGCTGGGAAGCCGCATTCAGCTCGTCGGCGACGACATCTTCGTGACCAACGTGAAGCGCCTGCAGCGCGGTATCGAAGAGGGCGTCGGCAATTCCATTCTCATCAAGGTGAACCAGATCGGCACCGTGACCGAGACGCTGGAAGCAATTGAGCTGGGTCGCCGATACGGATATACCTCGGTGATGTCACATCGCTCGGGCGAGAGCGAAGATACGTTTATCGCTGATCTCGCCGTGGCGACGGGTGTTGGCCAGATCAAGACCGGTTCGGTGAGCCGCACGGATCGCATCGCGAAGTACAACCAGCTCCTTCGCATCGAGGAGGAGTTGGGTTCGGGCGCAGTTTATCTGGGTCTTGAATCTCTGAATTACAACGACTGACTTCGTATTGATTCTGGAAACAGCTAGTCCTCGCTTCGGCGAGGGCTAGCTGTTTCTGATCGTTTCTTGCAATATATCAAGTTCTGTTCTCTTGCTCCCAATTTCAACTGAAGCGGATCAGTTCTTCGCTTCCGACTTGCGGCTGACCACCAGATCCTGCATGCGGTCAATTACTCCCGGCGCCAATGCAAGGAACTCCAATCCGGCGGCTTCGAAAAACTCCTTCGCATGCTGCGGCGAATAGTACATGTTTCCAGTTGGACGCGGTTCCGCAACAGTACCTGAGCCGAATGTCGTTACGGCATCCTCCGCCTTTTTCTTGTACCATGCCGCCGCGTCAACTTGATACCAATAGCCATCCCGCAGCAACTTGTCTTTGGTGTAATCGAGGTGCAAGCCCCGCCGATGGACCCAGTCAATCGACGTTGTGCTGTTGACCGTCAGGCAAAGCAGCCCATTCGGTTTTGCAACTCGGCGCAGTTCACGGAGCCAGAGCCTCGCGTCATCAGGAGAAAAGTGAGAAAACGTGGAAACCGAGTAGACGAGGTCGAAAGTATCGTCTTTATATCGGAGAGGAGGATCGAAGGCATTGGCGTACACGTCCACCTTTGGAAACGCGTTCCGCACGTGCTTGATGTTGTCCGGATTTGCATCGCATGCGAAGGCTGCGACGTTGGGATAGTTTCGTGTGAGTTGCAGCAACTGGCGCGCGACACCACAGCCGAAATCAAGGACATTCAGATGTTGATCCAAATCCGCTCCAAACATCCGCGCGGCGGTCAGGATGGGCATCATCGTGGTCAGGCCGGACTCATAGTAATGTCGGAGGGTAAGACTCGACGTGCGGCGCAGCCGGGAATTAGGCGGGACCGGAAAATCAACCAATCCTATCGCGCGCAAAACGGCCACCTTCGACGCGAAACAGACGTCGATGCCGCGCTTCGCTGTGCTCTTTGCGATGATCTTGAACCTATCAATTGCTCCCAGTTGTGGTAAGGAAGCGGCATCGGTTTCTGCGGGAATTCGCGACATGATTTGGGCTCCTGGAGAGAGAAGTCCACATCCGAATGACAGGAGTCTAGCACGCCTCAGCAGCAAATTTGGCGGCCAAAATGGCTGGCTTACCGAGGGGAGCGAAGCTCGAGGAGCTGAAGGCGATACAAGTCGAAAGACGGACGTCTTCATGTGACCACAACCACAAATTGCTCCAACTTGCGCTGCTATTCTGGTCTCGACTCTCTGAGGTGCGTGAACACGTGTCTACATCTAAACATCCTCTCGTCCTGACCATCCTCGACGGATGGGGTTATCGCGCTGAAACAGCCAACAACGCTATCGCGCTTGCGCGCAAACCCACTTACGACAAGCTGCTGCGCGAGTTTCCCAACACGCTGATCCAGGCTTCCGATCATTTTGTGGGACTTGCCCGATGGGCAGATGGGCAACAGCGAAGTCGGCCACCTGAACATTGGTGCTGGCCGTATTGTCCAAATGGACATTACACGCATCGATGCGCTGATTGCGTCAGGGCAGTTTTCAAAAGAGCCGACAATTGTGCAGGCCATGCAGAAAGCGCGCGATGGGCGTCATGCGCTGCATCTGTTCGGGCTTGTTTCCGATGGCGGCGTGCACTCGCACCAGGAACATGTTTACGCGCTGCTCCGCACGGCGCGCGAGTATGGATTGCAGAATGTCTTCGTTCACGCGTTCATGGATGGCCGCGACACGGCGCCGGATTCTGGAGCGGGGTATATCGCCAAGCTCGAGCAGAAAATGCGCGAGTACGGCGTGGGCAAAGTGGCGTCGATCAATGGGCGCTACTATGCGATGGATCGCGACAAGCGCTGGGAGCGCGAGCGCAAGGCATTCGATGCGATGGTGAGCGGCAAGGCCGAGGGTGGAGCATATGCCGATCCGGTGGCGCGCCTCAAGGAGAGCTACAACAACGGCGTTACCGATGAATTCGTCATTCCCTTTGTTGTGGTTGACGGGGCAGGGAAGCCGGTTGGGCAGATTCGCGACGAGGATGTCTGCATCAACTTCAATTTCCGCGCCGATCGCGCCCGGCAAATTACGCGAGTTCTGGCGCGCGAAAGCGGATTGAACAAGGACGGCGGACGCAATCTCGAAGGCTGGGAGTCGCTTGACGAGACCATTCCGCGCAGCGAGATTCCGAAGAACCTGCACTACCTGTGCATGACGCAGTACGACAAGCTCTACGCGCTGCCGATGATCATTCTGCCGGAGTCGATGGACAATATTCTGGCCAATGTTCTTTCGGCGCACAACCTCCGCAACCTGCGCGTGGCCGAGACGGAGAAGTTCGCGCATGTGACGTACTTTTTCAACGGCGGCATTGAAACGCCTTTTCCCGGCGAAGATCGTACGCTGATTCCCTCGCTGAAAGTGGCTACCTATGATCTCGCTCCCGAAATGAAGGCGGAGGCGATTGGCGACACGATTGTGAAGGCGATTGACGACACGGCGTTTGATCTGGTGGTAGCCAACTTCGCAAATGCCGACATGGTAGGTCACTCGGGGAAGCTGGAGCCGACCATCCGCGCCTGCGAAGCAGTTGATGCGCAACTCGGCCGCATCTACAAGGCGATCAAGGAAAAGAACGGGAGCTGGTTGATTACTGCGGACCACGGCAATGCTGAATTGATGGTAGATCCGGTGACGGGCGGGCCGCACACCGCCCACACCACCAATCCGGTGCCAATGATTTACATCGCTGAAGATGGACCCAATTATCGCCTGCGTCCCGATGGCTCTCTGCGCGATATTTCGCCGACGCTGCTGAACCTGCTGAAACTCGGGTTGCCCAAAGAAATGACTGGTGGCGATTTGCGGATTCCGATTGCGAAGTAGATTGATCGATTGAGTATCTCTGAAAGGCGAAGGTGTAATGGCTTCGCCTTTTTGCGAGAGATTGCCTTCCTTGCCGAACGGCTACCAGAGCTGCATTAATCCGATAATGTCGAAGACTCCGTGCGCAACAATGATCGGCATCGCCCTTTGCTTGCGAGCATAGTAGATCGCGAAAATGAGGAACTGGAACGACAGAGAGAGAGCCATCTCCCAGCCGTAATAAAGGTGATACGAAGTCTGGACAACTACGCTCAGCACGACCGACAGGAACCAGGAACCGGTTAAGTCTTTGACTTCCGTCATCAGATAAGCCCGAACAATGAGTTCCTCAAAAAATGGATTGAGAAGGACGAAGGGGATCGCCATGAAGGACGTATGTCCGAAAATCTGGAGAGGCGTCGGACCGCTCGAAGCGGAGGGGAACACGGCATGGTGAATCGCGCGAACGAAGATGTGTCCTACTCCGTACGCTAAGTAGGACGCAGACGCGACGAGGAAACCGCTTCCTACGTCGCGAAAAGACCACCGTAGGTCCAAATCCGTCATGCGAAGCATGCGCCGTGACAGAACATATCCCAGGAGGAGAAGGCCACTGAATTCGCGGACGATCATTGTCGTCCACTTGAAGTTTGGGGAATCGCCTTGCGTGTTGTGGCCAGCAATCAAGTAAAACAGGCTGCTGAGGAAGTAAGGCGCGATTGTCAGAAGAAGAACCAGACAAAGCTCGAACCATCGAAGGCGCTGCGCACTCACCGCGTGCTTGAACAACGGCTCGACGGGCGAAGGCTCCGGGAGTATTTCTGTTTCACTGGTCACTACAGATAAGTTATAGGGCCGTTTTCACTTTTCCTATTGTTTTTGAATTCGTTACCTTAGAGTGGAGTTCGTTATGGGTTAATCCATCCTGACTACTCGCGCCAATCACGGTCTGCAAGAGAACAAACGGAATTCCCGAAGTTCCGATCTGGGAGCGATTGGCCTTGCCTTAAGCGGCTTCACGTTTTGGGTACTGGCTGACAGCGTCATCAAGATCGTGGGCCGTTCACCGCTCCCAGCGTATGAGGTGATCGCTTTCCTGGGTCTGTCTGTCGGTGGTTTTCTGGCTGCATATGCGGGTGCGCGTCATGAGATCAGGGTGCTCTGGCCTACACAACCTCGGCGGCAAGTTGTGCGCTCCTGTCTCGATCTTGTGAACAATCTCTGTGTTGTTGTTGCCCTTCGCCACGTGACATTGACGCTGTTCTACATCCTGATCTTTCTGGCGCCGATGGTCATCACTTTCCTGGAGGCGATTTTTCTGCACGAAAGAATCGGCGTCCGGAAGGCGCTGGCAATCGTATTGGGTTTTGCGGGCGTTGTGATTGCTGTGAATCCGTTCGGTTCCTCCAGGCAGGGAGACTGGATCGGCTTCGTTGCGTGCATGATTTGCGTGAGCTGCTTCTCAGTGAACATGGTCTGGTCCCGCGTGCTGACTCAGACCGAGACGCCCGAGAGCCTGGCATTTCTCTCAGGCACGGTGATGGCCGCCGCGGGGTTTAGCGCGATGCTGTGGCATGCTGAGCCGCTGAACGGACGGCTACTTGTAGCGCTCGTTGCGATGGGCGCATTTTGCGCGGCGGGAAGCATCTGCTTCTTCCTCGCTCTCACACACACCTCGGCCTCGAACGTTTCTCAATACCACTACACGCAACTGATCACGGGAGCGCTGGTTTCGTATATTGCGTGGCGTGAAGTTCCCACCATCTCGATGGTGCTGGGCGGGAGTCTCATTGTTGCTTCGGGGATCTACATCGCAATGCTGGCGTCGCGGACAGGATTGACTGACAGTGACATAGGGGTGCAGATTCTGCATGATCAGCCGGGGCTCTGAAGCGAATGCAGCGGAAAGAGAAGGCCTCCCACGAGGGGGAGGCCTTTGGACTGACTGAAGCAGCGCTTATCGGGGGCGCAGGGACTTGATGGCGTTAGGCAGGCGCTCGAAGGCTTCGGGCAGGCGTTCTTCGAGGATGCGCGCGCGCTCCGCCGCTATTCCGCCGAGATACGATGGCAGGGGCGTAGCCGTCAGCACCAGTACAAAGGCAATCACAGAGAAGCAAACTCCTGCGATGGCTGCCGACACGAGCATGTGATAGGTATCGGAGATGTCCAGGCCGAGGACATTGAAGGCAACATGTTCGAGCGGCTTGATGTGCCGCAGGACCGCAAGTGCGAACAGGGAAAAGAACACGGAAAGCGACGTAAGAACCACCAGGGATACGTCGAGACTGCGGTGGAATTTCAGTCGGGCTCGGCAGCGGCTGCAATCGGCGAAATGGTGTTCATAATCTCTACGCATCTCGGGAGAAATTCCTGAGATGTCATACCGCCAGCTCGCAAGAATCGCGCCTACAACGCGGTCGGTACATTGAGTTTTCGCCATAGAATTTCGACTCACCTTGGTAAAGAATCTGATCGATTGTCGCGCGTTGCAATGCAAAAGCACGACAGTAGAAGTTCGACTCCTTGGATGCCATGGGGTACCGGATGATTCAGTATTACTCGAAATCCATTGATATGAGTAAACTTACATCCCGACAATGACGGGTGCAGGGGCAGCACTCGCACATTACCGCCACTTACGATTGTAATCGAGTTTCATCAAAAGCAAATAGTTGACATTGGCTCCTGTTGCGCTGCGAGTAACAGCCGATTTGCCAGGAGGCTGGCACGTCCGTTGAGGGCGCGTTCGGCAGCTAGTCGGGCAAGCTCAGGAAGGTTATTGCTTTCAGAGAGATGTCCGAGAATGACGTACGCGGCCTGGCCATCGTACTCGGTTTCGAGGTAGGTAGCTGCCGCCTCGTTTGAGAGATGGCCCACGCGGGAAAGGACTCTCTGCTTCACTGACCAGGGGTAGGGGCCGTCGCGGAGCATTTCGAGGTCGTGATTGGACTCAAGCAGGAGAAGATCAACGCATTTGAGCTGGGCTTTGACGTTGGGCGGGATGTAGCCAAGGTCTGTGGCTACGGCCATGCGAACGCCTTCGGCCTGGAAGACGAATCCAACTGGGTCGGCGGCATCGTGGGGAATCGTGAAAGGGCTGACGGAAATGTCGCCGATCTGAATAGGCTTTCCGGCCTCGAAGAACCGCACCGAGGGCAGCCAGGTGGGATCCTTTTCGGGGGCAGTTTTCGCAACACCCGGCTCAGCTTTCTCAACAGGAGCTGATTGGCTGGATAACTCCGCTTCTTCGGGATCGCATTCTTCTGCCGGGGCGGCATCGGCTTCGGCCATGCGTGCAGCTGCTTGTTCGCGGCATCGCTCCAGCCACTGTGTGTAAGTCATCTGCTTGCGCGGCGAAAGCCAACGCACCCAGGCGCGGTGTGTGCCATCGGTGAAGTAGACGGGGATGCCAAGCTTGCGCGCTGTGACTGCGAGGCCGGCGACGTGGTCCGAATGTTCGTGGGTGATGATGATGGCGTCAAGTGTGGCCGGGTCTTCGTCGACAAGGCGCATGCGGCGGAAGAGTTCGCGACAGCTGAGGCCGGCGTCTACAAGGATTCGAGTATTACCGCCGGTGACCACCGAGCAGTTGCCTTTGGATCCCGACGCCAGCACCGTAAACCGCACCATAGATGTGAGGATACCGCGATGGGCTGTGCAAGACGAGGACAAGGGGTGACGAGGAAGGAACTTGTTCCCGGCGGGTGCTGGAGCGACGAAATTCTGCCGGGTTTGGAACTCGGCGAAGTATTCTGGCTGTAGTGGCATAACCCACGGCGACACCCCAGTCGTTGAAGAGGTCGAACGGATGACAAGAAAGCTGCTCTTTGGTGCAATGATGCTTGCTTCGCTGGCTTGCGGAGGGCAGTTGTCTACATTGCTCGCGCGCCCGGCGGGGCTGTTCTCGCTGCGGACAAGCCCGCGTCCGCTACGCCAACCTGGAGTCCGACGGCAGCTGCAAACTATCTCGATGGCCGCGAGACTTGGTGGCAGGGGTGGGATCGCGCCCACAAGGACCACGGTACCCTCTGCGTCAGCTGCCATACGCAAGCGAGCTATGCGCTTGCCCGTCCGGTTTTGCGCGGCCCTGCCGGTGAGCGTGCACCTTCTGCGCAGGAGCAGGTGATGTTGGCCAGCGTTGAGAAGCGTGTCCGCGAGTGGAAGGATATGCAGCCCTTCTACAGCGACGCTGTTTACGGCGCGGGCAAGGAGATTGAATCGCGCAATGCGGAGTCGGTGCTGAACGCGTTCATCCTTGACAGCTACGACGTGCCGCAGGGTCACCTTAGCGAACGCACGCGGCTGGCATTCGATCATGCATGGGCTCTGCAATCGAGATCCGGTCCGGATGCCGGCGCATGGGTGTGGCAGAACTTCGACTACACGCCTTGGGAGTCAAAGGAATCGCAGTACCACTGGGCGGCGCTAATGGCGCTGGCTGTCGGCAGCGCGCCGGACCGCTACATGGACGATCCGAAGATCGCGGCAAACCTCGCCGCTCTGCGTGGTTACCTGCAGAGTCATTACGACGCGCAGCCGCTGGTGAACAAGATTGTCGCAATGTGGGCCGGGAAATATTTCCCTGGCATCCTTACCAACGACCAGATAAGAACCCTCGTCGATCAAGTCAATCGCCTGCAGCACGACGACGGTGGCTGGAGCCTCGCCGAGCTGGGCACGTGGAAACGCCGTGATAACACCCCGCTCGAAACCCGATCGGACGGCTATGCTACCGGACTTGTCGTGCTTGCGCTCGAACAGAGCCTTGTGACCTCAGAGAAAAAGCCGCATATTACGCGCGGCCTTGCGTGGCTTGAAGCGAACCAGGACAAGAACACGGGTGCGTGGCCGGCATGGTCGCTGAACAAGAATCGAGATCCGAATTCGGACGTGGGCAAGTTCATGAGTGATGCTGCTACGAGCTACGCGGTGCTGGCGCTCGAAGACCAGAGAAGGTAGTCCTTCAAGGTCTAAAAGGACGCAGTTTTATTGATCTTTTGCGGCGAAAGGGCGTCCCTCAGCGACTGAAGCCGTGTTATTGATTCTTTGCGGAACGCGACACACTCCCCGAGTGGTGTCCTTTTCAATCCACTTGTGCGGCCAGTTCTAGTGTGGTGATTCGGAAGTTATTGCATAAGTCTGGAATTGCAAAAAAACAGATTCTTCGCTCACCGCCCCCGAACTCTGCCCCAAAGAGCCAGGGTTCTCGTCGCTCTTTGGGAACCCGAAGACGTTCGAGGCCCCGTTCGACAGAATGACATCACCAACTCTTATCGTGAACTTCAGGGCACAATAGGGTCATCGTTTGCGCTCCTTGAGGTGGTGGCTGTCGGAGGCTTTGAGTGTCATGCCGTAAAGAGATTTGAACTGCTCGATCTCTTTGAGTGTCTGCGGTGAGAAGGGCGCCTTGCCTTCGAATGCGTGGAGGACGATGCCTTCGAGCAGATCGCCGAGGGTCATGTCTTTCTGCTCGGCGACGGCCTTGAGGACCTTGAGCATGCGTTTTTCGAGGCGAACGCCGGTCTGGGCGCGTTCGACTTCGACGAGAGAATGTTCTTGCTTTTCCTGTGCCATGTGTACAAATGTACCAAAGTACATAGGTATATGCAAGGCCGAGCCATCAGATCGGTATCTTGCGAACCCATCCAAGCCGCAAAATCGCGGCTTGGATGGGGCACCCCGTCATGGACGCAGGTTCGTCACTCGCCAATCCGCGGTATGCCTGTTATGGTCGTGAAGGCAGAAAAAAATGACCCCACCATAGGAACCCGAGGGCATGTGGAAGCGCTGGCGAATCCGGATACTGCTGTTTCTGGCCGTTCTTGGCCCCGGATTTATTACAGCCAACGTTGATAACGACTCGGGCGGCATCCTTACCTATTCCCAGGCGGGCGCGCAGTACGGTTACAGCCTGCTGTGGACCATCATTCCTATTACCATCGCGCTGATTGTGGTCCAGGAGATGTGCGCCCGCATGGGCGTGGTCACGGGCAAGGGCCTGAGTGACCTGATCCGCGAAGAGTTTGGGCTGCGCCTGACGTTTGTGCTGATGTTGCTGTTGGTGTTTGTGAATTACACCAACGTGGTGACGGAGTTTATTGGCATCGCGGGTTCGCTGCACCTGTTTCATGTGACCAAGTTCATCTCGGTGCCGCTTTGCGCCGCACTGGTCTGGTTCATGGTGGTCAAGGGGAGTTACAAGAGCACGGAAAAGATATTTCTCGTCGCCTCGGTGGTGTACATCGCCTATATTTTTGCAGGCGTTCTGTCACAGCCGAGTTGGAGCCAGGCGCTTCATGCAACCATCCAGTTGCCGGAAAAGTCGGCGTGGCGGGATAAGGCATACCTCTACATGGCGATTGGAATCGTGGGCACTACCATTGCGCCGTGGATGCAGTTCTATCTGCAGTCGTCGGTGGTGGAGAAGGGAATTCGCGTCAAGGATTATCCAGCGTCGCGGCTGGATGTGATCGTCGGCAGCTTCTTCACGGATATTGTGGCCTGGTTCATCATTGTGGCCTGCGCCGCGACGCTGTTTGTACACGGGATGGGAGCGATCACGGTGGCGGCGGATGCAGCGGAGGCAATGCGTCCGCTGGCGGGCGATTACGCATTTATCCTGTTCGCATTTGGATTGTTCAACGCTTCGCTGTTTGCGGCTTCGATTTTGCCGCTGTCGACGGCGTACACGGTGTGCGAGGGCCTGGGGTTCGAGTCGGGCGTGGACAAGAACTTTAAAGAGGCTCCGACTTTTTACTGGCTCTATACGTTGCTGATCGTGGGTGGTGCACTGACGGTGTTGATGCTACCGGATGCGCAACTGATCAACTTTGCGATTCTGTCGCAGGTACTGAACGGCGTGCTTCTACCGGTGGTGATCATTCTCATGCTATTGCTGATCAATCGGCAGGATCTGATGGGCACGCACAAGAATTCGCATCTGTGGAACGTAGTGGCGTGGGGCACGAGCATCATCGTGATCGGGATGACGGGGGTGATGCTGTGGGGGATGATTCCGGGGCATTAGAGAAAGTGGTCAGTGAACAGTGATCAGTGGTCAGTTTTTCGAATTGAAGCTGCAGTGGCTTTTCGGAAGCCTGGAATGAATGATCAGATTAGACGGAATCCGGTAGGCTTTGCTAAAGGGTTGTATCGAGTTGCGAGGGGTGCGCAAGGGACGTATACCAAGTCAGTTTTGCGATCGGTCATTCCCTCGGGACTTAAGTCCACGCTCTTTCTGAACCTTAGCCGCACGGCTAAAGGCCATGCCCCTTCAAAGCAACGAGTTTTTTCCGTAGACTGTAGCGCCCTGCCGTTTCAAAAAACGTCGACTTAATCAGAGGAGCGAGATGAGTACGGTTCTAGTTACGGGTGGTTCGGGATTCATTGCGAGTCATACGATTCTGCAACTGCTTCGAGCAGGGCGCCAAGTGCGAACTACGGTGCGAAGCCTTTCGCGCGAGGGCGATGTACGCGCGATGTTGAAGGTCGGTGGCTCGCCGCCCCACGAACGAGGACCGGTTCGTGGGGACTCCGATTCAGAACCCGGCGAGCGTTTGACGTTTGTGACAGCGGATTTGATGAGCGATGGGGGATGGCCTGCGGCGGTTGCGGGTTGCGAATATGTGTTGCACATTGCGTCGCCTTTCCCAGCGTCTGTGCCGAAGGATGAGAACGAGCTGATTGTACCGGCGCGCGAAGGGGCGCTGCGGGTGCTGCGAGCGGCGCGGGACGCGGGCGTGAAGCGGGTGGTGATGACGTCTTCGTTTGCGGCAGTGGGATATGGACAGGCGCAGCAGGACGTGGCATTCACTGAGAAGGACTGGACGAATCCGAATGGCGCGGATGTAATGCCGTATACGAAGTCGAAGACGCTGGCAGAGCGCGCGGCGTGGGACTTTATTGCGCGTGAGGGCGCGGGGCTTGAGTTGGCCGTGGTAAATCCGGTGGGTGTCTTCGGGCCGGTGCTGGGGCCAGATTATGCGACGTCGATCCTGCTGGTGCAGAGAATGCTGGATGGTGCGCTGCCGGGATTGCCCCGGATGTGTTTCGGCGTAGTGGACGTGCGCGATGTTGCGGATCTGCATCTGCGGGCGATGACGAATCCTGCAGCGAAGGAGCAGCGGTTCCTTGCTGTAGCCGGGGACTTCATGTGGATCGTGGAGATTGCGAAGGTGCTGAAAGCTCGGCTCGGAGATGCGGCGAAGCGCGTACCGACGCGGCAGTTGCCGAACTGGCTGGTAAAGCTGGCCGCGTTGCGGGATCCGGCGGTGAAGCAGATTCTTCCGGAGCTGGGCAAGTGGAAGAATGCTTCGAGCGAAAAGGCGCAGCGGTTGCTGGGGTGGTCGCCGCGGTCGCGCGAGGACAGCGTTGTGGCGACGGCGGAGAGCATGATTCGGCTGGGGCTGGTGAAGAGCAGGGATTAGGGAATTACGAACGATCCCTGGGGAATTTCTAGAGCAGCTTGCCGGCAGCGAGATCGCGGATGAGGCCCCGGTCGGCGGCGAGGAACTCGTACTCGGGGAGTTCCTCGAGCTTGACCCATTTGAACTGATGGAAGATTTTATTTTCGAGTTCGCCCTCAAACGAGGGAACGGCAAAGAATTGCAGGTCGACGGCGCCGCCGTGGCGATAGTTGTGGCGGATGTGGGTAACGCGCGATCCAATCTTTGCGTGGATGCCGAGTTCCTCGTCGAGTTCACGGGCGAGAGCCTGTTCGGGGCTTTCGCCGTGCTCGATTTTTCCGCCGGGAAACTCCCATTGCAGCGCCATCGGCTGGTCCGGGCGGCGCTGGCAGATCAGAACCAGGCCGTCGCGAACCAGCAAACCTGCAACTACGAAACGGAGTGCGGGACCCAAAGGGCGCGAATTGGGAATGGGCTGCGGCTCTTCCACACCCATAGTGTAAATGCTCTGAAGCACACGGTGTTGTGGAGCGCGCGGCTAGACATTTTATCCTCCGAAATGGAGGATGCGCTTTTGTTGGTTGCACTTACAAACAAATGCTACTCGCCAGCAATGGGGTTGGACACCTCTGCGGCCTCGCGGGGGCGGAAGTAGCCCCAGCCGCGTTTTGCGCACTCCTCGAGCAACGCGGGCGAAGGGTTTACCGGGAATGGATGCGCGGCGATCTCAAGCATGGCGAGGTCGTGGCGCGAGTTGCCGAAGACGGCGTCAGGATGAGGAATGCCTACGCGCCGTAGTGCATCAGCTTTTGCCGGACCTGTGGGGACATCAACGAGATCGCTAGTGATAGTGCCATCGACAACCTTGACTTCGGCAGCGAGGACGCGGTCTTCGGGGATGCCGAAGTTGCGCACGCCTTCAGAGACAACCCATTTGTTTGTGGAACTGACGGCCCAAAGTTCGACGTTGGCCGCATGCAGAGCGGAGACGAGCGCGGCAATCTCGGAAAAAATATGGGCGCGCACATGCTCGTCGAAGTAGCGAGATGCGGCGGAGCGGAGTTCCTGTTCGCGGAGACCGGAGTAGATCTGCACCATCTCGCCGCAGATCTGCGATTCACTAACAGTGCCGGCGAGGTAAGCGCGGTAACGGGTGTCCATCCAATCAGAGGTGGAGCGGGAGACGATGCCCTGTTCGAGCGACCAGACCATGAAGCCGTAGCCGGAGTCACCGCTCCAAAGGGTGCCGTCGCAATCGAAGACAGCGATTTTGGGGGCTGCCTCGGAGACAAGGCGTTCGAGTTCTTTGGCGGACCAGCGGGTGATTTCGAGTTGTATTGAAGACAAGCGAATTGATCCTTTGCTGAGAAATGTCCAACCCTATTTTCGTCCATCACACCCCGCGAATGCACGCGACGATAGAATGGCTGTGATCATTGGAGTTAATAATGCGGATCAAGAAAATGACAGCAATCATTTTTGGAGCAATGCTGATATTGGCGCCGCGGATGCATGCGCAATTTTCGGATCCGGCGTCGGGGCCCCTAAGTGCAATGACCGTGCCGCAGGCGCGGCTGATGCAGGCGGCGGAGTTGGTTCGGTTGCTGAAGACGAATGGGGTAGACCGGCCTCTGATGCTGCAAGTGGGTTCGCACGTGATGTTTGCGCAAGCGCACATTCCGGGGTCGGCGTATGCGGGGCCCGGATCGCAGGCGGCAGGGCTGCAATTGTTGGAGAAGGCGGTTGCATCGACGTCGAAGAACAAGATGATCGTGATCTATTGCGGCTGCTGCCCGTGGAATCATTGCCCGAACATCGGGCCGGCATACAAGCGGTTGCGCGATCTTGGATTCACGAATGTGAAAGCGCTTTATATCGCAAATAACTTTGGCGATGACTGGGCGGCCAGAGGCTACCCGGTCGATAAGGGCGAATAGAGCTCAGGCTCCGCGCAGCAGGGTAGAAATGCGCATTCTTCGATTACTTCGACTGACAACGTGTGCGGCGCTTTTGTGTGCGGGTGGATTGCGCCCTCAGACGCCTGCCGACTTGGTGCACAAGGAGGCTCCGGCTTTTGTGCGCGAGGATTTGTCGGGCCGGAGGATTGATCTGAAAACGTATCGAGGCAAAGTGGTCCTGCTGAATTTCTGGGCCACATGGTGTGCGTCGTGCCAGGTGGAATTGCCGCAGTTTGTGGAGTGGCAGAAGAAGTATGGCGCTCAGGGATTGCAGATTCTGGCCATCTCGATGGATGATGGCCCGGAGCTGGTGCGCCGAACAGCGTGCAGGCTGCATCTCGATTTTCCAGTTCTGATGGGCGATGCGAAGCTTGGGGAAAAGTATGGCGGAGTCCTGGGACTGCCCGTGACCTTTCTCATCGATCGCGACGGCAAGATCGCTGAACAATTCAAGGGCGAAAATGATTTGAGCGCAATGGAAGGCAAGATACAGCTAGCTCTTCGCAAGTGATGAGCGTCGAACACCATGGAAAATGCGTTAACGAACTTGATGCCTTGATGAACGAGGTTCGGTAACTCCGCAAGAAAACGCAAGTTACCTATTTTCACGCGGATAATCGAACGTGTGGGCGTTGAAAACAACCTCGGGCTTCTGAAGAACTACCAGGCGTATCTTTCCGTGGAAAAAGGGTTGCGTCCACTGACCTGCGAGGCCTATGACGGCGACCTGAAGACGTTTGCCGAGTTCCTGGAGGGCCGGCAAGGTGTGCTGGTGACGGCGACGCAACAGGATGTGGCGGGCTTTCTGGAGCACCTGCGCACCCACTCGATTGACTCGAGGAGCGCTGCGCGGAAGCTGAGTTGCTTGCGGGGATTCTACAAGTGGCTGCTGCTGGATCGCCGGATCCATCACGATCCCACGGTGAATATCGAATCGCCCAAGTCTTGGAAGGTGCTGCCGAAGTCGCTGGCGGAGCCGGAAGTGACAGAGATGCTGGAGCGCGCTGCGATGGTGGCGGAACATCCGCAGGCGCAGGCGACGGCGTTACGCGATCGCGCGATTCTGGAACTGCTGTATGCGGGCGGGCTGAGGGTCTCAGAGATTACCGGCCTGGGAACGAGCGATCTGGCGCTCGATGCGGGGCGAGTGCATGTACGCGGGAAGGGCGACAAGGAGCGCATTGTGCCGCTGGGACGCACGGCGGTGAAGGCGCTGGAGACTTACCTTCGCGAGGGAAGGCCGCACCTGGCGCGGATCAGTACCAAGCGGAAATCCAGCCCAGCGCGACAGGATGCGACGCGGCTGTTTCTGTCGCTGCGCGGGATGCCACTGACGCGCCAGTGGGTGTGGCACCTGGTGAAGATGGGAAACAAAGACGCGAGTCCGCACAGGCTGAGGCACAGCTGCGCAACACACATGGTGGAACATGGTGCGGACCTGCGCAGCGTGCAGATGCTGCTGGGACATGCGGATATTTCGACGACACAGGTGTATACGCATCTGGCATTGGGGCGGTTGAAGGCGGTGCATCGGGAGCATCATCCACGGGGGAAGGTGAAACCGCAGGAAGAGATGACACCGGAAGAGACACAGGGTGGGCGAACTTTCGAGATTCTTCAGGGTGGCAAGGCGAAAAAGCGCAGCGTGGAACCGGCGGATGACGCCGCGAAGCGCGACGGGGAACAAGAATGATCGACCCCGAGGAGGAGCAGGAGACAACGGCGCAGACTGTGCCACCCCCGCTCGCGGGACTGGTGGATGAGTATCTGCGCACGCTCAAGAACGAGCGCGGATCTTCGGAGCATACGCTGCGGGCATATCGGCGGGAGCTGATGGGATTTGCTGCGTACATTGCTGAGCGGCACGCGGCGCTGGAGACGGTCGATCGTATCGAACATCTGCATATTCGCGCATATCTTGGAGTCTTGCTGGAACGAGGACTTTCAAAGGCCTCGGCGGCGCGGGCGCTGGCGGCGATTCGGAGCTGGTTCAAATGGCTGGCGCGCACGGGGCACGTCGAGCAGAACGTGGCTTCACTGGTGGCGACTCCGCGATTGCCGAAGCATTTGCCGCGTGTGCCGTCGATTGAGCAAATGAATCGCGTGGTGGACAGCGTTGAAGAAGATGCGGCGAGCTGGCCGGCGCGGGATAAAGCGATTCTTGAACTGCTATATGGATGCGGCATCCGCAATGCCGAGCTAACCGGGCTGAACCTGAATGACATTCATTGGGCCAACGAGGCGATCCTAGTGCGCGGCAAGGGGCAGAAGCAGCGGCTCGTGCCGCTGGGCGACGCGGCGGCTCGGGCGCTGCGGGCTTACCTGGGCGAGCGGGCGGCGCGGTTGACGGCGAAGTTCGGCTCAAAGACGCCGGCTACTCCTGCATTATTTCTGAGCCTGCAATTGCGTGGGCTCGGCAAGCCGGGTGGCGAGGGGCGGCTGACAACGCGGAGCGTGGGACGGATTGTGAAGCGGGTGGCAATTCTGCGCGGGCTCTCGGCCGATGTTCATCCGCATACGTTGCGTCATGCATTCGGCACGCATCTGCTGGAAGAAGGCGCGGATTTGCGCGCGATCCAGGAACTGCTGGGGCATGAGCGATTGTCGACGACGCAGCGGTATACGCAGTTGACGACGTCGCAGCTGGAAGCGGTGTACGACCGAACGCATCCGCGGGCGCGTTAGCCGGCGGTGAACCGTGGCGAGATATTCGACGTCAAGTAGCTTTCTACAGGTCGAAACGAATACACGCCGAGTTAGGCGAGGGCGACGGCAAAAGGCTAGGCCATCGAAGTTTCTGCCAGCTTGAAATCGGCGTAAATGAACCCGTCGCGATCGACGATTTCTCCAGGTTCGAGCGGGATGGGATGCGTGAACATGGGACCGTCATAAACACAGGAGTGGAACTCGCCGCGTTCGCCGCATGGATCGATATTTGGAGGAAGCTCTTCGAGCAGACCGGACTCAAATTTGCGGCCGGCGAAGGAGGGGTCAAGCTGCTTCGAATCGACGCAGACGAGTTTTGCATGAAGGCCTCCAGCAATCATGGAGCGCGCGAGTTCGGGCGTGGGAATCTCCCATAGAGGAAAGATGGGTTCGATGCCGGTGTTCTGGAGTTGCTTCTCGCGGTAGGCTCGGACATCCCGTAGAAACAGGTCGCCAAACGCGATGGCATCGATTCGTTCGTGCACTGCACGGGTACAGACTTCGGTCATTTGTTGTTCATAGTCGTCGTTCGAGCATGGCCAAGGCAGCGGGACTTTCCATAGGGGAAGACCGGTTGCTGCTGCTTGCGCTTCCAGGATTGTGCGACGAGTTCCGTGCATAGCGACACGGTCGAACTTGGAATTGATTGTGGTGAGTAGCCCGACAATTTCTATGTCGGGCTGCTGACGCAGCAGGTAGAGCGCCCATGCGCAGTCTTTTCCACTACTCCAGGAGACGAGGACTCGCTTCATCGGCTAGCTGATTTCGATGACGTCGCTGCTGGCGGCTGCGGCGGCTTCGGCGCGCTCCATGAGCTTCTGGGCTATGCCGTAGAACTCGGCGGCTTGCGGGCTTTTGGGCCCTGCCAGCGCGACGGGCAGTCCGCGGTCTCCACCTTCGCGAATCGCGGGGATGAGTTCGACGGAGCCGAGGAAGGGAACCTTGAATTGCGCTGCGGTGCGTTCGGCGCCGCCTTTGGAGAAAATGTCGATCACTTCGTGGCAGTGCGGGCAGGTGAAGTGGCTCATGTTCTCGACGATGCCGAGGACTTCAACATTGACCTGGCCGAACATTTCGAGGGCCTTGCGCGCGTCCTGCAGGCTAACGTCGCTCGGAGTGGAGACGACGACGGCGCCAGTGAGCGGGACGGTCTGGACGAGCGAGATGACGACATCGCCGGTGCCCGGAGGCAGATCGACGATGAGGTAGTCGAGCTCGCCCCATTCAACCTGCTGCAGAAACTGGCGGATGATCTGGTGGAGCATGGGTCCGCGCATGACCAGCGGCTTGTCGCCGGGCGAGATGTAGCCGATGGAGATGGTCTTGATGCCGTGCGTGTCGTTGGGCTGGATCTGATTGTCGGCGCCGACACGCGGCTGACTGCGCGGAGCCCATCATCAGCGGGACGTTAGGGCCGTAGATGTCGGCGTCGATGAGGCCGACGCGCTGGCCGAGCTTGGAGAGCGCGATGGCGAGGTTGACGGCGACGGTGGTTTTGCCGACTCCGCCTTTTCCGGATCCGATGGCGACGATTTTCGATACGCCCGGGAGAGCTACGGGCTGAGGTGTGGCGTGTCCATGAGCCATAAGTGGAATTACTCCTTGAGCAGGTTCTTTCCTGATTTCAGACCTTAGTAAGGCCTGTGGTGTGCCGCTCCTGCTTGCGGCGGGCTGATTCGGCTTCGCGATGCTCCCGGCGGCGCATGGCGTCGTCGTAACGGCGCGTCTCGTCTGGTGTTTCGGGCTGCACCTGGGGAATTTTTTGGCGTCTGCCGTTTTGGTCGATGGCAACGAAGACCAGATAGGCGCTGGCCACGTGAAGAAGCGAGCCGGTCTGCGGATGTTCGACCCAGACTTTGACGCCGACCTCGAGCGAAGTATTGAAGGCACGATTGACGCTGGACTTGAGAATGAGCAGATCGCCAACATGCACCGGCTGGATGAAGTCGATGTGGTCCATGGCCGCGGTGACGACGTGGGTGCGCGAGTGGCGATAGGCGGCCATGGCGCCGGTGAGGTCGATGAAGTGCATGAGGCGGCCGCCGAGCAGATTGCCGAGGGTGTTGGCGTCGTTAGGGAGGATGACCTCAGTCATCTCGGACTGCGTGCTGGCGACCGTACGCACAAGCGGGTTGGCTTCAGTCGTGCTCATTTTTTGACTTGCTCCATCTTTCCGTTGCAGGAGCTTCAGAGAGAGTTCACTTCCAGCTACAATGAGACGAGTGAACCTTTGCGCCGAAGCACCAGTTCCAGTTTCGGCAATCCACGCCATTTACGCAAATCGCCTTGGTGCAGAAATCCCGACAATATGAGTACAACTGACAAGATTGCAGGACTGAAAGAGATTCTCGCCCTGGACCCGAAAAACAGCTTTGCGCGCTACGGCATCGCGATGGAACTGGCGAACCGCGGCGAAGTGGATGAGGCGCTGAAGGAATTCGATGTCCTGATCGCGCACAGCCCGGACTATACGGCGGCGTATTTCATGTCAGCGCAGACTCTGGCCAAGGCAGGTCGAAATCCAGAGGCCATGGAGAAGCTCAAGGCCGGGATCGCGTGCGCCGCGCGGACGGGCAACCGCCATGCTCTCAGCGAGATGCAGGGGATGCTGGACGAACTGGACCGGTAGCGGTTTTGATCGAGTGCGGCGCGCGTACGCAAAGGCCGTTTCCCGCCCAAGATAAGTAACGAACATGTGCGCCGATCGCAATAAAGCCGCGTCTATACTATAGATATGCCGAAGTATTCGATTGTCGTCCCTTTCCACAATGAAGAGGACAATGTAACGGTTTTGTACGCGCGCCTGAAGCAGGTGATGGAGCAGGTGGGCGAAAGCTTTGAGCTGGTGCTGGTGGATGACGGCTCGAGCGATCGGACCTACAAGCTGCTGGAAGAGATTGCCGCAGTCGACAGCCGCGTGCTGGTGGTGAAGCTGCGCCGCAACTTCGGGCAGACCTCGGCGCTGGCTGCGGGATTCGATCACGCGTCGGGCGAATTCATCCTGGCGATGGATGGCGATCTGCAGCACGATCCAAACGAGATTCCGAACTTCCTTGAAAAGCTCGAAGAGGGCTACGACGTGGTCTCGGGATGGCGCAAGGAGCGCATCGACAACTTCGTGATGCGGCGGATTCCATCACGCTGCGCGAATTGGCTGATGGCGAAGCTTTCGGGCGTGGACATCCACGACTTCGGCACCACGTTCAAGGCATATCGGCACGAAGTGATCCAGAACATTCCGCTCTATGGCGAGATGCACCGGTTTATTCCGGCTCTGGCGAGCTGGTATGGCGCTTCGATCTGCGAAATTCCGATCAAGAACGTGCACCGCGAACGCGGCAAGAGCCACTACGGGATCGGTCGCACGTTTAGAGTGTTCTTCGATCTGCTGACGATTCGCTTTCTGCTGAAATACATGAGCCGGCCGCTGCACTTCTTTGGCAGCTTTGGATCGCTCGGCATTCTGGCTGGCAGCTTTATTTCGGCGGTGCTGCTGGGGATGAAGATTCTGAATCCGCACCAGAACGTGATGGATGTGCATGCGCCGCTGTTCGTGATTGCAGGAGTGCTTATCCTGGCGGGAATTCAACTGCTGGCGATCGGGCTGCTGGGAGAGTTGCAGGTGCGGCATTTCCATACTTCGCAACAACGGGCGCCGTATACGATTGATCGCATTGTGCGGCTGCGGACTCCAGAAGAGCCGAGCATCTTGTCGGATCGGCGAGACGACAGGTTCTGAGGAGCAGGGATCAGGTTTCAGGGATCAGAGATCAGAACAGCAATGCCAAACCCCGCGCGGAGAGATCCGGGCGGGGTTTTTGTTCGGCGCCAATATTCCAAAAGTC
This sequence comes from uncultured Acidobacteriaceae bacterium, assembly GCA_963787435.1. Taxonomy (GTDB): domain Bacteria; phylum Acidobacteriota; class Terriglobia; order Terriglobales; family Acidobacteriaceae; genus Telmatobacter. The sequence continues at coordinate 422,158 of CAWBCZ010000007.1, forward strand.
GCGCGTTTGTCACTAGTAACTAACGCTCGAGTATGAATAAGCCCTGGTACACACCGCTTGCAGTGTGCGGGTCTTAGGGTGCATTCTTGCGCATGTATGAACGCTATACAGATCCAGAGTACGGGTGGGCCTGAGGTTCTTCAGCTCGCCGAGTTGCCGATCCCTGTTCCCGGACCCGGGCAGGTGTTGATCCGCGTTGAAGCAATCGGCGTGAACTTCATCGAAATTTATTTCCGCAAAGGAACATACAAGGCAACGCTGCCGCTGGTCCCAGGCAGTGAGGCCGCGGGCACGATTGAGGAATTGGGCTCTGGAGTGACGGGATTCAAGCCTGGAGACCTGGTTGCTTCCGTCGGTGTGCTGGGAAGCTATGCCGAGTACGCGCTGGTGCCTGCGTCGCAACTGGTGAAGGTGCCGGATGGGTTGACTCCGGAACAGGCTGCGGCTGCGATGCTGCAGGGGATGACGGCACATTACCTCGCGACGTCGACATATCCGTTGAAGGCGGGCGAGACTGCGCTGGTGCATGCGGGCGCAGGCGGCGTTGGGTTGCTGTTAACGCAAATTGCGTCGAAGATCGGCGTGCGAGTGATCACCACGGTCTCGACAAAAGAGAAAGCGGAACTTTCTCGCGAGGCCGGCGCTTCAGAAGTGATTCTGTATGCCGAACAAGATTTTGTCGCAGAGACGAAGCGGCTCACGGGCGGCAAGGGCGTGGACGTCGTATATGACTCGGTGGGCAAGACGACGTTTGACGGCAGCTTGAGTTGCCTGCGGCCGCGAGGGCTGCTGGCGCTGTTTGGCGGTTCGAGCGGGCCGGTTCCTGCGTTTGATCTGATTCAGCTTAGCGGGAAGGGTTCGCTGTTTGTGACGCGGCCGACCTTATGGCATTACGTGGCGACACGCCAGGAACTGGAATGTCGCGCGAACGAGGTGCTTGGCTGGGTGGCGAAGGGGGAGTTGAAGCTGCGCATGGAATATATGTTTCCGCTGGCGGAGGCGGGGCGTGCGCAGACGGATATGGAGAATCGGAAGACGACCGGGAAGATTCTGTTGGAACCTTAACGGCAGAGAATAGGGAATAGGAAACCGGAAATCGGGGACGGGGAGCGGGGCGTTGGTGAGGATTTCAATCGCGACGAGTGATCGCGTATTTGTTTTGACGGGCGCAGGGATCAGCGCGGAGAGCGGCCTGCCCACTTTTCGCGCTTCGGATGGGTTGTGGGCCGGACATCGTGTGCAGGATGTGTGCACGCCTGAGGCGCTTGAACTGAATCCAGCTCTGGTGTGGCAGTTCTACTCCGAACGCAGGGCACAGGGCGCGAAAGCTTACCCGAACCCGGCGCATGTTGCGCTGGCGGAGCTTGAGGCGAAGCTGGGCGACCGGTTTTTTCTCTGCACGCAGAACGTGGACGATCTGCATGAGCGCGCCGGGTCGAAGCGGTTGCTGCACATGCATGGGGAGCTGGCCAAGGCGCGCTGCGAAGATGAGTGCGGACGGCCGCCTGTTGAGGATCACACTGTATACAAGAGCCTGGACGAGGTTGGGCACTGTGTCTGTGGTGCACGGTTGCGGCCGCACATTGTGTTCTTCGGCGAGATTCCGCTGGCGATGGACCGGATTCAGCGGGAGATAGCTCGGGCGACGCTGATGGTAGTTGTAGGGACGTCGGGGTCGGTGTATCCGGCAGCGAATTTTGTGCACTGGGCGAGGCAGGGCGGCGCGCGGACTGTTTATATCGGTCCGGAGCCTCCACTGAATGCGCAGGCATTCACGAATGTGGTGCAAGGCAACGCCGGGGAAGTCTTACCTGGATTATTTGAAGTTACACAGGACATCTGCACGAACTCCGACTAGGGCGCTGCGATGAAATATTCGTTTGGGCGGTACGTCTATGGCTTGGCGGCCGTTGGTTCCGGCATCTGCGCCTTGGTGTGGCGCAACTTCGACGCGCTTGGGAGCGTTCCTCACCGCGAGATTTTCATTTACATCCTGGCCACCATCGCAATCTTCGGAGGCGCGACCCTTCAGTGGTCGAGGACAGCCAGAGCTGGTGCTGTCGCAGTGGGTGCCATCTACCTCGCGTTCGCATTGATGGCGGTACCGTCGATCATTGCGCATCCGCTGGTCTACAACGGCTTTGGAAACTTCTTCGAACAATTTTCATTTGTGTCGGGAGCCGTGATGCTCTATGTGTGTTCCAGTTCAGTCGCCCCGGCTCGAATGGGTGGACGAGCGCGGTTCGGCTACTATTCGTTCGCTATTTGTGTTGTCTCGTTCGCACTGGAACAGCTCTTCTATCTCTCGGCAACAGCGAGTCTGGTTCCGAAATGGATTCCGCCGGGACAATTGTTCTGGGCGTGGGCAACTACTGTCGCGTTTGCTCTTGCCGGTGTTGCGCTCCTCACAGGGTTGATCGCCCGGCTTGCGTCTCGACTGACGACGGCAATGATCCTGGGTTTCGGGCTGCTGGTATGGCTGCCGAGGCTCTTTGCTGATCCTCATCATTTTGTGAACTGGTCGGAAAGCATCGAGACACTCGGCATCGCTGCGTCGGCGTGGATTGTCGCGGACTATCTCGGCCACCGCAACTCCGCAGAGTCGGCATCCGCAAATCAGAGTTGATTGCATTTGCTCTCCGGGCATCCGATGTGTTCTCGCCCAATCACCCGGATAATCCAGGAGGACTTCAACCTTCCTGGTGATATTCACCCGGAGACTGGAACTTCATCAGGCTGCTTCGGTGGATCCGTCGGGGAGAGTAGCCCGGCTTCCAGTTGCTGCGAGTATCCAATTTTATTTACAGCGACGATGTAATGATGGATTCGAGCGAGCTCTTTGGGTGAGAACTCTGAAACCGATTGGAACCAACGGCTGCCCAGCGGGTCGTTCATGACTGCTCGACCGTACACATCCACGATCGAGGCATCGCGAGAGGCGACTTTGCCATTCTTCCCATGGCCATTTCGCGTTATTTGCGCATACAGTTTCTTTGCCCCGCCTCTTAAGCTGGAAGGTACTGTCAGTCTTCCTGCACGCCGCAGAATAGAGGGCCTACCCCCTCCATTGTCCCGGACCAGGCGAAACGTATCGCGATCTATATGTGCCGGGCCCCATCCCGAGAAGAGCGGAACGTCGACCAACCCAGGCGCCAGCGCATGCATCAGGCGGAGCTGAAATTCGTCCTTCGCCCTGAATTCAAACGGAACGCTCACCAGTGGGTCATACAGCCGTTTCATCAGAAAAGGGGCAATGTAATGGCCAAACTCATTGGCGAAGTTCAAGAACCTTGATTCTGCGCGAATATACAGGAACAACTTTGCCTTTACGAAAGTCTCCAAGCAGACTCCAGATTCAGGAATGACAATTCCAGCGCGATCCAAAGCCACTTTCACTTCGGCAGAGAAGGCGGCTCTATATGCATCCTTATCTGCTATGCAACTGCAACGCTCGATTGGTCCCCCATGGTACTGCATAGCGGTGGCGATCAGGTCCTCGAAAGTATAGGGTCGACGCGGCAACTCCCACGGCTTCGAGTTTGTGAATGCAGGAGAATAACCACCGAGAAACAGTTGAGGATATGACTGAATTTCGCCGTTGAAAGTTCTTAGAAACGAGTCCGGTGAGCCGTAAATCTCATATTTGAACCCGTAAATGTTAAACAATTCCCGTAGCCTGTCCTCTTCATATGGCTGAGTTCCAGACCAGTCGAGCTGCTGGAACGGGAGATGGTATTTGTTTGCCAACTGTTGAACTATGTCGAGATCGCCCCGGTCATAATCGCTCAATTTAGTGTTTCCGAATCCATACATAAGCTGGACCGCTGCTTTCTGATCCAGCAACGCGGCGAGAATCGTCCGGGAGTCCAGGCCGCCCGTTCCGAAGAGTCCGATGGTGCCGACGGGTGCGAGCTGGCGGAACACTTCACGCACTTCGGCTTTGTATTGATCGACCGCATCCTCGATCGATGGCAAGTTCCATTGCGGCGAAGATCTCGGTTGAGGCTCGGTTTTCACCTCAAACGTCCCATCGCGAAGATCGATGCGGATCTGCTGAGTTCCGAACAGCCTCTTTACTCCCCGGTAAAAAGTGTCTTCCCCCGGAAGAACGGTTTGAACCGCTGCCATAAGCAACTTTGTGGAGTCGATTTTGTGGTCAGACAGGACACTTGCGCAGACACTGAGACTATTGGAGACGAACCAAAATTCCCCATCATGAAGGTAATAAAGGTTGAGCGAACCTTGCGGATCTGTGAGGATGGTGACTTCGCTTCCACGCCTGACCGCCAGAGCATAATGTCCGATGGCGTTCGTCTGGACGGCGCTGACGCCTCCGGAGACGAAATCGGAATAGGCTTTGCGAAGCGCGCTTTCGCCAAGTTGGCCTTCGTAAATGATGGTTCCAGCGGCGCACAGCCAATTCTCGTCTCCGCACGAAATCACGTTTGGAGTGGCAAAGACTCGCTTGAAATAAGCCTGTCCGTAAATACCGGAACCAGAGATCTGGCTGGAGGGATGCAGGCGATTTCGAAAACACGCGGAGCGCGCTTTGCGATCCGCTACCTCGCTCGAAGTGAGATACCAGCGCGACATACCGAGCCCTCAGTCTAGTCAACGAGCGAGAGCCCGACGAACGCAGTGGTTTCGATCTCTCGATTGAAAATCGATTTGATTATGCACGTGCAGCATGGCGCGTGATATCCCACACAAGTACCGTGTGACTTAGGTCACCTACGCAGTGACTCCGATGGCGAAGAGCCAAGAATGGCGTGCCCGACTCCCGCGAAGTCGGCGTGCTCGGGGACGATTTGCTCTGGCGATCCGGTCAGAAGTGGAAACGGTAGCGCAGTTGGGCGGAGAAGACGCGCGGGTCGTTGTAGTGGAATCCGCCAATTGTAACGGAATTGTCGAGCAGGACGCGGTGGTTGGTGACGTTGAGGACGTTGCCAGTGAGGCTCCAGTTCTCGCCGATGCTGTGGCCGGCGGAGACGTCGAAAGTGGTGTGCACGGGGAGATAGTTGCCGTTGTAGGGGCCCTGGTCGGCACCGGCGAGACCGTTGTGAAAGCCTGAACCGTAGTAGACGTTGCTTGCGAACCAGGTGTGCAGCGGAAGATTGGCCGTGAAGCCGGCATTGAGCGTATTGCGCTGGTCGTGGTCGACAGGAGTGTAGTCGGGTCCCAGGTTGCAGGCAGGGTCATTGGGGTCGGTGCAGGTGAATCCGCCAATGATGTTGCCCCGCTGTTCGGCGATCTGGTTGGAATAGGTGACGTAGAAGTGGCCAAGGCGCGCAAGTTCCGGCGAGCGCACTGTCATCTCCCATGCACGGACCAACGCGCCGTCGACAGCGATGGGGAAATACATGTTGGATTCGCCGAGATTGGAGTGATCGAGGAAGTTGTTGACGCGATTCTTGAAGTTGTCGACGTCGAGGGTCCATCCGCGCCAGGGAATCTCGATTCCGAACTGATGTTCTTCGTCGCGTTCGGAGGGCAGGGGCGTGAAGGTGTTTTCACCACCGGGCAGATTGCTGGCGTAGTTGAGTACAGACGAGGAGACAGTCTGGATGGGCGCGGGCTGGAAGAAATGTCCGTAGAAGCCGCGGAGAATCCAATGAAGCCGTGGTATTTCGACGGTTGCGCCGATGCGCGGATAGATGGCGGTTTCGTCGATTCCGGCATGATAGATGGAGAAGCGCTGGCCGCCGAGCAGCGTAACGTAGCGGCCGAGACGCAGATGGTCGGCGACGTAGAACTCGACGAGCGCCGCACCGGCGTCGGATTGCGTGTTGGGTTGCGAGGGTGCGGAGCCGTCGTTGATTATCGTGCCGAACAGATCTCTCTCGGATTGATAGAACGAGTAGAAGCCGCCGGAAAAGCTGTTCGGGCCGATCTCGTAGTGTGCATCTGCCTGACCTCCGATGTAATTGGAATTCTGATGCCAGGTTGTGGCGACAGGGTAGTCGGAAGACGGTGAATCGTAGTTGGATTGGTTGAAGTGATAGAACGGCGCAAAGGAGAAGAGCGCTTTGGGTGAAATTGTGTGAACCCAGTTGGCGATGACAAACGAGTCGCGCTCGGTTTGCCCGTCGCGAAGGCCGTAGGAGCAATAGTAATCAGAGGAGCATTCGTAGTCGGTTCTGCTGGGATCGTAGGGAACCTGGAAGAAATCCTGGCGATATTGGGCGTCGAGGCGAAGCTGGTCATTTGGGGTCTGGTTGCGAATGAGGGATACGAATCCGCTGGCGGAGTTCGTGGCATCATGGAGGATTTGTGGAATCGGCGTGGCGAGGCCGTAGTTTGAGCGCGAGCCGGTGAAGCTTGTGTACCAGGCGGTGCGAGTGCTGTGGTCGCCAAGGGAGAGTTGGGCTTCTGCGGAGTAGAGATTGCCCGCGTAGAGAAGAAGTTCGGCTTCACGGTTACGTTCAAATCCGTTTCGAGGGAGAACATTGAAGACGCCATAGGTTCGGTCACCGATGTCGGCGGCGTAACTGCCCCGCTGGGTTTCGAGCGAGTCGATGTCCTTGGGATCGATCTGTGGTCCGACGTTGGAAGCGATCTTGGTGTTGGGGATGGAAACACCGTCGATGAGCCAGCTAGTTTGATGGCCACCGCGCATGTGGAGCATGTCGTGAGTCATGTAAGCCCCGGGCACGTAGTCGGTGATCATCTGCATGCCGGTCGTCGCAGTGGCGCCCGGAGTCTCGTCAATCATCTGTCGCGTAATGAGAGTGGTGGGAGTAACCGAGTCAGTGGCCGAAGCGGAGGCGGCGTTGGCCTCGACAGTGATCGACTGAGTGGCTTGTCCTACGGCGAGCGGAATGTGAACCACCGGATTGGTGCCTGAAGCGATGGTGATCGATTGCGAGACGCCGGCAAAGCCCGGGGCGGATACTTCTAGCCTGTAGACGCCGATGGGAACCTGTGCGAATTCGAATTCGCCAACAGCGCTACTTATGGCTTGAAGGTCGAATGCGGAGTCAGAGTCTTTGAGACTGACTTGCGCGCCTGCGATGGGGCGGTGCTGGGGATCATGCACGACGCCGTGAAGAGAAGCGAAGACTGTGGCCCGCGCGAGGATAGGCGCGGCTAGAAACAACAGTGCAATAAGGACGTGGAAGCGGCGCATGAAGTGACCTCCAGGGCAAGAGACGATCGGCACCGGCGCATAGGAAGTGCGCAGGCGAGTAGGGAAAGCCGAAGGGGAAGTTAGCCGATGAGCGCGGGGGCGGGAGGTCCGCGGAGGGCTGGCGTACGCAGATGGATGCTGCGCGCCTTTGCGCCGGACGGGGAGACAGGAAGGCGCTCCGCGATTTCGGCAGTCTCGCCTGTGGGCACGCGCGCGAGGACCAACTTTGGTGACGGCGCGGCGTTGCCTTGGATGGGGTATTGCGGACAATGGCTGGGCGCGGTGAACCCTGGTGTGCGGAGCGCCGCCTGAACTGCCCGCGCCAGAATGGTGTCAGACATCGCACAGTGGTGAGCGCCGTGGCGGCGACAGCAGGCAGGCAGCGATCCGTCGTCTCCGTCGATGGTGGCCGCAAGTGGTCCCAGACCGAAGAGGACAACGAAGAGGATGGAGATCGCGCGCCGCATTCTCGCATTCATACTACATCAACTTTGGAATGAACTGCGATTCGGGAAAGGATGTGGCCGTCAGGTATCATCGATTCATCTCGATTTCCCGAAACCTGGTCGAAAGGTTGAATGCCTTCTCAAGTGAAAATTTCTGTCTCGGAAAGAGAATCTTCTGCCATTGAATCTGGTGGGCGGATGCCCCTTCGGATCGCACTGTTTGGATTCGGTACCGTGGGTAGTTCGGTGGCTCGGATACTTCTTGAATCGAAGCCTGAAGGGCTCGAACTGACGCACGTCTACAACCGCAACGTGGCGCGGAAGAAGGTCGACTGGGTTCCCGAAAGCGTTGTGTGGAGCGAGGACTGGGAGTCGGTTATTGCTTCAGATGTGGACGTGGTGGTGGAACTCGTTGGCGGACTGGATCCTGCGGGCACCTGGGCACGGCGCGCAATTGAAGCGGGGAAAAGCGTGGTCACCGCCAACAAGAAGTTGATCGCGTATCACGGAGTGGAACTCGAGCGACTGGCGGCTGCGAGCGGCGGACATCTGAAGTACGGCGCGGCCGTGGCTGGTGGGATTCCGGTGATTCCGGGACTCGAGCAGGGCCTGGCGGGTGACCGCATCGCGCGGATGGAAGGGATTCTTAACGGTACGTGCAACTTCATTCTAAGCAAGATGGAGGCTGGCGCGGAATATGCGGCGGTGCTTGCCGAGGCTCAGGCGAAGGGGTATGCCGAGGCCGATCCTACGGAGGATGTGGGCGGTTTCGACGCCCGTTCGAAGCTGGCGATCCTGATGCGGCTGGCATTGCGCGTGGTGGTGGATCCGGACGAGATTGTGCCGCAGCCGATCACGAGCGTGACCGCGGTGGACTTCAGCTACGCGCGCGATTTGAACTGCACAATTCGCCAGGTGGCGCGGGCAGAAGAGCGCGACGGCGCGGTAGCGGCAACCGTCGGGCCGATGCTGGTGGACAGGAACTCTCCGCTGGCTTGGTCGCGCGGCACCGAGAACATGGTGATTCTGACCGGACATTACGGCGGCGACGTTGTGTTCTCCGGTCATGGCGCTGGTGGGCATCCGACGGCGGTCGCGGTAGTAAGCGATCTGCTGGCATTGGCGCATGGGTCGCGCCGGGTGGCGATTCCTTCAGTTCCAGCGAAGATCGGGGCGGAGTTTGAGGTGCCTCACTACATTCGCTTCCTGGTCGTGGACAGGCCTGGAATTGTTTCAGAGATTACGGGGGCGCTGGCGCGGGAACGGATCAATATTCGGGCGATTGTGCAAAAGCCCGGGTATCCGGCAGATGCGCTGCCGTTTGTGGTTACGGTGGAGCCATGCAAGTCGTCGGCTATGAAGCGGGCGCTGGCAGAGATCGGGAAGATGGATTGCCTGCTGGAAGCGCCGCTGGATCTGCAGATGCTCGAGTAGCAGCGAACAGTGAGCTGTGGGAAGTGGCTACAGGGCGGAGGTCAAGGGTGATTGACACGATTTATCGGTGTGAAATTTGCGGGGAGGAGAGCGACAGGCCTGTCCGATGGATCGTGATCCACTGCAGTGATACGCAGCTAACGGTCTTTAAGTGGACCAAGGAAGCAGCGGACAAGCCACACGCGCGGCACTACTGCGGCGAAGCTCATGCGCAGGTGTATATCAGCCGGTGGTTCCAGTCCTTCTGCGGATGAGTCGAAAACTCACGAAGAGTGTTGGCCGTTCGCCGGGCCTGTCGATTCGCGGACAACTAACTCCGGCGCCATGACAATTTTGGCAGGGTAGGGTGCTTCGCGATTGGCGATGCGCTCGAGCAGAATCTGCGCTCCGCGCTGGCCCATTTCAAACAGGGGCTGGCGCACTGTCGTGAGCGACGGAGTGGAGTAGGCGGCGGACTGGATGTCATCGAAACCTACCACGGAGACGTCTTCTGGAACACGCAGCCCCGCATCCTTCAGCGCGCGAATAGCGCCGATAGCGGCTATGTCGTTAAAGCAGAATATGGCGGTGAAGTCTCGAGATTTTTCAAGCAGGCCCTGCATCGGTTTGTAGCCAATTTCGGGCGCCATGGGGTGCTGTCCGGTTTTCATTGACCATCCTGCGGAATCGATGCGGATGACAAGAGTTGAATCGATGTGAAGACCGATTTCGCCGGCGACTTGCTGGATGCTCTGCCAGCGGTAATCGGAGTCAGGGATGGCCTTTGGGCCGCGCATGAAGGCGATTCGACGGTGGCCGAGTTCATAAAGATGGATCAGGGCGATTTCGACTGCCTTGTGGTGATCGAGAACGATGTTGGTTACGTTCTGGACTTCACTGTGAGCCGAGATAGCGACTACCGGGACCGGAACTTCAATATCATCGGCCGGGGTGTTCAGGAGCAGGAAGCCGTCGACGGCGCGCTCCACGAGCATGCGCGGATACTGCTCAATCAATTCCTGTTTCCAGTCGTGACAGGCGGTGAAGTAGAAATAGTGGGCGTTGGTTAGTTCCTGCACGACGCCGCTCATCACACGCGTGAAGTAGCCTTCGCTCAAATCTGGCGCTAGAACGCCGACGGACATGGAACGGCTTTGACGCAGGGAGCGCGCGAAGTAGTTCGGCCGGTAATTTAGGCGCGACGCTGCCTCAAGAACGCGGTTGCGCGTCTCCTGGGGAATGGACTTCGCTGAAGGTGAATTGTTGAGAACCAGTGAAACGGTGGTCTGCGACAGCTCCAAGTGTTCAGCAAGTGTTCTTAAGTTGACATGCCCGGATGGCGTTGTATCTTTACCTCTTGCCATGTTCGTTGTTGTAGCACGTTTACAAGAAACAAGAAACAGGGATTAAGCGTTAAATACATCGATTTTCTTTAGGAGTAACTATCGAAAGTCTCATGGTCACCTTGCGTCTACTTTGTTGATACCCGGCTTGAGCGGCTGTGTCTTGCCGTTGTAGACAAAGCTGCCGGTAAGGCTACCTGGGAGGGTTATAGTTGCAGCCAGGTCGGCGCCCTTGCGATGGTACACGACATGGATGTCGCCCAGGGGGTGGGGGTAGGTGGCGACGAGGCGGTCGAGTTTGCCGAGGTGGGGAGCGATGCGGACCGTGGCAAATCCGGGGCTGGCAGGCTCGATGCCGGCCACGAGCGTCAGCATGTCGTAGATGGGATGCGCGGACCAGGCATGCGAGTCGGAGCGGGTGTCGCCGGGGATCTCTGGCCAGGTGCTGAAATGGAGCGGGAGGAGTTTGCGCCAGGGATCGAGCGATTGGAGATAGTCGTCAGCCAAGTCGGCATGATCGAGTGCGCGGGCGAGGTAGAAGCGGAAGTAGTAGGAGGCCGAAAGTACACCTTCAGGAACGGTGCCGGGTTCGATGGCGAGCATGCGGCGGAGTACGTCCTGCTGGCGGTCACGTGGAATGACGTCATAGAGGACGCCGAGGATGTTGGCCTGTTGACTAAAGACCTTCTGGCCGGGGTTGTCGGCGAGGAGGCCGCGCGATGCGACCCAGCATTTTGAGGTGAGCCCGGCACGGACGTGGTCGAGACGCGACCGGTAGCGCGAAGCCTGGACCGAGTCGCCGAGGTGCTGTTCAAGGTCGGCGGCATCGACCAGCGCCCCGAGATATTGCAGCGTGGTGACGCAGGATTGGCCATGTGCGTCGTAGGTGGGGATGTCGCCGGAGGGAACCCAGTCGATGAAGCTCCACCAGGGAAGCTGTCCTAGGAGGCCGTCGGAGGTCTCGTATTTTGCGAACCAGGCGAGAACGTTGCGCGTGCCGGGGAGTTGGTCGCGGACGAACTGGGGATCGGGGCGATACATCCAGAAGTCGTGAAGCATGCCGATCCAGAGCAGGGAGAAGGTAGGGATATTCTGCGGCAGCGAACTCGGATAGCGGCTGCGAGTTATTCCCTCCGGAATGATCGAGTCATAAAAGGCGAGAAGCCCCTGGCGAGCGAGGCGGTCGTCGCCGGCGACGGTGTAGGAGATGAGGGCTTGAATGCGGGTATCGCCGATGTATTGGAGCTGCTCGTAATAGGGCGTGTCCATGTAGGTTTCATGGGCATCGAGGCGGGCCGTGTGCCAACTCGTTTCCCAGATTTTGTCGAGATCCGTATCGCCGGACTCGAATTTGGCGCGTTCCTCAAAGGGGTAGGCGGTGAACCAGGCTTTCAGGGATTCGAGGGTGAGAGGATCAGAGCCGGTAGTGATGTCGAGGTCGAGATAGCGCCAGGTGCGCCACCAGAGGGGCATGAAGACGCGATGCGGAGCCGCCGTCGGGGAGGAAGCTGTCGGTGAGGCCGAGGGCCTTGCGCGGGTGCTTCGTGCCGTTGGGGTCGGTGTAGTCGATTGAGTCGCGATCACCCTTGTGCTCGTTTTTGTCGTAGAGGGCTTCGGAGTAGGTGAGGACGATGCGGGAGCCTTTACCGCCGGAGACGATGAGTTCGGGGTAGGCGGTGGTGAGGGTTTTGCGATCGAGCAGCAGGTGAGCATGTCGAGTTGGCCCGAAGAGTCCATGGCTGCTCAAGAGTAGGGATAGAAAGCGCATATGAGCCACCGGGCATAATGCTTCGAGCGAGTTTGCCAGCGCTCGTCTCGGCATACTCCATGTGCGGCAGTTAGTCGGGTATCAAACCCCAGGGGTTGTCGCCGGTGGTGTCGGCGGAGTGAGCGAGTTGAGTGCCAACGAATATGCTGTCGCGCATGGGTGAGGCCGCGGGAACCCAGTGCGGGCCGGGAGCTGGCGGAGTTCCAGTCCCAGTCGTATTTCGAGGCGTCGATCTCTTCGCCGGGGCCGGAGGCGAAGTAGGTTTTGATAGTCACTGTCGAACGGTCCAGTGGGCGCTGGCCGGGTTCTTCTTCAACCAGCCAGCCACTGGGGGTGCTGATGCCGCTTGGGCCGCCGGCCTCGCTTTCGAGCAGGAAGGCGGTCCGGTCGCTCATCTGAGCGAGGGGTGCGTACACGCCAAAATTCCAGACAGTGGCGGTGATGAAGTTCAGACCGGGCTGAAGGTAGGGGGCGAGGTCGAATCGTTCGTACCGCCAGTGGGCGAGGTCGCCGCGAGCGGGGCCGTCACCAACGCGATGACCGTTGGCATAGAGGATAAAGCGGTTATCGGCGCTTACACGGACAATGTAGCTGGCGGGGACGGACGGCAAATCGAGGGTGCGGCGGAAATGGAGCACCAGCGGCTCACGCAGAGGGGCCGTGGGATGGGTGATCCATGCAGCCTTCCAATCGCGGTGGGATGCATCGGCTGGAGGGTTGGCTTGAGCGAAAACGGCAACAAGCGAGAGAGCGAGTGCAAGAACGGCTGCGATTGGGCGCATGGGTTGGCCTAATGGATTCCAGGAGATCAGCTTATAAGAAGTCAAAGGGCAGGACGGCCAGAGCGCGCGAATTTTCTCCCCGTCAGAAGTGGGTTATACGCGTTTGATTTAGCAGCGCTGTAACCTTCTATTCATCTTTGCCCGGTAGCCTACAAGCGGTGACAGTTCAAGTGCCAGAGATTCGCACCTCTAAACCTCCAACTCCATCTATACCAAAAGTTTCGGTCCCGGAACGGTTGGCAGAGGCGCCTCGGAGCGAAGTCTCCGCCGTCCGCAAGTTCCTGATGTCGCGGGGGAATTCGGCGTTCGCCGATCACGCGTTTCATGTGCTCATGGTGATCTGCGCACTGAGCATCTTCGGCATCGTGCTACTGATCTTGTCGGAACTGATGCTCCGTTCGAGCCTGGCTTGGCATAGCTTCGGATTACGCTTTTTCTTCCTACCGCCTGCGCCGGACCCTACGACGGGACAAACCGGCAGCTACTGGGACCCGGTGAATGGAAATTTCAGCGCGCTGCCATTTATCTACGGCACGCTGGTTTCGTCGTTTTTGTCACTTCTGATTGCGGTTCCGCTGGCGATCGGATTGGCGATCTTTCTGACAGAGATGTGCCCGAAGTTCCTGCGCGGCCCGCTGGCGTTTATCACAGAATTGCTGGCTGCAATTCCCAGCATCATCTATGGCCTGTGGGCCGTCTTTGTCTTGGTGCCCTTGCTGCGGGAACATGTAAATCCGCTGCTGGTGAAATACCTGGGATGGACCGGACTGTTTGTCGATGACAATCCCACAGGACTGGGCTATGTTGCAGCGGCGGTCATTCTGGCCGTCATGATTCTGCCGATTATCTCGTCGCTGACGCGCGAGGTGATGACGGCGGTGCCCCACTCGCAGCGCGAAGCGGTGCTGGCGCTGGGTGCGACGCGCTGGGAGATGATCCGCATGGGCGTGTTGCGCAATGCTCGAATCGGCATTGTGGGTGCGGTGATTCTCGGGCTGGGACGCGCGCTCGGCGAGACCATGGCGGTCACGATGGTGATCGGCAATACGCCGGAGATCACCAGATCGCTGTTGTCCAATGGAAGTTCGATGGCGTCGGTGATCGCAAACGAGTTTAGTGAGGCGGTAAGCGACTTGCATCGCAGCTCGCTGATTGAGATCGGCCTGGCATTGTTCATCGTGACGATCATCGTGAACGCGGTGGCCCGCATCCTGGTGTGGGCAGTTACGCGCGGCGCACCAGCCAGCAGCGCATTAGAGAGAGCAGGGAATCGTGAAGTAGGGCATTCTGCTTAGGCGAGCGGGAATAGATATCAGAGATAAGGAGCGGGAGAAAAGGGATTGGCGACGAAGACTTCAAGTTTTCGGTCGGGATTTCGAGCGGCGACCGATCGTGCGGTATCCGGGCTTAGCGATACTTGCCACGGTGCTGGTGATCGTTCCCCTCGTCGCGATCTTTGTCTATTTGCTGATCAAGGGCGCACGATTCCTTGAACCTGGCTTTCTTCACCCAGAACCCCGTGCCGGAGGGCGAGTCGGGCGGCGGCATGGCAAACGCCATCGTCGGGTCGGGGGTGTTGCTGGGCATTGCGAGCGCGATCGGTGTGCCCGATCGGGATTGGCGCTGGAATCTACCTGGCGGAGTTCGGACGCGGCACAAAGCTGGCCAATGCGATCCGGTTTACCGCGGATGTGTTGAACGGCGTTCCTTCGATTGTGATGGGACTGGCTGCATATTCACTCATCGTGGTTCCGCAGGGACATTTTTCGGCCTTCGCCGGTGGTGTCGCGCTGGGAATCATGATGATTCCGACAGTGGCGCGAACCTCGGAAGAGATGCTGCTGATGGTGCCCAACACGATTCGCGAAGCGGCGTTGGGGCTGGGTCTGCCGAACTGGCGCTCTGTGCTTTCGATCACCGTAAAGACGGCATCGCCAGGAATCATCACCGGTTGCATGCTGGCGTTTGCCCGCGTGGCGGGAGAGACCGCGCCGCTGATTTTTACGGCGTTGGGCAACTCATTCTGGAGCACGGATCCGAATCGGCCGATTGAAGCTCTCCCGCTGCAGATCTGGGTTTACGCAACGGGGCCATATGAAGACCAGCATCGGCTTGCCTGGGCGGGAGCTCTGGTACTGATTGCGTTGATTGTGATTGCAGTTTCGCTGGTGCGTTATGTGGCCAGTCGCGGAGTTCTGAAAGGGGCAAGCTAGGTGGGCGTCGGTATCGAGGTGACGAACCTGAATGCGTGGTACGGAACCAACCACACATTGCAAGACATCAACCTGAATATTCCAGCCAATCATGCGACTGCGCTGATTGGTCCATCGGGCTGTGGCAAGAGCACGTTTGTGCGCTGCCTGAATCGGATGCACGAGACGAATCCGATCGCGCGCGTGACCGGGACGGTACGTATTGGCGAGATCGACATTTATAGCGATGCCAAGCCGGTGGAGATCCGGCGGCGCGTGGGGATGGTGTTTCAGCGGCCAAATCCGTTTCCGACGATGTCGATTTACGACAATGTCGCATCCGGACTGAAGCTGAATGGCTATACAAACCGTCGATCACTCGATGAGATTGTCGAGCGGTCACTCAAGAATTCGGCGCTCTGGGATGAAGTCAAGGACGATTTGAAGTCGAAGTCGGGCGCGAGCCTCTCGGGCGGCCAACAGCAGCGTTTGTGCATTGCGCGGGCGCTGGCGGTGGATCCCGAAGTGTTGCTGATGGACGAGCCGGCCTCGGCGTTGGACCCCGTATCTACTTCGAAAATAGAAGATCTGATCTTTCAGTTGAAATCGCAGTACACTATCGTGATTGTGACCCACAACATGCAGCAGGCCGCCCGCGTTGCAGAAAAGACGGGTTTCTTCCTGAATGGGCGCATGGTGGAGTTCGACTCGACGCACAAGATCTTTACGAACCCCAGCGACAAGCGCACCGAGGATTACATCACGGGCAGGTTCGGATGACACGAATTCGCTTTCAACAGAGTCTCGACCAACTGAAGGAAAATCTGCTGGTGATGGCAGGGCTGGCCGAGCAGGCTATCCAGCGCGCCATTGAAGCCTATCGCGTTCGCGATCTTTCAATCTGCGACCTGGTAAGCCGGAGCGAGGTTGCGATCAATCGGCTGGAGCGCGACATTGACCAGGCGGCACTGGACCTGCTGGCCATGGAGCAGCCGATGGCCATCGATCTTCGCTTCATTCTCAGCGTGATCAAGATCAATGCCGATCTGGAGCGCGTGGGCGATTCGGCGAAGAGCATCAGCGAACGCGTGCGCAATATGGAACAGATGGCGGCGGTGCCCGAACTGCCGGTCGACATTCCGCGGATGGCAACGCTTTCGGCTGAAATGGTGCGGAAGAGCCTTCAGTCGTTCATCGAGGCCGATCCTGAACTGGCGCGTGCCGTGCTGATGATGGATGACGCGGTGGACACGATGAACCGCGCGGCCTACAAGTTGCTGACCAAGGTGATGGAGGAGCAGAGCCACATTGCTCCGCAGGCTCTGAATGCCTTGATGATCTGTCGCGCGCTGGAGCGAGTGGCGGATCATGCGACCAATATCGCCGAAGATGTAATCTTCTGGATCGAAGGCTCGGATGTACGTCACCACAAAAGCGTGATGGCGCAAAAAAAGGCCGCCGAAGCTGCAGGCTGACCGCGGCGATCTCAAACCAACAGATCAAGTCTCAATCCCACTCCACTGCGTTAGTCTTGAGGGGAAGCGGTGGAGTTTGCGATGAGTGCGGAAGAGACAACGCGAGGTGCGGGTGATCCGGCGGCGTTGTATTCCGAACAACTAAACGCATTGCAGCGCGCGCAGGCGGCCGACCAAAGGCAGGAGAGGCTGCTCGGATATGCGAAGGTCGCGGTTGCGTTCACCACGATTGCTGCCGCGTTGATTCTCCTCTACTACGTCAGGTTCCTCTGGTTGCTGCTTCTACCGGCGGGGGCATTTGCCTGCCTGGCGGTGCTGCATGAACAGCGGCTGCAACAGATTCGTTCTCGGCAGCGGGCGATCGAGTTCTATGAGCGCGGTATTGCGCGCGTTGAGGACCGCTGGGCTGGAACCGGAGAGACGGGCGACAGGTTTCTCGATCCGGCGCATCCGTATGCGCGCGATCTGGATCTGTTCGGGCAGGCATCCTTGTTCGAACTGCTGTGCACCGCGCGTACGCGCGCCGGCGAGGAGAAACTGGCGGCGTGGTTGTTGGCGGCGGCGCCAGTGGACGAGATCATTGCGCGCCACGGCGCCATCGGCGATTTAAGCGGACGCGTGAATCTGCGTGAAAAACTGTTCTGCCTTGGTGAGACCGTGCGCGCTGGAGTGAAGCCCGATGCACTGGCGAAATGGGGAGAGCGCAAACCGATCCTGAAGAGCAGCGCGCTTCGCATTACGACAACCGTTCTGTGTGTATTGTGGATCGCGGGCATGGTGGCGTGGGGCGTGTGGGGTCTGGGCGCAATCGCGTTGGCGATCTCGGCGTTGAACCTTGCTTGGGCACATCGTATGCATGCGCGGTGGGATGAGGCCGCGGAGGCGATTGAAGAGGCTACGCACGATCTGGATGTGCTCGCCGGTGTTTTAAGGCTCATCGATCACGGCGAATTTTCGGCCGCGAAGCTGCACGAGATTCAGAGACGGCTGAGGCACGCGGATTTCGTCCCTTCGGATGCGATTCGGAAGCTTGATCGCATTGTGGGGTATCTCGAATCGCGTCGGAATCCGGCGATGCGGCTGCTTGATGCCGTGACTTTCTGGAGTGCGCAATGCGTTTTCCTCGCGGAGGGATGGCAGCAGGAGTTTGGTCCGCACATACGCGGCTGGCTTGAGGCGGTGGGCGAATTTGAGGCGCTGACGGCGCTGGCTGGCTACACGTTCGAACATCCGGGTGATGTTCTGCCGACGTTCGTTGAACGTGGTCCGCTCTTTGATGCGGAGGGTCTAACGCATCCGTTGCTATCAGCGAAAAAAGCTGTTCGCAACGACGTAAAGCTGGGCGATGGACTGCAACTGATTGTGCTGAGCGGGCCGAACATGGCGGGGAAGAGCACGTTTATCCGCAGCGTGGGAGTGAATGCTGTGCTGGCGCAGTGCGGCGCGCCGGTGAGGGCTCGTGCATTGAAGATGTCGCCGCTTGCTGTGGCGGCGTCGATTTGCGTGCTCGACTCGCTGTCGGGCGGCACGTCGCGTTTCTACGCAGAGATTCGCAGATTGAAAGTCGCCGAGGATCTTTCTGCAGGACCGGTTCCAGTGCTGTTCCTGATGGATGAACTGTTATCGGGGACGAACTCCCATGATCGGCTGGAGGGGACAAAGCTGATCGTTCGCAGTCTGATGGATCGCGGCTCGATTGGAATTGTGAGCACACACGATCTGGCGTTGGCAGAGATTCCGGCAACGATGAATGGTCGCGCAGTGAACTGCCACTTCGAAGATCAGCTCCTGGACCGCAAGTTGAACTTCGATTACAAGCTCAAGCCTGGCGTCGTGAAGACGAGCAATGCGCTGGAACTGATGCGTTCGATCGGGCTAGGCGCAGCGAGCGAAGATAGCTAGATCTCCCACCAATCGAAGAGCGACATGCGCGGATAGTAGAGGCCTGCGCGAAGTTGCGCATCTGGTCCGTGGAGATGACGAAGGACCTCGGCATACATCTTCAATTGCGGCGCGAAAGCGGCGCGGAATGTGGGCAGCATCGATGAGACGTCGAGGTTGTCGGCATGGGCTGTCTTGTAGTCGATGATCCAAAGCGCATCATTGCCGGGCAGCAACGGTTCAAGACCGGCGCGAATGAGACGGTCGACGCGCACGAGGCGCAGATTGCCACTGACGATGCCGGCCCAAGCCGATTCGCTGACAGCTTCGGAATGCGGGGAAAGAATCCACTGGCCATGTGTATCGCGTGAGGCCATACGAATGCATTCGAATGCCTGCGAGGCAATGCTCTCAGCTTGCGCGAGGGATATTCCGACGGAGCGCACCGATGCTATGACGCGCGGGCGGATCGTTTCGAGCGCCGACAACGCGGAATCCCAGCCAAGCGTCGTGCGGAGACGGGCCAGTTCTTCAAGCAGTTTGTGAACCGCATTTCCGAGAGCGCGCGAGAGCTGACCGCCTTCGTGGCGCTGATAGGGGCTTGCGTCTCCGAGGCCGACGACAGGTTTTGGAGCAACAAGGCCGGGATCGATCGCGGTGGCGGCTTCGAAGTCTGGCGGCAGGCGACGGAGGATTGTTGCCTGCGGCGGTGATGCCATGACGATCACGTTTTCGCCGGACGCTGCAAGCTGAGCGATCGAGGATTCTGCGCCAGCTTGCGTCTCCTTGACGAGCGGCATTCCACTCGTCGAATCGGGCGCGAATGTCGTCGGCCAGTGCAGGCCACGCAGTGGCGAGCAGGCAATTGCCAGGTTCCAGCAAGGAACGTGATCCGTCACCTTCGATCTTGTATGCGGGTTGCGCGAAGAGATGTAGTTCTTCGCGAGCGCGCGTGGCGGCAACGTAGAGAATGCGGCGCGTTTCCTGCGATTCCCGCTGGCGGCGAATCTTGTCGACCCACTGCTTTGCCTTGCCGCGATCAGACCCCTTGAACTGAAGAGGAGCGACGAGAAACTCGGTGAGATCGCCGGACTCGTCTGGGTCCGCAATGCCGCGTTCCAGCCATGAGAGGAGGTCAGACTTGTTACTGCCGTTGCGAGCGTGAAGATCGGGAACGATGACAACTTCAAACTCGAGGCCCTTGGATTTGTGAATTGTCATCAGTTGGATTCCACACTCGCTGCCGGTGCTTGGATCGGGCAGAGCGAATAGGTCTTCGAGAGCAGCGTCGAGGACAGGACCGGTCAGATCCTGTTCGCCTCCCGGCAATCGATCGAGAAGTTTCCAGAATAAATTGAGATTTGCGCGACTGGCCGCGTCGACGCAACGGTCACCACCGAGACTGCGCCAAAGTTGCTGCAGCATTGTGCCGGCAGAGGCCGTGGGGAGCTTGGAGCGAAGCTGCGGCACAGATGCGAAGGCAGCCAGTACACGTTCGACAGCCTTGCGGGAATCGGGCGAGAGAAGATCGAGCCTGTCGCGAAGCAATTGGGGAATCGGACGCGCCGGCTGCGAGGCATCGTCGGCGCCTGCGATGGCGTGAAGTTCAGCGAGGCTCAACCCGCACCATGGGGCACGTAAAACGCCGAGCCACGCAACACGGTCCTCAGGATTGTAAAGCGCGCGGGCAAGGGAAGCAGCGTCCAGAATTTCGGGACGATCTTTGAGGCTCTCAAGCTCGACGGCTCGGAAGGGAATCCCGGCTTCGCGGAGATTGGCCGCAATGGGAGCCAGAGCCGTTCGCGCGCGTCCGAGTACGGCGATCCGGTATTTCTTGCCGGCGCTGCGGGCGGCTTCCATGCGATCGAGGTGGCTGCGAATGAGCGCGATGATTTCGCTAGTCTGCTTTTCGCCTGCGGCCTCGCGCTCAGCCACGATTTCCTGCTGGTCGCGCACAGAGTCAGGATCGCTGGAATTCCCGGACTTTATTCGTGGTGTGAACTCGAGATGAAGTTCGAAGCGCTTTTCGGGGCCATCGGATGGATTTCGTGCGGGCTCTGCCTTGGCGAACTCGATTCCGCTGCCGTCAGGAATGGCAAAAATCTTTTCGAAGGCGTCATTCACGCTGGCGATAAGCTGGGGATCGGTGCGGAAGTTTGCGGTCAGCTGTACGGGGTTGAGCGGGAAAGATTCTTCCTCGGTGAATTCAAATCCTCTCTCCTTCACGCGTCGGAAGAGTTCGGCCTCGGCATCGCGGAAGAAGTAGATGGACTGCATGGGATCGCCGACGACGAAGATCGTGCGGCCGGGACGATCCGACCATGCCGAGATGAGCCCGGTGATGAATTCGTGTTGGCGGCGACTGGTGTCCTGAAATTCGTCGACGAGCAGGTGCCGGATGTCGTCGGCGACGACAAGCGCTACGTCGGATGGCAATTGGTCTTCGCCGCGGAGGACTTTCCTGGCAATCTGGGCGACTTCAACGAAGTCGACGGTACCTGCTTCCGCGAAGACGGCTTTCAACTCGCCAGCGGCATGGCGCAGAAGGGTGAAGCTGGCCCGAACGATTTGCCAGTCTTCGTCTGTATAACGAGCGGGAGGAAGGTCTCGGACACTGGCAAGTGCTTCTTCCAGACCGGGCACAGATGAGAGCTGCTCAATCAGCTCCTGCATGCGCAGCTTTTCTTGAGCATTCTCTTTGGGAAAGCCGAGACGTATGTTGAATCGGCGGCGGAAACGATCTTCCTCGGTCAGCAGAAGAGTTGCCAGGCAGAGATACGCGTTCCTGGCATCTTCAAGAGCGGCGGTGTCGTCATGCGGACCATAGGGGAAGTTGGCCCGTTCGGCGAGATCGCGATGAAGATTGTTGGCGCCATGAGTACATGCAAATTGCGCCAGTTCGAGTGCTTCATCGCAGGCACCGGGAACCTGGTCGAAAAGTGGAGTCAGACTGTCCAGCGCGGCGCGCACCGTGTTGGCGAACGGTCGTTCGAGCCACTCGCGAATTACATTCCAATCCAGTTCCTGACTCAGCACAAAAGTGTGCATCCAACGATCGCGCTGGCCAAGCATCTTGACCAACAGCTCTTCCAGCTCTTTCCAGTCGTTGTCGCGCCAGAGCAGAAGATCTTTGATCGCGTCGCTCAGGACGGGACGTTTCAGATCGCCGAGCTTTTCCAGCGTGGCGCGCGCAGCGCGGCGATAAAGGTCAGTCGGCCTTTCACTAATCTGGAGATTGTTGCCGATGCCGGAGTAGATGGGTTGCTGGATAGCAAGGTCGCGACAGAAAGAGTCGATCGTCGAGATGCGTAGTTGGGAAGCCAGTTCGAGGAGACGCCAGTCGAGCTGCCGCGAGCGCTCGAGGGCGCGTGCAGCAAGCGCTTCCATGGAGAATTCATCTGCATCCAGCTCAGAGATATTGCGAGCGCTGGCCTTCTCAAGCTCGTCGAGGATGCGGTGACGCATCTCGGCTGCTGCTGCCTTTGTGAAGGTGATTGCGACAACCTGTCCGGGATCGTCGACTTCAGCGAGCAGGCGCAGGAATCGCCGGGTAAGCAGATCGGTCTTGCCGGAACCAGCTGGCGCTTGAACAAGAATCGAGCGACGAGGATCAAGTGCGGCGATGCGCTGAGTCTGATCAGGAGGCGCGGAAAGCACGACGCTATTCTTCGGCTGCATCGTGATCCTCCGTGAATTCTTCCTCTTCGATTCGCGCGCGGTTTTCCGGCTCCTGAATGCGGCAGACGGATTGAAGACCGCAGCGCTCGCAGGTCTTCGGGTAGTCGCGCGGATCGACGTCGGCGCGGCCATGGATGAATTCTTCAGCCATGCGCTCGATGTATTTCTTCCACTCTGACTTCGTCCAAACCCGTGAGCTTTCGGCGGACCAGGGCGCTGTTTCCCGGTGAGATCTGGATCGATTGTCTTCTTCGCATCGGCAACGCGGCCCGCAAAGCATGTATCGCCTGCGCGGACCTTGGCGAAGACCAGTCCTCCACTGGCCGGACCGCCGTAACTATCAAAGAGCGACGGTTGCACGGGCTCAAGTCCAATCACCTTGTAGAGCGGCAATTGCAAATCGTCGGGCCGCGGGAGATCCCAGGACTTGGGATCAACGGTGCCGGTCTTGTAATCGATAACGAGCGATGAGCCATCAACGAGTCGATCAACCCGATCGAGGCGAAGATTCATGCTGAGGCCGGCGATCGTCACACTGCGCTGGGCCTCGGTTTGTTCGACGGTAAACGGGACGCGCGCCTTTTCGAATCCGAGCCACTCAGAGACAAGGCGCACGAGCCGTGTCTCTTCGAGTTCGAGGTACATCGGCGGCATCTGATCGGCGATTCCGGGCGGCAATTCGGATTGCATTGCGGCTTTGACGTGCTTGCGGACGAAGACGGCGAAGATCTTCGATCGCGAGGAGATCATCATGGCTCTTGATTCCAGGACGCCGGCCCGCCCAGACGGAGTGAAGCACCGCGTGCAGAAGCTGACCACGCTGTTTCGCGCTGAGACCAGATTCCGCGGCATCCCAGCCTCTGGCGGCGAGTCGTGCCGTCGCAAATGCTTTGAAGGGACATTGAGACTGCGAGGAAAGAACGGCTGCTCCGCCGCGAAGATGTGCCGCAGTGAAAGGAATCGTACTCGAATCGGCGAATGGAATTGAGATGGGAGGTTCGTCAGTTGGCGGAAGCAGATCAGCTTTCATCGGGAGTGGCGACCCAGCGAGTTGCGCGACGAGACGCGAGGGTCGGGCTTCCACATCATCTTTTTGCAGCGCAAAGCTGAAATGGACTTCGGGTGCAGAGGCAAGCAGTCGCTCGGTGATTGCCAAGGAGAACTGCCAGTCCAGTTGATGCGAAGCGTGCGGCATGCCGGATTCGCGCTGCACGTGAGGTGGCAGGAAGGGATGCATGGGCGCGACTGCGGGCCAGGAATCTTCATCTGCGCCGAGGAACCAGATGGCGTCTGCACTGAGGCCGGCGGATTCGGCGGGTCCGGCGATCTGGATTGGCGCGTCGGTGGATTGCGGAGCGAAAAGGATTTCATCGGCTGCGTTCTCGAGTTCGGCGAGAAACTCCTGCCAGGAAATACGGTGGCCTTCGAACCCGAGGGAGCCAGCTGTGTCCAGTGCCTGCTGCCAGCGGCGCATTGCCTGAAAATCAACGCTCGCCTGCGACTGATTGCCGGGCCATCCTATTGTTTCAAGTAACTGCGGGACCTTGTCTGCCCAGTCGATGGGGTTCTGAAATGAGACGGCTTCTTTCAGACTGCGCTGGGCTGCGATCATGCGGCGCTTCCATTGAGGTGGCAGCAACATCGAAATTGTCGTTTGATTCAGAAAGGATTCAAGGCCCCATTGCATTCGCTGCAGGTCGCGATCTCTCAACCTGCGCATGCAGCCCTGTAAGGCTGCTGCTTCTGCGGGAGATGCAGCGAGGCCACTGGAGAAAAGCCAGTCAAGTGCGTTTTCGTCGATGGGGTTGCTGAGCCAACGCAGAAGCAGCAATGCCGAGCGCGCCGGCGGAATCTGACTGAGCGGAATACCCAGCGAAAACTCGAAGAGCGGGCCGGCTCCGGGCTCGCGGAAGCGAAGGAAGGCCCGTTCGATTTCGCCGCGTCGCTGCGACAGATCCTGGGTGATGACGAGGAGTCGACGGTCGGGGTTCGATGCGAGTTGCTGGTGGCACCAGTATGCACAGGACTCGAGTTCGGTCTGGCTATCACGTGCGGAGTGGAAGCTGGTATGTGCGTTCGGATCATCAGGGTGAAGCTGTTGCCATGAACCCCACGCGTCGAAGAGTCGGCGCTGCGCTGGGAGCACTCGGTCAAAGCCGGCTATGCGGAGGGGCAGCCGTGTGGTGGAGTCGTTCTCAAGAATCGAGATCAGATCGAGCGGCAGACGGCTTTGGCTGATGAGGCCGTTCTTACTGCAGTATTCGTCGAAATCAGCTAGCCATTTGCTGAAAGCGCCGGCGTCCTGATCCCAGCCGACGCGCGAAGATGCGCGAAGGTATTTCGGAGCGTAGGAGCAGAGCAGATCGTGGGCCTCCATCGCCACGGAGGCGAGGCGGCGGACGGAGGGAGGCAGGGCT
The DNA here is from genome assembly GCA_963787435.1 of uncultured Acidobacteriaceae bacterium. GTDB lineage: Bacteria > Acidobacteriota > Terriglobia > Terriglobales > Acidobacteriaceae > Telmatobacter. The sequence goes on from CAWBCZ010000007.1 coordinate 446,679, forward strand.
GTCGGGAGATGTTGTTCGCTGTGGATGATCTCAGACCATAAGGCCTGTTCCTGCGCGGGATTGAGCACAAGACGTCCGTCGAGGTTGCGTTCATCCCATTCGGCGCGGGCGAAAGTCTTCCAATCAAGGATATTTGGCGCGGGCCACGCAGATAGGCCTTCGGCGCGGCGCAGGCGATGGAAATCGGCCTGGATGGCGCGGGCAGCGCGATCGCTGGAGGCGACCACAAGTCCGCCTTCGCGCAACCATGCGTCGAGCTTGGCCCCTGATTGAGTGCCCATATCTGCGTTATACGCCGTTGGACCGTGGAGCGGAACGCGTGCGCGCTGTGGGAAACAGGGCGGGTTGTAAACTGGGGAGTGATACGGAAACTCTTTGTTTGTGTAGTCATCGGGATGGCGGCGCTGGCTGGGTGCCATCGCCAGCAAGACGGGACGGGAGACTCCTCGACGACCTCTTCCGACAAGATCTACAAACTGCGTGGGAAGGTTGTCGCCAGCAACTCGGCGACCGGAGAGGTCACGCTGAACCATGAGGCGATTCCGGGCTTCATGGATGCGATGACGATGCCCTACAAGCTCAAGGATCCGAGCATTCTCAGCGAGTTACATCCTGGGGATGTGGTTACCGCTGACGTGCTGGTTTCGCAGGGGGCGGATGCCAGCGTTCTGCTGGATCACATCGTGGTGGTGGCGCAGGGCAAGCCGGATTATCGGCCAGCGGTGATCTATCATGTGCCGGCGAAGGGCGACGCGGTTCCGAATTTCAAGTTGCGTAACCAGGACGGACGGATCATTCAGCTCGATCAATTTCGAGGCAAGAATCTGCTGATCACGTTCATCTATACGCGATGCCCTCTGCCCAATTTCTGCCCGCTGGTGACGCATAATTTTGCGGTGATTAACCAGCAGCTGGCGGCCGATCCCGCGCTCAAAGGAAAGGCGCACCTCCTGTGCGTGAGCTTCGATCCGGAGCATGACACGCCGGATCGGCTGAAGGCATACGGTGAGCAGTACATCGGCAGCGATGCGAAGGCGGCATTTGCGCATTGGGATTTTGCGGTGCCGGAGAAGCCGGTATTGAAGGAGATGGCGAAGTTCTTCAACGTGGGAATGACCGATGCATCCGATGGAACGATTACGCACACGCTCTCGACGACGCTGATCGGGCCGGATGGCAAGGTGCTGAAGTTCTATCCGGGAAATGAGTGGACGCCAGAGCAGGTTGTCACGGACGTGAAGCAGTCGCTTGGGGCGTAAGCGGTGATTGTTGTGAAACATGCGAAGGAGCTGAGAAAGCATGGCTGATGGTTTGAAAATACGCAAAGATGGCGAGATCGATTTTCTTTCACTGGGAGCGCTGGTGCACCGGCTCGACCCGGGGATCATTCCATTTCGCAAGGCAACGAAGTGCCACATTCACGTGAGCGGCGGCGAGTTCAACGTGGCGGCAAACCTGTCGAATTGCTTCGGGCTTAAGACTGCGATTGTCTCGGCCATGTCGGACTACCCGATTGGCGACCTGATCGCCGAGCGCGTGCTGGCCATGGGCGTGAAGCCGATTTACAAGCACTTCAAGCACGACGGTGTCTCCGGGCCGAATATGGCGACCGTTTACAGCGATCGCGGCTTTGGTGTGCGCGCACCAGTGGTCTTTTATAACAGCGCCAACGAGGCGGCTGCGCAATTAAAGAGCGGAGATTTCGACTGGAAGTCGATTTTTGCCGGGGGCGTGCGCTGGGTGCATTGCGGCGGGATTTTTGCGGCTTTGTCTCCGACGACCGCAGAGCTGGCTGCAGAGATGATGCGGGAGGCGAGATTAGCGGGCGCTGTTACTTCGTTCGATTTGAATTTCCGCGAGAAGCTCTGGAAGATTCATGGCGGCGACACGCGGGCGGTCGAGACGATTGCGAAAATCGTAGAGAACGTGGACGTGCTGGTGGGCAACGAAGAGGATTTGCAGAAAGGATTGGGAATTCCAGGGCCCGAGGTTGCTGCGAAGTCGAAGCTGGATCCCAGCGTGTTCTTCGGCATGATGGACCAGGTGGTGAAGAAGCAGCCACACGTCAAGATCGTGGCGACGACACTGCGCGAGGTTCACTCGACCAATCGGCATAGCTGGAGCGCGGTGGCATGGGTTGACGGCAAGACATATACGGCGCCGACAGCAGAACTGGATGTGCTCGATCGCGTGGGTGGTGGCGACGGATTTGCGGCCGGGTTCATCTACGGGCTGCTGTCCGGTGAGGCGCCTGAGACAGCGCTGAAGCTGGGTTGGGCGCATGGCGCACTGCTGACGACTTTCCCGGGGGACACGACCATGGCAACGCTGGACCAGGTGAGGGCGTTTGCAAAGGGCGGGTCGGCTCGGATTCAGCGCTAACTGCACCCGATTCTCCGCATCGATACGGCAGCGCCAGGCATCTATTGGACTGGTATCCTTGAGGTCTGCCTCAAGGGAGGGTTTGCTTGGCGAAGGTAACACTTGTTTTTGCGGTTCTATTGGTTGCTCTTGGTTTGATTGGCTACGTGGGTACAGGCAGTCAGCATGTGACCGCGCTGATTCCAACCTGGTTTGGGGTGGCATTGGCTCTGTTTGGGTTATTGGCCATGAGTCCGAGCGAGTCGCGCCGCAAACTCTTCATGCACATCAATGTAACGATCGGGCTGCTGGGATTTATCGGCGGCGCGGTTGAAGCGGTGCGCGGATATATGCGCGCTACGTCGGCTGGGCTGGCGCCGGATCAGGTTGCACTGGCATCGAAGCTGACGATGACCGGGCTGCTCCTGCTCTACGTGATTATGTGCGTCAGGTCGTTCATCGCAGCACGGCGAACGGGGAAGGTCTGACGCATGAGTACGATGCGTGGCGGCGGAATGGGACTCAGTTCAGGCGCGGAGCGGTCGTCGCGGGGCGGCAGTGCGCGGGCGCGCGCGGCTGATTTGCCCAAGCGCAAGCCGGATCTCAAAAAGCTATGGCCGGAGATCAAGGCATTGGTTGCACCACGCAAGGGCCTGCTGGTTGCGGGTATGGCTTTGATGGCGGTCAACCGCGTTGCCGGATTGGTGCTTCCCTATACCTCCAAGACCTTGCTGGATAAGGTGCTTTCGCAGACCAACCCCCACCCCGAGTTGTTGCCCAAGATTATCGCTCTTGTTTTTTCCGCGATGATCGTGCAGGCGATTACTTCGTTCTCGCTGACACAACTTCTGTCAAAGGCGGGCCAGCGGCTGATTGCCGAAATGCGGCGTCAGGTGCAAAAGCACGTGGGACTATTGTCGGTTGCGTACTACGACGAGAACCGCACCGGCACGCTGGTTGCTCGCATCATGTCGGACGTAGAGGGTGTGCGCAATCTTGTCGGCACTGGGCTGGTGGAATTCGTAGGCGGCCTGCTGACTGCGGTCCTGGCCTTTGTTTATCTACTACATCGCAGCGCTCTTGTAACGCTGACTGTGTTCTCCGTCGTGGGCTCATTCGTCTTCATTCTCCAATATGCGTTCAAGAAGATCCGACCCATTTTCCGCGAAAGAGCGAAGATCAACGCGGAAGTTACAGGACGGCTGACCGAATCGCTCGGTGGGGTTCGCGTGATCAAGGGCTACCATGCCGAAGAGCGCGAGGCCAGCGTGTTTGCGGTTGGCGTGGACCGACTGCTGACCAACGTGATGAAGTCGCTGACCCTGACCAGCGTACTCGGATCCGCATCGACTACAGTGCTGGGGATGGTTTCGGCGCTGGTGATGTGGCTGGGCGGCCACGCAGTGCTGAATCACACATGGACGGTCGGCGACTACTTCAGCTACAACATGTTTCTGGCAATCATGGTGATGCCGATCTTTCAGATCGTAAACATTGGCACGCAGCTTACTGAAGCCTTTGCGGGATTGGATCGAACCCGCGAAATTATGGCGGAGCTTGAAGAGAACCAGGATCCAAGCCGCACGCTGAAGATGCCGCCCATCGAAGGCAACGTGCGCTTCGAGGATGTGGAGTTTGCTTATGAGGCGGACAAGCCGGTGCTGCACGGTATCAGCTTTGAAGCGGAGCACGGCACGGTGACAGCCCTGGTGGGTTCATCGGGTTCAGGCAAGTCGACCGTGATCAGTCTGATTTGCGCGTTCCACACACCAACGAGCGGAAAGATACTGGTGGATGGGATCGACTTGGCGAACGTGGACCTTAACACCTATCGGTCGCAACTGGGCGTGGTGCTGCAGGATTCCTTTCTGTTTGATGGCACCATTCGCGAGAACGTGATGTTCTCCCGGCCCGATGCGACCGAAGAGCAGTTCCTGTTTGCGTGCCGCACGGCGCGTGTGGATGAGTTTGCCGAGCGCTTTCCGGAGGCATATGACACGATTGTCGGTGAACGGGGCGTGAAGCTCTCGGGCGGCCAGCGCCAGCGTCTTTCGATCGCGCGCGCGCTGCTGGCTCAGCCGAGAATTCTGATTCTGGATGAGGCGACCAGTTCGCTGGACTCGGAGTCCGAAGCAATGATCCAGGCGGGATTGAATCAGCTGATGGTGGGACGGACAACCTTCGTCATCGCGCACCGGCTGTCGACGATCCGGCGTGCAGATCAGATCCTTGTGGTGGAGCAGGGAAGGATTGTGGAGCGCGGCAATCATGCGGAGCTCTTTGCAATGGGCGGGCGCTACTACGACCTCTACACGCGGCAGCATGGGCTTGAGGAGAATCTGTTTCTGGCACCGGGCGAGGGAGACGAGGTTCCGGCGTAGCCTTTTTCTCCGCGAGCCCTCACGACACATTCCGTGGAGTACGCTTGCATCTCTTTCATTTCTCAGCGGTTCGTCCCATTTTCTTGACGTATGGTCCCATATTCTGAGAAACTGAAGCTGTACTTCTAGACGGAATAGAGGACCAAAATGCGAGACTCTGCCCCGCAGGGGACATACAAGGTTCAGGCCCTGGATCGCGCCTTTGCCGTACTTGATTTGCTTGGCGAAAGCGAGGTCCCGCTGGGACTGGCGCAAGTAGCCTCGTCGCTGCAACTGCACAAGAGCACAGCCCACCGCTTTCTGATGGTTCTGGAGCGGCACCGCATGGTGGAGCGGACAACGAATGGCAAGTTCCGCCTCGGCCTGCGGCTGTTCGACTTCGGAAATCGCGCAATTGAGCAATACGATCTTCGCGAGCGCGCGCAGCCGCATCTGCGCCGTCTGGTGGCCGAGACCGAGGAGACGGCGCATCTGTGCATTCTGGAACAGGCGCGAGTGATTTATATCGACAAGATTGAGCCGGCGCGCTCGGTGCGCATGATTACACGCGTGGGGTCGAGCAATCCTGTGCACTGCACTTCGGTGGGCAAGGCGATGTTGGCCTTTCTGCCTGAGGATCGGATCAACGAGATCATCCGGCGCACGCGCTTTGATAAATTCACGCATCGGACAATCGCCACGGCTGAAGCGCTGCGCACGGAGATCGAGAAGACACGTCGCCGCGGTTATGCCGTGGATGACGAGGAACTTGAAGAAGGGCTTCGCTGCATCGCGGTTCCGCTGCTGGATGCGCAACGCCAGCCCGTGGCGGCAGTCAGCGTTTCCGGCCCGTCGTTCCGCGTGACGGCACAGAAGCTGCCCTCGATTGCCAATCATCTGCTGCAATGCGTGCGCGGCATATCGACGGACATGGGCTTCACGGCTGCTGCTCGTGGCAATCGCCCGGCTGCAGCCTGGACAGCCTAAGGAATCCGATCGGACTGATTCGGATCGATGAGACCGCGAAGATTCTCCGGAGTGGCCTAGGCGGCCACGCCGGAGAATCGTTCAACCCACGCAGCGCATTCGCCGATTCGAACCTGATCGTATGACCTGGGGGCGAAGAGGCTTCGGCGCGCGGCTTGCGGCGAGGTGCTTTCCGGCAATATCGCTCGGGATCGTCTCGCGTCCGCTAATTGGGTCATCGGAATGATTGCCTGGCGGGCTTCTTGAATTGAATTGGATCGGGCGTTCCGCGTCGTGGACAAGTGCGCCCCTCTGGTCGTCCCTCGAAGCCATGCTTTCTGATACACTCAATGATGTTGCAGAGGCGTCTGTGCACCATGGCTCCCGTCTGGAATGCCCTTGGCTGCATGGTGAGGCGAGTGGTGAATTCTTAAACCATCCGCAGCCTGCAACAGTTTTCCAGATTCACTCTGGGGACGTAGCTCAGTTGGTTAGAGCGCTGCCCTGTCACGGCAGAGGTCGCGGGTTCGAGCCCCGTCGTCCCCGCCATAGAAAACAAGGAAGTTAGTAGAGTTTTCTTGGCGACAAACAACAGCACAACAACAGCACAAAAACAGCACAGGAACCATAACCCAGGTGCTGGTCCAGTGCAAGTGACATGAAGAAAGGCCCCCGAAAAACACGGGGGCCTTTGTGTTTCTGCAGGGGACGTTTTCAGTTTGCGTTGGATAGGCGTCTGCTTGCGCGGCTCTTGCAGCAGCTCGCCAAGTTCCGTCAGCATGCACAGGCCCTTCTGCGAATTCGCGGCATTGATGGGAGTCTCGAACTTCCGCACCATGCCGCGCTTGAAGATGAACCATCGATTCTCGAAATCGAGCTAACGATCTTCCATCGACGCTGGGCCGAGGCCCGCCTCGATCGCCATCATCACACGGATCGCGGCGTTCTCGATGTGCAGAGGTGTTCCCGCCAAGCTAGGCGCCCCAATGCATTGACTCTGCCACCAAAGACTGTTCGTCGAAGATAACTGTCGGATAGTTCATCACGGAACCCACAAGACTTCAACTCCTGTGCTCGTTAAGAGCACATGGGGCAGTCGTCCCAGAACTGCAGCAACAATATGGACATGTTAGGAGTTAGCTCCGCCGAGGTTGCATGCGCACGTTGCCCCTCAGCGAGGGAGCGAGGAGTTTGCATCCGAAGCGGGCGAAGAGTATTCGTTCATATCGAACAAACTCCACGAGTGCGCACCGGGCGGCTTGACCCAAAGCTCAAGAGCAAACGCACCCTCTGCGTTCTCGAAGTAAGGCACTTCGATCGAGTGACGCCCGGCATCGAGGTGAATCCGGGCCGAGGCCGGAAGCGCCGGGTGGAGTCCATCGACGTCAATCAGCTTCTTATCGTCGATACGCAGGATCGCGCCGTCATCAGACAGTAATAAGAAGTGATATTCGCCCGGAATCGTTACCCACAAAACGCCGTGGTAGTCGATGCCGAAAGGGATTGGGCCCGGCGGCTGCCCGGGTATTCGTGTGAAATTGGAGAAGATCTGATTGGGCACATCGAGGGTGGGGGTATAAATCGAGACGATCGGATCGGCTTCACGAAAGTCCGGCAAATCTTCCGGATGGCCCGGCAGTTCGTAAACGTCACCGCAGAAAGAGTGTGGAGCACGAAGAACGGACCCAAACGAGCCAACGGGTTCTGGTTCTGGCCGCATGTTCAAAGGATTCAGGCTGTGACCGTAAGCATCTTTCACCGAATCCAGATTCAGCCAATCCTCAATTGTCTTGAGATCGTTCGCTGTCTGCGTAGCTGGAGGCGAGGTGTGCACGACCGGACCTTGAGCGATACCAGGAGATGCGGCCTCCACCGCGCCAAGATTGCCCGTTCGACGATCGCGAACAACGAATCGCGTGATCGCGATGTGCTCCGGAGCGGGAAACTGCAGGACATGAGGAAATCCGCGATCCAGAGCGCGAGCGTACTCTGCGGACGTTAGGACTCTCTCAAGCGGCGCTTGGGAAAAGTTGATCGGAAGCCCCCGGCTATCCAAGTTGCAGACTCCGTAGTCAAGCGCGACGAGGCGATCGATGCCCGCATTGTTTCCGTTCCTTTCGAGGGTCACGAAGGAGAGCGAGTCGGCGTCGATTGCAACGGAGTAGCGGAGGACACCCGTTCGGCCACTTTCTATGAATCTGGCCTGCAGCAAAATCGACGCAGGGATTTGCGGGTGGTAACAGGCAGCCTGCAGAAGTAGCTTGTTGATGGTTTCACTCTGAACGACAGAAAGTTTGGCGGGGGGTTCCTTCAACCCTACGTAGTATTGATGACGATAAAACAACCGGATGCCGGACCTCCTCGTGCTGATCACGACCCGGTGATATCCGCTTTGCCAAGCGTCGGGCCCCGGATGGAATGCGAGCCGATAGTGCAGGGTCGAACGGTCCAGGCAACTCCCGGTAATCTGGAATCCACTTTGCGAATCGTCCGGTGAAGGCTGAGGTGAATTGGGATCGACCACACGCAGGCTGGTGACCGTTTCTGGCTCGAGGGACGTGGTGCTTGGATGAGGCGAAGTGGTTGAGTCAAGAGAGACAAATGATTCTGAAACCTGAAGATCTTCGGGCTTGAGGTCCAAGACCGGCTGATCTCGACCGCTAAGCGCGATCACGTCGATTAGAACCTCGCGCGTTGTAACCCGAAGTGTTGCGATAACAGGATCGGGCTGCAGCGCCTGAGAGCCGGAGGATGGCTGCTGGCCCACTTCGCGGGGCTGAGGGTTCATTGGTCCTGAAACCTGGCTTAAAAGGCAAGCCAAGCTGCACAACATACCAGGGGCAAGGATTTTCACGAGGCAATACTACACGCAACGTTGTGAAACGCAAGTGAGCAATTCCTTTGGGTTGAAAGCGACGTCCGCTCACAGCGCAGGTTCAAGCAATTTGAATGCGAACCTCAAAGCAAGGTCAGTTTTTCGTGGGCCCGGAATCATCGACGAGAATTCCCGAATCATCGTTCTCGAATTCGTAAGTGCTATAGATGGTGAGGCTGGCATGGGCCGTACTGGCTAGCGGAGATGCCTACCTAATGTGGGTGCAGGCGCGGTTCAACGCTTCTGATACGGGTGGAAGATGTAGTCTTTCGCCTTCACGGCCGTATGGCACGCGTTTCCGCAGTCTGAGAGGCTTTTGGGATCCGCTGTGAACTTGTCCGAGGCTGCATCGTAGTTGAACACCGCGTATCCCCACCCGCCGGTTTTCGGAAATCTCTTGCTGTCTTTTTCCATGACGAAAGCCTGGGTAAAGACGTCCGGCACATCCACCGCGAACTGGGCCTCTGTGCTCTTTTTCGGCTTCCACTGTAGCTTCACGATCATGGAGCCCTCCGGGAAAGGCTGGCCATTGCCGGGGATGCCGGCCTTATATGCCGTGATCATGGCCGGATTGGCGACGATTACCTTGAGAACCTGGTCGGTCCGGGCGGACGAGACCGCCGACCAGTCCTCGTATCCCCTGAAGTCGGAGAACGCGATTCCGCTCGGCGATTTCAGCGAGTACTTATCCTGCGCGTAAACGGCCGTGGCGACGAGGACGGCGAGCGTTGTGGAGGCTATCGCACCGGTGGTCAAGGCGCCGATGTGTTCCAAGGCGGTGCGTGTTTCTATCTTTTGTTCATGTTGTTTTTGTGCGGCAGATTCCTTCCTGAATTCAGGCATGGGGTGCTCTCCTTCACAAGAAAACTTTTCTGAGCCTGATCAGCGTGCGTTTCGAACAATTGCGATTAAGTTAGACGTGAGGGAAGTAAAACAATTGGACGATCGTATCATTTTCCTCGGAAAGGCTAGAAGGTTTATCTTCAAAGACGTTTTTCCCAGATGCAGCTTCTGATTGAACCTTGAGAACGCTGACAGAGACCGGAGGAGATATTTTGTGTCGAGGTTCCTGCGTCTATCGTCGCTCTTGATTGCGCGTCTCACCAGGGAGCGGTTCGCTTCATGCACCGAGCCGGGAAGCTTTGAACATCCTCTTGTTTATTGCGTGCGGTTTACGTGAGATGATCATGATGAAATTGAGAACGGAATCAGCCACTTTGGAAGGCATTTACAAGTGACCGAGTCCATGCAGCCATCGATAAACACACCCGACCGGCAGGCCCAGGCCTTCCCTGTCCTGACCCCCGCTCAGATCGAGCGCATTCGACCATACGGCACTCCGAGAACAGTTCGGATCGGAGAGATCCTCTTTGAGCCGGGCGAACTGGGATTGCCTTGCTTTGTTGTGCTTTCAGGAAAGCTCGAAATCCTGATGACGAGACTCTCCGGCGAGCACGTATTTGTGACGTATGGTCCAGGAGGTTTCTCCGGAGAAATGGTCTTGATTTCCGGAGCCCGCTCCATGTCGCGCGGGCGTGTCGCCGAGCCGGGAGAATTCCTTGAAGTTAGCGCAGATGCCTTGCACTCGCTCATCGCAAAAGATGCCGAGCTCAGCGATATCTTCATGCGCGCTTTCATCCAGCGACGCCTCGCGCTAATTACGGAAGGTATGGGTAACGTGACTATCCTGGGATCGCGTTACTCGGCGAACACACTGCGCTTGCGCGAGTTTCTCACCCGCAACGGACATCCACACACATATATCGACCTTGACAGTGACACGACCGCCCAGGAACTGCTTGATCGTTTTAACCTCAAGATCGACGAAATACCCGTTGTGATTTGCGGCGGAAAGGCCGTGCTGCGCAATCCCACGACGCAGCAGTTGGCCGAATGTCTGGGATTTGCGGACGTAGTCGATGAATCACGCATTCGTGATGTTGCCATCGTGGGCGCTGGTCCGGCCGGATTGGCGGCGGCAGTTTACGCCGCTTCCGAAGGCCTGGACGCCGTCGTGATCGAGGCCGAATTGCCCGGTGGGCAGGCCGGCTCGAGTTCAAAGATAGAGAACTACATTGGTTTCCCAACCGGCATCTCCGGCTTGGAACTCACGCGTCGCGCTGTTGTACAGGCAGAAAAATTTGGCGCACAGATGCTGGTGGGGCAACGAGTTATCCAGTTCCACTGCGATCAAAGGCCATACCAGCTCTCGCTGGAGAATGGCGTCATTCTGCGGGCTCGTAGCGTCATCATTGCCGCCGGAGCGCAATACAACACGCCAGACATTGCCAACCTAAAGCAGTTCGAAGGGAATGGAGTTTATTACGCGGCCACATTCATGGAATCGCAACTTTGTGGGGATGATGAAGTCATCGTCATCGGCGGGGGAAATTCGGCCGGTCAGGCAGCAGTTTTCCTGGCAGAGACTGCCCGCAAGGTCTATATGCTGGTTCGCGGAAAGACCCTTTCGGAGACGATGTCGCGCTATCTGACCCAGAGGATTACGACGCATCCGGTGATCGAGCTGCATCTCGAATCTGAGCTTGAATCATTTGAAGGCGATTCGCACCTGGAACGTGTTACCTGGCTCGACCGATCGTCGGGGGAGAGATCGACGCGCGCGATCCGGCACGTTTTCGTGATGGCGGGTGCGTCGCCGCGCTGCGACTGGTTGCGAGGCTGCGTCGCCTTGGATCAGCACGGATTTATTCTTACAGGACGGGACTTGGATCCGATTCTGGCAAACGCCCCGCGAAAGTGGCCTCTGGGCCGTCGGCCGCAGATGCTTGAGACGAGCTTGCCAGCGGTTTACGCAGTTGGCGACATTCGCTCCGAAAGCGTGAAGCGCGTTGCGTCAGCCGTTGGCGAGGGTGCGATCTCAATCCATCTTGTACATCGCGCCCTGGCGGAGATATAGAGTCGACAGTCCCGCATCTAGTTGGACGCCACAGACCGCACGAGCCGATCTACAAGGTTCACTGTGCAGATCGGGACTGCTGCGGGTGCCCTATCTGCAGGACGATCTTGCCGGGCTTGTGTGGTGCGCCCGCAAGCATGCCCTGCGCCTGGCGCGCCTCCGAAAGCGGTAGGACTGAGCCCACGCGCGCTGTGATTCTGCCCGCGTCAAACAATGTTGTGATCGTCTGCAGGCGCGCGGTGGTCACCTCCGCATAGAAGAAAACGGCCTCTGCTGGCAGCGGCTGGCTGGAGACAGATGTCACGAGTTTGCCTCCGGGTTTCAACGCAGCAACGCAGCGCTGAAACGTACTGCCCCCGACCGTGTCGAGGATGGCATCCACCTGCGGGAGGTCCTTCTCGAATGCGGGCTTACCGGAGTCGATGATGGATTTCACACCCAGTGAACGGAGGAGGTCTTCGTCGTCGAGGTGGGCGATGGCAACGACCTGTATTCCGGCGTCTTCCGCCATTTGTACGGCGTAGGCTCCGACGTTCCCGGCGGCTCCGACGACCATCACCGTTTGTCCGCGCGCCGCCTGCGCATACTGGAAGAGCATTTGCCAGGCGGTCACCGCAACGACGGGAGCCGACGCTGCTTCTACGTGATCCAGCGATTGCGGTTTGCGGGCGACCATCCCGGCCGTGACCACGGCGAATTCGGCCTGGGCGCCACAGAACTGCGGGTTGGTGACGCCATAGACTTCGTCGGCCAGCGCGAAGCCGGTAACGCCGGAGCCAACCTTGGCGACGACACCGGAGAAGTCCGAACCGAGGGTGAGCGGAGGCTGCGGGCTGACCTTGCTCTTGCCCTCACGGATGATCGCGTCCCAGGGAGCGACGCCCGCGGCCATCACCCGCACTAGAACTTCGCCGGGGCCTGGCGACGGCACGGGCACATCCTCGACCACTACGACATCGGGCGGCCCGAAGCCATGAATTCTGGCTGCTTTCACAGCTGATTCCTTCTCACCTTGACAATGCGCTAACCGTACGTGAGATCTGTGCTCTGTCCGACCTCAATAATGTAACCGTCGGGATCGCGGATGTAGCAGCGAATCTCGCCGTACTTGGGTATTGGCTTCGTGATGAACTCGGCTCCTCGACTTTTCCATAATTCATAGCACGCTTGAATATCCGCAACGCGTATATTCAAGAAGCTGCTGACCCTATCCGGGTCGGCGGGGACACTGAGCGTCACCGACGGCTTGTCCGGCGTAGGCCCTCCCCCGACGTTGACAATCAGCCAAGTATTCGCGATCTGAATGTGCCCAGACGCACCCTTGCTGTCGCCTCTGCTCAGGATCCGGCCGCCGAAGACCTTTGCATAAAAATCAGCCGATCGGTTAATGTCGGCGACGGTAATGAAATGTGTGACGGTGAACCCGTCGCGCGGGGGCATCTCATAGCTCTTTCGTTCGGTTTGTTCGCTGCTCATTGACGGCTCCCAATTCCGATAAGCAGTGCTCATCGGCTGATTCTGGTTCTTTCGTTTCCTGCCTGCCGGTGATTAAGCGTGACGGAGAAAGGCAAAATAATAGGATCAAGCTATTGCGCGACGGTTTGCTATCGTTTGCAACCAGCACGCCGCGTTTTCACCTGTGCGAAGACGCTATAAAGCCCCTGACCAGGGCAGCAATCTCATCGGCAGCCGTGTCGAGCGCGAAGTGGCCACCGTCAACAATGTGGACTTCAGCGTTCGGAACATCCTTGCGGTAGCTCTCCGGCTCGCTCGGGTCAAACGATGATTCGAATTTGCCCCAGATTACGAGCAGCCGCGGTTGCTTTTCGCGCATCCAGGTCTGCCACTTTGGATAGGACTCCACATTGGTGCGGTAGTCGTAGAAAAGATCGCTCTGGATCTCGGCCTGGCCGGGCTGATTGAGGAAATAAAACTCGTCGGTCCAGAGGTCCGGATCGTGACGCTCCACGTCAGGATCGGGTCCGACGTGCCGGGCACGCGCGGCCGCGAGTGACAAGAGATTGGCCCGCAAGGCGCTCTCATTGGTGGCGCGATCAGCCCAGAACGCCCTGCGCGTCTTCCAGTTTGCGCCCAGGCCTTCGTTGTGCGCGACGGCGTCCTGCACGATCAGCGCCTCGACTCGCTGCGGGTGCGCCAGTATCATGCGAAAGCCCACCGGGCCACCGTAATCCTGCATGTAGAGTGTGTAGCGCGAGAGGCCGAGTGCCTCGGTGAAGTGGTTCATGATCTCGGCGTAATTGTCGAAGGTGTATGCGAATTTCTTCGGGTCCGGCCAGTCACTGTGCCCGAAACCGGGGTAATCAGGCGCTATCAGGTGATAGCGATCGGAGAGCCTTGCGAAGAGCGGCTCAAACATCCGCGACGAAGAAGGAAGTCCGTGCAGCAGGAGAAGCGTTGGGGCATTTTTAGGTCCAGCCTCTCGGTAGAAAATCGACAGGCCGTCGACCTGCAGGGTGCGATAGGTGGTTGGGTAGTTCATCGAAGATTCCTTCTCTTGCGCCGAAAAAACCAGCGGCCAAGGCGAGGTCAGGTACCGATGGCAGGGAGGCAATCCAGTGAGACTCAGGTCGTGCCTCCCACCCATCGAAAAGCTTAAGCGGCTGCTCTTCGCTTGTTGAGTGCCGGCAGAAGAAGTTTCACAAGCGCTTCATCAGAGAAAGGGTTCTGACCGGAGATCAACTCGCGATCGTGAAGGACGTAGCTCTGCCATGGAGCGGCCACGCTTACGTCACCACCCGCTGTACGCAAGGCGACGTCGGGGTAGAAGAGAACCTTTCCATGAATTTCAAGCGGTTCTCGCTGCTGCTCTTCCGCAGTCGAAAAGATGGTCATCTTATATCCGGCATAGATCCAGCCCTTGGCCTTCGCTTGCGCTCCTGCGGTATCGCCCGCCGACAGCGCGGCGACAAACTCCTTCGATTCGGGAAGCGCCGAGAGCAGTGAAATCGGGCCGTGGCAGAGCACCGCCGTAGGCTTGGAGGTTTTATGAAAGTGCCTCATCACGGTGCCGGCGTCGGGATCATCGAGAAGATCCTCCATTGGCCCATGGCCGCCGGGGACGAAAACAGCGTCATATTGATCCAGGCCCGATGCGATGACATCGGAGATGCGACTTGGATTTTCGAGCCCGGTCAAGGTGTCGCGGAACCTCATATAGTCGTTAAGCTTTGCCTCGTCCCCACCAAAGAAGTCGGGCACAGCGGAATGAAGATCCAATTGCGGCGCGTTGCCTTTGGGGTTGGCGAAGGTGATCTCGTAGCCCTCCTTCATCAGGGCGCGAACCGGAACCGTCAACTCGTTCAGGTAATAGCCGGCGCCGGCATAAACCTTGCCATCTTTCAAAGGCAAGCCGTATCCGCTCGAAACTAGCACTAAGACTTTTCCTTTTGTTGCCATTTTGTTCTCCTTTTTGAAATCGAGTCTGTTTCCGATATGGGCGAGCAAGTCCATCAGATCCGGGATCGGTTGCGCGTCGAGCTGTCGCACAATCGGAACTAAAACTGGTATTAAAACTGGGTACAGACGGGACGTTCACTAATTCCCATTCATTGGATTTGTTCCGTGTGTCCACGGTTTCCTCCAGGTGCGCAAGGACGGGCCAACGGTTATGCCCCCGGGAATCCGAACATCAACCACGACTGATTGGCTACCCAATGTGGGTACAGCTCCGTCATCTGATCGAACAGCTCCTGGTCGGACTTCGCGGTTTTCTGCAGCCGATCGAAGTCCTGGAGGTAACGCTTAGTGTCCTGGATCGTCGAGGGAGAGTCTGGCGCGCCAGGCTTCTTGTGACCGGCAACAACCATCGCCGGATTCAGCGCCGCTAACCGGTCGAGCGCCGCAATCCAATTCTTTCGACTCTCGGGTGTGGTGTCGCCGACGTAAATGCGGCATTGGTTGTACACAACGTCGCCAGCGACGATTAGGCCGATCGATGGAACGTATAGAGACGTCGAATCGGGACTATCGGTGCGGCCCTGCTCGATGATGCGCAATTCGTGGCCCTCGAGAGTGAACGTGTCGCGCTCATAGGGCTTAGGCGGAACCAACTTGGTGGCCACTTGCCCAGGAAACATTCGGCGGGCCAACCGCTCCACTGTGGGAGTGAAAGACATCTGCATGGCGCTCACCGCATCGGGCGTTGCTATCGCCCGTGCGCCCGGGAAACGGTCGAGCAGAATGCTAAGACCATAAAAGTGGTCGAAATGTGCGTGCGTTATATAGATGGTTTCCAAGTTGCGGTTGTGCAGAGCGACCCAATCCGCGAGAGCCTCAGCCTCAGCCACTGTCCCCATTGCGTCCACCAGCACCGCGTCGTACTCGCCGAAGATTAAAGTTGACGTGATGGGGTCAAAGGCGAGCGCTTCGCCGAAGGGCTTTGGCCGCTCGCCGACCATAGTCTTTCCCGGAGCCGTAAAAACGTTCACACTAAGCGTGTTCGACGCGACAGGCGCGGTCAGGCCGGTTGTCTCTTTCAGTCCATTTGTGCCCTCCATTTGGCACTCCTTTCGATATCAGAGCGGGTGACTGTTCAAGCAAACTTGGCTGAAGTGCGACGACGAATCCGTCGGACGAACATATCGATCAAGACCGAAGCACTGGCTCGACACTGCAGCCGGAAGGCCTCAAGAGAACATCCGCAACCGTTCGAATCCGAATCCCATCCGGGCCGAGCGCTAACCGTACGTGAGATCGGTGCTCTGTCCGACCTCGATAATGTAGCCGTCAGGATCGCGGATATAGCAGCGAATCTCGCCGTACTTGGGTATGGGCTCCGTGATGAACTCGGCTCCTCGACTTTTCCACAATTGATAGCACGCTTGGATATCCGCAACGCGGAAATTCATAAAGCTGTTGATGTGGTTCGGGTCGGGGACGCTGAGCGTTACCGTCGGCTTGTCGGGGGTCGGCCCTCCCCCAACGTTCAGAATCATCCAGATATTCGCCAGCTGAAGGTACGCAGGCGCGTTGCCGTCACCCATGCTCAAAATGCGAGCACCGAAGACCTTTTCGTAGTAGTGAGCCGACCGGTTGATGTCGGCGACGGTGAGAAAATGTGCGACGCTGAGCCCCTCGCGCGGGGGCATCTCATAGCTCTTCTGTTCGACTTGTACCGCGTTCATGGATGGCTCCTTTCGATACCCTGCACATTACAAATAAGGAGTCCCGAGTGCTGTTCCATTTGTAATAAACCGATTGACGATACCTAGTGCAGCAGCGATTCCCAATTGGCTGGAATTCTTCCTGCGGGTCCGGGTGCGGGCTGATTTCTTGGATGCGAATGCGGCGGAAGCAACTCCGCACCGTTGATCATCGCCTGCTTCTCGTAATCGTAGAACCAGTCCTCACCCGGCTCGAAACTCGCAATGATCGGATGCCCCGTCGCCGCCGCATGCTTTGATGCATGCTGACTCGGAGAGCTGTCACAACATCCGATGTGCCCACACTCCGCACACCGGCGGAGATGAAGCCACCAACCTTTCGGTGACGCCAGACATTCCACACATCCGTCGCCACTTGGTTTCGAAGCGGGATTGATTCCGCGCTCTGCTCTCTTCATTTCGATTTTCCTTTTGTCGTCGCATGTCATGCGGGAATTCAAGGTATCAGCAAGATTTTCCCGATACCGCCTTTTTCTGCCAATGCCTGAGCCTCGGCCGCTTTACTGAGCGGCAGTTTCTGGCTAATCGGGATTACCAGCCTGCCATCTCGCACGGCTTCAGCCATGAACTCGAGCGTTTCCCTGTCGAATTTGGAGAATACCGGCACTACCTTCACCGACGGGTACTCCGCAGCGTTCTGGGGTGCTCCGACGACCGAAGCAAACACTCCTTCCGGCTTGACCTTGGCGATCAGCTTCACGGCGGTTTTTCCGCCGACCGCATCCGCGACAGCATCGAGCGGAGGAAGATTCGCAATCGCGGTGTCGTCGTCGGTTGCGACCACCTGATCCGCGCCCACAGCCTTCGCCTCGTCCATCTGCCTCTTCAAAACTCCCGCGATCACAGTCGCCCCGCGATCCTTCGCAGTGAATACCGCCGAACGCCCTACATTTCCTACAGCACCCACGACCATCACCGTCTGGCCCGCTTTGATTCCGGTAGCTGAAAGGAGCTGGTTCCCGGTCGTCGTCACCAGCGGCAGCGCTGCCGCCTCAATCAAATCAAGCCCCTCCGGAATATCCGCCAGAACATCAGCCTTCACCACGCAGAGTTCGGCGTACGTGTTATCTGCCATTGCGAACACCCGGTTGCCGGCGCCAAAAGCCTCGACTCCTGGTCCTACCTTCACGACAGTCCCCGACATGTCGACTCCTATGAGGCCCGGGAAGTGGATGGGATAAAAATCCTTCGTTAATCCAGCTCGTCGTTTGTAGTCGATCGGGTTCACACTCGCGGCGGCAACTCGCACCAGCACTTCGCCTCGACCGGGAACCGGGTCAGGGTACTCCTCGAACTTCAGTACTTCCGGACCGCCATATTCGTGGACAACGATAGCCTTCATAGTTGGCCTCCAAGTTGGACGAGCACGCCCTCGTCGAGAGTTTCATGAAAAAACCGCGAATTCGTCGCGCTATGGCGTCTCGAGTGGCTGCCCGCGCCCACCAAGGCTCTCGTTCATTTCTCTTCGATAGCTTTTGGGAACGGGCGCTCGTCCCGATTAACCGCTGCGACTCGAAGACCCACGGACACATTAGCATGATTTGCAATTAAGCCAGAAGTGGAGTAAAGAATCTATTGAACGACGGTATCTGTCGGCGTTTCGCAGTCGGTGCAGCGACGAAAGAGCGAGGAATCCGAGATTCCTAAATCGCTTGGTAAGCCCACAGCGTCACGGCTGTGCACGCGAATGACGTGACATCCGACATAGGTCAACCCCATTTCTTAACCTAGGTACGTCGGCTCAACCACATTTGAATCGAAGACATTCTCATACTCTGTAGCAAGCGCTCACTAACAGGAGGGCCGATACCAAAGTATTGACATAACTATCCTCCAATTGTTCGTCTCCCAGGCATTCTCTCGCTTTACTCGAGTCTTTCTACAACTCCGGCAAGCCCATCGCTTTGGTCAGCCGTTCGTCCGATGTGCTTCGAACAATTTCACAACCAAACACACGAGGACCTGATACGCAAATGATCACAACCAAAGACGGCACACAGATTTTCTACAAGGACTGGGGCCCGAAGGATGCACAGCCCATTGTGTTTCACCACGGATGGCCTCTTTCATCGGACGACTGGGACAATCAGATGCTGTTCTTCCTCGCCAACGGCTATCGCGTCGTCGCGCATGACAGGCGCGGTCACGGACGCTCGTCACAGGTGGACACTGGCCACGACATGGATCATTACGCGTCCGACGCCTCGGCAGTCGTCGAGCATCTCGACCTGAGGAATGCGGTCCACATCGGCCATTCGACGGGTGGTGGCGAGGTGGCGCGCTATGTCGCGAAATACGGCGAGCCTCAAGGCCGCGTAGCCAAGGCCGTGCTGATCGCCTCCGTTCCTCCGCTCATGGTCAAGACCGAGAGGAACCCGGGCGGCACTCCGATTGAAGTGTTCGACGGATTCCGCAAAGCGCTGGCTGAGAACCGGGCGCAGTTCTTTCTCGATGTCCCTACGGGTCCGTTTTACGGCTTCAATAGACCCGGCGCGATGGCCTTGCAGGGAGTTATCCAGAACTGGTGGCGTCAAGGGATGATGGGCAGTGCGCTGGCTCACTACGAAGGCATCAAGGCTTTCTCCGAGACAGATCAGACGGACGATCTGAAAGCGATCACGGTGCCGACTCTTGTGATGCAAGGTGATGATGATCAAATCGTCCCCTACAAAGACGCTTCACTGCTACAGGGGAAGTTGCTCAAGCGCGGTACGCTCAAGATCTACCCGGGCTTGCCTCATGGCATGATGACCACTCATGCCGACGTGATCAACGCGGATCTCCAGGCATTCATCAGAAGCTAAACCCTGCACCCTAAACAAAAGGTCACGTATGCCGGACAGAAGGACAGCAATCATAACCGGTGCATCGGGCGGAATTGGCGCCGGTTTGGTCGAACGGTTTCTGAAAGATGGTTACAACGTCGTCGCGACGTCTCGTGACGCCAGTCGGAAGTTGACTCCCTCAGGCAGTCTGATTCTCGTCGATGGCGATATCGGCAAGCAGCAAACTGCTGCAGATGCTGTTGAGGCAGCAATCAACAATTTCGGAACCATCGATGTTTTGGTGAATAACGCCGGCATCTTTCTAACCAAGCCTTTCATTGACTTCACTATCGAGGACTTCGAGGCCCTTGTCTCGACCAATTTGCTCGGATTCTTCTATATCACTCAGCGCACCGTAAAAGAGATGCTTAAGCAGAAATCGGGGTGTGTTGTGAACATCACAGCCGCGCTTGCCGATCGGCCAATCGCCGGCGAGAATAGCTCGATTTCGATGATTACGAAGGGTGGGTTGAATTCAGCGACACAGAATCTCGCAACCGAGTATGCAAGAGATGGTATTCGCTTTAATGCAGTAGCCCCCGGCGTTGTGGATACACCGATGCACCGGAATGATCCAAACGATTCGACGTTGCAGCCGGCTATAAAAGAGGCGACAGTGAAGGATATTGTCGATGCCGTTCTCTACCTGACACTGGCCGGTCACGTGAACGGGGAGATACTCCACGTGGATGGTGCCGCTCCGGCTCGTCGCTGGTAACCGCAAGACAATTCAATGTCGTTGCGGCCGCGAGGCTGTCAGTTAGTTGCGACGCGGTACGAGATGTGGATTCAAATAGAGCATTTAGCTTCTGTCAAATTTGAGGCTCAAGATGAGCGATCAACAAGAGAGGGAGCAGCATTCCCGAGTGTTAGATCAAG
This sequence comes from uncultured Acidobacteriaceae bacterium, assembly GCA_963787435.1. GTDB lineage: Bacteria > Acidobacteriota > Terriglobia > Terriglobales > Acidobacteriaceae > Telmatobacter. Next base: position 467,045 of record CAWBCZ010000007.1, read on the forward strand.
AGATCCGTGCCGCACTGGATCAGCATTGGGCGGCGTCCGATGCCAACGACTTTGAAACGGAGCACCTCATCTATCACGAGAACGCGGTTCTGGAATATCCGCAGTCGGGCGAGCGGACACGAGGTCGACGCAATATACAAAACCAACGCGCAAGTCAGCCGAACATAAAGCGGTTTACTATCCGACGAATCATTGGCAGCGGTGATCTTTGGGTCACCGAATTCATCCTGACATATGACGGCAAGCCGTCCTACACCGTGAGCATCATGGAGTTCAAGGACGACAAGGTTGCGCGGGAAACACAGTACTTTGCGGATCCATTCGTCGCTCCCACATGGCGCGCTCAGTGGGTCGAACGAATGGGTACATAATCCCGAAGCACGAGAATTCCCTAACGATCCGCAGAAATAAAAGGATGCTAATTACAGGCTGGACTTCGACGAGGTAGGAATGCCCCGATTGCTTTCGGTAAATGTCGGTCTTCCACACGACGTGACATGGAACGGCAAAACGGTTCGAACGTCCGTCTGGAAGAGTCCAGTTGAGGGACGGCGAATGGTGCGCAGACTCAACATTCAAGGCGATGCGCAAGCCGATCTTGCGGGTCACGGCGGGGAGCAACGCGCGGTATTCGTCTACCAGATGGATTCTTACCATTACTGGGAGCGCTTTTTGGGCCGCAGTGACTTTACGTTCGGACAGTTCGGAGAGAACTTCACCGTCGAAGGACTTGCTGACAACGAGGTCTGCATCGGCGATCGATATCGCATCGGTGGTGCTGAATTTGAAGTGACGCAGCCGCGCGTTACGTGCTACCGCGTCGGCATCCGCATGAATGAACCTCGGATGGCAGCCCTGCTCGTAGCGCATCACAGACCAGGATTCTACTTTCGCGTGTTGCAGGAAGGAGAAGTTGGGGCGGACGACGACATTGTAAAAATTGCGGACGGTCCAGAGCGAATCAGTGTGGCGGAGGTTGACGCGCTCCTGTATTTGCCAGGACATTCCAGCGAGCAACTGCAACGCGTGCTGCGGATTCCTGCACTTAGCAAGGGTTGGCAGAGTTCGTTCCAAGCGATGCTTCAACAAGACTTCAGTTCCAAAACGACAATGGGGAATCCGGGACTCGCCGATGAGGAACAAGCGCCAGCATGGCCCGGTTTTCGACAGATGCGAGTCGCGAATATCAAAAAGGAAAGCGATAGCGTGACTTCCTTCATTCTGGCGCCGATTGACGGGCAAGAGCTTCCTGTGTTTCAGGCAGGTCAATATGTCGTCTTGCGATTGCTCGTCGATCCGGGCAAACCGCCCGTTCTTCGTAGCTATTCGTTGTCTGATCTGCCCGGAGCCGATCATTTTCGCATCAGCGTCAAAAGCGAATTAAATGGGATTGGAAGTTCATTTCTGTGCAACCGTGCGCGAGAAGGTGATCTATTGGATGTGAGTGCACCGCGCGGAAGCTTTACTCTGCGTCCCAGCCAGAATCCTGTGGTTCTCCTGAGCGCTGGAGTGGGCGCAACGCCCGTGATGTCGATGCTGCACACACTCGTCGCTGAAAGATCACAACGAGAAATCTGGTGGATCTATGGAGCGCGCAATGGCGTCGACCATCCATTTGCAGAAGAATCGCATTCATTACTGAAACAGCTCTCTCGCGGACGAGGATACATCGTGTACAGCAGGCCCACTGCAGTCGACCAAGTCGGGGCAGACTTCGATGCTCCCGGGCACATTGACGCAGCTGTTGCTAGAGAGAATTGGCGTGTCACAGGGTAGTGACTTCTATCTGTGTGGCCCCTCTTCGTTCTTACAGAATATGCGCGATGGGTTGCGAAACTGGGGTGTGCTCGCCGAGGATGTGCACACGGAAATCTTCGGTTCTCTCGAGGCTATTACCCCTGGTATGGCGCAGGTTGGTCACACTCCTCACCTACCACAGGGTCCGCCTGGATCTGGCCCCCCAGTCTCATTCGCGCGTAGCGGGATTACCGCCGCTTGGGATCCGAAATTCGGGAGCTTGCTTGAACTGGCGGAAGCGTGCGACGTTCCGGTCAGATGGTCGTGCCGGACCGGAGTCTGTCATACCTGCATGACTGGTTTGATTGGCGGATCGATCACTTATAGCCCTGAGCCGCTGGAGAGGCCCGCTCCCGGAAACGTGCTCGTATGCTGTTCCCAGCCAAACGCGGGCGTCACTCTGGACCTTTGAGAGAAACAGAAGGAGTCCAATCATGCGTTCTGATATTGTGCCCGGAGGCATTTTCCCCGACTACGAACTGCCCGATCACACGGGCAAACTGCGCAAGCTCAGCGAGCTACAGGGCGAGGATCCGCTAATCCTCACGCTTGCGCGCGGCCACTATTGCCCAAAGGAGCACCAGCAGCATTTGGAACTCGCCGCGTTCTACCCAAAGATCGCTGTGGCGTACACCCAGATCGCCACGATCGCTACCGACGATCACCATACTCTTCAGGAATTCCGTGCGTCCGTCGGAGCCCAGTGGACATTCCTTTCGGACCCCGACCGAATGGTTCAGAAGGATCTCGACATCCAGGAGTACACCGACCCCGAGCACAATCCGATGATCCCGCATACGCTCGTGCTCAAGCCGGGCCTCGTGATTTACAGCATCTATAACGGCTACTGGTTCTGGGGGCGTCCATCGGTCGTCGATCTTTGGCGCGATCTGCGCGCCGTGACGAGCGAAATCCGCCCAGACTGGGATTTGAGCGCCCCTGGACTCCGCGAGGCATGGAATGCGGGTGATTTCTCGCATTTCCACGGGTGGAACAAGCAGGCCAGTACGGAAGCTCGTTCGAAGGTATGAATGTGGCCAGCGCGAACGATCTGCGGAGCGAAGTGTCAGAGAGGTGAGGGAAGAATACGTCAATGACTGAATTAGCGACAGAGCGGAATCTGGCAAATGGTTTTGCAGAACCGTGCGAGGAGGGCGAGGTTCAGGCAGGAAATCCTCTTCCGATTGGAGGCGCCCACGAACAAGGAAGGGGAGTCAATTTCGTTTTGTTCAGCCGTCACGCAACCGGTGTTCGCTTGGAACTCTACCAACATCCTGACGATTCTTCTCCGAGCAGAACCATTGACTTGGATCCGGTGCGTCATCGGACTGGCGACGTATGGCATGTGTGGGTGCGAGGCATTCCCGCAGGTCAACTCTACGGTTATCGCGTCGAAGGACCGTATCTACCCGAAGAGGGCCATCGCTTCAACCCACATAAGTTGCTTCTGGATCCATATGCAAGGGCAATTGCCGGCGTCGAGAATTGGGATTTTCTAGCCGCCCGCGGCTACGATTCCTCCAGCAGACTAACTGACTTAGCCATTTCAACTGTTGATAACGCCGGGCACCACACCGAAATGCATCTTTACCGATGATCATTTCGACTGGGAGATGGATTCGCCTCCAAAGCATTCCGCCTCCGACACAGTCATCTACGAGACACACGTTCGCGGCTTCACAATCCATCCGAGTTCTGGTGTGGCGCATCCTGGAACCTTCGCTGGCCTGACCGAAAAGATACCGTATCTCAAGGATCTGGGAGTGACCGCGATTGAGCTGATGCCTGTTCTTGAATTCAACGAAAACGAATCCAACCGACTTAATCCCGTCACAGGAGAAAAACTCAAGGACTACTGGGGCTACAATCCGGTCGCCTACTTTGCTCCCAAGCAGTCTTACAGCTTTGACAGGATCGCACTGCCGGCAGGCCACGGAATTTCGAGAGATGGTCAAGGCCTTTCACCGCGCGGGTATTGAAGTGATCTTGGATATCGTGTTGAACCACACGGCCGAGAACGATGAACTTGGACCGACGATCTGCCTGCGCGGTATTGAGAACTCAATCTTCTATATGCTGCGAGAGAACGCGCGTCGATACTACAAGAACTTTTCCGGCGTTGGCAATACGCTTAATGCAAACCATCCCGTCGTGCGGGAGTTCGTGAGGAATGTGCTTCGTTACTGGGTCATGCACATGCATGTGGATGGTTTTCGCTTCGACCTTGCTTCTGTCTTGGGCCGAGATGAGCATGGAAACATTCTCCGCAACGCTCCGCTCCTCGAGGATATTGCGGAGGATCCCATCCTGCGTGACGTAAAGATTATCGCGGAGGCTTGGGACGCAGGCGGTGCCTATCAAGTGGGATGTTTTTCCACCACGCGTTGGATGGAATGGAATGGCCGTTTCCGTGACGATGTGCGCCGCTTCTGGGTTGGCGACGCGGGTATGATCGGATCGTTCGCAAGCCGAATCTCTGGAAGCTCGGATCTGTACCAAAGCTCAGGCAAGGGCCCCGCAAGCAGCCTCAACTTCGTCACTTGTCATGATGGCTTCACGCTGAACGATCTGGTCAGCTACAAGCAGAAGCACAATGACGAAAATGGCGAGGACAACCGCGATGGAACCGATGCCAACTACAGCGAAAATTGCGGCGTGGAAGGGCCAAGCCAGGATCCCGCTGTCGAGGGCATGCGCAAGCGCTTGATCAAGAATGCCCTGTTAACCCTGTTTATTTCTCGAGGAGTTCCCATGCTGCTCGGCGGCGATGAGTTTCGCCGAACCCAGCATGGCAATAACAATGCCTATTGCCAAGACAACGAGGTGAGCTGGTTTGACTGGAGCCTGCTCGAAAAGCACCAGGAGATCCAACGCTTCACTCGCGGAATGATCGCCTTTCGCCGAGCCCATCCTGTCTTGCGAAGAGAAGAGTTCTACACGGATGCGGAGATTAAGTGGTTTGCACCAAACGGTGCCGCTCCCGACTGGGGGGACCAGCGGCTGAAATCCCTTGCCTGTCTGATTCTGGGACAGACAGAACCCGATTTGTTCCTCCTGTTCAACGCGGACGTCAGATCGGTTGATTTTTCCGTTCCTGCTTTGCCGACAGGGAAGATCTGGCGTTTGGCGGTGGACACTTCCCGAACCGCCCCTGACGATCTTTTCGAGGCAGGCAAAGAGCCCTCCATGCAGGGCCAGATCGGTTTTAGGCTCGAACCTCGATCAAGCGCGATTCTCTTGACGGATAGCTGCGAGGTGCTCCATGACAATTAACGCTGCCGCCGGTAAGCCGGCTGACCCATCGATTCTTGTGAACGTCCCCAAGCTCATCACAGCCTATTACGAGTTACGGCCCGATCCGAGCGATCCCAGACAGCGCGTTGTCTTCGGTACGTCCGGCCATCGCGGATCTGCGTTCAATGTGGCGTTCAATGAGTGGCACATCCTGGCTATCACTCAGGCAATTTGTGATTACCGCAAACTCCAGAGTATTGACGGGCCACTGTTCCTTGGGATGGATACTCATGCCTTGTCTGAACCTGCATTTGCCAGTGCCCTGGAGGTGCTTGCGGCAAACAACGTCGAAGTAATGCTCTCCGAAGGCACCCCATACACTCCGACGCCGGCTGTCTCCCATTCGATTCTGCTTTACAACCGCTCACGAAAGTCGGGGCTTGCCGACGGTATCGTAATCACGCCGTCTCACAATCCTCCCGATGACGGGGGCTTTAAATACGACCCTCCGCATGGAGGACCCGCCGATTCAAGCGTGACTTCGTGGATTGAATCGAAAGCCAATGATTTTCTCAAGCGCGGCCTCGACGGTGTTAAGCGCACGCAGTTTGCCAAAGCGCTGCGTGCACCCACAACGCACAAATACGACTTTCTGAGCGTCTATATCGGCGATCTCAACTGTGTTGTCGACATGAATGCGGTGCGCGACGCCAAGATTAAGCTTGGCGTGGATCCGCTTGGGGGAGCGGGTATCGATTATTGGCCGCGGATTGCCGAGCAGTACGGTCTCGATCTGACAATCGTCAACTCATCTGTAGATCCAACATTCCGATTCATGAGCGTGGATTGGGACGGAAAGATTCGCATGGATCCTTCCTCGCCTTATGCGATGCAGCGACTCATCGCATTGAAAGACAAGTTCGATATTGCGTTTGCCAGCGATACCGATCACGACCGCCATGGCATCGTGACCAAAGGAAGCGGGTTGTTGCCTCCGAATCATTACCTTTCAGTGTGCGTCAGCTATTTGTTCGCGAACCGGCCCAATTGGGGCGAAGACGTCGCCGTCGGCAAGACCGTAGTGAGCAGTAGCATGATCGATCGTGTCAGTGCTCGCCTTGGTCGGCGGCTTTATGAAGTTCCGGTGGGCTTTAAGTGGTTTGTCGAAGGATTGCTCGCCGGCCGCTTGGGTTTTGGGGGCGAGGAGAGCGCTGGTTCCTCCTTTCTCCGGCGCGACGGCAGCGTATGGACCACTGATAAAGACGGAATCGTTCCTTGTTTACTGTCGGCAGAAATTACGGCGCGTGTGGGCAAAGATCCGGGTGAGATCTATCGTGAGCTAACCCGCGAGCTTGGGGATCCCGTCTACGAGCGCATCGATGCTCCAGCTACGCCCGAACAAAAAGCCGCTCTTGCAAGATTGTCCCCCTCCGACATTCACGCTACTGAAGTTGCCGGTCAGCCGATCCAGAAGATTCTGACCACCGCTCCGGGAGACGGCAATTCAATTGGAGGGATCAAAGTGATCGCCAAGGACGGCTGGTTTGCGGCACGTCCTTCGGGTACGGAGGAAATCTACAAGATTTACGCCGAGAGTTTCCTCGGTCAGAACCATCTGCGACAGATCGAGGAAGAAGCCCAGTCCATTGTTTCGGCAACGCTGGCTCGCAGTGCCCAGGCGTCCAGAGCTGATGAACCATGAGAGGAGTTGTTTATGAGTAGCCCGACAATCTTTGATCGTCCCATCGATACAGCCATTTCAGATGCTCTCACCGACTTGGCCCTGGACCTTAGATGGTCGTTCAATCACTCCGCGGACCAGCTTTGGGAGCAACTCGATCCCGAACTCTGGGAACTGACCCACAATCCTTGGGTTCTGCTGCAAACCGCATCCCGGGAAAAACTGCAGGGCGTTACCTCCGACCCAGGCTTTCAAAAACTTCTGGCTGATCTCCACCGCGAGAAAACGGAGGCGGAAGAGTCGGAAGCCTGGTTTCATAAGACGCATCCGCGTTCGGGCGTGTCGACCATTGCATATTTCTCGATGGAATTCATGTTGAGCGAGGCGCTGCCGATTTATTCTGGCGGACTCGGCAACGTTGCTGGCGATCAGCTCAAAGCCGCAAGTAACCTGGGCGTCCCGGTGACTGGAATTGGCTTGCTCTATCAACAAGGCTATTTTCGGCAGGAAATTGATGCCCAGGGCCACCAGCAAGCCTTGTATCCATTCAATGATCCCGGCCAGCTTCCAATCCGACCGGTGCGCGAGCAAAACGGCGAATGGCTGCGCCTGGCCATCAATTTGCCTGGCTTCAAGTTATGGATCAGAGTCTGGCAAGTACAGGTGGGCCGGGTCAAATTGTATCTGCTCGATAGCAACGATCCCGCAAACCTTCCGTCCTTCCGCGGCATTACGTCTGAACTGTACGGAGGCGGTCCGGAGTTGCGTTTGAGACAGGAGCTAGTCCTCGGCGTTGGAGGCTGGCGGCTGCTGCGAGCGTTGGGACTGCAGCCCGAGGTCTGTCATCTCAATGAAGGTCACGCCGCATTCGCGGTGCTGGAACGGGCGCGTTCCTACATGGAAGACAACGGCAAGCCATTTGATGTCGCGCTTAGCGTCACCCGTGCCGGGAATCTTTTTACGACCCATACTCCCGTGGAAGCGGGCTTTGACCGCTTTGCTCCCAGCCTGATCGCGCGATATCTCGGTAAGTACGCAGAGGGGAAACTGTCGATTTCAGTCGACGAACTTCTAACGTTGGGGCGACGCGACCGCCGAGACTCGTCCGAACCGTTCAATATGGCTTATTTGGCGATCCGCGGCAGCGGCGCGATCAATGGCGTCAGCAAGTTGCACGGTCAAGTGAGCCGACAACTCTTCCAGCCACTCTTTCCCAGGTGGCCGGAAGCAGAGGTGCCGGTGACGTATGTGACCAACGGAGTGCACACCCCTACTTGGGACTCTGCTGAAGCAGACCGTTTGTGGGAAGTTTCCTGCGGAAAACAATGCTGGCACGGAACACTGGCCGACACGGAAAAGGATATTCGCGCGGCCAGCGACGCCAGCCTCTGGCAACTCCGTGCAGATAGCCGCAAAGGTCTCGTCGAGTACGTTCGAAGACTGTACAGTCGCCAAATAGCAAGTCGGGGAGCGTCGTCGGCAGACCTCGCGCAGGCCGCGCTGACACTCGATGACGATATTTTGACTCTGGGATTTGCCCGTCGCTTTGCCGCATACAAACGCCCGAACCTTCTTCTGCACGATCCGGCGCGGCTTCTCAACATCCTGATGAATCGAGAGCGCCCTGTTCAACTCGTGATTGCAGGCAAGGCTCATCCCCAGGATGCCGAAGGGCAAGAAATGATCCGGCAGTGGTTTGAGTTTGCGCGCCGCCCTGAAGTTCGATCGCGGGTGGTCTTCCTTTCGGATTACGACGTTCTTATGGCGGAACATCTGGTTCAGGGCGTGGACGTCTGGGTGAACACTCCTCGACGGCCTTGGGAGGCAAGCGGCACAAGCGGTATGAAAGTGCTGGTGAACGGCGGGTTGAATCTTTCCGAACTCGATGGCTGGTGGGCAGAGGCGTATTCCCCGGAAGTAGGCTGGGCGATAGGAGATGGGCGCGAACATGGAGATGACCCTTCCTGGGACGCAGCTGAAGCTGAAAGTCTCTATGCGGTGATCGAAAGAGAGGTCATCCCCGAGTTCTATGCCCGCGACGAACATGGGATTCCACGCGCGTGGGTTGCCCGCATGCGCGAAAGTATGGCCCGTCTCACTCCAATCTTCTCGGCCAATCGCGCAGTCCGCCAATATACCGAAGAACACTATCTCTCGTCGGCAGCAGATTTTCGTCAGCGCGCTGAGAATCGAGGTTCAATGGGAGCCGATCTTGTCGCCTGGCAGGCCGAACTTGCGAAGCATTGGTCAGCGCTGCGATTCGGGCCTGCGACGGTCGAGCAACTGGGCGAGCAATATCTATTCCACGTTCAGGTTTCTCTTGATGATATCGATCCCGATGCCGTGAGAGTCGAACTCTACGCCGAGACGCAGAAAGGCGGGGACTCAATCGCGCACGCTATGAATCGTGGCGAACGCCTGCCTGGAGCAACAGGTGCTTTCACCTATAGTGCTTCTGTTTCGAGAGGTCGCCCGGCTGCTGACTACACGCCGCGCCTCGTTCCGCAGCACGCAGGAGCGTTCGTGCCGCTTGAGGCTCCTTTCATTCTTTGGCACGAAGCACCGTCCTGGCGATGAACGTTGAGATAGTAGGGATCGCAAAACCTAGAGCTTATCCCTGATTCTCGCTGCCGACAGCAATAAACCCTACTTCGAGTGGGTGATTGGAAATCGGCAGTAGGAGGAGGCAAACATCGGGATGAAGAAGAAAACGACGCAGAAGAAGCCGAGGAGGGCAGACACTGAGACTCGAAGAGGTCCCTGGACCACAGTCCTGGTAATCATGGCAGCTGTCGGAGTGTGCATCGCGATTTACCGGCACAAGAGCTTAGTCCACGCGACCGTACCCGGCGCTGACGCCGGACAGGAAGACCGTTCTGGGCCCCAGCCAGGTCTGGAGACTTCTCCGAGTGCCCCAGGCGCCTCTGCCGTGCGCGAAAAGAAGATCGCTTTTGGGCCCACGATTTCCAATGCACCTCTCCCGCCGCATCGGACACCGCAAGGCATGGTCTGGATTCCCGGGGGAGAATTCTCCATGGGCGCACAGAATCCTCCAAATATGGACGATGTCGGCATGAAAGCCACGCTGGATTCGCGTCCCGGTGCATCGCGTCTACGTCGATGGATTCTTCATGGACAAGACCGATGTCACGAACGCCGACTTCGAAAAGTTTGTAAAGGCTACCAAATATGTAACCGTCGCTGAGCGAAAACCGCGCGCGGAGGATTACCCCGACGCACCGCCTGAAAATCTAGTCGCGGGTTCGGTGGTCTTTGTTCCTCCGGATCATCCGGTTTCGCTCGACAACCACTTCCAGTGGTGGACCTATGTTCCAGGCGCAAACTGGCGACATCCATTGGGACCGAAAAGCAACATCATCGGTAAGGGCGATTATCCGGTGGTCCACATAGCGTACGAGGATGCTCTGGCCTATGCACGATGGGCAGGGAAGCGGCTTCCGACCGAGGCAGAATGGGAGTTTGCCGCGCGCGGCGGTCTTGCCGGCAAACCGTACGTATGGGGCGATGACTTCCGTCCGAACGGCAGGTGGATGGCCAATACTCACGAAGGCCACTTCCCGGACAAAGATACTGGCGAGGACGGCTATGCCGGAATCGCGCCCGTCGCAAAATTTCCCCCGAATGGATACGGTCTCTTTGATATGGCTGGCAATGTCTGGCAGTGGACCAGCGACTGGTATCGTCCGGACTATTATCAGCAGCTAGTCGCATTGGGTGTAGCGCGGAATCCTCAGGGCCCGGATTCGGCTTACGACCCATCGGAACCAGGCCACAAGAAAAAGACGCAACGCGGCGGTTCGTTTCTCTGTACGGATCAATACTGTTCCCGCTACATGGTGGGCACGCGCGGCAAAGGCGACGTCGACACGGGCACCAACCACCTCGGCTTCCGTTGCGTGATGACTCTCCAGATGTCGGAAATAGCACAGAAAGAGTCGGAGATCCACACGACCCAATAAGATGCGCAGGGCAGTAAAGGATTCCGCGCACATCGGCTTCCGACAGTCCTCTGTGTATCCGGCCATTCCGATCCACGACATTGCCCGTGGATGCAACTGGCACAGAAACAAGGGTAGTCACCTGCAATTAGTTACGACAGTTCTTCAATGGTGATTACTGTAGTTCTTTATCTAGTTACTACTTATATTTCTGGTAGTTACGACTATTTCCGCTCGCTGGAAGATGAAATTGCTATAGTCAAGTTCTCTGGGATAACTGTCAAAACTTCCTCGTCTGGGCCCGGTCAGGTCGCTCTAGTACTTTGTGGGCGTCGCGGAATCTTGGATAGTCCCGAATGTATGGAGGCTGCTATGAAATTTCTAGGCGGGAGACGATCTAGAATCGGACGGATCTGTTCCTGGTCTGCACTCAGTGAAGATGGTCAAGCACTTGTGGAGTTCTCGCTAGTGGCGTCTGTCATGCTCATTGCGATTACCGGCATATTGATCTTTGGCATTTTTGAAATGCAAATCATGGCGCTGACCGAAGGCGTAAACAGCGCAGGCCGGGTTCTCGCGGTCAGCTCGGGACTGACTTTAGACCCGTGCAATACAGCAGCTTCAGCGATCCAGAGTGCCGCACCGATGCTCAATGCGAGCAACCTCTCGTATCAGATCGTGCTCAACCCAACCCCAAGCTTAGGCGCAACCAGTAACCACTCGTACACGGGATCGACCTGTTCAAGTACAAGCACTGCTACTGGGGCGCACGGGATATTTAGTTTCCACCGGGTCTGTCACGGTGACGGCAACCTATGCGAATTGCAGTCTCAAGTTCTTCGGTAACAACCTAATGCCAGGCGGCTGTCAGGTCTCTCAGTCAATTACGGAGGTTGTCCAATGAGCAGAAAGTGCGAGTCAATTCTGCGTCGGGCGCGTTGACGATGAAAGTGGACAGACCCTGGTATGGGTCGTCCTCCTGTTCGCGTTGCTACTCGGAATGGGCGGATTGGTGGTCGATCTCGGTCGCGCCTATATCAGCTACCGCGAACTCCAGGCTAGCACCGATGCTGCCGCTTTGGCCGCAGCCGCGCAGCTCCCCATCACGGCGAGTAATAAGTCGAGCAATGCATTGACTTTGGCTGCGACGAAGTACAGCTCGGTGTCGGGCAACTACAACGCTTTTGGCAATTTAAACTCGCCACTCGCCACGACCGGCGCAGCGATAACGGTCACTCCGGGTTGCGTAACGGTGGGCGGCACGCTGGGATGCAGCACTGCATTGTTAGCTAATGCGGTCCAGGTGACGCAGACTGTCACCATTCCGACGTATTTCATTAAGATGCTGAGCGTCCTCGGAATTCAATCTGCCAAGACCCTAACGCTCTCGGCGACGTCAACTGCGCAAATGAGGGGCTCGCAGCGAGGTCCCTACGACGTCGCACTCGTCGTTGATACGACCAATTCGATGCATAACCCCGATGGGGGCAAAAACTGCAGCGGCTCGAGGATCCAATGTGCAGAGCAAGGAGCTCAGATATTGCTCTCTGAGCTGTCGCCCTGCTTGCCGGGCGCGGCCTGTGGTTCGGCTACCGACGGAAATGTGACTCACCCTGTCGATGAGGTATCCCTCTTTACGTTTCCCGCGCAGACACCTGGCACGCAGCTGACGATTGACGAAAGCTATAACACCAATACGTCTACCAGTTGCACTGGAAGAAATGCTAACCCCGGCTGTCCCAGCGTCGTTCCATACCCGGATACCATCGCCCTTACGTCGAGTTTGCCACTCTCCGCGGCTAATCTGAATACCCTGGTGTCTGAGTATCAGGTTGCTCCCCTAACGAGCAATTACAGATCCTCTGACGCCGCGGCGACGGGCGCGAATCCGTTGACGACAAGTACCACTGTCAGTTCCACATCCCCCTCGATCGTGAATGCGGTTGGCGGAGATAGCTATTTTGGAGGTACGAGTGAAACCGGCATGATGGCCCTGGGCGGAGTGAGCACGTTTTATGCGGGCGCACTCTTCACGGCGGCGCAGTATCTCAACGCCAATGCGAGGGCGAATGCGACTAATGTGATCATCATCCTCAGCGACGGCGATGCTAATGGCGGCCAGTTCGCCAATACCGGAAGCACAAATCTGAACTCGAACGGAAACTATCCTTCGAGCAAAGACCAATGTCTGCAGGCGATTACAATCGCGAATAATTTCAAATCCGCGAACCAAAATAACAGGATTTACGTAGTCGGCTACGGTGTCGCGTCCGGCGGATGCAGTACGGACAGTGGCGCCAAATACAATGGTGCTTCAATTTCGGCGTGTTCAACGCTGCTGGCCATGGCCACGCCTGGGGATTTCTTTGTGGACGGGTCGAGCACAAGCTGCCCCGGCGCTACATCAGTCACTGAGGACGGAGTAGCGAACACCATAGGGGCAATCTTCACGGCGATTGTGGACGATTTGACGATCCCGCGTCTGCTGCCTAACGACGCCACTCAAACAGGATTCACGGCCTCTCCTCTATAGGCCTGTATCTGCCCGGGTCTTACTCAGAAAGGACTCACGCAAGCGGCGTGAGTCCTTTCTGACGTTTGGAGTCACCGTGGCTTGGCGCAAATACCTGGCGTTCTAACTGCTCGCATTCGCGAGGTCGCCGGCGAGTGGACAGCCAGCGCACTGCGCCGTCCTGCCGCAATGCGCCTTTCCCACGGCCACCGTCAACGCGTGAAACTCATTGAAGAGTCTAGCGCGTTTGCGAACCGGATCCGCGGCGAAGGTCTGCCGTGTGAGCTGAACGAGAGCCTCGTATCCTTTGACTTTGTGACCGGGAATCGGTATCAGCAGCCGATGGCGTTCAGCGATGCGCCGCAGGTACTCGTCCGCAACCGGAACCGGATGGTTGAGGGCGTACAGCAAAATCGCATCGGCTGTCTCAGGGCCGACCCCGGGCAACGCGAGTAGCCGACTCCGCACCGCGGCGGTTGGCGACTTGGCCAACTGATCGAGCGATCCACCGAACTCTGCATCGAGCATTGCGATAAACGCTTTGAGCGCGGGCGCCTTGCGCGTGCAAAAGCCCGATGGACGAATCAATTCCTGCAGTTGATCGATCGAGAGACGACGGAGTCCTTCAGGGGAGAGCGCTCCAGCGTTTCGAAGATTTGCGAGAGAGACCTCAACCGCTTTCCACGACGTATTCTGCGTGAGATAAGTGCCCAGGATTACTTCAAAAGGTGATTCGGCGGGCCACCAATGCTGCGGCCCATAGGCCTGCACAAGTTGGTCATGCATCAGACGCAATCGCTGGGCAGAATTGGCCCGGAGTCGCTTCTTCACTGTGAAGTGTCTCCACCAGGCGACGACTGCAGTTCGGCTTTCCACTCCAGAATGCGCGCTCGTGCGGCAGCCGCTTCGGCCTCAGGAACATGACCGGCGCACTGCAGCGAGATGGACAGCGCGGTGTGGGCCAGGGGATCGTTGGGAGTCAGCGCAGTCAGAGCCAGTGCTGCTGCGATGGATTGTTCAAGACGGCCCGCATCGCGCAGGGCGCGAATAAGCCCGTGGTGCGCTTCAAAGTGGTTGGAGTCTGCGGCAATCGACTCGCGAAAGCTCTGGACCGCTTCGTCAGGGGAGCCCGCTGCGAGTTGGTCGAGCCCGCGCTGCGAGAGAGTTTCGGCTTGGTCTGAATTCATCCTGGCTACCACATTCATTAGGATAAGGGTTGAGCAGCAGCGCCGCCATTGGACGCGCTCATTGCCAGGAGCCGAGGATGAAAAGCTACACGGAATATCTGACGTTTGAGACCAGAAAGCGCCGCGAAATGGTGCACATCACAGACCAGGTGGAACAGATCGTGAAACGCAGCGGCGTGAAGGACGGACTGTGCTTTGTTTCTCCCATGCATATTACGGCGGCGATCTATGTCAACGACTTGGAGAGTGGATTGATTGAGGATATTGGGAAGTGGCTGGAAGAGTTGGCGCCTGCACGGCCAGACTACAAACATCACCAGACGGGCGAGGATAACGGGGACGCTCATCTCAAGTCGCTCTTACTGCACCATGAAACAACACTGCCTGTGACGGACAGTCGTCTCGATCTTGGCACCTGGCAGCGAGTCTTCTATGCGGAGTTCGACGGACAACGCCGCAAGCGCGTCATCGTGAAAGTGCTGGGAGTCACTTAGAAGAGTCACTGGTCCGTAATCTTGTGCCAGTCGGTCTTGTCTTCTGGGACTTCAGGCTGAGAGATGTCGAGAACTACGCGCGGCATCACCACGAGATCAACCCTTCGATTTTCAGCCCGACCTTCCACCGTGTCGTTGCTGGCTACCGGATGGTACTCGGCATAGCCGGCGGCAGAGAGTTGTTCCGGAGGGATGGTGTGCAACTGCAGCAGGAGACGCGCAATGCGCGTGGCGCGAGCGGAAGATAGCTCCCAGTTCGAGTCAAATTCAGAGTTATGGATTGGAATGTTATCGGTGTGTCCCTCGACCCGCACATTGTAGGGAGTGTCGACCAGCGACTCCGCGATCTGCTTCAGCGTAGCCTCCGTCTCGGGCCGTGGGAGCGCGGTGCCCGAGTCGAAGAACCCAGCTTCCCGCAAACTGATCACAAGGCCGTCGCGGCTGAGCTCGACAGAGACAGTGTGGTGTGCAATCTGCGTAGCTAGCCGGTGCAAAAGATCGTGTCGTATCTGCTCAAGATCTGCCTGCACCTTCCTGGCCGAAACCACCCCAGTCGCAAGAGATGCGGGAGCTGCGAATGCGGCAGACTGGAGCCCTGATTGGTTCAATCGATTCTTCTCGCGTGCAGGCGCAATGCTGAGCGACTGGAATGCGGAATCGATTGCAGCAGAAACCTGGATCTGTTTCTTTTGATCTGCTTTGGCAAACGCGTAAAGAACGACAAAAAATGCGAAGAGCAGCGTGATGAAGTCGGCGTAGGAAACCAGCCAGCGCTCATGGCTGACTTTCGGGCGCGAGCCTACACGATTCATGCGGCCTGTTCTTTCCTCTCAATTTGTGCATCCTTCAGAAATCCGCCAAGCTTGAGAGCGAGTATGCGGGGATTCATTCCTTCGAGAATCGAGATGACCCCCTCAAGCATCATTTCGCGTCTCTGCTGATCTTCGCGCAGGTGAATCCGGATCTTGCCGGCGAAGGGCAGGAAGAACAGGTTGGCGATGCCGACTCCGTAGATGGTGGCGACAAAGGCGACGGCGATACCGCGGCCGACCTCCTGAATGTTGTCGAGATGCTGCATCACCTGGATGAGCCCGAGAACGGCGCCAAGAATTCCGATTGTCGGCGAAAATCCGCCCGCGGATTCAAAGACCAGCGGAAGCCGCTCTTCACGCTCCGATGCGCAATCCAGTGCGACCCGCATGATCTTGCGCAACTCGGCGGGTTCGGTGCCGTCCACAGCGAGCATCAGCGACTGTTTGAGAAATGGATCCGAAATTCCGGCAAGATCGGCGTCCAGTGAAACCACCCCGTTGCGGCGAGCTTTGTTTGCAAAGGAGATCAGAAGCTGGATGAGCTCTTCATTCTGCTTTTGCGGAGCAATAAACACGTGCGCCATGCTGCGAAAGGCGGTCGTGACCGTACTGATAGGGAATTGAAGGAGTACTGCTCCCATAGTTCCACCAAAAACAATCAGCGCAGCGGTTGGCTGCAGAATCTGGCTGATCTTGCCGCCCTCAATCAGCAGTCCGGCGACGATGCCGACGACGGCCAGGATGACTCCGCCGATGCTTCCCTTGTCCATGGATTACACCTCGGGGATCGCGAGACTGTACTTCTGGTCGATGCTCATCTGCTCCCATCCTCGTCAAACTGTCTTGAGGATGGATCTTCCGAAATCAACTCTGCAAATTCAAAGCTCGCCAACGAGGCAGCCCGCCGAAAGGCGTCGTTCGGGGAGAGTCTGCACGCAACCGTGGCAAGCAACGTCGCTCGGTAAGCGAGCACTCGCTCCATGACTTCGCTCAACGCCTCGCGCACGATCAATTTCTCCCCATTGATCAGCGTGAGCATGGTGTCCGGCGAGGCTTCTGCGGTTTTAATGAGATCACTGTTTAACAGCATCGAATTGCCATTGAGGCGCGTGAGCTCAATCATGGCCGGCTCTTTTCTGTCGTGGCTCTGATGTTCTTATCGGCGGAGGGCTCTGAAAGATGATTGGAAGAACAATTGCTGGGCCTCTTGAAAAAACTCGTAAAGTCCACTCGTGGGTCGCCGATGAAGCCAATGAGCAACGTGGTTCCTACTACAAGGTGACCGGGGCGTGGGGACAAAAACCCGTTCGTTCTCGGTGAGACACCCGAAGCAGGGAACCCGAATCAAGTTAGCTCAAAAGGAGAACTTCAATGGCTTTGGGTGTCCTGAATAACATTTCTGCAATCTATGCACAGAACAACCTGGCGAATACCCAGGCATCTCTGTCCAAAACTCTTCAACAGTTGTCCTCAGGATCGCGCATCAATTCGGGCGCGGATGATGCTGCCGGCCTTTCGCTTGCCAATGGTCTCCAGGCCTCCTCGACGGCTCTTACGCAATCCGCGGCGAACGCCTCGGAAGGCGTTGACTTCCTGCAGGTCGCCGATGGCGCTCTGTCGCAGGTCACCAGCCTTCTCAACCGCGCCGTTACGCTGGCGACGGAGGCTTCCAACGGAACGCTGAACAGCAGCCAAGTGGGAGCAGCGAACTCCGAATATCAGAAGATACTCACTGAAGTCGACACCATCAACAACAACACCGAGTACAACGGCATCAATACTTTCGCGAAGAATGCCGCTTTATCCGTTGGCAGCGCGACAGACACAGTGGACATCACGGATGCGACCAACGGAGCCGGCAAAGGTTCTGCAACCGTGACCTATAACAACCTTTCGTTAACAATCGATGGAAGCGGCCTCGGCGCGACAGACAACCCCGTAGCCGCCACAGGAGCGCCAGCCATTTATCAGATCCAAGGCACAGATACAATTACCAACGTTGCAAATGCCATCAACGAAGCATTCGGAACCAATGTGGCTGCGGTTCAGGGCAACCAGTTGGTCCTAAGTGGTGGCGCTTCGATGTCTACTGCCGCTGGATCGACATTTGCAGAAACTTTCAACCCCGCCGAGACGGCGGCTACCAGTCTTACCGTAGGTAACGCCTCAGATGTACTCACACTTGCGGGAGCGTTAACCGTTACCACCGCGGGTGGCAAGGCTGACGCCCTTGCTGCACCATGGGACGGCTCGGGCACAGGTGGCGTGGCGGGTAATCTCTCCTCATTGGCCGCTGCAATCAACACAGCTGCAAATGCTGACGGAGTGACCGCGACCGTCTCCGGGAACTCGCTTTATCTGTCGGGAGGGACGATCGACCTTTCTCCGGGCGTGAGTGAGACAGAAACGGCAAACGCGAAGACGAATTCAACAGTAGATATCTTCACATCCGACGGCACAATCTCGCAGTCCTACAACAACAACGCTTCGGACATCATCGCAGCTAGCGCAGGCTCCCTTAGCCTGGCTGGGACCACCTTGACGAACACGACGAGCGCCCAGAGTGCATTGGCTTTGATCAACTCGGCTATTACCACCGTTGCAGGGGATCGCGGTACGGTCGGCGCCAACATTAACACGCTGACTGCAGTCGAGAATGTCATGACCACTCAATCCACCAACACGCTAGCTGCCGAGAATGACGTAACGGCGACCGACTATGGCCAGGCCACATCCGACATGTCAAAGTACCAGATCCTGAGCCAGACCGGCATCGCCGCTCTGTCCCAGGCCAACCAGTCACAGCAGTTGATCACCAAGTTGCTCCAGTAGTCTCGGAGCGTCGACGTTGAACGTTGAGCAAGGCGGGGAAGGCGAGCAATACGAACCTTCTCCGTTTTGCTTTGCGTCTATGGGCGTCGTTTGAGTTCCCTAATGTCCTGTTTACGAGAGTGGTCCTTCACCTGATGTTGAAGCGCCTTGGAGAACCTGTATGGGAGCTGTTGGACTGAATTTTGGCTCGGCGACCAGTGGCCAGGGCTTTGATGTGACCAGCACGGTGAACCAGATTGTGACCAATCTGCAAGCCGTAGAGACTCCCTGGAAGACCCAGTTGACGAGCCTGCAGAGCAAAGATACGACGCTCTCGAGCCTGGGCACGCAGATCGCGACGCTATCAACCGATCTTCAGACCCTGACCGACTTCAGCGGCACCATGGCCTACAAGACCGGGTCCAGTTCCGATACAAATGTGTTGACCCTGTCATCGGCGAGTGCGTCGGCCGTGGCCGGTACGCACACGATCACAGTCCAGAACCTGGCGCAGACATCGAGCGCAGCCACAGATGCAGTTGGCGCCTCGGATACGCTGACCGGCAGTATTACGTTCAAGGTGGGAAACGGAGACTGGCAGACGGTCAATGTCGGCGACGGGTCCACGGCGGCGACGCTGTCCGGGTTGTCAGCGGCCATCAATAATGCGAATGTCGGTGTCACAGCGAGCGCGCTAACAAATGCAGATGGCACCCAGCGGCTGTCGCTTGTCAGCCAGACGGATGGCTCCGCCGGGCAGATTACGATTGCGGACGCAATGAATAATTCCACCAGCCCTACGACGTTAGCGGACTCGACAACGCCCGACAAGACTACGGGACTTGGGCTGGCGACGATTCAACAGGGAATCGACGCCTCGATGACAGTGGACGGGGTCTCCGGAATCACCAGCGCTTCGAATACGGTCACGGATGCCATTCCGGGAGTAACGTTTCAGTTGCTCTCGACGGGCACCGCGAATTCTGATGGAACACCTGAAACAGTACAGGTGGTGATCGACAACGATACGTCAAGTATTGAGACCGCCATCAATACTTTCGTGACGGACTACAACTCCACGATGAAGGCTATCAATGACCAGGAAGGGAAGGACTCTTCCGGCAATCCGGAGCCACTTTACGGTACTTCTGTTCTGGCGCAATTGCAGGAAGGCCTGTTGTCGGCGGTGAGTTCGTCCTTTGGCTCCAACACGATTAACTCGCTGATCTCCCTCGGCATTACTGCGAACGCGAGTGCCGATGGCACGATCAGCCTGGATGCCGACACTCTCAGCAGCGCGCTGAACAGCAACTTCGACCAGGTGGTCTCGCTGTTCCAGGATACGGGCAGTTTTGGCTCGACCTTTACGAATACGTTGAACGGGCTCGGCAACAGCAGCGCCGATGGAGGTGCGATCAGCCTTGCGCTCAGCGAGGACAGCAGCGAGGAAACCACTCTGAATGACAATGTCTCCAAGCAGGAGGCATTGATTGCGACGCAGAAGACCAATCTGACCACGGAATTGAATACGGCCAATGAGGTTCTCCAATCTATTCCGGAACAGATTCAGGAAGTCAACGAGATGTACGGTGCCATCACCGGATACAACACAAATCAGAACGGCTAGGAGTACCAGAATGGACACCTACCAGGCCCATGCACTCGACGGCGCATCCGGCGTTGAACTCACTGTCGCCCTCTACGACGGCATCATTCGCTTCATGCACAATGCAATTGAGGCTGTGCAGCGAAACGACGTCGAGCGCCGGCGCGCGGCAGTAAAGCGAGCTATGGACATCGTGATCCACCTGCAGGCGACGCTGAACAAGGATGTCGGCGGTAAGCCCGCGGAGTCGCTTTCAGACTTTTACGTGGCGATGTTTGCCCTGATGCTGCAGGGCTCGCAAGCGAATTCGGCAAAGAAGTTCGAACAGGTGATTGCCAACGTGCGCAACGTGCGGGATGCATGGAAGCAGGTAGCTTCAGACGCAGGCGCGAGTCAGTTTGCGGAAAATGCGCGGCCACGCGCGGATCTACGTCAGCCCCGTTTACCAGTTGACGGCGGATCGGCTTTGCGCGACGAGGGTCACGCCGCGACCAGTTGGACGGCTTAGGTCATCCCGCGACCGTGAGTTCTTCTTCCAATTGCTGTTTCTGGTAGAGGCTCGCGTAGTATCCATCGAGCGCGAGCAGTTCATCGTGACGTCCGACCTCGACGATCCTGCCGCGATCAAGCACGGCGATCTGGTCAGCGTTGCGCACCGTGGAGACACGATGCGAGATAAGAATCGTGGTGGCCGTTGCAGAGTAATTGCGCAGGCCACCCAGGATGCGTTCTTCGGTGTAGGTGTCGACGCTCGCCAGGGCATCATCCAGAACGAGAATTACGGGCCGGCGAAGCAGGGCGCGCGCGATTGCCAGGCGCTGCTTTTGTCCGCCCGACAGGGTCATGCCACGCTCGCCAACTGTAGTCTCAAATCCCTGCGGAAACTCCTCGAATTCGCGCCGGATATGCGCTGCTTCAGCTGCCTCAAGCAATTCCTCCGTTGAAGTAGACGGTACGCCAAAAGCCAGGTTCTCTCGAATAGTTTCGCTGAAGAGAAATGTTTCCTGCGGCACGATGCCCATGTTTCGACGCAACACCTCCAGCGGATATTTGCGAATCGGGCGGCCATCGATGAGCAAAGCACCCTCGGGCGCCTCATAGAGCCGTGAGATGAGGTTGACGAGCGTGGTTTTCCCTGACCCTGTAGGCCCCACGATGGCGAGGCTCGAACCTGCAGGAATCTTGAGCGAGATATCGCGCAGCACCGGAGTGTCGCCGTAACTGAAGTTGAGATGGCAGAACTCGATTTCGCCGCGAAGCACCGCGTCGGCTGGAATCGCCGGGTCCGCTGCGCTGTCGTCAATTCCCGGCTTGGCGCGCAACAGTTCGTCAATGCGCTGCGATCGAAGCAGTTCCGCGTTGGAAAAGATTGACGACCCAACCTACCGCGATGATCGGCCAGATCAGCAGAATCATATAGGTGTTGAAGGCCACAAAGTCGCCGGGGCTAATGCGATGAGCAATAACCTCATGTCCTCCGACGAGCAACGTAATGATCATCGCGATGCCCAGGATGAACTCGAGCGTTGGCCACAACATGCCCATGAGCTGAACCAGGCCCTGGGCGCGCGTGATGTATTGCCGATTCAACTTTTCGAACAGACTCATCTGCGATTGTTCGCGGCCAAAAGCGCGCACCAGGCGTGCGCCGGAGTAGTTCTCCTGTGCCTGAGAGGAGATTTCTGAGAAACTCTCCTGGATTTTTTCGAAGCGGTCGTGAATCTTTCTGCCGAAATACTGGACGAGAATGCTGGCCAGCGGCATGGGAGCCCATGCGACGAGAGTGAGCCAGGGGCTTATGCGAAGCAGAAAATAGAGAGCGCCAACCGTAAAGAAGATGGTGTTGGCGCTGTACATCAAGGCCGGGCCCAGCAGCATGCGCACCGCATTCAGGTCGTTCGTCATGCGGGCCATTACGTCGCCCGTGCGGTATTTCTGATAGAAGTTGGCGTCCTGACGTTCAAGCTGCCGGAAGAGATCGTTGCGAAGGTCGAACTCGATTTCGCGGGAGATGCCGATCAGGATCCAACGCTGGGCGTAGAGGAAGACGCCTTTGATGAGGTAGATCCCGACGAAAATGCACGCGAGAAATACGATGCGTTCGCGCGAGACCCCGCGCTCCAGTTCATCGACGACTTTCCGCAGAATCTGCGGACCCTGGACGGCAGCCACATTGGTAGCAATACACGCGAGCGTACCCCATAGGTACCCCCATCGATAACGGCGCATGTAGCTGAGCAACGGGCCCAGTTCGCGAAGCATGTCTCTATTGTACGGGCGATGTGGAAGGCGGTCGATTCGCCGCGATGCGTGGTTCCAAATTCCCGGCGTCAGGTGGGCGTTCGCAGAAGCAGATAGCCCCCGGTGAGACCAAAGAGCACGTCGGGAGACCATGCGGCCAGAGCCGCGGGCAAATAGTTCACGTTGCCCATGGCGCCGAAGAGGCCGTCAACCACCCAATATGCGAGAGCGACGCTTATCGCGACCGCAATTCCAGTGAGTGAACCGCGACGACCCATGGAAAGTGCAAAGGGGATCGCAAGGACGGCCATCACAACGGCGATCAGCGGATACGCAAGCTTATGCCATAGGGCAACCCGCAACCGCATCGTGTCAAAGCCACTCTGGCGCAGATCGCGAATGTAGCTGTCGAGTTGGCGGAAGTTCATCTCCTGCGACTGCAGGTTCTCTTTTTTGAAGTAGCCGGGGTCTTCGTGAATCTCGGAGAAACTCGTGCTCTTGAATTCGCTGTACACCGAGTTGTTTCCATCGATGTTTCTCACCCAGCCGTTGTTGAACCGCCATGTTTCCGTTCGTTCGTCCCATATCGCCCGCGATGCAAAGATTCTGCGCGATAGAGCAAAGGTGGAAGGATTGAACTCAAAGATCGACAGATTGGCGAAAGCGTTATCGTCCGCGTCAAAAAACTGGTAGTAGAAAATGCGCCCCTGCTCGCCGGGACGCGACTGACCGAAGATCCACTTCTCTTCTGGGTGCAGGAAGGTCTGCGGCGGACGGCCTTTGATGGTGCTTCGCAGGGCTTCCTGCCGGCGATTTGCGGCTGGCAGGTAGTAGTCGTCGAACAGGAAAAGGGCGATTGCCAGAATTGCCGAGATTGAAACGATCGGGATGACAAGACGATAGAGACTGATCCCGGTTGCTTTCATGGCAACGATCTCGCTGTTCCGATTGAGCACGCCAAACGTCACCAGCGCTGCAATCAGGACTGCGAGCGGTGTGATCGCGTAAACCATGCTGGGCGTGAGGTTGAACAGGTAGTCCCCCACGGTGACCAAGGCAATGTGATTTCGAACGATGTCCCCGATAAGCTCAAAAAACGTGAAGACGAGCATCAGCATGACAAAGCTTGCCAGCACCAGCAGGAACATTCCGAAGAACTCGCGCACGACATAGGCGTCGAGCAGGCGCGGGAAAAGCCCACGCGAAACAATGCGAACCGAGCGAGGCTGAAACTTTTCGAGCAGTTCGGTGAGATGAGTCCCATTAGCTTTGACTGGGAGCCGCGGCTGAGGTGTCCGCGACAAAAGGCTCGCAATTGCGTTGAGAACGCGACCGCCGCTCGCCATCTCCCAGAGCAGAAAACTACCCACTGCCGCAAAAAGCAGGTTGGCCATCCACACCCCCAGGAACGGCGAGAGCTTCCCCTGGCGGCTGAGCGCGATGCCGGTATACGAAAGGATGTAGTAAAGCAGAACCAGAAGAACCGTGAAGACCAGGCCGGAACTCTTCCCACCCCTCCGGGAGATGACTCCCAGCGGCACTCCCACGAGCATGAGAACGAGACACGCCACTGGATAGGAGAGGCGAGTGTGCAGCTCGAGTAGAAATCTTCTACCGTCAGGTCCATGCGCGCGTTCCACCAATGCATCCATGGGCATGGCGTAGATGGCGGTATCCATGCGCCCCAAATGCATTTCGCTCTGAGGGCTGAGCGCCAGTGGCAGATCCGTTTTCTCGAAGGTGGAAATGTTGTACTGCTCTGGTTGGCCCGCTACTGTCTCGTGGCGGGATCCGTCGCGAAGCCTCATCAGCAGTTCCTGCGGGGAGTCGTTCACCACAGTCGCAGAGGTTGCGGTGGTGATGATCGGGTTGCCGGGGTCGGTGACGTCAGCCATGAAGACCTGGTCCCAATTGGAGGCGCCTGTTCCGCCGCGTACGTTCTGGACGTAAAGCACGGCATTGCGGAAATCCTCATAAAAAACGCGCGGCTGGATTTCGTAGGATGCCTGGGAAGTTTCCAGTTCCTGCTGCATGTCGAGGATAGCCCGGTTCGCGCGCGGAGCGATATAGATTGAATTCACCAGCCCCAGCAAGGTTCCGCCGATCGCGACAACCGAAGCAACACGCACGAAGTAGCCGATGCCCAGTCCCGACGCGCGCATCGCAATGATCTCGCTGTCAGCCGCCAGCCGGCTGAGCCCCAGCAGGATGCCGACAAGCACAGCCATCGGTATGGTGACTTTGAAGGTATTCGGCAGCGTGAAGAGAAAGATCTCAGCCACATTGAGGAACGTGGAACTGTTGCGAACCACCATTTCAAGAATGTGGTTCAGATCGCGCATGAAAAGAATAAAGGTGAAGACCGCGCAACCGATGAGCGTGTGGGAGAGAATTTCGCCGAGGATGTACCGAGTGAGGATGCGCACGGTCGGGGCTCTGCCCCTAGTCTATCTTGCCTGTGCGGCAGCCAGCGAATGTGGTTGCCACGACCGCAGGCGCAGGCTGTTCGCCAGAACGCTGACCGAACTTAGCGCCATTGCCGCTGCTGCGATCCATGGACTCAGCAAAACGTGGAATGCGGGATACAGATAGCCCTGCGGCGAGCGGTATGCCGAGCAGGTTATAGCAGGCGGCCCACATTAGATTTTGCCGCATGATGCCAACAGTCGATTTCGCCAGGTCAATTGCGGCGATCATCGCCGTCGGCTGGGTACGCAGCAATAGCACGTCGCCAGCCTCCTGTGCGAGATCGGCGCCACTCCCCATGGAGATGCCTGCGTCGGCCTGTGCCAGTGCTGCTGCATCGTTGATGCCGTCACCGACCATCGCCACGCGCAGACCTTCTTGCTGCAGGGCTCGGATGCGCGCGAGTTTACCGGCGGGGTCCAGTCCTGCCTCGACCTCGGCAATGCCCGCCTGGTTGGCAATTGGCGCGGACGCCGCCGCCGAGTCCCCGGTGAGCATCAGAACCCGCAAACCGCTCTGTCGCAATGCAGCTATGGCCTCTGCCGCATCGGGGCGCAATGAGTCCTTCGCATCGAAACAGCCGATGGATTGATAGTCGAGCGCCATCCACAGGCGCGTTACTCCGGGCTTTACCGGTGGAATGCTGTCAGGAAAACGAATCGCCGATTCCAGGAAGAGCGCTTCGTTCCCAAGCAGGCAGTTGTAGTCCTCCACTCGCGCGGCAACTCCTCGGCCGGGAATGACGACCACCTCTTCTGCGGGCTCCCACTTGATGGAGCGTGCTCTTGCGTAGTCCACGACAGCATGGGCAAGCGGATGATTCGAACGCTCCTCGGCCGCAGCCGCCATGCGCAGGAGGTCATCCTCGCTGTATCCCTTCACGGGGCGCACCGCCTGCAGCACCGGCCGGCCCACCGTGAGCGTTCCGGTCTTGTCGAGAACGATCACATTGAGGTTGGCCAGCCGCTCCAGTGCCTCGCCGCCCTTGAACAGCACTCCGAACTGCGCTCCTCGTCCCACTGCGACTGTAAGCGCTGCCGGAACTGCAAGTCCCATGGCGCAAGGGCATGCGATGACAAGCACAGAGACCGTACTGGCCAGGGCCATTGAGACGGAATGCGTTGTGGTCATCCACACAATAAATGTGATGGCCGAGAGCACCAGCACAACCGGCACAAAAATTGCACTGGCGCGATCGGCAAGCCGCTCTGTAGGCGCCCGCGACGACTGGGCCTGTTCCACCATGCGCGTGATTTGTGCGAGCACGGTGTCTTCGCCCAGCGACTCGGCAACGCACACGACGGCGCCGTCGTAGTTCAATGAACCGGCGAGCACCCGCCCTCCGGCTTCCCGGGCCAGCGGCGTTGCTTCTCCCGTGAGCATCGACTCGTCCACAGTGGTGCGACCTTCAATGATCTTCGCGTCGACCGGAAATCGCTCACCGGGAAGAACCAGCACCTTGTCGCCGAGGCGGATCTCTTCGAGCGGCACAACGGTCTCTACGCCATTCACGATGCGGCGAGCGGTCGCAGGCCGTAGCCGGCTCAGAGCGTCCAGAGCAGCCATGGCACGACGCTTGGCCCGCGCCTCGAGTACCTTGCCGAGCAGAAGAAAGCCCAGGATCAGCAGAACCGCGTCGAAGTAAACCTGGCGATCCGGGCCGGGAGCAACCGTGGCATACGCAGAGTAGAAGAAAGCCGCGCCTGTCCCCAGGCTCACGAGGGTATTCATGTTCGTGCTGCCATGCCGCAGGCCGCGGGCGGCGGCAACATAGATCTCGCGGCCGGCCCAAGCCATCAGGATCCCGGTCACAATAAGCAGCGCCCAGCGCACAATGTCTGGCGGCGCCTCGTAGAGCCACGGCACCAGCCGCATCAGCAACTGATCGACTGAGCCCATCTGGGAACCCAAGGGCATGGTTAG
Source organism: uncultured Acidobacteriaceae bacterium (assembly GCA_963787435.1). Classification (GTDB taxonomy): domain Bacteria; phylum Acidobacteriota; class Terriglobia; order Terriglobales; family Acidobacteriaceae; genus Telmatobacter. The sequence goes on from CAWBCZ010000007.1 coordinate 493,768, forward strand.
CAGCATCGCGATCGCCCCGGCGATCAGGGTTACCGTAGCCTTTGTTTCGGCTTGACCGTACGACGGCTCCGATATCTTGGGGACGGCTACTCCGGGATGCGGAAGCACGGCATCGTATCCAGCTCCGCGGATCGCTGCGATCAATCTCTCAGCCGATGCTTCAGTCGGATCGAAAACGACGCTCGCACGATTGGCCATCAGGTCAACATGCGCTGACATAACTCCGGCAGTGTCCTTGAGAGCGCTCTCCACATGATGCTGACAGGAAGCACACGTCATTCCGATGATCGGCAGTGTAAGAGACTCTGTCCCGGACGAAGACATCTTGCGGTTTATTGCTCCAATCGTGCGCTGTACCCGGCTTTCGCAAGAGCAGCAATCGCGGCATCCACTGGAGGGTTCTCATCGGGCGCCTTCAGCCGGGCCGCTCCGATGCGAACCTCCTCTACCTCAACGCCCCCAGTCGAATTCAGGGCTTGAGTTACGCGGCGAATGCATGAGCCGCAGTGCATCCCATCGATGTGCAGTATGAACTCTGCCATGATGTACTCCTGGTTGATTTGATGATACTCGCGTTCACCCGATGCAGAACCCCTGGAAGTTGCGGCAAACGTTGCGCTTCGGTTACCCAAGTGTTGGAGCGCGTTCTATGCTAGAAGGCACATGGCGAAAGCATTACAACGCGAGTTCCCTGAGGCGCCGATTGTTGGCGTCGGGGCAGTCGTGGTCGATAGCGGCCGGGTCCTGCTGGTGCAGCGCGGCCACGAGCCGTCAAAAGGGAAGTGGTCTCTGCCGGGCGGGATCCTGGAACTGGGCGAGCCGCTGACCGATGGCGTCGCACGCGAAGTTCAGGAAGAGACCGGCCTGATCGTGGAATCGATCGAGCTGATTGAACTCATCGACCGTGTTCAAAAAGAAGATGGTCCCGAGGGGAAGCGAATCCGGTACCACTATGTAATTGCCGATTATCTATGCCGGGTCGTTGGAGGTGCCCTGCAGGCCGCCTCGGATGCGGACGCGGTGCGCTGGGTGGAACGAGCCGAATGGAACAGCCACAGCGCGTTGGCGCTTGATCCGATGACGGTGCGCGTGATCGAAGCCGGATGGCAGCGGGCAACGGCACTGCTGGAGCGCAATTGAAGAGGACCGCTAAATGGAAATGGCTTGCATCCGCTCTCCTCGCCTCGATCGCGTCGCTGGGCCTGGCCTTCTGGATGCGCCCACTCAGCGTATTCGACACAATCAATCAAGGACAGATGTTCTTCAGTGGCGCGAAGAGCAGCTCTGTCGAGGTCGATGGCTACCGCGTCCACTACTATGCGCTTGGACCCGCTGAAGGTCCGGTCGCTGTCCTGGTGCATGGTCTCGGAGGACGCGCCGAGGATTGGGACAAACTCACGCCTTACCTGGTGAAGGCGGGTTATCGCGTGTATTTGCCCGATCTTCCCGGCTTCGGCCACAGCGAGAAGCCGGCGAATTTCTCCTACTCCGTCGCCGATGAGGCAAAGATTGTTGTCGGCTTTTTCGACGCACTCGGTTTGAAGCAGGTCGATCTCGGCGGATGGTCGATGGGCGGCTGGATCGTGCAACTCGTCGCCGCTGAGCATCCGCACCGCGTGCGCCGCCTGATGTTGTTCGACAGCGCAGGGCTCTACGTGAAGCCCGACTGGGACACTAGCCTGTTTACGCCGACTTCAGCTGCAGAACTCGACAAGTTCGACGCCCTGCTGATGCCTCATCCACCCGTGTTGCCTGGATTTGTGGCGAAGGATATTCTCCGCACTTCGCATGAGCATGCATGGATTATCCGCCGGGCAATGGACTCGATGCTCACCGGACGTGACACGACGGACCATCTACTGCCTGACCTGAAGATGCCGGTGCTGATCGTGTGGGGCGAGGTCGATCGCATTACACCCTTGGCCGAAGGCGAAAAAATACACCAACTTATTCCGCAATCGCGGCTTGATGTGGTGCCGGCTTGCGGGCATCTCGCCCCGAACGAGTGCGCGAATCAGATCGGGCCGGTTGTGGTCAGCTTCCTGAAGCAATAGTGTCGCGCGAAGATACAAGAAGGCCACTCCGATGCGAAGTGGCCTTTCAAAATGCAACAGGAATCCGGTCGGTAGAAAGCTAGACGCCGATCACGGCGCAGAGTTCTTTCACCGCGGCTGCGCTCTTCTTTAGAGCGGCGTCCTCTTCGGGCGTGAGCTTGATCTCGATGATCTTCTCCAACCCGGCTGCGCCCAGCTTGCAGGGAACGCCGATGAAGTAACCCTCGATGCCGTATTCGCCATTGAGATAAGCGGCGCAGGGCAGGATCTTTTTCTTGTCCTTGAGGATTGCCTCGACCATCTCCACTGCGGCAGCCGACGGCGCGTAGTACGCGCTTCCGGTTTTCAGGTGCTTCACGATTTCGGCGCCACCGTCGCGCGTGCGCTGGACTAGCTGTTCCAGCCGTTCGGGCGCGATGAGTTCGGTGATCGGGATCCCCGCGACCGTCGAGTAGCGGGGAAGCGGCACCATCGTATCGCCATGTCCGCCCAGCACAAACGCCGTCACGTTCTCCACGCTCACGTTCAGTTCTTCAGCGATGAAGGTGCGGAAACGCGCCGAATCGAGCACGCCGGCCATGCCGATCACGCGCTCGCGATTGAAGCCTGCCTGGCGAAACGCCGTCTGCGCCATCGCATCCAGCGGATTGGAGACGATGATCAGAATGCACTCCGGCGACTGCGCAACCACCTTCGCAACCACGTCCGACATGATTTTGAAATTCGTATGCAGCAGGTCATCGCGGCTCATGCCCGGCTTGCGCGGAATGCCGGCGGTAATGACAACGATGTCGGAATTGGCCGTCGCCGCGTAATCATTCGATCCAATCACGTGCACATCGCGTTTCTCAATCGGCAACGCCTCAAGCAGGTCCAACGCCTTGCCCTGGGGCACGCCTTCAACAACATCAATCAGCACCACGTCGGCCAGTTCCTTGGCCGCAATCCAGTGTGCTGCCGTGGCGCCCACGTTACCGGCGCCGACAATACTCACCTTTTTCCGCATTTTCTTCTTCTCCTGGATTTCTTGTTCGAAGTTCGCAGCTTGATGGAAGTACACCAACTGCGAACTTAGAACTCAGAACCGTGAACTGCTTCTACATGTTTCCAATAATCCGCGTAGCAAACTCGCTGGTGCCGACTTTCGTTGCCCCAGCCGTCTGGCGCTCGAAGTCGTACGTTACAAATTTCTGCTGAATGGTCTTCTCCATCGCGTTCTCGATCATCTTGGCTGCTTCTTTCCAGCCCATGAAGTCCAGCATCATCACGCCTGAGAGAATGACCGACCCGGGATTGATCACATCCTTGTCGGCGTACTTCGGAGCGGTTCCGTGCGTCGCCTCAAAAACAGCGTAACCATCGCCGATGTTCGCGCCAGGAGCAATCCCGAGTCCGCCCACTTGCGCCGCAGCCGCATCGGAGATGTAGTCGCCGTTGAGGTTTGTAGTCGCGAGAATGCTGTAGTCCGACGGACGGATGATGATCTGCTGGAAGATGGAGTCGGCGATCCGATCGTTGATGAGTATCTTGTTCTTCCATGCGCCGTTGCCGTGTGTCTTCCCGATGGAGCCCAGCACGCCCTTGATTTCGGCATACAAAGAATCGCGAAACGCCTGGTTGCCGAACTCGAGGCCGGGCTCGATCAGCGCCGCATTCTCTTCGACGGTGATCTTGGGGTTAGCATCGACATTGCCCAAAATCCAGCTCTCGCGCTCCGTCACCGTATGTTCGCGAAACTCCTCGACTGCAACCTCGTAGCCCCACTCGCGGAAGGCGCCTTCGGTGAACTTCTGAATGTTGCCCTTATGCACTAGCGTGACGGTCTTGCGGCCGCTTTCCAGAGCATGGCGAATCGCATAGCGCACCAGGCGCTTCGTGCCGAAGATCGAGATCGGCTTGATGCCGACACCCGAGTCAGAACGAATCTTCTTCTTGCCGCCCTTAAGCAGATCTTCGTTAATAAATTGGATCAGCTTCGCAACATCCGGGCTGCCCTGCTTGAACTCGATGCCCGAGTACACGTCTTCCGTGTTCTCGCGGAATATGACAATGTTGACCTGTTCCGGGTGCTTCACCGGACTGGGCACGCCCTGGTAGTACTTCACTGGGCGAACGCAGGAGTAGAGGTCGAGTAGCTGGCGCAGCGCAACGTTGAGCGAGCGGATTCCGCCGCCGACGGGCGTGGTCAACGGTCCCTTGATGGAGATACGCAGGTCGCGCGCAGCACTGACTGAGTCGTCCGGAAGCCAGTTGTTGAACTGCCGGTACGCCTTTTCGCCGGCATAGATCTCGAACCACTTGATGTGGCGCTTGCCGCCGTAAGCTTTTTCCACTGCGGCGTCGAAGACTCGCTGCGAGGCCTTCCAGATGTCGCGTCCGGTGCCGTCGCCTTCAATAAAGGGGATGATGGGATTGTCGGGAACCTGATATTGGCCGTGGCTGTACTCGATAGGCTGGCCGTCATGCGGCAATTCCAGCCCGTTATAGGTTTTTTGCATTTGCTTTCTGAAGTTCCTTCCCTCGATACGCTGTAAGGAAGGCTATCACCTTGAAATTACGGGTGGCAACGGAGGCGATTTTCGTTTCTGCATTGAGGCTGTGAACTGCCCAGCTTGGGCACTCGGCGCGTCGAGTGATCTGTGTGTAATCGTCATGGGGCCTGCACAATCGTGAAGCTGTATATGGTTTCCGGCATTGCAACAGGTGAACCGCTCACCTGCGAAAGCGCGCCCGTTGTGGCGTTCACGTTGTAAATCAGCATCGAATCGAGTGCTGTACTCGTTGCTCCGGTGCCATATGCGGCGACGTATAGATACTTTCCCGACGGGTCGATCTCAATAGCTGTCCCTCCAGCGTTGGGAGCCGCAAAAGGTGATCCAGCAATCGGTGACAAAACGCCCGTGGTCGAATCGATCGTGAACGCGGAAAGGTTCTTGGCGCTCACATTGAGCGCGTAGAGAAACATTCCCGATGGATGGACCGCAATCGCAACCGTTTGCGGATTGGCGGCCGATTCACTCAGAAAGGGTGACCCTGCCATCGCCGTTAATTCTCCAGTCATCGGATCCTTGACGAATCCTGCGATAGAACTCGAGCTTGTAAGGACCACATACAAGAAATGGCTAGTTGGATCGAAAGCCAATTGTGTCGGCTGGCCGTTGCTCGGCATTCCAAACGGCGAATTCGCTAAGGGCGTGAGGTTTCCCGTAGAAGCATCAATCGAATACCCCAGCACGCCCGACAGAGAGCCAGAAGATGAGCCCGGGACGTTGATGACGTTGCTGCTTACATATAGATACTGCCCGCTTGGATCGACGATCCCTTGCTCAGGCCGGGTCAGGGTGCCCGTGTTGAACGGACTCGGCATGAGCGTCAAAGCTCCGGTTCCCGAAACTCCCCGATATCCGGTTATAAATTTATCGATTCCGTTCAACGCGTACAAATTGCTTCCGCTTGGACTGACGGCCAGCCCTGAAATCGAAAGTGAGCCAGGCAAAATATTCGATGGAAGCTGAAACGGAGAGCCGCTGATCACCGAGAGCGTTCCGTTGGTTCCAATAGAAAAAGCTTCCACCCCATTGTCGGTAGGGTCGATGGCATAAAGATAGTTTGCCGGGGACGTTGCAACAATTCCGGTCACGCCCGTCGTAGTGTTACTCGTTGATGCAATCGTTTGACTTTGCGTCAACTTTCCCGAGTTCAAATCAATCGCGAACGAACGGATGTCCAAATTACCCTGTGCGTATAGAAACTCCGAGGCCTGAGACGCGGACGTATTGCCACCCGAGCTACTCTTAGTGCCACCGCAACCGCTTAGCGTTAAGGTCAAACCGACGAGCAACGCCGTCAACTTCAAATGCGGACCACAGGTTGATCGCACGGGAAAAACCTCCCCTCGCTATCAAGGGAATTTTGCGCGCAATCGCTACACAAGGTCAATTCCGGCGTTCTAAGCCACCACCCGAACTGCCGCGGCTATCGAGACGGCTATCCCAGATCTCGATCGCCCACAGTTCGGAAGAGGTTTCCGCTAAACTTGTACTTCGTTGCCAGCGAACCTACTGCGCCGGCGCGTTCTTGAAGTCGCCCGCATCGAATCGTGGAATTCCGAAATGACCACGCAGATGCATCAGGTCCACCGGGCTCAGATTCCCGGCCACTGTCACCAGCGTCAGGCTCCGTGGCGTTTCTGCCAGAACCACAGCGCCGCGCACATTCGCGCCATCAAGCACAACCCAGACGTCAGTCGTTCCGTTATGCACCGGGCTACCGTGGTCTGAGGTCGTCACCAGGTGCTTCCATCCGCGGAGGTGGTAAGCGGCCCGGATCGTCTCGACCGCACTCTCGTCCGGAATTCCGGCATCGCTGAAGCGCATGGTGTGGACGCTGACGCCGTCGAGCTTATTGATCGCCTGCCGCGTCGGTGCATCCGAATCCGGAATCAGCCCGGCCGCCACTCCAAGCAGAGTTCGGTCAAGGGTGAAGTTTGACTTCACGGGCGCCTCCGTACTGAGCTGCGTCAATGCGGGTGGAACCCATTCCAACGGCACGGGATCTGCGTCGCGATTCGCGCTCGCCGGGGGTGGCCCGGACGGAGCAGCGTACTCTTGGGCCTGAGCAAACGCGCAGCCCAACGTGGTGCTGAGCACAGAAACACCGAGAATGATAGACAACTTCATTCCTTTTCAGACTCCGCCCCACCGCAAAAGTTCCGCTGTCGGCCGAAAATTGCTCAAATCTTCCAGCCGTTGAAGGTCAGTTCCACCTCGCACCCGTAACCCCTTTGACTCCCGGCAAGTGAACTCCAGATTAAATCGCAGATACCGCTATGGCGGGCCATCGACATGCGATAAACTCGTGCGGGTATGTTCAGCAAATCACCCATCGCCAACTTCACGGAGGGTACATAGAAATTGGGAAAGAACATGGTCCCGAAGAAGCTTTTTTTCACCAAGGGCGTCGGCAAACACAAAGAGCGTTTGACTTCGTTTGAGCTAGCCCTTCGGGATGCCGGCATAGCCTCGCAAAACCTGGTGCGCGTTAGCTCCATCTTTCCACCTCGTTGCAGAGTCGTTTCGCGCAAAGAGGGACTCAAGTATCTCGATCACGGCGAGGTCGTCTTCGCAGTTATCGCAGAAAACTCCACCCGCGAGCCTCACCGCCTGCTGGTGTCGAGCATCGGCGTTGCCATTCCCGCGGATCGGGACGCTTACGGCTACCTGAGCGAACATCACAGCTTTGGCGAGACGGAGGAGCAAGCAGGCGAATACGCCGAAGAGCTTGCCGCCGAGATGCTGGCTACCACCCTCGATGTGGACTTCGATCCCGACAAGAGCTGGGACGAGAAGAAGGAGATCTACCGCATCTCCAATAAGATTGTGCGCACCAGCAACGTGACCCAGTCAGCCGTCGGCGACAAGCGCGGCCTGTGGACGACAACCATCGCTGCCGCAGTCCTGATCCTCGAAGAGTAGGGCATTGCATGCAGCAGACTCTTGGAGACGTGAGCTCGGCGGATGCAACGTCGTGTCTTCCTCGCGAGATTCAGGCCAATCCCGCTGTCCGGGGTTGGCCTCGTCGTGTTAGGCACAAAGAATTGTCATAGAGGAATCTTTGTAACCATGGAAACTCCACGTAAATACAAAATCGGCCTGGTGCAGATGCGGATGGGCCCCGACCCTGATGCAAACCTTGAGTCAGCCATCGCACATATCCGCGAGGCGGCAAAACGCGGGGCCAACATTGTTTGCCTGCCCGAGCTTTTTCGCGCCCAGTACTTCTGCCAGCGCGAAGACATCAAGTTATTTGATCTGGCCGAGCCGATTCCTGGTCCGTCGACCACGCGGCTGGCCGAAGTCGCCCGTGAAACCCGTGTTGTGATTGTCGCTTCGCTTTTCGAACGCCGTGCTCCCGGCCTTTATCACAACACCGCGGTCACCCTGGGCCAGGACGGCGGCATCATCAGCGTCTATCGAAAGATGCACATCCCCGACGATCCTCTCTACTACGAAAAGTTCTATTTCACCCCGGGCGATCTAGGCTTCAAGGCCGTCGATACGGCGTTCGGTCGGGTGGGAACGCTCGTGTGCTGGGACCAGTGGTATCCCGAAGGCGCCCGGCTGACCGCGTTGCAGGGAGCCGAAGTCCTCTTCTACCCCACTGCCATCGGCTGGCACCCTGCAGAAAAGGAGGAGTTCGGCGCGGCGCAATACGATGCCTGGCAGACCATCCAGCGCGCGCACGCCATCGCCAATGGCGTCTATGTGGCGGGCGTAAATCGCGTCGGCCATGAGAACGGTGACATCCGCGGCAATCGCGCCAGTGGCCCCGGCCTGGAATTCTGGGGTGGCAGCTTCCTCGCCGATCCTTTCGGCCGAATCATTGCCAAGGCCTCGCACACAGAAGAAGAAATCCTCATCGGCGAAGCCGACCTCGCACTCCTCGAAGACACGCGCCGCAACTGGCCTTTCCTCCGCGACCGCCGCATCGACGCCTACGCGCCTATATCCAGCCGCTTCCTCGATTCGAGCATTAACGGAGATGCCAAGTAACCTGGGCGCGCATCCTTCGGGCAGCCTCATCGCTTGATGGATAAGAAATCATAACCAATGAGTCATATAGCGGGAGAAATGAAAGAAACACCTGAACAACTCTGCTACCGCATGCCTGCCGAATGGGAGCCTCACGAGGCTACGTGGCTCGCTTGGCCGCACAACCCCGAGGACTGGCCCGGAAAGTTCCAGGCCATCCCATGGCTCTATGCCGAAATCATCCGCCTACTCGCCGCTCAGGAGCGTGTCCACCTTCTCGTGCAGGACGATCAAGAACAGCGCCGCGCCACCAGCATCCTCAAACGCGCCCACGCCAACCTCGACAACGTCAGCTTCCACGGGTGGCCCACCGACCGCGTTTGGTTGCGGGATTCAGGTCCGATTTTCATCCGAAACGAACAGGGGCGAGTAGCCCTTACTGACTGGCGCTTCAACGCCTGGGCCAAGTATCCCGATTGGCACCTCGATGACCAGATTCCAGGCCGAGCAGCTGAATTGTTAGGTTTGCCGCAGTGGCAGCCAAGCATTGATCTTGCGGGCGAGCAACACCGGCTCGTCCTCGAAGGCGGCTCCATCGATACCAACGGCCAGGGCATCCTGCTGACAACTGAAGAATGCCTGCTCAGCCAAATGCAGCAGCGCAATCCCGGCGTCAGCCGCGAACAACTTGAGCGTGCATTCCACGACTATCTTGGCATCGAGCAGGTCATCTGGCTCGGCCGCGGAATCGCCGGTGACGACACTCACGGCCACGTCGACGACATCACCCGCTTCGTCGGCCCGTCGACAATTGCTACCGCTGTCGAGCCAAATACGAAGGACGCCAACCACGAACCCCTCGCCGAGAATCTTGCTCGCCTCAAAGCTGCACGCACCCTCGACGGCAAGCAGTTCACCCTCGTCGAATTGCCTCTGCCGCGTCCGGTCGTTTTTCGAAACCAGCGTCTTCCCGCCAGCTATGCCAACTTCTACATCGCCAACGGTGTTGTCCTCGTACCGACCTTCCACGATCCGAACGACCGGATCGCCCTCGGAATTCTGGCTGACCTTTTCCCCGATCGCGCCGTCATCGGCATCCACGCCGTTGATCTCGTATGGGGACTTGGCACCCTGCATTGCATGACGCAACAGCAGCCATTAGCACTAACATCGAAGCCATGATCTCGGATCTGGAAGCCATGAGAGAGGCACTCGCCGAAGCCCGCAAGGCCAACGCAGCCGGTGAAGTGCCTATCGGGGCTGTCATTGTTTGCCAGGGCGAAATGATCGCCCGCGGGCAAAACTCCGTCATCCGCACCACCGACCCTACGGCCCACGCCGAAATCGTTGCCCTGCGCCAGGCTGCCCGCACCTTCGGCAACTACCGCCTCAATGGCTGCAGCCTTTTCGTCACGCTGGAGCCATGCGCCATGTGCGCCGGAGCCATGATTCACGCACGCCTCGACCGGCTGGTCTATGCCACAGCCGATCCGAAAGCGGGCGCATGCGGATCGGTGCTGTCCATCATCAACCACCCCCAGCTCAACCACCAGATGAAATTAGAGCAGGGAATGCTGGCCGACCAATCAGCGGATTTGCTTCGCAGCTTCTTCCGCGATCGGCGCTAGCTCGGTTGTTTTGACTCGAACGGTGGTTCCGCTAACTTCGCGTCAGCGCCCTGATCCGTTCCGCCTCCTCCGGCCATTTCGCCGCCAGTTCCGTGCAACTCGCATTGTGATAATCCGCGTAATTGAACCCCGGCACCACCGTGCAGCCCAGCAGCGCCATCTGACCATTCCCGATCAGCCGCATGCCCTGCCACACTCCCGCTGGAACCAGCAACTGCACATGTTGTCCAGCCTCTAAACCATGTCCAAGAGTCAAAACGGCGGAGCCGCCGTCGGGGTAGAGCTGAAGCATCTCCACCGGATCGCCGAGATAGAAGTGGAACATCTCGTCCGAGTCGAGGAGGTGCAGTTCCGAAAAGATGCCTGCTTCCAGCAGGTAGTAGATTGCTGTGCCCTGCGGGCGAGTTCCGCGAGGCAGATTCACGTTTGCCGCCGAAGTGAAAGTACGCCGGAAATACCCGCCTTCCACGGGGTGCGGATGGAGATTCAGTAGATGTTTGATTTCCTCTGCGGTCACGGGAAAATGGTATCAGCCGGGCAAAGTAAAATGGAGATATGAAGGTGCAGGTTTACACGGCGGCATGGTGCAGAGATTGCCGCGCGGCCAAACAATTCCTTGAGACCCATGGGATCGAATACACCGAAATCAATGTCGATTCCGATCCGGCGGCCTCGGCCGAAGTTATTCGCCACGTCGGCAAGCGGGCTATTCCGCAACTCGTGATCGATGGCGAGTGGTTTCAGCCCTACAAACCGGGTCGCGGCTTGCTTTACGACGAGCTCCACAAGCGATTCGGCATTCAGCGCACCTAGGCTGCTTAACCGTACAATCAAGAGTTGGCATCGGCCATAAGCATGGCCATCAGAGGAGCGTGCCCTTGATCAAGCGCTATACCCGCCCCGCGATGGGCCGCATCTGGACTGAAGAAAACAAGTACCGCTGCTGGCTCCAGGTGGAGGCGGCTGCGAGCACCGTTCTTGCCGAGTATGGTGTGATCCCAGCCAGCGCCGCCGAAGACATCGCGACAAGAGCCACTGTTGATACAGCCCGCGTCACCGAAATTGAGGCCGAAGTCAAGCACGACGTCATCGCTTTCACGACAGCAGTAGCGGAGTCTCTCCAAAAACAAGGCCTGGACGGCAAGTCCTCTCGCTGGCTGCACTATGGCCTGACGTCGAACGACGTAGTCGATACGGCGCAGGCCTTGCAGGTAAAAGAGGCGTCGCAGCTCATTCAACAGGGCATCGGGTCTCTGCTCGCGGTACTCAAGCATCGTGCCATTGAGTTCAAGCACACGCCCACCATCGGCCGGACTCATGGAATCCACGCCGAGCCGACGACCTTCGGTCTCAAGCTGCTGAACTGGTATGCGGAGATGCAGCGCAACCTTACCCGCTTCGAGGCAGCCGCCGAAGACATGCGCGTCGGCAAACTTTCCGGCGCCGTCGGCACCTTCGGCCACCTCAAGCCGGAACACGAAGAGCGCATCTGCGCGCGCCTCGGCCTCAAGCCTGCCCCCGTAGCCACGCAGGTCATTCAGCGCGACCGTCATGCCGCCTACATCGGCACATTAGCCATCCTCGGCAGCACCCTCGACAAGATTGCCGTCGAAATTCGCCATTTGCAGCGCACCGAGGTCCGCGAGGCGCAGGAGTACTTCAGCGAGAAGCAGAAGGGCTCCTCGGCCATGCCGCACAAGAAGAACCCCATCACCTCGGAGCAGATCAGCGGCCTTGCCCGCGTGCTGCGCAGCAACTCCCAGGCGGCACTCGAAGACATCGCCCTCTGGCACGAGCGCGACATCTCCCACTCTTCGGTCGAGCGCATCATCTTTCCCGATTCAACAATCCTCGCGGACTACCTGCTCTTCAAGACGACGGACCTCATCGAACGTCTCCTCGTTTATCCGGAGCGCATGAAAAAGAATCTCGAGTCCACCGGCGGCCTCATCTTTTCAGGACAACTGCTGCTCGATCTCGCCGAAGCAGGCATGTTGCGCGAAGACGCCTACCGCCTCGTGCAGGGCCATGCCATGCGCGCATGGAAAGACGACCTCGTCTTCCGCGATGAAGTCGCCAAAGACTCGGCCATCACGGCGCTTCTCAGCAAAGACCAACTCGCCCGCACCTTCGACTACACGCGCCAACTCGGCAATGTTGACGCGATATTCAAGCGGGTGCTCGGGGAGTAGACGTCATGAGCCAGATTCCCGATCACGCGGCAGAGCGGGTGCTGAACACGATTGAGGAAGTCGTCAACGCGGCCGATGAGGAGCTCGAGGAAGCCGAGCAGTGGATGAAGGCGCTGGTGGAGGAGTTTCCCGAAGCGTCGATTGTGCATTGCTATTACGCCTGGGTGCTGTCGCGGGAAAGGAAGCATCGCGAGGCGATCGATCACGGCCGGGTGGCGGTGAAGCTTTCGCCGGAGTCTGAGATCTCGTCTGTCATGCTGTTTCGCGTGCTTTGGAACGCCGGCGAGCATCAGCAGGCGTTTGATGAGAAGAAGCGGTTGGAGAATTATGGGGTCTCCGATGGGTACGCGCTTCTGATGCAGGAGTGGAACGAGGGCAAGCGGGATGAGGACACCGAAGCGAGGCTGAAGAACCCGCTCTGGTATCGTCTCTTCCACAGGAGAGGTCGATGAAACTTTTTGTGTGTTTACTCTTTGCATGCTCGGTTGTGTTGGCATATGGCCAGCAGCAGGCCCAATCCCCGGCCAACCCGCTCGACAACTTGTCATTCATGAAAGGCGATTGGTCCGGCAAACAGAATTTCGAGACAGGTGGCGGACCTGCAATGGTGGGCGATGCAACCGACCGCATCGAGATCGGAATCGCCGGCAAATACCTCTGCGAGATGCTTTCCACCACGTTGCCCGGTCGCAAGCCGACCGACACCCGCCACTTTATCTCCTACGACAAGCAATCAGGAAAATACACCGCGTGGTGGTTCAACGACACTTCCACCCACCCCAGCGAACTCGCCGGCGATCTATCAGGAAACAAGCTCATCCTGCTCAGCAGTCCCTCTGGTCCGGGACCCGTGCTGCGCGCCACTTATCAAAGCCCCTCCGAAAATACCCTGACATTTCTGCTCGAGATGAAACAAGGCGACAACTGGACCAAACTCTTTCTCACCACCTACACCAAGAAAGCCATCGAAGCGCAGAAGTGATGCGATGCTGAAGCTCGGAAAGGGAACTCGCACGTGGAAGCCGTAAATCTCACCGTTGCCATCACCGGCGCTTCAGGCGCCATCCTCTGCCGCGAAGCACTTCGCGCTCTTGAAGCGGATGCGCGTGTGGCTCGGATACATTTTGTCGCGTCAGAGAATTCGCTGCGTGTGATGGCGGAAGAACTCGGCATCTCCGGGCGCACCAACCTGCTCGAGAAACTGCTCGGCACCGCGCCCGCCAAGATCACCCAGCACTCCGACTCCGACATCGGCGCCTCCATCGCCAGCGGCAGCTATCCCTCGCACGGCATGATCATCCTGCCGTGCTCCATGGGCACGCTTGCCACCATTGCCAACGGCCTGGCCAACTCGCTCATCACCCGCGCCGCCGACGTGACGCTGAAGGAGCGCCGTCCGCTCCTGCTCTGCGTGCGCGAGACCCCGTTCAACCGCATTCACTTGCGCAATATGTCGCTCGCTGCCGAAGCCGGTGCGGTCATCTTCCCCGTCATTCCCGCGTTCTACAACAAGCCCGTCGACTCAACCGAAATGGCGCGACAATTCGCCTTCCGCGTGCTCGCACACATCGGACTACCGCAGCCCGGAGCTTACGTCTGGAAGGCCGATGAGTAGCGATCAGATCGACGGTCGGCGATCAATCGCGGAAATTCAAGTTTGACAGGCAACTCAGCCATCCGCGATACTGCCTTCAATGCTGAACTCAGCTCACCACCGGATTGAGGTCATGGCCATGTGCATGTGTTGTGCATGCGGATCCATCCGTGTGGCTTCTGAGCGGCGAATGCGCTAGTCGCAACCGATTCAAGAACCAGGCGGCCCGGATCCAGAAAAGGATTCGGGCTTTTGCATTTGCGGCTTGGGTGCGGCTCTCTGAAAGTCCCGTCCCCGCCGCACCTCAACCCGATACGAAATCTGAAGGAGATCACAATGCCCGAAGAGAAGAAACAGCACCTCGCCACTCTCGCCGTTCATGCCGGCCAGTCGCCCGACCCCGCCACCGGCTCCCGCGCCGTCCCCATCTACCAGACCACGTCCTACCTGTTTCAGGATGCCGATCACGCCGGCCGCCTCTTTGCGCTGAAGGAATTCGGCAACATCTACACGCGCATCATGAACCCCACGACCGACGTGCTTGAAAAGCGCGTAGCGGCCCTCGAAGGCGGCGCTGCAGGTTTGGCAACGGCCTCGGGCCAGGCCGCGGAAACGCTCACCATCACCACCCTGGCTGCCGCCGGCGATGAGATCGTCTCCACCACGTCGCTCTATGGCGGCACCTACAACCTGTTCCACTACACGCTGCCGCGTCTCGGCATCAACGTGCGCTTCGTCGACGCCGACGATTTCGACGGCCTGCGCGCCGCCATCAACCCGAAGACCCGCGCCATCTACACCGAGACCCTCGGCAACCCCAAGCTCGACGTCGTCGACATCGAAAAGCTCGCTGCCATCGCCCACGAAAACGGCCTGCCGCTCGTCATCGACAACACTTCAGTTTCCCCGGCCCTGGTCCGTCCCATCGAGTGGGGCGCTGACATCGTCGTCAACTCGGCCACCAAATTCCTCGGCGGCCACGGCACTACCATCGGCGGCGTCATCGTCGATGCCGGCAAGTTCGACTGGGCCGCCTCCGGCCGCTTCAAGGAGTTCACCGATCCCGATCCTTCCTACCACGGCCTTTCCTATACCGACGCATTCGGTCCGCTCGCCTTCATCCTCAAGGCCCGCGTCCAGGGCCTGCGCGACACCGGCGCCGCCCTCTCGCCGCACAGCGCCTTCCTGCTGCTGCAGGGAATTGAGACGCTCCACCTCCGCCTCGAACGTCATTCGCAAAATGCACTGGCCGTCGCGCGTCATCTCGAAAAGCATCCTGGCGTGGATTGGGTGAATTATCCCGGCCTCGAGTCCAGCCCCTACTACGCACGCGCAAAGAAGTACCTGCCCAACGGCCAGAGTGCGCTCATCACTTTCGGCATCAAGGGCGGCTACGAAGCCGGCAAGAAATTGATCGATTCGCTCGAGCTCTTCTCGCTCGTGGCCAACATCGGCGACGCCAAATCGCTCGTCATCCATCCGGCATCGACGACCCATCAGCAACTGTCCGTCGAAGAGCAGGCGGCGACCGGCGTTACTCCCGAGTTGGTGCGCCTTTCGGTCGGCATCGAGGACATCCGCGACATCGTCGCCGATCTCGACCAGGCTATTGTCGCAGCCAACGGCCACGCCTTCACCGGCGCTGCCGCCACCGAGGTTCATACGGCACAATGAGTGTTATGACCGAAGCCGTTACCGGGTCGGGCCCAGCACCGGCCCGGTCGCCTGCTCTTGAGCCCACGTATGAAGGCGACTTTGTGCTGGACCAGCACCTGATGCTGGAGAGCGGGCGCACGCTGGCGCAGCCCACGCTGCACTACGCCGTCTACGGCCGTCTCAATGCTGCCCGCGACAACGCCGTGCTCATCTGCCATGCGCTCTCCGGCTCTGCGCGCGTCGGCGACTGGTGGCCTGAGATCTTCGCCCCCGGCGCCGTTCTGTCGCTCGAGCATGACTTCGTCATCTGCATCAATCTGCTTGGCTCCTGCTACGGCTCGACGGGTCCCGGTTCCGTCGATCCGGAAACCGGCCTGGTTTACGGCCCCGATTTTCCACTCGTCTCCATCCGCGACAACGTCCGCGCTCAATCCCAGCTTCTTGATTCCCTGGGTATCCGTCGGCTCCGCCTCATCCTGGGCGGCTCCATCGGCGGCATGCAGGCCCTCGAATGGGCCATCCACGATCCCGCGCGCGTCGAGCGTGCCGCCATCATCGCCGTGGCTCCTTTGTCCGCCATGGGGCTGGCTCTGAATCACCTCCAGCGCCAGGCCATCCAGAACGACCCGGACTGGGACAGCGGTTACTATCTGCCGCAGCGTCAGCCGCACCTCGGCCTGTCTCTGGCCCGCCAGATCGGCATGCTCAGCTACAAGTCTGCCGGGCTGTTTGACGAGCGCTTTTCCCGCAATCCCAACCGAAACGGCGAGAACCCTGGAGCCTCGATAACCAGGGCGGCGGCCTCATTGGCGGCCGGTTCGACATCGCCGGCTACCTCGATCACCAGGGAGAGCGGTTCATCCAGCGATTCGACGCCAATTCCTATCTCGCCATTCTGCGCACCATGGACACCTGGGACCCCCTCAATGGCCATTCGTCGGCAAAGGAGGTATTCGGCAGGATTCGCGCCCGCCTCACCTTCATTGGGATCAGTTCGGACTGGCTGTTTCCGCCGGAGTCAGTCCGCGACTTTGCCGGGTTGATTCGCTCCGCCGGCGTGCTCGCCGAGTATCGCGAAATGACCAGTTCCCACGGCCACGATGCTTTTCTTGCCGAGCAGGCCGAGTTGGTTCGACTTCTGCAGTAACCGTTTCGCCCACGAAAACACCGCCTTGAAACATTCAGGAAACACTTTTCAAGGATTTGGTGTCTAAGCGATAATGCGATGCGCCAGGGGGCGGCCATCGATTCCGCAAGGCTTCCAACCGCGGACAAGTTGTAGTCTTTCCTTTCCCATTCGTCTCCGGTTGAGCCAATAACCCCCAATGTGTGCCGTTTTCGAGGCGTCTGGTCTTTTTGTCGAATGGATTGCCTTGTCACATTGGGCAGGGCTTTCTATAATCCTCCCAATACCGCATTGGACATCGTGGGAATGTCTTCCGCCACAGTTTGGCTCATCGCCTACCAGAACGGACTGACGAAACCGCGAGCGAGTGCTTGAGTACCGATTACACTTCCGCATCTCCCAGGAGCACTGAATGAAGAAGTTTGTCTTTGCATCTGTGATGGCGATGGCGAGCTTAAGCCTCGTTCCCGCACACACGCTGCGCGCGCAGGATCAATCCACGATTCAAATCAAGGATCCCGCCGAATACAACGCCTATCAAATGGCCACAACACAGTCTGACCCCAAGGCCAAGGCCGCAGCTATTGAGGACTTCCTGACCAAGTACCCACAAAGCGTCGTCAAGAAGACCATGCTCGACACACTGATCGACACTTATCAGCAACTCGGCGACACGGACAAGACGCTGAGCGCGGCCTCCCGCATGCTGCAGGTCGACCCGGGTAACCTGAAGGCGATCTACATCTCGGTATTCATCAAGAAGAATCAGTGCGCAAAGACTTCGGACCAGCAGACCTGCGATGATGCAGCGGCACTCGCTCAGAAGGGGTTGACGGCGACCAAGCCTGCCGGCATGTCCGACGACGACTGGAAGAAGCAGACCGATGCAACGGCTCCGTTCTTCCATTCCGCCATTGCGGTTGATGACATGGTGGGCAAGAAGGACCCGGCGGCCGCGGTCGATGAGTATCGCAAGGAACTCATGCTGTATCCTCCGGGAGCGACCACGAGCGGACCAGCTCTGGGCGACACCCTGCAGCTTGCTCTCGCCTACGTAAAATTGCAACTCGTAGACGCTCAGGCCGCCAGAGAAGCTGCCGACAAGGCTAAAGGCGGCTCCAGGCGACGCTGCTTTGGCGGCGGCTGCCAAGGCTGCAAAAGACAAGGCTGCACAGGACTACTTATTGGCCAGCTGGTTCTTCGCTCGCACATGGAACTTCGCTCCCGCCAATTTCAAGAGCCAGATCGAGCCTCAGCTCGAGTACTACTACAAGAAGTACCACGGGGATCTGACCGGCTTGGATGCATTGAAGACCCAGGCCGCAGCCACTCTCTTCCCGCCGGGAACCCTGAATGTTGCGCAGGCCAAGACGCCTGAAGAGCAGATCCACGAACTGATCGCGACCACGCCTGACCTGAATACCCTGGCGCTCGCCGACAAGGAAACCGTGCTCTCCGTCGGAAGCAAGGAAGACGCCGACAAGCTCTGGGCTCTCCTGCAGGGCAAGGACACGCCTGTCCCAGGCACCGTGATCGAGTCGAATGCCAACCAGATCAAGGTCGCGGTGACCCAGGACTCCAAGGACGCCAAGACTGCTGACTTCATCGTCAACATGAAGGAACCGATTCCGGAGAAGGAAATCCCGGCTGTCGGTTCAGAGCTCAAGCTGCTCAAGGACGGCGGTCCCGAGTTGGACGGAACTTATGACACCTACACGCAGATTCCAGCTTCGGCAACTGCCGCTGCCAGCGCGCAGATCGTGCTGAAGGACGGCATCCTGCAGACCGCCAAGAAGCCTGCGGCGCACAAACCGGCGGCGGGCCACCACCCAGCAACACACACGCAGCAATAACCCGCGTTCGCTCCTGGTGAATCGAAGGGCAGCCTGCCACAGGCTGCCCTTCGTGTTTCCGCCCTCGTCTGACCGCGATGGTAATCTTGAGGCAGCATGGTGCCTTTCCGTATTTCCCCCACCTGGCTCGCAGCGACTCTATTGACGGCCCTTTGTGTCCTTTCAGCGGCCTTGCACGGACAAAGCCAGGACGCGCAGGTCTCAAAGCGCGAGAGGATCGTTCCCGATCCGGTTCAACCCAGACCGTTCTCGACGGTTGCAACTCGCCGGACGCCCATGTACACCGTTGAGTTTCGATCAGCAGACCAGCTGACACAGCAGGATCGTCTCCTGCTTGCCGACGCGGAATCCTCCATTTCCGAGCACGCCGGATTCGCCGGTTTGGAATTTCAGCAGAGCGATTGGAATTACCGCCAGATCGTCTGCCCGACCTTCCCCAATCATCTCTTCCTGCAATACACGCGCAACAACGGTACCGGCGATATGAGCGTCTTTTCCGCCTCGATTCCCCGCAATGGCGAAGGACGGTTGCGCATTATACCCATCCTCAAGCGCGGCTACTCGCTCTTTTCGCCCGCTCCCATCAACGCGCTTACCATCGCGGCTTTCAATCACATTCGAGCCGAGGAGGGGGAAACCGCAAACTCTGACTGGCTTGGAAACGCGCTCTGCTACGCAGCACTCGCTGGTTCTCAGCCCCAGATTCGGCCGCTCGATGCGGAGCCCGCCGTGCACAAACCCATCCCCGCACTCACCGCGGCCATGGATGTCGAGATGCAGGCTCACGGAATGCAAGTGCTCCGCTTTGACGACGCCGCTGCTCGGCCGCATGCGATGGAGTGGTCCATGACCTTCACGCGTCAGGGAAAGTTGATCAAGGCCACACACAGGCCGGCATCCATGATGACGGCGAACCCAGCGTCGCAGAAGTCAGCCGTCTCTCGAACCTGGCCAGTGCCCCAGTCCGGGCAGAACTAGTGTCCTGAATCCGAATTCATTGAGGGTGTCATTCTGAGTCGAACGGGGCCCCAAACGCACTTCAGTTTGGGGGTGGTGAGCGAAGAATCTGCTTATGGATCTCTCACTCTCCAAGCATGATCCGCTGAATTGCCGAAGCGCGCCCCGTTGCGGCATCGCATGTAATCAGCGCCGCGCACATCTTCGGATTTCCCTTGGCGGCTTCGAATTTGCCCGGCATCCCTGTCAGAAACCGGTGCAGCACCAGTTCCTTCTCTACGCCAATCACGCTGTCGTATGGGCCGCTCATGCCCACATCGGTCTGATACGCCGTGCCGCCCGGCAGGACGCGCTCATCGGCGGTTGGAATGTGAGTGTGCGTGCCCAGCACGGCGGTCACGCGTCCGTCGAGATGCCAGCCCATCGCAACTTTCTCGCTTGTCGCCTCGCCGTGAAAATCGACTACGATCACCTTCGCTTTGATTCCTGCCAGCAAGCCATTGGCCGCATTGAAGGGATCGTTCGTGCCACTCATGAACACTTTTCCCATCAAGTCGACTACCGCGTATTCAACTCCGCTCCGCGTCACGCCTTCAAAGACGCCATATCCCGGCAGCCCCGGCTGCATGTTCGCCGGCCGCAGCACGCGCCGCGGCCGCTCCTGGCTCTCGGCAGCAGCAGAATTCAAATAATCCAGCAGCTCGCGCTTATCCCAAACGTGGTTGCCGGTGGTGAGCACGTCGGCGCCCAGGTCGAACAGCTCTTCCGCAATCTGCGGCGTCACACCGAAACCGCCCGCAGCATTCTCCGCATTGATCACGACAAGCTCGACATCGTGCGCCTCGCGCACATGGCCAATGTGCTCGCGCACAATCCTGCGTCCCGCGCTGCCAAAGATATCGCCGACAAAAAGAATTTTCAAAACAGCTCCTGGCTAAGCCCCTAGCTCGAAGCCGGCGGCTGCTTCGTCCTGATCCCTGTTCTCATGACCCCTGACTCCCTGTCTCGCATCAGCGGGAACAGGATCACATCGCGAATCGACTTCGACCCGGTCAGCAGCATGGTCAGGCGATCCACGCCGATACCCTCGCCCCCGGTCGGCGGCAGGCCGTAAGCCAGCGCACGCACGTAGTCCTCGTCCATCTGGTGCGCCTCATCGTCGCCGCGATCGCGCTCGGCAAGCTGCTGCTCAAATCGCTTGTGCTGCTCCGCAGGATCGTTCAACTCGCTGAACGCATTCCCCAGTTCGAATCCGCCCGCGAAGAACTCAAACCGCTCCACGTGCTCCGGATCGTCTGGCTTCGCCTTCGAAAGAGGCGAAACCACCGTCGGGTAATCGTAGATAATCGTCGGCTGCACCAGGAACGGCTCCACCACCGCCTCAAAGAGGTTGTAGATCGACTTGCCCAGCGGCGCGCCCTTGACCGAGTCGTAATAGACCGCACTCATCGCCGTCCGGATCGTCTTCAAATCCGACAACCGTTCTGTCGTCGTCTGATGTACTGTATGTCCTTCTACTGATTCCAGGGAACTGATCGCCGCATGCATACGCGCCTGCAGCACCTCAGCCGACTCAAACGCAGTAAGCGCCGGCTTTGCGCCTGCTTCTTCCGGCCAATACTGCCGGATCGCCTCGCGCATCGTCAGTCGCGTCCATTTGCCGAGGTCGATCTTGTTCCCATCGAATTCGGTGATCGTGGTCCCGTTCACCTCGCGCGCCACAAACGCCATCAGCTCTTCCGTCAGCTGCATCATGTCGTGATAGTTCGCATACGCCTGGTAGAACTCCAGCATCGTGAACTCGGGATTGTGCTGCGTGCTCACACCCTCGTTGCGGAAGTTGCGATTGATCTCGTACACGCGATCGAGTCCGCCCACCACCAGCCGCTTCAGATACAACTCCGGCGCGATGCGCAAAAACAGGTCCATATCCAGCGCGTTGTGATGCGTCTTGAACGGCCGCGCATTCGCTCCACCCGCGATCGGCTGCATCATCGGCGTTTCGACTTCCAGATATCCGCGCTCATCAAAGAAACGTCGCATCGCCTGCAGCACCTTAGCGCGCTTCACAAACACTTCCCGCGCTTCGAGATTCGCAAACAGGTCGACATACCGCTGCCGGTAGCGCAGTTCCACGTCCGCCAGCCCGTGAAATTTCTCCGGCAGCGCCAGCATCGCCTTCGCCAGAAACGTCAGCCGCTCCACGTGAACGCTCAGCTCTCCCGTCCGGGTGCGGAACAAATACCCGCTGACGCCGACGTGATCGCCCAGATCCAGCAGCTTGTAGAGCGCCCAGCCCTGCTCGCCAACCGCGTCAAGCCGCACATAGATCTGCAGCCGCTCGCCGCCTTGCTGCAGCGTCGCAAAACCCGCCTTGCCCATCACGCGAATCGCCATGATGCGGCCAGCGATGGCCACCGTCACACGGTCCGCATCCAGCGTCTCGGCCGTCGCTTCGCCCCATTTTGCGCGAATCTGCGGAAGAGTGTGCGAGGCAGGGAACTGGTTCGGATATGCAGCCTGTCCCAGCTTCTCAATCTCGGCCAGTTTTCCCCTGCGCAACTCGAAAAGATTGCGCTCAAATTCCGAATCAAACACGGTATTTCCTTCTAACTGAATCGTTAAGGTCCAACCGTAAGTATAGCGTTCACAACTTCACACGTTCGCAACTTCGCACTTCAGCAGCGCTATCCTGTATAAACACGAAGGATGCCGTTCCACCGCCCACTCAAGAACTCCGATTCGCGCTCAAAGATGTCCAGTGGCGTCGAAGCCGTCGTGCAGGCCGAGAAACTCCTCCAGGTTGCTCTCATGCTCCCCTGCGCGGCCGTGGTCGGCTGGCTCATTGGTGCATGGGCCGACAAACACTTCCACCAGACGTGGATAGCCATCACTGGCATCGTCTTCGGAGCCATCTCCGGCCTCGTCTATGTGATCCGCATGGCGCTGACGGCTGAGCGCGATACCCGAAATGAAACACCCGCCCAAAATGCCTCCGGAGAGGACAGAACCGGCTCGCAGAAATGACCTCTGGAATGAATCAAGATACCCACCCCTTGCTCGAACTTTCCAATGATGCAGCTGAAGTGATGCTTCAGAAGGCAATGCGCAACTCTCTCATAATAGGGATAGTTGCATCCATCATTCTTCTGGTCGCTTCTGGCTGGCGCAATGCCGCTATGCTGATGACCGGTGCCCTGATTTCGGCCGGCAGCATCTTCGAGTGGCAGCGCCTCGCACGCGTAATCCGTGCCAAACTCGAGGATCAGAAAACGCCCCGCAGTGCACCCGCTGTCGTTGTTTTCTTTGTGCTGCGCCTCATCCTCTACGCAGGGGCCATCTATGTTAGCCTAAAGTGTTTCCAGGGATCGGCAGTTGCGCTGCTCTGTGGCTTGGGATTGGCAGCTCTCACCATCATGTGGCAAGCTCTCCGCCTCCTCCTGGATTGAGGATTATCTTAAGCCTCATCGCTCTATAAAACAAGGAAACGGAAAGACCAAGTCTTCATGCCTGAACCTTATGCTTTGACCCGCCTGCTCAATCAGCTATTCGGCGGACTCGTTACCTCCATCATGCAGATGCTGGGCATTCATCCGGCGAACCCCGGTGCGCCCTTCAGCAACACCTTCACGGTGGAACTGATCGTTGTGGCGGCCCTGATTGCATTTTTCGTCATCGTGCGGCTCACTCTCTCGCCAGACAAGCCCGGCCCCCCGCAGCAAGTCGCCGAGATGATCTCGGAATTCACCGGCAACCTCGGAGAACAGGTCATCGGCCACGGCTACGAAAAGTACCAGGCCTACGTCACCTGCATCTTTCTGTTCGTGCTGACGAATAATCTCGTCGGCCTCATTCCCGGCGTGCCCGCACCCACTACGTCGCCCAGTGTGCCGCTCGGGCTGGCCTTGCCGACGTTTCTCTACTACAACTACCAGGGCTTTCGCGCAAATGGCATCGGATACCTGAAGAGCTTCGCCGGCCCCATCTGGTGGATGGCCTGGCTGCTGATTCCGATCGAGCTCGTCTCCCACTTCGCCCGCATCATGTCGCTGACAATTCGTCTCTACGCCAACATGTATGCCAGCGACATGCTCACTCTGGGATTCTTCTCGCTGATTCCGATTGGCGTTCCATCCGTCTTCCTTGGACTGCACGTCTTCGTTTCGTGCATCCAGGCATTCATCTTCATGCTGCTGTCGATGATCTACCTGTCGCTGGCAGTCTCGCACGACGCGCATTAAGCGGGTTGTGCCCCAACACTCGTCCATGACGAGGAAAAGAATTCCGCCGGAGAGCGCTTCCGTTCCGGACAAACGGTCGGCTGCAAGCGTGAGGGGACCAGCTCGGTGAGTCTCAACCACCCACTGGCGGCCAAATCCAAGGGAAGCAGGAGAACTATGCGGAAGTTTCAATACGTGTTCATGGCGCTGGCCGTGCTCTGCTTCGCCATTCCGGCGTTCGCTGACGGCGGTTCCGCTGCAATCAACCTGGTGCCGATCGGCGCCGGCATCGGCATGGCCCTCGCGGCTGGCCTTTGCGGCCTCGGCCAGGGCAAGGCAACGGCTTCGGCTTGCGAAGCGCTGGCCCGCAACCCCGGCGCACGCGGCGGCTTGATGATCTTCCTGATCCTCGGCCTTGCCCTCATCGAGTCGCTCACCCTGTTCACCTTGGTCATCATCCTGCTCAAGGTAAAGTAGACCGGACGTACCAAACAACAAAGCGGGCCCGTCGATTCGACGGGCCCGCTTTTCTTTTGTCGGAGATTATCGGTTGGCCAGAGCATTCGTTCCCGGTCTCGTGTTCGCGCCTTCAGCCCGCACCATCTGAATCGCCTGCTGATAACTCAAGCCCACGGGCAACGGCACAAACTGGCTCTGGTCTTCGGTTGTATCGAAGACCTTGGTCTTGAAGACCACGCGCCCGCTCATCGACATCTTGAAGTGCACGATGCGCCACTGATGCTGGCCGACATCAGCCTGCTCGATTACGATCCATCCACCCTTGTTGAGCCGCCCCAGAATTCCCCAGCCAAAATCTATGTCCTGCTGCAAGATGGCCTTCGAGCCTCGCCACACGCTGCTGGGCAGTATCGACCCATATTTCGCCGGTCATCTCCGTCAGGACCTCCGTTTCCAGATCCGGCGGATTAAATTCCGGGTTGGGCGAAAAGGTGAATTTAGCCATTTCGCCGGTTGGTCCCCCAACGGAGCCCGCATAGCGGTATAAGAACGCATTCGGAAGCGCCCGCAAAACCTTCATTGCTCGTGTGGAGTCTTCATCTTCCGCCTGCTTCCGATGGAGCTGTTTACTCGGATCGCCAAGCAGACCATCGAGCCGTGCCTGTTCCTTCTGTTCGTCAGCCGCGCTCAAAGGCGAGCCGTTAACAGCGACAAGTCGGGCCACCGCTCCGTCTTTTGTCTCGAGAATCTCCTTTGTCGAAGCGAATCGGGGGCTGGATTTGTCGAGGCGATACCGCATTGGGTGCTGCGCGTCTCTCGCCGCCCGAGCCTCATTCGCAAGGGCTCTCTTCACCAGCGCCTCGTCCGGATGCGCATTTATACCCTGGCCGGTTGCAGTCAGGGGCAAAATCAAAATAAGCGACAGAAGGCGGTCCACTCTCACCAGTTTATCGTCTCTCGTTTCGGTTGCTGTCTGAGGTTCCTTACGTTTGGACGCGGGCCGCCAAACTACGGTTTCTTAAATTGAAGTGCTCCGCCCCGATGCTATAGTTCGAGAAGGGGATTTTTGCATCCGCAGAGGTGTTCCGATGGCGGATTTCCGCGCCGCCGGTAACTCCTTGTGAATGTTTCCAGCAACGGAGAAGGCGCCATTTTGGCGTCGGTTGAATTCAAATAATTTGGAAGGGAATTGATCCATGGCAACCGAAAATGGTTCTGCTCGGATTGGCAAGTCCGTCGTGATCCGTGGCGAAGTGAAGGGCGGGGAAGACTTGATCATCGACGGGCGCGTCGAAGGAACCGTAACCCTGACTGAGAGCCGTCTCACTATCGGCCCAAGTGCAAACATTGCCGCAGATCTTGCCGCGCGCGACGTGCTCATCCAGGGACAGGTGCTGGGCAACATCGTTGCTACCGGTCGAGTAGAACTGCGGGCCGGCTGCGTGGTCGAAGGGGACGTACGCGCTCTGCGCCTCGCCGTCGAAGACAATGCCATATTTCGCGGCAAAGTCGATCTCACGCAGGGCGCCAAGACACCTGAACCAGTTCCGGCAACCAATGCTTAGTATCGGCGTGCTGGCGGGCGGTCGATCGCTGCGAGCGCCCCGGCACAAAGGGATTTCAAAGTGATTCGCGGTTGGTTCGATAAAAAGGAAAGTACCCAGTCTGCCGGCTCCGGTGCCACCGGCCCCCGCATCCCGCGTCATTCGGGAGGATGGGCGGCGCTGCGCAAGCGGCTTCAGGCCGAACCAGGCCTTCGCATCATTGACTCGGGCGCCACTTCACCCACGAATATCAACTACCTCACCAGCCTTGGTCACAGCGTTTTTATGACCGATCTGGCGACTGAAGCGTGTACCGGCACGTGGCAAAAGGGAGTTGACGAAGACGACAAGCCGATCTACGACACCGAGGGTTATCTGAAACAGACTCTCAACTTCGGTGGAAAGATGTACGACATCGTGCTGCTCTGGACCGCTCTCGATTACCTTCCCGAGCCTTTTGTGCCTGCGGTCGTCAGCCATCTGCACGCCGCGCTGAATCCCGGTGGCCAGGTCCTCGCCTTCTTTCATACGCGGAAGCAGCCCGAAGAATCTGCACACTGCCGTTTCCACATCACTGAGAGCGATACGGTGGAAATGCAGCTTGCCCAGCCGTTCCCCCTTCAGCGGGCCTTTACCAATCGCATTATCCAGGACTTGTTTAGCGAGTGGTCGGGATTCCGTCAATTCCTAGCCAAGGACAGCATCTCAGAAGTCATCATCACGCGCTGACAGCATTCTGAATCCCGTTCGCATCCAACCATCTGCTCTTTTCCTGAAACAATCCCTATTGGAGCGACTATGACTTCTTTGAAAGGCACGCGCATCACGTGGCTCGGACATGCCACGGTGCTTGTCCAGACTGCGAAAGGCACCAACATCCTCATCGATCCCTTTATCCAGCACAACCCCAAATACCCCAAGGGATTCGCTCTACCCGAGAAAATTCATTTCATCCTGCTCACGCACGGTCATGGCGACCACATCTCCGATGCCGTTCCGGTCGCGAAAAAGCACAAATCCAATGTGGTCGCGATTTATGAACTGGCTGCATTCATTGGCCAGCAGGGAGCCGAGAACTACCACCGGAATGAATATCGGTGGAACCGCCCAGTTGGAAGACGTAGCGGTCACGATGGTGGAGGCGAAGCACTCTTCCGGTGTTGATGGCAAAGACGGAACGCAATACGCCGGGGTGGCCGCTGGCTTTGTTCTTACCATCGCCGACGGCCCAGTTCTTTATCACGCGGGGGATACAACGGTGTTCAGCGATATGAAGCTGATCAAGGAACTCTATCGTCCGGAGATTGCCATGCTTCCCATCGGCGGTTTCTACACCATGGGACCGAAAGAAGCAGCCCTCGCTGCGCACTTTCTGGAACCTAAAGCGATCCTTCCGATCCACTTCGGAACCTTCCCGCCGCTGACCGGAACGCCGGAGCAACTTGAAAGTTTCCTGAAGGGCTCAATCGAAGTCATCAAAATCGCGCCCGGGCAATCGATCTAGGTACGATTGATGCGATTCTTTCGGCAATGAAGACACAAACGGCTGGAAGGCTCTTCCAGCCGTCTCTACGATCAAGTTATTTCCCGGCAGCCGCTTTCCTGTGATTCTCCCAGCGGCGCCTTACTGCCTCAACAATCCGCCTCCGGCCTTCGCGGCTGAGCTTCCGCTTTTTCCCGCCAGTCTTTGCCACGCCGTTACTCGATGCGTGCCTGACCTTGCCATTGCTGGCTGTGAGCAGCGCGCGCGCCCGTTGCAGTTGAGCGATGTCACGATCGATATGCTGCAGTATTTCCGCAACTCCCACCAGTGCCTCCTCAGATGATCTGGCGCACCGCGACGCTGCGGATGCGCGTAAATCCTCATCAAGAAATCAGGATTGAGTTTCTGAGAGAGACAATACCGAATAGTCAGGGCAATGACAAACGAAAAAGAGTAACAAGCTCTGACTTTAGTGGCACTGGCTTTTGTAGATAGATAGATCAGATATCTCAAATCAACGAATGACTTGAGATAGAGGACTAACTACGTGACTAACGGCTCTCGACAAAACAATTTTCCGCAGTTTTCATTGCCCTTAAGTAACATGTCGGATGATTGATGGCGCAGAGCGCGGAGTATAGCGTTTCTTCGCGTAAGTTACTTTTGGTTACTATCCGATCTTTAGTGGGGATGGAACGAACTTGTGCCAATCCATCTAAACGCCGCGGGGAGCCTTGTTGGCTGGCTGCGGCTGATCGTGAACGGAAGATGGAGATGCAATCCCCGTAAGATCTTGCCCGCCGATCCGAAGCGTTGGCGACTCCGATGCGCGATAATTCCGAAGATCGCGAAGAATCTCTACCTTCTCACGCGCGTACTGGCCCGCGAGCCGCGTCAGGGCATACGTAATGATGTCGCTGTGATGCAGATCCTGTACCGAAGGATCGCGTCGCATATTCAGCCACAAGCGGTGTACAAGTTGCACATCGTCCGGTCCGAGAGTCGGTGCGTGCGGCCCAATATAGAAGACCTTTGTTTCGCCATTCGCGCCAACAACGTAAAAGTTGAACTGCCGCTTTGGCTCGGGCAAAGCTTCCCATGCCTGCCCCATGTGAAACGCCTGGTCCTCTGCTGTCATCGAGGTAGATTGCCCCGAAACCACCGAGTCAACCTCAAGCGAATTCGCGCCCTGCACCAGCGCCGCGAACACATCGCCCGCCGGAACAACCAGCAGAGAGACCTTCTTTCCGAAGCTCTCGGCGACAGACACAGCCTTGGTAAACAGCATCTGCTCGTGCTCGCTGAAGCTCTGGTCTTCGGCGCTCAGATACTCCGGTCCGCCCGCGCCCATCATGCGCACGCTCATCACCACCACGTCTCGATCTTCCGTCTTGGTTCGAGCCAGAACCCATTTCAGCGCAACCGGGTTAGTTGAATCGCGCATCGTGACCATGATGCCGCCTGGGCGAATCGCAACGGACTCTCGGCTGATGATGTCCTGATGTTCCAGCTGGAAGTGATCCTTCATCTGTCGCGCCGTCAGAGCATGCTTCCGCAGATTCTGGCGCTCCGAGACGGTGAAGATCACAAAGAATGCCGCAGCAAAAATAACGCCGCTGACCGTCGCGATCGATTTGGTAAACAAATTCGTGATGGCCGTGGAAAGCAGGACGAGAAAGACGCAGAACAATCCAACCGGAAGCTCGGTTTTGCCAATCTTGATATTCGGCGGAACCTTCCAGCCGCGTTCGCCGTGGTATTTCCACCGCAGCACCAGCATCGCGAGACTGTTGAAGGTAAATGACCAAATCACGCCGAACGCATATGCTTCGCCCAACGTGATCACGTTGCCGCGCGTCACAATGATCGTGAACATCTGCAGGCCGAAGACGAGGTTCACAATGCGATGGCTGGTGCCAAATTTCGGGTGCGGTTTGCGGAACCAGTCGGTAAGAACTCCGTCTTCCGCCACGCGCATCAGCACGCCGGTCGAGCCGATCATCGATGTATTGATCGCACCCGAAAGAATCAAAAATCCGACAAATACGACAAAGATCCGAAACGCTACGCGCCAGAACATCGGACCGGCCATGTACATGGCAAGGCCGGCAATCAGGTTGTCCTGGTAAACCTGCGTCCGGGGAACATCCGGAATCAGCATTGAGGCCAGAAGCGTCGCGCCGCCTGTGAAGATCAGGCTGTAGATCGCGATGACGATCGCTGCGCGTTTCAGGTTCTTGAGCTTCGGATGCTGGATCTCGCGGTTCACCTGCGCGAGACTCTCCTCGCCGCTCATGGCCAGGATGGAATGTCCGAAGGCCATGATGATGCCGAACAAGCCGAAGATCGGAAGCCCGGTGCCTTTCAGGAAGCCGAGAGAATCTGGACTGAATTTCAGGTTGGACGGCGTCGGCAGCGGAGGCAAATGCACGCCTCGCACCATCACCGAGTACGCACCCCAGATGAAGAGAACGATCACCATGACCGTGGTGATCTGCATAACCCGCAGAGCCTTGTCGCTCGACTCCTCGATGCCCTTGATGTTCTGCCACCAGTAGTAGATGGTGACCGCCGCCGCAAACACCGCGGAGGTGTAATTCAAATCGAACTGGAATGGGTTGCCGTGCGCATCCATCAGCGCCGGCGGGAGCCAGTGGCTGGTGTTCGCCACATTCATCAGCTCGTTCATCAGGCCCGTGATGTATTGGCCAGCGGATACGCCCGAGATCGGCCCCGTCAGAATGTAGTCGAACATCAGCGCCGAGACGCTGAGCTTCGCAAACGTGCCGCCAAGAGCCTCTTTCACCACGCGGTAGACGCCGCCGCGCGTGAACATCGAGCAACTCTCCACGTACACTGCGCGCACCGCGAAGCTGAACAGCATGATGCCGAGGATGAACCACGGCGCCGCTGCGCCAACAGCATGCTCTGCAATGCCGCCTGCGTAGAAACGCCGATGAACCTAAGTCATTGAGAACGATCGCGGCCGCACGCCAGAAGGAGATGAACGTGAGCATCACGGAGGACGCCACGATGAGCCGGACGCGGTCTGATGGTGGGGCTACGGTCGTTCGAGTGGATGCCATCACGAAGGTGCGGCTATATGTTTCTGCCGCTCAGAGTCCAAAGGGCTACTGTCCCGTACGCCCTTGGCTGAGTTTAGTGCTGGACGATGCGGAGGTCAACAACTAAACGGAAATGCTTGTAAACACAATGGAAACACGATAGGTCGCGGCATTTTCACTCTTCGCCGAATAATTCCTTGAAATCTTCGACAAAGCTGATCAGAACCACCACGGCCGATCCCACCAGACCGACAAAAAACATCAGTTCCAGGAGCCGAATTCCAAAAGTGGCGAAGGCCATGAGAAGGATTGTAATCGCTTTCCAGCCGCAAACACGGTTGAAATTGCTGAATATCATTGGTTGCCTTGAGAATTGAGAACGCTGCGCTTGTCTTCTCTGCACATTGCTTCTCATGGAATCGGGATTCACCCTCCTGAGCGGCCCGATGCTTTAAACTCCACCCTGTATGCGCTGGCATTCAATGAAGATGTGGGCAGCTGCCGTGTTGTCCGCGGCGTTGCTGGAGTTGCCCTTCCCGCTCGCTGGCCCCATGCCCCCTTGGCGCAGCATCTTCGCGTGGTTTGGCCTTGTCCCGCTTCTGTGGGCAATCCTCAGCCCCGCCACAGTGGATCATCCCCGACCATTTCGCCGCGCATTTTTGATCTCCTACCTCTGCGGCGTGCTCTGGTACATGGGCAACTGCTACTGGGTCCGCGACACCATGCTCCACTACGGCGACATGCCCACCGGGGCGCCCACGCTGCTACTTATAGGATTCAGCCTCGTTCTCGGCCTCTACTTCGGCCTCTTCGGTCTGGGGCTGATGCTCGTCCGCCGGGCGACCTGCAACACACGCCTTGCCCTTGCCGCCGCGCCCTTCCTCTGGGTTGCGCTCGACCTCGCCGCCGCCCGCATCACCAGCGTTCCATGGGATCAACTTGGCTATTCGCAAATCGATAACGGGTTTGTAAACCAGCTCGCCCCATGGACCGGCGTATACGGCATCAGCTTTCTCCTCGTAGCCGCGAACGCGTTTCTCGCCTATGGGTCGGCTGAGGAATACCAAAGGACCACGAGTGGGTCGCGGCGGAATGGACCTGTATTCAGGCTGCCGGAGTGTTTTTGATCGCTTCTGCTGGAATGGCTGAACCTGCTGCCGCACTCCGCGCCGCACTCCGCCACCGCCGTCCTGATCCAGCCCAACCTCGACGTGGGCGGCGACAACAACTGGTCCGGTCCCGGCGAGTGGGAGCAGCCACATTGCTGAGTTCCAGCGACTCGCCGGCGAACAATGCAAAACCTACATCGCCGGAATCCCGCAGACCGGTGCGCCCAAGGGCGAAGTTATTTGCCCACCCTATCCCACCGCTCCGATCTCGTCGTATGGCCAGAATCGCCGGCGCCTTTTACCCAATCCGATCCGCGCTTTCAGAAGTCACTTGCCGCTATTGCTCAATCGGTCGATGCTCCACTGGTAGTAGGCAATATCGGCGAGGACTACAACGACGACGGTCAGGTAACTGGCCTACTACAACTCGGCCCTGGTGATCGACAGCCGGTGGGGTCTCATCGGCCGCTACGACAAGATCCATCTCGTTCCATTCGGCGAATACATTCCGTTCGCCCAATACTCTTACCTTCGCCCACAAGCTCACCGGCCGCGTTTCGTCGTTTTCGCGGGGGACCGACCGCAAAGTCTTCCGCCTAAACGGCCATCATTACGGCGTCTTCATCTGCTACGAAGCCGTCTTCGCCGACGAGGTTCGCCACTTCGCTCAGCTCGGTGCCGAAGTCCTCGTCAACATCAGCGACGACGGCTGGTACGGCGACACCAGCGCCCCCTGGCAGCACTTCAACATAGCCCGCATGCGCGCCATCGAGAACCGCCGCTGGCTTCTCCGCTGCACCAATAACGGCGTCACTGCTGTCATCGATCCCTACGGCCGCGTCCGCCAGAGCATTCCGCGCCATCAAACCGACGCTCTACCCGCCCAATATGGCTTCCGCGACGACGTCACCTTCTATACCTCCCACGGCGACGTCTTTGCCTGGTTGTGCGTGTTGCTCTCGATTGTCGTTCTCGCCTGGTCCCTGAAGATCGAAATCAGGCAAATCGCAAGCAGGGGCGGTACCTTAAACCAGCGCCGCTAACCCCGCTAACTCCGCTATACTTGCCTCAGTGCAGTCGAACGTCGCATGCGCGGCAACTCGACCAGCCAACTCGCTATCAAGTCAGGTCCTAAGAGCAACGTATGGCAATCACTGATCTGGAATACGCCTACGCTCCGGTACGCGATCAAGTCCGCGACCTGCGGGAGTATCTTTGACCCTGCCCGCCTCCGCAGCGAATTAGCCGCAATCGAAACCAAGCTTGCCGACCCTGCAATGTGGTCGAACTCTGCAGCTGGCAAACCTTTGATGCGCGACCGCAAACGCCTTGAATCCCTCATCGCCGACGATGAAGAGCTCGTTCGCCGTACCGGCGACATAGAAGCCTACTTCGAACTCGCCCGTGAAGGCGAAGACGTCCTCGCCGATCTCGAGCGGGACATGAAGAGCCTCGCCACATTTACTGAAGAGCTCGAGGCCCGCACCATGCTCTCCGGCGAGACCGATGCACTCAACGCCATCGTCACTGTGCATCCCGGCGCCGGCGGCACCGAAAGTCAGGATTGGGCCGAGATGCTGCTCCGCATGTATCTCCGCTGGGCCGAGCAGCAAGGCTTCAAGACTGAAATGAACGATTACCAGGACGGTGAAGAAGCCGGGATCAAATCCGCCACCTTCACCATCACTGGCGAATACGCCTTCGGCCTGCTCGCCGGTGAAAGCGGTGTCCATCGCCTCGTGCGCATCTCGCCTTTCGACTCGGCAAAGCGCCGCCACACTTCATTCGCGTCTGTTTACGTTTCGCCCGAAATCGACGAAACCATCCAGGTCGACATCAAGACAGAAGATCTGCGCATCGACACTTATCGCTCCGGCGGCAAGGGCGGACAGCACGTCAACACCACCGACTCCGCCGTGCGCATGACACACCTCCCTACCGGGATCGTGGTCCAGTGCCAGAACGAGCGCTCCCAGCACAAGAATCGCGAGAAGGCGATGAAGATGCTCCGCTCGCGCCTGTATGAATATGAGCTCGAAAAGAAACGCGCCGTAAGCAAAAAGGTCGAAGACTCCAAGCTCGAAATCAACTTCGGCTCGCAGATCCGCTCCTACGTGTTGCAGCCGTACCGCATCGCCAAAGACCATCGCACCAAAGTTGAAGTCGGCGATGTCGACAAGGTGCTCGACGGCTATTTGGAGCCGTTCCTTCGCGGTTACCTGTTAGCCAAACGTCGCGGCACCGCAGTTTCCGCCGGTCCCGATGACGAACTGGACGTGTAGCAATTAACAAATCTGGGTGAAAAACGGTCCCGTGCTCACAGTCGGAGTTAAAAGCTAAAAGCCAGGAGCTAGTAGCCAAACCGTGAACGATCCAACCATCATCAACGAAATGCTTCGCAGCTCGCAGGCTATCGCCGTTGTTGGCATGAGCGACAAGTCGTGGCGCGCCAGCCATAACATCGGCCGCTACCTCGTGATGCAGGGCTATCATGTGTTTCCCGTGAACCCGGCGCTCACTGAAGTGCTTGGCCTCAAGTGCTATCCCGACATCGAATCCGCGCAAGCCGCAGCGAAAAACGAATACCCCAAAGGCATCGACCTGGTCGACGTCTTCCGGTCTTCCGAAAATGTCCCGCCCATCGTCGAAGATGTGATCAGTCTTGGCATTCCGTACCTCTGGCTCCAGGAGGACGTGATCAACGACAAGGCCATCGCCCGTGCGCGGGCCGCCGGCGTGAAATGCGTCCAGAACGCCTGCATCTTTCGCGAACATGCCCAGAGAGTTGGCTAATTCCGTGACCACTCTTACCAGCACAAACCTTGGGTGCCCCATCCTTGCGACGTCGCAAGGGTGGGGAACCACCGCACCATCCCAGCCGCTTTTCGCGACCAATATTTTTCTTGAGGCGTCTAATGGACTGGTGATCCCTTTCTCCGAATGAGATTCTGCCGCCCCATCATCGCGTTCGCTCTCCTGCTCGCCGCCACGGCACTGCCCGCACTTGCCGCTAGTTCCGCCGATCTGCCTCATGTCCACGTCCAGCTCATCAGCCCCGACGCACAACTTCATCCCGGCACCGCCAACAAGGCCGGACTCTACTTCAAACTCGAACCCGGCTGGCACGTCTACTGGAAGAATCCCGGCGACGCCGGCGAACCACCCCACATCAAGTGGACTCTGCCCGCAGGCATTACCGCTGGTCCGCTCCAGTTTCCCGTTCCCAAGCGACTTCCGCTCGGCCCGTTGATGGACTTCGGCTATGAAGACGAGGTTCTTTTCCCAATTCAACTCAATGTTGCCGATAGTGCACCAGCAGGTCCCGCCGTTCTCCACGCCAAGGTCGATTGGCTTGTTTGCCGCGGCAGTTGTATCCCCGAGAAAACCGAGCTTGAAATCACGCGTCAGGTCGCATCGGCTGTTTCCTCCTCCGGCACGCCTGTTCAGCCCGATCACGACATCTGGGCGCGCCTCGCCAGCAAACTCCCGCAGGCAATCCCAGCTAATCTCAAGGTCGGATTTGTCCCCACCCCCACTGGCTTCCGCCTTACCGCGATCACCGGCCATCGCGAAGCCGAAGCATCGTTTTTCCCAGTCGATGCTGACATTCTCTCCAACCCTGCGCCGCAGACCGCAACGCCGACCGCCAACGGCCTCACTCTCGATCTCAAGAAGGACGAGAACCTCGCAGCCAACCCCAAGGAACTGCGCGGCCTCCTTCAACTTCCAGCTGGCCGTGCCTTCGAACTGATTGCATCGGCAGGCGCACCATCCGCTCCTAAGCCGATAGCGCCAGAGCCCGTATCCGCACAGAGCGCATCGACTCAGCCTGCGATATCGCCAATCGCCCCCGTGCCGAGCGCCGCGATTGAACCTCCGCCTGCAAATTCCGCCACGACTGAAGGCCCCAGCCTCCTCAGGGCCGTCGCTCTGGCATTTCTTGGCGGCCTATTGCTCAACCTCATGCCGTGCGTCTTTCCTGTCCTCTTCATCAAGGGATTGTCGCTGGTTCAATCCGGTAATGAGGAACGCCACAAACTCCCCGGGGTCCCCACGGACGGGTCTTCGTCCGTGGGGTGGAAGCTCCGCACCCACGGCTTTGTCTACGCCGCCGGCATTCTTGTTTCATTCTGGGTGCTGGTCGCGCTATTGCTCGCTCTCCGTTCCGCCGGCTCCCATCTTGGCTGGGGATTCCAGTTCCAGTCGCCCATCTTCCTATCGCTAATGGCCGCACTGCTCTTCTTCCTCGGCCTCTCCCTCGCCGGCCAATTCGAAATCGGCCTGACGCTGACTTCTGCGGGCGGATCCCTTGCCGCCAAGCAAGGCTACACCGGCAGCTTCTTCACCGGAGTCCTCGCAGTCATCGTCGCCACTCCCTGCACCGCGCCGTTCATGGGAGTCGCCCTGGGCTACGCGCTCTCGCAAACGGCCCTCGTCACCTTCGCCGTCTTCACCGCACTCGCATTAGGCCTCGCCGCGCCTTACGTCGCGCTGACCCTGCAGCCAGCCTGGACCCGCATCCTCCCGCGTCCCGGCGCGTGGATGGAAGTCCTCAAGCAGGCCGTCTCCGTCCCCATCTTTGGAACCGTCATCTGGCTTGCCTGGGTCGTGGCCTCAGCTTATGGGGCCACCATGTTGGCAGCGCTGCTGTTGAGCTTCCTACTGCTGGCTATCGCGGGATGGTTCCTCGGCCGCTGGCCCGCGAGGAGTTGGTCTGCGAGCGTGGCTGCACTTCTTATACTCTGCGTTGTGGCGTTGAGCGTCGCCTCCAAGCTTTACTCTAGAAAAAATCGTTCCTGGATTCGATTCTGGCAAAGTCCTTTCGCTGCGGCTAACCCCGGAAGAGCTTGTCGACAGATTCAGCGGGAGTCCGGATCGGACTGGAGTCCGTGGTCTACCCAGACAGTCACCGACTATTTGTCAAAGGGCCATCCCGTTTTCGTAGACTTCACCGCAAGCTGGTGTCTCAGCTGCCAGGTTAACGAGCGCGTCGCCTTCGGCAACCCCGCTGTCCAGAAAGCCTTCGCCGACAACAACGTCGTCCTTCTCCGCGCCGACTGGACCCGCTATGACGACTCCATTACCCAGACCCTGACCTCGCTTGGCCGCAGTGGTGTTCCGACCTACGCGCTGTACATCCCCGGTGAAAGCAAGCCACGGGTTTTGCCCGAGGTCCTCACCCCCGGCATCGTCACCGACGCCCTCGCGCAACTCCCGCACCCCGCATCCCAAAACGCCGCATCCCGGGCCGCCTCTTCTTCGTCCAACCAGCAGTGAGGCACCGGATCTTTCCGGCCTCACCTTCTGAATTCCCCTCAGGAGGGTTGCTCCGATGCATCTCCGCTCTCGCGCGGCGCAGACTGCCGCAATCACATTCTTCCTTCTTCCGATTTCAAGCCATGCGCAGACTGCGCACGTCAATGCGCCGGCACCCGATTTCACCTCGACCGACTCGAAGGGCCAGACCCACGCCCTTGACCAATATCGCGGCAAATACGTCGTGCTCGAGTGGCACAACCAGGGCTGTCCCTTCACGCGCAAACATTACGTTTCCGGAAATATGCAGGCGCTGCAGAAGGAGTGGACCGGGAAGGGAGTTGTCTGGTTCACCGTCATCTCTTCCGCACCTGGCGCGCAGGGATACGTAACCGCGGCTCAGGAGAACGACTACCTGGCAAAGATGCACGCTGCGCCCACGGCCGCTCTTCTTGATCCGGATGGCAAACTCGGGCGTCTCTACGACGCAAAAACAACGCCCGACATGTTCATCATTGATCCGCAGGGCAAGCTCATCTACGCGGGAGCCATCGATAATCGACCCACTCCCGAGGTCGGAGATATTCAGGGCGCCGACAACTACGTTTCCGACGCCCTGAGTGCCGCAATGTCCGGCAAGCCTGTAGCTACGCCCTATACCCGGGCTTACGGATGCTCAGTAAAATACCGCGATTAACTCGCTTGTCCGCGGCAGTCGGCCTGCCAGATCACCATTCGAAGTAGTGAAGTCCGGTGGCCTGCAGACTCGGATGGAGCGGCAATCCATCGCGCCGCATGAACACGTATAGTGGCGCTCCGCTTGAATGATGGTCGAGCTTCTGAAGTTCCCGCACCATCTCATCCGACATCAACCGGAGGTTTGTGTTCACGCGCATCGGGACCGGTTCAGAGGAGCCGCGCAGATTGCCCTCAAACTTCTTTTCGTAGGTATATTCATTCCAATTCGCCGCCATAACTTCCTCCTCAGTCCCGTGCTCGTTCCCGCGGATGCCGGCCACACCAGGTTGGGCCCGGCTCGGCATCTTCTCGTCTGTTCCAATCGCGCTTCCACTTACTACGCAGCGCCCGGTTCTTGCGTTCCGCGTTGCGACGCGATTGGATCAAACCATCCGCGCTTGCCCATACAAACAGCAACTCACATGCCAAAGTTGCGTGGGCACAGGCATCAGCGCCTCGTGTATGAAAAGAGGCGATTTACAGAGTTATTGCTGGTAGACAGGGAAGTGACGAATCTGAAGTGACGAAACTCCGGTGACGAAATCCCGTCTCGGAGGGCCGATATTTCGTCAACTTCATGAGGACGCCGTTAGAATGTTTTCGAATTTTTCGCTACGGGCTTGATGGTTTGAGGCCGACGTGGATCTCAATCTGTGCGTGCTGCTGATCGGCGCTGCGTTGGTCGTAGATTTCGTAGTCGGTGAGGAAGGTGCGTTTGCCGCCCATCTGTTCCGGCGGCATCGCCCAAATCTTCTTCCACTCTGCCTGCAGCACGGCGACCAGCGGACCCTGATCCGTGATGAAAACCGCATAGGGGCCGGGCGCAAGTTCTCTGTACGTCATGCCGGCGGGCAAGTGATCGACAGAGAAAACGCGCGATCCGATCAGGTAGTTGAAATCCCCTTTCTCATCGCTCGCGTATTTTGAGTAGACGACAATCAGAGCGGAGTCCGTGCGGTTTGGAATTTGCGCAACGAGATTCTCCTGCATCACCTTCTGCCAAAGCTTGCCGATCTCGCCGTGCCCGCTCATCTCTTTGGCATTGTTGGTTCGAATCTCGTACCCGGCAACGTAAAACGAGTCTTCTTGAATGTTTTTCAAAGGCGCGCCCTTCGTCGCTTGTGGGGCCGGTGTGAAAAGGCCCAGGCAGAGAGCTATCAACGAGAATCGGAAGAGCATCAAAGCCTCCCAGTGGAAGCATCACGTCTGCATAGATCAAATTTGAAAGGTAGGTTGTGAACGATCCAGACACTTTTCTGTCGTAATGAGGTTCGCTCACCCCCTGCCGTGTTTTCCCGACCTGATCTTTCGTATCTCTTCCATCCGCTGCGCCAGCGCCTTCTCGCGCCCTTCCTGCGTGGGCTTGTAGTAGCTGCGTCCCTTCAGCGAGTCGGGCAGGCAATCCATATCTGCGACTTTGCCGTCCTCATCATGCGCGTAGCGGTATCCCTTCCCGTATTCCAGTTCTTTCATCAGCCGCGTCGGCGCATTGCGCAGATGCAGCGGAACAGGTTCCTGCCGCGTGTGCTCGATCTCCTGTTGGACTGCGCTGTACGCTGTGTACACCGCGTTCGACTTCGGCGCCAGGCACAGATACACCACCGCCTCCGCCAGCGCCAGGTCCCCCTCAGGCGACCCGAGAAAATCAATAGTCTCCTTCGCCGAGAGACACAGGTTCAACGCCTCCGGCGCCGCCAGCCCAATATCTTCGACCGCCATCCGCACCACGCGCCGCGCCAGATACAGCGGATCTTCCCCCGCCGCAAACATCCGCGCCAGCCAGTAAAGTGCCGCATCCGGATCGCTATTGCGCACGCTCTTGTGCAGAGCCGAAATCAGGTTGTAGTGTTCCTCGCCAGACTTGTCGTACATCAGCACGCGCTGCTGCACGGCTTCAGTCGCCAGCGCCTTGTCGATCCGTTTCGCCAGGTTCGGTTCCTGCGCCAGCTGTGCCGCTACTTCCAGCGTGTTGTACGCGCTTCTGCAATCGCCGCTCGAGTACGCAGCAATCAACTCCAGCGCATCGTCATCCGCTGCCAACTCCATTGCGCCCAATCCGCGGTCTTTGTCTTCCACGGCCTTACGCAACAGCGAAACAATCCGCTCCTCGCTCAGCGGCTGCAGCACATACACACGGCAGCGCGACAACAGCGCCGAAATAATCTCAAACGACGGATTCTCTGTTGTCGCGCCGATCAGTCGTATCGTCCCGCGCTCCACGTAAGGCAGAAACGCATCCTGCTGCGCCTTGTTGAAGCGATGGATCTCATCGACGAACAAAATCGTCCTCGAATGCATCTCTGCAGCATGTGCCGCCGCGGACATCACCTGCTTGATCTCCTTGATCCCGCTCATCACTGCTGAAAACTCGACAAAATTCGCCTTCGTCGTCTCGGCAATAATCTTTGCCAGCGTCGTCTTGCCCACTCCGGGAGGGCCCCACAAGATCATCGAACCCAAACTTTGCGAGTCCTGCGCATCGCGTTCGATTTGCACACGAAGCGGCTTTCCCGGCCCCAGCAAATGCTCCTGCCCGACGTATTCCTCCAGCGTCCGCGGTCGCATTCTCTCCGCCAGCGGCGCCATTGCATGGAGCAGCCCTTTGGACGAGGGTGTTGCTAATTCCGGCACGCCATCAAACAAGCTCATCGAGATCCTCCACGCCGTTCAAGGGGACCGCCGCTTTTCGCCGCCCGCTGCCGCGCCGCTTCATACAACAGCACGCTCGCCGCTACCGCCGCATTCAGGCTCTCCACCGCCCCAGGGCAGGGAATCGTCACCGCACCGTCGGCCTTCATCGCCAAATCCACCGGAACTCCATTCCCCTCGTTCCCGATCACCAGCGCCACCGGTTCGTCCAAAGCGATCAGTTCCGCCGGTTGCGCCCCCTGCGCCGTCGTTGCCAGAATCCGCACGCCAGCCTCGCGCAGCCAATCCAGAGCATCTCTCTCGTTCGCGCACACCACCGGCACCCGAAACACGCTTCCCGCCGACGCCCGCACGGCCTTGGGATTCCACGCGCTCACGGTTCCCGGCAGACACACCACCCCATCGGCGCCAAACGCCTCGGCCGACCGCAAAATCGTTCCCAGGTTTCCCGGGTCTTGCAGCCCTGCCAAAACCACAATCAGCGCCGCTGATTCTTTTCGATCGCCGACAACATGTGCCCAGGTCCAATCTGGCGGCTCCACCAGCGCAGCAAGCGGTTGCGGTGCTTCCGTAGTCAACGCGGCGTCCAGCAGTTCGCGTGGCATTGCCAGCACTTCAACCCGCTCTGGCAGCCTCAGCGCCTCCAAAAGGCGCTCCGATCCCTGCGCAACGAAAACGCAGGCGATATGCAGCCCTGCGCGCACCGCCTCCGCCAGAAGATTCGGCCCCTCGATGCCCGCAAGTCCGCTTTCGTTTCGCCCGGGAATCGACAGCGCCCGCCGCAATTCCTTCAACCGCGCGTTCTGCTTACTCTGTACAATGCGTATAGACATTCCTGCGAACCGCCGTCTGCTTAGCCGATTCTAAGCCGTTTTGCGGGATGTCGCTGAATTGACGGCAGTACTCAAGTTGCGCCGTTGCCCGTGCTGTGATAGCTTCCGTCATTGTGGCGTCCGCAATTGCAACATGAAAGTCGGCAATCATAAATTGCCTGAGCGAACCGAGGTAGACCTTCTTGTCCGCGGAAATCTTGCGCGTCCATCCCGACGAGCCCCAACCAGACCGGATTGATTACATTGTCTCTTGTCTGCGTCAGGGCGACGTTGTCGCAATGCCCACCGACACCTTCTACGGCCTTGCTGTTGATCCCGTAAATCTCCACGCCGTCGAGAATATCTATCGCATCAAGTGCCGCCAGAAGCAGAAGCCGCTTTCGCTGCTGATCTCCTCTTTGGCCCAGGCTTATCAGTTGGCCCGCGACAGCGATTCCATGCTCGACAAACTCGCCGATCGCTTCTGGCCCGGCCCCCTCACCATCATCGTGCGCGCCGGCACCAAACTGCCCCTGCGCTCCACGGCCAACACCGGCAACGTTGCCCTCCGCATTCCCGATGCTGCCATCCCGCGCGCCGTCGTCGAGCGTTTTGGTCTGCCCATCACTGCCACCGCTGCAAATCTTCAGGGTGCATCGGAGTGTACCCACGCCGCCTGCGTGCGTGACCAGATCGGTGACCGCATTCCCCTTATCGTCGACGGCGGACCCACCGGACGTGCACAGCCCACCACCATCGTCGATTTGTCGCTCGGCGAAGGCCGCTGGGAGATTCTCCGCGAAGGCGCCATTCCTACGCACGAAATTGTCATGGTCCTGCAGCGCTAAGAGCCGAAATGGACCCGCAGACGAAGCCAGTTTCGGGCCAAAAAAAGCCGAGAGGGTCCCTTTTCCGCTGGATTCTTGTGCTCCTCGGCATCCTTGTGCTCGTGATTCTGGGCTGGTGCCGTTGGGTCTACGTTCAGATCGAGCACTTTGCCAGCCAGGACCAGGCCGCACCCTCTGACGCCATCGCCGTCTTCGGCGCGGCAGAATATGATGGCCATCCGTCGCCCGTCTTTCGCGCCCGGCTCGATCATGCTGAATCCCTCTACAGCCACGGCATCGCCCAGCTCATCATCACTCTCGGCGGCGACGGCGGCGACCAGTACTCCGAAGGTGCAGTGGGACAGCAGTACCTCGAAGGCGCCGGAGTCCCCGAGTCCGACATCATCGCCGAAACTGAAAGCACCAGCACCAACGAATCCGTCAAGCGCCTCGCCGTCATTGCGCGTACCAACAGCCTCCATCGCATCGTTGTCGTCAGCGACCCCACGCACCTGTTCCGCATTCACCAGATCTGCGCCGCCAACGGCCTCGACGTGCTGACCTCGCCCCGCCCCCGCGTGCAAATTGAAGGCAATACCGGCGAGACTGAGCGCATCCAGCACGAAATCCTCAGCTACACCCTCTGGCGCTTGCACCTGGATTGAGAATGCCGTAACTGATCGCAGAACGACCGAGTCTGCAGGTACTACCGAATCGGGCAGGCTGAACATACCCAACCAGCCGATGCGAAAGCTCCGCCAACTGTTGCAATGTAGCTCCAACGGCAACCGCCGAAGGAGTAACAAATGTCCAGTTCCTCTCTCGTTGATTTCTCACATGAACTCGCAAATACCGTCGAACGTGCCGGAAGCTCAGTCGTCTCCGTGCTGGAGGGCGGACGTTCCGGTGTCAGCGGCACCGTTTGGCAAGAAGGGATCGCGATCACGATCGCCCACACGATTCAAGGTTTGGAAGAAGTCACCGTGATCCTCCCTTCGGGCGATGAAATTAAAGCGGCGGTCGCCAGCCGCGACGCCGGGACCGACATTGCGGTCCTCAAGCTTGGAAATGGCGCCAAACCGATAACCCTTGCAGACGATTCGAAAAGCCGGACAGGAGAGGTAGTCCTCTCCATTGGGAGGCGAGGCAGTGAAGGGCTCGCCGCTGCATATGGCATCGTCAGCGCGGTTGGCGGCCCATGGCGGACGAGATCCGGCGAACGTATCGACCGCTGGCTTCGGCTTGACCTGACTCCGTTTCCTGGATTCTCGGGTGGTCCGATCATCAATGCAGCAGGCGAGGTTCTGGGAGTTGCAACCTCAGGTCCCGGCCGGTCCGCGGCAGTCATTCCGACGTCGACTCTGAACCGCATCGTGGACCAGCTTCTGAAACATGGTCGCACTATCCGCGGCTTCATCGGTGTTGGTCTGCAGCCGGTCGCGTTTCCTGATAATGCATTGCAGACTCTGGGCATCGCCAGTGGCCGTGGCCTGCTGATTACTGCCATTGCACCGCACAGCGCTGCAGAGGAAGCAAAACTCATTCTCGGGGACGTCATCGTAACAATCGAGGGAAAGCCTGTTCGTTCGGGGGCAACCTTGCAGTGGCTTCTCGATGCTGAGACCGTTGGGAAATCGGTCTCGCTTGGTATCGTGCGAGGTGGCCAGTTGTTGAACGTTGCGGTGAATGTCCGCGAGAAGCCGGCTGGCTAAAGAAGCTGACATGAATCCAAAGGATAGCGTCGGCATCCATCTGAGTGATGCAGTCGCAAGGGTGGCCGTGCAAATGAGCGGAGGAGGCGTGATTCGGGTTTTGGTTCGTTCAGCCTCTCCGTTCACGAGGTCCGGGCTTGAAAATGCGATCTCTGCCGATCCCCGTTTCGAGATCGTCAATGAAAGAAGCTCTTCGTTCGAGCTCGAACAAGGTCCTGATGTGATTCTTCTCGATGGCGCGGAACCTGATCTCGAAAAACTCCGCTCAACATCGTCCCTCTCGGCTCACACTCCTCACCGTGTTCTTCTGGCCGATGACGTTAATCGTTTGGAGTTGGCGCGCCTCGTCAAACTGGGAGTGCGTGCGATTCTTCCGCGCGACTCCACTCCGCAGGAGATCGCCGCAGCACTCGAGGCTGTCACTCAAGATCTGGTCGCGATTAGTCCAGAGCTCCTTGAGACCCTTCTGCCCGCTGCTTCAGAAGATCGCGAAGAGGAAAATGAGTATCTTCAGGAACCACTCACTGCCCGGGAAACGGAAGTCCTCGCCCTCCTGGCCGAGGGTGCAGGAAACAAGGAAATCGCAGCGAAGCTCAGCATCTCGGAACATACGGCCAAGTTCCACGTCAGCTCCATTCTCAGCAAGCTTGGCGCAACCACGCGAACCGAAGCCGTAACGCGGGGGTACCGTCTCGGATTGATCTTCATCTGATCCAACCAGACAAGCTCTAGCGTGTCTCCGAAGTTCACGATAAGAGTTGGCAGTGTCATTCGTTCAGAACGGGCCCCCGAACGTCTTTCGGGGTCCCCAAAGAGCAATGTTTGCTCTTTGGGGCAGAGTTTGGGGGTGGTGAGCGAAGAATCTGCTTTTTTTCACTTCTAGACTTATGGCAATAACTTCTGGGACACAAACTAACGCCGGACGACTGCCAGCATCCCCAGCGCAAACCCCGCCGCACTTGCTGTCGAAAGAAAATTCACTGCATCATTGTTGATCCAGCCGCGCTGCTCCAGCGTTGCCCCAAGCAGGCTGTCGAAGAACAACCCGAACACGCCCGCAATCCAGCTCAGTGCGAACATGTTCCATCCCAAATCCAGAACCCACGCGCCCGACGCAGCAACCAACCCGCCCGCGACGATCCCTGCCACTGTTCCGCCCACGCTGATTGCTCCATCCACGCCCGGTTCAGCTTTGCGGAGCGTCGTGATCATCCGCGGATTCCCGCTCAGCACCTGCCCCAACTCGGAAGAAACGGTATCCGCAGCCGCCTCAGCCAATGCCGCCAAACCCACGCAGAAAGCCGCGGCAGGGAAGACCTTTGCCACCGGAAGCCAGCTCTGCTTCACCATCCACGACAGCACCAGCCCATTTGAAACCAGCGCAGCCACACCCAGGTTCGCTGCCACCTGGGAAGCTTTTCGCCCGCGCTTGCTCTCTGCTGTTCCCAGCGTCTCTTTCCGCTTTCGTCCCAGCCGCGTCGCCAGCGAAGTGATCACCAGCAGCACCAGTACTGGCACCAGT
Source organism: uncultured Acidobacteriaceae bacterium (assembly GCA_963787435.1). GTDB lineage: Bacteria > Acidobacteriota > Terriglobia > Terriglobales > Acidobacteriaceae > Telmatobacter. Next base: position 538,754 of record CAWBCZ010000007.1, read on the forward strand.
CCCGTTTTCCATGGCACGTAGGGAAACGTCACCGTCGCAAACATCAGGCTCGCCGTAATAGCCGCGCCGGCCAGGGCAGCACCCGCCGTAGCCGAACGAAGTCTGGAATGCAACCAGCCCCAACAGCACACTCAGGCTCAGCGTCCAGATCGCGACCGACGGCATCTGCGTCGCCCACCAGTGCGCCTCCAGCACCACATCGGCACCCACAAACGGGAACACCAGCAACAACACCGCCTTCGATTGCCACTGCAGTTTTGCTCGGGCCACGAATCCATCGTACCGTTCCGGACGTCACAACCAAATCTCGACCGGTTGCCAAGTCTCAATCGCCCCACAAATGCGCTGTCATCCTGACGCAAAGCGGAAGGATCTGCGGTTGCTCTGCACGCCTAAAGACCGCCCAAGAGGCGCGCCGGCAAAATTGTTACTTCCGCATTGCCCACGATCCTCCCAGAGCGCAGCGAATGAGAAGTGCGCAGTGCATTAAGAAGTGCCACAAATTGAGAACGTTGCCATCAGGAGATATTATAGTCACGAATGAAAGATCATGAAGAGTAGGACAACATCAGATGGGTGCATCGGAGTTTTCTGTCTGCTGGCGCGACGCTCGCTGGCGCTGATCCTGACTGCGAAGATCGAGCTCCGACCGACAGGCGCGAACTCTATCGCGTCGATATTGAGGTCGACTATGTCTAGAGACTCACAATCGTCCGCGAGAGACAATGGCAAAGACGTGAGTTGGCACAAGGCGATGAAGTATCGTCCGCTCATTTAGCAGTCCTGTGGTCAGGCGGCTGTTCAATCCCAGATGGAACGGCTTACGACGACAGCAAGCAACGTTGCAGAATATCGAGCGAATGGCGTGAAGACTCTGTCGTGGGCTGATTTCGAGCGACTGGCTGACAATGGCATGGAGTTTCTACTTGCTCATTCAGGGGTCAAAGGCATCCATTTCGTCTTGGTCTTTCGTCGGCGGAGATTCAAACGTGGATGCTTTCATTCGCGGAGCGGCAATCGCTTCGACTTCAACAATGGGCAACGACGATTCAACGACCTTCTCGGATTTACAGCGACGGCAAGCGTGCATTGTGTGAAGCGTGCGTCGAATAAGCGGTAGGAATAGGGTCGAGATCTGTGATTTGCGGGCGTGTCACCGCCAATCCGGAAATTACATCCCTCTAGGGCCGAAGGCACGTGTCCCACTCATCGCCTCTGAATCTGTGCCCCGTTTATCGCATCGCGATGAGCGGGTCTTCGGATGAAACCCTCACATTCGTACTACCGACCTGTTCATTTACACTCATCCCGCATACCAATCTGCGCATTTTCATGGTCTTTGGAGTTCAGGATGAAAAGGTATTCATTGCTAGTGCTGTCTTTTACCGGAATGGTTCTCTTTCCATCGATCGGCCTGGGCCAAAGCTCCGACCAGCATCTCGAACTCGACCGCAAAGGCGAAACCATCATCCTCGAGCCCTACGCCCCCAACATCCTCCGCGTCACCCTCAGCCTGCAGCGCGACAACGCCCTCGCTAAGCCCGGCTACGGCTTCGTCGGGACACCCAACGCTGAAGGCTGGTCCAAAAATCAGACCGACCTCAACGACGTTTACCAATCCTCCCGCATCATTGCCACCGTCGAGCGCGACCATCCTCCGCTGCACCCACCACTGCAAACCGAACTCGACATCAAGAAATATTTCAACGGCTCGACTCCCGGCGCGCACATCACCTTCGCCACGCCCGGCGGCAAGAAGCTTCTAGAGATGACCGGCTGGCAGCAAGCCGTTCCCAACCACAAAGACGGCACCGCCAGCGTAAACAACGATCGCCGTCCCACGGACCCCGAGTTCTTCACCGTCGGCGCCACCTTCGCCTCACCGGACGATGAGCACTACTACGGCCTCGGCGACAATCACGAGGGCTTCCTCGATCACCGTGGCCATCCCGTCCGCTGCTGGAACGACTATCTCTCGCCCGCCGCGCCCACCACCTGCGTTCCGTTCCTCATCACCAACAAGGGCTACGGCCTCATCTGGGACAATCCCTCCAAGACCACCATCGAGCCCGGTTTCAACGAGCAGACCAAGTGGACGTCGCAAGTCGGTGACCGTGTCTCTTTCTTCGTCATCGCCGGCAGCACCGCCGACGAAATCTACGCAGGCTACCGCCTCCTCACCGGCCCAACGCCGCTGCTGCCCAAGGCCGCCTACGGCTACATACAGTGCAAGCAGCGCTACGCCAGCCAGGATGAAGTTCTCTCCGTAGCCAAGGGCTACCGCGACCGCCATCTCCCCGCTGATGTCATGGTCGTCGACTGGTTCTACTACACAAAGATGGGCCAGATGGACATGGATCCGAAGCTCTGGCCCGATCCCGCCGCGATGAACAAGCAGCTCCACGACATGGGCTTCGAAACCATGATCAGCGTCTGGCCCCGCTTTGTTCCAGACGATCGCTTCTACGATGAACTCACGAAAAATGGCTGGCTCATCCACACCGCCGATGGCAAGCCCATCAACGGCCTGCCCTACGACCGCGCCGGATCCGACATCGATACCACCAACCCCGAAGCCGCCAAGTGGTACTGGAACACGATCCGCGACAACATCCTCAGCAAGGGCTTCGATTCACTTTGGGCCGACGAAACCGAACCCGACCTGCCGCCGAACGGCTCGTACTACAAGATCGGTCCCGGCACGCAGTTCTACAACGTCTACGCTCTCTTCCACACCGGAGCACTCTCCGACGGCTTCCGTCGCGACCTTCCGCAGAAGCGCGCCCTCATCCTCTCCCGCGATGCCTACCTCGGAGTGCAGCGCAACGGCGCCATCGTCTGGTCGTCCGACATCTACCCCACGTGGGACACTTTCCGCCGCCAGATTCCCACCGGCCTCGACTTCACGGCTTCGGGAATAACCTACTGGTCCAACGACACCGGCGGCTGGCAGTATCTTCCGCCCGAGCATCATCCCGCTCACCCGCCCCTGCTCGATCCCAGCGATGCCCGCGACAACGTCGGTGGGTACGACGACTACCCCGAGCTCTACACGCGCTGGTTCCAGTACGCCACCTTCCTGCCCATCATGCGCGCCCACGGCAGCCGCCGCACCAATGAGGTCTGGTCTTACGGCAAGCAGGCTGAGCCCATTCTCGAAAAATACCTCCGCTTGCGTTACCAGCTCATGCCGTACATCTACTCGCTCGGCTACCAGACATGGCTCACCGGTGCTCCCTTCATGCGCGCGCTTCCGCTCGATTTCCCCAATGACCCGAATGTTGCCGATCTCCGCGACGAATACATGTTCGGCCCCGCTTTCCTCGTTGCCCCGGTCACAGAGCAGGGCGCCACAAGCCGCAGAGTCTACCTGCCTGCGGGCACAGACTGGTACAACTACTGGACCAATGAGCGCGCCACGGGCGGCCAGACCATCACCGTCTCCGCGCCCATCGACACCATTCCGCTCTTCGTCCGCGCCGGCTCCATTATTCCGATCGGCTCAGAAGTCGAAAGCACACATGAAAAGCAATCCATCGCCAAACTTCGTGTCTATCCCGGAGCTGATGCCAGCTTCACTTTGTTCTCCGACGACGGTACCACCTACGCCTACGAAAAAGGTGCCGGCTCGGTCACGCATCTGCACTGGAATGAGACCGCTCGTCAACTCACGCACGAAGGCCCCGCAGCGTGGAACGTTCCCGACAGCGCCGTCGTTGAAATCGCCGGACATTGACGTTCGAGTGCTTTGCGCGTAAGCGTCACGCGACTCCTGATGAGATCAAGAAACCCGGTTCGCTCCAATAGACAATCCGATAGTTGCGTTTGATCCCAAACACAAAGGCCCCATCGGGATTCCCGGTGGGGCTTTCCCGTTCATGCGTTAGCCAGTCTCAGAATTGTGTCGAGCCGACCTGTCTACAAAGTCCGCTCCGACCCATGCGACTGCACGAATCGCTCCACGGTACAAAGAATCCAAGGATCGGGAATATAACCACAACTGTCTACCACCATGCCGGCGGCACCGGAGTTACGACGGTAATTGATCAATCTTGATTAACGGTCGATATACAACTCGCGAGCAGTGCGTTTGTACGACCGAAAGGTTAACTATGCACTCCTTGACACTCTGCCTCAATCGGTCTTCACGCATCCATGCGGCAAATTGCAGATTGATTAGGCTCTGAACTGAGAGGAATGTAATGCCCTTTTGTGGATCATGCGGAAAGTCGATTTCTGACACCTCACAGTTTTGTTCCAGCTGCGGGTCGTCCTTCACAACTGCAAACCAAGAGACTACGAAATCTAAGGCGGAGAATATTCTGCTTGATGAGAACGGATTTTTCGTTTCGAATGCCCGTTTCGTCAACAACAAGCAGACGTACGCTATAAGTGGTGTTACTTCAGTCAATCAGTTTATAGAGCAGCCCTCTAGGAAGTGGCCGGTCATCATAACGATCGTCGGCGCGCTATTCTTCCTTGAAAACTTGCTGCTTTTTCACACCGCAATCGGAGTGATCCTTGGAGCTATGCTGATCCTGCTGGGAGTTTGGCTCTATCGAAGGAAAGTTCCTCTGTATGGTGTCGTGCTGCACAGCGCATCAGGCCAACAAAGAGCAGCACAATGCACTGATCGGCTGTTTATCGACAGAATCATTACCGCATTGAATCAGGCGATCATCCTGCGAGGTTGATTCGGCACCTTTGATATGCTTTACTCAACCCTCGGCCGCCGCGAGCGACCTGGAGATGGATCCAGAGTAGACACAGGTTCGCAAGGTGACCGGTGCTTTGGCGTAGGCATCAAGTCTTCTTTCGGCAACGGAGAGATCGGCCTCGAGCCTCTGCTCGGGGCCGGTTGATTTATGGCGCCACTTCTCAAGCTGTGGTGTCGGTAGCGCGATTGGGAATGGCTCTAACCTCACGCGCGCCTGATAGTCTAATAAGCGACAACACAGCCAGTTCCGCGAAGGGTAGTTCATGTTGCCGGTCGACTCTCATTCAGAAGGAAACGTCCGATCTGATTTGTACACGCTGTGTACAGCAAGACCCTCCCAATTGGCCGATTTCAGCAATTTCAGCCGTGCTTCTGTACACAGAAAACACGCAACTTACTGATTTTAAAGAGGCATTTGCGAACTGAATGAGTCTTTTTAACAACGTTTTAAGCCAGGGGCGCGTGCGGTTGGTTCAGGCAGGCGCAGCGTTTGCGGTCACAGCTTTCTTTGCCGGTTGTGGTAACTCTTACCGGCCAGTCATTACGCCGATTAACCCCACCGGACCCGCGGCGCAGCCGACTTCCTACGCGGTCGTCGTTTCATCGCCGTCGGCAACCGCCCCCGGCGTTGCAACGGTCATCGATTACTCGGGCGATAGCATCCTGGCCCAGGCCCCCATCGGGCCGAACCCTTTTGCCTTCACGCTCGACTCGAACGGCGCGAATGGGTACACAGTCAACAGTGACCATACCCTGACCAACTTCCAGGTCTCCGCTTCCCAGCCTCAGGAAAAGAATATTTACTTCTCCACGTTGCCTGCGACGTCTCAGACGATAGGATTGTTTTCGCCCACTGCCGGTCTGTGGGCTCCCGACTTGTTCGGGAACGTCATTGATGTGTTGGCCATCAATGGCACGGCTGAAGCTTTCAAGCTCGCCATTCCGGTTGCCACTACTCCCATTGCCGTGGTGGGTCTGGGATCGCTCGGAGAGCGCCTATACTCCATCGCCCAGAACGTGCCCTTCGACGTGACCTGCAACAACGCGCCCACTTCTGTCACGCAGGTTGGCGAGGCCGACGCACTTGAAGTCTCCACCTTCACCGTCTCCGCGCGCATCCCTGTCGGCAAATGTCCGGTCTATGGCATTCCCAGTCCCGACGGCAGGCGCGTCTTCGTGCTCAATCGTGGCGACGATACCATCACCGTGATCAACAGCCAGAACAACACGCTTGACCAGTGCACGCCCTTTACGAATCAAAACGGTCAACTCGTTACTTGCCATCCCAGCTTGCCCTTGTCCACCACGGCCGGCTTAACAGGCACGAATGTGCCCGCAGTTGCCGGTCCCGTTTATGGCGAGTACATTCCAGCTACCCAGCAACTCGTCGTTGCCGACTACGATGGCGGCACGATCAGCTTGATCGACGTAAGTCTCGATGAGTATGGCAACGACAGTCAGACCTTCGGAACCACATTCACGATTCCGGTGGGAAATAATCCCGCCAGCGTTACCGCGCTGGCCGACGGCAGCCGGGCCTACACCGCCGACCAGACCGACGGCACGGTGCACATCGTGAACCTGACCAGCCACACCGTGGAGAAGACACTGAACGTGACCGGCCATCCACGAACCGTCGTTTCCACGTCAAATTCACTCTACGGCAAGGTCTACGTCGCCTCGCCCGACACCACCCTCCTCACCATCATCCGCACAGACCAGGACATCGTCGATACCACTGTGCTGATTGAAGGCAATATCGTCGATGTGCGCGTGTCCACGCAAAACGGCACCAAGGGTAATGTCAACATCTCCAGCCGCGTCCCCGGCGGAGGCCAGCCGTGTTACCTACCCGGACCCACAGCCTCTCTCAGCGCCTGCCAGAATATCCATCCCTGATATCCCACGCATGATGCAGCAAAATGAGGGCTATCCCTGTAAAGGGATGGCCCTCTCAGTTTTGTCGCAGTGACTCACTTGTGATTCGAAACACAGACCGTCGTAGCGCCCGCCGCTCAGCATGATCTGTTGATGCGGAACGGGCTTCCGAGCTATCGGAGTATTCTGCATCGCATTCTCTTGCTCAAGGTAGGCTGATGCGACGGTCGCCATCAAAAGGCATTCTCACGCGACGGCAGTTTGCCTTGGCAAGCGCACTCGGCGGCGCAGCAGCGGTCATCGGCTGCCACACCAGCACCGGCGACGGCTGGGAATTCCTGAGCGACAACCACGCCCGCATTCTCGCTGTGTTATGCGATCAGATCATTCCTGCCGATGATTTTCCCAGCGCCTCGCAGGCCGGAGTCGTAACCTACATCGATCGCCAGCTTGCGCGCCATTATCGCCGTCACGAACTCGCCTATCGCCAAGGCCTTGAACAAGCAGACGCGATGAGCCGCAACCGCTTCGGCCGGGCTCTCGCCGACGCGACCCCAACGCAACAACTCCAGATCGCCACCGCGCTCGAGAAGGAGAATCGCACCTTCTTCGATCTTTTCCGCCAGCACACCATGGAGGGCTACTACGGCTCGCCGCGTCATGGCGGCAACCGCGACGCCGTCAGCTGGCGGATGCTTGGCCTCGCCGAGCCGCCATTGCGCGGCCGCGCACAATACGACCTGCGCAAGGGCGGGCGTTCATGAAGCGCGTCAACGCAGTCGTCATCGGCGCCGGAGCTGCGGGTGGCATCGTTGCCAAGGAACTCTCCATCGCTGGCCTCAGCGTCGTTCTGCTTGAGCGTGGCAAATGGTACACCCCCGCCGACTGCCGCAAAGACGATCTCCGCAACCAGCGCACCACCTTCCTCGGCAATGCCTTCGGCCCCGAAGATGAGGGCAATCCCCGCGTCTGGGTCGACAAGAATGGCGTGGCGCACACCGTGCTCCCCAGCGAAGGCGCCTACCAGAACAACGCCGCCTGTGTCGGAGGCGGCACGCTGAGCTATGGCGCGCAAGCGTGGCGCTACCTGCCCCAGGACTTCAAGATGCGCTCCACCTATGGCGCTCCCGCCGGCAGCTCGCTTGAAGACTGGCCCATCACCTATGACGACCTCGAGCCCTTTTACGACAAAGCCGAATACGAAATCGGCGTCTCTGGCGATTACTCCGGCACGCCCTTCCACGGCCCGCGACGCCGCGATCTCCCCATGCCGCCGCTTCCGCCCAATCGCGAATTCGGCATCCTTGAGCCCGCCGCCAAGCGCCTCGGCCTGCATCCGTTCCACCTGCCCATGCTTCGCAACAGCGTGCCCTACAACGGCCGCGGACCGTGCATGCGCTGCCGCTGGTGCTGCGGATTCGCCTGCGAGGTCGACGCCAAGAACGGCTCGCAAAACACGGTTATCCCCGTCGCCCTCAACACCGGCAACTGCGAACTACGAACCGAGTGCATGGTGAAGGAAATCCTTACCGACGATCGTGGTCGAGCCCTCGGCGTCGCCTACTTCGACGAGCGCGGCCGTCTCCAGGAACAACCCGCCGACATCGTCATCGTCTCGTCCGCTGCCATCGAATCCGCACGTCTGCTCCTCAACTCGCGCAGTCGTCTCTTTCCCAACGGTCTCGGCAATCGTTACGACCAGGTCGGTCGCAATCTTCAAGGCCATCACTACACCGGCGCTGTCGGCTATTTCGACTTCGAAACATACGACGACATCGGCCCGGGCGCCAGCATCGCCATCACCGACTACAACCACGGCACGCCCGGCCTCTGCGGCGGGGGCATGCTCGCCAACGAGTTCATCCGTCTCCCCATCCACATGGTTGATCGCCTTCCCAACAACACTCCGCGTTGGGGTTTAGCGCACAAGCAGGCCATGCGTCATTGGCACAAGCGCTCCATCGTGATCATGGGCCCGACACAGCAGATTCCGAGTGCAACCGGCCGCGTCACCGTCGAACACACCGTCCGCGACCAGTGGGGAATTCCCGTTGCCCGCTTCGAGGGCAATGTCCACCCGCACACATTCGACATTGGCGACATCCAGGCCAAGCGCGCCGAAGCCTGGCTCAAGGAAGCCGGCGCCATCAGTACCTCACAAATGGCCTGGCACCCTGAGAGCGTCTCCGCAGGCCAGCATCAGGCCGGCACCTGCCGCATGGGCAACGATCCGCACAGCTCCGTCGTCAATCGCAACTGCCAGCTCCACGATGTCGACAACGTCTTCGTCATCGATGGAAGCGTTCACGTCACCAACGGCGGGTTCAACCCAGTCCTGACCATCATGGCCGTCGCCTATTACGCATCGGCATCGCTTGTCCGCAACTGGAAAGGCACAGCCTTCCGCTCATGATGCGTTACCTCAAACTCGCCTGCCTCGCTCTCGCATTCGTCGTCGCTATGTCCGTCGCGTTCGTTTACGGCGCGTCGTATTACTACACCTCGCAACACGGCCAGGGATGCGCAAGTTGCCACGAGATGGCTGCATACACGACGGCGGTGCACACCTCTGCGCATCGCAACGCAACCTGCCTCGACTGCCACGATGCAGGCCTTGCAACCAAGCTACGGCACATTCGTGTGCATCTCATCGGCCCTGCCCCCGAAGCCATCCACCTCCGCGATGTCGATGTGCTCGCGATGACCACGAAGTGCCAGGCCTGCCATCAGCACGAATACGCGTCATGGCGCGCCGGCCCGCACAGCGTCACCTACGCGCAGATCTTCACCGACCCTGTCCATAACTCCGAGCGCCGTCTCACCGACGACTGCCTCCGCTGCCACGGCATGCACTTCAACGGAGCCGTCCGCGATCTCGTCCAGCCTGAGAACACCACCGGTCCCTGGCAGTCTGAAGCGCGCTTCGTTTACGAACGAGCCAACCATCCCCTGCATGGCCTGCCACCAGTTGCACCGCGAAGGCCCAACGCAACTCAAGCCATCAACGCGGATCTCCGTCGCCACTCCGCCAGTCCGCGACACCGTCGCCTTCTACGACCGTCGCGAGCAGCTGCACTTCGCCGCAACTCTGCTCACGCTTCCGCAACTCTGGGACGGACCGCGCTCCGTAACAATCAGTCCCGATCAGCGTCAAGCCCTCTGCTACCAATGCCACGCACCGCGCCAGCCCGAGACCAACACCGTCGCGGCCGCAAATCACTACGGTCCGCAATTCGGATCCGGCGACGACCGCACGCCCGTCGGTGTCCACGAAGGCATTAGCTGCCTCGCCTGTCATGCTGGACACAACGAAAGCGCCACAGCCTCCTGCAAGACCTGCCATCCACAGATGTCCCATTGCGGCATCGACGTCGAAAAGATGGACACGACCTTCGTCAGCGCCAAAAGCGCCCACAACATTCACTGGGTCCGCTGCACCGACTGCCACCAGCACGGCGTTCCCAAACCAAAGACCATCGTCCAACGTGCCGCGCTCCCCGCTGGCACTCCGACCATCGCATCAGAGTAGCGGTAACATTCTCGCCTCGAATTACCCGAGCGCTGTCACGCTGAGCGGAGCGAAGCAGCTGCGGTTGTTCTTCGCGAGGCTTCGGCATTGAGGTGTGTCATCCTGAGCCCCGCAAGCTTGGGCCCTCGCGAACTTCGTTCGTGGGGTAAGAGGGGCGAAGGATCTGCTTTTGCCTTTAACACAACTCTGATTTCATTGAGCCAGTTGAGCGCTTGTGGGTCTCGGCAAATCCCGCATCGACCTCCTTTTCCTTGAACGCACTCCCCACCATCACTCCCTCAACGGACCCCGAGTAGGGCAGGAAACTCCACCACAAAATAGGAAGTTTGTGCCCGTTCATCGCAGTGTCATCGCGATGAGCGAGAGTAGATGTTGACCTAGCCACCCGCCGTCTGAGTAGGACAGAAGATAGGTTGTCTTTGCGAATTTCTCACCAACTGCTCGAATGGCAGGCTTGTCATGTTAAGTGCAGGTCGTTCGCCATAGGGAACGACCGGAGTCATACGCGCGCAAGGACGAGGGGCCGATGTGCGTCCCTTTTTGCTGTTCCTGTTGTCCTTCCGTCCCGAGGCCCGAATAGCTAGAAGGGTCTCGCGGCGGTCAAGCCTGGAAGTGCCGCGAGAGCTCACCCACAGACCTGAAACTGTCAGCAAAATAAAACTGCGACAGCGAGAAACGATGGTAAGCTGGCCAACACAATCAACAGACAGGAAGCACTGGACGAATGATTGACGGAATCTCACGCCCCCGGGATTGCGTTGGACTTATGAGAATCTGTGAGGAGTGATTGATGAAGCTGGTCGCAGTGGCACTTCTAATTCTCGGAATTCCGTGCAATGCCATGTTGGCGATGGCGGAGGGCCCGGTTCCTTTCAGGGCATTGATGCAAACCGCAGGCGCAGAGCCCGCCATGTCGTCCAAGCCGGACGCGAAAGATAGTTCCACCCAGAGCACTACATCGAAACATGCCAATGGCGGAAAGGCGGAACGCGTCACCGGCGGAGTCCTGTTGGGAACCGGGGTCGCTGTTATTACCACGACCGTGGTTCTCGTCTCCGCTGTGCAAGGCTCAGTCGGCCACCCTGGCAGAGTCTGGGCGGGAATCGGCGGCGGTGCTGGAATGACCGGCGCCGGAGTTACCTTGATAGTTCTTGGTAGTCACAGAAGGCCGTCGAATTGAACAGCCGGACAGCTGCAACCCGGAGCGCCATCACCAATCCATCGGCCCGCAGTTGTCAACCTCTTGAGCCACTCTTGCCGAACCGAACCGCCTGATTCCGCGCGACTTAAATCATGCGCTCCTTTTGCAGGCTATTTCATCGAATTTGCTATCCTTGAACGGACAACAAAACAAAGGAGCTTGGCTCGGCAGCCGTTCGATGTCCTGGCCTGCCGCTAAGTCTTTTCAGCAGAGGAATCTGCAGCTAACTCTAACTGCATGAAGTATTTTGCGGTACCCCCTATCCGTAATCCACTGAAAATAGGAAACTTCCTTACAGAGACCGGATAATAGGGGGATAACCTGCAACCATTCGGTTGCATACGCAAGAACACGATCCGGAACAGAGCCGGGCGCGATCCGCTGCGCACTGCAATTATCCTGAGAACGACTCGAACGCCTTGTCAGCCGCCAACGTCAAAACCCGCATCGATCTCCTCCTCGTTGAACGAGGCCTCGTCCAGAGCCGTGAGCGCGCCCGCGCCCTCATCCTTGCTGGTCGCGTCCTCGTCAACGAACAGAAAATCGACAAACCTGGCGCTGCCGTCTCCGCCGACTCTGCGATCCGCCTTCTCGGCGAAGACATGCCGTACGTAAGCCGCGGCGGTCTCAAACTCCAGGCCGCCCTCGATCACTGGAAGATCGACGTCGCCGGCCGATCCTGCCTCGACATCGGCGCATCCACCGGTGGATTCACCGACTGCCTGCTGCAGCGCGGTGCTGCACACGTCACCGCCGTCGACACTGGCTTCGGCCAGATCGCTATGAAGCTCCGCAACGATCCCCGCGTTCGCCTCGTTGAGCGCACAAACGCCCGCTTCCTCGCCCCCGAGGCACTCGCCGAACCCGGCCAGCCCACACTCACCCTGCTCGTCATGGATGTCTCCTTCATCTCCGCGACGCTCTTGCTCGCTCCCGTCTTCGCAGCAGCACCGAAACTGACCGAGGCCGTGATCCTCGTCAAGCCGCAATTCGAAGCTGGCCGCGGCAACGTCGGCAAAGGTGGCATCGTCCGCGATCCCGAAATCCACCAATTCACCATCGAAAAAGTCGCCAACTGTATTACCGAACTCAAGTGGCGAGTCGTCGAGACCATCCCATCCCCGATCACCGGCGCCGAAGGCAACGTCGAATTTCTCCTCTATGCGCGTCGAGTCTAAACATCGTTCGTTACTCCCTGATCCCTATTCCCTAATCCCTGCTTTAATCCCATCCGTTACACTGAGACCGAATGACTTGCGTCGCAATTGTCAGTAAGCCGCGAAAGCAGGAGCTCGCCCAGTTGCTGCCCGAACTGATCGAATGGCTCCGCAAACACAATTACAAGCCGTTGCTCGATCGCGAAGGAGCCTGCTATACCGATGCCGCCCCTGCCGTCGATCGCTCCGACATGCCCGCGCACAAACCTCAATTGGTAATCGTGCTCGGTGGCGACGGCACGTTGCTCTCCGTGGCGCGCATTTTCGCCGCAACCGGCACGCCCATTCTCAGCGTCAACCTCGGATCGCTTGGCTTCCTCACTGAAGTGCGTCTCGGCGATCTGTATACAACGCTTGAAAGCTGGTGCGACAACTGCCATACCCTCGATGCGCGCATCATGCTCCATTCCGAGGTGATTCGCGACGGCTCGACCGTCAAGGCATTCGAGGCTCTAAATGAAGTTGTCGTCTCCAAGGGAGACATCGCCCGCATGGGCGAGTTCGCCGTGGAACTCGACGGGAAGAGCGTCGCCCGCTTTCGCGCCGACGGTGTCATCATCTCCACGCCGACGGGTTCCACCGCCTATACCCTGGCGGCCAATGGTCCCATCCTCACGCCGGACGTCGATGCCCTCATCGTCACACCCATCTGTCCGCATCTGCTCACCCTGCGTCCCATCGTGGTCCGCGGAGATGCACGTCTTGCGGTTCGCGTCGAAGGCGTACCCACCGAGTGCCTGCTCACCGTCGACGGCCAGACTGGATTTGAGCTTCACCTCGGCGATGAGGTCCGCTGCAACCGCTCCGATTACACGGTCAACCTTGTCCGTCTCAGTGAGAGTGGCTTCTTCGACGCATTGCGCAATAAGCTCAGCTGGGGTGAGCGCTAGAGCAGTTTCGGAATACGCGTAGACTTCTTAAGAGTGAGGAAAGGTGGCTCTTCCTTGATGAAAAGCCACTTAACTGTGTGCTTTCGGTCGACACTAATTCCGAAACTGCTGTAACGCCGCTAAACAGAAAAGTCGTGAGTCAGGGAAGGGAATCCCGCCCTATGGGTGCAACTCGTCCAGCAGCACCTTCGCCTTGAGCGCCAGCGTATGGGCGCCATCCACATCGCCGGCAGTCAACGCATCGCGAGCCTGCTTCAGAAACTCGCGAACCTGAGCGGCTGTCTTCTGCTCCTGATCATTCAGTCTTCGCGTGATCCCGTTCAGGGTCCTCTCTGTCGACGCAATCGATTCATCCGTCTGCTGCCTCATGTTCGGCGGATCACCGGTTGAAAGCTGACCGATCGCCGACACGGCGGGCGTCTCGTTCGAAGCCACCTGCGTATTCGCAGGCTTCTTGTGCTTCGCGAGTTTCTTCACGGGCTCGGGCGGAGGTGTAATCTGCTGGGTCGGAGCCTGCACCGGAGTCGACACCTCCGGCGGAGGAAGATTCGTCGGAGCAGGCTCAGGCGGAGGCGTGTCCTCGATCGGTGGCGCCAATGGCTGATTCTGCGCGATCTGGGTCCTGTGAAAGCACCCCGTCAGCAGCAATGGAAAAAGCCATGCAGCGCTCCTGGCGCTCAACTTCATGTCTCCAACCCCTTTGTTTCTTCCACATTGGCCAGCTGCAGATGCCGGCGGCCCCACTCCGTGGCGGCGAGTGGAATGCGCAGAGAGAATTCCGTGCCACGGCCTACCTTTGATTGTACGTCCACGCTTCCGTGGTGCAATTGCAAAATACGGTACGTCATCGCCAGTCCGATGCCGCTACCGCCACTCTTCGTCGTGAAATAGAGATCGAAAATCTTCTCTCGAATCTCCGGCGGGATCCCCGATCCTTCATCGGCGATTCGCAGAACCGCCATCTTGCGATCTTCTTCCAGCGTGACCCGCAGCAGGCCGCCATTGGGCATGGCTTGCGCACCGTTTTGAATCACGTTGATCGCTGCCTGCTTCAGCAAATCCGCGTCTACATTCACAATGAGGGGATTCGCGGGCATCCGTCCCTCCAGCTTCACATTTCGCGTCGACAACTCTTCGTCAGCTAGGGCAAGCACATCCCCGATTACGGTGCGCAGATCTTGTTCCTGCAGCCGTAGCTCCACGGGCCGCGAGAAATCAACCAGCGTCTGCACCACGCGATCCAGCCGGTGAATCTCAGCATCGATAACATCCAGGTGACGCGTTGCCGGCGCCTGATCCGCACCCAGCTTGTTTTTCAGCAACTCAAGATGCACCACGATGGCATTGATCGGATTCTTGACTTCATGTCCCACACCTGCAGTCAATCGTCCAATCGCAGCCATGCGCCGCGAAAGCTCCAACTCCGACTCGATCTCCTCCACCGACTCAAGATCGTGCAGCGTCACCAACGCGCCCAGTCCAGTCCTCGTTCGATCGTCGTAGATGAAATCCACCGACGCCTGAATGCGACGCCCCGTCTCGGTCAGGATCTCTTCCTGCACCAGGTTGATGCCGGCATCAAAGGATTCGCGAAGTGTCCGGCCCAGCAACGTCGATCGGTCGAAGATCTCCCTTGCCTGCAAGCCCAGGATGTTGTCTCCTTCAATGTTCAGAAAGCGGTGCGCAGCCTCAGAAACGAGCACCGCCCGTCCATCTCCTGTGAACAAAAGGATGCCGTCCTGCAGGTTCCCGAGAATCTGATCGAGGTTCTCTTTCAGGGCCGAGAAAACCTCCTCCACATTCCGCATGCGCTGCCCGATTTGCTCGATTTTCGTCGAGACTCTTTCGGCAGTATCGAGCCTGGGCAACTCGCCTCCCTCGGGAGCGCTCTCCACCGGCGTAGGATTCCAGTAATCGAGCTGCATGCTGATTTCTTCCAGAGGCCGCAGAGCGAGGTTGCTCAGCAGGAATGCCGCAATCAGCGCCGTCCCCGCCGCAAAGGCCATCAGCGTAGTGGCCTCCTTCAAGGACGGTTCATAAACGGCCTGAAGCAGCGTTGTCCGCACGCCTACATGAACACTTAGGAAAGGTTGGCCATTGCGATCCTGCGGCGCCACAATGTCGAAGACCTTTGCCGGCCCGTAGATCTCGCGCATCTTGGTGATCGGATCGGCCGCCAGTAACGCGCCATAGCTCGGCCGCCACGGCAACACCTTGCCTTCATTGTCCGGAAACGTGCTCAATAGGATGCGCGATTGCGTATCCACGATGTTCACGTCGTACTCCGTCGCGGAATACATGTTCGCCGAGTCCAGAGTCGCGCGCAGAGATTCACTGTCGTGAATCGCCGTCGCAACCAACTCCTTTAGCTGGGCCGTATTATTCGGATCGACGGTCTGCCCCTCCAGCCCCGTCTCCAACGCGTTCTGCAAGGCAAAACGCACCTGGTTTGCAATCATGCGATTTGAATCATAAGACTGTTGAATTGCCGCATCCACCAGGTGACTCACGTACACCAGCGACAGCAATCCCGCAATTAGAAACACCATCCCCGTGATTGCCAGAACGAGTTTTGTCTTCAGTCGCATCGTTCACGAACACTTGCCGTAACCAGGCCTGATCTCAACTCCAAATCCGATCAAGCCCGGCTTGAAAGAGCGCGGCTTTAACCGAGCTGTCTCAGGCTGGCTGGTCCTCCCGCGAGTGGCTGTACTCTTTGAGTTTGTTGTGCAGTGTCTTCAGGCTGACACCCAGGATCTCGGCCGCGCGCGTCTTGTTTTGTCCCGTAGACTCGAGCGTCCGCAAAATCAGCATCCGCTCCGCCTCATCCACTGTGTTTCCCACGCGCACCGGCACAACGTTTGCGTCATTCACGCGCGCCGGCATCGGCAGCTGCGGCGTACCGAAGGTCCTTGGCAAATGCGTCGCATCCAGCGGAGCCCCATCCGGGCACAAAATCACGGCGCGTTCAATCGTGTTGCGCAGTTCACGCGCGTTTCCCGGCCAGTCATACGAGAGCATTCGGTCAAGAATCTGATCTGATAGCCCCGCAACATGCCTCGTGTGCTTCTGATTCATCTCCAGCACCATGGCCTCGGCCATCACCTGCAGGTCCTCGAGGTGCTCGCGCAGAGGAGGCATGTGAATGTGAAACACATTCAAGCGGTAAAACAAATCCGCCCGCAAATGGTCATGCGTCACAGCATCCTGTGGATCGCGATTCGTCGCCGCCAGTACACGCACGTCCACATCCTGCTCGGTGCGTCCCCCGAGCCTGCGCAGTTTTCGCTCTTCGAGGACGCGCAGCAGCTTGGCTTGCGTACCGATAGGCATTTCGCCCAGCTCGTCCAGTAGCAACGTGCCGCCTGTGGCCAGTTCAAAGCATCCAGCTCGCCGCTCCACCGCCCCGGTAAACGCACCCTTTTCGTGACCAAAGATCTCGCTCTCGATCAGTGTCTCGGGAATCGCTGCGCAGTTGACCGCAAGAAACGGCCGCCCTTTTCGAGGACTCAAGTCATGCAGCGTCCGCGCCACCATTTCTTTGCCGGTGCCGCTCTCGCCCGTAATGAGCACCGAAACATTCGACGGTGCAATCTGTTCAATCAACGCGAAGATCTCGCGCATCGCCTTTGAACTTCCCACCATCGAGCCAAGGATGCCGGTGTTCCGCAACTGCCTGCGCGTCACCTCCAGCTCGATCTCTGTCGCACGCTGCCGCGTCGCATTTGCAAGGATGGTCCGCAGTCGCGTGGCATCTACCGGCTTTTGCAGAAAGTCATAAGCGCCCAGCTTCATGGCATCCACCGCCAGCTGGATTGAGCCTTGTGCCGTCAGCAAAACCACGGCCGCATTGGAATTCGACTCCGCAAGTTTTGTCAGCAGTCCAATGCCGTCCATGCGCGGCATCTTCAAGTCCGTCACGACAATCGACGGATCCCACGCGAGCGCCTTTTCCCAGCCTTCGACGCCATCGCGTGCCGTCTCCGTCTGATATCCCCATCCGGAGATCAGCTCCGCCAGCCCCATCAAGGCGTGGGGTTCGTCCTCGACAATTAAAACCTTCACCGGGTTATGCATATCGTCTTTCGATGCAGATGTTTCGCCGCGTGTCGTCGAAGTCCTGCTTTCGCTTCGACTTGGTTTAGGATCCCACACTCAGTTTAGACTGCCTTATCGGTCAATTCAGCCCAACGGGCATAGAGAACCTCGTTTTCCTGCTCCGCTGCCGCCAGTTCCCGCACGGCGGCCTCCAGGGCCACCGCATCCGTCGCAATCGCCGGGTCTTCCACGCGAGCGCGAGCCGCCGCGACTCGCGCGTCGCTCTTCTCCACCCGCTGCTCAATGGCCGCAAACTCCCGCGCCTCCAGATACGAGAGCTTTTTCTTCAATGTCTTTTGTATGTCTGACTCCGCCTCCGGTTGGCCTTTCTGCTCCCTGATTCCTGACCCCTGACCCCTGATCTCTGACGTCTGTTCTTCCATCCACTCTTCCCACTGCGTATAGTCCGCGAACTGTCCGACGTGTCCATTACCGTCCAACCCCAGCACCGTCGAAGCCACTCGATTCAGCAAGTACCGGTCGTGCGTCACCAGCACCAGCGCGCCTTCGAACTCAAGCAGGTTCTCCTCCAGAATCTCCAGCGTCGGAATATCCAGGTCATTTGTAGGCTCATCCAGCAGCAGCACATCTGCCGGCTCCAGCATCAACTTCGCAATCAGGACGCGCGCTCGCTCTCCGCCGCTTAAATTCCGCACCGGCTGATTCAGTTGCTCACCGGAAAACAAAAACCGCGCCGCCCAACTTGCCACGTGCATGTTCCGACCCTGATAGACGAGCCCGTCTCCCTCCGGAGCCAATGCGCGTCGAAGCGTCAGATTCTCATCCAGCTCCCGCATCTGGCTGAAATACACCAGCCGCAGCGCATCCGCCCGACGAATGCTGCCCTCAGCCGGCTCCAATTCGCCACGAAGCAACCGCAGAAACGTGGTCTTTCCGCTCCCGTTCGGCCCCACGAGTCCTACCTTCGAGCCAGCCGTCAGAACAAAATTCAGTCCATCGAACAGCCTCCGCCCCGCTATATCACAAGCCACATCGTTGAACTCCACCAGCCGTTTAGTCTTCCGCTGCGTCGCTGAAAAATCGATGCCGGCTGAACTGACCACTGTCCGCGCATCCATCGCAGCCAGCTGCCCGATCATCTCGTTGGCAGTATCGATCCGAGCCTTCGATTTTGTTGTGCGTGCCTTCGGTCCACGCCGAAGCCACTCGATCTCCGTCCGCACACGGTTTCGCAAGCTCTCCTGCTGCTTGCTCTGCGACTCCAGATACGCCTCGCGCTCTTCGAGGAACCGGCTGAAATTTCCCTTCACGCGAAAGAGTCCTTCCGCATACACCCGATTCAGCTCGATAATCTCGCTCGACGTGGCTTCAAGAAAATAGCGGTCATGGCTCACCGTCACCACCGCAAACGAAGCCGCAGCCAACAGCTCCTCCAGCCACTCAATCCCAGCCAGATCCAGATGATTTGTCGGCTCATCCAGTAGCAGCACATCCGGATGTCCAACCAGCGCCTCGACAATCGCCAGCCGCTTCCGCCATCCGCCCGAAAGCGAAGCCGCCTCCGCCGCGAGATCCTCGAACCCGGCCCGTCCAGTCAACTCCCGCAGCCGCCCCTCGCGCTCGCCCTCATTCACATGCGCCGCGCCAAGTGCTGTCTCAAGGACCTGGCGCACCGTCAGCACAACCGCAAACCGCGAGTCCTGCGGCACATACGCGGCCCGCGCCCGCTTTCGCACCGCCAATTCACCGGTATCCGGTTCAACCGCTCCCGCCAGAATCGCCAGCAGCGTCGATTTTCCCGCGCCATTCGGACCAATCAGCCCGATGCGCGACCCATCCTCTACTGTGAAAGAAATGTCCTTGAAAAGAGGCTTGGCCCCAAATTGTTTCGTAATCGACTGAGCATTCAGAATCGGTGGCATCTCTTCCAGACTAATTTCCTTGCCCGATTTAAGCGACTCGCGCCGTCCCACTAAACTGGATTCATGCTCGAATTCGAAATATCCCCGACCGAAGCCGCAGCTCTTATCCGCGAAAACAAGACCCGCCTCATCGATGTCCGCGAGCCATGGGAATACTCCACGGCCCACATCGAACCAAGTACCCTCTTGCCCATGGGCGATGTCCCCGCCCGCGCCCACCAGGAACTCGACCCTGAAGAGCATCTCACCGTTCTCTGCCACCACGGACAGCGCTCCCTCAACGTGACGGCGTGGCTCAGGAACCAGGGTTTCGAAAACGTGCAGTCCCTCCGCGGCGGCATCGACGCGTGGTCCACAGAAGTTGATCCGAAGGTCCCGCGCTACTAGAGTCCGTTCTTGCCTCCCGACGGGGCCCAGCGAAAGCTAATAACAGGCTTTAGCGCCCGAACGCGTAGGTCACCTGGAAAACCCCGCTGTCGATGCCGGGATTGACATCGGCCGTTTCATGGTTCGAGATATGGTGATAGCGATAGTCGACGCGGATCGACCGGCTGCTCCAGCGGTAGAACTCCACACCCGCTCCCAGGTCGAAGGTGAAGTTGAATGATCCCGCGAAATCGATGGGGATGGCTTGGGTGCTGTAAATGTATCCACCATGCCCGATCACCACGGGCTGCAGTCGGTGCCGTGGCCGAAAGTTCCACTGAAAGCCGATCGGAGAGAATGCCTCCCCCGCAGTCCACATCCGCTTGCAGGTGGTAGCCACGGTCCCGCTGTACGTCACGCCATTGGGAAGCGTGTCTGAATAGCTCTCGCTGCTCGCCACACACGCCGCCGACTGCCGGAAATCCGACACAAAGACCTCAGCCGTCGGAGTCTGCTGGGTGACCAGCGTATGAGTTACGGGGTCGCTTTCCAGTGCCACCGGCAAAAACTCTGCGTTGTACTGCCAGTTCACAATCGATCCCTGCTTTAGTCTCCGCCCATAGACAACTCCAAAGCCGAGAAGCTTGCGATTCTGTGCGTATCCCAGCACCATGTGGCTGGAATCCCCGGAGTACGCTCCAAACACCCCGAACGTGTTCAACCGCGAATAGATCGGTTCCCGCGATTGCGTCTGCGCCATCGCAGACCCCGCATATCCCAAAAGCACGACCGAAACTGCAAGATTCAGGTTGCAAAAAAGGCCGACCAGGCAGACACCGTCGCGTTTTGACAAGAGGAAGTCCCTTCATTCCATTGGAGTCAGCATAACGCCTATACTCTTCTTTGACTGCAACACCCCGCATTTGAGGAGCGATATTCATGTCTTCGCCCGCTGTAAGTTTCGCAACAAAAAATCACGCACGTTTTCTCGGTGAACTCAAAGACCTCCTGCGTATTCCATCTATCTCGACTCTGCCCGAGCACAAAGGCGACTGCCGCCGCGCCGCCGAATTCCTCGTCTCCGAACTCAAGCGCATCGGCATGGAAAACGTCCGCCTCATCGATACACAGGGCCACCCGCTCGTCTACGCCGATTGGCTGCACGCCCCCGGTAAACCGACCGTTCTCATCTACGGCCATTATGACGTCCAGCCCACCGATCCTATCGACGAATGGACTTCGCCGCCGTTCGAGCCAGCAGAGCGCAACGGAAATATCTACGCCCGGGGCGCCGTCGACGACAAAGGCCAGGTCTGGATGCAGGTCAAAGCCCTCGAAGCCCTCCTCGCCTCCAACAAATCTCTCCCCCTCAACGTTCGCGTCCTTTTTGAAGGCGAGGAAGAAGTGGGAGGGGAGGGAATCGCCGACTACGTCGCCTCCAAGCCCGCCAATCTCAAGGCTGACTTCGCGCTCGTCTCCGATACCGAACTTTTCGCCCCCGGCCTGCCCACCCTATGCGTCGGCCTGCGCGGCATGATCTACACCGAACTCGAAGTCCGCGGCGCCAAAACTGACCTTCACTCCGGCATGTACGGCGGCGCGGCGCCTAATCCCTTCGTCTCCCTCGCGCAAATCATCGCCCGGCTCAAAGACGAAAACGGCCACATCTGTATCCCCGGCTTTTACGACGACATCATCCCGCCCAGCCCCGAGGAACTCGCTGCATGGAAGAGCCTGCCCTTCGACGAAGAGCATTATCGCGTCGCTGAAGTCGGCTCCCGTCAACTCGTCGGCGAAAGCGGCTTCAGCGTTCTCGAGCGCACCTGGGCTCGCCCGACGCTCGATGTCCACGGTATCCCCGGCGGATTCACCGGTGCCGGCGCCAAAACCGTCATCCCAGCCAAAGCCGTCGCCAAGGTTTCCATGCGCCTTGTTCCCGGCATGACGCCCACGAAGTCCTTCGCCCAGTACAAGGCCTATGTCGAGAAAATCGCCCCTGCCGGCGTGGACATCGACGTACGCCTCATTCACTCCGGCGACCCCTGCCTGATTCCCGTCAACAACCAATACATCCAGGCTGCCACGCGGGCTCTTCACGAAGTCTGGGGAAAAGATACCGTCTTCATCCGCTCTGGCGGCTCCATTCCTATCGTTGGCGACTTCGACCGCCACCTCGGCCTGCCCAGCGTCATGATGGGCTTCGGCCTTCCCGACGACAATATCCATGCGCCGAACGAGAAGTTCAACCTGCAAAACTTCGAACTCGGCATCCGCTCCCTGATCCGATTCATGGAGGAGGCAGGCCGTTGAGCCTGTCTCACCCCGACCCCGTGACCGCCGATGCATTCATCCTCGCCGGCGGTCACTCGAGCCGCATGGGATGCGATAAAGCCCTCATCCCCCTCGCCGGTTCACCGCTCATCCATCACGCATTGGGAATCCTCCGCGCCGCCGGTCTGGATCCCCGCATCGCCGGAGCCCGCAGCGATCTCTCTTCCTTCGCCTTCACTTTGCCCGACGATCCCACCCGATCCGGCCTCGGTCCTCTCTCTGGTATCTGCTCAGCGCTTGGCGCCAGTTCCGCTCCATGCGCGGTCTTCGTTCCGGTCGATCTCCCGCTGCTGCCTTTCAGCCTGATCGTCTATCTTCTTCATCACGCCGCGATTACCCAATCTGCGATAACTGCCGTGTCTATTGCCGGTTTCACTCAAACCTTTCCCGTAGTCATCGACCGCGCCGCACTCTCCGCTCTCCAATCCTGTCTTCAATCGAAAGACCGGAACTGCCTCCGTGCCTTCCGCGAAGCCGCCAGCGCTATCGCAAAGCCTCTCTCCGTGGTGCCGATCGAACTCCTGCTCCAGTCAGGCCAGGTCTCTCATCCCCACGGCTTTCCTGCTGCGCTCTGGTTCCTCAATATCAACTCTCCCGACGATCTCGCCCATGCCGAAACCCTCTTTTCAGGGTCCCCATCTAAAGGTCTTCGTCTACAACGCGCCTCGCCCGCCAACTTCAAGTAAGCTGGGTTCGTGGACACACCCGATCCCACTCTCAAACCCGGCACCGATCCTTCTCTGGATCCGCCCATCCCTGAGGTCCCCGAAATCAGCGGCGAAGTGCTCGCAGACATCGTCGGCGACAAACCCGTCCCCGCCGAAGAGGAACAGACAAGCTGGCCGCTCATCTCCTTCAGCCACGTCTCCATGTGGTTCGGTGATAGCAGGGTCCTCGACAACGTGAGCTTCACCGTCAATCGTGGCGAGACTCTTTGCATCCTGGGCCGTAGCGGCGTCGGCAAATCCGTCTCCCTCCGCATTCTCATGGGTTTCCTGAAACCGCAGGTTGGCTCCATCCGTGTCGATGGCCATGAAATCAATGCCTACACGGAAGAAGAAATGCAGGCCGTTCGAAGGCGTATCACGATGGTCTTTCAGAACGGCGCTCTCTTTGACTCGCTCACCGTTCGCGAAAACGTAGCCTTCCCGCTGCGCGAACGTGGCGGCCAGGAAGAAGACCAGGTCCAGCAGGTCGTTGATCGTCTTCTCGGTCTCGTCGGCGCAGATGATGTACCAAATGCGTTACCTTCTAGTCTGTCCACGGGACGCCGTCGCGCCGTCGCCATTGCGCGCGCTCTGGCTTCGCAACCGGAAGTGGTTCTTTACGACGAGCCCACTACGATGGTTGATCCAATCATCGCCCGCAGGCTCGGCGGTCTCATCCAGCGATTGCAGCAACAGCTTGGATTTACAAGCATTGTCGTCACCCACGACATGCGTTTTGCCGAGAGACTCGCAGATACGGTTCTGTTTCTCGATGAAGGGCGTGCATCCTTCTTTGGACCTCTCAAAGACTTCATGGCGTCACCCGATCCTCACATCCAGCAGTTTCTAACTCTCGATGCCTATGTGGTACCTTCGGCTTAAGGAATTAACATCTTTATAACTGGACTTCCCTGATAATTTAGTAAGCAAGTTCCCCGCACGTCGAGCAAACGAAGGGTTCACCCTGACGAGAAGGCTCCCGGACTCAACTGGGTAGGCCAGATTTATCGGTTTTCTTGTACCTCTGCCTCGACTCTTTGCCTTGTCAATCGAATTGCCCGTTAAACAGATTCAGGAGCGGTATCTGCGGCGAATGCAGCCGACGAGCAGACATCCGGTATCTGTCGAATACGAAGGTAATGGCAGAGCCCGAAGGCTCCGAGGCAACCATCCCCGAGGTGACTGCCTCAAAACAATAGCTCTAGCAGCACCGGCATTCTGCTTCTTGCTCAGTTCAACCGGGGAGGTTCCCCGACTTCTAGATCTAGCTTTGAACTCCTGAGGTTTGCGGAAAGAATATGGCAACATCGGATTTCTGGCAGAGAATCTCCGCCACGGTCGCCTCCCCTTCTGACTGGGTGACCGACACAGCCGCAAGGTCATCGCGCAGATCACAAGCCAAAGTCAAGCTTTGGATGTTTCTTGATGTCCTCACAGTCCTTGTCTCCGCGATCATCGCCACCACCTACGAGCGCCACACAGGTCCCGTCGTCGGAGCACGCGCTTTCTACAATGGAACGCTCTTTAACGGCCGCTCCATGTGGATCCTGCTGGCTTTGGTCTCCGCGTTCGCCACTGGGCTGGTTGTTACCAGCCGCCGGCTGCATCTCTACTCGCCTACCCGCCTGAGCTCCTTCCTGAATGAGCAACGCCTTACCGTGCAGGTCTGCTTCACCTCCGGCCTCCTGCTCACTGGAACTCTCTATCTGGTTCGCGCTGAAGATATCCCGAGGCGCGTCGTCCTCGTCACGCTGATCCTCGTCACGGTCTCCCTTTGCCTGCGACGCCTCATCTACCGCACCTTGATGTACCGCAGATTCGAGCGCGGCAAAGACACCCGCAACGTACTCATCGTCGGCACCGGCCCCGAAGCGTACGCTCTCCGTCATCACCTCGAGAGCATCCGTCACCTCGGCTACACGTTCAAGGGCTTCATCGAATTTCCCGGTGTGTCTTCCCACATCATGTCCTCCAGCGGCGATGTCGTCGGCACTCTCGACACGCTCTTCCAGCACGCGCGCAAGCAGTTTGTCGACGAGATCCTCTTCACCACCCCCTGCGAGCGCGGCATCGTCCAGGATGTCCTCGAGAAATCCCGCATGCACGGCGTCGACCTCCGCGTCGTTCCCGATCTCTATGAAGGCCTCGCATGGAACAGCCCCATCGAATACATCGGCCAGTTCCCAACCATTCCGCTGCACCGAGGCCACGTTCCCGAACTCGGCTTCATGCTCAAGCGCGTGATCGATGTCCTCTTTTCCAGCTTGTTGCTTCTATTCCTTCTGCCCTTCTTTCTCCTCATCGCCTTTGTCATCAAGCTTGAGTCCCCAGGACCCGTTTTCTACACCTCCGAGCGTATCGGCAAGAAAGGCCGCATCTTCCGCTGCTACAAGTTCCGCACCATGGTGCGCGATGCGGAAATTCGCCGGGCTGAAATCATGCACATGAACGAGCGCGATGGCGTGCTCTTCAAGATCACAAACGATCCACGCATCACTCGACTCGGCCGCATTCTGCGTAAGTACTCGCTCGATGAGTTGCCTCAATTCATCAATGTTCTTCGTGGCGACATGAGCGTCGTCGGGCCGCGTCCCCCGATCGCCAGCGAAGTCATGGAGTACAAGCCCAGCCACCTCCGCCGTCTTGACGTCACCCCGGGCATCACCGGTCTCTGGCAGGTGCAGGGTCGTCAGGATCCCTCGTTTGACAGCTACGTCTCCCTCGACGTGACTTACATCGAGAAATGGAACCTCTGGCTCGACATCAAGATCATCGTTCGCACCATCGGCGTAGTCTTCTCCGGCACCGGCACCTAGATTTGGTGACTCTGACCGATCTCTAATCCCTGGTCCTTGATCTCTGAGCGAGCCCGTTCCTGCATTAAACTGGAGTTGTGAAGATCGCACTGGCCCAGATCAACCCCACGGTCGGGGATTTCACCGGCAATCTGGAAAAAATTGTTGATGTTACCCGGCAAGCCGCCGAACAGGGCGCTCGGCTCGCCGTGTTTTCAGAGCTGGCGATGTGCGGATATCCGCCGGCTGATTTTCTTGAGAAACCGAGCTTTCTCGCGCGTTGCCGTAAAGCGGTCGAAGAACTCGCCGCAGCCACTCGAGACCTGCCCACTGCCATCATCGCCGGCGTAGCCTTGCCTGCACCTCCGAATGCTGGGAAGCCCGCCGTAAACGCCGCTGTATTGATCGACTGCGGCCACGTGCTCCTCGAGCAGCACAAGCGCCTGCTGCCTTTCTATGACGTGTTTGACGAGCAGCGCTACTTCCTGCCCTCGGGTCCGCAGCATGTCGTCGAACTGGATAACGTGCGTCTTGCTGTCTCCATCTGCGAGGACGCCTGGAACGACAAAAACTTCTGGCCGCGCCGCCTCTATACATTCGATCCTCTCGAAGATCTGATGCGCCAGAATCCTGCGATCCACATTAACCTGTCCTCGTCGCCTTTCTGGCACACCAAGCGCAAAATCCGTCGCCAGATGCTCGCCGCCATCGCCCGTCGCGACGGCATCCCCGTGATCATGTGCAATCAAGTCGGCGGCAACGACAGTCTTATCTTCGATGGTTCATCCATCGCCATAAACGCCCACGGTGACCTCATCGCGCAGGCAAAATCCTTCGAAGAAGACCTCGTTTTCATTGACCCCTTCTGTTCGCCCGCAATCACCGAGCCTCCCGATGACGACACTGAGGCCGCATATCACGCTCTCGTCCTCGGAACCCGCGACTACGTCCGCAAATGCGGCTTCCGCAAAGCCCTCATCGCCCTCAGCGGCGGCATCGACTCCGCGCTAGTCGCCGCCATCGCCGCGGATGCTCTCGGCAAGGAGAATGTGCTCTGCATCGGCATGCCCAGCCCCTACTCCTCGCAAGGCTCCATCGACGACAGCCGTGCGCTTGCCGCCAATCTCGGAATACGCTTCGAACTGATTGGAATCAGCGATCTGTTTCATCAGTACACGCAGGCTCTTGACCCGCTGTTCAGGGGCACGCAGCCCGGACTCGCCGAAGAGAATCTCCAGGCACGCATCCGCGGCAACCTGCTCATGGCGCTCTCCAATAAATTCGGCTCGCTCGTGCTGACGACCGGCAACAAATCCGAAATGGCGGTCGGCTATTGCACCCTTTACGGGGACATGGTCGGCGCGCTTGCCGTCATCGGCGATCTCATCAAGACGCGCGTCTACGCAATTTGCCGCTGGCTCAATCGCGAGCGCGAAATCATCCCCCTGGCGATCCTCGAGAAACCTCCCTCCGCCGAACTACGCCCGGATCAGAAGGATACCGACTCTCTGCCGCCCTACGAGGTCCTCGATCCCATCCTCGAGGCCTATGTCGAGCATTATGAGACCCCTGAATGCATTGCGCAGAAAAACGGTTTTCCGCTCGAACTCGTCCAACAGGTGGTAAGCCTCGTGGAGCGCTCGGAATACAAACGCCAGCAGGCTGCACCGGTTTTGAAGGTCACTTCGAAATCCTTCGGCATGGGCCGCCGCTTTCCCATTGCCGTCAAGGTGCAGGTATAAGCTAAAGTTCGGGAGTCATCCCGCCAATGAAGGAGAAATTCGCTTGATCCGTAACTCCGCTCGACTGGCCACTGCAACAGCTCTGGCCCTTTTGTTCTCTCCCATCCATTACGTCTTTGCGCAGGACCAGGCTCCCGCTACATCCACGCCCGAAGCCGCAGCGCCGGCTGCACCCGCAGCGGCCCCTGTTTTCCCCGCGCCCGATCCCGCGGACTTCACCGCCACCGCTCCGACCAAGGACGTTGTCAACGCCTTCATGCAGGCCAACCTCGGCTTCGATGTCAACTCCATGTGGCAGGTACAGGCGATCCAGAAGACCCAGATTCCCGGTATCAGCAAAGTCATCGTTTTCGTCGGAGACAAGACAGGCAAGCAGCAGCCCTACCGATTTGCCTTCTTCACCATGCCAGATGAAAAGCACATCATTGTCGGCGAAAAAATCGTCCCCTTCGGCGATCGTCCATTCGCCGAAAACCGCGCTATGCTCCAGCAGCGCGCCAACGGTCCATATCGCGGATCAGCAGCGAAGGATCTCGAAATCGTCGAGTTCGCTGACTTTCAGTGCCCTCATTGCAAGGCCGCCCAGGCCAATATGGATAAGCTCGTCGCCGATTTCCCCAAGGCCCGCATCGTCTTCCAGAATTATCCACTGCCCTCCATCCATCCACAGTCTGCCATCGCTGCAGCCTACGGTGTCTGCGTTGCAAAAGAGGCCGGGAGCACCGCATTCTTTCAGTTCGCCGCCGCAGTGTTCGATGGACAGGATGGCCTCGCCACCGCGGATGGCGCGACCCTCACACTGAACAGTGCTGTCACCAAGGCCGGGCTCGATCCCGCAAAGATCGCTGCCTGCGCAGCGACGCCCGAAACCAAGGCCACCGTCGAGTCCTCCGTCCAGCTCAGCAAAGATCTCGACATCGCTTCTGTGCCCACGCTGGTCATCAACGGCCGCGAAGTTCCCGCCAACGCCCCCTACGAAACCCTGAAACAGCTCATCCAGTATCAGGCCAAAATGGACGGCGTCGCCCAATAACAGGGCGAGGCTTTCCACGCCGCATCGCGTAATCTCGTTGTCAGTCTGAGCGCCGTGTCTGGGGCCCTGCGGATGATTCATCATCCGTAGGGTAAAGCGGCGCGAAGAACCTGCTTTGCGCGAATCTCCCGAAGGCATGCTTTCTTCGGCCATCCACGACACCAACCGTGCGCGCCTACTGCGTACTCTGTCCCCGCTCAATCCGCACCATGGGCGAGTGCCCCGCCGCCTGCGTTCCGCGTATCACGTGCGGCGTAACAATGATCAGAAGACTCGCGTAATTCCGCTGCGCATCAGTAGTGGCGGTTGCCGTGTTCAATCCCGGAATCTCACTCAGCCCGGGCCATCCGCTCAGCGCGCGGCTCTCTTCCTTATCCACCTCGCTCACAATCACCACGCCCGAGTTGTCCTTCAGCGTTACCACGCCGGAGTAGCTCCGGTTGTTCAGAATCGGCACTCCGTTCAGTGACGATCCTTCGAGCGCCGTTATCTTCAAATCCATCGTTAGAGCCACCTCGCCGCTGCGAATTACCCGCGGCGTAGCCTTGAAAGTGAGTCCCAGGTCCTGGTACTCCACTTGCGGAATCGTCTGCGTGGCAGCCTGTTGCGTGAGCAGGGAACTCAGGCTTCCCGAAAGCCCCGCCGTCGTCAGCCCGGGAATGCTGATCCCGCCCGTGCCCAGATTCGAGTATTGCGATGTTGTGATCGGGTATCGCGACCCGCTCTTGATGGTCCCCTCTTCTCCATCGCCCAAGTGCATTTGCACTTGATCAAGCTCGCGCGACTCCGAAGAATTCAGATTCAGGTTGAACGTCACAGGAGCCGCCGAAACCCCCGTCAACGTCAATCCGCCGCCAAACAGCGCGATTCCGTTTTGAAAGATCGGGTTCGTGACCTGCCCCGACGCCAGCAGAATTCCCAGAATCGCCAGCGTGTCGCCCGGCGATGCAAGACCTGATGCGATAATCTCCTGCACCAGAGCCTGGTTCTGGTTCAGAATAGCTTGCTCTTCCGTGTATACGTTGAACGCCGTAATCTGCTGCGGAGGCTGTACGCCCGTATTGCGCTGGTTGGTGTGCATCACTTGGATCAGCCTTACATCCAGCAGCACCTGGCTTCGTCCGTCCAGCAGCGGACGCAGCGTCTCATTGAATGCGTTCAGCTTGTCCGTCGTTGCGCGAATGGTCAGTGTGCCCGCCCCCTGCTCAACCACCGCCTGCTGCGCCAGAAAGACGTTTTTGGCAAGATTCCCGATATCCGTCATCTCGGTAGTCGTCAGACCACCCAGATAGATCGTTTCGTACTCCTGCCGCATAAACTGCTGCCGATTCTCGCGGGTGTCCTTCGCAACCAGCGCCCGGTGCGCATCCAGCGGAACGGTGAACGAATCCGTCACCATGTTCACCGCCTGCGTCGCTTGTCCAAAGGTGGCGTCGTCCATATCAAATCGCACTGGCGGCCCGGACACGCTTTGGTCGATCGACGCTTCGATCCCGAATGTCCGAAACACCGTCTGGATCACCGTGCGACGGTCGCTCTTCAGATGAAAACTATGCGCTCCCGCCGTTGGCTCTAGCGAAGGTGCCGGAGCAAGCGTATCCGTCCCCTGCTCGTATAGTGACTTCGTTTGCGTTGCAGCCGCATCCGCTGCCATCTCGTCCAGGTGTTCCGCAACCTGGATATTTTTGGGGTCGATTTCCGCAGCTTTTTGCAACGCGGCCCGCTCCGCCGTTTTGTCCCCGCGAATCCGCGCCTTGGCCGCTGTCTGGATCAGATCCGTGACCTCATGACTGCGTGCGACCTCAGTCGCCGCGGCGTAGTTAGGATTCTCCGGATCCAGCTTCGTTGCTTCCTGGTAGTCGCGTAACGCGGCATCGAACTGCTGCTTCTCGAAGAGCTTCGTGGCCTGCAGGTACAGCTTCGTCGCGCGCCTGCGATCCTTGCCCGTAATCGTCTTCACAGGAGCATTATCTTTGGCCTGTTCGGCCGGAGCATTGCTCGCCGTCTCGGGGGTAGCAGTCGTCGCCGCCGGCAACTGCGGCTGCTGCTGAGAGCCCGCCGCTGCTGTCATTAACAGCATCGCTAGAATCGCCGGGAATCCCGCGCGCACTTTCCTCATGCCGCGCCTCGCGTCGCCGCCAGCAGATCGGCCAGAGTCGTCGTGCAAACCTCCGGTTTGTGTTCCAGCAATTCGTCGAATGAGAAATGTCCGGTAGCGACCGCAATCACCGGCAGTCCGTTTGCATGTGCCGCTTCAATGTCCCGCGGCGTATCGCCCACCACGCAAACGCTCGCTTGCGCGCCCGCCAGTTCACGCGCCTTCTGCGCCGCGTGTCCCACCAACTCCGAGCGAACAGGGAAGTGGTCGCTGAATCCGCCGAAGCGAAACCACTCGCGCAGTCCCGCGCGCTCCATCTTGATCCAGCCAATCATTTCCAGGTTTCCCGTTGCCACACCGAGCGTCGCTCCGCGATCTGCCAGGTGCTTCAGCGTCTCCTTGACGCCCGGCATCAGGATCGGTTGTAACTCGTGCCGCCTATCCGCCACATTCTGGCACATGCCCTCAAGAATCGCTGCCACCTGAGGCTCCAGCACATGCGCCGGAATCCCTGCGTGAGCGCAGGCTTCCCGCAATATCGAGGTATCAGTATTCCCGGCCAGCGATACCCCGTCCAGCGAGACTTCGATTCCCATCACCTCGCGCACCGTTGCAGGAAGGCTGTCCATGTGCACGCGGTCGCGGCTCCGCAAAAGCGTGCCGTCGATGTCGAACAAGTACGCGTCCTGCCCATCCCAGGCAAAACCGCCTTCGATTGCAGTCCGCGCTTCGTTGTTCTGATGAGTTGTCTGCATGCCGATGCGAAGCTCGACTTCAGCCCTGGCGTATGCCCTGGCGTGCGGCTCCGAATATAGGACGTTCGCTGCGTGGCGGACGCTTGAGCCCGGCGCGAACTTCCGCAAGGCTGATGCCCAGTTCCGCCATCGTGCGGCTGAGTGTGTTTCTGTGAATACCCAGCTCCTCCGCGGCTTTGCACTGGTTCCCCTTGTTCGCCGCCAGCACTTCGCGCAGATACTGTCTCTTGAACTCTTTTACGGCATCCTCGTAGCGAATGCCTGTGGAATGCATCTGTGTAACCAGGCTGTCCAGGTCTCGTCTCACGTCAACCTCGTGCTCTACTAGATTGCCACAACCCGCGGGCTTGGGCCCGCGAAAAATTATCTGCTCTTCTCTCCGTGAATCAACTTCTGTGATTCCGATTCCAGCGTATACAATTCCTGACGCACGCGGTCCGAAAGCCGCGACGGGGTGACGCGAATACTCACGTGGAGTGCACCGAAGAAATACCTTGGTAACCTCGCGTCCGTCAACCATACAGTTTGCGGAAAGAACGCCACCGTAACCAGGATGCATACCATTACGAAGACCATGCCCTCCACAAAACCGAAAGCCCCTCCCGCCAGCCGATCAAGGCAACCCAGTCCCACTTTCGCAAACATCTTGGCCAGCATCGATCCAAGAATACTCGCCACCGCCATCACCGCGAGCGCAATCACCAGGAACGCAATCGCATTGGCCACTTCGACGGAATGAATCAGCGGCTTCATCAAAGCGGCGAGCCGCCAGTAGTTCCACGCCGCCAGTGCCAGCCCCAGGATCAGCCCGGCCAGAGAGAAGGCAGACCGAAAGAATCCTCGCGCAATGCCCCCAAGCACCGCCGCCGCCAGCACTACCACGATGATCCAATCAACGAGCGTCATCCGTTCACCGTTTGCGCAGACACATCGAGATCCCGTCCGGTTAAGCGGCGAAATGCCTCGAGGTATTTCTGAAGTGTACGCTCAACCACATCTTTGGGAAGACTCGGCGCCGGTTCCTGTTTGTTCCAATGAATGCTCTCGAGGTAGTCGCGTACAAACTGTTTGTCGAAACTCGGCTGGGCTCCGCCCGGCTTCCACAGCGAAGCTTCCCAGAAACGCGAAGAATCCGGCGTCAGCACTTCATCTGCCAGCACGATGCCCTCCTTCGTCCTGCCAAACTCAAACTTCGTATCCGCCAGAATCAGCCCGCGCGACTCGGCATGCTTGGCAGCCTTCTCATAAATCGCCAACGTCAGCCGTCGCAGCTCCCGCGCCGTATCTACGCCTACAGCCTTCTCCACCGCCGCGAACGAAATGTTTTCATCGTGTGTTCCGTCCTGGCTCTTGGTCGAAGGGGTAAACAACGGCTCTGGCAGCCGCGACCCATCCTGCAAACCCGCCGGCAGTTTGATCCCACACACCGTTCCGTTCGCTTGGTACTCTTTCCATCCCGATCCGGCAATATACCCCCGCGCCACGCACTCCACTGGAAACATCTGTGCGCGCTTCACCAGCATCGATCTTCCCTCAAGCTGGTCCGCATACTGGTGCAGCTCCGCCGGAAAGTCTGCAACTTTCGTAGCAATCAGGTGGTTTGGCACAATATCCCGCACCAGTTCGAACCAGAACAGCGAAATCTGCGTCAGGATCTTACCCTTGCCCGGAATCCCCGTGCCCAGCACGTGATCGAACGCCGAGATGCGATCCGTCGCCACCAACAGCAGCGCGTCGCCTATCGCATACAAATCGCGAACCTTGCCCCTGCCGATTAACGGAGTCGTGCCTAAATCTGTCTTCAAAAGTGTTGTCATGGGAGAGTCTTTCCTTGGCGCTGTGAATCTCCGATTCTCTTGCCGTCGGCCGCCTTTGTCAAACTCGTTCGAATCCATCAAATTGACTAGCACGAAACCCAAATCGATATCTGCCTTCGTTTCCCACAAAGGCCTGTGACAGCCGTCACGGAGCCCCGAAAGAACTTCGGCGAAACTTCATTTGTCACCAAGGTTCGGGAGCTCGTTAGAAGGTTCCTTTGAGCCGGTGGCACGAGGCAGCAGTGGAAAGGGGAAGCCGCGGCTAGCTTCGTTTTATTGGGATCGCCAGTAGCTGTGTACTACCGACCTCCAGTGCCAGCTACTGGTCCCCGTCTTGATCTTGTGTTATTCCATGCAAGCGCCTCCGAAGCGAAGATATCCTTTGGAGGCGGTTTTTTGTCTTTTACCCCATTCATCGCACTCGTCTGTTTGGCCATCCTTCGAATTGATCTCGTCCTTCGAGCCCGGTCGTTATAATTCTTCTGCAATCCACTGAGAGGTTGATTCCATGGGCTTGAAGAGATTCCTCGCCGTAGTCTCCTGCGTCATCGCTCTAACCGCTGCATCCCTCGCGCAGTCCCTGCCTGCAGGAGTCCAGAAGGTAACATCTATCGAAGGCGTCACGGAATACTCGTTTCCGAACGGCCTCCACGTCCTTCTGTTCCCCGACAACTCCAAGCCCAAAATTACGGTCAACGTTGTCTATAAGGTCGGCTCACGCAACGAGGGCTACGGCGAAACCGGCATGGCCCATCTGCTCGAACACATGACCTTCAAGAGCTCCACCAGCGGCCGCGAGCTCTTCAAGGAACTCACCGACAGAGCAGGCGGATTCTTCAACGGCACCACCAACTACGACCAGACCATGTACTTCGAGTCCTTCAATGCCAGCGATGAAAATCTTCGCTGGGCTCTGGAGCTCGAAGCCGATCGCATGGTTCGCATGACCATGCTCAAGAAAGATCTCGACACCGAGATGACCGTCGTGCGCAACGAAATGGAAGCCGGCGAAAACAGCCCGACGGAGGTTCTCGAAGAGCGCGTGCTCGCCTCTGCGTACAACTTCCACAACTATGGCAAGACCGTCATCGGCAACCGCACCGATGTTGAGCGTGTTCCCGTAGAGAATCTGGCCGTCTTCTACAAGAAGTACTACCAGCCTGACGACGCCGACCTCGTTATCGCCGGCCAGTTCGATGAATCCAAGGCTCTGGCCATGGTTGCTGCAACTATCGGTGCTCTTCCCAAGCCCGATCGCGAACTCAAGCGGCCATACACATCCGAACCCACGCAGGAGGGCGAGCGCTCCGTCATCCTGCGCCGCGTTGGCAACATCCAGGCAGTCATGGCCGTATACCACATTCCCGCTGGCCTTCATCCCGATGCAGCAGCGCTTGAGGTTGCCGCCCAGATTCTTGGCGCTCCCCAAACCGGCCGCCTCTACAAAGCGCTCGTCGACACCAAGAAGGCTGTCTCCACCAACATGAGCGCCGACGGCATGCACGATCCCGGCGTCGCTGAGGCCTTTGCGCAACTCAAGCCCGACCAGTCCATCGACGACGCCCAGCAAACACTCCTCAAAGTTGTCGAGGGTCTTGCCACCAACCCTCCTACTCAGGAGGAAGTCGATCGCGCCAAGGGCCGCATCCTGAAAAACATCGAACTCTCCTTCACCAACTCCCAGAACGTTTCAATCATGCTGGGCGGTTACATCGGCCAAGGCGACTGGCGAGCCATGTTTCTCAGTCGCGACGAGGTCGCCAAGGTCACTCCAGACGATGTAACCCGCGTCGCGAAGGCCTACCTCAAATCCTCTAACCGCACCGTTGGCGAATTCATCCCCACCGCCACACCCGACCGCGCCGAAATCCCCGCAACCCCTGACCCTGCAGTCATCTTCAAGGACTACAAAGGCGGCGCAACCATCCAGCAGGGCGAGGCCTTCGATCCCACACCGCAGAACATCGAGGCCCGCGTCATCCGCGCCAGGTTGCCCAATGGCATGAAGCTTGTCATGTTCCCCAAGAAGACACGCGGCGGCACCGTCGTGGCCCGCATCAACATTCACTTCGGCGACGAAAAATCCCTCTTCGGGAAAAATACGCAAGCCCAAATCGCGGGCGCGCTCCTGATGCGCGGAACGAAAAACAAAAATCGTCAGCAGATTCAGGACGAAACTGATCGCCTGAAAGCGCAGATCAGTGTCACCGGCGGCGTTAGCCAGGCGAGCGCCAGTGTTCGCACACTCGATGTCAATCTCGCCGACTCTCTGCGTCTCGTTCGCGAACTCCTCCGCGAGCCATCATTCCCCGAGACTGAATTCGAACAGGTCCGCCAGCAGCGCATCGCCGGTGCAGAAGCCGGCAAAACCGAACCCAACAACCTGGTCCAGATCGATCTGTACCGCCATCTCAACGCTGAATACCCGCGTGGCCACGTCCACTACGTCGCCACGCTCGACGAAGAAATCGAAGACGACAAGAAAGTCACGCTCGACGAAGTGCGCTCGTTCTATCAGCAGTTCTACGGCCCCGGCGACGGAGAGATTGTCCTCAGCGGCCAGTTCGATCCGGAACAAATGCGCAAGCTCGTCACCGAACTCTTCGGCGACTGGAAGAGTCCAAGCCGCTACCAGCGCGTCCCCGACTCATATACCAAAGTCGATGCAGTCAACCACAAGATCGAAACGCCCGACAAGCAGAACGGCCTCTTTCTCGCTGGCATGCCGCTCAAGATGAAAGACACCGACCCCGACTACCCGGCCCTGACCATTGCCGGAATGGTCTTCGGCGGCACGCCCAACTCGCGCATCTTCCGCCGCATCCGCGTCAAAGACGGCCTCAGCTACGGCGCCGGTGCGCAATTCCAGATCCCCACCGAAGATGATTCCGCAGTCCTCTCCGGCTACGCAATCGCCGCTCCGCAGAACATGCCCAAAGTCGAATCCGACTTCAACGAGGAGCTTGCTCTCGCGCTCAAAGACGGCTTCACGGCAGACGAAGTCGAGAAAGCCAAGAAGACCTGGCTTGATGAACGCACCGTGCAGCGCTCTGAAGAAGGCTCCATCGCCTCGCATCCTCATCAGCCGCGAGTACTGGGGCCGCACCATGCAGTGGGATGCGAAACTCGAAGCCGCCGTCGCCGCGCTCACCCCGCAGCAAGTCAACGACGCATTCAAACACCACGTCGACCCCGCGACCTTCACCATCGTCAAAGGCGGCGACTTCAAAAAAGTAGGCGCCTACCAACAACCACAATCCGGAGGTGGCAATTGATAGCGCCAATCACCTAGAGACTGGGTGCCCCACCTTTGCGACGCATTTGTTCTTGTCGCGAGGGTGGGGAAGCACAAATCTTTCTATTCCATCAATTCAAAAACCGCCGCGGCGAAAACAACCCGATTGGATGCTTCGTTGAACCGATAGTCGCCAGATCCGCCAGAATCTCCCCCACCGCACCAGCAAACTTGAACCCATGCCCTGAAAATCCGCAGGCGATCGAGCATGATGCGAACTGCGGATGTGCCCCGATAACAAAGTGCTCATCCGGTGACATCGTGTAAAGGCAGGTCTGCGCCCGCACCACTTTGCCATTCAGCGCCGGTATCCTCACCTTTAACTTCTCGATAATCCTCAGCACATCCGACGGGTGAATCTCACGGTCAACCGTCTCTGGCGTGCAAACCACATCGCTGCCATGAATCGCCGCCTTGATCCCGCCTCCCGGTCCGTCGATCGCAGGAAATCCGTATCCGGGCGGCCCGCCCTGAAGATCCTCGCACAAGAAGACCGGAAAACTCTGCGGCAAAAATGGCGTCACACCCGTCGTTGGCTCAATCCACGCCATCACCTGTCGCGTCACACGCAGCGGAAGAATCCCATGCAGTGCCTCGTTCGCCCATGGCCCCGCCGTAATCACCAGGTGTCCAGCGCTGTATGTGCCTATGCTCGTCCGAACTTCAATGCGATCGCTGTCTGCGGTCCACGAAAGAACGCTCTCCTCAAACCTGACATCCGCACCGGCACGCGTCGCAAGCTTCAGGTGAGCGCGGATGCACTCCTCAGGGAAAAGGTACCCGGCATTTGTCTCGTGAACCGCAACATCGTCAGCTTGCGGAACCACGACAGGGAAGCGCTCGCTGATCGCGCGTCCCTCCAGCACTTCGAAGGGAATTGAGTGCCGCTCTGAAGCCGCAATAGTGCGTTTCACCAGCTCACCGTCTCGCGAGCCGATGTTCATGCCCCCAGTGATGTGCAGCAAGGCGAGTGCCGGTATCCCTCTCGACTTTCCGCCACAATTCGTAAGCGCGCAACACCAGCGGAATGTAATCCGGGCTTTCAAAATACGCCTGGCGAATCATCCGCGACCCGCCGTGCGAAGAGCCCTTGTCGTGAGGAGAAGTAAACTGCTCGATCCCCAGCACTCGCTTGCCCCGCGCAGCAAGATGTTGCGCCGCCGCGCTCCCCATCGCGCCAAGCCCAAGGACAATGACGTCGTAAGCCATTTAGCTCAATTCCAAAATTCTGATTGCGAATCTTCATTCAAAATCGGATCCCACGAGATTCCCGCCGTCAGCAATTCTGGTATTTCCAGTTGCGCTGCTTGCCCTCGCTGATCCACTCGATCGCAGTTTCGATCCGTTTGTCGCGTGTCTCCGGACGCTTGGCGTCTGCAATCCATTGCACATATTCCTTCTTGCAACTGGGGCTGAATGCGGCGAACACAGCTGCAGCCTTCTTGTTCGCCTTGAGCGCCTTCGTGAACTCGGGCGGCGCTTCTAGCCGCAGGCGCGGGAGCCTTCACGACCTTGTGTCGGGCAGCGATCGGGCTGGTGTACTCACCCTTGTCGATGAAGCCAACCGCCTGCCGAAGGATGCTCAGCATGTCCTTTTTGGCGGGCAGGTCTTCCACCCGCGTCAATCGTCCCAGCGAACCCATCGCACCCGTCTTCAGAGCCTTCTTGTCGCGCAAGACCGCCGAGATCTCTTCGCCCCAGAAGCCAAAGCTGCAGTGTTCGTTGAAGGCCGACATGTTGCCAAGAATCGCGCCCTTGTATTCGAAGAAAGGTCGGCTCCACTTCATCGTTTCCACTACACCGGGGCAAGCCTTGTGAACAACCTCGCGAATCTCGAAAAGGATCGGCTGCGCAAAAGGTCTGGACTTGGCGATGTAGGCGTCGACTCGGGTATCAAAGGAGGATGTTGTTGGGCTCACTGTTCCGCTCCTCAAAAGGTTTGGAAAACAGTGTAACGTGCCAGATGGACCACAGAATTGGGTGCCCCAGAGCCTGCCCTGAGCGGAGTCGAAGGGTCTCGCTTCTGAGACCTGGGAGACAATGAATTCAACTCAACCGTGGAATCAAGCCCAGCCATCTACGCCGTAGCCCTCTGCTGCTCCTGCCCACCCAGCTTCACGCTGATCACCTTCGACACACCCGGCTCCTGCATCGTCACGCCGTAGATCATGTCCGCGGAGTGCATCATGCGCTTCGAGTGCGTCACCAGCAGGAACTGCGTCTCCTTGCTCAGCGTGTGCAGCAGATCGGCCAGCCGGCCCACGTTCGTTTCGTCCAGCGCCGCATCCACTTCGTCCAGCACGCAGAACGGGCTTGGCTGGAACTGGAAGATGCCGACCAGCAGGGAAATCGCCGTCAGCGCCTTCTCGCCACCGGAGAGCAGTAGCACATTCTGCAATTTCTTGCCCGGCGGTGAAGCCACAATCTCCAGCCCACTCTCGGCCTGGTTCTCCGCATCCGTCAGCCGTAGGAACGCCTGCCCGCCGTGGAACAGCCGCGTAAATACCTGCCCGAAGTTCTCATTGATACGCGCAAACGCCTCGTCAAACTTCTCCCGTGAAATCTGGTCAATCTCCTTGATCGTCTCCTGCGTGTTCTCGATCGACTCGACCAGATCTCTGCGCTGTGTCTCAAGGAAGCTGTGCCGTTCCGCCGTCTCCTTGTACTCTTCCAGCGCCATCATGTTCACCGGACCCATCTGCTCGATCTTCTGCCGAAGCGCCCGGCAAGTCTCTTCCTCAACCGCCAGCGGCTCATCGGCAATGCGCACAATCTCCGCATCGGCACGAAGCTCAGCCGCCTCTACGTTCACTTCCGTCAGGCAGCTTCCTTCCAGATGCTCAAGGTCCGACCGCAGCTTCGCAGCCTGGCTCGCGCGGCTGCCGCGATCTTCGCGTAGCTGGTCCAGCGTCGCACGCGCTGTCTTCAACTCCGTCTCCATCGTCGCCAGCTGATGCCGCAGTTCTTGAGCCTGTGCGGCAATCGCCTCAGCCTGCGCCAGCGCTTCTGCTTTCAGCCCCGTCAGCTCCTGCTCACGCTGCGCCAGTTCCGCGCTTTCCTTGATGCGCTGCTCTCGCTCTGCTTCTGCTGCCGCACGCTGCTGATCAATCGCGAGCACGCGCCGCTCAAGATCGCTGTGCAACCGGTCGATCCTCTGGAAAGCTGCCTCCGCGCCGCGCCGCCGTTCCTCCAATCCCGCAAGCTCGGCCGTCAGCTTCGCCGCCTCATGCTGCATCGTCTCGCGCGTCTGCCGCATCGTCGCCAGCTTGTTCTGCTGCTCGTCCAGCGCAGCCTCGGCAGTCGCGCGCTCTGCTTCCAGACGCACCGCCTCTTCGCGCTTCTGTTCGATCACTGCATGCTTGGCCTCGCGCGCTTCCTTGTTTCGCGCAGCCTGCGTCATCCACTCCTGCATCCGGCGCTCGATGCGTTGCGCCTCGTTCTCCATCTGCTTCAGCGCTGCACCCTGGTTTGCCGCATCGCGTTCCGCCTGCCTGCGCTCCTCGCTGCGTGCCTCCAGCAGCGCTGTGAGCTCCTCAATCTGCCGCGTCAGTGCCGTCGCTTCCAGTTCTGCCTGCCCCAGGTCGCGCTCCAGCGTCGCCAGCCGCATCTCCGTCTCACGCAGTTCGCGCTTCAGCACCAGCGGACCCGCACTCGCCGGCTTGCCGCCCGTCACCGTCGCGTTGTGGAAGCACTCCCCTCCCGGCGTCAGGAAATACGCATGCGTATGCTCATTCGCCATGGCCTGCGCCAGTTCCGCAGTCTCCACCAGATATCCATCGCGCAGCTTCGGCAGAATCGTCTCCAGCGACCGCCCAAACCCGTTCAGCACGCGCACCGCATCTTTCAACGGAGTCACGCCAGGCCCGGTGATTGTTTCCGCTGCATCGTTAAACAGCGCCGCCTGCGCACTGTCATGAATCAAAAAGGTAGCTCGCCCATCGACGCCCGACTTGAGCACACGCACGCCTTCTTCCGCCGCATCCCAGCTCTTGACGACGACGTAATTCAGCTCTTCACGCAGAAATTCGTCGACCACGCCTTCGTGCTCGTCCACTCACTTCGATGAAGTCTGCCAGCGTGCCCACGGGCGTCGATCCGTTTTGCAGCGCGCCGGGCTTCAAGCAGCCGCCGGACTGTTTCCGTTGAGTAGCTGTGATCCCGAATCAGCGACTCCAGCGAGTCCCTCCGACCCACCGCCGTCGCTCGCTCGCTGCGCAACTGGTTTGCCTGCGCGCGCACCGTGCCTTCATTTGCGCGCCGTGCCTGCAGTTGCTCGCGCAGCTCCGCAATCTCGCGCTCGAGTCGCTTAAGCGTCTCCCCAGCCGACTCAAACCGCAGCCGCGCCTGTCCGCTCTGTACACCCAGGCTTTCTTGCTCATTGCGCGCCTGGTTCATCTCTGCGCTCAGCCGCTCGGCCTCGCGCTCCAGCGCCGCCAGGCTCTCTTCCGCCTGCGCCGTGCTGTTCCGTGCATTCCCCGCCAGCGACAGCAGGTGCATCGCGTGCCGTCGATCGCCCTCAAGCTTCCGCTCCGCGTTGAACACCTCATCCGCAGCCGCGCGCGCTTCGTGTTGCCGCGTCTCCACCTTTTCGTGGAACGCTCGGGCTTCGCCTGCCGCCGTCTCCAGAAACGCCTTCTGCTGCTGGCGTTCTTCGGCAATTGTGCCCAACTGCGTCTTCGTCTGTTCCAACTCACCCGCCGCTGCCGCCAGCCGGGCCTCGAGATCCGTCACCCGCTCCGCATTGCTGCGTTCCCGTGCCGCCGCCCGCTCCAACTCAACAGCCGCGCTGTTCGCACGGTTCTGTGCGTCCTGCCCATCCCGATCGAGTTCATACCCGCGCTCCGTAAGAGAGTGCTGCGTTGCTTCCATCGTTCCAATCTCAGCCGCGCCGCTCGTTATCTTCTCCGCATAGGCGGCGATCTCCTGCTCCAGCCGCGCCTGCTCCGCATCCATCAGCGCCATACGGCTCGCCAGCACAACGCGCAGCCGTCCGCGAAGCTCATCGCGCACCTGCGCAAACCGCTCTGCCTTCGAGGCCTGCCGCTTCAAGCTGTTCATCTGCCGCGTAACTTCTTCGAAAATGTCGTCCACGCGCGCCAGGTTTTGCTTCGCGCTCTCCAGACGCAACTCCGCCAGCCGCTTCTTTGTCTTGAAACGCGTAATTCCCGCGGCCTCTTCGATAATCGCGCGCCGGTCGTGCGGCTTCGAACTCAGCAACTGCCCGATCCGCTCCTGCCCGATAATCGCGTAGCTCTCCGGTCCCAGGCCCGTACCCATGAAGATGTCCTGGATATCGCGCAGCCGGCACAGCTTCCCATTCAGCAAGTACTCGCTCTCGCCCGTCCGGAAAAGCCGCCGCGTGATGACAATTTCGCCCTTTTGCGGCGTCCGGTTGAACTTCCTCCGGCGAATCTTCAGCACTACGGGTTGCGGTCCGCCAGCAGTCGCTGCCTTCAGCAGCGGCCTGTTGCGTTTGAGCACCGGCCTCGGCAGCGCCTTCCTCGTCCTCCAGCGACTGCCCCGGCTGCTCGTTCGCGATAATCTCTTCCGCCTCCGCCGCCTTTTGCTTGCGCAACTCGTTCTCGTCCCAGTCCGCCGGGCCGTCGTGATCCACCACCACATCCGGCTCCACCGGAATCGGCCCCTCGTACGCCTCCGGGTCAACCATCGTGATGGTCACCTCGGCCATTCCCAGCGGCTTCCGCTCCCGCGTTCCTGCAAAAATCACGTCCTGCATGCTGCCGCCGCGAAGACTCTTGGCGCTTTGCTCGCCCAGTACCCAGCTCACCCCATCCAGGATGTTTGACTTCCCGCATCCGTTCGGCCCCACCACAACCGCAATGCCTGTTCCCGGCACGGTCAATTCCGTGCGGTCGCAAAAGCTCTTGAAGCCGAGGATGTGGATTTTTTTCAGTTTCAGCATGTACTCTCCGGGTCAGCGGGATACGAACAGGTTCAACGATCGGCGGCCAGTGCTGGCCACGTGCCAGAGGGGAAATGACCCTCTTCGATTACAGACTCTAAGGAGCCCAAAAGACAGGGTCAATCGTGAGAAGAGGTTCTTTTGTGGATAAGGGGGTCCCGAACCTTTCTTCTTCGATTATTTTAGGCTTTCTCGGGAATTTGTCCTATTTTTATTGAGTTTCTGCCGAGTTTTCCACAAGCTCGATTGCACCCAGAATTCATGCCAAATCCGACGAAAAAC
The DNA here is from genome assembly GCA_963787435.1 of uncultured Acidobacteriaceae bacterium. Lineage (GTDB taxonomy): Bacteria > Acidobacteriota > Terriglobia > Terriglobales > Acidobacteriaceae > Telmatobacter. The sequence goes on from CAWBCZ010000007.1 coordinate 581,311, forward strand.
TTACCGCATTCCGGATCACCTTCTCGATCGCCCTCAAGGCCTGCGCCCTGGGAAACCCCGGCCGGCTTGCCAGCCGGATCGTCCTCCGCGACCTTCCCGCCAGCGGAAGCAGCACAATCCCCCTCTGCCCCAATGACCCAGCCGCCAGTGCCGGGATCAGCGTCGCACCGTACCCCGCCGCCACCAGGTTCACCAGCGTCTCCAGCGTCGCTGCTTGCATCGACCCCTGCAGCCCGCCCCGAGAATGTCCCATCCCGTGCGCGCCATGTTTTGCTCCGCAAGCCGCAAGCGCCTGCGTCGGTCAAGCAATGCCCGTCCGCCAGCACCAGCAATTCGCCCGTCAGAGCCTCCTCGTCGACCTTCTTTGCCCCTGCAAGCTTGTGATTCCGTGGGAGCGCCGCAAGCAGCGGCTCGTCAAACAACTCAATCTCCGTAATCTCCGGCGCATCCGTCTCGGTCGCCAGCAACGCTGCATCCAGCTTGTGATTCCGCAACCCCTCCACCAGCGCCCGCGTCTGGTCCTCCCAAAGCTCGATTGTCAAACCCGGATATCCCTGCTTCAGCGGCTTCAGAATCAGCGGCATCAGATACGGCGCAACCGTCGGAATGACTCCCAGCTTCAGCGGCCCAACCAGCGGATCCCGTGCAGCGCGCGCAACCGCTTCCATCTGGCCTGCCTCCGCAAGTGCCCGCTTGCGCATGCATCAGGATCTGGCTTCCCACCGGCGTCATGTCCACGCGCTTGTTGGTCCGCTCCAGCAGCGTCACACCCAACTCGTCTTCGAGCTTCTTGATCTGGCTGCTCAGCGTCGGTTGGCTCACGTTGCAAGCCTCTGCTGCCCGTCCAAAGTGCCGGTGCTCCGCGATCGCCACCAGATACCGCAATTCCTGCAAATTCATTTGCTCTGATTGCCTTCCGCGCAGCGCTCTCCGAACCTTGCCTTGCCCACGCACCCGCTAGCTCGCTAACTCGCTACTTCCGCGCCGGCGGAAGCTAACTCGCTGCCTCTGTCCTAACCCCGCTAACCTCGCGCAGCGCCGCAGACTCCACTTTTATTCATCATAGGCTCCGCCAATCATCATCGTAGAAACAATTGATTTGCCATATCGAACCCCGCGGCGATACCTTACCCTTGAATGTGGCGTATATCTACCGGGATTCTCCCGGGAATCTCCTCCTTAACCAGCAATTTTGCACACGATTTTAGGAGACATCATGTCTAGCGAAGCACAATGCCCGTTCTCAAACGGCGCAATCAAGCACACATCGGCAGGCGCAAAGGGCAACCGGGATTGGTGGCCCAATCAGTTGAACCTGGGCATCCTGCATCAGAACTCCTCGCTCTCCAATCCGATGGAGAAGGAATTCGATTACGCCCAGGAGTTCAAGAGCCTTGACCTGGATGCCGTGATCAAAGATCTTCATGTCCGTCATGACGGATTCGCAGGATTGGTGGCCGGCTGACTTCGGCAACTACGGACCGCTCTTCATTCGCATGGCCTGGCATTCCGCAGGCACCTACCGGATCCACGATGGACGTGGCGGAGCAGGCCGAGGCGCGCAGCGTTTCGCGCCTCTCAACAGCTGGCCCGACAACGTCAATCTCGACAAGGCACGCCGTCTGCTCTGGCCGATCAAGCAGAAGTACGGCCGCAAAATTTCCTGGGCGGACCTGATGATCCTCGCCGGCAACGTCGCGTTGGATTCAATGGGCTTAAAGACCTTCGGGTTCGGCGGCGGCCGCGCCGACATCTGGGAGCCGGAGACCGACACCGATTGGGGTCCAGAGACCACGTGGCTCGGCGACCAGCGCTACAGCGGCGATCGTGAACTCGCAAACCCCCTGGCCGCCGTGCAGATGGGCCTGATCTATGTGAACCCCGAAGGCCCGAACGGCAACCCCGACCCGGTCGGCTGCGGCGCGCGATATTCGCGAAACCTTTGCCCGCATGGCGATGAACGACGAAGAAACAGTGGCGCTCATCGTCGGCGGCCACACCTTCGGCAAGACCCATGGCGCCGCCCCCGCGAGTCACGTTGGTGCGGAGCCCGAGGGCACAAGCTTTGAGGAGATGGGACTCGGCTGGAAGAACAGCTTCGGTACCGGCATCGGCGGCGACGCCATCACCAGCGGCCTTGAAGTCATCTGGTCCCAAACCCCGACAAAGTGGAGCAACAACTTCCTCAAGAATCTCTTCGGCTACGAGTGGGAGTTGACCAAGAGCCCGGCTGGCGCACACCAATGGAAGCCGAAGGGGGATGCCGGCGCTGGCACGGTGCCGGATGCGCACAACCCGTCCAAGCGACCATGCCCATCGATGCTCACCACCGACCTTGCACTGCGGCTTGATCCGGCGTACGAGAAGATCTCGCGCGACTTCCTCAACAACCCCGACAAGCTGGCCGACGCCTTCGCCCGCGCCTGGTTCAAGCTCACCCATCGCGACATGGGTCCGATCTCCCGCTACCTCGGCCCGCTCGTTCCCAAAGAAGAGCTGATCTGGCAGGATCCCGTCCCCGCCGTCGATCATGAGCTCATCAACGACAAGGACATCGAAGCGCTGAAGGCCAAGGTACTGGCTTCCGGCCTGTCGATTTCCCAACTCGTCACCACCGCATGGGCTTCGGCATCAACCTTCCGCGGCAGCGACAAGCGCGGCGGCGCCAACGGCGCACGCATCCGCCTCGAACCGCAGAAGAACTGGGAAGTCAACCAGCCTGCTGAACTGGCCAAAGTGCTCTCGAAGCTCGAAGCCATTCAGAAGGACTTCAACGCTTCGCAAAAAGGCGGCAAGAAAATCTCTCTCGCCGATCTGATCGTTCTTGCTGGTGATGCGGCCATCGAGTCTGCTGCAAAGAAAGCCGGCCACGACGTCAAGGTTCCCTTCGAACCCGGTCGCACCGACGCTTCGCAAGCAGCAAACCGACGCCGCTTCCTTTGCCGTGCTGGAGCCAATTGCTGACGGCTTCCGCAACTACGCCCGCAAGGGAGTCGAGGAACATGCCGCCGCGTTGCTGCTCGACAAAGCGCAACTCCTCGGCCTCACCGGTCCCGAGATGACCGTCCTCATCGGCGGAATGCGCGCTTTGGGCGCCAACGTCGCACACTCGCCGCACGGCGTCTTCACCAAGCGGCCTGAAACTCTGACCAATGACTTCTTCGTCAATCTGCTCGACATGGGCACGAAGTGGGCGAAGTCCGAAAAGTCTCCGGACGTGCTGGAAGGCCGCGATCGCCACACCGGCGAGCTCAAGTGGACAGCCACGGTCGTTGACCTCGTCTTTGGATCAAACGCCCAGCTTCGCGCCATCGCTGAGGTCTACGCCAGCAGCGACGCCAAGCAAGCCTTCGTGCATGACTTCGTGGCCGTCTGGAACAAGGTGATGAACGCGGACCGTTTCGATCTGCTCAGGGAAGGGAAGATCGAAGCCGTTCCACCGTCAACCCACCCCGTAGCCGAAACCGTAGCCGGCGACTAACTGCATTGCAGCAAGAATGTAGGTGCCCCGGGTCTCGATTCTGAGACCTGGGCGCATCTCAATGTAAGAGACTCTAGCTGCCCATTCATGACGGACTCCCACTGAATCTCTGATTTTAAAATTGTCATCCCTAAGGGGCTTTGGGGCCCCACGAACGATTCATCGTTCGTGGGGTAGGCGAATCGAAGGATCTGCTTTTGTTTTTGGCACTCCACACTTGGGTACCCGACCCTTGAATCGTTTTGTGATTCGATAGTTGTGAACTACGAACTACAGTTGTGACCTACGAACTACGAACTTTCTTAAACTCCAGCGTCGCATAATTCATCTGCCCCTCCGCCACCGTGTGCACAGTCAGCACATTCCTGCCCCTTCTCCAGATGAACCCGCGCCAGGTCCTTCGCCAGATTCCAGTGATGCCACTGCCGCCACGCCACCGGATCGGCCGCATCGTACGTCGACACAATCGTCAGTGGCCCCGTCGCCGCCACGCCATTCACATCCAGTGAAATCGTTCCGCCGCGATTCGACGTATACAGCAGATCGGCCGTGTACTCGCCCGTCTCCGCCACATCCACCGTCATGTTGAACCACTCGCCCGGCTCCGTCCATCCCACGTAAAGCAGTCCCGCCGGCGGCGTCACCTTGTCATAAGGGTTGTCATCAATCTTCGGATCGAGCCCGAATTTCGTATACGAAGTATCCACGCCCTCGTTCATCCGAAACTCGTTCAGATAAGTCCCATTCGCCGGATTCAGCGCGCCGCTCCCATTGTTCTTCGCGTCGGCATCGTGATACGCCACGCCCTCGCCGCCCAGGTCGTAGTACGCGCACATCACCGTTCCCGGAATCTTCTGCGCTCCGCCGTTGTACTTGCTGTCATGGAACGGAATTCCCTTGTAGCTCTTCAGAAAATCGCGACTTCTGTCGCGCCGACCGCGCCCGCCGCGAACATCGCAACCGCACCAACGCACATCCAACCGCCGACGAACAAAAAATCTCTTCACCACATTCACCGTTCTTTCCCGAGAGTTTTGCGAATCACACGAATATTAGCTGCGCTCCCACGAATAGGGAAGTGATGGCGATTTCTCGCTCTTTTCGTGGGCCGCTGTGAGTCTCCCCTGACCAGAGGTTCGAATAATTTACTGGGGTCCAACTCGCAGAATGTTTATCAACAACGAGACAACGGTCTCGGCACTCTCCTTGACATGCATTTGGTTTTTCCGTACTCTACAAAAACTCGGCAAGCGCTAAATCATCAGCTGCTCCGACACAAAGGATTCAATGGCCCACATCTTCACTTCCGCGCTTTGTCTGTGCTGCTGTCAGGGCGGCTCTGCGCGGGCGTGTACAGTGGGCTAGATTCCGAGTCAGGATTCAAGAACCCAGTGACCCACCCGCCAGATGGCGTGGTGGGTTTTTTATTTGTGGCGATCAGGAGAACTGCTTCTCGCGATCACCGTTAACTTCTCAAAGCGCGCCGGTGGCGAAGTGGTCAACGCGCGGGTCTGCAAAACCTGTATTCGCGGGTTCGATTCCCGCCCGGCGCTCCAAAATTCAGATCGAAACGCCAAGTTCTTTGGGAGATTGCACATGTCAAATCGCACAACAGCCTCTCGTAAGACTTCTCCACTCGACGTTTACGCTGTCGCTCTCGCACTCGCCCTGGCCCTGCTCGTTCGCTTCAATCTACTTCCAGCAATCAAGTGGTGAATTCTCTTTTTTGATGATCGGCGCCGCAGTTTGCGTTCCGTCTTTTCGAAGCAAGATTCCCGACTAACCATTGTGCCCGCATAACAAGGAGGCCGACATGGCCACTTCAAGTTCCGCAGCCAGTTCGCACAACCTCGAAGACGCATTTGCTCCGGTTCGCCGTGCCCTTGCGCTGATTCCAGGTCTTCTTCTACTGGCCGCCATCGGTTATGCGGGAAAATTCATCGAACAGTGGATAGCGGCCTACACAAAGTCGCACCACGTAACGTTTCCCAACATCGAATACGTTCTTTGGGCAATCGTGATTGGCTTGGTTGTCTCCAACACAGTCGGAATTCCGCGCGTCTTCGAACCCGGCGTGGCAACGTACGAGTTCTGGCTAAAGGCGGGAATCGTTCTGCTCGGCTCGCGCTTCCTGCTCGGCGACCTGGCCCACCTCGGCGGCATCTCTATCTTGCTCGTAGCCATCGCGATCACTCTCTCACTCGCGTTCATGCACATTCTGGGTCGCGCTTTCAAACTCAATCCCAAGCTCACTTCGCTTCTCGCCATCGGCTCGTCCATTTGCGGTGTCTCCGCTATCATTGCTGCGAAGCCCGCCATCGATGCCGACGATGAAGACGCGTCCTATGCCATCGCCGCCATTCTGGCCCTCGGCGCGATCTCGCTTTTCACCTTTCCCCTCATCGGCCATTCGCTGCACTTGAGCGACAAGGCATACGGCCTGTGGGCCGGCCTCGCGGTAGATAACACTGCTGAAGCCACCGCCGCTGGAGCTCTCTATTCCGACGCCGCAGGCAAGGTTGCAGTGTTGGCCAAGACCACGCGAAACGCCTTGATCGGCTTCATCGTTCTCGGATACGCCCTCTACTGGTCCTCGCGCGGACGGGCGCACACCGTCGGCAACAAAGCCCTCTTCTTGTGGAACAAATTTCCGAAGTTCGTCCTGGGCTTCCTGCTCATTTCGCTTCTCGCCACATTGGGATTCTTTGCCAAACCGCAGTTGGCCAGCATCGCAAATCTCTCTCGCTGGGCATTTCTGCTGACCTTCGCGGGAGTCGGTCTTCGCACGAAGATCGGTGAACTCGGGAAACAAGGCTGGCGCCCGTTTGCCGTCGGAGCAATCGGCGAAGTCTTCATCGCATTGCTAACACTTGGACTTGTGTATGGCGCTGATCGCTACTTAGGGCTGTAGGTTGAACTCGCGGATATGCAATGACCGCGCCTCCGCGAATGACAAGACGAGCCGTCAAATGCCAGTCGTCTGTCAGCCGCGGTAAACCCCACAAAAAACAGAAATAAAGATTGCCGCCGCTTTGCAGGTAATTTCCGCCTTTTGGCGCACAATGAAACTGAATTCAAATTCTCGCTCAAGTCGAATTCAGGTTTATGGCCACGTGGCATTTCCCGTGAGCTTGATTCCCGATTCTAAGTCCTTTCCTGAGAGTAATCTGTGGCTAAGTCCAACCGGCAGAGAATTCTGCACCACTGGTCTTCCGTAAACCATTGAAAGGAAGGATTTTCCTCACAGAGATAGGGTATATAGGGTAGCCCTGTTTTTCAGCGTCTTCCGATGGGACGCGTGGAAGTCAGTAGAGGAGGGCCTTGCAATCTCGACTTCGCAGCATGTCAACCCGCCGCCCTATCAGAAACTTCGACCACCGCAAAATTCCTGATCAGCTTCGCAGGCATGCCAATCGTTCTGCAGGCGAGATACACAGCCCTCCAACTTTCGCGACAAGCATCCGCTTGCTCCTCACGCGGGGGAACTGATCTCTGCGGCGGATTCTGCTTGGACGGGTGCTCGTTTGGCGGCCCAGCAGATGGAGTCGGAGACGGCCCACATTGCACCGGAGAGGGCGATGGAGATGCCGTTGCCCGCCCAGCTGAAATGGTCATGAGGGCCCGCGAGGAGTTTGGGAATCCAGACCAGTATTTCGAAGCCGACGATCTCGGCGGTCAGCAAGCGCGATGCGAGCGGTGCCATGATGCCCGAAAGAATGGCGAGGGCGGCGAGGAAAAAGCCGATGGTCGTCGCGTAAGCCCAGAACATCTGCGAAGGCGGAATCCAATTGGGGATCCAGGTCAAGAGGCCGGGCATATCGACAAATGTGGACGATGCCGAAAGAGATGGCGGAGAGGCCGGAAAGACGGGCGAAGAGGGACTCGCGGCGCGAGATGGGTGAGCTGGCCGGCGAGAACCATGCGAAGAGGACGGCTCCGGAAACGACAAGCAAGAACTCCTCAAAGAAGTTGCCGGCGGGGTCGAAGCCGCTCCGGCCTTCGAGAATCTTGGGCACCCACACGAGTGTGAAAACGGAGTAGACAACGGTGAGCGTGAGGGCGCCGGCGCGAGCAGTTCGGGGCAAGAGGAGGGCAAGTCCGGCGACGAGTTCGATGAAGGCGGTGAAATACGCGAGCGGCTCACGGAAGGGTACGTTCGGGCCTACGCGCTGCCATGTGGTGGCGAAGTCGCCCGAAGCCAGGCCGACAAGGCCGAGGAAGATGGCGCCGCCGGCGTAGACGTAGAGGCCGAGATTGGATGCTGGGCTGCGATTCTGCACGGTTCCTGACTCCGGTTTCCGGGGCAAAGGGCTTGCGGACAGAGCCAGAGTAGCCCTGTTTCCGTCGGACCGGAGAGATCCAGTTGCGGGAAGGATGATAACGGTTGCAGTCAGGATCGAATTGAGAGTAAGGCGGTGAAGACTTAAACAAATAACCGCGGAGAGCACGAGCAATCAGGCCTCAGCTTCAACCTGCCGCCGCAGCCGCCAGCCCCTCAATCACCGCAAGGTTCTTCATCAACTCCGCCGGCACTCCATGTCGCTCCGCAATAAACTGTGCGCTGTTGTATGAGACCGACACTTTGCCCGCTCCATCTTCGGCAACCAGTATCTTCAGCGGCAGATCGATCGCGACACTCGGCGCCGCCAGCATCACGGGCGTTCCTGCCTTCGGGCTCCCGAAGATCAGCAGCTTCGTATTCGGCATCTGGAGACCGGCCTTCGTAGCTTCGCCGCTGTGATCCACAATTGCGAACAGCATTACTCCTTTGGTCTGCAGAATGTCTTTGAGCTTCTGCACCGTCTCATCCACAGAGTGCTTACTGGGAATTTGAACAATGCCGCTACCGTTGGACAAGGGAAACCTCCTTCGTGCTTCCAGAACTGGACGTCGTGTATCGAACGGAGATGAGATAGATGGCCATTGCTACTCCAACCAGCGCGAGCAGGAACGCTGCCGCGACAGCCTGCGCCGTGGCATGAGGATGGTTCGTCTCGCCACGGTCAAGTTGCCGGATCAGGCGCAGGTGATGCCATCCGGCAGCCACATTCACTAGAACTCCGAGTGCGATCAGCGCAGTGCCGAACCACAACGACAAACCCAACCCATAATGCTGCGTGCCTGCGGGATTCTCGGCAACATGCAGCTGCTGTAGAAACAAACCGAACCGCGCCACCACGAAACCGAATCCCATCATCGCCAGCCCCGTGCGTATCCAGGCCAGAAGGGTGCGCTCAGCGGCAAGATAATCGGTCAGGCTGGCCCTATGCGGGGCGTCTGCAGGACTGTTCGTCATTTGCGAAATCCTTGGGGCCGGGGAAACTGCTGAGGAATGTGATTGTAAAGTGTCTGGAATCGTTGTACCAGAGTTGTCACTTGATCTTACGGCCTTCGCTGAGACGCACTCCTCCGCGTTTCTGTAAAGTTGAAGCAGGGAATCTCATGCTCAGGTCCGCTGGTTCTTGACCACGTCTTCCAATCCGGAAAATCTTGCCCAGCTTCTTCAATCGGTCTTCGGCTTCGCATGCTTTCGCGCCAACCAGGAAGCTGTCTGCCGTGCCGCCATCGACGGTCGCGATCTGCTGCTCGTCATGCCCACCGGGGCAGGGAAGTCGCTCTGCTATCAGCTTCCAGCCATCGCTCTCGGCGGAACAGCGCTCGTTATTTCGCCGCTCATCGCACTGATGGAAGACCAGGTCGCCAAACTCGCCGCACTCGGCCTCCGCGTCGCGCGGATCCACTCCGGCCTCGATCGCTCAGTCTCTCGCCAGGCATGCGTCGATTATCTTGCAGGCGCACTCGACTTCCTTTTCATCGCGCCGGAGCGTCTGCGGGTTCCCGGCTTTCCAGAGATGCTCGCCAAGCGCCCGCCCGCACTTATCGCCATCGATGAGGCTCATTGCATCTCGCAATGGGGACACGATTTCCGTCCCGACTACCGCATGATTGGTCAGTACATTCCCGCGCTGCGTAACGGTTCGGATCCGTGCCCGTTCTCGCCCTCACTGCCACTGCAACGCCGACCGTTCAGGCGGACATCCTCGCGCAACTCGGAATGGTCAATCCGGCGCGCTTCATCCACGGCTTCCGTCGCCACAACCTCGCCATCGAAGTCGTTGAATTGCCTGTTCCGCAGCGGCCTCGTGCCATTTGCGGGCTCTTGCTCAACGTGACCGCCGCCCCGCCATCGTCTACGCCACCTCGCGCAAGCAGTCCGAAAGCCTTGCCGAGGAGTTGTCTCAGCTCATGCCCGCCGCCGCATACCACGCTGGCCTCGACGCCGAAACCCGCGAGCGCGTGCAGACCGCCTTTCAGTCCGGCCAACTTGAAGTCGTCGTCGCCACCATCGCCTTCGGCATGGGCATCGACAAGTCCGATATCCGCACCATCATTCACGCCGGCCTCCCCGGCACCCTCGAAGGCTACTACCAGGAAATCGGCCGCGCTGGCCGCGATGGCGCTCCCAGCCGCACCTTCCTCATGCACTCCTACGCCGACCAGCGCACCCACGGCTTCTTCCTCAACCGCGACTACCCGCCGACAGACCATCTCCACCAGGTCTTCCGCACGCTTGGCGAAGATGCGCGATCCATCGACGAACTCCGCGCCGCTTCAAAGCTGACTGAAGAGGAATTCGACAAGGCCCTCGAGAAACTCGAAATCCACGGCGGCGCCCGCGTCGACTTTGCCGGCAACGTCACCCTCGGCGCGCTCCGGCTGGAAGAAGACCTACTCCATCCAGGCGCAGCACCGCGCCGAGCAATTCGAAAAAGTCCTGCGCTTCACCGAATCGAGCGAATGCCGCATGTCCGCCCTGGTGCGTCACTTCGGCGATGAAGAAGATGCGGCGCAATCCTGCGGCATCTGCGATATCTGCGATCCCGCCGGAGCCGTCCTGCGTCTGTTTCGCCGCGCCACGAATGCCGAGCGCGCGCTGGCCCAGTCGATGATCGACGAACTTCGTCCACGTCGATTACAAGGCGACAGGAACATTGCAGCGCAGCCTCGATCCCTCCGGCAGAATCACGCGCGACGAATTCGACTCCGCTGCTCGATGCCATGAGCCGCGCCCGCCTCATCGCCATCGAAGACGCCGAATACGAAAAGGACGGCGAAGTCCGCCGCTACCGCAAAGTGCGCCTCACCGAAGCCGGTCTTGCACACCCGCTCCGCTGCGCAGGTCGACTTGCTCATCGGCGACGGCATCGCCGAAGAGTTCGCCGAACCGACAAACCAGAAGCGTCTGCGCAAGACTTCAAAACGCGATGCAGCTCATCCGAGCGCTGCAAGCAAATCGCTCGTCTGTTCGAGTTCCGCGCTCTGCCGATAGCGAAGCCGACCCACCAGGCTTTATCCGCGAAGGAGAAGCACTCGCGGCGCGGCTGAAAGAGTGGCGCACTGGCGAAGCAAAACGCCTGCGCGTCCCGCCCTACTGCGTGCTGCACGACCGCACGCTCACCGCAGTTGCCCTCGCTCGTCCCAGCAATCCGCGCCAGCTTCTCGAAATCGACGGTATCGGCCCCACGAAGGTGGAAAAATTTGGCTCCGCGATCATCGAGATCTGCGGAGCCAAACTGATCACTGAAGACTGATCACTGACGACTGTCGTTACGCCACGCGCTCAATCGTCACCGACTCCAGCACCACGGGCGTCTTGGGCTTATCCTGTCCGCCGCGCGCGAACCTTCGAAATCTTATCCGCAATGTCCTGCCCCTCGACAACCTCGCCAAAGATCGTGTGATTTCCCGTCAGCCACGGCGTCGGCGCAACGGTGATAAAAAACTGGCATCCATTCGTTTCGGGTCCGGAATTCGCCATTGCCAGCTTGCCCGGCTTGTCGAACTTGTGCGGCGATCCCTTCGTCTCGTCCTCAAAGCGATATCCCGGTCCGCCCATTCCCGTGCCCGCCGGATCGCCGCCCTGGATCATGAAGTCGGGAATGACACGATGAAAGATCGTTCCGTCAAAAAGCTTGTTCGTCGACTTCGCGCGCGTTGTAGGATGCGTCCACTCCTTCTTGCCTTCCGCCAGTTCGATGAAGTTCTTCACGGTGATCGGCGCTTCCGACTCAAAGAGCCGGACAACAATCTTGCCTTCGCTCGTGTTGAAGGTTGCGTAGGTTCCTGGTGCGAGTGCCATAAAAACTCCTGACTATCGTTGGGAATTCAAAGTGAAATCGAATGTCGAAGGTACCGACCTGATTGCGGTCTGCCCATCTATTGTTGCGGTGCTGCCGGAGGCTGCGCAGTTGCTTCCGGCACCGGTGGAACAGGCTGGCCTTCCGGAATGATCGTAACTTTCTTCAGCACCACCGGCGTCACCGGCTTGTCGTTCGGATCGCGCTCGACCCGCGCAATCGTCTTCACCACGTTGATGCTCGGATCATCGCATTGCCCGAAGATCGTGTGGTGCTGGTTCAGATGCTCCGTGGGCACTTCGGTGATAAAGAACTGGCTTCCGTTCGTGTTCGGGTCCGGAATTCGCCATCGCCAGCCGTCCCGGCACATCGAAGTTCAGATTCGGGATCGAACTCATCTTCAAATGTGTATCCGGGATCGCCCGCGCCCGTGCCCGTCGGATCGCCGCCCTGGATCATGAATTCCGGAATCACGCGATGGAAGATTGTCCCGTCATACAGCGGCTTGTTGTGCATCTTCTTCTGCGTCTGCGGATCGGTCCAGTCCTTCGTTCCCTGTGCCAGGGCGATGAAGTTGGCTACCGTCTTCGGCGCCTGCTTCTGAAAGAACTGGCAGGTGATCCTCCCCATCGACGTGTCCATCACCACCGTGGGCCCATTGGGATGAATCATCGCCGCAGCCGTGGCCTGTGGTGCGTCAGGTAGAGCGGGCTCCACGGGTTTCGTGGTTTCCTGCGCGATTGCGGCCGTTGCAAAGCCGGCCACGGCAATAGGTGTAATGAGAAAGAGCTTCAGTTTCATGCCGAATTCGAGGTTAAATCATCACGCTCGTTTGGTGCCAGCCCCGCGGCAGAATGACACTGATCGCAACCGCAGGTGGTCTGCCCTGACGGAGTAGCTCCCTGCGGCCAGTCCCAGCACAAGCAGAGGGGTAACCGCGGTCAGCAGAGGATCGCGCACAACCATATGGGAAATGAAGGCTCCGATTAGATCGAACGTGATTCCCGCGTATGCCCATTCACGAAGGAGCCGCGTTTGCGGCGTGAGGATTGCTGCAATCGCCAACAGCTTTCCGACGCCAAGAATCACTCCTACATAGGCGGGGTACCCAAGGTGGTGGAGAATTTCAACCACGGCCGGAACACGCAGGATGTCGAGGACGCCACTCGGCACAAGCCAGAGCGCCAGCAATCCGGTACAGATCCAGTAGCCGATTCGACGGGACATGTTTATCTTCTTTCGAAAGGACAGGAAGGCGGGGGACTGAAGCGAAACGGCAATCGCTGCATGTATTGTATTCGCATGAGCTTTCGACATCTGAATGACCTTCCCTGGCGCGCCCGGCTCTTCTGGCGTGCGCTCTTTTGTGCCTTGGGATCGCACCTGTGCGCGCTATGGCGCAGGCCGACAAGGCGCCTGCCGCAACCGACAAGGACAAGGACAAGAACGCCCAAAAGCCTGCCGACGACAAATCCGCTCTTCCGCCGCTGCCCCCTGAGGCGCACGCTGCAGCAGACCATCCAACTCGACGGCAAGACCCTGCACTACACCGTCACCGTCGGCGCGCTGCCGGTTCGCGACAGCGATGGCAAAGTTGCTGGAGAGGTCGTCGTCACCGCTTACACCATGGAAGGCGCCAACCGTCCCGTCACCTTCGCCTTCAACGGCGGTCCCGGCGCAGCCTCTGTCTATCTGAACTTCGGAGCCATCGGTCCCAAGCACCTCGATGCCGGCAACGAAGGCGACAGCCCCTCCGATCCCACCAATCTCGTCGACAATCCGGGTACATGGCTCGACTTCACTGACCTCGTCTTCATCGATCCCATCGGCACAGGCTTCAGCCGATCCAAGGTGTCTGAAGCCGAGAGCAAAAAGCTCTTTTACAGCACCGAACCCGACATCGAATACCTATCGCGCATCGTCTACGACTGGCTCGTGAAGAACGATCGCCTCAGCTCGCGGAAATATCTCGTCGGCGAAAGCTATGGCGGCTTCCGCGGCCCACGCATCACCCACTATCTCCAGTCGCAACTCGGCGTGGCGATGAACGGCGTCGTTCTGGTCTCGCCCTATCTCAACCCCACCATCGAAAACGATGGCGACCTCTCCCCGCTGCCCTGGATGATGACGCTGCCTTCCATCACCGCGGCCCATCTCGAGCGCGAGAAGAAGCTCACCCTGAAGCGATGGCCGACGTCATCGCCTATACCCAGGGCGAATACGCAACCACGCTGCTCAAAGGCCGCGCCGACGAAGCCGCCACGCAGAAGATGATCGCGCACGTCACCGAACTCACCGGCCTCGATCCCGCATTCGTGAAGTTCTCCGGCGGCCGCATCGAAACCGGCGCGTATCTCCGCGAAGTGCATCGCGAAGAAGGCAAGCTCGGCTCGGTTTACGACTCCAACGTGACATCCTTCGATCCGTTCCCATTCGCTCCCGAGCAGCGCGCCAACGATCCCATCCTCGCCAGCATCGTCGCTCCGCTCACCACCGCCATGGTCGATTTCGTTACCCGCACCGTTGGCTGGAAGGTCGATGCCCGCTACAACGCGCTTTCCTTCGAAGTCAATCGTCTGTGGGATCGCGACGCCGAACTTCGCCGCGGCTCCGTGCCCGATCTGCGCGAAGCGGTCGCTGCCGACCCCAAACTGCGCGTCATGATCGTCCACGGCTGGAACGATCTCTCCTGCCCCTTTATGGGCTCCGTACTCACCGTCGATCAAATGCCGGTGATGGGCGACCCAACCCGCGTTTCAGTTCACGAATTCCCCGGCGGCCACATGTTCTACACCCGCAACGACAGCCGTCTCGCCCTCCGCAAAGACGTGATGGAGATGTACGCCAAACACTAAAAGAAGGGAAAAGGGATTAGGGATTAGGGAATAGAAAACATGGAACAGAATGAAAAGCCGCAGGCACCGATATCCCTAATCCCTAATCCCTATTCCCTCTTCTAAGATCCTGCATCCTGTCACATCTCCATTGACTTCCTATCCATAGATAACCTATACATAGACGCATGAAGAAACCGGATCTGCTTCCCGGCACTCTCGACATGCTCATCCTCAAGACCCTCACCCGCGCCCCCCTTCACGGCTACGGCATCGCCCAATCCATCAAACGATTCTCCGACGATGTGCTGACGGTGGAAGAAGGCTCGCTTTATCCCGCCCTGCAGCGCCTGCTTCTCCAGGGTTGGGTCAAGGCCGAATGGAAGATGACTGAGACGAATCGCCGAGCGCGCTTTTACACGCTCACCGCTGCTGGCCGCAAGCAATTGGGCCTCGAAGTCTCGCAGTTCGAGCAGATGATCGCTGCCATTGGACGAGTTCTGAGCGAACCTGCTTGAAGTTTTCGATCCTGCAGTTGTCAGCTCTTCATCTCAATCACTGTTCGCCTGAATTACTCGGAGGCCAGGATGAACCCGATCACACTCTTCGCAAAGAAGCTCTCCATTCTCTTCCGCCGCAATCGCTTTCGTAGCGAACTCGACGAAGAGATGGCCTTTCATCGTGCACAGGCTGAAAGGGAACTGCTTGCGTCCGGTGTCTCCTCAGAGGAAGCTCACTCGACGGCGGTGCGTCAATTCGGGAACACCACGCAGATTCTGGAGCAGAGTCACAGCTTCGTCGCATTCGGCTGGGAAACAGTCCTGCAAGATCTTCGATTCACGTTGCGCCAACTGCGCAAAAATCCAGGCTTCGCTGCGACGGCAATCCTGATTATCGCGCTTGGCATTGCCTCCAGCGTGGCTATATTCGCCTTCGTCGATGCAGCCCTGATCCAGCCGCTGCCGTACCAGGATCCCGCGCGCCTCGTGCAGCTCTTCGAGAGCATTCCGCTTGGCCCGCGCTTTCATCTGTCCTATCCCGATTACCTCGATTGGAAACGCGACAACAAAGTGTTCCAATCGCTGAACGTGTTCGAGCCTTACGGGTTCATGATGAAGACGCCTGACGGTCTTCGGCAGACGGATGGCGCGCGGGTGAGCGATGGTTTCTTCCGTACCCTCGGTGTGAAGCCTGCCCTGGGACGCGATTTCTATTACGGCGAAGATCGCCCTGAAGCGCCACGCACCACGTTGCTGACCTATGGAGCCTGGCAAAAACGTTATGGCGGCAGCCCCAACGTGCTCGGGCAGACAGTCGTGCTGGATGGTGATCCGTACATCATCGTCGGAATCCTGCCGCGTGATTTCAGCTTTGCGCCCGCGGAGCCTGCGGATTTCTGGGCGATTCTGAAGCCTAACTCTTGCCGGGGTTGCCACGGGCTGTTTGGGGTGGCGCGTCTCAAAGACGGTGTGACCTTCTCCACGGCGTTTGCAGACATCAAGGCAGTCGCGCAGCAGTTGGAACGTCAATATCCCGATTCCAATCGCGATCAACGTGCCTTTATGCTGCCTTTGACCGATGTAATTGTGGGAGACATCCGCCCAATTCTGCTGACGGTGCTGAGTGGCGCGGGTCTTCTTCTATTGATCGCCAGCGTGAATGTCGCAAGTCTCCTACTCGTGCGTACGGAAAGCCGCAGGCGCGAAATGGCCGTTCGCGGAGCGTTAGGGGCGTCGCCTCGTCGCCTCGTTCGCCAATTCATCACTGAGGGCATGTTGCTGGCATCCATCGGAGGCATTATGGGAATCGCATCCGCAGAGAAATCGATGCGCATGCTTGCCACGCTCATTCCCAAAGACATGATGGCCGCCATGCCCTTCCTGCACAACCTCGGTTTGAATGCCCGGGTTCTCGCATTTGCCATCTTACTTGCGGTTTTTGCCGGGGCGCTGTTTGCGCTCACTCCGATCCTGCGCCTGCGTTTCAGCGAGATACGCCAAGGCCTGTCGGAAGGCGGACGCGGCGCGGCGGGAATCGTCTGGCGTCACTTTGGTTCGAGGCTTGTCGTAATCGAACTCGCGACTGCGATGGTGCTTCTGACGGGTGCGGGTTTGCTGGGGAAGAGCTTCTATCGCCTGATGCACATCGATATCGGCCTGCAACCCGACCATATTGCGATAGTGCACATCAACGCACAACCTGAGAAATACAACAATAACGAAAAGCAGGCAGCGCTCGGCCGCAGCATTGTGATATCTCTTGCCAACCTTCCAGGCGTAAAGTCCGCTGCCATCACCACCAAGCTGCCCATCGAAGATGCCGATTGGACGACTGGATTTCGCATTGTGGGCCGCCCCTATCACGGGGAACACAACGAAGTTGCAATCCGCCTCGTGAGCACCGGCTACATGACGACTCTTCGTACAACGCTCGTGAGCGGTCGCTACTTCGCCGACACCGACAATGCCTCCAGTTCAAAGGTCGTTATCGTGAATCAAGCCCTGGCTAAACAGTATTTCCCGGGGGAGAATCCGGTCGGCAAACAGATCACGTTCGGCGGTCCCAAGGACCCTGCGATGTTAATCGTTGGTCTCATCAACGACATTCAGGAAGGCCAGCTGGATGCTGCCCCACGCGGAGCAATGTACCTGCCTTTCCTTCAGAATCCGAATAGCAGCTTCGTCGTTCTCGTGCGGACGGCCCAGGATGAGCGGGCCATGCTGCCCGTAGTCGAATCTGCACTGCGATCCATCGACAGCGGCATGGCTATCTACGATCCGATGACCATGGACGAGAAGATTCATGATGCTCCCTCAACCTATCTGCATCGCTCGTCCGCGTGGATCGTCGGTGGATTCGCCGTGATGGCGCTGCTGCTGGGCGTCGTTGGTCTTTACGGAGTCATCGCCTATTCTGTTAGCCAGCGGACACGGGAGATCGGCGTTCGCATGGCCATGGGCGCCGCTCGGCGCACCGTGTACGGAATGGTGCTAACTGAAGCCGGACAACTTATCGCCATCGGTGTCGGCCTCGGACTGGTGGTGTCTGTTCCGGCGGGGCTGTTGATGCGCAATCTGCTATTCGGCGTGCGCGCCTGGGATGCACCAACGCTGGCGGTTGTGGCCGCGTTTCTGGCCGCTGCTGCCCTGCTTGCAAGCTTTCTCCCGGCGCACCGCGCTGCGTCAGTTAGCCCGGCCGAAGCCTTGCGGGCTGAGTAAACCGAAATCGTTCTTCAACACATCGTCTGCGGGAGGTCGCACCGTGAGCTTCATCGGGCAAGTGGCAAAAAAGATGGATCTCCTGTTTCACCGCAATCGCTTTCGCAGCGAACTCGACGAAGAGATGACCTTCCACCGCGAACAAGCGGAGAAAGACTTCATCGCCGCCGGAATGCCCACGCAACAAGCTCACTTCGCGGCCATGCGGCAGCTTGGCAACGCCACTCAGCTGCGAGAACAGAGCCACGGCTTTGTTTCCTTTCGATGGGAGACCGTCACGCAGGATTTGCGTTTTGCGCTGCGCCAACTGCGCCACAATTTCGGCTTCGCGCTCACCGCCATCTTCATCCTCGCCCTCGGCATGGGTGTGAGCGTCGCAATCTTCGGCTTTGTCGATGCTGCGCTGATCCAGCCGTTGCCCTATTTCGCCCCCAATCGCCTGATGGATGTGGGCGAACAGAGCGCCATGATCAGCCGGTCCGACCTCTCCCGCGCCGACTACGACGACTGGAAGCGTCTCAACCACTCCTTCAGTTCGCTTCAGGCCTACACAGGAACGGGCTTCCTTTTGCGTAGTTCCTCAGGCTCCGAGCCAGTGCCCGCCGTGCGCGTTTCCGATGGCTTCTTTCAAACTCTGGGCGTCCAACCCATGCTCGGCCGCGACTTCCACGCTGGCGAAGACCGCCCCCGCGGCGCAAAGATTGTAATTCTCACCCACGGAGCTTGGCAGAGAAGATTCGGCAGCCGCAGCGACGTCATCGGGCAATCGCTAACCCTCGACGGAAGCGCTTACGCCATCGTCGGCGTCCTTCCCCGCAGCTTTGAGTTCGCCCCGCGCGCCACCGCCGAGTTCTACGTTCCTCTGCTCGACAATAGCGGCTGTGAGCAACGCCGTAGTTGCCACAACCTCTTCGCCATCGGCCGCCTTCGCGATGGAGTTACGCCCTACGCAGCTCTCGAAGACATGAAAGCTATCGCTGCACAGTTGGCCGTCCAATATCCTGGTTCGAATCAGGGACAGGGCGCGGAAGTGCAGCCCCTTTCGCAAATCATCGTCGGCCAGATTCGCCCGGTCCTGCTTACCTTGCTTGCGGCCTCCGGTCTGCTGCTTCTCATCGCATCGGTCAACGTCGCAAGTTTGCTCCTCGTCAGGTCCGAATCGCGTCGCCGCGAGATCGCAGTGCGCGGAGCTCTGGGGGCCACATCGGCGCGCCTCAGCCGCCAATTCGTCACCGAGGGGCTCCTGCTGGCCGCGACCGGCAGCCTCGCCGGCCTTGCTGTTGCCGCGTGGACGATGACGATACTGAAAAGCCTGATACCGAAATCGATGGCTGACTCCGTGCCCTTCCTCAGTCGCGTCGGCCTGCACTCGCGCCCTATCCTGTTTGCTGCGGCCGTTGCTGTTCTCGCAGCCACGCTCATGGCCCTCACGCCGATCCTTCGCCTCTCCTTCCAGGACATCCGCACCGGTCTTGGCGACGGTGGTCGCGGCGCCGCTGGCCGATTCTGGCGTCGCATGGGAGCCAATCTCGTCGTCGTCGAACTCGCAGTCGCCGTCGTCCTTCTCGTGGGCGCCGGTCTCCTGGGAAAGAGCTTCTATCGCCTTCTTCACGTCGACCTCGGTTTCGACGCAACGCATCTCGCGACTCTGCAGATGGTCGCGCCCGATGCCTCTTACCCCAAGCCTGAACAACGAGTAGCACTGCTCCGCGAAATCGCACGCCGCCTTTCCGCACTTCCCGGAGTCGAGTCTGTCGGGATGACGAGCGACCTGCCCGTCCAATGCCTCTGCGATACCGACTGGATTCGCATCGTCGGCAAGCCCTTTCACGGCGAGCACAACGAAGTGGACGAGCGCGATGTGAGTCCCGGCTATCTGCCCACGCTTAAGGCCCAACTGCTGCACGGCCGCCTGTTCACAGAAGATGACGACGCATCCAAATCGCAAAAAATCATCATCAACGAATCCCTCGCGCAAAAATACTTTCCGGGCGAAGACCCAATCGGAAAGAAGATCGCCAATGGCAGTCTCGATCCCAAAACGATGCGCGAGATCATCGGCGTCATCGGCAATGTCCGCGAAGGCGGCCTCGACGACGAACAGTGGCCGGCCGAATACGAGGCCATGTACTACGGCCCCGACACGAACGTTGCAATCGCAATTCGAACGGCTGGCGACGAGCAGGCGATCCTCCCTGAAGTCATCAAGACAATTCACCAGGTTGATCCCAGCCTCGGAACCTACGGTGAAATTACGATGGTCGATCAGATCAGCGGTACCCAGTCCGCCCTTCTCCATCGCTTTGCAACGTCGATCGTTGCCGGCTTCGCCTTCATCGCGCTGGTCCTTGGAGTGGTGGGCCTATACGGCGTTGTCGCCTACTCCGTCAGCCAGCGCACCCGCGAAATCGGCGTGCGCATGGCGCTCGGCGCACAACGCAGCACAGTCTACAAGATGGTGATGCGCCAGGCCGGATGGCTAACCCTCGCGGGGATCAGCATAGGCCTTGTTTGTGCGGTCGGCGCGTCGATGTTGATGGGCAAGTTGCTGTTTGGTGTGCAGGCGTGGGACGCCGCAACCCTGGCTGCTGTTGCCCTCGTTCTCGGATCCGCTTCGCTGGCGGCCAGTTTCCTGCCCGCGCGTCGAGCTGCCTCGGTGAATCCAACCGATGCCTTGCGCGCCGAATAAACCTGTCCGCATTTGAACCCGCCGCCGCCACGTTGCCGGTTGAAGTTCTTGAGATAGCGAGGGGCGGACCATTCTCCAGACTTGACTTCAAGTTCAACTATCTGCGGCGTTTATGAATGCTCTGGAACTCATTTCATGATTGCAATTGCTTCAATGAAATCAACGATTTCTCGTTGGCCGAGATGTACCGGCAGGCTCTTCTGCGCATCGTAAGTCAGTATGGGGAGCAGGGTTACGCAACTGACCGCGGCAAGGGGGATGGACGAGGTCGCGGACGGGATGATCGCCGGACTGAGAGGTAAGAGGCAAAACAGCGGAGCATCGCTTCACAATTTTGACTCATCGAGTTCAATTCCGCCCAACAGGGATTCGGGATCCGTCGCATCTGATCGCAGGAACGCGCCAGGGATGACAGGCCGAAAGAGCAGGCGGAGGATTCTCATTGTTGATGACGAGGCCTCGATCGCCGACACGCTGGCGCTCATCTTTCAACTGCAGCATTATGAAACGCGCGTTGCATACTCGGCTGAGCAGGCCATTGAGGTGATTGCAGAGTGGCGTCCGGACTTGGCGATTCTGGATGTGATGTTGCCGGAGATGAACGGGATCGATCTTGCCATCGTGATCAAGGCCAACTACCCCGGATGCCACGTGCTTCTATTCTCGGGGCATGTCAATACGGCGCTGCTACTGGAAGAGGCAGGCAGGAAGGGGCACCACTTCGAAGTGCTAGCCAAACCTGTACATCCGAGTCTGATGCTGGAGCGCGCCTCTCTTCTTCTCACAGCACCGGATGAACCGGTTTATGACTGACTTGAAGTCTGATGGCCGATGAAGTTCGGTCGCGTTGCCTAGATAGATGGAATCGTGGCCCGAGAGGACCCGAGGCACATAGATGTGTTTTTACTCCGGGAACTGCGGTCTGGGGAAAGCATGCGATTTTGCGAATAAGTCGAGCGGCTATTCGCCTCCGGAAATGCAGATACCACGAGCTAAGCGAAGATCGTGGCTACTCCAAACAGCGAAACGAAAGCGATTCGAGAACGCGCGGCAACGGATATGAAAGGCCGCTGGAGTGCCGAGTTCTATAACAATCCAGAACCAAATCGCGGTTTCTGGAACTGAGAGGCGAACTGCCGCACGGCCCCGCTCCCAGATGCAGCTTTGCTCCACGGATTCCATAAGTGTTGGCTACAAGGTCGGAATCTTCACCTTCCGAACTCGAACCGAAGAGAAACCGGCCGCTGCGTCGAGGCAAAGCTCGAGACGACTGGCCCGGCGCACATGGTAGACGAGCGCAGGACGAAAGCAGACGATACATGTCCCGCCATCACGCCGCACACTCGGGAATACGATCCCGTTGGAACTGCGCTCCATTAGGTCCTGAGCCAAGTGTTGAGAGTCTCGATAGCACTGAGGCACCGGACTGCGCTTGAGATATTTGCGAAGCCTCGGATTCTTGCCTCGAAGGTCGTGAAAGCTCACCGCGAAGTCAGCAAGGTAGTCGTCGTAAGTGGAGACCTCTTCGAACTTCCAGTCCACTTCTTTGAGCTGCTCGATTTTGTGAAAGGAGACTTCGGCGATGGACGTTTCTTGTTCAAGAGCCGAATACCAGGCGCCGCGCCTGGCGTTATTGAACCTTCCGCCATCCGGTGCGGCATGGGTAAACGCTGCGTTCACGATCTCGCTATAGGCAACCCCGTAAAGAAGTTCGTGGACACCTATGTCCGGCAGCAACCCTTCTTCTCCTAAGAGTCTGGCGTTGGTAGCGCCATCCAACTCAATCAGCTCTCGCAGTTCCTTGTCGTTGTCGCTGAGTTCACCCAGAACGCTACCTTCTGGGCTGTACTTCGAAGGGATCAGGCGATGAGTGTCCTGAAATGAGCACTCATGGGCGGGCGGTATCACTGGCCTCCGCGGCGGGCGTCCAACAGCTGTCGTACCTGGATCATTCCGGGCTGACCAAGTCGCAGGATATATGCCAGAGGTGTGGAACCACGAAACATCGGATTGCTGTTCGGAAGCGTCACCCATGCATCAGCGAGACGCTGGCTGTAGAGGATGTTGAGCGCCTTGAATATGCCGATGAGAAGAGAGATGCGGGTCAACGTATCCTGATCGAGAGCTCGCGCATCCGGAGTTTTCTTCAGACCATAGAACGTTCCGGACGAAATGCCGCCGAGAAGTTCCCGTGCATCCTGGTCCTTTACATTCCATCTCTCGGCAATCCGGAGGAAGGCTTTGATCCCGACGGCGCTCAATCGCCTTCTCGTGGAGGGGGCAGACAGGTTCGCCGAAACGTCGAATCGATAGCCTGCGATTCGCGGTATGGTGGCGGCAGCAGTCATTTACTCCACTCCAATATTGGAATAATATCACTCTATATTTGTAATTACAATCGAGCCTTATCTCCGGGTATACCCGTCGAGAGAGCGCGACCCAGCGAAAAGCATGTGCATTCCATCGACAAGTCGGAACTGTAGGATTCTTCGTGGGCATCCCATTGCCAACGAGTTTGCCCTGGCTCAGCGCATTAGCTTGTGATCGGCTAGAACGTCTGAGACCACATTGATGGCTCACATCCGGGATGGGGCGGATCTGAGTGACGCTGAACGACCACGCGCCGCAGCGACTTTGGATTGCTGACCCAGCGCGCAGCCCCATACAATTCTTCACAATGCACATTCCCCGAAAGCTCTTTCTCGCCCTTGCACTCGCCCTCTGCGCACTCGTCGGCACCGCGCAGCAGCCACAACATCTCTTCTTCCGTGTAACCGTTGGACCGAAGTTCACTACGCCGGTCTCCGGCCGCATGTTGATTTTTCTGACAGCTGGAACAGGAGCGAAGGATGTCGATGAGAACCCCTTCGAGCCGACTGCGGTGTACGTGGCTGCAAAGGAGGTCTCCGACATCGCCGCCGGAGCGTCTGTTGACGTCGACACAGACGACATAGCCTTTCCCGCCGGGTTTTCGTCGTTGAAGCCGGGCGACTATCAGGCGCAGGCCGTGCTCGACGTGAATCGCAGCTACAACTACAGCGGCCGCAGCGCGGGCGATCTCATCAGCGATGTCGTCTCGCTCGCGTCATTCACGCCCGGCCAGGGCGATGAGCCGGCATTTACGCTCAACGATGTTGTTCCCGAGCGCCCCAGGCGCCCAGATCCTCCGGGATTCGAGAAGAACGTCCATCTCGAAGACTTCGTTAGCCCCGCGCTGACTGCGTTTGCGGGCCGGCCCATCCACGTTCGCGCATGGGTCATTACGCCGCCCGATTACAATCAGCACTCCAAGCAGCGCTACCCCACGGTCTACTGGACGCATGGCTTTGGAGGCGATCTGCAGGGAGCCAAGATACTTCGGCGCGTTGCTATCGAATCTGATGGCGAAAAACAAGCTGCCGCCCATGATCTGGGTCATGCTTGACGAGTCGTGCCCTACCGGAACCCATGAATTCGACGACTCGGTGAACAACGGCCCGTGGGGCACCGCGCTCACGACTGAATACATTCCCCATCTTGAGAAGAGATACCGCATGGATGCGCGGTCCAGCGGGCGCTTTCTGCAGGGACATTCCTCCGGCGGATGGGCAACCCTTCAGTTGCAGATCGACTATCCAACAGTTTTCGGCGGAACGTGGTCCACATCGCCCGATCCGAGCGATTTTCACGATTTCACTGGCATCGATCTGTACGCCCCGCACGCCAACATCTACAAGCGACCCGACGGAACGCCCTATCCGCTGATCCGCGACCATGCGAAAGTGATTGGCACCTTCGAAGAGTTTGCGAAGAACGAGCGCGTCCTCGGCCCGTATGGCGGGCAGATCGCATCGTTCGAGTGGGTCTTCTCGCCGCGCGGGCCGGGCGGCCGGCCGCTGCCGATGTTCGATCGCAATACCGGAGATGTCGATCCCGCGGTAGTTGCCTACTGGCACGATCACTACGATCTCGCGCACATTGTGCAGACAACCTGGGCAAAGCGCGGCCCACAGCTGCGCGGCAAGATTCACGTCTTTGTGGGCACCGCCGACACGTTTTACCTGGACGGCGCGGCGCACAAGATGGAAGCGGTACTGAAGCGCATTGAACGCCAATGCCCACTTCACCTATATTCCTGACCGGACGCACTTCGACCTCTACGTCACGCATCCGGCCGGCAGCGATCCCAAGGGCGATCGGTACGGGCTCTTCACCCAGATCGGTGCCGAGATGTATGCCGTTGCGCGTCCGCATGCGAACTGGAAGCCAGCAGAGTAGACAGAGAAAAAGCCCAGGCATCCACAGTCCTCGTGATCCGCCTGGGCGTTATTCAGATCAGCGCGGGTGTCCGCCGTGTTCGTGTTGTGCACCAAGGTTGGAATGGCCGTGGCCGTCGCGCATCTCGTTGCCACTGAAATGCTCGACATGCTCTGGCTGATGATGCGCGTCGAAGTGCTCGCCACGCGGCGGATACTCGCCGTGCCACCCATCATTGTGATCGTAATGGTTATCGACATGGCCCCAGAAATGAGCGGGGCCATGGAACCACGGTCCTGCACCGATAAAGACGCCGCCTGAAAACCACTCGGGTCCATAGTAGCCATACGGCGCGCACTCATAAGGCGGATAGTCGAAATAGCCGTATGGGCAGACGGGCGCCGGTCCAATTTGCACCGCAATTTGCGCATGTGCTTTTTGAGTTGAAGCTGCAAAACAAAGAACAGCGACAGCGATTAGCAATAAATATTTGAATTTACCCACTTATCCTCCTTTATTTTTAGCTCGTATCTTTAGTGGGGAACCTGTACCGGCGGCCAAGCCGACAGCCTCAGATTCCCTATAAATAGACAACTACCGCTTTGATGAATTCACCCGGTCAAAGGTTTTCGCGGGCGAATCAACAACGCAATCTCTAGATCAGGGATACATTCTGTTGTTTTTCACTCGCAAATTCGTGCATTCGGACAGTCTCTTTGTCCGAGTGAACGCACCGGAGGCGAAACTCAACCCGCCATCAAAATCACCTTCGTGCAATGTGAACGTTATTTCATGATGTGGTAAAGCAGGGTCCCCGTGTGTCTCTCATCACAGCCGCTAAACGCCTCAAAGCAGAGACTCCTCGTAGCGGTTTTTCTCCGCAGGCCGCGTCATGAGGCAAAGCGAATGAGTGAACAGAAAATGGTGATTTTAGATGGGAACGAGGCCGCGGCCTCCGTAGCCTATCGACTCTCCGAAGTTGTCGCAATCTACCCGATTACCCCCTCGTCGCCGATGGCCGAGTGGGCCGATCAGTGGCGCTCGGAGGGCAAAAAGAATATCTGGGGCGCATTGCCCATCGTGGAAGAGTTGCAGAGCGAAGGCGGCGCTGCTGGCGCGCTCCATGGGGCGCTGCAGGCCGGTGCATTCGGCACCACTTTTACGGCCTCGCAGGGTCTGCTCCTGATGATTCCCAACATGTACAAGATCGCCGGTGAGTTGACGCCGGCCACGATGCACGTGACGGCCCGTACCTTAGCGACGCACGCGCTGTCGATCTTCGGCGACCACTCTGACGTTATGGCTTGCCGCTCCACTGGTTGGGCGATGCTCGCGTCAAACTCCGTGCAGGAAGTGGCGGACATGGCCCTCGTCGCGCAGATCGCCACCCTTGAGTCGCGCATTCCGTTCATCCATTTCTTCGATGGCTTCCGCACCTCGCACGAAGTCGGCAAGATCATCCCCATCAGCGACGAGACCATCCGCGCTGTGGTCGACGACAAATACATCATCCAATTCCGCCAGAACGCCCTCAGCCCTGATCGTCCCGTGCTTCGCGGCTCTGCACAGAATCCCGACGTCTTCTTCCAGGCGCGTGAAGCCTGCAGCCCCTGGCATGAAGCGGTTCCGGGTATCGTGCAGTCAGTCATGAATCGCGTTGCCGCGCAAACCGGCCGCGCTTATCACCTCTTCGATTACTACGGCGCTGCCGATGCGGAGCGCGTCATCATCATCATGGGCTCCGGCGCCGAAGCGGCAGAAGAAGCCGTCGACGCCATGGTCAAAAATGGCGAGAAGATCGGCCTGCTGAAGGTTCGCCTCTATCGTCCCTTCGACGCATCAGCCTTCATCAACGCGCTGCCCGCGACGGTTAAGTCCATCGCCGTGCTCGATCGCTGCAAGGAGCCCGGTGCAGCGGGCGAGCCACTCTATCAGGATGTTGTCACGGTTCTTGCAGAGCATGCCGAAACGCTGCCGTTCGCTGCAATGCCCTCCATCATTGGCGGTCGCTATGGCCTCTCCTCGAAGGAATTCACCCCTGCGATGATCAAGGGTATCTTCGACGAACTTAACAAGACCGCACCGAAAAAGCATTTCACCATCGGCATCGACGACGACATCTCGCACACCAGCCTTTCGTATGATCCGACGTTCTCTACAGAAGATCCCAAGACAGTTCGCGCGCTATTCTACGGGCTCGGCTCTGACGGCACCGTCGGCGCAAACAAGAACTCCATCAAGATCATCGGCAGCGAGACAGACAACTACGCGCAGGGATACTTCGTTTAC
Organism: uncultured Acidobacteriaceae bacterium; assembly: GCA_963787435.1. GTDB lineage: Bacteria > Acidobacteriota > Terriglobia > Terriglobales > Acidobacteriaceae > Telmatobacter. The sequence goes on from CAWBCZ010000007.1 coordinate 608,196, forward strand.
GACTCCAAGAAGTCCGGCTCGATGACTACCTCGCATCTGCGCTTCGGACCGAACCCGATCCGCTCCACTTACCTCATTACTCGCGCCAGTTTCGTGGCCTGCCACAACTTCAGCTTCCTTGAGAAGATGAACGTGCTTGAAGCAGCTATGCCCGGCGCTGTCTTCCTGCTCAACTCGCCGTACCCCGCCGCCGAAGTCTGGGACAAGCTGCCCAAATCGACGCAGGAAGAGATGCTGCGCAAGAAGATCGAGTTCTACGTAATCGATGGCTACACCGTGGCGCGGGAAGCCGGCATGGGAACGCGCATCAACACCATCATGCAGACCTGCTTCTTCGCCATCAGCGGTGTGTTGCCGCGCGAAGAGGCCATAGCACAGATCAAGAAAGCCATCAAGAAGACCTACGGCAAGCGCGGCGAAGCGGTGGTGCAAAAGAACTTCGACGCTGTAGACGCGGCACTCGCGCATCTCCACAAGGTTGAATTGCCGACGGCCGCCTCCTCGAACTTCGATCTCATTCCGTCCATCTCCAGCAAGGCTCCGGAGTTCGTCCGCAACGTGCTTGGCGAAATTGCAGCCGGCCGTGGCGACCTGCTTCCGGTCAGCGCCATTCCCGCCGGCGGCGCATTCCCAACCGCGACCGCGCAGTGGGAGAAGCGCAACATCGCGCAATTTATCCCGGTGTGGGACAAGGACCTCTGCATCCAGTGCGGCAAATGCGTCATGGTTTGCCCGCACGCTGTCATTCGCGCCAAGGTCTACAGCCCTGAACTCGGCGACAAGGCTCCAGCAACATTGCAGTGGGCCAAGCCGAAGTGGAAGGGAATGGAAACCGATCGCTACACGCTGCAGGTTGCACCGGAAGATTGCACCGGTTGCGCCGTATGCGTGGATGTCTGCCCGGTAAAGAGCAAGAGCGACGCCAGCCACAAGGCCATCAACATGGCGCCGCAGGCTCCACTGCGCGAAGCCGAGCGCGACAACTGGGAGTACTTCCTCGATCTGCCTGAGGTTGACCGCTCCAAGCTTTCCCACACGCAGGTCAAGGATCTTCAACTGATGCAGCCGCTCTTTGAGTTCTCAGGCGCCTGCGCGGGTTGCGGCGAAACTGCCTACATCAAGCTGCTCACTCAGCTCTTCGGCGATCGCCTCTATGTCGCCAACGCTACGGGCTGCTCCTCGATCTACGGCGGCAACCTGCCCACCACGCCCTACAGCAAGAACGCCGCGGGCCGCGGACCGACGTGGGCCAACTCGCTCTTTGAAGACAACGCGGAGTTCGGCTTCGGCATGCGCACCGCGCTCGACCAGCAGAAGACGTTCGCAGAGGTTCTGGTTACGCGCCTGGCCGCCGCCATCGGGCCAGAGCTAGCAGCCGACATCGTCAACGCTCCGCAGAAAACTGAAACCGAGATCGATGCGCAGCGCGAACGGGTCAACGTTCTGAGAGCAAAGCTCGCCGGCATCGACTCCTCCGACGCACGCAACCTGCTCGCCATTGCCGAGACCCTCGTTCGCAAGAGCGTGTGGATTCTGGGCGGCGACGGTTGGGCATTCGACATCGGCTTCGGCGGACTCGACCACGTTCTCGGCTCGGGCAAGAACGTCAATGTCCTCGTCCTCGACACCGAGGTCTACTCGAACACCGGTGGCCAGTCGTCCAAGGCCACACCGCGCGGCGCCGTCGCCAAATTTGCTGCCAGCGGCAAGGTGAACAGCAAGAAAGACCTCGCCATGGAAGCCGTAAGCTACGGCTACGTCTATGTGGCGCAGGTAGCGCTCGGCGGCAACGACAGCCACGTGGTCAAGGCCTTCCAGGAGGCCGAAGCGCACGAGGGACCGTCGATCATCATCGCTTACTCAAGCTGCATCGCGCACGGTTACGACCTGGTCCACGGACTCGAACAGCAGAAGCTGGCTGTCCAGTCCGGCTACTGGCCGCTGATGCGTTACAACCCATCGTTGCGTGAAACTGGCAAGAATCCGTTCCAACTGGATTCAAAAGCGCCGTCGATCCGGCTCAAGGATTATGCCTACCGCGAGGCACGCTACACGATGCTTGCGCGCAGCAATCCCGAGTTGGCCGCCTCGCTGTTGAAGGAAGCACAGGACGATGTCGAGCGCCAGTGGCGCGTCTACTCGGCCCGCGCAGCCATGCCCGGCCGTGGCGAGACGCCTCATATCGCGCCCGCAGAGAAGTCTGACGAGAAACTGGCAGCCCCACCTGCCGGAGGATCAAAATGATTGATGTATCCACCAAGTACCTGGGTCTCAAACTGAATGGACCCATCGTTGTTTCTTCCACTCCGCTTTCGGAGTCGATCGAGAACGTGCGCCGGATGGAAGATGCCGGCGCATCGGCAATCGTGCTTACCTCGCTGTTTGAAGAGCAACTCGCGCTCGAGTCGCGTGCGCTCGACGAAGATTTGTCGCGCGGCACCGAATCATTCGCGGAGTCGCTCGGATATCTGCCCGACCTCAACGACTACCGGATGACGCACGAGGTCTATCTCGAGCACATTCGCCGCTGCAAGGACGCAGTGAATATCCCGATCCTCGCCAGCCTCAACGGCGCCACAACCGGTGGCTGGGTGCGTTTCGCACAGGAGTCGGAAGAGGCCGGCGCAGATGCCATCGAGCTGAACACCTACGCGCTTGCGACCGATCGCAGCCAGACCTCCCATGAACTCGAATCGCAGCTGCTCGAGCTCGTCGAGAGCGTCTGCAAAGCGGTCAAGGTGCCCGTAGCAGTCAAACTTTCGCAGTCGTTCACGAGCCTGCCCCACATGGCCGCCAAGCTTGAAGACGCCGGCGCCGCGGGTGTCGTTCTCTTCAACCGTTTCTATCAGCCTGATTTCGACATTGAGGGATTGGAGGTGCGCCCCACGCTGCACTTCTCCACGCCCTCGGAGTTGCTGCCCCGCCTCCACTGGGCCGCGATTCTCTATGGCCACCTCAACATCGATATCGCCATCACCGGCGGTGTGCACTCGGCAGAAGATGTCATCAAGAGCATCATGGCCGGCGGCAACGTGGCCATGATGTGCTCGGCGCTGCATATCCATGGCGTCGAACACATCGGCCGCGTTCTCTCTGACCTGCAGTATTGGCTTGAAAAGCGCGAGTACTCGTCGCTCTCTGAAACGCGAGGCTGTCTCAGCCGTCGTTCCGTGCCTGACGTCTCACCCTTCGATCGCGGTAACTACATCAAGACGCTGAGCTCTTACAGTCTTCGCCAGACCGTAGCTGCATTTTGATGCACGTTGAAGTGTCATCCTGAGCGGAGCATGCTCGGGGCCCCGCGGACAATGTAGTCGGCCATGGGGTAAGCGCAATGAAGGATCTGCTTTTTTCCTGGGGCCAACGGCGACTGTGCGTTACGTGCAGTCGCCGCTGGTTTATACGGAACCTTTTCCATTCTGTGATTGCAGGGCGTCCCGCTTTACCCTTTATCATTCGTGTGATCTTCTCGCGAGGCCACGGATGACTCTGAATCCATTCTTCACTCTGTTTGCTGCCGCAGTTCTGTCCTTCGGTGCACTTGCATCCGCGCAGGCTCCCACAAGGTACGAGCCGACACTCGCATCGCTTGATCAGCATCCGCTTCCGCAGTGGTACGACGGCGCCAAACTCGGCATCTTCATCCACTGGGGCCTCTACTCGGTTCCGGGATGGGCGCCGCTGACGCATCCCGATCACGACTTTTCGTCGAACGACTACATCAAGTACGACCCCTACGCCGAGTGGTATCTGAACACGATGCGCATTCCCGGTTCGCCGACCGAGGCGTATCACAAGGAACGCTACGGTGCCGACTTCAACTACTACGAATTCTCGACGACCTTCAATCGCGAGTCGAAAAAGTGGGATCCCGACAAGATGGCTTTGATTTTCCGCGATGCCGGCGCGCGCTACGTTGTTCTCACCAGCAAACACCACGAAGGGTTCACGCTCTGGCCGAGCACCACGCCAAATCCAACGCCAAGCCTTAAACCGAGCCAGCTTCACGCCGAGCGCGACATCGTCGGTGAGCTGACCACCGCAGTCCAGAAGCAGGGAATTAAAATGGGCCTCTACTACTCCGGCGGCTACGACTGGACCTTCAACACCGGCCCCATCGAAGTCGACAAGGATTATCAAGCCGTGAAGCCTGAGTCGAAGGCCTACGGCGACTACGCCTTTGCGCAGATCCATGAACTGATTGATCGCTATCATCCCGCGATACTGTGGAACGACATTGACTGGCCGAAGACCGGCAACGCACTCCAGGTTGAAGCCGATTACTACAACGCTCTGCCCGACGGCGTCATCGACGACCGCTTCGGCATCAAGCACTCTGACTTCACCTCGCCAGAGTACGAGAAACTCGACAAGATCAGCGAGAAGAAGTGGGAGGAGTGCCGCGGCCTCGGCCGCTCCTTCGGCTACAACCGAGCCGAAGGCGAGGCTGAGACGATAGCTCCCGGCGACCTGATTGCCCTCCTCGTCGACATCGTCAGCAAAAACGGCAACCTTCTGCTCGACGTTGGCCCCGAAGCCGACGGCACGATCCCACCCGTCCAGATGGAGCGGCTGAAGGCGCTCGGAGCATGGCTCAAACAGAACGGCGAAGCCATCTACGATACCACCCCTTGGACCAGGGCGGCGGGGAAGTCGGCAGAGGGAGACGATCTGCGATTCACGCGCAAGGGCGACGATTTATTTGTGACTGTGCTGGGAAAACCTAAGGCCCAGACAATAACAATGCCGGATGTGCCCGCGAAACCGGAGTCACCGATTACGCAACTCGGCGTGGACTCGTTGGAGTTGAGTGCAAAGGTGCAATACCCCGGAACGCGAATTATCTTGCGTGCACCGCTCAAGGGCGATTACGCGTATTCATTCAAGCTGGCAGGCTACCTGCGCTAATTCGCATCAGCAGAGTAGCTGACGCACGGTGAGCTCGAGAAGTTCCTTCGCGTCGGGAAGTGCGTCGTTGACGGCGGAACTGAGGCCCTCGCCCAGGTCGATGCTCCCCGCGCCGATCGTGAGCAGACAAGCTCTGCGAGGCTGGATTCCATACAGGTCCTGCGCGACGCGGAGCAGTTCCGCAGCGCCGAGGTGGTGCGTAACAAGACCTGGCTTCAGAGAGGCAGGGCTGAGCTCACGCAACAGAATCTGGCCAGGGGCTTGATCCAGCGAACAGTCCACGAAGATCACCGTTTCGGCTGCGGCGATTTCTTCCGCCATATCCGGCGTCCACTGGTGATCGCAGAGTACCTGCACACGCGGGTCATCGCGCCAGTGTTCTTCTGCCCACTGTGCAAGAAACGGCCCGACGCCATCATCTTCGCGCATCGGGTTCCCGCAAGCGAGGATGAGACATCGAGCCGTAAAGGTCATGCTGTCATCGTACTCAGCGAATGACTCGGTCGACAACTTCACCGTCGGCGGAGACCAGCGTCATCGCCAGCGGCATCTGGCCGAAAGCGTGCGTCGAACAACTCAGGCACGGGTCGAATGTACGAATCACAGCTTCAACGCGGTTCAAAGCGCCCTCAGTGAACTTCCCGTCCTTCACGTAGCACTTCGCTGCCTGAAGCACTCCCTTGTTCATCGCGTTGTTGTTGTGTCCAGTGGCGACAACAAGGTTGGCCCACGTGATCAAGCCGTTCTCGTCAACCTTGTAGTGGTGGCTCAGGGTTCCGCGCGGCGCTTCGATCTGTCCCGCGCCTTCAAGACGATTGACGCCTGCAGTTGCGCGCACGTGCTTATCGAGGATCTGCGGATCGGCGAGGATGTGTTCGATCTTCTCGATGCCGTAGAGCGCTTCCACTAGCCGCGCATGATGATAGAAGAACGAGCTCTCCACAGGGCCGGCTGCAAGTTGCTTGAATTCGGCCAGCTCCTGGTCGGCCTTCGGCGTCCCCATCGACTTGACGATATTGAGCCGCGCCAGCGGGCCTACGCGATAGCTGCCTTCGGGATAGCCAAGCGGCTTGTAGTAGACGAACTTCGTGTAGCTGTAATTCTCCACGGCTTCGCCGATCACCTCGGTGAAGTGCTGTGCAGTGATTCCGTCTTCGATGATGTCGCCCTTCGGCCCGATCAGCCGCAGCGCTCCATCCGAAAACTCAATAGTCTCGTCTTCGTTGATCAATCCCATGTAATTCGAGGGGAAGTTGGCGAAGACCGATATCTCCTGCTGGAAGCGGTCGGCAATTTGCTTGTAGGCCGCGAGAGCCAGGCTGACATTGGCGTACGCTTCGGGCAGCATGGCGAGAATCTCGTCACGTTGGCCGCGCTCAGCGGTTCGGTCACGCCACCGGGAATGACCCATCCGGTATGGATGCGCTTCGTTCCGAGCAATTCGATGACGTGCTGGCCGAAACGGCGCAGTCCGATGCCGGCGCGGCCGAGTTCAGGCCGAGCAGCGGCTACGCCAAAGATGTGGCGCTGCGCAGGATCGGACTCCATACCCAGCAGCAGGTCGGGGGAGGACAGATGAAAGAAACTGAGCGCGTGCGATTGGATCATCTGCGCCAGATTCAGCATGCGCCGCAACTGTGCGGCCGTATGCGGAATGCGCACTGACATGATGGCTTCGCAGGCTTTGGCCGAAGCCAGAAGGTGCGAGACCGGGCAGATACCGCAGATGCGCGCCGTAATGCTGGGCATCTCGTAAAACGGACGGCCCTCGGTGAATCTCTCGAATCCACGCACCTGGGTTACATGAAAGTGCGCGTCTTCAACTTCACCCTTCGCATTCAACTGGATCGTGATCTTGCCGTGTCCTTCGAGGCGGGTTACCGGGTCGATCGTGATGGTCTGTGTCATAACTCGAACTCCTTCGGGGATCAGGCTCCAAAGCGGGTGAGGGCCGGAATGTCCAGCGGCTCTCCGGTGATCAGCGCCGTGAGCGCTGTGTGGAAGGTATCGGCGGATGGAGGGCAGCCGGGAAGGAAGACATCCACCTTCACAAATTCGTGGATCGGCTTTACGACCTTCAGAAGCTTGGGCACCACCATGCACGGAATCTGCGGCTGCAGCGTCGCATTCTCAATGTAGGCGCGATCGAGAATTGCTTCCGGCCCGATCGGGTTGCGCATCGCGGGAACGTTGCCGGTAATGGCACAGTCGCCCATCGCAATCAGCATCTTCGAGTGTGCGCGAATCTTCCTGATCTTCTTCTCGTCGTCAACCGAGGCGACCGCTCCCTCAACAAGCGCGATATCCACGTTGTCAGGGAACTCCTTGGTATCCACGATGGGGCTATAAACCACGTCGACAAGAGCCGCAAGTTCCAGAAGCCGTTCATCCATATCGAGGAACGACATATGGCAGCCCGAGCAGCCGTCCAGCCATACCGTTGCCAATTTCAGCTTGTTCATTGCGCTTCCCTCATAATGTTCAGGTAAGGCAGAAAATCGGGGTACTTGGGGTGATCGGAGCCGATCTTGCTTTTGTCGAAAAGAGCTCCGGTCGGACATACCTGAACGCATTTGCCACAGCGCGTGCAGGTCGACTTGCCCCATTCATCATGCAAATCCGTGATTACCATGCAGTCGATACCGCGGCCCATCACATCCCACACATGCGCACCTTCGATTTCGGCACACACGCGAACGCAGCGCGTGCACAGGATGCAGCGGTTGTGATCGGCGGTAAAGCGCTCATGGGATGCGTCCACCGGCAGTTCAGGATTGCGGTAGGGAAGACGGATGTGAGTTACGCCCTGATCCTGCGCCAGCGACTGCAACTCGCAGTGCCCGTTTGAAACACAGACTGAGCACACGTGATTGCGCTCTGCGAACAGCAGTTCAAGAATCGTGCGCCGGTGTTTCTTCAGCCTCTCGGACTGTGTCGTAACCTCCATACCCTCGAACACCGAGGTAACGCAGGCGGGCAGCAGCTTGTTGTTGCCCTTGATTTCGACCACGCACAAACGGCACGCACCTACATCGGTCAGTCCATCGAGGTGACAAAGCGTCGGAATCTTGATGCCGTTCTCGTTCGCCACTTCCAGGATGGTCTGGCCGGCACGCGCGCTTACATTCTTGCCATCGATGACCAGCGTTTTGACGTCTACGGCAGCGCTCATGCCAACACCTCCTGGGGCACTTCGGCAGCTTTCGGCGCTTCGATGTTGCAGACGCCGGCCGGGCAGCGCTTATGAACGATGTGCTCGATGTACTCCTGCTTGAAGTAGCGCAGTGTGCTGAGAATCGGGTTTGGCGCCGTTTGGCCAAGTCCACAGAGACTGGTTTCCTTCACGGTGGCACAGAGTTCCAGCAGCAGGTTCAGGTCGTCCATTGTTCCCGTGCCGTTGCAGATGCGCGTGAGCAGGGTAAACATCTGAGCGGTTCCGGCGCGGCACGGAATGCATTTGCCGCACGATTCGGTCATGCAGAACTCGATGAAGAAGCGTGCCACGTTAACCATGCACGACGTATCGTCCATCACGATCATGCCGCCCGAACCCATCATCGATCCGGCGCTGATCAACGCATCGTAGCTGATGCCGATATCCAGAAGCTCCTCGGGAATGCAACCGCCCGACGGTCCACCGGTCTGCACTGCCTTGAACTTGTGTCCGTCCGGTACGCCGCCGCCAATGCCCTCAATAATCTGGCGCAGGCTCATGCCCATCGGCACTTCGACCAGGCCGGTGTTGGTGATTTTGCCGGTCAGTGCGAATACTTTTGTTCCTTTGCTGCGTGCCGAGCCCATGCTCGAAAACCATTTGCCACCCTTGCGGATGATGGGCGCAATATTCGCGAACGTCTCAACGTTGTTGATGAGCGTTGGCTTGCCCCAGAGCCCGCTAACAGCCGGATATGGCGGCCGTGGTTTGGGTGTGCCGCGTCTTCCTTCAATGGAGGCGATGAGCGCGGTTTCCTCGCCGCAGACAAACGCTCCGGCACCCAGGCGAATCTCCACATCGAAGTTGAAAGGCGTGTTGCAGATGTTGTTGCCGAGCAGCCCGCGGCGGCGCGCATCGCGCAGGCAGGCCTGAAGGCGCTGCACTGCCAGCGGATACTCTGCGCGCACATAGATGTAGCCCTTGCTTGCACCGACGGCATAGGCTGCGAGAGCCATGCCTTCAACCACCCGTTGTGGATCGCTCTCCAGAACGCTTCTATCCATGAACGCGCCGGGATCGCCTTCGTCGCCGTTGCAGATCACGTATTTCAGGTCGCCCATGGCCTTGGCTACAGTGCCCCACTTCAGGCCGGTCGGATAGCCACCGCCGCCGCGACCGCGCAGCCCACTTTCCGCGATCTCGTTGATCACGTCCTTGGGCTCCATCTCGGTTACGGCCTTCACCAGCGCCTGGTATCCGTCGTGCGCGATATAGTCGTCAATCTTCTCGGGATCGATGTGGCCGGAGTTCTCCAATACCACGTGAACCTGCTGATCAAAATGGTCGCGCAGATCGCACTGCAATTCCTTGACTGGTTCGCCACCCAGCTGGCTCACCACCCTCTCTGCGTAGCCGGCATTCATGTGCCCGTACAGGGTCTCTTCCGGATCGATCAGCACCAGCGGCCCGGCGGCGCACAGACCCATACACCCGGTGCGGCGAACAAGAGCCTTCTTGCCGGATGCTTCGACGGCCTTCGCCAGTGCATCTTTCAGCTGATCGGAGTGCTGACTGAGGCAGCCTGTTCCCATGCACACGTTGATCTCATGATCGAACTTCGCATTTTCGAGGCGAACGGATTCCTTAATTTGTTCCAGTTCTTCGATGTTCATTCCACCGCCCACCTTTCCAGCTGCTCGAGCAAATGCTCGCTACTAATCTGGCCTCGCAATTCACCATCGGTAAGGACGATCGGCGCACGGCCGCACGCACCGACGCAGCGCGCTGTCATCAGGCTGATCTTTCCGTCCTTCGTGGTTTGTCCCTGCGGGATGCCGAGACGCTTTTCGGCAGATGCAAGCAGTTTGTCGGTGCCCTTGATGTAGCACGCAGTTCCCGTGCAGATCGTCATCGTGTGCTTTCCCGGCGGCTTAAGGCTGAAGTAGTGATAGAAAGTGACAACTCCATAGGCCTGGCTCAGCGGGACACGAAGTGATTTCGCGACGAAGCGAATCGAATCGTCGTCGAGATACCCAAATGCAGATTGCACAGTGTGAAGCGTTTCGATCAGCGCGTGGCGGGCAAATCCATTTTTGCGCATGGTGCCGTTCACGATCTTCCAGCGTTTGTCGTCACTGGGTAGCGGCGGTGGTGTGAATGCGGGCACAAATCCCTCCAGACATTGAAGGCGAAGGACTTACATTTACGACTTACGCTCCGCTCTCTGTCTGGCCTTCTTTTACTCCCGCGCGCATACGACCATCCGTGACCACGGTCACGCGGGTCTGAGACTGTTCCACAGGACGGAACAATTCAGTAGGGAAGCAGTCCTGAATCAGGAATTTAAGGCAGCTAGGTCGATCAGCCCAGCGCGGGAAGGTGATCGGAGATTCCGAACAGAAAGATCAATCCAATGACGCAGCTATACACGGCCCCTGTCCAGGCGATCACGTGATAGAACCGCGGATGGTGTCCACCGGCTCTGAAGGCGCCACCAAGCGAAGCCGTCATCAGGGCATTCATGGAGACCAGCCCAACGGCAAACGCTGCCAGGCCGAGCATGCCGCGGGACGTTCCGCCAAGATTTGCTGTCAGGAAGAAGAGAGCAAGTTGGCTGGGTGTTTCAGCGCCCACTCCATGCAGGATGCCGATCACGAAGACCGACTTCCCGTTATACATCCACTGAAACCGCTCCGGCTTCGGAGCCGCCGGATTCCAGATGCGCCGCACCCGCCAGGCCATCCACAACACGCCATTGATAGCAATGGCCAGGCGGCTTTCGATGCGGCCATGCCGATGCCCGTGCGCATCCTTGCGCAGGATGCCTGCCACGACGCCAATGCCCAGCACAATGAGCGTGAGACCGATCAGCCGCTCCGTCCAGTGATCCAGCCCTTCCGGCAAGCCCAGGTGCATCTGCAGAACTGCAACGCCGAGCGCAGCCACCGTAAAGGCATGGCCGAGAGCGTAGGTCATCCCCAGCCGCAGCCCGCTGCGCCAATTCTTCTGTACGGCTGTAATATCCGATATCGCGGCGAGATGGTCGTAGTCGAAGCCGTGCTTAAGCCCCAGCACGAGGCAGGAGCCGAGGGCGGCCATCAATTTCCAGTCGCTCAGAATCGGTGTCACAGGTGCTCAGTATAGAGCAGGTCTGGTGAGGCTGGCGCGTTCATTCGTCACCTCGTTTTTGTCAGCCGGGCCGTTGCCAGCGTTCGGATAATGCCGTTAACCCCAGGGCCCTTTGCGATGCACTTCAGGGTCCAGCTGCCAGATCAAGCTGATAATTTGAGTAGTCGATCTTCACCACCGTCTGGCCAAGTAGTGCGCTGCCTGAGACGGCTTCGGCGTGCGTTGCCATGGGCAGCTCTCTGATCTCGTCGTATTGGCGAGTCACCTCCGCAGCGCTCGCCAGGAAGAAAGCGCTTTTGGATGCCGTGCCTTTCAGTTGCACGATCGCGAAGTCCTGCGCATCCACCCATAGCTTCCCGTTAAAGAGATACTGGCTAGCTGCGTCTCGGAGTAATATCCAGCACCAGGCAGTCCCGCCCATTCAGGCGTTCCCGAGCATTCCCATCCAGTTTCATTTCGTAGTTGGAACTGTTGATCAGCGCCGTCTCGACGTTACCTGGCTGGCTCATGCGCTTCTCGTTGTCGAGTAACGTGCCAAGCACCTCGTTTCGCCAGATCGACGAGCCGCTCTGGGAGACGATGTCGTAAGTTTTGCCGGTTTGTTTCCGGTAAGTCGTTTTCACCAGCATCTCTGCGGCAGGGTGGATTTCATCTTTGCCGCGAAACACTGCGTAGTGCTCCGTGACTGTGTAGCCGGCCAGTCGGTCGATCCGGTTCTTTACCGAGGCATCAATACCGCGAATGACGGTGTCAATGTCCGCCGTCTGCTGTGCAAAGGCCAGATTTGAAGCCAGGATGGGAAGAATCAAGAAGACACGCGTATACCGGGCGAGAAGCCGCCACCGTTCCATCATGGCTCGATTCTTTCATGCGACATCACGCCGTCTGCAATCGCCGCTTACGGTTGTGCGGCCGTCCCAAAACTGTGCATCCGGGATTTGACGTGAAGGCCGCGGCATTGTCCTTAAACAGCGCGAGCACCCGGAAACAACGTTCCAGATGCTCGCTGTCTTTCGCAACACACTTGGAGTTAGCGCGAGGCGGCCTCAGCGCGCGCAACGTGAACCGCCGAAAGAAATGCGTGTGCCTGCGGAGGCGGTGGTACTGCGCCGGTCAGAACCGAACGGAACGTGGCGTCGGGGCCGTAGACGGTGTTCATCGAATCCTTGTCGGGGCGAACGTCTGCCCCCGAAAGGGTCAGTCCTGCGAAGACGCCCTTGGCACGTGAGTAGGTGAGAATCTCAGCATTCATCTTCCAGTCGGTGTCTGCCGAAGCGTGACGGCCAACCGGTCCTGCCGCAGCCGAGGCATCGGCCCCAATCTGGAACTTGCTGGCCAGGAGATGCTTCATGCCTTCGTCATTCTGGATGATCATCACCAGGTCGACGCCTTCCACGCCGATCTGCAGTCCCCAGCTTCCACCAGTGATCGCGAAGAACGCCGGTGCGCTCCAGCCATGTTCGGTGCGGCAGGTGGCGACGCCGCGGCCGCCTTCAGCGCCAAAGACGAATCCGCCCTTGATCATGTGCGGCACGACGGCGACGCATTTCGCGTGCTCCATGACTTCCTCGGGGATTCCCTTGTCGGGAGCCGACATCACCTCGTGCAGGACTGTCGCTGCCATATTGAGCCGGTCCGTAGTATCGTGTTTGTCCTGCTCTGCTGCCGCGCTCAAGGTCGCAAGGCTCGCAAGAGCGAGCGTCAACATAATCTTTTTCATCTCATTCACCTTTCGTATTGTTCTGAGAGCATCGTTGAATATTGGGGGAATAGTTTTCGATTGTCTATTTGTCGAACTCTCTCTATTGGTCTTGCGCAACACTCGATAAGTTAGAGTTTCAACTTTTCTTTCACAGTCCAGTCCATTGGAGCGAAATCTGAGAGCTTTGGTTGCCCCGCGCAACCATTCCCACTCGGATTCTCCCGAAGTTTCTCCATGGCTTTGATTTGCGCTTGGGCTATGCTTGATTCTGAGGCGCGAAAATTTGACCGTGCGGACATCCCCGGGGCCGGATTCGCATCCCGTCATCGCTCGGAAGAGCATCCGAGTACGCGGGGTGGTTCAGGGCGTCGGGTTTCGCCCGTTTGTTTACCGCCTGGCCACAGAAGAGAGCCTCGCTGGGCTCATCGGCAACGATACCGACGGAGTCACCATCGAGCTTGAAGGTTCCGCAGACCGAATTCAGGCATTTCTTGGCCGCCTCACCTCGGAGACTCCGCCGCTGGCGCGCATCGACGCCGTGACAAGCGGCGATCTGGCGCCCACTGGCGAGACGGGCTTTCGGATCGTCGCCAGCGAGGTGCTTGGCCGGGTCAGCACCGGCATCCCCGCCGACGCCGCCACCTGTCCCGACTGTCTTCGCGAACTGCTCGACCCAGCCGACCGCCGCTACCGTTATCCGTTTCTGAACTGCACCAACTGCGGACCGCGCTTCACCATTACGCGTCGCATCCCCTACGACCGGCCGCAAACCTCGATGGCGAAGTTTCCCATGTGCCCCGAGTGCCAGGCCGAATACGACGACCCGCTTAATCGCCGCTTTCATGCGCAGCCGAATGCCTGCTGGCGCTGTGGTCCGCATGTCTGGCTTGAATCCGGGGCCCCCATCGAGCCTTCGTCGGTGGGGTGGGAATCGTCCGACAGTTCGCCGATTGAGAGCGCGGACCCCGTGGCCCATACCATCGAGCGCCTTCTGCGCGGCGAGGTCATGGCCATCAAGGGGATTGGCGGATTCCACTTGAGTGTCGACGCTACCAACGAAGTTGCTGTCAACCTCCTGCGCCAGCGCAAACATCGATATGGCAAGCCTCTCGCCATCATGGTGCGCGACCTCGCTGCCGCGCGCGACGTTTGCGACCTGACCACTGAAGAAGAAGCGCTGTTGCAGACTCCCGCGCGCCCGATCGTGCTTGCCCACGCAAGCAACAACAACGGAATCGCCCCAGCAGTCGCTCCCGCCATCCCCTGGCTCGGCGTCTTTCTGCCCTACGCGCCGCTCCAGCACCTGCTCTTCGCCGATCCCCGTGTCAAGGCGCTAGTAATGACATCGGCGAACCTCAGCGAAGAGCCTATCGCCATCGACAATGACGAGGCGCGAACCCGCCTCGCCGCGATTGCCGACGCATTCCTTATGCACAATCGCGAGATTCTTCAACGTTGCGATGACTCGGTTGCCGCGGTCGTCGACGACGCTCCTCAACTCGTTCGCCGTGCCCGCGGCTATGTACCGCTTGCGGTCCCGCTGCCGCTCGAAGCTCCGCCGTTGCTCGCCGTTGGTGGCCATCTGAAGAACGTTTTCGCGCTGGCCCGCGGCAAGTTCGCGTACGAGAGCCAGCATCTGGGGGATCTCGAAAATCCCGTTGGACTAGATTTCTTTGAAGAGTCATTGCACCATCTGATGCGTACCTTCGAAATCGAACCGCAGACCGTCGCGCACGATCTGCACCCCGGTTATCTCTCGACAGGCTGGGCGAAGCAATGGGCCGGCGAGCGCGGACTGCGCCTCATCGCCGTGCAGCACCATCATGCGCACATTGCCGCATGCATGGCCGAGCATGATCTCACAGACTCGGTTATTGGCCTCTCACTCGACGGCACGGGCTACGGCACTGACGGTCGCATCTGGGGCGGAGAAGTGCTGATCTGTCGTCTCGAGGGATTCGAGCGCTTTGCCCACCTCGACTACGTTGGCATGCCCGGAGGAGACGCAGCTGTCCGGGAGCCATGGCGCATGGCCTTCGCCCACCTCCTCGCTGCGGGATTTCCCGGAGATGAGGCAAAGAAACTCGTTGGAGCTACCGCGCAGGAAGCTCGTGTGATGACCCGCATGATCGAGCGGGGAATTAATGCGCCGCTCACATCCAGCCTCGGACGCCTCTTCGATGCGGCTGCAGCCGTGATTCTCAACCGCCGCATCGTGGACTATGACGCGCAGGCGGCAATCGAGCTCGAGGGCATCGCCGTCAACGAATCGGATGAGCTGCGACGGATGGAATACGTGCCAGACATATCCAGCAAAGTGACGGGGAGCGACGGGGCGTTGTCGCTCAGCATCGGGCACCTTTGGCGCGCATTAGTTGAGGATCTCCGGCGCGGCGTTTCACCAGCTCGAATTGCAGCGGGTTTTCACTCAGGCGTAGCAAAAGGATTCATTCTGGCCGCTGCAAAAGCCCGCGAGAAGACTGGAATATCCCAGGTCGCTGATGAGCGGCGGCTGTATGCACAATCGCAGACTCTCTCGACTCCTGCGTGCCGGGCTCGAAGAGGAGGGCTTCAAGGTCTTTGTGCATCGGAAGGTCAGCCCAGGCGATGGTGGCCTCAGCTACGGCCAGGCCGCCGTCGCCGCAGCCATCTTGTACAGTGAAGTTACCCAATAATCAGATCCGAGGATTGAACGGATGACGGTTCGCGGAATTATCTGGGCTGTGCTTCTGTGTTTGGCCGGCGTTCTCAGCGCCGGCGTCACGCTCTATGGCATCAGAGCGGCCATTAACGTGGATTTGCGGCAGGATACCCTGCTCAGCAGTCTCTACGGCGGATTGCCGCTGCTTTGTTTTCCTGTTTTCCTGCTGGTTCGCCCGCGGCACCGGTCTGCCGTCGTGCTGTCGTTAATGGCGCTTACGTACCTTGGCGCGTACTCCGCGCTCAACTGGCGTACCTGCTCGGAACTCGGCTACTGCGATAGCATCACCGCGACCGTGATGCAGACACTCAGCACGAACATGGTCCTGGCATTCTTCGCCGTCGTCGTCCTCAGCCTTCTCGCGCTGCTTGTCGACGACCACTCATCGCTCTGGCGTGCTGGCAGGTAGCTATCCCGAGAGTTTCACCAGTTGTTCTGCTTCGATTTTCGGCCCAAGGATCGAGATCCGTGGAATGCGGCCCCGAACCATCGCCACTTCATCGCAGCGATGCAAACGAGGGCAATTCTGGCAATCCTTGAAAATCTTGTCAGGTAGATCCGTCTTGTCTTCAACATGCCGAAAACCGTACTTGAAAAAGAAGTCCGGAATGCGCGTGAACAGGCATACGGACTGGATGCCGTGCTCCTCGGCTTCTTCAATCAGTGCGCCCAGGATTCGTCCACCGGCGCCTTGTCCTTTGGCTTCGGGCTTCACCACGATGGAGCGGACTTCGCACAGATGCGGTCCGTAGAAGTGCAGCGCTCCGCAACCCAGAAATACGTTCCCATCGGATTCCGCCACCGTAAAGTCGCGTACGTTCTCGCAAATCTCAGCAAACGAGCGCTTCAGCAGCGTTCCGTCGCCCGATAGCGAATTCACAATGTCGTAGATATTCGTAGCATCGCGCAGCAGCGCCTTACGCACCAGCATGAAGCACCTCCGGCGCGCTTAACCTTTTCAGCGCAGATACGCGGCTAGCTGTTTCGCGTAAAGCCGCCTTCACCCGATTCGTTGCCGTTCCGCCAATCACGTCGTGGCAATCAAGCGTCGCCTGCAGCGTAACGGCTGCGTAGAAGTCCTCGTCAAACTCACTGCCGAACTGCCGCAGTTCTTCCAGGCTCAACTCGCCGAGTTCCACGCCCTTTTCCAGCGCAAAACGAACCGCGTTGCCGATTTTCTCGTGAGCAGTGCGGAAGGGAACGCCCTTGTGCACCAGATAGGTCGCCCCGGCCATTGCGTTCAGATAGCCGGTCTGCGCCGCCTCGCGCATGCGCTCGAAGTTGAATTGCAGGGCGGCCGTGAAGCGCGCCACCAGCCCGAGCATTGGCGCGACAAAATCGACCTGAAATGCGGGCTCCTGTGTCTCCTGCATATCTTTATTGTAGGCGAGCGGCAATCCTTTCAATTGCAGCGTAACAGCCTCAGCAGCGCCGTGAATGCGTCCCACCTTCGCGCGAATCAGCTCAGTCAAGTCAGGGTTTTTCTTCTGCGGCATCGCACTCGATCCCGTTGAAAATGCTTCTGGCAACGCAACAAATCCGAACTCCGCTGTCGCAAAGAGCGTGATCTCCTCGGCAAAGCGGCTCAGGTGCAGACCAACAAACGTCAGCGCCTGCAAATATTCAAGGATGAAATCGCGATCGCTGGTCGCATCCATTGAATTGTTGGTAGGCGCCGTGAAGCCGAGCTCCTGCGCTGCAATCGTCCGATCCAGCTTGAGCGTCGCACCGGCCACCGCTCCTGATCCCAGCGGGCAGTAATTCAACCGCGCCGCGCAGTCCTGCAAGCGCGTCCCGCATCGCGCAGGATCATCTCCACGTACGCCAACAGCCAGTGCGCTACTAGCACAGGCTCTGCCCGCTGAAGATGCGTGTAGCTTGGCATTACCGCGTCGCCGGCCTTATCGGCCCGCTCGAGCAGCGCCTCTGCCCATTTCGCAAGCCCATCGACGACAATATCGATCTGCCCTCGCACATACAGGCGCAAGTCTGTCGCGATTTGCTCATTGCGGGAACGGCCGGTGTGCAGCTTCAATCCAAGAGAACCGACGCGTTCTACAAGGGACAGTTCGACAAAATGATGAATGTCTTCCGCAACCGGATGGTTGCGTACAGTAATCTGGCCTTCGTCCGAAGCAAACTCCTCCGCAATGGTGTCCAGAGCTTCACGTAGCTGCGTCAGTTCGGCCGAGGTCAACACTCCGGCAGCCGCCAACGCGGACGCATGCGCCTTGCTGGCGGCCGTCTCTTGCACGAGCAGCCGCCAGTCAAACACAATCGAGCGCTGCCACTGCTCGAACTCCTTATCCAGCGGCTCGCGAAAGCGGCCCGACCACATCTTCCCGGATTGTTGTTCGTTCGACATTGCTTTAAGCACCCCTCACTATTTCTTTTCCTTACCGCTATTCAGCTGGGGCATTTCAGCGCCTTTGCTCAGGGTGAGGAGACCGGTTTCTGCATAGGTGAGGAGCTTTGCTCGTGTGTCGGTAATGTCCAGATTGCGCATGGTGAGTTGGCCGATGCGGTCCCGCGGAGAGAAGGCGGAATCAGTCTTCTCCATGCTGAGGCGCTCGGGGTGAAAGGTGAGGTTCGGCGACTCGGTGTTGAGGATGGAGTAGTCGTTGCCGCGGCGCAGCTCAAGCGTGACCTCGCCGGTGACGGGCCTGGCGACCCAGCGCTGGGCGGACTCGCGGAGCATGATGGCCTGGGGGTCGAACCACCGCCCCTGGTAGAGCAGGCGGCCGAGTTTGCGGCCATTCTCGCGGTACTGCTCGATGGTGTCCTCGTTGTGGATTCCGGTAATGAGACGCTCGTAGGCGATATACAGCAGAGCCAGGCCAGGGGCCTCATAGATCCCGCGGGACTTCGCTTCAATAATGCGGTTCTCGATCTGGTCGGACATGCCAAGGCCGTGTCGACCGCCGATGCGGTTGGCTTCGAGCAGGAGTTCAACAGGATCATCGAAGTGCTTGTCATTGAGAGCCACCGGAAAGCCCTCTTCAAAGCGCACCGTGACCTCCTCGTGAGGGACATCGACATCGTCGCGCCAGGAGGCCGTCCCCATGATCGGAACGACGATTCTGATTGACGAAGAAAGATGCTCCAGGTCTTTGGCTTCATGGGTTGCGCCCAAAATGTTGGAGTCGGTGGAGTAGGCCTTCTCGGCGGACATCTTATACGCAAAACCTGCCCGCTGCATGAAGGCAGACATTTCGGCCCTGCCGCCAAGCTCATCGATGAAGGCGGCGTCGAGCCATGGTTTGTAGACTTGGAGCTCGGGGTTGACCAGCAGGCCGTAGCGATAGAAGCGCTCGATGTCGTTGCCTTTGAAGGTGGACCCGTCGCCCCAGATGTGAACGTCGTCCTCCTTCATGGCCGTGACCAGCATGGTGCCGGTGACGGCGCGGCCAATAGGGGTGGTATTGAAATAGGTGACGCCGGCGGTGCTGATGTGGAAGGCGCCTGCCTGCAGCGCTGCGATTCCTTCGCGGACGAGCGGGCCGCGGCAGTCGATCAGGCGGGCCTTTTCGGCGCCGTATTCCAAAGCCGCACGTGGAATGGCATCGTAGTCGGTTTCGTCAGGCTGGCCGAGATTCGCCGTATAGGCATAAGGGAGCGCACCCTTCTGCTTCATCCAGTGAAGAGCAGCGGAGGTGTCGAGCCCGCCGGAGAAGGCAATGCCTACCTTTTCGCCGATCGGCAATGATTCGAGAATTACAGACATGCTTGCAAAACCTCATGGTAGTTTTCAGTTGTCAGTGATCAGTTGTCAGCGATTGCTCCACGACTGAAAACTAAGAACTGAGGACTGAAAACTTCGCCACATTCGGCAACCCGCCCAGCAACAGCAGTAGCAACGCCTTCTGGGCATGCATGCGGTTCTCGGCCTGGTCAAACACAATCGATTGAGGCCCGTCCAGAACCGCGTCCGTTACTTCAGCATTCCGCCGCGCCGGTAGGCAATGCATGAACACGCCATTGGACGCTGCCTTCGACATAAGCGCTTCGTTCACCTGGAACGGCCTGAAGATCGGTGCGCGCTTGGTCGACTCGTGCTCCATGCCCATGCTCACGCACACATCGGTGTAGATAGCGTCCGCGTTCTCGGCAGCGGCCTGCGGATCCTGCGTCAGCTTCACCTCGCAGCCGTTCAGCTCGGCAATCTCGCGGGCCTTGGTCACGATCTCGATGTCGGGGGAGTAGCCACGTGGCGTCGCCACAGTGACGTTCGCGCCCAATTGTGCACCGGTCAGCATCAGCGAATGACACACGTTATTTCCATCGCCGACATACGTGAAGTTCAAGCCTGCCGCAGACCCGAAGTGCTCTTCCAGCGTCATGAAATCCGCCAGGGCCTGGCACGGATGTTCGAAGTCAGACAGCGCATTGATCACCGGCACCCGCGAATTCACGGCCATCTCGGTAATGGTGTCGTGCGCATAGGTTCGCAGCACCATCACATCAACCCAGCGTTCCACATTGCGCGCCACGTCGGCAATTGCCTCGCGCTCTCCCAGCGGAGAACTGGTCTGATCCACGAAGATCGCATTGCCGCCCATCGTATTGATCCCCGTTTCAAAGGCTAGCCGCGTGCGCAGACTCGCCTTCTCAAACATCAGCACCATCTGCTTCGCATCCAACGCGTGCCGATATTCGCGTGGATTCAACTTCACGTCGTGCCCAAGCTTTACGATCGCGCGAACTTCACCGCTCGAGAGATCGGAGATCGAACACAGATCCTCGCCTGCCAGTCGCGCCGCCGCGGCCAGAATGTCTTCATCCTTTTGCACGGGAACTGCTGGCGCCCGGCGCTCCATGGTTGCTCTGCTAGCCACGGCTGTTTCCTCCTGTGGTCTGATGTGCGGCGTTCACAGCCGCTGCGTGTTCGGTAAGAATCGAATCCAATACTTTAATGGCCTCGTCCACATGTTTGCGCTCAATAACGTACGGCGGCAGGAATCGCAACACGGTATCGCTGGTTCGATTGATCAAGATCCTGTGCTTCAGCATTTCTTCTACCGTCAGCTTCGCCAGGTCTGCCGAGTCAAGTTCAGCCGCTAGCATCAATCCCTTGCCGCGGACATCCTTGATGCATTCGTGCTTCGCCGCCAGCCCGCGCAACTGCGCCTGGAAGTAGTCGCCCACCTCCGTCGTGTGCTTGAGCAGGTCTTCGTTTTCGATGGCGTCGATCACCGCGATCGCCACAGCGCACGCCAGCGGGCCGCCACCAAACGTGGTCCCATGCATTCCCGCGTGAATCGCGCGCGCAGCCTCTTCCGTGCACAAAATCGCGCCCAGCGGAATTCCGCCTGCAATCGGCTTCGCGAGCGTGGTCACATCCGGCTTGATGCCGTAATGCTGGTATGCGCACCATTTTCCCGTGCGCCCCATGCCGGCCTGGATCTCATCCACAATCAGCAAGGCACCTGTCGAGTTCGCCAGCTTCCGCGCTTCCGCAAAAAACTCCTGTGTGAGCGGACGAACACCACCCTCGCCTTGGATTGCTTCAACGAGAATCGCGCAAATATCGTGGGAAAACTTCGCGCGCAGATCGGCGACGTCGTTGAACCTCACAAACTCCACGCCCGGTACTCCCGGTGCAAACGGCTCGCGATACTTCGCCTTATACGTAGTCGACATCGACCCGTAGGTGCGCCCGTGAAAGCTCTGCTCCAGCGCCAGGAACTTCGTTCCGATCTGCTTGCCTTCACTCCGCAACAGCCCGGCGTGTGCGCGTGCCAGCTTCAACGCGCCCTCCCACGCTTCGGTCCCAGTGTTCGAGAAAAACACGCGATCCATGCCTGTGCGTTCCGTCAATCGCAGCGCCAGCTCTGCCTGTCCCTCGTGGTAGAAGAGGTTCGACGTATGTATCAGCGCGCGGCTTTGGTTAACGATGGCGCGCTCTATCGCCGGATGCCCGTACCCTAGCGCATTCACACCGATGCCGCTTAGAAGATCGAGATACTTCGCACCGCCTTCGTCGACTAGATGCACGCCCTCTCCGCGAACAAACAGGATCGGGTTCCGCTCGTAAGTTTGCAGCAGCAACTTCGACTCTGCTGCACGAATTTGTTCAAGTTTCGTCAAATCACTCTCCTCAGGCCACCATTACTTCGGTGCCGTGGGCTACGCGGCTGCTGCACAGGTCGGGAAGGGAACCGGCCGCCTCCGCAGGAAGAATCCGTACACGTTTCACGCCGTTCAGCAGTGCCTCGCGGCAGGCCCCAAGCTTGGGCAACATGCCGCCGGAGATGATCGCGCTCTTCGCCATCTCCGCGATCTGGTCAATACTGAGCCAGCGTAGCACCTGTCCATTCGCGCCTTTCACACCGGGCACGTCCGTCAAGAACACCAGCGCGTCGGCATGGCAAGCGACCGCACAGGCCGCGGCCATCTCGTCTCCGTTCACGTTGTAATACTCACCATCAAATCCCAGGGCAATCGGCGCAATTACCGGCACGCCATTCAACTTCCAAATCGCTTCGATCCACCTCGGATCGCTCGCCACGATTTCGCCGACGAATCCGAGGTCCGGCGCTGTCCGTTTCTTCCGCGCGCGAAACAGCAGACCATCGCCGCCTGTCATACCGACTGCGGGCTGTCCTAGCGCGCCGAGCGCAGCCACCAGGCCCTTATTAACTTTGCCTGCAAAAACCATCAGCGCGATGTTCCGCG
Source organism: uncultured Acidobacteriaceae bacterium (assembly GCA_963787435.1). Classification (GTDB taxonomy): domain Bacteria; phylum Acidobacteriota; class Terriglobia; order Terriglobales; family Acidobacteriaceae; genus Telmatobacter. The sequence continues at coordinate 630,465 of CAWBCZ010000007.1, forward strand.
TCTCGGCATCCGTCACGCGCAGCCCGTTTATGAACTCACTTTTCGCGCCCAGACGTTCCATCATGCGCGTCAACTGCACACCGCCGCCATGCACCACGGCTACCTGGTGTCCATCGCGAACAAGATCGGTAATGGCGCGAATGCACCCCTGCAAAAGCTCCGGAACTTCCAGGCCGGCACCGCCGAGCTTTACGACATACTTCATGCCAGCCCCTCCGCTTCGTCCCAGCCGAGCATCACATTCATGTTCTGCACGGCCTGTCCCGAAGCGCCTTTCAGCAGATTGTCGAGGCAGCTCACAATTACTGCGCGCCGTTCGTCGCTTGACACTTGAAACCCGATATCCGCGAAATTTGTACGAACCGAATACTGGATCTGCGGCAACGCTTTCTCATAGATGCGCACCAGTGGGCTGGATGCAAAAAAATCGCGATAAATTCGTGCCACGCTCTCATGCGTCTGCGTGTGCTTGAACCGCACGTAAATGGTGGACATAATGCCGCGTGGAATCGGCAGCAGATGCGGCGTAAACACAATGTCGCCGGTGCCAATTCCGATTTGCTCCAGCAACTCGCCCGTGTGTCGATGGCTGAACACGCCGTACGCAGACAGATTGTCAGCCGCATACATATAGTGCGTCTTCGCCGTGGGAGCCTTACCCGCGCCACTCACGCCGCTCTTCGCATCTGCAACAATCCCTTGCGACACATCCACGATTCCCGCAGCCACGAGGGGCCGCAGCGCAAGGATCACCGATGTCGCATAGCATCCCGGATTCGCAACCAGCTTCGCTGCTGCGATTTCTGCGCGATGCAACTCCGGCATGCCGTACACCGCGGTCGCCTGCGTCGCGACCGCTACATTCGAGCCTTCGTCTTCAAACGCGTATACCGCGCGATTCTTCGCATCAGTAAGTCGCCAAGCTCCGCTCAAATCCACCACGCGCATCCCATGCTTCAACGCCTCCGGTGCCCACTCGCGCGACTGCTCATGCGGAGTTGCCAGAAACAGAACCTGAACGCCGCGATCTGCTAGCCGTTCCCATGAGAATGGCTCGATCATCAGCGATCGGCTGCCATTGTTATCCGCAAGCTGCGGATGAATCTCTTCGAGCGGCACTCCGCCCCGGGCCGCGTCCTTCTCATCCATGCGGCCGGCAAAAACGGGAGGCTTGCCCTTCAGGCGCGGATGATGCAGCAGCAGCCGCGCCAGTTCCGCGCCGGCGTACCCCGTCACTCCCACAACCGCTGTTTGTACAGATTTGGTCATGACTCGAGCATCTTCCTCAGCCGCGTCTCCACCTCGTGTGCGCGCTTCATGTCCGGGCAGACCAGCAGCACCGTGTCATCACCCGCGATTGTGCCCAACACTTCGCTCCAGCCCTCGCGATCGAGCGCGGCGGCCATCGGCTGTGCTCCCCCCATCGTGGTGCGCAGCACTACCTGGTTCATTGCATGCCGCACCTGCAATCCAAAGCTCTCCATCATCTCAGCCACCGAGGGATGGCCATCTTCCGCCGCGTGCGTCCCCGCGCCATTCCCGTTCCCATTCGGAAGGGAATAGCCGCCGGGCCCTTTCGTAAGCCTTAGCTCGTGGATATCGCGCGAGAGCGTTGCCTGCGTAACTTCAAACCCGCGGCGACGGAGCTTGCGTCGAAGCTCGTCCTGGTTGGCTACCAGTGCATGCGCCACGAGTTCCCGAATTGCATCGTGCCTTTGGAACTTCATTGTTCTTTTCCAGACAAAGTAAAAACGCGGCTCGCAGAGTGGCGGCCGCGCTTGCATAAATATACAAAGAAAGTGTATAACTATGCAAGTCGGGTTTCTTATTGCCTGCAACCGGAATCACCTTAGTAACATGGCTTCTTTCGAGTTGCGAATTCGAACTAGATGTTGTCGCCCTGCCAATTTGCGGGCTGTCTGACTGCTCCCTCCCCCACCCCCGTGCTCTTGCAGCTTGAGCCGTTTCGCAGCTACATCAAATCGACAAAGGTCGTATAGTTAAATATGGGATTCCCCTACCGGCATCCATCCCGTTCTACGTCCAAGCCCTCAGCGATTTCGCGAGCGACCGGAAGCTCCGGGCGTTTCCCCTCCTATATCGATGGCAGCCTGATCGACCCGCGCTTTGATTTCGACTCCTGCGGCGTCGGCTTTGTTGCTCAGCTTTCCGCCGAGCCTTCGCACCGGATTCTTCAGCATGCACTTGGCGCTCTCTCGCGGCTCGAGCACCGCGGCGCCGTCGCAGCCGACGGAAAATCGAGCGATGGAGTCGGCGTAACCACCGCCATCCCGCGCGAATGGCTCCTCGCTCAGTGCAGCCTCTCACTCGACGAGAGCAGCCCCCTCGGCGTAGGCGTTGTCTTCCTGCCCGAAGACGACACAGCCCAGCGTGACGCAATCGAATTCGCTCTTTTTGAGCAGGATATGGAAGTTCTCACCTGGCGCCCGGTACCGATCCGTCCTGAAGTGCTTGGTGAAATCGCTGCTTCCTCGCGGCCCGAAATCTGGCACCTGCTCATCACTTCCGACGATACGGAATTCTTCGATCGCCGCCTCTTCCTCGCGCGCAAGCAGTTTGAGCGTTCCGAACTGCCCGGCTACTTCGTCAGCATTTCGTCGTCCACGATGATCTACAAGGCACTCTGCGCAGGCCGGCTGCTCGCGGAGTTCTACCCCGACCTGGCCGATCCCGAATTCAAGACGCCTTTCGCGCTTTTCCATCAGCGCTACGCTACCAACGTTCTTCCCTCGTGGGAGCGCGCGCAGCCCTTTCGCACCCTCGCACACAACGGCGAAATCAACACAATCTGGGGCAATCGAGCGCGCATGGAAGCCCGCGCCGCCACGCTGCCGCTTGATGTTTACCCGGTACTGACGCAAGGCGGTTCCGACTCCACCTCGCTCGACGAGATTGTCGAACTCCTCGCCCACAACGGACGCACCGTGGGCGAAGCTGTGCGCATGATCGTTCCGCCGGCCAATCCAGGAAACTCGTCTTCTTTTCTTCAGTACAGCGGCGACTGCATCGAACCGTGGGATGGCCCCGCCGCAGTTGCATTTACTGACGGTCACCAGGTCGGAGCCATTCTCGACCGCAATGGTCTTCGTCCCTGCCGCTTCGCGCTTGACGACAGTGGACTCGTCGTTGCTGGTTCTGAAGCGGGTCTCGTCGACATGGACCCCGATCACATCCTCCACAGTGGACGACTCGGTCCCGGCCAGATGATCGTTGCCGATCTCGACTTTCATCGTTTCTTCGAGAACGACGAGATCCTCCGCATTTACGACGCCAAACGCCAGTACCACGACCTCATTAGCGAAGACGTGCCACTCGAGGATTCCCTCGAAGCACCTCCGCCACTTGCAGACGCTGAACTCAACCGGCTTCAGCATCACTTCGGCTATACCCGCGAAGACGTGCGCATGGTTCTGCAGCCTATGGCCACCGACGGCAAGGACGCTGTTTGGTCCATGGGTGACGACACCTCCATTGCGCCGCTGGCCCGCGCGCCCCGTCCCCTCTACGCATTTCTCCGCCAGCGATTCGCACAGGTCACCAACCCGCCTATCGATCCGCTGCGCGAAACTGTCGTGCTGCAAATGCATACGCGCCTCGGTCCTTGGCCGCATATCTTCGAACTCCGCGAGCCATTGCCCGGACTGTCGTTGCGTTCGCCAATTCTCTCGCTCGGACAGATGCATGCGCTCTTCGAAGGCCACCATCCGCAGGCAGGGAAAATGCCGCACGCGGTGCTCCACTGTCTCTACACTCCCGAAACCACGCTGGAGATCGCGGTCGACATCCTCGCGCAACGCGCCATCCAACTCGTCGCGAATGGCGCATCGTTGCTCATTCTTACGGATCGCGGTGCAACTCCCGAATCGCTTCCGGTTCCGATGGCGATGGCCGCAGGAGCCGTACATCTCGCGCTTACCAAAGCCGGAGTTCGTGCTGAAGTCGGCATCGCGGTCGACGCGGCTGACTGTCGCGAGATTCACCACGTTGCGGTTCTGCTTGGACTCGGGGTCGGCGCCATCTGCCCGTGGCTCGCACTGGAAACCGCACGTGCCCTCAATCCCCAACTCGGCGAAGAAAACCTTCTACATGCTCTTGAACTCGGCCTCGCCAAGGTCATGTCGAAGATGGGTATCAGCGTCGTCGACAGCTATCGCGGTGCGCACCTCTTCGACGCGATAGGAATCTCCCAGCATGTCGTCGACAAGTGTTTCGCCGGAGTTCCTACGCCTATCGGAGGCATTGGCTTCACCGAGATCGAGAACTACGTCCGCCAGCTCTGGAGCGCCGAGCCGGTAATCGAGAAATCCGCGGAACAAGGTCCTGCCGAATTCTCCGCCTCTCCCATTCGCGAACTCCCCGACTACGGTTTCGTGCGCTTCCGCAAAGCCGATGAGGCCGAGTTCCACTCATGGCAGCCCACAACTGTTCGCGCGCTTCAAACCGTCGTGGGATCGACAAAGCAGGGCGCCGCGCTCGCGCTCTCGCCCTTCGCGACTTTCGCCGCTCAGGCCATCGAAGCTGAGCCGTCGCACCTCCGCGATCTTCTCGAAATTCGCCCCGCCGGTCCCGAACTTGCGCTCGACGAAATTGCTCCTGTGAACACCATCACGCGAAACTTCGTCGCCAGCGCCATGTCTTTCGGCTCGCTCTCGCCCGAAGCGCACCAGACCATCACCGAAGCGATGAACCTGCTCGGCGCACGCTCCAACACCGGCGAAGGTGGCGAGGATCCGGCGGTCTACACGCCCGTCAGCGGTGCGCCCTCACTGCTCAACAATAAGATCAAGCAGGTGGCCAGCGCCCGCTTCGGCGTTACGGCCGAGTACCTCGCCCACGCGGAAGAACTCGAAATTAAGATCGCCCAGGGCGCCAAGCCCGGAGAAGGCGGCCAGCTCCCCGGCCATAAGGTCACGGAACTCATCGCGCGCCTGCGCCACGCACAGCCCGGCATGCAGCTCATCTCGCCGCCGCCGCACCACGACATCTATTCGATCGAAGACTTGGCGCAACTCATCTGGGATCTCAAACGCGCCAACCCGCGCGCCGCCGTCGGTGTCAAGCTCGTCTCCGGCTGCGGCATCGGCACCATTGCTGCAGGTGTGGCCAAAGCTTACGCCGACTACATCGTTATTGCCGGTCACGCGGGCGGCACCGGAGCAAGCCCTCTTTCCAGCATCAAGTACGCCGGGAATCCGTGGGAGCTGGGCCTTGCCGAAGCACAACAGGTCCTCATTCACAACGGCCTTCGCGGCAGGGTTCGCCTTCGCACTGACGGCGGTCTTCGCACTGCGCGCGACATTGTCATTGCCGCCCTGCTCGGCGCGGATGAATTCGCCTTCGGCACGGCAGTGCTCGTTGCGCTTGGCTGCGATATGGCCCGCCAGTGCCATCTCAACACCTGTCCCACCGGTATCGCCACGCAGCGCCCTGATCTCCGTGCCAAGTTCCGTGGAAAGCCGGAACACGTCGTGCGGCTCTTTACCGAACTCGCTGAGGAGGTGCGCCAACTCCTCGCCAAGCTCGGACTGCCGTCGCTCGCCGCCGCAACCGGGCGCACCGATTTGCTCGAGCAGATCCGCTTCAACGCCGGACTCGATCTGAAGCCGGTCCTCGCTGCCACCGCCGTCGCTGTTGCAACGGACAATGCGATCCGGTGGGAAGGGAAGCGCAATGATCGCCCCGAGTCCCATCCGCCCATTGACGATGCGTGGGTAGAACCCGGGTTTGCCGCCTACAAATCCGGTGTGCCGTTCTGCCTCGAAGCTCAGATCACAAACGAGGACCGCACGCTGGGCGCGCGTCTCGCGGGGCAAATCGCGCGGTATCGCACTGACAATCCGGGAGCAGCCGGCTCTTGCCTCACCTTCAATTTGAAGGGTGTGGCAGGGCAATCCTTCGGCGCCTTCGCCACAAGCGGCATGACGCTCAAACTCGAAGGCCTCGCGAACGACTTCGTTGGCAAGGGCCTCTGCGGCGGTGAACTCGTGATCCGTGGCCGCGGACGTGTCGCCCAGCAAAGCGAAGCCCACACCCTGCTCGGCAATGTTGCCCTCTACGGTGCGACGAGTGGCTGGCTTTTTGCCGCGGGACGTGCCGGCGAGCGCTTTGGTGTGCGCAACTCCGGCGCGCGCGCCATTGTCGAAGGCGTTGGAGATCACGCCTGCGAATACATGACCGGAGGTCTAGCCGTCGTCCTCGGCCGCACCGGCATCAATTTCGGCGCCGGCATGACCGGCGGTCTCGCCTGGGTTTACGACGAAGACGGCGAGTTCCTCGGTAGGGGCCGCTATCACAGCGATTTTCTGCAACCTGACACATGGGAACAGCTTGACGAAACCAGCCGCGAATCCGTCCGCGAACTCGTTGCATTGCATGCGAGCAAAACCGCAAGCACCCGCGCGCGATGGTTACTCGCGAACTGGCAGAGCGAGGCGCAGAAATTCGTCCGCCTCACCCCTAAGCCGCAGGCCTGATCAATATTTGAAACGGATATTCAGAAGGGGAGCGAAGCGCTTCAGTTCACACGCATCTCTGTGAGTTGACTATCCTGACGGGTCCGCACATGGCCTGCGCGCTCGAGCAGTTCTTTCAGGCTCTCAGCCTCATTTGTTTCGGAAGATGTGACGTGACCCATGCTGAACTTTAACGGAACGGGTCTTGCGCTCTTCGCGTTGCACGCCGCTACCGAGGCTTCAAGACGCAGCGCCGCCACCAAAATTCCTACGCGATCGAACCGCCCCGCCACAGCAAACTTATCGGCGTCGATCCTTCCCTTGATGTCGGACTCGCGGAATGTTGCCCGCAGAAGTTCTCCCGCCTCGGCCAGTGATGCCGTCGACGCTTCCGATCCCAGCTGCGCGTGAATTTGCGCCAGATTCTCAAGATCGATGAACAGAACGGAGAAGGGAACATTCGACCTTTGCGCCAGGCGCAACGCATGCTCGGCCAGCATGTGAAATCCCCGCGCATTGTAGAGGCGCGTCGCCTCGTCGCGCAGAATCAGATCGTGGATCTCGTTTTCCATCGTGCTGATGCGCCATGTAAAGAACAGAAGGATGCCAATCGCCATAGCCACACCGCAGGAACCGAGCAATGCGGCATTCAGATGCCCAGCCGAGCCAACGCGGTTTATCCATTTGTTCAGAGCTTCCCATGCAAATGGCAGCATCAGCAGGATGGGCGCGAAGACCCGTGCCAGATTGCTGCCGACGCCAACACCCAGAAAGATTGAGAAGACGCCATGCTCAGCCTGGTGCAGTGTTACTACGATCGTCAGCGCCAGAAGGCAGAGCAGCAACGGAGTCCATCCCTGGTTGTCCGCTGTCCCTCCAAACAGCGCGAACCTTCCAAACACCGCATCCGAGACGAGAAGCAACCCCAGCAGGCACAGGCCGCACACCAGCACGTCGGCAAAGCGGTTGACCAGCCAATTCCTTTTGTCCACCAGAACCACTGCGATCGCCAGAGCGACGAACCCCACCGTAAACCCGGCTGGTGGGAACGCGGCGTTCTGTTGAGTTGCGCTGTCATTCGCGACGCGTGCGGCGAAAATCAGTGCAGCGCCTCCGCAAATCACAAAAACATTCACGACTGACCGCGCGTAGCTCACCGCGACCCAGGTCCAGCCCGGCTCTGCAAGAAGCAGACTGATGCCGCACAGCAGGGCGGTGAGTAGAAACAGCAGGCTCCCGCCTGTCATCGCAGCCAACCAGCCGCTTATTTCACTTCCAAACAATGGCATTAACCCGAAAAGGACAGAGACCGCAGCGATGCCCAGGCAGATCCGCTGCATCCACCGCGCAGCCCGGAACAGCCTCGGATCGGGCAGCACTGTGAGCGTATCTGGAGCAGTCTCATTCATGCGATCTTTTCACTACGCCTCGTGGCCCAAAGGCCTTTCCATTGCCAGCTCGAAACATTGCCGATGCTCAATTTCGCCATCCACGCAACTACAGGCGGGTGACTAGCTTCCTACGCGCGCGCCACCTTCTTGCTTCGCTTATCCCGATACATTGCCTCATCAGCGCGGCGCACCAGTTCCTTCAAGCTCTCCACCGACGGATGGTCCAAGGTCACCCAGCCAATACTTAGGCTCAGTGGATACTTTCTGGTCGTTTTCGTATTGCGCTCTTCCGCTGCCGCTTTTAGTCGCGACGCCGCCACTTCAATGCCCACCATGCTGAACTGGCCGGCCACCACGAACTCATCGCCGCCAAATCTGCCCTTCACATCGGTCTCGCGGAAACATGCCAGCACCAGTTCGCCGGTTTCCGCCAGGTACGACGAGCCGGTGCTGTGGCCGAGGTCGTCATTGATCCTCTTCAGCCCGTCCAGGTCGATGAACATCACCGAGAATGGTAGTTCCGCTCGCTGGGCGAGGCGGAGTGTCTGCTCCCCCAGCAGGTAAAAGCCGCGCATATTGTAGAGACCCGTCAGATCGTCGCGCAGAGTCAGGTCGTGAATCTCTTTTTCCATCGAGTTGATGCGCCACACCAGCACCAGCAGCAACACCATTGACAGTCCGGCCGCCAGCGAAGTCAAAATCGCCGCGCCATATTGTTCCGGCACCAGGTCCTTCAAAATGAACCGCGTCCGTGCCACCTCAACGAGGAAGGGAATCACCAGCAGCACCGGGGCGAATGCTCGGGCGATCCTGCTTCCGATGCCGGCTCCGACAAAGATCGACCAGATCCCGTGTGCAGCCTGCCTCATCGCCACAACCCATGTCAGCAACACCAGGCACATCAGCAACAGTGGCGAAATCATGTTGTCCGCCGACAGCCGCAACAGCCCGATCGCCCCAAACAGGTTTTCGCTCAGGAGGACGAGGGTCATCAGGCACATCGCAGGCACCACGAAATCGGCAATCCGCCTTAGAACCGGTCCACTTGCGCTCACCAGCAACATCGAAAGGCTCAGCAGAACAAACGCCGCAGGGGAATGTACCGGCAATCCCCCCGTGTTGCCCGGTGCCCGATCGGCTTCCAGCAGAGTGTCCACCGTGGGGAAGAGCCGGAAGGCCGATTCAAGCAGGATCAGAATCGCGAGCGCTCCAGCCTGCACCGTAATTGCCAGGCTCGCCCTCGGCAGAGACAGGTGATTTCCAGGCTCAGAGATAGCCAGACTCAACGCGCACAACAGAACGGTCAGCGCCATGGGCGTGCTCATGCGCGTCGCGAAGACGGGCAGATACGCCGCAAACGGTGGAAAGAGCCACCCAGTAAAAATCGTAAGCGCGATCAGCGCTACTACCAGAAGGCACGCTTGTTGCAGGACGCCAAGCTTCGCAAGAAGAGCTGGGTCTGGCTCTCCGGGAGGCATGGTTGCAGTGCGCATAGGCATAGCTTAGGCGGTAGTTGGTGCGTTTGGCTGGAGTGATCTTACCGCACAAAGACCTGCTCCCCGGGTGACCAAGCGTATTCATTTAAAACCGAAGTTTGCCCCGAAATCCTGTAGAACACAGGGACTTAGGATTCACCTGTCATCCAACGCTTTCCGCCGTTTTTGCCCAAGAATTAGAACCACACCCCACCAATCAACCGGCGGTTTCAACCAGCTGTGCTCGAGATCTGCCTAAGAAGCCTGGAATAAAAGGGTCGACCGCCATTCTTCTCCGCAATCTCACTGTTTCACCTCTTCGAAGTCGCCTGGTTTCCAGGAACCGTCGAAGGCGGCGGCTTCGGGCCCGTAAACGCGGAAGTAGACGAACCAGCCTTTGCCGGGGATGGTCTTGATCCACTGGTTCTCGTGACCCGCCGGCGCGGTGGGTCCGAAATAGAGGTCGGTGGGTTGGGTTTTGGAGACATCCTTCAGTTCGAACATGGAGCGGAGGGCGGCTTTGCCCTGGCCGCTATCGATTTGGCTGCGGGTGCCGGTGTCGTAGACGGTGACCGACCAGAAGAGCTTGCCGGGGACGGGTTGGGGAACGGAGAGCTTGAATGTTTTGGCGCCATCGAGGGTTGCGCCAGCGGAGTCGCGCAGACCGAGCCAGTAGAGAGAGCCGGCAGTGGGATCGCGCTTGAACATGGCGGGCGAGGCTCCGATGGCCTGAAAGAACCACTTGTCGCGGGCGTAGAGATCGCCGTAGTTGGTGGTGTTGAAGTCGCCATCTTCGAAGCGCAAGGCGGCCCACTCCCACTTGCGGTCAGGCCAGACGATGCGGTCGGGGCGTGCATCGCCGAAGGACTCAACGCGCATCTGCGCATTGCCGATTCTGGCGGCCTTCTCGAGGAGGGCAATCATGTGGGCATCGGGGTTGAACGGCTTGCCCTTCTCCATACCCAATGCGGCCAGTTCGCCGTAGAAGTAATGGAAGTGCGGATTGGGCGGCTCGGAGTTGATAACCTCGGCGAGCTCTCGCCAATACTGAATGTTGTTTTCCCAGGCGAGGGGCGTGGTGTCCTGTGGCGCGGGGGTGAGGTCGAGCCATTGGAGCTCAGGCCAGCCGGGTGCGGGCTTGAGCGGATGGACCTTGACGGTCTTGATGAGAGCAATCGCTTTGGCGACATCGCCTCCGATGGGGATCGCGCGGATACCGACAAGCATGGTGTTGGAGGGCGACCAGGCGGCGCGGTAGCCGGCTGGAGGCTTGTCCTTGTATCCAGGAGGGAGGAAGACAACCTTGTCGCCCTTGCCGCCAGCGGGGCCGGGAAGGCCGAGGTCCGCTATCCAGAGCTGGTTGACGTCCATGGATACGCAGATAAGCGGCCCGGGCGGGAGCTCAACGACCATAGGGCCGGCGGACAGGTCGATCAGAGCGGGGGCATAAGGGGTGTCGGAGTTGAGGGTGAAGCCGATGTGCTTGGGTTTGCTGTCGAGTGTGCCGAAGACCTTGTTGGGGACGATGCCAATCTTCTCGTTGCCCACGAAAATTGCGTGACCGGAGACTGTGGGATAGAAGAAGCGATAGGCCTCGATTGCGCGGTTAAGGTCGGCGTCCTCGTAGGCTTTCTGCGCGGTATTGCCGGAAGGGAAACCGCGTTCGAAGGAGTAGCCGTTATCGGCGTTTTCCGTTGCCGGCGCCTGCGTCTGTTGTTTGCACCCGAAGAATGAGAAAGTGAGAACAACAGCTGTGGCTTTAATCAAGATCGCCTGCTGCTTTTGCATCGTTCCTCCTTGTTCACTCAAAGCTGGTTATGGAATCTCCCCTATCCCAAATCGATTTCGCTTTGACTTCTCGATGTCCGGCAGCTTCCAGGACTTGTCGAACAGCGCCTTCTGTGGGCCGTAGAAGCGGAAGAGAACCTCAAACTTGAATTTGCTCCCTGGTCGAGATCGTAGAGTTTGGGCGCTCCCTGATCCTGCAAGTTCACGGTGATTGCAGGCGTCAACGGATTGTTAGCCTTGCTTGTTGCAGCCAGGAAAAGAATGAAAATCGCGGCAACGCTCTTCGCACTCATGCTTTCTCCAAACAAACGGTGCAACCGTCGTCTGCCTCGGTTAGCAACAAGGTTTTCGATCGGACAAAAAAACCGCGCTCATGAGTGCGCATGAACCTGGTTCTCTCAGGGATTGGGATGCCCGGCGGGGACATTCTCTGTCGCTAGTCTTGTCTCGCGTGCCCTGCCGCCGCCTCTATCTCTGCGATTTTCTTTTTCACGGCCTCTTCGACCTGATCAATCGAGAAGCTCGCCGGCGGCTGGCTGGGCGGATATTCGATGAATGTCTGGAGGAAGATCGTTGCTCTCCGAGTTCCCTCGAAGACCAGGTATGCATTGTCGATCCTCCAGGAATCGTAGTTGTCTCCCGATATCTGGGCGTGTTCGTAGGGATCCATCCGCAAATTAAACATCCTCGGTACCCGCAGACAAGTGAACGGGTTGGCCCAGATATCGAATTGGCCCGGTTGCCGCTGTTCACAGAAAATGAGCTTCCACGCAGCCCTGGTTGTTGCACCGGGCTGCTGGATATCCCACCGCACAGCGACAAGATCGCCATCGTCGTTGAAGTAGAAAAACTCGTCACGAGCGCCGTGAGGTTGTTGACCGGTGAGATAGGGCAATTGGTTAAATCCGTCCAGGTGCACCTTGAATGTCTTGCTGCCGATGCTGGCGCCCTTCAGAAGACGCTCTTTGACGCTTGTGTCGCCCGCGGCGGCGAGCAGCGTCGGGAACCAGTCGAGCCCGGAAAACAATTCATTCGAAACCTCTCCAGCCTTGATGTGACCCGGCCAGCGGACCATGGCTGGTACACGGAATGCCCCCTCCCAGTTCGAGTCCTTCTCGCTGCGGAACGGTGTGGTTGCCGCATCGGGCCAGGTAAAGGCATTTGGCCCGTTGTCAGTGGTGAAAACGACGATGGTGTTGTCGGCGATCTTTAGAGTGTCGAGCAGGCCAAGCAGCTTACCCACATCCTGGTCCATCTCCCACATGCCATCGGCGTAGAAATAGCCTTTGCCTAGCCCCGCTTTACCTTCGTACTCGGGCCGGACGTGGGTGAAGATGTGCATGCGAGTGAAGTTCATCCACGCAAAGAATGGCGTCCCCGCATTCGCCTGTTTGGTGATGAAGTCCGAGCAGGCCTTTGTGGTTTCATCGTCGATGGTCTCCATCCGCTTCGCAGTCAGAGGCCCGGTGTCTTCGATCTTGCCGTCCGCCCAGGAATGAATCACGCCGCGAGGATTGTAGGCCTTGAGAAAGTCGGGATTGTTGCTGGGCCAATACGGGCGTTCGGGCTCCTCTTCGGCATTCAGGTGATACAGATTGCCGAAGAATTCATCGAATCCGTGGTTTGTCGGCAGGTATTCGTCACGATCACCCAGGTGGTTCTTGCCATACTGTCCGGTCGCGTAGCCGAGCGGCTTGAGCGCCTGCGCAATGGTGATGTCCCGGGCCTGCAGGCCCACCGGAGCGCCTGGCACACCAACCTTTGACAATCCAGTACGGAAAGGGCTCTGGCCTGTAATAAAGCTGGAGCGGCCGGCCGTGCAGCTGTTCTCCGCATAGTAATCGGTGAAGAGCATGCCTTCTTTGGCGATGCGGTCGATGTTGGGAGTGTGGAAGCCCATCAAGCCCATGCTGTAAGCGCTTATGTCGGTCGGACCCACATCGTCGCCCATAATGAATAGGATGTTCGGCTTGTCGCTTGCCGCAACAGCCGGCGATGAACACAGCAAGCAGATAAATGTGCAAGAGAGAAGGTAGATGACCGGCGCCGGCCAAGAACGAAGCTTGCCCAACGGCTCGGACCGCTGAATGAGACTCATCGCTACTCCTCCTGTGAAAGAGCATCAATGTCGAAAGAGGCAACGTACGCAGGGAAGTCCGCAGGCCCGAACAAATCCCTAATGTTCAATGAGATACTCGATTGGTAAGCTCAATGGAACTGTAAGAGATACCAGTCGCCCGCACCTTGCATCGATCATCGAATGCCGCAGTTATCTCGCTTCATCTCGCGGCTTCCGGGGCAGCCTGATTCCCCCATCGCTATGGCTACACGCGATTTTCCGTGCTGACGGAGCGAGGACCGGCCAAACGATTCCAGGCTAGAAAGCGGATGATTGAGCGGCTTCTGATCGGCTCGCAAGATTCAGGACCTTGCTGCCGCTCCCAACCCGCGACTCTATCCACGGTTCCTCTCTGCGCTGTTACACTCTCCCTTGACCTAAATTCAAGTTGATCGGTTGAATTAAACCTCGACATGACACCTGCTCCACTCTCCACCATCAATGACCTGTTTTGTCGCGTAGCGGCGGCGGCCAATCCCCGTGCCATCCTCTGGCAAGACGAGTTCGGCCACTGGCAGCCTCTCTCCTCCGACCAGATTTACCATCGCGTCCATACCCTTGCTGAGGCCTTCCTGAGCTGGGGAGCGAAGAAGGGCGACCGCATCGCCCTCATCGCCGAAAATCGCTGGGAGTGGGCAGTCGCCGATTTCGCCATCCTCGCCATCAACGGCGTTAATGTCCCGATCTACCCCACGCTGACTGGCGAGCAGATCGCCGTGCTTCTGGCCGATGCCGGTTGCAAGATCGCGATCGTCTCCACCCGCCAGCAATTCGACAAGCTCAACGCCGTTCGCTCGCAAACGCAGCTTGAGCGCATCGTCATGATGGATGGCAAAGCTCCTGACGGCGCCATCGCATTCTCCAAGCTCCTTGCCGGTGCCGACGATGCCGGCCCGTACCGCGACCCGGTTTTTGATGCCCTGGTCCGCTCGGTGGAGCCTACCGATCTGGCCACGCTTATCTATACCTCCGGCACCACCGGCGAACCCAAAGGCGTCATGCTCACCCATGGCAACATCGCAGCTAATCAAAACCACGCTGTCGCCGGGTTCACTTTTAACAAAACCGATGCCTGCATCTCCTTTCTCCCTCTATCTCACGTCACTGCGCGGGCTCTCGACTACGTCATGTATGGCCATGGAGCGCAGGTAGCTTATTGCTCCAACTTCGACAAGCTTCCCCAGGCGATGAAAGAGATCCGCCCAACCGTCTTCGTCGGAGTTCCACGCGTTTACGAGAAGATCCGCCAGGCCGTCGAGCAGAAGTCCAATGTCTCGCCGATCAAGAAGCGCATGCTTGCCTGGGCGCTCAGCGTGGGTGGGGCAAATCGTGACGCGGTCTATGGAGGCCGCCAGCCCTCATCCTTCTTTTGGAAACTCGCCAACAAACTCGTCTACAGCAAAGTGCGCGAAGCCTTCGGCGGTCGTGTGCGCATCTGGGTCTCCGGCGGCGCACCCCTTGGCATCGACACCGCAAAGTGGTTCGCCTCGGCCGGCATTGCCGTGTGGGAGGGCTACGGCCTCACTGAGACGTCCCCCGTCATCGCCCTCAACAATCCCGTCGTCCATCGCATGGGAGCCGTGGGTAAAGTTCTCCCGAACGTGGAACTCAAATTTGCCGAAGATGGCGAACTGCTGGCGCGCGGTCCCTCGATCTTTGTCGGTTATTGGAAGAAGCCCAATGCTAATGCCGAATGCTTCGACTCCGAAGGCTGGTTCCGCACCGGAGACATCGGCCACCTCGACGCAGACGGCTTTCTCTACATCACCGATCGCAAGAAGGAGCTGCTCAAGACCTCCGGCGGCAAGCTCGTCGCTCCGCAACCCATCGAGAACAAGCTCAAGAACTCCGTCATGGTTGCGCAATGTGCGGTCATCGGGGACAAGCACAAATTTGTCTCGGCGCTCATCTCGCCCAACTTTGCAGCGCTGGAACAATGGGCCAAACACGCTGGCCTTGAAGCGCCGAGCCGCGAGGCCCTGGTCTCCGACAGCCGGGTCGTCGCGCTCTATGGCGAAGCCGTACGCGAAGCCAACGCCAGCCTTGCAAACTTCGAAACCATCAAGCGCTTTCGCCTCGTTGCCGACGAGTGGTCGCAGGATTCCGGCGAGCTCACGCCGTCCATGAAGCTAAAACGTCGCGTCATTTTGGCAAAATATGCGTCGGCAATCGACGAACTTTACGCGGACGAAGCAACCTCACGCGCCGAATAGGCGACTCCATCCGTCCGATCTCCTTGCGGAAGGATTTCCCCTTGGTCCACATCAGTTGCAGGCCACGGAAGAACGGTGCGCCCCATGCGCCCACCGCAAGGATCCCGCCGAAAAGTATCACCGCGTCAATGCTGATACGCCCTTCGCGCGACCAGTAATCATTCGGATCAAGGTTGAGCCACAGCGAGAATTCATCCAGCGTCAACGCTGCGCCGACTCCGTAGCTCACGCTCATCAGGCGGCTGAAGAAGATGGACAACGGCGAATGGCTCCGCCCCAGGTCCAGCAGCCAGCCGTAACCCACCAGCAGCAGGATCATGATGCCCCATACCAGGTGATGGATGTGATGACCGCGCACAACCACCCAGTTGAACGGGCCGTGATTGTGCATGATCAGGCCCACCAGCAACCGCACACCCGCAAATGTGATCAGGAATGAAGCCGATGCAATGAACATACGCCGTCGCGGCCGGTCGGGAATCGTCGACCGCACGAGGAACCCCAGTCGCGTGAGCTGCAACAGCACCAGCAGCACGACCACCACCAGGCTCGCAAACGCCAGTAGTATCAAGGCTCCGGTTCCGGGCATAGGCATACTTTCCTATTGAATCATCCCATCGCGCCTTTTCACGATCGAATGTGATCCCAACGCGAGGCGGACCTGAGATTTCATCGGCGTGAGCGTTGTCACGAAACCGCTTTACAACCGCGGCTTATACTGTCTAAGGCGTCGAGAGCGGCGATTTCAACTTCACGCCCGACCTCAATCCAGGTATTTCCCGTGCGGCTCGCGCGAGGCGCAGCTGCCCGAATTCGATCAGGAGAATCTACGATGCGAGTTGCACTATTGACCGGCGGAGGCGACTGCCCCGGCTTGAATGCGGTGATCTACGCGGCCGTGCGCAAGGGAATCCAAACCTACGGCGACGAATTCATCGGCTTCCTCAACGGCTGGCGCGGCGTGCTCGATAACAACTTCATCCCGCTCACTCTTGAGAATACCGATGGCATTCAGCTCAAGGGCGGAACCATCCTTCACTCCTCGCGCACTAATGTGAAAAAGATTCCGGGCGGCATCGAGAAGGTCCAGGAAGTTCTCAAGGCCAATAAGATCGACGCTCTCATCGCCCTCGGTGGCGACGATACGCAGTCCGTCACGCTCTTTCTCGCGGAAAACGGTATCAACGCTGTCGGCGTTCCCAAGACCATCGACAACGATATCAACGGAACAGACCAGACCTTCGGCTTCGACACCGCCGTCATGATCGCCACAGAGGCGATAGACCGCATCCACACCACCGCCGATTCGCATAATCGTGTCATTGTCGTCGAAGTGATGGGCCGCGATGCAGGATGGATCGCTTATGCCTCTGGCGTCGCCTCTGGCGCCCACGTCGTTCTGGTTCCCGAAAAAGAGATCGACATCGATCACGTCTGCGCCCTGCTCAAATACAACTACGATCACGGCAAGCACTATGGCGTCGTCGTTGTTGCGGAAGGCTGCCACCTTCCTGAGGTCGGTCAGGTCATCGGCTCCAAGGAAGTCGATTCCTTCGGACACGCGCGCCTCTCCGGCATCGGCGAAGCGCTCGCCAACCTCATCGAGAAGAAGACTGGTTTTGAGACTCGATCGGTCAACCTCGGTCACACCCAGCGCGGCGGAGTACCCACGGCATATGACCGCGTCCTCGGCCAGCGTTATGGACTCCACGCCATCGACATGGTGCATGAGAAGAAGTGGGGCCGCATCGCCGTACTCAAGGGCCTCGACGTCACCGACATCACCATCAAAGAGGCCATCGCCACCAACCGCCGCCTCGACCAGCGCTTCTTCGATGTCATCCGTGACCTTGAAGCAAAAGTCTAACGCTGCGTGTCATCTTGAGCGTAGCGGTTTTCGGGGCCCCACAGATGACCGATCATCTGTGGGGTAGGCGAGCGAAGGATCTGCTTCTAGTACCTACGACGAATCTCGGGTGCCCCATCCATGCGCAGTCTCATCGCGCGATGAGTGGGAAACCACGAGCCCTGACGAGATAGGAAACCACGAATCGCCAAGCGGCTGCTAAAAAATCCCGTTAGCTTCCTTCCCCCATGAACTACCGCCTTTTTCAGCGCGAAGACTTCGACGATCTCTACGCCATCGAAGAGATATGCTTTCAGCCGCCGCAGCGCTTCACCCGTCGGTACATGCGCCAGCTCATCGCTTCTCAGGATTCCGCCACATGGATCGCTGAGCACAACGGCAACATGGCTGGTTTCGCCATCGTTGAATGGGCCCAGCAGATCGCCGACATCATGGCCTACATTGCTACTATCGAGGTGCTGCCCACTCTGCGCCACCACGGCATCGGTGCCGAATTACTTCGCCGCATCGAAGGCTCCGCCAACGCCGAAGGCGCCGGCCAGATCTGGCTTCACGTTGATATAGAAAACACTGCCGCGATCCACCTCTATGAGCGCTCCGGCTATCGCAATCGTGGCCTAGCCGACCACTACTACGCCCGTAACCGTCCGGCAGCCATCTACTTGAAGCATCTTATTTAAGCGAAATCTGAGGTGGTTACCCGCGCGCTTCGCCATCCCATGATCCGCCGAGGCCCAATCCGAATTCCACTAAAATAGAAACAGATAATGTCCATCAGCAATCCAAACCTGCCCAAACTGGTCGTGTCTCTGCGCCAGTACAGCAAGCAGATGTTCCTGCACGACCTGCTTGCCGGCATCACCGTCGGGCTGGTAGCTCTGCCGCTCGCCATGGCCTTCGGCATCGCCTCGGGCGTTACGCCGCAAGCCGGACTCTACACCGCCGTCGTGGCTGGCTTTCTCATCTCCGCACTTGGCGGCTCGCGTACCCAGATCGGCGGACCCACCGGCGCTTTCGTCGTCATCGTCGCCGGCATCGTCGCGCGTTTCGGACTGCCGGGCCTCGCCATGGTCACGCTCATGGCCGGAATCATCCTGCTTGCCATGGGACTCACCGGCCTCGGCTCTGCGGTTCGCTTCATCCCGCGCCCGGTAGTCATCGGATTCACCAACGGCATCGCTGTCCTCATTGCCTCAACGCAGATCAAAGACTTTTTCGGCCTCCGTATCGGCGCTGTTCCCAGCGAATTTCTCCCCAGAATGAAGCTGCTGATTGGCCACATGCCCAGCCTCAACGGGCAAGCGCTGGCCATCGGCGCCGCAACGCTGGCCATCATGCTCATCCTGCCGCGATTCACCAGGCGCGTGCCCTCATCTATCGTCGCGCTGCTCGCTTGTACCGTGGCGTGTGCATGGTTCCATCTTCCCGTCGAAACCATCGGCACTCGCTTCGGCGGAATCCCCCGTGGACTTCCACCCTTCGCCGTTCCCGATTTTCACGCTGAGCACATTCTGCCATTGATTCCGTCAGCCTTTACCGTCGCGCTGCTCGCCGCGCTGGAAAGCATGCTCTCTGCCGTAGTCGCCGATGGCATGACCGGCGATCGCCACAACCCTAATGTCGAACTCGTCGCCCAGGGAATCGCCAACATCACCTCGCCGCTCTTCGGCGGGATTCCGGCCACCGGCGCCATCGCCCGCACCGCAACCAATATTCGATCCGGCGCGCGCTCCCCAGTCTCCGGAATCGTCCATGCACTCACGCTATTGGCCATCCTGCTCGTAGCCGCTCCGCTGGCCAGCTATATTCCGTTGGCCACGCTTGCGGCCGTGCTCTTTGTGGTGGCTTACAACATGGGAGAGTGGCGCGAGATCGGCGGCATCCTGCAACTAGGCTTCACGGCGATTGCCGTCTGGCTTGTTACCTTTGCACTTACCGTCTTCGCCGACCTCACCGTCGCCGTCGGTGTAGGCATGACGCTGGCCGCGCTGGTCTACATCTATCGCATTGCAGAAACCACCACCGTCACTCCTGTCACCGATGACTACATTCGCGACGGCCTGCCGCACACGCTGCAGGGGCGCATTATTCCACCCTACGTCTCTCTCCTGCGCATCCACGGCCCGTTCCTCTTCGGCACCACGGAGAAACTGGTTGAGGCTACTGCCAACATCGAAGTCTTCGAACCCGTCGTTATTCTCCGCCTACGCAACATGACCGCCATCGACGCAACCGGCATTCATGCTATCGAGACATTCGCAAAGCGCCTCACCGAATCGGGTCGCATCCTCCTGCTCTGCGGAGCCATGGAGCAGCCTTCAAAGCTACTCCAGCAGCCGCGCTTTCTCGACCACGTTGGCCGCGAAAACATTATGCCCAACATCCAGGCCGCCCTCGACCGCGCCAAGCAAGTCTTCGAATCCAACGCAGTCCTCGCCAGCTAACGGCCTCGAAGCTCCGTCTCCATCTTCTTACCGCCCAACAGAAGTGGGTGCCCCATCCATGGCGCAGTTTCATCGCGTTATGGGTGGGTTGGCACGAATCCAAACACCATGTAATCCTGTATTCCGAGGAGGAGAACCATGAGCGATGGCCGCGAAGAGCGCGAAGAGCGCGAGAAACGCCGCGAGCAGGAAGAGCGTGAAGACCGCGAAGATCGCATCGACCACGATCTGCCCGATCCGTGGAAACCCGAGCGCCCCGAATCTTGAATTTCAACCGGATTTATCAAGGCGTTCCGAGGTCCTTGAAACACCTTATGACTTCGTCCGGCTGTAACGGATTGCCTCGACAGTCGACGAGGCCACGACGCCTTCTTCCACCACAGCATCGAGGAAGGGAATCAACCTGGCAATCTGCTCCTCGGTATCCACGATGCTCAATTGAATGGGAGCGTCTTTCGAAAAATGACTTGTCCTGCGGATGCGGCTGCCGGCTCCGTAGCCCTCAATCCCGCGGAAGACGATTGCCTCGGCAATATTCAGCTCTTGGCACCGGGTCAAAATCGCCTCGTGCAGAGACTTGCCCTGCCACTTATCGTCCTCGCCAAAGTGGATGCGCAGCATGCGGCCCTGGAATTCTTCTTTCATCGAAAACCCTCTACAACGACGCCTCGCCGGTCTGGCTTGTAGCTTCGATCGGTCGGTAAGCGTACTTGATGATGTCCACATCGGAGAAGACCACGAGGCCCTCTTCCACCATCTGCTCCACCAGCGGTAAAAAGGCGCGCAGCTTCTCCGCCGTATCGATCGCCGACAGCATCACCGATCCATGATGTGATGCCAGCAGAGGCTTGTCCTTGTGCATACGCCGGTGCGCCCCGTAACCCAGAATCCCGCGATACACCGTCACTCCGGCAATATCGTTCGCCCGCATCGCTTCCACTAGAGCCTCGTGCAGTGGCTTGTTCTTCCAGCGGTCTTCTTCGCTCAGGAAAATGCGCATCATCTGCGCCTTGCCTTCGATCTTCAAGTGATGCGGCGGGACGGGCTTCTTTGGTTTGGAGACCTGTGCAGGCTTAGCGACAGTGGTCTCCTGCATCTCGATCAGCCCTGTACCGGCCAGTTCTTCGAGCTTGCCCAGCAGAGAGTCTACCTTCTCGCGCGTATCGATGAATTCGATCTTCAGCGGCAGACGGTCTGAAATCTCCACCATCGTTGAGGAGTGCATGTGGTGATCGGCGCCGAATCCCGCAATGCCCTTGGTGACGGTTGCGCCAGCGACTCCGCGGTAGAAAAGAAAATCCAGAATGCGGGAGTACACAGGCACTCCGTGGTGCGTTGTGCCTTCGCTCAGGTAGATGGTGACCTTGACGGCCTTTCCCGGACTCAGCATAGATAGCTCTCCCAGGCCAACTGTGGATTCTACGCCATCCCGAGATTTCTGCGCATCCGCGGTCTGCGTCACCTTAGATCTTTGATCGTGCCGTTGCGGATCCTCAATCTCAGATTTGTCATCCTGAACGTAGCGTTTTGGGGCCCCATGGACAAAGCTGTCCGTGGGGTAGGCGAAGTGAAGGACCTGCTCTTATTTTTCTCGAACTGCAGACTTGATCTAAAGCAATCAGAGCGCCAGCACAACCGCAACCACGCTATGGCACCATCTCTCCCAGCACCGACCCGCCCCAGACCGCCGCAAGTCCCAACACAAAGCTGCCCACTGCATACAGCGCGGCGATGCCGAAAGCCCCTGCGCGCAGAGTCGACAGTGTTTCCCACTCGTAAGTCGAGAAAGTGCTGTACGCCCCGATGAACCCAACCGGCACCAGGAACCGCCATGCCGGATTCAACTCCGCGCGTCTGCCCAGGTAGGTCATGGAGAAGCCGATGACCACGCATGCTGTAATGTTGACGATGAGCGTTCCGTAGGGAAAGCGAATCCCCATGCGGCCCGCGATCGACGAGCCAACCCAATATCGCGCAATTGAACCCAGCGCGCCGCCAATGGCGATGAGCAGGTATTTCTGCAATGTCTTCGATCCCCCTCTTCAAGATTACAAGGTCGGCGACTCCAGCTTGATAGCCCGAGTTGAGTGATCCGCCAGTGGAACTGCCTAAGCTTCTTCGCCCCTCGGAATCGGCGACTGAACAGGCAAGTGCCCGTCCCCCGTTTGCGTCTTGCGAGGCAGCAGGTGTCTGGGCAGAAAGAACGTGTTCGCGGCCAGCGTGGGCAATACGGCGCTGGCAATGACGGCACTTACCAGGAAAGAGTATTGGGCCTGCGTGATGATTTGGTGATTCAGTCCGAACAATGCCGAGATCGTTCCAAACGTCAACCCCGTCGACATCATCAGCGTGTAATAAGCTCCGGCATGGCCGTTGTGCTGGTGCGCGCGCACCGCCGGGAAAACAAAGGCTGTCTTCGATGCCATCTTCGCCAGAAACAGAATCAGCAAAGTAGCCGGGGCGGCGACGATTGCGGGGACAGAGACAAAGGATCCGGCCCGAATGAAATAGAACGGCGTAAGCAAGCCAAATGTCAGGGTGCGCAAGCGTCTCACGAGCATGTGGTCTTTGCCCACGGTCCCTGCCAGCACGGCCCCTACCATGTAGGCGGGCAGAACCGCCTCACTGCCCGCCCAGGCAGCCAGACCGCCCAGCCCAAAAAGAAGAAACAGGATGTACTTGGTCTCCAGCTCCGATACACGCCCGCCATACTTCTTGAAGAACCACCTCGTGAAGAAGGGAAGAACGGCAAATACCACAACGCAGACCCCAACAAAAATCAGCGTCTTCACTGTGAACGGAGAAAAGATCAATCCCAGCGCGATCACGGTCCCGAGGTCATTGACAAAGCAGGCGGCCAGAATCGACTTTCCGTATTCCGTTACGTTAAACCCGAGCTCCAGCATGACCGCGTAGACCACGGCCACCGATGTTGTGGAAAGAGCCACGCCGCAAAGCCAGCTGGAGCGCATGCTCCATCCGAGAATGTAGTGGCCGACAAGGGTGCAGCCGAGGAAAGGCCCGATGAACCCCGCCATGCCCACGAGCAGAGCCTCGCGCCACTTCGTCTTGAAAATCACCGGGTCAAGCTCTGCGCCAGCGAGAAAGGTCAGCACAATGGCACCGGTTCCTGCCAGGTATGTGACCCATTGCGTACTGCCAAGCAGGCCGCCCGTTCCCAGAAAAGCACCAATGGCCAACTGTGCAACCGTGCCGACTACGATTTCAGAAAGTGCCGTAGCCACTCGAAACCAGATTGCGAGTAGTGTCGCAAGCAATGCAAGCCCAACCCAAAGGGCCGAGAGAACCCATGCGTTTGCCATGGACTCATGCTCCTGATAGATGTACTCGGGGATCGCGCCGGATATGACTCCCCGACAGGATCACCTGTCAGGAGTCATCATCTGTCCGGCAATCGGGCGGGACAGCAGTTAACAGCGAAGCATCGTCTGCCTCACTGCGCGGTGAACTCCATCACCACTACCACTGCTTCCATTACACCGGCGTGGACATTTCGATGTCAAGTAACTTGCGTGCACGCGCCCCCTTGTTTGTAATTCCGCATCGGCCGGGTGCCGCGTGCCCCATGGCAGCGCTCTTTGCTGTCATGGGTGGGAAAGCACAAAGTCATCCGCACGTCCTCGTGCCCCTCTTATTCATATCTGAGCCACCTGTCACCCGACCCGAAGCACCGCCATCAGAAAGCAGACCATTGCCGCCGTCAGCGTCGCCACCCGCCAGCGGTGCATCGTATCCCACCGTCCATGTTCCTTAAGCGCGGGCTCCGCGGCTGCATTCGGATCAATGCGCGCCAGCAGATTGTTGATTGGCACCAGAAACAGAATCGTCAGCACGATCACCGCAACCCAGATTGCGCTGGCCGTAATCAGCAAGGAGTAGCCGATCTCGCCGCGTCTCAAGACCGCTTCCGCAATCAGCAGCAGAAGAGAGACGCAATACCAGATTGGCATTGCAGATCCCAGCTTTGCCGCAAACAATCTGATCGCCCTTAACTCCTCGCGCGGCCCCAGCCTGCGTAGAGTGGGATTGATGAAGACAGCGACAGCAAACTCCGTGCCGATCAAGAGCCCAATGCAAACAGTCGTAACGATATCCAGCAGATATCTCATGTGTTCAACTCCTGAGCCTCAGACTCCGTACGGCGATAGAATGATTCAGTAAGCGGTGCTGACAAATATGTCAGCCCGCGTTCCCCCATCAGGCCACAACATGCCCGTTTCAAAAAAGGAGATTTCGGAGTGTCCGATCGACGCCATGCTGTCCGTCATTGACGGCCGATGGAAGGGAACCATCCTCTGGCGCCTTTCTGAACGGCCAATGCGCACCAGCGACCTGCTGCGCAGCATCCCCGGAATCAGCGAGCGCATGCTGATCCGCCATCTCAAAGATCTGGTCAGCGACGGCATACTCATTCGCCAGCGGGAGAAAGGGACTCATCCCCGCGTCATTTACTCGATCTCCGAATACGGAATGACGATGCTCCCGGTGCTCGAACACATCTGTTCATGGGGACGGAAGCATATCCAGGTGCGAAAGCGCGTCGGCTGAGTTCGCCTCAGGTCTGTTATGGTCTCCGCAGGAGAATTTCCTGCCAATGGAAGGGGCTCGACGGCTATTGATGTACGTGGTTCTAGTCACTGCGGCCATGTTTATTGGCCTGTTCGCATTGATCTTCTTTTCCCAGCGATCGCTAATCTATTTTCCGCAGCCGCGATCAAACAGCGCTGGCTTGATCATGTCGCTTCCGTCCGTCGCCGGACCGGTACTGGTCTCGATGCGGCCAGCCTCGGGTCCCGATGCCATCGTCTACTTTGGCGGGAACGCGGAAGACGTCTCGCTTGATCTGCCCGACTTCGCCACGGCCTTTCCGAATGACGCGATCTACCTGCTTCACTATCCCGGTTATGGCGGCAGTGCAGGGCATCCGACCGAGAAGAGCATCCTTGCAGCCGCGTTCGTTCTCTTTGATGCGGTCCACGCTCAGCACGCAAACGTAACCCTCATCGGTCGCAGCCTCGGCACCGGCGTCGCAATACATGTCGCAAGCCAACGCCCGGTGGCGCGAATCGTTCTGGTCACGCCTTACGACAGTCTGGTCGATGTGGCGCAAGAGCATTATCCGTTTCTGCCCAATCGCTGGATGATGCTCGACAAATACGATTCCTGGAAGTATGCGCCCCAAGTGACAGCGCCCACGAAGATCATCGCGGCGGGAAATGACGAAGTCATCCCGCGCACAAGCACGGAGCGGCTTCGCACACGGTTTAGAGACGGCATCGTGTCCTACGTGATCGTTCCCGGCGTGGGCCACAACTCTATATCAGAAAGCCCGGATTATCTGCGGCTCCTCAGCGATCAATAGCAGGCAAGCGATTAGTTGTGCTTCCCCTTCCACTCCGCGTACGGCCCCTGGAAATCCTCGATCCCATCTGCCTTGAAGTTCCAAAGCCGCGTCGCAACTTCATCGATCAGATCGTGATCGTGCGTTACCAGCAGCACCGTACCTTCATATCGCTGGAGCGCAATATTCAGCGCGTTGATCGATTCCAGATCAAGGTGGTTCGTCGGCTCGTCGAAAATGAGAATGTTCGGCTTGGTCAGAATCAGCTTGCAGAAGATCAGTCGCGCCTGCTCGCCGCCTGAGAGCGCCTTCGTCGGCTTCTCGCCTTCTTCGCCAGAGAACAGCATCTGCCCGAGGATGCCGCGAATTTCTTCGACGTGCGCTGCCGGATTCCAGCGATGCAGCCACTCCGCCACCGTCAATCCGTGCTCGATTGTCGATCCCACATCCTGCGGAAAGTAACCGATCTGTGCCTCGTGTCCCCAGAAAACTGTTCCCGAATCGAGCGTGAAGTCTTTTTCCGCCAGGCCAGGGTAATTCGCCAGCAGACTTTTCAGCAGCGTCGTCTTACCCGCGCCATTGCGCCCCATCAGGCAGATCTTCTCCCCGCGCAGCACATTCGCGGTAAAACCGTCGATCACTTTCAAATCATCGTAAAGCTTGGTCAGGTGCTTGAATTCGAGAACATGCTTGCCACTAGGTCGCACCTGGTCAAACTTAATGTATGGGCGTTGAATGTTTGATCGCGCCAGTTCGTTGGTCTGCAGCCGCTCCACTTCCTTGCGCCGGCTCGTCACCTGCGAAGAACGAGTGCCCGCCGCAAATCGCGCGATGAACTCGTTGAGCTGCGCGATTTTTTTGTCACGCTGCGCATTCTGCGACTCCAACGTGGACCGGATCTGCGTTTTCGCCATCACCATATCGTCGTACCCGCCCGTGTAGGTGATGACCGTCTGATAATCGATATCAGCCGTATGTGTGGTCACGCTGTTCAGAAAATGCCGATCGTGCGAAATCGCAATCAGCGTGCCGTCGTAGGAATTCAGAAAATCCTGCAGCCAGTGAACTGAATCCAGATCGAGATAGTTGGTCGGCTCATCCAGCAGCAGCGCTTCCGGCTTTCCAAACAGCGCCTGCGCCAGCAGTATACGCACCTTCTGCCCGCCCTGTAGTTCACCCATCTTGCGTTCGTGCAGCTCCTCGGTGATGTCCAGTCCGTCGAGCAGCACCGCGGCGTCGGCCTCGGCTGTGTAGCCGTCTTCATCGCCGATTACGCCTTCCAGTTCGCCCAGTCGCATGCCGTCCGCATCACTCAGTTCGGCCTTCTCATAGATCCGGTCTCGCTCTTCCAGCGCTGCCCAAAGCGGCTTGTTACCCATAATGACCGTATCGATCACGCGATAGCCGTCGAACGCGAACTGGTCCTGGCGCAGCACGCCAAGCTTCCGCGGACGTACTACCGTACCCTTTTGCGCTTCCAGTTCGCCGGTCAGGACCTTCATGAAAGTGGATTTGCCCGACCCGTTTGGGCCGGTCAATCCATAGCGCCGCCCCGGCGTAAATGTCACTGACACTTCTTCAAACAGCACTTTTGCGCCGTAGCGCATCGACACATTGCTTACACTCAGCATTCGTTTCGTTTCCTGTACGCGAACCGCGGCGAAGTATCGGCACCGCCGGTTCAAATATCTCAGTTGAATCAGAGTTTCGGGGAACGCGAATAGCGATCTGCCCCGTTTAGGCAAAGACGCAGATACAAAACTCCGAAGCCGGTGCGGTCCAGTCGACGCGACCCTCAGGGAGCGAAGACGGGGTTAAAAACTCGGAGAGCGCACTGTATCCGTGCTTTCGCCCAGAGAACTGCTGCACTTCAAGTTTCTCATAACTCCACGCCCATCGTAGCGTCAAAGCAAAGGGCGCCGAGTCCACCGGCCTTCGATCCCTTCCACTTCCGAGCCGCAGCGCCGTGTCATCCTGAGCGCCGCAAGCCCGGGGCCCCGCAGACGTAGTTTGTGGGGTAAGCGGCGCGAAGGATCTGCTTCTGCTTCACCCTTGCCCGGCACACGATTTCCGTCTTCGCAATAGCGTTCAATGCGATGGCCCTCAGCACCCTGCGCAATCAGCAACCCCTCACGGAATCCCCAGGATCTTATGCGTCTGCAAACTCAGCCTCCAGTTCGGATGCTCCATGCAGTACCGCACAGCCAGTTCCGTATTCGCTAAGCGATCTGGCCCATCCATTGGCTGCAAAAAGAAATGCCGAAATCCGAGCCCTTCAAACTCCGTCGGCTGTGCGTGCGCTTGAGGAAACACCAGCTTCAACTCGTCGCCAGCCTTCAGCACCAGCCGCGCCCCCGCTTTCGGACTCACGCATACCCAGTCAATTCCCGCCGGAGCCTCCACCGTTCCATTCGTCTCCACAGCAATCTCAAAATCGCGTTCGTGCAGCGCATCGATCAGCACCCGGTCCAATTGCAGTAGGGGCTCGCCTCCAGTACAGACCACAAATCGTGTGCCCTCCGCGCCGCGCACAGCCCATGTCGCGCCGATCGCCTCCGCCAGATCCTCGGCTGTTTCGAACCTGCCTCCACCCGGCCCGTCCATGCCCACAAATTCCGTGTCGCAGAATCGGCAGATCGCCGACGCCCGATCGCTCTCGCGTCCCGACCACAAATTGCATCCGGCAAACCGGCAGAACACTGCCGCGCGTCCCGCCTGCGCACCCTCGCCTTGCAGCGTATAAAAAATCTCTTTCACCGCATAGCTCATTGGCTCGCCTTCACGTCGGGATAGGGCAGGGGATCGTCAATTCCGTTTTCTCGAAATCCTTTTCGCCTGAGGAAACAGGAGTCGCACTGCCCGCACGGTTTCCCGTCCAGCGCGGGATCGTAGCAACTGCTCGTCAAACTGTAGTCCACGTCCAGCTCCATCCCCCTCTTGATGATCTGCGCTTTCGTCAGCTGCATCAGAGGCGCATGAATCACCAGCTTCTGCCGACCTTCCACGCCGGCCTTCGTCGCAAGGTTCGCCATCGTTTCAAATGCGCGAATGAACTCAGGCCGGCAGTCGGGATATCCGCTGTAATCCAGCGCATTCACCCCGATGAACACATCGCTCGCTCCCAGCACTTCGGCCCACGCCAGTGCGAACGACAGAAAGATAGTGTTCCGCGCTGGCACGTACGTTACCGGGATCCCATGCTCCATCGCCGCGCTGTCCCGCCCCTTCGGTACATCGATATCGTCCGTTAATGCCGATCCGCCAAACGCGCGTAGATCGATCGTCGCGATACGATGCTGCGCCACACCAAGCGACACCGCTACCCGGCGCGCCGCTTCAAGTTCAAAGCTGTGACGCTGCCCATAGTCAAACGAGAGCGCATGCACAAGGTAGCCTTCGCTTTGCGCAATCGCCGCCACAGTCGCCGAGTCAAGGCCGCCGCTTAGAAGAACTACCGCTGTATTTTTTCGGTTCAATAGAACACATCTCCTTTGATCCTAAAGCGAGTGTTTGACCGAACACATTTCTTTTGATGTTAAAGCGAATACTGCATCAAAGTGAAACAAGCGGACCGCTCCGAGAGCTGTTCTTTCCTCTTTGCCCTCATTTTTGTTCACCCGCTTGAACTTCCGGCCACTTCTCCGCTCGAAGAAATTTGCGCGTCAACAAATCCGGAGGTTATCGTATGCGTCAGCAGAGTTCCCCCGCTCTGTCATTATTCGTGCTTGCATCGGTATTCGTCACTCCATGCATGCTTTATGCGCAGACATCGGGCGGTGCTTCAGACGAACGAACTGATCCATCGACATCGTCTGTTGCGGCACATGGCCCCGCCTTTTCTCTCGAGACCCTGAATGGGATTCTCGAACGTTATCGGAAAGCGGGTAATCGCGCGGGTGAAGCGCATACCCTCGGCGCCATTGGCCATTTGTACAACGAGCAGCACCAACAGCAGAAAGCTGTCGAGATTTATCAATCGGCGCTTGCGATATGGCGCGAACTCAACAACAAAGAATTTGAAGCAATCACGCTCGCCCATATCGGCAATGTTTATCGCGAGTGGCGATTTCCTGACCAGGCCAGGCGCTTCTACATTGATGCGCTCAAGAAATATCCGGCCGACGCCGACAAGTCACAACAAGCCGCCATCCTCAACAACCTCGGTATGGCTTACTTCGGGCTGCGCGACCGCAAAAAATGTTTGGAGTATTTTGACAAGGCCCTCGCCGAGTATCGTGCCAGGCACGACAGCCAAGGTGAGGCCTTCGCACTTACGAACCTCGGAACGACCTACGGATTCCTGATCAACGATCCGCAAAAGGCGCTCGACTACTTTCAGCAAGCGGTCACCAGGCTCGAACTGCTCAACGACCGCGCAAATGAAGCAAACACGCTCGAACTCATGGGAGACACCTGGGTAAAACTCCAGAAGCGGGACATGGCGGTTCAAAGTTTCCAGCGCTCCCTATTCCTCTACAGCCGGTTAGGCAACGCGGAAGGCGAAGCGTCCGTACGCAAGCAACTGAGGACGGCCACTGATCCTGAGGCACGCGACGGCGGCCACTAAGCGAAGTAAGCCAGAGAAGGTCTCGGCAAGTAATTCCTCACCCTGACGCCTTAGAATGATCCTTCGTGCACTTCGCCATGAAGATATTTCTAACAGGCGCCACCGGATTCGTCGGCCATCATGTCGCGAAAGCGCTTGCTGATCAAGGCGCCGACCTGCGCCTCCTGGTACGCAAATCCAGCAAGCTCTCCAATCTTGAAGGCATCCCCGGCGACACCGTCGTGGGCGACCTGGCGAAGCCCGACTCCTACGCTCCCTCGCTCCAGGGTTGCGACGCCGTCATGCACGTTGCTGCAGACTACCGCCTCTGGATCCGCGACCCCGACGCGATGTACCGGGCAAACGTCGATGGCACCCGCGACCTGCTCAAGCTCGCCCGCGAAGCCCGCGTCCGCCGCGTCGTCTACACCTCCAGCGTCGCCACCATGGCCTTCCGCACGGATGGTATTGTGGTCAACGAGGACACGCCCGTTTCGATCGATGACATGGTCGGCCACTATAAGCGCTCCAAGTTTTTAGCCGAGCAGCAAGCCATCGCCGCAGCGCAGGACGGCCAGCAGGTCGTCATCCTCAACCCGACCACACCCATCGGCCCCAACGACGCCAAGCCCACTCCCACGGGCCGCATCTTCGTGGATTTTCTAAACCGCAAATTCCCGGCCTACGTCGATACCGGCCTCAACCTCGTCGACGTCGCAGAAGTTGCGCGCACTCACGTCGCCGCGCTTGAAGTCGGAAAGCCCGGTCGCCGCTACATCCTCGGCGGCGAAAACCTCACCCTCAAGCAGATTCTCGATAAGATGTCCGCCATCACCGGCATCCCCTCGCCGACAACAGAGATCCCCTTCGCTATCGCCGCCACCTACGCCTTCTTCGAGGAGTGGATCACCGGCCGCATCCGCGGCAAAGAACCTCGTGCCACATTAGAAGAAGTCCGAATGGGACGCAAAAAGATGTTCGCCTCCTCTGCTCGTGCGCAGCAGGAGCTAGGCTTTCGCATCGTCCCCGTCTATCCTGCCATGCGCGCCGCCATCGACTGGTTCCGCGCCAACGGCTACGCCCCATAATGCGAAGCATGAGTAGCACCCACTCGGAGGGAGCAGGGGATTCAGGCCCTGAAATACCGCGCGTCCCTCCGATGTGTCATCCTGAGCGCCGACGCCTGGGGCCCCGCGAACGAGACATCGTTCGTGGGGTAGGCGACGCGAAGGATCTGCTGCTTGTCTTGTGTCTAGGCGCGACTGAGACCGCATGAATCACTCCCGCAGGCTGTTGCGCACCGTAGACTTTAGTAGAAAGGGCGCATGAGCTTTGGACAACTACGACTACTGGCATCAATACCTTGGGCTGGCCCCATGACCCGAGTAGCCATCATCGCCGCCATGCCCGGCGAGCTCAAGCCCCTCGTTCGCGAATGGCCCCACTCCACCCGCGGCACCATCCAATTCTGGGCTCAGCGCAACGAAGAGGAAGAATGGATAGCCGCCTGCGCTGGAGCGGGCCTTGACGCCGCCACCCGAGCCTTCGCCGGAATCGAAGACGGCGGCCCCATCGATCTCGTCATCTCCATCGGCTGGGCTGGTGCCCTCACTCCCGACATCGCCGCCGGCAGCGCTCACAACTGTGCCGGTGTCATCGACGCCCGCACCGGCGAGCGCTTCAATTGCGACGCCGGAGCAGGTCCCTTCTGGCTTGCCACTAGCCCCCGTGTCGCCGACGAGCATGAGAAACACCGCCTGGCCACCACCTACAAAGCATCCCTCGTGGATATGGAAGCCGCCGCCGTCGCCCGCCTCGCCGCTATGCGCGGCATCCCGTTCTATGCAATCAAGGGCGTCAGTGACTCCCTCGACGCGAAATTGCCTGATTTCAATCGCTTTATCGGGGCAAATGGCCAGTTTAAGACCCCAAAGTTTGTTCTTTTTGCTCTCCTCAGGCCCTGGATATGGCCCGCACTGATCCAAATGGGCGAAAATAGTAAAAAGGCTTCCCAAAGCATTGCGGAGCGGCTTCGCGAACTCCTGAATGAATGACGGATGAGGTCACGTTAACTCAGAATGGCTACCCAAACTACCACCAACGCTGAAAGCCATATCGCCAACCGGATCCCCTCGAACATGCGCGCCGTAGTCTACCGCGGCATCAACGACATGCGCGTCGAGACCGTGCCTGTGCCCTCCATCGGCCCCGGCGAGTTGCTCGTCAAAGTCGCCACCTGCGGCATCTGCGGGACCGACCTCAAAAAGATCCACACCGGCTCCCATTCCGCCCCCCGCATCTTCGGCCACGAAATGTCTGGCACCGTCGTCGCCGTCGGCGAGGGAGTCACGCGCTTTCGCGGTGGCGAGCGTGTCGTGGTCCACCATCACGTCCCTTGCGGCGAGTGCTTCTATTGCCGAAAAGGCACCCCGGCCCAGTGTCCTCTCTACAAAAAGGTCGGCGTCACTGCAGGATTTGAGCCCTCCGGCGGTGGTTTTGCCGAATACATCCGCGTGATGGATTGGGTGGCCTCCAGTTGTGGAGTCGTTCCTATTCCCGATGGCATTCCCTTTGAGCAGGCCGCCTTCCTCGAGCCCGTCAACACCGTGCTCAAGGGCGTCAAGATGCTCAACCTCCGTCCCGACGACACGGTGCTTGTGATCGGCCAGGGTCCCATCGGCCTCATGCATGCCGTGCTCGCCAGCCGCACCGGCGCACGCGTCCTCACCTCTGACCTCTACGCTGAGCGCCACGCTATTGCCGCCCGCTACGGTCTCAAAGACCCCATCCACGCAGGCAGCGAAAACGTCGTTGAGCGTGTCCTGGCCGAGACCGATGGCCGAGGAGCTGATGCCGTCATCCTCGCTGTCGGCGGAAACGCCCTCATCAAGACCGCCATGGATGCGGCCCGATGTGGTGGCAAGGTCATGCTTTTTGCCCAGACACAGCGCGGCGATGCAACTTTTGATCCCGGCGTGGTTTGTATGGATGAGAAGACCCTCATGGGGTCCTACTCGTCGTCTTTCGCCATTCTCGATGAAGTCACTGAACTGGTCTTCGGCGGTTATCGCAACGGATTTGATCTGACACAGCTCATTTCGCATCGATTCCCGCTCGACCAGGCTGTTGCGGCTATCGAAATCGCTTCGCACCCCAAAGCTGACTCGATGAAGATTATGATTGAGCCTGTTTCCGACGCAGGTGCAAAGTGATGGGTTCTTTGCCGGACTTTTACGGGCGCCCTTTCGCAGGCTCCTTCTCATGTATCGCGCCTCTCAACCGCGTCAGCTTCCCGACTGAGCCAATGAGTGAACAATTCCTGAGCCGCTCGTGGAGGAATAGATGCCCAAGACGGTAAAGGACACTATCCAACGCGGCCGCTCGACGGTCGAGGATGTCCTCCAGGTCGGCCGCAGCACCGTCGGAGATGTGCTCCAGATCGGCCGCAATACCGTCGAGGAAGTCCTCCATGTTGGCAGGAGCACCGTTGAAGAGGTCATTCAGGTCGGCCGCAATACCGTCGAGTCCGCGCGCCAACTGCGCCAGGGAACGATGCAGGCCGCGGTTCTGCACGGCCGCCAGGACATTCGGATTGAAGACGTGCCAGTTCCCCGGGCAGCCCCCGGCGAGTTGATTGTGCGCGTCGGCGCCGCCCTCACTTGTGGAACAGACCTGAAAGTCTTTCGCCGCGGTTACCATGCCCGCATGATCGTCCCTCCGGCTCTCTTCGGTCACGAGCTGGCTGGAACCGTTTTCGAGGTAGGGGAGGGAGTTCAAGGGTTTCCGAACGGCAGCCGTGTGGTGGCGCTCAACTCCGCACCATGCGGCGAGTGCTACTTCTGCCAGCATGGGCAGGAAAATCTCTGCGACGATCTGCTCTTCAACAACGGCGCGTACGCAGAGTTCATCCGCATTCCGGCCCGCATCGTCTCCAAAAACACCCTGCACATTCCCGATCACGTTCCACTCGAGCACGCCGCGCTCACTGAGCCACTTGCCTGCGCTGTGCATGGCTTTGAAGATTCCAGGCCGTATCCGGGCGCGACCGTCGCCATCATCGGTGGCGGCCCGCTCGGTCTAATGATGCTCCACGTCGCTGCCCTTGCCGGCTGCGAAGTCATTGCCATCGTCAAGCACGACGGACAGGTTGAAGCTGCCAGACAACTCGGCGCCGCTCACGTAGTCCAAACGAGCAGCATCCGCAAAGCGATTCGCGAAACGCGCGCTCTTACCCCCAAAAATCGCGGCGTCGACATCGCTATTGAAGCCGTCGGCGTTCCCGAAGCCTGGGAAGAAGCCGTCGAAATGGTACGCAAAGGCGGCACCGTCAACTTCTTCGGGGGATGCGCCGTCGGCACGCACGTCACGCTCGACACCAACCGCATCCACTACAGTGACATCACGCTCCGTGCCACCTTCCACCACACGCCGGCCATGTGCCGCAAGTCGCTGGACCTCATCGCCAGCGGCCGCTTCCAGGCCAGCGCATTCATCACCGGCCACGCTCACCTCTACGAACTCAATCGCGTCTTTGAGAAGCTAATGAACCGCTCCAGCGAAATCAAGACCGCGATTGTCCCTTGAGGCCCGATGAGTACCGCAGCCCTGCACCCTGAGAACACCGAGCCCACGCGCCCCGAAGGAAACATCAACGAGGATCTGATCGCTCGTGGCTGGGCAGCTCTGCCTGCGAGCTATCGCATTCCCGAGAAATCGCCGTCACTCCAGGAAGCCCGAGACTGGTGCAAACACCTCGCCGAAACGCACTATGAAAACTTCCACGTCGCCACGTGGTTTCTTCCGGAGCGCCTGCGCCCGCACTTCCACGCCATCTACGCCTACTGCCGCGTCTCCGACGATTTAGGAGACGAAGTCGGCAATACTGCAGCAGTCGTTAGCCCTTCTTGACCTCTGGGGTCGCGAACTCGACGCCTGCTACGAAGGCCGCGCGCGCCATCCCGTTTTCGTTGCTCTCGCCGAGACTATTCGCGCCTGCTCGATCCCGAAGGAACCCTTCGCCGATCTGCTCACCGCCTTCCGCCAGGATCAGGTCGTTACGCGCTACGCGACCATGCAGGATGTGCTCGGCTACTGTCGTTACTCGGCGAATCCCGTCGGCCGCCTCGTCCTCTACACCTGCGGCTACACAGACGAAGAGCGCTTCCGTCTTTCTGACGCAACATGCTCCGCTCTCCAACTCGCCAATTTCTGGCAGGACGTGCGCGTCGACTTCGCTAAAGACCGCGTCTACCTCCCGCAGGACGAGATGCAACGCTTCGGCGTTACCGACGCGGCAATCGAGAAGGGAATCGCCACCTCCGAGTTTCGCGCCCTCCTGAAGCACGAAGTCGAATTCGCGCGCAGCCTCTTTCTGCAAGGTCTCCCACTCATCAACATGGTTGACCGCGATCTGGCCGTTGATCTCGATCTATTCAGCCGCGGTGGTCTCGAAATACTCAATGCCATTGAGCGCGAGGATTATGATGTGTTGAGTGCGCGCCCGGCAATCTCCAAACGCACCAAGCTGAGCCTCGCACTGCGCGCGGTGAGCGGAAAGTTTCTCCCGTTCTTGCGCCTGGGAGCGGGACCCAAAGGGAAGGCCGCTTGAAGCAAGAGATGCCGCAAGCGATCACACTGGACTCGGCGTACGCAACTTGCAGGGCCATCGCCAAACGGGAAGCCAAAAACTTTTATTACGCCTTCGTCGCCCTTCCTGAGCCGCGCCGCAACGCCATCTGTGCCATCTACGCCTTCATGCGCAAGGCCGACGATCTTTCCGACGACGAGAGCATCCCGCGCCAAGAACGCCTCCGCAATCTCGAGCAATGGCAGGCCTCATGGCAAGAGGCTGCGAAAAGCGCAGCGACCAGCGATCCAGTATTCATTGCCGTCCGCGACGCGACCCAACGCTTCAACATCCCTCTCAGCCTCCTCGATGAGCTGATTGCCGGCACCACATCCGATCTGAAAGCAAACCCCGGCGATGCGCCTGATACCTACGCCACCTTCGCCGACCTCTACCGCTACTGCTATCTCGTCGCATCTGTCGTGGGACTGGTCTGCATCCGCATCTTCGGCTATAGCGATCCTGCCGCGGAGAAACTCGCCGAAGAAACCGGTGTAGCCTTCCAGCTCACCAACATCCTGCGCGATGTCGCGGAAGACGCCGAACGTGGACGCGTCTATCTACCCCTAGAAGATCTCGCCGCTCATAACGTGACGCTTGATGCGTTCCTGTATCGCACCAAAGGCGCACCTCCGACCTCGAATGAGCGCGCCCTGTTGGCTGAGATTGGAGCGCGCGCGGAAGCCTACTACGCGTCCGCCGGTAAACTGCTGCCGCTCATCGATCGGGAGAGCCGCCCCGCACTGTGGGTATTGGTAAAGATTTACCGCGGCTTGCTTAAACGGATCCGCCGCGCTGATTACGACGTTTTTTCCCGTCGCATCAGCGTCCCAACCTTCCAGAAACTCGAGATTTTAGCAGTCGGAATGGCCCGCCTTGCCATCGCACGCTTCTCTCCATAAAATTAAAAATCTCTCTAATCGTGTCATCCTGAGCCTGGCGTACCCGAATAAAACGGTGTCATCCTGAGCGGAGCAGCTTGGGGCCCAACGAACGAGAATCGGTCGTGGGGTAAGCGGAGCGAAGGAATCTGCTTTCTGATTCTTCTCCTTGAAACCAAGCCCGAGGAACACTTGCACGCGACGCCAGAACAACTCGGACCACCCATCGTCACCGTCATTGGAGGCGGCGTAGCCGGCATGAGCGCATCCTGCGCTCTCGCCGAAGCCGGCTACCGGGTGCAACTCGTCGAGCGCCGCGGCTACCTCGGCGGACGCGCCTCGTCCTATCTGCATCCCGGCGTCAACGAAATCATCGACAACTGCCAGCACGTCCTCTTCGGCTGCTGCACCAACCTCATCGGTTTCTACCGCCGGATCGGCGTCGAAAAGAAGATTCACTGGACCAAAGAAATGACCATGATCGAGCCCGGCGGCCAACGCTCAAAGCTCGGTCCCTCGCCGCTGCCCGCTCCGCTCCATGGCTTGCCAAAGCTTATATCAGCGCACGCATTCACACGCGCCGACAAGCTCGCCCTCGCGCGCGCCTTCCGCGCCATGATGAGCCCCATTCCCGCCGATTCGACGGAATCCCTGTCCGCGTGGCTCATCCGTAATAACCAGACCCCCGGAGCGATCGAGCGCTTCTGGCGCCTCGTCATTGCCAGCGCTCTCAACGCGGACCTCGACACCATCGCCGTCCCCTACGCCGCCAAGGTCATCCGCGAACTCTTCATGAACTCCGCCCAGGCCGGCGCCATGGGCATGAGTTCCGTTCCCCTCAGCGAACTATACGGTTCAGCGAAATCGTTCCTCGAAGAGCACGGCGCGACCGTCCATCTCAACACCAACGTCGAGTCCGCCGACTGGGACGAAGAAGTTTCTCAGTGGACCGTCAACACCCGCGCCGGCACGCTCGTTTCCGACTTCCTCATCATCGCATTACCCTTCGAGGCGATGCAGAAGTTGCTGCCGCACATGCCTCCAGCGCAGCACGGCGAAGAACTCGCGCGCAAAGTCGATCGATTCGAGCACTGGCCTATCTGCAGTGTCCATCTCTGGTTCGATCGCGAAATCACCGACCTGCCCCACGCCGTCCTTCTCGACCGCGAGATCCACTGGATGTACAACAAGACCGTCTTGCAGCCCTGGCGCAAATTCAAAGGCAGCTACCTCGAACTCGTCCAGTCCGCCTCTCGCAAGTTCGCGGCACTTGAACGTCAGCAGGCCATCGACCAGGCGCTCTCTGAACTCGCTGAGTTCTTTCCGGCGATTAAGGAAGCAAATCTCGAAAAAGCCGCGCTCGTCAAGGAAGTCCGCGCCACCTTCGGCGTGCCTCCCGGCATCGACAGCGTACGACCGCCTTCGGCATCGCCATGGCCCAACTGCTTACTCGCGGGTGACTGGGTCGCAACCGGCTGGCCCTCCACCATGGAAAGCGCCGCGCGCTCCGGCCATCTTGCCGCCGACGCCCTCTGCACCAGCAAGATCGAAGACTGCCGCTTCCTTGAACCCGACCTCAAGCCCAAAGGCCTCATGCGATGGCTCAGCGGGACAGGCTAATTCTCCGACGGCTTCTCCGCGTGGTCGACGACAAGTACCTCGACTGGTCCCTTCGCCGGAACAAGTTTCAACCCCAACTGCTCCCGCAGTGCCGTAAAAATGGTCGGCCCCGCCTCACCTTCACCCTGCCGTTCGTCCGGAGTCCAATTAAGCTGCACATCGTATCTGCCGCGTAGACCTGTGTTGTCTTTCACCTCGCGTCCAAGCACATCGGAAAGACAGAATGAGAGGCTCTCGATAGGCCCTCTTTGAATCTTGATATTTCCGCGACCCCACCAAGACCCACCCCCATCATCCACCCCAGTAGCTTCTTTCAGCTTCGGGCCACCCTTGGCAATCAACAGCGAATAGATTGGACGCTCTCTCGTTTCATAGTGGACGCGAAGTTTGAATCGATCGGCCAGGAGCGCCCGCAGCATCAACGCACGCTTCTTCTGCGCTTCTTCACTGGATAGCTTCTTCAATGCAGCCGCAAGATCGTCGTCCATCTTTGCCTCGACATCGAACTCGGCGGTCTTGGCCCAGGCCGGCAGGCCGGGGATATCGTCGCTGGGTCGGATATGGTATGCGTTAAAAATCAATCCAAACAAGGTCGTGCTGCCGGCAGAAAAACCGTTTGGCCCTAGACTTATTTGCATTCCATCGACCGATTTGCTGGGTCGTATCGAAACAACCTCATACGTCGGCGATTTAATGTTCAAAACGTCAGCGCCCGCCGCCTGTCCCACCGCCGGCACAATCAAGTGCAGTGAGCCGGCGAAAAGCAGAAAAGCGCTGAATGGAAGTCGATTCCGCAAGCCTCTCCTCCCGCGCCGATGAACCTCAATCAGCTTACGGCGAGTGAGCACCGTCAAGCATGTTCACGAACTCCGGCTTTGGACTTGATATGCTTCGATTGCACAGAAAAGCCAATAGCTAATAGCTGGCAGCTGTTTTTAGTGTGCCAGAAAATATACCCCCACACACACCAGCACTGCCGCCGTCCATCGTCTCCGGTCCACCTTCTCATGCAAAAACAACTGCGCCGCCACGGTGTTCAACACCAGCGTCAGCGAGGCCGCCGCCGGCCCCACCAAGCTCAGGTTCATATGGTTCAGGGCAAACAGCAGCGAGAAGAACGCCACAGCCATGAAAAAGATTCCGCCCACAAACAGCGGGGATGTCACGACCGCCTTGATAGCGCCGCCCATCCCGCTCTTCGCGCGAATATCATCCAAGTCGCCCATTGACTTCATTGCTGCCGCCGTCAGCACCTCGCCGGTCGATGACGTGATCACGATCGTCGTGATCATCGCCGCGGCTTTCCAGAACGACGCCTGCAGCAGCACCCCGGCCATCGTCATCGTCCCGCCCCCTTCGCGTCCATTTCTTCCGGCGCAAGGGCCGTCGCCGCGTTCAGCGGCGGAGTTGTATTCGCGGGTCCATGCGCAACAAAAGCCACGCCGACCGTGATCATCACGATCCCCATCCAGCGCATCCATGAAATGTCTTCACGCAGCCAGTAATGCGCAAGCAGAGCTACAAACACGTTGCCCAGCGCGGTCGCCGGCATCACGTATGTAAGGTCCGCCCACGACAGCGCCGTCAGGTAGCTGGCAAAATAAGCGATCAGCAGCGCAATCCCCAGCGCAATCCACGGCGTAAACACCGCACTGATCAGCGATAGCGGATGCGCTACGGAAATCGGCGGAAGGCTCGTCATGCCGCGCGAAAGGGCAGCGTCGCCCAGCGGCACGCTCACCGACACAAACCCCAGGATCAGGTACTGATTAAATGAAAGCCGATGATGAGTCATGCGTTCTGCTGCGGCATCCTTTCCCGCAAAAGAAAAGGAGGGCAGACGCTGCGCGTCGCCCTCCGATATTCCGTGCACTTGAACCTACGCGCCCGCGTTCGCAGGTGCAGTCGGTTTAGCAGGCTGACTGCGTTTCTGTTTGACTGCCTTGTTGCGCTCTGCGCGAAGCTTCATGAACGCTTTGGCCTCAACGTAAAGTCGCGGAACGTCGCGGTTGACAATCGCCTTCCACACCACGCGGAACGCGGCCTTCGGACGGAAGTAGTACTCGTCATAGAAGCGGTGCACCATCTCCATCACGTAGTCGGTAGGCAGGCCGGGATACTCGATGTGCGCCATCTGGTGCCCGCCGCCGTCTTCCATCTTCTCGTTCGTGATGAAGCCGTTGGCCTTGGCGTAATCGTAAAACTCCGTTCCCGGGTAAGCGTGCGCGATCGAAACCTGGATCGTCTCGCAGTCCAGAGTCTTGGCAAAGTTGATCGTGTTGCGGATCGACTCCTTCGTCTCACCCGGAAGGCCGAGAATGAAGTCGCCATGAATCACGAGGCCGAGATCGTTGCAGTCTTTTGCAAAAGCGCGCGCGCGTTCAACCGTTGCGCCCTTTTTGATGTTTTTCAGAATCTGGGGATCGCCCGATTCAAATCCCACGATCAGCAAACGGCATCCCGCATCCTTCATGGCCTTCAGCGTGTCGCGGTCTGTCGTAACTCTGGAAGTACAGCTCCACGTGATCCCGAGAGGCTTGAGCTTCTCGCAGAGCTCAATCGTCCGGCCCTTCTGGATGTTGAACGTATCGTCGTCGAAGAAGAACTCCTTCACATGCGGGAAGTTCTCATGCGCCCACTTCAACTCTGCAGCCACGTCATCTGTCGAGCGCTTGCGCCACGCATGTCCGCTCAGCGTCTGCGGCCACAGGCAGAAGGTACACTGCGCCGGGCATCCGCGTGTTGAGTAAAGCGCAATGTACGGATGCAGAAGAAACGGCACGTTGTACTTCGTCACATCCATGTCGCGCTTGTAGATCTTCGTTGCCCACGGCATCGCGTCCAGGTCTTCCACTTGCGGACGATCTGGATTGTGGAGGATCTTTCCATCCTTCTTGTAGCTGATTCCGAGAATCTCGTTCAGCGGTTTGCCCTGGGCAAACTCCACAACGGAGAAGTCGAATTCGCGCCGACAAATGAAATCCAGCACTG
Source organism: uncultured Acidobacteriaceae bacterium (assembly GCA_963787435.1). Lineage (GTDB taxonomy): Bacteria > Acidobacteriota > Terriglobia > Terriglobales > Acidobacteriaceae > Telmatobacter. The sequence continues at coordinate 671,261 of CAWBCZ010000007.1, forward strand.
CGCACTCGTTCAGCGCGCGATCCGGGTCAGTCGTCACCGGCGGCCCGACAAACGCAATGCGAATCGAAGGATTCGCATTCTTGATGGCTTCGGCCAGCCGCTGGTCGCCCTCCCATCCCACTGTCGAGGTGAACAGGACGAGGAATTCATATTCCTTGCAGATCTTGATCGTCTCATCGGCCGACACGTGGTGCGGCGGCGCATCCAGCACGCGCGATCCTTCCAGCAAACCTGCAGGGTAAGTGAGCCACACGGGGTACCAGTAGGACTCGATTTCGCGCGTAGCGGGCCAACGTGAACTTGCGCCACCGTCAAAATTCTCAAACGAAGGCGGGTTGAGGAAGAGTGTTTTCAGAGGCATGGGCATCCCTTTAATTCTAGCATTTAGCGTAGTTTTTACACGGGTTTGGATGTGTATTCCGGTGATTACTTGTGCAGTTCGTGCAGCCAGTCGTCCATATGGCCCAATGCGCGCAGCAGGCTAAGACGCGCCTTCGCCAGCTCAAATCCCGCATCCAGTGCATCTTCAGTCTTTTGCCCCGCATCGATCCGTGCCAGTTGCTCGGCTTTGGGGGTCGTCTGTGGCGTAGAGCCGGGCCCCGATCCTGCTCCGTTGCCTAACTCCAACTGTGTCAACACGGCCTTAAGCTGCTCGTCCGCGATCTGTTGTTTTAGACTCGCAATCTCAGCCTGCGTATCCAGCTCGCGAATGCTCCCGCTAAGATCCGAGATGGCGAGGTCATTCTGCTTCTCCGCCTGCTCCGCCTCTACCTTGGACCGCAGTGCTTCCGCGGCGGACTCCTTCGCCCTTGCGCGCCTGCCCATATCGAGGAGTGGAAGATTCACGGAGATCCCGGATGCAAAGTTGTTGGCCGGCAGATCGGTCTTGAAGTACTGGTTCACACTGTTCAGAAGGGTCGTGACGCGCAAGTATTCTATCGAGAACCGCAATTCGGGTAAGTAGTTCGTCTCCCAATCGCCCTTGGCCTGCAGAGCCTTGGACGTCGCAATCAAGTGCGACGCCTTCACTCCATCGATCTCACGGGCAGCCAAGTCGCCGTGCACCTGGGGAATCTCCGGAATGCTCGCGTGATCGACTTTGATCGATCCCGGCGGCAGGCCGGTGAGCGTCTCGAGCTGTTTCTCCAGATTTGCAGCACGCGTCTCAAGATGCAGACGTTTCAGCTTGATCTGTGCGGCTGTGAGTCGGGCCTGCAACTGCTCGCTGATCGGATCGACTCCCGCCTCGGTCCTTTGCAGTTCGACCTCGACAAGCCGGGCAGAGAACTGTTCCTGCTGTTGCACACCTGCAAGTTCCTGATTGACGGTGTCAAGCTCGATGTAGGCCGTTGAAGCATCCAGCGCCACCTGCTGGCGCACATCCTGCAACCGCGCCTTTGCCGCCCGAAGCCCGTATCCCGCGGCATCGAAGTAGCGCTTTTGGGGAATGCTGTAGACCAGCGACTGCACGGTTGCACCCCAGATGGTGGGTGGAGAACCGGTGTAACCCACTTCCGGGAAGACCGGCAACCCGGTTTCGATGTTGATGGTGGGAATCACGGTGTCCTTGGTCTCCGACAGTTGCGCGTTCGCCTTGTCCACGTCGGCCATGGCCGCACGCACCCCGGTGCTGTTCCGTTGCGCCAGATCAATAACTGTGGCCAACGAGACTTGCGCGGTCAATGCTGTGGGCAAAGCAAGCAGCATCGCGACGGACAAAGCCGGGAGCACGATTTTACGCACCGGTCTGAGAATCGCCTGTGTTCGTCTCGCGGTCAAAATGTCAGCTCCAGCGCCGGCTTGTAATCGTGCGCGAGTTTCAGAGCCGCTAATCGTGCCTGCCACGCAGCGTTCTTATCCCCCAACTGACCCTTAAGCCGGGCAAGCCGCGTGTACGCTTCGAATGCCGGACCTTCCTCTGTCCTGGGAAAATCTGCGAGATATTCTTCCAGCATCTTCGCGGCAAAACTCAGATTTCGATTGCCGTGCGCTAACACCGAAGCCCCGTTAAAGAGCGCAACGCCCGCATGCCGATCATGCTGTGCCGCCCTGTAGCCGCTTTCCACTGCAGCTTCCATGTCGTCCCAGCGCTCGCGCTTGCGATAGAAACTGCTCAGGGTGATCCAGCCAAATGCAGGATGCTCGCCCGTTGAAGTGGCCAGTTTGTATTCGCGCTCTGCGGTCACATAATCCTTGCGGCTCTCGGCAATGCGCGCAAGCAGAACGTGCGCTCGTGCAGGGTCGGCTCTCTCCATCGACGGTAACAGCCCCTGCGCCTTGTCAACGCCTCCGCCCACTACGGCCGGCGCGGAGGTATAAAACTCACCCAGATCGGCCAGCGCTTCACCATCGTGCGGATCGAGGCTCACAGCCTGCTCGAACTCGGCGCGCGCCCGCTTCGCAAGGTTGAACGCAGTAATAAACGATGAGTTGTCGGCTTTCTCACCAAGGGCCCGTCCCAGCCACAAATGATTCGTCGCACTCTGGCCGTCGAGCCTCACTGCCTGGTCACATTCGTCTGCAGCGGCGTCCCAGCGTTCCAGCGTGAAGTAAACCCGGCAGCGCAAATTGTGTGTCTCGGCAGAAGAAGGCAACGAATTCAACAAAGCGAGCGCGTTGTCCGCCGCGCCCGATTGCAGCGCATCATGGGCAAGTGCTACGCCATCCTTCGGGACCTCGGCCGGCGCAGACAGGACAACGGCGGCCAGCATAGCCATCTGAAGCGCCTTCTTCACGGGAATCTCTTGATCGGGACGCCCTCTTGCAGAGGCTGTCCGGTTGTGGTTCCCGTCGCAACCCAGTCACCGTTTCTCAGTCCGGAAAGAATGGCAACCTGCGTCAGATTTAGTGCCCCAGTCACGACGACGGTCTTCTTCAGCTCGTCGCCCGCGATCTTGTAGACATAGGTTTTGCCGTTCTCTGATCGCAGCGCCTCGCGAGGAATGCTCAGCGCGTCCGCTTCGCTCGCGGTCGTCACAGTCACGGTAACGTTAGTGTCGGGCAGCAGCTGTCCATCAACATCGTCGATATGAATCAGAACCTCGCCCACATTGCGCGTTCCATACGTGGTCACGGTGATCGGCGTGCGCTCGATATGTCCGTGCCAGAATTTTCCCGGCTTTGCATCCCACTTGATCAGGATCGGCTGACCCACCGCGAGTTTTCCGATCTCCGGTTCGTCGAAGTAGGCGCGAACGCGCTCCTGGTGAAGGTCCGCCATCTGCAGCAGCAACTTGCCCTGTTCCGCAAACTCCGTCGCATTCACGTTCAGGCTGTAGACGGTGCCTGCCGAAGGCGCGTGAACTGAAGTCTGCGCCAGCACCTGCTGGGCTGCCTGTCGATTGGCCTCCGCATCCCGCACCGCCGCCTGCGCGCGCGCAACTTCCGCAGGAGAATAGCGGCTGTGCTCGTTCTGCTCCGCTGCATGCAGATTTCCCTCGGCCGTTGCAAGCCTTTCGCGGGCAGCTGTCACTTCGCTCGGAGCCGCCGCGCCTGTGGCGCTCAGTTTTATCAGCGCATCCAGGTCGTGCTGTGCCTGATCCCGATCGAGCTTGTCTCGCGCAATCTCCGCAGTCACGCCCTGTCGTTGCTCCAGGGTGCCGTTTTGCACCGTGGCCTCAAGCGACGCCTGGGCCGACTTCACCGCGCTATCCGCGCTAGCTAGCTTCGCCCGCGCGTCAATGTCATCCAGCTGCATCAGCAGTTTGCCTGCCGAAACCGTATCGCCTGCCTGGACGTACACCGCCTTCACAATGGCGGGAATAGGAGCGTGAATCTCAATATTGTGAACCGGCTCGACCTTGCCGTTGGTGCTGGTGGTGCTTGCCAGCGGCTCTTGCGAAACTTCCGCTGCGCGCACAGGCAGACGATCCCGCGTGAGAGATCGAGCGGCAAAATAAACCACGATGAGTACTACGACCGCACCCAACCAAAGCCATTTGCGGTTCAATTGCTTTCTTTCTGTAACCATGAAGGCGACCAACGCCAGTATATAAGACTCTTCGCAAAGCCCTTAAGAAGCAGAAATTTGCATGAACACGGAGTGGAAACTTGGCATACGGGGCGTTCATGTTGGTCCCTCTTACAATGGAAATATGTCTCAGCAGCCGCGTTACACAGACGATCACGCCAAGGCAGGGCTCGACTTTGCCTTTCCCGCCATCGAGACCTGGCAAAACCAGTTTCCCGGTTACGAAATCGTCATCGACGATCCAGAGCTGACCTCTGTCTGCCCCAAGACCGGTCTGCCCGACTTCGGATCGCTCTCCATCCGCTACATGCCTCGCGCCCGCTGCCTCGAGCTCAAATCACTCAAGGAATATCTCTTCAGCTATCGCAACCTCGGCATCTTCCAGGAAAACATCGTCAATCAGGTTCTCGAAGATGTAGTAAAGGCCTGCGACCCGGTGTGGGCCGTTGTGCGGGGCGAATTCCGCCCCCGCGGCGGCATCGCGACCACCGTGGAAGCCCGCTGGCCAAGACCCGAAAAGTGACGTGAACTATCCAGAGAACAGTGCGCGCTGACGTCGCCGAAACCAACCCAGCCCGCCCGTTCCGCGAAGATTCGTCCTGGGAACGAGAGAGTTATGCCACAACAGCAGTGAGCGTGGTCTTGCGGAAGCACGTGTCTTCGTGGGCCAACAACAAAATTCAAGCTGTTTGTGAATTACTTCATTAAATTCGCATTCAAGTCACGAATGATTAACCTCAAGTTGACCTCGCGCCGTTATAAAGTGCCAGTCCGCTGTTCCCACGGCGAACCCGGAGGTTACTTGCAAAAGCTCATCGCTTCTTCCCTTGCATCGCTGCTCGTTGTTGGAACTCTACCTAGTCCTGCTATCGCTGCAGGTCATTCGGGTGGTTCTGAAACCGCAACCCCCATCAAACACGTGGTGATCATCTTCCAGGAGAACGTCTCCTTCGACCACTACTTTGGAACCTATCCTCACGCAACCAATCCGGCGGGCGAACCGCGCTTTGTAGCATCGCCTTTGACGCCATCTGTAAACGGATTCACTCCCGCATTGCTGAACAACAACCCCAACGCGACCAATCCCGTGAATGGTAAGGGTGCGACAAACCCCTTTCGGCTCGACCGCAGCCAGGCTGCAACCGCCGACCAGGACCATGACTACGGGCCGGAGCAAGCGGCATTCGATCATGGCTTGATGGATGCTTTTCCGTTTTCGGTCGGAACTGCAGGGCCGCCACCTTCAGGCAGCCCGATCTTTGCCACCACCGGCCTGACAATGGGCTACTACGACGGCAACACCGTGACCGCATTGTGGAATTATGCGCAGCGGTTCGCCATGAACGATAACTCCTACGGTACGAATTTCGGGCCTTCGACAGACGGCGCAGTGAATCTGATTTCAGGCCAGCTTAATGGCGTGACAGACGACGTGAATCCGGGCGGCGATACCATCAGCGATGGAAACGGCGGGCTGACACTGATCAGCGACGCCGACCCCGTGGGCGATGTATGCTCGACCACCACCGGGGAAACGGTACAGTTCGGTGGCAAGAATATCGGCGACATGCTGAATGCAAAGGGCATCACCTGGGGCTTCTTTTCCGGTGGCTTCAACCTGAACATCGTGAATGCCAACAAAACCACGGGCTGCAAGCGCACTACAACCTCAACGGTAACCAACACCACAAAGGCCGACTACATTCCGCATCACCAGCCGTTCCAGTATTACGCTTCCACGGCTAATCCCACCCATGTGCGTCCATCCTCCACTGCGTCGATCGGATACAGCGATGTTGCCAATCACCAATACGACATCCTGGACTTTTTCACCGCAGTGAGTGCGGGGAACTTTCCCGCGGTCTCATTCCTGAAGGCTCCCGGCTACCAGGACGGGCATGCCGGCTACTCTGATCCGCTGGACGAGCAGACCTTCGTCGTGAATACGATCAACTTCCTTCAACAACAACCGGACTGGGACTCGACAGCAGTCATCATTGCCTATGACGACTCGGACGGATGGTACGACCATCAGCTAGGCCAGATTGTGAATCAGTCCACGACGTCAGCCGACATGCTCACCAGTCAAGGTGCGTGCGGAAACGGCGAGACTGCTTTGCCTGGGATCAATCCATCGACACTGCATGCGCAGGGGCGCTGCGGTTACGGTCCGCGCTTGCCCCTTCTCGTGATCTCACCGTGGGCACGCCAGAACTTCGTTGACCACACCATGACCGACCAGACTTCGGTTCTTCGCTTCATTGAAGACAACTGGCTGGGAGGCGAACGTGTAGGGCAGGGGAGTTTCGACGCTCTTGCTGGACCGATTAACAGCATGTTCGACTTCAATCGCGATTGGCGAGACAACAGCGGCCGATATATTCTCGACCCGACCACCGGTCTCGTTATCGGCGGTGGCAGCAGCCATGGCTGGTAGACCGCACAGCACCCGCAACACATAGGACTGTTTGGATCAGGGCACGGGCCAAATCAACTCCGTGCCCTGATTCCGGTTGAGTAATTCGAGAGAGAGCCCTACGTTTGATTTCGCGCCGTAGATTTCTTGGCCAGTCCGCGCTTACAGCTTCAGCATTGTTATCTCCGCGAGCAATCGCGCATCCGATGGCGCATCGCGCCGCGCCCACAACACCCAACCTTGACCCCAATAGTCTTGCCCGCTTTGTCGATCCGCTTCCATTGCCGATCATTGCGCAGCCGGTTGATTATCGCCCAGCGCCCGATCATTCCGGCGAGCGAGTGCCCTTCTACCGGGTGACAATGCAGGCTATTCGAAGAAAGATCCATCGCGATTTGCCAGCGACGACTCTGTGGTCCTACGGCGGATCCGTTCCCGGGCCCATGTTTGATACGCGCAGCGGACAGGGAGTGCTCATCGAATGGGCAAACGAACTTCCGGCGCGACATTTCCTTCCGATCGACCATAACCTGCACGGTGCGGAGAGAGATAAGCCGGAGGTGCGCGCCGTAGTGCATCTGCACGGCGGAAAGACACCACCGGAAGGCGACGGCTATCCAGAGGATTGGTATGTGCCGGGCCAGTCGCGTACTTATTACTATCCCAACCAGCAGGAACCAGCTTTGCTCTGGTATCACGACCACGCGATGGGCATCAACAGGCTGAACATCTATGCCGGATTGCTCGGCCTCTATGTGATTCGAGATGCGGTGGAGGATGCGCTTCATCTGCCCAGCGGCAAATACGAGGTCCCGCTGGTGCTCATGGACCGCGATCTGCGCCCGGATGGCCAACTCAGCTATCCCGTCTCTCCTGATCCGGAGCGCCCCTGGGTACCGGAAGCGTTTGGCGAAGCGCATCTGATAAATGGCAAGCTTTTTCCTTATCTCGATGTCGAGGCGCGCAAGTATCGCATTCGCATTCTGAACGGTGCGAATGGCCGCTTCTATCGCCTTTCGCTGTCACCGAATCTGGACATGCACCAGATCGGAACAGATCAGGGATTATTGCCTGCGCCTGTCACCATGAAGCATTTGCAGCTCGCTCCCGGGGAACGCGCCGACGTCGTGATCGATTTTGCGGAACTTCGTGGCACAAACGTGCTCCTGATGAGCGAAGCATTTACGCTCATGCAATTTCGTGTCGGCCTCGACACCTGCTCCCGAAGAGGGCAATCTGCCCGCAACGCTACGCCCAGTTCCGCGCATCGCCGAGTCTCAGGCGATCCTGACCCGACGTCTGACTCTGGACGAGCAGCTGAATATGGTGTCCGAGTCGATGGGGATGCTGCTGAACAAGACGCCCTGGCACATGCCGATTACAGAAAAGCCGAAGCTCAATTCTGTCGAGATCTGGGAACTCGTGAACCTGACCGATGATGTTCATCCAATTCACTTACACATGGTGCGCTTTCAGATTCTGGATCGCCGCCGTTTTGACGCCTTTGAGTACATGACCAAAGGCAATTTGCGCTTTCTAGGGCCCGCCATGGCTCCCGAATCGAATGAATTGGGCTGGAAAGACACCGCGCGCGTAAATGCCAAAACAGTGACCCGGATCATCGTGCCCTTCGTGGGCTATCCCGGGCGGTACGTTTGGCATTGCCACATCCTTGAACACGAAGACAATGAGATGATGCGGCCATACGAAGTGATGACGACCTGAAAAGTGTGTCAAGCCCTGAAAGCCATCTGCTCAACTAAACCGCTGATTCCACTCGCGCGATTCTTTTACGTCGTATGCAGATAATTATTTCTCTTCGGAGCATAATAATTTTGGAGTCAAAATTCCTTTGCAGAATTCTCAACCGGATGGCTTTTTGAGCGTGGTCCCGCTTTTCGAGTACTCGCTATCTCACTTGTTTGCAATAACCTATGGATAAGTTCAATGATTGCAAATATTTGCAGACATATCCTCGCTGTAAGCTGTTTGAAACAAGGTATCTCCACGCAGAGACCGGGATATAGGGTATCAGCCGAAAATCCGGCAAAAAAGTTTGTCTGCCTCAAACCCAAGGTAATCTGAACGCAAATAGCACCGAGTTTGAACAGCTGAAGACCAAGTTGCAAGCTGGAAGCAACGAGGTGAGGGACACAACTTGGCCACGCTCACCGCAACATCCCGCACCCGCATCAGCCCCGCCCTCGCCACGCTGATCCTCCTCATCGCCCTCAACCTGCTCAACTACATCGATCGCTACATTCTCCCCGGCGAACTCTCGCTCATCCAGAACGAATTCCACGCCACCCGCGAGCAGATGGGCGCGCTTACCACGGCCATGTTCTTCGTCTACATGTTTGCCGCTCCGCTCACCGGTTGGCTGGGTGATCGATATCGCCGCAAGCCGCTCATCATCGGCGGCGCTGTCCTGTGGAGCCTCGCCACACTCAGCACCGCATGGGTGCACAGTTATTGGACGCTCTACCTCCGCCACGCCGTCGTCGGTATCGGCGAAGCATCCTTCGGCATCTTCGCCCCGGCTGTTATCGCCGACTTCTACCCCGAGCGCGACCGCAACCGCATCCTCTCCATCTTCTACGTCGCGATTCCCGTCGGCGCCGCTCTGGGCTACATGGCGGGCGGACAGATGGGTTCCACGTGGGGCTGGCGAACACCGTTCTTCATCTGCGCCATCCCCGGCCTCATCGTCGCGGTGCTTTACGGATTCTTCGGCCACGAGCCCGTTCGCGGTGCACAGGATCACATCAAGGCAACAACCGATCGCACAACCTTCGCCGGTCTCTTCCGCAATCCAGCATTTCTGACGGCGACGTTCGGACTGGCGACGCTGACCTTTGCCATGGGAGGCATCTCCAACTGGGTCCCCGAATTTCTCCACGACCCCATCGGCCTCTCCGTCGCCAAAGCCAGCCAGGTCGCCGGTGCAAGCACCGTAATCAACGGTATACTCGGCACGGCGATTGGCGGTTGGATCGCGCAACGCTGGCTCCGGACCAACCACCGAGCCCTCTACCTGCTCAGCTTTTGGAGCGTGGCATTGACGCTTCCATTCGGCATCCTGCTCTTCTTCGGCCCGGCCCGATGGACCATCCCCGCACTTTTCCTGGCCGAGTTCTTTCTCTTCCTCAACACCGGCCCGCTCAACACTGCAATCGTGAACTCCGTCTCCGCACCCGTGCGCGCGACGGCTGTTTCGGTGAATCTCTTCTTCATCCACTTCTTCGGCGACACCTTCTCGCCCCAGATCATCGGCAAAATAGCCGATCATTCGAATCTGCGCATTGGCCTTGGAGCCACGTTGATCTTCCTCGTCATCTCCTGCGTCATCCTGCTCGTCGGGTCACGTTTTGCTCCGCCCCTCAACGAAGGGCTTTGTCCAACAACGAACCTGTCGTCCTGAGCGAACGGGGCCCCAAGCGTTTTCTCAAGCTTGGGGGTGGTGAGCCGAAGGATCGGCTTTTGCTTTCACGGCGTCTCGAAGCGCAAATGACTCGCTTCGCATCCGGCTTTCTCGCTGGCATCCGCTCTCGGAGCTAATGTGGCTTCACGAAGAGGACTTTCATTTTTGAACCACTGAGCTATAGGGTCTCGCGTTCTCAGTCCTCCGCTGGTCCTTTACTTGGGCCTCGCTTCCTGGTTGCTCGTATTCATGAATGCGCGATGGCCGCCCTGCGAGCGCAGATTCGGATCGGCAATCGGCGGCTTTGCCTGATCCCCCAAGAACCCGCGTAGCAGCTTCGGATTCGGCTTGAACTTCGGCGGCCCGCCATAGAACTGTCGCATGTGGCTCAGCACCATGCCATTGCGTCCATGCATCGGTTGCACAATCCCGCGCACATGCACATCTGCATCGCGGTACTTCGCGAGTTCGCCCACCTCCTCGCGATCCTCCCGCAAGCTCACGATCGTAAATCGGCATTGATCATCCGGCGTATCCGGCGCGCACACATCCAGAAACCGCGTCCCATCGGGCAGTTCCACCACGTCATAAACGTGAACGTCGACGCACACCTCTTTCTTGGTCAGCTTCGAGGCTGCATCCGGTGGAACGCAAGCCTTTGGCGGTGCCGCAAAACCGGCTTGAGCGATAACGTAAAGAACCGGCAAAATCGCAAAAAAACGGATGCGCACAAAGAACCTTTCCGGGGAATTGAGCGATAGATTAAGCTTCGCGATGCAAACGAGAAAGTACCTTCATCACACAACCGGATCTGAAAGTCGATCAGAAAGCTATATACAGATCAACGGCGCAAGCCTGATAATCGGCCAGCTTCGGAACGCGCGCGCCAGTTCCGGTCCCCTTGTCAAATCGCGAGTGATCTCCGAGCAAGCCCAGGAGGTTTTGTAAGTATGAAGAAACTCAACCCCATCCTAGTGGGATTGTCCCTCGCGGTCATTGGCAGCTCGCTCGCCGCGGCGCAAGACGCAGCATCAACGTCTGCAGTACCCCATATCCTGCAAATCACCCGTGAATACACCAAGCCCTACAAAGGTGGCGCGGAACACGACAAAACTGAAAGTGCGTTCGTCACCGCCAACCGGGAGGCAAAATTCCCCGCAAACTACGTCGGAATGAACTCGCTCACCGGCAAAGCACGCTCCTTATACTTCACCCGGTATTCGTCCTTCGCGGAGTGGGAAAAGGACAATGCTTTGATGGCAAAAAACACTTCGTTTGCCGCAGAAGTTGAGCGCGCAAGCCTCGCCGACGGCGAACTCCTGGAAGAAGTAGATTCCGCCGTCTATGCATTGGACGACGAGCTCAGCTTCCATATCCATAACGACCTTCAAAATCACCGCTTCTACCAGGTCTTCGCCTTCCACGTCCGCCCCGGACACGAGAAGGAGTGGCGCGAGGTTGTGAAGATGGTCAAGGATGCCCATGAAAAGGCTGGCGACGGCGCTCATTGGGGCATGTATCGGCTGGTATATCGGGGGCGAAGGTGGAACCTATGTTGCCCTCAGCGGCGATCCTTCCATGTCCGTCATTGACGACGGATTCATGGGACAAAAGAAGTACATGGAAGCCATGGGCGGCGAAGAAGGAATGGCAAAACTCGACACTCTGTTTGGCGCCGCAGTCGATACTTCCCACTCCGAGATCTTTGCGGTCAATCCAAAACAAAGCTATGTGAGCGACGACTGGATCAAAGCGAACGCAGCTTTCTGGAAGCCATAGCCGGCATCACAGTAAAGCTACCTCGATGAGATAGCTCAAGATCAGTCGATACAGCCTCACGAATTGGCTCCGCCTTTGCCGGAGCCATTCGTTTTTCGGCCCCAGATATCTGGCAACCTGTCGCTGAATCTAATAACTAAAGAGGGCGGTGTCATCCTGAACGAACGGGGCCCCGAACGTTTCAGGGGCCCCGAAGAGCGCAAGCTCTTTGGGGCAGGTTCGGGGGTGGTGAGCGAAGAATCTGCTTCTTTGCATTGCAAGGATATGCCAATAACTTCGTTCAGACTCCGGACTAGCGAGCAGAAACCAGTTCCTCGCTCTTCGCTCCATGCCCATAATGGCTCACCACGTAGTTATCCAGAATCGTCTTGAACTCCGCGACAATTGTGTCGCCGCGCAGCGTCGTATACAGCTTCCCATCGACATACACCGGAGCCTTCGGCTCCTCAAACGTCCCCGGCAGGCTGATGCCAAGATTCGCGTGCTTCGACTCGCCGGGCCCGTTCACCACGCAGCCCATCACCGCCAGCTTCAGCTCTTCCACACCTGGATACTTCTTTCGCCACTCGGGCATCGACGTGCGCAAGTAAGTCTGAATCTGCTCGGCCAGCTCCTGGAAGTACGTGCTCGTCGTCCGCCCGCATCCAGGGCAACTCGTTACCTGCGGCATAAAACTGCGGATCGAGAGCGACTGCAGAATCTGCTGCGCCGCCTGCACTTCTTCCGTGCGATCGCCACCGGGCTTCGGTGTAAGGCTCACGCGAATCGTGTCGCCAATGCCCGCCAGCAGCAGCGGAGCCAGCCCCGCCGTCGACGCAATCAGCCCCTTCGCGCCCATGCCCGCCTCTGTCAAACCAAGATGCAGCGCATAATTGCAACGCGACGCAAGATTCGTATACACATCGATCAAATCGCGGACGCCGCTCACCTTCGCCGACAAGATAATCTGGTCAGCTCGCAGCCCGAAGTGTTCCGCTGCCTTGGCCGACTCCAGCGCGCTCACCACCATCGCTTCCATCATCACGTCGCGCGCGGGCAGCGGCTGCGCCGAGTGGGCGTTCTGGTCCATCATCCTGGTGAGCAAAGACTGGTCCAGCGATCCCCAGTTCACGCCGATCCGCACCGGTTTCTGGTTCTCGACCGCGCACTCCACCATCACCTGGAAGTTGTCATTATCCTTTTTGCCAATCGACGCGTTTCCCGGGTTGATCCGGTACTTCGCCAGAGCCTTCGCAGTCTCCGGAAACTTCTTCAGCAGCAGGTGCCCGTTGTAGTGAAAGTCCCCCACGATCGGCACCCGGATTCCGCGTTTGTCCAGTCCCTCCACGATCGTGGGGACAGCCGCAGCGGCCTCTTCATTGTTCACCGTAACGCGCACAATCTCTGACCCGGCTATGGCCAATGCGGCCACCTGCTCAATCGTGCTCGCGACATCGGCGGTGTCAGTGTTGGTCATCGACTGCACGACAACCGGCACCTCCCAACCCACGCGAACGTGACCGATTTTGACCGTAGGTGTGTTCCTGCGCTGAATCTCTGGCATAGCGACCTCTTTCTCTTCAGTTTACCCGGATTGCTGACTTCGCCTTGCCCAGACAATGAAGGGAGAAACAGGTTCGTAATAGGGCCTGCCATCGGTGAAGCCGCAACTCCTAAAAATCATTGGACTTCACTGGTCTTCGCGGACCGAGCAAGGGACTTCAGGCCCTTGAATCAAGCTCACAGAAAGAAAGGGCGCTTTAGCCGCGGAACCACTGTTCTTCTATTCGGTTGGAGGGATCGAGAATAGCCCAGAAGGGATGACAGTCCGCATAAAATCATCCGTCTCGGAGAGTTGGCCGAATCACATCTTCCCAATGCTCGCAACATCCCTCATTCAACGGTCCAACCCTCGCTTAGTGCGCACGCCAGCGGATACAATGCTGACATGCTGTCTCGTACTTCCTTTCGCTCTTTCGCCATCGCCACTGCCCTCGTCGCCGTATCGGGTATCAGTCTCTCTGCGCAGGATTCGGCCCATCGTGGCCGCAAGTACAAGCCACCGCCGCCGACCTCGCGCATTGAGGTTACTGTGGTCCGCGATACTGATTCCAAGCCCGTAGAGAATGCCTCGGTGATCTTTCACCTCGATGGTGACAAGGGCAACATGGAACTCAAGACCAATGAAGACGGAAAATCGGTGATTGATGTCCTACCCATGGGCTCTACGATGCGCATGCAGATCATCGCCAAGGGCTATCAAACCTACGGTCAGGATTACAAGATCGACAAGTCCGACTTAGCCTTCGGCATTCGTCTCAAGCGGCCTGGTGAGCAATACTCGATCTACAAGAACCACGACCAGGATGCGGACGCGCAAAAGAGCCCCAAGAGCGGCGATTCCAGCACACCAAAAGATGCGCCGGCCGTCGACGCGGCACCGCCTGCAGCTACGGATAAGCCTAGCGATTCCGCCGCCCAGCCAACGAATCCTCCATCCAAACCGCAGTAGCCAGGCTACTTCTGAACTGCGGCGAACCCAGCACATTGAGCCCGCCATGACCAGCCAAACCCTCGTCGGAAAAGCGGTGCTGGTCACCGGGGGCGCTCGCCGCATCGGCCGCGAAATTGCGTTGGAGCTCGCCTCTGCCGGCGCCGACGTCACCATTACCTACCGCGACTCAAAGACCGAAGCCGAGCAAACCCTCCAACTCATTAGGCAGCTGGGAAGGCTCGCGATTGCGCTTGAATGCGATGTGCGCTCCGAGCAGTCGGTGCGCTCCGCCGTCTCCGCCTCGGTCAACTTCCATGGTCATCTTGATGTGTTGGTAAACAACGCCGCCATCTACGAAACTGCGCAGCTCGACACGTTGAGCCTGGATCAGTGGGACGCCGTCTTCGAGACTAACGCGCGCGGACCGTTTCTTGTCGCCCGTGAGGCTCTGCCGCATCTGCGGGCCGCTCACGGCCGCATCATCAATATCGGCTCACTCGGCGGATTGCGCGCTTGGGCCGGCCACGCCCATTACTGCGCATCCAAGGCCGCCCTTCACATGCTTACCGAGGCCATGGCCAAATCCTTCGCACCTGAGATAACAGTCAACTGCGTAGCCCCAGGCTGGATCGAATTCGATGAAGACAAGGGGCAGCCGGCCACCCAGCGATTCGCCGCCAAAACCCCCGTGCAGCGCAACGGCACCGCAAAGGACGTGGCGCAGGCCGTGGCTTTCTTTGCCGGAACCAGCGATTTCATCACCGGCCAGGTCCTCACCGTCGACGGTGGGCTCGGTTTGTAGCGGGTTTAGGCACAATTACCGCGAGAACAACCGACTCCAGAATCCTCTTCGGATTTGCTGCGCTGCGTCTCGCCCGGACCCGTTTCCGCGCCGTCCCTTGCTGTCGGGTCGAGCATCGAAATCCAGCGGAACACCCTCCCAAAGCCCGACAGCTTCCGGCTGCACCGGCCACTTCGCACCTTCCGCGGCCGCTCTCGGATTGCTGACATACAGCCGATGCGCCGTCTCCTCATCCACTTTCTCGGCTACATAGTCGTATCCCTTTTTCAGGTGCAGCGGACGCCACTCAGGATGATGTGCATCGCTGGCCATAAAATGGATCCAGTTGCGCTCCAGCAGGGCATCGGCGAAGGCCTTGGCAAGTTTCCCGAACCGCCCGTAGAGCGATGCCGATGTCACCTGCACCAGGCATCCCTCGCGCATCCACTCCGCCAGCGTCTCAGGATCCTGCTGCAGAACCGGGTTCCGTTCCGGATGAGTAATGATCAGCGTGTACCCCGCATTCCGCAGTCGGCTCAGCGCAATCGTCAGTTGCTGCGGGATCAGCATGTCAGGAAATTCGACGAGCAGATAGCCCTTGCCCTCAATCGAATAGCGCAATGGATTCTCAAGGGCATCCGCAATGTTTTGCGCATTCATGTGAAAGTCGCAACCAAGGCTCAACTTGACCTTGTCGCCCACCCGCTCCCGGAGTTCGGCCAGGCGAATCCGGTTCACCTCAGGCTGAAAGGGATAATTCTCGCTTGCATGAGGAGTGCAAACGATGTGAGTTACGCCTTCGCTGATCGCTGCTTCGGCCAGTTCAACGGACGTTTCCAGGTCCGGTGAACCGTCGTCTACGCCGTAAATCAGGTGTGTGTGGATGTCGATCATTCAATGCCGGCTTCCCATTTCGTGAGAACTCAGCGCGTTGCCAACGCCTCAATCATGGACGCGAAAATCTTCCAGCCGTCAGCCGACCCCAGCAGCTTCTCGCTGGAGCGATCCGGATGCGGCATCATTCCCAGTACATTCCTGCCCTCATTTAGAATTCCGGCAATATTGCTCAGAGAGCCATTGGGGTTTGCGCTGTTTGTAATCTCACCCGCCTGCGTTGCATAGCGAAATGCAATCCGATCCTCCGCTTTCAGCCGCGCCAGTTCCTCCGGAGTGCAGAAGTAATTCCCCTCCATGTGGCCAATGGGAATCTGCAGCACCTCGCCTTGTTGCAGCTGATTTGTAAACGGGCTGTTCGTCGTCTCCACCCGCAGATGGACCTGCTTGCAGATATATTTCAGCCCCGCATTGCGCATCAGCGCCCCCGGCAGCAAGCCCGACTCGGCCAATATCTGGAATCCGTTGCAAATGCCCAGCACCAGTCCGCCACCTGCGGCAAACTTCTGAACAGCCTGCATAACCGGTGAAAAGCGCGCAATCGCCCCCGTCCGCAAGTAGTCCCCATATGCGAATCCGCCCGGAACCATAACCGCATCCACACCCTGCAGGTCCTCGGAATCATGCCACAGAAACGTGACCGGCTGATGTGCAATCTCCGCAATCACGTTATAGGTGTCGTGATCGCAATTGGACCCCGGGAAAACCAGAACGCCGAATTTCATAACATTAGGTTAACAGTCTGCGAATATTGTTTGTTCAAAACGAGCTCATCCTTAAAACCCATTCCGACAGGGCACCTAATCCCGAGCACCCACCGCCCGCAGCATCCGCCTATGCGATTCGCGCGCGAATCGGTGTTGAAACGCACGGGTCACTGGAAATCCTAACTTCGCCAGTAGATTCTGCGGTTTTGAAACCGCTTCGACCTCATACCAAACCGAGCCCGAGCCATTCTCAATCGACAATACGAACCTTTCTTCGCCCTCCTCAATGTGATTTGCGGTGGTTTTGTAGAGAAATCCAAAACGGTCCTCTCTCCCCACCACTTCCACAATATGGCTCAGATTCAAAGACCACACGCCGAGGCTGTGAACCTCAACCGCAACGATTTGGCCGATTTCGATGCGGGCCGAGGGATTCGCGACCCTGACCCAGCCGAGATCGAAGTGTTTCCATTCCTCGAATCCGCGAACAGCAGCCTCAAATGCCTGTCTACCTTCGCCGAGCCGCGTCTTCATCCGATCATGCTTGAAACCCGAAGGTGCGCGCCCCGCCAGCAGTCCGCACTCGACACTGAGGTATGCTGCCGACATCAAAGCGCGTCGAGGAATCGCAGCGACTTCGCGCCCGATCTCATCTGCCGTTGGTTTCCGCACGCGAAACATGGTTTCAGTAGGTCAGCTGCAACTCCAGTCCCTTGGCATTGTCACTCACCAACGCCGTTACGCGATGGTGCTCCGCGTCGAAGTTGGTCGAGATCGGGGTCGCTCCGGGGCGATCCAGCACGGTCACAGATGCGCTGGCGTAGGGCTTAGTCGCGCCGTACACCTCGATCGTCAGCAGCTTCCACCATGGCAGGAAATCGCCCTTCCGGGGCGCCACCGTCACTATCAGTCCCTGCGCGCTTAGCCTGCACGCAAACTGCTCACGAAGATAATCGCCCTTCTTGAACTCGTAGCTCACTCCGTCATCGAGGTAGAGCGAGCCCTCGCAATCGGCCCCAAGCGTGGTCGGCGGATACACCCGCAGCGTCAGCGGCCCGACAGGCTTCTCGTCCGTGCTCTGAACTAGCGGCTGCTCCGGCACAATCGACCCCGCCCGCACAAATACCGGCAGCGTCTCCAGGGTCCGATGGATATGGACTTCCGGTTGTGCAATTGCAGCATTATCAATGCCTTTGCGGCCCGAACTTGGATCAATTCTTGAACCCGTCCAATAGTCGTACCAGCTGGAGGGCGGCAGCGCGACCTGGTAATCGTCCAGCTCGTCTGGATAGGGACTCTGCGCCACCAGCAGGTCACGGTCCCACCATAAAGGCATTGCCCGTGCTTAGATCCAGCGGCCCGCCGTCCGCCTCGCCATGCGGAAACTCCATGAAACAGCGGCCGCATGATCGGCAGCCCCGTCCGGCTCATCTCTTCCGCTGTCGTGTAGAAATACGGCATCAGCCGGTAGCGCTCCTCGATGTATCGCCGACGCAGACTCACATCCTCGGCCGTGCCGTTCTCCCACGGCTCCTGCGGCAGCGTTCCCACCGCGGTGTGATCGCGATCGATGGGATGAAACGCCGCCACCTCCAGCCACCGCGTCAGCAACTCCGGCTGCGGAGAACCTGCAAATCCACCCACGTCCGCCCCCGCCATCGCAAACCCGCTCAACCCAAGGTTCAGCAGCTGTGGAGTCGTCTGCCGCAGATGATCCCACGTGGCCGAGTTGTCGCCTGTCCACGTCACGGCGTAGCGATGACCGCCCGCAAAGCTCGCACGCGTCATCACAAACGGACGTAGATTCGGCTCCAGCTTCAGCAGCCCCTCAAACGTGCCGCGCGAGTTCTGCATACCGTAGATGTTGTGAATTTCAAGATGATTCGTTACCCGCGTGGCAAATCCGGGCTCATCGATGCGATGCTGCGTGTCATCCGGCATGGTCTTCGAAGGCACCAGAAAAATTGCCGGCTCATTCATGTCATTCCAGAATCCCGCCACTCCCTTCTTCACGAAATCTGCATATAGCGTGCCCCACCATTCGCGCGAAACCTTGCGCGTGAAATCCGGAAACACCGCCTTGCCCGGCCAAACCACGCCCTCGTAAATCGTCCCATCTGGATTCTTCAAAAAGTGGTCGCCCGCAATCCCTTCCTCAAACGGCTTGTACTTCGCCATCGGCTGGTCGGCAATATGCAGGTCGGTGATCACCACCGTGCGCAGATGTTGCGCACGCAGGTCCTTGATCATCTGTTCGAACGTGGGAAACCGTTCCGGATCCACCGTGAAAGGCCAGTTCTTGTACTGGTAATCGATATCCAGCCAGATCACGTCCGCAGGAATTCGCTCGCTGCGGAGGCGGTCGGCAATGCGCCGGACCTCCGCCTCGGGATAGTAGCTGTACCGCGATTGCTGGTACCCGAGCGCCCACATCGGCGGCATCGGCGTTGTTCCCACCAGCCACGCCCAGGTCTCCACCACGGCCTTCGGCTCGGGGCCATAGACAACATAAAAATCGAGCGGACCGCCCTCAGAACCGAACGAATAGCCGTCGCGATACTCCTTGTTGAAGTCGAAGCTCGCGCGCCACGTGTTGTCAAAATAAATCCCGCCGCACACGCCTTTGTTGAACGTGATGAACCAGGGAATTGACTTGTAAATCGGATCGGTCGACTGCTGCCACCCGAACGCGTCCGTATTCCAATCCGTAAACGCCTCGTTGCGACGATCCAGCGGCCCCGGCTTGTCGCCCAACCCGAAATAATGCTCGTCTGCCGGCGACTTCATGTACACCCGAAACGACGCACCGTGATACTCGATCGGTCGCCCAGGCATATCCTGCGCAATCACATGCCCTGCATTGTCCGTCACGCTCAGGCCAAACGGATCCTTGTGCACGACGATGTGAAGCTTCGCCGTCTTGAACCCGACAGCGCCGCCCATTCGACTCCGGCGTCACGTTCACGCTCGCCGTGCGCGAAGAGGGAAGCACCGCCCATGAGGCATCCTCTGGCAGTTGTCCCGTCGGCCCAACGCGGACCCGCACCACGTCATCCCGCAGCGCCGTGATCTGCATAACCGCTGCGCCCGATCGAATCTCAATTCCATTCGGAAGCGGCCGCGAGGCAGTCACGCGATCCAGTCGCACAAATGCGGCCTTCTGCTGCGCTCCTGCGTTGATGGTCAGTTGCGATGTTGCGGCTGAAAACAAAACTACAAAAACAACAAACAAATACGGTCTTACCCTATGCACTCTGCACCTCAATGGGTCAGATTTGTGTCGTTACAAAGAATACTTTGTCGAAGTTGGAAATGGAAAACGCTGAGAATTGTTGTGGGGGAGATCCGATGGCCGGGTGACTTGCGCCGAGTGCCCCATTCATCCGCATTTACGTGTGCGCATGAGTGGGAGGCACGAACCTCAATCGTTACCGACTCAACCCCGAAAGATTCTATCGCCTCAATTTCTCCGCACGCGTCCGGGTCTCCTCGACAAACGCATCATCCTCAGCAAACCCCGACTTCATCGATCCCACGTTGATCTCCACATTTGCCAACGCGCCGGCCACTGCCGCCCCCGCCAGCGCGATGCCCGTCGTCAAATCCGAAGCCATATTCGGATTCGTCACTGGCTTGAGCGTATCTGCAATTCGCGACACCTCCGCCGCACACTCCGCAACACCCAGCGGCACACTCGTCGCCTGCTTGAGCGCCGCATTCACCCCTACACCGCCGTCATCCGTCTCGCGCGCCGCGCGATAAGCCTTCATCACGACGTTGTACGACTCGGCATCCGCATCGATCGCTGCCTTCAACTCTTCACGCAACGTCGCCAGCCGTGCAATCGCCTCGCTCAGCTGTGCCTCATACTGCAGGTAAGCCTTCTTTCCCCGCGACATCGCCGCCACCATGTGTGCCAGTCCAGCCGCCATCGCCCCACTCGCTGCCGCGGCGCTGCCGCCTCCCGGAGTCGCCGTGGGCGCAGCCAGTTGCTCGATAAACGGCTCAACTCCGGCGCGCAGCCCACCAACGGCTATTTTCCCGCCCATCACCGCAGCCAGCCGGTTTTCGAGAATCAGCGACGAATCGAAATTCTCCACCTGCAGAAACCACTCCGCTGCCTGCTCCAACGCTGCCTTCGGTATCAGCCCCACAATCTCGCTCGACACCGGCATCACGCCGTACCGCGCCGCCTCGCGCTTCACAGCCTCGAATACCCGCGCAATCGGCGTCTGTTCAAAGTCTGTCAGGTTCATCGAAACCTGCGCCATCCCGCGCACCAGGAAACCCGCGCCCTTCACAAACCGGAACCCGCCCGACGATGCTCGCACCGCCTTCGCAATCTTCTTCGCAACGTCCACATCGGCAGTATTCAAAAACACGTTGTAGGCAATCAGAAACTTCCGCGCACCCACCACCGTCGCGCCCGCCGTGGGATGTACCTTCGCGTCGCCGAAATCCGGCTTCCGCGCCGGGTTCGTTGCGATCTCCGCGCGAATCCCCTCAAACTGCCCGCGCCGTATGTTCTCGAGGTTCTGCCGCTCCGGCGAAGTCGCCGCCGCCTCGTACAGATACACCGGAATCGCGAACCGCTTTGCGATCTCAGCGCCCACATGCTTCGCCATCGCCACGCAGTCTTCCAGCGTCACGCCATCGAGGGGAATAAACGGCACCACGTCCGCCGCGCCCATCCGCGGATGCGCGCCCTGGTGCTGCGTCAGGTCGATCAGCTCCGCGGCCTTGCCCACGCCGCGGATCGCCGCCTCCTGGATCGCCTCGCGCTCGCCGACCAGCGTGATCACGCAGCGGTTATGATCCGCATCCATCTCGCGATCGAGGAGATAGACGCCAGGAACTTTCATGGCCTCGACAATGGCATCCACCTTCGCCTTGTCGCGCCCCTCAGAGAAATTAGGTACGCACTCCACCAATGTGTCCGACACGAAGAAAAGGATAAATCAGCAGGCTCTGATTGTTCTCAGAGTGCCGTCGCCTTGAAGCCGTCAAGACAGCCGCGGAGTTCCTTCTTCCACGGTTTCGCCTTTTCTCTCTCGGACAATTTGATAGAGACTCCACCCTGCACTGACCATCATGAGCAGAAGCGCAATGAAGAACCCAAATTGATATTTGTTTTCTGCCACTCCCATGCCTTGTTTTTGTATTTGATGGTCTAGTTGGATTTTCATCGCCAGGAGGCTTGCCGATCCCACACTAGCTGTGACCGCAACGCTTCGGATCATCTTGCGCCCAAGAAGGCACAAGATGACTCCGGCGGCCGAACACAAAAATGCAACTGCGGCGAAGGCATTCGGGTCCACCTTCTGCGTCTTTGGGGGACCGAACATCTCGGGCTGGCTCATCGTGGTGCCCGTTGCCAGTTGCTGTCCAGTGAAGCTGTAGACTTTCATTCCGTTGCAAGAGACCGTAACAAATGGAAGAAAAAAGCACAGAAGAGTGCCGGTGAACATGAAGGCCAAACCGATCAGTTTGCGAGAAGCCATATATCCTCCTTGTTGCGCGCGACGCCGCTTGATTTAGGCGTTCGGGATACTGTTGAAGATATCGGCCATCGAGCGTAAACATTGAGTGGATCGCAAAATCTGAATGACGGACGAACGAGTGACCGCTCACCTTCTGCGCAGAAGTGGTTTGCCGGGTAGTATCCTCAAGGTGTCGATACCGCAGGAGTTTGCCATTGACCACCACCACGTCATCCCCCATCATTCGCGCCCCCCGCGGTAACACCCTTCGCTGCAAAGGCTGGCAGCAGGAAGCCGCCCTCCGCTGCCTCATGAACAACCTCGACCCCGAAGTCGCCGAGCGCCCGCAGGACCTAGTCGTCTACGGCGGCATCGGCAAGGCGGCCCGCAACTGGGAGTGCTTCCACGCCATCGTCCGCGAGCTCGAGCGCCTCGGCCCCGAAGACACGCTCCTCGTACAGTCCGGCAAGCCCGTCGCCGTCTTTCCCACCCACGAGATGGCTCCGCGCGTCATCATCGCCAACTCCAACCTCGTCGGCAAATGGGCCACGTGGGATCACTTCAACGAACTCGACCGCAAAGGCCTCATGATGTACGGCCAGATGACCGCAGGCTCGTGGATCTATATCGGCACGCAGGGAATTCTGCAGGGCACTTTCCAGACCTTTGCCGCGCTGGCCGAGCGCCACTTCGGCGGGACCCTGAAGCATAAACTCGTCGTCACGGGTGGCATGGGCGGCATGGGCGGCGCGCAGCCGCTCTCCGTCACACTCAACGGCGGAGTGGTCCTCGCCATCGACGTTGATCGCAGCCGCATCTTGCGACGTGTTGAAACACGCTATTGCGACACGCTCACAGAAAATCTTGATGAAGCGCTGAGGCTTTGCGAACTGGCCCGCCGCGAAGGCCGCGCACTCTCCGTCGGCCTCGTCGGCAACTGCGCCGACATCCTACCCGAAATCGTGCGCCGCGGCGTGCAGGTCGACGTCGTCACCGACCAGACCTCCGCCCACGATCCGCTCAATGGCTACATTCCGCAGGGTCTCTCCCTGAGTGAAGCAACGGATCTCCGCCACCGCGATCCCGAGGCATACGTCCGCCGCTCCACCGAATCCATGGTCGTCCACGTCAACGCCATGCTTGCCCTTCAACGCGCCGGCGCCGTCACCTTCGACTACGGCAACAACATCCGCCGCTTTGCCTTCGACGCCGGTTGCGCCGATGCCTTTCTCATCCCTGGCTTCGTACCCGAGTACATTCGCCCGCTCTTCTGCACTGGCGCAGGGCCCTTCCGGTGGGTCGCGCTCTCCGGCGATCCAAAAGACATCGACGTGACGGACGAACTCGCGCTCGAACTTTTCCCCGACAACGAAATCCTCACACGCTGGTTGAAACTTGCCCGCGGCCGTTTCGCCTTCCAGGGATTGCCCGCGCGCATCTGCTGGCTCGGCTATGGCGACCGCGCCAAAATGGGCGAAGCGATGAACGACCTCGTGAAGAAGGGAAGGATCTCCGCGCCTATCGCCATCGGCCGCGATCATCTCGATACCGGTTCGGTCGCCAGCCCCTATCGCGAAACCGAAAAAATGCTCGACGGCTCCGACGCCGTAGCCGATTGGCCCATTCTCAACGCGCTGCTCAACACTGCTTCCGGCGCCACCTGGGTCAGCTTCCACCATGGCGGTGGAGTGGGCATGGGATACTCGCTCCACGCCGGCCAGGTCACCGTCGCCGACGGAACCGAGATGGCATCCCGGAAAATTGCCCGCGTCCTCAACAACGACCCCGGCATAGGCGTAGCCCGCCACGCCGACGCCGGCTACGAGTCGGCGCAACAAACCGCCAAAGAAAGGGGGATTCATATTCCCATGGCAGGCAAGTAGCCGATGACACGTAAAGGGGAAGCGGCGGAGTTCCTTGGAGCCTTGGCTCTTCTTTCCCTACTCATTCGCTATGGCTTGCAAGTTGTCCTTCTTAGACGCACGCGATCCTGGCCGTAAATATGGGCAACGATTCATTCGGCCGACATGGAAGTGATGGAGCTCGATAGCAAGACCGACATCATGCTGCCATGCTTCACGTTTTCGTATGCAGTAGCAGACAAAGAATTCTCAGGGCGATTCTCGCTATTCACCAACGGTCAGGAAGAGGGCGAATCAGTGGCTCGGCAGATGATCGAACGCAGATTTGAAATTCGATACAATCCCAAACGACCTTGGACTTGGTACATCCCGGACAAGAAGATGGCTGGTTACGAAGTCGAACAGAAGATGGGCCCGCACATGGAAGGCCTCTATCCGAAGGACTGAAGAAAGGTGCCCAGAGGATTGAACTGGGTGCCCAGGTCTCGCTTCTGAGGCATGGGGTCTTCGCCAACTCCACTACTCACTCATGACAACCGCAATCGTCAACATCGGCCAGCTCGTCACCCTCTCAGGCCCCGCACGCCCTCGCACCGGCGTAGAACTCAAGGACCTTGCCATCATCAACGACGCAGCAATGCTCATCGAGAACGGCCGCATTGCTGCTGTCGGAACCTACGCCGAGCTCAAAGACAAGATTCCACCACACTCAACCGAAATCAACGCCGCACGCAGTGCCGTCACTCCCGGCTTCGTCGACGCCCACACTCATCTCGTCTTCGCCGGCAATCGCGCCGCCGAATTCGAACAGCGCATCGCCGGCGCCACCTATCAGCAGATCGCCGCCGCCGGCGGAGGCATCCTGCGCACCGTCGCCCTCACTCGCGCTGCCAGAGAAGATGAGTTACTCACCGCCGCCCGCCGCCATCGCGACTGGATGCTTCGCTCCGGCACCACCACGCTCGAAGCCAAATCCGGCTACGGCCTTGATCGCGACACCGAACTCAAGATGCTCCGCGTGATCCGCCGCCTCAACGAAGAAGGCCCTACGCGCATCGTCCCGACGCTCCTCGCCGCCCACACCGTCCCGCCGGAATACAAGGACCGCCGTGCCGACTACGTCCGCTTCGTCGCCGAAGAACTCATCCCCGAAGTCGCCGGCCTTGGGCTTGCGAAATACTGCGACGCCTTCTGCGACGACCACGCCTTCACCGTCGAAGAAACCCGCACAGTACTCTCCGCCGCGAAGAGGCACGGCCTCAAACTCCGCATCCATGCCGAGCAATTTCGCCCCGGCACCGGCGCCGGTCTCGCCGCCGAACTTGACGCTGCCACAGCCGACCACCTAGAAACAGTATCCGACGAAACGCTTCAGCATCTTCGCGCCGCCGGCACCCAGCCAGTCCTACTCCCCGGCTCCGTCTTCGCCCTCAGCCGGACGCAATACCCGCCCGCGCGCAGAATGATCGAAGCGGGCCTCGCCATCGTCCTCGCCACCGACTTCAACCCCGGTTCATCGCCGGCCCCATCGATGCCGTTCATGCTGTCGCTGGCTTGTTTGCAGATGGGCGTGTCGCCCGCCGAAGCCCTCACAGCAGCCACCATCAACGCGGCCCACAGCCTCGGTCTCGGCGCTGAGATCGGGTCGCTCGAAGCAGGGAAGCACGCCGACTTTGTCATCCACGAATTCGCCGACTACCGCGAACTCGCCTACTTCATCGCCGCGCCCGCACGCCCCAGAGTCTTCATCGCCGGCCGCGAAGTCACGACCTAGTGTTAGCCTCACAACTTGTCTTTCAGCTTGATGTTGTATCATCCTGAGCCGGGCACGCTAAGGCCCAATCGTGCGTAAGCGAGATTGGGTAAGTGAGGCGAAGGACCTGCTTTTGTTTTGCGCCTTGTAACAGGTCACGACTCGGGGATCCTTTGGGCTCCGCGCCACCTGTTCTGGGGATCACATGTCACCCCCCCGTCCCGACCAACCCTGCCTAAGTCCCTGAAAATGCTTTGCAGATAGTTCGTTTCGCTTTTGCAGGAAATTATTCAACCTCGGCGCACAATGGAACCATGCGTAGGCCTCGGCTCCCGAATGCAGGGAATGGAAGCATGCCCAAAATTGGGACACCCCCACCCCCTCCCTATGTAGATTCCTCGTTTCTTGGCCTTGGCGCCCATCCGTCGTTAAGAATCAATGCCTTACATCGGTAAGCACACTCGGTGAGTGCGACACACTCTCTAGTGCAGAGCAGATTATTTGAGTTTGATTCCAGCCAAGGATGAGCACCATCAATGCTTCAACGCTGCCCCATCGAGCTTGCCGATACGACCATGCGGCCCGACGACAAAAGGAAGCGAAAGCGCGTTCCAGTTCCGGTCCGCATCTGCCGCCTCATGCGCATCCGGTCGCAAGGCGTACCAGTTCTTGCCATCGTCCGTGGAGATGTCGGTACCGTTGGGGCCGACGGTGATCCAGGTTTTGGTGGTGGGGTTGTAGGCTACGGCGGAGCGATATCCATGCGGCACGGTTTGGGCCGGGTGCCAGGAGAAACGATCTTTTGAAAAGAAAGCCGAACCGGTTGCGTTGGGATTTGCGTAATCGCCGCCGACCGCTATCAATACTCCCGGCGACTTCGGGATGTTCCCGGCGATCGAAAAAACGCCAGCGGAAGCACTCCGACCGAATATTGGAATGTTCTTCGCTGACCATCCGTTCTTTTCAAAATCCTTTGAAGTGCAAGGACTACACATAATGAAAATCCTCGCTCCGGTTGGTCCGCCAGTACCGAACCACATCCTGCCATCAACTTGCTCTGCATCTAGCAGGGAGGAATTACTCGCAGCAAAGGCACCTTCGTCTTTGAGGCTCGGCGGCAATTCGTCTCTGATCCAATTCGCACCTCCGTCCTTTGACGACTGAATAACGAAAGACCCATCAACAGGGTCACCAAGGATCGTGAGATTCTTGCCGTCTGCGCTGATTGCATCCCAGAACCCATCCTTGTCGGGGTTGGTGAAGATCAGCTTCCACGAATGGCAACCGTCGGTCGTCTTGTACAGCCGCGACAAGTCGCCTTTGCCACTCGACATGACAATCGCTGTATTCGCATCAAACGCCTGAATGCCGCGAAAATCCAGCTTCTCCGCTCCCGGCGGCACTGTGCACGATTGCCACAAATACCCGCCGTCTTCCGTGCGCAACACGGTGCCGTTGGTCCCTGAAGCCCAAGCCACGCCGCCGCCGATCGAGTGGATGCCGCGCAGGTCGGCGGTAGTGTTCGAGGTTTCAATCGTCCACTGCGCGCGTGCTGGGAGGGAGGATGCCGCGAGAATCGCGAGAAGCATCAGAGCTGTCCGCATGAGAATCAGTGTCTGTCAGCCCCGTACCTTCGGGCAACCCGCACCGTTGCCGGTCGTGGTTACATAACGAAATAAGGCTGGCGCGGGCAACCGCCGGCGTTACCCTTCCAATGGAGCAATCTGATGATCTTGCAAGACCTGATCGATGAGCTTGGCGGAAACCTGGTGCAGGGTGACAAGGAGTGGATGGTCGACGGCGCGAATTCGCACGAGAAGGCGGGCGCATTTGACATCGCGTTTGCCGACTCCGATGCCGCCGTGACAGCAGCGCTCAAAAGCAATGCCGGCGTGGTGGTGCTGAAGCCGGGCGCGGCCAAGGAGTATCCGCACGGCAAATGCATCGTCGAATCGGATCAGCCGAAACTCTGGTTTGCCAAGGCAGCGCACCTGGTGAAGAAAGCGCACGCACGTCGCGGGGATCGCACACTCGGCGATAGTGGCGCAGGACGCAAAAGTCGATCAGGGAGTGCTCGTGGGCCCCTGCGCAGTAATCGGTACGCATACGCGAATCGGCGACGGAACGATCATTGGCGCGGGTGCGGTGATCGGCGAAAACGTGACGATCGGGATGCGCTGCCACATCTACCCGCGCGTCGTGATCTATCCCGGCACGACGCTCGGCGATCGTGTAGTATGTGCACGCGGGCGCAGTGCTGGGCGCAGACGGGTTTGGCTATGTGCGCGACTCGGTTAGCGGGGCGTATACGCAGTTTCCGCAGCAAGGCACGCTCACCATCGAGGACGACGTGGAAATCGGCGCCAACTCCACCGTCGACCGCGGAGCGCTGGAGGAGACGCGCATCCGCCGCGGCACCAAGATCGACAACCTGGTGCACGTGGGCCACAACTGCGACATCGGCGAGAACGTAATCCTCGTGGCCCTGACAGGAATTTCGGGATCGAGCACCGTGGGCAAGGGAGCGGTGTTGGCCGGCCAGGTCGGCATCGGCGACCACGTTCACGTTGGTCCCGGCGTCATTTTGGGCGGGCAGTCGGGCGTGTTTAATGGTAAAACCATCTCGAATGAGGGACAGAGACCCGGAACCGTGATGTTCGGCACGCCGGCCCGGCCGTTGAAGCAGGTGCTGCGCGAGCAGGCGTTGCTGACTAAACTGGCGAAGGCGGCGAGACCGAGCCAGAAAGAGGAAACATCCAAGGCCGGCGAATGAGGGGCATAAAACTCTGCGAAGGAGGAGTTTGATGATCCGTCGCGTGATTCCCGTGCTTCATGTTTCGAATGCGGCTGCAGCTGTCGAGTTTTATTGTCACGGTTTGGGGTTTCAACTCGAATTCGAGCATCGTCCTGATGGCGTAACGACCGATCCGTGCTACATGGGCATCTCGCGCGACGGCGTCTGGCTGCATCTTTCGTCGTTCAGCGGCGACGGTGTGCCGGGCGGAGTGGCGAACATGATTGTGGACGACGTTGACAAGTTTTACGCGGAGTTCACCTTGAGGCACGTGCCCATTGATACGCCGCCCGTGGATCAGCCCTGGGGAAACCGCGAGATGTATGTGAAGGATGCGGATAGAAACTGCCTGCGGTTTATCGCGTAAAAGACAGGGAATAGGGATTAGTCTTGGCCATCGTGGTCGTCGGCGGTAGCACAAAAGATATCGGCAAGACGGCGCTGGTCTGCGCGATTATTTCCGCGCTCCCAGACTTTAACTGGACCGCGGTCAAGATTACCGGCCACAGCTATGAGCTGGGACCTTTCTTATCGAGACTCGCGGCAGAAGATAGCGATCCAACAGTCTGGGAGGAAATGAACCCTGGGCAGGAGACGGATACAGCGCGCTATCTTGCCGCGGGCGCGCGAAGAGCGCTGCTGGTGACACGCTGCGGCCCTGAAATCCCGATCGACGAGATTCAGCGGCGCGCTCAAAGGAGATCGCAACATCATCTTCGAGTCGAATCGGATCATCGGTGCGATCGAGCCCGATGTGTGCATTGCCCTTTTGAGCGTCGGAGCTATGGAGTTGAAGCCCAGCTTCACTCGACTGTTGCGCAAGGCGGATGCGCTCGTATGCGTGTATCCCGCCGGTATAGAGGCGCCGGAGTTTCCCTTTGGGCTCCCGCGTTTCCGTTTGCAATCGCAGGATCGGCTGTCGCCTGAATTAGACGTGTGGCTTCGGATGAAGCTTGATCGATATCCTCAGCAGGATTCGACAGCCTGATTTATTTGTCGGTAGGGAAGGGCTCGGTTTTCAGCGAGCCGTCGCGCTGCTTGATGAGGATCTGCACCTTGCCCTCGGCAGTGTCGAGCTCTTTTTTGCAGGCGGCAGAGAGGCCGACGCCCTCTTCGAAGAGCTTGATCGAGTCTTCAAGGCTCAGGTCGCCCTTTTCGAGCTGGTCTACGATGGTTTCGAGTTTTTTGAGGGATTCTTCGAAGGATGGCATGGCTATGAATCAATCCTATACGGGTTCACGGATAATTGATCGTGCCTGAGACAACGTTTGTGGGTGGCTTCCAACGAAGCGCTTCTACTTATCGATGGGCAAACTTCAAAATGAGAACCAGGCAAAAGAGCGCACCAAAGGCGACCATGAAAACGAGCGCAGTTGAACCCGTGCTCCGCACCGTAACGCGGGAATCCCGAAAATCTTCGTCGTCACTCGTGAGATTCGCGAATTTGGTCCACCACCGCAGAGACCAGATGGGAAACGGTGTCGACAGGATGAGAACCAGGACGCAAAGACCCAGGACTTCATTCTGGAATCCGATGAGCAGAACCAACCGAGAAGCACGCAACAGCGCGTACACAACGCCGAGCACCAAAAGGAAGGCAGTCACTGCCGTGTTTCGAAGAACGCTCGCGTCACTGCATGCCTGATCGACAATGGCAAGAAGGTGAGCTGCCTTTTGCGCAGCTTCATGGTCGACTTTCGCGCCACAGAATCTGCATACGTCTGCTGACGTGTCGATCGTCTGCTTGCAGTGGGGGCACTCGAAGACATCGAGATCTTCGGACGGACCGTCAAATGTTAGTCCATCTGCCATGAGTAAACACGTCACCCAGTGAATTGGCTGCTACGGGACCCGATGAAATGAGACTGGATTACTCACAAGATCGCACAAGATCAAGCAATTTACACGTGAACAAAGGTGTTAGACCGCTAAAGGTGCCTGGGGAAGCACGCTGGCGATGACTTCGGCGGCGGCGCTGTACCTCCCGAATGGCGCGCTGACCTGTACACCCTGGACCAGCGGGCGTACGGCTTCGAGCATCTCCTGCGCGATGAGGATGCCCTCTTTGCGGGCGGCGTCTGGCGTTTCGGCCTGGGCCATGCGCAGCATGATTTCTTCGGGCATGGAGACGCGTAGGTCGTTCTTCATG
This sequence comes from uncultured Acidobacteriaceae bacterium, assembly GCA_963787435.1. Lineage (GTDB taxonomy): Bacteria > Acidobacteriota > Terriglobia > Terriglobales > Acidobacteriaceae > Telmatobacter. Next base: position 701,740 of record CAWBCZ010000007.1, read on the forward strand.
AATTCGGCGTTACGCAGGCTGGTGAGCGGCCAGATCCCGGCGATCACCGGAATGCGGAACGACTCGATGCGGTTGAGGAATTCCTCGAGCAGACGGAGATCGAATACGGGTTGTGTGATGGAGTATTCAGCGCCGGCCTCGACCTTGTAGGCGAAGCGGCGGAGTTCGTGTTCGATATCGGGCACGCCGGGATTGGCGGCGACGCCGATCGTGAAGTTGGTCGAAGCGCCGATGGAGTTGGAGCCGATGTCGAGTCCATGATTGAGCCGGCGAACGATGTTGACCAGGCCGATGGCGTCTACATCGAAGACCGCTGTCGCGTCCGGGTAGTTGCCGAGCTTGGGCGGGTCGCCGGTGAGGCAGAGGATGTTGCGCAGGCCTATCGAAGACGCGCCGAGTAGGTCGGACTGGATGCTGAGCACGTTGCGATCGCGGCAAGTGTAATGCAGGATCGTCTCGATGCCGGTGTGTTGCTGGATTTGGATGCAGAGGCTTTGAGCGCTCATGCGCGCCGAGGCGCGGGGCGAATCCGGCACATTGATAGCGTGGACGCCGAGTTGGGCGAGCAGGCGCGCTCCTTCAATCTCCTTGCTGCAGTCGATGCCTTTGGGCGGAACGATCTCGACGAGCGTGACAAATTGGCTCTGCACGATGAGCGAGCCGATGCGTGAACGTTGGCCGAGCGGCGCAGGCGGCGTCTCCGTGGATATCTCCGCTTGCTTGCCGCCGTCGGTTACGCGGGCCTGGGCATCGATGGCGCGCATGGCCGAACGCATGGCGCGGATGTGGTTGGGCGTGGTGCCGCAGCAGCCGCCGACGATCTGAGCGCCGGCCGCGATTGCCTTGCGCGCGAAGCTGGCCATGTATTCAGGCGAGCAGAGATAGATGTTGCGGCCCTCAATGGCGCGGGGCATGCCGGCATTAGGCATGGCGGCCAATGGCAGCGTCGTGGCGCTGCGCATGGCTTCAATCGCGGTGAGGACGGTGGAAGGGCCGGTGGAGCAGTTGACGCCGATGGCCCCGGCGCCCCACTCGGTCAACAGGGCCGCAGCTTGTTGCGGGGAAGAGCCGTCGAGGCAATTGCTTTCGTCGTCGACTGTGACCATGACAAGAACGGGAAGTTGCGGTGCGGTCTCTTCGGCGGCCAGCAGAGCCTCGCGTGCCTCGTTTAGCGCGGGCATGGTCTCAATGATGAGCAGGTCGACTCCGGCGTCAGCCAGAGCCCGGATCTGCTCGGCGAAAGCGGCACGTGCCTCATCGAGACCGGTTTTGCCCAGCGGCTCGAGTCGGACGCCAAGCGGACCGATAGATCCCGCTACATACGCGGTGCCGGCTTGCTTCTCCTTGATGTGGTCCACAGCCTGGCGGGCCAATTTGACTCCGGCTGCATTGATCTCAGCAACCTTTGCGGCGAGTCCATGGCGCGCGAGGCGAAACCTGTTGGCGCCAAAGGTGTTGGTCTCAAGAATCTCTGCGCCAGCCTGGAGGTAATCCTCGTGAACGGAGAGGATCAGGTTGGGATCTGACAGGTTCAACTCGTCATAACAGCGGTTGATGAAGACACCGCGCGCATAGAGGACCGTGCCCATGGCGCCATCGGCGAGCACGGGGCGACTGGAAAAGATATCTGCGAACTGAGCCATCCTGTTGTCATGCTATCGCATACCCTTCTGGAATGTACCCAATTGTGCCGCGAACGGCGCCGAGTGCGGGCTCGTATGCGCGCGTGAGGCGTTCAGCCGAATGAGCGGGTTGCTTTGTTATACTTCGAGAGTCAAAAGCTATGCAGAACCAGTCCAGGATGAGGCAGTTTTGTTGGGCTGGGTTTGCGGCAATCGCCATTCATTTTGTCCAAGTTGCGGCAACCGCCGCGCAACGTTTTCGCGGCTTGTTCGCGCCGGTGTTTGAGGGAATCGATTTTGAAGAAGAGAAGTCTTTGGTTTAGCGCCGCCGGTGCTCTGGCAGCGGCAATTGTGCTGGCGGGATGTGGTACCACGACATACTTCGCGGGAAGACAGTTGCCCCCCAGTGGGCTTCCCGACCGCGTTCTGATCGCCGTACAGAATCCGAGCGTCGCCTCGTCTGGTGCGCTGGTCATCGTGGATGCCTACTACGATATTCGCTTCAGCTATAACCAGAAGGTTGCGAGTTTCAGCATCTCGGGGTACTCCGGGCAATTGCCGGTGACAATCCAGAACATGCCAGAGGAGCAAATCGGAGCGGTCTACGGCTCCGGTGACGGTTCGCTGCACGTGGTGAACTATCAAAAAGAGAGCGACAACGGTGCCCAGAAGGGGTTGAACGGCCTGTCGTCGAGCATCTTTATTACGCGCAATCAGAACTACATTTTTGCGGCGAGCCAGCAGGCGACGGTGCTCACCGTGGTGGACAACACCAACGGCGGCACCTACGCGTTGAGTTTGCCGGGCGTGTATCGCGTAAGCGTCAATCCGGGTGGTTCAGCGGCGATGGCGTTTGTGCAGAACTCAAACTACGCCTACTATGCGCGCAAGTTGACTGCCAGTGAGACGCTTTCTTATTCGGGCGGGTCGAGCACCTGGCCGAAGGCCGCTATGGATTGCGAGCCACAGAATTCCCCGGGATGGTGCCTGTTCCAGATGCAGAGTCCCGATAACGTGGACTCGACCGGCAATGCCTATGGTGCACCCCTGATCTTCGATCGCCCCGTCAAGGCGATATTCTCGGCCGATGGCAATACCGCGTACGTGATGAATTGCGGGGCCGAGTGCGGCGGATCGACGTCCTCGATCACGGTTGTGCCGATATCTCCCATGATATTTCTGTCCGGACAGCATTCCGGCAGCCTTCCGACCAATAGCGCGCTACATGCGGACTGCTCTGCCACGCCAAACGCAAGTTCATGCACGCTGGCGATTCCTGGTGGATCGAGCAATGCACTCGTGTCATCGACCACGATGTATGTGGTGGGTCAGCAGTTGCAACCGGACAGCTTGTTTACCGGCTACCTCACGGTGGTAAGTCTTGCCGGAACGGCGTCGAGCACGATCTCGGCTTCGGGGCCGATTCCAATCAGCGACGGTGCACCGGGAGCGCCCAGCCGGATGCTAATGGCCGACGACAATACGCTGTGGATTGGCATGACGAAATGCAATAACGGCGAGCGTTTCAAGACAGGCTTGCCTTACGGCTGCCTGACGATGTTCAACACCAGCACCAACTCGGTAACATTGCTGGAACCGTACCTCGGCGATCTGAACGGGATTGCGGGAGTCATCGGGCTGCATAAGGTGTATGTCGCCCAGGGCGGCCAAGTCTACATCTTCCATACGACGGACGGTTCGTCGATCAACAACCAATATGTGACCGTTACAGGAACCGCGTCAGACGTTGCGTTTATGGATGCGCAAAGTGATGGCGACAATACCGTCTATTAACTTCGATGCCAGGATCTCAGGAAGCCGAGCGTCACAGCACCGATGTGCTGGCGATTGCTGCTCACCGCGACGACGTGGAGCAGACTTGCGGAGGAACGCTGCTGCGTATGGCGGCGCGCGGGTTGCGAACGGCGATCCTGGACCTGACGCGCGGTGAGGCAGGAACGCGCGGAACCGCCGAGGATCGGGCACGCGAAGCTGCGGAAGCGGCGCGGTTGTTGGGCGTGAGTTGGCGCGAAGCGCTGGATCTGCCTGACGGGGCAATTGAAAACACGTTGGAGAATCGCACCAAGATCGTGCGGGTGCTGCGCGAACTGCGGCCGCGGGTCGTGATCCTGCCATATTGGCAGGCGCGCCATCCAGACCACGCGATTGTGGCGACGCTTGGATACGAAGCGTGTTTCTTGTCGGGGTTGGCGAAGGTTGAGACCGGGGGAACTCCGCATCGGCCATACAAAATTGTCTACGCCAGTTTGTATTCGGATGTGCGGCCCAGCTTTATCGTCGATGTCACGCCGTTCATTGAGCAGCGGCATGCGGCGCTGATGGCTTACAAATCGCAATACGCAAACCAAGATACGGGGAGCGCGCTCTTCGTACCGGCCGACGAGATTCGCGAACGCACGTTTGCCGAAGCGCGGCATTATGGCTTGCTGGCGGGCGTGAAGTACGGCGAGCCGTTTGTGCAGAAGGAAGTCGGGCTGGTAGATGATCTGACGCTTCTGCCGGTGCAATCAATCTGAATGCCGGCAGCCAGCCGCGCGGTCTATTGCTATAACGATCGCTTATCAATATCCAAAACAGAATAACTTTGCGTTATGGACTTCGGTTGGCCGAAACTGTCTGTGGAGGTTGCTGATGACGCAGACCTGGGATCCGCAGGCCTATGAACGGAATGGCGCATTTGTGCATGGACTTGCCGGTGGAGTGCTGGAGTGGCTGAACGCGCAAGTGGGAGAATTCATTCTCGATCTGGGCTGCGGGGATGGACAACTGACGCAACGGATCGCTGCGACGGGCGCTCACGTACTTGGCGTGGATGCTTCGCAGGAAATGGTTGCAGTGGCACGTGAACGAGAGACCGAGGCGGAACAGGCGAACGCCGAGTCGCTGCCATTTCACGACGCGACATTTGATGCGGTCTTCTCGAATGCCGCACTGCACTGGGTGCGCGACCAGGATGCCATGCTGGCGCAGGTGCATCGCGTCCTGAAGCCGGGAGGGCGCTTTGTTGCCGAGATGGGCGGCCACGGCAATATCGCCGCGATTCGTGTGGCGCTGATATCGGTGTTGGAGCGTCATGGATATGGCGATCGCGAAGATGGCGTCAACTATTACCCGACGGCAGAAAGCTACACGGAGCGGCTGAAGCTGCATGGATTCAGGGTGGAGCAGATGGCGATCATTCCGCGGCCTACCCGGCTGGCGAAGAGTGGAATGGAAGGCTGGCTACGGACGTTTCGCCGCGGAGTCCTGGATGGATTGCCGGAGAATGTGCGCGAAGCCGTGGTGAGAGAGACAGCGGAACTGCTCGCACCGGCGCTTCAGGATGAAGAGGGAAACTGGATTGCCGATTACGTGCGGCTGCGGTTTGCTGCTATTGCCTGACTCGCGCTCTTCAAATGGTTCACCTGCCTAAGCGAGGGTTCGCTTCTTTGCCTCTAATAAATTAAACGGGGAGATCTGTGGAAGCGGATCTCCCCAAATCAGCTAAATCGCCAGTTCGTTCTCGACTCCGCGGCGGTTCTTGATTTCCGGCATAGGCTCATCAGCCTCCAGCAGTTTCAAGCGGAACAGCAGCCCTGCGACAAGGCCGGCGACGCTAGGAACGAGGAGAAAGAGCCAGACCTGCGCGAGTGCGGCGCCGCCGACGAAGAGCGCCGGGCCGAGGCTGCGTGCCGGGTTCACGCTCACGCCGGTGATGTGAATGCCAAAGATGTGAATGACAACAAGGGTCAGGCCGATGCCGAGACCAGCGAAGCCTGCGGGAGCGGCTTTCTGCGTTGCTCCGAGGATGACGATTACAAAGATCAGCGTAGCCACGAATTCGAACACGATGGCGGAGGTTACGTTGTATCCGCCCTGGTAGCCGGGGCCCCATCCGTTCTGGCCGAGGCCGCTCGTTGCGATGTCGTAGCCTGTGCCAACGCCGCGAACGATCAGCGAGAGTACGCCGGCCGCGAGAATCGCGCCGCAGAATTGCCCGATCCAGTAGCCAATCATCTCACCTGTTTTCATGCGGCCGGCAGCCCACACACCGAGGCTGACTGCGGGATTGATATGGCAGCCGGAGATGGGGCCGATTCCGTAGGCCGCTCCGATGAGCGCTAATCCGAAGGCGAAGGCAATGCCGAGGATACCAACCTTGTCCCCTGCGACCACGGCGGTGCCGCAGCCGAAGAGCACGAGGATGAATGTGCCAACCAATTCAGCAAAGTACTTTTTCATGAGTTCCTCCAGTTTGGTTTGAAAGCTGAGAACTGCAGCCGCTCGCTTTCAAGCGTTGCCGGACAACGAAGACTTCACAGCTGAGAGAAGGAGAAAATGGACAAAAGCCCATTGTTTGATGCGGGGCGAGTGTTGCAGAGGTGCCCGAGTGGAGTCAAGGAGGATGACCGGGGACATGCTCAATATTCCAAATTCATCAAACGTTTGCAATTTGTTTGCCTGGCTGAATTACTCTGTTAACGATTCCAGCGGCCCCGCATTCTCCCACTCCAGCGACAAAGAGCCTGTCGCCGGCGTCTTCTGAGAAATCCACCAGCCGCCGGCGAAAGGCATCTCGGTTGAGCCAAACCGTATTTGTACTGGAAGACGACACCGACATCGCGCGGCTAGTACAGCATCACCTTGAGGCCGCTGGGTTTGCACCCCGGATTTTCCATACTCCCAACAATGTGATTTCTGACGCCGAGCGGCAACCACCGGCGCTATTTCTGCTGGATATCATGGTTCCGGGAGGCGATGGACTGGATGTTTGCCGGCGGTTGAGGTCGCATCCGGCGCTTTCGACCATTCCCATCATCTTTCTGACGGCACGGGCGGGTGAGAACGATCGCGTTCTTGGGCTCGAACTGGGAGCCGATGATTACATCACCAAGCCGTTTGCCACACGGGAACTGGTTGCCCGGGTCAAGGCGGTACTGCGTAGGTTTGAGCGCCCGACTACCCCTTCGGTCATTACTTTTGAAGAAGTTGTGATCGACGCGAACGCCATGCAGTTGAGGGTACGGGGCGAACTGACGACGACGACGGCCACGGAATTCCGCCTGCTTGACTATCTTGCCCGGCACCCGGGGCGCGTGTTCAGCCGCGATCACCTGCTTGACTCGGTTTGGGGCGATGCGCGCTTTGTTACGCCGCGGTCGGTGGACGTATATGTGCGCCGCATCCGTGAGAAAATCGAGGTCGACCCGGAGAATCCCCGCTACTTAAAAACGGTCCGCGGGGCGGGGTACCGGTTTGAGATTCCCAAGGGGGAATGAAACCGCTGGCCAAGAGTCACAGCGTGAGCAGGCCCTGAATTGACGCGCAAAGTATTCGCAAAACTGATGGCGCTTTTTGTGCTCCTGCTGCTGTTTGAGACAGCGGCGATGGAGGTGATTCTGCGTCGGATGATCGAGCACTCACCCGGAGAAACGCTGCACCGGCTGGGACGTGAAGCATTGTGGTCCGGACTGATCGCATTGCTTGTTGCTCTGCCGATTGCGGCTTGGGCGGCGAGCCGCATTGCTACGCGCCTGCAGCGGGTTATGGTGTTCGCCCGCCGGATCGCGCAGGGTGATTTGAGCGCTCGTCTAGAGAACGGGCGCGGGGATGAAATGGCCGCGATGGAAACCGCGCTGAATCAGACGGCGGAGCGGCTGGGACAGAGCTTTGCCGAGATCGAGAGCAGCCGGCACGAACTGGCGACGATGCTGGATTCGATGCAGGAGGCCGTTGTTGCGGTAACTGCGGAGGGCGTTGTCCGCTGGTCGAACACTGTCATGAAGCGCATTGCTGGAACGGAGATTCGCGTGGGTAGACCGCTAGTGCACTCGGTACGCGATCCAGAACTGCTGACTGCGTCAAAGGCGCTCAGGAGGCGCGGGAGGTTCGGTATGGGCGATCGAGCTCGCTTGCGGCGGGGCGGACATTTGAGATTAGTGCGGCGCCACTGCCGACCGGTGGCGTGATTGCGGTTCTGCACGACGTGACGCGGATTGAGGCTGCGGAGCGGTCGCGTCGCGACTTTATTGCCAATGTAAGTCATGAGCTGCGGACGCCGTTGACGTCGATTCAAGGATACGTAGAGACGCTGGTGGAAGATCCGCACCCGAATCCGGCTACGACCAATGAATTTCTGCACGTGATTCTGAAGAACGCGACGCGCATGAATCGGTTGACTGAGGATCTGCTAGCGTTGGCCACGATCGAGAGCCCCGATTACAAGCTGGCCATGCAGCCGACGCGGGCAAGCGAAATGGTGAATGACGCCATTGACTCGCTCGGTGGTCTTGTGGTGGATTCAGGGGTTGAACTTGAGTCGTCAGGCTGCGCCGGATGCCATGGTGATGGTGGATCCCGACGCGATGAACCAGGTGTTCGGAAACCTGATTGAGAATGCAGTCAAATATGGCAAGTCGGGCAAGCGGATTCGCGTGGGTGCCCGGGCGTTGCCAGGCGAGATTGAGTTCTTCGTGCAGGATTTTGGGCCGGGCATTGCATCGGAACATCTTGGACGGATCTTCGAGCGGTTCTATCGCGTGGACAAGGCGCGATCACGGGAAGCCGGCGGAACCGGGCTCGGGCTGGCAATTGTGAAGCATATTGTGCATGCGCATGGGGGACATATCCGTGCCGAGAGCGAACTCGGATCAGGGACCACATTCCTGTTTACCTTGCCGGTGGTTCCCTCAAAACCTCGACAGGACGAGCATTCCGACGCTGCCGATGGTGGCGCGAGACGACGCCTAAGTCGAGAAAGATCAGAAAGCTGCCAGCTTTTCAAATCCCCGTAACATTGCCTAGCGACAATAGAGTACGGCAGTGATCCTGCACGGGAGCAATTACGTGAAAAAGACTTTGCTTACAGCGGGTTTGTTGGTTTTGGCGATGAGTGGTGCCCAGGCGCAGAAGTTAACGGCAGCCGGTGCAACATTCCCTTATCCGATTTACTCGAAATGGTTCAGTGAATACAGCACCGCCCACCCCGGCGTAGAAGTCAACTATGCCTCAATTGGTTCAGGCGGCGGTATTGCCCAGGTAACGAAGGGGCTGGTCGATTTTGGGGCGTCAGACATGCCGATGACCGACGACATGTTGTCGACTTCGCCGGTGAAGTTGATCCACATTCCCACAGTACTGGGCGCGGTTGTTCCCGTGTTCAATGTGCCGGGAGTAAAGGATCTTCGCTTCAGCCCGGATGTACTTGCCGATATTTATCTCGGCAAGATTTCGAACTGGAATGACGGGCGGATCGCAAAGGACAACCCTGGCGCGAAAATGCCGGACCAGAAGATCATCGTGGTGCATCGTTCGGATGGATCGGGTACCAGCTTTATCTGGACCGACTATCTGAGCAAAGTGAGCAAGGATTGGGCCAACGGGCCGGGCAAGGGCTCGTCGCCGAGCTGGCCGGTGGGCGTGGGCGGCAAGGGCAACGAAGGCGTTGCCGGACTGGTGCGGCAGCTGCCCGGTGCAATCGGCTACGTTGAGCTGATCTACGCACTGCAAAACCATATGACCTTCGGCGCGGTGCAGAACGCGGCAGGGAACTTCATTACCGCATCGATCGCAGGCGTGACAGAGGCCGCGGCAAGCGTCAAGCAGATGCCGGCGGACTATCGCGTTTCGATCACCAACGCTCCCGGTGCGAACGCGTATCCGATCTCGAGCTTCACCTATCTGCTGATTCCGGTGAAGGGAACAAACCAGACGAATCGCACGGTGCTGAAGGATCTGTTGAGCTGGATTCTGAAGTCGGGTGAGGGGCAGGTTTCGGCGCTGTCGTATGCTCCGCTGCCAGATGCTCTGGTCGAGAAAGAATTGAAGACGGTCTACTCGCTGCAGTAGATCTGATCCTAGTCAGGAAAGCGGGGCGCGCATGGAGCGTTGCCCCGCTTTTTGTTTGAGCCGGCACAGAGTTCATACGCGCACGCTCTCGTCATCCGAAGAGTAGAATTCGAGGCTGAGAAAATTCTCGAATCAAGGGACCTTGCTGATGCGCGTGCGCTCCTCTTTCTGCGTTCTATTGTCTCTGCCTTTTCTGTTTGTCTCGTCCGTTCTCGCACAATCTTCGAAATCTCCGTATGACTCGGTCGATCCGCTGATTGGTACCGCGGGAGGCGGCAATACGTTTCCCGGGGCGACGTTGCCGTTCGGGATGGTGCAATGGAGTCCCGATACCAATACGGACGCATGGTACAAGTACGACGAGAAGCAGCTGTATGGGTTCAGCCTGACGCATATCAGTGGAGCGGGATGCCCGTTGTACGGCGATTTTGCGGTGCTGCCGACGCTGGATGAGTTGACGACAAGTCCAGGAGTAAAGTTCACACCGATGGCGTTTGACCGGCGCGATGAACAGGCGCATCCGGGTTATTACGCAGTGACGTTGAACAACGGGGTGCGCGTGCAGCTAACCGTCGCAGAGCGAGCCGGGATTGCGAAGATTACTTTTCCGCAGGGCAGCAATATGCGGATGTTGATCAATGCCGGAAGCAGCGCGAATTCGATTCCTTCGCCAAATGAGAATCCGCGCGACCTCGAAGCATTTGGCAATCATATCGAGGTCAAGCCGGACGGGAGTTTCTCCGGTTGGACGAGCGCGGGGCGGTTCTGCGGGAGCGACTCGCACTACAAGCTATATGTGGTTGGGAAATTCACGCGGCCCTTCAAGTCAACTGAGTTGTGGCATGACGATGCCATTCCGACTAATGTGCAAACAGCTCAAGGGAAGCACACGGGCGCTTGGGTAGAGTTCGGCGGAACTGATTCTGCGCGTTCTGATGTTGAGCTCAAGATGGGCATTTCGTTCGTGAGCGAGGCGGGTGCCCGGTCGAACCTGGAGAAGGAGATTCCTGGTTGGGATTTCGAGCAGATTCATGGGAAGGCGCGGAGCACTTGGAGCGCATTATTGAATCGTGTTGCCGTGGAAGGTGGTGCGGACGACCAGCGGAAGATCTTCTATACGGGTGTTTATCACTCTTTCCTATCGCCGACGTTGTTCAGCGATGAGGATGGGCAGTACATCGGATTTGACGATAAGGTGCACTCGGTAGCCAGCCCAAAGCAGAAAGCACAGTACGCGAACTTCTCCGACTGGGATATCTACCGGAATACGGTGCAGTGGCAGGCGCTGTTTGAACCGGAGCGCGAGAGCGACATGATGCAGTCTCTTGTGAATGACGCAGAGCAAAGTGGATGGCTGCCACGCTGGCCTGCGGCGAACGATGTGACCTACGTGATGGGCGGCGATTCGCCTGCTGCCTTGCTGTCGTCGTCGTATGCGTTTGGGGCGCAGAATTTCGATACTGCGAAAGCGCTTGGACAGATGGTGAAGGCAGGTACGCAGCCCGGCGATGGTCCGCACCATAATTCGGAGCGGCCGTTCCTTGCGGAGTACTTAAAGGCCGGATACACGCCGGTGGACCAAGATCATATTGCGGCTTCGCGGACACTGGAGTATGCCAGCGATGATTTCGCGATCGCGCAGTTTGCGAAGACGATCGGCAGGGATGACGCGTACCAGCAATTCCTGAAGCGGTCAGAAAACTGGAAGACACTCGTCGATCCGCAGACTCACTGGATCAGGCCGAGGAATGCGGATGGCTCATGGATGGCGGGATTTGATCCGGAGCGGTCAACGCCGAAGCGCTATCAAGGAGCCGGCGAGGGCGGCGATCAGATGGGATTCGAGGAAGGGAATACATACCAGTATTCATTCATGATTCCATTCGACTATCCAGCGTTGTTTGCGGCGATGGGCGGCGAGCAGGTTGTGGAGACGCGCCTTGATCATTTCTTTACCGCGTTTGCGCTGCTGGGGGAAACCGTGTTTCAACATTGAAAATGAGCCGGATTTTGTGACTCCTTACGCGTATGTGTTTCTGGGTAAGCCGTGGAAGACACAGGAAGTGGTGACGCGGATCGGAAAAGAAACATTCAAAGCTGCGCCCGACGGAATTCCGGGGAATGACGATCTGGGCGCGACATCGGGCGTGTATGTCTGGAACGCGCTGGGATTCTATCCGGCAGTTCCGGGAGTGGGCGGAGTTGTACTGGGCACGCCGACGTTTGACCGGGCGACTTTGCAGTTGGCGGGCGGCCGCACGGTAGTAATCACGCGCGATGGGCTGGGAATTTACGTGCAGCAGGTGATGCTCAACGGCGTCCCTTATCCGAATTCATGGCTGCCGATCAGTAAGATTCACGCGGGGACGAATCAGCTGCGATTCAAAATGGGTACGGAGCCGGACGCGCAGCGCGGCACGGCACCGGAAGATCGCCCCCCGGCATTTCGATAGATCGGTGATTAGTCCTGCTTGTTTTCGTTGATAAGGCGGTCAACGAGCGGGATGAGTTTTTCGCCGGTTCGGGGGAGGACGAACGCCCCTGCAGTGGCATCCCAGTCGAGCTTGAAACTGGTCGAGAGGGCGGAGATCCAGATCTGCCTGACCGGGGCATTGGGCGTGATCACGAATTTCACCGCGGGCTCTTCAAAGACAACGTTCAAAACTCCGCCCTGCTCCTCGACCTCGAAGCCGGCTTCGTCTTCTTCTTCACGGGCAATCAGATGCTTCTTCAGCGCATCGAGAGCGCTCTCCGCTGCGCGGCGAAACTCGATTTCGTCTTGCATGATTCAAGTGTAGCAATCGATAGCTCGCGGCGGCGAGAAGGCGCCGGATAGAGTTACGGGCTGGCGTCAGAATCTCGGGAATAGCGTCCTGAGGACCACGATCGAACACCCTTGAATCCGCCTTGCAAATTCATGACAGCTTTCTGGCCCTCGGGCGAGAATTGCCGTCCAATACGTATGGAAATTATTCCATCACCGGACGAACGCGAAGATTCCCGGCCAGTCCGGTCCTTCAGCGCTGTCGAAGAATTCATAAAAAGCGAGTCTGCGGGAGCAATCCTGCTGTTAATTGCGACCATTTTCGCCTTGATATGGGCAAATTCCTCTTACAGCGCTTCGTATTTTGCATTCTGGAGCTATCCAATCGGCTGGAACGTGGGAGGTGTTTCCTTCGCGACGGATCTGCACCATTGCATCAACGACGGGCTGATGAGCCTCTTCTTTTTCGTTGTCGGACTGGAGATCAAAAGGGAGATGAAGAAGGGCGAGCTATCGTCGACGGGCCGTGCGGCCTTACCCGCGATTGCGGCACTCGGTGGAATGCTGGTGCCCGCTGCAATCTACTTCCTCCTGAATCGTCACGGAGAGGCAGCCCGCGGATGGGCAATTCCCATGGCAACCGATATCGGCTTCGCTATCGGCGTTCTTGGACTGCTCGGAAAGCGGATCCCGTCGAGCCTGCGGATCTTTCTGCTGGCGTTGGCGATCGTTGACGATGTGGGCGCGATCCTGGTGATCGCCCTCTTCTATACCGACTACATTTCAGCCGGCGCGATCGGTGTGGCGGTTGCTCTCCTTGCAGTGCTGTTTGTACTTTCGCGGTGGGTACCGAAGACCGCGATCTTCTTGATTTTCGGCGTTGCATTTTGGGTAGCCATTTTGATGTCTGGAGTTCACGCCACCATCGCCGGAGTCATCCTGGGTCTCGTGACGCCGCTGAAGCCACAGTATGAAGCCAGCGAGATGATTTCGCGTGCCCGCAGGCTGCTCGACAAGCTTCATTTTGCGCTGCAAGACCGGCAGGATGAGACTGCTGAAGTTACGCTCAGAGAATTGCAAGCTCTTGCTCACGGCACTGAGTCTATGGGGGAGCGTCTCGAGGAGAGTTTGCATCCGTGGGTCAGCTTCATGATCTTGCCCCTTTTTGCATTAGCGAACGCCGGGGTTGCGCTTTCCATCAGCGAATTAGGGGCAGCGATGCGCAGCCAGTCCGCGATCGGCATCTTTTTGGGGCTGGTCGTAGGAAAAATCATTGGGGTCGTGGGGTTCTCATTCCTCGCAGTAAAGTTTCGATTCGCCACCATGGCAGAGGATACGAACTGGCATCACTTCATAGGCGCGGGAATGCTAGCTGGAATTGGATTCACAGTCGCTCTCTTTGTCAGCACCCTCGCCTTCGAGAATGATGAGCTCGAATCAACCGCGAAGATCGCGATCATGATTGCCTCGCTCGTATCAGGCGTTTTGGGCTACATTTACTTGCGACTTACTTACCGCTTCGCGAGGCGCTAGGGAACCAACCGGGGGCGAACACGATCACCTAGGCCGTTTTCGCATAGGGCCAGATGTTGCGGGCGTGCGCGAGGCTGACGGCCCACCATTGGAGGCGGCGGAGCATCGCGTCCATGGAGCGCTCGGCGCGCTCAGGATTGCGCAGTCGACCCTCTGGATCAAACTGTTCCCAGGCGCCGGCGAAGCTCACGCTTTCGCGGATAGTCACCGCGTGAAGTTCTGCAAAGACGAGGCGGAGTTGCTCGACGGCGCGCAGACCGCCAGAGATGCCGCCGTAGGAGACGAAGGCGACTGGTTTGGCGTGCCACTCCGGCCCGAACGAGTCGATGAGCGCCTTGAGGGGCGCCGGGTAGCCGTGGTTGTACTCAGGCGTGACGACGATGAATGCATCGCAAGATGCGATGCGCTCGTTCAGGGATGCCGTGGCCGCAGCTGCTGCCGGGTCGATGATCTCCATCGAAAATCCTTCGCGGGTTGCGATCTGGCCGGTGGCCCACCGTGCCACTGTATCGCAGAAGCGGCCAGGCCGCGTTGATCCGTACACAAGGCCCACCTTGATCGGGGTTTCCATCATTTTGTTCTCCTCCACTGGATCAAGGGTAAAACCTCAAGTAAACTTGAGGTCAAGAGGGAATGCGTATGACGCAGAAATTACTGAATGGCCAGCCGCATCGACCGGAGATTCGCCGGGCGCTGACCGTAGGCGAAGTGGCGGAGCGGAGCGGGGTGGCCGTTTCGACGCTGCACTTTTACGAGGCGGAGGGGTTGATCAGCAGTTGGCGGAACAGCGGAAACCAGCGGCGCTATGCGCGGGAGGTTCTGCGAAGGGTGGCCGTGATCAAGGTGGCGCAGAGAACCGGAATCCCGCTTGCGGAGATTCGGGAAGCTCTGGCGACGCTGCCGGAGAAGCGCACTCCAACGTCGGCGGATTGGAAAGAGCTCTCGGCTCGATGGAGGTCGCAACTCAATGATCGGATCGAGCGATTGACGCGGTTACGCGACCAGTTGGATGGCTGCATCGGGTGCGGATGCCTGTCGCTGGAGATTTGCCCGCTTCGAAACCCGTGCGATTGCCTGGCGGCCGATGGGCCAGGGCCGCGGTTGCTGGATCCGGATCTTTGTCGAAATAAGTGAGATGCCGACTGACACCCCTGAGGCAGCGCTGTTCTCTCAAGCATGAAGATGGTTGCCCGGCTTCTCCGTCAACATGGCGGACATGAAAGGCTTGGATGCTTGCTGAGAAGAATTTTCAAGCGAATACTATTCTTTCTAAAGCTCCGGCGATATTCTGCCGATGAAGTTCGAAGGGACAGTCTTCGGAGGGCGCGATGGAACTCGGACCGATACCAGGCATTCGCGGACTGGGCGCGGCGAGCACGCCGCGAATCGAGCGTGAAGTCCAGCCGCCGTTTGCGCTCGACCCTTCCAGTCGAATGGAAGATGATGCGTACAACGGGGGCGGTCAAGGAGCGCAACGAGGGCTGGAAGAAGAAGACTCCGAGCCGGCGGAAGAGACGGCCGACGCCACGGAAGCTTCGTCAGCCTCAGTCGAGCCGGATACGAAGGTCAATTTCTTTGCGTAATGCAGACCTGCTATTTTTCATCGGCTTGGGAAACAACCGACAATTAGGCGACGATTGCGGTGAGTCCGAAGACGCGTTCTCCCAGCGCGCGATCTCCCTCTAGAGACGATGAGGCAAGTGCTTCTTTGCGGTCGATACCCTTGGTAAAGACTCGCCACGCCAGCTCCTGCGGGATAACCACGCGAGCCACTGGGTTTGCCTCAGGAGTTCCTGCAAAGCCCCAACCTGCGTTTTCCTTCCTCAGAAGCCATGTGCCGCCGCAGTCGCCGGAGACTTCGAGCTAGCATTGTGGTCCCGAGCGGTGCTTCGACATTGCGAAAGGCGTATGGCAAACCGCGCACAAAGCAGTCGAGGACCGGGTGGTAGAGTTCCGGCGTCACGATGCCGGGACGATTGGCGGCGAAGCGTATTTGCTGCTGGTGATGCCAGCGCTCAGTGAGTTCACGCGCGGTATCGAACCAGTTGAGCGAGGTGGATTCGCCGGCCCAGCTCACGTTGAAGAGGGCTGGCGCAAAGGGGTCGAGAGATTCGTGGAAGTCGGCGCTCTGCCGGCAGGCTGATTCCATCATGTCCGTGAGAACCGGCGGGCTGAGACGGCGATACACCGTGACGCCTTCGCGGTTGAGGCGGTTCACAAGATCGACGAGGTCTTGTGGCGACTGAATGATGGGACTCTCGACGGGGCAAAGATCACGGACCATGGAGAGCTTGCGGAGCACGGTGTCAAGCAGGTGCGCTGCGACGTCGCGGATCTTCCAGGCGGGCGCTACGGATTGTAAGTTCCATTCCTCGGGGCGGAGGCTGTTTAGCAACTCGATGAGGCTTGAGTCGACACGACGGAGCAGCGGAGCGCAGAGGATAGGTTCAAGGCCACAAATACGATGACTCATATGCGTATTGACAATCCTAACGTCGAGGATATGCGGCTGTGATGTTCTCTCATGCTTCAGAAGTCGATGATGGCAGCGAAGTGTGACAACAAGCGCAAAAAGTCACACACCTACGCCCCCAGAGCGCTACTTGGAGTGAGGCCAATTTCGTGTTGCTACGTGGACCGGGCAAAGGCAGGGGGTTATGAGGTGTACGTCGCGGAGAATAGGACCGAAACAAGCATTCTGCGACGCTAAGCCACCGCTCGACTCAAGGCGATGGCATCCTGCAATATCTCCACGGCGTTAGCCTCGCATTCAGCCAATCCTCTATGAGGGTGTTCTGTCCGAACCTTCTGGGAGATCAACACAATCACTGCCGCCTGAATTGTCTGGCGAAGTTCTCTGATTTCGTTAAGCAGATCAGGGTCATCCATTTTTGCTTTCCTTTGTACAACCGACCATTAATTCGCAGCATGAGATAAATGTCAAGGCGTTGTGATAGATCCACCTTGATTCTAAAAGGGTTGCCTCAGATATTAATTGTCGCGCTGTTTTTTCACTTGCTCCCCTCGGTTACTTGTTATATTTTACTAACCAGTTAGTTTAACTGTTTGGTTAAAATGGATTCTGAGACACAAACCGCTTCGCCATCGACAGATCGGTCCTCTGAGACCCGCGCGCGAATTCTTGATGCAGCTTTGCGCGAGTTCAGCGCGTTGGGGATGGCTGGTGCACGCATGGACCAGATTGCCGCTGCTGCGGGCGTGAACAAAGCGCTGCTTTACTACCACTTCGACAGCAAGGAAAACCTGTACATTGCTGCGGTCGAGATGATTTCGGCGAAGATTCGCGATCGCTCGATGGCGGTGTTTCTGCGCGCAGCTTCGCCAGGCGAGCGGCTGCTCAGGTCGACGCTGGATCACTTTGATCGCATTCTTGCGCAGGGTGAGTTTCAGAGCCTGATGCAGCAGGAGATGATGCGTTTGCACCAGGGGCAGTCGGATGCGCTGCCGGTGCTGGTGAAGCGTGTTTTTGCTCCGCTGCAGACGATGTACCAGTCGATGATGCGCGAGGGAATTGCTTCGGGCGAGTTGATCGATGTGGACTGGTTGCAGATTCACCTGGCCGCTTTGGGAGCCAACGTTTTTTATTTTCTGGCAGCTCCGGTGTGGCGGATCCTGATGCCGTTTGAGCCGTTCGCACCTGATGTGCTGGAAGCACGTCGGCGCTCGGTGGTGGAGTTTCTAGGGCAGGCGGTCTTTACCGATCGCGCTCATGGCGCAGAATTGGCTGCCCGTGTGCTTGCCGATACGCCGATGCCTGAACTGCCGAGCACTCGGCACCTTTTTGGGAGAACCGATGAACGCAAGAAATAGAGTCTTCATGATCCTGGGTCTGCTCACGCTGGGATCGCTTGTCTGGTATTTGCTCACGGCCCGCAGTTCGGGCGACTTGAAGCTGATTGGCACCGTCGATGCGAACGAAGTGCTGGTTAGCGCGAAGATACCGGGGCGACTCCAGACGCTGAATGTGGACGAAGGACAGGCGGTGAAGGCCGGCGAACTGATCGCTGTAGTGGAGAGCGATGACCTCGCGGCGGCACAGAAGGCGGCCGAGGCCAATGTTCTGAGCAATCAATCGAAGCTTGACGAGACGGTAGAGACGCAGCGTCAAAACGAAGGCGAGGTTTCGAGCGCCTCGGTCAATGCCGAGGCGCAGGTGAAAGCGAGCCAGGCAGCGCTGGCGCAGGCCCAGGCGAATCTGGAGCATCAGAAAGCCGACACTTCGCGGACAGTGGCGCTGGCAAAGCAGGGTATTGCGAGTGATCAGGCCAGGGACGAAGCCGTGACCAGCCTGAATGCGGCAGAGGCAGCAGTGGAGACAGCGAGCGCGAATGTGGCGGCGGCGCAAGCGGCGCTGCAGCAGGCACATGCTCATGAACTGCTGGCGCAGGTTTCCGCGCGGACGGTGGCGTCGACGCGTGGGATTGTGCAGAATTCGAAGGCGCTGGCCGATCAGGCAGGTGTCGAGCTGAAGTATGCACAGGTGTTCGCACCCGTCACCGGCAAGGTGAATGTGCTAGCTGCCCGCCAGGGTGAAGTGTTGGCTGCTGGCGGCACCATAGCCACGGTGATGGACCTGACGCAGACATGGGTGTACGCGCCACTTCCTGAGACGCAGGCCGATGCTGTGCAACTGGGCGACAGCCTGAAGGTAGTCATGCCAAGCGGAGCGGCGGTCCAGGGGAAGGTGATAGCGAAATCGGCTGAAGCAGACTTCGCGACGCAGCGCGACATTAACGGAGGGCGGAAGCGGGACATCAAAACGGTGCGGTTGAAGCTTCTGATTGATAATCCGGAGGAAAAGTTTGTGCCGGGAATGACGGCAGAAGTGTACGTGCCCAAGAGCAAGCTGGTGAAGCAATGAGCGCTGCTGCAACAGCTGTGCATGACGCGAACTCGACGGCTGCAGCCGCGATTCGTGTCGAGAACATCGTGAAGAAATACGGTGATTTCGAGGCGGTGAAAGGTGTGAGCTTCACCGTTGCCGATGGAGAGATCTTTGGACTGCTGGGCCCGAATGGCGCGGGTAAAAGCACACTGATTCGCATGATGACGACGCTGATTCCGGTGACGAGCGGGAAGGCGATTGTCGGCGGACATGACGTGAGCAAGGATTCGGACGCGGTGAGGCGGATGATCGGCGTGATTCCGCAGGCGCTGACGAGCGATCAGGATTTGACGGTGGAAGAGAACCTGAGCATCTACGCGAAGCTGTACAGCGTTCCACGGGCGCAGCGGGAGAAGAATATCGCCGAAGTTCTGGAAGCGGTTGATTTGACCAAGTGGCGGACGGCGCAGACCAAGACGCTTTCCGGTGGCATGCGGCGACGGCTGGAAATCGCGCGGGGTCTTGTACATGATCCGCGAATCTTCTTTCTTGATGAGCCGACCACTGGACTCGATCCTGTCTCTCGCATCGCCGTGTGGGAGATGCTGAACAACCTGAAGAAGACGCGGAATCTCACGATGCTCTTGACAACGCACTACATGGAAGAGGCGGACCGGCTGTGCGATCGGATTGCGATTGTCGATCACGGAACGCTGGTGGCTCTGGGGACTCCGGTGGAGTTGAAGCAGAGTGTGCCGGGATCGAATGTGGTCGAGGTGCAATTCAATCGCGAAGATCCGGAGTGGCAGACGCGACTGGAGAAGCTTCCGGATGTGACGGAAGTACAGTCGCAGTCGGCGGGAGTCTATCGCGTGCTGACTTCGAACGGATCGCAGACCACAACCCAACTTGTAGAGATGGCGAAGGCGCTGGGCGAGCAGCTTACATCGCTGAGCGTGCAGAACACCTCGCTGGACGACGTCTTTGTGCACTATACGGGTCGCCAGTTGCGCGATGAGCAGGTTAAGTCAGTCTTTACTATGCCGCCGCGTCCGGGAGCGCAACCATGAATAGATTTCTGGCTATTGTCGAGCGCGAGATGCGCAAGTTTTTTCGCTCGCCGGTGCTGATGATCATGTCGATGATGCTGCCCCTGGTGCAGCTCATCATTCTGGGAAATGCGTTTGGCGGGAAGATTCGCGGGGCGAAGGTTGCGGTTGTCGACTACGATCACGGTCCGCAGGCACTGAGGGTGCGCGAGGCGTTCGATTCGATCGCGGTAAATATCGCAACGTTTACGACGGTCAATTACGACGATGAAACACAAGCGCGCGAGGATGTCCGGACCGGGAAAGTGGACGCGGCCGTGATCATCCCGGCGCAATACTCGCGTCGCGTGTATGCGCAGGATGCGCCGAGCATCGGGCTGGTGGTAGACAACTCCGATCAGTTTCTTAGCGGGTCGCTGGAAAGCGAGATGCAATCGCTGGTTGATGCGTTGAATCAGCCGGTGATTCAGGATCGCGTGGTGAAGAATATCGCGCTGGAGATTGTCGAGCTGTATCCGTATGTCGAGTACATGAAGTATCTGCTATCCGGATCGATCGCGCTGGCGATGTACATCTCCGTGATGATCGGCGGCGGAATGCTCTACATCGACGACAAAGCGCGCGGTGTGCACGAGGGATACCTTGTGACGCCGATCAGCAAGCTCGAACTGGTGATGGGGCTCAACGCGGCCGGGGCAATCAAGGCCGTGCTGGCGGGGATTTCGCTGACGGTGATCGGATCGTTGATGGCGGGGTTGGGTGTGATTTTTCACCCAATGGCGATGCTGCAGCTCCTTCTGCTGATTGTGGGAGTCTCGATCGCGTTCAACGGAATGATGTTTCTGATGATGGTGCGGGTGGATGATCCGCTGGTGCCGCGCGCGATGTTTGGCGTGCTGAATACGCTGCTGTTCTTTCCGTCGGGCGCGATTTATCCGATTGCTGCATTTCCGCCATGGTTACGGGCCATTGCGATTGTCGATCCCTTCACATACGCAATTCACGGATTCAAGGCAATTCTGCTGAAGGATGGCGGGTTTGTAGCGATACGCGGGGATTTGCTGTTCCTGTTTGCTTTTGGAATTGGCACCCTGCTGATCGCTACGCCGCTCTTCAAGCGGACGCTTTAAGACTTTCCGGCCGGCAAGCAAATTAGTCCGGAATGCGATGAGGCGGTCCACTCCTTGTGGGAGGGTGGGCCGCCTTATCGTTTCTGTCGAGGGATCGAGCACGATTATGGTCTCCCAGATTCTGCAAAATCCGACAAACCGCTCAGCTGCTTCCTGTTATCACAAGGTATCCGGGAGCGATTTTGATATGGCACCCAGACCTTTTCGGCCCTGTGGACTCCGAGGGTGCTTTAGGTTCTGACATCCCCAAAAAGTACTGTTACTCCGGTTTTGATTCGCAATCTAAAGAACTGCGTTTGCGCTTAACATCGGGTAAGCAGATCTGCCACGCACATGACCACCAAAACCTCATCTGACGTGATTTCCAAGCGTATCGCCGAGGTCACAAAGCCCGTGAGCGGCGCCGCCGGGCCTGCGGAGAAAAAGGGCCCTTTGACTTGGGAAGAGGAAGAGTTGGGAAACTATGAGCCGAAGCGGACCGTAGCCGTTGAAATTAAACGGATAGCCGACGCCAGGGCGGCTCTCTTGCTCCAGCAGCTTCCGCAGCAGTGGGATGCACTGTGCGATGTGTTTTCGATTCGTTGCGAGGGCATTAACACAAAGGCCGGTCGATCGGTATTGCGCGGAGCGATGCCAGATGAGAATCAGCTGGAAATCCGACGCGAAGATGATCAGGGAATCGTGATTCAGTTTGATCCCGAGAAGAAGAAGGTTATCTTCACAGGCAAAGTGCTTGGATTCGAGCGGCAATATGAACTGATCGTTCTGACGCGCGACGACGTCGACTCAACGGCATGGTTCTCGCAGACCACTCTTACAACCGAGCAGACAGACGAGCTGGCAAAAGGGATGATCTCGACCCTTCTGCGATTTGACCAGTAACGGATAAGCCCCCCAGAATTGAGCCGCGCGCTCGCGTGGCCGGTACAACTTTCCCTACGCGGCCGCACCGCCTACAATGAGAACTGACTTCAATCAAGAGGACCCCAATGCCGCTGTCTGGTGAAGCCATTCGACTGATGAACTATATCGATGATGTTGCGGTGACGTTGCGCCGCATCCTTGCCCTTGTACCGACGCTTTCTGCTGAGGAGCGCGCGCGGATTGCCGAACATCTCGTGCACTCCAGCCCGAATGCGGAAGACGTGGCCAAAGCCCTTACCTCAAAGTAATCCGGAAGACAATGCAAGTTGCCATTATTGGAGCCGGGCCGCTGGGCCGCTGGCTCTCGCTGGCTGCCGCCCGCGCTGGTTACACGGTGCTGCTTGAAGACGTGATGCCTGCGAATCTGCATCATGCGCAGGAGTATCTGCGACAACAATTGGGTCCGGCGGCGATGCCGAAAGTGAAGTTTGCCTCGACCATTGAAGAGGCTGTGCGCGAGGCCGACCTGGCGATTGACTGTGTGCCGGATGAGCTGGAGTCGAAGCTGGAAATCTTCTGTCTGCTCGACCGGATGGCTCCTCCGCGCACCGTTTTGATCACTCCGACTCGGAGGCTCTCGATCACGGACCTTGCGTCGTGCACGTATCGAGCAGAGAAGTGCGTCGCTTTGGTGGCAAATGTACAAGAGCTCACCAACGCATCGATGAGCGAAGTCGCGGAACGAGGAAACGGCGTCGAAATCCTGCTGCGAACTCCGCCGCAAGCCACTGAGGAAACAGTCGCGTTGGTGAAGGAGTTCTGGGACCGGGTCGGATTTTCTCCGCGATTCGAAGCGGACCGCGTGCAGTAACCGAGTGCCCTCTGGAAGTTCCTAGCTGCCGAGCACCTGTTCGTAATACTTGACGTATTGGGGAATCACCAAGGAAGCGCAAAAGCGCTTTTGCGCATCTTTGCGAGCGGCGTCGCGCATTGCATCAAACTTGGCACGGTCTTTCAGTAACGAGGTAGCCCCTGCGGCCATTTCGTCCACGTTCCCGACGGGAAAGAGCAGGCCTGTTACGCCGTCTTCAATGAGTTCCGGCACACCGCCGACGCGCGTGGCGATGGTGGGAACTTTGCAGGCCATGGCTTCAAGAGCGGCGAGTCCGAACGACTCGAGCGCGCTAGGCATGACCATCAGGTCGGCCAGCGGCAGCAGTTCGTTTACGCGGTCCTGTTTGCCGAGGAAGTGAACTTTGTCGTTGATTTTGAGATCGTGCGCCAGCCACTCGGCTGCGGAGCGATCGGGACCATCCCCGACTAGGATCAGTTGAGCCGGCACTTCGCGCACAACCTGTGCGAAGACCTTTACGACATCTACGACGCGCTTGACGGGGCGAAAATTTGATAAGTGGATAAAGATGGCTTCGTCGGGACGGGCGAACTTAGCTCGCGCTTTTGCTCGATGTTCTTCGTCGGCAATGGGCGTGTAGACATCGCAATTCACGAAGTTCGGAATGACCTCAATGGGTCGGGATATGCCGAAGTCGGTGACGGTTTTGTCTTTCAGATAGGTTGAAATGCTGGTCACGCCGTCGCTTTCCTGGATGGAATAGCGCGTGATGGGCAGGTAGCTTCGATCGAGGCCGACGAGGGTAATGTCGGTGCCATGCAGAGTGGTGACAAAGGGCAGTTTGCGGCCGCGTGTCGCCAGCATTTGGCGCGCGAGCAGGGCGCTGACGGAGTGCGGAATGGCGTAGTGAACGTGGAGCAGATCGAGATCGCAGAACTCGGCAACCTCCGCCATGCGCGAGGCCAGGGCCAGATCGTACGGGGGAAACTCGAAGAGCGGGTAGCTGGAGACGGGGACCTCGTGATAGAAGATGCCGTCGTCACGACCGCTGAGGCGGAAGGGCTGCGAGTAGGAGATGAAATGAACCTCGTGGCCTGATGCGGCAAGTTCGATGCCGAGTTCAGTGGCCACTACGCCCGAGCCGCCGTAGGTGGGATAACAGGTGATGCCGATGCGCATGTCGCCGCCTTGCTTTCAAGCAGCTTTTTGTTTTTCCGAAGCTGGTGCCTTCAGATCGAGTCTCTATGGCCGCATTTCCAAAGAAAGTGCCACCTGACAAAGGTTAATCTGCGGAACCGTGAATTCTTATTCGGTTTTGAGAGCCGCCTGCTTCGGTTTGACGTTTTGGGTCTCGGTGAGGATGCAGAACCTGTCATCGAAGTGGTCTCAGCCTGCTGTTTTCGATTCGACTGAGTTACCGAGGCGAGGCAAATGAGATGAGGTCAATGCCTCGGAAATCCTTGATAGCCATGAGAGCATTGCGTTCGATCTCACGCGATTCGAGAAGCCGGGTGTTGGCCCGGGCCAGGCACTCATCGCGATAGCCGGGGTGAGAGACCAACTCGAAGGTGCCCTCGGGCATGGCGGTGATGAGCGTATTGACAGTCGCGATGTTCACGGTGCCCGTTGCGAGAACTCCGACAGCTCCATCGGTTGTTTGGAGCCCCTCTTCCCGAACGATGCGGCGAAACTTTGCTTCGAATCGGCGAAGCAGGATGACCTCGGCGCGCCGCACATCGGGTGCATTGGTGGTGGCGTTCAGGCTCCATAGAGGCTCGAACGGGTTGCGTATGGCGAAGATGCCAGCCGCCTTTGCCGCGCGAATCACAGGTCGCAGAATCGCCGGAAACATGTGCATGTGCTTGTGGGTGTCGACATGCGTAAGGCGGAGGCCATAACTCTGCAGCAAGGCGATCTGCGCTGCGGCTTCCGCTTCGATCTCCGCACTGCGGGTGCGTGCTGTGAACAGCCGACTCAAGAAGCTGCCGAGAGTGGGATGAAAGAACCCAGTGGTTCGATCGACCAGGGAAGGAATCTTCATTTTGTCGGAAACCGGCGCCCCGTCGACGAGGACGATATGACACCCCACTCCGAGGGTCGGCATGGCCAGAGCCATGTTCACGGCTTCTTCAGTGGCGGCAGCCTGCGCCATAAGGGTAGCGCTGGTGAGCACTTCGGCAGCGTGAAGCTCGAGGATGGCGCGATTGACACCGGGAGCAAGGCCAAAGTCGTCGGCGTTCACGATAAGTCGGGGCACGAGGACTAGCTTATCAATCCGGGATGAGATTGGCGGCGCGGATGGGGTATCCGGAAACGTCGGGGAATCAACCGGGGAACGTGTCCGCTGTTATGATGAGTGAGGGCCGCCGGTTGGCCTCCGCCTTTGGGGGCGGTTAGCTCAGTTGGTTAGAGCGCCTGCCTTACAAGCAGGAAGTCCGGGGTTCGAGTCCCTGACCGCCCACCAATCCCTCAAATCAGTCGTTTATACAGATTTCACCTCTGCGTATTCAGTTGTTTCGAGTCCGAAGCAAAACTTTGGGAAACTCGGTTCTCCGAACCGTCCCCGTTCCACATAAGACGGCGCTCTGGAGCGTGAAAGCGTGGCAGACCAAACGGAGAGGAATGAGACGGGCTAACGAAGGATGTCCACATTTGCACCCTGTGGGGAGTCCGCCCCGCCGAACTACGTGAAGATGGAATTGAGCCGCGGAACAGGAAAATGTTAGGTTGTGCTATGCCCAGGATGAAAGTGGTTCCCACAATCAAGCCGTGTGAAGGAGGCTTCGAGACGGAGGTTCGCGCGGTTGATTCATTCTACAAATGGCGGAAACGATACAAAGAAGTAGGCGTCGCCTATGCGGAAGCCGTTGAGCTTGGTTTGGCAACTTTGGAGGGTGACCCGGCCGGACGACTCTCATTCGTGAAGCGGACCCTTAAACTCGAAGTATGGATAGAGACGGAGCAACTTGAGCGATATCGATTCCGACTCATCTGAATCGTTGAGGCACACGTCAGCCACCATGATCACAACCGCAGATTGTCCAGCCCAAATTGAGCATAAAGTCGAGAAATCAAGGGGTTCCGATTTGTGACTGGAACCCTTGATTCTCACTTCGGTTTTACAAGAAGGCGGAGGCCGTGGCTGTCATTTCAATGGAGGGCGCCACTGCCCGCTTCCTCCAGTTTGCGCATCACTTCGTCCAGGTTGAACGAGGCTGGCTTCTGACGCGGCGGATATTTCACGAAGTCTTCAATCTGTTGCCCTACCACCGCCTGCATGGCATAGATGATGTACGCGTGAGAGATCACCCAATCCCAGTAGGTATTTGAGTTCTCGTCGGCTCGCTCGAAAGGATCCCGGCGCAGGTTGAATATTTTTGGCGCACGGAGTTTTACGAACGGCTCGAACCAGCATTGCAGCCTCTTCGCACGTTGTTCCCCAAGGACCACCTTCCAGTCGCCCATCCGAATAGCCAGAATGTCGCCGTCATCGCTGACGTAGAAGAAGCTCTTCCGCGGGCTTTCTTGCACCTTGCCAGTGAAGTAAGGCAGCATGTTGAAGCCGTCGATGTGGACCTTGAAGGTCTTGCCATCTGCCTTATACCCGCTAAGGAGTTTGCTGTTTATGTCCGCCTCTCCAGCCGCGGCCAGCAACGTCGGGAGCCAATCCTGCATGGAAACGATGCCGTTGAGTACAGTGCCCGCTTTGAACTGTGCCGGCCAGCGTGTGAATGCCGGCACGCGCCAGCCGCCCTCCCAATTGGTGTTCTTCTCAGACCGGAAAGGCGTGATGCCCGCATCTGGCCAACTGTTGTAGTGGACACCGTTGTCTGTGGAATACATCACAATGGTGTTGTCGGCGATACCCAGCTCATCGAGCTTCTTCAGCATGATGCCGACGTTCTCGTCATGCGCAACCATCACATCGTTATAGTCGCCCTGGCCACCGCTTTTGCCCTTGTGCTTCGCAGCGCAGTGAGTTCTGAAGTGCATGGCTGTTGTATTCCACCACAGGAAGAAGGGCTTGTCCGCCTTGTGCGCCTTGTCGATGAACCCCAGAGCGCGCTCCGTGACCTCATCGTCAAATGTTTCCATGCGCTTCCTGGTAAGCGGGCCAGTATCCTCGATCTGTCTGTCCGCCTTTGCCGTCCGCCTTACAGTGCAGCACGCCTCGGGGGCCGTAGCGTTTCTTGAAAGCAGGGTCCTTGGGATAATCCGGATCTTCAGGCTCCTCTTCTGCATTGAGGTGGTAGAGGTTGCCGAAGAACTCGTCGAATCCGTGCACGGTCGGCAGAAACTCGTCCTTGTCGCCGAGATGATTCTTGCCAAACTGACCGGTGACGTAGCCCAGGGGCTTGAGCAGTTCGGCAATCGTCGGGTCCTCTTTCCGCAGGCCCGTATCCGCCCCGGGCATCCCCACTTTGGTCAGCCCCGTGCGGATGGGATTCTGTCCGGTGATGAATGCGGCTCGCCCCGCTGTACAACTCTGTTGGCCGTAATAGTCGGTGAAGGAGACGCCTTCGTTGGCGATGCGGTCGATGTTCGGTGTCCGGTAGCCCATCTGGCCGCGACTGTTGTAACTGATGTTCCACCAGCCAATGTCGTCACCCCAGAGGATCAGGATGTTTGGTTTCTTTGTAGCCAATGCACTGTCCCTCCTTCATAATTTGTTGTGTGCCGGGTAAACGCAAAGATCTCGAGAGATTGCGGGTTTCTCCCTAGGGCCCTCGATCAAACCGACTCGAGGCCAAAATACAAACTGCGTGCATCCTTGCTCTATCAACTGACGTGGACTGAGATGTCATGCGGTTGCTTCATGCCGCGCGTGCGAATTTGTTTGCGATGTGGATTCGGTGTCCGAAGTCGTGTTTTCCTTAACCTGCGACACATCCGTCGCAGGGCTAACCGAACTGAACGGGGAGCGGGGTGAGTTGTTGCCATGACAGGAGCGGAACTTGCGGCCGCTTCCGCAAGGACATTGTTGATGCCGCCCGCGCCGGTTGTCCTGAGCAGCCGTCAACTTCATAACGTCTGAAGGCGGGCGTCCCTGCTGAAGCAGCTGTGCCATTGTCTGCATCGCAGGGCGCGTGTGGGTGAAGAACAGCTTAAGACCTGCACAGAGATAGTTGTGGCCCGGCTCGCCATCGCGCGAAAGCACAAATCTGTCCTTCGGACAGCCGCCGTTGCAAAGCTGACGGACCTCGCAACTCTGGCACTGCGCGGTCAGTGAATCGCGCTTGTTATCTCCAAATCTGCGCTGTTCGGGCGATGATACGAGCGTGAGCATGTGAGTCTCGTGGATGTTGCCCAGACGATAGCGCGGTTCGACAAAATGGTCGCAAGAATAGAGATCGCCGTTGTGTTCCAGCGCAGGACCATAGCCGCACGTCGGTGCGTGGATGCACAGAAGGTGGCGGCCGAAATAGCTTTCAAGCGTCACGTCGAAGAGCTGCACGTAAACGCGGCCCACGTCGTGACGCACCCACTCCTCGAAGACATCTACGAGGAATCGGCCGTACTGTTCGCCTCCGACCGTGCGTTTTGTTACTAGACTGCCCGATTGTGTGTAGAGCAATCGTTTTTGGCCCGGCTGCTCTCTCCAGCCCAGGTTGGCGATTTGAATCGTCTCTGCCGTCGCGCGTTCGACGATCGGAATGAACTGAATCCACTCGGCATGCAGTTCGTCGCGAAAGAAGCGATAGATTGTGCGGCCGTGATTCTCGTTGGCAGAGTTGACCGTACACAGAATGTTGAAGTCAACTCGGTGCTCGCGTAGTTTTCGCCAGCCCCTCATCACTCGGTCGAAGGTGCCCTGTCCGCCGCGATCGACCCGGTTTGCATCATGGATTTCGCGTGGGCCGTCAACGCTGATGCCAACCAGA
The DNA here is from genome assembly GCA_963787435.1 of uncultured Acidobacteriaceae bacterium. GTDB lineage: Bacteria > Acidobacteriota > Terriglobia > Terriglobales > Acidobacteriaceae > Telmatobacter. Next base: position 730,131 of record CAWBCZ010000007.1, read on the forward strand.
AAATGGCGCTCCTTGAAGAAAGCGCACCAATCGTCATCGAGAAGTATGCCGTTGGTCTGAAACGTATGTTGTACAGTCTGGCCGGACCGCCTGTATTTTTCGACGAGTTCGACGGAGTGGCGAAAGAATTCGAGCTTCATCAGCGTCGGCTCGCCACCTTGCCAGGCGACCGTCACCTGGGGCGTTCGGTGCGACTCCAGGAGTTGGCGGATGTAAGTCTCGAGCGTGGCCTCAGACATCCGCTGCTTTTCGTCTGGATAGAGCGCCTCTTTTGACAGGAAGAAACAATACTTGCAGTCGATGTTGCAGGTGGACCCGCTCGGCTTCGCAAGCAGGTGAAAGCACGGCGGAGAATTGACTGGTAGAGCGTTCAGAAGAGACATCTCCGCATCCCCTTTTTGGGTCTAACACCCATCGCGCGGCAGTTCTTCTCTGTCTTCCGGACCGCACTATCCTGTACTGCAACACACACTTGCTTGGGTGCCTATTGTCAATTCAGACAGGTGCGGCTATTGGGCGAGCCGGCATAGAATCCGGTCTTCAAGAGGTGATTGCGCTCTTGCCAGGCCGCACGCGCCAGAGGGAATTTACATGATGAACTGGACGCAACAGGCGCAGCGACTCAAGAAAGATGCACGAGTCTTCTACTTTGCATTCAGACATCCCCGCGTGGGTTGGCCTGCGCGGTTGGTTGCAGTGTGCACTTCAGGCTACCTGTTTAGCCCCATTCAACTCATTCCAAGCTTCATACCGGTCATCGGATTCCTCGACGATTTTCTGGTTCTCTTCCTGGGGGTGCTTGTACTTCGAAAGATGGTTCCTCCGGATGTGCTCGCTGAATGCCGTCAGCGTGCCGAGGCCGCCGAAATGAGCAGGAAGGATGAGGTGAGATCGCCCGCCGCGGTCGTTGCATTCGTCGCAGTTGCGACACTTTGGCTTGTCGCGGCAGTCTTCTCCAGTGCGCTGGTGGCAACCTACTTTGCCCGTTGAGGATATTAGGGTACCCGGTCCTTGCGTCCAGCGCACGGTCCCCTATGCGCGGCGAGGGATCCTGTGCGAGCGGAGGCGCTTTACGGCTCATCCACAAGGTCGGAGGTATTGCGAACGGCGGGAGCCAGCGGGACGGCGGGAATCAGCAGCGGCATGCCGTGGTTCGAAGGGGTCGAAGGCTGGCTAGTCAGCACAGGCGCCGTTCCCTGTTGCGTCTGCACGATCCAGCAGTATTGTGTCCCCCGCGAAACAGTCGTGTCAGAGAAGGTCAGCGTGTTGTTGCTTGTGGTGCCCACCTTCGCGTAGAACGTTCCGGAGGTCGGGGGGCACGAGCGCGTACCGCTGGCGATCGTCGCGCGGCTGATGACGTAACTGCAGGGTGATTTCGCGGTGCAGCCACCCCACCCCCTCTTGGCCGGCGGCGCCTGCCAGCTGATTGACACCCACGGCGCGTGCGACGGCGGAATCTGCGCATGGCACCGCGCCGCCACCAGGACTAGCACGAAGAACGCGACCTCAAGGCGCCTCATTAGAATCTCCCCTCGCTCGATTCAGTTCACATTCAAAGCTCTCGGTGGCCAGCGAGAGATGCCTCGCAACCACGGTCCGATCGACCCTCAGTGACGGCGATAAGGTTGCTCTATCTTCACATGAGGTTCAAACCTCGCGTATTACAGGGCGCCAACAATGATTTAGACATCTGACCTCCGCAAAACATTCATATCGCAATCGAATCCCATCTGCGCACGCGGATGATCGAGGCGTTCGATATAGCGATGCACGATTCTGGATCAGGTTTGCCACCGTTTATACATTTCTGACCGGGTGATGCCGCTGGGCACTCGCCATCGCTCCCCGAGCCGTTTTCCGGCGCTATGGAAGTCGTAGACTTCATTCCCGATGGCTCGAACCAGACTTTGCCACCGGGGACAGCGCGATCCGAGCAGTGCGAATTGTGCCGTTGGTTTAGAGTTAAGCGCATGGCATTGTATTGTTCCGTTGGTGCTGTAGATGCTGAGCTGGCAACGCAGCAGTTATCAGAGCTGCTTGCCGAAAGCCTTGGGAAACTGGGACAACGCGAGCGCGTGCTGGCTGTGCCACCGGATATTACGCGGCTGCACTCGCAGGCGGGGCCGTTGACTTGCGCAGCATGGCAGTATTTTGGCGAACGGCTGAAGGCGGTGTTGCCGGCGATCGGAACACATGCGGCGATGACTCCAGAGCAGATAGATCATATGTATCCCAGTGTGCCGCAGGAGCTGTTCAAGGTCCACAACTGGCGAACGGATGTGGAGACGCTGGGCGAAGTGCCAGCGGAGTTCGTCTATCAGCAGTCAGAGGGAAAGCTGAACGTGGCTTGGCCGGCGCAGACAAATCGGCTGATTTCGCAGGGCGCGTTCGATCTGATTCTCTCGATCGGGCAGGTAGTTCCGCATGAAGTGATCGGGATGGCCAACTACAACAAGAACATTCTGGTCGGCGCAGGTGGAAGGCAGGGAATCAACCTGAGCCATTACCTGGGCGCTGTATATGGAATGGAGCGCATCATGGGGCGCGCCGAGAATCCGGTACGCGCGGTGCTGAATTATGCTTCGGATCACTTCCTGCACGATCTGCCGATTGTGTATGTGCAGACGGTTGTGGGACGGCGCACCGACGGCGGTCTGGCGGTGCGCGGCTTGTTCATTGGCGACGATGTCGAGTGTTTCCATCGCGCGGCAGAGTTGAGTCTGAAGGTGAACTTTGAGCTGGTTGCGGAGCCGATCAAGAAGGCGGTGGTCTATCTCGACCCGCATGAATTTCATTCGACGTGGCTGGGGAACAAGGCGGTGTATCGGACGCGGATGGCACTGGCGGACGGCGCGGAGCTGATTGTTCTTGCGCCCGCTGTTCGGGAGTTCGGCGAGGACAAGTGCATTGACGGGCTGATTCGCAAGTACGGATATCGCGGAACTCCGGCGACGCTGGCTGCGGTTGAGGCGAATGCAGACCTGGCGGCGGAACTAGGTGCGGCGGCGCATCTGATTCATGGATCGTCGGAGGGCCGGTTCAAGATTACGTGGTGTCCGGGGCGACTTAGTCGAGAAGAGATCGAAGGCGTCGGATTCAATTACGGCAACTATGCCGAGATGTCGGAGCACTATAACCCAGATAAGTTATCGCATGGTTATAACAAGCTGGATGGCGAGGAGCTATTTTTTGTCTCCAATCCGGGGCTGGGGTTGTGGGCGCATCAGTCGCGGCTGCGATAAAGCCGAAAATTCACGTTTGCGACTTGTCATCGATCAGCAGGAACAGGTTTTTTCGTCATGACATTGCTGGCTTGAAACGGGATTTCCTGATGGCATCGAGCGCTGCTGCGTCCAGCCCGTAACCAACTGGTCTCGGACAGATCCTTTGGATTCTGCGGTACTCCGTTTGCATCGACGATGAGCGAGACGAGGCAGACGCGCCTCGAATCCTGCTTCTCGCGCGGCCTCTCGCGTGTATTTCGCTTGCGGGGTCTTCAGGGCACGGGCGCACTGAAGCCGTGACAATTTTCTGGTCCGCCGACTCGCTGTATGGAGTGCCCGCGAGATCGGTGGGAACAGGGCGAATTTTGGGGTCGGCAGGTTGCGGGTTGGGTGCGGGTGCATTGGCATCTGTGAGTATTTGAAACTGCTGAGGAGAACGAGCAAAGCAAGCAGGCGAAAGAACAAAACTCCCTCCTTACCGTTTGTCAGAAGCTGAATAGTCGAAAGAAAATCTTCACTCAGGGGCTATAGCCGCCTTCAATCTGCGGTCTTTACGGCACGCAACCCACTATGTGGGTTCCCCGAGCCGTGCCCTTTCAAGACCGGACTTTACCACAAGCTTTGGCCAGATTCGAAACTTCCGCCAAAACACTTATTCGCCAAGTGCGGTAAAGGTCTGTATCGAGGGTCACACTACGTGCAGTTCTCGAAGCAGGAACGCGTAGTCGAAGGCGATCTCTTTCAGGTAGTCGTAGCGGCCGCTCGCACCGCCGTGGCCGGCTTCCATGTTGGTGACGAGAAGGAGCGGGTTGGTTGTCGGTTTTCAGGGTGCGGAGTTTGGCTACATACTTTGCGGGTTCCCAGTACATGACCTGGCTGTCGTTAAGCGAGGTCTTGACTAACATGGCCGGGTAACTCGCGGGCTTCAAGTTATCGTAGGGCGAGTAACTGAGCATGTACTTGAAGTAAAGTTCATTGTTCGGATCGCCCCACTCTTCGTACTCGGGGACGGTGAGCGGAAGCGAAGCGTCGAGCATGGTGTTCATCACGTCGACGAAGGGGACGTGAGAGAGGACGGCGCGGAAGAGATCGGGGCGGAAGTTGGTGACGGCGCCCATGAGCAGGCCGCCGGCGGAGCCGCCCTCGATGGCGACGCGGGTTGGGTCGCCGTAGCCGCTGGCGGTGAGGTGCTGGACGAGCGGCGATGAAGTCGGTGAAGGTGTTGCGCTTGACGAGCATTTTGCCGGCGTCGTGCCAGGGTTTGCCAAGGTCGCCGCCGCCGCGGATGTGGGCGTAGGCCATGACGACGCCGCGATCGAGAAGGCTGAGGCGGTTGGAGTTGAAGCCGAGCGGGAGCGAGTAGCCGTAGGAGCCGTATCCGTAGACGTAGAGCGGACTACGGCCTGGTTCGCGTTTGTCCTTTCGGTAGACGAGTGAGATGGGAACTTGAACGCCGTCGGGGGCAGTGGCGTGGATGCGCTCGCTGGCGTAGAGTGTGCGGTCGAAGCCGCCGGGCACTTCTTGCTGTTTGAGCAGGATCGATTCGCGCGATTCGAGGTTGTATTCGTAGACGGAACCCGGGGTCACGAGCGACTGATAGCCGTAACGGAATTGTGTCGTTTCCCAAATGCGGTTGATGCCGGGCGAGGCGCTGTAGGCGGGCTCGGGGAAGGCGATTTCGCCGGAAGGATGGGCCGCGGGGCTCTGGTCCTGAAACTTCCAGAGCCGCAGGCGGGGCAGGCCGTCTTCGCGTTCGCATGCGACGAAGAAGCTGGAGAAGAGATCGATGTCCTCAAGCATCACGGTATCGCGGTGGGGAATTTGCTCGATCCAGTTTTCGCGCGCGGGGGCATCGACGGGCGTGGTGACGAGGCGGAAGTTGCGGCCGCGATCGTTGGTGCGGATGTACCACTGGCCGTTGCGATGGTCGACGGAGTACTCGTGCTCGTCTTCGCGGGGACTGATGACTTTGAATTCGCTGGTGGGCTGGTCGGCGGGAAGAACAAGGCACTCGGTAGTGGTGTGGCTACCGGATTCGAGGATGACGAATTTGCCGTCGCGGGTGCGGCCTGCGCCGATGTTGAAGCGTTCGTCGTCGTCCTGATAGACGAGTACGTCGTCGATGTGTGGTGTGTGGAGAGTGTGGCGGAAGAGCTGGAACTGGCGCTTCTGCTCTTCGTCTTCGACGGAGTAGAAAAGGGTGGAGTTGTCGGCGGCCCACGTGACGGAGCCTACGCGGAGGACTTCGCCGGGGAGGGTTTCGCCCGTTTCGAGGTCCTTGATGTGGAGTGTGTACTGGCGGAATCCGGTGAGGTCAGTGGTGTAGGCGAGCCAGCGGCCGTCGTCGGAAATGTCGGTAGCGCCGATGGCGAAGAATGCCTGACCCTCCGCGAGCTGATTGCCATCGAGGATGATTTGTTCAGGATCCACGGGACTAGTGACGGAGCCGCGTTTGCGGCAGAAGATGGAGTATTGCTTGCCTTCTTCGGTGCGGACGTAGTACCACCAGTCGCCTTCGCGATAGGGAGCGGATTCGTCGGTCTGCTTGATGTGACTGAGCATCTCGTTGTAGAGCTGGTCGCGAAGAGGGGCGAGGCCCGCGGTAACCGCTTCGGCGTATTCGTTTTCAGCCTCGAGGTAGGCGGTGACTGCGGGATTGTCCTTGTCACGCAGCCAGGCATAGTCGTCGGTGAGGGTGATGCCGTGGAGTGTGGTTTCCGTATGTTGCTTGCGGGCGACGGGCGGAATGAGGAGCACGCTTTCGGTCATGGCAATCTCAAGTGTAGTGGGCGATGGGCACGCCCCGCGGACGGAGAGTCAGCCTCTGGGGGGCAGAGATTTGTTGAACGGGCTTGGATACCGTACCCATACACTGGAAATAGGTTCCTTTTTTCCATGTGTTTGCGGGTATTTTATCGGGCGTTCCGGAGTCCGTCTCGCGACCGGCCTTAGTTGACGAACTGAGTCCCTGCGGGCAGATGCGGATAGCGAACGCCGGACGTCTGCCGCCCTATCGGAACGCAATGAGATGAATCTGGAAGGCTCGCTGCCGCCGGGGCTTGCCGGCGAAGCGGAATATCGCATGGGAGACCATTCGTGCTGAAGGAACGAATCTGGCGAAGGAGCTGTTCGGGTTCCACCGCGCGCGAGCGATCAGCGGCCAGTACGCGTCGGCAATCGTGGAGCACGTGCGGAGGTTTGGACAGGAAGGCGATGTCACGGTGTTGGGAGTCCAGTTCGCGGCAGGTTGAGCACTGACTGAACGGCACGACCTCGCACCGCCCTAACGAACTCGGACGGGGGCGCTCAGGCTCGATTGATTTGAAACGAATTCGGCTCATCATCATCGGATAGAGTGAGGTCAACGGGTACTTGAGGTTTTTGCCCGGTTTTCGACCAACCCAGAGCAGCAAATGGACTCGGACAATGGCTCTCCCCGAACACATTCTTCTTACGTACAGTTATCTGCTGCTCTTCGGCTGGGTTCTGGTCGAACAGTTTGGGATACCGCTGCCGGCGACACCAGTGCTGCTGGCGGCGGGCGGCTTGTCGGCGGAGCACCAGCTCAGCTTCGGCGCGGCGTTCCTGGCCGGGTTCCTGGCGTGCATGACCGCGGATACGAGCTGGTTTTTGATCGGGAGGCGCTATGGGCACCATGTGCTCCGCATCCTGTGCAAACTTTCGATGGAGCCGACCATCTGCGTCCGGCGCACGCAGGACTCGTTTGGACGGCGGCGCAGCGTGATGCTGATGTTCGCGAAGTTTGTGCCGGGCCTGGCGACGCTGGCGGCTCCCGTGGCGGGCGAGAACGGGATGAGCCTGGAACGGTTCCTGTTCTTCGACGGAATTGGGGCTTCCCTGTGGCTGCTTGCCCTGTTGACCGGGGGAAGACTCTTTGGCGATGCGCTGAAGCGGAATCCGGGCATGCTGAACTGGGTGGGACGCTTCTCGGGTGTGCTGCTTGTACTCGGCGTGCTGGGGTTCTTTGCTGTTCGGGTGTATCGGCGGCGGTCGGTGCTGAAGAAGCTGGTGGCGTCGCGACTGGAGCCGGAGGAACTGAAGGCACAACTCGATGCGGGTGAGCAGGTGTACATCGTGGACTTGCGGCATCCGCTGGAACTGATGGCTGAGCCATTCACGCTGCCGAGGGCGATGCATTTTTCGCCGGATGCGTTGGCGGCGCGGCATCTTGAAATTCCGCGGGACCGGGATGTGGTGCTGTTTTGCACTTGCCCGAGCGAGGCTACAGCGGCGAAGACGGCGATGACGCTGCACAAGCTTGGGATTGAACGAGTACGGCCGTTGCGCGGGGGATACGACGAGTGGAAGAGGCTGGGGTTTCCGCTGGATGCGATTCCGCCGGTGCATCCGCTGGTGCAGGTGGCGGAGATCGGGCATGCGGGGCGGTAATCCTGGAAGACGGTTGGAACGAAGTCGGTCCCGGCAATTTCGCTGAACGGCGGCGGTGACTTTTGTAAGGGTTCGCAATTTGATGGGTTTGGATATACTTTGCGAACCAACTTCCAATCCGTCAAATCGGGCGGGAAGCGAATCGAACTGGACTTTCCGATGTTGCATCGGTGGGCCGGCGCGAGGATCCGGCGCAGGTTCCGGATCGCAGGCTGAATGTGACGCCGACAAGCAGCGTTTACTTCTCCTTATCTTTTGGTCGAGATCGGCCCCGATGGTGGATGCCTTCGGGGCTGATTTGCGTTTGGGGAACGGGCAGGAAGTAATGGGGCGCTGATGACTCTTTCAAAAATGCGAAACGCTGATTGTGCTTGGTGCGGGTGGGGCCTCATCCCCGGGTTTTCGCGATTCGTGCTTGATTCGGTAAAGGAGATATACCACCACAGCAATGTTGACGATCAGGACGAGGATCTTGATCGGACTTGGGTGGCGGTAGATTTCATAAATCTCAACCGGTACCAGCGAAGCGGTAATTACAACCGTGAACCACTCAGCCCAGCGCTTCAAGAGCCATAGACCGATGCCCTCGGTGAGGAAGAGGGCTGCATAGATGAAACTTACGACTCCGAAATCCTTGATCTTGCGGGGCGAAAGAGCGGTCGCCTTCTCAATAGCGAGACTGACGTAGCGGCTTCCTGGATCGAAGCCCATCCTGGCGACCCAATGCTGGAGCTGAGTGGCGACGTCATTGTGCATGAGCTTCAGAATGCCGACACCGGCCCCGATAAGGAGAGCCGCTTTGAACAGCTTGAAAACGGCGATAAGTCGAATGAGGCCGGTTTGGGAGAATTTCATGATGTCCGATCAGCTTTGACCTGAGGGGGAGAAGCAGGTTGCGGCGAAGCAGTTGCCTGCGGGGACGCCAGATCGGTGGGAATTGGGTGAGAGAGTGTGGCTTCCTATCCTCGCCGCGATGACAACTGCGGCCGCGATGACACTGCGGCAGGGATCGGCATCCAGGCTTGTGTTGAGTGGTTCGGCTGGCTTGACGCGCCGCCTTTAGGCGGGCTTGACGAAGAGGGTGGCGAGTTTGTTGCCGATGGGGGAGCCTATGCCGGTGCAGGGGTCGGGACCGGGGGCGGCGTTGTAAAGGCCGTTGCCGCCACTGGTGATGTCGTTGAAGTCACCCTGGTTCTGATAGAGCGATGGCGTGACGAAGCCGAATTTCTTTCCGAAGGCTGCGAAGAGGCCGGCGTAGAGCGGAGCGACCGCGCTGGTTCCGCCGACGACGGTTGTTTCTCCGTGGACGACGACGTTGTAGCCAGTGTTCGGGTCGGCGTCGCCGGAGACGTCTGGGACCATGCGGCCTTTGCCGTAGGGCGAGTTAGCGGGCGGCGGGGGCGCGCCGATTTGCCAGCTTTGTGCTGGAAAGATGGTTGAGTAGCCGCCGCCGGTGCCTTCGCCGTTGGTCTGGCCGGGACTGTCGTTCCAGACGGTTTCGACGGTGCTGGTTTTGTAGGTGCCGCCGCAGCTCACGGCGTGCGGGCAGGACGAAGGGGCGTCGACATTCGCAGGGGTCGGGCCGCCGTCGCTGGAATCGTTGTCGCCGGCGGCGGCGAAGACGACCATACCGAGTTGCGTGGCATCGGAGGCAGCAGATTCCATTTCATCGGCAGCCTCGGTGCCCCAGGTGGCCTCGTCAGCGCCCCAGGAGATGGAGCAGACGTCGCAGCCATCATTGGCGGCTTTTTGCACGGCGGAGGCGATGTCCTGCGACCAGTACATGCGGATGGTGGCGGGCTTGCCGGTCGCGAGCGTAGTAAGCTGCGGCGGCTACCTGGATGTCGAGCGCAACTTCGTAGTCGGGATCGCTGGCGGAGCCGGTGTTCTGGTTAGGCCTGTTTTGCGTGCCGTCGACGGAGACATCGGTGACCTGTGGGACGGGCTGGTTGATGGACTGGAAGTACTGGTTCATGTCGGACTGCACCCATCCGCCGCCGAGTTCGACGATGGCAATGATACCTCCGCCTGCGAGGCCGGTGGGCCAATTGTAGGCGGCGCAGAGATTGGGGACATTCCAGGGCGCGGGTGCTTCGAGACCGATCTGGAAGTGGGGTGTGAGTCGGCGCAGCTTGAAGTAGGGATGGCAGGGAACGACCGGGACAGTTGGCATGGCGAAGTCCTCGTGAGGGGTGTGTGGTTCTTTTGGCTTAGATGCGGGCATTTGAGCGCTGTGGTTTGGTGCGGGGTTTTGGGGAAACCAAAGTCATCTCGGGTTCAAGCCTTAGTATGAATGGGGAAGCTGCGACAGCCCAAGAGGCACAAAAGGCTTGTTGGGACGCAAACAACCGCCTGGAGAACTGCGTTGGCATACGACGATCTGCGCGACTGGATCAGGACACTGGAGAAGAACGGCGAACTCAAACGGATTCGCGAGGAGGTGTCGCCGGAACTGGAGATCACGGAGATCACTGACCGGGTGTCAAAAACAGGGAACAGGGAACAGGGAATAGGGAGCAGGGAAAAGACCCCTTCGATGAAGGGGAAGTACGCTCCCGGAGGTCCGGCGCTGCTGTTTGAGAATGTGAAGGGCTTTCCGGGACATGCGGTGCTGATGAACCAGTTCGGCAGCGAGCGGCGGATGGCGATGGCGCTGGGCGTGGAGCGGCTGGATGAGATTGCCGAACGCATCAAGGGGCTGATGAATGTGAAGGCGCCGACGGGGCTCTTCGACAAGCTGAAGATGCTGCCGCAACTGGGCGCGCTGACGGCTGCGTTTCCGAAGACGGTGACGGCTAAAGAAGCGCCGTGCAAAGAAGTGATTCTGCGCGACAACTTTGATTTGAATGCGTTTCCGATTTTGAAGTGCTGGCCGTATGACGGCGGGCGGTTCATTACGCTGCCGTGCGTGCATACCAAGGATCCGCGGACGGGAAGGCGCAATATCGGTATGTATCGGATGCAGGTGTACGACGGGCAGACGACCGGGATGCATTGGCAGCGGCAAAAGGTAGCAGCGGAGCACTATCGCGAGGCGATGCGGACGGCAGCTTCCTGGACTGCCGATGCGGCAGGTTCAGCGTCTGCAAGAGTGGCGGCGATGGCGGAGTCGGCGGGCGGTGCCGTGACGATTCCCGATGGACCGATTGGCGGGATTCCGCAGGTGGCGATGGGGAATCTAAAGGGATCGCGACTGGAGGTTGCGGTGGCGATTGGGACTGAACCGGCGACGACATTTGCGGCGATTGTGCCCGCGCCTCCTGAAGTTGATGAGTTCATGATCGCTGGTTTTCTGCGGGGCAAGCCGGTGGAGATTGTGAAGTGCGAGACGGTGGACCTCGAGGTGCCGGCAAGTGCGGAGATTGTGCTGGAGGGCTACGTCGAACTGGGTGAGTTGCGCAGCGAAGGGCCCTTCGGCGATCACACGGGTTTCTACACCATGACGGATGAGTATCCGGTGTTTCACCTGACGTGTATCACGCATAGAAAGGATCCGGTCTATGCAGCGACGATTGTGGGCAAGCCGCCGATGGAAGATGCGTGGATGGGCAAGGCGGTGGAGCGGATTTTTCTGCCGGCGATGAAGCTGACGATTCCAGAGATTGTGGACATCAACCTGCCGGTCGAGGGTGTATTTCACAACCTGATGCTGGTGTCGATCAAGAAGAGCTACCCGGGGCAGGCGCGCAAAGTGATGAACGCGATCTGGTCGCTGGGGCAGGCGATGTTTACCAAGTGCATCGTGGTGGTGGATGAAGACTGCGACGTGCAGGACATCGGAGAGGTGGTTCTGCGGGTGACGAATAACATCGACCCGGAGCGGGACATTCAGTTCACGCTGGGGCCGGTGGACTCGCTGGATCACTCGTCGCGGATGCCGAACTACGGGTCGAAGATGGGGATCGATGCGACGCGGAAGTGGAAGGCCGAGGGATTCGAGCGTCCATGGCCGGCGATGATCGAGATGGATCAGGCTACGAAGGCAAGGATCGACGATCTCTGGTCCAAGCTCGGGCTTTGATCGTTTTGAGATTTCCCCAGGAAAATGCCGGTCTGTTAAGATCTTGGCAACGTCAACGTCTCACAATTTCATGCGCAAACTTTCCCTACGTTTCGCACTCATTGCCTTAATTCTGGCACTCAGCTGCGCGCGTGTGCATTCGGCTGAGCCATATGGTGTGGATTTGCACGGCCAGCCGGTTCGCGAACTCGCTGGACCGGATACCCGGCTCGTGGTGCTGATTTTTGCGGCCAGCGACTGCCCCATCTGCAACCGTTACGTGCCTGAAATTGCGCGTCTCAATCATGAGTATTTGTCTCGAGGCGTGCGCGTCTGGTGGGTCTTTCCTAACCCGGAAGACACGGCTTCTGTCATCGCGCGGCACAATCAGGAGTTTGCGATAAGAGAGGGGACTGTGCTGGATACGAAGCAGTTGCTGGTCCATCTTGCGCACATCACAGTCACGCCCGAAGCGGCGATTTTTCGAGTGGACAGCGGAGGGATGCACCAGATCTATCGGGGGCGTGTCGACAACCGTTACATGGCAATCGGGAATGAGAGACCGCAGCCCGACCATCACGACCTCGAACTTGCGCTCGACGCAGCGCTGGCGGACAAGCCGATTCCTCAGCCTGCGGGGCCTCCGGTGGGGTGTTCGGTCGTCTTTCTGCAGAAATGAAGATTGTTGAAGCAATTGCGGTCTTGCCGGCGATGGCGGTATGCGTTTGTCTGATAGGCTCTCCGTTGTGGCCTACCACGCATGCGACCTCACAACAACAGGCCGCTACTGTTGCAATGGCCGCTTCAACAGTCGACGGTAGACACGCTTCAGACGCGCTGGCTACCTCCAGTTCCGCCACGCCCTCATGGAGCCGCGACGTCGCTCCGATTCTCTATAAGAACTGCGCGACCTGTCACCACCCTGGAGGCGGAGGCCCCTTCAGCTTGCTGACCTATGCCGACGCGCGACGCTGGGGTCCGCAAATCCTGACGGTCACCCAATCGCGCTTCATGCCCCCGTGGTTGCCTGAGCCAGGCTACGGAGATTTCGCGGACATTCGCCGATTGAGCGATCAAGATCGTGCAGTTTTGAAGCGGTGGATAAGCGCGAGGATGCCGCAAGGCGATCCTGCAGTGGCGCCCGCGGCGCCGCATTATGACGAGACATGGCTCATGGGCAAACCGGACCTGGTGCTCAAAGTGACCCGGCCCTTCGCCCTGAATGCGGGAGGGACAGACGTATTCCGCAATTTCATCCTGCCCTATCCGCTCAAAAAGACAGAATACGTGCGGGCGATGGAGATTCGGCCGGGTGCGCCCAAGGTGGTGCACCACGCTAATGTGATCATCGATCGCACCGGCAGCCTGCGCCGCCAACATGCGGCTGACTGGGAGGGTGGCATCGCGGGGATGGAGCTTCTGGTCGACTCGGGCAACCGATTCGACCCGGATAGTCATTTTCTGTTTTGGAAGCCGGACTCGCCGGCTCTGGTCGAACCGAACGGGATGCCGTGGCGGCTGGATCCCGGCAACGATCTGATTTTGAACATTCATCTCAAACCATCCGGGAAGCCAGAAACCCTCGACGCGGAAGTGGGTCTCTATTTCACTTCGGACCCGCCGGCGAAGGCGCCGATGCTGCTGGCGCTGGAACGCGATGATGCGCTTGATATTCCCGCGGGCGATGCCGACTTTGTGGTAGAGGACTCTCTCACTCTTCCGGTCGACGTCGAGGTGCTCGGAGTTTATCCCCACGCTCACTATCTTGGTCACGAGATGAAGGGTTGGGCAATTCTGCCGGATGGCGAAAAAAAATGGCTGGTGTGGATACGTGACTGGGACATCGACCGGCAAGCGGTATATCGCTACAAAGCGCCGATCCTGCTGCCCAAAGGTACAGTCCTGCACATGCGTTATTCGTACGACAATTCAGCGGCGAATGTGCACAATCCTCATGCGCCACCGATGCGGGTTCGGGCGGGCAATCGGTCAGAAGATGAGATGGCGCATCTTTGGCTGCAGGTCTTGCCGGTCAACGTGCCCGCCAAATTCGCCGGATCCGCGTCTTCTGCTGGAAGAAGCCTGGATGCGTAGCCGGCTGACCAAAACGCCGACAGACCAGGTAAGCCTGTACAACTACGGTGCCGCGCTAACGGGCGAAGGAAAGTTTGAAGAGGGAGCCGCGGTCTTTGAAAGGTTGCTGCAAGCGGTTCCCGCAGATGTGCGTTCCCGCGCCGCATTGGGAGTTGCGCTCGATGGAGAAGGCAAGTGGCAGGAGGCTATCGAGATTTTGCGTGGGGCGGTGAAATCTGATCCCGGAGCTTGCGATGCGCGATTCGATCTGGCGGATCTTGAATTGCGCCATAAGGAACTGTCGAGCGCGGAGGCTGACTTCCGTGCGCAAATCAGTGCCTGCCCCGAGGATGCGGAAGTCCGCTCCGGCCTCGGCACAGCTTTGCAGGCTGAGGATCATGCGGATGCCGCGCAGGCGGAATTTCGGCGCAGCCTCGAGATTGCGCCCGGGAATCTGCAAGCTCTGTTGGGATTGGCAGAGATAGAGTCGGGGGCCGGCGAATTTGAGTCAGCTAAGCAGATGCTTAAGCGAGCGACAGAACTCCATCCCAGATCCGCTGAGGCGCATCAGCAACTGGCGCAAGTCTATGCGCAGGGTGGAGACCAGAGCTCTGCTTTAGCTGAGTTAAAGAATGCCGTTCAGCTGTCGCCGAATGATCCAACACTGCATTCGGCGCTCGCCCAGGTGCTTGCATCTCTGGGAAGCTTCGGCCAGGCCATTGAAGAGCAGGGGACTGCGCTGAAGCTGTTTGATGATGACGCTGACGGCTGGAACAACCTGGGTGCGCTTGAAGCGCGGACAGGTCACACAGCCGCTGCACGCGCGGATTTTGAACATGCGCTGCGCCTGCGTCCCGACCACCCACAGGCCAAGGCGAACCTGGCTCGCCTTCAGGGAACAAACTGACAACCTCGCAGTGGGGCGATTAACAAAGGCGATGCTCGATAGGCAACGCAAGGCTCTCGCTGCTCTCGCGTTTGATAGCCTGAATGCATGCGTGGTATTTCCCGTTGGGCTGTTGTGGGCTTGATTGCCTTGGCGATGGCCAGTGTGACTTCCTCTTGTACTGCGCAGGCTCCCGATACTTTTCGTTGGATAGATTTTCACTCGCAGGCCGATCAGGATGTGGTGGTGTGGGTGACGCGCGCGCTGGATGAGCAAAGGTGGTCGGCGATACGCGAGATCGGGGTTGAATACGATGCGGCTCTGGTGGTGACGACGTACCGGAGCTCTCCGCAGGCATCGACCAATCGGGACAGGTTTACGATCTGGAGCGTATCGCTCGAGAATCGTGCGCTGACGCACATCATGGATGGGGCGAATCTGCGGCTGACCGATTGGCTGCTGCTGAATGTGGGCCAAGATAGGGAACTGGGCGCTCTTTACGACGACTGCACGGATTGTCAGGCGACGACATACTTCACGGCATTCCATTATGACCTGCGTGCGCATACATGGACGGGGCGCTGGATGCAGGGCGGGAATGGCGTGCCAGTCTGGACGATGCGGTCGCCACCGGGTGTGACGCAGACACAGGTATTTGCAGTGATGGCGGACTCCAATGGCCACGAGACGCTCGGCACCTGGGATCATCTGGACTACGGAAAGCTGAAGCCGGCCGAAGATTTCTTGTATCTCTATGATCTTGATTGGCAGAGCGACGCGGAGCGGACGCAACTGCTTTCGGGGCGCGATGCGGCTACAATGAAGGACCGGCTATGCCGGGCGCAGGACGCGGTGCCGGGGCTGAGCCGAGGACAGGATTCCCCGCTTTGCCAGACGAGCCAGAAGCCGCATTACGAACGCAAGCCGACGACGACACCGCCGCCGAATAACCAGGGCCAGTCGCGGCCGCCGGGGCCAAGACAATAATCTGCTGTGGCGGTCGTGGCGTTGAACGCGCGAGCAACTGCTTCGGCATCGGGGGATTGGTGCGATGCGGCAGGTTTGCAGGATCGCAGGCGATTCTCGGGAAAATACAAATCTTTACCTCTGTAACTGCATCCAAGCAGCTATAGAGGTTATAGAGACATGAATATATTCTCCAGATATCTATGCTGGGCCTCGCTCGCTCTCGCAATTGCTGCAGGCGTTGCCGGATGTAAGAGCAATCAGAACCCGGAAAGTGCACAGAATCAGGCACAGGATCAGGATCCATCGCAGGATCCGGCAGCAGCCAATGTTGCGCCGATCTCAAATGCATCGGCAGAGCAGGGCGGGGAAAGCGGTTATCCAGCACCGCAATCTGACCAATATGCTTCAGATCAATATCCGCAAGGCCAAAACAATAATGATTACGAGAATTACGATCAGCCGGTAGACTACGCGGCGCAGGCTCCGCCGCCGCTGCCGGAGTATGACCAGCCGCCGTGCCCAGGAGACAACTACATCTGGACGCCGGGCTATTGGAACTACGGTTCGGCCGACTACTACTGGGTGCCGGGCGCGTGGGTGCATGCACCGTACCAGGGTGCGCTTTGGACGCCGGGTTACTGGAGCTACACCGGAAACCGCTACGGGTGGCATCGCGGCTATTGGGGACGGCACATCGGCTACTATGGCGGGATTAATTATGGGTTCGGCTATGTGGGTTACGGCTACCAGGGCGGGTATTGGCGGGGCAATAGCTTCAACTACAACCGCTCAGTGAACAACGTGAATACGACTGTGGTCCGCAACGTGTACAACTACAGGGTTGTGAACGAAACCACCACTGTGAACAGGGTGAGCTACAACGGCCCGGGAGGTGTGCAGGTGAAGCCGCGGCCGGCGGAGATTGCTGCGTTGCACGAGCAGCACAATCCTCCGATGAGCGCGCAGGTGCAGCAAATGAAGACGGCGCAAGCCAATCGCGCCAACTTCGTCGCGGTGAATCACGGACGTCCGCAAATCGTGACCGTGGCTCAGCCGTTGCCTGCTGACCACAATATTCGGCCGCCGGCCGCGGTGGCGATGCGAAACCAGCCGACGGTGAAGCCGCAGCCTACGCCGAAGGAGCAGGGATCGGCACAGCGGGAACTGCAGCATCCGGCACCGGTGCAGCAACCGGAACGCCAGCAACCGGCCCCAGCACGGCAGGCGCTTGAACAGCATGCACAACCTGCCCCGGAACGACAGGCAGCCGGCTCTCAGCTTCCGACGCAGGAGCGGCGTCCGGCGCCGGTGGAGCATCCTCAGAACCAAGGGGCAGCGCCGCACGCTGCCCCGCAAAAGCATGCGGCTCCCGCGCCGCAACACAAGCCGTCCGCCCAGCAGACGCCAGAAAACAGGCAGAAGCCGCAAGACAAGGAAAAGCGGCCCCGAGTAGCCGCGAGTGAACCGGATGAGTGGCTTTTCTTTGCAGCTGGAGCAAAGCTATTCAGTCCGGCTTTGCTCCTCAATGGACAAAGACGTCTTTTTCAGATCGCCGCAGGTTAGTCGGCTGACTGGACTTTGATGGAAATGACGCCCTGAACCCAGCGTGCCGGACGACGCTCGCCGGAACAGATGAGTTCGATGGGGCCGCTGTTGTCGGCGAGGGGCTTGCCGTCGACGCTGTCGACCAAAAGAACTGATCCATCATGGATGTCAGGTGAGATCTCGCCGAGGGAATACACGACCTTGTTGCCGTCGCGACCTTCGGCGACAACGTAGAGGCGAAAGTCTTTGCCTTTCAGTTTCTGAGGCACTCCGAGTTCGACCAACAGGGCCATCAGCGGTACGCCAGAGTAGGTTTCCTGCGCCTGAGTACGCGCGTTGGTGGCCTGAATGGTTTCGTGGGGAAGCTCGGCAAGCTTGGGTGCGGTCCACTCAGCAGACTTCTTGCCGTAGCTGATCTTCAGAGGCGCGATCATGGCATCGCGGCCCTGATCGGCCTGCTGACGGGTGAGGGTGGTATCAGGCGGCGGCGGCGGGCGCAAGGCGGCGCCACCACCGGGCCCCACGGCTGGGGGACTTGTCTGGGCGGCGGCAAGAGTTGTGCCAGTGCAGAACGCGAGCGAGAGGCACAATTTCCGGGGAGTCTGTCGCATGGCGTGACCTCAAGCCATCCATCGTATACTGGAGCCATGTCGGTTGTGCGCAATATCGCTGCGATTGCCAAAGGCATGAGCATCACCTTTGGGGAGATTTTTCAACCTACGCAGGTTGAGAACTATCCTGATGGCAAAGGGCCGATGCGAGGCGCGAAGTTTGAACAGCGCTTCCGCGGAGCGCACGTGCTACAGCGGGATGAGAATGGGCTGGAGAAGTGCGTAGCGTGCTTTCTGTGCGCGGCGGCGTGCCCGGCCAACTGCATCTTCATCGAAGCAGCGGAGAACACCGAGGAGAATCGGATCTCGTCGTCGGAACGGTACGCGAAGGTCTACAACATTGATTACAACCGGTGCATTTTTTGCGGGTACTGCGTTGAGGCCTGCCCGACGGACGCGATTACGCACGGCCACGGGTTTGAACTGGCCAGCCTGAACGCGACCAACCTGGTGATGCGCAAGGAAGACATGCTGCTGCCGGTGAGCGCAATCGCGGCGGCGAAGTAGCGGCGGCACCGCGGTTTCAAATCTCGCAGAGAAGCACCAGATACCAGACGAATCCACACTTCAGGCCTTCAATCGCTCGATCTGATCCACAAATGCTTCTGTTCCCTGTGTTGGACCGTCCTCTTGGTCCGTAAGCCTCTTACAATCATCAAAGAGATATGACTACATCCCACGAACATCCCCTGGTGGAGATTTTGAGGCAGCGCATCGCCATTATCGATGGCGCGATGGGCACGACCATCCGCACTTATGGCATGACCGAAGCTGATATCCGCGGCGAGCGTTTCAAGGACGCGAAGAAGGACCTGAAGAATAACGGCGATCTGTATGTGCTGACGCAGCCGCAGATGATCGGCGACATTCACCGGCGGTTTCTCGAAGCTGGGGCGGACATCATCGAGACAAACACGTTTGGTGCCACGACCATTTCGCAGAGCGAGTTTTTTGTCGACGATCCGCGGGAGCATGGGGGACGGAAGGATCCGGAGTTTTACCAGAAGATCATCGACGATCCGTTTCTGAAGGGGCTGGCTTGGGAGATCAACGAGGTGTCGGCGAAGATTTGCCGGGAGTGGGCAGATCGGGTTGCGAAGGAGACGGGCAAGCCGCGATTTGTGGCGGGATCGATCGGGCCGCTGACGGTGTCGCTGTCGAATTCGCCGGATGCGAACGATCCGGGTTTCCGGTCGGTGACCTTTGACCAGGTGAAGACGGCTTATGCGGAGCAGGTGCGAGCGCTGATTGCGGGTGGGGTTGATTTTCTGCTGGTGGAGACGATCTTCGATTCGCTGAATGCGAAGGCTGCACTGGTAGCGATTCGCGAGGTGTTTGATGAGGATCGAAAAGAATTGCCGGTGATGATTTCGGCGGCGGTGGGACGCGGCGGTGAGACATTGATTTCGGCGCAGACTACAGAGGCCTTCTGGAATGCGGTGGAGCACGTGAAGCCGCTGTCGGTGGGACTGAATTGTTCGCTCGGGCCGGATCTGATGTATCCATTTTTGTCGGAGCTGTCGGAGAAGGCGAACGTGGCGATCTCGTGCTATCCGAATGCGGGGTTGCCGAATCCGCTGTCGCCGACGGGGTTTGATCTTGGGCCTGCGGACATGGCGCGCTATCTGAGCGATTTTGCCAAGGCGGGACTGATCAATATTGCGGGCGGATGTTGCGGCAATACGCCGGAGCATATCGCGGCGATTGCCAAGGCACTGGAAGGATTGCCGCCGCGAGCATTGCGTGCAGCGGAGCCTTCGGACAGTGATGTTGAGGTAAGCCGATGAAGCCACTGCGCCTGTCAGGATCGCAGCCGTTTACGCAGCAAGCCGGAGTCTTCATCATGATCGGCGAGCGGACCAATGTGGCCGGTTCGCCTAAGTTTGCGCGGCTTGTGAAGGACGGCAAGTTTGAAGAGGCCGTCAGCGTTGCGCGGCAGCAGGTAGAGAACGGCGCCAACGTGCTCGACATCTGCATGGATGAGGGCATGATCGACGGCGTTGCGGCGATGACTCGCTTTCTGCAGTTGCTGGGGAGCGAACCCGAGGTCGCCAAGGTTCCGTTCATGATCGACTCTTCGAATTGGGCCGTGCTTGCAGGCCGGATTGAAGTGCTTGCAGGGCAAGGGAATCGTGAATTCGATTTCGCTAAAAGAGGGCGAAGCGAGGTTCTGCGAGCACGCAGCGACGGTGCTGAAGTACGGAGCGGCCGCTGTGGTGATGGCGTTTGATGAGCAGGGGCAGGCCGCGAGTTTCGAAGACAAGATTCGCGTTTGCGAGCGGGCCTACAAGATCCTTGTGGACAGGGTCGGATTTCCCGCCGAAGACATCATCTTCGATCCGAATATCCTTACCGTTGCCACAGGCATGGAAGAGCACAACAACTACGCGGTCGACTTTATCAATGCGACGCGATGGATCAAGGCGAACCTCCCGCACGCGAAAGTGAGCGGCGGCGTTTCGAATATTTCGTTCAGTTTCCGCGGCAACAATCGCGTCCGCGAGGCGATGCATTCAGCGTTCCTGTATCACGCGATTGCGGCCGGTCTCGATATGGGCATCGTGAATGCGGGGATGCTGGAGGTGTACGAGGAGATCGATCCGAAGCTGAAGGAACTGGTCGAGGATGTGCTGCTGAATCGGCGACCCGACGCGACCGAGCGGCTGGTGGAATACGGCGAGACGCTGAAGGGCGAGGGCGCAGTCGTCACGGAGAAGAAAACCGAGGAGTGGCGCAACGGGACAGTTGAAGATCGCCTGACGCACGCGCTGGTGAAGGGAATCGACAACTACATCGAGATCGACACCGAGGAGGCGCGCGCGAAGCTGGGCCGGCCGCTGCTGGTGATCGAAGGTCCGCTGATGGCCGGGATGAGCGTGGTCGGCGATCTGTTTGGCGCGGGAAAGATGTTTCTGCCGCAGGTGGTGAAGTCGGCACGCGTGATGAAGAAGGCGGTCGCGTACCTGACGCCGTTCATGGAAGCCGAGAAGGCGGCGATGGCCGCGGCCGGGCAGGAAGTGAAGGCGCAAGGGAAGATAGTGCTGGCGACGGTGAAGGGCGATGTCCACGATATCGGCAAGAACATCGTGGGCGTGGTGCTGGCCTGCAACAACTACGAAGTGATCGATCTCGGCGTGATGGTTCCTGCGGAGAAGATTCTGGAGCGCGCGAAGGAAGTGAAGGCTGACATCATCGGGCTGAGCGGATTGATTACGCCGTCGCTTGAAGAGATGGTGCACGTCGCGCGGGAGATGGAGCGGCAGCAGTTCAAAGTGCCACTGCTGATCGGTGGAGCGACGACGAGCCGGGCGCATACGGCGGTGAAGATTGCGCCGCACTACAGCGAGCCGGTCATCCACATTATCGATGCGAGCCGCGCTGTTCCAGCGACAACGAGCCTGTTGAGCGATGACGGCAAAGCACAGTTTGTGGCGCAGCATCGCGCGGAGTACGAGGCGGTGCGCAAGGCGCATGCTGTGCCGAAGCAGAAGACCATCTCGCTGGAGACGGCTCGCGCGCGGCGGACACCGATCGAGTGGCGCGCCGGAAGATATTCCGACTCCGGAATTTACCGGCGTGCGTGTGCTCGATGAGTTTCCGCTGGCGACGCTGCGCGAGTACATCGACTGGTCGCCGTTTTTCCATACATGGGAACTGAAGGGTGTTTATCCGCGCATCCTCGACGACGAGAAGCAGGGCGAGCAGGCCCGGCAACTGTTTTCGGAAGCAAATGCGCTGCTCAACAAGATCATCGAAAAGAAACTGCTGACGGCTCGGGCCGTTTATGGGTTATTTCCGGCGGCAGGGGTGTGCGACGATGTCGAGCTCTACTCCGACGAGACACGCGCAAGGAAACTGGAGAGCTTTCATTTTCTACGGCAGCAGGCGAATCGCGAGGGCAATGAACCGTGCCGGTCGCTGGCTGACTTCATCGCGCCGAAGGCAACGGGTTTACGCGATCATATTGGGGCCTTCGCGGTGACGAGCGGGATCGGACTGAAGAGACTGACAGATCAATTTCGCGCCGAGCACGATGACTACAACGCCATCATGGCGGAAGCGCTTGCGGATCGGCTGGCCGAGGCCTTTGCGGAATGCCTGCACAAGCGTGTGCGCGATGAGTGGGGACACGGGCGCGAGGAGAACTTCAGTCCTGCGGAACTGATCCAGGAAAAGTATCGCGGTATCCGGCCGGCGCCGGGATATCCGGCTTGTCCCGATCACACCGAGAAGGGAACGATCTGGCGCTTGCTCGATGTTGAAGCAAGGACCGGAATTCGCATCACTGAGTCGTTTGCCATGTGGCCGGGGTCCAGCGTGAGCGGCCTTTATTTTGCGCATCCAGAGTCGCGCTATTTTTCGCTGGGCAAGATCGATCGCGAGCAGGTGGCGGACTACGCGGAGCGCAAGGGGATGACCGTGGCCGAGGTGGAGCGCTGGCTCTCGCCGAATCTCAACTACGATCCTGCGCGGTGATGGAATGCCTTCTGTTCCCCGTGGAAGCCGCCGCTTACGTGCGCGGTGAGCTTCCTTCAGAGATTGCGAAGGTTGAAGGCAAGCGGTTGCCTTGAGGTAAGATGGGCGGCTGGGAAGGAAGCGGTCTACCAATTCTTTCCTGAGGTATTGTGCCTGAAGTCACATCCATAGTGCTTTGAATGATTGACCCTGTCAGACGCCGAATGCTTTGATATTGGGCGGCAAGGATGTGCTCGCCGTTCTGTCGTCAGATGGGAGAGTTCACGTGCGGATGAGGTCTGGTATGTTTACGGCTTTGGTTTTGGCGAGTACGTTGATTTGCGGATGCGGCGGGGGTGGCGGTGTCACCAGCAACGGGGGCAGCAGCGATGGTGGGACCGCGCCGACTCCGGCGGCTGCTCCGACGGTGACAACAGCGCAGGCCCAAAATGGGGCGGTGATTGTATCGCTGGCCGACTCGACCACAGGAGCGAAAATCTACTACACGATCGATGGGTCGACCCCGGCAACTACATCGCAGGTGTATCAGGCTCCCTTTCTGGTGGCGTCGAACCTGACTGTGAATGCGATTGCGTCGGCTTCGGGCTTCACGAACAGTTCGGTTGTCACGCAGAGCTTCACGCCAAACATTGTGTCGGGAACTCTGGTGTGGAGCGACGAGTTTTCGAATTCCGGAACCAGCAATGTTCTGCCGAATTCGAAGATATGGGCATATGACACCGGGTACCAGTGCTGCGGAAACAACGAACAGGAGAACTATTGCGCGGCGGGGTCCTCGACTGCGCCGTGCGATCCGAATAATCCGAACGCCTATCTGGATACTACGGGGATTCTGCACATCACAGCGCGTAATCCTTCGGGCACAACCTACACTTCGGCGCGACTGAAGACCGAGGGGAAATTCAGCTTCATGTATGGGCGCATCGAGGCGCGGATGATGTTGCCGGAGAGCCAGGGCATGTGGCCGGCATTCTGGCTGTTGGGGAATAACATCGTCACGCTCAGTTGGCCAGGATGCGGTGAGCTTGATGTGATGGAGCACATCGACGGCAACAATCCACCTGCCTATGTTGGAGCGACGCCTCCGGGCTATGACTGGATCGCGGGATCAGTACATGGCGGAACCAGCGCCAGCGAAGCCAACGGGACTCAGCAGTATCATCCGACGGGTTTCTCGGCTGCGGCGTGGCACACCTACGGCATGATCTGGAGCAAGGGGCAGGTGGAGTACTACGTGGACGATCCGACGAATGTCTATGCTACCTTTACACCGGCGAATTTTCCGGGACCCTGGCCGTTCGACCAGGGTCCGCAGTTCATCCTTCTGAATCTGGCGGTGGGCGGCAGCTGGCCGGGAAACGTGGATGGGACGACGGTTTTCCCGGGCGACATGCAGGTGGATTACGTGAGGATTTACACGAATTGAGGTTTTGATCAAAAGAATGATGTTCTGATTTGTGCCTTCGTGATGTCTCAACAGCGAGAACTGGGGCCCGAGTTTCGTTGCTATCCAATTCCATTACGCCGCTTTGCGGACTTCGTCGACAGAACGACAAGCACAGTTGATCGCGCATGACTACCAATGGTTGCGTAGTCTACGAAGTCATCCAGGGTACAGGTCTACAGGTCAATCGGAAAAGCAAAGAGCCATCCAGTGAGGATGGCTCTGAAGTTTGGAATGAAGACCGGCGCGTGTCTGCCTGATCAAAGTCGTGCGATTCGTGACGCCGATATGGCGACTTGCGACTCACACTGCGCGGCTGCGCAGTTCGGGACGAGCTGGCGTGCCGGCTACTTGTAGGAGGCGATGGCGCTGGCTTCGTCGTCGTAAATGTCGAAAACGGTGTAAAGTTTGGTGAGCTGGAGAACATCCTTGACCTTGCGGGTCAGGTTGAGCAGCTTGAGAGCAGCACCCTGATTCTTGGCTGTGGTGTAGGCGCCTACGAGTTCGCCTAAGCCCGAGCTATCGATATAGTTCACGTCGCCCAGATTCAGCAGGATATTTTTGGAGCCCTTGCTGATCAGGTCGCGAATGGCTTCGCGCAGTTGCACACTGCCCTCGCCCAGAGTGATCCGCCCGCTAAGGTCCAGGACGGTAACGCCGTCCAATTCACGGGATGCGATTGTGAGTGCCACGGAAATTCCTCCTTTGTGAGTCATACAAGTTATAGCATCTGACACCCCGCAAACGAAGACAGGTTTGCAAGGACTACCGCAAATGAACAACGCCAGTTGTGGATCAGTTCCTCATGAATCTACGAGGCACGTTTACAGAGATGCTTCAGGATGTTTCCTGTGCCGCGGTCAGATGCTTGATCAATGTCAACTCTGTGCCGGGCTCCAGTTGACGGAAGTGGACCTCATCCATAAATGAGCGGATGAGGAAGATGCCGCGGCCAGTGCCGCGCAGGAGATTTTCAGGAGCGAGCGGGTCCGGGAGGTGTTCCCAGTCGACTCCCTTGCCTTGATCGGCGATGGTGAAGATGAGTGATTTGCCGTTGTTCTCGAAACTCGCTCTGACCTGTTTGGCGGGATCGTAGTCGTTGCCGTGGAGGACAGCGTTGACGGCGGCCTCGCGGACGGCCATGGTGATGCGGAAACGTTCTTCTTCGTCTACGCCGGCCTCCTCGGCCAGCTTGTCTGCGGCTGCTTCAATCTCGCCGACGCTCTCCATCGTAGAAGGTAGCGAGAAGCTCCGCTTACCTGGTTTGGAATCGATCAAAGGCTTCGTCTCCGCCTCTACCGGGAATGGCAAAGCGCCGCCTTACCGCGAGAGGATGTGTGCAGTTTTCCAAGGAAGATGGGAAAACGCTATAGACGGCAGTTTCATAGCTGAGGCGCGTTGTGTCAAGAACTGGTTTGAGTTAGGGCGGTTTCGAGGGATGCGTTGTCTAACGGAAATGGGGGAGGCGAGATGAGAGCAAGCTTTTGTATCGCAGCAGTGCTGGTGCCGGCTCTTAGCGCCGTGGTTGTGGCGCAGTCGGCGGCGGTGAAGCCGGTGGGCCCGGTTCGGCTGGAGCTGACGATGGAGACCGCTTCTACGTCCGATGATGGCTATCCGGCGGCGCTGCGGGTAACGGTGAAGAACGTGGGAGGCGTCGCCGTGAGCATGCCGATGCTCGCCAGTGGCTGTCATCCTGACAATGGCGTGCAAGTTCAGAGTTACTGGTTGAGAGAAGACGAGAAGTCCGGCGGAGGCGGAGGTTTTGGCTGTGCAGTCGGGGATCAACCGGCACTTTTCGACCGGGCGAAGACGCAGTGGATTCGGCTGCAGCCTGGGGAGTTCATGACAACGATGCTGAGAGTGGGGTTGCCGACAAACGAAACTGGCGCGGTGATTAGTTATTGGGTCGAATACACGCCGCCCGACGCCACGCCAAAAGAGATTGAACAGCTGCTCCAGGCGGGCTGCGTGATTCCCACCGAGAAACTGGAAACGGAGCATCAGAGTTTTCCGATTCACTGAGCAAGCACGAACCATCAAAGCGCAAAACTGCATCGATCAGTTATTCAGAATGAATGACGACAGAGATTTGCTTCTCTCGCAGCAGCCACCGTCCACGGTGCCGCAGTACACTCAACTTATGAATCACCGCACCACAACCCGCGTGAGTTTGACGGCGCTGTTGGGGACGCCGGTGACTGATCCGCAGGGGAATGTGCGCGGCAGGCTGAAGGATGTTGCGGTCGCAACAGGGGCTGAGGCCGGTCAAGTGGCGGGGCTGGTTCTGAAGACACGCGATGGACTGTGGATCGTGCCTTCACAGGACGTGCGTGAGACACCAGCGGGGACGCTGGAACTGAAGTCGCCGGAGATGCTGGTTCCTTTGCAGGACCAGGGAAATTATCTCTACCTGGCGCAGGACCTGGTGGACCGGCAGATCATCGACATTCACGGGCGCAAGGTGGTTCGCGTGAACGACGTGGACTTGGAGTGGATGGGAGATGGTGCGAAGCATCTGCTGCGCGTGGCGGAGGTAGAGGTTGGGCTGCGCGGTGCGTTCCGTCGCGTGTTCAAGGGGATGCTGCCGAGGGCGTCGCTTGAAACCATGTCGCGCAAGTTCAAGGAGCGCGGGATTCCGTGGCAGTTCGTTGATGTGATCGAGGTTGACCCAGCGCGGCGGGTGAAGCTGCGGATTGAGTACGAGCGGCTGGCGGAGATGCATCCATCGGACCTGGCGGAGATCCTGGAGGATCTGGCACCGGCTGAACGTGATGCTGTGTTTACATCGCTGGATGAGGAAGTGGCGGCGGAGACGCTGGAAGAGGTTGATCCGAAGCTGCAGCTTTCGCTGCTGGAGAAGCTGGACGAAGAGAAGATCGCCGACATTGTGGAGGAGATGGATCCGGGAGCGGCGGCGGACTTGCTGGCGGAATTGCCGGAGTACAGGTCGGACGCGATTCTGGAGGAGATGGATCCGGAGGAACGGCAGGAAGTCGAAGAGTTGCTCGAATTCGACGAGCACTCGGCGGCGGGCGCCATGACGACGGACTTTGTGTATCTCGGCATTGATGCGACAGTGTCACAGGTAGGGCCCGCGCTGCGCAGCTTCGACGGGGATATCGAGACGGTGACGGAGATTTATCTGCTGGATGAGAAGCGTGTGCTGCGCGGGGCAGTTCCGCTGGCGCGGCTGGTGGTGGCACAGCCGGATGCGCGTCTGGCAGTGCTGGCGGAGGCGCGGGTGCTGTCGTGCCCGGCGGATATGAAGCAGATTGATCTGGCGGAGATGTTCGACAAGTACAATCTGCACGCGCTGCCGGTGGTGGATGCGCAGGGGCGCATGGTGGGCGTGGTGACGGCGGATCACGTGATCAGTTTTCTTCGCGAAAAGTTATAGAAGCGGCGAATCGATTCCTGCTACTCTGCGGTTGAGTTCTCAGAAACAGCCTGTATCAGAAACAATTGGGACGGGTGTCGCTCCAATCGCATTCGAATTCACATCGAACGGATCGTCGTGAAGGAGGAGTATGCCGCCGCGGGAGGGAATCAAGACCTATGTGCCGCAACCGCAGAGGACTGGGCCGTCTACGGAACGTGGCGATCACGTAGAGCGGCACCGGATTCCGACGCTCATCCGCTGGTTTATCTGGCTGCTGATCTTCCGGTCGGCGATGAGCCTGGTATTTGCGCTGACGATTGGGTTGGCTCCGGATTCCGATGTCTCGACCTTCATTGCAACGAACTTCGATGCCTGGCCGAAGCAGATGCCGGCGGAAGCTGTGTTCTATGTGAGCGCATTTCTTTACGGTCTGACGGCTTGGCGATGGGCCAGCCGCGACTGGAAGGCGCGATGGGTGGTGATGTTCATGTCAGGGGCGACGGCGGTGAAAATGCTTGTGAACTTCGCAGCTGATCGCGCGGTAGGGACGCCGACGCCGTTGACACAGGGACAAGAGTTGTCGCTGATTATGAGCGTGGGGACAAACCTGCTGATCTGCGGATACCTGGCGTTTTATCCGGGAATGGCGGAGGCGTTCAAGGAGACGCCGTGGGACTAGAGGAAACTGTTTCTAAGCGAAAATCCCAAAGACTTCGCTCTGGACTGCCTCAAGGCGCGAGATTCAATTTGCTGTACTTCGGCATGCCTGAAGCCCGTGACCTTTCCAAAGCATCGAGTCTTCCCGCAACATGTAGGGATGTTTGATTGCCGCTCCTCCCGGTATTGGTTGCTTAGGTAACCGTCTTGGAATGGCCACTCTAAATTAAAGACCGGTATCGAACAGAATATGTGAAACAATTCAGAGATGGTCCAATTTCCACGGATTATTCAAGGCGGAATGGGTGTAGGAGTGTCCAATTGGCGCCTTGCGCAAGCGGTCTCTAAGCTTGGTCAGCTCGGCGTGGTCTCGGGGACAGCGATTGATCAGGTGCTGGTGCGCCGGCTGGCTGACGGAGACAAAGGTGGTTACATGCGCCGGGGATTGGACGCGTTTCCGTTTCCGGATATGGCGAAACGGATCTGGAGCGAGTATTTCATTCCCGGCGGGAAGCCGAGTGGAACTCCCTATCCGACAACTCAGATGCACCAGCGGCGCGACTCCCGCAGCTTGATTGAACTGCTGATGGTGAGCAATTTTGTTGAAGTGTTTCTTGCGCGCCAAGGGCACCTGAACAAGGTGGGTGTGAACTTTCTGGAAAAGGTGCAACTGCCTCATCTCGCCTCCTTATATGGAGCGATGCTGGCGGGCGTGGGCTACGTGCTGATGGGGGCGGGAATTCCGCTTCATATTCCCGGAGTGATCGATAACCTGGCTGCGGGAAAGCCGGCGGAGTACAGGTTGGCGGTGGCGGGAGCTGCTCCTTCACGGGACACGATGATGCTGTTCGATCCCGCGGAGTATGCGGAAGGTCCGCTTCCGGTTCTAGAGCGTCCGCAATTTCTGGCGATTGTTTCGTCGAATACGCTGGCGACAACGATGCTTCGGCGTGCGACCGGGCGGGTGGATGGGCTGGTGATTGAGAGCCCGACCGCTGGTGGGCACAATGCTCCGCCGAGAGGGAAGCTGCAGCTGAATGAAGCCGGCGAACCGATCTACGGCGAACGTGACAAGGTGAACATCGCGGAGTTGCGCGAACTGGGCGTTCCGTTCTGGCTGGCGGGCGGGTATGGCAATGCCGATAAGGTGAAGGAAGCGGTTGATTCGGGTGCGGCGGGCGTTCAGGTGGGCACGGCGTTCGCGTTCAGCGAAGAGTCAGGGATGCGGACGGATCTGAAACGGACACTGCTGGCGCAGGCAACGGCTGGAACGGGGAAGGTGTTTACCGATCCGCTGGCGTCGCCCACGGGATTTCCTTTCAAAGTTGCGCAGCTTGCGGGTTCCTATTCTGATGAGGGCGTGGCTAACGCCAGGACACGGGTATGCGATCTTGGCTATCTTCGCGAGCCATATGCCATCGACGAGGAGAAGATCGGTTATCGCTGCTCGGCTGAGCCGGTGGCGAATTACGTGGCCAAGGGCGGGAAGATTGAAGACACAGTAGGCCGGAAGTGTTTGTGCAATGCGCTGATGGCGAATATCGGCCACGCGCAGACGCGCAAGGACGGTTCGGCTGAGCCTCCGCTGGTGACGATCGGGGACGATCTGAATACGGCTGCGCAGTTCTTGACGGTGGAGCGGGAGAGCTATTCGGCGGCGGATGTGGTGAAAGAGCTGTTGAGCAAGCTTCTGGAAACCGCGCCGCAGCCGGAGCTGGCCGTCGCTACCGCCTGATTATTAGTTATAACCGGTAATATCCGTAGGTTCCCACCCTTGCTGCGCAGGGGCACCTGTGAAGTTTCAATAGGTTTTCCATTCGATCAAGACCGGAGAAGCTGGTTGTGACGAGCAACTGGTAACTCTGGAGACCGAATGGGCTATCACAAGAATGCCCCATGGACGGCGGTGAGTCGAGAGCGACTTGCCCGCAGGGTGATTCAGGATGGCGTGACCGTACGCGCGGCAGCTGCGGAGCTCAGTGTCAGTGTCAGGACAGCAGCCAAATGGGACGGCCGTTATCGGCAGTATGGAGGGGCCGGCCTTGCCGATTCGCAGTTCGCGGCCGCACGCAGCCCGCGGCAGATAAGTTTTTCCTTACTGGAAAAGATTGTTGCCCTCACCGGCGCTGCACCAAGCCTTACTCGCCCCAGACCAACGGCAAAGCAGAGCGCTTCATCCAGACTGCGCTGCGCGAATGGGCTTATGCAAAACACTGGACCAACTCGCAGGAGAGAAACCTCCACCTTCGGCCCTGGAACGACTACTACAACCGCGAAAGACCCCATCTTAGCCTCAACTACAAGCCGCCCATCAGCCGTTCCGACACCGGAGCAACCTCTTGACCTTCTACAGGCACCCGCGAACTGAGCGGTTAGAAATACGGATTAGCGATTGACGCCGGAGGCGGAGGCGAAACCGGAGGCTTGCGCGGGGGGGATTTCGCTGGCAGCCTTGGGATCGGCGAAGGAAGACCCGTTGGCGTTGATAGCGTTGGAGTAGTCGGGGCCGAGGCCAAGCTTTTTGAGGGCGCGGGAGTCGGGCATCAGCTTGGTCTGCCATCCCTGGTCTGCCTGAAACTTCTGCATGGCGGCGACGGTACTGGAGTCCCACTGCCCCGTGGGCTCTCCGTTGAGGTAGTGCTCACGGATGAGGGCTTGCTGGATGGCAGTGGCCCGTTCGGGAGCGATTCCTTGCTGGCCGTGAAGCTTTTTGTGGCGCAATTTGGAGCTCGCGCTCGTGGACTTGAGGACATGGTGGGCCGAGCGTCCGTGCGTCGTCGAGGACCTCTTGTGGGTGGTGGTCGCGAAGGCCGGAGCTGCCACAACCAAGGCGGATAGCAGAAAGGCCAGACTTGCTCGGGATAGAAGCATGCTGGTTACCTCAAAAGAAAGTTCCTGGACGTGGTGCCAATTTCAATTGGCACCCATCGAGTGTGCCAACGAAAACCATTTAGCACCAGAAGATTAAGAACGGCTACCAAAACGAAAGTTCGCACTTTTAAACCAAAGTTCAATATACAGGTGTACCTTCGGGGCCGGCACCCAGTCTGTGATGGGCGTCCGCTTTCTTGGATGCTGGGGAGGAGTCCGGAGTGGGCTCCTCCCGCATTTTAAGCCTATTGCAATGTGCCGGCTGGGTAGTTGATCCCATTTTCAGGATGGCGCGGATCCATGACTTCGAAGACCACATCATCGCCAGATTTCAGGTTTTTGACCACGGCATCGAACTGTTCCTTGGTGCCGGTTGGGTGCTTGTTAATGCGGACGATCACCAGGCCGGGTTCGAGACCCGTAAGGTCAGCAAACGAGCCGGTGCGCACCGACTGGATGATGACGCCGGAGGTGTGTAGCCGGGTAGCGGTCTGATCGGTGACCTGGCGAACGATCAGACCGAGCTTTTCGCCAGCCTCGCTGGAGTTGTCGGGTGCGTTCTGCGGCTGCTGGCCGGTGAGGTCGGCAAAGACTCTGTCGCGATCGCCGACGGTAACGGTGGCATCGGCCTGCTTGCCTTCGCGCAGGTAGCCGAGGCGAATGCTGGAGCCGGGGCGGCGGCTGGCAATGTCGTTGACGAGATCGTCGCCATCCTTGATGGAGCGGCCGTCGATGGTGGTGATGATGTCGCCGGGCTTGATGCCACCCTTATCGGCGGGTCCGCCGGGCTGAACCTGCTGGACGAGGACTCCATTCTTAAAGCCGTAGACGCGATTGACGGCGCCGGAGAGGCCGGAGCGGAACGAGATGCCAATCGATCCGCGCGTTACCTTGTGGCTCGGGCTGATCAAGTCGTTGTAGACGGCGACGACGGTGTTGGAAGGCATGGCGAATCCGATGCCCTGGTAGCCGGCTGATTGGGTGTAGATGGCAGTATTGACGCCGATGACTTCGGCATTCATATCGAGCAGCGGACCGCCGGAGTTGCCGGGGTTGATGGCGGCATCAGTCTGCAGAAAATGCTGGAACTGGCCCGCGACACCGGGTTCGATGGTGCGGTTCTTGGCGGAGATGATGCCGGCGGTTACAGTCTGCGCGAGAGCAAAGGGGCTGCCGATGGCTTCAACCCAGTCACCCACCTGCGTCATATCGGAGTTGCCCATTTTGACGGTAGGCAGGGGGGAGTTGGTGTCGATCTTGATGACGGCAAGGTCGGTGGCCTTGTCAACGCCGATGACGCGGGCGGGGCGGCCGAGGTCCTGCGTGTCGGGATCGGTGGAGAGCTTTACATAAATCTTGTCGGCCTTTTCGATGACGTGATTGTTGGTGATGATGTAGCCCTTGGGATCGACGATGAAGCCGGAGCCAAGAGACTCACGTACCTGGCCATCGTCACCGCCGTCGCCCTGATCCGGGGCTTGTCCGCCGAAGAAGCGATTAAAGAAGTCCTGGAAGTTGTTGTCACCCTGACCTTGGCCCTGGCCCTGTCCCTGATCCTGATCTTCATCGTCATCGGGGGGATTTTGCGGGTTGGGCTGGACGCGGCTATGGGGATTCATGTGGCGATTTTTGAGGTCGGCTGCCTTGGGCAGAGTCTGGGTATTGATGTTGACCACTGCGGGTCCGACGGCCTTGGCGATCTTGACGAAGGCGTTGGGATCGGTAGGGGAGTTGACGACCTTGAGGGGCGTGGCATCAGTGCTGTCGCTTGTTCTTTCCTGGCCTCGCACTCCGTGAGCTGCGAAAGAGCCGCCGATAATGGCGGCAGAGACGGTGGCAAGCAAAAGAAATGTCGAAGCGAGACGGTGCGAGCGCAAACTTGCGAGGAACGATTTCATTGATTCGAAGACCTCTTTACGGGCTCAGCCAACGGGGTTGGGAAGTTCAAAGCACCAAACTCGAGTATAGAACCGCTCGGGGTTCCACGGCGAACCGGTCGGCTCTTTGAGCGTGGGATGCGGATTGCTGTCAGCGTGGATTGTTCCTGTTGAGATTGCAACGCGATATATCGCTGATGTATGGACGGTGCGAGGGGCAAACTCGCCTCACGCATATGTTTCTGCTTTGAGGCAGGACCGATTTGTGAAACACGCTCCAGGAACTATTGACGGCGTGAATGAAATCTTCGTTTTTTTCAAAGAGCCGCGGTGGTTTGACGATGGATACAACAATTGAGTTACCTAAGTATCTACTAAAGAGGGGGATACGACATTACCCTGCGGTGAGAAAATTCACCGCAAGGTCAATAAAGCCATGTCAGCGGTCTTTGCAATTGAAGATTTTGCATACGAACACCTGAAAGCGAAGCCAGAACCCGGCCCTACAAACCGCCCCAATTCACTCTCTGAGATTGATGTACGCAAGGGCGTTCTTGAAGACCTTGCCCTCAAGACTCTTTATGCCTCTGGTTCTCTCTCGGTTCTCGAGCTTTCTGAAAAGCTCTGCGTCAGCTACGGGGTGGCGAACGAACTGTACACTTCGCTTCGAGCGAGCCACTGCTGCCAAACGACGGGCATGGTCGGCACGGTTGCACAGATCGCCATCACTTCCGAGGGCAAGTCGAGGGCGGTCGATCTCTTTTCTCAATGTCATTACATCGGCGCCGCTCCCGTTGCTTTCGACAGCTATGTGCGGCAAGTCCGCCAGCAAAGCGCGGCACGCCGGGACGTACATCTGGCGGATGTGCAGCGAGCCTTTTCTGATCTCGTTCTTGACAGAGAAACGCTGCGGCAACTTGGAACAGCAATCAACTCCGGCAGCTCTCTTTTCCTCTACGGACCTCCCGGCACCGGTAAAACCACAATTGCAGAAGTGGTTTCTGCGGTCCTCGCGGAAGATGACGTCTGGGTACCGCATGCCATTGAGGTTGACGGGCAGATCATTACGATCTTCGACCCCACGGTCCATAAGCCGGTGACCAATTCTCAAGCCAGAAACTGTGATGCACGGTGGGTACGCTGCCACCGGCCTTCAGTACTTGTCGGCGGCGAGCTGACCGCTGAAATGCTCGATCTGCAATTCAATCCGGTTTCGAAATTCTACGTCGGCCCGGTGCAGCTGAAAGCAAATAACGGTGTTCTGATCATTGATGATTTCGGGCGTCAGCGTATACGGCCGGAGGAGATCCTGAATCGCTGGATCGTTCCTCTAGACCGCAGAATGGATTTCCTTTCGATGTCGTGCGGCAAGAAGCTCGAGGTTCCCTTCGAGATGCTGGTCATCTTCGCTTCGAACTTTGCCCCGTCTGAACTTGTAGATCCGGCGTTCATCCGGAGGATCAAGACAAAGATCAAGATCGGGGCGGTCAGTGACGACCAGTTCTTCGACATTTTCTGTCAGGTGGCCGACAAGAAAGGGGTGCGTTTCGACCCCAGCACTCCGCAACGTCTCATCGACTATATTCACCACGATATGAAGCAGGAGCTTCGGTCCTGTTATCCGCTGGACATTGTGGACCAGGTCTGCTGGGCGGCTCGCTTCGACGGCAAGGAGCCGTATATCGATCGCGCGTCGCTCGAGCAGGCCATCAAAGCTTATTTTTCTCAGGGTCCCGGCGATACGATCGCTTCGGTCGCCTGATAGGTCTGCATTGCGCCATCAGGGTTCAGTGTAGTACTCGGTCAACGTGCGGATGTGAAGATCGGGCCTGCTCACCTTTACTTCGAGGGCGTGTAATTCCACACCGTTCTGTGCCGGTGGTGCATTGAACGAGATGGCGTAATACCAATCACCGTCGTCAAGTAACTTGCCCAGGTCCGCGGCGACGTCGTCGCTTGCGGCCATTACGCGGCCGCCGGTCTGTTGCGCCAGGACAGGCAATGCCAGGCAGCTGGGTCCGGCGCTCTCCGGCGTTGCGGTTCCGGCCGTCAACGTGTGCAAATCCACGTGGGCAATCTCGGCTTCACGCGTGGCATCCCGCGGACCCACGGCATCAAGCGTCACCTGCGCGGCCCGCATATCGTGCAAAACGGTTACGAGTTCCTGGAAGAATCCCTGGCGCGCCTTCTGCGATGCTTGCTGAAACTCCGCATCGGAGAGCAAAGGCCATCCCGGCCCGACCCAGATGAGGAGGGTTCGCCCGCCGATTGCGAGTTGCTCTTGAGCGATGCCATCGAGCGCGGAGACCGAATCCTTGAAGTGCACTTGGAGGCATGTGGCTGCACCCGCTCCGCCGCTGCCAGTACTGCTTGTGCTGAGCGCTTCAGCGCCGCCCCCTTTGACGGCTTGCGCCACTGAGGCATCCTTGGGTGCGCAGGCATTGGAGTGGAGGCTCTTGGTCATGTTCACGAAGGCACGACCGACCGCGTTCCGATCGATTGTGGCGTTGGTGGCTTTTATGTGGCCGTTCGACCAGAGCACGAACGAAGTCGGGTAGGGCAGCGGACCGTGACTCTGTGCGAGAAACCTGAAGACGCCATTCTTCTCTGCTTCCAGGGCCTGCGCGGTGCTGTTTACGGCGTCGAGAACGATGACTACCTCGGTAGCGTCGCTCATCGCCTGGCCATCGATGGAGTGGAACGAGACCAGTTTGCGGGGTTGATGGTTATCGAGGATGGTGAAATCCTTGGCGTCGAGGTCGGTGACGGGCTTTCCCGTATCGTCGGTGACTTGCACGTTGACCGTGATGCGATGAGTGGCCTGGAATTGCCGATCGCGGTCTTCTTTGGGGCGAGTTTTCAGCGTCGGATACTGCGCAGCCAGGACCTGCGCTGCCAATGCAAGGATCGTCAGGCTCGCAGCGGCGGTTCGTTGCTGAGCCTGACGACGCCACATCTTGCAATCAATCCTCATGCGCCTACGATACTCGGACGAGGTCCGGCTTTCATGGGTAGCGGAGCAACGTCAAAGATGCACTAGAAGTTTACATTGCACAACCAGATGTGCAATCTCACGCCGAGCTTCACAGTTTCACAGGGGGCCCTCCGGTTCGTGCGCGAGATCGTGGCTCTCACCCATGATGCGATGAAACTGCGTCATGGATGGGGAACCTGTTGTTTGGCGACGATCTCGAACAAAAGCACAGCACAAATTGGATGCCCACAGTAGGATGGCTGGTGACGTTTATCCGACAACTAAAGGCGGGGTATGCCGGCGATCTTAGCGGGGATTGGGTGGCACATGGTGGGGGCGGCTTCGGCTGCTTCGTTTTATGCGCCGATTGAGAAAGTGAAGCGGTGGTCGTGGGAGACGACGTGGGCCGTTGCGGGCATCTTCTCATGGGTGCTGCTGCCGATCGGCGTGAGCTATCTGCTGCTTCCGCATTTTGGCGCGTTCTACGGGTCGATTCCATCCGGCGTGTTGTTGAGGATGGCGCTTTTCGGCGCGATGTGGGGCGTGGGGAATGTGAGTTACGGACTCACGATGCGGCACCTGGGGATGTCGCTGGGAATCGGCATTGCGATCGGCGTCACGCTGGTGGTGGGGACGCTGGTGCCTCCGCTGATGCATGGGCAGGCGGCGATGCTGTTTCAAACGCGCGGCGGGTTGCTGAACATGGCAGGGGTGCTCGTGGCACTTGCGGGCGTGGCGATTGTGTCGAGTGCGGGGCACATGAAAGAGATGCAGTTGAAGAGCGGCGGGCCCACGGAGTTCAACGTGATGCTGGGGCTGGCGCTGGCGGTGATGTGCGGCATCTTTTCTTCGGGAATGTCGTTTGCCATGGATGCTGCGCAGCCTATGCAGGCGGCGGCTCTGGGGGTTGGAGTGAGTCCGCTTTACTCCGCATTGCCGAGCTATGTGTTCATCATGGGCGGCGGCGCGCTGGTGAACTTTGCGTACTGCTTTGGGCGGCTGGCGATGGTGAAGAAGATTTCGCTCAGGGAAGATCTTCGACAGCCGCAGGGAACGGTGCTGAGGAATGCGGCGCTGGCGGCGACGGGCGGAATCATGTGGTACCTGCAGTTCTTCTTCTATGCGTGGGGAGCGGCGAATATTCCGCAGCGGCTGGGTTACGTGAACTGGATGCTGCACATGAGCGGGTATGTGTTGTTTGGCGGGATTGTTGGGCTGGCGCTGGGAGAGTGGGCTGGCGTGACCAGCCGGCCGATAAGGCTTCTGTGGGTTGGGATCCTGGTGATTATTGCTGCGGCGAACCTTGTTGGGTTGGGGTTGGCGACCTAAAGACAGGCGGTAGGGAATAGGGATTAGGGAATAAAGAACAAACAAATGCCGGAGCTTTCGGGCTCCGGCATTGTTGTTTGAAACTGCGAGGTCGCTAGTCAATGGTTTGGTTGAGGCGGAGGTTGCGAGAGGAACCGCCTACGCTGACGGTGCGCTTGCCTGTTGCGGTCGTCCACTTCTGGTCTTTGGTGGACCAGTACTGGAGTTGACGCGGGGCTACGTGGAGGGTGACGGATTTCGATTCGCCGGGGGTGAGGTGGATGCGATCGAAGGCGACCAGCGCACGGACCGGGAACTGCACGCCGTCTGGAACGTTGCTGGGCGCACCGAGATAGACCTGCGGGACTTCGTCAGAGGCCATCGAGCCGGTGTTTTTGATATTGACCTTGACGTCGAGGCCGCCGTCGCTGGATTTGGAGACGGTGAGGCCGGAGTAGTCGAAGGTGGCGTAGCTGAGGCCGTGTCCGAAGGCGAAGAGCGGCTGGATGTTCTCCTTGTCGAACCAGCGGTAGCCGACGTTGACGCCTTCGCTGTAAATGGTTTTCTTGTCGGGAGCGTGACGTGGAGCGCTCGGGGTGCTTTGGATCGGTAGCGGGGTAGTCGTCGAGACTCTTTCCCCAGGTTACGGGGAGACGGCCTGCGGGGCTGACCTTGCCGAGGAGCAGATTGGCGGTGGACCAGCCGCCTTCATCGCCGGGCCACCACATTTCCAGAACGGCTTTGACCTTGTCGACCCATGGGAGCGCCACTGGCTGGCTGGTGTTGAGAACCACAATGGTGTTTGGATTGACGGCGGCGATTTCTTCGACGAGTTTGTCCTGATCGCCGGGAAGGCCAAAGACGGCTGGAGGCGCGTCCAGAGAAAGACTACGGCAACCTTGGCGTTCTTTGCGGCGGCGATCGCGTGATCGTGATCGGCCTTGCGCTGCTCAGGGGTGTACCAGCTGAGGCGGACTTGAACCGGGGAATTGGATGTGTCGGGGCTGGTGTTGATTTCGATAGCGTGAGGGCCAGCGGCGAGTTCGACGGCGCGGCGAACGTTATCAAGGCCGTCGGTGGTGGGGATGGCGTTGTCCTGATTGGCCTGCAGGATGTCGCCGTGTACGCCGCCCTGGAATGCGCCAGTGGAGGCGAGGCGTTTGCCGTCGAGGGAGATGCGAGCGTTGGTGCCGATAGCCTGCAGGTAGATCCAATAAATGCCGGCGTGGGGCGGGGTGAGCGTGCCTTTCCACGTGATGATGGAGTTGGGCGGAAGGGCGTTGCCGCGTTTGACGGTGAAGCTGATTTGCGCGTCAGTCTGCGTGGCTGCGCTGACGGAATTCGCTGAAGGTGTGGAGAGGATGGAACGTTGGAGGCCGGGCTGACCGTCGTGGCTGAGGGCGCTGGCGGGGATCGTGGTTCCGGTCATGTCGTCCGCGACAGCGAAGCCGATGTCGGAGTTGCCGGAGATTTTCTTCATAGCGGCGAGCGGACCGATCTGACGCTCGGGCAATCCAACTGACCGTTCGCCGTTGATGCCGATCGAGTCAACCTGTGCGGCGGTGGGTCCGATGAGGACGACTGAGTCGAGTTCGTCGTGCTTGAGTGGCAGGATGTTGCCTTCGTTCTTGAGGAGGACAGCTGCATCTTCGCCGGTCTTCTCGATGATCTTGGCGTTTTCTTCGATCGATTGCTTTGTGACTTCATGCTTCGACTGGCCATCGAGATAACCGAAGTGGACGATCTCATAGAGCACGCGGCCGGCAGCGCGGGTGACGGTGGCTTCAGTGACGGTGCCGTCTTTTAGAGCTTGCGAGCATTTTTTCGGGGCTTAGTTTTACGCCGAAGTCGCCCATTCCATCGCGCTTCGGCGCCGGCTCTTCAGGAATGTGGCCGCCGAACATGCCTTCATTCATATCCGCGGCCGCCTTGGGATCAAGGTGCAGGGGCGGCGGCGGGGGCAGCGAGTCAAAGAAGGAAGGGATGAAGGAGCCCATGGGGCCGGGCTGTCCACCGGGCATTTCCATGTCGAGGCCGGCGTTGATGAAGGTGACGGCGTGCACCGCACCCCAGTCGGAAGTGACGAAACCTTTGAAGCCGATCTGGTCGCGGAGAATGGTGGTGAGGGTGTCTTTATTGCCACAGGCGAAGGTGCCGTTGAGGCGGTTGTAAGAGCACATGATGGAGGAGACGTCGGCGCGGCGAATGGCGGCCTCAAAGGGCGCTACGTAGACTTCATGAAGGGTCTGGTCGTCGATGTAAGTGCTGGAGCCGTCAGAGTCGTATCCAACATAGTGCTTGATCTGCGCCATGACATGCTGCGACTGGATGCCTTTGACTTCGCCTACGGCCATTTCGCTGGTGAGAAAGGGATCTTCGCCGAAGGTGTTGTAGCCGCGTCCGAATTCGAGGTCGCGATCGATATTGACGAAGGGCTGCAAGGCGACGTCGATGCCGAGCGCGCGCGCTTCACGGCCGATGACGAGGCCGTTGTCTTCAGCGTCTTTGACGCTGAAAGTGGCGGCGACGCCCATGGTGGCGGTTTCGCCCTGGGATGGATGGCGCGTGAGCACGCCGGGAGGTCCGTCGGCGAAGCGAAGGCCGGGGATGTGGAGGCGCGGAATGCCGGCGAGATATCCGGCCTGTCCCTGGTAGACGGCGGGATCTTCCTTTGTGCCGTGGATAAGAGTCAGCTTCTCTTCGAGCGTCATCTGGCTGAGAAGCTTGTCGACGCGTGCGTCGCCGGTGACCACGGGGACGGATTGAGCGAATGCAGATGCTGTGATTGCGAATGCTGAGGTCGCGATGAGAGTGCGCATTACGCGGCGCACAGGCTTCAATTGACGGAGTGGATTTGCTGGATGCACCTTCGCCCCCTTGGCTTGTTCGAAGCGCCTGGCAGCTTTGCAGGCGTTCGTCGAAAGCTGCCAGATAAACGATTGATCTGGCTCATTCAGTTACGGCAAGCAAGTGTATAGCAACGGGGCGGGGTATTGCTGTGCGCAAGATTTGCGCGGGTGTCTCGACTTGCGGTTACAAGCGATCCCATACATGCATGGCGATAAGGCCGCTATTTGGCAGTATGGGGCCCGACAACAAGGCGGGTCCCAGGTCCAACGTGTGTTGATGAACTCGGTTTACGGGATCGGTTCTAGTAGCCGATGGTGAAGCGGGCGCGCTGGTGAGCGGGCTTTTCCAGTTCGTCAACGAGGGCGATGGCGTAGTCCTCCATCGAGATTCGGCTGTTGCCCTGCGCATCGGCGATAAGTTGGTTCGTGCCCAGGCGGAACTTGCCGGTGCGCGTGCCAGGTTCAAAGAAACCAGCAGGACTGAAATAGGTCCAGTTGATGTCGGACTTCTCAAGAAGGCGAAGCGCTTTTTCGTGCGAGGCTGCGATGGGGATCCATTCTGCCGGGAGATGGCCAGACTGGAGGACAGTGACGCCGGGAGCGACTTCAAGTGAGCCCGCGCCCCCGACAACAATGAGGCGGGTGTTCTTGTCTACCTTGCGGACGGCTTCGATCTGACGCTCCGTGACGCCGAGAAGCTGGTCGGTGTCGTCGGGCGGAGGCGCATAGGCGCTGATGACTGCGTCGGACCCTGAGATGGCAGCGGCGATCTTGTTTACGTCATTGAGGTCGTCTTTTGCGGTTTTGACACCCGGCGGAATACCAACTGGATTGCGCGCGACAGCGATGACGTTGTGTCCGCGCGAGAGGAGTTCGCTGAGGATGCGGCTGCCGGACTTTCCGGTGGCGCCGTAGAGCACTACATTCATTGGGATCTCCGTGGGAAGACATCGCACATCGCTCCCCACACTTTGGATGTTGGCCAGGGAGAATGGCATCGGAAAAATCGCGATGCTGACGCGCTCGTTCCGTGGAGCAATTTGAAAGCAGGTCCTTCGCTTCGCTCTTACCCTACAGCCTTCGGCCGCGGGGCCCCAAGCTTGCTACGCTCAGGATGACACCTTTGGTTAGTGCGCGAGATCGGGGACCACACCTAAAGGCGTTTAACGCTCCGGATGAGGCTTAAACGGTGGTTAATTCGGGGAGCGGGAGATACTTGTTGAGGCCGGTGGAGATAAGGTCTTCGCGCAGTTTCTCGATGGTGGAGAACTGGATGGCTACGATGCCGAGAGCGCGGGCAGCGTCGATGTTGGCCTGCTTATCGTCGATGAAGAGAGTCTCTTCGGGGCGCGTGCCGAGTTGGTCGAGGGCGAGTCGATAAATGGCGGGGTCAGGCTTGGCCATCTTGTGCTGGTAGCTCCAGACAAGAACGTCAAAGCGCGGGAGCCAGTCGAATTCGCGCTCGATGTTTTCGAGGACAGTGTCGCCCATGTTGGAGAGGATGGCGGTGCGGATGCCGCTCTGCTTGAGCTGCTGCTGCCACGCGAGCATGGCAGGGTTTTGCGTGGTCCACATCCGCGCGTCCCAGAGGTTGAGTTCGTCGATGGCCGCCGCGTCGAGGTTGAGTTTGGCGTCGCGGTTTAGGTTTTGCCAGAACTGGAGGCCGGTAAGTTTACCTTCGTCGTATGCGTGCCGGTCGGCCCAGTAGATGGCTTCAAACTGATCGTGCGGAAGGCCGGTGATGCGGAGCATGGCGTCGTGCGCATCAGTGTTGGGCTGTCCGGTGAGAACCATTCCATAATCGAAGATGACGGCGCGCAGAGCCAAGGCTCCTCCTATGAATGCGCCGTGTATGGTGTAGGTGGCGCTAGTTCTATTGTGAAGGATGCTTTTGGGGCGGGAACGCTGATGCTGAGAAGCAAGGATAGGGACTTGGAGCCAGGGACCAGGGATTAGAGGAGACACTTCGAACAAAGATGCGGCAGTTTTCGAAGAGAACGGAGTGGAACACGGAGGAGAGTGCGCTGGCGCGGGCGCATCGGGTGCGGGTGCTGGCTGGGCTGCCGGTTGCGGATCTGACGGCTTCGAATCCAACGCGATGCGGGTTCAACTATGACGCAGACTTGCTCGCGGCGCTGACGGATGCGCAGGCGCTGGATTACGATCCGCAGCCGCTGGGACTATTGCGGGCGCGGGAAGCAGTGTGCGGGTATTACGCGGATCATGGGTGACGGTTTCTCCGCAGCGCGTGGTGCTGACGACGAGCACCAGCGAGGCTTACAGCTTTCTGTTCAAGCTGCTTTGCGATCCGGAGTGCGAGATTGTTGTTCCGCAGCCGGGTTATCCGCTGTTTGATTTTCTGGCGGTGCTGGACGATGTGCGGATCAAGGGCGCTCCGCTGGTCTACGACCACGGTTGGCAGATCGAGCCGGAGGGATTTCGGCGCGCGATTACGCCGGAGACGCGGGCGATTGTGCTGGTGCACCCGAACAATCCGACCGGGCATTTTACGAAGGCGTGGGAGGCGGAGGAACTGGCGGCGATGTGCCGCGAGCGCGGGATTGCGCTGATTGTGGATGAGGTGTTTCTCGATTATGGGTTTGTCGGCGACGAAGGCGAGGAGTTTTGCAGCGGGACTCGATGGCGTAGATGTGTTTGTGGTGAGCGGGCTGAGCAAGATTGCCGGGCTGCCGCAGATGAAGGCGGCGTGGATTGTGGCGACGGGGCCGAATGCCGAGGACGCGATGGCACGGCTGGAGGTGATCGCCGATACGTTTCTTTCGATGAATGCTCCGGTGCAGTGCGCGATGCCGGCGTGGATTGCGGGACGGGGGGCGATCCAGCAGCAGATTCGTGAGCGGGTGGCGACA
This sequence comes from uncultured Acidobacteriaceae bacterium, assembly GCA_963787435.1. Lineage (GTDB taxonomy): Bacteria > Acidobacteriota > Terriglobia > Terriglobales > Acidobacteriaceae > Telmatobacter. The sequence continues at coordinate 772,554 of CAWBCZ010000007.1, forward strand.
AACCTGGCGGAACTGGATCGGCAGCTTGGGAAGTGGATGCTGTGCGGCGGCTTGAGGTGGAGGGTGGGTGGTACGCGGTGCTGCGGATTCCGGCATTGCAGCCGGATGAACGGACGGTGCTGGAACTGCTGGAGCGAGGAGTCTGGGTGCATCCGGGGTACTTCTTCGGGATGGAGGAGTCGGGGTGGCTGGTGGTGAGTCTGCTGGGGCCGGTTGAGGAATTTAGAACAGGAGTGAAAGGGATTGTTGACTATTTCAGAACGCATCAAGGTGATAACAATTGTCTAGTATCAGTTAAACCATAATATTAGATAAATAATCATATCTAACTGAAACTAAATGTGTCGCCAATACCATTACGAGCAATTATTCGAGAATCACTTTAAGAACGGATTCGTCTTGCGTTCTGTGCCGATCAGGTGGTGGGGCCGTGGCCGGGGACGACTTTAGTCTCGTCGGGCAGGGCGAACAGGCGGGAGCGGATGGAGTCGAGGATCTGGTCGTAGTTGCCGCCGGGGAGGTCGGTGCGTCCAATGCTTCCGGCGAAAAGGGTGTCGCCGGCTAGGACCATCTTGAGCGGAGCAAAGTGCAGGCAGATCGATCCCTGAGTGTGACCGGGAGTGTGGATGACCTGTGCCGGGTAGTTGGCGAGGCCGACGCTGCGGCCATCGATGAGAGTTTCGTCGGGTGGGGCGGTTTCGGGCGTCGCAACACCGAGCCACGCGGCCTGTTGGGCCATGATCTGGAGGAGAGGCAGGTCGTTTTCATTGAGGAAGATGGGCGCTCCGGTGAGGGATCTGAGCTTGAGCGCTCCGCCGACGTGGTCGATGTGAGCGTGGGTGATGAGGATCTGCTTGAGCGTGAGGCCGAGAACGGTAAGCCGGCGATGGATGCGGCTGACCTCGTCGCCTGGGTCGATCACGATGGCATCGCGAGTCTCTTCGTCTCCCAGGATGGTGCAGTTACATTGCAACAGGCCGACGGGAAAGGTCTCGAGGATCATCGGTTCATTGTAGAGCGGTCGCACGAGCATGCAGACGGCAAAAGAGGCAGACCATCACGGTCTGCCTCGGAGCTTGCGAAGACGTGCTGCTGGCCAGGCTTATTTGCCGGGCTTGGCGGGTGCCGATGCGGGCTTGACATCGTCGAGCACGGAGTGCGAGTGGCCAGAGCGAACGAAGAGGGCAGTGAGCGAGAGCGACGTGATCATGAAAATGATCGCGGACCAGGTGGTGAGCCGGGTGAGAACGTTGGCTGCGGCGCGGGGTCCGAACGCCGTCTGCGAGCCTTGTCCGCCGAATGCCCCGGCAAGGTCGGCCGAGCGACCCTGCTGCAGGAGGACGACTCCGATGAGGAACAGGCTCACGATGATATGGATAACGATGACAAAGTAGAAGAGAATCTGCATTGCTGAAGCTGCTTTCCGAATCTTGTCCGGTTGGCCCGGGCAGGAGAGTCTATGGTGCGGAGGAGGGGACTTGAACCCCTATGCCTTGTGGGCGCTAGCACCTCAAGCTAGTGCGTCTGCCAATTTCGCCACCTCCGCGAGGTGAACCTGTTAAGTATATCAAAAACAGGGATCAGGTGAGGGTGGCCGGACGTGAGGCGAGCCGAGCGCTTGGGGATTGGAACTGCGGCATGAATGAGGCACTTGGCCTCAGATCGCAGGAAGCAGGTCCTTCACTTCGCCTTCCCCACGAACGACGAATCGTTCGCGGGCCCCCTGCACTTCGTTCAAGGATGACACCTCCGGCGAGGGCGCTAGCGCATGCGGGCGCGCATCCGTTTTTCGGCGTCGGCAGACCAGTATTTGCAATCGAGGCGAATGAAGACCGAAGAGTAGGGGATGGTCATGGTCGTCTTGAGGACGAGGACGTGGAATTGTTTGCTGGCCTCGTCGATCGTAGAGATGACCTTTTCATGCGGGATCGATTCGATTTTGTAGTCGCTGAGGATCCGGCGATCTGGGAGCGGTAAGCGGAGGCGCCGGGAGCGTCGTCATCGGGGACATAGGGCAGTTCCGAGTCCATGGTGATGAGCGGGCGTACATGGATGGAGTTGTTGACGGCGCCGAGGACATATTGGAGAACGTCGAGGTGCGAGGCGTTGGTCTCGATGGTTTCGACGCCGGGAGAAGACTGGAGCGGATAGGCGGAGTCGACGATGAGGATCCAGTTGCGATGGCCGAGGAGGGGCATGGAGTCGGCTACGCGCGCTTTCCAGTCGGATTGAGCCGTAAGAACTGAGGCGGTGAACAAGATTGAGACGAAGGCAAAAATCAGCTGGCGCTTATGCATTGAGAGCTACCTTTCGGTTCGGGGCTGATGCCCGATTCAGGTTAATGAGGAATCTCTTTTCGGGCTGGTTCCAGCGGTGCTGATACTGTGGTTCGCTGCCACCACCCAGTACAACGATATGCTGCCACCGGCTCAATACGGATCTCTAAGGTAGGGACCAGGATCGGCGACAATCGCGACGCGGACTCGATTGTCGCCTTAAGAGCCTCGACCGGGAAAAAAGTGTGGGCCTTCCAACTGGTGCATCACGACATTTGGGATTACGACACAGCGTCTCAGCCTTTGCTATTCGAGTTCCGGAACAGCGTTCCAGCAATTGCGGTCACCAACAAGACCGGCATGATCTACGTATTCAACCGACTCACAGGAGAACCGCTGTTTCCTATCGTTGAAAGGCCGGTGCCGCAGTCCAGATTGTCAGGGGAAGCGACTTGGCCGACACAACCCTTTTCCACACTACCGTCGCTGACGCAACTCCAATACTCGATCAAAGATCTCAGATTTTCTCGGGCTGAGGATGAGCGTTTCTGCGCAAGTGCACTGGGGTTTTACAGATACGAGGGATTGTTTACGCCTCCTTCGCAAAAGGGATCGGTGATCTATCCTGCTGCGCTTGGAGGGCCAAATTGGGGATCAAGTGCATACGATCCGCAATCCGGGATCATGTACACCCGGGTAAGTTCTTTACCGTTTGTCCTGCGATTGAGACCGCGCATAGGTATTCTGCAAAACGAGGGACGAGAGTTTTGGGAGAAGAACGCGCCGATCGGCTTCGGCGGTGATCCCATGTCGCAGCGGCGCCGCCCTGACACTCAGTTTCGTGTACCTGACCTTGGGATTGCCCCAGATCGCAGTCTGATGTTGGGTTCGCCGTTCACCCTGGACCTTCGCGCGTTTGTCGGGCCAAGCGGGACACCGTGCGGCCCGCAACCCTTCGGGCGCCTTGTAGCTACTGACCTCAACAACGATAAGCAACTTTGGTCAGTGAGTCATGGCTCGATGGGTGAAGGCGAAACTGGTTCAGTGGGGACGGCTGGGCCGATTGTGACCGCCGGAGGACTCGTGTTTGTCGCGGCGAGCCTCGATCCGTATCTACGGGCCTACGACGCGAAAACGGGCACCGAGCTTTGGAAAGGTCTCCTGCCAAGTCCTGCCAATGCTACGCCGATGAGTTATACGGCGAATGGACGACAGTTTGTCATCGTAGCCGATGGAGGCAATATCATGGGCAGAACTTCTGAAATTCACGCTGCCAGGCCAGACTACGAGGTAATCGGTTTCGCGTTACCGCAAACTCCACAGCGAGTGGGTAGGTGGCAAACGCGTTGATCGTTTTTTAGAGGAACTGGGTCCCCAATCCGGGGTTACATAATCGACTGCAAATGCCGCGCCATGGGCGATCCTCAGTGATTGATTCCGAGTGTGTCACCGCCCGCTCGGAGGGAAGTATTTTTTGCGTCTGGGAAGATCACAAAAGACAACCACAGCCATACACGTCGCGTTGCACCACCCAAGACCATAAGGATTCGGCGGGTTCGTGAGTCTTTGATTTTGCGTTTTGCGGTCCCAAACCTTCAGGGCAGATGATTCGACTCCGCTTCGCTGCGCTCAACATGACAGCCGCTTTTGCCATTGTTGCATTGGCACTGGGGCGTCAACACTCGATGAGGCGTTGCATCCAGGCGGCTAAGGCCCGCTGGTCGGGTGAGCCTGCGGAGTGAGCGGCGTGGACGGCACGGCGGTCGACTTCGGGGCGGTTCTGGCTAATTTTGAATTTACCTTCGATGCGCGTGATGGGAATGCGGAAGCCGACGATGCCAGCGAGCATGGTGCGACGGAATCCGTCGGGGAGATTGCGCCACGCCTCTGCGTAGGCGGGGTCGTTGGCCTGAATGAGGCCGGCAAGGAGCGCGTCTTTTCCGGGATCGTCTTCGATCAACTCAAGGGTGCCGTAGGCGTGGACGGCGATGTAGTTCCAGGTGGGGACTGACAGTTCTTCGGCGTAGAGCGACGGGCTGACGTAGCTGTGCGGGCCGGGGAAGACGACTAGGGTTTCGTGATTGGCGAGAGATTGCCAATGGGAGTTTGCCTTGGCGAAATGACCTTCGAGAACGCCATGCGGGCCTTCGTCCTTCACAACGAGAGGCAGATGCGTGGCGTGATGTGAGCTTTCACTGCCCGTCGAGTTGACCGGGCCGATGAGGATGGCGAAGGAGTAGGCCTGCATGGCTTCAATGAGGATGGAGCGATCGGAGACCTGGTTGAATTTGGGTGTGTACATCGGGCTCCTGGGGAGGTGCGAGGCTGGCTTTGGTAATTCAACCTTAATGGTCCGGGGAGGGGACTGCAAAATCTTGACGGCCACAATCTGCATTGGCGGGTATGGGGCTGAGTGCTAGTCTCCAGAGAATTCATGATCTGAGTGGAAAGGTTGAGGATGGGACTGGAGACACAGCATGTTTCTGATATTCAGACTTTCCAGTTGAAGATGCGAGGGATCTGGCCGGCGCTAGGGCTGATGTTGGTGGCGCCGCTGGTGGCTGAGTTTCTGTTGGGAAACTTACCGGTCAAGCTGCTGCCGGCGCTGATCGTGCTCGCGCCAATGTACGGCGGCGGAGCGCTGTTGATTCGTGAAGCGGTACGGAGAACAGGACGCGGATGGCCGAGCATTCTGGTGCTGGGCATGGCGTACGCGATCTTTGAAGAGGGTTTTACGACGCAGTCGCTGTTCAATCCGAATTATCTGAAGCTGAACCTTGGATTGCTGACGCCGGCGTATATCCCTTCGCTGGGAATCGGGGCGTGGTGGACGCTTTGGATGCTGATGGTGCATGGGATCTGGAGTATTTCGACACCGATTGCGCTGATCGAAGCATGCGTTCCGGATCGCGCGCGAACGTCGTGGCTGGGGCGCGGTGGCCTGGTGGTGGTGGCAATTGTGTTCTTGTTCGGAGCGTGCGCAAATGCGGCGATAGGGTACAGGCAGGATCACTATTTGGCATCCAAAGCGCAGTTCATTGGGACAGCGGTCGCGATCGTGTTGCTGGTTATTCTGGCATTCAAGATACCAGCTATTCGGCATCATGCCGTCTATTGCAACGCGCCTTCAGCATGGATTATCGGTGCCGTGGCACTGGCATTTGCGTCGGCTGCGATGCTGGTCCCCATGAATTGGGGATGGGGCGCAGTAGCGGCACTCCTTGGGCTGGATGTGGGAATGCTGGCGGTAGTGCTACTGTGGACGGGGACAGGTGCGATAACGCTTGCACATCAATTGGCTCTGGGCGCGGGAGCGGCGCTGGCTTATGGTTGGCATGCGTTTCTGCAGCATCCGGCGGTGGGAAAGCTGGATGCGAGTGTGCGGGTGGGGAATGCGCTTTTTCTGGCCGGAGCGATCGGGTTGATTTGGTTTGCGGCGAGGCGCAGCAGTAGAGAAGAACAAAGTGCGCATCTTTGAAGATAAATACAAAAGCAGGCCCTTCGCTCCGCTTACCCCACGGTCGACGGATCGACTGTGGGGCCACAAGTTGCTCTGCTCAGGATGACACCGCAAATGGATGCTGAAGGAAATAACTATCCGTCACTGAATGCGCTCGAAGCGGAAACCGGCTTCGCGTAGTGCGTGGCTGATGGCGGTGATGTGGGTTGCGCCGCGGGTCTCGAGGGTGACGTCGATGACGGTTTCGCCGAGACTGACGCCGTAGTAGGCGCGGTTGTGGATGGTTTCGACGATGTTGGCGCGTTCGCGGGCAAGGATCTGCGTGAGATGCAGCAGGGCGCCGGGGCGGTCCTGGAGATAAACGCGGACGCGGAGGAGACGGCCGTCTTTCACGAGGCCCCGCTCGATGATCTTGGCGAGCAGAGTGACGTCGATGTTGCCTCCGCTGACGAGGGCGACAGTGCGGCGGTGGCGGAGATTGGTTTTTGATTGCACGACAGCGGCAAGTGCGGCGGCACCGGCTCCTTCGGCGAGGGTCTTCTCCTGTTCGAGCAGCATGAGGATGGCGCTGGCGATCTCTTCGTCATCAACGGTGACAATTTCGTCGACGTAGCGGGAGACGAGGGGAAGGGTGACATCGCCGGCGCGGCGGACGGCGATGCCGTCGGCGATGGTGGCTTCAGTGCTGATGGTGACGGGTGCGCCGGCTTCGCGGGCGCGGAGCATGGAGGGCAGGCGCTCAGGTTCGACACCGATCACGCGAATCTTAGGGTTGCTTTCCTTCAGGGCGCATGCGACGCCGCTGACAAGTCCGCCGCCACCGATGGGGACGACTACGGCTTCAATATCGGGGACTTGTTCAAGAAGTTCGAGGCCGATGGTGCCCTGGCCGCAGATGACTTCGGGATCATCGAAGGGGTGGATGAATGTGCGGCCTTCTTCGACGCGTCGACGCACGGCCTCCTCGCAGGCTTCGTCGTAGCTGGCGCCATGGAGGATGACTTCTGCTCCGTAGGCGCGGGTTGCGGCGACCTTGATTTGTGGAGTGGCAAGGGGCATGACGATCTGGGCGCGGATTTTGCGTTGCGAGGCGTGGAAGGCAACGCCTTGTGCGTGATTACCGGCGCTGGCCGCAATGACTCCGCGCTTGCGCTCGGTTTCGCTGAGCGTAAGCAGTTTGTTCAGGGCGCCGCGCTCTTTGAACGAGCCGGTGCGCTGGAGGTTCTCGAGTTTGAGGTGCAGGGGAAGGCCGGTGAGCTCGGAGAGATGGTGCGAGAACTGGCAGGGCGAGACGTGAATGGAGTTTTCGATGCGCGCGCGTGCCGACTGAATGGCGACGAGAGATACGGGTTCCAAGAGAAGCTCCTCGTTCGGAAAGGTGACTGAAAATGCGAAAACCACCAGCCGCATTCGCGGGTGGTGGCCTGTGTGTTGCTGAACTACTTGATCTGGTTCGTCAGGCTTTTCCCGCGCGCATATTGTGGCTGCTAATTCGAATGGCGGGAATGGACTCGACAGCGTGCAGCGCGGGGACAACGATCGCGTTGAAGCTGAAGTTGTGCATGACGTTGACTTGAGTAGAGCAGAGGTGAGCGCGGAGCGTCAAGCGATTACGGAACCCTGTGATTCGGCGGCCAAAGGTTCACGCGCGGCTTCCTTGAGCCTCGTGATCCTGTTGAGCGCGAACTGGAAATAGACAAAGGAAAACAACAGGGTGAAGAACCAGTTCAGACGGAGGTTGGTCGGCTCGCGGCGATTGTAGTGATCGACAAGCTCTTCGCGAAGTTCATAGATGACGACGATCCAGAGGAGCCAGGAGAAGAGGAAACCAACCCCTATGACGAGCGAAGCGATGGCCCAATAGAGCGAACTCGATTGCGGGTCAATCTTGCGAATCCAGATGCAGAGGTAGGTGGGCCAGGCTGCGGCGATCACATAGACCGCGAAATTGCGATAGGGCTCTGGGACGAGCCAGAACGCCAGCGCTTCAGAGGCGATGATACCCAGCAGGAGAACGGCCCAATGAACACGAGGCGGAGACGGAAAGGAAGAGCCGTGATTGGCGGCCAATGGGACGGGGGATTGGCGCATACCGTATGTTACCCCGAAGCCGCAGACCCTAAAACCTAAAAGATGTCCGATAATCTTGCGAAGGCATCGAGCTCGATAAGATGTTGGCCCTCCGGAGGAATGGAAAGGGTCGCATGCTCAAGAATCCATGTGTCTTTGTGGAAGAGAAACACGGCGTGAAGACCGGCCGCTAGGGCTGGATTGATGTCGCTTTTGGGGCTGTTTCCGATCATCCAGCTGGTATGTTGTGTGAGTTCGTGGCGAGCGATGACGGCGCGGTAGGTCGGGGGATCTTTTTCGGAGACGATTTCGACCGCGGAGAAGTGTTTTGCGAGTCCTGAGCGGCGGACCTTGTCGGCCTGCTCGGCGTGATCGCCTTTTGTCATTAGGATGAGACGGTGACGCGAAGCGAGGACGCGAAGGGTTTCATCGACTTGCGGCAGAAGCTCGATCTCCTGCTCGGCGATGGAATTGGCGAAGCCTACGACCCGCTTGCGCTTATCTTCGTCCATCGGTTCCGAGCTGAGGCGTTCGAAGCACGTGACAAGTGAGCGCGTGAAACTGGGCAGACCGTAGCCGTGCGCGAGGATGGTTTCGCGCTCGACGGCGTTGAGAGCCAGGCGCACCTCAGCGGGCGAGTACTCGTGGTGGTTGAGGTAGCTGATGAAGGCTGCGATGGCGCGCTCGAAGTAGACATTGTTTTCCCAAAGGGTGTCGTCAGCGTCGATGAGGAGGGTTTGTCCCGCAGGGAATTGAGGCATGAAGCTATCGTACAAAACGTGGTGCGGTGCTATTTGGCGCTGGCGGGGAGTGCGTAGTCGAATTTGTAGGAGTGTTTGCCGGCAGTAATAATGATTTCCATGGTGCCGGAAATGCCGGCGAGGTCGCCAGTGCCCGAACCGGGAACCACGCTGACCTTGAGATCGAAGCCGCCGCCTTGCATGGTGCCGGTGTGCTGCAGGGCGAACGAACCGGCGTGGCCGTGAAGGGTTCCAGTGACCTGTTCGATGGCCACGTAGCCGGCGGTGCCGGTGGCGGGATTTCCCGCGCCGAGCATTTCGCCTTTGCTGGCAGCTTCAAGATCGCCGTGGAATTGCTTGTCGAGCGCGAAGCGGCCAATGGAGGTGCCAACCGTTGCGTCGTCGGCCGGTAGCGGTGTCGTCTTCACGTCGAATGTACCTTCAGCATGCATGGGCCTTCGGCCCTCCTTCGCGAGGAGTTGCGAATTCGGGGCCTGGGCTGCGGCGAGAAGCGGCACGAATAGACAGGCACGAAGCCAGAGATTCATCACACTAGCCGGACGACGCACTTAGACCCCCGAGTTACCTCGACAGTCTACCCGATGCGGCGCGTCCGGCGGGGGCTCGATTACTCGGCGAGTTTGAAAATGCGGATTTGAACAAGCTTGGCGATGGTCAGATTCTTGAAGCCGCGCTCCTGCATGCGGCGAACGAAGTCCGGAGTGATTTTGAAGATGCGGATCTGGATGAGCTCATCGAGCGTCGGCTGATAGCCGAGAGTGCGAATTTGTTTGACTTCGTCGGCATTGACTCCCTGGACTTTCAGCGCAATGAGTTTGTCAGCGTCGGGGAGCTCGTAACCCATGGCGGGGAAGCTCTGCGCGTAGGCGGGGTCGACATTGAAGATGCGAAGCGCGATGAGGTTCTCGATGTTGATGTGCTGGATGTGGGCCTGCTGCAAGGAGCGGACGTAGTCTGTAGTGACGTTGACGAAGGTGTAGGCCTGGAGTTTTTCAGTGTCGAAGCCGTTGAAGCCAAGTTGGGCCATGCGCGAGACGAAGGCGGAGTCTGGAGTGAAGAGAGCGTCGCCGCGGAGTTCGTGATCGTGGACAGTGCCGTTGCAGGTGAATGTACCGGCTTCAGCAGCGAGGGTTGCCGTGAGTTGGGCGCCATCGTTGTTGAGATCAGCGAGTGTGATGCCGGCGAAGCGATTCATCGACTCGTTGCTGAAATTCGAGCCGCAGTGGCGGTCGCTGGGGCAGTCCGTATCACTGATTTGGAGAGAGAATTGGCTGCCAGTTTCACTGAGCCCGATGGCGCACTTGGCGTGGATGGGGGCAAGCGACTGTGCGGGCGACACGGATGTCCCGGCTGCGAGAGTGACGGCAAGAGCGAAGTTTCGAAGATGCATACGTAACTCCTGAGGTGCCTGTTGAGAGACGAGAATCACCTGTCCGCATTTGAGCGGCCGAATGCTGATCGTGCTGCCGGGTGGATTACTTCTTCACGGACTCGTCGTCGAGCAGGCCGCTGATGCGCAATTGGACCAGCTTCTTGAACGGGAGATTATTGAATCCGTGTTTGCTGGCCTGAGCGATGAATTCGTCATCGATCCGGAAGATGCGTGCCTGGACCAGTTCATCCGCTGTGACGGCAGGGAACTTCTGTTTAAGGGTGCGTGCATATTCAGGCGTAACACCCTGGACGCGCATGCTGAGAAGTTCCTTCGAGCTGAGTCCGTCGAAGCCGGCTGCTTTCATTCCGGCGACGAAATCCGGCGTGACGTTAAAGATGCGATAGGAGACGGCGTCCTGGAGGCTCTTGACCTCGAGCCCCTGCTGCTTGAGTCGAGCAAGGTACTCGGGAGTGACCCCCTGGATTTTGCACGCGACGAGTTCGTCGACGCTGGGCTTGCCGAAGCCGGCCTGCGCCATGGCGCGGGCATATTCGGGCGTAACGTCCTGGATCTTCATCGCAAGTAGCTTGTCGAGATCGACGTCGTAGCCGGCGGCCCTCATGCGGTCGATGTAGTCGCTATGCGGTTGCGCGGCGGGAGCGGCCTTGTCGTCGGACTGCGGTTCGGCTGCTGGTGCTGGATCCGGTGTTGTGGCCTGCAGGGATGGAGATGGCTTGGCAATATGGACAGCAACTTCTGCAGCGATGACAGGAGCGGCAATTGGTGCGGCAGCAGGTGCGGCTATCTCGGCGGCTGCATTCGCTGGAGTCGGCTCGGATTGCGGCTTTGGGTTCAGGCTGGCGAGCAGATGCGGTACCGGGACAAGCAGAACCAGGAGTCCGGCGCAGGCTGCGACAAGAGAGAAGGGACGGAGACGACGGCTGGGAATGCGAGTCATGGGTTCACCAAGGATGCGTGCGATGCGCGTGAGAAGAGTTGCGTGGGATTGATGACCGTCGAGCGCCATGGCAAAACGCAAGTGGCGGGAGCGTTGCTCTTCGAGACGAACGAGAGCATGCGCATAGACGACGGGGTTGGGGCAGATCTGTAGGGCAAGATCATCGCAGCAGAGCTCGCGCTCGTGGCGGATGCGGGCACTGATCCACCAGACCGCGGGATGGAAGAAGAAGAGCGTCTCGGCGACGGTCTGCAGAATGTTCCAGAAGAAGTCGGCGCGGCGCACGTGCGCGAGCTCATGGGCGAGGACAACTTCAAGTTCGTCGGGGCCGAGGGACGTGATGGCACTGAGAGGGAGCAGCACGATGGCGCGCAGCGTTCCCATGGTCATTGGGCTGTCGATGGCCTGGGAAAGACGAAGCTTAACGGTGCGCGTGAGGCCGAGGGTTGTAGAGATGCGCTGGAATGCGTCTCGAATTGCGACAGGAGCTTCAACAGTCGAGGCGAGGCGAAGTCGGCGGAGATACCACCAGCCACCGAGGCTGCGCACCGACAGTGCAAAGACGCCGAAGAGCCAGACGCCATCGATCCATGGAAGCATGGAGGCAAGCGTGAGGCGCTCGGGGGTTGGCTGCATGGCGGCAAGACCGGGCGCGGTGGAACGCGGGAAATCTCCAACGAAAGTGGCGCGAAGGTTTGAAGCAGAGTCGGCGATCGATGTAATGGCTGCGTCAGGGCGCAGTTCCCAGGCGAACGTGACGGCGGCTGAACCGAGCATCAGGAGCACGCCTGAGAGTGCCACCAGATAGCGAGTTTGGCTGGACCGGCGGGCGATGGCGACGCTGAGCACGCGATACGCGGCGGCGATAAAGGCGGCTTGCCAGCAGAAATGAATCAGAGTCCAGGCGATGGCTTGGGGAATTTGGGTCATGGCCGGTCCTTTCGGGAGTCGTTGGAGGGGCGGGATGGCTTTGAGGATGTTGCGTTGTGTTTGCGCTCGATCAGGGCACGAATCTCGGCCAGTTCGTTATCGCTGGCGGGCTCCATCGAGAGCGCGTGCAAGGCGAGCTGCGCGGCGGATCCCGCGAAGAGCCGCTTGCTGAGGTCCTTCAGGATCTTGCTCTGCATCGAGTCCTGGCTGAGTGCGGCGCGATAGACGTGAGCCCGGTTTGCTTCGTCGCGGACCACCAGGCCCTTGGCTGTCATGATCTGGAGCATCTTGAGTACAGTGGTGTAGCCGGAGGGGCGATCCTCGTTGAGAGCATCGTGAATCTCGCGCACCGTGGCCGGCTGCTTCTCCCACAGGATCTGGAGGAGTTCGAGTTCAGATTCGGTGGGGCGAGGGATGGGGGTGCCGTGTTCCATGATGGGTAGACGTTATACGAAGAGCTTCGTAATTGTCAACGAAAATCTTCGTAGATGGTATGGTCGGGGCTGAGATGCTGCGAAGCTGGGGAATCTGGTCGGTTGTTCTTGTAGCAGTGTGCAACCTGATCCGAGGTGCGGACGGGCAAGATAGTTCGAAACCGAATGAGGCCGCGGATGCGTACACGTTGCGCTTGCCTGTTGACGAAGTGGTGTTGACATTCAACGCCATGGATGCGCACGGGTTACCAATCAATGATCTGAAAGCCGGGGAGATCCTGGTATGGGACAACGGGGTTCCACCGCGCCGGATCGTCGCATTCGATGAGTTGCTGAACCGGCCAATACGTGCGGGAATCCTCGTGGATACGAGCAACTCGATGCAGCGGGCGTTGCCGGGGAACAGGGCGATTGCGGAGAAGTTTGTGCAACGGATATTCCGACAGAGGTTGGACGAGGCGTTTGTCTCGGAGTTTGGATACGCTTCCGAACTGCTCCGACCGTGGACCGGGGACACGACATTGCTTGTGCAGGGTATTGAAGGCGCAAGCGCGAGGGCGAATCTTCCAGGTGGGACGGCCTTGTTCAATGCTGTGTTTCGGGCATGTTTTTATGGATTCGGCAAGGTTGATCCGACCGCCACTGGGAACTTCATTCTGTTGTTTTCGGACGGAGAGGACAACTCCGGATTGACGTCGCTGGAGGAAGCTGCAAGCGCCTGTCAGCGCAGCAATACGCAGGTCTTCGCATTTCTTCCTTCGTCGGTACAGGATCATCCATCCACCGGGCCGAGGGCTCTACGCGAGCTTGCGACGAAGACGGGTGGGCAGGTGTTTCTGGCGAGCGATTCGGATGAGGCGATTTGGAAGGATCTGAAGACGATCGAGTCGAAGATGCGAAACCAGTACCGGATCGTCTACAGCCCGGCGAACTCGAAGCACGATGGCGCGTTTCACGAGATCACTCTGCAGCCGCCTGACCGCGTGAGCAGGGTTGAGGTTCGTTCAGGTTACTTTGCTCCAACACAGTGAAGTGAAGCGAGTGGACTCGAGGTCGTCGAGTCGTTCAGCGGCAGAGGGCATTCAGGTCGAGGCTGAGCTTGGGGCGGGATGGGAGTGGAAGGCCGCGCGCCTGCATCGCGCCTTCGAGACTGTCGGGTTGATCGGGGAGCGAAGGATCGATTGCGCTGGCGTAGAACGGATCGTTCTCGGCATCCTGGATCGAAATGAAAGTGAAGCCCTTGTCGCGGTAGAGCTTCAGCAGGCGGGGCAGCATGCGCGCGTCGAATGCGCCAACGTGCATGAGCAGCACATAGGGGATGTCGTGGCCGTAGAGGGCCTTTGACATGGCGCGGCGGAAATCGGCGTCAGTGGAGGCGGCTTCGAGATAGCTGGATTCAAGCTGCGCTATGACAGCAGTATCGTTTTTAGCGACGCAGCGTGCGTAGGGTTCGTTCCACATGTAGTCGCCAAAACTCATGGTGACGGACGCGATTTTGTAGCCGTGGACGGCGAGGTACTTGCGAGCGTCGGCGCGCTTTGCGGGTGTGTCGCCTTCGGCGAGGAATGGAAAGCGGAGCCAATGCCAGTCGCTGTCAGCTGAGTATTGCTCCAAGGTGGGTTCATTCTTCTCGAGGTCGGCTTCCCAGTCAGCTAGCGAACTTGTGTTGAGATTCATATGCGACCAAGTGTGATTGCCGAGCTGGAAGCCGGCGTCGCGCCAGTCTTTCAACATGGGTGCGGAAGCGGGCTCGCGCTCCAGCTGAACTCCATTCACGAAGCCGTAGACCGGGGGCATGTTAGCGTCCTTCATGGCGGCGATGAGTTGGTGGCCGATTTCGACGCGGGTTTCGCCCTGGGGCAGGACGCTGTGCGCGGGCAGGTCGTCCCAGGTGAAGGCGATTTGCTGTGCTTTGGCGGAGGTGGCAATCGAACACACGGCGAGCGAAAGGCTGATAAAGACAGAGCAGCGGGTGCGGATCATCTTGCGATTGAAGGTAACATCCGGGCCATCGAGAGGAAAAGAAAAACCGTTGCCTGCATTGAGCCTAGGTCGCAGACGAAAAACGTCACTTGCGAGCGCGCTCCCGGTTTGATAGAACAGCGGCAGATTCGATTGTCACGTTGATGGACAGGAGATGTAGATGAGCGCAACGATTCCCCACGGACAGCCGCTCGCCAAGCTCGATCAATGGGACGATTTCGTCGAAGGTCGCTACAAGGAAGGGAAGTCCGCAGAAGAATTCCGCGTTTATGACGCGGCCGCAACGCCTGGTGTGGCTGAGTTTTACAGGCTCAATCACGAAGGGCAGACGGTGGATTATGTTCTTCGCAAGGAGAAGGAGTACTTCGGCCTGAAGAAGGGCATGAAGTCGGTTTGGGAAGCAGCGGAGTTTTTGAATACGCTTGTCGATGACAGCGATCCTGACACGGACCTCACACAGATCGAGCATCTGCTGCAGACGTCGGAAGCGATCCGGCGCGACGGTCATCCGCGATGGATGGTGCTCACGGGATTCTTGCACGATCTTGGGAAATGCCTGTGCCTGTATGGCGAGCCGCAGTGGGGAGTCGTGGGCGATACGTTTCCCAGTTGGCTGCGCGTGGTCAGAGGCGATCGTGTTCCACGAGTATTTTGCAAACAATCCCGATCGCCTGGTGCCCGAGTACCAGACGAAGTACGGAATTTACAAGCCGAACTGCGGTCTTGAGAATCTTCACATGTCGTTTGGGCACGACGGCTACATTGCGGAAGTGATGAAGCCGTACTTGCAGATTGAAGCGCTGTACATGCTGCGCTTCCACTCGTTTTATCCGTGGCATCGGCATGGAGCGTACGAACACCTGGCGAATGACCAGGATCGCGCAATGATGGAGTGGGTGCTGAAGTTCAATCAGTACGATCTCTACTCCAAGGGACATGCGAAGCCCAATGTCAGGGAATTGAAGCCGTATTACGATGACTTGTTTGCGGAGTTTCTTCCGGAGAAGATTGCCTGGTAAGGAAGGGCAGTGAAGAAAATCGAATGGCCGCCCGCAGAAAGCTGGGCGGCCATTCACGTTTTTGTGCGCGATGTTCTGCGAGTTTTAGTGGCCAGTTTCTTCGGTGGGTGACTGGGGCTGAGAAGCGAGCCAGGTCTTCAACTGCGGTTCCTGCAGGTTGCGGAGTTCGATGCAGCCGTTGATGTGCTCGATGGCGTGCTTGAGCTCCTGATCGGCGGCCGGAACCTTGTGCGTGGAGAAGAACTGCGATACATCGTCGCGTGCCGACTCTGAACAGAAAGCACTGGTGGCGCCGACGAGGACGGTGCCCATTTCAGGGGTGAACTCTTTCTTCACTTCGTCCCAGTGGGTCTGGATGAACTTCCAGGCAAGATCGCGGTTTTTGTCCGCATCGAGCGAGATGGCGAGCTGAATGGCAGCGTCCTGGTTGCGGACCTTGTCGGAAACAGCATAGTCCAGTGCGCGCTGCGACGAGTGCGGGATCTTCGAACATCGGCGAGCAGGCGGAGAGCGCCGATCTGGATCTCAGGATTGGTGGAGGTTTCGGAGATCTTCTGGAGTTGATCGAAGAGCGCGGCGTCGCCGTTGCGCGCGGCGATCTGGAGCGCGGTCTGGGCGAGGTTGGGATCGACCGAGGTTGGATCGGCGAGATACTTCGCGCTGATTTCGCGGGCCTGCGCAAGGACTGCTGGATCTTTGGCTTCCCCGAGGGCGGCAAAGAGCAGCGCGCGCAATTGTTTCTTGTTCGGCGAGTCGCCGTCGGACGGCGGCCCGAGCTTGTCGTATTCCGGTGCGAAGGTCTGCCGGAACCAGGCGTCGAGAGCGTCCTTCTCCTCGGGTGTGGAGGCGATGCGGGCGTTGATGGCGCCGAGGCCATCGAGCGCGGAAGAGACGACATCGGCGTTGGGGTCGGCTTTCACAGCGGCTACGAGATCGAGATAGTCGCCGACGGTGGCCTTGTTGGCGCGGACCTGGGCCCACTCGTCGCCGATCAGGCTGATGCGCTCGGTTGGGGAGAGGCTGGTTTCAACATGCGAGGCCAGTGCTGCGTAATCGGCAGGCGAGTAGGAGGTGCGGTAGTAGCCGTTGCCGCCGGCGTTGGCAAAGAAGAGCGCGCCTTGCGGAACCGCCAGGGAAGTGGTGTCGGGCGCAAGAAGCTGGCAGTCCTGTTTGTCGTCCGTTGTCTTGAAGCAGACGGGGAGCGTCCATTTTTGCGCGGCATCGGGTTGGATGCTGGGCGTCAGGAAGAAGCGCTTCTGCGAGACCTGAACTCTGCCGTTCTGCGGCTCGCCAAAGGTGAGCAGAGGCACGCCGGCCTGTGCGACGAGGCTCTCCATGATCTTGTCGACGGGCTTGTGACTGGTGGCCGTTTGCGCGTTCCAGAAGTCTTCGGCCGTGGCGTTGCCGTAGAGGTGCGCGGCGAGGTAGTCGTGTACGCCTTTGCGGAAGGTCTCGGGGCCGAGGTAGTTTTCGACGCTGAGCAGAACGTCGCTCGGCTTTGCCATAGGAGATGCCGTCGAACATCTGTTCGATTTCGTCGGGGGTGTCGGCCTTGGCGCGGATGGCGCGGGTGGTGGGTTGCGCATCGAGATTCAGAGTGCCGTCCATCCCCGATGCGACCGCCTGATCGATGTTCCATTCCGGATGCATGGCTGCGACGGGCTTGTTTTCCATCCAGGTGGCGAAGCCTTCGTTGAGCCAGATGTTGTCCCACCACTGCATGGTGACAAGATCGCCGAACCACTGGTGGGCCATTTCGTGCGCGATGACGATGGCGACTTGCTTCTTGGCATTGATCGAGGCAGTTTTTGGATCGATGAGCAGCGCGGTTTCGCGATAGGTGATGGCGCCGAAGTTTTCCATGGCGCCGGCTTCGAAGTCGGGCAGACGCGATGAGGTCGAGCTTCTTGAGCGGATAGGGAATGCCGAAGTAGGTGTTGTAGTAGTGCAGCACGTACTTGGCGACATCGACGCCGTAGGAGCGTGAGGGCGACTTTGTCGGGCGTGGAGCAGGTGCGAATGGCGACGCCGTCCTGCTCGCCGGAGGAGCACTGGAAGTCGCCGACGAGGAAGGCGACGAGATAGGTGGACATCTTCGGTGTGGTGAGGAACTTGAGCGTGTGCTTGCCTTCGCCGGGGCCGGGCGTGTCGCTGACGATGGGGCCGTTGGAGATGGCGGTGTCGCCTTTGTCGACGATCAGCGAAATATCGTAGGTGGCCTTGAAGGCGGGCTCGTCGAAGGATGGGAAGGCGCGGCGCGCATCGGTGGATTCAAACTGGGTGACGGCGTAGTTGCGGCGGGCGGTTTTGGAGAGATAGAAGCCGCGCAGTTCGTTGTTCAGGATGCCGGTGTATTCGATCGACAGTGTGGCTTTGCCGGCGGGGAGCTTGTCGGGGAATGTGAAGGTGGCTTGCTCCTTTTCCTTGTCGAGGGAGATGGATGCCGATTGCTGTCTTGCCAGCTGCTTCAATCTTGACGGACTGGAACGCGAGCTCGTGGGCGTTGAGGGTGATGGTGCCGGTTGGCTCGGCGATGCATCACGTCGATGGTTTCAGAGCCGGTGAAGGTGGCGGCTTTGAGGTCCGGCGTGAGGGTGAGGGAGTAGTGCTGCGGGCGAACCGTGGTGGGAAGGCGTTGCGCTTGAGCGAAGACGGTAGAGCGATTGCGAAGCGGCGAGGGCGCAACAGGCAACGAGATTGCGCGCGAAGCGGCAGGGGAATGCGGGATCGATTTTCATTTCATCCTCTTGAACATAATTGGACGTGCGGCACATCCGGCCCATGTTGTTGCGGAGTCAGCGGCTAAAGCAGCAGTCATGCGGCACGGTTCAAACCGGAGATGCTGGTTCGTGAGCGTCATTACTAGGGTACCGACTGCATGGAAGTAATACGCAAAGTTACCAGATGGGGTTCCGGTGTGACGAGCGAGCGAAGGTGTGCTACCGGATTTCAACTGGGCGCTTGGGGATTCAGAGGATTTTCTGGGGAGCAGGGAATCGAGGAGCAGAAGGCAGGCGCCGATGACGATGGAGCTGTCGGCTACGTTGAAGTCGGGCCAGTGATAGCCGAAGATGTGGACTTCAATGAAGTCGACGACTGAGCCGTAGGCGACGCGGTCGTGCAGGTTGCCGAGCGCGCCGCCGAGCACGAGCGCGAGCGCGACAGTGGCGAGGGTGATGCGGCTGCCGAGGCGAATGAGGGCGACGAGGACAGCGAAGGCGGCGAGGCGTGAAAAGGCGATGAGACCCCAACGCACCGCGTTGGGCGAGGCGGAGTCGGCGAAGAGCGAGAAGGCAGCGCCCTCATTGAGCCAGTGGGTGATGCGCAGGAATCCAGGAATGACTGGGATGGCGTCGCCTAGAGGGACGTGAGAAGCCACGAGAGTTTTGGTGATGCGGTCGGCGATGATGACGCCACAGAGATCAGTAGAAGCCAGTGCAGTTTGCGCGGCGCGGGAAAGCTCACTGGGTGGCCTCCGGCGGGGTCCCCGCGGACGGGTCCTGGTCCGCAGGGCTGGGCGGATGGATGCCCATTTCCTTGAGCGCGTTCTGGCAGCGGGTGCAGACGTTTTGCCAGATGCCGTAGTTGGAGACTTCGGGCATGAAGTTCCAGCAGCGGGCGCACTTGTGACCGCGGCGGGGAGGGCAGCGATGGCGAGGGGCACGTCGGGAATGCTTTCGACAACGGTAACGGCCGAGACGTTGATGATCTCCTTGAGTCCGCTGGCGTGGCTCTGCAGCAGCGTAAACAGTTCGACCGGATGCGGCAGATCTGCAGATCGGCTTCGAGACCCTTGCCGATGCGCTTGGCCTGGCGCGCTTCTTCGAGGACACGGAGGGCTTCGTCGCGGACGGCAAAAATCTGCTTCCATTCTTCGAGCAGCTTTGTTGGGTCTTGGAGTAGATCTCTTCGGGCTTGGGGAACAGCGCAAGGTGCACGCTGGCTTCGCGGCCGGCTGATGGCGGGCAGATATTCCCAGACTTCGTCGGCGGTGAAGCTGAGGATTGGCGCGACAAGGCGGACGAGCGCTTCGGTGATCTGCCAGAGCACGGTTTGCGCGGAGCGGCGCGCGATGGCTGGTGGGCGCGAAGGTGTACATGCGGTCTTTGAGGACGTCGAGATAGAACGAGCTCAGGTCGACGATGGCGAATTCGTTCACTGCCTGGTAGACGCGATGGAATTCGAAGGCCTCGTACCAGGCGAGGATCTTCTCGGTGAGGTCGCGGGTGCGGGCGAGCATGTATTGATCGAGTGGCAGGAGTTCCGCCTCGGGGACGCGGTCGCGCGCTGGATCGAAGCCGTTGAGGTTGCCGAGCAGGAAGCGGAACGTGTTGCGCAGCTTGCGGTAGAGCTCGGCGCAGCGCTGCATCAGGTTTTCGCTGGCGGCCATGTCTTCGCGGAAATCGATCGACGCGACCCAGAGGCGCACGATTTCGCCGCCCATGCGTTCGGCGATGTCGACAGGGTCGACGCCGTTGCCGAGGGATTTCGACATGGCGCGGCCTTGCTCATCGAGGGTCCAGCCGGCAGTGGCGACGTGGGAGTAAGGCGCGCGGCCGCGGAGAGCGACGGATGTGAGCAGCGAAGAGTGGAACCAGCCGCGATGCTGATCGCCGCCTTCGAGGTAAAGGCACTCCGGGGCTTCTCGCCCCTTCCCCTTTTGGAAGGCCTTATAGATGGTGCGCAGATCCGGATCGGATTCGCAGACTGCGAACCAGCTTGTGCCGGAGTCGAACCAGACGTCGAGAATGTCGGTTTCTTTGCGGAAGGATGTGTGGCTGCAATGGGCGCACTTCGTACCCATGGGGAGCAGATCCGCAATGGGCGTGGTGTGCCAGGCTTCGGCGCCTTCGCGCTCGAAGAGATCGACGATTTTGCGGTCGAGCGCCGGATCGATGATCGGCGCGCTGCAACCCTCGCACATGAACACGGCGATGGGCACACCCCAGATGCGCTGGCGGCTGATGCACCAGTCGGGGCGCGTGGCGATCATGTTGGTGATGCGCTCCTTGCCCCACGAGGGATCCCACACGACCTTGTCGATTTCTTCGATCGACAACTGGCGGTATGTGGTCTCTGATCCGTCGGCGCGCTTCATCGGGGTTTCGAGCGAGATGAACCACTGCTCGGTGGCGCGGAAGATGACGGGATGGTGGCAGCGCCAGCAGTGCGGGTACGAGTGCTCAAGATCAGAGACGGCGAGCAGTGCGCGCTGCTCTTCAAGCATGGCGACGATGATGGGGTTGGCGGCCCAGACTTTCTTCCCTTCAAACGGAGGAAGGGAGGCATGAGGCCACGCGGCCGGATCACGTGAAGATAACCGGCGGCATCGACGCGGCAGGTCTGGTCGAGATCGTAGCGCTGGCCGGTGTAGAAGTCGTCGGCGCCATGGGAGGGCGCGGTGTGGACGGCGCCGGTGCCCTGGTCGGCGGTGACATAGGTGGCGAGAACGCCGAGGATGCTGCGCTCAAGGAACGGGTGCTTGAAGGTGGTGTGCTCGAGCGCGCTGCCTTTGAAGCGGGCGAGTTCCGTGGTTGCGCCAAGTTTGCAGGCGGCGATGACCGCGGGCGCGAGTTCGGCCGCGACGATATAGATCGGGTCGGATGGCGACGGCTGTGTCTTGAGGTCGCCGCTCGCTGCGAACGCAACGTACTCGAAGTCGGGGTGGAAGGCGACGGCCATGGAGGCGGGGATGGTCCACGGAGTCGTGGTCCAGATGATGGTGTAGACTTCGCGGCCGGCGAGCGCAGGATCTAACGAACCAGCGTCGGACGTGAGCTTGTAGCGCACATAGATGGACGGGCTGGTGTGCGACTCGTACTCCACTTCGGCTTCGGCGAGGGCGGTGCGGTCGTGGATGCACCAGTAGACCGGCTTGAGTCCGCGATAGACGAAGCCCTTCTCGAGGAAGCCGTAGAACGCCTCGAGGGTGCGCGCCTCGTAGTCGCGGGCCATGGTCATGTAGGGCTTGTCCCAGCGTCCGAAGCAGCCGATTCGCTCAAACTGGGTGGTTTGCAGGTCGACGTACTTTTGCGCGTAGGCCCGGCAGGCGGCGAGGACGGCGGGAACCGGCATTTCCAGCTTTTTGCGGCCGAGCTGCTCGTCGACCTTGATCTCGATGGGCAGGCCGTGGCAGTCGTAGCCGGGGACATAGGGGGAGTCGAAGCCGGCCATGGTCTTCGACTTGACTACAAAGTCTTTCAGTCCCTTGTTAAGCGCGTGGCCAAGATGAATTGGGCCGTTTGCGTAGGGAGGTCCGTCGTGCAGCAGGTACGCGGGTCGGCCGGCGCAGGTTTCGCGCAGCTTCTCGTAGAGTCGGAGCGAGGCCCATCTCTGGAGCCGAAGAGGCTCATTCTGGGGTAGATTGGCCTTCATTGGGAAGGCCGTTTGAGGCAAGGTTAAGGTCGCCTTCAACTCCGGCGCTGGAGACATTGGAACTCCCTGAATCGGAAACAAGATCTTGAATGTTTAGTGTAAAGGAGCGGGAAAGAATTTTAAGGTAACAACTGCTCACCGGGGCCGTCTATCGTTTATGGGAACTCTCACTTCGGAGAAATATGGGACTCTGGAGGGCTCGGCAATCCAAAACCCTTCGTCTGTTCATCTAAAGACAAGTACGGGCAATGTCGAGCATAATGGAGGGATGGACCGCGAAGCAGGCGATACTCAGGCAGAGCAGTCGCCGCCAAGAGGGCCAGTATCGGCAAATATGGCAGACAACGTTTTGATCCAGCCAGATTCGGAGACGAAGGGCGACTTACCCTCGATGTCAGGTCATGAGCTTGACTCGTTCCTGGGCAAGGCATTCGAAGAGAAGCCGATCTGGAAAGAACTCTACGAGAACATCCACGACGTCTTCTTCCCGCCAAAACTTCCACCGCTGGTCCTGACATCAACACCCATCCCGGTGCCGGACCGGATGGCGGTGAAGGCGAATCCCTGGGCTGTCGGGACATCGAGTTTCATCAATCTCGGAATTCTGGCGCTGGCTATCTGGCTCGGTCTCAGTTTCATTCACTCGCCGGTGAAGCCACAGGTGAATTTGACCAACGTGGACGTGAGCGACATCCTGAAGGCGCCCAAGCTGACGACCCCGGCAGGTGGCGGTGGCGGCGGCGGATCGCACGACATCGTAGATCCGATGAAGGGCAAACTGCCCCCGCGGATGAAGGATCCGATTACGCCTCCGATGGTGCCGATTCTCGAGAAGCCCAAGCTGGCGTTTACTCCCGCAATCAACGTGCAGAAGGACATCACTCTGCCCGATAACCCGCAGATGATGAATTTCGGGGTGAAGAACTCCGCCAACGTGCAGCTGGCCTCGAACGGCTCGGGCGGCGGCGGTGGCATGGGCAGCGGATATGGCGGCGGACTCGGCTCCGGGAACGGCAACGGATACGGACCGGGCACCGGCGGAAATACCGGCGGCGGCGTTTATCACATCGGCGGCGGGGTTTCGGCGCCGATTCCAATTTTCACGCCAGAGGCGGAGTTTTCAGACGAAGCGCGGCGCGCGAAGTACCAGGGTGTCTGCCTGATCTCGCTGATCGTGGATGCTCAGGGCAATCCGCAGAATCCGCGCGTGGTTCGGCCGCTGGGCATGGGACTGGATGAGAAGGCGCTGGAAGCGGTTCGCAAGTACAAGTTCAAGCCGGCTATGAAGGGCGGTACGCCAGTGCCGGTAATGATGAGCATCGAGGTGAACTTCAGGCTGTACTAAGACAGGGTTCAGAGATCAGGGATCGACCGAGAGCGGAGCGCATGACGCGCTTCGCTCTTTTGTTTTGCAGATGGGACATTGCGCGACTGTCTTGGCTTGAGCATCAATCGATTTACTCCGGGCGATATTGCGGCGCCGCGTGATAATCTTCGGTTTTCCAACCGAGGAGGGATTAGGGATGCGTCTAGCGGCGGGCAGGTGTGTGTTTTGGGTATTCGGGATGGTGTTGATGGCTTGCGTCGCAACGAATGCGTGGGCCCAGAGCGATTATCCCTTCCGCAATACCGCGCTCTCTGACAGCGCGCGCATTCAGGATCTGCTGGGCCGGCTGACGCTCGATGAGAAGGTCTCTCTGATGTCGGATCATCCCAAGATTCCGCGGCTGGGAATCGTCTTCTCTGGGCAGGTGGAGGGATTGCACGGACTGGCGCTGGGCGGTCCAGGCGGCTGGGGAGGCCGCGGAAGACAGCCCGTGCCGACGACGACGTTTCCGCAGGAGAAGGGACTGGGAGCGACTTGGGATCCGGAATTACTGAAGAGAATTGGGTCGCTCGAAGGATACGAAGCGCGCTACTACTACCAGAATCCCGTTTTCGATCGCGGGGGCGTAGTGGTGCGCGCGCCGAATGCGGATTTGAGTCGTGATCCGCGCTGGGGACGGACGGAGGAGTCGCTTGGCGAGGATCCGTATCTCGTGGGAACGCTGACGGTGGCGTTTGTGCAGGGATTGCAAGGACCTGATCCAAAACATTGGCAGGCGGCTTCGCTGATGAAGCATTTTCTGGCGAATGAGAACGAGGACGGACGCACGCATACTTCTTCGGATTTCGATGATCGGCTGTTTCGCGAGTACTACTCCGTTCCTTTCCGCATGGGATTTGAGGAAGGCGGGTCGCGCGCGGTGATGGCGGCGTACAACTCGTGGAATGGAACTCCGATGATGATTCATCCGGTGCTGAAGGACGTGATGATCAAGGAGTGGGGAAACGATGGACTGATCTGCACGGATGGCGGCGCGCTTGGACTGTTGATTACGTCGCACAAGAGATTTCCGGACAAGGAGCAGGGATCGGCTGCGGCAGTGAAGGCGGGGATTAATCATTTTCTCGATACCTACAAGCCCGATTTGACCAAGGCGCTCAAGGACGGTCTGCTGACCGAAGCGGACATGGATGCCGCGCTGAAGAATCTCCTGACGGTGTATTTGAAGCTGGGTGAGATGGACCCGCAAGGCGTTGATCCTTACGCGAAGATTGGGGTCGAGACGGAAGGAGAGCTTCCGCCGTGGGAGCGCGAATCGAGCAAGGCATTGGCGCGGCAAGCAACAGATGAGTCGATTGTGTTGCTGAAGAACGATGGGAATGCGCTGCCACTCGACAAGGCAAAACTGAAGACGATCGCGGTGATTGGTCCGTGGATTGACCAGGTTCTGCAGGATTGGTACAGCGGAACGTGGCCGTACTCGGTGACGATTCTCGATGGGATTCGAGAGGCGGCAGGCAAGAATGTGAAGGTGGTGTTCGCCGACGGCTCCGATCAGGAGGAGGCTGCTTCGCTTGCGAAGAAAGCGGACGTGGCGATCGTGGTGGTTGGCAATCATCCGGAGTGCAATGCGGGATGGGATCAGTGCCCGACTCCTTCGAATGGAAAAGAAGATGTGGATCGCAAGACCATTGTGCTGGAGCAGGAAGAGCTCGTGAAGAAAGTCTTCGCTGCGAATCCGAAGACCATCGAGGTGCTGCGTTCAAGCTTTCCGTACGCAATTGTCTGGAGCCAGCAGAATTTGCCGGCGATTGTGCATATGACGCACAACAGCCAGGAGGAAGGCCACGGACTTGCGGATGTTTTGTTTGGCGATTACTCGCCAGCGGGACGTCTAAACCAGACTTGGCCCACAGGCGACGCGCAGTTACTGCCGATTCTCGACTACAACCTGCTGGATGGGCGGACCTACATGTACAGCAAGGAGAAGCCGCTCTATCCGTTTGGGTATGGGCTGAGCTACACAACATTTGAATATCGAGGGGCGAGTTCGAGTGCGTCGCAGATGGATCCCGACGGCAACGTGCAGGTGCATGTAAAGGTGAAGAACACCGGCAAGCGGGCCAGCGACGAAGTGGTGCAGATGTATGTGCAGCACATGGGGTCAGCTGTGACGCGGCCGCAGTTGGAGTTGAAGGGATTCAAGCGCGTGCACATTGAAGCGGGCGCGGAGAAGGATGTGACGCTGGAGTTGAAGGCGCGCGACCTGGCGTACTGGGATGCTCCAGACCATGTGTGGCGTGTGGAGAAAGAAAAGGTCCGCATCCTTGCAGGAGGATCGAGCGATAAGCTGCCGGTGCAAACAGTTGTGGACGTCACCGGGACGAAGGACTACAAGCCTTAGACGACAGCGCGAAGTTTGCGATCAAACTGATGGCTATTGGCGATGCGCAAAGATGGCCTTCAACTCTTCCGGAGGGATGACTTCAAGCTGGGCGAAGGTGCAACTGGTTGGCTTGCGATCAGTGCGCCACCGGCGGAAATGCGCCATGTGGCGGAAGCGGCCGCTCTGCATGTGCTCGTAGGCGACCTCGACGACGAGTTCGGGACGGAGAGGCTCCCACGAGAGGTCCTTGCCCTGACTCCAGCGACTCTGGCCGCCGGGCATGCGGTGCTCGCCGGAGCCGGCGATATCTTCTGGGTCTTCCCAATTCTTCCACGGATGGCCGCTCCGCGCGTTCTTGCGATAGGGCGTGAGTAAATCAAGAAGTTCGCGGCGAGCCTCGGCGGTGAAACTTGCACATACGCCAACATGCTGCAGAAGTTTTGCGTCATCGTAGAGGCCGAGCAGCAGTGAGCCCACTTCTTTTCCGGCGGCCTTCCGGTACCAGCGAAAGCCAGCGACAACGCAGTCGCAATCACGTTCGTGTTTGATCTTGAGCATCACGCGCTTATCGGGTTGATAGGTGAGGTCAAGGGGCTTGGCGACGATGCCATCCAGACCCGCGCCTTCGAAGCGATTGAACCAATCGAGGGCCACGTCCCTTTTTTCTGTTGCAGGCGTGATGTGGATGGGTGGACTTGCGGATTTGAAAAGCGATTCGAGGACGGCGCGACGTTTGCGAAAAGGTTCGGAGCGCAGATCGAGATCGCTTGTGCATAGCAGATCAAAGAATACGAAAGAGGCGGGAGATTCCATGGCGAGAAGTTTTACGCGCGAGGCGGCGGGATGAATGCGCAATTGCAGGGCATCGAAATCGAGCCGACCATTGTGCGCGATGACGAGTTCGCCGTCGAGCACGCATTTTGACGGCATCTGCTTTCGAAGCGGATCGAGCATTTCAGGAAAGTAGCGGTTGAGCGGTTTCTCATCGCGGCTCTGAATGAGAATCTCATCGCCATCGCGAAAGACCAGAACGCGGAAGCCATCCCATTTCGGCTCATAGATCCATTTGCCCTCCGCCGGTACTTCGTCGACGCGCTTGGCGAGCATGGGAAGCACGGGCGGATTGACGGCAAGGTTCATGCGCGAGGTCTCGAGATGCATGCGGCTACAAGTGAGCTGATGCCACTGTGGTGATGTGATGTTGTCCGATGGGGCAGGTCGGTTCGGTAGAATTCGGGATGAATGACTAACGACGCGAAGATCGCCGCTCTGAACGAAAGAGTCTCTATTCCCGGTGTTGCGCAAATTGTGTCCGGAAACGGCGGGCTACCGAAGATCCAGATCGAGACTGCTTCGGCGACAGCGGAGATCTACCTGTATGGAGCGCAGGTGACTGCGTGGAAGCCAGCGGACGCGAACGAGGTGCTCTTTTTAAGCGAGAAGTCTCAGTGGGCAGAGGGCAAAGCAATCCGCGGAGGAATCCCGGTGTGCTTCCCATGGTTCCGGGCGAAGGCGGATGATCCGCAGGCCCCGGCGCATGGGTTTGTGCGAACGAAGGAGTGGGAAGTTGAGTCGATCGCGGCTGAGCAGGACGACTCTGTCTGCGTACGTTTCTCGACCGGGAGCGATGATGCGACGCGACGGTGGTGGCCCTTCGATTTTCGACTGGAATATCGGATAACGATTGCCAGAGATTTGAAGTTGGAACTAACGATGAAGAATACGGGGCAGTCTGCGCTTCGATTCGAAGAGGCTTTGCACACTTACTTTAAAGTGGGCGACATTGAGCAGGTGAGCGTGACCGGACTCGATGGCACTACTTACCTGGACAACCGGGACGGGAACCGCGGAAAGACGCAATCAGGCGATCTTCGCTTCTCGTCCCAGACCGACAATGCGTACGTCAATGCATCCGGTCCCGTGGAAATTGTGGATGCGGTTCTGGGGCGGAGATTGAAGACGAAGAAATGGAGTTCCAATTCAACAATCGTCTGGAATCCTTGGCGTGACGGTGCAGCTTCGATGATGGATCTTCGGCAGGACGAGTGGTGCGGGATGCTTTGTGTTGAAGGCGGGAACATTCTGGATTCGGCGGTGATGTTGCAGCCTCAGCAGACTCACACAATGACAATCGGGATCAGCGCCGTCTCTGAATCCGCCCTTTAAGCACTTCCGAACAGCGGGGTCGAAGAAGCTTACGGGCTCGCGAGCCCGTAAAACTCTGAAAACACACTTCATTTCAGCAACTTAGGTCTCTGAATGTTACTAAAGTTTTGTTGACTCGTAACCGCGCCTATCCTACTGTTAAAACTCCAAAGTGGTTCACACGTGGGACCGTTGGAAGAAACGGCCCATTAGAGAGTCCGCATTGATTTCGTGGTTCGTTGAGACTGGTAGCTCGATCAACGGACACTGAGGTTATTTGAGGTTTCCCGGCGTGTTGCCCCCTCCTTCTAGGTTCGGTCACTTCAGAGCTTATCCGACCGACTCGGTTGAAATTCTGGCGGACATGTGCAGAACGATGCTCGCGTCATCAGTTCCGTGTTCGCCCAGGCAGATGGCGCCAATCCCGACTTGCGATTTGTAAGAATTCCTTCCCCTCGGGGTGCCTTGTGAGACCAAATCTGCTTGTTCTCAGCGTTCTCCGATCTGCCGAAGCGCGCTCATCGCTCTACGAATCATCGAAAGCGCTGGCCACTAACTGGTGCATGCGTCTGGCTGCAATCAAGCCTAGAGTCCTCTCAACAATGGGGTTAGCCCCTATCACGTTATCCTGGAGCCGTCATTTCAGGGGAGCCAACCTGCCTCTGGTATTTGAGGCTTGAACCTACCATAGAAGCGTCTTTTCCATGATGTGCGTTTGTGCAATTCGTCCGTCCGCATACCGGACTTGCTTCGAGTTTGACCTATCGAGTCAACGCATTTCGAGGGCAGTACGCGCGGGAATCGCACTGGCTTGCGCAGCGTCCGGGGCAAAGTTTTGCACACTCTCACCGTTTTGGTGGGTAAGTTGCGCCAAATCTTCTATATTTCCATCCAAAACAGGTCGAAAACGAGTGAAATGTTTTCTCAGTTCTCATCACTATTGGTCATGTTCTTGCCAACGAGCGGGTCGGATCGCGTCCAGTATGCGCGCTGAAACTGCCCAGATAATCCCCCACATCGAACCGCCCAGCGATGGGTTCATGTTTGAGAGGCTGGGAGCCGGAAATCCAAGAAGGGATCGGAGTGGAGGTTTGCGCGACGACCTTTCTGTCAGTGTCGAGGGCCCAGAGAAGAGTGGACAAAGAAGCGATCGGTTGCTTCCTTCAGCAGGCGTTCGATTCGACACGCCTGGAGAGACTAGTAGCCGGAACGCATCAGGTCTTCCCCATGAATGTGAGCTGTACAAGGCGAAGGGCCGGTTGGGTTTACCGGGGAAGGGCATTAGAACACCGTGGTTTCAGGGCTCGACACATGCGAACCGACCGGAAAGCAACAAATCAGCATCTCAAGGAATAGCAGTTGTAAACAGCATCGATTTTGGATCAGGTTTGTGGATCCGGATGCAAGGTAAGCAACAAGTCGTTACTGCGAGTGCCTTGAGCAAGTTACCGCAGAGGTACTTCCGCGACCCTAATAGGGCATTGTAGAACCCTACCGGGTCACCGACTATTGGACAGGCTTTCCCCGCCGCTCCCGCTTACAGGTAAGGTGCGAGAGTTCGGAGAGATTCGGACGTCCAAGGGATTTTAAAAAAAACATTGAGCCTGTGGCTCACAGGGCGAAGCTTTGTTCAGATCCCATCGCAAGTGCACAGGCAACGGAGGATAACCCACACGTGGTGACGCTACAATGCATGGAAGCGCGGCCGGATCAAGGAGCTCCCTGGTGCGCTGTCTACACCCGGCACCAGCACGAGAAGTCCATTGGCGAGATGCTGAAAGCCAAGGGTTTCGAGGTTTTTCTGCCGCTGTATGAGTCGACGCGCCGGTGGAAGGACAGACGGAAGATTCTGTCGCTGCCGTTGTTCCCTTGTTATGTTTTTGTGCGTGGAGCGCACGAACACCGGCTCCAGGTGCTGACGACCCCGGGGGTGCACATGATTATCAGCCGCGGAGAACGCATAGCGACAGTTCCCGAGGCGGAGATCGAGGCAATCCGCAGAACCGTTGAGGGCCAGCTTTTCTTTGAGCCACACCCCTTCCTTCGCTGCGGGGAGCGCGTTCGAGTAGTTCGCGGTTCTCTCGAAGGCGTCGAGGGTGTTCTTACGCGCAAGAAGAATCTGTTTCGATTGGTTCTTTCCGTCGAGATGCTGGCACAGTCCGTAGCGGTGGAGATTGACGCGCTGGATGTTGTGCCGGTGGTCCAGCGGAATCTAGTTGCCGTGTACCCCCCGGGGGAGCAGCATTCCGATTCTTTCCGGCGGAATTCAATCGCCGGCATGTGAGCCAGGCAATCTTCCGTGGGATCCGCGCAGGTTGCGCAGACCGGGGCCACGGAATCCAAATTGAAGAGTTGCTCTAAAGACGTCGAAGCGTTGGCATCGGCTTCGCATGTCAGAGTTGATCGACGGGAGTGGTTATGAAATGCATCGCCACACGAGTGCTGGTTGTGGGGCTGTTTCTCACAGCTGTGAACCATATCCAAGGTCAGAGTCAGTCCAACGCGGATTCCAGTGGTCAGAATGCGGTTTCTGCTAACACCGGCGTGCAGCGAGGTGGTGGCGCAAGCATCAAAGCTCATGATGAGAACTTCATCATCGGCAATGACGACGTGCTGGCAATCAGCGTCTGGAAGGAACCGGAACTAACCAAGGCGGTGCCAGTGCGTTCCGACGGCAAGATCTCTCTGCCATTGGTAGGCGAGATGCAGGCAACCGGCCGCAGCCCTCTCCAACTGGAGCAGGATATTACTGCAAAACTGAAGGACTTCATCACCACGCCCGAAGTTACGGTGATCGTTCAGCAGGTTAACAGCAGGAAGTTCAACATTCTCGGAGAAGTCACGAAGCCGGGCTCGTTTCCGCTCACGGCATCGACAACGGTGATGGATGCGATTGCAACGGCGGGTGGTTTCAGAGATTTCGCGAAGAAGTCCAATGTCTATGTGCTGCGCAAGGGCCCTGATGGAAACGAGAGCCGCTTGAAATTCAACTACAAGGATTTCATCAAGGGCAAGGATACCAGTCAGAACATCAGGCTTGAACCGAACGACACGATCATCGTTCCGTAAGGGTGATAACGATGCTTAAGATTGCATGTTTTTGTTTTGCCATGGCGGCAGTGCCGCTTTGGTCCCAGGTCGAGCCGAGCGCCACCGGAGGTGGGTTCACTTTGGATGACACTCGCATGATGACACCTCCGCCGGTGAGCGGCGGTGCATATCCCAAAAATGTCGGTGCAGAGTCGCGGTCAAACTTTGTTGGAGGCGGATTGGTTGTTACAGGGGCCTACAACGACAACATAATGGTAGATCCAACCCAAAAGATCGCCGATGTGAACTACTCGATTGTTCCCACCATTTCCATCGATCGCATGACGCCCCGCGAGGCATTGGCGTTGAGCTATAGTTCGGGATTCACCCTGTATCAAAAGACGACGCAACTGAATGGTGTGACACAAAACGGAACTGCCGACTACCGATTTCACCTGACTAAATACGCGGTTGTGAACGTGAGGGACACGTTCAGTCAGAATTTCAACTTGTTCAACCAGGCCAATCCTTTTAACGGCGGCGGCATCCCTACCGGCGCACCTTCTCCGACCTCAGTTTTTGTATATCCCTTCCAGAACCAGCTCGGGAACACACTGGATGGCGGTCTCGAGTATCAATACGGCAGGAACGCGATGATAGGGGGTGGTGGGACCTATTCCATCTCACGCTTCTCGGCTGTTGGCAACACAACCGGTCTAGCCAACTCGAACACTGGGGGTGCGTCGGCGTTCTGGAGTCGCCGTGTCTCTCGCGGACAATACATAGGCGCAATTTACGAGTACTCCAGAATCACCACGAACCCGGTAGAGTCGGTCACGGACACGAACACGATCTTCGGGTTCTACACGAAGTACCTTACCAGCACCATATCTTTCTCAATCCTGGGCGGTCCGCAGCATTTCTACTCACGCGATCCGGTTTCGGGCGCTGCTTCGGGATCTTGGACACCTGCGGTGCAGGGGAGCGTTGGCTATCAAACGGCACGCACAAGTATGTCGGCGGGCTATTCGCGCATCGTATCTGGTGCGGGAGGTCTTGTGGGCGCCTATCACTCGAACGTCGCCGGTGCTGAAGCACGTCGGCAGGTGACGCGCACCTGGAACATCGGCGCCGGCGGCAGCTACGCACTCTTCAAGAATGTGACGCCTACGATCTCAACGTACAATCCCGGCGGACATACAATCGCGGGCACCGCGTCGGTTCAGCGCAGCTTCAGTGAACGCTTCCGCGTAGAAGTCGGCTACAGCCGCTTCCACCAGAGTTATGACAACTTCGGGACAGCGGCGCAGCTCTTTCCCGATTGCAACCGCGAGTATGGCTCTGTGACCTACCAGTTCTACCGACCAATAGGACGATAACGATGACCGAGTTAATCGAAGAGCAGGAATCAACACAACCCGATTTTGACCGATACCTCGACCTGGTGCGTCGTCGGCATATGTACTTCCTTGTGCCGCTGTTTCTGGGCTGGCTCCTCGTGTGGGGAAGCAGCTGGATACTGCCGACAAGCTACAAATCGAGCACGTTGATTCTGGTCGAGCAGCCGACGATGCCGCAGAATTATGTGGCTCCCAACGTGAACGAGAATCTGCAGGATCGTCTGCAAAGCATTACACAGCAGATCCTGAGCCGCACGCGTCTCCTCATGATCATCGACAAGCTCAACCTTTACGCCGATGACAGGTCACTTAAGACGCCGGATGACAAGGTCGAGGCGATGCGTAAGGATATTGGGCCCATTGAGTTGGTGCGCGACACCCGCAACAATGAGATCACGGCGTTCCGGGTGAACTTCTCTGCCCATAACCCTCTTCTGGCGCAGAAGGTCACCAACGAGTTGACGCAGCTGTTCATCAACGAAAACAACAAGGTTCGTGAGAAAGAGTCTGAAGGGACCACAAGCTTCATCGAAAAGCAGCTTGAAGATGCGCGTGTGACGCTGTCTGACCAGGAAGCCAAGGTGCGGCAATTCGAGGCAGTGCACGAGGGAGCGTTGCCAACCCAGGAGGCTAGCAATCTCCAGATTCTTGCAGGTTTTCAGGGGCAATTGCAGAATGAGCAGGACTCACTGAACACAGCCAAGCAGCAGCGGGTTTATTACCAAACATTGATTGAGCAGTACAAAAGTCTTCACGCGGCCGGGCGTAGCCTTGATGGAGCGCCGACGGAAGTCGGTGTGCTTGACCAGGAGTTGAGCAGGCTCAGGGCGGAACTCACGGATCTCAGTTCTCGGTATACCGACTCCTACCCTGATGTGCAAAAGGTGAAGGCCCAGATAGCCAAGACCGAGAAGCAGAAGCAGGAGTTGTTGGCTGCTCCCAGAAGCGCATCGAAGCAGGCCGGTGACGTGGAAAGCACTCCACTGCTTCAATTACAGGGCCAGCTCCAGTCCAACCAGCTTGAGATTAGCAGCCGCGAGCGCGCAATTGCCGGCCTTGAGGCTCGGATCGGCGAGTACCAGGGACGCCTGAACTCAGAGCCTGCCACGGAACAAGAACTCGCCGAATTGACGCGAGGTTACGAGCAATCGAAGGCAAACTACGACGATCTTCTGAAGAAGAAGAATCAATCCGTAATGGCCACCAGCATGGAACAGATGCAGCAGGGCGAACGATTTACGATGCTCGACCCGCCGAGTCTTCCCATCAAGCCAGATTTTCCGGATCGCCTGAAGTTTTGTTTGATGGGTATCGCAGCGGGCCTGGCACTGGGGTTCCTGACTGTCTTCGCGTTTGAGTTCTTCGACGACCGCATGCACGGTGAGAAGGAGCTCAAAGAGCTGCTCCCGATCAATGTGATGGCGGAAATTCCCGAGATCGAGAGCCCTCTGGACCTGGAGAATCAGAGGAGGCGCAAAGTATTGGGCTGGGCCACGGCAGTGACCATTGGCGCAGTCATCGCGATCGGGTCCACACTCAGCTACCTACGAGGATAGTGCACAGCCCCATGTATAAGAGTTTTTACAATCTGACGCGCAACCCATTCGACCTATCGCCAGATCCAACATGCTTTGTGGCGACGGAGCGGCACAATGAGGCACTGGCTGCTCTCTACTATGGCATCGTTCGGCACAAAGGCGTAGTCGTTGTGACGGGAGAAGTGGGAACGGGCAAGACTCTCATGCTCCGTTGCCTGCTACAACTGTTCAAATCGAGCAGCGAGATCTCGTACGCATACCTGTTCAACTGCCGCTTGTCCGCAATGGAGTTTCTGCACTATGTCGCCTCGGACTTTGGTCTGAGGGCCGATGCGCACCAGAGCAAGAGTTCGCTCCTGATGGACCTGAGCAAGTACGTTACGTCGCGTGGTCTTCAAGGACTTAACACAGTACTGATCGTGGATGAGGCACACAACCTTTCGATGGAGCTTTTGGAGGAAATTCGCCTTCTCTCGAACCTTGAAACGAATGACGACAAACTCCTTCAGATCGTGCTTGTGGGGCAGCCCGAACTCGACCTGAAGCTCGACTCGTTTGAATTGCGGCCGTTGAAGCAGAGGATCGCCCTGCGCGCTCACCTTTCGCCACTCGATGAGCAAGACACCGGAAAATACATCACGGAGCGACTGACGATTGCCGGTGGAACTTCGCGGACCGAATCGCTGTTCTCGCCGGAAGCTGTGAAAATGATCCACCAGTACTCACGGGGATTTCCGCGATTGATCAACACCATCTGCGAGAACGCCCTCATCACGGGATACGCGCGACAGATGCCGGTCATCACGCCCGATGTTGTTGTTGGAGTTGCCAAGGACTTTCATCTGACCTCCAACGGCTCGAGGCTGGGCAAAGACGCGCAGGGTGAGGACCTCGATCTGGAACGGGCCAAGAACTTCTTTCTTGATCTCTACGCATCCATGCACCGAATCAACGGATCCGATTCAGAGTTGGACACTCCTATCACGGTTGAAGCGGGGGAAAATGAGTCAGATATTTGACGCGCTACAACGTTCAGAAACTGAGCGGAACGGCAAGGATGGCGCAGCGGCCGCCCGTGCAATCGAACTGCTGCAACGCACCGAAAACTTTGCCGCCGCCAGCCGGCCGGTGAGCGAATCGAGCAGCCCCTGGACCACAACCGTGGTTGCAGAGACTGGGGTAGCAACAGCCGAGCTGGTGCGAGGACCGGACACGGTGATCCCGGTCGACTTTCTAACTCACAGTCCGTCGACTGGCAGCGCTGCGCTCCCCGTCGAGGAACACACCGAAGGGCCTATGCAGTGCGAGGTCCTGAGCGTTTCTCCTTCTATTGAGAGCCACATGGTGTCTCTTCCCGACAGCAAGAGCCCTGCCAGTGAGGCGTTTCACCTCCTCGGCGTACGCTTGCGGCATTTGCGCCGGCAACGTCCGCTTAAGAAGGTTCTCATTACGAGCACCGTTCCGCAGGAAGGCAAGAGCGTAGTAGCGGCCAACCTCGCATGCACTCTGGCACTTCGTACCCAGCAAAAAGTGCTGTTGCTTGAGGGCGACGTCCGGAGGCCTACCCAGTCAAAGATCTTTGGAATCGCACACAAGCCGGGCATTTGCGAGTGGCTAAACGGCGAGAGGTTGCTCGTGAAGAGCATGTATCGGCTCGAGGAGCCGGGAATCTGGATATTGCCTGCGGGATCTGGAGCCGGAAATTCGCTGGAATTGCTGCAATCCGGCGCGGCCACGCCCATGATGGAACAGTTCATGAACTGGTTCGACTGGGTCGTAATCGATTCACCGCCGATTCTTCCACTAGCCGACACCAGCGTGTGGACGAACATGGCGGACGGAATTCTGCTTGTGACCCGGCAGGGGATCACTCAAAAACGGCAGCTAAAGCGCGGACTTGAAGCACTGGGCTCACAGAAGCTGATTGGAGCAGTTTTGAACAGCGCCAAGAGTGTGCTGCACACAGACTATTACTATCGACCGGTTAACCGGTTACCAAACGAGGATGCGGAAGACTGATTCTCCTCGGTAATATAGCGGAGTTTGAGTATTCTCGCGATCAAGAGTTGAGATTCATTCTGCGCAACATTTTCAAATGCCCCGGCGCTCCCACTGTTTGGACAAGGCGAAATTAAAGTAACCCAATCGGTTTGCGGAACGCAGGAGCAATGGCCATCTGTCTTGGGAGGAAGCTGTGAATACAGGAAGGCAAAGTCGAACAATTAATCTCATTGATCCCCTGAGCGAGCCGGCGTTTGAACGCAAGGCGTTTGATGAGGAAAGTTTTAGACGTGTAATTGCCATCGAGCGCAAGCGCACGGAGCGCTCGAAAGCACCTTTCGTTCTCATGCTTCTCGAAGTTGCAAACGAGAGTGTAGACAAGGCAACCGCTGCCGCATTGCAATCTGTGATGTCGGTCTTGCTCGCATCCAGTCGCGATACCGACGTGGTGGGTTGGTACAAGTCGAGGACCACGATCGGAGCACTATTCACCGGATTGGTCGCGGGCGATAAGAGTTCGATCCTCATGACGATTCTGAGCCGGGCTACCAACACGCTTCGCGACGAGTTGAGTTTCGAGCAATTTAATCTCATTAATATTTCTCTGCACTACTATCCGGATGACTGGGATGAAAGTGGGCCCGGTCGTCCGAGCAATCCTGCGCTCTATCCGGATCTCTCGAAACAAGCAAACGGAAAGCTGCCGCTCCACATTCTGAAGCGCGCCATCGATATCGTTGGAGGCTTGATTCTTTCGGTTATCTGCCTGCCATTCTGCTTGTTAATTGCCATCGCGATCAAGGCCACCTCCAAAGGCCCCGTTTTGTTTCGCCAGATGCGTGTTGGGCAACACGGGAAGCAATTTGTATTCCTGAAATTTCGTTCAATGTATGTGAACAATGACCACAGCGTCCACCGCGAATATGTGACCAAGCTGATCAACAAGGAACCGCAGAGTCAGTCGACACGCAAGACGGATACCGTTTACAAGCTCACAGGCGATAAGCGGATTACACCAATCGGACGTCTTCTGCGCAGAACGAGCCTCGACGAATTACCGCAGTTTCTGAATGTCCTGAGTGGCGATATGTCGCTAGTCGGGCCGACGGCCTCCGATTCCGTATGAGCTGGCTGCCTACCAAACGTGGCATCGTCGCAGATTACTCGAAGTCAAACCTGGCGTTACGGGATTGTGGCAAGTTACGGGTAGAAGCACTGTGGACTTCGATGCAATGGTGCGACTCGACCTGAAATATGCCACATCCTGGAGTCCGTGGCTCGATATCAAAATCCTCCTCCGTACACCTCTCGCCGTGATCCGAGGGTCCGGCGCCTACTGAGGACAGTCTCCTTCACAATTCAATTTTCCACTGGCAGAGACAATCACTGATCCGGTCTGTATTCCTGCGTAAGTCATCCCCCAACCAATCGGCAGTTTTGCAGAAAGATGGCGAATCATGAATTTCGGTGTAATTGGTTACGGCTACTGGGGACCAAACATTGTGAGAAACCTCATGAGCCTCGAGGACTCCGAGGTTCTGGCAATTGCGGAGATAAGCCCGCAGGCGCGCTTGCGCGCGCAGAAGGCTCATCCCGGACGTGCAGGTTGTTGCAAGCGCAGCTGAGGTTATCTGTTCACCTGAGATCGATGCGATTGCTGTTGTATCTCCGGTCTGGACGCACTACGAGCTGACCAAAAAAGCTCTGGAGAACGGAAAGCACGTCTTCGTTGAGAAACCCTTCACCAGTACTTCGGCTCAGGGCGAAGAACTGATCGAGCTGGCAGCCCGGAAGAATCTCAAGATCATGGTTGATCACACCTTCCTCTTTACGGGAGCGGTGAAGAAGATCAAGCAACTTGTGGATGACGGAGCGCTCGGAAATCTGTATTACTACGATTCCACGCGCGTCAACCTGGGGCTTTTTCAGCACGATTGCAACGTGCTTTGGGATCTGGCGCCACACGATCTCTCGATCATGGACTACCTCCTGAAGGGGGATCCGGAGGCCATCGTTGCAACGGGCCAGGGACATCTAAATGGCCACGAGGACGTGGCCTTCATGACGCTTTATTTTCCGGAAAAAGTGATCGCCCACATCAATGTGAACTGGTTGTCGCCGGTGAAGGTCAGGACGACGCTCATTGGCGGTGAGAAACGCATGCTGGTGTGGAACGACCTCGAAGCAGATGAAAAGCTCAAGGTTTACGACAAGGGCGTGAAAATCAGCGGCAAGGAAGGCGTCTACGAACTGCTAGTCAGCTATCGCTCTGGAGATATGTGGGCTCCGCAGTTAGAGCAGGGCGAGGCGCTGCGGCAAGAGCTTTCTTACTTCGTCGATTGTGTTTCAACGGGACAAGAGCCGTTCAACGATGGTTGCGCTGGTCTGCGTGTAGTGCGAATGCTCGAAACGGCCAATGAATCGCTCAATAAGAAGGGAGCACTGGTTTATCTATGAACACCTTTAACTGCATTGCAGACGACGTGAAGTTTGGCGAGAATGTCAGCCTCTCGAAGTTCATCAATCTCTACGGTTGTGAGATCGGTGACGAGACCAAGATTGGCGCGTTCGTCGAAATTCAGAAGAACGCGAAGGTGGGGCGCCGGTGCAAGATTTCGAGCCACACGTTCATCTGCGAAGGCGTCGTGATCGAGGACAATGTCTTCATCGGCCATGGTGTGACGTTTACGAATGACACTTATCCGCGCGCGACCACGGCCGGTGGCGAACTGCAAACCGAAGCGGACTGGAAAGTCGAATCGACGATCGTTCGTAAGGGCGCATCCATCGGATCTGGAGCTACGATCCTGCCCAATCTCGAGATTGGCGAGAACGCGATCGTTGGCGCCGGTGCCGTGGTCACCAAGAGCGTGCCGGCGAACGCCGTTGTAGCCGGCAATCCTGCGAAAGTGCTCCGCTACGTAGAGTCCGAAACCGTAACGGAGGAGGACTCAGCACCTATCCCTTTCCTCGATCTGGTCACTCCGCACCGTGAGCTCGAGAACGAACTGATTGATGGGTTCCGTCACAACCTGCGCAACGCGAGCTTCGTCGGTGGCCCGGTCGTGGAGAAGTTCGAAGAGGCATTTGCGGCATTCTGCAATGCGAAACACTCAATCGCCGTCAGCAGCGGCACCGACGCTCTGCGCTTTGCGATCATGGCTTGCGGTGTGCAACAGGGCGATGTCGTGCTAACTGTGCCGAACACGTTCATCGCAACCACCGAGGCCATCTCGCAGGCAGGGGCGATTCCGGAGTTCATCGACATCGATGAGCAGACATACAACATGTCCGTTGCCATGCTTCAGCGCTACCTTGAGAAGCAGTGCATTCGCGAGAAGTCGGGCCGTTTGGTAAGCCTGCGTTCGGGACGACCGGTTACAGCCGTCATTCCGGTTCATCTGTACGGGCAGATGGCTGATATGGATGCCATCTTGAACCTCGCCGAGCGCTACGGCCTGATCGTGATCGAAGATGCCTGCCAGGCGCACGGAGCCGAGTACTTCTCAAAAAAGCAGAACCGCTGGATGAAGGCCGGGACGATGGGCAAGGCCGCGGCCTTCAGTTTCTATCCGGGCAAGAACCTGGGCGCCTGTGGTGAAGGAGGCGCGGTCACGACCAACGACGCCCGCTTCGCAGAGAAAATCAAGTGCCTTCGAGACCACGGCCAGGTCAAGAAGTATTTCCACGACATAGAGGGCTATAACGGACGCCTGGATGCGATCCAAGCTTCAATTCTGCATGCCAAGCTACCACACCTCGCTTCATGGAACGCGCAGCGCCGCGATCGCGCCGCCGAATATAACCGGCTCATGATCAAAGAGGAAGCTGTCCTCCTTCCATACGAGCCCTCCTGGTCTCGCGCCGTTTATCACCTCTATGTGGTACGTACTAACAACCGCGAAGAGATGATCAACCATCTTAAGAAGGTGGGCATCGGTACCGGCATTCATTATCCCGTTCCGCTGCATCTGCAGACGGCGTATGTTTCGCTCAGCTACAACCCCGGCGACTTCCCAGTAACGGAGGCGGTTTCTCCAGAGATCCTTTCGATACCGATGTTCCCGCAGTTGACGGCGCTTCAACAGGCCAGGGTGGTGCAGGAGATCGTCTCGTTTGCGCGGGAGACCGCGTCGAAGCCAGTCGAGTGTCTTGAGGCTCCAGTCGCAGAAGCAGCATTCAAGACTGCATAGTCGATCGCAGGCCTTGAGGCCGAAAGGAGGCTAATAGCCGTGAAGACAAAGAAACAGATCGTCATCGCCGGTCTCGGCGAAGTGGGGAAGCCGCTTTACCAGCTGATTTCTGAGCATTGCGATGTCGTAGGCATCGACGTTGGCACACCGCTGAACGGGATCGGAGAGGTGGAAGTTCTGCACATTTGCTTCCCGTTCCAGATCAAGGACTTCGTTGGCGAGGTTGCGCGCTACGTCGACTTGTTCAAGCCAGAACTCATTGTCATCAACAGCACGGTCGCGGTTGGCACTACACGCAGGGTTGGAGAGCGCACCGGGGTTCCAACGGTGAACAGTCCTGTTCGTGGCAAGCACGTCCGCATGCTCGAGGAACTACGGATGTACACGAAGTTTGTTGGTGCGAGCGATCCGGCTGCAGGTCACCACGCGGCTGAGCACTTCCGTTCGGTCGGGTTGAAGACGAAGCTCCTCACTTCGCCCGAAGCATCCGAATTGGCCAAGCTCACCGAAACCACCTATTTCGGTCTGATGATCGCCTGGGCACAGGAACTCGAACGCTATTGCGATCTCAGCGGCGCCAACTACGAAGAGATCATCTCGTTTTATGAGGAGATCAAATTCTTCCCGGCCGTTAAATATTTCCCGGGTGTAATTGGCGGACACTGCGTTATGCCCAACATCGATCTTCTTCGCAGGTTCGATGACTCGTTGATTCTGCAATCCATTCAAGCTTCAAACCACATGAAAACGGAGCGTGATTCGCGGAAGGTTGATATTGAGCTCTCTGCCGAACAAGTTCCTGTCGTGACGCCTTCATGATCGCCATCGAATCGAACGCGGAGCAGAGCACCGGGATGCTGGCAGCCGGCGTGAACATTGCCGCGGCGTCACCGCCGCAGCGGCTTGTCGGAAAACGAGTGGGCATGGTGGTCTTCTCGCCATACCCCGCCGATCCTCGCCCGCGGCGTGCGGTCGAAGCATTGCGCCATGAAGGCGCGCATGTGGAACTCATCTGCGAAGCGGAAGGCGAAGATGCGAGGCGTGAATACGCTGAGAATCTTGAAGTTATTCGCGTTCCCATCCGTCATATCCGCGGAGGCGCATTGTCCTATGCCTACCAATACTCATCGTTCATCCTGATCTCTGGTGCCATACTCGCATGGCGTACGCTCAGACGCC
Source organism: uncultured Acidobacteriaceae bacterium (assembly GCA_963787435.1). Lineage (GTDB taxonomy): Bacteria > Acidobacteriota > Terriglobia > Terriglobales > Acidobacteriaceae > Telmatobacter. Next base: position 813,394 of record CAWBCZ010000007.1, read on the forward strand.
GGTACCAACTGATATATGTGCACAACATGCCCGACATCCTTGTCCTGAGCGGGATGATCCCCAAGCTTTTCGGCGCCAAGGTTATCCTCGACCAGCATGATCCTATGCCGGAGCTGATGCGCACCATTTTCAACAAGGATGAACAGAGCTTTGCGGTGCGTGTTATCCGCCGGCTCGAAAAGTGGAGTATCGGACGCGCCAGCCTCGTCATTACGGTGAATGAAGCTTGCCGACGCATCTTCTCGAATCGCAGCTGTTCCCGCGACAAAGTCGGGGTGGTGATGAACTCGCCGGATGAGAAGATGTTTCAATACCGCGATGCGCATTCTTATCCTGCTCGCCGGCCCGGGCTGCCGTTCGTGATGATGTATCACGGATCGCTGGTTGAGCGAAACGGTCTTGAACTTGCCGTTGACGCATTGCACCGGATGCGGCAGAACGTCCCCGAGGCAGAACTCAGAGTCTTCGGGCGCTCTACACCTTATCTCGAGCGGGTGATGAGCAAGGTCCGCACACTCGGAATGACCGATAAAGTGCACTTTCTTGGACCCAGGCGTCTTGAAGATCTTGCCGGCGAAATTGAACGGTGCGATGTTGGCGTCATTCCCAACCAGCTCAACACCTTTACCGAGATAAACACCCCAACGCGTATCTTCGAATACCTTGCCCTGGGCAAGCCCGTTATCGCGCCGTCGACCACGGGCGTTCGTGACTACTTCCGCCCAGAATCGCTTGTTTTCTTTGAGGCAGGGAACGCTGACGACTTGGCATCCCAGATGTCGTATGTAGCCTCTCACCCAGGGGAGGCTGTCGATATCGCAGCGGAAGGCCAGCGCGTGTACCTGTCACATTCCTGGCAACAGGAACGAGAGACACTCGTCAACCTGGTCGCCAATCTACTGAACAACTAAGTTACGGTTGGGTCCGCCGGCCTGTCGGTCTCTGTGCTGGAGCTTCGGATCTTCGAACGGATTTGCGCAGTTGATCACCATGTCGCAGGGGAAAGCATGATTGGCGTTGTTGCACCCGGGTCGCGTCGAGAGGTCGTCTCGGAGTTCTTCGAGCTTTTCAAGACTCCATGGGAATTCGTAGATGCCAATCGCAACTACGAGGTGGTCTTGATTGCGGGAGACGCCGAGTTCGATGGATCCCTCGCGAAGTTGGTTCTGCACTACAGCGCCGGCAAGTTGGCGATGGATGCAGCGGAAGGAGTCGCGATCGGCTCAAGAGAGTCTGATCGAGTATTGATGGACCGAGGCGGCAGGTTCCCCGTTTTCAAGGAATGCCTGGCCTTTCGCATTGAGGGTGACGGGCTGCAGATCGAAGGAGAGTCGCAGGTTCGGGCGTCGTATCATCGCATCCGCAACAACCGGCACGTCGTACGCGTCGGATTCGACCTGTTTGCCGAGATCGAGACGCTTCTGACAATCGGCCAGCATGCGCAGTTCGCACAAACTCCGACCATTGACCGGCATATCGCCTTTATCCGGGAGTTGATGATCCAAAGTGGAGCATCGTTTGTAGAGATTCCCCCGGCGCCCGCTGGACATCCCTTTGTTGCGTGTTTGACACATGACGTCGATCACCCTAGGGTCGCCTTTCACAAGCTGGATCACACTGCATGCGGTTTCCTGTTGCGTGCGACAGTTGGGTCCGCACTTGACTTCTTGAAAAGGAAGATCAGAGTTCGCGAGCTGCTTCGGAATCTGCTCGCAGCCATGAAGCTGCCGTTCGTCTACCTGGGATGGGCGGAGGACTTTTGGGCAGGTTTTGAGCGTCGCTACTCAGCGGTGGAAAAGGGATTGCCGTCGACGTACTTCATCCTTCCGTTCAAGGGCATACCCGGCAGGACGCGCGAAGGTGAGGCACCAAAGCTGCGCGCTTCAGGCTACGGCGCCAAGGAGATCGAGAAATCACTTGCGTCCATTCGTGATTCTGGCTGCGAAGTGGCTACGCACGGCATCAACGCATGGCTGACTGCAGAGGAAGCCTGCAGGGAAATGCGCGAAGTGCAAGCTATATCTAACGGGTCAGAACGCGGCGTCCGGATGCATTGGCTCTACTTCGATGAACAATCACCCGCGGTGCTGGAGCGGGCCGGCGCCAACTACGATTCGACGGTCGGCTATCGGGATACAGTCGGCTTCCGATCCGGAACAACGCAAGCGTTCAAGCCTTTCAACGCCGATCATCTGTTGGAATTGCCTCTCACAGTGATGGATACGGCGCTGTTCTATCCCGCGTACCTAGACCTCTCCCAGGCTGAAGCTGTGCCGATCCTGCGTGAAACGGTTGCGAGAGTCGCAGAATTCGGGGGCTGCATCACGGTGAACTGGCATGATCGCAGCCTCGCACCCGAGCGTCAGTGGCGGGAGAGCTACGAGGCTCTGCTCGAAGATCTGAGAGGCCAGAACGCATGGTTCGCAACTGCATCCCAGGCAGCCGCGTGGTTTCAGAATCGCAGGTCAGCGAAGTTCCAATATGATGAGAAGGGCGAAAGGCTTGTCGGGATTACCACCGTGAAGCCTTCAAAAGGCGGTCTTCCCGGCCTGCAACTGCGCATCTATTCAGCGCAGAATTTGTCGCGCGATACGGCACCGGGCGCGGCCAGGTTTATGCAGATGGAATTTTCGGAAGACATTAAACTGAGCACCGAATCCGGCGATGCAGCCGAGCTTACCGCTGATTGTGAGCCGATCCATTTATAACGCATAGGAAACGATGCCTCCTCTTCTTGCATTAGCGCTCTGGTTGTTCCTGCTCGTGATGTTGCTTCGGTATGACCCGGCGCGGGATCCGAAAACCTCGTGGACAACGTGGATTGCCGTGGCCTGGCTGGCCATCGCCGCCTCGCGCCTTCCTTCGCAATGGCTCCAACTCCAAACGGATTCAGCGTCTGCTGCAATGCAAGAGGGCAACGGCTTCGATCGCATCGTGCTTTCGGCCCTGATGGCCATAGCGATCTGGATTCTGATAGCACGCCGCTTCAAATGGGGAGAGTTCTTTCTGCGCCACTGGACGCTGATGGCCCTTCTGGCATTCGCACTGTTCAGCACTTTCTGGTCCGATTTCCCGGGTATCACGGCGAAAAGATGGTTCCGCGACCTGGGCAACTACTTCGTCGTTCTCGTCGCGCTCACGGACCCGCGCCCAGCTGACTCGGTTCGCACCATTCTCCGCCGCGTGGCCTACCTGCTCATTCCGCTTTCTATCGTGCTCACAAAGTACTTCCCAGAACTCGGTAAGCAGTACGACACCTGGTCCGGAATGGGCTATTACATTGGCGTGGCCACCAGCAAGAATATGCTGGGTGCCTTGTGTCTTGTTTCTGCCGTGTTTTTTTTCTGGGATTCGGTTTCGCGCTGGCCGGAAAGAAGGCAGAAACGGACCAAGCGCATCCTGTGGATCAACGCAGTATTTCTTGCCATGACGGCTCGAATGACGCAACTCGCGCACAGCACGACTTCAGACGTTTGCATTGCGCTCGGATGCCTGGTGATACTCGCCTCACACATGAAGTTCTTCAGACGCCGCCCGGGGCTGCTCAAGTTTCTTGTGCCGGCCACATTTGTTCTTTACCTGGTCATAGATTTTGGGGTCGGACTTGGTGGATCACTCGCGCAGGCACTCGGCAAGGACGCGACTCTCACCGACCGAACAAAGATCTGGGCTTTCCTACTCAACATGCATACGAACCCAATCATCGGCACCGGGTATCAGAGTTTCTGGCTGGGCGATCGCTTGATGGACTTCTGGCAGAACTCAGGCCTCGGGCATCTTGAATGAAGCCCACAACGGCTATCTTGAGATTTATCTCGAACTGGGCCTTATCGGATGCGTCCTTACGGTGGGCTTCCTCATCGCGAGCTACCGCAGCATCTGTATGCGATTTTCCAGGCAGCCTGAACTGGCCACCCTGGGAATCGCGATGTGGCTGGTCCTGGTCTTCTATAACATGTCGGAAGCAGCATTTGAAGGCGGTCTGCTCTACTCGGTATTCCTCTTCGGCGCGCTCACCCAATCACGGCGCGTGACAGCGCGAAGCAAGAGCGCCGTAAAGCTGCGGGACACGGGAGTCGAGGCCGTCCCAGGCACTCTTGCAACGACCTATCCCGAGCACGACCTCGAACCATCGCTGAGCTCGGTCCAAGCTGGGCACCGTTGGCTCAATTCGTGACCACGAAAGGCAGTTACATGCTTCAGATTTGCGGCAAAGACATCCTCGTCGAGGGCAAAGTAGTCCGGATTGCCCGCTTGAATGCCGAAGGTTACGACACTCTTGACGACCTCGAAGCCGCGCTGCAGCAGATCCGGAATTGTGGCACTCGGGTGGACTTATTCACATTCGTTGAGAAGTTGACCGACCCATCTCAAAAACATGCCTATCAGGTGGAGTGCGATAATCTCGCGGCCCTTCCAATCTCCACCTTCGATCACTGGATGACGAAGCAGATTGACTTCAAGGCCCGTAACAAGGCCCGGAAGGCAGGCAAGGCTGGGGTTGTCTTGAAAGAGGTTCCCTATGACGACGAATACGTCAAGGGAATCTCGGCAATTTACAACGAGTCGGCGATTCGGCAGGGCAAGAAGTTCTGGCATTATGGCAAACCTCTTGAAGAGGTATGGCGCATGAATGGGACGTACCTCGACCGCAGCATTTTCCTCGGCGCGTATCTCGATGGTGTGCTGATCGGGTTCGTAAAGCTGGTGATGAACGAAGACCGGTCGCAAGCCGGTCTGATGCAGATCGTCTCCATGATTCAGCACCGCGACAAGGCTCCCACAAATGCGCTGGTAGCCCAGGCCGTAAAGTCGTGCTCGGAGCGTGGAATTCCGTACCTGTGGTACGCCAACTTCTCATACGGCAAGAAACAGGACGACGGTCTCGCGGAGTTCAAGCGACACAATGGTTTTCAAAAGATCGAGATCCCACGGTACTACGTCCCACTCACTACTTTGGGCCGGCTTGCCTTGCGCGTTGGCCTTCATCGGGGAGCAGGCGAGTGGATTCCGGAGCCGATGGCGGCCACGTATCGCAAGGCTCGCAAGATCTGGTACGAGCGCCTGCATGGTCTTGAAAACGCCTGATCTCATCCAATAAAACGCTGTCAACTGTACGCAGGATCCTTAAATACCAATGCCAGGAATCTTTGGATGCATCACACAAAAGCCACGTCCGCAAGCCGAGGCGGAGCTGTCGGATATGCTCCGCGTGATGCAGCATGAAGACTCGTATATCAGTGACACCTGGATGGATGAGGGTCTTGGCGTCTATGTCGGAACGCTGGCTCGAGCCGGTTCGTTCTCAGAAAAAGGCATTACGCTCGATGAGCGGGGCGATGTAATGCTGGCGTTTTCGGGTGAAGAGTACTCGGTCGCGCGCAACACGCAGCAGCTCGCCAGGCTCGCCGAGCATTCATCATTCCCGACAGATTTAAATGGACGCTTTCACGGATTGCTGGTTAACGCACTCACCGGCGTCGCAACATTGTTTAATGATCGGTTCGGGATGCACCGCCTCTACTATTACCAAGCGGTCGGAACCTTTTACTTCGCTTCCGAGGCAAAGGCCATCCTTTCCGTATGCCCGGAGACACGGGAGCTGAATTTTCAAAGCTTAGGTGAATTAGTTTCCTGCGGAGCTGCGCTGGAGAACCGCTCTCTCTTCAGGGGAATCAGCGTTCTTCCGCCCGCCTCAAAATGGACTTTCCATAATGGCGAACTCCGTCAGCGAAGCACATACTTCAGCGCTGCCGAGTGGGAGAATCAGGACCCGCTTGCAACGGAGCCGTATTACTGCGAACTTCTCGATGCATTTCAAGGGAGCGTGGCTCGCTGCTTCTCAGGCAACGAGGAGATCGCAATGTCCCTTACCGGGGGACTTGATACGCGGATGGTGCTGGCAAGCCACCAGCCCGCTCGGGGAACCCTTCCGTGCTACACATTCGGAAGCATGTTCCGCGAGAATCAGGATGTTCGCAAAGCGCGGTATCTCGCGGAGAAATGCCATCAGGACTTTCATTTGCTCACCGCCGGCGCAGACTTTCTATCACAGTTCTCGAAATATGCCGAGCGATCCATTTATCTTACCGACGGCTGCGTGGACGTAAGCCGGGCTCCGGACCTCTACCTTAACCAGCAGGCCCGAGCAATTGCTCCCGTGCGAATGACCGGTTTGTTCGGCGGCGAAATACTACGCGGAGTTCGGGCGTTCAAGCCGGTGCCAACGATGCCGGGTTTGTTCACCCGCGAATTCGAGCAGCACATGACTCAGGCAGCTGAAACCTACGCACGGGCGCTCGTCTGTCACCCGATCTCATTTGCAGTGTTCAAGCAAAACCCATGGTATCTGCACGGCTCGCTCTCGCTTGAAGAGACGCAGCTCACGATGCGCTCTCCCTTTCTAGATAACGACTTTGTACGGACTGTGTTTCGCTCCCCGGCTGCGGAACTTGCCAGCAGCCGCATGTCCTGGCGGCTGGTCAAAGACGGCAACCCTGCGCTCTTGAACCTGCCCACTGATCGCGGCCTGACCGCCAATCCAGGCTCGTGGAAGGGAAGGGCGCTGCACGGGATTATGGAGTTCCTGTTCAAGGCGGAGTACGCCTATGATTCAGGCATGCCGCAGTGGCTTGCAGGCATCGATCACGCGCTCTCCAGACTGCATCTCGAGAGGATGTTTCTCGGGCGGCACAAACCGTTCCACTTCCGGCTGTGGTATCGCGACTCTCTCGGGGCCTATATAAAGGAGATACTCCTCGACGAACGAACGCTTTCAAGACCCTACTTGAACCGTTACGCTGTTGAGAAGGTGGTTCATGGGCACCTCAAAGGGGATCACAATTTCACGCACGAGATTCACAAATTATTGACCCTTGAGCTGATAGAAAGGGTCATTCTGGAACGACATCCCGAGCAGCACGGACCTAATTCAAGATCGGTGTGTCTCACCGCGCAATAGAGGCGAGTATCAGAGCGACGACCAGAATGCTTCAGACTTCTGAAAGAGCGTCGCAGGCGCCAAAAGAAATGTATTCGAAATGAAAATTGCTTATTTGTTTTTCGCTTATCGAAACCCTCGCCTTATCAAGAGGGAGATCGAGATTCTTTCTTCAGACAAGGCCGCTTTCTATATACACATCGATGGGAAAGTGGACATAAGCAGTTTCACCGAGATCAAGGGGCCAAACATTCACTTCTCTGAGAAGCGGATACCGGTTTACTGGGCGGAGTTTTCGGGCGTCCGCGCAGTGATCGAACTGATGAAGCAGGCGTTGGCCGGTCCGGAGCGTTGCGATTACCTCTTTCTGCTCAGCGGCAGCGAGTATCCAATTCGCACCCGTAACTACATTGAAGAATTCCTCGAGGCAAACAGCGGTACCGAGTTTATCCGACTCATCAAGGTACCTGGACCAGGCAAGCCGCTGTCGCGCCTTACCACAATTCGCTACGAATCCGACAGACCGGTGCGCCGATTCCTTTCGCGAGCATTCGCCAAGGTTGGTATGTCGCAGCGCGACTTTCACAATCATCTCGGCACCCTTGAGCCCTACTCGGGGCGCACCTGGTGGGCATTGACGCGTGAGGCATGTGAATACATTCTCCGTTTCGACGAGGAAAATCCGGACGTGGCGGCCTTCTTCCGGGACACATTTGCTCCAGAAGAGGCCTATTTCCACACCATCCTCGGCAACTCGAAATTCAAAGAGCGCGCCTGCGGAAACCTTGTGTACGAGGATTGGTCGGCACGCGGAGCCCATCCCGCAATCATCACAGCCAAGCACCTCGACCATTTCGAAAAAAAGGAAAAGGTATTTGATCTGTACGAGGGACCTTCGGAGTTGCTGTTCGCCCGCAAGTTCTCAGACGATAGCCTTGCACTTTTTTCGAGGATCGATCGCATGGCAAAGCAAAAGGGCGACCTGCTTTCCAGTCGCCCTCCGCTCTACCAAACGTCTTAGGTTCTCATCCGTGATCTACACCAACTTCATCTCAATGCACCACTGCAGTCACAGCAAGCGGGGCAGGAGGAGTTTGAGGCTGCGAACTGGTGGAGCCTGCTCCTCCGCGAAGCGGCTGGGGATAGGTATAAGGAGACCAGCCCGGCTTTGCCGTGCTGCCGTTGAAGTAGTCTCGGCCTTGCACGAGGTAGTTGGAAGAGGTGTCAGGGTTGCTTCCGCATGCCGTACCACCGTAATCGGAGGTCGTCCAGTTCAGCGTCGAGCGGGAATTGCCCCATACGTAGAAAGGCTCACTATCACCCACATACGCAAATGCGTCCTGGGTCTCTCCACCAGAGGTGGGCGCATGTCCTGCTCCAGTCACGTAACCGAACCCTACCTGACGCGGTGCATGGTAATCAGCGCCGCCAGAGGTTCCCTGACCCCAGCATCCATCCGGACCGCCGCTGCGCTGCAGGTTCATCACCGTAGCATTGATGTCCGGTTTGGAGCCGTAGTCCGAAGAAGTCATGGCTGGCAGCGTGTTGTTGTAAGCCAGACCAGTACCGCCGCGCAGATAGATCCATGCCTGCAGGTTGAAGGTGCTGCCGTCGCTATAGGCATCGTACCGGCCTACGTTGTTGTACGCCTCAAAGAACCGCTGCCCGTAATTCGAGGTGTCGGCGCCGTGCGAGCCCTGTATGCCGGAGTTGTTGTACATGTTGTAGCGCTGAACCATGCGGGCATTGTCATCGGCACCATTGGCGTAACCGAAGGCGTGGAAGTCGCTGTCTTCGATAAAGAATGCGTCCGATCCGTTGGACAACGAGCCCATCTTTGAGACGGATGACCATGAAGTGGATTGTGTATCTGTGGGGTCTTTGACACCGCCGCAACCCACCGTGGAACCGTTGAACGGGTCCGACGAACAGGAGATATTCCACACGACACCGCGGTTGGAGTCGCTTTCAATGACATCCCCGTTACCTGAAGGTGGAGCAGGATTGTTCGGGTTCACACGGAAACGCGAATCATGAATCAGAACGGCCTGGCCGCCTGCCGTGTAGTAGATCGAGAAGACATGGGCGCGGTTGGTTCCATGATCCACGAAGATGCCGCTAACATTGGTATGGAACGCGGTGTCCTCGGTGATCTGAAAGAGAGCGTTGTCCGTGGGGTTGTCGTTGATGAGAATCGTCTGCGAGGATGGATTATTGGAAATCAGCCAGCGCTTGCAGTTCGACCCGTTAGGGTATGCTGCCGGAACTCCGCACGTGCCGGTGCTCGACGAAGCGTTGATCGTAAGCGATCCCGTTGAAGAACTCCAGGCTGTGACAGTACCCGTCAAAGAATTGCCTTCATTACCGGTCTCGTTGATTGTCAAAGTCTGTCCAACGGAGATTGCAGGCGTGGGGTTGCTTACGCTCGTTCCTACAACAGTCAAGGTCTGCGAGCCGCTGCCGAGCGTCAGAGGGCTGCTGCTCACGGCTATAACCCTGCTTGAACCTGCTCCTACGATCGCAATGCCTTTCCCAGAGACATTGACACCACTTGTCCAGTGGCAAGTGCCTGCCGGAATGGTTACCGTTTGTCCTTCTGTTGCGGTATTGATCGCGTTTTGCACGTCTGCGGTGTTGCACGAAGTGGCGGCAACCTGTGCGCGCGCAAATGTGCAAAGAGCTAGGAAAAGTAGCCCCAAAAATGCAAACTTGGATGGTTTTATCATTGCGAAATCCTCACTGCTTAGTAATGGTTAAGTATCTATCTAGCGCACAGGACGTCTCCTGCGCATGAATCTCCGTGGATTCTGAGCGATGTAAATCCGATAGGAGTTTCGATCAATCTATCGCAATACAGTATTCGGTGCAACCAAAGTGGTATTACCATGGTACTGCATTTTCAAACCTTGGTAAGTTCTCTAAAAGGCAAAGTTTTGGTGTTGTCTTTTAGACGTTTTTGCCAACCTTCCGTGAGTACAACAGGCCCAAAAGCTTGTGGAAAAAGCTTCTTGAACTGAAAACAAATCAGTTCTGCGACGCATTCTGATTACTTGAGACCCCATGATTGCTCTCGTTTCCATTCTGATTCCCGCGTATAACGCGGAAAATACTCTCGCTGAGACGATTGAGTCCGCCCTTGCGCAGACCTGGAGGCGCACGGAAATCATCGTCCTGGACGATGGTTCGCGCGATCGTACAGCCGAGGTTGCGCGGCGTTTCGAGCCCCGCGTGAAGGTCGTCAGCATGCCGAATCAAGGTGCGGCAGGAGCACGCAACCAGCTATTTCGTCTCAGTAAGGGCGATTACATTCAGTGGCTCGACGCCGATGATCTTCTTGCTCCCGACAAGATCGAACGTCAGTTGGCGGCCCTCAACGGCTCACATGACAAACGTGTGCTGCTGGCATCGCCATGGGCTCCGTTCTTTTTCAGGATGCGCCACGCGCACTTCACGCCGGATTCTCTGTGGCAGAGCCTGACCGCTCTCGACTGGCTACTGCACAAGATGGGCGAAAACCTCTACACACAGACGGCCACTTGGCTTACCAGCAGGGAATTGGCCGAGGCAGCGGGCCCATGGGATACGCGAGTGCTCAGTGACGATGATGGAGAGTACTTCTGCCGTGTGCTTCTCGCCGCGGGGCGCACGCACTTTGTGCCTGATGCTAAGGTCTACTACAGGACCTCGGCGTCAAGCCGCCTCAGCTATGTTGGTTCCTCGGATCGGAAGAAGAACGCACTCCTGGTTTCCATGAAACTGCATGTGCAATATCTACGCTCTCTCGAAGAGAGCGAACGTGTGCGCGAGGCCTGCCTCACGTATCTGCGCAACTGGTTTCTGGTTTTTTATCCGGAGCGTCCGGACCTTGTGGCCGAGTTGCAGAAGCTCGCAGTCGAGCTTGAGGGGAGCCTGGACGCGCCAGCGCTTCGGTGGAAGTATGCCTGGATCAGGCCCGTCTTTGGTTGGAAGGCCGCGAAGTGGGCACAGCTGCGGCTGCCCGAGTTCAAGTCGTCTTGTCTGAGAAGTTGCGATAGGACTCTTTACAGGCTTGCGGGCGAGCGAGCGGTTGTCAACGGAAGAGTCTGACATGAACAAACCAACCGAGTACGACACAACCATTTCTGTTGCTCTGCTCACGGGAGGCGGCGATCCACACTATGCGTTCGGCCTCACCTGCGCACTCGTTTCTCAGGGTGCGACAGTAGAACTGATCGGCAGCGATGACTTCGAATCCAGCGAAGTTCAAAGCATGCCGGGAGTTAAGCTGTTCAATTTGCGCGGCAGCATGAAGCCCGATGCCAGCTTCATTGCGAAATTGTGGAGAGTCCTAAAATATTACGGAAAATTGATCTGGTATGCAGCGACTTCTCGGCCGAAAATGTTTCACATCTTATGGAACAACAAGTTCGAAGCCTTCGATCGCACGATCCTGATGCTTTACTATCGACTTCTTGGTAAGAAGATCGCTCTCACAGCGCACAACGTGAACACCGCCCGGCGCGACGGATGCGACTCCTGGTGGAATCGCTTGACTTTGAAATGCCAGTACCGGATCTGCAATCAGTTGTTTGTCCACACTGAGCGGATGAAGGGCGAATTGGTTGAGGAATTCGGAGTGCGGGGTGGCCGGGTCACCGTCATCCCTTATGGACTGAACAATGCTGTCCCAATCACGTCGCTGACGAGCGAAGATGCGAAGGATCGCCTCCAAATTCAGAAAGATGAAAGGACAATTCTATTTTTTGGTCGAATTGCTCCCGCGAAAGGACTTGATTGCCTTCTCAGTGCATTGTTTCAACTTCGAAAGTCGGGTAGCAAACACCGCCTGATCCTCGCGGGCCGACCCGATCGATGCGAAGAGTATTGGCAATCGCTGCAAACCCAAATTGCTGCATTCGATTCTGATGAAACCCTCGTCAGAGCGAACTTCATCCCGGACGAGGATATCGAGATCTACTTCAAGGCAGCAGATGTTCTCGTTTTGCCGTATCGCCACATCTACCAGAGCGGTGTGCTGTTCCTGGGCCAAAGCTTTGGCCTGCCGGTGCTCGCGTCAGACGTCGGTTCGCTCAAAGAAGAGATTGTTGAGGGAGAAACCGGCTTCATCTTCGCTCCCGAAAATCCGTCTAATCTGGCGTCATGCATCGAAGATTACTTCAACAGCGATCTTTACAGAAGTCTGAGCCTGAGCCGAGCGCGAATTCAACAACAGGCCCAGGAGAAACATTCATGGACAACGGTCGGGGCCATCACAATGATCGTGTATTCGAACCTCGTCCATCACATCGCGAAACCGCCGGCGCAAACCAAAGCCCCTGCAGGTTCCCGCAAGGCTGATATCTCACTGTAACCCGCGTCTGCCAGCTATCCGGTATATGCAAAACCGTACAGTTTCAATCCTTGAGGAGTGTGCGGGTGAAGCTATTCCTATGACTATCGGTCCGGATACTGCGAATGCCTTTGGGACCGAGCATCTCCAGACGGATTTGAGGGGCAGATCAATCCGCGGAGGGATTCTAACTCTTACGTCGCAGGGCGCCCAGTTCCTCATGCAGTCGGTCGCCACAATTGTCCTTGCGCGTCTTCTGGTTCCTTCAGACTTCGGCCTCGTTGCCATGGTTACGGCGATCACGGGGTTAGGCCAATCATTTGCGGATCTCGGTCTTTCCGAAGCGACAATTCAGCGACCGCAAATCGAGCACAAGCAGGTGAGCACGCTTTTCTGGATCAACGCAGGCATCGGCTTAGGCCTGATGCTCATAACGATCAGCCTGGCTCCGGCATTGGCCTGGTTCTACCATGAGCCTCGCCTGCGGGGCATTGCCCTGGTTTCGTCTCTCACGTTTCTCGTCGGGGGGCTTCGCGTTCAGCACGATGCATTGCTTAAACGACAGATGCGCTATCCATCGATTGCGATCCGCGACATCACCGCCTATTGCACTGCCGTGCCGCTCGCCATTTACCTCGCTTGGCGCGGTGCGGGTTACTGGGCGATCGTGGCACTCCCGCTTACGCTGAATGTGGTTTCGATGCTGTTTTCATGGGGCATGATTCGATGGATTCCCGGCCTGCCCAGCCTTGGCAACGGCGCGCGATCCATGGTCAGTTTTGGAGGCAAGGTTGCTGCTTCGTCCTTACTGCTCAATGCCATGCGGAACACCGACAACGTCCTCGTGGGTTGGTATTGGGGCGCCGGTCCGCTGGGCCTCTACTCCCGCGCCTACAATCTTCTGCTGCTTCCGGTCCGGCAACTTAGCGCTCCGGCCGCCGGAGTGATCGTGCCCGCCCTCAGCCGGCTACAGGATGCTCCCGAACGTCTCGCGCGCTATTATCTCCGCGGTATCAATCTGATCATGTGGATCAGCGCACCGCTTTTCGGATACCTGTTCGCCGCAGCAACGCCGGTTATTGTGCTGACCCTGGGTAACCGCTGGCGCGAAGCTGCTCCCGTATTCCAATTCCTGGCAATCTTCGCCCTGGGACAGTTATTGATCGAGGCAACGTTCTGGCTGCTCGTGAGCCGTGGTGAAAGTTCACGCCTGTTGCGGATCACTTTGGCAATGTCTCCCGTCATCGTCGCCAGCTATGCCATCGGACTGCCGTTCGGTATCAAGGGAGTCGCTCTCGCCGGGTCCATCGTGCAGCTTGCCATCTTCCCCGCTGTGATCAAGGCGAGCTTCCGTGGGACCTCGCTTACCCTCAAAGGCCTCGGACATGCGATAGTGTGGCCCCTCTTCATTTCCCTTTTGGGAGGAGCGACCTCTGTTGTGGCCGGGGAACTGTTGTTGCCGAAAACGATGCCTTCGCAACTTGGGCTTCCTGCAGCATGTTTTGCTCTTTCCTTCCTGGTTGCTATGTTTATTCCAGCCGTTCGCAATGAGGTCAAGTCTATCGCGGGCGTGGTCCACAGCTCCGCTTTGCAACGATGGGCCATGCCTACCGGCGAAGTTGGATGAATCGTGTAATTCATTTCGTTTGCTTTCCGTTATTTTTGAGGTGCGTTTCATGAGCAAGCCCCCAATGCCTTACGTATTGATTACCCCTGCGCGCAATGAGTCGGCCTTTATCGAGAAGACCATTCAGTCGATGATTCGGCAGACGTGTCTGCCGCTGAAATGGGTGATCGTGAACGACGGATCCACCGACTCGACATCAAGCATTGTTCGATCCTATATCGCGGACAATCCGTGGATCGATCTGGTCGATCTTCCGGTTCGGAAAGAGCGAAACTTTGCTGCCAAGGTGCATGCCTTTAATGCGGGCCAGGAACGAGTGAAGGGACTTGAGTACGAAGTGATTGGGAATCTCGATGCGGACATTTCCTTCGAACCCGACCACCTTGAATTCCTCCTCGAACAGTTCCGTATGGATCCAAAACTGGGGGTCGCAGGAACAATCTTTCGGGAGGAGGGTTACAGCTCTGAGACGGACAGCTTCGAGGGGCAGAATCACGTGTCAGGACAGTGTCAGATCTTCCGTCGTGAATGTTGGGAAGAGATCGGGGGATACAAGCCTAACAAGGCCGGCGGCATCGACTGGATGGCGGTGACCACTGCGCGGATGATGGGTTGGAAGACGCGCTCATTCCGTGAGAAGACGTTCTTTCACTATCGCCCGATGGGCACCGCGGAGCGCAGTCGGGTGGCATCGAGCTTTTCCTACGGCGAAAAGGACTACTACCTTGGCGGCCATCCGATTTGGGAGTTCTGCCGCGTGGGTTACAGAATGACCAAGCGTCCATACCTTATCGAAGGCCTGGCTCTTGGCGCCGGTTATGTCTATGCCTTCATCACCCGGGAGAAGCGCCCTGTCTCGCGCGAATTGATGCAGTTTCATCGCAGTGAACAGATGCAGAAATTGAAGACAATTCTCAAGTTGCTTCTCAAATCACGGAGCGTCAATAGCTTTGAAGTTACCCCTGCTAACCAGGTGGAAGAGAAGTTGCGATGATGGAATTGGATCAAAACAGTCGAGTGGATGAAGTTCAGTCAGAAGTCCTTCGCTTTGTGAACTGGCTGGACCGATACGGCGAAGTCTCTTTTGACCATCAGAGCTATTTTGCCGGCGATTTCGGCAGGGCAGCCAAGGCCCTTTACTATAAGAAACCTCTGCTCGGCACATTGGCCGTGGCTCCAATGATTTTTTCCGAGGCTTTCGTGCCATCGGCGCGCCGTTACTTCTGGAAGGCGCAGAGATTTCCTATCGCCGATGCGCACTACGCAATGGGATTTGCATTTCTTCATCGGGTAACGGGCAGGGAAGAATTCTACGAGAGAGCAGTGCATTTTCTTGAGGTGCTTGAGGAGACTCGCTCTCCCGGCTACGAACACTACTGCTGGGGCTATCCGTTCCATTGGGAAACGCGAAATGGCACGATGCGCGCCGGTACTCCGCTGATTACAACGGTGCCGTATGTGTACGAAGCATTCCTCCAGGTATACGAAATCGACGGGAACGAGCGGTGGCTGGAGATTATGCGCTCCATCGCGGAGCATGCGCTTCACGATTACCACGAAATCGTCACTTCACCTGACGCGTCGAGCTGCTCCTACAATCCCGAGCCAGGAGAGTCGTGCGGAGTGGTCAACGCGAGCGCTTATCGTGCGTTCCTGCTTACCCGTGCCAGCATCGACTTCTCAGAACCGAAGTATCGCGCGGTCGCCGACCGTAACCTCAATTTTGTCGTAGAGTCTCAGAATCCGGACGGCTCCTGGTTTTATTCCATCGACGGTGAGCGGGATTTTGTCGACCACTTCCACACCTGCTTCGTGATGAAGGCTCTTGCCAAGATTGAGGCTCTCACTGGCAACGCAAAGTGCACGGACGCGATTGAGCGCGGTGTCGCTTACTACCTCGACAACCTATTTGATGCGGAAGGCCTGCCCAAGCCGTTCTCACGCCGCCCTCGTCTCACCGTATACCGGCGTGAGCTTTATGACTGCGCAGAGTGCGTCAACCTCGCGGTGTTGCTGAAGGGCCGGTTCCCGAAGCTCGACGAAATTCTCGATCGTGTCGTCGATCAGAAAGATTGGCAAAAGCCGGACGGATCGTTTCGTGCGCGGCAACTTCTGATTGGCTGGGACAATACTCCGATGCATCGCTGGGCCCAGTCTCAGTTCTTCCGCAGCCTCTGCTTTTATTTGTATCAAGAAAAACACTCGAATGTAGAGCAACCCATCCTCCTCGAACGGCGGTAATTCAAATCATGTGCGGAATCTGCGGACAATTTAATTTCGCTGATCGTGATCCCGTCTCTCGGCACAATATCGAGCGGATGGCGGACAGTATCGCTCATCGTGGTCCGGATGACTCTGGCTATTACGTTTCCGGACCACTCGGACTCGGGTTCCGTCGCCTGTCGATCATCGACCTCACGGGCGGGCACCAGCCCATGTCAGATCAAGAGGAGTCGGTCTGGGTTGTGTTCAACGGCGAAATCTATAATTTTCCCGAGCTCAAGCGCGAGTTGGAGAGCCACGGCCATGTCTTTCGCACGCGCTGCGATACCGAAGTGCTCGTTCATGGCTACAAGCAATGGGGCGACGATGTAGTCAACCACCTGAACGGCATGTTCGGCTTTGCAATTTGGGATGTGCGCAACCAACGCCTGGTAATTGCGCGAGATCCATTTGGCATCAAGCTCATCTATTACAGGATCGACCGCGGTTGCCTTTACTTCGGCTCTGAAATCCGCGCCCTCCGGGCCACTCTTGACGAGCCGGCCGAGGTCGATGTCAACGCGCTTAACCTGTTCCTGCGCTATCGTTACACGCCGTCTCCTCACACCATCTTCAAAGGCATTCAAAAGCTTGCTGCGGGTTCAATGCTTGTCTGCGAGAAGGGGAGCTGCCAGGTTCGTCACTGGTACAACTACCGTCCAACGCCGTTCTCGCCTGCGAAGCCGATCCGCCAAGTTCGCGAAGAACTGCTCGAACTCTACGAAAAGGCGATGGAGCGCCACCTACTAAGCGATGTGCCGGTCGGGCTTCTGTTAAGCGGCGGAGTCGATTCGAGTGTTTTGCTCGCGCTGATGAGCCACTACGGTTCCAAGTGGCGCACCTACACGGTTGGTTATGGGAGCTCTTTCGCGGATGATGAACTCTCCGATGCCGCGAAGACTGCGAAACATTACGGCGCGCAACACACAGAGGTTCTGCTCGATCGGGGAACGTTCGAGTCGGCACTCTCGGGAATTGTCTCGTGCCTTGAAGAACCGATCGCGTCTTCATCCATAGTGCCCATGTACTTTGTTTGCCAGCGGGCTCGCGAAGATGTGAAGGTCGCGCTCATTGGTCAAGGCCCCGATGAACTATTCGGCGGATATCGCCGCCACATCGGCGTGCGCTATGGAGCGGCGTGGAGCGGAACGCCCGCCTGGATTCGCACGTCCATCTCATCTGCGATCTCAGCGCTGCCTCGCAACGAAACCCTTAAGCGGGGAATTCATTCGCTCAGTGAGCAGGAACCTTTGCGTCGCTTTCAGCAGGTGCTATCGCTGCTGCCTGGTGACGATGTCGATGCTCTCTTCCATGCCGGGAGGCTCGCGCCAGGAAGCGGAGACCAGATCCTTGAAGCCTGGAAGGACCTAGCTCCTCTAACCAAGGGCATCGACGATTTTGGCGGATTTCAGTTCCTCGAAATGCGGTCCACGCTCCCTGACGAACTGCTCATGTTCGGCGACAAACTTTCGATGGCTCACAGCCTCGAAGTTCGCGTACCCTACCTCGATAAGGAACTTGTCGAGTACGTCGAGCGACTTCCCGCAACTATGAAGGTCCGCCTGGGATCGCAGAAGTGGATTCACCGGCAGGTAGCGCGCAGACTGGTGCCCGCCGAAGTTCTGACGCGCAAGAAGCGTGGTTTTGCCGTCAACGTGGTTGACGACTGGTTCAGAAGTGCCATGGGAACCAAGATGCGCGATGTGCTGATGGATAACGATTCCCGCATGTACGGCTATCTTGATCCCAAACAGGTGCAGCATCTGTTCAAACGCCATCAGTCGGGCCGAGAAGATTTTCACAAGGTTCTGTTCAGTCTGGTCGTCTTCGAAGAATGGCTTCGTGTTCAGCAGTCTCCGGTACGTGCCGCTTTGGAAGTCTCCGCCCCATGTTGAGACGAGCCTTGGCAGCCTTGACAGTAAAACCTACAACTGGCCACTAAATGGCACGGATAACGATATGAAAGCATGCGACGTGGCAATCATCGGAGCAGGCCCTTACGGGCTCTCCATCGCTGCTCATCTCAAAGCCGCCGGAGTGGACTTTCGCATCTTCGGCAAGCCAATGGATCTCTGGGTCAACCACATGCCCAAAGGTATGCACCTCAAGTCGGAAGGTTTCGCCTCCTGCCTCTATGATCCAGGCCAAACCTTTACCCTCGAAATCTTTTGCAAGGAGAAGGGCCTGCCCTATGGGCGAATCGGATCGCCCGTACCGCTAGCAGTTTTCAGCGCCTACGGCCTGGAATTCCAGCGCCGCTTCGTGCCGGAGTTGGAACAGGAACTTGTGGAGCGCGTCCACAGCGAGGGCTCAGGTTTCCGCATCACTCTTAGCGGTGGCGAAGTGCTCTACGCTCAGCGCGTTGTTGTCGCCGTCGGCCTGACGCATTACGCTCATCTACCAAAAGAGCTGGCTAGTTTGCCGCAGGAATTTGTGACTCATAGCTACCAGCAAAATACGCTCGAGCACTTTGCCGGCAAGAACGTTGGCATTATCGGGGCTGGAGCATCCGCGATTGATCTTGCCGCATCGCTTCACCGGGCCGGGGCAACGGTACAGGTCATCACGCGCAGCCCCAAAATCCGCTTTCAGGATCCGCCAAAGACTCCCAGTTCGTTGTTCATCAACCGCTTCTGGAGGCCGTTTACCGGCATCGGTCCTGGTTGGAAGCTCTGGATGTGTGCTAATCTGCCGCTGATCTTTCGTCGTATGCCGGAGCGTTTCCGCATCGACAAGGTCCGTCGCGTGCTCGGCCCGGCTCCCTGTTGGTTCACAAAAGAGCAGGTCGTAGGCAAGGTGAAATTTCAATTGGAATCCACGGTAGTCGGCGCCGAAGTTAAAGAGAGGACAGTGAGTCTCCAGATCAAGGACGGAAACGGTCGAAGCACGATCCTCCAGTTTGATCACCTCATCGCCGCAACAGGCTATCGCACGGACGTTCTTCGCCTGCCCTTCCTCGATCCCGGGCTACTCTCAAAGCTGGTTCTCGTCGAAGCTTCTCCGGCACTTTCGGCTAACTTCGAGTCCACTGTTCCAAATCTTTTTTTTGTCGGGGTTACAGCTGCCAATACATTTGGCCCACTCCTGCGGTTTGCGTTCGGCGCGGGCTTCGCGGCGCCACGTCTGTCTGCCTACCTTCGGCGAACTGCAAGTCGCACCCTCCAGCAAGCGATTGGTCAGCCCAATGCACCTGCAGAGTCCAATACGACAGAACCCATAACGCTGTTGCAGGCGTCAATTCAAAACGCGTCGCTCGCGACGGACGCCACTCTGGAAAGCAGCATAGTTGCTGCGCCTATTCATCAATCTGAAGCAGGTTCCGCGATTCCTGCGCCCTAGCTTTTGCTGGCCGATGCGAATCGATGGGAATCCTGTGCGCTACTGTCCATCGGAACCCCACAAATGAACCGCACTGCTTCGGCTCTCTGCGTCAAGCGCACTATTCGTCTTCTTTTCTTGAACGGGCGTGAAAGTAATGGAAAGTTATCTCTCGACATACTTTAGATGTCCGGACGAATATACGCGCGTAACGTGCGAGGATGCGCTCTCTATCCAGATTGGGTATTTCCGATTTGGCAAGGATGCAACTCTTTTCGGCCGCCTTGCTGGCAATTCGGTTTCGCGGGATCCAGGACCAGAGATCTACGATGCAGCAAGGGGCGTTCGAATCGAGGACGGGGTCATTTGCCTTCCCTTCGATCTGTCCGACGTCGTGGATAACCTGCAGCGAGAGGCGTATGTCGAGGAGTGGCGGCACGGTGCACTTTCGAGCCTATCGAAACCGTATTACTTTATTCGCCCGCTATTGCCGGTGGGTATACGGCGGCATCTGCAAAAGCTCTATTTGCGCGGTTGGGACAAGATTTCTTTCCCGCGATGGCCGGTAGACTGTTCCGTCGACAATCTGATGGAACGTCTATTGATATTGACGCTCCAGGCCACAGGTGCAGAACGGATACCATTCATATGGTTCTGGCCAGATGGGCACAAAGGGTGTGCCCTCATGACGCACGACGTCGAGACGGAGACCGGCCGAGATTTCTGTCCGACGCTGATGGACATTGACGACTCGTTTGGCATTAAGGCTTCGTTCCAGATTGTTCCGGAGGAACGCTATTGTGTTAGTGCTGAATTCATCAACGCGATCCGACAGCGTAAGCATGAGCTGGCCATTCATGATCTGAACCATGACGGCCATCTCTACAAGAGTAAAGTGCAGTTTGTGGAGAGAGCCGCAAAGATCAATGCATACGGCAAGGAATACAACGCGGAAGGGTTTCGTGGCGCAGTTCTTTACAGGAAGCAGGTGTGGTACGACGAACTTAAATTTGCCTACGATATGTCTGTTCCGAATGTGGCGCACTTGGATCCGCAGCGCGGCGGCTGCTGCACAGTCATGCCCTACTTTATCGGTAACATTCTCGAAATCCCAGTTACCACAATTCAGGACTATACGCTGTTCAATATTCTTAGCGACTTCTCCACTCGTATCTGGAAACAACAGACCAAGATTATCGCCGGCAAGTGCGGCCTCATGAGCTTTATCGTTCATCCGGACTATGTGATCGAAGCACGCACGCGCGCGATCTATCAGGAATTGCTTCAGCACCTCGTTGATCTCCGAGAGAAGGAGTCTGTCTGGGTGACAACTCCAGGCGAAGTGAACCGATGGTGGAGACAAAGAGCACAGATGCGAATCGTCTCGACTCCAGAAGGGTGGGTGATCGAGAATTCGAAGGAGATCGGCGCACGGATTGCTTTTGCAAGTCTTGAGGGAGACCGTCTCGTTTATGAGGTGGAAGAGTCCTCTCCGCCAATTCTGTCAACCGATGAGGTGCAATATTCTGGGGTCGTCGAAACAGCACCAGCTGCAAGCATTCATGTTTAAACGAATTTGTGCAGGGTGAACTCGCCACACGCGATTCGAAGTTACAAACGAAGCCAAGAACTCAATCCTGATTCAACATCGCGCTCAGTGAAAAGGGTAGTAATCAGTGACTCGCTCGAAAGATCTTGATGTGGCAATCATAGGAGCTGGGCCGTATGGACTATCTTCTGCGGCACACTTGAAGGCGCTCGGGATGGACGTCCGTGTTTTTGGCGAGCCGATGGAATTCTGGGCGAACGGCACGCCGCCCGGAATGCTATTGCGCTCTCCTCGCGAGGCTTCCACAATCTCCGATCCAACCTCGACGTTCACGCTAGAGGAGTACGAGAAGGCGACCGGAATCAGTCCGGTGAAACGGCTTCCGCGCGATACATTTGTCAGTTACGGTAAGTGGTTCCAGACTCAGCTCGGTTCGATATTGGACCGGCGCAACGTAGCGGGAGTTTGCAGGAACGGTGCTGGATTCAAGCTCCGTCTGAGCGATGGTGGCGTGGTTACCACTAAACGCGTGGTCGTGGCCACGGGAATTGCGAAATTCAAGAACGTCCCCTCCGTATTTGAGCGTTTGCCTGCCGAGCGAGTTTCACACTGTTATGACGGGCGGTCATTTTCGAAAATGGGGAAGCGGGTGGCTGTTATCGGTGCGGGACAGAGCGCCATCGAATCCGCGGCCCTGCTTGCCGAGGCTGGGCTCTCTGTAGAGTTGATCGCCAAAATCCAGGAGCTCCGCTGGATTGGAATGCACCAGAGGCTCCATCGGCTGGGCGTCGTTTCGAAGATGCTCTATTCAAAACACGACATCGGACCAATTGGAATCAGCCGCTTGGTCGCATATCCGAATCTGATGTATCGCTTCCCGCTGTGGGCCAAGGATCCGATCCGCAAACGCGCTGTAAGGGCTGCAGGTGCGCCGTGGCTTATTCCCAGACTACCGGCCGTGACGATCAGCACTTCGAGATCGGTAGTTTCTGCCGCCGAGGTTAAGGATGATCTCCAATTGAAGCTCGATGATGGCACGGAGCGCTGCGTAGACCATGTCCTGCTGGGGACCGGATATCGCGTCGACATTTCAAAGTACGAATTCCTGTGCGCAAGTCTGCTGAAGGAGATCCGGCAGCTGGATGGGTATCCAGATCGTCTCCGAGGGTCTGACGACCTCGGTTCCAGGACTTCATTTTACGGGCGCAGCAGCGGCACGAAAATTTGGTCCTTTGCTCTACTTCGTCACCGGCACGGACTTTGCCTCCCGAGAATTGGCTTCATACCTCCGCAAGCACCGCAGTTAGCGAAGAGAAATACATTGATGGCAACCATTCCCCAAGAGCGACAGTCTCTCCAGGTGGAAACAGCGATGCGGGGCGCAACTGCAGGTGCAGTCGTCGTTGGCGGCGACCACCCGGGCCTGGGCATTGCCAGAAGTCTGGGGCGACGCGGAATACCCGTATACATCGTGGAGGACCAGTACTGCGTTTCGTCATTCTCGAAATATGTAACCAAGGTTGTGCGGGTCGAAAGCATTCTTGACGAGCGCAAGACAGTTGAGGCAGTTCTCGAAATCGGACGCCGTTACAACTTGCAAAAATGGGTGCTCTTTCCAACACGCGACGAACACGTGGCGGCATTTTCACGGTATCGGTCAGAGCTTGCCGAGTTCTTCCGCGTAGCAACCGGAGATTGGAATAGTGTGGAATGGGCTTGGGATAAGAAAAAGACCTATGAACTCGCCGAAAAACTAGGCATTCCATGTCCGAAGACCTTCAATCCAAAATCGAAAGACGAGGTGCCGGCGCTCTTTCCACGGTTGCCACTGGCTATCAAGCCGGCCGTCAAAGAGAATTTCTTTTACGCGACGGGCGCCAAGGCATGGCGTGCGGATACAGCTCAGCAACTGACGTCGCTTTATGACAGAGCCTCAAAGCAAATCAAGCCCGAAGAAATTCTGATCCAGGAAATCATTCCAGGCGATGGAAACGAGCAATATTCCTACTGTGCATTCGTACTCGAGGGCGTTCCCTACTGCGTTCTTACTGCCCGCCGGGCTCGCCAACATCCGCGGGAATTCGGTCGTGCAGCGACGTATGTGGAGACCATCGAAGCTCCTGAGATTGCGGAGTATTCAGAGCGGTTCTTGAAAGCGATCAACTATCACGGGGTCGTAGAGATCGAATTCAAGCGGGATCCTCGAAACGGAGAGTACAAGTTGCTCGACGTGAATGCCAGGACATGGGGCTTTCACACGATCGGCTTCGCATCTGGCGTTGATTTTCCCTACCTGGTCTATTCTGACCAGATGGGCATGCCGATCGAACCGATGCGTGCCAGGCCGGGGGTGGGTTGGCTGCGGATGATGAGTGATATTCCGACAGCAACCTCAGATTTCCTTCATGGAAGTCTGAGCATCGGTACCTATTTGAAGTCGCTTCGGGCAACCCGCGTGGAGTCGGTATTCAATTGGCGAGACCCACTGCCGTCTCTCGCCGAGATTGTTATGCTGCCTTATCTCGCCGCAAAGAAGTATTTAGGATAAGTGCAACCCGATGTTTATCAATCCATCTCGTACTGCTGCCTGAGGCTGTGCGTTCTAAATCTGCAAGTGGATGGGCAACTTCGTGACACTATAATTTCTCCCAGGCAGATCTGTTTCTGCTGCCGAAGAGACTTCTGCAACGACTGAATGCGTAATCGAGGCTGGATGCAACCGTCAATCCAACACTCGCCGTGCACGACCGGCTCGCCATGGCTGCTACATCAATTCATCAATCCGAAGCGGGTACTGTGAGTCCTTCTCCGAAGGTTTTGCTGGCAGATACGAATCGATGGGATCTGGGAGCGCGTCTGGCCATCGGACTCTCACAAATAGGGTGCACCGTTTCTGCTGTCTGTCCATCACACGGCCATGCACTTCTGGTTACCCATGTGGTCAAGCGTACGTTTCCGTACAGGGCCTCTAACCCGCTCGAGGCCCTGCGCGCCGCCATCGACGCAGTTGATCCGGACATCGTCATCCCCTCCTGCGACCGCAGCATCGAACACCTGCATCAACTCTATGGTCTTGCTTTGAAACAAGGCGCAGCGGGGCAGCGAATCGTTCGCCTCATTGAGCGCTCTCTCGGCAACCCATCCGGCTATCGAATCATTACTTCACGGTATGATCTTCTCGCCCTGGCCATTGAGGAAGGAGTTCGGGTACCACAGACTACTCGTGTCTCATCAAGTGCCGATCTTGACCTCTGGCGCGCGAGCGAGTCGAAGGCATGCGTCATAAAGGTGGATGGCACCTGGGGAGGTGGAGGCGTTCGCATTCTTCGCGAGTCGGGTCTGTCCCCGGCTGTTTGGGACGAGGTCACTAAGACATCCAGGCTCTCACGTGCAATCAAGCGCCTTCTTATTAATCGCGATCCGTTCTACTTGCGTTCGTGGCTGAACCACGTGGAGCGGCCTATCATCGCACAGAGATTTATTGAAGGACGTCCCGCAAACTGCACTGTCTTTGCGTGGAATGGCGAGGTGGTCGCACTGATCGCGGTGGAAGTGCTGCGTTCTGAGGGCTCTACCGGTCCAGCAAGCGTCGTGCGCCTCATTCAGAATAACGAGATGCGGAACGCCGCCGAACGGATTGCGTCCCGACTCGGAATGTCAGGTTTCTTCGGGCTGGACTTTATTCTCGAGGAAGGCACTGGGCATGCATACCTGATCGAAATGAATGCCCGCCTAACTCCACCGTGCTATTTGCGTTTTGAAAAGGGGCGTGATCTTGTGGGCGCCATGTGGGCCAGTGTGACCGGACAGCCGCTTCCAGACAATGTGCGCGTCACCGAATCCGACGTCATCGCCTATCATCCTCAAACCGTGCGGGAGCAAGACAGACCGCAGGACTGCTTCTACCCGGAACCCAAGGATGAGCCGGAACTGGCCCGCGAATTGCAGAACCCGTTCCCCAATCGCACAGCCCTCTTTCGTCTCGTCCAGTTCTTCGACCACAAACCTGAAGCAATCCGATAATCCCTTTTTCTCTAAAATGACAGAAACCAATACACTCGTCATCGAAGCCGGACGCGTTGAGCGCCAGTACTGGCGCGACCTCTGGCGATACCGTGAACTCTTCGCGTTCTTTGCATGGCGCGACCTCCTGGTTCGTTACAAGCAGACGGTCGTCGGCGTGAGCTGGTCTCTCATCCGCCCGCTGCTCACAGTGGGCGTGCTGACGATTGTTTTTGGCAGGCTCGGCAAGATGCCGGCCAACGGCATTCCGTACCCCTTGCTGGTCCTCTGCGGCATGCTGCCGTGGCAGTTCTTCTCGATGGCTATGGCCGAGAGTGGGAACAGCCTCGTCAGCAACTCCAACATGATTTCGAAGGTCTATTTCCCCCGCCTGGTGATGACAGTCAGCACCGTAATCACCAGCCTCGTGGATTTCCTGATCTCAAGCGTGTTCCTGGTCGTGCTTATGATCTGGTATCGTTATCCGCCGCCCACTGCGGTCTTGCTTCTCCCGTTCTTCGTGCTTCTGGTATTCTGTGCATCACTCGGCGTGGGCACGTGGATCGCTGCGCTGATGGTTGAATATCGCGACTTCCGATTCATCGTTCCCTTTATCGTTCAATTCGGGCTGTATATTTCACCAGTAGGGTTCCAAAGCAGCATCGTGCCTGAACGATTTCGTCTCCTCTACTCATTAAATCCGATGGTTGGCATCATCGACGGATTTCGCTGGTGCCTTCTCGGCAATTTTCGCGGCATCTACTGGCCCTCGATCTACATTGCCGTTCTTGAAGTCGTTGTTATTCTGGCTTCAGGGATTTGGTACTTCCGAAAAACAGAGCGAACCTTCGCTGACGTAATCTGAATACATAGGCCTTGGAAATCTCTACTTCAATTCCCCCCGATTCCGCCATCCTTATCGACCATCTCGGTAAGAGATACACCATTGGTCATCGGAAGGCCAGCGGCGATGGCATGCGGCACGTCATCGAAGGCGCCGTGCGCGCGCCTTTCGCGTGGCTTCGCAGTCAATTGCCGGAAAAGATCAAGACCAAGGACTTTTGGGCTCTCCGTGATGTTTCCGCTGAAATCAAGCAAGGTGAAGTTGTCGGCATCGTCGGTCGCAACGGAGCAGGGAAGAGCACGCTGCTCAAGCTCCTCAGCAGAATTACTGAACCGACCGAGGGTAAAATTGCTATCCGCGGCCGCGTCGCCAGTCTTCTTGAGGTAGGCACGGGATTTCATCCGGAACTCACCGGGCGCGAAAATATTTTCCTCAATGGGGCGATCCTGGGCATGACTCGCGCTGAAATCATTCGCAAATTCGACGAGATCGTGCAATTCTCTGAGATCGAAGAGTTCCTCGACACGCCGGTCAAGCGCTACTCCTCGGGCATGTACATCCGGCTTGCCTTTGCGGTTGCTGCGCATCTCGAGCCCGAAATCCTCATCGTCGACGAAGTGCTCGCCGTGGGTGACGTGGCATTTCAAAAGAAATGCCTCGGCAAAATGGGCAGCTTTGCGCAGAGCGGCAAAACTATTCTCTTTGTCAGTCATAATCTCGAAGCGATCCGAAATCTTTGTCAACGGGCCCTCTGGATAAAGGACGGTCGCCTGCACAAAGATGGTGAAGCTGAAGAAGTGCTGGATGACTATTTCGCCAGCCTAGGCCGCGACGCCTCGTTCTCCTGCGAAAACCCTGACTATGGACTGACCGTCCACAAAGTTGTCGTCCGTAACGCGCGCGGGGAAGAAATCGCTCAGTTTGTTCCTGGGGAAGATCTCGTTATCGATGTTTTCTACGAGGCGAAGAAGCGCATCGAGAAGCCGATCCTTGCCCTCGGCGTGATTGGAGTGAATGGGACCTGCTTCACGTCCAATATGCTGCTCGATGGAAACCGTCCCGACTGTCTCGAGGGAGTCGGCAAAATCTCGTGTACCTTCAAATCCATCCCGCTGCTTCCTCAGGCATATACGGTCAAAATGATGATCCGCGCGTCATCGATCACAGAGATGATCGTTCCATATCAGGAGGTCGGCTCCTTCAGCGTTGTCGGAGATCTGGCAGATTATGGCTTCAAGGGCGAATACCTTACGTACGCAACGCGGTCCACTCCAGTCATTGTTCCTTACGAGTGGTCTCTGCCCGATGGCCGTACCATCTCAGTGGCTTTGAGCCGCACTCCGACTCCGTCAACCAAGTGACTCACGCTAGAGAATGAAAGCCTTCTGGGTCGGCGACAATCGCAACAGTCCCAATTGGGGTCGAGCAGCCAGCATTGCTCTCTGCGAACTGCTGGAAACGAGATTCGAAATCACCGGCACTATTACGGGCGAATTGTTCGTGCTTTCGTCTTCCGATGCCGGCTTTGTGAGGACCATTACTCCAAATCGCTATTACCCATTCTTCCGTAGCGCCTGGGAGCGCCGCGGTCGACGGCCATACGCGTGGTACATCAAGCTCGAACAGCTCTTCGGTGCGCATGACTTCATCTCCGGTGATCCTGAACAGAGCCTGAAGTCGCTGCTCGCGAATCGAAGACGCCACCCGGTGCTGCAGCGGATTTACAAGCAGGCCGAGGCAGCCGATATTATCGTCATCGACGGCGATGGCGACATCGTCTTCTCCAATCCTCCACGACGGCAAACGCTGTTCATTCTGGCAATGATTGAACTCGGCCTCCACCTCCGCAAGCCTGTCTGCCTGGTCAACTGCATGGTGTCAGACTGTCCTACATCGGGGCGCAATGACCAGACCCTCAACGCCGCGAGGCGGCTCTTCTCGAAATGCCATCTGGTTTCGTTGCGGGATCCTGAGTCGCTTCGATACGTGCGAGCGGAGATGCGTGACGCAAATGCCGCTTATGTGCCTGATTCGCTCTTTGCCTGGTGCTCGGAGGCACTGGCCGGTCCGTCGCGAGAGCTTGGCGATCTACCCGGTTTCTCAGAGAGCGCCGGTCAAGCACACAAACTTGACCTCACTCGTCCCTATATCTGCATCGGAGGAGGGGCATTGGCTGCATCGCATCCAGATCTGGCCCGCACCAGCTATGGCAAGCTCGTAGACGCCATGCAGCGGCTTGAATGCAATGTTTACGTTACCGAGAATGACACTCCCGACATGTACCTTCGATCCGTCGCAAAAGAGAAGGGAATCACAGTGGTGCCCGCTGACGCACCGATTCGAACCTGCGCTTCGTTGCTGGCGCATGCCCGGCTTTTCCTGTCAGGCCGTTACCATCCATCGATCATGGCGTCGCTTGGCGGTACTCCATGCATCTTCCTTGGTTCGCACGCGCACAAGATGGGGAGCCTCGCTGGCTTGCTCCAGTATGATGAGCGCAAGGAATTCTGCGCCATTCCCGACGATGCCGAGATCGAGCATATTGTCTCGTTCGCGCGTAACTATCTTCAACAGGGCGAGTCACTGCGGGCGCGCATTCGCGAGGTTTCTGCGTCCCTCTGTGCTCAGGTCGCCGGTCTTCCTCAACTCATCGCGAACAGTACCATCCACTGAACTAACCGGGTCGCTCGCATGCAAGAGATCATCGTTGTCGGAGGTGGCGGGCACGCCAAGGTCGTCATCAGCATTCTCAAGAAGCTGGCGGACCTTCGCGTCATTGGCTACACCGATCAAAACGACAAGGGCGCAATCCTCGGCGTACCGCACCTCGGTGCTGATTCCATTCTTGCCGAGCTCGATAAGAAGAGAGAACGGAACGCAGTGATCGCCGTCGGCCAGGTCGGACTCGGCCATCAACGGGAAGACATCTGGAACAAGATCCGCTCGCAGATCAACTGCTTTCCCGCTTTCGCTTCGCCCCAGGCAGTCATCAATGAAGGCGTCACATTGGGAGAAGGATCAATCGTCATGGATGGCGTTGTCATGAATTCTGGCTCAGTCACAGGCCGTGGAGCGATTATCAACACCAACAGCACCGTTGAGCACGATGTGATCATCGGTGACTGGGTCCACATCGCACCGGGTGCAACGGTATCCGGTGGCGTAAAGATCGGCAGTCACAGCATGATCGGCGCGGGCGCTGTCGTAATCGAAGGCCTTACCATTGCTACAGATTGTATGGTGGGGGCTGGCGCCACGGTGGTCCGCAGTCTAACCGAGCCCGGAGTATACGCCGGCTGCCCAGCTCGCAGAGTTCGATAAGTCTATGCAATCCAGTCTTTATCATTGCTGAAGCAGGCGTGAATCATAACGGCTCGCTCGATCTCGCATTGCGTCTCATCGACGCTGCCAAGGCCGCGGGCGCCGATGCGGTCAAGTTCCAGACCTTCCAGGCCGATAACCTTGCCACCGCTACTGCGCACAAAGCTGCATATCAGGAACGCACCACGAGCAATGAAGAGACTCAGTTTCAGATGCTCAAACGCCTCGAACTCGATGCCGAAGCGCATCATCGACTCATCGAGCATTGCCGAAGCGTGGGGATTCAGTTCCTCTCCAGCCCCTTCGACATCGAGAGCGCTGACTTGCTTGAGCAGATGGACCTGCCTCTCTACAAGATTCCTTCGGGGGAGATTACAAACCTGCCTTATCTTCGGCACATCGGGCGAAAAGGCAAACCCGTTATTCTCTCCACCGGAATGTCCACGCTGGTTGAAGTGGAAGAAGGTGTCCAAGCCCTGCGCGAATCCGGAGTCAAGGACATCACCCTTTTGCACTGCGTCACGGAGTATCCCGCGCCTTTCGACGAGATCAATCTCCGCGCCATGCAAACGCTGCACACCGCACTTGGCCTTCCTGTCGGCTACTCTGACCACACGCCTGGCACCGAGATTGCCATTGCTGCCGTGGCGCTTGGGGCTGTTGTCGTTGAGAAACACTTCACCCTTGACCGGAATCTTCCGGGGCCCGATCATGCAGCCTCGCTTGAGCCCTCAGAATTGAAGCAGATGGTCTCCGCCATTCGCCACGTTGAGTCCGCACTCGGCAACGGCATCAAAGTCCCCGCGAAATGCGAGATCCCGAACATGTCTGTTGCGCGCAAGAGCCTTGTTGCCTCACGAATGCTGCAGGCAGGTCACAAGCTTGAACCCGACGACCTCGCCATCAAGCGGCCCGGCAACGGCATCGCGCCTCGCCAGCAACCGGACCTAATCGGACGCACACTTCGCTGCGATGTCCAGAAAGACGATCTGCTCCGTTGGGACCATCTCGCGTGAGACGCCGCAAAGTCTGTGTGGTCACAACCAGTCGCGCGGACTACGGCTTGCTTCGGGGCCTCATGGCTGCCATTCATGCCGATAAGGCGCTGCAACTCCAGGTGCTCGCTTCAGGCATGCACTTCTCAGCCAAATTCGGATCCACCTGGCGAGACATCGAGGCGGATGGATTCCGCATCGACCAGAAAGTACGCATGGGACTTCGAGGCGACTCCGCGCTGGCCAACCTCGAATCGCTCAGCACTGGCTTGAAAGGCTTCGCGCGTGCGCTCTCTCAGCTAAAACCCGACATCATTGTGCTCCTGGGTGACCGCTTCGAACTCTTCGCTCCCGCAATCTCCGCGCTTATGCTCCAGATTCCGATTGCCCACATTCACGGCGGAGAACTGAGCGAAGGTGCAATCGACGACTCGGTACGGCACGCTATCACGAAAATGGCCTCCCTGCACTTTCCCGCCACCGAAGTCTATCGCCGCCGCATCCTGGCGATGGGAGAGCAGCGCAATCGCGTATTTAACTTCGGAGCACCTGGCCTTGACCAGATTCATAATTCGCGACTGCTGTCTCGACGTGAACTCGAACGCGATCTCAATTTCAAGTTCGCCGGGCCCGTCGCGATGATTACGTACCATCCAGTCACCCGCCCGGGAGCGCCGCTGGATGACCAGATCGGGGCATTGCTCGCCGCCGTAGAAAAATGCAAGATTGCAGCAGTGTTCACGGCAGCCAATGCGGATGCAGAGGGTGCGCGCATCAATGCCAGGCTTGAAGCTTTTTGCAAAACCAACCCCGCGCTCTATAAATGGGCGCCGCACCTGGGACACCGTCGCTATCTCAGTTGTCTTGCTCGCCTCGATCTGATGATTGGAAACTCCTCCAGCGGATTGACCGAAGCGCCCTCATTTCGCCTCCCAGTTGTCAATATCGGAGACCGCCAAAACGGGCGTGTGAAGGGCAAAAATATCATCGATGTGCGCTGTACATCTGATCGGATTGAGAAGGGCATTCGCCGCGGAATTTCTCCACGGTTCCATTCGTCGCTACGCGCAATGCGCAATCCTTACGAGCGTTACCGCGATGGTCGCGTCAGCGACCGAATCAAGGATGTAATCAAAAACACAGAGCTTTCCAGTGACTTCTTGAAGAAACACTTTAACGACGTCCGATAGCGAGTTCCCCATGCCTGAAACCATCCTTGCAACCTCCGATCTGACAGAATTAGTGGAGACTATCTCCATGACGGAAAACGTACGCCCCTTTCTCGTACCCCAGACGCACACCATTCGCCAGGCCATGGAGCAATTGGAGCGGACTGAGGAAAAGATCATCTTCGTGATCGACACCGACTCTCGCCTCGTCGGCTCCCTCACCGACGGTGACATTCGTCGCTGGATCCTCTCCGACGGAGATCTCAAGGCGTTGGTGAGTCACGTCTGCAACTGCAGCCCCCGCGTTGTCGAGGAAGATTTCGACGTCGATGAGCTTCGCGCCGAGATGCTCAACCGTAACCTCGGCTGCGTTCCCGTTGTCAGCGCGTCGCGCGAGATCGTCAAGCTGGTTTTCTGGAAGGAACTGTTTCAAAGCGAAGTCGCGGTGACGCCGAAGCGTCAGCTCGAACTCCCCGTCGTGATCATGGCAGGGGGAAAAGGCACGCGGCTTGCTCCGTTTACCAACGTTCTGCCCAAGCCGCTGATTCCCATGGGAGACCGCACTGTCATCGAGATCATCATCGATCAGTTTTTGCCTTACGGTCTCAATCGCTTCCATCTTTCGGTCAACTACAAGTCGAAAATCCTCAAGTCTTTCTTCGAAGAACTCTCGCCGAAATATTCTGTTGGCTACATCGAAGAGACCGAGCCGCGCGGCACCGCTGGAGCGTTGCGCGCCCTGTATTCCGACACCCCCGACAACGTGTTCGTCACCAACTGCGACATCATTATTCAGGCGGATCTTGCCGAACTGGTTTCGTTTCATACCGAGAATAATCACGATCTCACGCTCGTAGCCTCGCTCAAGGACTACAAGATTCCCTACGGCGTTTGCGAACTTGAAAAAGGCGGTAGCCTCGCGCGGATCAAGGAGAAGCCCCAATACAGCTTCCTCGTGAATACGGGAATGTACATCGTTCGGCGCGATCGTCTCAACCTGATCCCGGAAAATGCCCATTGTGACATGACGGACTTCATCGAGACCCTCAAGAAGAACGGCTGCAGTATCGGCGTGTTCCCCATTGGCGAAAACGCCTGGATCGATACCGGTGAATGGGACGAATATCGCAAGGCCATCGATAGCCTGGGGCGGCTTGCGTCCCGCTCCGGGGAGTAAGATCAGCCTCAATGCTCAATGGCAAGCGTGTTATTGCGGTCGTTCCCGCGCGGGGCGGAAGCAAGTCGATTCCCGGCAAGAACATCAAGCCCCTTTGCGGCAAACCGCTGTTGGCTTGGTCCATCGATATTGCTCGGCAGGTGGCCGAAATCGATCGCGTCATCGTATCCACGGATGATTCGGAGATTGCCGCTGTCGGCCGCAATTACGGCGCGGATGTTTACGATCGGCCCGCTCACCTGGCCACCGATGAAGCACTCGTTATCGATGCGCTCAAAGATCTTCTCTAGCCGGCTGGAATCGGAAAGCGACGCGCCCGAGTGGGTTATTCTTCTTGAGCCTACCTGTCCGCTTCGCAGTGCAGACGATGTACGCAGGTGCCTGGAACTTGTTGCGGGAGGGCAATTCGACTCCGTCGCTACATTCAAGGATGCGGACCTGAATCCTCACCGTGCGTGGCGGCTCGCCGACGGCATTCCGGAAGTATTCATCCCCGGCGCAGTACCATGGTTGCCGCGCCAGAAACTGCCCAAGGCGTATCAGTTAAACGGTGCGGTCTACATTTTTCGCGCCGCTCTGCTTGCCGAAGAAGCCAAATCTCTACTGGTAGGAAGGCTTGGTGCGGTGCTGATGCCGCGCGAGCGCTCCCAGGATATTGATGATCATCTCGATTTCATGATTGTTGAAGCACTAATGAGGGAATCCGGTAAATGAGCAAGTCATTGCAAGAACTGCTTTCATTGAAAGGTAAAACAGCCGTTGTTACTGGCGGCGCGGGCTATCTCGGAACTGCCATCTGCGAAACACTCGCCGAGTTGGGCGCCAACCTTGTTCTGGCAAGCCGTGACAAGGAGAAATGCGAACGCAAAGCTGCCGAACTCGAAAAGCAATACTCCACGATCCGCGCAGTCGGTCTCGGCGTTGATCTCCTCAAGAAAGGTGCGGCCTCGGCCTTCATCGAGGAAGTACACAAGCACTTCGGCACATTCGACATCCTCGTGAACAACGCATGGTCCGGTAACAAGAACAGCTGGGAGTCGATATCGGAAGACGATTGGAACTACGACATTGACATGAGCCTCAACTCCGTCTTCCGGCTCACCAAGGCTGCATTCGAAGATCTGAAGCAAAGTCGCGGCGTAATTCTTAACATCGCGTCGATGTATGGACACATTGGTCCGGATTACCGCATCTACGACGGTAAGGAATTCGCCAATCCGCCGAGCTATGGAGCCGCCAAGGCGGGTGTCCTCCAGTTCACGCGCTATCTGGCCAGCTTCCTTTCGCCTCACGGGATCCGTGTCAATGCGCTCAGCCCGGGTGCGTTCCCACATCCGCCGACACAGAAGCACGAAGTGTTCATGCAGAAGCTGGGATCGAAGAATCCGATGAATCGCATTGGCCAGCCGGACGAGCTCAAAGGTGCAGTGGCATTACTATGCTCCGACGCGGGCAGCTACATGACGGGGCAGAATCTCTGCGTAGACGGTGGGTGGGCCATATGGTAGGTTCCATCGGCATCATGGGAATGAGCGAGGGGAATGGCCATCCATTCTCATACAGCTCCATCATCAACGGATATTCCCCCGAGGGGCTCGCCAATTCCGGTTGGAGCGGTATCTATGACTATGTGCGTCGCAGGCATGCCTCGGAGTTCGGTTTCCCTGGCTGGAAGGTCACACACGCCTGGACTCAGTATCCGGAGACAACCCAGAAGCTTTGCGCTGCTTGCCACATCGAAACGGCCGTCGAAGATTACCGCGAGTTTCTAGGCAAGGTCGACGCAGTCATTGTGGCGCGCGATGATTTTGAATCGCATTTCGAGATGGCGCAACCGTTCCTCAAAGCCGGCATGCCAGTCTTCGTGGACAAACCGCTTAGCCTCGATATCACGCAGCTTCGCGAACTCAAGCCCTATCTCGAATCGGGCCAACTGATGTCGTGCTCGGGAATGCGCTACGCCCGCGAACTCGATGAGCCTCGCGCCAACTTTGAATCGTACGGCAAGATCAAGCTGATCCGTGGAGCTATCGTGCTCTCCTGGGAGAAGTATGGCGTGCACATTCTCGACGCTGTCCTTGGGATGACCGCAGCGCGGCCTGCGTCGGTTCGTATGCTTCCCGCCGAACACGCTTCGGCCGTTATTCGTCTCGATGACGGAGCGACGATGCAGATTGATGCGCTCGGTGAAGCGGCGCGCACCTTTCACGTGGAGATATTCGGCACAGAACGCAACGGCGCATTCGACATCATCGACAATTTTTCGATGTTTCGTCGTATGCTCTGGGAGTTCACTACCTCCATCCGCTCCGGAAAACCGGCCATTCCCGCAGAGAAGACGCTTGAAGTCATGCGGGTTCTCATCGCCGGGCGCCAATCGTGCAACGAGAAAAGGGAAGTGAGTTTGAATGAAATCGCACTATAAAGACTTCTTTAGTCTTAACGGCAGAACCGCTATTGTTACTGGCGCCGTCGGCATTCTTGGCCAGGGGTTCTGCAGGGGCCTCGCTGAATTTGGCGCACAGGTCGCCGTGGTCGATCTTGACCAGGATCGTTGCAGCAAATTCGCCGCCGAATTGCAGCAGGATTACGGCGTCTCAGCCATCGGAATTGGCTGCGACGTGGCTAATCCCTCTTCCGTCGCCGGAATGGTTGAGCAGGTTGTGAGCAGCTTCGGCGCCATTCACGTGCTGCACAACAATGCAGCCTCGAAGTCATTTGATCTCGATGCATTCTTTGCCAGCACCGAGGAATACTCACTGGCGGAATGGCGCAAGATCATGTCAGTCAATGTCGATGGCATGTTTCTTGTGGCACAGGCCGTGGGCAAGCAGATGCAAAAGCAGGGAACCGGCGGCAGCATCATCCAAACCGCGTCCATCTACGGCATTGTCTCCTCCGATAAGCGCATCTACGAAGGCTCCTTTTATCTCGGGCGCCAGATTAGCAACCCGGCCGTGTACTCCACCTCGAAGGCCGCGGTCGTCGGCCTCACGCGTTATCTTGCTGCCAATTGGGGTGACTCCGGTATTCGCGTCAATGCGTTGGTCCCGGCCGGCGTTGAGAGCGGCCAGAACGATACGTTCAAATCCCGCTACTCCGCCCGCGTCCCGCTCGGTCGTATGGCGAAGGCGGACGAAATGGTCGGCGCGCTCGTGTACCTCGCCTCCGACGCATCGAGCTATGTCACGGGTCATTGCCTCGTGGTTGACGGCGGGTTGAGCGCGTGGTGATTACCGACTGGACCTCATGAGCCGAACAGTCACGATCGTTATGTATCACTACGTGCGAGACCTCGAACGCTCGAGGTACCCTCGCATCAAGGGTATGACCCTTGAGCGTTTTCGCAATCAACTCGAATATATCGACTCCCATTTCACGCCCATTTCGGCGGAAGACCTGCTCGAAGCAGTCTCATCTCCGCATCGCGCTCTACCTGAAAACGCGATCCTTCTCACTTTCGACGATGGTTACAGCGACCACCACGATAACGTGTTGCCGCTTTTGAAAGAAAAGGGAATCAAGGCCTGTTTCTTTCCGCCGGCTCAGGCAATTCTCGAGCACAAGGTGCTCGACGTAAACAAGATTCAGTTTGTTCTCGCGGCGGTGCCCAATGTCTGGTCACTCCTCGACGAGGTATTCGAGGCACTTGACGAATTCCGCTCCGAGTACTCGCTCAAATCCCGCGAAGCATACCTCACGTCAATCACGGAGAAGCATCGCTATGATCCCCGCGAAGTAACTGTCTTCAAGCGTCTTCTTCAGCGGGAATTACCCGAGCCTGTTCGTGTCGAACTTGTACAGCGACTCTTCGCCCGGCATGTCAGTTCCGACGAGGCAGCCTTCGCGAGCGAGTTGTATATGTCGCTCGAACAACTCGGCGCACTTCATGCGGAGGGCATGCACATTGGTAGCCATGGCTATACACATGCATGGCTCAATGCACTTGTGCCCGAGGCCCAACGGACTGAGGTTGATCGCTCTTTGGAATTTCTGCAGCAAGCCGGAATCCCTCTGAGGGACTGGACCATATGCTATCCCTATGGCGGATTCGACGAATCTCTTATCGACATCCTGCGCACACGCCGCTGCAGTCTCGGCTTCACAGTGGAGCCGCGCGTTGCAGACCTCGATCGCGAAGGCCGCCTCACCCTTCCGCGTATCGACACGAATGATTTGCCGAGCTAAAAGCGCATGAAGAGCATGATGCAAATCGTTCGCGACCTCACGCCGCTCAATCGGGCGGTGTGCGCCGTTGGTTATGACCAGGCAGTGGACTATTTGATGGGCGTCCTCCCGTTCCGCGTCACGCGCGTGCCGTCCGGCTTGGAGCACAACGGGTGGGTAATTCCTCCGTCGTGGGATGTGGTGGAGGCCACGATATCGCGGAACGGTCAGACGGTTTACGACGGTTCGGCGCATCCCCTCGGTGTAATTGCTCTTTCCCGTGAATTCAAAGGCACCATCTCGCTCGACGAGCTCCGCGAGCATCTTCACTATGACCATCGCGATCCAGATTCGATTCCGTACCACTACCGCCAGCAATTTCGCAGCTGGGACCGCGATTGGGGCTTCTGCATGACTCGCCGAGCCTACGACCAACTGATTCCCGGCGACTACGACGTGGTTATCCGCACGAAGGAGTCGGCGGGTGAGATGAAGATTGCCGAATACACACACCAAGGGCGATTGCCGTACACAATCGTTCTGGGAGGGAATCTTGATCATGCGGGGGTTGCCAATGACGGCCTTGCGGGTTGCGTTGTCGGCCTCGAGGTGTTGCGCCGCCTTGAGAGTCGCAAAACCCGATTCAGCTACTCGCTGGTGCTCTCGCCGGGAATCATCGGCTCTGAACTCTACCTTGCCGGGCTCGACCCCGCTGTCCGGGCAAATATCCTCGAAGGCGTCTTCCTGGAGATGCTCGGTTCTGCTACCCAGCTCGCTGTGCAGGATTCGCGCCACCCGCTTGCCACCGTTGCCCATGCGCTGAAAGCCGGTCTCGACCAACGCGGGCTGCCGTATCGAACCGGGCCCTTCGAAAGCATCATCGTCAACGACGAATATGTCTGGGAGAACTACGGAATTCCCATGGTTTCGTTTTCCCGCTTTCCATATCCGGAATACCACTCCAGCAAAGACACAGCCGAAATTATCCACGAAGAGTGCCTGGAAGAGGCTGTCTCCGCCCTGATGCGGGCCATCGAGATACTCGAGGCCTCTCCGATTGTGGTCAAGAAATTTTCCGGCAACATCTGTCTTTCTAACCCGCGTTACGACCTTTACGTGGACTATGGACAAGTGGCGCTGGGCGACTCGCTTTCCGACTGCAAGCGCAAGATGCGCCACCTCATGGACTTCATTCCGGCGCTCAATCGCCCCGTCAGCTCCAAGGCCATTTCCGACCACCTTGGCCTTCCCGAGCCGGACGTTCTAGCCTATCTGCAGCGCTGGGCCGAAAAAGGTCTCATTGAACTTGCCTGATTCTGGCTGAATGCATCTGTTCAGCCCCAATAACATCCCACTTTAGGTACATGTTGCAGAAAGCGTTGCAATCTGAGAATAGTCAAATGAAGATACTTGTCACCGGCGGCGCGGGTTATGTTGGCTCGACCCTGGTCCCGCTTCTTCTTGCCGAAGGCCATCGCGTTACTGTCGTCGACTCGCTTCTCCATGGAGGAGAATCGCTTCTTGGGGTCTGGGCAAATCCCGCGTTCGAATTTATCCGAGGGGACGTTCGCGATCATGGCCAGGTTCGGGCTTTGTTGCTCGGTGTGGATGCGGTGGTACACCTTGCCGCGATCGTCGGCGACCCGGCTTGCGCGCGTGATCCCGAGCTTTCTCGAGCTGTAAACCTTGAGAGTTCCCTCGCTTTGATCGAGGAGAGTCAGAAGGCAGGCGTCCGTCGCTTCATTTTCGCTTCGACCTGCAGTAATTACGGCAGAATGACTGATCCAACCAGCTACGTCGACGAAGACTCAGAGCTGTCTCCCGTCTCGCTCTACGCTGAAACCAAGGTCGCGATCGAGAAAACGCTGCTGCAAAGCGCCGGCCATAACGGCGGATGGTGTCCCACGCCCCTGCGCTTCGCCACGGTATTTGGAGTCTCGAGCCGCATGCGCTTTGACCTGACAGTTAACGAATTCACCATGGAGATGCTTACCAAGAAACACCTGGTCGTTTTTGGTGAGCAGTTCTGGCGACCCTACATTCACGTACGCGATGCGGCTCGAGGCATCGCAAAGGTACTTGCCGCACCTGTCGAAAAAGTCTCTGGCAAGGTCTTCAACGTCGGCTCCACCGACCAGAATTTCCAGAAGCAGCAACTCGTCGACATGATCCGCCCGCACGCGCCGAATGCGCAAGTTGACTTTGTACGCAAGCAGGAGGATCCGCGTGATTACCGCGTGTGCTTCTCCCGCATCCAGCAGGCTCTCAACTTCAAGATCACCCGCACTGTTGCCGAGGGTATCGAAGAAGTGGCTCATCTGGTGCGCAGTAACATCATTCCTGACTTCAACGACAAGAGATTTCGCAATTGAGCTCTCAAGAAAAGTTCGCGCCGGGGGCTCCCCCTCCCGCTGAGTTCATTCCTCTCATCGTTCCCGAGATTCGCGGCAACGAATGGCAGTATGTGAAGGAGTGCCTCGACACGAATTGGGTCTCTTCAGTAGGTAGCTACGTTGAGCATTTCGAGCAGATGACTGCGGAGCGCGCCGGCAGCCGGTTCGCCATCGCCACAGTCAATGGAACCTCGGCCCTCCATATTGCTCTTTTGCTTGCAGGCGTCGAGCGCGACGACGAAGTCCTGATTTCCACTCTGACCTTCATTGCTCCTGCCAATGCTATTCGCTATGCAGGAGCGTGGCCTGTCTTCATCGACGCCGAACCGCGCTACCTGCAGATCGACCCCGCGGCGGTCGCCGAGTTTCTGGAGAAAGACTGTACCTGGAATGGCACCGAGCTGCGCAATCGCCGCACCGGTCGCCGCGTCAAAGCCGTACTCCCGGTCCACATTCTCGGCCATCCGGTCGATCTCGACCTAATTCTGGCCGTCGCGCAAAAGTACGAACTTCCCGTCATTGAGGATGCCACCGAAGGCCTCGGCGCAACCTATCGCGGCCAGAGCCTGGGCAGCTTCGGCCAGACCGGATGCTTCAGCTTCAACGGCAACAAGATCATCACGACCGGTGGCGGCGGCATGCTCGTAACCAATGATTCGGCCCTGGCGGCGCGCGCGCGCTATCTCACCACGCAAGCGAAGGACGATCCGATCGAATACGTTCACAACGAAATCGGATATAACTACCGGCTGACCAATGTCCTCGCTGCGATGGGCTGCGCCCAGATGGAGCAACTCGACGCATTTGTGGCTGCTAAACGCGCTATCGCCGAACGCTATCGCGAAGCGCTCGGCAGTCTGCCCGGGTTTACTCTTCCCGAGGAAGCGCCGTGGGCGTCGAGCACGTTTTGGATGTACACCGTCCTCATTGACGAGCAGATCACCGGCGTCAGCTCCCGCGACCTGCTTCGCGAACTCGGTCGCCGCAAGATCCAAAGCCGGCCATTGTGGCAGCCCATGCATCACTCGGCTGCGCACGATGCTTCCGGCAGCCCACCCTGTCCCATTGCAGATCGCATTCATGCTCAGGCCCTGAGCTTGCCCTGCTCCGTGGGGCTTACTCCCTCGGCTCAGAACCAGGTCATACAATCCATTGCAGCCATCATCGCGGACGCCAACAGTGTGTCCAGTGCGCGATAACTCTATGGACGTCTCAGAACTGTTTCATTCGCCTGGCGGCGGAATCGAAAACTTCTTCAAAGCGCAGGTACAGCTCTATCGCCATGACAGGAGTCTCCACGACTACTTCATGCCGTTGCAGATGTCTGCTCTTTCAAGGGCTCGGCCCTCTTCGAATGGCTCCAACCCCGATCTTCGCAAGTCACTGCCCATCCGGATCGCAGATCACGTCAGCCGGATGCGCGACCGCCGCAAGATCAAGGCGGACGTCCTCGTCTGTCCGAACCCCGACTCAGGCCGTCGCACTGAAACCCGTTTTCTGATCCGCCAACTCCTTGGAATCGCTGAAACGGGCGCCAGCATCCTCTGCCTGCTTCCTTCGAATGCCACCTCTCGCGGTGAGATCGATGCAGCACTCGAGGCCGCGGGTCGCCGCAAGCAGGTTCAATTTCTGGATCCGGCCAATCCACTTAATCCTGCGGAGTCCAGCATCCGACGCAGGATGGCTCGCATCCGCGCGCAATCCGCTTTCGCTGACACTATTCAGCTGCTCGAGACCATAGGACTTTCCCCTGATTCAGACGCGCTCAATCACTACCATCGCACCGCGATGCACGTTGAAAACTGGAACCGCCTTCAGGACACGCTGGAATTCGATGCGGTCGTCACACGATGCCACTGGCTTCCGCTGTGCAGTTGTGTTTCCCGCACGGCTCTCGAACGCGGGATACCAACCATTACGTTCCAGCAAGGTGTCATTGGACACTCACTCGATGCGCCGGTCACCGCGTCCAGTTTTGTCGCCTTCGGCAATGCGTCCATTTCTTTTCTCTCCGCGCTGAACGCGACCTTCTACGATGCGGCGCGGATTCCCCGGCAGCCGATTGAATACATTCCCGGCGGATGCTTCGTCGATGAAATTGACGATCTCTCCAACCAGTTCTCGAATCACACGCTCCTAATCGTCGATATTCCCACCGGCCAGTCTGACTTCTATGGCGTTGAGAACCAGTCCCAGGCACTGCTCCAGCTGGGCCGGCGCCTGCTCCAAGCCAGCTCATCCCTCCGGCGCATCATCATTCGTCCGCATCCCTATTGGAGCGATCTCGAATTCAGCGCCTGCCAGCGCTTAGCTATCGAGTATCCGACCCGTTGTGAGATCTCGCATCCTGCATGGTCACTCGAAGACGATCTGCGCCGTTCCTCGGCGATTATTGGAATCTTCAGCGGCGTGGTTACCGTCGCTTCCGCCTGCGGCATCCCGTCCATCTTTCTCCAGACTGAAGACGGATACTCCACCGGCGATCTCGCTCCGTTCTCGCCGACGCAAACGCTGATGCCCGACGCTGCACACACTCAGATACTCAGACTCATGGACGATGCTGACGCCTACGAGCAGGCACGCACTGCGGCTCTCCGGAATGCCCGCGAGTATTACGCCGGAGGCGCCACCCTGCAATGTACCGGCAGCTTTTTTGAACCGCTCCTCAAGCCTCGCCCCGCAGCTCTCGAGCAGGCACTGCCATGAGATTCGCCATCATCAGCACGATGCAGGATTGGCCATGGGGTGGGAGCGAAGAGCTTTGGAGCCGTTCCGCGTCCCAGCTCCGTCGCGACGGCCACGATGTCTATATCTCCATCACGCATTGGCCGGAAAACGACGTCCGCGTCCGTGGGTTCCAGGAGCAGGGGATTACTGTCGAATCTCGCCCTCGCTTTCAACCCGGCCGCGCTCGACGCATGTGGCACAAAGTGTCTCACGCGCTTTCAAGCTTCGATCGCCTGCGGCAATTCGCGCCGGATTTGGTGCTCATCTCGCAGGGACACAACGCGGGTGGTTTTGCGTGGGCCGCGGCTTGCCGCGCCTCCGGCATCCCATACGCCATTCTGGTGAATTGCAACAGCGATCACTGGTGGTTTGCCGATAGTGATTTTGCCGATGCTGTCTCCAGCTACACCCAGGCCCGCAAGGTACTCTGCGTTTCCAAACACAACTTGAATCTTCTCCGGTTCCAGCTTGGAGAATCGCTGCCGAACGCCTGCATCGTGTGGAATACCTACAATGTCGATCCCGACTCATTCCCTGCGTGGCCCGAGAACCGGCCGTACTGGCACCTCGCAAACGTGGCCCGTCTCGAGCCCGCCGCCAAAGGTCAGGATATTCTGCTCCGCATTTTTGCTCAGCCCAAATGGCGTGAGCGACCCGTTTGGCTGAACCTTTACGGTTCCGGCCCCTACGAAGCCGAACTGCGCCGCATCGCCGAATCCCTGAGCGTGGACCATGTCACATTCCGTGGACACGTCTCCGACATCCGTTCCATATGGCAGGAGAATCATTTGCTCGTTCTGCCGTCACGCTACGAGGGGCTACCCCTGGCACTGGTTGAGGCAATGTGGTGCGCTCGTGCCGCAATCGTTACCGACGTCGGCGGAAACGCCGAGCTGTGCCTGGAAAGCCAAACCGGCTTTGTTGCATCTGCAGCCAATACGGCGACTTTTGAAGATGCCCTTGAGCGCGCATGGCAATATCGCGATGACTGGCGTGAGATGGGTCTCAAAGCGCGGGCCAGTGCTGAAAAACGCATACCGCGCGACCCCATAACCCTCTTCTGCGAGAGACTCATGTCCTGCGTGATTGCTCCTTCCCACGCAGATGCAGTGGTGGGTGTTTCATGACACATATCTCAGTCATCCTCTGCACCTACAACCGCTGCGAGAGTCTCGCCAAGGCTCTCGAGAGTGTTGCCTTGTCCCAATTGCCGGACGATTTGAGCTGGGAAGTTCTCGTGATCGACAACAACTCGCGAGACAAAACACGCGAAGTCGTCGAAGGTTTTTGCTTTTCCTATCCTGACCGCTTTCGTTACGTCTTCGAGCCGAAGCAGGGAAAATCCAACGCACTCAACACCGGGATTCGCGAGGCCCGCGGCGCCATTCTCGCCTTCATGGACGACGATGTGCTCGTCGAATCCTCATGGCTCTACTGTCTCGCTCAGCCTTTGCTCCGCTCAGATCTCTCTGGCACGGGCGGACGCATTCTTTCGCAGCAGGTCGTCTCTGCGCCGAGCTGGCTTGCTCTTGATGGACAATATTCGCTTGGCGGCATGCTGGCTCTGTTCGACAAGGGCGACGAGCCCAAAGAACTCGACTCTCCGCCCTTCGGCACCAACATGGCATTCCGCAAGGAGATTTTCGCGAGATACGGCGGCTTCCGGACCGACATGGGTCCTTGCCCCGGCAGCGAAATTCGCAATGAGGACACCGAGTTTGGCCGACGACTTCTCGCTGCCGGCGAGCACTTGTGGTACGTGCCGACCGCCGTCGTGTACCACGCCGTCCCGGAAGAGCGCCTGCGGCAAAGCTATCTGCTCCGGTTTTGGTACGACCACGGGCGTGCCGAAATCCGCGAATCCGGACGCCGTCCAGATGTCCTCGGAATTCCGCGATACTTTTTCACTATTCCCAAGATCGCGCTTACCGTTTTGCCCCGGCGCGCCTTCCGGTGGATCGCGAGTGCCGATCCCAAGCGTAGATTCTTCTATAAGGGCATGGTTTGGATGACATTCGGTCAGATGGCCGAGATGCCGCGCCTCTGGTCAAGCAAAGTTCCATTGCCTCATGTATCCGGTCTCCACCCGGTTGACACTTCGGAAAATTCCCGCTAGCAGGTAAGACACCATGAAAGTCACCATCATCGTGTGCACCTACAATCGCTCGCAGAGCCTTACTCGTGCGCTTGCCAGTGTTGCGGATTCGATCATGCCGGAGGATATGACCTGGGAAGTTCTGGTTATCGACAACAACTCGTCGGACAATACTCGCGCCGTTGTGCAGGAAATCGCGGAGCGCCACCCGCACATTTTTCGATACGTCTTTGAGGCAAAACCTGGAAAATCCAACGCGCTCAATCGTGCCCTCCGCGAGACGGATGCCGACGTGCTGGCATTCATGGACGACGACGTCCGGGTCGAGCCTGATTGGCTCTGCATGCTCACCAGGATATTTGCCGACCCACGGTATTCCGGCTCCGGCGGCCGCATCGTGCCTGATTCAGCCTTCACACTGCCAACTTGGCTCGGAACCTCGGAGCGCTATGCGCTCGCGCCGCTTGCCATGTTTGATCTCGGTCTGGAGGCGGGTGAACTCAAAGAACCGCCTTTTGGAACGAACATG
Source organism: uncultured Acidobacteriaceae bacterium (assembly GCA_963787435.1). GTDB lineage: Bacteria > Acidobacteriota > Terriglobia > Terriglobales > Acidobacteriaceae > Telmatobacter. Next base: position 857,838 of record CAWBCZ010000007.1, read on the forward strand.
GCATTCCGCCGAGAGATGTTTACGCGCTACGGCGATTTCCGTCGTGACTTAGGCCCGCAGCCCGGTTCCGAGATCCGCAGCGAAGATACGGAATTTGGCATGCGTGTCCTCAGCGGAGGCGAGCGACTGTGGTACGAACCTGCCGCCGTTGTGCATCATGCTGTCCCGCAGAATCGCGTCAAGAAGTCCTATTTCCTAGCGTGGTGGTATGGCAAAGGTCGTGGTGATATACGCGAGTCAGACGCCAATATTGATTTTCAGAGGAACAAAGCCCGATTCTCGTTGGTCTTGATTCGAAGAATGATCGTATGGACACTTCGCTGGCTATTCACATTCAACCCCGCGCAAAGATTCAGCTGCCAGGCTAAGGTATGGTGGCTCAGCGGAAAACTACGGGAAACCTTCGTCGAATCCCGTAGAACCGTAGGCCAACCCATCTCTGAACCACGAAGTGCGCAATGAAGATTGCTATTGCTGGAGCTGGAATCATCGGCCTTGCAACTGCTCACCAGATCGTCTGCCGCTACCCCCGCGTTCAAGTCCTCGTTCTCGAGAAAGAAACTGGCCCCGCTCGTCATCAGACCGGCAACAACAGCGGTGTGCTGCATTGCGGCCTCTACTACAAGCCCGGTTCACAAAAGGCAAAGCTGGCGGTGCAGGGAATTCGGCGCATGGTCGAGTTCTGCGAACGCCACTCCGTTCCCCACGAGATCTGCGGCAAACTCGTGGTCGCGACTGAACCCGAAGAAATCCCGCGCCTCCACGCCCTTCTTGAACGCGGTACGGCCAACGGTCTCCAAGGCCTGCAACTCCTCGGCCCCGAGCAGATGCGGGCCTACGAACCCCACGCCGTCGGGCTTGCCGCTATCCGCGTGCCGGAAGAGGGAATTGTCGACTTCAAGGCTGCGACTCAGGCCATGGCCGACGAGGTGCTTTCTCACGGCGGCGAGGTCCGCTACTCCTCAGAAATCCTCAAACTCCGCAATTCGGGCGGATGGCACATCTCCACCAACGGTGGAGACTATGAAGCCGATTTCCTGATTAACTGCGGCGGACTGCATTCCGATCGGCTTAGCGGCATGGCGGGCAATCATGATGCCACGAGGATAGTCCCGTTTCGCGGCGAGTACTACAAGCTCAAATCTTCGTCGCAGCACCTGGTTCACAATCTCATTTACCCGGTGCCCGATCCCAAGTTTCCGTTTCTCGGAGTCCACTTTACGCGCCTCATCCACGGCGGGATCGAAGCCGGCCCCAATGCCGTCCTCGCTTTTGCCCGCGAGGGTTACCGGCACACTGACTTCCGCCTGCGCGACATGCTTGAAACTCTTACCTATCCTGGATTCTGGCGCTTCCTGATTCGCTACCCCTCGATGTGCTGGCATGAATTTCACCGCTCTTTCAGCAAGGCGCTCTTCTGCCGATCGCTGCAAAGGCTCGTTCCGGAGATTCAGCCCGAGGATTTGATGGAAGGGGGTGCCGGCGTCCGCGCGCAGGCTCTTTCGCCATCCGGCGAGCTCCTGCAGGACTTCTATTTCGTTCGCCAGGCAAACGCCCTTCACGTACTCAACGCACCGAGCCCCGCCGCAACAGCGAGCCTCGCCATTGGCGACGCAGTTGTCGAACAAATAAGCGAAGCACTCGGTGCGTGAGAGTTCGCTTGACTCACGCACCGAGTGCCTATTCGCCCGTCAGCGAATCTCGATCATCTCGGATCCTTACGGCACCGTGACAGAGGTCGTATTCGAAGGCGCGCTCTCAACTCCCTTGCTGTCCACACTCTTTACCTGGTAAGCGTACGAAGTGCCACTCACGACGCTGGTATCCGTGTAGCTCGTCTGCGTGTCCACTGATGAAGTCAGCAGCGTGTAGCTCGTCGAATTCGAAGTTGCACGATACACGTGGTACCCAGCGACGGGATCCGATGTAGCGGTCGGCGCATCCCAACTCAGGTCCACTTGATGCTGCGTGGAAGACTGGGACGAACTTCCCGTCAATTGAAGCACGTCAGTCGCCGACGTACCATTTGCAGCCGCAGTCAGCGTAACTGTCGCCGTTGTGGTTACAGCAGCCACCTTGGCGCTAAAGCTCGCGCTTGTCGCACCTGCGGCGACAGTCACTGAGGTTGGCACCGTGAGCGCACTGTTGCTGCTCGAGAGAGTAACCGAAGTGGGACTGGTGGGTGCTGCGTCCACGTACACCGTGCAGGCCTCTGTCGTTGGCCCGGTCAGGGTCTGCGTTCCGCAGGAGACCTTGCTCACGGTGAGCGCGGCCGTCGAGGCCGTGGCAGGATACAGCGTGATCGCATCCGTTGCCGACACGCCGTTCGCTGTCCCCGTAATCGTCACGCTTACTGACTGACTCACAGATGCAGAGACCGCGTTGAATCCCGCGCTCGCAGAACCTGCGGCCACAGTCACAGAGGCCGGCACCGTCAGCGCTGCATTGCTGCTTGTCAGCGAAACCGTTGTCGCGCTCGTGGCCGGCGCACTCAGAGACACCGTGCAGTCCTTCGACTGCGCTCCCGTCAGCGATTGCGTTCCACACGAAACCGCGCTCAAAGCATCGGCCGACGTCGCGGCCTGGGCAGGACCCAGCGCGATCACATCGGTTGCCGAAGCGCCGTTTGCCTTCGCCGTAATCGTCACGCTTACTGCCTGACTCACAGATGCCGAGACCGCGTTGAATCCCGCGCTCGTTGCACCTGCGGCCACAGTCACCGAGGCTGGCACCGTCAGGGCAGCGTTGCTGCTTGTCAGCGTAACCGTCGTTGCGCTCACGGCCGGCGCGCTCAAAGACACCGAGCAGGCCTGCGATTGCGCTCCCGTCAGCGATTGTGTTCCACACGAAATCTTGCTCAATGCGGCGCCCGATGCTGAGCCATTGTTGTACGTCATTCCTCCGCATCCCGAAAGAACAGCGATAAGAGATGCGGCCAGCAACGACAATGCGCCGTTTCGGATGCGTTTGTTCGTGGAAAGAAATGAATGCAGGAAGAAAACTGGCAATTCTAAAGAATTGGGATTGACTTGACTGGCTTTCTGCTGCTGTGATTGCCGCCCGGCAAGTTGTTGGCCGGATACCGGCCGAATCTCATACTGGTACATCTACTTCTCCTCGGCAGGCGCTTGCGCGCCCCTCTTCTTTAGGCCCAACTCACTTGGGTTCGTCTTGCCGGCAGATAAAGTAAGAAGAATTAAGCCTGCTCAGCAAAAACTGTGTTCGGGAACTTCGTGAATGGATCACCTGAAGCAAAACGAACTTCAGACGCTCGGGTTTTGTTGTTTACGCCTCTTTCTGGCCGAAGCCAAATTCCTATCTACGGCTCAACCCGAGACACAACTCTCCCCTGCGCTTGACGCCAGCTCCTCCGGCGACAAACGAAGAACGTCCTTCTGCTGCTAGAGTCTTGTTGCTTCTGATCGCCGGACAAACGTTGGCCGGCGATCAGTTCGCGAAAGAGCCCCTCTCGACCCGAGCAGGACGAGCAAGACATGCAGCGTGGCCATCTACGTGGGCGCAGAGGTTGAGTTCTGCGCGCGCAGTTTTTGGCCTAGTGGGTACAAAAATTCTTTGCTGTTCTCTATGCAAGGAAGTGACCAAAATGGACTGCGGAGATTACTAAAGTAGTAGGCCAATTAAATCGTTAAACTTGCACCCTCGCAGAGAAAGTTTTCAACAGGCAAGGATCCCCGGAAGTCGGCCGGAATCGTGTAAAAGTTTCCGCACACGGTATTATCTACAGAGTAAATATGGGAAGCCGATGCTCTTACCGGCTGGAGCGATCCAGGAGCACCCGGAAAGGTCGTATCACGTAATACAACGCTTCCAGTGACTTAGGGAGTTTTACTACTGCTCGATCCCGCGCGTTAGGCTGCAAGAAGGCCGGCGACAACAATGCGCCAGCTCTGTCCCGAAAACCCAGAATCTGGACGTTATAAGGCACCCATCCCCCGGGCATGCTTCCAGGTGCTTCTAGGAGATTCTTCTCCAGAAAATCTGCGAGCTTCCGAGCCGTCCGATCTCGCTCAAAACCCCGTAGTGCTTCGGCGCGCACTTGGGTGCCAGCGACCCGCCGCGCCAGCAGAACTCCAAGCGCCAGGCACCGCCAAAGCCCTAGGCGTTTCGCCTCCCGTTGCGCGAAATCCCAGTCCAGCTCCGGCTCGCTCTCGATCAGCTTCGCCACGTCGCTAATCCAGATCAATCTTGACCAGCCGTGCTTGCTGCCGTGCATGCAGAGCACCAGCAAACCGGAGATCGCATCGAGATTCGGCACATCGGCTCCGGCCAGCTTTGCAGTCCTTCGGAGCGGCCATACCCAATCCATCCCAAGGTTGTGGCTATAGCGCGGCTGCGTCAGTTCGAGCCTCCAGCGCAGTTCCAGCACCATCCCATCCTCTGCACGCACAAAGTGGTATTCGAAGTAGTCCTCCGCTTCGGGTGAGCCGTCTTCGAGTACTTTCGTCGTCAGCTCGTACCCGCGCTCTTTCAGGATGCGCGTGGCCTCCATCAAATCACGAAAGTAGATCAGCACGTCCAGGTCGCCAGCGGTTCGTGCCGTCATGTCCCCGTAAGCCGAAGCTCCCAGCACCACGCCCTTGAACGGCATCGCCGCAATTTCCGCTCTTTCGAACGCATTCAGGACTTCCAGGAGTTCGGCCGCATTGGCCAGGCAGTGAAATGCATTGCGCTCGAATTCGATTCGGGCGAGTTCCAGTGCCTCTGTCGGAATCGCTGGTCCGTTCGCTGCGAGCTCGAAATAAAGCATGGGCAAAATGCCGTGCTGCCGCGCGCCTTCGATCGCCTTTTCCCAGCAGCCGATCTTCGTAGCCAGCTCTTCGAATGTCTCCCCACAGGCTTTCTCACGCGACCGAACTACGGCCCGCAGCAGGCTGCCTGTGTCGTGGTCGAGTGAAATCATCCCAGTTTTTCCACAGCCCTTCCAGGGCGTAACGTCACCGTTCAATTGTTTCGCAACCTGGGCAATCTAGCGCTGCTCTACTTACTCTCCTCAAATCCAAAGTTTTTGTATGTCCCCGAAAAGTACTACCGCCGTCGATTACTAATACATCCCTGCGCCGTTACTTAGGACAAGCATCAAATGCAAAGTGGTTGTATTGCACTTTTGCTCATGTCAGCTATGCTTCAACAAGTAGTCGCAGAAAGACTGACTGCAGAGCAAAACGAGGAGAGTTCCGAATGCAAGTTGAGCGTGTAAACACGAAGGATCTGGTTGTTAACTCCATGCCTGACGGTTCTCGCGTCATCCGCAATTCGAACAACGAAACGGTGTTCGCCTTGAACGCGACGGCCGCCGCTGCCTGGGACGCTTGCTCCTCTGCCACCACGATCGCCGGTGTGGCCGAAGAGATGCGGCGTTCTTTTGATCCCAACGTTACGGATGAACTGGCAGAAGCTTGCATCGTTCAGTTCGAAGAAAAGAAACTGGTGAAGATCTCGAACGCGGCTCCCAAGGCCACTCGTCGACAGGTTCTCGCCGGGTTGAGCGCAGTTGCGCTTCCGCTCGTCGTCTCCCTCACTGTCGGAGAGCAAAAAGCGCATGCATCGCGGGCGGAATCGGTCGATTGCCGGGCGCCGCGCGCCAATGTTCCCAAGGAAGACAAGCGCGAATTCTAAGCGTTTGCCGGGCGCATTGTTCCCAACTGAACCAAGTTGTCGATAGATTTCACTACTTTCCCAGATCGGTTTGACGTCGTTCCTTACCTGGGTTACGGGGCGCGTTGAAGCAAGTTGTAGCAAAAATGGCGGCCATTCATGGCCGCCATTTTTGCATCAGCGTCAGTTACTCTTCTAATCATGGTCTCCCGCGGCAACTCTGTCTTCGGCATCCAAGCATTCGACTGTTCCATCCGGATCGAATGCGCCAACTCCGAAATCCGCGACACACTCAACCGCTACCTGTTTCCGCCGATGCCTCGCAGCGAATCTGCCTTGTCTTCTCCGGATGTACATCTCTGCGTCGATCAAGTTGCCAGGGGGTTCCGGGTGCTGATCGACCACAAGCTCGCAGCTTCAGTCGTCACGCTTCACGATGCTGCCCTCGCCGCCGTGAAGGCGCTCGACGGTGTAGTGATCCATCGCATGAAGATGTTTCGTGCCGTGCATGCGGGCGCGGTCCTCATCGGGGGCAGGGCATTGATCCTTCCGGGATCCACACACGCGGGCAAGTCGTCATTGGTTGCCGAACTCCTCCGTCGCGGCGCATCTCACTTTTCAGACGAGTACGCCCTGATCGATGGCCAGGGGCACGCGCACTCCTACCCTCGTCCACTCCTGCTCCGCAATGGACGTCCCCTGCAATCTCTCGTCCTGCCCGAAGAACTCAACGCGAACTTCGCCATGCAATCAGCGCCAGTAGGCTGGATACTCGCTCTCGACTACGTTCCAGATGCAGCATGGGATGTTCGCGAGATGTCGCAGGGCGAAGCAGTCATGCTCCTTCTGTGCAACACGCCTCACGAAATGGCGCAGTCTCACAAGATGGTAGACCTCTTCCTTCGCGTAGCAAGCAACGCTGTCTGCTATGCGGGAAAACGCGGCGACGCTGTCGAAGCTGCGACCCATGTTCTCAATCTAATTGGCTGCAAATAAACACGCCGCCCGAATCCGAGCGGCGCGCAGGTTTTACGAGCGACAGCGTTCTATGGAATGGCAACCGTGGTGGTATTCGAAGGCGCACTCTCCACGCCCGCTGAGTCAACGCTTGTCACGTAGTAGTTGTAGCTCAGTCCACTCTGAACACTCGAGTCGGTGTAAGCCGTTTGCGTGTCCATGGAGTTCACCACCGCGAACGAACTGGTACCGCCTGGTGCGCGATAAACGTTGTATCCGGTGATCGCAACGCTGGATCCACTCGGCGGTTGCCAACTCAGATCCACCTGGTGTGGATTGCCGGTGCCACTCAGTCCGACCGTCACGCTCGGATTCGTCGCCGAGTTGCTGCTGATGCTCAGCTGACCTGTAGCGGAGCCCACAGCCGACGGGTCGAATGTCAGCGTCACCGTCACCGTCTGTCCCGGGTTTAGCGTAGCCGGCAGGCTTACCGCCGAGACCGAAAAGCCGCTGCCCGTTACCGCAACGGAATTCACCGTCACCGCTGCCGTGCCGCTCGAATTCAGCGTCACCGTCTGGGTGGTCGAATTGTTCACCACCACCGCGCCGAAGGAGATGCTGGTCGCATTCACGGTCAGTGCTGGCGAAGCGGCATTCAGTTGCAATGAGGCCGTCCGCGAAGTGCTTCCGGTCGTCGCCGTCAGCGTTACAGATTGGGCGCTGGTCACGGAAGCCGCATTCGCTGTGAAGGTCGTGCTCGTGGCCGTTGCCGGAACGGTGACTGAACTCGGCACTGTCACGGCAGTGTTGCTGGCCGCAAGCGAGACCTTTACTCCGCCCGTCGGCGCAGAACCCGACAGGCTCACCGTGCAGGAATCGGCCAGCGATCCGGTAATTGAAGTGCTGCCGCAGGACACCGCACTGACGGTCGGCATCACCGTCGAGCCTGTGCCACTTAAGCTGACGGTCTGCGTCGATGCATTGCTTGAGATTGTTAACTGCCCGCTCACCGAACTGGCTGTGGTCGGATCAAACTGAACCGTCAACACCGCGGCCTGTCCCGGATTGAGGGTGGCAGGGAAGCTCCCTCCAGAAACGGAGTACCCGGTCCCTGAAATTGAGTCTGAGTTGATTGTGACCGCCGCCGTGCCGCTTGAGGTCACTGTCACCGACTTCGTTACCGCCGTGCCCACCGAAACATTGCCAAATGCCAGTGAAGTGGCGCTCAGCCCAAGCGCCGGCATAGCCGCATTCAGTTGCACCGTAACGCTATGCGATGATCCATTTGCGCTCGCAGCAATCGTCGCTGCCTGCAAGGTGGTTACAGAGGCCACAGTCGCGGCGAACGACGCGGTTGCCAGGCCGGAGGCCACTGTTACGTTGGCGGGAACCGTCACCGCACTGTCATTGCTCGCCACGGCGACGTTCACGCCGCCCGACGGAGCTGCGGAACTCAGCGATACGGTGCACGTAGTTGTCCCCGCTCCTGTAAAGGAACTGCTGCCGCAAGACAACGCACTGATCGATGGTGCAGACGTCGATGCCGATCCGCCCAACGCGATCGATGTCGTTTTTGCAACTGATCCTTGCGTCGCGGTCAGCGCGACGGACTGCGACGCCGTTACAGCCGATACATTTGCCGTAAAACTTGCGCTGATGGCGCCAGACGGGACCGAAACTGAAGCCGGCACTGTTACTGCGCTGCTGCTGCTCGCCAGGTTGACTGTGACGTTCTTGTTTGAGTCCTCGGCGCTCAGCGTCACGGTGCAGGAGTCTGTGCCTGCTCCGATCATCGACGATTTCGCGCAACTCAGCTCCGTGAGCGAAGGCACCGTCGAGGCTGAGCCCTGGCCGTGCAGCTTGACCGCCCCTGCCAGATTCACCGACGTTCCTGTCTTTGCTTCAACATTGAGTTGGCCGGTCGAGTCAGCGGTGGACCCAGGATCGTAACTTACTTGTACCTGCAAGCTGCCACCCGCAGGTAGATTTATTGGCAGCGCGCCAGCACTGACTGTGAAAGCACTGATTGACGTGGTCAGTTGCGCGATTTGGACCGAAGACGTGCTCTGGTTCGTGATGGACACCGTCTGGGATACCGGAGTTCCCACGCTTACGTCGCCAAAGTCTATCGCAGTCGGATTTACCGAAAGCGCACTTGTATTTGGCGACGAGAACGGCTGAGTGCCCGACCCGCAGCCTGAGAGGCCCATGCCGAGAGCAGCGATTCCCAACGCCATGGCAGCACTGCTGGTTAGTTTTCTGTAGAGTTTGTTTTGGGTTGTTTTCAGCCGAATCGCTGCTTTCTTCTCTCTAATTGCAGGAAACAAAATATAGCTGTATTTGCACATCGACATCACCTGTGCCAAAAAGAATCTGGTCTTTCAGTCAGCCGATGCAGTGAAACCCGCCCAACCTGCCGCGGAGGAATAAATGTATAGAGCATCGGCTGACTACATGCAGGATCGAGCTTGTCCGTGCACCGGTACAGGTGACTATGGTCACGATTGTGCTATCTGGAGGTTACCTTTGTACCGCACAAGCAACATGTTGTGCCCGTTAAGTTTGAAACGCCAACTAACGCGAAGGTGGTAGCCATAAATCTATAGGTCTGTGCATGTCTTCAAGATATAGGTGGTGACTGGTAATCGCCGATTAAGTTACCTTCCGGGTAGACAGAGTCGGCGGGGTTTCACACTCTCCCAATGCCGCCGCTCCATCATCCTTCTGCCACGCGCGAAGCCTACGGAATCGTCACACTCGTCATGCTTGAAGGAACACTCTCCACGCCCGCGGCATCCACACTCGTCACAACGTAGGCGTAGACCGTGCCACTTTGCACAGCGGTGTCCGAAAATGCAGTCAGCGTTTCCACCGCCGCATTCAAGCGCTGGTACGAGGTCGTCCCGCCCGGAGCGCGGTAGATGTTGTACCCCACAATCGGATCCGACGAATCCAGAGGGCACGTCCAACTCAGATCCACTTCGTGCGACTCGCCAACCCCGCTCAACCCTACCGTCGAAGATGAGGCGCTGCTGGAGATGGCGAGCTGGCCCGTGAATGATCCCACCGTTGTTGGATCAAACTGCACCTCGAGGGTCAGCGACTGACCCGGATTGAGCGTAGCTGGAAGTGAGGCGCTGGATACCGAGAAGCCCGTCCCGCTCGCCGCCGCCGAATTGACCGTCACGGGGGCCGTGCCCGTCGAATTCAATGTGATTGGTTGCGCGACCGGGGTGTTCTCCATAACGTTGCCAAACCCGATCGATGTCGCATTCACAGTCAAGACCGCGGTAGCTGCGTTCAGTTGCAGCGAAACCTTCTGGGAAGCGCTTCCCGCGGTCGCTGTGAGAGTCGCCGACTGCGCAGAGCTTACCGCAGCGGCATTGGCTGTGAACGCTGCACCGGTGGCCGTTGCAGGCACCATTACCGAAGCTGGCACCGTGACCGCACTGCTGTTGCTCGCAAGGCTGACGGTGAGGCCGCCGGTCGGAGCAAAACCGGACAAGCTTACCGTGCAGGCATCTGCCAGCGATCCGGTAATTGAAGTACTGCTGCAGGAGATCGCGCTCACGGTGGGGGTGACTGCAGTGCCGGTGCCACTGAGGCTGACCGTAGCAGTGGGTGCGTTGCTGGAAATCGTCAATTGCCCCGTTACCGAACTTGCTCCGGTTGGACTGAATTGAACCGTCAGAACGGCTGCTTGTCCCGGATTCAACGTTGCCGGGAAGCTTCCTCCCGAAACCGAGAATCCGGTCCCTGTAATAGCATCCGAGTTGACCGTTACCGCTGCGGCACCCGAAGAGGTCAGAGTCACCGACTGCGTCCCCGTGGAGCCCACTGCAACATTGCCAAACGAGAGCGAAGTTGCGCTGATGGTCAGCGCCGGCGAGCCCGTCGCAGGCGAAATGGTGATGTCGAAGTATTCCGTTACTCCGCCGGCCTGGGCGGTGATGGTCGCCTTCTGGGTCATCGCGACACTAGCCACTGCAGCGCTAAATGCCGCGCTCATTGCACCCGCGTTCACTGTCACGCCGCTTGGAACTGTCACATACGGATCATTGCTCGACAGCGACACGTTGACCGCCGCGCTTGCCGCCGCAGTCAGATTCACCGAGCAAACGTCCGTTGCAGCCGAGCTGTACGCGCTGCTGACACACGAAATGCTGCTGAGTGCAGGCGATGCTGAAGTAGCCGGATTCAACTGGAGCGACACTGATTTGGAGGTGCTTGCCGCGGTTGCGGTGAGAGTCGCGGACTGCGCGCTGGTTACAGAAGCCACACTCGCTGTGAAGGCCGCACTCGTCGCTGTCGCAGGTACTGTCACCGAGCCAGGAATCGTGACGGCACTGCTGGTGCTCCCGAGGCTCACGCTCATGCCGCCAGTGGGTGCCGCACCCGATAGGCTCACTGTGCAGGCGTCCGCCAGCGATCCTGTGATGGACGTGCTGCTGCAGGACACCGTGCTCACGGTCGGCAAAACGGCTGTGCCAGTGCCGCTCAGGCTGACGGTAGCCGTAGGCGCATTGCTTGAAATCGTCACCTGACCCGTTGCCGAACTGGCGCTTGTGGGGTCGAATTGCACCGTCAATACCGCCGCTTGTCCGGGATTCAGCGTTGCGGGGAAACTTCCCCCCGAAACCGAGAACCCTGTCCCGGTAATCGAAGCTGAGTTGATTGTTGCCGGCGCCGTACCGCTAGATGTCACTGTGATTGACTGCGTGGTCGCAGTGCCCACTGAGACATTGCCAAACGAGAGCGAAGCACTGCTCAAGGTCAGCGCGGGAGTTGTTGCGTTAAGTTGCAGTGAAACTGTCTTGGAGGTGCTTGCCGTGGTTGCTGTGAGCGTCACGGACTGCGCGGTGGTTACAGAAGCCACACTCGCTGTGAACGCCGCACTCGTCGCCGTCGCAGGTATCGTCACCGAACTGGGCACAGTTACCGCGCTGCTGCTGCTCGCAAGGCTGACGGTCAGTCCGCCGGTCGGAGCAGAACCGGTCAGGCTCACCGTGCAGGCGTCTGCCAGTGATCCCGTAATGGACGTGCTGCTGCAGGAGACCGCGCTCACGGTTGGCAAAACGGCTGTGCCGGTGCCGCTCAGGCTGATGGTAGCCGTGGGCGCATTGCTCGAAATAGTCAATTGTCCTGCTACCGAACTGGCGGTGCTCGGGTTGAATTGAATCGTCAATACCGCCGCTTGCCCCGGATTCAACGTTGCTGGGAAAGCTCCTCCCGAAACCGAGAATCCTGTCCCCGTAATTGAATCTGAGTTGATGGTGGCCGCCGCCGTGCCGCTCGAAGTCACTGTGACTGACTGCGTCCCCATGGTACCCACTGCAACATTGCCAAACGAGAGCGAAGTGGCGCTCAAGGTCAGCGCCGGCGAACCCGTCGCAGGCGAAATGATAATGTCGAAATACTCTGTTATCCCGCCAGACTGGGCAGTGATGGTCGCCTTTTGGGTCATCGCCACACTGGCCACTTTGGCGTTGAACGTTGCGCTCGCTTGCACCGGCGTTCACCGTCACCTTGCTTGGAACCGACACATACGGGTCATTGCTCGACAGGGTCACGTTGAGCTTGCCAGTCGTCGTCGATGTCAGGTAGACCGAGCAGGTGTCGGTTGCCGCTGCGCTATAGGCGTTGCTTAGACACGAAACCTGGCTCAGTGACGGCGCTGCCGCGGCCAGCATAGGTGCCAGCAGTGCCAGGAGAGCCAGGATCTTTCCGAAGTTGAAGTTATTGAGAGAAACGTAAGAAGAGTTGCGCTTGCTGTAAAAAGCTGTAAACCGGTCCATCTAAACTTCCCTTCAAATGCGCACACGAATCCGCATGCGCGCCGAGCCTCGCTCGTGCACAAAATGCAACTGCCAAAACTGGCTGTGTTGTGTGCCTAGAGTTCTCGTAGAGGAGGGAATCAGACCGTGATTGAGGTCACCAATAACCTTCCGGGTGATTACTTTCGTGTTATCGGCGGAGTTATGAGACCGAGTCGACGTAAAGCGCCGAGATACTATGAGTGTTGGGCTTACGTTTGGAAAACAAACCGAAAATGCAGTTAATTAGAGGAAAACTTTCGCGGCAGAGCCTCTTGATTCAGCGCAATGAGGATTTTCTCTAAGTCACTTACACTCGGCATCCCCGGGAGGTTCGCGGCGGCTAAGGGGCGAACGTCACGCTCAGCACGTGCCGGAGCTGGAACAGGGCGTGCCAAGGCCGCGGGGGAGGTGATTAGTCCACCCCGGAAAGCCGATTCAATCGGGTGCAGTCAGGCCGAATTCCGTGCTTATGCGATCTTCGGGCTATTGGCGCGCATGTCTGCGGGAACCTGCACCGTGGTCTGCTGGAAGAGCCAGTCGGCATCGCACCCGAGCACCTGGGCGATGTGCTCCTGGGTTTGCCTTCCGGGTACGCGAACGCCGTTGATAATCCGGCTGAGATAGGCCTCATCGATGCCGACCAGCTTCGCAAGGCGATTCTGGCGCATGCCGGTCGTGTACACCCTGAGCTTCAGATTTGGGTATATGGAGCGTTCGATCACAGGAACGTGATTTTCGCCGTTATTCGCAGTCTGGGGAATGGACGCTTTCGCTTCTACCGTCACGTTTATGCTCCGCTGCTTCTGAACAAGCAGACCTTGAAGGTAGGGCACTTAACAAGTACTTGCCAGACCCATTTGGTAATCCGAGGCGGCGTTTGTAGTAATGCGGGTTGTTGTTACTCGATCCAGCAAGGTTTCTATAAGTCTTAAGATCTGGCATGGTTAGAGCGCTTGTTCCCCTGGAATTATCCTCTTTCACGATCATCATGCTTCGTTCTCCACTTGCGGCTGACTCCATGGCCTCGAGAATGATCTGAAAGGGCAACAACCGATCAGTTCGCAGCATCCCACGCAACTGCAAGCCAACACAAACCCGGAGGGAGAATTACATGCGAGTCGACTCAATCGATAAACTGTTCATAGAGGAATTGAAGGATCTGTATTCAGCCGAAAATCAGATCACTAAGGCACTTCCGAAGATGGTGAATGCGGCGAGCTCCAAGGATCTTAAGAAGGCTTTCGAAAGCCATCTGCGCGAGACAGAAGGACAGATCGAGAGGCTGGTGCAGATATGCAACATCCTGGGAACCAGCCCGAAGGGCAAGTCTTGCGAAGGCATGAAAGGTGTACTCGACGAGGGATCTTCGATGCTGCATGAATCGGCTGAAGGCGACGTGAGAGACGCCGCACTCATTTCAGCCGCTCAGCGCGTCGAGCACTACGAGATGGCGGCGTATGGCACGGTGCGCACCTATGCGCAGCTTCTCGGGCAACCCCAAGTCGCCAAACTTCTGGAAGAAACTCTGGAAGAGGAGAAAGCGGCCGATCAGAAACTGACCTCCATCGCGCAGAAGGTCAATGTGCGGGCGCAGCAACCTGCCTGATGAACTCCGCGGGTTCGGAGGTCTCCGAGCCCGCGGAAATTCCTGACAAATGGATATAATGGTAGTGTGACTACAACTGCGCTTGATTCCGTCCCCAATCGCGCCCAAAGCGAAGCATCTTCCGGTCAGAAGCGGGTCCTTCTGCTCAAACCGCGCGGCTTTTGCGCCGGCGTTGTTCGTGCCATCGACATCGTCAAAATTGCGCTTGAGACTTTCGGCGCGCCGATTTACGTTCGCCGCGAAATCGTCCATAACCGCTATGTCGTGAACGAATTGGCGGAAAAGGGCGCCATTTTTGTCCACGAGATCGACGACGTGCCGGACGGTCAGCGCGTAATTTACTCCGCCCACGGTGTTTCGCCTGCCGTCCGCGAGCGGAGCAAAGGGCGTGGATTGAAGGTTATCGACGCCACCTGCCCCCTGGTCACCAAGGTCCATATTGAGGCCGTAAAGTTTGCCAAGCAGGGTTATTCGCTGGTGCTGATCGGCCATCGCGATCACGACGAGATTGAGGGCACTCTGGGCGAAGCTCCCGATGTGACGCAAGTCGTTTCGAATGTCGCGGAAGTCGCAGCACTTCAGGTTCCCGACCCCAATCGCGTTGCTTACCTTACGCAGACAACGCTTTCGCTCGACGAGGCGCGAGACATCATTCATGCCTTGAAAGAGAAGTTTCCGAATATCGCCGGACCACACTCGCAGGATATTTGTTACGCGACAGAGAACCGTCAGGTGGCGGTGCGCAATGTCGCGCACAATGCTGATCTGGTCCTGGTGGTGGGTTCAACCAACAGCTCCAATTCCAATCGTCTTGTCGAGGTTTCGCGTAATCTCGGGACCATCGGGTATCTGATTGATAACTCCCAGGCGATCGACCCGAAATGGCTCACCGGGGTGTCCACGGTTGCGGTGACCGCTGGTGCCTCGGCGCCTGAAGTGCTGGTCGAAGACGTAGTCAATTATTTGCGTCAAAACGGCTATTCCGACGTCGAAGAAGTGGAGGTAATGCCGGAGAATGTGCGCTTTGGCTTGCCTCCTGAGATCGTTCAGGCAATTGGTGGGCCAGGGGGCGCAGAGGCGGTTCCTGTTCGGTAAAGAGGGGGAGCCAACGCGCTGGTAGGCGTCGGAATCCAAGCGTCTTTGCGCGTATTCGGTCGTAGAATAGCTTATCTCCTGATCGCGACCGCGGCGTAGGAAATTGGGCTGTTTACCGCCCGGATTCCGGGTATTTTTGATCACTGAGGGCCGAATATCGCAATGAGTATCCAGCAAGTACAGACACAATCCGCGGCGCCGAGATTTGGCCGAATGGATGCGGCTCTTGCGGATGTCGAATCGGCTATTCATCGCTCCAGCGACTACCTTCTTTCGCTCCAGCATCCCGATGGCTACTGGTGCGGCGAACTGGAAGCGGATGCGATGCTGGAAGCCGACTACATCTTTCTGCACACGCTGCTCGAATCGGGCGATCCCGAGCGCCTGAAGCGCGCTTGCACCGAGATGATGCGCTACCAGAAAGAAGACGGGAGCTGGAGTCTCTATCCCGGCGGCCCGGGAAATGTCTCGCTCTCGGTGAAGTGCTACTTCTCAGCCAAGCTGATGAATATTCCGGCTACGGATCCACGGCTGGTGAAGTGCCGCGAATGGATCCTGGCGCATGGCGGCGTAGTGGAGTGCAACACATTCACGAAGATGTATCTGTGCGCGCTGGGTCAGTACGACTACGATGCAGTGCCTGCGATTCCGCCGGAGATCGTTCTTTTTCCGAATTGGTTTTACTTCAACATCTATGAGATTTCGTCGTGGTCGCGCTCGATTCTTGTGCCGCTTGCGATCATCTACGCGAAGAAGCCATACAAGAGGATTCCGCCTGAGCACAGTATCGATGAGCTGTTTGTGGGCGGGCGTGCGAACTCGAACCTTCGGTTGCACTGGGATCGCAAGAATTTCCTCTCGTGGCGGAATTTCTTTATTGTGATCGACCGCGTCACTGCACTGGTTTGAAGCGGTGCACCTCCGGCCGTTGCGCAAACTCGCGCTCAAGAGGGCAGAGACGTGGATGCTGGAGCGGTTGGAAATGTCGGATGGCCTGGGCGCGATCTATCCGGCAATGCTGAATGCGATCCTCGCGCTGCGTTGCCTTGGCTACTCCGAAGACGATCCGCAGGTGATTCGCGCGCGCGATGAGTTTGAGAATCTCGGCATCGAAGAGCCCGCGAAAGACGTGATGCCGGAACCGACGTTTCGTATGCAACCAGCCGTCTCGCCGGTATGGGATACGGCGCAGGCACTTTATGCGCTGGGTGAGGCAGGCGTTCCGCGCACCGATCCGCGCATGCTCAAGGCAGCGGACTGGCTGCTGTCGAAGGAAGTTCGCCACAAAGGCGACTGGGCGGTGAAGGTTCCAGGGACCGAGCCTGGCGGATGGTACTTCGAGTTCAATAACGAGTTCTATCCCGACACCGATGATACTGCGCAGGTGCTGCTCGCGCTCAGCAAGGTGGATAATCCGCGCGAGCGCTATCAGCACCAGGTGGCGCAGCGCGCGATCGAGTGGGAGTTTGCCATGCAATGCCGCAACGGCGGCTGGGGCAGCTTCGACAAAGACAACACAAAGATGATCTTCCAGTACATCCCGTTCGCGGATCACAACGCGATGCTTGATCCGCCGACGGTGGACATTACGGGACGCATGCTGGAGATGCTGGCCTGCTACGGCTACACCCGCGGGGACAAGCGCGTGGAGAAGGCCATCAAGTTCATCCTCAGCGAGCAGGAGCCGGATGGAAGCTGGTTTGGCCGCTGGGGCGTGAACTACATCTACGGCACGTTCCTGGTGCTGCGTGGACTGGATGCCATCGGGTTCGATCACAATGAGCCGCAGGTGCAGCAGGCGGCCGAGTGGATCCGCATGGTGCAGAACGCCGATGGCGGCTGGGGCGAGACCTGCGGCAGCTACGAAGATCCCAATACGCGCGGCGAGGGGCCGAGCACTCCATCGCAGACAGCGTGGGCGCTGCTGGGACTGCTGGCCGCCGGCGACGATCGCTCGGATTCCATCGCAAAAGGCGTGCGCTGGCTGCTCGAGCGCCAAAGGGAAGACGGCAGTTGGGACGAGTCGATGGGCGAAGGCGCACAGCGCGAAGGAATCATCACGGGAACGGGTTTTCCGAAGGTTTTCTATCTGGCATACACGATGTACCGGCAATACTTCCCGCTTATGGCGCTGACAAGCTATGTGCGCGCGATTGAACGGGCTTCTTAAGTTAGAAGATCGCGGCAGCATTCTTGCAGATGTGTTGCCGAAAGTATCAGGAACGAAGAAAAAGATTGAACGGGGCTACCGCCCCCGAGGGATAAACAATAATGGCCATTCCGATTTCACAGGTGTGGACGGTTGCCACGTACGTATGGAAGAAGAAGCTCGCAGGTGTGACGCGCTATCCAACTGTGTTAATGCTGGAGCCACTCTTCCGCTGCAACCTGGCGTGTGCCGGCTGCGGCAAGGTGCAATATCCGCCACATATTTTGAAGAAACAGCTTTCGCCCGAGGAGTGCTTTGCCGCGGTGGAAGAGTGCGGCGTTCCGATGGTTGCGATTCCGGGCGGTGAGCCGCTGCTTCATCCGCAGATCGTCGATATAGTCAACGGCTTGGTTGCGCGCAAGAAGTATGTATATATGTGCACGAATGCCCTTGAACTCAAGAAGCGGCTTCACGAATTCACGCCTTCGAAGTATCTGACGTTTTCAGTTCACCTCGATGGTCAGCGGGATCATCACGACATGTCTGTATGCCGTGAGGGCGGATATGACATCGCGGTGGAGGGAATCAAGGAAGCGGTCAAGCGCGGCTTCCGCGTCACTCCGAATTCGACATTCTTCGATGGAACGGATCCGAATAGCGTGCGCGCTCATTTTGACGAGATGATGGCCATCGGAGTTGAGGGGATCGTTCTGTCGCCGGGTTACAGCTACGACAAGGCGCCTGATCAGACCCACTTCATGGGGCGTGCCCGTGTACGCAAGCTCTTCCGCGCAATTCTGTCGAACCGCAAGAAGTCGTGGAAATTCAATATGTCGCCGCTGTTTCTTGAGTTCCTGATGGGCGACCGCAACTACGATTGCACCCCATGGGGTTCGCCAGCTTACAACATTTTCGGGTGGCAGAAGCCTTGCTATCTGCTGCAGGACGGATACGCCGAAACCTTCAAGGAGTTGATGGAAACCACCAAGTGGGAGGAATACGGCGTTGGCAGCGGCAATCCCAAATGCGCGAACTGCATGGTGAGCTGCGGTTACGAGCCGACAGCCGTGCTCGATGGCTTCCTGACGCTGAGTGGATTCTGGGGCATGGTGAAGGGAACATTCAGCAGCTATAAGAGCAAGCACGCGCTTAAGCAACTCAATGAGTGGGATACGCATTCGCATGCGCCGCTCGTGCAGATTGAGAAATCTGCACCGGCCCTGGAGGAGACAAACGCATGAGCGCTGAAGTGCTGAAATATACGCGGGAAGAAATCGAGGCGCTTGAGATCGCTCCAGGTACCGTTCACGAGAACCTTGAGGGCTGGATTCCTGAACTCGCCAGCGAAGATGATTTGCGCAGTGCGCTGGAGAAGGCTTTCGACTATCGCGGCGACGTGACCATCACAACGAAGAGCGGAGAGCGCATCGAGGCGTACATCTTCAATCGCTCGACTGGTGCAACACTGGCGGATTCATACGTGCAGTATTTTTCGCCGAAGTCACCAGACAAGCTGAAGCTAAGCTACGCCGAGATTGCGCGTCTCGAATTCAGCGGCAAGGACCGCGCCGCAGGCAAACACTGGGAAGATTGGCTCAAGGCGTACAACGAGCGCAAGGCGGCAGGCGAGAGGAATATCGCACTCCATCCGGACGCGCTGGAATAGCATCCTCTGCGAACGACACATAAACAGCCCACCCACCTTCTCGGAGGCTGGGCTTTGTTTTGATGGGTCAATCGGAGATACCAACGGTCGTCCCCGCCTATCTCTCCTGCGTCGCGGCTGGGCCAATAACGGCTCAATCATCTCTCACTGCTCATCCGACTACGGCTTCTGTCGATTCTTCGTAGCATGAACTATCAGCCTAAAAATGTTGCGTGGAGCCGTGCTAACATCCGGCATGGGTTCCCCTTTAAAGTGGTGCAGATTCATGACGATTGCGGCCGCGGCATTTGTGGCCGGGGTGCAGGTGTGTGCAGGGCAGACGCCAGCAAAGCAAAGCCCGGATGCTGCGCCTTCGCAACCTTCCATGCTGGATCGGCTTAACCAGATGATGGCGGGCGGGAAAAGCGCGTGGATCACGGAACAGCTGGACACGATGGGTCGGCTGCGGGATGCGGCGATGAAGAGCGATTACGCGTATGACGAGCTGCGGCACCTGACGAACAATATCGGGCCGAGGCTGAGCGGGTCGCCGCAGGCAGAGAAGGCTGTTGAGTACGTTGCAAGCGAAATGCGGGCGCTGGGTGCAGAAGTGACGCTGGAAAAGGCTTCTGTGCCGCACTGGGTGCGCGGCGTGGAGACAGGCGCTTTGACGGCCTGGCCGGGGCAGGCTGCTGGGACCACGCAGAAGATTGTGCTGACGGCGCTGGGCGGAAGCGTGGCGACGCCCCCGGAGGGTCTGACGGCGGAAGTGGTGGTGGTAGACAACTGGCAGCAGTTGCACGCGTTGCCGGCGGGAGCGGTGAAGGGAAAGATTCTGTTGTTCAATCATCCTTTCGACAAGGAGCTTGCGGCCACCGGACATGGGCTTGAGGCCTATGGAAACGCCGTCGCTTATCGCGGAGCGGGACCGATTGCAGGAGCGGTGGTGGGAGCCGTTGCGGTACTGGTGCGGAGCGTGGGGGGAGCAGATTTTCGCCTGCCGCATACCGGCCAGACGGAGTATGCGCCGGATGTGCCGAAGATTCCGGCGGCGGCGGTAACGGCGGAAGATGCGGAGTTGCTAAAGGCACTGACGAGCCAGGGGCCGGTGACGATGCATTTGACGCTGACTCCGCAGACGCTGCCGGATGCTGATAGTTACAACGTGATCGCGGACTGGAAGGGGACGGAGCATCCGGAACAGGTGGTTGTTGTTTCGGGACACCTGGACTCGTGGGACCTGGGGACGGGCGCAATTGACGACGGAGCGGGCGTGGCAGTGTCGATGCAGGCAATTCAGTTGATGAAGGAACTGGGTATACATCCGCGGCGGACGGTGCGCGTGATTGCGTGGATGAGCGAAGAAGAAGGGTCTGAAGGCGCGGCGGCATACATGGTGAAGCACGCGGTGGAGATGGGCAATCATGTGGGCGCGATCGAGAGCGATCTCGGCGCCGATCATCCCACGGGGATTTACTACGCGGGGAAGCCGGAACTGGGGCGGTGGCTGCGGCCGGTCGCACAGGTGCTGGATGCGAACGGAGCAGGTTCGCTGGAGAGTGCGCCGGAGACGGGCGAGGATATTGCGGGGATGACGGAGAAGGGCGTTCCGAGTTTTGCGCCGGTGCAGGACAGCCGATTCTATTTCAACTATCACCATACGGCGGCAGACACCTTCGACAAGATCGACAAGAAACACCTGAACGAGAATGCCGCGATCATGGCGGTGCTGGCGTACGCGCTGGCGGATTCGCCGGAGGCGGCGACGCGATAGAGCGAGGAAATTGGGAGCGGGGAATCGAGAATAATGTCGATTCCCCAAATCCGTAGAGGTTGTGATTCCCATCCTTCGAGCGTTTTGTGCTCGAAGGGTTGGAACGTCCGAGCCTCCCTGTAGAAGTCCGTCACTACGATGAACGGGGCACAGTCGGAGAATCAAGCCCGGGAATCCGGATGGATGAGTGGCCACCTGCCCATCCTCCACCGGTGCCCCAGGCCTGCGATTCTGCTAGTCGGGTGTGCCATCTTCATCGTGGCTGGGGAATGGACCGGCGACGGAACGTCCGTGTAGGTGTATCGGTTGCTGACCCGGCTGGAGGGGCGCCTCAGGAGCTTTTCGCTGATCCAGAGAAACGGGTGATAGAGGATGAGGCCCACAATGCCGCAGACGATGCCGATGCTCGAGAAAAACATCGCGCAGACTTCGACATAGCCGAGCAGGATAAACGGCCTGACGACGACGTCGCGGTCCGGGCCGAGGATCATCATAATAACGGCCTCGACGGCGAGGAAGCTGGAAGCGACGAGCAGAATGGTAGCGCTGTTGGCGAGCAGCCTGGCTGGTCCCTGCAGATTTCTAAATGATGAGGGCACCGTGTTTGCCTTTCGTGCAGCGTTTCGAACGGAGACTGTCTCATTGTGCAGCAGGCAGGTGAGGCCAGCCAATTAATTCACATGAATGAGCCTCAGGTTGAAAACCCCTTGGTAATGGCAGGTGGAGCGCAGAATCGCGCGGCGGAGGGTATTTAGGCTTCGTGGGCGCTAGGAACGTGCGGCTGCGGGACGAGTTCAGTGATGGCGATGCCCATGAGAATGAGCAAGGCGCCTGACGCGGGGCGCAGGCCGAGGCGTTCGCCGGTGACGAGGAAGGACGTGATCCAGGCAAATACCGGCTCAAGGGTGAGCAGGAGCGCGGTGTGCGTGGAGGGCAGGATGGATTGGGCCCAGCTCTGGATGGAGAATGCGGCAGCGGTGGCGAGCGCGGCGGCGATAATTAGCGCCGTGACGAGTCGCGGCGTGAAGTGAACATGCGGGCGCTCGATGAAGGGAAGGCTAATGGCCATGAAAATGGCGCAGAATCCCACTTGCAGGATAGCCAGGGGCTGAAAGGGAATTCGCGGTGAGACGTGGCCGAGGGCGATGCAGTGAAAGGCGAATCCGATGGCGCAGCCGAAGGTGAGGATGTCGCCGACGTTCATGGAGGAGAGATCAGGAAGGAGCGCGGATGAAGAGGCGGCGGGATTCGAGGGCGATGTGAGGAAGAGAATTCCGATGAAGGCAAGCGCTGCGCCGAGAAAGGCGTTCCAGCGGGGCGCGCGTGCGCCGGGCGGGCGGAGCGCGGGGGCGATGGAGAAGAGCGGAACGAGGACAACGACGAGTCCGGTGATGAAGGCGGATTTCGAGGGCGTGGTGCGGACGAGGCCGATGGTCTGGAACTGGTAGCCCGCGGCGAGGCAGAGACCGACGACTGCTCCAGCGACGATGTGGCTGCGGCGGATGGTACCCAAGGAACGGTGATATGCGATGGCGAGCAGAGCGAAAGCCAGCGTCATGCGAATGAGATTGAAGGCCGCAGGTGATGCGTCATTGAGCGCGCCTTTAATGAGGACGAACGTGGATCCCCAGACGGCGACCACGAAGGTCATCAGCAGATAGGCGCGGAGCTTCATGTTTTTTGATTATGTCAGTTGAGTGCTGGTGATTCGTAAAAGCAGAAGCAGATCCTTCACTTCGCCTACCCCACAAACGTTCGTTCGTGGGGCCCCAATGCGCTCCGTTCAGGATGACACTCCAGGTTTGGGCTGCGTTTGTGCTTTCCCACCCATGCCGCGATAAAGCCTGCGCATGGATGGGGCACCGGAAGTTTCGGCTGGTCGAGAGACTATTGGTCTGGTGTCGCGAGGGCGTCGTGGCCGGCGACGAAGGTTTGGATGACTTTGGTGTGGAGGATGGCTGGGGCAGGGACTCTATAGAGGTCGCGGTCTACGAGGATGAAGTCGGCGTCGTAGCCGGGGAGAAGTTTACCTTTGTGCTTCTCGGCGAACTCGGCGTAAGCAGAGCCTTGTGTATATGCGTAGAGGGCCTGGCCGCGGGTGAGCTTGTTTTCGGGATAGTAGGTTTTGGTTCCGGCTTCGTTCATGCGCGTGACTGCGGCGTAGAGTCCGCGGAAAGGTGTGATGGGCTCGACGGGGTAGTCGGTGCCGAAGGCGAGCGGGACGCCGGCGTTGAGGAAGGCTTTCCACGCGTAGGAGTAGGCGGCGCGCTTGGGACCGAGGCGGTCGACGGCCCAGTTCATGTCGGTGAGCAGATGGCTGGGTTGCATGGAGGCGATGACGCCGAGTTGCTTGAAGCGGGGGATGTCGGCGGGATCGACGACTTGCGCATGCTCGATGCGATTGCGGGCGGTGGTAGAGATGCCTGGTTGCGAATAAGCGTCAAGCGCCATGGCTGTCGCCTTATCGCCAATGGCGTGAAAGCCGAGCTGGAATCCTGCCCTGGCGCGCTCGACGGCCATTTTGTTGAGCTGGTCCTGCGTGTATTGCGGAAGGCCTGTGTTGTTTGGGTCATCGGCATAGGGAGCCTTCATCGCTGCGGTGCGCGATCCTAGCGAGCCATCCATGAAGCCTTTGAGAAAGCCGGTGTGGAGCATGGGATCGCTCATGTCGTGGTGATTGCGCATTCTGATTAGATCGGGCAACGGAGCCTTGAAGGGGAGCCACTCGGTGATGCGCAGATGGAGATTGCCTTCTTTTTCCATCTCCTCGTAGACGAGGAAGTCTTCCCAGTCGCTGAAGTCCTGCACGCTGGTGACGCCGTGGGAGAGCGCGTCCTTGATGGCGAGCTCGTCGCCTTTGCGGCGGTCGTCGGGCGCCGGCGGCGGTATGACCTTGTAGACAAGGCCTTGCGCGGATTCGCGAACGATGCCTGTGGGCTCGCCATTGGTGTCTAGATCGATGGCTCCGCCTTGCGGCGGCTGAGTCTTTCCGGTGATGCCGGCGGCAGCGAGCGCGGCGGAATTGGCGATGGCGATGTGGCCGTCGATGCGATCGAGGAACGTGGGGTGATTGCCGGTAACTTTGTCGAGATCTTGGCGCGTAGGCAGAACTTTATCGGCCCACAGGGTGTGGTCCCAGTTGCCGCCGGTGAGCCAGTGGCCAGCGGGCGCGGCGTCGGCGGCGGACTTGATCTTCGCGAGCATTTCCGCGAGGGATCTGACGCCAGTGAGGTCGACGTTGAGCTTGGTGCGGCCTGCGCCGCCGAGATGCGTGTGCGCGTCATTGAAGCCTGGGAAGATGAAGGTGCTGGTGTTGACAGAGTGAAGATCGCGAAGCGCGGTCTTGGGCCCTGCGAGGCGTTTGACGTCTTCAGTCTTGCCGATGGCGAGAACTTTGCCGCCGCCGATGGCGATGGCTTCGACAATCTGCGGCTTGTCTTCAGCGAATCCAACGCCGGTGTAGATGACGCCGTCGAAGAAGATGATGTCGGGAGTGCTGGCGATGCCCTTGGGAGTCGTGGGTGCTGCGGGATTGGCGCGCTTGGCTGCGATGGACCTAGTCGGGGCGGTTTGGGCAGAGCACAACATTGAGGCGGCGAGAGCCGTGGCAACGAAGGAAAGAATTGTGCGCATGCGCGCAGTTTAGCAGAGGGGGTGATGGGGCCCGACATGCATAGCCACCTTGGCGCCCCGTTATTCACTCAAAACTTTGAGCTCGACAATGTTGGATTGGTGCCGTCGGACCGTCTTTTTCGAGTGTAGGCGTTGGCGCGATTTGTCCGCGCTTCGGAGAAATCCGGTTTGAGAGTCATTGCCTGGTCATAGTCCAGAATGGCCCGATCGTGTTCCCCGATTCGATCGTAGGCGTTACCACGATTGTTGAAGGCTTCAGCATAATCGGGTTTGAGTCGTATCGCTTCGTTGTAGTCCTGGATCGCACGATCGTAGAGATGCTTGCCGAAGTAGGCGGCACCACGATCATTGAAGGCTTGAGGATGATCCGGCTTGAGCGCGATCGCCTGATCGAAGTCCTGAATGGCGCGGTCGTACTGGCCTTTGTCGTTGTAGGCGATGCCGCGGTTGTTGAAGGCCATCGCGAAATCCGGTTTGAGCCTGATCGCCTGAATGAAATCCCGGATGGCGTGGTCATAGTCGCCTTCGTTATCGAAGGAGATTCCGCGGTTGTTGAAGGCTTCGGCAAAATCCGCCTTAAGCCTGATGGCCTGGTCATAGTCCTGGATGGCGCGGTTGTACTCACCCATGCGGTCGTAGACAATGCCGCGATTGTTGAAGGCCATAGCGTAGTCCGGCCGCAGCTTGGTCGCCTGATCGTAGTCCTCGAGTGCGCGATCGAACCTACCCTTGCGGGTGAGCGCGTTGCCGCGATTGTTGAACACCTGCGCGGAATCGGGCTTGAGTTGGATCGTCTGATCGTAATCCTGAATGGCGCGGTCGTAGTCGCCTTTAAGAAAGTATGCGTTGCCCCGATCGCTGAATGCCTCGGTAAGACGCGATGTGTTCTCGTGTCCGGACTGGATGAGCGCTGTGCATCCCTCGATACTCAGATCAGGATTCGTAGCTTTGCAGTGCGCCCGGTTCTCGTTGCGTGTCTGGGCTGCCGCCGATTCAAGGATGAAGGCAACCGCAAACCATATCACTGCCGCCGCCACAAGCCATTGAAGTTTGCGGATAACCCGTTGAACTCCCCACAGACCAGCCATAACGCCTCTTTCGCATTTCCGCCTGGGGGGACGGCTTTCGAGAGTTCGAAGAATGAAGGAAGAACTTGAGATCTATGCAGGACTCACTCCGCCGCTCTCTGAGGCACGCAGGGCGCAGCGACGCTTCATCCCGATCACAGATGAGTTTTGATGTGACAACTGATTACACGATCCGATCAGCTATAGCAAGCGAATTATTGAGAGGGATATCGGGTCCGGTTTCCGAGGACTTGTCAACAAAGCCCAGGTGTACGCTCTGATGTTTCCGGCTAGAGGGGCGGTCGGCCGCTTCGCGAAAAAGCAGGCAGGCGGGCGGATCTTGCGGCTCGTGCGTTTTTGGGGTTGTGCAGCGACGCAGTATCCGCTGACCGTGATGAAGATGGTTACTATTGCTCGGCAGCCCACTCGGTCATCGCTACGGCAAGGAGAAGAATGCGGCGGAGCGCGGTTTCGCGGTCCTTGTCGCTGTACCATTCAGCGAGGGTGTGTGCGCCGCCGCCGTCCCCGCCGGCACCCATGGAAAGGGAAGGAATGCCGAGAGCGATGGGAATGTTGGCGTCGGTAGAGCCGAGGCGAAGATCGGTCTGGATGCCAAGATGGCGATCGACAGCACGAAGAGCCTCGAGGATGGGCGAATCGTTGGCGAGTTGCGCGGCGGGGCGATCGCCGATTCTCTTGATGGCGAAGCTGAGAGCGCCGCGATTGCGTGCGCCGAGGTGTTTGGCAATTGTGTTGGTTTCATCGACGGCATCTTCGACAGCGCGATGGAGAGCCACTTCGAGACGGAGAAGCTCGTCGGGGCTTGTCGAGCGAAAGTCGATGGATGCCGTGGCGCTTTCGGGGATGGAGTTGACACTGGTGCCACCGCGAATCGTGCCGAGGTTGAGGGTGGTGCTGGGTTTTTCGGGCAGAGGCGTGCGAGCGAGCGTTGCGAGAGCGCTGGCCATCGCGGCGATGGGGTTGGGTGTACCGGCATCGGTGAAGCTGTGTCCGCCGGGACCGTTGATGGTGACCTGGAAGCGCAGGCTGCCGAGGGCCTGGGTGACGGCGGAGTCGGCGCCGGCGCCGTCGAGGACGATATGGGCCGCAATGCGGCCGGCGAGCGCAGCCTGCTCGTAAAAGTGACGGACGCCGCGCAGGTCGCCCTCGCCTTCTTCACCGACGTTGCCGAGAACGACGACGGGAGCGGCAAGCTTGACTTTGGACTGGATGAGCGCCTGCGCTAGCGCGAGCATGCCGATGACGCCGGCGGCGTTGTCGCATGCCCCGGGAGCGGTGAGGCGATTGGCTCCGTTGTCGCGCGAGAGGGCAGGGCTGAGCGGTGTGGCGGCAGGGAAGACGGTGTCGAGATGCGCGGAGAGGACGACGACGGGACCCGTACTGTCGGTGGGTAGATGCGTTGCGGGAATAACTCCAATGACGTTGCAGACCGCGTCCGTGCGGATGTTGGCGAGTCCAATCTCGGTGAAGCGAGCGACGAGCCATTTGGAACGAGCTTCCTCGCCGAAGGGCGGGGCGGGAATGGCGACGAGTTCGGCCTGGCGGTCGATGAGGGTCTTTGGGTTGTTGTGCACCCATGCAAACGCAGCGTGAACCGCGCGCTGAGCGGCGATTGCCGTGACGCGGGTGAAAGCCGTGCTGCGCGAGAAGATCGCCATGCGCTTTCAGGGTAGCAGGAGTGGCAATGTGAATTCCTTGATGTGAAGTTATGAAATCCAAGAACGTGATTCTGTCTCGCTGTATTCCACCGAGTGCAGGAAGAGGCCGCGGGCGGGTGCGGTGGGTCCGGCGAAGGAGCGGTCATGCGCAGCCAGAATTGTTGGGATGTCTTCGACGTTCATGTAGCCACGGCCGACGTCGAGCATGGTGCCGACGAGGTTGCGCACCATGTGGTGGAGGAATCCGTTGCCGCGCACGTGATAGACGAGGAGATGAAAGCCATCGGTGGTCTGCTCGCGCCACGCGGAGGAGTAGATGGTGCGGATGGCGGTGCGGGGTTCGGTCTGAACGATGGAGTCCTCGGCGAAATCATGCGAGCGTGTTGCGAGATCAGGATCGGATGCGGCGAAGCTGCGGAAGTCATGTTCGCCGAGAAAGGCGGCGGCGGCGGAGTTGAGCATGGCGAGATCCAGGCGCCATGAATATGGATAGACGTAGCGCGCCAGAAATGGAGAACAGATCTGACAGGCTGCGGGTTCGATGGGGAGAACGCGATACTCGTACGTTTTGGCGACAGCGGAGTGGCGTGCATGGAAGGAATCGGACACAACCTGCGCGTCGAGAATGCGGATGGATCCGGGAAGAGTACGATTCAGTGCCCGGAGGAGGTTCGCGGGAGGGATGCGGGCCTGTAATTGGGCGCTGGCTACTTGAGCCAATGCGTGTACGCCGGCGTCGGTGCGGCCGGAACCCTGGGGCAGCGGAGATTCGCCGACGATGCGGCCGAGAGCGGATTGCAGTTCGCCCTGAATAGTGCAATGCCCGGGCTGGATCTGCCAGCCGTGAAAGTCGGTGCCATCGTAGGCGAGGGTGAGTTTCCACGTCTGCATCTGTGTCGCGGCGGATTGGGCGGTTTCTGTCACGAGGAATCAGTGTAGATAACAGGGTAATTGACCAAAAGGGGCGATCCGGTCAGCCGTATCCAGTGGGATATACTCAGGTTTTCGTGCCAATACGCGTGCGGGATGTTGTGGAACGAGGGAACGAAATGCTCGCGACGCGCGTAAAGCTTAATGACCCGACGGTCAAAGTGGAGCAACGGAACGGAAAGCGCCGCGCAGAATCATAAATTTGCGTCCGGAGAGGTGTCTCGGACGTCATGTAGAACGGCACCCCACATGCCTCAGCGACTCGTGGAGAGGAAACATGCAATTGCACGGTATTCGTGTGTTTGAGGAGCAGAAGACAGCCGAAGGGCCAGTGAAGCGCAATGGAGCGCAACGGTTGAAAGCCATTACGGCGGTGATGCTGACATTGGCGGCCGGAGCGCCTTCGGGCTTTGCACAGCAGCAGCAATCGGGCGGAGTGGCGGGCGCGGGCGCGAAGCAGCCAGAGAAACAGGCGTCACAGTTGCCTGCAGCTCCAGCGCCGGTTCTGACGCAGCCGCTGGATCTGCGGCCCAGCAATCGCGATTATTCCAAGCCGTTTGGTCCACTATTGGGCAACCCGATCAATATGTACCGGCCGACCACGATCGGGAAAGCCAGCTTCGCAAACTCCGTGCGCCTGGACAACCTGGTGAAGGATGGGAAGATCTACCTTAGCCTGTCCGACGCGATTGCACTGGCGATTGAAAACAACTACGACATTGCAATTGCGCGCTACAACCTGGACATTGCGGATACCGACATTCTGCGCACTAAAGGTGGATACTTGCCGCTCGGCGCGCCATCAGGACTGGTGGAGGGCACGCTCGGCGGATCGGTGTCGATTTTGACGACAGGCGGCGGTCCCGGTGGAACGACGGTTGGCTCGGGCGGCGCCGGATCGGGCGTGAGCGGATTAACGCTGACGACAGCGGGCGCGGGACCTGCGCCTGAGATTCTCGATCCAAACATCACAGGAACCGTTCAGTTTGAGCGCGCGACTGCGCCGCAATCGAACGCGCTGTTTTCGGGCAACAAGGCTACGCTGACGACCAATACCAACCAATACAACTTCGGCTACAACCAGGGGTGGGTCACAGGCACTGCGCTGCGGCGACAATTACGAATCAGCGCATCACGACGGACCAGCCCTTTACCGGTATACAGCCCGCGAATTGAGTTCGGTATTCAAAGCTACAGTGACGCAGCACCTGCTGCAGGGGGCGGGTATCTGGATCAATAAGCGCTTCATGTACCAGGCGATCAATGACCGGCGGATCACGGATTCATCGTTCCGGCAGCAGATTCTCTACACGGTGAACCAGGTGGAGAGCATCTACTGGGGACTTGTGAGTTCGTACGAGGACGTTCAAGCGAAGGAGCGAGCCCTGGTGCAGAGCACAAAGCTTGCTGACGATACGCACAAGCAGCTCGAGATCGGCACAATGGCTCCGCTCGACGTGGTTCAGGCAGACTCGACCGTTGCGACCGATAAGCAAGCGCTCACTGCTTCGCAGAACACGTTGAACTATCAGGAGCAGATCATCAAGCAGGCGATCGCGCGGAACCTCAACGATCAGACGCTATCGACTGCGCCCGTGATTCCGACAGATCGCATCGCCCTCGATCAGCTTTCGGAAGAGAGCCAGCCGGTTGAGGATTTGGTGCAGGCCGCATTTCAGGAATCGGCCAGAACTGGAACAGGCCGCACTGACTCTGCGCAATGACGAGATCACGCTGAAGGGTGCGCGGAACCAGTTGCTTCCGGCGCTGGATGTCTACGGGTTTTATGGATCGAGCGCCATCGGTGGTGCGCAGAGTCCGAGACGCAGTCAACTTTCAGACTGGGCAGCCATATCCGCCGGGAACACTTCCGTCCAGTGGTTATGGAACTGTGCTGAACAACCTGTTTAACAGCAGCGCGCCGGACAAGGGTGCGGGATTCAGCATGACGATTCCGATCCGCAACCGCTCAGCGCAAGCACAGCAGGAGCGGTCGCTGATGGAGTATCGCCAGGCAGAGTTGCGGCTGGCACAGCTCTACACACAGATTCGCATGCAGGTGGTCAATCAGCAGTTTGCGTTGACCAACGATCGCGCCCAGGTGCAAGCGTCGGTGGCAGCGCGGGACTATGCGCAACAAAGCCTGGATGCGGAAGAAAAGAAGCTGAAACTGGGCGCTTCGACGACGGCGAATGTGCTGCTGCAGGCGCGCAATCTTGCCACGGCGGAGAATAACCTGATTGCTGCGAATGCAGCGTTTGCGAAGGACCGGGCCGGTCTCTACCAGACACTGGCGACGACGCTGGAGCATTACGGCATCAACCTTTCAGATGCAGCGAAGGGTACGGTGAATACGGCGCCGACGGTTCAGGGAGTGCAGCCGGCAAGTACGATGCCGCAGCCAACCACACACCGATGCCAGCGCAGCCGACGACGCCACCGCCATCGAACTGACAAGTGGGAGAATGAGGAAAAGGCCCGGCTTTGCGCCGGGCCTTTTTGTTTGATGTCGCGCCGACGCATTGATATCCCTTGATGGGCGTGTCAAGCGAGAAAGTGTGGCAGGAACCCCGTAATCACTTCCTCCGCCGAGTTGAACCTATATACTGAAAAGAGCCCAATGACCGAACGTATTCTGCCCTTTCTTGTTCACTTCGTCACCCAGGTCATCGGCTCATTGGGATATGCAGGCATCGCAGCCTTGATGGCCATTGAATCCGCCTGTATCCCGCTTCCCAGCGAAATCATCATGCCGTTTGCCGGCTACCTGGTGTACACCGGCCATTTCAGTCTGTTTTGGGCAGCCACGGCGGGCGCCATCGGCTGCAATCTCGGCTCCGTGGTGGCGTACTGGGTGGGTGCTGCAGGCGGACGTCCGCTGGTGGTGCGCTACGGCCGCTGGGTGCTGATGAGCCATCACGATCTCGATCGGATGACGCGCTTCTTCGAGAAATACGGAACCATTACCGTCTTGCTGGGCCGGCTGCTGCCGGTCGTCAGAACTTTTATTGCGTTTCCCGCGGGTGTGGCCAAAATGCCGCAGCTGCGGTTTCACATTTACACATTTATCGGATCGTGGCCGTGGTGCTTCGCGCTGGCCTATGCGGGGATGAAACTCGGCGAGAAGTGGCACACCGATCCACGATTTGAGCAGGCATTTCACAGGTTTCACCTTGCGGTGGAGTTGGCGCTCGTCGCAGCCATCGTCTGGTTTGTGTGGACGCACATCAACCGCTTCAGGCAGACCAGCGAAGCCTGAACGCCGGTGCAGGGAAAGTCACCGGCCTGCGGGAGTACACTGTTGCGTCCGCGAAATATGAGATTTTCTGATTGGTAAAGCAATCAAAGGAAGGTTAGGAAAAGGGATGAGCACTGCAGAAGAGAGCGGCCTGAAGACCGCGAAGCCTGAGGCAGCCAAGGGCAAACTGGGAGTAATGGTAGTGGGATTAGGCGCCGTGGCAACCACGATGATTGCCGGCGTCGAAGCTGTGCGGCGTGGGCTTGCAAAGCCCATCGGATCGCTCACGCAAATGGGCACCATTCGCCTGGGCAAGCGCACAGACAATAAGTCGCCACTGATCAAGGAGTTTGTCCCGATTGCGGATTTGAACGACATCGTCTTCACCGGCTGGGACATCTTCGAAGACAACGTCTACGAAAGCGCCGCGCACGCCAAGGTGCTCGATAAAGATCTACTCCAGCAACTCAAACCTTATCTCGAAACCATCAAGCCGCTACCGGCTGTTTTCGACCAGTTTTATGTGAAGCGCCTGCATGGCACCCACGTGAAGAAGGGCAAGAATAAGCGAGATCTCGCGGAACAAGTACGTGCCGATATCCAGGCCTTTAGGAAGACCGTCGACCGTGTCGTCATGATCTGGTGCGGATCGACAGAGATTTTCCTCGAGCCGTCCGCTGTTCACCAGTCGATTGAAGCATTCGAGAAGGGCCTTGAGGCCAACGATCCCGGCATCGCTCCATCGCAGATTTACGCGTACGCGGCGCTCACCGAAGGCGTTCCCTTCGCGAATGGTGCGCCGAACCTGACCGTCGATGTGCCTGCGATGATCGAGCTTTCGAAGAAGAACTCGGCGCCGATCTGCGGCAAGGACTTCAAGACCGGACAGACCTTCATGAAGACTGTCCTCGCGCCAGCCTTCAAAGCGCGCCTGCTTGGCGTATCCGGCTGGTACTCGACGAACATCCTCGGTAATCGCGACGGCGAAGTGCTCGACGATCCTGAATCGTTCAAGACCAAGGAAGAATCGAAGCTCGGCTCGCTCGAATACATCTTTCAGCCCGAGCTTTATCCCGACCTCTACAAGGACATCTTCCACAAGGTCCGCATCAACTACTACCCGCCGCGGGGCGACAACAAGGAAGGCTGGGACAACATTGATATCTTCGGATGGCTCGGCTATCCGATGCAGATCAAGGTCGATTTCCTCTGCCGGGACTCCATCCTGGCCGCACCCATCGCGCTCGACCTGGTTCTGTTCCTCGATCTCGCAAAGCGCACCCAGTCGCTCAAGTCCATCGGTATCCAGGAGTGGCTGAGTTTCTACCTCAAGTCGCCGCAAACCCGCGAGGGCCTGTATCCAGAGCACGATCTCTTCATTCAGTCGATGAAGCTCAAGAACACCCTCCGCCACATCATGGGCGCGGACTTGATCACCCACCTCGGTCTCGAATACTACGACTGAGGCACCTCCGGTGCGGCCAGCCGCCCCCGTGGTAGGCAAGGGCAAAATGCATGTAATAAAAGCCTCATCCGCAAGGGTGGGGCTTTTTGCCGGCACGCTAAAGACCCGCAGGTAATGGTGGGGGAACAAAGGTCGTTGTACCCTCGATATCTATCCTCGTTTACCCGAATACGCTTTAGTGAGAGCACTGGGGCTGTGGTTCTGGGTGCCTACGCGCTGGCTTCACTCTGAGCCGAAGCATCCGGGATGGAGGGGGAACGAGATGCAAGACCTCATCCGGAGACTGTTTTCAGGCGCAGTGTCTGTGCTGGCTCGCGGGAACGGCCAAAGCACGACAGAGTACGCAATGGCGGTTGGCCTGATCGCTCTCGGCTGCGTGGCTGGCGAAGCGCGATCGCAACCAGCGTCAACCAAGTCTTTGTCGTAACGGCAAACACGATCCTGAACGGCGTCATTCACTGATCGAGGATCAGCGAGTCGATCTCAGAAACTCATCTCTTCCCCGAAGGCAAGTACGAAGCGAAACCGAGAAAGCGGCGTCAGAATCGCCGTTAAGATGCCGCAGTTCTCTCCAGGTGGATCGCCTCATCACTTAGCAACTTCACGGCCCGGCCGCCGACGATGATAGAACCCCTCACGGGAGTTGCGACAAACGGGTCCTCAATGTTCTCGGTGTCCACGATCTGACGCCATGGCCGGCCTCTGGGCGATTGCGGCAGAGTGAACTCGACGCCCTCTGCGGCCGCATTGACGAGCAGCAAAAAGCTGTCATCGATTATCCACTTGCCATCCTCGTCGGATACCTGGAGGGTGCATCCGTTCAGCAGAAGCGCAATGGCCCGTGTCCACTCCGCATTCCAAGCCTCATCTGAAATCTCGTTGCCATCGGCATTGAACCAGGCTGCGTCCTTCTCTACGAGCACCAGACTGCCATCGGAGCGTCTGCGGACTTCGCGATCCTGGAAGAATTTGCGTCGGTGCAGGTTGGGATGAGCGAGGCGCAGTTTAATGATTTTGCAGGTAAACTCGCGCAGGCGCTTGCGGCTGTCGTCGAGATTCCAGTCCATCCAGGTAAGTTCGTTGTCCTGGCAGTAGCAGTTGTTGTTGCCCCTCTGCGAGCGCGCTACCTCGTCTCCGCCCGAGAGCATGGGTACACCCTGCGAGAGGAACAGCGTGGCAAGAAAATTCCGCATCTGGCGTTCGCGCAGAGCATTGATCCTGGGATCGTCCGTCGGCCCTTCAACACCCATGTTCCACGAGTCGTTGTGGTCGGAACCGTCCTTGTTGTCTTCGCCATTCGCCTCGTTGTGTTTCTGGTTGTAACTGACCAGGTCACACAAGGTGAAACCGTCGTGAGCAGTAATGAAGTTGATGCTGGCATAGGGCTTGCGCCCATCGAACTGGTACAGATCGCTTGACCCGGTAAGCCGATACGCGAAATCGGACAGTTGCCCTCCGTCGCCTTTCCAGAATCGGCGCACAGTGTCGCGGTATTTGCCGTTCCATTCGGCCCAGAGAACGGGGAACTGCCCCACCTGGTATCCGCCTTCGCCTACATCCCACGGCTCGGCAATCAGTTTTACTTCTGCCAGTGTCGGGTCCTGGTGAATGGTGTCGAAGAACGAGGACAGCTTGCTCACGTCGTGCAGTTCGCGCGCCAGAGTGGCCGCCAGGTCGAAGCGGAATCCGTCCACGTGCATGTGCGTCACCCAGTAGCGCAGCGAATCCATGATCATCTTCAGGACCTGGGGATTGCGCACATTGAGCGAATTGCCGGTTCCGGTGTAGTCCATGTAGAACTGCGGTTCGTCCTGCATGAGCCGGTAATAGGTCGCGTTATCGACGCCCTTCCAGCTCAGCATCGGGCCCAGGTGATTGCCCTCGCAGGTGTGGTTGTACACCACGTCGAGAATCACCTCGATGCCCGCCGCGTGCAGCGCCTTCACCATCTCCTTGAACTCGCGCACCTGGCCGCCCTGGTCGCCGCAGGAAGCAATAGCGCGACGTGGGCGCGAAATAGCCCAGCGTGTTGTAGCCCCAGTAGTCACGCAACCCCTTTTCGACGAGATGACCTTCATCGATGAACTGATGAATGGGCAGCAGCTCTACCGCGGTGATACCGAGATGCCTGAAATACTCGATGCTGGAAGGATGCGCGAGGCCGGCATAGGTGCCGCGAAGGTTTTCGGGGATGTCGGGATTGCGAACGCTGAACCCTTTTACATGCGTCTCGTAGATCACCGAATCGGGCAGCGGTGTCTCCGGTCGGGAATCGTCAGACCAGTCGAAGGGATCGTGAACTACGACCGACTTGGGTACGCTGAGCGCGCTGTCCTGGTGGTCAATTTTGAGTGGATCGCCGGAAGCCACATCGTAGGGAAAGATCGGAGCTTTCCAGTCAACCTTACCTGCGATTGCCTTGGCATACGGATCGACCAGAGATTTGGCTGGATTGAACAGCATTCCCTGCTTGGGATCCCACGGCCCGTGCACGCGGTAGTTGTACAGCTGTCCCGGCTTGATGCCGTTGATAAAACCGTGCCACACGAAAGCTGTCCGTTCCATCAGCTTGACGCAGTCGGTCTCGTTGCCGTCTGCATCGTAGAGGCAGACTTCCACACTGTCAGCCCCCTCTGAGAAGAGAGCGAAATTCGTGCCTTTTCTGTGTGCCGTGGATCCCAAAGGAAAGGGCTTGCCGGGAAGCAACGTGCGGCTCATTACGCATCTTCGATGCGTAAGAGATACAGGCCGTTGTTTATCGTCCGCGGCGATTGCGCCCAGCTTTTACGCCGCCATCGCCTTCGCCAGCCGCCGGATGGTGAGGACGGTAATGTCGTCCTCCTGCCCGAAGGCCTTCGCCGCATCGGCAATGTAGAACGCCGACTGGTTGCTGAGATTGTGCACTCGGTCGAAGCCGAACAGCTCTCCCGAGCCCTGCCGCGCTTCCACGACGCCGTCGGACATCATTAACAGGCGATCACCTGGGTGCAAGTAGAGGCGCACCTCGTCGTACGTCACCTCGGAGACGACTCCAAGCGGCAACCCACCCGGCAGGCGGACTTCCTGGGTGTTCAGATATGGCGGCAGATGGCCGGCATTTGCCACCACAACCTCGCCATCCGGTCCGAACCACACCACCTGGCAGGTGGTGAAGCTGTCGCTGCCGATCAGCACACGATTGAGCGATTCGAGAAGCCGGGCAGGGCTTCTCTCTGTGGTGCGGCGAAGCGCGCCCATCAGCATCGAGACATTCATCGCGGCCTGCAGGCCTTTGCCCGCCACATCGCCAAGAATGACCAGGAGGCCACCGTCCGATGTGGGTTCGATGTGGAAGAAGTCGCCGCCGACTTCAGTGGCCGGGGTGTAGACCGAGTCAACCTCGTAACCAGGTGTCTGCACTTTCTCACGCGGAATCATCAGCTCCTGCACGCTGCGAGCTGCGGCCAAGTTCGCCGCTGACGCGCTCCTGTTCGTGGTGAATGCGCAGGAAGCGCACGAAGATGATGATGATGATGGCCAACAGGCCGGCAAAATCGGCAATCGCGGCAAAGTGGATGGGGATCGGTCCCGCCTGGATTGTGAGGGGGGACCGGTATGTGCCTCCGCCAAGATCGCCCATGCCACCGGTCAGGATCGGCTCCGCAATCCCCACCATTGTCAGCACCAGCGGAATCAGCAGCAGACCTGCCTCAAAGTTCCGTTTGATGGTGGCAACGATCAGGGTGAGGAAAACGAAGATCGCCCAGCCGATCACCCAGAAGATGCTGCATAACAGGATGACCGCCAGCGCAATGATCTTGTTACGGCCGACCAGCAGAATCGTCGGGGCAATCAATGCCAGAATCGGTGCGGTGTAGCGCAGCCCCTTGATGTACCAGCGGCGCTTGAGTGCAAGAAACGCGACCAGAAATTCGAAATAGAGATATGCCGAGATGAAGACGAGCTGGAGATAAAGCGCCCCATACCAGATGTTGTCAAGGCGAGCGGAACTTCCGGCCAGGTCAATGATGCTGATCGGCACCTGCACCAGCTCATGCAGAGCCAGCCACAGGTACTCGGGATGTCCCTTCTGTGTGAAGTAGAGCGT
Source organism: uncultured Acidobacteriaceae bacterium (assembly GCA_963787435.1). Taxonomy (GTDB): domain Bacteria; phylum Acidobacteriota; class Terriglobia; order Terriglobales; family Acidobacteriaceae; genus Telmatobacter. Next base: position 894,595 of record CAWBCZ010000007.1, read on the forward strand.
CAGCAGAAAAACCGAGAGAAACAGCAGCAAGATCGCAATCACCAGGCGCGGAAGCCGCTCAAACAGGGTCCGCACTGACCATAGCTCCAGCTCTCTGTTCAGGTCCATGGGATTGCCGAGGTCGAAGGTCCGGTTATAGAAAAAGTTCGTATACCCGCTCAGGCCGGTGGAAATGTAGAGCGTCCGAACTGCAAGCGTGAGTGAGGTCTCATTGGCAGGAATGTCGAGGTTGTAGAGACGCGAAATCTGCTGAAACTTGAAGGTCTCGCCGGGGTGGGGACCCTCGGGCAGAATCAGCTTGCCGTTGGCAAATACATCGGCACCCGGGCCAGTGTTGGCGAGGTTCGGCGCGGTGCTCTGCGTTACGGGAAGTTCGATCAGCAGGGCAATGGGTCCGTGGTTGGACGACAGCTTGAGATGAAGCCGAAACCAGGCGTATTTGTCTTCGTGGTCAGAATGGGCGGAATCATCCCCGGTTTCGTTCACGTCAGCGATCGTGCCCCTGGCGTCGCGCAAAGCCCAGGTTGAGTCGTCAAACCCAGGATTAGCGGCGGCGGGATCGGAGGTGATTCCTACTCGCCAACCTCTATCCAGAACAACGGGTGAACCCAGGCTGCTCGCGTCGAAAATCACGGGCTCTTCGGTCGCTTTGGGCGGAGTTGGCGGCTTGGGCGGCCGCCTGAAGCCTGGAAACGGGGGGTGGGGATGCGGTTGCAGGGCAAGGCTTTGTACCGCGGCCAGCAAAAGCACGGCAAAGGTCCACAGCAATACCCGGCGCACGTTTCCTCCTGAATCTCTTCGTGTTCTTCAATTTAATTCAGCCGGCAGGGCTCGCCCAAACAAAGTGGTTTGCAGACCAGATTCGTCCTAAAAGAGAGAGTTGGGCGGGAGCATCCTGTGGTTGGGATGAAGATGGCATTTACATCATGAAAATGTTGGGTATTCCGCTGCCATCTCGGCGCATACTAACGTCTAATGATTGAAGCGAAGCGGCACGAGCGAAGCTGGTTGCATCGCTGGAATATGAGCAAGCGGGTCAGGCTGATCAAAATAGTCAGGGTCCAGAGGTGAGGTCATGACAGCAGCGTTCAGCAGTTCAAGGGCGGGATTGGCAGCAGTATTCGCGTTGGCGGTAGCCACATCGATGAGTGCGCAATCAACGCCTCAGTCGGCTCCAGCGACCGATCCGTCAGCCGCACCGGCCCAGACCACTCCCCAGCAAACCACTCCACAGTCCAAGCCGCCCGCGGCGACGACTCCGCCGGCGAGCACACCGTCTGCGCAGCCCTCGCCGGGACAGTCCACGCCGACCACACAACCCGCACCGGGACAACCAGCACCGTCTGCGCAACCCGCGCCGGGAACAACCCCGGTGGCTGGTGACACGCCACCCAAGCCCGATAGCGATTCGAAAGACAGCAAAAAGGATGCGTCTTCGACAGCCAGCACGGACAATCCGGATTGCGTCCCCTCCGATACGGACAAGAAGGACAAGCACAACAAGAAGAAGGACAAGGACAACCCCTGCCCGGCCGGAACCCAGCCGGTCGAGGGTGACGTTGCCGCAGCCAACGTCGATCCCGGGAAGATTGTGGACGTCGGCAGCGAGAAGATCAGCGTAAAACCGGGCAGCATTGACGATGTCAGTGCGGTAGGGAACCGCGACATCGGCGGACGCGGCATGGGCAACTGGTACTCGACCGATTCCGAGATCAAGATGGGCAAGATGTACGCCACTGAGATCGAAAAAAGCACGCGTTTCATTACAGATCCGGTCGTGACCGAGTATGTGAATCGAATCGGTCAGAACATCGTGAAGAACTCTGACTGCAAAGTTCCGTTCACGATCAAGGTCATCGATTCGGACGAAATCAACGCGATGGCCCTCCCCGGCGGCTTCTTTTACGTGAATTCCGGGCTGATTCTTAATGCGGATGAAGAGGCCGAGCTAGCCGGCGTCATGGCGCACGAGACTGCTCACGTGTGTGCGCACCACGCTGTCCGCGAACAGACCCGCATGAATTACGTCCAGTTAGGCTCGATTCCGCTGATCATGATGACTGGCTACAGTTGGACCGGATACGGGATCTATGAAGCAATGCAGTTCGCGGTTCCCATGACCTTCCTCAAATTCTCGCGCGACTTTGAGGCGCAAGCCGACTTCCTCGGCATCCAGTACATGTACCGGGCCGGCTACGATCCGCAGGCTTTCATCAGCTTCTTTGAAAAGGTGCAGGCTCTCGAAAAGCGGAAGCCGGGCCTGGTTGCCAAGGCCTTTTCGGATCACCCGCAGACTCCGGATCGCATCCTTCACTCGCAGAGTGAGATCGCCAAAATTCTGCCAGCGCGTGATGAATACACCGTCACCACATCGGAATTCGACGACGTGAAGGCGCGGCTGGCGCGTATCGAAAACAAGCGCCGCCTTACCGACACCAAGGATAAGAACAAGCCCTCCCTGCGCCGTGCCAGCAACGCCCCGGACCCCAACAACCCGCAGGCCGGCGACAATAGCGGCGACGACCGGCCCACCCTCCACCGTCGCGACGACCAGAATTAAGACGTAGAACTCCTTCCTGGGAAGAAACGCCGCCGATTTTTCGGCGGCGTTCTTGTTTTCCTCATCTGCACTAGAGATTTCCGGTCCTTTCATTCGATTCCGATTGCATCGGCTTCGAATTCCGCGGTACAGTTCAGCCAATCTCACATCATTCATGCCTGCATCCGCCCCTCCGCTGCGGGCAAAGAGTCTGAGTGCCGGAGGTCGGTTCATGTGCACGCCCGCCCTAGCCTCGTCGTCGGCAGGATTTGCCGCCGTCACGCTTCTCGTGTGCTCTCTTGCCGTTGCGCCGTCGGCCTACGCTCAGGACTCTTCTCTTCCGCCTGCTGCAGGCACCACATCGATGCAGTTGGCTCCCGAAGTGCAGATCAGCCTTGCCGGGTATGAAGCCGATCTCAAAGTGGCCCTTGACGTGAACGATCTGCAATCGCAGGTGGGCGCGCTCGATCGGATCGGGGAGTTGTATTTCAGACACGGCAACCCGGCCGAAGCACTCAAGGAATTTCAGCGAGTACTCCCCATCGTGCATGTTCTCGGCGAGCAGACGGCCGAGGCCACGGCGCTCTCCGACATCGGCGCTGCAGGCTTCGCGCTGGGCCGTAACGAAGAAGCGCTCGAGGCCTACAAACAGGCTCTACCCATCTGGCGCAAGGTGGGGGACCAGGATCACGAGGCCGCAACGCTCGGCGATATGGGCGAGGTGTTTCGTGCGCTTGGTGATCCGGACGAAGCGCTGCTCTTCGATCAGAGAGCTCTGCCGCTCTTCGAAACGGCCGGCAACCGCGATGCCCAGGCCACCGTGCTCAACAATATCGGCCTCGCTTACTACGCATTGCACGACAAAGAGAAGGCGCTTGAGGCATTTCAAAAAGCGTTCGAACTTTATCACACGGGCATGAATCTCTCCGGCGAAGCGAACGCCCTGAACAACATAGGCGGAACCTACAACGCGTTTGGGGAGAGCCGCAGAGCGCTCGATCCATTTCAACAGGCGCTTGCGATCCATCGTCAGCTGGGCGACCGGAAGGCTGAAGCGACAACCCTGAACAACATGGGCACAGCCTACTCGCGTCTGGGGGATGGGAAGCATGCCCTCGAACTTTACAAGCAGGCACTACCGGCCTTTCGTGCCGCAGGTGATCTCAACGGCGCGGCAACCGCGATGAAGAACATCGAGTTCCTCTATGCGGACCGACGCTATCGTTCCTCGCTGGGCGAAAGACCGAAGGAATTTTAAATTGCAGGAAGGCCCCGGGACGAACCGTGATCCGTTCTCGGTACCTAGCACCATCCGGTTCAATAGTCCCACGCTTGGGGTAATGCCTACCCACCAAGCCCAATAGGTTGCGGTTTGGAGCCTAACAATCGGTTCCTGCAGGGTTTAGCGCGTATCCCTAACCGGCAATAGGGGGAGAATTCCCGAAAAACCCTTGAATTGTCGGGCGAAACCGCGATATAAACAGGGGCACCGGCTCTCCTGCCGGAATCCTGCCTGGGGTGCCCGCATGCGAAACTCCAACGCCCGTTCCAACCTCCTCGTTCCTGAAGTCCGCGAAGTGATGGATATTCGCCAGGCGTCGGACTATCTCGGCATCTCGCCCGATACTCTCTATAAGTACGCGTCAGAGGGATTCGTGCCTGCATTCAAACTGGGCAATCGCTGGCGCTTCAAACGCTCCCGCCTCGACGAGTGGATGGACCGCCAGTCAGACATGCAGGCAGCCGAGTTCAATCCCGAGATGAAGAAGCCCGTCAAACCGGCAATGTAGCAGAGAGCCGAGAACAGAGAACCCGACGAGAGTTCGGGATGCGTGAGCAGGATCCAGGCTGCTACTCCGATTTCGGAAGCCCGATCTCTGAATTCTTTTGGCGCCGCGTGATATATCTTTCCCGATGGACTACGCACGTAGAATTGGGCTCTTACGCCGCCGCATAACCAAAGCCGGTCTCACCGGTCTCCTTGTCACCCATCTTCCTGACATTCGCTATCTCGCGGGCTTCACAGGATCGAGTGCAGCACTCGCCGTTACGCGCCGCTCTGCGCGTCTCTTCACCGACGGTCGCTATCGTGCGCAGGCCGCTGAAGAAGTGAAAGGCGCGCATGTCTCGATCGTCACTGGCCCACCCGGCGTCGCCGCAGTGCAATGGCTGGCTGCCCAATCCGGGGCAGAGTTTGCCGGCTTCGATCCGATGCACACGATGGTCGCCGATCTCTCCCGATTCCGCGCTGAACTGCCTTCCAAATTTCGCCGCACATTCCTTGCCGCGCTTGCCGCTCCCTTGATCGAGCCTCTCCGCCTCATCAAGGACGAAGACGAATTGAAGCTCATGGCACGTGCCGCTCTTATCGGTTGCGAACTCTTCGAGCATATTCTCCACATCATTCGCCCCGGCGTGCAGGAAATTGAAATTGCTGCGGAGCTCGAACACCAGGCACGACTCAAAGGCGCCGAGGGAATGAGCTTCGAAACCATCGTTGCTTCCGGCGAACGTTCAGCTCTTCCGCATGGAAAAGCGAGCACGGCTCCTCTTCCGCGCAGGGGGTTCGTAACGCTAGACTTCGGTATAATCCGGGAGGGCTACTGCTCTGACATGACGCGCACCATTTGCCTGGGCAAACCCAAAGCAGAAGAGCGAAGAGCTTATGAAGCTGTATTGGAGGCGCAGGAATCCGCGGTAGCCGCGGTAGCCGCAGGCATGACCTGCGGAGATGTGGATGAAGCTGCGCGCAGCATCCTGCGCAAGGCGGGGATGGCCGACGCATTCTCGCACTCTACGGGGCACGGAGTCGGACTGGAGATTCACGAGTCGCCGCGGGTCGGCGCGGGACAGAAAACAAGGCTGCAGACGGGGATGGTTGTTACCATTGAACCCGGAGTTTATTGGCCGGGCAAGTTCGGCATTCGCATCGAGGATATGGTGGTCGTGACGAAAACCGGAGGTCAGGTGCTCACTCCGGCTCCCAAGGCACTCATCGAACTTTGACTGGATGACGCGCCGCCGTGCGCAAGCAAAAGGAAAGAATGAAACCACAGGACATGAAGGATCTGCAGGAACTGATCGAGTTCCTGAAGCATTATCAGGTTGCCGAATTCGATCTGGATCGCGGCGACATCAAGATCCGGCTGAAATTTGCGCAAGCTGCCACGCCCTCGGTGGGAATGGCGGATCTGGCCAGGTTGGCAGTGGCCCCCGGGGCAACGCACGCGTCCGTGGCTGAGCCTGTTGCAGCGCAGGCCGCACCAGTTGCCGATCCGGATGCAGGATTGCACATCGTGAAATCGCCTATCGTCGGAACCTTCTATGGTTCTCCATCGCCCGGCGCTGCTCCGTTTGTCTCCCCGGGCGATCGCGTGGAAAAGGGCCAGGTGATCTGCATCGTCGAAGCCATGAAACTGATGAACGAGATCGAGTCCGATGCTTCGGGCGAAATCGTGAAGTGTTATATCTCCAATGGCCAGCCCATCGAATTCGGCCAGCCCCTGTTCTCTATTCGCGAGGGATGAAACTGAAATGGGAATTAGCACCGCTGTCGGTGTTAGCCCGCCCAAACGTCTCATCACCATAAGGCTGACGGATGAAACGAGCCGTTCTAACTCCGCTAGCTCCGCTCACCGAGCTAGCTCCGCTTTCTAAGGTTTTCAATGTTTCGTAAGGTTCTGGTTGCCAATCGCGGTGAAATTGCTTTGCGCGTGCTGAACGCGTGCCGTGAACTTGGAATTCGTACTGTCGCCGTCTATAGCGAAGCCGATCGCAACTCGCTACACGTGCGCTTCGCCGACGAGGCCATCTGCATAGGGCCGCCGCGTCCCGCCGACAGCTATCTCAACGTGCCCGCCGTCATCTCCGCCGCCGAAATCGCCAACGTCGATGCCATCCATCCCGGCTACGGGCTGCTCAGCGAGAACGCCAACTTCGCCGAAGTCTGCCGTGCTTCGAATATCAAGTTCATCGGCCCTCCGCCCGAAGTCACGCGCTTGATGGGCGAAAAAGAAAAGGCCCGCCAGGCGATGAAAGCCGCCAAGGTGCCCATTCTTCCCGGATCGGACGGCGTCCTCGCCACGGCAGAAGAAGCGCAGGGTGTGGCTGCACACATCGGCTATCCCGTCATTCTCAAAGCCAAGGCCGGCGGCGGCGGACGCGGTATGCGGATCGTGCGCAGCGCTGAAGAACTGCCCAATCTTTTCCATGCTGCATCCACCGAGGCTGCAAACGCCTTCGGCAACGGCGAGCTCTACATGGAGAAGTTCATCGAGCAGCCGCGTCACATCGAGTTCCAGGTGCTGGCCGATGAACATGGTCATGTCACCACGCTCTTCGAGCGCGAGTGCTCCATCCAGCGCCGCCATCAGAAGCTCATCGAAGAAGCGCCTTCGCTGCAGGTCACACCGAAGATGCGCGACGAGATCGGCAAGACTCTTTGCCGCTGCCTCACCGAGATCGGCTACCAGAACGCGGGCACCGTCGAGTTCCTGATGGACGAGGACCGCAAACTCTACTTCATCGAGATGAACACGCGCATCCAGGTCGAGCACCCGGTCACCGAGGCCATCACCGGAGTCGATCTCGTGAAAGCGCAGTTGCGCATCGCCTCGGGTGAGCGACTCAGCGCCATCCTGCCTCCGAAGATCGAAATGAGCGGCCACTCCATCGAGTGCCGCATCAACGCCGAGCATCCCGTCAAGTTCACGCCGTCGGCCGGCAAGATCACTGCGTTCAACGTGCCAGGCGGCAACGGGGTCCGCGTCGATACCGCACAGTACTCCGAAGGCGTTGTCCCGCCATATTACGACTCGCTTATCGCGAAACTCATCGTGCACGGTGTTGATCGCGCCGAAGCCATTGCGAAGATGGAGCGCGCCCTGTCGCAGTTTGTAGTGCAGGGAATTGACACGTCCGTTTCACTCCACCAGGAAATCTTCGCCGATGAAGATTTTCGCGCCGGCAATTTCGATACGAAATACATGGAGCGCTTTCTAGCCCGGCGGAAGGTTTGAGATTTTGACGCTCTAATTTGCGATCAGCGTAGGCAGGGGTCCCGCAGCTTTCATGCTTCCCATCACGTTTCGTCGTTTGACACTTTATGCGCTCCCTGCTGCGATGGCTATCTTCACCGGTAGCTTTGCTCAGGCGCAGACCATCGACTGGCCCGTTTACAACGGAGACCTCGAGGGCGACCACTACTCAAAACTCACGCAGATCAATCGCGGGAACGCGCATCTTCTCCAACAGGCTTGGACTTTTGACACGGGCGAGAAGGGCGGCATCCAGACCAACCCGCTCATTGTTGGCCGCACACTCTATGCCTTCACCCCAGGCACCAAGGTTGTCGCGCTCGACGCAACAAGTGGCAAGTTGAAGTGGAAATTCGACTCCGGCATTGTCGCTGGTCAGCCCGCGCGTGGCTTGACTTATTGGAATGACGGCGAGCATGGCCGCATCTACGCTGGCGTGATGAACTTTCTCTACTGCCTCGACGCCCAAACCGGCAACCTTGTCACGAGCTTTGGCGAGAACGGCCACATCGATCTTCGCAAGGGACTGGTCATCGATGGAGTGCAATCCGACTTCAGCGCACTCTCCATCGCGCTCACAACGCCGGGCATTGTCTACAAGGACATGATCATCGTCGGCGGCCGCGAGCCCGAATCGCATCCGGCCCCGCCTGGCTACATCCGTGCGTACGATCTGCGGACAGGTGCACTGAGGTGGGTCTTCCACACCATCCCACTTCCCGGCGAACCCGGCTACGAGACGTGGCCGAAGGATGCCTACAAGACCGCCGGCGCCGCAAATAATTGGGCCGGCATGGTCCTCGATGCAAAGCGAGGCATCCTCTACGCACCTACCGGATCGGCCGTCATGGACTTCTACGGTGGCGACCGCGTCGGCAATGATCTCTACGCTAACTCGCTGCTCGCACTCGACGCGAACACAGGCAAGCGCATCTGGCATTTCCAGGGCGTGCATCATGACCTGTGGGATCGCGATTTTCCCGCGCCCCCTGCGCTCTTCACTATCAACCGCGACGGCAAGCGCATCGACGCCATCGCTCAGACAACGAAGCAGGGCTATCTCTACCTTTTCAATCGCCTCACTGGCGAGCCGCTTTTCCCGATCCGCGAGCATCCTTATCCAGCGAGCACGGTTCCCGGGGAAGTCACTTCACCGACGCAACCCAGACCCGAGCTGCCCGAGCCCTATGCTCGCCAGGAACTGACCGAAGACATGCTCACCACGCGCAAACCCGAAGCGCACGACTGGGCTGTCAAGACCTTCCACTCTCTCCGCAATGGGGGCCAGTTTTATCCTTTCTCGGTTGGCCAGCAGACCATCGTCTTTCCCGGGTTCGACGGCGGAGCCGAGTGGGGCGGCCCGGCCATCGATCCTGTCCACGACATCGTCTATGTCAACGAAACCGAGATGGCGTGGACCGGAGGCCTCGTGCCCAGCAAAGGCGGGCAGCCCTGGCGAACTGGTCTACCAGAGCCAGTGCGCCATGTGCCACGGCATCGATCGCTCCGGCTCGCCGCCAGCTTTCCCATCGCTCGTTGACATTAACAAGCGCATGCCGGTCGATAAGGTGATCGCAAAGATCCATCAAGGGGTGGGTCGTATGCCTTCATTTCCGAATATCGAAGGCCAGCGCCTCGATGCGCTCGTCACGTATCTGCACACTGCAGGGGTAGCGGATCCTCCCAAGGAATTACAGGCGGTTCCTGCGACCGACCACACGTCCAAAGAGGCATCTGATCCTGCGGGAGCGAAGGTCTACAGCGAGCAATGTTCTGCTTGTCACGGCGATCACATGGAAGGCATTGCACCTTCTCCGCCGCTTGTCGGACTCGGCGCGCGCATGAACGCCGCACAGACGATCGACATCATCCAGAAAGGCAAAGGCCAGATGCCAGGGATGGATGTGAAAGGTCCAGATCTGGAAGCCCTGCTCCACTTCCTTGAAGTTGCTCCGGTCATTGAAGCACCGCAGTCCAACCCGGCGGAGTGGTCGAATAAGTACATCTTCACGGGCTATCGCAAATTCCTTGATCCCGATGGCTATCCGGCCATCGCACCGCCTTGGGGCACACTCAATGCCATCGACTTGAAGACCGGGAAGTATCTCTGGAAGATCCCGTTCGGCGAGTACCCGGCCCTTGCTCAGGGGGGAATGAAGAACACCGGCACCGAGAACTACGGTGGACCACTCGTTACCGCGGGGGGCGTGCTCTTCATCGGCGCCACCGTCTACGATCACAAGTTCCGCGCCTTCGATTCCAGTACCGGCAGACTCCTGTGGGAGACAGAACTGCCGTTCTCCGGCGTGGCCACGCCCGCCACCTACATGATCGATGGCCGCCAGTACGTGGTGATTGCAGCGAGCAACGCACGCAGCCCCAAAGATCCGCAAGGCGGCATGTATGTGGCCTTCGCACTCCCTACCGAGAAAGCAGAAATGCAATGAGAGATTCGTCCTGACCGCTGCGATCCAAGGATGCTAAGGCTTGCACTCCCATGATGCGGAAACAATACTATCCGGGTTGTTTCGCGCATGCATCGTATTTTTTCTGAGCCATCTGCCCGAAAGCCTACCGTGCTCCATCTGTCCCAAGGCCTTCCGTGCTTTCGATGCCCTCAAGAAGTATCGCTTTTTCTTCGCCTTTTCACAGAGAAACGGTGTATGCTGGCTTTCGCAACATGGAGGTTGCAACATGGACTTTCAAAAGGAACTTATTGCAGAATATGAGCGCGAAACCGCCAGTACCCGAAAAACCCTCGAAGCGATCCCTGACGATGCCGATTTTGCGTGGAAACCCCATGCGAAGTCGATGACCTTCGGACGCCTCGCATCACACGTCAGCGACACCAACGGAGACTGGGCCATGCATACCCTGACCAAGGATCGGCTCGACTGGACTCCGGATATGAACCCGAAGGATCCGACCAATAAGAGAGACCTGCTGGCGCGCTTTGACAAACAGGTGGCCGAGGCCAAGCCAGAATTGGCCAAGATGACGCCTGCGAAGTGGGATTCGAACTGGAAGTTTGTTGCAGGCGACCAGACCTGGATTGACGACACCAAGTACAACGTGTGGCGGACCTGGGTGCTCAATCACCTGGTCCATCACCGCGCTCAGCTCGGCGTCTATCTTCGTATGCTCGACAAGAAGGTTCCAGGCATGTACGGTCCGTCAGCCGACGAAATGTGAGGGCAACCGCCAGATAGTTGCGGTTCGGGCCGGAGTCAATGGACAGACCCGGCCCGGTCCAGACGCTCGAATCTGTCCTCGGGCCACTTCGGCATGTGCGGTGCGCTATGCTGGTGGGTGCTTTCTTGAGGGCTAATCGCGGGCCATGGTTTTCAGGTACCCCAGAGTCTATCCGATCCTCGATGCGTCGATCCTCCCACTAACAGGTCGTCCCCAGTTTCTCAGCAAGCTGGGAAATGCCCTGACAAAAGCGGGCGTACGCCTGCTTGAATTCCGGAACAAAATCAGTTCAACGGCCGACCTTGATGAAGGAAGCAGCGGCCCTGCGCGAGGCAATGCCCCGGGACAAGGTAAAGTTGATTCTCGACGATCGGGAGGATCTTGTTCTTGACGTTGGTTTTGACGGTGTCCACCTTGATAGTGGAGACGTGACGGCAAGCGAGGCGCGTTGGCTCCTGGGGCCGGAGAGAATTATCGGCGCATTCGGCGGCAGCGAAGCTATCCTGCCGGAGGTCTTCACCGAACCGGCGAATTACTTTGCCATTGGTCCGGTATTCGAGACCAGAACCAAGCAGACCACCAAGAGGCCAATTGGAGTCGAAGGCGTGCGGAAGCTGCGCACGGAGGCAGGCCACGGGCTTGTTTTGAGTGCAGCCGGGGGAATCACGTTTGAAACCGCGCAGGCGGTTCTGGACGCGGGAGTGAACATGGTCGCCGTCTCCGAGGCGATTTTTCACACCGGCGACCCCGCGGCTGAATTCAGGCGATGGAAAGACCAATTCGGCTAACCCAAATGATTCAATTGACTCAGCGCTGAGGGCGAAATTACGCGAGACAATTGTTTTAAATTCAGATAAAACAAGCGCAGTGCAAACTCCCGAACTCACCGCAATCGAAAGCTCCAAAGCCACCACCCACGAAGCGCCCAGGATGGTGCAGACGCTTGGGTTGTTCAGTTCTACCGCACTCGTTGCCGGGTCCATGATTGGGTCCGGCATTTTTCTTGTGGATGCGGACATAGCGCGGACAGCCAATTCTCCGGCGCTGGTGCTCGGCGCATGGGTCGTCACCGGCATCCTTACCGTGATTGGCGCCCTCAGCTATGGCGAACTGGCCGCTATGATGCCGAAGGCTGGCGGGCAGTACGTCTATCTGCGCGAATCGCTGGGACCGCTATGGGGCTTTCTTTACGGATGGACGCTTTTCCTGGTCATCCAGACCGGAACTATCGCCGCAGTGTGCGTGGCCTTCGGCAAGTTCCTCGGCGTCTTTTTCCCCTCGATCTCAACGACACACTGGCTCTGGCATATTGCTCACGTCCCGCCCGTCAAGGTTGGACCCATGGTGCTGGGCAACATGGATATCGGTGTCAATACGGCCAACCTCACCGGCATCGTGATCGTCTTCTTCCTGGCCTTCGTGAACATGTTCGGCGTCAGGCTTGGCGCCATGATCCAGAACATCTTCACTTCGGCCAAGGCGCTCTCTCTGGCGGCACTGGTTCTGCTCACCCTCACCATAGGCCGCAATGCAACCGCGATGGCAGCCAATTTCGGCCAGGGTGGAAGCGAGTTCTGGAAGAACGCAGGATGGAGCGCCATGCACCCTGTGCAAGTGGGAATCGGCGGACCAATCGTCTTCGTGAATCTGCTGGTGATTCTCGCCGTGGTGCAGGTGGGCTCACTGTTCTCCGCCGATGCGTGGAACAACATCACCTTCACCGCTGGAGAAGTGAAGAATCCGCGCCGCAACATTCCGCTCTCGCTGATCATGGGAACCGGCTTCGTCGTCACGGTCTACTTCCTCGCCACCCTCGGATACCTGATGGTGTTGCCGATGCACGGCGATCCGCACGGTGCGACAGCGATGGCGCGCGGCATTCAATATGCCGCTGAAGATCGAGTAGGAACAGCAGCGCTCGAAGCGGTGTTCCACTCCGGCGGCGCCTATCTGATGGCGGCGGCAATTCTGATCTCGACATTTGGTTGTGCCAACGGAATGTCTCTCGCTGGCGCGCGCGTTTATTACGCCATGAGCCAGGACGGACTGTTTTTCAAATCCGTGGGCAAGTTGAACGAGAAGTACAAGACGCCCGCAGCAGGGCTACTCGTTCAAGCCTGCTGGACAGCGATCCTCTGCGTTTCGGGTTCCTACAGCCAGTTGCTCGACTACATCATTTTCGCGGTGCTCGTCTTCTACATCCTGACGATTCTTGGACTGTTCGTTTTGCGCGTAAAGCAACCGCATGCCAGCCGCCCTTATAAGGCGCTTGGCTATCCGGTCCTTCCGGCGCTTTATATCGTCATGGCTTCGTGGATATGTATCGTATTATTGCGATACAAGCCCCAATACACTTGGCCGGGCCTGGTTCTTGTCCTGCTGGGAATACCTGTGTATCTCTTCTGGTCGCGGCAATCAGCCACGAACGCAGAAATGACCAATCGTACCTAAAGCCCTTTCGGAGGATGTCCCTCACTCATGTCCAAGCTGCTACGAACTAAACCGATGTCGATGCTCACCGAAGAGGCCGCAGAGCAGGGCGAACACACGTTGAAGCGCTCACTGGGCGCGGTAAACCTGATCACGCTGGGCATTGGTGCCGTGATCGGCGCAGGCATTTTTGTGCTTACCGGCCAGGCTGCTGCGCGCTATGCCGGCCCAGCCGTGGCGCTGAGTTTTGTGCTCGCGGGATTCACCTGCGCGTTCGCCGGCCTTTGCTACGCCGAATTCGCTTCGATCATTCCTATCGCGGGTTCCGCATACACCTATGGCTACGCAACACTGGGCGAATTTGTAGCGTGGATCATCGGTTGGGATCTTGTCCTTGAGTACGCATTCGGGGCTTCGACCGTGGCGTCGGGGTGGTCAGGATACTTCAACAGCCTTCTGCAGCAATACGGCATCTACATCCCTCCCAGCCTCACTGCATCGACGGGTACATCGCTTGCGTTCTACAACCATCAGTGGATGCCGGTCATGTCGCTGCCTCCAGGTGTAAGCGACGTTGGTCTGCCCCACGTGACGGCCGCTTTCAACCTGATCGCCATGGCAATCGTCATGGTGATCACGGTGATTCTCGTGATCGGCATCAAAGAATCGGCCAATTTCAACTCTGCCATCGTGATGATCAAACTTGCTGTGGTGGGAATCTTCCTCGTGATTGGCGGGTACTTTCTTTTCCGGCATCCTGAAGTCGCCAAGCTCAACTGGCATCCCTTTATCCCGCCGAAAGATGCAAACGGCAATTTTGGGTGGGGCGGAATTCCCAAAGGCGCCTCGCGAATTTTCTTTGCGTATATCGGATTCGATGCCGTATCGACCGCCGCACAGGAAGCCAAAAAGCCCCAGCGCGACATGCCTATCGGCATCCTCGGATCCCTTGGCGTCTGTACTGTGTTGTACATCCTGGTTTCCATCGTGCTGTGCGGCCTGGTCAGCTACACGAGACTCGACGTAGGCGCCCCGGTAGCCATCGGCATTGACGCAACCGGCATCAGCTGGGGTTCGACGCTGGTAAAAGTCGGCGCAGTCTTCGGTCTCGCAACAGTCATGCTGGTGATGTTGCTCGGCCAGACGCGGGTCTTCTATTCGATGTCAAAAGATGGGCTGTTGCCGAAGTGGGCCTCTGCCATTCATCCCAAGTTCCGCACTCCCTGGATCACGACGATCGTTTTCGGTATCTTCGCAGCCGTATTTCCCGCCTTCTTGCCCATCGGCAGACTGGCTGACCTGGTCAACATTGGAACGCTGCTGGCCTTCACCATTGTCTGCGCGGGTGTGTGGGTGCTGCGCGTACGGCATCCTGATCTCAAGAGACCCTTTAAGACGCCTTTCGTTCCCCTCGTGCCCGCATTGGGCATCATCTCCGCCGTCTATCTGATGTCGCAGCTTGCGGCGATCACGTGGGAAGTGATGATCGGCTGGCTTTTATTCGGCCTGATCATCTATTTCGGCTATTCGCAGAAGCACAGCAAGGTTCAGCAATTGCCGGAGCCGCAGGCGGTGCAAGGGGATTGAACCCAAATCGTTCGCAAACAACAACGGCCTCCTTCGCGGGAGGCCGTTGCACTTTCGGTTGAATTCTGCTGTGGGCTACGCGTTCGTCTTGGCGCAGAACTCGTCAAACGCGCGAATCAGCTCGCCGGCAATCTGCTGTGCCGTCGCCTGTTCGATCACGAAACGCTGCATCAGGTAGACGAGCTTGCCGTCGCGCAGAATCGCGATGGCAGGCGAAGTCGGCGGATTGCCTTCGAAATAGCTGCGTGCCTTCTCCGTGGCTTCGCGATCCTGCCCGGCAAAGACGGTGATCTTGTGATCGGGCGCGTTCGCGGTGTTGCTGAGCGCTAGGCGAACACCGGGACGCATCTTGCCTGCGGCACATCCGCAGATCGAGTTCACGACGAGCAATGTAGTCCCGGGTTGCCCAAGGGCAGCATCAACGTCCTCGGCGGTGCGGGTTTCCTCGATCCCTGCGCGGACCAGTTCCTCGCGCATGGGAATGACCATCAGTTCTGGGTACATGTAGCCTCCGGCAAGGGTGTTGCCTCACATCATTCTACCGAAAATCGGTGGTGTAGCCTTGGAAGAGTGACCATCGAAGAAAACAAGGTACTTGCACCGCACACGACCCTGGGCATCGGTGGTCCGGCGCGCTGGTTTGTTACCGCGGAGTCCGAGGAGGATATCGACGAGGCTGCAACTTGGGCTCGCGCAAAAGGCGTACCTCTCTTTGTGCTCGGAGGCGGCAGTAACTTGCTCGTCGCCGATGCAGGATTCGACGGCTTGGTTCTGCATATCGACCTCAAGGGAATTCAAGTCCAAGAAGAAGTTGCAGGTTCCCAAGATCGCGTTTACAAAGTCGCCGCCGGGGAAGACTGGGACCAATTCGTGCAGCGAACCGTTGAGGATGAATGCGCCGGCCTGGAGTGCCTCGCTGGCATTCCGGGCACGGTTGGCGGGACTCCGGTGCAGAACGTGGGTGCTTACGGGCAGGAAGTCTCCTCCGTGATCGATCGTGTGCGGGCCTTCGATTTGCGCGAATGCATTTCCGTGGAGTTGAGCGAAGCCGAATGTGCATTTGCCTATCGACGCAGCCGCTTCAACACGACGGATCGCGGGCGGTTCGTTGTGACGCGTGTGGATTATAGTCTGAAACTGCAAGGCGCCCCGACACTGAGATATGGGGATTTGCAAAAAGCATTTGCAGCAGAAGTCATGCCTGGATTGCGCGATGTAGCCGCCGCGGTCCGCCGCATCCGCCAGTCAAAAGGAATGTTCCTTGTTGAAGGCGATCCGGACTGCCACAGTGCCGGCAGCTTTTTCAAAAATCCGATTGTGAATGCGGAGCAGGTGGCCGCTGTGGCGGCGGTCGCTGCTGAGGATCCACCGCGATTTCCCGCTGGTCCCGGCAATGAAGGCTCCGTGAAGTTGGCAGCCGCATGGCTGATCGAGAAAGCCGGATTCACGAAAGGCTATGCTCTTGGCCGCGCAGGAATTTCATCCAAACACACTCTGGCGCTCGTAAATCGCGGCGGCGCAACGGCTGCCGAGATCATGGCGCTGGCCGCAAAGATCAGAAACGAAGTTGCCCTGCGGTTTGGAATTCATCTGCATATGGAACCCGTGATCCTGGGGTTTGAGAATTCCTGATTTGGTGATCTATGCCGCATTGGATGCTGCGATGAACAGCAGCTCCTTGCGTGATCGGAAGCTGGCCGATGCTCTGTTACGCTAAAACCAAGGCATGAACGACAACCTACATACATTGCGGTGTTTTGGATGCGGCACGCGCATCGCCGGCCCTGAGGCTCGGCCGGATTTTCGATGTGCGCAGTGCGGCGATCTTTTTGAAGTTGAGTACGCGGGCTGGGGACAGCGGCAAGGACTCAACAGGCCCAATCCCGGTGCGCTCAAGTGGTTGTGGCGCGAGCGGCGGTGCTCCAGTGAGGCGCTCGATCAGAGCGGAGTCTGGCGGTTTCGCGAACTGCTGCCCATCCTGGACAACTTCGGCAATGCGGTGAGCCTGCACGAAGGCAATACGCCGCTCTACAAATTGAAGCGCGCAGCCAAGGCGCTCGGCATCGACCAGCTCTTCGCCAAGCACCAGGGAATGAATCCCACCGGATCATTCAAGGACACGGGGATGACAGCCGCACTGAGCGTGGCGCGCGAACGCGGCTTCGAGTGGGTTGCGTGCGCGTCGACCGGGAATACGTCGGCTGCCATGGCCGCCTACGCTGCGCGCTCCGGCTTGCGCAGCCTGGTATTGATTCCCGAAGGCAAGATTGCGTGGGGCAAGCTTTCGCAGGCAATGGATTACGGCGCTATCACTTGCCAGCTCAAGTCGGACTTTGACGGTTGCGTGCGCGTGCTGACGCAGATCGTGAATGAAGCTCCCATCTACCTTCTGAATTCTGTGAATCCATATCGGCTGGAAGGGCAAAAGACACCAGCATTCGAGATTGCCGAAGCGTTTGATTGGACAGTTCCCGATCACCTGATCGTTCCGGGCGGAAACCTGGCGAACAGTTCGGCTCTTGGCAAAGGCTTCAGGGAACTGCACGAGCTCGGGCTTGTAGCGCGCATGCCGCGCATCTCGGTGATTCAGGCCGAAGGTGCGAATCCTCTGGCGCGAAGTTTCGTCGAGAACAATGGCGAGCAGATGAAGCCGGTGGAGGCGCACACACGTGCAACCGCCATTCGCATCGGAAATCCGGCCTCGTGGCGCAAGGCTGCGCGCGTCATCAAAGACACTGGTGGATGGTGCCTCGATGTTACTGAAGCAGAGATTGCAGTTGCGAAGGCTGAGCTGGGCACGGAAGGCCTGGGTTGCGAACCGGCTTCTGCTGTGACCCTCGCTGGCCTCAAGAAACTGCGCGAACAGGGAAAGGTGGCCGCCAGCGAGACTGTCGTGCTGCTGCTAACCGGCCACACGCTGAAGGATGCCGACTACACCATCAACTTCCATCGCGGGACGCTGCTGGGAGACGATGAAGTGGCGGGTCATCAACAAAAGATAGCCGCCTTGCAACGCAATGCCGTTGCTGTCGATGCAACGCCGTCCGCCGTATTAGCAACCTTGAAGGGATTGGCTGGATGAGTGGTAGTGCGAAGACCTTCAGAATGCGACTGCCGGCGACTTCCGCCAATCTGGGTTCGGGATTCGACGCTGCCGCAGTTGCCTTGAATTTCTTTCTTGAGATTGAGGCTGAGGCCGCGGAGGAATTCTCCATCGTCGCGACCGGGCAGGACAGCAAATTGTGCTCCCGGCTCAAGAACAACCTGATTCTGGAAGTTTACGGTCGCATGCTCGCGGAAAATGGAAGACCGGTCAGGCCTCTTGCGATCCGCATGCAGAATGAAATTCCACTTGGAATGGGGTGCGGCTCCTCGGCCGCAGGCCGGCTTGCCGCAATCGCAATGGCCGTCCATTTTGGCGAGCTGGCCTGGTGTCCCGAGCGGATCCTGGAAGAGGCTTGCGCGCTGGAGGGCCATCCGGATAACGCCGCAGCCTGTTGGCTCGGCGGCTTTGTTGCAGCTTCAAATGAAGGTCGCACCGTGCACGCGGCACGTGTTGAACCCCCAAAGGCCTGGCGCGCGATCGTAGTGCTGCCGCCTCAGTCGCTGGCGACCAGTAAGGCCCGTGCGGTACTCCCCGGGAGCTATACGAGCGCCGACGTGGTTGCGAATATTCAGGCTGTTTCCTTGCTCGGTCTCGCTTTTTCCCAGGGCCGCGGAGATCTGCTGCGAGTGGCAATGCAAGATCGAATTCACCAGCCTTATCGCGCCGAAATGTGCCCCATGTTGCCAAGGCTTCTCCCTTTGGCAGGAGTTGGCGGGATTCTGGGAGTCAGTTTGAGCGGCGCAGGATCGGCAATCCTGGTGATTGTGGGCGGTGATGCCGAGATTAAGCCGGCTTCCGATGCGATCGCCGGTGCCCTGGATGGTCTGCCTGAGCCGAGACTGCTTAGCTGCCGATTTGAGGAAACAGGGGCGAAAAAGTCACTGGAATTCGAGTGAGAATCCGGTTTTTTGAGCGCCTGGGAGTATTCACTGAGGAGTCAATAGTTGACGCAAAGGTTAACCGTGAGGTAAATCACCTATTGCGGATTACTGATTCGATTACCTAAGTTTCCTTGATATTAAACGGCGGACAACCTAAATTCGCATCCGTGGGCAGTTCTGGGGGAGGGCTGCTCTAGCGCCCGTGATCCGATACCGGATCCGGGCGCTTCTATTTTTGCTGAGACAAAGCGATTGCCTTGATCGCTTGGCACCGATAGCAGATTGAAAGCTGTAAGCGGTTACAGCGGCGAGGGATGGGTCGCCTCCATCAGGCAGATTGCGACCTGATAGCCTCATAGAGCATCCTATAGAGGCACAGTTTCGGCTAATCTTAAGAAGCGGCGCGAGAAGGAGATCCATGGAAAGTTTGGGTGTTTTGGAAGTAAGCGATGCAACATTTGAGCAGGAGGTACTCCGCAGCGAGCAGCCGGTTTTGGTTGATTTCTGGGCTGCCTGGTGCGGTCCCTGCAAGGCAATTGCGCCCATCGTCGACGGCGTTGCGTTGACCTATGCGGGCAAGTTGAAAGTGGCAAAGGTGGATGTAGACCGCAATGCCGCCACGCCTTCTCGTTATGGGATTCGAGGAATCCCGGCGCTCCTCTTCTTCAAGGGTGGCAAGGTTGCAGATCAGGTGGTGGGTTACGCACCACAAGACGTGATCGAAGAGAAGGTCCAACGCCTGTTAGCGTAACTGCCTCATTGAGACACAAAAACCCGGCAGATTGCCGGGTTTTTGTCTGGATTCATTCAGGTTTTCAGCGATATTTGCGTAGAACTCCAAGAACACGGCCCTGGATGGCGACCTGCGCTGCCGGAACGTAGATCGGGTCCATTTCAACATTGGCCGGCTGCAGTCGTACCACCTGCCCCTCAGCGTAGAAGCGCTTAAGGGTCGTTTCGCTGCCGTGAACGAGAGCGACGACAATCTCTCCCTGGCGTGCCGTACGAGTGCGTTCCACCAAAACATAGTCGCCATTGATGATGTGCTCATCCCGCATCGAATCGCCGCGCACTTCGAGTGCAAAGACATCCCGATTGCCGACTACGTCGTGAAGGGAAATCGTCTCCGGATTCTCTGAAGTCTCCACCGGCAGCCCCGCTGCGAT
Organism: uncultured Acidobacteriaceae bacterium; assembly: GCA_963787435.1. GTDB lineage: Bacteria > Acidobacteriota > Terriglobia > Terriglobales > Acidobacteriaceae > Telmatobacter. The sequence goes on from CAWBCZ010000007.1 coordinate 914,532, forward strand.
GCGGCCTGCGAGAGGGAGCCGATCGCTCGTTCGATTGCGGGCTCCGGGGGGCAGTACATCAATGGACCGACTGCGATTGTGAACCCGGTCCAGAAGCCCCTTCTTCTCCAAGTTTGTGATGTGTTTATGCACCGTGGCCAGGCTTTTCAGGTTCATCCCACGGGCAATCTCTTCAAAGGAAGGGGAATAGCCATTGCGCGAGACGAACGTTTCCAGGAAGTCGATAATCTCTTTTTGCCTTCGTGTGACAGCCATGGGCGGATTATAGCGAAGAAAAAGCGAATTGCAAGAGATGTTTTTGCCCGCCGTTCTCTCCTGGTTCCTTTCTAGGCAAGAGGTGAGGGACACTCACGGAGGATCCGAAGCAGTGGAGACTCCGCGCAGCCAGCGTGGGCGTTGAAGTAAGTCGTGGATTGTACCGATAAGCTTCTTGAAGCACCCGCTGGCCGAATTGTGACGGGAACAGCCGCGCATGGAGATCGAACCGATGATTTCGCTGAAGCGATACCTCGATGCTGACACTACCCGGATCGACAATCCTGAGAAGAACTGTTCACCGGAGGCATGTTCCGCGCTACTGTCGGCCTATCGATCCGGGTTGGCCGAGATGGGTGAGTGCGGTGCAAATGCCTGCCCAGATCTTGCAATGGAACTCAAGAGAGGACTCACGCAAATCGACGAAGCGCTCGGAGAACACCCCGAGATTCCCTCAATCACGATGACGAACGATGCGCTACGTGAACTTCTGCAGGATTGGGGCAAGAAGACCGCACAGTATTCCACACAGAAGGCGGCAGAAGTGAAAGACCTGCTTCTGGTGATGGCGCGAACAGCCGAGTCACTCGGACGCAAGGACGGCCTATATGCGCAGCAGTTGGACTCGGTTACAGCGCAGTTGGAGACCATCGCAAAGCTCGAGGATGTGACAAGAATCCGCTCATCGGTCGAAGAGAGCGCACGTCAATTGAAGAGTTCTGTCGCACGAATGACCTCGGAAGGCAAAGCTGTGATCGACCATCTGCGCGCTGAAGTTTCAACCTACCAGGCAAAGCTGGAAAGAGCCGAGCACGTCGCATCGTGTGACCCCTTGACAGGCTTAGGAACCCGACTTTGGGCTGAGGAACGAGTCCAGCAGCGAATCGACTCTTCATCTCCTTTTTGCATTCTGATGATCGATGTCGATGGATTCCGGCGCGTGAACCAGGAGTACGGCAACCTGGTGGGGGATTTGGTTTTGAAGGAATTTGCGACGGAACTGCGCTCGTCCTGCCGCTTCTCGGACCTCGTGGCTCGCTGGGGCGGCGATGAGTTCATCGTGGTTCTGGACTGCCCCGCCACCGACGCAAAGAGACAAGTCCCGCGCTTGGCCTCGTGGATTTCCGGGCCGTATCAGGTGCCGGGAAGATCTGGCCACGTAAACGTTCGCCTCGCTGTTTCGATTGGTATCGCCGATTATCGGGAAGGCGACAAGCTGCAGGAAATTCTCGAGCGCGCGGATGCCGCAATGTGTGCTGAGCAGGAATTGACACGAAAAAGAATGAGCGCCTGAACAGTTCGACTGCGAACAGGGGGAAAGGCAAGTCGTTCGACGATCGCGATCTGGAATTTGGTGTTTTCTGTATCCGCCATCACACATCAGCGTTTGCAAGTCATTTGTGGGACTCCACGAATCGCCTTATCCATTTTGAAAACCCTCCCTGTTCCTTTCTCCTTCCAATCTTGAGTTCTCTCTCCCTCCGCGTGAATCTAGGGGTTGCCGCGTTTTAGCGCTTCTTAATCCACAATCCATGTGGCAAAGCGGGCCAGTACGCGGATCCAAGTCGATGCGAGGAGAAGCCGAGATGAGATTGCTGGTCGCTGAAGATGACACGGTGCTGAGTCCGCTCGATAGGAGCATACGGGACCGGGTGGCTAAGTAAGGCAAGAAAGGCAAAGAATCTTGGCTGGGGATGGCGTCGATTTTTCGTCGCGGAGTCGTTGACCACCCAATCGAAGGGGTTGTGACACCCACGCTAAGCCAGGTGGTGGAACAAGAATCATCCGTTTCTTCCTCAATCCAAAATGGCTTCACCAGCGGAAACTACAACGGTTTTACGATCGGCTCGGATGGTACCGTAACCGCAACGTTTAATAATGGGCAGAAACTCAACGTAGGCCAGTTGGCTTTAGGCAATGTCGTCAATCTTCAGGGTCTGCAGGACGGCGGCAAAGGAGATTATGCGACAACGCTCGCCAGCGGAACCGCAACGATCGGAGTTTCGGGGACATCGGGTCTCGGAACCATGCAAGGCGGAGCGCTGGAGGCCTCAAACGTGAATATCTCGGCCGAGTTTTCTGATCTCATCATTGCCCAGCGAGCCTTCGAAGCGAATTCAAAGGCCGTGACCACGTTCGACACCATCACGCAGGAAACGATCAACACGATTCACTAGGGCTGTCCTGGGTTGGATTGAAGTCGATTTATGTGAAGACGCCTCGTCGCAAAGTGCTTAGTTTGCGGCGAGGCGTCCTTTCTCTTTGGCGCGCGACTTGCTCTGCAGGATTCGAAATGTACACTGGCAATACTTCAAGAGCACTTGCCGTACGCTCAGGAAGAGCGACGGAAGAGGGGGCTTCTGGAATGCGCATTGTTTATCTGGCGGTAATTCTTCTGACACTCTCAGCGGTGGGCAATGCTCAGGCAGTCCCAGCTGCAATCTATACCGATCCGCCCGCAGATCCGGCTCATCCGGCCGGCATGGTTGTCCTTCACATTCCCAGTCACGGGGTTCTGATCAATGGCATCATCTACACTCCCGCGGGCGCAGGTCCTCATCCGACGATCGTCATCTGCCATGGCCTGCCGGGGAACGAAAAGAACCTGGACCTCGCCCAGGCATTACGGCGTGCTGGCTGGAATGCTGTGACCTTCAATTACCGTGGCGCGTGGGGAAGCCCGGGAACATACAGGTTTGCGCAGAACCTCGAGGACGCGGACGCCGTGCTTGCCTACCTGCGTGAACCATCGACTGCGGCCAAACTGCTGATCGATACGAAGCGAATCGTCCTCGCCGGTCACAGCATGGGTGGATGGGTAACGGTGATGACCGCGGCGCACGATCACGCTTTGGCGGGGGCCATCCTGATCAGCGCGGCTGATATGGGCCTCCTCGGAAAAATGGACCGCGGCAAACTGGTCGCTGAGATGGCTGACAACATGGAGGGTCTTGCCGGAGTCACCGCAGAATCCATGGCAAACGAGGATGCTCAGAATTCCAAGGCATTCGGATTTGCCAATGCCATACCCGGGCTCAAGGATGTTCCCATGCTTGTTCTCTCCGCGAATGATGGACTCGCGCCGCAGACCGATGCGCTCATCCAGGCTATCCAGAGCGAGGGCGGGCACAACATCAAGTCAGTCCACGCTGCAACGGATCACAGCTGGTCCGACCGACGAATCTTTCTCGAGAGCACAATCATCGACTGGCTTTCCACCCTACAGTAAAAGACCACGCCATCGACCGAATCAAGAGGACTTCGCCGGGCGCACCTCGATGAACAACCCCTTGCCGTTGGCGAGGGCATGTCCATCGTCGCCGAAGATCGTGGCCTCGACCCAGTGTTTGCGGCCCTCATCTCTGACGATCCTTCCCTCCATCCGAATCTGCGTGCGCGATGGGACGGGGCGCTTGTAATCGACTTCCATGTGACGCGTCATCGCCGTGAGGCCGCGAGCGCGAACCGCCTTGCTCATGGTTTCGTCCAACAGTGTCGCGATGATGCCGCCATGAAGAAAGCCCGGATGACCCTCGAAAGAATCAGGAATGACAGCCGGACAGACAACGGTCCCGTCTTCCGCAAGAAGGAACTCCAGCTGAAGCCCCTGTGGATTGGCCTCTCCGCAGCCAAAGCAGCGGTTCTGAGCAGCATGAGCCAGCGGGGTAAGGTTGTCGAAGTGGGGCTTCATCATTGTGCTGTCTCCCCGCAGAGCACGCGCGCGAAAACATTGGCATCGACATTTCCACCCGTCAGGACGACGCCTATGCGCTTTCCGCGATTTGCTTCCAGTTCCTGCATCGCGCCTGCCAACGCTGCGGCTGCGGCGCCCTCAGCAACGTTATGCGTGTCCTGAAAGATCGCTCGCATAGCTACCGCAATGTCGGCATCGGAAACCTCGACAATCCGCGCCACGTTCTTCCAGATAATCTCCATGGCATTTGCATTTGGAGTGCGGCAGGCCAGTCCGTCGGCAATGGCAGTGAGCGAAGGAGCCTCGACAATCTTGCGCTGCGAGAAGCTCAGCGCGTAGGACGGTGAACCGGACGCGACCACTCCCACGATCTCCGTCTGAAGCCCCAGCGCATTTCTGGCAGCCGAGATGCCGGAGATCGACGAGCCTAAACCGATCGGCACATACACCCGATCGAGCGCCGGCGCAGACTGAAGGAACTCCAGCGCGTAGGTCGCCGTGCCCATCACCAGCCGTTCGTGAAACGAGTCAATCATGAGGAAACCGCGCTCAGCCCCAAGCACTCGCGCATATTCGAGCGACTCCTGAAAGTCCTGCCCGTGCTCCACAAGTTCAGCGCCCTGTGCGATCATTGCGCGATTCTTCTCGACGCTGTTGCCGTACGGCACCACGATGATGCACTTGATGCCATGCAGGCGCGCCGCCATAGCGACACCCTGGCCGTGATTACCGCGCGTGGCAGCGATCACGCCTTTCAGCGCAGGTTGCGTCTTTCGAAGCCAATCGGTATAGATCAGTGCACCGCGAATCTTGAATGCACCCACCGGCGTGTGGTTTTCGTGCTTGATCCAGACTTCCGCTCCCAGACGCTGGTTGATCAGCGGCCAGCTGTATTGAGGAGTCGGCGGCATGTAGCGGTAAAGAACATCCTGGGCCTCACGAATCTCGGCCAGAGAGGGAAGCGTCATGGCTCCAGCATATCGAACCGGCCGCGCCTCTAAAATGAAGTGGGATGACCTTTCAGCGCTCTTTCTTCATTCTCTGTATCTCTGTTTGCGTTGCCACGATGATCGCCGGGTGTCACGCGGTCACGCCTCTTACGACGCAGGAAGCGGAAGGGAAGCACCTGTACGAAGTCCGCTGCGCGCATTGTCACGAGGAGAACGATCTCGCTCTGAAGAAAGTCCCTCCCGATCTCCACGGCGTCTTCAAGAGTGCCGCGTTGCCCAGCGGCTCTCCGGCAACGGATGCAGGAGTGCGACACGTAGTTCTCGGGGGCAAGGGAATGATGCCGGCGTTCAACGGCCGATTCGACGATACGCAGATGGCCGCTCTGCTTGCGTATCTGCACACCGGTCTGCGTTAGGTACGCGCGCGTCAACCATTGCGAGAAGCCGCATCATTCATACCGAATTGCCTTCATCGGATCAACGCCCGCCGCGTGCCAGGCTGGAACCAGGCAGGCAATCGTTGCGACCAGCGAGAGAACGCCGGTTGCCCCGAGCAGCAGCAGGGGATCGCGCGAGCTCTCGGCGGCCCAGCTGGCCATCACCTTGTTGAGCGCCAAGGTCAGCACGACGCCTGCCACCATCCCCACTCCAACGCTGGCTACTGTCGAGCGGAACACGATTCCTAGGACGTGCCCCTTCTTCGCCCCCAGCGCGATGCGAATTCCAAATTCATTCGTACGCTGCACCACGGTGTAAGCAACCACGCTATATAAACCGACGGAGGCCAACGCAAGAGCCAGAGCCGCGAATGCTCCAAAGAGCCATGCGACCAGCTGTCCGCGCGCCCATTCAGGCGTCTCTGAAATCCAATGCTCAAGGTCGCGGACATTGCCGTTTGTCTGCTGGTCAGGATCGATCGAATTGACTGCGGCTCGCACGGAGTGCAACAGCGTGAGCGGCGGCACGTCAGAGCGGACAAGCATTTGAGTGAACATGCCCATCGCCACGGTGTAAGGAACGAACACTTCAGGAAGAATCGGCTTGGAGAGTCCCTGGTCCAGTTTGTCGGCGACCACGCCTACAATAAGGAAACCATCCTCGGCGCCGGGTGCAATCAGGAAATACGGCGGATCCGGTTTCAGATCCGGAACCTTGAAGGTGTGTCCAACAGCATCGCCGGCAGGGAAGTAGCGCCGCACAAAGGTCTGATTGACCACGGCTAAACCTGCACCGCGACGGGTTTCAGCTTCGTCCCAGATTCTTCCCTGCATCATCGGAATCTTCAGCGCGGGAAAATACTCCTTGCTGACCAGGTTGAAGCGAAAGGTCTGGTCCGCGGAGGAAGGCTTACCGACAATGTCGAACTTTGTATTGAATCCATTGTCTGGCGGCGTCGCGTTGCTTGAGACCGCAGCTAGATTTACACCCGGAACACCTGCCACCTTCGCGTAGATCTGCTCGAAGTAGGCGGCTCGCTCCGGCCACGTCTTATACGTGCCGTCGTGAATTGGAATCCCGACCGACATGATATTGTGCGGGTCGTAACCGAGTTTCATATTTGCAACGCGCAAGAAGCCCTCGATTGCCGCGCCCGCACCGGTCATCATCAGCAGGGTCAGCGCGATCTGACCTCCGATCAATGCCGCGTGTATTCTGCGCCCCTTCACATCGCCGGTCGTCTTGCGGGTACTGGACTGCATGATCTGGCTGACTTCCGGCTTGGAAAGCTGTAGCGCCGGCCAGAGACCGAACAGGATTCCCGTGCTGACCGCAACGACGACACAGAAGACGAGCACAGGCAGGTTGATCTGTATCGCCGCTTCATGAGGGAAGGAGAACTGCGGAAGGTTGGCAACGATCACGGCAATGGCTTTGTAAGCGAGCAAGAGCCCAAGGCCTGCTCCCGTGAGTGACAACAGCAAGGACTCCGTGAGTAACTGGCGGACAATTCTGCGTTGGCTTGCCCCGATCGCGGAGCGCACGGCGAACTCATGCTGCCGGGCTGTGGCGCGCGCGAGCAGAAGAATGGAGACGTTGCCGCAGCCAATCATCAGCAATAACGCGACCGCACCAAACAAGAGATAGAGCGTACCGCCCAGCTGCTTGACGAAGTCCTCGTTCAGGCCAACGACATGAAGGTGCAGCCTGTCCGGCGGAAAGTGCTTTGGCGTTTCTTTTGCGAATTGAAAGATGAGTGGTTCCAGTGCTGCATCGGCCTGCGCGTGACTGATGCCTGGCTTCAGGCGAACGCCTGCATAGAAAGATTTCACCGGATCGCCGGTGATCTTCAGTGGAAGATACACATCGGCATCACCCCAGGTAAATCGCGACCCGGCAACTCCGACGACGGTGTAGTTCTTGCGCACCAACTGGAGAGTCTTACCGAGAACCGAGGGGTCGCCGTTGAAGTGTCTCTGCCAGAACTTGTAGCCGAGCACGACAACCGGTTGCGGATCCTGCCCGTCAATCGCGTCCGAAGGTTGCAGACCCCGTCCGAGCGCCGCTGGAACACCGAGAAAGTTAAAGCCATTGGAACTGAGATAGACGCCTGCCACGTCCTCAGGCAAGTCTGCGCCCGTAACCGTCAGGCTCCAGTCATCTTCGAGGAATGTGTCTTCAACCACCGGCGATTTGCGCAGTTCTTGCCATTGCGATCCCGTTACGCCGAAGCCGTTCAGGTCGCCCGATGGCACCGTCAGGCGCATATGGACCATGCGATCCGGAGCCTTGTAGGGGTACGGGTCCATGAGAATCGCGTAGACCACGCTGAAGACCGCAGTCGTGGCTCCGATGCCTAGCGCCAGAGAGACAATCGCGGTAAGTGTGAACCCGGGCATCTTGATGAGTTGCCGAGTGGCGAAACGAATATCCTGAAACACGGTCTTCATAGAGGCTCCTTCGAGAAGCGGCTCATCGAGATTCACTCATATCGGATTGCTTTCATTGGATCGACTCTCGCGGCACGCCACGCCGGAATAATGCAGGCAAGGGTCGCCACTAGCGAAAGAACGGAGGTTGCGCCGAGCAGCAGCAGGGGATTGCGCGAACTCTCCGCAGCCCAGGCAGCCATCACCTTGTTCAGTGCGAGCGTTAACACCACTCCGGCAGCAAGACCAGTGCCCACGCTTGCCACCGTGGAGCGAAACACGATGCCGAGCACATGGCTCCGTGTTGCGCCTAAAGCAATGCGGATGCCGAACTCATTCGTGCACTGCACTACGGTGTACGCCACCACGCTGTACAGCCCAACCGCCGCCAGAGCGAGAGCCAGCGCTGCAAACGCGCCAAAGAGCCATGCGACGAGCTGGCCCCGTGCCCATTCAGGCATCCGCGTAATCCAGTGTTCGAGATCGCGAACGTCGTTGCCGGTCTGCTGGGATGGATCGATCGTGCTGATCGTCGCACGAACAGCATGAAGCAGCGCCAGGGGCGGTCCATCGGTGCGAACAAGAATCTGTGTGTAGCCGGTCAATGCCACGGTGAAAGGAGCAAAGGCCTCGGGCACGATTGGCCGTGAGAGTCCGTCGTCGAGCTTGTCAGCCACGATTCCGATAATCAGCAAGCCGTTTGCAGCGCCGGGAGCGGCCAGAAGGAATGGCGGGGGAGACTTCAGGTCCGGCAACTGGATCGTGTGTCCAATGGCATCGCCGGCAGGGAAGTAGCGTCGCGCGAAAGTCTGGTTGACGACGGCAAGAGCTGCTCCCCGATGGCTCTCATCTTCATCCCAGATTCTGCCTTGAAGCAGCGGAATCCTCAGAATAGGGAAATACTCCTTGCTGACGATATTGAACCGGATCGTCTGCTCCTGGGACGAGGGCTTTCCAACGATTTCAAATTTGAGAGTGGCTCCGTTGGAAGGTGGCGTCGCATTGCTGGAGATTGCCGCCATCCTCACGCCGGGAACCTGCGCCACCTTCGCGTAAATCTGTTCAAAATAGGCCTCGCGCTCGGGCCAGGTCTTGTATGCACCCTCATGAACGGGAATCCCAACGGACATGATGTTGTGTGGGTCATAGCCAAGCTTCGTGTGTGCCACGCGCAGAAAGCCTCCGATCGCCGCTCCAGCGCCGGCCATCATCAGAAGGGTTAACGCAATCTGGCCGCCGATCAAAACCGCGTGCGTTCTCCGTCCCTTCACGTCGCCGGTCGTCTTGCGAGTGTTCGACTGCATCACCTGGCTCACTTCGGGCCGCGACAGTTGCCACGCAGGCCACAGACCGAACAGAACTCCAGTACCAACCGCAACCACGACGGAAAAGATGAGGACCGGCAGATTGATCTGAATGGCCGCCTCATGCGGAAACGAAAATTCTGGCAGGTTGGCCGCAATAACCGTCACCGTCCTGTAGGCGAGCATCAGCCCGAGCCCGGCGCCCGTCAATGAGAGTAAGAGCGCCTCTGTCAGGAGTTGTCGAATGATCCTGGTTCGGCTCGCACCAATTGCGGCACGCACTGCAAATTCATGCTGTCGTGCTGTCGCGCGCGCCAGCAGCAGAATTGAGACATTTCCGCAACCGATGATCAGCAGCAGGGCAACAGCCCCAAAGAGCAGATAGAGCGTGCCTCCCAGGTCTTGCACAAACTGCTCGTTCAGCCCAACAACATGAAGCCGCAACTTTCCATGCGGAAAGAATTGCGGTGTCTCATGAGCGAATTCGTCGAGCAGCGGTTGCAGCGCGGCGTCTGCCTGGGCATGGCTCACGCCCGGCTTCAAGCGTATCCCGACGTAATAGTCAGTGCTCTGATCCGCCGTAATTTTAAGCGGAAGGTACAAGTCGCCGTCACCCCACACGAAACGCTGCCCGGCAACGCCGACGATTGTGTAGTTCTTGTGATCCAGTTGGATTGTTTGCCCAAGGACGCCGCGATCGGCGTTGAAGTGCCGCAGCCAGAACTTGTATGCAAGCACGACAACGGGCTGTGGGTCCTGACCGTCTGGCGCATCCGAGGGTTGCAGCGGCCTTCCCAGCGCGACTGGAACACCCAGAAAGTTGAATGCATTCGTGGTCAGGTCGACGCCCAGGACATCCTCGGGCAAGTCGCTGCTGCTAAGGGGTAAATTCCGCGTACCTTGGAGAAAAGTATCTTCCACCACCGGCGATCTACGGACCTGCTGCCACTCCGCGCGCGTAATTCCAAGAAATCCCCGCAACTGGCCATCGGGCATGATTAGCCGCATATGGATCATACGATTCGCGTCCCGGTAGGGATATGGATCGAGAAGAATTGCGTAGACCACGCTGAACACCGCCGTGGTTGCCCCAATGCCCAGCGCCAGCGAGACGATCGCCGTAAGGGTGAACCCGGGCATCTTGATCAGTTGCCGAATGCCGAAACGAATGTCCTGAAACACGGTCTTCATAGGCGCTCCATCAACGTGAAATCGTCAGGCGGGCCACTGGAAGCAAATACCGAATCCGTCGGGGTCTTTCAGATAGAGCTGTTTCATGCCGTACCACGCCACTTTGGGCGGGTCGGCCTTGACTCCATGCGAAACGAGATGCTGGTAGGCACTGTCCACATCGGGACATCCGAAGTAGAGGCAAGTGTCCTGGTGTCCTGACCAGCGCCCCTCATCTGGAGACGCCGGCACATCGTCCGGGTCGTAGGCCGTATTCAGCATGATCGTCGCGTTCGAAAGCTGCAGCATCGCCCAGCCCACATCGTCGGGATCAGCCGTCTTCGCTTCGGACTTTCCGATGATCGCAAATCCGAGCAGGTCGCGATAGAACCCAATCGATCGCGGCATGTCGAATACCTGCACCATGGGCGCGACTCCCTGAACTTCAATCGCCATCGCGATGTACCTCGCGGGGACACTGCGCCGTGCGCAGCCTGGGCATGGCCTCTGCACAGCACGCGGGAGCCCAAATAACGATGGAACGCAAGTTGTTGATTCGACGTCTCGAAGGCTGAGAATCACCAAATAACTGTTGTGCGATTTCGGTGCGCGGTGTCCAGAATTGGACGTGCTTTTCGCTTCCACCCGTCCGACCGAGCGTTCCAGCACCCAGGATTTGCGCAGAAGAAATGCACTATACTCAGACTTACTATGGCGTCCGAAAAAACCTTCTACCTTGAGACTTTCGGGTGCCAGATGAATGCCCATGACTCCGAAAAGGTCATTGGCACATTACTGCATGAGGGCTACCGCCAGGTCGACTCCGAAGAAGACGCAGGCCTGATCCTTTACAACACCTGCTCCATCCGCGATAAGGCCGAACAAAAGGTCTTCAATCGACTCAACGACTACAAAAAACTGCACAAGGCCGGGAAACGCTTCGGCGTGCTTGGCTGTGTAGCGCAGCAGGAAGGCGAGAAGATCTTCGAGCGCGCGCCGTACGTGTCGCTGGTATCCGGATCGGCCTCTTACCGCAAGCTTCCAGAAATGCTCGACCGCCTCGAAGCCGGCGAGAACCGCATTACGGGCCTCGACGACCGGCAGACCGACGAGACATTCGAAACTGAGTTCACCTCGCGCCAGAACCCCTACCGCGGATACATCACCATCATCGAGGGCTGCGATAAATTCTGCGCATACTGTGTGGTTCCATATACGCGCGGCAAAGAGCGCAGCCGCGGATCCTCATCCGTGCTGGCTGAAGCACGGCGCATCGCCGACCAGGGCTACACCGAAATCCAGCTCCTCGGCCAGAACGTCAATAGCTACCGAGATCCAGAAGGGAAGTTGAGCTTCGCCGAACTGCTTGCCGCTGTCGGTCAGGTTTCCGGCATTCGGCGGGTCCGATTCACCACCAGCCATCCCCGCGACTTCACCCGCGACATCGTCGAGGCCATCGACGCGTTTCCATCGCTCTGTGATCACGTCCATCTCCCGGTGCAGTCCGGCTCTTCGCGGGTACTCAAAATGATGGCTCGCGAGTACACATCCGAATGGTACCTAGAACGCATCAGTTGGATCAAGGCGGCGAAACGGAAGATCTCGCTGTCGACGGATATCATCGTAGGATTTCCAGGCGAGACACCCGACGACTTTATCCAGACGATGGACTTGCTGCAGGAGGTCCAGTACGATTGCGTCTTCGGTTTCAAGTACTCCGGCCGGCCAAACACACCGGCTCTCACGATGATCGATTCTGTTCCGGAAAGTGAGAAAGTCAAACGCCTTCAGGTTGTATTGGATCGTCAACGTGAGATTCAAAGGTTAAACTACGCCAAGCACTTAGGGGAAGAAATGCAAGTGATGGTCGAGGGTGCAAACCCTGCCCGCGGTCAGATCGCCGGCAGAAGTACGCAGAACAAGCCGGTGAATTTCACCACTTCTCTGCCCATCGCACCGGCTCCCGGGTCGTATATAAGGGTAAAAATCACAAACACTTTTCCGAACAGCCTGGTCGGTGAAGCCGTCTAAGCAAAGTAGTGAAGGGGAAAACCATGGACATCGAAGTTCGAATCCGCGGTTTGATGATGGATCCATCCACGAATATGCCGATCGTGGTACTCAAAGACGTCGGCTCCGACACCGTCATGCCCATCTGGGTTGGCATTTTCGAGGCCAACGCGATCGCCATTGAAATCGAAAAAGTGTCCGCTCCGCGGCCGATGACGCATGACTTGACGCGCAATCTCATGCGTCACATGAATGCCCAGTTGGAACGGATTGTAATCACGGAACTTAAAGATGATACGTTCTTCGCAGTTCTGTGGATTCGCCAGGACGGAGAATTGATGACCCTTGATGCGCGCCCGTCGGATGCGATCGCTCTAGCGCTCCGCGCCGACTGTCCGATTTTTGTATCAGAGCAGGTCATGCAATCCGCGAAGCTGAACATGGCAGGGCCGCCCGAGGGCCCCACCGCAGAGGAATTGCGCGGCTGGCTTGAGGGCCTGAACGACGAAGATCTCGGCCGCTACAAAATGTAGGGAAGAGAGCTTGCGGAGGTCTGAAGCATTCATATCTTCAAATCCAGCAGAAAGATCGAGGTTAGAGCAAATTACTCGCTTTAACTATACAGAATATCCGTTATCGGACATGATGGATAAAGCTAGTTTCCTTTGTTCTGCCGCGAATACGCCAGGAAGTCCTCGACTCTTTGTACCGCCACCTCCCCATGCTTGTTCTGTTCGATGGACCACAGCAGGCGTTGACCGACCTTCAGCGTCATCGCATCGGCTGCTTCAGCGCTTTGCGCGCCGGCCATCGCCACGTTTTGTGTCTCGAGAAACCGGCTGAAGCCCACTAACGCCGTCTGATTTGGATTCAGGTCTTCCATGCCGGGGTTCGGAAGTGTTGTCGGTTCGGGAATGTTTTGTGGCGTTCCCTGCCGTAATGCAGGCGCAATCTTCCAGGAGGACGCGAAGGATTTCGCCGCCGCTGTGCGATTCCCCAATGGGCCCAGGCTCCAGAGGTCGGTTAGGTAACGCAAGAGGCTGCTGTGATCAAGGACCTCCGAAATCACCTGGGGCTCCAGCCAGGGTGACACCAGCACCGCCGGCACCCGAACTCCGTACTGCGCAAAGCTGAAGTTGCTCACATTGTTGTCGGGGGGAACGCATGTCGGCGGATTCACGTGGTCGTAGAAGCCTCCGTGTTCGTCATAAAGAATCACGAGCAAGGTCTTTTCCCACAGAGCCTCGTTTCCGCGAATGGCGTTATACACCTGGGCCAGCAATACCTCTCCTCGCAACACGTCGCTCGGAGGATGCTGATCGTTCTGGTTTGCGCCGAAGTAGGACGGCTCCAGGAAGACGTAGTTGGGAAATGCCGGTTCCGGCCCGCTTGCATCCTGAAAGAATTGCGGCATCTTGTGAAAGTGCCATGGGTGTTCCCAGAGATGCGTCATGGTCAGGGACTGCGGAAAGTCACCGTAATAGATCGCCCAGCTTTTCGAAGCAGCATCGAGCCGGTCGTAAATTGTGTCCTGGTTGTATAGGTGGAGGTTGGGATGAAAAATCCCGTCAGGCATATCTACATGCCCTAGCGAAGTCCCGCTGTGCACGAACAAGCGGTTCGGCCACGTTGGACCGGGAAGCGAGCTAAACCATTGGTCGCAGATGGCGAAAGATCGAGCGAGTTGATGCAGCACTGGCAGAGAGCCCGGGCCGTAATACTTCATGACTTCGGCCCAGGTATCTGTTTTGCATTGTGAGAAGTTTCTCGCAAAGTTACGGGCGAACCCGAGATTCGGGCCCTCAATCTGCTCCAGCACATCCGGCAGGTTGTGCTCGGGGTCGACCTTTTTCGAAGCCGGATCATTCGGATCGCATAACATCACCCGCATCGTCGTGGGAGTCTGCGATAAGGATTCGCCTCTCGGGTCGGGATTCGACCTCGGATTCGCCGAATCGATTCCATTGACGCCTGGCAAGCTACCGAGCATGCGATCAAAGGAGTTGTTTTCGAGCATGAGGACAACGATGTGCTCTATAGTCACAGCTTCAGTTCCTCCTGCAGCGCGGATCTGGGAAAAAACTGATCAGGGATTTTGGGGGACGGCGGTTCCCTTCTGATTTATCTCATACTACTAATGCACCTGCACGCAGCGGCCAACGAGGACTCGTGATTAGTTCCGGATCTCTGCGAGAAGACTTTCAACTTCAGCTTTCTGCTCCACCGTCAGAGGCAGCAGCGGCTGGCGCGGATATCCGCCGTAGTAGCCGTTGAAGTCGCAGGCATACTTCACTGCTGCGATCCCAAGTTCCGCAGTGATTCGCTGATTCGGCTTCGCGATGCGCTCCTGCCGCTCCGCTGCCAGCTTTGGATCACGGTCCTTCCAGGCGAAGTAGACTTCGTAGCAGGCTTCAGGTGCGCACGCACCGAAGCCCAGGATCGCGCCAGACGCTCCAGCCTCAAGCGACGGAAGAATTATCGAAGCCGATCCGGTGAGCACCTGGAACCCTACTTCTTTGGTGCGCGTCTTCAGAGGAGCAGATGGCGGCGCAACCGCCAACGCCGGCCCTCCAGCCAGGTCACCCGCGGACACAAACGTAGCGGGCAGAGTGACGACAGCGTTCATCATCCTTGTGGTGACTGCCTCAAACACTGGCGTCACCGTCACTGTGCGTTTCGCCACGCCGCGCGTGGCATCTACAATTCCTTTGATTCGCTCAAGGCTTCCGCTCGAGTCCTTGATGGCGATGATGTTCGGGTGGTGTGCGAGTTCCGCGACCATCTCCACCGGGATTTGGTACGGCACGCAACGCGGAATGTTGTAGAGCACCACCGGAAGTGGTGAGCGATCGGCCACGGCCCGAAAATAATTGGCCACCACCGACGGAGTCATTTGCGTTGAATAGTAAGTTGGCGTTCGGACCAATACCGCATCGTACTGGAACCTCGCAGCGGTCTCTGCAAGCTCGATAACTGCTCGAAGGCTCTCCCGGTTCACACCGGCGATCAGAACTTTCTCCGCAGCCGCAGCCTCTGCCGCGGTGCGCAGCACGTCTCGGGTTTCCGCGTCATCGAGCGCCGGCGCCTCGCCCGTCGATCCAAGCACCACCATCCCAGCCAGCTGGCTGCGCGAATAACGAGCCACATTGGCCTCGAGCTTGCGGTAATAGACCCGCTCGTCCGGATAGAAAGGCGTGGTAACGGCGGCAAAAACACCCTCGATCAGCATGACTCTATCTTATTCGGTGAGACCGCTCAGTTCCCTTTCTGCTTTCCTTTTGGATTCAGTCGACCTTCGATGCGTGCAGGTTCTGCAGTGCATAGACCGTAATACTGCGCTGCTGCATCGCCGCAATGCCCTCCACGGCTGCCTGTGCAGCTGCAATCGTCGTAATCGTCGGAATGCGTGCGAGCACTGCGGCCCTTCGAATGGCCTTCTCGTCGAAGAAGGTGTCCTGCCCCCGGGGCGTGTTGACGATGAGCTGAATGCGGTCGCCTTTAATGAGGTCGACAACGTTCGGTCGTCCTTCCTTCACTTTGAACACACGCTCAACCGCCAGTCCCGCGCGCTCGAACACGTTTGCCGTTCCCTCGGTGGCCACCAGGTGGAAGCCGAGATGTGCGCATCGGCGCGCCAGTTCGACCGCTGCCGTCTTATCGTGATCGTTCACCGTGAAGAAAATCGTTCCGCGCGCAGGCAGAACTTGCCCAGCTGAAAGCTGCGCCTTCGCAAACGCCTCTCCGAAGGTCGCTGCCACACCCATCACTTCACCGGTGGATTTCATCTCGGGACCGAGAACGGTATCAACCCCCGCAAACTTCGACCACGGAAAAACCGGAGACTTCACGTAATAATGCGTGCCGGTTTCTAGATCCTTGCCCGAAGCCAGCTGCTCCGGCAACAACTCACGCAGCTTGCGCCCGGTCATCAACCGTGCACCAATCTTGGCGAGCGGAATGCCTGTCGCCTTCGAAACATACGGCACCGTGCGCGAAGCTCGTGGATTGACCTCGATGACATAGACGTGGTCGTTTCCAGCAGCATCCCGCTGAATGGCGAACTGAAGATTGACCAGCCCCACCACCTTGAGCGCAAGTGCCAGCTTGCGTGTGTGCTGGCGAATTGTCTCCAGCGTCTCCTCACGAATGCTGACCGAGGGCAGCACGCATGATGAATCGCCGGAGTGGATCCCGGCTTCTTCAATGTGCTGCATGATTCCAGCGATAATCACGTCTTCTGAATCGCAGAGCGCGTCGACATCTACCTCGACCGCATCCTCGAGGAAGTGGTCGACCAGAACCGGTCGCTCCTGCGAGTACTCCACCGCCTGCTTCATGTATTCAGCCACAGCCTGGGCGTCGTAGGCGATCACCATTGCGCGCCCGCCTAGCACATAGCTCGGCCGCACCAGCACCGGGTAGCCGATGCGCTCAGCGACGGCGAGTGCCTGATCGACGCTGGTCGCCGTTCCACCGGCCGGCTGCGGGATATCCAAATCCTCTAGCAGCTTTCCAAATTGCTTGCGATCTTCGGCAAGATCGATCGACTCGGGCGACGTGCCGATGATGGGCACGCCCGCTGCGCGCAACCGCTGCGCCAGGTTCAGCGGAGTCTGCCCGCCATACTGCACAATCACGCCGATCTTCGCGCCCGACTGAGCCTCGTGATTGTAGACCGCCAGCACGTCTTCCAGTACCAGAGGCTCAAAATACAGCCGGTCGCTGGTGTCGTAATCCGTCGAGACTGTCTCCGGATTGCAGTTCACCATGATGGTCTCGTACCCGTCGTCCTTCAGCGCAAACGCCGCGTGGCAGCAGCAGTAATCGAACTCGATACCCTGCCCGATACGGTTGGGACCGGAGCCGAGAATGATGATCTTCGGCTTGTCCGTCGGCGGCGCTTCGTCTTCCTCGTCGTAGGTGGAGTAGAGATAGGGCGTCATCGATTCGAACTCAGCCGCACACGTATCCACGAGCTTGAAGACCGGGCGAATGCCCTTCTCTTCGCGCAGTTCCCTCACCTGTTTTACGCCGTCGTGCCCCACGAGATTCCACTCGGTCGCGATGCGTTCATCACTGAGGCCGTAGCGTTTCAATTTCAGGAGTTGCTCGGCGCTGATGGTCTCCGGCGTAACCTCCTGCAGCGAACCTTGCGCCAGCGTCACTTCGCGAATCTGGTGCAGGAACCACGGGTCCATCCCGGTAAGCCGCGCAACTTCGCGGACGCTCATACCGCGCTCAAATGCAAAGCGGATGTAACCCAGCCGCTCGGGTCGTGGCGTTACAAGCATCTGCGTGAGGCGGCGTGGCTCTAAAATCTCAGTCCCGGTCTTTTTGCCGGTTTCGAGCGCGCGCCAGGCCTTCATCAGCGCTTCCTTGAAGGTCCGGCCCATGGCCATCACTTCGCCGACAGATTTCATCTGCGGCCCCAGCGTGTCGTCGGCGCCGGGAAATTTCTCGAACTGCCACTTCGGAATCTTCACGACCACATAATCGATGGTCGGCTCAAAGCATGCCGGCGTTTTGCGCGTAATGTCGTTGGGAATCTCGTCGAGTGTATAACCCACAGCAAGTTTCGCCGCGATCTTTGCAATGGGAAATCCGGTGGCCTTCGATGCTAGCGCCGATGAACGCGACACGCGCGGATTCATCTCGATCACAGTCATCCGTCCGTTCGCCGGATTCACCGCAAATTGCACATTCGATCCGCCCGTCTCGACGCCAATCTCGCGCATGACAGCGATGGCTGCGTCGCGCATCTTCTGGTACTCGCGGTCAGTGAGCGTTTGCGCCGGTGCCACGGTAATTGAGTCACCCGTGTGCACGCCCATGGGATCGAAGTTCTCAATGGAGCAGATGATGATGACGTTGTCCGCGAGATCGCGCATTACCTCGAGCTCATACTCCTTCCAGCCGAGTACGCTTTCTTCAATCAGGCACTCGTGTACCGGAGAAAGATCAAGGCCACGCGCCAGAATCTCCATCAGCTCTTCGCGGTTGTAGCCGATGCCGCCGCCCGATCCGCCCAGCGTAAAGCTGGGGCGAATCAGAACCGGAAATCCAATCTTGCTGGCGAAGTCGAGCCCGTCGCGAAGATTGTTGACCAGCGCAGACTTTGAGACATCGAGCCCGATGCGCAGCATTGCGTCTTTGAACAAGCAGCCGGTCTTCGGCCTTCTTGATTGCCTCAAGCTTCGCGCCGATCAGTTCCACGTTGTAGCGATCAAGAATGCCGGCATCGGCCAGGTCGACCGCGAGATTCAGGGCCGTCTGCCCGCCTACCGTCGGCAGCAGAGCGAACTTTCCCGCGCCCTCCCCGAGCATCGCGGTCTCAATGCGGATGATCTCTTCAACATACTCGCGCGTGAGCGGCTCGATATACGTGCGATCGGCCAGTTCGGGATCGGTCATGATGGTGGCCGGGTTTGAATTCACCAGCACCACCTCATAGCCCTCCTGTCTGAGAGCCTTGCAGGCCTGCGTGCCGGAGTAGTCAAACTCCGCCGACTGGCCGATGACGATCGGACCGGAGCCGATCACCAAAATCTTCTGAATGTCATTTCTGCGTGGCATCTTTTCGACAATTCCC
This sequence comes from uncultured Acidobacteriaceae bacterium, assembly GCA_963787435.1. Lineage (GTDB taxonomy): Bacteria > Acidobacteriota > Terriglobia > Terriglobales > Acidobacteriaceae > Telmatobacter. The sequence continues at coordinate 933,371 of CAWBCZ010000007.1, forward strand.
TGACTTAATGTTTCGTTCTTTCACGAATAGCCCGATCAAAATCTCGCTTGCTCGTCATCACCGAGGAGCAAGCATCCTTGCAGGCACCGGGCCCCAAAATCACGTAAAGCTTCTTCCGCTCGAGGGCTGTAACGACCTCATCCGTGACCACAATCTCCTGGATTGCGGGAGCATACTCCGTCCGCGCCACCCGAAACGTGTACTGGCCCCTGACATGGTCGAACCGGAACTCGCCCGACTTGTCGGTTTTTGTCTGATATGCAATCTTGTCGTCTCGAACGAGCGTGACCTCAACATCCGCCACTGGACGCCCGACAGGATTCACAACGTAACCGTCAACATGGCTCAGACGCTCCGGTCCTGGCACATCGACTTGTGCACATAAGGAAGTGGCGCCGCCCGCACACAACATCCCGATGACAAAGCCCAAAAAACAGCGGAGCCAAAGCCCCGCTGCTCTTGCCAAATCCTAGATTTGCGCGCATCCTTCGCTTCATCCCTTCCACTCCTCCATCATCTTTCTGAAGTCGCGGAACAAATAATGCGAATCATGCGGCCCTGGTGCAGCTTCGGGGTGGTACTGCACGCTGAACAGCGGCAGCGTCTTGTGCCGCAGTCCTTCCAGCGTGTTGTCGTTCAAGTCCACGTGCGTAAGGTCAACATCATTTGCGTTGATCGAATCCGGATCGACCGCGAAGTTATGGTTGTGTGCCGTAATTTCAACCTTGCCCGTCACGTTGTTGCGCACCGGGTGATTTCCGCCGTGGTGCCCGAACTTCAGTTTGTAGGTCTTGCCGCCAAGCGCCAGCCCGCAAAGTTGATGCCCAAGGCAGATGCCAAATACCGGCACCCGTCCCATCATGTCGCGAATCGCCTTCACGGCGTATTCCACCGGCTCCGGATCTCCCGGCCCATTCGACAGAAACACTCCATCCGGCTTCAGCGCCATTACGTCGGCCCCGGTGGTTTCGGCAGGAACGACAGTCACCCTGCATCCCTCACGCGCCAGCATTCGCAAGATGTTCTGCTTAATCCCGAAGTCGTACGCGACCACATGAAGCTTCCGCTCCTCTGCCCCTTGGACGAGCGCGCTCGGCAAGAGAGGGTCTTCTCCCTGGTATCGCGGATCCGACTCATCAAAACTGTACGCTGTCTTCGTCGAAACAACCTTCGCCAGGTCGGTTCCGTCCATCTTGCGAATTTTTCTAGCTCTTTGGACGAGAGTATCGGCATCCGAAACTGCAGTCGAAATCACCCCACGCATTACACCATGTGTGCGCAGATGCCGCACCAGCGCACGTGTATCAATCTCGGCGAGCACGGGCACAGCATAGCGCTCCATGTACTCGTCTGTAACCTGTTCGGAGCGCCAGTTCGAGCTGACCTGCTGAGAACTCGCGCACGATCAGGCCCTCGATATAGGGCTTGGCCGATTCGTTGTCTGCCTGGTTGGTGCCGTAGTTGCCGATCTGGGGATTGGTAAGAACGACGATTTGACCAGCATAGGAAGGATCAGTTGCGATTTCCTGATAGCCGGTTAGGGAAGTATTGAAAACCACTTCGCCCTGGCATTCGCCTGGGTGTCCATAGCCTTCACCGCGGAAGATGCGCCCGTCTTCGAGCGCGAGGATCGCCTGCATCGCCTCTCCGAGGAGTGGATTCAATCGATTTTAGCAGGTTTCGCCGTACGGCGTCGTTCGTGGAAAACGCGATCCTACTTGACTTGGCCCACATCGCGAGCAGGCCAGTACACAAACACGGCCTTGCCGTAGATCAGGTCGCGTTCCACGACGCCAAATTCCCGGCTATCCGAGGAGATGGAGCGGTGATCTCCCATCACGAAATAGCTGTCGTCGGGGATGATGGTCTCTGAATAGGAGCGCATATCGCGGTAAATGTCAGGAACGTAGTTTTCGGCGAGAGCCTTGCCGTTCACCCAAACCTGGCCGTGATCGATGCGCAAGCGATCGCCCGGCAGCGCGATTACGCGCTTGATGTAACTCTTCTCAGGGTCGCGCGGATAGTGAAACACCACGACATCGCCACGGTCAATCGACGTGATGTGATAGACGAACTTGTTGATGAACAGCCGATCGTGATCTTCGAGCCGTGGAAGCATGCTGGTGCCTTCAACGCGTACCGGCTGGTAGAGAAAAAGGATGATCAGGATTGAAACTCCGGCCGAAATCAGCAGATCGCGCAACCACACGCCAAGGCCCGCGCCTACCGTTTGTTGGGCTTGGCGCAAAGCCGGTTCAGCCGCCACCGAGGTGGTTGTCGTCGGGGAAGAAAGTTCAGTCACAACAGGTTCTTGAATCGTTGCCATCTCTATCTCGAATTATTGAACGCAATGAAGATTAACTGCAACCCAAACTTCCCGGAGGGCACACAAGATCCGGATGACCTGGCTTTTGCATTGGCTTCGGCTGCGCAGACGAAGGAACCATCGCAGGAGACGCTCCTGGTGCGGTTCCTTCCGCAAAGTTGTCTTGTTCCAGGATCAGCGGCCGCTGCAGGACCATCTCCACCTGCGTTCCGGCCTCAATGTTTACATCGGCGCCTCGCGTAAATAGCGACACAATCCCCACCGTGGCGAGTCCAGCACCGAGTCCCCCCAAGCCACCGGCCAAAGAGTGTCCCGACGATATTCCGGCAATCGATCCGACAGTCGCGCCGGTCGGCAGCGCGATCTCCGCAGTCTTGCCCGCGTTGCGTCCCTTATCTTTATCCTGCTCGATGGTTCCTTCGCCGTCCTTCACGTCCTGCTTGCTGGCGCCCGGAAGGCCACTGACTACACCTGGAATCTCAGCCACGCTGCCGTTGGGAAAGATGATGGAAGTAAAGTGCATGTCGAGCTGGGACTTGCCGGTCATGCGCCCGGCCCGAACCACCCGGTCCACAACGCCCTGCACGAACACGCCGGAGGGGATCATCACGCGGTTCCCCACCACTACCGGAAAGGCAGAGGCGAGGTACACTCCATCGCCGGCTCTGGCGCTCTTGGTATTGAGGGAACTACGCAACTGCAACAGAACCTTGGTTCCGGCCGGCACAGTGTAGGTCTTTTTCGGAACCATCGCTGCATTCGCATTAGCTGGAGTCGAAGATGCGGAGTCGGCTGCTGCCACCGCTGTTGGCGGCTGGGAAGTCACTGCCGGTGTGCCGTTCGAGGCCGGTGCCTGGGCCAGCAGTATCGCCGATACACCCAACTGAAGGGCCGCTGCCGATAAAAGCGTCAACGTGAATGTCTTTCTTTCCAGACGCATTTATTCCTCCCTGTGCTCCTTAGGAGATAGACGGGCCGCCTGGTTCCAAAGATAGCTGTCCAATCTTTTTTCCGCGGGCTCGATTTCAGAGTACGCTAAATTGGTACCCCTTGGGAGATATGTGTCATGGATGCAATCGGGGACGAACTCCGCTCGAGCGTTGCTGATATGCCCCATCAAACCGACCGATTCGCTAGTGTTTATAAGGTGTTGGGGAATGCCATCGCTTCCCGCGCATTTCCCGGTTGTGCGTTCGGCGTGCTAGCCGGGGGCGAGGTCGTTCTTGCCGACGCGCTGGGCAGCTTTACCTACGAAGAAAACTCCTTTTTCGTCGAGCCGCACACTGTCTTTGACGTTGCCAGCATCACCAAGGTGGTCTCCACAACCGCCGTCGCCATGTTGCTTTATCAGCGCGGTCTGCTCGATCTGGATACCCCGCTTGGTGAGCTTCTGCCGGGCTTTGTCGTCGGCCGAAGTAACGGCAGGCTCGCACGTCAGGTCACCATTCGGCACCTGCTTGCCCACAACTCCGGCCTTCCAGGATACGTCGAGTTCTTCCGCACCGTGAGCACTCCGGCGGGTCTCTATCGCGCCTGCCTGGAACTGCCCATCGAGGCCGTGCCAGGTGAACGCAGCGAGTATTCCGACCCCGGGTTCATCCTTCTCGGCAAGGCGCTTGAGGTCCTGACCCGCGAGGACCTTGCGACGTGGGCCCGAAAGCAGGTTTTCGATTCTCTGGGAATGACCGGAACCGGCTTCTTGCCTGCCTCAGAACAGCGGCCGCTCATCCCGCCGACAGAGATCGACAATGAGTTCAGGCATCGGCTTATCCAGGGCGAAGTGCAGGATGAGAACGCATTTGTTCTGAATGGCATCGCCGGCCACGCCGGTTTGTTCTCAAATGTGTCCGACTTGCTGCGATTTGCAGGCGAGATTCTCAGAGGCTTCGACAATGGTGAACCCGAGCACGGCAGGGCACTGTTCACTCGCGACACCATCGAGAGCTTTGCTGAACGGCAAGGGCCGGAGGGTTCCCGGGCGCTTGGTTGGGACACTCCATCGAAGGAATCATCAGCCGGACAGTACTTCTCCGCCCATTCCATTGGACATCTGGGCTATAGCGGCTGCTCGCTCTGGATCGACTTCGACTCCGCTGTTTCGGCTGTTTTGCTCACGAATCGCACCTGGCCCGATCGCCAGTGCCAGTTGATTCGGGAGGTTCGCCCCTCATTTCACGACGCCGTCAGGTTGGCGCTGTCCGGTCAACAAGCCCTCTGATTTGTGCGGTCAAGTGACATTGAAGTGACATTTCGCCTCACCTCAATTCTGGCTACTTGCCGGGATTGAAGATACAATAGAAAGTGGGGACAGACTTTGATGTTAACCAGTACGACGACGCACGAAGGCGCCGGCGCTCACGGGAAAGAGGAAACCAAGACGGACTCGGCTTCCCTCCTCCAGCACCTGACTACCGAAAGCCAAAACGAAGCATCCCAAGGCTTTGATACCAAATCGGCGCTGGAGATAGCCCGTATTATCAATCACGAAGACGCCAAGATTTCTGGTGCCGTCAAGAAGGCTCTCCCCGAAATTGCCGAAGTCATTGACCACGTAGCACGCAGTCTCCGCGATGGCGGCAGGCTCATCTATATTGGGGCGGGTTCCAGCGGCCGCATTGCCGCTCTCGACGCCTCCGAATGTCCCCCCACCTACTCCACCGCCCCGGGACAAGTCCAATACATCATGGCAGGCGGCCCCAAAGCCCTGGCCTCTGCGGTCGAGGTCAACGAGGACTCCGAAGAGCTGGGCCAGCGCGACATCGCCCGCCGCCGTCCCACGCGCAAAGACGTCGTAATCGGCCTTTCCGCCTCGGGGCGTACCCCCTATGTCGTCGCCGCGACGGCCTACGCGCGGGCCCGCGGAGCCTACACCGCCGCCGTCACCTGTAACCAGGGCACTCCCCTCGCCGAGGTCGCCGATATTGGAATCATCGCCGAGGTTGGAGCGGAAGTCATCTCCGGCTCAACCCGCATGAAGGCCGCCAGTGCACAGAAGATGATCCTCAACATGATCACCACGGGAGCCATGACGCGGCTTGGCTATGTGTACGAAAACCTCATGGTCAACGTCCACATGCAGAACTCCAAACTCGTCGAGCGCGGCATCCGCATCCTGATGAACGCCTGCAAAATTGATCGAGAGACCGCCGTGCAGACCATCAAGAGCGCAGGACGCAGCGTTCCCGTTGCACTGGTGATGTTGAAGGCCAAAGTCGACAAACCCGAGGCCGTCCGCCGCCTGGCGAAATCCGACGGCAACGTCCGCCTCGCTATCGAAGACAACGTCCTCGAACTGTAGGGGTGTGGCTCAGAGCCAAGCGATAGGCATCAGAACGTCGTTAAACGCACCTTCAGCAATACATCTTCATCGGCCTTCAGGTTCAATCCATAGTCCGTCTGATCGCCATTCCAGATTCGCGCTGACTTCCAGTTCCCTGCGGCGTCATAGCTTCCCTCTTCCACCTTCAGCCAGAGACGCTTTTTCCCCGGCGCGAAGGTTGGCGTGAAGTCCACACGAACATGGTGTCCGGCAACAAGATACTCATCCGGCCCCAATTCCAAAACCACTGCGCCGCCATCGGGTGGTGTGTTGCCTTTCGGCTGCATCCAGTTTCCAAACGACGGCATGCCATAGCTGACCACAACGTTCCAATGACCCAATGGAATTCGTTGCGTGTGATTCTCTGGATCCTCGCTTACTCCGACAACTTTGCCTTCGAGGTTTGCTTTCGCAATTCTCCCGGCAATCGGGGCAAGCAGCGCATACTCCCGCGCAACCGGCTTCAACGCACTTGATTCCATCGCTTCCGGTCCCGTCGGCTCATTGGCGTATCGTGTGAGATCCAACCCGAACGGAGACCAACCAATCGCCCCCTGTCCAATTGCCGTAAAGACGTACCGCGCATACGCCGGCGAATTGCCTGTCTCCGGTATCAACAGCGGATTGTCGGGGCGTCCATAGAATCCAATCACCTTCATGTACTTCGCATACTCCGGTATGTAAATGTCCGGAGCGATCAAATCAATCGAAGGCGCTGCAACCTTCCACAGGCCGATATTGTTGTCTGTCGGCGCCCCCGATTCATAGCTCGGCGCTTTACCGGGATGGATCGGATCTCGCAGTGCTGCATTCACATACAACGGCAAGGGGTACTCGGCCTTACCCGCCGCCGCTACCTGCTCAATGTATGCCGCTGTGTACCACGCTTCGAAAGTCTCATCGGCATCGTCGCCGAAGACCTCATTCCACGTTCCCGGCTGTTTGCCCAGCCCTTTCACCAGCTTTTCCGGAACTGCCCCGCGAATGCCTTCTGTGCCACAGTGCCATAATCTCGTACGCCGCCCCACACACCCGTCTCGTTCTCTACCTGCACCAGCAACACCGTACGTTGCGCATCCGTCTCTTTCAAGTGCCGCATTAGCGCCCGAAATGCGCTTCTATCCGCATCGAGAAATGCCTGGGAAAACGGCGACGGCGAATCCACTGTCTCGCCCTTTTCATTTCTCAAAAACGGATACTTCTCCTGGTTCAGCTTGATCCACTCCGGTGTGTAGTGCGAGCTGCCGTTCTTCCATGTGCCAAACCAAAGAACCACGAGACGCAGATGGTGCTCGCGAGCCTGTTTCAGCATGAGATCCACAACACTGAAGTCGAACTTCCCCTGCGTCGCCTCCAACTGCTCCCAATAGACAGGCAACTCTACCGTGTTGGCATGGAGCGTCTCTGCCGCAGGCCATACCTTGTCGAGATACGCCGGCCACGCGCTCGAATTATTCGCCTGGACGCCCAGCATCAGGTATGGTTCACCATCGACCATCAGCGCGTAATGCCCGTTTTTCTGAACGATCGCGGGAATAGGATTTGCAGCGGTTGCCGAAGCTTGCACTGCCTGTTGTCCGTTCAGCAATGGCGCGCATGCAAACGTTTCCATAAACATCAAAACAACGGCCAATCTTATAGTTGCCATACCCGCACACGTACGAGTCATCTTCGAGCCCTCAAATGTTCAGCATTGAAACCACGGCAAGTATATCCCTCGGCAACCGCATGCTGGCCTAGCGGAATTACACTTAAAAGCACGGAGCAACCCAGGACTTCATGGATAAATTTGTCATTCGCGGTGGTAATCCGCTGGTCGGAACTGTACGCATATCTGGTGCAAAAAACTCTGCCCTGCCCTGCATGGCGGCTGCCATCCTCACAGAAGAAGAAGTCATCCTCGAGAACATTCCCCAGGTGCGCGACATCGAAACTGAACGCAAGCTCCTTGTGGCGATGGGTGCAGAAGTCGAGTTGGGCACTGGGACCGCCGATCACCGCACTCGCATCAACTTTCGCACGCTCTCAAACCCGGAAGCAAAGTACGAGATCGTCAAAACCATGCGCGCAACTTCTCTGGTCCTCGGCCCGCTCGTGGCCCGCGCCGGAATGGCCCGCGTGGCCATGCCGGGCGGATGCGCCATCGGCGGCCGTCCCATCGATCTGCACATCAAGGGTCTTGAAAAGATGGGAGCGACTATCGCTCAGGAACACGGCTACTTGGAAGCACGAGCGAGCAAACTCAAAGGCGCCCACATCGTCTTCGACAAGATCACGGTTACCGGCACCGAGGACCTCCTCATGGCTGCGGTCCTCGCCGACGGCGAAACGCTGATGGAAAACTGTGCGCGCGAGCCCGAAGTCACCGACCTCGCGGCTCTCCTCACCGCCATGGGCGCGAAGATCGAAGGCGCCGGCACCTCCACGATCCGCGTGCACGGAGTCACCAGCCTCAAGGGCGCACATTACCGCATCAACCCCGACCGCATCGAAGCAGGAACCTTCCTCGTCGCAGGCGCGATCACTGCAGGCGACCTCACCGTCGCCGATTGCAACCCCGATCACCTCGGCGCCTTAATTGCCAAACTTACCGAGGCCGGCGCAAGCGTCGAAGTCCTCGGCTCCGACTCCGTACGCGTCCTCAGCAATGGAAAGCTCAAAGCGGCCGACATCTCCACGGAGGAATATCCCGGCTTTCCGACCGATATGCAGGCGCAGTACATGGCGCTGGCCACGCAGGCCGATGGCGTCAGCATCGTGAAGGAAAATATCTTCGAAAACCGCTTCATGCACGTGCAGGAGCTCGTCCGCATGGGCGCAAACATCAAGGTCGACGGCCACACTGCAACTGTTCGCGGTCCCGCTCCGCTATCCGCCGCAGCCGTTATGTGCTCTGACCTCCGCGCATCTGCGTCGCTCGTTCTCGCCGCCCTTGTAGCCGACGGCGAATCGATCCTCGATCGCGTCTACCACATGGACCGAGGCTACGAGCGGATTGAACAAAAGCTGGAATCCGTAGGCGCCCAGATCCGCCGCATGGGGAACGTCTTCGGCTGAGCTTCAATTCCGGCAACTCCCCCAGCAGGGGCCGTTTCGGGAACTATTGTCGCGAGAACACCGTACACTGCACCATGAGACCTGTATGTGCCGTTGCTGGCGCGGCTTTCTTCGCCTGCAATCTTGCCGGGCTCGCAGAGACGAAGGTCCCTTGCGATCAGACGCTCACGGCCCCACTCAGCTCGAGCGCCTTTCTCGTAATTGACTCGCGGCCGGCTGGTCTCCAAATCGTTGGAACCGACCAGGATTCGATCCACGTAACGTGCCACGGTGGCGACAATGAGGACGCGCCTCACCATATCCTCCTTCAATTCGCTCCAAGCCCAAACGGTGCCATACTGACAATCGAGGGGAGCCACGTGAGCCACGGCAATAACCTTCAGGTCAGAATAGAGGTTCCGTGGAAAACAAACTTGAGAGTACGGATGCCCGCGGGAGAGGTCAAGGTGGAGGAGATCAAGGGCGACAAGGACATCGATCTCTACGCAGGCCAGATTACGGTTTCGTCCTCGCACGAATGGAGCTACCGCAGCGTCAACGCATCGGTGGCAATCGGCGAAGTTAGAGCATCAGCGTACGACGCTGACAAGGGCGGCTTCTTCCGCACTTTCACGAAGAGAACAGCGGACGGAGAATACCGATTGCGTGCACATGTCACGACCGGCGAGATTGATCTAGTGGGCAGAAAAACACGCGCAGAAGGAATGCGTGGGCCCGACTGACGCCGCAACTCCGTAATCCAGAGAATTCGTTATAACCGCCTCGCCGGTCGGGTCGCTTCAGATCTGCTAGCGCCAGCTCACGGCCAGGTGCCAGCGAAGCTTGTACTTACGCGCCTTTTCCAGGACACGTTCATATTCGCGGAGTTCGCCGAGAACGGGCAGCGTCTCAGATCCGAACGAGACCGGCGTCTCGACAAGAAAGCGAATGAGCGCGCGAACTGTGACCAGACCATCTGTGGGATCAAACCATTGAGGCTCCGGCAAGTGACTCGCCCACTCTGGATCGCCCGCGCCCTGGTCGAGCAGCAAGCACATCGAATTCTCGTCTGCGGAAAAAAACTGAAGAAGCGGGGATATCCGAAGCGATTCTGCCAGTCGTTCCAGCGCATCTTCATTGCGGGCCAGCGCATGGCCGTTGACGAAGGTGTCGAATCCCGGGTCCTCCCCTTCAACGACGATGTAGAGACTGGCAGCCATCGATCTGAGCATAGTAGAGGGCATGCGCGGCAGACACGCAAATTCCCTTCCGGTAATCCAAAGCATCAATGGTCTGCGCGCGAATGCAAGGTTACGCAAGTTTCGGGTGAAGCATGGCTGGCATACAACGAAAGCGTCATTCTGCCGAATCACAACAGGAAAGCGCTTCTAGAATTGTTGAAGAGCGGTTTGGCGAACCGAGGAAACCTGGTGGATTGGACTAAACTCCCGGACCTTGCTGCAGTTGCCGCGCTTTCCTGCGCGTTTGCGTCGGTGGCGCGCCGAGGCCAGACCTCGGCTTCTCGGCACTGGCTCACCGGCTGGGTGTTGATTGCGCTCCATTTCGCCGCGCTAATCTTTCTAAATGCAACGGGAATCTGGGGCGTCCTGGCAGGCGACATCGCTCTGATATCGCTGACATCCGCAGGCGTTTTATTCATGTGGGCATCCGTTCCCTATCGCACTGAGGGATCGAGCCTCTGGATGCTGATTTCGATGTTAACGGCGAATGCACTCTACGTCTTTCTTCTGGGATTCGATCAACCTCATCCGTGGGCCCTGAATGTTGCGGCGACCCTGATGGGTGCGGCGCCCCTGGCCATCGCCTTGACCGCGCGACGCGAGTTCACGCACCTTCTACGGTGGATGCTGGTCGGGCTTTACAGCATGCTTGCGGTGTTTCTGCTGGCCGTGCAGAACCGGACGGATAACGGCCTCGCCCTGGCTTTGAACGCAGTGCTCTTCACGGTCTATTTCGGATGCTGTTTGCATGTCTGGTACAGCTACCGGGGGCGTGGCAGCGCAGGCTCCCTCATTACAATCGCGGGTTTTCTGGGTTGGTCTGCGGTGTTCGTGGTTGCGCCCCTTATAAGCGTCCTGGCGCCCAATGCCCGGATCGAGAGCGAGGTTTGGAACCTGCCCAAGTATGTCGTCGCTGTGGGCATGATCCTGCTGCTGCTCGAGGATCAGATCGAACACAACAAGTACCTCGCGCTGCATGACGAACTTACCGGGTTGCCGAACCGGCGTCTGTTTCTCGACAGGCTAGCGCTTTCGCTGGAACGTGCCCGGCGGATGGAGTCGAAGACCGCGCTGCTCGTGATCGATCTGAATCACTTCAAGGAAGTGAACGATAGCCTGGGTCATCATGCCGGCGATCTGCTGCTCAAGAGAGTGAGTGCAATATTCCAGGGCCGCGTGCGACGTTCGGATACGGTGGCACGGACCGGAGGCGATGAGTTCTCGCTGATTCTCGAAGAGCCAACCAACCGCTCCAACGCGAGGCGGGTCGCGAGCGCGTTAATGGAGATACTCGATCAGCCGCTGCAAGTGGGCGATCACACACTTGAAGGTCGGAGCCAGTATCGGCGTGGCGGTATTTCCAGACGATGCCGCCGATATTGAGGCGTTGTGCATCGCAGCGGACCTACGGATGTACGACGACAAAAACGAGTCACGCGAAATCAGCAGCGAACGGATTCCAGTAAAGTCGGAGCCTTTGCCGGAGTTTCGCAACAACGAGAATGAAGCCCTCAAGATGACGGCGCAGATGCCGAAGATATAGACGCAGAATGCGCTGATGGAATTGTCTGAGGCTGAAGCTCGGGCATTTTTCTTAGAAGGGCTGAAGACGAAACTGTCCCGAAAGTGCGTGATTTGCATCACATCTCCCAGGTAACTATCAACTCAGAATAGAGACAAGATCACACTTTAAATTAAAACCAGATTCGGTGCTCAACGCTGGGGTCGAGAGGGGAGCGGCAACGAATAGGCTTCCTCAAACGGCCCGTTTCTCGACGTCTTCTCAGTAGCAGGTCCGCGATTGACCATCGGCCAGACTATCCAATGCAACTGAAAGTGCCGATATCTTAGGAATAGCGCTTGGCGCCTGATGGGGCAAGAGCTGAGCTGTGAATTCTTCACTGATCGGTGGAGCGATGCTTCATGGAGTCATCAAAACATTGCGCATTCAATGCGACCAGGGAATCCTTGCTCGGAGCGGACGTCGTCGCTGGCGAATTCTCCGCGGCTAGCCTGGTAGATTGGATGCCAAAACTGACGCCGAATTCTGGTACCGGACTTTGGATGGCGCCCTTCAGAGGTATACCAGCAACAGACGTACGTGTCCCACTCGACCTGGTTTATCTGGATACGGATTGCCGAGTTCTCGATCTAGTAGAGTTCTTCCCTCACTCGCGCGTCTCGCCTTCGACCCCGCCGGCAGCAAGCGTTTTGGCGCTCCCCTCGCACACGATCTACTCTTCCCACACCTGCCAGGGAGATCAGGTGATGGTGTGCGACCCTGATGAGATCAAGCAACGCAGAGGTCCTTTCGCCGCTGACAGCGACCTTGCCAACGTCTTCGCAAGCGCTCTGCGAATCCCGATTCTCCCCGATGAAGACGTGCGCCGCGTCGCAGGTGTCGGTTTGAAGACGTTGGAGAATCGCTCTGAAATAGTGGTAGCGCCCATGGTCCAGACGCGGGAGCCGATTCAGGAGAAGACGGCCACATGGAACCCTCCACCGCGAAAGGGCAGGTTGGCGCGCTGGTTGTTTCCTGAACCTTCTGACCGGAGGAATGCAGAGCGCGAGCCTATGAGCGAATTCGCAGCGCACTTCTGGACGGGGGGACCTCCGACTGCGCATGCCATTCGGGACATCAGTTCAACCGGCTTGTATGTGGTCACCCCAGAGCGGTGGTATCCAGGGACTGTGGTTCGAATGACACTGACGAAGTCGGATGGAAACGGAAAAGGCGTTGAACGATCGATATGCGTGCGAGTTGAAGTTGTTCGCTGGGGTAATGATGGAGTCGGGCTGCGTTTCGTACCTCAAAATGCCCGGAGTCGGGTCCGCGGAGAGGCGAATCCTCTGGAAGGAGCCGACGAAAAGGAGCTCGATCAATTCCTGAAGCTCGTCAGAGGCGAAAACGGATAGACCAGATACGTTATTCCTCGGCTAAGCAGCCATCTCCTCCCCTCGAGAACCCTTCATAAAATCCGGCACGAAGAAGCGGTCTCGAATTGCGCAGATGAAAATGCCCGAGCCGAAGCTCGGGCATTTCATTTTGTCCGTATTTCTGGCGGAACTTTTAGCGGCCGCCGCCCTGTCCACCACGTCCGCCACGACGGCGGCGACGACGGCGATTGTTATCCTTCGCTGCTCCGGCAGCACCAGCGGGCCTGGGAGTTCCACCGGCAGTTTGACCCACCGGAACCGGCGTACCCTCGGCGCGGTTGAAGTTAGGCTCGTTCTCCTCGTCGATCTCCTCGCCCTCTTCGTCGTCATCATCGAAATCTTCCCCGCCCTCAATCAGGATGGTGCTCTGATTGGAGCGCGGCTGACGATCATCGAACTCGTGGCGTGGACGCGCCGCAGGTGGCGGTGCGGCTTCAGCACCACCATCGTCGACGGGCTCAGGAGCCTCGACGGGCGGAGCTGACTGCGCCAACTTGGCCTTTTGCTCACGAATGAGCGCCTTGCGGCTGAGCTTGATGCGATTGCCTTCGATGGCGAGGACCTTAACCATTACCTGATCGCCCTCGCGCAGTTCGTCCTTCACTTCCTTGACGCGATGCTCAGCGATCTCGGAGATGTGCAGGAGTCCGTCGGTGCCGGGGAACAGCTCAACGAATGCGCCGAACTCGGCGAGGCGGACGACCTTCCCGAGGTAGACCTTGCCAATTTCAGGAACCGCTGTGATGTTCCCGATGATCTCGAGCGCCTTCTTGAGTCCGTCGGCGTCGCTTGACGCTACGCTGACCTTGCCTGTGTCGTCGACATCAATCTTGGCGCCCGTCTGCTCGATGATGCCCCGGATGGTCGCGCCACCCTTGCCGATCAGATCGCGGATTTTGTCGGTCGGGATCATGACCGTCTCGATGCGCGGCGCATAAGCCGAACGCTCCGTGCGTGGTCCATCGAGAACGGCGTCCATCTTGTCCAGCAGAAACAAGCGGCCGCGCTTCGCCTGGGCCATTGCTTGTTCAAGAATCTCGCGCGTCAGGCCACCGATCTTGATGTCCATCTGAAGGGCGGTAATTCCCTTCCGAGTGCCGGCGACCTTGAAGTCCATATCACCGTAGTGATCTTCGGCTCCAGCAATGTCCGTGAGGATCGCGTAGTCATCGCCTTCCTTCACAAGGCCCATGGCCACGCCTGCCACTGCACCCTTGAGGGCGATGCCCGAGTCATACAATGCAAGGCTCGCGCCGCAGACCGAGGCCATCGACGAAGATCCATTGGACTCGAGAATGTCAGATACGATGCGAATGCTGTATGGAGACTCATCGGCGGTCGGAAGAACCGCGGTGATTGCGCGCTCCGCCAACGCTCCGTGACCGATTTCCCGGCGGCCAGTTCCCGTCATACGTCCTGTTTCACCAACAGAGAACGGCGGGAAGTTGTAGTGGAGCATGAAGTTCTTTTTCTTCTCGCCCTCATAGCTCTCGAGGCGCTGTCCGTCGTCGGCGGTTCCCAGTGTCGCTGTCACCAGGGCCTGCGTTTCGCCGCGGGTGAAGAGCGCCGAACCATGGGTGCGGGGCAGAACGCTGGTCTCGATGGTGATCTCACGAATCTCGTCGAATGCGCGCCGGTCGGGACGAATCCTGTCCTTGGTCACCTGCTCACGGAAGGTCCGTTCGCGGAGTAGCTCGTAATAGGTGGCCAGCTTCTTCTTCGCTGTCGGGTCGTCCGCAGGAAGTTCGGCAGCCAGCTCATCCTTGAGCTTCTTCACCAGTGCGTAGCTATCTGTCTTCGCGTACTTCTTGGTGTCGAGAGCGTCCTTGAGGCGATCGCCGATCTTGGTCTTCAGTTCGTCGTAATAGCCTTCGTCCGTGGTGGGCGCAACGAATGCCCGCTTCGGCTTGCCGGCCTTTGAGACCAATTCGTCGATCGCAGAGACGATCTTCTTGATCTCGGTATGAGCGAATTCGATTGCCGCAAGAATGACTTCTTCTGTCTCTTCTTTGGCGCCTGATTCAATCATCACGATGCCGTCCTTGTGACCGACAACCATGATGTTCACCGTCGTTTCTGCGCGCTCGGAATAGGTGGGATTGATGACGAACTCCCCATTCACGCGACCGACGCGAACTGCGCCAACGGTGGCGCTGAACGGAATGTCACTGAGAGCCAATGCACAAGCTGCTGCATTGATACCGACAACATCGGGGTCGTTTTCTTTGTCGGCGGAGAAAACTAGTGCAATAACCTGCGTCTCGTTGCGGAAGCCATCAGGAAAGAGCGGGCGGATGGGGCGATCAATCTGGCGGCAGGTCAGAACTTCTTTTTCGCTGGGACGGCCTTCACGCTTGATGAATCCACCGGGGATACGTCCGCCGGCATAGGTGTACTCGCGGTAATCGACCGTGAGGGGAAAAAAGTCGATGCCTTCCCGTGGGTCAGGAGACGCGACCGCGGTGGCCAGGACCACGGTTTCGCCCGTGGTGACCAGTGCAGCTCCGGAGGCCTGCTTGGCCATGCGACCGGTCTCAAAGACCAGACGCTTGCCGCCAGCAAGCTCGACTGTCACTTCTTGTTTAGACATAGAGTCCTCTTTTCGTTTGTTCGCTTGGGAAACTTGTAGGGTGGGTATGACCGGAAATGCAGAAGGTGTACGAATGCGCGGGAGTCGCGGGATGCGACTGCTCGGTTGCGCGATGCCGAGGCCGCGCAGATCTGACGTCTCGCATAGAGCCGACAGTCCCGCGCAGGCCCTGGCGGCATCTGCGATTAGCCAGGTACACCATGGCCCCAGGTTCTGGATAAAAGGGGGCCGTGACCAAAATCCGGTCTGGGCGCTTCCGGGTCAACGTTTGCTTTCTGATTACTTGCGGATACCGAGCTTGCCGATGACGTCGCGGTAGCGATCACCATCATGCGTCTTCAGGTAGTCCAGTAGGCGACGGCGCTTGCTGACGAGCATCAGGAGTCCACGCCGCGAAGCGTGATCCTTTTTGTGGGTCTTGAAATGCTCGGTCAGTTCACCGATCCGCTCACTCAGAATCGCGATCTGGACTTCGGGAGATCCGGTGTCCTTTTCGTGGGTGCGGAAGCGTTCGATCAGGGTAGTTTTCTTAGCAGTCGCCAGCACGGCGTGTATTACTCCTCTTGTCTTCTCAGTCCACTCTCAAGTGTCTAGATAGAGATTACCATGAATGACTTGCACGAGAAAGCCCGGGACCTCCGTCGCCCAACCGATCAACACTAACCCTTGTGCAATCGCGGCAATCCCTGAAAATACAGTGAAACGGGTTCGTGGAGGTTGATCACGTGCAGCCAAAGACAACCCTGTACATCGACATCGACGACACCATCATCGCGCAGATCCTGCCCGGCTCCGGCTTCGATCTCCGCCCCTGCGTCATCACGCAACTCACGGTGCTCGGCCGAATGTACGACTGCTGCTGGCTGACATCCTGGCCATACGCCGAGTCAGACGCTTCCAACGCAGGCGTTCCCAGTGCAGGCCTGTCTGTCTTAACGCTGATGCGCGGCCTCTACGGCTCCCGCATCAATGAAACATTCCGCTATGCCGACTGGGATCGCGACCACCCCGACGGCAAAGCCGGTTTTGTCCTTTGTGAGCGAGCACCCGAAGATTGGTACTGGCTCGAAGATCCGATTCCCAAAGGAGAACAAACCGCATTAGCGGAAGCCGGAAAACTCGATCGCTACCTTCCTGTCGAACCAACCGGCCCGTGGGGATTCCTCGATGCGGTCAATGAACTATTCGTCCTCACCGGGAGGACGGCGGCCGACATAATGCATGCCGGCGGCCGACCAGAATGGTTCGATCGCACGACTCTCTCTTCCGGTGGCTGATTCGGATTAGCGGACCAATTCTGACACCAACACTCAGCCCAGCGGCTGGCGCTGTCAATATTGCCAGTTGTTCCCAATTCGAACCCGTTCAGCATGGACAACAGCGACATCAGCGCTCCGAATCCGAAGATGTCGCAACTCGCTTGCGCGATCTATTCCAGATTCACAGAACGGGCCACTTAAGAATGACCCAGGAACATACGAGACGGTGAGTACTACTTCCACCCTGGCCCGCGCGTCTTGCGCTGGCTAGCGGAACTCACGACGTGGGAGTCAGGGTTACTCATACCTCGCAAATGCTCAGGTCGCTGGCAACACAGATCATGCCGTTGATGGCAAGCCAACAGGCTTCACCTTGGAAAGCGCATCAGCTTTTCGGAGGTTAAATGAACGACAAATCCGATATGACCCCTCAGCGCTTAAAAACGCCGCGCGCCGCAGCCATCGCTGGTATTGTCTTTTCGTTGTTAGTCATTACCAGCTTCATCCTTATCCGGATTTCCATTCCCGCGACTCCGACGGGGCTAGCGGCTGATTTCATCACTCATCTGAAAGAACTCTCTTTCGCGTTGAATCTGCTGCCGTTCGCCGGCATCGCCTTCTTGTGGTTCATCGCCGTCCTGCGCGACCGTTTAGGGGAGCTTGAAGACCGCTTCTTTGCCACCGTATTTCTTGGTAGCGGGTTGTTGTACATCGCCACGATCTTCGAGCTGGCGGCAGTTGCGGGAGGGCTCATCTCGATCTTGCGTAGTCCTCCGGAAAACCTGCTACAAAGTGGTGCATACGCCCTTGGTCGAGCGGAAATTTATGAAGCAATGTACACCTTTGCGACGAAGATGGCCGGGGCTTTCATGATCACTACCTCTACAATCTCGCTACGAACCCGGATCTACCCGCGCTGGATGGCGATGCTGGGCTATATATTGGCGGTCGTGCTCCTGCTGAGCGTCAAAGCGATTGTTTGGATTTCACTAGTGTTTCCGCTATGGGTGCTGCTGATTAGCGTATATATCCTGGCTGAAACTCTTTGGGGGCGTCCAGCCGCTGCAAGATAAGTGGAAACGAGGGCGTCAAGAGAGCGCTGGCGGTTCGCGTTCGTTGTTGTGCTCGATTCGAAGGGCGTCAAGAATATGTCCGCGATCAGCCCACTCCGCGTAACGGGTCCATGCTCTTAAATCGTGAGTTAAATGCGCCTCAATTCCGGCACGGGACGCTTTATCCAAATAGGCGGTGTCTGTCACCCTTCCCCACATCACCCACGCCCGTCAGAACCGTCATAATTCTCATAATGCCTTTTACTCTCTCCCACGCGGCCGCAGCTCTACCGTTTCGGCGCACTCGTCTCATCATGTCGGCCCTGGTCATTGGCTGCTTTGCTCCCGATTTTGAGTACTTCATTCCCTTTGCACATCACGGCAGCTTCGGCCACAGTCTTCCTGGCATCTTTGTCCTCGACCTGCCTTTCAGCCTGATCGTGCTCTGGCTCTTTCACGGTTATGCCAAGGAGCCCCTCGCCGCATGCCTGCCCGCAAGCGCGCGAGCACGACTCCAACTCGGGCCCAGAACCTTGTCCGTCAACTCTCCTTCTCGCTTTGCCATGATCGTCATCTCAGTTCTGGTGGGCATTGCCACCCACATCCTCTGGGATTCGTTTACCCACTCCGGAAATTGGGTTAGCCGCCACCTTCCCTTTCTCAGCATTAACGTTTCGCTTCCACTGTTCGGTCCTCGTCCCTGGTACGCGATCCTGCAATACATCAGCTCCGCCCTAGGCATCGTCATTCTTTTACTTTGGGGCATTCACTGGTATCGCTACGCCGCTCCCGTCCATTCCAAACCCGATCGGAAGCTCGTGAAAGGCGACAGAATCGCTCTCGCCTGTTCGTTTCTGATTGCGCTCTTCGCGGCTCTAGTCCGGGCCACCGCGTTGGGCCTCCCCAATGGAGTACATGGCGCTCAGCACTTCATGACCATCGCGGCGATTACGGGGATCGCCGTATTCTGTTTTGAGATCGTGATCTACGGCATCGTGCGAAATCACACCGCAACACCATCAAACCCGCTTGAAACATAGCAGTCGCCGCATTGCGCCACTCGGATTCACAACCTGTCGGCAGTAAATCACCGTAACCAGCCGGTCGACTCGCATGTCGTCGCGATCGACCGCGACCTGCGCCGGGTACGGATAGACCGTAGTGCCGCAGCGAGGTATCTGCCTTCTAATAGGATTTCTTGAACGGAGAAAGTGTTCAGACAGACAGGTTAGAATTGAGCGGATTTGATACTCTATGTCCCGCACGTTCCCGCCTGAGCGCACCCGGAGGAACATATGAAGATTCACGCAGCCATCATAGTTGTCGCTTTGTCCGGCCTTGCCGCAGCACAGACTTCGCAGGCACCGGTCCAGTTGCAGCATGTCGATGTGACAAACATGGATAGCTCTGTCGGTCCGTGCAACAACTTCTACCAGTACGTATGCGCGAAAATGAACGCCGCGAATCCGATTCCG
This sequence comes from uncultured Acidobacteriaceae bacterium, assembly GCA_963787435.1. GTDB lineage: Bacteria > Acidobacteriota > Terriglobia > Terriglobales > Acidobacteriaceae > Telmatobacter. Next base: position 952,606 of record CAWBCZ010000007.1, read on the forward strand.
CCGGACCAGGTCTTCTGGGGAGTGGGAGGAGTGCTGGAGGAGTGGAATAACCAGGTCCTGCGCGGCATCCTCGAGAAGAACCAGGCACCCAGCGCGTCCAGGACTCCCAACGAACAGAAGATCGGCGACTTCTACGCGAGTTGTGTGGACCAGGCGAAGGAAAACAAGGACGACCTGCCAACCATTCAGCCGCTTCTAGCGCGCATCGATGGAATGCGCGACAAGCGCGAGATCGCGACGGTGCTGGCTGCGATGCACAGTTCGTTTGACCGGGCATGGGAGGGCAACGACAACCAGACGCCCGCCGCACTGTTCGGTTTCGGGCAACAAGCCGACTATAACGACGTGAATCGTGTGATCGCGGGCCTCGATCAGGGCGGCCTGGGGATGCCAAATCGCGACTTCTACCTCAAGGATGACGAGCAGAGCAAAACGGTCCGCGCAGATTACGTGAAGCTCATCGAGGCGCTGCTTAATCTTGGCGGGACCAGCCAGGCTGATGCCGCGAAAGACGCAGCTATCATCATGCGCATCGAGACTGCAATGGCGAAGGCACAGATGGATAACATCACCCGCCGCGATCCCGCCAAAGTCAACAATCGCTACACTCCTGCGCAGCTCAAGACCCTCGTTCCCAACTTTGATTGGGGCGCGTACATGAGCGCAATTGACGCGTCGGCTGTTCCGCTTTATGAGGTTTCGTCCCCGGAATTCTTCCGCGCACTCAACCAGCAATTGGCGCAGGAGAATCTTGACTCCTGGAAGGTCTATCTGCGGTGGCACCTTTTGCGCAGCGCGTCAGGCGTGCTTGGCAATCGGTGGCGCGATGCCGATTTCGCGTATCAACGTGTACTGACGGGCGCGAAGGAACAGCCGCCAACATGGCGCCGCTGCGCAAACTCGGTCGATCGCAATCTTGGCGAAGCGCTTGGCCAGGTCTACGTGGCGCAAGTCTTCCCGCCCGAGAGCAAGGCCCGCGCCCAAAAGCTGGTTAAAGATATTGAAGCAGCAATGGGCCGGGATATCGACTCGGTCGCGTGGATGCAGGCTTCCACGAAGCGCGAAGCGCATTTAAAACTCGCCGCGGTGATCGACAAGATTGGCTATCCCGACAAGTGGATTGACTATAGTTCCCTTTCCATCACGCGGGAAAACTACGCGGCCAACCAGCAGCGCGCCAATGTGTTTGAACTGAAGCGCCAGCTTGCTTTTATCGGACATCCGCTCGACCGTACACAGTGGCAGATGACTCCGCCAACGGTGGACGCGTACGAAGATCCGCAGACCAACACGATCAACTTCCCGGCCGGCATCCTGCAGCCAGCCTATTTTGATCCGACGCAGGATGATGTGATCAATTACGGGGCTGAGGGTGCGATTGTCGGACACGAGCTCACGCATGACTTTGATGACCAGGGCCGCAAGTTCGACGTGAAGGGCAATCTGCGCGATTGGTGGACGCCTGAGGACGCAAAGGAATACGACCAACGCGGCGAGTGCATTGCAAAGGAGTACACGGGGCCGGTTTCCGGCATCTCCGGAGCCGTGCAAAACGGAAAACTCACGCAGGGCGAGGACACGGCGGACAATGGAGGCCTCTATCTGGCGCTGTCAGCCTTGAGCGAGGACCTGAAGCAGCAAGGCAAGAGCCTCGACGACAAAGATAGCCATGGACTGACAAACCTGCAGCGATTTTTCATCGCTTATGGCACGGCGTGGTGTGACCAGGTACGTCCGGAGGCAGCAAAGACCATGATCGCGACCAATCCGCACTCAGTGCCGTGGGAGCGCGTGAATAACGTCGTTGGCAATATGCCGGAGTTCGAAAAGGCGTTCAGTTGCAAGCCCGGACAGCCGATGGTCCACGCTACGCGCTGCCGCGTCTGGTAGAACTCATTTCGATTCAGAGTGTGATTGCTTTTGCTGCAGGTGGGCGCCGCAGGAGCGCCGGACAACCAGTCGCACCGGAACCATGATGTCGCGGATCGGAAGCTCGGGATGCTCGAGTCGTTCGAGCATGGTAGCCATGGCCACCGCTCCGATGCCCGCGCAGTCCTGATGAATGGTTGTGAGCGGCACGGGCAGCAGGCTCGCGTAGCGCACGTCATCCATACCGATGATACGGATGTCTTCGGGAATGCGGATGCCAAGACCGATGAGCACCTGCATCAGACGGGCGGCAGTCAGGTCGTTGGCGCAGACGATCCCGTCGGGTCGTGTTTCGTTCACCATCCGATGAACAAATGCTTCATCCTGCGGGCTGCCGCGCCATGTCGGCTCCCAATTCGGCTTGATCCCGTGGAACCGAAGGGCTTCGTGGAAGCCGGTAATACGCGCGTCCACTGTGTTGGCCGCGAATTCTTCGCCGAAGAAAACCAGTCGGCGCGCACCAAGTTCCAGCAGGTGTGAGGTGGCGATATAACCGGCGCGGCGATTGTCCACTCCGACCAGATCGTGTGGCGATCGCTCCGGGATACGGCATATAGCAGCGATCAAGCAGCACGAAAGGGATCTGCGCGCGATCCAGCGCCCGCCCAATGCGGCGATTGGCTGCATCCTTATCGGAGGTGAGTTCGAGAGGCGCAAAAAATACACCGGCAACCTTCTGAGAAATGAACGACTGCACCATCTGCTCGGCTGCCTTTGTGCTGTCTTGAGCGGAAACCGAGGAATTGCCCCACAGGAGCGCGTCGGGACGGGCAAAATGCGTACGCATCATGCCGTGACAGATGGGCTCGAAGATCTCGGTCAATCCCAGTTCGAGGAATCAGCAGCCCGAAGGTTCGGCCGGTGGGTCGATCCTCGGCCATTACATGTGTGCCTGCCCCCGGCCGGCGTGTTACCAGGCCCATCCGTTGCAGGTCGTGTACGGCTTTGGCCACGGTAATCCGCGAAGAGTTAAACAACTTGCCCAGTTCCGCCTCGCTGGGAAGTCGATCGCCCGGCTTCAGTTCCCCCGATTGAATGCTGGCAAGGAGATGATCGAAGACGCGGCGATGCTTGGACTGTTGATTTGCTGGATCGCTGTCCGGCGGCGGACCAAGTTTGCTGGCCAATTTACGGGATTTTCTTCATCCGCTAGGCTCTGAGCCGAAAACGATGTCACCTACAAACACTACGAGATTGGCGGACAATTGTCGATGGAATGTCGATACATTGGTGGTCGCATTCGTTTGATACGGGAGGCATTTGCCTATACAAAACGACCTACGCTGACTGCTCGATAGCTGCGTCGATCTCGGCCCGTGTCGCGTCGGGCAGCGGAGGCATAGCGCCGGATTGAGACGCGAGCCAACTACCCCAGCGGTTCCCCGCCTCATTCAGAAGCGGCAATTCGGCTCCGCGCAGGAGGTAGTGCGCCAGGGCTGCGGTAAAAGCGTCTCCCGCGCCGATGGTATCGGCGACTTTCACAGGAAATCCTGCGTGCTGGTGCCATTCGTCGCGTGTAACCAGAAGGCTGCCATGACCGCCCCGGGTAACTGCAACCATTTGCAGTGTCGGGAACTCCGCGAGCAGTCGCTCTGCACCGAGATGCAGATTCCCCGCAGTGACATCGTCCTCAGCTGGTAATCCCAGCAGCGAGAGAACCACGGGAACCTCAGCATCATTCATCTTCACGACCGATGCCAGTTCGAGCGATTCCTGGATCACTTCGCTCGAATAGAACGGTGGGCGAAGATTCACGTCGAAGATGCGGATACAGCGCGAGGATGTTTGTGCGGCCAGCGTCTGGATGGCCTGGCGCGATTCGATGCTGCGCTGTGCAAGGGATCCGAAGCAGATCGCATCGGCGCGCTCTGCGAGCCTTACCCATTCGTCTGAAAGCTCCATCGAGTCCCATGCTGCCGGCTGGTGGATGGTGTATTCAGGTTGCCCGTTGTTGAAGGAGACGGTTACGCGGCCAGTTTCATGAGTACGGATCGATTTGCAGGAAGCTGGTATCCGCAGGCAAAGGATCAAGACGATGCACGGCCTCACGGCCCAGATCATCGCGTCCGATGCGGCTTAGAATTGCAGCGTGATTGCCGAGCCGGCCTGCCATAACACTGAAATTTGCCGGCGCCCCTCCCAGGCGAGGTCCCTTCGGCAACATATCCCAAAGCAACTCTCCAATTCCCAGAATCAGATGCGGCTCTTTCAAGTTCCTACTCCTTCGGGCCTGGGCCGCGATTATCCAATTCGCGACGCTCCGCTTTCCCGAACTTCCCACCACGCATCAAGTTCCACCCTGCGGGGTCGATTCGTCAACACTTTCTGTGGGTTACGTCTTGCCGACCCATCTCCATATGGAGCAGTCCTCATAGTTTGCGGCCGAGTATTCGCCATCGGGCTGGTTGGCCATGATGCGATGGTCGGCAATGGCGTCGACCCGCGAGCGACGTTCCTGGCCAACAAAGAGCTGCGTGAAGCCGGGGTGACGCACGATCACCTCATCCTGCTCGTTGTTGACGTAGAGGAGATCGAGTTGGCCTGGGCGATCTGCGAAGGCGGCAGCAAGGCGCTTCAGCATGAGGCGCATCACCGATGCCCCGAAAGGGTTGAACAGAAAGACCAGGCACGGCCCCTTGGGAAACCGTGCCTCAACAGCATCGCCGCAGACGAGCTGGATAGGCATGCTCGTCTGGTCTGCCGCCCGCCAGATTTGCAGATTGCGTCGCGCTATCTTCGTCAGGATCGGATTCAGTTCGATTCCGATGACTTTGCGAAACGGATATTCTGCCGCAAGCAGCATGGCGCGGCCCATGCCTGCGCCTACATCGATGAAGGTGAAGCGCTCGATCGGTGCGGCTGGCCTGGTCCGCTGCCAGCGCTTCAAAAGTGCATGAAATACAGAAGGCGCTACACCGAAATACGCCGTTGAATGGCGGTCGTGGGTGTGGCCGGTCTTCAGATAGCGTCCGGGAATTAGGCCGCTTGTCTGGACGCCGTTCTCTTGGTCGAAGGGATGGAGGGTGAATCCCTCTTTCTTCGACATGCGTGGCAGAGGGATCCTTGCAGGACGTAGTGCGCGTTTCCCTTTCACAGCGGTCACGCCTGAACCTTAGCACAAGACACAGGGCACCTCGAGCAAGCGTCTTGAACTCCGATCCTGAGGCTTCTTCAACTGCGTGATAACGGAGAGGGAAACCGCCCGCATGTGGATATCATCGTGCAGTGACAGACAACGCCAAATCGCGATAGGCTTGTGGTAATCGCGCATTGACGTGACCAAGGAGCACGCGCATCCCCATGCCCATTCAAAAGACCTCAAAAATCTGGCACAACGGCAACCTGATTCCCTGGGAGGACGCCACCATCCACGTGATGAGCCACGTGGTCCACTACGGCTCCAGCGTCTTCGAGGGAATTCGCTGCTACGCCCAGCCGCAGGGCTCAGCAGTTTTCCGGCTGCCGGAGCACATGCAGCGGCTGCTCGACTCCGCCAAGATCTATCGGATGGAGCTTCCCTACTCGCTGGACGAGCTTTGCGCGGCGGTGGTGGACGTGATTGAGGCCAACGGGATCGCGCCGTGCTATATCCGGCCCATTGTGCTGCGCGGCTATGGGGAGATCGGCGTCAGCCCCAAGGGTTCGCCGATCGAGGTCTACATGGCCAACTTCCCCTGGGGCAAATATGTTGCCGGAACCGGCGGTGCGGACGTCTGCATCTCGAGCTGGAACCGGCTGGCGCCGAACACCATGCCCGCACTGGCCAAGGCCGGCGCGAACTACATGAATTCGCAACTCATCCGCATGGAGGCCGACATCAACGGCTACGTGGAGGGCATTGCGCTGGATGTCAATGGCCTGGTGAGCGAAGGATCGGGCGAGAACGTGTTCGTGGTGCGCAACGGCGTTCTGTACACTCCGCCGCTGGCGAACTCGGCTCTCTCGGGCATTACCCGCGACAGCGTGCTGACGATTGCGCGGCACCTGGGATTGGCCGTCACCGAACAGCCGATTCCACGCGAGATGCTCTACATTGCCGACGAGGTCTTCTTCACCGGCACGGCAGCGGAGGTAGCCCGATTCGTTCGATCGATCGCATTCTGATCGCCGACGGCAAGACAGGCGAAATCACCAAGAAGATTGCCGACGAGTTCTTCGCAATTGCCAACGGACTGAAGCCCGATCGCTTTGGCTGGCTCACGCCGGTGAAGGTGAATGCGACCGAGCCTGTGACAGCATGAGGTTCCGAAAAACTCAAAACAAAAAGGCGGCCTTCACAGGTCGCCTTTTTTAGATCGATTCGCGGACTTCGGCATGGCTTCCTGGCGACTGGCCCTGCATGCCGGTTCCCGTTGTGCACCGCGAGTATCATAAACATGTGGCTCCAGTCGATCTGGCGACGCCATTACACAAGTTCTTCAACAACCAAGGAAGATGAGCGCCGCGTGAAACCCGACATGAAAGTGCAGTTTGCCGGCATTGAGCTCAAAAGCCCGGTCATCGCCGCCAGCGGCACCTTCGGCTACGGCATCGAATTTGAAGAGATCGTTTCGCTGGAGCGGATCGGTGCCTTTGTCACCAAGGGCATCTCGCTGGAACCGATGCAGGGGCATCCCGCGCCACGCATTATCCAGACCGCCGCCGGAATGCTGAATGCCATCGGGCTGCAGAACATCGGCGTCGACGAGTTCATTGAGAAAAAGCTGCCTCCGCTCAGCCGCTATCCCTCCTGCAAGGTCATCGTCAACGTGTTCGGCTATACCGTGGCCGAATACAAAGCGGTCATCGAGCGCCTGAACGACGCCGACGGCATCGCCGCGTATGAACTGAACGTCTCCTGCCCCAACGTGCATGCCGGCGGTATGGCCTTCGGTTCCGACGCCGGCTCGCTCGAATACCTGGTGAACGAGGTAAAGAACATCGCGAAGCGCCCGCTGATGGTGAAGCTCTCGCCCAACGTCACCTCCATCGGCAGCATGGCCCGGGTATGCGCCGCGTCCGGGGCAGATGCGGTGAGCCTGGTGAATACCTTCCTTGCCATGTCGATCGATGTGGAGACGCGCAAACCGCGGCTGACCAATGTGACGGGAGGCCTGTCGGGGCCGGCGATCAAGCCGATCGCGCTGCGCATGGTCTACGAAGCGGCTCGTGCAGTTACGATTCCCATTATTGGTCTGGGCGGCATTGTCACTCCCGAAGATGCCGTGGAGTTCATGCTTGCGGGCGCAACGGCCGTGCAGGTGGGAACGGCCAGCTATGCCGATCCGCGCGCCACTGAGCGGCTGGCCAAGGGGCTTGTATCCTGGTGCCGCAGCCAGCATGTGGAGCGCATTTCCAGCCTAACTGGCGCGCTCGACATCCCGCAAAGATAGGCTCCTGCATCATTGCGCGCCTGATCTTTCGATCCGGTTGATATGATTCCGTTGGAGTCCCTCTTCCCTTCAAGGAGCATACCTGTGAAGATTTGCCGCGTGCAGTCGTTTGCGCTTCTCGCCTCAATTGCAATCATCGCCGGAGCCCTGGGTCTCAGCGCCCAGAACATCTCACTGACCGTGGATGCGACCAAGACACAGAACAAGATTCTGCATGCGCACCTCGTGATGCCCGTCAAACCCGGACCGCTGACTGTGTATTACCCGAAGTGGATTCCGGGCGAACACGGGCCGGACGGGCCGATCGCCAGTTTGACCGGGCTCAAGTTCGAAGCAGACGGCAAGGTCATTCCGTGGCAGCGCGATCTGCTGGATGTGTTCACGTTTCACCTCGACGTCCCTGCGGGCGTGAGCCGACTCGAAGCGAACTACGACTACATTGAGCCGGACGGCGGATCGGCAACCGACAAGTTGCTGATCCTCGAATGGAATGAAGTTGCCCTGTATCCGGAAGGAACGCCGGCTGAGAAGCTGATGTACGAAGCAAAGCTGATCATGCCGGAAGGCTGGAAGTTCGGCAGTTCCCTTCCCGTTGCGGGACAGAGCGGAAACGAAGTCTCGTTCAAGCCCATTTCGCTCGACCTGCTTGTGGACTCGCCGGTTGCTACGGGCCTCTACTATCGCAACATCGACATCACGCCCCCGGGCGAGCCAATCCATCACCAGATGGACATCGTGGCCGACAGCGAAGACGCGCTTGAACATGAGCGCGAAAGACCAGAAGGCCATGACCAACCTGGTCGCCGAGTCGGGCAAGCTGTTTGGCACGCGGCACTATCGCGATTACCATTTCATTCTTGGACTCAGCGATCACGTTGCACACTTCGGGCTCGAACATCATGAGTCGAACGACAGCCGCCTGCCTGAAGACGTATTGCTCGGACCCGGCTCAGGCATGGCGCTGGGCGGACTGCTGGCGCACGAATTTGTGCACTCGTGGAATGGAAAATTCCGCCGGCCCGCGGACCTCGCCGTTCCCTATTACCAGGAGCCGATGAAGACCGACCTGCTGTGGGGATACGAGGGCCTCACCGACTACCTCGGCCCGATGCTGGCGGCGCGAAGCGGCTTGTTTACGCCGGAGCAGTATCACGAATGGCTGGCCAGCATCGCAGCGATGCTGGGGCCGGGGCGGCCGGGGCGGACATGGCGTCCATTGCGCGATACTGCGGATGCCGAATTCGGCATGGGCTTTGGCGCTCGCGGATGGCTCAACTGGCGGCGCGGAACGGACTACTACGACGAAGGCGATCTGCTGTGGCTCGAAGTGGCGACGATCATCCATCGCGAATCGCATGGGACGAAATCGATCGATGATTTCTGCCATGCCTTTCACGGCGGCGCGAACAACGGGCCTGAGGTGAAAACCTACACCTTCGACGAGCTGGTCAGCGATCTGAATGCGATCGCTCCATTCGACTGGGCGACGTTCTTGCGCACGCGACTGGATTCGACTTCGCCTGAAGCGCCGGTGGGCGGGATTGAAAATGGCGGCTGGAAGGTGACCTATACCGATCAGCCGGCGAAACTCGAGGGGCGGCGCGGCAATCCCGGATTCGTCTATTCCATCGGACTGCAGGTTGGCGCGGATGGCATGGTCGGGGATTCCATCGTTGGCAGTCCGGCTTTTGAGGCTGGCGTTTCGTCGGGAATGAAGGTCGTCGGCGTGAACGGGCGCGTGTTTACTCCGGAACTGCTCGGCGCAGCCATCAAGGACGCGAAGGATGGTTCCAAGCCCGTCACGCTGCTGGTGGTGGTCGACGACTACTATCGGACCTCTACGATCAACTACCACGATGGTCTGCGCTATCCGCACCTGGTGCGCGACGACAGCAAGCCCGACTACCTGGATGAGTTGATCAAGGCCCGGGCGGGACAGTAAGGGATCAGGATCAGGATCAGGGATCAGCCTCTCGCTGGTGGCTATTGGTCCTGAGCATCCGTTGGGTCGCAAGTTCCGCTCATGGAGATAAGTGGGATGATGCAGTTGCTTGCCCGCGGGGAGACTCGATGGGCAACCAATGAGTTGCCTGTTGCTCCCTGCCGACTCTGGGTGAACGTAACTTCCTGGCTACCCTATTACCCGGTCTCTTCAGGTAAATACCTTTAAGTCATCGGGATAGCGAGAGGGGGTGGCGCTAAATTCCTGAATGGATTGCGATTAGCCGTAGATTCCTCTGCAGGTTGGACTTAGTGGCGCGACAGGCGGCGCTGGCGGCGTTAGCGTTCGCGAGGCGCACGTTCGCGGAGATAGAGGCTTCAATCACGATTCCATTGTGCGGCGGGAGGGGATAATTACCTGCAAAATGGGGGGAAGTTTTTTGCGAGTGGAATGAAGGGGTTGAAGGGAATTTTGGCGGAGAAGGGGTTGACGGCTTAGCGGGTTAGCCGCGCTTCGCGCTGTTTGCGGAGGGCCCAGGCTCGACGCGATTGTTTGCCTGGGTTTTGTTCGGGAAATCCCTAGTTCCCAATCGTCCCCATGTTGCTAGGCTCACCTCAAGTTGGCCCGCTCCAAAAACGTTGCGATCCCGAAGCGACCTATGTGGTCAACGAAGAGCGCAGATGCGGGATTCTTGCCTTTGTTACGAAAGGACAGCGTTATCTATAGCCTTTCCCCCAGAAGTATTCGTACTTGATGCTAAGGCCCGTCACAGCGGGACCATTGTCGTTAAGCACTGCCTTCGCCAGTACCAGGCTGAGCGAATTCCTCGTATTCAGAGAGAAGATCCATTCGCTGCCTAAGATTAAGTTCCTTTGCCCATCGTTCTGATTCACACCGTTGACCGATGTCTCTCCACGAAATGAGTAGCGCGCATCCAGGGAGCCCAGGAGGCGATCGAGGAACGAGTAGCTGAGATGTCCCTCTAACCCAGGTAATGGCTGTTGCTGCAGGATTTGCGCGCCGTGGTACGAAGTGTTGTCCGTGTAAAAATACGAGTTTGCATAGGCATCAATTACCCATCTCTGCTGAGGTCCAAACGGACAAGAAACAGCAAGTTCGGGATTGAACGACCATCGATCTTCCCCAAGGTTGAGAGTCTTGTCGGGGCTGTACTGGCCAGTAGGTGCAGTTGCTGTCAGACTCACACCCACCGTTCTTGTCGGCTTGTAATTCTTGAACTCCTCGGGAGTCATTGCGGCTCCTCCCTTCAGCAAAATGGCCATCTCGTAACTGGAGTCGCCTAGGCCGGCAACGGACCCGCCGGTATTTGGGCCTGTGATGGAGCCGCTGATTACAGCAATCGGAATACTGGGCTCAATCCAAGCCATACGGTGGAAGAGACTGAAGTAGCGTGTGTAGCCGATTGTTCCCTGGTTCAGGTTGAGTTTCGCGCCTGAGATCACGAGCGCGGGATCCAGCAACGTGTCGCCGCGTGCGTATGCAAAGATAAACTCGAGCTGATTCACCCCTACGGGAAAATTCTCGTAGTTGCGAGGGTCAGTGAACTGGCCACGTGCCTGCCATGGCAAAGCTGAAAGAACAAGCGCAGAACAAGCGAGGAGCAGATGTCCGGACGCACTTTGCTCCGGGCGATGCCATTTACCTAAAGATCGGCGGACCGCCATAGGTCATTATCAGCCGCCCGAATCATTGGCTTTCGGTGTTAGGTGTTTCTCAGAAGATGACCTTAATGAGGCGAATGAAGAGCTCTTCAACAGAAAGAATCGTGAGCAGCAAAGGCAAAAAAGGGGCTGCCGTGGTTGCTGCCAATCGGGTTATATCGTTGAGACCGAAGGGAACCATACGCATTGAGCTCACGATGCTGTAACTGTGAGAGAGATCTGCGAGCGTTTGGATGTCAGAAGTTCCAAGAAGATCCGAGGCAGGAGCAGGGCCCTGTTTATCCCATTTCCGCTCAAAATCTTCGACGTAGTCCTGCCCGAGCTGCCCATAGATAGCCAGGCCCTTTTTCTTTGCCACAGCCATCTGCGGACTGAACACCAGGAGCGGACCAAGAATAACCAGAACGAAAAATGCTACAAAGCCGCCGATCTGTAGCCTGAAGGACATCAGGGCTTCACCTCTGTAAAGAACGCGGCTAGCCACAATACCGGCGAGCATGGCGCCCTGCGCGAAGAGGATTGGGCCGAAGGCGTAAGCACTCCTGCCCAGAAAGGCGAGTCCAGCGCGGTGATCGGGATGGGTTGAGATGAGATTCAATTTGATTTTGGACACCTGCCAGAGAAAGCGACACCAGACGAAAAACCTCAGATACCAGCCCAAAAGCAGGAATTGGACAATCGGGATGCTCACAAAGACGTACCAGTATCCAGCCGGAGTCAAATGCCAGCGTCCGCCGGGCATTCCATACCAGGTCACCGTGGGTATCGGGACTCGATTCTCCCAGAGCCAGAGTCCGACCGTATACACAAGCATCAATAATGCGACCTGGGCGACTGTGGAATTGAGCAACCTCACCGCCGACTCGATTGCCTTGTCAAAGCGGGGCAGGTCATTGGGCAAAATGAGGTGCCGTTTGACGAAGGCCCCCACTGCGGAGCGTGTCCACGAATGAACGACCAACTCCCCGGCGGTCAGGATTGGGAGAGCAACAAGAAGTCGCGCATGTGCTTCAACATCTTGAAGGAATAAAACCAAACCTCCCTTTTCGGTGCTGGCGAGAAGCAGCAGCGGTAACCAGGCGATCAGGGTGATAGCGACCACCCTCCGATGCAAGTGTTCCAAGGCGTCTCCGCTGAGATGCGACTTCCGAAGGAGTTGGAAGAGCGGGCCACCAAGTACCAGAGAGAAATCGTGCGGCACTTCGCGCAAGTGATTCCCCGTCAACTCAGACGAATCTTGCTCCGAAGAACCTTGCGATGGTGCCATCTCGTAACCTCTCGCCTGGATCCTCCGAGGCTTTGGGGTTGGTCGCTAGACGCAGACAATCTCGAGATAGCATACCCATACCCTCTTGGCGCCTGTGACTGTATGAAATGTCAGGTCACTCGGAACTGTCCAAAGGCGACGCGATTGTCTGCCTGGGTTTTGTTAGGGAAATCCCTAGTTTCCCAATCCTCCCCATGTTGCTAGGCTCGCACAAGTTGACCCACTACAGGAACGTTGCGATTGCGAGCAACCGAGTGGACAACGAGGAGGGCAGATGCGGGATTCCACGCCATTTGCTTATTCATCGCGCAGCCGCAGATCGATGGCACTGGTCGTCGCAGTGCTGCTTTCGGTGTCAACCGGACCCGCAGCGTGGGCGCAGGAGACGGCACAACCCTCCCAGGGCAAGACGCGGACGGAAAAGGATCTTCTGGGAGAGAAGCAGATTCCGGCAGACGCCTATTACGGTGTCCAAACGATGCGCGCACTCGAGAATTTCCAGCTCTCAGGTGTGCTGATCAACCACTATCCCGGATTCGTCGAAGCATGGGCATATGTCAAGCTGGCGGCTGCCCAGGCCAATTACGACGCAGGCGCCATGAAGAAGGACAGGCTGGATGCCATCGAGAAGGCTTGCCAGGCGGTGCTCGCCGGGAAATACCACGATCAGTTTCTGGTCGATTGGTACCAGGGTGGAGCAGGCACATCCACCAACATGAATGCCAATGAAGTGCTCGCCAATGTCGGGCTTGAATTATCCGGACACAAAAAGGGCGAGTATCAGTTCCTCGACCCACACGATGATCTGAATATGTCGCAGTCTACAAACGACTCCTATCCGACTGCGATTAAAGTCGCTCTCATTCTGCGCAACCAGAGACTGATCGAAGAGCTGCAAAAACTTGTGACGTCGTTCCGCACCAAGGGCAAGGCGTATCTCGAGATTGTGAAGATGGGCCGCACGGAGTTGCAGGATGCTGTCCCTATGACTGTGGGACAGGAGCTCTATGCCAACGCGAACGCGCTGCAAAGCGAAATCGATGCGCTCCGGGAAGCGGAGAAGGCCCTGTACGTCCAAAACATGGGAGCTACTGCGATCGGCACGGGCATTAACGTGCCAAAGGGCTATCCGGAGAAGTTTGCCGAACACCTGTCGAAATTGCTCAACAAGCCAATCGTGCCGGCACCGGACATGATCGCGGCCACATGGGACCAGCAGGGTTTCGTCATCTATTCCTCGGCGTTGAAGAGTCTCGCCATTAAGCTTTCAAAGATTTCGGGTGACTTGATCCTGCTTGCGTCAGGACCTCGCGCCGGATTGTTCGAGATCAACCTTCCTGCGTTGCAACCCGGCTCCTCCATCATGCCCGGAAAGGTGAACCCTGTAGTCCCTGAGGTGATGAATCTTGTTGCCTTTCGTGTGATGGCCAATGACTTCGCTGTCACGGTGGCGGCTCACAGCGGTCAGCTGCAGCTCAACGCGTATGAACCGATCGAGGGTCTTGCAATGATCGAGTCGCAGGCGCTGCTCTATAACACCTCGATCCTTTTCCGAACCAAGTGCATCGATGGCATCACGATCAACGAAAAGGTGCTGGAGCACTACATGGAAACGACAATCGGCATTGTCACTGCGCTCAATCCTGTGCTGGGTTACGAGAAGGCTACGGAATTGGCACAGGAAGCAAGTTCAAGCGGCAAAGGCATTCTCGAGATCATCCGGGAAAAGCATGTTTTGACCGAACAGCAGATCAAGGAGTTGCTCGACCCGGTCAAGCTGACCGGCTTGGACAAGTCCAAATATCAATGAACATACACCACCCATTCATCGCAAGGAGGCGGTCATGAAGACGTCACTTCGACCATTGACCTTGTTGCTCGTCGGCGCATTCGTCATTCCTTGTCAAGCTGTCCTCACTCAGGAGCACAAACCGAATATCACGATCCTCGCCACAGGCGGCACGATCGCAGGAGCGGGTGCGACCGGCGCGCAGTCTGCTTATAAGTCAGGCGCTGTAAGCATCGACGCTATGATCGCTGCGGTTCCGGGAATCGAGAAGCTGGCAAACATCAAGGGAGAGCAGATTTCCAACGTTGGATCGCAGGATATGACGTTTGACATTCTGGTCAACCTCACCAAGCGGATTAATGAACTGCTGGCGACCAGCGATGTTGACGGGATCGTGGTTACCCACGGCACAGACACGATGGAGGAGTCGGCATACTTTCTCAACCTGGTCGTAAAGAGCGACAAACCCGTGGTCCTGGTGGGCTCCATGCGGCCGTCCACAGCGATCAGCGCCGATGGCCCCCTTAACCTTTACGAGGCGGTCGGTGTAGCTGCTGATCCACAAGCGAAAGGCAGAGGCGTTTTGGTGGTAATGAACAACTGGATTCACGGCGCACATTCGTTGACAAAAACCAGCACAACCGCAGTCCAAACCTTCATGTCACCGTTGCGCGGGCTGGTCGGCATCTCAGCCTATGGCAAGAATGATTTCTACAACAACCCGCCGTGGAAGCACACAACGGCCACTGAGTTCGATATTTCCGGGGTCACCAAGTTTCCGCGCGTGGACATCATCTTTGTCAGCGAAGACATGTCGCCTGACCTGATCGATGAGAGTGCAGATGGGGGGGCCAAAGGCATTGTCCTCGCGGGCGTTGGCAACGGAAACATGAACAAGGCCGCGGTGGAGGCCGCCGCTCGAGCGGTAAAGAAGGGCGTTGTGGTTGTCCGTAGCAGTCGCGTGATCACTGGAGACGTGGGACGCAACGTAGAGATTAATGACGACGAGAATGGATTCATTGCTTCCTACGAGTTGAATCCTCAGAAGTCGCGAATCCTGCTGACGCTGGCGCTCCTGAAGCCGCACACACCGGCAGAGATCCAAACCATGTTCTCAACCTACTGACACAACGCGTCGATGCGAACCGTATCCATTCTGAAGGCGCTCCCGCGACTGTTCTTCGTGATCGCCATCATGGCTGGATCCCGGCCTTCCCACGCTCAATGCCCCGACGCTCCGCGCCCTGCGAACACATCAAATCCAACAGAAGAGACGGTTCGAGACACGCTTCAGAATCCGACTAAAGCCCCTCCTCCTCCCACTACTCCGGCGCAGGCACCGACTCCGGGACCGACCCCGGCTCACAAGCCTACTCCAGCTCAAACTCAGGGTCCCCCATCCTCGCTCGACGACACCGTTGATGCAGGGGAAATGGACGATGATATCGATCACGCGCCACGCGAGATGGCCAAATGGAATGAGTACCGTGGCCCGCACTTCACCGCCAAGGCCGGTATAGGGTTTCTGGTCGATACGGCAGCCAACGCGCAGGATACCGCGAGCAAAGAGCAGATCAAGATGCTCCCGGCCCAAAGACTTCGTGACTTCCGATTCATTTTGGGCGGTGGTTTTCCCAGCCTTCCGCGCAAAGTGACATGGAATGTCGGGATCATGTATGACGCGCCAACGCACTCCTGGTTCATACGTCAGACCGGTGTGATGGTCGCGGTCCCCAACCTTTGGGGCAACATCTTCATCGGCCGTTCCAAGGAAGGTTTCTCGCTGAACAAGGTAATGGTCGGTTATGACGGATGGACGATGGAACGATCCACGATGAGCGATGCGACCATCCCGCTTCTCGCAGACGGTTTCAAATGGCTCGGCTACACGCCGAAGCACGGGTTTCTGTGGAATTTCGGCTACTATAACGATTGGCTCTCTCAGGGGCAAAGCTTCTCTTCATACCATAATCAGACAGTTCTGCGCGCAGTGTGGCTTCCGATTCATTCCGATGAGAAGCGTACCGTGCTCCACCTGGGAGTGAATCTGAGAAATGGAAGTCCGGCACACGGGCAGCTTCAGTTCCGCTCACGTCCCGAGTCATTCACAGCTCCCTACTTCGTGGATACGGGCAAGTTCGCCTCAAGCAACACCAAGATGGCAGGATATGAGACCTATTTCCGCAAAGGCCCGCTGCTACTGGGCAGCGAATACTGGTGGGTTAACGTCTCTTCCCCATCCACTCACAACCCGGTCGTCCACGGAGGCGACTTTGTTGCGACATGGTTGGTCACCGGAGAGACGCGTGCTTACAACACGGTCCAAGGAGCCTTCAAAGATGTCATACCCAAGAGACCTTTGTTCTCCGGCGGTTATGGTGCTGTAGAGTTGGTCGCGAGGTTCTCCGATATTGACTTGGACAGCGGCACCCTGAAGGGCGGCAAATTTTGGCGATTCACTCCGATGGTCAATTGGTACCTGACGGACTACCTGCGCCTCGTTGGCACCTATGGCATAGGACGTCTGGATCGGTTCGACCTCCAAGGCAATACCCAGTTCTTCCAAACTCGCCTTCAATTCGAGTTCTGAGTTTGATTGAGACATAGTAAAGCCGCCCTGCAAGAGGCTGCCAGGGCAGGCCGGAAACGGCGCCGAACGGATTCGTTCTCACGAACGCGGTTTGGTTTACCAAACGTCTTCCCTGTCACAATGCGAAAGAAGAAGCAGATCCTTCGCGCCGCTTACCCCACTGCGTGGGGCCCCAACCTTGCGGCGCTCAGGATGACACGGGTTGGGGTGGTGGGTGATTTCCCGGGTGCCAGAGGCGAGACCTGGCGCACCTAGCCGAGGGCGTTGCAGCAGGACGGAAGAGTTGTCCTGTCACAATTCAGGACTGAAAAGTTGTGCCCGTCACAAGAGGAAAAAGCAGATCCTTCGCGCCGCTTACCCCACTGCGTGGGGCCCCAACCTTGCGGCGCTCAGGATGACACGGGTTAGGGGCGAAGTCGTGCCTCCGAAGTCCCAAGCTTGCGGCGCTCAGGAATGACACTGGTTTGGGGTGAAGTCGTGCGCGCAGGATGACACTGGCCAGGGGCGACGTCGTGCGCTCCGGAAGATGTGAAAAAATTGGTCAGGGCCGCAGATGAACTCCCATGAACGTGGATGACGTACGGTGTTCTCCGTCGGCTTCATCCGCATTCATTGGGGGCACCCACTGGATTCGCGCTGAGAGGACTAGGAGATGCGGAAAGGGTTTACGAGAAGACCACAAGCGGACGAGCCCGCGACGCACGTCAAGAACTACATAACGCCCAGCGGGCTCGAGCGCCTCAAAGATGAGCACCGGTTTCTGCTCACCAGGGACCGCCCGGCCGTGGCGGAGGTGGTGGCGTGGGCTGCCAGCAACGGCGATCGCAGTGAAAACGCCGACTATCAGTACGGCAAGCGGCGGCTGCGGCAGATCGATGGGCGGATTCGCTTTCTCACGAAGCGAATCGAAGCCGCGGAAGTGGTGGACCCGGAAGCTCCGAGATCGAGGCAGGCGGAGACTAGGGCATTCTTCGGGGCGACCGTGCGCTATGCCAATGCCGCGGGAGCGGAGCGAGTGGTGAGCATTGTAGGCACCGACGAGGTCGATCTCAACCGCAACCACATCAGTTGGGTTTCACCTCTGGGGCGCGCGTTGATGAAGTCGGCAGCGGGTGACAGCGTAGTTCTCCAAGCGCCGGGCGGGACAGAATCCCTGACGGTGCTGGAAGTTTGTTACCAGCGCATTTCTGTGGAACCGTTCCGTGAACCGCCTGGATCCGCGGCCTCGGCAAAGACACTCCCTCGCTGAATGTCGTTAGCACATAATATGTCCGGTGTTCTTAGCAAGTGAAGTGTCCGCATAACGGGCGGCGAGGATGGAGCCATGCGCGAGAGCATGGAGATCTATCCGGGGACCGCAGAGGAGCGGCAACCCGCTCGGAATCGGGCGGGCCTTCCATGTTTACGAGAAAGGCAGCTGACCATTGGCCAGTTACGCGCTCAGAAGTGCGGGTTAGAGCTGACGAAAACCGTATAATCGCGGGACGGTGCCCCGTCCTAACTTGTTATGACGGGCGCACAGGGAAGCCACCCGCTTGTGAGCATCGCTTGGCCTAGCTCTCAAACACGGACTACCACAAGCAGTTCTGATAGGCATCTAGAGTTTCTGGTAGTTGCTGTTCTGGACTGAGATGGTCAGATGCTTGCTGACTCCGTTGATCGTCGCAGATGACACGTGATTCGGGCCGCCAGGAATCGGGCTGAACACCGCGTCCACATTGACCGCATCCTTCGGATCGTCCAGATATGTTGCGATTGACAGGCGCACGATGTTCTTCTGAGTCCCATCCATCACCAGGGTCATCTTGTCGCCCTGTTTGATGTAGTTGGAAATCACCACGCGATACTGTCCTGGTGAACTTGGCTCCGCTCCCACCATGATGTTTCCCTTCTGGCGGGCCTGCTCAATCGCATCCTTATCCGGTGGTAGATATTGCCGAATCAGTTCCCTGATCTGATCGGCGTAGTCCTTGTACTCCTCTTTCTTTTTTTCGACGATGTGCTCCTTCAGCCGCCCCTCGCGCCCACTGCTTGGCGGCGCTGCTGCATCCAACGGAGTCTTTTGCGGTTTGCCGTCAGGTCCGAGACGAACCTGGAAATGCTCCTGCTTCTTCTGCTCGCCCTTCAGGATGATCGTGTCTTGTTCGACCCATGTGTATTGCGCGAGAGCCTGCTTGTTGTTGGCCGCAGCCTCTTTCACCTCCGCGATCTTTTGTTGCATTTCCGGATTCTGAGCCGCGAGCAGCCACGCAAATGCCGCGCTCGCCGAAAAACAAAAGAATGCAAGAGGAATCCTGATATGTTTCAATGATCCGTTTCTCATAATAAATGTCCTCCCTGATCTGTTCGTTTTGGACAGATGCGATTCGAGAATCGAGATACAGAAGCTTCTTTGGCCTCAATCAGCGCCTTTGCGGTTCGCGGGACAACTCCGCATCACGAGGGTGGAAAAACAGCCGCCGCAATTTTCCCTCGGGAAGAACTCTGTTCAGCTCGCCGACTCCGACCAAAGGAATGAGAATCACGAAGAGAATTCCGACCAGAGTGAGAATCGCCTTCAACGAGCCCCCGCCAAGATCGGAAATGCTTTCCGAGAAAGACTTGCCATGGAAGTACCCGACCGCGGCATCCTCCAGAATCTTGAAACAACCGAGCACCACCGCAAACAGTGCGGACTTCAAGAGAGTTGGATAGATGAGAGGCGCATTGTTCGCCTGCTCTCCCAGGTGAAATGCGCGCGCAATCAGCATGAACTTCGCGAGCACCAGCGCGTTGATGAGCGCGAAACCATTCGCGACGAAATCGACCTCATGGTGGCCCACGCTGGCCAGGATGACCGACTTGTACAGCACAAACATCCCGAAGACCACCCAGAGATAAAGCGAGACCAGAAGAAATTCCTTGAGCTCGTGTACGGCTCTCTGCTTCAGCGTTCCACCTTCTGCTCCCATAACAACTGCTCCACCTTGTCTACGACGGTTCAAATATTGGATTGCCGCACAATCATCTTGCGATTTACAACTCGGACAAACCCCTATGGGACGAATTCCCACTATTTAGGCAGAAACGTGAGCACCCCGACCACCGCGCTTGCCGCGACCAGAAGTGCAGGATTAATCGTGTAACGCAGCAGGATCAGCAGGACGCCCA
The DNA here is from genome assembly GCA_963787435.1 of uncultured Acidobacteriaceae bacterium. Classification (GTDB taxonomy): domain Bacteria; phylum Acidobacteriota; class Terriglobia; order Terriglobales; family Acidobacteriaceae; genus Telmatobacter. Next base: position 972,327 of record CAWBCZ010000007.1, read on the forward strand.
CGGCAATTGCTCCTGTTTCCAGGTCGGTAATGGCACCCCTGGCCATCGTGAAACAGCCCGCCAGCAACAGTCCGATCGACACCGGAGCCAGGCCCTGCTGAATTGAGGTCCGCCACGGCCATTTCTCCAGCCTCTTCCATGCACGACCCACCACAAACGCCAGTATCGCCGTCGGCGCGAAGAACGCCAGCAATACAACAATCGCGCCTAGCCGTTCCGGCCGCCCATTGCCCAATGGAGACGATCATCATCATGTTGGGACCGGGCGCCATCTGCCCCACGCTGTATAAGTGGATCAGTTGCGGGAAGGTCATCCACTTGTGGACATCGACCGTCAGGATTTTCATTTCGGGGAAAGCCGCCATGCCTCCGCCCACAGTGAGGATCGACAAATACGAGAACACGCGAATCAGAGCTGGGATTTCGTTCATGACGTCGCACTCGCTTTCTGCTCTTTGCGAGGATGATGGAAGAGAATCGCCAGAATTCCAACCGCGATGAGCGTTCGCGGGACCCCCAAGTGCAACCGGTTCACGGCAATCACCGTCAATGCCAGGAAGATGAAATCAAAGTTGCTGGAGAGCGACTTCTTGCTGAGTCCGACAACTGTTGACAGAATCAAGCCGACTGCAGCGGCTGCCACGCCCTTCAACGCCGCTGTGACCCAGACGTGGTCTCCGTGGTTGCGATAAAAAATGCCCACAGCGAACATCAGCAGTGCGCCAGGGAGACACATCCCGAGGATGCCGGCGATTGAGCCCATCACGCCGCGTAACTTCTCCCCGACCAGGACCGCCATATTTGTCGCGTTCAGCCCGGGGAGGCTTTGGCTGATGGAGAGCATCTCCACGAATTCCTTGTCGTCGATCCAGTGCCGCTTCTTGACGAGGCTGCCGCGAAGGTAAGGCACAACGCCGCCGAAGCTGGTCGCGCCGATAATGAGGAATTCGAGGAATATCTCCCAAATGGAAACTGTCGCGGGTGTGGCAACAGGATGCCGGGCGACGGGCGGTGGTGTAACAGCAGGATCCGTCATGGTTGACTACCGTTTTCTTGTTGTGCCGAGAAGCCTGCGGTCTATTCGTGCGCTTTGGGCGGGTTGCCAAGCAAGCGGTACACAACACCCGTCTTTGTGGCATTGAGCGCGATGTACTTCTCCGCCGCAAACTGTAGGGAGACGAAAAAGGCTTCCATCCGCTTCAGCGCCTCGCTGCCCAGGTCCCCCCGATCCTTGAACCGATACTGAAAGGCGAATTCGCCGATGAGGGGGCGATGTTCGCCGCGGGTGCGCCAAATCCCAAGGTTGGTCTTGCAGACGATGCCCTGGCCAAAGTCCAGTTCGCCAATGTCCTGCAAAACCTCCTCGATGATGGCGCCACTCACGAGCGTGACTTTCTCTGCCGGTTGCCTCTTGATTCGTTCGAGAACCGGGAACACCCTGGCCATCGTGTCCATATCAAGCGTGTTTGCGGCGCTGAAGCCGATGGCTGAGCGCGGGAACTGGACATTGTGGGAGAAGAGGAGCCGGATGCCGCCGAGCTTCTCTTTTACCGGCAGGGCTTGGCATTTGAACTTGACTCTGTGATCCCCGAGAATTTGCGGTCGGACGTCGGTCTCTGCCGCCGTTTGCATGTCAGGGTGGCGGAACTTGAATACGACCTCCGGATCTCCGATCGGGAACCCGTCCTGGTAGGGGATCCTCCTCCGGAGGATGAAGGCGTTGTTGTAAAGGCGAAAGTCTTCTGTATCGACGAAAAGGACTTCGCGGATCTTCAGCGGCTGCCGGGAGTATCCCTTGTTCGTGAAACCGACTCCATGCTCTTTGGCCGGATTGCGCATCACGTCGCTGAATTCGAAGAGGCTTTCGCGCGAGACGAAGTGGTTGGGATGCAGCATCAATTTGCAACAGAGATACTCGACATGGTGGAACGGAAGTCCGTCAGGATAGGTACCCGGCTTTAGTTGGGGAACGCGTCCGACCCAACTGGGGGCGAGGAGTTCCCTGACGGGCGGTCGGTTCCCATCCTTTGTGCGCTTGATTGCAGTGCCTTGTGCGCTCAACATTGTCACTCCCCCTAGGGACAATCGTCGTCGCGATTTGACGGAATGCTAGTGAAGAGGCAGTCGAGCGGCAACTGTCAGAACTGCTAGGCTTCTCGACTTAGAATCGCCATAACGAGCACTTGATTGACGGAACGAGGCACGGCTTTCACACAAACCCGAACGACGCCGACGAAGTTGAGGAAGAACGTCTGCCCGCATGGTGTGATGAATGTGAAGCTCAACGCCTCAGTACTGGTGAGAATCACACACGACGTGTATGTGCTGGGTAGGCAAACGCGAAACCGAGCAATCGCGGATCGTGATTTGAGCATTGCCAGTTGAAACCGCTCATAGTTGTCTGGATTTTCAGCTGGTGCCGAGTCGCCGATTACTCATTGAAAGCCTCTCAGGCGAATTCTGGACTGGGGCCGCCACTACTTCTCGATCACGCCGCAGGAGATGCGATCTCCGGAGTGCCGGAGGGTTGGACATCCGAAACCTAGCGCCGAGGGGGAGAAACGGGGGCTTGACTTCTCTTTTAGGAAGAAGGTCGGGTGTGGATCACTGCGCAACGCGCAGAGCATTGCATCTGAGAAGGCGACATATCTGGGGTAATCTCTGTTGGCGAAGATTCGAGCTTTTCGAGGTCTCAGAAACGAGACCTGGGGCACCCTGCTCAAAACGCCAACTCAAACGTTGTATAGAAGACCGGCCCTGTGCCGCCAAGAGCGAACGGAACAGATGTGTATCCGACCGGGGACCTGTAGAGGTAAAGAAACTCAGTATTCCACCGGACAACTCTGTTCTTGTACGGGAAGTAATTGACGCCCGCACGGAAGTCCCACGGTCGCCCGTAGTGGCCAATCACTTCTGACCCGCCAACATAGCCCTGGAGAGTCTGTGGCAGCAGCATTGCCGAAGCCTGAAGCTGGTAGCCATCATCGCGGTCGGTCTTCACGCTCGACGTGTTGAAGCCGTGGAAATTGCTGAGCCAGTGATTGTAGAACTCTCCCTCAAGCGCATAGCCGTGATACTTGATTCCGCCATCGACGGAGAACATCTTGTAAACCGCATCTGTGATGACAATTCCTGGTCCGAAGAGGCCCGGCGTAAAAATGATGCTGCCGTCGGAGAGTCGCAGCTGGGTGTTCTCCGGGTCCTCAGAGTTCGGCTGACTCTGCTTGTTCTCCTTGCTGTAAGAGAAATGACCGGCCAGGCGCGTTGCCATTTGCTGATGGTTTTCAAAGTCGCCAAATCCGGTGCCGAATTCTCCTGTCGTCGGCATCCAGACGAGAGCCGTGGCATTGGTTTTGAAATAATTGGGCAATTGGGCTGCGCTTACGCCCAACTGGCTAAGATTGTTGCCGATCATCGTCTGATAGATGAGCCCCTTTCGGAGTATTCCGCTGGCTCTGACGCCGCTCGTATACGAAGGCCTCATAAATTCGTCGGCGATCAGGCGGCTGTCTACGCTAAGCCAATAAGGAAAGTTGCCTTCGAGCGTACGGACGCCAGGCAGTGAGAATATCCCGGATCCGATGGTGACGTATTTGTTGAAGGTGTAGTTCAGATTCCCGCCGAGCACCACCTGCGCGCCTTGTCCCATCCCCGCGTTGGAGGTCCACGCGTAGAGAAAGTAGCGCATTCTCTTGTCCATCATCCAGCCAAAGAACTTGACTTGCATTTTGTTGAGCTGGAAGTCCTGACGCTGCTGGATGTTGCTGGTGACCCCAAAATAATTTGTGTATGTTGGCGCAAGAGCTCGCTGGTTCAGGTAACGAGCATAGGTGAAGATGCTGAGGTTCATGTCGCCATGCTCTGTGCTCGCAACTTTGAAACCAAAGTTCGGAGTGTATGTGCCCCATTCCGGTTGCTCCTCTGCGCTCTGCCCCAGACCGGCAGGGGTTGCAGGCGCACCCACCGGAGCCCATGGTCGCTTGAGCCAGCTGAGGGATGCCTTTCGCAGCGCGGTGTTGCCTGAGGCTCCTGTGCCCGGTATTGAGCTCTCGTCCGGCTGGGTTTCTTCGGCGACTGCACTGCGGAGAGCCTGCGCTGTCGCATCAGCCTCTCCAATTTTTGCAGCCTGTGATGCATCGGAACTCCCGGAGAGAATGCGGCGCATCGACGAGATCTGATCCATCAGCTCGCGATTCTGCTTTTCAAGATCTTGATCATGCTGTTCCAGCTGTTCGTTCTGCCGAACCAACTGATCCACCTTTTTCAGCACTTGATCGATCGTCGGAGGATCATTTTTCTGATCGCGTCCGGGAGAATCCAGCGCGTGGGCGCAGGCGAAGCTTGCGCAAAAGGAGATCGCAAGCAAAATGCCCGTTCCTGACAGTGCTGCGAGCGCAGCAGAACGCTCCATTCTAGATCCTCCTGGCGCATTTTGAGCGACGCGCACTCTCGATCAAGAAGAGAAAGGTTGAAATTTGACTCGCGTGGGCCTTTCGATCACCAACCTGCCGGATTATCTTCCTCTGAGGCTCGATGGGAAGCTGGCAGTTTTTACAGTAGGTGTTCAAGACCCGGAGCCGGATTGGGTGCAACCGTACATCTCGCGCTTTCATCCACTTGGGACTGTTCTGGAGGTTGTGGAAGTGTTGCGGGCAACCTCATTTAAATTGCAGATATGAACAGGTATGTGAATAGGTATGTTAGCTTGAGGAATTCGGTGCTTAAGGCCGCAATATACATAGACGTTCATTGCAGGACACATTACTGAGCGAGCAGCGGCTCCTTTGGGCGGGCGAGAACATAGACTGCGACGAGGGCAGCGGTGAAGCCCGCCCCGGCGCCGACACCGAGCGCCCAGCGAGGGCCGAAGTGGTTGGCAACCCAACCAACGATCGGTGCGCCGATTGGCGTTCCCCCAAGTGCAACGCCAACCCGCAGGGCCATCACTCTGCCCCGCATCGCTGGTTCGGTCGAGAGTTGCATGATGCTATTGGTGCCGTTGGTGAAGGTCAGGCCAGCCGCGCCGATGACCGCGAGAGCTGCCCCAAAACCCCAGTATCCCGGCGCCAATGCGGCCAGGGTGCAGCCAAGCCCGAAGACACCAGCTCCTGCCGACAGGGACGCCAAGCCTGGTTTGTGTCGCCCGGCAGCAAACAAGGATCCTGAGAGGGTGCCCACGGCCATGATGGAGGAGAGCAGGCCGAAACGTGCGTGCATCGGAGTGGAAGACATTCACGGCCATCGTAGAGATGAAGATCGGAAAGTTCAAGCCAAAGGTGCCGATCAGAAACAGCATAATCAGGATCGCCCTGAGGTCCGGTCTTCTCCACACATAGCGAAATCCTTCCAGAAATCCACCTGCAGTGCGATGCGCCCTGGCACTTACGCGCAGCTCCGGGAGACGGAAGAACGACATCGAAAGCAGCACTGCAGCGAATGAGAGCCCGTTTAGAAGAAAGGCCCAGCCGATACCAACCCCTGCAATCAGCAAACCGGCAACGGCGGGACCAATCATCTGCGCAGCATTAATCGAGCTCGAGTTCAATGCCACGGCATTGGGGAGATCGGCGTCGCCTACCATCTCTGCCACGAACGTCTGTCTCACCGGCGCATCGAGCGCAGCGGCGGAACCGGACAGGAAGGCCAACACATACACGTGCCAGAGCTGGATGACTCCTGCGATCGTGAGAACTCCCAGGACGAGCGCGAGCACCCCCATCGTTGCCTGGGTGAGCATCAGGAGCTTGCGCTGATTGAGACGGTCCGCAGCCGATCCCGTCCAGGGCAGGAGCAGAAGTTGCGGCGCGAACTGGAGGCCCATCACGATACCGAGCGCCGACGCATCGTGATGAGTCAGTTGCGTCAGCACGAGCCAGTCCTGAGCGACGCGCTGCATCCAGGTCCCGATGTTGGAGATCAAAGCGCCAGCCGTCCACAAGCGGAAGTTGAAGCTTCTGAGGGAGCGAAAGGTGCCGGCTACTGGGTTCTTCATGTGCGCGACGGCGTGTTGCCTCCATGAAACTGGCCGAAGTGACGCGCCGAGAAGATGCTGATGAGCAGCGCACCCAGGCCGAACGCAAGGATGTGGCTTGTGGTCCGCGGATCAAAAGCACCGACATGCGCGACGAGCAGATACGCGACAACCGCATTGAAGAATCCCCAGACAACGTTGACGGTTGAAGAGGAGAGCCCCTGGCCGGGTGGTTTGGCGAAGGGGCTCTGGAAGGGACGTCCCATCGTGCCGGAGACAAAGTGAGGGATGGCGTTTGCGGCAAAAGCGCCCCCAAAGAAGTACGACACAAGCCAAAGCCAATTCATAAGCATGGGTTCCTTTTCTCGGACGACAGGCCGAGATCGGTAAAGGCAGGACGCAGTGGGTTCAATCCTCAACCAGCCGCGCAAGCAGTTCGAGTGCCGCCTGAAGCTTCTGCTGCTCGTGAACAGAAAGCTTCTGGGAGATGGTCGAGGTGAGCCAGTCCTGTCTCGCGGCCCTGCCCTCCTGAAGCCACTTCAGGCATTTAGGCGTGAGAGACATCAGGGTTTGCCGCCCGTCGCCCGGGTCAGGTGCACCACTGACCAGGCCGGACTTGTGCAACGGCGCAACGATAGCGCTCATGGACTGCGGCCGCATGCCTTCCGCTCGGGCCAGGCTTGAAACCGTGGCCGCACCATCGTTTTCGAGTCGAAGAAGAACGGCAGCCTGTGACGGCGTCAGATCGTTGCCGCCCCCATGCTCACGATAACGCAGCTTGAGCTTGCGGTACACCGCACGGATTTCGGCAGCAAGCGTCTGAGCGAGTCCGGTTTGAGTAGAAGACTTTCGACTGCTCACAAGAGCAATATCGCATATATACAGTTAAACTGCAAAGTTTGCCTGTATACATGGCCAGCCGATGGCGCAGTGGAGCTGCGGAATCTGTTTGTCCTGCCGAAACGTGATGCACCTCACCCCCGCGATTGCTAGATATGCGAAAGACGTGATTTGCAACACTTGTGACGACGCTCACAGCCGATCGTGTTTAGAGATAAGTACTGTGCCATCATTCGCTGGAGTTGGGAATGTGATCTGGCCGACATGATCGGCCCTTACGAAACTCCAGTGCCTGCAAGGCGAGTGACGCCTGCAAGCGAGGTGGGCATGGGGCAGACGATTTGGCAGTCGATGGAGAAGAAGGGGTACAGCCGCAGAGAATTTCTGCAATTTTGCACGGCAGCCGCAGCGGCCGCCGGTTTTGCGAAGAGCGGCGTAGCCCAGGTGGTGTCGGCGTTTGAGAAGAAGGAAAAGCCGGCCGTGGTCTGGATGCATTTTCAGGAGTGCACCTGTTGCAGCGAGTCGTTTATCCGGGCCTCGCACCCGATTGTGGCGGACGCTCTGCTGGACGTGCTCTCGCTGAATTATTCAGAGACGCTAATGGCGGCGTCGGGGTTCCAGGCTGAGAAGAGCCTGAACGACACCATCAAAAACAATAAAGGCAAATATATAGTTCTCGTGGAAGGCGCGGTTCCGACCAAGGACGGCGGCGTCTACTGCATGATCGGCGGCAAGACAGCCGAATCGATTCTGCAGGAAGTTGCCAAGGATGCGGCGGCCATTGTTGCCTGGGGTAGCTGCGCTTCGAACGGCTGCGTTCAGGCTGCGAAGCCGAATCCGACCAATGCGACGCCAATTCACAAGCTGGTGGACAAGCCGGTGATCAACGTGCCGGGATGCCCGCCGATTGCGGACGTGATGATGGCGATCGTGACGCACGTGCTGGTGCTGGGCCAGCTTCCGGCGCTCGACAACCTTGGCAGGCCTAAGGAGTTCTACGGACGCCGCGTACACGACACGTGCTACCGCCGCCCGAATTACGATGCCGGACTCTTCGTGGAGTCATTCGACGACGAGAACGCGCGCAAGGGATATTGCCTGTACAAGATGGGCTGCAAAGGTCCGGTGACCTACAACGCCTGCTCGGTGGTGAAGTGGAACGAGGGCACGAGCTATCCGATCCAGTCTGGCCACCCATGCATCGGCTGCAGCGAAGAGGGCTTCTGGGATAACGGCCCGCTGTATCAGCATCTTTCGTCCTTCCCTGGCTTCGGCATCGAGAGCACGGCGGACACCGTCGGCACGATTGTCGCAGCAACTACGCTGGCGGGTGTCGCGGCGCATGCCGTAATTACAAATATTCGCAAAAAGGAAGTCATCGCGGAAGTACACGCAGATGACCAGAAGGAGTCCTAAGCGGCCATGACTCGCATCGTTGTTGATCCAGTAACTCGTATTGAAGGCCACCTGCGTGTAGAGGCAGTGGTGGAAAACGGCGTCATTACCGACGCATTCAGCTCAGGCACCATGATTCGCGGATTGGAAAAGATTCTTATCGGCCGCGATCCACGCGATGCCTGGGCTATTACCGAACGCGTTTGCGGCGTTTGCACCACGGTTCACGCCATGGCAAGCTGCCGCGCTGTTGAAGATGCGCTGGGCATTTCGCTGCCTCCGACGGCGGAGCTGATTCGCAACATCATGACCGCAACACAGCACGTGCAGGATCACGTGGTGCACTTTTACCACCTGCATGCGCTGGACTGGGTCGACATTGTGAATGCGCTCAAGGCCGATCCGAAGAAGGCTGCCGAGATTGCGCAGTCGTTCTCAAGCTATGACAAGAACACGCCTGCTCACTTCACCGACGTGCAGAACAAGATCAAGCAATTCGCGGCAACCGGTCTGGGCATCTTTGCCAACGGCTACTGGGGCCATCCGGGATACAAGCTTCCGCCGGAAGTGAACCTGATCGCTGTCGCGCATTATCTTGATGCGCTGGAGTGGCAGAAGGAAGTCGTCAAGATTCACGCGGTGTTTGGCGGCAAGAATCCGCACCCGAATTATCTTGTGGGCGGAGTTCCCTGCTCGATCGATGTGGATGAAGTGGCATCGATCAACACAGAGCGCCTGAACCTAGTCGGCAGCCTGATTGCAAAAGCCGATGAATTCGTCAACCAGGTCTATGTGCCTGATCTGCTCGCGGTGGCCTCGTTCTACAAGGACTGGGCGCAGTGGGGCGGAGGACTGAAAAACTATCTCAGCTATGGAGAGTATCCCACCAAGGGCTATAACGATCCGGCGTCCTTCAAGTATCCACGCGGAGCCATACTCAACCGCGATCTGAGCCATGTATATCCGGTAAATCCCAAGGACTCGCAGGAGATCAAGGAGTATATCGCTTCGTCGTGGTACACCTATGCGGGCGGAGACCAGGTGAGCCTGCATCCGTGGGAAGGCGAGACCGAGATCAAATACTCCGGCCCGCAAGCCTCCGTTCGAGTCGCTGGAGGGCTACGAAAAATACTCGTTCCTGAAGACGCCGCGTTGGAAGGACAACCCGATGGAGGTTGGTCCGCTGGCTCGCCTGCTGGTGGCCTACGCTTCCGGTCACGACGACGTGAAGGAACTGGTTGGGCAGACGCTGGGTAAGCTGGGTGTTCCAGTGGATGCGCTTTTCTCTACGCTTGGACGCACCGCTGCACGCGGCCTGTCTGCTGCGTTGGAAGTGGGATGGCTGAAGGAGTTCTACGCTCAACTGATCGAGCGCGTGAAGACACGCGAGACGTCGACCTTCAACAACGAGAAATGGGACCCGAGCACCTGGCCGAAAGAAGCCGAGGGTGTAGGCCTCGTCGAAGCTCCGCGCGGCGCGCTCGCCCACTGGATCAAGATCAAGGACGGCAAGATCGAGAACTACCAGCTTGTGGTTCCGACCACATGGAATGGGTCTCCGCGCGATGCCAAGAAGCAGCACTCTTCGTTTGAAGCGGCGCTGATCGGTACGCCGGTGGCCAAGCTCGATGAGCCGGTCGAGATCATCCGGACAATCCACTCTTTTGACCCGTGCCTTGCCTGCGCTGTGCACTTGTACGATCCGCAGGGACGGCATCTTCACCAGATCTCCTTCGAGTGACGCTATGAGTACGACTGGAATTGCAGGCAAATCAGTTTATCGAAATGGCAATCGTCCGGCGGAGTATCGGCGAGTGTATGTATGGGAGCTGCCGGTACGCGTATACCACTGGATCAACGCTGTGGCGCTGGTGATGCTCTGCATCACCGGCTATCTCATCGGCGCGCCCATTCGCGCTTTCTACGCGGCTGAAGCCTATCAGCAGTATTGGTTTGGCTGGGTGCGCTTCCTTCATTTCCTTTGCGCGTATGTGTATGTCTTCAACTTCCTGGCGCGGCTCTACTGGGGATTTGTGGGCAACAAGTACGCACGCTGGAACGCGTTCTTCCCGCTGACGAAGGCGCAGCGCCAGGAGATCGTAGACGTCGTCAAGGCAGACGTACTGGAGACGAAACTGCACGGGCCCATCTCAACCGGACACAACGCGTTGGCTGGGTTCATCTACTTCTTCACGTTTCTCGCATTCGTGGCGCAGTCGATCACCGGGTTTGCGCTCTATTCCAGCATGAGCAACTCGTTTATACCGCGAATGTTCACCTGGATTGTGCCGATCATGGGCGGCGAGATGAGCGTCCGCTACTGGCATCATCTTTTCCTGTGGTTCTTTGTTGTATTCATCGTGGTTCACGTGTATCTGGCGTTCTATCACGACTACATTGAGGGGCGCGGTACCATCTCCTCGATTGTGGGCGGATGGAAGTTCGATCGAGTGAAAGACACGGCGACAAAAAAATAGAGATCAGGGACCAGGGATTAGGGATTTAAAAACCAACGCCTGGGGCTGCCGTAGTATTTTGGGATACTGGGTGACGCGAGGTGTTGGTGAGTACGGACGCAAAGAAGACTCTGGTACTGGGGCTCGGCAACGTAATCATGGGCGACGAGGGCGTCGGCGTTCATGTGGTCCGGGCTCTGGAAAAACATGCCCTCCCTGCAAATGTGGAATGCCTGGACGGCGGCACCGGCGGATTCATTCTGCTGGAGCCGCTGCAAAACGCCGGCCACATCATCCTGATTGATGCCACCGATGACGGCAACCCTCCCGGGACCGTTACGCGCACCACGCCGCGCTTCTCCCGCGATTATCCCCCGACGTTGACTGCGCACGATATTGGCGTGAAGGATTTGCTGGACGCCTTCTACATGCAAAGCGGCGAGCGAGAAGTGGTGCTGTATGCCATTACCATTGATCCGAAGCAGCCGATCGCGCTGGATCTTTCGCCGGATCTGGTGAAAGCTGCGGATGAGGCTGTGCGTCGCATCCTCGAAGAACTCAACTCTCCCGCTGCATGAGCGTATACGCTGCGCCGGATCTTTTCTCCTGACAAGCCGAATTCTCGGCGTTTGGCGCTGCGCGACCTCTGCCTCTGCACTTGCAGAGCAGCGGGGTTAGCGCTTAGATTTCAAACGACACACAAAGGGGAGATTTCCTCCGAAGCTGTTCCAGAGAAAGGAACTCCATGGACCGCCGTACGTTTTTAGGTACCGCTGCTGCTGCCGCAATTACAACTGGTCTTCATCCGATTCCCGCATTTGCAGAGCCCGATCCGACGAGCCTCAAGCCGATGGAACTGGGCCTGCTGATCAGCCCGTTTGGCGCGCCCGAGGCGACCATCAAGCGCGTTCACGACATGGGTTTCAGCAATTGCTTTCTGTCGCTCGATGGATACATCAACAAGTTCACGGCCGATGCTGCGAAAGAGATCGCGGATCTGCTCGGAAAGTATCAGTTGATCGCCACCACGGTCGAAGTGGTTGGGCCGGGACCGCTGGAGTGGAACTTTATGCAGGGTCCATCGACTATCGGCCTGGTTCCGCCGAAGACGCGCGCTGCACGAATCGACGCGCTGCGGCAGGTGTCGGACTTTGCAAAACTGCTCGGCATCGGCCAGGTGCAGACGCATTGCGGATTCATTCCTGAGGATCCAACCGATGCGCTCTATCCCCAGGCGGTCGCCGCGATTCGCACCGTCGCCGAACATTGCCACGCCAACGGCCAATACTTCCTCATGGAAACAGGCCAGGAGACGCCGACTACCATGTCGCGGATGATTCGTGACGCAAATCTTCCGAATCTCGCGGTGGGACTGGATACCGCCAACCTGATCCTCTACGGCAAAGCGAATCCGGTCGATGCCGTCGACATTATCGGTACGCATGTGCGCAGCGTCCATGCGAAGGATGGCAAGTGGCCGACCGATCCGAGCAAGCTGGGCGAAGAAGTGTTGATCGGCCAGGGACTCGTGGATTTCAAGACAGTCTTCACCAAGCTGCATAAACTCGGCTACACGGGCGCTGTCACCATTGAGCGCGAGACTTCGGGCCCGCAGCAGATTGAGGATGTAAAGAACGAGAAGAAGTACCTGCAGCGAATACTGGATGAGGTGCTCGCATGATCCGGGGTTCGCTCTTGAGGTCCCGAGAGAGCGTGGCACAGCTAAAGTTATGCGCTGGCGCGAGAAATGCAAAAGCGGATCCTTCGCTCCGCTGAAGAAAGCCGCTCCACTCAGGGTGACACCTCAACGGGCAAGCAATTGTGCCCTGATACAAGATGAACGTGAGGACACATGAATCGTCGGAAGTTTCTGCAGACTGGATCGGGGGTGGTTTCAGGCATGTTGTTGCTCAATCCACGCGTGGTATTTGGATACGAGGCGAACTCTGCTGTTCGGCACGGGCTGCTAGGATGCGGCAATCGCGGCACCAGTGTCGCTACATCGTTTGCGAAGAACACCTCCGCCCGTGTTGTCGCGCTGGCTGATCTATTTCCCGACAACCTCGCCGCAGGGCAGGATCACTTCAACAAGCTTAACGCCACCCTCGGACAACCGGCCATTGAAGCCAAGATGCTATTCAAAGGCCCGCACGCCTACGAACAGCTGGCAGCTTCGCCCGACATCGATCTGATCCAGATCTCGACGCCGCCGTTTTTTCACGTGCAGCATCTCGAGGCAGCGGTCGCCTCCGGCAAGCATGTCTATTGCGAAAAGCCTGTGGGCATCGACGTTGCGCAGACGAGGCAGGCTCTCGAAATCGCCAAGCGCGTGAAGCCGAATCAGAGCGTCGATGTCGGCTTCCAATGCCGCAACGCTCCGCCCATCGCAGCTCTGGCCGAGAAGATCAGTGCCGGCGCTCTGGGAAAGATCGCCACAGTCTCCGGCAACTATAACGCGCCGGCATCGACCGAGAAGAGACGCGAAGGCGAAGGACCTGATGAATACCGCCTTCGCAACTGGCTCTGGGATCGCGCACTCTCGGGCGACATCCTCGTCGAGCAGAACATTCACATCATCGACCTCTGCAACTGGATGCTTGGTGCGCATCCGCTGAAGGCCACGGCGACCGGCGGCCGCAACGTGCTGACGCACTACGGCGATTGCTGGGACAACTACCAGGTCGATTTCACCTATCCCAACGACGTGCATTTCTCTTTCGCTTCAACGCAGTTCGGTACGGACAACGTTTTCGACGCAGGACTGAAGCTTTTCGGCGCGAGCGGCTCGGCGACGTGTCCTTACTCCGGCGCCATCGCGATCACGGGCCCGAATGCGTGGACCTATCAGGACTCCGCCGCCACGACGCCCGGCTCCGGAAAATTCGCCGCCAACGGCGCCTTCCTCGATAACCTTGAATTCGCCGATCGCGACAAGGAACGTACATTCATCGCCAGCATCGTCTCTGGACCCGGCGCACAATCAGATTGCCGAGGGAGTGGAGACCGCGCTCAGTTGCATGCTGGGCCGCATGGCGGGTTACCAGAAGCGCGAAGTCACCTGGGATGATCTGCTCGCCCACGGCGAAGACTACAAGCTGGGATTCAGCCTCGATCAGTTCGCCTGATTTTGGACCGGGATCACGATTGAGTTGAGCGAGGCGCCGCCGAATCCCGCTTAGTTCGGCAGTAAGCCGTAGACGTCCAATTCTCCCGGGATCGTTGCAGTATTCCCTGGCTGCTGGCTGTCGTTCCCACGCGTTCCTATGTAGACCTTTCCATTCGCAACGGTTGGGAAAGTGAATTTCACTGGAAAGCCGGCAGTGTTCCCCGTCCCCTGCGAGCTGTTCCAGAATTCCGTCGCAAGGTTTGTTGGGTCATATGCGTGGAGTATGGCCGGTCCACACCCGGGTGACTCTAATGTGCAGTATTGAGTGTTGTCGAGTGCCCACAGAATGGCATTGGAATTGTCAGGCTTCGTGGTTATCGAGGGACTCGCACCAGGGAAACCGTAGATCGTGGCCGATGCAGACGTCGGCGAGGGATTGATTTTATAGGTGGAGGAGCTGAGAGTGTACTGCTGAAGGTGGCCACTCATTCCAGCGAGATAGAACGACCAGTTCCAGTAGGCCGGAGTTCCATAGATGCCGGCTCCAAGATTCAGCAGCTGAACGGCGCCACTGTTTGTAGCGCTGTATCCACCAAGCGAATCCCGATTCAGCAGGCAGAGGTAGCCGTCCTTGCCGCCCCCGATCACGAGATGGTTCGGATAGGTTCCATTTGCCGGAAGATCCACAACAACTGCCGCTCCCCCTGATCCGAAGTCGTTATCTATCGAGTTGTCGGTGGACTGGTCAGCGGGAGTGAAATACTGCAAGACGGTCAAATTGTTCGTGAGCTTCAGGAACGAATCGCCGTAATCGTTGTTGGGCGCCGCAGTATTTGTCACATCGAAATTCCCGTTCGCAGTGATGACGTAGATGTTGCCGGATGAGTCCGCGGCCGGCGCGCCACCCCCCATCCAGATACTTGTCTCGCCAGTATTCGGCGCTGTATTGAGAACGTAACGCTGAGAGAGAGTTGCGGGATCGTATCCGATCATCCACCCGTAAAAGGGATCCGTGTCCTCATGAGATCCCCAGGCTATGTAGACAACACCATTGATAAGGGCCAAGCCAGCTCGCTGGTTTTCCTGTTTCGCTGAGAATGTGGCTGTCGTACCGATCGCAGGAAACGTGGCCGAAATGACCACCGAGCCGGTGGAGAGATTCTCGTTGCCTGTGAGTAGATTGATCGCATGCAAGCGCTGATAAAAATTGGTTCCCGTTGAATCGACAGACTTGGAAACCACGTAGAGCAAGTCTGTTCCGAGATCGATTACAGGTGTGCCAGTGACACCGATTTCTGGTTGAATATCACCGTCGCCTTGACCAACCAACAGATATGGAACGGATGTCTCTCCTGCTGTTCCGCCATGGGACGTATCGATGAGGTTCGCATGCCAGAGAGTTACGCAGGGGCTGGCGTCCGCGTCAAACGCATAGAGGCTGTCGTGTTGCGTGGCGACGAGGACAACGTTGTGCTTTGCCCCCCCGATAGTCAGATTCGGAACCCATAAAGGCTGCGCGTAGATAGCGCCATCAGCCGTGCAACTGAACAGTTTCCCGAAGGTGCTGGCAGTAACATTGCTGGGCGCGAGCGTGTACTCCTGCGAGTTCACGCCATTGCGAGCCACGTTGTTGTGGTACGTCGGAACTCCTGCAAGGTCGGTAACTCCCACCGTCACAGATGAGGCCCCGGCAGAGTCATTCACGCTGGTAGACGTGATGGTGTACTGCCCCGCCGTACCCGGAGCAGTATAGGTAACGGGCGACCCGCTTGCTGTCTTTTGCGCTGAAAATGTTCCGCATGCTGTCCCAGAACAACTCGAACCTGCCGCGTTCCAGTTCACCGCTCCTCCATCGCTTGCCTTCCCGGTCAGAGACAACGTCTGCGTAATTGTTAACCCCGCGCGCATCGGAGAGACGGAGACCGAAACGGCACTTGCTATTGTGAGCGAGAGTGTTGCGGAATTCGTCTGGGCCGGCTGGCTTGAGTCCGTGACCTTGAAAGTGAGCGAGGCTGCGTTCGCAGTCGCGGTTGTCGGCGTGCCGCTGATCGCGCCGCTCGCGGAAAGGCTAAGACCTGCGGGCAGCGTTCCGGCTGTCAGTGTCCAGGTGTAGGGCGGCGTTCCGCCGCTCGCAGCCAGACTCGATTTGTAGACCGCCCCCACATTTCCGTTTGGCAAGGAGGTCGTCGTGATCATCGGCGCCGCAGATTTGATGGTGAGAGAAAGCGTTGCGGAATTCGTCTCGGCTGGCTGGCTGGAGTCCGTGACCTTGAAGGTGAGCGATGTTGCGTTCGCCGCTGCGGTCGGCGTGCCGCTGATCACGCCGCTTGAGGAGAGACTGAGACCTGCCGGCAGCGTTCCGGCTGTCAGTGTCCAACTATAGGGCGTCGTTCCACCCGATCCCTTCAGAGTCCCAGAGTATACGGTTCCCACTATTCCGTTTGGCAGGGAAGTCGTCGTTACGGTGAGAGAACTGGTTGTGAGTTTGGTCGTCGAATTCGTACCGCAGGCTTGAAGAAAAAAGCAGACTATAAGTGTAAGAGCAGGGGATCTTCTCGCGAGACCGAATTCTGCAACGCTTCCTCGCCAGCGCGGCTTCTGAGCAACCATGCGCATCCCGATGGTACCGTCCTCTAGAGAATTAAGCTGGGAGCAATAAACTGGCAGAACCAACAGGAGGAATTGAACTTAACTGAATGACAAGCTATCACATTCCAGTTGTCCCCGGCTGGAAAGACGCAGCAGGTCAATAAGATGGATTCTCAAATAGTTGCCATATCAAGAATCGTGCTGTCCATATATTGCGAACGGCAACAGAAGTGGACACATGGAGAAATCAAAAACAGTTATTGATTCTGTTGTGCCCGGAGGGGGACTTGAACCCCCACGGCCTTGCGGCCTGCGGATTTTAAGTCCCTTCTGACGCTTTTTGCATGACGTTGCACCAAGTCGCACAATCCTGCATAAACGCTTTACTTTGAGCAGATACAGAC
This sequence comes from uncultured Acidobacteriaceae bacterium, assembly GCA_963787435.1. Classification (GTDB taxonomy): domain Bacteria; phylum Acidobacteriota; class Terriglobia; order Terriglobales; family Acidobacteriaceae; genus Telmatobacter. The sequence continues at coordinate 989,088 of CAWBCZ010000007.1, forward strand.
ACTCGCATCCTTGCACTGTATCGCACTGAAATGCAAGAAATCAGGGAGCGAACAGCCACCACTACAGCCACCAAAAATAAACGGTTCATAGTGTGGCAGCAATCGCGGTGTACTCTGGTGGGCAAGACAATGAGCAACGATTTTAGCGATGCAGTGAACAAGGCTGCTGATCTCGTCCACCGTTTGACTGGCCCGATGTGCGATGACATCGGCGCAATGATCTCTGACAAGATGAAGCCATACCGGGCGAAGAATCTGGTCAACACGCTGCGAAAGACAGAGCGAATTCTTCGCGAGGCTGGCTTACCTGCGAACGCTGTCCCAACACGCTTGCTGTTCCCAATTGCGGAGGCAAGTTCGATTGAGGACAACGACACGTTACAAGATATGTGGGCAGGACTGCTTGCAACCGCATCGCAGGAAACTGACTCGGTGTCGCCATCGTTCATTGAGACGCTGAAGCAGATGACGCCGGATGATGCTAGGTATATCGACAAGGTCTATACCGACCGAACAAACCCGAACAATCCTCATCGAGTACACCTAGACGACCGATTGGGCCATGGCCTATTCACCGAGAGAGCGGGAGCGCCTAAGGGCGTATCCGCAGGGTCCTATGAGCGGCTGGGAATCATCCGGCGGGAATACGGCATGACGACGGAGAACGGGGAACCTGAAGTCGGTTCTCTCCTTCGCTTCACAAAGCATGGGAAGGCGTTTCTGAAGGCGTGTCGTGGACCCCTGAAGACAGCCAAGTGACGTCGGTGTCTGGTCACAATCGTTTAGACTTCTGGGTTGCCTGCCTATAATCCGTCTTATGTATCCATGGCAAGAACTGTTCGCACCTGCAAACATCCCGAACTGGGTTCTCTGTGCCGTCGGTGTCTTCACCGTCGGCATGGCCTTGAGGACTCTGCGGTCGATCGACAACCAAGTTGCTGAGATGAAGGCACAGACCACAGTGGGAAAGGCATCTGCGGATGCTGCCAACCTAAATGCACAAGCCGTCATAGAAGCAGAGCGCGCTTGGATATTTGCTGAACTTGGTACGTATGCGATTCCCAGACCCAATATTCAACACGGCACCAGTTCCTCCGGTGATGGCACTCCAATCGAACGCACCGAGATAATGAACATCAAACTCACCTGCAAGAACCAAGGCAAAACCCCCGCGTGGATCGACGCCATACATGCACAGCTTGATATCGTCGATTCTCGTTGGCAGATAGAAGATCAACCGGTTCTGCGAAGTGTTCGCGGAAAAGGGAATCAAGGAACGCTGCCACCAATTGGTGCAGGCGAAGAACAGTCGCGCAGCTTGACCTTAGTGTGCGATGGATACCGGAAAGATCGCGATGAATTTCTTAGCATCTATGGCGTCATCGAGTACCACGACATCTTCGGCAAGCATCGAGAGACTGTGCTCGCATACAGCGCAGACGAGAATAATCTAGTGCCTCAATCTGGAGTACCGGGACGCAACCGTCACACATAGCTCGCGCAACCGTTTGGTTGCTTGTGGACGCAGTCGTTGACGTCAATCATTCTGGTCACGACCGGGCTGGCCCGGTGGTCATCTGGTCACAGTCGTCTGGTGTGATCGTATGTAAGTTATCGATACATAGGGGGATAGGCTATCTTCAAAACTCGCAACCAAGCCGAGCCGAGGACCGCCTGTCAGCCGTTGACGGCCACCTCTCACGGGGTGGCTTTTTTGCTTTCAACTTATTGATTCTGTGGTGCCCGGAGGGGGACTTGAACCCCCACGACCTTGCGGCCTGCGGATTTTAAGTCCGCTGCGTCTGCCAATTTCGCCATCCGGGCTGAGGATGGGGTCTCAGCTCAATGGTAAATCGAAAAGGGTCAGGAGTGCGCAGAGCTTGCTAGAGCGTGTTGCTGATGGCGCTCTCAACCTTTCCTTCAGCACGACTAAAGTCCTGCCATAACACAGAGCGGCTTCGCAATTGTTCACTAAGCAGGTGCGCTACTCCTCGCAGCGGCGGAGGACAGGTGTTGCCGCCGGCGAGTTTGGATTCGTAGTTTGTGTCCGTCTTTGAGAGCTATTGCGGATGTCGAAAGCGGATGTTTTCGCTGTCGAGCCGGTACTCCGCCGAGCAGGTGTCGCCGCCGCAGATCATCGCTTCTTTTTCGCAGAGCTGGCGGCGGGTGATCAATCCCATGGTTCCGCAGCGCGGGCAGGACATGACCGCGACGTAGGGGTTCTGGGCATGGCCGAGCTTGGCCTGGTTTTCGAGGAGGAAAACCGTTCCCGGGTCCATCTTTTCGGGGATCCACTCTTCAAGAAATTGCAGGTCGGTTGACATGCTGCCCTCCAGAGGTGTTGCGTGGCAAAGCAAGTTCCGATGGTGCGGGTGGTCCGCCGTTCAAGAGCTGGATCAGAACGGCTCGCCGGACACTGTTGGCTCCGGTTGTTGTGTAGTGTTCATGGACAGCTTGGTTCGCGTCAACGAGAATCGGCTGACGTTAGTTGCAAATCGGATTCCCGGACGCGCTATGTCATCTGCCGCTTGCTGCCTTCGCTGTCGTGTCCGCGCTGGTGGAGTCTATTTCACGATAGATTTCGATGTTGCGCAGAATGCTTTGCACGTAATCTCGCGTCTGGGTAAATGGGATCGACTCAACGAACTCGTCGATGCCGCTGTAGGGACCCGAGGCCTGCCAGTCTTCAACCCGGCTGTCACCGGCGTTGTACGCGGCCAGGGCGTACTCTGGGACTCCGCCAAAGTGATCGAGCATCTGCTTGAGGTAGCGCGTGCCAAGGCGGATGTTGGTCTCGGGATCAAGCAACTGGAAGGTCTGGAAGTGAGTCATGCCTTCCTCGCGGGCGAGATTGCGTCCGACCGAAGGAAGAAGCTGCATGAGCCCCCAGGCGTTTGCATACGAGATCGCCGAAGGATTGAATTCGGATTCCTGCCGGATGAGCGATGCGACGAGATAGGGGTCAAGGCCATTCTTGGCTGACTCGGCTTTGATTATTGTCCAATAGGGCTCCGGAAAAAGAATGTGCCAGTACGCGAGCGGAATCGACTGGATGGATGCGCTGGCGGCGCTCGGCAATGCTCGCTTGAGCGCGCGCATGGCGCGATACGACTCGCCGAAGGATGCATAGATCTGCGCTTCTGCCAGCGCGCTCCATGAACCCGAATCAGGATCGGCGGCGATCTCGCGAGGGATATAGTCATTCAGACCTGCGTTGGCGAGCAGTTTTGCCTTGGCTAGATGTGGACTGTCCTCGGGGAAGCTGTCGGCGAGCGTTGGCAACTCAGGAGTCTTGATCTGGTCGAGGTCCGGAGCAGAAGCTGCCTCGGTGCTACCGAGAGCGACCAGCCGTTCGCGCGCCATTTGCGCATAGAAGAAGTGCTGGTATACGCGGACGATCGTGCGGTAATTGGCGGCGGCCTGCGCTGTGTTGTGATCCTGCGATTCGTAGAGCCGACCACGCCAGTAGAGGGCGGAAGCCGTCTCAGGTGTGCCGGGGAAGTTGTGAATCTGCTCGTCGAAGATGCGCTCGGCATCGTTGAAGTTTCCCAGCCGGTAATTCAACCAGCCGGCGCGCCAGTGCGCAGCAGAAGCATTCTTGTTCGATGGAAAGTGTTCGGCTAGGTAGGAGTAGTATTCGGCAGCCCGCGGATAGTCCTTGCGCAGCAGGTACATGTTGCCGCCGGAAAAGACAGCTTCGGCCAGCCACTGGCTTTGCGGGAAATCCGATTCCATGCGGGTAACAATGCGTGTCTGCTCGTCGAGGTCGTTGCGGTTGCGAGCCAATTCCATCAGCAGATAGAGGCGGCGCGCGCCATTTTCATCAGGAGTGTCGGCCAGCGCTTGGGCCTCGCTATCCGTGAGACGTTTCAACTTCAGATCGCATGCAGCCGCAGCGACGGCGAAGCCATTACGGGCCTGCGTATCGAGGTTGAATTTGAGAGCCAGGGCACGATACTGCTCGGCGGCTTCCTCGTAGTGCCCGGCCTTGTAATACGCGTCGCCGAGGCTGCGCAACTCATCGCTCGTCAGGGAATCTTCTGCGCCGAGCGAGGTAAGCTTGGCTCGAGCAATTGCAGCTTCAGTAGAAAGCGGAAAGCCCAGCAGGAGCGCTTTGAAAACGCGAACTGCGTCCTGATTCCGATCCTGGGCCTCGGCAACTAAACCTGCTGCCAGCTGATAGCCGGCACGCCCGGCCGCGGGGTCGCTTGCCGCAGCATCCAGAACACGCTTGGCTCCGGCGGGATCGTGCATATCGAGCAAGACGTTGGCTTCGAGTTCGGGCACCTCGTCAACAAAGATGCTGTCGGGATATTTCTCCTTGAAGCTTTTCAGCAATGCTTCAGCCTGGACTTCCTGGTTAGCTTCGTGGTTTGCTTTGGCGGCGAGGAAGTCAGCGTAATCATTCAACTCTTCGCCCGCTGCCCTCGCCAGATGGAGGCTGGCAACGGCGTCGGTATAGCGTCTATCGAGAAAATAGGCGTGGCCGAGGGCGAGATAGGCGGCAGCCGCAGCCTCACCGGAGTGGGCGTGAGCATAGGACGTTACGCCCAGGTACGCAGCGGGGGTGCGCAGGGTGGCGAGTTGCTGTGCCATGGGACGCAGCTCCGTCGAAGCAACAAAGGCCAGCTTGATCTTGTGGGCACGGGCAGCACGACGGCGACGCTCGGCGGGACTGACGTATTTCTTCTTGCCGCGGGGAACAGTGGCAGAGCGATGCGTCGTTGTCGAAGTTCTCCGAGCGCTGGACGAGCCGGGCTTCTTTGTCGCCGTCGTGGCACGGCTGCCAGTGGCGGCTGGTTTTTTGGCAGACGAGCTGGCGGCGGGCTTCTTCGTCTTATGGCTGGCCGAAGTCGTCGTGTCCGAGGAGCCGGCTGCCTGGGGATCGGACCGTTTCCCCTCAACCGGAGTGACGACTAGCAAGGCGCAAAGGATCGCAGTGAGCACCCGTGCCGGAAGCTGCGCCGGAAGAGAGGAAGAAACTGTGTTCATAGATTCACTGTAAGCCGGAAATGGCCGCGTTGAACAGTGAAGTACCAGCACCGTAACGTTCCGGATGAAATCGCTGGTTTACTGTCCCTCCTGGCGAAATTCCTTCGTTGGCTGGGGCGGGGCCGTCCTTTACACTTAGACGTATGGATTCGGCGGGTTCTTCCCTGCCCCAAGAATTCCCGCAACCAACCCCCATGGCGACCATCCAATCGATAGTAGGCGAAAACGAGCCGCACCCCGATGTAGCCCTCGTAGAGAGGGTTCGCAGCGGAGATATCTCGGCGTACGATGAACTCGTTCGCAAGTACGATCGCCAGATCTTCAGGATTGCGCAGCACATTACGCAGAATCGTGAAGATGCTGAAGACGTTATGCAGGACGCGTTTCTGAAGGCGTACGAGAAGCTTGATCAATTCCAAGGAAACTCGAAGTTCTACACATGGCTGGTCCGGATCGCAGTAAACGAAAGTCTGATGCGTCTGCGCAAGCGGCGCACAGGCAAAATGGTTTCGATCGACGAGGACATCGATACGGAAGAGGGCAGCGTTCCGCGCGACCTCGCCGACTGGGCTCCCGATCCGGAGCAGAACTATACCCAGTCCGAGCTGGCGGAGATTCTTCGCAAAACCATCCAGGGCCTGCCTCCGGGATTCCGGGTGGTTTTTGTGCTGCGCGACGTGGACGGTCTTTCTACGGAAGAGACGGCGGAGACGCTGGGACTGAGCGTGCCGGCAGTGAAATCCCGACTGCTGCGCGCCCGGCTACAGTTGCGCGAACGTCTCAGCCGCTACTTCAAGCGGAAGAAAGTTCGCAAGGAAAAGGGAGTGAAAAGTGACGTGCACTGAGTTCCTGGCGATGCTCGACGATCTGATCGACGATTCGGTGACAACCGAAATGCGCGCCGATCTGCAGGAGCACCTGCGCGGTTGCGAGCATTGCGAAGTCACGTTGAGCACTACTCGAAAGACGATCCAGATTTATCGATCGCACGAGATTTACGAGATGCCGACCGGACTGCGCGACCGGCTGCATAAGGCGATCATGGAGCGGTGCAAGAAGGGCTGCTGAAAAGCGCTATTGACGTTCCCCACACAACCTTGTCATCCGCCCGGATTGCTGTGATCGAGTGCGTGACTCCTCCATCGTTCAGACATATCAATCCAGTCAGTCTGGTGAGGGTCAAAGAGCGCGTCCAAGCGGATACGGCAGCCGCGCAGTCACCGGCTTTTGGCGTGAGCTGGACCGTACGTGCAAGCTTGCGCAATCGGCAGAAATGCTGAAGGCAAATGGGAAGATCGGAGAGCTGACTTTCAGTTTTGCAATGGAATAGCAAGGGGAGCGGCACGGAGGAGAGCTAAGTTATTGAATACTTGGCTCCTCAGGTAGGACTCGAACCTACAACCCTTCGGTTA
>CAWBCZ010000008.1:0-104388 GCA_963787435.1 uncultured Acidobacteriaceae bacterium
TATATAAAGAGCATCGACACTACGGTCGATCATTATCTCGCGATGCTCGAACAGGTTCGCGCGGGCAACCTGGTCCTGCCCAACCGCGATCTTGATGATGGTAAGGAAACCAGTGCATCGGAATACACACTCGCAGATGAGGCCTATGCAAGCCTGTTGGCAAAGCTGACAGCGCAGAAGTTCGATGGGACGTCACCCGAACTACGCAACAACATCCTCGCGTTCTATGCCGATCTCTCACTGCCCATCGAGACCAGGAGGGATCCGGCACGCTGGCAAGCCGTTTTGACTGAGCTGACCGCACTGAAGGTCGCAACGCCAACTTCCCTTGCGGACCACCCTGCACTTTGATTCCTCATGCGCCGATGGCGATTCGGCTCCCCTGGGCGTACGATCTCTATTGCTCAGACTCGTGCGACGCATGCGGCTGAGTCAAGAATGTAAGGATAGATAGATTTGCAAGAGCCCCGGATATCGTGAGGGCACACCTGAACGGTTTCAACATCCTTATGGTGGCTGATGTTGCTGTTTAGTTCTTAACGGCAGCAGAGCATCCCACGCAACCAAGGGAACCGCAGACACCCTGAAGGGGCACACATGCAGGGAATGAAGATTCTGATTTCAACCACAGCGTTGCTCGCGGGCCTGGCTCTGACGCCGATAGCTCAAGCGCAGATTTCCATCAACATAGGCGTTCAGCCCATTTGCTCGTACGGCTATTACGGATATGCGCCCTACGGTTGCGCGCCGATGGGATATTACGGATCGGGCCATTTCTACAACGGTATCTTCGTGGGCATGGGTCCATGGTCCGGCTGGGGCTATAGCCACGGTTGGGGAAGCCACCGCTTCAGCGGCGATGGCGGCGGAAGATTCCATGACGGAGTTGGCCGAGTTGCCTATAGCGGGAATGGAGGTGGCGGACACGCATCACGCGGCGCCAGTGCCGATGTGCACGCAGCGTCCTCCCATTCCGGTGGAGCGCGTTCAAGCCCATCTCATGGCGCTTCGCACAACGCAGCGTCGCGCGGTAACACATCACACGGTGGCGCTCACGGCGGTCAAGGCGAGCCGCACGACAAAGGCGACGGCAAACATGTTGGCGGCGATCACAAGTAATTCTCACTTGCGGCATCAGGCGGTGGAGCATACCTGCTCCGCCGCTTTGCATTTGGTAGACAGCCTTGCCGCCTCTTTATGTCTGCAGATTCGGTGCCCTTTCAGTAAGCACTGATCCCCACAATGTGCCGCACTCCGAATCACTTGCAATATCTAGGGAAGATGAGCATTAGTACACAGACTTGGTTCGTTCTAAGTGGGAGCCTTGGTCATGACGTACAACACGTCACCTTTCAGTCCTCGCAGCTCGGATTGGTACTGCTAGGCGAGTAATCGAAGGATGATCGGTCAAAAGGATCCTATGCGTACGATTCGGGTTCTATTAGCATTTCTTGCATTGGCCATACCGGCCACTTTGTTTGGGCAGCTTAGGGTATCCATCTCCATTGGCCCGCCCGCATTGCCCGTCTACGAGCAGCCTATTTGCCCCGGAGATGGCTATCTGTGGACCCCGGGCTATTGGGCATATGACGATGGCGTCTCCGATTACTACTGGGTCGACGGTGAATGGGTGATGGCCCCGGAAGAAGGCTTCCTGTGGACGCCGGGCTATTGGGCCTGGGAAAACGGTGGATACCGCTTTAACGAAGGCTACTGGGGTGCCGAGGTTGGGTTCTATGGAGGCATCAACTACGGGTTCGGATACTCGGGCGACGGCTATGACGGAGGACGCTGGGACCACGGACAGTTCTTCTACAACCGTTCGGACAATAACGTGGATGTCACGAGAAACCGCAACGTCTATGACTCGCACTTCAAGAGCCAGAACGAAAGCCGCGTCAGCTTCAACGGCGGAAACGGTGGCATCGAAGCGCGAGCCACCTCTGAACAAGAAGCGGCAGGGAGACAGAGACATATTGCACCCGTAGCGCTCCAGATTAAACATGCACAGACAGCGCGAATCAGTCCGGAATTCCGGTCATCGGTCAACCACGGCAAACCGCCAGTCGCTGCCGCCATCAGGCCAGAGGCAGTGAATGACCGCCAAACAGCAGAGCCCGCACGGATAGTTGAACCATCAAGGCCGGAAGGTGCCGGTGCGTCAGTCGAGCCACGCGTCGAGCCACTAACGAAGCAATCAGAAAACAATCAGGCTCGAAAGGCCGTCCATCCAAATGACCTTGCGCCTATCGCGCGCCCCGAGCCAACAAACTCAGGGAATGCCAAGGCTGACAAGAAATACCAACAGCAGCAGGACAACTTGATCGCCAGGCAGAACCAGGAACGCCAAAGTCTTCAGCAGAAGCAAGACTCGGAGCATCAACGGTTAACTCAGCAGAAGGCCAGCGATTCCCGGACACAGCAAGTAGAGCAGAAACACCAACAACAGACGCAGCAGTTGTCGAATAAGCACGTAGCCCAGCAACAGTCATTGCAGGCTCGGCAACCCCAGCCGAAGCAGCAAAACAAGCAAGATCGACCCGACAAGAAGAATTGAACGCAGGTTGAGTCCATTCGCAGGCCGGGCATCCTTGCCCGGCCGCTCTTCTTTTGCCTAATTCGACTAATAGTGGCACTTGCAACTCAGCCCGCAAGAGCTCTTTTGCCTCGCGATGTTTGGTTTCCCGCAATGGTAGTGCGCAGGCCCCGGATCTTCCATATCCCGAAGCAAACGCCGGCAACCAGAAGTCCACCAAACGCCCAGAGCAGCGGCGCCGACCACCTCTGGAGCGATCCCGACCATATCTGGATCACGTGGCGTCCATAAACCACACCTAGCCAGGCAATCAGGGAGTATCGCAAGGTGCGAGCCGCGCCGTAGACGATGAGGAAGCGATTGCGTGAGACACCCAAGGCGCCGGAAGCGAGCGCAAATGGCAACAGTGGAATGGGCGGCGGAAGTATCGCGGGAACAAACACCGCGAGAATCGGGTGATGTTTGACCCAGGCTACCACGCGCTTGAGAATGCGGGCTGGAACATGCCGGTGAAGAGCGTCCTCGCCCCCTCTGCGTCCTACGTCCCATGTCGTATAACCGCCCACGAGGCTGCCTGAGATGGCCATCGAGGTTAGCAACCATGGATTGCCGTTGTGCGCCACCAGCCACAGCAATAGCAGGTCAGTGCTGCCCGGCAACGGCAAAGGAATGACAGAGGAATCGATCACCGCAATGAAGAACAGCCCGGGCGCTCCCAGGTGCGTAAGCCACTTTGGCAGGACCGACTGATGTATCCGCGGCGTTCCGTGCCGCACAGAAATCTGGGAGAAGAAATTCATATCAATTCACAAGACGCGGTCAAAGAACTGCGTCGACAGATCGTTGGCGCTTTCTTAGCTTCGGAAGAATCTCCTCGCTGGCGAGAATTCAACTCGCAGGGGCTCCACGCAACGTGACCCAGTAATAGCGGCGCCAGCAGAACATGCACCGAACCGGCTGCATCCCCATCACCTGTAGCAGACTATCGAACGGGCGCAGCTCGGCCGCTTTGAATTGAACAGAGTTGCAACGCGGACATTTGCACCTAATCCAAAGAAGTTCCGGCATCCAAGTGGGCCGGCGCCAGCCTGTGTGACTCACTCTGCTTTCCTCTTTCGCACATTCCATCGCACTAATGATTCGCTATCTGAGTCGACTTCGAATTCGCGTCCAGCCAGGTGAGAAGATACTGGATGCTGCCCGTGGCCAAAGCCACGCTGGAGTCGGCGACGCCGTAGTACAGGTTTATGGTGTCTCCATCCGCGCCGATGGTTTGTCCGCATGGAAACACAACATCGTTCACATCTCCGCCGCGTTCGTAAGGTGCTTCTGGACCAAACACCCAGGAGTCGCCTCGCTGCAAGCATTTGTCCGGACATTCGAGATCGAAGAGTGCCAGTCCCAGGCGATAGATATTCCCCGACGCTGTCTGGCGAACTCCGTGATAGATTGCAAGCCACCCTTTTGCAGTTTCGATTGGAGGCGAACAGAGGCCAATCTTGTTCGCATCCCACCATCCGCCACGCCGCGCCTCAAGAATGATCTTGTGGCTCCCCCAATGCCGCAAATCCGGCGAGTAGGAAATCCACATGTGCGCACCGAGCGTTGTCACCGGCCGATGAATGAGAGCCCAACGCCCGTCAATCCTTCGAGGAAGCAGAGCTGCATCCTTATCTTCAGGAGACATGATTACTCCGAATCGCTCGAAGTTTCTGAAGTCTTTGGTTAGTGCCAGAGAGACTCCTGGGCCGCCACGCGCAAAAGACGTGTAGGCCACCGCATATTGCTCGAGTTCCGGCACGTATGTGATGCGGGGATCTTCGATTCCCCAAATTTCCTCAGGGTACTCTGAAGGATTTCCGATCAGCGTGGGTTTGGGATCGATTCGCCATGCATCAATTCCATTTGCGGATCGGGCCGCGCAAAGATGCGAAAGGCCGCTCCTGTCTTCGACTCGGCAAAGCAGCAGAGTATCTCCGTCAGGCAGGAGTACGGCCCCTGCGTTAAAGACGCTGTTAATCGGATATGGCCAGTCTTGCCGGCTCAGAATCGGATTGCCGGGATGGCGGGTAAAGATTGGGATCTCAGTACATCCCTTTGCTCCAGGTGCTTCCAGAGCGGCTGAATCCTGCGATGAAGGCGGGGTAGTTACCAAATTCAAGAGGCGACACTCATTCCATGCTGCTGTTCGTTTTCACTGGCTACCGTAGCTGCCTGCATATCAAGCAGGGCCATGAGGAACGAGAGCGTTGATTCCGCTCCCTGATTTTCATTTACGCGGTCAGGGTGGAGCCCATCTCTACACCCCCCGGTGATCGGGTCATAGAGTGGCACCTGAAGGTCATTCTTTCCGAGAAACCACCGGAATACGCGGTGGGCTTCTTCCAGCCACTGGCTCTCTTCGGTCAGACGGTATACCTCCAGGCAGGCGGAGACTGTAGCGCAAGCCTCGACCGGTTGCTGATCGAAACGTGCTTTCTCATTTCCCTCGACAAAGAATCCGCTTGAGCCAATGGGCACGAATATCTCCCGATCGCCACGATGTTGTTCGACGACGAGCCACTTCAGAGAATCCATTCCAGCTTCGATCATCCTCTGGTTATTGCTTCGCCATCCTGCAAGGATGAGCGCGTGTGACAACCTTGCATTCGAGTACGAGAGGCTCTTCTCAAACCATTGCCAAGTCTTGGAATGGCTGCGTTCGTAAATGTCCAATAAACGGTTGGCGAGAGTATTACGTGAGCCTTGGATCGCTCGATCCCCAGGGAACCAATCCAGATATGCCTGCATGCCAAGCACGCTGAATGCCCACGCACGCGGACTGCTAAACGTAAGGGCTGCGGGTGCCGCGGCTTCAAATAATCTGCCTGCCGCACCGCGAAGTCCGGCATTCTGCGAGTGGCCTAGAACCGATCCCAAAGCCCACAACGCGCGACCATGGCTATCTTCTGAGCCGACATCCTCTAGCCATTTGCGGTCGTAGCCAAGGAAATTTCTGAACCTCCCGGTATCGGGATGAAATGCAAGCCATAGAAACGCGAGATATCGGCGAGAAAGGTTGATGTGCTCCTGTTTGTCTTCATAGCCATGGCACTCATCCAGCCGTGTCGACACCACGAGCGCGCGTGCATTGTCGTCAGTCGTGTATCCCTCGCGCGTGTTGGGCACAGAGAAGATTGCATGCTGCAACATGCCGGTGTCATCCGTCATAGTCAAGAGGTGTCGCGTATTCAGCACGGGAAGACAATCCGCCGGGTCCGATAAGTGATCATCCGATTGGGCAGGTCTCGGCTGTAACGTGCGCTCAAACCTAGCCCTTTGAAAGCTCGCCATGTATGCTCGTGCCGTTTTCTGCCAGGTTGTGCTGCGGGAATGCAAATAGGCGCGCTTCCGCATCGCATGACGCTCGGCATCGTTTTCCAGCAACGCGATCACCGCTTGGGCTATGGCGTCCGGGCTCTCGAAGGGAACAATTACGCCTCGCTTTTCCGCCAGCAACTCCTTCGCATGCCAGTAGGGCGTAGAGATAATCGCCTTACCTGCACCAAGGGCAATGGCGAGGGTGCCGGAAACGACCTGCGCTTCCTGCCGATAGGGCGTGATGTAAATGTCTGCGGCACCTACATGCTCAACCAGTTCTTCAGCACTTACAAAACGATTGTTCAGAATCAGATGATCGCTCACCCCAAGCTGAGCCGCCAGCGCTTGCAACTCTTCCCGATAACGCTCGCCTTCGCGTCGCCGGATATGCGGGTGCGTCACTCCTGAAACGATGTAGACGACTTTCGGATGGCGCAACAGAATTTCAGGCAGCGCTCGAATTACATTTTCAATTCCCTTGTTTGGGGACAGGAGACCGAACGTAAGCAGAACGGATCTACCTTCGGTGCCGAACTTGTCTTTGAAATAGTTGGGATCCATGAATGGCAGGTCTGGTACCCCATGGGGGATTACATCAATCTTCCCGCCAGGAACCGAATAGACGTCTCTCAGAAGTTGCGCTGCCAGCTCGCTCATGACCACCATGCGATCGGAAAGCTGAGCGATCTCCTCGAGTACATTACGCTGATTCGCGTCCGGTTCTCGAAGCACGGTATGCAGGGTCGTAACCAACGGCATCTTCAATTTGCGAAGCAACGTCAGAATGTAACGCCCCGCGCTGCCTCCGTAGATGCCATATTCATGCTGCAGACAAACGAGATCATTGCCGTTAAAGTTCAAGAAATCCGCGGCCCTTACATAGGAAGCGAGGTCTTCCTGGTCAATCTCAAGACGTACCTGCTTCGGATAACTGTAGGATGAATCCGGATCGTTTACGGGAATTGCAAACAGGCGTCCCTCTCCGTATTCGGTGGCAACGGCAGTGCACAAGTCAGTCGTGAAGGTGGCTATTCCGCATTCGCGTGGAAGATAGTTTCCGATGAAGGCGATCCGCGTCGGCAAAGGTAGTCGACAGGCTGCTAACGAGACTTGCAACGCATCAGTTCTAGGAACGGTGCTCTTATCAATATCGGTAAAGCTCATTCTAGATGACGACATCATGCCCTGCTTTCGTTGCTGCACTTGTGGGCGCACTAATTTACGCGGTGCTTCATTCGGCGGATCCTATATTCCTCAGTTCCCGGGGAGCGCGACAGGCAGCCTAAACTGCTGGGAATGTCCGCAAGGGTCTTCCGTCAGCAACATCCAAGGGTGTCTGCTGCTGAATCTGCCGGGGCTGCAAGGTAACGGTCGAGAAATAGAGGCCGAAATGCTTCTTCACCTTCACGGACTCAAGTTCAGCCCCGTTGAATCGCTTCCCCACTCCGTCGAGAGCGTGGATCAAAGCATGATGAGTCGCCTCTTCTTCTTTCGAGGCAAATCCCTTTCGGGAACTTGCACCCTTCATCCACATGAAGTGCCACCCTGCCTGGCGGATCATCGTATCGAAGACGGGCGCAGAAATCTCTTCTACAAGGCCCCAGTTCGCGCCCATCGGCCTGAGAAGCGGATTCAAGCGGTCTGGCAGGATGCATCCTACGCGGAGGAAGACCGAATGCGGCTTCACCATTCCACACTTGCGGATACCGAGCGAAAAGAGGCGAAGAGCGGTGTGCTTCTACGATGGCGTGCCGCGAAGTAAGCCTTCACATCGATGTCCCTGATGATATTCACGGCATCTCCTGTCGTTCGGTTGCGTGATTGACGGTGCTTCTGGTGCGACGCTAGGAATGCCAAAGGCGAGGAAGCAGAGAGCTAGCGACTGCCTTAAAGATACGCCTCTCTCGGTTCGCGTGCCGCTGCCTCAAAGAATGCTTAATATTTCAAATTCGGCCAAGGACCAGAAGCACGATAACAATCAACAAGATCAAGCCCAGTCCTCCAGTTGGAAAATATCCCCAGTTGCGGCTGTGCGGCCATCTCGGCAGCGCCCCAAATAGCGCCAACACCAGGATCACAATCAATATAGTTCCAAGCATCTTTGCTCCTACCACCCTGTAACTCACATTTCGATTGCGTAGGGAGTGATACAACAATTCACCACCAGCAGGTCGCTCATTTAGGGCCGTTGCGGAAGCCCACTCTTCGCCATCGTCATTCTGGCGGATTGGCGCTCGAATATCTGAGCAACATTGCTCAGATTCAGCATCCGCAAAACCGCGGCCTCATTCATCGGACGGATTCGGAAAAGGCCGTTGACAGGCTACAATCCAATCGCGAAAGCAATACCCGCCTGCGACCATACCCCAGCTTCGTTCTCATCGCATTCCGAGCTAAGGCCTTACAGTAGCCGCAGCAGTCGCCTGCGCCGAATGGTCCACACGCGGCATCCCTGAGTCAGACGTCGGCTCCGGCTTTGACGTCGGGATTTCCGTTCCTTCCGGAAAGACCAGGATCTGAATCGATCCCCAATCTCCGTCAACGCCCATGCTTGCGCCTGTCCGTTTTCCCATACCGAATGTCTTCAACTGCGCGTCATCGAATCCAAAATTCTCCACCAGGTACTTGCGAATGACGATTGCCCTCGCCTCGGTCAGCACCAGGTCCTTCTGCGCGTCGCCTTCCATGCCCGTTGAAACCACGACGACCGCAAACCCGAATTGATTCTGCGCGAGAAACTCGCCGCCGGCATTCAGCGACTTTTGACTTTTCAGCTTCGCCGAATCACGGCCATCGAAAAGCTGGTTCGTCGTGTACGTAAATGCTTTCACCGGCGCGCCCTGCGGCAGTCCGCTAATCTGATTTGCACTCAGATCGGAAGCATCTTCGTATCCGCGCTTCTTAAAATAGCCGCTCAACAGGAAGTTGTGTTTCAGAGCTTCCATGTTTTCCTGAAAGTCTGTTACAGCCGTCTGGGCCTCGACCATTGTTGATTGCAGTGTCGTCGTTGTCTGCGCCAGGTTGTTGTAGAGTTGCTTATCGTTCACCAGCGCCCCGACGGTGCCCTGTCCCGCATCAATCTTCGCGCTCACCGAGTTCAAATGCCCCGTCGCCAGTGCCGCATTCTCGATCGTCTTTTGGCTGCCATCGAGAATGCCGTTCGTCTTCTTCAGAAGGTCAGCCATCTCCAGCGGCGGTTCGCTCTGGATCATCCCGTCGTCCTTCACATCCGGCTGCACCGCGGATCCAAACGAGATAGACAAGTATTGATTACCGAGTAGCCCTTCAGTTTGGATTGAAGCTACTGAGTCCATCTTGATAATCGCACGTGTCGACTTCGCCAGTTCCATCAGGACCAGGACTTTGCCGCCTGGGCTGGTCGGCAGCTTGATGCCGGTCACAGTTCCGCTGTGAACCCCGCCCACCTGCACATCGGCACCTTCAGTCAGCCCGGCCACAGTGTCGAACTGCGCCTTCAGTTGGTAGGTTGGGCGAAAAAGATACTCCTGGCTCCCGATGAGAAAGACCCCGCTACCCATCACCGCCAATGAAACCACGATAAAAACTCCCAACCGCGCCACTCTCGACATATATCCCCTTTAAGACTGCTGTAGAAATTCCTTCACAAACCCGATCTCGCTTTTTTGAAGGTCCTTGAATGAACCCTCGATCACCACAAGGCCTTTATTCAAAATCGCCAGCCGATCGGCAATCGTCCTCGCGCTATGCAGATCATGCGTTACTACGATCGAGGCCATCTTTCGCTCCCTCTGCAGTTTCAGAATCAAATCATTGATCTCCCCTGAACTGATTGGATCGAGTCCGGCCGTTGGTTCGTCGAGCAACAAGATCTCAGGCTCCAGTGCAAGCGCACGAGCAAGTCCCACGCGCTTTTGCATCCCTCCTGAAATGTCGGAAGGCATCTTCTCGAATCCACCTTCCATCCCAACTTCGGCCAGCAAAGCCTTCACTCGATCGGCGCGTTCCGCCTTCGACATTTCTCTTCGGTGATGTTCCAGCGGGAACCCCACATTCTCCGCAATGGTCAGCGAATCGTAAAGCGCGGCGTGCTGAAACAGAAAGCCCATCTTTTTCCGGATTGCGCCCAGCTGGTCGAGAGCCAGTCCCGCGATATCCTCGTCGTGGATGCGAATCTGTCCCGAGTCCGGCTTCTCGAGCCCGATGATCATACGCAGCAGAACGCTCTTTCCCGTGCCGCTTCGTCCTAGCACAGCAAGCGTCTCCCCGCGCGCCACGCTCAGGCTGACCCCATTCAGAACGCTCTGGACTCCGAAGCTCTTATGCACATTCTGCACGGCGACAACGGTCGCAGGGCTCTCTTGCTCGTGCCCCATCTGCTTCGCCGCAATGTCAATCGTTGATGCCATTTCTTTCCTCCAAAATGCCGAGGATGAACTACGGGAAGACAACCAGGATGAATTTCACCAACACTACATCGGCGAGGATGATGAAGAGCGAACCCAGAACAACAGAGTTCGTTGCCGCCCGTCCCACTCCTGCCGCTCCTCCGCGTGTCCGCATCCCTTGAAAACACGCAATCAGGCCGATAATGAGCCCGTACACCGCCGTCTTGAATGTCTGCGGAAGAAATGCATTGAAAGTGGCGCCCCTGAAGCCGTTATCAATGAATTGATGAAATGACAGAGGCTCAACCAGGGTCTGCGCAAACCACCCGGTCATTAAGCCGCATCCGTCCGCCGCAATGGTGAGCAGCGGCAACATCAGAATGCAGGCCAGGATCCTCGTCGCTACCAGGAGTCTGTAAGGATTGATCGCCGAGGCCTCGATGGCGTCAATCTGCTCGGTCACTTCCATCGACGCAAGTTCCGCCCCGATGCCCGCGCCTACTCGCCCGCTCACTACCAACCCGGTAATAATCGGACCCATCACCTGGACCACTGAATATACAAGCGTGGCGGGAAACAGCGACTTCGCGCCGAATCGGCTTAGGCTGTAACGTGCTTCCAGCGAAATCACCACACCGATCGCGCTTCCCGCCAATGCCACCAGCGGAAGCGACTTCGATCCAACCTCATCAAGCTGCCGAATCAGCTCTCGCCATTCGAACGGCGGTGTTACCGCGGCCTTTAGCACCTCCCAGGAAAAGACTCCCAGGCCGCCAAACCACTCAAAGAGCCCATTGATCAGGTCCCAGGGAGAATCTCCCGGAGGAAAAAGACGCTCGCTGCGCCGCTCGGTAGTCGGCCCAGCGATGATGTTTGCAACCAGCGTCGACTTGGATTCGGTCATTGGCTGGGCTCTGCCACGGGTGCTCCGCGTGCACTGTTCAAGTGCATACGTGAAATCAAGGCGTGCGGTCCGCTGTAGATAAACTCCAGAACAATGTTCGAGAACACAGAATCAAGCAGACCGTAATTGCCCATCCTCAACGCGTCCTCTCCGTTGTAGCGATTCGGATACCACCCGTACACCGCAGCAGACGCACCCGCGTACGGCGCCACCAGCGCGGGGACTGAGAAAACATGATGGCCGTCACTTCCACGGCGCGCCAACAAGGTCGACATCACTGCATAACGCAGCCGCGGAGTGAGTCCTTTGCAGTCGCATCGGTAGTACGAGGTGTCTTCCTTGAAGACCGCTGCGAGCCCATAGCGCGTTGATGTTCCAACCAAAGAAATCCCAAAATCTGACCCGTATCGTTCGGAGTAGCCAACAAAGCCTTGTCGCCATTCTGGTGGCGTATTGGTTTCCTGATCAAGACCAGCGATGAGAGTTGTGGTCAAGAGTGGATTGGGACCGAAAGCGTCGAAAACATAGTTATGCACCGTTGTTCCAGGCAACGGACGCACATATGTCAGGCTCAGGGGTTCGACTGTTGCATTTCCCCTCTCTCCCGAGGAATCTCCTGAACCTAACCCCGATTGCGACCACGCAGGAAACGGGAGCGGCAAGAAGACCACTGTGGCTGACAGGAGGACTACGGCTTGGCGGATCTTGACGCCAACTGCCTTTTTGTAGGGTCGACGGACCCGACAGCCCTCCAGATTTCTCCGACAGAACCGCGGGTGTTGCATGACGTCCTGTTCCACCGTTGATAACGTCAAGTACTGTCCTCCGAGCGACACGCACAACTGAATCTCTAAGCGTCATGCGCGCGGACATGTCCGCGCCCTTTTGAGATATTTTCAGAACGGAAAACGAATTGATGGTCAAATCTGCTCTGTTTGGCAGTCCGCCCTTCTGACTGGCCGATCAGTTGTTGTGAAACTCGATCTACGGGCTTGTTCAGTGATCGTTGAATTGGGCATTCTCCGGCACACGATGTATGACGGATCAACAACAACATGTCCACCTTGACTGGGCTTAGCTCGCTGCCTTCTTTCAGAATCCCGGATGCAATCGCACAGCTCAGAAAACCTAATGGGTAAGTTGCGTTCAGTCGCGACCCAATTCCGGAGCAGCTTGGCCGAAATCTATTTGTCAATGCCGTTTTTGCTCTCGACTGCCGAACATTCCATTTCCACCTCGATACGGGATTCGTGGTTGACCTCAGCTTCGTTATTGGCCTCGTGGACGACGTCTTCCGCCTTTCCCCAGGCACTTTCAAGCTTGCCTTTTACCTGCTGAGCGATGCCCTCTAACTGCAGGTCACCAAGTCCGGCCAATTCGCCAGCCTCCCGCTTGGCGCGTGGTTCCGGAGTTCCCGACCACGACTATCCCAGACCTCATTCCAGAAGCCACGTTCCTTCAAAAGGCGAGAACATACGCAGAGCTCCATCTGTCCAAGTGCAGGGCGGCTCTCGTAGCCAGAGGAGTGAAGTCGATTTTCAGCGTTGAAGTCGGAAATGACATAGTCGGTAACATCATGGAGGTGGTCGATCGCGAGCATATTGACATGATCGTGATCTCCACTCATGGCATCTCCGGTTGGCATCCGCTGGTGTTCGGCTCGATTGCTGAAAAAGTCGTGAAACTCGCCCAGTGCTCGCTGCTGCTTCTTCGCTCAGCCAAGCCTGAATCGGAGGTGAAGACGGCCTCAGGCCGCTCAATGGAAATGTGGTAGTCAGATACCCGTCACAATTGTGAGCTCAAGTGGATCTGTCGCAGCTGGTTAAGGCCGTTGCAATAGATAAAGCCGCACCGCGCCAATCGACAAAGAGAGCAATGGTGAACAGAATCTTGGCCGAGTGAAGGTTCACAGTGATAGCAGGAGAAAACCACATGCCGGAACAATTTGAGAACTCAGAAGCAACGCCACTGGAAGGCGAGACAGCCTCGGACGCATCAGCCGAGAAACAAATTGAGCGCGTCGCTGAGAAGGCCGCGGAGAAAGTCTCGAAAACCGAGAAGGACTACGACACGGATCACTCTCTCTTTACAAAATAACAACTCGCGGAGACTCCAACCTGAATTGAGCCGCTCAAATCGATTACCAGCGTGGCGTCTTCAGGCCCGCCTTGATCCAGGTGCCCGGGTGAGGGGCACGATTTGGAGAATCATTACAAGTGACACTGATTGCTGAAAAGCCCCCGTCGAAGCCCGTTTTCAAGGACGATCTCAAGTCGCTGCCGATGCCGGAGTTGCAGAAGAAATTGGGGTCGTCCCCAGACGGCCTGAGCCAGGCCGAGGCTGAGAAGCGGCTGACTCAATACGGGCCCAACGAGATTACTGAGAAGAAGACCAATCAATTCTTAAAGTTTCTCTCGTATTTTTGGGGTCCCATTCCGTGGATGATTGAAGGCGCCGTGATCTTGTCGGCGCTCGTTCAGCATTGGCTTGATTTTTTCATCATTCTTCTTCTGCTTTGTTCGAACGCTGTAGTCGGATTCTGGGAAGAACACCGGGCCGGTAACGCAATCGCAGCTCTAAAAGCGCGCCTGGCGATCCTGGCTAAGGTCAAGCGAGACGGCAAGTGGCAGAATCCCAAGGCAAGTGAGTTGGTGCCTGGAGATGTTGTCCGACTGCGGCTGGGCGACATCGTACCGGCCGACGCGCGCTTGCTCGATGGCGATCCCATCGAGGTGGACCAATCCGCCTTAACAGGCGAATCATTGCCTGTGACCGCCAAGACCGGGAGCGCGGTGTTCTCGGGATCAATCGTCCGTCAGGGCGAAATTGACGCCATGGTGTATGCCACCGGAACGAATACCTATTTCGGCAAGACCGCTCAGATGGTGCAGGAGGCGAATACCGTAAGCCATTTTCAAAAGGCGGTCCTGAAGATTGGCGACTACCTGATCGTGCTGGCGGTAGCGCTGGTCGTGTTGATTCTGATCGTCGCGCTTTTCCGCGGCGATAAGGTTCTGACCACGCTGGAATTCTGCCTTGTGCTGTTGGTCGCCGCGATTCCGGTAGCCATGCCCACAGTGCTTTCGGTCACGATGGCGGTCGGTGCACGCCTCCTGGCGAAGAAAGAAGCGATTGTTACCCGATTGTCGGCAATTGAAGAACTCGCAGGCGTGGATGTGCTCTGCTCGGATAAGACCGGTACGCTCACACAGAACAAACTGACCCTGGGTGGTTGCGGTCTATGGCGTGTTCATGGCCCCGCTCGGCTGGAAGTGGGCAGGATTCGTTTGGCCTTACGCTCTGATCTGGGCCCTCATCAATGACCGCGTGAAACTGCTTGCTTACCGTATCTTTGATCCGGCCAAGCCTGCGCTGCTTTCCAGGAAGCCTGTAGATCGCACTTCTGAGATCGCAGCCTGCGCTTATGAGATTTATCAGCAGCGAGTCCATGGCGAGAGTCAGCAGGACCCGGACTGGCTTGAAGCGGAGCGCGAAACACTCGGCGACGTGGCGGCAAAGAAAAAGATCGCGTAGAGGCCGGTGTGCCGCCGAAGGGACAGGATGAAGATCGATTCGAAAAGCTATCGAGTGCCGTCAGGGAAAAAGGTCGACCTCGGCAAGTGGCCGACCAGTGTCGACCCTTATTACAAGTCAAAAGAGCAGTATAAGGAGCTTCTACAGCAGCATATGGAGAAGCTGAGCGCGCTGCAGTATCTTCACTACGCCTCCAATCGGCATGCCTTGCTCTTGATCTTCCAGGGAATGGATGGCGCCGGCAAAGATGGAGCCATTCGGCATGTCATGTCCGGGGTCAATCCGGAAGGCTGCGAGGTGTTCAGCTTCAAGCAGCCGAGTGTCGAGGAACTGGAACATGATTTTCTCTGGCGCAGCACCTGCCGCCTTCCCGAGCGCGGCGGATCGGCATCTTCAATCGTTCCTATTACGAAGAAGTGCTGGTCGTTCGCGTTCATCCGGAGCTTTTGCGCGAACAGGGATTGCCCAAAGAGTTGCGTGACGAGAAAGACATCTGGGCCCAAAGGTATGATTCCATCCGCGATCTGGAGAAACACCTCCATCGCAACGGCACCCAGATCGTCAAGATTTTCTTGCACCTGTCTTACAAGGAGCAACGAAAGCGGTTCCTTGCACGCATCGACGAGCCAGACAAGAACTGGAAGTTCAGCACCGCCGACATTCACGAGCGGGAATATTGGAAGCGCTACATGAACGCCTACGAAGACTGCCTCCATTCGACAAGCACTCACAATGCGCCGTGGTACGTCGTCCCCGCCGACAATAAGGAGAATGCACGCCTGATCGTCTCCCAAATTGTCCTTGATGCGCTTGGAGGGCTCAAGATGGCGTACCCCAGGACCACCGCGAAGCGACGCCTCGAACTGCAGGCGATTAAGAAGCAATTGAGGAAATAACGTCAGAGAGCAACTCGTGGGCGCATCAGCAATCAACGTAACAAACCGCCGCTGCTCTTTTACCGCCGCGGAGAAGTAGAAAAGGAACAACGATATGGCTACTACCGAACTCCCTCTAAGCACTGACCCATCTGCGAAATCTTCCGAGTTTATCTTCGATGTGGCTTTATCCACCGCGATTGCGGCAAATGGTAAAGCGGAGGCACATGCGCAGGTCCCCAAAGGACCGCTTTCGCCTGAAATGCTTGACAGGATGAATCGCTACTGGCGCGCAGCGAACTATCTGTGCATCGGGCAGATCTACCTGTTCGAAAATCCGCTGCTTCGCGAACCGCTCAAGGCGGAACAGATCAAACCGAGGCTACTCGGTCACTGGGGAACGTCGCCGGGGCAAAACCTCATTTACATCCATCTGAATCGCCTCATCAAAGAACATGATGCGGACATCATTTATATTTCCGGCCCGGGACACGGCGGCCCATCGCTGAACGCCTGCTCTTATCTGGAAGGCTCTTACACCGAAGTCCATCCCGAGATCACAGCCAATGAAGATGGCATGCGGCTCATGTTCCGCAAATTCTCTACTCCCGGCGGCGTTCCCAGCCATTGCGGGCCGCACGTGCCGAACTCCATGCATGAGGGCGGAGAGCTTGGCTACTCGCTGGTTCACGCGTTCGGCGCGGCGTTCGACAATCCCGACCTGATTGTTGCCTGCGTCATTGGCGACGGCGAATCCGAGACCTGTCCACTTGAGGGAAGCTGGAAGTCGGTCAACTTTCTCAATCCCGTGCGGGATGGCGCAGTCCTTCCGATTCTGCACCTCAATGGCTACAAGATTTCGGGCCCGACCGCCCAGGGGCGCACCAGCGACGCAGACTTGAAGGCGCTATACACCGGCCGTGGCTACAAGCCTTACTTTGTCGAGGGTGACGATCCCGAGGTCGTGCATCAACTTCTTGCCCAGGCGATGGACGATTGCTACGCCGAGATTCGGTCGATTCAGCAGGAAGCCCGCAAGAACGGATTCAAGAAGCAGCCCGTCTGGCCCATGATCATTCTGCGCACGCCCAAGGGGTGGACTTGTCCCAAGGAAGTGGATGGAATCCCAATCGAGGGTACCTTCCGCGCACACCAGGTTCCACTTGCAACGGTTCGCGAGAATCCCGAGCATCTCAAAGTTCTTGAAGCGTGGATGAGAAGCTACAAGCCGCAGGAACTCTTCGACAAGGATGGCAAGTTCATTGAAGAATTGGCGGTGCTCGCGCCACGCGGCAACCGACGCATGGGCGGCAACCCCCATGTAAATGGCGGGCGATCGCTCACTACGCTCGCACTGCCCGATTTTACAGATTATGCACTCGAAATCCCCGGACCGGGTAAGGTTCTCGCTGAGGCCCCGCGCAAGCTTGGCGAATTCTTCCGTGACATTTTCAGGATGAATCTGACGAACTTTCGCATGTTCTGTCCCGATGAAACCAACTCCAATAGGCTGAATTCCATCTTCGAGGCGACAAAACGCTGCTCCATGGCAGAGCTTGTCTCGATCGATGACGAACTCGGCCCCGATGGCCGCGTGTTGGAAGTCTTGAGCGAACATCTGTGCGAAGGATGGCTGGAAGGCTACCTGCTTACCGGACGGCATGGCATGTGGTCCTCCTATGAGGCCTTCGCGCAGGTGGTCGATTCCATGCTGACACAACATGCCAAGTGGCTCGAGCAATGCCGCGAGTATCCGTGGCGCAAGCCAATAGCGTCTTTGAATGTTCTTGCTCACAAGCCATGCATGGCGGAACGATCACAACGGATTCAGCCACCAGGCCACCGGCTTTGTGGATAACGCGCTTGCACGCAGAAGCGACACCATTCGCGTCTACTATCCGCCGGACAGCAATTGCCTACTGAGCGTCTTCGATCATTGCCTGCGGAGCCGCAACTACGTGAACATCGTCACTTGCGGAAAGCAGCCGCAACTGCAGTGGCTGAACATGGATGAAGCTCTGGAGCATTGTTCGCGCGGCGCATCGACGTGGAAGTTTGCAACCAATGACGAGGGCGGAGAGCCGGATGTCGTTCTGGCCTGCGCCGGCGACGTGCCAACGATCGAAATCTGCGCGACATCATGGCTTTTGCAGAAGTACGTCCCTGGGATCAAGGTTCGTGTTGTCAATGTAGTTGACCTGATGACTCTGATGTATCCGGACAAACATCCGCATGGGATGGACGAGATGTCCTTCAATGCGCTCTTCACCGAAAAGGCTCCGGTAATTTTCGCCTTCCACAACAATCGGTGGCTCATTCATACGCTGGTTCATGGACGCGCCAATGAGGGCCGCTTCCATGTGCATGGCTATATTGACGAGGGAACAACCACTACCCCGTTCGACATGGTCGTGCTGAACGAGATGAGCCGCTTCCATCTTGCATTGGACGCTCTGAAGCACATTCCGCGACTTCGTGTGCAGGCTGCCGGACGCAATTCAGCTATTCGGCAAGAAGCTAAACGAACATCACGACTACATTCGCGAGCACCTTGAGGATATGCCCGAGATCAGGAACTGGCAGTGGACGGCGGACTTCAGCGATTCGACTGCGCCTGCGCCATTGGCCAAGGGACATCCTCAAAAGGCCATGTTCACCGACAGCTAAAGCGACGAGCTGCCGAAATTGAAGCGGAGGTGGTTATCGCCAGAAGGGTATTGGCGAAGGCACTCTCCGCTTCCTGAACTCCGCAAGACAGGGAGATACATTGAATGATCCGAAAGCACCTTTCGATTGGTCAAAGATCGATGGATTCGATGCACTGTTTGAGTTAGCGCTCAATCTGCACTGGTCGTGGAATCATGCAGCGGACGAATTATGGGAAGGGCTCGACAAAGAACTCTGGACCGCAACACAAAATCCCTGGGTCATTTTGCGGACGGTTTCCAAAGAGAAGATCAAAGATGTACTGAGCCACCCGGAGTTTCGTCAGCGTCTCGATTCTTTGCTAAGCCGCAATCGGGCATCGTACAGCGCGGACGCATGGTTCCAGCACAAGCATCCGAGTCCCGGGCTCACTTCGATCGCCTACTTCAGCATGGAATTCATGTTGAGCGAAGCGCTTCCGATCTACTCAGGCGGACTGGGCAACGTGGCAGGCGACCAATTGAAAGCGGCCAGCGATTTGGGCGTTCCGGTAGTCGGGGTCGGCTTACTCTATGGCCAGGGATATTTCCGCCAGGACTTCGATTCGGATGGACGCCAGCAGGCACTTTATCCGGTCAACGATCCTGGTCAATTGCCCATTCGCCCACTGCGACAGCCTAACGGGGAATGGTTACGGCTGCAGATCCGACTGCCCGGAGGGAAAATCTGGGTTCGTTGTTGGGAGGTTTCCGTTGGGAGAACAAAGCTGTACCTTCTCGACACGAACGACTTTTCCAACACTGCGGCTCATCGTGGAATAACTAGCGAACTTTATGGCGGCGACGCAGAGATGCGCCTGAAGCAGGAAATCGTTCTTGGAATCGGTGGCTGGCGCCTGCTGCGAGCATTAGGCTTACGGCCTGAGGTATGTCACCTCAACGAGGGCCATGCGGCGTTCGCCACGCTTGAGCGCGCCCGCTCGTACATGGAGGACAACGAGCAACCGTTCGATGTCGCCTTGATCGTTACGCGGGCCGGGAATCTGTTCACTACGCACACTGCGGTTAGCGCCGGATTCGACAGCTTTCATCCCGATCTAATTCGCCAATATCTTAGCCATTATGCCCTCGATGAACTCGCCATTCCGGTTGAAGATCTGCTCGCGATGGGCCGACAGAATGCGAGAGACGCTGCAGAGCCCTTCAACATGGCGTACCTTGCACTCCGTGCTAGCGGCCAGGTGAATGGCGTGAGCAAGCTGCACGGACAAGTGAGTCGGCAAATCTTCGGGCCGCTTTTTCCGCGATGGCCTCAGGAAGAAATACCAATTGGCTCAGTCACCAATGGAATTCACGTGCCGACATGGGATTCAGCAGCGGCAGATGCGCTCTGGACCTCAGCTTGTGGCCAGAAACGTTGGCGTGGGGATCGTCCAGCCGAAGATGACATACGCCAGCTCACGGATTCAGAGTTGTGGCGATTGCGCACAACAGGTCGAAAGATGTTGATCGCTCGCATGCGTCAACGTTACGCGTCTCAGCTCGCCGCGGAAGGTCGAGGATCGTCGGATACGAGCAGCATATTTGACGAGAATATTCTCACGATGGGCTTCGCGCGCCGCTTCGCCACATACAAGCGACCTAATCTTCTCTTGCGCGATCCCGAGAGACTGATTCGCCTTCTTTCGAATCCGCAGCGTCCAGTGCAGTTGATTCTCGCCGGCAAGGCTCATCCGCAAGACCAGCCCGGGCAAGCGCTGATCAAACAATGGAAGGACTTCATCAAACGTCCAGACGTCCAGGGCCGTGTTGTTTTCCTGAATGACTACGATATGTTGCTGGCACAGGAAATGGTTCAGGGAGTCGATCTGTGGATCAACACGCCCCGACGGCCGTGGGAAGCATGCGGAACAAGCGGAATGAAGGTCCTCGTCAACGGCGGCCTTAATCTTTCCGAGTTGGATGGCTGGTGGGCGGAAGCCTATTCTCCCGAAGTTGGCTGGGCCATTGGGGACGGACAGGAGCATGGCGACGATCCAGCATGGGATCCGCAGGAGGCAGACGCTTCGTATACCCTGCTGGAACATGAGGTGGTGCCGGAGTTCTACGAACGGAACGAGGCAAATATGCCGCCCAAGTGGCTGGGACGCATTCGCGAGAGCATGGCGAGGCTAACGCCGGAGTTTTCTGCTACCCGTGCCATCCGCGAATACACCGAGAATCACTATCTGCCTGCCGCATCAAATTACCAAAGGCGAGCAGCTGAAACAGCAGGCTGGCTCTGGATTTGCTCCGCTGGCGACAAGAATTAGATCAGCATTGGAGGACGGTGGGTTTCGGTTCGGTGCGGGTCGAGACTCATGACGGCCAGCATTTCTTTCAAGTCGAAGTTTCTCCGGGCACACTCAATCCCGATCAAGTAAGAGTCGAACTCTATGCAAACTCAAATCACGGATGTAAACCTGCGATCGAATCTATGAAGACTCCGGAACTCATTGCGGATGCGCAAGGAGCGGTCACTTATTCCGCTCAGGTTTCAGCAACTCGTGCCACAAGCGACTACACGGCGCGTATCACTCCTCATCATCACAAATGCATCTATTCCTTTGGAAGCGGGGCAGATTCTTTGGCAGCATTGAATTATGACGCCGATTCGAGGCAGATGCAGAAGTGAGACAGCGCATCCGGCAACCCGGTGTTGGAACTGTGGAAGAACTTGGATGTCGATGTATACGCAGCGCCGTTGGGCTTTGTATCGCCGCGCGCTACAACCGGGCCGCTAGCCGGATCGAATACGGCGGAGATGGAGAAGAGATGACGGGAAGCAAGCACAATCATGAAGGAAACAGCAACGACAAAGGTGAGCCCGACCCAGGCCCGTACTGGAGGCGAATGCATCGCGACTGGCGTTTCTGGTTAGGTGCGCTTCTTATGGGAGCCGCGCTTGCCGTGTACGTACTGAGCGGCGACCTGGCCTGGCTGCCACACGGGCACCGGCTTCCCTAATGTAGTAGGCCCAATCGCCTGCAACTCACCGGCGCAAACGATCTCAGTGGTCGATGTTGACATCGATCAGGCTCATAGATCTTAAGAATGGGAGATGAATGAAAAAGCTAATTGTGTTTGACCTGGACGGGACCCTCGCGCCAAGCAAATCATCCCTTGATGTCGAAATGGCCTCACTTCTGCACGACTTGCTCAGCGTCGCCAAGGTCGCTGATCATCTCCGGCGGCGCGTGGCTTCAATTCGAAAAGCAAGTGCTCTCCAATCTTCCGCAAGGATAGTCTCCTGGCAAGCCTCTCCATTCTCCCTACCTGCGGAACACAATTCTTCCAGTACGCCGGGCAATGGAAAAGGCTCTATTCCGAAGATTTCACCGCGAGCGAAAAAGAGAAGATCGTCAGATCTTTGAATAAAGCCGTCGAAAGCGCTGGGTTCCCAATCGAAAAAATTTGGGGAGAGACAATTGAAGACAGAGGAAGTCAGATAACCTTCTCAGCACTCGGCCAGCAGGCTCCCTTGGAAGATAAAGCCAAATGGGATGCAGATTTTGCCAAGCGGAAGAAGATCAAGACGATCCTTGACACTCTGATTCCCGAGTTTTCGGTTCGCCTCGGCGGCGCGACATCCATCGATGTCACCAAGCCTGGCATTGACAAGGCATACGGGATCAAGAAGCTGCACGACATTCTCGGCATTTCGGTCGAAGAGATGATTTACGTCGGAGACGCCTTGTTTCCAGGAGGAAACGACTTCCCAGCCGAAGAGACCGGTGTCATTTCAATTCCCGTTAAGGGGCCCAATGAAACCAAGCGAGTCATCGAAGCGATCATCGCTTGTCTGGGCGATGATCAAAAAGTGCGATGTTTCAAGGTAGATTGATGGTTCACCTCCAACTGCGGCACCTAGGGATGGTTGCAATCGGAACCCGGTAATCCAAAGGGAGTAAGCGCGTAAACCCCGGACGCGGCTGACTCTCGGCTGCGCGTGGTCGATAAATTCCGAGTCGGCTTTCTCCCAATTCGGAACAATAAACGCGCTAGGGTTCAATGTCTTCTAGTGGAGGACTTTCCACCTGGACGAAGATTCGTCATCTCGTGCACCTGTCCTCCTGCAGGTGCCATCCGGAGTGATGAAAGCCAGTCGTCCCGATAGCCGGTTATGCAGCAACTTGCCGAAGACACGGTTCGATCTCAATTGGTCAATGAGCGCTAAGCCCCGTTAGCAACAGACGAGTGGCCGAGAATGCTAAACGCAATCGGGCAACGGCCAGACCGATTCGAGCTATCGCTTCGCGAACCCGAGATCCAGCGCATAGATCTCCTGGATGCTTCGGTCGCGCATCAACAGCACAGCACCATCCGGAGCGAGGCCGATCCAGTTGGCAAAGTCATCCACGAGCGCAGGAAAGTCTTTCAGATCCAGAACGTCCTCAATCACCCGATCACCAATTCGTATGCGCATCAGGTGGCCAGAACCTCCGTGGATCGCGCGCCAGTAGACATACCTGCTATCGCGTGACCACTCGTTGAAGGACAGCGGCTCTCCCTCCGCAAGTGTCGACCATTTGTCTTCCTTCAGGTCGAAGAGCATCAGTGCCTTTCCCCCAACTTGCAATGCGGAAATGAACCGTCCATCGGGCGATAATCGCGGCGAGTAGGCCTGACCGGAATCGGGTATTAGAGTAAGGTTTCCGGTATCGAGGTTCTTGGAATAAATGGCGTGCGTTCCTTTGTCGGCTGCGGCGCTCCTTACGAACACGATGGATTTGCCATCCGGCGTCCAGGTCGGGTCGCCATAGGAATCGTCGCCACTCGGAGACTGGAGTGGTTTGGGGCTTTCTCCGCCGGCCGCGCTGATCAGCCGGATCGTCCACGGATGATCTGGCTGCACATCCATGAATGCGATGCGCGAACCGTCCGGCGACCATCGCGGCGCATAAGCCCGGACCGGCGGAAATGTAAGGGGCACCTTCTCGCTTCCATCCAACCCGCTGCGCCACAACGTCATGTCGGGATAGGACACATAAACGATCGACTTTCCATCCGGAGAGAAATCGACTGGACCCGCGGAGAGCCCTGCAAGAAAGGGATCAAATCGCTTCGCCTTCAAATCGTAGCGAAACAGCTCCACGCGCGCTTCCTCGCCCACCACGAAGAGCTTCTTGCCGTCGAGGCTCGGGGACGGTCCGCCAAACCGCAACGGTTCCGAGATAAGACGAAAAGGGGCAGGCGTCCGGCGGAAGATGGATCTGCGCTCCGGGAGCACCCAAATGGCCTGCTCGTTTCCCTGACGCGCCTGGAAATAGTAATAGGCCCCATCCGGAGACCAGGAACCGCAACACTGTTCGGACCCCTTCGTCCAGTCTCTGAAAAGACGGCGCAGGTTCGTCCCATCGGCTCTCATCTCCCAAATCGATGTGGCACTGCTTTCGGGTTGACTTAACCAGAAGCGAATGCGAGTGCCGTCTGGTGAGAACCGCGGAGCACGCATCAACCCAGGTACGGTCGCCAACGGATGCACATCGCTCCCATCCAGATTGGCGACGTTGATGACGCGCCCGTCCCCGTAGAGGATGTGCATCCCGTCCGGCGTGAAACATCCTGAAAATCCGGAGATACTCCCAACACGGTAGGGGGAGCCAGCCGGCAAGGGTTGAATCCAGAACTGGCTCTCCGGGGAGGGACCTACGGCACTACCGGTGACCACCAGCAGCCTGGAGCCATCGGGAGAGATAGAAGGAACCGCGAGGGGCTCTCGCAGGCTGGTCGACATCCACGTCGTCTCGCCTCCACTTGCCGAGATTTGCGCGATGCCGGATCCGGAATTGTAGGGTTGCCCCTCGACGAAATAGAGATGAAGACCATCCGTCGCAGGCGCAAGAAATGGGATCTTTGCCTTGCCATCGTTCGTGAGTCGCATTTCGCCTACCACTATCGGCAAGCGCGGCTGCCAAAACCACGAATCCACCCCAAGGAACAACAGAATTACTACCGCGACAGAGATGGCCCATACCCAGGTGCGACCTCGGCGCCTCGATAAGGGCGCCGCCTGCCCGCTCGTTTCCTGCACCGGAGAGATCGCCTCCGGCAACGGCGCCGCTTGAGGGTTTTCCTCCTGGCTCACGACCGCGGGCGCTGCCGGGCTGTCCCCCAGCGGCAGCTCCGTGACAGGCGCAATGAAGCGATATCCCTTCCTGGGCACCGTTTGAATGAAGCGCGGATTGTCGGCCGAGTCCTGGAAAACGACTCTAAGTTTGCGGACCGTCGTATTCAGGCCCTCGTCGAAACTCACGTAGGTGTCGGCCGGCCACAATCGCGCTCGGAGGCTCTCACGAGATACCAGTTCCCCGGGCTGCGCGATCAGGATCTCCAGCAGGCGGAACGGCTGCTCCTGGATCGGCACCTCCATTCCGTTGCGGTAAACACGGCCTTTAGCAAGGTCGATCTCGAACAGACCGCTCCGGATCCTGCGACTGGAATCGGCAACCGGCATCTTCACTGCCTCGGGTGAACCTTATCTTAGCGCGAGATCGCAGATCAGGACAGATGATAACCCTCTCCTTCTTCGCGTCTTAACGGATCATCTTTAGTTTTGATCCAAGTTATTTGATTTCGGAATGCGGCGGAGCTATCCATAGCGCATTCCCTGGCGCACCTGTCGCCGCTACTTGTCTCGGTCGATCTCCAGGAGGCCTCAATGGAACCAGGAATCATTCCCGTCCAACCAAATCCGCAGCTTGTCTGGGACACAATCAATGCCTACCAGCGCACCGCAGCGCTCCGCGCTGCAATCGATCTCGATCTCTTCACGCTGATCGGGGGAGGTGAGCGCACCGCCCATGAGCTTGCAGAGAATTCTGACGCCTCCCTGCGCGGAATCCGTATCTTGTGTGACTATCTCTCCGTCATCGGTTTCCTGGCCAAGCTTAGAGATACTTATCGCCTCACGCCGACCTCCGCCGTCTTTCTCAATCGCAAATCGCCGGCTTGCATGGCGACCGTGGCGCGATTCCTGAATTCACCGAAGCTCATGTCGGGCTTCACGAACTTCACTGAAACCATCAGGCTCGGCGAAACGCAACTCGGCAGCGGCGGAGTAAACGAGCCCGAGTTCAGCGAGTGGGTCACCTTTGCCGAATTCATGACTCCGCTCATGAGATCAGCCTCCAAAGCGATCGCCGAACACTGCGGGGAAGCGAACAGCCATCGCGTCCGCGTTCTGGACGTAGCAGCGGGACACGGCCTGTTCGGCATCGCGGTGGCCACGCGTACGCCGAAGGCAGAAATCACGGCGCAGGACTGGCCAAATGTGCTCGAGGTGGCCCATCGCAACGCGATCCTGGCTGGGATCGCTGATCGTTACCACCTTTTACCAGGCAGCGTCCTTGACGTGGACCTCGGAGAGGGATACGACGTAGTCCTCGTGACCAATCTTCTCCACCACTTCGATGAGCGCACGTGCACACAGATTCTCAGGAAGATTCATCGCTGTCTCTCCGATAAAGGCCAGTTGATCAATCTGGAATTCATTCCGAATGAAGACCGGGTAAGTCCGCCCATCCCGGCGACCTTCAGTCTCATGATGCTCGGTCTCACCCCCGCGGGCGACACTTATACCGCGCATCAGCATGAGCACATGCTGTTCAACGCCGGATTCAACAAGCCCGGCATCATCCCGGTTCCCCAATCTCCGCAACACCTCATCATCAGCACCAAATCTATCCAGACTTAAACCTGCAATTCGAGGTGTCTCGGACCACACGCTCTGCCTACAGGGAGCAGTGTGCAACCTCAACAATCAACCTCAGAGGAGGATGTATGCAACAATTTGTGAAGAAGATGGCGCTCCTGATCGTGATTGCATCGGCGGTCGCCGGCGTGGCAAGCGCGCAGAGTGATTCCTGGGCGTGCAACAACGCCCTCATCAAAGGTGTCTACGGTTTCACGATCGAGGGCACCAAGCTCGGCGGCAATGGTCCCGTCGGTCCCCAAGTCGGAGTCGCGATGACTGAATTCTACGGAGACGGGACCCTGGAGCAAATAGATTCAGTCACAATTGACGGCAATCATGCCGCTCAGTTGACCGAAACGCCGACTTTGGGCACCTATACGGTGAATCCAAATTGCACCGGTTCTTTCAGGCTGAATTTCAAAGACGGCCGCCCTACCGTCCTTACCGATTTTGTCATCGTCGATGATGGCAAAGAGATAGACACGGTCGTGACCGGCGCGTTGGCCCCCGATGGAGTCACGATCCTTTCGATCCTCGCCACTCGAAGCATTGGTAAGCGCCGGTTCTCACCATCCCTCGATTCTTGGCAGGACAGGGCAGATACGGGGCGGGTGCAATAAGTAGATATATGCGTATCCCGGGTCCCTTCAGTTGGGACCCGGATACCACTTAGTTCCGCTTGCCTGCTTCGGTTCAGCCATGCAAGTCGCGGCGACCTTGCTGGTGATCGTCTTGTGACAGCCAGCTCCAGGCAACCGTCCACTCGGGAATCCATGCCATTCAATCAGCATGAAATCGCGTTAAGGCCATGCCTTCAATTGTTGACAAATCGCCAACTCACTCATCGACAAATGAGATCAAGGCAAGTTGCTGTATAGCCGTATACCCGAGCCGTGTGATTTGCAAGTTTCGACATCTCGAGGCTCCGACGGTGAGCAAAAGGTGTGCCGGGGCAGTCAGCGTAAAGCAGCCGGGGAGGATCGCCTTGCTGATTTTGACTGAGTGTTGCTCCCTGCCTTCGAGAAAAATCCTCGCCTGTGATGTTCCGCACCGTCGGAACGTGTCTTGCGGCAGAAACTGGACGACGGTGATACATGTCTGCGAAGAAGAAATCCAAAACTTATGGACGCGCCGATCTCGTCGAAAAGCTGATGAGCAAATGTGGCCCTTCCCGCCGCGAGTCGGTCGTGGTGGTAAACACCATTCTGGAGCGGATGATCAATCATTTGCACCGTGGGCACACGGTGGAGTTTCCCTATGGAACGCTCCGGCGCGTGCGGCGTCATTTCGGCCAGCAGTGGGACTGGGACGATGACTGGCCGGCGAACCGGAATCCCTACACGATCGAGTGGGATACGATTCGAGGGGTTGGCTATTCGTTGCGCGCCGGTGGGGCTCAATGAAACGAGCGTCGATTTCGCTCAGGCTTACAGCGTGGTTCGCAAGCATCTTCCTGCTTGGAGCGCTTGCCTTCGGAACCGCTATGTGGCTCAACCTCAAGCGAACTCTTACCGAAGAACGATACTCAACGCTCGCTCGACGGCTCGAACGATTGCAGGATTTATTGAAGCAGACCAAGGACGAAGATCCTGCGGACAGGGATCAGGAGTTCAAGGACTTTGCCCCTGCTACAGGAAACGGTCTCTCCGAGATTTTCCGGCCAGATGATTCCCGGGCGCTTCCCTCTCCCTCCGCCGCCGCAAGGGCATTTGGCTGGCCCACTTTTCCGGCGGGTTCTCAGGAATTGTTCATACAGATTGATTCTGGCGGCCAGCCTTATTGGGTGCTGGAACAAAACTTCACTCTAGGTGGCGACAGACTGGTCCTCGCCTCGGCAGCCCCGGCAAGCGGAAACCTGTTAGTGCTGAATCGATTCTGGGAGGGCCTGATCGCGTCGGTCCCGGTGCTGTTGTTGATTGCGTCCGCGGGCGGATATTGGCTGAGCCGGAGAGCATTGCGACCGGTGGACCGGATTACGGCGACTGCCCGATCCATTAGCATTCGCAACCTGGCTGGGCGTTTGCCCGCATCACACAACGGGGACGAATTGGATCGACTCGCCGATACATTCAACGCGATGCTAGTGCGTCTGGATTCAGCGGTAAATCAGATCAAGCAATTCACCGGCGACGCCTCCCACGAATTGCGCGGCCCGCTATCGTTTGTGCGAACGGTCGCGGAAGTGGCGCTTCGCAACCCGAAAGCCGACAAAGCCAGCCGTAAGGCATTTGAAGATATCGTTGAAGAGGCCGCCAAGGCCGCAATCCTGCTCGAGGAAATGCTCACGCTAGCCCGCGCCGACGCGGATCGCGGTGGAATGGTGATGGAGCCTCTCAATCTTGCCGATGCCGTGCAGGAAGCTTGCGATATGGCTCGGCCGCTCGCTCATGAACGCGACCTCGCCTTCTTTGACTCCCTGGGAACAGATCTTACCGTGATGGTTCTCGGTGACTTCTCCGCGCTGCGGAGGCTGATCTGGATTCTTCTCGACAATGCCCTCAAATACACGCAAAGCTCAGGGCGAATCGACGTAGCTTTGACCGCGAACGATGGAAGAGCCGCCGTTGTAATCAGAGACAATGGCGCTGGCATCGCTGAAACTGACCTGCCGCGGATATTCGACCGTTTTTACCGTGCCGATCCATCACGCAGCCAGATTGAGGGGAGTGGGCTGGGGTTAGCCATCGGGAAATGGATCGCCGAAATGCACAATGCAGAGCTCAAGGTGTCCAGCCATCTCGGCAAGGGAACGACCTTCCACCTGACCCTTCCACTGCTCTCAGATGCCCATCCGCCGGTTCATCCACACAGACGCGGTGCCCAGGAGGTATTGAGCTGACTATGGCTGATCGATGAGTCTTGATGCTCCTTGTCTCTCCAATTCGACAGATGTTAAGATCCGCTTGCAAGTCAGGCGCCAGAGAGCCCCTGTCTTACCGTTTCCCCAAAAGCTGTCGGAATGTAACGGGTGACGAGGAAAGGCTCGTTCGACCAGCTCCAGGCAGTCCAGCCGATCTCAAGTTCCTTCATGTAGCGCATCAGGGCTCGAACGAATTCAAGATCACCCGGGGTATCGCTGCCTCCAAACTCTCCAACGAAGACGGGCTTTGACTTCGACAGATTGCCGAAAGCTTCTGGCCAATTCCTTCCTTTGTTCGGGTAGACGTGAGTCGAGTACACAAGATTCTCCAGGTCCATCGGCATCCCACGCAGATCATAGGACCAGTTGGTCCCACCTACAAACACCAGGGCATCCGGGTTCTCGTCCCGAACTGCCTGGGTGAGTTTGCGCGCCCAGGGCTGCCATTCCTCCATGGTCACGGTCTTCTGACCCAGCGGATACGTCGTACCGTCCTCCTTGTTGAGAGGAAAGGGATCGTCGTCCAGGCGGTCGTGCGGCTCGTTGAACAAGTCATAGAGCACAGCAGGTTCGTCTTGGTATCGGCGCGCAAGTGTAGTCCACAATTCGAGTGATTCGATATTCGGCAGCGGAGCGACGAAATTGCGATTGCCGCCATAGATACGATCCGCATCGAGCCACTGCAGATCGAGCAACGTATACGCGCCAAATAGCGAAGCCCAGTAGATTACCTGATCGATTGCCTGTTGATATTCCTCGCCAGAACGTCCCAGCCGCCCCCGGAGAACGAAATCCTGGTTGAACGGAAGACGGATGATATTGCATCGCCACTCTCTGACGATGAACTCGATTTCAAATCTAGACAACGAAGCTCCAGACAAGAAGCCTTGTTCGTCTGGTCCGGCGTATTCCAACCCGGAACGATTGACGCCGCGCAATATGATTGGCTCACCAGCGGCCGAGCTGATGATGCGATTTCCCGATGTTTCGAGGGCAGCAAGACCGTTGGAAAGCTCACCGTTCATCACGCGGCCTCCGATCTCCTGCGACCTGGGAATCGGATTTTGGCGAGGGCCTCTTTGTGCGCGTGGCTTGCATGCCGACACGCCTGAAGAGACATCATCGAACAAACGTGAGCGCACATTGTACGGAATGCGAATCGCAAACTGTGCGAAGCGCGAGGAACACGGCCGTGTCGAGTGGTCCGGAGATACAGCTCCTCGCGGAGGACGTCCATCCCACTCGACCGTGAATTACTTTCCCTTGGCGAGGTTCTTTGGCGAAGCTTTTTCCAGTTCTGAAAGCAGATCTGCAGCGGATGGGGGTGGCTGGACGCTTCCCGAAAAAATCTCTGGCCCGGAGATTTTCTTCCCGTAAATCTTTTCGTTATCGCCGTCATCCGGGCCCAGCGTGGTTCCGGAGAGCGAGACTCCGGCAAAAACGCCCTGCGCACGGGAGTAGGAAAGCATCTGGGCCTGCATGGTGGCGCTCGTTGCGGCTTCAGCATTCCGCCCCACTGGACCGGCTGCGATGCTGGTTTCAGCACCCAATTTGGCCCTCCCCTTCATCACCGATCGTGCGCCGTCGTCATTCATGACTAGAATCACAAAGTCGGTTGCTTGTCCGCCAGCCTGGAGGCCGAAGCTTCCGCCGCTGGACTGCATCATGATTGGCGGTCCCCACGGACCATTAAAGTTCTGACCGGTTCGACAGCTCATCACGCCCTTACCATATTGGGCTCCAACAATGAACCCGGCCTTCTTGACCGAGGGCAGAATAATGACGCAGTCTGCCTTGTTCAGCACGTTGATGGGGAGACCATTGGTAGCGTTGGCGAGCTCCTTAAACACCTGAGCAGCTCGTGTCACTCTTTCACTTGGTTCATCCGCTCGTGCCAGCAGCGGCACCAGGGCACACATTAAGGCGACCAGCACGCTGGGGAGCCACTTCGATTTCGATAACTGACGGCAGGTCTTTGCTTCAATCACGGCAAGCTCCTTGTATGGTGGTTGGCGGATGCAAGGCATCTTGACCCTGCAACCGCTGATCGAGATCGTCAGCAATGACGCCGAAACGTATCGGAAGCGAGCTTAAACAGGTTCGGCATGATTTGCTCTGCGGCACTCGGTACAGACGCCGGACGGCTGACATCAGGTCAAAACAGCGTAAAGCGGACTTATTCCGATGGAACTTCCAAAGAGACGTCAAAATAAAAGAAGCCCGCTCTCATTGATGCTGGTGATTGCAGAACGGTTGGCCGACGGAGCTTTTGGGCAAGAGGTGGAAACAACGCATATCGGCGCTGAACCAGACCAGGGAATTGGTGGAACAAGCATCTGACCGGATTCTTCGTCAGCGGAAGATATGAATTGGCTCGCTTTTGTTCCAGTGGGCATACAGGGTTCAGCGGTATATAGCCTGATCGATTCGAACCAAGTCTTTGCCTTTCCTAACCCTTGATAAGTTGTTTATTTTGATAATGTTATACGAGTATGCAAAGGAAGCGGACGGCTTGATCAGGACCAGTTTCCCGCTCCTCCATTAAATGAATCCCCACCACCCCCAAATCAAAAGGTGAGCCAGATTCTCGCCAGAGGCTGACGGCATGATGATGGCCCCGGGGTGGACAGCTAACATGATTGTCGAGCCAAAACCTGCCAATTCATCGGCGTTGAAACGATTGCTTTGACTGGAGAGGGTCAAGGGCAACCGGGTCCACGGCACAAGAGTGCAAGAGGGCCTCTCTGTACCAGGTCCGGTTAACACTGGCCCCACGAGAACTGGAAAGATTCACGGAGAACAGATGACGACATCGAGAAGAGATTTCCTGAAGACCACGGCAATTGCGGGTACGGTTGTTGCAATGGATCGCATTTCCGCCTTTGCTGAACCGATCGGGAGCGTGGGAACAGGAACATTAGACTTGCCCGCACGAGCAGACCAATCAGCAGGCGCACTGGAATATACACGTGGCATAGGCGTGTACCCCGGCGAACCAGGCGCGGACTTTGGTCCTATCCTCATTCCTGACACAGCCAGCTACCGTAATCTTGCTCTTCTGCGGCCCGCTTATCACTCCAGCAGCTACGACTACAACCTGACTGCCCAGCTCGTAACCGACGGCATCAAGGCAGAGCAGTTGCCCGAATGGATTGTCGTTTCCGACGTCGCTCAGGGTCCGGTCGCGAAAGAAAATCGCGAGGTGATTGTCGACCACGCGCCCATGAACACGATGGAGCTTCGTGGGCCGCGCGCGCAGGTCGAAATTCAGCTTGCAGGCGGCACTGCGGCGCCGGAGATTGACCGGATCCAACTCTTCGTCGTG
The DNA here is from genome assembly GCA_963787435.1 of uncultured Acidobacteriaceae bacterium. Taxonomy (GTDB): domain Bacteria; phylum Acidobacteriota; class Terriglobia; order Terriglobales; family Acidobacteriaceae; genus Telmatobacter. Next base: position 32,142 of record CAWBCZ010000008.1, read on the forward strand.
TCTCCCTTCCAGGCAGCCGCTGCCTCGCTCACTTTTACAGTGTCCACTTCTGAGGACGGACGCGCGTGGGAAGTAGCGGGCACCACGTCAGCGCCAAAGCCGGCATCCACCGCGGGATATCCGCCCGACTTCTGCCCTCCAAATCATTTCTTCACGCCCTTCATTCAGCTCAATACAGCCAGCCGCAGCCGCTTCTATCGGATCGAATGTGCGGCGGGCCCTGGAAACAATCGCATGTCGGTCTTCGACACAGTTTGGAAGCTCGGCCAGGTAGCTTTCTACAAGGGCGATGAACGCGTCGAGGTTGGTGGCCCATACAGCTTCACAAGCGCGTGGATGAGCGCGGGATCAGGTGAGGAGTGGGTCTACGTCGACCTCGGCTCCCGCTGCGAATTCGACCACGTGAAACTCTACTGGATTGCGCGCGCAACGGAAGGCTCCGTGCAGGTTTCAGACGATGCTGAAAACTGGCACGATCTGCAATCCCTCTCCGGCATGTCGGGCAAGATCGATGACATCAAGCTCTCGCAACCCACATCCGGCCGCTACGTGCGCGTCCTGATGACGCGGCCCAGTTCACCGTACGGTTACATCCTGAGTGAAATTGAGGTTTTCGGCCGCGGCGGATTCATCGCGAAGCCCAAGCCGGCACCGCAATTCGGTCCAGATCGCAGACAGCTTCTTGCCGGCGGTTCGTGGCGCATTCAGAGATCGAACCTCGTCACTGATGCAGGTGAATCGCTCTCAAAACCCGGCTTCCACGATGCGGACTGGCTTTTAGCCACTGTGCCGGGAACGGTGTTGACTTCCTATGCGAATCTCGAGGCGATTCCCGATCCGAACTTCGGACAGAATCAACTCCACATTTCAGATTCCTATTTCTACTCCGATTTCTGGTACCGAACAGAGTTCAACGCCCCATCGAAAACTCCCCAGCAATTCGCCTGGCTGAACTTCGACGGCATTAACTGGAAAGCCGAAGTATTTCTGAACGGCGAAAAACTCGGCCGAATTGAAGGCGGCTTTATGCGCGGCCAGTTTGATGTCTCGCAGAAAGTCCTGCCCGGCAAAGTGAATGCTCTCGCCGTGCGCATTGAAAAGAATGCGACCCCTGGCAGCGCCAAGCAAAAGACGTTTGAGGTCTGCGCCAAGAACGGAGGCGGGCTCGGTGCCGACAATCCCACGTATCACTCCACCATCGGGTGGGATTGGATTCCAACAATGCGCGGGCGCGACATTGGTATCTGGGGCGACGTATCTCTAACCATCACTGATGCGGTCACGATCGAAAATTCCTTCGTTACCGCGAAGCTCCCACTTCCGGATACAACGTCCGCCGACGTGACGATTCAAGCCGATCTCATCAATCACCATGCTCATGCGTTTACGGGCATTCTGCGCTGCCAGATCGGCGACATCCGAGTGCAGCAGCACGTGCAACTCGCCCCGGGAGAGCGAAAGACCGTCACACTGGATCCGTCGACAAGTCCTGCGCTCCACTTGAAAGGGCCCAAACTGTGGTGGCCTGTTGGTTATGGCGATCCCTACCTCTATGAGGTTCAGCTTTCAGTCGAAGCCGGTGGAAAGTCGATCGACTCGAAGACCTTCAAGGCAGGCATTCGCCAGATGACCTACAGCGAAGATGGTGGCGCACTTCGCTTATGGATCAATGGCCGAAGGTTCGTTGCTCGCGGTGGCAACTGGGGATTCGGCGAGTCGATGCTTCGCTATCGTGCCCGCGAGTTCGACGTCGCCGTCCGCTATCACCGCGAGATGAACTTCACCATGATTCGCAACTGGGTCGGCCAGATCGGCGACGAGGCGTTTTACGAGGCCTGCGATCGCCATGGAATCGTGGTGTGGCAGGACTTCTGGCTGGCCAATCCGTGGGACGGCCCTGAGCCAGACGACAACGATCTATTTCTGAAGAACGTGAAGGACCTCGTGCTACGCATCCGAAATCATCCTTCCGTCGGGCTCTATTGCGGCCGCAATGAGGGATTCCCTCCTCCGACACTCGAGCAGGGGATTCGCAAGATCCTCGCCGATTTGCATCCGCAGCTTCATTACATCCCGAGTTCCGCCGACCAGGTAGTCAGCGGACACGGGCCCTACTGGGCGAATCCGGCGCAGTTTTACTTCAAGGCCGCCGATAAACAGTTGCACAGCGAAATCGGCGCGCCCAATATCCCATCACTCGACAGCGTGCGCCTGATGATGCCCGAAAAGGCGATTTGGCCACAGGCGCTTGATTGGGGACTGCACGACTTCTGCCTGCAAGGCGCAATGGGCGGCGCAGGATTCCGCGCCATCATTGAAAACAGCTACGGCGGCGCAGCCAGTGCCGAGGAGTGGATCAAGCTGGCCCAGTTCGTGAACTACGATACGTATCGCGCCATGTTTGAAGCACAGAGTAAGTACCGTATGGGTGTGCTGCTTTGGATGAGCCACTCATGCTGGCCTTCGTTTGTCTGGCAGACATACGACTATTTCTTCGAACCAACCGCCGCCTACTACGGGTGCAAGAAAGGTTCCGAACCTCTTCACATCCAGTGGAACTCCGCCGAAGAGACCATCGAGGTTGTGAATTACAGTGCTGGCAAAATCACTGGGCTGCAAGCGTCGGTTGAGATTCTCAACATGGATGGCCAGCGGATAGACCTGAAAACTGCTCCTCTCGACAGCGCCGAAGACTCGACGACCACCTGCATCGACATGAAATATCCTCGTGGATTGTCGCCGGTTCACTTCCTGCGCCTGGCACTTGCACGCGGTTCAGAAACAATCTCCACGAATTTCTACATGCGTGGTCTACGCCCGAATGATTTTCGCGCCATTCGCCAGTTGCCTGCAGCCAAGCTGGATGCAACAACCACCACGGAGCGAAAAGGGGATCGCTGGGAACTGTCGACAAAGTTGCAGAACACTGGAACCGCGCCTGCCTTGATGGTGCGCGTAAAAGCGGTGCGCGAGAAGACAGGCGATCGCATCCTGCCCGCCATCTACTCCGACAATTTTGTCGCCTTGATGCCGGGAGAAACTCGCACGATTGTCACCGAGGTGAATGAAGTCGACACGCGTGAAGAGAAACCAACCATAGTGCTGGGTTGATCGCCGATCGAAGAGTCAATCAAACACCCGAGGGCCAATCGCTTATGACGATTGGCCCTCAAGTGTTCCTAATTGTGTCGTGGAGCGGAGTTTCAGAACGTGAATCGCGAGCCGAACTGGAACTGACGCGGGCTGTTGACGGTGGAAGTAATCAGGCCGAACTGTGCTGCTTGTGACGGGTCAGACTGAACGGCTGTAATGGTCGGCGTACCTGGCATGCCGAGTTGCGCTCTATTCGCAATGTTGTAGGAAGAGATCTCAAACCGGAGATCCTTCTCCTTGCCAAATGCGAAGTGCTTGTAGAGCGAGATATCGAAATCCTGCGCCCCCATGGTGCGTACGTGATCGAGATAGGCAGGAGCATTGCCTGGGACAAACGGGCTGGAAGGTAGCGCGAAACAGTTGTAGTTGAACCATGTGGTTGCGGAGTGTGGCGCACCACTCCCCGGATTACAGGTGAGATCAGGCCGTTGGTTGAAGTATGCAATTCCCGCCCCGACTGTCGGAGATGCAATGGGAACACCGGTGCTGAGATACGCAATCAAATTTCCAGTCCACCCACCAAGAATTGCGTCGCCTATTCCGTTCAGATTCATAGCACGTCCCTTGCCGACGGGAAGATCGTATGAGGCCTGCCCCGTGAATTGGTATTTCACATCCTGCGGACTGATGGAGTGTTCGAGGCTCAGATTCCGCGCGTCCTGCGGTCCTCCCAGGTGCGTTCCCACAAAACCGAGCGGAGGATTGCCGTCGTCGGTCATCAGCTTGGCCCAGGTAAACGTCGCCAGCGTAGTGAAGTGATGCGTCAGGCGCTTCTGCACCTTGGTCTGCAATGAACTGTAGTCGGAGTCGCCTCCGGGGTAGCCGTGTACGACCACTCCGTTGCCTGCGCCATAGCTGCCGTTTCCGAACTGCGGGTATTGCTGCAACGAAACCCAGAGCGGAACCGTCGCCGCACCGTAATTCGCATTCGTAGCTGGCTGGATCGCAGACCACTGATTCGGCACCATCGCGCAATTCGGATTGGATGTATCGACGCAGAGCGAATAGTTGTATTTCTGAATGGTGGCTAGATCAAGCTGATTCAGATCGAGAGTTCCCAATGGCAGAAAGAGACCACGGCTGCCGACGTACCCGGCGCTCAGCACCACCTGGTGCGGCAACTCATATTCCACGCCGAAATTGAAGTTGTACGTGGTCGGCGTGCGTTGGGTATGAAGCATCGTGCTGAGAGAATTGCCCAGATTATTCCCAAGGCCCGTGGGATTCGAGATCAAAGGAACAACACCACTAGGAAATGGATTGCTCAGCGAATATATCCCGGTAAAGCTCGGCGCCGGGCTTCCGGCAGCTGCTCCATTACATGCTGAAGTGCCGTTGAAAACCGTGTTGCCATCAGCATTCAGGCAGGTCGCATTCCACGTTGTCTGCGATGAAAAGCCGTCGCTATTCAAGCCTGTTCCGCCTACCATGTGTGGGCTCGGCCCATAATAGAAACCGCCGCCGGCGCGAACGACGAGGGCCTTCGCGGGCTGCCAGGCGATGCCAAGGCGCGGACCAAAGTCCTTCATATTTGTCGCAAACGGCGAACGATCTCCGCTGGTGACGTACACTTCAGCTCCGGTGTAATTGACGCCGTCCACCGTGTTGGTCGCAGTCGGATTGAAGTATTCCAGCCGATTATGGCGTTCTGTCCTGCCGCCAAAAATGTCCCATCGCAGCCCCGCGGTGATTGTCAACGTGGTGGATGGACGGAAGGTGTCTTCAGCAAACGCCGCGTAGTACGGGCTGGCCTCAGCCGCAAAAAGGTCCTTGGTGAAGTTGGGGTAACTGTTCGATTCCGTCCCCGGAGGCGTTCCCATCCCGGTCAGGAATGATGCAAAATCGCTGCCGCCATTCGCCGACGCAACCGACTGGTCCGTTGCAGAAATATCGAAAGCATACGAACCCGAAGGCGCTGGCGGCTGGCCTACGTTGAGGAATCGCTTCATATATTCGAAGCCTGCAGAGATCTCATGTTTGTTGAGAACCTTGGTCACCGAGACGCTGGCATCGTTGTTCTCACTGGCATATTGGAATGTGTTGTAGTCAGCAGTGCCGCCGATGCCGCTCCCGTTGTCGTTGAAGATCACAAATGGCAAAAGCTTGTAGACTTCCTCTGCTGCGAGCGACGACGGGAATCCCAGCGTCGTGATATCGAAGCCATTCTGCGCGGGGTCTCCGCCCTGGTTCTCGTAATGGCGCGTGAAGGAATAGCGCAACTGCAGGAATGTCGTCGGACTGAGCGTCAGGTCATCCGCCAACAGCACGTTGCGCCCATTCGTGACGTTCTGCGCGTAGTTCAGATCCCACATATTGTGGAACGCGTTGTACGTCGAGGTGAACAGACGATCAAACGAGAGACGCCCAAAGATGCGCTGCTTTTCGCTCTGCACCCAGTCCATGCGGATATCGAATCTCTGCGCCGAAGTCGGATCGAGACCCGGCGCAAAGTAATTCAGCGAAACGTCGTCAGAACTCGCGTCGCATGTTGTCGGGTTGGGATAGTTGCACTTGGGAAAATTGGACAGAAACTTCAAAGCGGTCGGGTTCGGGTTGGTGATCGTGTTATTCGCGAAAGCCTGACGTGTCCCATCCGGATTATCGGGCTGCGTAGGGTCGTAGATGGTGAAACCGTCGGCCGAAAAGTCTCCCGAACGTTCTGCCGTCGTCGGCACAACGAAATAGTTTGACCCATCGAATTGCTGCTGCTGCGTCGCTTCGTAGTCTCCAAAGACGAAGAGCTTGTCATGCAGAATCGGTCCGCCAAACGAACCACCTTCCTGGTACCGGTGGAAGGACGGAGGCGTGTTTGAAGTGCCGTTCGCAAGCTGGCTCTGCTTGTTGAAGTACTCATTCGCCGCCAGCACATTGGGCCGGAAAACTCCGAACAAGTCTCCATGAAACTGATTCGTTCCAGACTTCGTCACCAGGCTGATCACGCCAGCTCCGCCACTCTGGTAAGACGCTGGCGTATTCTGTGTTTCCACCCGGGTCTCTTCAACTCCGTCTTCCGGTATATCGAGCGCGGGAATAACGGCGGCAACGTTGTTCTCTGCGATACCGATCGGGCTGCCGTCAACCATGTAGTAGACCGATCCCACGATCGCGCCGTTGATCGTGTACGAAGAAACGTCGACGCCCGGGCGTCCACTGGAGATATTTTCGATCGCAAACGAGCTCGATGAATTCGGCGCGCCATTGGCCGGCGTGACACCCGCGCTCAGCTGGATTAGATCGAATACATTGCGCGTCAACAGCGGCACGCGATCAATCGTGTCCGCCGTTAGCAGTTGGCCGACCGTCGAGTTGCTTGCCTCGATCAGCGCTGTGGCCCCATTCACTGTAACGACCTCGCTTACGCTACCGATCTTCAGCGCAAGGTTGACTGTCGAAACCTGGTCGACCGAGACCGCTATATTTTTTTCGACGAGCGATTCAAATCCCTTTGCACTGGCCGTTATCTGATAGGTACCGGGAGCGAGCGAGACGAACGAATACAAACCGGACGCAGTGGACACGGTGGAGAGCTTCAGTCCGGTTGCCTGGCTCTGTGCAGAGACCTTGGCATCGGGAATGATCGCGCCCGAGGGGTCGGTCACAAGTCCGCTGATGGACCCTCTGCCTGCCTGGGCGAAGGCCGCCGGAGCAAACCCAATTAGTACGCAAACAAGGAAAAAAGACCGCACATATGCGGCTCGCGCACACTGCTTATCCATGGCTACCCCCGGGGGCAAAACGCCCAATTCAAACGTTTGAATCTCTTGACAGCAGAATGTAGAATCGTTTCTTCTGCATGTCAAGCAGAAAGTATTAAGCAGGTATTAACGGCGCCCCGCTCAGGTATCAAGAGTCGATTTACCGGGTCGCTGTGACAAAATGGCGCTGAATTTCCCAACGTGATCCCCCATGCAGGGAGGCAAGACAAGTGCAACGCAAGTCCGGCCACGTGACGCTCCTGGATATCGCAAGAGCCTGCGGGTATTCAGTCTCCACCGTCTCCATCGTGCTCAGCGAAGCTCCGTTATCGCAGAATGTGGCCACGTCTACGCGCGAGCAAATCCGCGCCATGGCGCGCGAGCTTGGCTATCACCCTGACGCTTACGCCCGCTCATTGCGCCGGCGCCGCAGCCAGACAATCGCCGTTCTCGCCTACGATCTCTCCGACCCCTTTTGCATTCCCATCGTTCACGGAATCCAAGCTGGGCTTCAGCCTGCCGACTACCTCCCGCTGTTGGTCGACGCGCAGACCCAGCGAAGGCTCTTCGACAGCTACCTCAAGATGATCCTCGAACGGCGAGCCGAGGGCGTAATCGTTATCGCCAGCTGGATATTCCAGGAGACAAATCTTCTGGAAGACATCGAAAAGAATCAGGTCCCGATCGTGATCGTCGGCCGCGACCTTACTGACAGGAAGGTCAGTTCTCTGCTCGTGGATAATGAGGCCGGCGGCGCGCTTGCCCTGCGTCATCTGATCGAACTCGGTCATCGCCGCATCGCCATCGTCCGCGGCCCTGAGGAACTCTTCGATACCGAGCCACGTTGGGCAGGCGTGCAACGTGCTGCGACGGAAGCCGGCATTCAAATCGACCACCGGCTGGTTTTTCAACTGCCAAACCTGACGGATTCGACCTCGGGTTTTGAAGGAGGGCTGCGCTTCTCGAGGGAAATGCTGGCATTGGGAAGCCCATTTACCGCGGTGCTCGCATTCGACGATCTCACCGCTCTCGGAATTGTGCGTGGATTGACCGACGCCGGTCTAAAAGTCCCCAGCGACTGTTCCGTGGTTGGATTCGATGACGTTCTGCCCGCAGCCGTATCCACACCCGGCATCACGACGATACGCCAACCGCTGAAAGAGATGGGCCTGCTTGCCGCGGAATGGACCCTGCAGGCGATCAATCCCCGCGATCAAAGCGCGGAAAAACCGGTGCAGCTGTACAAAGCTCCGCCTGAGCTTGTGGTCCGCATGTCGACCGCCCAACGAACTCCCACGCCGCACAGAATCAGCTCCGCAAAATCGCGCTTGACAATCTAGTGGTCGCGAGAGATATTCCTTTATTCAAACGATTGAATCAATCTGATCGACGACTCAGAACGAGATCGCCGTCTTGCAAGGAATCGCCAGGTGCTCATGAATCGGAAAGCGTTTGTTTTTCTCTTTGTCCTTTTTCTCTTGCCCGCATTGTTGACTGGGGAAAAAACAACCAATCTGCACGATGACTGGCAACTGCAGTCGGCATGCAAAACTACGGCCGCGGGCGAAGCGATCTCGACTGCGCAATACAAAGCCGACGCTTGGCTTCAGACTTCGGTGCCGAGCACAGTGCTTGCCGCGCAGGTTAAGGCCGGCGTTTTTCCTGATCCGTACTTTGGCGACAACCTGCGGCAAATCCCCGGGACAAGCTATCCCGTCGGCCAAAACTTCTCCAATTTGCCCATGGCCGCCGACAGTCCCTATGCCTGCGGCTGGTGGTACCGCAGAGAATTCACCGCGCCGGCGCTCTCCGCGAAAGACAATCGCCTCTGGCTGCACTTCGGTGGCATCAACTACCGCGGTGAAGTCTGGCTCAACGGCCACCAGATCGCCGATTCCTCCGCCGTAGCCGGCGCCTATCGCACCTACGATTTCGATGTCACCGACTACGTCGTTCCCGGCAAAGCAAATATCCTCGTCATTAAGACCACGGCACCAACAGAAAAGGATCTCGGCATCAACTGGGTCGACTGGAATCCGTGTCCTCCGGACAAGGACATGGGCCTTTGGGGAGCAGTGGACATCGTCGAAACCGGCCCCGTAACAGTGCGCTCGCCCATGGTCGTCACCCACTTTCCGGACGGCTCGCTCAAAACGGCAGATCTGACCGTTTACGCAGAACTTCACAACTCTACCGGCAACCCCGTAAAGGGAGTGCTCGCGGGAACAGCCGCCGGGGTGCACTTCGAAAAGCCCGTCGAACTAGCGGCGCACGAGGATCAGACCGTGGCCTTCAGCCCGGAGCAGTTCCCTGCCCTTCGCTTGCTGAATCCAAAACCCTGGTGGCCGCGCCAGATGGGCGAACCGCACCTCGAACCCCTCACTGTCAGCTTCAATGCCGAGGGCCGCACGTCCGACGAGCGAAGTGTGAACTTCGGCATTCGCGAAATCACGTCGGAGCTGACCACCAACGGCAGCCGCCTCTTCCGCGTGAATGGAAAACCTATTCTGATCCGTGGTGCAGGCTGGTCGCAGGATATGCTGCTGCGCACCGACGATCAACGGCTTCGCGATCAGTTGCAGCTCGTCCAGGACATGAACCTCAACACCATCCGCCTCGAGGGCAAGCTCGAAACAGACCAGTTCTTCCAGCTTGCCGACGAACGTGGGATCCTCGTGATGCTTGGTTGGTGCTGCTGCGACCACTGGGAGCACTGGAAAGACTGGAAGCCCGAAGATCTGACGATTGCGACAGCTTCTCTCCGCTCCCAGATGCTACGCCTTCGCCATCATGCCAGCCTGCTTGTCTGGTTGAATGGAAGCGATAATCCGCCGCCCGCCGATGTCGAGAAAGCGTACCTGCAGGTCGAATCGGAAACACACTGGCCCAATCCGATCCTTTCTTCCGCTACCCAGGCGCCGACAATCGTGACCGGCGAAAGCGGCGTAAAGATGACTGGCCCGTACGACTACGTTGCGCCGAGCTATTGGTACACCGCCCTCAAGTTCGGCGGCGCCATCGGTTACAACACCGAGACCAGTCCCGGACCGGCTATCCCATCCCTCGCAAGCCGCAAGCTGTTTCTGTCAGACCCCGACGCGTGGCCTCCCACCGCCAACTGGAGTCTTCACTTTGGCGGTGGCGAATTTGTGAACCTGAAGGTCTTCGACTCCGCCATGGAAGCCGTCTACGCAAAACCCAATTCCGCTGCTGACTATGAGCGCATCGCGCAAACCATGGAGTACGACTCAGAGCGCGCGATGTTCGAGGCCTACAGCAAAAACAAGTACACCTCCACAGGCGTCGTCCAATGGATGCTGAACAATGCATGGCCGTCGATGATCTGGCATCTCTACGACTACTACCTCGATGCCGGAGGTGGCTACTTCGGCACCAAGAAAGCCTGCGAACCGCTGCATATTCAATACGCATACGATGATCATTCCATCGACGTCGTGAACAGCACCTACGCGGATGCGGCGAATCTTCGCGCCAATGTCCATGTGTACAACCTCGCGTGGAACGAACTCTACTCTGCACAGTCCACATTAGATTCAAACGCCGACAGCGCACAGCGCGTATTCTCGATTCCCGCAAACCTTTTTTCTGGCTCAGAACGAATCTTCTTCATCGACTTATCCCTCGCCGACTCCAACGGCCATGTAGTGAGCCACAACTTCTACTGGGTGCCGGGAACACTCACCTCATTCGATTGGGAAAACACTGACTACACCCACACGCCCGCCGCGCGACATGAAGACCTGACCGCCCTCGCTCATCTGCCCGCGGCACAGGTTGCGGCACGCGCGGATATCGAGAATACTGCTCACGGCCGCGAAATCCACGTGCATCTTGCAAACCAGTCCAACGCGCTCGCGTTCCAGGTACGTGCCGCAATCCGCACAAACTCCGGCGGACTGATTGCCCCCGTTCTCTGGTCGGACAATTGGATCGAGCTGAAACCGGGAGAATCCACCACGCTGACTGCACAATTGCCCGAAGGCGAAACTGCAGCACCCACCGTCCAGGTCGACGGCTGGAATGTTGCGCACATCACACTGACGCCAACAACAGCAGTCGCAGCGCGCTGAGGAACTGAATGGCGGCCACCTCTGGCACACAATCCGAAACGATAGGACTCAGACGCACCTTGCGTTTCCGGGATCTGGTTCTCTACGGAATCATTCTGATCCAGCCGACGGCGCCGATGCCGGTCTTCGGGGTGCTTTACCAGGAGTCGCGTGGCCATGTAGTCGCGGTAATTCTGCTGGCCATGATCGCCATGCTGTTCACGTCCGTCAGCTATGGGCGCATGGCCCGCGTATACCCGCATGGCGGCTCCGCTTTTCTCTATGTCGGCAAAGAGATTCACCCCAGTCTCGGCTACATCACGGGCTGGTGCCTTGTCCTCGATTACGTTATCAACCCGCTGATCTGCGTCATCTGGTGCAGCCGAGCAGCAATGAACTTCGTTCCTGAAGTTCCTTACATCGCATGGGCAATCTTCTTCGCGCTTCTCTTTACTGTTCTGAATTGCAACGGCGTCGAGACCTCGGCGCGCATCAATGCCGGAATGGCTGCGGCGCTTGGCGTCGTCATCGTCCTCGTGCTCATTGCTTCCATTCGCTGGGTTCTTCATATCGCGCATCCCACAGTCGGCATCTTTCTCGATCCGCTCTACAATCGCGCCAGCTTCAATTCAAGTGCGCTGCTGCATGGCACATCCATCGCTGTGCTTACCTACATCGGTTTCGACGGCATATCTACCCTCACAGACGAGGCAAAGGACCCTGCCCGCAACGTTCCCCGCGCCATCGTGCTCACCTGCCTGATCACCGGGATCCTCGCCAGTATTGAAGTCTATTTCGCGCAACTTGTGTGGCCGCGCGGCGCGGCTTTCCCCGACATCACCACTGCGTATGTTCACGTCTCGGGCCGCATGGGTGGACCGATTCTGCTTGCTATCGTGAATGCCTCGCTCCTGCTGGCCAACATAGGCTCGGGCATGGCCTCGCAACTCGGTGCGGGGCGACTGCTCTACGCCATGGGACAGGACGGCGCAATCCCGAGACGATTTTTCGGCGCTGTGAGCCTGAAGAATCGCATCCCCAGAAACAATGTTCTGTTGATTGGAGCAGTCTGCCTCGCCGGGGCCCTCATCTTCAACTACGACCTCGGCGCGGAACTGCTCAACTACGGAGCGCTGCTGGCCTTCATCGGAGTCAACCTCGCCTCGCTTCTCCGCGGGTGGCGCCATGGGCGCTGGTCGCAGACAATGCCTATGCTCGTTTCGTTGGCCGGCATGGCAACCTGCGCAGTGTTGTGGTGGAATCTCAGCCCCAAGGCAAAAACCGTGGGCACATGCTGGGCAATCGCCGGTATTCTGCTCTGGATCGCTCGCCGACGCTTCACTGTTCTTCCCGGGGAAGCCGCATGACCGATCCCATATCCAATCCGCAAGACCGGGCGCAGCGTCGCTTCGATGTCACGCTCGTCGGCGATACAAATCTCGATCTCTTGCTCTACGGGCTTCCCGAAGAGCTCCCCTGTGAAGATGAATTGCTGGCCAATGGAATGGCGATCCGCGTTGGCGGATCAGGTGCAATCACCGCGCACAATTTGGCCTCTCTCGGGAACAAGGTTGGATTTGTGACCACCGTTCCCGGCGACGAGTTCGGCCGTCTCTGCCAGGCGGAGCTGCACCGGGCGGGAGTTGACCTGTCCAGTTCCGTACCGCTCCAGGATTCACGAACAGGCGTTACTGTACATCTGCAGCACAAAGTGCTGCGCCACATGTTCACCTATGCGGGCGCCACTTTCCAGCTCGCATTCGACCACCTCGACATGGGATATCTCTCCGATTCGCACCATTTCCACATGTCGTCGTATTACCTGCAGCGAGCGCTGACGCCGCGTATACCCGAGCTCTTTCGAAAGCTCAAAACAGCCGGCGTCACCATCTCGCTTGATCCGAACGATGACCCGGCGCATACATGGGATCGCAGCATCCTCGAAGCGCTGGAGCTTGTCGATGTGCTGATGCCCAACGAGCGCGAAGCGTGCCTCATCGCCGGCGAGCCAACCCTCGATCGGGCAATCCCAGTTTTGCGTAATGTGGTGCCTCTTCTCATCATCAAGCGCGGCGCAAAGGGTGCTTCTGCCTTCACCGCTCACGATGAATGGCACGCGCCGGCCGGGAACGCAAAGATGATCGACGCCGTGGGAGCCGGTGACAGCTTTAATGCAGGTTTTCTGCACGCGTGGATTCGTGGCTGGGGCATAGACCGCGCCTTGGCTCTTGGAAATCTCGCTGGCGCAATCTCAACTTCGATGAGCGGCGGCACAGCCGCATTTTGTAATGGCGATTCGTTGCAGGCTCTCAGAAATGCCTGCGAAATTGTTCCGCCACAGGCCGTGACTTAGACAAGGCCGCTTATGGGACGCCATATTATGATTGCCCCATGCCGAACCGACATCCAGTATTCCCCGCATTCGCTGCGGCGGCGATCGCCTTCTTCCTGCTTGCCGCAGAACTCAGCGCCCAGTCTGTAGCGCCGCACTCCTCTCTCGACGCATTCCGCCCGCAGTTCGAGTCGGTTCTGCAGCAGCATGGAGTTGTAGGCGGCGGGTTCGCACTTGTACGGGGACAGGGTCCTGCACAGACGATCGCATTCGGCGAGGCTCGCTCCGATACGCATCAGCGAGTCGATGACGCAACCACTTACAACTGGGCTTCCATCACCAAGACCATGACGGCCATTGCAATTCTCCAGCTTCGTGATCGAGGCAAGCTATCGCTGGATGATCCTGCCGTCCGCTATGTTCCCGAACTGGGTCAGGTCCACGATCAATTCGGAAGCATTGATTCCATCACCATCCGGCATCTGCTTACGCACAGCGCGGGATTTCGCAATCCTACGTGGCCGTGGGATTGTGACGATGCTTCAAATTGCGACTGGCAGCCCTTCGAGCCGACTAGGTGGTCGCAAGTCTCAGCGATGCTTCCCTACACACATGTTGCCTTCGCGACCGGCACGCGTTGGAGCTATTCGAATCTCGGCTATGTCTTCCTCGGCCAGATCATCGAGCGTCTCAGCGGAGATGACTTCGAAGTCTACATCGACAAGAACATCCTGAAGCCTCTCGGCATGACGAACAGTTATTTCGATGTCGCGCCATATTTCCTCCAACCACGCGTCGCCGCTAGCTATCTCCGCGCAGGCACGAAGCTCACTCCGCAGCCCTTCAACTTCGATACGGGCATCACTACGTCAAACAGCGGCCTCAAAGCGCCGATTACCGATATGGCGAAATACCTGCGCTTTCTGATCGGCGATCCCGGCAATCCGGTGTATGAAATTGTGCTGAAGCGTAGTTCGCTTGAGGAAGCTTGGACCGGCGTACTCCCGGCCACCGAGCCCGGACAGGCCACAACCGCATACACTGCCGGCCCGCATGGCTCCCAGCCAAAGATGGGCCTCGGATTCTTCATCGTTGAGACCGGCGGCCATCGCTACATCTATCACGATGGAGACCAGGGTGGCTTTTCGTCGGAGTTGCTAATCGACCCCACCGATCATTGCGCCAGCATTCTCGCAGTAAATACGACTGATACCGGCGCGCCACCGTCCACGCCGGAATTGCACCCGCAATCGAACACCGAGCCGGACGCAAAGACCGATCTGCGCCAGACGCTGCGGACCATTTTGATCGAGCAGGTGTTTTCCGCGACAAACTAATCGCACGACACTCCGCTAGTCGGAGCCTTTGCCGATATCCATCGACGCTGAGATCGGATTGCGCTCGTCGATGTACTCATCGATGACCTTTTGCAGCAGGCCCTTGGCCTCGAGGATGAACTCAACCGCATCGCGCCCAGCGCCGTAGCCGCCCGCATTTGGCGTAATGTAATGCGCCTCGTCCTTTACCTGCTGTCGTGCATTGGCCACGGCCACCGCAAACCCGCACTCACGCATCACCGGAAGGTCAATGACATCATCGCCGACATAGGCAATCTCTTCGAGTGTCACGCCTTCCTTCGCCATGATCTCGCGCACCGCCTGCATCTTGAACGCCTGCCCCATGTACACAAATTCAAGCTTCAGGTCGCGCGAGCGCGTTGCCACAGTCTCGCTGATGCGCTTCGTGATCACGCCACACTTCATGCCGCCCAGACGCGCGAGCGAAATCGCCGTGCCGTCGTGTGCGCTGTAGCCCTTCGCCTCCATCATGGTTGTCGAATGCACGCCAAAGCCAACCTGCCCCTCGTGCTTTGAAAGGTGCGACTGCGTATCTGCACTACTCGACGCGGGGTTCGGAGCAGGAACGAGCCAGATGGTGCCATCAGTCAGTACGCCGTCCACGTCAAAGAGAATGATCTTAATGCGGCGGGCGCGATCTTGCGCGGTCAATGTCATGATTCAATCCTAAATGTGCCCATCGGCCAGGATGCCGAAGCCTGCCTCCACCGCTCGCGATGAAGTTTGAGACAATTCGGAAATGGATGGGAACGACTTCCCCGCGCCTCCGACCCCTGTGCCACAGCTTGATCCGGAGGACTACTACTTCGACGGTCCCTACATGGTCTTCACCGCTGCTTATCTGCTGAAGCGCGGCACCTGCTGCGGATCCGGTTGCCGGCACTGCCCCTATCGCGGTACCGATCGCGATCGCAATCCGCCCGCATGATCTTCCAATCAGATTTCGTCCTGGACAAACCCCTCTTCGGCAGAATCGTCCGCGTCCTCTTCGTCGGATTCCTCATCGTAGCCTTCCTCCGATCGCTCTTCTGGAAGTTCGTCCAGCGGCCTGTCCAGCGATTCCTCATCGACAGCAGCTTCAGAACTCTCGACACTCTCGTCTGCCTTGCGCCCGGCCGCCGACTGCTCCAGAATGAACAACACCATGCGGGCAAAATCCTCAGGCTCCAATGGATCCGCTGAGCCGGACGCGCTCTCCGGCGCGATCTCCCAGCGATGATGAAGACCAGTCTTCACCAGACCCGGTTGAATACAGGAGACGAGAATCTCGCCGTCGCCCAGCTCCGCTGCCAATGCATCCGAGAGCACCTCAATCGCTCGCTGCGTAGCCGCATAAGCAGTTGGCCGTGAGCTGCTGCCGAGGGAACTCGAAACATTCACCAGGTGCCCCGACCCCTCGGAAACAAAGTGCTTCACAAAGACGTACGCAACGCGAAACGAGCCTTCGACATTGACGCGCACCATGCTGCTGAGCCGTTCGATATCAACTGTCTCAATAATCCCCGCTTCGAAGAGCGCACCGTTATTGAAGCAGATATCGCACCTGCCGAATCTGTCCAAGGCAGCGTACAGCAGCGTTTCGGGCAGCGATTCGTCGCCCAGGCTGCCTTCGATTACTGTGCAAGGTCCTTTGAGTTGCGAAGCCAGTGCACTCAGTTTTTCCATGGAAGGCGCGGTCAATACAAGTGAATAGCCAGCCCGGGAGAGAGCCCGCGCAACTGCTGCGCCCACGCCTCCCGTGGCTCCGGTAATCACCGCAACTCGCCCTGTTCTGCCGCTGAACATTTCACCTCTCCGCATCAGAATACGCGGATTGGCGGAGCAGTGTTGTTGCAGGATTTGAGTCTACTCTTGCCCGGTCGAGCCTGAACTGGAAGTGGTAGCGGCCGGCACCGTGGGGGATTGGCGCCGCAGCAGGCTCGCGCACCAGAACAGCAAAGCGCGGAAACGCAAAGCTGCCGCCAGCATCATCAATCACATTGAGCTGGCATACGTAGGAACCCGGCTTTAGTCCCGCGAGCGGTACGTCCAACTCTACGGCCACCGCATCCCGGCCTTCCACGTTTACGGCTTTCGCCTGCACCAGCGGCGTCTCATAGACTTTCGTTGCGCCCTGCATCAGTTCAAGGCTGCTGAGCAAATTGATTCCAGCCTTGCTGCCTTTGGGTTGCCCCTCCGCCGGTTTTTCCCGCGCCGGCCCATACACCTCGTAAAGAAGGTAGAGGTGTTGATCCTGCCGGAAAACATGGCTGATGTTTGGCACATACTCCTCGCCTCCACGTACAAGAGGCGAAGTCTTCTTGCTCGGCTGCCGCAGCGAAGCCAGCACAATGGAACTGAGCTTCATCGGCTGCTTCTTCATATCGGGCAGCGTGATCTCCGCCTCGAACGAGCCCATGCGCCCAGTCTGGTTTTCGCGGACAACAAACTTCAGTCGATATTTGCCTGGCGGCAGGTTGAAGCTTGTCGTGTACTGGATGTTCTTTTGGCGCGCCTGCAAAGACGGATCGAGATTCAGCTTCACGGTTTCGCGAGCACTCCCGATAGGTCGCTTCACTTCGTCAATCACCTCGCCGATGATGTCGAGCGTGGCCTTGTCCTTGTCGCCGCCCTTCACAAATGGAATCTGCGAGCCAGGCACGATCAGCGAAACCGGTACGAAGAATCGATTCTCATCCAGCCGGAAGTACATCGCATCCAGATACACGGCCATATCGGTCGCGGGCAAATCGCTTGCCAGTTGTTCTTCCAGCTCGCGCTCCCGGTCTTCGCGCCCAGAATGCTTGAAGTCCGCCGGCGCATAGTAACCCGGCCGATACTCCAGCTTCACACCAGGACGATTAATCTTGATGGTCAATTTTCGATACTTCCCATCGCGCGCAGGATTGGTCGAATGGAATCCAATCGCATAGTAGGCCGAAGTATCGCGCTGTACCTGCGCGAATGCCGGCGCAAAGTCATTCGAATCGAAGAAGGCCTTGCCACCGGTATCGGAACTCAGTGTCGCCATTACCTCCTGCGAGGCGAAGTTGCCCTGCATGTTGTTCATCAGGGCCCCGCCATTGAACGCACCGGACCCGCGAATGCTTCCTGTCGACGCATCCCCAAGCGGCGAAATGGCCTGCAATCCTCGCGTATCAACGCTGTAGATCGAAAGATTTGCACGGACCGCCGAATTGATGGCTGCGCGCAGTGACGCCTGATTCTCGATTCCGTCGCGCGAGATGCCGCCTGAGAAGTACAACAGCGATTTCTTCTGCCCAACCTTCTCGAGCGACTTCGAAATTGCACGCAGCGCGAATAATTCGCGATCCGTATTCAGGTCGTTGTACTCGCTCTCATCCGGGGTGTAACCCGTTGTATCCTCCACCTGGTTTGAATTCGCGGTTGCGCCTTCTGCAAATCCCTGTCCCTCGGTGCCGTTGTAGATTCCAACTTCGTTCGCAAGCGCAACTTTGTCCGACGTGAAATCCTGGTCCACCTTGAGCGTCTGGTCCAGCGAAACAAGCGCAACCAGGTCCGCCGGCTGCATCTTGTTCGTCAGGAAATCCCGCGCCGCCTTCACGCACCGATCCAAATCCTCCGGCTGCATCGACGTCAGATCGAAGAACATCACGATCAATCGATGATTCAACAAATCTTCCGGCTTTGCCACCACGGCAGCCTTGGTACCGGGCCCAGTCACGCCGGCTGCAAGCCCGCTGATGGTCGCCTCATTGAGAGGCTTGGCCATATCGACGCTCTGGAAATCAAACGACGAGATCTGCTGCGGTTTTCCGTTCTCCAAAACGGTGAAGTCGCTCTGCTTGAGTCCATGCACAAACTCGCCGGTCTTTGCATCGCGCACCACAACGTTTGTCAGTACGAGCTCCGCTTTTGCTTTGAAAACATAGCCGTCTTGCTGTGCGCCGTTGGAGTTCTGGGCCGGGGCAAACGGCACACCCGGCATCATGAGCGTGAACATCACGCCCCCCGCAATCGCCCTTTGTGTCCAATTCGTCATCAGAACCTGAACCTCGACGTGAATTGGAAGGACCGCATCGATCCCGCGGACGTCACCTGCCCGAACGTAGGCGACTGAACGTTGGTATCAATACCGGAATACTGCACCGTATTGAAAACATTATTAATCGTTGCGCGAATCTCAAGGCTGCGCGTCTCCCCCATCTGCATCGTCTTCGACAGCGCCATATTGTTCTGCACCGTCCCTGGCCCCATGATGAAGTTCCGCGGCGAATTCCCGAACACGCCGCACGGATACGGATTTCCCACTGGATTAGGAGGCTCGACAAAGGCCGCAGGATTGAACCACTGCCGTCCCGTGCTCAGGTTCAATGGCGCTCCTGTAAGATCCGGCCGATAAGTACCGGACGTCCCACAGCTCACACTGAGAATCGACGCCGGAAAGATGGGCGTCAGCGGCGTGCCACTCGCAAACGTGAAGCTGCCCGAAACCGAGAATCCCTCCAGGATGTGCGATCCTGCGCCCGTGGTCACCCAGCGCTTGTCCTGACCGAAGGGCAATTCATATAGATAAGTCCCGGTCACTTTATGCCGGACGTCGACACTGGAGTTGCCTTCCTCATCCTGCAGGTCGGTCCAGTTCTGTGCGCCGACTCCGCCTACCCCACCCACGATGCCCGCGTTGTCGATCGCGTGCGAGTACTGATAATTCGCGCCCATCGCAATGCCGTTCGAAAGCCGCTTGTTCAAGCGGAGTGTGCCTGCATTGAACTTGTAGAACGCCGCCGCCTGTTCGTAGCTAAAGATCAGATTTGACGGATTGGTCTCGGGGCTGATCGCAAGTGCGCGCGGAGCTGTGACGATATCCAGATGATTGCCCTTCGATCCGTTATAGCCCACGTTCATCACGATGCCCCAGCGCAGCGTCTTCTGGACGTCGAGATTCCACGTTTGCACGTACGGCAAATGGAAGTGCGGATCGAGCGCGTAGTTCCCTACGGTAGCCGGTGCGGGAAATCCCTGCGCTAGCGTCAGGCAAGTGCCGGTTTGCACGCAGGCCGAAGTCGGTGTTCCATTCGAGAGAATATCCTGGTTCGTCTGCTGATTCACAAATGGCGGCTGATGGGCCATTTTGGTCGCAAATGTCGCGTACGAGCCGACCGTGTAGTTCATCCCAAATCCCGCGCGAACCACCATTTGTTTGATCTTGGGCACCCTCCACGCAATTCCTACACGCGGAGCGAATGCCGTGCGGAATGGGTACACCAGCGAATCCGGCAGCCCGCCCTGCCCCGACAAAGCCTGGGTCTGGCTCGTAAATCCTTGCTCCGGATTAGTCAGAACTTCCGCCAGGTGCCCGTACTTCTCCGTATAGGGCGCGAAGAACTCATACCGCAAGCCGTAATTCACCGTAAAACTCGGTAGCCAGCGCCAATCGTCCATCGCAAAGGCGTCAACCACGTTGTCGCGCAGATAGGTCTTGTTCACCGCCGAATTCAGCGCGGTCTGTTGTGGCAGGCCCAGCAGAAAATCGGCAAACGAAGAACCTGTATTCGCGGGGCTCGTTGGGGCTTGATTCGTAGAGCTTGTTGGGGCTTGCGTGAACAACCCGGTGAATGTAAAACTCCCCGTCGCATTTGAGCTCGATAGAAAATCATTATGCACGCGACGATAGTCCCCGCCGAAGCGCATGTTGTGCTTGCCATGGATCCAGCTGAAGGTCTCAGACAGCGAGATCGTTTGCGCGATCGCAACCCTCGGCTGCTGCTCGTTGAGGCCCGAAATACTGCTCAACACAATGTTCGGCAATCCAAAATTCAACGGGGTCGAATTCAGCGGAGTACTGTTCGGCCCGAGAATTCCAATCTGCGTCTCGATGTCGGGCCCATTCGTGAAGAAGTTCGTCACATTGCTGTCTGACCGATTCCAATTCGCATTGAAAATGTTCGTGAATTTGTGATACCCCAGCGTGTAACCGGCCTGCAACGAATACATGCTGGTCGAGGTCTTGCCGCCCAATTCCGGAAACAGATTCACGTTGTCTTGGGCTGTGTGGCTCCAGTTGAAATTGGCGTTGACGCTTTGCCGCAGTCCCTGGCTCTGCTGCGCGCGTCGCCCGCCACCCCCTCCTCCGCCACCCCGCCCACCCAGACCAAACGGCGATGCGTTCGCACCAATGCTGCGCATATAGCGAACGCCCGCTTGTGTCTGGTTTGACTGCGCCGTCGAAAGAAGATGATAGTTCTGAATCGAATTCGGAATATTCGGCTCGGGAAAATACTGCAGCAGCGCTTTGGCTTGCTCCGAGATTCGCGTCGAGGGAATTGCATTCAAGATCCCGTTCGCCGAGAACTGCTGCATGGTAGTCGGATCAAAAATCGCCGGCAACCCAGCGGCGGAAAAATCTCCCGCGCGTTCCGCATCCGTCGGCACCGTCGCATACTCATCCAGCGGACTGGAACTGCGCGACCCCGAAAGGGTCAGAAACACCGTGTCCTTGCCGCTTGGTTTCGTCAGCCCCGGAATATAGGGCGCGCTCATGAACGTCAGCCCGAACCGGTTCGTGCCGGAAGCCGGTTGCTCCTGCGGCTGGCCTTGCAGACTGAAAGGCTCGGCATTCAGCGCCGAGTTGCTGCCCATCCAGAAGATTGCGCCATGCGGCTGCCCCGGATTGAAGCCGCGGAAGTTTCCGCGCCCGCCGCCAAAGCCTCCCCTGCCGCCTCCGCCAAATCCGCCGCCAAACCCACCACCCGGTCCGAATCCGCCTGCAAATCCACCGCCACCGCCGCCGAATAAGCCGCCACCGGGCGGGCCGTCAACATTCGTGCCACCCTGCGCGCGCATCGTCTCCATCGCATCGCGCAGCCGATCCATATCCACACCCGCCAGCGGACTCACTGACCCCGACTGGCCGGTGATGGCAACCGATTGATCGCTGAAATCCGAGTTTCCCGCGATCGACGGCAACGCCGCTCCGCTTGCGCCCGCCGCCCCTGCTTGCGTCTCCGTGTCCCCACTGAGCGCGCTGATAAGATTCAAGGCCTGCGCACCATTCGCAGCCATTTGCCGAACCGCCTGCGTCGCCTGTCCCGCCTGCGCATCTTCTTTTTGCTGCTGCTGCGCAGCGCGCGATGCCAGCATCAGTTGGAAGTCCACCGCCTGATCGTGGTTCGACGCATTCAGCACCGACTCCTGCGCGCCCTGCGCAAACGCTGCAAATTGGGTGCGGATAACGTATCGCCCGTTCTGCGGGATCGTGAGGGACCACGCGCCCGTCACGTCCGTTGTCGTCGAATAACGCTTGCCCGTGAGCGTGTTCTGGGCTGTAACGGTGACGCCAGGCAGCGGAATCGCGCCGCTCTTTACATGCCCGTGGAGTTTGCCCCCGGCGATCTCTGGCTGACCACCCGGCTGCGCCTCAGTTCCGGTCGCGGCGGGCAAAGGGGCAGGGGCGGGTGCCGCGCTGGGAGCTTGTGCCCGAGCAGCCGTCTGCGCCAGTGC
This sequence comes from uncultured Acidobacteriaceae bacterium, assembly GCA_963787435.1. Classification (GTDB taxonomy): domain Bacteria; phylum Acidobacteriota; class Terriglobia; order Terriglobales; family Acidobacteriaceae; genus Telmatobacter. The sequence continues at coordinate 54,214 of CAWBCZ010000008.1, forward strand.
GCCCAGGCTTGCGGCCACACACGTCGCCACAGCGACCATCCTTCGTATTGCTCCTCGCTCCATCCATGCTCCCAAACTCGCACCCTGTACTCAAACAGACGAGCGCCAAGCCCATTGGGTTTACGACATCCGGGATTCCACACCGGCCGAATTCCAAGTATCGCCGCATCTCGTTCGGGAGCGTTCGAGCCTGAAAAGGTGACCGGACCGGACACTGAGGCGCTGTTTACTAGTTGGTTTACACCATGGTTACTCTCGGTGTCTTGTCTTTAGAAATCTGCTTGCGTTACTCCGGATGCCATGTTTACTCTTACGCCATTAACTCAGTGGTAGCTACCGTGGATGAGTCCTTGCACGGGAAGCGGGAAAGGCTTTGGCGTGATGAAGATCGGCACCACGATCCGTGCTCACCGGTTGCAGAAGGGGCTCTCCCAGGGCGACATCGAAAAGAAGACCGGGCTATTGCGCTGTTATCTCTCGCGTGTGGAAAACGGGCACACCGTTCCCTCGCTGGACACTCTCTCTAAAATCGCACTCGCACTCGATCTGCCCATCGCCCAGTTCTTCGCAGAAGACTCCTTGGGTGGCGCCGTGAACACGCAACATCTCAGCGACGAGGAGCTGCGTTTTCTTACCCAGATCCGCCGCTACTCCACCAACCTCAACGAGAGCGACCGCAAACTGCTTCTCGCCATGGTGAAGAAGTTTGCCTCGACAGCGGTGCGGTAATTCCCGAGTTTCAGGCCAAGCGGGGCTTTAGGCATCATGGCCAGTGACGCACCAGCCCCTTTCTAAACATCATTCCCCAAATGAAAGATCGGCCCCGCCCCGTGAGTGCCCGTTAGCAGCGCCTGCTCTTAGTGCCGCTCCAGGATCTATCAGCCAGGCAGCTGTGCCAGATAAAAGCTGAAGAGCACCAGCAGTCCGGCAACCAGTGCCAGCGCGATCCGTAGACGCGTTTCAAACAGACTCTTGGTTGATCCAAGACGCGGCACCAGCGGCGCGGCAAACAGCAGTCCACAACTGAAGCCACCCAAGTGGGCCATGTTGTCGATACGCAGGCCGGAGCCCATGTACTGCGTTCCAACGTTGACCGAAAACCCGATCACCAGGTTGATCGCAGCAAAGTAGATAACCGATTTCCGTAATCTCTTGAGTTCGTCAAGCGGCACCGGCAGCCGTTTGGACTTGAGCAGAATAATCAACGCCCCGGCGATGCCAAACACTGCCCCCGAAGCTCCGACACCCGGCGGAAAGCCGATCCCGCCCGGCGTAAACCGCGCGTCTGGATAGCTATACCAGCTGTAAAACGTCGAAAGCAGGTTGCCGGCAGCTCCGGTCAGAACGTACGCGCTTGTCACACCGATCCATCCGATGAGCGGCTCCGCAAGCAAGCCAAGATTCCACAGGCACCACATGTTCGTTGCGAGGTGAATCATACCTCCATGTACGAACATCGCAGTGACAATGCGCCACCATTGGCCGCTATTCAACACGGCGCCTGCATTGTTCGCTCCCCAGAACATCAATTGGTCTGCAGTAGGGCTGACAGCACTCACCCCGTGGAGCAGCATCGCAAAAAACACAGCGCAATTGATTCCGACCAGCACGTACGTCGCCGGAGCCGTGGCCCAGAAAGATCGCCGCCTTCGCTCTACCGGCCGCGGAGTCGGAATGTAGCCCGCAACAGGACGAAGAATCTCCGGTTCCGCGTCGGGCCCCTCGCGGAATGATCCGTGTCCCGTCGGCGGAGGAGGAATGCTGCTCATATCACCACTCTACTGCATTCTTCAGCATCCAGTTACGCACAGCGGCACCGGCTTCAGCCGTGCGAATCGCCTCACAGATTCCGCCGAGCCTTTCGATGTAGTCTGTTCTTTGGTCTTCGCATTCCGCGACCGGTCTGGCGCGAATGGATATGAAGATGATGGCTAGGAGCAAATCTGTGAGTGCATCGACAAGTACGACAAAAACGATCCGCCGCGCGCTGCTCAGCGTGACCGACAAAACCGGCCTCGTTGAGCTTGCAAAAACGCTTGCCGGCTTCGGCGTGGAACTCATCTCCACTGGCGGCACCGCCCGCGCTCTCCGCGACGCCGGCCTGGCCGTGAAAGACATCAGCGACCTCACCGGTTTTCCCGAGATGCTCGATGGACGCGTAAAGACGCTGCACCCCCTCGTTCACGGAGGTCTGCTCTACATCCGCGGCAATGCGGAGCACGAAGCCGCCGTCGCAGCTCACGGCATTCAGCCCATCGACATGGTTGTGGTGAACCTCTACGCCTTCGAGAAGACCGCCGCACAGCCCGGCGTCGCCTTTGGGCACCTCATCGAAAACATCGACATCGGCGGACCCTCCATGGTTCGCTCCGCCGCCAAGAACTTCGAAGATGTCGCCATCGTCACCCGCCCCGCGGATTACCCCGATCTCGTCGAAGAGATGAAAAGCGCCCACGGCGCCTCTCTCACGCGCGAAACCCGCTGGCGCCTCGCGAAGCAGGCCTTCGCTACCACCGCCGCATACGACACCGCCATCGCCAACACCCTCGATCGGATCGCCGCAGCCCCCGATCCCATTCTGCCCATCGCGTCGGAAGCGCAATCAGCCGCACCGCAGGTGCTTCCATCAACGCTCCGTATCAACATGCCGTTGGCCCAGTCTCTGCGTTATGGCGAAAACCCCCATCAGCGCGCCGCGCTCTACGCCGACGGCTCAGGCCTGGGCGTCGCCGGTGCAACTCAGCTCCAGGGCAAGGAACTCAGCTTCAACAATCTCGTTGATCTTGACGCATGCTGGGAACTCGCGCAGGAATTTGATGAGCCCGCCGTCATCATCGTCAAGCACACGAATCCCTGCGGTGCCGCAACCGGTCCCACCATCCTCGAGTCCTACCAGAAAGCGCTCGCCAGCGATCCCGTCTCTGCATTCGGCGGCGTCATCGGCATTAATCGCACCGTCGATGGCGATGCCGCGGCCGAAATCGTCAAGCTCTTCGTCGAAGCCATCGCCGCACCTGCCTTCACGCCGGAAGCTCGCGAGCGTTTCGCCGCCAAAAAGAACCTCCGTCTCGTTGAAGTCCGCAACGCGCCGTCTCGCCCGGTCGTCAAGCAGGTCTCCGGCGGATTGCTGCTGCAGGATGCCGACACAGGCCGGGTCACCCAGGACGAGCTCAAGGTGGTCACTTGGCGTCCACCGACCGCCGAAGAACTCCGCAGCCTCATCTTCGCCTGGCGCGTCTGCAAACATGTCAAGTCAAACGCCATAGTCTACGCGCGCGATGGCCAGACCGTCGGCATGGGCGCGGGCCAGATGAGCCGCGTCGACGCCGCCCGTTTCGGCGCGCAGAAAGCCGTGCTCCCACTCAAAGGCACTGTGGCCGCCTCCGATGCCTTCTTCCCGTTCCCCGATGGACTCGAAGCCGTTGCCGCTGCCGGAGCCACCGCCGTCATCCAACCCGGTGGGTCGGTCAAGGACGACGACGTGATCGCCGCCGCTGATCGACTTGGCCTGGCCATGGTCTTCACCGGGATCCGGCACTTCCGCCATTGATTCCGCGCCGAAGGTTCGAACCATGACGGCCTTCAACGAGTCTTCAAATGGCTGGCGCGCGAATATCTTCTCGCTCGCCGGCCGGATGGACTGGTTCCGCGGCCTTCGCGCCGCCGTGGCGCTCTGCACCCCGCTGATTATTGGGGATCTTACCGGTTTGAGCATCCTGGGTTGGGCTGCGCTCGGCGGATTCGAAGCAATCCTGGCCGACACCGGAGGTCCCTACCGCACGCGTCTCGCCAGCCTTGCCACACTCTCCTTCGGCGGCGCTGCAGGGCTCTTTCTCGGCTGCGTTGTCGGCAGAAGCCTGGTCTGGGCGCTCCCCGTCACCGTACTGTTTTGTTTCTTCTGGAGCTACCTCGCCGCTCTTGGCCAGCCTTTCGCATCTGCAGGCCTGCTCGTCCAGGTGATTTACATCTGCGGAGTCGGCGCAGCACCGGTGAGCTGGCAGACCGCTCTCGGTTGGGCCACTTCTCTCTTCATTGGTGGCGTCTGGGCCGCCGTGCTTTCGCTTCTTCTCTGGCCGCTCGACGCCTATCGCCCCGCACGGCTCGCCGTCGCCGATTGCTACAACGAACTCGCTTCCTTCCTTGGCTCCGTATACGACCTTGCAACGCGCGAAGAGACCAATCGTCGCAGGCCGACGCCATCCCTCTGGCATCGCCTCGCACAGCATCATCAATACCGGATTCGCCGCGCCGTGGAGCATGGCTGGCAGGCCATCGCCAACGTTCGTGCCGAGCGTCAGGCCGATTCGGCACGAGCGCGCCAACTCGTCGTCCTGCTTGAACACGCTGACCTGCTCATCGCTCGCACCGTCGCTCTTGCTGAACACCTCGAAGCGCAAACCGCCACGATAGGTGATTCTGCCTGCTTTCAGCGCGGAATCTCCTGCCTCGCCGATCTTCGCTCTGCCGAAGAATGGATCGCATCACTCCTCACGCGCCGCCGCAGCTTGACCGTTGCACACGCGCGAGCCAAGTGGCGCGAAATGGAGCGATTGCCGCACTATCTTGCTGACTGCCTCGACTCCTCCGATCCCAGTGACCGCTTTCTGCTCGCCCAGGTGGCAGAATCGGCCTCGGTTCTCGAGTCCTCAATCGAAAGCGCATCCCTCCTCAGGCTCGGCCAATCTCTGGAGACCTCCGACGACTCCGCTTTAATTAAGGGGCATCCGGAGCACGTCCACCAGCGGCTCAAGCAGTCTCGACAGCGCCCCAACCTCGATCAGTTCGCTGCCAATTTCACCTTCAGCTCATTAACGTTGCGGCACGCCGTGCGCGTAAGCGTTGTATGCGGGTTCGATGTCGCACTGATTCTTCTGCTGCACATCGATCACGGCTACTGGCTTCTGCTTACGTCGCTTATTGTGTTGCAGCCTCATGTCTCGGGAACGCTACGCCGGGGACTTGAACGCGTCGGCGGCACCGTCGGCGGAGGCATTCTCGCGGCGCTGCTCGCCATTGTTCTTCACTCGCAACTGGCCATCGCCGCCGTGCTGTTTCCGCTCGCCCTGCTGTCGATCGCGGTCATGCCCGTCAGCTATGCTGCCTTCGCGTTTTTTCTTACGCCGGCCTTCGTGCTCGCATGGCTCCCTTACTCAGGTGACTGGCAACTTGCCCTCGTCCGCATCCTCAACACGTTCGTGGGAGCGATCATATCCATCCTCGCCATGAAGTTTCTCTTCCCCATCTATGAGCGCGATCGCGCGCCGGCCTTTCTCCGCGCCAGTCTCACCGCCGACCGCCGTTATCTCGAGCAACTTGCCCAGGCATGGAGAAGTGACTCCGTCTCTGCCCGTCAACTTGCGAGTGCCCGACGTGGAACTGGCCTCGCCCACAACGACACCGAAGAGTCGCTCGAGCGATTGCTCGCCGAGTCCTGGCCACGACGCTTGCCCTTTGCCCACTTTGCGACCGCGTTCGTCACTTATCTGCGGCGGTTCGCACAAAGCGTCACCACGCTCACCACGTTGCGTGACGAATCGGATTGGAAGCAATCTGGCCCCGTCCAAAGCCGGCTTCTGCTTCTCCAACAAAGGCTCATCTGGCTTGAAAATCAACTCGAAAACCAGAAGCCAGCCGACCCCTCACCCTGGCCCGAGTTGGGTCCTGACTCTTCAAAGGCGCTCGTTTCTTCTGATAATCATCCCGGCGAGCGGCAACTTGAGCGCATGGAGCGGCAAACAGTGATATTGCAACGCCAGCTCAAGGCGCTGCGCGAGAGCGGCGGACTCCCCGAATCAAGTCGATGAAGACGCCGGCTGAGAAGCCCTCCTGCCAGCCACCTGTCAGTTTACCCGGGTGTCGAAAACCATTGAAACGGATGGTTTGCTGCGACTATTCGCGAGTAAAATCGTCTTTAACAGTAGGCGGGCTCCGCCGGCATACGGTCGGCATCCAAGCTCTTAACCCGGCCGAATGGGGTGGAATAGCTTCTCTCCCTCACGAGTCACATTGGATCCCCGAGGATATGAAAATAAAAGCATTATCGCCATTTCAGTGGCTGCCTCTTGCCGCATCTCTCGTTGCGGCGACCATCGTTTCTGCGCAGACCCCGGCCACTCCCACAAAGCCGGCGCAATCGGCTCCCGCGGGCGCATCCACCGCAAATGCCGACCAGAAACCTACTCCAGCTGCAACATCGGCTTCAGAACCTGACCGCGGTCAGTCCTACTACCACTCCGCCCTCGCGCACATTTACGAGGAAGAAGCGATCGCCTCCGGCCGGCCTGAGTATATGCGGCACGCTGTGGAGGAGTACAAAACTGCACTCAGCGCCGATCCCAACTCCCCGCAACTGAATGATGAGCTGGCAGACTTGTACTTCCGCACTGGTCAGGTACGCGAAGCCGAAGCCACTGCGCGTGGCCTGCTCAAGACCTCACCCAACGACATTGACGCGCATCGTCTGCTTGGCCGCCTCTATCTGCGCCAGTTGAGCGAAGCGCAGAACGCGGTCTCCTCCGCGTCTCCCAGCGGCAACACGCTCGATCAGGCCATCGCCGAGTTTCAGAAGATCATCGCGCTCGACCCCAAGAGCGTGGAAGACCGCATGGTGCTGGGCCAGCTCTACACCGTCAAACATCAGAACGAAAAAGCAGAAGAACAGTTCAAGGCGGCCCAGGATCTCGATCCCGATTCAGAAGAAGTCGTGCTCAATCTCTCGCGACTCTACGCTGAGAACGGCGACCTCGCACATGCGGCAAAAGTCATCGAGGCAGTCCCCGTCTCCGAGCGCTCCCCCAAGATGGAATTTGCGCTCGGTGCGGTTTACGACCAGATGAAGCGTCCCAAGGACGCAATTGATGCCTACAAGCGTGCCGCCGATCTTGATCCTGAGGATGGACACACCATGGGAGCCCTGGCCCAGGCGCTTCTCAACGATAATCAACTCGACGAAGCTCTCAAAGCATATCGGCAAATGGCGGACGCCGACCCTGAGGATTCAAGCACCATCGTTCACATCAGCGAGATCCTCCGTCGGCAGGGCAAATACGATGAGGCGCTCACGACCGTAAAGAAGGCAGTTAAAAAGGATCCCGATTCGCTCGAGGCGGGCTACAACGAAGGGCTGCTGCTCGATGTCCTGGGCCGCTACGACGAGTCCGCGCAAGTCTACGAACACATGGTCGATCTGACCTCACACGCCAACGGCGCATACACCGCCGACGAGAAAAATAACCGCGCCATTTTTTTGGAGCGGCTGGGCGCTATCTACCACGAGCAAAACAAGGTCGATGAAGCCATTGCTGCCTATCAGAAAATGATCGATCTCGGCGGCGACAATGCGCTGCGCGGTTATCAGAACCAGGTCGATGTCTACCGTGACGCCAAAATGTTCGACAAGGCGATTGCGGTTTCCCGAAAAGCCGTCGAAGCCAATCCCACCGACCAGGATCTGAAGTTGATGCTCGCGGGTGAATTGGTCGACCAGGGTAAAGAAGATGAAGGCATCGCGATGGCCAAGGCCCTGCTCAAGAACAGTCCTGACGACCAAAAGGTGTGGATTGCCCTGGGCCAGATTTATACTCGCATCCACAAATGGAAGGAAGCCGAAGATGCCCTGAACAAGGCATCCGCCGTTGCCACGAAAAAGGAAGACAACATCTACCTTCTCTTCCTGAAGGGTGGTCTGGCTGAGCGGCAAAAGCACTATGAACCCGCCGAACAATACTTCCACCAGGCGCTCGAACTCGACCCCAACAACGCCATGGTCCTGAACTACCTCGGCTATATGCTGGCCGACAAAGGCACCCGGCTACCCGAAGCGTTGAAGATGATCCGCAAGGCGGTCGAACTGGAGCCGATGAACGGCGCCTACCTCGATTCGCTCGGCTGGGCATATTTCAAGCTCGGTCAATATGAGTTGGCTGAAGAGAATCTGCGCCAGGCAGTCGAACGCGACCAGACCGATCCCACGGTGCACGACCACCTTGGCGATCTCTACGAGAAGACCGGCCGTATTCGCCTTGCTGCCGCACAGTGGGAGCTTTCCCTCAACGAGTACTCCAAATCCGCGCCTCCAGATGTGGAGCCGGCCGAGGTTGCTAAGGTTCAGAAGAAACTCGAAACTGCCCGCGTCAGGCTTGCCAAGCAGGACAACACCGCCGGACAGAACAAACCCGAGTAGCGTTTGCAAGACAGAATGCCAGACAGCATTAAGGGCGGCCCCTCACTGGGCCGCCCTTAATGTTTGCCGCCGTTGGCTGAGGAAGCCCGGCACGCGCTATGCGGTTCTCGCAAAGCGGGCCGTTTCACTGGTGGGCAATGATTCAGCCGGGGGCGGAAGCGTTTTGTGAAGCGGCAACGAGCGCTTCACAATAAAAACCTCGTCCAGATACAGTCGCGCATTCCCTTCAAGATCCAGAAAACCTGTGTTGCTATCCCTGCAAAGCGTTTGTGCTTCTTCCGAGAGAAAAGGAGCAATCAAAACCGGCGTTGTCTCCCCCTGAAATCGCGCATGCAGCTTTCTCAACTCCAGGAATGTCCGTTGCAGATCGTCTGGTTCGCAGGTACCCACCACTTTGCAAACCAGTCTGTGTGGGTGCCTGTAGATCTCGACATCTGCAATGATTGTCTTGTCGCTGCGATGCCGGTGCGACTCGACTCTTATCTCTTTCATTTTGACAACCGAAATCTGTCCCAATGTCTGTCGCAGTGCCTCTATGGCCTCATTTTCCAGATGCCTTTTCATAGAAACCAAGCCTTCATAGTGGAAATTCTTCGCCACAACTCGCTCTATGCCGTGATTTGGCAACTGAAAAAGCGGTTAAAACCGCCAAAAATCAAGCAGAAAGCTCGCAATTCGGGCTTTCAGGCTGTCGTCTGCAGTTCCATGCTGCTCATCTCGTCGCGCTTTAGAGTGGACGGCCGCAGCCTGAAGGTGTTCGTGCCAGCTGGAGTCATTGCCAATCTGACTTCCCTCCGTTCACCCATGCCGTGGATGACTTTGAAATCCAGCCATTCGCACAGCCGCGGGTCGCGGATCTCCGGCTCTCCGCGCCAGAATTCCGGCTTAAGCCCACATTGAATCTGCAGATGATCCAACTGCAGCTCGATCACAAGAACGCCTCTCGGAAAATACCGGCGCACATTTCTGGCGCCTATGCGCAATCCCGTGATTTCGCTGCCTCTTAATTGAGCCTTGACCACCATCGTCCGTCTCGCATTCTTGCCGAGGAATCAGCGTATCGAGCCCGGTCAAATCATCGCGTTCGCTGGTGGCGTAGTCCCATCAGCAACCCGCAGGACCACGCATAACAGTCCATTTGTTGCCTATGTTGGACCCAATTCCGCACAACGTCAAGGGGCGGTGAAAGTGGCTTCGAGGAAATGCTCTATGAATCGATTTAGCGCTGATGTTAACATTGCAGCCATTTTCCCAGCCGGCAATTTGCTTTCCAAAAAGAAAAGCGGCAGCTTCTTTTATCGTGAAGCTGCCGCACGGAAAACCTGTTTTTTTACAAGACCTTCGCAGCGATCCGTTGCCCCAAACGCTTGTTACTGGTGCGCTTGCGCCGATGCAATGTACGCGTCGACATTGCGCTTGTCTACGAGCGACGTCCCTGTATCGATGAACACCGGAAATGGAGAAAATGCATCCTGGCTATAATCCGTCGTCAATGAAGGCGGCGGCGCATGGAAGATTTCATCCAGCGACCTCAAGCCGATGTATCCCATCGTGAACGGCTTTTGCGCAACCGTGGAATTGATCGTGCCACCCTTGATTCCGTCCAGCGTGTCTTGATTTACGTCCCACGCCACCAGCACTCTGTCAGTCGCGCTGGTCCGCTTGATCGCATCCGACACCATTTTGCCCGACGCGGACTCCAGGCAGACAAATGCATTGATCTTCTTCGGGCCCGTCAGCGTCATCAATTCCTGCGTCTTGTCAAATGCCGTACGCGCATCGCTCTTGATGTCGATTACGTCCACGATGTGAATATTCGGCCTGGTATCCAGCACATCCTTGAATCCCTTCAGCCGCTCTTCCATGTTCGGCTGCCCCGAAATCGTGAAGAAAACCACGTTGCCGGAGCCTCCCAGTTGTTCAACCACGCGATGACCGCCCATTCTTCCGGCCTCGAGATTGTTGGTGCCGATAAAGAACAGCCTTTTGCTCCCTACGGCATCGGAGTCAATGGTGATTACCGGAACCCCAGCGCCGATTGCCGAATCAATGGCCGGCCCCAGCACCGAAACATCCGCCACGGAGATCAGGATGCCGCCAGGCTTTGCCGCAACTGCCTTCTGCAGCTCAGCCAGTTCCGCCTGCGGATCGTAGTTTTCGGGACCCACAACTTTCGCCGTAACTTTGTACTCGGCGGCAGCCTTGTTGAACCCCTTCGCAGCTGTCTGCCAATACGGCAATGCCATATTCGACGAAATCATGTAGAAAACTTCTTTGTTTGAATGCCTTTCGCAGCCTGTCGTAAATGCAACTCCAAGGGCCACGAGGGCCAATACAACACATTTCATGGTCTTCATCTTGCCTCCTGTCCGAATGTGAAGAAGTTCGGAACGCGCGAAATTACGACACCTGCCCGCGCAGTTTAGAAAATCGGCAGGATGGTACTCCCGAAACCCGGCGCTTGTCCAATCCTGTCGCAGGTAGGATTCTATAGCACCGCACATGGTTCAAAGTGGTGACTCACAACACGTCCGTCGCAGTTTCCTCTTGAAAACCGCTCAGCTCATCGTCCTCAACCCGACTTAACATGCACGCGCCCGCTCTCGTGCGATATAACCAGACCAAGATCGAAACTGGATGAGTTCACAAGCCAAACTGGATTATCAGCTACCGGGCCGTATCGCAGCAGAGGGAAATGGCGATCTCGCTGCCCGCGCTCATCCCGAGCCCCCTCATCCCTATCGTTCTCCCTTCGCGCGCGACACGGCCCGCATTCTCCATGCCCGCGCCTTTCGCCGACTGGCTGGAAAAACCCAGGTCTTCTCTCGTCTCGCCCACGACCTCCCCGCTGACCATTTCCGCAGCCGCCTCACTCACACGCTCGAGGTCGCCCAGATCTCGCGCACGCTTGCCGAAGCCCTGGGCCTGAACCGCGAACTCGCCGAAGCCCTCGCCCTCGCCCACGACATCGGTCATCCCCCTTTCGGCCACGCCGGCGAAAAAGCCCTCGACACCGCATTGCGGCAATATGGCCTTGGTTTCGACCACAATCTCCACGCCCTCCGCATCGTCACGTGGTTCGAAGAACGCTACCCGGCCTGGCGCGGCCTCAACCTCACCCTCGGCGTGCGCGAAGGGATCATCAAGCACTCGCGCGACTACACCAGCGCCACTCATCCAGAACTCGCCGAGTACTTCCTCGACCTCCGCCCTCCGCTCGAAGCGCAACTCATCGACCTCGCCGACGAGATCGCCTACCTGACCGCGGACTTCGACGACGGGCTCGACTCCGGCATTCTCAACGTCAAAGACGTTTGCGATCACGTTCCTCTCTTCCGCCGATTCCATGACGAGGTGACCGAGCAATATCCCTCTGCGCCGTCCAAGCAGGCAGTCTACGAAACCCTCAATCGCATGCTGAATGCCCTGGTCACCGATTTGATCGAAGAGGTGCGAAAGCGTGTGGCCGCTTCAGGCGCCGTCTCGCTTGACGAAATCCGCCGCGCCCCTCGCCGGATCGCTGCTCTCAGCGCGGCCATGGAGGCTGACCGTGCTCCGGCCAAGAGCTATCTCTATGCCAACTTTTACAACTCCCCTGGGATGGAAGAAGAACACGAACGCGCCGCCCGCGTGGTCCAGGAGCTGTTCTCAGTTCTAATGGCTGACCCAACGCTACTGCCCGCCGACCACCAGGTGCAGATTCCAACCGAGGGCCTTGCCCGCACTGTCGCCGACTACATCGCCGGCATGACCGATAGCTACATCGAGCAATTGTGGTCGAGGCACGCGCAGTAAGGGACGGAATGACTACTGCCTACTGCCCGTGCTCTCCAGCGCAAATTCGCAGCCAGACCTCACGCGTCTTTGGCCCGAAGTAACCGGCGACAATCTCCTGCTCTTGCTCATTTCGCGCCCACAACGAATCTAGCGCTTCGTGAGCAAGGTCATGAACGCTGCTATCGCCTTCTATGTAAAGCCTCTCAAGAAGAGCCGCAAATTGCATGAGCATCGGCTCGAATTCTGGATACGCGCGGTCACAGACGTATCGCACCATGTCATTAATGAAGATGTACGAAAGCTGATCTTCCCAATCTTCTTCCGATGGCCGAAAGTCCGGTATTGCATCTGCAAGGATTGGAAACGCGTCGGCGATGCTCTGAATGGTCATGTCGCGATGGGCTACTGCACCGTCCCCTGCGGCCTAAGCCGACGCAGGTCCAGCGCACACTCCACCGCATTCTGGGCATACAGCCGCAGATTGTCTGAAGCAGCCCACAGCCACACGCGCGAACTTTCATTCGCATTCCGCGGCCCCGGCTCCAGACGCAAACGCACCAGCACATCGTTCTGCCCCGTAGCAGCCAGATTCGAAGGCGAATCCGTTTCCTCGAGCACCAGGTCGACGTGATCGCCACTCAGTGCGTCTTCCAGCGCCGACAAATCCACAGGCCGTTCCAGCTCAGCAAAGATCGAAAATCCGTGGCCGTGAAAGACAGGCGCGCTGATCGTCTGCATCGCCAGCGCGGGCAGCCGTCTTCCTGCCAATGCGCTGTATTGCCGGCGAATTCTGCTGTCGATTGCCGTCATACTCACCTTGGCGTTCTCGCCGAAGCCGCTGAGCAGGTTGTATGCCGATTGCGCATCAAACGTAGCCCGAGGGATCGTCTGGAAGCTCAACAGGTTCACAGTCTGCTGGTGAAGCTCATCCATCGCCGCGCGGCCGAACTCGCTCGCCGGCAGCAGAACCGTCGCTGCCGCATTCCGCACCGGCGCTGCCTGCTGCAACCGCTCCATCAGAAGTGCCAGCGCCAATGCTGCCGGATGCGCCGGCACCACCGCAGGCGTAAACAGATCTGCAGCAACATCCTGCGCTCCTACCCAGGGCGAGCGCACCAGCACTCCCGTCTCCTGGTCAAGTGCGCCCGTAAGATCCAGCACCGTGGAGCCCGCGCGCAGCGCCTCGCGCCAGAATCTGCGCGTCAGTGTCTCTGAGCCGCAAAAGAATGTGAAATCCACGTGCTCAAAGGCGTCAGCGGTGACCGCCTTCACGAACGTGACCTCGTCGCCAAGCTGATCGAGTTGGCCGAGCCCCTCATCTTCATCAAAAAGCGCAAAATCAGCCGCCGCGAGTGATGACTCCGTGAGAGCATCCTTCAGCTCTTTACCCAGCAAGGTTGCGGCTCCAACGATGGCAATCTTGTACACAGGCTTCCTTCTTGTCGTTTGAACTCAGGAGTGATGCAGCGGATCCGGATCGGGATTCGAGCCCTCAGGCAAACCCTGAAGTTTGGGGCTCTGCCCGCGCCGCCGCCGACGCGACCAACCATACGCCGTCCGCGCCCAGATGCCGGAGAACATGTAAATCAGCACAATTGCAAACAGCACGACCTGCGAGAAACGGATCATGATATACAGCACGATGGCCATCACAAAAATCAGACGGAAAGGGTGACTGCGGCTGAGATCGATCTCCTTGCCTGACCAGAATCGCCAGGTGCTCACCATCAGAAACCCTACCAGGCCAACGAGCAGCAGCCACGGAATCGCAATCCACCATGCCTGCACTGGAATTCCGTAGAAGAAGTGCACCGTGGCCGCAAGCAGCCCGGCCGCCGCCGGAATCGGCATTCCAACAAAATACTTTCGATCAGGCCTGCCCGGATTCCTCGGCTGCGGATCGTGGCTGATGTTGAATCGCGCCAGCCGCGACGCTCCACCGATCAGAAACAGAAAACAAAGAAATGCTCCAGCCTGGACCAGGTGCTGCCTCAGCTGGGGATTGATCGTGTACGGCAAGAAATGAAAGCCCCACACAAACGCCAGCAGGCTCGGCGCAACGCCAAAGGTAATCACATCTGCCAGTGAATCCAGTTCCCTGCCAAAATCGCTCGCCGTGTTGGTCATGCGCGCAATGCGCCCGTCCAGCGAATCAAACGGAATAGCCAGCAGGATCGCAATTGCCGCCCAGTCCAGGTGCATCTGCGCACCGTTTGTCAGCGCATTGCTGCTGGCGGCTTCGATGGTTTGAGTGATGGCGAAATAGCCCGCGCCTATATTCATCGCGGTGAACAGCGACGGCAGGATGAACATGCCGCGCCGCAGTCGTGCCCGGTTCCTTGCCCTGGCGAGCGCCGCGTCAGAGGAGTTCAAGCGTCATCTCCTTCCAACTCTGGCTGCACGCTTACGCTTGCGGTCTTCTGTTGTGTCGATACGCCTGCCGCAAGCTCAGATTCCGGCATCTCGGCGATGATTGACGAGCCGCCCTTTACCCGTTCACCGGTCTTCACGCGGATCTCCGCCTCGGCAGGCAAAATAATATCGGTCCGCGAGCCGAACTTGATCAGCCCCACGCGCTGGCCGCGCTCCACCCGGTCGCCTTCGCGATGATTGAAGACGATCCGCCGCGCAATCAAGCCCGCAATCTGCTTGAACACGATCTCGATGCCCTCGCCGCGCACTGTGACAATATTCTGCTCGTTGCGCTCGGCGCATTCCTGGTTCATCGCGTTCAGAAACTTTCCCTTCTGATAGCGCACCGCTGTCACCTCGCCCGCAATCGGCGACCGATTCACATGCACATCGAAGACATTCAGAAAAATGCTGACACGCTGGCGAGGCCCTTCAGGGGTCTCGATGCGCACCGTCTCGGTAACCAACCCATCGGCAGGCGAAACTACCAACCCGGCGTCTTTGGGAACTGTGCGCTGTGGATCACGGAAAAACCAGAGAAAAAAAGCGGCTAGCAGAACGGGCACGATGCTCCACACCCATGTGCCGGTAGCCCAAGCCAGCACTCCCGCCACCGCCAGCAGACTCAAACCGTAGATGTAACCGTCACGAACCATTGTCCTAACGATTATACGGTTGAATTCGACACTGGGGGATTGGCGGCAGACTCCCGTCCTTCGCGCGGCCCGGCGTTGCGCGGGTGCGCAACTAAGCCCTTCGAATCATCGTCACTGGCCCAAACACCCAAAAACTCTATGCGATTGCCGGAGACCGATGCTCAAGAGCATAGATCAGGTCTTTCGCATGAAGTTTCAGCTTTTTCAGCCGTACTTCTTCGAGTTCCTCATCCGTAGAGAGATAAGGCTTCTGAAGTAATTCTTCCAACCGCTGAGCGTAGCGACGATGTTCGGATTGCAGACGACCAATTTCTTCGCTCAGCGTGGAGACATTTATCTCATCCATCAAGCACCTCCGTCTGTTCGTATAACCCAATACATATAGTCCTCCCGCGCGCAATGGGCAAGCGGGAAGAAGCAAGAAAATGACGCAGGTCTGTGGAATTCTTAACCCTCACCCACCCTGCGTGACCGGAATCACAACCGTGCCTGGAAATGTGGCACCCACTGGCCGTCCGAGGGCTCAATGGAGCCGGAGGCGCATCAGTACGGCATCCTCAACCGGGTCAGCATAATAGCCCGGCCGCCGCCCCTCTTCCGCGAATCCCAGGAACCGATAGAACCCCTGCGCTTCCCGATTTCCCACGCGCACTTCCAGCACCACCGCGCTCGCTCCGTGGCCGCGCAAATGCCCCTGTAGCGCTGAGAACAACGTCCGAGCAACGCCGCGCCGCTGATGCGGCACAGCTGTAACAATGCTCTCCAGTTCTGCCTCCGGCGGAGTTATTCTCGCCACGACGAAACCCGCCACGGCCCCCGATCGATTATCCTCTGCAATCAGCGCGACTCGCCCCAGCTGGGCATCCGGATCCAGCGCTGTCTCATAGGCCTGCCGCGACCACAACGGCGCATGATCCGTGCAGGCAGCCATCTCCATCACCCTCTCCAGGTCCGCAGCCGTCATCTGCCGCACGTTGATTTCCCCGCTCGATTTCACCGCTGCTTTGGTAGCCTCTCCAAAGATCTCGGCATCCGACCTTCGCAGATAATGTCCGTCGAGATGACGCGAGATCCGCAAAATCTCCCGCGAGAATCCGCGGCATGCACAGCTGAATAGCATCCGCCGCCGTGGGCGCCTCACTCCGAACGAACTCGGCGCCCTTCCACACCGATTCGAGAAGCGCTGGTGCCACGTCGTCGCAAACCGCGACCCTTACTGGCCGCAATTCCACCGCGGTCAGCTCTTCCGCTCCCGCCAGCAACTCCCTCGAACATCCATCTGCTTCCATCAACCGTAGAAACACCTCATGCCGATGCGCATCCAGTGCAGCCGAATCCACTCTCGTCTTCGCCGCCAGCACCGCCAGCCGCGATACCGCAACCACCGGAATCTGCCCCGGCTCAGCCAGCCCCTTCACCGCACTGAGCCCGACACGAACCCCCGTGAAACTCCCCGGCCCATTCACCACCACAATTGCACCTAGATTCGCGAGTTTCACGGCTTTTTCCGTCAGCAAATCACTAACCGCAGCCACCAAAGTTGCCGAATAAGTGCGTCCCGCAAGCTCTTTCTGGCCCAGAATGGTGGCATTTTCGTCCTCGTGTGTCCCATCCTTGCGAAGATAGGGTGGCATTCCACGTTCAATCCGCGCCAACGCCACCGTCCCCGAGGGCCCGCAGGTATCCACCCCGAGAACCAGCAGACCCGCTCCTGGGCCGCTTTGCGCAACTGATTGACTCTCCGGCATCTCCTTCTCAGGATTACACACCGCCGTTCGCCCTCTCCCCTGCCCCGATTCCGATAATCTGTTATCAGCACTCCCCCGTTCCACACGGCTGCTCCCGGTGGCACAAACGAAGCTTCTTCAACCCCGAAAGGACGAGGCGTGGCCGCCGCGGCGACAACCACATTTCATGACACGTGGCGACCCCGCGCCAACCCCTGGGCCATTGCCATTACCGTTACCCTCGCCACCTTTATGGAGGCGCTCGACTCCTCTATTGCCAACGTGGCCATGCCCCACATCGGCGGCTCGCTCTCCGCCAGCCCCGAAGAAGCCACCTGGGTCCTCACCAGCTACCTCGTCGCCAACGCCATGGTGCTGCCCATCAGCGGCTGGATCGCCAACCGCGTTGGCCGCAAGCGCTTCTACATGAGCTGCGTCTTCCTCTTCACCCTGACCTCGCTGATGTGCGGCCTCGCCGTCAGCCTCCCCATGCTCGTCGTGTTTCGCGTACTGCAAGGCGCGGCCGGCGGCGGTCTCCAGCCTAGCGAGCAGTCCATCCTCGCCGACACCTTCCCGCCGCAAAAACGAAGCATGGCCTTCGCCGTCTATGGAGTCGCCGTTGTCATGGCGCCCGTTCTGGGCCCCACCGTTGGCGGTTGGATCGTCGACAACTACAGTTGGCGCTGGATCTTCTTTCTCAACATCCCGGTCGGCATCGTGTCGCTCTATCTCAGCAACCGTCTCGTCGAAGATCCGCCCTACCTCGCCGAAGTTCGCAAGCGCCGCGTGGGCATCGACTACTGGGGACTCGGCCTGCTCGTGGTATCCATCGGGGCCCTTCAGATCATGCTCGACAAAGGCCAGGAAGACGACTGGTTCGGCTCTAGCTTCATCACCACGCTCTTCTTCACGGCGATCATCGGGCTTGCCCTTTTCATCTGGCGCCAGCTCTCGATCGATCATCCCGTCCTCGACCTGCGCCTCTTCGCTCGCCGCAACGTGGGCATGACCCAACTCGTCATGTTCATGGTCGGCGTCGCTCTTTACTCGTCGACAGTTCTGATCCCACAATTCCTGCAGGAGATTATGGGCTACTCTGCCCGCCAAGCCGGCATGGCCGTGTCATCGGGCGGACTTGTGCTCATGATTCTCTTCCCCGTCGCCGGCGCGTTAGCGCCCAGATTCGATGCGCGCAAGCTGGTTGCTACTGGCTTCGTCATCACCACCTTCGGCCTGTGGCGCATGACGTCCATCAATCCTAACGTCAGCTTCGGTCAGGCCGTCAGCTGGCGCGTCTTCATTGCGCTCGGACTGCCCTTCCTCTTCATCCCCATTAACACGCTGTGCTATGCAGGAATCCCGCAGGAGAAATACAACGAGGTCAGCGGCCTCACCGCCCTCATGCGCAATCTCGGCGGCAGCGTCGGCATCAGCTTCATCACCACGCTGCTGGCCCGACAGAGCCAGAAGCATCTCGCCATGCTCGTGCCCAAAGCTGCAGCCGGAAATCCAGCATATGACCAGATGCGGAGCGGCCTCGCTGGTGCATGGATGCAACTTGGTTCAGCCGCACCCGACGCCATCTACCATGCCGGCGCGCAGATCTACGGCATGGCCCAGGTCCAGGCCCGCCTGCTCGCGTATGTCGATGTCATCTGGGTAATGGTCGCGGTCACTGCCGTTCTCGTCCCACTCCCGTTCCTGATGACCCGCCCCAAGAAGTTGGCCGCCGCCCCCATGGGCCATTAAGAAGCCCTCGTCGCTCACCGAAGGTGCAGGTGATTCATCATTTGTGGGTGAGCGACGCGACGCGAAGGATCTGCTTTGCGAGAGACCCTCTATCTGCAACGAGCGCTGGGGTGTACCGTCCATGACGCAGTTTGATCGCGGCATGGGTGGGGAAAGCACAAGCATCCACCGACCAGGGTCATGCTAAGCGAAGTCGAGGAGTCTGCAGTAGCTTTTCAGAAGCGCAACCAATAAGTTGCGCAAGGTGCAAGACAAAACCAGAATGAGGAACTAGCGGCTGGAAACCGGCAGTTGCTTCGCCGCCATCAGCTCTTTCGCCGCGTTCCGCCCTGTCCGAATACAATCTGGAATTCCGATCCCGTCATACGCATTTCCGGCCAGCCGCAGTCCCGGCAAGTTCGCCACGCGCTCTTTCACCCGGTTCATCCGTTCCTGGTGGCCGACTGCGTACTGCGCCATCGCTCGACGCCAGCGCGAAACCTGTGTTGCCTCCGCCGGAATATGCGGCCCCATCACGCGTGCACCGAGAATTTCACTCAGTTCGCGCCGTACCGTCGCTACCAGCACCTCATCGCTCTGGTCGAGCAGCGCTTCGTTCTTTGCGCCGCCCAGAAACGCCCGCAGCACCGCCTTGCCCGTCGGCGTTCGCCCCGCAAACTTGCGATGAACAAAGGTGCATGCCAGCATCGCGCGCCCTTCCACCGCTGGTACCAGGAAGCCAAAACCATCCGGCAGCGGTCCCAGTTGCGCCTCGTCGAACACCAAATTCACCGTGATCGAAGAAGAGTACGGAATGGCACTCAGATCGTCGCCCAGCCCCGCATCCGTCGCAGCCACCAGCCCGCCTGCAACCCAGGCCGGTGACGCCACAATCACTGCATCGAAATTCTCAACCGCATCAGCACACCGAATCCGCCAGCCATCGCCGACGCGTTCCAGCGAACTCACCGACGTTGATTTTCGCACCCATTTGGGATTCAGACGCGCTTCCAGCGCATTCACCAGCTGTTGCAGCCCGCCCTTGAGCGTTGTGAAGATTGATCGCGGACCTGCATTCGACCTCTGCGCACTTTGGCCCTGCGATGCGCCAGCCCCATTGCCGCTTGCCGCCAGCGCCGCCACCATCTTCGCGCGCATCTGTTTGTGTGCCGCGAGCATTCCGCGCGTCAGAGATCCATACTGCGTCTCCATCTCAACGAGCTTGGGCAGCACCGTTCGCGCGCTCAACTGCGTCGCATCGCCTCCATAGATTCCCGACAGCAGCGGATCCGCCAGCCGATCCACTGCCTCCTGGCCAAAGTGGCGCTCTACCAGCGCTGCCACGGACTCGTCATGCCCGCTCGGCCGCGGCGGATGCAACAGCTCCAGCGCCATTCGGATCTTCGTCGCAGGACTGAACAGCCCCGACAGCGCTGTCGGCACCAGCTTCGTCGGAATCAGAAACATCAGTCCATCGGGCAATGGAACCAGCCGGTTCTTCACCACGATGTACGTCTTGCGATTCGCGTCATTCGACGGCGTCAGTTGGTCAGCCAGTCCCAGTTCGCGGCAAAGCTCGGCACCGGCCGGCTTCTCGCTCAGAAACGAGTCGGGCCCCCGTTCCAGTACCACCCCATTCACGATCTCAGATGCAAGCGATCCGCCCAGCCGTTCCCGCGACTCAAACAGCGTGTACTCGACCTCCGCCCCCGCGCCGCGCGCCTTCTCCAGCTCATAGGCGGCTGCCAGCCCAGCGATTCCGCCCCCAATGATCGCAACCCGCATCCGTGACCTCAGTCCCTTGATACCACACTAGGCCGCGCA
Organism: uncultured Acidobacteriaceae bacterium; assembly: GCA_963787435.1. Taxonomy (GTDB): domain Bacteria; phylum Acidobacteriota; class Terriglobia; order Terriglobales; family Acidobacteriaceae; genus Telmatobacter. The sequence continues at coordinate 74,520 of CAWBCZ010000008.1, forward strand.
AACAGGAATGCGAACTCCACCGCGGCCCCTCATTTCCAGCTTCCCTCCCAAGACTCATCCAGCAAGTGATTTAAATCACATCTGCTGGCCGCTTGGGGAAAAAATCAGGCCGGAACTCTGCGTCCCGGCCTGACCACCCTACCCATAATTGTAAATATTTATAGCGACACTAGAGGTCCCACAAACTCCGGCTGGCATTTCGTGGGTGTATCTGTCGGAACCCAATTCTTCGGCTGATAGATGCAGCATGGCTCCTGCGCCAGGGGATCGCCTGTCACCGCGTACGCCCGTGCCCGCGACCCGCCGCAGATCTCCTTGTATTCGCACGCGCCGCACTTGCCTTCCAGCCGGCCCGTATCGCGAAGCGCCTTGAATATCGGCGAATTCTGGTAAATCTCGGCCAGTGGAGTCTCGCGAATATTCCCTGCATGAATCGGCAAAAACCCGCTCGGATATACATTCCCCACGTGTGACACGAATAGGAACCCCTTGCCGTCGTTCACGCGCCGCGTCATCCAGTTTGAAGTGCGAGTCTTCGCATCGGCTTCAGGCGCGCCGGGCTCATATTCACGCGCCACTCCCTGCGGATGACCTGCCCCGTGCCCCATCTTCCGTTCCTGCAGGTTATGCTGCAGCAGGTACCGGCGGTAGTGCATCGCCTCCGTCGTCTTGATCTGGAAACTCACCCGGTTCGACAACTCGTAAATCTTTCCGAACACCTGTTCAAACTCTTCACCGCTCAGCAGGTCGCCTAGCTGCCCGCGTCCCACGGGAACCAGGAAGAATACGTTCCACATCACGATGGCCAGCTTTTCAAATAGCGCGCACAAGTTATCGAGATCATTCGCGTTATGCCGGCTGATCGTTGTGTGCACCTGGATCGGCAGCCCGGCCTCTCCGGCCCACTCCACCGCCTGGATGGTCCGAGCCCAGGCCCCAGACAATCCCCGGAATCTGTCGTGAATCTCCGGGGACGACCCATCCAGCGAGATTCCCAACCGGACCACACCGGCCTCTTTCATCTTGAAGATCGCTTCGCGCGTCAGCAGCGGAGTGGCGCTCGGCGTCACCGCCACCTTCACACCCTTTTCCGCCGAATACCGAATCAGCTCATACAAATCCGGTCGCTTCAGAGGATCGCCGCCGGTAAACACAAAAATCGGTATATGCATCTTCGCAATCTGGTCGATCAGCGCCTTGCCCTCGGCAGTGCTCAGTTGATCGGGATGCGCAATCGGTTGTGCAGCCGCGCGGCAATGTTTACAAGCCAGATCGCAGGACTGGGTGACCTCCCAGATCGCCAGGAATGGCGCTTCGTCGTAGTTCAACCCGCCTCGAGCGGGTATGTGATGCATGGGTTGTTGTTGCATACGACCTCAACCTCCTCGGCGCGGAAGAACGCCTCAACTCGCATACAGAAGAGCACCCCTTGCATGGTTCAATCAGTGATTCAGATCACCAAATAGATCGAGATAGGTCGGGAATTTAATCTTGGTAAGCCTTTTCCCGGTGGACAAATTATTGCGATGGGTCCAGAATCCAACTCAACAGGGTGATCCTCCCACGCTGTACGCTCGTTTTGCCGGGTTGAGGATCTAGCAACCGAGCCGCGGCAGTTCCAGATTCAACCTGTGATGTAACTCACTCTTCGGTGTGGCCTGCGGCACTGAGCGCGCATTGGAAGCAGCCTAATATCTTTAAGCACTCGAAGGAGGTTCCCCATGGCCATCAAGCCGGGTTGGAGCAAACCCTCCACCATCCTTTTTGCTTCTGAGATTCCCTCGAACGAGCGCGCCTTCAACTTCGCACTCGCACAAGCCCAGGAATTCGCCGCTGATCTCGTTCTGTTTCATGTGTATGACACGCTTGTTGTGGCCGCATCCGAAACCTCCGGCATTCGCTATTATGACTACGCTGCAGCGGCCCGCGCCGAAGTCAAGCATCTCGATCCGCTGGCCCAGCGGGCTCGCCAGTCGGGCATTAAGTGCGAAGTTGTAGTCCGCCCTGGCCTCGCTGCCGACCAGATCCTCGGCTTCCTTCGGGAGCGCCAGATCGATCGCATCGTGATGGGCACGCATTCTCCCGGCCCCATCGGCAAGATTCTCGTAGGCTCCGTTGCCGAGGCGGTCCTGCGCAGCGCCAGCGTCCCTGTCTTCATCATCGGCCCGGAAGTCGTTGACGGCGCCTACCGGAACTTCGCCACGCGTACCATACTCTCTGCCGTCAGCTTCATCGAGAGCAGCTTCGTGGTAGCAACCTTTGCAGCCGAACTGGCCGCCCAGCACAATGCGCGACTGATTCTGCAGCACGTCATCCGTCCTCAGGATCGCGCCGAGGTGCTTGCCGGCCACAGCATCGAAGAGATCGAATCCGATCTCCTCTGCCTCATTCCCACACAGCTACGGGAGCAGATCTCAATCCAGTCCATCGTCGTACCCGGCGACCCGACCGAGGAACTGCTCTACCAGAGCCGCGCCCAGCAAGCTGATCTCATCGTCCTCGGCGCTCATGGAGCATCGGCCTTCGCCGCTATCGCCCGTCATGGCGTGGTGTACAAGGTGCTGGCCCACTCCCACTGCCCGGTCATCACGCTGTCGCCTGCCGTGCTCGCCGAGAGCGGCGTCAAATACGTCAGGGAGCATCACGCAGAGAGCTTTCTGGCAGGAGTTTTTTAGACCGAAATCACCGGCTGCCGGATTCTCCGGCAATCCCAACCGGACGCGCGCCGGGTGGATTCAATCAAGCAAGCGGCGGAATCCACCCGGCGATGCCGTCTCAGGGCACCCTTCAAAACGCGCAATCGATCCGCACGAAAACCAGCACGATATTGGGTGCCCGATTCATGTCACAGTCTTATCGCGTCATGAGTGGGAAACCACGAAGCCCAGCCAGCCCAGTGTTAGCGAATCGAATGTTGTTTGAGCCATGAAGGGTACGAGCTCAGCCCGTACATTAACCCTTGCATAATGAATGGGTGCTTTACCCCTGAGGGAGCTTCTTCGGCCCGCGTAGCGTTTTTCCGCAATCCTCTATCAGCCCCCGAAGGTATCTCTACGGTTTGCGAGCTTCACTGCGCGCGCTGCCTTCGTCCCACACGGCTGCTTCTCACAAATCACGCCCGTAATCCCTTTCCCTTCCGTGATCGTGAAGATCCGATCCACTCCCGGCAGCTTCACCGTCTCCTTCGCACCCGATGGCCAATGTATCTCCGCCATCCCCGCATCCGTCGCATCTCCCAGCCCGAAGTGTGGCCGCTGATCGTTGGACGAGATGTAGCTTCCCCCGCTCATCACGTCCTCGCGCTGCCGAATTCCGTTTGCCGTTAGATACACCGTCGCTCCCACGGCATCCCGCGGACTCTTGTCTCCGCCCACCAGTTTCAATTCCACCCAGTGATGATGATCCGGATTCACGTTCTTCAACAGCACCAGCGGTCCATCGATCGGGTTAATCACCACGTCGATCTTTCCGTTGTTGAAGAGATCGCCAAAGGCCGCGCCGCGTCCCGAGGTCAGCGTTGCCAGCCCTGACCCCTTCACCGGTGGCACATACTCAAACTTCCCGTTGTGCAGATTGCGAAACAGCAGCGTCCGCTCGGCAAATGTCGTTCCCCAGTCGTGCTCATCTACCTGCGGATACACGTGGCCGTTAATCATCATGATGTCTTTCCAGCCGTCGTTATCGTAATCGAGGAACCCAGCGCCCCAGCCCACAAACGGCACCGGAATCTGCGCGATCCCCGCCTCGCTGCCAACCTCGGTAAAGCTCGCGTCGCCGTCGTTGTGATACAGCGTCTTGTAGTCGTCCGAAAAATCCGTCACCAGCAGATCGACGAGCCCGTTGTTCATGTAGTCGCCGACCGCCAGCCCCATCGAGGCAATTTCGCGTCCGTCGTTGTTCAGCGCAAATCCGGAAACGTAGCTCCGGTCCTCAAACGTTCCGTCACCCTTGTTCAAATACAAATAATTCGGATTCGAATCGTTCGCCACCAGCAGGTCCGGCTTGCCGTCGTTGTTCACGTCCACGAAAATCGCAGTGAATCCGTAATAGTGTCCCGGGTCAGCAACGCCCGCCTTCACGCTCACATCCGTAAACGTCCCGTCGCCATTGTTGTGAAACAGGTGATCCGCCTCGCCCGGCAATCCGCGCGGCCCGCACATTACCGGAAGGCCATGGAGTTGGCAATCACCAAAAGGAACATCGCCGTTGTTGGGGTCAGGCTGATGATTCAGGTCGTAGTGCACGTAGCCCGAGACAAACAAATCCAGCCGCCCGTCGCCATCGTAGTCGCCCCATGTCGCTCCGTCTGACCAGTTGCCCAGCGTGACGCCTGCCTTCTCCGCCACATCGGTAAACGTGCCGTCATGATTGTTGTGGTAGAGCCGGTTCTTCCCGAAGTTGCAGACAAAAATATCCGGCCAGCCATCGTTGTCGTAATCCGCAATCGCTACGCCGAATCCCCAGCGATCGTTGGTCACGCCCGCCTTCGCAGCCACATCGGTAAATGTGCCATCGTGATTGTTGTGAAACAGCGCGGCATGTGGCGGCGTTCGCTTGCCGGTCAGCGCATCGTACGTCGATCCGTTCACCATGTAGATATCGAGCCAGCCGTCGTTGTCGTAGTCGATCAGCCCCACGCCCGACCCATCCGTCTCCAGGATGTATTTCTTGGTCTTCGTACCCATCACGTGCTGCCAGCCGCTCAGCCCCGCGGCCTTGGTTGCGTCTTCAAACACCACCGGCCCGCTCGTGACAAATCCTCCCGCAGTGATCGGCCGCTTCTCCGCGTCATAGACCGGCGCAAACGACCCCGCCGACGAGATGCCGCCCATCCCGCTTTGTTGTTGTCCCGACTGCACCGGCTTTGGTTTTTGATCCTGCTTCGTCGACGCTGTCTGCGCAACGCTCGCTGTTTGCGGAAGCAGGGCAATCAGCGCGGCCGCAACCAGTACCCTATTCCTCAAGTTCACGATAAAAGTTGGCGGTGCCATTCTGAGCGAACGTGGCCCCGAACGCATTTCAGTTCGGGGGTGGTGAGCGAGGAATCTGCTTTTTGCAATTCCAGATTTATGCCAGTAATTTCGGGGACACCAAACTAACGCAAAGAAGCTCCGCACTTTTCGCATTCGTTACTTCTTGGCAGCGTTTGCCGCTGCGTCCGCCGCCTTAGGATCGGCACACGGCTTCCCGCCGCACAGCGCGCCTGTGATCCCTTTGCCTTCTTCGATCGTGTAAATGCGATCCACGGCCGGAATCTTCACCGTCTCCTTCGCGCCCGAGGGCCAGTGAATCTCTGCGGTTCCTGCGTCGGTCGCATCACCCAGCCCGAAGTGCAGCCGCCGGTCATTCGCGGAAATGTAGCTTCCGCTCGACAGCACATCCTGCCGCTGCCGCATTCCGTTCGCCTGCAGATACACCGTCGCACAGGTCGCATCGCGCGGGCTCGACTTGCCGGTTGCCGGATTTGTTCCGCCCACCAGCCCTATCTCCACCCAGTGATGATGATCCGGATTCACATTGCGTAGCAGCACCGGCGGCCCATCTACTGGATTGATCACGATATCGATCTTGCCGTCATTGAACAGATCGCCAAACGCCGCACCGCGCCCCGGAACCACCACCGCCAGCCCCGAGCCCTTTACCGCCGGCACATATTCAAACTTCCGCCCCTTGCCCGTTCCATCCGGAACGTTGTGAAACAGCAGCGGCCGCTCCGCAAACGTCGTTCCCCAGTCGTGCTGGTCCACCTCGGGATATACGTGCCCATTCGTTTCGAACAGGTCGAGCCATCCGTCATTATCGAAATCAAGGAACCCGTCGCCCCAGCCCACAAACGGAATCGTCGTCTGCGCCACGCCTGCCTTGTAGCTCACATCGGTGAAGCTGGCATCGCCATCGTTGTGGTAGAGCACCTTGTAGTCGTCGCCGAAGTCAGTCACGAAGAAATCGATCAGCCCGTTGTTCTCGTAGTCACCCGCGGCAATCCCCATCGACGCAATCTCGCGGCCATCCTTGTTCAGCGCAAATCCCGACACATAGCTCTGATCGTCGAACGTTCCATCGCCCTTATTGATGTAGAGGAAGTTTGGCTCCGAGTCATTCCCCACCACGAGGTCCGGCTTGCCGTCGTTATTGATGTCTACAAAAATCGCAGCGAAGCCATAGTACTTGTCCTTGTCTTCGACGCCCGCCTTCACCGTCACATCGGTGAACTTCCCATTGCCATCGTTGTGGAACAGATGGTCCGGCTCGCCGGGCAACCCGCGCGGGCCGCAGTTCACGTTTACCCCGCGATACAGGCACGACGCATAATTCACGGCCTTGGTACCCGAAATCGGCAGGTTATTTCGGTCGAAGTGCACATACCCTGTCACGTAGAGGTCCAGTTTGCCGTCGCCGTCATAGTCGCCCCACGTCGAACCGGGAGACCAGTTGCCCAGTGCCACTCCAGCCTCCTTCGCCTTATCCGTGAAGGTGCCGTCGTGGTTGTTGTGGTACAGCCGATTCTCTCCATAGTTGCCGACATAGAGGTCCGGCCAGCCGTCGTTGTCGTAATCGGCAACCGAACAGCCGTATCCCCACCGGTCGTTCTGCACTCCCGCTTCCTTTGAGACATCCGTAAACGTCCCGTCATGATTGTTGCGGAACAGCGCAGCGTGCGGCGTGGGCTCTTTCCCATCCAGCGCGTTAAAGGTCGAGCCGTTCACCAGGTAGATATCCAGCCAGCCATCGTTGTTGTAGTCGATCAGGCAGACGCCCGAGCCGTTGGTTTCTACGATGAACTGCTTTTGCAGCACGCCCATCTTGTGGACCCAGCCCGACAAGCCGGCAGCCTTGGTGACGTCCTGAAACACCACGGTGCCCGTGTCCACAAATCCGCCCGCCGTAATCGGCCGCTTCTGCGCGTCATACTGCGGCGCAGACTGCACGCCCGAAGCGATACCGCTGCTCATTCCGGGTTTTTGGCTCTGTTGGGGAGGACTTGAGGGTGCCTGGGAACTCGTGATGCCGTTCGCAATCAAAAGAATCAATCCACAACCAACCAGAAAGCGAACGCGCAAAAGACACGACCCCCTCGACGGTTGAAGTGTACCGCATCGAGGCCGTGTCTTTCGAATGTATCGATTTCGATTCCAGACGATGGCCAGCCTGGCCGCGATGTTCCAACGCTAGGGAATCAGAACACGCGCAGCAGCAGCAGAATCAACACAATCGTCAGTATCAGACCGATCCCACCTCCGCCATAGTAGCCCCAGCCTGGGCCAACGCGATAACCGCCATAACCAAATCCAATTATCAGGATGATTAGAAGAATAATCAGCAGCATTGTCTCTCCTTCGTTCGCTAATCTATTCAGCGCTTCAGCGCTGTTTCGAGTTATCGATAGTCGGTTCGGGCACCGCCTGCTCTTTCGTGCACGTGACCTCCATTCTGTGATGCATGCGCCGTGCGTCACGCTGTACATACTTGCGTACGAGTCAATGGATGATCAATGGATGCATCAGTTTCCGCCTCCCTCCGATGCGACCTCGTTCTGCGCGGTTGCATCGCGTTCTTAATTGCTCTTTCTGCAGTTCGCGAACAACCTGCCGCATTCTGCACCGCGTCCAAGCTTGTGTCGTAGATATACGTAGAGTTTCAGGAGGTACGAAAAATGCTCTGGACAATATTTGTGGTTCTCCTGGTCTTGTGGTTGCTTGGTCTGGTGAGCAGCTACACTCTGGGCGGATTCATTCACATTCTGCTGGTGCTGGCGCTGGTGGTGCTGGTCATCCAACTGATATCTGGACGAAGAGCCGCACTATAGACGTGGTTTAGGCACAAATAGGGATTTAGACAAAGGCGCGTATTTTGATTGCGTGCCATTTTTGAGCCCAGCACACAACATCCGCTCTCATCGATGCGTTAGGCACGATCGCAAAGGCGTGGACCCGGCAGCAATGCAGGGTCGACGAATCTTGCGAGTCGATGAGCTCTGCTTACTTAACGAAACCCCACGGAGGTGGATCCCATGAATAGCGATAGCATTAAGGGCAAAATCGATGACGCGGCAGGCCGCGTCAAGCGCCAGGTTGGTGAATGGACCGGAGATACCAAGACCGAGGTCGAGGGCGCTGCCCAGCAGGTAAAGGGCAAGGCTGAGAAGGTCGTCGGCAAGGTTCGCGATACAGTCGACAGCCCAACCAGGGAGAACATCCAAACCGACCGCGATATCGACAACGATCTCGATCGCGAGACCGTTCGCGAGCGCGAATAAGCCGAAAATCCCTGCTGCCCATTGCGCAGCTTGAATCAACGCGGCGGCAGGTCGAGAGGCTTGCCGCCCCAAACTCCCTCTTGATGCGTTATCTCTTTCTGCAAGTTTGCGTTCCGTTCCCTCGAAAGATTGAAAGTAGCGCGAAATTATCCACGTGTCTCGTGCTGAATCTGGCATCTTACTTGCTAAAGATCCTCATAAAAGCTATAGATATAGGTAACGCCATTGTGGGCGGTTCTCACCCGATCCGGCCCCGGCTCAAGTGAGGTGCGTCTTCCGCAGGAACTACGGTTCACTGACGATCGACGGTTCACTATCGGAGACATCCCGTTGGCGCGCCATTGCGCGCGTCCTCCGAAGTCCTCTGGATGCAATTGGTTCTACCCTTCTACCTGCCCCTTGTACTCTCTGCGGCTCCCCGCTGCCGCAACTCTCTTCCGTTCCAATTTGTGATGCCTGCTGGACTGATATCCCCGTCCACCGAGGCTCTGTTTGCGAACGTTGCGGCGACTCGCTCGACCAGCCTCCCATCGAGGGAATTTCCGCCACACGACTTTGCCGCGCCTGCCGCCTTGCGCCTCCTTCGTTTGCGCGTGCTATTTCCTTCGGCACTTACGACGGCCGGATGCGCGCCGCCATCCATGCGCTCAAATACGACCGCATCCATTCCGCCGCCGGCCGCCTGGGAGCGATGCTCGCGGTGGCCATTGCCCAGCTCGCCCACGACGCTCCAGCCGGCTTGCTCGTCGTTCCCGTACCACTGCACCGCAGCAAGCACAATCAGCGCGGATTCAACCAGGCTCGTGCCCTCGCCAGTTGCGCCATCGAAGCGCTGCGCAAAACGCATCCCACCTGGCATCTGGTCCTTGCACCCGCCACACTGATGCGTCTGCGCTCCACAGAGAGCCAGGCCGGACTCACGCCGCGTCAACGCCGACAGAACGTCCGCGGCGCCTTCAAGGTCTCTGATCCATCTGCCGTCGCGGGCAAAAACATCCTGCTCGTCGACGACATTCTCACCACCGGCGCTACCGCCCGCGCCGCATCGCAGTCCCTTCTAAGGGCTGGCGCTGCAAGCGTGTATGTCGCAACGCTTGCCCGTGCACGTCGCTTCGACCACAACGCGCAGAGCCGTTCATTCGGAAGTAGCACCCAACCCGGCGTCGAGCCGGCCAATGTTTCACCGCTCGCAAGCTTGCATTCGTCATCATCCACTCATCAACCTTTTTAACGAGGGGACAAGGATGTCGCTGGGAAAAGCCATGATTCATGCACGCAAGCAAAAATCTGCTGCCCGCGCTGCCGCTTATGCTGCCGAGTCAGGCACACACGCGGCAATACACGCCAACCACATTCTGCAGATGCCGGTGCTCGTGCTCAATGCATCCTACGAGCCCATTAACATCTGCGGAGCGCGGCGCGCCCTGGTGCTTGTGCTCAAGGGCATCGCTCGGACCGAAGAAGAACACGGCCTCACCCTCCACGCGCAGCGAAGCCTCATCGCCATGCCCTCGGTCATTCGTCTGCTTGAATACCGGCGCATCCCGCACCAGACTCGCGCCCTCTCGCGCAAGAACATCCTGCTCCGCGATCGTAACCAATGCCAATACTGCGGAGTCGTATTGCCCTCCGGCGAGCTCACCCTCGATCACGTCGTGCCTCGTTCGCGCGGTGGCAACTCCACTTGGGAAAATCTTGTCGCATGCTGCCACTCTTGCAATCGCCGTAAAGGCAATCGCATGCTCGTCGAGATCGACGACATGATCCTGCTCCGCGAGCCTCGCCCTTTCTCGCTCCACACCAGCCGCCAGATCATGCGCATGCTCGGCCGTGGCGATGACCGCTGGCGCAAATACCTGTTCTACTAAGTCGGCTCTCGCAGTTCGCCTTACTGCACCGTCACGGTGAACGTCGCCGTGCGTGTAATGTTCTGCGAGGTCGTCGTTATGTTCACGATGTACGCGCCAGCCGGGGTTCCGGGATCAGTCGACCCGCCTCCGCTAGTACTGCTGCTACCACCGCCACCGCAGCCCACAAATGTGCCTGCCCAAATCAGCAACACCAGCGCCGCCAGGCTCCCGCGCCGTTTACCGCCGAAAGCAAATAGAAAAACCCCGCCCGCCAGGGCCAGCGCAATCCCACCAACGCGAGGCTTTTCATTTGCAGCCAGTTGATGCGCTGCCGTTGTCGTAATCGTGATGGTTGAACTCACTGTTGCTACATTCGTCAATGCAGCGGAAGCTCCCGAGCAAGTTGCCTCCGTCATCGCCGCCGGAAGCTTGCAGGTTACCGTAATCTGTCCGCCAAAGTTGTCGACACCCGCAAAGTTCACCGTCGCGGTTGCAGTCTGGCCCGCTTTCACGGTGACGTCCGCAATCGTCCCGCTGATCTTGTATGTCGTGTCCTGCACCGTCACATTCACCGGAAACGGAGTCTGCGACCCAAGGTAGTTAGCATCGCCGAGGTACGTCGCCGTGAAGTTGTAACTCCCCGGCGTGTCGATGCTCGTCGCCAGGTCGCCTTCGAGATATGCAAATCCCACCCCGGTGAATCCTCCACTATAGCTGCCATTCAGCGGATACGATGTCACAGTTCCGGAAGGCGCATTGCCATCTTGCAGAATCGAGACAGTCCCCGTCGGCGCACCCAGCACGCTCTGGGTGTACGCGACACCAATCACGTGAAATGTCTGCCCCGACATTGCAAGGTAGGTCTGTGTGGTTCCATTGAACGACGGCGAGAGGTCCGAAATTTCAATGTAGTTGAGATTCGTCGGGACCTGCGTATCGGCCGCTGGATCAAGTCCCGCGCCGGCGCGGTTCCCAGCGCAGTCTGCGCTGCCGCAATCCTGCCGACGGGGACAAACAGAATCGCAGGAAATAGAATCGCAACCAGCACTGCACGGCGACGATTGATTGAATATTTGAATTCGAACGAGAGAACCGAAGCAAAAGAAATATCCGGCGATCCAGAAATTGAAAGCATTACAGATTTCTCCCAGGCGACCGCAACAGATCACAGCCTTAAAACCAATCAGAAGACTTCGTGAATATTGAGGCGGCGGATCGCGGCGCGCCAACAGTTGCTCTGAAACTGGAAGAAGAATACTCCCAACCCGCCATTGGCAACGGTGACACTGTCGGTCACTTGGTTCAACTGATTTCGGGCACACGTTCCACCGGCGCAGACGATATACTGAGGCACCGGCATCCCAATTCATGCAACGGGAGTTTCGCGCTTGTTCACCCGCGCCATCGTTCGCCTCCCCGGCAGCAATTTCGCCGACGGCCTCACCACTGTCGATCTCGGAAGTCCCCACTTCGATGAAGTCCTGCATCAGCACGCGCATTATTGCGATGGCGTGCGCGCGTGTGGTCTAGAACTCACCGTCCTCGATCCCGATCTCCGCCACCCCGACTCGACTTTCGTCGAAGACGCAGCCATCCTCACGCCACACGCTGCCATCCTCACGCGGCCCGGCGCCTCGAGCCGTGAAGGAGAAGTTGCAGCCATTCGTCCCGTAGTCCAGCGCTTCTATTCCCGCATTCTTACGATTGACTCGCCAGGCACAGTCGATGGCGGCGACATCTGCGAAGCAGAAGACCACTTCTTCATTGGCCTTTCGCTACGCACGAATGAGGAAGGGGCGCGTCAACTCTCCGCGCATCTCAATGCACTCGGCTACACGGCCTCGACAATCGACATCCGCTCAATGTCCACGATCCTGCATCTCAAGAGCGGCATCAGCTACATCGGCGACAACACCCTCGTGGTGATGGAGGAGATGGCGGCCAACCCTCAGTTCGGCGGCTTCAACCTGCTTCGCGTCTCCCCCGCCGAGAGCTACGCCGCCAATTGCGTGCGCGTAAACCAACGCGTCCTGATCGCCGAAGGGTTCCCACACCTCCGCGACGAACTGATCGCGCGCGGCTTCAGCCCCCTGGCCCTCAACATGTCAGAGTTTCAAAAGATGGACGGCGGCCTGAGCTGCCTCTCGCTGCGCTTCTGAGAGCTGCGAACTCCGAACTACAGACGGAGAACTTTCAACTAGTTTTGCGGCTTCCCCTGCTGCGGTTTTGATTGCGCAGGTGCCGCAGGTTGTCCTTGCTGCTGCCCGTTGTTCGTCTGTCCCTGCTGCGGCCCGTTCTTCGTAATGTCCTGCCCGTCGTAGATGATCTTGATCGTCGATCCAAACCGCTTGTAGTCGGTGTATTTGATGGTGTCCCGAATGTGCACGTCCTGGCTCATGTACCCGCTCCCGCCCTCGAAATGCAACACGCCTTCGCCCTTCGTATACACCGGGAACCAGTAGTGCCCATCGATCTGCTGCCGCCATGTCATGAATGGTGGATGCAAATCCTCTTTCCCCTTGCGCGTGTCGTCCGGAACCATCCTGCCGTTTGTCACCACGATCTGCAGGTCAGTCGCATCCACCCATATACGCCCCAGAAAATACCGCTTGTTCTTCTCGATCTGCTTCGGGCCCACGTCGAAGACGTAGCAGTCCACCTCGTCCACCTTCTGCCGCCCCACGTATTTCACGTTGTACTGCGCAATCTCCTCGGTCGTCAGCACAAACGGGTAGCCCTTCTGAATATCCTGCAAGTCCGACGGCGACATCATCACCCGCTGCAGCGAGCTTTCCGGCGCAAATACCGTCTTCTCCATGCGGCGGCCCGTCGGGTCAAAGGTGACGTCATCCACCTGGTACCACTCGCCGTCCACTTTGTTCGTGTCGTCGTCGACCGTCTGCACGCGCGCCATGCGGCGATAGGTGTAATGGTTCAGCGCTTCCTGGAACTCGCTCTCCTTGGCCGCAAACTTCTTGATAATCTCCTCGGCCGGCGTAGCAGGGTCAGAAATGTCCAGTTTCCCGAATCCCGCATCCAGCGGCATGGGCGTAAACGTGTCCTTCTCCTGGGCGCCCGCCGCCAACCCCAGCAACGCGACGCCTGCCAGCGCCAACCACCATCGATTCTTCACCGCTGCACGTCTCCTCTGCGCATCATTCGCAACCATCAGGCCCCCGCGCGGGCCGCTCGCATTCTTCCAGCTACCACATTAGACGTATATACAACCAGCCCAGGTGGCTGCAAAATCGTTCATTGGTAAAGCTGTCGCTGCGCGTATCTGGCGCCACATGCACCCATTCTTCGGAAGGGGTTTCCGAGGGTTCCCTTAACTCGCCATTTACCTCGCGGCATCAATGGGTTAAGCTCACTCAATAATGATCGAGATCAGCCCCCGGGGAACATTTGATTCTGACGCCGCGTCCTTGGGGTGACGCTGCCTTTCGCTACGCGGTTGTCAGTGGAGACGCTCGCACTTCCATGCCCGACAGCTACCACCTTCCCGCGCTCGTCCTTACGGTGCTTCTGCTGCCGGCATTTTTCCAGCTCTATCTACGCTTTCGCGACACCCGCACCCTCCTCTGGTTTCTCGGCTTTTTCTTCGCCGCAATCCGCATGTTGCAGTACTACAACCTGGGTTGGTGGAATTACACCGACACCGTTGCCCACCCCTGGATCGCCTCGATCGGTCAGGCCTCCATCCTCATCAGTTCCGGCCTCTTCCTCGCGTCTCTCGCTCCTCTCGGATTCCGTATCGGCCGCTTCCGCATCCTCTATGCCGTCCCTTTCATTATTCCCCTCATTGTTTACGCCTTCCTCATCTACGGCGTCTACGACGGCAAGACCCCCAACGGCTACCCATTTCTGATCTTTCCCGCCCTCGGCGGACTTTCGCTCTTTGCTGGATGCGCCTGGGCCATCTCCTACCGCGGTATTCCTCGTGGCATTGCCCTCGCCCTGTGCATCATCCTCGGCGCCGCCGGTCTCTGGATCTGTGTCCGCGTTGGAGGCGATTGGCCCCTCGTCTACGTTGAATGCGCCATCCACGGCGTCACCGCCCTCCTCGTCTTCTACGTCTTTCGCCGCATCTCGCCCGGAACCGTCCTTGCCGGCCTCGGCTTCCTGGCCTGGTCGCTCAATATTGGCGAGACCCTCCCGTTCATCCATCATGGCGAGCCCACCCTTTGGGCTGTTCGCGCCATCGTCATGTCCAAGGTCGTCGCCGCCATCGGCATGATCCTCCTGGCCCTCGAAGACCAGCTCGCCATCAATCAAACCGGTCAAGTCCGCGAACGCCATGCCCGCGAGGAGCTGGAAGCCTATACCCGCCTCAACCTGGCCCGTCGCCGCGTCGATGACTTCGACCGCCAGGCCACGCTCATCTGCCAATCCATCGTCTCCAACAGCCGATTCAAACAGGCCGCGCTCGTCCTCCTGCAAAGCTCCGGCCATTACCACCTCGCCGGCGCTGACGGCTTCGACGACGCCACCCTCAACGCCCTTGAAGCTCTGGTCACCCGCATCCCTGTCGCCGGATTCCTCGATGTCGGCTCCGTTCCCGCGGCCGCCGAGCACAGTCCCGCCTTGAGCCTCGACCTCAGCCCATTCCTGGTTCCCGGCGATGACCTCGCTCGCCTCAAGCTCACCACCGTGCAAGCCATCCCGATGCGCGGACGTGCATCCACCGAGGGCGCTATCTTTCTCACCGGCATTGACGATCTCGCTGGGCCAGTCAGCGCCGTCGATCTGCTTCCCCTCGAGGTCCTTGCCTCGCGCCTGCAATCGGTTCGAAGCCAGACCATGATGCTCGAGAAACTCGTCGAAGCCGAGAAGTTCGTCGGCCTCGGCCAGCTTGCCGGTAACGTCACCCGGCAGCTCAACAACCCGCTCACCGTCATCCTCGGCTATGCTTCGCTTCTCGATGAAACCGAGGACCTCAGCCCCCAGGCCCACAAAGCGATAGAGGCTATCCTCAACGAAGCGCGCCACATGCGCCTTACCCTCGAGAGTCTCGCGCGCATCTCACGCCCCCAGGGTGACCAGATCGCCGCCATTTCGGTCACCGAGCTCCTCAACGACCTCGAGCAGCTTCACCGCTCCGAATTCGTCCAGCGCTCCATCGATTTCCGCGTCCACATCGCGCCCGCCCTGCCCCGCGTCCTCGGCAACGCGCAACAGGTCCGTCAGGCTGTTCTCTACTGCCTCCAATACGCCATGGACGCCGTCGAAAAACTAGACACCACCACCGAGAAAACCGTCCGCCTCGAAGCCGTCGCCGAAAACAACCAGGTGCAGATCCTCGTCGCCCACTCCGGCGCAAGATTCCTCGTGCCCGCCCGCGCCTTCGATCCCTTCATTCCCGAACCCGCCGGCGACGACTCCACCACCCTCGGCCTAAGCATGTGCGCCAGCATCCTCCGCGAAAACAACGGCAAAGCCTCCGCTATGAACTTCGAACCCCGCGGCGCCGGCATCCTCCTCGAACTCCAAGCCGCGTAAATCCCATCACCGCTCAATGGATCATTTGGCTCATATTCAGCATTTGAGCAAACCGGAGATGCCGTGAATGGTCCCGTCGAAGAAGGACTTGGTCATATATAATGACATTCGGTGCGAGGCCGCGAACCTCGTCGCAGCGGACGTCGAGAAGCGAATATGCTGTGAAATTGCGTCCCGAATGCAACCGATATCGCTCGAATGAACGACGATTATCGGTAGAGCACCCAGGACAAAGGGATTCTACGAGTCGGAGAGATGGCCGAGTGGCTGAAGGCGGCGGTTTGCTAAACCGTTATAGGGTCAAAAGCTCTATCGGGGGTTCGAATCCCCCTCTCTCCGCCACCTTACAAAACAACTTTCTTTCTAATCAGACAAATACAAGTAAATAAATAAGTTAATCATGAGTTTTGAGTATGCGATGTGTGCGTGCGGTGCGCCTAGGTGTGCCCAATTCACCCAATTTACCTTACAAAATCGAACTTACCTTACAAAGGCACTTTGAGCCCGCCCGCCTCTGATTCCGGTGACCGATGTTGATTAGAGCTCATTGGAGGACAAAATGTATCGGCCTGTTGAGAGACCAAAGACCGCGGGTGTCTGAGTCGACCTCTGAAGGAGCCCGTTCGCCAATCGGAATGAGCCCTCTTCCCGTCTTAGCCCTCTTCCCGTCTTTACGACACCGCCCTCGAGGAGTTTCCGGCACCGCGTCTGCAGCATGCTCAATCCCGATAGGGATCTATCGTTTATCAGGATCTATCCGGATTTAACCAGATTTCCGGAAAGCCGGTTTGAACGAAGTCGCTGACGCGACGGACTGAGAGTAGTGGTTAGCGCAGCGAGTCCCGCCGTTTAGGTTGAGAGGTCATAGGAGGAGGTTCCTATGACCCCACTTCGCCAGCGCATGCTGCACGAGCTTCAGCGGCGCAACTACTCACCGTCCACGATCCGCGGCTATCTCAACGCCGTCAGCCAGTTTGCCGAGCACTTCCATCGCTCCCCGGAACAACTGGGTCCAGAGCACCTGCGACGTTATCAGCGATACCTGCTCCAGGAGAAGAAGCTCGCGCCCAGCACTGTCGAGATGCGCATCTCGGCGTTGCGATTCCTTTACAAGCGCACTCTGAGGCGGCGCGACCTTGCCTTCGACGATCTCATTTTTCCCAAGGTGCCGCATAAGCTGCCGATCGTTCTCAGCCAGGAAGAGGTTGTGCGGCTGATCGATTCTGCACCCAACCGTCTGTACCGCATCCTCTTGCTGCTGCTCTATGCCACCGGAGCACGCAGGGCGGAAGCGGCGCGGATCATGGTGGAAGACATCGACAGCCAGCGCATGGTGATCCACATCCGCCAGGGCAAGGGCGCGAAGGACCGCGATGTACCACTCTCACCCAAGCTGCTCGAAGAGTTACGCAGCTGGTGGCGATGGAAAAAGCCTCAGGGCTACCTCTTTCCCAGCACTGAGGGCCATCGGGGAACAGATCAGCCTATCTCCGACAAGACTGTCTGGAACGCATGCCATGCAGCAGCAACGCGCGCCGGACTCAGGAAGAAGATCCATCCGCACACGCTGCGACACAGCTATGCGACGCACCTGCTCGAGGCCGGCGCTGACCTGCGCACGATTCAGATATTGATGGGCCATGAGCGACTCGAAGATACAACTGTCTATCTCCAGCTCTCGCGGCGTCACCTTCATGCAGCTGTCAACCCGTTGGAACAGATCGCGCTCCCCGCGGTAGAGGAGGACAGGAGGAGATGAGCCGGCCACCCTTCGAGGTGGCCGACGTGATTCGTATTGCAGGCGACAGCTTTCGCGAGCGATACAGCGCTTCCTTGACCTGGCCGCAACAGAAGGTGCTCGATGCCATTGCGCGCTGCCGCACCGCTGCCCTCGGCGGTCATCGCGACGCCTGCGTCAACTGCGGGCACGAGGCCATCTCGTATAACTCCTGCCGCAACCGGCACTGCCCCAAGTGTCAGACCGCTGCGCGCGACCGGTGGCTTCAGAAGCGCCAGCAGGAACTGCTGCCGGTCGGCTACTTTCATCTCGTCTTCAGCGTTCCACATGCACTTGTGCCGCTGATCTGGCAGAACAAGCGACAGCTGTTTTCTTTGCTCTTTGAGGCCAGTGCCGCCACACTGCTCGAGGTCTTTGCCGATCCCAAGCACCTGGGCGCACAGACTGGCTTCTTGTCCATCCTGCACACATGGGGACAGACGCTCACTCCACATCCGCACATACACTGCGTGGTGCCTGGCGGCGGACTCGCGGCAGACCACTCGTGCTGGATCGCATCGCGTGCCAGATTCCTGTTGCCGGTCAAGGTGCTTAGCCGTGTCTTCCGCGGCAAGTTCGTTGCCGGACTGCGGCGCCTCTTTGCCCGCGATCAGTTGCGCTTCTTCGCTGAGTGCGTGCCACTTCACGACCAGAAGCGATTCGCCGTCTTCCTGCGCACGCTCTATCGGCAAGACTGGGTCGTCTATGCCAAGCCGCCCTTCGGCGGCCCCGAACATGTGCTGCATTATCTGGCTCGCTACACCCATCGTGTCGCCATCTCCAACCATCGCCTGCTGTCGGTCTCAGCTGATGAGGTTTGCTTCCGCTGGAAGGACTACGCCCATCACGGCAGGCAATGTACCCTGACACTTGCCTCTGAAGAGTTCCTGCGCCGGTTCGTACAGCATGTGCTGCCGAGAGGCTTTCCCCGTATCCGCTACTTCGGATTCCTCGCCAACCGCAGACGAGCCCGCATGCTGCCACTCTGCCGCACTTTGCTTCACCAGGCTCCGGATCAAGAAACGCCGCTCCTCGCAAAGCCTTTGCTATGGACGTGCCCGCACTGCCATGGAATCATGCATCTCGTTGAGCGAATGACGGCCGCACAACTGTTCTTCGCCGAACACAAGAAGGAATACCGACTTGATTCTTCCTAACTGTTCGACCAACGCGACCTTCACCGTTTGCTTCGTGGCACGCTTAATCGAAGTGTGCCTCGGGTCAGAAAAATGGCGTTTCTTATCCGTCCCCGTCGTCGTTCCCCAGCGTCTGCTACATCTACTTGCGCACCACGCAGACATAGCTCGGCTCACTCACCAGCTGCACTGTTCAGATCGCACAGCCTAGAACGATGAAAAACCCATAGCCAACATCCTGCCCCGATCGCGCCAGCGACTTCCTTCAAACCGCTCTATCCGACCTGCTCCGCACTGTCTACTGCCACTCACTGCGCCAAATCGCGCGGAGCAGCTCCGATAGAGTCCTGACGTTTTACGTCCAGGTGGACTGGATTTGTAAACACTGGCCGACTCGCCGGGACTAATCCCCTGAATATTCGGCCAATTGCAAATTTCTGCGTTGATTGCACCTTTGTCGAGAAGAGAAGGCGATTGCATCTTCGAGTTTGTGAGCAATGGGTGTTTTCAAGCTCTCAGGATCCGGAAGACTGCGCGTCAAGACGCTCTTGACTTAGCGGACAGACTCCTCCAGATTGATCGCGCGAGGAAAGTAAATGTTGTTCTCGAGATGAATGTGTTGATGCAGGTCTTGCTCGAACTCCTTCAGGCCGTCATAGAACGCGTGGAAAGTCGGGCAGGCATCTGGCGGAGTGGTGAAGTTCCCACTAAGACGGCGGATTTCAGCGAGCAGAGTTCCGGCAGCGTCGTGTTCCTGGGTCATCATTGCGATCGGATTGGAAACAGTGCCAAAGCAGCCATGCGGCTTGGAGGCCCTGTTGGATACGGATTGCTCGAGACGAGCGATATAGGGAAACAAGACTGCTTCTTCCTTGGCCAGATGCTGGGTGAGTTCTTCGTCCAAATGCATGAGAACGTTCGCAATCATGGGTAATTCGAGCTTTGTTGCGCCGTGACGATTGACGACTTTCTGAGCAAGCTGGGCCAGTCTCGGCAGTTCATTCTTCACATATGCGTGATGTTTGGCGACGATGTGAGAGCTCAGGCTCTCCAGTGATTTATCGGTCCAGTTATCGAGCTCGGTCCCGGGCTTTTTCTCTGCCGCCTCCAACGCAGCCAGGACCGCATCAATTTCCAGGTTTCCGGCAGCGCATGCCTCGGCGAGAGGCTTGCGGCCTCCACAGCAATAGTCGATTCCAAATTGTTCAAAGACCCGGATTGCAGTCGGCTGTTCCAGTGCGATATCGCAAACGGTTTGCGTGGTTGCGGTCATTTCGATCTCCTTGAACACAGCCTAGGGACATCGGTCGACAGCCACAGCGACTTTGGTCACTCGAAGCAGATAAGATTTGTTTTTTTGAACGGAATCCGCGAAGGCTATTCCCGCCGGAACCGGAATTCAGTTCACCGATGAGTTAAGAAATTCGAATCGTTATCTAAATCGTGTGTGCTGCGTCAAAATCCAGCGAACCAATTCTTCTCCCCCCGCATAGTTGTCATACTCGGCGGGTAATTTACGGCCATTGGTGTACTCGTTGTAGAGCCAGGGGTCGACCGTGGCGAAGACGGTACCCTTTCCGAATTTCGCGATGGCCATCAGGACGTCGCCGCGGTCAGTGAGCACGGAGGCAGCCGGAGCCTTCGCTGAGATGGTACAGATTTCTTTCATATAGAGCGTGTGCGGTTGATGAAAGATGGGGCCGCCCGCGCTCACGGCAATTTTTCCCTGCTCAAATTTGCGTCCTTCCACCCGATTGCGCACGACGTCGTTGAAATGTATTCCGAATTGCTCGGTCAGCAGATTGAGGTGAGTCAAGTCGGCGTTTTCCGGATCATTCTCCATGATCATCAGCACGCCGCCCGCTTTGACCCAATTTGCAATTTGCGTTGCGTCTTCTGATTGCATGTAGTGGGGCGTTGGATTCTTCGCGGGAATGTCAGGAGAGACGATGATGTAAACCTGTGCCTGCCGCAGCGCCGCCAGCGTTGGCTCTGAATCGAGCGTTGCAGTCTGCGCGCCGAATTTTCTGAATATGTGGCCGAACAGGGAGAACCCGCTGTTGCTCTGGTCGTCCCATTTGTAGTGGAAGTAAACCTGTTGACCGAATGCGTCGGGTCGCCTCTGGCTGTTGAACCATGAGTCCAGCAGAATCGTGTCTCCACGCCCCAGCTTTGCGCTGCTGGAGTTCTCCATTTCTGTGCTGGCCATCAGAAACGCGCCAATGCCCTTGGGGTCGTTAGTGCCGACCTTTTCGCTGATGTAGTAGGCGTAGCTTCCATCCCTGTAGGGGTCGCCTCCAAGGCCCGCCCCTTTCACCGTCCTGGTCAACGACACGTCATTCTCAGGCCCCGTCTGAATGAATTGACTCAGAATCCCGCGATACCCGCGGTCAGAGTTCGTCAGATATCGAGCGGGAAGATAGCCCCTGCGCACACCCTTCGCGAACGCATAGACAAACATGCATGAAGCTGAGGATTCGGGATAATTGCCCTTTTCAACTCCCTTATCGAGTACCTGATACCAGAGACCGGATGCCCGGTCCTGATATCGCGCCACCGCGGCAGCATCGCGCTCGAGCTGGGTGATCAGTTCTTTTCGGCCTGGGTCATCGGCTGGATAGTAAGGCAACGTGTCGACGAGCGCCATCATGTACCAGCTCATCGCCCGTGCCCAGAATTGCGAGGACAGGCCGGTTTGCTTGTCGGCCCAGCGCTGCTGCTTCGATTCGTCCCATCCGTGATAAAGCAGACCCGTCTTCGGATCCCGAGCATGCCTATCCATTAGCACGAACTGGTGCGTGATGTCGGCGAAGGCCTCGGGATGATGAAATGTCGCGGCGTATTCGGCGTAGAACGGCTCGGCCATGTACAGCCCGTCGAGCCACATCTGGTTGGGATATCGTTGCTTGTGCCAGAAGCCACCGGAGGGAGTGCGTGGCTGGTGCACCAGCTGCTGGTAGAGCAACTCGGCAGCCTTGGCATAGCGTGGCTCCTGGGTAACACCGTAGAGCAAGAGAAGCTGGCGCCCCAGAAGAATATTGTCGAGCTGATACTCTTCAACCTTCCGCGTGGGAATAGATCCATCGGGCTCCACAAATTGATCGACCGAGCTCTTGACGTAATTAAAGTAGCGCGCATCGGCGGTGTTCAACCACACAGAATCCATGCCTTCCAGCAAAGTTCCCAGCTCGTAATTCCACGCCCATTTCTGGCCGGCGGGTACAAAACGACCATCCGGCCACCGCTCAATCGCCGCGTTCGCAGCGCGTTGCGATAAGGGCAACTCCGCAGCACCCACATTCGAAATCGGCCTTGCGACCAGGGCAGCTAGAAACGCAAACACGAAAAGACGGCAATATTTCTTCATTTTGATTCGGCGTGCTCCTGCGGCTTGCGGACCTGAACCAATCCACCTGTAACCGGTTTGGCGATTCTTCGAGAGTTCATTCAGTGTGTCATGAATAGGCTTGTCGCCGTGGCTATGATTTCCGTGCGCTTTAGCTCCGCGTAAAATGCGTCTTTCTCAGCCGTGCGTTCCGTATCGGAGAGTCGCATATAACTGATCCAACGGGAGCGCTCGGTTCGCGGAAGGTGCGAAATGCGGGCACGCTTGAGGGACTCCGCAGGCGGACTGGTACCAACGACGGAAGGAAGAGCCGGGATGGCTCCGGCAAGCAGAATCTAGGCAACCATCCGCAATCAGATTGCACTCCAGAACTTGAGACGCCAATCATTGTGATCTAGCATTCAAACAAAAAAGACGAAGCCCCTCTTTTGAGGGGCCTCGTCTCACGGATTTCGTTTAGAACTCAATACGCGCCGAGAACTGTGCGGCCTTGCGGTTGAAGATCGGGCTCTGGGTAACCTGTCCGAAGCTCGCGTTCCCAACCTGGGCACTGGCAACAGCAAACAGAGTGTGGTTGGTGATGTTGTACCACTCGGCACGGAAATCCAACTTTGCCGATTCCGTAAAACGCAGCGGAAAACTGCGTACCAAGGCAAGATCGAGTTGGTAATTGCCGGGGCCGTACAGGTTGTATGGTGCGGTACGAGGCGAGTTTCCAAAGGTATAGGCGGGCGCAATTGCGGTATTGAGCAACGTCGTCTGTCCAGACGGAGGCGCCGGCGCTACAAATGGCCCTGTTGGCGCGGTTGTCGTGCTGCCAACGCTGGGGACAATGAAGTAAGAGCCGGGATTCGATGACTGGTTGTAATTGGACCAGTTGACTCCGTGCCCCCATTTGCCGTTTTGGCGTGCCGACTTACTCGTGTAGTTGGGATTGAGCGTTGGGTTACACGTGATCTGCGCCGGGTTTGTCTGGCAGGCTGTCGCAGTGATGGCCAACGGAGAGCCCGAGAATGCCTGGTAGATACTGGAGAACGAGAAGCCTCCCAGGATTGCCCTCTCCAGGGAGCTTCCAACGAGAATCGTCTTGCCGAATGGCAAATTCCAAACGCCCGTCAAGACTAAATGCTGCGGCTGATTGGAGGTGGATACTCCCCATTCAATTCTGTCCGCTGGAAACGAAGCGTTGGGCTCATTGGCGATGGTTCCTGCTGGAATGGCATAGCCGGTTCGGAAAGTGCCTCCGTCGTCAAGGGCCCGTGAGAATGTGTAGTTCGTGTTCAGCGTGAATCCGTGCCACGCTCGCATGTTCAGGAGCAACTGCAAGCCGTTATAGTCGGCGTTGCCTGTGTAGGCGAAGGAATCACTTACCGTCTGATTCGGAAATGGCTTCAGGGCCTGGCTCAATGGTTGACTTGTATTGAAGTTCGCCGGGCAGCTTAGGCCGTTGGCCGCGCACGCTGTCGCAATATTGGCACCGGTGGAAGCCAGCGTCGATCCCAGGTAGAGGTATTTCGGATCAAGTTGATCAGACCAATACCCACGAGGATTTCCGCCGTCGGTCTGCAGGAAGTGGCCTGCTGATCCCACATAGGTCACTGTTGCGGTCATTGCGTTGGTCAGCTGTCGTTGGAAGCCAAAGCTCCAGTTTATGTACTCTGGGGCGCGACCGCCGATATACGGGTCAACATATCCCATGGATGATGGCGTGCCCGTATAACTTGAAGTCGTGGTATAGCCAGTACCGTATGCCGGGCCCGAAGCGACGCCAGCCGCAGGCTGGAATGAAGGAATAGCTCCATTGGTTCCCGTGAGTGGCATCGTGCTTAACAAGGAACCGTTAGCCGAGAACGAAGGCGCAGCTGAGAAGCCCAGAGTTCCAAGGCTCGTAGCGAGTCCACCGACCGCATTGCCGTGTGTGAACATGACTCCATAACTGGTGCGGAGGACAGTTTTCGGGTCGATCTGAAACGCCACACCGATGCGGGGTCCGAAATTCTTGAAGTAGTTGTTTACTGGCGTGGAGCAGTCACACGTGCCGGCTCCATGACCGGTGAACTGCAGAGCTCCATTTACTCCGGTAACCGGATTTGCAAGCGTGGGACTGAAGAAACTCCCGGCGTTGTGCACTTCCGTGACGGATGGGAAGTAGTCCCACCGGAGGCCAAGATCGAGGGTTAGCCTGGGGGTCACCTTCCAGTTGTCCTGGATATAGGGTGATATGGCGCGGAAGCGCGCGCCGAACTCGTTTTGCAGATATTGCGTAAAGCTACCCTTGTCCACTTCGCCGATGAGAAAACTCGCGTACGCTACCCCGGTGCTGGGCGTAGCAACAAACTTCGGGGACGAAGTGCTTGAAGCATTGATTCCCGCGGTCTCAGTGACCGCAGCGGCGAGAGTAATCGGGGTTGATCCGCCCGTGGCATTGATCACGTTGTACTGGAGCCATGCCACCTGCCCGCCGAACGTGAGTGAATGATTGCCCACCGTCCATTGCAGGTTATCCAGCACAGTATAGTTCTCTGCGAGGGTCACGTTGGCAGTTGTGCCACCCCAATTGGTCGGCGCATCCGACCCCGCAAATGTCACTATGGGGAAAGTCTGCTGCGCTTGTCCTTGCGGCAATCCAGACATGCCCATCGCTGTAGCGGCGTAAGCGGACGCCTGGTTTGGATTGAACGTGGGCCCGTTGTACCGGGCGTAACCCCACTTGACCTGGTTAAGAACATGCGGCGAGAAGACATGCGTCTCCTGAATGATTCCCACCGCTGTCTTTGGGGCGTAGGCCTGCCCGTAGTTGTAAGGAACCGGCCCAACATTGCGGCCCGCGGTTGTCTGGCCTACCGGAACTGAACTCGCCTGCCTTCCAATTGCCGCCTCAAGCGTGAGCGTGTCCCGTGAATTCATGGTGTAGTCGATGCGCTCTGTGGTAGACCAATTGACGAGTCCGGTTGCGTTGGGTGCGACGTAATTGTTTTGCAGACTCTGGCTCGACAGCGTCGGGAGGAAGCTCTGCATGCTCGTTGCAACCGCAGAGAATTCACTGGATGGAATGACGTTGACCGGAGCGCCAGTCGCCACCGGATTGCCAGCGGGACCTGGGCCCGTGCCCGCTCCATAGCCATACTGGTATCTACATGGGCCGTTAGTGCTGTGCGCGGTGCAAGAGGCTTGCGTTAATGGGTCGTAGATCTTGATCCCTGTTGCACTGAAGTCGCCCTGTTGCTGCGCAATCGTGGGAAAGGTCATCGGCGTCGGGGTTGCGCTGCTGTACCTGAAGCCGTTGTAGTTGCCGTAGAAGAAGAGCTTTTGCTTCCACCCGCCAAACGGGATCAGCGGACCACCGATGTTAACGCCGTACTCGTTGCTGTGTTCGATGGGCTTGACTGGCAATCCCGTCGCCGGATTGGGGATCTTTCCAAACCATCCCCAACTGTCAAGAGCCGTATTTCTGAAGAACTCATAGACAGAACCGTGCAGATTGGCTCCGCCCTGCTTGATTGTGTAGTTCATCACTCCCTGGCCTTCATAGACCGACGAGTAGCCAGTCGTCTGGACCTGGAACTGGTCCACCGCATCAACTGAAATCGCAGTCCACACAAAGCGCGGATCGCCGTTGCCGCCGGCGCGCACAAAGGGAACGCCGTCAATGTAGACAGCTGAAACAGCACCGCGGCTGCCCGATCCATTTACGACGCCTGTATTAGTTGTAGCGTTTCCGTTGGTTACGTTGCCTTGCACGCCTGGCATCAGATACACAAAGTCCGTCGCTCGTCTCTGGTCGGCGTTGCCATAGGCGCCCATCTCGATTGGCAGCGCGGAGTACGTCTCGTTTTCCATCGTCGCGCCGAGTGTCGCGTTGCTCGTTTCAAGCTGCGGCGGCTCGCCGGTTACCGTGATCTCTGTTTCAGAGCGACCGACCGTCAGCACCGGGTTATATGCTTGTGACTCCGTCGCATTCACGTGGATGTTCTCCTGCACCAGCCTCTCGAAGCCTTTCGCAATCGTGGTTACGGAGTAGATGCCTGGGTCGAGATTGACGAAGTTGTAGAGACCCGCCCCGGTCGTAGTGGTGGTCGTAGTGATCTTTGTAGCATTGTTAGTGGCAGCAACTGTGGCGCCCGGAATAACTGCACCCGTCGAATCAGTAATGGTGCCTGTGATCGAGCCTTTTCCTGTGAGTTGCGCCGTCGCGGGGATGGCAAAGATCAGCAGGAGGATCCCGGCCAGGCATCTCATCCACTGCGCACTGATGAGTTTCGGTTGGAAAACGCGGAGTACTCTAGCGCGATTGAAAAAGAAAGGCGTGCCGCTCATGTCGAACTTGCCTCCTAAAGTTTCTGCTTTAAAATTGCCAGGCACCAAGAGCCTTCCTGCAAGCGCCGTGGAAGGAATCTGATTGCGTGGTCTGACCACTATTTAGAGCGCAAACAGTGTCCTGTAAAGTTGTATGCCCTGTCAATAGGGAAATCCCTGCCTGTTCCGGAGCGTCAGCAACCACCCTGAATCGCCGGACGTGAGTATCTCGACAGGGCGAATACGAGGCTCACGTGACCAAAATATCTTCGTCTTTTACATGCATTTCTTACTGGCCGGCACGGCGCTCCCCAGGTTCATGACTCCGGGGCTGCAGAGGTGGATTCCGTACGACTGAGTCTAGGCGGACGATGAGTCGATATTCCCTCCCGACTCGTCGATAACCCTCGCAGGCAAAAGCGCCAACTGATCGAGCAGGTCACCTCCACGCATCCCGGAACCTGACGCGGATTATGCCATCGTCAAGCGCAAAGACTCTCTGGAAGCGCGTTCTGCCACCCGGGTCTCTTGCTAGAAATGATCAAAGGACGCCGGATTCCTCCGTCACGAAGCGGCGGACTTCAATCGCGATTTTCTGATTTTGGATGCTGCGTAAGCTGATTTTCGATCCGAGGGGCGTTCCATTCCCTGCGCGGCTTGCGCCATGCGCAGATGCTGCTCCATGAGGTTCCGCGCATCATGCGGCTTTCGAGCGCGAATGGCTCGATAGATTTCGCGATGCATTTCCGCCGACTCCCTCAGATCTGTTGCACGTTCAACGGTTTTGCGGCGCTTGTCATACATCGATGACGTCACCGTCTCCATGATCGCCGCAAGAATCGGATTGCCCGAGGCCTGCGCAATAATCCGGTGAAAAAGCACGTCATGAATGAGATAGTCCGTGGGGTTGGTCAATGCGCCGAACATCTCTGCGACCTCTTCGGCCATCAATACGTAGTGCTCCTCCCTACCGCGCTCGGCAGCTAGACTGGCCAGGTTGCTTTCAAGAATGATGCGCGCCTCAAACATTTGCCACGACTGAAATCCGTGCAGAGCGCCAATGATCCCGAGAGACGCCTTGCCAAACTCGGGCGGACCATCCGCGACGAAGGTACCTATCCCATGTCGGACTTTCATGACGCCCATTGCAGCCAGGTAGCCGATGCCAGAGCGCAGGCTCGCTCGGCTGATCTTCAGAGAGTTCGCGAACTCGCGCTCGGGCGGAATCTTGTCTCCTGGCTGCAAAGTGCCGTTCTCGATCAATGCACGTATGTGGTTGACCACGTGCATCGTCCGATGGGTCTCTGGCAATTCCTGTCTTATTCGCTGCATGATAGGCACTTTCCTTATTCCGGTTTCAGAGCGAGATTAGCACTTGTGGCCATCCACCGCGCTGAAAAACTTGTCCGGGGACCTCATGGCGCTCTACTCGGCGATATGTATACTTGTGGTCTGACCTCATGACTGGTCAGACCACGGCGATACTGCGGCGAGCATCCCGCGCGAGATAGGAGCAACAATGGAGCCTCCAGGCATGAAGCTGAGTAAGTATTCGGTCGGAACCGGAGACAGATTCGCGCATCAGGCCAAGCCACAGTTGCGCGCCTGCATCCAGGCTCTTGAAAGCGGCATCGAGGTCATTCCTGTGTGGAATAAATCGAACCGCGAACACACAATAATTGGCTCCGAGCCGCTTTCAGTGCGGCAGTCTGCCGATGCAGCGGTCAAGGCGCTCGATTGGAAACATCCGTACTTCTGCGACGCCGACCACATTACATCGCAGACGGTAGGCCGGTTCCTGAGTGCATGCGACTTCTACACCATCGATGTTGCCGACTATATTGGCCTCCCGCAGGCCTCGGACGGCATTGATGAATTTGTGAAGCGGCGTTCCGGACTTCTAGGACGGATTCAACTCGAAGGCACAAGCGATTCCATTGAGATCACGCCCGCGATCCTGCGGAAGACAGCGCAGAAGTATTTGACCGCCGTGCAAAGAGCAGGCGTAGTCTACCGCATCATTCTAAGAGCCAAAGGTGAAGGCAATTTCATTCCTGAAGTCTCGATGGACGAGACCGACATGGCACAGAGCCCGGTTGAGTTGCTTATCATCCTGGCGGCAATTGCCGATGAGGGCATTCCCATCCAAACCATCGCACCGAAATTCAGTGGTCGGTTCAATAAGGGCGTCAACTACGTGGGAGATGTAGCGCAGTTCGAGCATGAATTCGCACTCGATGTTGCGGCTATTGCCTACGCGACGGCACACTTCGGACTTCCGGACAATCTCAAGCTGAGCGTGCACTCCGGAAGTGACAAATTCTCGATCTACCCTGCAATTCACGCGACCATGAAGCGTTTTGACGCCGGAGTGCACCTGAAAACGGCCGGTACGACATGGCTGGAAGAGTTGATTGGCCTGGCTGAGTCCGATGGCGAAGGGCTGAAACTGGCCAAAGAGATTTATGCGGAAGCCTATGCTCATCGGGACGAACTGTGCGCGCCTTACGCTGCGGTCATCGACATCGACACCTCAAAGTTGCCATTGCCCGGCGACGTTGAAGGCTGGTCATCGACGCAGTACACATCTGCCTTGCGGCATGTACCTGGAGCGGCAGACTACAACGCCAGCCTGCGTCAATTGCTGCACGTGGGCTTTAAAGTTGCTGCGAAGATGGGGCCACGATATCTCAATCTGCTCGAGGCCAATGAGGAAGTAATTGCTAAAAACGTAACGGAAAACCTCTTTGATCGTCACATCGCGCCGTCTTTCTGGGTCGGCGCGCTGCGCCACACGCTTCTGGCGAGGCCATCGCGATATGTCAAACCGCTGAACTGTCAGATGTCAATTCCGGATTTTGCCTGGCATCACGCACGAGCAGTCCCGCTCAGTGCAATGAAACCTCTGCACCTGTCATCTTGAAGATCGGCTGCCCTTCTTCAACTCGTACGATTATGTCTTTCCCTGAAACATCCGCATAGCCGATCGTTAGCCCTTTGCGAGCGCTGATCTTGACATTTCGAAATACTACGCTCGCGATTGGCGCCTCTGGCAGCCCAACGATTGCGCCTGCTGATTCAATTCCGGTGGCCGTGACATCATCGAGTGTGATGTCGTGGAAATGCGGGGTCAGCCGGGTGATGGGTTGTGCTGCTTCCCCATCAGGCGGCAAAACCTTCGGATAATACTCACTGATGATTAGTGCGTTCTTCACATCCTTCATTTCGATGTTGCGAAAGCTCAGAAGCCCCACGTCATTGCCCGGTCTCTGTTTAACTTGATGCGAATTCCATTGTCGGTGCCTTCAAAACGAATCCGCTCTGCGTGAACGTTCTGAACGCCTCCCGCAATCTCGCTCCCCACTGAAAGCCCGTGCCCATGCAGAAAAATGCAGTCCGTGATGGTGATATCGCGGCTCGGATCGTCGGGCCCCGAGAATTGATGGGACGGGATTTGATTGCAATATTGTCGTCCCCCACGTCCGCATAAAGATGGTCGATCACAACATGCGATGAGGAAAAAGGATCCACTGCATCGGTATTCGGCCAATTTGGTGGCGCGAGAACCCGGATGTTTCGTATAGTCACGTCATCTGAGTAATACGGAACCACCTGCCACATCGGCGAGTTCTGAACGGTGATGCCCTCCAGAAGAACATGCTTGCAGTGATCAAAGACAATAAGCTTTGGCCGCGGATGGCCGTTCCC
>CAWBCZ010000009.1:0-16923 GCA_963787435.1 uncultured Acidobacteriaceae bacterium
TGCGATCTGAATTCTCTGCAGAGCTAGTGGTGTCTGGAAGTGCAAAAAGCAGATTCTTCGCTACCACCCCCGAACTCTGCCCCAAAAAGCGAGGGTCGCTCTTCGGGGCAGAGTTCGGGCCCCGTTCTGAGTGAATGACACCACCGCCAGCTTATCCTGAACGTTTTGTGCAGGATGACATCCGGTTTCGCTGCGGGTGGTGTTCACGCTCGGCCCCGCGCGGCTACTCGCGAGTTTTCAGAGTCCCCGGAATCTCCAATGGGACAAGAAAATTGCTTGCGAGAACGTAGTCGTAAAGGTGATCGAGCGGCGGTGGGGGATGTAGCTGCCGTGCAGAGACCCATCCGTTCGTCTCAGTCCAATGCCAATTCGTGGCAGAGATGCTTTGAACCGCTTGCTCGAGGTCCCGTGAGTTCATCGGATATGCGTAAATGCGAACGTTCTGCGGCAAGAGACGAGACAAAGCTTCAAGAAAGCTGCCGGGGAGACTTGTTGTAGCGATACTCCCAGATGCGAACCAGCAGGGACAGGCCCACCACGAAGCGGATTGGTTCCTTCGTGTGGCGGCTCACGAGAGTGGTCATGCCGTAAAGTTCTCGATCACGGAACAGCAGAACATCCCCGCAATGCGCATGAAGGGCATCAATCCGTTCCAGCAAATCTGAGATTGCCGGAGGGGGATCTTCTTCCCGGAGCGGCATCGCAGAAAAGCAAAAGAAACCCATTGGCGCGGGATACTTTTCAGCAAACTCTCAGCGGAGCTGTTGGATCCCCGATGCCAGCAGTTGATTATGGATTGCCGCATGAGCGGAATCTACGTGTTCAAACGATCCTGGCGCGAGCACGGTAGCTTTTCTGTGGAGGACTTCGATAGGCGGGACGGGCGGCCCGCTGCAGGGAAAACAGACGGCTTCAGCAAGCCCTGCGCACACAAGTTGAGCCAGAATCGTGCGCTGATCCCACCCTTCGAAGTCGGCGCCGCGCACCTCCACATAGTCAATTTCAATACGCTTCTCGAGATCCTGAGCAATATTCTCGAAGAACGATTCTTTCGCCTCCAATTGATAGAAGACAGCATGGATAAGGTTCACGCCCAGGATGCCGACAGCCTCCTGCTCAAGGGCGTTGGAAGGGTCGCGCAGGTTGATATGGAGAACGATGTCGTTCGGTTGGCCGCCAGGCTGCAACTGAAACCGCAGGCCGACCCAACCGTGAGGCTCATTTGTTCCGGCGTAGTTGCGAGCGGAGATAGTATCGACAAATGAAAAGAAGCGAGTGTTCGATCCACGGCTTTTGTTCAATTGGTTGATGAGTTGGGCCCATTCGCCATCCAGCATGGCTTGCAGCCGTTCTCCGGAAACGTAGCGCGCACCAGAACCGTACAAATCGTCGCTGACTTCCTTGTCATAGGCGGAGATCGATTTAGCAACTGTCCCGGAGGCTCCTCCGACAACCAAGAACCATCGCACCACTTCCTGGCCTGCGCCAATTTCGGCAAAGGAGCCGTAGCTGGTCGGGTCTAGATTGATGCGGAGCGCTTTCTGATGAGTGTTGAGCCTTTCCGCCGATGCCATAAGGCTTCTCCTTGGTACATGCGTGATCGACAGTCTTATCGAAGCGCGTTGTGCCGGTGAGGCATAACTGAGGGCTTAAGATGCACCACCGCACCTTTAATATGCGTTTTCTTCGTCAAGAACAGAGGGAAAGGGAGTAGGTTTACGAGGACCCATCTCCGCATCTTCCAGATCACGCCTGCTTAACGGACGGCTGTGGCGCAGCATGTAAAATTAGAAACTTCCGAATTGCCCACATCTCGCCCGGAACTCGGATTTGAGCGAGATTTCAACAGCATGAGACTCTCTCGTCCAGGTGAAGAGACCCAGGGCCACCCGCCTACTTCCCCATACTCGCGAAGCAGCGAACACGCACTTTCGATTGCGAGATTTCCTTGACGTCCAGTTCTCCGCTTTTGTTCTTATCCAGTCGATTGAATTCCGCTTCCATGAACTTCATCCACTCTTGCTTGGAGATCATGCCGTTCTTATCGGTATCCATGAGAGCAACAATTGCTTGACCTCATCCTCGTCGAGTACCTGGGGATCCGGCGATTTCGGTACGGGTTGCTTTTGTGGAACCGCGTTTCCTACCATGGGCCAACTTGCCACAAACATGGCAATGGCCAATGCGAAGTTCATTCGTTTGAACATGATTGACTCCTTTGCAGACAACTCGTTACGAGTGGCCCGAATGGACCCGCACAAGAATATAAAGCGAAACGGGGATAAAGGGCCTAAAGGTTTCGTAAGATTTGTGCGGCCGGACAGAAAAGCATCCTGGATTCCAGGGAAATGCGAACATTAGTCGCATTCCACCCGTTCCGAGAGGGCGAAACGGTACATTTCCGTCGAAGTGGAATCACCCTTTATGCGTGGAACGAGGACGCAACGGGGGAACTCATCGGCATTGGTAAGCGAGGTCGGCGACGTCGTGCCCGTCTGCGGAACCATCCCACAATGCACCATTGAAACGGGCCGCCCGCGCTCGTGAAGCAATTGAAACGCGTTCAGAGCAGTTCTGATCGATTCACCGCGGATGCGGAAGTTGACGCATCCAAATACGGCCCCGGCTTGAATGAAAGCAGAAGGGCGCAATTCCAATGGAATTGACGCCCTAATGAGATTGCGAATGGTTCTCTTTCTGAGGCTACGCGACTTCAACGGGATGCGTCGCATAATGCAAAAGGCATGCTACTGCGCAACTGGTGAGACGGGTTTCGGCGGAGTCTGCGCGGCTGGTCAGGATGACGGGGACGCGTGCGCCGAGGACGATGCCGGCAAGTTGCGCGCCACCGAGGTATTCAAGCTGCTTGGCGAGCATGTTGCCGCTTTCGAGATCGGGAACGATAAGAATGTCAGCCTGGCCGGTGACGGGCGAATTCAGATGCTTGATTTCCGCTGCATGCTTGCTGACCGCAGTATCGAAGGCCAATGGTCCGTCAAGGATGCCCCCGGTTATTTGGCCGCGATCGGCCATCTTGCACAGCGCCGCCGCTTCCATGGTGGAAGGAATCTTGGGATTGACGGTTTCAACGGCAGAAAGGAGCGCAACTTTAGGCTCGGGAATGCCGAGTGCGTGAGCCAGGTCGATGGCATTTTGCACGATGTGAATCTTGTCTTCGAACTCCGGCTTGATATTGATGGCGGCGTCGGAGATGAGCAGAGTACGAGCATACGCGGGCGTATCCATTACGAACACGTGGGTGATGCGGCGCGACGTACGCAGGCCGGTATCGCGCGCCATGGCGACCTTCATTAACTCGTCGGTATGCAGGCTGCCCTTCATCATGGCCTGGGCGCCGCCGCTGCGGCACATACTTACGCTGATCTCGGCGGCTTTAACTTCATTGTCCGCATCAAGAATCGGGTACGGCGAGATGTCGACGCCAATTTTTGCGGCCAGCGCGCGCATTTCAGCTTCATCGCCGATGAGCGTGGGCTTGATGAGGCCTTCGATAGCCGCTTCAACGGCGCCGCTCAGAGCGACGTCGGAAAGCGGCCAGCAGACCGCAGTGGTGATAGCGGGCAGTGACTTGCAGCGATCCAGAAACTTGTGAAAGACGTGATAGTCGGCGGGATGGCCAACCAACGGGTCGACGACAACCGCTTCGGCGAGGGGGGCAAGATCACTCATGGTGTTCATTCTCCACGGCCGGTGCGGGAAGTAACCCTATCGGCCTGACGCTTTCATTCTTACGCGGCCGTGGAAAATGGGGTGTGCGGAAGGTCACACTACGGCTCGAAGTCGCGCAATGCGGGACTCCGTTGCCTCCCCCCATGCGGCGATGAAGCTACGCCATGGATGGGGCACCCGGATTTGTGGAGGTGCAGTGGAAAGAAACAGCAGTTCCTTCGCTCCGCATGCCCCACTGACAATTGTCAGCGGGGCCCAAGCTGCTCCGCTCAGGAGGAACAGTTAGTGCTCGAGACTCGTAGATCCCACCCATGCCGCGATGAAACTGCGTCATGGATTGGGGCACTCAAGCGTCTAGTCGTCCGAGGCTATTCTGCTCGCAGGGCATTGGTTGGATTGACTTGGGACGCGCGCCGCGAGGGCAGGTAGCAGGCCAGCCAGGCAATCCCGATCACAAATACTGTAGCGAGTGAGTAAGTCCATGGATCCATAGGACTGACCTTGAAAAGGATCGATGCCATGAATCGCATGGTGGCAAAGGCTGCGGCAACTCCGAAAACCGCCCCAATCGCAGCCAGCACCAGCCCCTGACGGACAAACATACTCGTGAGGGCGTCGCGTTGAGCACCGAGCGCCATGCGAATTCCGATCTCCCGTGTGCGCTGCGAAACTGCATAAGAAATCACGCCGTAGATGCCGACGATGCCGAGAAGCAGAGCCATGCCTCCGGCGACGCACAGCATGATGAGGGTGAAGGAAGTGCGCGCCATCGACTTGGTGTAGAGTTCGCTTACCGTAGCCGGATCCGCCAGCGGCAGATCGCCATTGATGGACCAAACTGCCTGCTGCACCTGACTCATGAAAGCTGCGGAGCCTGCGCGAGGCGAGCGAATAATAAACGTTACGCCGCGCCGTACTGTCTCCGGTTGCCCTTCGAATTTGTCCATAAACACTGGCCAATATACCGTGGTTGGGGGTTTCTGACTCACTCCGTCAAAGTAAACATTCTTTGCGATGCCGATGATCTCGCGCCAGTCATCGATGTTGGCGACGCGAATATGCTTGCCCAGTGCGTTCTCCGGTGAGCCCCAATATTCTCGCGCCAGGTTTTCCGATACCAGTGCGACAGGTCGCTTCTCGTAGGTCTCCGCCCAAGTCAATTCCCGTCCGGCGACCAACGGCGTACCCATCGTGGAAAAGAATCCGGGAGACACATTGACGAAGCGGCGGATTGGCGGCAGTTCGCTTATCGCGATAGGTGCGATCCTGCGCGTAGAGGAGATCATTCGAATCGTTTCCGTCCATGGGGATTTCCGTGGCATAGGCGACTGAGGAGACGTTCGGGATGGCAGCAAGCTTGTCGGCAATTGCCTGCTCCAGGTGAACTACGTTTGCCTTTTCTTTCTCAGACACTGTCGATTCAGGAACGTAGATGCGGAACTTCTGCAGCGATGCGGGATCGGCGAATCCCGGCGAAACGTTCGCCAATGCCCGGAAGGTGCGGATCATGAGGCCGGAGCAGATCAACAGGACAAGTGCGAGAGCTACCTGCACGACGACCAGCGCCTTGCGTGCGCGATGCCGTTCGCGGCTCTGGCTCAGGGCGCGTCCGCCCTCACGCAGGCCAGTATTGATCTGCACGCCGGAGTACTTGATTACCGGAAGCATGCCGATGACGACGCTGACGAAGAGCACGGTTGCGGCAGCGAAAAGCAGGACCGGAAAATCGATGCCGATTTCGTGGAGGCGCGGCAGTCCGGTGGGAGCAGACGCTATGAGCACGCGCAGCGCCGCAAAAGCAAGCGCCAATCCGATCACGCCGCCCGTAACTCCGAGAACCGCACTCTCAAACAGAAGGCTCATCGTGATGTTGGCGCGTCCGGCGCCAAGAGCAGAACGAACGGCCAGTTCCTGACGGCGGCCTTCAACCCGCACGAGCAGCAGATTGGCGACGTTGGCGCAGGCAACCAGCAGTACCACCACAATCGATCCCATGAGGACCCAGAGAACATTGCCTACATCGCCAACTACATCTCTCTTGAGCGTGTGAACGTTTGCGTTGATCTTGATTTTTTCGAAGATCGCTGCACTGAATCCATCTGGCGGCGGGAAGCTGTGGATGGCGATCGGCAGCAGGCGATCCAAATCCGCGTTGGCCTGTTTCAAGGGTCACGCCGGGTTTGAGTTTGGCAATTCCGCGAAAACTGAAGTTGCCGAGCTTGGCCTTGCTGCGATCCAGCTGCATCGGCAAGAACATTGCGGCGTCGTAGTTGTCCAGGAATTGGAAATCTCTTGGCATTACGCCAATGATCTCGCGGTTGGTGCCATCAACATTGAGTGTCCGCCCCACAACGGAATTACTGCCGCCGAATTTCTTCTGCCAGTAGTTGTAGGACAGAATGATCGTCTTCGGCGCGCTGGCCGCGTCGTCACGGCGCGTGAAAAGCCTCCCCAGAACGGGTCTTACGCCGAGCAACGGCAGCGTTCCATCGGTTACATCCATTCCCGATACATGCTCTGGTTTTCCCACGCCGGTAACGGACAAGAGTCTCCGTTGTACATGCCAACGTCTTCAAGGGTGGTGCTTTGCTCGCGATCAATGAAGTATAAATACGGCGCTATGTTAAGGTTGTCGAAACCGATCGCAGGTGCGGAGTGCCAGATCCCTATAAGGCGGTCTGCTTGGGGATAGGCAAGTGGCTTTAAGAGCACGCCCTCAACCACGCTGAAGACGACAGTGTTCGCTCCAATGCCAACTGCCAGCGTAATCAGGGTGATGGTGGTGAACAAGGGCGCACGAGAGAGCCTTCTGAAGACTTGCTTCAACTGATCGGTGAAAAACGCCATGGCAAACTCCTTACCCTCGGGTTCATGTGCGGATATAGCACGCAGCCACGACGAGATATGCGGCCGTAACCAGAATTACGCGAAGACCAGGGGGAAAAGTTCGCAGAATTGTGACGAAAAAGCGGTTAGAGGTGGAGCCAAGATGGTCCGGCACGATCGGTTTACGGCCGCCGGTTTTAGTTATTTGATGGCGACGACCATGGAGTCCGGCCCGACGAGGTGCTCAACGCGGGTTTCCCGGAAGCCGGCTTCTTTCATCCAACCCACGCAATCGGCACCCGTGTAATCGAAGCCGCCGGGGGTTTCGATCAGCATATTCAGGCTCATCAGCAGGCCGAAAGCATTCTTGGATCGGTCGTCATCGATGAGAGCTTCGTAAACGATATATGCCCCACCATGAGGCAGGGCCTCGTATGCTTTGCGGATCAGCATCTTTTTCTCTTCGAGGTTCCAGTCATGCAGGATGTGACCCATCATGATGACGTCGATGTTTCGGCAGTGGATCGGTAAAGAAACTTCCCGGCCTTGAATTAACGACGTGACGGAAAGCGCGTTCCCTTCGACATATTCCTCAAAGATCGGCGCGACTTCGGGCAGGTCGAATCCAGTGCAAGAGAGATGCGGATTCTTGAGCGCTACCTGCACGATTAGATCGCCCTGCGCCGTGCCGCAATCGGCAGCGGACTTGTAGTTTGCCAGGAAAATTTCGCGGCAATGGCCATATTTGCGCCGCGGCTTATGCCAGTCATCGCGCGCAGAAATCCCTTAAGCCGGGTGGGGTCGGCGTAGAGGGCGCCGAATGTCTCCTTGTCACCTGAGGCCTCATTCTGATTTTGACCTGTGCGCAAGGCTGTGGTCAGGTGTCCCCAATGGTGAAAGAGACGCTTGTTCGCCATCTCGAGGATGCCGCCGATGTAGGAGGGCTTGCGCTTGTCGAGAAAGATATCGCTCGAGGGCGTATTCGCATAATTGCCGTTCTGTCGCTCAAGGAAACCTAACGCGACCAGTGCATCCAGAAAGTCTCGAGAAGAGCGAGGGTGCAGTCCCAGCCGGCCCGTCAGCGATTCCAGGCTTTCGGGGCCTTTGGCGAGTTCGGTAAAGACTTCCATCTCGACGGCGCTGAGCAGAGTTTTCGAAGCCCAGAAGGCCATGCCGGTTTGCAGAATGTGATCAGGTGAGGGTGCGGACGTAGTCATGGTGTCTCTTTCGTTCGGAGGTTCTCGATTCGCCCTTGGGATGAAACCGGCCAGCATGAAACGGGAAAATCTGCTCGCGGCGGAGAAGAAGGGACGTTGCGAGTGACACGAGTCTACATGACGATGAGTTCGAAAGGGAACGGAGGAAGACAGTGGCGGAAACGAGAACCGAAGCGCACTAGTGCATAAGGGGTAACTTCCGTATAGGCGGTGACCCAACCGCAACCAAAAGATCAGCTCAATCTCCAGAGCCGTAGACACTCGATGAGTGCTTTGGCGATGATGCACCATTTGGCGTTGAAAATGCCTGAATCAAGTTCCGATTGCATTCAACCTTTAGCTTGCGACCGGCGCCTCGTCCCGGCTCGAAACATGGTGCGATTCTCGAGGCGGAAGGAGGCGGGTCGAATTCAGGATGAAAGTCAACTCGGAAGCAACGTGGATGAATGCCGCGAGCAGTGGATTGAGATAACCAGCCGCGGCTAAGCCAATGCCGATGGTGTCGACGATCAGAGTGCCGTAGAAATTCTGCAAGATAATGGTGCGGCAGCTTCTGGCCACCCGAACGGTTTCAACGAACTTCATGAGATCGTTGCCGATCAGCACCACATCCGCGCTTTCGCGGGCGACATCGGTTCCCGCGCCCATGGCCACGCCAACCGTGGCTTCGCTCAGCGCGGGTGCATCGTTGATGCCATCACCGAGCATGGCCACCATGCGCCCTTCCCCCACCTGCTCTACGATTTGGGCGGTCTTTTGCTCGGGAAGGAGTTCGGCGTGAACATTGCGAATGCCGAGTTCCCCGGCAACTGCGTTCGCCGTTTGCCTGGTATCTCCTGTCAGCAGGACGACATCGATCTTCATCTCCTGGAGGGCCTTTACGGCGGAAGCGGAGCCGGGCCGCAACTGATCCGACACGACCACCGAGCCAATGTACTTTCCGTTGCGTGCAACAAAGA
Organism: uncultured Acidobacteriaceae bacterium; assembly: GCA_963787435.1. GTDB lineage: Bacteria > Acidobacteriota > Terriglobia > Terriglobales > Acidobacteriaceae > Telmatobacter. The sequence continues at coordinate 8,693 of CAWBCZ010000009.1, forward strand.
TCTCCGTGCCCTCAGCGGCGGCGCGTTCGGGCAGTGTCAGCCCCAATTCCGCGAGGAGCGGCCGATTGCCGGCAACAGTTGCTTCGCCCTCCACCTCCGCCAGCACTCCGCGTCCAATCCGGTATTCGAAATGAGCAGGTTGGGGAACAGGAATGTTCCGCTGCTCAGCAAGGCGAACAATCGCACGGCCTAGCGGGTGTTCCGAACTGCTTTCAGCACTGGCTGCGGCTTCGAGAAGCGCACTCTCGGTTACGTCCGGCGCTGGGTTGACTTCGGTGACCAACGGCATTCCGAAGGTGAGGGTTCCCGTCTTGTCGAGGAAGACGGTATTTAGCTGTCCCAGCGCCTCAAGGTAGATTCCGCCCTTGATGATGGAGCCGTGACGAGCGGCTCGCCCGATGGCGCCGAGGATGGCTAGCGGAGTGCCCGCGGCGATGCCGCAAGCTCCAGCAACAATGATCACTGAGATCGTTGACCGGATATTGTGGGAGATCAGAAACGTGAGGACCGCAGCGCCGAGAGCGAAGTAGACCAGGTATCCGGCCAGGCGGTCGGCCATCTTCTGAATGGGCGCGCGCGAATGTTCGGCCTTTTCAACGGCTTCAATGATCTTGCCAAATGTGGTTTCCTTGCCGAGGCGGTCGGCGCGGACCTGGAGGCTGCCGGCCTGGTTGATCGTGCCTGCGTACACTTCCTTGCCCGCCGTTTTCTCGCTAGGCATCGGCTCGCCCGTGATTGCAGCCTCTTCAACGAATGAGTGGCCGCTTTCAACCTGGCCATCGACAGGGATTCGGCTGCCGGGGCGAATGATAACGATCTCGCCTTGAAGGATGGTCTGGGTGGGCACATCGACAATCTGGCCGCCGCGCAGCACGCTGGCCACTTGGGGCAGAAAATCCAGCATGTCCTGAATGGCGCGCCGCCCCCGGCCGACAGTCAGTCCCTCCAGAATCTCGGCCGCCAGTACAAATGCGGTAATGACCAGCGCAGTGAAGAACTCGCCAATGGCCAGAGCTGAGACGAGCGCAATGGTCATGGACAGTTCCATCGTCATGCGGCGCTCAATGATGTTCTCAAACGCCTCCTTGAAGATGGGGTAGCCGCCAATCAGCGTCGCCACCAATCCGATCACGCTGACGCTATGAAACGGCTCCCACAAGTGAAACCAGACGGCCGCCGCCGCCAGCGCCACGAACACAACTCGCAGCACCTCGACGAGTTCGAAGCCGTGCTCATGGTCGTTCTCGTGATCGTGATGGCCGCTTTCCTGGTGCTGCTCAAGAACGTGGGCTGCGTGCGGTTCGACTTCATGGACGCGCGTCTCGGGCTCGTGGGTGACGGGCATGATCTCTCCTGGCTTTTCAGTTGAAATAGCGCTTTACCACGGCGATCAGGTCGTCTGCCGCGGCCAGTTGTGTTGGGCGTGTTTTTTGCTCCGGGTCGAGCACATGGAAACGCAAATGGCCTTCGATCAGCTCCGCCATCAATCCGTTAAGGGCACCGCGGCAGGAAGCAACCACCTGCAGAATTTCCTCGCATTCGCCCTCTCCTTCAAGAGCCCGTTCGATAGCCTCGACCTGGCCCTTGATGCGCCGGACGCGAGAAAGAGTCTTCGTCTTGTTTTTCGAGATATGCGACAAGTCGTTCTCCCTTTTGTAGGTAATATACTCCCCTATACTATATAAGAATCAAATAAGGGAGTGAAACCATGCTTGAGACCAAACGCCGCGTGATTGGTCAGATGGTCGTTTGCCACGGCTGCTGTTGCGGTGCCACGCATAAAGACCGCCCCGAGGTGCCAGTGGAGTGGCTGAAGGATGAGTGGCGAAAGCGTGGCCTCTTAAAGCGGTTTCAGCTAACCGTGAGCGGCTGTGTCGGCCCGTGCGACGTTCCAAATGTCGTGGTGGTGAATTCAGAAACCAGTTCGCAATGGCTGGGTAATATCACCCATTTCGACCAATATCGCTCGCTGATTGAGTGGGCGGTGCGCTCCGTTGATGCTGGACATCTGCTGGAGTTGCCGCGGGAATTCAAGGACCATCTGGTGGAACCCTGGCGCTGAATCGCTCTTGGTGCTGGCGGAACGCACAATTTACCCTGGAGGCGCCTATGCGTGCATGCGTGTTCAAGCTCATTGGTGCATACCTGTTCCTGTTTTTGTGCTTGCCTTCTCACGGGCAGATTTCCTCTAAGGCGTCTTCCGGCCATCCTCAAGAGGCCGTTGAAGACAAAGACCCTATAGCCATTGTTGAGCTTGGCGCAGTAACAAGCTGGAATTTCAGTGGGGGCGCAGCAACGTTCGCGCCGAATCTTGCCGCGGAGGTGACACCCATCGAGAACTGGCTGGAGCTTGAGGCAGGAGTGTCGCCCTTCTACACGCATATGTCAACGGAATGGGACACTGACCTGCTTTTCAAGAAACCGTGGACCATATCTCGAAAGGCAGAGTTCATGCTGGGTGTCGGTCCGGAATGGGTTCATCTCAGAGAGAGCGGAAAAGTGACCAACTCGATCTCTGGTGAGCTGGCAGGAGACTTCATGTTCTGGCCCACCGGCAAACACCGTTTCGGCTGGTTCCTCGAACCGGCTTACGACTACAGCTTTGCTGGAGGCCACCAGCAATCCATCGGTATGAGTGGTGGTCTCCTCATCGGAATCCCGTGATCGCTGCAGAGCATGAACCAATTGTTACCTGACGAGAACAGGGCAATGCGCTCATTGAACCACTGAACCGGCATGGATGTCTGTTTCAGCGTTCTGGTTGGATTGTGGCCAATCCGGAAGTAATGCTGTTCCCCCGCGAAAGATCGGAGGTGGCACTAACGAAAGCAACCGCAGATCTTCCGACTCCGCTCCGCTTCGCTCAAGATGACAACCCGACATGGCCAGAGACCACGTGACCAACGGTTAGTGCGGTTCAGCCCACGCGCGACGCTTTCCGGCGTTCTACCAAAGCTGGTATGCTGCGTGCGCGGAGAAAACCGATTTACACGAGGAGTGCAAGCGATGTGGTTCCTGGGAATGGACGTGGGTACGGGCGGTACGAGGGCCGTTATTGTTGATGCGGATGGCAAGCTGATCAGCGGAGCTTCGTGCGAGCATGCTCCCTTCCGCACGCCGCATCCGGGCTGGGCGGAGCAGGATCCCGAGGACTGGTGGCACGCCGCGAAGGAAGCCATCAAGGCGGCGCTGGCCGCTGCGCCGGAGCCGCATCAGCCGATCGCGGGAATCGGGCTGACCGGGCAGATGCACGGCGCAGTGATGCTGGACGAAAACGGCGCGGTGCTGCGTCCGTCGCTGATCTGGTGCGACACACGCACGCAACCCGAGTGCGACTGGCTGACGGAGAAGATCGGGTACGAGAAGCTGATCGAACTTACGTGCAATCCCGCGCTGCCCAATTTCACCCTGACCAAACTGCTGTGGGTGAAGACGCACGAGCCGGAGATCTTCGCGAAGATTCGGCACATCATGTGCCCGAAGGACTACGTGCGCTACAGGCTGACCGGCGAGTTTGCGATCGACGTGCAGGAGGCGAGCGGTACGCTGCTGCTGGATGTGACACATCGGCGCTGGTCGAAGGAAGTGGCTGAGGCTGCGGGCATCCCGGAAAGCTGGTTGCCGAAGGTGTACGAATCGCCCGAGATTTGCGCGCGCATCAGCGACAAGGCCGCAGGGCTTACGGGATTGAAGGCCGGAACGCCGGTAGTTGCAGGTGCTGGCGACCAGGGTGCGGGCGCGGTTGGCATGGGCATTCTGCAGCCAGGGTCGGTGTCAGGGACGATCGGCACGTCGGGCGTGGTGTTTGCGGCGACGGCGCAACCGACGAAAGATCCTAAGGGGCGCATGCACACGTTCTGCCATGCTGTGCCGGGTGTGTGGCACGTCATGGGCGTGACGCAATCGGCGGGGTTGAGCCTGAATTGGCTGAAACAGACATTCTTTGCTGGTCAGAATTATGACAGCATGACGGCGGCAGCGGAGAAGATTCCGGCAGGAAGCGAAGGGCTGATGTGGGCGCCGTATCTGCTCGGCGAGCGGACACCGCATCTCGATCCGCAGGTGCGCGCGGCATTCGCGGGCCTCTCGACAATTCATACTGCGCCGCACTTCACGCGCGCCGTGTTGGAGGGTGTGGCTTATTCGCTGAATGATTCGTTCTCGCTGTTTTCTGAGCTGGGAATTCCGCTGAGCGCAGTGCGGCTGGGCGGCGGAGGTGCACGCGGTCCGCTCTGGCGCAAAATCCAGGCCGGAGTGTACGGGCAGGCAGTGGAAGTGCTGACCGCGGAAGAGGGAGGCGCGTTTGGTTGTGCATTGATGGCCGGGGTGGGGACGGGGCACTGGGCCAGTCTCGATGCTGCATGCGGGCAGGCGATTGAAGTGGCGCAGCGCATTGAGCCAGATCCGGCCGATCTCGCCGCGTACAGAAAAGGTTATGCGGAGTGGAGGAAGCTGTATCCGGCGCTGCGGACCTTAGAGTAAGGCGAGCGTTTTGGCGTCGGATAGACGAGTTTTTGATCATTTGACGCCGATATGACAATTCTTGGCTATACATGCTGGGTGGCGATGCTATAGCCTTGCTGCAAATTGCTTTGCGGTGAGGGCCTCATGCGTCTCGATGCCTCCTTGGTTTCGTTACTCTTTGTGTGCGCCGGTTCCGGCGCGATTGCGCAGTCTAGCGCTGCGTCGAGTTGCGCCGATTTGCACCTGGTGCCCGCGCCGCGTGAGTGCACGGCGGTCAAGTCCATCTCGATCGGATCGGCTGGCCTTCGCATCGTCTCCGGCAAAAATTCTGAAGACGAATTCGCTGCGAAGGACCTCGAAGAGTCGCTGAAGGAGCGGGGCATTGTTGTCGGAAAAGAGAGGGCAGCGACAGTCCGCTTCGAGCGAATTACTGCGAAGGGCGGCTTCGAGAAACCGGAAGAGGCGTACAAGATTGATCCGACTGCACGGGGTCTCACGGTAGTTGCTGAGACGGGCGCAGGCATCTTCTACGGCGCGCAGACCGTCAAGCAACTCATTCGCGGCTCCGGCAAAGATGCCGTGCTACTAGTTCCAACCATTCGCGACTGGCCGGCGATGGCGCATCGCGGACTCTCTGACGACTGGTCGCGCGGACCGCTGCCTAACGCGGAATTCCTGAAGCGCGAGATTCGCACGCTGGCGGCGTTCAAGTACAACATCTTTTCGCCATACTTCGAACATACGTTTGCCTACGCCAGCACGCCGGTTGCGGCATTCCCCGGTGGTGCCATGACTCCTGAGGAAGGGCGCGAACTCGTCGAGTACGCGGCGAAATATCACATCACGATCATTCCCGAGCAGGAGGCTTTCGGCCATCTGCATCACGTGCTCAAGTTCGAGCAGTACTCGCCGCTCGGCGAAACGCCGCATGGCGCAGTGCTGGCTCCGGGCGATCCGGGAACGCTGCCGCAGATCAGCGAGTGGTTCGGCGAACTGGCGAAGGTCTTTCCGGGGCCATACGCGCACATCGGCGCAGACGAAACATTTGAACTTGGCCTGGGACGTACGCGCGATGAGGTGACGCAAAAGGGACTTGGCGCGGTTTACCTCAATTTCCTTGCGCAGATTCACCAGCAGCTCGAGCCCAACCACAAGCGGCTTCTCTTCTGGGGCGACATCGCGGAGAACTCGCCGGAGCTGGTGGGAACTCTGCCCAAGGACATGATTGCCGTCTCCTGGCACTATGATGCGAAGCCCGATTTCACCAAGAACCTTGAACCTTTTATCAAGTCGGGACTTGAAACCTGGGTCGCGCCGGGAGTGAACAACTGGAATCGCGTTTATCCCAACAACAACGAGGCGCTCGGCAATATTCGTGCGTTTGTACGCGACGGCCAGAAGCTCGGCGCGACTGGAATGCTGAACACGGTCTGGAATGACGACGGAGAAGGCATTTTCGACGAAAACTGGTTTGGCCTTCTGTTCGGCGCAGCGGCCGCGTGGCAGCCGGGCGAAAGCTCTGAGGCCAACTTCATCGCTTCCTACGGACAGGCATTTCACGGCGACGCGACAGGCAAGATCAGTCAGGCGCAGCAGGAACTGATGGCAGCGCACACGACGCTGAATAAGGCGGGCCTGAATGATGTGCAGGATTCGTACTTCTGGGTCGACCCGTTCTCGCCCGAAGGCCAGCAGGTTGCGGCCAAACTTGTGCCGGTCGCGCCGGAACTCCGCTTGCATGCCGAGCGCGCGATCACACTTCTCGCGCAGGCGCGTGCGGCTGGAAAGCTGGATAATCCCGAAGCGCTTGATGCGCTCGAACTCGGCGCGCGCCGCATCGACTTTATCGGCTACAAATTCCTGGCTGCGAGGAAATTGCATCACTCTACGCAAAGGCGCAGTCGCTTGCGAGCGACAAGAGCCGGTGGAGCGAAGTGTCGGAGGCGTTGCACATGATCGGTTCGAACAACGGACGCCTTGAGGATATTCGCGATGGCTACTCGCAAATTGGCCAGCTCTTCAACGATGCGTGGCTGCGCGACAACCGCCAGTACTGGCTCGCCAACAACATGGCCCGCTACGATCGCGCAACCGAGATGTGGGTAGGCCGCGGCAATGCGTGGCAGAACGTCATCCAGCGTTGGTGGAGCACGCACACGCTGCCGCCGGCTAGCGAAGTGGGTTTGTCAGCGCCGCTTTCTCCCGCAGGAAAATAATTCAGCGGTGACCGTCTGCTTTGCGAAATGCAGAAGTGCGGAGCGGACACGTCTGCGTTGCAATTTTTTGTCATGCCGAGCGTCTTCTCGCGATCAATTCGCGGAATGCTGAAATTGTTAGCATTTTCGCTTGACGGTCATATTGCCTGCGGTCAGAATTGATTTCCCAACGGAACTGACCTCAGGAGGTCCCCATGTTTCATGCACGCTTTTGGGCCCCGCCCTTTCTGTGTTGTGCTGTTCTGATTGCAAGTTCCACTCAGAGCGCCTCAGCCGCCACGTTGTGTGTGAACTCCGTCAGGTTCGCACGGATGCTACTCCACGATTTCAGCAGCTGTTGCCCATGCCTCTGCATGGGATGTGATCAACGTTGGTCCTGGAACGTACAAGGAAGACGTTGTGATCGGAATGCCGCTCTCGTTGATCGGAGCAGGTGCGGGCGTTTCAATCATCGACGCGACTGGCCTCGCCAACGGCATCTTTGTCGACGGAATCGACAATGCGGGGCTCGGTCATGTCAATATCGCCGGATTCACCGTTGAGAATGCAAATTGGGAAGGCGTTCTTGCGGTGAGCGCTTCGGACGTGGTCTCTTCGCGATAGCAAAATCGTCAACAATACAAAGGCCACCGCGGCATTTACCGGAGAGCCGGGTGCTTGTCCCGGACAGCCGGCATTCGAAACGGACGAGACCGGCGATTGTGGTGGGGGATTGCACTTTGTCGGCGTTTGGAATTCGACCATTTCTGGAACTACGATCACGAAAAATGATGATGGCATCCTGGTAAGCGACGAGACTGCAGCGAGCCACGACATTCTGATCATCCAGAACAGCGTGAACGATAATCCAGGCGAGTGCGGCATCGTGCTTGCGTCGCATCCGCCGTTGGAGCGATCGGATCGAAACATCATGGCGTTTACCATGTCACGGTTGTTGACAACGACGTCGAGAATAACGGCGTGCAGGTTGGGGGTGCGGGGGTGGGGATCTTCTCTGATGGCATCGGGCAGGGCCGCTCCTCGCAACACGTGATCAGTCACAACAAGCTCATCGGCAACGGAATCGGCGGTGTCGCGCTGCATACTCACGTTGGACCGAACTTCGGGTTGCCTGCAGACAACATGGACGGCAATGTGATTATCAACAACTACATCGCCAAGAATCTGCGGATGTGGACGATACGGCGACAGGCGGACGCGTTGGCATCAATATCAATAGCGGCGGCGGCGGGACTCCTGTTAACGGCACCATCATTTCGCACAACGTCATCACCGACGAGGACATTGACGTTGCAGTCAACACGCCGACCTGGGTCAATATTCATTTGAACGATCTGCGCGGCGGAAAGGTGGGCGTGGCCAACGTCTGTACGCTCGACGATCCAAGCTGCAAGGGTGGAAGCGATGCCACTGAGAACTACTGGGGATGCCCCGAAAGGGCCCGGCGCATGGGGATGCTCGAACAACCAGTGGCCCGAATATCCTGTCTACTCCGTGGCTGAGCCAGCCTGTGAACGATGACGACGACAAGGATCAACACTAGATTCGGTT
>CAWBCZ010000010.1:0-17224 GCA_963787435.1 uncultured Acidobacteriaceae bacterium
TGCGAAGAAACGGCGAAAATATACACAGCCACCCTAGATGTTTACCAATGAGTGATCACGACTCGCCCGGTACCAGCAGCAACGTATCATTCATCGATGGATTTCCGCGAAGCACACAAAGCGATTAAGAAGGGCGACGTTATTCGTATTCGCCATTTCCTCCAGTCGGGCGGAGATGCCAACCTCGCAAACCGTTTCAGTTGGACCCTGCTAATGATGGCCGCGCTTGAAGGAAATACTGCCATCGGCGAAGAACTGATTCAGTGCGGTGCTCAGTTGGATATGCAAAACAAGTTTGGCGGCACTGCTCTCTCCCTTGCTGCGCATACCGGACATGTGGGATTCGTCGAATTGCTACTCAGGTCGGGAGCCTCTTTGGACGGACACCCGTTTGGTTCTTCGTTCGAGAGCTTCTTAGATTGGGCCGCAAAGTACGGGACTGGAGCACCAAAAGCCATGGCCAAGATAAGAACCATTGTTGATGCAAAGCGAGAAGGCGCGTGAGAGTGGACGTTCCGGGAGTATCACCGCCAACCCGGAGTAGGCCACCATCCGCCGTGACGACTGCTAACCTAAAGGGAACGATCTAAAGACCCCTCCATCCACATGGCAGACTTCAGATTCTTCGCAGGAAATCGGGTTCGGATATCCGAGGACTTCTTTTGGGCCAACGGTGCCGTAGGGACCATCTCGGAGCCTCCCGAGGCTGTAATTGCCATCTCCGGTCCGTGGGATGGAAATCTCACGCGGGAAGAGAATAGTTCACTCGGATCGCACACGGTCTATTGGGTCTGGTTCGACGAACCGCAATTCGATGCGGAAGGAGACGGACCGTACTCGGGCGGCCAGATATGGGAAAGTGCGCTAACGATTCTCAAAAGTAATGTGAATTGACGCGCCGCCGATTCGGTTCTGAACATTCTGGGAGAGTCACCGCCAACCCAGAAATAACTCCTCGGTTAACACCTAGATCGTCATATTGTCGCAGGAGTAATTTCCGAGTAGTCCACCACTCGCCAAGTACCTGCTATTCAGACGGCGAATCGCAGCTATACTTAGCGGAAACTAGGTGGATATGATTAGCAATCTTCCTGTATCGCCCGGATGGGTTTGGCTGGTTGGCGGCATCTCCGGCATCGTGACGTCCTCTCTCGCCAAAACATTCTCATGGAAAAATAGCGAGTTTCTCGAAACAGAGGAAGATCGCAAGGCAGAGACCCCAATGACCCCACTCAAGCGGTCAATGATCATTGGGATTTGTCTAGCGTTCGCAACCTACGGAGTGTTCCGCATCCAGCAAGATCACAATTGGAATCCAATCCAGCGGGGAGCAACATCCGGAGTATCGATCAAGCCCTGAATGCCCGAACGGTCCTTTGAGCAGGTCCGATTCCGGCCGTGTCACCGCCTAACCGGAAATAACCAACTAGACAATACATGCGCGGGGTGTTATCGGAAGAGTAATTTCCGGTTGGCCCACGATAGTCCCGCAACGCCTCTTTCGAGTAACCTGAAATGCTGAGGACGATTGTGGAAACAAGCTTTCACGAACGATATGCAAGCCTGAGCGACGAAGAACTCCTGCACATTGCGGGTGATCGCAGAGATTTGTTGCAAGAAGCTGCCGGTGCACTCGACTCAGAGATGGCTCGACGCGGTTTAACCCATGAGCATGCGCGAGCGAAGAAGCGAGATGAACTGCGGTTCGATATCAAAGAAGCGAGGGCGCACAGTCCGAAGCGCAAAAAGTCGAAGTACTTCGTTGCCAAGATCAATTTGCGTGCCTATTTCATTGGTTTGGCCGGGGCTCTCCTGCTGATAGTTGTCACACTTGGCCATCATGTTCCTGAAGAATGGTCCTGGCCGTTGTTTGTCGTCTACGTCTCTGCTCTAATTGCATGCCTGGCTGTGCAGCCCTGGGTGAGACGAACCCTTGACTTCTGGCTTTGCCTCGGGATTTCTTTCGTGCCACAGTTTGTCGTAGCCCACTGGCTTGCCGTGTATCATCCGGCACGTTCCAATAGTGGAGCGAAAGGTTCGGCGTTCTTGAGCATGCTTGCGGGATACGCATTGGGAGGCGGCCTGTTTCTGCTCCTGCAAAAGCTCAAGCCGGAATCGGAAACGAATGCTATCGATTGACGGTTTCGTGGGAAACCGTCCGCTCTCGCCATTCCGGGAGTGTTACCGCCAACTCGGAAGTTACTCTTTATGCAACATTCAGCCCACTTATGACCTGACGACAAAAGCCTTGACCGGCGAGCTGTGACCAGACCGTGAAAAATAAAGGTTGTTATGGTCTGTTATGCAGCGTTTTTAGTTAACTCGTTTGTTTTCAACGTATGGCACTTCACTCAGAATGACACAACCGCCAGCTTATCCTGAACGTTTGCACAGGATGACGTCCGGTTTCGCTGCGGGTGGTGTTCACGCTCGGCCCCCGCGCGGCTACTCGCGAGTTTTCAGAGTCCCCGGAATCTCCAGCGGGACGAGGAAGTTGCTGGCGAGAATGTAGTCGTAGAGATGACCTAGCGGCGGTGGAGGATGAAGCTGGCGAGCAGAGACCCATCCATTGGTATCAGTCCACTGCCATCGGGTAGCTGCGATGCTTTCAACAGCCTGCCGGAGGTCCGTTGTGCTCATCGGATAAGCGTAAATGCGGACGTTTTGCGGCAACAGACGAGACAACGCTTCAAGGAAACTGCCGGGAAGCTTGTTATAGCGATATTCCCATATGCGAACCAGCAGAGACAGGCCCACAACGAAGCGGATAGGCTCCTTTGTGTAGCGGTTAACGAGCGAAGTCATGCCGTAGAGTTCGCGTTCACGGAATAGCAAGACATCACCGCAATGCTTGTGAAGCGCATCGATCCTTTCCAGCAGGTCGGAGATTTCCGGCGGGGGATCCTCTTCTCTGAGCGGCATCGCAGAAAAGCAAAAGAAACCAACAGGCGCGGGATCTATTTCAGTTAACTCTGCGCGGAGTTGTTGGATCCCGGAGGCCAGCAGTTGATTATGGATTGCCGCATGAGCGGAATCCACGTGTTCGAACGAACCTGGCGCGAGCACGGTAGGTTTCTTGTGGAGGACTTCCATAGGCGGCACGGGAGGCCCAATACAGGGAAAACATACGGCTTCAGCAAGGCCGGCGGACACCAGATTAGCCAGAATCGCGCGCTGATCCCACCCTTCGAATGCGGGGCCACGCACTTCCACATAGTCAATCTCAATGCGTTTCTCGACGTCCTGAACAATAATCTCGAAGAAGGATTCCTTCTTCGCCAATTGGTAGAAGACAGCATAGATAAGGTTCACGCCAAGGATGCCGATCGCCTCCTGCTCGAGGGTGTTGGAAGGATCCCGGAGGTTGATATGGAGAAGTATCTCGTTCGGTTGGCTGCCAGGCTGCAATTGGAACCGCAGGCCGACCCAACCGTGTGGCTCATTTGTTCCGGCGTAGTTGCGGGCGGAGATGGTATCAACAAAGGAAAAGAAACGAGTGTTCGATCCACGACTTCTGCTCAATTGGTTGATGAGTTGGGCCCATTCGCCATCCAGCATGGCCTGGAGGCGTTCTCCGGAAACGTAGCGCGCACCAGAACCGTACAAATCGTCGCTGACTTCCTTGTCATATGCAGAGATCGATTTAGCAACTGTCCCGGAGGCTCCTCCTACAACCAGGAACCATCGCACGACTTCCTGGCCAGCGCCAATTTCGGCGAAGGAACCGTAGTTGGTCGGATCGAGATTGATGTGGAGCGCTTTCTGATGGATGTTGAGCCTTTCCACGGACGCCATAGGGCTTCTCCTTGGTACATGCGTGATCGACAGTCTTATCGAAACGCGTCGGGCCGGTGAGAAATAACTGAAAGCTAAGATGCAAGACTGCATCTCTAATATGCGTTTTCTTCGTCAAGGAGCAGAGGAAAAGCGAAGTAGGTTTAGGAGGGCTCATTTCCGGATCTTCCATATACTCCGCCTGTTTGAATGAACGCAAAAAGGGCGCCGTTCCGCTTGGAATGGCGCCCTCGATTTGCTGCGAATGGTTAAGAGATTATGCGATCTCGACCGGATGAGTCGCGTAGTGCAACAGGCATGCAACGGCGCAGCTGGTGAGACGTGTTTCTGCTGAGTCGGCGCGGCTGGTGAGGATTACCGGTACCCGCGCGCCCAGGACGATTCCGGCAAGCTGCGCGCCGCCAAGGTACTCGAGTTGCTTGGCGAGCATGTTGCCGCTCTCGAGATCGGGCACGACGAGAATGTCGGCCTGGCCAGTGACGGGCGAGTTGAGATGTTTGATCTCCGCGGCGTGGGCGCTGACGGCGGTATCGAAGGCCAGCGGGCCGTCGAGGATGCCGCCGGTGATCTGGCCGCGATCGGCCATCTTGCACAGCGCGGCTGCTTCCATGGTGGACGGAATCTTGGGATTGACGGTCTCAACGGCAGAGAGCAGAGCGACTTTAGGCTCGGGAATTCCGAGTGCATGGGCAAGGTCGATGGCGTTCTGCACGATGTGAATCTTATCTTCGAATTCGGGCTTGATGTTGATGGCCGCGTCGGTGATGAGAAGGGTACGCGCGTAGGCCGGTGTATCCATCACGAAGACGTGGGTGATGCGGCGCGAGGTACGCAGGCCGGTGTCGCGCTGCATGGCGACTTTCATCAACTCGTCGGTGTGGAGGCTGCCCTTCATCATGGCCTGGGCGTTGCCGCTGCGGCACATGCTCACGCTGAGCTCGGCGGCTTTAACTTCGCTGTCAGCGTTGAGGATCTGGTAAGGCGAGATGTCGACGCCGATTTTTACGGCCAGGGCGCGCATCGCGGCTTCGTCGCCGATCAGCGTGGGCTTGATAAGGCCTTCGAGGGCAGCTTCAACGGCGCCGCTCAGCGCGACATCCGAGAGCGGCCAACAGACTGCGGTGGTGATGGCCGGCAGCGATTTGCAGCGATCCAGAAACTTGTGAAAGACGTGATAGTCGGCGGGATGGCCAACCAGCGGATCGACGACAACTGCTTCGGCGAGGGGGGCGAGATCGCTCATGATGTTCATTCTCCACGGCCGGAGCGGGAATTAACCCGTTGGCCTGACGCATTTATTCTTACGCGGCCATGGAAAATGAGGTGTGCGTAAGGTCACACTACGGCTCGAAGTCGCGCAATGCGGGACTGTGGTCTCCCACCCATGCGGCGATGAAGCTACGCCATGGATGGGGCACCCAGGCTTTGTGCAGGTACAGTCGAAAGGAAAAAGCAGGTCCTTCGGCTCCGCTTACCCCATGGACATTGCTTGTCCACGGGGCCCCAAGCCGCTCCGCTCAGGAGGACACCTCCAGTTAGTGCGCGAGACTCGTAGATCCCACCCATGCCGCGATGAAACTGCGTCATGGATTGGGGCACTCAAGCGTCTAGTCGTCCGAGGCTACTCCGCTCGTAATGCGTTGACTGGATTGACCTGCGCTGCGCGGCGCGAGGGCAGGTAGCAAGCCAGCCATGCGATTGCGATGACAACTGCTGTGGCCAGTGAATAGGTCAACGGATCCATGGGACTGACCTTGAACAGGATCGATGCCATGAAGCGCATGGTGGCAAAGGCTGCTCCTACGCCAAATGCCACGCCGATGGCAGCAAGCAACAGACCCTGTCGCACAAACATCCCCGTCAGTGTGTCGCGTTGCGCGCCGAGCGCCATCCGAATCCCGATCTCGCGTGTGCGCTGCGAAACTGCGTAGGAGATCACTCCGTAGATGCCGACGATGCCGAGAAGAAGCGCCATGCCTCCGGCGACGCAAAGCATGATGAGCGTGAATGATGTGCGAGCCATCGACTTGGTGTAGAGTTCTCCAACCGTCGCAGGGTCGGCCAAAGGCAAATCACCGTTGATCGACCATACTGCCTGCTGTACCTGGCTCATGAAAGCCGACGAGCCCGCGCGTGGAGAGCGAATGACAAACGAGACACCGCGCCGCACTGTCTCCGGCTCCCCTTCGAATTTGGCCATGAACACGGGCCAATAAACCGTGGTTGGCGCTTTCTGGCTGACTCCGTCGTAATAGACGTTCTTTGCGACGCCGATGATCTCGCGCCAGTCGTCGGTGTTTCCGACGCGAATGTGCTTGCCCAGCGCGTTGGCGGGTTCGCCCCAGTATTCGCGGGCCAGATTTTCCGACACCAGTGCGACCGGCCGTTTCTGGTAGGTCTCAGCCCAAGTCAGATCTCTCCCGGCCACGAGCGGAGTGCCCATCGTCGAGAAGAAACCTGGAGACACGTTGACGAAGCGCCGAATGGGCGGAATTTCATTATCGCGATAGGTGCGGTCCTGCGCGAAGAGCACGTCGTTCGAATCGTTTCCGTCCATCGGGATGTGGCTGGAATAGGCGACCGAGGAGACATTGGGGATCGCAGCCAGCTTGTCGGCGATCGCCTGCTCCATGTGGACTACGTTTGCCTGTTGCGTCTCCGGCACTGTCGATTCAGGAACGTAGATGCGGAACTTCAGCAGGGTTGCGGGATCGGCGAATCCGGGCGAAACGTTCGCCAGAGCCTGAAATGTGCGGATCATCAGGCCGGAGCAAATCAGCAGGACGAGCGCCAGGGCTACCTGCACGACCACCAGCGCCTTGCGTGCGCGATGGCGTTCTCGGCTCTGGCTCAGGGCACGGCCGCCTTCGCGCAAGCCGGTATTGATCTGCACTCCGGAGTACTTAATTACCGGGAGTAAGCCGATCACGACGCTGACGAAGAGCGCAGTCCCGGCGGCAAAAAGCAGCACAGGAAAATTGATGCCGATATCGTGCAGACGCGGCAGTCCGGTGGGAGCAGCCGCCACCAGCACGCGAAGTGCTGCAAAGGCCAGCGCGAGCCCAATGACGCCGCCAGTAACTCCCAGAACGGCACTTTCGAACAGTAGCCCCAGGGTGATGTTAGAGCGCCCGGCGCCAAGAGCAGAGCGGATCGCCAATTCCTGTCGGCGTCCTTCAACCCGCACCAGCAGCAGATTGGCGACGTTGGCGCAGGCAACCAGCAGCACTACCACAATTGAACCCATCAAGACCCAAAGGACATTTCCCACATCCCCGACAACATCCTTCTTGAGCGTGTGGAGATTTGCGCTGATCTTGACCTTTTCAAAGAGTCCTGCACTGAATCCGTCGGGGGGCGGAAAACTGTGATTTGCAATCGGTAATAGGCGATCAATATCCGCATCGGCCTGCTTCAAGCTCACGCCGGGCCTAAGCCGGGCGATTCCGCGATAGCTGAAGTTGCCAAGCTTCACCTTGCTGCGGTCCAGTTGCATCGGCAGAAACAGCGCGGCGTTGTAGTTGTCCAGGAACTGGAAATCTCGTGGCAGTACGCCAATGATCTCGCGGGAAGAGCCATCAACATCGAGTGTCCGGCCCACAACAGAATTACTGCCGCCGAATTTCTTCTGCCAGTAGCTGTAGGAAAGAATGATGGTCTTGGGCGCGCTGGCCGCGTCATCACGGCGCGTGAAAAGACGCCCCAGAACCGGTCTTACGCCCAGCAGCGGCAGAGTTCCATCGGTCACGTCCATTCCAGACACATGCTCCGGTTCTCCCGCGCCGGTAACGGACAGCGAGTCTCCGTTGTACATGCCAACATCTTCAAATGTGGAGTTCTGTTCCCGATCGATGAAGTAAAGATAAGGCGCCATGTTCAGGTTGTCGAAACCGATCGCGGGCGCGGCATGCCAGATCCCTACAAGCCGATCTGCCTGGGGATAAGCCAGTGGCTTTAAAAGCACGCCATCAACCACGCTGAAAACGACCGTGTTTGCCCCGATGCCAACGGCCAGCGTTATCAGTGTGATCGTGGTGAAGAGGGGAGCGCGTGCCAGTCTTCTTAAGACTTGCTTTAGCTGATCGGTAAAAAACTCCATGGCAAACCTTCCTCATCCTTGGATTCGTCGTACGAGATTACGCGCAGCCACGACGAGCTATTCGGCCGTAACCAGAATTACGTGAAGGCCGCGGGAAAAGTTCGCAGAATGTGACGAATCGGCGGTTGGGCTGAACCAGTCGGCTGGTCCGGCCCGTTCGGTTTACCGGACCAGCCCGTTTGGTCTACTTGATGCCGACGACCATCGAATCCGGCCCGATGAGGTGTTCGACGCGAGTTTCGCGGAACCCGGCTTCCTTCATCCAGCCTACGCAGTCGGCGCCGGTGTAATCGAAGCCGCCGGGGGTTTCGATCAGCATATTCAGGCTCGCCAACAGGCCGAAGGCATTCTTGGAACGGTCGTCATCAATCAGAGAGTCGTAAACGATGTAGGCGCCACCCGGTGGCAGGGCCTCGTACGCCTTGCGAATCAGCATCTTCTTCTCTTCGAGGTTCCAGTCGTGCAGGATGTGTCCCATCATGATGACGTCGACGTTTGGCAGGGGATCCGTAAAGAAGTTTCCAGCCTTGAACTTCACGCGTGAGGAAAGCGCGTTGCCTTCGACATATTCCTCAAAGATGGGAGCGACTTCGGGCAAGTCGAATCCAGTGCACGCGAGATGCGGATTCTTGAGCGCCACCTGCACGATGAGATCACCTTGCGCGGTGCCGCAGTCGGCTGCGGACTTGTAATTCTGCCAGGGAAATTTTGCGGCAATGGTCATATTGGCGCCGCGGCTTATGCCGGTCATGGCGCGCAGAAATCCCTTGAGCCGGGTGGGGTCGGCGTAGAGGGCGCCGAATGTCTCAGTGTCGCCTGTGGCCTCATTCTGGTTTTGACCTGTGCGCAAGGCTGTGGTGAGGTGTCCCCAATGGTGAAAGAGACGCTTGTTCGCCATCTCGAGAATGCCGCCGATGTAGGAGGGCTTGCGCTTGTCGAGAAAGACGTCGCTCGAGGGCGTATTCGCATAATTGCCGTTCTGTCGCTCAAGGAAACCTAACGCGACCAGTGCATCCAGAAAGTCTCGAGAGGAGCGAGGGTGCAGTCCCAGGCGGCCCGTCAGCGATTCCAGGCTTTCGGGGCCTTTGGAGAGTTCGGTAAAGACTTCCATCTCGACGGCGCTGAGCAGAGTTTTCGAAGCCCAGAAGGCCATACCGGTTTGCAGAATGTGATCGGGTGAGGGTGCGGACGTAGTCATGGTGTCTCTTTCGTTCGGAGGTTCTCGATTCGCCCTTGGGAGGAAGCCGGCCAGCATGGAATGGGAAAATCTGCTCGCGGCGGAGAAGAAGGGACGTTGCGAGTGACACGAGTGTACAGGACGATGAGTTCGAAAGGGAACGGAGGAAGACTGTGGCGGAAGCGAGAACCGAAGCGCACTAGTGCATAAGTGGTAACTTCCGTATAGACGGTGATCCACTCGCAATCGTTCTCAGTGGCTTAATCGGTGTCGGTGACAGCGAGAACCAAGAATATTCTTTTCCGCCGATCAAAGAGGAACGTTGAAAGCCGATCAGCCTACTTTGATTGCCCGGACCTCTGCGGCGCGATCATCGACCGGGATCATCGGTAGTTCGCCCTTGGTCTTGACGGGCAGGCTGCGGAGGTAATCCATGACCGCCTGCCATTCTTTGATCTCCCGAACTGCACCTCCCTCCGTCATCGTGTCGACGCTGCTTTTATCCACCGTACCCGGCGGGGGAAGCAGGTCGGGCGTGTCGCCACGAGGATCGTAGAGTAGCTCGGTCTTCTCCTTGAGCGGCTGCCCCTCCTTGTTCTTGGGCACAAGAGTCAGTTTGCCCTTTGTGTATGTCGGGATGGCCACAACTATCTTGCCGAAAAACAGAGGGCATGTGAGGCTGTACAAACGCTCGTCCTTCCCTGTGATTTCGATTGCACGGTAACCGTGATCGAGGTCTCCTATTTCGATCGCCGTTACGACGTCGAACATTGGGCGCGACATATCGTAGCGAAACCTCATGCCCGAGGTGCGAGGAAAAGTTTCGCCCGGGTGGGTCGGATTATCCATAAGCAGAAACTCGAGCATATGCTTCAACTCCTGGCCCGTGAAGTAAGCCGTCACCAGGGCGCTGCCTGCCGTTGTATCCACGATACCGGCGCCGAGGGGTGCCACAGCGAACACATCGTAGACAGTCTGCACGCCTGACTTCCCCCGTGTTAAACCCGCGCGCATCATTGCATTGGCGGTGATTGCGATGTCGGCGTTGGTGGCTTTGCGGAATGAGTCGGTGACGAGGTTGGCGAGGGGCGTGCCGGCGGCGATGTCTGTGAAAGTGTTGGGCAGATCCCGCGGCGCTACCGCTAGCGGCTGATCAATGCTATAACCGCGGGACGCGAATACAACCATGGTGACAGTCTTCTTGTACCCGTCGATCTCGTCGGCAATGGCCCGGTCGCCGGCAATGGTGTCGTCAATCGGGTGGAGCTGGTAGGACTCCACCGTCAGCTTGCCGCCGTCCAAAGTGATCACCAGTTCGCCGAGGTACTGTCCATACTTCCCGGCCTGCACCACGGGGGTGCGGCCGTTGACGATAATCGCTTCTTGCAGCGCCGTATGGCTGTGGCCGCCAATGACCACGTCGATGCCGGGCACGGCCTCAGCCACGCGCACGTCATCGCCGCCGGTGAATTTCCCGTCCTTTCCTCTCGCTACGCCGCCGTGGCTAAGGCAAATAACCACATCCACCTTCTCTTTCTCGTGGAGAACATTCACCATATCCTTGGCGGTCTCGATGGCGTCGGGGAACGAAGCTGCGCCGCCTTGGGTGTAGACTCCGGCTTCTTTGCCGAGCAACCCGAAGATGCCGAAGCGCACACCGCCGCGCTCGATCACGAGATGGCGGCGGATCACCCCATCCTTCGCCAAACGCTGGAGATCGGCCAGCGTTGCGTCTGTCCCATCGAAGTTGGTGTTCGAGGCGACTATCGGAGGAACATGTCCAGCTTTGGCGGCCACTCCAATCGATTGACCCAGTCCGTCGGGACCGAAGTCAAACTCATGGTTTCCGAAGGTGGTGGCATCGTAACCCATCCGGGACAGCAGTTGCAGTTCGGCGCCGGTCTCGCGAATGGCCCCGCCGAAGGCGGTCCCCATGCTGTAGTCGCCATCGTCCAGGATCAGCACCGGGCCAAGACCCTGGCGCGCTTCCTTCCTCTGGCGAATTAACGCGGCTAGACGAGCGTATCCACCCAGTGTCTTGTCGTCGCCAGTGCTGAACGGCGTGTAGTCCGAGGCCGGGCCCAGCCCGATGAAATTCGAGTGGAGGTCGTTGGTGTGCAGGATGGTGAAGGTCTTCTTCCCCTCCGCTGCAACGACCAGGTCCCCAGATAAAAGGATTGTGGCAGCGGCCACCGCTGAGCGAGCCAGGAACTCGCGACGAGATAGTGCTTCACCTCCTACGAGGTCTTGTTGCCGTGTGGTTTTCATCGTTGTCCCTTCAATGGTGGCTTGGTTTTCACGGCAGAAAGCAACAGCACTGCTGCCGATACCTCAACAGGTCTTAGTTTTCCAGCCATAACGTATCCAGACCGTGCCGTCCCTTGTAACTGTCGAAAGCAACAGTTCCGCACAATATTGTCTGGGTCTTCTGGTTCCTGTTGATTTCTCAATTGTCGATAGTAACGAGTAGTAATTGACGAGTAGGCGGTGATCCGGGCACGGCGCAGAGGCTTGGGCGATTAAGCATCGCGGACTGGTAGTTTTGCCAGTGATCGGGACGGCTGCAGTGTTTATAGATTTTCCCTTGAGAAGACCACAGGAGCTTAGCCATGAGGTATTTACAATCAGGCGATTTGAGGGCTGGATTTGACCGCCGGACCTTTTGCAAGGCAGCAGGCGTCGCGACCGCTCTTGGGGTAGTACAGGCGAGCTTGGGGGGCGTGTTCGCCCACGCAGACCTCACCAAGGAGCAGCGTGACAAGATGACGCCGGACGCGATCATCCAGCAGATGAAAGCTGGCAACGAACGCTTCCGGTCGGGCAAACCGCAGCATCGCGATCTCATGCGCGAAGCCCAGGCGACTGCGAAGGGACAGTATCCTGCCGCGATTGTCTTTGGCTGTGTTGACTCTCGAGCGCCCGCCGAGTTAATTCTCGACTTTGGTATCGGCTATATCTTCAGCGGTCGTGTGGCAGGGAACGTCGCTGACGAGGACATATTGGGCAGCATGGAATTCGCTTGCAAGGCGGCAGGCGCGAAAGTCGTGCTTGTCATGGGTCACACCGCCTGCGGCGCAATCAAGGGTGCCATTGACGGGGTGGAACTTGGCAATCTCACGGCGTTGTTGGCAAAGATTCGTCCGGCCATTGAAGCCACTCAGTACACTGGGGAACGGTCGGCCAAAAACTACGAGTTCGTAGACGCCGTGGCACGAAAAAACGTGTCATTGACTATCGCCAAAATTCGGGAAATGAGTCCTGTGCTTCGGGACCTTGAAACCAACGGCAGCATAAAGATTGCAGGCTCGATGTACAACCTCGAAACAGGAGTCGTTGAGTTTCTCGCGTAAGCGGATACGGACTGTCTCCGTGGTGAAGTCTTCTGGATAGAGCAAGGTAAGAATGGCCGCTGCCAAGCTCTTGCCACCGAGTCTTGAAATCCGCAGCACAGTATCTGCGATGTGCAATTTGGCGCTCACTGATTTCAGGAGAGTAGACGCCACACTTTGTACCTAGTGGGTGGTGGGCAACCCGGACATAACCCCTTCGCAGCGGTCCTTCAGATCATGCACACTGAAATCTGTCAGTATTTGCAAAGCATCATCGAGAAGGGCGGCCTGAGCCGCCCTCCGGGACGACATGTTTGCCGCTCTTACACAGCTGCGGGGACGTGATGGAAGGTCGAGATGACCGTCTCAAACGTCTGAACACGCGGCGTTCCATCGATCGATTTCGCCAAGGTCTTCAACACTTCGGGGTAGACGCGGGTGTTGTAGTCGTCGGCATCTTTCTTGTGATCCCACAGACTAATTGAAACCGCATCCTGCGAACCGGGGTTGCACAGGGTGATCTCATCCTGAAAGCCCTTTTGCTTCCGTAGCAAGGGGAGAACCTGGTTTTCGAAGGTGTTGGTGTAATCGTGTTGCATGTTGGCTTTAACGCGGAAAGTTACATTGCGTGCGTACATATATTCAACCTCCTAAAGGTTGTTTCGCTTATAAGTGGGGGGGACTTCAGATGGCCTTTACTTATATTCAGGGGACCTGAATGAGGTGACTGTTTCTATATGCCTCACCTGCGAACGTAGTCTCTTGGTTGGGATATGTCAAATCGAGTATTTATGGCGTCCATGCGTCGAGAGCATGATGAATTGGTGCTTCCTTGCGGGTTCCGA
This sequence comes from uncultured Acidobacteriaceae bacterium, assembly GCA_963787435.1. Taxonomy (GTDB): domain Bacteria; phylum Acidobacteriota; class Terriglobia; order Terriglobales; family Acidobacteriaceae; genus Telmatobacter. The sequence continues at coordinate 13,246 of CAWBCZ010000010.1, forward strand.
GAGAGATGTGGCCAATCCGGAAGTAATGCTGTTCCCCCGCGAAAGATCGGAGGTGGCACTAACGAGAGCAACCGCAGATCTTCCGACTCCGCTCCGCTTCGCTCAAGAGGACAACCCGACATGGCCAGACCACGTGACCAACGGTTAGTGCGGTTCAGCCCACGCGCGACGCTTTCCGGCGTTCTACCAAAGCTGGTATGCTGCGTGCGCGGAGAAAACCGATTTACACGAGGAGTGCAAGCGATGTGGTTCCTGGGAATGGATGTGGGTACGGGCGGTACGCGGGCCGTTATTGTTGATGCGGATGGCAAGCTGATCAGCGGAGCTTCGAGCGAGCACGCTCCCTTCCGCACGCCGCATCCCGGATGGGCCGAGCAGGATCCCGAGGATTGGTGGCGCGCCGCGAAGGAAGCCATCAAGGCGGCGCTGGCCGCTGCGCCGGAGCCGCATCAGCCCATTGCCGGAATCGGACTGACGGGGCAGATGCACGGCGCGGTGATGCTGGACGAAAACGGCGCGGTGCTGCGTCCGTCGCTGATCTGGTGCGACACACGCACGCAACCCGAGTGCGACTGGCTGACAGAGAAGATCGGCTACGAGAAGCTGATCGAACTCACGTGCAATCCCGCGCTGCCGAACTTCACGCTGACCAAGCTGCTGTGGGTGAAGACGCACGAGCCGGAGATCTTCGCGAAGATTCGGCACATCATGTGTCCGAAGGATTATGTGCGCTACAGGCTCACCGACGAGTTTGCGATCGACGTGCAGGAGGCCAGCGGCACGCTACTGCTGGATGTAACGCATCGGCGCTGGTCGAAGGAAGTGGCTGAGGCTGCGGGCATCCCGGAAAGCTGGTTGCCGAAGGTGTACGAATCGCCCGAGGTTTGCGCGCGCATCAGCGACAAGGCCGCAGGGCTTACGGGACTGAAGGCCGGAACGCCGGTAGTTGCGGGTGCTGGCGACCAGGGAGCGGGCGCGGTGGGCATGGGCATTCTGCAACCCGGGTCTGTCTCGGCGACTATCGGCACGTCGGGCGTGGTGTTTGCGGCGACGGCGCAACCTACGAAAGATCCTAAGGGACGCATGCACACGTTCTGCCATGCTGTGCCGGGTGTGTGGCACGTCATGGGCGTGACGCAATCGGCGGGGTTGAGCCTGAATTGGCTGAAGCAGACATTCTTTGCCGGTCAGAATTATGACAGCATGACGGCGGCAGCGGAGAAGATTCCGGCAGGAAGCGAAGGGCTGATGTGGGCGCCATATCTGCTCGGCGAGCGGACACCGCATCTCGATCCGCAGGTGCGCGCGGCATTCGCGGGCATCTCGACAATGCATACTGCGCCGCACTTCACGCGCGCCGTGTTGGAGGGCGTGGCTTATTCGCTGAATGACACGTTCTCGCTGTTTTCTGAGCTGGGAATTCCGCTGAGCGCGGTGCGGCTGGGCGGCGGAGGCGCACGCGGTCCGCTCTGGCGCAAAATCCAGGCCGGAGTCTACGGGCAGGCAGTGGAAGTGCTCACCGCGGAAGAAGGCGGTGCGTTTGGCTGCGCGCTGATGGCCGGCGTAGGCACAGGGCACTGGGCGAGTCTCGATGCTGCATGCGGGCAGGCGATTGAAGTGGCGCAGCGCATCGAGCCAGATCCGGCCGATCTCGCCGCGTACAGAAAAGGTTATGCGGAGTGGAGCAAGCTGTATCCGGCGCTGCGGACCTTAGAGTAAGGCGAGCGTTTTGGCGTCGGATAGACGAGTTTTTGATCATTTGACGCCGATATGACAATTCTTGGCTATACATGCGGGGTGGGGATGCTATAGCCTTGCTGTAAAATGCTTTGCGGTGAGGGCCTGATGCGTCTCCATTCTTCTTTGATTTCATTGCTATTTGTGTGCGCGGTTGCGGCGCGATCGCGCAGTCTAGCGCTGCGTCGAGCTGCGCCGATTTGCACCTGGTGCCTGCGCCGCGGGAATGTCAGGGCTTTGAGGTCAGGAAACTCGCGCAGCATCGGGCCGAGTTATTCGTCTGATCAAGGCTCTGCCGACGAGAATGAAATCCTGCACGAATTTAGCAGAAGTCACTTCATCGATCGACTCCAGGCGCTGTCATGCTGTACGATACAAACACAATCGTGCTTTTGCATGCGAACACTCCTTTCGCGCGGAAACTCCTAGCCAAATATCACTTGAGTTTCGATCCGGCAATGCACGATGAGGGGTACATCATCGTGCCCTCGGTTAATGCCGGGTTGGCTGTGATCGCGGAAACCTCCGCGGGACTCTTCTATGGCGCCCAGACCGTCAAGCAACTCATTCGCGGCTCGGGCAAAGATGCGGTGCTGCTTGTTCCCACGATTCGCGACTGGCCGGCGATGGCGCATCGCGGACTCAGCGACGACTGGTCGCGCGGACCGCTGCCCAACATGGACTTCCTCAAGCGCGAGATTCGCACGCTGGCGGCGTACAAGTACAACATCTTTTCGCCATACTTCGAACACACGTTTGCCTATGCCAGCACGCCGGTTGCGGCATTCCCCGGCGGTGCCATGACTCCTGAGGAAGGGCGCGAACTCGTCGAGTACGCGGCGAAGTATCACATCACCATCATTCCCGAGCAGGAGGCTTTCGGCCATCTGCATCACGTGCTCAAGTTCGAGCAGTATTCGCCGCTCGGCGAAACGCCGCATGGCGCAGTGCTGGCTCCGGGCGATCCGGGAACGCTGCCGCAGATCAGCGAGTGGTTCGGCGAACTGGCGAAGGTGTTTCCGGGGCCATACGCGCACATCGGCGCAGACGAAACATTTGAACTCGGCCTGGGACGCACGCGCGACGAGGTGACGCAAAAAGGGCTTGGCGCGGTTTACCTCAATTTCCTTGCGCAGATTCACCAGCAGCTCGAGCCCAACCACAAGCGGCTTCTCTTCTGGGGCGATATTGCGGAGAACTCACCAGAGCTCGTGGGTACTCTGCCCAAGGACATGATTGCCGTCTCCTGGCACTATGATGCGAAGCCCGACTTCACCAAGAACCTCGAACCTTTTATCAAGTCGGGACTTGAAACCTGGGTCGCGCCGGGAGTGAACAACTGGAATCGCGTTTATCCCAACAACAACGAGGCGCTCGGCAATATTCGTGCATTTGTACGCGACGGCCAGAAGCTCGGCGCGACTGGAATGCTGAACACGGTCTGGAATGACGACGGAGAAGGCATTTTCGACGAAAACTGGTTTGGCGTTCTGTTTGGCGCAGCGGCCGCGTGGCAGCCGGGCGAAAGCTCTGAGGCCAACTTCATCGCCTCCTACGGACAGGCATTTCATGGCGACGCGACAGGCAAGATCAGTCAGGCGCAGCAGGAACTGATGGCAGCGCACACGACGCTGAATAAGGCGGGCCTGAATGATGCGCAGGATTCGTACTTCTGGGTCGACCCGTTCTCGCCCGAGGGCCAACAGGTCGCTGCGAAACTCCTGCCGGTGGCACCGGAACTCCGCCAGCATGCGGAGCGCGCGATCACACTGCTGGCGCAGGCGCGTGCGGCTGGAAAGCTGGATAACCCAGAAGCGCTAGACGCGATCGAACTCGGCGCGCGCCGCATCGACTTCATCGGCTCAAATTTCTGGCTGCGGAGGAAATCGCATCACTTTATGCAAAGGCTCAGTCGCTTGCGGGCGACAAGAGCCGGTGGAGCGAAGTGTCGGAGGCGTTGCACATGATCGGTTCGAACAACGGACGCCTTGAGGATATTCGCGATGGCTACTCGCAAATTGGCCAGCTCTTCAACGATGCGTGGCTGCGCGACAACCGCCAGTACTGGCTCGCGAACAACATGGCCCGCTACGATCGCGCAACCGAGATGTGGGTCGGCCGCGGCAATGCGTGGCAGAACGTCATCCAGCGTTGGTGGAGTACGCATACGCTGCCGCCGGCTAGCGAAGTGGGTTTGCCAGCGCCGCTTTCTCCCGCAGGAAAATAATTCAGCGGTGACAAT
>CAWBCZ010000011.1:0-26651 GCA_963787435.1 uncultured Acidobacteriaceae bacterium
GGAGTGGGGGCTCACTCTTCGGGAAGTGGAAGAGCGCAGCGCACGCCTCGCCGAAGAATGGGGCAATCCTTCATATCGAATCTCCGCAAGCTGGTTGGACCGCATCGAACGCGAAGATCGAGGTCTCTCCGCTGCAAAACTGATCGTGCTCGCGGCGGTATACAGCGTTCCACCCGACCAGTTACTCGCCTTATACTCGCGCGGAAGCGACGATCCTCCGCAACTCGGCCACCTTTCCAGTCCCAATACAACACTTCTTCTGTCAAAGGGACCGTGGAACAGCACGCTAGACTATGGCTTCCCGACAGTATCGCGGTTGAACCCATTCCGGATGAAACTACTCTTCTTTCTCCTGAAAGCCATCTGCCCAGCCACTATCGGCGCGGTATCATCGGACGTCTCGACAAGACGCTGGATCCGATGGTTCGCCCTGGTTCCATCGTTCTGATCAATACGCAGCGACGGGCCGTTGCGCACCGGAGAGAATGGAAGAACGAATTCGATCGTCCAATTTACTTTCTCTTCACTCATGCAGGCTATTGTTGCGGCTGGTGCGAACTGGACAAGAACACAGAATGGTTGACCCTGGTTCCCCACTCCCTCTCATATGCTACCGGCCAGCGTTGGAGATACCGGAAAGAAGTGGAAGTGATCGGTCGTGTTGCTGTCGTTCTTCTGCGACTGGAAGAACCACAACCGGCGACTTGACCATGATCAAGGCAGGATCTCCGATGAATCGGGACTCGCCGTCACTCCGAAGAGATCCGCTTCTCGTTCCTCAGAGGACATCGCGCAATTCAGTGAGCATGGCGATGCTTCCCTGCTCATACAACGCGAGTATCTGTCGCGTCATTAGATAATACGTCGCAACAGCTGGCTGGGCATACATCGCGAAGGCGCTCTCCAGTTTCCCGGTCTTCTGAGCGCCTTTCAGTCTTCCCACGTGCCACTCGATCTCCCTGGCGCTAAGGCGGAGCTGTTCCGCAACGACGAGCGCCTCCGGATACCACAGCTGAACGTAAAACGCCAAGTCGATCAACACCGTGCAATTGGCTTCCAACACTTCGAGCCCTTCCAAACCGCCGACCAGCTTCCAGATTTGCGCAGGTTCGAGTGTGCGCGCTCCCTTCATCCCTCCTCCGCTGTCCGGATTCGTCGATGATGTCCAGAGCGACTTCCGCAATGGAACTGCGGTCTACTGCGAGACAGTCGCTTTAGCAGCTGCTCCCAGTCTCTATTGGATGACCTGCGGGCGCGACGATAATAATAGGCCGCGATAACAACAAGACTTGCTACAAAAATCGCGACAGCGACAATGAACAAGACGCTTCGGATGTTCACAATCTCTTCCTCGCACGAATCCTCTGGAGTTCGGGCTCCACCATATTCTGCAATTGACTCAATTGTCCACGCAAACTCTGCGGCAGCTTCCTGGAGTCCGGCGCTTTCCGCCAGAGCATCATCGTCCAATAGGCCACGCAGATCAGATAAGCACTCATGCGGAAGTGTGACAACATCGTGTAGGTCTGGATATTGCGATCCACGCCAAAGTAGCTGTGCCCAGCCTCAATCAATACGTCTACCAAAGAGTAGACGCCCAGCCCTTGCGAGATTCGGGCGACATGCGTCTTCCATGGCAGCCCTGCTTTCACCGCAAGGACCACCATCCCGACAAAGAGTTCGCTCATACAAACTGAAGAAAAGAAATTTCCCTTGATCACGACAACTTGCATCCACAACCGTGCGTGAGGAGTTGCGAGCCAAGTCAGGGCCGCTGCTACGGCGATGCTCACAGTCACTAACCAGACAAATGCGCCGCGTACATCCTCTGCCCATTCGCCGAGCGGCCGGAATGTAAGGAAAAACATCTCGTAAACCACCGAAAGCTGCAGCAGGGTGTCGAGTACGCCGAGCAACCAAAAGGTGTAGAAGTAGGTGGCCTTGCCGCCATAGAGCCGAACAAAGTAGAGCGCAACAGTTCGACCGATATTCGCGGCGATGAATGCCGTAAAGATTGGGAACACTTTGAAGCGGCGCCGAATTAACAGAACGCACAACAGAATAAGATGTGCCCCAAGGCCGGCCGCCCAGAACAGAAGATCGAGACCAGTCAAGTGCATCTACGCCCCTCCGTTCGGGCGGCCTCTATGGGGAATCATGCATAGAATTTTACGCCAGGCTCAGGAGGGTGAGAATCAAAGTTACGACGTCGGGCTCGATTGGCTCTGGATCGGTTCCAGTGATTCCGTCCGGGGTTGGCGACGACGAGGTGGTAGACGTTGAGGAAGATGTGGAGGTGGGCCCGTAGTTGAAGCAAACGCCGGACAAACAGGGCCGACCAGCAACACGGAAAGTAGGACGAACGCTGCTCTGCGACTAACTGGCTTGAACATTGAGGAGTCTCCATTTCCAGCGCAAATGTGCGCTGGACGGAGACTAGATATTGCGTGGGTAAAATCCGACGTATTCTCTGGATAAGTTGCTTATAAGAAATTACAAGGAGAGGTTGGTGAGGTTACTTATTCTTTCCTGAACAAATAGCTTGTCTTTCATAATTAGCTATTATCTGGATAGTTTGACGTCACAGTTTCGGATAGGCAACAGGAATCTCTGTTCCATTGCAATCCCGTGCATAAAGCGTGCGCAATGCAAAATTCCACCGCGAGAACAAGAGCAGATGTCAATTCGCCGGCCTCTCACGTATGGTGAGATGAGTCCTTAACCTGGGTATGCAGCACCTGGAACCAAGTCCCAGTTCACAAGCCATTACAGATCGTCGAACTCTCTCCAGCAGCACCTCTGGAATCCCCCGGTCGCGATCGACGTACCATGGTCTTAGGGAGTCGAAAACCGATGTCTACCGCAGAGATGAATCCGTCCCGGAAGCACGCATACACGGATCCCGGCACACCCCAACTTCCAGAGCCGACCTATGCCGAGCGCGTCCGCACCCTCGTCTCCCTCTGCACAATTGCGACTCTTTCAACCGTTTCTCGAAAGCAGTCGGGATATCCGTTCGGTTCTCTGATGCCTTATACGATCGACGGGACGGGCCGGCCTATCTTTCTGATCAGCAACATGGCCATGCATACTCAAAACATTCAAGCTGACCCGCGGGCGAGTCTCTTTGTGGTGCAAGTGGGCGATGGCGATCCGCTCGGCACCGCGCGGGCAACGCTCGTTGGCGATGTCCTTTCCGTGCCCGAGGATGAAGTCGGTGAGGCTCGCCAACGCTATCTGTCGCGCTACGAGAACAGCCGCTCATGGGTAGACTTCAAAGATTTTGGCTTTTACCGACTGCAACCTCTGGACATCTACTATGTGGGCGGCTTTGGGGTCATGGGATGGGTGACCGCTGAGGACTACAGGTCCGCGAAGGTTGATCCTCTTGCCGACGCGGCTCCAAGGATTCTCGCACACATGAACTCGGAACACGTCCCCGCGATGATCCTTCTGGCTAAAGTTCATGCTGGCCTCGAGGCGACTGAGGCCACAATGACGGCGGTCGACCGGCTTGGATTCCACCTTCGGCTGAGGACCGCCGATGGCATGAAAGGAACGCGCATCAACTTCCTGCGCGAAGTCCCGAACTCGGATGAGGCTCGCAAGGTGCTCGTGGAAATGGTTCGAGGTTCTGAGCCCAAAGCCTGACCAAGGCAAATCGAGCGTTCATCCCCCACCTCAGTTGGCGTGATGCTTCCCGGCGATCCACGTCTGAAGTATCGGCTAACCGACATATGCCACTTGGCGGCGGGTCAAAGATTCGTCCGCGGAAGGACTGGACTGAACAAATGCAAGAGCAGTCGCAAATGAAGTCGACTCTGGTGATTGCCGCTGCGATCATAGCGGCCGTTCGTCTGGCGAGGGACCCGGATATCAGCCGCCCTTCCTCCCGCCTCACGGCTGTCGTGTCCGAAAGCGTGAGTCTCGCACGCATGATTTTGGATCGAGTGGGCAGACAGTAAGAAATGCAACTTCAGCTCGTGTGCGGACGGACGCGCGGCCGCGAGCGGAGTCAGCAGCCGAAAATGCCCTCTTCCGAACTGCGGTCGTAGCAGGGGCAATCAGGCGCGAGCGTGCTTCTGCATGGATTGCCGAAATGAAGTTCCGGCTGAGTCGGCCGCCCGCATGGCTTCGAGCACGAGCGTCGGCGTTACCGTGATCGGTTCATTGTGGATGGTCTCACCCGCTGCCGAGGCCCGCTTGGCGACCGTTTCGAGAATCTCCTTGCTGGGGTTTCCAATGCCAATGTCGGCGAATGTGGTCGGGAGGCCGACGCTATTTGAAAATGTCAGAACTTCTTCGACAACGGAATTGGGCTGCGACTCAAGCATGAGTTGTGCAACGAGTCCGAATGCCACTTTTTCTCCGTGCATATACCCATGGGTACCTGGCGCGGTGGTGAGACCGTTGTGGATGGCGTGGGCAGCGGCAAGCCCGGAAGACTCAAAGCCAAGACCGGACAGCAGGGTGTTCGCCTCAACGAGGCGTTCGAGCGCATCGCTGGGTTCCTGATGATGCAGCGCTTCGATGGCTGCTAGGCCGTCCGCCAGCAATGTCTTGTAGCAAAGTTCAGCCAAGGCTAGAGCGCTGCGCGTGGAAGCGCCTCCGCGCATATTCTTCGCGCCGGTGTCGGCGCAGACCTTTGCCTCAAACCAAGTGGCCAGAGCATCACCCATACCGGCGATCAGATGACGCGCAGGACTCTTGGCGATAACTGCAGTGTCCACCAGTACAAGGTCCGGATTGCGACGGTAAATGCGGTATTCTTCCCACGCCCCAGTGTCGGTGTAGATGACGGAAAGCGCACTGCACGGGGCATCGCTCGACGCAATGGTTGGACAGTTGACCACGGGAAGCGAGAGATCTGAGGCGATGGCACGGGCAGTGTCCAGAACCTTCCCTCCTCCGGCTCCGATTACTATCCGTGAGTTCGCTTCTCGGGCAGCCTGGCATCCTCGCTGGATTTCCGCCGCCGTGCATTCACCGCCGAACGGGAAAATCGCATGGCGCATTTTCACAGCTGCGAAGGTCTTGATCCAAGTCTCGGAGAGCTGGCGGATAGCACTGCTCCCAGCAACAATGATGGCTGGCCCTTCAAGCCCGAGGGCACAGATTTCGGTGCCGAGTTGTTCTGTGGCACCGGGGCCCTGCGTGTAGCGGGCGGGTGCGCAGAATACTTTGTGCATGGGTCGTGACTTGGCCGGCGATCTGGACTACCGATTGACGTCTTGCGCCAGAGTTTTCGTATAACCACTCTCGGCTGCTGACCAATATACTCCGCAGTGGTCTCCACTGGTGTCCTCGCTGCTCGCGCTTCGAGGTGACGATCCCGGATTGCATATTGTTCGAAATCGTCTCTTACTGATGAATTGCTATTCAGGCGGCAGACGTGCATGTTGACCGTCAAGCACAGCCCCGCTGCGTCTTATGCCGCGCCGATCTAGAGTCACCCTTTGCTCCCCCCTTTTTCCCGTGCTCGAATGCAGGTTCTCCAGAACGACTAGACGGGAATCAATCTGACCATGAGCGGTTGAAGCTCCTTGCCATTAACTAGTCTGATTCCCCCAATATCTCCTCACTCTCTTTTATAAGAGATTCTTTTTCAATTCTTTAGATTACATTTTTAATGTTTTTCTTTCTCTGGCTCGAAAATGAAGTCCATCCCCATATACGGGATATACGGGTGCTGGCATCTTTCAGATGGCTGGGCGGAATCACAGCCGGCGAGGGGAACTCATACTTGAAAGGCACTATCAGATGGCGAGGGCTGGCTGATGCCGGATCATCGAAGCGATCATCGCGTGCCTGGGAGATGATCAACAGGCGCGAACTTTCGATGTGGATTGATGGGGATACTCCCAGATCGTCGCACACGATCCGCCGCGCTGCTTGAAAGCTCATTCTCGATAACCGGGAGCAAGGCCGCCCTTTCCACACCTCGTCGCTCATAACTGCCCTGCCGCCTTCAGGTCGGCGGCAAACGAGGCGAGCGACATTACGAGCGTCAAAGGCTTGCCGCTCAATGGCACAGCGCCGTAACCGGCGTACCATCGGGCCGCGCGATCGTTCTTGGCATCGATAATGAGCACAACGCCGCCAACCTCAGCCGAAGCGCGCAGGCAGCGCCGCGCCGCGGCGGCGAGGAGTTGGCCGCCGATACCTTGGCCCTGCCAACGCAGGTCTGTAGCAATGCGCGCGAGCCGGAACCCGGGCACATCGTGCCGGGCGAGGCCGCGGCGAACCGTCTCCGGCGTGTCAGCGTAGGCCAGAGCGCCCGGAGCCAGGCTGTAGAAACCAAGAATGCTCTTGTTGTCTGCGTTGTCAATTGCGAGAAAGGTCTTCGCGGCACCAGATTCATGGCTTTGGCGGGCGTAACGATCGAAGAACTCATTCATGGCCGGATCGCCGCAATCGAAAGACTTCCGATCATGCTTTTTCGAGATAGGCTCTTCGTGCCAGGCGGGAACGCTCATCGCCGTTTCCGCGTGGGCTTTGGCATTCGGGCGATGGCTGCCCGCAGCTTAGCATTCGGCGCTGGCGGATTTTCGAGCAGGTTCAGCACCAAAAGGCTGTCACGCTCGGACAAGACGATACGTTCCGACTCCTCGATCACCGCCTTGGCCTCCCGCAAGAGCGGGTTGGAGAACAAATTCCGTCAGGTCCGTGTGCCTCAACGCCGCAGCGCGAACGAGCGTAGCCTTTTGTTCCGGCCGCAGCCGGAGGTTCATTCGTGGATTGTCGTCCACGGCCACCCTAGGCATGGTCCCTCCTTGCGTACTCATTAAAAGCGTACATCATTGCGAGGAGCGAGTCCAGAACCGCCTCCGGGGCGGATGAGGCTGCTGATGCTCCACGCTCGCTGGCGGCAGGCTTCGCAATCCTCGAATGGACGAGAGAGTCTATTTGGCGACAAAGTGCAATTGCCAAAGACTGTTACGAAGGCGCACCTCACTCAATGCGCAAGGCTCGCACAGGGTCGATGGAGGCCGCGCGCCGCGCCGGAATGATGCCGGCGATGGCAGCCGCAAGCACGAGCACTCCAATGGCGATGGCCATGACCGGGACATTTACGCTGGTGATCTCATAGAGCTGCGACTTGACGTACCGCACGCAGAAGATTGCCACCGGGATACCGATCGCGAGGCCGATGACGGTCTGGAGCATGGCTCCGCGCATGATGGTTGCGATAACGCGGCTTCGGGCCGCTCCGAGGGCCATGCGGATACCAATCTCCGGCGTGCGGCGGACTACGGTATACGCGGTGACTCCATACAGGCCGATGGCGGCGAGAAGAAGCGCGAGCAGGCCGAAGAGAGAGGTGAGGCGAGCGATCAGCCGCTCCTCGATGAACCGATCGTCAATCTGCTGCTGGAAGGTCTGGAATTTGACGATGGTGAGATTGGGATTGATGCTCGCCAAGGTGCTGCTGACGATCTTCTCGAAGCCGGGAACGGGGCGGCTGGTCTGGATAACCAATGCTCCGGCAAACATCGATTGGTCCTTTTCGAGAGGGCTGTCGGGGTCCTTCGCGTTGCCTGCGCGCTGTGTGAGCGGGAGGAAATACATGGCGTGGTCTTTCCAGTAGACACTCGTGTACGTCGTGTCTTCTACGACGCCGACGATCTCATGTGATCCATCGAGGCCGACCTGATGGGGTCCTGAAAAGCCGAAGCGATGGCCGATAGGGTTGCGTTTGCCGAAAAACTGCTTGACGAATTCCTGGTTGACGACGGCTACCGGGGGCGCATTCAGCGTGTCCTGCAACGTGAAGCCACGGCCCATGACGACGTGGGTGCCAACCGAGTCAAAGTACTCCGACGTGCCTTTGACCCAAGACGCGCTTTTATTCAGGTCCGGGTCGCCCTGGACTTTTACGCCGGAACCCCAGTTGTTCTCTTCCATTGGGGTGTAGGTGGAGAGGCCGACTTTCACAACGCCGGGGACGGCATGGAAGCGGTCAACGATCGTCTGGTAGAGGGGCTCGACCTCTGTGTTCTTGTAGCCGGCCGCCTGCGGATTGATGTGGGCGATGTAGCGGTTTGTCGTATCCAGCCTCATGTCGACGTTCTGGGCTTTGTTGAGGCTCTGCGCAAAAAGGCCCGCGGCAACCAGCAGCACCAGGGAAAGCGCGGCCTGCAGGACAACGAGTGCGCGCTGAAGGAAGGATGCTCCGTGAGCGGTGGTGCGCGCGTTGGCGCGAAGTGATTCAACGGGCTGCGTGCGCGCGGCCATCAGCGCCGGCGCGAGGCCAAAAAGAATTCCCGTGACGAGCGAAAGCGCAAAGGAAAAGCCGATGACGAGCGGCGAAGGCGAAGCGGAGACCGGCATGTTTTGCTGGTTCGGAAACGCAAGAGCCAGGAGCGCATGCGCTCCGAGATAGGAGACAGCGAGGCCGAGGAGGCCGCCGATGCCCGAGAGAAGAACGCTTTCAGTAAGAAGCTGGCGCACAATACGGTTGCGCTGCGCGCCAAGTGCGGAGCGGATGGAAAGCTCAGCGCGACGGCTCATGCCGCGCACCAGCAGCAGGTTGGCGATGTTGGCGCAGGCGACGAGAAGGACGAGCCCGGCGATCCATTGCAGGAGCTTAAGGTGGTCCTTGTAGCCGTCCTGCATATTCTGGATACCGCCACCGCCGGGAGTGAGCACCACATGCGTGCGGGGCAGAGCCTGCTTCGCGCGCTGATCGGTGAAGGTCTTGAGAGGCGCGAATGTCTGCTTGAGCAGAGCGCTGGCCTTCGCCTGCAGGGCGGGCACAGAAGTTCCCGGCTTGACGCGGCCAATGATGTAAGCCCATTGAGGTCAGGATCGTTGAAGTACGGTGCGCCTATGACCGGATCCATCGAGTTCATGGGAAGGAAGTACCTGGGCGGATTGGTATCGATGCGATCCCCGTAGAATCCCTTGGGCGCAATACCAATGATGGTGGCCGGTTTGGTATTGATGTAGAACTCGCTACCGACCACGCTCGGATCGCCTGCGTAATCCTGCATCCATGCGTCATAGCTCATCACGGCGGTTATGGGTGCGCCCTTCTGGTCGTCAGCATCGACAAAGAGCCGGCCGGCTGCCGGCGAGAGACCAAAGACGCGGAAGTAGTTGCCGGAGACGAAGGTTCCCATGACGGATTTCGCTATAGTCTGGGGTCCAGCGCGGCGGACGGTAATGGGTCGCCAGGCATAGCCGGATTCCATCGCGGCCAACTCCTCGAACTCCGGAAGGTTCTTCTTGAACATGTAGTACGTGTCAGTGGCAAAGAGCGAATAGTCCCCTTCCTCGTTCCATCCGCCGTTGACGCAGCAGTCGTCTGTATCGCCGATGCGGATAAGGGTTTTGGGATCGGTTACCGGCAGATGATGAAGGAGGATGGCATTGACCAGTGTGAAGATCGCCGCGTTGGCACCGATACCGAGTGCGAGCGTGAGCAGCACCGTAGCCGTGAACCCCGGCGTCTTGCGCAATTGACGAAATGCATAACCCAGATCCTGCAGCAGAATTCCCATGGCTTAACCTCACACACGTTGCCTTGCACAAACAGGGAGCATGTCACGTGCCACAGGGATTTCGCTAGCCGCTTGAAATCAATAGGTAAGCGATCTCAGGGTTGCGGGCTGCGCGTTCACAACTGAGAAAGAGTGTTCAAAGTCGGACGCTTTGCTGTTTATTTACAATGACTTGCCCCATAACCGCTAAAGCATTTCTCCAAGATCGATTTTCGACTTGAAGGCCTGAATAATAGCAATTTTCGACCAAAAAGATTGGTTTTCGACCCAACATGCCTAAAACCGAATAGTTTTCGACCGAAAAGAGGGATCTTCGACTATGGCAACCCAAAATCAGAACCTCAATAACGATCGCCCCGGAACCGTCGCGCAAGCCGTCAACAAGGACCTGCCGCGGGAGATCGATTTTCTGCGGCGCAACGACGAGGCGATGCGCCGCGTCATGAACACCGTTGAGATGCCGGACAGGATGGCGGAGAGCCTGGTCAGGTTCATCCGCCTGAACGAAGGAAAACTGGGACCCAAGCGTCGCGAGGGCGAATTCGAGAAACTCACCGACGACGAAGTGACCTCGATCGAGGCCATTGTGCGAGAGTCGTTCGATGGTTTCACGGAGGGCTAGGGAGCGTGCGTCTTCGCGGTGTGCGGGCTGCACGTCCGCACCGTTGGAGAGGGTGGCGGACTACGACGCAAACTCCGGGAAAGGGCCGAGGAAATGGGATTTCTGACCGACGAGAAACTTGCACAGGAAGCGGCTCAGTACGGAAAAGCAGCGCACGCCCCCAGGTGATCTAGCCGAATGGTTGTCCTGGCCTCGGCGGCGATTGGATTCGGTGTCGAGTTCCTGACCGACTGGTAACGACGCGTACGGCCATATGAATATCTGGTTTACGACGGCAACGAAGGAACTCTGACAAGAATCCCAATGCTGCGAGGACGAAATAGTGCTGTTTGCCAGCACTATTCCGTGCTGGATGTCGGCGATCCGGTGATGGTGGAGCTATAAACCTTTTGCGACCGGCCGCTTTTCTCGAATGAGGTTATGGAACCCGGAAGGAAGTTTTCCCGGGCGCTGAGCGAGACTTCCCTCTCTCCGTTACCGGGTGCGGTTCCCGGGGTTCCTGCCAAGGCTCCGCCCAGACTGCATATGCCTCCAATCGCGACAAACTCAGCAGCGCGTAACCGACTACCTCGATCTACTCAGCACGCTCGACGGTGACGACTACTGCACTGACACGCAGCCGCGCAACAGCAATTCCCCACTCCGTCCCAAACTCTTCTCCCGAAGCGCTATCCTCTCCGGCGGCGTCGAGTCTACGCGACAGAGTGACTAGTTATCTGACCAGTTGTATGATTTTGGATCGGGTGGAGGTTTTTCTCGGACCATGAAGTGGCAATTACAGGACGCGAAAGCGCGCTTTAGCGAACTGATCGAGGATTCGCTCCAAAAAGGGTCGCAGGTCGTCACCAGGCGAGGCATCGATACAACGGTCGTGGTCTCTTTCGATGAGTGGCAGAGGCTCAACGACAAGAAGCGCCTCTCCTGGAAGGATGTCCTCCTCGGGGAGGGGCCACGCTTCGATCTCCCCCTTCCGCCGCGCAGGACGGTGAAAACGCGCAAGGCCCCGATATTTGAGTAACGCAAATTGATTGGCTATCTCATCGATACCAACGTGATCTCAGGGGCGCGCAAGAAGAAGCCGCATGGAGGCGCATTGGCTTGGCACGAAAGCCTCGCTGTAGGCCAGAGCTTCTTCTCCGCTGTCACCTTCGGAGAGATCCAGAAAGGTATCGAGATCACACGCCGGCTCGATCCGGCGAAAGCCAATGAGATCGAGGTGTGGGCCAGGAGTCTGGAGCGACTCGCAGGTCCTCGCCATAAACGCTCCATGTTTTCACGAATATGCCAGATTGATCCGCGGCCACTCTTCGGTTCTTTCCGAGGACGCTATGATCGCCGCCACATCACGGCTGCCTCATGCACCCGTTGCGAACAGACGCTTTGATCGTTGCACAGGTCTTTCCGATCGAGGGCCCGATTGGCGAAATTCGATATCCGCCAACGGCAGCCGGGACAATGAAAGTTTCCGCATAGTGAACGACGAATGGATCGAAGGCTCCCGTCGGGCTTTCGACGATAGGAGCCGCGTCGGCAAGAGGATCCGCCCAACTTAGAGCAGAGGCCTAGCGAGACGCCTTCTTTGCAAGGGCCTTCATCGGCTCCACCGCCGACTCCCGAATCCGAGCATCGATCCGCCGTGAAGCCCTGTCCTTATTCCAGGTGCGTGTAGCCATGCACATCCCTTCCATCCAAGCGATACGTTGATTATTCGCTTGCGATTATAGCGATTATTAGGTTATCATAAAGTTGTGTTTGTAGCGATTAACTCTCCTGCCTACGACCGCTTTGGTGATCTCTCCCAAAATCAGGTGCTTGCGCTGCCTCGATGGGGAATGGGATTACTGAAGCAACTTGCGTTTATGGCGATTAATCCTATGTACAGATTAATTTGAGGAAGGAGGTGTCGTGATGGCTACATCAGCCGTACTGCCTGAAATCACCGCGTCTGCCAATGAAGGACCACAGCTTCGTGAATTCGCGCGCATGCTGGAAAGTCACCAAGCAGCTCTCATCGGTCCCAGTGGGGGTAAAATACCGCTGCCAGGCCCTATCTATAAGGTCTTGGTAAGCGCTCTGCGCTTCCTGGAGCGCGGAGAGGGTGTCATGATTCTTCCTTCAACTCAGGAGATGACCACCCAAAGTGCTGCCGATCTTCTTGGCGTCTCGCGCCAATACGTGGTACAGCTCCTTGAAGAGGGAAAGATCCCATTTCACAAGGTGGGAACACACAGGCGTGTTTCGATGAAGGATGTGCTGGAATTCCGTCGAAAGCGAGACAATCGCCGCAAACAAATACTGGGTGAAATTGCGAGGGAAGCTGTCGAGGATGGAACATACGACCTAATTCCACCTTCTGAATAGGAAAGTTCAGTGAATGCCGATTTCCCGGTAGTTCTAGACACGTGTGTTCTTGTACCGGCGGCGCTCTGTGACACGTTACTGCGTCTCGCGGAGCGCCGCCTTTACTTGCCTCGATGGTCGATGCAAACGACCGTCGAATTGGAACGCGCATTGATCGAGAAGATCGGCTTGGCTCCAGAAAAGGCGAGAAAGCGTACTGCGGCGATCATGGATCACTTTCCGTCGAACGGTACAGCGATGACGGTTTTATTTCCGGGCATGTAGAAGGGTTATGAACGGTCATAGATCATCCGCATCGGATCGCCGCTGACATCAACCTGGACTTCGCCGGAATCGGCGATATGGATCTCGTCATCCTTGATGACGGGCACGTTCAGATGGAATTCGTCCAGGAGCGCCCGAATAAGGTCATCTTCTCTCGCATTCAGGAGCGTATTGGCCGGAATTGACTGCACTCGCTTTTTTACGGTTTCGGTCCGGGCCTGAACAACGGCGAAAATATCATATTTATTGAAGAGGAGTTCGTCGCTCATGTTTCATAGGCTCGCTCTCATTCTCTCGCCGCGAGTGGGCAAACCCTCTCAATTCATCTCGGCGTCGCGTCAATGATCCCGCATCGGCTTTCATACCGGAGGCGCCACACGAACGCCAGTTCCTTCCTTCGGCGCTGTCCGGCGCTTCCGCGCCGACGACGCCACGCTCCGTTGGCATTGACCCTAAAGCGACGACGGGGGCATTGGGGGCTGGCAGCCTGCTGCCTCACGAACGGCCGACTTGACTACATGTAGACAAGTCTCACGGAGTGGTTATATTCCCGTACGGTAATATCCCGGCGATTTGGGCCTCCCAGAAGCGAAAAATTCCCGTACGGTAATATTCTGGCGATTTTGACCCTCGGAGATAACAAATATCCCGTACGGTAATATTTTCTTGATTTCAGCCGAAAAACGCCCTAATATTCCCGTACGGTAACATTCCAGCGGAGATGGCCTTGAGATATACGTCGCAACAAATCGGCCTGATGATCCGGGACACACGCAAGAAACTGGGCGTCACCCAGAAGGATCTGGCGCTGACATCGGGAACGGGGCTGCGCTTCGTCATCGACTTAGAGCGGGGCAAGGAAACCTGCGAGATCGGCAAGGCGCTGAGGGTTTTGCAGACGCTCGGGATCAAACTGACTCTGACGCTGCCCGCGACAACAACGACGACGGCGACGACGACGACGGCGACGACGAAGAAGGAAGACTGAAGATGGCGCGGACGCTCGATGTCTATCTGCACAACGACCTCGCCGGCCAGCTCGTCCAGGACGATGGCGGCCAGATGCGCTTCGCCTATGCCGAGAGCTGGCTGAACCGGCCCGGCGCGACGCCGCTCTCGCAATCGCTGCCCTTGCGTAAAGAGCGCTTCTCGCGCAACGAGTGCCGAGGCTTCTTCGGCGGCATACTGCCCGAACAAGCAAAGCGCGAACTCATCGCACGCAATCTCGGCATCAGCGCGCGCAACGACTACGCCATGCTGGAGCAGATCGGCGGTGAGTGCGCCGGCGCCGTTACTTTCATTCCGGCAGGCGAAAAGCTGCCCGAACAGCATTACGGCTACCGTCCGCTCTCGCCGGTCGAACTTGCCGCGATCCTGAAAGAGCTTCCCCAACGCCCGCTCCTGGCCGGCGACGAAGGGATACGCCTCTCGCTCGCCGGCGCGCAGGACAAGGTCGCCGTCCGCATCGAAGGCGACGAAGTTTCCCTGCCGCTCGGCGGCGCGCCAAGCACGCACATCCTCAAACCCGCCGTCGAGCGCTTCGCCGGCGTCGTCTTCAACGAACATCTCTGCATGAGGCTGGCGGCGGCATCCGGGCTGCCGGCGGCGGCGGTCGAGACCCGTAGCGTCGACGGCATGGATTACCTGCTGGTCGAGCGCTATGACCGGGCGCATCGGACGGTAGACGGTGGGGCGCCCATCCTCGAACGCCTCCACCAGGAAGATTTCTGCCAGGCCCAAGGAATCGTCTCGGAAATGAAATACCAGAAAGAGGGCGGCCCATCGCTGAAGCAATGTTTCAGCCTGCTGCGCGATGTCTCAAGCGCGCCAGTCGTCGACCTCGCGCGTTTTCTCGACGCGGTGATCTTCAACTATCTCGTCGGCAACAACGACGCGCACGGCAAGAACTTCTCCCTGCTCTATCACGGTGCCGGAACGGAAAACCTTGAGATCAGGCTGGCACCGCTCTACGACATCGTCAGCACGGTCTATTACCCGGAACAGAGCAAAGACATGGCGATGAAGATCGGCGGCGAATATCTGTCGGAGAAAGTCGTGCCGAAGGACTTCGAGCAGCTGGCGGAAGAGGCGGGCCTTGGCAAACCGCTCGTGAAACAGCGCGTCCCCGAATTGGCCGAGACAGTTCTGGCCTCTCTTGGAAAAATCGAAATCGCCAATCCTGTCGCTGAAGCCGTCGCAGCACTCATACGCACCCGCTGCGAAAACACGCGAGACAGTTTCCGGAAATAAGAAGGCGGGAAAGTCATGCGCGATAAACCGAAATCCCGAACCACCGCCAACCGGAAGGGTTCGCCGTCGAAGAAACGTTCCGTGCCGAGCACGGCGGCACCGGTCCTTGACACGGAGCCGTGCTCAATCTGTATTGAATGCGCAAAACATCCGAGCCTGAAGAAGTTTGTCCTGAAGCACGGGGCAATAGGACATGAATGCGGAATTTGCCACCCCGCATGATCACTACAACCACCATTGGGGCGGCGAAGACGGACCTGTGCCCCTTCTTTGCGACGAGAATCCGATCGTCGAACATAAGGCCGCGCCTGGATTTCCGCGTGATGCTGAGGAATCCGACGGATTCCTGACAGACCTTTTCGATCCTCCATACCCCGACTACGACAAAGGCAGCGTATGCTGCACGAGCTTCAGCGGCGCAACTACTCACCGTCCACAACGCGGCTATCTCAACGCCGTAAGCCAGTTTGCCGAGTACTTCCATCGCTCGCCGGAACAACTGGGTGCAGAGCACCTGCGACGCTATCAGCGATACCTGTTGCAGGAGAGGAAGCTTGCACCCAGCACGGTCGAGATGCGCATCTCGGCGTTGCGATTCCTGGCTGAAGAGGCGAGTTCATGCAGCGCGGTATCGGCGCCTGGCGTGCGCCGGGCGTTGTCGTCCGAGACAACAAGCTTGTTGAGGGGTATGGATGTAATGTCAGTCATAAAACTCTCCTTGGTTAGCGTTTTCGAATGCAGAACGGCGGGCTGCGCGGAAGAGCGCGCCGTCACCCGCAGGGGAACGGGCCAACACGGACTCTCGGAGCGGCGGCCGTTGACGGCGCCGCGTGCAGCCCATACCTCGTCAGACTTGAAAACGCGGCAGGAGAACGGGCGGTCAGAACGCCGTGACGATCATGATGATCGTCGTCGCGCCATGACGGCCGTCGTCGTCTTCGTGATAGTGATGGGTCGCAAAATGATGGTGATGATGGTGATCACCGGCGCCACCCCCGGCACCAGCGCCGCACCATATCGGACTTGGCCGCAAACAGAAACCGCCACCGTCGCGGCGCAGGACGCCATCGCGCAGTGTGCTGCCGCAGTTCCGACCGGGCGAGGGCTCATGACGGGCTTTGATGGCTGTTCGAAAAAGGAATATCTTGACTTAAGCTGTCTTATAATTTAGCTTATAGCTGTTAAGCCGTCTTATAGTTTAGCTAACAGAAAGAGGAGATCAGGCCTTGCGGACCCTTCCCATTCCTGTGGCACGCGCCCTGCGCAAGCTGGGACATGACATTAAGGACGCCCGGCGGCGGCGGCGGCTCCCCATGGCTGTTGTGATTCAGCGAGCGTCCATCAGCGAGCCGACGCTAATCAGGATCGAGCGGGGCGACCCGAAAGTCGGGATCGCAAGCTACGCCATGGTCCTTTTTGTGCTCGGCATGGTGGACAGGCTGGCCGATCTCGTCGACCCAAAAAACGACCCGGTCGGGCTACAGCTCGAAGAGGAAAACCTGCCGCAACGCATCCGCACGGCCAAGAAGCAGAAGCCAGCGAAAGGAAAATGATGGACCGGGAAGCTTTTGTGTACGTGGATCTCGACGGCACACCCCATCTCATGGGGCGGCTTTGGGCCCGTGTGCGAAAGAACAAGGAAAGCGCCAGCTTCGAATACGACGGAACCTGGCTGGAGAATCCCGCTCGCTTTTCTCTGGAGCCCGCGCTTCAGCTCGGCCCCGGCCCGTTCCACACGCCAGCCGACACGCCCATGTTTGGCGCTATAGGTGATTCGGCGCCGGACCGGTGGGGACGGGCGCTGATGCGCCGCACGGAACGCAGGCGCGCGGAACGCGAGGGCGGCGCACCGCGCTCGCTGCAGGAGATCGACTTCCTGTTGCTGGTGGACGATGAAGCGCGACAGGGTGCGCTTCGCTTTGCGGAACGGGAGGGCGGCCCGTTCGTGCGGGAGGAGGGGGTCAAGCGAATCCCGCCTCTGATCGAATTGCCCGCGCTCCTCGCTGCGGCCGAACACGTAATGGAGGACAGGGATACGGAAGAAGATCTCCGTCTCCTGTTCGCACCGGGATCGTCACTTGGGGGCGCGCGCCCCAAGGCTTCGGTGGTTGAAAAGGACGGTCACCTCGCAATCGCGAAGTTTCCGCGGCGCGATGATGAAACCAATACCGTCGCATGGGAAGCCGTGGCCCTTACACTAGCCGCAAGGTCCGGCATCGTCGTACCCGACGGCCGCCTCGAGATCGTCGGAAACAAACCGGTTCTCTTGCTGCGGCGCTTCGACCGGGAAGCCAATCGCCGCATTCCCTTCCTCTCCGCCATGAGCATGCTAGGGGCGAGAGACAACGAGACGAGAAGCTATCTCGAAATTGTGGACGCGCTGCGCCAGCACGGCGCCACACCGAAGGCCGACATGGAAGCGCTCTGGCGGCGGCTGGTCTTCAACATCCTGATCTCCAATACCGACGACCATCTGCGCAATCACGGTTTTCTCTACGCCGGGCAGGAAGGATGGCGCCTGTCACCCGCATATGACCTCAATCCTGTTCCAACCGACATCAAGCCGCGCATCCTGAGCACCGCGATCAACGAGGACGACGGCACGGCGTCTCTGGTTCTCGCGATGGAGGTGGCGGAATACTTCGAACTGGACGGGGCCAAAGCCCGCCAGATTGCGGCCGAGGTCGGCAAAGCCGTCTCGAAGTGGCGCGAAGAAGCGGCGCGGCAAGGGCTCAGCAAAGCAGAGATCGAGCGCATGGCATCGGCATTTGAGCACGATGACCTTAGGCAGGCACAGGGCAAATGAGCAAAGAACGCCTGCAACATCTTCTGCGCTTTTATTCGATTTTCGGCGCGCGGCCACTATCTGGTTGCTCCGGCCGTATGAACTGGCCCAAGCGTGGCGTTTACCTCTTCCGCGAAGCCGGCGAGAGCCTAGACATGTCATTCACATGCTGTTCTTAGCAGGAGAGCATTCCTACCCGATCACCCGAGCGATAGCGCAACGAGCACACGCCGACAAACTCGACGGCATTCTCTATCCATCGTTCTTCAGTTTGGCTCGCACCCGATCTGTCCCTCCTCAGACCGTGCTGGGAATGTCGATTCGAAAGCTTGTACCGCTTGCGTCACAGGTTGAGAATCAAACGGTTCCCAATATCGCTCTTTTTGGACGCCCCATCAGTGAGGGCAAGCTTCGTGTTCGAAGCGCAACCCGGCTCACGCTTGCCGGGGTGCGGTACAGTTTGGCGCTCGGCCCGGTTGGTTTTCGGATGAAGAAATAGCGCGGAAGCCTGGTAACAACAAAAATAGTCACCTATTCGCCTCGATTTCGACTGTCCGTTCAGGAATGGGTCTCCTGAAACGCCCTTCGCTTCAATAATCGAGGCGGAGGCTCCTGCCCGCAATCGGGGCACACAACCGGCACACTGGGCGCCGGGGAGATCAGGTTTTATAGGGGTTTTCGAGGGATGTTATTGATTTGCTCGATCAATGGCATTTCCTCAAAACGCCGTAGAAATTCGCATTTCTCATCGGGTCTTGTGTGCCGGATGTGTGCTGGATGTCGGCCACCGCCCGGAAGAACAATTTTCCCGGGCGCTGAGTTCCCTGCCCCGCGGATCACGATGCCAATAATGGGGATATGCGAACGAGTTCGTCACAGGGGACGCCAAGTCAGGCAGCGCCGGCTACTTCTTCACCTTTGCGCCCTTGCCGGCTTTCTTTTTCCGTGCGACCCTCTCTGGGAGGACGTCCGCTCTTCGGCTTGGCGACGAATGCCTCAACCTCGGCTCGTCGCACCAGCGTTCGACCAGCCACCAGAGTTGAAGAGAGTCGGCCTCGGCGAACGAGATTCGCAATCGCCTGCTGCGAAACGCCGCGAATCCTAGCGGCTTCCGCTTGAGAAATCAACTCCTCTGATTTTGCACTCTTTCGCATTTAATTGGTTGAATTTCTCAACTACTTAGTGCTACCCTCTTGATAGTTTGCGATACGGAGCTGCCGCATCGCGGCTCTCGACAACCGACAGCGGGATGCGAAAGTGTGTCACCACTCGCGCACCCCTGACCACACTTCACCTTCTCATGAAAGGCGAGGATATGGCTGTATCTAAACATAACCGTGTCAGTGGCTACGAAACAAATCCTTTCTTTTTAGATCTTTTCCGCGAGCATGGGGAATCGGATGAGCGAGAACGTCACTGGCATACGGCAATGGCCCACGCCGGAGAAGGTGATCCACCGCTACGTTTCCCCGCCTACGAGTGCCTGTACCGCATCAATATATATGCGCAGAAGCTTGTTGACCTTCTCGATGAGGCCTCTTCTCGATTTGGAATCGAGCGCGAAGCTGTGGCCTATTTTCAATCTCTGATTCAGTCAGTAAGGGCCGGAGCTAGCCAGGACATCGTGTCCTTCATGAATGGTGTCGAACTCACCGAGGCGTGGCTTTTCGAACAACTTCGCAGGGGCGAAGAGACAAAGCTTCGTGATCCCGAGGATGTCTATCTTGAGGTGAAACGACTGGAATCTGAACGTGCCGACAAGGGACTACCTCCCCGGCTTGAGTTTATTGAGGATCCGGAAACCAGCAAGTTGCAACGGTGACTTTGACGGTCGGGAGGGAGATCTGCTGAGAAACGAGCGATACCCAGTTACATATTCGTCCGAAGCTCGCTTTTCCGGCACACTTCACGGGGCTTCGACCGGCAAGCTTGTATTTTCTCAGCTTCCCTATGTCGAATCGCGCAATGATACCAATAAATGCGAACTTGATGCTGATATATGTCGAATTCCCAATAGGCACCCCCTTTGCGCGCTGCACACTCCTGATCAGTTCCTCGCGAGCATGCGCTTGGGCGGTGGAATCACCGATCTCTAATGAGAGCAGTAGTCGCAAGGCATTGGAGTAGCGGTCATGTAAGCGAGCACGGACGATGCAGAATACGCATCAGCCTTGGTGACTGCCTGCTTCACGCGCGTCGTCAGGCCGTCGGGCGCAGAGGTTGTGAAGTCTTTTGCTCGAATGGCCTTCTGCAGTGCATTCGCAATATATAGGGTGTCGCGGGTGGAAGCCGCCCCATACCGCGGTTTCCACGAACCATCGGGGCTCTGTTGCGAAATAAGCCACTGGACTGCCCCCACAATCCGTGAACGATCAACCGCCGTAAATGGCTCCGCTGAGGCGCCCCGTTTTTCTGTAACAACCGCGACTAGAGATTTTGGCGGTCTGAGGCGCCCCGTTTTTCTGTAACAACCGCGACTAGAGATTTTGGCGGTCAAGGCTCTCCCGAGCTTGATTGACGGGCTTGAAGTTGACTCCAGAGACTCAGTAGAGAACCTCTAGCGCGTGCGATTTCAAAAAGTGCTTCACCCCGATATCTGGCATTCTCCGGCAAGTGAGGAACCGGGTCAAGGGCGGCGTTCTGTGCCGGCGCAGCGAACCCTTGACGCGGTCCGCAGCTTGCCGTATTCCGTCCTATCGGCACTCGCTGCTCTTTTGCCAGCTCCAGATAGAGCGGGCTGGCCTACACCGTCTCCGCTTGCGCAGGCTGAGGTTCGTTCAGGAGCAGTTCTTCCTGGCTGCCACTGCACAGAACATCAAACGCCAGGTCCGGTTCTTGAGCACCCCAACCACGGGCCCCGCGATGGTGTCCGCCTAGGCCGATGATCCGAACATGCCCAACCTGGCTGCGCTCCCACACCACCCGATTGAATCTGCCGCGAGCCACGACTTTTTCAACATCCACGGCTGAATCAACAGTTGAAAGCTGTCGATCAAGATCACTGGCCACTGGCCAACTTCCCAGTAGTAGTTCTTCCAGTGGCCCGGGTTGACTGAATTGTCAGGATTCGCGAGCCTTCGTCGCGTAATCAAAGAACTCCGTCTTGGGAGTTCTGTCTTCATACCAGTAGCCGGTGTGTCCGTCTGGACGGGAACGATGAGCGGCATAGGTAAGCACTAAACGTTCTTTGGCACGAGAAATCTGCACAAAGAACGTGGGGCGGGTCGAGTCGATGTCCCCAAAGAAGATTTGGTTTTCGATTCCCATCGCAATGACCGTGTGAAATTCGAGCCCTTTGCTCTTATGCACAGTCATGATGCGAACAGCCCCGTCTTCTGAAAATCTCGCCAAGGCTTCGTCGATTTCCAGTCCTCTATCCAACAACTCTCGCAGACGAGCGTGGACTTGCTCCTCAAGATCGTCGAAGCGATTTCCTCCCGTGTATTCGGCCGAGAGAGAAACCAGTGCAGAACGGCCAACGAGATTCAAGAAACCGGTGGTTATTTCCCGCAGTACTTGATCGGTAGGCCCTTGGAAGGATTTGGCACGAACCAATTTCATGTTCTGACTGAGGAATTCCTTGAAGCGGCGATGAGCCGCTGGATTCGAAACGTCATTCCAGCGGCCTTCATACAGTTCTATGAGCCGAGCGTACGGCTCTGGCGCTCGATCAAGAAAGACGCACTTGAGAACATCTATGTATACGCGGGCTAGGGGTTCTGTTCCGAGATCCTGAAATTGCTTTTCGTCCCGATAGGGTATTCCACTGAGCTCCAGTTGTTCCATGAGCTTTATGGCGTACAACTCAGGCTTGTTGCCTATCAGCACCGCGATGAGAGGCGGCAGGCCCTCATTAATCCACTTCGCAATCTTCTCCGCTAGCCACGCAGCTTCTTCATCGTCCGTCTTGAAGGAACATTTGCCAATCACTCCTTCATTGCCCAGAAGCTCGCCGTCGGCAACCGCAGCAGCCGGGTCGATGACCTTCACCATCTCGTTTTGCATCCTACGGAGTCTGGGCTTGGAACGGAAGTTCTGATATAGGTTCAGGGGCTTCGCGTTGAAGTCCGCAGCAAAGGTTTGGAAAATACCTTCCAATGCGCCGGCCCATCCCATGATTTTCTGTTTGGTGTCACCTACCGCGGTTAGACGGGCTCCTGTGCCCAAGAAGGCCGTGCGGATCAACTGGTACTGTTCGTTCGTGCAGTCCTGAAATTCATCGAGGAAGACATGCGTGTACGTCTGGGCGATTGCTCTTCGAACCATCTCCGAAGTCTGGATAATCTCAAGAGCCAA
Organism: uncultured Acidobacteriaceae bacterium; assembly: GCA_963787435.1. Lineage (GTDB taxonomy): Bacteria > Acidobacteriota > Terriglobia > Terriglobales > Acidobacteriaceae > Telmatobacter. The sequence goes on from CAWBCZ010000011.1 coordinate 22,082, forward strand.
AGGAACAAGGTCTCCAAACGTGATTTGTGTTCTGCTGATCCGCGCTTCACCTATCGTGTAATCGGAGTCGAGCGCATCGCGGCCCGTGAGCAGAGGCCGAAATCGATCAATCAACCGCTTTGCGAAACCATGAAACGTCAGCGAATCGAAGCGTTCGGCCAGATCTTTGCCGCAACGAAGCTGAACACGTTCGCGGAGGTTCGCGCTGGCGTCGACCTTGAAGGCTATCGCAAGAATTCGCTCGGGATATCGGCAGCCGCCGGTACGAAGAAGATAGTCCGCCTTCTGAGCGAGCATCTCAGATTTACCTGCCCCGGGGCCAGCGGTGAGGGCGAGGCTCCGCTCCTCTTCTAAGACGGCCAGGCGGGCATTCGGTTCAAGTCGGAGATCGCCTGCCGGGGTCCAGTCGGCCTTAGGGATCATTCGGGCAACCCCACAAGTATCGCCTTGACTGCTTCTACGAGTCGATTCAACGTGCTCGGGGCAGAAGCTTTCAAATCCGTCTCCTTCAGTTCGCTCATAGCCTGCAAGTGTTCAGCTGGTTTGCTGCCGATCTTGAACAAGGAGTGGTAGGTGGCGAACAGCTTCTGTTCGGCTTCAGTGTATTGATCTAACTGACCGTGACTCTTACCCAATACCGACTTCACCGTGGAGTCCTCAGGGAGTGTTCGAGCAGCTGCTGGGGGTGCTTTGTAAGTGTCCGGAAAGGCGGTCAGCATGGCAAAGTCCAGATCGAGGGGTGACGAAAAGAAGACGCCGTGTCCTTCCAGCCATGGTTGCCACTGCGGCCAATTCGAACTCTGCTCCAGCAGCCGGGGCAAGCCATCCCACGCAGTGATGCCGCTGACGCTTGCAGGGGTGATCGTGCCGTCGAGGGCAAATACAGGAGTAACTGATTGGCAGCATACTTAACGCGCCCCCAGCCTCCTTGATGCCGTCCGAGATCGAGATCGAGAAGGGTTACATGAGGGATGCCCAATGCATTCAGTAGGCGCCAGAAATGGTTGACGTGTCTTCCGCCAAGCGGAACGACCACGATCGATGATTCATCATCGCCAATTCCTCCAGCCTCCAGAAGGCGTGGAATCACCACTTCCTCGCTGTCTCCCTCACCGAGGATGACGAGTCTCGAAAAGTAGAGTTCGGGATACGCTTGTACGGCCTCTCTCACAAACTTGTGTGCTTCATCGGTTTTGGCTGGCATCTGGATGGTGTTCACAACCGTCGCTCGCTTCGCGTTGAGCTTAAGATAGCGGATTTGTTCCGGTGGAACCCGTTTCACAACCGATGGGGAATGCGTGGAGACGATCGCTTGCGCATCTTCGTCCCCTGAAATCACCTTGAGACATTTGAGGATGCGTCCGAGATAATGGGCGACAAACTGTTCTCCGGCTCCTCCAACGCTACCAGGGTGAAGATCGCCGGACGGAGTTTGTCCACGTCGAATGCATCCGTTTCCTTCTTCAGAACTTTTCGCCCGATGGAATGCATCGCGAGAACGAGGGAGAAGTAGAGCAGGGATTTCTGCCCATCGCTGAGGCGGGTGAAATCAACGGTCGGCTCCGTCTCCCCAGGGCTGAAGCCAATGGTCAGGTGCCGTAGCAGTGCTCCAATTCCCCCCGAGATGAAGGAGACGGCAGGGGCAGCGTAATACTTTCCCTTGTGCAGACCGATCCACGATGCTTTGATTTGAGCGCTGATCGTTAAGATGGCTGCATTATTTGTTAGCTCTTGGCTGATGTTCTCGGAAAGAGCGGCGATGGTGTCTTGTTCGCTAGTCCAATTGGCGGATCGAAGTGCACGTCCAAGAAGGGTCGTCGCCGCGTAAGATATGTGGTCTGCTGGATCGCGACGAGCCGGAAGGTAATGGATTTGGAAGCTATTCCTGTCATTCCGAGAAACCCGCCTTTTCAACTTTTGGAAAGCCATACTAGCTATTTCAGTGATGGTGTCCTGTACGAGATCTATTCCCCGTTTGCCGTTGATCTCTTCGGCCCGTATAGCTTGAATGGTACGGCTCTGAAGCATGGGTAAGTGATGAAAAACCGCATTAGATATGCGAGTGATGACATACGCTTGCAGATATTTTGCCTTTATTGACACTGAACAACCTGCATGCCGAACAAACCTCATTTCTCAATGAGCGCAGTCTGGCACAATTGCTTGCGATCTCGTGCTACGCCCGAGGAAATACCACGGCTCGACTGCAATGCTAATTGCGCTCGACCAGGATGCTGAATATGACAATCCAAACTTTGATGGTCCAGAAATCGCTACGAGCGATTCATCTCGTCGATCGGATCATTGTCTCAATCAAGACGCGGGGCGGGAATGGCTCGATCGCTCTATAGAAATCTCTTCGCATGGGCGGAACTGGCTGGACAACGTCAGATTGTATGTGAGGTTAATATCCGGCCTCCAAACCATGTGTCCGAAGTCTTTCACCGGGAGATGGGATTTGTCGACGTACGGCAAGCTGACCTTCACACGGAATGAAGACAGTGCGGTATTTTCAAAAGACACTGTAGGAAGGTGCCGTTCTAGCTCAGCGTGATCGCTCGATCATCGTAAAGCGTCAAGCGGGCATTGTTGATGAGGATATCGAGAGATTCCACTCTCTCGACAGCACCATGAACCTCCGCAGCATTGGTGAGGTCCAGGGTCAGCGTCGTGACGCGCCAGTCCCAGTGGACGAAGGACCGGCGCATGCCGGCATACAGCCGCTTCGCGCCTCTCCAAGGTTTCCTCGACTTCTCGTCCATGTCACGATCGGCCCCGGTCACTAAAACCACTCTGTCTGCGATTGTCATACACCTTCCTGCCGAACAGAACGTCCCTGAGACCTGTTGAGCAGGGCTATGCGTGGCCTGGGAAGAAGAGCCTCAGGACGCATCTACGCGTGAGGTCGGCGGCACGTGGCGCGGTGTGTAATCCCCTGGTGTGCCCAATAGGTATTGGAAATGAAGACTTGCTCTCCTTGATGTTGAGCATGGCCACCGACGCCCGAGCCGAGATAAGGTTTGAGCACCTGAACGTCATCGTAATCTCCGCCATTCTGTGGCCTGAACGGAATCGGATCAACGAATGGAATGCCGAGCACACATTCAACATAAGTCTCGCCATTACCTCGACGGCTTCCGCACTCGCGTGTCCTACTTCGTCAGATACCCGCCGGGGGCACGATGTCCATACCAGGGTAGAAGAGAACTCCGTGTTGAATGGGCCATAGGAGATCGTCGATGGTGCCATTCACTCCACGCGGGCCGTAATGTGCCATGCGACCGCCGACGGTCATCGCGACCATCGAACGCCTTCCTTACAGCGTGCCCTCTCCAAGTCGATCCTCCCCCACCTTCCTCCGCCGTGCACTCCGACACCGTATGCGAATCCATAGGCGAAGACGCGGTCGACCCAACCTTTTAAGATGGCAGGCATCCCGTACCACCACATTGGGAACTGCAGGATGACGACGTCGGCCCAGAGCAGTTTGCGCTGCTCGTCTGCGATATCAGCCGCCTGCGTCCCTGTCTTATAAGCTTCACCAGATGCTTTGTCGAAGTTTAGCGGCCCGCTGTCTTTACATTCGGGAAAATCCTTGGCGTCATAGACCGCCTTCCATCCCATGGCATAAAGATCCGAAACGATGACCTCATGAGCAGCAGTCTCAGAGCGCAGCAACTGCGCGGTTCTTGAGATGGCCTGAAAGCGAAAGGGGTATTGGGTGTGCATAGACAATGAAATATTTCATGATCGAGGTCTTTGACTACATCTCCTTATTGAAGTTGGCGGAAGACATAGGCGAGCTTGGAAAGAGCCTCGCCATGCCTTCCCTCCCCGACTGCAACAATGAGATGACACAGTCTGAATTAAGCTTCATATTTTTGCTATACTTACATTTTTAGCATATACTTACATTTTGGATAGTGTTATGAGACAACGGCGCTACAAGTCCTCCGAACTGGGCACTGGATGTGGATTAGAACCTGGCAGGATCGCGATCAGCGGCGAAATGGAAGGGTGTGATCCTGCATCACCTCATGACGCGCGGTGCTTCTGCGCTTTAGCGATATGCAACAACTCAAACCCAACCTCAGTCCTCGCATTCTGACGGCACAATTGCGGGAACTGGAGAGCGATGGCGTCATCGCTCAAGAAGTCTATCCGGTTGTTCCGCAGGTAGCGTACTCTCTTCTGAGTCCGGTGAATCGCTGAAACCTTTGATTCAGTCAATGCAGGACTGGGGCGATGCGCATTTGCTTCGCACAAATGCGTCGGTAAAACATCGCACGAAAGCCGCGCTCACTGCTATTGCCCCTAACTAGGCGCGATGGATCGCGGTCCATCTACGGGCCAGTACCGTGCTGAACCAGGTTCCCTATCGGCATCTTCTGTGTGCGGTCCACATGGAAGCTCGTCATCAGTGCTAAGAGCACCACATCCATACTCTCTTCTCTCCGATTCCGTCTCCTCTCTAAGCAGCATTAGGAGGCCAGTCGGAGGCGCTTCGATATTCCCTTGACGGCATGATTCAATTGGTTCGAAGCTCTTTTCGTTTCAGAGCGCTGAAAAC
>CAWBCZ010000012.1:0-2989280 GCA_963787435.1 uncultured Acidobacteriaceae bacterium
AGCAAAGGTTTGGAAAATACCTTCCAATGCGCCGGCCCATCCCATGATTTTCTGTTTGGTGTCACCTACCGCGGTTAGACGGGCTCCTGTGCCCAAGAAGGCCGTGCGGATCAACTGTAGTTGTCCGTTTGTGCAGTCCTGAAATTCATCCAGGAAGACATGCGTGTACGTCTGGGCGATTGCTCTTCGAACCATCTCCGAAGTCTGGATAATCTCAAGAGCCAAAGGAACAAGGTCTCCAAACGTGATTTGTGTTCTGCTGATCCGCGCTTCACCTATCGTGTAATCGGAGTCGAGCGCATCGCGGCCCGTGAGCAGAGGCCGAAATCGATCAATCAACCGCTTTGCGAAACCATGAAACGTCAGCGAATCGAAGCGTTCGGCCAGATCTTTGCCGCAACGAAGCTGAACACGTTCGCGGAGGTTCGCGCTGGCGTCGACCTTGAAGGCTATCGCAAGAATTCGCTCGGGATATCGGCGCCGCCGGTACGAAGAAGATAGTCCGCCTTCTGAGCGAGCATCTCAGATTTACCTGCCCCGGGGCCAGCGGTGAGGGCGAGGCTCCGCTCCTCTTCTAAGACGGCCAGGCGGGCATTCGGTTCAAGTCGGAGATCGCCTGCCGGGGTCCAGTCGGCCTTAGGGATCATTCGGGCAACCCCACAAGTATCGCCTTGACTGCTTCTACGAGTTGATTCAACGTGCTCGGGGCAGAAGCTTTCAAATCCGTCTCCTTCAGTTCGCTCATAGCCTGCAAGTGTTCAGCTGGTTTGCTGCCGATCTTGAACAAGGAGTGGTAGGTGGCGAACAGCTTCTGTTCGGCTTCAGTGTATTGATCTAACTGACCGCGAGTCTTACCCAATACCGACTTCACCGGGGAGTCCTCAGGGAGTGTTCGAGCAGCTGCTGGCGGTGTTTGTAAGTGTCCGGAAAGGCGGTCAGCATGGCAAAGTCCAGATCGAGGGGTGACGCAAAGAAGACGCCGTGTCCTTCCAGCCATGGTTGCCACTGCGGCCAATTCGAACTCTGCTCCAGCAGCCGGGGCAAGCCATCCCACGCAGTGATGCCGCTGACGCTTGCAGGGGTGATCGTGCCGTCTGAGGGCAAATACAGGAGTAACTGATTGGCAGCAGACTTAACGCGCCCCCAGCCTCCTTGATGCCGTCCGAGATCGAGATCGAGCAGGGTTACATGAGGGATGCCCAATGCATTCAGTAGGCGCCAGAAATGGTTGACGCGTCTTCCGCCAAGCGGAACGACCACGATCGATGATTCATCATCGCCAATTCCTCCAGCCTCCAGAAGGCGTGGAATCACCACTTCCTCGCTGTCTCCCTCACCGAGGATGACGAGTCTCGAAAAGTAGAGTTCGGGATACGCTTGTACGGCCTCTCTCACAAACTTGTGTGCTTCATCGGTTTTGGCTGGCATCTGGATGGTGTTCACAACCGTCGCTCGCTTCGCGTTGAGCTTAAGATAGCGGATTTGTTCCGGTGGAACCCGTTTCACAACCGATGGGGAATGCGTGGAGACGATCGCTTGCGCATCTTCGTCCCCTGAAATCACCTTGAGACATTTGAGGATGCGTCCGAGATAATGGGGCGACAAAATGTTCTCCGGCTCCTCCAACGCTACCAGGGTGAAGATCGCCGGACGGAGTTTGTCCACGTCGAATGCATCCGTTTCCTTCTTCAGAACTTTTCGCCCGATGGAATGCATCGCGAGAACGAGGGAGAAAGAGAGGGATTTCTGCCCATCGCTGAGGCGGGTGAAATCAACGGTCGGTCCGTCTCCCCAGGGCTGAAGCCAATGGTCAGGTGCCGTAGCAGTTGCTCCAATTCCCCCGAGATGAAGGAGACGGCAGGGGCAGCGTAATACTTTCCCTTGTGCAGACCAGTCCACGATGCTTTGATTTGAGCGCTGATCGTTAAGATGGCTGCATTATTTGTTAGCCCTTGGTCAAGTTGTCGGAAAGAGCGGCGATGGTGTCTTGTTCGCTAGTCCAATTGGCGGATCGAAGTGCACGTCCAAGAAGGGTCGTCGCCGCGTAAGATATGTGGTCTGCCGGATCGCGACGAGCCGGAAGGTAATGGATTTGGAAGCTATTCCTGTCATTCCGAGAAACCCGCCTTTTCAACTTTTGGAAAGCCATACTAGCTATTTCAGTGATGGTGTCCTGTACGAGATCTATTCCCCGTTTGCCGTTGATCTCTTCGGCCCGTATAGCTTGAATGGTACGGCTCTGAAGCATGGGTAAGTGATGAAAAACCGCATTAGATATGCGAGTGATGACATACGGCTTGCAGATATTTTGCCTTTATTGACACTGAACAACCTGCATGCCGAACAAACCTCATTTCTCGATGAGCGCAGTCTGGCACAATTGCCTGCGATCTCGTGCTACGCCCGAGGAATTACTACGGCTCGACTGCAATGCTAATTGCGCTCGACCAGGATGCTGAATATGACAATCCAAACTTTCGATGGTTTAGAAATCGCGACGAGCGATTCATCTACGTCGATCGGATCATTGTCTCAATCAAGGCGCGGGGCCGGGGAATGGCTCGATCGCTCGATAGAAATTTCTTCGCATGGGCGGAACTGGCTGGACAACGTCAGATTGTATGTGAGGTTAATATCCGGCCTCCAAACCATGTGTCCGAAGTCTTTCACCGGGAGATGGGATTTGTCGACGTAGGGCAAGCTGACCTTCACAACGGAATGAAGACAGTGCGGTATTTTCAAAAGACACTGTAGGAAGGTGCCGTTCTAGCTCAGCGTGATCGCTCGAGTCATCGTAAAGCGTCAAGCGGGCATTGTTGATGAGGATATCGAGAGATTCCACTCTCTCGACAGCACCATGAACCTCCGCAGCATTGGTGAGGTCCAGGGTCAGCGTTGTGACGCGCCAATCCCAGTGGACGAAGGACCGGCGCGTGCCGGCATACAGCCGCTTCGCGCCTCTCCAAGGTTTCCTCGACCGGTCTCGTCCCATGTCACGATCGGCCCCGGTCACTAAAACCGCTCTGTCTGCGATTGTCATACACCTTCCTGCCGAACAGAACGTCCCTGAGACCTGTTGAGCAGGGCTATGCGTGGCCTGGGAAGAAGAGCCTCAGGACGCATCTACGCGTGAGGTCGGCGGCACGTGGCGCGGTGTGTAATCCCCTGGTGTGCCCAGATAGGTATTGGAAATGAAGACTTGCTCTCCTTGATGTTGAGCATGGCCACCGACGCCCGAGCCGAGATAAGGTTTGAGCACCTGAACGTCATCGTAATCTCCGCCATTCTGTGGCCTGAACGGAATCGGATCAACGAATGGAATGCCGAGCACACGTTCAACATAAGTCTGCGCCATTACCTCGACGGCTTCCGCACTCGCGTGTCCTACTTCGTAAAATACCGCCGGGGGCACGATGTCCATACCAGGGTAGAAGAGAACTCCGTGTTGAATGGGCCATAGGAGATCGTCGATGGTGCCATTCACTCCACGCGGGCCGTAATGTGCCATGCGACCGCCGACGGTCATCGCGACCATCGAACGCCTTCCTTTCAGCGTGCCCTCTCCAAATCGATCTCCCCACCTTCCTCCGCCGTGCACTCCGACACCGTATGCGAATCCATAGGCGAAGACGCGGTCGACCCAACCTTTTAAGATGGCAGGCATCCCGTACCACCACATTGGGAACTGCAGGATGACGACGTCGGCCCAGAGCAGTTTGCGCTGCTCGTCTGCGATATCAGCCGCCTGCGTCCCTGTCTTATAAGCTTCACCAGATGCTTTGTCGAAGTTTAGCGGCCCGCTGTCTTTACATTCGGGAAAATCCTTGGCGTCATAGACCGCCTTCCATCCCATGGCATAAAGATCCGAAACGATGACCTCATGAGCAGCAGTCTCGAGCGCAGCAACTGCGCGGTTCTTGAGATGGCCTGAAAGCGAAAGGGGTTCTGGGTGTGCATAGACGATGAAATATTTCATGATCGAGGTCTTTGACTACATCTCCTTATTGAAGTTGGCGGAAGACATAGGCGAGCTTGGAAAGAGCCTCGCCATGCCTTCCTCCCGGACTGCAACAATGAGATGACGCGGGTCGGGATTAAGCTTCATATTTTTGCTATACTTACATTTTTAGCATATACTTACATTTTGGATAGTGTTATGAGACAACGGCGCTACAAGTCCTACGAACTGGGCACTGGATGTGGAGTAGAAGCCTGCCTCGAAGTGATCGGCGGCAAATGGAAGGGTGTGATCCTGCATCACCTCATGACGCACGGTGTTCTGCGCTTTAACGAGATCCAACGACTCAAACCCAACCTCAGTCCTCGCATTCTGACGGCACAATTGCGGGAACTGGAGAGCGATGGCGTCATCGCTCGAAAAATCTATCCGGTTGTTCCGCCGAAGGTTGAGTACTCTCTTTCTAAGACCGGTGAATCGCTGAAACCTTTGATTCAGTCAATGCAGGACTGGGGCGATGCGCATTTGCTTCGCACAAATGCGTCGGTAAAACATCGCACGAAAGCCGCGCTCACTGCTATTGCCCCTAACTAGGCGCGATGGATCGCGGTCCATCTACGGGCCAGTACACATGCTGAGCCAGGTTCCCTATCGGCATCTTCTGTGTGCGGTCCACATGGAAGCTCGTCATCAGTGCTAAGAGCGCCACATCCATTTCTCTCTTCTCTCCGATTCCGTCTCCTCTCTAAGCAGCATTAGGAGGCCAGTCGGAGGCGCTTCGATATTCCCTTGACGGCATGATTCAATTGGTTCGAAGCTCTTTTCGTTTCAGAGCGCTGAAAACGTGCTCGATAGGTGCTTGGGCTCAACTTGACGCGGGAACGAAAGTGGTGGCGAAGTGTGGGAGCAGACCCAAATCCACAGCGGTCCGCAATTTCCTCCATCGAGAGTGCTGTTGTCTCTAGAAGGTCCTTTGCTTGGCGCACTCGCAGGTTGGTAACCCAGTCGAGCGGACTCGTTCCTGTGGTTTCAGCAAATCGACGGTTCAAGGTGCGTCTGCTCATGTGCGCTTGGTCTGCAAGCAACTCCACGGTGAGTGGGGTATGCAGTCGCAGCTGAACCCATTCCAGCAATTGCGACAGCCAGGGGTCTGATTGGTCTCCAACCGGTTTGTCGATGAATTGCGCCTGCCCGCCTTCGCGGTGCGGAGGCACCACCAATCGCCGAGCTACGCTATTCACCGTCTTGGTGCCAAAGTCCTTTCGGATAATGTGGAGGCAAAGATCTATTCCTGCCGCACTCCCGGCCGAGGTAAGGATGTCTTCTTCATCGACGTACAGAACATCCGGTTGGAGCTGGATTTCAGGAAAGGCTCGACTTAGTTTATCGATGTATCTCCAATGTGTTGTCCCGCGTCTTCCGTTCAGAAGCCCGGTTGCTGCAAGGACAAAAATACCGGAACAGATAGAGACCAGCCGCGCTCCTCGTTTGTGTGCCGCCACAAGCGTGTGGATGAGGCGCTGTGGCGGCGGCTGATCCGGATCACGCCAGCCCGGAATGATGATTGTGTTTGCATCTAGTAGCCTGTTGAGCCCGCTTCGCGCCCGCACGCCCACACCGCCGGTCGCCCAAATCAAGCCTCTTTCAAGGCCGCAGACTTCGAAGCTGTACCAAGTGTCAAGCTCAGGACGAGGCAGTCCAAACAACTCAACCGCAATACCGAACTCGAAAGTACAAAGCCCTTCATAGACCAGAACGGCCACGCGATGAGAGGACGCTGAGCTTTGTTTTTTTGAGATTCGCGCCTTTGACATAATCTTTACGATAGTTGGCATTTGTGCCACTGGCAAGAAGTGCATAGGCATTTCATTCTGTAGCAGATGTTAAATCTGCACAGGAGGAAGCACAATGTCTGTTGCCGAAAGCGCACTGTCTACGGATTTGCCTCAAAGAACGCCGTTCGTCACCAAGACTGTAAGCCGGGTTCTGGAAGTCGACCCAGCTACGTCCCCGCTTGCATTCGAGCATTTCTCAAAGAAGCTCGAATTCGAGACTGATTGCTCCGATGTATTCGCCGCGCATGCTTCGAACGTCGTCGATTTTGTACTTGTTGATGTTCGATCTCGGCAGCTGTTCAATAAATCTCATGTCCCAGGCGCGATCAACATTCCGGTGCTCAACCTCACGGAAGAGCGGCTGAAGGAATATCCTGCGACCACGTTGTTCGTCGTCTATTGCGCAGGGCCGCACTGTAACGGAGCGAACAAGGCTGCCATTCGGCTTTCGGCGCTCGGACGACCAGTGAAGGAGATGATCGGAGGCATTACAGGCTGGATGGACGAAGGTTTCTCCCTGGTGGCAGGCTGATGTATCCGGTCTTCATTCGTCCTGCTCGGCCGGAGGATGGGCCACGGATTTTTGCCATGTTGGGGAATCTGGCTTCGTTTGAGGGCGCGGCGTACCCGCCGCGCCTCAACCTGGTAGCCATGGGAACCGACGTATTTACGCTAACTCCAAAGCTCACGATCTTGGTTGCGGAAGGCGAAGCGCGCGACCTGCTCGGATTCGTCTCTTATTTCGAAAACTATTCGAGTTGGGAAGGGACAGCGGGAGTGCATATCGGCGATCTATGGGTCGAGCCGGATGCACGATCGCGGGGTATCGGAGCGGCACTCCTCCGTCACGTTGTTTCTCTTCACCGATCAAAGCGAGTCGATGTGTTTGTGATTCGAGACAATGACGCAAGAAATTTCTATGAGCATCTTGGCTTCTTAGAGCAAAAAGAATGGTGCTTATATCGCAAGAACCCTGAGAACTAACCGTCACATCGAAGCCGAGATGCAATCGCGCTCCAACGGCCAGACACTCTGGCAAGGAAATCTGACAGATGGGAAACCCTGAAGAATCTTCTATGAAATTTGAGACCATTGCGGTGCATGCGGGGGCCGAACGCGATTCCACGGGGGCAATTGCCCCGCCTCTGCATCTCTCGACGAACTTTGAACACAGTCCGTCGGGAGAGACGTTGAACGGGTTTCTTTACGTCCGTATCGACAATCCCGTCCAGCGCCGTCTTGAGAATGCACTCACTTCGGTAGAGGGCGGACAGACTGCTTTGGTCTTCGCCTCCGGTGCGGCTGCGGGCGCGACCTATCTACAGTCGTTGCCGTCCGGGAGCCATGTGCTATTTAGCGACGATCTCTTCTACGGATTTCGTGCCATGGCGCCAAGCTTTCTTCCACACTGGGGCATCGAATGGTCAGAAGTCGACATGACAGACCTGGCAGCGGTACGCGCCGGGATTCGGTCGAACACAAAGCTGGTCTGGGCCGAGCTGCCTACCAATCCGCTGATGAAGATCATTGATGTTGCGGCGATCGCTAAGATAGCACACTCCGCCGGCGCGCAACTTCTTGTAGACAGCACATTTCCAACTCCCGCGCTGCTGCGGCCTTTGCCTCTTGGTGCGGACGTTACACTGCACTCGACGACGAAATATCTCGGCGGTCACAGTGACGTTCAGGGCGGCGCCCTGGTCTTCGCACAACGCGACGAACAATTCGCTCAGGCGAGTAATATCCGCAAAATGCTTGGTAGCGTCGCAGCTCCATTTAACTCCTGGCTCGTTCTCCGCGGGTTGCGGACCCTCCCCACGCGGATGCGTGTCCACTCCGCGAATGCTATGGCTGTCGCAGTATTTCTCGAATCTCACCCTCAGGTTGCGGAAGTGCTCTACCCTGGCCTGCCTTCAAACCCTGGTCACAGGGTTGCGAAAGAACAGATGACTGACTTCGGCGGAATGCTCTCGTTTAGGGCAAAAGGTGGCGGCAATCGTGCCATTGAAATCGCTTCGCAGGTCCGACTCTTTATCAATGCCGGCAGCCTCGGTGGATCCGAAAGTCTGATTCAACATGCCGTTTCTGTCATGCATCCTGCCGACAACATTCCTAACGATCTTCTTCGAGTCTCCGTAGGCCTTGAACATCCTGACGATCTCATCGCCGATCTCAGGCAGGCCCTGGTGTAACCAAGGCGCTGCATTCGCGTAGCCTACGCAGCATATGCCTTACACACATGGCGAGTATCAGGAAGACAAACCAAGCGCTCTTTGGATTCATAGCCAAAAGTTGAAAGCGCGCTGGCTCAATCGAAGAGACTGAGCTGCACATTGGTTTCTGTGGCCGTCGGCCAAAGCGCGGTCTTCTTCCGTTTCTTTGTTGGTGAGTTCGGCTCCAGCAGATGAATGCCGAACGGCGCCGGAGCCGGCTCCGCGGCCGACACGACCGGAAGATCGAGGACCGGATCGGGATCCTCTTCGAATTCCGGTTGCGCAGCAGCGGGCCGCGGCTGCACCTTCTCACGTTCGTGGTCGAGTTCACGCCACACGGCGTCCGCAGACTCGCCAACCCCTGCCTTCTCCACCAACTCCCGCGCCATCGTGCTCATGAGATCTTCGTCGGTATCGAGCGCCTGCAGACCCTCGCCCGAGAACTTGCCTTCCATCATGAGGGCTACTAGCATTTTCTTGCCCATCAGACGGAGGCACGTTTCCTGCATCGTGCCCGAGTAAGTGACGAACTTCACCCGCACTGGGAACCTCTGCCCGATGCGCCACGATCTTCGGCTGGCCTGGCGCAATGTGTGCAGTGAATAGCCCGTTTCGAAAAAGTAGAGAGTCGGAAAGGCCAGCAGGTCCAATCCCGTCTCAACCAGCTTGGGATGGCAGATCACCACCTGGACGCCTGTCTTCAACTGCCGGTCGTACCAATCCTCTCGCTTGTCGGTTGGAACAGACGAGCGAAGGACGGCGACACGGATGCCCTCCTGGCGCAACACAGTTTCCAAGCGCAACGTGACGTCTTTCTCGCCCGTGTAGGTTGCATAAACCTGGCACCGCCGTCCCTGCCGCAGTTCCTCTTTCACGTCGGCAATCAGAGCGCGTTCCTTCTCGTACAGAGCTTCCCGCGTGAGGTTCTCCGGTTCCGTCACCAGGAACTTCACATACTCCTTGGTCTGCGGATCGAAGGCCCGCGCCCAAATCTGGTGGAAGTCGTACGGATGATCGGGGTAAAGAAGGAGCGTGTTAAGCAGGATGCTCATTAGACTCTTGTTTCCGCGATGCGCTTTCATCGCGGAGCGAATATCCTCTTCCAACTGCTCGTAGGCTTGCTGGAGGGCATCGTCCATATCGACCGAAATGACGCTCTCGTCGTATCGGGGCAGATTGTCCGAGATGTCTTCAAGCGACAGAAACGCCGTCGTCGTCATCAGGAACTTGCCAAAGAGCAGCGGCGAGGCTCCAGGTTTCCGGAGGACCCGAACCGTCTTCTTGGTCGCCCTGGAGCAGGCATTGTCTGCCTCTTCCACTTTCTCGATGGTTTCAAGAACGCCATACTGCTCCTGAAAGTCACGCCTGCCTTGTCCACCGTAGGCGAAACCCTCGCGCACCATCACTCGGGGTTCCATTCGGTAGAAGATGTTGAAGAGATCGTCGGCGTAGCCTCCCATCAGAGTTCCGGTGAGCGCGATCAGTTTTTGCGCAGCACGTCCGAGCACGCCAAGCCCGTTTCCTTGCGCCGTATCGCCGGCCAACTGATGCAGTTCGTCGGCAATGGCGAAATCGAACCAGCCGCGCATGTAGCGTCCGATGAACTCGATAGGCGCCATGCGCTGAATGCGCGACCGGTCAGCCTGCCACAGCGCCGAGAATCGGGTTGTGCCGCCGCAGGGCGCCGTCAATGCCTCTGAGACTTTGAGTTTGTCGGTAAAGTCAAGCGCCGTCAGCTTCTGCATCTCGGAGTCGAGGATGGCAATGCCGGAATCCGGATTGACGACTCCTCCCAGATTTGGACCGGACTTTGCCTTGAGATAGACGTGCTCCCAGAAGTAGCCCAGCTTGGCTTTGTCCTTGCCGGTGATAAAGAACGTCGGCCCGGGAAAGCGCTTCCGCCATTCCTTGCGGCCCATGCTCCGCATTTCGGCAAGGCTGAGACGCTTGCCCTCGTAAACCGTCCTGCCTTTGCACAGCTTCACTTCGCAGATGCCGTGCGGCCGGCTTGGATCGCCGCCATTGCGCATGTCCTCAATGAGAAAGGTACGTGCGCGCGGAATGGTGAGCAGGACCTCGCGCGCCCACTTATGTGTGATATGCGACGGGCACATCACCAGCGTCGCGTTCGGGCGACCCTCTGCGAGAACATGGATCGTACCCAGCGCCATGAACGTTTTGCCCGCACCGCACTCGGCGACGATGCGCACGGCTTTAGCCTTCCGCAGATATTTCGCCGTTCCGGTAATGGCGAGCGCCTGAGCGGGGAGTGCCTTGCGCAGAAGAGCCGTTAGCGACGGCGCGACAGGGTCTTTGGTGCTCTGCAAGGACGGATAGGTTTCAAGAATGCGCGAGCCCAATGCGACCGCATGGGCCGCAGGTAGTCGAACGTGGTCTCCATGAGATACCTCGTTGGAATCTGGATTGTTGTGTTTGGGCGTTCAATCAGAAAGCAAAGAGCGCTCCGAAGAGCGTTCTCGTTGCAAACCCGTAACTGATCTCAGTCGATCACCCTAAGCCGGAGGCTGTGCTCATTTCAGCCAACTTACTCCGTCCAGTTTTCGACGTGAAGACCTTGCACGCGTCCGAACTCCCGCGTGTTATTGGTCACCAGTGTCAAGCCGAGACAGCGGGCGTGCGCAGCGATCAACAAGTCGTTCGCTCCAATCATGGTTCCAGAGACCTTGAGGGCGGCGCGGATCTGGGCATAGTGTAGGGCCGCATCGTCTGGCAACTCCAGCACGTCGACATACCGCAGATACGCATCGAGCGCAGCCTGGTCTTGCCGCCGCGTGGCGACACTTCGACGCCAAACAAAAGCTCAGATTTTGTGATGACGGAGATACAGACATCGCTGACGGGAACCTTTGCAGTCTTCCAAAACCAAGTCATGGGAACGCTTCATGACATACGACGAGATGTCAGTATCCAGCATGTAGACCGGCATCAGAGTCCCGCTCCTGCACCGGCATATCCTCGATTCCCTCCATAAACTCTTCCGAGGCCACAGGGCCTGATGTCAGATACGCAGACCAGTCCTTTGGGCGGGCGGAGAGAATCACGTCGTCACCTTGCTTCCTAATGAAGACTTCAGAGGTTGTGAACTGGAACTCCTTTGGGAGCCGAACTGCTTGGCTCCGGTTGTTCATAAATATCTTGGCTGTGCGTTGCATCGTATCCTCCCGAAGAGAGTGGCATATACATCAGTATATGCCACTTTCAAGCAGCTGGGCAAAACTCCCCCGGCGCCGATTCCCCTTTCCCCGGAACGGAGCGCAAACCGCATCCAAGGGGTACCAAGGCCAAGGGATCGGTCCATTACAGTCGGGTAACTTCAATACCCCGGAGCGCAAGCCATCCCCAATCCACTCAAGCATCTTCCTCGGTCGTTGCCCCGATCAGCACAGGCTCACAGCCGATGCCGTCGACTGCCTCGATCCTCTTTTTCCCCTCGACGATTCCAAGGATGTGATCTGCCCATGTCGGATCGGCAGGCAGACCCAGGAAGCTCACCAGCGTGGCCCACGCCTCGTCACGCCGGTATCGCAACAGGATCGTCCGCCCCGCGCTTCCATTAGTGTGGAGTTCCTGCGAAACCGCCAGCAGATGACGCACAGGGTGTTTTCGTCCCGGCAGAGTCACTGCCCCTTTGTAGCAGGAGGCATGGTCGCCGAGCGATACATCCTTCGCAGTGCCGTCGGGAAAAGTCAGGCTGAAAGTGGCCTTCTCGTGAACTGCCGCCGTGATCGCACCCACATCCAATCGTTGCCGAAGACGCTGAGAAGATGCGCCTGCCGATTTTCCCCTATATAACGGTCGACCCGCAGGCGAATGCGGGTCGAGGCCTTTTCCGTAATGCGCACGTACTCAAGCAGCCCGAGTCGAAGGTGTGCATTCTCCATGGTCATCGCCCTCCTTCTTCGCCGGAGTCTCCGTGAGCTTGAGTACTCTCCCATCGGCATAGGCCAGGCGGAGTTCATTGGTCCAGCGTTCCCGATGATGAATGATCTCGGCGTCTCCATCCTCTTCAACGAAGGTTGTCACATGCTTGACCGACCGCCAGCGGGCGATGTGCCGGTTCTCTCCCTCTCCGAAGACGCCATTAAGCAGTCCTGCGGTGCATAAGAGGCCAACGTGGCCGCCATGCAACGGTGTGATGGGCCGACCGGTGGCAACGTCGTCGTGCGGCATCAACAACGGCGCCGCCTGTCTCCACGCCCCTGACTGGGGAAGAAGGTCTTCCAAAATGTCGTAGGGGAGGCCGCGATAGTTCAGCGTCGCCTCCCCGGACGGAGGAACGGAATAGGGTGCGCACGCACTTGGCTGCAACTCCGCCAGTTCGAGAAAACTTCCATAGAGGCCGATGCTGTGGAGTTGACGCTTATTGTCTCTCAACCGCCGAGCCTCTGACTTCGCGCCGAACGCCAAATACGGCAATTTGCCTGTACTGGACCGAATCGGGATCGGTCATGCGAAAGTACCCTCAGCGAGGCAAAATGGGAACTCAAGATACCAGTGCAGTCGTGCAACCGCTCAAATGGGATCACCAGAATCAAAACGCCTTCCATTCGCAACCAGCGGTGAGTATGTTGGAGGAACATAGCCTCCATGCGCCGATTCGCAACGGTGCCGATCTCGGAGTCATACGGCGGATTTAGGTACAAAAGCGAAAAAGATTCGGGCTTCGCAATCGCGTCGAAAGTGTTGCCCTGGATGGTCTCAATGCCTTTGGTACTGGCGATGCGCGCGCGTTCGGCATCAAGTTCGACGCCATAGCGCCGAACGGGAGCGTCGCTGGTCATAAGCTTCAGGGCAGTTCCTTGCCCTACGCAGGGATCGATCACCGACGCCGAGTTCGGCGAAAGATAGGAGAGCGCGAAGCTTCTTCCCTTCGCTTTCAGGCAGCGGACCGTATTCGATCATCAGGTCAGATCGCTCCAGCGGGAGTCTCCAGCCAAGATCTGACTGGACGGTCAGCCGCATAATGGCCCCGTTTGTTGGATCTAGGGCGAGCACTCCGTGGAACGGTACATATTGAATGAATGGGATCGACTTATTGTCGACAGGCAGACAGCAAAACCCCGCAGAGAAGAACGGTGTGCCCTGAGTTACGTGGTAGCGAAAAACAGCGAGGCGCCCATTGTCACCCCGCTCCCAGTGATCCCAATACACCTGGCTGTGCGCCGATGTGAGAGCAATCGTGACAGTGGACAGGATCGGGCCGAAGGCTCCAATGGTCTTTAGATGTTGGCTTTCCGGCGTTCGGTCCTGGTTTGATGGTGAACGCCCACTGCGGGATAAAGGAGACAAAGTGGCTGCTAAGCTTTCCTCATTTTCGGATCGAACTTGCGAATCTCGCGCCTTCTTCACACTTTCATCATTTACCAGTTCTTTGCCCTGGCGATAGCGGATACTGGCCTTTGTCATCTCTCCCTCATGCAGCGACTGGTCAGCCGGCGCGGTTTTCCAGGTCTGGTTCCCGTTTGCCGGATGCTCGTAATACTGCACGGAGGTGCGGGTGGCCAGAAAATCGGGCAGATGGGGAATGGTGGAGTTGATGTAGGAGATGACGTTTGAGATCATCTGCCGTTGCGCGACGATTTCGGGCGGCGGCGCGGCGATGATTTCATCATCCGGCGGAGCAAAAAATGCCGATTTGTCGGCGAGAATTTCGAGCGCCCCTCGTACCTTCTTCCCGCGCACCGATTCCTCAAGTGTTGCCAGCTTCGCACTGCTCAGGCGTTCAGTGAGCCGCATGTTGTCGAGCTGGTGGGCCAGTTTAGCGTCGGAGATATGCTGTGCGCTCGCGATCAGGGCTTGCAATTGCCTTACTGAGATGGACTGAGTTGCCGGAGCCTGATCGTAGAAGACCGGCTCGTCGTAATAGTCTTCGAAGACGCGAGCCTTCAGGTCGGGTTTGTCGAGTTCGATCGTGAGATGATGATATTCGGCTACAACGTCGGTGCGCGGGGGATCGAAGGTGAGGAAGTAGTAGTTACTCTCCTCTTTGACACGCTCGCCGATCCGGGCGGCCAGATCGTGGGCTGGGTCGAGGATTCCGCCTCCGCTGCGTATGGCGATGACGGGCAGTGAGAGATATCTGAGATCGGTGGAATCGGGTTTCGGTCCTTCGACCAACTCTATGTTGACACCTGTTGTCAACTCGCTATTGGCGTCTTTGGGCAACGCCCTCCTGATATCTGTTGCCAACTCATTGTCGGCACGTGTTGCGGGCGTCGCAACTCCAGACATGTCATACGACTCCAATGCGCTCCACAGGTTGATGTGGGCCTCGCGCATACGCGTAAGAAGTTCAGTTGAAAAATCGGCAAGGCCCGCAGCCTTGCCGTTTTCGATTGGCCACCCATTGCCCAGCCAGAACATGAGCTTTCTTCCAGGCCTTCGGCGTTCCTCAATGGAAATCGATCCAAGGGCGATGAGCGAGTCGTCAGCCTCGCGAGCGGCGCGAGTCGCCTTCACCACCGCGTCGTGACTGGCCCCATTTACCTTGACGTTGATCTGGATACCATTCTTGATCGCCGATGGCGACCAGATCTGACGCTGTGAGGCGGGCTGATCAATTTCCTGGGCGAGTTCATTGCCGTCCATAGAGGCATGAGGGATTGCGAAAAGGCC
Organism: uncultured Acidobacteriaceae bacterium; assembly: GCA_963787435.1. Classification (GTDB taxonomy): domain Bacteria; phylum Acidobacteriota; class Terriglobia; order Terriglobales; family Acidobacteriaceae; genus Telmatobacter. The sequence continues at coordinate 14,643 of CAWBCZ010000012.1, forward strand.
ATCTTGTGTGAGGCGGTAGATCATGGTCGGCTTGGCGAGAACACCCCCGTTTGCGCGGAGGAAGTTCTCAATCTCACGGTGCACGTTGGAAAGATTCGTCTCCACGGATTCGGAGTCGGACCCCATGTTCAGCTCATCGATCATTAGCACGATCTCAAGTGAATTGGCAGGCTGGGCAATCGCCCCGTCGAATGCCTGAAACGAAACGATCTTCCGCTGTCGGTCGTTGTCCAGGAGCGCAAAGTCTCTTTCCGAGAGCCCTGAGACGTGTTTTCCGGCCTTGTCGGTCACGGATACATCGACAGAAACTAATCCCTGAGCGGGATCTGGCATCTGATCCGAGGGAATGTCTTCCGGCAACTCAACTGTCGCAGGCAACGGAGAGGAATTCGGCAGGATGGGCGCGGGTTTGTTCTCCTGTCCCGATGCCGCCATCGCAAGACACAACAGCAAGGCTACGCGGATGCGAGATGTGCTGGAGAACGCAGTTGGCAGCTTCAATGCCGTCCCGATCTATAAATAAAGACTACATCTCTTCAGTGTGGAGGCAAGCCGGAGGATTGGGCTTCGCAAGTCCCGGACCTATCACCGCCAACTCGGCATGTATGGTCCGCCGCCTTGCTGCAAGCGAAAGTGAGAGTGACGTGTTGGCGTCGACACGCGAGTCGAAAGCGTCTTTAACCGATAACGGCGGGCCTTGCCGATCTTCCTCATTTCGCCGGGCGATCGAATATACGTGTCAGGTCGCAATCGTACGAGGCCTCGCAAGCGCAGTATGACAATCTGATCGCTCAGCAAAGCAGATGGCCCGGCCACTCATTCGTGGTTCTGTACAGCAGCGTGACTTGTGATGGGGGACATCAGTTGCGGTTCCGGAGAGGGGCCCTCGGGTGCGGCGTCGATCCGCTTGCGATCGAGCTCCGCGGTTCCGATGCGACCGTCGTTCTGGTCCTCGATCACAACGCGAATTGTTCGTGTCTTCTTGGGGTAAGGGACGACGATCTGGAAGCGGGTGGCCACGATTGGGAGCCTGGCCAGGCCCTGGCTGGCGGTTTCGAGCGTCGTGCGCTGGACGCGCGATGCGAGGATGAAGCGGTTGTCATTGAGACTGGCTGCGGCCACGACGAGGGGGACGCCGTCCTTACCGTTCTCCGTGGGCAGGAAATCGAGATTCTTTGAATGCAGAACGACGGTAAACTCAGCGGTTCTAGAGTCAGTATGGCGGATAACTTTCGCCAAGTTCACCTCTAAGGCGTCGAATGGAATCACGGCCTGGAGGGCGTCGGCGAGCTTGATCATCTGTTGTTGCTGCACATTGATGACGGCCCTCTCATCGGGCGCATAGTAGCCAGCCTTGGTGATGACGTGCAGTGAGGAGTCGCGCAACGCAACACGAATGCGGCGAAATTTGCCATTGGGATCTACGTTTTCCGGTTGATAGGTGAGCGTGTAGTAGCGGGCGCCGAGTTGCGCGGAGCGCTGAATCTCGGCATCCACGTCATTTCGGTTGTAAAAGAGCTTGCCGCCCGTTTCGTTTGAGAAAAGGCCGAAACTGATATCTCCGCTGAACGGGTCGTTGTCCCCGATAACCGTCTGTGCCTCCATGGCGCTTAAAGAAAAGGTCGCCATGCCGGTTACCGAAAGACCGGGGTAGATCACGAAGAGACTTACGCGCGATTCCACCAGCATGTTTGTCGGGATAGGAGACAGGGGCCGGGAAAAGTGCACCCCCCTTGGGAAGCATGCGGTTAACGTTGACGATGATTTTCGCCGGAATTTCAAGGCCACACGTCTTGCAAAGGATAAAGTGGCTCCCTATTTCCCCAGTGGGTACAGGACTTGCACTTGCCGAGACACCGTCATTAATCTCCGGGCAATCCATTCCTAGATTATGCTGCAAATCGTTTCTGGTGTTATTGCAGTCGAAGACCGATTTGCCCAAGCTCGCGACGGTGACAATCGAATCCGCTAGCGGCGTACGTCAGCAGATGGTAGAAGTCGATCCTGCCCAGATTTGCGGACCGTCCGAGTGCCCTCGGGTACCGCGTAAGAAGCCATTGAGGCGTCGGCGGCGGGCATCCGGTTGCTTACCGCTTTCGGAAGTATATTTTGGTACGGTGACATTTTCCGCAAAAAATCTGCGTCAAGGGGCGCGGCGTCGCTACAGGAACGCCCAGCTCATTACGAGTTGGCATGGACTTCCATCGACCTCCGCTGGGTGATTCCGCTCCTGGCGCATGAAGGTCATGATCGACTCTGCGTCCTTGTCGCTCATCACAAGAATGAGTTCGACCTCCCTGTATCTTCCGTGCCGGTCAAGAACCTCCCATAACGAAAACCCGGGTTGGCTGGTATCGCCTCCGCCTTTGACCCAACCGTGCCGGAAGGCAAGGTCGGGAAATTTGACTTCGAACGCTTGAAACGGATGCAGGGTCATGCCGGGTTCGGCCACAGAGACGGGGAGGTCAAACATCGAGGAGGATGCTTCCCCAGCATCTTCGATTAGGACAATGGCCGTGAGCAAATCGCGATCTCCCCCCTTAATGCTCACGTGCTTGGGCACAATCTTACCTGCGAACAGAGAGTCGTCCTCCCACATTGTCTCGAGGCCAAGATCGTTCCTGAGTGCTAATGTTCCCTGCGGAAGAAAATAAAAAGAATCAGAGGCCGAGGCGCCCTGGCCTCCGGTATCCGTGCTGATTCGCACCAGGGAAAGGCCGCCCTTCGCCAGATGGTCGATGGTCCACCCGGAAGCCCCTTGGTGCCGAAACTCCCGCGAGGAGAAATTGCGCGGGATCGGAGTGAGAAGTGCGTTCAGCAGCATCAGAACACGGCTAGGCTCGTAACCGGAGGAGGCCTGCATCTTACGGCCCTTTTCTGACTCGACCTCGACCGCGTGGTAGCTGGCCAGAGTAACCTCGCGCCGCCACTTGTGCGGGGCAGCCCAGACTTCTTCGTAAACGCCGTCGCCGGTGACAATCTCGGGCTTCTGTCCTACAGATAGGAATTCCTTGCCCGGAAAGGCGTGAAAGGTCACCCTCATGTGAAATGGAGAGCAGCCCGGCATGCGCAGGTTCATCCGCTCGCTGGCCCGTTGGAACCACTCGATGGAGGTCTTGGGCTCGGGCGACACTGGTTGTGCAGAAGGCGCAGGTTGTGCGAATGCGTCAATCAACACACAGGAGAGCAGCAGCGGCCAGAACACACTAGACATACTGACCCTTTCGAAACTATATCCAGGCAGCCATTATAGCTTTGGGTTGGGAAACTGGGCCGAACGACGCTAGGCCGGTAAAACCAACCACCTCGCGCGCGGGAGAAGTCGGTGCCGGAGGGCTTCTCATTGCCCTCCGGCGAGTCACCCTAATCGGGAGTGCAATACTCATTCAGCAGTTGCTGAAATTGGTAGTTGTATGGGTTCACACATGAATCCTCTAAACAGGACGGGTTGTTTGTCATGCCGCAGGTCTGATAATTCGATACGAAGCAAGGAGATGGTTTGCCATCAGGGTTGTCGACGCATTCATGCTTGAGGCTGATGGAACACTGCCGAACTTGCGTCCAACCAAGCTTCGAGGAATCGTTGAGGTCTACCCGCGCACGCAGGACTTCTTCAAGGTTGTAATCGAAGAGCGGAAACGTCTCTCTCGGAGGCCAGACATTTCAATGGCAGAGCGAGAGCAGCTTGATGACTTTTTGAAGGTCTTGGCGAACGCGGCCAGCTACGGCATCTATGCCGAGATGAATCGCTACGAGACGAAGGAGCGTGTGCCAGTTCAATGTCATGGCATTGACAAGAAGCCCTTCTTCACTCGGGTGGCAAATCCCGAGATCCCTGGAGAGTTTTGTTCACCTCCGATCGCTTCCCTCATCACTGGAGGAGCCCGGTTGATGTTGGCCCTGCTCGAAAAGTGCGTTACCGACCTCGGCGGGACCTATGCAATGGAAGACACAGACTCGATGGCGATCGTGGCTACGGAGCGCGGCGGGCTGATCGAGTGTCCTGGTGGGCCGTTCCGTACCCCCACGGGTGCCGAAGCGATAAAAGCTCTCTCGCGACAGCAGGTTAGAGAAATATCAGATCGTTTCAAGTTACTCAACCCCTATGATCCCGATGTGGTTCCAGGATCAGTTCTCAAGATTGAAGATGACAATTTCGATCCGAACTCGAAAAAGCAGCGGCAACTGTGGTGTTATGCAATTTCGGCCAAGCGCTATGTTCTTTTATTGACGGAAGACGGAACTCCAGAGCTTCTTAGAGAGGGAGTCAACAACGCTAAAGACAGATGGTCCGAACATGGTCTTGGGCACCTGTTGAATCCAACTGATCCTGCGACCGAAGACCGCGATTGGATCGCCCAGGTGTGGCATGGCATCGTGAGCTCCGCTTTGGGTGAGAAAAAGCGACAAGACCACTTCGAACAAACGCCTGCAGTTGGAAGAATCACCGCAAGCAGCCCGGCAATACTGCACGCGTTGCGTGGGATCAATGGAGGAAAGGAATACGCGCAGCAAATTAAGCCATTCAACTTCCTGGTGAGTTGCCAGGTGCAGAAGCTTGGCCATCCGCCCGGTGTCGATCCAGCGCACTTCCACCTGATCGCGCCCTATGAGACGGATCCGACGAAATGGCATCAGATGAAATGGATTGACCAGCACTCGGGCAAGATCTTTCAGATTTCGGCAGCCGGAAACTATTCGAGTAGACGGACAGCACGAGTAAAGACCTTCGGCGAAGTAATCTTTGAATACGCGATTCATGCGGAGCCCAAGTGTGCTGATTCGAATGGAAACGTATGCGGAAAGAACACGGCTGGACTTCTGCAGCGCAGGCATGTGCAAGTTGACGAGATCCGGTTCATTGGCAAGGAATCAAACCTGATCGAGGAAGTAGATGCCGGACTGATTCAGTCTGATCACGATGCTTATACCGAATACGTTGATGCACGCCGTGATGATTGGGAATGCAGGATCAGGCCAGCATTGAAGAAGGTCACAATTTCTGTTCTCTGCGAGGAAACTCCGTTCTGCCGCCGAACGCTGATCAACTGGCGAACGGGCAAGTCGCGTCCGCATCCGGGCAATCAGGTGATTCTCACGAAAACCCTGCAACGCAGGGGACTATGGCCTTAACGACTCAATCCCAACGATGTTGCTTGAGTACCTTCATCTAATCGGCAGCCGGGATTTGACTGACGGGTTGCCCATCGTCACCAACCTCTACGAGGGACCCCAAAGGATTGTTGTAGTGATAGGTCACTCCATTGACAGTCACAGGGGCGCGTTGTGTCACAGACTTGTGAAAGAAATCACCGTGGTCTTGGGGTCGCGGGGGCTCAACCGGAGCCAGGGAATGGATGAGATCGAATGAGATTGGTTTGCTGGGGTCCATCCGCTGCGCATTCTGTGTAACCGAAGTGAGATCGATCGGCAAGCCAGCATGAATAGCGGCGGCGAACATGAAATTCAAGGTTATGCTAGATAGACCCGGGACTGTATCGCCCCCTCCGACATCCGAGTGGACTCCACGGAACCAAACCTCTAAAAGCCTACCTTCTTCGTCGGCCCTCGTCCCAGACAGCTGACGCGGCACGGGGTCTTCTTCGTCACGCGGATGAAGACCAACACGGTCTACACGACCGTTGAGGAGTGTGCGGTTCCAGAAAAGGGTAACGTGATCAGTGACCAGATCATTTCAGTACCTTCTTTGGATAGGCATGGCAAGACGCAGGTGCTGTTTCGGCGCATCGAGTACTGGAACGCGGACAAACAGGAGATCCTGGTCTTCTTTACCAACCTGCTTCACCTGGCGGCCTCGACGGTGGCCGCGATCTACAAGGACCGCTGGCAAATCGAACTGTTTTTCAAGGCACTGAAACAGACAGCAAAAGTGAAATCCTTCCTCGGCACCAGCGCCAATGCCGTCAAGACGCAGATATGGACGGCGCTAATCGCTATGCTGATCCTGAAGTACCTGCAGATGAAATCCAGCTTCGGTTGGTCGCTCTCCAATCTGGCCGCTCTGCTGCGCCAACAGCTGTTCATCTTCAGAGACTTGTGGGAATGGCTCAACACCCCTCTGGAGGGACCGCCAGCCGCAAAGAAACTCTGCGAACAGTTACCGATGCCGATAACGTGGTGAACACGAGTTGGACAGCAGCGAAAAGAATCAAAGTCAGATGAACTAACAGTTCAGCACTTACGCACCAACTAATTGGACAGCAGGATGAAGAACAGATAGAAACCTTCCCAGAGCGACTCATCGACAAAACCTGCCACTATCGGCCAGGGAAGATCTCCATGTCCTCTGAAATCAACTGCGCGGATCTACAGAATCGCTGTCTTGGACAAGGGTGGCCTAACCGGAAATTACTCTTTCGACAACAGTACGCGCATGTATTGACTACTTGGTTATTTCCGGTTAGCCGAGTCACTCGCCCGGAATGTCCTAGAAGCGTGAAGTGCACCTATAATTCGCTGCATGAACCGAGCATTTGCTCTAGCACTCGCGATATTTATTGGGTTTTCGGCTGTGGCGATACCAACGGTTTCCCGACCTCGCCTCGTAGCGGGCTCTGTGCCTGATCTTGTCTGTGGCGTGATGTTGGCTCCAGGTTGGCTTGTAGCGAATCTCTTTATTCATGAGGACCCCGAAAGTCCAGAGTTCCGGCGGCGCACCGCAAGTCCAGAAATCCTTTGGCTCTCGCGGTTAGTCACGTTCATTTTCTTTGGGGGAGTGGCCTACGGTGTTTTAAGCATTAAGAAACCCACCATCTAGGTCTCAAATTGACCCACAGTTTGTTCGCCTTCCTGGGAAAATATTCAACCAACTGGTGATTGACGAGTAGATGGGATGAGAAGGTCGACCCCGATCATAGCCAGCGTTAAGCTGACGTAGATCAACGCACTCAGAGGTGCAATCCCGAAGGATGGAGGCCGACCCGTGAAGAAGCATAGCAATTCTGTGAAGAAGAGTGAATCCCCGATGAAGCGCAGGAGCTCGCGAGCCGAAGAGCGGCGGGATTCAAGCGAGGTGATGGCGGAGCTGGTGTCACAATTGCGGCAGCAATTGGAAATGAAGAGTGTTGCGGCTGCTGAATCAGCCGGAGAGGAGCGCGATGCAGTGCGTCCGAACCTGGATCGTCTGACCGTGGGCGTGGATCTCGGAGATCAGTGGAGCAACTACTGCATTTTGGGTTTAGGCGGCGAGACCTTTCGCGAGGGCCAGTTTCGGACGAGGCGGCAGGAAGTTGGAGAGTTCTTTCAAGGCCTGGCGATTTCTCGAGTGGTTATCGAAGTCGGAACGCATTCGGCGTGGGTCCGGGAAGTGATCGCCGGACTTGGACATGAAGTGTTGGTTGCCAATGCGCAACGGATGGAAGGAAGAAAGCGGCGCCGGCGCAAGAATGACCGAATCGATGCTGCCAAGCTGGCCAGGCTGGGGCGAGTAGACCGAAATCGCTGTACCCGATTCAACATCGCAGCACCGAAGTCCGCGAGGACCTGCTGGTAATTCGAGTTCGCGATTCGCTGGTTCGAGGGTAGCGGGCTGTTCCAGCGTAAGCTTCTCCGGGAAAGCGGCAGACCAGATTCCCCCAGAAGTGCGAGAAACGCTGCAGCCGTTTACTGCGTCTTATCCAGACGTTGAGCGAGGAAATCCAGAGCTACGTACGGCTCCTCGTGCGCGGGCAGTCCCGATTGGAAACTAACGTTTATCAGGACCGATCCGGGTCTAACCACATTTCTGGATAGATGGGATGAGGGCGACATACTTCTCACTGACCCATTAACCTCATGATCAGCCGCAATGGAGGGCGGAAACGCGTTACGATTCTCTTAGTGTTGGCGGATGAGTGGTCGGACGGCACGGCGACCCCTTCGAATATTCTCTAATCCCCAGCCAGCCCCAGTCCCACGAAAGTGTCGTCGATGTACCGGAGTGGCATGACGACTAGGGCAATCCACAGGCTTTGTTCAGGGGTCGCTCTATCGACGTTAGACCAAGCCTTCTGAGTTCCTTTTGTCGCAATCGCGTAGCCGGTGGGTTTTGGCTTCTCCGCTGTACAATCAGCGCGTCGAGGCGAAACGAACCTCATGCCTACCCAAGTCGACCTTTACAACAACGCTTATGCCACAATCGAGCACGACCTCTACCGCCAAGTTCGCGCCGAAACCTACGGCCAGGACCTCGGCCAAACCAGCTGGGTCACATCCGACGAGTCCGGCCGAATCCCCGAACTTCTCAACCTGAGCCGAGACTCCAACGTCCTCGAGATAGGCAGCGGCTCCGGCCTCTATGCGCTCCACCTCGCGCGCCGCATCGGCTGTTTCATCACCGGTCTCGAACTCAACCCCAGCGCTATCGCCAGCGCCCAGCGACTCGCGTCGGCCGATCGACTCTCGCCACTCGCCCACTTCCAACAGTGCGATGCCTCGCAGCCGCTGCCCTTTGCCGACGTAGCCTTCGACGCGGCCTTTGCCAACGACGTAGTCTGCCACGTCCCAGGCCGCGTCCGTTTCTTTGAAGAAATCTTCCGCGTCCTCCGCCCCGGTGCGCGCCTCCTCTTTTCGGACGCCCTCATCGTTGGCGGCCTTATCTCACACCAGGAGCTCGCCACCCGAAGCTCCATCGGCCTCTACTTCTTCTCGCCTCCTGCCGAGAACGAGCGCCTCCTCGGCGTCGCCGGCTTCAGGATCCTCTCGGTCCAGGACACCTCCGCGCAGGCAGCCGATATCGCCCAGCGCTGGCACAACGCCCGCGAGCGCCGCCGCGACCAACTCATCGCTCTCGAAGATACCCCTGGCGATCCGGGTCGCTTCGTCGGGTTGCAGCGTTTTCTCTCCTGCGTCCACACCCTCACCTCGGAGCGCCGGCTCTTGCGCTACCTCTACCTCGCCGAAAAGCCAGAAGCCTGACTCATCCGCGCACCGGATTTCGAAAACACCTACAGATTCAGGAGCGATCCTAGCCACACTGGGCTGTATTCTGACGGAACAACTCAGGAGGCTACAAAATTCAATCTACCTGCCTATGGACCTCTGTCCGATGCGAACTTTGGGTCAATGAGCGCAAAGGCCTGTTGACAGCAGTTGAGCCAAGTGTCACTTGTCCGGAAAGGCGACTACACGCCAAGTCGCAATTCACCTCTGCCGTGACGGGGAACAGGAAAACCGCGAATGGTAACCGTTATTGTGCCCGCGACCTCTCTCTGGGCGAGCCCTATTGCTCCGTCTCAGATCATTGTGATTGTGCAAACCTGTGCTCCGTGCCAGAGTACCAGTTGACCAAGTGTCAGTAGTTAATCCATCGGTTCCTGAATTCGTAGCCGTCTCACCGCTGCCCGCAAGGGCAGCGGGAGATTGGCAATCAAAGTGAAAATCGACAGATCTAAAGAATCGCGGCCACACAGTCCACCTCGATGTCGAAGCCGCCATTCCAAGCAGGAACGTTGATAAAGATTCGAGCAGGTGGATTCTCCGGAAAGTAACGCCTGTACACCTCGTTAACAGCAGGAAACATATCTACTGAAATCACGTAGACATTGAGTTTCAGGATGTTTTCCAAGGACGAACCCGCCGTTTCGACACGGAGTTTATTGGGGCATTGGAAACCCCAAGTCCCGGTGCCCGATAATGGGAGCGGAACTCAGTTTTGTTTGCAAGTTCGGCTCACGGAATGTGTTTATCGCCGGGGGCATCCAGTAAAGCGAATGCGAGGGCTCACCATTCTCTAACTAGACAATGCTGCATAGCCGCACAGGAGTCGCCAATGCCGGGGAAACAACCAACTGAAATACTTGCGAATATCGATGCAGTGCTTCCCGAGCTAGAGGCTGCCTACAAAGACATCCATGCTCACCCTGAGTTGTCGATGCAGGAGACGCGAACTGCTGGAATAGCGGCGAATCATCTCAAGGACAACGGCTTTGAGGTCACCGCGGGAATCGGCAAAACCGGAGTCGTCGGCATCTTGCGCAACGGGGGTGGCCTCACCGTAATGCTGCGCGCCGACATGGATGCGTTGCCGATTAAGGAAGCGACCGGCCTCTCCTATGCCAGTGCGGTTACAGCGATAGGCCCCGATGGCAAGACTACGCCCGTTGCGCACTCCTGCGGACACGACATGCACGTGACTTGCTTGATGGGGGCTGCCTCGCTGTTTGCCAAGAGACGCGATAGCTGGCATGGAACACTCTTGGCAGTCTTTCAACCAGGGGAGGAGACGGCGCAGGGCGCGCAAGCCATGATTGACGACGGGCTCTTTGAGCGATTTCCGAAGCCCGATGTTGTGCTTGGCCAGCATGTCATGAGTTTGCCATCGGGACATCTCGATTGGCGCAAGGGAGTTGTAACTTCCTCTGCCGACAGCTTGCAAATCCGAATGTTCGGGCGGGGCGCTCATGGCTCGATGCCCGAGGCCAGCATTGATCCGGTCGTCATGGCTGCCTCAACTGTGATGAGGTTACAAACGATCGTTTCCCGCGAAGTCGCGCCCACGGATTCTGCCGTAGTGACAATTGGGGTTCTGCAGGCAGGGACAAAAGAGAACGTCATTCCGGACGACGCTATCATCAAGCTCAATGTGCGCACCTTCGATGAGGGTGTCCGTAAACATGTGCTTGCAGCAGTTGAACGGATTGTGAATGCGGAGGCAGCAGCGGCAGGCGCGCTGAAGCCACCGGAAATCACCCCACTGGACCGATATTCATCGGTAACGAACGATATCGATGCAACTGAGAAGGTTGTTGGCGCATTCCGTCAGAACTTCCCTGACAGCTCAGTAGAAGAGACGAAGCCCACTATGGCCAGTGAGGACTTCGGATGCTTTGGAGCGGAATGGCACGCTCCGGCGGTTTACTGGTTCTTTGGCGGGGACGATCCTGAGGCATATGCCAAGGCAAAGAAGAACGGCACGATCAGTTCGCTCCCGACCAATCACAATCCGCGCTTCGCGCCGGTCATTCACCCAACTCTGGAGACAGGGGTGAAAGCCCTAGTGGTCGCGGCATATGCATGGCTGGCATCATGAACGACCTCCTCATTGAGGGTAAGCATCTGGCAGGTACTTTTTTGGTAGCCCTCGATCTGCTCGGGACGTTCGTCTTCGCGCTCAGCGGTGCTGCAGCCGGTGTAAAGAGCAGGCTAGATCTATTCGGCCTGATGGTGCTTGCCTTTGCGACGGGGAACGCGGGCGGGATTACCCGCGACCTGCTTATCGGCGCCGTTCCGCCTGCAGCCATACGCGACTGGCGTTATCTGGGAGTCTGTATCTTGGCTGGCTTGGTAACGTTCTTGTGGTATCACAATATCGAACAGCAGCGCAGGCCTGTGCTGCTGTTCGATGGGGCGGGCCTGGCCCTGTTCGCTGTCACCGGTACACAAAAGGCGTTGGCCGTCGGACTCAATCCAGTGATGGCTGCAATCATGGGAATGTTGACCGGCATTGGCGGCGGAATGCTGCGTGATGTCCTGGTGAATGAGACTCCGACGGTGCTCCGGGCTGATCTTTACGCCGTCGCCGCGCTTGCCGCCGGCGTCGTGGTGGTGACAGGGCATGTGCTGCACTACCCGTCATTTGCATTCATGATTGCAGGTGCACTTCTATGCTTCTGGCTCAGAGTGATGGCCATATTCCGCGGTTGGCATTTACCGATTGCGGGCACGGGACCTCGATCCCACTGACAGGCTTCGATTGGCAATGGCGTGACCAGGCCTTAAAGCTTACCCACGGACGGACCGAGATTGCGGTCAAGAGTCGAGGAAAAATGGAAAGCTTCGCTGTCAAGCGCGTACTGATAATCGGCGGAGGCTTTGCTGGGCGAAGCCGGAGATTCGTAATTTCTGCGGTATTCGGGATCGCGTCAATCACAACGCACTTTGCAGGTGCGCAATCCGTCTCCCTTGATGCCGCAAAGATGCAGCGCATTGGCACAATCGATGAGCGATTTCAGTCCTACAACATTGAGATGCTCGAGGTGACCGGGGGCAAATTCTGGAGGCCCTATAGCTCTCTCGCAAAACAGGCGAGTGGATCAGTGGCGTCCTCCAGCGACACTCCGGCTGGCATGGACCCTACCATGTATGAATATCGTCCGCCCGTGAACCTTGCCAATGCACGCCTTCGGAAGTTGGCCGTGGCGCTTGGTCCTGCGTATGTACGGGTGAGCGGGACTTGGGCAAACACAACCTACTTTAAGAATGGTCCAGGGCCGGCTCCGCAAACCCCACCCTCTGGGTTTGGAGGTGTCCTCACCCAGCAACAATGGAAAGGGGTGGTGGACTTCTCAAAGGCGGTCAACGCAGAACTCGTCACCTCGGTTGCTATCAGCCCAGGTGTACGGGATGCATCGGGCAAATGGACGCCGACGGAAGCAGCAAAGGTCTTTGAGTACACGAAAACTATCGGCGGAACGATCGCGGCGACTGAGTTCATGAATGAACCCAACGCAGCGGCTATGGGTGGCGCACCCAAGGGTTACGACAGCGCGCAGTATGGAAAAGATCTCGGTGTATTCAAGTCCTTCCTGGCGAACCAGTCGCCCAAGACGATTCTTCTCGGGCCAGGTTCGGTGGGTGAGAGTGGTGCGTTGTCATTGCCGCCAGGTTCAGGCATCATATCCAGCACTGATCTCCTTCGAGCTTCGGGGGCCGCTTTCGATGCGTTTTCGTTTCACGTTTACCCAGCTGTCTCCAAACGCTGCACCAAAATGGGCGCTTCTATGGGTACCACCGCGGCCGATGCCCTCTCGGCGGAATGGCTTGCCCGACCCCAAGCGATCGAGACCTACTACTCAGGCCTTCGCGACAAGTTCGACCCCGGAAAGCCGCTCTGGATCACAGAAACAGCTGATACCGCGTGCGGCGGAAATCCGTGGGCATCAACCTTTCTGGATACGTTTCGATACCTGAATCAACTAGGCATGATGGCTCGCGATGGCGTCCAGGTCGTCATGCACAACACACTGGATTCCAGCGACTACGGATTGCTGCAAGAGGGTGATTTCGCACCTCGCCCAAACTTCTGGGCTGCCGTGCTTTGGCGCAGGCTGATGGGAACAGCAGTGCTGCAGGCTGAGAAATCGCCTTCACCAAACCTATACCTTTACGCTCATTGTCTTCGAGGTGTGACCGGAGGCGTGGCTATACTCGCCATCAATGCAGACCAAAAAGTGGAACAAACGCTTTCCCTTCCGGGGCCCTCGCAAAGCTACATGCTATCGGCCGAGCCGCTCCAGAGTACCCGAGTTCGCCTGAACGACATGCCGCTCGAACTCGGAGCAAATGATGCCCTGCCAGAACTCAATGGAAGTACCAACCCTGCCGGGACAATCAAGATGCCGCCAATGACAATCATGTTCATTGGAGTTCCTGAAGCAGGCAATGACGGCTGCAAATAATCACACGCTGAAACAGACGTTGCGATGCATAAGTCGGCCGGCTCACCCATCCAACCAATAAGGCAACAGCCTGACATATCAGCTGGAGGATCACATGCCACAGACGACTGCTATTGTCTACCGAAGCATGTTCCTCTCGTCCCTGTTAAGACGCCTCATCCAGTGCTTATCGGCACTAGTCGTCTCGATAAGTGACTCGGTGGTTCACAATTCCTCAGAACTGGTTCTAGGGAGGGCGTGAGATCACGGAAGTACCGCGGCGAAGGACCGATCAGCGAACGGAGCGGGCTATATTGTCAAGCAAACCCCGCGTAGGCTGCGGTTGTTAAGAATTCCTGGAATTCGCCGGTGGATAGTGATGTGAGCAATTCTGCCGCGCGCTCGAACTTGGACGAAGCAAACTGTTCTGCGCCAAGTTTCTGCCTGGTTTGATTCAGGATGTTCCAGATGGCATAAGCGAGCATGTGTCGATCAGCATGTTTGCCATTGCTGAGACGAGCGTTGTATCGGATCCACTGCCAGATTTGTGCGCGGGATATCTCGGCCGTCGCGGCGTCTTCCATCAAGTTGTAAATCGGTACGCATCCGTTGCCGCGAAGCCACGACTCGATATACTGCAGTGCAACATCAACATTGCGAACGAATCCCTCCTCAGTAATTCGGCCGAGCGGGATCTCTATCAGATCATTCTCATTGATTCGGGACCTCGGCTGGGCGGGACGACGAATCTGGTTTTGTCCTTTCATATGCTCATCGAATATGGCCTTTGCAATCGGAACAAGTCCCGGGTGCGCCACCCAGGTTCCGTCATGGCCCGCGCGCACTTCCCGCAGTTTGTCCTGGCGAACTCGCTCCATTGCTTGTTCGTTGGCATCCGGGTTATCGCGAATCGGGATCTGCGCTGCCATGCCTCCCATCGCGTGAATGCCGCGCTTGTGGCAGGTATGAATCAGCAATTCGACATACGAGCGAAGAAAAGGCTGTTCCATCGTAATGCCGCCGCGCTCGGGAAGAGTGAACTTCGGATGGCACCTGAATTTCTTGATGAAGCTGAAGATGTAATCCCAGCGGCCGCAATTCAGACCTGCGGAGTGATCGCGGAGTTCGTACAGAATCTCGTCCATCTCGAAGGCTGCAGAAATGGTTTCGATCAATACGGTAGCGCGAATTGTTCCCTTTGGAATCCCGACATATTCCTGCGCAAAGAGGAAAACGTCATTCCACAAGCGCGCTTCATGGTAGCTTTCCATCTTTGGCAAATAGAAATAGGGAGCGGTGTTCCGATCGAGCAGCGTGCGAAAGTTGTGAAAAAAGTACAAACCAAAATCGAAGAGTGAGGCAGAGATGGGAGAGCCCTTGATCGGGAAATGCTTCTCGACCATGTGCCAGCCACGAGGACGGACAAAAAGCACTGCAGGATTCGGTCCCAACTTGTAGAGCTTGCCTTCCGGGGATTTGAATTCGATGGTTCTCAGGTTGGCATCACGTAGATTCCTTTGACCCTCGAGGCAATTGCTCCAGGTAGGAGCGTTGGAATCTTCAAAATCGGCCATGAAGACATTTGCCCCCGAGTTCAAGGCATTGATGACCATCTTTCTCTCCGCGGGTCCGGTAATCTCCACTCTGCGATCAACCAGGTCGTGCGGAATTGGAGCTACTGTCCACTCCGCCTGGCGAATGTGGTGCGTCTCTCTGGGGAACCGCGGGAACTTCCCGGCATCATATTGGGCTTGACGCTTATCGCGTTCGCGGAGTAGATCGATTCTTCTGGATTCGAACACTCGGTCCATCGAGCGCAGAAACTCCATGGCCTCAGGAGTCAGGATTTCGCATTCAGCCGTTTGGCTCTGAGCTGCGTTCTCAAACACCGGTACTGTTGCACTCATTGGATAGTTCCTCTCTCTGGGGTTGTCCTGGGTTCTGGTTTGGGGGGAGGGCTACTTATCAATCGCCCGACACCGGTATGACGAAATCTGAATCAACCGGCGACGTCTCTGGTGGTTCAAACTGCTCTTCCTCCGTGGATCCGGGAAGTGCCCGAATGGACGAGCGGCCGGCCGCGATAGTGTTTGCGACGTCGTCAAAATAACCGGTGCCGACAAATCTCTGGTGTTTTACCGCGCCATATCCGACACGTTCGGCGAGTTCGAATTCGCGCTGCTGCAATTGTGAATAGGCAGTCATTCCGGTTTGCGCATATTCGTGGGCCAATTCGAAGGCGGATAAATTCAGCGCATGAAATCCTGCCAGTGTGACGAACTGGAAACGGTAGCCCATCGCGGCAAGCTCATGCTGAAATTGAGAAATCTCCCAAGAGTTCAGTTTGGCGTTCCAATGAAATGAGGGAGAGCAATTGTAGGCCAGAAGCTTCCCTGGATATTCCGAATGGATTGCTGCGGCGAATTGCTGCGCCTCTTTGAGATTGGGCTCAGATGTTTCGCACCACAACATGTCGGCATAGGGCGCATAGGCGATGCCTCGAGCAATTGCTGCATCCAAACCACCGCGGAAGCCAAAGAATCCCTCGGACGTGCGCTGGCCCGTGAGAAATTTCGCATCCCTCAAATCGCAGTCGCTGGTAATAAGTTGAGCCGCATTGGCGTCTGTTCTTGCGATCAAGACGGTTGGCACGCCCAGCACATCGGCGGCAAGGCGAGCGGCGATCAACTTCTGAATTGCCTCCTGGGTCGGTACCAGCACCTTGCCCCCCATGTGCCCGCATTTTTTGGCGGAAGAGAGTTGATCTTCAAAGTGAACCGCAGCTGCTCCGGCTTCGATCATGGCCTTCATCAATTCGAATGCGTTAAGGACACCACCGAATCCTGCTTCGGCATCTGCAACGATCGGCAGCATCCAGTCAACGGGACCCTGCCCCTCGGAATGTGCAATCTGGTCCGCACGCATGAGAGCGTTGTTGATCGAACGGACCACGCTCGGCACGCTGTTTGAGGGATAAAGGCTCTGGTCGGGATACATCTGGCAGCCGAGGTTTGCGTCTGCGGCGACTTGCCACCCGCTCAAATAGATGGCTTTCAGACCAGCCTTGGCCATTTCAACGGCCTGGTTTCCTGTCAACGCGCCAAGGGCTGAAATGTATTTCTCCTGATGAAGCATGCTCCAGAACTTCTCTGCGCCTGCTCGAGCAAGTGAATGCTCTACGTGAACAGTTCCGCGAAGTCGCCTGACGTCTCCGGGTTCGTAAGTCCGAACCGTTCCGTCCCAACGAGGTGAATTCCGGTCGATTTCGTGAGAGGCGCTGCTGCCCATGGTCATCTCCTTGCCGCTGATTGTTTGAGCCGGCTCCGTACTGTGATGTGAGTAAATCGCAGCGTGACATAAGACACAAGATGAGGCAGTCCGAATCGGACGAGTGGACATAGATGCCCGGATAGAGTCATAATCTGGCCGTTCTCGCACCGTAGCTTGTTCGCCGACCGATGCGGCAACAGGCTGATGAAGTGCTTGCAACCTGAGCATCGTGTGCCGCTCGTCGATCGAGCGGGACCGCCGCGAAAGAAGTTGGCGTGTTATGACGATCGGGCCGCAGTTCGTAGAGGAACTGAGCCAGGCTCTTAGCCTCAGGCGCGTATCAGATGGAATAGCCATGCTCGACAAAGCGGAGGGCGCCTGGGCAGAACTTTCCCCAACCCAGCCGAACGCTACGAGGCTACTTCTACTGATTGCCCAATGGGTAGATGTTGGCTACCGCGATCATCATCTCCTTGAATTTCTCCTCCTGAAGTTCCCAATCAAATCTCGTCGCAGGTTACCCCTCGAGGACTATCTTCGCCTGCGAATGGTTGAGGGCTTCCGGGCACTCTCTGCCGAAGAAGTGGATACCGCAATTGAAATTCTCGACTTTGTGTTGCGAGCTGAGCCCGGAACGGCAGATGACCATCTCCTGACGGTGGCCCACTTCTGGAAAGGGCGGGCGCACAGGAAGAAAGGCGAGTACGACCTGGCATCCAAGGAAATCGTCTGCGCGCGTGAGCAAGCACAGAAGATTCATGAAGACGCCGTATTCACTTCGGTGATTCAGATCCACGAGAGTTGGCTTTTATTCCAGAAGGGCCTGAGAAAGGAGGCATTGCGGTTGCTCAGCCATGCAGAGGTCACACTCAAGAACACGGATCATTTTCTTGCGCGGGGCAACATCGAGTCGGCAAGAGGCAGAATTGTTCGCCGCTCCGGTGAATACGCAAAAGCCCTTGAGCATTTCGAGCGAGCTGTCGATCTGTACTCCGCTGGAAATCCCGGCCATCGAAATCTCGCCCGAGCGCTGGTGAACTCCGCTTATGTGAAGCGCTTGCTGGCATTGCAGCTTCGCAAGAGAATTGATGCGCGAGCGCCCAAGCCGGTTCAAGCGCGTCGTGAACACCAATTCCCCGCCGTACCCGCTGTGACGGCCGCAACGCTCCGATCACGCTACCGGCAACTCTGTGACGAGGCTATCTCTCAGTTGCAGCAGGCGCAGGAGATATATGCCCGGCTAGGCAACTCCGGCGGACTTGGTGCGGTAACAGTCAATTCCGGGTATCTCCATCTCGACGGAGGAGATATCGACCTCGCTGCACGAGAGGCGCTCGAAGCGTATCGAATCGGACATGAGAAAAACGACCAAATCCTCATGGCGCGCGCGCGCATTTTGCAGGCCGCAACAGAAAACGCCAAAATCGAAGAGCAGCTTGGTGAAGAAGTGGATATCGCTCTTCACGCTAACCAGGCAAAGCAGTTCAGTGACGAAGCGTTGACCCTGGCGAAACATACGCAGAATCGGCGGTTGCTGGCGGCGGCCTATATCGCTCGCGGCACGACGGAGGCGAACGACTTTTTTCAAGAGTGGGAACTCGCCAGGCATTCCGTCAGCGATGCGACAGCTCTTATGGGGGTAGGTGAAAACGATCATCTCCAGGATGATCTGGCAGCCTTGAAAGCGCGGATCATGCGCGCATCCGGCATCAACGATGCGCTGCGCGGATGGTCAGAAGGGATGATCGGCGACAAGACTTTCCAGCAAGTCACTGAAGAATTCGCCGAGATAGTGATCCCCAAGGTGTGGCAACGGGAGGGCAAGAAGATATCGCGCGTCGCCGATTGCCTTTCGATTTCACCCAAAAAAGTGCGCCGCATTCTTCGCAGGGCTGGACTTCTCAACAGTGCTAATCCTTCGAACCTTCGCTAGCAGAAGCGAAAACACCGAAGGCGGAATGCAACAACCTTCCAGGCCTCGGTGATTCGGAGCGAAGGCCCCTCGTGCTGGTGCAATCGAATCAGCACCTTCGCGCAGCGGCGCAATCGCTGTGGAAAACTGGCCGACAACCGTGACTGCTATCACAGTCCAAGAAGATTTGTTCGTGGTGTTATATGTCCCTCGGGCCCCCTCGATTCGGGAAAATCCCACTCCCACCAGAAGGTGCGTATGCCCTATTCCGTTCTCCCCGACCTTGTTGCTCCGCCTCAGGTTCAAGGCAAGCCTGGCCTGAGTTCATATGATTCCGGCCAAGAGTGCAGCCTGGCACATTGGCTGGAGGTTCGCAGACTTGTGGAACTCGCAGAACGAGATAATCGCGAATTGCAGGGTTACGTGTTCGACGATTCGCTTCTCGTCCTCGAATAGCAGAAGTTGGGGCGACCCTGTTAGAAGTGGAGCCCTCCCCCGCAGATAAGAACTTCTCCGGTCACGTAGTCCGATAGTGGACTGCAGAAAAATAGAACAGCGCCAGCGGCTTCTTCGGGTGTTCCTAGCCGACCCAGCGGGCATGCGCTTTTAACCGAATCGAGGAGGCTGGGTTGAACTCCAAGCCGAATCTCGTGACCGTGCATTTCCATCTTGGCGCCCGCGTCTGTCAGGGGCTGTACAAGGCGCGTTCCGATCAGGCCGAATCCAACTGCGTTTACGTTGACGTTATAGCGTCCCCATTCCTTCGCCAGTGTCTTCGTCAGGCCGATGATTCCGGCCTTGCCCGCCGAATAGCCGACCTGCCCGGGGTTCCCGTCAGTGCCGGCGATGGAAGTGATGTTGACTATTTTGCGCATCACCCGCCGGGACGCGGCGATTTCCTTCTTGGCAGATTCGCGTATAAACCCCGAAGCTGCGCGCAGGATCCGAAACGGCGTAAGGAGATGAATGTCGAGCATCGCCTGGAACTGCTCGTCACTCGTCTTCTGAATGACGTTATCCCAACTGTAGCCGGCGTTGTTGACAATGATATCGATCGAGTCAAATTCGGCAAGAGTGGCCTGCACAATCAGTTCGGGAATCGCGGGATCCGTGAGGTCCCCGGTAACGCGGCTCACCCGGTCGGGCTTCGCCAGTTCCGCTTCCGATTCCAGAAGCATCTCCTCGTCAAGATCGTTCATCATTACCCGCGCCCCGGCATCGACCAAGCGCTTGGCAATGGCTCTCCCGATACCCCGCCCTGCCCCGGTCACCAGCGCGGTCTTGCCTTCCAGAGTGAACGGGATTCCCGACACTATTTCGGCTTCTGTCTCAGTCCTTCCAAATTCCATTTCGTTCCTCCTCAAGCCCGCATCTTAGCTGCACTGCAGCATAATAGATGCTGCAGTGCACATATTGGAAGGTGTGAACTGCTGAAAATTTGGCACCTGGGTAACCGGAATAGGCATCCTGTCGCGCCTTCCGGCCCCTGCGTGCGCCGCCAGTCGGCGAAAACGGCGCACCTTATTGCCCGGCCGGCTTCCCCAACCCAAAGCCCATCTGAGAGGTCCCGTCTTCACAAGGTTCGTCGACGAAGGCAGACAGCGTAACGTGACGGCTTCAACTTTGGACAGTCATCCTCGCATTTCATGAATGGAAGGCTTTGTGCCATGAAAAATCAAGATCATCGAGAAGTTGTAATTCTTAGCGCGGTTCGCACTGCGTTGGGCAAGTTTGGAGGGTCGCTGAAAGACATTCCTCCTACCGAACTGGCCGGAGATGTCGTACGGGAAAGCGTGAAACGTTCCGGGCTCTCCAGTTCTGAAATAGGCAATCTCGTTTTTGGGCATGTGATTCACACCGACGCAAAGGACATGTATCTCTCGCGAGTGGCAGCATTGCGCGGCGGATTGGCCATTGAAACTCCTGCTCTCACCCTCAACCGCATGTGCGGCAGCGGCCTGCAGGCCATTGTCACAGCCGCCGGCATGATCGCCCGCGGAGATTGCGACACCGCCGTTGGTGGTGGTGTCGAGTCAATGAGTCGCGCTCCTTATTGGTTGAGTTCCATGCGTTGGGGAGCGAGGATGAACGATGCTCCGGCAGTGGATGTCCTCGTCGCCGCGCTGACTGACCCCTTCGACGAAGTCCATATGGGAATGACCGCCGAGAATGTAGCCCGCAAGTGGGGCATAACTCGCGAAGATCAGGACGCGCTGGCCGTCGAAAGCCACCGCCGCGCCAACTGCGCCATCCTCACGGCACGATTCAAGGGCCAGATTGTCCCAATAGAGCTGAAGAGCCGCAAGGGCAGCACCTGGTTCGATACCGACGAGTCACCTCGGTCCGATGCAACGATGGAGAACCTCGCCAAGCTGAAGCCGGTTTTCGACAAGGACGGCACCATCACGGCCGGCAACGCGTCCAGCATCAACGACGGCGCTGCCTCCGTTGTGCTGATGGAGCAGCATGCCGCTCAGGAACGGGGGCTTAAGCCGATGGCAAAGTTGATCGACTATGCCGTCACTGGCGTAGATCCAGCCCTGATGGGCATCGGCCCTGTATCCGCCGTCAGAAAGCTCTACGAGCGCACCGGCCTCACCAACGACGATATGGATGTTATCGAAGCCAACGAGGCGTTCGCGGCGCAGGTACTGGCGGTTCGCAAGGAGCTGGATCTTCCGCCGGAAAAGACAAATCCCAACGGCAGCGGCATCTCTCTCGGCCATCCTCTTGGAGCCACGGGTGCGATTGTCACCGTGAAAGCAATCCACGAATTGCGCCGGATCAGGGGGAAATATGCCCTGGTGACCATGTGCATCGGCGGTGGGCAAGGTATCGCTGCCATCTTTGAGTCCATGAATTAAGCAGACAGAATAGGCAGACAGAAGCAGACAGAAAAGAAAGGAGCACGCCATGGCAACTGCAACTTTATCCGAAGTCATGATCCCCAGATCAAAAGCTCTGGCCGGCAAAGTCGCACTTATAACGGGAGCGTCGCGAGGCATCGGACGCGCCATCGCGCTCGAACTTGCAAGTCGAGGAGCAACAGTAGCGGTGAATTGCCGTTCTAACCTCATCCGGGCGGCTGAAGTCAGGGATGAGATCGTGTATTTCGGAGGCGCAAGTGAAGTCTTCCAGGGTGACGTCTCAGACCGGTTCGGAGCCAGAAATTTGATTCAGGAAGTATTTGGTGCTTACGAGAGGATAGACGTGCTTGTAAACAACGCTGGTATCACGCGTGATAAGAGCATTCGCAAGATGACGGATGCCGACTGGACCGAGGTCATTGACACCAATCTCAACAGTGCTTTTTATTGCACGAGCGCCGCTTTGCCATTCATGATCGAGAGGAGCTTCGGCCGAATCATCAACGTCGCTTCCTTTGTTGGGCAGGCGGGAAACTTTGGACAAGCAAACTACGCTGCCAGCAAGGGAGGGCTCATCGCATTCACGAAGGTGCTCGCATTGGAACTGGCGAAATACAACATCACCGCAAATGTAATTGCCCCGGGGTTCACGGCGACCGACATGACAGAACGGGTCCCTTTCGACGTGATGGAGCAGATCAAGCAGCGAATTCCGATGCACCGGCTGGCAATGCCGGAGGAGATCGCCAAGGCCGTTGCATTTCTCATTTGCGATGGCGATTACATAACCGGACAGCAGATCAATGTCAACGGTGGCATCTACATGTAGCTGTTCCAGATTCTGGATCAGCGGGAACGGGCCGCAAGCCACGAGTCGATGTGAGGCCAGGTCCGCTTGTTGGCCCCGCTCCCAGCCATGATGCCGATGTGACCGCCAGGAACGCGGTATATCTCTGTGTCGGTACTTCCGACTTTCGTCAGGATCGCCTCCGACTGACAGGGAGGCGTAATGTGGTCGCCCTCGGCGATCACGTTAAGAAGGTTTGCCCGCAACCGCTTCAGATCGACGACCTCGCCCCGGATGCTCAGTTCGCCTTTCATCAGTCGATTGTTGCGGTAGAGATCCACGATAAGCTGCCGATATGCGCCGCCCGCCATAGGAAAAACATCGGTGACCCAAGTATTCATCGAGTGCCATGCTTCCACTACGCGGGGATCGTCCAGGTTATCCCAAAGTTTGCAGTAGTTAGTAATGTAGTTTTCGACCGGCTTCAGGGCTTTGGCGCCATAATCGATCATCTCGCCTGGCATGTTGCCGAAAGCTGCAAGAACTTTATCAACATCGAAGTATTTTTCGTCGGTCCAGCGCGCAAAGGTCAGCCCCTGCCGGTCTGAGAAGTCCAGCGGGGCGGTCAGCAAAAGCAGGTTGCGCAATCCATCATCTGGTCGCAGTGCTGCGTAAATCGTCGTCAGGAGCGCACCAATGCACCAACCCAGCATGCTGAATTCCTTTGCGCCCGACACAGTCTTCATCTTCCGGATCGCGCGTGGTATGTAGTCCAGCGTATAGTCGTCGAACTTCAGCTTCTTGTCTTCCGGTCCGGGAACTCCCCAATCCAGCAGATAAACGTCATAGCCTTTGCCCACCATGTATTCCACGAAGCTGTAACCTGGGCGCAGATCCATGATCGTGGGACGATTCATCAAGGCGAAAATGAGGATCAAGGGTATCGGATATCGCTCCTCGGCCGGAACGACGGGAACGTACCGGTACAGCGTGGCCTTATTGAGCGTCCAGATCGGTTCCGCGGGCGTCTGCCCGATCATCGCTTTGGTGGTCATCAGCCTGTTGAAGGTCTTGAGCTTCTGATCCAGGACAGTCCAATCGTTGGACGATTCCGCAGCCTCTGCCATATCGACCTCTATCGTTTTCCGTTCGTCGTCTGGCGCGACTTTCTGCCTGCAGCCTGGGCCCGCCTTCCCCCGTGGGATACGTCTGCAGTCGTCGTCTGCGCGGCAGATAACAACTCGACGACCCGGTCAAGCTTCGCATCCAGATCGTCGAGTCGCATTTCAAGGTTGGTAAAGCGTTCCGCCAAAGCGGTCACCTGCTGGCGCGAAGGCAGCGAGAACTGCTCCAGCGCCATAACCATGGCCTTATCAACTGCTTCGCGGAACGGCGCGGCCAAGGTGAGATAGTTGTTGAGCAAGGCACCGGACGCCTTTGCATATTCCTCGGTGTTCACCGCATCGATCATCACCTTCGACATGCCTTCGAGATAGGTTTCCCTCATCTTGCGGAAGGCCTCGAACGGATCGGCGACTGTCCCTTCCTTTTCCGCAGCCATGTCCAACCCCCGACTTTCTTGCACACAAAGCATATACCTGAATCGGGGCGAACGCCGGCGTTTGCTCGCTGCTCACCGTCAGGGCGCGCCGCTCCCTTTCGCCCCGGTTCAAGAGCTTCCGCCTGATGGATTAATGCGCCACCAGATCGAGCAACTCCTTCTGCGCTTCGAACACAATGTCCATTCCGCGCTCCATCGATTCCGCCGCGGTTCCAGCAGGTGTGCCGGCATAGTTCAGTTGCTTTTTCGCGGACTCAAAGGCTGCCTTCGCCTGCTTGGTCGTGTAGTCCAGCGCCGTCTTCTGGGCTGCGATGGAATGCTCGATAGCTTCCTGCGCCGTCTTCTTGCCTTCCTCCACCGCGTCCGTCGCCTTGACTTTCCGCTCCTTTACCAGCTTGGAGAAGGCGTGAGGTTGCTCCACCATAAGGTCGATCGCGCCCTTCTGGGTCTCTGCAAACCGCTCAAACGCCGTGGTGGCCAGATCCAGCATCAACACGCCCGGCATCGGCAGCGAGAACTTCTTCCACACGACTTGCCACTTCCGCATTGTGCTTTACCGCAAGTTCCAGCCCATTCTTCTGAATCTCGGCCAGACGCTCAATGCCCTTGGTGTAAAGCTCGCCGATCGACTCAATCACGTCGACCTTCATCCCTTCGGCAGCAGTTACCGGTCCGTTCCCTTCGTTCTCCATATCGATCTCCAATCCTGCGCCTTTGCGCTGCGATTTATGCTGCATTGCAGCACGACTCTATGCTGCGCTGCTTCTAGGCAGCTGTCAAGGGGTAGAATTGGAAAATTATGGCGCAAAAGACGGTTGTGATTAAGAAGTATGAGAATCGGCGCCTCTATGACACCACGAACAGCCGCTACGTGAACCTGGAAGAAGTGGCCCAACTCCTTCAGCAAGGAAACGATGTCAAGGTCCTCGATGCTTCCTCAGGCGAAGACATCACGCGACTGATCCTGACGCAGATCATTGTCGAGGACGCCAAGACACCGGAATCCAGCTTTCCCCTCGACCTGCTGCGACAAATGGTAATTACGTCTGGGCGAGCAAGCCAGGAGAGTGCATTGGAGTATATGAAGGCGATGCTCGAGATTTATCAAAACGCCTATCGCGCGATGCCTAACCCCATAATCCCTTTTGACTTCATGCAGAACATCCGTACGAGTACCGAAGAAAAACCAGACAAAGGACCTCGTTCCAGCAACGCTGGGAAGCCTCCGGAACCCCAGCAGCCGAACGCAAAACAGCCTGAGTCGGAGAATGTGGCGGAGTTGAAGAGTCGACTGGCGGAACTCGAAAAGCTCGTCTCCAAGCTCGTTCCTCCGAAAAGCACGCGAAAGCGGAAATAACCCGATTTCTGAATGGGCTGAATGCGCCCTTCTCAATTTGGGATAACAGCCTAAGACACTCACCCACTACGGCTTGTCGGGAGAGCTCTCGCTTCTTCGGATCGGTACCCATAAACGCTAGGTTCCTATCGGGCCTGTGCCGCACCGCCGCACTGGGCACTCATCTGGAACGCTGCGATCGATGCAGCTATGAGACTGTCGCATATGACTCGTGCCGGAACCGGCACTGTCCCAAGTGTCAGTCTTCGGCACGCGATCGCTGGCTGCTTAAGCAGGCTGCCAGCCTGCTGCCGGTGCCCTATGTCCATGCGGTCTTTACCGTGCCCGATCAACTTGCGCCACTCGGATTACGCAACCAGAGGCTCTTCTATTCGGTGTTGTTTCGTGCTGCTTCTGAGACCCTACTGGAGATCGCTGCCGACCCGCGCCATCTGGGTGCGCGCATCGGCATCCTCGCTGTGCTCCATACCTGGAGCCAGAACCTCCAGTTCCATCCCCATCTGCACTGTCTCATTCCCGCCGGCGGACTGGCTCCTGATAACTCCCGCTGGATCGCAACCAAGCGCCACGGGTTCTTCCTCCCGGTGCGCGTGCTCAGCCGCATGTTCCGCGGCAAGCCCTGCAAAGTCCATTCAATCCCCATACACCCACCGCACTGACGATTAGCGCAAATCGCCGCACCAACACCGCTCCGCCTCAAGCTTCTAGGCCGACATGGAGCCTCTGCGTGCGGAGCGCTGTCGATACACGGCACTAGAGATTTATCGCCAATGCAGAATCACCAATTCTCGTCCTGAGAATTGAAGTACTTTAAATCTGCTGAGTGGGCAAGGCCGCTCGCTGCGCTATACAAAACGAAGTAGACGATCTACCCCCATTGGGAGTAGAGTATCTACGTCTATGAGCGAAAAAGACCAGTATAAGAACCGGATTGAGCTGCTGCAGGGGACGCTCGACATGCTCATTCTTCAAACGCTGCAGTGGGGGCCGCAGCATGGATATGGCATTGTCCAGGCTTTACGTTTGCGATCCGGAGATGTGCTTCAGGTGGAGACCGGATCACTGTATCCGGCTCTCCATCGATTGGAGCGTCAGGGCTGGGTGCAGTCTGAGTGGAAGCAGTCAGAGAGCAAGCAAAAAGCCCGATACTACCGAATCACGGCCAAGGGGAAAAAGCAGTTGGCCTCGGATCTGGGCCGATGGGAGCGGATTGTCGAAGCGATTGGGTCGGTGATGTACGTCAAGCCGGAGGAGAGTGAGTCATGAAGTGGTTCCCGAGCTTCGGCTTTCAGCGGCGCAAGCGCGAATTGCAGGAAGAGATTGATGCGCACCTGCAGATGGCGATTGCAGATCGCGTAGCGCGAGGCGAGACGGCAGAGGCCGCGCGGCAAGCGGCATCGCGGGAGTTCGGAAATATTCCTCTGGTGCAAGATGTGACGCGCGACATGTGGGGCCAAGCGTGGCTTGAACGACTAGGCCGGGATGTCCGTTATGCGTTACGGCAACTGCGCAAGAGCCCCGGCTTTACGATCACCGCGACGGTGATGCTGGCCGTAGCGATTTGCGCCAACAGCACCGTCTTCAGTTGGATTGACGGCACCATGTTGCGTCCGATTCCTGGCGCGCGAGACACGGGCGACCTAGTGAGCCTGCAGCGTGGGGAACGAAACTTCTCTCCGACTCCGCCCTTCTCCTATCTCGACTATCGCGATCTGCGCGAGCAGAACCGCACCCTCGCCGGGTTACTTGCCTATCATCACGATTGGATCACGCTGACTGGCGGCGCACAGCCGGAGCGTGCCTATATTGCGAACGTGTCGGCGAACTATTTCGATGTGCTCGGCATCAAGCCGATGCTGGGGCGTTTCTTTCTGGCTGAAGAAGAGTCTCGTCCCGATGCTGTTCCTAACGTTGTCCTGGGTTACTCGCTCTGGAAGACGCGTTATGCCGCAGACCCGGCGATTGTGGGCAAGTCGATCGAGGTTGCCCGGCATCCTGTGACGGTGATCGGTGTGGCGCCGGAGGGGTTTGTCGGAGCAATGCCCGGGTTGCGTGACGATCTGTGGATAACGTTGAATCCGCTCGGGACGAATGCGTGGCGAATGACGCATCGCAGTGGTGGTGCTCCGGTCTGGCTAAACGTAATCGGAAGATTGCGGCCCGGGGTGAGCCGTGGCCAGGCAGCCCAGGATCTCGACACCGTGATGCACAATATTGTCGCGGCGTATCCGGACGATCATCTGGGCGAGAATCGGATCACGCTCGATCCCATGTGGCGCTCGCCGTTCGGCGCCAACGGATACATGGCGGCAACGTTGCCTATTCTGCTGGCCTTCGCCTGTCTGGTCCTGTTGCTGACCTGCGCGAACCTGGCAACGCTCACGCTGGTGCGGTTTGTAGCGCGGCGGCGTGAGCTTGCGATCCGGCAGTCGCTCGGGGCCAATCGCATGCAACTGGTGCGGCAGATGGTGCTGGAGGGCATGGTGCTTTCCATCGTCGCAGGAGTCATGGCACTGGCGTTAACGTCGTGGACATCGAAGACATTTGCCTGGTTCTTTCCTGTGAGCGCGGCTCCCATCAACCTGAACGGCAGCATGGACCATAATGTGGTGATCGGGATTGCTGTGTTTTCCCTGTTGGCCGGATTGCTGTGCGGCGCGCTCCCCGCCTGGCGTTCGTCCCATGCGCCGGCAGCTGAGGTACTCAAGGCAGAGTCTGCAAGTATCTCCGGCGGCTCACGCAACCGGAGATTGCTCAGCGCGCTGGTGGTGGCGCAAATCGCGCTTTCACTTCCTCTGCTGTTGTGCTCCGGGCTACTTCTGCGAACACTGCGGAATCTCGCCGTGGCGAATCCCGGATTTGAGCAGGACCACGTTCTGACCGCGACGGTGGGAGTGAATATTGCCGGCTACAGCCGCGACGAGGAACAGGCGATCCGTCACAAGATTCTCGATCGCGTGTCGGCGTTGCCCGGCGTGAAGGTTGCAACTCTTACGGACTGGATTCCGATGATCCTGAACCAGAAGAAGGTGGATGCTTATCCGGAGGGGTATGCACCGCGCCCCCATGAATCGTTGATGGTGCTGGATGCCGAGGTGGGCCCGCGATATTTCGAATCCCTCAAGATACCCGTTCTGGAAGGGCGCGAGTTTACGCCGGATGACAATGAAAAGACCCCGAGGGTACTCATCGTGGACCAGACCGCGGCGAAGCGCTACTGGCCGGGACAGGATCCGCTGGGAAAGAAACTCAAGGTGGGGGACGGGCTATTCACGGTAGTCGGCGTTGTGAGGAATTCGACGCATACATTCGTGAATGAGGCACCAGAACCGATGGTGTATATGAACCTTTTCCAGGCTGGGTACGAGACGATCGTGCAGGTGAAGACCGAGGGAAATCCGGTCGACCTGGGGCCGGCGGTGGAAAACGCCATCCGCGAGATCGATACACGGCTGCTGGTTTTCGACGTGCGCCCCATGCGGGAGAGCACCCAGTTGGCGAGCAGCTTCGCCGTCATCGAGAGCACCCTGGCGGGAATGTTCGCGCTGATCGGGCTGGTTCTTGCGATAACCGGAATCTACGGAGTCGTGGCCTATCGAACCCAAATGCGGACCCACGAGATCGGAATACGAATGGCTCTGGGTGCTTCACGCGTTGACGTGCTGCGGCTCGTGCTGTTGCAGGGTTTGTGGCTCACAGGCATCGGGCTGGCGCTGGGCTTGGCGTTTGCGTTGGGACTGACACGTCTTATCGCCCGGCTGTTGTACGGAATCGGAGCCAACGATCCCATCACCGTAATTTCCGTCGTCATGCTCCTGGGAGCAATGTCCTTGCTGGCGTGCTACTTTCCGGCACATCGAGCAATGCGCCGAAACCCTGTGACTGCGATTCGCGAACTGTAGACCGCAGCTCGGACCCGACGCGAATTGGCCCAACGGTTTCCGCCGGATCGGCGTGGTCCCTGGAGGTTCATTCGAAGGCGAGCAGCTCTCTGGCCAAGTGGTCAGCGGCAACGACTGGCAATCTGTATGCACCGATTCTTGCATCAAACTCGATGTTCGACTCTTGCTCAAAACGACGGACGGCGCACTGATCGTGATGACGAATAGGCAAGCCGAGACCTCAAGATAACAGCCTGTATTGCGATCGACGAGTGAGAAAAACCTATGTGTCCAGTGTGTTTGGCAACTGCGTTTGCTGATTTCCGGCGGCGTCACCTCTATGGGCGGACTGGCGGCAATCGTGATCAAGAGATTCGGCGTGAAGAACGCCGGAGAAAATGACCCTACTCCAATCCCATCCAAGGAGGATCATCATGGCTGGCAGTACTACAGAAACAAGCAAGGAAAGAGACGGGGAGCGCGGGAAAGGCCATCTCGCGATTAACACCCCCCCGATCGTGTCGCAGCAGGAGTGGGAGGCTGCGCGACAGCAGTTGCTGGTGAAAGAGAAGGCCCTAATGCACGCCCGTGACGCGATGGCCGCCGAACGCCGGCGGATGCCGTGGATGGCTGTCGAGAAGAAGTACGAGTTCGACGGACCCAACGGCAAGGTAAGCCTGCTGGATCTGTTCGAGGGACGCCGCCAGTTGATCGTCTACCGCGCCTTCTTCGAGCCAGAGGTCTTCGGCTGGCCCGACCACGCCTGCCGTGGCTGCTCGCTGGGCGCAGATCAGGTCTCTCATTTGTCGCATCTGAATGCCCGCGACACTACGCTCGCGTGGGCCTCGCGTGCGCCGCAGGCGGATATCGCGCGCCTGAAAGCGCGCATGGGCTGGGAGATGCCCTGGTACACCATGACCGACGGCTTCGACGTGGACTTTGGCGTGGACCAGTGGCACGGGCACAATGCATTCATCCGTGACGGCGACAAAGTGTACCGCACTTACCTCATCAACAGCCGCGGCGACGAAGCGATGGGGACTATCTGGAGCTACCTCGATATGACGGCGCTCGGCCGCCAAGAGACGTGGGAGGATTCGCCAGGGGGCTACCCCCAGACTCCGCCGTACAAGTGGTGGAACTGGCATGACAACTACGACGCCGAGACCGCGCCTCATCCGCTGTGGGTCGATATCATTACCGACCCTGCAGGAGCTGCCATCCGAAGGCGCGAGGCAGAGGCCAAAACATAGACTGCCCACACCAGACTTGGAGGGAAGTGCTGCAAGAGCCATTCCATACGCAGGTGCGTGAGGAGGACCCCGACATGCTCGAATCCGTTGTGCTCAGGGCGCGCATCGTGATGTTCATTTACTAACATCATCAGATATTGGGGAGCAGATCGATCGTCTTCGTTCCTGCCGCCCTCGTCGAGACCGACAGTCTTTTCCGTCTCGATGAATTCAATTCGCTCAATCCACTTGACCATCTTGTAGCCGAGCTGGTTCTCGACGCGCAGGCGCAGGGGGTGCGGCCATTCAATTCCCTGCCCCGACATTCGGAATTCTCATAGAACATCCTGACGGCGGCACGCCGCGGTCCACCAGGCAATCATGCGGTCGCCTTTGGCGAGCACATTTTCAGGGAGGACCTCGGCCGTGGAACTGCCGGCGAGTGAGCGCACCAACGACTCGAGAAATCCAAGCGTGAGAGGCTGCGCCGGATCGAGTGTCGGTGCCGCGTCCTTGTGGAGTGTAACCTGGTGCCGAGTGACGAAGCTGGTGATGCGAAGGAGGCGCTGGCTGAATTTACTCCGGTTCAGCGGCGAGTTCTCACGAACGTGTTTGACGTGATTTACGAGTCCTCAAAGTCTTTGTCGATCGCCGATGAACTGGTTGGCAAAATCATTTCCAGAGTCCGGAAAGGTCGCTAGTATCAGTTCCCGCGTGCATAGCATCTATTGATAATCACCGTTGCATCAATAATTTACGATAGCCTCCAGGTTCGCTGTTCATCTATATATAGACAATTATTGTCCATTGTGAGACAATTCGAGGGTGGAGGAAACGACTATGTCGACCTTTCCCACCTATGCCGCGCCAGGATACCAGTTTGACGCCACCCCGGACCTGAGCCGACTGGAGACGCGTGAGCGGTTGAGCCAGTCCGCTATCGATGGATTCTTTGCCATCATGGACAAGTGGCAGATCCCGATCGAACGGGCCGGAGAGCTGCTCGGAGGCATGCCTCGATCTACGGTGTACAAGTTGAAGTCAGCCGCCGGGACGCTGCGACAGGACGAGCTGACACGGATCTCCTGCATTGTCGGCATCTACAAAGCCCTGCACCTCCTTCTCCCAGACGATCTGGCGGATCGTTGGGTCACGCAGCCGAACGATAATGTCCTCTTCCGCGGCCAGCCCCCCGTAGACTTCATGGTGCGTGCGGGAATTCCGGGACTCCAGCAGGTACGCAGCCTGCTCGATGCGGAGCGGGGCGGACACTGATTGGCGCAGCTTGTACAGTTCGAACAGGCGGGAACTCACAGGCTGATCCCGATCAAGTACGGTGCTGAGAGTGTCCTTGAAAGCCTTCCACTGCCCGCCGATGTTCTTGCCGACTTGAGCGAACTCGATGCCGCCACTAACGAACGGAAGATCGCGGAGAGAGGCGGTAACACTGCGATTGGACCTGGCGAGCTCCTAATGGGTGTACCTGAGGTACACATCGTCAACGCCGCCTTCACTCACGCCGGCCCATTCGGTGGCCGTTTCCATGGCCCACAGCGTGGGGCCTGGTATGCAGGTTTCGAGATTGAGACGTCGGTCGCTGAGGTAGCGTTTCACAAGCGCCGCTTTCTCGCCGACGGCCGTATCCAAGGGCGACACGCATTCGATTACATCGACTTCTTGGCCGACTTTTCAGGCGGGTTCCATTCTCTCGATGCTTCGGAACAGGAGAACTGCCTTCAGCCCGATCCTGTTCCGCAGTGCTATGGCTTCTCGCAGGCGTTGGCGAACAAACTTCTATTTGAAGGGTCGAATGGCATCGTGTATCCGAGCGTTCGCCGGCGCAGCGGGACCTGCATCGCGTGTTTTCGTCCCGCGCTGGTCTTTCATCCTCGCCGGGGCCAAAAATACCGGCTCGGCATAGAGCTGGGGACGGAAGCCGTCGAGTCCGAGGTGGTTCATGCTTAGTCGGAGGGGCAGCCGCGAGGAGAGATCCGCGAGTATTCTATGCACGCGTCCGCCACTTCGAGGAAAGAGTGACGAGCTTATCGCGGAGGGGTTGGGGAAGTCGGCATGTCTCTCGTTGGTGCAGGCTTCGACGCGCGCGCTGATAGTGCCTTGATTGAGAGGGCGATGCGTTTCGACTTGGTATCCACACTCAACACTTTTTCCTTGACGATCTGGCCGGCTTTGACAGCCTCGGACGGGTCTTTGATGTGGCGATTTGAAAGTTCGATGATGTGGACTAGCCGTCCTGGTGCACACCGACGTCGACGAACGCGCCGAACTTTGTCACGTTCGTAACCACGCCTTCGAGCACCATTCCAGCCTGCACATCTTCGATGGTCCGGACCTCGTCGTGAAACTTCGGCGCCATGAACTTGTCGCGCGGGTCGCGGCCGGCTTGCGAAGTTCCGCCAGGATGTCATCGAGCGTATAACTGCCCGCCGAAAGGCGGCTCCGGTCTACTCTCTCGAGCAGTGCAGGCTGATGAATGATCGCATCCACACTCGTCTCGAGGGATTCTGCGATCTGCTCCACCACTGGGTACGATTCTGGATGCACGGCGGTCATGTCCAGCGGATTATCGCCATTCCGGATACGCAGGAAACCGGCAGCCTGCTCGAAACTCTTCGGAACGATGCCCGGAACCTTCAGTACCTGCAATCGGGACCGGAAGCTGCCATTCTCATTGCGAAAGCTCACGATGTTCAGTGCCGTCCGCTCGGTAATCCACACTGTCGCACGATCGTCAGCAAGTCTGACCGCGTCGGAGATCCTGCCAGCGACTGTTTCATAGCCGTGTGGTAGCCCCTTGCCGATCGACCGGAGACCCTTCGGGATATACTGGCCTTGAATGGATCGTTCAACTCTGTTTGATCCGGCGGCAGAAAGGCCTTTGAGCATGAGTCCTATCAAGAAGACCTCTCTCGGGCGCGAAGCGATCACCGAAGATACAAGGGAACAAAGGGTCCCGACGCCGCGCTCTGACCTTGTCGTTGTCCGGTTTGGACCTTCTCGGGCTCAGGTGAGGCTTCCCGATAGAGAGAAGAGCTCCTCTCTTATTCGTGGCATGGCCAAAGCAACTCTCAAGCCCGGGATCAAGAGAACTACCATCTTTCGAAGTCGAGCAGGTAGGCGAGTCTACGCCTATTCGGTTCACCCAGCTGACATCACGAAAATTGTTCGCGAAGATCAAAAGGGGAAAAAGACAATTGGTCGGTTTGTGAACGGTCAGTTCAAGGCTATTCGCACCAAGACCGTGTGATGGCAAGTCATCGTTCCCAGCCGCCAGATCCGACCGATCTGCTCCGAACAATTGCCGGGGATAAGCCCTTGGCTATTGTCCTTGCTGGCCACAACGGATCCGGCAAATCAACTTTCTGGCACAACAAACTCGCCGATGTTCTCCAGATTCCGCTCGTCAATGCAGACCGTCTTACGCTTTCGATCCTGCCGACGCCGAGCTGCGATCCTCAGGCTCTTCCAGCGTGGGCTGCTGATCTTCGCGATAAGGATGAGCGATGGCAGAGACTGTCGCAGGAAGGCGTCCAGTTGTTCACCGGGCTCATCATGGCCGAACGCATGCCCTTCGCCATTGAGACGGTCTTCTCCTATTTGGTAAAGCACGAAGATGGGTCCTATCAATCCAAGCAGGAGCTGATCGTCGTTCTTCAGCAGGCAGGCTACGCGGTGGCGCTTTTGTTTGTGGGATTGGCCAGCGTGGAGTTGTCCATGTTGCGTGTCGCGACGCGCCGACTCCAAGGCGGACATGATGTGCCGCAGAACAAGTTAATAGATCGTTTTCCGAGGACCCAGGAAGCAGTTCGTCTTGCGGCTCCGGCGGCCGACATGGCGCTCATGTTTGATAACAGCCGTGGAGTCGAGACGGCCTTTACGCTGGTTCGGGTTCAGAACCGGGCTCATCTGATCTACGACTGCCGGGACCGGAAGTATGGCGAAGATGCAGGGCTCATCGATGTTGCTTCGGCTTGGCTCGGAAAGGTTGCTCCTCTTTGAGCTTCGATGGGAAGTCGGAGGAATCTATTGTTTCGCCGCCTTCATATCCTGTCCCGCTTGATGAACGACCAACCCATTAACCTTACCCGTCCCGTCCTTCACAAACTCAATTGCCAGATCGGCGTTTTCCAGAAAGAACGTTGTGTTCGACTCCGCCACCAGGAGCAACTTAGACTGCCCGGTCCCCTGCGCCGCCAGATGCCCGTCTTCCAGCGTCACCGCAACGATGAAGTTTGGTGCCAGCGCATAACTCCCCGGATAGTCACTCAGCACCTTCGCATCCACCATCACCTTCTTTCGCTCGATTCTTGCTTCGTCCCAATGTTCCTTCTCCAGGCCAGCTTCCATGCGCAGCATGTCAAAGTGGTTCCAGATATAGATCTTGGTGGGATCGGAAGGATCTTTGTCCGGGACGTTCCACATCATCAGGACATAAGGTCCGTCGGCCAGGGTTAACACCGGACCAGACTTCCACTCGGGCTTGATCTGCCGGCGATTGTCGCCGAGCGAACCGTTCATGAACTGTGTGAAGCCTTCCCGGCCCTGGGGGACGTTGGGATTGTGCTGAATATAGCCTGGGTCCATGGTCTTGTCGGCGAGTTCGAGATGGCCGTATTGCAGCATGTCTTTGAATTCTTCCGTGGCCAAGCCGATGTTGTGCTGTTCCTGCGCCGATAGCTTGCCGGTGCTCCATGTGGACGGCGCCGGAGCAGTCGAGGGAACGAAGTCGGGCGAGCCGGAGACTCTCTTCTCCGAGTCCCAGTGCTCCTGAACCTTCCCGTTCTGAATGCGAAGGACATCGAAGCTGTTGTAGTGATAGGTCTTCGATGGGTCATGCGGGTCCTTCGCCTCATCCTCGAAGACCAGCCAGACAAAGTCGCCCTTTGCGCCTTCAACGACCGGAGGGTGCGTCAGATGTTCAGGCATCGGGTTGGTCGGTGGAACGCCCCTGAATAACTTGATGAACGCCGCGCGGCCGGTGGGAACGTTGGGATTGTGCTGGATGTAGTCCTCGGCTAGATATTTTTCGGCGAATTCGGTGTGGTGAGCCTCGATCACTTCGCGCCACCATTTCAACACCGTATCCAGGTTTTTCTGTTCGGACGCGGTCATGGGTGCGGTCTGCGGAGTGGTGGGCGGGTTGATCGAATTGCTGGACTGAGCGAGCGTCGGTGAGATGCTCGCAACGGTAATCAGTGCACAGATAAGCGATTTCAGATTCACAGGCTTCCTTTGGACCGTTCTATGGGACAGGTCCGGTCAGCAAGAAACGAAGCACGTCTTCAGCCAAACCGCTCAAAACTCAAGTCACTCATTCATAAAGCAAATTCAGCACGAGTGTGACGATCTGCGACGCGAACTTTGTCCGAAAACAGAACACCTAATCCAAAAGCGATCAGTCAACTCCAATCGTCCGCTATTCCAACTGGCCGGGACGGAACAAGCCTCGATAGTGAATGCGCTGTGCTCTTGAGCAGAAGGCAAAAGCGTCCTGACAATTTCTGTATCCGCAAGATTGATTCACCAAATGGCCATCCTGCGCATCATGGGTACCTTCTTTTGAGAAGTCCCGACGCTATTCCTGATACGCGTTCACCAGGGCGGCGAGTGAGTCAACAAAGGTGAAGCGCACAATGCCTGCGGGCTTTCTGGCCGCCTCGATCTCAGCCAGCTTGCCCATCTTCCACCCCACAGGCGCCTTCGTTCCCGACGAAAGGAAGCTTATGGCCTCTAGGCCCGTTGTCGCGAGCTCGGGCAGTTGCTGGGCGCGAACCTCAACCTCGGCGAGAATCGGGGATTGCTTCATCTGCCGCTCGACCGCAGGAACAGACGCAGCCATAACCTCGAACCAACGCCTAAGAGCATCGCGATCCGCAGTATCAGTTTTCGGTCTCTTCAGGAAGTCGTGCGTAAGCCGCTCGATCTCGTAGCGCGAGGGTGGATCAGGACGCACTGCGTCGACAAAGCGGTCGAGAACAGTGAGCTGTGAGGTCTTCTGCTGATCGTATCGCTCGTGAAAGCTAACGGGCTCGAGCACAGAAGCGAAGGTGCGGAGTTCATCGATATGCTCTGTTCCGGCAAGCGCACGCAGACCGGCATCTTCCTGACTGAGGTGACGGAGACCCAGCGCTTCAAGTCGCACCGAGACGACGTCCAGACGCCGGTACATGTCATCAACATCGGTAACCTGCTCAGGAGACCAGAAACGTTCGGCGATCGCGGCTGTCCGCGGCCAGACGCGAGAGTCGATCGTGCGCGCATAAACATGCTCGCCGAACATGCAGATCTCGCCGCCGAGGACAAGCTTGCGCTGCTCGGGAGTCAGCGGAGCACTCGAAGGTAAGGGATCTGCGAGGTAATATTCTCCGGCGGAATTCATCGCATCGAGGTAATATCCCGCGGAGAGCACACCCTGATAGCCCTGCTCTGCGCCTTTCACAAGCGAAGCCTCGCCTTGCCACGACTGAATAACGACGTCCTTGGGAAGCGCCAGGGTGAGGATCTCGTCCCAGCCGACCATATGCTTGTGAAGGCCAGTGAGGATCTTGAGGACTCGCTGGTTGAAGTAAGCCTGCAGAGCTTCAGAGTCCTTGAGCTGGTGCTCACGCATGAAGGCCTGGATTCTGGGACTCGTCTTCCATTCGGGAGATACGGTCTCATCGCCGCCGATGTGCACGTAGGGATCGGGGAAGAGACCGGCCATCTCGCCAAGGAAGCGCTGGATGAACTGGTAAGTCTCCTCGCGGGTCGGATCCAGGGCGAAGTCGGAGACGCCGAACTCGCGGCGGACCGAATC
The DNA here is from genome assembly GCA_963787435.1 of uncultured Acidobacteriaceae bacterium. Taxonomy (GTDB): domain Bacteria; phylum Acidobacteriota; class Terriglobia; order Terriglobales; family Acidobacteriaceae; genus Telmatobacter. Next base: position 51,700 of record CAWBCZ010000012.1, read on the forward strand.
GGGGGCGCGATCGCTGGCAAGCTCTGGGTAAGCGATGAGCCAAGCCGTGCTGTGACCCGGCATCTCAAACTCAGGCACGACGCGAATACCGCGTGCGCGAGCATAGCGGACAATCTCAGCGACATCCTGCTGGGTGTAGAAGAGGCCGTCAGACCCCATGATGGTGAGCTTCGGGAAGAGCTTGCTCTCGATGCGGAAGCCCTGGTCCTCGGTAAGGTGCCAGTGGAAGACGTTGAGCTTGACTGCGGCCATGCCGTCGAGAGTACGTTTGAGCACTTCCACCGGTTCGAAGTGGCGTCCGCAATCGATCATGAGGCCCCGCCATGGGAAACGTGGCGCATCGCGGATGGAGACAGCGGGTAGTTCGTATTCGCTCCCCGAGGATTGCACCAGTTGCACAAGCGTTTGCAAGCCGCGAATGGCTCCGACGACGGTAGCGGCCTCGAGACGAACTCCAGTGGTCGTCACCGAAAGCGTATAGGACTCGTCCTCGTCGACAGATTGAATCTCTTCGCCCGCTCCCTGCACCGCGATCGTCAGCTGGCTGGCAGCTTCTGCTGAGGCGGACTGTTCAGCGAGCGCAAGCCCAGTCTCCTGCCTGAGCTGCCGCATGGCCTCATGGATGGCTTCGTCTAGCCGAGGGCTAGTGAATCGCGTCGTGCCGGCCGAAAACTGCGGCGTCAGCAGGAAGCGACCTGGAGCGACGGTCAGACTGGCGGGTTGCGGCATGAGGTTGTTGACGATGACGGCGCCGGACGACACCGTCTGGCTGAACAAGGTTGAAGGGATTGCAAGTGCAATTGCGGTAAATGCGAGAAACTCAGCCCAGGGGCTTATCTTCATATTGTTCATTCTCTTTTGGTCAAACTTGCGGGCTGCGCGTAGACCACCCAGGCCGTGTCGGCTTCACTGCCATTTGGCGACTAGCGCCCTGCAAATGGTTTGCCGCGAACTGACGAGTAGACGACGTCGAAGACGCTCAGACTTTTGATATTCGCCGTCCCGCCAACCGTTACCGGATCGCCCAGATAGAGAACCTTGTCGCCCGCATTGATGAAGACCGGCCATGTGGGAAGGCCCGGTCCATTCGGGTCGCCGGATCTCGCGAAATTGATCCAGTAGCCAGATATTTCCTCGGCCACTTTCCGATCTGCCGCGCTCCAGCGCCACGGCTCCTGATCGAGATGATCGAAGACATACCAGAGTTCGGCGAAGTGGCTCGCGCCCCAACCTTCATAGACTGAGCCGGCCGGAAACGGTGGCTGCTGTCGAAACGAGTAGTAATAGACAGGACTCTTCCCGGTTCCGGCTTGCAGCCTTGCCCATGCCCACATGTCCCAGCCGAAGCGCAGATCCCGTTCCAGGTCGAGCCGCGCCTGCCTTGCCTCCGCGTCGGTCGCGTGCGGATACGCTGCAACAAGTGGAGGCGGCAGCCCGCCGAAGCTGTGCTCCAGGTCGGTGTCAAACGTTGCCGCCTTCACTCCCGTTACGTCCACTAACGAACGCGCTTCCTCCGCATTCGAACCCAGGAGCAGCGGGACATCGTTTTGCTGCCCTGACGTGAAAGCCTCATAAGGCGAAAGAGGGAGCACATAAGGTTCAATGACTGGATGGACGATGCCGCCGGCATTGCCGGTAAGCTCACTTGCAGGCAACCGGCGTAACTCCTTGAGTGTGGTTGCGCCCAGCGATGCTGCATACTTTTCTCCATCCTGCTCAGCATTTGCCAAAAGGTACTTTGGCGCAAGCTGGAGCGGCTCAAACAGACCGCCGCTCTCTCCGACGGCACGCTGAAACAAGCCCTTCGCAAGCGGCGAGGACATGAGGATGCTGACGGATATTGATCCGGAGGATTGACCGGCAATAGTCACGCACTTTGGGTCGCCCCCAAACGCGGAAATGTTTCTCTTTACCCATTCAAGTGCGGCGATCTGGTCCATCAGGCCGTAATTCCCTGATGAGTGCTGCGGAGATTCGCGTGTCAGTTCAGGAAGCGCAAGAAAACCGAGGGGGCCAAGCCGATACGCAATGCTGACCACGATTACGCCCTTGGCGGCGAGTCGGTCGCCCCAATACAACGGCATGGACGCCGACCCGTTGATGTAACCCCCACCATAGATCCAGACGATCACAGGGAGGTGCTCCCCCGCTTGCTTCGCCGGCGTCCAGATGTTGAGGTAGAGGCAATCCTCACTCACTGCTGGGGGAGTCTCGCCCGGCATCGAAACCCCCGTTTGCATGCACGCCGGAGCAAACGCATCCGCCCTACGCACACCCGTCCACGGCGCAACACGCGCCGGTGCGCGCCATCGCAGATCGCCTGTTGGCGGGGCAGCGAATGGCACGCCTTTGTAGACGCTCATTCCGTTCTCGTGTACTCCAGATATCGCGCCGGACTCCGTCCAGGCCTTCGGGCCATGTATTGGCAGTGCGGCAGAGAACGATGGTAAAGCTGCGGCAAGAATGAGGGCTTTGATCGAAACCGCTCCGATTGAAACTTTGGAAGAGCAAATCCACATATAGGCTCCCGGGCCAACTAGTTGGCTCCGACACCGTCACCGTCGGGAGCCACTTCGCCGGCTGACCGCGGAGCGAAGAGAGAAAACCGATCTCAATGAATCGATGGAGGACGACTCAGGGAAGACGAATCGATGTGTAGAACTACCTGCTGCTGAGAAGTACGGTTTGCACTCTGCGTTTGTTCCGTCAAGAGGCCGATGCCCGCGTCAAAAAGGAAGCCTGGGTAGACCTGCGTGCCATATGCATTCTTCGGTCCGGCGAAGGCTTTCTTGATAGCGTTGATTTTCTCGGGGACGATGCAGAGATCGGTCTGGCCGGACTTGCAGGCGAGGACCGTGGGATCGAAATTGCAGCCGAGAGGATCAGAGATTATGCCGTCCTCTACGCCGTCTTTCGCATCGCACTTTTTCATCAGTGCGTCCATAAAGAGCTTGCGATCGCCGTCGCTGAGGAACTTATCGATCTGCGGCTTGCCGGAGGCGTCTTTGGGAGCGGCCTGGTTGTAAGCCACGGGGATCCATTGAGCGATGGCGAGGTTAGACAGTCCGGTCCGCAGGGCCGGGTCACCGGAGACGATCCCGTTGAACACGGTGGGATATCGCTGCGAGAGGATCATGCCTTCGCGCCCGCCTGTGGAACAGCCGACAAAGTAGGAATACGCTGCAGGTTTTAGGTAGTAGTGCCCGATGATCTGCTTGGCGACCCCGGCGACTTCAGCGTTTGCGAGGAAGGCGAAATCGAGATACGCCTGCTGGTCGCGCATGAAGGTAAAGTCGAAGACACCCGTTTTTGCCTTGTGCCCTGTATCGGTGCTGGCCACGGCGAATCCGCGGGAGAGTGCTGGCTTGTCGCCTGCGTAGTTCGCGCCGGCGGGGTACGCGATGATGCCATTGCCGCCACCGCCGCCCTGCATCATGAAGTCACCGTTCCAGGCCGCATTTTCGGGCAGTGCAAGAGCAAAGCCGATGCCGAACTCCTGACCGTCGACGCCCTTGCGGCGATTGATAACGCCGTCGACGCGGCAATGCGCTGGAAGCGGGCCAATGGAAGGAGCGCCGGGATACGGCGGCGGGACAGTGGTTCCGGCGGGAACGAGCGCGGCCTTGGTGATTTCCACGGCGTCGATCTTGAGGCCTGCGAGAGCGGCGCAGTTTTCAGCCGATTGCGACTGGGCAGACAAAGGCGCACACAGCGCACTCACCAACAGAAGCGAGAGTTTGCATTTCGTCATAGCCGACCTTCTTTTCCGTGAACAGATGTGAGCGCTGCGTGGACTATTCTGTTTTGCGAAGCCCGGCGCTGCGCCGAATCACTTGATGGTTGCGTGAACTTCTTTGCCTTCGTAACTGATCTCCGCGTTTGCCGTGCTGGTCACATCTACGCCTGTTCCATGTCCGCCTGCGACCAGGACGACGCGGAATTTGCGGTGTTCGATCATTCCGGGGAATGAGCCTTGCCGCGAGCCGATGGTGAGTGACGAGTTGTGGTCGTTCCATTGGATTGGGATGACGGAATGCTGGCCCTTCTCGTACTCGTATCCGTCGCCTGCGTCTTCATAAAGATCAAATTTCCCATCGGCGCCGCGATATATGCGAAGCTCGATGGGCCCCGCGGGATCCTGCGCGGCGTAGTCGATCTGCGGACCCATGGGAAGGATGGAACCGGCGCGCACGAAGAGCGGAATACGTTCGAGGGGCGCATCGGCTTCGATCTCCTGCCCGCCTGTGAGCGATTTGCCGGTCCAGAAGTCGTACCATGCAGCGGCTGCCGGCAAGTAAACATTGCGCTTGGTCGCGTCGGCTTTGAGCACCGGGTTGACCATGATGGCAGGGCCAAACATGAATTGGTCGCCGAGGTTCCATGTATTGGAGTCGCCGCGCCAGTCCATCACGAGCGGGCGCTGAATGGTGTAGTCCTCGCTCGTTACCTTCCAGGCCAGCGAGTAGATATACGGCATCAGGCGATAGCGGAGCCTGTCGTAGTTCACCAGGATGGGCTCGACTCTGTCGAAGCTCCACAGCTCGTTGTGAGGCCGATGACCGTGGGTGCGGAAGATGGGGCAGAACGTGCCGTACTCGAACCAGCGTGCGTAGAGTTCCTGGAACGCGGGATCGGCGATTGGGTCTTCGTGCGGAGGCCAATAGCCGCCGATGTCGGTAGTCCAATATGGATACCCGGACAGCGCGAAATTGAGACCGGCGGGAACCTGGTGGCTCAAGCCCCAGTAGGTGCCGTAGACGTCTCCCGACCAGACGGTGGCACCAACGCGCTGTTGGCCGAGGAATGCGGAGCGCGTGAGCAGGAAGACGCGATTGCTCGGGTTCTGAGCCTTCCAGTGATCCTGCACACCGAGAGTGTGCGCAAGCGGAAAGACGTTGGTGAATTCGGCGCCGTTGCCGATGGCGATCTGGCGGCTGCTCAGGATGGCGTCGCCCATGTGGGGCCAGTATTCTTCAGGCTCGGCGCTGTCGAGCCAGAATGCATCCCATCCCTGCGCCAGCAGCTTGCCGGGCAGGTGGTGCCAGTAGAGGTCGCGCGCCTCTGGGTTTGTGGCGTCGTAGACGTGCGCCTCGGACACAAGCTCATGCTTTGCGTCGAGGATCTTGTAGGTTTCGGAGTTGGGATCAAGCAGGCCCCAGACAGAGATCATGGCGTGCACGTTTTCCTTGTGCAGCGCATCGAGATCTTGAGCCACATCGTGATAGTTGGAATTGAAGACTGGATCGCCCTCGGTCTTCCACCAGAACCAATCCTGCACCATGGCGTCGAGCGGAATATGTTCCCTGCGATAGCGCTCTGCGATCCCGCGAATCTCGTCGAGTGATACGTAGCGGTCCTTCGATTGAAAAAAGCCATAGGCCCATTTCGGCAGCAACGGGCGTGTGGCCGGTCATGGTGCGGTACTCGTGGAGAACGGAGTCGATCTCCGGGCCGTAGAGGAAGTAGTAATCGATCGACTTGCCCGCGATTGACGTCAGCTTCATATCGAGCGGGAATCGATTGTCAAAATAAGTGAGCGCCGCCGTGTTCCACATCAGCCCGTAGCCCTTGCTCGAAATCAGCAAGGGTATCGCAACATCGGTGTTGTTTTGCCCCAGTTCCACGGTTGCGCCGCGATAGTTGAACATGCCGTTCTGGTGCTGCCCAAGCCCGTAGAGTGCTTCGGTGATCGAGGGAGAAAAGCGGTCCGTGACGCGGTAGGTGTGTTCTCCATTGAGTTCGACTGGCTCGTAGGTGCGCGGGATGCTGTTGCCCTCGTTCAGCAGCGATTCTCCACTGATGGTGCGAAATGAGAGATCGCCGCGTTCAACGTTGACGATCACCTCAAGCTGAGCAGTCTTCAAACTGGCCGCTTTCGCGTCCTGTGTAAACGTGAACGGCGCTCCGGGACATGCTTGCTGGGCATCGAGCATCCACGGACGCGGCGAGACAGGGGCGGAAGGTTCGGGAGTAGCAACGACGTGAATCACCGAGTCAGAACACACGGTGACCTCGAGGACTTCGCTTGCCCGCGGTGGCGCGGATGCCGTGGCTTGTGTGCTCGATTTGCGCAGGAGGAGGGCCAGGCGCCTTTTGTCCGGGCATCTGTGCAGGGAGGCCGACTGTTCCTGACAGGATGGGCAAGATTGAAATGGCACGAATTACATTGATTGACATGCGCCTCGGCAGCTCCCACCTGCAGGAATTCGGAACTTCATTCATTCGCAGCCTTCTATTCGTCACTGCCTGCGCCCCAACGGGCGAAGCGCATTTGTTCAGGCTTTCACAAGCTAGGCGTGCGGTTTGGAATTTCTGGTTTGCCAATAGATTGAATAACGTTGATCTCGAATCTGGTACATCGGGATGAGATGGTATTTCTCGGTTTCCCCGGCAGCCACGAACTTAAGCTCGGCAGTGGACTCGGCCTGAATCCACTGCTTCGTATCTTCATCCTTCGTGCCTGTCACTTTGGGCAATCGGAGACGCCGCCGGTAGATTCTTAGGTACAGTTTCACCGCTATGAATTACCCGCATCGGGCCATCGGCTGGGCCGGCACCCAGATCGGCTGCAAGGACAAGCGGACCGTACAGCGCGGCGACCACCGAGTCATCACCGGGCAGCGACTCCTGGCGGAGTTTCATTGGGAGTTCGATACTGATCGTGTCGCCATCCTGCCAGATTCTGCGAATGGATAGATAGGAACCAGGGTCTGCAATCGCTTCGATCGGACGGCCGTTGATCTTTACCTGCGCTTCTTCGGTCGTCCAACTTGGAATGCGAATGTGGATGGCGCGAGCCGCCGGCCGCGAGGACTTGATCTTGAGCCGCGTGCCCTGCTCATGCGGGAACTGCGTTACCTGCTCCAATACAAGATCTTCTTCCTTCCAGGTTAGTGTGGAAGCGATGAACTGGTTGACAAAGATGTCGCGTTCACGACGGAAGTAAATCGTGTCCGCCAGTTTGGCGAATTCTTCAGCTCCGCTGCCGGTGCAACACCAGAACGATTCTTCGGGAGAATTGTATGCGCGCCAATAGCCTGCGCCGAGCGGGAAGAAGTACTGCTTGAGGCCCTGCGCGTTTTGTGTGCCAAGTCTGCAGTTGAAGAGGGTGCGCTCGTACTCATCCATCCAGCGCGCATTCGCCAGTCCAGCCAAAGACATGGCGCTGCAGCTTCATCAGGTTGTAGCCCACGCAACATTCCGCATTGGTCCATGCTAACGTGCCTTTCAGCTGATCCGCCGGCGTGGTCCAATGTTCGTCGAGACTCGTGTTGCCGATTGCGTAGTTGCGCGCGGTGAGCACTTCTGCAAGAAAATACTCGGCTATTTCGCGATAGCGGCGGTCGCCCGTAACTTCATACATGCGGGCCGCGCCGATAATCTTGGGAACATGCGTGTTTGCGTGCAAGCCTTCGAGCTCATCGCGGCGAGCGGCGAGCGGATCAAGAAAGCCCGGCTGTTCGAAGAGGTGGGCCGCCTCGATATAACGATCCTTCTTTGTGACCGCGGCCAGATTGATAAGAACTTCGTTCATACCGCCATACTCGGTGCGCAACATTCTTAAGCGCTGATCAATGCTGAAGACTCCCATGAAGTCCTGCGCCCACACGGCCATACCCTCGACGATTTTGAGTGCGTCCGAATTGCCGGAGAGAAGGTACATATCGAGGAGGCCGGCCATGATCTTGTGATAGGTATAAAAGGGCGCCCAAACCGATCGTCCTTGCGCAAGGCGCTCAAAGAGCTCGGTGGGATACGCACTCAGATAGCCTGTGCCAATCTTCCCCTGGCACGCGGCGAGGCCCGCCACGAGCTCATCGCCGCGGTTCTTCAAGACGTCATTGGCTGAACCGGCATACGCCAACGCCACAGCGGAAAGATAATGCCCTCCGGCAAAGTGACCGCGCAGTTCACAGGTTGGCTCTTCCCAGCCTTTATAAGGAAGACGCATTCGATGAAATGCCGGCGGTGATGCGGAATGTGTGAAGGAGCCGGTCGACCGCGAGTGAGTCGAGGTAACGCGCGTTGATTTCTTCCTCATCGCAGAATATACCGGACGACAAGCGCACCGAGGCGAGCGGGAACGCCTCAAGCCGCACTCGGGAGAGCCCGAACTCCTCGACAGACAAAGCTCTTCCGGCTGCTGAGGAGCCAACGATGCAGAGACCTGCCGCACCGGCAGATGTTTTCAGAAAGCTACGACGAGATTGATCCAACATGGCGTTACGCCTCCACTCTCCGCTTACCGGCAATTTGCCGTAAAGCAGAGGTTCTTGCTGAAGAACGGCAGCACATGATTCTGGAATCGGTCGGCGACTGCGCTTACATGCGTGCCGGAGTAAATCTCAAAGCTGTTCGCGATCCCATAGTTATCGAGGATGGTGTGCAGCTTGGTAGCATCGAATCGCAATCCGTCCTGGTCGCCAACGTCCATAGAGATGGCGCGGTATTGCTTGAGATTGCCGACGTACTGATCGACGAATGCGAGCGGGGAGTTGGCCGCGTACTTCGCTACGATCTCTGGTTGCGGAACTCCGTCTTTGGTCGGCAGATCGAAGAAAAGCGGAGGATTCTTCGGATTGGGCGCCCACGCCGCTGCCGTTGCATATTGTGCGGAGGCGAAGCCCGGCGACTGTGCTGCCAGGTCCGCTGGAGACTTGGCTGCGCCAACCTTCTTCTCGCTGGCGATCGCCCGCTCCTTGATCTGATCGGCGGTTCCCGGGCCGCCCCCGACCATCGAAGACATGCAGCAGGGACTCATGATGTAGAGAGCGCCGAAGACGTCAGGATGCTTCATGCCGATACGCGACGCACCATAACCGCCCATAGAGTGGCCGACGAGACCGCGGCTCTGGCGATCGGGGATGGTCCGGTAGTGCGCGTCGATGTAGTTGACCACGTCGTGCGAGACAAACCTCTCGAAGTCGCCGGTGGTGGCGGAGCTTGAGTACATCGAGCCGTTGTAGATGGTTTTGGAGTCGGGCAGGACGACAATCATCTCCTGTGATCCTTTCGCAAACGCGCCTTCGATGGTTTGCGGTACATGAATCTCGTGCGTCCACTGCTCGGCGCCAATGAAAAAGCCATGCAGCGCGTAGACGACGGGATAGTGGCGCTCTTTGTCTTTCTCATAGCTGGGCGGCAAGAAGACGATGACGTCGCGATCGACCGCCTCGTCTTCGAGATTGCCCTCGAGCGCCGCGCCGTGGACTTTGATGTGCTCAACCCTCACAGGCTTTGCTCCGGGGACGACGTCGGGCACGTTCGTCTGCATCTGGCCCACGAGCCACGAGCCCGGCACAATCACGGCCAATGCAATTGCACATGCAAGGAATCGTTTCATCATCTTCATCTCGACCCTCTCTCAAAAAACCTGGGCTACTGCACCCGGTAGGAGTAAATGTTCACGCTGAAGGGGCGCACCGTGATGGTGGCAGGCAGCGCACCGAGCGACTGTTCTTCGACTTGAACCTCAGGCTTCTTGTCCACTTGAACAGTTGCATCGATGGAGTCGGGAGCCATACGCCACACCTTCCCTGCACTCGCAAGCATCGTTCCATTGATCGCAATCCTGATGCTGTGTTCAGAGTCAGAAGGATTGAGCACGGCAATGGAGAGAGTCTTGCGGTCCTCACTGAGCGCGGCGCTAACATCCAGCGGATACGTGTCGCTGCCGGGGTTGACCGTGGGTTGGTCGCCACCTGCTGGAAACGTGGGCTTTGGCTGCGGCGAATCTCCGGTGACTTCGACAGGGATGGTGCCGAAGTGATCGCGGTACATCTTGAAGAGCATGCCAGTCGGGTTGAGTACGGCTTCAGTTCGATTCTGGCTCATCATTGCGGTTGCAAAAGTGAATGCGCCCATCTGAAAGATGTCGGAGTGGCGGAACATTTCGTGAAAGGCCCATGCGTAGGCGGGAACGACCTTATAGGAATCGCGATTACCTCCGAAGTAGGCCCACTCGTCGATGGCAATGGGAACGGGTTTTGCACGGAGAGCGGGAATCCGTTTCAGGTACTCCTGATAGTGTTCATATTTCGCGCGAACCTGGACGGCTGGCGCGCGTTCCCACTCGATGAGAGACAAGGGAGGATTGATCGGCACCTTCTTTTGAAGCTTGATGTCAGTATGCTCGGTGCCGGATGCATAATAGTGCTCGCTGACCATGTCGATGTTGTCGAGGCAGTTGAGGAGCATCTGGCCGGTCCAGTCGGCTGGCGAAAGGTAATCGGGAACATACTGGCCGTTGATGCGCCTGGCTTGATCGGCTCCTTCCATCACGTCGGGCATGGCTCCGCCCGCGATTAGCTTGATCGACGGATCGACCTTGCGCATCTCTTTGGCGAAGAGGTTGTGCTTCAGTTCGAACTGCGGAAGCGACATCGAGCCCATCTGGTAGTCGCCCCATGGCTCGTTTCCAACTCCCCACCACTTCACGTGGTAAGACGCAGGGTGGCCATTTGCGGCTCGCCATTTGCCCATGGGCGTGGAGGCAGCGCCGTTGGTGTACTCGACCAGTTCTCGCGCCGACCACGCGTCGCCGAAGCCGGCGTTGACGGTGATGTAAGGATCGACTCCAAGAAGACGGCAGAGCGTGAGGAACTCATCGGTGCCGACATCGTTAGGCTGCACCGCGTGCCACACAGGATCGAAGATCGGCGGCCGCTCGTCGATGTCGCCGACGCCGTAACGCCATTCATACGCAGAGACGAAGTTGCCGCCGGGGAAGCGGAGAACGCCGAAGCGCAATTGCTTGAGCGCGGCGATCACTTCGGGCCGGAAGCCTTCAACGTTGTTGGCGGGCATGAGCGATACCGCGCCGACTCGGAATGAACCCGTGCCGGTTCCGGCGATTTCGAGAGTGGCTTCGTCAGTGTCTGTTCTGGCGGTAAACCGCAATGGGAATTTGCGGTACCCGACACCGAGCGAGCGGATGGTGACTGTCTGACGATCGGTCGGCTCCTTGCTCCAGATGAGCGTCACTTTAACCACCGCGCCGGGTGAACCGGAGAGTACGATTCGACCGGTGTAGACCTCGCCTTTGCGGACTGCGATTCCGGATTGGCCGAAGCCGTGCGGCTCTTTTGCATCCAGCTTGACCAACGGTGAATGATCACCAGTGTAGGCATCCTTGGTGTCCATGGTGACCACTTCACCAACGCCCACAGGAGCCCACCAGCGCGTTGGAACGCGGCGAAAGCGCGGATTGCCGCCGGCACCGCCTATCACCGGAGGAGGCGTAGGCCCGCTGGCAGCAACCGGGTAGAAGAACTTGCGATCGACCAGCATCTCAGACCAAACGCCAGTGTTAACGATGTCGCCGCCGTGCTCAAGAAACTGGCCGTAGATGTTTTTCGAGATGGGAGCGCCGGTTTTCGAGGTATCGATGGTGGCGTCGACAATGCGAGTCTGGGATGAAATCGCGGAGGGCAGCGAAAGTATCAGCAGAAGACACGCTGCCAGGTTTTGGGTAAGCGTTTTCGCGACGATCGTCAGGAACAAATGCATGGTCCGTTTCTCCCAATACTGGATGGAGCAAAATGTGCGTGCAACCGGCCATCATTGAATTTCGAATCGAGTGCCCGTATCGTCCACGGCTCTCGATCGAGTGCAGTTCGCGATTACGGCTCAATCGAGATGACGGTGACAGATCGAGGCGCTACCATGAGCGAAAGTTTGCCGTTCTGAACCTTCACTGCTGTGGGTTTAGGAACGACGGAGTTCGGAGATTCGAAGGTATTGATACTGTCCACCGCAAATCCAGTCAAGGTTTCCGCCTTTGCCGACTTTGCGGTGATCCCGGCAACATTTACATCGATCGTTGCGGGGTTTTCCGCATCGACGTTAGTGATCTCAAGCAACAGCTTTCCGTCCGCACTTTTTGCGGCGATGGCATCGACGCGGGGCAGGGTTACACCCCCATGAGTGTAGGTACCCGCGTCGAAAGCGACGGGGATAAATGTGGCCTCTTGAAACGGAACGTACATCTTGAAGATGTAGTAGGTGGGAGTCAGAACCATTTTCTGCTTGTCCGTCAGAATCATCGCCTGAAGTACGTTGATCATCTGGGCGATGTTGGCCATGCGCACGCGGTCGGCGTGGCGGGCGAAGATGTTCAAGTTAAGGGAGGCTAGAATAGCGTCGCGGACGCTGTTCTGCTGAACGAGAAACGCCGGATTGGAGCCGGACAACGGGGCGTGCCAGGCACCCCACTCATCCACAGTCAGGGTCACCTTCTTCTCAGGGTCGTACTTGTCCATCACCGCTTCCTGCTTGCGCAGGAACTCGTCCATGAGGAGCGTAGATTTCAGCGTCTTCGCATAGTCGTCCAGCCCGAACTTCTCCGACGCCGTCGACGGCGGCCACCCGTTTGGCACCGTGTACCAGTGCAGTGAGACGCCGTTGATGTCCCAGGCCCACGTGTGCTTCTTCCAGGCCTGCATCACAGCTTCAGTCCACGCAGTGTCCGGAGTGCCAGGACCAACGGCGATTTTCAGCATCTGGTCTTTGCCGCGTTGCGCGGGATTCATGTTGAGCACAAAGCGGCTGTACACCTTCATCAGGCTCACGTAGTAGTCGGGCGTCATTGCGCCGCCACAGTCCCAGCTTTCGTTGCCGATGCCGAGAAAGCCGACCTTGTAAGGCTCGGGATGGCCGTTGGCGGCACGTTCTTTGGCAAGAGCCGTGGGCGCAGCGGCTGTCATATACTCCAGCCACTCGGCCGCCTCCTCGGGAGTGCCCGAGCCGACATTGACGGACACGTACGGTGTGCTGCCAATCTGCTGAATGAAATCCATAAACTCATCGGTGCCGAAGGCATTGGTATCGATGACATCGCCCCAGGCCGAGTTCACCGTTGCGGGGCGCTTGTCGCGCGGGCCGATTCCCTTGCGCCAGTGGTACTGGTCTGCGAAGCAGCCGCCCGGCCAGCGAACGTTCGGCACTTTGAGCTCCTTGAGAGCGGCCACTACGTCGTTACGGATTCCGCGCGTGTTTGGGATCGAGGAACCGGGGCCAACCCAAATGCCTTCGTAGAGCCCGTGGCCGAGGTTCTCGGCGAATTGCCCGAAGATGTTGCGATCGATATTTGGGCCGGGTTTCGACGCGTCGATGGAGACGTGAATAACATTGTCAGCAGCCAGGGCAGGCAGAGAAAGAATTGCCGCCAAGGCGAAGGTGACGGCATTTCGACGCACGGAATTACCTCCCGAGAGGACAAATAGACGAAAGAGTACGGCGGCTCTGCGCAGGCCCGATAACTTTTTCAGCCCACGAATTCAGCGCGCAGTTCAGCGATTATTTCCCGCTCGCCGCCCCGAAATCATCGAATATATAGATTGAAAGTGACGCGCGCAAGTCGAATAAATCGCTTTATTCCGATCGATCCATTCGATAAGTCAGATCCCAAAATGAGATCGCGCCTTCTTGCTTGGCTCAAGGGCTATCGAGAGCGGGGAAAGCCGACCAGCTCGGTCCAGAGATGCCATGATACCCAGCGCAAGGGGGAGGGGGGAAATCCGAGACCGAGCCCATTGCCAGTTCACTGTCTGATTCGCGCCCGGATCGCCAGAATAGAAGCACAAGCACGAGGTGGACGATTACCGGTGCGAAGCCACTTCTCGATGAATCGGGGGCGCCAGTTGAAACATATGGTTGAAGATCTGCAGAAGGGTTCATGCAACCGGTAGTCGATCGAGAGACAGGACCGCACGCACTGGTCCGGATGGATGGTGCAGGCGGAAGAGGTTGCTCACTTGTAGTCCTTGTACTCGGAAACAAAGAATGTCGTTCGCGTGGTGTACGCACCTGCCGCGCCGGAATCGCCGTAGGGAACCACTTCGGTGTCGATCACGGTCTTGACCGGCATAACCAGGAATTTTCCGCCTATATCGACAGGGCCATAATCGATCCGCGTGTCCTCCTGATGCACCACTTCCGTGGGCTTCAATTCGGCTTGCGTAATCATGCGGACCACGACGCCGCTGTCGGGATCGATAAAGAATTCACCGTGATAGGGGACATTCGCCTTGTAAGGATGGTATGAGGTATTGGTCTGAAAGTTGCCTTTCGGTGTGCCACCTGATCCCAGCGGATTGATCGGCGCTGTGGAACTCCGCACCATTCCCGCCTGCTCGACATCGGGGAAGCAGCAGACATCAACGGACATGTGCGCCTTCTTCTTGGGAACATCAAAAGAAAAGACCGCAGCCGGTTTTCCGTTGATCAGCTCCCAGCGCAGCCACTTGATATCGCCGGCAGCCTGCGCCTCTACAAAAACAGCGGTGAGGCTGGGGACCGGGTCCAGAAGCGCGATCATACCATTCGCGCCCCAGGGCGTTTTGTCCTTTTCACTGGGCACTTTTTCCGCACCCTGCTCGCTCGCGACCTGAGCATTGACTGAGTTGATGTAGCGGATGTATTGAAACCCGTTTGAGAAGCGTGCTCCAGTGGAGATATCGACGGCGCCGCTGTGCATTCCCGAACTCGCGGGCGCTGCCCGAATGTTGTCTTGAAAACGCAATGTTGTTCGGGTTGCGGTCAGGGCGGGCAATTGGCTGTATATCTTGCTCACATAATCCGCCGCTTTGTCGAGGATTGTCTTCTGACCTGTCGCATCCGGTGCCGCCGTGGTGGGGATATCCGTGGTAGGAGGTGCCAGCATGGCGCTGCGCGCTTCGAGCACATAAATCTGCTCGGTCGAGAGCGGACCCGGCACATCGGCGACCATGCTGTTCATCATGCTGCGCGTCAGTTCTTCGCTCAGCTCCACCTGCTTCAGCGCGTCGGCCACATCGGCGTCGTTTCTGCCTTCCTTGTGCATCGTGGCAAGCTCGTCTTTGAGTTCGCCGACCGTGGTTTTCCTCAAACCCCACACCGGCGTGATGGCAAGAACCAGAAGCAATCCCCACCCCATACGATTCATGACAATCTCCCCGAATGAACTTTGGCGGGATCCATTCTACAGACACCGTCTCGCCGATCAAAGTGTTGAACAGAACCTCGTCTTCAATTGCCAGCGCCACGTGCCGATTCACTATTGAAGCGCAGTCCTCGCCACAGGCACAACCATGACGGTCGTTCAGTGCATGTACGGATAGGCAACTTGGCTTCGACAAAACCGTTCTTACTCTGGTGGTGCATTTCCGAGACGCGAGTACGCGATTTGTCAATTTCAATCTCGATCCTCGTTGGCTATACATGATGGCAGAGCGAGCCAAAAGGTCCACGTTACGAGGGCCGAGGACGTGACGTAATCTCGTCGCCAGCTATGGCTGTCGCTCGGGATACGCGTAAGCGTCGGACGGTGAATGAGCTCGAGACGTTTTCAAGACACAAGTCAGATTGGATAAAGCACGGATCAGACCTCTTCGGCTTCTTGGTGGAAGCCGAGCAGGTCGGCCAGAACTTTGACTTCTCGACCCATGGAACTGAAATCCTTGCAGACGAGGTTGAGCCGGACTTCGCGTGTGCCACCGGCGGGCAGGTGGAGCGGCAACAACTCGCGCCGTGCCAAATCGGACTCAATACGATAGGCAGGCAACCAGCCAAAACCAATCCCGCAACGCACGCCGTCGATGGCGGCTTCTATCGAGCTGACATGTAAAACGCGTTGGGCATTGAGACTGGGTTGATGCCGGATGGTTCCGGAAGCCGAGCCCTCGATTGCGACGAGGATATGCTGCATGAGATCCGTCCGATTGAGTTCGCGCTTAATGGCATGGAGCGGGTGATCGCGGTGTGCCACGGCGATCATGTGGATGTTCAGGATTGCTTTGCTGAAGAATTCGCGCGAGAGTATGCCGGCAATGCAGAGCTGAGCGTTGTGCGCGGAGAACTCGGAGTCGGCGCAGAGGAATGTGCTTTGCCGAAGCTTGGGCCGAACGTACGGAAAGCGACGAGCGAGTTCGGCGAGCGCGTCGAAGAGACGTTCGTTGGGGAAGATGCTATCGACGGAGAGCCGCACTTCCGATTCGCCGCCTGAACCCAGCGAACGGGCACGTTGTTCGAGTTGGTGGAAGCCGGCAAGATGGGATTCAGCGTCGGCCAGTAAAACGCGGCCGTGCTCGGTGAGGTGTGCGCGGCGGCCCTTGATCTCGAAGAGCCTGATCCCAAGCTGCTCCTGTAGACGGGCGATGGCATAGCTGATCGTTGACTGGGAGCGATTGAGTTGTTTGGCCGCAGGCGCGAAGCCGCCCAACTGAACGACAGCTTGCAGGATCTCCCATTCATCGAGCGTAGTACGCATCCGAGACTAATATATCGAATAAATCGATATTTTAGACCCAAAAATGCGACTATCGATTCGAGATTCTTTCCCGTTAGTATGCGTTTGCCCGATCTTGTCCCCGTATTCGGGTAACCGTGAGGTCGTTCGACTAGATAGATGACTCTGGAAGTGGTAACGGTAGCGCATTCGAGGACGTCTCTCGATGAAGTTGTGGGAACCCGGGAGGAGTTCGTTCGTCGAGTTGCGGCGAGTGTTACCTTCGAGAAATCGCCACGACTCCGCGCATTCCTCCTCCATGTCTGTCGTTGCGCACTCGAAAACAAGCCCGAAGAGGCAACGGAGCAGCAGATCGGGATTTACGTTTACGGCCGATCTCCCGGCTATAGCTCGAATGACGACAATATTGTCCGGTCTCAGGCTCGTCTATTGCGGATGAAGCTCGAGCATCATTTTGCCAATGAGGGCAAAGGCGAGCCGCTTCTCATCACAATTCCGAAGGGCCAGTACCTGCCAATCTTCGAGAGTCGTCAGGGTGAAAGCTCGACCATTCCCGAGACACCTGTACCACTCGAAAGTACAACCCGCCGTTCACGATGGGTTCTCATTGCAGCGGCGATTTTCGTGGTGATCGTGGTGACATGGATAACGAGCCATTTCTGTGAACAAAGGTCGGCCAATCCATCGTTTAAGCTCGTTTCTAGGGACTCAAAATCTGTAGCTCCGCTGCAGCAGCCCAACGCACAAACGAGCTTGCGAGTGGCTTCGGCGCCAGGGGTTGGGGAAGTCCGCATCTCAGCCGGACGTACTAGGAACGCCATACGTGGACGTATCGGGCCACAGATGGGAGACGGATCATGACTTCGATGGAGGCGTGGCCAAACCGGGACCCAAGCACTTCTTCCCTCCTGTTTCTGATGTTGGCCTGTTCGCGACTATGCGGGAGGCGCTCTCTGCCGACCTGAAAGATCCCAGATGGGAGCGTGGGTTCGAGTACCATATTCCACTGTCGCCCGGAACCTATGAACTGAGGCTCTATTTCGCTGATCCGATTCGAGAGCCAGACGTCGATCAGAAAGAGGATGCGCAGAATCTCCGCCACATTGAAGTTGAGCTCAATGGGCAACCGCTGTTGGTTGATCTCGACCCGATAGCCGATGCTGGTGCCGCTGCAGTAGACGTCCGCGTGTTTAAGGACGTACGCCCTTCTGACGATGGTAAGCTCCATCTCGAATTCCGCTCTCGCTGGGGACAGCCGGCATTCCTGAGCGCCATTCAGCTTAGTCCCGGGACACCAGGAGTCCTAAAACCCATTCGGATTTCGGCGCATTCCTCGGACTTCGTCGACAGCGATGGAACTCGCTGGAGCGGTGACAACTACTTCGTCGATGGCCGGACTTCGACGATTCTTATCCCGCCCAACGGACCGAAAATTCCGTCCCTATATAGCGCCGAACGACACGGCAATTTCAGTTATTCCATACCTGTTACTCCAGGAAGCTATACGGTCAGACTTCATTTCATGGAATCGTTCTTCAGCCCTCTAACTGCTGGCGCGTACTGCCACGGAGCAGGCTGCCGAATATTCGATGTCACCTGCAATGGGGTTTCCTTGCTTCAAGATTTCGACATCTACCAGGCAGCTGGCGGGGCTTTCCGACCCATCATCCGCGAATTCCATGGGCTCCATCCCAACGGCCAGGGAAAACTGCAGTTGTCTTTCTCGCCGAGGGTGAATTACGCCGAGGTGCGAGCAATCGAAGTCATCCAGGAATCAGACTGAAAAAGAGACTTGCTAGATTCCGCCTAAACTCTGAAAGCCTCTTCTATTCTTCCTCGTTCTTCATTCACTCCGCGCCGCGTTTCACGTTCCATAGAAGTCTCCCAACGATCCCTCATTTGGGAACAAGGCCGCTGCCCGGCATTACGAACATTTGCCGTCTTAGGCCAACTGTGGTGGGATTCGTCAAATCTTCGCCGTGATTCACGGTGAAATCTGGTGATTTGTCACCGTAATACCCCTTCACGGCTGTATGCATAGCTGATTAGGATCCGTGCCGCAGTGACAATGGTGAAATAGTGTGGGCTCTACGTCCCAACTTAGTAAATCGATTTTCTGGTCGTGACGGTGGGCTGCGTTGCGTCGCTTTTCACCCCCAAGCTGCTATTTCGGAGGACAGGTAAGGCAGGAGGAACCACACAGTTTTGGACGAACCAACCACTGCAAACGCAAAGGCTCGCCAGGAATATGAACGGGTTCCCTCATACGTCAAACGCAAACTACAACCACCGTGTTAAACGGGAGGCTCAATGAGAAAAGCAAGTAATTGGTTCATCATGCTGTCGTTACTCTTGGCTTTCGGAGGCATCGGCGCGTTTGCGCAAGCCAACTCAGAGTTGACGGGCATCGTTACCGACCAAACCGGAGCGGTAGTGGCCGGAGCGCATCTTACGCTCACCGATCCTGCCACCGGATTCACCAAAGTGTCAGACAGCGGCCCAACGGGCTTGTATGATTTCAACGGTCTGAACCCTGCGATCTACAACCTGAAAGTCAGCGCCAAGGGCTTCCAGGCATTTGCGCAGAGTGGCATCACAGTGAACGTGTCCTCCACGCTTCGCACCGACATCAAGTTGACGGTCGGCGCCGAATCGCAGACGGTTACGGTCGAAGCAGATGCGCTGCAGGTACAGACTGACTCCAACGTAGTTAGTTCGCTGATCAGTTCTGAGCAGATCAGCGAGATCGCCACTGAAAACCGCAATTTCGCTGCCTTGGCCGCCCTAGGCCTGGGTGTCAGTTCGGAACTGCCGAGCAATAACACGCCGATGGCAGGCGCCGGAGGCAGCAGCTTTAGCATCAGCGCCAACGGCCTGCGTCAGAGCCACAATATCTGGCTGATCGACGGCGGCGAGTCGGACGACCGCGGCGGGGCCGGCGGCATGTCCCTCATGCCAGCACAGGACTCCATCGCCGAGTTCAACATGTTGACCTCAAACTATCCGCCGGACTACGGAATCTCCTCGGGCGCTACCTTCAGCCTTTCGCTCAAGAGCGGTACCGAGAAGTTCCACGGTACGGCGTACGAATTTAACCGTAACACCGACTACGACGCCAACGACTATTTCAACAAGTTCAACGGCGCCAACAACCCCCGCCAGGTGCTGCATTACAACATCTTCGGCTTCAACGTCGGCGGCCCGGTGACAATTCCCAAGGTGTACAACACCAACCGCCAGAAAACCTTCTTCTTCTGGAACGAAGAGTGGCGCCGACTCAACCAGGGCTCTTCGGTGAACAGCCAGAACACCTACCCATCATCGGACTATCCAACTTCCTCAGGAGTTGTGTACACGCCTCCGGCGTTTGCCAACACCAACTCGGCGAGCGGCCCGGTTGGCGGCATTATTGTGCCCGAAACGGTGACCGATCCGGTCTTCCTGGCGAAGCTGACGGCAGACGGACTTACACCTGGGCATGCCTTTCCCCAACAACACGATCCCTGCCAACCTGCTCGACCCGAACATGGTCGCCTACCTCAACAAGAAGATCTTGCCGGCGGCGGCCACAGCCACCGGGCAGTCGGTCGAGAGCGTGCCCGCGCCGATCAAGATTCGCAACGATGTCGTGCGCATTGACCATAGGATCAACGACAAGTGGCAGTTGCTCGGCCACTGGATGTATGAGCACGACCAGCTCGATAACCCACAGACCTTCCTCGGCTGGGATTGGTCCAGTTACCGGACGATCACAAGCTCCGAGATCACCCCGTCGAAGAGCGCGGCCCTCAAGCTGAGCGGCACGCTTTCGCCCAACCTACTGTTCGAAGTCAGCATGAACTACGACGGCAACATCATTGACATCGACAACAGTACGAACTCGGCTACGCCCTCAGGCTGGAGCGTTAGTCCGTTCTTCAATAACGGAAGAACCAACGAGGTTCCGAATATGAGCGGCTTCGGCGCTCCGTACGGAACCGGCGAGCAAATGGGATCGGCTCCCTGGCACAACGCCGCCGAGGACTATGAGCCCAAGGTGGATGTTTCGTACACCATGGGTAAGCATGCCATGAAATTCGGCTTCAGCTACAACCGCTACACCAAGAACCAGCAGCTCTTCGGCGACGCCAATGGTCAATACAGCCTTGGCGGCGACTCCAGTAGTCATCAATTCTCCGGCAACCAGTCTGAGGCGCGCTGCCAGGTCACGCCTGCTCCTGCTGATTGCGTGATTGGTGACGGCATTATCGATGGGTTGCTCGGCTTGGCCCAAAACTACCAGCAGCAGAATGGCCAGCCGATCCGCCACTACGTGAACCAGACCCCGTCGGTCTATGCGATGGACAACTGGCACGTGACTCCGCGCCTGTCCCTGCAACTCGGGCTCCGTTATGATGCTCTGCCGCAGGCTTGGGAACGGCAGAACTTCATCGGCAACTTCAATCCGGACCATTATTCAGCGGTTGAGGCTGTTTCCTGGAACTCCGATCACTCGATGAACTCTACCGGGCCTGGTTTCCAGGTCATCACAAGTGCGCAAGCCGGCGAGCCAGGTCCCCCGACTCCCTATTACCTGAACGGCATCGATCTGGCCGGGGTGGCTGGAACGCCGAAGGCGTTGGTGACCAACAAGTACGGGACCATACAGCCTCGAATCGGGTTCTCTGAAGACCTCTTCGGCAACGGCAAAACCATTCTGCGCGGCGGCTTCGGAACCTTCTTCGAGCGTCTGCAGGGCAACCTTATCTACAACAGCGCAACGGATACGCCGTTCGCGTTTTCGCCCACGGCGCAACAGGTCTACCTGAGCAATCCTCACACCAGCCTTGCGAATGGCACAACGGCAGCAACCCCGTTCTTTGACAGCAGCGAGTACAACATGGCGACATCGTTCCCGGATCCAGCGGTGGCGATGTACAGCCTGGGGGTCCAGCACGAATTGGCGCCGTCGATGATCTGGGTTGTTCAGTATGTGGGCAATGTCGCCTGGCATCAGGAACAGTACACGTACATGAACAACTTCCCACTCACGACGGACATGGCGGTCCGCGCCAAGGGTGGCAACCTCGCCTCCTACACAAACGCATCCGGACAACTAGTAGCCCTGCCCACTCAGGGCCAAGGGAACACTGCCAACAACTCCGAGTCGTTCCGCACCTATAACGGCTTCGGCCAGATCACCAGCATGATCAACAACACCAACGGCAGCTACAACGGCTTCCAAACCGGCCTTCGGGTGCAAAACCGGTGGGGGCTGAGCGCAGAACTCGACTACACCTACTCGCACGCGATCGACATCCAGAGCGGCGACAACTCCTGCTGCACCAGCAACCCCTGGGTGATCAAGTACGACAAAGGGTCGGGGAGCTACGACCGTCGCCACATGCTCGGCGCCAACTATGTCTACAGGCTGCCCATCTTCGCCAAGAGTAAGGGCCTGGTTCACTCCATTGCGGGTGGCTGGGAACTTGCGGGTACGATTACCGATCAAACCGGTACACCTTTCGCCACGTCCCAGCTCAATTTCAGCAACGATGGCGATACGATCGGCTTGGGTGGTGGCTACACTAACCGTCCCAACGTCAGCGGCAAGATGTCGTACCCCAAGAAGGTGAAAGGCTGGTTCGACACCACCAAATTCTCCTATCCGACACCGTCGTGGGAGGGTGGCCCCAACCAGGGCTTCGGCAACATGGCGAAGGATGCGATCGTTGGTCCAGGCCGTGTGAACTTTGACACGTCGCTGTACAAGTCGTTTTCCATCACCGAGCGGGGACGGTTCGAACTCCGTTTCGAGTCGTTCAACACCTTCAACCACGCCCAGTTCAACGGTGTTAACACTGGCTACCAGGGCTCTCCGACGGCCGGGAACTTCGGCTGGGTGAACAGCGACTGGGGTCCACGTACGCTTGAACTTGGCGGCAAGTTCGTCTTTTAGCCTCCTTGCCTCCTTTAGGGCGCGGCGCCTAGACTGACTCTCACGCCGCGCCCTTCTTTTTTCGCTCGATCCTGCACGTGAATCGGGCTTGATACGAAGAATTATCGTACATTGGAAATTAGTCACGAATAACTGTTTTAGGGTCAGTGGAATCGCGATGAACCCTGTGCTGAAGATCGTATCGATCTCTTTTTTAGCGTTCTTAACACTCTCAGCTCTATCGCAGCAACATTCGCGCACCATCCTGGCGTCTCAGCGGCAGAACGCATTGCACCTGGAGCAGCAAGGCAGTTTGGCGGCAGCAGAACAAGTCTGGCACGCAATCATCAAAGGAGACCCCGGGAACGCAGAGGCCTATGCTCACCTGGGACTTCTATCGGCACACCGAGAGAATTACCGGGAGGCAATCCCCCTGTATCGAAAAGCGCTCGCGCTGGGTCCTGGCCTGCCCGGACTCCGCATGAATCTGGGGTTAGCGCTCTTTAAGGACGGAAAACCCGAGGAGGCAATTCCAGAGTTCACGCTCGCACTGAATTCCCCCCGTGTTTCCCTCGCCGAAGCCCTCCGATTGCGTCTTCTGATTGGCATGGCGCACTATGCGCAGGGCCAATATGCCGAGGCGGTTCCCTTTCTGCAGAAAGCTGCTGCCGCCGATCCGCAGAATTTGCCGGTGCGTCTTGTTCTCGCGCATAGCTGTCTCTGGTCGCAGCAGAATCAATGTGTTCTTGATGCGTATAGGGAAATCGTCAGCATCGATCCTGACTCCGCAGAGGCGTGCATCGTAGCAGGCGAGGCCATGGACGATATGAAAAACACTACGGGCGCTATCGAGCAATTCCGCCTTGCCATACGCGCCAATCCCCATCTGCTGGGTGCTCATTTCGGCCTGGGCTACCTTCTCTGGACGCAAAAGGACTATGACGAGGCGTCGAAGGAATTTCAAACCGAGCTTACTCTGAACCCCGATCATGGCCAGTCATTGCTCTACTTGGCTGATGTAGATGTCAAGGCCAACCGCTTTGCTGAAGCTCGCCCGCTGCTCGAACGCGCGGAGCGAGCGCTCCCCAGCGAGTCTCTTGCCCATCTTGATATGGGCATCGTCCTGACCGAAGCTGGACAGCTGGACGATGCTACCCGCGAACTGAAAGAGGCGGTCCGGCTTGATCCGGATGATGCGGACGCGCACTGGCGCTTAAGCCGCCTCTATCGGGATCGCGGTGATACCAAGGCTGCCAATGATGAGCTCGCGAAAACCAGGGAGTTGAAGAAGACCGAGCATGAGGAGCTTTATCGGAAGCTCGCCAATGGCGGTCCGCAAACGCCTGAACTGGATACCCAGTTCGTGCCGAGTCAGGCTCAGCAAAGATAGCAGTCATAACTGAATGGGGTCGCCTTGCAGAGACAATTGACTCACACGCCTCTCCATCCAACTACGGCATGCCATAAGGCCTCCAGGTGGCTTTGACACGGGAAGTCTTTCTAACGGAGGCGTTCGCAGAAGAAGTGGGAAAATAGGGCATCCAATTCCCACTGCAGTTGTGCTTCGGCTTGATAGGGAGTTCCCCATGAACCCATTCCGAGGTCAATATCATCTACCTGGGCGAAGAATGCGCAGTCTGCAATGGATAGGTTGTGCTACCACCCTTTCTCTCGCAATCCTGACAATTGATGCGGCGCAACCTCGGCAGGATCCCTCCTCGACTGTTAATCGCGAGGTGCCGTGGCTTCCGCCGGACGCAATCCGCCTGCCCGACAAGAATTCCCAGGTCGAGATGCAGGAGCAGAAATCAAAGAAGCAGAGTTATGAGATTGCGAATGCGGCGCGAAATAAGCAAATTGCAGATGATGCGGCTCGCCTGCTGCAACTTGCCACGGAATTGAAGGCCGAGGTCGATAAGACCAACAAAGAAACCCTGTCACTGAATATCATCCGTAAGGCCGACATGATCGAGAAGCTGGCTCACGGTGTGAAAGAAAAAATGAAGTTGACGGTGTTTTGAAAAAGAGATTCGAAGCCTGCTCGGAGGCCGATGGTTCACAGAGAGCAGAAGACTCCCTCAGTTTTCTGGGGACATTTCCGGAGGTACAAGATGTGGCGGATCGGAATCGTGATGCTGTTGTGTGCGGGCTTTGGCCTTGCCCAGGACTCTGGTGATTTCAAACCGGCCTCGTCGAATGCATTGGACGCGCAGTACCCGCGCGTCGACATCAACTCTCGCGCCCAGATTCGCTTCAAGGCGCCCGACGCGGCCAAGGTGAGGGTCAACTTCTGGAGCGGCGAGAAAGCCGATATGGAAAAGCAGTCGGACGGATTCTGGACCTTTACGACCAAACCGATGGCTCCAGGCCTTCACTACTACACGGTGATCGTGGACGGCGCGGAAGTGAGCGATCCGGGCAGCACGGCATACTTCGGCGGAAGCAAATGGGCCAGCGCGGTCGAGGTGCCTGAGGCAGGGGTGGACTACTACCTGCCTAAGGAAGTTCCGCACGGGCAGGTGCGTGAGATCTGGTATCACTCCAGTGTGACAGGAATGTGGCGGCACGCCCTCGTTTACCTGCCGCCGGATTATGACACCGCGGAGACTCGCTATCCGGTGCTCTATCTGCAGCACGGCGGCGGTGAGGACGAATCCGGGTGGATCCGGCAAGGCAAAGCGAATTTCATTCTCGACAATTTGATTGCGAGTGGAAACACAAAGCCGATGATTATTGTGATGGCGAACGGCTATGCAAGCCGTGCTGGCTACGTCGTTCCCGACCTGACCGGAAAACCTTTTGGCTCCCCTGAGTTCCTGAAAGTGATGCAGGAGCGGATGAGCGCCTTCGAAGACGATATGACGCAGATGCTGATTCCCTTCATCGACAAGACATTTCGCACGCTCCCCGATCGCGATCACCGCGCCATGGCCGGGCTTTCGATGGGCGGCATGCAGACGTTCCAGGTCACATTCGATCATCTCGAACTGTTCTCGTACATTGGCGGATTCAGCGGTGCAGCCAACGTGTTTCTGACGGGGAACGGCAAAATGGACACGAAGACCGCGTTCCACGGGGCGATGGCTGATCCGGCGGTATTTGCCAAGCGTGTGCACCTGCTGTGGATCGGCGTGGGAAACAACGAACCTGAACGAATGAAGACGGGACTGGAGAATCTGAACGCGTCTCTGGACGAAGGAAAGATCCAACACGTGTTTTACGAGTCACCCGGCACTGATCACGAATGGCAGACATGGCGCCGCGACCTGAAGGATTTCGCGCCGCGGCTATTCCAGGTGCCGAGTCAACCGGCGCTCTCCGCGCGCTAGAGAGATGAAGTAATACGCGGTGTTGGCCTATGCGAGTTGGTCACATTCGGGCCGTTGTTTGAAAAATGAGCGGCCGAAGATGGTCAGCCCAAGTTAAAACTTGAGGTTCACAGGTGACTTGTTGGTCGCTTAGCCGGTGTCTCGGAGCCTGATCGGAACGCTGAGGGAACAGATCCAAACATCACGTCGATTGTCGAAATCACAACTTCAAACTCCGCAGAAGTACAAATCCATGCTTCGTTCCTTTGTGCGGCGTCTATGTATTGCTGTGCTGGTTTTTCTCGCAGTCTCGTTCGCCTCACTCGGTTCCGCTCAGGGAAATCAAAACTCATTGCGTGTAGTCGCGGCCAACGTAAAAGACACACCCAGTCCGGTTGATCGCTTCTTCGACCTTTCAGTCGCCTCCGATTATCCCGGAACGCTGATTCGGGATGACAGCCAGGCGCAGCTCAAACTTGTTGCGGGCGAACTAGGTTTCGTTACATACGATTCACGCCATCTTCCATGATGTTCTGGGAACGGTCCGCATTGAGAATGGAAAGACCGCGTACAACTGGGCGAAGATCGACCAGCTCTACGATGACCTGCTGGCGTGCCACACCAAGCTGTTTGTCGAACTCGGCTTCACTCCGAAAGCGCTAGCGACATCCGAGAACAAAATCTTTGCGACGGAGTCCACCCCTTCCACCATCGTCCCGTACTCGAACGCGTCCTCCACATTACGGGCATTCAAGCTGGGCCTTCCACTCCTGAAGGTGTTTACGCCCGATCAGTAGATGGCCGCACCCTGTATGTAAACACGACCGAAGAAAAGAGGACCGTACCTGGATTGGATTTGTAAGCACTGGCCGACCTACGGTACCAAGCCGTCGAGCGTGTCGATTTAGCCGTCGAGAGCGGAATCGGTCAAACGCATGTTCGCTTGAGCACGAGCTGAAAAACTGCTGACCCTGTTTCTTCGTGGACAGCCGAGTCTAGCTAAACCGATCCGGCCGCTCATCTTGCGATTGCCTAGGCCTTTCGTGACATGAATTTCCTCCACCCGCCGAAGTGCGTAATCTCTTGCGCACCATCAATTCCGGCAGGCTCACACAGGAAACCCTTCACCATTGATCCATCAGCCAGTCGGATCGTGCCAAGCACGAGCGGCGGTGGAACAAGGTTCAGAAAACTGCCGACTATATCTTCAGGCATCGCCCAAACCTCTATTTCAATTCCCTCACCGCCGAAGCCAGGTGCGTAGACCAGACCCGGCTTGGGTGGCGTGGTGTTAGCGAGTGCGTAGAGCCTGTAATCGCTGTTAGTGCGCGTCGAGGCCACCAGCCTCGCTTTGCGCTCGGTTAATTGCCAGTTCAGCGGCTGCCCGCTCAAGTGGGCTCCAACCACGGCCATCAAGACGCATCCCTCTAAAGAACTGGAATCAGCCAATGGCGGAGTTGCTGCAAGCTTCTGCGCGCTGCCGCCGATTGTATTTGCCAACCGGCGATGAAGCCGATCGGCCACTCGCAGCAGCCCATCGTCTGTAAAGGCCATTCCAACCAGCGTGACACCAAAGGGCAAGCCGTTTGGCTTGAATCCTGCGGGCACGGCTACCGCCGCAAGGTCGAGCAGATTGACAAAGTTGGTATAGAAACCGAGGTTAGTATTCAGATCTACTGGCGAGGCCATGACTTGTTCAATGGTGTAGTGTGTGGGTGTTGTTGGAAGCAAGAGGAAGTCGAGCGTCTCCCATACTGCGGCTGTCGTGCGCCGCAACTCCGCAAGAGCATAAGCTCCCTTGAAGGCATCGACGGCGTCGTATTGACCTGCGCCGCGAATGATTGCACCGACTGTGGGATCGACTGTCTCAGGATTTTTGGCAAGGAAGTCTTCGATCGCCGCGAAACGCTCTGCCACCCATGGTCCCTTGTAGAGCAGGCTGGCTGCCTCGTGAAAAGGCGCGTAGTCGAATTCGATGGCTTCGCCGCCCAGTTCGATTAGTGACTGCACCGCCGCTCGATAGCTTGCCGCAGCTGCCTCGTCTCCAAAAAACTCCAGACTCTCCTCAGTGGGCACGCCAAAGCGGAATACCGACGTCGCACTCCAGGGCGCCGCGCCCTCGCCCGGCAATTGTTGGCGAGAATAGGGGTCGGCGGCGTCAAAGCCGCGCGCAACGGCAAAGACGCGAGCCGCATCTGCGCAGGTTCCGGCGAAGATCGAGGCGCAATCCAACGTGCGACACGCAGGCAGCAAGCCACTTGTACTCACCCGGCCGCGCGTAGGCTTGAGGCCTACAAGCTGATTAAAAGCTGCCGGTACGCGACCCGAACCTGCTGTATCAGTACCAAGCGAGAAGCTTGCCCATCCAAGTGCCACCGCGACTGCCGAGCCAGAGCTCGATCCTCCTGCGATGTACTCCGGATGGAAGACACTGGAGCAAATGCCATAGGGCGTGCGCGTTCCCACCAGACCCGTCGCGAATTGATCCATATTGGTTTTGCCGATCAAGATCGCTCCCGCGTCAAGCAGCTTCTGCACAACGGTCGCGGTCTCCGCAGCTACATGCGAAAACGCGGGACAAGCCGCGGTCGTAGGCAATCCGGCGACGTCGAAGTTGTCTTTGACCGCAAAGGGAATGCCATAGAGCGGCAGGGCATGGGCCATTTGGTCCGCCTCAAGCATCTGCGCACGGGCGAGATTTTCGTCCTTTGGAACCAGCGTAATCCAGACAGGGCGCTCGCCTGCTTGCGCAATTTCTGCATAGATCCGCTCGACTTCCGCGCTGGGAGTCATCGTGCCATCGCGATACCCGCATTCAAGCGAGGCGATATCCATTCTTTCTCACCTTCCTCTCTTAGTTGTTGCTGGAACAGCGCTGGCTAGATTCTTGCCTCACCGCGCTTCTAACTCTTTCCTGAAGAAGGCCACGACGGACTGATTAAAGCTCCTGTGAAATGCTGCACGGTCAAAATCGGTTGTGTCGTGACAAATTTCGGGCACTGCGGCTGCAAGGGCAGCGCTGCAGGGTGCGAGGAAGACGTAATGGTCCTGGCCCGGAACGATATGTTCTTCCGGATGCACGGGCAACTGTTTCCGAACAACCCCACTGTTGGTTGCATCAGGAGCCTGCGTGTCATCTTCGGCTCGCCACAATTGAACGGGAATGCTGACTCGTTTCAGATCGCCGGGGCCAAATAAGAAACTGACCGCCGGCGCAGCGATGACGGCCGCTCGAATCCGTGCATCGTGGGCCCATTCCGGATTGGGTGGATTAGGGTCCAACTGGTCTCCGTGCGTTCTTTTGATAAAAGCGCATTCAGGAGCTTCACGATGCGTAGAACAAAGGAGCGCCATCCGCCGCAGCTCAGGAGTGCCTCCGATTTCTACGAGACTGGTAAACCCGCCGAGTGAAAACCCGAAGATGCCAACGCGTCCTTGATCGAGGTGATCATGCCCAGGCCAGGAGTCAAGCATCCAGTCGAGGACAAGTTTTGCCTGACGGGGCCTATCGATTAAGTCGATCCGATTTCCCAGATAGCTCTGGTCGTCACTGTTATCTCCGGTATGCGTCAGCGCGGCAACGACGAATCCAGCCTCTGCCAATGCAATTGCGGTGTCATAATGGCTGGCCAGAGAACCGTAAGCGCCATGAGAAATGAGAACGAAGGGAAGCTCCTTTCCCGCTACGTCGCCATCGACCGCGACATCCTGGCTCAGCAGTCCAAGAGGATGCGGCGAAGGCTTTGCGCTGCTTGGATACCAGATGCCAACGGCAATAGGCTTGCCATGCCGATCAGGGATGGCGGTTTCCTGAAAGCCAACCGAAGCAGATGCCGACGTTGCACACCACAGAAGAGCAACTATGAATATAGAGACACGTGTTCCCATTCAAACTCCTTTACAGCACATCGCTTGCCTCTGGTCTACCTCCGAAGTGGCTGCCAATGAGGGCGCGGTTCAGTTCCTCGGGGCGTGTTTCATGCGCAATGACACCACCACTCATCACGACGATCCGGTCTGCCAATTGAATCAACTCGTCAAGGTCTTCGCTGACCAGCAGGATTGCTCCCCCTCGATTTCTCATCTCAATCAGGCGGTTATGCAGCGATGCAGTCGCAGCGAAGTCGAGACCTACGCAGGGATTTGCAACCACCAGAATTCTGGCTTCTCCGTCCATCAGATCGCGCCCCACCACTGTCTTTCGCAGATTCCCGCCGGAGAGATTTCGCACAGGAATTTCCGGCGACGATGGGCGTATTGAAAAGGATTGGATCACTGCACGCGCGGACTGCAATATCGCCGAGTGGTTGAGAAAGAATCTGAACCTCGACAACGGAGGCCGGTCGAATCTGCGCAATGCCAGATTCTCAGCGATACTCATCGAGGGAACCGTCGCATTTTCCAATGGCTCCTCTGGAAGCGTGAACAGGCCCGCGTTTCGGATTCCATCCCGAGTAGGAGAAAATGGTGAGCCGAAAGCGCGAATCTCGCCGCTCTCGATCTTGCGCTGCCCCCCGATGGCTTGTACCAATTCACGCTGTCCGTTGCCGGAAACGCCAGCAATCCCGAGAATCTCGCCGCAGCCAACACGTAAACTGATCTTATTGACTGCGACAAGGCCGCTTTCCCCGCGCACGAGAAGGTCGTTCACTTCCAGGCCGGGCATTGCTGGATGTACGGCCGCTTTTTTCAAGCGGCTGCGGGGCGCGCGATTCACCCATCATCCATTCAGCCAGCTGAGCGGGGTTTGTGCTGATTACGGGTACTGACGTGACGATCCTGCCGGAGCGCATCACAGTTACTTCGTCTGCAAAGTCCATCACCTCGCCAAAGCGGTGGCTGATCAGAACTACGCTCAGGGAACCTCTCTTGACCATTGCGGAGAGGACTGTCATCACCTCGTCTGATTCGGCTGGAGTCAGCACCGAGGTAGGTTCATCGAGGATCAGTACCTTCGTCTTCAGGTAAAGCTGCTTTAGAATCTCGACCTTTTGCTTTTGCCCTGCCGCCAGGTGCGCAATCCGGCTATCGAGGTCAATAGAAAACGGCGCCGTGTCGAGGAAACTTGTTAACTCTGAACGAAGCTCGCGCCAATCGAGAAGCGCAGGCAGGTCTTCCCTGGCGAGCAACAGATTTTCGGCAACCGTCAGCGACGGAACCAGATTGAATTGTTGAAACACCATCCCCATGCCCGCATGTCGAGCTTCAACCGGATTGGTGATCGCTCTTCCATCCGCCCTCACCTCACCGGAATGGAGCGGGTAGATTCCGAGCATGCATTTTGCAAGCGTGCTTTTCCCGGCTCCGTTTTCTCCAATGATTGCGTGAAAGGTTCCTGGACGAACGGTCAGGCTCACGGAATTCACGGCACGAAGCTGACCGAAATGTTTGCTCACATTTTTCACTTCCAGCAATGCCGGCGACTTGACGCTCATCCTCTCCCCCCCAGAGCACCGGGCATTCCGGCGAGCTTACCGTCGCGCGAGCAGGAGGCGACCATAAGCACGAGAGTGAGCAGATACGGAGAGGCATTCAGGAGATGGTAGACTCCGCTTAGGCCCAGCGATTGCAACGATGGGCCGAGAGCTTGCGCGGCTCCAAAGAATAGTGATGCACCGAGGCAACGCAGCGGGCTCCATCGGGCGAAGATTACGAGCGCCACGGCCATTAGACCTTGACCGCCGGATATGCCCTCGGACCAGATGCCGGGAAAATAGAGCGTCAAGTGCGAACCGCCGATGCCCGCCAACGCCGCGCCGATCGTTGTAGCGAGGATGCGATGCTTGCGAGCGGATATCCCCATCGAGCGGGCTGCTTCAGGTGCATCGCCGACGGCGCGGATGTGAAGTCCCCAGCGGGTGTTCAGCAGAACATAATGCAGGGCAAGAGCCGTGAGTATACCCAGGAAAAACAAGGGGCTGACGCGAAGAGCGGCTCGTGTGGCTGGACTGGATGCCCAGCTGCCCAAATCCAGGACAGGAAGTTGGGGAGCCATCGGAGCGACGAATTGTTTTCCAAAGAAGAAGGCGAGTCCGCTGCCAAAGACGATCATGGCGATGCCCGCCGCGATGTCATTAACCCCTGGCAACTCCGTAATGGCAGCGTGGAGAAGGCCGAGCAATCCGCCGACGACAGCAGCCGCAAGAGCTCCAAGCCAAGGCGAACCCGTACTCTGGGAAACGGCAAACGCGGTCATCGCAGCCATCAACAGAATGCCTTCCATGCCGAGATTAATGCGCCCGCTCGTTTCGGTGAGGCATTCTCCCAGACTCACGAACATGTAGGGGATGCTGCCGCGAATGGCCGCGCCCACGAGCGCCGCGGCGAGTACGGATGCTCCGGCGAGTTCAAGATGCGGCATCGCTTTTGTCCTTCAACCAATTCAAGCGTCCATAGACCGTTTCCGACGCCAGAATCATCAGAAATGTAATTCCTTCGAACACCGCAATGGTGGCATCCGGAAGATCGAGATCGCGCTGAAGTGCCCCACCGCTTGCAACGACCGCGCCGAGAATCACGGACACAACGATGATGCGAAGCGGGGATTGGCGGGCAAGAAAGGCCACCAGAATGCCAACGTAGCCGTAGCCTGCCGCAATTGCGTGACTCGCACGGCCTTGCACCGCCGCTACCTCAACCATCCCCGCCAGGCCTGCGCATGCTCCACCGAGAAAGCTCGCTCCCAGAATCAGCGCTCCCAGCGGCAGACCGATGAGAGCCGCGGCCTTGGAATTGCCGCCTATGATCTTCACCTTCATGCCCCAAACCGTATGCTCCAGAAAGAACCAGGCAAGGATCGACGCGACGACGCCAAAGACCAATCCCATATGGATCCGCGAATTGAAGATCGTTCCAAGCTGGTGCGATTCCGCAATCGCATACGTGGCTGGAAAATTCAGGCTGTGTGGGTCGCGCATTGGACCTTCGACGAGCTGCAGCAAGCAGGCCAACGCGATGTAATTCAGCAGCAAGCTGCTGATGACCGCGTTGACGCCGCGATAGTGCTGCAGTGCGCCGGCTGCCATGATCCAGAGACCGCCCGCTATCGCGCCTGCCGCCGCCATACAGCAGAGACTCAAGAACGCAGACGCCGATTGCGTGGCCAGGCCTGCCGCAGCGGCTGCTAGTCCGCCCAGCACAAACGCGCCTTCATTCCCTACTGTGATCAGGCCAGCGCGAGCCGGAATAGCTGTGCATAGACCACAGAGCATGAGAGGGGCCGCACGAACCAGGCTGTTCTGCCACGAATACCAGCTTCCAAATCCGGCCCTGTAGATCGAAGCGAAGACGGCCCCAAAAGGAGCACCCCACAAGGCACAAAATCCTCCGAAGAGCGCCATTGAAATCAGAAAGGCGAATGCAGGGATAACGATGGATTCGAGCGATTTGCGGGAAGGAACGAGAATGCTGGTAATCACAGGCTTCTTATGTCTCCCTGGATTCCTTCCAGCAGCCAGTTCATTCCGTCAAGCGCGGGATCCTGAATGGAAATCGTCTTGCCCGCGGGAATCACGATGTTTCCTCTGTTGTCGCGCAATGGGCCTTGATAGATTGCCCTCAAGCCGTCGACAAGTTCCTTCTGCGCGCTGAGAATCGAATCGCGCATCGAGGGCGTCACAGCGGGGCCGAATGGAGACAACTGACAAAAGTGATCCTTAAGTGTGCCGCTCATGCGTCGCGGGATGGTGTGATTGATGACGGATCTTCCTTCATTCAGCATTTGTGCATACTGGCGATAGACGACTCCCCAGGACCACTCCGCCCCTGTCAGGAAGGCATGCGGAGCCACTGCCGACTGATCAAACTGATATCCCGTGGACCATATACCCCGCCGCTCCGCAACCTGCACGATGACGCGCGGCGATCCGGTGTGACCGGTAAGCACATCGGCGCCCTGATCCGCGAGACTGCTGGCTGCCTCAGCCTCACGCACCGGCAGGACCCAATCGCCCGTCAAGACAACTTGCATCGATACAGATGGATTTACGCTTCGTGCGCCCAGCATGTAGCTGTTGATATTTCGAAGCACTTGCGGAATCGGCTTGGCAGCAACAAAGCCAAGCCGACCTGTTCGCGTCATCAAGCCAGCGGCCATACCTGCCAGGTACTCGACCTCATCGATGTATCCGAAGTAAACGCCGATGTTCGGCGGATCAATTCCGTCACGGAAAGAACCCGCCGCAGTGAAAAAACTGCACATCGGGTCTCTCGCGCGCGATTCGATACACATAGGGGTCAAGATAGCCGTACGAAGTGGCGAAGATAGCCTGCGCGCCATCCTGATGAATCATGTCGCGCATAGCCTCTTCCACGTCGATCGTCTCGGTCACATTCGCTTCATCAATCGCTTTCACGAAGGGCAGCGCTCTTAGAGACTGCTTCCCTTCGAAGTGAGCCTGGTTGTACCCGAGATCGTTCTTAGGGCCTCCGTAAAGGAAGCCCAGGATCAAGGGCGCCTGGGCTGCCGTGAGCAGAACGCGGCCTCGCAAGGCGCTGCGGTTGTCGCGACCGCCATGTAGCTGAGGAATTCGCCTGCGAGTGATCCCGCTGTTGTTCTTGTCCATCAGACTCATGCCCGCACGGTCGTTGGAACGGGCGCCTGAATCGGAGCTGATACAACTCCCATTTGCTCCAGTTGCCTGGCTACTCTTAGGATCGACGCTTCCCGATACGGCGCACCGATGATTTGCACTCCGAGCGGCAGCGACCCGGGAAGGAAAACCGGAACAGAAAGAACCGGCAGTCCAATAAACGAGAGCGGTTGTGTAAAGAGGCCCAGGTTAGGCCGGGAAGGTACTTCCTTTCCGTCGATCACGATCGTTGCCTGCCCGATCCGGATTGCGGGGCATGGAGTGGTAGGCGCAAGAATCACATCAACCTTGCCGAAGATCTCGCGAAGCTGATCGCGAAACACTCTGCGGAAACGCTGCGCATGCGAGTACCAGGAGGCCGGCAGCAGAGCACCTGCGAGGAAACGCTCGATCACCATGGGATCGAAGTCGTCGGGCCGGGTGCGAAGATCCGGGAGGTGGAGATTTCCACCTTCACACGCTGTGATGATGTACGCTGCGGCCCGGGCCTTTTCCACGTCAGGGATCGTGATGGTCTCCCGCACATCAAGCGCCGTGGCAACCTTCCTCACTGCCTCGAACGCCCCGGGGACGCCTCCATGACTGAAATAGCCATCGGCTACGGCGATCCGCAATTCTTTCGATCCGAGTTCCAGTTGCGGAGATACAGCTTCCGGGAGGCGTGTGCTGGCAACCGGATCCCTTGGATCTGGCCCGTGAAGGACATCGAAGGCAAGGGCAATATCGCGCACCGAACGTGCGAAGGGACCAACATGATCAAAGCTCTCTGCAAAGAGAACCGCTCCGGCGCGGGAGATTCGGCCATAGGTCGGTTTCAATCCATAGATCCCGCAAAACGCAGCCGGAACCCGAATCGATCCGTTCGTGTCCGATCCAATGGTCAAGGGCAGCATGCCGGAAGCGACCGCAGCAGCGGACCCGCCCGAAGAACCTCCTGCGACCCGCTCCATATCGTACGGGTTGCGCGTTGGACCGTAGTGCGTGTTTTCTGTGGTGAAGCCGTAGGCGTATTCGTCCATATTCAACGCCCCGACCAGGTTGGCCCCTGCCGCTTTCAAACGCTCCACAACCGCGGCATCCCTCTCTGCAGGAAGGTTGCTTGCGTGAATCTTCGATCCCGCGATTGTGGTCGTACCGGCAATGTCGAACAAATTCTTAACCGCGAAAGGAACCCCCGCAAACAATCCCGGGTCTTCCCCAGCAGCGATGCGGCGGTCGGTTGCGTCAGCCTGGGCCAGTGCATCCGCTTCCAGGACCTTGGTGAAACAGTTCAGTTGGCCGTCATGTTCTTGAATGGATTCGAGCGTCGCTTGCATAACTTCGCGAGCAGAATGCTTTCGGGTTCGAATGGCCTGGGCAATGCTTATCGCATCGGCAGACAGATCGCACGGGGTATTCATGGTTGAAATACCCCCGCCGATTCTGTTTGTTCTGAAAGAGCAATTCCAAGAAGCGGAGCCGCTATCTGCGCGGAGCGCGCGATGTTCTGCTGCACTCCATCAGCAAGTTCCGGAGGAATCTGCAAACCGATTAGTGCGGCTGCAGATTCCATGTACGACATTGCAGTAAATGAAACATGAGCATTCACAATCTTCCAGCCCTCGGGAAATTTGACCCAGACCTGGCTTTGACGCCCATGCCGGGGAGTCCCGTTTGCCACTCGCTTGAACTCCAGTGTGACGATTGCCTGCGCATTGCCGAAAGTGACGATGCGCAGATTGAATATTTCCCGTTCAAGGTTTGACGGCAGAGCGAGCCTTGCGAAATGCCTCAATCTCCGCCGAACCGTACAAGCTCTCTACCACTCCAAACCGCAGTGCGTGGAATGAATCCCAAAAGAATGCCGTCAGCTTTTCCACGTTATTGCCGACGAGAGCCTCTTCGTATTCCTCATGAAGCGCGAGGATCTCCGCCGTAACCTCAGGATCATTGATCACCAACTTAAACTCCTCCGGTACTTAAAATGTATATTTGACAGTCCCGCCGACCGTACGCAACTCACCTGGCTTCACGAGCGAGTCCTCGAACAGATACTGGCTCTGGAAGTACTTGGCATCGAACATGTTGTTGATCCCAAAGTTGACTTCATAGTTCTTTCTGCGGTAAAAGACCGATCCGCGCGAAAGCGAGTAGGAAGGAAGCACCACATTGCTGACGTATCCGGCCTTGACCGAGGCTACCCAAGTAGTTCCGATCAGAAACCCGATGTTCCTGGTGACGTTCAATGTCCCGAACGGGCTTGCAACCCAATGCGGCTGCCCAGCCACCGGATAGGCCCCTTGATGCGGGAAGATATAGGCGAGACCTTCAAACTTCCCGCCATACGACTGTTCCGGCGTCAGACCCAACAAGCTGCCGGGGATGGCGAGCAGGAAAGGTGCATTGAGTTGTTGCGGTTCCTGCCACGTAAGGGCGCCTGTCAGGGTAAGGCGCTTCAGAAGGAACGCACGAGCCTCCAATTCAGCGCCTTTGCTTTTGAAGTAATCGAGCGCCTGCGTCTGGCTATCCCATGCGGAGCGCTTTTGCCGGTAGAACGCAAGTGAAGCGAAGAACGTCTGTGCAACGCTTGTCTTCACACCGCCCTCGTAAAGCGTGGAGGGCTGGACATAGGTTCCGCCGGGAATCTCTGAAGCATCAATCTCGTTTCCCTGGCCGAGGTCAAGGAAGCGTGATGTTGCCGCCGTGAAGTATGGCGTAAGGTGCAACGGAGTTCTGTAGCTCACACTGCCATTGAAAAGCCCGCCTGTATTCTTGGCCTTCTCATGAGTAAGTGCTCCATAACCGGAGTCCCGGCCCCAAAAGTCTGGCGAGTAGCGATCCAGGCGCGCGCCGATCGTGAACAGGAGCCTGTTCCAGAAATCAAAATTGGAGAGCCAGAAGAGGCCGTCATCCGAATACACGCCTTTGTTGAAGTATTGAAACGGGATGGACGGGTTGCTGTCCCATGGGCCCTGCATCCGATCGTTGGGAGTCGCGCCAGCCGAAAGATCGCGGCGGTCAACGACCTGGTAATCGTCGCGCTCTTCTCCGGCTGAGACCTCAACCCTGGTGAAATCGTATCCGGCGAACGCATTCATCGAGACCACAGATTCCGGATGCCAACTGAAACTCACTGTCGATTTGTTTTCGACCGTCCATGGCCTGTAATCGGCGCCGAAGCCATAGCTGCTGAATTTCTGCGAATTCAGGCGATCATAGAAAGACTGGTTTTTGACCGTGATTCCAGGCTTGATTTCACCGACGACATCGAAATATGCGGTGTCGGTCGTTGCGCTCAGGAAGTCGCTTGTATCGTCGACCATGATTTGGTTCAGGGGCAGCTTGACGGTATGCACCGTGGAAGGATCCAGCGCATAGTCAGCATAGTTGCCGTAGTAAGGAAAGACCGCACCCATGTCCTGCTGGAAAGCGAAGGTGTTCAACTGTCCGGGCGAGATATCGTTCGGACCGATATTGACCCCGTTCGAGGAAAGATTGACGGCGGGGCTTCCGGCTAAATACGTCTGATGGTCGATAAGATCCTGCGTGACTCGATTCCAACCGAGGGCCTGAATTCCCTGATCGTTATATCCCTGAAAGCCGTATGACAGCCTCCACTTCGGAGAGAGTTCCATGTCGAATGCGATCTGGCCAAGCTTGTAGCGATCAAACACTCCCTTGTAGAAGCTGTCCGATCCCTTCTGTTCGTACATGGCATAGGCGCCGGAGCGATGGGAGCCAATCTTGAATGGCAATCCATACTCCGCGCTCCCAACTTTATCGTTGTATTCGCCAAACCGCCCGACGACGGCGCCATGGCCCTTGTCCATCCATTTCGCGCCTTCGCTGAGCACTGTCTTGGGATAAAAGTTCATGAATCCGCCCATTCTTCCCGGCCCGTAAATGGGAGAGGGCGGTCCAGCAACAATCTCGATGTGATCTGATGCGTCGAGCGGGGTTTGATAATTGCCCCGATTCTCAACGCGACGGAATCCGCGAAAGTAATTGTCCGCAATGTCGCCGCGCAGGAAGACACTTCCAGGAATGCCAAAGTAACCGCCCGTGTAAGAGCCCGGCACGACGGTGACCAGATCGTTTACCGTCCTGGCGGAGTACAAATTCAGCAGTTCAGAATCCGCGTTAGAGACCGAGCGTGGGATTTCCTCCACCTTCTCGGGAAGCCCAAAGACCGAGCTTGTCGGCTGGTCGGGAATCACACTGTAAGGGTCCGTCTCCCCGGTTACGGAGACAGATTGCACTTCTTCTGCGATGGACAGCGACAGATCGAGACTCGCTTCCTGTCCAACGGCAAGAGGAATCGGCTTCTGCTGAGTCGCAAAGCCTTTAGCGCTTATCTCGATCGTATAGTCTCCAGGAACAAGGTTTGTAAATGAATAGCCACCTGTCGGGCCTGTTACCGTCTTCTTGATCTCGGCGGTCTTATTATTCGTCAATGCAACCGCTGCATTGGGAATGCTCGAACCAGTTGAATCTTTTACCATTCCCGATAAGCTGGCGGAATCCTGACTGAGCCCCGATGCGACGCCGAAACACAGAAAAACAACCAGCGAAGCCACCCAAGACAGCCTCACGAACGGAGAGACACCGTGCAGACCGCTCGAATTCTTGATGACAATCGAGCGATAGCCGGAGAGGAAGGAAAGTCTTGCACGACCTGCGAAAGATCGATTCATAAATGCAACCCCCTAAAAGATTTGCCTGCTCAGCGAAAATGCAGCTCCAGCATGTGCCCAAGACAGACTGAGGCACTTCCTAAACCGCATGAAGGAATGTTGGTTTGAGAATCTCTATCGCTGTATACAAGACGGTATACACGATGCCATAAGGATCGTATTAAGAACTTGAATTCTTTTGGGATCCACTCTTCGAGCGTTGGGTTTTGCGCCCTTACTGAGTGCCAGTGGTGGCACTCGGCGGGCTAATCCGCGCGTTCTGTAGCCTCAAAAGGGTTATCTTTCTAGCTCCGCTGCGTGACACTT
The DNA here is from genome assembly GCA_963787435.1 of uncultured Acidobacteriaceae bacterium. Taxonomy (GTDB): domain Bacteria; phylum Acidobacteriota; class Terriglobia; order Terriglobales; family Acidobacteriaceae; genus Telmatobacter. The sequence goes on from CAWBCZ010000012.1 coordinate 90,720, forward strand.
CAATATGGAGCGCGAGTTGCTTTTCGGCAGCACTAAACCTGCGCGCACGTATCGATGCCAGGATGGCACTGTGTTCCTCGTACGTTGCCGTGATGCGTGAATTCCCGGTGAAGCCGAGGCGGCGCACAATCCGAATCTTCTCGGTCAATTCAAGATGAACACGTGCAAACTCCTTATTTCTTGACGCAGCAACCAGGCCACAGTGAAACTCCTCATCCCACATCGCGACTTCACTCGCATCTGTGCTGCGCTCTTTCGGACGGACACACCACCTAAATTCAAGCGGCAGAAGAAAGTCGCTCAACTGATGTGCATCGAGATCACTCATGCGGTGCACTGAGGCTTGTTCAAGAAGTATCCTCAACTCATAGAGCGCATCAATCTGGGCAAAGTCCAGAGGCCGCACCTCCCAACCGTTCCGGAAATTCACATCCAGGAACCCCTCACGCTGGAGTTTGTAGAGTGCCTGACGCACGGGCGTCCTGCTCGCCCCGGTTCGGTCGGCGATTTCCGCCTCGGTAAATCTGTCACCGGGCAAAAGCCTAAATTCAAAGAGTTCTGCCTTGAGCTGGCTATAGACGGAATCGGCCAAATTCTGTGGGCGTGATCGTTGCGACATGGAAAGCTCTGGACCTGTCTGTTCTTCTAATCGAGCTAAGGAGAATCTGGTGGCAGCATATCACCGTTGAGGCTATGCCCGTGGTTTAAGCCAGAGAGAACAAGATCGGTACCGCGAAACGCCTAGCCTTCGCTGATTTCCAACAGGGACTTTCCAATTGGATGAAAAGTCGCCATCTCGTACACCTGTCTCCTGCGGATCACATCGCGGAGTGATGAAAAGCCACTTGTTCCGGTAGCCGGTTAAACGACAAGTTGTCGAAGAACCAGAAACGATCTCAATAAGTCAATGAGCGCTTTAGCGTGAATTGAACGCTCGGGAGATCATGGCGCAGGTGAATCGGACGCCTGAAAGGAAACGACCCGCCATTGGTGCGCTTCGCGGATGTAGACCTTGGTGAAGTGCCAGTCGTCGGAGATCTTGTTGCCATTCAATGTGCGGGTTCGCAATAGATGGCCGGTGACCACGGCCGCGTCTCCGTATATGCGGATGTGCAGGTCCGAAGTCTCATAGCGCAGGAACTTCATGCGTCCTGATCGGGCAAACCCTAGAGACTCAGCTCGTGTCATGACCGCCATATGCGGAACAGCGACTTCCAGATCGCCAGCCCACAGGTGGTCGAGCGCCTCCGCGTTGCCAGCGACCTGAGCCTGGTTCCACACATCTTCGAGATGCGTCAACTCGCGTGTGTCATTATCGGGCGGAGTCTGCGAAACACCTCGTGCAGGCATAGCGAACGCCACTATCAGGAACAATGCGACAGAGGCCTCTGATCTCATTGTCGATTCTCCGGGAGTTCTTCGGAGACTAACCGATTGCGCACACGACAGGCAACGAGCTGAGAATAGCCTCAAACACAACGCCCTAAAGGAGCATTCTGACGTCCAATTTCGTCGCCAATCCGGAAGTTGTGAGTCGCCGACAAGCTGGATGAGCGCAAAATAGCTTGCCGCCGCTCGGCTGAAGTGCTTGCCAGCAGATATCCTTGCGTCGGCCTTAAGTTCATCGGGTGCCTGCAGTTCGGAGGATTGATGCCCTCCGAAGAATCCCACCACTTGGCTGCGAAGATGCCCGTCGTTCGGTTCGGCCATCAAGCCCTTCAACGATCCCTGGTTCGCCACGAGCTGCAGAATCTCTTCACAACTAGATTCTGCGTCGTATGCACGGGGGCAATTCTCTGGACAGGTAATGAAGTCCCCCATATGATATGGAATTACCGCGTCTGTGTTCCCCGGTGAGAGCCGTTGCCGGTCAGTCCCGGATTTTGGTTTCAACCAGACATCATGTCCCGGCAAACGCCATCCCGCTCGCGGAACCCCCGAAGTCTTCTGCTCGGGATCATCTGCGCACTGCTGGTTGTTTACACCGCGACCGTTCAGGTTGCTCATCACCACGATGCGATGGGCGCATCGCACGCTGACTGCGCACTGTGCCTGGTCGCTCACACCGGCATTGTGCTTCATGCGCCTGTAGTTGTTCCGGCTCCAACCGAGCACGCGGACGACATTGAAGTTCCCGCCAAGCCAGCGCCTCGCAAGACTTTCGTTTTCTCGTTCTACAGCCGGCCTCCTCCTGCTGAACCTGCTTCCGTCTAAGCGGGTCCACTCACAATTCAGCAGATTCCCCGGAGGTCGTCCATGCGCACGCTTGTGCGTTTTGCCATCTTCTTTCCGGTTGCATTTCTCTTGCAACTGGCCGCCTTCACCTATGCTCAATCAGCGAATTCCGGCACCATAAGTGGAACGATTACAGACCCCTCAGGGGCAGTAGTTCCTGGTGCTACAGTCACGATCGACAATCCAGTCAGCCAGTACTCACGAACGGCAATCACCGATCGCTCGGGCCAATATCGTTTCCCCAATCTGCCGTTCAATCCCTACCACCTGACGGTGGCAAAAACAGGATTTGCGTCGGCAGTTCAGGATGTCGATGTGCGCTCGGTGGTGGCGATCCACGCAAGTATTGCCCTTCAAGTCGGCAGCGCTTCGAGCACCGTGACGGTCGAAGCCGGTGGAGACCTCATCGAGAACGATCCTACGTTTCACACCGATGTGGACCGCGATCTGTTCATCAAGGTCCCGCTTGAGAGCCAATCGTCCACGCTCAGCTCGCTTGTGACGCTCACCACTCCTGGCGTGGCTGCAGACTCGAACGGCCTCTTTCATGGTTTGGGCGATCACGCATCGAACTCGTTTTCCATTGATGGTCAATCGATCACCGACCAGCAGAGCAAGGTCTTCTCAAACCAGCTTCCAGCGAACGCTGTCCAGTCGATGGAGGTGATCAGCGGAGCTCCACCCGCGGAATATGGCGGAAAGACGAGTCTCGTTATCGCAGCGACGACTCGGTCCGGACAGGGAATAATGAAACCGACCGGTCAAATCGACGCATCCTATGGGAGCTTTGGGTCGGCGACAGCGGGATTTGATCTATCGTACGGTAGAAAAAACTGGGGCAACTTCCTCGAAGCCGACGGATTGGACACGGGGCGCTTTCTTGATGGACCGGAATTCGTCGTCTTCCATAGCAAGGGGAATTTGCTGAATATATTCGATCGCGTGGATTACAGTTTCAACCCGAAGGACTCCCTCCACCTGAACCTCAATTACAGCCGCTCCTGGTTCCAGACTCCGAATGCTTACGACAATTTGAATGTGCAAAACGTGGTGAGCGGGGGCACAAGCGCGAATCCAATCTTCGCCAATGTCGGCGATACAGACCAACGGTCCAAGATTGGAACGTTCAACATCTCTCCAACCTACACGCGAGTCATCAGTAACAACGCGGTACTCAACTTTGGCGCATGGGTGCGTAAGGACCTCTATAACTATTACCCAAGCGGCAACCCCCTGGCTGATTTGGGGCCCCCGAGTCTGCAAACTTCATCCATTTCCCAAAACCGCACTCTCCTCAATACAGCCGTTCACTCCGACCTCTCCTACTCCAAGGGCATCAACAACATCAAGATTGGCGCACAATACGGGCAGACTTTTCTGCGCGAAAACGACTACCTCGGCGTTGTAGATTCCACGTACAACGCTCCGTGCGTCGACGTGAACGGCAACCCGTTGCCGGGGTACGCCAATCAATCGGCGTGTGACGGTGTGGTGTCATTTCCGAATCCCGCCTACCTATCGGTTCTTGGACCATATGACCTCACGCGCAGTGGCACTGAATACGCGTACTTTGGGCACACTGACGTTAAGGAACTGGGGCTCTACATCGAAGACCAGATCAAGGCCGGGAATTGGAACTTCAACCTCGGCCTTCGGGAGGACGTGTATAACGGTCTCACAGCTGCCAACCAAACCGAACCGCGTCTTGGGATTGCCTACAATGTCAAGCCCTCCAGCACCGTGCTGAGCGTCTCTTACGCGCGCACCCTGGAGACGCCCTTCAACGAAAACCTCGTGCTCTCCAGTTCCGGGTGCTCGAATGCCGTGCTGGCGCCACTGTTACTCTGCACTCCCGGCGTTTCCGGAATTCTGCATCCCGGTTACCGGAACGAGTTCCACGCCAGCCTGCAACAGGCCTTCGGAAGGCATGCCGTGGTCAGCGGAGAGTACATCTGGAAATACACGCACAACGCATTCGACTTCAGCGTCCTGGGCAACACGCCCATCACCTTCCCCATCGACTGGCATAACTCCAAGATTCCGGGCTATGCCATTCGCGCGGAGGTTCCGGTGGTTCGTGGCTTTAGCGCCTATTTTGTAACGTCATCGGTTGCCGCTCGCTTCTTCCCGCCGCAGGTGGCTGGCGCCGGTGCCACCGTGGGCCAGACCGGTCTGCCCTTCCGCATCGATCACGACGAGAAGTTCAACCAGACCACGCACCTTCAATACACCCTTTCTCATGCCAGCGTGCTGAGCGGTTTGTGGGGCGGATTCAATTGGCGGTACGACTCGGGCCTGGTGGCGGGTAATGCGCCTTGCTACGGCACGACAGACCCCAACAGTCCTTGCCTTTCCACCTCTACGACGCTCAACGGCCAACCGGCGATCGCAATGGTGACCGCGACCGGCATCCCCTTGACCGCCGATCAGGAGTTCCAGGCCGGCTTCATGTGCAATGGAGCCAGGGCAACCCCTACGAACCCGTTGCCGGCAGTCTGCTTGGCCTCGCAGTTCGGTTCCAGCCTGATCAGCGTCCCGGCGCCCAATACTGGCGACAACGACAAGAACCCCCAACGCATCGCACCGCGCAACCTTTTCGACGCGTCCCTCGGCAAAGACAACATCTTCCATAAAGAGCGCTACAAGTTGGACCTCAACCTGACGGCCATCAATTTCACCAACAAGTACGCGCTCTACAACTTCCTGTCTACGTTCAGCGGAACGCATTACGTTACTCCGCGGGCTGTGACAGCGAAGGTGGTGCTTAACTTCTAGAAACTCACGCGGAAGGAACGGGCGCAGTGAATTGCAATCTGCGTCCGTTCACTCTGCGCGAGACGGAGGCTTTTGTTGTGAACGCCACTGGGCATTAGGGCGGTATCTCGATTGCGAACAATCAGGGAGCAGACATGCCACGAGTCATCACTCTCGATAAGGGAAGCAAGCGGAGGCTTCGCAGAATTCGGTGGTCGGTCTCCGAAAAGTTCAGCGCGGCTGCACTCTTTCTTTTGCTTGCTGGATTTTGTGTTGTGGTTGCGCTCTGGAGTGCTTCCCACTGGCTGACCGGTGCCGATGAGCACTGGCTGCAGATCAAACGTTAAGGTAATCCTTCAGGCTTTGCTTCGCTCCAACCCCGGGAAGCCCACTAGCATCCAGAAGGCAACTCTACGATCTCAGCAGCACCCACATCCCCGCCCTCGCCACGCGAGTCTGCCTTCCTTGATGAGAATTGGAATGGCCACCAATGCGGCAAGCGAGTCGAACCATGGCATATGGAAGACTGCGTTCATCGCGAGACCAGCCAACGTCACGAGAGCAAGATAGGCGCAAGTAGCGGATTGCACCGCGTCGGCGGCCAAGGCTGCATTCTTGCTTAGGCGAGCTTCACGGCGTTTGAAAGAGGCCAAGACCGGCATTGCAATGAGCGCAGCAATCGTGATTCCGATACCGGAGCGACTTGTTTCTGGCTGCAAGCGAACGACCAATGCCCCGAAGGCAGTTAGCCCAACTACAAAGGAGAGCACGAAGAGTAAAACAGCGGATACACGGTGCGCCCTGCGTTCCGAGATTGGTATTCTCGGGATCCACTGCAGAAGCACGACAACGGCTGAAAGAAGTTCCACGAGGCTGTCGGAACCGAAGGCCATCATGGCCGGACTGCGAGCGGTGACGGCTGCAAATATGGAGACGCCGAGCTCGACTAACATCCAAGCCAGAGTGACACCCTGCAACCAGAGCACGGTGGTACTGGGCCTGCAAGGCCGAGCCAAGGCAGGCTGCAATGGTGAGGAATCGGGTTGTACGAGTTCTGACAATGTTGCGCCACTCATCGTTTCAGGCTCGCAGGACGAAGGCAACGGCATAAGTAAACTTCGGATCACTAGACTGTTCGGATCCTTCCTTGCCGATCGTTGTCCATCTCTACTCTGCAGAGCGGACACGGACTGCTTCTGCAAGAGCGCGAGAGAGGCGCACAACCCCTAAGGGGCTGCCTGTGAGCAGACTGAACTCCTGCGGAGATCGCTTGGTAACCTGGATGCGCGTGCCCGGCGATATGCCATGCGCTTTAAGCCGCTTTAACAAGATCGCGTCCTGATCCGAGACGCTGTCCACGACGAAACTCCCATCTTGTTCGAGGCTTGTCAGTGGTTTCGACGCCCGTTTGGGCATTCTCCCGTCTATCGTCGGAATGCAATGCCCGTGGGGATCGAACTTCGGATGTCCGAGTTTTGCGGAGATGCGTTCCTCAAAACGTTCGGAGATGAAATGTTCAAGCCGCTCGGCCTCCTCGTGGACTTCTTCGATCGGGTAATCGAGAACGTTATAAAGAAACGTTTCGATTAACCGATGATGGCGCAGCACTTCAAGAGCACGGCGCTTTCCTCGCGGAGAGAGTCGAACGCCGCGACGCTTTTCGTATTCCACGTAAGACGGCTGAGTCGAAGCGAGCTTTTGCAGCATGTTGGTAATCGATGCCGGCGCGACTCCGAGATGCTGAGCAAGCGCCGTACTCGAAACGCTGCGCTCTTCCGGCCCGCTGAGAGCGAGAATTGCCTTGAGATAGTTGTCGACGGATTCGGTATTGATGTTCACCTGGCGATTGGGGTGCATAGCTCTTGCGCTCGATGTTCTTGACGCTATATACATTTTAGGCTAACCTAAATAATTAGGCGAGCCTAAATATGCCGCCAAGTCTCTTCCCCTTCCACTAAGCGGCTGCGTCCGAGGACGCAGCCGCAGGTATCCGTCACACCTGGAGAACAGTCTCAAATGCCAACCCGAACCGTATTGAGCCTCGTCCTTCTCTCGATGTTAACCGTGGTTAATTCAGCAAATTTACCGGCGCAAAGCGGCACGAGCGGCGCGTTTACGGGTACCATCAGCGATTCCTCTGGGGCCATAGTACCCAATGCTCAGGTCAAAGCCGCCGAGGTGAACACAGGAGCAATGCGAATCACGCAGAGCAATTCTGAAGGCCGTTACGTGTTCGCTCAAGTCAACCCCGGCAACTATCGAATCGCTGTGGAGGCCACTGGATTTGCAAAAGCAGAGTCGCAGCCGGCAAGCGTCGCCGTCGGCCAAACAATCGCCATCAACTTCACCTTGTCGCCCGCCGCAAGCATGCAGACCATCGAAGTCACGGCTCAGAGCGGACTCCTGAGTCTCGAGAACCCCAATACTTCAACGACGCTGGAAGCGAAGGCAATCGAACGGCTACCCAATCCCGGTCAAGATCTAACGTATCTCACGCAGTTCGCCCAGGGCGCTTTGATGAATACGGCAGGCTCGTCGAACGATGCAAAGGCGGCAGGCGGGTATGGAAATGTCGAATTCAATGGGCTCCCTGCCACATCGAACGGCTACATTCTCGATGGGTACGACACGAATGACCCTTGGCTGGGGCTGAATATTGGTCTTTCCACGAATCTCGTCATCGGTCTCGACGCCGTACAGGAAGCAACTGTCAACACTAATTCTTTCTCCGTGGATCAGGGCCGGTATGCCGTGGCACAGGTGAACTACTTTACGAAATCGGGCGCAAACGCATTTCACGGCGATGCGTACGAAATCTGGAACGGATCTCTGTTTAACGCGGAAGACTATTTCCTGCACGCGAACGACACTCCGGATAGTGTTGCGAAGAAGCCTCGGTCCACCGTCAACGAATTCGGAGTGAGTATTGGTGGTCCGATTCGGAAAGACCGGCTGTTTTTCTTTGGCCATTATGAGGGCATTCGCCTCGCTTTACCGCTCGTATCGCAGATCACTCTGCCGACGCCGGTTTACCAGCAATACGTGCTCTCGCAACTCGCCACGGGCGGAGTCGACCCGGTGACGGGCACAGCCTTTCCGGCAGCGCCAGCAGAGATCCCTTTTTATCAAAAGATGTTCTCTCTTTTGCCAGTACCCGGTGGCTCCCAGGTACCGATTGTTGGCTGTCCGCTGGGCACTGATGGAGATGGCTGCGCGAGCCAGCGTCAGGCTTCGCTGAACAACAGCGACAACGAAGATCTGATTGTGATCAAGATCGATCACACTCTCGACGCCAACAACAGCGTCTGGTATCGCTTCCAGCAGGACACGGGCCTGCAAGCCGCATACACCGACCCGGTGAATCCTATTTTCAACTCCTATTCGCCTCAGCCACAGCGCACTCTTGTAGCTGGTTACACCCACGTGTTCAGTTCAAACCTCGTCGACCAGTTCAATCCCGGCGCTAGCTGGTACTCGAGCATTTTCGAACCAAACAATTACTCCCACGTACTCGAAGCTTTTCCCATCGTGCTCGCCTCCAGCAGTGACGCGGTCCCCTTCACGACCATCGGCGGCAACAACAACACCTATCCGCAGGGCCGCAAGGTAACACAATGGCAAATCAACGACAACCTGACATGGACGCATGAGAGGCATACGTGGAAGTTCGGCATCAATACGCGGCGTCTCGATGTAAGCAACTACGACCTCGGCGAAGGCACTGTGCCAACGGTGACCTTCAATGACCTCGCCCAGTTCACCTACGGCGTGGCCTACACGGCAAGCGAGAGCTTCCCCGTCTCGCTCAAAGAGAGAGTATCTGCAGGCAATCTTGAATACTATGCAATGGACGCGTTCAAGCCCACTCCAAGAATGACACTGACCTATGGCATGCGCGTCACATGGAATACCAATGTCACCAGCGGCAAGAATCTCTTTGCTCGCACGGCCGGATCTTTCCTGGACACCGCGCACGACGATAACGCGCCCTTAAATCAAACGATCCTTGGCAACGTCCGCGATCTCTTTCCCGCGACGCCACTCTTCGTCTACCAACCGCGCGTGTCTTTTGCATACCAGTTGTTCCCATTGGCTGCGATCCACGGTGGGTTCGGTGTTTTCAACGACATCATCCCCATGCAGATAGCCGATCTCGCGGCCATGAACGCACCCAATGACCCCACGTTTGTGGGCGGAATCGGTGGTCAAGTGGGCGGCGTTGGAATTGCACCCGGGGTTGACGGGAGCGCCGTTGACGCAGCCGCAAGCGCGAACCTCGCCTTTCAATCGAACTTTCGTTCGGGTTCTGCCCCTTGCGAAGGAATGCGGCCTGGTGCACCGACGTGCCCGCTGGCCGTCAGCCTGAATACCTTCCCAAGCGGCACGCTCAAGACGCCCTACTACTATCAATACAATTTCGGCGTTGAGCAGCAAATAGGCCGTGGAGGCAATTTGCGCACCGACTTTGTCGGAACACGAGGGCTCCACGAGCCGTTCCAGGTACAGCTCAATGGCTATCAGACAGTCTGCGATGGTTGTTTCGCGCCGTTCCCATACGAGAGACCACTGGACCAGCGCTTCGGAAATGTGAATGAATTTCGCACGGATGCCAACAGCAACTATGCCGGCCTGCAGATCGCGTACTCGCAACAGTGGCGAGGCCTCACGCTGCGCGCAAACTACACATTCAGCCATTGCCTCGACGAGGTATCGAACGGTGGCTTGCTCGCGTTCTCGACGCTGGGGCTGATGTCACCATTGCCTGGAGAACTCAAGCGACAATACGCCAGTTGCGACTATGACGTTCGCCACAATGTCTCTGCGTATGGGCTGTACCAGGTTCCGTTTCACTCCAGCCATTCGCTGCTGAGACAAGCGCTCGGTGGCTGGTCCGCTTCGGCGACAGCAATACTGCACTCAGGCTTGCCATTCAGCGTTCTCAACCAGCCGTACATCGCGAATGGAAACGGTGTCTTTCAGGCCAATGGCGCGAGTACGGTCCAGTTCAATGCCCCTGCTTACGCGAACCGGGTTCCGGGGACACCGATCTATTGGAAGAGTTCCGTTTCAGGTGTGACTGTGGCAGGAACAAAACAGTGGCTCAACCCGGATGCATTCGTCTCAGCGATCGATCCAGCGACGGGAGCCTGCACAGGAGGCGACTCGCCAGCGACATGCCAGTTTGGCAACTCGGGACGCAACTCCGTGCGCGGACCTCACTTCACAGACTCTGACATCTACATCACTAAGACGGTTCCGATCAAAGAAGGGATTAAGTTTCGGTTCGACGTTCAGATGTTCAACGCGTTTAATCATCCGAACTTCGCACTGCCTAGTGAAGTCGAGGCGGGCGTCCCCGGTGTTTCGATTCCCGCTCGATTTGGGACGCTCGAAAGCACGATCTCACCCCCGACCGGATTGCTCGGTGTCGGACTCGGGGGCGATAGCTCTCCGCGCATGATTGCCTTCCAAGGAAGGATCGAGTTCTAAAGACGAGGCAAACGAAAGTCTATAGACACATAATCGCCAAGGCGCTCACCGATGACAGGTCTTGAGCCACATGGACGTAAAGTCGCCAACTCGTACACCTGTCCTCCTGCAGATCCCATCCCGGAGTGATGAAAAGCCAGTTGTCCCGGTAGCCGGTTTTCGTCCACTTGAACCAAAGCCTTCTCCAAAAAACAAAGAAAGCGACCCGATCAGAGCCGCATCTTGCTGATCCGCTAATCAGCAACTACTTGGCGCTTGCCGGCGGCACAATGCCGTTCATCCGTAGGTACTCCACCATCTGACCATAGTGATCATTCCCGTGGGCTGCCGCAAAAGCGGCAATCGTAGCCCGCGTGCTGAACCCGTCGACCGGCTTGATGGCGACAAATGCATTTTCTGTCGTAATGGTTGCAATCGCCTTGTGCGCGTAGACGAACGATGCTTCGAGTGCAGCCACCGCTTCGTCCTTCGTCGTAATGGAGCCGATTGCCTTCAAGTCGCGGTCAGGCTTAATGCCGCTCCAGCCGAAAAAGAAGTAGTTCGCCTGCGCCAGGTGCGTCACCTGTGCCACAAAGGTGCGCACGGTATCGAACTGCGTTGTCTGGCCCGCAGCAAAAATACCTCGCGTCGGCGCGAAACTGTACTTATCGGCTGGCATAGCCTTCGCCGCGCCCACTACCTGGAACTCCATCATGGAGAGCAAACCGTCCACCGCTTTCGCGGGGTCTTCCTTTGTACCCACCGGCGGCGATGGCGGGGGCCCACTCATCTGCGCCCGCATCTGCATACCACCACTCACTATCACAGCAACTGCAAGAATCAGAGCACGAATACGCATTGTCTGTCCTCGATCCGAGTTCGTTTTGAAAGAGCGACCCCAGCTTACCAGACCTTCCTGGCCGCCGCTCGAAAGCGGTGAAGCAGGTCTCCTGCTGCATTGGATACAGTCAACCACCGCCTTTGTGGAAGTCACTTGGCCGAGTAGTCGCCTGTGCCATGTGGTTTTGGCGGGAACCGGCCCGGACCCTATCCGAGAGAAGGCGGTTTTACGGCCACTTGCCGAGAACACTGATCGACTTGAATAGCTCAATGAGCGCTTTGCCTTGTTGGCAACCATGGAGAGCCAAATCATTCCTGCATACTGGCCGACACATCCCTACCGATTTCGCGACATGTCTTTGCGATAAACTGGATTCCAGTTCCAGACGAACTTCGGGCCCGCAAGATGCTCGGTCGATCTGTGGCCCTGTCTTTCGCATAGGTTTTGTGCTGAATTGGGGAGGCTCATGGCGATCTTGATCTTCGACGCACCCCTTCAGGGCGAGCGGACAGCAGCCGGCAAGATTCGGCTGAACGCGGGTCCGATGACGCTTCGGGATTTGATCCGGGACCGCCTCCAACAAGAGGTGGACCGCTACAACCAAACACTTCCGGAGACCTTTCAAGGGTTGGTACAGCCGGAAGAATCGGAGCAGATTCTGAACGGATTCCGGCTGAAGACCAAGCGGCCCCTCGATTGGGAAGGGCAGTGCCGCCGCGCGTACTTCAGTTTCGAGAAGAACGGTTTTCTTGTGCTTGTCGATGGAAAGCAAGTGACCGAACTCGACGAGCGGGTCGATCTTAAAGAGAATTCGGAGATCGACTTCATCAAGTTGGCGCCGCTCGTCGGAGGATGAAATGGCGGTTGATCCTGAAGCCCTGCAGCGGGCCATGCGTTCCCAATTTCCCGCGCCGGAAGTCTCCCCGAACTCGAGCGATTGGATGCTCGAACTGGTCGGCATCTTCGGATCCAACCCGTTCGTCAGCCGGGAGCGAGATGTACTCAAGTTGGCGGAGGCACCCGTGAGCCGGCTGAAAGCGGAGCCGTCGGAGGTGCGCGTCGCCTTTGTCTTTGAGGCGCTCAACGGGATCATCGAGAGCCAGGCGTTTCATCTCAAGATCGTTTTGAAGATTATTGCGGCCACTCTTCTGCGAAGCGGTGTGGAACTGAATTCTCTCGAGGCGGTTCGGTTGGTGGAACTCGTCTCGAAGCCGAACCTGCCGTTTCCGTTCAAAGCAATCCTAGCGTCAATCGATGGCGTTCCCAGGAGCCCAGCCCTAGTTACGGCGCTGTATCGGTTGCGTGGCTGCGTCACCCGTTATCACGGCGAGCCGGAGATGAAGGAGATCCACGAGCGAATCGACGTTCTTATTGGCGGGCCCAAAGAAAAACCTGTTGTGCCTGCCGGCGCGTGGAGTCGAACCGTTTTCCAGGAAGTCGCCGGATCTGAAAAGAAGTTTGATTGGCATGCACTTCTGCTTCATGCGCGATCGCTCACCCAGAGTACGGCGTCCAAGAAGTGGCAGAGCGAAGCAATGAATCTCACCTCGCGGATTGGACCAACGGAGGTTCTGGACGCGGCTCGGCGTTGGCTGGCGTTGGGGCCAACTCCGGGAGAAACGACAATCCAGACTCCCGAGGCGGAGGCGGATTACCAGAAAGGATTCATTTGGGTGCTTGGTGCGCTCGGCGATGTTTCCATCGCACCGGATATCGCCGACTTCGCATTCGGCTGTTTTCGGAAGATACCGATGATCGGCGCCGTTTCGCATCGGGTGGGCAATGCCTGCGTGAACGCGCTGGCCACCATGCCGGGTCTTGCGGGTGTGTCGCAATTGAGCCGCCTGGCGGGCAGGGTCAAATACGACGTCGCCCGCAGGCTGATCGAAAAAGCCATGAACGAGGCCGCCGCCCGGAATCATGTATCGCGCGACGACCTCGAAGCAATGGCCGTTCCGACCTTTGGCCTCGATGCGGATGGCGTCCGAACGGAGCAGGCCGGAGACTGCGAGGCGAGGCTGGCAATTGGCCGTGAAGGAGCATGTCTTAGTTGGAGCCACGAAGATAAGGCTCTGAAAACCGTGCCTGCAAAAGTGAGAGAAGATCACCCGGAACTCCTCAAGGATTTGAATCGCAACCTGAAAGAGCTCGAAGGCCAACTAGCAGCGCAGCGGTTCAGGCTGGAGCGTCAATTGCTCTCGCAGGGCACGTGCTCGATCGAGCGTTGGAAGCAGTGGTATTTGGATCATCCGGTAGTCGCCTATTTCGCGGCTCGCATCATCTGGGAGTTTGAAGATGGTGGCGTGACGCAAATCGCCATCCCTTGGCAAGGTGGCCTGGTGGATTGGTCGAGCCGTGCCGTCGAGCCATCCTCGCAATCCCGTGTACGGATGTGGCACCCGATTCGATCCGATGTCCAGACGATCCTAAGCTGGCGCTGTTGGCTTGAGGATCATGACGTGCGCCAGCCCTTCAAGCAGGCCCATCGCGAGGTCTACCTCCTCACCGATGCCGAACGCGAGGCCGGGACCTACTCGAATCGTTTTGCCTCGCACGTCATCCGCCAGCACCAGTTTGTCTCGCTATGCCGGGAACGAGGCTGGAAGTTCAAAGTGATGGGCTCCTGGGACTCGCACAATACGCCGTCCCTGGAGCTCAGCCAGTACAACCTGGCGGCCAAGTTCGACGTGGAATTTCCAGAGGCTGAGGATGGCAACGATGAATCCACCACCGCGCATGGCGTCTATCTGGCCATCGGCACGGGCCGTGTTGAATTTGTTTCGCTCAAGGCTGCCGAGCCGAATAACGCGGAAAACGGGCCCTTTGGGATGCGGTTGCCGAGAAAGTTTCGTGGTCTTCGCCGAGCGCCTGCCCTTCGGCTCGAGGAGATCCCCGCGCTGGTCTTCTCCGAGGTGATGCGTGACTGCGACCTGTTCGTTGGCGTAACAAGCATTGGTACGGACCCCGCCTGGAATCGTGATCACGCGGACAATCCGCATCTCCACTACTGGCAGCAATTCGCATTCGGGGATTTGAACACGGCGTCAGAGAACCGGAGAACGGTTCTTGAAAGTCTGCTGCCAAAACTGGCCATTCGAGACCGGTGCCGGCTGGATGGCCGATTCCTCGTGGTTCGCGGGGATCTGCACGAGTACCGCATCCACATCGGCAGCGCCAATGTGCTCATTGAGCCGGGCAGCCGCTATCTGTGCATCGTGCACGGTCCGGGCGATACGGCTGCAAATCTACCACTACCGTTTGAGGGCGACCGCATCCTTGGCTTGGTTCTCAGCAAGGCGCTTCTGCTGGTGAGCGATACGAAAATCAAGGACCCCACAATCGCGCGTCAGTTGTCTTAGTTAGCCAGACTAACCGCCCCTTTTCGGGCTTGCCGAGTCGCGTAAAAATGGTGTACTTGGACGGCTGGCTGCAGTATGTGACTGTACTGGGTATGAAATCCGGATCTCTGGTGACCGGTCGAGGCTTCACCGAAAGCGTGGCCCACTGGATCAGTAAATAAGCGCCGAGACGCGGTTTCATTCTCGTCAGGGGGTCTCGGCTTAAGTGCCCTGGCAGCCGCACACTTCACCCGTTTGGTGGTTATGCCGGGTACCGACTTTCGTGCATTGCGGGTTCAGGTTGATGTTGTAGAAGGATCCGGAAAGCGAGTCCGTGCGTAATCATCAGCAACGGCACAACGAGAGTCGGAAGGAAGAATGCGGCTCCCAACTGTCCCGCCAGGAGCCCTGCGTGGTTGGCCTGATAGAAGGCGTTCAGGATGTCGGCCGCGCCCCAGAGATTGAAGATCCATGCGACGGCAACGCCGGTCGAAGTTGGCAGCAATAGCAGCGAAAGCAACGCAAATATGGCTGCAACGATGTCCCCATAGGCCGCGGCATGCGCGAAGGCAGGGGGCAGATCGGGTGACACGACGCCGGGAACCAGGAATGCCAATCCGATAAAGCGGAAGCTGTGGAGGAAGAGAAGCGGTCGCAACGCGTCGGCCCGTTGCCGAAGGCGGAGTTCAGGCCAGATGTAGCGGGTGGCGACGATTCCCCACACGATGAAACTGAAGGCGATGCTCGTGAAAAACCAGACCATCTGTTGTGGCATGATGAATCCCTCCTTATTAGAATTCCGGCCAATTCCGGCCAATTCAAGCCATTGGCGGGGCCATGCTCTCCGCAGTCCGCGGTTGCAAAAGGGCTCATCCGCGGACCGCGGCGACGACAGCAACTACTGTGCTCCTGCGCCGATCAATGCCCTCATTGGCATGAGCGGCCCAACGGGAATGTACTGGTCGTCCATCAGCTGCTCCTTTGCGAGCGGCAGCGTGTCCATAATGGCTCGTGCCTCGTCCTCGGTCCTCGCATCGACCAGAAAGACGACGCCTTTGCCGTCGCCGCGCGAATACCACTCGCGGATCTTCCCGTCGAGGTAGAGTTTCACAGTGGCACGAATCTCATCCGGGATGATGGCCATGACCTGTTGAGCGGTTACGCCCTGTTTGACCGTCTGAATCACCATGACTCCGGTGGTCTTCGGTATGGCCGCACTCGGCACGCCGCCCTGCGCTGACCCGGACTGTGACTGCGCTACGGACGCTACTGGTAGCATTGCGGCGAGAAATGGGATTATCAAATTCATCGTTTCGCCTCGATTCAGGTTAGGGTTCATGATTGGTCATTCATGGTTCTCTTTTGAATGACGGCCTGCTCCATCGCCATTTCTTGAAAGATGATGGGCGTACTCTAAATAAAGATGACGTCCGTACTCTATAGGATCAAAAAAAATCGCCTCACCCTTCGGTGAAGCTCTTTATAAAGAATTTCCTCGCCTCCGACAGCATCCACTCACGTGTGTGGGAGGCCGTAATCATCCGCGCCCTGGTGAGTACCCCAGCCATACTGGAGAACAACACCAAGAAGTTCGCCAGTTTTTCTTCTCGAGTCTGGCCGGGCACAAATGGCAAGAGCTGCTCACGATACGCGTCTTGCGACGCCTCAATCCGTTTCCTGACGGACAGCGGCTTCCGCGCGAGCTCTGGCCCAAGGGCGGCGATCACGCAACCCGCTCCTGGCGAATTCGCGTGGCGCGCACTCAGATAGCGTTCGATGATCGCCCGCAGAGCTTGGCCCTCGGGTGCTGAATTTGCAATCTCCAGCATGCCCCTTCCCATCTCGTCGAACGCCCGTGCTACCGCTTCGACGAACAGGTCGTCTTTGCTCTCAAAATGCCGGTAGAAGCCTCCTTTCGTAAGGCCCACCTTCTTCATCACTGTACCAATGCCATTGATGTCGGCACCGTGCTCCCGGAAAGAGCGAGCAGCCATGGCAAGAATGTTCTCGTGGTTCTTTGCCTTATGCTCCGGCGAGTAACGCATACACTAAGAGTACGCCCGTACTCTTCGGATGGTCAAGGGCCACAAGAAAATCTCGCACCTTAGCCGCAACGGCGTGCCACCAGAAGCACCAAGGCGGATAACGCGCAAACCGGAAGATTCGACCTCATTTGGCGCTAGGAGGGGAATGCATCGCACTGGCACTCATCTGGAACGCTGCGATCGATGCGGCTATGAGACTGTCGCATATGACTCTACCAACACCGCTCCACCTCAAGCTTCTAGGCCGACGTGGAGCCTTCTGCGTGCCGAGCGCTGTCGATACGGCACTAGAGATTTAGCGCTCACCGAAGTGCAACACGAGGCACTTTGATTTCCGGCTCGTCAAGGTTTTCGGAGTTCCCGAAGCCTATGAAGAGTGGTTGTTTGAGTCGAGATTGTGGGTTGGCAGAATTGAGGTCATGAAATCGACCATATTTGTGGCCATTCGCGGGTCCCGGTTGGCGAGAGCGACAAGCACATAACCGCTGTGGGGCAAGATGTGCAGTTCGCCATTGATTCCAGGTGCGCCACCGCCGTGACCGTATCCTCCATCCGGCAGCACGTAGAAGCCCATGCCATAATCCGGGCGCATGGGACTCGCGTGCGTTGCCTCCCGCAGAAGTTCAGGACCCAACAGCTTGCCGGATTGCAGAGCTTCCGCGAAAAGAAAAAGGTCGCGGACTGTGGAGTAACCCCCTCCGGCTGAGGTGCCCGACCACGGCATCCCGTCCGTGTTGGGCACCGGTCCATTCTGCCCCGGCGTGTAGCCGATCGCGCGGCCGTTCACATGATCGGTCTCAGGGCGCGAGTCGGTGTGCATCATCCCCGCAGGCAGATAGATATGCTGCTGTACGTATTTCTGATATGGCTCGCCACTTACAAGCTCGATAATTCGCCCCAGGAGGATGAAGCCGTAGTTGGAATATTCCATGCGCGAGCCTGGCTCGAAGGCGACGGGCCGGCTTCCAAAGAGCTTGACGTAGTCCGCAAGCGTTCGTGTTCCCTCGCGATGCGCTTGATACTCCGGAGTAAATATGTCTCCGGTACCGCCGGTATGATTGAGCAATTCTCGAATCGTGACACGCGAGGCGAGGTCGCGGTTCGGATAATCGGGCCAATAGGTAGCAATCGGCTTATCGAGTGCGAGCTTTCCCTGTCCCACAAGCTGAAGGATAGCCACCGCGGTGAACATCTTGTTCATGGAGCCGATGCAGAACTGCGTGTCGACCGTGTTCCTGATGTGGTTGGTCTCATCGGCCATCCCCAATGCCTGATCGACCACTATTTTGCCGTTGTGTGCGATGAGGATTGCTCCTGAAAAGGCGTCCGGCCCATTCATCGCAGCCACATGCTCCTGCACCCGATCGGCGAGCTGGTCATCACTTGCCGCCGGATTTCCCGAGCCCTCCGGCGGCGGTACAGGGTGCCCCATCATACCTGCGATAACGGGAGGGTTTACTGACGCCAGATCCAACGTGGATTCGGAATAGGTGCCGCGATTTTCCTTCATCAACGCCACTAGATGAGTATCGGTGTCTTCCTCGACCCGATAAATGGTCATCCCTCCGGTCATAGTCCGCAGGCGCAGATCGCCTGCAACGCGATCATCGGCCCCGTTGCGACCGTATTTTTCCCAGAACGCTGTAATCCGGGCTGAATCGCCTGAATTGAAAGCGCCCAACCATTGTTTGAAGACCTGAAGGGCGGGTGTCTCTGAAGCAGGTGCGGCGCCTGCAGTCAGAGCCGCCACAAGCGGGAGGAGTGCGAGGAGAGTAACAGCGCGCTTAAACATACAGCTGGTATAAGACAGCGCATGGCTATTTGTGAAGTGGATATATGAGATATGTAAAATTCACACTATGAATATCAGCGGGATCGACCTCAATCTCCTGCTTGCCTTTGAAGCGCTGATCGACGAGCGGCATGTGGGACGGGCGGCAAGACAGGTAGGGCTTAGTCAACCGGCCTTCAGCAACGCTATCGCGCGGCTGCGAACTCGTCTTGGAGACCCGCTGTTTGTGCGCACAGCGCAGGGTATGTTGCCGACTCCCCGCGCCGACCAGCTCGCTGGACCCATACGATCCGCTCTTGCTCAGCTTCGGCAGACCTTCGAAGTACCGCATTCCTTCAATCCTTTGGTAAGCGCGCATCGATTCCGGATTGGACTGAGCGATGACGTGGAACTGCGCCTGGTTCCATTGCTCGCTCGTTCCATGCTTTCAGGCGAGTTGCAAATGCAAACCCGCCGGCTCGATTGGTTGTTCACAGTGCCCGAGAGCGAGCTTCGCAACGGAACCCTTGACCTCGCAATTGGTTATTTTCCGGATGCGCGTCAACTAGCGCCAGGCCTCGTCATGGAATCGATTTCGGAAGAGAACAACGTCGTAGTTGCGCGGCGCGGTCATTCTATTTGGAAGGCCAAGCTTACGCTTGACCGGTTCACAAGGCTGGATCATGCCGCCGTCATCTATCGCAATCAGCTATGGGGGTTGATCGATAACGAACTTGCGGCAAGAGGACTTCGGCGCCGCCTCAGACTGGCGCTCCCGCATTGCCTCTCAGTGCTGCACGCCGTCTCGTCGAGCGACCTCGTGGCATGCATCCAGGAATCTGTTGTTCAGAAATTCGGCACAAGCCTCAACCTGAGGTCCTGCCCAGAGCCCCTTGGATTGCCGCCGTTCGTCCTGCGAATGGTGTGGCATCGCCAGAGGGACAGCGACTCAGCACACGTCTGGCTTCGCAAGCTCATCGCCACTGAACTGGCGCTTAGAAGACCACGCATCCCAACACGGGGCAAAAGTAGTCTTAGCCGAACTCACTTGAGTGTGTAGTCGCCAACTCGTACACCTGTCCTCCTGCAGATCCCAGGCGGTCACCTGCGGGACCTGGCAGCCTGCGCATATTGGCAACCAGTCTTCCGCTGGTAGTCGAACGAGTGAAGATGCGATACGAGATCAAGATGCCGACGAACGGCTTACGAGGCCGATAGTCCCCAGCAAGCCAATCTCCTCGGTCGCCTCTCTGACGATCCATCCGATGGCTTGGTTCACATCTGCGGAATCGCAATCGCGAATGTGCTTGGCCAGCACAGTATTCAAACGTTTTTGTCGCTCCCCGGAACTTGTCCCTTTGAAGGGGTCGAGGTCAAGCTTGAATCCACAGGCAGAACATTGATACAGAGGCGTCCCTATTTCCTCCAATTCAGGTTTGCTCATCATAAGTCTGCGCCCGCTAAGGCTGCGTTTTTAGTGTTGTGATTTCAAACTGCACCACTACCTCGAGCCAGGCAACCGCGAAGTCAATACCGCATATCAGCCTCACATCGTTCTGATAAACAGTGCCGTCGGGGTGCCATTTACCATGGTTGCAACCACTCTTACCTGATCGTCCTTTTGGGGCTGGAATTTGAATCCGTCCACGACCCCAACATCAGTTTCCGCTACAGTGTCCGGCGTAATCTTGAAAGACTCGACCGACCCCGATTTGTCTTTGATGAGAAGTAGACGACCTCGACCCTCGAGCTTCACGACAGTGCCAATGTTATTCGTGAACGGCCCGGAACCGAGGTTTCGCAATGCTACGGCTGTGCGTACGTTGCCGTCGCCGAAATAATAGACGATCACGTACGTCCCTTCGCCTTTGAAAGTGTCAACGGTGCTTGCGTCGGTGCGGAGTTTCTTATCGAAATCTATTTTCAGTTTGGGGTTCGTCAGATTTTTGAATAAGCCCTCGGAACCGTTGTCTGTGAAGATCGTGATTGTCTTGCTTGCAGGGTCAATGGAACGCACTGTCCCTGTAAGGGCATGCACAACCTCTTGAGCCGTCGCTGCGACAGCGACTGACAAGATACATCCGAGGAGGATAAGAGTCTTCAGGGTATCTCTCACGGTAAGCTTCCTCCCATGTTTTTCAGATTGCGGGGTAGGCGCAACCTGAAGATGAAGTTCCAGCTTTGACGCCGCGTTTGTCGTAATCGAAAAAGATGTTCTGCACATTGGTCTTGAACTCCTCTTCGGCGCTCATCGTGTTTACCGGTGCGGCCGCCGCCGGAGGGGCGCTCACGGTTACGCGTACCGATGCGTCGGCCGAGCCCCCTGCGCCCTTGGCGATCAAATGATAGGTGGTCGAAGTGGTTGGGGTCACAGTCTTCGCGCCAGAGGTGGACCCAGCATCCTGCCATGGATAACCACCTCGCAGGCGCACGGCCGGCAGGCTAGGATGGTTCTGGTCTAAGTCCTTCAGAAAATACTTTGGTTGATGTCGACCATCTCTTTTCATAGGGGAACGCAGCCGAGGCGCGTCCGTGTGCCTAAATCTTCAATCCGGACCACGACAGACACCTCGGCAATGCAAATATTGTGGAACAAGTGTTTCGGCCACAGGTGTTCCTTTTGGGACACGACCCCGCACTCAAGCCGATATGTCTTGATCGCTGGTTCTCAGGCTTGTTCCCTCTTTCGACCGTTCAGTCCTCTTGGCGATCCTCACGGAACGCAGCATTTCCGATTGCCCCTTTCACCCGAGCCGAAAAAACTGTGTTGGTTTCGACAAGAACCTCTTGAAGAACGCTCTCAATCATATCGACAGCGTCCCTAACTGGGGCCGTCACGTGCCGGTTGGTGGCGTACACAACACATTCAATCGCTTGCAGTGAATTGCGGATTCTGTCGTTCATCCACTTGATTCTCTCGAAGCGGCGCAGATTCTCGATCTTCTTCTCCCGTTGTCCGAGTTGCCACTGATAGGCGAACCCGAAGGTCAAAATGGACGCCAGAGCGCTTCCGACCAGACGGAGCGGACCGTTCTTGTGCATCCAGTCGTCATAAATGAACCATTGGAGGACGACGGCAAGCAAGAAAATGGCAAGCCCTAAGACGATTGAAGAAAAGCAAATCATCGCAACGGAAGGAATTTGAGATGCAAAAGGAGGTTCTGCTTTGGACTTCACCGAAGTACCCCGGAAGCAAATCGATGCTCTTTCAAGAGAATATCAACTACGGTTTTTCGCCGGACTATTTCGGGAGTGAGTCCGTTTTGCGTGATAGCTACCACTGTGTCAACTGCGTGCGCATTCTAAGATCCGTGGGTTCTTCTCGTTCGGCCAATCATGCAGACGAAGCATATTAGACCCACCAGAGGCATCGCAATCAGGACCCAAAAGAAATCCATGTTTATCCCCCCTCACCGCATCAAGAATCGATGAGACGCAGTGACCGTTCACCAAATGAGCCATCGGTATGACCGTCTTCCATCTCTCCACCTTCATCGTCTGAAGTCAGGCAACTCTGAGCGCGCGCTCTTAGAATCAATGCACACCAACACTCTCGGCACAGAGAATATTGTCGATCAAGAGATTCGACAACTGGTGTTCCTTTGGGAACAGGACCAGTCTCTTCCGCCCAACTGTCGTGATGGCCGGAGATCGGGTGGGTTTTCTACAATGAACGAACTCGCGTCTTGCCATAGCCTTGTGGGGCGAGACATCACTGAGGTTGGACACACCGTCAATGGCAAGAGATAGTGAGACTCGGTTTGACGTTTACGAATTTCTAGCGAACGCCGGGCCTGGTCGAAAGATCGTCCAGTTGAAAAGAGCGGAAGCATTCTTCTGCCAGGGAGACCCGGCCGACTGCGTCTTCTATCTTCAGAAAGGTCGGGCCAAGATCTCGGTCACGTCCGCAGCCGGCAAGGAAGCCACAATTCGGCTGATCTCTGCCGGTGACTTTTTCGGAGAGAAGGCGATGGCAGCCGATCCTGGAGTGCGTCTGACCACGGCAACTGCAATGACGGCATGCACCGCCCTAAGAATATTGAGACCGGAATTTCTTCGTGTCATGCGGGAGCAGCAGTCCTTTTCTTATTTGTTTTCCTCGTTTCTGCTGGCGTGCAGTTTGAAAACCCAAGCCGACCTGGTGGATCAACTCTTTAATCGAGCCGAAAAGCGGTTGGCGCGAGTTCTGTTGCTTTTGGCGGATTATAGCCAAGCCGGGGAAGAGAGTACGCTGATTCAGCCGATCTCGCAGGAGGCGCTGGCGAATATGATCGGGAGCACGCGCCCCCGTGTTAACGCCTTCATGAGTCGCTTTCGCAAGCTAGGATTCATTGAATACAACACACGTATCCGCGTTCATAAATCATTGCTGAATGTGTTCCTGCGCGATTGACGGGTCTGTCATGGATCAAGCGGTTGCCCTGGAACTGGTTTTAGAATTCAAGCGGGCATTTGCCGGACTACTTCGACGTCCATGCCGGGCAGGGGTTCGTTGTCGCCTGGGTAAATCGGGGCTGTCTCTGTGGGGCAGGTAGATATTGTCCTGAGCCAGCAACGCCTCGTAGATCGGGGTGTGCCGCCAGTGACAGGCCAGTGCGAAGGCGCTCATATTTGGCGATCATCAGGGGCAGAACCAGGCCGTAGCCACCGGTCATTTCAAAGATGATGAGCACCGAGGTCATGGGGTCACGAACGATTCCTGCAAAGAGGCGCCCTTGCCGACCACTGCAAATGCGCCAATAGAGTCGGCCGGATGGGACATGCATATTCCTGCTCAGAGTCAGGAGCATGTGCGTCTGAATGATGTTCTCCTCCAGCTGCACCCTTCCCTCCCCGACCTCCGCAGGAAGTTGCCTTCCCTTGTTCGGACGGTTCACAGGTACTATGGCGCAGTCCGACTTCTCCAGCACGTGCATGTCCGTCGTGCGGCTTTGGGCCTTCACGGACCGGCCTTCGCAAACTGACAAAGGCGCACTGGAGATCTCCCGGTTCTCGTCCATGTTGTTTTCTCAGCGGGCCCACCGATGCCTCGATCTACGCTTCGCCACACACCTCACGATGTGCCACGCAAGACTAGAGGTCAGGATGGATTCGCTATTTCCTTTCCTGCAGGGACTTGCACCCCTACAACATGTCGGTTTATCCCGGCGCACGGCGGATCACCGCCCACACTTTCCTTACCAATTTTGGTGCAAATCGGGTGGGAAGGATCGGTGACAATTCGCCTCAGCAGTCAGGGTTCGGCCCTTGTCATGTGTCACGATCCGCTTCCGTCAGTGAAAAGCCAAGATTTCTACTTGTGTGCTAAATCACTTTGTGATACAAAGTGAATCCATGAAGACGTTTCTCCGCTCCCTCGCCGTCTTGGAACTGCTGTTCGTCTTCCCCGCAGTTCTCTTCATGTCTGCACTATTCGCACGCAGCATCCAGCCGTTGCAATATGAGCCCGCGCACACGGCGCAGCGCATTGTCGACTGGTATGCAGCGCGGCCGCACATCGGCTTGTGGGTTTTACTGATCATGCTTCCACTCGCGGTGGTAGTCATTGGTCTGGTAACACTAAAGCGCGAGTGGCACCGCAATCAGGAATTACGCGCTGAAACTCTCAGGGCAATCGGATTCATTCGTTCCCAGGCGTCTTCCATCCTGATCGCGGGTGCAGCGGCAACGGCTGGGGGAATTCTCGCCATCGTTGCTCTCCACGTTTTGACCGATTGAACGATAACGTAACCCCGAAATGGCAAAACGGAGGTTACTTCCGCATCGTTCACCACACGGGCGGAATCACTTCAGGGGTTTGGTTTGGGGTTGGAGCGGGGGTATCGTGGGTTGGAGGTCCCTGATTCACTCGACACCGCCATGCAGAATGAGAAGTTCTTCCACATTTTTATGATCTTTTTTGCGTGCAGCTCGCAGGGGTGTGCAGCCCGATTTCGTTCTGGCGTTGACGTCGGCTCCGTGTTTCAGCAACAGCTTTGCCACTCCTTCGTGGCCCTGTGAGGCTGCCCAGTGCAAGGGGGTATTGTCGTTCATGTCTTTAGCGTCCACGTTGGCTCCTTTTGCGAGCAGCAATCCTGCCACGGCTTCGTCGCCCTTTATCGCCGCCCAGTGCAGTGCTGTATATCCCTCGGCATTGCTTGTGTTGACCGCGGCGCCCTTCGCTAACAGCAAAGCCACCATGTTCTGAGACCCACTGAAGGCCGCACTCTCTAAGGGCGAGTAGCCCCTGGGAGTTCGCGCGTTGACATCGGCCCCATAGGACACCAGAAGGGTCACTATCTCATCGGACTTTTTCGAAATTGCGGCTTGCAACGGTGTCGCGCCCTCGTTGCTTACGGTGTTGGGGTCAGCCTTGTTGGCCAACAACAACCTCACAACATCCGGATGCAAGCAGCACGCCATTGCCGACTGTAGAGCGGTGAAGCCATCGTCATCCTTCGCTTCGATGTCGGCCTTGTGGGCAAGGAGCAACTCCGCAACGTCTGTGTGTCCATTCTGTGCAGCAAGCATCAACGGTGTTTTGCCTTCAGGGGGCTGTAAGAGTGCCTTGCCTCTGCCGTCAACGTCGGCGCCCCTGGCCAGCAGCAGCCGCGCAACGTCTCTGCGACCTCGGGCGGCTGCATCAAGCAGCGGAGTCCAGCCGCCGTCGGCTTGCGCATCTACTTCTGCCCCATGATCGAGAAGCAGTTCGGCCACATCGGCGTGACCATACAAGGCGGCGTCATGCAAGGGCGTATTACCGAATCTATCCTTGACGTGCAGATCGGCTTTGTTCTCTAACAGCAACTCCGCTACATTGCGATGACCCCAATAGGCGGCGTCGTGCAATGGTGTGGCGTCGTTGTCATTGGTCGCACTGACGTCCGCTTTATTCGCCAATAGAACCTTCGCGATTTCCACCTGACCTGCGACTGCGGCCCAGTGTAATGGTGTCTTGCCGTGGTTGTCGCGACTGGAAATAAGATTCGGATGACTGGCGAGCAGTACTTGAACCTTAGCAACATCTCCGGTCGCAACGGCGGCACGGAATTCGCTGCCAGTTGTATCGATTTCGCTGCAGAAGCCGCTGAGTCCGAAGCAGGTCAAGGCCAAAGCTAGAACGGCAATCCAGGGCGAACGCGCAAGAAGGCGATAGAGTGAATACATTTTTTCGGCTCCTTCAGACTTCGCAAAAGTCAGTGGGGCGGCATCGATGATGCTGGACCGCTCCTAGTCTTCGACAAAGGTAATCTCTACTCCATTTCTTTCAGAGCCGCCTGGCTTTCTCTGGTCCACGATGACGACATTGTGCGGGTCGCCGTAGCAGTGCCAGTCCACCGTATTTGCACTGGAGCAGCCACCCACCTTAACGGAGACCGGCAAGCCCGCGTGAATGTAGACATCTCGGAACTCCCTGTTTTGGACGATGACCCCCTGATGCGGAAGTAATCGGTAGGATTTGTAGAACTTTTTCGGCTCGTTGGTTTGCGCCATTGTCGCGATCGCGAAGCAGCCGGCGAATGCCGCGCACCAGATCAGGTGGGGCTTGCGCACTCCAGATTTGTCGCGTGAGGGCGATCCCAATGCACTGTGTTTGTTCATGGTTCAGTGATTTTACTGCGTGAAGGAAGCCTTCTGAGTAGATTGTCGATACTCGGAAGTAACGAGCTCTCGATATTCGCTTATCCGCCTCAGGTGTTCAAAGGGAAAAACACTCCCCAATAAAGCGAGAACAAGGTTGCAGCAAGCGAACACATCGATACCCCACGATTTTGTTCAGAATCATTCTCGCCAGTCCCACACTGTCTGCCACAACGGAAGTGAGATGCGGAGACGGCAGGCTGATGTCACCGCGTCCCAGCCGAACAGCGGCAATGATGGCCGCGGCGATTACGAGTGTCGATGCGAACCGGTCATGTTGCCGGCGATCCTGTTCTTCTCGTGCCGTCGCTCTCCGCATCTCGCCCTTCAATGCGCCTCAGCTTTGGCTTGCTTCACGACAAGATGATTGGGCCTGCCGAGCAGAACCTCCGATGGCAGGTACCGCCGCTGCTCTCCGCATAGGGGGCAGGTGACGATGATCGATTGGAACGGAAAGTCGGGTACCCCGGCCGGTACATCTCGCTTACACAGTTTGCATTCAACCACAAATTGCTTGCGCTCTTGGATTCCGAAAGCCATGGCAGGAAAAGCATAGACGAACAGCATGACGAAATCCTGTACTTCTCAGCACAGCGCCGATGTCCACGACTCCGAAAGGTCGCGGTTTATAACCGCTTGGAAACTCGGGGGCCAATCAGGCTGCTACTGTTTGTGGTACCAGCTGCGGGCGATAAGCCTCTCCTTTGAATAAAACCACCCAGACCATGCGAGCCATCTTGTTGGCTAGCGCCAGTGTTGCCACCCGCGGGCGCTTGCGTGATGTGAGATCGGCCAGCCACATACTCAGAGCTGAAGTTTGTTTCGTTCTCTGCAGCAGCACGGAATGGCACCCCCTTGCACGAAGAGCTTTCGCGGATATTTGTTTCCACGCCTGCTGGTACCAGTCAGCTTCTGCTTGCCTCCGGTAGAGTCCTCGCCGGGCACCACTCCGAGCCACGCAGCAAACCACGGCCCTTCTTGAAGGCAGCCCCGTTGCCGATGGCCGCGATCGTGGCCGTGGCTATCAAGGGTCCGATTCCGGGGATCGCTAACGGGCGCTTGCACTGTTCAAGTTCGCCAGCGATGCGCACGATGAGCTTGTCGGATTCTTCGTTCTGCCCGTGCAGATACTGCATCTCCCACTGCAGCTGTGTCAGAAGCACTCGTAATGCGCCGGAAAACTTGTTGTCGGCGTCTTCAAGGATCAGGGGTAGAGAGGCTTGAAGATGCTCACGGCCCTTGCGCATCGTAATGCCGCGCTCGAGCAATAATCCGCGAATCTGGTTGATATCACCCCGGTGCGGCGCATAACCCACCGCTCGCGCACTCGGCGCACCGCCAGGTGGGCACACGGCATGAGGATGTTTTGCAAAAAAGAAACGCAGTGAAGCAGTAGGCTTCACCGCGTTTATCGGGGCCAGTTTCTAGAAGATGAACTTCCCGCCAAACTGGAAGGTGCGCGGATCAAACGTCGAGGTCACCTGGCCAAAGTTTCCATCGGTAAATCCGGTGTCGATTCCGTTGAACTGCGTGTGATTGAAGGTGTTGTACGACTCGGCGCGGAGCTGGAATCGCGGGCCCTCCGCCGAGGTTATCCGAAACTCCTTGAACAAGCTCAGGTTCCAGTTGAAGAGACCGGGACCCACAATTGAGTCCTTGCCTGCAGTGCCGAAGCCCTGATTTGGGCCTCCGGCCCACGGAGCGGTCGGAGATGAATAGGCTGCAGGATTGAACCATGCAAGCTGCTTTTTTGGATAGCTTCTGAGGCTGCGATCGAAGTTTGGACGATTGGTTGTGTTACCAGCCAATCCTATCGTGTCCGGGGAATAGAGAACGTTAACGGGATTTCCACTCTGAGCCACTGTGATGCCGGAGAACTGCCAGCCACCCAGTAACACGCGCATGGCTGTACCCCGATTCTCGAACGAGCGGAAATTATAGATGTAGTTGGCGTTGAACACGTGCCGGCGATCGATGGTACCCGAACCGCGGTCATACCTGGTGTCGAATGGATTGGAAAGCTGACCGCCTGGAACACCCTGCTGGTTTGTCGAAGTCAGGTCGCCGCTCTCGATGTCAATTTCATGGCCATAGGTATACGACAGTTGGAGAGTCAACCCATGACGGTTCTCCATGCGCAGACCCGCCTGCAACGAGTTATAGTTGCTGTTCGTCGAATTCTCAACCTGGTTAATGTCGGCAAACCCCGGATAGATCCGGAAGAGGTTTGAGTTTGCTCCGTTGACGGCCACGTTTTCCCGGTCCGCTACGTCTTCGAGAGGCAGGGTGTTGATTGACCGTATTACGTTCTGGTGCCAGGCAGACATGCCGACGTACTGCACTTGAGCGACGACGGATGGAGCTATTTCGCGCTGCACTCCCAGGCTGTATTGCTGTGTGGCCGGGGAGGGGTAGGCATATTGCAGGGAGCTAAAGCTGCCAGGGAAGAACGGCACCGCGGCAGTTTGCCCGGTTTTGCTGCTGGTGTTCGGGTTCGAAAAGTAGACCGCGCTGACATTGGGCTGATACGCGTTCGGCGGATTGACATCTGTGGCGTAGATATCGTTGCCCTGTACGCGTTCGAAGAACAATCCATAGCCGCCGCG
Organism: uncultured Acidobacteriaceae bacterium; assembly: GCA_963787435.1. GTDB lineage: Bacteria > Acidobacteriota > Terriglobia > Terriglobales > Acidobacteriaceae > Telmatobacter. The sequence goes on from CAWBCZ010000012.1 coordinate 119,399, forward strand.
GACGACGGTTCTGTTGCTCTTGTCGAGGTTGTAGGCAAAACCGAGTCGCGGCTGCCACGTTCCATAGTGATTCTCCACCAGGCCTCGCGGAAATCCGTCGACACCTGCCAACTTGACACCATTCAGATAGAACGGAACCGGCGCGCCAGGCGGCTGGCTAAAGCCCGGGCCGGCAGGATTCAGACTGCCTGTGACGGGATCCGGCGATTGTGCGTTCGCGGCGCTGAAAGCGCTCGGAACGAAGTTGGATGTCCGGTTGTCTTTTTCATAGACGTGCGGCAGGCCATCAAAGCGGACACCGAGATTCAGGGTAAGCTTCGGTCGAGCGTGCCAGTTGTCCTGTGCATAGAAGGAAAATGTGTTGTTCAGCCAGTGAAAGATTGACTGCTCGTTCAGTTGCTGGTACGTGCTCACAAAGCCCAGGAGGAAGTTAGCATAGGCGTCTCCCGAATAGGCCGACTGGCTGAAGGTATAGTCGCCCTGGGTATCGGCCTGCTGCTGCTGGTTCTTGTCGTTCCGCATGTACGCGGCCCCGAATTTGAACTGATGGTTTCCCCTGCTCCACGACACATCATCGCGCGGCTGGTAGTTCAGATACGAGTTCCGCCATGGCCAGTAGTTCAGATTCCATTTTGTGTTTGGCGCACCGATGAATTGAATCGATGGGAGGCGGTTCAGCGGGTTGTTGCCGGTGAAAATGCCCACGGCAGACCAGCCGGAAGGTTGCTGATAGATTCCGGCCGGCGTGATATCGATGGTGTTCCCGTTCACATTGATCGATGTTTCATTGAGGATCGTGGGAGAAAGCGACTGGGTGAGCTTGATGACCGTCCCCCATGTCGGGTTGTTGAATACATCGCCGACCGTGACATAGTCGTTGCCGTCCCACATGGAGGGGAAAATGGTCTGGTCCATCGAATCGTGAATCCAGTGACCCATCAGGTGATACTTGTCGTTGAAATTATGGTCTATGCGAACTACGTCCTCGCGAACGTTTGTCGGCTGCTTCGGTGAGGCAATGTACTGTGTGCCATTGGCAGTATTTGGCTTGGGGAACGCGCCGGTGCCCATGAACAGAACCGCGTTGGGATCAAGCAGGTTAGCTGGAATAACATAGGCGCCCCCCACGTTTGGAAACGGCTGTCCCGCAACCAGACTGTCCGAACTATAGACCGCGAGTTTTGCCGGATCACTTGTCTGAGGAACGATCAGGGGGTTTCCACTGAGTGGGACGTAGCTCAAATTGCTGCCTGCGGTGGGAAAGAACGCGGCTGGAATTGTATTCGTAACGCTCGGATCGGCACCCTGGACAAGCCTGCGCCACTCTTCGTTTACGAAAAAGAAGGTCTTGTTCTTGATAATCGGACCGCCGATATTTCCGCCAAAAATGTTCAAACGAAGCTCGGGCGTCGGCACGTCCTGCTGCTTGAAGAAGTAGTATCCGGCTTGGTACGCATCGTTGCGGTTGAACTCCCACAGCGCGCCGTGGAATTTTTGCGTTCCGGATTTGAGAGCCATCAATACGGTGCCGCCAGAGGAGATCCCGTAATCAGGGGTGTAGTTGCTGGCGAGAGTCTGGAACTCGGATAGCGCGTCAGGACTCACTGCAACGTCCAGCCTGCCGCCGCTTCCGCGGTCATAGACTTCGCCGCCGTCAATCAACCAATTGTTGTGGTCGTATCTCATGCCGTTGAAGTTGATCGATGCGCTGCTGCCCTGGGCGGAGACACCGTTGAAGGAGGGCAGCATATTGGTAACGCCGGTGCCCAGAGTGACCAGCGACATCATGTTGCGACCGTTTGTGGCGAGCTGCAAGACCTGCTCGCCGGTGATCAGCGAACTGACTTCGTTGGTATCCGTCTGCACCGCAAGCGCGGTCGCATTAACGGTGATAGACTCGCTTGCCGTACCCACCTGGAAAGACACATCGGCGCGGACGGTGGCCGCCACATTCATGACGATATCCGTTTTGGTGTAGTTCTTGAATCCGGCTTTTGCAGCTTTGAGATTGTAGGTACCGACCGCCAGTCCGGGAATCTCATAGAGGCCGGATGCGCTTGATTGTGTGGTGCGTACTTCGCCCGTAGTTGTGTGAGTGACTGTGATCGTGACGCCCGGTACTGCCGCTCCTGATGGATCAGTTACCTGGCCAGTGATCGTTCCATTCTCCTGCGCCGTCGCAATTGCGAGCGTGCCGAGCAGAAGCACACAAATACTGCAGAGATTCTTCAGATCTCTCATCTTGTACCTCCTAAAGTCGACGTGCATTTTCCGGAGAGACTTTGCTCTCCTTTCGTATTTGCTTTGGACCTGGAAGGCTTGCAGAATCATGCCAAGATTTTTGGCTAACCTCATGTGGACCTCCAAAAGATCTGCTTTCCGTCGGGTTCGTTTGCACGCGCTCTCTACGAAGCGCTCAAAGCGAACGTTTGAGACAAGTACTCTCCGTACTCGTGGAGTGGCTCCTCGCGCTGTGACTTTGCTGGCAGCAGAAACGGAAAAGTCTACTCCGCTCTTCTATTTCCCTGACTCCACGCTGGCGCCGGCGCTGCGCACGACCACCCATTTGCCTACGCGCTTCTCGAGGAGATCCATCCAAAGAGACTCACCGCTAGTATCCTTTCCGTCCCGAGTCCTCTTTTCGGTGACGCTGCCATGGGCCACGGCAACATCGCCGACCACCTGCACGTATATAGGCCCTTGTTCAAACGACACAAGTTTGTCCTTGCCGGATTTAAAATCGTTTAGAACCCTCTCCTTAGTGATAATTTTCCCGGATTCTCCGATGGTTGCCCAATCGTCGGCAAAAATCTGATTGAGTTTGTCGATATCGACGGCCACCATTGCATTCCCCATGTCCTGTTCGAGTTGCTTTATAGTCGCGATATCGGTCGGATCCCCAGCAGGGGCGCTCTTGGCCTTGCCCATTGCCGCCGCGCCGCTGACGCTCAAGCTCGGCCACAACAAAACACCTGTGGCCAACAGCCCCACTGCAAACCACCGCGTGAAGGTACTCTTCTCCATGTCTTCCTCTCTTGTCGACTACTCTTGCCGACTACGGCGCTCATTCCTTTACGCGCAGTGTTCAACAGGGGAGGAACGGCTGTCCATGACCACTGAAGTCAGGACAGCCAGACCACTCTGTCGTTGATGGAACGCGCCGCTACGCGATTATCGGGCAGACGTCAGCGCGGCGCGGGTGGCTTCATCGGCGGGGAAAAAGGTCTCGATGCACATTTCCTGCAGAGCAAATTCCTGCGCCGTTCCGAAGGTTGTAAGAGTAGAAAAGAACCGCAGGGTGGCAACTGTAGTCGATGGTCAAAAATGGCGGAGGCGAATCTTCAAGATCCGGAACGCGCCATCGGCTGGGCACCCGTGGATAATGGAGCAACTCCTCAAAGAACACTTCATCGTCTCGTCCGACGGGTTAGCGGCGACCTCACGATGCACCCGCTGAATGATGATGACCACTGCCGCCTATCCAGGCAGTGGCGAAGCAGAAAACCGAACTGCACCTGAACGATCCGCAGCAGACCATCAAGGTGTTCCAGAAGTCTGCCGAAGCCAGCATGATACCCCTCACGATCGGCCGCGTGAGCGTGGACGGAAGCAGTCCGGCTCTGCTCTGCGCCCATATCGAGATCGCAGAACACTCAGAAAGAGTCGGCGCCGATGTTCATGGTGCGATCGCTCTGGACCACGCCGGATATCGGGTCCTGCGCGGCGAGAACGGAGGAAAGCGTCTGACCATATAGCGGTCGTCGAGGAGATGAAAAAGATCGGAATGCTTGAAAAAGGACGCGGTGTCTCCCTCGACTTCCAGACGAAACTCCCATCTGACGTGGCCCCCCGCAATCTGCGTCTCGTTGTCTTCCTGCAGCAATCGGGCCAGCGAAAGGTTCTTGGCGCCACCATGATAGGCCGGAGTCATAAAACGATTCCCGACGCGATATGTGCTGAACCGGCGGCTATGTCTCACGAGCCGGATTGAGCAAGACTTTCCTGACCACTAATATGGCGTCATGAGCCTTTTGGCTACCCGGATCTCCCCGATTATCGCTGTGGATCGAAGTGCCGGAATGCCCTTACATCAACAGGTTTACGACGGATATCGTGAAGCGATTCTCCGCGGCGATTTGCGGCCCGGACAAAGGATTCCTTCGAGCCGGGAGCTGGCATCCGAAATCCAGATTTCCCGTTTCCCGGTTCTGCACGCCTATGCGCAACTCCTGGCGGAGGGGTATTTCGAGAGCCAGGTCGGTTCCGGAACTTTCATTTCGGCAAAGTTGCCCGAAGAGATGATGTCGTCGGCCCGCAACGCGAACGGTCGAGAAGCGGCCTTGTCGGGGCGCCGCACCGTCTCGCGCCGCACAATGCTCTATCCACATTTTGAGTGGGACGCGCATCTGCGCGGATGGGGCGCCTTCGGCGTCCATCAGCCGGCCTTCGACCAGTTCCCTTTTCAAATCTGGTCTTCACTCGTATCGCGCCACAGCCGGAATCCTCATGCGAGCGCGATTCACAACATCAATCCACTTGGCTCCGAGCGCTTTCGCCAGGAGATATGCGCCTACCTTCGCACTTCGCGCGCCGTTAAGTGCGACCCCGCTCAGATTATGGTTGTCTCGGGTTCCCAGCAGGCTCTCGATATCACGGCGCGTGTTCTTCTCGATCCAGGAGATTCCGTGTTAGTGGAGGAACCAGGATACGTCCTCGAGAAGACTCTGCTTGCGGCTTCGGGGTGCCGGTTGAAACTGGTACCGGTCGACAACGAGGGAATGGACGTGACGCACGGAGTCCGGCTCTATCGCGGAGCAAAAGCCGCCTTTGTTACGCCATCGCATCACTACCCGCTGGGCTCGACCATGAGCGCTGCGCGCCGGCTTCTTCTGCTCAATTGGGCCCAGACCTCCGGCGCCTGGATCATCGAGGATGATTACGACAGCGAATACCGTTTTGATACCAGACCAATCGCGTCCCTGCAGGGCCTCGATGTGAACTCCCGCGTAATCTACATCGGCACCTTCAGCAAGATCCTCTTTCCATCGCTTCGCATCGGCTACATCGTCATACCACGCGATCTTGTGGACCACTTCATGTCAGTGCGGTTTGCCATGGACATCTTTCCTCCTTACCTGTACCAGGAGGTGCTCGCCGATTTTATGTCGCTCGGCCTTTTCGGACAGCACATCCGGAAGATGCGACAGGTTTACAATACGCGCAGGTCCACGCTCATTGATTGCCTTCAGACCGAGTTCGGAGATAAGCTCCACGTGCACGGCGCTGCCGCGGGCATGCATGTTACGGTTACACTGCCCGATGGCTTCGACGATCACGCGATTGCAGCCCGTGCTGCTCGCGACCGTCTGTGGCTTCTTCCCCTGACGCCGACATACGCAGGATGGAAACCCAGGAACGGATTTGTTCTTGGCTTTGGAAGCACCGCCAACGAACAGATTCCGCCCGCTGTGAAACGAATGCGCTCGATCATTTTTGGCTAGGACCTTGGCGCCAACGCCGCCTCGGCCTGGGCGGCAGTTCTTCTGACAGCAATCAATGTCAGCATAATAATCGACAACGTAATCACGCTGACCTTCAAATTAAAAACCGGATGAGTTCCCACTCTCATCATGGAATGCTTTCCCCGCGCGCTTATCCCTATCGAAAGGGCAAACAAACGCTTTGCGGAATTGACGGTTCGACATCGATTTGTGCTCAGAAGAAATGATCTGACAAGCTGTTCCGGGCGAGTCATCGTGATTCCAACCACCCGAAAATTGATATGTGGTGACCGGTCAACGTGCGCTGGTCGTTTTTTTCGAACGAGGACAGGGTCAGCAGCAGCCGTGGCAGGTAATGGCGACGATTGATCAAGCTGATATTCGCGGGTCGAAACCGCATAATCATGATCCGTCGGGAGCTGCCTCTGACTACTACCGCGAGTCCGGCCAAAGGCCTGTCGCAAATTTCCGGTGGAGGGTTCTCCTTCGTGCTTGCTCCGGCTGCGGCTGACCTTGTCCTCGAGTTGAAGTGCGTTGTTCAAGGGTTTTGCTTTTTCCCTAGTTGCTTTTGTTCTTCATGCAGCAATTGGTTGTGTTGAGAGTTGCTCGGCCCTGATGGCGATCGCCCAGATAAATCCCAGCAGTTCTCGTCCGACTGCGGTTATGACCTTCCTCTGATCCTTGCCTGCCATGGTCAGTTTCCTGTAGCGCTTGTACAGGCTATTCTGCGTCTTCCATGAGATTTCGATAATCTCCGCCGGAATTCTTTGATGTCGTTTACGCAGCTTTTCCCCGACGCGGGGCAGGTGTCGATAGCACCAGGCCGACTCCATCACGATGCGTCTGAGGTGCACGTTTCCGGCCTTGGTAATGCCACCTTTTCGAATGCGGTTTCCGCTGGAATCCTCGCCTGGAAATGCTCCGCTATAGCCCATCAGCTTCCGTGCAGTCTCGAAACGGGGGGATATGTTGCCCATCTCGGCTGCGATGCTAACTGCCGAGATATGCGCTATGCCGCGCAAAGCCTGCAGTCCGCGGATCAGTTCTTGCATGGCCTGCGGTGCCTGCTTCACCACTTCGAGGATGTCCGCAGTGCGGTTACCTTGAGTACTATGCGCAGGAACACGGCTGATGCTGGCGGCACCCATGGATCTGGCGGCGATGGCCAGCACTTGGTTGATGCGCTAGCGATAGACGATTTTGTCTATTCATAAGTAGCTTGGGTAGTGTCTCAGTTTGAATCGGAAGTCAGATTGTAGGCCGCGCGGAGTGCTAAAAACAAAAAGAGAACCGCCCCTATGGCGCATGGCAACACAATTCCCATGCGGGCCTTCATATGAATTCCCACGAGGAAAGCAACCAAAAACAGTACTTGAACAAAGAAACACAGAACCATGCGTAACCTTTGAGGATCAAGAGCTTTCATCTCATCTCCTTCTCAATTTGCCAGCGCCGCGATTTCCTCGTAGCTCCAAACGTGGTCAGATATGCCAGCGGCCATTGCCGGTGTGATCCTTAGCGTTTTGTGAATCCGTGCGAAATTCACTGCTGTCCAAAATAGCGGATATCTGTTTGACCCGAGAAAAGTTTGAGGAGGCTGATCCCCAGTTACTCTGAAGTGGGTTCCCAGACAGGACCAATTCAGAGAAGAAAGGATCAGCCATGCTTCAAGTATGCAGTGTGTACTCGCAGCTTTTGCAACTGTTTTCGCGCGGGCAGTTCGCTCGGGCAGTCAAGCACCACCAGGCGGAGCGCAACGCCAAGGGGTTCAGCAGTTGGGAGCAATTTGTGGCCATGCTGTTTTGCCAGTTGGCGCATTTGAACTCGCTGCGCGAAGTATGCATGGGACTGGCCAGTTGTGAATCCCCGCTGAAGCATCTGGGCATCAGCGTCACGCCGAAGAAATCGACTTTGGCGTATGCCAACGCCAACCGTCCGTGGGAACTGTACGAGTCGATTTTCATGCAGCTGTTGGAAAAGTGTCAGATGGAGACGGCGGCGCACAGCCGTCGCAAGTTCCGTTTCAAGAACAAGCTGATGAGTCTGGACGGCAGCGTCATCGAGCTGTCGGCGACCATGTTTGACTGGGCCAAATACACGCAACAGAAGGGCGCGATCAAGCTGCATCTGTTGCTGGACCACGACGGCTACCTGCCCTCGTTCGCGGTGGTGACGGAGGGCAAGTATAGCGAGTTGAACGTAGCGCGGGACTTGCGCCTGAAAGCGGGCACGATCCTGGCCGTTGACCGCGGCTACAACGATTATGTGTGGTTCGGGCAGTTGACGCGGCACGGGGTCTTCTTCGTCACGCGGATGAAGACCAACACGGTCTACACGACCGTTGAGGTGCGTGCGGTTCCAGAAAAGGGCAACGTGCTCAGTGACCAGATCATCTCTGTGCCTTCTTTGGGCAGGCAAGGCGAGACGCCGGTCCTGTTTCGGCGAATCGAGTACTGGAACGCGGACAAGCAAGAGATCCTGGTCTTCTTCACCAACCTGCTCCACCTGGCGGCCTCGACGGTGGCCGCGATCTATAAGGACCGCTGGCAAATCGAACTGTTTTTCAAGGCGCTGAAACAGACCGCAAAAGTGAAGTCGTTCCTGGGCACCAGCGCCAATGCAGTCAAGACGCAGATATGGACGGCATTAATCGCCATGCTGATCCTGAAGTACCTGCAGATGAAATCCAGCTTCGGTTGGTCGCTTTCCAATCTGGCCGCTCTGCTGCGCCAACAGCTGTTCATCTTCAGAGACTTGTGGGCATGGCTCAACACTCCTCTGGAAGGACCGCCAGCCGCAAAGAAACTCTGCGAACAGTTACCGATGCCGCTGATGTGGTGAGTCAAGAGTTGGACAGCAGCGAAAAGAATCAAAGTCAGATGAACCAGAAGCTCAGCACTTACACGCCAACTACTTGGACAGCAGGATGACCGAACACATAGAAATCCATCCCAGAGCGAGTCATCGACAAAACCTGCCACTATCGGCGAGGGAAGATGCCCATGTCCTCTGAAATCAACTGCGCGGATTTACTGAATCGCTGTCTTGGACAAGGGTGTGCGAAATTGTAGTGAATGAAGTGTAACGCTACCGTAGTTTGCGGATGACCGCCAACTCGGAAGTGACCATAGATCGCAGAGTCGACGAACGCCCTAAAGGGGTTGATAGCGCACCGCCTGACTCTCAATCTCGTCCTGTCCGCAATCTTCATAATCCCTACTGCAACTGGATCCGTGCGTTATGCGGGGATTCCGCTAATCTGGGAACGTCCGCAACCCTTCCCGTCGGGAAGACGCTGAAGCTGATGCTTGAGGCTCCTGCTGGATAGGGCTACCTTGTTCAACTTCCGATAAGGAGCGTGATCTTGCATGGCGAATGGACGAATTCTCCAAATCTCTCGCGTAGTTCTTCGTCTGGCGCTCGGCAGTGCGTTCCTAGTTGCCATCGCCGATCGCTTAGGTTTTCTGGGGCCGTATGGCAGCAAGAACGTGGCATGGGGTGATTGGAAGCACTTTGAAGAGTACGTGGCGGTGCTGAATTGGTTTGTACCCAATGCGCTGATCCCAGCTCTGTCCGCCATCGAGACGCTCATCGAGACAATTTTAGGGTTCGGGCTGCTGGCAGGAATCTATCCGCGAGTCTTTGCATGGAGCAGTGCTGTCCTGCTCAGCAGTTTTGCTCTGACCATGACCGTCGCGCTCGGCATTCTGGCACCGCTGGATTATGGGGTTTTCACGGCCGCTGCAGGCGCACTGTTGCTGGGCGCAGCCGCTCCCTGTCCCGTGGTTGTGTCGGAAACTGTGGCGGAAACCAGGGAATTTGGAGCGCCTGTAAACTCGCGATCCTGATATCGTGCGGCGAGAGTTAGTGCATGTGATCCACTAACCGTCGGGCGAATAGCTCCCTCAAGAAGTTCCGGTCGCGGTAGGGACGATCCTCACGGATCGCCCCCCGCACAGATCCGTACGGGTGACTGCTTCCGAACATGCTTCAGCATCGATGTAGTCGTTCTTGTTCGTCTTCACGTACGGCTTTACATACTGCGCCGGCATCAGGCGCATATCATGGCCTTGTTCCCGCAGAGCTCGGCCCAGAAAATGAGCCCCTCCGCAGGCTTCCATGCCGATCAGGCACTGAGGCAGGTTCGCGGTAAAGCGCAGAACCTGAGTCCGTGAACACTTCTTGCGAACCACGACTTGCCCACGTGCGTTGACGCCTACAAAGTGAAACACTGTCTTCCCTAAGTCAATACCGATCGTGCGAATCTCCATGGAACACCTCCTGTGCTTACCTCTACACCCCCGGGGGGCTTAGGCGGCGGACCATGCCAGTGGTTACTCGTGCAACCTTGGACCGGGACAGCCCGGTCGTCCGCGACTTCAAACGGGCAACCTCAAAGCTGATAGCCGAGGTACTGCTTGCTGACGCCTCGGATGCGACTACGACCCAGTCTTGAAAACAAACTCATCGTGATTCAGGCCCCCTGACTATTGAGCCCCTGCCGCAACTTTCTTCTGCAGTTGCTCCTTAATTGCCTCCAGGTTGAAGCTGCCACCCTTCTGCATCGGTGGAAAATCGATTGCGGTTTGAGCGAGTTTGGCCACCTCCTGCTGTACATAGGTAAAACGCCAGAACTGGCTAACGAACCACTCGTAGTAATTGATCGAACCATTATCCTTCCCGTTGTACATGCCCGTGCGTTCGAAGGGATCAAGGCGCAGATTGGTGAGAATAGGCCAATCCACCTCGACCGTATTGCCCAACCAGCCTGTCGGCTGATCAGTGAAACGATACTTGAAATCGTCAATGCGCACCGCGCTCAGAGTACCCTCAGTGAAGTAGAAGATTTCGTGCCGGGCAGACGGCGCTTTCCCCGTAATCAAGTCAAGCTGGTTATACCCATCGAGATGGACTTTGTAGCTTTGCCCGCCGATTTGTTTTCCCTGCTTCAGCTCTTCACCGATATTCGAATCCCCGGCAGCAGCCACGAGCGTCGGGAACCAGTCGAGGCCGGAGAAGATTCCGTTCTCAACTTTCCCGGCAGGAACGTGTCCTGGCCAGCGCAGCAAGGCTGGGCAGCGGAAGCCACCCTCCAACGCGGTTCCCTTTCCACCGGCAAACGGGGTCTGGCCGCCGTCCGGCCATGTGAAATTCTCTGCTCCGTTATCCGTGGTGAAGATCACGATGGTGTTGTCATCCACTCCCAGTTCCTTCAGCTTCTGCAAAACGCCTCCGACAACATCGTCAAGTTGCGCCATCCCTGCTTCCTGGATAGTCCAGCCATTCTCCGGCGTACGCATCGCATCGTATTTAGGAGATAGATGGGTCTCGACATGCATTCGAGTCGGGTTCAGCCAAACAAAGAATGGTTTGCCATCGCCCTTGGCCTTTGCCATGAAATCGGTGGCAGAACTTAGGAACACCTCGTCCACAGTCTCCATGTTGTACTTGATCCTCTCCATGGGATGCGGTGGCAGTGGTCCCTCGTCCACGATCTTCTGTTTCCCTATCTTGCCCCAGCGTGGTTGCACGGTCGGATCCTCTGTATTGGTTGCCCAACAATGCACCAGATTGCGCGGGCCAACTTTATCCCTCAGAGCCTGAGGGTAGTTGCGGTGAAAGGGATCTTCCATCGCGTCGAGGTGGTACAGGTAACCGAAGTATTCGTCGAAACCATGCACGCACGGCAGGAATTCGTTGAGGTCTCCGAGATGGTTCTTGCCGAATTGACCGGTCTCGTAGCCCATGGACTTGAGCACGGTAGCGATGGTGATCGCTTGAGCGGGCAAGCCGATCGAAGAACCTGCCTAGCCGACGGTGGTCATTCCGGTACGGATCGGTAGTTCGCCGGTGATAAAGTTTGCGCGGCCCGCGGTGCAGCTTGCCTCGGCGTAGTAATCGGTGAATCTCACGCCCTCGGAAGCAAGCTTGTCCAGATTCGGTGTGCGCCCGGCCATCATCCCCTGGTGGTAAGCACCGATGTTGAACCAGCCTATGTCGTCGCCCATGATCACGAGGATGTTTGGGGGCGTCCCGCCGCCTTGCATGTGCGCGCTGGTGCCCCAACCCGGCAAGGCACTGAAGAGGCCCGAAACTGTCACGAGTGCCACTTCACCTAGACTAACTCTGCGGCTCATATCTCTCCTCCTTTGACCTTGCGTGTACACTTCGCCCGCTGAGCAGTGCCTCCTGCAATCCTCGATCAATCACAAGTCCTTTACACCTGTGATAACTAACAGGGTTGATAGATTACGGACTCTCTCACAACACGCGAACTAGAGACCAAACTTTAAAGGTCAGGAGAATTTAGCTTCAGTGCAGCCGATTGTTTCTGACATCCACGCAATTGAATCCCGCAACCAAGCAGCAGGAGGAGTTGCATGCGAGCCGGTATTCTGCTCGTTCTCTCTATTTGTTGTGTGTCCACTTTCCCTGTCGTAACAGTTCTAGCCCAACAAGACCCTCCCGATGCGCCTTCGGCAAAATCGGCCCAGACGCAAGGCAACGACCATGTCGTCGAAGGAACCGTGATTTCCATGACGCAGCATACTCTCGTCGTTCAATCGGACGATCACCAGTATCATCTGTTTACCTATGCGGCCGGCACCGTCCACAAAGGAACCGTCAAGCCCGGTACCCGCGTTCGCGTTAACGGTGGTGCGCCGGACGCGGACGGCACGCAAGTGGCCGAAAGCATCGCTGTAATCCTCCCCGGCGGTGAGGCCGCTAACAGCGGAGCAGCGACACCCCCTCCCCAGGTGAACAACGTATCGAAGCAGATTGAGGGCGAAGCCCGCCGTTGGCATGTCGGCGGAAAAATTGGAACTGGCCTCAGCCCCGAGTTGTTTATGTTTGGCCCCCAGGCTCAGTTCGGTCCGTTCTTTAGCCCGCACCTGTTGTTCCGGCCCAACGTCGAATTCGGTTTCGGAGAGTTGACGGACATGTATGCCATCAACGCGGAAGGAGTCTACCGCTTCAACACGACATTTCACGGTAAATGGAGTCCGTACTTCGCCATGGGTCCATCGTTCAACTTCATCAGTCAGAGCGCCAGCAGCGGTAGTGTCAGTTTCAGCAATTTCAACTACAAAACCGGCTTTAACATCTTCGCGGGCGCACAAAAAAACAAAATGTTTGTCGAGATGAAGACAGCCCTGTGGTCCGCGCAAGCTCCAGTCTTTCGCCTGTTCGTCGGCTACAACTTCTAAGTTTCCTGTCAGTACTGTCGCTTGTAACAGGAAAGTCACGGAGTATTCGGGTTCAGAGAATCAGCCGTAATGCCCGGATTACTCGGAAGTTATCCGTACGTGTTTGGACCGGCATCCATTTGTTTCAAGCCTGAGTCGTGGACGAATCCGTTGAATCGGCAAGCAGGATTTCGGCTATCAGCTTTGAGGTTGCCCTCTTGAAGTCGTGGACAGCAGGGCTGTCCTTGCTGAGGAACTTGGCGCGCACGACAAGGTAGAGTTGACCGAAGTCAGGAGCATGTGCGCCTAAACGATGTTCTCCTCCAGCTGCACCCTTCCCTCTCACCCTCCGCAGGAAGTTGCCTTCCCTTGTTCGGACGGTTCACAGGTACTATGGCGCAGTCCGACTTCTCCAGCACGTGCATGTCCGTCGTGCGGCTTTGGGCCTTCACGGACCGGCCTTCGCGTGATGCCAAAGGCGCACTGGAGATCTCCCGGTTCTTGTCCATGTTGTTGTCTCAGCGTGCACGGGCTCTAACGACTATGCAGGACCGGGCAACTGCTCGCGTGTAACGCAGCTACCGTATTGCCGTCCTCCTACTCACCAGGGAGTCGGCATCCTGATCTAGCGGTTTTTCGAAGCTCAATCACCCGGCCCACCGATGCCTCGATCTACGCTTCGTCACACACCTCGCGATGTGCCACGCAAGACTAGAGGTCAGGATGGATTCGCTATTTCCTTTCCTGCAGGGACTTGCACCCCTACAACATGTCAGTTTATCCCGGCGCACGGCGAGTCACCGCCAATACGGAAGGTGCAGCGAAGCTAGCTGTTAATCCAGCAGGGGAAGTACCTGCCAGTAGAACTTGCCCAGTTGCTACTGTAGTCATACCGGACGGCAGAGAGGGTGATCTCTCTTGCCGATGCTCCGGAGTAAACGTCCCAGCCGGCAAAGCGCGAGCAGCGTCGGGTCCGTCAGGGGGCTAGCAAGTCAGCAGGCTGTAGCGAAAGGAGCGAACCGCTAGCTGCGAAAAGGCGGTCCCACTGGTAGCGGACTGTGGTGGGATGGATGAGAACGCCGAATCTTTCTTCCGTAGATGAAGGCTGTGCCGCCGGTGAAGGAACTGGGTATTAGCAACCGGCGGGTTCTCCGTGGTCATAGAGGGCTGCATGCTGACAAGGATTAACAGTGAAAGCTCGGAACCACTCGCGCGGCAGCCTAGGCGCTCCCGCACAGCAAAGGCTTTCCGTATAACCAGCGAATGCCGGGAAACCGGAGAGTGCACGCGAGGGGCTCGGATGAGGTCAATAAGTGTCGATGGACGGGGACAAGATAACCCCGACCGGAGCGAGGACCTCTGGGGGTAAAGGCCGTGAGGCCCTAGTGACGGTGTCGAATAAGATAACCTGCCCGGCACAGTACGGGATTACAGGTCCCAGTCTTGGACAATACGAAGGATGAAAGCAAACTGGATGTTGTGTTGCGCACGCCGGGAGCAGGCTTAAGCAGATCACAGACAGGAAGGCATCATCTGACATGTCAGCCTTGAAGCCGTACTGGGGAAAACCCGCCGTACGGAATTTTAGAGGGGGTTATGGAAACGGCGGCATCATTCGAAGCCCGCTTAGCGCCATAGCCCTACTCGACGAACTCGAAAACGGCAAAACGGGGTTATTTCCGGACGGGCCACGATCCGACCGGGACTCGCTGCCGTGTGGAGCCCTGGTTTACGACAACTTCCCCGCTGCATACGAAGCGGGTGGTCGGTGCAGTTGAAGTCGCTCGCCTCTATTTACCCCCCGAGAAGCCGCTAGTGGGGAAATGGGATCGAGATTTTTTGCCGGCTTAATTCCGACAAGCCATAACTGGCCGCGATTCGCGGTCCGATCTGCAAACGCAGGTCACGCTTCGATCCAATCAGCGCCGAGCGAGACCTGCGATTGCCAATCAGGATCTAAGTTACTGAACGCTCTGGAATCCGGTTTCCATGGTCACTCTGGTTCCGGTGACATTGCCCTGCACATGAGCGAGCAGATTGCCTGCCTCGTCCCACTGATCGATGGTGAATCTTCCCGAGGTTGAATTCCCTTTGGGATCGAGGGTTATCCATTGCTGAATGCGTGCAGGGCCGACCAGATTTTGACCTGTGGAATCGTACGGGATTCCAAAGTGGTTCATCTGGTAAGTCCGCGTGCCGGTTTTTATCCATTCACCGAGGCAAACGTCGCCGGTCAGGGGTGCGCGCAGGCCGGAGAGATCGATCTCGGTGCCGTCACTGTGCCACTGAGCGTAGCCAGCGTCAACCTCGGTGCCGTCCGGAATTCCATCACTGCCTTCGGATATCCATTTCTCTTTCCAGGTTCCGACCATGCTGGGTTCGAATCTTGGCTTTCATCGTCGTCGATGACGAAAGCCGCTCGCACAAACCGCGGCAAGCCGAACTGACGCTGCGAACTCGCGTCGAGTGATGCTGGACGATAGAGGCCGCAACCGGCATGCGCGTAGGGAGCGACCATGGTTACAAGCGCCAACGCGCTCAGCACCGGCACAGTTCTCAGATTTCCTGTTCTCATGACTTCCTCCATTGCCGGGAATTGCCGGCTCGGAGTAAGATAAGACCCAAATTCGAGTTCGCGAACAATACAGGAAGGTAAATTCAGAGGTGAAGAAAGCTGAAGGCGTAAGTCTCTGAACCTGCGAGAGTGCTTTTGGCCGATGCTATACTTCAGCCACGCTACGGGGGGGACAGTGCCCTTTGTCGTCTATCAATTCGGCGACTTCAGCCTCGATTGTGGCCAATCTGAGCTCTGCCGCAAAGGCCGCAGGCTCAAGCTTGAGCGGAAGCCTCTCGAACTTCTCGTCCTCTTGGTCACCAAACACGAACAGGTTGTTACCCGGGATGAGATTGCCGGGATGTTTCTGGGAGCGGGAAGTCTTCGTCGATATCGAACACGGAATCAACACGGCAATCCGCAAGATTCGCCAGATTCTTGGTGACAGTTCAGACCTGCCGCAGTTTGTGCAGACAATCTCCGGCTCCGGTTACCGCTTCATCGCTCCGGTTACGGCCGTTGAGCCAGAAGTCACCGAGCCAAACATACCTTCTGCGGATCCGGTCGACCTGCCTCCTGCTCCGCCGGAAACCGCAACGATCCGGTGGTCATCGAAGCGCAGGAGAAGTCGTCGGCAGGCGCGGAGGACGCGCATGAGCACATGGAAATCTCGGGATGGCGCAGCATGGCCCAGCTGGTCTGGCCCTGATCGTCCTCATCGCCGCAATTGGCGGCATCTTGTCTTGGAAGAAGCGGAGTTCGCACGTCGCGGGCGCTCGAAACGAACAAAAGGTCTTGGCGGTACTTCCCTTCTCAAACCAGACCGGAGCCAACGCCAACAATTACCTCACCGAAGGCATTACGGGAACCCTGATCCGCCAGTTTTCACAGATTCCCGGGCTAAGGGTGATTTCGCGGGCTGCGGCAGACCGCGTGAACAAACAGAATGCGGCAAACGAGCTTGGCGTCGGCTACCTGCTGACTGGAGCACTGGAGCGCAATGCCGATGGGCGGCTGGTGTTGAGCGCGGAGTTGAGCGACGCGAAGAATGGCACCGTGCTGCGCAGCAACCAGTACATTCCGGATGAGGGGGATCTGCGCCCAATCCAGGCCGAAATCGTTCAGGATGCCGTGAAGGGTCTGGACATTTCGACTCGACACCGGCCTCGGAAGCGAATGTGCTAAGACCGTTCATTCTCCAGTCCCGCGGCATTTCAGAAGTTTTCTGCGCGGTGAGGCTGCTGCACGCCTAGGGAGCCGACCCAGCGAACCTGCACGAAGCCATTCATGACTTTGAAGAAGCCGTACGCCTCGACCCCTCCTTTGCATTTGCGTATTCGTCGATGGCGGAAGGCCACCTGGCGTTGGGAATCTACGACGAGCTGCCACGCGACCACATGCCTTCGTGCGTGTGGATATGCTCGAGCGCGCCCTCAACGCTTGATCGATCGATGAACCAGGCCCACGGAATCCTGGGCCTTATCGATCTGCTCTACGATTGGAATCTTCCTTCGGCGCAAAGCGAATTGGAGGAAGCCGACACCAGAGATCACGCGATCTGGCAACTCGGCTGCACTTCTCATCTGCTTTTTGTCAACGGGCGCTATCGTCACGCCGAAGAGGACTTGGAGCGCATGATGGAGTTCGATCCGCATTCAGCGATGCTGATAGCCGAACTAGGTTGCGTGAAGTATTACTCCGGCCATTATGACGATTCCATCCGTTACTACCAGCAGACTCTAAGCTTGGATCCACATTCCGTACTTGCCGATCGGGAATAAGCAGGTCGCTTGCATGCGAAGGACGCTACAAAGAAGCGCTCGAAGATCTGAAACAGGTTAAGAAGTTGAATGGATTTGAGCCGACCTATCATCACTGCTGAAATCGGATTCACCGAAGCGGCCGCAGGAGATCGCCATGGTGCAATGGAGACGCTGAATCCAGTTGAAGGAAGAATCAAGACATGTGTATGTGGATCCGTATCTAATCGCAGTTGTCTACCTTGGCCTGAAGGATCGCGAAAACACCTACGCGTGGCTCGATCGAGCCTATCAGACTCGTCGATTCCCTTTATTTCGATCGCAATGGTACCTGAAGTGGTCCGCTAGGCGAAGCGATGTCCGTTTTGGGGCGCTTTGGAATCGAATCACCACTGAGGCTCCCAGCTAGACAGGTACGAATTGACCCCGGCCTCTTCTGTGCGTGATCTAGCGGTTTTTCGAAGCTCAATCACCCGCCCACCGATGCCTCGATCTACGCTTCGTCACACACCTCGCGATGTGCCACGCAAGACTAGAGGTCAGGATGGATTCGCTATTTCATTTCCTGCAGGGACTTGCACCCCTACAACATGTCGGTTTATCCCGGCGCACGGCGAGTCACCGCCATGTAAAGGTCACAGCACCTTACAATGAGTGTCTCTTCTTTCACAACCTGCGCGCCTCTTCGAACTCTTCGAGGCAACTCGTCAACATCAGCGCGACCGCCTCTGCTAGATGCTCCGGCAGGTACCTCTTACCGTCCACGAGCCACACGAACTCATCCTCAAGCACACTCGGTTTGAGTTCCCACTCCTCCGAATGAACAAGCGGCTCAGAGTAAGCCTCGTGCGCTCCGAGCGGACGTTGGCCGAAACGGATTCGGTATCCCTTTCGTGCAAAGTCTCGCTTGCTTTCGTCGATGAACTGCGCCGCAACTTCCTTCAGACAAAGAATCGCTGCCCCATCATCGACGTTCCAGTCGAACGGGTGACCGTCGAAGCTATTGTGCTGACTCGAAAGCTGTGAAACGCAGTGCTTCAGGAATTCCCATTGAGCCGGGGCGTCCTTCCGGCCGTTCTTTTCGTTCTCATACTGCTTCGCAAAATCGTCGAATCGTTCGAACATCTGGCACTCCTGCTGCTTATCGTGGGGCTATTGTGGTTATGTGTCAAATCAATCCAACCGTAACCGTGATCTGGTCGGCGGTCGACTGCTGACATTCTGTCCAGCGTCACTACGATGAAAACGCCAGGCTCACAAGAGCAGGGATGTACTGTGGCATCGCGGTCGGATGACCGCCTTCTATGAGAAGGTCAAAAATGTCAAGGCCGACGTGGCGGCCGTTCTAGTCTGAACACAGAACCTTTCCGGCAGAGGTGTTGAACAGTGTCAAGGGCATCCGCGAGGACGTTCATCTTGACCCTTGACACTGTTCAACACCTCCGACACTCGATCAGGGAACGAAGCGGAACGTGTTTCAGTTCAGCTTCGTTCCGTAGTTGAAGTGGGAGTTTTCCCTCGGACATCATCTGATTCGTTCCTCAACCATTGTTCCCGAGGTTATATTCACGCCACCCACGTTGCCTGCCTTCTATCCGCACTCTGATGGGCCACTGTGGGCCCGGTGCATACTGGGGTCCGGTCTAAAGCCCAGGTCCATCGCAACGAGGATGAACCTGGGCTTGTTGGGACGCTGCCATCTAACCGGCGATCTCTAAAGGATCAGGCGGTCACGCGCAGTAATGCCGTTTAGTGTCAAAGCAGGCCGCGGTGGCCAGCGTAGTTTTCGTCGACGTCCAGACCATGCTCCTTGATAACCTCGGCAGCAGCAGCCAGTGCTGTTGCGATGGCAGGATAGCCAACGTATGGCAGCGCCTGGATGAGAACTTCCTCGATTTCTTTCAATGTGAGGCCGTTATTGAGCCCGGCCCCCATGTGGATGGCGAATTCATGGGGCTGACGCATGGCAATCATGACGGACATCGAAACTAGGCTGCGGGAGCGCCTGTCCAGACCGGGACGAGTCCAGATATCCGCAAAGACCTGGTCGACCGCGTAGGCAGCGATCGGGGCACCGAAGGTGTTTGAGTCAGCGGAAGCGCTGAGTTTTGCGGCCGCCTGGTCGCCCATCATTTCACGGAGCTTACATTGATTCCGGCTTCTCTATTCGTCATGATCAGTCCTCATGGAGAAAACTTCAAGTGACTTGTCTACCCAGACTACGCGAACGGCTGGAGGCCGCAGGAGTGTCGTGGGGGGCAGAGGGAGGCCAATGGCTGGAGCACCATGGGAACGACTCGGCCCGACGCAGCAAGCGGTTCTTCCAGCTCTGCCCGCCGCATATGAGGCATCGGCGCGGGGCCGAATCTGAAGAAAGTCGTTGCCTGCGTAGGTACAATCCTTGTCACTTCTCGCTCTCGTGAATATACGCAGGTCTCCTGTTCGTCGTGCCTTGCCAGCGGCGTTTGCCGTAGGCTTTCTCCTGTGCGCAATCCTTGCTGCCCCACAGGCCATCGACTCCCCAATCAAGTTTGAGTTAAAGGAACTTCCCTTCCATCTCGAAAGCGACGTAAGCAAGGCCTTCAACCCCCCTGAATCCATGGCTGGGGGCGTCGCCGTCTTCGACTTTAACGGCGACGGACGTCCGGACATATTCTTTACCAACGGCGCCGACCTGGCGACCCTGAAGAAATCCTCGACCAAATACTCCAACCGCCTCTACCGGAATGATGGCAAGGGTGTCTTTACCGACGTGACGGAGCAGGCTGGACTGACCGAACAGGATTTGACATCGGAGTCGCTGCAGGCGACTACGACAACGACGGACATCCGGACCTATTTGTTGCCGGCGTTCACCACAACACGCTCTATCACAACAACGGCGACGGCACATTCACGGACGTGACGGTGAAGGCCGGGTTGGACAAGTCGAACGATCCCGAGTTCGGACCTCTGTGGGCAGTGGCGGCCGCTTGGGTGGACGTGAACAATGACGGTCTGCTTGATCTGTTTGTCGTCAACTACCTGCGCTGGCAATACACGGACACCGCCCTGTGCAACGACTATTGCCATCCGCGTCATTACAAGGGCTCGCCGAACCAGCTCTTTCTGAACCAGGGAGACGGCACATTCAAGGATGTCTCGAAAGAGTGGGGCATTCGCGACCATGTGGGCAAGGGGATGGCTGTTGGCGTAGCGGATTACGACCACGACGGCAGGCAGGACCTGTTTGTGACTAACGATGCAAACGAGAACTTTCTATTCCACAACCTGGGAAACAGATTCGAGGAGGTTGGATTCGAGACCAACACCATGTTGCCCCAAGATGGCAACGCAATCTCCGGAATGGGCCTCGATTTCCGCGACCTTAGCAATACCGGCTTTGCGGACATTGTCTACGTTGCGCTTGAGGGCCAGACCTTTCCGGTTCTCAAAAACACAGGCAAGGGAGACTTTGAGGAAGTGACGGTCTCCAGTGGAATGGGTGCACAGAGCATTCGGATGGCAGGCTTCGGCGCCGCGGTGTATGACTTCGACAACGATGGTTGGAAGGATATTTTCGTGGCACGCGGACACGTTTCCTGGGAATCCATGGCGGCAGGAATGGCTGCGAAACAGCCTAACACGGTGTTTCGCAATTTGGGCAGCAGCGGAAAGTTGCAGGCTCTCACCGCCGAGTCGGGATTCGTGGACGCGACCGCCGCATACCACAGAGGTTGCGCATTCGGCGATTTCGACGGCGACGGACGGGTCGACGCGGTGGTTACTTCGCTGGATCGAAACGCTGAACTCTGGATGAATCGGACTCCTAATTCGAATCACTGGCTGGAGATTGCGCTCCACGGAGTCAGAAGCAATCGCGACGGCATTGGCGCACGCATCAAGGTCATGACAAAGACAGCCACGCTACATAACCACCAGACCTCAAGCGTCTGCTACGCGTCGTCGAGCCTCGGACCGGTCCATTTCGGATTAGGTGCAGAAGGGGAGGCTAATCTGGTCGAAATCATTTCGCCCAGCGCATCGTCCATGCTCCTCAAGAACATCGACGCCGACCGTGCATCGAGGTGACGGAACCCACGATCGCGGGCGGCGCCCCCGAGTAGCCTGCATGATGCTTGCGCGACGCCGCCACCAACTAACGCTGACCTTGTTCCTCCGGCCGCTCAATGGAAATGAGACTTCATTTGATGGTCGCGGTAGGGACGATCCTCACGGATCGCCCCCCGCACAGATCCGTACGAGCGCGTCTACGCATACGGCTCTTCTGAAGGATGAATAGCGTGGGGAGCAAACCCAGGACTGAGGTTTGCGTCACGCACACCGTCCAAACGCGGGCGAACGGGCAACCACGAACATGAGCAGAACAGTTTGCAGGAGGAAGGAGATCATCCCGCTCATACCTGCGAATAAAAGCGACTGACAGTACGGAAGTCACAGTACGAAGAAGCAGAGCAATTGCTCTGAGGCCGATTGCCTGTAGCCCTGAGGCTTGGTCACTTGCCTTTCCATGCAACCCATTTTACGTCTTGAAAGGTGCGTTGCATCGCGGGAAACTCCTTTCGTTGATGCAAAAACGGGTTACTTCCTGTTTGCCCACGACACGCCAACAATCCATTTTTGTATGGTTCCTGGGCGCTGCCTCACTCAAGATGAAGGTCAGTTGTGTCGCTCTTGCAGCCGATGGATTCTTTAACTGAGTCCTCAGGAGTTTCCTGGGTGCCTGCGAAATAGACTGAGAGTCCTATCCGACGAGCGCGGCGAAAACTGCCATGGCGCGTAATGTCCATTAAAGGTTCTTGCTATTAACAGTGAAGCTCCACGCGAGGAAGAAGCCACCGATCCAAAGTCCGACGAATTCCGAGACGAGCGCACGCGGACCGTCGTCGGATGGATCTTCGCCGGTCCGGAAGGCCCGACGGAACATGGCAAGGACCGCAACGAATCCCCAAAACGGCAATCGCAATGAACTTAATGATCGAGAAGTGAATGTGGACTCTCCGATCCCGATTCTACTCAAGTGCGCTCGTCTGCCGTGACAAAGAAGTACATTCCTCCCGAATCACCGCCGACACTCGCTTTGAGGCCAATTTCTTGCAGGTTCCTCATCGGCGACAACTCACTCGCAAAGCCGCAAAATCCGCAAGGCTGGGCATTGCAGGCGGTCGATGAGTGGGTTGCCCTATTCTCGTTAGCTGAAAGACAGCTTATCGAGGCTCCAACTGTTCCAGTCCGAAAGCCAATATATTCTTCTACGGGATCGGCGGATGTCTCTTCTCGAACCCCGTTGCTTGTTCAAATGCGTACGCAAGCTGCAGGACACTGAAATCCTGCTTATCCTGACCCACGATCTGCACGCCGACGGGAAGGCCTTCGGGCGTAAATCCGGCCGGCACGGAGGCTGCCGGGTTTCCAGTGGCCGAGATGTACCAGCAGGCCTTCATCCAGTCGATGTAGTTGTTGAAGTGGACACCGGCGATCTCCGTTGGATAAGGCGTGTTGACGTCGAACGGAGGTAATTGCGTGGTGGGAAGTATGAAGTATTCATACTTCTGAAGGAAAGCCTGGAAGCGTCGGGCAGGTATCTCCTCCCTGAACGTGCAAGGACTCGTCCTATATAGTGCTACTGATGCTGAATCCCCGCTCATTTTTGCTTGAAGCTACTCGAACCATTTTGCTGAATGGCATCCCCATTTTTGTGGCAGTAACTTCGGTCGTCGCTCAGGCCAGCAACACGCCTGCGGCTAACGCCTCAGCCGGTAGAGACGCCATGGTTCGTGCCCATCTTGCCTTCGATGTGGTTTCCATGCGGCCAAGCAACGATGGTCCCGATCAGTGGCACCTGCAAGTTGTTCCGGGCGGTGATCAATACGAAGCAATCGTATGCCGCTTGGCATGACGATCATGATGGCGTATTTCCCGATCCTTCCGGTATCAAAGGATCGCATCATTGGAGCGCCGGGGTGGGTGTGGAACGACAAGTACGACGTTGTCGGAAAGGTAGGCGAGGGCGACCTGCCCGCTTGGCAAAAAATCAGCCAGCGTGGACTCAGGGCGCAAAACCCGATGCTGCAAACCATGCTGCAGAATGCCCTGGCCGACCGCTGCAAGATAGCTGTTCACCGCGTTCCGACGCAGATCGACGGCTATGCGCTGGTCATCGCCAATCACGGACCCAACCGCAAGAACCTGGTCGAATCCAAACCCGACGACGCCATTCCAGATCGGGCAATGAAAATGGACCTCAACGCAAGGATTGTTCCAATCGATTCGCATGACGATCCGGTCGTGCATTTGAGCATCGGACTTCCATGGCCGCATTTGTCCTGCATCGAGGATAGATCGGCTTGTCCGGAAAATACAAATTTGACCTCACAGGTTTGGGAACGGAGGGTATTCCCTCTTCCGATTGGGATTTGGCTCCGCTGGGCCTCAAGCTGATCCGGCGAAGATTCCCACGGAAAAAATCTTGATTGATCACATCGAGCGGCCCTCGCCGAATTAGAAACGCGGAGCGTGCTCGTAGCCTTTTTCCCGTATGCTGGGCGATCAACCGCGGACTCTTACCCTGAAGGGACCGTACCTCCAGGCCAGCGCGCCAGTGCTTTCTCAATCCCCGCCTGCGCCAGCGGCGCCATGATCTCATATCCAGCCGGGAGTGGATGCACACCGTTCTCGCTTAATTTCGCAGGCAATCCGCCACGCTGGTCCTTCATGGCCGAGTGGTAGTCCACATACACGTGCTCGTGTTTCGCCGCGTAGTCCTTGATCCATTCGTTCATAGCGATGATCTTCGGCGCAGGATTTAATCCGGGCGCCCAGTCAAACTCGTACACGGGGAGGATTGAGCAAAGAACCACCCTGATGTGATTTGCCACCGCCATCTCCGCCATAGCGGCAAGATTTGCTTCAATCTCTTCGAGCGCCATCGGGCCGGTATCACCGGCGATGTCGTTTGTCCCTCCCAGGATCACCACCACCTTTGGCTTCAATGCAATCACGTCCTGGTGGAATCGCAGCACCATTTGCGATGTGGTCTGGCCGCTTATGCCGCGGTTAATATACGGCTTCGCGAAAAACACGCCTCCTGGTGCTTCGAAGTGCCAACCCTCCGTCAACGAATCACCCATAAAAACGACCCGATCTTCCCCCGGAGCAGGCGGACTTAATTTCAAGTTCGCCTCCTTGTAGTGCGCGCGCTGCGCAAAATCGGTGAGCAACTCCGCGTCGTGTTTGCGCCCATGCTCGTGGTCAGGATGCTTGCCGGGGTTCTTGCCCTGCAAGCATCCTGACAACAAATTCGCGCAAAAGGAAAGCATTGCTGATAAAGCAAACACTCCAGCGGCACAGCGGAAAGAGACTTTGTTCACGGCGAAATAGTCCTCCGTATCGACACCAATCTCACTCGGCACCTGCGGAACGCGAGCACGTGGTTGGCGCTTTTCGACAAAGGCCGCCGTCTTCCGCATCCAATTGACGAAACAACCATAAATTGGCCGGTTGATTCGACGAGCCGACGTAACCTACGAGTCATAAGCCAATTTGCCTGTTTTCACAAATGCGCTGGATTTCGGGCGAGTCACCGCCCACCATCGCTTTGAGGTCAGAAAATTGTCAACTTCTCCATCGTCCACAAACGGACCCGGGCAGCCCGATCGGCCACGACTCTCCCTGAAATTGCTTTTGGCAGGCATAATAGGAACACCCGTTGCACGTTTTAAAGGTAGGACTAAATGGCAAACGTGGCACCCCCTTTCTTCTGCCAAAAATGTGGCAAGGAGGTCGGCTATACCTACAACGCAAAGACGGGGCTATACACGCCCGATGAATGCAGAAGTCCAAACTGCGTTAAATTACATTCATCTGTCGCCAATTGATGTACCCACCCCAAATTGAGGCGTGTTGCCTGCCGTTTTCGATGCAAATGGCAGATCCCTCAACACTCGCCGACCTTCCATCACCGATCCGCCAGTTGAGAGAGTCGGAGCAGAAGGTAGACTATAGCGAAATGGCATTCCCAAATAGTGGAGCGCCGCCATGACGAATGTTCAGTCTTCCGGCACCGATCCGGTCAACGTCGGCTCAACGGTCCTCAAACAACAGGCCGAAACTATCGCATTTGTCGCAACCCGCCTTCGAAATGGCCAACGACGACGATGTTGTCGTGCCCATGCGCGATGGTGTTACCTTGCTGGCGGATGTGCACCGTCCCTCTGCGCCTGGCAAGTACCCTGTTCTGATTGCCGCTTCCCCCTACCCGCGACAAATTCAAAATCTCGGCGCCCCGGCCGGCTTCATCGAAGCGGGCGCCACGGATTTCTTCGTCCCCCGGGGCTATGTCCACGTCATCGCGAATTGTAGGGGCACGAGCGGTTCCGGTGGAACCTTTGGTTTTTTCGACAGCCAGGAACGCCGTGACATGTACGACCTCGTCGAGTGGGCTGCGCAACAACCATGGTCGGATCGCAATGTCGGCATGATCGGCATCAGTTACTTCGCTGGGACGCAGATGGAGGCCGCGGTGGAACGACCGCCGCACCTCAAGGCCATCATGCCGATCGCCGGTACGTTCGACCTTTATGAATCGGGCACACATCACGGACTGATGAGCAGTGGGTTCATCACGCCGTTTCTCTACATGATCGGCATGACATCTGGTCACACGAATAAGCTTTGGCGCAGCAAGCTATTGGACGCCATGCGCGCCCTCCTACTCACGCCAGCCATTCACAAGAAGTTTGAGACGGCCAATGGTGAAGCCGCCATCGCAGGCCTTAAAGTCCTGCTCAAGCCTGCACCACGATCCGCATCCATGGGATGACCTCTGGCGCGCTATTGCTGCGGAGCATCCGTTTCGAGATGCCTGGTGGGAAGATCGTAATTTACTCCCGTTATTGGATCAGATCGAGATACCTGTTTATATCGGCTGCGACTGGAAGAATGTGCCACTGCATCTACCGCATACTTTTAAAGCCTATGAGCGGCTGACCAATAGCAAGCATCTGCAGGTTGCCATGATGGGAGAGCACGGACTCGCATGGCCTTGGGAGAGCCTTCACATCGAAGCGCTCGCGTGGTTCGACCAGTGGCTCAAGGGGAGAGAAACGGGCATCCTCGACGGGCCACGCTTTCGCTACGTCATCCCAGAAGCCGAAGGCTGGCGAACCAGCGAACTTGGCCCGTCCCTGAGTCGACGCATCATGCTTATGCATTGCGGGCCGACGGTTCTTTGGGTGAAGACGAGGGCGATGCCGGTTCCAGGATGTATATGAACCTTGGCGGCGGTCTCAACCGTCCCCGTCCAAGCGAAACCGACCCTCCATCGTTCCTAGAGTGGACAACTGCTCCGTTGCGGCATGATGTTGATGTGATTGGTCCGATTGAGTTGCAGTTGGATGCCACCTGTACTGCACCGGATACGGCCTTCATTGCGGTAATACAGGATGTAGACGATCACGGGAACGCAACGAATGTCACTGCGGGCTATCTTCGTGCTGGCTACCCGTGACGGTGACAATCGAATCCGCTAGCGGCGTGCGTCAGCAGATGGTAGAAGTCGATCCTGCCCAGATTTGCGGACCGTCCGAGTGCCCTCGGGTACCGCCTAAGAAGCCATTGAGGCGTCGTCCGCGAGCATCCGGTTGCTTACCGCAAACCGGTCACAAGGCCACCGCACCCTTCGGAAGTACATTTGGTACGGTGACATTTTCCGCAAAAAACTCTGCGTCAGGGGCGGGGCGTCGCTACAGGAACGCCCAGCTCATTACGAGTTGGCATGGACTTCCATCGACCTCCGCTGGGTGATGCCGCTCCTGGCGCATGAAGGTCATGATCGACTCTGCGTCCTTGTCGTTCAGCACAAGAATGAGTTCGACCTCCCTGTATCTTCCGTGCCGGTCAAGAACTTCCCATAACGAAAACCCGGGTTGGCTGGTATCGCTTCCGCCTTTGACCCAACCGTGCCGGAAGGCAAGGTCGGGGAATTTGACTTCGAACGCTTGAAACGGATGCAGGGTCATGCCGGGGTTGGCCACAGAGACAGGGAGGTCAAACATTGAGGAGGATGCTTCCCCAGCATCTTCGACTACGACAGTGGCCGTGAGCAAATCGCGATCTCCCCCCTTAATGCTCACATGCTTGGGCACAATCTTACCTGCGAACAGGGAGTCGTCCTCCCACATTGTCTCGAGGCCAAGATCGTTCCTGAGTGCCAATGTTCCCTGAGGAAGAAAATAAAAAGAATCAGAGGCCGAGGCTCCCTGGCCTCCGGTATCCGTGCTGATTCGCACCAGGGAAAGACCGCCCTTCGCCAGATGGTCGATGGTCCACCCGGAAGCCCCTTGGTGCCGAAACTCCCGCGAGGAGAAATTGCGCGGGATCGGAGTGAGAAGCGCGTTCAGCAGCATCAGAACACGGCTAGGCTCGTAATCGGAGGAGGCCTGCATCTTACGCCCCTTTTCTGACTCGACCTCGACCGCGTGGTAGTTGGCCAGAGTAACCTCGCGCCGCCACTTGTGCGGAGCAGCCCAGAATTCTTCGTAAACGCCGTCGCCGGTGACAATCTCGGGCTTCTGCCCTACAGAGAGGAATTCCCGTCCCGGAAAGGCGTGAAACGTCACCCTCATGTGAAATGGAGAGCAGCCCGGCATGCGCAGGTTCATCCGCTCGCTGGCCCGTTGGAACCACTCGATGGAGGTCTTGGGCTCGGGCGACTCTGATTGTGCAGAAGGCGCAGGTTGTGCGAATGCGTCAATCAACACACAGGAGAGCAGTAGCGACCAGTACACACGAGACATACTGACCCCTTTCGAAACTACATCCGGGCAGCCATTGTCGGTTTGACACCTACATAAATATCACCGGAGCCCTTATTTCGCAGGGGCTACCATCGATCTCTGGAGGGCGATGATGTGCTCTTCTCATGGAACTCATGAGGCTCGCCGCGTCCTGTTTATCTTCCTCTCTTAAAGCGAAGATCAGCTCCACTTCCCGGAATCTTCCGTCTCTGTCGAGGACTCTCCAAATCACCAGGCCGGGTCTGGTGCGGCCCGACCCAGGCTTGAACCAGCTGTAATCCTCGTCAAGATTGGGCATCTTGACGCCGTACCCAGGCAGCGAGGTTAGCGGCCGCAGTGTCTCACCCGGCTCGGCGGGGGGCCAGGCAGGTCGAAAAGGGAGGGATCGGGCCGCCCCTGCGGTTCGATCGTTACCTCCGCTTTGACCAGTTCCCGCTCGCGCGCGCCTACAGAGATGTGAGTCGGGACAATCTTACTCGCGAAGACTTTGTCGTGCTCCCGACTGATCGTGATGCCTGCGCCGTTTTCGATCAGCAGAGCGCCCTGCGGGAAGAAGTAGTAGGAATCGGCGATGTTTCCTGATTCATTTCCGACGGATCGGCAGATCCTGACCAGCACAAGGTTGCCGACCGTAACATGATCGACCTTCCAGGCGGGTCCGCCTTCATTTTGGAACTCGCGCGAAGCCGCATCGCGAGTAACCGGATAAAGCAGTGCCCAGAGCAGAGTCAGCACGCGGCTCGGCTCGTAACCGGACGAAGCCTGTATCTTACGCCCCTGGCCGGTCTCGACTTCGACCGCGTGATAGCTGCCGAACGTCACCTCGCGCCGCCAATGATGAGGGGCCAGCCAGATCTCCTCGTAGACCCCATCGCCCACTATGATCTGAGATTTCTCTTTCATTCCGAGAAGTTCTTCGCCGGGGAAGGCTCGGAATTTAACCGTCATGTGAAATGGAGCCGAGCCGGGCATGCGGATGTTCATTTGATCGTTGGCGCGCTGGAACCACTCTATGGCGGTCTTGGGTTCGGATGGTGCTGCTTGTGCGATTCCATGGCCTAACAGGCAGGAGAGTATGAACGAGCAAAAGATCGGGGACATTCCAGCTCCTCTTGACGCCGCATTCTCACGGCGATCCATGTTATCGCGCAATGGGTCAGATCTGAGAACTGCGCCGGAGCATGGCAGTCTTGTGTGACAAGTTTCATCGACTTCCGCCGAAGATCAGCGCGCAGCCGCAATCACTCGAAAGATGTGCGACCCATACTTCTTAGCAATGCCGGCTCCGATGCCCTGCACAGTCAATAATTCGGCCTCATTCCTTGGTGCGGTCGCAGCGATGGTAAGCAGTGCTCGATCGCCAAAGATTCGAAATGCCGGAACCCGCCTGCGTTTGGCCTCGCCTAAGCGCCATGAGCGCAGCGCTTGCTCTATCCGACGCTGATCTGACTCGGACACGGACGCTACTTTGGTTCCACCTGGTTTTCGAACCGCAGCTGCTCGAGCCCCCTTTGATTTCCCCGATTTCTTCAAGAGCTTGCGTTTGGAAACTGGGCGTGCCGCCTCCTTCAAGACGAAGAGCACCGGCATAGTCTCATTGGTCATTCGCCCTGCCGGGGTAAGGCTCACCGTGCGGTACGGGATCTGCTTGCCGTCCTTCTCAAAGACGGCATCTGCAAAGATCAAGAGTCCTGCGCGGGCCATTGCCCCCAGAATCTCCTCGAAGTTATCTCGGCTGATTTCGTTTCCTGGGAATAGTTCCGTGTATAGTTTGCCAGTCGATCGGGTGCGGATCTACTTCATCGCGCTCAACACTCGATAGAGGGCCGACCGCTCAACGTCCGTTGCAGTTCGAAATCTCTGCGCAACGCATTTCGCTGGAGCACAAAAATCGCACACACCACAGCTGGTGGCGCCGTCCGAGCTGTCTCCAAAGTGGCGAACCAGCGACATCATGCGGCAATGATTGTTTTCCGAGAAGCGAATCATCTGATCGATCTGCGCCCGCTTTTGGTCGCCCTGTGCTATGTAGGATGCTCGCCATACCTTCTCACCTTGGTTCACATTCTCCGCGAAGTCCAGGACCGCACCTTTATGGATCCAAAGTTTCTCAATGATCTTGTCGAAGAGTTCATCCTCGATGCCCAGAGTCTTGCGAAGCTTTTCCTTGGGCTGAGGTTCTGACGAGGAGACTTGCAAACACTCGGTCCATCAACGCAACGTCCGGGTAATCACGACTGAAGAAAAAGTCGTGGGTATGCCGGTCTCCATAGGACTGCATGAGAATGGCGCGACTCGGATTTCCATCGCGCCCGGCGCGGCCGATCTCCTGGTAATAGCCTTCCACGCTGCCCGGCAGCGCGGTGTGAATCACGGTTCGAACATCCGGCTTATCTATACCCATTCCGAATGCAATGGTTGCCACCATGACATCGAGCTTTCCTGCCATGAATTCTTCCTGTACCCGCCGCCGCCTTTCGGCGTCGAGTCCGGCATGGTAGCTGGCAACTTTGAACTCGCCTGCCCATTCTTCCGACAGATTTTCAGCCTGCTTGCGAGTCGGAGCGTAAACAATCGCGGGCCGGTGTCTGGCGTCGATCAATATCTCCCGTGCGAGCGAAGGACGCTGGGAGGGTAAGGCTTCCACAATCTCGATCCCGATGTTTTCCCGGCGAAAACCGTGAATGAAATGTGTTGGCTCGATGAGGCCGAGCTGGGCGGCGATGTCTTTCTGGACGAGAGGCGTCGCCGTGGCTGTGAGTGCCAGCACCGGAGCAGGGCGAAGGCTTGGCAGATACTGGCCGAGCATCCGATAGTCAGGACGAAAATCGTGTCCCCATTGCGATATGCAGTGCGCCTCGTCGATCGCGATCAGCGATGGTTTGTGCTTGGCTAACATTTCGGGGAAGCCTGTCACTCGAAGCCTTTCCGGCGCAATAAAGAGGAACTGCAGCTTGCCGGTCAAATAATCGGAACAGACCCGGCGGGATGTCTCGCGATCGCGGCCTGAATGGATGCACTCGACGGCGAAGCCTCTCTCCTTGAGTTTATGGACCTGATCATCCATCAAAGCGATGAGTGGACTGATCACAAGAGTCGTTCCACCCCGAGCTAATCCCGGCAACTGGTAACAAAGCGACTTGCCCGAACCTGTCGGCATGACGAGCAGGGCATCTTTGCCTGCCGTGACTGCTTCGCAGACAGCTTCCTGGTTGGGCCGGAAAGCTGAGAAGCCGAACGCATTCTGAAGAAGCTCGGTGAGCGTTGCAAAGGTTGAGAACTTCTTTGCGTCTATGGGAGCGCGAGATTCGGGATGTTTTGGTGAATCAGCAACGTTTGCTCGTGGAGCGAGCGGCGTTGTTTGGCCCACCTTGCTGACTACGGAGCGAACGTATTCACTGATGCCACCTAGAAATGGTTCCAGCCGGGATTCGCCCTGCTGAATCTTTTTAAGAAATGCTTCCCACTGACCGGTCATCGCCGGACTCTTCACCTCGGGATGAACCACATCAATGAGATGGATACCCTTGTCTGTCGCCTCGAGGTTCTTCCCCGCACGGGCGATGAAGCCTCGCTTCAACAACACCTCGATCGTTGCCGCCCGCGTGGCGGGCGTGCCCAGCCCGGTCTCCTTCATGGCTTCGGACAGTTCCCTCTCATCCAATGTCTGGCCCGCTGTCTGCATCGCAGTCAGCAGTGTGCCCTCAGTGAATCGCTTCGGGGGCCGGGTCTTCTTCTTCGGGCTTCAATATCTGTGACGTCCTGGAACTGTCCTTTGGCAAGTGTTACGGGAAGGACTTGCTCCGGCGCTCCCTCTTCAGCACCGCTTCTCGCTTCTCGTCGCCGCCCTTCCGCCCCGATATCGAGTACCTTCCAGCCCATCTGTTGCACGAGGGTCCCCGTGGTTCGATAGCGGTCCACGATCTCTCCATTCGTGATCGCCGTAATCACGGTCGTCACCGCCTGGAGGTAATCGTCATGCCACATCATGAGGAAGCGCCGGCAGATCAGGTCGTAGATCTTGCGCTCGTCCTCCGCAAGGTGGGCCTTCTCGGGAGAGACAGCCGTGGGAATGATGGCGTGGTGATCGCTCACCTTGCTGTCGTCTACGAACCTCTTGCTCAAGGGGCGCTGTCCCGTGCCGGCAGCCAGTTGCTGCATATAACTTGTCGAAATCGCAGAGACGATACCTGGAACCGTGCTGGCAACATCGGCGGAAAGATGGCGGCTATCGGTCCTCGGGTAGCTGATCAGCTTATGCCGTTCATAGAGAGCCTGGGCGAGGTCAAGGGTCTGCTGTGCGCTGAAACTGTAGAGACGATTGGCATGCCGCTGAAGTTCTGTAAGGTCGTACAGCAGCGGCGGTTGCATCCGCTTTGTCTCGGAAGTGAGTGACTCGATGGCCGCTTTCCCCGTTCGGCCGCGCAGGACGATGCGGTTGGCTTCTTCGCCATCGGCTGGCAGTCGCGATGCCTTTGCCAGGCCGTCGTTATCGTTGCCAGGCTTCGCTTGGAAAACGGAACCAGGTTCCTTGATAGCTCTCCTTGTTTGAACTCTCTTGTCCCTGAAATGTGGCTACGACCTCGATATAGTCTTCGGGTACGAAGCTCCGGAGAGCAAGTTCCCGATCAACGATCATGGCGAGGGTCGGCGTCTGCACCCGCCCGACCGAAAGCTCCTCGTTGTAAACAATCGAATAGGCACGCGAAAGATTCATGCCAACGAGCCAGTCAGCTCTGCTTCGGCCGGTGGCAGCATTCGCCAGGCGATCGTAATCGCTTCCTGGACGAAGCGAGTCGAACCCCTTGCGGATGGCATCTGGAGTCAATGAGGAAATCCAGAGTCGGCTGACAGGCTTTCTGCACCCAGCCGCTTCGTAGATGTAGCGGAAGATCAGTTCACCCTCCCGCCCGGCGTCTGTCGCACAGACGATTCGCGACACCCGGCCGGAGGTCAGGATTTTCCGCACCACTTCGAATTGATCTTTGGTTTTCTCGTAGATGACCAGCGGCCAATGCGTGGGCAGGATCGGCAGATGATCGAAGCGCCATTGCCGCCACTCAGGGGTGATCTCGTGAGGTTGAGCAAGGGAAACGAGGTGCCCGATCGCCCAGGTGACAACATAGCCGTTGCCTTGGAGATATCCTTTGCCTCGCACGTTGGCGCCGAGCACGCGGGCAATGTCCTGCGCGACTGAAGGCTTTTCGGCAAGGATCGCAATGGTTTTGGAATCGCTTGCTTCCATGGGCAACCTCAGTTTACCGCTACCCTCTCCTTGTGATCCTTCCCCTAAGCCGTGATACCCCAGTGGTCACTGGGAATCTGTATTTGTCGAAGGATTTGAAGATTCGGAATCGACTTTGATTTCTGAGGTTTGACGGTGGTGCTAAGCGGCATTGAACCGGTAAACTTTTCCATGCGCGCATTGCGACTGCCTTGGCACGAGATCAATGACCACTGAACAGGAACTCCGCCAGAAGTTGCGCAAAATCTCCGCGCTGTTCGAGGGAGCCACCACCGCAGGAGAGCGTGACGCGGCGGCGGCGGCAATTGACCGGGTGCGGAAAGCACTTGCTGCCGCGGAGCAGATCGAAAAACCGGTAGAAACCCACTTCAAGCTCGTCGATCAGTGGAACCGGCGTCTCTTCACCGCGCTTTGCCGCCGCTACGGGCTCAAGCCATATCGGTATCCCCGCCAGCGCCGCACGACGGTTGTGGTCCGGGCGCCCAGGTCGTTCATCGACAAGACACTGTGGCCCGAATACATTCAGATTGAAAAGGCATTACATGAATATTTGAATGAGGCGACTGAACGGATTATTCGAGAAGAAGTCTTTGGCAATTCCGATGAGGCGGAAGAGCAGGCAGGATGATGACGCAAAATCTCCATGCTCATGCAGAGTCGTATCATCTACGACATTGTGTGACCTCAACCGGTGGAGTTCCTAAAATGCCTAGCCCAATCTGCCGCGCATTTGAATGCCTACTCGGACTTGTATTCGTTTCCCTGCAGGCGCACGCTCGCGCACTTCTCCCGTGCATCTCCGCGACCCTGTCAGCAAGCAGCACCACTCTGGTTGTCAACCAACTCACTTTTGACGATCCCAAGAATTCGCAAGGCCAGATACCGCGTTCATCAGCTTTTCGCGTATTGCGTCGCTATGTCGACCCGAACGAGGGGCTTCGGTTGAATGGACCTGATACGTCGTGGATCGGTCCGCTGTGGAGCGTGATCTTTGATCGCGCAGATCGCTTTCCCGCGATCTGCCCGTACGTACTCGTGACAGACGACGCGGAGTTTCTCATTTTCGTAGGCGGCGGTTTCGGACCCGGTGCGCTTACTATCTATCGTCGTCGAGACCATCCTGGCCGCCCCTTTGGCGGCTCGGGACCAGATCATGGTGTGCTCGTGCGCCAGATACCATTAACCGATCTCTGGCCACAGGAACGAATTCCAACTGGCATGTCCGACGAATCGCCGCAATGGTTCGCTGGCGGAACGTTCGGATTCTCCTCAAACAATCGAATGCTTATCTACAAAACTCAATGGGGAAACACCCTTGAGATCAACCTCGAAACCGGAAATACATCTGGAAGGTGAAGAATTCCGTCAAATAATTCCCGAGTCACCGCCTACTCTTCCCTAGCCCGTCTAGGAAGAGTGGGCCACCGATCGCCATGGCCCGCCTATGGGCCCGAATGCAGTCTGAGTTGAAATGTAAGCTTAGATCTCCTCCGGCGCGGTTAGAGTATTCTTCGGCAATGGATGTCACCCCTCCCCGAGGAGGATCGAGCCGATGCGTGTGTCCTTATCCGTCGCCACGGTAGTAGCAGTTGCACTCTCTATCTGCTCTTCCGTTTCCCAAGCTCAAGCCGTGCTATCTCTTCCGGACTGCGAGACGACGCCCGAAGTGCGCAAGATCATGGACGAGAAACTCGAATCGAACTTGCTCGACAAGATGAAATTCGCCGAGCGTCTCGGCGTACCAGCGGCCCTCGCATTCCTGGAATGAATAGTTGTTCAGGCTTGCGGAGCTGCACAAAGCATCTTTTCAAGAGCAGCCAGGATCATCTGATTCGACCTCCTCTCCTTCACCGCAATCCGCAGCGCGTGCGCACCGAGATTTGTGCCCATCGAGGAGACATCGCGCACAAACACTCTCGATCCACGGCACTCTTTCACCAGCTCGGCAACCGTGGGGTGCTCTGCCTCCAAATGGAACATCACAAAATTCGCTCGGCCAGGAACAATTTCTCGAATCCCCAACTCCCGGAGTCCAGCGATCACTTCACCCCGGAGAACCTGAGTTTCTGCATATTTCTCAGAGTAGTATTGAGGATCTTCGAGTGCTCGGACTGCTGCTACTTGGGCGACGAGACTAACCGCCCAGGGCGGCGTCCACGAGATCAGGTCAGCCAGCTGGTGCATCGGTCCGCACAAGTAAGCAGCGCGCATCCCGCTCAGCGCGTATACCTTTGACATCGATTTGCAAACAAGCACGCTGTCACTCCGCGCGGCGAACCGCTCCAGCGACTGATCCAGTCCCACGTATTCGAGATATGCCTCGTCAATCCACACCCGAGTATTGCTCGGCACGTCTCGCAGCACTCTTTCAAGATCTAAACGAGCAATGTGCCGCCCGGTGGGATTGTTAGGGTTCACCAGGACAATCAGATCGTAGCCTATGCGGATGCGCGTTTTGAGTTCTTCCAGATCGACCAGGTATCCGTCGGTGCGTGACAAGACAAGCCGATCAACCTGGCAGCCGATCACTTTGGTTAGGACGTGCACGTACTCGCCGTAAGTCGGATCAAGGATGAGGACGCGCGAGCGGTTGGTTAACCATTGCCGAAAAGCCAGATAGATTAAATCGGACGAGCCCGCTCCCGGCAGGATGTTCTCCGCCTCGACGCCCCTGTATCGCGCAATAGCTCGCGCCATACCTTCGCTGTGTGTAGGCGGCGAAGTTCTCATCAACCATGGCAGGTGATCGCGCATTGCATCGAGAACTCTCGGCGAAGGCGGAAACCAGGCGTCGAGAACATCGGCATTGATCACGGAATTGCGGCGTTCCAGAGCCTCAAATCCGGTCCCAATCGCTTCAAAGAAGGCTCCTCCATGGAAGCAGCAGACTGGTTTGAAGAAAGGAAAATCCAGTTCCCATTCCACATCCTGCTCCAAACGCTTGAAGTGTTCATGACCGCGCTCTGCGACCATGCGCAGCTCCTCGACTGACGTCCCCAGCAGCTCAAAATCGACCGATCCACACTTGATTGAATAGTGCAACAGCCGCAATCCATTCTTGAGATAGATGCTCAGCACGTCGGTGCGGCCCATTGCCATCACTTGCTTGCCCCCAAGGTGCTCCACCAGTCGGAAGGCAGCATACATCAGGGTTACGGCAAGTCCGCTTCTACGGTGCTTCTCAGCAACTGTGAGCACACGGAGCTCGTACAAACCATCGTCGAATTGAATCGGCAGGTCTGACCGTGAAGCATATTTATCGATTGAGTATCTACCAAAGCCCGGCGGAGTAATGCTGACGAAACCGGCTAACTCGCCCTCGACATGCGCAACGATGTAATCATTGAAATCGTCCAGCGAGTCTGTGAGCATCTCTTTCGCGTTCGGTTTGTGCTGGCAAAGCTCCAGCGCGTAAACATCATGCCGCATCCGGTAAATTGCCTCGCGGTCCTCCTCTGTAGCGAGCGATATTCGAGCTTTTTTATGGCTTGCAAGAGACATGCTTTCGTCCTTATCTGTCATCGGCAAATGGCCCGGTCAACGTCGGGCCTTCTATCTCCGCAACCAATGCAGAAAAATCGTAAGAGCCGATACTTGCGTCAAAGTGGTAACAAAAATGACAGCCAGCCAGAATCGTGGGCTCGGCAGCACTTTCAGAACCCGGTTGAACAGCGGGTTACTCCAGCCGAATGATACGTCGAAGTTAGGAACGAATTCTCCCATCGAAGCAGCGGCAAGAGCGTGATGCTTCCAGTGCTGCGTGGGACTAAGCGCAAGGTGCGCTCGTTGCAGGACTTTGACAAACCACGGCTTTCGAGCCGGCGGTGTATGCGCCCAGCGATGACAAAGTATGGCATAGGCCCCCACCAGCATCAGCATTCCCCACGCGGCATATACCTCGCGATAATGAAACTGCAGCAGAACCAGAGGCGCCACGATGTTGATCACCGCAAAAGAATTCAGCTCGCCGAGTAAGTCATACACAGGCTTCCGGTGAATGGTATTGATCCAGCGCGGAAAGTGGTGGCTTTGAAACGTGACAAAAGCTTCGCCGACGACCGGGAACTTGGTGAACTCCTCCGCATCGAACGCGTAATGCAAGATGGTCGAATACAGATTCACCCACAGCAGCGTCACAACAAATAGCAATAACATCACCGGCAGGGAAAAGAACCAGACGCCTGCCAGGCACGTGATGATCGCGCAGCCGGTCCACATCCAAACCAGCGGACGATTGGGAATTGTGTAATCAAGTTCT
Organism: uncultured Acidobacteriaceae bacterium; assembly: GCA_963787435.1. GTDB lineage: Bacteria > Acidobacteriota > Terriglobia > Terriglobales > Acidobacteriaceae > Telmatobacter. The sequence goes on from CAWBCZ010000012.1 coordinate 156,700, forward strand.
GTGTCGATCATGATACAAGGCACCTTCCGGGGAGGGAAGTAAAGGACATTACAGAGTTGAAAGGAATTCGATGTCCACGACAATATTCCCGGAGTGCAGTTCCGTCAATCGAATCTTCTCCCAGTGCGCGTCTGATTGCTCCCGCCGCGCGTCCTAGCCTGCCCGCGCTACCAGTGCTTGACCGGTGTAGCCGAGCAGCCCTAACCCTCCGCGCGATCAGTTCCGTGGTCGCTTCGCAATCAGATTTGATTCTCATCTGCTCCTTGAAGAACTGCCATCGATACTGGTGAGTCCCCCGTACAGGATCGAGAACTGTTTGCATTGATCGCTCTCCGTCTGTCACCAATGTTCTCTGAGATAGATCGAAACGGTACATAGCCCAGTGACCAGCAGATCAAAAGACACCCGATTCCTAACAGATACCCTTTCCATGTGGGCCGATTGCCGGAAATTAGGAAATGCACTATTGCAACCTCACTCCAAGCGAAGGAAGCTGCAAACAAGAAAAGCACACACTCGGTGGCATGGGTTCGGAAATCGGCTTGCCTGGATTGCACAGTCACCCCTTCTGCGAGCTTGAGGCCTTCCTCGTATTCGCACGTCGCAGGTTTCCGATGTTCAAAAAGGTCTCTTCCAACTTCGGTGTCTTGAGCATCGGGCAGACGTATCGGGCCAGATTGAGAATTCGATTTAGATACTGTATAGATTTCGTCAGCATTCGCTGACACTCGGAGAGGCACTATTGTCTATCTGCTGAGCAAAGCCAGTCCTATCCCCAAGACCACATCGTTGCTTCGATCATTGACACTGAGGAAGGAGTGCTAGTCGGGGATCCTCAAAGAAGGTGTGCCGTGCAGCCCGCGAAGACGCACCCAGAGTTCAACGCGATAGCCTGCCGCTCTAGTTGAACCTGCGCGAGCACTTGAGCGGATGCGGTAACCCGCCCCAGCTGCCCGGCTGTTTAATTCGACGGCCTTCTGTGACTACCAAGAACTATCAAGGTAACTCCGACGCCAGTCATTCCAGCACCGCCGCCGATTCCCGCCCAGACCCTGCCAGGGTGGCCGGCTGAGCCTTGCACAGCGGAGACGAGAACCACGGTCGTGGTAATAACAGCGACCCCGGTTCCCAACCAGGACTCCGCCGGTGACGCGTTCCGCCTTTCCGCCATTGGCATGTTTCGATGTAGTGCTCTGGGTGGAACTATCTTCGCGACCGGCTTGGACGACATGGCGGGCTCTGCGCCTGCGGTTTGCATCAATGCCCTGAAAGGAACCGGGCCTTCCGCCATCGCCAACATGGCATTGCACGGAATTCCGAGAATTAGAAGTGCCACTGCGACTAGCTTCATCGATCCTCCTTACGGATTCGACAACTCCAACTGGAACTGACGGGTTGGCCACCAACCGCCCTGAACACCGAACGTGCGCAGTTGACCATTCCTACCCTAGCGACTTGGCACGGTACTCGGGGTCGACGGGGGCGAGGATGCTTCGCACCGGCCAAAGTCCTTCGTCACCCTTTCAACGAAGAACTGCTGGTTGCCCGGACTGCCTTTCTGTTTCTTCTGCTTCGTTCCATGCAGCTTGACCTTCTCACCGGGTTGGATATCAGCGGAGACACCGACCAGGGAGAACACCTTTCTTGTCCGAGTCTCTTGTCAGCTGAAAGCCATCCGGCCCACTAGAGACACACCCTTTGAGGATGTGGCGATCGTGGTTAATCGCAACTGCCGTGCCAACCCCAATTGCACCCGCCGCAGCAACGCCTGCGACAATGGCCACTGTGTTCACGCCATTGTTAATGGAGGTGTTTTCGCAGGGAGAACCGGCCTGGCAGCAGCCGCTGACAAACACGGAGAGCAATGCCAAAGCAGAAGCACCTTTCGAATGTCGATTCATCGTCATTCCTTTCGCGGGCATTTCCGATGTTCAAAAAAGTCTCTCCAACTTCAGTGTTTTGATCATCGCGCAGACGTATCGGGCCAGATTGAGACTTGGATTTAGATCGGTATTCCGATCATTGGCAAAATACAGTGAGAACGGCAAACTTCGCCTGCGCAGTGCGTCGCTATTGGGAAACAGTGACAGACTCGGCGCCGAAATCTGCATGGAATCGATCTGGAATTTGGCGGAGGACACTAATTCTCATGCCACTTCTGCGAGCGAGAAGCCTGGCAGCGGTGATCGCAAGAATGTTGTGGCCGCGCGTTGTGGGGTGAAGATCATCCCAAAAAAGATAGGTGTCAGGATCGACTGCCAAGCCTTGAGAACTGTCGGTGATGTTTGCCAGCGAGTAATTCGCCGGCGCGGCGACGATCTTGTTGAACAAAGCGAAGACATCGAGCTGGGACGATTTGCAGGCGCTTGCCAAGATTGAAGTCGTGCAGGAGCGCGATGCCGCTGTCGAGCACCGTGTTATAGAGGACGCTTGCTTCGGTCGCGGGAATCGACGTCGTGGAAGAGCCGTTGAGGCGCGGGACCAGGCCCAGCGGCGGTAGGTTGGGGACGATGAACTGCGTGGCTCCGGCATCGATGAGACGCTGGATATTCAGGGTCTGATTGATCCCGGCGTCGATCACGTTGTCCTGGGAGGTCGCGTAGAGAACGTCAATTGCGCCACCCCAGACAACGAAGAGGGTCTTGTCGTCGATTTTGGGATGGGTGGCGAGATAGTCGGTAATCTGCTGGCCAATATTGTTGACGTTGACTGAGAGCGAATCCGAGGGTCCGAAGGTGAATGCCCCCGTCCCTGACCCCGTGGTGGCGAAGCCATAAGCGTAGTCAGTTCCGCCGTCGAGCGAGTCTTTGATTTCCGGCTTCGAAGGCATCTTCGCCGCCAGTTGCTCGATCCACACGCCAAAGTATTTTTCTGCAGGAGGCAGCGTGTCGGCGCCATCGGTGAATCGGCCGTCGGTATAGTCAGCATCGGGTCCGGGAATTCGGACGCCGTATTTGTCATAGGTGAGATGCGCTACGTTGCCGGTGTCAGAAAGTGAGTCGCCAAACACAACGATGGAGGTGTATTCCGGCGCATGGATTGAGTCCTGAGCATAAGCCCCGATGGTGTTGACAGTGAACACCAGCGCCGAGAAGAGGCAGAAAACGAAGTGCGGCTGGCACGGAGCCGATTTCATTGACTCGGCGGCTGCCGGATGGTTGATGGCAAGAGAGTGGTCAGGAACAGCGGGAAGCTTGTCGAGCTGAGTTACACGCATGGGGTCCTCACGATCGGTAAAGTTCGAATTCTCTGCGATGGGAAACAATACTCCTGTGAATTGTGCGGGGACAGTTCGAAGTGCGACTGCACAAACCGTTGGCGCAAAAATGAAGCATTCAACGAATGTGCCTGGAAAACCGTCCGTCTTAGGTAGTATGGTGCGGCTGGTTCTGCCACCTGTTCGTTAAGAGCTTCGGGGATCGTCCCGCCAATAGAGCTCTCTGGCCAACGAAGTCCGCGACTTCGTGTCGCCAGCAGTCGAGGGGAGTGCCTGTTGATCAACTTGTAATGCGCACTGCGGAATTCCTCTTCCCAACGCAATCCGTCGATCATCACCACGATGACATTCTTCGTCTTGTGCGTGCCCTGTTGCGGCACCTCTGATCGTAGACTGGGCAAATGCCGGGCTCACCGCCACCAACAACACCACCGCCAGCACGAGGTAAATGAGAGAGGCAATTACTCCGGTGCTCAGCGCGACATCCAAAGCGGCAGCGATGACGAGGGAAAGTTGTTCTGAAATTGCTCGTTCGGTATTACTACGCTTCGTCCGACTCTTGCTCATATCGCATCTCGCGGTTTCGATAGACCAAGAGTGGAGGAGCTCCATATGCTCTGAATCACGGCGTTATATGATCTCTGTAAGAATTCGGTCAGGATTGTTTGACACTCTATGGCTTCTCGTCGAAGCGGTAGCCCAGACCCCGGACACTGGTCAGATACCGAGGAGCTGAGGGTTCGTCCTCAATCTTCTTACGCAGCGACACGATGTGGTTGTCGATCACGCGGTCGGTGACGGCGATACCCGTACCCATACCTCGTCCAAGAGACGTTGGCGAGTGAGCAAGCGGCCGCGATTGCGCATAAATGCCGCCAGCAGCTTGAGTTCTGTGGTCGTCGCGTGGACGGATCGACCATTGCGACGCAACTCAAACCGAGCCAGATCCAGTTCGCAGGTCCGAAGCGGTGGATATCCTGACCGCGGTTGGCGCCATCCTTCTCGCCGCGCGTTGGGCTCGCACGGCGGAGAAGAGCTCGAATTCGAGCACGGAGCTCGCGCGGGCTGAATGGCTTGGTCACGTAGTCGTCAGCGCCTACGTCCAGGCCCATGACCTTTTCTGCTTCCTGTGTCTTGGCCGTCAGCAGAATGATGGGGCTCTTCAGATCGCTGTGCCGCAGCTCCCGGCAGACCTCAAAACCGTCCTTACTCGGAAGCATCACGTCGAGCGAATCAGGTCAAAGGGTTCCGAAAGTGCGCCGAAACAGCTTTCGCGCCGTCTCCAACGACCGTAACCTCGTATCCTTCCGTTTGCAGGTCGGTCTCGAGACCAAAGGCAATGCCGGGTTCATCTTCGATCACCAAAATCTTGATCATGCATCTCCTTTTCTCAATCATCGGCCAACGGTAGCAGAAGGGTAAAGGTACTGCCGACTCCAACCTCGCTTTGCAGACGAACCTCGCCACCCATAGCCTCGGAAATCTGCTTCACCATCGCGAGTCCGATGCCTGTTCCGTTGATTCCCGCCTTCTTCGCAGCATCACCGCGCACAAACTTTTGAAAAATCGCGTGGTGCTCATCTCCATCGATTCCCATGCCTTGATCCCGCACCGAGATCAGGACATGGTGGTCACGACCATAGCATTTACCCAGATCGTGCGGCAAACGGGGGAGTATTTGACAGCGTTATCGAGCAGGTTCCGAACCGCCCGGCGGAACGCTTCTTCATCCACCTGGATTCTCGCCGCTGAGGAACCGTCTGAGCCGAGATCCGCCTCCACCAGAAAGCCGTGGGATTCGGCATGCTCGCTGAAGTCTTCCAGGATTGCGAGCATCAATTCGAAAGCATCGTGCCGGCTGATCCGGTACTGCTTCCGGCCCGACTCCATGCGACCAAAATGGGGCAAGTCTTCGACGAGCCGATGCAGCCGCGTGGTCTCACGATCGAGAAGGACATAGCTCTCCTGGCGGCGCGACTCGTCCGGAATCCGCTTCTGGGCAAGAAGCTCAGTGATGGTGCGGAGGGAGGTAAGGGGAGTACGGAGCTCGTGCGAGACCGCGGAAACAAAATCCGATTGAAGCTGCGCCTGCTTCAGACTGAAGGCAATCAGCCGTTGACGGCGAACCGAGCGAAGCAGCCGGCGCACCAAAGTTGAGCGAGTACAGCTGCCAGAGCCAGATTTGCGATTTGCGCGAGGGTGAACCGCACGCCGAAGGGAAACCATGCCAGGCGCATATGCAGCAAGCCAAGTTCATTTTGAACATTCCAATTCCCAGCAGCACGATCGCCGAAGAACGAGCCATCCCTCCAGTCCCTGCCGTCGAATGCCCCGGATGACGATCCAGATCATCAGTGCGAAAGAGAGCAGTCGAACAAGCAGGGAGGCCACTTCGAAGCTGGTGGCAACCGGCTGTGGGATCAGGGCAAAGAATAGCTCGTTTTCGATTGCATACGAGATCATGTACACCAGGGTGAGTCCGGCGGCGGCACGCGGCAGCCATTTCGGCCGCTGCCGCCCAAACCATACCCACCACACAATTACCCAGCCAGCGTATGCCAGCGGCCCCAGAAAGACTTGTGTGATCAGCAAATCTGCGCGAATGCTCAGGTGCCTGGTCCAGACATCGAAAGCCGACAACCCGGAATAAGCCGAAGTAAGCAGGAAGACCGCTCCCATCCAGAGATAGACCTGGTCAGAGCGGTCAAACAGGATCAAGCTGAAGGCCACGATCGCCAGCAGCGCATACAAAATTGCTTCGACAGCCCAGGACGGATCCGAGCGAAGCAGTCCCAGTCGGCGTATCTGGTAGCCTGCTGCCAGCGTGCCAGCCTCGCCCAGCAACGGCGCGGCGTCGAGCCCCCCCCGGATCGTCCGAGGTCAGAAAACAGTTTGGCTCCATCCAGACCCTGAAAGCGAAAACCTGGGCGGTCAAACCCTCGCTTTCTTCCGTGCCATGGGCCCGGTCTCGTGGCAGCAGGAATATCATGGGTTGGTTGTAGTAAGCAACAGGCCTGCTTCCGCTGAAGTCACCGAAGCTGCCCAAATCCACCCCATTTGCAAAAACCTGATAGGCATCGTCTACGTCACTCGGGCCCATCAGCGCCAATTTTTCTCCCGGTTTCGCGACAAGCTGCAAGCGTATGCGATACCACGCGTATCCCCAATATCCAGCGTGCCCCTGGCGGTCCAGCCCGGGACATCTCCCACATCTTTCAGTTCGGGACACGCGGTTCGCTGCTCGGTGTGAGATCCACTGATTCCCACTTCGAGTCATCAAAGCCAGAGTCAGCCCAGATCGGCCTATGCGTAACTGGACTTATTGGAGAGTCGCCAACATGAAACTTCCACGGTCCGTAGAGCGGATCAGGTACCGGCCCAGTGTGATGTTCGCTGCGTTCTCCGTGGGATCGGCTGCATGCAGCGAGGATTCGACTGGCTGAGCCGAACACAGGACGCAGCATCCAAGCACCGCTAGAGCTGGAATCGAGACTGGAAAGTAAAGTTCCAATGAAGGTTTCTTTTTTGGCCCAGAGTCTATAGGCACTATACTCATTCGCCGTCAACACCGGAAATTCCCAGTCGCTCACGGATTGTGGGACTCAGTCGGGAATTCCTGACAATATCCAAATCCAAAGAGATACCTGACGTAGACTCCCACGGGAGGAGGAGTCTACTTGCGCGAACATTGGACTTCAAATTCACGTTTCGGCTTGAGACAGGGTGAGCACGGCTTGTGTCTTTGGTTGGACGAGGAAGCGCGACCATTCCCCTCTCATTCATGCGATTCCAGAGTCTCGTCCTGTTCGGTTTTCTCCAATGGAGGTCTCTCAAGATGATTGCAAAATTCTCAGGCCCGCGGAACATTTCGCCGCTCGTGATTGGAGCCATTCTGGTATTCCAATCCTTTGGATGGTGCCAAAGCCGCAACACTGTCGACGCTGATCCTCCAATTCCCTGCTCAGCGACAACTACGGAGTCCGGCGTGCCCCACGAGATGGGCAAGGCTGTTTCGCAGGGAACGCGCAAGACTGACACAAAGGCAGAAGGCGATTCGGCCTCGAATTGCCTCGACGGCAAGAACCCGGCCCAGCCTTCGGCGCCGCACTCCCAGAACTTGCGATCGAAAGGCGGCGGCGGTTTTATCGCGCTATCCACATTGCTGGCTCTTGTCGGACTATGGTGCCTCCTCGCAGTATGGGCGCCTTGTAACCAGAATTCGGTGGCGGCAGTGGATCATCCTTCCGCACGTCCGATGAACACGAAGATCCACTTCCAGTGGAGTTCTGTGCCGAGCCGCAGTGTCAGCGGTGTTCGTAATTCTCGCTCACCAGCTTGATTGGGAAGGGTTAAGGCTTCTGACTGCAGAAACCCTCATCCGGCTTTCCGTCTTCCTCGGCATGCCGGCAGCCAGGATTTCCTTCGACACGATCGAAGTCCAGGGCCGTCTGATCCAGTTTGTGGCTTCCTGCACGTTTGCGGAGATATTCGTCGGCTGCGTGCCTCTGATTTGGAGATTTGATTTTTCGGTCCTCAGAAATCTCTCGCCACTTCCGGCCGTCGCTGTCGCGCTCTTCGTCTTGAATGTCGTGCGTCTGGAACTCGGACTGATGGCAAACGCTCATGGAGTGCCTTGGGTACTAAGTCATGACGTCCCATTAGGTTTTGTGTGCTTTACAGTTTGGGTTCTAGTGTGGCGAACCCGCAATTGGCGCGCCTGGAAATACCGTTCAATGGCAGTTCGTCTCGAATCGTCACCCCGGCTCCGCGGCACCCACGCCCGCGAAGTTGTTGTGCCTTAATTGCCCTGGGCACTCGGCCGGCATCGAGGTCCAAGCCGGGCAAAGGAAAGGTGTGAGCAATTGCCGGTCCTGCTCGCAGTTTCCCTAAATTTTCGACTCTTCCCGATGCAGCCGGGATCGACGTTGGAGCTAGTGAGCCGTTCGTCGCAGTTGTTGCCGATCGCGGCCCGCAACCGTGCGAGACAGGACGTTGTACTGACTCAGCGAAGCCAGCGATCGTATTTTCCTGAGTCAAGATCAGTTGCAATCGCACTGAGCTTTTTCTTTGAGTCAATGCACCCGCTCATTGTGTCAACCGTCAAGTCCGACACGCGGGCTGAGACCAGAAGTTCAGCGAATCGCTTCCGATCAAGTTTTCGCATACCCAACAGTGCGTAGCTCATTGCTTGAGGATTCCCGCTCGAGTAGAGCCTTTCAAGTGTCTGTTTTGCCTTGTCCGGCGCAAGAGCTAGTATGGCCTTGAACTGAAGTTCCTCTTGGGAGTAGGTTCCTCCGAAGCCAACGGGACCCAGTGCAAACAACTTTGCGTATTCAAGTACGGGCGGGTCATTCGGCACCGAGCACGATTGCGCAAATGATAATGCGCAGAGTGCGACAAACAGTGTCAAAACACGGCTCTTCATGATCTAACCGTCGCTCAGCTTCGGCCCATTCTACGCTGATTTGGAAGTTCCGGTCGCGGTAGGGACGATCCTCACGGATCGCCCCCCGCACAGATCCGTACGAGCGCGTCTACGCATACGGCTCTTCTGAAGGATGAATGGCGTCGAGCAAACCCAGACTGAGGTTTGCTTCACGCACACCGTCCAAACGCTGGGACATGCATTTTCCTGCTCAGAGTCAGGAGCATGTGCGCCTAAACGATGTTCTCCTCCAGCTGCACCCTTCCCTCCCCGACCTCCGCAGGAAGTTGCCTTCCCTTGTTCGGACGGTTCACAGGTACTACGGCGCAGTCCGACTTCTCCAGCACGTGCATGTCCGTCGTGCGGCTTTGGGCCTTCACGGACCGGCCTTCGCAAACTGCCAAAGGCGCACTGGAGATCTCCCGGTTCTCGTCCATGTTGTTGTCTCAGCGTGCACGGGCTCTAACGACTACGCAGGACCGGTCAACTGCTCGCGTATAACGCAGCTGCCGTATTGCCTTCCTCCTACTCACCAGGGAGTCGGCATCCTGATCTAGCGGTTTTTCGAAGCTCAATCACCCGGCCCACCGATGCCTCGATCTACGCTTCGCCACACACCTCACGATGTGCCACGCAAGACTAGAGGTCAGGATGGATTCGCTATTTCCTTTCCTGCAGGGACTTGCACCCCTACAACATGTCGGTTTATCCCGGCGCACGGTGAACGACCGCTGATGCACAGCACTGGAGAAGCGGAGAGGTTTTACCGGAAGCTGAAGGAGCAAGGCGTTGAGGTGCGCGTGGGGATCGAAGCAACGGGTCACGCGCGCTGGTTCGAGCGACTGCTTGCGGAGCTGGGATTTGAGCTCTGGCTGGGCGATGCGGCAGGGATCAAGGCCAAGCGTGTACGCAAGCAGAAGAACGACCGCGAAGACGCAAGGCTCCTGCGCACGCTGCTGATAGAGAACCGATTTCCGCGAGTGTGGCTGCCGGATGTGAGCAATCGCGATCTGCGTCAGCTGTTGTGGCATCGCCACCGGTTGGTGCAGATGCGAACGCGAGTCATGAATCAGCTTCAGGCTTTGGCACTGAACGAGGGAGTACGCCGGAAGAGAGGGCTGTGGAGCCAGGCGGGAAGGGCGCAGCTTGAGTCATTCCAACTACTGCCCTGGGCAACACGGCGTCGTAGGGATCTGCTCGAGTTGCTCGATGGGCTAAATCCGCGCATCGTGGCGTTGACGGCTGAGGTTGAGAAGCAGGTGGAACAACATCCGGAAGCGCAACGACTCATGACACATCCCGGTGTTGGTCCACTGACGGCACTGGCCTATGTTCTGATCATCGGCTCGACGGAGCGTTTTCGTTGCGGCAAGCAGATCGGCAGCTACCTGGGACTGATTCCCTGGGAAGAGTCCAGTGCACGGCGGCAACGGCTGGGACACATCAGCAAGCAGGGCAACTCGCTTCTGCGTTTTCTGCTGATCGAAGCAGCGCAGGCCGCCACGCGTTCGAATCCGGCATGGCGACGCGAGTTCCTGCATCTGACCATGCGCAGAGGAAGGCAGATCGCCCGGTGGCACTGGCACGCAAACTTGCTGTCCGTTTGTACTGGATGTGGCGCAACGGATGGGATTACGAGAAGTCATTGCAATTCAGTTCGCACGTGGGGCAGCCCGGTGTGGGCTATGGTGTGAAGTAGAACATCGTCCGAGTGATTGGGCACCCCGCTCCCTTGTTTAAAGGGAGTTCGAACAGGTAATCATGGTCGGAAGATCGATCGAATAGATGGCTGGGTCGAACTGAGTTCACTCAAACGATTACTAGGCGGGCCTTGGTCGAGGCGACTATGCAAGTGCTCCCGGGACAATAGAACGAGACCGTGCCTTCTAAGGAACGAAGCTTCACTGAACTTCGTTTCGCTTCGTTCCCAACTCGATTCTGTGAGACGTAGAGGGCCGTCAAGGATCAAGATGAACGCCCTTCGGGCGCCCTTGACTGCCCTCTACGTCTCTAACGAGAGGACGATCGTTTTTTCTGTTGACTCCGCCGACGCTTTCATAGATAGCCCACGATCCGCTCGGAAGCCAGCAAGTGGAGTGAACGTGCCGTCCAATCGACATTGCTCAGAGGTCCGCGACGCGTTGAGAAATTCACCTGCGGAAGGTTAATAATTCGCCCAAAATGACGAATCTCGATTGATTACGCCTCTGCGAAGAACATATCCAAGTCATTGTTTATGAATGGTATATCGAAGGATGTGAATGCGATCGAATTTGGCATACCGGATGCTACAATTCCGGCGTAACCGCGTTCAAATCTTTTTGGGGGATAAACACCATGGCCGTTACGAAGAAATCACTCGTTGGCAAGAGACCCACGAAGTCCACTGCAAAGCCGACCAGCAAACTCGCCAACACCAAGGTGACCGCAAGCAAGCTTACTTCAGCAACAAATGCGGGGGGAACTTCGGGGGGGTGGATAGGCCCGGTTCATTAAGTTGACCAGGTTGGTATTCCATTGGACGGCGGTCGCTGAGCGATCGCCGTTTTCGTTTGTCTTGGATTCTTCGATCTAGGTTCTGCAACGAGCATCCTTGATTGGCGCCATTTGGTTTTGGTCGGATGACCGCCTACCCTTCCGCAACCCCTGTCCGGCCTGCCGGGGCCGGGCGAAGAAACGAGAAAGGGAAGAGTTGCCACAACACGCCCGGAATCGAAGAAATGACCTAGGCGACCGCGTCGAATGTCCGCGTCATCGCAATATGTAGGCAAACACACACAGGCCCCTCGTCTCCGAGAGACCCGTGAACCAGTGGATGGGGTAGCGCGTAATTAGACCGTAATCGTCCGATTTCCCAATGTCAACTTTGTTGAACATGCGCTTGTGAGCCACATCACGTCCTCTGTTTGTCGAGGAATGAGAAGATTCATCGTCTTTCGTTTGAATGCCCGTCCAGCGAGGCGTAACGAGACAGAGAGAAGCGCACAATGCAGAACTCGTTTGTAGCCGACTGCACACTGACCCAAGCCCTCGAGAAACGATCTATTTCGGTCCCCTGTTTGAAGGATCGAATGCTTTTCAAACAAGGGGAGGCCCCAAGGGGGCTCTACGTTCTGAAGAGTGGCAAGGCCTCGCTTGTGATGAAAGGCGAGAATGGCGTAGAGGTAATGCACCTGACGATTGGCCCAGGCTCCATCCTTGGGGTACCGGCGGTCGTAACCAAGGAACCGTACACGCTGAGCGCAAGGGCCTGTGTTGGCTCGGAAGTGGGTTTCGTTGAGTTGAGCGATTTTGAGGAAATGATGCAAGCGGAACCATCTCTCTTTCCGCTCGTACTCGCGGTCCTCGCAGCGGAAGTTCGCTCGGCCCGGGCTGCTTTGACTGGGATAATGACGAAACTCAGGAGCCGATCCTCGCGTCCTTCGGGCCTTAGTCCTTCGCGGTAGAGTGAGCAGCATCACATCACGCGTAGAGAGTACTCGGTACAGTCATCAAATAGTGCTGCACAACCAATTGAACGCAGGGGCCTCTGCTCGTTGAGGCCCTTCTTTTATGCCACGTTTCTGTTTTTCTTTTGCAAGAAGACCTTGCAAGCCTACGTGACTCTGCAGTACACGTTTAGAGCAGCAAGGAGACGGAAGTATGGGAAAGGGTTCTCGTCGAGCGGGCCGGTCTCTTGGGATCTATTCGATTGGTCCAAAACTTCGTGCGCTCCGCATGCAAAAAGGTCTGACCCTTTCGCGATTGGCAGTGGAGACGGGCCTATCCACTGCGCTTCTATCCAAGCTGGAAACCGACCGCATGATTCCGACGCTGCCAACGCTGGCAGGCCTGTGCCGTGTGTTTGGTGTTGGCCTCGGCTTCTTTTTTGCTGATGCAGAGAAGCATTCCATGTCAATCACGCGCAAGTTACATGAGAAGGAACGCGGTAGAAAGCACGAAACGCTGAAGCAGTTTCCCCTAAATGCAGGGGCGGATTCTCCCATTCTTGCAAGAGAGGTCGACTTCCCGCCCGGTGTTGTCGGGGTATTGACGGAGGTCGGCAAAGCGTTCATGGGCGTTATTTATGTCTTAGAGGGGAGCCTTAAGCTCGACTCTGCCGACCTGCAAGACGTGCTCGAAGCAGGAGACTGCGTTTGCTTGGATAGCGAGATACTGATTACTTGGGGCGCGAGCTGGCAAATCGCGTTGTCGGGCCTTGGTTGTCACTTCAGGAGAAACAAAGGGCGGGGTTGCAATCTGTAAATCAAGCATAGGAGTTTCTCTCCATGGCTGACCTCCACAATCCCGGTGCCGCCAGTCCGCAAGATCAAATCACTGCGAACGCCTCGGGCAGTGTTAACGGCGCAAGCTCGAGAATTGTCTTTCACGTCCGTGCCGGAAACACGACGGGGCAACTTTGGATCGAGCTCCAGCAGTCCTTGGAGAGGCGCATGCCGATGATCTGACCGTCAAACGACAGTAGGTAATCGCCGTCAGGCAGAGACCTCGAAAGCCACACAATCGAATGCTGGCAGTCTTTGAACAGCCTCGTACCTTCCAAAGTCACTCGCAATGCTGACACCATGCAATTTGACGACTGCCCATTGCTGCCGCACAGAACCCCCGGCATTCTGATTGGCTCTCGAGTGTATGACATGATCTGTCCTTTCCAAGTCTGAGACCACTTACGGACGGCGCACATAGTGAGCGGCCATTATTTGGAGGTTCGAAATGCCTCTCTTTGCGAGAGGCATCGTGAACAAGTGAAAGGGGCAGCACGTGCGATGACCCTACGCGTCGTTCTACCCGCTGTCAACTGCCAACGGCTAAAGTGCTCCTAGTCTTCAGATAATGCCTGGCGCGCTGACCGGGAGATGTGCGTGGGGATCGCAGCAGGTCGGCTGGACGTGGTTAGGGATGCGCGGGCGGCTCCTGTTCGGCTTCGGCTTCAATATCGGCGATGCGTTCGAGAATAAGTTGCTTGATTAGTACAAAGTTCTCAGGGTTCTCGGATTGTTCCATGCGCTGCACCGTGCCGCGCAGAGATGCGAGCAGGGTATCGGTGGACACAGGCTGAGGTGTTCGATGATCCATCATTACGTCACGGCCTTTCGGCTCGGACTTCGGAGCGACGGTGCAGCGGTTCGTGGCGGGGCCCGGATCGATGATTGCAATGCGCCGGAGCAGAAGCGCTCGAAGTTCAAGAGATGCGGGTGTTTGGCCTTCCTTGGCGAGTCCATCTTACGCAAGGTTCGCTCGAAGTGCGGTAAGCAAATCGGACGTAGGCTGAATGCTCACTTTCAATTAACTGCATAGTGACATGAATCGGTGTCCAGTGGCCATTTCAGTTGGTGATTTTTGTCACAGCAGGTCGAGGCACGCGGGTTATGTATTGCGTAGGGTGGTCAAAGCGTCGATGAGTTCGGTGCTGCCGAGCTGGGCTTCGAGTTCGCAGATGCGATTGACTACATGACGCTTGAGCTCCCCGATGGCGGGAGAAGTTGTGGCGTGGGTTGCTTCGAGCCTGGAGAGCGCGCGGCGAAGATGCCGAAGCTGATAAAGAGCGGGCGCTGGCCTAAGGGATGGCGGTTTTGGGGATGACATTAGAGTCAGAAAGAATTCTTCCACCGCGTGGCGAAGTCGAGGGTGACTGCAGTCACAAGAGGTCGAGGATGTCGGCTAGACGGCGCTCGTTCAAGCGTTGGGGTCGCGGTAGGGACGATCCCCACGGATCGCCCCCCCCGCACAGATCCGTACGAGCGCGTCTACGCATACAGCTCTTCTGAAGGATGAATAGCGTGGAGCAAATCCAGGACTGAGGTTTGCGTCACACACACCGTCCAAACGCTGGGACATGCATATTCCTGCTCAGAGTCAGGAGCATGTGCGCCTAAACGATGTTCTCCTCCAGCTGCACCCTTTCCTCCCCGACCTCCGCAGGAAGTTGCCTTCCCTTGTTCGGACGGTTCACAGGTACTATGGCGCAGTCCGACTTCTCCAGCACGTGCATGTCCGTCGTGCGGCTTTGGGCCTTCACGGACCGGCCTTCGCAAACTGACAAAGGCGCACTGGAGATCTCCCGGTTCTCGTCCATGTTGTTGTCTCAGCGTGCACGGGCTCTAACGACTACGCAGGACCGGTCAACTGCTCGCGTATAACGCAGCTGCCGTATTGCCTTCCTCCTACTCGCCAGGGAGTCGGCATCCTGATCTCGCGGTTTTTCGAAGCTCAATCACCCGGCCCACCGATGCCTCGATCTACGCTTCGCCACACACCTCGCGATGTGCCACGCAAGACTAGAGGTCAGGATGGATTCGCTATTTCCTTTCCTGCAGGGACTTGCACCCCTACAACATGTCGGTTTATCCCGGCGCACGGTCCAACTGCTCAGCGGCACAGAGAGGATCACTGCTTCGCCAGCATCACCGTCCACAGATCAGACTCATTCACTCTGGAACTACCCAGCCTGCGGCGCAGCCATGCGCGTCGTCGAACGGCTCTCCGCTGCGCAACTCCTGCTTCGCTCGCCCCTTCAACCAAACCGCTGTGCAGCATGAAGCTCTATCTACATCTCCGGCCCTGGTCCGTGCTTCGGCGCGTTCGCGGATTCCTTGCCTCTTCCGGTCCAAACCTCTTCGATGCCAGCCTCTCCAGCCTCTACATCAGGTCTCGGCAAGCCAACATACTGCCCCATCCTCCCCTTCCGTCATCGGATGCAGCCCAACTCTGTTTGTGCCTGATCCCTCTGCATCCGTTCAGACCGATTCAAAGTACATAGGCTTCCATGGTGGGCGGCTTCCTTCAAGTCGCTGTATCCGAAGCGCCCCCTGAAGACTCTCCCACTGCGCACGATTGCGTGGCGGGCGCTCCCGATACAGCACTAAGACTTCACGGTACTGATATTCAGCAGCTGTTGTCCCGCTTCCTGCGCTGATAGGCCGCGACTTTGAGCTTGTTGCCACAGATGCTCATGCTGCACCACCGACGTGATCCTTTCTTGCTTGTGTCGAAGAAATGGACGACACAGGATTCGCATTTGCGAATGCGAGAACTTTCTGCGTTCGCGAGAAGATCTGCAGTTCCATCGATGATCGGAGCCCAGAGGTCAGTGGGCTTACGAGGCTCGAACGTCATCTCCCGAATCACCTTCCCGTCTCGCTTGCGGAGCGAACTACGGAGAGGATACTGAATCAACAGAGAATTCACTTCAGCGAGGAACGCGTCGCTCGGCTGCGATCCGTTCTCTATCCGCACAACGGACTCCCTCAATCGTTCTCTGAATGCGATGAGCTGCTCCAAGAAGGCAGCTGCCTGCGTTGAATTGCGCCGGCTGCGTATGACGGCCTTAGCCTTGGCCGAGCTCACCATCGTCGACGCAATCAACCATCTTTCGAGAGCGTTCACATCCCGAAGGAGTTCCGTAGGGCCCTCTGCCAGGACGGGCTTTGTATTCAAGAAGTCCAGGATCGGATTGTTCGCCACAAAAAGGAACCCGTCGATCCATTCGTTCACCCTGGCGGAAGCGTGCATGGACCCCTCTGCAAAATACTTCAGAATAATTTTAACACCATTAATGCATCTTTTATGGGTGTCGCACACTCTCACTTTGAGTGCGCAGATCTTGCGTCACCGGGAGGGAATCATCATGACAACGTTTCAACACGCGACTGTACGCGGCCTCAACATCTTCTACCGAGAAGCGGGCTCAAAGGCTTCTCCAACCATCGTGCTGCTGCACGGTTTCCCAAGTTCTTCGCATATGTTCCGCGACCTCATCCCGCAGCTGGCCGACAAATTTCATCTGATTGCGCCGGACTACCCTGGCTTCGGCTACAGCGATGCGCCGGATACGGATAAGTTCGATTACACCTTCGACAATCTCGCCGCTTGTATCGAGGAACTGCTCTTTAGTGTCCTCGGTGTGAAGAAATTCAGCATCTACGTGCAGGACTACGGCGCACCCGTGGGTTATCGCATTGCCTCAAAGCATCAGGACGCGATCGAAGGCATCGTGGTGCAGAACGGGAATGCCTATGCCGAGGGTATTGGCGCCGCCTTCGATCCGATGAAGCCGTTCTGGAAGAATCGCAATGCCGGAGACCGAGAAGCCGGTGCGAGAACTGCTCGGCAAGAAAACCACCATCTTCCAGTACACCCACGGGACGAAGGATGTTTCGCGGATCAATCCGGACTCATACACCATGGATCAACTCTTCCTGGATCGCCCAGGCAACGACGCCATCCAGCTGAACCTGCTTCACAACTACCAATCAAATCTCGCGCTCTACGACGGATGGCATGAATTCTTTCGCAACAAGCGGCCGAAGACGCTGATTGTGTGGGGAAAGAACGATCCTTTCTTCACGGTCGAAGGTGCGCAAGCTTACCTGCGCGATATTCCCAAAGCGGAGCTGCACCTGCTCGATACCGGCCACTTTGCGCTTGAAGATTCCTGCGAATTCATTGCGCTACATATCGTGAAGTTCTTTGCCTGAGGCTGAGCGCAGCCTCTTCCTCTCGTCCACTTTCAGTCACAGAAAAGGAGAAGCACGATGAAGTTTCCAGAGAATACCACGGTAGTCGTGGTCCACGGAGCGTGGGCGGATGGTTCGAGCTGGCAGGCAATCATATGCATGCTTGAGGATCGCGGCTTGAACGTGATTGCCGCGCCGATTCCTCTCACATCCCTGAGCGACGATGCAGCCGCGCTGAAACGAACGATCGCGCGAACTCACGGGCCAGTGATCGTTGCCGGGCATGCTTACGCCGGTGCGGTTATCGCCACGGCCAACGACGAGCGCGTGAAGGCTTTGGTCTACGTCGCTGCGTTGGCGCCTGACGAAGGAGAGACTGTCGCTCAGGTCTTTTACAGAGATGAACCTCATCCAAAGGCTCCGCAACTTGCTCCGGATGCGGACGGCTTTATCTGGATGCCGGACGAAGGGTTTGCCGGCGCCTTTGCGCAGAACGCCACGGATGAGCAGATTGCTTTGTCGAAAGCCGTGCAGCGGCCAATTTCAGTGAATAGCATTCAGGAACCAGCCCCCGTTCCGGCATGGAAGTCAAAGCCAACGTGGTACCTGCTTGCAGAACAGGACCGAATGATTAATCCGAAAACGCAGCGCTTCATGGCGGAACGCATGAAAGCGACAGTAAGGCCTTTCGCGGTTGATCACACTCCGTTGCTCACGGCGCCTGAAAAGGTTGCAGACGTCATTCTTGAAGCCGCGCAAGCGACTCTTTCCTGAGACGGGATGGAAGTTTCTAAGACCATTGAACGCGAGTTCCACGACATCGCCGTGGGGGAGGAACACCATGAAGAATGCTGTTGCAATTGTGACCGGAGCTAGCCAGGGTATCGGTCGTTCGACCGCGATCCGACTGGCTCGCGACTTTTACGCCGTTGTGCTGGCTGCGCGCAATGCAAAGGCGCTTGAGGAGGTTGCCGCTGCGGTCCAGCAGGCCGGAGCCGAACCGGTTTCTCTTGCGCTCGATCTGAGTCAGGTTGAAGCGGCCGAAACTGTGGTCAGCACTGCACTGGAACGTTTCGGACGGATCGACGCACTCTTGAATATCGCCGGAGCCGTGCCGCAAATCGATCTCTTCGAGATGACGGATGAGCAGTGGCATGCTGGCATGGAGTTGAAACTGCACGGGGCCCGCCGTCTGACCATTCGGGCATGGGATGCCCTGAAACAGTCCAAGGGTTCCGTGGTTTTCATGTCGGGGAGCGCCTCGCTCGATCCGAAACCTGCGTTTGCGGCTGTTGCAGCGACCAATGCCGCCATTACGGCGCTCGCGAAGGCTTTCGCGGAGCAAGGCATCCAGGATGGTATTCAAGTGAACAGCATCGTTCCCGGTGCGGTGATGACAGGACGGCGGCGCTCCTTCCTCGAAAAATGGGCACCGGCGCACAATATGACGGTGGAAGAGGCGATTAAGAAATTCCCAGAGGAAGCCGGGATCAGCCGTTACGGGCAACCAGAAGAGATCGCTGAACTCCTCGGATTCATGGTCTCTCCGGCTGCGAAGTGGATGACCGGTTCATCGATCCGCATGGACGGTGGTGAGGTTAAAGGCATTTGAAATCCAGTGTGCGGTTTCGTAGAAAATAAAGAACGAGAAACGCCCTTTGCACCAGGAATTCGCATTCCTGATCGGATCACCGCCAAACAGGAAATTACTGCGGATTGTCATTACTTCTCCTCCAAGCCAAGAACAGTGGGAAGCTGCTCCACGGTTTCTAAAACTGCTAAGTGAGGAACCTTTTCAAATTGGCTTCGAATGTGTCGGCCGGACAGGACAGCTACAAAGCCCACCCCTGCGGCTTGGGCTGCTTCTCCGTCGATGAGGTGATCGCCCACGTAAAGTGCCGCCGATGGTCTGACACCTAAATTCATCAGGGCGAGCAACAAGCCTTCGGGATCAGGTTTACTCTTAGTGACATTGTCAGCACCGACGATCGTGTCAAATAAACTGTCAAGGTCGTTCTTCTGCAGAATCCCTCTGATGCGGTAGTTAAGCTTGGTTGATACGACTCCAACTCGGATATTGGCACTGCGAAGTAATTCCAGCAGTGGTCGCACACACTCGTATACCACAGTCTGGTGGTCCATCACTTGATCCGCATGCTGATGGAAGGAGCGGACAAAATCCCTTGCCATATCAGAACTATCCAGTTCTGTTAAGCGATTAAATGTTGCAGCGAGCGATAGGCCAATGGTGTCCATCACTCGTTCAGCGGGTGGGATCGGGAGTCCGAGCTCCTGAAATGCATATGCAACACATTCCACAATCCCTTGCGAGGAGTCCGCTAGAGTGAAATCGAAATCGAAGATGATTGCTTCCGAGTGAATCTGGTCACGCATGAGCCTTCGGCCACACATAGAGATGAAACTCGTCTGGAATCGATGAGTTTCGACGGAGTTGCCCATGGCTCGCCCTGGACCTTCGTAACAATGCGCGGGACTTGCGACTCGGAAAGCCTTCGAGTGAGCCGTATACTCTTCGGCAATATGGTTCACAGATCAACATATCGTTGCCTCTATCTTACAGTTTTGTTTATCCCCCTATTTAGTTCCTATAGCTGGGCTACAACCGTCATGGTGATTGCCACGAAGGATCATATCGTGATCGCTTCCGACAGCAAAGAGTTGCTCAGTACGGCGGCGGGAGGTGTCGATAGCCTAAATCCGGCTCAGAACATCGTAGTGTTCAACAATGAAACTGCTGTCGCGATTTCTGGATTCGCCGAGATCAATATTTCCAAGGCTGACGGGACTGCCGTTTTTCACTTTAGTGCGCTTGAGCTCTTGAAGGGGGTGAAAGACTCCCTTCCTCGGGCTGCGTCCATACCTGTCATTGAGCGAGTCGTAGTAGACAAGATGAAGCATGAGATGGATAGGTACCTTCCCTATTTTGTGAATGAGTCTGTGGATCTGAAGAATGCCCCGCCTTGGCATTCTCTTGATTTCATCGTGGCAGGGTATGAAGCCGGGGTTCCCATCGTCCACAAAATCACCTTGGAATTCAACTGGAGTCTGAAAGAGATTTCCAGCCCAATCGTCACGCCGGAAGACATCTCGGCAAACGGGCCACGTTGGATCTGCTCAGGCATCTGCAAGTCCATCATCCGGCTGATGACAGTTCCCAATAGCGGCGAAAGAAGGGTCGCGTCCGTCAGGTATCCGGCTGCGTTCAAATTCAGCGGTGGAGACCCTATTCAACTTGCCGACGCCGCATCTGACTTCATACGAGTGGAATCTGAATTCAATCGGAAAAACGTAGACGGAAACGTAGGCGGTCCTATCAATCTCGTGACGCTGAGGCAGAATAAGAAGCCCCTCGTCAAGACGCTCCCCAAATGAGAAGACGAACACAAGCGCGAGAAGACAGACTTGTAGCCCGGTTTCTCCATCGCCCCTCCGCGAAAACCCTCGATGAACACATCAGCTGCCGGAATGAGCGTCGCAAAATGCTTTTTCTGATCTGGATTTTTCAAATCCACGAAGCTCGAACGCATGCCTACGGTGCAGTCATTCGAGAAGAGTTCGTGCGGCGCGCACACTTGCCGAATATGGGGCGGAAATCCTGCACATTGCGCGCAATCAAATGATCGCAGGACTTAAGGAGATGCTTCGTCCGCTATCCTGCTGACACGAATTCCTGCGATTTGTCAGAATCGCAGGTGAGTGGAAATGGCCTCTAGTCCGCGAGTAGAGCATGCCCATCAAACCGGGCACGGAGTCCTCGTCTACTTCGATGACGGCAAGATCGTATTCGTTTCGGCAACTCCGAGCTCCGAGTTGCGGGCCCTGCGGTGCGCAAAGATATACGCCCAAAGGCAATGGCTTTTTATCGGCTGGATTTTCGGGCTGATTGTGGCATTCTCGAAGGAACGGATTTCTCACACCACATGACGACCAACCATGCGGGGGTTAGACAGATTCGGCAGGTTGGTTGACGGACGGGCGCTCACGCGTTCAACTCCTATGGTGAGGTCGTTATGACATTGAAAGATGTCGTCATTGCCAGCCGGGCTCTCGGCCGGCGCCCCGGCTACACCGTGACCGCCGTGCTGACGATCGCGCTTGGCATCGGCGCAAGTACGGCGATCTTCAGCGTGACCAATGCAGTTCTGTTACGACCGCTTCCCTATAAGGATTCAGCCCGGCTGGTAATTGCCGGCATGGACCTCCGCAAGCGCAACGTTCACAATCTGCCGTTCTCGAACGCCGATTTCATCGACCTTCGCGAGGGCACCAAAGACTTCTTTTCAGATATGGCGGGCGTCTTTACCGGCCGGATGGTGGTTCCGCGGGAGGATGGAACACCGGAACAGATCCGTTATGCGGTGGCGACCACAAACTTTTTTGATGTCATGGGCGGCAAGATCGTTCTTGGCAGGAACTTCACCGCGCTTGATGGGACTCCGCAGCCGCAAGCGCCCAATAATGGCGCATCGGCTAATGGCGTATCCGCTCCACCGACGCGTCTGCCCAACATCGCCATTCTCAGCTACGAGTACTTTCGCAGACGTTATGGCGGCAACACTGCGGTACTGGGCCACAACATGACCATTCCCGGCCGGCCGGGTCCGCTGATTGCTGGTGTTCTTGCGCCCGGGTTTCGCCTATACTTTCCACCCGACGCCGATGTTGAGCCCGCGCCCGACATCTGGATTGCCAATCGTCTGGATTACGATTCCGCGAACCGCAACGACTTCTCCATTCGTCCCATCGGCCGTCTTAGAGACGGAGTATCGCTCCGTAGCGCAGAAGGCGCGGCAGAGGGCGTAGCCGCGCAGGCGCGTCAGACCTTCTCCATCGACCAGACAGCCGGCTATTACATCACCATGGAGCCGATGCAACAGCACCTTGTGACGGAAGTGCGCCCTGCTCTCATGGCGCTTATGGGCTCTGCCGTTTTCCTGCTTCTCATCGCCTGCGCGAATGTAGCCAATCTTCTCCTCGTGCGTTCTTCGCTGCGCGAACAAGAATTCTCAGTGCGCGCCGCCATGGGCGCCAACCGGTTCCGGCTGATCACGCCAGTCCTGCTTGAGGCAGTTCTGCTGGCTGCAATGGGCACGGTTGCGGGTCTGGGACTCGCATGGGCGGGCATCGTTGAACTGCGGGTTCTTGCGCCGGCCAATCTTCCTCGGCTCGAAGACATCCATATTGACGGGTTCGTGCTTGCATACAATGTGGCTGCCGGGCTGGCTGCTGCTGCCATCTTCGGCATTCTGCCGGCGCTGCGCGCCTCGCGGCCTTCGCTCATGAACGTATTGCGCGGAACAAGCCGGACATCGGGACTCGGCAGCGGAGCATTTCTACGCAACCTGGTGATCATGGCGGAGGTTGCACTCTCGTTTGTGCTGTTGATCGGTTCCGGATTGATGTTTCGCAGTTTCTTGAAGCTGCAGCGCATCGATCCAGGCTTCGACACCCACAATCTCCTGACGTTTCAGCTTCAAGGTGGCAGGATCAACCAAAATAAGCCCGAAGAGCGAGCCGCATTCATTCGCGTGGTTGAGGAGCGTTTGCGCTCCTTGCCGGGCGTCGAAGGGGTCACCGGATCGTTTCCGTTTCCTCTGACCGGAGGGTTCAGCCCCATCCGGTGGGGAACCGAAGACGCAGCCCGGGATCCGAACCGTTTTCAGGCAACCGACTTCCAGATTGTGCTTCCCGGCTACTTCGAGACCATGCGAACGCCGTTGCTGGCCGGACGCACCTTTACGGAGGACGACAACCTGCCCGGCCGCACGGATGTGATTGTGGATGAGTCACTCGCCGGCAAAGCCTTCCCCGGTCAATCGGCGATCGGAAAGCATATCTTCATTCGCATTCGCACGCCCGAAGCCGAGCGCGTCCAGATCATCGGCGTCGTTGCCCACCAGCGCTTCAATTCTCTCGCTGTTGCCGGACGCGAGCAGATCTATTTCACCGATGCGTTTCTGGGATCCGGCGCAATTCAGTCCTGGGCCATTCGCACCCAAGCCGATGCGGCGCAGTACCAAAAACAGGTTCGCGCAGTGATCAAAGCTGTCGATCCACAGCTTCTGGTCACCGACATGGAGACAGCGGAATCTGTGGTGTACGAGTCCCAGGCCAGTACACGATTCTCGCTCTTGCTGATCACCGTATTTGCGGTAATCGCGGCGACCTTGGCCGGAATCGGACTTTATGGCGTGGTCTCTACGTCGGTCCGGCATCGCACATCCGAAATTGGCGTGCGCATGGCCTTGGGAGCAGAACGCAGTGACATCCTTCACCAGGTTATTTTGCAGGGCTTGCGGTTAAGCGCGGTTGGCATCGCGATAGGACTGATCCTTTCATTGATTCTGGGGCGGGTCATCTCCGCGATGTTAGTGGGCGTCAAGCCGGCGGACTTCCCCACTTTTATCGCCATAACGATTGGTTTCGTGGCCATCTCGGCTCTCGCGTCCTGGCTTCCTGCGCGACGCGCCTCGATCATTGATCCCGCCAGAGCCTTGCGGGAACAGTGAGAAGAGGCCGAGTGGCTTTTTGCCCCCGAAGAAGTCCGACAATCCCCGTGTTCGCGTCGAACGGAGAGGTGCTCCCGATCGTGCACGGCTATCAGCAACGGGTCATTGTTCCCGGGTGGTACTCCTCCGATATCATCAAAACCGATACGTAAGACCAATATTGACGAACACAATTTCTTTCGACGGAGGGGATTGCTGCAAGAAGGTCCCCGTAACGAAACCGGCGAGATTCAAGGCTGCAAGGAAATGCTCGCCTATCGCCCAACGAAGCTCCAGATTGGGTTGGCAGGGACGGATCGCGTAGAAAGCTCCAGTCTTCAAACCTCGGAAAAGGACTCAGTGGAGGCCGGACTCCCAATTGTGGGGCATCGAGGGGCGTTGGGTCTGGCGTCTGTGCCTTCAGCACCCCCGTAACAAACGGGCACAACGCAAGAACCGCCAAACAGCACGCCAGTCTCATCGGGGAAGCGTTCTTCAAAATCGTCCTTCTCTTTGTCATGACGGGAGCACCATTGTCCATATTGCGTCGAAGCCGTGATCAGGCGCCGCCTCCGGAACGGGCGCTGGCCGCTGAACTTCCCTCATTCCGAGCGTATCCCCTTGGAGATGGAAACAGGCCAGCGCCGGTACAAGCCGGCAGACCGCAACAGAACGGTCGCCACGAACGGATGCATCGCACGCTGAAGGAGGACACGACGAAACCGCCTGCAGAGCCGCTTTGATAATTTTCGCTACGTGTTCAACAATGAGCGTCCGCACGAAGGGCTCAACCAACCGAGTTCCAGCGAGTCTCTACCAGCCCAGCTCCGTCCGACTCCCGCGCAAGTTGCCGGAGTTCAACTACCCCAAGGGACTTCTTCTGCGAAGGGTGAACAACAGCGGAGACATTAGTTGGCACAAGACAAGAATATTTATCAGCGAGGTATTCCGCTTCGAAGAGTTGGGATTCGAGGCGGTGACACCAGGGTTTTACAGAGTCTTCTTTCGAGACATGGAGATCGGAGAACTCAACGCCGAAGAGCTTCGCTTCAGAGCTGCGAGAAGAGTTGTCTGAGCCTGTCGATGAGCGACTCGGCCTGCTATCGACAGTTGAAATTCGAGATGCCTAGCGTTGGGCAAAGCGCGGCTCACTGATAGGCGCGCTGGCCGGCGATGCTTGTTTTGCCGGGAGGAGTGCAAGCAGCGTGCCTCCAATCACGACAAACATCACAATGTCCTGGGGACTATCCTGCCTGTGCATCCCGTGCGCCACGGCCTGCGCCGACATGATTGTCATCGTGAATGCATGGGCAAGGCTTGACCACGCCCCATAGGCGATCATCAAGCGATGCTTGGCCGGCTGCTTAACGGCTAGCAAGAGGCAGAGCCCAAGCGCCGTGTTCAGGCTCAGGAACATCGGCATGACGTCACAATGCCCGCTAAGCCACCTGGCGTGCCATAGATTGTCGAACAGGAGATAGCCCCAAAAGCAATAAAGCAAGCCCACCAACACCAACACTACCTGTAAGGCGCGTTCACGTTTCATACCGTCCTCCGTTTTGTGTGATCGTCAGCTGTGATGCGTCCGATACTAAGAACCCTGCGAGTGATCCGCAGTGGCTGCAGAATGCTTCTCCCCCGCGAATCGGCTTGCCACAGGAGCTGCAAGGCGCAAGGAGAGGCCCTCGGAACAGAAAATAAAGGATGAATCCAATGAAATTGGGTATGAGGAAAGCGGCAATCACCCAGGCCCAGGCAGGCTTTTGACGCCTTTTTGCGTCCCCGTAGATATATCCGAGGGCAAGGAAAAAAGCCGCGGTGAAGACGCCAAACGTTAAGCCAAACCAAAGCGCTTCCGGCATCGCACTGAGAAATCCTTCGGTGGCAAGTAGGGAACGGCCCTGGCCGGAAGCAAAATAGAGCACCCAGACTCGGGATCGCCAGTGCCGCGATGCCCATTGCAGATCGGGGTAGAATCTTCCGCGTTGCCGTTCCCAATAAGACACCCGCAACTACAATTCCGGCCAAAAACGCTATCAAAAGGACCGCCGATTGCTCTGTCATGCCAATACCTCGATTCTCACTAGGCGCCGCGGGCAGACATAAGGCCGCGCAAAGAGATGGCAGCAGCCAAAAGACGAGCACGCCTGCCTGGACCTGAGAAGAGACAAAATGCATTGGCACCGCCAGGCGCTCGGCCATCTGGTACACGAGTTCCGATCCGACAAACGACATCGAGAGTGCAACAGCAAATGCAGCCCAGTTCTTGAATGGCACGCTGTGCTGTCGCATTGTCCCGGTGTCACGCGCAAGAATCCCACGGCCCTCTTCCGCCTGCAGCCTGAGGGCTGCCAGAACCCTGGCATTGAGGGTTGGATTTACCTCGAAGGAAAAACCGCTGAGCCCCGCGATAACCCGGTTGCTGTCGCTGAGATACTCTCCGCAGGTAGCGCAGGTGGAGAGATGTTCGCGAAGAGATTGTTCCTTCTCCGCTGAGAGGACGCCCGCTAGACTCTCGTCGATCATGCGTTGGAAAGTGTCGTGGTGGTCAATATTCATGCTGTGTCTCCCTCAACTGCGGCCGCAGCGTTGCCAGTCCTCGATAAATTCTGGAAGCTACGGTAGAGACCGGAGCTCCCACAATCACAGATATCTCCTGTAGAGATAAATCTTCTTGAAAGCGGAGTAGGAGGGCTTCGCGATAGATGGGCTCCAGAGTTTGCAGCGAGTGGGCAAGCCGCTCGGCATCTTGTGTCCGCGCCGCAAGCGTGTATGGCGAAGGCTCACCAGAAGCAGGCGATGAGCGAACACCATCCCCCTCTTTTGAGTCCAGACTGAACATCGGTCGCTTGCGCATGGCATCGAGAGCAATATTGCGTGCCACCCTGAAGAGCCAGGGTTCAAAGCGGGATTGCCCGTCGTACGACCCACCCCGCTCCAGGACTCGGAGCCACGTCTCCTGCACGAAATCGTCAATTCCATCGCGTCTGCCCAACAGGGAGACGAGATAACGCACAAGCCTGTATTGGTATTGCTCGACCAGAGCCTCAAGGACGACGACATCTCCCTGGCGCAACCCAAGCGCGATTCGTTGCGTTTCGCTTTCCATGGACGCCCTCGAAGTCAGCTCATAATCGAACATACGACGGGTATACGAACCTGGGCCCCGAAATTACGAAAAGTAGAACCAGTGGCTATTGTGCATCCAGGTCGCCGGGCAAAAACAGGCCATGGAATTGACATAGGTAGGCGATCACTCGCTTTCCCTGTCACACCACCGTGCGTACGGGTCCGTACACGGCGGTTCGGTAGGATTAGGCGCCCCGTGTGCAACGCAAGGAAGGAAGTCCCAAGCGATCGAAGTAAGCGGTAGGCATGGCATAAGAAAGGGCTTCTGTGCGGCTAAGCCGCCAAGGACCCCACTGATGCTCTGCGGTGCGGGCCGCGAGGTCATGACTGAGACCAAGTTCCCGCAATCGAGCGTACCGTGTCTTCCCTGTCCGCCATTGTTTACAGGCAGCAGAGCGTACTCGACGGACGAACTAACAAGGAGTCCTGAAAAGCCATACCAGAATCTCGATTCCCCTTCCCGCGATCAGTTCGATGGGAAATCTGCTTTTCTGACAAATCGATCGCCAAGATTCATGTGCTCGTCCAAATTGTGTGTTGTGAACTCGAGTGGCGAGGTCGTTGTGAGTGCTTGAAAAGTCTGCGTGTTGAGGTAGAACTCGAATCAACATTTAAACGTAGTTTCAATAAGATGCAGGTCAGCGGATGACACCTAAGACCATGAAGAGCAGTCGTAATCCAGTAAACAGAGCGCAAATAGAGCGCGGAATTCTCTCATCGCAAACGCGTTTTACCAGGACTAATCACAGAGATGTGGAGTTGCAAAGCCCGCTGGCTAGGACCTAATCAAGTCTGGACTACGTTTAGGGAAAGAAGCATAATGTCGTGATTAAGAAGGCGGCCCCGATGGCCCCGTTGAAAAACAGTGTCTTTGTAATTGCGGACGGTCTGAATCCATTCTTCGCAGAGGATATTGGAACAATTAGGATGCTGATCACTGCCGAAGGCTGGTTCCTGGTGCGACGTTGAGGTTTTTTCAGAACGATGAGCAGTAAACAATCCGGAGCCGACTATCGTGTACCGCTGGCGCCCAGCGTCGTTGCGTTTTATTCGGGGATTGGATCCGGGTTCAGCTGACTTCCCATCTGGCCGTTCGGTGGAATTGCCGGACGGGAAAAATAGGGCTCGGTTCGCAAGATTCTCGGCGCCAGGGAAATTTGAGCGTGGAGGGAGAGAGCCATGGAATATAGGGTTAAGCGCATTTCGACAGCCGGGATCGTCGAGGCCATCGCGAAGGCGGAGCTCTATCGCTCGCTTAGCGAACCGGAAGAGGCGGAGTCGATCTGTCGCGATATCCTGACCATCGAGCCGCAGCATCAGCTCGCTTTGCGTTTGCTTGGGCTCTCCCTCACAGATCAGTTCACCGGTCGTGGGTCCGATCATTACCGGGAAGCAGAAGAGATATTTCGGCAGCTCACGGACCCGTACGAACGGCTCTACTACGCTGGGATTCTGCACGAGCGACGGGCGAAGGCGCAGCTCAAAGCCGGGCAACTACCTCGTTCACTGTTCGCGCTTTTCGACCACGCTCTAAGGTCTTTCGCAGAGGCGGAGAAAATTCGTCCAGCGGGAAACGACGATGCCATCCTTCGTTGGAATCGGTGCGTAAGGCTGCTTCAAAATCCAGCCTATGAATGGGGAGAACTGGAACAGGAATCGGTTCCTTTCGATGTCCAGGACGTCCGGCCGAGATAGTAACTCTCTCCGGTATTGGGAGAAATGAGTTTCAGTTAGAGTATGCGGAAGAGCCGCTTCAGCGGATCGAAGTAACGGTCCACCACGCGCTCTTTGAGCGGGATAATCGCGTTCTCTGTAATCGTGATCGACTCGGGGCACACCTGCCGGCAACAAGTCGTGATGTTGCAATAACCGATGTTGTGCTTGTGCCTCAAATCGCTGACGCGGTCTTCGGTGTCAAGTGGATGCATTTCGAGTGCAGCGGCATAGACGAGCAGACGCGGACCGATAAATTCATCGTGCTTGTGGTGTTCCCGTAGAACGTGGCACACGTCCTGGCAGAGAAAACACTCGATGCACTTGCGGAACTCCTGAACGCGCTCGACGTCGGCCTGCTGGATGCGCCATGTGCCATCGGCCGCGTCGGGTGGGCGGGGCTTGAATTGCTTGATCGTCTTCTTCGCCCGAAAATTCCACGAAACATCCGTGACTAGATCGCGTATGACCGGAAACGCATGCATTGGCTCCACGATGACCGGCATATTCAGGTCGATGGCACTTAGCCGTGTCATGCACATGAGCCTGGGCATGCCGTTGATTTCGGCAGAGCACGATCCACACTTGCCGGCCTTGCAGTTCCATCTCACTGCCAAGTCGGGAGCTTGCTGCGCCTGGATGCGGTGCACCGCGTCTAGAACAACCATGCCCTCCTCAACGGGTGTTGTGTAATCCTGGAATGCGCCGCCCGCGGTGTCTCCGCGCCAGATGCGAAATGTCGCCGATGTGGCCATCTCTTTCGTCTCCGCTACTTCATCTCTTCAATCACTTTCTTCAACTCATCCGGCATCGGCATAAGTGCGCGCTTCTCGACTTGCATCTCACCGTCTGCGCCGCGACTGATGACGATGTTGTACTCTCCCCACTCCGCGTCTTTGCCGGGGAAATCTTCGCGAAACTGCGCGCCGCGGCTTTCTTTTCGCAGCAGCGCAGCACGGGTAATTGCTTCAGACACGTTCATCATGTTTCCAATATCGATCGTCGTGTGCCAGCCGTTGTTGTACTCGCGATTGCCTGCTATGCCTGTTCGCTCTGCCCGCGCTCGTAATTGCGCGATCGCGTCGAGCGCCTGTTGCATTTCACTCTCGACGCGCACGATCCCGACGAGTTCCTGCATGGTTTCCTGCAAATCGTATTGAATCTGATATGGGTTCTCGCCGGCCGGGCCGCGGTCAAAGGGAGCGAGGGCCGCTGTTGCTGTGGCCTGAAGCTCCTTCTCATCGATCGTTACCGGGCCGTTGGCATTGGCGAATTCTGCGGCGAAGCGCCCCGCGCGCCTTCCGAAGACGACGAGATCCGACAGGGAATTCCCTCCCAGCCGATTCGCGCCATGCAATCCTGCTGCCGCCTCCCCCGCGGCGAAAAGCCCGGGCACATTGGACATCTGCGAATCGCCATCGACACGAACTCCGCCCATCATGTAGTGCGTCGTAGGACCGACTTCCATCGGCTCTTTCGTGATGTCAAGATCCGCGAGTTGCTTGAATTGGTGATACATACTGGGGAGCTTGCGCTTGATATGCTCCTCGGATTTCGGCATGCGCTCCTTGATCCAGGAAATATCGAGGAAGACGCCGCCATGCGGCGAGCCCCGGCCTGCCTTGACTTCTCGATTGATGCACCGCGCAACATGATCCCTGGTGAGCAGCTCAGGCGGACGCCGTGCATCCTTATCGCCCTGGGTATACCGCCAGCCTTCTTCTTCAGAGTCCGCAGTCTGCTCTTTGTACAGGTCAGGGATGTCGTCGAACATGAACCGGCGGCCTTCGCTGTTGCGCAAGACGCCGCCTTCGCCGCGGACTCCTTCGGTTACGAGAATGCCGCTCACGCTGATCGGCCAGACCATGCCGGTGGGGTGAAACTGAACGAATTCCATGTCCTGGAGTTCGGCTCCGGCGCGATACGCCAATGCAAGGCCGTCGCCTGTATATTCCCAACTGTTGCTGGTTACCTTGAAGGCACGCCCGATTCCGCCGGTGGCCAGCACTACTGCCTTCGCCTCCCACAGCTGGAAGCGACCCTTCTCGCGATCGTATCCGCAAGCTCCTGCAATCCGATTTCCGTCGAGCAGCAGGCTGAGCACCGTGCACTCCATGTGGACTTCCATCCCAGTGTGGATGCCGTGGTCCTGGAGCGTGCGTATCATCTCCAGGCCGGTGCGGTCGCCGACGTGGGCCAGCCGGGGGTATCGGTGTCCGCCGAAGTTTCGTTGCAGAATTTTGCCGTCTGCCGTGCGGTCAAAAAGCGCGCCCCATGCCTCGAGTTCGCGTACGCATTCCGGCGCTTCCTTGGCATGTAGTTCGGCCATACGCCAGTTGTTCAGATACTGCCCGCCGCGCATCGTATCGGCGAAATGGACCCGCCAGTTATCGCGATCATCGACGTTGGCCAGTGCTGCCGCGATGCCTCCTTCGGCCATTACGGTATGCGCTTTGCCGAGCAATGATTTGCAGACTACTCCCACCTTTGCACCGGCGGCCCCGGCCTCGATGGCGGCGCGCAGACCTGCTCCGCCTGCTCCAATCACGAGTACGTCGTAGGAGAACCGCTGGAATTCCGGCATCTAGAGAATTCTCCAGTCATGCCAGATGCCCATCGAACAGAGACGGACGTATATATCGGAAAAAGCAACCCAAAGGAGACTCGCCCATGCCCACTTCTTATGGCCAGCGTTCAGTCGGCTCACGAAGTTGTAGATCTTGTGCCGAACGGGATGATCCGAAATCTGGTCATATGTTCCTCCGATCAGGTGTCGGAATGCATGACACCCGAATATGTATCCTGCCAGGAGCACGACATTCACGACCAAAACGAGGCTTCCGATCCCGATCCCGAATCCCTCGGGAAAAAAGAATGACCTCAACGCGTCGTAGACCAGAAAGCCCCAGACAATATAGGAGAGCCTCAGAAAGTAGCGATGAAAATTCTGCATAATGAGCGGAAAGGTTTGCTCTCCGAGATAAGTTCTGCGGGGTTCGCTCACTGCGCATGCCGGAGGATCGGCCCAGAACGATTTGTAATACGCGCCGCGGTAGTAGTAGCAGGTCACACGGAATAGACCTGGGATCCAGAGAATGAGCAGCGCCGGAGAAAAGGGAAGAAAGTTCGGGTACCATCTCGGTTTCGGGCCAAACAGGGCGTGCGGGGAGCTGCCAAAAAGCTCGGGTGAATAAAACGGTGAGATATATGGACCATAGGTGTAATGGCTGTTCTGAAACGCCGCCCAGTTGGCATAGACCAGAAACGCTCCGAGTCCTAAGAAGACTGCCGTCGGAGAAACCCACCAGGCGTCGCGCCGCGATGTTTGACCAAACTTACCGTCTTTCCAGACTATGTCGGGAGCTGACACAAGTCCCTCCACGGCGGATGGGTATTCGCAGAATGCGCCCTTCCCGCCCAGATGGCATCGGATTGTATAGCAAGAACTCTACCCTCAGCCACCTGCCATGTGAGTCAGGCGGAATCCTGACCGACAGTCATGCGAGCCGCACCGCTACTTCTGGTTCAGGCTTGCTTGGTATTTGGAGAGGCGAAACGTTTCGCCATCAGGTTCGTCTCCAGACGGCACGGAATTCCCTGAACCGGATTAGCCGGTCGGGACCCGCCAAGTTAGCTTCAAGAATTCACTTGCTTTTTCGGTAGACCAATGTGTTACAGTCGGTAACGCTATGGACGGTAACACCAAGGCGAACCACGATCCCGGCGAGTTAGGCGAACTGGAACGGAACGTCCTGCTCATTGTTTGGCGTTTAGGTTCTGTCACCGCCGATCAGGTTCGGGAAGAGCCGGACCGGCCATTGAAGGACTCTAGGTTCGCACAGTTCTGAGGCGCCTTGAAGAAAAGGCTACCTGGTCCACAGCATCGACGATCGCGCGTTTATTTTATCGGCCGGCCCAATCGCGACAACGTCAAGCCGGACGCGCCGCGAAGCGCATCGCCCGCTACCCATATGGAACGGAGCAGGCCCGTCGATTGCAACCCCCATTGACCGGGGCGGCGCTGCGCCGGTTGTGATGCGGTTAAGCTTTCCTGCTGCTACGCGTCTACGCTTTCGTACGTGGTGAAGCGACTTATAGGCGGCACGCCATTCGGCAAGCGCCCGTTACGCGTTTTGCTCAAACCCGCTGAGTCTTGGGTCTTCGCTCTACAGAAGGATGAACACATCTCCCTAAGTTCTTTCAAAAGGCGTTGAGGACGTGAACGCGCTTCGCGCTTGGCAATCGTGGCTGTTGGTAATGAGAAGGTCGTTCGTGAATTGCTTGTTCCGTTCGGAGTGCCGTTCTAGGGATACAAGTGACGTCAAGCTCAACTGCGGTGATGTAGATCTGAATACGAAACACATTCTCGTTCTCGGCCCAGGGTAGGAAGTGGGCTTCTGATGGAAACTGACCCACGAGCGCATACGAAATACGCTTTAATCTGGATAAGTTTCGTTTGGACGCGCGATGCGGATCCAATGATCTGTGAATGCCTCTTTCGTTTTTGGAAGGGTGTACTTGGGCATATGGCATTTGACGCAGTTCTTGGTGCCAACAGTGCAAGTCTTTGAGGACACATTGGTGCTCGCGCCCAACTCTTTGCTATGACAAGCGAGACACTTGCCATCGTAGGCCTCAGGGGACGTTTCCACCTGGTGATGAGGATCGTGACACGCAACGCAGCTGACACGACGATCGGTCGCGTTGTAACACTTGCTTCTGGCCAGTCTATAAGGCTGGAATCGAACGTTATCCAGACCATGCGGCCCATTCATGATTATGTTCGACCATGTTCGGTGACATCTTCCGCACAGATCCGAGATGCCTTCGCTCGAAAGAGCGGACAAGTGCTCCACAGGACTGACGAAGTGACCCGTGGAGACTCCTAGGACATGAGCTTCTGCTTCTGAGTGGCATTGCACACATTGAATTCCAGGGTTCAGGGTCGAAACATCCAAAGCGACCTGAGGCCTGGTACCTGATGCGTGGCATGAGAAGCAGCTTCGAATCTTATCCTCTGACAAAGGAACCGCGATTGCCGACTTGAGATCCGTGGGTGCATTGCCTCCGAGCATTCGACCAAGATCGTCTAGCGCGCTGTAATAGCTGACCTGTGTTTCGTACCATTCTCCATCGCGCCGGAACACGAATGCCTGCCCCATCGTTCCCGAGCCGAACGCCCAATCAAGTTCTGTGCTAAAGCTGTTGGTCCCATTTGAAACTGTGTATATCGCTCGGCCACGTTCAAGCTTGACCTGCTGCCTATATCCATTGTCCAGATGATCCAACTCCCCACGTCTCGCAAGGAGGGCGCTGTCTGCGGCTCTTGCCGAAGCGATGGTCATCGTTGACGGGTTGTTGGATTCCTCTCTGTGGCACTGCTGGCATACATTCGGTCCTCCAGATGGAGTCTGCGCATGCACCAAGAGCACCAAGGACATCGCGCATGATAAAGCACTGATCTTCAGCAAGAAGTATCGCATGAGGGTTGTCTCTAGCGAGCTTTCTCGAAGTTTGCACGCAGCCAATCTGTCTGCTGCTGTGCCTCATGTGTCTTGCCCTCCTTCACATACAGCTTGGACAGCAACAACCGTGCCAGCCCAAAGTCTGGATCCAGTTGTACGACACGCTCCGCGGTTGCGGATGACTCCGGCATTCGACCCATTTCGAAAAGGATGTTCGCTTTGAGATACAGCGTTAGCTTGCAGTTCGGGTGAAGGACATCAGATTCCTCCACGAATGGGAGCGCCTCAGAATAGCGTTCTTGAGTGGAAAGCATCTCTGCCCATGAGTTGAGAGCCGACGCTGTTCTTGTACTCCGATTCGCCAAAAGGGGCTCCAGAGTTTGTTTCGCCTCGTCGAACCTGTGCAACTTTGCAAATGTCGCCCCAAGTGCCGAGAGACCTCGAGTGTCACCAGGTCTCAGCGTTAAATATGTCTTCAGTGCCTGAAGAGCACCATTGAAATCCTGTTTTCCGAATTGGATCTTGGCGAACAAATACCAAGTCTCGGCCGCCCTGGGATTAGCCGCGAGAGCATTGGCAAGGAGATTGGCAGCTCGTTCTTTTTGACCTTCTCGATTGTAAGCTTGTGCGAGGGAGTCGATTGCCCAGAGATCATTCGGGTTCTTGCTCAGCTCTGCCACTAGCTTGTTCACCGTTGCCGGGAGAGAAGCAGGATCCAGGGCCAGCCCCACCGACGACGATGCATAGAATTCAACCGGAACTGAACTAAAGGAATCGGAAGTCGTGCCACGAAGAATTTCTGCGGATGCAATACAAGAATCGCCGTCGTGGAATGCCACAACCGGGGTCACGTGATCAGCCGGTCTTAGAGTCTCGTCCTCACCAGGGTTCCACTCGAGCGAATCCCCGTGATTTGACATTAGATTCACATATCTCGCGGAGGTCGATGTGCTGTCGTCCGGCAACTTAAACCCCATCTGTGCTCTGCATCTGTGTCCCTCCGCCGCAACAACGTAGATGCGCAATCGAGAATTCCGCAATGCTCCAACGATTTCACCCCGGCACTTTCCCGGCTGGCACTCTTCGGGGATCTGTATAGTCCTCCGCTCGATTCCATCCGGTCCGTCAGCCTTTAAGCTGAGCTTGCAATCCCGTTGAATTGAGGTGGAGTCGATCCACATGGCAGCCTTTACAGGCACTATGCCCCCTGAGATTCCTGGAGTATGGAAATCATTGAAGGAGTTCGTACCGGGCGCAAGGTTGATGCTCAATGAACGCCTTGCTGCTGCGCCCGTCGAAGAAAGAAAGGTCAACTGCCCTTTGCAGCCAAGCCCACCCGAAGTAGCTTCGGCTGTTAAACGCAGGTCTTCACCAGCTCCTAAGCTCACAATCCCAAACCCGCTGATGTCAAGGCGCGCAGGCACTTGCGCTGCAGCAAGAGCAGGGAGGACCAAGAAAAGACAATTCGCAATCTTGAAAAGGCAGTTCGCGTGACGCAGTCTCAGATATCTCATGATTGTTCGGTTGTAATACGAGATTCCACGAATCAAAGAGAACAAAAGCGCACTATCTCTGCAACTGAAATTCACAGTACGGTCGATACTTAAATACCCCTTTAGTGCAGTTTCCTCCGAAAGAAGCACGAAATCCTCGTTACTAGCGGCGCATTGAAAGCGAAAAAGCCATGGCTCTGCAATTGGAATTCATAGTATGGTCGGTTTCAACTTTAGCTTGTAGACCAACTTTACCCAAAAGTAACAAGAACAACTGAGGAGTGTACGCCCATGCCTCGCTGCCGTTTTGCGATCCAGCGGATGTTTGCTGGTTTTTTGCCTTGCCTCTTGCCGATCATCGTGGGGGGAGCGATTGGGCTGTACCCGTCTCTAGCCCAGGCCCAAACTCCTAGTACCGGCGGATGGACGGGGGCAGGAACACTGACGGCCTCGCGGTCTGGTGCCGAAGCGACGACGCTACAAGATGGGCGCATCCTCATTACTGGCGGAACATCGGCCGGAGTGCCCCTGAGCAGCGCCGAAATCTATGACGGCAACACGTTCACTGCTATTTCGAGCATGAGCGTGGCGCGTAGCCAGCATACAATCGCGACACTCAGCGACGGACGCGTAGTCGTGGCTGGCGGTTACACCGCAACAAATACCCCGACTAACTCGATTGAGATATTCGATCCAGCATCAAACACGTGGTCGAGTGTACCTGGAGGATTAACTCAGGCGCGTGCCGAACACACGATGACGGCCCTGCTAGATGGACGTCTCCTGATTGCCGGCGGAATGGGGGAATCGGACCCCCTCGCCAGTCTCGAAATATTCGATCCAAAAACGAATACCTCCGTCCCGGTCAATGCGGTCATGTCGTCGCCTCGCATGGACCACGCCGCGGCACTGCTCCCAAATGGAGCTGTGATGCTGGCCGGCGGCTTCGATGGCAAAAACGTGCTTGCGAGCGTCGACGCGTTCAATCCCGCCACAGATGGCATGATCAACCCACTAACCATGGCATCGCGACGGCGGTATCTCTCGGCGACGAGTTTGCTGGATGGTCGAGTGCTTATTGCAGGCGGGAACGATGGCACCAACGATCTAGCAACTCTGGAGATTGCAAATCTGGCCACGGGTGCAATATCTCTGGCTGGCTCTCTCAGCGTTCCCAGAAGCCATCACAGCTCCATTCGGCTTCCAGATAATGGAGGTGTTCTTATTGTTGGCGGCTTATCGGCCGGAACTCCAGTTGCCTCTGCCGAGTTCTACTCGCCCGTTAACGGATCGATCCGTTCGGCAGGGTCGATGTCAGTGGCTCGTTTCGACGCTGCCATAGCCTGGTTGGGAACTCCTGGAAAGGATTACGTGCTGGTCGCAGGAGGAGAATCATCGGGCACGAGCTCTTCCGGCGATCTGTATTCATTTCCGATCCTGAGGACCGACAAGCCTGACTATGCTCCAAATACGCCTGTGACGGTGACAGGAACAGGCTGGGCCCCTGGCGAAACAGTCACACTGGTCTTCCACGAAATCCCGGCAGGACACCCGGATGTAACACTCACATCAACGGCGGACGGAACAGGTTCGTTCCAAAACACGTCATTTAAGCCGGATGTCCACGACGAGAATATCAACTTACTCTTGACTGGTACTGGTGCTCAAAGTGGATCCACTGCTCAAACGATTTTCGCGGATGCGACATACGCCACACAGCTGATTTCATTCACTGCGCCTTCATCCGGTACCGTGAACTCCAGTGTCCCGGTGCAAGCTACCCTCCAATATGGAGTTCCGCAATACACTCCCGAGTATTACTACTACACTTGCGATTGCTACAGCTGCGACTGCGGATGGACCAGTTGTGATACGTGCTGCAATACCTGCGAGGGTGTGAATAACGTTTACACGGGAACGGATTACTTTCCACTTCCCGGCGAGACAGTGCAATTCTATTTCAATAGTGGACCCGCCATAACTGCGGTTACAGACAGCAACGGTGTCGCAAGCGCATCCATTTCCGTACAGCCAGGCTCTACTACCCTCACCGCGTATTACGGAGGCTCATCCGACGGAACCTATGGTGCATCTCAGGCCTCGCTGGCTTTCACGGCAAATACAGCTCCAACAACTCTAGTTGTACAATTGGCGACCGCTACTTACGGTGACGCTAGCGTACCGCTCACTGCAACGCTGACATCAAGCGGCAACCCTGTCGCAAATGAGCTCGTGTCGTTCTTGATTGATGGAACCCCTGTGGGTTCCGGAACCACGAATTCGAGCGGCGTCGCAGCTGTTCTGCCTGCAATCGCTAGTCTTGGCGCTGGAAGCCACACGGTCACAGCTGTATTCTCTGGAGACACAAGCTATGCTGGAGCCTCCGCTGTGGCTGCACTTGTCGTGAATCCGGCGGTCCCAGTGATCACGTGGAACAACCCGGCAGACATTGTTTACGGTACTCCACTCGGAAGCAGCCAGCTGAACGCGACTGCGACATTCAACGGCAATCCAGTGCCGGGCACGTTCACCTACTCGCCACTAGCAGGAACGGTATTGAACGCCGGGCTGGGACAGACGCTGAGCGTCAGCTTTGCTCCGACAGATGCGATCGACTTTAGCAGTGTCGCAGCAACTGCCACCATCAACGTACAGCAGGCTACCCCGATCATCACATGGAGCAATCCAGCAGATATCACGTCGGTCACGCCTCTGAGTAGCACGCAACTCGATGCCTCGATTCTTCCACCGAACGCAGCCGGATTCTGGCCAGCCGAGGAAGGGGCGGGCACGACCTCGCAGAACGTTCTTACGTCCGAGACAGCCACTCTTCTAAATGGCGCAAGCTGGGGACCCGGAAAGGTGGGGACGTATGCGTTCTCGCTGAACGGGGCTCAGCAACAGTATGTTGATGCCGGCAACACACCGGACCTTCAGATCTCGGCGAACGATTTTACGGTAGCGACGTGGGTGAACTTCAGCAATCTCACCGGCAATGAGTCGATCGTGAACAAGATGGGATCCCAAGCCAGCTTCAATGATGATGGTTGGAAGATCTACAAACTGGCTGGTAACCAATTCGAGTTCTGCATCGGGCAGGGGTTTGGTACAGACGCGTGCGCGACCGGTGGAGTACAAAGCGTTACAACGGCTGTGGCAAATACCTGGTACCACGTTGCTGCCGTAAAAACCGGAACGAATATCACCATCTACGTCAACGGGCAACCGGAGAATACAACAAGTGTCGGCGCGATCAGCGATGCGAACGATGCTGATCTTCGCTTCGGATCGGACCTGTCTCAGGGCGAGTATCTCAGCGGAGAGATTGATGAAGTGCTGCTCTTCAGTCGAGCTCTCACAC
Source organism: uncultured Acidobacteriaceae bacterium (assembly GCA_963787435.1). Lineage (GTDB taxonomy): Bacteria > Acidobacteriota > Terriglobia > Terriglobales > Acidobacteriaceae > Telmatobacter. The sequence continues at coordinate 195,468 of CAWBCZ010000012.1, forward strand.
CAACAGAGATCCAGAATGTATTCGCCGGAACGCAGAGTACACACGGCACCTTTGCCTATGTTCCCGCTGCTGGAACAACACTCCCTGTCGGAAGCGGCCAAACCCTTTCAACCACATTCACCCCGATTGATTCGATTGATTTCAACACGGCGACGGTAACTACCACTATCAATGTCACCTCAGCCGCGCCGGTAGTCTCGTGGGCGCAACCGGCTCCCATTACTTATGGCACGCCGTTGAGCTCGACGCAGTTAAACGCGACCGCCAATGTTCAAGGAACCTTCACGTACACTCCCGCGCTTGGAACAGTGCTGACTGCAGGATCGCAACCGATACAGGTGACATTCTCACCTACCGATTCAGCAGATTATGTGTCGGCCAGTGCGACAGTAACTCTTCAGGTAAACCAGGCGCCAGCTTCTGTAACCCCGAACCCGGCGAGCAAAACGTACGGGCAGTCCGATCCTGCGTTCACAGGGATACTGACCGGCTTCCTGGCTGCTGACGACGTAACGGCAACCTACAGTCGCACTCCGGGAGAAACGGTCGCGGGAAGCCCCTACGCCATCAATGCAACGCTTAGCCCGTCGAGTGCTTTGAGTAATTACTCGATCACCTACAACACAGGTGCGTTCACGATCGCGAAGGCAAATGCATCAGTGACCCCGAACTCTGCTACCAAGGTCTACGGAACGCCGGATCCTGCGCTTACCGGTGTGTTGGCAGGCTTCCTTCCTTCAGACAATGTGACTGGGACCTACAGCCGCGCGCCGGGCGAAACCGTAGCAGGCAGCCCATACACCATCAACGCTATCCTGAGTCCAGCGGCAGCGCTTGGCAACTATTCCATCAACTACAATGCGGCGTCGTTCACAATTACGCAGGCCACGCCCACACTGAGTTGGACAGCAACAGCTTCCATCACTTATGGAACCGCGCTGTCAGCCGCACAGCTTGATGCGGCTGCCTCGGTCCCTGGAAGTTTCACTTACTCCCCCGCAGTGGGTACGGTGCTGAGCGCCGGAACGCACACCCTTACAGCAAACTTCACACCCACGGACACGTCTGACTACAGTACCCCGCAGCCTGTCACCGTGAGCATTACGGTGACGCAGGCCACTCCGACACTGAGTTGGACTGCACCGGCTTCCATCACATACGGAACTGCACTCACGGCTGCGCAGCTTGATGCGACTGCCTCGGTCCCCGGAAGCTTCACGTATTCTCCTGCATTAGGCACAGTGTTGGCCGCTGGAACGCACACATTGACGGCGAGTTTCACTCCGACCGACACCACTGATTACACGACGCCGACGCCGGTGACCGCGACGATTACAGTGAATCAGGCCACGCCCACGCTAAGCTGGACTGCACCGGTCGCCATAACCTATGGAAATGCGCTTTCAGCTACACAGCTTGATGCGACTGCCTCGGTTCCTGGAGGTTTCACTTACTCTCCCGCACTGGGTACGGTGCTCAGCTCAGGAACGCACACCCTTACGGCAAACTTCACTCCGACCGACACCGCCGATTACACGACGCCGGCGCCGGTGACCGTGACGATTACAGTGAATCAGGCCATGCCAACACTGAGCTGGTCGAATCCGACTTCGATTGCCTATGGAACCGCGCTGTCAGCTGCACAGCTTGATGCGACCGCTTCGGTCCCTGGAGGCTTCACTTACTCCCCCGCAGTGGGTACGGTGCTGAGCGCCGGAACGCACACCCTTACGGCAAACTTCACACCCACGGACACGTCTGACTACAGTACCCCGCAGCCTGTCACCGTGAGCATTACGGTGACGCAGGCCACTCCGACACTGAGTTGGACTGCACCGGCTTCCATCACCTACGGAACTGCACTCACGGCTGCGCAGCTTGATGCGACTGCCTCGGTCCCCGGAAGCTTCACGTATTCTCCCACGCTGGGTACGGTGTTGAGCACAGGAACACATACCCTTACGGCAAACTTCACGCCTACTGACACGTCTGACTACCGCATCCCGCAGCCCGTCACTACGTCGATTACCGTCTCTCAGCCCGCGTTGAATGTCACGGCGAACAACGCGAGCCGGACCTACGGCACTTCCAATCCAACATTCTCTGGAGCGGTTACGGGGGCAGTCAACGGGGACACGTTCACTGAAGGTTTCTCGACCACTGCGATGATCAACTCAAACGCAGGAAGCTACCCGATTGTGCCCACTGTAACTGGCACGGATCTTGCTGACTACTCCGTCTCGATCGAGGACGGTACGCTGACCGTCGCGCAAGCAGGAACCACTACTTCGCTCAGCGTGAGCGGCACGTCCACTACGCCAGGCCAAAGTACGACGCTCACTGCGCAGGTAGCATCGGTTACGACTGGCACGCCGACAGGCACCGTCAGCTTTTACGACGGAAATACGCTGCTCGGGACGGCGACCTTGAGCGCCGGCTCAGGCACGTACAGCACATCGTCGCTCGCCGCTGGGGTTACGCATACACTCACAGCCATGTACGGCGGTGACGTCAACTTCCTCGCCAGCAATGCCTCAGCCTCCATTGTGGTTGTGCCGCTGGACTTCACACTAACGCTTTCCAGTCCGGCCAGCGAAACGGTGGTTCCTGGGAGCGCGGCAAGCTATCAATTGGCTGTAGATCCGCTCTACGGAAGCTATGCGGGCCCCGTGAGCTTTACGGCGAGCGGTCTGCCCCCGGGAGCGACCGTTTTATTTAGCCCTGCAACCATTCCAGCGAATGGCGGCAAGCAGACGCTAACTGTTTCCATCCAGACGGCGGGTGTGGCTTCAATGCATTCGCTTCCGTCTGCGAGTCGGATGGCTCCGCTCGCTCTGGCCTTGCTGCTGTTGCCTTTGGCAGGCGCCCGCCGCATGCAACGACAGGGGCGCCGGTTAAGCGGCATGTTAATGCTCATTCTGCTGCTTGGGAGCCTTTCGGCAAGTGTCATCTTGACCGGTTGCGGTTCTCGGAACGGCTTCTTTGCGCATCCAGTCCAAAGCTACAACGTCACGATAACCGCGTCCGCCGGAAATCTGCAGCACTCGGCAACCATAACTGTCGAAGTTCAGTAGTCCATGAGGAGAACAGCAATGCACAGATATCTCGGCAGCCTGCTCCTTCTGGGAGCGATCACGACAATGCGGTTGGCGGCACAGAGTGAGCCGGCAGCACCGCATTTCGAAGTGGCGGCAACCTACAACGCCGTCCGGTCAAATGTGATCGGCAGCACCAGCTTCTCGACGCAAGGCGGCAGCGTGCAGGTGGGGGGACGATTCTGGCGTGGCCTTGGTGTGATCACCGATGTTGCAGGCATGCATACAGGCAACGTCCTCTCTTCGGGTGTGGGTCTAGACATGATCACCGCCACCCTCGGGCCGCGCTACACATGGTTGCCCGCACGACACAAAATGTCGCTCTTTGGTCAGGGCTTGGTCGGCGAGGCGAGTGGCTTTAATAGTGTGTTTCCTTCGCCATCCGGCGCAACCTCTGAAGCCCACGGCCTCGCCGTGCTCGTTGGAGGCGGGATGAACGTGAATCTCTCCCGGCGGCTCGGCCTGCGCGCAATCGAGGCCGACTGGATCCGTACTCAGTTGCCGAACAGCACCACTGGAGTCCAGAACAATCTTCGCATTGGCGCCGGAGTTGTCTATAGGTTTGGTTCGGAATAGAAGCCGCGGCGTACTTGTCCCCCAAGGAAAGCACATGGAAAACGCGGAAGTTTAAGAAGCTGAAGTATCGGCGATCGGCTTTAATGCACGCCATGTGATCACGCGATCCGCCCCCGGAAATATCATTGCAAACCAACGGCTTTCGGTTACTCGCCCGGATCTGCTGCATTGACGCGCTTCGTTTCACTTCTACGAGAGAGATTGCACAGTCGGTAGCGTTCCAATTCATCCGAGTCGCGGGATAATACAATCCGGAGGATTTCTCTATGCTTCCGAAGACAGTTGTTCTGGTTCTCCTCGACCGGCCAACATATGAGCGAAACCCCCAACGGGCGTCGGGTTTGCACCTGGTCCCAACCGGGCGAAAATTCCCCGATAGGCAAGCGCGTCACCGTCACCCTCTTCGGACCAGCCGGGCAGCTAACCCCGGCGGACCGCTTCGCTAATTCGGCGGCCTGGCCACCCATATTGCGGCTTCGTTCTAGTCGCCAACATGGACACTTGACGGTTTTTCGGCCAAGTGGTGCGAACACATTTTGTAAACACAGCTCGACGTCGGTACCTAGCTTCACTCGGGATAGACCTTTGCCCGGTCACGGCCTCTTCGCATGCGATTACTTCGTGGTCGACGGTTAGATTGCGACCTCCTAGAAGAATCGTTCGAGCATTTCCTTGCGATCTACGTGTTGAGCCGCCAAGACAATTTGGATCGCACCAGCGGCGAAATCAATGTCTTCTACTTCACCGCTCACCTGATCCCTCTGGTTGTGGTGTCGACCCGCCATCGCGCGTTTCCTGCTTCAGTAGGCACGATTGGCCGCTCATGGCGATTCAGCTTCAACTGAGTTTCTGCCCGGATTGATTCCGAATCATCGGCGATCCGGCGAGGAATGCGTTGACTGAAGGTCCGGCAGCGCGGCCCTCTTCTCGCCAATACGAGCTTTCGCGCCAGCCGTTCGAACCTTGAGTGTGTCTGGGTCGCGGTCGAAAGTGGTCAGATATGCGTCGACCAAATGAATGAGTTCTTGCTGAGAACATAGTAGATAGGGGGTCTCGATTTACTGCGCTTGACGTCGCATGGATGCCTTTGTCTTTCCCCTCTCGTAATTCGCACGCCTTCTCGGACAATTGCCCAGAAACCGTTGCGGATTTGCCGACCGAAGCACTGGAAGTACTGAATGATAGAGGAATGGGGCACACAAACGGCACACCGAAAAGCGAGGACATCAGACTTAATCGGAGTGTGAGTGGGGTGTCCTTGATCTTGCGACTCAGTAGCAACAACCCGATCGGGGGTTGGATTTGGCCACTACCGATCACACCACACGAAGGTGCAATCCCCTGCTCACCTCGGCACCGGGCACGACTTCGCTTTGTGCTACAGCCGCCTTGATGGCATCGTTGTCTGGCCGGGTTTCCAGAACCGCCGATTCCAGAGTTCTTGCAAGCTCGTCCGGTAGAATCGACAACACCGTTTCCCAGATGATTCCGGGAACCCGCGCCTCAATCCTGCAATAGGACTTCGGCAACGCAGCCTCGTCGGTGATTCTCACTGAGTCCTGGCTATTCCTCTGAGCGCGCAGCGTGAATTCCCTTCCCTCGATTTTCTTGAGGTCTCGGCTCAGTAGGTAGTACAGCACCATGTTCTTGATGCGCTCCACCCTGTTTGCCGCGGCACGCGCCCGGTCGCCCAGCCGCGCGGCCTCGCTCCGGCAAAACTGTTCACGGGCTTCCATCATGCGCACGAAGCGGCCGATCCGGTCCACCTTCTCGCCATGTGCCTTGCAGAACTGCTGAAACCGGGCTACGAGGTCTTCGGAGGCTTGCCCCCCAGACTCCACCTGTTGCTCCATCTCATCGAGAAGCTCATCGAGTTCCATATCAATTTCAAACAGCGAATTCGCTTCAGCAATTGAAGCCATGTGTTTCTCCTTCTTGAAGGATGTGTGTGGACTTCTCCGGCATCAAGCCGCGGCCTTCCGCTCGACCAAGAGAGTTCGAGCGGCCTGATACGCCAGCTTGTCAGCGCGACTCTGCTCCGGATTTCCGTTGTGCCCTTTGATCCACGTCCAACGGATGCGAAGCCGGGCATTCAACCCGATCAGCTCCGACCACAGTTCGCGGTGCTGCAGGTGGTTTCCGCGGCGATTTCGCCATCCATGACGCTGCCATCGATAGACGAAGGTTCGCATTCCATTAATGAGGTACTCCGAGTCCGAATGCAGTTCGACGCGCGCCCGATCTGGGAGTGACCGAAGCGCCTGTACTGCCGCAACCAACTCCATCTCCGAGATGGTCGTCCACGGAAAGGCACTAGACATCTCCCAACGCTTCTTCCCCAACATCACAACAGCGCCCCATCCTCCCGGTCCTGGATTCCCGATCGCGGAGCCGTCCGTGAAAATGCGATAGGTCCGATCCACAGGGAGCCTCCTTCCCAAAAAGCCAATTGGGGTCTTCGATCGAATGTTTGGAATGCGATTGAGATCCGGTATCGCCCGAGCGCACCGCAGCCTTCGACCGTTTGGGACTAGGCCGCCTGGATGGGGATAACTTGGCCGAACGGCGCTTTCCGGCTTGCTGTCGAAGCCCATAGGACGGGATAGCAGGGAGCGAACGGTGGGAATGATCCGTAAAGGTCGGTCAGAAAGACCAGGCACTGTGGCCGTATGCTTCTCTCGTCGAGCCACTCGAAGCATGGACCGAACTCCGTACCTCCTCCTCCGACCGGGTGGAGATCAATGCGTTGTCCGGCTTCATAGGTCTCCACCTTTTGAACCACTGCGTCGAAGTAGAGAACGTAAACGCGCTCCGGACGTTGGCCTTCGAGAATCGAACGCACCTCGGCCTCAAATAGCCGCAGTTGCCGCGCGCTCACGGAACCGGAACAGTCGACCGCGATCGCGACTTCGCTTACGCCCTCGCGCACCACTCCCGGCAGATAGAGTCCTGCCCAAAGGTGGCGACGGTTGGCGCGCATCCAGCTATAGTCTGCTGGAGTGGTCTCCGACCAGAACCGCCGCAGCAGTTCGCGCCAGTCGACAGCGGCCTCCGCCGCTCCTTCCAGAGTCCGGTTGAGGCCGGCTGGAACCTTACCCGCATGTTTAGCAATCGTCGAAGCCTGGTTGACCGCTATATCCCACTCCCGGGCCTGTTCCTCAATGGTCGGAGTCTCCTCGTCGGGCGCGGTCGCGTCGAGGACCTGGCCGATTCCGCCTTCGGTAACGGGGGCGGAAGGTTCGTTTGAATCGCTGCCACCTGATGCCTCGTCTTTCGATTCCTCTCCTCCTAACTCGTCGTCTCCACTCTCTCTTTCGGAGTCTTGCTCTGTTTCCGATTCCGATTCAAGGAGGTTGTAGATCTGCTCCGCGCTCATTCCATGGAAGCGGTCGTCGATCAGCACGCCATCGGGCAGACTGAGCCCGGCGTCAACGAGCAAGGGATTGATGGCGAAGTCGCAGGCTTGGTTCCACCGTTTTGGATCGCGCCCGGAGCGGCGCACGTGATGGTGAAGGGCCGGGTGCATGACCTCGTGAGCCAAGGTTCCGGCCAGAGTCGCCGCGTTCAGGGTTTCAACAAAATCAGGGTTGTAGAAGAGCGACACTCCATCTGTGGCCATCGTTTGAATCGACCGGCACTCGCGCCCCTTCAACCGGAACAGGAGCGAGCCGAAAAAGGGATGGTCCAGGATGAGCGAGGTGCGCGCCTTCTGAATTCGCAGTGAGGTTGGCGTTTCCTGTTTCATGCCGCCGCTGGCGCCTCCATGAACGCGGACATGCGGGTGAAGATCTCGTCGGCGGTCGGGTCAACAACGGCTTCCGCCGTTTCTCGGCCGCGCAACACGTCGTCCATCTGGGCGACGATATTGGCAGCGTCGGCGGCCGTAGTGGCGCGCAGGAGTTCGTGTTTCTTGAGGTCCTGCGCAGAGTAATTGCAAAGCCGCTCTTTGATCTGGTCCGCGAAGCGGTTCAGGTCCGCATCACCATTGACGTTGAGTCGGGGCAATATCTCAACGATGTCGAGCACATTGGTGACCAGCGAGCTGTGGAAGCGCGACTCCGGTTCGTTAAGCCGGTCGACCATGTGCGCGACTGCTTCCCGAACCCGCCTCCACAAGTCCTCGGTCCCGCGTGTCAGCGACTCGCGGACACGCGCATCAATCTCGCGTGAAACTCGTGCCTGTTCTTCAGCCGACATCTGCACGCGGAAGTCCGCGCCGGTCGGGATAGGCAGGATTTCCACCTTCAAGCCAAACTTCGTCCGCAGCTTTTCCGCGACCGGATAGTCTTCCTCCCGGAAGAGGCCGTTGAGCTCTGGCTTCACCTGCTCGATGTATTGCGGATAGACCCGAAGAAAACTCTCAACTCCCTGCTCGAAGCTCGCTTCGAACTCACGCATGCGCGCCATGAGATCGAAATAGAAGTTCGCCGGCAGGAGACGAAACCCTTCATCCGACCAGGGTAGGGTGATCTTGTAGAAATACTGCCGGATCTGCCCGGCAAGCATTCGAAGTTCGTCCAGCTTATCCGCGCCGCGCAACAGTTGCTTGTTATAGCGGCCCGCGCCCTGATGCGCCCCATGTTGATCCGCCACATCGCGGCTGACCTTTCGGTCGTGTTTGACGGCCGTCCAGATGCTGATGTGGACGGCGGCGAGCATTGCCCGTTCCGTAATCATTGGATGACCTCCCGGTATTCCACCCCGAACCGAACGAACTCGGGGGTATGGGTGATCGCGGTGTCCCGCGCTGCCGCGTCGCGCATGGCCATCACCCGCATTTCGGCCGGCATCCGGTCGAGATACGTGAGTCCTTTGCCTACTGAGCTGTCGCTCAACACTCTTCCAAGCGCGGTAGCGATCGCGATTTGTGCGGACGGCTCCGCGGGGACTCGAGCTGTCGCGGGATTAAGCAGGATTTCATCGATCGACGGCAGTTCACGAAATAGCCGCAGGAATGCGACCAGTTCGGATGCCGCCGCCTGTCCCACGGTCCCGTCGAGCAGTTGCGCCTCGAACTCGCTTGTTCCGGAAAGGAGCCTAGCGTTCGTGCGCCGGGCCACTCCCGCCAAAACATGCGAAGCCATCTCCCAGGAACGAGGCGTGGGCCACGCATTGGCATCCGAGGTGACATCGGCTGCATGCAGCAGTTCAGGTTTGAAGCGGAGAAACGCGATTATCTCAGGGCGAACGTGAGCCCTGACGGCCCACTTGCACCAGTCGTCGAGATCCGGCTCAAGATCGAGGTGCACAAACCGGTTTCGCAACGGCCGCGGCATCGCAAAATGGACTCCGCGTTCCGACGCTGGATTGCCAGCCGCAATTACCACCCACTCGTCGGGCAATCTGTATTCGCCGAGACGGCGGTCCAGGACGAGCTGATAACAGCCCGCTTGGGTCATCTGCGGAGCCGAGGTCAGCTCATCGAGAAACAGGATGCCCTTGCCCGAAGCCGGCAGAAACTTGGGCGGAACCCACTCGGTCTGATCAGAGGAGATGCGGGGCAGTCCGCGCAGATCAACCGGATCGAGTTGGACGGCCCGCACGTCAAGGAAATCGTATTCAAGATCGTGGGCCACCTGGCCAACGATCTGCGATTTTCCGGTGCCACATGGGCCCCAGATGTGGAGAGGCACACGTTCGCCAATGAGCGCACAGAGCGCTTCATAGAGCTTCGACGGTTTCATGGGATTCCTTTGAGGTAGGTTTGCTGCTTACGCAGCACAGAGGATCTCCGTCCTCAAGATGGGAAACGATGCATGGGGAAAGGAGCGGCATCGACCAACCACTCGAGCGCATTAGGACGCGGCCTCACGGCTAGGTCGCGACTCTCATTGCGATCTTCAACTCAAACGGCGGACACGCGATAGGCGTCCAAAGGCCCTGTCGAAGGTGATGATTTCCTTGACGCCGGCCTCGAAGGATACTTCCGCAATCAGGTGGTCCGCAAAACCTGTCGCACCATTCCGGGCTGCTTCGAGTGCCTTCCGGGCCACGCCAGGAGATTCGACGGTGACGCCTCGTGCTCGAAGCAACCCATTGATGGCATCGAGAACTCTTTCCTTTTCCCATCGGCCCCGCAGGACCCACGAGAGTTCTGCGAGAACGATGAGGGGGATGAAGACTCCATCCCGAGAGCGGGCCTGCGCGAGAGCCGACCGCGCTTTCTTGGTCTGAGCCTGATCGTCGTTGAGTAAGGCGCGTGCCCAGACATTGGTGTCAGCCGTGAGCATTACCAATGCCTCCGGGCTTTCGCCTCGTTCATTTCCTCAAAGGACATCACGGAGTCCGGTTTGCCGCCTTCGTCTGCCATCCGCCACAGATCTTCGAGGTCATATAGAATCCGCTCGACCTGAACCGGGCCGCTCGAGGGAATGTTGAACCGGATTCGGCTGCCGTTCTGGATACCGAGGCGCTTCCGTAGCTCCTTGGGCAGTGTGACCTGACCCTTGGAGGTCACCGTAGCTTCAACGGTCGTGGAGGAACTTTGGGAAGTGGAAGCCATAATGTCTCCTCCTTACATTATATGCCATTTTTCCTTACCATTGAAATGCACCGATGAACTCGAGCCACCGCGAGAACTTGATTGATGAAGTTGGTGCGCCACAATCGGTTCGTAACCCACACGTCAAGGCAGCCAGCATTGCGTGCGCCTTCACGCCGGCCGCTTGATCTCCCGCAGCTTCCGGCACATGGTCGTCTTCCCAATGCCCAGCAGCCGCGCGGCTTCGAGCGGCTCACGGCTTGATTTCTGGTAGGCCGCGACGATCATTACCCGTTCCACCTCAGCCATCGTGGGAAACGAGGTATTTGCCCGAAGCAGGGACTCCGGTTCGCATGCCCGCGTCCTCAGGCGTTCCGATGCCATCGCGATCAGTTTCCGCGCCTGCTCAAGTGTGGCGACGCACTCCTGATTCTGCCGGATTACAGCGTTCTCGACAACTCGCTCGACAATTTTCACAATCGGCGCAGGCAGCGCTGTGCCGCAGCGCCGGCAATTCGTTCGATCGCTCCATTGGACGAGTTCGCAACTACGGCAACGAATCTTTTCCCGATCCTCACTCACGATGTCACCTCTCAAATTGAAAGCATGGCGGCTCAATCGAAGAGACTGAGCTGCACATTGGTTTCTGTGGCCGTCGGCCAAAGCGCGGTCTTCTTCCGTTTCTTTGTTGGTGAGTTCGGCTCCAGCAGATGAATGCCGAACGGCGCCGGAGCCGGCTCCGCGGTGATCACAACCGGCAGGTCGAGCACCGCGGTGAGCTCCTCTTCTGCTTCCAGCTCCGCAGCTGCCGGGCGGGGCAGCGCGGAAAAGCCAAATTCCACCGGTTGCCGTGCATTTCAGGCGGCAAGCCTGGCAGCCAGCGCAAATGCAGCCGCGGGCGGGGATCCGGGATCGGAGGGCCCTGAGACGATCGGCGCCAGCTCTACGATCCGCTCTGACCCGCAGAGGCCACACCGGCTCCAGGCCGACGTTGATACCATCTCGCAATTCTCGCAGTACACCGCTTTCTCCACGGGGATCGAGACAAGTCCCGGCTCTTTGCGGATCATCCGTACATTGCGCATAAGCCCTCCGGCGAGTCCAAAGTGGAACATGCGTGCGATCAGGCGGCAGTTCGGGCCGCCTCCCGTTCAAGCTCGGCCACCAGGGTCTTAAGGCTTTCGAGCCTGGGAATCGTCGCCATGGACTCGATATGCAATCTGTCGAGGATTGCAATAAGAGATGTCTCACCAATTTGGTCGGCGAGAGAGTGCGCCTTGCTAACACCGCGGGAAGCTCGCTCCATCGCCTCGGCAACATTGGCTTGCAACTGTGCATTCGGAATGGCGTTTGCTTGGCGTGCATGCGCGACGCGCCAGAGAATCTCCCCGTAGATTGGATCTCCCAGGATGCGCCGAAATCCTTCGATCCTCACTGTTGTCTTCTGATCGATCGGCCCCCGGTGCGCCGCCGGGGGTCGTGAGCCGGATGCAGGATGGCTCTTTGTGGGCATGCTCCCATTGGGCAGCGCCCACTGCGGAAGCCTCGGATATTCAGAGGGCTGCCTGTGTTCATTGAGGGGTACCCACATCTCGGTGAAGTTGTAGAGATACCGGCCCAGACCAAAACAACTACAGGCTCGCTTGAACGCCTGAGCTTCCGCCGCAGTCATCGCGTTCTCTTCATCTGCCCAATCTTCGCCGCTGCCGGCGTGACAACCCAGCCCGGTAATGGTCAGCGTGCAGGTCACCAGCACCTTGCCCGTCTGGATGAGCTTGTCCTTCTTCATCCGCGTCACGAATGACAGAGTGGAGACATCGTAGGTCCGGGTCCAGCCGGTTGGAGTGAAGAGTTGGTTGAGACGGTCAGTGTAGGCCCTGGGGTCCGCGAATGCGATCACGGCTCCGCGGTTGCCATCCCGATTTGTGTGTGTGACCCGCCACTTGATCTCTGAAGGATCAAAGGGATTCGCCAGTTGCGTGAACAGAGCGTCCGGTTCTGAGTTCGGCTTCACATCTTCCGTTGCCATCGTCGAATCTCCTTAAATAGCGCCACTGTTGCCACTTGAGTGCGCTTACGTGTTGTGAGATTAGCTAGCCATATACTCGAGCTGGTGCTTTGCTTGGTCTTCTGCAGGAGGACGGCGTGCGCTCCTTGCACGAAGAGCTTGCGCAGATATTTGTTTCCTCGTCTGCTGGTACCGGTGAGCTTTTGCTTGCCTCCGGTGGAGTGCTCGCCGGGTACCACTCCCAGCCATGCAGAAAATCCGCGGCCCTTCTTGAAGGCTGAACCGTTGCCGATGGCTGCCACTCGCGGTAGCAGTGATGGGTCCGATTCCGGGGATCGCGACCAGGCGTCTGCACTGTTCGAGTTCGCCGCAGATGCGCGCGATCAGCTTGTCGGTCTCACCGATCTGTCCGTGCAGATATTGCATCTCCGACCGCAGTTGGGTCAGAAGCACGCGTAATGCGCCGGACAGCCTATTGTCTGGATCTTCCAGGATGCCGGGTAGAGACTCCTCAATATGATTACGTCCTTTACGGATGGCGATGCCGCGCTCCAGCAGCATCCCGCGCATCTGGTTGATGACTGCGGTGCGGCGTACAACCCACCGCTCGCGCACACGGTGCAGCGACTGAAGGTCGAGCTGGTCGTCGGTCTTGATCGGCACAAAGCGCATCGTGGGACGGGTTACAGCCTCGGCACACGCTTCCGCATCGATGTAGTCGTTCTTGTTCGTCTTCACGTACGGCTTCACATACTGGGCCGGCATCAGGCGCGCATCATGGCCTTGTTCTCGCAGAGCATTCGCGGAGCGGCATGTTGACGATCAGCAATTGCTGCCACACGTAGACACTGTAGGACACCAGTCCCAGTTTCATGAGCGGCTTGAGGCTGAGATATCTTGCCAGCCATAGGTCTGGATGTAGAACCGTTGAGGCAATTAATACTGCAACCGCCACGCACTCGGCCAGCGAGTGAAAGAAACTGGCGAGGTACGCGTAGCAGAAAATGAGAACACCAATTGCTGGCAAAGCCCACATCCGCGACCAGCGAATCAACCACGGCTTCACACGCTCATCAACGAGCAGCAGAGCCAGCAGACAACCACACAGGAGAGCATCAGCCTGTAACTCGGTACGGAAGAAGTCTGGGACCGCACCTGTTCCCGGCTGACGGACGATGCGCCACACCGCGACTGCGACAGCGCCACACCCCGCGATCCACGCGCAACGCTTGCGACCAGCAAGCAACATACGGAGGGCCACACCAGATAAAACTGGGACTCGATAGACAGCGACCAAAAATGTGCCGCCCCAGTGTTGCCGCCTAGATAGTTGCGGTAGAAAAAGACGCACCCAGCGATCTCTGACCAAGTGGTGATGGGAAAGCCTGTATGCCAGCGAAGGAACACAAGCACGGATAGAAACAGCCACTCGACGGGCGTCAGGCGAAAGAGTCGGCGTATGTAGAACCGCTTTAAGTTAATCGGAGCTTCTACCAGCTTGGACGTGATCAGGTAGCCACTAAGGACGAAAAATATGGTTACACCATGCTGGCCTATGTGAGCGTTATCGATCCGTACGGGCATGATGTTCATGCGAGACACGATGTGGTCAATCAACACCAGAAGGATGGCAATGCCGCGCCATCCGTCGAGTGCAGAGATGCGTCTCTCACCTGCCATTGCGTTGCTCTTTTGCAAGCTTCCATTCAGGTGTCACAGTTGTAAATTCCGGGTTGGCCACGACTCGGTCGGAACCACGAACACACTCGCATCAATTGCCGGCAGTTGGCACGACGATCACGGATTTAACTTCAAGACCATAGCCAAATGTGCCAACGATGCAGGCAGAAATAGCGTCCGAGAATTCATCAAGGAGGGCTTTCCCATCTGCATCCCAATCGCTTTCCGCGTGTAGTAGAAGTTGCTCGCCGTCCCACTCGCAAAGAACGTTCTGATGCCATAGCCTGTGGGTAAACTCTTCGGTAATGTCTATTGCTCCGGCTTGGCCAAGTTGAGTAGGCACGCCCTTGCAGATGAGGGTCACTTGATACATCGCACTATCCCGAAAGCGGAGTTTTGTTGAATGATCGTCGAAGTCATCGAGAGAAATGGCAAGCCGAGGTTGGGAAATAGGGGTTACTTCCCAATTGCCCACAATCCGCCCGGAAACAAAAAAACCTTTGCGCCCGGCTCAATCAGCGCATTGGTCTGTTCTCATCAACTGATACCCAACTTTCGGAATTCGCGCGTCCGACCGGAATCAGGTCCAACATTGGTTGCATTTTCATGTTGCAGTCTAAAATACCGAACCGGATGACCTGCGTCGGGGCCTTGCGAAAGACGCTTCTAATCTGCACGACTCACTACGTATAGTGCATCCAGAGGGTTCGTTGTAAGAGGTCATGCAATGGTGCGACGCTTCCGCTCCTCTTTCGCGTGGCTAGTACTTTCTATCTGCGCTGTTCTGGCTTCGGCCGGGTCGGCCGAGCTTCCGCAGGCTCCGTCGGCACCGTCTGATACCACCCTGCACATCACTCTCGGCCAGTCCTTGATTCCGCTCTACGGGCCGTGGAGGTTTACAATTGGCGATTCGCCAATCGATCCCGCAACCCGAACACCTCTGTGGGCAGAACCGGGCTTCGACGACTCGAAATGGGAAACAGTAGACCTGACGCCGAAGCAGGGGGCAGTTGATCGGATCGCGGGTCTTTCCAGCTTCGTGCCGGGCTGGACAGCCAAGGGTCACACCGGCTACTGGGGCTATGCGTGGTACCGCATCCGCGTTCAGCTGCAAGCCAGGCAGGATGAAAAGCTGGCCTTGGCCGGGCCGTCCAATGTGGACGATGCTTACCAGGCGTTCGACAACGGCAAGTTAGTGGGCAGCTTTGGCGATTTCTCGAAGATTCCTCCAACGGTCTACTATACCCAGCCGATGATGTTCCAGCTTCCTCCATCGGAGAGTGAAAGCCCGCGCGCGTCCACGCAGGTGCTCACGATCCGCGTTTGGATGCAGCCGAACACCCTGACCGAGAGCGACGAAGCTGGCGGCATTCACGCAGCGCCGCTGCTGGGCCAGATGGAGGCAATTTCCGCCCAGCATCAGCTGCGCTGGGAAGAATTAATACGCGCGTATGCAGGGGCGCTCATAGAGGGTCTTGTCTTCAGCCTCCTCGGTGTCGTGGCGTTGAGCCTCACGCTATTTGATCGCTCTGACCGAGTTTACTTGTGGATAGGTGCGCTGCTGCTGTCGATTGCGGCGGGTTCATATCTCGTGATCGTCGCAACGTGGACGCAATGGATTGGCGGAAACGCGCCTTTGGTGGTACGGGATGGCTTCTTGTCCGCACTGGTTTTTGCTGGCTGGGTCATTGTGTGGCGGGTCTGGTTCCGTCTTCGGCGTCCGGCGTGGATCCCATGGGTTCTCGCAGTGTTGGTGCCTCTGCTGATGGTATCGAATCTCCTGGCCCTGAATGTGTGGTTCACCGTCGTCCCACTGCCGTTGAGCCATGCCTTTGCGCTGGTCTCTCTTTCTCTTCGGGTGGCGCTGGCAGTCTTGATGCTCATCACCGCCTTCCAAGGCATCCGCGAGCATGGGCTGGAAGGCTGGGCGGTCTTGCCCGCGGTCATGCTCGGCGGGCATCTCCGAGTTCTATAGGGAGTTGCATTTTCTGCATATCTTGAATTTCTGGTTTCCTTTCGGCATACAGATCACCACGCGCCAACTCGCGGATCTGCTGCTGGTGGCGGTTCTTGCTCTGCTGCTGCTGCGCCGGTTGGTGCTCTCGGTGCGTTCGCAGCGGCGGATGGCCCTGGACGTTAAGCAGGCACAGGAGGTGCAGCAGGTCATCCTGCCCGAGGCGCGCATGGTGTTTCCGGGGTTGGTGGTTGAAAGCGAGTACCGGCCGGCACTAGAGGTGGGCGGCGACTTCTTCCAGATCATTCCAAACAAGACCGATGGCACCCTTCTCATCGTCGCGGGCGATGTGACCGGCAAAGGCCTCAAGGCCGGAATGCTGGTGGCGTTACTGGTGGGAGCGGTTCGAATGGGCGCGGAATCGAATCCCGATCCATTGTTTCTTCTGCAAGCATTGAATCGACGCCTTTTAGGCCGTGGCGACGCGCAAGCTACATGTCTTGCGCTCACCATCGCCCGCGACGGCGAGGTGACCTTGGCCAATGCCGGACACATGGCGCCGTACCTCAACGGAGAGCCGATGACAATGGAGGGTTCGCTGCCGCTGGGGATGATCGAAAGCGCAGAGTTTTCCGTCATGCACTTCAAACTGAACGATGACGACAAATTGGTATTGATGTCTGATGGCATTGCCGAAGCGAAGGACTCTGAGGGTCGCCTGTTTGGCTTCGAGCGCGTGCATGAGTTGTTACGCGACGCGAAGAGTGCTTCAGAAGTGGCCTGCGCCGCGGAGAGCTTCGGCCAGGAGGACGACATCAGCGTCATCTCAGTTACGCGCAACGGGAATATGGTACCTGCGGCCGCATAGCGAACCACGTACAAGCCCATGGTTCTTTGTTACTGAATCACCGGCTACCGGAATAGCCCTGAAATCGGGATTACTTCCGGGTTGCCCACCACTCAGGAATAGACTAATAACCATCCGAGTCTAGTGGTGATTGAGATGTGGCGTACTGCGCTTGCGCTGCGCTAGAGGCGTATTCAAAATGAAGAGAACTGCCATCGTCCTCCTTTGCATCTTCGAGTCGATAGCTTGCGCTGGCGCTCAGGAACACTCCACCAAGCAGCGCCACTGGCAAGTGACCGAGAGCGAGACACTCTGGGTCCAGCGTTATTCGAATTGCCAATATGGCTACTACGTGCGGCTATCGGCAGGTCTGATAGCGCACGCCGAGCGTCCTCCCAGCCCCCACCACGGATTTCTGATCAGCCTGCCCGACGTAGGATCGAAAACAGAAGTATCCCCTATCCTTACGGGTGTGAGACCACTGGCTACGAGGTCGACGATCTCGAAGCCACCCTGGCAAAAGCTCAAAGGCTCGGTGTCAGTCTCCTCGTCGCGCCTTATACATCCGAGAGCCGAAGGTCAGCAATGGTCCGATTTCCAGGTGGATATATCGCGGAGATTCATTCGCCGATACACTAACGCGAATGGTGCCTGCGCAGACAACCTCGATTCTCCACGAGCGATGGATCGGCGGCTTACCCATCTGGTCCGCTTGGGATCCACCAATTCTGCTCGAAAGTCTGGCCCCTTCGGTTCTGCTCTGTTTCTAAATCTTTACTTTTTGATACGGCCGGATCGGTGAGATCCGGCCATTTGTGGGATTTACGAAGGGCGTTTTTCGAGGCCTTTGTCACAGCGGTGAGGTGCTTATGGATGTCATTGAGCATGCCGCACTGCTGCTTGAGCAGCTGGTGGATCCGTCACGGTCTGGTGAGTGCCGTCCGCACCTGTCAATCTGGACTCGGGACGACCGGCAGTGTTCACTCTCGGAGTAGACTTGGCCATGGGAACAATTCCGCATCTCATCCCAGCCATAGATCGCAAGGGAAAGTTTTCGGGCTACTACAGGTGTTCCCGTTGCCGCGGCAGAGTTTCGCCCTAATCCCAAGTGTCTCAAGGAAATTGCGACCTTCTTTGCTGCCCACGTGCGGCTCTCACATCCTGCACAGGAGACTACTCGCCAGGACGTGGTCGAGCCAACCGGATGGATCGCAACAGAAGACACAGAGAACTAGTGAACCTACGCTCAACTGAAGGTGGCATGGACAATCTTGAGACATCGAATGAATTGCTCGACATGGCGAAGGAGGCAGAGGAACTGGCTTCCGATGTTGAGAAGCCGGAACGCCTCAGATCGCTAGTCGCAGAAATGAGGAGCAAAGCAAGAGAAGAGCGCAGAAGGTTGAGTCGAGGTAAACAACAACTAGCAACAGCCTCTGAACTCTGCATGATTGGAATCCTTGATGAATTCGATTTCGGCAGGACATCTTGGCAGAGCGTTACTGACTTGGATGCAAGGTTGGGCCGTACCCGTGACCGAAAAGATAGAGAAGTGAAGTCGCACCTGTTGACGTTCACCTATCCCAAGTAGAGCGGAAGGTAAGGTCAGGGTAGGCGAGTTTACTGAGGACGAATAAGCAGCGAGTTCAGCAACCGATGACACTCCGTTTGTCGGGGGAATCTTAAAAGCGTCATCTAGATTAAGGCGACTAGGATGCCCCTGCAATCGCGTTCAATTTAGTTTTTTCTGGAAGTGTGGTCTTGGTTTTCGCCCGTTCGCGATATGGCCTTAGCTGAAGTAGCTCTTCCACCACGTACGCGCCAGTCGTTCCGTCTGAGAACGTCACGATTAGCCCGTCATCACCATCGTGCTCTGTGGTCAGTATCCGAATCGGCACATTCATGAGAGAGGTTTAACATCTCTCCCGGGCTGCGAGTCTGTCTAATTTTGCTCATATCCGCGAAGCCCGTCGTGCTGGCGGTGTTCTAATGGAGAGCTACCTGTCATTGTTGACAGGTTGAATCCTGTTGTGGCTGCTGGAAGGTAAGGAAGCAGCGAGTGTTAAACCGACGTTGACAGAATTTGCGCAGAATGGAGTTTAGCCGTTGCCAGCGGGAGACCAAATGCGAGAAGCTGCCAAATTTGCACATCGAAAGAATCCAGTTGGAACCGTGGACTCGATTTGTCGGCGATGCGTCGCGACCGTGGCAACGACCTATGATGAGAGCGAACTCCGCAGACTTGAGCAGGAGCATATTTGCGACCCAGCTTTGGTGGAGCGATATCACGGCAGGAAGCCGCCGTCTTCTTTGACCGTTGAGAACTCCCAAAACTGGCGATCTTCAGAGCTTGGCAAAGCGAAACTTTGAGCTGATTACGACAGGGAATCGTAACGGGGAGCAACTAGCGATTTTTCGCCGGTCTCAGTAAGTCGCAAATACCGGCAATACGCCAGCGGCGTTCGTCATAGGCGTCCGCTTCTTGCGTGGACATCCCGGGGTAAGCAGACCTAAGAAGGGCTTCATATTGAAGCCGCGTGAGCCGGGAAAGCTCTTCTGATAAGAGCTTCTCATGAGCGTCTGTGAGTTTTGGGCACAGTTCCATGGTTCTCAGATGCAAAGTGGCGCGTTCCAGTTGGCTCGATAGCGAGCGGCGACCACTGAAGGATTAGTGGCCGCGTATTACCTGGATTCGGCTCTCTTGTGTCGGATGGAGAGCTGATTTCCTTTTTGAAGAAGGCCACAATCCAAAGATGGAAAAGAATGCAGTGGTCCCCCGCATCATCGAAGCCTTGAGGATGAGAGACAGCGTAGTCATTACGTTTGAGGATGGTACGTACGCGCAGTACCCGGCCAGTCTCCTTTATTCCCTGCTCCCCAGAGCAGCCGAAATGAGCGGAAAGTTGAGCGACCCCGAGTAGGCAGTCTAAGAACCCGGCGTCAGCGGTAAGGGCATACAATCCCTGTATGTCCCAGCTGCCAGAACTGCAATTGAAGTATGACGAGAACAGCATTCCGGTCTCTGCCAAGTGTTCTCTTTGCGGCGAGCGGATGCCACAAAGCACACCACGCATCACGAACCCAATCGACAATGTGGAGTGGTTCGCAGCTCAGTTCGTCTTCATGTGGCACATATTCACCCTACCGCTGCGCCTCGCAAATAGGGTGTCCATTGGGTGAGGCTCGTTACGGCGAAATCTTTCAGCGAGTATGATGAGGAGTCGTGACGAAGAACCTCTACTACGAGCCTCGTGGCACTGTTCACTACAACGTTCATTTCAAGGATGGAAGCCTCGTGAACAGGGTCACAGAACGTTTCCTTTCCAGCCTATGCCCAGTGGACATTGATTGGGTCTGGATTGTAGAGGAGCGTCGGCGTGCGGCTCCTGATGAGATTCGGAAGCTGTGCAAGCCTTCGCCGAAGTTAGTGAGAGGGTAACCGGAGGACTCCCCAGGTGGTCCGTGACCTCTACTACCAGTCGAAACATTACAACGTCCAGTTCAAGGCCGGGGAGCTTCGGAGCCGGGTAACTGAGCGCGACCTGTGCGGGCTACGGCCTGAGGATATCGACTTTGTGTGGGTCGTGGAGGAGCGAAAGAAGGCGACTGCGGAGGAAATCAGGAAGCTTTGCAAGCGTGTCCCGAAGCGGTGACGCATCCAGCCCGACTGACCGTATCCATGACGGTATCTGCGTTATTTTCCCCAGCGTCCAGTCGCGGCGAAACGCTAGCCGATTGATTTAATGCCTGCCTGCTTCGAAATCACTTCGCTAATTCGAAGCAGAAGCAGCTTGAGCCGAGCCAATGTGCGTCCCGATCACCTCTCCGGACACCACAATTTCGACTCGCCGGTTTTTTTGTCGTCCTTGTGTCGTGCTGTTATCAGCTGCCGGGTCATCCATCCCGTACCCTTGAGAGGACAGCACGCTTGAATCCAACCCTTGGGTCGCTAGGAAGTCGAGGACTGAGTCCGCCCGCGCCTGTGACAGCTTTATATTGAAATCCGCGGAGCCGGTCGAGTCCGTGTATCCCCCGATCGCCAGCTTCAGAGATGGATAGTTCAGAACAATGCCAGTCAACTTCGCGAGCGCAATCTTCGCGTCGGTGTTGAGGTCCGCTTTTCCGGTGGCAAACAGAACATCACCCATGTTGACCACGAGACCGCGACCGGAGTCGGTCGTTGGAAGCACGCGATTGAACTGCTGAAGAAGCCGCTCGCGAAGCTCCTGCTTCTCCTTTTCGGCAGCCGCCTTTTGAGCTTCAGCCTGTTTCCGGGCCGCTTCCTGGGCTGCGATCGCAGCATCCGTCTTCTGTTTGGCTTCCGCGGCCGCTGCATCTGCTTGACGCTGCGCCTCAGCGGCTGCTTCATCCGCTTGGCGCTTCGCCTCTGCAACCGCCTCATCCGCTTTACGCTTCGCCTCGGCTGCATCGGCGGCGGCCTTGGCTTCGGCTTGCGCTCGAGCCGTCGCTGCAGCCGCTTCTGCCGCTGCTGCTTTCTCTTTCTGGATGCGCACCGCTTCCTGCACTTGAACCGACAGCGCACGAGCGTCTTCAGCAAACTGCGCGGTCTGGCGGGCCTCTGAGACGATCGTGTTGTTGTCTGACTTGGCTCTAGCCGCGCTGTTCATCACTTGCAGGCTTTCCGTGGCCTTTGCGAAGGCTTCTGGAGCGAATTGATCGGCCAGATGAGATTTTGCAATCTCCACAGCGTTGCGCGCTTCGTATACCGACAGAGGAATCTTCGGATCAAGCATCATGCCCAGCGGGTTCCCAAGTTTTTGATACTGTGCGCGCTTCATCAGCTTGTAATCGGAAACCGGGATCAACTTCCCCTGCGTACTCTTTGTCGGCTCACTCTGCAGAACCACCAACTCGCTCGGAATGCGAACTGCGAAATACGGTTCAGCGGTCACGATCAGCGAGAATGCCTCTGCGGGCGTGGTTGCGCTGAGCTTACCGTCTCCGTTCTTGTTGAGCAGCACCTCGCCCAGATTGTCTGCTCGTCCCTCCGGTGTGACATCCCACAGGACATAGGTTAAAAACTCGGCACCGATGGTCGATGCCGGCTTCAGACTCTTCACTTCAATGTCCACACTGGCTCGGTCCGCCTTCGATTTGATCTGTACTTTCGCCTGGCCGTTCGCACCGGTCGCCAAATCCGTGGCGATCAGGTTCACTTTTGTGCTGCCGGTGCCAACCTCGTATCCCACAGCCGTCGAAGATTTCGTCGTCAAGGCCGATGCGGGCACTCCCTGTTCCGACTGCGCATTCTGTCCCTGCACCGTTGGAGTAGCCATTACCAGGAGCCCGCAGCAAATCGCAGTCGTTAAGATGTTTCCCCCGACACGCAAATTCATCTCCCCTACCTCACATGAATTCACTCGAGTCTCGATTCCCTAAGGTTGAGTGTGATTGCGCACATTATACCGGGCAGATTCGCATCCCCATATGTTCTGCTTGGCACTTATTCACACGAATCCTGCCCGGCGATTGGCTTCACTGGAGCATCCTCAAGAATTTGGATCTAGCCACTGAATTACACCAAGCAAGTCGTCTATTATCCATAACTTACTTGGTCGATTCGAACCAGCCGTACTTTTCGGCTAAATTTCGCAAGAATTCAACTTGGAAAGGGACGGGAGAAAATTCTCTCTGGTTCAAGCGGCGCGTTGAATGCGCCGATTTCTCTGTTCGCAAATCGGGCAGTGCCCTTTCGGAGAGCCTGCCACAAGACCTCCTTGCCTTCCTCATCGCGGCGCGAGTAGACTTCCCGCCGGGCCGATTTGAACCAAAATTCAGGAGGCAGATGCGATGAGTAGAGGAGCGATTTCGCGGCGTGATCTCTTTGGCCTGGGCGTTGGAGCGGTGGCGACGGCGGGGCTGGGTTCTCTAGCGCTGACGCAACAGGCTTATGCGAGCGCTGCCGGCGGCGGCTCGCCGATTCAGGGAGCAGAGAATTACCTGGGATCCATCAACAATGGCTTCGCATTTCAGGAAATGATGATGGATGCGTACGCAACCGCCGATACGGTGCGGCTGACGCAGAGCTATTCCGACGGTGGGCTGGAGTCGACGTCATTCACGTACGACAACGCGGTCTCGATTCATGCCTATCTGCTGCGCGGGAATGCGGACGGGCTGATGCGCGCGGAGGTTCTCGGAGATGGCTTGATCTATGCACAGGCGAATAATTTTCCGATCAACGACGGGCGGTTCGGGCAGGCTTACTTCGTCAATGTGGCGACATCGGACGGAGCCTACATCACTCCGGCGGCGTTTCCGTTCTACTTCTACACCAGCGCGGTGGGCGACCAGGCCTGGGCTGGAATGGCGCTGGCGCAGCTTTATCGACGGACCGGACAGAGCAAGTATCTTACGGCGGCTCTCAATGTGGCGAACTGGATCGTGACGAATACCTACAACACGCTGGGAGCGGGCGGATATTCGTTCGGAACGAACATTAACCAATACAACCAGTCGGTGCCGTCCACCAATGGCAAATCGACCGAGCACAATATCGACACCTATGCGTTCTTCACCATGTTGGTGGAGTTGACCGGCAACGGCAATGCCGACAATGGCGCGTCGTGGTCGAGTCTGGCGCAGCATGCGTTAACGTTTGTGATCGCGATGTACAACCCTGCGGGCGGGTACTTCTACACCGGTACGCTGGGCGACCAGATCACGATTAATCCGTATCCGATTCCAGAGGACTGCCAGACGTGGTCGTACCTGGCGCTGCTCGATAACCATTACAAACAGACGATCGACTGGGCGCTGGGCAATCTGCAGACCACCGACACGCCTTCGTCTCCGAATAGCGATCTCACCGGTAGCCAGGAAATTTCGGGGATGGTGTTCGACACGGCAAGCCTCGCGCCGACGATCCCGGGTTGCGATCCGAACGCGGTGTGGCTGGAAGGAACGTCACACACGGTCGCCGGACTGGTGGCACGGGCCATTGCCGGGCGGGACAGTCCGCCCACGCTGTTCAAGGACCTGACGACGGCAATCGGCTTTCTAAATCAGATTCAGACGGCGCAAAGCGAGTTGGGTGCTGGACAGACGGTCAATGGTGTGATGATTCCTCTGGGTGAAGGGCTTGTAGCGTCAACGAGCCTGATGGATACCGGATTCGGCTATACCTATGGCTCGTCGAAGCATATCGGGGCAACGGGATGGTACCTAATCGCTGCGCTGGGTGGGAATCCCTTCCAGCTTGGGTACGCGAGCTTTTCCAGATAACCGGGTGCGGAGAAGAGCGCTCTTGCGCATGGTCGCGTAGCGGCGCCCTTTTGCCGGTGATATTACCGATGAGCCGACCGTCGAGCGATTTGCCGGCGAGGTACTCGATCGATTCGGGCGCGTAGATGTGCGATTGAGAAACGCGCTCTTCAATCACGCGAACATCAGCAAGACAAAGAGATCGCCGTTGACCTGCGGATCGGCGAGCTGAAGAGCCTCCTCTAGAGTCGCCAATCGTCGCGCATTCTCAATTAGTCAAGTTTAGGTGTTGAGAAATTGCGTTCAGAACTGTCCCTCAGTATGCTTCGGTTCCTTCGCATCAGCGTCAAGTAAAGGGTTGTAATCACAAGCAGGAATGGTATGAAACTCGGAACCGAGTATTCCAGGCCCGCCACGTAAAAGGTGCTGATGGCGATAGCAGCGAGAGCGACCAGGGCAGCGACCTGCAAGTAAGGCGAGAAAGGAAGGCGGATCGGGAGCAGTGCGACGCGAGCTTGTCCTATCGCGCGGCGAAAGGATAGGTGAGCGAGCAAGATGACGCTCCAGACGAAGAACATTCCTGCCACTGCCACGCCGTAAAGGAGCAGGAAGGCTCGGCCGGGAGCGAAGATGGCAAGCGGGATGGCCGCGGCCATGCCGGCAGTCGACACCATCAGGGCAATGTAGGGTACGCCGTTCCTGCCAAGGTTTCCGAGCACCATCGGGACATAGCCATCATGCGACAGCGAAAAGAGAGTCCGGCTGGTGAGATAGAGATTGGTATTCGCGCTCGAAAGAGCAGCGGTGATGACAACCAGGTTCAAGATCTTCGCTGCATAGGGAATGCCGACCTTCGCGAAAGCCAGTACAAAGGGACTGCCGGTGATGCCGCTATCCATCATGTTCCATGGGGTCATCGAGAGCATCACCGTGATAGAGAGAACGTAAAAGAGGATGAGACGAACAGTGACGGTGCGCATGGCGCGAGGAATAGTCTTTTCGGGTTGCATCGCCTCGCCGGCGGTGACGCCGATGATTTCCACTCCCATGTAGCTTGTGAGTGTGAGGCTCAAGGCAAGCCAGACACCCTTGAGGCCGTTGGGAAAAAGCCCTCCGTGGGAGGTGAGATTTGAGAAGCCGATAGCATGCGCAGGTCCAACGCCGAAGATCAGTCCGAGGCCGATTACTATGAAGGCCACGATGGTGATCACCTTGATGATGGCGAACCAGTATTCGAATTCTCCAAAGTTGCCGACACGCAGGCCATTCATCGCGATCAAACCGACCGAGACGCCGACCACCCAAACCCATTGCGGAACTGCCGGGAACCAGACGGAAAAGTAAATTGCGACGGCCGTAACCTCCGCGCCGATGGCCAGGATTTGAACGAAGGCGTAGGTAGCACGAACCGCGAAACCTGACCACTCGTTCAAGTAAGTCTGCGCATAGACGCCGAATGAGCCGGCGACGGGATGCGTGACAGCCATCTCAGCGATGGAGTAAGCAACGATGAGAGCGATGATAGCGCTGAAAAGATAGGAGAGGATGACGCCCGGCCCCGCGAGCCGGATCGTGACGGAGCTGCCGAGAAAAAGCCCGACTCCGATCGCACCGCCGATGGTCATCATGGTGAGCTGGCGTTGCGTGAGCGCGCGGCGGAGCTCGGGTGGACTCGCGCACGCGCCGGCGTGCCTGAAAGCCATTGGCGTGCTGGCGGAAGTATCTTGCTTATCGACCCCGAACCATGTCAAGGAGTACCTTCCCGAATTCGTGAATCTCGTCGACGGTGTTGTAGTGGACGAGTGACGCGCGGTTGACACCGGTGTCTAGGCTCGCGTCGAGGCGCTTCATCAATCGCGGAGCATACATGTGGCCGTCTCGAATGCCAATGCCTCGGTCCGACATGGCTTCGGTGACACGTGCCGGCGTGACGCTTGGAAGGCGGAAACAAAACGTTGGAACGCGTTCGGCCACGCGCGCGGTATCGTCGATGCCGTAGACGATGGCCCCCGCAGCATTCAGGACTTCAAGCATCTCAGAAGAAAGCTTGGCTTCGTACTCGCGGATTGAATTCATGGCACGAACGAGAGAGGCTCGTTTCGACGCCGGTTCAGCGTTATCCTCTTCTCCGCTTTGGCTTGCGCCGAGAGCTTCAAGATAAGCAATGGCGGCTGCCATGCCTGCGACGTTCTCAAAGATGAAAGTGCCGGCTTCGATTTTGCCGGGGGGAGCGTCAGGGATAAAGTCTTCGCGGAAGGTCGGGAGAACATTCAGAAGTTCCAGTCGCCCCCACATGAATCCCATGTGCGGCCCGAATATCTTGTAGCCCGAGCAGACCAGGTAATCGCAATCAAACGCCTGCACATCGATGAGGGCATGGGGAGCGTAATGAACGCAATCGAGAGCCACCTCAGCGCCGGTGGCGTGCGCCAGTTTGGAAACGGCAGCGACATCGACAACGGAACCGAGCGCATGGGAAGCGACGGTGCAGGCCACAAGACGGGTCTTCGATGTGAGAAGCGGCGCCAAGTCCTCCACGTGAAGGTTGTGATCTTCACGCATCTTCCACCAGGCAATTCTGGCGCCTTCACGTTCGAGCTGCAGCCATGTGGCGATATTGGCCTCGTGGTCAAGGTCGGTGACGACAATCTCATTGCGGGTCGCGAGGGTGCGACCGATCGCCAGGCTCAGGAGACGAAGGAATGACGTCGCGTTCATGCCGAAAGCGATCTCATTGCAATGGCGTGCGTTAATCAGCGCAGCTACGCTTTCTCGAGCGTGATCGATGGTTGCGTCGACTTCCATGCTCCGGGCGTAGCGTCCGCCTCGCTGCACATTGTGGTGCAAAAGATGACTGTGGATAGCGTCAAAGACTCCAAGGGGAATCTGCGCGCCAGCACCATTATCGAAGAAGATGAAGCCGGGCTCCTCGTGCAGCGCAGGAAAGAGCGAACGGATCCGCTCGCAAGGAAAATTGATAGCGTGAGGTACAAACAGCTCTTGTTTAGCCACGTCGCTCCTGGCGCTCATTGATCCAACGACGCATGGCCGGGTATTCGCCGACGACTTGACCCTGGCGCTCGCGATCGAAGCGTGTCGCTAGTATACAAAGGTGGAATATAAGTCAGGCTCGAATCGCACGCTCACATCAGGGCATAGCGGGGTTGAGGAGCTTTCGCGCGGTCTCGGCTCCAAATGCAGGTAGCGATGAGTCCGTGAGCAGACCTATTTGTTTGAGAACCGACGCCTGGTCCCAGTAGATGCGCTCGTGTGCCAGCTTGCCCTCACGAAAACCCACGACGACGACGAGAGGAATGTCGACGTGTCGATGAGTCGGTAGAACTCCGGGGAGCATCCAGGGCATCGCCTGAGTGTGGGTAAAGGAGAAGATCATCTCGTCAACCAGTTGATCCTTTCCGAGAGTACGGGAGATGAGTTTGATGGAAGTGTCGGCCGGCATCAGCGAGATGAAGTCTTCCGCATAAAACCGGCGCAGGGCTTCATGGCCGTAGCCGCCGGTCATAACTGGGACGTGGTTGACATAGGCGTCCTCCACCATTGTTGCAATGGTCGACGGGACGTCACGTGTCGAAAATTCATAGCCGATGTGCTCGTCCCATTTGGCGATCATCTCTGCTTCGTTCATGGCTCGGGGCTCCTCTGATGAGATATTAATCGGCTCTAGTTCTTCATACGAATAAAAGGCGAAGCCAAAAGGGTACAAAGAGTTCGAATGTCTCTCCGCCCGCCATCAAGTCAAGTTGTTTATAATAAATAACTTAGATGTCGGAATTGTGCCCGATTTACCGGCTATTTCCGCGCAAAACTTCCACTAGAGAACCTCTCTCCGAAGAGATGATCTCGTCCTCCGTGGCCCTTTTCTCTGATGCCCTAGAGAGCAGTGGAACTTTTAATCCGTACTTGAAAACACCGTTCTCGATGACCCAGAGTCCGCGACGGAACCTTTGTTGAAAGCTCCACTGCAGAGAATCGCAATCGCTTTAACTCTCGTAAATTCAATGGCTTGCAAAACCTCTATCGAGAGTTCGAATGACTCGTTCCCCGCCATCGAGTCAACTAACTGATAATCAATAACTTAGATGTTGATAATGTGCCCGATTTACCGGCTATTTGCGCGCAAAACTTCCACTAGAGAAACTCTCTCCGAAGAGATGATCTCGTCCTCCGTGGCCCTTTTCTCTGATGCCCCAGAGAGCAGTGGACCTTTTAGTCCATCCATCAGATAGATGGTCCAGGCTGCGACGGAACCTTGATGAGCGCTGTGATCAGAAAGGAACTTTCTCTATTGCGAAGAGACCAGTATGCCTGGTTTTCTCGCCTCTTTTCCGATTCATGGGCCGACTTCCCGCTGCCGCCCTTCACAATAGACGGGACTGTCTTCGCTCAGCGGTGGACATCACACGCCGAATCTCTGATGGTCCACTAGCGTACAGGCCCAAGGTACTTGTCCAGCCAGTCTAGAACCTCGCGAACCGCAGTCGGGCGCGGAAAGGCTCCGTGTCCGCCGTCGTATATCACTAATTTCTTGTCCTTGGGAGGAGTTCCTAGGAATTGAAAGAGTGGACGCTGCGACAATTCCACCGGAAAAGTATCGTCATAACGGCCGTTCAAGACCAGTGTCGGCGTGGTCACATGCGGGTCGAAATTGAATCCGTCAACTTCCGAAAGATCGTGTCGCAATTGAAAGCCGGCGGATAACAGGACTGCCGCCTTGAAGCGCTTTTCAATGGCTAACAGCACTGGCGCCTCCGCTCCGCCGAGGCTGAAGCCTAAATACGCCATCTTTGTTGTGTCGAAATCGCGGCGGGTCTCCAAATAGTCCAGGGAACGGCCCAAGTCCTTCGACCAGGCAATCGCATGATCGCGAAAGAATGCCGGTTTGTTACGCCCAGGAATGAATCCGTCGCGCCGCTGATACATTCCCTTGTAGACAGGCACCACGATCGCTCTACCGCTCTTAAGGATGAAGTCATAGGCAGTTTCGACACTGGCCAAATCGAGCGAGTCATTCAATGTTGCCATCCCGCCCGGGAAAAACACCACCGTCTGCCAAGGCGGCTGAGCCTGCCGCGGAAGGAAGAGGTAGGCTGTGATGCGCTCGTGCCCGTATGCCGCATCGAATGAGACCCGTTCGCGCTTTGTATGCTCCGTCACCTCGGTCTGTTCCACACGGACATTCAGCGCGTCTTTGTCGTAGGCATAGAGTTCCTTGTAGGCCTTGAAAATCTCGTCGGGCGCCGGCGTCTCTTTCCAGAAATCGCGGGTGTTGGATTCAATGCGCTGCTGAGCGGCAAGATTCGGTGTGGACAAGTGCCTCATGCAGCGAAAGCCAAAATTGGGGTGGCGGTCCCAAGGCGATTGGGCGTCAGTAAAATTGAACATGTAGTCCGGCTCGCCGAACCCGCCGCCAAGGATGAGTCTCTTCTCATCTCTTGTCTCATTGAGGCACCACTCCTTCACGTTACCGGCCATGTCGGTGGTACCCCAACCGCTCAAGGCACTTTCCTTCCCGACGGGCTGGGTTCCATCAAGCCCAAAGTTGCTGCCCGAGGCGATCAACGGCGTGTTATCGTCCGCTTGCGACGCAAGCATCCAGTGATAGGCGGTCGGCAGGCTCTTGCCCGCAAACTCGGTGTAAGCTGCGGCCTCGTACCAACTAACGCCAGCTACCGGATGATTTCCTAGCCCTGTAGGGAAGTGTCCTGCCTCCCACGTAACCGGCCCCGGTCGGCCGGTCGAATCGTGAAAGAGCGCTATTGCCCTGTCCCATGCGATGGTGCGGCCATCCTTCACGAAAGGCTGCTTCCAGAATTCCGGTCTCGTATACCCGCCTGCATCGACGAACTTCTGGTAGTCCTCATTGGTGACTTCGTGGCGGTCAATCAAGAAATCATCGACCTTCACGTACGGGCTGCTCAGGAGGGGATAGGTCATGCCCGACCAACCTCCGCCCACCGGCACCATTTCAGGAGGTATCTGGTTCTGTGGATGAAGTGTCAACCGAACATCGAAATCCCAGACATCGCCCACCAACAGAGTTGGCGGTGTCCTGGAAATGAATGTCTCTGTCGCGAAACCCGGCTTAGTCAAACGCCACACATAAAAATCCTGAGGCACCCGCACCTTCGAGATCGGTGTTTGCCCAAGGACCGTCCATGCGCCAGGATCGCCGTGATAGGGCCGATAGAGCACCTCGGCGCCAGCTGGATCGCTGTTGAGGGAAACCTCGCCTGTGGCTCGAACCCAGAGGTCGCGGATGGTCACGTCATCGGGAAGCACCGCATGCGCCCGCAACGCCAGCGCCGCCGCCTTGGGATACTCACCCCCTTCAATAAGCCGCGCAATCTCCGGTGTTGCCGTGGCCTGCGCCCAGTGCACCTTCTCCCTTCGGCGCACCCACCATCCGGCCGCCCAAACGATCGCAATCGCTCCAAAAATGGCAAGCCATCTGCCATGCCGCCATCGCCGCCGTTTCTGCGGTAACAACGGCGCAAACTCATTACCCCGCTGCACCGCCTCAAGTGCCTGCTGGCCGGCGATGGACCCTTCCGGCGCTTCTCGGATTTCAACCGAACCGAGGAATCGATAACCAATTCGTGAGACCGTTTCAATGTACTGCGGGGACCGCGCATCGTCTCCAAGACACTGGCGCAGCTTGAGGATGGCCCTCGCCAGGGAGTTCTCAGTGACCACGACATCGCCCCATACCGACTGGAGAAGTTCATCCTTTGTGATCAGTCTCTGCGGATTCCGAAGCAAGTAAAGCAGCACCCGAAAAGCCCGTGGCTCAACCGGCAGGACCTCCCCATCCTTAACAATGGAGAATTCCTGTTCCCGGATCTCGATGCCGTTGCATAAGAAAACAAGTGACTTAGTAGCCGTCATAACTTCGTCACGTAAAAGTCAGAAATCGGCCAAGACAAAGCTACGGTCCGATGTGCAGATTAGACCAACAATGTACCACGACCCGACCTTAAGGAGGTCATCATGTTGACAAGAAGGACTGTGTGTCTCGCGGCAGTGCTGACATGTATGTTCGCCACGGATGCGGTAATTGCCACGGCGCAGGAATGGAAAAGCTGTTTCACCCTCGCCAGCCTCAAGGGATCATATTCCATCGTCGGCACGTACGGAGCAAACATAGCGATCGCTCTCGCCAAGCGCGATGTGGACGAAGATGGCAATCTAACTGGGACGTTCGTTGTGAACGAGCCAACCCCCGGATCAACAACCGGAGCCAGGACCCTCGTGACCGGAACACAAGCCGGGACGGTTTCCGTAAACTGTGATGGCACGGGTGTCGTCACGCGCGTTCTTACCGTCGCAGGTGTGCAAACGAATCAGTTAGACGACTTTGTGATCACCGAAGCGAAGATGAAAGATGGTCAATTGATTGCCACAACCATCGTCGATGCCACGAGGACTTCGTCAGCCATTGTTCCAGGGGGTGTTTTTCTCAGACGCACATGGACCCGAGTGCCCTGACGAATTTGTTCGATTCTCTCAGGAAGTCCGCGTACGGTGGGCCGGCGTCGGGTTATTGCAGCATTGCAAGCTTCGGTTGAGGGGTGGCACATAGCCCGCCCCTCGATCCGACACTAAATATGTCAGAAATTTGGGTGTGTGTGCGGCGCGATGTTCGGCCGGACCGAGATGTGAACTGCTGCAAGGAGAGCAATGCGCTCGTCGAGCAGTTTTTTGAAGGCACAGGGCACTTTCGCGAAATACCGCACTCGATAGTTCAGAGTCGGCCGACAGAGCCTTGTTGGAAGTTCCACCGCAGAGAACCATTGTCGCGTTAACTATCCCAAATTCAATGGTTTGCAAAACCTCTATCGAGAGTCCGAATGACTACTTCCCCGCCATCGAGTCAAGTACTTTATAATCAATAATTTAGATACCGACAAAGTGCCCGAATTCCGGGCTATTTCTGCCTCAAACTTCCACTAGAGAATTTCTCTCCGAGGAGAGATTTCGCCTTTCCGTGGCCCTTTTCGTAAGCGTACGCCGAGCCCTGTTGACGTTGCAGTGGAGTGTGTCCTCAGGTGCCCACTTATTTTTATAGTGGGCACTTGTTGAGTGTGTCTTAGGCGGCCTGGGAAGAGTGGGTCTGGAGTGAGTGAGCCAGATTCCAAGGCATCAGATCCTCTATGTGGCTGATGCGATGATCAGCGATCTGCGCCAGCACGGTGCGGAGGTAGAGTTCCGGATCGAGTCCGTTGAGCTTGGCCGAGCCGATCAGGGTGTACATGGCGGCGGCGCGTTCGCCGCCACAGTCTGATCCCGCGAAGAGGAAGTTCTTCCTTCCAAGAGCGACAGCTCTGAGCGCCCGCTCAGCGGCGCTGTTGTCGATCTCGAGCAAACCATCTTCGGTATAGCGGGTAAGAGCCCGCCAGCGTGAGAGCGCATAACGAATCGCAGCTGCAGTCTCGCTCTTCGATGACAGGGAGCGAAGTGCCTTCTCCATCCATTTGCGCAGATCATCGAGCAGCGGCCTGGCCCGCGTCTGTCGAACACTCAGCCTGAGATCAACAGGCTTCCCACGAATCTGATCCTCGATCGCATAAAGTGCGCCGATCCTTGCCAGCGATTCGGTGGTAGTCGGCGAAGCGTGCATCAGATGGATGTCGTGGAACTTGCGCCGGGCATGTGCCCAGCAGGCCGCCTCATATATATGGTTGCCATACAGATGATGAAAGCCGGCATAGGCATCGGCCTGCAGAGCTCCGGTGAAGTTCTTCAGATGCTGGCGCGGATGTTCACCTCTGCGGTCTTCCGAATAGGCGAACCAGACAGCGGGAGCGGTCTGTTCGCCCGCTGGCCGTTCATCGCGCACGTAGGTCCAGAGCCGTCCGGTCTTGGTCTTGCCGTTGCCCGGAGCCAGTACGGGCATCGGCGTATCGTCGGCATGCAGCTTGCGGCCGGCGAGCACATGCTTCTGAATCGCATCCACCAGCGGGCTGAGCAGATCGCTGGCTGCACCAACCCAGCCTGCCATGGTCGAACGCGGGATCTCCACTCCCTGACGGGCATAGATCTCCGACTGCCGGAATAACGGCAGATGGTCGGCGTACTTCGAGACGATCACATGTGCCAGCAGACTCGGTCCTGCCAGACCGCGCTCGATCGGGCGCGATGGCGCCGGCGCTTCAACTACTCGATCGCAGCCTGTGCAGGTGAACTTCGGCCGCACATGGCGGATGACCTTGAAGCTCTCAGGAACATACTCGAGTTGTTCAGAGATGTCGTCGCCGAAGTGGCGCAGATCGCCACCGCAATCCGGACAGCAATCGCTGCTCGGGCTTGTGCATGATCTCTTCGCGTTTAAGATGTTCAGGAAGAGGCTTCCGTTCGGAACGAGGCTTCGGTTCCTTAGGCGGCGAGACCCGTTCAGCGATCGCTTCGGCCTCCGCCTGCGTAGTCTCGTCCTCTTCCAGCTCAAACTCCATCTGCTCGAGCTTGAGAACCAGCTTCTCGCTCTTCTTGCCGAAGATCATGTGACGGAACTTCTCGACCATCAGCTTCAGGTGCTCGATGCGCTCTCTGCGCGAGTCGAGTTCTTCGGCCTGCTCGGACATCGTCTGGCGATGCGCATCCAGCTCTGCCTCGAGCCGCCGAATCTCTTCGTCCTGAGCAGCGATCAGAGATGCGAACTGTTGCTCATGCGTACGAATCAGATCGAGCAGCGCCTCCCGATCGAGTGCATCCAGATCCGGAAGAGGCGCGTGATCCATGGACGCAGTATGCCACTACTTCACGAAAGCGCAACCGTGGAAAACCCGCATCAATACAGGGGAATCATGATAATCATCAGACTGCGACTTCCGGAGTCCACGTGCGTTCCACTCTGCGCCAGTCGATGCCTTCCAGAAGCATCGAAAGTTGCGCACGACTGAGGTGCACGGTTCCGCTCTCTGCCTTCGGCCAGATGAATCGGCCACGCTCAAGACGCTTCGCAAATAGGCAAAGACCATCGCCATCCCACCACAGTAGCTTGACGATGTCACCGCGTCGCCCGCGAAACACGAACACGTGACCGGAGAACGGCTGTTCGTGCAGCACGTTCTGCACCTGTGCACTCAGTCCGTCGAAACCGCGGCGCAGGTCCGTCACTCCTGCTGCGATCCAGACCTTGGTCCCAACCGGAAGCTGGATCACTTGCGCAGACTCTCGAGGATCGACCGCACCAGAGATGAATCAGCGCCGCTCTCTACGCTGATCGTCGCACGACCAGGAAGCTCGATGTGGATCGCGCCAGCCGCCGGCCTCGTAGCTTCTTCTGTCTCTCTGCCCTCGTCTCTTGGGCTGCCCACCGTGACCGGGACCAGCGCAACACTCGGCTCACTCAGTTCGCCACGATCAAATGCACGACGCCACTTGAACACCTGGTTCGCGTTCACACCATGGGCCTGTGCCACTTGGGCTACGCTGGCGCCAGGCTTCAGCGTCAACTGCACAATCTGAAGCTTCTCCGAAATCGACCGGAAACGGCGAACACGACGATCCGTACTCAACCCTACTGCGTCAGGCATCAGCCGATCTTCGGCTCTGCAATACCGCTCTCGCTACAAGGGACTCGGCGTACGCTTACCCCTTTTCTCTGATCGACAAGAGAGCAGTGGAACTTTTTGAGTCTTGCACTGAGCGCCGAGGAATGTGGATGGAATCGCGAGTTGGCCGAGTTGCTGGCCCTTTTAGGGCCACATTTTTGCGTCCGCGTTTCGAACGCATCGCTTTGTGTGGAGAATGCGGAGAAACCAGCGATCTCGACGACTTCGACGGCACCGATCCCAAGCTCAGTCTTGGTTCGCCACGGATGCGGCTGTTTGAAAAGGACGTAGCTTCTTCACGTCGTCGTCCATCCCAAGATATTCCCAGCGCTGGAGAGCGATCGGTACGTTGCCGTTCAGCCACAGGTAATCATGAAACTTTCGAAGACTGAACTGGTCGCCTTGCTTTTGCCGTGCTGCGTCCAGCGTTGCGAGAATCTGCAGTTTTCCGATCTCGTAAGAGATCTTTTGCCCCGGCGTCTCTCCCATTTCCACAACTTCCTCGCGAGCGTCATCCGCGCTCATCGGCACATTACGTTGCATGAAATCGGCTGCTTCTTCGGGTGTGAACCTTCCCAGGGCCAGGTTCACGTCTGCAATGACGCGCAGTGCTCGCAATCGCATCTGGTTGTAAACGATCTCGCGTGTGTGCGGGCTGTCGTCGTACAAGCCTGACTGCAGCATCATCTCTTCTGAGTAGAAACCTATCCCCTCGTTGGCGCCAGAATCATAGTAATAACGGCGAATCGGATCCGGGTTATTCCAGGATGCGCAAAGCTGACCATAGTGTCCAACCGTGCCTTCATGCACGATCTGTATGCGCGGGTCCTTCGCGTCGGCGATCCAAAAGTAGCCTCCAGCTGGCGAGGGCGGTGCCACATACCGAATGCCATTTTGATCCAGGCGAGACGGAGAGGTGAAGTCGTCCATCTCGAGAAAGTCCCCCAGTGCGAACAGGTAAGGAGGCACCGCGCGTAACGTGAAGTGCCGTAACCCGGGAGAGAGCGTTCGAATGCCTCTGTGTTCGAGAAAGTCGCGCACTTCGAGTTCTGATTTCCTGTTGCGTTCAATCCATTCCTCTGTGGTTGCAGCCATGACTCGAGGCGGCACAGATCGGTTCCGGTTCTGCTCAATCCCTTCGAATGCTACGGCGCGACGCCATTCCAACTCAGCCTGAGAGACCATTTCTTCGGGCATATAGGGTATGAGGGCAATGTTGCGCAGGAACCACAGGTACTTCTCTCGTCCGATGGCTGACTGCGCAGGCAATGTTGATAGCTCCTTTTGGAGCCATGCTCTGTATTGCTCCAGAGAAGATGCTGCTCGTTCCGACGAAGACTGCCACTCACGAGCGGAAATTGTTGTCTGGGACGGCAGCGTTCTTGCAACCGTCTCCAGTTTGGCCCGAATCCCATCCAAACTATCAATCGCCATGTGTGCAAACAGCGCCGGAGGCGACGAAAGGTTTTCTCCGCCTCGCCCAAGATCGCAGGGATAGCATCAAGCCGAGCCAGGATTTCCCGGCTCTGTCCTTCGTTATACGGTCCGGGAACCGTCAGCGCCTCGCCGACTGGTGTTAGCGTCTGTTCGAGATAGAAATTTGGATCGCGCTGCCATCTATTCAGAATGTCGAGTTCCCATCGCACCCGCGCCAATGCGGATCCGATCAACCGATGGTCAACCTTTTGCGGAACCTGTGCGTGAGGATCTTCCAGTTGCTTCCAGCGTTCTTCGAAACTGGCCGATTCGTTCCTCTGCTTTTCGACGCCCGCGGCCGACCAGTCGCGCAGAACGCCGCGCGGGCGCTCGATGCGGGTCACGTCATCTGCGGTGTACTGCCCCGTTCGTGCCCGCCAGGCCCAGAAATCGGCTGCCAGCTTTTGATCGGAATCGCTCGCCGTCCGCGAGAATGCGGAGGCAACGAAAAACACACAAAAGACGAGAACAGCCTGCCGTCGATTGAACATTCCTATTTACCTCACTGCAGTATTGCATTCCGGCGGCACGGCGATCCTGGGTTAACGCAAACTGGGCAATACTCTTATCGAACGGCCTTCTAAAGCACGGGGCACTTTCGCGACACACCGTTCTCGATACTTCCTGCGCCCAATCACGTGGCTGGATGGGGCTAAAGGGCTGACTTTCTGACTTTACGACCGCTGAATCTAATCCCCAATTTTGAGTAAATTGTCGAGTGCCACTCCGCGTCGGCCTGCCTGGCTGCGTCCGGTCACTTCTAAAATTCTCCCGGAAGCAGCCATGCGGATCATGCATGCCTTAGAGCATGGCGGCCGATGCTCGCGGCGAAGTTTGGTGTCTCCTCGCGGTTGTGCGCATCGGAAGCGGCCTGACGCGCGGCGGCCGCCTGTTCTAGCGTGATTCCGTGTTCCTTAATAAAGGCGAGAAACTCGTCGGTAGCTAAGTAAATGGCATCCGCTCATTTCGACGCGGGTGACCGAGGTCATGAATACTACGCGACTCTAATATCTGCTGGTTGAATAGGCGCTAGTGCGCTGGATGGTGGAACATCTTGAGGCGCTGCGACGAACGGCTCGGGGGAAATGTGTCCCCGGTGACATGTGCCACAAGTCACGGGCAATCCAGATCCTTCGAGTTTCGCTATGTGGATGTTATTGATTTCCTCAGTCATCCTGTACATGTTTCGAGCGATGATTTTCATCTGTTTGGAATCGTCGGCATAGTTGAGGTTTGAATCGTCGTCGGCAGCGATGGTCTCAGTTGCCTCGGCGTGGCAAGCGTCGCATCGCACTCCGAGCGAGAATGACCACCCTTCCATCAGGTCGTTCACCTGTTGCCCTGATAAGTCCTTCGGGAGAGCCTTGAGGTTCCTAGGGGTGCGAAATGTACGAGACGGTGGCGGCGGGTCGACTGCAGAGACTCGAACTCCCTCTGGTGCTTGGGCTGCAGTGCCACCGATGAAGGCAACTGACGTCAGTAGAACTGCCACGGTAGGCTTTAGAGACTTGAGTGATGCAGTCATATTAATGACCTCGTCGCAAATCGAACCGATACTTTCCTGCATGCTTCGTAACCCGCGGAAGGGATTTGCCATCAAGGCAGCCCGGCCCCCTCCGCCAATTGCAGGTCGAGTTGCACTCGCTCTCCGTTGATCAGAACGATCCCATCGTTCATAAGTTGTTGTCCCGTGCAATCGTAGGACTGATAGCGGCGAAGCGACTCAAGAGGGAAGAAGAACTCGACAGAGAGAGCCTTTGGCGTGGATGCGCCCGGGCGCACGCGTGGACGGACAGTCGTGCTAAAGCTGATACCGTCGAAGTTCTGGTCACCTGAAAAGTATGCAAGCACCCGACGAATGAGAGGCGAGATATGCTCGTCGAAGGACAGGGCAGCGAGCTTGTACCGAGAGGCATCTGGCGGCTCGTTCAATGCCGTGGTCATGGATAACTCGAGATAGACCTGATGGTGAAATGGAATGAACGCCGGTGGGGCGTAGTTCACGAAATGCGCGTCGGGTTCCAGTTCCTTGACCATGTGATTACTGAGCCCTGAATCGACGACTGAAGCGCGGCGATTGCCTGGGGAGAAGAGTCGCGTAATGGAATGGTTACCGGCGCAACCGGCGGGGCGGGCGCGGGGATGGGCTTAGGATCGATTAGCGCTGCAGCGTCGCTCGCGGCGTGCGACGAAAGGGCCGGGCCAGGACCAGCGGTGGCAATAAAGGGCGGAATTGACTCAGCGACCACAGGCGGCACCGACTCCTTCACCGGAGTGCTCACCTCGTCCGTGAGCCAAATGCTGAGCTGCTTCGCGTTAAGCAGGACATCGGCATCAATCAGAGCGCCTTGCATTGCCAGGTTGTTTTGCGCAGATACCAGTTTCACCGCCGCGGACCGTGGAAAATAGATCATCAGGTTCTCGGGCCGTTCGATCGGCATCCCCATCGACTTGCTGATCACATGGTGTGATACCTCAACGGCATATCCCTGGACAGATGTATTGTCCTGAAACGTTGGGACCACTGCCTTTAGGATGGGCACAACTACGTCCTGAAAGGTTTGTCGGGCGCGTTGTTCTTCGTTGAATTTATCGGCTGCATAAGCGCCATAGTAGTTGCCGGAGATGGCGATCACAGTGGATCCGTTGTAGTGCTCAAAGCGGATGGAATGCTGGTCAGTGCGCTTCTGCACCTTCTCATCGATATCCAGCTTGCGGCTGAGGTAGAAAGGAAAATTGAATTGATAGTTGGCAATGTTCTCGCCAACGGTCTTGAGGTCGGTGAACGACTGTTCCTGCAATGCCCGCAACGCAGGGTCGGAGATCTCAACTGAAGCTACAACCTGAGCTGGCAGAAACCGGGAGCCGAGTCAACACCAACGCAATAAGGAGAGAGTTATTTGCGCGCATAAACCGTCCCTGCCGGCTCGTAAGGAGGATCGGCAACTGCGCGAGTGTACGAGATGAGTGCTCGAACATCTGACGCGCTGAGTGTGTTTCCGTAGGGCGGCATGAGCGCCGAGCGATTCAACGCCGGGCCGCCGTGCAGGATGATTGAAGCGAGATCGGCATCGCTCATCTTGTTGAGCGTGCTGCCGTCAGAGAATGCATGGGTTTGACCTCGAGATTGTCGAAGTTTGAAACGCGCTCGGGCGGAGGACTCGGAGTCGTGGCAGCGGTTGCAATACTGGTCCGCAAGAATTGATCCCAGACTCTGCTGATAGTCGAGAGCGGTTTCGACGACGGCGAGAGTGGCTGCTTTCGACTTCCCCGGCGTGACTGCGCTGAGCTGGTATCGTCCCGCAACTGCGCCCAGAGATGACCGAAGTGGTTGCCTGACCACTGGAGTCGGTGAGCACAGCGGCGGGATCAAAGCTGACTCCCGCAGGGCCGTGGAACTCAACAAGCGCCCCTGGCACCGCAGTTCCCTGATCGTCATTAACCTGCACAACCAGTGGATCTTTCAATGCCGTGCCGGTTACACCAACCTGGTGTCCCCCACTGGATTCGACGATCGCGGTTCCTGCAGCGGTGGCTTTGAATCCAGTGACTCGGTGGCACGGATTGCTTACATCCTGCGAGAGCGGCGAACGCAAGAAGCGTAACCATTAATGTGCATGTGACGAAAGCATGGATGCGGTGAATTGCCTCTTCATAGCTTTGCACCCCGTGCGCCCGTGCCCTTAAGCGACATCAGGAAAGCTGTCAGAGCCCGGGCGTCCTCATCGCTCAGGTTCTGATTTGGTTCGGGCGTGCCGGGCCGGAGTGCCTGCGGATTCCTGAGCCACGCGTAAGTCCAAGCCGGGGTAAGCCGCGAACCAACCTGCGTCAGCGTCGGTCCAATGTACCCCTTGTCAGTCTTGGTGTCGGCGATGTGGCACGACTGGCAAGCATATTTCGAATAGAACAGTTGCCGGCCGTGCTCCACAATCTCGGGAGCGTTCGAGGCCGCCGGCGCGAAATCCACATCGATGGATGGCGACTGGTAAACAGTCAGAATGTAGTCTGTCAATTCCTTGTTGTCACCGTCACTCAGATTGAATCGCGGCATTCGCCGAATAAGCGATGGCCGCAGCGTGTTGGGGTTGTGAAGGAAGTCAGTCAGCCATTGCCGTTGCACCGAGCTTCCTTCCCAGGTGAGGTCGGGCGCCATATCGCCGCCTCTGCCGTTGATGCGATGGCAACTGAAGCATGCGAGCTCTGTAATCAGCTTGCCGGCATGCCCGGCTGGCTGATAGTTCGTTTCCGGAATTGCCGCGACCCGCAAGCGAGTCAGGCATTGAACGGCCCGGTTGGTGAGCGCAAGCAGCGCAGTGGTCAATGCATCCGTCTGCGATGCGGTCAGCGCGAACTGCGGCATCTTCACACTGGCGCCGAAGGCTCGCGGCTGGCGGATCTTGGCGACGACGTAGCTGGGCAAGCGAGTGCTCCATGCCGGCAGGAAACACGATCTGCGCCAGCGGCTTGCTTCCGATGGTGCTGAGATCGGGCGCGAAGTTGTCAGGCTTCTGCACGCCATTGATTTCGTGACAGGCAGCGCATCCGAGTTCGACAATGAGTCTTCGTCCATGGGCAATTTGCTTCGTGCCGGCCGCATCAGATGGACGCCCGAGCCATAGTCGGAATCGGATTTGGTCTGCAGATAATTTGTGAGCGTCGCGATCTGTTGCGGCGTAAAACGGTAGTGCGGCATGGTGTTGTCGGATCGTAGATGCGTGGATTTGCGAGCCATGCGGCCAGCCACTCAGGCTTTGCCTTGTTGCCAATGCGCGTCAGCTCGGGCCCTATATCGCCCCCACTAGGTTGCCTGCGGCATTCTGAACGGCGTGACACGAGGCGCAGAACGATTCGCCATAAAGGCTTGGTCCCGCGGATGGATCGGCTTCGCCGCAGTCTTCGCGCTGGCAGAAGCGGTATCTGCTTCATGCGGCGTGCTGCTGCTCACCAGGTAGGCTGAAATGTCGCTTGCATCCGCGTCGCTGAGTTTATAGTTGGGCATCGTTGTCGATGCCGCATAGGCCTGAGGATCCTTGAGCCAGCTGTAGATCCACTCGCGGGTCGTCTTGCCGGCGATGTGCACCAGGGACGGAGGATGATCGGTGGCCGTAACGTTTGTGCCGTCGGGACGCGTGATGGCGTGACAGTGGACACAACCGTACCGCGTCAGCATGGCTCTGCCCAGGTTGAGTTGCGGTGTTCCCGGCAACGCATTCTGGTGACATTGGCCGCAGCCGGACTCAATATAACGCGCGGGCAGTAGCGGTTCTTCGCCGGCTCGTTGCTGTGATGCGCCTCCGCAACGGTGGTGGCTGCTCCCTGACCGCCATGGCAGATCACGCATCCAAAACCGGCTAATGAGTGCGGAATCACAGGGTGTTTCCGGAAGGGCTGCAGCTTCACATCGCCAAGACTGGCCTCATTCAAACCGAGGTGACAGGTCGTGCAGCGATCGACGACGCCAAGCTCCGGTAGCCAAATTTGATGAATGCCAGGCTGGAAACGACGACGCAGGCTTACTGCATCTCCACGATCGTGGATCAAAGTGAGGTAATGATGCTGATAGCTATGCCACTGGGGAAAAGTGCTCCTTGGCAGGCGCGATGGCAAGCGCCAGCAGCAGTACAAGGCTGACGGCCCGAATGCTCGCACCGGATCGCCGAAGAGTGCACGCCACGCAGAGGATAGATATTTTCTTATGGGTTGCACTTAACTCCTCCAGGGCAAGACCCAGGACCAGCCTGGGCCGCGGAACCATGTGCCGACCGCGGTGAGCACAATAAGTTCAAGTAAGAACCACGTCATGATCCAGTATGCGAGCG
This sequence comes from uncultured Acidobacteriaceae bacterium, assembly GCA_963787435.1. Lineage (GTDB taxonomy): Bacteria > Acidobacteriota > Terriglobia > Terriglobales > Acidobacteriaceae > Telmatobacter. Next base: position 237,199 of record CAWBCZ010000012.1, read on the forward strand.
GCCTCTGGGCCAGATACCTGCGCATCCTTGAGGATGAAGCGGGCGTGCTATTGGCCGCCACCATCATTGCAAGCGCAACAAGCACAGTCGGCGCGACGGCTACGTAGACATGGAACATCAGAAGAAATGTCAGCATTCCGAGAGACTGCGAGGTAAAACAAGCGGACGCGCATCGCTCGGTCTTTGAGGAAGAGGCCGTTGGCTTCAATGTTGATGTTGAAGTACGGAATCACAATGAGGGCGATGATGAGAAGCGTGGGTACCAGCACGCCTGCAACGACGGGCGGGAAGTAATGCAGCAGTTCCTGAAGGCCCAGGAAGTACCACGGCGCTTTGGCTGGGTTCGGAGTGTGGGTTGGATCGGCGATGCCTCGAGCGGAGCGTTGAACAGGAGCGAAAAAACCACCAGTGCGATGGCGAGCAGTTCGATTGCCAGGGCCGCACGAAAAAGGCCTCAGGGAAGGTCTGCACCTGATCTTCGCTCACTACCCTAACCTGCGCAGAAGTACGCCGTGTGACGAAGGCGACGCGCGTAGGTGATCGCCGCTGGTCTGAGTCGATACCGGCTACGAAGTCTTTGGGATCGCTCATTTCACCTCCGTCGCGGCGGTGACAGCTTCATCAGCAGTTCGCGGCTTTGGCTCCGATGGCTGCACGTAAAGACCGCCAACCGCGCATCATGAACCCAATCGACAATGTTGCGTGGTTTGCTGCCCAATTCAACCTTCATGTAGCACAAAGTCACCCACCCCGCCGCGCCCCGCAAATCCGCTGGATGACGGCACCGTCAAGCAAAATTTCCCTAAATATGCAGCCGGTTTGGCACTCCCAGAAGATCATCCAAACTGGTCAAAATTGAGCAGCAAAGGAAATAAATAGGTGAGACGGTGACAGTAGCGAGATGTGGCGCTACCCTGTTCGCTCGTTCCACCTTTCTGCTGAAATTCCAGACCCATGATTTGTTGAGTATCGGCGGAATTTATTCAAATGTCGGGATTTTTCAGACGCGACAGGACGTTCAGGCAGCCAATCATCTGGGTGACGGTCTTCTTCATGGTCGTGTTTCACGTCGGCGCAGTGGCAGCGCTGTTCGTGTTCAGTTGGAAAGCCCTCCTGCTCGCTGGGCTGCTGTGGTGGGTTGCGGGGAGCCTCGGCATCGGTATGGGATACCATCGGTTGCTCACGCACCGTGGTTACAAGACCTCCAAATGGATGGAATATGTCTTGGCTGTGTGCGGTACGCTGGCCCTGGAAGGAGGACCGTTACTCTGGGTTGCAACCCATCGTCTGCATCATCAGAACACCGATAAAGAAGGCGACCCCCATTCTCCCCACGATGGTGGCTTTTGGGCTCATATGGGCTGGGTTCTCACCGGTCAGACCATGCAAAAGAATTCAGCGGAGCTCTTTCCCTACGTACCCGAGCTTCGCAAAGACCGCTTCCAAATGTGGATCAGCCGCTGGCACTGGGTGCCGATCACGATACTGGCCGGTCTGCTTTTTGCCGTGGGCGGGTGGCGTTACGTTCTGTGGGGCATCTTCCTTCGCACGGTAATCGGGCTCCACTCGACCTGGCTGGTCAACTCCGCCACACACATGTGGGGAAGACGGCGCTTTCGCACGGGTGATGATTCGAGGAACAGCTTTTGGGTGGCGCTACTGACGTTCGGTGAGGGCTGGCACAATAACCATCACGCCTATCCTCAATCAGCTCGTCACGGCATGGCCTGGTACGAATTCGACCCGAACTGGTATGGAATTCTGGTCCTGCGCATTCTCGGCCTCGCTTGGGATGTGAAAGCGCAGAAGCTCAATAGGGGCAACGCCAAGTGGCTAGCAGATCAGGGATATGGATCCTGATATGAGCTCGCTTTTCGTAGCAATGGCCGAATCTCACCGATCCGGCCGCGCCCAAACGTATAGCTTCAAGTACGTCTCAGACCTGATGTCCCTGCCAGTGGCGAAGCCAAAGTGGACAGCAAACGCGGATCCATCGTGATTGAAGCGGAATTCTCCAATCTCGACAAGCTTTGGCAGCGAGTATTTGACCTTGTTTCTGTGGGCAACCTCGCCTGAGGGTTGCCCGGTCAATCTGGGCGAAGTTCTCGTTGGCGGCAACAAGCACTACGCTGGCGTTCGTAGCAGCGATCCTTCGTGCACATTGAAATCTTGCAATATTTGCAAAGCATCGTCTAGAAAGGCGGCCTGAGCCGCCCTCCGGGACGAATCTGTGTTGCTCTTACGCGGTTGCGGGGACGTGATGGAAGGTCGAGACGACCGTCTCAAACGTCTGAACACGCGGCGTTCCATCGATCGTTTTCGCCAGGGTCTTCAACACTTCGGGGTAGACGCGGGTGTTGTAGTCGTCGGCATCGCTCTTGTTCTCCCACAGACTGATTGAAACCGCATCCTGCGAGCCGGGGTTGCACAGGGTGATCTCATCCTGGAAGCCCTTTGCTTCCGTAGCAAAGGAAGAATCTGGTTTTCGAAGGTGTGGATGTGATCGGACTGCATGTTGGCTTTAACGCGGAACGTTACATTGCGTGCGTACATATATTCAACCTCCTATAGGTTGTTTTGCTTGTAAGTAGGGGGGAACTTCAGATGGCCTTTACTTATATTCAGGGAACCTGAATGAGGTGACTGTTTCTATATGCCTCACCTGCGAACGTAGTCTCTTGACCGGGAGTTGTCAAACTGATTGTTGATGGCGTCCAGTCTGCGCAGGTGCCCTACTGCTCGGCAACCATCGCCGGTTCCGGCGCACCCTTCGGAGAAGACAGATATCCTGTCACCGTGTTCTTGGCGCTCACGTTGTTAACCACGATCTCAAACAGTATTGGAACCTTGCCGCTGTAGAACTGAAGTGGCTCGTTCAGGCTCTTATCTCTCTTCTCGTACGCCTTGTCGTCGGAATAGACGGTGACGGTGTACTTGCTCCTCTTCGAGTCTGCTTTCTTCAGCTCCAGGCTCACGGTTCCCACCTGCTTCTTCAGCCCCTTCACCAGCGTGAACTCGTAGTAGTTCCGGTCGCCCTTGTGCTTCAGAATCTCTAACTCTTCGCCATTACGCGCAATCAGGGTGCTGTGGCCGTTTAGATCTCCCTTCATCGATGTCAACTGGTTGTTGTTGTCGGCCAGGTCACTCTGCGTCTTGGCCACATCGGTCTTGACGCCGCCGACATCCGTCTTCACATCGGTCACGGCACTGGAGACCGCCGCCACCTGCCCCGCTGTTTTTTTGCTGCTCGCTTGCCAGCCGTGCAGTCGTGCGCAATGCGCTCGGCTTCCGCGGTGCCGCCTCCGACGGAGACGCGTCTTCGGGGTGAGGTGAGTACATCGAGGCCATCGGCGGCGCAGATTTCGTGAATTCGAAACAAGTGGGTGCCGTCGCTGACAACGACTAGGCGGCGCAAACTGTTGGCTCGGGCAATGACGGCAATGCGGTGGGCTTGTTCCTCGGTGTCCAGGCTCTCGGTCTCGGCGATAACGGCGGATTCGGGGATGCCCTGGCTCATCAGGTAATCGCGGCCCACCGCACCCTCGGAGTACTCATTTCCGCTGCTACCGCCTAGCGTGATGATGAGCGGTGCTATGCCGCGATTGTAGAGTTCGCGCGCGTGGTCAAGGCGTGCGCGGAAGACCGGGGAGGGCCGTCCATCGTACTCCGCTGCGCCCAGAACGCCGATGGCGTCCGACGGTGCGGCCTGGTCCAAACCGGCATAGTTCTCAATTTGCACGTAGACCCAGCAGAACCATCCCAAAAACCCGAGAATCAAAGCGAGAAACAGCACCACAATGACCCGAAAAGTCCAGTTGCGACGCTTCGACTTAGCCGGGCCTTTCATCTGCACCATTTACCGCTGGTTTCAGGCTAGCAGTCTCTCGATGCGATCGATTGTATGCTCAACGATCTATGCCGGGTCCCCCACGTCTCGAATCTGAGATCAAAGCAACGAACCCAATCAACTGATGCGCGGCCCCCCTTGTGCAGCCAGCCAACGCCACTCGCCTAGCGATCATCCTTCACCGCGCTGCCCAAGATCTCTGGGACGTAGCCACCAAACAAGACGCCGCGCAGATGTGGGAAGAAGCCCGCGCCGCGCCAGCCGCATCATAGCTGCCGGCCCCCACAGCCCAACTCTCGTGGGACCGCTAGGCATATGATGGAGGATAAGGATATTCAGATGCCATACAAGAAGATCAATGTCGAACTCGTCGTTGCCGCCGATGAGGCCGAGGCAGTTGTTGCGGCATTGAATTCGTCGTTAGACCGGCTGGAGGAGAAGCACGAACTGTTTGGCGGTGAAATCGAGACTGTCGCCTTCGAACATCGGAAAACACGGAAGAGATCGGCACTCGCGCACACGATCGCGGCAGGAGAGTCGGTCGCCGCTGCTCTGAAGACTGCTCGGGAGAGCGTGGCGGTTGCCCTCCGCGCAGTTGTCTGAAGGATAGCGCTCTGACAAGGCAAGTTCATTAGTACGCGGGAGCGTCCGCCAATCTCTCGCACGGCACTAGGGAGAACGATTGCAAAGCGTATGCGACGAGCACGCGCGCCTGCCACGCTCTCTGGGAGCTAAATTGACCAGCTACGGGACGAGGACAGGGTTAGGCTTCATCTAAAGAGGCTCCCTCCAAATCTTCTGCAATGGCTCCTGCCACTTAGCTACTTCGCGCCCCGCATTCTTGCCACGCATCTGCATTTTCCCGCCACGATTGCCTCCGATGGGCTCGCCGAAAGGCGAGCCCAAGCATTTCACCTTCGGGCCTGCCCAGCAGCGAGCTAAAGAGGACAGACTCACGCGTCGTTTCTTGAAATGATCGTGAAACAAGAGCTTGTGCAGGAAGCAAGTGCCCCAGTGAACTCCGGAGAGCAAGGTTTGCCGGCGAGAGGTGAACCGTGGAAAACAAACAGGCGAGGACCGTTCTTCTGATCGAAGATCAATCCGCTCAACCCAGCCCGATTCACGCAATGCTCGACCAAGTGGGTTCAGGTGTCTTTCAGCTGGCCCATGTTGAGTCTCTCTGCGATGCCGAGAAGCATCTGGCGATCAAGCCGGTGGAAATTGTTCTGCTGGACCTGGGAATGCCAGAATTGAAGGGATTAGAGGCTGTCAGGCGAGTCCAAATAACTGCTCCCCTCGCTGCGATAGTGCTGCTATGCGACTCTGTCGACGAGCCAATCGCTCTTCAGGCGATTCAACAAGGTGCACAAGACTATCTCATTAAAGGGCAGGTTGAGCTTCGCGCATTGAAGCGAACTCTCTTCAATGCGGTCGAACGTAAAGCCCTCGAAGAAATCCAGCTTGTTGAGAAGGAACGCGCACAACTCACTCTCGACTGTATTGGCGATGCGGTGATTTGCACCGACGCTCAGGGCAACATCACCTTCATGAATCGCGTTGCGGAGACGATGACCGGCTGGCGGCTCGACGACGCTATCGGACGGACTATGGCCGATTGCGTTCGGATCGTGGCCGCGATTACTCGAAAAGCCATCCTGGATCCGATGGCAAAAGCAGCTTCCCAGAATCAAACAGGAACCCTTCCGTTGAACTGCCTTCTTATCAGGCGCGACGGACAAGAGATTAATATCGAAGACTCGGTGGCACCCATCCACGATCGTGACGGGCAAGTGACCGGAGCAGTCATCGTGTTTCGCGACGTGAGCGCGACTCGAGCCTTGGAGAAGGAGTTGACTAACTCTGCCCAGCACGACTTTCTCACTCGGTTGCCCAATCGAATGCTCCTGAATGACCGCATTGGCCAGGCGATCGCACTTGCCCATCGCCAAAGATGCCATGCCGCCGTGCTTTTTCTGGATTTGGACGGGTTCAAACACGTTAACGATTCCCTCGGACATCTCATAGGCGACAAACTCCTGCAATCTGTCGCAAAGCGACTGCTCGAGTGCGTACGCTCCCCGGACACAGTAGTACGCCACGGAGGCGATGAGTTTATTGTGCTGCTACAGGAGTTGAAGCATCCGCAGGATGCGGTCTTTACCGTGGCGAGGTTGTTGAAGACGGTGTCGGACGTCCATTCCGTCGACTCGCACGAGATATACATTACGTCGAGCATCGGTGTGAGCATCTATCCAAGCGACGGACAGGATGGTGAGACGCTGATTCGGAATGCAGATATTGCGATGTATTGTGCAAAGAAGAATGGAAGTCAGAACTATAGGTTCTTCAGCCCTAAAATGGCCCTCGAAGACATAGAGGTTCGGTCCAACGGGCATGACCTGTGGCACCGTTTGGATTGGTACGAGTTCCACTCCGCACCGCCGGCGCAAACGACGTAGTTTGTGCGCGGATCCACGCGGCAAATGCTGGATGGTCGATGGACGCCTCCTAGCTGATCATACAAAGCACCGAAGCATTTCTTTGGGTGATGCCTGAGTCACAGCCCACCCGGAATGTATGGTCCGCCGCCGTTTTCCAAGCGAAAGATGAGAAGACAGAATTGGTCTGCGCGAATGTATTCGGCCTTTGTTGGAGTAGCGAACTCCTGGCCTGAATGGAATGCGCTGCGCCCTCGTCCTTTTTAGTAACGCTGCCTTTGAATTTTCCGGGTACAGGTTTTCGGGAGCGCCGGGATCGACGCAATCATGTAGGCGTCCAAGGCGAGATACACAATCCGCGTGTGCTCTTGGGGGCCACAACAAGGCGAATAACCTTACAAGGGAAGAGAAGATGGCGAAGGTGAACGAACTCCGTGGCGCATCAACGAATTGCGCGCGTCGCACCCCACTACAATTCTTCGCCTTCCACGTCCGCCCCGGACACGAGAAGGAGTGGCGCGAAGTTGTGAAGATGGTCAAGGACGCGCACGAAAGGGCTCGTGACGGCGCCCATTGGGGCATGTATAGGCTCATGTTCGGGGGTGAAGGCGGCACCTATGTCGCTCTCAGCGGCGATCCATCCATGCCCGCCATTGACGACGGCTTCACAGGGCACAAGAAATACCATCTCGCGCCGTCGTCCCAAAGACCAAAAGATGCGAACTCACCGCATACCGGCACAGACTTCCAATGCTTTTCGGTTGGAAATGATCAATGTCGAACCTCGCGATTCCAGGAGTTCCTGGAACCTGAAGTCACTGAAGATGCGGGTAACTGTCTCGCGGGAGGTGCCGATGTACTCGCCGATCTCTCCGTGCGTGAGAGAGCAGAATAGCCGGGTGCCATCCACTGTCTTCCGGCCGTCGGCACACCATTCCAGCAGGAGCCGGGCGAGTCTGGCTGGGGCGGTTGCCGCCAAGCCGAGTGTTCGCAGCCGCTCGCACGTTCGAGCACGGTCCAGGCACAACTCGCGCGTCACGTTCTTGTAGGCGGCAGGATGGCGCGTCAGGAATTCAAGAAATTCCTCCCGATCCATCGACGCGATGTTGCACGGGTAGAGGGTTTCCGCGGTGGTGTCATACCTGCTGCCGGAAAGAGCAGAAGCGAGTCCTAGCGTTTCTCCAGGATTGGCGATCCCGAGGATCAATCTCCTCCCCGTATACGAATTCATTGAAACCTTTACCTGTCCTGCTAACAAGAAGAGGATGTTGGAGGGCGCTTGGTCTTCCATAAACAAAACCGTATTGGCTGGACAGCTGAAGAGCACTCTAAGAGACTCAAACTCACTCCGAGCTTCGGGTGACAATCGCTCGATGAATTCTCCTGATCTCGGAGCCTCGCGGAAATCGTCTGAATTTGTTCCAGAAGCGGTTCGCATCGGATTCTCCTAAACGCGCTCTCAAGATTTTCCTCGACAGCCGGAAGGCGTAGTATCCAGTCCTTTTTCACTTCTAATCTGTTCACTTTTGCTCATACGCGGCGAACTTCGTCAGGGAAAACCACAGTTTCGTTTGAGAGTGTGCAACTGTGATCAAAGGCGACAAGGAGGAAGGCTCCATTGGGCGGCTCCCGGCACCGGCTCTCGAGAGTGCCGTGGCCGCCCGCGTCCAGGTCCTCCTGGAGTCTCCAGCCGAAGTATTGGATGCGTTGAAGCGCACAGATCTTCCCGACCTGGATTACGAGAAGCTCCTAAAGCAAGCCAAGCAGATGTCGTCCGATTGGCCTCGCATGGCTCAGTCCGAAAGAGCCGACCTGATCTGTGCCGTGCTTCACCGTGTAATTGTTCATGAGAGCTCGATCGAGCTTCAGATCAAGCTGGATTCTCTGGTTCAGGTCCTGTCAGGGAAACCGCCTGCCAGCGAATCCAAAAGCACGAATCCACAAACATTGTCATTGAAAGCTTCGTTTCGCCACATCTCGCAGGGCAAGACCCTCAAGCTAGTCATCGGCAACGATCGGACGGAGTCGGCTGCAAGCAGGGAAGCGATCGCCAAAGCCATCGCCCGCGCACGCTCCTGGTACGACCAGATTGTTGAGGGCGGGGCATCCGGCCTGCTCGATCTGGCCCGCCTTAACGGGCTCACGCAGCGTTACATCAAGAACATCTTTCCGCTGGCATTCTTGAGTCCGGAATCGATTGAGTTTCTGCTGAATCATCCAAACGGCCTATCACGAACCCTCGAATCCATGATGGGCAAGGTTCCGATGCGATGGGACGTGCAGAAGGCTTCTTTCGCGGACAGGGGAGTATAAGATTCACCTTGCGGTGTGGTACGAACTCAAGCAGCCGCTTGAGTCTTCGTCAATGATCGGAGTGGCAAGGCCGGAATAGCTAGCCACCGCAACAGAGTTGATCGCTTCACCGGCTTCCTCATTGGTGAAAGATACGTCCGTCGGCTCCCACCGGATACCGTCAAAGTTGTAGTGCATCGCTTTGTAGTACAGGTCTTCGACCATCACTCAAACACGCCTGTGACATGAGCAGATTGTAGCCCTACGGAAGCCTGGTTCGGTGTCAACCATTGCCGCTCAGTGACCGCGCCCCGTTTTAGATCGAAGCAAGCTCTGCAAAGCACCGGCCTATCCTGAGTGGGTTTAAACGGAACGCTTGTGTTTGAGCCACATTCCGAGCATTTGACCTGTGTTTCGACGGTTCGCCGGATTCCTTTACCACGGAGAATCCTACATAACCTGCAGTGTTTCCGATCGTTCGTGAATCCCTTGTCTTTGAAAAATGCCTGTTCCGCCGCTGAAAACACAAACATTACACCGCAATCGAAGCACTTCACGTCCCTGTCAACAAAATCCATAACCCCTCCCGACCAATCGGGGCATGGATGAGCGAATTGCCAGCCTTGATTGTCTAAAGTGTGTTCCCGTTTGCTGAGAAGGTCAAACGAGATGGGAACCCGGCCCCAGTCCTGCTCGTCTTCCCATCATGGAACTTGTGAATTAGGATGTTGGAAAATGCCTACTCAATGCATCATGAAGAAGGGTTCAAACCCGCCTGTTTGCGGCGTTCACAACGTGCAGCTGGTACGGAAGGAACTCCCGCCGAAATGATTGCGGCAGGGTATCGGGGCTTCACGTTCCTAGTTTGCCCAGTGAGCGGTACAGTGCTCAATGACGAAGCAGCACAGCCCCGAAAAATTTAGACTGAGCCTCTGGATGGACTTTGCTCTGAATTGAAAGGAAAATCCCTTGCCATCATTCATCCCGCGCCACTACGACATTCATGCTTGGACTTTGGCGGAAGCCAGAAGGTATCTAGACGCAAACATCAACTGGGGTGGCGAGTAGCGATGATGGTGCCCCAAGCTGGAACTCGAAAAGTTGTCTTCTTTCGAGAAGGTTTCCGCTTCCCAAAAGCCTGTGGATTCAAACTGAGGCACTACCCTGTGGCGAACGACTTTGACTGGCCCGATAGAGGTTCGCCGGCTCACACACATGGGCAGATTCATGGGCAGCTAGCTCCCATTCATTCTGAACCCTGGCTACCGTCGCAAGACAAACGGTGCAGATCGAATCGTGGCTACCGTCGGCATTGCGTCGATGTGGGAAGCGTGGTTTCAATAGAGTCAGCATCTCTCACCCCTGGCAATCCTGTCGCTTGTCCCACGTTACGGCTCCGTTTGTCCTGATTTCCAATAGTTCCGCGCAGTCGTGACTCCGTTCCGCCCCTGCGAGGTCTTTTTCCCGCAGGGCGGTTTCCACGGTGAGATAGCACCTCTTGCAGATTGACTCGCATGTGCCATCCCGGTTACGCCTGTGACGGAAAGTGACCGGAGAAGATGTTGCATTTGGCGCGCTCCTTAGGGGTGGTTTGAATAGGTCAGCGTCTCTCACCCCTGTCATCTAGTGACTTTCCGGAGGATACTCAAATCGGTGGGGATCGCCTGTTCAATTTAGCTCTATTTGAAGGAATTTCACTGGCGTTTCGAGCACCCCTGCAAAGCTCCCCGAATCTCATCAGCCGTGGCGTACCTGTTTTGTCCCACGATCCAAATTCATTCGATGTCTTGAGGTCGAATACCGCACACATCACGAGCCGTGATCCGGTTGAGCAGGGTAACCCGCAATACGCTTTCGTCCCTTCAGACTGTTTTGGGGAACGTGGTCAATGATGTACTGCCGAAAGGATTCGGGCGTCGAATGTTGAAAAACGGCGGGAAGACACCGCAGACTCTCCATAACGAGGGGATGGTTAAAGTAGGTGCGCTGAGACTTCTGAATTTCGCTACTCACTTAGCAGAAGACCTCCTTGAAGGCGTCGTCTGCCTTTTCCACGAACACAAGACGCAGATTCCGGTGAACATCAGGGGGAAGCTCCCCGCCTTTTTCTTCGTTACCCTTCGGGAGGATGACAACTCGCGAACCGGCATCTCGAGCGGCTGCGATTTTTTGCGCCAAGCCGCCAACCGGGAGAATATTTCCGTGCAAAGTGATCTCCCCTGTAACGGCGACGTCATTCCTTACTTTTCGTTGCGTGAGCGAGGAGATGATACCGATTGCAAATGCAAGTCCAGCCGACGGCCCTTCTTTCGGAACAGCCCCTTGCAGCGCTAGGACCGAAAGATCGTACCCATTTCGCATTCGGATACGATCTCCAGCTGCTTTCTTCGATGCGACACGAATTCAAAGGCAGCTTTTACCGATTCCTTCATTGACTTCCCCATTGAACCAAGCCGGTTGAGCGCCCCTCCTCCCTTTTGAGCCAGCACCTCGATGATTTGGATTGTTCCCGCTGTCTCTCCTGCAACGGCCAACCCGACTACCACTCCAATCTGCGGGAAGCTGGGAAACGTAACGCGCGCCAACGGGTCGCTCCGGCGGAACAACAGTAACCTGCTTTGAGCCAATCTCATACTCGATGGTGTATTGAGGGTACTCACCTGGAGCCATGATCGAGAGCTGGTCCTTGACCCGCTGACGGACTTCTACTGCGTAACTCACGTATTCCGCCAATTCATCATCCGTTGCCTGAGCGTCAGGATGCAGCAGCTTCATTAACCCGCGAACAATCCTGTGCACCGCTTCCGTGTCCCGTCCTTTAGCGTTGTATAGGCGATATCGGGAGGCGGCATCGAGGAGCAGGCTCCCAAGGAGGTGTAGCAACTCTGCGAAGTAATCCAGGAAAACCAAAGCCGTCCGCATAGCTCTGATCTGTGAGCTTTGCCATTTCCCAGCCGGGCAAAAAGCCGCTTATGCGCTCGAACAGCGCTGTGTCCACCATCTCTTCGGGGAGCGGTTCAAAGAGGTGTTCATATTTTTCATGAGGAAGACTTCCCAAAACGTCAATATTGCCGATGAAGACAATTGAAGCTTCGCCCTTAACCGGGAAACGACCCAAGCTAAAATTCCCATACTCCATATAGTCTTTGAAGATCGAGACCGTGGCAGTGGGGTCCTTGAATTCCGTATTTGCAATTTCGTCGAAAACCAATGTGTCGAACTGTGCGACTAGGCCCGGTTTCCCCGTCCCGCCGTGAACAAACAGTGCTGCCGGCGTGGCTCTTCCGCCACTCAACATATACGAATAGTAGGACAGATTTTTGTAGCCATAACTCTTGCCGGTTTCCCGCGGTCCTAGCTCGATCAGGTGAACCATTCGCTCGATCATGGGGACCAACCGCATCAGGATTAGCATTTTCTGTCGCTGACTATGAGCTGCAGGATTCAACCCGGCTGTATTCAATAACAAATCCATCCATTCATCGCGGGTGAATTGAGAGCGTGCCTGCTGAAATTCCTCTGATGTCGATTCGTCCATGCTGAAAGGGGGTAAAGTCAGCAAGCACGAGGGGAGCGACCTTTGATTTCCAAACCTGCTGTTCGTCGTATGCCAGCTCCGCAATTCCCCACATGCCGCCCATTAGTCGGGGATACTTGTTTATAAGACTCTCACTGACGTGTATGTTGCGTTCGTTTAGAGCGGCTAGCGAAGCCCAATACTTATCCTCGCTTGTCTCAAGACGCACCTCAACACGACCGATGAGATCCAAGTGTCGCTTCTGCTTCAACTCATGAGAGTATCCTCGGGGTGTCCCGCAGGCGAGGCATAGCTTTTTCCAAGCCCGGCGACGTCAGAGATTTCGGCGTCGAAATCAATGCCAGGACAAAACTGATTGATTAGATATTCGATTACATAGCGAGGAAACTCCTTCAGATCTGAGAGGTGAGTCTTCCTCTTCTCAACCGCCAATCTACCAAAGGCCTTCGCAATTTTCTCGGCTAATAAGGGATTAGTCATCGCCCCACAACTTCCTCAATTTCGTTTTCGCTTCGTCCTCCTGGGCGGTGGGAGCCAGCGCGACATCGGCTTCGATTGTCTTAGACGCCACGACCTGGTCTCCAAAGACAGCGTCGTAGCTCGATCTTGCGTCTTCCTGGCGCGGCTGGGACAAGACGAAGTTCATGAGATTCCGGAGTAGAAGTCGCTCCGCTGATGATGATCGGTTCAACCTCAGTCGTGTTCGCCTGCAACCTGATTGGTGAGATACGAGCCCATCCGCAGAGACACTAACCCTAATCGTTGTTGGAATCCCCACCTGCGCCCCCGATGCCAGATCCGCGTGTAGAAACAGGGATGTAGGCGCCAACCGATGGCGCAAGGACACAATCGGCACAACGACTTCAGCCATGCTCAGGCCGCCATGTCGGTACCCGGCATCAGACTTGCCAGCGGTAGAATGAGCTTCGCGGCTGCGCAAATGAAATCCTGGCTTCGGAAACACGTAGTAGCCATTTTGGTTGTGACGAATCGTCCGCGCCGCGAGTTGAAATAAGTGTTTAGATCTCTCGCCTTCTACGCGGCTTGTAACGTATGCGGAACGATAGCCTACGTCTGTGGTGTTCTCAAGAAAGCACAGGAGACCCTCCTTCCCGCCGGTAATGCCCGTGATCTGAGGTGATGAAAATTAATGGGTCCGGACCTGCCTCTGCCAGAACAGCACGTATCTCACGAACAAAGGGCCTATAAGCCTCTTGAAGAATGTGCTGACGCGCTCGGAGAATTCGGGAAGTTCCTTGCCTTCGGTCTGGCTCACATCGAAGACATAGGCGGCGCGGAATCCAACCAAAACAGCCTGGTTCTGAGTGCGGATGTCCTTCTCGGCTTCCTCGTCCTTCTTCCGGCGAATGCCGATTACGGGAGCCAGAATGCGGATGCCGCGCTCGCCCTTCTTGACCTTGCGGCCAAGCTGGTTCCACGCATAAAGGCCAGCAACGCGGGTTGCGTCCGGCTTCTGCCGTGCAATTTCGAGAATGTTGCCAAAGCTGTAATTGTGAAACCTGCCCATTGCGGTGAGGTAGGCGGTGAGGGCTTCGGAGTGTCCCTGCTCCAACTGCTCAATCAGGGCTTGCACGTTGGCCGCGATTACTTCTTTCGCGGTCTGCTTCTGCTGCTTGTTGGTGTTGGCGGTGGACTGGGTGACGGCTGCGGCCGTGGTGTTCATGGGTGCTTCCTCCTTGGGCTGTTGCACTGGCCTTTGCCCTTAAATCGGGCGGCGGCGTGTACATACATGCCGAACGCCTCCTGGCGAAGGCGGGGGGTAGCAAGCGCAAGGGGAGGGGGATCTCCCACCCTTGAAACGAAGCGAAGCGGGAGTGGAAAGGGCGGAGCGAAGCGGAGGGCTGCACAAGCGAAGCGCGGAAGCCTGGGGAAACCCCTTGCGGGCGCGAGGGGCGGAGCTCCTGAGTGTACTGGGGAGATGCTTTACAAAACAGACCGGAGACATGGTTTACACCATGGCGGAGAACAGTTGGCTTTCCCAGCTTTGGCTTGACGCATGAAGATGCGTTTATGCCTTGGAAAGAGACTCGAACCGTGGATCAACGCCTGCAGTTCTTATCGAGCTATCAGAAGGAAGAAATGTCCGTGACCGATCTGTGTCACGAGTACGGCATCTCGCGTCCAACTGCTTACAAGTGGATCAAGCGCTACGACGAAGTTGGGCCTGAGGGCCTGCTCGATCTGACGCGCACGCCGCATAGTTCCCCATACGCAACTTCGGCAGAGATCGAGAACGAAGTCCTTGCGCTACGGAAGCGGTTTCCGTCCTGGGGAGCGAGGAAGCTCAAGGCGCGACTGGAGCGCATGAACCCGAACGTGAACTGGCCGGCGGCAAGCACCGTGGGGCAGATCCTCAGTCGGGCCGGGCTCACCAACCCGAAGAGGAAGAAACGGCGCGCCACGCCCAGCTCGCAACCGTTCTCGATGGTCACGGCGCCCAATCAGCTTTGGTGCATGGATTTTAAAGGGTACTTCCTGACAGGCGACGGCTATCGCTGCGATCCGTTCACCATCACCGATGCACACAGCCGATTTCTGATTCGCTGCCAGGCAGTCGCACGCATGGACCTCGCCCAGGTAAGCGCCGTTTGCGATGCCGCGATGCGCGAGTTCGGCGTGCCAGAACGCATCCGCACGGACAACGGAGCGCCATTCGCGGGCGTCGGCCTGCTGGGCCTGTCGAAGTTGTCGCTGGGATGGATGAAGCTCGGCATCGTTCACGAACGCATTCAGCCAGGACGGCCTCAACAGAACGGAAGGCACGAGCGGATGCACCGCACACTGAAAGAGGACACCGCGAAGCCGCCAGCTCGCACCGTGACGGCGCAACAGAAGAAGTTTGATCGCTTCCGCTTGGTGTTCAACCATGAGCGCCCGCATGAGGCTCTTGGCCAACGAAACGCCGGGAAGCATCTACGTGCCCAGCACTCGGCTGCTTCCCAGCAGGGTAGCGAGCTTTCAATATCCCAGATCGTTCCAGACGCGGCGAGTGAACAACAGCGGAGACATCAGCTGGCACAAGGGCCGGGTTTTCGTCAGCGAAGTGTTCCGCAACGAGGAGATCGGGCTCGAACAGATGGATGAGGACGTGCACCGCGTCTTCTTCTGCAACACCGAGTTGGGCGAGTTCAATAGCTCCGAGATGAGGTTCCGTCCAGCGCTTCGAGCATAAGAAGCTGGCATTGCTTCAGCCGCTGGATGTTCGCGGTAGGCACTACGGTACTATAACAAGGGATTCATAATCTTGGAGATTGAACGTCCTGGTCGCCAGCGGTCCGCGAATCAGTGGAGGTTGCACGGTGTGAACATGGGTCGACGACGAGTGGAATTTCAAACGGATATTCGGCTTGACAGACCCAGTGATGTCCAGATCCAGCACAGCTATTACTCGAGATATCTCCACGACATGGACTACCGCAGTATCATCGCATGACTTCGCGGCTCCCCTAGATTTGTAAGTGACTCACAGCGGAGGACTGATGAGCCACTGCCATCCCTGACAAGGATGCACGGCCAAGTATGCGCCGACGCAATCCTACCCGTCATGCGTTTCTGTCAAAACCTCGCAATAATCATAACTGACATGTGGACGCGATTCGACAGTATCCGTGTTCCTCGAAGAGAGGCCGATGTAGACGATCCGGATGCGATGGCACTAAAGCTCGACCGACCGAAAGGCGAAACGCGGACGCGCAAAAACAAGCCATGGAAATGCCGGGGTATGGAAAGCATGGAAAGCCAAAAAGCCGGCTTTCCACCCTTCCCACACCCCTTGGAAATCCCTGCGGGGATTCCCACATTACCACGGCTACGGCGACGACTATCATGTATTTGAAGACCGGCAAAGCCCGCCGAAAACCCGCAATCAGAGCCACTCTCACCGCAAGGGGCTTGTAAACCATGTCCCCGGTCTAAAACGTAAAGGATGTCCCGGTACTCTCACTCCCCTTAGGGCCGTTGCCTTTTGTTTTTAGGTATTTACGTTGACAGGAGCGGTTTGTTGATCGGTCCAACTCCAAGTTTGCTCAGTAGATAACGCTGGGCCAGGAGCAAGGAGGAAATTCCTTATAAGAATCGACTCACCTTATTGACATATCGTCTCTCATTGATACATAAATCGTTTCATGAATGGCGATGTTCGTTTCATGAATGAGGTTTTTCGTATCGTCGGAGGGGCGCTTCGTCTCGATATCGATAAGGTACGGAACTATACGGCTTTCCTGGCTGACAAGCTTGACGCCGCCGGCGAAACGGCGTCGGCGACCAGAATCTGGAAGATGCTGGATGAATCAGACAGGCAGTTGAGGCCGGCTACATTTCCAGCAGTCGCGCGCTTCCAGTCGATTCCGAATCTCGATTTTCTCTTGTTGAGAAAGTAAATCTTCGCGGCGTGCAAGACCAACCGATGGTTCTTCCAGAAGCGGATTGGGAAGTTGTCCATGAGTTTGTCAGCGTGGCCAAAAGTTCTGCACTCATCGAGGCGGAAGGAACTTTGAGTTCGCTGAGCCTTCTCCTCTACGGCCCTCCCGGCACTGGGAAGAGTCATCTTGCACGATACATCGCGAGAGAACTTGGACTTGAACTCTTCGTTGCGCGCCTGGATGGCTTAATCTCCTCGGACTTAGGAAGCACCTCAAAGAACATCCGTGCCCTTTTCGAATTTGCAGCAAAGCAGCCTTGCGTGCTCTTTCTAGACGAATTTGATGCACTTGCGAAACTACGAGGTGACACTCAGGAGCTTGGAGAATTGAAGCGCGTGGTAAACAGCTTCATTCAAAACTTGGACAGTCTCGGTCCACACTGCATCGTAATCGCGGCCACAAATCATGATGAATTGCTGGACGCTGCCGTATGGAGGCGCTTCAGTTATAGATTGAAGCTCGACTATCCATCTGCAACTATGCGTGAGCAAATGTGGGCTTCGCTGCTACCTGGCTATCAATTCACATCGCGCGAAACAGAAGTGATGGTTGATCTTTCCGAAGGTTTTTCCGGCTCAGATCTGAGAGAAGTGGCCTCACGCTTGGAACGAAAAAAAATCGTCACGAAAGAATCCCCACAATTGCGAGATGTCTTTTTCGCTCTGCAGAATTTGTCGACCGGCGAAGGCGCTAATGGACGCTTCTTGTCCGAAATCTCTGCGAAGGACCCCGAGGAGATAGCCTCTGTGCTTCGTAAGAGTACAGCAGGCTCTACAGTCATTCGGTTTTGGGCGAGTTGTTCAACGTCTCGAAAGCAACTGCGTACCGTCTCGCAAAATCTGGAGGAAGAAAAGATGCCTAATCGCATGAGGGAAGGTACCGAGCGGCTTCCGATCAAGCTCATTCTTCCTCATCAAGGATCAGAGCGCCGCGTTACTGGAGGGGGAGGCCCAAAAACGCCGTTCCGGACCGTAGACAGTGCATTTCGCCAACGCCTCTATACGCAGGTGTCGTCAATCAAGACCGCACTGATACCTCAGGTCCAGCGCACTGGAAGTGCTCCAGTGCGGGTGACGCTGATCCCAAAAGCAAGTGCAAAAAGCCACCGGCCCGACGCACTATTCTCCGACAAGAGTTGTCCGATCATTGGCAATGGACGTTTTGGCGAACTCTTCGTCAGAGCCACAGCAGTAGGACTGATGCCCTTGCGGAGAACATCGCTAGAAATAGATCGGATCAAATGGTAAAGGAGTTGTCGTGCGTTGAATCTATTGAGCCTATATCGCCGGTTTATCGGAGA
The DNA here is from genome assembly GCA_963787435.1 of uncultured Acidobacteriaceae bacterium. Classification (GTDB taxonomy): domain Bacteria; phylum Acidobacteriota; class Terriglobia; order Terriglobales; family Acidobacteriaceae; genus Telmatobacter. The sequence continues at coordinate 255,056 of CAWBCZ010000012.1, forward strand.
AAAGGCCTTGAGCCGCTAGAGATCTTGAAGAATAGTCCCCGGGGACCTGAGGGATTTCTTACTCGGGTTCGTCTCTTCGACCTTGGTGAGTCTTCCCATCAGAGCCTCCTCATCAGCGATTTCCAGTCCCAGTGCGCCGCGCACAAGATTGCAGTTACTAGCGAGGGCTACGCTTCAGGCACCTACACATTTGGCGTCGAATGCAAGAACTCCACAGATGTCGAGGCGTTATCGAACATAGTTGGCGTTCGTTCCATCAGTCAGATGCCATTGCTACGAACGATTCGCCCACAAATGATCAACAACCGACCTCTTCCGCCGAGCCTGCCGAATTCGTCTTCTGCCGAAAACGACTACCCATTCGTGGCGGTAGTTGACAGTGGCATTGGCACTGAGAACGTCGATCTCGAAAGCTGGGTTGTCGGTAGGCAATCAGATGTTGCACCCGAATATCGGAACACCGAACACGGAACATTCGTGGCTGGTTTGATCGTCGGGGGAGCGCAACTTAATCCAACCCTAGCCGGGATTGACTCAGAACCATGTGGTGTGCTCGACCTTCAAGTTCTTCCCAATGCTGACCCGTCTCGCGGCGACACCGATACCCTAACGGAGCAGGCCTTTCTACAGTCACTCGAAGAATGGCTCAAGCAATACGCGAATCGGTGCAAGGTGTGGAATCTATCCCTTAGCACGAACGAAGTGTGTTCCCTTGATGAATTCTCTCCACTGGCTGAGCAGCTAGACAAGCTACAAGAGCGCTATGTGGTGTCTTTCGTCATCAGTGCAGGAAATTATACGTCTGTACCTCTACTCGACTTTCCGCGAAGCGCTTCACAAATCGGGGCGGGACGAATCACCAGTCCCGCCGACAGTGTGCTGGGAATTACTGTCGGATCGATATCCCATGTGGACTACAAGGAAAGAGGTCCAAAGGAACATCAGCCCTCAGCTTTTTCGCGCCATGGGGCCGGGCCCAACCACATCATTAAACCTGATCTCATTCACTATGGCGGTTCCTGCACGACGGATTTTTCACATATTTCCGGAATTCGCTCTGTCAACGGTATGGGGTCGGGTAGAAGATCTCGGGACTAGCTACGCTACTCCACTCGTTTCGCGAACGCTTGCCCAGATTTATCACCAGATCACGCCAGCTCCTTCTCCGGTGCTTGCTCGGGCACTCTTGACGCACCACGCCAGGGACCCTACATGGTGGCCGTGTCGCAGATGGAGATGAGAACTATTACGGTTTTGGCTTGCCGGCGTCCGCACCTTACTGTCTGGAATGCAACTCCTATACATCCACGCTCGTTTTCGAGGATTCGCTTCGGCCCGGATATTTTCTGGAGTGGGATGACTTCCCTTATCCAGCCTCCCTCCGCAAAGACGGACGATACTTTGGGGAAGTCTGGCGATGACTGTTGCATTTGCTCCTGCTAGAGGGGCGCGCTGGGGAACGGAATATTGCGAAACACACATTGACGCTCATTTCGGTGTCTTCCATCCGGTTAAAAACCGGGAGACTGGCAAGGTGACTACAAAGTTCAGAGGGCTAGTCCCGCCAGAGCACAAGAACCCTGGACTTCTGTACGAAACTTATCAGGTTGAAAAACTAAGGAAGTGGTCTCCAGTCCGTACGTATCACGGCGACATGGGCGATAAAGGCGAGCGCGGCGAGCGCTGGCGTTTGAAGGTGCAATTGCTTACCCGGCACGGAATCGAGGATGAAGAAGCTTTCACGCCTCAGCCATTCGCTCTGATTGTCACTATTGCCGACCCACAAAAAAAGGCGCCGGTCTACGACGAGATGGCCAAAACAGTTCTCAATCGGTTCAAAGCGGAGAATTTGACGTTGCGAGCTGTTACGCGTGTGCAGGCAAGAGCCACTAAATGAGTCGAGATAGCGCATAGGAGAGACAATAACAATGAACGCAATCGCTGAACGCACTGATGCTTTAGACTTCCTGCTTTTTGATGTCTGCGACAGTTTGCAATTGACTGTTACGCAGCACGAAAAGGCCGAAAATCGCTACCACTCGATTTCGAAGGTAATCTGTGATGCCAATAGTCGGCTCTCCCTATGGGACTCAAGTCTCTACTCGCAAGGTTCCATGCGCTTGCGCACAACGGTAAAGCCTCTAGAGACTCCGCACGATCTCGATATCGTATGCGAGTTCGACGTTTCGCATACGTTTGTCAATCCAATGACGCTACTCGACGACATGTATTCACTGTTCAATAGTCATGGTGTATACGGCGGAATGGTCACGAAGAAAAATCGCTGCATTCGGATCGAATATAAGGACGAGTTTTGGCTCGACATTCTCCCGGCCTGCCGAGATGACCGCAATGGAGGGACGTGCATCCAGGTCCCAGATCGAGATCACCGTTACTGGAAGGCAAGCAACCCAATCGCTTATGCGGAATGGTTCAAGACGGCGTCAAGAAGGATAGTCGTGAAATTCAGCGACTCTAGGCGTGGTCTCATTGTCGCAGAATCCACACTTGAACCGCTTCCGGCGCTCCAGACGACCGAGGAGAAGGCGATGTTGCAGCTGGTCGTTCAACTCCTGAAAGCGTTGGAGGGATATTCATTATGCCGATTCAGAGTATCCGCCGATTTCCATCGTCCTAACAACACTGGCGGCAGATCTTTATCGAGGGGACCAGTCAATTTCTGTGGCATTGCTGGAGGTTCTTGAAGGGATTGTTAGACGTCTTGATGCAGCTCACGCACAAGGCCACAGACTTCAGGTATTGAATCCCGTCCACTGCGACGAAGATTTTAGCGAACGATGGGATTCGTGTCCCCGTGCATATCTCGCCTTCAACGATGGCATCCGGAAATTCGCGCAGGCATGGCGGGGGGTCTGTGCGTCTCAGGGGAACCCGGGGAAGCTTACAAAGAGCGTCTTTGGCGAAGTGGTTGACGATGCTGTGCTGCGTGAAGCGCGAGCGATGCAAGACGATCGTCAGAATTCTCTCCTCGGTATCGCCCCATCAGGCCGTATTGTGCCAGTCGCTGCTGCAATTGCGCCCATGATCCGGAACACGAACCATGGGCAGCGTTAAGCTCCGTCAAAACCGCGAACAGCTCTACCTGGCCCAACAGATTGGCCGGATGCATATGAAGTATCCGGAGCTGAAGATCGCAATGCGTCGGAATGAAGGCATTTGGACGGGACTCTGGTGGCCGCACGCGTTGAGCGATCGATATCACATTCGTGTGTCCTACAGCGTCGGACGCAGACCGAAGATTGCAGTTCTTGAGCCGCAGCTTCAACTTGCAAAAGGCAAGGCCAAACTTCCACATACATATGGTGATGGACAGATGGACATATGTGTTCACCGTCCGGACGAATGGTGGCCCGCCCTTTACATTGCTGACACGATTATGCCGTGGATTTCCCAGTGGTTGAGGTTCTATGAAGTGTGGGAGCAAACAGGAAGCTGGGAGGGCGAGGGCACTCACCCGGAGGCAAGGTCACATGAACGCCGAGAGATCTGAACAGAAAAAGAGCTCACGCCGTTACGATCCACGAACTCTCAAGCTGCTATGGGGAAGAGCTGCGGGACGTTGCGCGATGCCCAACTGCCGCATCGAGCTCTTCGTTGCCGAACCAGGATATAGTCCAGTCTGGAATATTGGAGAGATGGGTCATATTGTCGCATCGAGCAACGATGGACCGAGAAGCAATTCAGCCTTGCCGCTGGTGGCACAATGTCACCGTCTTTGACCGAGCCATATACGCTTCTCTGCACGTATACAGTGCAGATCATTTTGAGCATTTTGACTGCATTGATTGCAGTCATCATCGCGTACGGGGCCATAGGGGCAACCATTATCGGTTTGCTCGGTCCCGTCTTCATTCCATGGATGGTATTCGACAAGACCGACTTTCTGTTTTGGGGATGGCTAAAGGCCTTCATCGGATTTGAGTTCTACAAGGTCGTTGCCGCAGCGACTCTGAGCGTAATGAGCCACCTCCTGATCAGCTATCTCACCAGCGGCGCCATGAACGTTGATGACCCGAAGAACCTCATTTACCTGATGCCTGCACTTCTAATGCTGTGCATTGTTGCTGGGTTCATCTTGCTCAAGATTCCCACCATGACGGCATCCCTCTTCTCAGGCCACACGGGTGGGCACGGTAGCGGTATGGGCGGACTCATAACCGCTGCAGTTCTTAAGGGATTTTAGGAAAACTGGAGGACATATGACGATTGCGACGAAGTCCACACCCGAGATCACACGCGCAGCAGAGCGGTATCTCGAACAATATGGAGACCCGCTCGTGATGAATACCTATCTCAAGGTCATCATCCTCGTTCTCGCGGTTGTCTGCCTCGCCCTGGCCGCGCTTGTCTTTAGAGGTCAGAAGGCGCTTGCCGACATGCATCCGTTGATCGTTCGGATTTCCGACCTTGCGGCCATATTGGGAGTGGACGATAAGCACATTTACCGAATGGCCGCGCGCGGACAGCTTCCAAGTTTTCGCGTCGGTGGAGCGGTACGATTCGATCCTCAGGAGGTCGCGAAGTGGCTCCGGACCAAATACGGCCAAGAGAACCCGCCTGAGAGGAAGCCGTCGCGTTCTGCCGCACCTGCGGAGAACAGAGCTTCCTCTGCGGCATAGAAATTATGTGGCTTGGACCTACCCCATGCCCAATTCACTTCGCCGGCATTGATTTGGGCGAATCGGTCCCTCGTTTATGAGCGCGCGAATGCCAGGAGTGGCCCTATATCGTTTTTATCTGCGGCGCGAAGAGCATCGATATAGCTGCGCCGAAAATCTCCCTGCTGCACAATGTCTGAGCCTCCCCAGGTAAACACAGGCATGTTTTGTTTCTTTGCGAGTACGTCGGCCATGAGCCTTCCATGCCGACCGTTGCCGTTGGCGAAGGGATGGATGGAGACCAGACGATGATGAAAGCGGATCGGCGATCTCATCGGCGGAAAGATCTGGTGTTCGAGCCAATAGCGGGCGTCGCCCAACAAGACGCCAAGCGATTCGCGGATTTGAAAGTGCGGTATGCCGATGTTCTTTTCCGTCGTTCGGTAGAGGCCAGCCCATTTCCAAGTCTCGTCGAACATTCGACGGTGCAGATCTCGAAGATACGGTTCAGTCAGAGGATCTTGTCGGCGAATAGTCCGTGGAGCTAGGGCCCAGTCGTAGGCCACAAGAATATTCGCCCGCTCGAACTCGTTCAGTTCTTCCTTGGTGGCGAGGTTGGGAATGAGGTCGGATTGTTCGTCGGGAGACAGCGGTGTATTGCCATCGCCCGTCGGTGAAGATCGTCATGTCCGTTTGCGCTTTCTGGTGAGCCGCTGCGCCTCCGCACTAATAGCCTGTTCCAGATTGCCGCTCGCCTGGTTCTCAAGTGCCATCGTGTGCTCGACGCCCAGGACGTTTGTTTTGGCTGCGGCGCGCGCACGCCTATCCACGAGTTCTTGAAAGGTGTCGGCGCGGGGGACGAAAGCGTAGACCAGGTCACAGTCAAGCGCGTTGGCATAGGCGCGCAGGCTCTTGAGCGTGATCCTGTCTTCGGCCTCTGCCTTTTCCTGCTGCACGACCAGCGAGCGATTCGTCTGCATTCTCTTGGCCAGCTCTCCGGAAGAGACGCCGAGCGCCTCGCGGATGGCGCGAATCCACCCTTTCGGGGGACGAGGTAGTTGCAACGAGCGCAGCGGGGCCAGAGCTCGGTCGAGCTGCTGGGATCGAAGTTGCCGGAAGTGGTCGCGCATCACAGCCACCCTTTCTGGTTTGGCTATGTAAAGATAGCAAATTACTCAAATGTTGTCTATTTATAGATAGCTAAATAAGCATGAATTGGTTATCTACGAATCACCTCGTTGAGAACAATTATCTTGAAATACTCATTCTTTACAACAACTTCCAGACGGAATTTCGAATCACTAAAGGCTTGGTGAGGATGAAGAATTGCTCCCACCGAAACATAAGGACAGTAGATCGCGTCGGCGCCGATGCGAGAGATGGAGTCAAGCAACGAGAGTCGCCAGCTCGCCGCTGTTGACCTTCTGTGCGGCGTCTTTCGACCGGATGCCCTTGAGGTAGACCATCGTCGATTTGATGTCGCGATGCCCGAGCCAAGACTGCACGGTACGGATGTCTACGCCGTCACGAAGATGGTTGGTCGCGAAGGTGTGCCGGAATTTATGGAGGAAGAAGTTCATGCAGTACGGCCCCTCGGCACACTTGTTGTTGTGCTCGGTCACGCACTGCTTGCAGTTGAGCTTGGCGCGCTCAGCGACACGCTTGACGATCATATCCATTTCGCTGTCGGGCTTGCCGCGGCCGTTTGGGAAGACCAACTGGTTTGGCGTCGCGCCGCGGGCCTCTTTTCGTTTCCGCAGCCGCTCGATCAGACCTGACGGCAAGGGAACAACCCGCTCCTCCCAGTTCTTCGGCGTGAAGCGCCAGTGGGGCTTCGCCTTCACGCGTACATCGTGGTTGCGGAAGTCGATGTCCTTCCACTCGACGAAACGGATCTCCTGATCCCGGAAGCCGGAACCGAGCACGAACTTGAGCAGCGTGGCTTCGTCGTCAGTCGCCGCCCGGAACATCGCCTGCAACTCTTCGGGTTCGTAGACCGGGCGGATGGTATCGACGTAATTCGGCCAGTCCCCCTTCTCCATTAGACTGGTGCGTCCGTGCTTCTTGAAGAGTTGCAGCACCGTCACTACCTTGTCATAGACGGTGCGAGCTCCGAGGCCCAGTTCATAGCAGTGAGTCATGAAGTCGAGCACATCGTCCCGTGTCGCATCCTCGACGTACTTCTTCTTGTACGAAGCGCGAAGGAGCGTATCGAGGGTGTAGCGATAGGTAAGGTGGGTGCGCGGCTTGCGCTGCATTCGGACGTAACGCAAATAGCCGTCGATGGCATCGCCGATCTTGGTCTTGGGCGCGATCTTCGGGTTCGGGCTCCGGAGCAGCGATGAGACCGTCGCGGACGGCGCGCAGTTCGACCGCTTTGCGGCGGGCCCGGTCAACGGCGTCCTCGCGAGAGACGGAGACGCGGCATCGTTTCCCGCACTCGCGCCACTCGATGTAATAGGCGCCTTCGGTGTGGACTTCGACCTCGCCGTTGACGCGCACCTTGTCCTTGAGACGGCCGTTCGATTCGGGAACGACGGGCGCAAAACGCCAGGCGCTTCCGACTTTAATCTTCTTGATGAGGTTGACGCGATCCGCGTATTCGGGAGCGTTGCGGGGAGTTTTGCGGGGCTTCGGAGCAGGCATTCATCGATCCTCCTCTGAGGCCTCATAGCCTATCAAAGTTGGGTCAAACTGGACACCAAACTGGACACCAAGGATTTATATTACTGATTCCAAAGGTAGCCGGTTAGAAGGCAGCGCTCTAACCAACTGAGCTACGTCCCCAGCTTTCTTTTCTTCGACATACGCTATGTCTAAGAATTTGCTGTCTTTCGCTGCTGTCTATTCTTTACCCCGCTTCCATCTTTTCCACGAAATCTGACCGATTTCCGCGATTAATGGACAGCATGGACAGCATGAAACCTTGCCATCGATGCTGCTGCAGGCGACCCGCAACCCAGAACATCTGTCCATGTCCCGTGATTCAAATTGTACCAAACGAAACGGCCTAGCAACGACGATCTACCTTGCGGATCCACGAACTTCGCCAACATCCAGGAGTGCTTACCTGCGAATGTGCGCTTCGCCGAGTCGGATCAAACGGTATCAGCGCTCGGATCCAGTTTTTCCGTGCAGAACTCCGTCAACGGTCTAAAGCTGGAGTTCATCAATTCAGCGAGTAGCAGTGGCGGCCTGGGTGACTTCTTCCAGTTCAAGGTCAGGCGGTGCGCCTCATCAAAATTTCCTTTAAAGCTGCGAGTGCGGGATCACGGGCCGGCGGGTGCGCCGTGGACGAATCCCAGTATCGACCTCCGGCGGTGCGTTGGAAATCGTTCACCCTCGATGAACCCAACGGCGTCCTATACGCGCCCGCGGACAATCCGGCGCCAGACTTCGGCACCGAACGGCGGAGGGGCGACAACCTTTATACGGATTCGATCATTGCAATCGACGCGACGAACGGACTGATGCTTGGCTACAACCAACTGGTCAAGCGGGACAACCACGACCGGGACGTGTCGATCGGTGCCATTCTGGTCACGGTGATCCTGGTTGTTCTCGCCTTCGGCAGCGCGAAAGTGCTTGCCGGCGCTCTGACCGTTGGCGGCTTGGTGGCGTTCTATGCCTATGGCACATGCGTTTTCGACCCGATCAGCTCGGCGATGGAGCTTTAACATCCCGTCCCATGCGGAGACAGCCCGTCGCGCGCTTACTTCTTCAGCGCCGAGAAACTGGATCTGCGGCACTGCGGAAAGATGTTCGTTCAAAACGCTCGTCGCCGCGCCCACCTCGCTACGCGTTTCGTCGGCCCTGGTCCTCAATAGGACGCTGCACCGCCGTTAGATGATGGCGAACAGCGGCATAAGAGGCAAAATGGTTAGCGTCATGGACAGATTCAACTTTGCCATCATCGCGAGGTTAAGGACGAAAAACAGGATTGCACGGACGCTTCGATTGGCTGTGTCCGCGCCGAGACTTGCAATCTCGTCGACATCGTGCTCGATGCGCGTCAGCTTCTCGCCAGTCGGTGTCTTCTCGTGGTAATCAGCCGAAAGCCGATTCATCTGATCAAGAAGAGCAATGCGCAGACCGCGGACACAGTGCTGGGCGATGGAGAAGTTGACCATCGACCCCATTGCATAGAATGCGGTCCCGGCGAAATAACAAAAGCCGATTCCAACAGCCAACTCTAATCTCCATCGCAGGTTGCGTTGCGGCAGTGCACTGTCGATCAAGCTGCGCATCAGCAGAGGGTCGATGGCAACGGCAACGCCCGCAAGAGACACACAGAATAGTCCGAGCCCGATCCGCCAGCGGAACGGTTCGAGACGAAGTAACAACCACCTGAAATCGCTACTGGCCTGCACGGCGTCTCTCCGCACTTCCATCGAGGGAAGTGTTGCTACCTTAGCCTGCGCACCGAAAGTCCAGCTCTGATCAAGTCTCTCGTGTTTCGTATAAGCAACGGGGCTCGGCGGACGTTTGACGCTCCATTGCTGGCATAGTCTTCTGCCAACATTGGCAGACTCATTGTCAACGCCAATGCATGGTCAAGGTCACGACTCCGGGTAGAGAGGCGAAGAAAGATGCCTCTGAGAAGTCTCGCCGTAGCAAAAGGCGCCTGCCATGGCATCGCCCGAGCTGCTGCGCGAAGGATTGCAAGTTTAACCTCGCCTCTCCCTTGGAGCGGCCAGAGATGGCATGGCGTTCATTTGCGGCTATGACTCTTATCCGATTCAGCGCGCGTCGTCCAACAATTTCCCATCGACCCGCTTTTGGCAAAGAAACCTGTTCCATTCGAGCGCGATGGGTTCACAGATCGAGAAACCAAAGGTTCCCAAAAGGTCCAAAGAACCCTCCGTCGCTCAGGTTCTCATCGGCGTCTCACCTTTTTGCGCGGAGGGATTTGACGTGAAACGTCTCTCAACCGGCTCCTTGTCGCCGATCGAGAGAGAGGTCATTGCCGAAATCCGGGCACTAAGAGCGTCGTCCGCAAGCGTCCTGGCTTCCACCCTTCTTATGAGTCCCGCGCGGTCTGTGCATCACTTCATCCAAGCTTCGCACGGCAATGTGCAACTGCGGATCGTGACGATAGCGCGAGAACTCGGGGTGGAGATGCGAACACTGGAGCGGACCTTCTTCGGCGAGTACCAAAAAACAATGGTGCAGTGCCAGGTTGAGGTTCGTCTCGCTTTCGCGCAGTGGCTTCTCGGCATCTTCCCGCCCACCAAGATCAGCGCGATTGCGGCACTGCTGGGCTACGACCAGGTGCAGGGATTCAATCGCTTCTTCAAAAAGCACACGCGCCAGTCTCCGTCCGCATGGGGCCACATGGAACGCGGGAGGATCGCCCATGAACAAAGACGTTCTTCACTCGACTAACCGGATGCCGTTCCAACGAGCATGGACCTGCCGGGCTGGAGGTTATTTAGGCATTCTATTTTGTCGCGTTCTGCGAACCGGTTCCTGTTGCATCTCAAAATCAGGAGTGTCAGACTCACCGCACAGTTGGATTGCTCGTGCTTGCGCTCATGGAAACACCGGCTGCCACGCTCATTGCGAGCGACCTCCCCCGGCTCATCTGAGAACCATCCACTTGGCCCATCTGGATTGCTTCACTTCAGTTCTCTGCGCGCGAACAGATCGTCGAGATCCTATCCTCAGAACCCCCGGGTGGCCTCGCCGCATCCAGCATCGACGATGTCCTCGAAGAGGAAATGACTCGTGGGGAACGAGAGGTGGTCAGAGCCATTCTCGCCGGCGACACGACTCCCCGCGGCCCATTCTCTCGCTCGGGCTGGATCGGTGATGCGTTCGGATGGATGCAGGAGATTCTGGGTAACAGCATCAAGTTCACCGGGAGGTTCTCCAATACAACGCGACGGGCAACAAAGCAGCCTTAACCTTGCTTGGGCTCCAGGGGAACCCGGAGCCCTGCAAGCAAAGTTTCTTACGGAGGTGTCCGCTCCTTAAGGCCGGTTCCAGAGACGTGAGGTCCCTCGCAATTCCCGGCGTGCCCTTCTCTCTCAAGCGTCCTCCATCCAAGCCACCGCCGATCCTTCACTGGTACTTCCGATGCCGAACACATCTGGTCTGTCAGCCAGAAGCGAAACCAATCGACATTTCCTTGTTGAGAAGCGGCGCGGTTCAGAGGCTTTTGAAGGATATGCTGTCCTTCACGGATGTAGATCAGGTCCACAGGCTTGTTCTGTTCTTTCAGGGAAGAATACAGCTCCCACTCTCCGAGCAGAGACGCAGGCCCGATAGCTTCGATTCGGAGCGGCGCCTGCACCGAGTCAAGATGAAAGTCCGGAGCAGAGACAACCCACTTCCCCAATCCGCGTCCCGTTGGCGCGCCTCCGTAGATTCCGACATCCCATGTCCCCATGTTTGCTTGATAGAGCCTGTGTTCCATGTAACTGCCATCGACGCCGTCGGCCACCGTTGCGGCAGCATAGAGACTGGGGTCCCGAACCAGAGCGCTTAACACGTAATAGCATGTTCGGCTAAAACCGATCAGCCCAACCCGCGCCGGATCAATCATCCCCTCGGCCGCCAGTTTCTCGATTGCAGCCTTAAAGGAAACGACATGGTCGGTTGCCTCCTGGTCGGTCCCGCTGTGGTCTCTTCGGTCGGGAACCTGCAGGACCATGATCCCCGCACTGGCCAGAGGCATGGCGGCCATTGCCGTAGTGAATGAGCCATCCGACAGGAATTCGTTGGGTTGAAATCCGTGCGTCTGAATCACGAGCGGATACCTGCGTCCGGGCATATACCCAATCGGCTTGATCAAACCACCCGTCCATTCGTAGCCGCTGCTATCCTTCCACCGAAGTATCGACACTTCCCCGCGTTTGATTCCCTCCAGTTGTGGATTTGGATTCCAGATTTCGCGGGTATTTCCTGTCTTATCGTCCGTCGCCCAGAGCGTAGGCGGGCTGTTCAGATCTTGTCGAACCCACAAAGAGGGACATGTCCCGCGCCTTTCCTCTGCACTCCAGGCTGACGACCTGTCCTTCGGGGCGACGCTCACGGAAGCAACACTCCACTTCCCTTCCTGGTACTCGTATTTCTCTACGCGCATCGTACCCTGCTCCAGAAAGGAGAGCACGACGGCGCGATCGCTTTTTCCGAATCGCGCATCAGTCAGTTCGGCCGAGGCTTCGGAATCACCTTGCTGTTGCTTTGGATTGAACCGGGTCGGGGCGACGCATTGGGCGTTGCGAGTGCGAATATCGACGACGGCAGCAGCGCAAGGGGTGATCGAAATATCCAGGTCTGAACCTCCGGAGACTTTGCTCGAAAGGAAGGCGCTTGTGATGAGGATGCGCTCGCTGTCTCTTGACCAGACAGCGGCGGACACATCGGGTGAGCCGAGCGCACTAGCGGAAGGACCGTCGGTCAAAGGTGCAATCTTTCCAGTTGTTAAGTCGATGATTGAATACTGCATCAGATGATCCATATTGAATGGCGAGACTATATTCCGATCATTGATCTGAATTCTTTCGGAAGTCCCTGACAACTGATAGCGAGCCCAATAGGCAGGAATCTGCCGGACAGGCAATAGCTCTACAAGGAACCTGCCGTCCGGCGATATCGCGAACGGATGGGATCGGTAGTCGTCAATGGTCGGGCCGCTCGCAGGAATGCGGTGTTCCTGGCCGCCCCGGCGAATCCATGTGAAGAAGAAGCGATAATTCACTCGATTTTGCGCGAAGAGGATATCCCCGATCGAGATGGGCAGATCCGTCAGAGCGCTTGCGCCTGCGTTGAGCACACGACCTCGATAGTATTCGTCGATGGTCTGGTCCCCTGATCGCGAGGCAGCGTAGGCAACTTCCGACTGACTGACGTCGAACGAATCAACGCTGTACCCGACGGGGGACAATTGCCATCTGGCGCCATCTGCAAAACGCACCTGGTACAACTGTTTCTCGCCGCGATGGTCCTGAACAAGACAATCGATATACCGTGAATCCGGCGACCACCGCATATCCGTGATTATGGATGTGTACGAGTCCTCGAAGAGAACCGTGGGTACTGCTGAAAATCTAGCCAATAGCCTCGGCCGGGGGACCGAAGCCTTGGTCGAGCTTCTCAAGAATGTCCTGAGTTGATCCGTTTCAAAGGTCCAGATTGAGGACTCGATCTCGTTTGAATGGAGACCGCGGGAGGTCACGACAGCGAAATGGCGGCCGTCTGGAGAGATCTTCGCACGTGCCTCTGGTTCGCGCGTGTATGGGTCGTTGAACCTCGCCATCGAGATTGAATCCCACACGGTAAAGCTGCGATCCACCGCGGAGCATGGTGTTGCGAGGATAAGGAGCAGGAGAGCCAGCGCACCCCGCGAACCGCTAAATCTAATCTCAGTATTCATGCGAAATGGAGTGGCGAGCACGTCCTGGCTCTCCTCGACGGAGCACAAGCCAATTGATGATTGCGACTCGTTCGCCAGTTTCAGCGCGCGGTTCACGCCGACCTGCTAAAACACGAGTCGCAATGCGAACTGCATGGAGCGCGGACCGCCCTGTTGGTATTGAGCCGCAAGCGTGCCCAAACTTTGGTTGAGCATTTGCGTCGCTTGTCCAAACGTGATGTCGGTTAGGTAGGGATCGACGTACCCGAAGTTGGGATGATTCAGAAAATTGAAGGCTTCTGCGCGAAACTTGAGGCTCAAGCGATCGGTCAGGCGGATATTCCTGCGAGCCGCCAGATTGAATTGAGTCGCGCCAAAGCTTCGGACGAAATTCCGGGGAGCGTCTCCTGGATCATTGTCTGCGGGAGTGCTGAATGCCGAGGGGTCTATGCTTCGACCGCCGGGGTACTGAGATCCGTAAATATAGGTAGGTTGACCGGGAACCAGGTTTACGTTTCCATAATATGAGTTGCCGGTGGACGCATCCAGTAAGGGTGCGCCTTTAAGGGTAACGGGGAACGCAGTTCGACATATCAGACGAGCGTCTAATCCCCATCCGTTGAACAGATACCCTGGAACCAGGGACGTCTTCAATGTTGGAAGATCCCAGCTCATCCCTGCCTCCAGGTTATGACGAACGTCGAAGTCGGAATTGCCACGAGTCAGCGGCAACTCGGACGCACTCGATCCGAAATCGATCGAATGCGACCACGTATAGGAGACAAGTGCCTGGAGCCCATGGGCTACATTTCGTTTGAACTCTGACTGAAGTGATTGGTAGTTGGATGTTACCCCAGTGGGGACAAAGTATATCGTTCCGAAATTCGGATTGAAGTTCTCAATCGAACGCGACTGTTCCTGAATGAGACGCCTTCCGTTGGAGCCGACGTAGGAAAGAGTAAGCGATTGAGCGTCACCGATTCCCTGTTCCAAGGACACATTCCAGCTGAGGGTATAGGGGAGCTGGAGATGGGGAGGAAAGGCAAAGATAATTGAGTCCGTGTATGGAGGGTCCACGGAGGGGCCGAAATCCAGTTGTGCTGGAGTTACAGGCAGCGGTGAATTGTTGAAGACTGAATTCGCATTGAATCCGATGCCTTGTACGAATCCTTGAGTCGCTAATTCGTTGTCGGTATCGAAGAACGCGCCGCCGCCTGCTCGCACGACGGTTTCGGAGCCATGCGCATCATGAACCGTCCACGCTGCTCCCAGGCGAGGTGCCAAGTTGAACCAACTGGTCCGCCAAAGAGGTGTGCCGCGAGGAGCCAGTGAAAGGCTGGCCGGCTCATTGATGTTGCCAGACAGGGTATAGGCGTCGTTCCCATGCTGCTCGCCAGGCGGAGGGTTTATCTCCCAGCGAAGGCCCAAAGACAAGGTCAAGTTGGATGCTGCACGCCACTCATCCTGCACGAAGACAGATGTCTCATCAAAGATTGGCGTAGCGGCATCATACTTCGAGAGGGCGACGAACGTCGCACTGTTTGTCAGGATAGAATCCACGGTCTCATACGGCACGTATGGTTGAATGCTGGGCGGCTTGAGTGGAGAGATGATTTTGCGATAATCGAACCCGGCCTTGAATTGATGATGGCCGGAGGATAGATTCATCGTATCGACCAGATTCCATTGGCGGCCGATATTCTGTGCAGGTCCCTGAAAGATCTGTCCCGAACCAACCCCGCTGATGTAAAGAAGGAAAAAAGGCTGAGCGTCTGCGTAGGAACCAACGCCCATCGCCTGCGAAAGATTTACTGGCTGCGCACCGCCGAACGTATCGAGTATTCCTTCCGATATCGCCTGACTGTCTGCATAACCGAGACGCAACTCATTGTTGAGATTGGAAGCGATCTGTCTGGTCGCGCCCAGTGTGTAGGTGTGGACATTTACGCTTGTTTGATTCAGCGTTGACAACGTTCGCGTCGATGTCGAACTTGGTGTGTCGCTGAACCGGAAGAAGAGCGACAGCCTGGGACTGAAGCCATAGTCAACTCGAGCGATTGTGGAATCGATCCGGCTGGGTTGGGAATACGCCTTGATGAACTGCGCCAGATTGGGGCTGCCCGACGTTCCATAGTCGACCCCGTTCTGTATCGGATATGCGTTCAAGATGGGTTGCAAGGCCAGCGGAGCCATCTGCCGCATGAAGGTATCAGGAACGTATTGAATAGTCGCTGCCTGCGGTTGGGTTAGCCTCAGCCCTTCATAGGAGGCGAAAAAGAACGCTTGATTGCGGCCGTTATACAACTTTGGAATAATGATCGGTCCGCCGGTTGTTCCCCCGAAATCATTTTGCCGCAATGGTGCCATAGCCTGCTGATAGTGATCGTTGAACCAGTCGTTTGCGTCAAAGAAGTTGTTGCGTAAGTAGTCGAATGCGCTTCCGTGCAAATCATTGGTTCCTGAGCGCGTTTCGAATGAGATTTGCCCCCCGGGACTGCGGCCGAATTCAGCGGAATAGCTGGAGCTTTCGATCCTAAACTCTTGTAAAGCATCTACCGAGATAAGCGCTTGCGTCGTTCCCAACGCCGTTGAGGCCGCCACTGCACCGGCCGTTGCCGATTGCGGAAATCCGGATGCGCCCCCGGGGCTGGTGTTCCCTGATACTCCGTCCACCGTGTAATAGTTTGACTGGGTGCGCTGGCCGTTAATACTGAAATCGCCGTAATAGCCGGCACCCTGCCCTGATTGCTGCGGGCTCTGCGTCATGGTACCGGGGGTCATGGAGATCAGGTCCTGAAAGCTGCGTCCATTCAGTGGAATGTTCTCGACGAACTTGCGGTCAATCACGGTACTGACGGAAGCATCCGTCGTGTCGATCGTTGACGTCTCTGCAGCGACAGTCACGGATTCAGAAGCCGCACCAACGGGCAGAGTGAAGTTCAGGACTACTGCACTCTGGACATTCAAGATTACGCCAGGCTTGATGATCGTCTTGAAGCCTCCTTTGGAGACCTGCACGCGATACTGACCAGGGGGAAGAATCGAGACGGCGTAGATTCCCGACCCGTTCGTTGAATTCGTGTAGCGGACGCCCGTGGCCTCGTTGAAAGCCACTATCTCTGCGCCTGGGATGACCTTCCCGAATGGGTCGACAACGACACCGCTTATGGTTGCGTCGGTGGATTGAGCACTGGTCGATATCGTTGCGCAGAGTATCAACAGCAGCAGATGGAGAGCGGACAGGCATTTCAATGGGAAGCTCCTCAAGCAGACGTGGAGAGTGGTGATTCATCCCACTAACGGAAAGGGCGGCACAATTGTGACGGTAATTGTTACGGAACGGTCTCCGGCGGGCGGAGCGGTGCGGCTTTGAGGATGTCAGGGCGCTGGCGCGCAGAAGAAATAGGCCTAATCGCGGAAGATGCTATAAGAGTCGCCCCTAATAGTTTCTATTTCTAAGCACGAACGAAGCAGGTCTGAGCAAGGATCGAAAAATGGAACCTTGCGCAGCAAGAAGGTGAGTACGTTAGCAGCGCGTCCGCCACTTCATTGACAGCGTCGCGAGTTTATCTTCGACTGTAGCCGTAGGATGCGGTATTGGCCTGATTGGCGAATGCTTCGAGGCCAATCTGGCCTTCTTTGACCGCTTCGGATGGATCCTTGATGAATCGATTCGAGAGCACGCTGATGTGGACAAGCCCGTCCTGATGGACGCCGATCGTCCGGCCGCAAAAGATAGGAGGAGAAAGAACAGCACGGGAACTGCAGTTGCCGCGAATCCTGCAAAAGGGTGCTCCCCGCGCCGACCGATTCCGCGTGTATTGTGGGGAGCCCGGACATGACCCCCAAAAGTTGAGTACTGTCCGATTTGCCGGCCAACTGACTGCAACTCAAGATTTCTGGCAGTCGCGAGCTGGTAATGAGGTACTAGTCAGGTCGTCCAGTGTAGTGCTGCACATGATGGACTTCGGCATGATCCTCAAGAGACTCCAAATGCGTAGTCACCTCCGCAGGCACCTCCAAGTCAATCGTCAGGCGCTCTTCAAGCACCGTCGCTTGCCGGTGTGCTTCGCCCACCGCCATAGTGTGAGGAAACAATAGGTGAACCTCGATGATCTGTCGATAGCCTGTTGTGCGGAAGCGCACGCCGTGGTACTGGAGTCCCAGTTCCTTGCAGATGACATCGAGCTGATTGCGAATCTGGTGACCGATCTTGGGATCAGAGTAGTCGAGCAATCCCTTCGTCGAGTGCCACATCAGCCGACCGCCCGACCACAGGATGTTCGCCGCCACAGCAAAGGCGACCAGCGGATCGAACGGCTTCCATCCGGTGATCATTACCAGCCCCAAGCCCGCAACGACGCCAAAGCTCGTCCAACTGTCCGTCAGAACATGCTTTCCGTCCGCCTCCAGAATCAACGAGTGATTCCGTCTGCCCATCCGCAGCAGGTACCAGCCCAGCAAGGCATTCACCACCCCGGCGGCCAAGATCAGAGTCACGCCGCTTCCCAGGTTATCCAAGGTCAGGCCGTGTCTCCACTTTTGAGCCGTCGTAACGATGATGCTTCCGGCGGCCAGTACGATCATTGCACCTTCAAAACCAGCGGAGAAAAAGGTGATTCGCTCGAATCCATAGTGAAATTGTGGAACAGCCGGTCGAGTGCTCAGCCATAGACTGAACACAGCGAACGAGACGGCGACCACATGCACGACCGATTCCGCTGCATCGGAAAAGATGGCCGAAGACCCCGTAAACAAGTAAGCGGCAACCTTGCCGACCAGCATTAGCACGCCGACGAACAAAGACAGACGCATAGCAAAGCGAGCATCGCGATTCTGCTGTTCGAGTTTCCGCAATGGGACTTGCTCGGGCAAAGCCGTCATACCTGACCTTCCCTTTAAGAAGCCTGCTAGACCTCGAAGCCAGTCTTGGCCAGCGTCAAGCCATTTCTGCGCCAAGACGACGTAAGACGAACGCCAGCATTACCTGCGACCACCCGTAAGTGATCAAGTTGACGCCAATGAACAAACCGATGATCCACAGCCCCGCTATCGGCCATTGCACCCAGACCAGGATTCCCAGTACCAGGGAGACGATCCCGTCCACCAGCGCCCACCCTGAGCCGGTAAACGGCACAGTCAGAGCAGTCAGGATGCGAAAGGCACCAGCCACGGTGAAATACAGAGCCATGAGCAGCGTCATGGCCAGCGAGCCGGCCAGAGGATTCCGTAGCAGCATCAAGCCCACAACAATTGAAAGCACCGTATTCAGCAAGTGCAAATAGAAATGGCCGACCTTTCGATGTCGGAATGCCTGTACGCCTTCGATAATGCCGGCGAACAGCAGAAGCCAGCCGAAAAGGATCATTGAAGCCACAGAAACAGCAATCGAGTCTATCAGTGCAATTATGCCGATAAGGACAAGTGCGACGCCTATTGCAAGATGCCATCTCCAGTTGCGGCTCAACTCGCGCAGGCCGGTATCAAAAACCATTGACAGCCTCTTTCTGACTGCGCCTGCATTGTAGGCTCAGTGCGAGAACCTGACAAAGGCCCAATCGGTGATCCGGTTGGCGGTCAGTCGGCATCTCAGGCGGACGCAATTGGCGCGAGTGCCATAGGAACCCGTCAGTGTCTTAGAGCGACGGGGTCCGTAGGGATTTGGAAGGCTGGGTAGCTTGTGCACGGCCGATCTTGCGACGGATCTCTTCCTCGACGATGATCTGGGTGATGATGGTGGCGGCGAGTGTGATCCAGAATAGCGCCCAACCCGGATGGGTGGGCGAGACGTACTTGCCGATTCCCAAGAGCCAACCACCAGTACCGACGGCGGTACCAACGGCAGTGGCCCACCAGGTCGATCTTCTGACCATGATCCTATTCCTCCATCGGACGGTGCATGGAGATCGCGTCCTGCCCTTGAGTAGTTTTCAACTCTCCATCAGTTGTCCGGCTACTTAGTGAAAATGCCGGACGCGCTCCGGTTGGATTCCCTCGCGGCCCTGTGCACAGCCTTATTGATGATTCGATTCAATCTCTTACCCACTACTGGGGGCTCGTGAAGATTACCTTCAGGTTTTGGAGAACTTAGAGCAGCGTCCCGCGTACCGTCACTTTGCAGCTTTAGCTGAATGAAGTGCTCCATGGCTGATCCTCCATTCGTATTCTGACCTAACTGCTGTCACAGTGGCACCAACATCGAAACGTTGCCGTGACCCGCATCACGTTGGTGGCGGTGAGAAGCAATCGACCGACTGCTATTCATCCGCGTGCTGCCAACTCTTGTACACGAACTCGAAGCTATAGCCATCAGGGTCCAGGACGTTGGCGGCGTAGTATCGGGGATCGTAGTAGGCTCGAACGGCCGGTGAACCAGTCACCTCCAGACTACGAACTTCAACCAGCCTTCCCAAACATCTCCCCAAGCATGGACCGAAATGTTTGCGCGGAGATTCCCGCGCCATGCTGCCAAAGCCCCATACGAAGCCCCAAGCACGCTGATCACGAAGACGTTGCGCCAGCCCTGATAGTCCAGACGCACCGGAGAGAATCCAATGCACTCCTCACGCATCGCTCGCCAGTGTTGCATGAAGAAGACCTAATACTGACAGATGATCAAAGCAAGCTGGAGTCATACTTCTATTTGATAGATTCTCGTACTTACACCAAATGACGCGCTAGGAGCAAACGTCGCCATCCGAGATTGCCTCACGAGCCTTCCCCTCCGACAGCTTCGCATGTTCTTCAAACGCAGCGATCGCGTCATGCAGTCTATTGAACATTCGTTCCGGGCCTATCGCCTCGGTTAGATGATGCCTGTCAAAGTCGGAACGCAGATCCCAAGGGGCTCGTGCAAACGCCAGCTCGACTCCAGCCTTGGTAAGGTTCTTCTTTAATGCCATCACCACGCGTGAGGCCGTGTAGTCCACATGCGTCATCGCTTCCGCATCCACAACCACCCAGCGGACCATTGTTGGCATCGGCTCAATCAGGCAGGACACCTCCTCAAGAAACCGCGCAGCGTTGGCATAGAACAGCTCCGCACCAAACCGGTACAACACAAGTCCGGGTTCAGTCATCACGTCATGCGCCGCGGGCACCAGCTTCCAGATTCCGTTGACGTCCCCCACCAGCACGCCGCTGTGAGGGTGATAACTGTGCCGCACAACGCGCAGCAGCGACACCACCATCGCCAGTACTATCCCCTGCTCTACTCCCACCAGCACCACGACGGCGGCCGTCATCGCGGCCAAAGCAAACTCCTGTGTGCTCTCCGCCCGTATCTCCCGCAATCCCTTCAAGTCGATCAACCGAAGGGCAACCAGAAACACCAACACTCCAAGAACACAGACAGGAAGGTACTGTAGCGGCCTGGTCAGAAATAGCAGCACCAATCCCACGACGACCGCGGTCGTGACCTGCGCCAACTGGCTTTGCCCACCGGCCTCCTCCATCATCGCAGTCTGCGTTGGGCTTCCATTTACGACGAAGGCTCCGCTCAGCGCCGCTGCAGCATTCGCGGCCGAGAGCCCAACCAGATCATTATTCTCGTTCACCTGATCGAAGTGCTTCGCGGCATAGATTCGAGAGGTCGCTGCGCTCTGGGTGAGAACCATGACCGCGCATGAAACGGACACCGTCAACAGCAGTTCTGCCTCCGTCCAACCTATCCCGCGAAGACTGAGGACGTCCATCATTCCAAGGTGCGGCAATCCACCGATGACTGGGCCAATCGTCGCAATACCGTGCCCCGCAAAGTTCGCGGCTTCGCTTGCTGTAATCGCGGCGACGACCGCGACAAGTGCAGCCGGTACCTTTGGTGCGAATCGATGTACGACAAGGACGAAGCCCAGCACCAATGCTGACACCGCCACCGTCGGCACATGGACGCGCGGTAGTTCGCTGATTACCTCCCAAACCTGCATTACCGGCCTGCGCGAATCGACTGGCACTCCCAACATCTCGCTCAGCACGGACACTCCTACTTGAACGCCAACTCCTGTAAGAAAACCAACCAGCACTGTCCGAGAAAGGAAGTCCGCGATAAACCCCAGCCGGAGCAGCCGTGCAAGCAGCAGAATTGTCGCAGTGAGCAGCGCTACGATTCCCGCGAGAGCCACATGTTGCGCCACTCCCGGGGTTGCTAAGCCTGACACTCCGCTCGCAAAGATCGCGGCTGTTGCCGAGTCAGCGGCTACAACCAGGTATCTTGATGAACCGAATGCCGCAAACGCAACCAACGGGAGGAGCAGTGTATAAAGACCCGTTACGACCGGCATCGCTGCGATCTTGGCGTACCCCATCACTTGCGGAATGTCCATCGCTGCGAGTACTACTCCAGCCAGCATATTGCGCACAGCGGCTGCGCGTTGCAAAGGTCGTAAGCCTCGGAAAAGGTTCACAATCTGAAATTCCCCTCCAACTGTCAGCAGGGTGTGGCGTCCTTAGGCTCAAGGCGCACCGTGATCGCTGTGGTACCCTTCGCAGAATCCGCAGCGGCTCCGATCTTGTTGCCGGAGGTCACGCTGGAGACGATATCGTGGGATTTCTGCCGGTTCAAGTCATTACGGTGGAGAGGTTATTTCGCTACGGCTGCCTTCTTCTGCGCTGCCCAGCGTCGCTTAGCAGCCTCGGCAATGCGCTTTCGCCCTTCAGGACTGAGTTTCCTCTTCTTGGCAGGCTCCGCCGCGGGTACGACAGCCGCTGTTGCCTTCTTAGGTCTGCCGCCCTTCTTCTTAGCTCTCACCGCGGCACCACCAGTCAGCAATGCCCGTGCCCGCTGCAACTGAGCAATCTCGTGATCAATCGTTGCCAGAATCTCGGGAACTCCCAATTTTCCCTCCCAGGTGGCGCTCGTTCGTGGTTCAGCCGCTTTCGGATAGAGTGTACCCCACGCACGATCGACCTGCGACACTCACCCACCCGCTCTTCTCCAGATGTGAGGTCGGTCTGTCGCTCAGAGGTAAAGTCATCCGTCCAGTTGTACGATGAACACTGACCCTTATGAATGACAAGATCATCCTCTCCCCTGCAATCCTTCTCCACATCTCACAGTCATTGAACCTGCCAGTGCGTGGCCTTGTCGCCGTCATCGAACTGCTGGACGATGGAGGCACGGTTCCCTTTATTGCCCGCTATCGTAAAGAAGCCACCGGCAATCTGGACGAAGTTCAGATCCGTGACATCGAAGAAAAGTTGGCCTATTTCCGTGACCTCACCGAGCGTCGCGCAACCATCCTCTCTTCCATCGCAGAGCAGGGCAAGCTGACCGATGAGTTGAGGTCAAGAATTGAAGCAACCCTCGACAAAAGCGAACTGGAAGACCTCTACCTGCCCTATCGGCCCAAACGGCGTACGAAGGCCACCATCGCCCGCGAAAAGGGGTTGGAGCCGTTGGCATCCTATTTGTGGCAGCAACAAAGTTCTGTGCAGCCTCTGGAAAGCTTCGCGGCCACATTCGTGAACGCAGAACTCGACGTTGCAAGCGTGGACGAGGCGCTGGAGGGCGCCCGCCACATCGTTGCCGAGTGGATCAGTGAAGATGCCGATTTGCGCAAGACCTTGCGCCGCGTGATGTTTGACGAAGGCATGATCGTGAGCCGCAAGGCAATGGATGCCGTAGATGTGCAGGAAAAGTTCAAGATGTACTACGAGTACAAGGAGCCGGTAAAGACAATCCCGTCGCATCGTATGCTGGCGATTCGCCGAGGTGAAAGTGAAAACGTGCTGTATTTTATGATCGAAGTCGAACCTGAGCGGCCAGTGGCGCTTATTCAGCGGCATGTGCTTCGGGATCAAGGCGATTGGACGCCACAACTCAAGGTCGCGATCGATGATGCATGGAAGCGTCTGGTGAACTCGTCGATCCAGGGAGAGATTCGCCTGGACCTGAAGCAGCGCTCAGATGCAGACGCAATCCAGGTGTTTCGCGACAACCTCTATAACCTGCTATTGGCTCCGCCCGCCGGTCCAATCTCTGTCCTCGGTATTGATCCGGGCCTTCGCACGGGCTGCAAGATTGCCGTCGTAGATGCGACTGGCAAGCTGTTGGCTCACGACGTTCTCTATCTGCACACATCAAAGCATGGCAACGCAGAATCTATCACTAAGCTTGAGACACTCCTGCGGCTGCATCATGTTCGCGCCATCGCGATCGGGAACGGTACTGCTTCACGCGAAACCGATGCTTTTGTTCGCGCTTTCCTTCGCGAGAAGGGTATCGAAGGCGTCTTCTCTGTAACTGTGAGTGAATCGGGCGCCAGCGTCTACTCAGCCTCCGACATCGCGAGGCAGGAGTTCCCGGATCTTGACTTGACGGTGCGAGGTGCTATCTCCATAGCTCGCCGTCTGCAGGACCCGCTGTCCGAGCTGGTGAAAGTCGATCCCAAGTCGATTGGCGTGGGCCAGTACCAGCATGATGTCGATCAGCGTCAGTTGCAGGAATCATTGGAGAAGGTGATCGAGAGCTGCGTGAATCGCGTTGGCGTTGACCTGAACACATCGTCCTGGACGCTGCTGCGCTTCGTTGCGGGGATTTCCGAGCGCACCGCTCAGAATATTGTGAGCTATCGCAATGAGAAAGGAGGATTTCGTTCGCGCAACCAGGTCTTGGAGGTTCCAGGAATCGGGCCAAAGACGTTTGAGCAGGCGGCGGGCTTCCTCCGCATCCGAGATGGCGATAACCCTCTCGACATGACCGGCAGTTCATCCGGAATCGTACCCCGTAGTGGAACAGATCGCAGTGTCGCTCAAAACAACGGTGAAAGACGTCATCCAGAGCCCGCAACTTCTCGAACAGGTGGATAGGAAGCAGCTCTCTGCCGGTGCTTTACACCTTGGACGACATTCTGGCCGAGCTGCGAAAGCCCGGACGCGATCCGCGCAATAAGTTTGTTGCGCCCAGTCTTCCACGAAGAAGTACGGGAGATCTCCGATGTGCAGGCTGGCATGGCGCTGGAAGGCGTTGTAACGAATGTGACGAAGTTCGGAGCTTTCGTGGATATTGGCGTGCACCAGGATGGACTTGTTCACATCAGCGAGCTCTCAACTCGATACATCAAGGAGCCGTCCGAAGCAGTGAAGGCGGGTCAGATCGTCAAGGTGAAAGTGCTGAATGTCGATACACGAGCGAAGAGAATTGCGCTCTCAATCAAGGCACTGGCAGAGCCATCA
The DNA here is from genome assembly GCA_963787435.1 of uncultured Acidobacteriaceae bacterium. Classification (GTDB taxonomy): domain Bacteria; phylum Acidobacteriota; class Terriglobia; order Terriglobales; family Acidobacteriaceae; genus Telmatobacter. The sequence continues at coordinate 279,206 of CAWBCZ010000012.1, forward strand.
TCGCGTCCCGCGCTAAGTCCCAGCAAATCCGCTCCGATGCTGAAACCAACGCGGGACGAGAAATTCGCCGCATTCCTTGAAAAGTGGAACGCTCAACGAACAAAGACCTAGAATGTGGGGATCGACAGGTATAAGTTCTGGAAAACGGCGACACCCTTCGCCATCGATGGCTAAGTCCGGTCCCTTCTGGAAAGAATGCTGGACGCAAATGGAGCGCAACTCCATCATCCATGGATGTGTCGTTTGAAATGCTAATCAACCAGTAACTGAAGGATGGGCGGTCACTTGCCCGCCCCCATTTTCCGCACGGTAATCTTACTTAGCCAGCCGCAGTTGAGGCTGTGGGAAAGTTGGAAACGCCATCGGCGTTTTCAAAGTGGGCGGAGCCCACGTCTCTTCCGTCGGGAACGGCCGAGGTTGACTATTCAATAGATGCGAAAGTCATTGATCGCGATGACACTGAACTGCGAAATACTCTCGTTAGCGACTGCGCTTTGCAGAGCAGTCGCACTGGCGTATCCCAAAGCCGAGGCGGCGTTGGCGATGCCCCCGTGCCGTCGCGTCAACGTGGAAATGCTTTTGCCGGTGCAGTCCGCGCTCTCCCTGCGAACTGTCTCGGGGGCACGAAACCGCTGCCGGTTATCTCGAACACCGTGCCATCTCCGGCCGCCCCCCGTATTGGGTTGTGCCGAAGAGGTCCCCATTGGCGTCGGCGATCAGGCTGGCTAAAGGAAGCGCCGTTCGTCAGAGTCGAAGATAATCAGGGTGTTTGTGTGCTTGCATAACCGCTCCAGGTCTTGGCGGTCTCGATACATCGCCGACTCCGGAATCCCCGCCCTCCAACGTTGTGCCGAAAAGGTTCCCGTTGGCGTCGGCAATCAGACCGCCAATCGGGACCGCGCCGCTGATAAAGATGCTGAAGCTGACCAGGGCGGTGGGTGTGCTTGCATAACCCCGCTCGAGGTCTTGGCGATCTCGAACACCGTGCCATCTCCGGCCGCTCCCGCCGCCCCGGCTGTGCCGAAGAGGTCGCCGCTGGCGTCGGCGATCAGGCTGGCTACCGGAACGCCGTTGGTAAAGTCGAAGCTGACCAGTGTGGTTGGTGTGCTTGCATACCCGCTCGAGGTCTTGGCGATCTCAACCCGTACCAGCTCCGGAGTCCCCGCCCTTCTCAGTTGTTCCGAAGAGGTCGCCATTGGCGTCGACGATCAAGCTGCCTATCGGAAGCGCGCCGTTCGTATTGTCGAAGCTGACGAGGGTGGTTGGTGTGCTTGCATACCTCCTCGAGAAATGCTCTGGACAATCTTTGTGGTTCCTGGCCTCCCTGGTCCTGTGGTTGCTTGGCCTCGTCAGCAGCTACACACCGATTGGCAATCTCGAACACCGTGCCATCTCCGTACGCTCCGCCCGCCTCGGTTGTGCCGAAGAGGTCGCCTTTGGCGTCGGCGATCAGGCCGGCTTCCGGAAACGCGCCGTTGGTATTGTTGAAGGTGACCAGGGTGGTTGGTGTGCTTGCATAACCGCCAGAGGTCTTGGCGATCTCGAACACCGTGCCAACTCCGGACGCTCCCCGTATTGGGTTGTGCCGATGAGGTTACCCCTGGCGTCGAGGATCAGGCTCCCAAACGCTGGACCAGCCCCATTGCCTTCGTTGAAGCTGCTCAGCGTTGTCAAGGTCTGGGCGGAAGCTGCGGTGTTCCTGGTCCCGGCGCTCAATAGGACGAATACCAGCCCGCCGGTACGGCTCATTCGACCAACTGATTTCAGGGATGTCATGCGATTCTCCTTTCGGTTTCTGCGCGCGGGACCAAGACCGTGAGTGGGAATGTAATCGTTCCCCGCCAAAAGTCTGGACCTCAATAATCTGTTTCTGTTCAGACAATGTTTAGGCGGTTAGAAATTTGCTCAGTGCTTGTTTCCACTGATTCATGGGCGTGAAAGTGCCCACGAACTGACATCTTGGCTTAACGTGGCCAATCAAGGATGGAGAGGAGGGGGAGTCGGTCGCTGACTAACTGGAGGTGATCGAGAGGCGGCCCGGCCTCCCCAGGTCAGCATGCATTGTGCGCCCAACAATGAGCGAAGTCAAAAAGGCTTGCTACCACGCGCCTAGATGACGGTTGGGGGTGGTTGGTTGGCAATCCGGAAATTACTCTTCGATAGCACCACGCGCAAGTATTGACTACTTGGTGATTTCCGGTTGGGCAGTTATTCACTAACAACGCGAGTTTCAGGTGGAAACTCGATTGCGCGTTGACGATTCAATCCCATCGGCGCCCAAACGTGTCATCTTCCTTGTTCCACCGTGGAGTGCCGGATCGCCCTTGAGAGGCAGTTGCAATTCCAGCGTTCCTGTGCGGTCATTTAGCTTGTCGCGAACGGCCAGCCTAATCCACGCTCCGCCGGATGGAACTTCGAGCTCTTGCATGCCTTCGAAGAGCGCGCCTGACTTCGCGCTCGGATCGGCCTCCAGCGAGACCACGCCTTCGTTCAACATACCGTTCAGCAACCGGCCATCGGCGTCGTAGGCGGCGGCGGCAAACTCCAGCACCGCCGGAACTCTCTTGTGCTTCGCAGTGGATTTCAACTGCGAATCAATCACTCGGTACGCGATCAGGTATTTCTGCAGCTTCACAGGCGTCAGAGGTTTCAGCGGCTTGTCTCGATGTCGCGTGCGGAAGTAATCGGTAAGTCTTCGAGTGCTGCATCTGCCCGGCTGTTGCCATCTCCGGCGCTCCTTCAGTCGTCACGTGGGCGCTGAAGAGCAAGTCGTGAAGCATGGGTGCGCCGTGTTCGATGTTCGCGTAAAGATTGTCCGCAGTTTTGGCGGCAATAAAACGGGCCTGCAGGATTTCAGATTTATGCACCGCGGGAACCGGTTCGGTATCCGGAATGCCATAGTAGATGGTCCGGTAGCTGAGGGTATAGCCGACCTTCTTCGCCAGGGTGACCTCGATATGGCGCTCCGAGCCATCGTATTTCGTATTTGTCGGCGAATAGGTCAGCGAGTAGTAGCTCGTGCCGTTTTCCACGGCTTTGTCGAGCAGTTCGGCGATTCTGTTGTTGCCGTGGAACGCATGACCACCGGTCGCTGCAGCGATGTCATCCTCGCGCCGGTACTGGGCGACAGAGTCACCTGGATGGCCTGGATCCTCCGACCTCCGCACCATTCAGGTTCACAGGATAAAGAGCCACCTGGCTCTCTTCAGCGCTGCGTACGTTTCTTTGATCCCTTCATTCAAGATAACTCAAATCGTTGAATCTGGATGGTGGAACTGGAAAAACCCCCACCCACGCCGTGTTCGAGTTGTGGCCCTTCATTGCGGGGTTAACTGGAATCGGGAAATTCACTTCAAGAGCCAGAGCAAGTTCTTTCGGCCCGGATCCCTTTCAAATATTCCGCGACAAATTTCAGATTCGAGAGCACCGCGCCCTGCGTCTTCATATCCATAGTTCTTTCCTTCAAGAAATACATTGGGCAGGGTGCGGACCCGGCCCCTTTTGACAGAATCGCCGCGCGCAGCAACGCATGGTCGCTCGTGAATCCCTGGATCAGATGCAATCCGGCCATATTCCAAACAGTGCAAAAGCGGGTACCCGGCTGGGGCGTGGTCCACAAAATCCAGCAACTGTTTGTGAATTCCATCTGTGGGTGGGCGGGGGGTATTCACCATGTCGTAGTACAGGACGTAAAGAGGTCCCTGCTCCGGCCCACCGGGCAAGTTAACGAAGGTGTTGGCGGGCAGTGGCTCAAGTTTTAGGGGAACAAACCTGGTTGACGACCCATCTAAATAGTCAAAACTAAGAGCCTTCTCCGTCTTTCCGTTTTCCTTGATCGTAAAGTCGTCCTTCTTCAACCCTCGTACAGGATTTCCGTTCTTGTCGGTCACCACGATATCGAGAGGAACCCGTCGTACTTCGACGTGCAACACCGTAGTTGTTGTTTCTTGTGGCGCGGAGGATTGCGCATCAAATGCGGAGGCGAACAATAAGGCGAAAGTAAAGAAAGAAAAATAGCTAGAACTGAATGGTGTTTACACTTTCCCATGGTCAGCCCCTTTCTGTGCATTTTCTGATGCTTTTTCGTTCAGAGTGAGTCAGACTTTACCGCAATCGGTTTGCGGAGAGATGCTTTCGTCAACCCTGTTAAGCATGAGACTGATAATACTGAAAAAGAGTTCTGTCCGCACGGTTTCTTTGTGGTACAGCACCGGGAATTGAGGGTTTTCGGCCTTCCTAGCTTGTCACGGGCGGATCTGATTCATTGCTGATCCGATAGAGGTGTGCAGTGTGTCCTGATGCTGTTCACCAAGTCTAAACGGCGGTTGCGGCGTGTGGTGGCTGGCCCTACCGGGAAGTTAGAACTGTGACAACAGCACGGAGCATTGTCGCTCAAATAGTTATTACTGGCATGGTCCGCCGCCTTAACCTCCGCGGAGGTATAAGGGGAGAACAGGAGGCGTCCCATGGAGATTCGCACGATCGGCATCGATTTGGCAAGACAGTTTTTCACCTGGTTGGTCTTAACGCGCGCGGCGAAGTCGTGGTGCGCAAGAAGTGTTCGCGCGATCAGCTGCTTCGTTTCACCGCGAACCTGCGAGTGACATTGATCGGCATGGAAGCCTGCGGAGGAGCGCACTTCCTGGCTCGGGCCCTGCGCGAACAGGGGCATGATGCAAGGCTGATGCCGGCCAAGTATGTGAAGCCGTACGTGAAGACCAACAAGAACGATTACATCGATGCGGAAGCTATTGCGGAAGCGGTCGGTCGTGCGAGGATGCGCTTCGTACCCATCAAGACGGACGATCAACTGGATCTGCAGTCTCTTCACCGGGTGCGCGAGCGCTGGGTATCGGGTCGTACGGCGGTGATCAACCAGATTAGAGGATTGCTGCTGGAGCGAGGCATCACGATTCGCAAGGGACGTCGTCATATCGAAGATTCTCTGCCTGGGATTCTGGAAGGTGCCGACAACAAGCTGTCAGGCTCATTGCGAGTATTGCTGACCGAACTGCGACAGGAGATGCAATACCTGCAGAGACAGGTCGAAGAGTGTGACAAGCTGATCCTGCGGATCGCCGACGAGCTCGAGGACTGCCGACGGATGGTTGCGGTACCGGGAATCGGACCGATGATAGCCACGGCCACGATCGCGGCGATCGGCAACGGATCGGCATTCAAGAAGGGTCGCGGATTTGCTGCCTGGTTAGGCGTGGTGCCTGGAGAGCACTCCACCGGCGGCAAGCAAACACTGACTGATACCAACAGGCGCGGGAACAGATATCTGCGCAAGCTCTTCGTGCAGGGTGCTCATGCCGTCCTGCAGCAGAGGATGAAACAATCGAACGGCCTGAACACGTGGCTGGCGCAGCTCACCTCCCGCAAACGCATTCAGGTGGCGGCGGTTGCGCTGGCCAACAAGCACGGACGGACAAATATCCAGTCGATCGATTTCAGTCTTGTCATAAAATTTGGTCAATAGGTCTCGGCAGTCTTATCCTAGGCGATGCGGCGAGGTGAATAATCGCGATGATTCGACTTCTGACGTGGCTTTTCTTATGTGCTTTAACGGCTTTCGCCATTAATGTTCGCGCTGCTTCCTCCATCCACTCGCCGTCGTCGATTCCAACTGGCGCTGGTACGACAGAATCAAACGTACGGACATTCATGGCACAAGTAGTCCATGACGGACGGAGGACGGCCCTGTTGCCTGGCTTCAGTTCTTCGCTGACAGTCCGGCGTTTTTCATGGCTGTGAACGGACAATTGGCGTTTCCGGATAGCAATGCCGCGAGGGTCGGCACACAAGAATTTGCTCGAACTGTCAAGCATATCGAGTTGAACTGGGGCCATGATCTACGCGTTGATTCCATCTCTGACGAACTTGCGGTCGTGGTCGTTTCATGGCGAGAGATTCAGATCGACACTGCTGGACACAGAGTGGAAGAGACCGGCATCTTTACCGGACTCATTGAGTCGCGGAATGGGAAATGGCAAATCCGCAACGCCCATTGGTCCTCGCCTGTGTTCCCCGCACCCACTCGCTGACTCTTCCCGAATGGACAGGAGAAGATTTTTGTCCTAGTTTCTTCCTGAGAGCTCATTGTATGTTGCGATCGCGCTCGGGGAGTGCCATAGTCCTTCGTATTCTGCTTTTCGTTGCTGCGAGCTGTCAGGATGCAATAAGTGTCTGGGCGCACTTGTTCCCAGTACAGAAGCAGAAAATGTATTTACATGCACGTGTGCCGGTTTCGCTTCCACATTGTGGTGAGGCAGGCAAGCCGGGAAAGGCGAAGGGCCTGGTCTCCCGTCGATAGAATTGACATTATCCAGGCTATTAGAGTGCGGAATGGGTTTGAGCCTTGCCGGTCATCTCATTTTTTGCTGCTCGACCAGTCCCGACTTGGAACTCAATTCATGTCTGAAATTCACGCTCCGTTCCCATGTATCATCGGTGCTCCCCGCTCAGGCACAACGCTGTTGCGTCTCATGCTGGACTCCCATCCCGACCTCGCCATCCCCCCCGAAACGGGCTTTCTGCCGCGAGCAGCGCGCCTTCGACTTCCCTTGCTTTTGCGGTCACGTCTGTTCCATCTAGTGACGCGGTCAACGCCTGCCTGGCCGGATTTCCATTTGGATCGATCCGAGTTTCGTCAGGCTCTGGAGCAAAGCCGCCCGTTTACCCTGTCTGAAGGGATTCGAGCCTTTTACCGTCTTTATGCGCAAAAGCACGGTAAATTCCGTTCGGGCGATAAAACGCCCCTTTATGCGCTCGAAATGCCCGCAATTCGCTCACTGCTGCCCGAAGCCCGGTTCATCCACATCATTCGTGACGGCCGCGATGTCGCGTTGTCTTTGCGGAAAACCTGGTTTACTCCTTCAAACGACATTGCCACGCTCGCCCGTTTCTGGGAGCGAATCGTCACGACCGCTCGTGGGCAAGGCCGCAATTCGAGCACGTACTTTGAACTGCGGTACGAGGACCTGCTTGCCGACACAGAGAGCAGCCTTCGAGCGATCTGTGAGTTTTCGCAACTCGATTTTCATCCTTGCATGCTGGAATACTGGAGAGACGCACCGCAGCGATTAGGAGAGCATGAAGGACGCTACCGGCGCGACGGCACTGTCATCGTGACTCGCGGCCAGCGCCTGGAGCAGCAACGCCTGACCACCCACCCTCCCCAACTGAACCGCGCCGGAGGATGGCACCAGGCCATGTCTGCGGAAGAAGCTAAAGCATTCCGCGATGTCGCAGGTGGGTTGCTAGTCGAACTCGGCTACGAGTTTTGAGTTACTGCGATTCTCGATGGTGCATTTTGAAGTCAATTTCTACAATTGGCGGGCAAGTGGAGGTGCCCGCACTCTCATTTTGACGCGGTGCCCCCGGAGGCTGAGGCCGAACCTGTTGTCAAGTTACGGAGTGAATACCTGTGAACGGCGCGCGAACAGGGAAAGATATGGCTAGTGGTTTTCTTTCCTGTTATATTGTGGTCCTTCCGCTAATTGTCCGACAGAGAAGTTTTCTGTCTATCGCCGTTGTTGAGCTCACCATAGGCTCGCGCTGATTTCTTGCGGAAGTCGATTCTGGCGGTTCCCGCGACAGGCCGGTTCCATCCATCGTTGGATTTATGCATCTGTTGGCAGTCCCCACATCAAGATCGGAGACTTCTATGAGAATTAGCAACATACTGCTTACGACAGCCGCCGCGCTGCTCTGCGTGGCATCCGTGCCGGCAAACGCCGCTCTCGCTGCACACCTGGGTTTCCTCTACCGGCAGTGATTCGAACACCGGCGCACGAAACTCAACCTTATGCCGACTTTGCAACAGCCGTGGCCAACACAACTGCGGGGGGCATTGTCTCCGTGGTGGATCCAGGCGACTATGGCCCTGTCACCATCCAACAATCAATCACCATCGACGGGCGGGAATATGGGCAGCATCGGATTCGCTGGCGCCGGCGAAGGAATATCTCCGTGAACCTCTCGAGTGCAGGTACTGTCGTTCTGCGCAATCTGACGGTTGACGGCTCAGGGCACGGGAACTGGATGCCATTTTGTTGAAAGGGGCTGGAAATTTTGTCATCTGACAATTGCCGGCTGCTGAGGGTTTCACGCAAATCGGCATTGGAGTCGGCAGCACAGCGGCAGAAAACGTCGTGGTGCGAAACACCACAATCTCTGGCGGATCACTCGGTGTACGCACTTTCCAGTCGAGCGGGCTCGTTCCTTTCGACCAAGTTTCGCTGGACCACGTCACCATCCAGGGCGCCACGAGCGCCGCTGTCTTTAGCCGGAATGGAGTACTGGAAATATCCAACTCCGTGCTCACGCAGAGTGACGTCGCTGTGCAAGTAGATACCAGCGCAACGATCAGCGTGGAAAGCTCCATGCTCACAATGAATACGACGGCAGTATGCTCCTACACGACAGGGACCATTCGTCTCTCGAACAACGATATTTTCGACAATGGAACGGGAATTGAAGCTTGTGGGGGGACCACGGCGACCAACGGCAACAACAGGAAGGGCGGCAATCCAGGAACCGGCGGAGCGGTGGGCATCCCCAATGCCAACGTCAACGTTCAATAAGCCGAGGAATTGAGGCTTGTTAAGATCGCGCTGGTTCACTTCGAAGTGAACCAGCGCCCGGTACAAGATTAAGAGACGCGCTCTGAGCTGCAGAGAACAAGCCAGAGGGCTGTTCGGCTGCTCCGTCTTCCTCGTGAACGTCCACAAGAACCACGGCGCTCCGGCGAATATGCGAACGGGCTCGTTTTTGGGGCGGTTCGTCAACAGGAATAAATCTTCGGTTTCGGCAAGGATAGCGGCGATCTCTGCTGGAATGTCGGGAAAGCACCGGCTATCGTGCAGGGATCGCATTTCCTTGTGTTGATGCTAGAGTTTTGGATAGACATTGCAACGACAATCCCCTGTGCCCGGTGAGAAGCTAACGGTACAGAAAAGACCCATGATACCTGCCCATACCATTGCAAATCGGGGGCGGCCGACTGCCCTCTTCATCGGACACCCCGGTCATGAACTCCGAGTCTTCGGCTGGGCCTGCCTGGTCCGTCCCAAGGTTTATGTTTTGACCGATGGATCGGGCTCGACGGGAACGACCCGTCTCGAAAGATCCGCTAAACTGCTGTCTGACGTGGGAGTTGGATTCGGAACTCTCTTCGGAGGGTTCTCTGATCATGAGATTTACCAGGCGATCATGGCTGGAGAAACGATTCGCTTTACGGCCATGGTGGATGAACTAGCGGAGGCGTGGATCCGAAACGGGATCGAGGTAGTCGCGAGCGATTCCAACGAAGGCTACAGCCCTACCCACGATCTATGCTGCGAGATGGCGCAAGCAGCAACCGAGTTGATGCGCATCCAAACAGGACGCCGGATAGAGCGTGTCACATTCTGCCTGACCGAGTGGGAAGGTCATCATGTGAAAGAGAGGCCGAAGAACGCTCTAAGGATTCGATTGAGCGACGAGTTACTCGACCAGAAAATTGCTGCAGCGAAATCCTACGTCGAGTTGCGCGCCGAGGTTGATCGTGCGCTGACTCTGAAGGGGCCAAATTACTTTCGTGAAGAATATCTGGCACCCGCCGGCGGCTGGTCAGTTAAGGATGCAACATACAAACCATCCTATGAAGTCTACGGAGAACTGCGGGTGGCTGAGGGCAAGTTCACGAGCGTCTTGCGCTATAGCGAGCATGTACTGCCAATTTTTCGAGCATTGCGGGAGCATGTCAGACTTTGGGATGCACGCAGGGCCGTCTCAATCAGCAATATATGAAGATATTGATCACACATGCTTCCTTCGGGGCGTATGCAGGAACGGAAATTGTGACGCGCGACTTGGCCGTGGCTCTCCTGCGAGCAGGTCATGAGACGGTGATCTATTCTCCGAGGCTCGGTCATATCGCCGATGAGGCACGTCGCTTGGGTGTCAGAGTGACCGATGACTTATTCTCACTGGCGGATGCACCGGACATCATTCACGGACACCATCACCAGCCCGTAATGGAGGCGCTCTTACGTTTTCCCGAGACGCCCGCGATCTACCTTTGTCACGACGCTACCAACCTAGTGGACACTCCATTCGTATTTCCGCGAATCCGAAAGTATTTGGCGGTCGATGAGCGATGCCGGGCCCGCGTGGAACGGACGCTCGGCGCGACTGCTGGTACCGTGGATATTATTCCGAATGCGGTTGATATCGATCGCTTTCAACCTCGCATGCCTCTGCCGGAGCGGCCACGTAAAGCCCTTCTCTTCAGTAACTATGCTAACGGCAGGACGCATCTGCCCGCAGTCAGAAAAGCGTGCCACAAAGCCGGGATTGAACTGGACGTGGTGGGTAGTGAGATGGGTACGCCGAGCGATCATCCTGAGACTATCTTGCCAAAGTACGATCTAGTATTTGCCAAAGCGCGGTGCGCCCTTGAAGCAATGGCCGTGGGAAACGCTGTCGTGCTCTGCGATTTTGCGGGTGTCGGACCGTATGTTAGTGAGGCGCACTTCGATGCCATGCGTCGAAAGAACTTTGGCTACGAATTGCTGACGGAACCGCTCAGCGCGGACTCGTTGCTAAATCAGATTGCGCGATATAACGCAGCGGATGCGGCAAAGCTGAGTGCCCGCGTTCGCGCAGAAGCCAGCCTTAGTAAAGCGGTGAGGCGATGGGAATCAATCTATTCGACGGTGCTTTCGGACTTCGATGTTGTACGGGTAAACCGAATCGAAGAGAGTCAAGCTGCTTACACGTATCATTCACGCTGGCACTACTTTCGGCGGATGGACTGGGAGCGTGAGCAATTGCTCCGTCTACGACGCATTCCCCTTATTGGGCAGACAGCCCACAGCTTGGCAAAATGGGTGCTGAGGCGCTGGGGACTGCGCGATGGTTGAGGCGGAGAATTCAACCCGGAATGGGCACGCGGGCTTGACCGTGTGGTTTACAGGATTGAGTTCAGCCGGCAAGACTACTCTGAGCAACGCAGTCTCCGCACAACTCAAAATGCTCGGATGCCGGGTAGAGCAGCTAGATGGCGATATAATTCGACGCCATCTCAGCCTCGGTTTGGGCTATGACCGAAGGGATCGCGAAGAAAACCTCCGGCGCATTGGATTTGTCGCAGAGATGCTTTCGCGTCATCAGGTCATTGTGCTGGTTTCGGCAATATCGCCTTACCGCATGATTCGCGCCGAGATGCGCGAGAAGTGCAGGCCCTTCATCGAGGTGTATGTAGATGCACCATTGGAAGTCTGCGAGAAACGCGACCTGAAGGGAATCTATAAGAGAGCCCGCGAAGGAGAACTGAGTCATGTCACAGGCATCGACGATCCATATGAACCGCCGCTCTCCCCTGAGGTTACTTGCCGAACTGACCGGGAAACGGTCGAGGAGAGTGCAGTTCGGGTACTTGAAGTGATTCTTGGAAAACTGCAGTCGAGCTGATGGTCAGTGATTCAGCGAGCTTTGGTCGCCGATGCTTTTCTTGAAACGTGGATAGTCCCGGGGCTCGGGTTGGCACGCAAACCCCGGTGAAAACCAGCCGCGCTCCGTTATTGTGGAGCGATCGTGGCGTTTGGCGACCCGCCTCCGGCGTTGTAATTGTCGCCGAACGATGAAATCGAGCCGTTGGTCCCTGTCACAAATCCACCTGACGGGTTTGAGAAGACGGCGACGTTTGCCACGCGAACCGACGAAACCTGCGCTCCTCCGCCAGCTGTAACGCCTGCGTTATTGTTGGCTGCCATCGAATTTACGATGCTCAGCTTCGCGGCACCCAGGTTGCCGTTCGCAATGTAACCAGACTGCACGTTTCCGTTGGCGTCGCTACCGGCCACTGCAGTGTTGCTGCCGTCGCTTGAAAAAATCCCATTCAGATTGTTTGAGAAATGAGAGTTGGTGACGTTCACATGCACGGTGCCCCCGCTGCCCACAATATTCAGGCCGTTTTGCGTGTTGTCCTGGCTAGTGGTGTCGGCGATAAACACCTGGGCCGATGCTCCGCTTCCTGGCGTGATGCTGATGCCGTGCTGCGTAAAACCCGCGATCGAGCAGTGCTCAATATGCAGCACAGCTCCTGAATTGAGCTGAATGCCGGTCAGCCCGCTTCCAAGCCCCTGAAAACTGAGGTTCCGCAGCGTCACCTGGTCCGTAGGGCCGGCAGCGATGGTGATCCCATTGGTTCCCGACACCAGAATGGAAGAGACCGCGCCGCCTCCGCCGTCGATAGTGATTGACTTGGTGATGGTAAGCGCGCCGTACCCGCCGGTATCCATGTTGTCGATCTCCCCGCCCGCTGCGGTCTTGGAAATGGCGCCGGCAAAAGTCTTGCAAGGCGCGGTTCGGCTGCACGGATTAGCATCGTCTCCCACGCCGGAAACCCAGGTGCGAGTAGCTTGAGCGTGCGCTGAAAGACCAATGACCATACCTGCAAGCACGGTAAGTGCAGGACGTACGAATTTCATGCGGATATCTCCTTTTGGGACGTGAGCCCTTGATTCAGATGGGATGAGCGTCGAGCGAGGTACGGCTTAGCGCGGGGAACTGCGGAGGGAAGACAATCGATCGTTCATCGTGGTGTTGGTCGATACTAAACGGAGTTTCACGCAGGATTCAAGTCCAAAAAGGCGATTCCAGATCAAATGGTAATTGACCGACTTTAGCCTATCGCGTCGGGCAGTAGGTGGGGAGACGGTATGACTTGTTAAAGACTGCGCGAAAACCGTGAGTTAGAGTACGCGCGGCCATCATCCCTCAGCCGCGCAATCGGTGATGCGCCGAACGTGCCCTTGAAACTCCGCGTCGAGCGCGGGTTGAGCGCGACTGCCCAACTACTTTCCCTGGGAAATGTAACGAAGCGTCTCGTTAATGGTCACATCCGCTTCGCCCTGATCGTTCGGGAATGCTGCGCGGTCTTTCCAAAGCCGCTCAATCGCCCGCAATGAGCACCCAAATCGTTGGGCCGTGCGTGACTTAGCGACTTCGAACGGGCAACCTTGGCGATTGAGTTTGGAAACGTAATCAAGCGCTTCGTGGGCCTCCTGATTCGACAGTGCCGTAGGACGACCTCCGCTTCGAAAAACCGCTAGATCAGGATGCCGACTCCCTGGCGAGTAGGAGGAAGGCAATACGGTAGCTGCGTTACACGCGAGCAGTTGTCCGGTCCTGCGTAGTCGTTAGAGCCCGTGCACGCTGAGAAAACAACATTACGAGAACCGGGAGATCTCCAGTGCGCCTTTGTCAGTTTGCGAAGGCCGGTCTGTGAAGGCCCAAAGCCGCACGACGGGCATGCACGTGCTGGAGAAGTCGGACTGCGCCATAGTACCTGTGAACCGTCCGAACAAGGGAAGGCAACTTCCTGCGGAGGTCGGGGAGGGAAGGGTGCAGCCGGAGGAGAACATCGTTTAGGCGCACATGCTCCTGACTCTGAGCAGGAATATGCATGTCCCAGCGTTTGGACGGTGTGCGTGACGCAAACCTCAGTCCTGGGTTTGCTCCACGCTATTCATCCTTCAGAAGAGCCGTATGCGTAGACGCGCTCGTACGGATCTGTGCGGGGGGCGATCGGTGAGGATCGTCCCTACCGCGACCGCGGTGTCGATATGCTGCAGCTTCCCAGTCCCTGCAACGGGTGCGCGTTCTGCCTGCACTATCATTCCGGCTAGCAGAAGGCTTATCGATGTCAATAGACTCAAACTCGTTACGCCCTTCGGAATACCCTTCTAGAGATATTCCGGACCTGCCGTTTTTGCAACGACGGCTGACGTCTGTGCTGAGTGCGGTTGCAGGCGCAGTCGACGTGATCGGCTTTGTGAGCCTCAAACTATTCACTGCCCACATCACCGGGAACCTAGTCGTGATCGCGGCGCTGCTGGTGAGCGGCGGACCTCCCAACATGGACCAGATTATCGCCGTACCTGTTTTCATGGTGCGTGTCGTTCAACCGCTCCTTCTGAATGATGGTCTGATACAGCCAGACGCGGTTCCTTCTTTCTCCGTCGGCGGGCCGCTCCACCGGATGCATCCGGCGCCACCGAGCGAAGCGAAACCAGGAGGCAACGGACGTGAGACCAATGGCGGGCCGCTCAAGATTCAGCCGGCCGATTGTAGTGCCAGCAAACGAGGAAACCGCGGGACGAAACATTTGCGGAATTTGGAAGATTCGGTTAACGGATATTCTCCGCCGCGCAGGGTCGTATTCCACTGGGATCGATACAGAACCGGACATCTTTGACATATTGCCCCTCCCTTCCCTCCCTGGCACGCTACCGAAGGCGGCATCGGTGAACTTAAGCAGGAAGCTGGTAGGCTAACCACCGAATCGCCTCACACCGCGTTCAGCATTTCTTGCTTCGCAATCAAATTCTAGGAATCGCGCAGCAGGATCAGAAGCACGCGAAACGCCTTCAGTTCGACCGGCAATACTTCGCCCGCCTTGATGAAACTGAACTCCAGTTCGCGAACCTCGACATCGGCGAAGCCGAAAATGAAGGGCTTCCTGTCCGTCATCAGTTCCCCCCAACTGCTGGTTGATTTCTTGATTGCGTGGCGAATCAAGGTTTGCCCATCAGAGTTTTCAGGTGGGTGACCTTGCGGTACGCCCGGTCGTCTTCCAGCATCCAATCGGGTGTGAGCGAAAGCGGCAAAAACAGCGGGAAATCCTGCCAGCTCGTCATGGCGGGCTGATCCGTTGCACGCCTCACAGCGGCGTACCTAATACTGTGTGCAATTTTGGCGGAGCCGCATCTGACAGTTCTTACAGTCAGCAAAGGTTTTGGCTTCGCAAACGCGTATCTGCTTTGATTGGCCGACCGGCGAACGCTCCTCCATACAATTTCCCGGTTGGCGCTGATACACCCAAAATCGCAGAAGCGGATCGAATGGTTTGAGTTTGCGGACCCTGTAACCGTATACTCTGCAAGCGTTACTCCGCCAACCTGGCACCTTGCCGACGCCCTCCCGTGAGACAAATCATCTGCGTTGACATCAGTCACTACTCCTTCGGTCAAGGTGCGATGCTCGTAGGCCTGATTGCCAGTCGCGTCCTCTACCATGGCGATTCGTTGCTGTCATTCAAATTGCAAGCGGGCAGCTTTGTGGTCTTCTTCGTATGTGTAGCGTTTGCCCACTTAATCAGTTCACTGCTCAAATGGCTCGCGCAAGAAGGAAGGGTCTGGCGGATTACGGCCTGCTCGCCCAACGATATGTCGAAGACTTCCGGGAGAAGTGGATTGTCGAATACGGCAGCAATTCCGGGCAACTCCTCGGAACCGGCGACATTCAGTCACTCGCGGATCTCGGCAACAGCTACACCGTGGTGAACGAAATGCGTTTGGTCCCCTTCGGACTGAAGGACATGACTCGTCTGGCCGCCGCGACCGCAGCTCCCCTAGTGCCTCTCTTACTGTTAGTCTGGTCGCTGGAAGAAGTCATCATGTGAGTCTTTGAGGCCGTCTTTTGAATTGACGCTGAATCCTTCAACCGGCAATGGAACTGCTGAACCGCGAGTCGGACCGCGTCGCCTGGATTACCGCCATGAACAAAAGGCTGCTCCTCGCTTGCCTCGCCGTAGCCGTACATTACGTCCCACACCAGGCGTGGGCCCAGTTCACCGACGCGCGCTCCTATGACAATACTCCCGTAGGGATCAACCAGCTCGAACTTAGCTATGCCTACGTGCACTCCGACACCTCTATCGACACTTCGCTCGTTATTACAGGCGCGAAACTCAACCTGAAACAGGGAACCATCGGTTATACACGCTACTTCGGCGCGTCGCACCGTTTAATGTGGGCGGAAGCAAGTGTTCCGGTTGGCGGTCTCACTGGCTCGATCACCGGCACAGGCATCCAGGGTTCCATCACTGGTGCGGGCGACTCCAGCTACCAGGTGGCCATGTTGCTGAAGGGCGGCCCGGCACTTAGTGTGATGCAATTCGAAAATTACAAACCAACGACTATCTTAGGAGCGAGCTGCACCATCACTGCACCCACGGACCTGTACAACCCCGTCAAGATCCTCAACCTGGGCTCCGAACGCTGGTATTTCAAGCCTGAGCTCGCGCTCTCGCACCCATTTGGACCTGAGCAGAAGTGGCAGCTCGAGGCATATATCAACAGCTACTTCTACACCAACAACACCTCATACCATGGAGCGGAGATCCTGCGGCAACAGCCGCTGCCCGGAGTTGAAGGGCACATGAGCTATTCCTTCAATGACAACATCTGGGCATCACTTGATACGCGCTACTCCTTTCGCGGCGCTACGTTCGTCAACGAGGTCGATCAGGACAACGGACAACACAATTTCATCTTGGGCAGCGAGATCAATGTGTCCATCAATAACCGAAACTCGCTGCTCTTCGAATTGGCAGACGCGTTGGTGCACCACAATGGCCCCGCTCTCGTCGGCTTCAGCGTGAAGTACGACTACACATGAGGCAAAGGCTACAAATAGAGTTTGACAGGGAGGAACTGGTGCGGCGGGCCGTGAGCGCCGTTCGCGCGACGCCCAAGATTGAGCAGGTTGAGGTTCACTTCACAACGGATGAATTATTGGTGACGCGGGGCGGAGTGCGCGGCGAAGCCCACGCTGTGAGCACTGAGCGGATTGCGTATTGCGGGCGCTGCCGGATTTGCTGGCATACCTGCAAGGGCAGACAGAGTTGACCCGCTCTACACTGTGAGGATTCTGAAGGGGTCCGGGCGGCTGCCGGACTTCTTCCTCAATCCGTAGCGCTTTATGGATGCGCCGCCACGCTCAAGGCGGAGTCGCACCGGCCGATTGTGGACGGCATCAAGTACGAGCGAATCTCAAGCGGCTAGGGAATTCCCTAGTTTCCCAATCGTCCCCCTATTGCTAGGCTCGCCGCAAAGTTGATCTGTGACTTCGACGCAAGACCCCACAGCGCTTCAATCAGAGACGATGGGCTTCTGCGAGCCGCGCTTCGCCGGTATCAGGCTGGCACGGGAGCGGCAAGTGAATGTGCGGGCGGTGCCTACTGGCAAGGCCATCGAGGAATCGGTCGATCGGGCTGGGTGGTGACCTTATGGCGAATAACCTTATGGCGAATAACCTCTTGATGCTTTTCAAGCTGGATGCTGACACCATGGCCTTCCTGAGCCTTCTGGTCAGTATCGTTGGTGCTGTAGCTGCCATCTTTGCTGCTTTCTACGCGAACATTGCTGCTTTCTACGCTAAAAAGGCAGCAACCAAGCGCGACCTAACACGGGTGGAGCAGAACACGCACTACGTTGAGCATTTCAGCAACAAGATTTTAAGCATCGATACCCCGATTCAACCGCAGGAGAAGCAGGAAGCCTCGGAGGCTCAGGCTCAGCGAAAAGCCTCACCCCCTCAAGTTGAGCCGGAAGCTTCACAGGCTCAGGCTCAGCAGGAAGCTTCACAGGCTGAGCCGCAGCGTATATCCATCTCCGTTAAGGGCGAAGCTATGGGAGAAGTCCCGCTCGAATTGTTCCTAACCCTGCAAGACCCATCAGTACGTGTCAGCCGCGTGGAGACGCTCAGCGAAACCGGGAAGACCCTTGGCTCATCGCCGTGTAAGGCAACTGACGATGCCCTAGTATTCAAATCCATTCTTGCGCCAAAGAAGGTGATGCAGTGGTGGGATGCGGGAGAGTCAACCAGTGAAGGGGAAGGCAGAAGTGTCCTTAGGGTCTATCTGCTGCTCGATGAAAGCGGTAGAGAGGTCTACCGTGACATGCCGGTCTCAATCGTGGAGGGTTTGAGGAATGTGGGCATAACCAGCTTGGTCGTTTGGACGATCAAGGGGAGCATCTAGCCAATCTGACACGAAAGAAGAGTGGATGGATACAATGGCAACGCCACAGTTAACACTTGAGCAGATGCAGCAACTCTCTGCTGCGGTCGCGCAGTACATTGCCTGCCAACGTGACGCATTCCGGCCACCGGCATTTCCTCTGACAGAGGAGCAGCGTCTGGCCGTGAACAGCTCGGAACAGGAGGGCAAAGGGCCATGGACGCCGGAGCATAAGACCTCAAGGGAATGCGGGTGATTGACCAGGAGAGTAAATGATTCAGCGGAGGAGGTCCATTTGCGCCATGGCAGGAGCGCAGAAGCAAACGCTAGACAGCGAAATCCTGCCGATCTGGCCGTATTGTGGGCTACTCTTCCCTTTCTCGTTTCTTCGCCTCGGCAGCCAAAAACCGAGCAGGGGGAACTATCGGCGGTGATTGGCTCCGAATATGCAAATGCATCTGTCGTCCCGAACGCAGTGAGGGATCTGCGGCTGGTTCCCTCCGGGTGCATTACCGGCAAAACGCTGCCCTCCCCAGCCGCAAGTTAACATTGAATGGAAGGGTTTTGGCGTTAGTTCGTCATGACCCCTAGTTGCCTGTCGCGTGCCGACCACTGAACCGTTCCGAATTCACATTGCCGCTGGCTGGTTCTCCATGGGATCCGACGTCGGTCAGACTGTGGAAAGCCCCGTTCATCGCGTCCGGCTCGATTCCTTTGCCATGGCGGCAACCCAAGTCACGGTTGAGGAGTACGCGCGGTTTCTGGACGCCATTGGGAATGCACCGCCTCCCTACTGGAACGACCCCCACTTCTCTCATCCCCAGCAACCGGTGGTGGCGGTTTCGTGGTTTGACGCTATGGCATATTGCGCGTGGCTTTCGTCAATGACCGGCTCGCACTATCGACTTCCTACAGAAGCCGAGTGGGAGCGGGCCGCGCGAGGCGGTGCCGAGAGGATGTCATTTCCTTGGGGCAATGATCCGCCGATTTCACGCCCGGGTTACCACACTCGTTGGGAAACCGGCCCTGAGCCGGTCGGGCAATCAAAGCCGAATGCCTATGGCTTATTCGACATGTGCGAGAACGTGCATGAGTGGTGCAGCGACTGGTACGGGGCTGACTATTATGCGATTTCGCCTGATCAGAATCCGCAAGGACCGGAAGAAGGCAAAAGAAAGGCTTCGCGCGGAGGTTCCTGGCGGCACCAAATCAAGATTTCACAATGCTCGGCACGTTCTAGCATCCCGCCGGAATTCAAATACGCTGATTATGGCTTTCGGGTCGTTTGCGACGGCGCTCGCTGAAACATGACCGCGCTGATCCTCTCCGGCCAGGCAGCCGGCTTGTCCCAGAGTAGTGGCCATATTCGTTTTCTGAAATTCGAATCAGGTAGATGGATGCCAGACGCGCCAGCTGATTCGTGTCGGCGCAATATACCGATCCGGAAAGCGAACCAGAGGCCGCGATCATTCTTGGGAGCGGCGTCCGCTGGCCATCCTGTGCCGCCCATGCGAGCGGTGCAGTCAGAAATCCAACTACCAAGCCAGACCAAAAGGAAGTACGCACAGTGACTGCCTCAAGGGTGGGGGAGGTTGATCTTTCTTTCAGACTCATTCGTTCCTGAGTTGTAAACCCGATCCACGCTAGCCAACCTAACTAGTCAGACTGAAATCCGTCAGTTTCGCGCCGTTGTTATGATTGATGCGAAAGAGGATATGAATGAATATGGATTCCATCATCGCCGCAATTGATGCGGATACTCAGCAATTGCAGTCTGCAAGAGCAGTTCTGATTCAAGCAGTCAAAGGCAGCCAAGTATCTACCTCGGTCTCAAGTCCAACGACAAGACGGAAACTTGGTAAGGCCGCGCGGGCGCGAATCGCCGAGGCGCAGCGCAAGCGCTGGATAACAAAGAAGGCTGAAAATGTGCCTACAGTAACGCCAGCAAAGGAAGTTAACGCTCTAGCCAAGATGCCCACGAAGCCGAAACTGAGTGTGGAAGCCAGGAAGCGGATCGCCGACGCGCAACGGAAGAGATGGGCAGCGATCAAAGCAAAGAAAGCCACTCCCGCGAGCAAGTCGATAAAGAAAGCTCCGCCAAACAAGGCCGAACCGGCGAAAAAGGCAACATCTGCGAAAAAGGTCCCGGTCATGAAAGCTCCTGACCTTAAGGAGAAGAAAGCTACCCCTGCCCCACCACAGTCATAAGGATCGTCTCGTATGCGAAAAGGCCCGGCCATCTCTGGCTGGGCCTCAAACTGACGGTAAGGTCAAGATGCCAAGTCAGCATTCCTCACTCTTGTCGAGAATGTTCAACCGGAACTGCCAACCTTCGAAGTTCATCGACATGCGACCAAACTCCTCCCACTTGACCTCTTTGCCGTCAATAACGAGGATTGGCAGGCTGCCCTCGTAATCGTCATCCCACTCAATCTGGCCGCGAACGATGTGTTCAGCGATTTGCAGGCCGAGTTCACCATTCACGAGCTGCTTGATAGATAAGGCGCGGCGAATTCGCTCAACCAACCGCCCAAAAAGCACTATCAGGTCATCATTTGGATCGCCAATGATCTGGAAGCGATAACCTCCCGGCTGCCCGTCGCGGAGTTCGAAAGCATCAAGGGCGACACCGGAGCCGAACGAGTGGGTACGAAAGTTAAGTGGCGAATCAATAGATCAATATGACGAAGGTCTGGCGCCGCAACGCACGTTGTCATTAGGTCCCTGGCCACTGACAGGAGGAGGTCAAAACGTAAATGCGCTATGCGAAGCGACGACCTGAATAGTCCCGAATATGCTCGTCTTCCGACCGGGGCGGATGTTTTGCGCCGCCAATACCGCTCGTAGAGGAAGCAAGGGCCGCCTGAGGCCTACCTGCGCGTATCGCGCAAACCCCTAAACGCCTCTTCAAGTGCCGGGCAAGTACCGGAACTGTCTTCGGACAAAGTTGCTTGTTGTAGACAAACGCTGTATCAACGACCCAATCCACACCAGCGATGGGCCGAGTGGTCAGCCCGGCTTCCAATACAGTTCCTTCGCAGATGAGGGCCAACCCGTAGCCGCCCTTTACCAGGGATTGCAACTCAGCGGGGTGCGAAGCTCGAGAGAATTCACCGATCTGGACACCAACTTCCCCGAGCAGTGCCAGAAGCCTGGTGTGGGCACCGGGATGACGCTGAGGGTGGAAAAGGATCGCAAGATTGTCTTGCAGGTCCGCAGGGAGCACGGCTGCCTTTACGGCAAGTGGGTGGTCGGCGCGGAGGCACGCCACGAGTCGATCCCGGCGGATCGCTTGCACACAGAGGTGTGAATCGCTCACCGGCATCGTCATGATCGCCGCATCAATCTCGCCCAAGACGAGTTCTTGAACCAGTTGGATGGCATCGCCATGCGTAGGACGGATCGGGCAACTCGGAACGACTTCCTTATGGATCTCGCACGCCGCGCGAAACACTTCAGGATCGACAAAGGGTGCACAACCAAGGTTGAGAGTGCGGACTGGACCGCGTTCGATCGCAATCAGCGCGGCGATTGCTTCATCACGCGCGTCCAAGACTCCTTGGGCGATAGCCTTGAAAGCGACGCCTGTTTCTGTCAGTTCGATACGACCATTCTTTCCTTTCTTGAATAGCTGAATAGCAAATGCCTCCTGAAACTGTCTCGCCTGAACGCTGAGATTGGGTTCGGCAGTGCGAAGGTGTTCCGCGGCGGCCCGAAATCCCTTGTGCTCCACAATCGCAAGCAAGTATCTGAAATGACGGAACTCCGCCCAATTGTTCATGCGCTGTTCTCCTGGGGATAGAGTGCGACGGTGCCGCAGGCACCAATATTCACAGGAGACTATGGACGCGACTCGATGCCAAGAACCCGAGGAGCGTGTTGCTCAAAAGCAACGCGGGAGCTCTAGAAGAGGTCGGAACCGCATTGTTGTGCTGATTTGGCCGACTGCCCGAACCCTCCTGGGCAATGTTGCGTCCACGAAATTTCACAGCGCGTTGAGCGCAAAGGAAAAAACGGCGTGCCGTCCTGCTTACGGAAGGCGTGGCAGCTTTGTGACAACAATTCTTCACGCAAGCTGCACCGATGGCGGAAGACAGCGCCTTGCAAGCTATCCAGACCAAGACGGGAGTGCGTGACCGTCACGCCTGAGAGCCTCCGTCGCCCTTACTATCAGTCAATCGGCGGGTACACTTTTCCGAACTTGGCTTTGGGTTCTGTTTCGACTGCGCTGGGCGACTTGAGATTGTTCGTCCCGGAAACGTCGTCTTCGTCCAAGCGATTGTCCGCGAACGTGCGCGCTCAGATGCGAGACGAGAAATGGAATCGGACTCGTTTTCAGGATGAACTCGTCTGCGCCGGCGTCCAGCGAAGCTTTTTCATAGAGTTCCCCCTCCATGGCTGTGAACATCAGGACCGGAACCGTAATTCGAAATGCGCGAATTCGGCGAATTAACTGAAGGCCATTCCCTGCCCTGGGTTGGGTGTTGCATTCGGATTTCAAGTTGAACTCAACGAGGATCGCATCAAATTTTGCCTCCTGGATGCGACTCAAAGCCGACTCGACGGTCTGGGCCGTTTCGACCCGGAATTCAAAACGCTCAAGAGTCCGTTGCAACTCCGTGCAGATGATGGCTTCGTCGTCCACAAGAAGTATCGATTTCATAACGCACGATACCCGAGAATTGGCACTTTCCGTGGACCTAGGGGTGGTTGGGATCGAGGCGGAGATAGGTGAACAGGAGGGGCTTTCCGCTCGGCTTTGCACTTCCCCCCTCCGGTTCGACCGTGACGAAGACCGCGTCGATCTGCGCAATTGACTTTGCGTCATTGAACTTCAGGACCCAACGCTTCTTGTTAGCATCGTCCTGATAGAGGAGGCCGAGGCTGATGTCATGCTCGTGGTCCGTTCCACGCCGGCCCCACGCCTGGAAGGCGCTGTCTTGCTTGACGCCGTGCTGCTGATCGAGATCATACCCATAGAAAACGAGCGATTTGTCTTTGGTATAGAACACTCGCCCGAACGGTTTCTGTGTATCGCCAGTCTTCGAAACATCGTAAATCTCGGCAATATAGAGGTTGCGGGCGCCAATCAGATTGCGGATGTCGCGGTCATGTTGCAACAACTCCTGCTCCTGCGTAATTTCGTTGTTTTTTTCTTCGAGCACAGCGTTTAAGTCATGGACCTGCGCTTTGAGTTCGAGTGATTGAACGGTGTCTTGCGACGTCTGGCTTTCGACGGCGCCAAGTCTTGCCTGTAGGCTCTGCGAATTCGCCTGCGCCTCGGTTAGTTGCCGAGCCAAATCTGCACGCTCCTGCGCGCTACGATCAAGGTCAGCACTCTGTTTCGCCAGCTTGTCTTCGGATTGATCAAGTTCGTCTTTGAGGTGGGCCAATGCTTCTTTGTTTTGACGGATCTCCGTGCGCAATTTTGCGGCCTGATCATCTTCCGGCGTAGTCTTTACGACCTGCGCCAGAACGGCTGGATTCGACGGATGAACCTGGAGCACCGCTCCCGGTGTAGATGACACTGTCGGTGTAATCGTCTCTCCCAGTCCCGGTCCCCGGAGAGCGCCGAATCGATAGCCGGCGAGGCAACACGCGACCAAGAGCATCGCTGCCGCAGCATAACGGTACGCATAGCTCCATCGGGAGGATTCCGAGGCAACGATCGGATTGCTGCTTGCAGGCTCCATCCGGAGCGATTCCATCAGTGTGTCTTCGGCCGCCTCAATAGGCCACGTACCCGGCGCACTCTCCTCGTCTGGCTCCGATCGCGATTCTGCCGCCAATGTGGGCATCGCAATGGCTATCGTTCGCTCAAAATGCTCTTTGAGCTTCCGACATGCATTGCAGTGGGCCAAGTGTTCGGTCAGCTGCGCCCATTCCTCTGCCGATAACTCGCCGGTTGTCGAGAGTGCGCAGAGTTCCTGAAACTCTTCATGAGGATCATGTGGCGACGTCGATGCTCCCTGACGGGCGCTATTGTGTACGATTTCAGTCACTTTGACCGCAGTTTTCCGGGCAGAACGTATTTGCGCATCTGCTCCAACCCACGATAGTAATGCTGACGGACATTGCTCAGAGATCGTCCCGTAAGTTCGGCAATCTCTTTAAACTTGTACCCGTCGAAAAAATGAAGCTGGATGGTTTCGCGCTGCTCGGGCGTGAGACGAGCATTAAACTTCTCCATCAACCGCTTCCCGAGAATGCCCTCCATCGACCATTCGTGGAATGGAGTCTCTTTCCTGAGATCGGCCAGACGGAAAGACGTGTCAACGAGCTCTTGGCTCGCATAGAAATGGCGGGAGTTTAAGTAGCGTCGCCGGTCGAATGCGCGATGATAGACAACCTTGAATATCCATGTGCGCGCAGGTCCCTGCGCCGAGTCGAACAGTGCAGCTTTGCGGAAGATGAAAAGAAAGACCTCCTGCACCAGGTCATCAGCTTCCGCTTCGTTTCGCAAGATCCGGTAAGCCACGTTTCGTACGGCGCGCCCATGGCGGCGGAAGAGCAGAGCAAGCGCCTCTCTTTCTCCATCGCGGATCTGCTTCAAGAGAGATTCATCTGATCTTTCCAGATCTTGAGAAGAATTGGCTTCGCAGCTTTCCGCGACCGCAAAGTCAGCACGGACCGGTTGCTGAAGAGGAGCGATGGCTAACTCGCTTTTTTCTGCCTCTTGTGTCAGCGAACCGACAAAATATGTTGTCTCGCCAAGCATAGGGGCTCATTTCCGGTGAAATTGGAATGAAGATGTCGAAATCGCTTGGTCTGCTACGTTGGGTCTTCGGATTGAAGCAACTCCGATCAGTGCCGCCTTCGTCTTCGGAGGGAATCAGGCATCACACCCTTTGTCTTCTATAGAGGGTATGTCCTCGATAGGGTACAACGAGACTTGAGGAATGGCAACGGATATTTGCCTCCTCGTGGGCCAGAGAATTCGGAAGCTGAGGTTGGCGAGTGGATGGACACAGACATATCTAGCCGTTCATGCGGGCGTCGGTCGGAACTACATTTCGGATGTCGAACTTGGGAAAAAGGAAATTGGATTGCGAAATCTATACTTGTTGGCCCAGAGCCTAGGTGTAACGCTCGAGAAGCTGGTGCACGGTCTCTAACCTTGCCCGAACCTCTACTCGTCTGTTAGGTCTCACCGCGTCCCAAGGCGATGCGCAATCTTCAAATTCCGCACCCTAAGGTGCGGATAGGTGATTGCAACCACCTATCACCTGATAGGTGAAAAGTATTGGACAAGACACCCCATTCGCCAAATGCTGGGAATACGTTGGGCATCGAACGGCGTCGACTGAAGGGAATCCAAATGATCACTTGTGAGGTGAAGCATGGCTAGGACTCATCCCCAAAACTTATCAATCCCTAATCAGTTTCACGAGGGGCTGACTGGTCACCAGTCTGTATCGCCTCAATCCATCGCGAAGAAGATGCCTCACTCTCAGAAGCCATCGGAACTTGGACTCAATGGAACTTTGAGCAATTCCAATGATGTAGTTTTTTTGCGTCTGCCCGAGGTGAAAGCGATCACAGGTCTCTCGAAGTCAAGCCTCTACGCTCTGATTCGAGGGAAGAACTTTCCCGCGCCTGTTCGGCTCGGGGCGCGCGCAGTTGCATGGGTCAGGTCCGAGGTCAGGGAGTGGGCTACAGAGCGCGTCCATGCATCACGGTCGGCTGCCTAACTCCACCTTGCGGCCTGATGCGGCGACGGCCTTCGCCGGATTTGCGGGCTTCATCGAGGAAGTCGGCCCATCTTTGCATCATGACGCGACGCTGAGGAAGGTAGAGGGCCTTATTGTATGCCCCTTCGACCTCATTCTTCGGCGCGTGAGCAAGCTGCATTTCGATATGCGCCCGCTCGTATCCAATCTCGTTCAGGATTGTCGATGCCAAGCCGCGAAACCCATGGCCTGTCATTTCTCCCTTGTAACCCATTCTCTTGAGTGCGCCGAGCATCGAGTTCTTATTCATGAAAGGGCAACTCCGCTCGCCCGGAAATACCCAGACATCGTTCTTACGACGCTCCCACAGTTCGGCCAACACGGCGAGCACCTGTCGAGAAAGAGGAACGAGATGAGGACGTCGCATCTTCATCCTCTGAGGCGGTATGCTCCAAATCTTGTCTTTGCGATCGAACTCCGACCATTGCGCTGGAATCAATTCCCCCGTGCGCACAAATACGAGAGCCATCATCCGCAAAGCGAGCCTCACGAAATGCGATCCATCGTAAAGATCGATCTTCTTCAAGAGGGCTGGGAGCTCAGATTCTTCCACTCGAGCAAAGTTGGTTGTGACGCGCTGTTTAAGAATGTCAGAAGGACGGAACGCAGCGGCGGGGTTCTGCTCGGCAAGCCCAAATGCCATTGCGTATCGAAATATTTGTTGTGTATTTTGCAACACCCTGCGCGCTACGTCCTCAGCACCCCGCTCTTCAATTGCGAGGATTATGCTTGCGATCTCAGCCGGCTTAATGGCTGCAATCGGACGGTTCCCTATCCGGCTCAGTACGTCTTCCTTTAGGCGCTTCTCAGTGTCCCGAGCGTATCTTTCGACCTTTCCTGTTTTCCATTTTTCAAGCCATTGCGCCGCCACTTCACAAAAGAGATCTTGTCCCTCTCCGTTTGCATGGATCTCTGTGGTGCGCCTGGCCTCCGACGCAGCACTCTTTTCTGTTCTCCGTTCCGCCATTGGATCAGTTCCATTCAATAGCTTGGCGCGCACCTCGGCATGTGCTGCACGCGCTTCTGCCAGGCTGACCGCGGGGTAGCTGCCTAATGCCATCAACCGAAATTTACCTTGAAAACGGTACTTCCAGCGCCATAGCTTTGAGCCATTCGGTTGGACCACCATGAACAATCCGTGCCCGTCTGTGAGGTGGTAGGGCTTGGACGCAGATTGAGCTGCTCTAATTTTCCGATCCGTGAGAGCCATGCTTTATCCGCTGAGGATACAATTGCGCTCGTGCCGGCCATATCCTCATTGTTGGTTTGAAATGCGAGGATATGCCAATCGAAAGTATCCTCACCAACATGCGGCTCTCATCGTACCACGATGAACGACCGCATACGAATATCTTTATTTGAATCAAGTATATGCTTTGGATTGTTGTGAACTTCTGCAGACTCTCTTGAACTGTCTGGAACCGCTTTGGATTCGAAACTTGGCTGCCCCCCAGGGATTCGAACCCCGATATGCTGCTCCAGAGGCAGCTGTCCTACCATTGAACGAGGGGGCAACAAGCGCGATACAGGCCATCTTGCAGCCGTGTTTGACCCGGCCAGACACAGAATCCGGCTCTGGATGCCAACCTTTTCATCATACGGACAATCTTTTTGGCGGTCAAACTCGGCCGCCTGACGCAGGTCTGGAACAATCCGGCATGCGCACGAAGCATGCTGCGCGCTACTGCGCACCGCTTCATCTACGAGCGTGTGCCAGTGGTGAGGCCCTCGACGTGAATCGCCGTCCTATTCTTCGCGCAGGACTTCGAGGGGACGAAGCCCAAGTATGCGGAAGCTGGCAATCCATCCCGTACCAGTGGCGAGGATGGCTGTGCCAACCAGCGCTATGGCCGTTGCGTACCAATCGATATGAAAGTTCACTTCAAGCTTGCGCAGCAGCACCCTCGTAAGCAAATTGGCAAACACCACGCCGACTGAACCGGCAAGCAGTCCAAGCACGCTGAATTCGACACTGAAAGTGCGCACGATCCGCATGCGTGTCGCGCCGAGAGTCTTGAGCACGACGGCTTCGCGCATCCGGCGAAAGCGTGCACTGGCAATGCTGGAAGCCAGAATCATCAGGCCAGCCAAGATCGAAAACCCGGCGAGGAATCGAACGACAAAGGTGATCTGATCGACGACACTCTCGATGCGGGCGAGGACGTCGGCGATGTTGATGATCGTTACCGTTGGATAAGCGGCAAAGAGCGCCCTCTCCATCGTCGCCACTTGTTTGGGATCGATGTGCGCGCCACCGTACCACGATGCCTGCTCATCTTTGAGTTGGCCGGACGGAAGCATGAATGCGATGCGGGCCGCCAGATGCTGCCCGTCAGCTTTATAGAGGGCGGCCACCTTCAACGCTCGCACCTTTCCCCCAATTTCAATCTCGACGGAAGAACCTACGCCAAGATGAAGACGCTGTGCCGTACCATCTCCGATGGCAATCTCAGCGGCATTGGCATCGGTCCACCATTTGCCCTGGGTTACTTTGTCCCCTGCTGGTGGCGAGTCCGCCCAACTCAACTCGGCATTCTCGAGCATTCTGCGCGGAAAGTGCTCCTCCTTCATCTGGTCAAGCGTTTTGCCATTAAGCGAAACAAATCGGCCTTGCACGCCGGCAAGAAGGTCAAGCGGTTGCGTAACACCGGGTTGGTGCTGGAAGAATGCCCTCACTCCATCGACCTCGTCCGGCGTGATGTCGATGAGAAAGACATTGGGCAATCTGGGCGACGCAGTCTCGCGGATCTCGCGCAGCAAAGTACTCTGCATCAGGTAGACCGCGAGGATCAACATGACGCCGGTACCCAGCGAAGCCAGCACTGCCGCCGATTGATTGCCGGGCCGATAAAGATTTGCCAGGCCGTGACGTAAGGAGGACGGCAGCCGTAGCCTGACGCGATTGAGAATGAATCGCAACACACGCAGCGCAACGGCTGCCAGGATAAGAAGGACCACCAGTGCGATCGTGAACAGCAGGGCGAACCAGCCGCCCACTTTTACGGAATCGGAAAGCGCCCAGGCGATTGCACCAAGCGCGACGACGACGATCAACGCGATGCCGAGTTGCAATCGGCGCGACCACCATCGTGCAAACCACTCGCCGACGGTACTTGGCCCCTGTTCAACCAACCGTCTCAAAACCAGGATGGGCCTGACCGCGCGCACATCGAGCAGTGGCGGAAGACAGAATAAAAGTGTCGTAAGCAGTCCTGTGCCCAAGCCGGCAGCAACTGCACGCCATGGGAAATGCATTACCGTGTGCACCGGCAGCAGCTTTCCAAAGACGGCGGGCAGCGCCTCCATCACCGCTGCCCCGCCTGCTACGCCGATCAGTGCCCCAACAAACCCGAGCGCCAGGGTTTGCAGCAGAAAGATGCGCAGCAAGTCCGACGAGCGCGCGCCAACGGCTTTGAGAATCGCGAGCATGTCCATGCGCTGCTCGAGGTGCGCATGCATCGCCATGGCGACGCCGATTGCACCCAGCACCATCGCGACAAGGCAGATAAGGCTCAGAATCGCCGTAGCGTTATCGAGCCCCTGACTCAGGGCCGGATTCCCTTCCTTGAAGTCCATCACCTGAGCGTCCGGCAGGATCGATTCCACCTGCTTGCGGACAGCCGCGGCGTCCGCCGTTTGTGGCAGCTTCAGCAGCAGTCGTTGCGCAGCGCGACTCCCCGGCGCCAGCAGTCCAGTGTCCTCAAGAGATGCACGCGAGACCATCACACGCGGCCCCATGCCCGCTCCTGCCGAAATGCGGTCCGGCTCCTGCGCAAGGATCGCTGCTATCTTGAAATTCTTGCCACCCAGCCGCAACGACTCACCGACATGCGCGTTCAGTCGAATCAGGAACTCCTCGGCAACCACTGCGGAATCGCCTTCGAGCGCCTGACGAAGACTCATCGCCGGCTCCAATTGAGCCGATCCATAAAACGGATATCGGGTGGGATCGACCGCTTTCAGTGTGACTAGAATCGGCACAGGATCGGGCGGAACGGACGCCATCGAGACCGTCTCTGTCACCCACGTCAGATCGCTCCCCGGAATTCCCTTCTCCAAAGCTGAGAGTTTCCGCGACTCTTCCGCATCCGGCTGGCGAAAAACACGCGCGCTCAGATCGCCTGCCATCAGCGATCGGGCCTCTGTCATCAGCGTGGTTCGAAAGCTCTCGCTGAACCCGCGGACGCCGACAAGTGCGGCCACGCCGACGGCGACCGAGAGCACAACGAACGCGAACTTGCCGGGTGCGGACTTCAAATCCCGCCATGCAATCGCTGCAGCTCGCGGCCAACTCAGTGCTCGGTCAGCCATTTCCTTCCTCGTTTTGGACCAAGGCTTCAACGGGAACAGAAGGAAGCGTATCTTCGATAATTATGCCGTCTTTTAGAACAATCTTGCGATCGGCGCGGGCCGCAATTTCAGGATCGTGTGTGACGAGAACGAGCGTCGCGCCGGCATGACTGTTGCGCTCGAGAAGCAGATCCAGCACGAGACGCCCATTGGCGGAATCCAGGTTTCCTGTGGGTTCGTCGGCCATCACAATCGGCGGATTGACGACGAATGCGCGGGCCAGTGCAACACGCTGCTGCTCGCCACCTGAGAGCTGCACGGGATAGTGATCCATGCGCTCCCCAAGACCAACAGCCTCGAGCAGCGACCGAGCCTGCTTCAGCCCGTTGCCTTCGACATTCAGTTCGAACGGGAGCAGCACGTTCTCCAGCGCTGTCAAAGTGGAAATCAATTGGTACGACTGAAAGACGAAGCCGATTTTGCGACCACGCACAGCGGCGAGGTCTTCTTCTGCCAGGTTGTGAATCGGCGTACCATCAAGCCAGATCTCGCCCTCGCTTGGCGTATCCAGGCCAGCCAGCAAACCGAGCAGAGTGCTCTTCCCGCTGCCACTAGCTCCCACAATGGCAATGAACTGACCAGCCGGAATGCTGAGCGAAATTCCTTTCAGGATGTCCACCCGCCTTGAGCCGTTCTGGATCCAGCGCTTTACGTCACGGACTTCAATCACCCGGGATTGCCTCCTGTATGTATACGACTCATGTCGAAAGAACGTTCCCTTTCTGCGACATTACACTGTTGATGTGGACGCTTGGCGCAGGATTATCGTTTCGTTGTGTCTGTCGATCTTTGTTCTCCCATCGATCGCTGCCGGCCGGCCATTGATTGTCTGCTATGGCGACAGCATCACCGCAGGCTATGGCTTGAACTCCGGCCAGTCGTATCCCGACGCTCTGCAACGGGATCTGGACCAGCGCAGCTATACCTACAAGGTATCGAATATGGGCACAAGCGGGGCGACGACCAAAGACGCGGTGGCAAATATACGCTCCGTACTGGAGACACATCCCGCGATCGCAATCGTGGAATTCGGGGGAAACGACGGCCTGCGTGGCCTTCCCCTGGAGCAGACCCGAAAAAATCTTGATGCCGTGTTGACTGCCCTGGACAGTGCTCACATTAAGGTCCTTCTCGCCGGAATCACGCTGCCACCGAATTACGGCCAGGATTACATCAGTGCATTCGACCAGGTTTATCGTGACCTCGCTGCAAAGCATCACACTGCATTCGTACCAATGATCTACAAAGATCTGGTGAATGTGCCAGGGACGATCCAGGGAGACGGAATTCATCCCACCGCCAAAGGGTCGGAGATCATCGCAAAGACAATGTTGCCGGTCCTTTCGCCACTTCTGCACAAGTAAACGATCGAAGAGCTAAATACTATCCTCGGGAGCGCCGGAGCCTTTAAGATACTCAAGCAAATCTCTTCCCTGCTCGGCTCGAGGTAAATCCATGAAGCGATCAATGTTGTTGGTGTGCGGTCTAACTGTCACTGTCTCGATCTCAATGCAGGCGCAAACGGCGCGCGACGTTGCTCCATTCGTCTCAGTCAACGCGCCGGTTTTGGTTCTCAATCACGTGAAAGTGATTGATGGAACCGGTGCGGAACCGAAGGAAGACCAAACGTTGGTCATCGCTGGCGGAAAGATCACGTCCATTGGGCCGGCTGCATCCGTGCAGGTCCCTGCAGGGGCCCAGGTACTCGATCGCACCGGGTTCACGGTAATTCCCGGAATCGTCGGCATGCACGATCACTTGTACTATACGGATTCAATTACCGTGCAGGTGAGTGAACACGGAGAGCTGGGCGAGCCCGGACTGTTTGCTGCTGAGATCCCCTACACCGCTCCTCGCATGTATTTAGCTGCCGGCGTCACAACGATGCGAACGACCGGCAGCGTTGAACCCTATACAGACCTGAAGCTAAAAGAGCGCATCGACAGCGGACTGATGCCGGGGCCGGCGATGGACGCGAGCGCTCCGTATCTCGAGGGGCCGCACACACGATTCGCGCAGATGCATGAGTTGACCGGACCCGATGACGCAAAGCGGCTGGTGGACTACTGGGCCGGCGAAGGCATGACGTCTTTCAAGGCTTACATGAACATCACGCGAGAGGAACTTGGCGCCGCAATCCAGGAGGCGCACGCACATAAGATGAAGCTTACCGGGCATCTTTGCTCGGTCACGTGGCCCGAAGCAGTCGCGCTGGGTATAGACGATCTTGAGCACGGACCGGTTTTCTCGGACACTGAGTTCGTTGCCGATAAGAAAGTCGATCTATGCCCGCAGGCTAGCGGCCGCGGAAATGCGTGGAGCACGATTGCCGTGGATAGTCCTCAGGTGAAGGAACTCATCAGCAACCTTGTCTCGCATCACGTTGCTGTGACTTCCACTCTGCCGGTCTTTGAATCCGGTGTGCCGTTGCGGCCCCGGTTGCAGACGCGGGTGATTCAGGCAATGTCTGCGGAGTCGGCGCAGAGTTATTTGTCGGCTCGAGCGCGCATACCGGCGAGTTCTCCGATGGGTGCGCTGATGCGGAAAGAGATGGATTTCGAGGTTGCGTTTGTCAAGGCTGGCGGATTGCTGTTGGCCGGTCCCGACCCAACCGGGAACGGGGGTGTGTTGCCCGGATTCGGGGATCAGCGGGAAGTAGAGTTGCTGGTGGAAGCCGGCTTCACTTCCTTGGAAGCCATCCACATCGCCACGGAGAATGGCGCAGTCTATCTCGGCCGGCAGGATCGCATCGGAACGCTAGCGCCCGGCATGCAAGCCGACATTCTGCTGATCAAGGGCGATCCGTCAAAGAACATCGAAGACATCGAGAAGATCGAGACGGTGTTCAAGGCCGGTGTCGGATATGACTCAGAGAAGCT
Organism: uncultured Acidobacteriaceae bacterium; assembly: GCA_963787435.1. Lineage (GTDB taxonomy): Bacteria > Acidobacteriota > Terriglobia > Terriglobales > Acidobacteriaceae > Telmatobacter. Next base: position 311,959 of record CAWBCZ010000012.1, read on the forward strand.
GATTGAGTCGGTACGCGGACAGGTAGGAATCCGATAGCGACCGCAGTCAAATTGAAAGGCCTAGCCCATCACCACGACGGGTTGAAACAGCGTCCCCGCCACGCGCTTGGCGATGCCGACAAGTTCGCGCTGACTGGCAAAAACCTTCACCATCGGCGCTTGCGAAAACTCCGGTAGGTTCGCCTGGGCGCCGTTCCGCAGACGGCCGAGCGACACATCGTCGCCGCCGACGGACGGCATCTCCGTTAACAAACTGCGCGGGTGAATGCAGTGTCTCTCGAGTGCCACGAGATCGGCAGACATCGGCTCCACTTCTTCCAGTGCGTGGGCATCGGCGAGTGTGAATACTCCAGCCTGAGTGCGGCGCAAGCTGCTGAGATACGCGCCGCATCCAAGATCCTGGCCAAGTTCATGCGCTACCGAGCGGACATAGCCGCCGGCGGTGATACTCATCTCAAACGAAGCCTCTTCGCCATCGATCGCGCTGATTGCGAAGGACCGGATGCAGATCTTCGCAGGCTTGAGTTCCACCGGCTTGCCGGCGCGGGCGAGTTTGTATGCCGGCGTTCCGGCAATCTTTTTGGCGGAAAATGGTGGCGGCATCTGTTCCATATCGCCGCCGAAGCGCGATGCGGCGGTGCGTACTTGTTCCAGAGTGAATGAGGGATGCGTTTGGGTACCGACGGGATCGCCGTCAGCATCGTAGGTATCGGTTGCGAATCCGAAGCGAATCGATCCGGTGTAGCTTTTTTCCGAAGCCGAGAAGTATTGCGCCAGGCGGGTAAATTTTCCCATCAACAGCGGTAATACACCGGTAGCCATGGGATCGAGAGTGCCAAGATGGCCGATGGAGCGCTCGCCGGTAATCTTGCGCAAGCGGCTCACCACATCGTGGCTTGTAATGCCGCCTGGCTTGTCAATAACCAATAATCCGTTCACCCAACTACTTTAGTCGAATGACGCGAACTTCACAGCGAACCAACGCCATTCTGCCGCACAAGCGAAAGGAATTCGGTGCGCGTTTCCTTCTGGCGGAAGCATCCGACCATCGCCGATGTCACCGTTGACGAGTGCTGCTTTTCAATGCCGCGCATCATCATGCAGAGATGGCGGGCCTCGATGACCACTCCAACGCCTTGTGGATTGATTGCTTCCTGAATGGTGTCCGCAATCTGGCGCGTGAGCCGTTCCTGCACTTGCAGGCGACGTGCAAAGACCTCAACCAGCCGCGGAATCTTGCTCAGGCCGATTACCTTTCCGTTGGGGATGTAGGCCACGTGTACCTTGCCAAAGAATGGAAGCATGTGGTGCTCGCAGAGCGAAAACATCTCCACATCCTTCACGATGACCATCTCGTCGTAGTCAACGTCGAACAACGCGCCGTGCAGTATCTTCTCAGGGTCTTCGGTATAGCCCTTCGTGAGAAATGCCATTGATTTCTCGACGCGGGTGGGAGTTTGCATCAGGCCGTCACGATCGGGGTCTTCGCCCAGGCGAATCAGTATTTCGCGATACATCTCCTGCGTGCTGAAGCCCGCGAGTCCGGCCTTCACTTTCTGCTGCCCTGCGAATTGACTTGCTCACTGCAATAGGTTGCGCCATTGCTTATGTCCTTTCGCCCAGGGGAATCGGGCGCCGTTCAAAAATCATTCACCGCAGAACTCGAAAAAAGTTGTTCTCGGTTTCTTCTACGCGTACCCAGGCTAATTCGCCCTTTGGCAGCGCCTCTTTCAGTACTCCAAATACAGCCCTACAAAGATTCTCTGTCGTTGGCACTTGATTCACAAACAGCGGATCATAGTTCAAATTTGTATGGTCAAACCGCTCCAGAACGGATGTTTGCACCACTTCATCGAGCGTAGCCATATTCACAACCATACCCGTCTCGACATCCACTGGTCCGCCAACGAGCACCTCGACGATGTAGTTGTGCCCGTGACCGTGGGGATTGTTGCACTTGCCATACGTTGCGCGATTTGCCTCGTCTGAAAGCGCGTCGGAATGCAGCCTGTGGCTGGCACTCAGCGTATAGCGGCGGCCGAAGTAGGCGGTCGGCATCAGCGATCTCCCCGGTACTCGGCGAAGATTTCCGGCGTCTCGTAAATACGCACACGAGTCAGATGTGCTCCGCCTGCTTTGGCGACTGCAGGTTCCAAGCGCTTCCAGGCAGAGACCGCGATATTTTCCGTTGTCGGAACCAGCTTCGAGTCGGCAAATTCCGGCACCTCCAGGTTCAAGTGGCGATGATCGTATGCGGCCAGCACTTCATTTTCGATCACGTCCTTTAGCCATTTGAGATCTACGACGAATCCGGTGACTGGGTCGGGATTGCCCGAAACTGTGACTTCGAGAGTGTAGTTGTGGCCGTGACCGTTGCGTCGGGCGCAACGGCCAAAGACCTCCTCGTTCTTCTCCTTTGACCAGGCGTCGTTCCAGTAGTAATGCGATGCAGAAAATGTCGCCCGTCGCGTGAGTTCGATCATTCTTCCCTCATACCTAATAGATGCCTGGAGCGGCTCGACGTTACAATCTTTCACTTCAACCCATCGATCTATGCCACTCAACTGAATGAAGTTATGCCAAATCACGATTCATCCAGGGTAGGTTCTTCCCTTCCAGCTTACCTGCTTAAGAACCCGATGCTTGAACCAGCTGCGATACAAAAGCGCAACAAACAGGGGCAATCCAAGGGGAGAAATGGCGCAATCGACGAACGGAAAATTCGATTTCGCGACTCGCGCGTAGAAGCGAAACAGCGTTCGCAACCAAAGAAGAAGCAGCACCCACCCCGCGCCCAGCCACTCCAGCGAATGAGGGCTGAAGCGGGCGTTCCACAGGTGGATTGCGAGCCACGGCAAACCCACCAGCAGCACGATGTCCAGCATTTTCCACAGCGCGGTAGCCAAGGCGTTGTTGAACAGCAGAGCAAGATTCTTGGTCCAGCCCTCGATCATCGCCGCGGTTGTGCGATACATTCGGGTGCTCAAGGCATCCGGTGCGTAGCGGAAGCGCAGTCCCACTTTGCGGCGCTTGGCGACAAAGGCGAGTTCCACGTCTTCGAGCACCCGGTCGGCAACGGATGGATGCCCCCCCAGGCGGCGATAGGCCTCGCGTTCAACGAGGAGAAACTGCCCGTTTGCCGCGGCGACGCGCTGATTGGGATCGGAGACCTTTGCCGGCGGGTAAGCAAGGGCGAGTTCCGAGAACACGAGCGGCATCAGGGTGCGCTGCGCCAGACCGGTCACGAGTTGCCGGGGCGAATAGCTAAGGACGCCAACCTTGTTGCGCGTGGCTTCGTGGATGGCTCGGTGCAGGTCGCCGGGTTCGTGGATGGTGTCGGCGTCGGTAAACAGAATCCAGCGGCCGCGCGCTTTGCGTGCTGCGGTCCAGATGGCGTTGTTCTTCCCTGTCCAGCCTTTTTCGAGCTTCGCGGCCTGAACAACCGTGACGCTGGGAAATTTGCGGGCAATCTCCGCTGTGCGGTCGGTGGAGTGGTCGTCGACGACGATCAGTTCCCAGTCGCGGCCGAGGTGGAAGATGTCTTCAGACTGCGCGACAAGAGACTCGAGGCACGCACTGAGACTCTGCTCTTCGTTCCGTGCCGGAATGACGACTGTGAGTTCGATCAGCGGCTCGGGTTCGGGCTGATCGAAGACGGTGCCAGCGCGTGCGGGAATGGACAACGGCTCGCCGGGCTCATCGGAGAGGCCGAGTACAGGCTTCCAAGTCCGCCCGACTGTTCCGTCTGCATCCGGTTTGTCCGTCATTGTCCCTCGGCCTTTCTTTCCGTACCCGTCGCTCCGTATTATAAGGAGGTGCGCCTTCCTGGATTCATTGCCCTTTGTTCTCTTGTTGCCCTGTCGCTTGCCTGTGGCTGCGATCGTGGTGCGCATCCGGCCAACGCCGACAAGGCCGCTCCCGACTTCACCGTCAATGACGGCGAGAACTCGATCCATCTGGCAAGCTATCGCGGCAAAGTGGTTCTGCTGAACTTCTGGTGGAGTCAGTGTCCGCCATGCGTCCAGGAGACACCGGCACTTGAACAACTGCACCGCGATCGGCCCGACCTTGCCATCCTTGCGGTCAGCATCGATTCAGATCCCGGGTCGTATCATCGGTTCATCAATCGCTATCACGTGGATCTGAACACGGTGCGCGATCCGGACCAGACTGTCGCGAAGATGTACGGAACCGAAGGTTGGCCGGAAACCTACATCATCGACCGCAAGGGCGTCATCCGGCGCAAGATCGTTGGCGATCCCGACTGGTCAAACCCTGAAATCCGAAACTATCTGAACAGTCTGTAGCAACCCTTTTGAGCTTTTTGCTTTCACATTCTCTGTGAACCCACAGGTGTGTGCTGATCCGGAAGGAGTTACGGACTCGTCTTCCCAGTTTCACCGTTGGCATAGTTTTCCCAATATACAGCGGGTTGACGGGCGCGATGGACCACGGTCGCGGGTAGAGATCCCTCGACGCCCCGGATGACAAGTTCCGGAGGACGGACTTCGGGAGGAGAACCCGCGGAATATTTGAAATTTCCTCTTGATTTTAGAATTGAACCAGTGTACTAGTATTCTGGTACATATGAACGCACGCTCCAAACCGGCATTCACCTTTCACCTCGACCTGCACACTGGCGTACCGGTGTACCGGCAGATCGTGGACCAGGTGCGCGGAGCGGTTGCCTCAGGCGCATTGAACGCCGGTGATCAGTTGCCCACCGTGCGCCGGCTTGCGGTCGATCTTGAAGTCAATCCGAACACGGTGGTGCGTGCTTACCGCGAACTGGAGTACGGCGGCATGCTCGAGACGCATCAAGGGACAGGAACGTTCATCAGCGATCAGAAGTTTCCGCGTGCGGACGACGAGCGGCAGCGTCAGTTGGCGCAGATTATCTCCGATGTTATTGCGCGCGCGGGCGCCGCAGGATTCACGACTCAGGATTTATTGGATCAGTTGCGGACCACGGCCGATGAGCCGAACCGCAGGAGATGAGATATGACCAGGACAGGAAATCTGCAACTGAACGGAGTGGCCCTAACAGCATTTGTGATTTGTCTGCTGGCTGGATTCCTTTTAAGCCTTGTAATGCGTGGTCCGATTTTCCCCGTGATCGGCGCAGTCATCGGTTTGTATCTGTTAGTTGCCATCAAGGTGATTCGGCAGTGGGAAAAGGTCGCCCTGCTGCGCTTGGGGCACTACGTCGGGCTGCGCGGGCCGGGAATCTTCTTTATTGTTCCAGTGTTGGAGACGCTAAGCCCGTATGTAGACCAGCGCGTACGTGTCGCCAGCGTCACAGCAGAGTCCACGCTGACGCGCGATACCGTGCCCGTCGACGTCGATGCCATCGTGTTCTGGCTGGTATGGAATGCCGAAAAGTCGATTCTCGAGGTCGAGAACTATCTCGAGGCCATCACCCTGAGCGCGCAGACTGCTCTGCGCGAATCTATCGGCCGCCACGAACTGGCACAGATGATCACGGAGCGAGAGACGCTCGGCCGGGAGTTACAACGCATCCTGGACGACAAAACGAATCCGTGGGGGATCACAGTGCAGTCGGTAGAGGTGCGGGACGTGCGCATTCCGCAGGGACTGCAGGATGCAATGTCGCGGCAGGCGCAGGCGGAGCGAGAACGCCAGGCACGTGTGATCCTTGGCGCGGCAGAAGTGCAGGTATCCGATCAATTTGCAGAGGCATCACGGGTCTATAACGACAACCCGGGCGCATTACATCTGCGCGGGATGAACATGCTCTATGAAGCGATCCGGGAAAAGGGATCGATGGTGATTGTGCCATCGTCGGCCGTCGAGACGATGGGCCTGGGTGCAACGCTGGCGACCGTGGCAATGGCGAAACAGGAGATGTAAAGACCCGGAAGAACGATCGGCGGATACCCTTTCGCTTGAAAGTCATCGCACCGGCGGGGCTTCTTAACGAGACTCAGCGCAACGGGCCGCAGATGATTCTGAGGCGAAGCATCTCCTGAAGCGGGTTCTGAACGCTACGCTGACCGAAACTGCTATGCTTTTAGTATGACAACGGTGGATATTGTGTTGCGCTACGCTACGCCGCCAACCGAAGCCGTGACGTTCGCCCTGGCAAAATCGCGCGAGGTGTATGGGATCCGCCGACTCTGCTTCGATCGGGATGCGCATACCCTGCGGGTGGAATATGACGCTACGCGGTTGAACGCGGCTGCGGTTATACAGCTTGTAAGAAGCGCCGGGCTGCAGGTGATTGAAGAAGTGCCTTTTGCGTTTCCACCCGCGGCTCTTGAGCCTGCGCCCGCTGCCTGACAGTCACATTGCAACCCCACGGAAAGCCTGATAATCTGGTGTTGGTTTCGTTCGAAGCCGCACGTGTGCGCCCGTAGCTCAGCTGGATAGAGCGACTGACTACGAATCAGTAGGTCGGGAGTTCGAATCTCTCCGGGCGCACCATTCAACCAACATATTAATCAATGGATTGCGACCTCTCAGCCGCTTTTGTTTTTACGGAAGATTCGTGGCTCTGCCCAAGATTGCGCCCACCCGGACTGTCTGTGGCCTCTCGAAAATCGGCTTAGAAGTGCTCAGTCGCCTAGTCCCTACAATTGGCAAGCGCATTGCTGAATTTACCCCCACAAAAATAGCGAAATCCGGAAATCTAACCGAAAATCAGCCAAGTCTCTAATTCTGTTCTACGCGCTAGAGAGCATTGGCTGCCTTAGCAATGCACTTTGCGCGGATTCTCTGTCGTTGAAAAGTGGGCTTTCTGTCCTTCTGCATCGCACTGCTCGAGATAGCTGAACGGTAGCCGTATCGGAGAGTAATCCCTGAATTGCGCGCAACCGACCCTCAATGAGTGCTTTGGCCCGTTGCCAACAACTGAGATTTATCCTCGCTGAGAATTGCGGCCACCGGCAACAGCCCAATTCGTGTTTGCTATCAAGCTGACCGATGATAAGGTCTTCAATCGTTCACGTCGGCAAACTGCAGGAGGTTTTGAGGTCAATTGTCCGGAAAAGCGACTATTCGCTCACGTGAATTGCCGCGGCGAAATGCGCCCATTGCAGCCCGAAAATGCGCGAAATGACATTCGCATCGCCCCGGATTCCTATCTGTGATGCCGTTTTGGCTCGGAGTAGGCGTCCGAAGCGATTGCCCCCGGCAACCCTCAAATCGTCATTTTGCATGAGCAGCCTCCCAAGTCCGCACTTTGGGACGGGCTTGATCGAAGAGTCGCTCGTAGTTTCCTTTGCGCACCTTCTCGCGTGCATCCGGGTTCAGCAGTTTCCACAACGGGTCATATTCGTAATAGATCTTCAGGTACGACTCCTGGCTTTTCGGAGCGACCTCGTCGGTGCCGAACAGAAAGCGATCGGGAAAGCGATTGATCAGATCGGCTGCGATCCGGGTTGATTCGGGCGTAGCGATAATGTACTTCGCTACCTCGTCCCACGAGATATCGAAAAAGACATTTTTGAATGCGGGATCTCCAAGGATTTCTGCAAGAGTTGCTGCATGGTTCTTGATTGGGCGAACCACTCGTCCCATACCCGTATGGGCCCAGATAATCGTCGTGTTTGGGTGGCGTCTGAGGAGGGCCTTCATCTGGGCGAGGTATGCGGGCGGTGAGCCTTCTTTTGCGAAAGGCACATCCATGTCGTTGTGAATAAGAACGACGAGGCCGACCTCCGCGGCAAAATCAAGGATTCTGTCGAGTGCCGGATTCGTCAGTGACGCGGTCTCTCCCGCAACCTTGGCAGAGACGAATTCCTTGTGAATAGAGAATTCTCCGATTCCTGAGAAGACACCCGGAAAGGTTTGGAGGACTCGCCGGATATGGTCTGCCGCGTACATGTCGGTCGGGTTGAACCCTGTGATCATTGGGTCGAAACGCGCCTGTTCTTCCCTGGAGAGCGATCGGTATGCCATCGCGATGTACGCATCAGTAAATGAGTAGTAATAGAGCGGTGCGTCGGTTTGCAGATAGTAGGTCGGAGCGTAGTCGCCGGAGTTTTCATACGACCATTGCTGCTGCAACGGAATTCCGAACAATGCGACTCGGCCAACCTTCGTACCCATCATCTTCAGAAAGTCATGAATATCGGTGCCTTCCTGAATGTAGTTAGTGAGATGAAAGTGACTGTCATCCAATTCATACTGATCCGAATTCTTGGACTGCGCGGTGCCGGACGCGCAGAGCATTGGCAGCGAAAGGCCCGCGGCCAAAAGGAGTCTGGCTGCTTGATGACGCCACAATCCGAATGGCTGTTTCATGAGAGTCTCCAATTGAGCGCTCGGCATCTACTCCGGTTCCATCTTCCGTGAACTCTCAGAATGCCATTTCGAGCGTTGTGTAGAAGATCGGTCCAGTGCCACCGAATGGAAATGGAACAGATGTGTAGCCAACCGGGGATCTATACAGGTAGAGAAACTCGGTGTTCCAGCGGACAACTCTGTTCTTGTACGGGAAGTAGTTCACGCCCGCTCGAAAGTCCCACGGGCGTCCATAATTGCCAATGATTTCTGAACCTCCAACATAACCCTGGAGAGTCTTGGGCAACACCATCGCCGAAGCCTGAAGCTGGTATCCGCGGTCGGAGTTCGAGTGAAGGACTGATGTACCGGTCCCTTGGAAATTACTCAGCCGATGAAGGTAGAACTCCCCCTCGAGCGCATAGCCGCGATATTTGATTCCTCCGTCGATAGAGGACATCTTGTAAACCGCATCGGTGATGGCGATGCCAGGCCCGAAGAGGTTGGGCGTAAAAATGATGCTTCCGTCGGAGAGTCTGAGCTGAGTGTTGTCGGGAGCATCGGTGCCCGGCTGGCTCTGCTTGTTCTCCTTGCTATATGTGAAGTGGCCGGCCAATCTCGTTGCCACCTGTTCATGCCCTTCGAAGTCGCCAAAGCCTGAGCCGAATTCGCCCGTAGTCGGCATCCAGACGAGCGCGGTTGAGTTGGTCTGGAAGTAATTGGGGAGCTGCGCGGCGCTCACACCGAGCGTGCTGAGGTTGTTGGCAATCATGCTCTGGTAGACCAGTCCTTTGGCAAGCGTGCCTGAGACCTTGATCCCCGAGGAATAGGAGGGACGCATATACTCGTCGGCGATGAGACGGCTATCCACTGAAAGCCAATACGGAAAATTGCCTTCGACCGACCGCGCGCCGGGCAGTGAATAGATTCCGAGACCCAGAGCGACATACTTGTTAAAGATGTAGGTCAGATTCCCAGCCAGCACCACTTGAGCGCCCAGGCCCTGAGAGGCGTTGGAGGTCCATGCGTAGAGAAAGTAGCGGAGCCTCTTGTCCATCATCCAGCCGAGGAACTTGAACTGTGCCTTGTTGAGTTGGAAGTCCTGGCGCTGTTGAAGGTTCGTAGTCACACCGAAATAGCTTGTGTATGTTGGCTCCAGAGCCCTCTGGTTCAGGTAGCGCGCGTAGGTATACAGGCTGATACTTAAGTCTCCATGTTCTGTCTGCGCAACTTTGAACCCCTGGTTGGTCTTGTAGGTGCCCCAGTTCGTTGGTCCCTCTTCGCCCTGCGCCATACTGGCGGATGCCAACGGCATTCCATCTGCAGCAACTGGTCTCGCCATCGAATTGATGGACTCTGTCGATGCACCAGACTTGATTCGAGGCTTTGAGAATGAAACATCGCTCAATTTGGGCTGGGTTTCTTCCGCGACCGCGCTCTGTAGCGCTCTCGCTGTCGCATCGGCTTCCACCGCATCAGGTTCCACGGCATCCGACCGTCTTGCCAGCGCCTGTCGCATTGACGTGATCTGACCCATCAACTCGCGATTTTGTTTTTCAAGCCGTTCGTTCTGTTGAACCAACTGATCTACCTTCTTCAGCACCTGATCGGTGGTCGGAGGATTACTCGTCGGATCGGGCCCAATAGAATCGGCGGATTGCCCGTTCGCGAAGCTGCAGCAGAACGTGATCGTAAACAAGATTCCGGCACTTGAGAGTGCTTTCAATGAAGCCTGCTCCACGTTTCATCCTCCTGCCGGATTCTCGAACGAGACATATCATCTGGAATGAAACTAAAAACAGAGCATGATCAGTCTCGAAGGCTGGCGCTTGTTCTCATCACGTGCATCTTGCGGCGAGCTAAGTCATTTCAAACTGACCGAACTCGGTGAAAAAAGGTTGTAGTTGAGCTTCTCCGAGACATAGTCGATGACTTCTTGAGCCTTCACGCTGTTTCCTGCTTCATCCAATGGTGGTGCAAATACGGCAATAGCGCCCTTGCCAGGGGCAATCGCAACGATGCCCCCACCTACGCCGCTCTTCGCTGGCAGGCCGACTTTCCAAGCCCATCCGCCCGAGCCGTCATAGAGGCCTGCCATCGCCATCGCGCTCAGAATGTGAGGAATGTTCTCCGGCTTGATCACTTGCTCGCCGGTCGCGGGATTGATTCCGTTGTTGGCCAGCGTTGCTCCCATGCGCGCAAGTTGGACCGCGTTCACGCCCACGGAGCATTGCTTGGTGTAGACATCGACAGACTCGAACGGATCGGCGTAAATTCGGTCATACTTCGCGAGAAGATATGACAGCGCCTTGTTTCCGGTGTTCGTTGCTGCTTCTGACTTGTAGACTTCGTCGATGAGCTTCAGCTTGTCTCCCGCCGCCTTGCCGTAGAATTCAAGAATCTTGTTCCATTTCTCATCTTCATTTGCGCCGGAGATTAGGCTGGTCGTGGCAATGGCCCCGGCGTTGACGAACGCATTGCCTGTGTGTGACGGCATGTCTACCACTGCAATGGGCGAGTTGAACGCGCGTCCTGTAGGCTCAGATCCTATTTTTTTGAAGACTGCATCAGCTCCGAGCTCATCCATGGCCAGCGCAAGAGTGAACACTTTGGAGATCGACTGGATTGAGAACGAGTAGTCGACGTCGCCCATGGTGAGGACTTGATTGTCAGTTGTGACGATCGCGATCCCAAACATTTTCGAATCCACTTGGGCAAGGTAGGGAATGTAGTCAGCGTTCTTCCCGCTCGTGTCGCCCTTGAATTTCTCATAAGCCTCTTTGACAACTGCCTCCACCTGCTCCCGCCTGGGAGCAACCGGGCTTGTCGCTTTACTCTGCGCCGTTATCGCTGGCGGCAGGAGGCTCCCTGTGAACGTCGCTGATAAGAGCAATGCAATTGAAATCTTTTTCGTGATCATTCTGGACTCCTTTTCGTCGCGCGTTCGAGGCCATCGCAGTTGTGTGAGATCTGGCGTTGATTCACCCGTCCTTATTTCACCGCGTAGGAAACCGTCTTCCCGTAGTTGTATTTGAACGAGAACTGCAATTTGTAGTCGTTGTAGTTCCATCCGTCGGCAAAGTTCACGCGCCGGCCGAACTGAAATTCGCCGCCCATCATGACGTTCTTGGTGGGGTAATAGAGGAGGTTGGCCAGCGCATAGTGTCCCTGATGAAAATCGGAACCAAGCTCTTGAGGCGAATTGGAGATGTTCTCGTAGGAGTAGCCGACTGTGCTGCTGAAGCGATCGTTCCAATTGTGGTCGTCGAAAGCGACGATTCCAAGGACGGGAAGCGCAACTCCTGTAATTGGATTGGTGAGATTGCCGAAATTGTTCTTGACGCCGACATCGATTGGCGCATCGTTCATGTAGTTCTCGATGCCGTGCCCGTAGACCACAGAGAATCGCCCCGTATCCGATTTGTCGAACTTGGCATTGGCGCTCGTGTTGACGCCCCAGCCGTATACCGTGCCGTGGATATTCAGCGTCGGGGTTGCATTCAGATCGGCCCAGCTGATCTTTCTGAAGATGCCGGCAACCTGCAGATGTCCGGCCTCGCCAGCCCAACGGCCTTGCGCAGAGATATCGGGCAGAGTGAACTGGGGAGTCACACCCGCCAATTCGATTCGGCCCGCATACTGGCCGCCGTCAGCGCTTGCCCCGGGCCGTTCGGCGGCGATCATAAAGTCGCTGTCACCCTTCCGCCAGGGGGTCCAACGCGCCTGGATGTTACGGAAAAAGACCATCCCAGTCGGGCCCCAATACTCAATTGAATTAGGAAAGACATCCGGGTCCATAAACGGACTCCACGTTTGCCCCGCGCCGATCTGGCCCAACTCGCCCCACGCATGACGCAAACGGAAAGTAGTCTGCCCCTGATCGACACCTGTGCCAAAGAGTTCAAACTCAAAAATTGTCTTCAGGTCGCCATGACCGGTGGGGAAGGTTGTCTTGACTCCCCACCGCGTCTGCCGAACGCTGAAGAAGACATTCCCACTCGGTCCAAATTCGTTGTTAAACGCCGGCAGCTTGGTCGGACGCATAACGTCGAACCAATTCGGATCGATCTGCCCAAAGTTGTAACCGGCATCGAGCATGGCGAAGCCATACATCTGAAAAGTTCCTTCGGGAGCCGGTTTAATTTCGTGTTCCGAGGTCTGCTTGGCATCTTCTTGCGGCTCTTGTTTCGGCGTGGGCTTGCTAACCGTTATGAGAGGCATGACTGCTGAGGGAGTCTTGACGTTTGTTGCGGGCGGCGCAACCGCTTTCAACGACGCCACTTCGCTGTCCAATGTGCTCTTGGTCTCGAGCGCGTTTATCTGGGCTCTCAATTCCTCGATCGACTGCTGGAGTTGTTGAAGCTGCTGCATTGACTGCTCGAGGCGCTGGAGCTTGTCTTTTAGCTGCTGAATGTCGGGCTGCTGGGCCTCCTGAGAGTTTGCCTGAACAGCCGGCATCAAGATGAGAGAAAGGGTCAGTGGCGAAAGCCAAAGAGAGCGGATACTTTTCCACGTGGTCTTGGAATGCGACGTCATAGGGCATCAGCCTCCGAGTGACCCGTTGCAGCCTTCCGCCACAGGTTGCCGATATTGTTAGGATCAAGTGTCGTGACCATCAACTAGGGAAATCCCTAATGGATAGCTAACCGATACTTTCCGTTGATGATCCGTTACATCCGGTCACTGTTCGCGCGCATGAGAGGTACTGTCAAAAGTCACAATAGCTATCGATTGCTGCGATTGGTATTCTGTCTCACGTTCGAGGTCTGCTTTAGGAAGATCTGCTGTAAGGATTCCGAGAAGGACCCGCAATTCTAGAATTCGATTCTCAAAAGGTGCCCAACCTTCTCATCCACTTCAAACGCGTCTATCCGAGCCTCCAAAGCTTTGTGAGACTCACCATCGGGAATAGACATTCCACAGAACGCATGCGATGGATTTTGTGCCCTTCTGTTAGGCACTTTTCCCTACCTAGTATCGCTACCAGGCTCGCCTTGGTACGCCGCTGAGGGAGGTTCGCAGTGCTCGATCATGTGGAGCAGCGACACGTACCGGATCCGCTAGTCTCCGGCCTACTTCATTCACGCGTCCGCGACACGACAGCAGTTCTGGTCGTGATTTTTGCGGCCGCCGCAACACTCTCGCTCTTAGCGAACTTTTCTCGGCAATCAATCCAAGCGCAAACGTTAAGACAAATCCGCCGCGTTTTGATCTTCAATGATTTTGGTTCTATCTCGTCACCAGGCGTTGCCAGGATCGATCGTGCGGTCGCAGAAGGCCTGGAACAGTCTCCTTATCAGATTGAGCTATATAGCGAGAGCCTTGAGGCAACCCTGTTCCCCGATGAAGTCAGTCAGCAGAAATTTCGCGATTGGTACATTCAGAAATACTCACACCGTCGACCTGATGTGATTGTCACGGTTGGCCCGGCGTCCCTGAAGTTTCTGATCGAGACTCACGAGCGCTCATTTTCTAACATTCCGGTTGTCTACAGTGGAGTCACCGAGGAAATGGTCGAGCGGCTGAAGCCTGGATATTACTTCGTGGGCATTCGGTCGGTGACACAACCGGAGAAAACATTACTTGCCGCACTGAAGCTGCAGCCAAGAACGAAACATGTCGTGGTGGTGGGTGGCAGAGGTGCTTTTGATCAGGTCATTGAGGCTGAAGTCAAAAGCGGCCTGAGCAGATACGAATCGAGCCTTGATGTTACCTACTTGACCGATCTCGACATGCCCTCGCTGCTCAAGAGGCTTGGGCAGCTACCGAATGACACGGTTGTCCTTCACACCTCACTTATGGAAGACGCGGCGGGGAACCACTTCATCAATGCAAGTCAATCAGCTCCCATGATCGCCAATGCCGCAAACGCTCCAGTTTTCGTCTTGGATGATGGGGGAATTGGAAATGGGCCGGTCGGTGGCGATCTGATCAGCTGGGCGGAGGAAGGCCGGACTGCGGCGGCTATGGCGAGAAGGATTCTCAATGGCGACAAGCTCCGGGATATTCCCGGAGTGAAGGGCAACAACGCCTACATCTTTGACTGGAGAGCTCTTCAACACTGGGGCTTTCAGGAGCGCGATCTTCCTCCCGGCAGCGAGGTACGGTTCCAAGTGGCATCCCTATGGGAGCGCGCAAGGTGGTTTTGGGTCTCCGGAATTGCAATCATCATTGGTCTCATCGTTCTTGTGGGTTATCTACAATTCAGCCGAAGTCAGCTCGAGATGGCTAGAAGAGCGCAGTTGGAACTGAGCGGACGCTTAATGAATGCGCAGGAAAACGAGCGCAGCCGGCTGGCATCGGAACTTCATGACGACTTCAGCCAGCGCGTTGCGCTGCTCGCGCTTGATCTGGATAACGCTTCCGAACTGGTCGACAATGCGCCGGACGACGCGAAGCTGAAACTGCATTGTCTTATGGACTCTGCAAGCGAGCTTGGTGCGGATCTCCACACGCTTTCTCATCGCCTTCATTCCTCCACGCTCGAGAAACTTGGGCTTAATGCGGGACTCAGCGCTCTGTGCCGAGAATTCACTGCAAAGCAAGGTATTAAAGTCGATTTTACGCAGAACGGAATCCCTCGTTCCATTCATCCCGACGCAGCTCTTGCGTTATTTCGGATTGTTCAGGAGGGGCTCCGTAATCTTAAGAAGCACAGTGGCGCTACCAAGGCCAGCGTGCACCTGGGCAAGGCGGGCGACGACCTGCACGTCTTCGTGGCCGACGAGGGTATCGGATTTGACCTGAAGAAATCTAAACAGGGATACGGTCTCGGAATTGAAAGCATGGAAGAACGCGCAAATCTTCTCGGTGGGCGGTTTGAAATTAATTCGAAACCCGGGCGAGGTACGAGGATTGAGGCCTGGATTCCCGCCTGGCCGAAGTCACGGACGGTGCACGGTTGAGCTATCGACGCGCGGCGCGTCACCGCTCACCGCACCACCATCCTTTAACACATGCAGCTTGCGACCTCTGCGCACGATCGTTCGACCGGTCCAGGAAGGTTTGGTATTGCCTTATGGAAAAATGGAAGAGCGAAAACAGTCCCGCGCGTCTACTAATCGCCGATGATCATGCAATCTTCGCCGAGTCTTTGCGCGCCTCTTTGGAAAATAGCTTCGATGTCGTTGGAATCGTTATCGACGGTCGCGCCATGGTACAAGAGACGATCAGGCTCAGGCCAGATGCGGTCATCGTGGATATTGGAATGCCGCTCTTAAATGGGCTCGACGCGGCTCGAAGAATTAAAGAACGCGTCCCACAAATGAAATTCGTATTCCTGACGATGCAGGACGATCCGAATATCGCCGCTGCAGCGCTCGAACTGGGGCGCATCGCATTTGTTCTTAAGCACTCAGGTGTGCTGGAACTCCGGAAGTCAATCGAATGTGTATTGAACGGCCAATCCTATATGACTCCAAAGCTGCGATCTGAGGATTGGACTGAAACCAGAGCGAGAGCGCGCCAGTATTCCAGGGAGCTGACTCCGCGGCAGCGAGATATTGTGCAGTTGTTTGCCGAGGGCGGGTCGATCAAGGAGATTGCGGGTCAACTTGATTTGAGTGAAAAGACGGTAGAGTTCCATAAGCATCACATCATGACCGCGTTCAGTCTCAAATCCAATGCTGCGCTGGTCCTGTTTGCTCTGAAGCATGGCCTGATCTTTGTTAACTCAGAGTCAAACATGCCTGCCACATCGCCACGCTAAGTTCTGACGGTAGCTGCGTCTGCACTTAGGTGTTTCCCCAGTTGCGAAAGGCCGCCTCGCAAACTAGCGTCACCTCCAAGTCGAAGCATGGCCCAGTTGCATGCTCCGACGAATGAACGGGAAGACCCGTTCCGGAGGTTGCGTTGGCTCGAGCAAGGATAGTGTTGGCTGATGATCATCGGCCGTTGCTCGAAGCCGCGGCCGCTCTTCTCGATCCTCACTTTGACATCGTGGGAACCGCCACGGACGGAGCCATGCTGGTATCGGAGGCACTGCGCCTGCGTCCGGATGTAATCGTGACTGACATTACCATGCCGGTTTTGAGCGGAATTGATGCGATCCAGCAACTCAGAGATTCCGACTTCCTGCCAAAGATCGTGATTTTGACGATTCATGCCGAAAAAGAATTCTTGAATGCCTGCTTGAGCGAAGGCGCTCTGGGATATGTCGTGAAGTCTCGAATGAAAGCTCACCTGATTCCTGCGATAAAAGCAGCCATGATCGGCGAACAGTACATTTCCCCTTTCGGCTTTACATAGACGAGAAGACTGACGACGATCCGCTTGGGGAAATGGCACTAGGGATTCTCCTAGTTGAGAGTGGGCTCGGCACGGCCTAAGCTCCCTCAAATTGAGAGCCGATGGTCTCACAGGGAGTCGGAGGGTAAATTGGCAATGAATCCAAAGTCCAAATCACCTGCTTCCAGACTCCAGCTTCTGGTGATTGTCGCCATCGTAATGACGCTCCTACCGGGTGATAGCTTTGGCGCAATCGCAGTCGGCTCCGCCGGCGCAATCGTCCGCACCAACTGCCCAGCCCGCAAAGATTCCTCCCGATCAGTTGGACTCGCTAGTCGCGCCCATCGCGTTGTTTCCCGATCCAATGCTCGCGCAAACACTTGCAGCATCGACATATCCGCTTGAGATTATTCAGTTGCAGCAGTGGCTTGCGAAGAATAACGGACTGAAGGACAAGGCACTCGCTGACGCTGTGGCCAAGCAAGATTGGGACCCGAGCATTCAGGCTCTCGCTGGCCTGCCCGATCTTGTTAAGCGCCTGGCAGACGACATTCAATGGACCACCGATCTTGGGAACGCATTTCTGGCTCAGCAAAATGACGTGATGGAAGCCGTGCAGCGTATGCGCAAGAAAGCGAAGGACACCGGGAATCTGAAAACGAGCGAACAACAAAAGGTGGAGACCAAGGTCATTGAAAACAAGAGCACCATCGTCATCGAACAGGCGAATCCGCAAGTCGTGTATGTGCCCTCCTACAACCCCACCGTTGTGTACGGGGCCCCGATATATCCATATCCCCCGATCTACTATCCTCCCCCGGGATACTACGCGGCGGGGATGGCAATCTCTTTTGGCGTGGGGGTTGCAATGGGTGCGATGTGGGGCGGTGGCTGGTGCTGTGGTGCAAGCTGGGGAGGCAACAATAACGTCTACATCAATCGCGAGAACAACTTCAACCGCAATTCATCCAGGGTCAGCAACCGCACAGGCGGCGGTCGCGCAGGTGGTGTCGGCGGCGCAGGCGGCGTCGGTGGTGTTGGCGGAGCAGGAGGCATTGGCGGCGTGGGAGGGGCAGGCGGTGTCGGCGGCGTCGGTGGTGCAGGCAACAGATGGCAGCACAACCCACAACATCGCGGAGGCGCGCCGTATTCCGACCGCGCGACGGCTGACAGATTCGGCGGTCAGGCTCGTGGCGACTCGCTTGCGAATCGCCAGGCCGGTGCCAGGCAACAGCTCAGCCAACAAGGCGGAAATCTTGCTAGTAACCGCGCTGGAGCCGGTGGCGGTAGCCAAGCCGGGGCGGGCGGACTGGGAAATCGAAGCGCGGGAACGGGAACGAGGAATCAGCCGAGTGGGGGAAGCCTCGGGAATCGAACGAGGAGCAGGCGGCGGAGCAGATCGCATAGGCAGCCGGGATCTTTCTGGCAGCGGCGGAGGAGGCCGCAGCGCATTTGGAGGCGGGGGCGGAGGATTCAGCGGATCGAGCGCACGCGCCAGCGGCGCTCGCGGCGCCTCGAGCATGCGCGGCGGCGGTGGCGGAATGCGCGGCGGAGGACGGCGGCGATAGTGCAATGAACGAGATTAGGAGAAACGCAATGAGGACGATCTCTGTTCGAAGAATCTCGGATTTTCGCAAGCTTGCAGCGGTTGGAGCTTTCGGCGCCCTTGCCGCCGCGGTTCCCGCTCTGGCGCAACAACCTGCAAACCAGCCCTCCCCCGCTCCTCCTGCATCTTCGAGCCTTGGTAGCGCGCCTCAAGCCGCACACGGCAAGGTCTTTGATACTCCGCAGCAGGCCGCCAACGCACTAATCGATGCGGCCGCCAAGTTCGACGAAACTGCTCTCGTGGAGATCTTTGGCCCCGATGGCCAGGACGTTGTATTTACCGGAGAGTTGCCGCAGGACCGGCAACGGGCATCTGACTTCGCTGCTGAGGCTCACGAAAAAACCAGCGTCTCAGTGGAGTCAAAAAGCGGGAATCGCGCGTTTATCCTCGTCGGAAACGAGCAGTGGCCGTTCCCCGTTCCAATTGTGAAGAGCGGCGATAGATGGTACTTCGATAGCAAAGCCGGTAGGCAGGAACTGCTCTACCGCCGCATCGGCGCCAACGAGCTCAGCGCCATTGATATCTGCAAAGGATTTGTTGAAGCTCAGGACGATTTCGCCTTCAGGAAACGCAAAGAATACGACGTGAACCAGTATGCCCAGAACATCATCGCCCCCTCCGGCACGAAAGATGGCCTGGCCTGGCAGGAGTCCGATGGAAGCTGGAGTGGTCCGATTGGCGAGAAAATCGCAGCACGCCATCCAACAGGGATACAACATGAACGGGGAACCGTATCACGGTTACTACTTCAAAGTCTTGAAGGGCCAAGGTCCGGCAGCACCAATGGGCGCAATGAACTACGTCGTCAAAGGGATCATGATTGGAGGCTTCGCTTTGGTGGCTGCTCCAGCGGAGTACCGAGTGACCGGCGTGAAGACTTTCATTGTCAGCAACGACGGTGTCGTATACGAGAGGGATTTCGGACCTGCAACTCTCGACGAATTCAAGAAGATGGAGCTCTTCAATCCCGATAGCTCATGGACGCCCACTCAGGCGCGCTAAAGGAATTCATGCTTCAACCTTATCTGGTGGCCGACATGCTCCTAATCGCATTACACGGTGTCATTCAATTCCCAATTTTCACACCGGATCGAAGGTTGTAAGTGTTGCGCATTTCTTGCATAGGAGACAAATTCGATGAAACCCAAGGTGATCATTTCTGCAGTTGCGCTCACTCTTTTGTCGGCCAGCGTCATTTGCGCGGCGGATAGCACGGAAGAAAAGCAAGCGAAGATCCGAAAGGGAGTTTCTGAAACGCTCCAGGATCTTTACAAGCTGCAACCCGGCGCTCAAGCTGCCATCCAGAATGCCGCCGGATACGCCGTCTTCAAGAACTTCGGGACAAACGTACTCGTGGTAAGCACGGCGAGCGGCTCTGGCATTGCCACCAACAATCAGACCAAGCAGGACACCTTCATGAAGATGGTTTCGGCAGGCGCCGGGCTGGGCGTGGGAGTGAAGGACTTCCGCGTGATCTTTGTGTTTAAGACCGAAAAGGCGTTCGAACAGTTCCTCAACTCCGGCTGGTCGGGTTCAGCGCAAGGGGACGCCGCTGCCAAAGCTGGATCGTCCGGAGGGGCCGTCTCAGGAGCGGTCGAAGTTGCCCCGGATGTTTACGTCTACCAGATCACCAAAAATGGCCTTGCGTTGCAACTCACGCTACAGGGCACCAAGTACTACAAAGATGACGACCTGAACAAATAGCCGACGCAGGCTCGGGCCGTGTGATCATAGTCGTTTCCTCGGTTTCTTTTTCCGACCATACTCGGAGTGCCGCCAAAAAGAGAACTGCGTCCGTTCGGCTTCCCAGGCAGAACTCCCAGAACCTAGTGAAACTCCCAGTTGTTTTTCCCCGAGTCACTCCCGAAACTTCCACAGAAGAGGTCTGCGGCAAGCCACCGACAGCCTTGCGGCCCTCCCCTCGAAGGAGAATGAAAATGGGAACACAAGCAGCTCCGAAGAACCGTCCCACGGAGTTACAGGCAGTTGCGCAGGACAAAACCGGGACAAAACCAAGGGCGATGGCGATCCCGAAGGAGGGCTACTTCCATCTTGAAAATGGTCGCTATGGCCCGCTCTACCCAAGAACGCCGGCCTGCCACGGGTTCACGATCATCGCCAAGATCATCCCCGGAAGAGAGGATGTAATCCGCAGCTACGGCAAGAAGATCGAAGAGACGATAGCCGGTCTCCCCGAAGCTCTCGAAGTATTGAAGCTTCACTACTTGCGATGGGTACTCTTTGACATCGGCAATGACACCTACTTCATGTACCAGGGCATCTTCGACACCGACTTTGATAAATACACCGAAGATGCCGTCGCGCTCTTCTCGAAGTACGGCCTGAACACCGTCTTCGAGAACCTGGAAGGATTCCCCAAAGACTGGAAGACCAACGCTCCAGCCTTCGTCAAGTTTGTTCGCGAACATCAGCGACCCAGCTTCCTCGAATACGCTGAATACCCCTACGTCAGCGCAGACGAAGTCAAGAAAGCGCTCAAGCTCAAGGCAGCATTTTCAGGAATGCTAGACCTGATGCAGTAGAGGCGACGTATTTACGTGACGGAGAGCAGCGATGCTTGAGCTCGAGGATATTCAGCACTTCCTGGTTGCGCGTCCGCCTGCGCTTGCAGCGCGATACGAGTTTCTGACCTTCAGCCAGCCTGAAGGCGCGCGAGAATGGGTCAGGGGTCTTTTAGATAAAGTAGGGACTGCAAAAAGCGTAGCGGAAAACCCGTCCTACACTCGATGGGTCAGCGTAGCTTTCACCTGGAACGGCCTCCGCGCGATCGGCATCGATGACTCGTCACTCGCCACTTTTCCCGAGGAGTTCCGTCAGGGCATGGCCGAGCGTGCTCGAATCGTCGGCGCCACCGGCGCTAATCATCCTGATAACTGGGTTGGAGGACTAGCCGGCCCGGACCTCCATGCAATTGTGATCCTGTTCGCCCGCGACGTACCAGAACGCGAACGCTGCAGGCGGGAGCATGATGGATTCCTCAAGCGATGTGTCGGTGTCGATGTCCTCTCCTCCCTCGATCTCGAAGCGATTCCACCGTACGGGCACGCACACGAGCACTTCGGGTATCGCGACCGCCTCTCGCAGCCTTTTATCGAAGGCATGGATGGCGATCCAACGCCCGGCTCTGGGCCTGCGCTTAAGGCAGGCGAATTCTTTCTCGGCTATTCGGATGAAGATGGCCCCGGGGCAGCTCTTCCGCAACCAGAAGTCCTTGCGCGCAACGGCAGCTACATCGCATACCTCCGCATAGAAGAGCACGTCGGCGCATTTCGCGACTTTCTTCGACAGCAAGGAGACACGCCGGAGGAGCAGGAGTGGGTCGCTGCCAAGCTCATGGGCCGATGGCGCGATGGCACACCGCTCGTCCTCTCGCCCAAGAAAGGCGACCCGGAGATCGCAACAGACCCGCAGCGCACCAACGACTTCAACTATGCCGAAATGGACCCCTATGGTTACGCTTGTCCGTTGGGCGCGCATATTCGGCGCATGAATCCACGCGATACGGCCGCAAACATGCAACGCAGGAAGATGATCCGACGCGGAGGAACCTACGGCCCTCCTCTGCCCGAAAACAAGCCCGAAGACGGGATCGAGAGAGGGATCGCCGCATTCATCGGCTGCGCAAGTCTCGTCCGTCAGTTCGAATTCGCAATGAACGTCTGGGCAAACGATCCCAACTTTCACGAACTCGGCAACGAACGCGACCCGATATTCGGCACGCAGGATGGCACATACGACATGACAATCCCGAAGCGGCCAATTCGCAAGAAGATCAAAGGCCTTCCGTCTTTCACAACCATACGCGGCGGCGCTTACTTTTTCCTACCTGGCATGAAGGCGCTGAACTACCTCGCTATGCTGCCGAATGGGAAATAGATCTGAACTTGGAGAGGCGAAGAGAAAGGATGCTGAGATGAGCGAGTCAAAAGGTGCAGCGCGGACTTACAACCAGGATCACATTCCCAGAAGGTATGCGCCGGGCAAACGCCGCTTTAGCATCTATTGGACCTGGAGCTACCCGTGGGAAGCCAATCGCGACGTTGCCGAAATGGACAACCGGTTCTCCACGATGACAGAAGTTCGCCGTGTCGCATGGCCGAGCTACGAGTCAATCGAGTATTCGGAAAAAATGTTCCTGCAGGGCATCGCCGGTACACTCGAGTTGTTTCACCTCTCCACGCTTAGGTTCCAGCAACTTGTTGGTGAAGTCACAACACAGCCAGTCGCCGTCTTCCAGCGTATCGATCAGGCAGGCCAACGATTGCCCATCGACGAGCGCGTTCTTGCTGACACCGACACGATGATGGTCTTCGGTCTCGATCACATGGTCACGGAGCAGGAAGCCTCCCCTGAAGAAATCGAATCCATGCGAGAGTTCCTCAAGCGCGAAGGCGCCTGCCTCATCATCGGCCCTCACCAC
Organism: uncultured Acidobacteriaceae bacterium; assembly: GCA_963787435.1. Classification (GTDB taxonomy): domain Bacteria; phylum Acidobacteriota; class Terriglobia; order Terriglobales; family Acidobacteriaceae; genus Telmatobacter. The sequence continues at coordinate 334,476 of CAWBCZ010000012.1, forward strand.
GACGTCGGCGTCTCGCCCGATCTGAAAGAGCGTGCAATGGAGTACGCCCACCATGGAGACCCTCTTGTTCCCCGCCAGCAGCGCTTTGGCAAGTACACGCGCTCCGTCATGAAAGGCCTTGGCATTCCCGTTGAAAATCGCTACGGTCTCCGCCCCGCGGTCGTTCAAGGAACCGTTCAGATCGCTCCATTAAACGCATCGAGAGACCTGGACTCACGCCGTTGGCTCGACGACGTAGCTACGTTCAACTTTCACCCACATCTCCCGCACTACGCGCTCACAACCGACGACGCAAAGTCGGTTCGCATTCTTGCAACGCAGCCAATCGACCTCTCGCGCCCACATCCATTCACGAAGGCAGGCAATAAGGAGTTCAATTGCTTCATGTGGATGCCGCCAAGCGGAGAACGCGCGGGCGACATCCTGCTGGCAGACTCAACCATCTTCACGACCCTGTTCGGCGGCGATAAGAGTCTGGAGAAATTTTGGAAAAACCTTGCGGTCAAATGATGCAGCGCGCAAAGGGAAGCAGCCGTGACTGCCTGTGGGCTCTTGTCTTGGTTTATGTGCTTGTGGCTGCCGATCAAGCGCAATCGCAAAATCGAGGCGTCTATCCTCTCGGAATGAGCGCGATCAACTCCGGTGTCACGCCGGAGCCTGGCTTCTCCTACTCAAATCAGTTCCTTTACTACTCGCGTAACGAAGCCAAAGACGACAACGGCAACACCCTTCCCGTCACCGGTCAGAACTACGTGGCCATGGACATGAACTCTTTGATCTGGGTCAGCGAGGCCAAACCCCTGTTGGGCGCGCATTACTCCGCAACCGCCACGCTTCCCTTCGCAAAGAACGATCTCACCAGCGACGTACAGGGCAATATCAGTGGGGGCGCCGGATTCGCAGACTCTTACTACATGCCTCTCATTCTCGCCTGGAGCAGCGATCGTTTCGGTGCGCGCGCCATCTACGGATTTCTCGCCCCAACCGGCCGCTTCGTCGCCGAAGGAAGCGACAACGTCGGCTCCGGCTACTGGACCCACGCCCTGTCCTCTGGCCAAACCTTCTTTCTGACCCGGACCAAACAGCTGACCGTCTCCGTATTCGAAATGTACGAGTTCCACACCACGCAAGAAGGCACAGGGACCCATCCCGGCGACACATTTGACCTTGATTACTCATTGCTAACGCCGGTTCCACGCACAAATCGCAGGCTCCAGTTTGGCCTCGCCGGATATGAAGCGCGGCAAGTAACCCCCAAAACCGGACCACTGATCACCCATGCCGAGTCCGAGGCACGTTACGCAATCAACTCCCTCGGGTTCGCACTCACCGCGGCATTCCCGAAGCAAAAGGCAAGCCTGGGTTTCAAATACTTCGACGAATTCTCTAATCGTTCGACCTACGAGGGCTACTCCGTGCAAGTCCAGGGAGCGATCCACTTCTAGATCGGCATAGGAGCCCCAGAGTGGCTTGAGGAGACTGCGAAATGGCACAAACACCAGAGAGCTTGAAGCAAGATTTGTCCCATGATTTCTCCCCGGTTCTCGGCGGACCGGTCTTCCAGCTTCTCCGAAAGTCGCATCTCAGCGGCGCTGCCCTGGAGTTGCTGCCTCGCCGGATAATCGTCATCCCGATGATTGCCTGGTTGCCGCTCCTGCTACTCGACTCGTTTTCGGGAAGCGCCGGTCGGCTCTCCTTCCTTCACGATGTTGAAGCGCACGTCCGATTTCTTGTTGCGCTCCCGGTGCTCATCGCTGCGGAGTTGATTGTTCACTTGCGGACGCGTCCTGTTGTTCATCGCTTTGTCGAGCGGCGCATCGTTTTGCCCGATGATCTGTCGCGTTTTGACAGAGCAATCGAATCGGGAATCACACTACGCAATTCCATCCTGCTCGAGCTCGGCCTTGTGGTTCTCGTCTATACGTTCGGGCTTTGGCTTTGGAGTCGTCGCATCGCAATCCAATCGCCTACCTGGTATGCGATGCCTGGAGGACGCTGGAATCTGACTTATGCTGGCTACTGGTACGTGTTTGTCAGCATCCCTATCGTACAGTTTGCCCTTCTGCGCTGGTACATGAGGTTCCTCATCTGGTATCGCTTTCTCTGGCAGGTATCCAGAATCAACCTGAAGCTCATTTCGACTTATCCCGATCGCTGCGGCGGTCTTTCCTTTCTGGGTAGGAGTGCGTATGCCTTCGGGCCGGTTCTCTTTGCTCAGGGAGCAATGCTCGCAGGAGTTATTGCCAGCCGTGTTCTTTATAGGGGGGAGAATCTCCTGTCCTTCAAGGTGGAAATAGTCGGCTTCATCGCGTTTTTCGTCTTCGCCGTCCTCACTCCCTTGCTGATGTTTACTCCGCAAATGGTGAGGGCAAAAAGAAAAGGGCTCGTTGACTACGGGAAGCTTGCGCAGGATTATGTCGATAACTTTGATCAGAAATGGATAGTTCGCACTCCGTCGGCCGCCGTCGACGATCTGTTGGGAACACCCGACATTCAGTCGCTAGCCGACCTCGGTAACAGCTATAGCGTCGTAGCCTCGATGCGCCCGGTCCCCTTCGGAATCAATGACATAACCCGGCTGGCAGTAATCACGGCTGTGCCCTTCTTCCCTCTGCTGCTCACAATTTTCTCTCCTGAAGAGCTCGTCATTCGCCTTATCAAAGCCCTGTTCTGAAGGTGGCTGCTCTTGTCGGTCGCGCAACGCCTGCGCTCAACAAAGTCGATGGGCTACGTGCGTACAGAGTCGGTGCCTCCTTGACTAGGGATTTCCCTCATTGTGTTCGCCGATGGCTTGGCGCAACAGTAAGTAAGGCGGGCGCTCCAACGTCCCGGTGGCGATTTGCATCCACGTTCTTCTCAACCCGAGCATTGCGTCGGAGTTTGCAATCGGTTAGAGAATGGAGAAGAGGTCATGACCCAATTCAGTTGTCCTAGAATCCTACATGTTGTAACTCTGTCTATCCTGGGTCTCACATTGTTTAGCACAAGAGTCGCAGGCCAGGCCGTTAAGGTCGAGGGGCTGATTAACGCTCGGAGTGGCGAAACTATGATCCTGAAGACTTCGGATTCCCCACACCTTGTCGTGCTTTTGACCGATAGTACCGACGTCGCCCAGGTGCAGGGAGTGCTTAAGGCTCGCAAGAAAGAGATGTCAATGGCTGCCCTCATTCCAGGCCTGCCCGTCAAGGTAGAGGGCACCTACAACGATAAGAACGAGCTGGTGGCCGGGAAAATCAGGTTTAAGGGCAACGATCTGAAACAAGCTCAGGCCATCAATGCTGGTATGCACGAAACCAAGGCAGCAGTTCAGCAGAATAAAGAGGAGCTAGCGCAACAACAGGCGCAGTTGACTGAGCAGCAGGCTAAGGTCGCCTCGAATAAGACGGCCATCGATGCTGCCGTGGCCCGTTTCGGGCAACTGGACGATTACTACATCCGGGACGAGCTGACAGTTTATTTCGGCAATGGCCAGGTTGATGTTGATCCCAAATACAATTCACAACTGCTGGCGCTGGCTGACAAGGCCAAGACAATCGATGGATACATGGTCGAAGTGAAAGGCTATGCCTCTGTCACCGGAAGTGCCGCCCTGAACCAGATGCTAAGCGAAGACCGTGCCAACGGTGTCACAAGTATCCTTCTTCAGCAGGGCAAGGTTCCCCTCACCAGGATGCTCGCGCCGGGTGCAATGGGAGAGAGCGAACAAGTCGGCGGCAACGAAAAGACTGCGGAAGGGCAGGCGGAGAATCGTCGCGTGGTGGTGCGTGTCTTGCAAAACAAGGCCATTGCCGGTGCACAGTGAAGAATACCGAGGTCTATCTAACTCAGCACGAGCGTCGCAGCGAAGGCCTGTCTGGTCGCGGCTATACGTATCGCAAGGAGATGCGGCTATGATGCACCAAAGGGCATGGCGTCTTCGGGTGAAGGTCGCGATAGTCTGCGTCTTGACTGCAGTGATGGGCTTCTCAATAGCCCGATCGCCCGCCGAGGAGAAAGGGGCATGGCAGCCCGGCACGATCTTGGAAGTGAAAGTGCACCACCCTGATCCTGACAGCGCTGCAGAGGCAAAGCAGTACGATGTGTCGGTAAAGGTCGGTAACAGAATTTACACGACACTCTACAATCCTCAGAAAGAAGACCCTGATCTGGAGAATTATGTTGGCATGGCCCGGATGGTGCTGATCGACAAGAACACCCTGAAGTTCAATGATCTCTTGGGACGCACTCACTCGCTGCGTATCCTGAGCTTCAAGGACGCACCACCAAAGGATCCGAAGTAGACTTCCATCGCTAGCCACTGAGTTGGTTTCGGGAAAGGCACATGTGTTCTCTACCGGTCCGATTGGATTGACGATGAGGTCAACTGTATCTCTGTCGGCAATCCTCGCTCCCGTCCGTGACGGAGGCAATTTGTACGTGGATGGCGAGTTGGTGGACAACCTGCCTACAGACCTGACGCGCCAGATGGGTCCGGACGTCGTGATCGCGATTGATTTACAGGTCTCTCCTACCGCTCCGGATGATATTCAATCACTCTTCTCGGTGTTCTCGGCCGCTCAATAACAATGAGTATCCTCTAGAGTGGCGAAATTCTGGCTCAAGTCGAGGATTTCAGTAATGATTGCGCCCGCGGCATCGTATTCCTGCGTCATCATCGCGATGGGGTTGGCAACCGTTCCAAGGCAGAGGTCCGTTGAGACCTCCAAGTGGCCGAAAAACCGGCTGCGGGGAGAAGTGACCTCCGACAGCTCGGGAACCAAATTGGCACCGTGGGGGACTGTTCGCTCGAGTGGAAGTAGCGCAGTGTATGCCTTGAACACCAAGGCGTATTTGGGAACATATCCTCTGGATCCCGATGTGGCTGAATTCATCAGCATCCCGACAGGGGGCATTGGGACGACCACGACTTGCGAAGACAAGTCTCGAGCAGTGACAAGAGATCATTCGGAGTGGAGTGTAGTGATTGGATCGAGGCGCATGGCGCGCAGAGCCGGGATATAACTGGCGGCGAGCGCGACCGTGGCGAGTGCGAGGGTGACGCCCGCGAAAGTGGGCAGATCGTTCGGCGACACGCCGTAGAGCAGTCCGGCCATGAGGTGAGATACGATGAGCGCACCGGCCACACCCAGCCCTGCGCCAGCAGCAGCCAGAGCGAGGCCCTGGCGCAGGACGATCTTGAGAATATTGCCTCTTTCGGCTCCCAGCGCGAGGCGAATGGCGATCTCACGTCTCTGTTCATTTACAACATAGGAAATAGTCCCGTATATTCCAAGCCCGGCGAGCAGCAAGGCAGTGGCCGCAAACAACGCCACCATCTCCATCGAGAATCGCCGCACGGAAAGCGATGTGGAGAGCACGGCCTCCAGGGTCACAGCGCCGAAGACGGGAAGTTCCGCATCGACGGACTGGACCTGCCGGCGCACTTGTGCGGAGAGGGTGCTGGGATCGAGTTGCCCGCGAAGAAAGATGGCCAGGCTTTTGGCAGGGCGCTGGTACACGCTGCGGTAGATTTGCGGAATTGCCGGGTCCGCCAGCGATTCGGTGCGGGCATCCGCGATAACGCCGATGATCGTGGTCCAGGCTGGCTTGGCAGAACTCAACAGCCCGCGGGTATCCAGGTGCAGACGTACGCGTTTGCCAAGCGGGTCCTGATTTGGCCAGTAGGTATGAGCCGCGGCCTGATTGATGACCGCAACCTGGGGTGTAGTTTCAATATCTTGCTCGCTGAAAATGCGTCCGCGCTCAAGCGGCATGCCCAACAGGTGGAAGTATTCGGGCGAAACGATGGGACTCTCGATCACAGGAGCCTGATTGTCCATCGTCTCAATACCTTCACGGATCAATGGCAGTCGGCCGGGGTGGCTGTGGCCCAGGGGAAGTGCGTCCCCGTCGCCGACTGCCGCTTCTTCCACGCCCGGCAGGGTTCGGCTGCGGCGAAGAATCTCGCGCAGCAGGACCGCTTCCTGCGTGGCGGTTTGATAGGGATCCACGGTGGGATCGTTGGGTCCCGGCAGCCAGGTCTCAATGGCCATACTTTGGCGCTCGCACGCTTCAGCTGGCCCTGAAATTCTTCTACTAAGCGAATTGAGATTGTGCTGTTGAGGGTCGTTCTGACCCGCGTCTGCCGGCGAACTAGCCACGGATGCGGGTCGATTTTTTCAGGTCAACGATCTCTGTGCGATGCCGGTCGCGGGCGCGCTGAAGGAGTGTTCTTGTCTTCCGTTAAACCATGGACAGAATCCATATGCCTAATATTCCTGACTTTCGCGGCGCTTGGAGTTGCTCAGGAAAAGACGCCGCCAGGCGTGGTTCTTACCGGCGAGGTTACGGGCGCGCAGAACAAGACGTATTTCGAGGTTCCTTTCACCGTGCCAGCGGGCACCCAGCGCATCAGCGTGGATTTCCAATATACGGGAAAGGAAGAACGCGCGAGCCTCGATCTGGGAATATTCGACCCGGAGCGATTTCGCGGAAAGAGCGGCGGCAACAAGAGCCACTTCACCATCAGCGAGACCGATGCGACACCTTCCTATTTGCCCGGAGCGATTCCGGCCGGGCAGTGGCATCTTCTTATCGCCGTGCCAAATATTCGCCCGCAAAGTGTCGCTCGCTATCGCGCCGAAATCCGCTTCAACTCGCCCGGCGAGGATGCCGGGTTTACGACGAAAGCGCTGGCAACGGGCACTCGCTGGTATCGAGGTGATTTGCACACGCATTCGGCGCACAGCGATGGCAGTTGCGCCAGCCAGAGCGGCAAGATGGTTCCCTGCCCGGTCTTCTTGAGTGTGCAAACGGCGGCTGCGCGTGGCCTGGATTTCATTGCAATCACCGACCACAATGCGGATTCGCAATACGACGCCGAGCGCGAGTTGCCGCCCTACTTCGACAACGTGCTTCTCATTCCCGGACGCGAGATGACGACGTTTCACGGACACTTCAATATGTTTGGGGTCACGCAATTTGCAGATTTTCGTGTAGGCACGAAAGGGCTGGACTTAAACGCGGTGCTGCGGGATATCGAGTCCAAAGGCGGCATTGCATCCATCAATCATGCCGAAGCGCCGGGTGGCGAAGTCTGCATGGGTCGCAGATGGGAGCCGCCAACAGCCACCGACTTGGACCTTTTCTCAGCAGTCGAAGTGATCAACGGCGGGCAGATCATGCTTTCAAGTGCAAAGTATTGGGATGCCCAACTTCGCGACGGCCATCGCCTGGCTGCGATTGGAGGCAGTGACAGCCACAATGCGACGCATCCGCCGGGGCCACCGGGATCAATCGGATGGCCCACGACCGCGGTAGAAGCCGATGAGCTCTCCGTCGCGGCCATCCTCAAGGGCATTCGTGCGGGGCACACTTTTGTGGATCTGACAGCCTCTCATGACAAGCAGATTGACATCGAGGCCGATTCGGGCAGCGCTCACGCGCGCATGGGTGGAACACTCACGATTGCCGCCCCCGCGCAGGTCCACATCGAGATCCATACTGCCGGCTGCGCGGGCTCCGTGGTTCACCTGCTGCTGGATGGCAAGGAGGCGGCCGCGCCCGCGTCTGTGGCAACGAGCGACGCAGGGGCTTCGTCGACGTTCGACCTCACGGTTGGGCCGGGAAAGCATTGGCTGCGCTCGGAGGTGCGGGACAACAGCGGAAAGTTGCTGTTAGTGAGCAGTCCGCTCTATATCAATTTTCCCAAGTAGACTTCTCTGCGGCGCACCATTCTTCTCTGGAAAAGTTGCGAATAGGGCCGCGCAGCGGAGAATCCGCGCACTTACTATCGCTGCCGATCCCTAGCGGGAGAGGGGAACCCCGATCCTTTGGAGGAACCGCTCGACCGACTTCCTGTCGACGATTTCGCCGGGGGCGATTCCGTAGTTGCTGACGTTATCGTAGTCGGAAAGGACGAAGTTGAAACCAGCTCCATTCTCACCCCAGCGCACGACTTCGGACAGCACGCTGATCGAGCTGTCGGCTGTCGTGATCCTGCCATCCCGCTGGTGGAGTGTCATCTGAATGAGTGTTCCCGGAGCCCAGCGCTCCTTGGTCAGCAGGAATAGTCCAGTGGCACTCATATCACCAACGTGAAAGGAGTATGCCTCTCCGCCCGTCCAGTAGTATGCAACCAGACCTGGAGTTGGAAACCGTTTCGCCCGGCGCTGATTTATATCCGGAAAGAGCCAGCGAAGGAATCGAATTCCAAGCGGGTCTCGCTGCTGTTCGGGTTCGGCCTCTGCGCGGGGCGAGGGTCGTTTCCGGGATTCGATTTGTTGGGAAGGAGACGGTCGCTTCGGGTGCTCGATCGGTTGAGGAGGCGATGGTCGCTTCGTGGGCTCTATTTGTTGGGAGGACGACGGCCGTTTTGATTGCTCGATGGGTTGTAGTGTAGTGAGTTTAGGGCGAAGCCACTTCGCATCCCACTCCGCGCTGGGGTCGGGGACGATCTGCGGACCGCTTAACGTACGGTTGCTGGAGTCAGGGACAACTGAAATGGTGAACTTGTCTCGGTCCATACGCACCCCCTTTCGGCTCGAGTCAGTTGGCTACACACACGTCCGTCTGCGGCGCTGGTGTGCCCAACCTACACTGAGATATCACGAACAATTATTTGTCTTCAATAGAAAACCGGTGATCGATGATGACGAACGTTCCTATCGGGTTACCATAGACCTTAGACTTTCGTTTGCAGGCGGTGAGTAAGCAACGCGCAAATGAGAATTTTCACGTTCTGACTAATCTCCTCCGCTTGGAAATGCGGCCGATCAGTTGGTTCGCATTTTTACTCGTGGGCACTTGTTCTCCAATGAAGTTTAGGCATTTTAAACTTCTGCAGAATTCAAGGCTTCTCCAAGCGGCGCAGAGTCTCGGTAAACGCAGTCCTGATCTCCGACAATTTTCGCGGAGTCTTGCACAGTGAACGTACATCGGAAACGCAACTCACTTGTTGGCCTGCACATCTAACGCAGTCATTTTTGAGATGGCGAACTTCAATGAGTCGTTTACTTCTTCATCGGGGCAATTGCTCATGAGCTCGAGTGGACAACTCCATAGAACGAGCGGAGTCGACTACATGCCAGAGCAGGTCGTAAGCATCGATCAATCCGGTCTCCCCATCTTCAATCAGAATTGGTGGATTAATGTTGCGCGCAGGGCTCCAGAATATCGCGAACTGACGGTCATCCACGGAGACGTTGTTGTCGGACAACTTCCCTTCGTTTTATTGAGAGGCCGGCTAGGCCTTCTTCGGGGCCAGGATCCCCACTGGTCGCACCTTGGTGGGCCGATCGTCGATCAACGGTTAAGCCGCACAGAACAGGCCGAAGTGATCCGCTCATTGATCGAGCAACTGCCGCGATCGGCCTCTTTCTGTTTTGTCTGCAATCCCGAATTGAGTTATGCGGATCTAGTGAGGAGCGCTTTCAAGCAATCAGGCTTTGACCACGCGACTCAAATAACTTATCTGCGCCATCCGTCAGATGGTGACGTGTTAGATGCTCGAAAAAGCAAGCATAAGGGTCACTTCAAGAGAGCAGCCAAAGAACTGGAATGCGTGGATGTTAGCGCAAAGGAATTCGTTCAGTTCTTCGCAGCGAATTTGAAGGCCAGAGAGAAGACGAGCTATTCACCGCTTGAAACGATGACAGCCCTGATTGACGAGGCCATTTCTCGGGGCCAGGCGCGCGCTATTGCAGCAAAGCGAGTTTCGCGGTGTCAATCACCGAATCACGACCGTTCGGCCTTTTACGATGCCGCGATTGTCTATGTTTGGGATAAGACTCGTTGCTACTACTGGCTTTCAACCCACCGCAGCGCTTCGAAGGACAACTCGGAGGCAAAGCCCCATCCGGATGCGACCAAACTTCTTGTCATGAAGGCGATGGAAAACGCCCAAGCGATGGACCTGATATTTGATGCGGACGGAGTCTCAACCCCCGGGGCGGACAATCTCTACCGTAATATATTCGGACTCAGGATAGAACAGAGCCGCGACGTCTTTCTGCGGGCGACAATATTGGAGCGGTTCCGCCAGAAATACCAGCGACAATTCAGAATGCTCATCCCCAGCTACAGTTCCTTACGCGCTTCCGTGATCGGGAATAATGCGCAGAAACCTCCCCTCTCTTAAGCAGTCGCCGGTCCCGGCAAGCCATCAGCGCGCTTTAGATCGCGCCGAATGCGCAGCAAAGCTCATACTTTTAAAAGACTTAGGAGAGCTCTTCAGACCGATCTGTAAGAGGCGATGAGGTCCTGTTCGGATCAGAAGGCTAATTCTGTCCTCGCGGTACTTTTGGGTTTGCCCGCAACAATCGAAGTATTTCGGGTGCGGTCCATAGTGGATAGAATTGCGGTGCATCGGTACATCTTTGATTGAAGCGGAGGGCTCCATGGGGGAGCGCCAGGGCTGGCTTGAGAGTTTTTTAAATCCGGTTTCCGAGAGGGCAGAGCGGCGACTTGCAGAGCGGAGGCCTGTGGATCAGTTTGCCGCATACCGCTGGAACGGCTCTGACCTGACGCAGGAGTATGTCAGGGATATCAGCTCAACCGGACTTTACATAATTACGGAAGAACGCTGGCAGCCCGGCACGTTGGTCTTTCTGACCCTGCAACGGGAAGGCCCGCTGGAGACCAATCCTGAACGCCGGATCGACGTGCAAGCCAAGGTCACCCGATGTGGTGAAGATGGCGTGGGCTTGGCTTTTGTTTTGCAGGAGGACCCGCATTCGCTCCAATGGGAAAGCTTGAGAGAGAGCCTGATCGAGCAGTCGAAGCCGAAAGACATGCTGAGCCTTGTCAGGCTGGCCGGAGCCGTTGCATTCTTAGGCCGGATTTGTCCGGAGGGATCCGAAGAGATTGGCGAATTGCTTCGCGGCCGATTGAGCAATCACAAGCTGGCGAACGCCGTAGCGATTGCCCTCAAAGCGGAAAGCCTGCTGGCATTCGAACCGGTTGATGATAGGCGTTATGCTTCGCCGGGCCTTGTTGTGCGGATTCTTGAGGACGGATCATGTACCGACGAAAACTGGCTAAAGCATTTCTGGGGGGGCCTCCTCGCCACGTCCTGCTCAGTCGATGGAAGAGACAAATCGAGTACGGTCTTCATTGAATTGTTCTCCCAGCTAACCACTTATCCGGTGCGCGTCCTGACTGTCGTGTGCACCAGAGCCACGAAAGTCTTGGGAGAATCCGGGTTGGTATCCGCGCAGCCGCTGCCATGCAGGAAAGAAGAGCTCACGTTGACAACGGGGTCGCGAGGACATCAGATTGAACGCGATCTGGAACATTTGTCTCAACTTCACTTGATTGAAAAGACAGATTCCGATTCCCCGGCCTTATTGGTGCGTGACGAAATCTACATCACCCCCACAAGTCTCGGTCTGCAACTCTTCGCGCGTTGCAATGGACAGCGGGGAATGCTGCAGGATTTTTATGCCGTCGAAGGATTGGTTGGTGCCCGGAGGGGGAATTGATCCCACCGCCTTGCGGCCCGCGGATTGGGGATCTTGTCGTCGGGAGGCACGCATCCGGGACGGCATCTGAATGACTTCAATAGAGCAGTGCAACCGGACGCGCATGCCGGCTTTGATCATCATCCCTATGATTCAGGTCACTAGAGTTGCTCGCAGGATTCGCCGGTAGCTCTTTAGAATGAGACAAATCCATCGACGATCGGGCAAGAGTATCGCTGCGGCCTTACGGCGATCCGGCGTTGCTATGCAGAGCGATACGACTCAGGCAGATTCCGCGGGACAACAGCTTTCGGGCATTCCGCCGGTTACGAATGGCGCAATCGCGTGGTTTCACCGCAACTTTCCTGCCAAAATGGAGTCATGCTAATCAGGTAGCCCTATGCGGCGATGAGGTCGCGAAAATCCCCTGAGGTGAGACGTACATGCAGTTTCTCCGTGGACCGCTGACCGCAGTTCTGTGCCTCAGTCTTGCCTGTCCGGCTCTGCCGGCGCAATCGCTGGTTTCAGATTCGGCGCCAAATACCGCCAAACACCCGCCCAGCCGCTCTGCGTATCACTCGACTGAACTGCAGGGCGATGCGCGGATTCTGCATGCGCTGAGCCGCTTTACCTTTGGGCCAAGACCGGGCGATGTCGATGCCGTGCGCACAATGGGGCTGGAGAAATGGTTCGATCAGCAACTGCATCCGGCGGCGATTGATGAAACAGACCTGAAGGCCCGCCTGGCTGAGTTCCCTGCCATGCAGTGGAATCCAGAAGAGCTGCTCTACCGGCTGCCCAGCAATGCAATCATCCGCCAGACGCTGGACGGCAAGTTGCCGGTTCCTGAGCGCGGCGCTCTTCACGCCGTATACGAGAACCAGATGTATCGCGTAAGCGTAAAGAGGCAGGAGAAAGCGCAGAAGAAAGCCGATGACCAGGCGAAACCGCAGATGACGGCAAATGCGGCGTCGCCACAGATGGCGGCTGCCGGCGGCGGAAATGGCGATGTCGCTGAAGCATTGATGCAAGCGGCCGCACCGCCTCAAGGCGCGATGGATGCGAGCCAGATGACGTCGGCAAAGATGCCGACTACACCTGTCGATGACGGTGAGTTTCGCCGCGTGCTCGATATGGCTCCGCAACAGCGGGTGTTGCACCTGGTGGCGATGGAGCCGGAATCGTTCGATGCGTTTTTCAAGTCGCTCAAACCCCAACAGCGCAACGCCCTGTTGCAGGACCTTTCACCCGACTTAAAAGAAGTGGTCGCAGATCTTGAGAATCCGCAGCGGCTGGTGAACGAAGAGATCATCGCGCAGCGGCTGACGCGCGATATCTATTCGAATGCGCAATTGCAGGAAGTGATGACGGATTTCTGGCTGAATCACTTCAACGTGTTTCTGCACAAAAACGAAGCTACGCCGTACTATATGGTCAGCTTTGAGCGCGATGTGATCCGTCCGCGGGCGCTGGGGAAGTTTGAAGACCTGCTGGAGGCTACGGCGCACAGTCCGGCGATGATGCTCTATCTCGACAACGCCAGCAGCATCGGGCCGGATTCGATGGCGGCGGAACGGGCTGAGCGGCGGCCGAATAACAACAAGAAGAAGCGCGAAGGCCTCAACGAGAACTATGCGCGCGAGTTGATGGAACTGCACACGCTGGGCGTCAATGGCGGCTACTCGCAAGCGGACGTAACGCAGGTGGCGCGCATCCTGACGGGGTGGACCGTCGAGAGGCCGGAGCGCGGAGGCGGGTTCCAGTTCGATATGAACCGGCACGAACCCGGGACGAAGGTCGTGATGGGCGAGAAGTTCAAGGATCGCGGCGAGCAGGAAGGCCGCGACCTGCTGCATATGCTGGCGACGCGACCAGCAACGGCGCAGTTCATCTCGCGCAAACTTGCAGTGCGATTTGTGAGCGACGATCCTCCGCAGGCGCTGGTAGATCGAATGGCGAAGACTTTCCTGAGCAGTGGTGGAGACATCGCCGCGGTGATGAGTGCGCTGTTTCATTCGCAGGAATTCTGGGATGCCAATGTGTATCGCGCGAAAGTGAAGACTCCGATTGAGTTTGTCGTTTCTGCGGCGCGGGCAGGCAATGCCGATATCGAGAACATGCAGCCGCTGGCCAATGCAGTGCGCGAGATGGGTATGCCGCTCTATGGCTGCGTGACTCCGAACGGATACAGCTGGAAGTCGGACACGTGGGTAAGCACCAACGCGCTTGTGAATCGCATGAATTTCGCGTTGTCGCTGGCGGCGAACCGTCTGCAGGGGATTTCGATCGCGTGGGATCCGACCGAGACCGTAAACAACGACACGGCAATGATTGAAGCCAGCCCAACCGCACCTGATCCGCAGGTGGAGGAGTCACGGCTTGAGGCGCTGCTGATTACGGGTGGGGTGAGCGATTCGACGCGAGCAGCGGTGTTGCAGCAGTTTGAGCAGCAAAGAAACCAGAATCAGAACGGCGCAGCAGCTCTACCTATAGCGACAACAGAGCGCCAGAAATATCGCGCGCGTGCTGTAACGGAAGCCGAACGACAGGATCAGGTGCTGGCCGGATTGCTGTTCGGTTCCCCGGAATTTCAGCGGCGTTAGCAGGAGGCAGATCAATGCAGATGAATCCAATCAGCCGTCGATTCTTTCTTCACCGTGGTGCGCTTGCTGTTGCCGGAACAACGGCTCTTCCCGGTTTTCTTGTGCGCTCGGTGCTGGCCGAAACGGCCGGCGCGCCCAATCGCCGCATGGTGGTGATCTTCCAGCGAGGCGCGGCGGATGGATTAAATGTCGTAGTTCCCTATCGCGAGAAAAACTACTACGCGATGCGGCCCAATATCGCGATTCCGCAGAACCAGGTGATCGATCTCGATGGGTTCTTCGGCCTGCATCCTTCGCTGACATCCTTCAAGCCGCTCTATGACGCGGGCCATCTGGCGATTGTGCATGCGGCGGGCTCGCCGGATATGTCGCGCTCGCACTTCGACGCGCAGGACTTCATGGAGTCGGGTACGCCCGGGATCAAGAGCACGGAAGATGGCTGGTTGAATCGCGCACTGCAAGCTGAAGATGAGAATCGTCGACGGCAACAGACCGCGTTTCGTGCGCTGGCGCTGGGACCGGAAGTGCCGCGCACCCTTGCGGGCAAGGTTCCGGCGATTGCGCTGAACAATGTAAACAACTTTTCGGTTGCGGGGCGCGGCCCGGCACCATCGCCAGCGGCTAGCGCGTTTGAAGCGATGTACGGCGCGAGCGGCGACCACATTTTCCATGCGGCCGGTGAAGAGACATTTGAAGCAGTGAAGATGCTGCGCGCTGCAAATCCCGCGCAATACCAGCCGGCAGCGGGGGCAGACTATCCGAACTCGGAATTTGGCAATCGAATGAAGCAGATTGCACAGCTATTGAAGTCAAACCTCGGCGTTGAGGCTGCATTTACCGACATCGGCGGATGGGACACGCATCAGAACCAGGGGAGCGTCGATGGACAGCTTTCAGGACGGCTGCGCGACTTCTCCAACAGCATTGCCGCTTTCTGGCGCGACATGGGAGACGATGCAGAAAACGTCACCCTGGTCACGATGTCTGAGTTTGGGCGCACGGCACGCGAAAACGGCACGGGCGGCACGGACCACGGACACGCCAACGCGATGTTCGTGCTGGGCGGAAACGTGAAGGGCGGCAAGGTATACGGAAAGTGGCCGGGCCTCAATAACGATCAGCTGAACGAGGGCCGGGATCTCGCGCTGACCACCGATTACCGGCAGGTGCTCGGAGAGGTCGTGAGCAAGACGATCGGGGCGAACAATCTTGATCTGGTCTTCCCTGGCGCTCGCATCTCAGCCGACGGATTTCTGCGGCTGGTGTAGTACCCCTGGCGTTCTGTGACAAGCCGCTCGAAACCAGCGATCATCTAAACAGATTGATGACCTCCTCCGTGACAACAGATTCCGCGACAGCTGTCACCCGTGAGAACCTCGAATTGCATATTGCCGCTGCGCAACGGCGGGTAAAAAATCCGGTCGAAGGCATCTTCGGCCCCGACTCGATCACCTGGCGCATCAATCGCGAGTCGGCGCTTTTCCTCGCGGCCGGGCGCGCCGCGCTCCTGCAGCTCGCGCATCCATGGGTTGCAACGGCACTCGATCAGCATTCCGCGCTCCTCGATAAGCCGATCGCACGTTTTCACGGAACATTCCGCGTCGTCTTCACCATGATCTTCGGCTCCGCGCCACAGGCTTTTCGTGCCGCGCGTTCGCTCTACCAAATGCACACGAAAATCACCGGCCATCTTCCGTCGACAGTTGCAGGATACGCGCAAAACTCCCGCTACGAAGCGCTACAGGTTCCGGCATTGCTCTGGGTTTATGCCACATTGATTGAGAGCGCCGTCGTCGCATATCAGTGCGTTCTGCCCCCGCTCAACCCAGACGAACTTGCAGGGTATTACGCAGAGTCAAAGATTCTTGCCGGGCTCTTCGGACTTCCCCCCGAGTCGCTTCCGCCGGACTGGAACTCCTTCGAGACGTATGTTGCGGACATGTGCGCATCCTCAGCGCTAGGCGCAGGCGATCGCACTCGGTTCATGGCGCAGCACATCATGACCGGCGCTGGTTCGTGGATTCCTATTCCGCACTGGTACCAGGCACTCACTACCGAGTGGCTACCTCCTCGCTTCCGCGATGAGTTCGGTCTGTCGTTCGGCCCCGCGGAACAGGCCTCCGTGCTACAAGCGCAACGCATCCTTCCGCGCCTCTACACAAAGCTCCCCTCGTCTCTGCGCTGCGTTGGCCCGTATCAGGAAGCACATGCGCGCCTTGCAAACCGCAAACCCGGCCTGCTCATCCGCAGTAGCAACCAGTTCTGGATAGGCCAACCACGCATGCCATTCAAAGGCTGAGCCTGCAGTTGCTTCGCGAGAAGCAGGAGATCACGTACCTACGTCTCAATTCAACGCGACTCGCACAATCTAGAGCCCTTTCAGCAGCTTCACAAGGCGAGCAAAACCCTGCTCACGCGCGGTCTTGTTCGCCGGATTGGTGTCGGTAGGATCTTCTCCTGCGCGCATGAAGCCGTGCCCCGCTCCGTCGTATGTAACGGGCTCGAACTGTTTGCCTGCCGCTTTCATGGCTGCAACAGTGTCCGGAATTGTGGCGCCGATGCGAGCATCGTTTCCGCCATAAAACCCGTAGACAGGAGCTGTGATGGATGTGACATCTGCCGGCCCTGGTCCATAGAAAACAAAGGCAGCGGAAAGGTCCTTGCGGTGCGCGGCAAACGCGAACGATTTACCTCCACCCCAGCAGAAGCCAACTGCCGCGATCCTGCCGTTTCCGGCGGGTAGGTGTTTTGCATAATCCGCCGCCACATCCAGATCAGCGTTAACGACAGTCGCATCGAGTCCGGAGACAGCTTTCACGGCTGCATCCTTGCTGGGAAACTCGCTGGTACCACCGCCATTAGGTCCAAGGCCAGAGAGCAAGTCAGGCGCGACAACGATAAACCCCTGCCCCGCGAGTTCATCAGCCATTTCCTTCGCCCAGTCGGTAAGCCCGAATATCTCGTGAATCAGAATGACGACAGTCGCTTTGTCTTTGACCTCGGGGTAGACAACAAATGCCTGGACGGTGCGGTTATCGTGCTTGAGCGCCACATACTCATGGTGACGGGGAGAGGCATCAAGCCGAGTCTTCGCCCAATCCTGGGCCTGGCTGGCGATGGCAGCATACGCAAGTAGCACAATACTTGCGAGTTTCACGACCGGGGAAATTCTCATGCGAAGGAGTCTAGCCGCACTCACCGCTGTCCGCAAGACTCTTTACGTCGTCAGCAAACCTGTAACCAGCGCTTCCCACTCGTCTTGGAGCTCCGGGCGATGAAACTTACGGCCAGCGCGCGCGTACCAGTAATCCGCATTTGTCGCCGAACCCTCCTTGCGATGCAGGTAGGCATGGACCGCCATCCCCTCCTTCGATTCGAGCTCGTCCACAAGTCCATGCGCCTGCGTCCAGTCACCCTTCGCATCCCACCACAGCGCGGCCAGTGGCGCCGTCAGACCCTCTGGTGGAAACTGCTCCCTGGTGCTTTCGCGGAACTCGCTTGCATTCATGCCGTAGCCCTCCTGCCTCCGTGCTCACCCGTTTGAAAATTGGCGCTCATCTAGTGACCTAAATCACATCTTCGAGCCTGCTTCACGAATAAGAATAGTCACAATTCAGCAAGCGATGAAGCAGGTTCTAAACGGGGTCGATAAGGCAGTGAGAGGCGAGATGCCCAAGCCTGCTCTGCGGAGGTCAAGCCATTGGGAAAAGCTTCAACTCCAAGTAGCATTTGCGATTCCGACCAAATTGGTCGTATACTTAACTCAGACCATTCTGGTCGTAGTTTAGGGTGCTGCCCGTTCGGCAACCCGCGGGAGTTCGACAAGTGAGTGTGTTGACGGATTTGCGCATCGGAGAGACAGCAACCCTGGTCGCGCTCGATCTTCCCGACTCCGTTCAGAACTACCTCATGCACATGGGCTTCGTGCCCGACGCGCTCGTCACTGCGTTGCGCCGCGCCCCCGCCGGCGACCCCACCGTGTACGGCATCGACGGCATGGAAATCGCCCTTCGCCACGAAACCGCAGAAGCCATTCGCGTTCGCAGCACACCTGATACTTCGCAGAGTGAGATTGACGCGGAACTGGCGAAGATCGAAGAAGCCTCTGAGCCAGAGAACACGCCGGAAATTCACGAATTTGCCGGGGCTACCAGATGAATGCCTGCTGCGAGACTCCTGCATTTGAAGCGCCCCTTTCACCTGCTTCGGGCGGTCTCAGCACCGTTGTCCTCATCGGGCCGCCTAACTCCGGCAAATCCACGCTCTTCAATCGCCTGACCGGTCTGCGTCAGAAAGTCGCCAACTATCCCGGCGTCACCGTCGAGCAGCGCATGGGACTGATGTCCGGCGTAGGCCGCGACGACCTAACGCTGATCGATCTGCCCGGTGTCTATTCGCTCACCCCGTACTCTGAAGACGCGCGCGTTTCGGTGGATGTGCTCAAGGGCCGCATGCCCGGCACGCCGAAACCCGATGCCGTGCTGCTCGTACTCGATTCCCTGCACCTCACGCGCCAGTTGATGCTCGCCGCTCCCGTG
This sequence comes from uncultured Acidobacteriaceae bacterium, assembly GCA_963787435.1. Classification (GTDB taxonomy): domain Bacteria; phylum Acidobacteriota; class Terriglobia; order Terriglobales; family Acidobacteriaceae; genus Telmatobacter. The sequence goes on from CAWBCZ010000012.1 coordinate 353,055, forward strand.
CTTGCGCTCGGACTGCCCACGCTTGTCCTGCTTAACATGAGCGATCTGATGGAGTCCCGCGGCGGCGAGATCGATCCGCTGAAGCTCGCCAAGGAACTCGGCGCGCCGGTTGCCCTGATCAGTGCCGTCCATGGCACTGGACTCGAAGCCGTGCCTCTGTTCCTGAATCAGCACGCCTCGAACGATGCGCCGCAGCGACCTCTCGCGCTTCCTGTGCTCGGCAATGCCGCCAGCACCCACACGTGGGCCGCGCAGGTAAGCCGCCGAACCGGCTATCGCGCTCCGCTTTCCGCAGAGAGCAGCCGCAAGCTCGACAACGTCCTGCTGCATCGCGTCTGGGGCCCGCTGCTGTTCCTCGTCGTCGTCATCGGCGTTTTCGAAGTCGTCTTCTCCATCGGTCAGCCACTCAGTGACGGCTTCGGCGACGTGCTCGCAAAAATGGGTTCGCTGGTCCGTCCATTGCTACCTGCTGGATGGCTGCAATCTCTTCTGCTCGACGGCGCATGGAAGGGCATCTCGTCGGTTCTCGTTTTCCTCCCCCAGATTCTGCTTCTCTTTCTTTTCATCGGAGTGCTCGAGGACTCCGGCTACCTTGCGCGTGCTGCTCTCATCGCCGATCGCGTGATGCGCACCATCGGTCTCAATGGCAAGGCCTTCATCCCGCTGCTCTCCGCGTATGCCTGCGCCGTTCCGGCCATCATGGCTACGCGCACCATTGAGAACAAGCGCGACCGCCTGGCGACCATTCTCGTCACGCCGTTCATGACGTGCTCTGCGCGCCTGCCGGTCTACATGCTGCTGATCGCGGCATTCATTCCCAACATCGCATTCCTCCACGGATTCCTGGGCCTGCGCACCATCGTGATGCTCGGCCTTTATCTCGCGGGTTTCGTCGCCGCGATGACGACAGCACGTCTGCTCAAGAGCTCAATCCTCAGATCCAGCGAAGCGCCTTTCATTCTCGAGTTGCCGCAGTACCGGATGCCGACGATACGCTCGTTGGTCATGCGGCTGGTTGATCGCGCTCGTGTCTTCCTGCGCCAGGCCGGTACCGTCATTCTCTGCGTAACGCTCGCACTCTGGCTGCTCGCGCATATTCCGCCAGTGCCCTTGCACAACGGCCACTACACGGCCCCCGAACTCGCCGACAGCGTTATCGGCAAACTCGGCCATTTCATCGAGCCCGTCATCGCTCCGCTCGGCTTCAACTGGAAGGTCGGCATCGGACTCATCTCCAGCGTGCTCGCGCGCGAAGTGATGGTCTCCACCATGGGCACGCTCTACGGAGCCGATCCTGAAACGCAATCGATGCATCTGCAAACCGCCCTGCATCACGATATGACCCTCGGCGGCGCAGTCGCGCTGATGATCTTCTTCGCCTTCGCGATGCAATGCACCTCCACCATGGCCGTGGTCCGACGCGAGACCAACAGCTGGAAGTGGCCCGCCATCCAATTCGGCTATATGCTTGTCCTCGCCTACGGTGCCGCCTTCGCCGTGAACCACATCATCACCGCCCTCTTCGGATAGAGGCAGTGCGCACCTCCGAATCTGGCATTCGAGTATGACGACAACGAAGGTCAGACTTCTTTTTGAGCTTCGTTCGATACCTGAAAAGCCTGTATCTGCCGTGCTAACGCTGCCGCGCGCCCATACTTGCAGCGCTTTTCCGAAAGGGCAAGCAAGTAGGTCAGCTCGCATGCCTTCACTAGGCCAGTCACCGCAGTAGCTTAAACTCTCATTGATGCCCCTTCGCCTCTACATAGCCACCACCAGCCAGGGCAAACTGCGCGACTTCCGCACCGCCGCCGAAACACATGCCGTCTCCATCGATCCTCTCCCCGACCTCGCCGACATCGAACCGCCCGAGGAAGACGGCGATACCTTCGCTGAAAACGCCACCCTCAAAGCCGTCTACTACTCCCAATTCCTGCCCAACCAGCTCGTTCTCGCCGATGACTCCGGTCTCGAAGTCGACGCCCTCTCCGGCGCTCCCGGGGTACGCTCGGCTCGCTTCGCGGCCGACGCCGGCCTGGTCGACTCGCCTGACGCCAACGACAACACTGACGTCTGGAACAATATCGTCCTGCTCCAGCGCCTCGATGCCGTCCCGCCTCCACAGCGCACCGCTCGATATCATTGCGTACTGGTCGCTGCGCGCAACGGCAAGCCGACAAACTCAACCGACGGCACAGTAGAAGGAATGGTCCTCAACGCTCCGCGCGGCACTGGCGGCTTCGGTTACGATCCCCTCTTCTACCTGCCGCAACTCGACCGCACCATGGCCGAAATCGATCTCCAAACGAAACTCTCCATCAGCCACCGTGGCCGCGCCCTTGCTGCGCTCCTGGCTCAACTCCATGTGTAAGCCAGCCTCGCACGAAAACCGGAGGCGATAAACTTCGCTCATCCTTCGACGTCTGATTAACGGGCTCGAATACCCAACCTGCTCAAGCGCTTGACGATCGTTATCCGCGTTACGAATAATGCATTGGTAATTGCTCTATTTACGTTGTCCCTCAATCTGATACCTCACCGCTCCGGAATCAGGACCCGAAGCACTTAGGAGCCACATCTCAATGGCAACAGCCCAAAATCCTGCCGCGCCCAAGCTCCGCCCAGGCGTGCAGCCGCTTCGCGCTGGCCAGGGAACATCCTTCCTCTGGCGCAAGCTCCATTCGCTCCTCGGCATCATCCCCATCGGCGCCTTCTTCCTTGAGCACCTGTTATCGAACTTCGAAGCGCTCAAAGGACCCATCGCCTACGGTGCGCAGGTCAAGTTCCTCAATTCCCTGCCGCTGGTCCGCGTCCTCGAGTGGGTCTTCATCTTTCTGCCCATCCTCTACCACGGACTCTACGGTCTCTACATCTGGTTCCGCGGCAAGTCGAACGTCGTTTACTACCCCTGGGCAGGCAATTGGATGTACGTCGCGCAGCGCTGGACCGGCCTCGTCGCGATCCTCTACATCGGCCAGCACGTACTTCGCCAGCGCTTCATGGGCATCAGCCTTCCCGAGAATCCCGGAGCCGCCTTCGCCAAGGTCCAGCATGAACTCGCCAACCCGTTCATGCTCGCCGTCTACATCATCGCCATGATCGCCATCTGCTGGCACTTTGCCTATGGCATCTGGCTCTTTGCAGCCAAGTGGGGCATCACTCCCGGCGAGGTCGCCCGCAAGCGCTTCGGCTACGCGTGCGCAGCCTTCGGCTTCATCCTCCTCGTCATGGGTCTTGCCAGCATCTGGGCGTTCGTCAGCCCGAAGTATCAAAACACCCCCGATATTGTTCCAACGGCAGTCATTCAATTCCCTGCCGCCCACGCAGCGGGAGTGCTTCTGTATTCGTAATCAGTTTGCGGTGTCATCCTGAGCGGAGCAGCTTGGGGCCCTACGAAGTGGGGTAAGCGGAGCGAAGGATCTGCTTCTAGTTTTTCGAGAGAAGCGCAATCGATAAGTCAGGACCGAACGGCAGAGAGAACACGAAATGCCAGGCACATCCACCACCAACCCGCGCCTCGAATACAAGACCTTCCAGGACATCGTCCCTGAAATGGGAACCGGCATGGCTGCCATCAGCCATGCCCTCCGCAAATCCGGCATCGAACCCGATCTCCTCGAAATGCTCAAGATCCGCGTTTCGCAACTCAACGGTTGCGCTTTCTGCGTGCAATATCATCTCAACGACGCCCGTAAGCTCAATGTCCCCGCGGCGAAGCTCGATCTCCTCGCCGCCTGGCGTGAGGCCGGCACTTACACTGCGCGTGAAGCCGCTGCGTTCGACTGGGCCGAGCGCGTAACACTCCTCGCCAATCATCACATCGATGACGAATCGTACTACTCGCGTCTCCGCACACTTTTCCGAGCGCGAAATTGCGTTCCTGACCACGGCCATCGGCCAAATCAATTTTTGGAACCGGATTGCGGCTCCGCTCCGTTTCACGCCGCCAATCCCAGCTGGTTCCTAGCTTTTGTTTTTAGCCGGCAGCTAGAAGCTAGCGGCTGGCCTTGAAAGGATTCGATAAACAATGGCAGCACCCAGAATCATCGTGGTTGGCGGAGGTTTGGCCGGGCTCGCAGCAGTCATCAAAATTGCAGAGGCCGGCGGCAGCGTCGACCTGTTCTCCATCGTTCCCGTCAAGCGCTCCCATTCAGTCTGTGCCCAGGGCGGCATCAACGCTGCCAAGAATCTCAAGGGCGAAGGCGACACCACCGACAAGCACTTCGACGACACCATCTACGGCGGCGACTTCCTCGCCAACCAGACGCCCGTCAAAGCCATGTGCGAAGCCGCACCCGCCATCATCGACCTGCTCGATCGCATGGGCGTTCCCTTCAACCGCACCCCCGAAGGTCTTCTCGATTTCCGCCGCTTCGGTGGCACCCTCTATCACCGCACCGCCTTCGCCGGCGCCACCACCGGCCAGCAGCTTCTCTACGCGCTCGACGAACAGGTCCGCCGCTACGAGGCCGACGGCAAAGTCAAAAAGTACGAAGGCTGGGAGTTCCTTTCCTGCCATCGTCGACTCCAAGGGCGTCTGCCGCGGCATCACCGCGATGAACCTGCGCACCATGGAACTTCGCGCCTTCCCCGCGGATGCCGTCATCCTTGCTACCGGCGGCGTGGGCGCACTCTTCGGCAAGAGCACCAACTCCGTAGTCTGCACCGGCTCCGCGCAATCCGCTGTCTTCCAGCAAGGCGCCTACTACGCCAACGGCGAATTCATTCAGGTCCACCCCACCTCCATCCCCGGTGAAGACAAGCTCCGCCTCATGTCTGAATCGGCCCGCGGCGAAGGCGGCCGCGTCTGGGTTCCGCGCACGCCCGGTGACAAGCGCCCCATCAAGCAGATTCCCGAGTCCGAGCGCTTCTACTTTCTCGAAGAGTGGTATCCGAAATACGGCAACCTCGTTCCCCGCGACGTCGCCACCCGCGCAATTCACAAGATCGTCTACGAGCACGGCCTCGGCATCGACGGCCAGCCCATGGTCTATCTCGACCTCACCCACATCGACCGCGAAACGCTGAACCGCAAACTCGAAGGCATTCTCGAAATCTACGAGAAGTTTGTCGGCGACGATCCGCGCGAAGTGCCCATGAAGATCTTCCCGGGCATGCACTACACCATGGGCGGCCTCTGGGTCGACTTCAACCAGATGACCAACATCCCCGGCCTCTTCGCCGCCGGCGAGTGCGAGTACCAGTACCACGGCGCCAATCGTCTCGGCGCCAACTCGCTCGTCAGTTGCATCTTCGGCGGATTCATCTCTGGCCCCAACGCCATGAACTACGCCAAAAGCCTGCCAGCAATCGAAGGCGACGGCGGGGCAGCAGCCGAACTCGCCCGCCAGGCAGAGATGAACAAGCAGCTCATCTCCAACGCGGGCACCGAGAATCCCTTCAAGCTCTGGCGCGAACTTGGCGTCACCATGACCGAGCACGCCACCGTCATCCGTTACAACAAGGGCCTCAAGCAAGCCGACGAGAAGATCGTCGAACTGCTCGACCGCTTCCAGAACGTAAACCTCAGCGACAAGAGCCAGTGGGCCAACACCAGCTTCGCCTTTGCCCGCCAGCTCTACAACATGCTCGAACTCTCGCGCTGTGTCGTGCAGGGCGCGCTCATCCGCGACGAATCCCGCGGCGCACACTACAAGCCCGACTTTCCTGATCGCAACGACGAGAAGTTTTTGAAGACCACCAAAGCCAGCTTCACCGGCTCACCCGAAGGCCCTCGCCTCGAATTCGAAGACGTGGACATTCAGTACATCAAACCGCGCCCCCGCCGTTACGACGCCGCGAAATGACGCGGGCATGTTTTCCAGCCGCTGTCATCCTGAGCGAAGTCGAAGGATCCGCGTTGCTCTTAGTTCGTATCAACACGAAATCGGGTGCCCCATGTCTCGATTTTGAGACGTGGGAAAGCACAACTCTCAACCGTTTTGAAAGGGCGCGACTTTATAGTCGTGCCGAAACAGGCAGCACCAATATGTAGTGTCATCCTGAGCGGAGCAGCTTGGGGCCCCACGAAGTGGGGTAAGCGGAGCGCAGGATCTGCTTCAGTTTTGTTTCAAACACGGCACCACCCGGATCGCGTCATCCTAAGCGCAGTCGAAGGATTTGCGGTCTGAAAGCTGAAAGCTGTTTTTGAGGGAACATGGCAACCAAAACCGTTAAATTCGAAATCAAGCGCCAGGCCAGCCCCGACGCGCCGGCCACATGGGAAAACTTCGAGCTCGAATGGCGTCCCGGCATGAACGTCATCTCCGCCATGATGGAAATCGCCGCCAACCCCGTCACCGCCGACGGTCGCGCGACCACGCCCATCACCTACGACTCGAATTGTCTCGAAGAAATCTGCGGTTCCTGCGCCATGCTCATCAACGGCAAAGCCCGCATGGCCTGTTCCGCGCTCGTTGAAAATCTCGAACAGCCCATCAAGATCGCGCCGCTCTCGAAGTTCCCCCTCGTCCGCGATTTGCAGGTTGACCGCTCCGTCCTCTTCGAAAACCTCATGCGGGTCAAAGCCTGGGTTCCCGTCGACGGCACCTACGACCTTGGTTCCGGTCCGCGCGTGTTTCCGCAGCAGCAGGAAGCAAATTACCCGCTCTCCAACTGCATCTCCTGCACCTGCTGCATGGAGGTCTGCCCGCAATTCAACGAAGAGACTGGCTTCGTCGGCGCCGCCACCATCGCCCAGGTCAAGCTCTTCAATAACCACCCCACGGGCAAGGTCTTCGCGGAGGAACGTCTCCGCGCCCTCGCCGGCGATGGCGGCATTCAGGAGTGCGGCTTCGCCCAGAACTGCGTCGAAGCCTGCCCCAAGCAGATCCCGCTCACCAACGCCATCTCCGATATCAGCCGCGACGTGCTCGTGCAGAAGGCCAAGGACTTCCTCCGCGGCTGAGCCCGCGATCGTCGAAAATGCGGCGTCCCAGGTCTCGATTTTGAGACCTGGGTTCTGCACTGGATCTCTGAAAATGCAGAGGCCTAGTGATGTCCCCCACTTGGATGCCCACTTGGATGCCCACTGCCGTGGTATCCAGGAAGCGCATGCTCATTCCCCGCATCGTGGCCAGCGTGGCCAACATTTCCGTGCCCATCACGCGCCTCGTTGCCTTGGAAATGGTTGAATTGCTGCGCTCCGCGCTCCGGAAGCGGCCCATGGTATCCGTGCCGCGGGTCATAGCGGTTATCTACATGCCCGTAAAATCCGTGGGGACCGTGGAACCATGGACCCGCTCCGATAAACAACCCACCCACAAACCAGTCCGGCCCGTAGTAACCATACGGAGCGCAGTCGTAGGGTGCATAGTCGAAATATCCATATGGGCACACCGGCGCAACGCCAATATTCACGGAAATCTGTGCCGACGCTGCCGGAGCCCAGCTGACCATGGCGGTTGCTAGAACCGACAAAGCGAGCGCCTTCACCGCAGCGAGGCGCGAAACCGCGAGGAACTTACCTAAGTGCATAGATTTCTCCTTGATTTACTGAGACGTCCCAAAGTACTCCCAAGTCGCTATTCTGCAAATTTTAATTATTGAGAATTGTCACTCTTAACAAGCAAGGCTTCGGCGACGGAGCCTTAGAGGATCGAGAAACTGCCACATTCACCCGGTGCGAAGGCCACGCTTTCAGAGATGTCGAAGCGAAAAAGAACGCTTCACATTCCCGCGTAGTAGGTCCCCATCCAGTTCTGCAGCAACCCCGGCAGACACCCCAGCACAACAACCGCTAGAGCGATAAACACAAGCACGCTCATCGTTACTGTGTTCGCCTTTATCGGCGTATCATCCACCGCTGGCATCACAAACACCCGCTTCAGCACCTGCAGGTAGTAGTAGAGCGACACTGCGCTCATCCCCACCGCCAGCGCCACAAGTCCTATTCCGAGTCCCGCCGGATAAACCCTCAGAACCGCGGCGAACAAATTGAACTTCGCCCAGAAGCCCACCAGCGGCGGAATCCCCGCCAGCGACAGGAACAGCACCAACAGCACCGCTGCCAGCAGCCCGTTGCGTTTCGACAGCCCCAGAAACGCATCCATCCGATCGCTGCCTGCCACGCGTTCCACCACTGCTACCGCACCGAACGCGCCAATCGTCGTCAGCCCATAAGTGAGGATGTAGTACAGAATCGCCTGCGCACTCTGCGACGAATAGGAGAAGAATGCGAGCCCAAGCAAAATATACCCCGCATGTGCAATCGCCGAATATGCCAGCAATCGCCGCACGCTGGTCTGCGCCAGCGCCGCCAGATTACCGAAGACCATGGATGCGACAGCCATGAGCGCAACAATGAGCGACCAGGGCCCAGGGAACCCGATCCACCTGGGCGCAGGCCCGCTGTAGAGGGTGACAATGCCTGCGTGCAGATTCCCGAAGACATGCGCTGCCGCCGTGCCGATCCCGATCAGCAACGCGAAACTCGCTACCTTCGACACCGAGGCGATGAAAGCCGCTGCCGGCGCAGGTGCTCCCTCGTAAGTATCCGGAGCCCACAAGTGGAACGGCACCGCTGCCACCTTGAATCCCAGTCCAGCCGCGATCATCACCAGCGCAACATAGACCAGCGGAGAGGAATGGATGACGTTCGATGAATAGAACGCGCGCATGATTTCGTGCAGGTTCGTCGAACCTGTTAATCCATACAGATAGCTGAAACCGAACAGCAGAAACGCCGCCGACATCGCGCCGAACAGGTAGTACTTCATCGCCGCCTCGGCGCTCTTCCCCGACTTCTTCGCAAACGCCGTCAGGATATACAGCCCCAGGCTCAACAGTTCCAGCCCGACAAAGATCACCAGCAAGTCCTGCGCAGCCGCGATCAGCAGCCCGCCCGTCGCCGCCATCAGCACCACGGCCACATACTCGCCCACATGCCGCGTGAAGTCCGAACCGATCAGCAGAAACAATGTCAGTATCGTCAGGCCCAGAATCCCCATCTGCGCGATCGCCGTATATCCGCCAGAAGCCAGCAGCAAGTCTGTGCTCTCCGGATACGTCAATCCACCCAGTGCCTGCAGCGGCATCGCCATCACAGCCGCGCCGCACCCAAGCACGCCCAGTAACACCGCCGACATCACGCGCGTCTGTAGCGCTGCCTTGCGCAGGAAACCGAGGTCCACCACCAGCACCAGCAACGCCGCAATCTCCAGAGCCGTCTCCGGCAGCGTCACGCGGAAAAGGGTTGCGTAGATCATTGCATCCCTCCCGCAAGCAGCGCCTTCACGGCCGGCTCAATCGAATCCAGCAGAATCCGCGGGTAGACACCCACAATCACAGTCGCCGCCACCAACAAGGATGTTCCCGCAATCTCCGGCCACGTGATCGCCTCAAACTTCGGCCATCCAGTCGCTGGATGCTCCTCAGCCGTCGGCAGCCTGTCGGAGAAGAAGGCCTTCTGCAGAGCACGCCATGTGTACGCCACACCCACCACAATTCCCACACCGGCGGCCAACGTCCACCACGGCTTCGCAATCCACGAACCTACCAGCACCTGCAGCTCCGCTACAAATCCTGAGAAACCCGGCAACCCCATCGACGCCATGCCCGCGATCACAAACGCCCACGCCGCAAACGGCATCCGCTTGCCCAGGTGCATCGTCTCCAGTTCCGCCAGTTGCCGCGTATGCGTTCGGTCGTACACAATCCGCCCCACAATCGCGAAGAGCAGTCCAGCAATCACGCCGTGCGAAAACATCTGCAGCACCGCGCCCGTCACGCCAATCTGCTTCAGCGTCATCAGGCCCAGCAGCACAAACCCCATGTGGCTCACGCTCGAGTAGCCGATGACAAATTTGAAGTCCGTCTGCGCCAGCGCCACCAGCGCGCCATACACAATCCCGATCACGGCGAGCAACGCAAACACATCGCGCCACGATCCGAGCCCCGCGAACGACCATCCCCATGGATCCATCCCATGCGGAAACAATCCAATCGCCACGCGCAGGCATCCATAGGCGCCCAGCTTCATCACCACACCTGCCAGCAGCATCGAGGCAGCCGTCGGCGCTGCCACGTGGCCCGTCGGAGCCCAGGTGTGAAACGGCCACAAGCCCGCCAAAATTCCGAACCCGACAAACACCAGCGGAAACGCCCACATCTGAAAACTCACCGGCAGATTCGCATTCGCCAGCGCGACCAGTCCCGTGGAGTGGCTCCCCGAAGTTGCGTACGCCGCCAGCAATCCAATCAGCACCATCGCCGACCCGACAAACGAATACAGCGCCAGCTTCATTGCCGCATATTCACGCCGCGTCGATCCCCAGATCGCGATCAGAAAATACTTCGGCACGATGGCGATTTCATAAAACACAAACAGCAGGAAGAGATCGAAGCTCAGAAACACGCCATACACGCCGCCGATCAGCGCAAGAAAGAAGGCGAAGAACTCATTCGTCCGCACTTCGATATTCCAGCTGAACAGCACGCCTGCCACAGCGGCCAATCCCGTCAGAAGAACCAGCACGCGGCTGATCCCATCTGCCGCCAGCGTGTAGCGGATCCCCATCGACGCCACCCACGGCACATCGATGAGCGTCACGCGTCCCTGCCCCGCACCAGCCGCAAACCCGGCAACCGCAATCGCAAGTCCCGCCACCGCCACCGCAAGCGCAAACCATCGCGCCAGCGCCGAGTTATTCTTCGGCAGCAGCGCCAGCACCAGCGCACCGGCAAACGAGATGTAAATCGTCCAAGCCAACATCAGTCTAAAATCTCCAATGCGCCAGCAGATACTCCACCGTGGGATTTACGCGTCCCACAATCAACTGCGGCACCACACCGAGCAAGAACATCAGTCCAATCACCGGCGCCAGTCCCAACCGCTCACCGCCGTGCAGATCGGGGAACGTCGCCCAATGCTCCGGTACCGGCCCGGTGAACACCTTCTGAATCACCGTGAGAATCACCGCCGCCGTTATCAGCAAGCCCGAGCACAGAAACCGTGGCGGCTACCCACGACAACGGAAACACCCCGCGGAAGATCAGAAACTCACCCACAAATCCATTCAGCCCCGGCAAACCGAGTGACGAAAACAGCGCGATCCCCATCAACCCCGCAAACACCGGCGCAGGCTTGCGCAATCCGCCAAAATCATCGATCCCGCGCAGGCCGCCGCTGCGAAACTGGATCATCGCAATAAACCAGAACAGCGCCGCCGCCGTTAGGCCGTGATTGAACATCTGCAGAATCACGCCGTTCAGCGCGGCCGCCTGACTTGTTCCCACCCCGACATTCGCGCCGCCCGGCACCGCGAGTGCAAAAATACCCAGCAGGCAATAACCCAGGTGATTCACCGACGAGTACGCAAAGACCCGCTTCAAATCCTTTTGTGCCGCTGCAGCCCACGCACCCATCACCACCGTGATCACGGCCAGCACCAGCAGCGGCGTCCTGATCTGTGCGATCTGCGGCCCGAAGAGTGGCAGCGCGATCCGCAGCAAACCATATACGCCCATCTTCGACATCGCACCCGTCAGCAGCATCGTTACCGGCGAAGGCGCCTCGGCATACGCTGCAGGCAGCCAGGTGTGGAACGGCGCCATGGGCACCTTCACCGCAAATCCCGCCAGCACTCCGATGGCCAGCCACATCATCACCGGGCCCAGATGAGCGGTGACCTGCTGCTCAAGCGTTCCGTTTGAGGCCATTGTGGCCAAGTCGCCAAATTCCATCGATCCCGTCGACAGGAAAACCGCAAGGAAGCCAGCAGCAGCGCCACGCTGCCCGCCATCGTGTACACGAAGAACTGCGTCGCTGCCGGTCCGCGTTTTGGCCCGCCCCACAGCTTGATCAGGAAGAACGCCGGAATCAGGCTCAGCTCCCAGAACAAAAACCAGTGGAAGAAATTCAGCGCCGTAAACGAACCGAACAGCCCGGCTTCGAGCAGCAGCACCAGAGCAAAAAACAGCCCCGGCTGATGATGCACGCGATGCGCCGCGTCCACACTCATCAGCGTCACCAGTGCCGAAAGCACCAGCATCAACGCGCCCAGCCCGTCCACGCCGAGGTGATATTCAATCCCCAGCGATGGCGCCCACGCTTTCGACTCCACCATGCCGATCGATCCATCCGCAGGCAGGTGCAACCAGATCACGATAGAGAGAACAAAAGCGATGATGCCGATTACCTGAGCCACGCCGCGCGCATGCCTGCCGGAAAACAAGCGCAATCGCTGCGCCGACAACCGGCAGCACCGTGATGATCGTGAGCCAGGGAATTCCGTTCACCATTCCATTCATGAGCGGCCGCTCCAGATCAGGATCGCGGCCAGCACCACCACCGCCAACGCCAGCAGCCGCAGATACAGCTGTCCACGCCCGCTTTGCACGCGCGCCAGCAATCCGCCGCTTGTCGCAATCTCTTCGCAGCCCTTGTCAAAGCCGCCGTCCACCACATTCGCATCGAGAAAGCGATTCAACTGCGCCCATCCGCGGAATACCAGCGCCACGCCGGCCACAATTCCGCCCCACACGCGCCGATCCAGCCAGTCGGCCACTTTCGCCCACCACGCATAGAACGCAATCACCGTCGCGCCATAAAGCTCATCGATGTAAAACTTGTCGCGCAGCACAGCCCACACCGGCGGCACAGCCTTCTCCAGCGCATCCGGCTCTTCAGCCGCAGGCGACTTCGCGCCGTAGATCCACCAGCCCAACCCAAGCCCGGCAAGCACCACCACCGACGACGTCAGGATCAAGGCCATCAGTCCCGGCTCGTTGAATCCCGCCCAATCAAACGGAGCCGCGTTGCCATTCAGGAATGCCCTGAACCACGGCCACGCCGGCGTTCCAATCGCGGCCAGCGTCACCGCAAAAAATGCCAGGATCGCCAGCGGCATCGTCATCACCCGCGGACTCTCATGCGCATGCCCCTGTCCGCGATAGTGGCCGAAGAATACGTAGCTCACCTGCCGCGTCATGTAGAACGCCGTCAGCAGCGCGCCAAACACCAGCATGTAAAACGGAGCCTTCGCAACGCTCCAGTGCTGCGCCGCCTCCAGAATTCCGTCCTTTGCTCCAGAAGCCCGAAAAGAACAGCGGAAATCCGCAGAGCGCCAGCATGCCGATGGCATACGTTAAGAACGTCGCCGGCATCGCGCCCTTCAAGCCGCCCATCTTCCGGATGTCCTGCTCCTCGTGCGCTCCATGAATCACCGAGCCCGCGCCCATGAACAACAGCGCCTTGAAGAACGCATGCGTGATCAGGTGGAACATGCCCACCGCCACGCCGCCCACGCCCAGGCCGGCCATCATGTAGCCAAGCTGCGATACGGTCGAATAAGCAAGAATGCGCTTGATATCGTTCTGCGCCACAGCGATCAGCGCAGCAAACACCGCCGTCGATGCGCCAACCCAGGTCACCACCGTAAGCGCTGTCGTAGTACCACCCGCCGGCATCCCTGCCGGCCATGAGCGGATAGACGCGCGCAATCAGATACACACCAGCCGCCACCATCGTCGCCGCGTGAATCAGCGCCGACACCGGCGTCGGACCTTCCATCGCATCCGGCAGCCACACATGCAGCGGAAGCTGTCCGCTCTTGCCCGCCGCTCCCGCAAAAATCAGCAGCCCAATCGCGCCTGCCGCCGTCAGTCCCCAAGCCGAGTGGTGCACCAGCAATCCACCCAGCGCCAGCGGCTCCATCGAGCCCGCGCCGTGGTTATAAAACAGCAGCGTGCCCGTCTGCGCAAACAGCCAGACAATCCCCAGCAGAAAGAACACATCGCCGACGCGCGTGGTCAGAAACGCCTTCTTCGCCGCTGCAGCCGCCGAAGGCTTCTGATACCAGAACCCGATCAGCAAATACGAAGTGAGCCCGACCAGTTCCCAGCACATGAAGAGCAGCAGAATGCTGTTCGAAATCACCACGCCCAGCATCGCTCCCGCAAAGAGCGAAAGGAAGCAGAAGAAGCGCGTGTAGTTCTCGTCGTGCGCCATGTAGCCGGTGGAGTAGATGAAGATCAGCAGGCCGACAAACGTGACCATCACCAGCATCACTGCTGCCAGCGGATCGAGCACCCAGCCCAGGTCGACCGGCGCCTCGCCCACCTGGATCCACGATGAAGTTCACGACCTCGCGAACTGCATATCCGTGCGACCACCCACTGAGCACGTGCCCAAACGCGGCCAGCGCCAGCAGCAGCGAAAACCCCAGCGACCCGATCGCCAGCCCCGAAGCCAGTTTCCGCATTGGCTGCTTCAGCAGCGCGATCACGCCCGCAGCCAGCATCGGCACGAGCCGGCATCAGCCACAGCCACTGCGCAACTCCGCTCGTCCGCCAGTTGAGGAGTGAACGCCAATGCCTTCTTGCATCACTCGCTCACCCCTTCATCCTGTTCATCTGGTCCAGGTCCGTAGTCTTCGCGTGGCGATAAATCGAGATCACCAGCCCCAATCCCACCGCAGCCTCGGCCGCCGCCACCGCAATCGAAAAAATCGCAAACATCATCCCCGTCAGCGCCTCGGGATGCGGCCCGTAACGCCAGAACGCAATCAAATTCAGATTCGCCGCGTTCAGCATCAGTTCAATCCCGATCAGCACCAGGATCGCGTTGCGCCGCGTCAGCGCGCCCGCCAGCCCGATCGCGAAGAGCAGCGCGGCCACCAGCAGATATCCGGTCAGCGGTGTCGCCATTACTTCGTCCCTTCTTTCTCGTGCATGGCCACAATCACCGCGCCAAGCAGCGCCGCCGTCAGCAGCACCGCGACAATCTCCAGCGGCAACACATACCGCCCCATCAGCGCCTGGCCAATATCATTCACCGTCACTTGCGGCGCGGCGGCCTCATTAGGCAACCACGGTCCGGCCTGCAACACAGCCCAAGCCAGCACCGCAAACACACCCGCCGCAATCGCCAGCCCAACCAGCCAGGTCTTCGAGAACACGCCTTCCTTCGGCAGTCTCCGACCCGCGCGTCAGCAGAATCGCAAACACGACCAGAATCGCCACCGCGCCGATGTAAACAAGAATCTGCGCGAACCCCGCGAACTGCGCATCAAGTTGCAGGAACAGAAGCGCCAGGCCCAGCAAATGCGACCGTCAGCGCCAGCGCGCAATGCACCAGGTTCTTCAGCAGCACCGCCGCCAGCGCCCCCGCCACGGCCAGCGCCGATATCAGATAGAAAACAATTCCCACCGCCAGCCGCTCCTTTCCCGCTGGGTGTCCCATCCATGACGCTGTCTCATCGCGTCACGGATGGGAAAGCACGAACCCTCACTCCGCATACCGATAACTCCTCGGCCCAAAGTGCTTCCTCCGCATCTCCGCGCTCCCCATCACCACGTAGGCAGCACCAGCAGAATCGCCGAGCAAACCACCCACCGCAGCCAGCCCTCGCCCATAAACCGCCACAGTCCCGCCACAAACAGATTCAGCAGGCACATCGGCAGCACAAACTTCCAGGCAAAGTTCATCAGCTGATCCTGCCGCAGCCGCGGCAGCGTGCCGCGCAGCCAGATGAACACGCACATCGACACAAACAGTTTCCCGAAGAACCAGATCCACGACGGGACCCACTGCAGCACCGCCAGCGGCGCCGTCCATCCGCCCAGAAACAGCGTCGATCCCAGTCCCGAGATCGAGAACATCGCCACATACTCGCCCAGGAAGAACAGCGCAAATTTGAATCCCGAATATTCCGTGTGATATCCGGCCACCAGTTCCGATTCGCCTTCCGGCAAATCAAACGGCGACCGATTCGTCTCCGCCGTCCCCGCAATCGCATACATCAGGAATGCCGCAAATCCCCACGGCGTAAAGATGAACCAGTGCGGCAGCCCGTAGCTGTAGTGGTTCTGCGCCTCCACAATCTTCACCAGCGAAAGCGAGCCGGTCATCATCACGATCACCACGCTCGACAGCAGCAGCGCCACCTCGTAGCTGATCATCTGCGCCACCGCGCGCATCGCGCCCAGCAGCGAATACTTGTTGCGGCTCGACCACCCCGCCATGAACACCGAAAGCTCCGACGACGCGCCCATGGCGAAGTAGAACAGCAGGCCGGCATCCATATCCACCAGCACCATGTTCCTGCCCATGGGCAGCACCGCAAAGCCCATGAACACCGTCACAACCAGCACGACCGGCGCCAGAAAATGCACCACCGCATCCGCGCTCGTCGGAACAATATCTTCCTTCGTCAGCGACTTGATGCCGTCCGCAATCGGCTGCAGAATCCCATACGGCCCCACGCGATTCGGCCCCAGCCGATTCTGAATGCGCCCCACGCCTTTGCGCTCCAACACCGTCGTCAGCGCAAACAGCGCCGGGTACAAACCAATAATGCAAACCACGCTCAGAATCACGCCGACGGGTGTCTGCCAGCCGCCCGGCAGATAGCCAAGAATCCAGTGCTTCAGCAGAACAAAGATCTGGTCGAGCCTGTCGATCATGCTTTCGGCTCTCCTTCATTCGGCTTTGCTGGCGGTGCCACAGCGGGTTTCGCTGGTACAGCAGCAGGCGCCGCACCGGCCGCTGCCGCAGCAGCAGCCTTCGCGGCAGCCGCTTCCGCCGCAGCCTTGGCTTTTGCTTCAGCCTTGGCTTTCTCCTCGGCCAGCCGCGCATCCACTTCCGCAGCCTCTGTGGGATGAATCTGTGGTAATACTCGTTCGATTTCGCAAGTTGATTGCGATCCAGCAGCAGCCCGCCAAACCGGTCGTCCGTCGCCAGCTCAAACTCGTTATTCATCTTGATCGCTTCAAACGGGCAAACTTCAACGCAGATCTGGCAGCTCATGCAGACCGAAATATCGATATCGAACTTCGCCGGATAAATCTGCGGCTTGCCCACATAGTCCGGCTTCTTGTCCTTGCTCTTCTCGATATAGATACACTTCGGCGGGCACTCCTTCTCGCAGATCTGGCAGGCCACGCAGCGCAGCCCCTTCTCCCAGTCGCGGGATCGCGGATTTCCGTCGTACACCAGGAACGGAAAATTCCGCGCAGCCTCCGGCAGCGGCATGCCGCTCCTCCGGATACTGCACCGTCGTCATCCGTTCTTTCGAGACAAAGCTGCCGGCAAAATTCCGCGCCGTCTCCGCCAGTCCCTTCAGAATTCCCTCACCCAGCAAGTGCAACCTCCAAGTTTCAGTTATCAGTCTCCAGTCCACTAGTTTTCGCAACCTGGAACTTGACGTCCACTGGACAAACTTCTATCGATCCACTTCACCCAACACAATATCCACACTTCCAAAAATCAGCACCACGTCGGCCACATTGCTGCCCAGGCACATGTCTTCCAGCACCGTCAGGTTGATCAGGCTAGGCGGCCGCACGCGATACCGGTACGGATTCGGCCCGCCATCACTGATCAAATAAAATCCCAGTTCGCCCTTCGGCGCTTCAATCCGTCCGTACGCCTCGCCTGCCTTCGGCCTGAAGTTCCTGATCTTCGCCTTCGGATCCATCACCGGTCCGCCCGGCAACTCCTTCAGCGCCTGCTCCAGAATCGAAATCGATTCGCGCATCTCCAGCATGCGCACCATGTAGCGATCGTAGATGTCCCCATGATCGCCAAGCGGCACGCGGAACTTGAAGCGGTCGTAAATCCCGTAGTGATCCACCTTGCGAATGTCGTAGTTCACGCCCGACGCGCGCAGCATCGGCCCGCTGATCCCGGCATTCACAGCCAGCTCCGGCTTCAGCACGCCCGATTCCCTGGCAACGCGCCATCAGAATCTCGTTCGTCATCAGGAAGTTCTCAAACTCGTCGATGAACTGCGGCAATCCCGCCACTACCTTGCGCGCTCCGTTCAGCCACGCTTCCGAAGCATC
Organism: uncultured Acidobacteriaceae bacterium; assembly: GCA_963787435.1. GTDB lineage: Bacteria > Acidobacteriota > Terriglobia > Terriglobales > Acidobacteriaceae > Telmatobacter. The sequence continues at coordinate 370,836 of CAWBCZ010000012.1, forward strand.
CACCCGGCATCCGCCAAAGCGCATGTAGTTGCACATCATGCGCGAGCCCGTCAGGCTCTCAAACAAATCCAGAATCAGTTCGCGCTCGCGGAACGCATACATCAGCGGAGTGCCGCTCGCACCCATCTCCTGCAGCAAGAATCCAATCGTCGAGGCGTGATTCTGAATGCGCGTCAGCTCCGCCAGAATCACCCGCAGATACTCCGCGCGCTCCGGAACTTCCTGCCCTACCAGCTTCTCCACCGCCAGCGCATACGCCCAGTTATTTGTGAGCGAGCAGAAATAGTCCAGCCGGTCCGTGTATGGCATCGAAGCCAGGTAGGTCTGGCCTCTGCGCAAGCTTTTCGTGATTGCGATGCAGATAGCCGAACACCGGCTTCAGCCGGATCACACGCTCGCCGTCCAGCGCCACGTCCATGCGGAACACGCCGTGCGTCGAAGGGTGATGCGGCCCCATGGCAAGTTCGAGCAACTCGCCCTCGCCATCCGTCTCAATCACCGGCGGCCGATTCCACCCATCCAGCTTCTCTGATCGTCGCGAGTCGCGCCGTCACGTTGTCGAGGTGCGGTCGAAGAAGAGCTCATGCCTTCGCCTCCCCTGCCGCGGCCTTCGCCCTGTGTTCCTGCGCGCGTTTCAGCACTTCATCGTGCGGAGTCGGCTCATACTCGAAATCATCCGGCTCCACGTAATCCCGCCGCATCGGGTAATCCTTGAACTCGTCCCACATCAAAATCCGCCGCAGATCCGGATGCCCCTTGAACACAATCCCGAACAGATCGAAAATCTCGCGCTCCTGAAACTCCGCCGACCGCCATACCGGCGTGAACGATGGCAACTCCACCTGGTCCGTCCGGTTCGCCGTCCGCATCCGCAACACCACCGGCCCATGTTTCTTCGCAACCGAATAGAGGTGATACACGGCTTCGAGATATCCCGGCTCGACGTGCTTGCGCGTCTCTTCAACCGTCTCATCCACCATCCGGACCTGGTCTGGCTCCCCGCCTTCCACAGGCTTCGCAACCTGCCGCGTCACTTTAACTTTCTCGGCGATCTCTTTGTCCAGCCAGTCCACCCCGTCACATTCGAAAGAAAATCAAGCGCCAGTTCTTCGTCATCGCGCAGGAACGTCGCGATCGCAATGGCATGCTCGGCGTCGATCAGCAGCGAGTGCTGCGCGCTGGGGCTGGCATTCGGCATCACCTTCACCGCCGCCCCCGGCACCGCCGCCTCAATCGCCGCCTTGATTTCTTCAACCGTCTTCAATCCCAACCTCTGTCATCCCGAGCGGAGCGAAGGACCCGCTTTTCAAACTGCCCACAGATCCTGCTCACTTGATGATCGTCGGCACCGTCCACACGCTCGGGTTCGACGGCGGCTCCAGATCGTGCTCGCCAAACTCCGGCACCGGAAATTCTCCCTGCGCATCCGCATCCAGGTGCCGCGGTCGGCCCTCGCCGGTCAACGGCTGCGCATCAATCTTTTTCTGCAACGTCATGAACGCCTGGATCAGCGCCTCCGGCCGTGGCGGGCAACCGGGAATGTGCACATCCACCGGAATGTACCGATCGATCCCCTTCAGCACGTTGTATCCCTGCTTGAACGGCCCGCCAGAAATCGCGCAAGCCCCCATGGCAATCACATACCGCGGCTCGGCCATCTGGTTATAGAGCCGCACCACCTGCGGCGCCATCTTCTTCGTCACCGTGCCCGAGATGATCATCAGGTCGGCCTGCCGTGGCGACGGCCTGAAAACCTCCGACCCGAATCGCGCCAGGTCATAGCGCGCCATGGTCGTGGCAATCATCTCGATCGCGCAGCACGCCAGCCCAAACTGCATCGGCCAGACCGAGCTCCGCCGCCCCCAGTTGTAGAGCTCCTGGATCGTCGTAACGACGATGCCCTGCTTGCCGAGTTCGATCTTCAGATTCTCATCGACAGCCATGAATCGCTTCGCTCCAACTTCAGTTCACAGTCTTCAGTTCACGACTCTCGGTTCGGAACTGGGTGCCCCAAGTCTCGCTTCTGAGACCTGGGAAACTGATAAACTGGTAACTGATAACTTTTTGACGTGGACTAAGATCGTCTTCAGCGATCTAAGCCCACGTCAACACACCCTTTGCCCAGGCCCAGGCCAATCCCTCAACCAGCAGCAGCACAAACACCATCATCGACACACACGCCGCCACTCCCAATCCCGTAAACGCCACCGCAAACGGCAGCAGAAACACCGCTTCCACATCGAAAATCAGAAAAATGATCGCGTAAAGGTAGTAGGCCGAGCGGAACTGCACCCACGCATCGCCCTTGGACTCCAGCCCGCACTCGTAAATCGCATTCTTGATCACGTTCGGTTTGGCCGGCGAAAACACCCTCTGCCACAGCCACGCCAGCCCCAGCGGAGCCAGCCCGAACCCGAGCGCGGCAACGAACAAAACTGCGAGAGAGAAATAAGGACTTGAGGCCATCTAGGAATACGTGATCTTACTCAACAACCGTACCAGTTTCGGCCCCACTTTGGCTAAGTGGATGTGCGCTCCATCACCCCGTCCAAACTCGATTTCCGTCCATTCATCCCACTCTGTGAACCACTCGCTGCAAACACCAAAAGGCCGGCGCACCCTCCTTCGGAGCGTCGGCTCATTTGTGACCTCTCCATTTAACCTCACTGGCCTACTCAGGGGGCACGCACGTCGGACCCATCCTCGCCGCACACGCCTTTGGCGCGCGTACCCGCAGCAGCGCAACCAGCCCAAGCGCATCGTCCTTCGAAGCCTCCAGCGTCACGACCTCTGCCACGCCTGCCGCATCCTTCCACGAAATCGTAACCAGGTGCCGTTCCGCTCGCGCTTTCACCAAACCCACAGCAATCGCCGGTAACACGCCCAGCCTGAACCGCTTCTCCTCCTGATATCTATAGGACTTCACGCCCTCATACGGAATCGAAAAACCCGCCGCTCCCGCATGAAACTCAAGCGCTGTAGCCACCGTTGTATCCAATGTCCCCGTGCTGCCTTCCTTCACGCCCGGAGCCGTCCCGTTCAGGTACTGCGCCTCCGGTCCATCCAGCGCCACCACCGGAATCCCCAACAGCATCCCCATCATGACCAAAATCGCAATCTCTCTCTTCATTGTCCTGCCCCCTTTCACATCAACCTAACCTCCTCAAAGACCAGTAAATTGCGCCGATGTGACACTTTCGCGGCTGTCCTGTTGATCGCATCGCCCACTCCACCTTTCGGTGGTAGACAATCCAACCCCCGCCCCTGTTACCGTTCATCTGTCCCCCGCAGCTTCCTCTCGTTGTTTGCGGATAATTCAAGCGTTGATCCGGGAGTCCGTTTCGAGATGTTCAAGTCCTCGCCGCGTCGCTGGGCACTTTGCGCTCTACTCTTCGCCCTGCCCCTCACGGCCACTTCGTTGTGTGCGCAGCGGCCACCGACCCCGCGTCTTCGACCGCTCCCACTCCGTCAACGCCCGAACTACCCCCCGCCGCCTACACCGCCAACATCCATGTCACCGGCCCCACCACCCAGTTCCACGACTCCGTGGCCATCCGCTACAACTACGCCTTCGGAAAGGACTCGCCGTTCCTTCCCTCGAATGCGATGACCGTCAATGGCCAGTTCATCAATCCGCGTACCGTTCTTACCGCCGAATACTGCGGCCACTGCCACCAGGAGGCCTACCATCAGTGGCGACAATCCGTTCACTCGAATAGCTTTCGCCAGCCCTGGTACCTGAAGAACGTCAACATGCTCATCGCTGAAAAGGGCGTCCAGTTCTCGCGCCATTGCGAAGGCTGTCATAATCCCATCGCGCTCTTCTCTGGAGATCTCTCACAGGGCATGCCCAAGAAGCGCCCCTTCGAGGATGAAGGCATCACCTGCTCCGTTTGTCACGCCATCCAGTCGACGGATACAACCGGCACCGGCAGCTACGTCATGGGCGTCCCCGCCGCACTCGTCGATGAAAAGGGCCAGCCCGTCACGCGTTCTGTTTCCGACTCTGAAATCCTCGGCCACCTTGATCGCCACAAACAAGCCGTGATGCGCCCGCTTCTCAAGACCGCCGAATTCTGCGCCGCCTGCCACAAGGCCACCATCACCCGCTCGCTCGACGACTACAAGTTTCTCCGCGCCTTCACGGTCTACGACGAGTGGCAGGGCGCAAGCTTCACCAAGCAGTCGCCCCTCCCCTTCTACCGCAAAGACACCGTCTCCACCTGCCAGACCTGCCACATGCCGCGCCAGCCTCTCCCTGCCAATGCACAAGACGCCGGTGCCAAGGACGGCACTCTCGTCTCGCATCGCTGGCTCGGCGGAAACAGCCTTAACGCGGCCTATTACAAATTCGACGAGCAGTCTCAGAAGCTCGTCGACTTCCTCAAAAACGGCATCGACGGCAAAGGCGTCCTCAACGTCGACATCTTCGCTCTCGAAAAAGAACCACCCGCGACCACTTCACCTCTCGGATGACAACTCTGCATCGGCCGACACGACTCTGATCGCCCCGCTAGGCAATGTCCCGTTCTCCGTCTCCCCCAACGACACCCTCATCGCCGACGTGGTCATCCAGAACAAAGGCATAGCCCACTCCTACGTCCCCGAGCAGCGCGACTTCTACGAGTCCTGGGTCAGACTTCACCATCAAGGACAGTGCTGGCAAAGTCCTCACCGAATCCGGCTTTATCCAGCCCAACGGCGACCTCGATCCCTCCGCGCACTCCTTCACCAATCGCCTCGTCAACACTAAGGGCGAACTCAACGCGCTCCACGAGATCTGGCACAACCGCGTGCTGGCATACAACAACACCATCCAGTCCGGTCGCTCGCAACTGGTCCGCTATCGCTTCCGCCTGCCCAAAGACATCTCGGCACCGGCGCCAGCGTCACCATCACTGCCACCATCAAGTACCGCCGCTTCGATCAGCACTTCATCGACTTCGCGATAGCAGACAGGCCTGCCGGCAAGCACTTCCCGCAGCCCGTCCTCGAAGTCGCGTCAGACTCCCGCACATTGAACATTGGCGACAACTCTCCCCGACCGCAAGACTCTACCAAACGTTCGCTGGGCGCGGAGCCCTGGATGCGCTGGAACAACTATGGCATCGCCCTGCTCGACGCCCTGCAATACGAAGCCTCGGTCCGCGCCTTCGAACAAGTCGCCGCTCTGCGCCCCGACTACGCCGACGCCTACACCAACATGGCCATCGTCGAAATCTCCTGGGAGCGCTACAACGACGCCAAGCCGCATCTCGCCAAGGCCTTGTCACTTCTCCCCGGCGATCCCCGCGCGCTCTACTATCGCGCCCTCGTCGAGCGCAACGCAGGCCAGGTTCAGGAAGCCATCACCGACCTCCAGGCCATGCTCGCCAAGTATCCGTTAGCCAAGGATGGCCTCCGCGAACTGGGCTTCAGCTACTACCAGGCGCACGATTATCCCGCCGCGCGTGCTGAATATGAGAAGCTCCAGACCATCGATCCCGACGACCTCGCCGCGCACTACCAGCTTGCCATCCTCTATCGTCGCCTCGGTGAAAAACAAAAGGCCGCCATCGAGTCAGCCAAATTCGCCGACCAGAAAGACGACCCCACTGCCAGCACCTATGCCCTCGAATTCCTGCGCAAACACCCCGAAGTCGCCAGCGAATCCGTAGTCTGGCACACCCACGATCTGACCGGCGATCCCATCAAGCAACCAGCGAAGATCGAGTACCACTACATCCCCGGCGCCGGCTTCTAATGGGCGCACCTGTAAGTGTCCTAACAATTAGGACGTTAGTCCCTAACTTCTAGACGCTATTGGCATCCCTCTCATCCCTAACTTCGATGTGTCATCCTGAGCCCCGCACGCCTGGGGCCCCACGCAAGTGGGGTAAGCGGGGCGAAGGACCTGCTTCTTCTCTACTTCCCTCGCCATCCCGGCCGGGTGCCCCATCCGTGCGAAGCAAGGTGGGAAAGCTAAGAGCCCAATCTAAGAACTACTCTCCGCTTTCGCCCACGACCGAATGCTGAACGCATACACCCCGATACAGAACAGGTTCGCGGGAATAAACCCAAGTTGTCCCGTGCGCAACCCGATCACGCAAACAATAACGCTGTTCACGCCCGCCACAACGAACCCCGTCCATCGCTTCCGGCCAACCAGGATTGTCGAAAGAACCGTAAGCAAACAAGACAAATAATCTAACCGAAACAAAGCAGAAACCCAGCCTCCGAATATACTTCCAATTTGCCTCAGGACCGGGGAACTCGCGGTGATCTAACTCACGCGATCCAAATCCAAGGTACTCAAACCCCCACCGAACCAGGCTGATCCTCAACTACCGTGTCATCCTGAGCGGAGCATGTCTGGGGCCCCACATTCGACTTGTCGAATGTGGGGTAAGCGGAGTGAAGGACCCGCTTTTGCTTTTTGGCCCAGACCACCTCAAACCGGGTACCCCATTCACGCGTAGTCTTTTCTGGAGATGAGTGGAAGCCGCGAACAGGAATTGCCCGCCAGAAATGCTGAAGCCGCACCCATCAAAGGGGTGCGGCCAAATCCACGTCTGCTCAGCCCTTCAAACTGGTCCCCGTTTATGCGTCTCTGTCAAACACCTTCGAGGTCCCTCCGCCTCCAGGTCGCTTTCTCCAGTCCCTGATCCCTATTCCCTGCTCTTTCACATCTCCCGCATAAACAGCGCCGTTACCGTCCCGTTCTCGGTCGTTCCCACAACGCGGACGTGGTCGCCCTTCGACGCCTGAAACTTGTATCCGTCCACGACGCCCATATAACCCTCGGCCGCTGTGTTCTCCGCGATTTTGAAGGTCTGCATCGCTCCCGATTGGTCCTGCAGGGTAATCGAGTGCTGCTTGGCCTCAAACTTCGTGACAGTGCCCTCCGTTGAGGTGAACGGGCCTGCACCCAGGTTCTTCAGCGCCACAGCCGTGCGGTCTTCGTTGTCCCCATAGTAAAAAACGATCACGTACGCACCCTTCTTTTTGACGGCATCGAGCGAATTCGTGTCCAGCGCAATCTTTTTGTCGATCACGACGCGCGTCTTCGCGCTGGTCATGTCCTTGAATTGCCCCTCCGAACCATTGTCCTGAAACACCGTCAGTGTCTTCGAAAGGTCATCAATCGAACTCACCGTTCCCGTCAATGCGTGGACTACCTCTTGCGCGGTCGCTGCAACCGTTAACGAACCGAGGCATCCAGCAAAAACAAAGCAGCACCACAATGTTCTCAACACGTGATCCTCCGTCTTCTATTCAGTTGCAGCTTGGCAAATCTCGACCATCGCCCCATCGTTGGGGGAAGTATAGTTTGCGGCAACGCTACCTGCAATACAAGAAACAGAAGCCCTTGATTCTCAATAACAAACCTTATTTCAGCATTGGCTTAGGAGCCCATCCTTGGGCGGGGCTTCATCGGGCCATTTCTGGGAAAGCATGAACTTAAATCATGCCCGGTCAGACCGCTGGATCACGCTGCGGGTGTCTGGAATACTCTCTCGATAACTGATTCTGTGAGACCCTGAGCCCGTGGTGTCTGACATCATCTCCGGCTTTGCGTTCCCCTTTTCTGGCGGGCTTCGAGCCGAGCTCGCCCTCCGCAATCGCTTCTGGGCGCACAACCACCCGCATGTCGAGAGCTACGGCGCCAATCCCGTCATCATCTACGCCCCGGAGGATGGTCGTCACGGCAACTTCTACGAGCCCGCCTATACCGCCATCATCGCGCGTCCGGAGTGGATCCGCCGCTTCGACAAGATTCACGCCCAGGGCCGCTGCCTTCCCAAACCGCAGTTCGAACCGATGCGTAAATGGCGCGAACTCGATTCCTGCATGAGCTCCGATGCCCTGCTAATGAACGTCTTCTGTACCCCCGAAGTCATTGCGTCCCCAGCAATCCGAAGCATGATGGGCATCGACTCAGAAGCCGAACCCGTCTTCGGCTGGAAGGCCCGAGTGCCACTTCAAAACGGTCGTGTCGATCGCACCGAAGTCGATATGCGTTGGGGCGGTCTGCTCGTTGAATCCAAGCTCACCGAAAGCGACTTCCAATGCCGCGAAGCGCGCGTCGTCGAAGCCTATCGCGATCTCCACGAAGTATTCGACTGCGATCTCTTGCCCCGCGTCCAGATCCGCACCCGCCGTCGTCGCGAAGTCATCGAGTTCGCCGAAGAATTCACACAGGAATGGGAACCGCCCTGCGAATGGCGCAGACGACAACGCCCGCGCATTTCATGCCGAAATCGAAGCCCGCGCCGATGCCGAACAGCCATGGCTTCCCGGCTACTCCGGCTATCAACTCATCCGCAACGTGCTGGCCGCACATGCCGCGGGCGCAACCTTCTGTGTGATTCACGACGAGCGTCGTCCCGATCTGCGCGAAGCCTGGTTTCAAGTGATGAGAGCCGTCAAAAATGCGGATATGCGGGTCCGCTGCAAGGCTCTTATGTGGCAGGAAATTGTGCCGCTCCTGCCCGCAGGCCTGCGCGAGTTTCTCGAGGTCAAATATGGCATCGCTGAGCCGGGCTGCGTCGCGGTTACGCCCGAAGAACTCGAGGCGCATGGATACGGGAAATTCTCACCAGGCGTGAGAAAATAGCAATGTGATTCCTCGGTTGAAACCCTTTACCTCCCTATTGCTCGTTGGCCTTATTGCTCTTTTCTCGAATCCTGCTGCACAGGCCGCCGCCAGGAAAAGCGACGAAGAAAAAGCGGGCGCTGTCCTCTTTCGCGACAAAGGCTGCACCTACTGCCACGGCGTCGGGGCTGTAGGCACGAAGAAGGCTCCCGCGCTCACTAGCCTTCCCAAAGACAAGACCTGGACTCCGGAGAAAATCACCAACCAGATACTCAATGGCGGACAAAAAATGCCGCCCTTTCGTGAGTCCGTGACCAACGAGGATGTAACAGATCTGATCGCATATCTCCGCGCAAAAAACAAGCCAGTTCCGGCTCCCGCAACCGCGGAGGACTCGGCCCCGACTTCCTCCCCGCAGTAGACTTCAGCGGCCTCTGCTTTCAGGTCAATGCAGAAACAATCAGAACCCGGTAAGTCCTCTCCAAATCAGCCTGAATCCCAATTCCCGGCTCTCTGCTTCGAGATCCTTGTGTGCCCCAATAAATTCCGCTGTCGCTTCGGCTTGGGCCCGAAACAGGAGCACTAGGAGCTCGGCTTGAGTATCTCGAAGACCACCTGCCTCGGCAGCTTCTTTCATGGTCTGCAGCAACTCCATGATCGCCACATTGGGTGCCTCAGTTCCTCTCAGGAGCCTGCCTGATGCACGCAACTGCTGCAAGACCTTGAGCCGTTTTGGATACCGCATAGCCAGGCCTAGATAGCGATCCCAGATGAAGCGCAGCCGGGTGTAGGCATCTGCTGCATAGGGGTAATCCTCCAGCTCACGGTCCATCTCTTTACGCAGTTCGCGATAGAGCTCATTTAGGAGCTCATCTTTGGTCCTGAAGTAGGTGAAAAGCGTTCCTTCGGCCACACCCGCCGCCGCTGAGATGGCGGAAGTCGGTGTACGTGCAATGCCGCGCTCCTCAAACAGCTCCATTGCCGCCTCAAGGATCGCTTTCCGTTTTCTATCGCTCTTCGGACGCGCCAAGAATGCCACCCTCCCTTCTATAAGCGAGCGCTCACTCATTCTTTTTAGTGACAATAAGCGCAAGGGGGAGGACCCACACGTTTCTTGGACAAATATTCGCGCGATCCCCTCACTTCGGGAAATCGCTTCCTCGGTGTGTTGGACTATTGCCGATATCGTGGATCGGGCTTTGCATCAGCCGACTTAGGTTTCGCATCCGATCCCGGAGCTGGCGCAGGTGCAGCCGCCGCGGGGCGGGTTGCCTTGTACGTTCCGTTGTACTCAGAGAATGCCCAGTCTCCCGCCAGAGCCGCCGTATCATCGAGCTTTCCGTCGATCTTCATTGCGGCGGTTGTCCCTACTTCTTCCGAGGTGAACTGGAAGTCGAGGGCAAGCTTCCCTTCCTTGTAAGTGCCCGCCACATCAGCAGTCCCCCACTTCCCCGTAACATTTCCGTCAGCATCGACGGTGAAATCAGCGTCCACCTCGCGGTCGCCCCCAGGGGTCTCCAGGACGAAGTGCCATTTCCCATTGATGCCGGTGTCCTGAGCGCTGGCGAACGGACGCCCCATAACCAGACCAATAATTGCTACTGCGATGATCAGAAATTTCTTCAAAGCCCCGTCTCCTTGCTGAGATCGTTTTATCCTACCGTTTTTGACTAAAAATGCGCCTGTGAAATTCTTAAACAGTGACCGGAACATTGGCTACTCCAGCGGTGCCAAAAATCCGGCGATAACGCTCAATCTCGTCCGGCGGCCCCATTGCTTTCTGGTAGTTGTCAGAAAGCTTCACCGTTGGCCGGCCGTCAACTTCACTGAGCTTGCATACAAGGCTTACCGGATTGAAGCCGTCGCCGCCGCGCGGATTGCAGTTGCGAAAATCATTGGTGAGATACGTTCCCCATCCTGCGCTGAAACGGATCCGGTGTTTTGGGATCCATTTAGTCTTGTCGAGAAAATCGCCGGCACTGCGAAAGTCCGTTGGGGCTGAATCGTCAAGAATTGTCCCGCCGAAGTACGCATGCAGAGCAAGAATAAGATCCACATCGAGACCGTCAGAGGCGATCAGGCGCCTGGACGTCGGATCGCTGCCACGCTGGCCAAGCCACGCGATATATTCGTCGCCAGCAACATAAGGATCCTTGCTATCCATACGTTGGCCCGTCCAGTTCGCAACCCAATCCGGAGCGTTTTCGAGGAATTGCGTGGTGCCAAATGTGTCGGGCAGCAGGATGAGCAGTTCACCCTGATAGGTCTGCTGCCATAGTTCGAGCATGCGGTACTGCGCTTGCTTCAACTCTTCGTCGCTATTGGAAAGGGCGGCCATTGCCATCGGCAGCTCGTGCGCATTTGTACCAATCGCCTCGAGATCGTGCAGGTAAGCCATGTAGGTGTTGGAACTGCCAATAAAATTCTCGCCGAGCACATCGCTCATGGCCTTTACGACGAACTCCTGCCATAGGAAGCTGTGACGCCGGCGCGTACCGAAGTCGCTGAGGTTGAGGCCCGGCACTCCGCGGAGACGTGCCATCTTCTCCCAAAGCCGCGTCTTGGCGCGCGCGTACAGAATGTCGAGTTCAAGCTCGGAGAGATCCTTCAGACTCGCGCGGGTCTTGAGTTCATCAATCGCCGACAGAGCATAAATCTCCCACATCGTCGTCTCCGTCCAGAGACCGTCGAAACGAAGCGAGATCTGGCCTTCGCGAATCGAGAGATCGAAATCAGAGAGGCGAAAATCGCGCTCAAGCCACTGCAGGAAGGCCGGTTCGAAGATGCCCCGGCGTCCGTAGAACGTGTTGCCGGCGAGCCAGATCAGCTCGGATTTGTGGAAGCGCAATTTGCGGGTGGCTTCGAGTTGCTCGCGCAACTCGCGTATATCCACGATGTCTCCGAGGGGCACGTCGTGCGAGCGATTGATTACTGTGAATGTGGCGCGCGTGTCTCGGAAATGCTTCCAGATGAACTGCAGCATCAGCAGCTTGTAGAAGTCTGTGTCGAGCAGAGACCGCGTGATGGGATCGAGTTCCCAGTTATGGTCATGCGCGCGCCTGGCCAGGTTGATGATCACGATGGACCTAATTGTATTGAATGATTGGAGAAAGCGCCGAGAGGGCGCTTCTGATGCTCAACGGTTTTCACGGGTTCACAGGGTGTTTTGGATGCAACAGCGAAAAAGCTAGTCAGCCAAATGGGCTCACCGTTTCGCAGATGTATGTTTTTTAACCGGGCTCCATAATACATAAGTCTTTCATCGCACAGGTAAAGTCGCACGCGCCGGTGAAAATAGCCAATTCTTGGGCAGCTTTTGGCCACTCTAAAACGGGATTTATAGCTCATCTTCTATTTTCTCCGGCTCTACGACCGAACCCGGTCTCAAAACTAAGAATCAATCGGCACCTTGGTGGACGACCTACGTGACCGAGTCTTCGGGCTCTGACAGCAATGACCGGGATGTTGACTAGAAATTAATTGCCACCATGGCTCCCTGAGCGTGTCGGCCAGTTCCTGCCAGCAGAAATCTTTTCATACCAAAAAGGAATCCTTGGATTACCCTGTTGTTGAGTTCAGATGATGATGTCCCCTGATCAGAGCCGCACTCACTTGCCCGGAGACCACGACGACTCCCAATTTGAAAGTGCTCACGAGCCGACGTTGGTTGAGCGCGTTGGGGCTGAAGCCGCGCTGCGCGCAAGCGAAGAGAAGTATCGCACGCTTTTCAATTCGATCGATCAGGGCTACGCGGTTGCGGAGGTGCTCTACGACGAGAGCGGCGCACCAGTGGATGTGCGCTTTATCGAAACCAACCGCGTTTTCGAAGAACAAACTGGTTTGACAAATCATGCGGGGCAAAAGGCAAGTGAGGTGATCCCCAATTTTGACGACAATTGGGCCAAGATTTATGCACAAGTAGCGGAAACCGGCGAATCGGTTAGTTTTGAAAAGCATTCGAGGGGTCTCGGTCGCTGGTTTAACGTTTTTGTCTCACGCGTGGGCGGCGAAGGCAGCCGTCTGGTTAACGTCATCAAGAAGGACGTGACTGCTCAAAAAGAAGCTGATGCGGCACTTCGCGAAAGCGAGGAGCAGAAGGCCTTTCTTCTGAAGCTGACCGACGCGCTGCGTCCGATTGCCGATCCCATCGAAATTCAGGGAATGGCGAGCCGGCTGCTGGGAGAGCAGCTAAGAACGGACCGCGCCATGTATTTCGAAATCGACGAAGAAGTCGAATGCTTGCGGATCGAACGCGACTACGTGCGTGAGGGCGTTGGGAGCAGGGTAGGACGATATCCGCTGGTGGACTTTCAGTGGTTGGGAACAGCATCCAAAAAGGAAGGCGCGTTTGTTGTAAATGATGCGATTACCTCTCCGTTGATTCCCGATGAAGCCCGCGCTGCAGCTACTGCAAAGGGGGCACACGCCTTCATTATCGTTCCGTTGATAAAGGACGATCGGATGGTAGGTGCGCTGACTGTGACCTGCCTCAAGCCGAGGGCCTGGACTGCCGAAGAAGTGAAACTGGTGCAGGAGACCGCTGAGCGCACCTGGGCCGCAGTAGAGCGTGCACGAGCCGAGGCGGCGCTGCGCGAGAGCGAGGAGCGCTTCAGGCACTTCCTCGAAAATGTGCATGAGTACGCGCTTGTGCAGTGTAATGCAGACCTGAGGATTACAGGCTGGAATCCTGGCGCGGAACGGATCTTTGGGTATTCGTCGGCGGAGGTGCTGGGACAGCCGTTTTCGCTACTCCTCTCGCCGGAAGATTGTGCAGCCGGCGTTCCTTGCATGGAGATTTCCGCCCTGGGAACAGACGGCGGGCGCGAGGAAGACGCACGATGGCTGGTACGCAAGGAAGGGCACCGGGTCTGGACACGATGGGTGACCGAAGCCATTTGCAACAAGGATGGGCAGGTTACGGGACTGGCGATGGTGCTGCGAGATGAGACTGAACGCTTGAAGACGGAGACAAGTCTGCGGCAGAGCGAGAAGCTTGCTGTGGTGGGCCGGATGGCAAGTTCGATTGCGCACGAGATCAACAATCCCCTTGAAGCCGTGACGAACCTGATTTTTCTTGCGCGCAGGTGCGAGGCTTCGCCGGAGGTTGCTGGGTTGCTGGCGCAGGCCGAACTTGAACTGGCGCGCGTGAGCCACATTGCAAAAGCTACCCTGCACTTTCATCGGCAGACAATGGAGCCGGTCAAGGCCGACGTTGAAGCGATTCTCGAGTCTGTGCTTCTGCTGCACGAAGGCCGTCTGAGGGCATCTCAAATCATGACCGAGCGGCGCTACGGAGCGCATCCTCCGATTACCTGCCAGGAACATGAGATCCGGCAGGTGCTTGCAAATCTTGTGGGCAATGCCATTGATGCAATGACAAAGAGTCCGGGCCAGCGGCGTCTGACGGTGCACGTGAGCAGAACCGATCAATTCAAAAACGCGTGAAGAGGGTGTGCGCGTGATGATTGCTGATACGGGGTTAGGTATTCGGGAGTCAGAGGCGAAGCACATATTTGAGCCGTTCTTCACAACGAAGACAGCGACCGGCACTGGGTTGGGGCTCTGGATCAGCGCGGAGACGGTGAAGAAGCATCAAGGGACGCTGCGATTTCGGAGCAGGACCGCGGGGGTGTTTCAGGGGGACGGTGTTTTCGCTGCACCTTGGATCCGTGACAATCAAAAAAGCACCGAATGTTGCGGATGAGTATCGGCTTCCCTCAGCGCGTGCCATGTGACTCTGTGCCCCAGCCACAAGACCGGAACTCCGTCTGGGTGACCTGCAATTAAGCGATCTTGGCAACTGCGGTGGACGACTGTCTATTCGCTTTTTGTCAGGGCAAAATCACCAACTCTGGCTTGCTGCCGCCACTCATTCCAAAGACTGCGCCTGAGTAGAAGGCGCCCGCGTCGTACTTGTAGCAGCCGGGGTTTTGAGCTTTGACCGTGATGGGCTTATTTCCGCCGCCGATGATGGGATCATCCGGGTCGAACGGAGAGTCGGTGCCGAACGAGATCATGAAACCAGTGTTCTTGCTCGACGTCATCCACACGACCGAGGTACCGGTCTTGATGCAGAAGAACTGGTTGTTCTTTGCGTTCGGAATGCTCGGCTTGACGGTTGAACTACCTCCTGATTTGCGAACATTGATTGTGCAGACCGAGGAACTGGATCCACAGGTGTTCGCCGCGTTGCACATGTCTTCAGGCTTCGGTTCATCACAGACGTACTTGCTTTTTGCTTGGGTAAGCGTGCCGCCCACCAACAGGATCGTTGTTGCTATAGCCACATAGTACGAACGCGATTGTCTTCTCATGATCAATCCCTCAAAGGAACTTTGAACCGCTTTGAATTCGCGAACGCAACACGCCTACTTCTCATCCCCGCTCGGCCAAACGATGATGTTATTGAGCCTCCAGGGGTTCATTCTGAGATCCCACTGAGGATCGCCGTCCTTGTTGATGGTGAGCTGAGTGGCCGGATAAAGAACCCCATCGCTTTTATTCTTGTCTTGATCGTTGATCCTGATCTCCCCCGCCGTCAGATTGAAGGACTGCGATTGCGTGCTCCAATACGCTTCTCCGAAAGCAATCTTGCGATTGGTCACGAAGCGGATGGTCCGTCCTGTGGGGGTCTTGATTTGATGGATGTAGGAAACGTCGAAACCAAGGGTGCCTGGGATGGTGATTCGCCCAACAGCCTTCATCTTTTCAAGTGCGTTGGCCAAGCCGTCGTTCTGGCCCTTTTGGAATGACTCGACCAGAATTTGCCGGTCTGCGGGAGTGGAATACTCGTAAATGATAAGTCTGACCGTGAAGTTTTTCCCCATTTGAGTACTGGTGCCAAAAGCTTGAGCGTCGATGGTTTCATTCTTTGAACGGGCAAGTCCTAGGGCGGCTGTCATAGCCAGGATCGCCGTCACGGCAATGCCCATCTTCACCTGTCTGGATACGCTTTTCACTCTTCCTCCTTTGGAAGCCGTTCATAAGCTCGCGAACTCCGAAGTGGCGGCTATGTGGCTGGCTTGCCGGTGATGACGCACTGGTCTCACTCGCCTCCACGCGATGATCAAAGCTAGTCAGGCCCAACGTTGGAGAATACTGTCAGAAATAACAGCTCCGGATTAGATGTGGTTTGGCCGGAGAGCCCTCGCCGATTTGCAGCCGCTACATGAGTTAGCAATAGAGAGAACGTGGCCTCTTGCAGCATGAGTGGGATTCCACAAACTCACTGCCGCCCGCGTCCTGCAGCTCCCTGCAATCGAACTCTCGATCAGCCCTTCAGCGCTCTTCCGATCAGTCCAGGCAGCTGCCTCTCCGCAGCCTCAACGGTCCCCAGCGACTCGACCAGCGCATCGAAAAACTCGAATGAAGTCAGCGCGACAAGACATCCAATCTGCTCGGATTTAGGCCCCTGCACGGCGTCACCGAGACGTTCGATCACGCGTGTGGCGCCCATCTGCCGGCGCTGATTTCTTGCCCGGATTGCCTCGCCGAACTCAGGGTCAACCGCCGCAATTCCGTGAATCCGCTTCAGCAGCAGCCTGTTCTTCGCCCAGAAATTCGAGAACACCGCGATGAATCCGTCGAGCATCTCCTCCGCATCGCGCGACATCATGACTTCGCGCATCCGTTCCATGCCCGCATCGCGCGCGATCTGATCGAACAGCGTCTCCAGCAGAATTGTCCGAGTGCCGAAAAGGTTGTGGATGGTCTGCCGCGTGACACCGCTAGCCTTGGCCAGCGACTCCATTGAAAAATCCCGCATCCCCCCCGCCTCAAGCTGCGCCCGCGCGGCAGACAGCACCGCCGCCTTGGTGTGCCCCATCTGCTCCAGGCGCTTGCCCAACTCATAAGGTCGCTTGCATGAAGGATTTCCGTTGCTTTCCACAGAAACCCATCTTACCTATCTCAATTACATTTGACAATATGTAAATCTAATATTAAGCTCTGATCCTGTCTGTGGAAGGACGCTGATGCCCGGGCAATCCAAATCCGTTGCAACCCTCCACATCGAGATCAAAACATCCTCTCTGGCTACGCGCAGGCTTCTGGATTTGCATCGTCATTTCCGTCGCCGTCGTGCTACGCCGCGTCGTAGCCCTCGCGACTCCGCGCGCATAACGGACCGCCCCAGTTGGCGGCGATCGATGACGTTTTCGCATCGCATGCCGCGCTCACGCTCGCCCACATCCTGCCCGCCTTGCTCTTTGTGCTCCTTGCGCCTCTCATCGTCTTCCGTCCCGGCAAGCATCCCGGCTGGATAGACCGCGTCTTCTATCCTCTCGGCGCAATTGTCGGCGTGAGCTCGTATGTCATGAGCCTTTATTCCATCGGTGGCTGGACCGAGCGCTCTGCCGTCCTGCTCTTCGACACGCTCTTCCTCATCTCGCTCACCCGAGCCTGCGTCTACCGCTCACAATCCGACCCCATGCACGAGCGCCGCTGGCAACTCCGCGCGATTGCCATCCTTCTCGGCATCGCCACAACGCGCCCGGTGATGGGCGTCTTCTTCGCTACGGCGCCGCCTTACCCATCTGCTGCCGCAACAATTCTTCGGCATCGCCTTCTGGATCGGCTTCTCCATCAACGTTCTGGTATTCGAGCTCTGGATTCGCTCCGTCGATCGTCAACGCTCACGCGCGTCCGGCTCGCAAATTGATCCTTCCCCCATAAGGAGTGGCATATGACCTCGACAACTCCGTATGTCGCCGCAGGCGTCAACGTCAAACATCCCGGACCGCCGCTCTGGTTGCTGGCGATTCTCTATACCGTCCTGTTCAACGCAGGCCTCTTTCCGGTCACGATGTATGGCGGCATGCCCTACTGGCCCGGCCCATGGGAGTCGCCCGCGGTCATCACCACTTTCTTCCAGACGCAAACAACACGCGTACTCGCTTGCCTCCTGCTGCAGACTGGCGCCATGATCTGCCTCGGCCTCTTCACTGCCGTCGTCGTAAGCCGTCTGCAATTTCTAGGCATACGCGCTGCCGGCGTAACCATTGCCCTTTTTGGAGGATTCCTCTGCGTCTTCGACAGCATCGCTGCTGCTTTCGCCACTTGGACACTGATTCGCCCGGCAGTCGCCGCGAATCCGCCCATCATCGTGGCCCTCAACTACCTTTCCTACGCGTTTGGCGGTCCCGGCTTCTCCATCCCCATGGGTCTGCTGATGGCCGGTGTCTCTATCTCCGCCGGCCTGACAAAACTAATCCCCAAATGGGTCATGATTCTCGGCCTGTTTCTGGCAGCCTGCGGCGAACTGAGCGTGTTCCACCTCATCAGCCCACAACTACTTTTCCTGATTCCCCTGGTGCGCTTCCCCGGCTTCATCTGGATCATCGCCGTCGGAGTCACTCTGCCGCGCTACCGCAAAGCAGAAACGCTAGTCACCGCCGCGTAACGAAAGCCAATAGAGTCCGGAAGGTGTCATCCTGAGTTCCGCACGTTCGAGGCCCCATCACACGTCAGTGCGATGGGGTAAGCGGAACGAAGGATCTGCTTTTGCTGTTTTATCCACGCTGAGCGTGAGTTGGATCTCACAACTTCGCTCGGATCGCGATCGCGCAAAAAAACCAAGTGCGTTTAGCGCGCGACGGCTCACTGCTCCGTCTGCAGCCAATAATTCGCCCGCGCAACGATCTTGGCCCCGTAATCCTCGACCGTGTGCACCCGAATCGTATGCAGCCCCGGCGTCAGGATCAGAAGGACTGAACGTAATCAAATATCGATTGCGCACATCCTTCGCTGCCTCCATCACGCGCGCTTCAAAACGGTGGTCCCCAGTAAACGTCGTGTACTCTCCGCCGCTCATGATCGCGATCTGCTTGGCGACATTTTTCTTGAACGCTTGCACCGCCATCACCAGCGTCGACACCATGTTCAGCGTCGCGATCCTCGCCATTGTCCTTGATGTCGTGCGCCAGCTCCGCCTTCGACGGCGAATACGAGATACTCAGCACCAGCACATCCGACCGCCCGATCTTGCTCACCAGCTGCGCCGGCTTGGTGTGCTTGCTTCCGTGATCGCGCTCTTCGCTGATCAGCAGCAGCACCCGCCGATACTCCTTCGGCTGATCCTCCAGCAAATCCACCCCATAGCTGATGGTGTCCAGAATTGCCGCTCCGCCATCACCCGGCTCCAGCTGCTGCAAGCTCTGCGCCAGTTCCTCCTCCGAGTGCGTGTAGTCCTGCATCAACCTCGGTTTCGATCCAAACCCCACCAGCGCTGCCTGGCTCCGCGGATCAGCCAGAAACACATCCAGCAGCGGCCCTAGTTTGGCCAGCTTCTGAAACTCCAATGCCCCCGCTCTTCCCTCTTCCATTGCAACAACCAGCGCAACCGGCGCGGTATCCAGCTCTTCCTGCATGTGAATCTTCTGCGGAACCCCGTTGTCTTCAACCACAAAATCCGATGGCTTTAGACCATAAACAATGCCGCCGCCGTGAGGCCTCTCCACCAGCGTTGGCACCAGCACCTCATTCGTCGTTACGCGAATCGTTGGCCCATTGCTCTGACTTCCTGGCATTGGCTTCGGAGGCTCGACGGGCGGCAATTGCTGGGCCTGCATAAGCGCCGCGAACAACAAACCAGCCGGAAAAACCAACCTCAGAAAACGAATCAACCCTAACCCCTCATCCTCTGCATGAACTCCCAGATTCGATCATAAAGTGACCACTCGCACACATCTCTGGACCGCGTATCGAAATCCTGCGAAGCGAAGAAGTGTGTCTGAGTAGTTGGACGTGCCTTCCCCGCGAACCGTTTCCGGCATTCACCGCCATCAGCTCAACCTCAGCCCTTTCGCGCCGGAGCTCTATCGATAGCCGAGCGCAGCGCCGCGAATGCCGGAGTCGGCTCCAGGTCATCATCAAACGGCAGCGGTCTCTGCCGCGCACCGTCGGGCCGCTTCGCCCACGGCTCTTCCGAATGGCTCAGCCACGAGTGCTTGCTGGTGATTCCCCACGTGAGAAGAATAGGCACATTCGGTTCGGCGAGTACTCTGTGCGGATAATGCCCAAACACCTTCGCAACTGCCTTGTCCTGCGCATTAGGGCCGCCCTCAACCGCGCGAGTATTCACATCCATCTCGGTGACGTAAACCTCAAGCCCCATCTTCCGCAGTGTGCGGATAAATTTCACCAGGCCTCCGCCCGGCAGGGGCGCATCCGCCTTCAGATGGCTCTGTACTCCCACCGCATGAATCGGCACACCGCTCGCCTTGAATCTTCGCACCAACGCCAGCACCTGGTCCCGCTTCGTCGCCTGGTCCCACGTGTCGAGTTCGATGTCGTAATCGTTGTAGGTCAGCTTTGCTGTTGGATCGGCCGCTGCCGCCGTCCGAAATGCCAACTCGAGATAATCCGGCCCAATCAGCTCCAGCCAAGGCGTCTTGCGTAGTCCGTCGGGGAGTCTGTCACTGGGATTGATCGCTTCATTCACCACGTCCCAGCTGTGCAATTGTCCGCGAAAATGGCCCGCCACCGTCTGGATGTGTTCCGTCAGAAGTTGTCGCGCGTTCTCCTTGGTCGCCGTGCTGTTCAGCCACCCCGGATTCCCCTCATGCCAGCAGAGATTGTGGCCGCGCACGCTCTGACCCGTCAGTTTCGCGAAGCGCATCAACTTGTCCGCTTGCCCGAAATCAAAGGTCGTCGGCGACGGCCTCAGCGCGTGCCACTTCATCGCGTTTTCAGCCACCAGGATATTCGCCTGTTCCTGAATCAGCTGTGTGTAGACGTCCGTTGTCGCCCCCGCTGCGACCCCATCCACATCCAGCAGATCTGGAATGACGGCCGTCCCGTACATCAGCCCGCGTGCCTGCGCATGCGCCCGCAACGAATTGACTCCCGTCACACTGGCAGCCACGCCGGAAGTCTGCTCGCCCTCAAGCCACCTCGGAATCGCCGCCGCGGCGCCCATCGCAAGTGCAGCCTTTCCAAACTGCCGCCTTGTCCATTGCGCTCTGTTCCTCATCTCAGTCATGCCTTCCTCATCCCCCGTAGAACTCGAAATGCAAGGTCGCCTCGAACGAACCACCCGCTTTGAAAGAACGCGGCCCGGGGAACCCACATAGTGGGGCGCGAGCCAAAAACCCCAGCGCGATATGCTGCGCTTCAGTGTTCGAGGTCCCTCCCCTCGAAGGCACCACCCAGCCCCCATGGAAGAATTGTCTGCTTCGAAAGGGCACGGCCTCAGCCGGTGCCGTGTCTAACCATCCTTTGGAAGGTGTCATCCTGAGTTCGTGCCGAATCCAACCATCCTTAGTGCGGTGTCATCCTGAGCGACACACGCTTGGGGCCCCATCACGCTGAAAGCGCGATAGGGCAAGTGTCGCGAAGGATCTGCTTTTGCTTTTCCCACCTGGCTGCCCGGCTGCCCCATTCATGCGGCGTCTTTTGCCGCATGAATGGGAGACCACAAGCCCACATCACTGCACCGCCGCCCCGTCCCTATCAAGGTTTCCGTCGCGCCTCCCGCTGCAACTGCCCAGTCCAGAAAAGAAAACTCAGCAACTCCCATCGCGATTCCCACATAAACCCGAACACATCGCGGGCTCTGAGAGTCTCGGCCGGCTTGCCGGAGTACGTCTCCACCCGCCAGCGAAGAAACTCGCTGCGCCACGGCGCGAACCTATGGCCCCGTGTCGCATTCCACAGAAAACGTAACGCCCCAAGCAAGGTTCAAGTCCTCTCTCAGAGTGTAAACCGCTTATCCGCACCCCATGCCGGTTCGAGAAGAGGCACAATAAGAAGCAGGGTCGGAAGCGTGACGAATCCATGGAGCCAATGGTGGACTGACGCAGCGCCTCTTGCGCTTCAACCAACCTTTCCGCGTCTTACGCTCGCTCTGGTCCTGGGCGCATGCATCGGCGCTGAGCGTCAATGGCGCCAACGTGCCGCTGGACTCCGGACCAACACGCTCGTGTGTTTTGGAGCTGCCGCCTTTGTTGATCTTGGCCTGACGCTCGCTCCTGGAACGACGCAAGTTATCGCGTACGTCGTCTCCGGGGTCGGATTTCTCGGCGCCGGCGCCATTATGAAGGACGGCGGGAGTGTCCGCGGACTGAACACCGCCGCAACGCTATGGTGCTCGGCCGCCGTGGGCACATGTGCGGGAGCCGGCGAAATGCTCGATGCGGTCTTCGTCACCGCGCTCCTCATTGCCATCAACTCGGCGCTGCGGCCATTGTCGCGATATATCGATCGTCGCTCCCTGGCGCACCTCGACAAACGCGTGTTTTACCAGTTAAGGCTCCTCTGCGACTCCGACCGTCAAACCGAAGCAGAGTATGAGGTTACGCGAGCCATCGCGACTCACGCGTTTGTATTGCGCGAACTGCGTACTGAGAAGCTTGAAGACAGCGACAACTCTGTTGTGCAGGCAGTTTTGGAATCGAGCGCAGACGACAGCAAGATCATGGACGCGATCGCTGAGAGTTTGCGCGCGCTTCCCTGGGCACATTCCACCGAGTGGACCAAGACGGAAGCAGAAGCTGAATAGTGATCGACGGGATGACAGACGACCGGCCCCGCTGGACCACATCGCATCCACTCTGCATCGGTTGTCGCGTCGAATCAGCGTCAGAACTGGGTCGTCGGCCCCCCAGACAGAACACATTTTCGGGTTACTTCCGGATTGTCCGGTTCTGCTTGAAGCAGGAACCATCAGCCGAGAGGCAAACGTGCGCAGCCATCGATCCCGTAACAACAACGGCGCGCTCTCCAGCGCGCGCAAGGAAAACTTGTGCTTTTCTGTTGACAAAGACTTACATGGAGGGCGGTGATCCAGGCATTTGGCGTTTGCGCAGAATCCTCGCTACTGTGTGCAACTCCCGTGGTACTGTTGTTCATTCCCGAGTCTTCTCCCTAGGTATCCAGGCAATATGGCCCAGCTGTCACTCCGAAATCTGCGAGGAGAGGTTTCATGTCAGATCTAGCCGCATCCGTCCAAGTCTCGCCACCCGGTCGCATCGCGTGGATGCGTCCCAAATATCTACTCTTCGCAGTCATCGGGCTGATGTATGCGTACGTGCTCGTTCACAACGAGAGCTTCCTCATTAACAATGCCGACCCTGAGTGGTCGCACATCGCAACCTTCAAGTGGTTCCTGCTGCCCCACGGCCTCGTCGCCGGATGCGCTTTACTCCTCGGGCCATTCCAGTTTTCCGAGGGTCTTCGCCGCCGCTTCACGAAACTTCATCGCGTCATGGGCCGCTTCTACGTGGGCGGCGTCCTACTCGGCGCTCCCATGGGCATCTATATTCAAAATTTCGAGAGTGTGCACATGTATCCCGGCGATCCCGTCCAATTCTCTCTCGTAATAGCGACTGTGGCCGACGCAGCGGTCTGGATGTTCGCAACCATCATGGCCCTAACGTTCATCCTGCAGCACAAGGTGCAGCTTCATCGCCAGTGGATGAGCCGGAGCTATGCTTGCGCCATCATCTTCCTTGAGGTGCGCGTGATCCTGGGCGTCTTCAACATTGACGAAAAGTTCACTGAGATCATTGTCTGGTCCTGCGTAGCCGCGGCTTTCCCGCTGGCCGATCTTATCCTCCACCTGCAGGAGACTCTCCGCAGCCGCGCTTCCGCCAAGCGCATCCCAGCTCTGGCGCAGGTCGGTTGAATCGCACGCTTCCGTGCGGCACAGCAAGACAAACGTCTACCGTGTTAGCCCTGCAGCTTGTCAAACAAACTGCCCGACCCAAGCTGCGAAATTACCGACTCGAGCGCGGCCTCCTGCGTCTTCGAGAGCGAGAGCTGGGTAGCCACCGTGGCAAGATCGGCCTGCATCAGGTTTGTCTGCGCTGCGGCTAACTGCGTCTGCTCCGTCGTGATCGCACCCGATGCAGCCGTAAGCTGGGTGATTGAGTTGTCGATGGTCACACGTTGTTGCGAAACCGTGTTGAGAGCTGCCGTCAGCGCCTGTGTATCTTGCGTCGCCTGCGCCGTGTTCAAGGTTCCGCTCGAATAATCCGCAACCAGGCTATTGAGCACGCCAAACACACTCGTCGCTCCAAGAAAGATCTGGTTCCCAGGAACATTCAGCTGGATCTTCTGACCGTTTGGCGTCTGCAGATAATTCACATCGCTGTCGCCGCTATACGTAGTCGTTGCTGGCGAAGTCGCAGTCGATGTGGCGAAAGGCACAGTCGTGGTTTGGCCGCCAGCAAAAATGTACTGCCCCTGGTAGCTGCTGTTTGCCAGCGATTCTACCTCGCTCAGAATGCCGGAGATCTGCGCGCCGATCGACTGCACGTCGCTCGCATTCATGGTGCCGTTATTCGCGCTGGTTGCTAATGAAATTGCCTGTGTCAGTTGTGAAACAACGCTCCCCAGCGCGGAATCTGCCACCTGTAACTGGCCGGTTACGAGGCTTGAACTCTGGGTGAAGGAGTCGTCTTGCTGAATCTGATTCAGCAGCAAAACATTTCGCCCGGCAGACACCGGATCATCGCCCAGCGAGTTGAAGCGTATTCCGCTTGAGAGCTCATTCGTCAGCTGCTGCTCGTTGCCCTGCGTCTGGTCAAGAGCGCTGACAAGATTGGTCACATAAAAAGGATCAACACGCATTGCGAAACTCCGTTGTGCGCAGCCACGTGGAATGAACTCTGCCGCGTAGCACGCTTGAAGCCGGCCGTTAGGAGACCGCTGTCTCCACGCCCAAATTCAAAGCCGACGTCATCACTGTGTTGAGAAGCGTGAACACCTGCGAAGCCGCCTGGTAGCTGCGCTCGAATTGCTGCATGAACGAAGCTTCGTCATTCAGGTTCACACTCGAGAGTGCATCGCGCGTGGTTTGTAGTTGTGTAACCGAAGCGCTCTGCGCCGTGTTCTCCGTCTGGACCTGCGAAACCGTGGAACCAAGCGTGGTTTCGAAATCGGAATAGAAGTCGGTTGGCGCAAGCCCGTTCGCAATCGGCTGATTCGCCAAGTCCGCAATCGCACCGGCGTTGGAGTTGTTGCCGCTTCCCTGCCCCAGCGCTGCTGCCGCAATCTGGGAGGGATTGGTCATCACAACACTCATGCTGGCCGCGCTGCCTGCAACCGTTCCGGGCTCGTTGAAGATGTAAAGTGGGTCGGCGGCCGTTCCGGTGACTCCGGCAAGATCGGATCCGGTGTTATTGAGCGCGTTCACTTGCGTGGAGATGCCGTAGGCCAGCTGGTCGAGCGCAGAGAGAACCTGCGGAATGTCCTGATCGCGCGCCGTCAGATACCCGCCCAGCTCCCCGCCTCCCGCAGTCAGCGACGAGGTTACGTCATTGGTGCCGATAAAGAAATGGGTCACTCCCTTGAGTGTTCCGGTCGTGATCGGATAGCTAGTACCTTCAGAGACGAGCATGTCACCGGAAGTTGTCGTGAGGGAGACTCCGTTGTTTTCCGTCGTGATCTGGTTGACACCGATGAGCTGCGAGAGCTGGCTCAAGTCTTGCTGACGCTGATCTTCAAGGGCTCCCGCGTCTGCGTTGGGCGATGTGGATTGAATCTGCACATTGAGCTGCGCGATCGCAGACGAAAGGGCGTTCACCTGGCTGGTAACGCTCGCGGCCTCCTGATCGAGGGAGGTCCGCTGCGCATTCAGGCTGGCGGCCGCATTCGACACATCGCCCGCCAGCGTTTGGGCTGTCGACAGCACCTGCTCGCGCAAGGAATTGTCTGTGGGATTCGCTTCAAGCGAGGAGAAGGAACTGAAAAAGCCGGTGATGTCACTTCCGATGTCGCCTGCCGTGGAGCTTTGGGACCCGGAGTCTGGTGGGAAAAGCGCCTGGATAGAATCGAGTGCGGAAAGACGCGTCGTAGAGGCTGACGATGCCTGTTGCTGCTGCTGGAGACGCTCCTCCAGAACGCGATCGCGCACCGAAGTCGCTCCGGTCTCGGTCACGCCCGTACCGTAGCTGACACCGTTGATCTGGACCGGAACGCTCTCCTGCCAGTTTGGGACCTGTTGGGTGTAGCCGGGAGTATTGGCATTGGCCACGTTGTTGGCAACGATATTCAGAGCAGACTGATCTGCCTCAAGCGCGCCCGAAATGAGATTGAACGCCGAGTTAATTGTCGCCATTGCTCTCCCCGGATGCACCGCGGTTGGTCAGCGACGAACCATACTCAAGCTGGACCGAGCGCTTTGTTCGAAGCCGACGCATCACGTTCAGGTTGGTCCGCGTTGCCTCAAGAACACGCGCAAAGATGGCCATCTTTTGCATCGCTTCACCGGATCCAGATTCAAATGGACCCTGGGCGTCGTATCGCAGTCTGATCCATGTCGCGAACTAGCGCCGCGCATGAAAGCGCCATCTCCTCCAGCCGATCGGCTTCGAGATGCGCCAGGGCATGCGAAGCTTCGGCAAGCATGTTCTTTAACTCGGGCTGCGGAACGTACTGCATCATCGTTGTCTCTTGTCCGAATTCGTTGCGGCGCAACAGGTCAATTACTCGAGCCAATGCTACCCGCGAGCATGGCGTCAATCACTTTGCCCGCCACCACGGAAGCTGGAACGTTGTACGTGCCTGCGGCCCGCGCCTGTTGAATCGCGGCAACCTTGTCGGACCTGACTCCAACCTGGGCCGCGGACTGCGAGACCTCCGTGCCGGCATTACTCAGCGTCGCCTGATCGCCGTCAAATGCTGCCTGGGCCGCGGAGCTATCGCTGCTGCGAATCTGGGGTGTCTGTGTCGGTGCCGACGAGGACACTCCCAGAAAAGCCTTCAGTGCTTCGGTATTGTTTCGGATTTCCATACGCAATCCTCCTTAGCGAGCTTATCGGCAACCCTGAACTTCACTTGAGCCCGGCAGCACCCGCCATTGACAAAGCCGAGCCTCCGTTTCCCGACTTGGAAGAAGTTTGGGAGTCCTTGTCATTTAGGGACAGGCTACGAAGAATGTTGGTGGCGATCCCTAAACCGCCATGCTTGCTGAGCGCCTGACCCAGGGCGCTGGTTGCGAATTCAGCGAGTGCACCGCCCGCGCCGGAATCCGAATCGTCTTCTTCGACACCTCCGCCATCCGTCATCGGCTTCAGCAGTTCTTTCATCAGCTGCGCCTCAAACTCATGGGCGGCTTGAACCAGACGCGGCTGCGGAACGGCTGCGGATACCATTGGCGCTGACAGGTGCCCCAGTGGACATTCATCTACAGAACCTCCAGGTCGGCTTCCAGCGCGCCGGCCTCCTTCATCGCCTGCAGGATCGAGATCACATCCCGCGCACCTGCCCCGGTCCGCTGCAATTCCTGTACCAGATCCTCGACCGTCGCACCTTCTTTCAGGTCGATGCGGTTGACAGGCTTGTCCTGCGCCTGGACTGAGGTCTGCTGCACCACCTGCGTGGTTCCCGCGGAAAGCGGATCCGGCTGCGAGACCTGGGTCTGCGAGATCACGTTGACCGAGAGGCCGCCATGCAGGATCGAGACCGGCTGCAGACGCACCATGCCGCCGATCACCACTGTTCCGGTGCGCTCATTCACCACCACGCGCGCCCGCGGATACACCTCGACCTCGACAGCTTCGACCTTGTCGAGCAGCGCTGCAATATCTTCGTTCGGCTGCGGTGCAATCTCGACCCGCCGGCTGTCGACGGCGTGTGCGCGCTCTGAGCCGAGAGCATTGATTGATGGCCGCGGCCATGCGCTCGGCGGTATGGAAGTCGGCATCATTCAGCACCACGCTGACCGTCTGCATCTGCTTCAGTTCGAAGGGCACGGGCCGCTCCACCAGGGCGCCGCCGGGAATTCTGCGCCGTGGTGGGGTGGTTGAGCTGCCGCGTGTTGCCCGCCGCCGTGCTCATGTAACCGCCCAGAACCAGAGCGCCCTGCGCCTGCGCGTATATCTGGCCATCCGGTCCGTAAAGCGGAGTCATCAGCAGGATTCCGCCTTCGAGCGAGCGCGCATCGCCGGCCGAAGAGGCGGTGATGTCGACGCGATAGCCGGGCCGGCTGAAGGGCGGCAGCGTGGCCACCACGAAAACTGCCGCCATGTTCTTGACCTGCATGTTGCTGGCGCTGTTCGAGCCGGTTTGCGGAACCGTAACACCCATCCGCTCAAGCGCGGAGATCAGTGTTTGCGCCGGAAAAACGGTTTGCGAGCTGTCGCCCGTGCCCCGCAGGCCCACGACCAGCCCGTAGCCCACAAGCTGGTTGTCGCGAATGCCTTCAATGGTGGCAACATCCTTGACGCGCGCTCGCTGGCCCGGTGTTTCGCTCCGCGCAAGACCGGCGGCGGCAGCAATCGCGGCCGCGAGCAGGATCCAACCGACGAACAGCATCCGCTGCACGCCCTTCGGCCCTTTCGACGAGTTCCGCGTCAGAACACTCTGCATTGGAGCTGTGAGATCTGCATTCTCAACTTGTTCATCCGAATTGATTGCGTCATCCATGTAGATCTTCACTTTCACTGCTCAGTTCATGCTCTAAAAAACAAGCAGCTTTTCCAGCCACCGCACCAGCGGATTCTGCCGGTAGGTGGAGTCGCTCACGATTCCTTTGCCGGTGACTTCGAGCTCAAGATCGGTCATGGCGGTGGAAAGCACCTGGTTCTGCGCGCTCACATCCTCAGGGCGCACCAGGCCGCGCAGCTTGATGAGCTGTGTCTGCTGCGAGAAGGTAAGCTGGCGCGTGGCCTGCACCACGAGCATTCCATTCGGCAAGCACATCCACCACTTCGCCGCCGAAGGTGGTGGCCAGGCTGGAGTTGGTCGTGCTCTGGCCCTGCGCCGTGAGCCCGGAGGAGGAGTTCTGCCCGATGAGGTTCTGCAGACTGTTCGAGGCCTTGAGAGCGCCGAACAGTGCGGTCAGACCGGAACTGGCATTCGATGCGCGTGTGTTCTTGACCTGACCGTCCGTAGAGGCCGCAAGGCTCTCGGTGACCACGATGGAGACCACGTCGTGCATCCGGACAGCCTTGGCGTCGGTGCCCAGCCGCACCAGGCGGCCCTCGGCGCTCCAGATGGAGCCAGCCGTGCCGACTTCTGCCGCCTGCTGTGCGCGGACGCGTTCGATGTAGGCGTGCAAGGCCAACTCCGGCGGAGTCTTCACAGGGTCGGAGACCTTCTGCTTTTTAGCAGCATCAAGCGGCATCGACGCCAGTGCCAAGGCAGCGAGAATATGAAGTACGAGAATCCGTCGAAGGCTCTTCATCGATTTACACGCTCCCGCCTCGGCTGCCAGCGTTGCGCGGCCCGGCGCGCTGGCAATGGCGTGAACGATATGACCGCCGAATTTCAAACGAACCGTAAGCGGCTCCCCAGCCGCAGCTACTTTGAGAGCAGTTGCTTCGAGTTCCGCATCCAGGATTCGAGTGTGTTCGGAGAGAACGACTGAATCGCCGGCGTGAATCACCGGCAGGAATAATTCCAGAACTGGAGGTGTGAAGCGAGCATCATCTGTTTCTGTCGTCTGGGGCGAAGCGCAGGAGAGATCGCCAGGTGCTCGACGGAGTAGCGCGGGAGCGGTGGGACGACTCAAATCCTCGATCAGCAACCAGCGCTGACGGGTTCCGCGATCTTCGATGACGCGAACTGCCCGATACCGTGTGGCAACGTTGAAATGCGGAAGCGGATTGATGAAGTTCAGACATTCAGCATTCTGGATGCGCACCGTTGGGCTGTTCTGCTGGCCCCATCCGCAGAGAGACGAGACGACCGCCAGAGCTATGCCTGTCAGATGTATTGCGCGGAGTCCCTTTGAGCGATTCATCTGATGTTTTGCCTCTACCGGGTCATATTGTTGATCTGCGAATACATGTCGTCCGCGGCCTTGATAACTTTTGAATTCGACTCATAGGCACGCTGGGCCAGCACCATCTGCACGAATTCGGTGACCACATCGACGTTGGAGTTTTCCAGGTATCCCTGCTGCAAAGTTCCCAGTCCTTCGGCTCCGCCGGGATTGCCAAGGACCGGGTCTCCTGAACTAAGCGTGGCCTGAAGGAGATTCGAGCCAAGACTTTCGAGTCCACCGGGATTCGGGAAATGTCGCCAACTGAAGTTGGCCAAGTTGCGACGGATTTTGCTGGCCGGAAAGTGTGGCATTCACGACGCCATACTGCGTGATCGTGACGGCCGTTGCATTCGAGGGAATGGTGACGTTGGGGAGGATCGGATCGCCGTCGGTGGTGACGATGGTTCCCTGGTTGTTGAGATGAAACTGCCCGGCACGCGTGTAGGCGATCGTACCGTCGGGCCGCTGCACCTGGAAAAAGCCCGGGCCCTCGATCGCAACATCCAATGGATTCGAGGTCTGATTCAGAGCCCCCTGCGTCATGATGACTTCGGTCGCTGCAGACTTCGTTCCCAGCCCGATCTGCAGGCCGGCGGAGACGGTCGACTGGCTCTGCGCCGCTCCCGGCGTGACGAGATTCTGGTAGATCATGTCCTGAAACTGGAGCCGCAACTGGCGAAAGCCAGTAGTCGAAGAGTTGGCCAGATTGTTTGCGATGGTGTCAAGGTTCATCTGCTGGGCGGTCATTCCACTGGCAGCGGTGTACAGTGCTCGAATCATCTCTTCTCCTCGTCTTCGACGAAGATCGGCCCTAAACCCTGGGCAGGTCCTCGGTAGCGGTCTTGTTGAATTCGGTATGAAAAACGGTGAGCGCCTTCTGCATCATTTCCGCCTGGCGCTGCATCATGATCAGGTCAAGCGTACCCTGTACAACATCCTGGTTGGCGCCTTCGAGAGCGCCCTGGTGGACGGCGGCTTCGCTCGACGGGTGAGGCTTTGACTCCATCCGGGGCGACGTAGCGATTTGCGCCCTCCGGTCTGAGTTCGCGTTCCGTCGGAAAAGCGAAAGACGCCGACAGTCGCAACCGCACCACCACCCACCGAAATCGCTCCGCTCGCCCCGATAGCGACTTCACCCGGTGGAATGGAAATCGGATGGCCGGCTGAAGAAAGTACCGGCTCATTTGCGGCGGTGACGAGGCTGCCGGTCTGCGAGCGATGAAAGCCTGCCGTCGCGCGTATAGCGGATCCCGTTGGATGTCTGAATCGCGAAGAATCCTTCGCCCTCGATTGCCAGATCAAGGGGATTGCCAGTCTGCTGCAATGGACCCTGCGCCGCGCTGAGCCGGTCGCCGCCCAGCAGGCCGAAGCGATTAACGGCCTGGCCCAGTTGCGAGTCTTCACCTTCGGGTCCGACCAGTACAGAACGGAAATACTCTCGCTCGGCGCGATAGCCGGCGGTTTGCGCATTGGCAAGGTTGGCGGCGGCTGTATCAAGTGCCTGCGTCCGGGCGACAAGACCGGTCATCGCCGCATAGTAGCCGCTGTCCATCCTTGGTTCCTTTCGCAGTTGAAGGGTGCAAAAGAAAGACCAATGCAAGGGCCACTGGATTAGAAAGCTTTGAGGGTTCAGACGGGTTGGTCGATACGTTGCATCAGGCGGACTCGAAGAAGGGATTCCTGCAAACGATTCGGACCTACTGCAGGGCGTCACAGACGATCGTTATTTCGAAGCGCGTCATATCGAAACTGAATTGTTGGCGAATCTTGAACTCCGGTGCCTGCACGTGGAGCCTGTAATCGCTTCCCGTGATGACGGCAGGTACAGATAAACCGCAATTTGCAGCAAGCTCGGGGACCTTGCTTTTCCATGTTCCAGCGAGCATGTTGCAGATCTCACCAATCGCATCCTTCACGATGTCATCGACGGTGTCGAAGTCCATTCCTGCCATTCGAGCCGCAATCTGACGCGCCGCCAAATCATCACAACGAAAGACACAGGCCCCGCTGAGGATGCCGCCGAATCCGACAACCGCCGTGACCGACGCTTCGCCTTCATCGTGGGGAAGCGCGCCGACGCCAGCTTCGCCCCTGCACTGCACACCGAGCATCGTCTCAAAGACTTCGTGCACGCTTGCGTCAAGATGGTCGGGATTGGAAACAAGGTGCATCGATTCGCGTAATGTCAGCGTCATTCTTCTCTCCCCATTCGTTGTAGCGCAGTCGCAGCGGTAGCCGTGCACGGATGTTCTAACGCCGTTCAGCATCGTGTCATACTCCATCAATTACGCTGCGGACAGTAGCGGCAACACACGCTGCTTCACTTGGTCAGCAGTAAACGGCTTGCGGATATAGCCCTTGGCGCCAGCCAGGATGGCTTGCTTCACATGTTCCTCGCTCGATTCGGTGGTGATCATCACGATGGGAACTCCCGAAGCGAGTTGCTGGAGGCGGATCTGCCGCACAAATTCAAGCCCATCCATCGATGGCATATTGATGTCGGAGAGGATCAGGTCGACGCTTTTCGATTTGAGTACTTCCAAACCCTCCGCTCCCGAGCCTGCCTCGAAGACAACCAGCGATTCCACGCCTGCCTGTCGCAGCGATCGCTCCACGATTTTGCGCATCACCGAGGAATCGTCAACGATCAAAGCCCGAACTTCTCCCATGCACTTCTCCCCTCGCCTGACTCATAAATCGGCCCAAACTCGGATTTCTTGAGAACCGGATAAAACGCACTTAGAACCCACCTATAGTGCAGACAACGTCATAAACCGCCGAATGGGGAGGAACGGGATCGGCCTCGCGGGCAAGCCACATGCGCAGCCAGATACAATCATGCACGCGCACCAGTCGCGAGTGAGCCGGATGAAGGCGCTCAATGGATCGCGCGAGCAGATGGGCAGCAGCAGATTCCGAGACCGCTTCGGCGAGTTGTACCGCGGGAAAAGGCTCCGTAAGCAAGCGGCCAAGACCTTGGATGAAAGAGCGAGGAGCAGAGGACGCCGCTTTCGACCTGCAGCCCGGTCATTCTTCCAATGGCAAAAGCAAGCACGGGATCGAGGGATTGCTCAAAGCCCAGGTATAGAAGCCTCCCCGCAGCGATCCTCAGGGGCATCGCGCCAAAAGCGTCGAGGAAGAGCCTGGGCATCACGGAGGTCAACGCCGCCGATCCGTGCGACTCGACGGAGAGAACAGGACAACTCCATTGCAGAGCCAGTGCGCGTGTGACGGTCGTCTCACTGGTCGCATGCTGCTCGATTAGCCAGTCCCCTATCCGGCCAGATCCGCTCGCTTTCTGTGCGTCAAGGGCATCGCGCAACTGGCGCCGGGTGATCCATCCTTGTTCGAGCATCAGCAAACCAAGCGGAATGCGATGTCGATGCATCGCCTCCTGCTCGCCGGAACGTCCATCAAGTTCGCGGCGAAGCGCCCAGCGCACGCGGGCTTCGGTGCATTCTGGGGAGCAGCTCCAGCCGCCCTCAAATACAGGAGTCGAGCGTCTGCGAAAGAGATGCATCCACCCGGAGCGGCAATCGGGATTAGCACACTGACCGATAATCCCGGGGCGAAAGATACTGCCAGGCGCAGAATTGGATTCGTATCCGTGTGCAAGGGAGGATTCAGGCTCCATATCCGCAGAAGAAGGCTGATTGGATCGTCGACTCAGAAGAGGCATCGTATGCTCTCCAGGCGTTTTTGCGGCGCTGCCACCTCCGTCACCCGCAATCCGAAGTTGCCGTTGACCAGGACCACTTCGCCTCGGGCGACGATCTTGTCGCCAACGACGAGATCTACGGGATCGGTGACGTGACGATCCAGTTCCACTACGTCGCCGGGACCGAGTTCAAGAATCTCTCCCAGAGGCATCTCGCAGCAGCCAAAACGAAGTGCGGCCTCGAGTTCAACGTCAAGCAGCAGTTCTACACCCGGGCTGAGCCGTCCCCCCCGCCGGCATCGCTTGCGCTTTCCGAAACCTGCGCTGGCTGAGCATCCTTCGAAATGCTTCGCAGTCCGTCGTAGACTAGGATGGTCCAGGAACTACCCGGCGAACTGAGTAGGAAGCTTCGCGACCATGTGCTCGTGCTCTCCGCACGCCGGAACGCTTCGATGTGGCAAGTTATTCCCGAAGTTGCGAGCAGCTCGCCTGCAGCGGCTTCCGCCACTTCGTGCAGAAACTCTTTCCAACCCGCTTCCTGATCCACACCGTCGCCAAGCAGCGGTGCCTTGACGATTTCCGGATCAAGCATAACGGTGAATTGTCCTGTGATTTCTCCGCATAATTCCGCGACAAATGCAGGACCGGAAACGACCGAGGGCTGCGCCTCAATCTCAGTCAGTTGTGGCTCACCCGCCAACGCCTGCGAGAATAGCGTCGTGGCCGCAGAGATCCAGCAATCCAGATAGGTTTTCACGCGTCTCCCTCTTTGACAGAGCTCTGAAGGCACGCGGCACGATGCACACCGTGCCGCATGGCCTGCGCTGAGGCCACGCGCTGTCCTGCGACGCGCCATTCCGCCGCCACAGATGTCGAGAGGCCCAGGCGCAAAAGGCTTCCCGGTTGGAGGTCCTCGATTTCTCGTGCAGCGATTCGTACGGTTGGCAGCTGCAGACTGCCGCCAAATCGAATCTGCTTCGCGGCAGTCTCAAGCCGGGCCCGCGTTTCCGGTGCGTGCCTGCGATGGCGACCCCAATCCGAGGTCAAGCGGCGCAGAATCGTGTTGGCCACAACCGCTGGAAACGCAAGATTGAGAAGCCCGGAGCCTTGCGGCATACGGATTTCAAAGCTCAAACAAAGCGTCCTCTCATTGACCGACATGATGCGCGCAACCTGGGTTTGCATCTGGCGGTGCTCGAAGTTGAAGCTCAGGCCGACTGATTGCCATGCTGAAGTCAGCTCGCGGCAGATGATCTCAACCACGCTGACCAAAATGGCTTCTTCAATGTCGGTAAGTTCGCGCAGAGGACCCTCTTTCCCATCGCCGCCGAGCAGGAGATCGATGATGGGTGGGGCAAGCGCGAGATCGAGTTGCAGCACCGACAGTGCGCCCAGCGGCTCCAGGCGCACCGAAGCGACATAGCTGATCTCGGGAATGCGCATGAGGAATTCATTGAACGATATTTGTTCCGCCGAAACCAGATTGACCTGAAACCGGGAGCGCAGCCAGGCAGCCAGATTGTGTGTAAGGTTGCGCGCAAACAAATCGTTCAACATGCTGATAGCGCGCATTTGCTCATTGGAGATCTGGCCGGCTCGCCCGAAGTTGTAGGGCACCACATTCGATTTCGCCTCCGGCGGCCGGAATGGATCCGGTGAGGTTACCTGGGCCGCCTGGAACAGCGCATCGATCTCGTCCTGTTTCAGTATCTTTTCCATCGGATTTGATTCCTCATCGGCGCCATACGGCAAACGTCATTCACACTGCAGATCTTGAGATCTGCGCACGCGTGCTCGGGCGGTCTCTGCCCTCAGCCGCCAGATCCTGCAATGCAGCCCGCAGGTGCACGACTGCAGAAGCGTGAATCTGTGAAACCCGCGACTCCACGACACCCAATGCCAATCCAATCTCGCGCATGGTCAGTTCCTCAAAGTAGTACAGCGTCATCACCAGGCGTTCGCGCTCAGGGAGCTGCTCAATAGCTTCGGCAAGCTTCTCCTGCAATTCACCGCGGAGACAGCAGAACAGCGGATCTTCATCCGGCCGGCCCGGAATGTACGCCAGTTCCTCCTCGCCCGAATCCTCGTTGTGCTCAACGTGCAGTGTCCCGATCTCAAGGCCTTTGAGCTCGCCAAGCAACAGTTGATACTCTTCAAGGCCTAATCCCATCTCTGCAGCAATCTCTGCCTCTCCCGGAGAACGGCCCAGGCGCGATGTGAGCATGCGGACAGCTTCTTCGGCCGCTCTTCCCTTGCGGCGCAGATCGCGCGGACCCCAGTCGAGCGTGCGGAGGCTATCAAGAATGGCACCCCGGATGCGGAATTGCGCATAGCTCCGGAACTGTACCTTCTTCTCCGGATCAAACTTGGAGAACGCGTCCATCAGCCCCACGACGCCTGCAGATACCAGATCTTCAATATCCACGTGCTGCGGAAGACGCTCGTGAATACGCCGGGCAAGAAACCGGACGATGGGAAGATGCTCGAGCAGCAATCGTTCCTGTTCGCCGTTCAGCACTCCCGAAGGAATCTCCGGCGGATAACCACCGGGAACCAATGCGTCCTGGCGTGTCGTGCGATTTGCTCCTGTGTTCATGCCCATGTGGCATACTCCTTTACGCAAGCCAGTTTCCCGCTCATCCTCACATCGCCACCTCAGTGGATTGTGCCCACCGGCTTCAGACGAATCTCGGGCGGAATCTCCGCGGCAGCTACGACTGAGAATCTCGGCATCACTGGCTCCAGCCAGCGCTTAACGTGATAGCGGGCCGGACTTGGACAAAGGAGCACGGGAAGAGCCGAGGAAGTGGATGCTCCGATGAGATGTTTCAAAGAATCGGCGAGACGGCGAACAATGGGGACCGCAGGCGCAGAGGTCGCCGAGAGGAGTCGCTGGTTCCCTTCCGGCGACAGAGAGGCAAGGATCTCTTCCTCGAATGCAGGGTCAAGAAGTAACACGGGCAACTGCCCATCCGTGTCAAGCAGCGGTGCGACGAGCCTGCGCCCCAAAGCCTGGCGCACGGTTTCCACCAGAACAACCAGATTCTTGTTCACGGAAGAGACTTCGAGCAGCGCCTCGAGAATCGTGCCTAGATCGCGAATGGAAACGCGCTCGCGCAGCAGTTGCTCGAGGACGCGCTGCACCTCGCCGAGTGTAAGCAGCTTCGGCACCAGTTCTTCGAGAAGCTTGGGGTGGCTCTCATTCAGCGAATCCATAAGGCGCTTGGCTTCCGCACGGCCTAGAAGTTCGTAGGCATGACGGCGAATCAACTCGCCCAGATGCGTCGTGATCACGGTGACTGCATCAACAACGGAATACCCGGCAGCGATGGCCTGTTCCTCAACGGACGAGGCGATCCAGACCGCGGGCACGCCAAAGGCCGGCTCGTGCGTCTCCTTGCCGGGAAGCGGACGGCGTTGCGGATCGCCTGAAACCGCCAGCATCTGCGTGCCTTCGAGCTGCCAGCGGCCAATCTCGATCCCCCGCAGAGAGACAAGATATTCACGCGGGCGGAGACGGAGATTATCGGATATGTGCACGGGAGGCACGAGAAAGCCCATCTCCGCTGAGAGATGGCGGCGCAGCGCGCGCACTCGGTTGAGAAGCGTGCCGCCATGCTTCTCATCCACCAGGGGGATCAGCTGGAATCCGATTTCAAGCGAAAGCTCTTCGAGTCGGAGCAGGCCAGCCAGATCGGCCGAGGGTGCTTGCTCGGCCTTCTTCTTCTCAGCTGCCAAAATCTCGACACCCGATGTGGATGTCGGGGAGGCGGCAATCCGGCGCCCGATCCAGAAAAGCGCGGCGGCGATGAGAAGAAACGTCAGTGCCGGCAATCCGGGGATCAGGCACATCGCTCCGCACACGGCGCTGGCGAGATAGAGGGTGGCAGGGCGCGCAAAAAGCTGTTGTCGAATCTCGGTTCCGAGCATTCCAGCCGAATTTGCTCGCGTGAGCGTGATGCCTCCGGCCACCGAGACCAGGAGCGAAGGGATCAGGGTGACCAGTCCGTCTCCAACTGTCAGTACGGTGTAGGTGCGCGCCGCCTCACCAAGTTCAATGCCCTGCTGCAACGTGCCAATAAGCAGGCCGGCAACGATGTTGATAGCAGTGATAAGAATCGTCGCCATCGAATCGCGCTGGTTAAACCGCGCTGCTCCGTCCATGGCTCCGTAGAATTCAGCCTCGCGGGCGATCGCTTGGCGGCGGCGACGGGCCTCACTCTCGTCGATGAGGCCCGCATTCATATCCGCGTCGATGGCCATCTGCTTGCCCGGCAGCGCATCGAGAGTAAAGCGCGCCGTAACTTCGGCGGTGCGCACCGCTCCGTGGGAGACAACCAGGAACTGTATCGCAACCAGCGCGAGAAAGAGTACGAAGCCCACGATGTAGTTCCCGCCCACAACGAACTGGCCGAAGGCCTCGATCACTCTCCCGGCCGCCGCGGTCCCTTCAGAGCCGTGAAGGAGAATACGGCGGCTGGAAGCAATATTCAGGGCGAGGCGGAAGAGCGTGAGCAACAAAAGCAGAGTGGGAAATACCGACAATTCGACGGCGCGGCGAATCTGCACCGAAGAGAGAAAAACAATGATGGAGGCCGCCATCGACAGCGCAAGGAGAAAATCCAGGGCCGCTGCGGGAAGCGGGATCAACATGACGAAGATCACGCTGATAGCTCCGCAGGGCAAAACGTAATCCCGCAAGCGTTGAAGAATGGCGACGCGGCCGATGGATGCCGGATTCAAGACAGCAGTGCTCATCGTGTGCCTCCGGTGGGATCCCGATCGGAATCTGTCGCGTTATTTTGTGAGCGCGGGTCGATGCTTGGAATCGCAGTAGGCCGTGCCTGCGACCGGTTCACGGATGAGGCCTCCTCTTGTGACACCTTCTGGCGCGCGCGACGTTCGCGCATCTCTGCCTCGACCCGCTGGCGATACAGATAGGCGAGGATCGAGGCGACCGCGGCATACAGGTCCACGGGAATGGCATGACCCACCGCGACCGAGCGATAGAGGGACCGCGCCAGGGGCGGATTCTCGATGATCGGAACGCCGGCCCAGCGTGCTTCGGCTTTAATCTCTTCGGCGAGAAGGTTTTGTCCCTTGGCCAGAACCTTGGGAGCATCCATGGTGATGAAGTCAAAACCCAGAGCAACGGCGTAGTGGGTAGGGTTCGTCAGGATGACCGCGGCCCTCGAAACGTCGGCCTTCACCTTGCTGCGGCGCATCTGGCGCTGGAGGCCGCGAATGCGGCCCGCGGGTCTGCGGACTGCCCTCGGTCTCCTTGAACTCCTGCTTCATCTCTTCCCGGCTCATCATGAGACGCGATTCGCGGCTGCGCCATTCGACCACGTAGTCGACCAAGGCCCAGCCAAGAAGCAGCCATGAAGCGGCAACGAGAAGTCCGTAGATATCCGATGCAAGAGCATCCAGGCGCGAAATCGAGAAAGGAGGGATGGTGAGTTCGCGCGCAATTCGCTGCACTGCGAAGACGGCAAGAAGGCTGGCCGGCAAGAGTGATTTGCCAAGGCGCGCGGCAGCGCGGAGAGAAAACAGATTCTTAAGATTCGAGATCGGACTGATCCGATCCATGTGAAAGCCGACGGAGCCTGCGTTAATCTGCAGCCCGCCTGTCTGAAAAATGCCGGCGAGCAAGGACCCTGCAACCATGGCCGCAACGATGATGCCTACCGGAATCAGGGAATCCATCCCGATGCGGCGTATAGCAAGCAGCGTCGGCTGGAGCGTGGAGACATCCCATCGATCCGGCGAACCGAGATCGAGTGCCGCGGAAAACGATGAGCGGAAAGAGTCCAGGATTGCCCGGCCTAGAAACCCCATGCAAAGGACTCCGGCAAGCGTTCCAGCAGCCGAGGAAAGCTCGCGGCTGTGCAGGATGTCGCCATCCTGGCGCGCTTTCTCGCGGCGATGCGGGGAAGCGTGTTCGGTGCGGTCTCCGGGCATTGACTATCCCCCGATTCCTGCCGCGGAGGCGCTTGCGGGAATCTGAAGCAAGCGTTCAGCCATGTCGAGGAGCCCGGCAAAGCGCGCCTCGATAAAGCGCGGCCAGAGTGCCAGCGAGCCCGTCAAAACAGCAAACCCCACCAGCGTCTTCAGCGGCACGGTCAGCGACATGACCGGAAGCTGCGGGCTCAGCTTGCTGAGCAGAGCGACCGCGATCTCGATAAGCATGGTGGCCGCGAGAACCGGCGCGGCCAGTTCAACCGCGGCAAGAAAGATCCCGCCGGCAGCCTGGACAATCGCGCGCCCGGTAAGAGGCGCAAGCGTGTACGCGCCGAGCGGCACAACCCGAAAACTGCGCACCAGCGAAGCCAGCAGAATGCGATCGAGCCCGGCCGTGATCAGGACCAGCGTCCCCATCAGTTGAAAAAGGTCGCCCATGAGCGGTGTCTGGATCGACGAGGTCGGATCGAGCAGGTTGACCATGGAGAAGCTGAACTGCACGCCGGCAATCTGCCCGGCGAAGAGGAGCATCTCGTTCAGAAGCGAGAGCGCGAGACCGTAGACGAGCCCGACGGCAATCTCGCCAAGCAAAGTCGTAAGACTGATTTCCGCGTGCGCATTAGGCAAGGTGGCAACCAGCGGCGCAAGCAAAAATGCGACGGCACCGACAAAAACCGCCTTGGTTCGCGCCGGAAGCGCTGTGGAAGAGAAGAAGGGCGCGAACACGACAATCCCGCTCACGCGTACAAGCGTAAGGAGCATCGCACTAAGAAAGCTCGTCCAAGCGCCCATCAAATCCTCCTGGATCGCCGCGCCGCTCTGCGGTTTAGCCGAGGTACCGGTGAAGGTCAGACATCAGCAGCAGCGTGTAGGCTGCAAGGCGCCCGAGAAACCACGGCATGCCGACAAGCAGGATGAGCGCCACTGCAGCCAGCCGCGGAACTGACGTCAGCGACTGCTCCTGCAGACTGGTGATCGTCTGAAGAAGCGTGAGCACAAAGCCGAGCACGACGGCCGCGACCAGGACCGGCGCACTGAGGATCATGGCCTCCTTCATCAACTGGCGAAGCAACTCGGCAACAAGATCGGGAGTCATACGCGTTTCCTTAAAAACTCTTCAAAAGCGAGTGGGCAAGCAGGTTCCAACCGTCAACCATCACAAACAGCAGGATCTTGAGAGGCGTGGAAACGACGACAGGCGGCAGTTGGAACATTCCAATGGAGGTGGTAATGGCGGCAGTGACCATATCGACCAGCAGAAACGGCAGAAAGAGGACCGCGCCGATTGCAAACCCGGCTTTCAGTTCGGAAAGAATGTAGGCCGGCACGACAACGCGCATGGGTAGATCGTCGGGCGCATTGGGGCGCGGGAGTTGTCCGGCCGCGGCGAAGAGCGCGAGATCTTTCTCTCGTGCGTAGCGAACCAGGAAGTGTTTGACCGGTTGCGATCCGCGATCGATGGCGTCCCAACCGGTAATCTGCCCCGCGCGATAAGGCTGAACAGCTTGCTGATCAACCTGGCTGAGCACAGGGGTCATCAGAAACCACGTCATCATCAGACCCAGTCCCAGAAGCGTGGGATTGGACGGAGCCGTCTGCGTGCCGAGCGCCTGGCGTAGAAAGTGAAAGACCACCATCAGCCGCACCAGCGGCGTCATGCACATCAGGATCGCGGGCAAAAGAGTGATCAGCGTCAGCGCGAAGAGAATCGTCCACGGTGTCGAATCCGAGGGATGGAGACGCGTACCTAGATCTGGCAAAAGAGGCGTTGCCTGAGGAGCAGCGAAGAAGAGGGCAATCATATGCGCTTTCCTTCTGCGCCAGTCTTTCGCGAGCGATTCGCAATCGAGCGGCTAGCGGTCGCTCTTCAGGGGAAAGAAACTGGGAGCGCCATCAGGCGTTGTGGCTACCAGCAGCCTCTGCCCGTCGGCTTCAATAAGCGCACAGCGTCTGCCGAGGTGCGAGGCTGATTCTTTCCACGACCGCCAGTCGAGCTTGCTTCGGTGCGCGACGATGAAGACGATGAAGCCGTTGGAGCAGCCATGCTGCCAGACTCCCCCGTTCCCGAGGATTTCGGCGCGAAGCCGGGCTACTTTGTTCGGTCACGAAACCGAATGCATTTGCGAATACTCCCAAGATCTTTCTCCTCAAACAAGGCGAGTAATGCGAATCGCCAGGCGCTGATTAACGACTTCGAATTCGGTCCATGCCAGTTGGGCGCCCCGTGCCGCCAGCGGCATGTCTTCCCCTTCCTTCCACTGCGACGCAATGACCGTGCCCTGCGCGAGAGTAAGCAGGTTGCGAACCCGGAATTTCCTCATCGGCACGGCCACATCAATCTCGACTGAAAGCTGGGAGATGAGCGCATTGCCGCTCAGGACGCCCTTGTCGTCGAAAGACGGAGACATCTGAACAAGGGCCGCTTCGGCTGCCATCTGGGGAACTGCGGGAGCAGCCATGTCGGTTTGTGGAGCAAGTTGTTGCTGAGTTGCCATCCGTGGAAGCTTGAGCAATAACCAAGCCAGAAGGCGCAGACAATTCTTAAGGTGGACTCATGACTCCGCGGTCGACACACAATCTGCCTTGTGCGCCTTTGTGAAAGAGGATTCACATCGCTGCTACACTAGAAGGCAGAGATTGCCTGAGAGATTTGCACAGCGAAGGCTAGGATTTGAGGTCTATAACATGCCCCAACAGAATGAAAACAAGAGTATTGCTGGAACTGGTCTGCGCCTGAAGGTGGGCCTTGCCGAGATGTTGAAGGGCGGGGTCATCATGGACGTGATGAACGTGGAGCAGGCCCGCATCGCGGAAGAAGCAGGAGCAGTATCGGTGATGGCTCTGGAGCGGGTGCCAGCGATGATTCGCGCCGAGGGCGGTGTGGCGCGCATGGCGAAGCCCGCCTTGATCAAGCAGATTATCCACGCGGTCTCGATTCCGGTCATGGCGAAGGCCCGCATCGGGCATTTTGCCGAAGCGCAGATTCTGCAGGCGATCGGCGTCGACTTCATCGACGAGAGCGAGGTCCTTACGCCCGCCGACGAAGCTCACCATATTGATAAGCACGCGTTTACGACTCCCTTCG
Organism: uncultured Acidobacteriaceae bacterium; assembly: GCA_963787435.1. GTDB lineage: Bacteria > Acidobacteriota > Terriglobia > Terriglobales > Acidobacteriaceae > Telmatobacter. The sequence continues at coordinate 412,825 of CAWBCZ010000012.1, forward strand.
TCTGTGGCGCTCGGAATCTCGGCGAGGCACTGCGCCGGATCGCCGAGGGCGCGGCCATGATTCGCACAAAAGGCGAAGCGGGCACCGGCGACGTGGTGCACGCGGTGCAGCATATGCGCCAGATTGTGAAGGAGATGAAGGCGCTGACGGTTCTGAGCGAGCAGGAGCTCTACGCGGCCGCCAAGGAACATCAGGCTCCCTACGAGTTGATCCGGATGGTGGCGCAGGCAGGCAAGCTGCCGGTGCCGAATTTCTCGGCTGGCGGCATCGCGACTCCGGCGGATGCAGCACTAATGATGCAATTAGGCGCTGAAGCGATCTTTGTGGGTTCGGGAATCTTTATGAAGGAGCGGGCCACACCGCTCGACGTAGAGAACGATCCGGCTGAACGGGAAGAGGCGGTTTCGCGCGCCAAGGCGATCGTGATCGCCACGACCCACTACAACGATCCAAAGATCCTTGCCGAAGTCAGCGAACAAGTCACCGGCACCATGAAGGGCCTCGCAGCCGCGGCGATCGAGGAATCACAGTTGTTGCAAACGCGCGGCTGGTAGGCTGCGCAACCGGACAGCTCGTCTATGGATCAGAGCCGGAGGCGGCAGCCGCTTCCGGCTCTGATGCATTGCTTCGAACGATTTTCGCGGCAAAAGTGACTCAAAGAGCGATAATTGACCTCTTTTGAGATGACAAAACGCAGGAGATCGAAGGGTGAACGCGCAAGTTAAGCGGCCGCGCATAGGTATCTTGGCTATACAAGGCGACTATGCAGCCCATGCCGAAGCGCTGGCGGAGTCGGGGGCAACTCCGGTAGAAGTGCGCAAGCGCGAGGAGTTAGCCGGGCTGGATGGATTGATTCTGCCTGGTGGAGAGTCGACCACGATCCTGAAATTCCTTGAACGTGGCCACCTCTTCAGCGATTTGAAGCATTTTTGTTCAACCCATCCGGTATTTGGAACCTGCGCGGGCGCGATTCTGCTGGCGCGCGAGGTGCGTAACCCGGCCCAGCTCAGCCTGGGAGTGCTGGATATCGTGGTGGAACGCAACGCATACGGTCGGCAGATCGATTCTTCCATCCTTTTCTCCGACTCGAAGCTTCCAGGCGAAAAACTGGAGATGGTGTTCATCCGCGCACCGCGCATCGTCGAAACAGGACCTGAAGTTGAGGTGCTGGCGCGTCGGGAAGGAATGGCGACGCTCGTTCGGCAGGGCAACTGGATGGCCGCAACGTTCCATCCAGAACTCACGTCGGATCGGCGCGTTCACAAAGCGTTTGTTGATCTTGTGAATTCTTCGCTTCACCTCTAAGAACGCTTTGCACAACGGTGTGAGGAATTTAATGAAAAGGCCATCCTGTTTCGGGGTGGCTGCGTCCAAGGATTAGAGCGGTCCCGCAGCTTGAATCAACCGTTCCTGGTTTCTGCGCGTGCTGGCTTCTTGTCCGGGAATCTGCCAGCCTGTTAGCGGTCCCCTCGAAACACTGAAACTGCGAAAGCGCTTTGTGGTGTACTCTGAACTGCACAGAGGCGTCTGAATGCCCGCTACCTTTACGCATTCCCCTGCGGAAACGGAACGGAAAGAGCCAGGAATTGGCGGCAAACCTCCTGTTGACCGGCGACCCACCGGCGGCGGAGGAGGCGGAGGCGATGATGACCGGCAGCATGAGCGGAGAGGTCCGCGCGAGCTGCTTCACAAGATTCGCTTTTCGGTCTTTTCCATTCTCGCGGCTGACATGATGTTCTTCGCCATTCTGGTGGCGCTATTCTTTGCGCGCCAGGCGGGCACCCACATGGATCCCCGTACCCATGAGCAAATCGGCGACTGGCATCCCGTGCTGCTGCCCCCGATTCTCTATCTCAATACTGCGCTTCTGCTGCTGAGCAGCCTGACCGCGGAAATAGCGCGGCGAAATATCTTCAGGGAAATCGATGTATTGGAGGAATGGCTGGGCCTCGGCCATCCGGCCCTTCAGCGCACTCTGCCCTGGATTGCCGGAACCCTGGCGCTTGGAAGCCTGTTCCTGACTGGACAGTGGGTCGCATGGCGACAACTTACCGCTCAGGGGTTTGCATTCAATCACTGGTCAACCCCGGCCAGCTATTTCTTCTATATCATCACCGGTCTTCACGCGGCGCACTTGATTGTGGGCGTTATCGCGCTTGTGGTATGCCTCGCCATGATTCGCGCGCTAAAGCGCGTGGAATTACGGCAGATCGCCGTGGACGCCACCGCCTGGTACTGGCACGCGATGGGCCTGGCCTGGCTGGTTCTTTTCGCCGTCCTGGTAGTGGGGCAATAGATCCATCCACGAGAAGTGCGGCGCGAGTCCGTCGACAGCGAACACAACTTAAATTCGGCATCTTCGCGGCCGCTACGGGATGAACACGCCCGTCTTGTTTGGTTCGGCGATCAGCGTGAATTCGTCCTTCTTTTCGACGCTGAGTGTCCCGGCGTCAGGATCTTTTACTTTCCACATCACCGCATGCAACTCGCCGTTCCGATAATCCAGCGTGAGGTAGTGGTAAACCGGGAAAGCCGAGTCGCGGTATAGATCGGCCGATCCCCGGAAGAGCAGCGGGTATGGCTCGGCCCCTCCTCCTCCCGAAGTCACGTATTCCACACCATTTCGCTCGAAGCGCTCGTAGTTGTGGATATGGCCGGCGAACACGATCACCTTCGCACGCATTTTGTGCAAGTGAATTTCAAGAAGGTGACGCAGCGTCAGCGCTTCCTTCGAAGGCAGGTTCGTGAAGAGTTTTGATTGTTCATCGACCACCCAGGGCGTGTGGTAAAGGATGAACAGAAACTCCACCTGTTTCGGAAGATGATCGAGTTGAGCCGCGAACCACGTGGCTTGTGTGCTGGTGCCTCCCGAGGGCGAGGTCATATCGAGCGAGATGACTTCCACACTGCCCATGAGCACCGAATAATAGCGATGCCCGCCAATTCCTGGGAAATTCTGAAGGTAGTTGGTGATCCCTTTCTGTCCGCCGCGAACCTCGTGATTCCCGATCGTAGGAAGCTGTAAGATCTGGTTCTTGCGCCAGAGTGCGGTCTCATCTCGAAAGACCTGCCAATCGGCATCGCTGGCGCCCGTATAAGGCATATCGCCAGTAAGCAGCAGGACCTCGGGGTTCTCTTCAGCCACCCGTTGCGCCAGCCATTTGCGCACTCGCGGATTTGTCCCAATCTTCACCGAAGGATCGGTAAAGCGCATGTCTCCGTAGCCCACCATATGAATCGGGGAACCATGCTGATATTTAGCGATGGTGAAAGTGGGGTTTACATCGATCGTCTCTGGCGGTTCGGCAGTTGCGGAAAGCAAAAACGCGCACGCGAAACCGAGGAAGATCAATGTCAGCGAACGCTGCCTTAGGGTTTCTGGGAGTGGTAAACGCACGGCTTCAGGCTACCATCGAGCGCGGATGGCACCAAGGTTCTCCGGAAACGCGAACCCAAAAAGGTGAAAACGCCACCCGGAGGACTGTTAACGCCCCTTGTGACACACCTCACTGATTCGTAATCGACGCGACACGTATACAAATTCAAGTGAGAACGGTGATATCGCTCACAAGCAGTGATCTCTGACGGTGTCGTCAAGCGAAAGAGAAACCGTGACCCCACTCGGCGGATCGCAACTGTGAAGCAATTTTGAAGTCCCCTGATCGCCTTGACGGGATGAGGTTGGGAACCTAAGCTCAAACCAGCGGCCTGTCGCAGTGGGCGCAGTTCGGCCCGGCGGGAATGCCGCACATTTTACGGACTTTTGCGGACAGGGTATACATGATTCCCTACCACTGGCAATATCTTCCACTTTTGATGCAAGTGCTTTTTGCCGTTGGACTTGCTGCAGTCATGGTGCTGGCGTCCTGGTTTGTCGGCCGGCATCGCAATTTGCCGGTGAAGCTGGCTCCCTATGAGTGCGGCATCGAGTCAGTGGGCGATGCGCGTGCACGATTCAGCGTTCGCTTTTACATGGTCGCAATGCTCTTCATCCTGTTCGATGTGGAAGCGGTTTTCATGATGCCCTGGGCGGTGATCTACCGCCAGCTGCCACACATCACCGGTCAAAGGCTTTTCGGCTTCTGGGAGATGGTCGTGTATCTCGGCTTTATCGCGGTTGGCCTGTACTACATCGTGCGCAAGGGTATTCTGAACTGGAGCATGGACAAGGCGGATCTCTAAGAATGGCAGACGCTCCCAACGAAACTCTGGCCGGAAGGCAAGCTGTGCTTGAAGCGCTCCCGGATCACCCGGCCGTGAAGGCGATGCTTGCCTGGAATGCCGATGCGCTGACCGATGCACTCTATGATCGCGGCGAACTCACCCTTACCGTGAAATCCGAAACCATCTGCGATGCCGTCGCAGCCGTCAAAAACGCCGGCTATAACGCTTTCGAAGACATGACTGCGGTTGACTGGCTGCCTTCCGAGCCGCGCTTCCAGCTCAGCTACCACATCCTGTCGCACCAATATAAGGAACGGATCCGTTTGAAGACCTGGGTGGACAGCTCCGATGCGGCGATCGAATCGATCACCTCGGTCTGGCCCGGTGCGAACTATTACGAGCGCGAAGTCTTCGATTTGTTCGGAATTCGATTTGAAGGACATCCAAATCTGCGCCGCATCCTGATGCCGGAGGATTGGGTGGGGTACCCATTGCGTAAGGACTACCCGGTGGAGGGCTATCGCTGATGGTGGACGTAGGCACTCCGATCCTGCAGGCTCCCCTTGCCGAAGGCGCACGCGATCAGACCATGGTCCTGAACATGGGACCGCAGCATCCGTCGACCCACGGGGTCTTGCGGCTTGTGCTGGAGATCGACGGCGAGATTGTTGTACGCCTGTACCCCGAAATTGGTTATTTGCACACCGGCATCGAGAAGACCTGCGAGGCAAAGTTCTATCAGCAAGTTGTCCCGCTGACCGATCGCGTCGATTACCTCGGCCCGATGGCCAACAATCTCTGCTACTGCCTTGCTGTCGAAAAGCTCCTGCAACTCGAGATTCCAGAGCGGGCAGTTTGGATTCGCGTGCTGCTGACGGAGCTCACCCGCCTGAATTCGCACCTTATCTGGCTGGGTACGCACGCTATGGACATCGGCGCGCTGACGGTATTCCTCTACACATTCAGGGAACGCGAAGAGATTCTGCGCATCTTTGAGGCCGTGTCCGGCCAGCGCATGATGACCAGCTACTTCCGCATCGGCGGATTGTCGATGGAGCCGCCACTGGATTTGTTCGATCGCATCCAGGCATTCATCAAGACGTTCCCTGAAAAGATTGACGAATACTCGAACCTGCTGACCGGAAACCCTATTTTCCGCAATCGGCTGATGGGTGTTGGGCACCTGTCGGCGGAAGACGCGATTGCGCTGGCGGTGACAGGTCCGACAATGCGTGCTTCCGGTGTCGATTTCGATCTGCGGCGCGACATGCCGTACTCGAGCTACGAGAAGTTCCAGTTCAAGGTACCGGTCTCGAACCGCTGCGATTGCTGGGGAAGATACGAAGTGCGCTTGCTTGAGATGCGCGAGAGCATCGGCATTATTCAGCAGGCTCTGGACGGAATGCCCGGTGGGCCAGTCAAGGCTGATGCGCCGAAGATCGTCCTGCCGGATCGCGAGAAGATGAAGACGCAGATGGAGGCGCTGATCCATCACTTCAAGATCGTCACTGAAGGCTTCAACGTGCCGGCCGGTGAGGTTTATCAGGGCATTGAATCGGGCCACGGACAGATGGGGTATTACGTGGTTTCAGATGGCACCGCGAAACCTTATCGCGTGCACATGCGGTATCCAGGATTCGCAAGCCTGCAGGCGCTTGAAACCATGTGTAAGGGACGCATGCTGGCGGACGTGGTTGCAGTAATCGGGTCGATTGACATTGTGCTGGGGGAGATCGATCGTTGATGTTAGCGGAGAATGCCATGGCAAATCCCGGCATATTTGGTCAGTTCGGCGAAGCGATGGAGAAGTTCCATCGAGATGACGACGAATTCTCTTTATTCTTCAATGCTGTGGGTCTCTGGCTAAATCAGGAAATCGATAAGGTCAACTCGGATTCGAATACGCAGTCAATTGAGGGTGTGAGCAAAAGGGCTCTAAAAGGCAAAAAGGGAATCCGGAAACTACTAACCGAACCCACATTTGAGCTGACAAGTAACGATGGACGTATAGGGCTTGTGAGATTGAGTTTGCTGACATCTTCCATTGAAGCCGAGATCGAACGACCGCAGCCTATTCAACCCGGCGAAGCTTTGAGCATGAAATTCCGCTTGAAGAATTCGAATCAGGGCGGAAGGGCTTTCCGCCTTGAGTTGAAGGACGGAAGTTCCATTGAAAACGAGCTTCAGGCCGAGGAAGTCGCCCGGATCGTGGTTGAAGCAGTTGTTCGAGGGTATTTCGCCTAATGCCGGAAACGGCGCAGTTGTACGTGGAACTTTGGGTATCGCTTGCTTCCCTGCTTCGCAGCTACACCGCGGCGCACGGGTTGAATGGAAATCGGCAGGCGACAGTCGAGTTGGGGGAAGAACAGATTACAGTGCGTCACGCGGATGCGTGGCTCGATTTAAAACGGGACGGCGCGCACGTGACGTGGACGCGCGACGACGGACGGAGCGGAATGCTGGAACTGACAGAGGCTGGGCGGTTGCGCAGCACAGCCGGTGAGGACGAGATGGATATGGCGGCTGAGGCCTGGGCACGGGAGTTGATGCGATGAGTCCCCAAAACACGAGTCCGGAGACGATGAGCATCTTTTCGCCCAAGCTGGCAGCGCGCTTCGACGCCTTGGTGGAGAAGTATCCGGTGCGGCGCTCGGCGCTGGTACCGATGCTGCTCTATGCGCAGGACGAGATCGGATATCTTTCTGACGCTGTAATCGCAGAGGTCGCCCATCGCATCGGCATCACCGAACTCGACGTGCGCAATGTGGCGACCTACTACTCGATGCTTCGCTTCAAGCCTGCGGGCAAATTCAATGTCCAGGTCTGCACCAACATCAGTTGCATGCTGCGCGGCGCTTACGACGTCTATGAGCGCTTCCAGGAAGAGCTTGGCGTCGGGCACAAGGGTGTAACTGCGGATGGTTTGTTCTCGCTGGAAGAAGTTGAATGTATCGGTGCCTGCTGCTGGGCGCCGGCCATCCAGGTCAACTATGACTTCCTCGATGATTTGACGCCCGAGAGCGTGCCCGAAATCCTTGCCGACTACAGGGGCAAAGCCTTGGCAGAAGGGACGGCGAAGAATGCCTAGGCTCGTTTCGCATCCCGATGAAGTGAAGATCGTCTCAAAGCGTTTTGGACAGGGCGCAGCGAATATCGACAAGTACATCGAACTTGGCGGCTACGAAGCGGTTAGGAAGTGCCTCGCCCAAGGCCCCGAGTGGACCATCGAGGAGATGAAAGCTTCAAATCTGCGCGGGCGCGGCGGAGCGGGCTTCCCGACCGGCATGAAGTGGTCGTTCGTTCCAAAGCAGTCGTCCAAGCCGAAATATGTCCTCGTCAACGGCGACGAGAGCGAGCCCGGCACGTGCAAGGATCACCTGATCTTCCTCCACGATCCCCACGCGGTCATCGAGGGAACCATCATCGCCGGTCTGGCGATCGGCTCGAAGATGGGATTCATTTATCTGCGCGGAGAATATCGCTATCTGCTCGAGATCATGGAGAAGGCCGTTGCCGATGCCTACGCAAAGGGCTTTCTCGGCAAAAACATCTTCGGATCCGACATAGAGTTCCAGGTCATTACGCAGAGCGGCGCGGGCGCATATGAAGTCGGCGAAGAGTCGGCGCTGATGGAGTCGCTCGAAGGCAAGCGCGGCGTTCCACGCATCAAGCCGCCCTTCCCTGCAGTCGTTGGTCTCTACGGCGGCCCAACGGTCATCAACAACGCCGAGACCATCGCTACCGTCCCGCCTGTGATCAACATGGGTGGCGCAGCCTTCGCAGCCGTCGGGTCCGCCCGCAACGGCGGTACGCGCTTGTTTAGCATCAGCGGCCACGTGGAGCGGCCCGGCGTGTACGAACTGCCGATGGGCTACAACCTCAAGAAGATGATCTACGAGGTCGGCGGCGGCATCCGCGGCGGCCGCAAATTGAAGGCCGTCGTTCCCGGCGGATCTTCGACGCCGGTGCTTCTGCCCGAAGAGATTGAGAACCTCGGCATGGATTTCGATCAGGTTGGCAAAGCGGGTTCGATGCTGGGCTCCGGCGGCGTGGTCGTGATCGACGACCAGACATGCATTGTCGAGTTCGCGCTGCGCACGATCAGCTTCTATCAGCACGAAAGCTGCGGCTGGTGCATTCCCTGCCGCGAAGGAACGGACTGGCTGAAGAAGTCCCTGACGCGCTTCCATGCCGGATTCGGAACAGCGAAGGACATCGACAATATCCGCTACCTGGCCGAGAACATGATGGGCCGCACCTTCTGCCCGCTTGGCGACGCAGCCGCAATGCCCACCCTGGGATTTGTGAAGAAGTTTCGCAAGGAATTTGAAGATCATTTGGACGGGAAGCCCTGCCCGTTCGCCAAGCACACCGAAATGGCAGTGGTTTAGTTAGGGGCGCTGGAGAAGAATGGCAGACGTAACATTCACAGTCGATGGAAAGAAGCTGACGGCTCCCGCGGGGACGCTGCTGATTGAGGCGTGCCGCAAAGCGGGCATCGAGATTCCTGCGTTCTGCTATTACCCCGGACTGAGCCTGCAGGCAGCGTGTCGCATGTGCGTTGTCCGCCAGGAAAAAGTGCCGAAGCTGCAGACAGCCTGCACCACGACAGTCGCTGAAGGCCAGGTCTTCACGACGGATTCGCCGGAGATTGCGCAGGCCCGCAAAGCCACCATCGAACTGCTGCTTGGCAATCATCCGCTCGACTGCCCCGTTTGCGATGCCGGCGGCGAGTGCGAATTGCAGGACATGACCTTCAAGTACGGTGCCGGCGAAAGCCTGATGGTCGATGCCAAGCGCCACCGCGACGAGCAGCAGTGGTCGCCTGCGGTGTTCTACGATCGGCCGCGCTGCATCCTCTGCTATCGCTGCACCCGCATGTGCGGCGAAGGCATGGATGTCTGGGCCCTTGGCATTCAGAATCGTGGCGTCAGCTCCGTAATTGCACCCAACCAGGAAGAACGGCTCGACTGCGAGCAGTGTGGCATGTGCATCGACGTTTGCCCGGTGGGAGCGCTCACCAGCGGCAGCTATCGGTATAAGACGCGCCCGTGGGAGATGAACCATGTCTCGACCGTCTGCACGCATTGCGGCGACGGGTGCAAGGTGACGCTGGGCGTAAGGCAGTCAAACGACGGTTCGGAGATCGTTCGCGCCGACAATCGCGACAAGAGCGGCATCAATGGCGATTTCCTCTGTGCGAAAGGGCGATTCGGTTTCGATTTCGTCGAGAGTCAAGAGCGACTGACGACCCCGCTGGTGCGCAATGCGCAGGGCAAGCTGGAGCCGGTGAACTGGGAGCAGGCGTTTCGCGTGGCGGCTGCGAAACTCAAGGAGATTCGTGACGGCCGTGGCGGCGAGGCAATTGGCGTCATCGGCTCGAACCACACAACCAACGAAGAGAATTACCTGCTGCAGAAGTTCGCGCGCACCGTCCTCAAGACGAACAATATTGATCACGAACGCACGACAGATTACGTGGCATTTGCGCGCGCGATGGCTGGGAATGATGGCAAAGCAGCGGGCCTGCGCGATATTGCAAGCGCTCCTGCAATCCTGCTGATCGGTGGCGATCCGACCAATGAGCATCCACTGTTGGCATGGACTCTGCGCACCAATGTGCGATTGAACCGGGCGCGGCTATACGTCGCAAACGAGAAGCAGATCAAGCTCGAGCGGCAGGCGAAAGCCACATTGCGGCTCCCAGCGGGCGGCTATGCGGCGTTGGCCGCATTCCTGGGTGGAAGTGATGCCGCTATCAACAACGCAGCATTTCGCGAGGCAGTGCTCGGCGAAGAGAAGCTGATCGTGATCTTCGGCGAAGAGTATCGCGGTGCGGCTGTTGCGGATCTGGTCCAATGGGGGCTTGGTCGCGGGAACGTGCGCTTTGCGTACCTGGGCGACTACGCCAATTCGCGTGGAGCCGCCGACATGGGTCTGCTGCCCGACATGCTGCCAGGCTATGTTCCTGTCGGCGCGGCTGGGGAGTTCGCTCAGGAATACATCGGCATGCCAAACGCTTCCGGCAAGACGCAGCCTGAGATGTTTACCGCTGCAGCCAACGGGGGCCTGGGTGCGTTGCTCGTCGTCGGTGCGAATCCGCTGGGCGACGGCCAACCTTAATGCAAGCGCGCTGAAAAACACATTCGTCGTTGTGCAGGACATCTTCCTGACGGAAACAGCATCGATCGCCGATGTCGTCTTCCCTGCTGCGAGTCTCTACGAGAAAACTGGTACGGTGACGAGCACGTTTGGCGATTTGCAACTGGCCCGCAAAGCTGCGGACCGCGCAGGCGTCAAACCAGACTTTGAAATTCTGGTCAGGTTGGCGAGTAGCATGGGCACGGATGTAAAGACGCTGGTGCCATTCGGCAAGGGCGGTGTCACAGCCGATCTCGGGCAGTCGCGCGGAGCGCAGGCGGGTGAGGCGGACCGGCATGCGGTGTGGCTGGCGGCGAACAACTTAGAACCGAAGCTCAGCCCATTTGATCCGCTGGCAGTGCTGGATGAGATCGAGCGGTTGGTTCCCGCCTACAAGCTGGACCGCCTGAATCTCTTCGGCGGCAACGATGTACACACGGAACCTGGGTTCGTTCCGGTTTCAACTCTCACATCAGCGCACCCCGACCTGGTGAACCCGGCGCACAATGGGTTGTTCACCTCGGGCACGCTCGGGACGGTACAGCAACGGACTGAAAGATCTGGAGCAACACCAGGCAGCGGAAGTGGCAACAGCGGCAGCAGACTGAACGATTTATGGAATTGTGGGCGAGAAGCAGGTCCTTCGGCTTTGCTGCGCTTCGCTCGGGAGAAGGCACGTGACGATTTGGCAGTTTTTGTTCTGGAGCTTGCTGAAGATCGTGGTGGTGACGGTGGTGCTGTTAATGGGCGTCGCCTACACGGTGCTGTTGGAACGCAAGCTCGTTGGCCGCATCCAAAATCGCTGGGGGCCCAGCCGCGTTGGGCCATTCGGGTTGCTGCAGCCACTGGTCGATGGTGCGAAATCCTTTCTCAAAGAAGACATCATTCCATCCGGCGTGTATCGGCCTCTCTATCTGCTTGCGCCGATCATCGGCCTCAGTTGCGCTTTAATCTCTATCGCGGTGGTGCCCTTTGGCGATCCGGGCATCGTCGGCCCAGGCAACTTCCGCTTCTTCCAGATCGCCGACGTCAACATCGGCCTGCTTGTGATCCTTGGCATCACGTCGATCGGCGTTTATGGCATCGCCCTCGCGGGTTGGTCTTCCAACAACAAGTATTCCCTGCTCGGCTCTTTGCGGTCGTCCGCCCAGCTTGTTAGCTATGAACTGGCGCTGGGCCTGTCGCTTGTTGGCGTCGTCTTGCGCGCGGGATCCCTCAATCTGGACGTGATCGTTCGCAGCCAGGCGAACCACGGCATGCTCAGCTGGAATCTCTTCGGCGGACTTCAATTCGTCGCGTTCTTTATCTACCTGATGGCAGCATACGCGGAGACGAATCGCTCGCCGTTTGATTTACCTGAAGCCGAGAGCGAACTCACTGCCGGCTATCACACTGAGTACAGTTCAATGAAGTTCGCCATGTTCTTCATGGCCGAATACGGCAACATGATTATGGTGGGTTGCGTGGCGACGCTTCTATTCCTGGGCGGGTGGACAAGCCCTTTCGGTAATCTGCTTCCGATGCCCAACAATTTCATCCTTCGCGCACTGCTTCCCATCTTCTGGTTTGTCCTGAAAGTCTTCAGTTTTCTATTTCTGTATGTCTGGGTGCGTGGCACGCTGCCCCGCTTCCGCTATGACCAGCTTATGAATTATGGATGGCGGTGGCTGATGCCCCTGGCTATCCTCAACATCGTGGCAACGAGCCTGTGGCTCGCGTATCGCTAAGCCCGATCCAAATGACCGCACCTAAGATCTGTTTACCGATCACCGTTTTCAGGCGTGCGCTCAGTTAGAATCGGAAAGGATTTCACAGAGCAGGAAATGCCTGCTCTCATACCCTTCCCTCAACCTGCCGGAGCAGTTTGACCGGCCCTCGCCGTAAGTGACGGAACGATGCACCTGATTCTGTTTATCGTGTTTGCCGCACTCTGCCTGACAGGAGCTGTAAACCTGCTGCTGCAGACGCACCCTATCAACAGCGCCCTTTCGCTGATTGTGGTGATGACGTCGCTGGCGGTGCTCTACCTGTTGCTCGGTGCCGAGTTTCTGGCGGCGGCGCAGGTAATCGTCTATGCCGGTGCAATTATGGTTCTGTTCACGTTTGTCGTAATGCTTCTGAACGCCGGCCGCGAAGAGCGTACACTCGGCAGTCGCGCGGCACGGACCGTGGGATTCCCGGCGGTTGTCGCAATCCTGGCCTGGTCGCGACCATGATTCTGAAGATCCAGGGCATCGGCAATGCGGCGATTGAAGACCGCATCACCAGCACCGCTGATCTGAGCGCCGTGCTCTTCACAAAACTCCTGTTGCCGTTCGAAGTCACATCCGTCTTGATTCTTGTGGCCATCCTGGGCTCCGTCGCACTCGCCCGCCCGGGTGACGGGGAAAGGGGATAGCAAGTGAATTCATTGCACATGGTTCCACAGGAAGTCCCTCTCGCGTGGTATTTGCTGCTGAGTGCTGTTCTGTTTTGCCTCGGCGTGGTTGGATTCCTGATCAAGCGCAACCTGATCACGGTCTTCATGTCCATTGAGTTGATGCTGAATGCCGTGAACCTCTCGTTTGTGACGTTCGCCCATCAGTGGCACCAGGTGAAGGGGCAGATCTTCGTCTTCTTTGTGATGGTGGTGGCCGCCGCTGAAGCAGCCGTGGGACTCGCCATCATCATTGCTGTATTCCGCGCACGCGCAACGCTGGCGGTCGACCGGATCGACCTGATGAAACTATGAACGAAAATCTCCATCTCTGGTTGATCCCGCTGCTGCCGTTCGCTGGTTTTTTGCTGAACGGGCTTCTCGGAAGACGATTGCCTCAACCAATCGTCACCGCGATTGCGTTGCTAGCGCCTTTGGGATCATTGCTCGTCGTGCTGGCTGCCACTGGATTCTCATTGCAGCCGAATGTTCTGCCCCATGTTGAAACATACGGGCATTGGATTACCGCGGGCACGCTGCACATCGATTTCAGCTTTGTGCTCGACCAGCTTTCGCTGGTCATGCTTTTGATCGTCACCGGCGTTGGTTTCCTCATCCACATTTACTCCGTCGGCTACATGCACGAGGAAGAAGGCTACTGGCGATTCTTCTCATACATGAACCTGTTCATGTTCTTCATGACGGTTCTCGTACTCGCCGGAAACGCCCTGCTGCTCTTTGTTGGCTGGGAGGGCGTTGGCCTCGCATCCTATCTGCTCATCGGCTTCTACTTTCAACGAACGTCAGCCGCAGTTGCTGGAAACAAAGCATTCATCGTTAATCGCATCGGCGACTTCGGCTTCCTCATCGGGCTGTTTCTGTTGCTGGCGAACTTCGGCACGCTCACATTCAGCGAGATCGCCGACGAAGCTGGCCGCAAATCCATCATGGACCAGCGGAGTCCTGACCGCCATTGCGCTCTGTATATTTGTCGGCGCAACAGGAAAAAGCGCCCAGCTACCGCTCTACGTCTGGCTTCCCGATGCCATGGAAGGTCCGACGCCGGTGTCTGCTCTCATCCATGCCGCAACGATGGTCACTGCGGGCGTCTACATCGTCGTCCGCATGCATTTCCTCTTTGACCGCTCACCGTTCGCGCTCAGCGTGGTCGCAATTGTCGGCGCCGCCACCGCCGTCTTCGCTGCACTCATCGCGCTGGTTCAGAACGACATCAAGCGCGTCCTCGCCTACTCGACCATTTCCCAGCTTGGCTACATGTTCCTTGGGTGTGGAGTTGCGGCCTATTCCACCGCGATCTTCCACCTGATGACGCATGCGTTCTTCAAAGCGCTCCTCTTCCTTGCAGCGGGATCCGTGATTCACGCGCTCGGCGGAGAACAGGACCTTCGCAAAATGGGCGGTCTGCGCAAGAAAATCCCGATCACGTTCTGGGCCATGACCGCCCCTATCCTCGCAATCGCGGGATTACCTCCATTCTCAGGTTTCTTTTCGAAGGACGCGATCCTCTACGAAGACTTCCTTCAAAGCACGGGGGGAAAGGCTCTTTGGTTTGTGGGGCTTGTCGCAGCCTCGCTCACCGCTTTCTATATGTTTCGGCTGTGGTATCTGGCCTTCATGGGTGAATCGCGCAACCCCGAGGCTCATCCTCACGAGAGCCCGTGGACAATGCTTGGCCCTCTCGTCATTTTGGCCTTCCTTACGCTCGTTGGCGGTTGGTCCGGCATCCATCGCTTCGCCGCATATCTCAGGCCATCCGACGGTCCGCTTCCCGAGGGGGGAAGCACGGGGCTTGAAATCTTGTTGAGTGCGCTTGCAGTGGCGGTTGCACTGCTCGGTTGGTATATTGCCGATCTCCTCTACCGTCGCCGGCCGGATCTTCCCAAACAGCTTGCCGCCTCATTCCCGACCGTCTACAAACTTCTCTTAAACAAGTTTTATGTGGATGAGATTTACCGCTCCTTGATCGTCAAGCCGCTGCTGGCACTCTCGAAGTATCTGCTTGAGTGGGTCGTCGACGTCGCGATTTTGGGCGGCCTTGCATGGCTGCTGGCCGGCATTGCCTCGCTGGGCGGGGCGATTCTGCAGCGCTGGCAATCGGGCAACCTCCGATCGTATGCGGCGTGGCTGGCTTTGGGAGCGGCAGTCTTGCTTGCGTTTGTGCTGGCGCCTTACGTCTTCGGCACATCTGGCTTCGGCATGTTTTGGGCGGGGCACTAGGAGATGACAGCGATGGATAGTTCGATACTCACGTTGATTCTCCTTGCGCCGCTGGCCGGTGCAGTGCTGGTTGCGCTGCTGCCCGATCGCGGAAAACTGCCCGCGTGGCTAACTCTGATCACGACGCTGATCACCTTTGGGCTGACGCTGCATCTGCCCGCGCATTTCGACGTGCACCAGTCCCGATTTCAGTTTGAAATGAATCGGCCGTGGATCGAGAATCCCGCCGATCTTCTACCACGTCGGCGTGGATGGCCTGAGCCTGTGGCTCGTCGTCCTCGTCGGCCTGCTCGGCCCTGTTGGCGTTCTGGCAAGTTGGAACACGATCAATCGCCGGCAGAAGGTCTTCTACTCCCTTTTCCTTCTCCAGCAGACGGCGATGTACGGCGTCTTCATCTCGCTTGACCTGATGCTTTACTACGGCTTCTGGGAATTGTCGCTGGTTCCCATGGCCATCCTGATCGCGATGTACGGTCGCAAGGAGGGCTCCCGAGCGGCAATCAAGTTCTTCCTCTTCACCTTTATTCCATCGGCGCCACTCCTGGTCGCGATTCTGTGGCTCTACGCCCGAACGGGCACTTTCGACTTCAGCGAATTGCAGCATCTTGATCGGCGCTGGCGTCGTCCCGGCGGGTGCGCTCTTCTGGGTTGCACTCGCATTTCTGTTTGCTTTCGCCGTCAAGGTGCCGATTTTCCCGCTGCATGGCTGGCTCGCCGACACATTCGGCGAAGCGCCCGTAGCAATGGCGATGGTAGTAGCCGGCAAATTGGGCCTCTATTCGATGCTGCGGTTTCACGTTGGTCTCTTCCCCGTGCAGTCACGAGCCATCGCGCCTCTTCTGATCACGCTGGCGGTCATCGGCATTCTCTACGGCGCATGCCTTGCGCTTGTTCAGCGCGACTTCTGGCGGTTCCTCGCTTTCGCCGCGCTCAGCCACCTCAGCCTGATCACCCTTGGCATTTACGGCTTCACCTTCACCGGGTGGAGTGGCGCCACTTTCCAGATCCTCAACAACGAGCTCATCGACGCCGCGCTGTTCGTCCTGTTCGGCGCGCTTGAGTTGCGCTATGCAACGAGCCAGATCGCAGCTTACGGCGGACTGGCGAGCAGGATTCCGCGGCTGGCTACAATCTTTGTGATCGTTTCGCTCGCCATGATCGGCCTGCCTCTCATGAATGGTTTCGTCGGGGAGTTCCTCATCTTGTCGAGCACCTTCTCAGGCGTCAGTCATCGGTGGGCCATTATCGCGACCCTCGGCGTGATCCTCAGCGCCGCATACATGCTCTGGCTCATACAACGGGTTTTCTACGGGCCAGAAAGCAACACAGCAACATCAGGGGCGGCGGACCTGCGCTTCGGCGAGCAGCTAGTCCTTTGGCCCCTCGCAGTATTGATGCTCGTGATGGGTGTTTCGCCGAATTTCTGGCTACGGACCATTGAAATGGCTCCCAAGCCGATCATGCTTGAGCAGTCGCGATCAATTGAGATGCTCGGACGGCCCGATGTCATCCCGGGCACAAACAGCGGGGAGGTTCAGCGGTGAATCCAGTTCCTGACATATACCGCATCCTTCCGGAAGTAATTCTCACCATCACTGGCGTGATCGTCATGCTTGTGGATGCTTCGCTGGCTCCCGGACGCGCACGCCGCGGACTGGGGTGGGTTGCTGCGATTGGCACGACGGTGGCACTGTGGGCAAGCCTTTGGCAGCTTTCCCTCCCGGCCGGGACAGGCTTCTCTGAGACCGTAGAGACCAGTGCGTTCACCGTGTTCTTCCACGTGCTGATCTGTGGCATCGTGTTGGTCACATTGCTGCTCTCTCTCGATACGTTGCCCGAGGACAGCCACCACCAGGGCGAATACTACGCATTGATCACCTTCGGTGCCGTGGGCATGTGCCTGATGACCGGCGCCGTGGAACTTCTTGTCGTCTTCGTCGGTCTGGAGATTTCTTCCATCGCAACCTACATCCTTGTCGGATATCGCAAGCAGACCGGCAAAGGACCTGAAGCCGCAATCAAGTACTTTCTGCTCGGATCGTTTGCAACCGCTTTCCTGCTCTACGGCATTGCGATGGTCTTCGGGGCAACGGGGACGACCTCTGTCTACGAAATAGCGCGCAGCGCGTCGACTGCTCAGAATCAGTCACTCGTGCATGCCGCACTGGCATTGATGCTGGTTGGAATTCTGTTCAAGGTGTCCGCGGTTCCATTCCACATCTGGACGCCCGATGTGTATGAAGGCGCCCCGTCTCCGGTTGTCGCGCTCATGTCGACTGCGCCCAAGGCGGCCGCTTTCGCATTTTTGCTTCGCATCGTTTACGAAATGTTTCCGACGCTGCGAGCAGTATGGTCGCCCGTGCTCTGGGTAGTCGCGGTTCTTTCGATGACCGTCGGCAACCTGGCTGCGCTGCGTCAGCAGAACGTGAAACGCATGCTGGCGTACTCCTCCATCGCCCACGCCGGCTATCTCCTCGCAGCCTTCGCTGCCTTCGGAACCAGCGGTATTGCCGCAGCCAGTTTCTATACCGCAGCGTATGCCGCAATGAACGTGGGCATCTTCGCTGTGGTCACAGTAGCCGGTGGATACGACGACGAACGGCCGTTGATCGCCGACTATAGAGGATTGCTCTACCGGTCACCGCTTCTCGGCAGCCTCCTGATCTTCTTCCTCGTGTCGCTCGTAGGAATTCCCTTCACCGGCGGATTTTTCGGCAAGTTCTATTCTTTCTCTGCTGCTGTTGGCGGAGGAGCGGTGGCGCTGGCCGTCATCGGCTTGCTCAACTCGGGTTTGGCGGCGGCGTATTATCTGCGGCTGGCGTTCGCAGCTGCCCAGCGTCCGGATGAGGATGCCGGGACAAGGCCATTGCCGTTGATGCAGATCGGGATCGCCGTAGGTGCTGCGCTCTTGTTTGCCGTCGGGGCTACGCTGGTGCTGGGAATTGCGCCCGGGAATATCCTGCATGCTACCGAAGCCGGTGCGCACACCCTGCAGGCTCCTCCCGCCAGTGTCCCCGCTGACGTCACGGCAACACAGGCAAACCAGTAGCCGTCTCGGCCGCCTTCCGAGCATCGTCGAGTCCTTCTGTGCCGGCCTGTCCCAACAGACTCTTGTAAAAGGCAACTGCCATCCCGAGAACTCGGCGGTCTTCGTAGTTCTCAACCACCCATCGACGCGCTGCGGCTGACATGCGCCGGCGACGATCAGGATCGCGCAGCAGGCTTATCACCGCCTCGCAAATCGCATTCGGGGTAACCCGGTGGAACGAGCAACCCTGTCACCTCCGGGATCACTGCATCCCGCGACCCCGTGCAAAGCGTCGCGACGACGGGTACACCAGTAGCAGCAGCCTCGAGGATCGCGTTCGGAAATCCCTCTCGCCACGAAGGCAGGACCATAAGGTCCATCGCACGGTAGTACGGTGCCAGCATCGGGCACAAAGCCCGCGCAAACGATTCGTGGATGGCCTTCGATACGCGCTCTGACTGCAACATTCAGCTTGTCCTCGGCAGCGTCGAACCAACCCACCAGCAGCAGATACGCGCTCGGCTCCTCACGAAGGATCAAAGCAAAAGCTTCAAGCAATTCCGGCAGGCCTTTATCCACAGTCAGGCGCCCGACAAATCCGATGACCGGTGCTACGTGGGGTATTCCGAGTCGTTCGCGAATGCCGGAGGAGCCAGGCAAGAATTGCATCGGATTCACTCCGTTACTGCTTCCCACACCCAGCAAGACCAGCTTCTGAGCTGGAGCAATGCCCAAGGCCAACGCTCGATCGCGCAGGCTCCGGCTGTTGCAGACCACCACATGGGCACAGTGGGAGGTAATGCGCTCGGCCCACAGCAACAAGTACCGCTTCAATCCCCGTGAAGTCTCGAGTTTCAGTCCCCGAAGCAAGTAAATCCGGACGGGAATCCGGCAAAAACGCGCTGCGAGAGTTCCCAGAAGCCCGGCCTTGGGGGTGCTGAATTCAACAATATCGGGCTTCAGATTGCGTAAAAGACGCCAAATCCTGGTGAGAGCGATGCTGTCGGCTAATGGCGATATGACGCGCTCCATGGGGATCGCAAACGAAGCGACCCCTTCACTCGCCGCGGTACGTTCCAGCAGTTCTCCCGGAGCCGACAACAGAAAGACGTGGAAACCCGCCTCTCGCAAAGCACGAACTCTGCCCGGCAGTACAACGCAGGTCAGTGAGCTCGTGACACCGACGAGAATGCGTGGTCGCCTCGCACCTTCGAGAGGCTCTTCGCCGTGCTTCGCTGTTTCTAATTTGGGCATCTTCGATCCAGAACGGTGCCGGGGCCCTAGGCCGCGGTGGCCGCGTTTCCCAAAAACAAACGAAACTGTATCATTCGGTCCCGTTTTGGTTTGTGAGACCGGTCACCTTTGCCATTCCGGCCGATCCGCTACCCTACCGGGTGAATCATGACGGACTCGCCCCTATGGCGAAGTGCGAAGGTTCTGCTGCTGATTCCGCACCTGGGCGGGGGCGGGGCCGAACATATCGCCGCCATCTTGGCGCAAAGCCTCAGCCCGAAGAAGTACGAGATACACCTTGGGCTAGTGACGCAATCAACGCCGGAGGAAAACGGCTTCCCACCGCGGGTCACCGTCCATGCCCTTGGAGCCAGTAAAGTACGCAAAAGTGCATGGAAGATTCTCCGCCTGGTATGGCGAATCCGGCCCGCAGTGATCTTGTCGGGAATGGCCCATCTCAACCTGCTCGTTCTGATGCTGCGATCGCTTTTTCCGCCACGGACACGCGTTCTTGTGCGTCAGAACGGCGCACTCTCAGCAACGCTCGCTGCCCGCGGGAATCTGCATCTCTCGCGTCGACTCTATGCCGCCGGATACAGGCGCGCAGACCGCGTCATTTGCCAGACGCAGTCCATGGCAGAAGAACTCCGAAAGGAGCTTGGAGTCGACAGAGCGACATTAGTCGTCCTCCCCAATCCCGTAGATATTCAAGGCATTCGTGCATCTACTGTGCAAGCGAATCGCGTTCGGCAATGGCCAGGCCATCGACTTCTCGCCGTCGCTCGATTGGCGCCGGAAAAAGGAGTCGATCTGTTGCTGGAAGCATTTGCGCACGTTCAGCACAAATCCCCTAAGATTCAACTTGAGATTGCCGGATCTGGCCCGTGTGAGCACGCCCTGAAGGCGCAGTGCAAAATGCTCGCAATCGACGATCAGGTGAAGTTTCTTGGCAACGTAAACTCTCCTGCGGAGCAGTTCCGCAGCGCTTCGGTCTTCGTGCTCTCTTCACGCCACGAAGGACTGCCAAATGCCCTGCTTGAAGCAGCGGCCGCAGGACTTCCCATCGTCGCCCTCCCCGCGTCACCAGGATTGGTGGGCATTCTCAGCGAACAGCCCGGCATCTGGCTCGCGAGCGATATCTCCGAGGATGCTCTCGAACAGGCTCTGTGCCGTGCTCTCTCTACGATTCATCCCGGGCAACGATTCGATCACTCATGGATCGAGCAGTTTGATCTGAACAAAGCGATCGCTGCATATGAACGAGTCATTGACCAGGTCCTTTTGGAGAGGAGAACGTGAAGCACGTCGCCTATCTAATTCCGACCCTCGACCGCATCGGAGGTGCCGAACAGCAAGTAATTCTGCTGGCAAGCGGACTGGCGAAAAAAGGCTGGCGAGTGAGTGTCATTGCCCTGTCTGGAACCGGCGGCAACGCGAAAGAGCGGCTTCAATCAGCGGGTATCCATTTCTCAAGTCTTCACATGCGCAAAGGGCTTGCGGACCTGCGAGGGTGGATCCGGCTAAGTCGCTGGATGAAGCTCAATCGACCGGACATCGTTCACGCACATTTGCCACACGCATCCTTGCTGGCGCGGTGGTCGCGGATCGCTGCGCCGGTGCGCGTACTTGTGGACACGATCCACTCTCCGGCGACGGGCGGAACGGCCCGCAGGTTCGGCTACCGAATCAGCGCGTTCCTGCCTGACGCGGTCACAGCTGTGAGCCGCGCAGCAAGTGCGGCCTGGCTGACATCAGGAATGGTGAATGAGGAGAAACTTGCCATCATTCCCAATGGCGTGGATCTCGATCACTGGAAGAGTAATCGCAAAGCGCGCGACGCGATGCGCCAGGAGCTTTGTCTCTCCGATGAGTTCCTTTGGCTTGCCGTCGGCCGACTCGACCCGGTCAAGGATCACGCTACACTGCTGCGAGCATTTTCGAAACTCCCATCAAGTCCCGGCTCGTCATTGTCGGAGAGGGCACGCTCAAGAGCCAGTTGAACGCTCTGGTGAAGACGCTTGCTTTGGGCGACAGAGTCTTCTTCCCGGGATTCCAGATCGATGTTCTCCGCTGGATGCGGGCAGCCGACGGATTCGTCCTCTCCTCCCGGTGGGAAGGACTCCCGATCGCGCTGCTGGAAGCAAGCGCGTGCGAATTGCCGGCGGTGATCACAGACATTCCTGGCGCGCGCGAAGTGCTTAGTAATGTGCCCTGCACTCCGGTTGCCGCCGTAGGCAATGCAGACTCACTTGCCGCGAGTATGAACACCGTGATGCGCCTGCCGAAAAAGGATCGGAGCGAAATCGGCCGTCGTTTGCGGCGTTCCGTGGTGGAGAGATTCAGTCTCGACGCAGTCTTGAACCGTTGGGAGGAACTGTACGGCACGCTTCTCGAAAGCAACCCTCAACCTTCGAGATTCGGCGGAACTCGTTCTGCCCGGGACAGAACCCTCCAACTCCAGTAGCCGAGAAATAGCAACGTGCTCATGGTCCAGAGCGACGTTGCCAGCGCGATGCCGGCCACGCCGAGCCAGCGCATGAGCAACAGATTCAGGACAATATCCAGCCCAAGATTCAACATCCCGCAGTAGAGGACAAGGTCGGTTCGGCGCATCGCCACCAGAAAACGATAGAAGACCCGACTGCAGACGAAGAATGGAATTTGCAGAGCATACATGACTAGAACTGACGAAACCACAGCAGTATCCTTCGGCCCAAAGGCGCCATGCTGGAAGGTCAAACGCACGAGAACGCGCGCCCCAAGAATGAGCCCAGCAGCAACCAGGGATGCTACACCTGCTGACGACCACGCCCAGATGCGAAGTGCCTTTCGACATCCATTCCAATCCCCTCGTGCAGCCATCTCAGAGAAAAATGGCGTGACCGCGGAAGAGACTGCACCACCAAGGAGCGCCAAAGCGACGCTGACGAATCGGCCGGCATACGCCAGCGCCGACACGCTTCCGGCGGGCAGCATGGCCGCCATGGATTGATCGACGAGAAGTCCGCCCGATGCGACCAGTCCGCTCAGGAGCACCGGCCCGTATTGGCCAACAACTTCGCGCGTAGCTTCGCTCATGCCGTACCAGCGCAGTGTCAGCCGATATTCGCGGGCATTCATCATCGATCCCATCCAGATCAAATGGATCAGTGCTCCTACGACCGTGGCCCACACCATGGCCCAGATTCCCAATCTGCTCGCAAGGATAGGAACGAGAAGGAGAATTGCCAACGGCGTAACGATGGGTGAGAGCGCCGGGATTGCGAATTTTCCGGCCGTGTTGAGGACGGTTGTGCAGATGGAAGCAACGCCAGTGAAAACGATCACCGGCAATAATCCGTAGAACAGGTGCACGGCAAGATTCAACTTGTTCGGTGCGAAATGCGCGGCAACCAGGGGAAAGAAGAAGCGCGCTGTACAAGCCATGACCGCGGATGCGGTCAACAGAAGCACGCAGGTGGAAATCAAACAATTCGAGAGCAGTTGTTGGGCGCGAGTGGGGCCTTCGCAATTCCTGACCCGTATCAAAGTGGGAACTAGCGCCTGGTTCATCGATTCCGAGATGAGGTTGATGAGAAGTCCCGGGATTAGCGCTGCCGCGAGAAACGCTTCAATCGCGTCGGAGCGGCCAAAGATTCCGGCTACGGCAAATTCCTTCGCCGTGGCGGCGAGCTTAACAACCACCGCCGCCAGGGTGATCGCGGAAACAGCACTAAGAATGCGGCGGTTGACGCTCTGTGCCGCGACGGACGCGACTGTTGAGCTCATTGGAATCGCTCGGCCAACCGAAAATCAGCAGACAGACGCAGATTCGGAAATGCATCTTCGAGTTCATTCGGCTGCTCCTCTGCGAGACGACGGCTCAACGCAATCATGGCAAACAACAGCCACGTGGTGCGGCTTTCGCCAACAGTGCCGACGAGCGACGACATCAACCAGACCACCATCAACGTCATCAGAGCAATGCGAAGCATCCCGCGCGTCGCCAATATCGATCGCATCGAAAAGGCGACAATCGCTGTCGCCAGAACAAGAGCGATGAGACCGCCTTCAACGAGGATCGATACGACTGTGTTGTGCGCGGTGTCGATGGGAGCCAATCCCGCAGCCGTGACGAACGCACCGGCGCCATGGCCGCAGAGCGGCGCTTTGAGAAATGCCTGCCAACCCGCAGACCAGATGTTGACGCGCTGGTTGAGATCCGCGTTTTGTAACTGATCAGAGATGGATGCAATGCGATCCAGCGTTTCGTGCGGCACCAAGAGCCAGATAACCCCAGCAACCGCTGGGCAGGCTATGGCTCCAACAAGGATGCCCTCGGAATATCGATATCGCCGAAACAGCAATACAGCACAACCCGTCAGGGCCACAACTGCGGTCAGAAATCCTCCCCGCGAAGCCGTCAGCAGAACGGATGCGACACCAAGAGGAAGAAATCCCGCGGCCAGCAGCTTCCCGGACCATCTTTCCGTTCCGTCGAGCAAGAACGCGGCGACTGGGAGCCCGAGGTCGAGAAACTGCGCAACATCGTTCGGATCCTGCCCGATGGCGACGAAGCGAATTTGATCCGCCGATCCGAAACCAGCCGACGCGAAATTGACGATGGTGAGGATGGCCAGTACCCATGATCCTGCCAGCCACGCGCGCATCAGGTTTCGCAGATCGCACGGACTCTCTGCGATTTCCCAGATCAACCAGACAATCATCATCTCCTGCACATAGCCGCGCGCTTTCATCAGCGTCGTGTCCGGCACGGCTGTCCAGAAGAAGGAACAGAGGAACCAAAGATAGAGAGCCAATGTCAGCCATTGCAGCGGTCCCGGCCTGCGTATGCGTCCCGCCTGCAAAGTTGCCGGCACGCCCACAAGCACGAGAATCACCCCGATCATGCGCGCGATATTGCCGAACGGAGCACCGAGGTCGAGCGAATACTCCCACGGGATGGCAAACACGAAGAGAAGGAGAAGTACCCATGCAATCCGTCGCACGGCGCTAGAACCTCTGCGAGTAAACCATGCCCGCATAAATGCTGACGCCCGCCGCAGACTGAATCACCGACTCCATTGTCCGGTTCCAGAGATTTTTGGCCATTGAGTCGGGAACGAAGAGAATGTCACGGTCGCGAATGGGAATGTCGGGATCGAGACCGCGCATCATGCGCTTCAGGTTCAGCGTCGTAATTGTGCGGCTACCTTGCTGCTCGCGAATAAGCACGGCCTTTGTCAGCGCGGCATTCTGTGCCGGACCCCACGCTAGCGAAAGAGCCTGCACAACAGTCGTGGTTTGCACAGGATCGACCGGAAAACCTCCCGGCCGGGTAACATCGCCAACCACATAAACAAGACCGGCACGACTTACCTGAACAGTGTCTCCAGGAATCAATTCCGGGTTGTGATCCAAAGCCGTGTCTGTTCCGGCTGGATCCAACACTACAGGTTGAATCGTCCTGGGATCGTCGCGATGCGTGATGGTGACGAGGCGGCCGGCGTTGGGGCCCAGGCCCGATGCCAATGAAATCAGATCAAGCAGGCGATGATGGACCGCGTAGCTATATATCCCGGGCCGAGCCACCTCGCCTAGTACCGATACATCCTGTCCCGCGTATACCGTTACGAGCACCGAAACCTGGGGATGAAGCAGCATACCGCGATCGACAAGCGCGGTCTCAATCGCATGCGCCGCAGCGGTTTCATCCATGCCGCCGATATGGACCTCGCCGGCAAGCTTCAGTGTTACCGTACCCAATTCTGAAACGCGAACCGAAGCTTGCATATCCGGCGCGTGCGTCTCGGAGACCTCAAGTTGATCGCCGGGACCGATCGGAACGGCCATGGGCATTCCCAATGCAGCGGACGCGCCGGGTGGAACGCCGGCCAGGTTTGTGCCTTGCGAATTGCCCCACGTCAGCGGAGCATCCTTGGCATTTGGCTGACTTTTCGTCTCTTCCGATTGCGGAATTTTTGCAACACCGGTCGGGAGTCCAGAGGTGCTAGGGGTCGGCGCCTGCGCGCGGCTGACGCTGACCACTGTAATGAACCCAGCCATAACGACCATCTGCGCTGCTTTCGAACCCATGGACTCACGCACAAGCACTACTGCGAGGGCTAGCCACAGCGAAATGAACAGGGTAATCGCCATATAAATCGGCAGATCGGGAGAAACAGCCTTCACCGGCTGACGCGCGTAATCGATGATCGAAAGTTCGGAGCCATGGCTGCCTGCGGCCAGGCCCGCCTCTTCCATTTGCTGCGAGAATTTCACATAGACATCACGGTTCGCATTGGCCTCTTGACGCATCACCGCGTACTTCAACGCCGCTTCGTTCAGCCTTAGCCCAGCGCCGGTAGCGTCGCTTAGACTCTTGCGGACCAGTTGTTCGCGATCTTCCGCTGTCTTCCAGGCGCCGCGGAACCGCTCAAGCAGCTTTACATCCTCTGCTTTGATCTGCTGGTCCAGATCCTGAATCTGGTTCCGAATTTCTACGACGCGCGGAAAGTTAGGTCCGTGCTCGATGCGAAGTTGCGTCTGCTCCTGCTCAAGATCGCTGCGATGCGCGCGCAGTTGCTGCAATAGCGCCGATGGCGAATTGCCTGATGCCTGAAGTCTTCGGATCGGAAGCGAGCACCAGTTCCGGGTCACCCGAGGCAGCTGCGCGATACTCCGCCTCAAGCACGATTCGATCGGTGGTGGCGTTCACTAGCTCCCTGCTCAGCGCGTCCACTTCGCTCAACTCTGCGGTATGCTCCACCTCACTTGGTTGTCCATTCCCCAGCGTCTCCGGAGTATCCAGGATCCCGTGCTGCTTTTGAAATTCCGCGAGCGTCTGATCGTCCCGGTCTGCCCGCGTCTTTATCTCATTCAGCTGCGTGTTCAGCCACGTGCTCGCATCCTTCGTGGCCTCGACCCGCGCGGCCGTGTCCTGTAAGTGATAAGCGTCGATCAGCGCATTGGCAACCGCCGCTGAAAGCGCTGCGTCGCGTGAGCGAAACCGGATTTGCAAAACCAGTGTCCGCGGAATTGTCTGGACTGTCAGATCGCGCTGAAACTCGTCGAGCAACCATGCCTTGGCATCGGGGCTGGGCTGAGTTGGATTGAAACTGGGGAATTTCCGGGCAAATGAACCCTGAAACCCCGGCGCACTGTAAAGCTTGAGATCGGTAATGACGCCCCAGGCAAGCTGGTCACTGCGAAACACGTTGGCCAGCGTTTCGAGCTGCACCTGGCCTGAGGCGAAGGATCCTGAAGGCGCGCCGTCGATGCGATCCGGCCCGAGGGCAGAAATTGGTGTGCCGCGCAAAGCTACCCGAGCAGTGGCTTCATATACATTGGGCGCAAGAAGACAATAGAGCAGGCAGGTGCCCAGCAGCGCTCCCACGGTTAACAGGAATAGTCGCCTATTGCGACGAATCGCACTCCAAAGCTCGTGAAACGACACGGACGAACTTTGCCACCCGCGTCGGCTCAACAATCGATCACGACTGGTCGTTGGCGCTTCCTGGACTGTCGTTGTCTTCGGCAAAGATCGGTGTCCTCAGTTCCCGTCATCTTCCGAAGGGCAATCGTCGGAGTACACCACGAGCGTCCGCAGCGGATTGGGCACTCAACAGTGTCACCAATTCGCGGGCGCTTGTTAGTGAGGCGTGTCACATCTGAAAACAGATAGAAATCATCCGAAATCATGAGCCTGAAGACAACCAGGCTACGTCGCCGTCCGATACCACTCGACCGTCCGGCGTAGGCCTTCCCGAAAATCCACAATCGGGCTATATCCCAGTAGTTCTCCGGCACGGCGGATATCGGCAAGCGAGTCGCGGATATCGCCCGAGCGCGGGTCTTGATATGCTGGTTCTCCTTTGTAGCCAGTAAGTTCACAGCAGAATACGAAAGGTTTCGTTGAGCGTGCATCGCGAGCCGGTTGCCACGTTCATCATCTGGCCGGCAACCTTCTCAGCCGGGGCATCGGCGGCGAGGAGATTCGCGTGAACGACGTTGTCGATATAGGTGAAATCGCGGCTTTGTTCGCCGTCGCCGTAGATCGTGGGCTGTTCGCCGGCCAGCATTCGTCTGCAAAAAATGGCGAGTACGCCGGAATAATGCGAGGCTGGATCCTGAAATGGACCAAACACATTGAAGTAGCGGAGGACCACTGTCTCCAGGCCATAGACACGTGCGAACGCCCGCATGTACTGCTCACCGGCAAGCTTGGCTACGGCATATGGCGAGATCGGATTGGGCAGCATGTCCTCTTGCTTCGGCAGGGTGGGCGTATCGCCATAAGCCGAGGACGAACCAGCATAGACGACGCGGCGAACTCTCCGCTGCGCGAGCGGCGACCAGCAGGTTGAGAGTGGCCGTAACACAGTGCAGGTTTGTGCCTGCAGGGTCGGCGACTGAGCGTGGGACTGACGCCAGTGCGGCCTCGTGAAACACAATTTCTATGCCTTCGCAGGCACGGGCGCATTGCTGCGGATCCGTCAAGTCGCCTTCCACGAACTCCATTGCCTCGAGCCCGGCCAGGTTGGCACGCTTCCCGGTGATGAAGTTGTCGATGCCGCGAACGTCCTCTCCGCGCTTCAACAATGCAGCAGCAATCGAACGACCGATGAATCCGGCAGCCCCTGTCACAAGATATTTCCCCAACCCACGCCTCCCCAGATTTCGTCGTTTCGCAAAAGCAAGAATACTATCCGCTGCTGGCCAAGCGCAGATCGTCGTCCGAACGCCGGTTTTACAATGAGAAACATGACCACAACAGCAACAACCACCCTCTCGGAACTCAAAAAGAAGGTAGAGAACAGGCAGGCCCAGATCGGCATCGTTGGAATGGGCTATGTTGGCCTGCCCCTCGCGTTGTTGTTCAGCGGTGAACGCTTCGCCGTCACCGGGTTCGATATCGAGGAAAGAAAAGTAAGCGCCCTCAATGCGGGCGACTCCTACATTGTGCGGATTCTTCCCAACGCCATCCAGCAGGCGCAAAAATCCGGTTTCCGCGCCACATCGGATTATTCAGAGATCGCGCGAATGGATGCCATCATCATCTGCGTCCCAACCCCGCTCAATGAATACCACGAACCCGACCTGAGCTATGTCACGGGCACTGTCGAGTCCATTGCGCCTCACCTGCACGATGGACAGCTTGTTGTCCTCGAAAGCACAACGTACCCAGGAACGACCGAAGAGATCGTGGTCCCCCTTATTGAAAAGGGAAACCGCCATGGATTGAAAGTCGCGCGCGGTAGCGATGAAACTGGAATTCACGTCGCTTTTTCGCCCGAACGCGAGGACCCAGGCAACGAGACCGTCGCCCGTCACGATATTCCCAAGGTCGTGGGTGGCTGCGGTGCGACTGCAGCTGAGCTTGCCGCCGAGTACTACGGCGCCATCTTCCGCCGCGTCGTCCCGGTCAGCAGCCCTTCCGTTGCCGAGATGACCAAGTTGCTCGAGAACATCTACCGCTGCGTCAACATCGCGCTGGTAAACGAATTGAAGCAGCTGTGCATGCGCATGGGCATCGACATTCACGAGGTAATTGACGCAGCCAAGACGAAGCCGTTCGGGTTTCAGGCGTTTTATCCGGGCCCCGGCCTTGGCGGTCACTGCATCCCGATTGACCCGTTTTACCTTTCCTGGAAGGCCAGGCAGTTCGACTTCCGGACGCGTTTTATCGAACTCGCCGGCGAAGTGAACATGAACATGCCGTACTTCGTGATCGACCAACTCGCTGACGGCCTCAACCGGCATCGCAAAGCTATCAACGGTTCGAAGATTCTTGTGCTGGGCCTTGCCTACAAGCGCGATATCGACGACCTGCGCGAGTCACCTTCGCTTACCATCATCGAACTGCTCCGCGAAAAAGGTGCGACCGTCTCCTACAACGATCCCTACTTCCCCACCGTCGGTCAGGGTCGGCATTACGCACTCAACATGACCAACACGCCGCTCGATAACCTGGATCAGTATGACGCCGTAATGATCGTGACTGACCATTCCTCATACGACTACCAGGCAATCGTGGAACAGGCGCAGTTGGTTGTGGACACTCGAAACGCAACCAAGGGCATCGACTCACCCAAGATTGTCCGGTGCTAGAAGAAGCGCAGCAACATTGACAAAAGGTATGTTTGGCTCAGGCCAATCGAATTCCCTATCCTTTTGGGTAGAGAATCCGCTAAACTCGGCGCTCAAGCCACTCAACTTCCCTTGAGGTCAAGCCCAGTGAACGAATGGAAGCTTGTTCAGAAGGACCCCTCCGAAGCGCTCGCCCGCCTGCATTTCTTTTCCATCAAAAAGAAGCACGTGAAGGGCGAGATTGAAGCCCGCATCACCGTGAAGGAATTTGCCACCGCAAGAACCAGCGACATGCAGTTCTATGCAACTGCCGATCTTGAGCTGAATCAGAAGTCGCTGCGATTTCAGCCCTGCGGGTGGAGCGAGACGCTCGTAGGGGCCCTGGGTGAGTGCATGCGGAACATGCGCAAATTCGACTACGAGACGGCGGACGACCCTACCGCGCTACCATCAGATTGCGGACGGTAATCACCGGGCCGCTCATCCTGATTTGCAAGTGGAGCGCCCCCGCAGTGTTTACGCCGAAAGCCATCGGCTTCGTCCGCAGCCCATACACCGACACCAAGGCGATCCCCAAAGGCCTTGGCGCCAAGCACGACGCGGAAGGTGTGCTCGAGATTCTTCCGGAGTTCGAATCGGGACTCACCGATGTTGAAGGTTTCTCCCACCTGTTCGTCCTCTGGACATTTGACCGGTCTGAAGGCTTTGAATTAATCGGCAGGCCGCCCATCGATGAGCGTCCCCACGGCGTCTTCGCAACACGTTCTCCACGCCGCCCAAATCCGATTGCCCTTACCGTCGTTGAACTGCTCAGTCGCGAGGGGCGACTCCTCCGCGTCCGGGGAGTCGATATGCTCGATGGCACCCCAATCCTCGACATCAAGCCCTACTTGTCGAGCATTCCTGCAGCGAAGCTTCGGCGAGGCTGGATTGCCGAGGCCGAGGAACGCAACAAAGGCTAAACTGCATCCGGTCTGCCCCAAGGCTGAGTCTCTCGTCCGCTGTTAGAATTCCCCCGAGATTCTCAAGTGTCTTTTTGGGGGCAGCAATGGCTTTATTGAACGATTTTTCTCGGCGAGATTTTCTCGCCGCTACTGGAGTGTTGGCCGCGGGCTCTTTGATGCCGGCGTGGGCCGCCGATAATACAGCCAGCCTGGGAGAATGGGTCGAAGATGATCTCGGCCTCCCCGCATACCACTACACGGGCCCGCTTCGTTTTCCCGATAGTCCAAAAGAAAACGACGCCGTAATGCTGCCGGACGATCCGATCTTCCTCCTTGGAAACTACCGCCTCACCCTCTTTACGCACGCGAGCGGCATTTACCAGATTCTGACCGGCGAACGCGCGTGGGGCCGCGTTAACCAAGGCAACGCCCGGTACAGCGGCGCAAATCGCGCGACCGTTGAAATTGCCGGTCAAAAACACGCGTTAATTGGCCCCAGCGAAACGGCCGCCCAATCCGCGGAGAAGCACTTTGGCGTTGGCTTCGCGAGGTTCGACTATTCTCTCGACGCAGGCGTTCGGATCACCCGCCTGATCTCCGTTGCTCCGTCGCCATCCATCGCTGGCGGTGCCTCGGCGTTCATGGTACAAGTACGAATCACAAACAACGGAACCGTCCCCCTCGAACTGCGCTATGCCGAATCGACGCGAGCCCGCTATCAGCAGGCCTTCGCCCCATGGGACTCCGGCTGGCATGAAATCGGCTTTCCCGCTGACCAGCCAATCCTCAAAAATGGCAAAACTGCCTTGGTGAGTTTCCAGCCAATGCCGAAACGCAAAATGGCCTTTCCACCAAAGGGCCAGCCATCTCTGCTTGAGCAATTCCCTCCGGCACTTTTTGTGCATTCAATCGATCAGGGCTCGGAAGCATTTCTCGATAAAGACAGCGACAGTAACAATCTGATTGGAGCCCGATGGAGTGGGACCGTCGCACCGGCAGGATCGCATGAGTTCGCCTTTGTGGTCGGCTATACGCGAGACGTGTCTCAGAAATCGATTAACGCGCTCGCTTCGCAGCTCCAGCCATCAACTGCAAAACGTCGCGCACCAACATCCGCCTTCGCTGAAGCCTGGCGGAGTTCGGTTCCGAGCTTTAAAAAGGAGCCAGACCCAATCCTGCGGCGAGAGATGCAGTGGAATGTTTCCATGCTCGAAGCAATGGCCACCTGGCGCGAATACTACAACGAGACAGTAGTTCCTCAAGGCACGGTGTACGACTATACGTGGGGCAACATGGCGTCCAGTCGCGACCTGGCGCAACATGCGCTGCCGCTGTGCCACACCAATCCCGCAGTCGCGAAATCCGTCCTTCGTTTCCTGATGAAGCGCACCGTACCCGACGGCGAAATCAAGCTCAATGATGAAGGCTTTGGCTGGTCTCCCAGCGGCGCACAGCAAACGAGCGATCAGCAGCTTTTCTTTTTCCTGTTGCTGGCGGAATATCTTCGCGTCACGGGCGACACTTCGGTGCTCAGCGACGACATCGGCTACTACCCGCTCAATTGTTCAGGTCATGACACGGGGCTCGCTCATGTGCGGCAAGCGTTTTTGTTCTTACGGGACCGCGTCGGCACCGGATCTCACGGTATCGTGCGTCGTTGGAACTCGGACTGGAACGATATGTTTTTCTTCTGGCCGACCACCATGCCCTACAACCGAATGTTCGAAGAAGGCGAGAGTCACATGAATTCCGCCATGGCGATCGCGATTCTGGGCGACCTCACGACAGTTCTCGGGGAACATGAACCCCAAGCGGCCGAACTCGTCGACGCCATGCGCGAATATCGCAAGGAACTTCTCGACGCCTGGATGAAGGACCTCGGCGCTCGCGCCTTCCCGCGCCGGGCGTGGACTTCGTATAACGAGGCCCTCGGTGAAAAGGAAATGTGGCTTGAACCACAGGGGTTCGCCCTTCTCATCCCCGAATTCTCCACAGACCGAAAGCAACTCCTCTTCGAAGAGTTGAAAACTCGCTTGCTGGCGGGAGAAACCATGGGTGCCCGCCAGATCGAGAAACCTGTGCAGCAGCCCGGCACACCAAGCGGAACGCGCGAGAACGGCGGCTTCTGGTACGCGCTCAACGGGCCGCTCATTCTGGGAGTGATGACATTTGATCGAGAAGCCGCGCGAAGTCTGCTGCGCAAGATGACCTTCGACAACTTCGCTCGCTCCTTTCCCGAGTATTGGACCGGCCGATGGAGCGCCTCGGATTCGCTCGACTCTTCGCTCGTAAAGACCAATGGTCTCTCCGAGAATATGACGATCTGCGCGCATGCACATGCATGGCCACTCTACTGCTGGCTTAGACTCCAAAACGGTTAAGCCGAAGGCCGGTTCGCGTCATTGTGCCGGCCTGATTTCTTCGACAACTCCAGTGCAAGAAACCGCCTCTAACTTATCAGCGGAAGAGAAATCTTCCAGGAGGAGAGTAGTCTATGGCCTTCAAGAGAATCGGCAACGAAACTCACGAATGGCAGCATGATCACTCGTGCATTAAGGGTTGTACGGGTCAAGGGAGGGAAACTCGGGCTGAGCTCGAACGTACCACCTCATCTGTATCACCTGAGTTGTGATCCGGGCACCGAGCCGGGTCTTTTAGAATTCGACAAGCATTGGGGCGAGGTCTCGCGAGGGATCCCGCCCTTTTGCTGTGGAGGCCTCAAAAGACGATGCTTTCCCTTACCTCCGCCCCATCAGGAACGCCTTTACCCGCTCATCACCGGTCCCGCGGCGATCTGCCGACCAGGGGTCTAATCGTGTATTGTGAGTGGGTTCGGATATGAATCTCCTCTCTGCCACGCTGGCTGAACCGCAAAGCTTCTCGCCGTGGGAGAAGTTGCTTCTCGTGGCATTGATTGTTGCTTCCGGCGTACTTTTCTGGCGGCGATTCGGACCCATTCTCAAGCGCATCCTCAAGGCCAAAAAGGACCCCAATTTTCGTCTCGCACCCGTAGGTAAGCGGGTGTGGGACTTCTTCTGGGAAGTGCTTTGCCAGGCTAAAGTCATCCGCGAGCGCCCCTTGCCCGGACTGGCCCACGCCTTTGTTTTCTGGGGATTCTGCGCCTTCGCACTGGTCACCCTGAATCACATTGCAGTCGGCCTTGGCTTCGGATTCCTCGACCCACAAGGTTCGATCGGGCGATTCTATTTCTATATAGCCGCAGCCTTTGCCGTAGCCTGCGCGCTTGGAATCTTCGGGCTTTTCGTCCGCAGGTTCTTGGTGCGCCCGCGTTGGCTCGGCACGAAAGTTTCCTATGAATCCGGCGTGATCGCGCTGCTGATCTTTCTCCTGATGGTGACCTACCTGGCAGCCTTTGCGGTCACTGATTCCAGTCCCGCAGCGCGAGTTCTTTGGTGGGCCCACACGCTTTCCCTGCTCATCTTTCTGCCCATCATCCCGCATACCAAACACCTGCACCTGGTGCTGAGCCCAGCCACCATATTTCTCTCCCGTGGCGGCTTCAGCAGGATTCCGCCTCTGGTTGGAGATGAAGACTTCGGGCTTGTCGCCGGAACTGACTTGACCCAATTGGTCAGCCTGCAAGCCTATTCCTGCGTAGAGTGCGGCCGCTGCAGCGAACACTGCCCTGCCACCAACACGGGAAAAGAGCTCAATCCGAAAGAGATCATCCTCGGTCTGCGCGGCTATCTCAACGAATTCGGTCCCACCTCACAGGAATCCCTGATCGGCAAGTTCAACTCCATCACCGCCGACTTCCAATGCACCACTTGCGGCTCATGCGAATATCAATGCCCTGTCGGCATCGAACATCTTCCCATCATCATCGGTCTGCGTCGCGGCGCCGTGAATACCGGTGATGTGGGAAGACGATCACGGTGCGAAGCTGTTCCTGGCGCTCGAACGTGGATCGAATGCGCTCGGCATGGGCGCACTCGAACGCGACAAGTTCATTCAGAAGCAGGAATTCCCGATCTTCGACGGAACGCAGGAGTACTGCCTGTGGCTGGGATGCATGGGCGGATACGACCCCAAGGGTCGCGAGATCGTCGTCGACTTCGCCCGCGTGATGAACTACCTCGGCACTAGCTACGGTGTCCTGCGCAAAGAGAAATGCACCGGCGATCCGGTCCGCCGTCTCGGCAACGATCTGCTCTTCCAGCAACTCGCCGAAGCTAATCTCGAAGCTCTCGCACAGAACAAGGTGAAGAAGATCGTGTCCATCTGTCCGC
The DNA here is from genome assembly GCA_963787435.1 of uncultured Acidobacteriaceae bacterium. GTDB lineage: Bacteria > Acidobacteriota > Terriglobia > Terriglobales > Acidobacteriaceae > Telmatobacter. The sequence goes on from CAWBCZ010000012.1 coordinate 447,307, forward strand.
ATTGCGTCCGCACCATCCAGGAAGACTGGAAGGAGTTCGGCACGCCGCCTGAGATCGAGCACCACAGCGAATTTCTCGCGCGCTTCGCCGACAAGCTGCCAAAGCAGGGTGCCCCATCCTTCTCGCGTAGTTGCGAGAAGGGTGGGAAAGCAATGCCCAAAACGCGCCCGATGCAGTCGCCACCCAAGAAACAATCGTCTTTCACGATCCCTGTTATCTCGGTCGCTATCGCAACGTCTACGAAGAGCCGCGTACCGTCGCCGGCTTGGCTGGTGAAGTGGTCGAAGCCCCGCGCTCGCATGAGCGCAGCTTCTGCTGCGGAGCTGGCGGTGGTCTTGCCTTTCTCGGCGAAGAAACCGGTGATCGCGTCAGCCACGCCCGCGCCAAGGAACTGGTTGCAACCGGCGCATCCACCATCGGAACGGCATGCCCCTTCTGCAACACCATGTTCCGCGACGCGCTCTCGGCAACTGGCGGAGCCGCACCGCAACTCCTGGACATTGCCCAACTCACCGCAAGGAACCTGCCGCAAACCACTCCCGTCAAAACAGAACAACCGTAATCCGGAGTTATTCCGCATGAAAATCATCGTTGCCATCAAACAAGTCCCCGAGCGCGATGCGCAGGTGCGCATCAACAGCGCCGGCAAATGGATCGAAGAGGCGGACCTGCAATACGCCATGAACGAGTCCGACGCCTACGCGCTTGAAGAGGCATTGCAATTGAAGGAAAAGCATGGTGGCGAAGTCATCGTGCTAAGCGCAGGGCCCGAGCGCGCTGGTACCACGATCCGCGAAGCCCTTGCGAAAGGCGCAGACCGCGCCATTCACATCGAAGCCGACGACCTGAACCAGCGCGATGCCCTGGGAGCAGCACAACTCCTTGCCGCAGCGGTAAAGCAGGAAAGCCCCGATCTCATCCTCACCGGTCTGCAGTCTGACGATCTCGGCTACGGACAGACGGGCGTCATCATGGCGGAGGTGCTGGGACTGCCCCACGCATCGCTCATCCTTCATGTCGAGAGGACCGACTCGGGCCTCACCGTAAAGCGCGAACTCGAGGAGGGATGGTTTCAGAACATAGACCTGCCGCTGCCGGCTGTCCTCATGATCCAGTCCGGCGGCACCAAGCTTCGCTATGCCACGCTCATGGGGATCAAGAAAGCGAAGACGAAGGAGTACCGCAAAATCGCGGCTGCTGACCTCGGCCACGCAAGTGCGCCCACAGCAGTTCTTGAAAAGATCATGCTTCCTCAAAAGCAAAAATCTACGCAGATCATTTCCGGCTCCGCAAAGGAAGCGGCGGCAACTCTCGTTGAAAAACTGAAGTTCGAGGTGCGAGTCATATGAGCGGCGTCTACGTAGTTCTTGAAGATCGCGGTGGCCGCATCGGCCGCATTAGTTGGGAAGCCCTGGCAGCGGCAAATATTCTGGCTGCGCAATCAGGCACGAAAGCCAATGCCATCGTCATCGGCGCGCAGACCGAGGCCCTGGCCCAGGCAGCCGCGAACAAGGGCCTGGCGAAGGTCACACGAATCGAACACCCGCTGCTGGCACAGTACACTTCCGACGGATTTCGATCCGCTCTCGAACAGTTCATCCGCGCCGAGTCGCCGGATTACCTCGTCTTCCCTCACTCCTACCAGGTTCGCGACTACGCTCCGGCACTGGCTGCACGTCTCGGCCGCGTACTCATTGGCGATGTAACCGCGATCGGTGATGGCCCAGTCTTCGTCCGCTCCCTGATGCAGGGCCGTCTCAGTGGCAGCTATCGTTCATCAGGCTCGGGCCCCTGCCTGGTTTCCGTCCAGTCCGGAGCATTCCGCGCAGACGCCGCAGAAACCAGCCCAGCCGAAATCGCTACCTTCACACCGACAATCGATGCAGCGCAGATTCGCACCAAGCCCGGTGAGCCTTTCCGAGGCACCGCGCAGACCGTGGACCTCGGTTCGGCGCAGATGATCGTAGCCGTCGGTCGCGGCATCAAAGAGGCAGACAACCTGCCGCTCGTCCAAGATCTCGCCTCCGCGCTCGGCGCTGAAATCGCCGCATCCCGCCCCATCTGCGACAACGGCTGGCTTCCAATCGAACGTCAGGTTGGCAGTTCCGGTCAGACCGTGACGCCCAAGCTCTATCTCGCTGTCGGTATCTCAGGTGCAATTCAGCACCTCGTCGGTATGAAGGGTTCGCAGTGTATCGTCGCCATCAACAAAGACGCCGAAGCCCCCATCTTCGAAGTAGCCGACTACGGCATCGTTGGCGACTTATTCGAGGTGGTCCCTGCGCTGACTGAAGCGATCAAAGCCACTCGGCAGTAACAGCTTCACCTAGCCCATGGAACTGGTGCCCCATCCATTCGAAAGCACTTTGTCGAATGGGTGGAAAGGCACGATTCCCAATCTTCTCGACGATCCTCGATGCCCGCGCCTTCGATTTTGACGATTGGGCATGAAGAGGTATTTGCACCTTCGTGGGTCCTCCGCGTATCGTTCGATGTTGCATCCGAAAAAAGCTGAGGCCCCGAATGTTTCTGCCTGAAACATATCAAGTCACGCTCGCGCTCATGATCCTGAGCATGCTGTGCTGGGGATCGTGGGCCAACACACTCAAGCTCTGCCCTAAGTTCCGCTTTCAACTCTTCTATTGGGACTATGCGATCGGCCTTTTTGCGGGCGCGCTCCTTCTGGGGCTAACGGCTGGGTCCGTCGGCCACTCCGGTTCGCAGTTCCTCGCGGCCGTGGTCGAAACCACACCCTCGCGGATGCTCTGGGCCATCTGCGGTGGAGTCATTTTCAACATTGCCAATCTGCTTCTCGTCGCAGCCATCGACGTCGCAGGACTCGCCGTCGCATTTCCAGTTGGAATCGGCCTCGCCCTGGTCGTTGGTGCAGTTTCCAGTTACCTCGTGAGCCCTGCGGCCAATCCCCTGCTCCTGTTTGGCGGAGTCGCGCTCGTTGCGCTGGCCATCATTGTCGATGCCGCCGCATATCGCAAACGCGAGGCTACCGCGAAGGCAACCACGACCCGCGGAATCGTCCTCAGTCTCGTTGCCGGCGTGCTGATGGGAAGCTTTTATCCGCTCGTGGCTCATGCCATGCGCGGTTCCGATTCCCCCGGTCCCTATGCCATTGCCTTCTTCTTCGCAATCGGCGTCCTGATCTCTACGGTTCCCGCCAACCTTCTTCTCATGTTCAAACCCCTTGATGGCAAACCTCCGGTCAATGGAGCGGACTACTGGCACGCACCGATCGGCTGGCATGCGGCGGGTGTCCTCGGAGGGGCCGTCTGGTGCGTCGGAGCTGTTGCCAACTTTGTCGCCTCCGGTGCGCACCTGGTCGGTCCGGCCGTCTCCTACTCCATAGGCCAGGGAGCCACCATGGTTTCGGCCTGCTGGGGCGTTTTTGTCTGGCGTGAGTTTGCCGGTGCTCCACGAGCGGCCCACATGCTGCTCGTACTGATGTTTGTCTTTTTCATCATGGGCCTTGGCGCCATTGCGCTGGCTCCTCTCTATTGAGGTCTACATGAGCGAGACTCGCAAACCAATCGTCGTCGTCGGCAGCGTGACCATGGACATGGTGACCCGCACTCCGCAGATCCCCCGCATCGGACAGACCGTCATCGGCACCAGCTTTTCGACGACGCCCGGTGGCAAAGGTGCCAACCAGGCTGTCGCTGCGGCACGTCTCGGCTATCCCGTGCAATTCGTCGGCATGGTCGGTGACGACGTCTACGGCCCCCAGCTACTCGAGAATCTTTCCCACGCCGGAGTCGATACATCCGCTATGGTCGCCACATCCGGGTCCTCGGGCCTCGCGCCCATCTTTCTCGCGGAAAACGGCCAGAACGCCATCGTGGTCGTTCCCGGCGCCAACGGCAAGGTTGACACCGCCTATGTCGACGAGCATGTCGCTGTTATCCGCGACGCCGGAATGGTCCTGTGTCAACTTGAACTCCCCATGGCGACCGTCGATCACACGCTTGCCCTATGCGCGCAATTCGACGTCCCCGTGATGCTCGACCCCGCTCCAGCCGCCGCGCTGAGCGATCCGGTGTGGAAGCAGGTCGCATGGTTCACTCCAAACGAGACTGAAGCCGCCTTCTACCTCGACGGCAAAGCCGATCCCGAGCCGACTGCCAAAGAATTGCTTGCCCGCGGCCTCCGCGGCGTCGTCTTGAAACGCGGAGCTGAAGGCGCTTATGTTGCCGTCGCAGGCGGGAAAGCCGGATGGGTCAATCCCTTCGCCGTCGATGCAATTGATACCGTAGCCGCCGGTGACTGCTTCAATGGTGCATTTGCCGTTGCGTTGCTCGAGGGCAAAGATCCATGGGCCGCAGCCCGATTCGCCTGCGCCGCCTCAGCCATCTCCGTTACCCGTCGCGGAGCCCAGGCATCCATGCCCACGCTTGCAGACCTCAAATCATTCCTGGCTAATCGCGGAGAGAATCTCTGACGAGAGCCTCATCTCATTGCGTTGCCGTTGGGAGAAGATCCGAATGATCCGAACTTCCTTGCTCGGGGCCTTGCTTGCAATTGCCCTCGGTCTTTCGGCCCAGGACACGATGTTCGCTCCGCGCGAACAGCAGATCCCTCCACCGGGATGCATGAATCTTCATAACGCATGGGATGGCCCGCCCAATCCCTGCTCTCCGTTCACCCACGAGCGCTGGCTCGCCGACCTCAATCATTGGCGGACCGAGCGCCGCATCCGCATCGCTTACGATCCTTCCCGATACGACATGCCGGCATTCAAGTGGACGCAATCCAGCTTCATGCAACCCCAGATGATGGTCCACGATCGCTATTTTTACGATCCCGCTGCCGGGCGCTACACAGTCGATCGCTATCTCGACGACCTAGAGAAACGCTACAACGGCATTGACGCCGTCCTCATCTGGTCGACCTATCCCAACATGGGTATCGACGACCGCAACCAGCTCGAGATGGTCAAATCCATGCCGGGAGGCGTTGAAGGTGTGCGGCAGATGGTTGCTGATTTCCATCGCCGCGGCGTGCGCGTCCTCTTCCCCATGATGATGTGGGACGAAGGCACGCACCAGCCATCGCAGCCCTGGCCGCAGGCGATCGCAGAGTTGATGAAGCAAATTGATGCGGACGGCATCAACGGCGACACCCAGGATGGCGTTCCCCTCGGGTTCTCGCTTGCCGCTGATCAGGTCGGTCATCCTCTGGCGTTCGAGCCGGAAGGCGGTCCCAGCGACGAAGCCCTCGCGTGGAATGTGATGACCTGGGGCCAGTACGCGTTCCCGTTCATCCCCATGGTCGATCGTTACAAATGGCTTGAGACCCGCCACATGGTCAACATCAGCGATCGCTGGGCCACCGACCACACCAACGACCTGCAATTCGCCTTCTTCAACGGCGTCGGGTGGGAGAGCTGGGAAAACATCTGGGGCATCTGGAACGGCATCAATCCCCGGGATGCCGAAGCTACCCGCCGCATCGCCACCATCGAACGCGGCGTCGCGCCTTTCCTGGTCAGCGCTGACTGGGAGCCGCTCTACCCCATGCACAACTTCGGCGTCTACGCCAGCCGTTGGCCCGTGGGCGATCAGACCGTCTGGACCATTGTGAACCGCACTGACTATGACATCGACGGCCGTCAGATGGATCTAAAAACCACTCCAGGAATGCGCTACTTCGATCTTTATCACGGAGTGGAACTGAAGCCCCAAACGGACGGCCCCATTTCTGTTCTCAGCTTCAACGTTGAAGCCAACGGATACGGCGCCATTCTCGCTACGCCTGACGACCCATCCGAAGCGATCAAAACCCTGATGCAGCGCATGGCCTCGATGACTGCAAAGCCGCTTGCCTCCTTCTCGCATGAACCAATCGTGCTGCAACAGCATCTGGTTGAAACCGCCGCCACAAAACCATCCGCAGAAGTTCCGGAAGGAATGGTAAAGATCCCCGGTGGCTCATTCGTCTTTCGCGTACGCGGCACAGAGATCGAAGGCGGCTCCATGAACGGCGTGGATGTGCAGTATGCATGGGAGAATTCGCCCCGGCGCTTCCATGAACATGTCATGACCATCAAGCCATTCTTCATCGACAAATTTCCCGTGACGAACGCGCAGTTCAAACAGTTCCTCGATGCCACGCACTATACGCCTCGCGATGTGGGCGACTTCCTGCGCGATTGGAAAAACGGCGCCTTCCCGCAGGGATGGGGCGACCGTCCGGTCACGTGGGTCTCACTTGAAGACGCCCGCGCCTATGCCGCATGGGCCGGCAAGCGCCTACCGCACGAATGGGAGTGGCAGTTTGCCGCTCAAGGCGCCGACGGACGCACCTATCCATGGGGCGACGAGTGGAACCCCGCAAACGTCGCCACTCCCGACGGCGGCCGCTCCATGCGCGGCCCCGAACCTGTCGGCGCGCATCCCCAGGGAGCCAGTCCCTACGGCGTGCAGGATCTTGTTGGCAACGTCTGGCAATGGACCGATGAGTTCCAGGATGATCACACTCGAGCTGCCATCGTGCGTGGCGGCAGCTACTATCAGCCCCAAGGCTCTATCTGGTATTTCCCGCAAGCCTATCGCAACGACGAGCACAGCAAAGTCCTGCTGATGGCGCCGTCCTACGATCGTTCCGGTGGCGTCGGATTCCGGTGCGTCCGTGACGCTCAATAAGGCATCCAACCAATGCAGGGATATCTCCCAATCGAACAAGGTGAAAAGCCAATGAGCGAAGTTGTGAAACTGAAAGCCGCCGACGGCCATGAACTGGATGCGTATGTCGCGCGCCCTGCGGGCGAACCCATCGCCGGCCTCGTCGTTATCCAGGAAATCTTCGGCGTCAACCGCCATATCCGTTCCATCGCCGATAGCTACGCAAAAGACGGTTTTCTCGCCGTTGCCCCGGCTCTGTTTGATCGCGTGGAACGTGGCGTCGAACTTGCATACGACGGCCCGGAGGCCCAGAAGGGCGTGGCCATCCTGCAGAAACTCGACAACGCGAAAGCGCTGGAAGACGTCGATGCAGCGCTCCAATACGTGCGTCGGCAGACCGGAAAGAAATCCGGAGTGATTGGCTACTGCCTCGGCGGCTTGCTCGCCTGGCTCAGCGCGACGCGCCTCCATCCCGACGCTGCGGTCGGCTATTATGCTGGGCGCATCGGCAACTTCGCCGGCGAAACCCCGAAAGCTCCCGTTCAACTCCACTTTGGCAAACTCGACACCCACATCCCCGCGGAGCAGGTGGAGAAGGTTCACGCTGCCCATCCCGAGGTTGAGATTTATTGGTATGAAAACGCCGGTCACGGGTTCAACTGCGACATGCGCGCCAGCTATAACCCCGAAGCCTCTGCGCTCGCCCGTTCCCGCGCCCTCGCCTTCCTCAAGAAACACCTGACCTAGGCCAACTTCGCTGGGCTAAGTCAAGTCAGGCGACTTCATTCTCCAGCGTACCGATAGGCTCGATGGTGATGCGTATCCGGTCGCCGCTCGCCAGCGTGAACGTATTGGGCGGCACAATCCCGGTGCCGGTCATGAGAAATACGCCTGATGGAAAGCTGTTGTCGCGCAGCAGATATTCCACGAGCATCTTTGGATCGCGCTTCAACTCTGTCAACTCGACCGACCCCTCAAACTCAATGCGGTTATGGCGCAGGATCTCGAGCAGGATCTCCGTCGAGTGAGCGAGCGGGTTCGCGGTCACCAGAATGCCGGGCCCCAGCGCGCAACTGCCGTTATAGACCTTCGCCTGCGGCAGATAAAGCGGATTCTCGCCCTCGATATCCCGCGAACTCATATCGTTGCCGATCGTGTAGCCGACGATACGCCCTGCCGGACTCACAACCAGCGTCAGTTCCGGCTCCGGTACGGACCAATGCGCATCCCCGCGAATCCTCACCTTGCTGCCTGTTCCTACCGTCCGGCTCGCAGTCGACTTGAAGAATAGCTCTGGACGCTCGGCGGAATACACGCGATCATAAAAATTGCCACCTCCCGCGTCTTTTGACTCCTCCATGCGCGCACCGCGGCTGCGGTAGTAGGTGACGCCAGCGGCCCACACCTCCTGCCCGCAGATCGGCGCCAGTATCTCTCCCTCGTGAAAGCCTGCAAACGGTTTCGCGCGTTCCACGTAGTCGGAGAGAAACTCCGGAAGATCTTCTCTTGAAAACAACGCATCCCAGCGGTGATCCGCTACCAGAAAATGTTGCTCGTCCTCTTCAACAAAGATGCCGCCGGTAGTCCGAAACAGTTTCACGCTGCCTCCCCTGGCCTGCTTACAACACTAGAGGTGTGTCATCCTGAGCGTAGCAGCCTTGGGGCTCCGCGAACGCGAGCGTTTGCGGGGTTGGCGAGCGAAGGATCTGCTTTTACTTTTGCAGACGCCCGGTTCCCCATCCATTTCGGGGTGTTATCGCGAAATGAGTGGGAAACACAACAAGCCCGGAGGAACTGACTAAGCCCGCCAGCCATCCAGCTTCCCTGCCCTGATCGCGCGCGCTAGTGTCTCGATGTCCGGAGCCAGCACGCGGTCCCGCTCCAGCCGCGGTACAACCTTGCGCACCTCATCGTATGCCCGCTCGATTCTTGCGCTAGACTTCAGCGGCCGTCGAAACTCCAGCGCTTGCGCAGCGCACATTAATTCAATGGCGAGGATCCGTTCAGTATGCTCCACGATCAGGCGCAGCTTGATCGCACCTGTCATACCCATCGACACGTGATCCTCTTTGCCACCGTCCGTCGGAATGCTGCCCGTGGACGATGGATGCGAAAGCACCTGGCACTCGTTGATCAGTGCCGCTGCCACAATCTGCGCAATCATGAATCCCGAAGAGAGCCCTGGATCGGTAGAGAGAAACGCCGGCAGCCCCTCGTTGATATCGGGATTCAAGAGCCGGTCGACACGCCGCTCCGTGATCCCCGCAAGATCCGTCATCGCCAGCGCAGCGTAATCAAATGCATATGACAGCGGAGCACCATGGAAATTCCCACCAGAAATCACCGCACCGCTGCCGTCAGACTCGCCCGGGAACACCAGCGGATTGTCGGTCGCCGAACCAGCCTCCGTTTCCAGCACACCCGTAACATGCTCCAGTACGCCCCGCACAGCGCCGTGCACCTGCGGCATGCAGCGCAGGCAATACGCATCCTGCACTCGTGTATCGTGCTCGCGATGCGACTCGCGAATCTCCGATCCCTCCATCAGGCGAATCAAGTGCGCTGCCGCTGCAATCTGGCCCGCATGCGGCCTTGCCAGATGAATCCGTTCATCAAAAGCTGCTGGAGTTCCCTTCAAGCGCTTCGAGTGACATCGCGCCCGACAGATCGCAAAGCTCCGCGACCCTCCGCGCTCTTGCGGTAGCCAACCCTCCCACGGCCGTCATAGCCTGCGTCCCATTCAGCAGCGCGAGCCCCTCTTTCGCTGTAAGCTGCAACGGTTTGAGCCCAGCCCGGCGCAGGGCTTCTCCGCCGTCGATCCGTTCTCCGCGATAGAACGCTTCTCCTTCGCCGACGACCACTAACGCAAGATGCGCCAACGGGGCCAAATCGCCACTCGCGCCCACCGAGCCTTTCTCTGGAATCACCGGATGCACGCCGGCATTCAGCAATCCCACAAGCAACTCCAACAACTCGGGACGCACACCACTGAACCCCTTCGCCAGCACATTGGCGCGCAGCAACAGCATGGCGCGCGACTCCGCCTCCGCCAGCGGCTCGCCAACTCCGCCTGCATGACTCCGCACGAGGTTGATTTGCAGTTCCGCTAGTTTGTCGCCCGGAATCCGCACGTCTGCGAGCTTGCCAAAGCCCGTATTCACGCCGTACACCGTCTCGCCCGCTGCGAGAATCTTCTCAATCAGGCCTCGGCTCTCGGCAACCCTTCGCAGCGCATCCGGCGCCACTTCCACCCGGCATCCAGCCAGCGATACCGCTTCGATCTCGTTCAGGGTCAGTGCTTGTCCGTTCAGAATCAGCTTGTCCATAGTTGCGATGTTAGGCGGGTGGACAATGCTTATGAAGGCGATTTCACCTGCAATACGCACCTTAGATTCACGATTTCGACTATGATTGCGGATTATGGCAATGGATTCCACGGCACTACTCGATGTTCACGGGCGAAAGCTTCTGCATGAACTGCAATCCAACGCGCGACTGAGCCTTGCGGAGCTCGGCCGTCGCATCGGCCTGTCGCCCACGGCAACCGGCGAACGCCTCAAGCAGATGGAAGAAGTCGGCATCCTGCGCGGATATACCCTCGAGATCGACCGCGAAGCCCTCGGTCTCGAAGTTCTTGCCTTCATCCGCATGAGTTGCGGAGGTCAGAATTACTACCGTCTCCTCGAATACATCCAGACGCTCGAAGAGGTCCGCGAGTGCCACCACCTCACCGGCGGCGACGACTTCCTGCTTAAAGTGACCACCACAAATCTCGCCGATCTTGAGGCACTGATCGAAGCCCTGCTGCCCTACGGCAATCCGGTTACAAGCCTCGTCCTCTCGTCTCCGGTTGAGCACCGCAAATTCGCCGTCATGGGCAAACTCACCACGGTAAGCAAGAAGCGCACGCGCCGCCGCTAGAGTGCATTCAATGCGCCGGTACACCTGTAACGACTTTACGTTCTGCAGAAAACTTCTTGCTTTTAAGTCAATCCCAGGATCTTGCGATTCTTGTCTTCATCCGTATCCGATCCGGCGAAATCGTCAAACGCCTTGTCGGTCACGCGAATCATCCACTGCTTAATCAGCGTCGCGCCTTCCGCTGCTCCAGCCTTCGGATGCTTAATGCAGCACTCCCACTCCAGCACTGCCCAACCGGGAAAATCGTATTGCGCCATCTTGCTGAAGATCGCCTTGAAATCAATCTGCCCATCTCCAAGCGAGCGGAACCGCCCTGCGCGATTGATCCAATCCTGATAGCCCCCGTAGACTCCCGATCTCCCATTCGGCCTGAACTCCGCATCCTTCACATGAAACGCACGCACGCGATCGTGATAGAAGTCAAGAAACTCCAGGTAATCCAGCTGCTGCAGAATCATGTGGCTCGGATCGTAGAGAATATTCGCGCGCTTGTGATCCTTGACTACCTTCAGAAACCGCTCGAACGTCACGCCATCATGCAGATCTTCGCCCGGATGCAACTCAAAGCAGACGTCGACGCCAGCCTCATCGAACTGATTCAGAATCGGAGTCCAGCGGCGTCCCAATTCCTCAAATGCCTCATCGATCAATCCCGCAGGTCTCTGCGGCCAGGGATAAAAGTACGGCCACGCCAGCGCCCCAGAGAAAGTTGCATGCGCCGTGAGTCCAAGCCTATTGCTTGCCGTTGCGGCCCACTCCAGTTGCTGCACGGCCCAAGCCTGCTGTTCCTTCGGCTTGCCTGCCAGATTCGATGGAGCGAAACCGTCGAGCATCACATTGTAAGCTGGATTAGAGGCGACTAACTGGCCTTGCAGATGCGTTGAAAGCTCGGTGAGCTTCAGACCTGCACCGTCCAGAATCCCAAGAATCTCTTCGCAATAGTCCCGGCTCTCTGCCGCAAGCTTCAAATCGAAAAGCCGTCTGTCCCATGAGGGAATCTGCACCCCGACAAACCCCAGTTGCGCTGCCCAGTGGGCCATTCCTTCCAGCGTATTGAACGGCGCTTGATTATCTGCGAATTGCGCCAGAAAGATGCCAGGACCCTTAATCGTCTTCATCGCCTGCTCCCAAAATCAATTCTCGTCCTTCAAAACTCGACCCAGCTCTCGCGCTTGTTGCTTTCGATTGCCCGATCGATAAATCGCATGCCGCGCACGCCGGCTTCAATCCCCGGCAGCGTCGGCGGAATCTCACTCTTTCGACTCTGTTGCCACTCAATAAGCACGTCGGCAAACTCTCTATAGAGCACAGCAAACGCCTCCAGATAACCCTCCGGATGACCACCAGGCAGTCTCGTGACGGCACGCGCATCCTCGCTGAGGTATCCGCCCGCCGCATGGCGAATCTCTTCGGGCCCGTCGAGCCACTTCACGCGCAGCCGGTTCGGATCCTCCTGCCGCCAATCCAGCGATCCCTTCTCGCCGTATACGCGCAACCGCAGTCCGTTTCCCTCGCCCGCCGCAATTTGCGAAGTCATCAGTGTGCCCTGAGCGTCGTTATCCATGCGCAATAACGCCGTGCAATCGTCATCAAGCTTGCGTCCCTTCACCACCGAAAGCAGCGAAGCATTCAAACCCACAACCTTCAGCCCCGTTACATATTCGGTCAGATGAAATGCGTGCACCCCAATATCGCCAATGCATCCGCCCAATCCACTCTGCGCCGGATCAGATCGCCATGTTGCCTGCTTCTGTCCGGATAGTCTCAATCGGATTCGTCAGCCATCCCTGCAAATACTCCACAGCGATCTTGCGAATCTTGCCCAGCTGGCCGCTTGCACATATGCAGCGTGCTTCCCGAATTAGCGCATAACCGGCATAGGTATGCGTCAGTCCATAGGGCAGGCCGCTCTTCGCAACTGCCTTTTCTAGTTCCACTGACTCTTCGTACGTAGCCGTTGCCGGTTTGTCGCTCATCACCGGAAATCCAGCGGCGAGCGACGCCAGCGAAACTGGCAAATGCAAATGGTTCGGCGTAACAATGGCCACAAAATCGATGGGATCCGGCCGCTTTCGCTCCGCTTCCATCATCGACTTGTAATTTGCGTAAGCGCGATCAGGATTGATCTTGTACAACTCGCCGGCCAAACGCGACCGCTCCGCCGACTGCGAAAACGCCCCCGCAACCAGTTCGATCTTACCGTCAAGTTCGGCGGCCATCCGGTGCACCGGCCCGATGAACGCGCCCGGTCCCCCACCGACCATCCCCATGCGCAGTTTTCGCTGCCCGGCCATTTCAGTTCCTCTTGTTTCTGATCATGCTGTTTTCAAAAGTCTCTGCCCGTCCGAGTAAGTGCGTCAATAGGCGCGCGTCTCTATCTTGTATAGCCGACAAACCGCTCATCCATCGGTGAATCCCGGCGAAGTTCACCATCGAAATCATGACTATGGTCACGAATTGTTCCGGGAAACTTGCGAATTCCGGGCGATTTTGGACATTCAGTTGCTGGCCAACTCCGCTGGTTTCAGCCCCGGTGCCAGCGTTCTTAGCAACACTAGTGCGATCAGGTAAGCCGATGCCGAATACATAAAGAGCGGTACATAACTCCCGGTGAACTGCAAGACGTGTCCCGCTACCTGCGCGAAGATGGCTCCGCCGAGCGCACCGCCCACCTGGCCGAAGCTAACCACGGTGCCGACATACTCCCGGGGAAACATATCGGACGCCGTCGTGAAGATGTTGGCTGACCAGCCCTGATGCGCGCTGGTTGCTATGCATAACAGCGCAACGGCAGTCCATATCGAGTGCAGTCCGCCTGCAAATGCGATAGGAACGACCAGGCAAGCGCATGTCAGCATCGCTGCAAGACGCGCCGCTTTCAGTGACATTCCCAGGTGCACATATCCCTTCGGCAGCCAGCCTCCAAACACGCTTCCGATTGTGGAGCAGACATACACCACGATCAGCGGCAACCCAATATGCGAAAGATCTAGCTTAAACTCCTTGCTGAAGTATCCTGGCAACCAGAACAGGTAGAACCACCAGACCGGATCGGTGAGAAATTTGCCCAGAATAAAGGCCCAGGCCTGGCGGTATTTCAAGAGGTGCCACCACGGAATCGCAAGAACAGCGGGTGCCTTAACCACTTCGCCCCGGTTCATGTCCGGAAGGTTCTGCGGGCTGCGATAGCGGACAGACCACCAGACAATCCAGATCGCGCTGAATACTCCGGTGACGAGGAACGCGGCACGCCAACCAAAATGCAGCGCCACCCACGGCACGATGAAGGGAGCCAGAATGGCGCCCACACCCGCTCCCGAGTTGAAAATGCCCGTTGCCAGCGCCCGCTCCTTGGGCGGAAACCACTCTGCTGTTGCTTTGATCGCAGCCGGAAAATTCCCGCTCTCGCCCAGGCCCAGGAAAAAACGCGCCACTCCAAACCCGAAAACCGACGTCACCAGCGCGTGCCCCATCGCGGATAGGCTCCAGACGGCGGTCACGATCGGATAACCTCGTCTGCAACCAAGCCGGTCCACCAGTCGCCCGGCAAAAATCACTCCAAGCGCATACGCAATCTGGAAACACCACACGATGTTTCCGTACTGGATCTCGTTCATATTGATGGAGCGCTCCACGGTCGGCCATCCGTGAAAGAAGGGCTGCAAATGGAGCGTGGTACCCGAGAGCACAGGCTTGAGAATCGACAGAACCTGTCGATCCATGTAGTTGATGGTTGTTGCCACGAACAACATGGCGCAAATCGTCCAGCGTCCCGGTAAAGCCCGCTCATCTTCGGCTTGCTCCATCGGTCCTGCCCGCTGGTCCAGCCGCTTACTTCTTCCGTGGACCCTGTTGGATTCGCCATCGTCCTACCAGTCCGTCAACGTGCCGTCGAGTTTGCGATTCACCGGCAGATACGCGCGCTGGTATGGATACTTCGCCGCAAGCTTCTCATCCAGATCCACACCCAAACCTGGTCCATCCCCCGGATACATCATGCCGTCCTTGAACGCATAGCCGTGAGGAAACACTGCGTCCGTTTCATCCGTATGGGGCATGTGTTCCTGGATGCCGAAGTTGTGAATGGCTGTATCGAAGTGCAATGCTGCCGCCATCGTCACCGGTGACAAATCCGTGGCCCCGTGGAAACCCGTTCGCACGTGATATAGCGCAGCAAAATCAGCCGTCTTCTTCAGATGAGTGATCCCGCCGCCATGAACCAGCGTCATGCGCAGGTAGTCGATCCACTGATTGCGAATCAGGTCGTGCGCATCCCAGATTGAATTGAAGACCTCACCGACCGCGATCGGCGTCGTTGTATGCTCCCGGATAACCTTAAAGCCTTCCTGTAGCTCTGCTGGCGTAGGATCCTCCATCCAAAAGAGATGATATGGCTCCAATTCCTTACCGAGACGCCCGGCTTCGATCGGTGTTAGGCGGTGATGACAATCGTGCAGCAAGTGCAATTCCTCGCCAAACTCCTCCCGCACCCGCGCAAAAAGATTCGGCACATGCCGCAGGTAAAGTTCGCTCGACCACTCGTATTCATGCGGCAACCCGCGCTCCGCCGGCTCATAGCGCCCCGGCGCCTTCGCCACACCGTATGTGCTGGAGAGCCCAGGAATCCCACTCTGCACGCGAATGGCTTTGTACCCGAGTTCCTTGTGCTTCGCCACGTCCTCTAGCGCGGCATCAACATCTGTGCCGTTCGCGTGCGCATACACCAGGACGCCCTCGCGACTCTTGCCCCCAAGCAGGTTGTAGACAGGAGTATTGAGCGCTTTGCCTTTGATATCCCAAAGCGCCACATCCACGGCCGCAATTGCCGTCATCGTCACCGGTCCGCGGCGCCAATACGCTCCGCGATACAGATACTGCCAGATGTCCTCGGTCTGAAACGGGTCGCGCCCGACGATGCACGGAATCACGTGGTCAGTCAGGTAGCTTGCGACTGCCATCTCGCGGCCATTCAGCGTACCGTCGCCCAAGCCGTAAATCCCTTCGTCCGTCTCAATCTTCAGCGTGACAAAGTTCCGCCCCGGCGAAGTGATGTTGACGTAAGCATTCGTGATCTTCACTGTGCCAGTCTTTCCGAGTCCGCAATCGCTAGTCCTGGTCCTTAGACCCTGATTCCTGACCCCTGTTCACTGATCTCTGTCTTTACTGGTTTACGCCACTAGCCAGGAACCCGCCGTCCACGGCGACGATCTCCCCGGTGACATACGAAGACGCCTCGGACGAGAGGAATATCGCTGCACCCGCAAGCTCACTTGCCTTCCCAAACCGCCCCATCGGCACGCGCATATGCAGTTCCTCACCGCGCGGCGTCCCCGTGATCAGTTTGGCGTTTAGATCCGTCGGAAACATGCCTGGGGCGATCGCATTCACATTCACGCCCGTCTTGGCCAGTTCGACCGCCAGCACCTTCGTGAGCGATCCAACGGCCGCCTTTGACGCCGAGTAAGCCCCCACTTGGAAGAACGCAACGAATGTCGTAAGCGAAGCAATGTTGACGATGCGCCCGTACCCCGCCTTTACCATCGTCTTGCCGAAGATCTGGCAAGCCCGCAATGTTCCCGTAAGGTTCGTCTCAATCACCCGGGACCAGTCTGCTTCGGAAGTTTCGAGAGTCGGAGCCTTGTACGTGACGCCCGCAGCATTGACCAGGATGTCCACCTTGCCAAATTCCTTGATGACGGCATCATGCAAAGCTTCAAGCGAACGCCGGTCCAGCACATCGCTTGCAACGCGCAACGAGCGACGGCCAAGAGCCTCAACCTCCGCAGCCGCTTTCTCCACCTGCTCCATCCGGCGTGAAGTCGGCACAACGTCCGCTCCGGCTTGCGCCAATCCCAACGCGATCGCATGACCGATTCCGGTCGTTCCGCCCGTCACCACTGCAACTCTTCCGTTCAAATCAAAAAGACTCTGACCCACCCAATTCCTCACATAACTTCAAGTTTTGCAGGCATTCGGGTTTACCCGCACCGATTCCTGCCATTTTCCCGACCCCCAAAATCTATCACGCTCGATCTATTGCCATCTTGGCCCCGACAAAGCCGCGTCTCCTCCAGCGGTACACCGCGTCTTCTGCTTGCCCGCGATGCGTTACAGTTTCATTGGATCGAATATGGAACCCATTCTGCTTCCAGATGTAAATCGCCGCTGGGATTGTCTCAGCCTCGGCGAAGTCATGCTCCGTCTCGACCCCGGCGAGGGACGAGTCCACACAACGCGACAATTCGCCGTTTGGGAAGGCGGTGGAGAGTATAACGTCGCCCGTGGCCTTCGGCGCTGTTTCGGTCTCCGCACTGCCATCGCTACCGCACTCGCCGATAACGCCATCGGCCGTCTCGTTGAGGACTGCATCCTGCAAGGCGGCGTCGACTCCTCCCTGCTCCGCTGGGTTCCGTTCGATGGCGTCGGCCGCACCGTCCGCAACGGCCTCAATTTCACTGAGCGCGGATTCGGCGTGCGCGCCGCTGCCGGATGCAACGATCGCGGGCACACCGCCATCAGCCAGGTCAAGCCCGGCGATTTCAACTGGTCAATCATTTTCGGAGACGAGAACGGCACGAAGTGCCTTCACACAGGCGGCATCTTCGCCGCACTGTCAGCCTCCACTTCCGACGTTGCCGCAGAAGCAATGGACGCAGCTCGCCGTCACGGGACTTTCGTCTCCTACGATCTGAACTACCGCGACTCCCTCTGGCGCTCCATCGGCGGCAAAGCGAAGGCGCAGGAGGTAAACCGCGCGCTGGTTCGCAAAGTCGACCTGCTGCTCGGCAACGAAGAGGATTTCTCCGCCATGCTCGGTGTCGAGATCAAAGGTGTGAGCGAAGACTTCGCCGAACTGCCCATCGCCGCCTACGAAGATATGCTGCGCGAAGTTGCCGCAGCGTACCCGAACCTCAAGCTCATCGCCAGCACCCTGCGCACCGCGCGCACAGCCAGCCGCAATGCGTGGGGAGCCATCGCCCTCTACCAGGACGAGATCGTCCACGTGCCCCAGCAGGAGATCGATATTCTCGATCGCGTGGGCGGCGGCGACAGTTTTGCATCAGGCCTCATTTATGGCGTTCTCGCCGGAAAGCCCATCGAGTGGGCTGTCCGCTGCGGCGTAGCCCACGGCGCGCTCGCCATGACCACCGCCGGCGATACCAGCATGGCTACGCTTGCCGAAGTCGAACGCGCCATGAGGGGCGGGAGCGCCCGCATCGCTCGATGAAGCGACATGCCATTTTTGAGACGGGATCAGCCGGTAGCGCGGCTAGCCCCTGAGGTCTTCCGAGATGTCCGAAACCACACAGCAAATCATCGAACGCGTCGGCCTCATCCCGGTCCTGCGCGCCAAGAACTCAAAGCAAGCACACGCCGTCGTCCAGGCCATGATTGTCGGTGGCGTCACGGTTGTTGAAGTCACCATGACCGTCCCCGGCGCCATCGACCTTTTGAAAGAGCTCAAGCAGGAATACGGATCGAAACTTCTGCTGGGCTCCGGCACCGTGACAACTGCCGCCGAGGCCCAGGCCACCATCAACGCAGGTGCCGAGTTTGTCGTCAGCCCGAGCCTGCACCCCGAAGTCATCTCGGCGACAAAGACGCAACGGCAAGCTCTCGATCCCCGGCGCGCTTACGCCAACCGAAGTCATCACCGCCTGGCGCGCGGGTGCGGATTACGTAAAGATCTTTCCATGCTCTGCGATGGGTGGGGCCAGCTACTTGAAGTCGGTGCTCGCGCCATTTCCGTTTCTCAAGCTGATTCCCACCGGCGGCGTTACGCTTGAGACCGCCGCAAGTTTCATCCAGGCAGGAGCACGAGCTCTAGGCGTGGGCAGCGACCTCGTCAA
Source organism: uncultured Acidobacteriaceae bacterium (assembly GCA_963787435.1). Taxonomy (GTDB): domain Bacteria; phylum Acidobacteriota; class Terriglobia; order Terriglobales; family Acidobacteriaceae; genus Telmatobacter. The sequence goes on from CAWBCZ010000012.1 coordinate 465,710, forward strand.
CCTCGCCGCCATCGATGCCGGCCACCCCGAGACCATCACCGACACCGCTCGCGCTTATCTCAAGGTGCTGGCTGATCTGCGCGAAAAATCAAATTCGAGGCAGTAGACCTGCCCGGCCTCTCCGCGATCCTCGCTGCCTCGCGCAAGTCCGCAACCAGCAACTGCATCTGGCTCTGCCGATCTTCATCCGTTAGTGCCCGCAGTACCGCCGACGGGTGCAGTGTGGCAATGATCGGCGGCATCCCCCGCACCTCCTGCACCTTTCCGTGCGCCTCTGTAAGCTTGAAACTCGATCCGAGCAACGCTTGCGCCGCCGTTGCACCCAGCGCAACGACAAGTGTGGGATGAAGCGTCTCCAACTCCGCGTCCAGCCACGGACGGCATGCGTGGATCTCTTTCATAGTTGGCTTCTTGTGGATGCGAAGCTTGCCGCGTGGTTCCCACTTGAAGTGCTTCACCACGTTCGTCACATAGACCTTGCTGCGATCGATCTCCGCTTCATCCAGCGCCTTGTCCAGCAGTTTGCCCGCGGGGCCCACGAACGGCCTCCCGAGTTTGTCTTCCTGGTCTCCAGGCTGTTCGCCAATCATCATGATGGCAATCTTTGACGGCGCAGTTCCATCGCGTGCTTCGATTTCACCAAATACCGCCTGTGTCGCATCGCGATAGAGATCGCACGCCTTGCACTTCTGCACCGCCTCTGCAAGGACAGCCAACTTGCGCTCTCTAGGCACAAACTGTGCTGCATTATCCTTCGTTTTCACGGCTAACTCCCGCCTGCTTCCCTTGGATGCAGGCAGAAGTTAATTCAGCTAGCCGCCGCGTTTGTTAGTCCCTCATCTCTATTCCCTTGTCCCTTCAAAGCCTGTATGCCTTCCTCACGAGCCCCACGGTCAGATCCTGCGCCAGTTCCACCGCTTCGTCCTCGTCGAGCAAATGCTCCGCCACCATCCGCGCCAGAAACGCCGCATCCGACCGTCCGTGCTACATCATGCCGCGCCGGAATCGACAGAAACGCCCGGGTGTCGTCATTGAATCCCACCGTGTTGTAGAACCCCGCCGTCTCCGTCACCAGTTCGCGGAACCGCCGCATCCCCTCCGGGCTGTCGAAGAACCACCAGGGCGGCCCAAGCCGCAGGCATGGATAATGCCCCGCCAACGGCGCCAGTTCCCTGCTGAACGTCGTCTCATCCAGCGTGAACAGGATGATCGTCAGCTTCGACTCATTCCCGAATCGATCCAGCAGCGGCTTCAGTGCATGCACATAGTCCGTCGGCCCCGGAATATCCGCCCCCATATCGCGTCCATAGCGGGTGTACAGTTGAGCATTGTGGTTGCGCACCGACCCCGGATGAATCTGCATCACCAGCCCATCCTCGAGGCTCAGCCATGCCATCTCCGTCAGCATTTGTGCGCGAAACAGCTCCTGGTGCTCTTCGTCTGCCTCGCCTGCGAGAACCTTGCCGAACAACCATTCCGCCTTCGATTTGCTCAGGTCAGCCGTCTTCGCGGTAGGATGTCCGTGATCCGTTGCGGTCGCGCCCAGCGATTTGAAGTACTGCCGCCGCGCTTCCAGAGCCCGTAGATACCCGCGCCATGACGCCGTATCCTCACCGGTCAGTTTGCCCAGCGCCGCCACGTTCTCGCCGAATCCGGAAAACGCGGGGTCAACCACGGGATCCGGCCGGAACGTTGGCACGATCCGCCCCTTCCATCCTGATTCCCGAATTGCCTTGTGATCGCTCAGGGAATCCAGCGGCGAATCCGTCGTCGCCAGAACCTCGATTTTGAATCGCTCAAACAGTGCCCGCGGAAGAAACTCTTTCTCGCGCAGCTTCGCCTCGATGGTGTCGTAGTAATGATCCGCCGTCTTCGCCGACAGTCTCTCCGTCAATCCGAACAAGTTCTGAAAAACATAATCCAGCCACAGCCGCGAGGGCGTTCCACGAAACAGGTAATAGTTGTTCGCGAAAATGCCCCATACTTTCCGGGGCTCCTGAACAGGCGTCTTGCCAATCTCCAGGTCCTCCAGCGAAATCCCCTGGCTATAGAGCATTCGAAAAACGTAGTGATCCGGCTGTACAAGCAGCGTCACAGGATCAGGAAACGGTTCGTTGCGCGCAAACCATCCTGCCTGCGTGTGACCGTGCGGACTGACAATCGGCAAATCTTTGATCCCGTCATACAGCCGCCGGGCAATCGCCCTCGTTTTCTCTTCAGCCGGAAACAACCTGTCCTCGTGCAGCAGCGCCACCCCGTTCTCCTTTCGCTTTGCCCCTCCAGTATCGTTCATCGCGGCAACAAGCGGTATACTGCGGCTGCCGCTGCAACTGAACAAGTTCTCGTCATGGACGTGTCTCCTACGAATTCCCTCGAATCTTCAGGCCCTCTGCCGGAGGCAACATGAGCACCCTGCGCATCGTTCTCCGTAACTATGTGGACTTTGAAAACGCACTTACCGAGGAAGCGCGGCTCTTTGAAAATCATCATCCCGGAACGAAGATCGAACTGATCTCCGTCGGCATTCACGAGCTCTACAAATCCGCCGTCTCCGAAGGCGGCCTTCGCGACGGGCGCTTCGATCTTGCCCTTCTCGTCACCGACTGGCTCGCCGAAGCCCACGCCGCCGGTGCGCTTGAAGACCTCCATCATTGGCAGCAACTCATCCGCATTCACGACTGGCCTGACGGATGGCCGCACTCCCTCGTTCGGCCGTTGCTCTTCGGCGATCATCTCAGCTCCATCCCGTGGCACGATGGCCCCGAATGCCTTGTTTATCGAACTGATCTATTTCAGGACACTGCTGCATGCAATGCCTTTCGCTCCCAGTTCTTCCGAGACCTCGCGCCCCCCACCACGTGGGAGGAATTCGAACAGACCGCCCGCTTTTTCACTGACCAGTCCAACGGTCGTTACGGCACTGTCTTCGCTGCCTTCCCTGATGGCCACAACACCCTCTATGACTTTGCCTTGCAGCTTTGGAGTCGCGGCGGCGAACTCATCGATTCCACCGGACGTCCCTTTCTCACAACGCCCAAAGCTCTTTCAGCTCTCGCATTCTATCGACGCATCGTTCGCGATCCAGCCATCTGCCATCCCCGCTCGCCCGAGCTCGACTCCACGCAGTCCGGAGACCTCTTTCTCGCCGGCGAAGTAGCCATGATGGCGAACTGGTTCGGATTCGCCGCGCGCGCCGGGCGCGAAGGCTCGCCTCTTGCCGGAAAGGTCGCCATCGCGCCTATCCCCAGCGCGTGTTTCGCGGCACCCGTTTCGCTCTCTGTCTTCTGGGCACTTGCCATGGGCCGAGGCTCACGCCAAAAGGAACTGGCCTGGCAATTCCTTCGCTTCGTCGCTTCGCCCGAGCGCGACCTCGGCATAACCAATCATGGTGCCGTCGGTGTACGCCTCTCAACGTGGCGGAATCCGTCGTTGCAGGCTCGCATTCCCGTCTACCGTGAGGTAGAAGCCATCTCGTTAGGCGCCCGCCAGCTGCCCACCGGAACCGCGATGGCGTCCTTCGCCGCCATCATCGACAACGTCATCACCCGCGCGCTCACCACCAACGAACCCTCCGCCGCTATTCTTGAATCAGCACAACGCGAGATCGACAATAAAGGAATCCGTTTCTCATGAGCAGTTCGCAAGACCAGCAATCATCCGCGGCCTTTAGTCTCGAAGGTCGGCACGCACTTGTCACCGGCGGCGCCAGCGGCATCGGAGAAGCCACCGTAAAAGAACTCGTCCGAGCCGGCGCCTTCGTCTGGATCGCCGACATCAATCTCGCCGCCGCCGAAAGCCTCGCAAAATCCGTTGGCTCCTCGCAGGCCCTGCATCTTGACGTCACCAGTCCTGAATCCATCGCCTCCGCGGTCTCGCAACTCAGCCGCCTCAACATCCTCGTCAACAACGCCGGCATCGGCCACGTCGGCTCCATCCTGCAAACTGAACCCGAAGACTTCGACCGCCTGCTCAACGTCAATGTCCGCGCCGTCTATCTCGTCACCCGCGCTTTCCTTCCTTTACTGCTCACCGCGGGCGAAACTGGCAGCCCCGTTGGCACCATCGTCAACATTGCCTCCGTTGCAGGCCTGGTCGGCATCAAACAGCGCTTCGCATACTGCACGACCAAGGGCGCCGTCGTCGCTATGACGCGCCAGATCGCCGTCGAGTATCCCAAGACACTACGCATTAACGCCATCTGCCCCGGCACTGTGGAAACGCCTTTCGTCGAGGGCTATCTCGAGAAGTTCCATAAGGACAATAAGGAAGAAGTCCGCGCAGAACTCCGCGCCCGCCAGCCCATCGGCCGGCTCGGCCGTCCCGAAGAAGTCGCCTCCATGGTCCGCTATCTCGCCTCCGACGAAGCCGCCTTCATCACCGGCTCTCTCTTCAACATCGACGGCGGCTGGACCGCCGCGTGATCCTCAGTGAGAACCATTGAGAGAATCGACCGTGTGAATAGTGCAACGACCTGCTGACCTGCTAACTCGCCTGCCGCGAAGCGGCGCTGACTTGCTGAATTTGTTCAAAACATCCTGGGAGTACTGCCACAATGAAGCTCATCTCGTTTTCAACTCCTGACAGCCCCATTCGCCCCGGCATTTTCTTCGACGACACGAAGACCATCCTCGACCTCAGCCCCAGCGGCTTCAAGGCGCACGCTCGACGTCATCACCCGCGGTCCCGTCAGCACTCTCGCAGCTGCCCAGATCAGCCTCGAAAATGCCCGCTTGCACGCGCCCCTCTCCAACCCGCCCCGCATCTTCGCCATCGGCCTCAACTACCGCGACCACGCCAGGGAATCGGGCATGGAGCTTCCCACCACGCCGGTCGTCTTCTTCAAGCTGCCCACAGCAATCGTCGGACCTGGCGAGCCCATCGTGCTCCCCAAGAACTCCACCCAGCCCGACTACGAAGCCGAGTTCGCCTTCGTCATCGGCAAGGGCGGCTATCGCATCGCCGCGGCAGACTGGCGCGATCACGTCTACGGCTACACCATCGTCAACGACGTCAGTGCTCGCGACGTGCAGTTTTCCAGCACGCAGTGGTCTATGAGCAAGTGCTTTCCAACCTTCTGCCCGCTCGGCCCCGCCATTGTTACCGCCGACGAAATTGCCGACCCCCACGCGCTCGACATCAGCCTCTCCATCGACGGCGAGACCCTGCAGCACTCCAACACCCGCGAGCTCGTCTTCAAGATTCCGGAGCTGATCGAGTATCTTTCGTCCATCACGCCGCTGCTGCCGGGCGACATTGTCTCCACCGGCACGCCGCCCGGCGTAGGCCTCGGTCGAAATCCCAAGCGCTGGCTCAAACCTGGCGAAACAGTCACCGTTACCATCGAAGGCCTCGGTTCGCTCACCAATCCTGTGGTTGCCGAGCAATAAACCGTGTGTATTTCCTCCGTGAATTCCACCACGCGAGGTGTGCGGCATATTCTTGAAGTGCTATGGAACTCACTGGACTCTCATTCATAGGTTCGCAGCGCGGCTCGCGCGATGGCGCCAGTTTTCAGGCCTTCGCCCCCCAGACCGGCGAACCGCTCCAGCCGGTCTTTCGCGCAGCCACGCCGCAGGAACTCGAGCGCGCGGCCACGCTCGCGACCGAAGCCTTTACCAGCTACTCGCAGACCAGCGGCAAAACCCGCGCCGCATTCCTTCGCCGCATCGCCGACGGCTTTGAGTCTCATCGCGAAGAACTCGCCCAGCGCGCCCACCTTGAAACCGCGCTCCCCGTTCCCCGGCTCACCGGAGAAGTCGCTCGCACCGCCAACCAGCTCCGCATGTTCGCAGGCGTCGTTGAAGAGGGTTCATGGGTCCAGGCCCGCATCGATCCCGCGCTGCCAGATCGCCAACCCCTCCCGCGTCCCGACATTCGCTCCATGCTGCGCGCCCTTGGTCCGGTCGCGGTCTTCGGCGCCAGCAACTTCCCTCTCGCATTCTCCGTCGCCGGCGGAGACACGGCCTCGGCACTCGCGGCCGGCTGCTCCGTCATTGTCAAAGCTCACCCGGCGCATCCGGGAACTTCCGAACTTGCCGCAGCCATCATCAGCGAGTCGGTGAAGGCACTGGATCTGCATCCCGGCGTGTTCTCCATGCTCTTCGACTCCGGCGTCGCTATCGGTACCGCACTCGTCAAGCATCCGCGGACCAAGGCTGTGGCGTTCACCGGTTCACTCCGCGCCGGGCGTGCACTCATGGATCTCGCCGCAGCCCGTCCCGATCCCATTCCCTGTTTCACTGAGATGTCTAGCGGCAACCCTGTTTTTGTGCTTCCCGGCGCGTTACGCAAAGGTCCCGGCGCACTGGCTCAGAGCCTCTTCGGGTCTTTCACGCTTGGAGCAGGCCAATTCTGCACTAAGCCCGGCGTGGTTTTCGTCCCCGATGCTCCGGAAAGCACCGCGTTCTTCGACGAACTCAAGTCCCTTGTCGAACAGGCGCAACCATTCACGCTTCTCACCGAAGGCATCGCGCGCGAATACGACCGCGCCGCTGAGACTCGCGCCGGACAGATTCTCCTTGCCGCACATTCGCAAAACGACTCCAAAACACAAGAGCGCGGAGCGCCATTCCGCGCACAGGCCAAACTCTTCACCGTCTGCCTTGATCAACTCATCGGCCAGCCTGAGTTGGCCGACGAGATCTTCGGCCCCGACACCCTGCTCGTGCGCTGCGATGCGACGCATGACTACCTTCGCGCCGCGCATGCACTCTCCGGCCATCTCACCGCGACCGTCCTCGGGGACGAAGCCGACCTCGCCGCCAATCGCGAACTCATCCATATCCTCGAGCAGAAAGCCGGCCGACTGATCTTCAACGGGTTCCCCACCGGGGTCGAAGTCACCCACGCCATGGTTCACGGCGGCCCGTATCCATCCACGTCCGACCCGCGCTTCACCTCGGTCGGCAGCCTCGCCATCTACCGCTTCGCCCGCCCCGTCTGCTTCCAGAACTTCCCGCAAGCCATGCTCCCCGCCGAACTGCAAGACGACAATCCTCTCGGGATTTCGCGCCTCCGCGACGGCAAACCAGAGCAGAAGTAGCAAAGCCGCGTCGTATCAGGGCCCGACTTCAGCTTTGCGACAACCGCATCGAGAAATTCCAGTCTTCCGCCCCTGAGACCTCTGAACTTTTGGGTTATGCATTATGAGAGGGCGCCCGTAGTTCGGCATGAAGCGATGGGTGTCGAAACCGATGGGGGCTTTGCCCCCGTACCCCCAGGATTTAGCGCTTTGTTGCCTCTCCCGATAAGGAGTTTCTTCGAGCAGATAGCGAAAAGGGGATGCCTTAGCATTCCCCTTGAATCGGTCGAGGCCACTGAGTCGGCGCTCGGGTTGCTTCCCAGCATGGCCTTATCCTCCGCTCAGTTCAAGACAGATTCTACTGCGGTCGGAAGAGATCTGCATCTTTGGATGGGTTCTGAAAGTACGAGACTACTTAGGGGGAAGTGTTCTGGCTAAAGGACCACGTTCCCCCCAAGGAGGTACTCAACATGCGGAGTAGCAATATCAAGTATATCGGGCTGGACGTTCACAAAGAAGCGATTTCGATTGCGGTTCTGAATGGGGCTGGAAAGCTGGTCATGGAATCGATCATCGAAACGAAGGCGAGCACTCTGGTGCAGTTCCTCGATGGTCTGCGGGGAGAGCTGCATGTGACGTTGGAAGAAGGAACCTGGGCTGCCTGGCTATATGACGTGCTCAAACCCCACGTGCGGGAAATTATGGTCTGCAATCCTCGCCGTAATGCCTTATTGAAAGAGGGCAGCAAGAGCGACAAGGTTGACGCGCGCAAGCTAGCCGAGTTGCTGCGCTCTGGAATGCTGCGCGCGGTCTACCACGGAGAGAATGGACTGCGGACGTTGCGGGAGTTAGCGCGCAGCTATCAGGTGATCAGCAAAGACTTGAATCGAGTGATGAACCGGCTCAAGGCGCTCTATCGCGGCTGGGGTATTCCCTGCACGGGAACGCAGGTCTATAGCCGGCGCCATCGGGAGCCGTGGCTGAAGAAGATTCTGGAGTCTGGAGTGCATCGCCGCGCAGAGCTGTTCTATCAGCAATTGGATGCATTGCAGGTTTTGCGGCGTACGGTACGAGGAGAACTCTTAGCCGAGAGCCGGAAGCATCAGGCCGTGAAAGTCTTGCGTCAGATTCCTTTCATCGGCCCGCTTCGGGCCGCGCAGTTGGTGGCCCTTATGCAGACACCGCACCGGTTCCGGAGCAAGCGGCAGCTGTGGACCTACAGCGGTCTGGCGGTAGAGACGCACGACAGCGCGCAATATCGTTACGTGGATGGACAATTGCAACGTTCCAAGAAGCCACAGCAGGTTCGCGGTCTCAATCAGAATCACAACCACGCCATGAAAGAGATTTTCAAAAGTGCGGCCCTGAGTGCCACTGGTCGTGCAGGACCATTTCAGAATTTTTATGAAGGCCTGCTGGCCAGGGGAATGAAGCCAGAGTTGGCCCGCGTCACACTCGCGCGCAAGATCGCGGCCATCACGCTAACGATTTGGAAGAAAGGAGAACATTTCGACGCAAAATATGTGAAGTCACAAGCAGCTTGAGCCTCAATCGAAGATCAAGGCCATTGCTCAGGTTTTTTCCTCATCGATGGTAGCCTTTCGGTTTTCGTGACGCTCGGGGTCGAGGGTGAGTATCTATCCGGACATTAGGCGCCTTCGTGGGCTGCCAGTCAGCACCGAAGTCTCCCGGTTATCCTATGCCCCCTCGCACAACCCAATAAAGCTATAGGCCTCGAGTCACACATAGGATCATGGTTGGCATGTTATCTGGAGCCAACAGTCCTGCTTGCACAGCTTCACGAGCCGAGGGCGTCGAGCCACCATCGCAACATGAAACCGAGAAGACAAAACCCGCAACTAGCTGAGTCGCACTCTCGACTAGCCCACGATCTCGGCCACTCCAAGATCGGGCTGGATGCAAGCCGAACAGCTTCCCCTCACAGGGGAGCAAGGGAGACTCTTTCTCTTGACATCCCCTCTCATAGGATGTCCGGGTACGCGGTGATTCGACACTTGGCCTTGACGCTTCTCACCTAGATGGCGCAAGCAACGTCGAAAGTAATTTGCTCAATGCATCGCCAGCGAGTTCACCCGATGAGTTCGTCATTACGGATACGATCACGTTATTGGAGTCCACTAGCACGAATGTTGGAAATTGATAAACGGCAAACTTTCCTTCGACAAGAAACGGTCAAAGCGGGCTTGGGGCCATGATATTGCGCGTTCGGCAATCAATCTCTCAGCGGCTCCGGTCTCACGTTCTTCCCCGTCAGTGCCAAGGATTTCAAATCCCCGAGGGTGGAATTTCTTATAAGCCTTCGTCTTCGACGCGAGATCTGCAACACAGGGAAGGCACCACGTCGCCCAAAAATCAATCAGCCGAAATTCCGCATGCAAATCAGAGAATCGATGCGGGGCACCATCGAAGTCGGTATACGCAAAATCAGGAATTGTTGCTCCTTTAACGAGCTTGAATCGATGGTTGCCTTCGCTTGCGAGAGATTGATCGGCCGCACCCGGAGAACTATTGTTTGCTTGAGCAATCGCTGCAACTGACCAGCAGGCGAGGAGCATGGCGAGGATTGTTTTCACGGTAAAAATCTACACCTCCGGACGTAGCGAGCGTATTGTGGACCACACGGAAGTATGCCAAATTTTCGCCTTTTCCGGGTTATTTCTCTAGCAATCAACCGCTCACAACAACTTCTGCTGCGACGAGAGCAACACCGATCGTTCCCAGTCGCCACTGCGCATTTCGCCAGTTCCGGGAGGTCCGATCACAGGGCTAGATTTGCAGCCATGCGCAGCTTTACACATCTCGCACTCCTCGCTGCCATTCCTCTCGTCGCCACCGGAATTGCAGCGCCACAATCACAATCCAAATACGAGCAGCGTACATTGGAGATCAACGGGCACACCGGCCAGGCAATGGTCTACGAGATCGACGGCAAATCTTATGTTGACCTCGAATCGCTGGCACGAATCGCAAATGGCTCGCTTGGCTTTCGCGGAGGCAGCATCATCCTCCATCTCCCTGCCGCAGGTGCTGCATCGAGTCAGTCACACGAGCAGCACCCCTCGTCTCCCGGTATGACCAACGACTTCATGAAAGCATCGTTGCAGGTTCTTGCAACCCTGAAAGAATGGACCCACACACTCGCTGACGAAATTCAGCGTGGTGTTCCCGGCAGTGGCAGCCACTTGGCGGACTTCCACAAAAGAGCGGCCGATCAGCTGAGAGTCGCAACAGTAGATGCGAAGAACGAATCGGACGAAGACGCTCTTCGTCTCGTGACGAGTCACTTCCACCAGGTCGACAACTGGAACAACAAGCTCGCAGAAGAGAGAAGAAGAATGGATATGGCAAAGTACTCCATGCATCCAAACTCCCTTGACAGGGACCCGAGCTATCAGAGCATCACCAATTGTGCGGACTTCCTCGCCACTATGCTTCCCAGCGGGCACTTCCAGGAAAACCACGCCTGCCGCTAGCTGTGTGAAAACCTGTCAACCCCTCTCCCCGGAATTCAATCGCGAAAGAATTCACGTCAGTTCGCGGGCAATTCTCTCTCTCCGGCGCATGCTTGAATTAAATCCAAGCTCTTAGAGCGGTTTCGGAATATACGTAGACCCTTAAGGGCATTGAAAAAGTGGCGTTTGGGGGGAGATGAAAACGTCGCTTCGCTGGGTGCTTTCGATCTACCCAATTGCGAAACTTCTATAACTCGGACTCTCGAACCTCGCATCTCTCGCAACCTCGTGAGTGCATAGGCGATGATGCACCAAATGAGAACCGACATTTGCCTATTCACGCGTTCGCAATTGCTACTGTTTCTCGACGTCTCCCGGCTTCCAGCTCTTGTTGATCGCAGCTTCGGCCGGGCCATACAGGCGGAGAATCACGAAGTATCCCCTGCCGGGAACCGTGGCGAGCCAGTTGGCGTCTTTTCCCTGCGGCGCCCGGGGGCCGAGGTATACATCGGTGGTGCCATCGGCGTTCTGCGCCGGTTTGTCGCGCGAGCCCAGCGATGGAAACGGCTTACCGTTGGCCAGGCCGGAGGCATTCTCGGCCTCGTATAACGTTACCGACCAGAAATTAGCCGCGGGGATGTTGGGTGGCAGGGTGATGCGATAGTTGCTCTCGCCCACCAAGGCCGTGCCCTGGCTGTCGGTGAAGGCGATCATGTACTTCGCGCCTTTGCCGGGAATCTGCGAGACCATGCCGGGACTGATCGAATAGTAGTTGGTGAAGAACCAGATGCGGGTATCGAGGTCGATGTAGCCGCCGTCTTTTCTTGTCCAGGCCAGGTCGGCAAACGGGCCTCCCGGATTGTCAGGGGTTGCGTCGGCGAGGGGATTGATCCAGCACTTGCGGTCCGGGTATATGAGGAACGAACGGCCGCCGACGGCAGATTCAAAGCCGATTACGCGGCTCATCTTGTAACCAGTTTTCGCGGCGCGGTCTAGAATCGTGCGTGTCTTCTCGTCCGGAGCGAACGGCTGACCCTTGATGATGCCGAGCGTCGCAAGCATGCCGAGCCAGTCGGGACTGGCGATGCTGGTGGGCTCGCTGTCGATGAGTTGCTTCAGTTGGTCGAACGCGCTGCCATCGCTGGCGGGAAGCATGTTGGCCGGGATGCCGGACGCATCGGGAAATGTCATGGGCCTGGCGTTGCTCTTCACATTGAGCGGATAGATCTTCGCCTGCAGAATGAGGTCCACGGGCGGCGCCAGATTTGCCGGGTCCTGGTAGAACGCACGCAAAAAGATGAACACGTTGTTGGTGCCGGAGCGGTAAATGTAGTATCCCGATGGGATCGAGCCTTTGTAACCGGGCGGCAGGATCAGGAACTTACCGCCCTTGCCGCCGTCCGGTCCGGGAAGGCCAATGTCGCCGAAGAACTTGCCACCATCCACCGGGATGGGCCGCTGCCAGAAGTCGAGCAGAATGCCCTGGAGATTCGGGGGCGCCTCAAAAACGATTGGGCCGTCTTTGCCGGTGTCGACGTAGCTCATGGCGTAGATCACGTCAGAGTTCGGTGTTGTTACCAGCGTCTTGGCGTCGAGACGCTTTTTCCAGATTGGCAGGACGTTGTAACCCGCGCCGAACTTCTTCTCCGAGCCGATCTTCATGCCGAGCGTGTTGATCAGAGGCAGTGCCCACAGATAGGTCTGCGTGGCACGCTGGTAGAGGAGCGCGTCTTTGAGAGCCTGTGCAGTCTCCGCCGTGGGACGATTCTCAGCGAAGGGCAGATTGGCCATCTGCTCGAAGTGCGCACTCACGTCTGCCCCGCCGCTCGAAGACGGAGCGGTGGTTTGCTGTTTGCAGGCCGTGAGTCCGAGAAAGGCGATGAGAACTAGGCAGATCTTCTTCACGGCACGCTCCTACTTCACCCTCACAGCGGCGGGCGGTGTCCAATGGCCTTCGGTGATTTCCTCTTTGGGCCAATAGGCGCGGATATAAAGAGAGAAGTTCTCTTTTGGCGCCGGCAGCCAGTTTGTCTCTTTGTCAGGACCAGGCGAGGCGTTCTGTACGTAGAGGGTGAGCGAGCCATCGGGATTGGGCTTCATCGACTTGCTCTTGGTGCCGAGCGAGTAACGGTTGAGCGGGTTGGCATTGAAGAAGTGCTTCTCGTTGTAGAGCGTGAGAGACCAGAAACCGTTCACCGGCGGTGTTTGTCCGGGGGGGAAGGTGACGGTGTAGGCGTGCGAGCCGTTGAGTCGCTGGCTTGTAGAGTCGAAGTCGGTGTAGATGTAGCGCGTTTCCTGCGGCGCATTGTCATACATATTTGAGCGCGCGGTCGCGGCGCGGGAAAGGTAGTCGAAGCCCCACGCGGCGCCATTGGGTGGTAATTGTGACGGTGAGAGTTCGCCGACGGAATCGTGTCTGCATGCCAGCGACCTCCCGCGCAAGGATTTTTTCCAGTCCGGCGGTCGGGAACCACTGTAAGAATTAACAGGATCAACAGCAGACACGTTTCGATTGGCGGCGTACGAAGCCCAGTTTCTGTTGGGCCTTGGAGATATTTACAGCAACACCCCATCCGCACTCAAAAGAAAAGAGGATACTTACTTCCAGAGACCGGATATATAGGGGTACCCGGCTGGAAGTTCACAGCAGCTTCGCCAGCCACTCTCCCGTGTGCGAGTGCAGGCTCCCCGCGATCTCCTCCGGAGTTCCTTCGGCAACAATGAGCCCGCCGCCTTCGCCGCCCTCCGGACCCAGATCGATCACCCAATCGGCACTCTTGATCACGTCAAGATTGTGTTCAATCACAATCAGCGAACCGCCGCCGTCAATCAGCTTGCGAAACGCCGTCAGCAGCTTCGACACATCGTCGAAATGCAATCCCGTTGTCGGCTCATCCAGAATGTAGAGCACACGGCTCGCCTGCGAAGGCCTGGCATTCGCATTTGCCGCTCGCACCTGCGCCAGGTGCGCCGCCAGCTTCACGCGCTGCGCCTCGCCGCCTGAGAGCGTGGTCGCCGACTGCCCCAGCCGCAGATAGCCCAAGCCGATTTCATCCAGGACGGCGAGCTTTTCAAGCAGCCGCGTCTGTCCCGCAAAGAACCGCAGCGCCTCTTTCACCGTCATCTGCAGCACTTCGTGAATATTCTTGCCCTTGTACTGCACCTCGAGCACCTTGGCCTGGTAGCGAGTTCCGTTGCAGTCTTCGCACGGCAGTTCCACATCCGCCAGGAACTGCATCTCGACCGTCACTGTGCCGTCGCCCTCGCAAGTGTTGCAACGCCCACCCGGCACGTTGAACGAAAAATGTCCCGGCGTCAGCGAAAGCTTCTTCGCATCGGGCTGCGCAGCAAATAACTCGCGAACCAGATCGAATCCCTTGATGTACGTAATCGGATTTGACCGGGGCGTGCGCCCGATTGGCGTCTGATCCACCAGCACCACATCGTTCAACCTCTCAACTCCGCTCAACGAACGGAAAGTTCCTGATGGATCGCTTCCATCCGATTGGCCAAGCGCCCGCGCCACTGCGCGATACAGCACCTGGTGGACCAGCGTCGACTTTCCCGATCCTGAAACGCCCGTGATCGCCACCAGCATACCCAGCGGAATCTCCACATCGAGGCCGTGCAGGTTGTTCGCCACTGCACCCTTCAGCACTAGCTTCTCGCGCCCCGGCACACGCCGCCGCGTCGGCACCGGAATCGCAATCTTCCCCGAAAGATATTTGCCCGTCAGCGAATTGGGATTCGCCTCAATCTCCGCGACCACACCCTCCGCAAGCAATTTGCCGCCAAACTCGCCCGCTCCCGGCCCCAGGTCCAGCAGGTGGTCCGCCGACCGCAGAACGTCCGCATCGTGCTCGACCACCACAATCGTGTTCCCCAGATCCCGCAGCTTCTTCAAGATGCGAATCAGCCGCGCCGTATCCCGCGTGTGCAGCCCGATTGACGGTTCATCCAGCACATATAACGTACCCACGAGCTGCGACCCCAGCGAAGTCGCCAGTTGGATCCGCTGCGCCTCGCCACCCGACAGCGTCGAAGCCAGCCGGTCCAGAGTCAGGTACTCCAAGCCCACAGCATCCAGAAAACTCAGCCGCTGCCGCACTTCTTCCAGAATCGGCCCGGCAATCTCCTCCTGCATCGGCGACAACTTCAACCCTGCAAAAAACTCCTTCGCCTTTGCAATCGTCAGCGCCGCAGCCTGGCAGATGTTCAAGCCGTTGATCCGCACCGCCCGCGCTTCAGCCCGCAACCTCTGCCCGCGACACTCCGGACATTCAGCGTAACCGCGATACTTGCTCAACATCACGCGCACGTGGAGCTTGTACTTCTTCTTCTCCATCTGCGCAAAGAATCCGTGAACCCCTTCGAAGCCTCCCTTTCCGCGCAGAACAATCTCGCGCGCAGCTTCGCTCATATCGCGCCACGGCACATCCATCGGAATTCCCAGCGCCGCAGCCTGCTTCTTCAGCTCCGTAAACCACGACCGGTACTTCGGCCGATTCCACGGATCAATCGCTCCATCGTTCAAACTCAGGCCCTTGTCCGGAATCACCAGGTTCAGGTCATAATCCACTGTGTTTCCAAACCCCTGGCAGCGCGGACAGGCGCCAAACGGATTGTTGAAGCTGAACAGTCGCGGCTCTGGTTCCTTGCCGGGACGATGGCAGCTCGTACACTCGTATTCGCCCGAAAACCGATGCCGTCTCCGCTCGGCACTTTCGTCGCGCGGCACTTCTTCAATGATCACGTCGCCGGACTCGCGATACGCAATCTCTGCCGCGTCCACGATGCGAGCGCGATTGTCTGCGCTCACTACAATCCTGTCTAGCAGCACGAATACCGGCACCGTGAAGTCGAGATCCAGCAGCGACTCAGGCGTCGAGAATTCGTAGATCCGTCCGTTCTGATAGAGCCGGTTGAATCCCGAACCGCGCAACTCCACCAACCGCGCCTTCAGACCCTCGCTCATCGGCTCAATGACCGCGCTCTTCGCTGCGGCTTTTAAGCTGGCTTTTGTCGCAGACTTGCCACTACGTTTCGCCGCCTTCGGCTGTTCCGCGGCCGGCGTCTCGTGCCGCACCGGAAACAGCGCATTCAACCGCGTCCCCTCACCGAGCGCCAGCACGGACTCCGCAACTTCGTCGATCGAGTCGCGCTTCACCAGCCCGTCGCAGTAGATGCAATGCACTTCGCCGCAGCGCGCGTATAGCAGCCGCAGATAGTCATAGATCTCCGTCGCCGTAGCCACGGTCGACCGGGGATTTCTCGTAGTGTTCTTCTGCTTGATGGCAATCGCCGGAGCCAGGCCGTCGATCTCATCTACGTCCGGCTTCTCGATCCGCTCCAGAAATTGCCGCGCATATGCCGACAGAGACTCGACATACCGCCGCTGCCCCTCGGCATAGATGGTGTCAAAGGCAAGCGAACTCTTGCCCGATCCCGACACGCCGCTGACCACCGTCAGCTTGCCATGCGGAATCTCGCAGGAGATGTTCTTCAGGTTGTGGGTCCGCGCGCCGCGGATGACGATCGCGTCGTTCGATGAAGTCAATGAGAAGACACCGGGAAGATAAAAGTTCCGGAGGCGTCACAGTCGCCTCAGAGAGGCTCAGGGCGCAACCAGCCATTCTTTATTATAAGGCGCAGGGTGGGGCGCTCATCGCAATCCAGCGTCGTTGCGGACAATCCCACGGTCTTCGGAGTGGTCATGAAAAGAAGAGAAGGAGGAAATGGTTCGCGCGCCTCACGCTGTACTATCAGCAACCCCGGCCCTTACTCAATCCCTGGGGGCGGGCGCGCATCACAAGAGAAACAGAATTCCTAGGCAGCCAAAGCCGATTCCGTGCGCGCCGAAACGGCCGCAAGAGCCGGCAAAGAGGAGTACTGAGCTGAATCCATGCTGTGATCCCGGTTGAGTACTGCCGAGAGGTTCATGAGAACCTCCGACGCACACGCCGGACACTGGTTTGCATTGTTGCCAATCGAACTGCAATCCTGGCAAAGATAGGCGCTACTCAATGGAAAGTGTTGAAGCATCAGGTATGACGCAACTTCGCCATGTCGTCTTGAAGCGGAGGGGATCATATTGTCACCTGGTGTTCTGGGGATTTGCGGGGTCTTACGGCACCCAGCATGCACTGTTAGAAGGATGCTCCAGTTTCAGACAAAGTTGTTTTTAACTGAATGATTTGCGCCTGACCAAAGTGAAGGAGTTACGGTTACCCGACTAGCCTTGGCGAGTTACCGCAGTGGGAGGAACTGCGGACTGCCGGCTCCTCAAAAGCTGCCCGAACGAACCGATCCCTCCGCCAACTCCAACAAGCCAGCCAGTTTACAAAGCAACTAATTGTCAAGCGTTTTAGGCGATTCAGAGACGGCGCACGCCGTGAGGTAACCTATGGCGATCCGACGCTTTGCTCATGGGTTTTGCTATATGGTGAACGGCTTTTGCAAGTCATCAAAATCCTGCTCGCTTTCGATGCCTTTGTGCGCAAGCTTATCTGCCTCACGCTCCACTCTTTCTTTCTCGTTCTCGTAGGATACGGGTTTCACTCGTTCGTCCGCGGGGGTTGGTTCCGGGCGGTCGGGAATATTCATATTCGGCTCATTGGCCATGGTTTCACGCTCCAGACGACTTCGATGCACAGGCCATTCTCCGAGGATGCACGCCACGGCAAGCGCCTTCTAAGTGAGTCGATTGGCTGCGGCGACTCGCCCATACCAAAGACCCGGAATCCTTCACCGTGCGTTTCTGATCGCGATAATCGACATACGTCAGCCCATAACGCTGGCTATATCCATCCGTCCACTCAAAATTGTCCATGAGGCTCCATGCGTGAAAGGCTCTGACCTTCGCGCCGTCTTTGATCGCCCGCGCCAGTTCCGCCAGCACGCCGCGGAAAAACTGGGTCCGTCGATCGTCCGGCACACGACCACCCTCTTTTTCGTACGGTGTATCCATGTAGCAGCACCCGCACTCTGTGATCTCGATCGTCGGGAATTCATACTCCCGCGAGATTTGCATCACTAGGTCGTAGATTCCCCGCGGCCATACCTCCAACCCCGCATGCGTCAGCGGTCCCTCTGTGGGCATGACAGCGTGAAAACGCGTATATGGATCCCGCCATTCGTGATCTCCGGTGTCCGCCTCGATCTCGGTTCCGTAATGCAGAGCTCCGCCCTTCGCGCCCCCTGCATCGGAGACAATCCGCCGCGTGTAATAGTGGAACCCAACCCAATCCAGCGGTGCACGCATAATTTTGTCATCGCCGGCCTTCATTCCCATCAGTTCATATGGTGGATCGCCCACAAAAGCCTTTGGATACTCCCCTTTCAATGCTGCATGCAGTTGAAACACGTTGTTCATCGCGTGATATCGAGCCGTCGCAGCCTTATCGGCCTCGCTGTCTGTCTTCGGATATCCAGGCGCCACTCCATACGCGCTGCCTACCTGCGCTTTGGGCGATGCCGCTTTGATCGCGCGAAATGCCTCGCCCTGCGCGAGGGTGGTTGTATGCAGCGCTTTAAGAAAGTCGGCGAACTTCGCTCGTCCCGGCGCGTGAATTCCAATCCCATACCCGTAATACGTAAATGCCCAAGCCATGT
The DNA here is from genome assembly GCA_963787435.1 of uncultured Acidobacteriaceae bacterium. Taxonomy (GTDB): domain Bacteria; phylum Acidobacteriota; class Terriglobia; order Terriglobales; family Acidobacteriaceae; genus Telmatobacter. Next base: position 483,815 of record CAWBCZ010000012.1, read on the forward strand.
TGAACGGCGCCCACACCGTGATGCGATCGCCGAGTTCCTTCGCCAGGATCCCGGCATAATCGGCGAAGTATCCCGCCAGATCCCGATTGGGCCACCCTCCGCGATCCTCCAGCCCCTGCGGCAGATCCCAGTGATATAACGTGCAGAATGGACGAATCCCAGCCTCCTGCACCACGTCCATCACGCGCTTGTAGTGATCTAGCCCCTTCTGATTCGGAGCCCCCGTGCCCGAAGGCTGAATCCGCGACCACGATATTGAAAATCGATAGCTCTTCTGATTCAGCCGCTTCAGCATTGCGACGTCTTGCTTGTAGAGGTGGTAGTGATCGCAGGCAACGTCCCCTGTATCGCTGCCCTTGATGTGACCCGGCACATGCGAGTAGCGATCCCAAATTGACTCGCCCTTGCCGTCCTCGTTCCACGCGCCCTCCACCTGGTACGAAGCCGTGGCCATTCCCCACAAGAATCCATCAGGAAACCGCGCTCCCTCAATCTCCGCCTGTGTCACCGCACCCGGAATCTGTGCAACATCGCGAGTCGACTCGCTGATTGGCAAAGCGGATTCACCTGCAAGTTCACGCCCGACCAGCACCGCCCCACCCGCGGCAGCCAGAGAACTGCCCAGAAATCGACGACGATTCATGCGGTTGATTCCTCCAGGCCGCCCACGGTATCATCCGTCAACGTCCATAGTCAAACGTTTGACTAAGGCCTCTTTTAAAAATGATCGAGGCCACCCAAATCCGATTGCCTTTTCAGCGAAGTTAGAGATCAGCGGTTGCCTTTCAATCACTCTATTGCGACAACTGTCATTTTCCATGCGTGCGCATTCCTCTCTCGCGCCCATTCGTCCAAGCAGAAGCCACCCCGGTAAACTGTTCATGAGGTAATTTGTGCGGCATTTCGTCATTCTTCTCGCTCTTTTCATCTCGCTAAACGCTGCAACTCAATCCCCAGCGCAGGAATCTCAACAGCCGGCGTCCAATACCTCGCAAGCGAACACCGAGAATTCGCAAGTCGCTCCTGAACTTGCCGACGCCGAAGCCGCCATCGTCAAATCCGACTGGAAAACCGCCGCCGCCAAGCTCGACGCCTACCTCGCCATGCATGCCACCGACGCGCGCGCCCTCTTCGACGCCGGCTACGTTGCGGATCATGAGGATCGCCTGGACGCGGCCGCAGGCTTCTATCGGCGTGCCATCGAAGCCAATCCCAATTCCTTCGAAGCGCATCTCGCCCTGGGCTTGCTGCTGGCGCGGCAGGGGAAAAAAGACGAAGCCCACACGGAGTTGCTCACAGCGACCACGCTTGATCCAGGAGAGTCCGGACCGGCCATGAAAGCCCGCGCATGGCGCGCACTCGCTCGCCTTGACAATCCGGGTCCCGACGGCGAAGGCAATGCCACCGAAGCTTCAAAGGAACTGCTCGAAGCTCTCAAGCTTACTCCGGAAACAACCGACGACACCGTGCTCGCCGCCGATCTCGCCGAAGCCTCAGGTCAGCACGATGCAGCTGAAGCCGCCTATCGCCGCGTACTCGTCGAAGATCCAAAATCAGTCGCCGCAAACTCCGGCCTCGCCCATGTGCTCATCGAGCGCAAGCAATTTCCTGAAGCTGAAAAACTCATTCGCGCCGCGCTTCAGCAACAACCCGATGCCCCCACACTCAACGCGCAGCTCGCCACCGTACTTGCCGCGCAAGACGATGCCGATGCCCTGCCGCTTGCTTCAAAAGCTCCACGCCGAGCACCCTGCGGATCCCGCCATGACACGCATGCTTGCCAGCGTTCTGGCTCAGTCCGGAGACATTGCCGGCTCCGACAAGCTTTATCTCGCGCTCCTCGCAAAGTCCCCCGATGACGTTGATCTCCTTGTCGCGCATGGCCAGAACCTGATTCGTCAACAGCGTTTCTCGGATGCGATGGCTGCATTCGACAAAGCCACCAAACTCGACTCAGCCGACGCGGACGCATGGAGTGGAATCGCTTTCGCCGCGTCAAAACTCAATCAGCCTTCGCTGGTGATCCACGCGCTAACCGTGCGCTCCAAATATCTTCCAGAGGGGCCTGCAACCTACTTTCTGTGGGCCACATCCTACGACACATTGAAAGATAAGACGGCGGCCATCACGTACTATCACCACTTCTTGGATTCATCCGGAGGCAAATTTCCCGACCAGGAATGGCAAGCTCGGCAGCGGCTCCTGGTATTAGAGAAAAGTAGATAAACCGGAGATCGGTTGCAGCTTTCCAGCGTGCAGGTGGTTTCGATGGTACTTAAAGCGATTTGATTTCCTCTTGCGCATTCTCCAGGATGCTCCTATAGTCCGCTTAACTGTTGTGGGAGTCCTGGTCTTCCCGTTCTTGGTTGGGCTGAACAAGACTCCGAGGTCCCTTTCTGCATTGGAGAGATGTAAGTAGTGTGTTTTTGAACACGGCAAAGGAACTGGAGTCCTGCTCTAATCCCGCTTCAGCGGAGGTTCCTCATGCGGTCTCAAGCTCGGACGACCATCCTCCTCGCTATCACAGCGCTAGTCATCCCTGCGTACGCGTCTTCCCCAGACGATAAGCCTATCGATCAGGACAGCATCGCCGCCCTCCAGGCCCGGATTTCCCAATCTCAGCCCCGTGAGCAATGCTTCCTCTATGCCGAACTCATCCATCAGATGACCGAGTTCAGCCTGAAGCAATACGCCGCGGGGGATGTGGACAAAGCGACAGATCTGCTCAAACAGATTCAGGCGGTGACCCACAAAATGCATCTCAGCGTCGCCGAAAACGACAAGCGCCTCAAGAACGCCGAGATCCTTATGCGCCACACCGCTTTCCGGCTCACGCAGATGCTCCACAACAGCAGCTACGAAGACCGGCCTCTTGTCGAGGAGACGCTGGCCCAGGTGAACAGAGCCCAGAGCGAAACCATGCTCGAAGTGTTTCGCAAGTAAGCGGTCACCATCTCCGCGAATGTGATCAAAGCGCGGCAAATAGTCGTCCGTCGCGAGTTTCTGTCGCCATCTTCGCCTCTTGTGGTTCAATGAGATGCAAGGTTCATCCCATGCGTCCTCGGTTCCCTTTTTCCGTCACCCTTGCAACCATCCTCGGGCTCACAGCATTCAACTCCTCATTCGCTATCGCGCAGAAAGACCATCACGATCCGCTCACCGATGCACAGGTTGAGAAGATTCGCGAAGCCGGCATCTACCCCAATGACCGCATCAAGCTCTACACGGACTATGTCAACGACCACGTCAATGCCGTCAAGAGCTTGAGCAATCGCGGCAAGTCCGACGCCCGCTCCAAGCACCTCGACAGCGAATTGCAGGACGTTTCAACGCTGATGGACGAGCTCGGCTCAAACCTCGATGAGTACTCCGACCGGCACGCCGATATCCGCGCCGCACTGAGGACCCTCGCCGACGAATCGCAACACTGGCTTGTTACACTCAAGGCGCTTGCCGGCGAAGGCCCGTTCGATCTCTCCCGAAAGGAAGCCATCGAAGCCGGCGAAGATCTGGCCGACCAGGCCCAGCGTCTTCTGCGCGAGCAGAACGAATACTTCGCCGCGCACAAAGACGAGAAAGGCCAGGAACGTTCAGAACCCAAACCACAATGAGAAAGTTGTAATTCCAAGTCCAAAGTTCAGAGCCGCTTCTCGCTTCTCTTCATCCGTCGCTTAAGTCGGTTGATCGTACTCCCTATTCCGGAATTCCAAATTTACAGCGTCTCGATCTGAGCGCTCTTGCCCCTCGTATGCTAATTTCGAAACTGGTGGCTGCTGATCTTATCCCTATCTTTCAGGAGGAATATCGTGCCTTGCGCCCGCGAGCGCCGATGCCTCCCTTCGCGATTCGCTTCCGGCGGTTTACGTCGCTGAACACCACCATTCGCTTGCGCGAAGGCAAGATCTTCGTCAGCCTCTCCGACCTCATTGAAGGTGCTCCGGAAAGCGTCGTCCGCGCCATCGCGCACATTCTGCTCGCCAAACTCTACAAAAAGCCCATCGATCCGTCGCAAAACCTGCGCTTCAAGCGCTTCACCACCAGCGCCGCCGTCACCCGCCAGACTGAAGTCATCCGCCATGCCCGGGGCAGCAAGCGCTACTCCGGCCCCCAAGGCCACTTCTACAACCTCGAGGAAGTCTTCGACGCACTTAATACACAGTTCTTCGGCGGACTCCTCGGGCGCCCCGAACTTACGTGGAGCGAAGGGATGGCCAAGCGTTCGCTGGGCCACTACGACGCCGCCCACAACACCATTGTCGTCAGCCGCGTCTTCGATCGCCCTTCAAGTCCACGCTACGCCATCGAGTACCTGCTCTACCACGAGATGCTTCATCTCAAGCATCCAGTCAGGATGCGCGGTCTCCGCCGCTGCGTCCACTCCCGCGAATTCAAAGCCGATGAGGCACTTTTCCCCGAGCTGCGTCAGGCCCTCGCCTTTATCAAGCGGCTCTAGTCTCCTCGCTGAATCCCGACAAACTCGCTCCCGCGCGTTATCATTCTCAGCGGTAATCTTGAAGCTTTTTCTGGGAGTTCAAATGAACGCGTCCTCGTCCTCTCTTGCTCCGTTCTCCATAATCACGCGTCGCCGATTCATCCAGTCTGCCGCAGCCGCAGCTGCCGTCTCCGCCAGTCCTTTCGCGCGCGCACGCCGCGTGGCTGCATCGAATCGCATCACCATCGGCGTGATTGGTTGGGGCATGATGGGCCCAGCCAACACCAAATCCTTCCTCGGCTTCGACGATTGCCAGGTTGTCGCCGCCTGCGACATCGAAAAGAACCACCTGCAGACCGCCGTCGACACCATCAACACCCACTACGGCAACAAGGATTGCGCCGCACTCCACGACTACCGCGAGATGCTCGCGCGCGACGATATCGACGCCATTATGATCGCGATCCCCGATCACTGGCACGCCATCGTCGCCACCGAAGCTGCCGCGCGCAAGAAAGACATCTACGGCGAGAAGCCTCTCGCTCGCACCATCGCCGAACAACAGGCTATCGTTCGTGCAGTGCATCAGAACAACATCATCTGGCAAACGGGTTCCTGGCAGCGCTCTCTTCCTCAATTTCGCAAGGCAGCCGAGATCGTCCGCAACGGACTCATTGGCAACGTCACGCACGTCGAAGTCGGGCTGCCCGGCGCGCCGCATGACTTCCCCAACACCGTTCCCGGCCTGCTCAAAAGGCTCTCAACGCTGTCCGATAAGGTCCCCGACAAAATCAAAGATCCGTCACAGATTCTTCCTGGCACTCCCGCGTGGGATCTGTCCGTCACGGCGCCTCCACCTGATCTCGACTACGACACCTGGATCGGCCCCTCCCAAATGGAGCCCTACATCGATGCCCGCGTTTATCAAAATTGGCGCTGGAACTACAACACCGGCGGCGGACAGCTTCTCGACTGGATCGGCCATCACGGCGACATCGCTCATTGGGGCCTGGGGTTCGATCTCACCGGGCCCTCCGAGGTTCAAGGCTTCGGCGAATTCCCGCCCGCCAATGCCGTCTGGAATGTCGCGCTCAAATACACCGTGGAGTGCACTTATCGCAAAGAAGTGACCGGCTACCCCAATGACGTCTCCCTGACCATCGGCGGCGGATCTCCAGCCATCAGCATGGGAACGAAATGGATCGGCACTGACGGATGGGTCTGGGTCGACCGCAGCGGCTTCGATGCCTCCAATCCCGAGTGGGTAAAGATGGATTCCCTGCCCGACAATCAACGCAAGATCCCGCTCTACGAATCCTCAGAACATCGTCGCAACTTCCTGGACAGCGTCAAGTCGCGGAAGCCCACCATCGCCCCGGTCGACGTGGCGCACCACTCGCTGATTCCGGGCCATCTCGGTCTGATCTCCATGGTCGTCGGCCGCAAGCTTCACTGGGATGTGAAGCAGGAGAAGATTCTTGACGACCCGGAAGCCACCGCGTTGTTGTCGCGCCAATACCGCGCGCCCTATAAGCTCGCCTGACAGGTTCGTGCTCGCATAATCCGCCTGGAACTCCGACGTGTTGGGAGGAATCCGATCGAAGCGTCTCCAGGCCAGAAGCAACCTGCAATTGTTGCCTGCTCCACAACTGCGACAGGTGTATGCTGCGTAGAGTAATTCGGGGAGTCTTCATGACTGAGAGCGCCAACAAGCACTGCGTCAAGCGCCACTTCGAGGAACTTTGGAATGACGGAGAGGTCGAAAAGATAGACGAATTCTTTTCTCCGGAGTTCTCCAATTTTGGTGTCGCTTATTCCGACGTTCGGGGAGTCATTCAGCACATTATTCGTACATGGCGCGGCGCTTTCCCGGACTTGTATTTTCAAATAGACTTGCTCGTCGAGGACGCTGACATGGTCATGTGCGAGGTGACTCTGTCGGGAACACACCTTGGCGATTTCGCCCAAATCCCCCCTCTACATGGGCCAACCCTGGCTCCGAATGGCAGGAAATTCACGGTCAAGCATATCCATCGCTTCCGCTTGAAAGAAGCGAAAATCATCGAGCACTTTGCAGTGCGCGACGACCTCGGTATGTTCCAGCAACTTGGACATCTCCATGCCGCCGGCGAATAGCTTTCTTTCGCCATGGACGATGAGCGGCCATTCCGGCAATTGACTTTGCCGGCACCGCTGCACCCAGAGATCATGCATCGAGGGTCCTCAGCCTTGATCAATTCCCCTTCGGCGCCGTTGTTGAACTCGTCAGCACAATCTGCTGCTGATCCGCCGCATTCACCTTCTGGTAGAAGTCCCGCATCGAGCCGTAATCGTTCGGCTGCAGCAATGTGAATGCACGCGCCAGCGTGCGCGTAATCGTCAGGTCGTTCCCGCTGGGGATCGATTTGAGTTGAAACACGGCATAGCCCGTCCACGGCACCGCGGTCGCAGGCGGCGCCGACTCGATTGCGAGCCCTGCGGGCAGATGTAGCAACACCCCGTCCTTGTACACCGATGCGTAATGCATATCCACCGGCAACTGACGATCAGGCTGCGCAATAAATCCCTGATCCTCGGAATGCGCAAAAAACGATGCTGGTAGAAATAGCCTCTTTGATGTGGCCGTGCCCGGAATGCCCGATACCGTCGCATACGCCGCAAGGTCCGCACTCGGGTCATCAAGCTTCGCAAAGTGCGTCACGTGCGCTTCAACCCCGGAAGGAATCTGCGTCCTGAGCCACTCGTCGAAACGCTTCTTCAACGCGTCTTCATCCTCGCGCAAGGATTCCTGCCGCCACCGCAAAGCTTCCTGCCCACTCATGCTGAATTGCAGCTTGCCATTCACAGAGCCATCCGGAATCACAGTCAATTCCGCGCGCCGCACCACAACGTTCGTTGAATACGGCAGCAGCGGCGTCGCCCACGGTCCTACTCCGCTCGGAGTTTCCCGAATGCCTCCCGCGCCCGAGTGCTTCCAACTCACCATCTGGAACGGACACATCTTCTCCCCGGGATCGAGCACGATCTCCTTGCCATCCGATGGGCTCAGGACAATGACAACGTCGTCGAACTGGTTGAAGTAGAGATAATCTGGATTGAAGATTCCCCGGTCGCGATTCACCACGATCATCGGATATGCCTTTACGCCCGCAGCCTTCAACAACGCGAGGTAGAGCAGTGCGATCTCTTCCCCATCGCCGCTCTTCTGGATCCACACGTCCTCGGCGTGCTTGGTCGACTTCAATCCTTCGCGCTTTCTCTCGGCTTCGGTCTTCTTGCGCGAGAAGTCAGTGTTATCCAAAGCCTGCACGGCAACGTAAAGTTTCCTCGCGCGATCGAGATCGCTATCTCCAGGGGTGATCAAGCTTGTCGCCGCCTGCTTTAATGCACCACTCGCCTCCGCAAAGCGATTCATATTCTTGAGCCACCACCTGCCAGTCTCGTCCCAAAACTGTTGTTCCGAGACTGCTGACTCGAAGTAAAAGACCACCTGAAAGCGTCTGCTCGCGATGGGTGGCGCCCATCTCTCTTCAGTAAGAGGCGGTACGTCATCCAACACCAGCTCAAATTGTCCCGACGCATTAGGTTTCAGCCTTTGGGCGCCAGGCAAATTCGTATACCACAACAGCGAGCTTCCCAAATTGTCCCGGTGAGTCTGAAACCAGAACCGTTCCTTGCGGATCGGGAAAGTACGCTGCACTTCCCATTGCGGAGGCATCACCCAGTGCGCCTCACCAATCCCCTCATGCTCCTCGAGCCGCGCCTGATAGTAGTACTCGATGATGCTGCCAGCCTCCACGCTTGGCAAATTGAAGACCATACGACGAATCTCGGCATTGGCTGTCTTTATCTCCGTCAGGTCCTGAGGTTTCATGGTGAGAGCGACGATCGTCCCATCTGCGTGAATGGTTCGACCCTGAATTGCCGCGATGCCTGCGAAGCCTTCGCTCTTCGGGTATTCGAGCGTTACCGTCGCCAGTTCCTTCGCGGACTCTTTCAGAATTTTGATCCGCGCGTAGACGCTCTCGTATCCAACCATGTTATCGGTCTTTTTTTCGTAATTAAGATAAACCGCCGCGGCATCCGGATATTTCGGATCTGCAGTCATCTTCAGCTCGTCCTGCGTAGGCGCCTGGAACTGCGCAAATCCCTCAGTTGCGAAACAGAGGATAAAAGCAACCAAACCAACCGCATAAGACTGACACACGAAGTTTCCCCTCATTTGCCGACTCCTGCCTCCATTTTTTTGGGAAACGCAATTGTGGCATATCAGACGGCTGTTTGCACAACCCCTGTTTGGGGCATGACTCTGACCAGGATTGGCTTACTTCATTTTGGCCGCGGAGGATCATTGTAACCCGATGACAACACTCGTCTTCTTCTTTCTCGCGCACAACAAATTGTGCACTCGAAACTCATGCATCGTTTGACAGTATCCCCTCAAGCCTCATTTGGTGCATAAACAGGGGCAGGACCATGTTGGCGCATAGACGAAAGAGGGACCATGACGATGAAGACGGTTCAAGCGGTACGGCGCGTTCTTGTCCTGGATGATGAGCAGGTAATTGCGAATTCACTGGCGCTGATTCTCAATCGGAGCGGTTATGACGCGCGAGCTGTCTACGATCCTGAGTCAGCCATCAAAACAGCGCGCGAACTATCCCCGGATATCCTGATCAGTGACGTATTCATGAACGGCATGACCGGCATAGACGCGGCAATTCGCATCTCTGAAATCGCACCCCACTGTCACATCATTCTGTTCTCTGGCCAGGCAGCCACCCCTGACCTGCTCGAACGCGCCGCTGCCGATGGCTATCACTTCGAATTAATCGTGAAGCCAGTGCATCCACGCGCGCTCCTCGATCGCCTTCGTCGAATCCACTAGGCCACGGGACGATGCCAAGCAAGGATTGCAGCCCACAGAATTCAGGCGACCGCTTCAATCCTTTCGGAGTCTACGGGAAGGAATATTGAGAATACTGTCCAGCTCTTTCCGGGTACGACACTGCTGCGAAGCCTGATGTTTCCGTCGTGCTTGCGGAGAATATTCAAGGTGACCCACAGCCCTAATCCCGTGCCCGCGTCCCGCTTAGTTGTGAAGAATGGCTCGAACAACTTCTTTCTTATCTCTGGCGCGATGCCGGGCCCATTGTCCCAAACCGTCAGGCGCACGCCCGGTCGATTTCCTTCCCCGTACTGGTGTGCGGCAGACACGCGAATAAGAATGCGGCCCCGATCGCTCACCGCATCGATGCTGTTGTTGAGAAGGTTGGCAAACAACTGCCGAATTTCTCCGGGAATACCCACGAGTGTTGGGTTCGCCCGAATGTCGGTCTCGATCGAAATCTGTTTGTTATGCGCTCGTGCCGAGAAGACCACCACCAGCGGCCTGATCAGTTCTGCAAGTGTCATCGGGCGTACACCCTTGTTCTCGCGGTAGAAGCCGAGCGTTTGCTTCGTCAGAAGTGCCATCCGCGCCAGTTCCTGCTGAGCCTGCTCCAGAAACATCTTCCCTTCCGCGTGGATCATGCATCCCTGCGCCAGAAATACCAGGTTCGTGACAGCCTCAAGAGGATTGTTGATCTCGTGCGCAATGGTTGCGGCAAGCCGGCCCACCGTGGCCAATCTCTCCGATGTGTGCAGTGCTTTTTCGATCTTCTTCTGCTGCGAGATATCTCGCGAAATACTGGCCACTCCCACGATCTTCCCGCGCTCATCAAACACGGGCGACAAGGTTAGCGACACCTCAATGCGTTCGCCGTTGCTTTTGAGACGTACCGTCTCGAAGTGCTCCGTTCGTTCGCCTCGCGCAACCGCCGACATAATCCGATCTTCATCTGGAAATACCTCCGGCGGAATGATCATCCGGATCGATTTTCCGATCATTTCTTCGGGCTTATAGCCGAACACACGCTCAGCGCACGGATTCCAGCTCGTGACAACTCCGCTCAAATCCTTCCCGATAATTGCGTCGTCAGACGATTCCACAATCGCAGCAAGTCGCCGCGCCGCATCGAGTGCTCTCTGCAGTTTTGCCTTGCCTTCCTTGGTTTGGCGACCAAGTTCGCCGTCGACATCCGTGTTCGTGCCAAACCACCGGGTAACCGGGCCATTCGTACTGCGTGGCCGCTCTTCCTGCAGATGCACTCCCCTCGAATCGTGAGTGACGTCCCGCGTGTGCTTCGATCTTTTATCGTGAGTCGTCGTCATAAGGGCCCGCGCTCCAGACTCAGTCTCCTCGCGCGGCATCTTTTTCCCACGCAAATGCAATGGACTGTTTGAATTCGTTCCGCTCCTTGCGATCAGCCAGAGCCCAACCGCCGGGGAGGCGGCAATCCAGACTGCGAGAAGCTCAGGAGGGGGTAGTTCCCTGCCTGGCAACTGAGGGTTCTACAAAACCCCATGCGTTTTAGAGGAGAGAATTGATTTTGTGGTTGTCCGCTGATGCCATCAGGCGCATCACAGGCCGGGGCTTCCGCTCAAGCAGCCTTTGACAAACCCGCGCGAGCTGCATCCGGGTCGCTCAATGGACGGCGCGCAGCCCACCACACCAGGCCGACTCCCACCAGAATAGATCCCGCACTCGCCAACTGGGCATTTGAGAGGCCCCAAATCACCCTGGGATTGCGGCGGATGAACTCAACCAGAAAGCGGGCGATTCCGCTCAATACCAGGTACTCTCCCACAATCGCGCCAGTCCCGTGCCGCTTGCCACCTCGCCACCACAGGTACCATCCGATCAGCAACCCCATTCCGAACTCATACAACGGGGTGGGATGAACACGGACGCCCGGCGGTGTCGGCTCGATCCCATTGGGAAAGCTCATGCCCCACGGCAGATTGGTCTCAATCCCGTAGCATCCGTCGCCGGAAAGAAAGCAGCCGATTCGGCCAATTCCATAGCCGATGGCTGCCGCCGGGGCCGCCAGATCCAGCGTTCGAAGGCTGCCGATTTTGGCCCACCATCCCTGGAAAACCAGCGCCGAAATTCCGAAAACGAGCCCGCCAAACCAGGCAAATCCAGCGGTATCCCACAACACCCGCCACCCCATGTCGCGAAATTCGCTTGGCGTATCAATCACATGCCACAGCTTGGCGCCTACAATTCCCGCCAGAACGGCAATGGCCACCATCCCCACTGCATCGGCATCCACTTTGGACCGCTTGAAGCTCCGATCCATCACAAAGGCCGCCGCCACTGCGGCCAGCCACAACATCAGGCCGAAAGTGGGAATCTCGGGGTGCCAGAAAAACAGATTCAGGTGGAGATACGGAATCATTCTCTTTCAGTATAGACGGCTGCTGGTTGAAACTGGGTCTCGAACTTCCGGTTGAGTCCCCTGGCGAATTCACTCGGATTTTTCACAGGTTATGATCCAGCCGCCCGACTTCTCGCGCGATACTGTCTCCATGGCCACTATCACTTACCAGGGACTTGAGGTTCTCTATACGCGCCAACAGATCGCCAGCCGCGTCGCGGAGATGGGTGCGCAGATTACCCGCGACATGAACGAAGAGAAACTGGTAATGGTGGGCGTATTGAAAGGTGCCGCGATCTTTCTCGCTGACCTCGCACGTTCCGTCCAGGTAGACACCACTTTCGACTTCGTTGCCGTCTCCAGCTACGGAAAAGGCCAGCGTTCCTCCGGCGCCGTCAAGCTCATCAAGGATCTTGACGAGCCTATCGAAGGCAAGAACGTCCTCATCGTCGAAGACATCCTCGACACGGGGCTCACCCTCGCCTATTTACGCAAGATATTTCTGCAGCACAAGCCGAAATCTCTGCGCATAGCCGCGTTGCTCGACAAGCCCTCGCGCCGCATCGAAAAGATAGACGCGGATTACGTTGGATTCTCTATACCAAACTTATTCGTCATCGGATATGGAATGGATTATGCCGAGCGTTATCGCAATCTGCCCGACATCTGCCTCATGGCGCCCGATCATCCCGAATAGCATTGCCCAACTGCGCCAGCGCATAGGCAATGCAGATCACCAAAGGAATTTACTGCATGACCGACGAGCGTGAAATCCTTCGCTGCGCCTACCGCGATTTCAATTCCCGTAACATCGATGCGGTAATCTCGCGCATGGATCCAAAGGTGGAATGGGCGAACGGTCTTGAAGGTGGCCACGTCCATGGGAAAGATGAGGTTCGCGCTTACTGGACACGTCAGTTCATCACGCTCAGTCCCCTTGTCGAGCCGGTTCGAATCGAGCCCGGCAAAGACGGCAGATGGGTGGTCGAAGTACACCAGGTTGTTCATGATCACAAGGGCAACCTCCTGCTCGACACCACCGTCTACCATACGTACCAATTCCGCGACGGCCTCATCGCCCGCATGGACATCACGCATCAGGAAACACAAACCGGCGAAGGCCAATGAGATAAGCCACCATTTCTTTCGTATCCACGGTGTGTCGGTTGACAGTGGCTCAATGGAACACAAAGGGCTATACTCGACAGCCGGAATAAAAGAACCAAGCCGCCAATGCTCAGAGCGGTGAAAGAAGGAGCAAGAAAATGCCAGCCATTACCCCGATCCGGGATGAAGATCTGGAGTTCGACCACGGAACATTCGATTCAGCCGGTTTCACCAAAGAGACCATGGCATCCTGGCAATCTCTTGCGCGAGTCATCGATCACACCCTTCTGAAACCCGAGGCCTCGCGCGACCAGGTCGAAAGCCTCTGCGACGAAGCTGTTCGCTACCGTTTTGCCTGCGCCATGGTGAACCCCATTTGGGTCCCAACCGCCGTGGAGATTCTCTCCGGCACCGGCATCCCAGTTGGCGTCGTCATCGGGTTTCCCTTTGGGGCTTCGCTTGTCTCGACGCTGCGGCAGGAAGCGGCGGCGCTTGCACGCCTTGGCGCCAAAGAACTCGACATGGTGATCCCGATCGGGCAACTCAAGAGCGGCAACCACCACGCGGTGCAGCACACGATTCACGCCGCCGCTACGGTAGCGCATCACAACGGCGCGCTTCTCAAGGTGATTCTTGAAACCGCTCTGCTCACTGTGGAAGAAAAGCTTCGCGGCGCTGAGCTCGCAATCCAGGCTGGCGCCGACTTCATCAAGACTTCGACGGGATTCGCAGGCGGCGGAGCCACCGCAGCCGATGTGGCACTCATGCGTGGCGTTGCGGGAGGACGCTGCGGCGTAAAAGCCTCCGGCGGCATCCGCACCCTCGCCGACGTGAAAACGATGCTCGAAGCCGGCGCGAATCGCATCGGCGCCTCTGCATCAGTTTCCATCGTTCGCGAACTTGGAGCAGAGTGACGTAGCATCAGTTCCTGGCAATTAGCCGACCAAGGGGCAGTCTGAGCGAGGGCACCTCTAGGCCTCGCGAACGTTTATCGTTCGTGGGATAAGCGTGGCTATCCCTCCGCTTTGCTTTAGCTCCAAAGCCATTTCCTGTCCCTCTACGTCCCTAATCCCTGGTCCCTGTTCTTGTATCATCGACTTCAGTTCCCCATGTCTTCTACCCCACCAATTACGCGGCCGGAGCCTGAGTATGAGGGCGACTACCGCCCCGCCGATTCTGAAAACCCGCACGCCCATATCGATCCCCAAAACGCCCGTGTCGAAACCACCGACCTTGCGTTCCTCACCCACATGGCCGACGCGCTCAACACCACGCTCGACCTGCAAACCCTTCTCAATCGCACCTCTGAGCTCGTCCGCTCGATCATCCCTTACCGCATCTTCGCCATCTTCCTCCTCAACGACCGCACCAACGACCTCCGCATGCGCTTCCAGATCGGCCACACACCCGAAGCCGCCCGCATGCGCTTTCCGCTTGGCAAAGGCGTCATCGGCCAGGTCGCCCTCACCCGCCAACCCATGCTCATCAACGACGTCACCAAAGTCGAAGGCTACATCTCCGCCAACCCCAACGTCTGCTCTGAGCTCGCCGTTCCGCTCATTGCCAAAAACCGCCTCATCGGCGTCATGGATCTCGAAAGCGAGCAGCCCGACTTCTTCAAGCCCGAGCACCTTCACCTGCTCACGCTGACGGCATCCCGCATCGCGCAGGCTATCGAAAACGCGCGTCTCTACACCCGCGTTTCCCGCCAGGCGGAAACCCTGACCGTCCTCAACGAGATCTCCACCGAACTGACTTCGATTCTCGATCTCGATCCGCTGCTCGCGAAAGTGGGCCAACTGCTGCGACGCCTCATCGACTACCAGATGTTCTCCATCATGCTGCTCGATGAGAAGGGCGACACACTCATCACCCGCTACGCCTGGCGGTTCGGCTATGCGCAAGCCCCCATGCGCCGCATCTCCGTCACCAGCGGCCTGGTCGGCGCGGCCGTGCGCGAGTGGCGACCTATCAACGTCCCCGACGTGCGCAAGGACCAGCGCTATCTGCCCATGAATGCAGAGACGCGCTCCGAGCTCGTCGTTCCGCTCTTCTACAAAGAGCGCGTGATCGGCGTGCTCGATCTGGAGCACACGCGCGCCGCATTCTTCAACGAAGACCACGTGCGCACGCTCACCACGATGGCCGCGCAGGTTGCCATCGCCATTGAAAACGCGCGCCTCTACCAGGCCGTCAAGCGCCAGGAACAGCAGCTTGAACGCGACATCGCCATGGCGCGCGAAGTTCAACTTCGCCTGCTGCCGACCACGCCACCCGTCCACAAGCACGCCGAATTGGCCGTCAGCTTCCTTCCCGCACGCACGATCGGCGGCGATCTCTACGACTTCCTCGAATACGCGCCCGGAGCAGACCGCCATCGTGCTGGGCGACGTCAGCGGCAAGGCCGCGCCCGCGGCGCTTTTCGCCGCGCTGGTCAGCGGCATCATGCGCTCGGCCGCGCAGCAGAAGCTCGCTCCCGCCGCAATGCTTGCCGTGCTCAATGATGCGCTGCAGGAGCGCCGCCTCGAATCGCAATACGTCGTCATGCTCTTCGCGCTCTGGAACGACGAGAACCGGACGCTGCAAGTCGCCAACTCCGGCGCCGTACAGCCGATCTTCTGCCGCAGCGGTGAGTCCATCACGGTCAAGGCCGAAGGATTCCCGCTGGGCATGTTCCCCAACGCTACTTACGAAGAATTCAACGTGGCCACGCAGCCCGGCGACGCCATCGTCTTCGTCTCCGACGGAATTCTCGACGCCGAAAACGAGAAGGGCGAGATGTACGGCGAAGAACGCCTCGCCAGTCTTCTCTGCGGCAGCCGCGATCTTCCCGCCCAGCACATCGCCGCCGCCATCCTGTCGGACGTCACGCAGTTTCAGGGCGCACAGGACCGCTTCGACGACGAAACCATCATCGTGCTTGCGTCAAGTAATCACGGTCGCAGGGTATCATCCTGAGCGAAGCACTTGAGGCCTCGTCCGGCGCAGCAGGATGAGATAAGCGGAGCGAACTTCCTGCTGTCATTTTTCCCGTCCTCGCGCGTGGTCTAACGGATCAGCTGTCTCTGATCTCTTCCATTAAACTGAGATAGACCCCAAACTTCGGAGCTCCTTTGTCCACGACCACCCAAGAACGCATCATCCGTCCCGCGCGCAACATCCTCGGCACCCTGCGCCTGCCCGGCGACAAATCCATCAGCCACCGCTACGCCTTGCTGGGCGCATTCGCGGAAGGCACTTCGCGCTTCTCCAACTTCTCCACCGGCGCCGACTGCGCGTCTACTCTCGCCTGCATGCAGGCTCTCGGCGCCAAGGTTCGCAAGCTGGATGACGGCCGGATTGAAATCGACGGCGTCGGCGGCCGCGTCACGCCCGCGAATCATCCGCTCGATTGCGGCAACTCCGGCTCAACGATGCGCATGATCTCCGGCCTGCTCGCGCCGCAACAGGGCAACTTCACTCTCATCGGCGATGCATCGCTCTCGCGCCGCCCCATGGAGCGCATCCGCAAGCCGCTTGCAGAAATGGGTGCTCACCTCACCCTCACCGAAGGCCACGCGCCGGTGATGATCGAGGGCTGCCCGCTTCACGCGATCGACTACACCACGCCAGTTCCCAGCGCCCAGGTGAAGACGTGCGTCCTGCTCGCCGGACTCCAAACCGAGGGAACTACCATCGTCCGCGAAGCACTGCGCACCCGCGATCACAGCGAACTCGCTCTCCGAGCCTTTGGTGCCACGCTCACGCGCTCCATCGACTCCATCACCATCACCGGCCCGCAGACGCTGCAGGCCATCGAAGCCACAGTCCCCGGCGACATCTCTTCCGCCGCATTCTTTCTCTGCGCCGCTGCTCTCTTCCCCAACTCCGGCCTCATTCTCGACGGCATCGGTCTGAACCCAACGCGCGCCGCGCTACTCGACGTCCTCACGACACTCGGCGCGCGCATCGCCGTTCTTCAGCTTCAGGAAGCCCACTCCGAACTCGTCGGCACCGTGCAGATCACCGCGGACGACGATGGCCTGCGTTCCACCGAAATCAGCGGGGCACTCGCCGCGCAGCTTATCGACGAACTTCCTGTACTTGCTGCCATCGGGCCTTACACCAGCGGCGGCATCCGCATTCGCGATGCAAAGGAACTTCGCGTCAAGGAGTCGGACCGCATTGCGCTTGTCGCGCGCAATCTCCGCGCCATGGGCGCCGAAGTGGAAGAGTTCGAAGATGGCCTCGACGTTCCTGGCGGGCAGCAGCTTCACGGAGCGGTCATCGACTCCGGCGGCGACCACCGCATCGCGATGGCTTTCAGCGTCGCCGCGCTCCGCGCCGAAGGCGAAACGCTGATCCAGGGCGCAGAGTCTGCGGCCATCAGCTTTCCCGAGTTCTTCGATCTGCTGGACCTCGTTGCCGAGCGCTAGCTTCGTGATTGCGGATTCTCTCTGTTCGTCTGCTATTGGGGCCAACTGCGATCCGGTCCTGCTAGGATTGTCTTGATTCGAACGTACATTCGAGGTGTTTCCGTTGGCTGAGTTTCCTCCTGTTCCGCTTACGCTTGAAGGGTCTGCTGTACTGCACCAGTTCTTTCGTTTCGACTGGAAGGCGTGGCGGGCTACGCTCGCCGGCGACCGCGGACATATTGCCGGTGAATTTGCCGCGGCACTGAAGCAGTTGGAGCACGGTGCAGGCGCCGGTGCGCAAACCGGGCTCTTCTCGCAGCTTGGGCACAAGGGTGATCTGATCCTCGTGCACTTTCGCGACTCTCTCGAGGCCTTGAACCAGGTAGAGCTGGACCTGGCGCAGACGACGTTTTACGACTTTCTGACGCCAACACACTCGTATGTTTCTGTCGTCGAGCTGGGACTCTATGAGTCCAGCCGCAAGACGTATGAGGCGGCCGCCGCAAAGGGATTTGAGGCGCATTCTGCGGAGTGGAATGCAGAGATTGCTGCATCGCTTCAACGCGGCGCCGACGCGATGAAGCCGCGGCTGTTCCCTACTATTCCGGATGCAAAGTATCTCTGCTTTTATCCCATGGACCGCAAGCGCGGGGAACAGGTGAATTGGTACACCGTTCCGTTTGCAGAGCGGCAGCGGATGATGCATGAACACGGCATGATCGGACGGCGCTACGGCGACGTGGTGAAGCAGATCATCTCGGGATCGATCGGAATGGACGACTGGGAGTGGGGCGTCGATCTGTTCGCCGATGATCCGGTGGTGTTCAAGAAGCTGATCTACGAGATGCGGTTCGATGAAGTGAGCGCGGTGTATGCGCTGTTCGGGCAGTTCTTTATCGGCGTGCGGTTGCCGGTGGAGAAGCTCGGTGCGTGGGCTGAACGGAAGACTGGTTCTTTAGTGATCGGATTCGACTCGGTGCCTCGTATGCGCCTCAGTCCTCTGATTATCCTCGCGATTTTGACAGCTTTCGCTGGCTGCTCGATCAATGTGTCTCCCGACAGGGTCTATGGCCTTTATGTAGCGACTTATCCGTACGGTACCGAGAGCATCTCCCTCAACAGGGACGGAACCTTTCTTCAGCGTGTTGAGATTAAGCAAAAGCTACCGACAACGGCTCACGGCAAGTGGGAATTTGATCCAAAGGATTCGCGAGTCACTCTTTATGGGGCGATGATTGTCGATGATGGTTTCGGTCACTTGAGGAAAAATTGGCAGATTCCCGGCGAGGGACTTTTTTCGGTGAGCATGGAAATGATTTGGTTTCGAATTGTGATGGGATCCGGTCTCCCATACCCATATTCCAAACAATAATCAAACCGGAATTTCTCAGTTCTCGACCCGTTGGACCTGGAAAACACGCACCTGATCAGTGAAAATCAATATGGCCGCGAAAAACTCTCAGCCGAAAAAGAAGCCTTTAAAGGCATCGGCGAAGCGTGTTGCTGTTTCTCGAGATCTCGCGCCTGAGCGGATTGCGGCGATTCTCAAAGCGTTGGATGAGGCTTATCCAGACGCGGTTTGTGCGCTGAATCATCGGGTCGCCGTGGGAGCTGCTGGTGGCTACGATTCTTTCCGCACAATGTACGGATGTGCGGGTGAACATGGTGACGCCGGAGTTGTTCAAGCGTTTCCCTACTCCGGCGGCGATGGCGAAGGCAGAGTTGCCGGTGCTAGAGGAGCTGATTCGCACGACGGGATTCTTTCGCAACAAGGCCAAGTCGATCCAGGGCGCGGCGAAGAAGATTACGGAGCAGTTCGGCGGCAAGGTTCCCGAGACGCTCGCGGAGCTGATCACCATTCCCGGTGCGGCGCGCAAAACGGCGAACGTGGTGCTGGGCGTGAGTTACGGCAAAGCAGAAGGCGTGGTAGTAGA
The DNA here is from genome assembly GCA_963787435.1 of uncultured Acidobacteriaceae bacterium. Lineage (GTDB taxonomy): Bacteria > Acidobacteriota > Terriglobia > Terriglobales > Acidobacteriaceae > Telmatobacter. The sequence continues at coordinate 502,944 of CAWBCZ010000012.1, forward strand.
CACGCATGTCTTTCGTATTGCGCATCGGCTCGATCTCACCAAGTCCGATACAGCCGAGAAGGTTGAGCAGGACCTGATGCGGATTCTGCCGAAGGATCACTGGATCCGTTTTTCGCACCAGGTGATTCATCATGGACGACAGGTGTGCATTGCGCGCAATCCCAAGTGCGACAAGTGCAACCTGGAGACGCTGTGCAAGTCGAAGGACAAGACGTGGTGGAGCTGAAAAACAGCTTCCGATCCACTGAAGATTGCGCCCTTGACGAGTTGAAGCGGAGTAACGCGCCTGTTGCTATGCGCTGAGGACCTGGATGGTTGCGGCGATTAGGGCTGGGATGTCGTGAGGTTGGGCTTCGGCTGCGGGTTCCCAGTGAAGTTCGCGGAGAGTGGCGGTGGTAACAGGACCGATGGAGATGGCTTTGACGCCAGCCAATGGGAATGCGATCTTCGCCGCACGGGCCACTTCCGCGAGATGGGTGGCACTGGAGGAGCTGGCGAAGGTGGCGGCATCAATGCGAGAGGCCATGGCGGCGCGAAGCTGGTCGGCAGCGCTGGCCGGAATCATGTTCTGGTAAGCATCGACAACGTTGACTGTCGCTCCGGTTTTGCGCAAGGCGTCGGGGATTACGTCGCGCGCGATGGCGGCGCGGGCCAGCAGGACATGCTTGCCCTGGATGCGGGTGGCGAGCGCGGTAACGAGGCTTTCGGCGACATAGCTTTCGGGAGTGAGGGTGACGTGAAGTCCGGCCAGGCGGGCTGCTTCTGCCGTGGCCTGACCGATGGCAGCGATGTGCGGACCGGGGTTGCGCAGGGATAGATTCAGAGATGTGGCGCGCTGTACGACGGCGCGAATGGTGTTGGCGCTGGTGAGAATGAGCCAATCGTAGCCGTAGAGGTGCTGAAGCGCGTGATCGAGCGGATCGTAGCTTGCGGGCGGGTGGATCTCGAGGACGGGGACTTCCACTGGGTCGACGCCAGCAGCACGAAGACCCTCGCTAAGCTTCCCGGCCTGATGCGCGGCGCGGGTAACGAGGACGCGCTTGTTGGCAAGAGGTAAAGTCATGGTTCGATTCCATCATCGCATCACGGGCTAAGGTCCCTGGCGTTTTCTGGGGCATTTCGACCCGGATGAAGTCGTGCGTTTCGAACAGTTGGTTCCGAGCTCGGGCCTAAAGGCCGATTAGAATCAGGGGCCGAATTCAGGGACCTGAAGCCCGCTGCTCCCTCCGCTTTGATGTGCGGGCGTTTAAGCGGAGGCGCCGGCGGGGGGCTGGGTGGCGGTGGCTTCAAGGAGTGGGGCGGCGCCCGCCTCGATGAGCTTTTTGGCGACCAGTTTGCCGAGAGCTTGCGGGCCCATTTCGGTGCGCCGCGCTTCGTGATGAATGCGGATGGCTTTGCCGGTTGCAGGATCCGCGACGACTGCGAAGATCTCCTGCCATTCGCCGGCCTCATTCTGGGGGGCGATGCGGCAGTGAATGCCGATGGGGACCTGGCAGCCTCCGCCAAGTGCAGCAAGAGCAGCGCGTTCGGCAGTGACGGCGAAGCGGGTCGCATGGTCGTCGAGGAACGCGATTGCCGAGATGGTTTTCGAATCGTCTTTGCGGGTTTCGATGCCCAGAGAGCCCTGGCCGGCGGCGGGACAAAAGTCCTTGGGGTCGAGGCGCTCGCGGACCCACTCGGTCTTTTCGAGGCGGTCAAGGCCGGCGGCGGCGAGAAGGATTGCGTCGACCTGCCCCTCTGCAAGTTTGCGCAGGCGGGTGTCGACGTTGCCGCGGAATTCAACGGCCTGGATATCGGGACGGAGGGCGAGAAGCTGCGCGCGGCGGCGCTGGCTGCTGGTGCCTACAACGGCTCCGAGCGGGAGCGCAGCCAGGCTGTGGTATTTGACCGACACGAGCACATCACGGGGATCGACACGCGGCGGCGTGGCGGCGAGAGTAAAGGAGCCTGGGAGTTCAGTAGGCAAATCTTTGAGCGAATGGACGGCGAGGTCGACACGGCCATCAGCGAGCGCCTCTTCGATTTCCTTGGTGAACATGCCCTTGGAGCCGACCTGTGCGAAGGTCACTTCCTGCAGGCGGTCGCCAGTGGTTTTGATGATTTCGATCTCGATGTCGTGGCCCTGCTCGCGCAAAAGCGCGGCGATGTGGTTGGCCTGCCAGAGTGCGAGCTGCGAGCCGCGACTGCCAATGCGCAGATTCATTTGCCTCCCACGGCGCTGGTTTCGCTGCGCTCCGCGCTTTTACTCTCTTCAGCGCGGAAGGCAGAAGGAGAAGGTTCCGATTCTGCCTCAACCGGCTTGGGAATTGCTTCGGCTACCGAGGGCAGCGACCACGTTTCGCAGAGCGCATCGACGCGAGTGGAGTCGTTTTCGCGTGCGGCTTGCTTGAGAGCCTGCATGGGGGGATGGAGAAACTTGTTGACGAGGCCGCGGGTGAGAGCTTCGACTGCGGCAAGTTGCTCCTCGCTGAGGATACCGAGCCTGGCGTGCATGCGCTTGAGCTCGTTCTGGCGAATCTCTTCGGCCTGGTGCTGCAGCGAGACGATGGCCGGAGCGACGTTAACGGCGCGCCGGCGTTGATGGAAGCGCTCAACCTCAGCGTTGATGAGGGCCTCGGCGTCGCCGGCCTGCGTCTGGCGTTCGGCAATATGCGAGGCAGCAACAGCCTGCAGGTCATCGATGTCGTAGACGAAGATGCCTTCGACCTTGTTCATCGCCGGATCGACGTCGCGAGGCACGGCGATATCGATGAAGAACATGGGGCGGTTGCGGCGGCGATGCATGAACTGCTGGCCGTGTTCGCGGCGGAAGATGGGGTGCGGCGCACCGGTGGAGCTGATGACGATGTCGGCTTCGGTGGCGGTCTCGTAGAGCTTTTCGAAGGGGATGACGCGGCCGTTGAAGGGCTCGGCGAGTTGACGGGCGCGCTCGAGCGTGCGGTTGGTAACGAGGATGGCTCCTGCGCCCTGCTGCACGAGATGACGGGCGGCGAGTTCGCTCATCTTGCCTGCGCCTACAAGGAAGACGGTGCGGCCCTGCAGTGATCCAAAGATCTTGCGGGCGAGTTCAACAGCTACCGATGCGATGGAGACGGAGTTGGAACCGATCGCCGTTTCAGTCCGGACGCGCTTCGCTGCGGCGAAGGCGGATTGTAAAAGATGCTCGAGCTGGCCTGAGATTGTTCCCGCAGCCCGCGCGGTGGCGAATGCTTCTTTGACCTGGCCGAGAATCTGCGGCTCGCCGACGACCATGGAGTCAAGGCTGGCGGCAACGCGGAAGAGATGGCGGACGGCCTGCTGATCGCGATGCTCGTAGATGTGCGGCGCGAGAAGTGCCTGGTCCAAACCAAAGTGGTTGTGCAGAAACTGGGTGAGGTCGGTTTCCGGCGACTCGACTGCGGCGAGCATTTCGACGCGGTTGCAGGTGGAGACGATCATGCACTCGCTGACCCCGGGTTGCGCGGCCAGGGCGCGGGTAGCGTCGGGCAGATCGTCGCGGGAGATGGCGATGCGTTCGCGCAACTCGATGGGCGCAGTCTTGTGGTTGACGCCGATGAGAACGAGCTTGCTCATGGGGCACCGAACCTGTGAACGTGGCTGACAGTGTTAGCGGCCCACACGCCGAGCATGACGACGAGGACAGCGCCGGAGAGATAGGCTGCTTTGCGGCCGCGCAGGCCGGCGGATTGACGCAGGAAGAGCAGGAGGACGTAGAGTCCCCACATCGCGTAGGAGGCGATGACTTTGGGATCAAGAAAGTAGGCTGCGCCGAGCGAGGTTTCCTGGACAAGAACGGCACCGAGGATGAGGCCGACGGTCATGCACGGAAAGCCAAAGAGCAGCATGGCGTGCGCGATGCGCTCAAGGGTATCGAGTGGGGGCAGCCAGTCGAGTGGGATCCACCAGGAGTCTTCGTTGGACTTGATTTTGGCTTTCAGGCGGCGCTCCTGCACGAGGTAAAGGAGCGAGGCCAAAAGGCTGAACCCCAAAGCGGCGTAGGCGGCCAAAAGCGCTGTGATGTGGGCGATGAGCCAGCTGGTCCTGACGCCCTCTGAGGGAAAACTGTAGCCTTTGAGACCAAGTGCGGGGACGAAAACCAGGAAGAATGTGATGGGGAGGGCGAAGACGCCGAGGGAGATGGCGTCGTAGAGCCACCAGGCCAGGAAGAACAGGCCGGCGACGGCAAATCCTAGCAGCGATTCGGCTTCGCGGGCGCCGACGGGCATCCAGCGATGCGCCTGGACGAGCATTTCCACGACGGAAACAAAATGGAAGAAGAAGGCCATGCCGCCCAGATGTACGCACCAGGCCCGCGCCCGCACGGAGGAGTAGAGCACGGCGGGGAAAATTGCGTAGCTTGCCGCGAAGTAAAGAACGGTCGCGACTCGGAGCCAGAGGAGATGCATGCCGAACTCAAATCTAAAGCCTTAGGTCTCAGTATACTGTGATCCAAATCACCGTAACGGATCGAGCAGCCGCGATGTTGTGATCTCAATCCGCAAAGGACAGGAGGCTATAAGAACGATGGGACTTGCGATCGGTCCGGCGGCATCGGTTTGCCTGTTTGCGCTGTCGGTTGAGGGTGTTGCGGGACACTTATGGCGGATTCAAATTCCGTAATCAGAGCATTTTCAAGCCGACCAGGATCGCCCAGGCAACAGCAACGATAAAGACGGTCCTCTTCGCTTGGCGGAAGTCGAGATCGTCTGTTTGAACGCGGAGGAAGCGGAAGCACCAGAGAGCAATCCAGACGGGAACGGCGAGTGCGAGGAATATCAGTCCCAATTCCCCAAGCAATGTCATAAACGGAATGAAGAAGATGAGAAGGAACGCAGGAGCGCAGAGGGCGGCGATCTTGAGATAGCTGGCGTCGCTGCAGGCGCGATTGATGCGGGCCATCCGAACCGCGGCGGCTTCGGCAGCCTGCGGATCGATGGATGCGGAGCAGAAGCGGCACTGGGGTGATGCTGTGTCGATGGTCTGCTTGCAGTTGGGGCATTCGAAGATCTTGGCCTTATCGAGATCGGAGGTAATGCTCAGGCTGTTGGACATTGGCTGATTTTGCTTTCGCTGGGCTCGCTGGATTCTTTGATGAGTGAGGAAATCATACAAGCTGAAAGCGCGGCATGGGATCCAGACGCCGGGTTGGGAATCGAGTGGGTTTACCCCTTGTTCTGCACAGCCACGAAGGCGCCTCGTCACGATAATCTGTAGGGAATCGTGCAACCCGCAGACCTCCAATCCGCGGCGGCGCCGCCGTCTTCCCCTGACCCTGAAGAACTCGAATTAGCTCCTGCTGAGCCGCTGGTGGGCAAGACAGGCGGGAAGTCGCTGGAGCCTACCCCATTCATGCGTCAGTGGTCGGCGGCAAAGCGGGAGAATCCCGATGCGCTGCTGTTCTTTCGCATGGGGGATTTTTACGAGCTCTTCTATGACGACGCGGTAACAGCGAGCCGGGAGCTGCAATTGACGCTGACGGCGCGGGATCGGGAACGGCAGTTGCCGATGTGCGGGGTTCCCTATCATTCCGTCGAGGGATACCTGACGCGATTGCTGCGGAAGGGATATCGGATCGCCATCTGCGATCAGATGGAGGATCCGAAGCTCACCAAGAAGATCGTGAGGCGGGAGGTGACGCGGGTTCTGTCGCCGGGGACGGCGCTGGATGCGGCGCTTGGGCAGGAGCGGAACAATTTTCTGGCGGCGTATTTTGAGTTGGGCGGAGTTCCATCCCAAGCTAGGCCTAAAGACGGCGCCAAGATGGAGCACCCAAATTTGGTGTGCGCCGTGGCGCTGCTGGATGTTTCTACGGGAGAGTTTCGGACGGCGGAGTTTCAGGGGGCAAAGGCGCGGCAGCAGGCGCTCGAGGAGTTGCTGCTGGCAGGGCCGAGCGAGGTGTTGCTGGCGACGAGTGCGGAGATCCCGGCGCTCTCGAACGGATTCCGGCGAAGACCCGCGTGGAAGACTGGGTGTGGACGCGCGATTTCGCGGTGCCGTTGGTGGAGCGGCAATTGCAGGTGCGCTCGCTCGAGGGGTTCGGGCTGGTAGGGCACGAGGCAGCGGCGATTGCAGCGGGTGCGGTGCTGCATTATGTGCGGACGACGCAGAAGAACGAGGCGCTGCACATTGATTCGCTGAAGTTTCAGGAGCACTCGACGGCGCTGGAACTCGACCAGGTGACGGTGCGGAATCTGGAACTGGTTGAGCCGTTGTTTGCAGGGCAGGACGACCGGGCAACGCTGTTCCACACGCTGGATGCGTGCACGACGCCGATGGGAAAGCGGCTGCTGCGGGCGACGATTCTGCGTCCGCTGATTGATGCCGACGACACTGAACGCGCGGTATGAAGCGGTGGCTGAAGGCGCACGGCGATCTGCTGAAGCGCGAAGAGGTGCGGCGGGCGTTTGATGGAATTCTTGATCTGGAGCGGCTGCTGGCGCGGCTGAGTCTTGACTCTGCGGGACCGCGCGATGTGCGTGGCGCTGGCGGCGAGCCTCGCACGGTTGCCGGGGTTGAAGACCGCGCTGGAGGCGATGCAGGCTCCGCTGTGGCGCGAACTGATCGGGCGGCTCGACACGCTGGAGGATGTGACCGCGCGGATTGCGACGACGCTGGTGGCGGAGCCTCCGCTGACGATGGCCGATGGTGGAGCAATTGCGGCGAGCGTAGATGCGGAGTTGGATGAGTTGCGGGCGATTTCGATCCACAGGCCGGCAGTCGATTGCAGCGATCGAGGAGCGGGAGCGGCACGCGGACGGGAATTGGTTCGCTGAAGGTGCGCTACAACTCGGTGTTCGGATATTACATCGAGATCACGAAGTCGAATCTGGCGATGGCGCCGGCGGACTATGAACGCAAGCAGACGTTAGTGAATGCGGAGCGGTTTACGACGCCGGAGCTGAAGGAGTACGAGAGTCAAGATTCTCACGGCGCACGATCGCTGCATCGAGATTGAGAAGCGGATCTTTCTGGAGCTTCGTGCGAAGGTGTTGCAGGCGGCGGGAAGGATTCGGCGGACGTCGGCAGCGGTGGCAGAGGCGGATCTGCTGACGAACTTTGCGCATCTTGGCGGCGCTACGGCGGTATGTGCGGCCTGTGTTGGCCGACGAGCCAGTGCTGGAGGCTGTGGCGGCGCGGCATCCGGTGATTGAGCAGTGGATGGAGGAGACGCGCGAGGGGCGGTTCATTGCCAACGATCTGTATCTCAGCGCAAGCGATGAAGGGCCGAGCTTGCTGCTGATTACGGGGCCGAACATGGGCGGCAAGAGCACATATCTGCGGCAGGCGGCAATGCTGGTGCTGATGGCGCAGATGGGAAGCTTTGTTCCGGCGCAGAGTTTGCGGCTGGGGCTGGTGGATCGCATCTATACGCGCATCGGCGCCAGCGATAACGTGGCGCGCGGGCGCTCGACCTTCATGGTGGAGATGACGGAGACGGCGACGATTCTGAATACCGCGACGAGGCGGTCGTTGATTCTGCTGGATGAGATGGGGCGCGGTACCGCAACATTCGATGGGCTGTCGCTGGCGTGGGCGACGGTTGAGTATCTGCATGCGGAGACGGGCGCGCGCACGCTGTTTGCGACGCATTATCACGAGTTGACCATGCTGGCGGAGAAACTGCCGCGCGTGCGGAATCTGCGCGTGGGCGTGAAAGAAGGCGCGGGCGGGATTGTGTTTCTGCATACGATTGAGCCGGGAGCAGCGAGCAAGAGTTACGGTATTGAAGTAGCGAAGCTGGCCGGATTGCCGGCGGTGGTGATCGAGCGGGCGAAGCATGTGCTGCGGCAGCATGAGAAACAGGAGCGGCAGAGCGTGCAGGTGGAGACGGCCCCAGAGCCGATGCAGATGACGATCTTTACGCCGCTGTCGCAGCGAATTGTGGATCGGATCGAGGCGGTGGACGTGAATGCGCTGACGCCGCTGCAGGCATTGAATCTGCTGGAAGAGTTGCAGCAGGAGCTCAAGGAGAAGATCATGAGCGCGACGATTCGGCAAGCGGCGGGAAGTCTGCTGGTAGTGGGACTGAGCGGAACGGAACTGACTGCGCTCGAACGCGCATGGCTCAGGCTGGTGCGCCCGGGCGGCGTCATTCTGTTCAGGCGAAACATCGCGGACGCGCAACAGACGCGGGCACTACTGCTTGAAGCGACCGGATTCGGTTCTGCGCAAGGCTGTGCGCTGCGTGGACGTAGAAGGCGGGACGGTGAATCGGCTGCGCGATGCGCTGGCGCCGATTGCATCGGCGCAGGCAGTGGCGGCAGCGATGCGCTCGCGAAAGACAGGAAAGGCTGGGGCGCCCGTATCGTCTGCGCTGGCACGAAAGCATGGAGACTTGATCGCGCGGGCGGTGAAGGCGTTCGGATTTAATACGACGCTGGCGCCGGTGGTGGATCTGGCATTGCCCGAAGCGTCCGAGGTGCTGGGGACGCGGACTGCGGGTGTGGATGCTGCGGAAGTGATTGGATATGCGCACGAGTTTCTGGCTGGGATTGCGGCGCAGGGAGTAGTGGGGTGCGGAAAGCATTTTCCGGGGCTGGGCGGAGCGGGGGGCGATACGCACTTTGAAACACCGGAGATCCAGCGCACGTGGCAGCAGATGTGGGATGAGGACCTGGTTCCCTATCGCGAACTGCATCGAGAAATGCCGATGATCATGATGAATCATGCGGCATATCCGCGACACGCCGGGAAAGAAGGAGCCGGCGAGCGCTTCGCGATTCTGGATTGCGGAGACGCTGCGCAAGCGGATTGGGTACAAGGGGATCATTCTCTCCGACGATCTGGAGATGGGCGGCATTCTGAAGTTTCTGCCGGTGGAAGAGGCAGCGGTCGCCGCGATCCGCGCGGGGTCAGATCTGCTGGAGATCTGCCACAGCGCGGAGTTGATTTTGCGTACGTATGAGGCGTTGGTCTCGGAAGGCGAGCGGTCTGCGGCGTTTCGGAAGATTCTCATGGCGACGGCGCGCGACACTGAAAGGAAACGAGCCCGGCTGTATGCGCGCGGTGTGTCGACGGCGCTGAGTCCACAAAAGCTCGAAGCGTTGCGGAAGAGCATTCTGGGATTCAACGAAACGATAGCGACAATTCTGGATGCTTCGGCCGTTGCTGCACCGCGGGCGGCGTCTCCGGCGGAGGCTTCGTGAAGTTGAAGCCGATGACTGTAGCTGGAGTGATGAGCGGGACGTCGGCTGACGGAATCGATGTTGCCGTGGTGCGGATTGCACCATTGAGGGGCCGGCCGAAGCTCACGCTGCTGGCGCACGAGGGATTTCGATACCCTGCTGCGCTGCGTCGTGCGGTGCTGGCGGCGATGAATGCGAAGACGACCTCGACGGCGGAATTCGCGCGGTTGAATTGGCGGCTGGGCATCGCGTATGCCGAGGCGGTGAAGGCGACGGTAGCTCGACATAAGATTCAGATCGATCTGATCGGGTGCCATGGGCAGACCCTGTATCACCAGGCGCAAACGGCATCGTATGCAGGCAGGAAATTCTGCGTGCACATGGCAAGCGGGCGAAGCTGCGTTGATTGCAGCGGAACTGGGTGTACCCGTGGTTTCGAATTTTCGGCCTGCGGATATGGCAGCGGGCGGGCAGGGCGCGCCGCTGGTTCCGCTGCTGGATTATGTTCTGTTTGCGGACCCAAAGCGCGGGCGGGTGCTGCAGAACATTGGCGGCATCGCCAACCTGACAGCAATTCCGGCAGGGGCAAGCATCGATGAGGAGTTCGCGTTCGACACCGGCCCCGGCAATATGGTGATGGACGCGCTGGCGGAAAAGCTCCTTGGGAAATCCTACGATCGCAATGGCGCGATTGCGGCGAAGGGGCGAGTGCTCGATTCTGTGGTTGTGCAGATGCTGCGCAATCGGTACTTTGCGTTGCGGCCGCCGAAGACGGCCGGGCGCGAGGAGTTCGGACGCGAGTATGCGGCGAAGTTTCTCGCGGCTTGCCGACGCGTGAGCCAGAAGCCTGAAGATGCGCTGGCCACGGCGACAGCGCTTACGGCCGAAAGTATTGCGCGAGGCTTCGAACGATTTGTAATGGAGAAGATGCAGGGCGCGCCGGTTGACTACATCGTGTCTGGCGGAGGCGCACGGAATGCCACGCTAATGTCGATGCTGACGACGAGGCTTGAACCGCTGGGGTGCAAGGTGACGACGATCGAGACGTTCGGTCTTCCAGCAGAGGCGAAGGAGGCGGCGGCGTTTGCGCTGATGGCCTGGATGACGTGGCATCGGCTTCCTGGAAATGTGCCGGCCGCGACAGGGGCGAAACGGCCGGCGGTTCTGGGGCAAATCACGCATGCATAGGCGGATTTTGCGAGGGTGGTTTCGCGTTTCGGACCTCAAGGGTGAACCCCTTCCTCAGGCTCAAAGCAGGCTCATTGGTTCCTGGCGTTTTCTTCAGGGGCCAAAGCCCACGTTTTTTGGGCGAGTGATATCGGCACGACTGAAGTCGTGCCCTGACACAAGACCCCGCGTTAGACAAATCGCGCAGCTCGCATCCAAATCATTGGGGGTTTTGATGCTCACTTATTGGATGTCACTCGTCGAAGCGCGATCCGCAGACGTTTGTATTTTTGATTGAGGCGAGCCCTGCGAATCTTGATCCGCGGATTGGTACGGATGGGCAGTCGGAACACACTCGGCTCGTGGCGTCGCGGAGCTTAAGATTTCCTTAAGAAACTTATCTCAGTTAAGTGCCATGTCTACTTCTATATAAGACCCGTCGAAACGATCGCAAAAATGGGTTCATAGTTTGACACTGTTTCTCAACCTTTTGCGAGGCTGCTTCGTCTACCGAAACAGATAACGATTACAGCGCAGCGTTTTGACTGTGGATGCGCGGAGAGAAAGATGAAGAGCAGGAACTGCAATCGATTTGGAGTCGTGATGGCGCGGTTATTTGCTTTGAGCGCTTTGGCCGCGGTGTGCACGGGACTCAGTGCACAGGCCCCGGCGCGATTCGTCGGAACGATCACTTCGATCAATGGCAGCACGATCACGGTCAAGACGGACGCGGGCGAATCAAAGCAGGCTGAAGTGCCTGCGTCGGCGGTGATCAAGCGGCTGGCGCCTGGACAGAAGGATCTGAGCGCGGCGGAGACAATTCAGCTAACCGATCTTGCTACCGGGGACCGGGTGCTGGTGAAGCTCGACCCGAATGCGACGGGCGCGATTCCGCAGGCGCTGCAACTGGTGGCAATGAAGCAGACGGACATCGCGCAGAAGCAGCAGCAGGAGCGCGATGAGTGGCAACGCAACGGCGTGGGCGGCCTGGTGAAGAGCGTTGATGCGGCTTCGGGCGTCGTTGTAGTTACGACTGGCGCGGGGCCAACCGCGAAAACGGTCACGGTTCACATCAGCAAGACGACGGTTCTGAAGCGTTATGCGCCGAGCTCGATCCGGTTTGCGGATGCGCAGCCGGCGCCCCTCGATGCGGTTCAAGCGGGCGATCAATTCCAGGTGCTTGGGCAAAAGAATGCGGACGGTTCGGAGATTGCTGCCACCGAGGTGGTTTCAGGGAGTTTCAGGAACATTTCGGGGGTGGTGTCCTCAATCGACACGGGGGCATCGACGTTGACAGTAAAAGATCTGGCAACGAAGAAGAATGTGACGGTGCATATTACGGCGGATGCAGAGATGCGGCGCCTGCCTGACGTGATGGCAAAGATGATTGCGGCCCGTCTGAAAGGCACTACCCCGGCGGCCGGCGGGACCATGATGCCGGCGCGTTCGCAGGGTGGAACCGCCGCGCCTGCTCAGGCGGGGTCAGGACAAAGCAGTGGGATGGGAGCAGGACAGGGACGCCGAAGCAATGTTGGGCTGGGACAGGTTCTTGATCGCGCGCCGGCGGTGAAACTTGACGACATAAAGAAAGGCGAAGCGGTCATGCTGGTATCGACCGAAGGCGCCACCGACGTAACCGCGATCAAGCTGCTGGTTGGAGTCGAGCCCCTGCTTGAGAGCCCCGATGCCTCGCGCAATCTGCTGGCCAACTGGAGCATGGGCTCGGGCGGCGGCGGCGGCGAAGAAGGAACACAATAATCAAACCAGCTTTGCGATTTACAGAGATTCAGCGAGGAATTCGTGCATTTAAGACACCATTGTTTTCTTCATTTTTTGATTGCGTTGGCCCTTGGTTTGGCAAGTCTGGCTGCGCACGCACAATCGGCCACCGCGCCAGCGGCCGCAGGCGGGATGGCCACGATTCACGGCCATATCGCAGACCAGACCGGCGCGCTCATCCCCGGCGCCAAAGTAACGATCACCACGAGTGGTGGAAAAACTGTTGGTACAGCGACTGCAGACGCTAGCGGTTTGTACTCTGTGACGGGGCTGGCAGCCGGCAGCTACATTGTGCATGCCGAGTTCACTGGATTCGCGGCGTTCCAGTCGCAGGCCATTCCGGTTGCGGCGGGACAGATCAAGCGCGTTGACATCGCGATGGCGATTGAAGTCGCCCAGCAAAGCGTGGTGGTCAGCGATGAAACGCCGACCGTAAGCGTGGAAGCGGGAGCGAATGCGAGTTCCGTAATCCTGAAAGACAAGGATCTCGATGCGCTGTCGGATGATCCTGACGAGTTGTCGAATGAACTTACCGCATTGGCGGGCCCATCGGCCGGACCGAATGGCGGGCAGATCTATATTGATGGATTTACGGGCGGTCAGCTTCCGCCCAAGTCGGCGATCCGCGAGATCCGCATTAATCAGAATCCATTTTCGGCCGAGTTTGACAAGCTGGGTTACGGCCGCATCGAGATTCTTACGAAGCCCGGTACTGACAAGCTCCACGGACAAGCATTCATCATGGGCAACGACAGCGCTTTCAATACGGGCAGCCCATTTCTGCCCAGCGTGCCGTCGTATTACCGGATCCAGTACAACGGCACCGTCAGCGGGGCGTTGACCAAGACGTCATCGTTCTTCATAAGCATGGAACAGAGGGACAACCACGACCAGGCGGTCTACAGCTACTTCCCGGCGGTACTTGATCCGAGCACCGGAGTTTACTCGATCGCGGCGACGCGTTCATCGGGCGCACTTGCGAACCCGCATAACCACATCAATGTTTCTCCGCGGCTCGATCTGCAGCTCGGGCAGAAGAACACGCTCACCCTGAGGTACCAGTGGTACTACGACTCGGAGACGGGCGACATCGGCTCGACCTCGCTTCCTTCGCAATCGGTGACAACAAGTACGACTGAGCATACTTTCCAATTGAGCGATTCGCAGATCATCAACGATCACATGGTGAACGAAACGCGATTCGAGTACCGGCGGGCGCTTGAGGCGATAAGCCCCGTAAGCACGATGCCTACCCTCATTGTGAGCGGCGACTTTACCGGCGGCGGGGCTACGGGCCAGTCCTCCAACGATCACCAGGATCATCTCGAATTGCAGAACTACACCACGATGAGTGTGAAATCGCAGTCCATCAAGTTTGGAGCGTGGCTGCGCGATAATCGCGATGCCAATGCCTCCTATGCAAATCGCAATGGCACGCTGGTCTTTACGCAGAATGGGTATGTCGATGCACTCAACGCACTGGCCCAGGGCCAGAGCCTGACGAGCCTTTCACCCAATGAGTTTTTAAATCTCAGTATCACTGCCGGACAGGTAGCGTACACGGAGAACACGCTCGACGGCTCACTCTTCATTCAGGACGACTGGAAGGTGAATCCGCGGCTTTCCCTTTCCGGTGGATTGCGATGGGAGACACAAAACCACATCGCGGATCACAGCGATTGGGCGCCACGCGTCGCTTTCGCTTACGCGCTCGACGCGAAAGGAAAGAAACCGGCGAAGACGGTGTTGCGTGCCGGCTACGGCATCTTCTACGACAGGCTGCCGATCAGCGACCTGATGACGGTTGCGCGGCAAGGGGTCAATAGCGGCTCGGCGCAGACCACTGTGGAGTCGCCCGCCTGCCTGAGCGGTTCGGACCTGAACAACATGGACTTCACGGCATGCAAGCCTGCGGCGCCATATGCGCCGACGCCTGAAACCACAGTCGTTCAGCTTTCGCCCACGTATCGCTCGCCATCTACCCAGCAACTGGGAACGAGCATCGAGCGGCAGTTGACCAAGACCACTACCTTGACCGGCACCTACCTTCACTCATTTGGTGTCCACCAGATGGTGACTCGCAACGCAAACGCGTACACGCCGCTGCCCGGCACGACCTTTTACAACAGTTCCACCGGCCCGCGCCCCGACTCCAGTCTCGGCATCATTGATGAGTACTATCCCGAAGCAGTATTCAAAGAGAATCAGATGATTCTTAATGTGAATTCGCGCATCTCGCCGAAATTGAGCTTCTTCGGTTTCTACAACCTGTCATTTGCGAATACTGACGGCGCCGGCGGTACAGCTTCGAATTCGTACAACCTCAGTCAGGATTACGGCCGGGCAAGTTTTGTGTCGCGAAACATGATCTTCCTGATGGGCAACTACACGGGCCCGTGGGCACTGCGCTTCAACCCGTTTCTCATTGCACGCTCCGGTCGTCCGTACAATGTTGTCTCAAGTTACGACCTGACGGGGGACCAATTCCTCAACAATCGCCCCTCGTATGCTGATGCTTCGGAGTGCACTGCCGGGAGCAACCAGTATTACCAGACGCAGTTTGGCTGTCTGAACGCGGAGCCGGGTTCGGGGGATTCGCTTGTGCCAATGAACCTGGGAGATGGTCCGCCGAGCATCGCCTTCAACCTGCGCCTCAGCAAGACAATCGGGGTTGGGCCCAAGGTTGAATCGGCTGGCGGAGTTGCAAACCAAGGCGGCGGCCCCGGCGGTGGTGGGCCTCCCGGAGGCCGTGGCGGTGGTGGCGGCGGACGCGGCGGTCCGGGCGGAGGACTTGGCCCCGGAGGCCTTGGCGGAGGTGGTGGTCCTGGCGGCATGATGGGTCCAACCGGCACTGGTCGCAGATTCAACCTGACGTTCAGCGCACAGGCTCTGAACCTGTTCAACAACGTCAACTACTCCACGCCGATCGGCACACTGGGATCGAGTAACTTTAGCCATTCCACCAGCCTTGCAAACGGTCCATTCTCCGGTCCAGGAGGTTCGACCTCGAGACGCATATTTTTCCAGGCTGTGTTCGCGTTCTAATCAATCGTGCGATTGCGCGAGAAGGCCGGGGCGAGATGCTCCGGCCTTTTTACTTTTGATTAACGCGCGGCGGAAACGCTTGTGGGTTGGGCTGGCGTCGCAAACGCGTCGATAAGTGAGACGACCTTGAGCTGCGCCTTGAGTTCGGCGAGGGTGGCATTGGTGGTTGCGGTGATTTCAATTGTCTCTCCCGGAAGGATGTCGAAGTAGTTATCGGAGAGCTTTGCGTCGATAGCGCCAAGAGAGAGGTAGACATCGCGCGCTAGGACGGGCGAAGTAATGCGGATTTTGTAGGCGCCGTTTGTGCCGCTGGTCGTCGATTGAGAGATTCGCGGGCTTGAGATGTATCTCCCTGGTGGGCGCGATATACAACAGGTTGCGCGAGAGCTCGCGCTCCGGCGACGGATAATTCGGCAACAACGAATACGCGCGAGGTGTCAGAGGCGCCGGCCTGCGCTAGTTTCGCGAGCGGCCAGTCCAGATACACCTTGCTGGCGAGCGGATCGATGCTGAGGTCGTGATTCTCCTCGATTAATACTTTGCCATCGAAATCCATTAGGCGGACACGAAGAGAGGCCGGCATTGGCGTGGTCTTGTCGGAGACAACGTAGACCTTCACAGATCCGTCTTCGACATGCGGCGAAACAAGGATCGGTGCGTAGAAGCGACGCGCATACCATTGCAATGCCTTCCAGCGTCCATAGTAATCGATGCTGGACCACGAAGCGACGGGCCAACAGTCGTTCAGTTGCCAGAAAATCGAGCCCATGGTTTCAGGACGACTGCGGCGGAAATGCTCTGCGCCGATCTTGATGCCCTCGGCCTGCAGGACCTGGCTGACGTAAAGGAAGCTGGCGAAGTCTTTCGGCTCGGGATAATCCTTGAGCAGGTAGTCGTGGATGATGGAGTTGCCTTCGTTGTTCTTCTGATGCGCGAGCATGACGGGCGTAAAAATGCTGGTGCGGTCGGCAGGCTCGGTGAAGGCTTCGATGGTGTTCATCTCAGGGAAGGATTGGAAGCCGTACTCGGTGACGAAGCGCGCGTGGTGTGTTTCGTAGGTTGAGAATGGGACGCGACCGTGCCACACATCCCAAATGTGCGCATCCCCGCTCTGGTAGCGATCGCTGAGAGCTTCGTAGTCGGCGCTGGGTGAACTTGGCCAATAGGGAACTTCGGGTTCCAGACGGGCGACTACGCTTGGAAGGATGCCACTGAACTCGGTGAGGTAGTCCTGCCACATCTGGTAGCGGACATCGGCAGGCAGCGCGGGGCGCGGCGCCCAACCCATGGCACCCTCGGTTTCGTTGTTGCCGCACCACAGCACGATGCTGGGATGATTGCGGAGGCGGCGCACCTGGTCTTCGGCCTCGGCTTCAATGTTGAGCTTGAAGTCGTAGGTGCCGGGCTGCCAGTCGTTGCCGAACATGAAGTCCTGCCAGACCATGATGCCGAGTTCGTCGCAGATCTGGTAGAACTCGTCGGTCTCGTAGTAGCCGCCGCCCCAGTGGCGGATCATGTTCATGTTGGCGTCGCGGGCGGACTCGAGAATGCGGCGATAATCGGCGGTGGTGACGCGATTGGGAAAGCTGTCGAAGGGGATAACGTCGGCGCCTTTGGCGAAGACAGGAATGCCGTTGACGACGAGTTGGAAGGAGCGGCCCCATTTGTCGGGATGGCGATCGAGAACGATGGAGCGAAGGCCGGTCTTCACTTCGCGCTGATCCGCGGCCCCTGTTTTCGCGGATGCGGAGACCTCTGCCATGAAGTCGTAGAGCGGCTGATCACCGTAGCCAGCCGGATACCACAGCTTCGGCTGACGGATTTCGATGGGAGATCGATGACCGCGTTCAAACCAGCGTGAAGATCGAAGGACTTCGTAGCTAAGGCTGCAGGTTTGGTGCCGTCGGATATAGTGAAGCGTCAGGTTCGCGTGACCACTCCGCGCAGCTTCGATCTGAACTTCCGCATCGACGTGAGCCACTTCCCTGCTCACGTCGCGCTGGCGAATGGCGAAGTCGGCGATGCGAACCTTGTCCCAGACCTCGAGGCGTACGGGGCGCCAGATGCCGCTGGTGACGAAGGTCGGGCCCCAGTCCCATCCATATTCATAGGCCGCCTTGCGCACGTAGGTCTTGGGAGCGGTTTTTGTTTTCGGTTGCCAGGGATCGAGTGCCGCGACTTCGGCCGCTGCTTTGATGGGCGATGGAAAGACGACGCGGAGTAGATTTGCGCCGGCATGCAGGTTCGGTTTTCGCCGCGACGCGCCACACGCGGAACATGTTGTCGGCGAAGAGCACCTGTGCACCATTCAGATAGACATTGGCGGTGGCGTCGAGGCCATCGAAGACGAGGTCCACGTGCGAGCGCGCGAACAGGGCAGCGGTAACATTGAAAATCGACGCGATACTCCCAGCTTTCGTCCTGGATCCTCTGCAGCTTCGATTCGTTATCACGATAGAACGGGTCGGGAATCTTCTTGTTGGCGAGCAGATCGAGATGCACATCACCCGGGACGGTGGCGGGCATCCAGCCGGTATTGGGGTCCGATGAGGTGCTTACCTGGCGAAATTGCCAGCCGCGATCGAGCGCGACTGTGGCGTTCTGCGTAGCGCCTGATTGCGCTGCTGCGGACAAATTGAGAGATAGAAGTAGTGCAGTTTCGATCGCAAAGAACGCGAAAGACGATCTATGAATTCGCATTAAATTCCCTTCGGCCCATTGCCGCAATTAAGAACGACCAAGCTAGTTCACAAAATTCGCTGATAAGGGTATCACGCGCTGATTCGGCGGCTGCTTATCGGCGATCACGCAACAGGCGCGCATAGAGCGCCTGCCATTCATCGGCCTTCACGTTCATGTCGAAGTGCTGGCGGATTCGCTCGCGTGCGGCTTTGCCCATTGTGCCCCGCTCTTGCTCGGACATTCGAATAACGCGGAGCATTGCATCGGCCAGCGCATCGGGATTCTTCGGTGGGACGATCACGCCGGCATCGGCGACGAGTTCGCGGACACCGCCGACGTCAGTCACGACCACTGGTTTCTGCATCGCCATGGCTTCACCGACGACGAGAGGCATGCCCTCCCAGGCAGAGCTGAGGACGAAGGCGTCGCAGGCAGCAAGCGTTTCTGCCATGTTGTCGCAGTGACCGAGCCAACGGACATGGTTTGAATCGGGCCGTTCTATTGCCGGATGGTCGCCGTTGATGCGCATGGCACGCTCTTCGATGGGACCGCCGGCGATCCAGAGCTGAGTCCGCGGGATCTCTGCGCGCACACGTTTGAAGGCGGCAAGCAGATTTTCGAAGTCCTTCGCCGGAACTATGCGGCCGGCGGCGAGCCAGATAAAATCACCCGCAACATCACTGCGCTGCCTCGATGAACCGCCGCGCATTCTCTCCGGGTCGAATTCATGCAGATCGATGCCATTGGTGACAACCGAACACTTTCTTCGCGGAACTGCGCCGATTTCAACGTAGCGATTTGCGACCGCTTCACTCACTGCCGTGGTGTGAATGCTGAGGCCGTCGGTGAGACCGTAAAGAACCGTCCGCCGCCATCCACCTTCGTAGACGTTATGAATGGTGGAGAGCACGGCCGGGGCGCTGCCGAGAATGTGAAGCGCTCGCGCGGCCATGTTCGCGGGGAAGGTGTGACTGTGGACGAGATCGGGCTGGAAACTGCGCATGAAGCGATGGGCTCGCATGACAGCCGAGCAAAGGCCGCCGAAGGACTTGTTCGCGTTGAGCCGGGTTACTTCAACAGAAGTGGGCCATTCATGCGCCTCGGGAGGCTTCATCACGATCAGGGTTACGTGATGCCCCTTGGCTGCCATGCCTTCAGCCAGTGCGACCACTTGCCGTTCTGCACCACCGATGCCGAGGGAGGTAAGCAAGTAGGCGATGCGCATGGTCTCTTGAGTCCGCTGATGGATTGGTCAAGAGATGATACCGCAGCGTCTTCACGCCGCTATGTGCGCGTGCTCACCTTGTGGACCAAACCTCCGGCGAAACAGCGCGTCCACGGCGAACAGGCCCGGGCCGAGGATGAGGATCAGGAGCGCGGCGAACCAGTAGGTATAAGGGGTTGCGCCGTAGAAATCTTCGGGCTTGGAGAGGATGTGAGAGAAGTTGACGCGGTCGTCGGGGACGCTGAGGTAGGCCATCGTCATGTTGACGAAGAGCACGAGCGAGGTGAGGCGCGATGCGATCCCGAAAGTAAACAAGAATCCGCCGCAGAGTTCGACGAGCGCAACCATCAGGGCCGTCATGTGCGGGGCAGGAAGGTTGAGGCTGGTGAAGAAGCCAGTCACCTTGTCGAGGTGCGTAAGTTTGCCCCAGCCGTCCTGCATGAACTGCCAGCCCCAGTAGAGGCGGATCGCTAGGAGCAGCGGGTTTTGCAGCTTATTCAGGATCGAAGCAAAGCCCTCGTAGGTTTTCCGCGTGGTGTGCAGGATGCTCATAATTCCCTCCCCAAGTCGTCGGGTGCCAAAGCCCAATCTTCTCTCCGTTGAGTTTGTGGCATGACTCAAGCCCCTATTACAACTGGCGCAGAGTTGGGCTTGAGGGTTGCTGAGCGATCGTCATTCTGTCTCTAAGACAATCCTCGGTGCCGTGGAGTTACAGAGAATTTCGAGCAATACCGTCCTAGGAGTGCAATGAATCGAGGTCTGGCGCACAGATCCAGCCGAGCTCCGACCAATTAGTGAACCACTGCCGGACCAATTGCGGCCGCTTCGCACTGGGCAAGCGGGAACTGGTAATTCCGATCTCGATCGCTTGGGCAAGTGGCCTGCCCTCCCGAAAAGCGGCGAGCGTATGGAATTCCTCGCGCTTCAAGCGAAGATAGTAGACCGAAAGATCGACGCGGTGGGCTGCGAGCCAGATGGGTTTGCGTCGCATCGACGGAAGCCTTGCAGGAGCTTCCTCATCGTCATCGTGTTCAACTCCGGCCTCGCTTGTTTGGCGCTTCTCGTTCTTGTGCAGGTTCAGCACGAGGTCATCCACGGGAAAATCAAGCGCGATGAGTCGCAGATGCGGCTGCAGCGCGAGACGCGAATTGCCGTCGAGGGTGGAGACCTGTTCGAGGGTAAGCGGGTCACGTTCTGCGCCATCAAAAGCCTCGACAAAAGCCCATTCCATGCGGGCAACATTCACGGCCAAACGGGAACGCGCGGCCGGCGAAGTGAGGATTATTTTGCGAGCCATTCCGCAAGGTGCGAACCGAGATTGCGAAGCGAGAACGATCGGCTGGGGTGCGCGGTGAGGTAGGCAACGGACATGGCGTCGAAAGCGCGTGCCCCGATTACCGAGCGCAGCGCAGGAAAGTCCTCGGCGAGTGCGCCCAGCACGCGAAACCAGTACTGCCGGTTGTAGATTTCGAGGCGCTCAAATGCAGTGAGGCGACTGTTGGGCGCGATAAACGATGCAGCCACTTCCTCCATCGAACGGCCATCGAGTGTTTCGCGACGCATCTCCTCATCGGGAGTGAGCGGCAGTCATAACGGCGTGGGCCATTTCGCGCTGGAGCTGAGCCAAGGTCGTTGTGCTCATTTGGCAGCCTCCAGAACCTTGTTTTCCCAGCTCTCAGAAGCGAGAGCCGGGGCACCCATCGCATCTGATGCGTTTGCGTGTTGGTGAAGATAGCGATTTGCTTTCAGGGCCTCGGCATGCACTTCGTCGAAGCTGGGGATGTGGTCGTCCCATTCAAGAAGCGTGGGCGTGGGGCCGCAACGCTCGATGGCGCGCGCGTAGAGATCCCATACCGGATCGATGACCGGATGGTCGTGCGTATCGAGGATGTATTTCTCGTAGCGCGAGTGGCCGGCGATGTGCATCTGCGCCACGCGGTGCGCGGGAACAGCATTCACGTACTCCATCGGATCGAACTCGTGATTCACCGACGAGACGTAGATGTTGTTGACGTCGAGCAGAATGCCGCAGTCGGCGCGCTCGACGACTTCGGTGAGGAACTCCCACTCCGTCATCTCCGACGCGGTGAACGCCGCATAGGAACTGACGTTTTCGACGGCAACCGGGATTTCGAGGTAGTCCTGCACCTGGCGGACGCGCTCAGCGGTGCGGGCCACGGCTTCCCACGTGTAGGGGAGCGGAAGCAGGTCGTGCGAGTAGGTGCCGTCGATCGATCCCCAGCAGAGATGATCGCTAAGCCAGGGAGTGCCGGTGCGGCGGACCAGTGTCTTGAGCCGCTTGAGGTGCTCCGGGTCCGGTTTGGTCGCAGATCCGAAGTACATGGAGACGCCGTGCTGGACAACACGATAGCGCTCGAGAATCTGATCGAGCATGGCCAGGGGGCGGCCGCCGTCGATCATGAAATTCTCTGAGATGATTTCGAACCAGTCGACCACAGGCTTACGCGAAAAGATGTGCTGGTAGTGCGGAATGCGCAGACCGATTCCAACACCGTGGTCCTGGAATGCATTGAAGCGATTACCTGGCATAGATTCTGGTCAAGGGGAATCGCTGAACCAGAGATTCAGCTTTCATTGGGAACTGACCGACCTCGTATTCGTTTGACGTTTCCCGAAAGTGTTCGAATCCTACTACATCAAACGTTTCAAGTGAAGGATTTCAAGAGAAATGCCTCGCCGGAAAGCGCGAGTTGACCCTCAACCTTGTGCAATTTCTTGTCTGATGAGCAACCCATCGACGAAATGAACTCCCAGGCGCGTGGCCAAACGCAGGTTATGGGCGTCGCGTAGAGCTCGAAGTTAGCCAACGCCGACAAGCGCCACATGGGGATCGCTTGAAACGAAGCGGCGGCGAAGTTCTGGCTTCTCCGCCGCTTCGGCGATGAAGAAGTGTTTAGGCGAACTTCGGCATCTTGGACCCGTCGGTTGCGCAGCCGCCCTTGCCTTTGCAGCTGTTCTTGCCTTTGCAGCCGTTGTCGCTGGACTTGCATCCACCCTGTCCCTTGCAGTCATTCTTGCCTTTACAGGAGTGCTTCGCAGGCTGGTCTTGTCCTGTGTAGCGCAGACCGGCCTTCGCGGCCTTGACCGTCGTGTTCTTTGCGTTTGTACCCGGGGTCGTTGCGTGAGCCGCGACGGTTCCGCCCATCAGACCGGTGAGAGCAGCGGTGAGCAGCATTGCACTGAATTGGTTCTTCATGTGAGATAGACCTCGCTGGGGGGTTAAGGCGGGGAGGCCGCCGGTGGTTGTCACTACACGACATCCTGTTGGAAGCGCGGATGTCGCACAAACTGTGGCACGCACTCTTGGAGTGCCAGCATGCGCGAAAGGTTACAAGGAAAGGGGGCAAGCTGAAAATGAAATTCTTTGCACCCGGTCCCTTCGTCCTATGAACGGGCCAGGCTGGAGTTTGGATTGGGAGGGGCCTGCGCTGCTTTACTCTAGGTTTGGCGGACGTCGAACAGGTGCCCACGATACCACCGGAAGACAGAGGTCAGTCCATTGCAAATCCAAGATCAAGAGCAGGATCCGCACGATGTCGACGGGCCTCTAGGCTCCTTGATCAGGCAAATGCGTTCGATTGGCTGGACAAGTGCGATGTTTGCGCTGGTACAGAGCCTTTGTACGGCGGTATTGACGATCAGCGGGATTCGCGTTGCGATCGGGCTCTCTGCACTGGCAGCGGCCAGCGGTATCTACGCACCGGCGAAGGGGTGGCATCAGGATGCTATTCGCATTCCCATGCTGATTATTGCGACGATCGGCGCCCTGGTGAATCTCGCAGTACTCGCCTGGATTCACCATCTGCGCAATCGGCCCTCGGCCCAGTGGCGACGGCGCGAACTGAGCCTAAAAGAGAAGCGCTCCGAGCGGCTGCAGGTGATTCTGGCCGTCATTACGCTGATCCTGGTCGGGCTTGAAACGTGGACTCATCCCATGGTTCACAGAACAGGTCCACCGCCGCCATGCAGAATTGCCGGAAACTGCCTCTGAGCGCGATGCCTAGCGGCTGGACTCGTCCAGTTCCCTTTCAATGTGCGCATGCAAACGTTCGCTGAAGCCTGCCGGCAGCTCGAATACCCGTTCGTCGGCCATGAGGATTACAACGTTGCGGGTGGAGTCGAGCACGGCCGAACAGATTTCGCAGGTTTCGAGATGGCGATCGATTTCGGCGCGCAAGTGCTCATCCACTTCGCCGTCAATGTAGGCGGAGATGTGTTCCCAGACGTGTTTGCAATCGATTCTCATGCGCGCCCCCTGAACCAACTCTTCCGTTTGGGGGCAAATCCTTTCAATTGCGGAGCCAGGGTGCGCTGTAAAAGTGCTCGTGCCCGGTGCAAACGCACCTTTACGGCCGCCTCGCTGATTTCAAGCGCGGCGGCGGTCTGGCGGATGTCCATCTCTTCGATATCCCTGAGCAGCACGACGTTACGGTAAATCTCGGGCAACCCCTCGACGGCCTTCCGAAGAATCGATCCCAGCTCTTCTTGCTCGAGTGCCTCGCTCGGAATCTCGTGCCAGCTGGTGAGAATTGCAGGGGTGTAATCACCACTCTGCTCATCGATTTCAGCATCCAGCGAGTCTTCGCGGCGGTTACCGATCTTACGCAGACGCCCCAAACCTTCGTTGCGGGCGATGGAGAGAACCCAGGTGCGAAACTGCGCGTCGCCGCGGAACTTGTCGAGGTTCTGGTAGACCTTGATAACGGTTTCCTGCGCAGCGTCTTCGACGTCGGTTTCGTTCTTCAGCAAGGAGAGGAGCAGAAAGTAGATGGAGCGCTCGCAAGGACGGATAAGGTCATGAAACAGGTGCTTTTCGCCGGCAAGGATGCGGCGGATGCACTCGGCTTCGGACTCCGGATCGAGCAATATCATCCCTTGTCGCTGACTGGCGGCGAGCCTGACTGCTGCGGCCGGCTGAGCCAATATATCGTGCTGCGGCACGGGTGCGCCAACCCGCTAAATCGATTAAATGTGAAAGATAAGTTTTCGATGTTCAAGAAGATTCTTATATAAAATTTACCGGCTCCTATGTACAATCGCGACGAGGACAACTCTCAGAGGACACACATGGCCGGAGATATTCAACTTACGTGCAGTGACTGTGGACAGGATTTCACGTTCACCGCTGCGGATCAGGCGTTCTTTCAGGAACGCGGTTATTCGACCCCCAAGCGCTGCAAGCCTTGCCGTCAGGCAAAGAAGAGCGAACAAGGTGGGGGAGGCTCCGGTTATCGTCCGGCACCATCCCATGGAACACCTGTCATCTGCTCCGGCTGCGGCCAGCCAACAACTGTCCCATTTGAACCGCGCGGCGATCGTCCAGTGTTCTGCCGTGACTGCTACCAGGCACGCAAAGGCAGCAGCAGCGGCGCACGTTCGGGCCGCTATTAGGGTGCATCGGCTCGAGTGCCTCGCATGAGGCTTCGAGCCGGACTTCCTCTGACGCAAGACAACCCACGTTGAGACACACCGCAAACCGCTGAATCGGCCCCGGCCGGCTCCGCTGTTTCGTTGAGGCTCTTTTTCTGCCTGTCGGCTGTGCACCGCGTCTAAACTCCTGTGATAAAAATTTTGCGATTCCTGACCCTCGCTTCGGTGATTGCAGGGGCTTGCGTTCACGTGTCAGGCGGAGTTGCTTCGACTTCGTCATCCGGCATGCAGTCCGTTCAGCGCGCGGCAGGCTGCACATTGCGGATTCATGTGGACGGGCTGCGCAATTCAAATGGCGTTGTGGGCGCGGCCATTTTCAAATCTGCTGATGGATGGCCGGAGAACGCGAGCAAGTCGTTTCGTCGATGGCCCACGCCCATCGCTGGCGGAGCGCACGAAGCAACTGCCGTGATGGATAACCTGCTTCCGGGCGACTACGGTGTGGTCGCCATTCACGACGAAAACAAAAATCAAAAACTGGACCGCAATTTTGCCGGCATTCCCAAAGAGGGATTCGGTTTCGCAAACAACCCGCGTGTGCGATTTAGCGCACCGCCCTTCTCCGCTGCAATTGTTCACGTCACCTGCCCGGTGACCGAGACGAACATCCACATCATCTACAAATAGTTTTCGCGTCCTCAGGGCTTTTCGCCAGCGTTGAATGTCGTCCACGGACCGGCTTTCATGTCTTTGAGGATCGGCTTCAGGTAGTCGAACTGCGGATGCGCGGCGAAGAATGGGGCCGCCAGGAAGTCCTCGCCGCAAGGATGTCCGGCGCGTGCGATGAGCGAGAGATTTGCGGCGAGATCGGAGTCGGTGACCTTTCCGGTGACGGCGCCATCGGGGTAATAAGGAGCGTCTCCCCACTCGGGAACGCCATGAGAGTCGGTGTCGATGTGGCCGCAGAGCGTGCGCGCATCCGGGGTAACTTTGCCAGTGAAGCTGTCCTCGTGGCTGGCGAGAAAATCCTCGGCGAGCTTGACGTCAATCTGTCCCTTGCTGGAGGCGATCTTGCGTTCCCAGGTGATGCGGCGGGCATTCATCGATGTAGAGTTGTCTGCAGAGTTGAATCCGTCGGTTTCGTTTTTGATTAATGCGGGATCGCGTGGAAAATTGGAACTGATGAAGTAGCCGTCTTTTGTGCGCCATAGGGGCGTATTCTTCAAACCAAGCTCGAGGTATGCAATTTCGCCTGTTTTGCGATCGCCCACCAGCCAGTCGTTGGCATAGCCGCCGTTGTTGCCTTCCTTGATGATAGAGACGTACTCATCGATGGAGCCTGCGTACTGCATCGCCTTGCGCGAACGCACGAACTCGGGCTTGCCATCCGGATCCCAGCCGATAAACTGCGTGATTGTCGTCTCGGTGATGATGAGGCCGGCGTCGTTGACACCGAAGTCATCCTGGCTGGTGATGACGCCCGGTTCTCCATCCATGATCATGCGATGTCCGTGCTCCGGCTGGATGTCGAACATTACTGTCCAGCGCTCACCGTCCGCGTAGCTCGACCAGTTGTTATGGGCGATCACGATCTTTGCGCCCTTGGTGTAGCTGCCCGTGGCAATGAACGCGGAACAGTGTCCATCCGGACGAATCACCGGCGCATTCACGGCGTGTTCGCTCTTGTTGAGCCATGGCACGTAGTAGGAAGGCAGTTCGATACTGCCGTTGAGCGCGACAATGTCCCACACGTCGAGTTTCACGCCCTTCGACTGCGCGCCTTTGGCGATGCCCGAGAGTTCCTGCTGATACTCGGCATCGATGCGCGGCCAGAGCATCTTGCGGCCCGCTTCGCGGTAGAAATTCCAGTCGCGTTTGGTGTCGTGCTGCGTTTCGAGCTTGGTGACGTTGATCAGGTCGGCGATCTCTGCCGCGAGCAACTGGCCATGCTGAAATCCGATCTGCTCGGGCGTGCCTTCAAGATGGACATACTTCCAGCCGCCGCGATCAAAGCGATAGCCAGCGCCACTGGATTCTGTGGAAGGGACAGCGGGCGTGATCCGTTTGGCGCAAGCATTCGCCGCAGGCAAGAGGAGGATGCAGAGCAGACAGAGAAAAAAGGCACGGGGAAGCAGGCGGACCATTTGGGATCTCCGGATGTCTTGATTGTGAGTCGAGGATAGCAGCTGGAAACGCGCGGGCAAGGAGTTTTCTCATGCCCGCGCTACCAGGTTTAGCGCTTCTTGCCGGCCTTGGGCGCCGACTTTTTGGCAACCGGCTTTGCGTGCTTCGCCGCTGCATGTGGCTTGGCCTTGGCGACGGGAGCAGGCTTCTTTGCCGGAATAGCTTTATGGGCCGGCTTGGTATGCGCTTTCACCTGTGCCGCCTTTGTGGCGGGCTTCGCATGGGCCTTTGCCGCGGGTTTCGCGACGGATGATTTCGCAGCATGCACCGGTTTGGCTGGCGGAGGCGAAGGCTTCTTCGCTGGATGCGCATGCGCAGCAGCCTTGGCCTTTTCCGGCTTCGGCGGAGCGTGCTTCTCTTTCACAGCGGGTGCGGCCTTTGCGGCGGGTGTCGGCTTTGGCGGCACCACACCTTTTCCAGCGGGCGCTTTGGCTGCCGACGGTTCAGGCTTGTGCGCAGCGGCTTTGCCGGGCTTGGGAGGAGCAGCGTGCTTGCCGCGGCCTTTGCGGGGCTCTTCGTCTTCCTCGTCTTCGGTAGAATCGCTCTCGTCGGATTCCGCTTCTTCCTCGTCTCCTAGCTCTTCGTCCAGCTCGTCCCCCTTGGGAAGATTCAGGCCGAGATCGATTTCTTCGTCGTCGCCGCCGCCAATGTCGTCGAGGTCTTCATCCTCGGCTCCATCCTCGGCCTCCTCCTCGTCGTCGAAGGACTTCTCTTTGATCTTTTCCACGCCGCGTTTCGCGCGGGTTCGCTTGATGGTGATCTGCGGAGGCGGAGCGGGGGGCGAATGCGGCTCAAGAAATGCACGCGTCTCTTCAGGGGTGTTCAAGCCTCCATCGATCAACTGCAGGAAGACCTGGTGGACGATGTCTTTATACGTCGGAAGATCCGGCGTAATGCGCATCTCCAGCATCAACGCATACGGAATCCGCTGGCGCGCTTCAGGCCATGTCTTAAGGAAGAACTCGTACTTGGCCTTGATCGCGCTGTCTTTGCTGGTGAAACCGAGCCAGAGCACCGCCTCGGGGTCATGGGTCGTAAACAATTTATAAGCCGAAGAGGGCGTGGCATTGGCCTTGTTCAACAGCACCTTGGCGAATCCGCTGGCGAGTGAGTCCAGGCTGTTCCATTCTTCGACAAATCCCGGACGCAGCAACTGTTTCTTGAGAGCGGACAAATCCTTTGGCGCCATTTTCGCGGTCAGCAGTTGCATCTGCGCCGCTGACATATCGGGATGCACACCCTGCATCTGCAACTGGACGCGCAGATCGTGCAGCGCCGTCAGCTTCTCCTCGTCAGCCTTTGCCGAGCTCCAGGCAGCGAAGAGGACCTTCATCCAGCCTTCGGCCTCGAGCGCCCGGAGGACTTTCAGGCCTTCGTCCTCATGGCCGATCTGCTCAAGTTCCTGGCTATGGTCGTGCGCGGAAAGAGATTCGATGACATTCTCTGCCTTGGCATTCTCATAGCGCTGCTGGGTACGCGGATCAAGGTCCCAGCCGAGACGGGCAATGTACCGGGTGGCGCGAATCAGAAATGCGGGCTCTTCAAGAAACCCGTAATTCGAAACCAGCCGCAGGGTCCGCGCCTCGATGTCGGCCGCGCCGTTGAGCGGGTCCATCAGCAGGCCGAACGAGCCCTCGTTCAGCGAGATGGCCATGGCGTTGACGGTGAAGTCGCGCCGGCGGAGATCCTCCTGGATGGAGGCAAAGTGGAACGTGGGTTTGCCTGGCTTGGAGTACTCGCGACGATGGGAACTGACCACATCGACCCTGACGGTTCCAGGAAAACACAGGTAAAGGGAATGGGATGCCTCGTCTTCGCCCCAGGTCTTGGCCCCGAGCTTCTCGATGCCTTTTTTCAGCTTGAGCGCATTGCCCTGCACGGCGACTTCGATGTCGCGAACGGCGTGGCCGCTGGTCAGGTCCCGGACTGCGTCCCCGGTAAGAAACAGGAGCGTACCGGCCTCCCGGGCCACTTCGCGCAACTGCCGCAGTGCGTGCTGCTGATCGGCTGAAAGCCGGTTCTCAAGAAGGTAAATGTAGTCAGGCATTTCGTTCCTGCTTCCGTAAGCAAAACACTGCCAAGTCTCTGATGCTGTTGCGCTTACGGCGCGAGACTACAGAGGTGGCAAATGAGTACCTTATCACAGTCTAACCCCTTTGACCAGAGCGATTAGCACCGTTTCTGCGACTTTCTAGCGCCGGGATCGCCCCGTGCGTGCGACAATCCAAGCCATGGGCTCCGCTCGTAAGCCGGTGATTGTGCGCAAGTTCTCCCGCGAGTGGTATGCCGGCTATGCAGGCGCTGCCTTCGGCCAGGACTCGCCCGCCCTCGAGGTTCTGGACCTTTCCGGGAAAGTGCTTACCGTCGGCTGGGATGCCGTTAAGTGGGTTTGTTATGTGAGGGATTTTTCCTCAAGCTCCGACATGGCCAACCCGGAACGCCTCTTGCAGAAAAAGTTTACGGTAAGGCCTCGGGCTGCGGGGTTATGGCTGCGCATGACCTTGACTGACGGCGACGAACTGGAAGGGATCGCCTCCAACGACCGGTCTCTTGTGACCGGTGCTGGCCTGCTGGTGACCCCGCCCGACACGCGGTCGAATACCCAGCGCATCTATATTCCCCGGCAGGCGATCCAGACACTTGAGGTGGTGAGCCTGATTGGCGCCGCTGGGCGCAAACGCAGGCCGGAAGCCGGAGCGGGGCCAGCCCGAACTCTTCCCTTCCGAGCCGGATTCCGAATAGCGCTCAGGCGCCACAGCAATGTCAAAAGTGGTAGCTCTCCACGCGGAGCTGTGAGACGATGTCTTTTTTATGTCCAGAGACATCATCCGAACCCCTGACGCCCCGCCTCCTCCGCCAACCTACAGTCAGGCTGTGCGCGCAGCGGGTCTCGTGTTCGTCTCCGGCACGGGGCCACAAGACCCCATATCTGGAAAGATCGTCGGGGCTACGATCCAGGAGCAGACCAGGCAGTGCCTGCAAAATGTATCTGCCATCCTCAAAGGCTGCGGACACCTCTCTCGATCGGGTCGTGAGTGCCACCGTGATCATTCTGGAAGAAGGCGACTTCGCTGGAATGAATGAAGAATGGATCAAGTGGTTTCCGTCGAACCCGCCTGCAAGGCAAGGAGCGAAGTTGCCCGTTCGAATCCCTGGTATGAGAGTGTCCATCGCGGTCATTGCCGAGGCCTGAATCATCAATCATGAGCAAAGGTCTTCGCTTGCAGCCCTTTCCGTTACAATCTCCACGATGAAGCTAGGCGAAATAGCAAGTCGGCTGGGTGCGGAGCTGCGAGGCAACGCGGATCTGGAAATTACTGGAGTCAAAGGGATTGAGGACGCTGGTGCAACCGAAATCACTTTTGTTGCTAATCCCAAATACGCAGGCCTGGCGCGCAAAACGAGTGCCGCAGCGGTCCTGGTTGAGCCGGAATTTCCGGAGATTGAGGCGGCAACCCTCCGGATCAAGAATCCCTACCATGCCTTTTCGCAGGCACTTGCTCTCTTTTATCAGCCACCGGCTTATCCGCCCGGAGTTCACGATACTGCCGTGATTGACCCGACGGCCCAGATTGGTGAGGGCGCGCATATCGGGGCTTATGTGGTGATCGGGCCGAATGTGAAGCTCGGTCCGCAAGCGACGCTGCTGCCGCATGTCGTGCTCTATCCCGGGGTGAAGACGGGGAGCCGTTTTTTTGCACACGCTCATGCCGTAGTTCGCGAAGCATGCGAAGTTGGCGACAACGTCACGCTCGAAAACGGAGCAATCGTCGGAGCTGACGGGTTCGGGTTTTCGAAGAACGAGCTCGGCCAGTGGGAGAAGATTCCGCAATCGGGACCGGTGCGCATCGGCGACCGCGTGGATATCCAGGCCAATGCCTGCGTGGATCGCGCAACGGTTGGCGCGACAGAGATCGGCGACGGGAGCAAGATCGACAATCTCGTGCAAATCGGGCATGGGTCGCGCGTGGGAAACGACACGCTCGTCTGCGCGCAGACGGGATTGGCCGGATCGTCGGTCATCGGCAACAACGTGATCCTTGCCGGACAGACCGGCATCGCCGGACATTGCACGGTTGGAGATGGCGTGATTCTGACGGCGCAGTCGGCTGTGAGCCACGATGTGCCGCCGGGCAAGATGATTTCGGGATCGCCGGGATTCGACAATCGTGTCTGGCTGCGCGCTGTGACAATCTTTCAGCGGCTCCCCGAGTTGCTGAAGCGTCTCGATCGGCTTGAAAAGCGAGTGACTGCTATGGGTGCGAACGATGGCACATCCGGCGAGCATGGAGATAAAGCATGAGGCCGGCGGATCGTGTCTGGCAGAAATTCATAACGAGGCCAACGCTGCTGGCGATTCTGGTTGCGGTTGCCGGATGCCATTCGCACCATATCGAAGCAACGATCGAGAATCACACAGGGGCCGCCATCACGTTGCTCGAGGTGGACTACCCAAGTGCGAGCTTTGGCGCGGACATACTAGAGCCGGACGGGACCTTTCATCATCGGATCCAGACGCGCGGTAACGGTCCCATCAGCGTTCAATACACAGCGCACAGGGAGTCGTACAGTTCAGATCAACGGGCCGACGCTTCGGGAGGGACAGGAAGGCAGCATCGAGATCGTTCTGCTCCCGGATGGGAAAGCGGAATTTCATCCTTCTCTCACTCCGCAGCCCTGATTGAGAAGACTCTCAGCTCAACGACGTAGAAGTGAAAAGGTGTGCTCCGATTTGTTTGCAAAGCGATGCCGACAAATAGAAACGGGAGCCGAAGCTCCCGCTATGGTGAATGCTGTTCCGCCTCGTAACGGTCAGTGGACCATGCTCTGAAAGAGAGACGACTTCAGGAGGCCGTTAAAGTCGCTGTCCGACGTCGCGAAGTGCACATTGAGCAGACCTGAATTCGCGCTGATCTCGGTGGCTGCGAGCGCGGCCTTCTCCGTTTCGTCGCCGCTCATTTTCTTGTAGATGATTGCAGCGGAAAGCAACGAAGAAACCGTAGCGGCTGCGAATGAATCGCCGGTTGAGATCGTCAGGTCGAATTTCACGCCATGCTGGAAGTTCATGCCGTACCAGGAGGATTCAAGGCGTTTCTTCACCGATTCGTAGTCCGCCACGGAACCGGCTTCTCCGAGCACCTGTTTCATCATGGTCTCCGTGCCGGTCTTGTCGAGGACACTCCATAGCGGCTCGGAATCGACTGATTGCATCGCCTCCATGATCGGTGCGTTGGTCAGCATTCCCGGTGCGTACCCGTCGCGCGTGTCAAGTGCGGCCCTTACGGCTTCCTGGCTGCCAAAGACCATCGTCGACTGATCAATGAAGCACAGCACCATGCCGGTGTGGGCCAGAGGATAGACGCGATTGGTGCGGACCAGCTTGGGCTGCGATCTTCTGCTTGCGGAAGTTGGCCATGATGTCCTGAACATCGAACTGACCCTGGGCGATGCCCACGGTTTCCAGGCTGTCTGACGACGTTCCGGTGCGAAACAGCGCAAACGCAAGCTGGTCGACATCATGATTGTCGTTCAGTCCCGATTTGCGGATGGCCTCGTCGAATTGCTTTAGATCAGGGGGCATCACGCGGTCGCGCAGCTCCATGGCCGTGCTTGAATTTTGCATAGCCTTGTAGTCAATGACTACCAACTGCTGCACTTCGTGTGGAATAGCCGCGCGGGCGTCGCCCGAAAGCTGGGCCGCCGGCGCTGTGATGGCCGTCGCCACAAGAAGGGCGGGAATCGATATTTTATTAAAGAACTTAAACACTTTTTATCCTCCGGGAAGCCGCATGGCTCACCGTATTGCAGGCTGCGGAAGCAGGAAAACATTCTTTAGCCTGCATCCCTATTTTACCTCTGTCCTGTTTTAGACGTTTACCAATCAGGTATTGGTACTATTACCTTCGCCAGGCCACAATAAAGGCGCGTCAAGCCGCCGCTCCAGGATCTTGGTCTGGTCATCGAATTCACTTAACTGACGCATCCACTCGCTTTCGCGCTCGCAGGCAGCTTCGGGAATGAGCCCGACGACTTCGCCCTCAACGGGAGCGGTCTTGTGCTTCAGAGCCAGCCGCGAAACCGTACTGTACACCTGAGACACCGGCGTCGCGTTGAAATCCGTGATGTTCATGGAGAGCTGGGTGCGCCCGTGTGCCAGCAACCCCAGTGCTTTCACCCCGTGCAAACCACCGAAGGCTGCACGGACTTCGCGCGCGATCGCTCTGACGACGGCAATATCGCCCGAATCGAAATATACGTTGTAGGCCACGAGAAACTTGCGCGCTCCCACGGAACATGCGCCAGCCGTGGGGTGCAAACCGGGGCCGCCGAGATCGGGCCGACGCGCAGCTTCCTTTCGCACTGCATCACGCAGGCCTTCAAATTGCCCCCGACGCACGTCGTCGAGGTTGGCGCGATCGGGACGAGACGCAGCAGCTTCGTAGAAATAAACCGGCACGCCGAAGCGACGCCATATCTCCAGGCCGGCCTGCCGCGCAAGCATGACACATTGTTCGAGCTTGATACCGGAGACGGGGACAAAGGGAACGACGTCCGCGGCTCCGATGCGTGGATGCAAACCTTCCTGAATGGTCAGATCGATAAGCTCGACCGCTTTGCCAACGCCACGGAGAGCTGACTCAATCACCGCACCTGGCTCGCCGGCAATGGTGACGACGGAGCGGTTGTGGTCCGCGTCCATCGACAGATCCAGCAGCCGCACCCCTTCAATGCGCATCGCTGCCACAATTGATTCGACACGCCGGGCGTCCCTGCCCTCAGAGAAGTTCGGAACGCACTCGATTACAACCTCTTTCATCTCCATCTTTCATCCGCAATGAATGCGGACTTCTATCGCCAAAACGTGTAGCCGATCTGCACCTGAATACTGGCGTTGACGCCTGGATTGCGATCGCCCAGCGAGGCAGAAGAAATGTGCACGGCATTGACACCGAGGTCCATCGACTGTTTGGCTCGCGTGAAGTAGTGAACCCCGATTCCGCCCTGGGGCGAGAAGTTCCACACGCTGGTTCCGCCGTCGATTCCGTCAAAGCTCAGCAGGTTTGGCGGGAACTTGTGGGTGGTATAGATAAGGCCGCCTGCACCCTGGAACCAAGGTTGAATCCTAGGCGATCGAGTAAGGAAATTCCAGCGAAGGATAACCGGCGTCAGGCTGACGCCGCGGAAAGTGCCACCGCCAACAGGCAGAAGACAGCTTACCGGTTGCCCATTCGGACCCGCGCAGACGTATTCCTGTTGATGGGGGGCGGGGGTGTAAGCCTGCCACAGCGGCATGATGTTGCCGCCAAGTTCGAACTGGCCAGAGAGAAAACCCGCATGCACGACCGGGGAAAGAGGCTTCCCAAGTTGGAAACCTGCCCAAAAGAACTTGAAATCCGAGCGATCGCCAACGCCCGTACCCCAATTGACAAAGGGGCCATATTCCCAGCTTTTATTCTGCCGCGCTGTTTCTACCGGAGAGAGCGGATGATGATCGACGCCATCGGCGGCATCAGAATCGAGCGACAGCGCTCGCGCGGCTGTGGAGACCGTCATCAAGACGAGCAATGTGAACAGAACAGATTTTGCGGTCGGGGTCAACAGTCTTTCCTTCTTTTGATTTCAGGTTCTATATTCCATGAAAAAGGCCGCCATTTTCAGGCGGCCTTCGGATTGCCAGCCAGCCTGCCCTTATCCGGCCATCTGCGCCATTTGCTCGGCATCCATATCGAAGTTCGAGTACACATTCTGCGTGTCGTCGAAGTCTTCGAGCACCTCGAGCAATCGCAGCATCTGGTTTGCGGCCGGACCTTCCAGCTTGGTGTAGGTCGAAGCCAGCATTGTGACCTCGCTCGAAGCCACCGCAATGTTTGCAGCCTTCACGGCATTCAACACACCCTCAAAAGCATTCGGCTCGGTCACGATCTCCCATACTTCGCCTTCGTCGCGCAAATCCTCGCCACCGTGTTCCAGCACGATGTCCGTCAGCTGTTCTTCGGTGGCATTGGCCTTCTCGATGTCGATCACGCCCTTCTTCGAGAACATGTGCAGAACCGAGCCTGTCGAGCCAAGATTGCCGCCATTCTTTGAGAAGGCATGGCGAATTTCGCTGACGGTACGGTTGCGATTGTCGGTCAGCGTTTCCACTACGATTGCCACGCCGCCGGGCCCGTAACCTTCGAACGTGATCTCTTCGTAGCTCACGCCTTCCAGTTCGCCCGTACCGCGCTGGATGGCCCGCTTGATGTTGTCCTGCGGCATGTTCTCGGCCTTGGCCGCGGCGACGGCCGTGCGAAGCCTGGCGTTAGTGTCGGGGTTGCCGCCGCCCTTGGCAGCCACAGCGATTTCCTTCAACAGACGCGTGAAGATCTTGCCGCGCTTGGCATCCAGCGCGCCCTTTTTGTGCTTGATTGTGGCCCATTTCGAATGGCCGGACATGGAAACCTCAATAGACGTGAAGATGCAGGCACGGAACCGCGCCGCCCCTGTGAGTATATCACCGCGAAGGTACGGCAAATCTGGGGCATAGGGCTCACCCCCGAGGGGGGCTATTCCGGCTTCTCGGGCCCTCTTTGCTGCCATCGACCTGACGGTCTCGCCAAAATAGGAGACTAACCTCGGAGTAGGTGTCGGGCCGGGGGCAGCGACGAACCGCGCTTCGACTGGAGCCGGCATAAGGATCAAGCGAGATTGACCACAGCCGCGTCGGATATCAACAGAAGCAAACGGATTTTGTTCGCGAGCCTCGGATCTCTTGGCGATCTGCACCCGTGTATCGCACTCGCCTTTGAACTGAGGCGCAGGGGGCACAGCGTCACGATTGCCTCCACTGAGTTCTATCGCAGACATATCGCGGCACTGGGATTCGAGTTCGCGCCGCTTCGGCCAAATTGGGATCCAACCGACAGAGACCTTATCGCGCGCTGCGAAAACCTGAAACGCGGACCGGAGATTCTGTTTCGCGAGCTGATTCTGCCCTATGTCAACGACACCTATGACGATCTTCTACACGCCGCGGCGAACACCGACTTGATGATCGCAGGTGAATTGAATTTCGCCGCTCCACTGGTCTCTGAGAAGCTCAAACTACCGTGGGCCTCGGCGATTCTCTCGCCATGCTCGTTCTTCTCGGCCCATGACCCATCGTTCCTCGTCAATGCGCCCTATCTCATCCATCTGCGCAGCGCCGGGTGGATGGTCAATCGCGTGATTCTCAATTCCAGCCAGCCGTTCATCCGGCACTGGTGGTCTCCGGTACGGCGCTTGCGAAAGAGAGAGGGCCTGAGAACAAAGTGCAATCCTGTGTTTCGCGACAAGTTTTCGCCGGATCTGGTTCTCGCGCTCTTTTCAAAAAATCTCGCAGCGCCGCAACCCGATTGGCCAGTGAATACCGTGCAGCCCGGATTTGTCTTCTACGACCGTCCCGAAATGGACTCCGGACTAAAGGCGTCCCTGGAGAGTTTCGTCGCGAATACCGATGATCCTCCGATTGTCTTTAGCCTGGGCTCAACCGCCGCGCACAATCCCGGCCACTTTTACGAAGTGAGCATTCTGGCGGCAAAACATCTTCGACGGAGAGCCGTTCTAGTTGGCGCGAGCGACTCACCCACAATGATTGAGCCGGGAATCCTGGCTGTTCCTTACGCCCCGTATTCCTGGATATTTCCGCGTGCAGCAGCGATCGTGCACCAAGGCGGCTCTGGGACAACTGGCCAGTCAATGCGTGCGGGAAAGCCGACGCTAATTGTTCCCTATGGCTGGGATCAACCGGACAACGCGCTTCGCATTGAGCGATTGGGGACAGGATTACATCTTCCTCGCAGAGCATACTCGGTCGAGAACGCCGCAGCGACAATTGAGCGCCTTCTTACCGAACCTCAATTTGCAAGGCGAGGAGCGGAGGTCGGTCGAAGCATCTGCGCAGAAGACGCGGTGCCGCTGGCTTGCGACGCGATCGAGAGACTCCTGGATGGTTTGGTCTCAGTCCAGGATAGGTCGGGCTGCGTTGCAGATTCCAGGACACAGCCCGGATGATCCCTGTGAATGCGGTGTACTTAGAATCCGCCTCCACTGTCGTCGAAGCCGCCGCCACCGTCATCGAAACTTCCCGAGTCGTCAAAGCCAGAGCCGTCGTCGACGTTCTGGTCGCCGAAGCTGGATTGATCGTCTAGGTTTGAGGTGTCGGCAAAGGGGCTGGTGTCCTGATTGCCTGCTGGAGCGGCGTTCTGATCGAAGCCGCGGAGATTGTCGCGCGGGTCGTTTTCGCGCGGGTCGTAGCTGGCGTCATTTAATTGCGCGCCCTGGTCCTGCAGGTGGTGTTCGCCGTACCCGGCACCGCGGCCGGGATCGTCATAGTAGTTGTTGATGACAGTCTCCCCGACAGGGCGTTCACCCATCCCGAAGCCGCCCATCCCGTAGCCGGGACCGCCAAAGCCATGGAGGATCGATTCCACGCCCTCGAACGCGAGCGCGCCTGCGGCCACTCCGGCGGCCGTCTGCATGGCGCCGCGCAGAAAGCTCGGCTGTCCGCCGATGGGGACATATTGCGCCTGCTGATACTGCGGCTGGGCGTATTGCGAATAGGGTTGCGCGGGCGGAGCATACTGCGGAACCGGCTGATAGCTCGGTGCGGGCGCTTGCTGTTGAGGCTGCTGCGGCGCAGAATCGTGTTCCCCGAGAAGGCGTCCGAGAAAACTGGTGGTATGTGCCGGCTGTGGACGCTGCTGGACCTGCTGCTGCAACTGGCTGACCTGGGCTTTGGCCTGGTCGAGAGCGATGTTCTGCACCAGCACCGTTTGCGCCAGCATGTAGAGCGCATCGGGATTGGGACCGAGCTTTTGATTGAGCATCGCTTCGGCGTCGGGATCTTTTTCCTGAAGTTGCGTCTGATTGACACGCTCGATGAGCGAGTTGAGAAGCTGTTCTTCCTGGGGAGTCAACGGAATAACCTCCGGCGACGGCAACTGCGGAGTCGGGCCGCCTCTCGCTATTGAGACGCGATCCCGCCGGCAAAGTTGCTTCGCCGGTTGTCAGTACGCAATTGAATCCCGTCCAGTTCCGGAGAGCCGCGATCTACAGGCGATACCTGCACTTGCGGAGTTTACCGCCGTACTTGCGGATGCCGCAGTCTTCCGGGACATCGACAATCTCTACGAATTCCGCACCGGCGATCTCGAGGCTGCGACGCGAAGCCGCGTTTTCCGGATCGCAGGTGATCCACAGGGGATCGATGCCGAAACTTCGCGCCAGTGGCCGCAGCAACACCAAAGCTCGCGCCGCAAAGTGATGCCCCCGATATGCCGCGTGGACGCCGTAGCCGATGTGCCCAGCGTAGCGTTCGATATGCGGCGTGGAGCCGATGCGCAGATTGATGGTGCCCAGTTCTTCACCCCGGTCGACGCTCATCATGCGGAAGAAGTATGTTGGAACTCGATGAAAAGCGTGCAATGAGTAATCTGCGAGACGCAACTCAAGATCGCCTTGCCGCAGATCCAGCGACCGGACGACCTC
The DNA here is from genome assembly GCA_963787435.1 of uncultured Acidobacteriaceae bacterium. Lineage (GTDB taxonomy): Bacteria > Acidobacteriota > Terriglobia > Terriglobales > Acidobacteriaceae > Telmatobacter. The sequence continues at coordinate 541,050 of CAWBCZ010000012.1, forward strand.
AAAGGCTTCATTCATTATCTTGTTACGGCTGGGATCTAATTCTGACCCACAAGTTCAAAGGCCCGAATTTCTTCCTTGCGCACCGTGAGCCGTTCGATGAGGTCGGTGCGGACTTCGTAGCCGCGGCCGGGTGCATCCGAGACCAGGATTTCGCCTTCGGCGTAACCGTGACCTCAGGCTCGATGATGTCTTCGGTCCAGTAGCGGGCAGAGGCCGATACGTCGCCGGGCAGGCGGAAGTTCTCAAGCGTTGACAGCGCAATGTTATGCGCAGCGGCCAACGCCCGACTCGAGCATGCCGCCGCACCACACCGGGATTCCGCGCTCCAGCGCTGCGTTGTGCACCGCAATAGCTTCGGAGAATCCGCCCACGCGGCCGAGCTTGATGTTGATGATCTTGCAGGACTCCATCTCGATAGCGGCCAGCGCATCGCGCCGGTTGCGAATCGACTCGTCGAGGCAGATCGGGGTGTTCAGGCGTTTCTGCAGCATGGAGTGGTAGTAAAAGTCGTCGTGCCACAGGGGCTGCTCGACCATGAGCAGGTCGAAAGCGTCGAAGTTGACGAGGTGGTCGGCATCGCGCAGCTTGTACGCGGAGTTGGCGTCGCAGCTGAGCATGATGTCAGGCCACTGGTTGCGCACCTTTTCGAAGACTTCGACATCCCAACCCGGTTTGCATTTGAGCTTGATGCGCTGATAGCCGGCTGCCAGTTCGCGTTCGATGATGTCCAACAGTTCGGGAATCGACTTTTGAATGCCGAGGGACACGCCGCATGGAATCCGGTCGCGCACGCCGCCGATCAGTTGCGAGAGGGACACGCCCTCGCGCTGCGCTTCGAGGTCCCAGATGGCGTTTTCAAGCGCGGCCTTGGCCATGGGATTGCCGCGGACGACGTCGAAGATTCTCGGGCATTCGCCGCCATGCTCGGGCATGCCAGTGGCCAGCATCGGGCCGAGTTCATTGATGATCACTTGCCAGGCGGTGTCGGTGGATTCGCCGGAGAAATGGGGCCGTTCGCCGGCCGTGCACTCGCCCCAGCCGATCAGTCCTTCTGACCTGACCTCGGCGAGCAGAATCCTGCGATTGCGGGTTACGCCAAAACTGGTTTCAAAGGGTCGCACCAGCGGGCAGGTGCAGTTCGCGCAGAATGATTCCGTCAATTCTCATAAAATGTGGCTTCCTTCGGATAACAGCTTATGAAGATGTTGGTACTTCAATGCGCCGGATCTGAAAACCATTTCAGACTTGCACCGGTTGGGCCCAGCGGCCCAGTTCGAAGACTCCGTTACCTTCCGCGTCCCTGGTAAAAGAGACAACGGCTAATCCTTTGGAAAATGCTTCTTGAAATCTTTCACGATTCTGCAACTGGACAGCAAGTGCCTGCTCCCGGCCACCTGGGGAAGCCTTCCACTCGTAGATGGCGGCTGGGACCAGAATGCGTTCTTCGATCTCATATGTGGCTGCAGGACGGCCTTCCAAAGCTGTGCACACTCGATCAGAGTCGAGATACCACTCTGCAACGAGACGGTCGGTTGGAAGTCCACCTTGGAGTCGAGAAGAGGATACACCATAGAAATTCACAAAATAGCTGCGAACGATCGCTCCGAGCTTATGTATGTTTAGATGCGCGTTTTTGATCTCCAGCGGATCGAAGGTCCACTCCATGCGGCGGATGCCGCGCGAAAGTGCCTCACGCCGTTGCTCCAGCTTGAGTTGCGCGCCAAGCCCGCGGTTGCGATAGCGGTCACGGACTGCCAGCATGTGCGAGTGCAGATAGGGCTGTGGATTTCCGTCGATAGAATTCTTTCCGGTCTTCACTCCCGGCAAAGACATGGCGAAACCAACCATCGACTCCGGCGTTCCATTGGGTGCTGCGCCGGGGAGATCCGTGTCGAAGGCGCCGATGACCTGGCCGCCAATTTTTTGACCGACGAGGAAGGCTTTGCGCGGAATGATGTCGCTTTCGTCGTAGCCCCAGGTCTCAATCTGCAGCTGGACGCAGGCCTCTAGCTCGTCGTGGCCGGAGCAGGCGCGGATCAGGATCATGGGCGGGGCTCCGATGCATCGGGGACCCGCTTTGACTCTGCGCCTGATTCAGCTTCTGCTTTGCCTTCGCCCAGAGTGCTTCGAGTTCTTCCGGTTTCAAGTCTTCAAGTGGCCTTTCTGAAGTCAATTCCATCTCCCTGAATCGCTGGCGGAAGCGCAGATTGCAGCCGCGCAGCGCCATTTCGGCGTCGACGCCCAGGTGGCGGCCGAGATTGACGACGGTAAAAAGCAAATCGCCAAGTTCGGCTTCGACCGCAGGCTTGAGTGCCGGATCGGCGGATTTCTCGGCGGCAGTGGCTTCGACTTCGAGTTCGGCTGTTTCTTCGGTGAGCTTGGGCAGAAGATCGCGCCAGTGAGGCCAGTCGAATCCGGATTTCGCCGCCTTTGATCCCAGCTTTGCAGCCTCGGCCAGGGCGGGCATGGCGCGCTGCACTGTGTCGAGGCGCGAAGGCTGCTCGTTCCCTTCTCTCGGCGCACCGGGCCTTGACGTTTTCTCCGCCGCTTTGATCTCTTCCCAGTTGCGGAGCACTTTTGCGGCTGAGCCTTCGACTGACGCATCGACGACAGCCTCATTGCCGGCTGCGCGCGAAGCTTCTTCACCGAAGACGTGCGGGTGGCGGCGGATCAGTTTTCTGTTGAGGTGATCGAGAACCTCGGCAATGGTGAAGTGGCCTTCGTTAGCCGCCATCTCGGCGTAGAACAGGACCTGGAGCATGAGGTCGCCGAGTTCTTCGGCTAGGTGCGGAAAGTCGCGGCGCTCAATAGCGTCGAAGACTTCATAGGCCTCTTCGAGCGTGTATTTGCGGATGGTGTCGAAGGATTGCTCGCGGTCCCAGGGGCATCCACCGGGGGCGCGGAGGCGCGCCATGATGGCAACCGACTGCTGAAATAGGTCTGCCGCCCGCCTGGGATCCGTCAGAACTGCGCGATCCGAAGCAGGCGTCGAAGATTGAGGACTATCTGCGTCTCTCGCCCCGTCCATCGAGACTAGTGTACCGCTGGGATCTCAGGTGCGGTCCGCATGCTGCGATAACCCTGCGAGCGATGTGCTCAGAAGCGCCGTCTTGTGAGCCGTATACTCAACCTTCGATGATTCGCATTCTGGGTACGGCAATTGCGGCGCTGCTGGGGCTGGCCTTTGGCAGCTTTCTGAACGTGTGCCTAAGCCGTTGGCCCGAGGGCGAAAGCGTCGTCAGGCCGCGGTCACATTGCCGCAACTGCGAGCGAGCGCTAGCGTGGTGGGAGAACATGCCGCTGGTGAGTTGGATCGTGCTCGGTGGGCGATGCCGGACTTGCAAAGCAAAGATCAGTTGGCGCTATCCGCTTGTCGAGTTGGCTCTCGGAGCGCTTTGGGCAGTCGTCGTCTGGCAACAAATCAGCTCAGTCGGCTCCTTGCTCCCCTCGTCCACATCCCCTGAAGTTGTTTCGTTCAGCCCTCTCTTTATCGCGCAGTTTCTCGGAACCATCTTCTGGAAAATGGTGTTCATCTGGACCCTCGTCGGTCTGGCCGCCCTCGACGCGGAGTATCTCTGGCTACCGGACTGGATCACGCTCTCAGGTGTCGCAATCGGTTTCGTCCTGACGGTCTGGCGAGATCAGTTCGTATACGGCCTGCCCGGCTACTATGTTCAACAACCCCCACTGGCTTCGCGCGCCCTCGGTTGTCTCGTCGCCATCATTGCCGCTGCCGGCATCATCCTTCTCATCCGCTGGACTTACTGGCTGGTCCGGCGACGAGAAGGCATCGGGCTTGGCGATGCCAAGCTGATGGCGATGCTGGGCGCGTGGCTCGGGCTCTCAGGTGCGCTGCTTTCGTTTGCCATCGGCATCCTGCTGGGGGCCGCGTTCGCACTGGTGCTGCTCGCGGTGCCGGCTTCACGACGAGAGTCGGAAAGCTGGATACTTTCGAAACTGCCCCTCGGTACGTTCCTTTGTATCGGGGGAATTATCAGCGCGCTTTGGGGACAGCCGATTATTGCTTCCTACCTGCGGTGGGTGGGATTGTAATTTTAGGTCAAGTTGAGAAAACCGCACTGCCTCCTCACAGCTTGTCATCCTGAGTCGAGCACGTCTGGGGCCGCGTCGCGCGTCTCGCGCGAGGGGAAAAGCGAAACGAAGGATCTGCTTCTGCTGTTTACGCCAGCGTGTTAGATCAGCGAGCGGCAAGCTCCCTACTGCGGTTGGGTTTGCGCGGCGGGGTGGTTCGCAGAGACAGCCGGCGCGTTCGCCAATTGCGGGTCTTTCAGCAGCCGCTTGGCCTCCTTGCCGTGTTTGCTGTCGGGGTCGTACTCCATCACCTTCAGGTAATTTGCCTTGGCATTCGGGTAGTCGCCCAACTCGCGCTGCGCTTCCGCAATGCCCCAATACACTTCGGGATTCTCGGGATCCGTGACCAGGGCCGACTGAAAACGAGACAAGGCTGCTTTCCAGTGCTTGAGGCTTAGCTCGTAGGAACCTACATCTTCGTCTTCCTTTGCGGTTTCCTGGTGAACCGTATCAGGCGCGTTGAGTTTGCGGTGCCCAGTAGGCTTGGCCTCGTCGGGGATGTTTACATCATTAGACCCGGACAGGCTCGAACTGAATCCGCTGTCGGAGCCGGAAGCGTCCGGAGTGGAATCGTCGGGACTGTGCACCGGGTCGCTATCGTCCTTCAGAAGACTTGTCGTTACCGTGCTCTCACTATTCGTGGCTGCAGGCGGGGCCGCGGGGGCCGGTTCTCCGCTAGTCGGTACTACCGGAACATTATTCGTGTCTTCGGGAAACGGATTCGCGTTGTCAGGCTGCTTTTGCGCGGGTTGCCGCTGCGTACTCGCGGGGGGCTTCTGTTGAGCGGGCGGGGTCGACTGCCCCTGCAGGCCAACCGCCGCGATCAAGCCGCATCCGAATCCCAGCACAATATAGAATTTCAACTTCATTCCAATTCTTTTCGTCTCTCGCCGTTCGTTCCTGTCACTTCAATGTTACGATGCGGTGCATAGAGCATGTTTCAAATTCGATGTTCGTCGAGTTGCGAAGGTCATGAAAGCTGGCTTATTCCCAGATTTCACCGCAAATCGAAGAATCCAGTAATTTGGAATACGCTGTTCAGTACTTCAACTCACCCCGGAGAAATCCGTACAACTCATGGCGCTCATCATTCGCTCATCCGCCATCCACGCCGCCGGCTGCTACACCACCACTGCAGTTCGCAAAGGCACGCGCGTTGCCGAATACACCGGGCCACGCCTCAGCAAAAATGAAGCCGACGCGGCCAACGAGGAGTCGCCAATCACCTATCTCTTTGGACTCGGTGACGGCTCGGTGGTCATCGACGGCCATTGCATGGCCATGTTCATCAATCACAGCTGCGATCCGAATTGTGAGACCGAAGAGATCAAGGGCCGCGTGTGGATCAGGGCTATCCGTAAAATCGAGCCCGGCGAAGAGGTTACCTACGACTACTGTCTCTACGACGGGGGCAACGACGAGGCTACCTGCAATTGCGGTGCCAGGCTATGCCGCGGCACCATGTACTCGCCGCAGGAGATACGGCGTCGCAAGGCCGCAGCGAAGAAAGTCAAAAAGAAGAAGACCGCAAAACGTCCCACCCGCACCAAGACTCTCCCCGCGCCTCGCGCGCCGGAAGTCATCGAAGAAGAAGACGCGGCTTAGGGCGGAATGCCTTCCTCGGCCAGCGGGCTGACAAGTAGCGGCCGGTGTAGATTAGGTGCAATGGCCATCGGCCGGATTCCGCGATGCCTTTCGAGATCGCTGGACGGCCTGGTTGCCTTGAACCGGGATCCATCACGATGATGCAAGAGCCCGAACAACCACCGCTGACCACTGACCAGCTTGACGTGCTTCGCCGCTTCGCGCTCTTTGAGGTAGGTCGCGACGAGATGTTGGGCGCGCTCACCGGGGCTTTCGACATCAACTTTGACCCGAAGGAGGAGACCGCCAAGGGCATCACCCTGCGACGCTCCGCCAACAACAAATTCCCCATCCCCGAGCCCGGCATCGTCATCACGCGCGAACATATCTCGAACGCGCTGGAGCACAAACGCTTTGGACTTGTCTCAGAGCGCGACCTTGTCTACTGGGCAACGATACTTCTGCTCAACGATGCTTATGTGTTTGATCCCGGTGACGAAGATTTGATCGCAGAATGGCTGAACGACATCAGCTTCAATCTCGACGCGGGCTAAAGCTTTTGCTTGAGCCTGCTGTACGCGGAAGTTCTATGCAGTACTCGTCGTTCTGCGCTTGATCATGCGGTAGATCCACAGAATCAACACCGCGCCAAGAATCGACATGATGAAGCCGGCAGACTGCCCTTGCTTGTACCAGCCGACCAACTGCCCCAGGAAGGTTGCTCCAATCGAGCCCGCGATACCGATGATGATGGTAACGAAGATCCCTCCAGGGTCTTTGCCTGGCATGAGCAGCTTGGCGATAGCTCCGACCACCAACCCGATGAGTACTTCCCATAGAAGCGCAAACATAGACTCTCCTCCTCTCGCCTCGCTGAGGCGCACCAGCATCACGCAGTTTCCGGATGGCAGGCTCCGAAGCGTCAGGCAGCTCTCTGCCGCTCGGCCACCTTGCTCAACGCAACTGTCAGAACCGCCCCGCCCAGCGTCTTCACCAGCCCTGGGTGCTGAGCGTAGAAGGCACTTGCCTTATCGATGATCGAAGGATCTGCCTTCTCCGCGTGAGCAGCAATCTGTTGCACGACTTCCGGGGAGACATTCTGAGCCTGTTCGGGCGTAATCGCTCTAGCTCCCCCTCCCAGTAGACTCGTCAGCATTCCGCCGCCAGCCAATTGCGCCACCGTGCTTGGGCCGATCGACGAGATCAATTGATTCACCATGCCGGCTTTCTGCTCGCCGTTGGAACCGCTGAACAGGCTGCCGACCAGATTACCGAAAGCGGGTGTTTGGTTCGACCGGAACATCGCCGATAATCCCTCTGCCATCACATTCGACGGAGCAGCCTGCGCGACTTGATCGAAGTGCTCGGTTGCGTTCGCGGCGTTTGGAGTTGAGCCGCCACTGTACTGTTTCAGAACGTTGCTGACTTGATCGAGTAGGCCCATTTAGCGCTCTCCTTTGGCAGGTTCCCTGCCGTTTTGTTGGCTTGCGCTGAGGAAACTTCGGTATGACCCAGACCCGTCTAGGCTGCGGGAATTACGAGTTGTTGTCCCACCTTGATCTTGTCTGGATCATCGAGATGATTTGCCTGGGCGATCACGGGATACTTATTCGCGTCTCCGTAGTAGCGCTTGCTGATTTTGGAGAGATTATCGCCTGGTTGCACCGTGTAGGTTTGATTGCCTTGACGAAATTCAATGTCATGTTTCAGGTCTTTATAGTTGGGATCGACGGCCTTGATCGAATCCCAGATGCGGTTCTTGCTGGCCTCAGAGACTGCCATGGCTTTTAAAGAAAGCTGGTTGCCGGCAAGACTGACGTCTTGAAGTTCGGCGCCCTCTCTCTGAATTGTGTCGAGACCGGTTGATATTTCTGCTTGAGTTGATCGAGTAGGTCAGGCATGTGCCCTCCTTGGTTGCATGCTCAGATGCAACCCGTTGAGCTGAAGGAAGAGTGGAACAGATTGTTAATTTTGCCGTGCCTGTCTGTTCCCTTCAGGAAAGTCAGCGAGAAGTCTCACACGGCCACCCAGAGCGCGCGCCTATTGCTCTCATCGCTCTAGTCTCTCGTCGTTCTAGTCTTGATGGGAGAAGTTCGGCCTTGATCGATTTCAGCAGCTTCACTTGAAGCTCAGGTCACCTTGCGCACTTCATCCCCGTGACCGGGCGATCACTTAACTTTGAGATTCTGTTCCTCAGCTGTGCAATCGTCAAGCCGAACTCGAGGGCACTGGAAGTTTTGACAGCCACTGGCCATCGGTGAGTTTCCGGCTTCTCAAGACCAACGCTTGCGGTCAGCATTCTCCGCAAATCATTTGCTATAAACGCTGTACCCCGTGACGATACAATCCAACCTAGCGCTTGAACGAAAATCGCCGCGCAAACGGGAGAAATTGATCGCATGGGTTACCAGGTTCTGGCTCGCAAGTATCGTCCGCAACGGTTTGCCGACGTCGCCGGCCAGGACCACGTAACGCGCACATTGTTGAACGCGCTGACGCAGAACCGGATTGCCCACGGCTATATCTTTTCGGGCCATCGCGGTATCGGCAAAACCACGATCGCGCGCATCCTTGCCCAGGCGCTGAATTGCCGGACAGAGATTGGCTCGGCGCAGCGGCCGACGCCGGAGCCATGCAGCGTGTGCGACTCCTGCGTGGAAATTCGCCAGGGCAATGCGGTCGACGTGATCGAGATCGACGCGGCTACCAACCGCGGCATCGACGAGATTCGCGAGCTGCGCGATGCCGCCCGCTATGCGCCCGCCCGCGATCGCTACAAAATCTACATCCTCGACGAGGCACACCAGATCACCGAGGCCGCCTTCAATGCGCTGCTGAAGACGCTGGAGGAACCGCCGTCGCACGTCATCTTCATGATGGCGACGACCGAGCCCGAAAACATTCCGCAGACCATCCGGTCGCGCTGCCAGCACTTCAGTTTTCATGCGGTCAAGTTCGACGACATTCTGGCGCAGCTCAAGATGATTGCGGCACAGGAGAATGTCGAGGCTGAAGATGCCGCGCTGGCGCTGCTGGCTGAGGCCGGCGATGGATCGATGCGCGATGCCCTGAGCATCATGGACCAGGCGATTGCCTCGGCCCCGAGCGACGCGAACAATCGGCCGGTGCTCGCGACGGCACAGATTCGCGAGCTGATGGGCTCGGTTCCAAATACAGTCTTCGAGCATTTGCTGGAGTCCGTCGCCACCGGCGAGAGTGCTCCGCTCATGATGCAGTTGAATGAGTTGCTCAACGCCGGGCACAGTCCGCAGTCGCTGGCGCGACAGATGGTTCGCTACCTGCGCAACACGTTGATGGCGAAACTGGGCGGCGAGCAGACTGAGCTGCTGCAGATCTCTGCCGACGAGCGGGCTCGCGTGACGCGTACAGCGATGCTCTTTACCGAGGAAGAGATCACGCGGAACCTTCAGATCATGCTGCGCACCTTCGACGATTTGAATTACCGGCAGGAGCAGCGGTTCCATCTTGAGCTAGGCCTGATGAAGCTGGTGCACGCGCAAAGGCTACTGCCCCTGGAAGAGCTGCTGAGCGGAGTCGCCAGCGGAGCGGCGCCAGTTCGCAGCGGCGGATCATCCGTTCCACGCACATCGTCTGCGCCGACACGTCCGGCATCCTCCTCACACGTACCACACGCAACGCCCAGCGCACCGCCCCCGCCGCGCTCTCCATTCGGATCAGGCCCGGTGATGCAGTCCACACAATCCGCGCCGATCGCTGAAAGCCATGCTGTAAGCGGGTCGGTAGCCTTGGCCGGGCTCCGCACCGAGGCCGCGCATGTGGGAGCCATCCTTCAATTCCCTAGTGCCATAGCGCAACACGGCGAAGTTGTAGCGCCCGAAACGGACAGCACTCCTGAGACCGCGCCTGCTCCCGAATTGGCGGCCGCGGTTCCTCCGACCGGCGCGTCAAGCACCGGGCGCTGCTGCCGTTCTTGCCGCTCACCTCACACCCGAAGCCGTGCAGCACGCCATCGTCGTCGAGCCTTGCGCAGCACGGTCATGCGTCCGCCTCACAGTTGATTTCCACGGCTCGCTTTACGCTCGAGGCAACTAGCCTGCGCATCGAAGTTCCGGGCATCGGCAAAAAGATGCTGGCACTCACCGTCAACGCCAGCCGCAGAGAAGCTTATCAAGCAGGAGTTGCAGCGTCTTGGCGGGCCGGTACGATATATGGTGATCCCCGGCGAAGGCGTAGCATCAACATCGGCAGTCGCAGCGCCCGTGGCCGGAAGCATTCAGCAGACCGCACTGGAACATCCGATGGTGCAGCGGGCTAAAGAAATCTTTAACGCCGAAGTGCGCAGCGTGGTTGATCTGCGCAGCAAATAGAACCAGGAGGCCGCGATGATCAATCCCCTCAAGATGGCCGAGATGCTCTCCCAGGCCAACAAGATGCAGGAGGAGATGCAGAGCAAGCTTGCGCAGACCGTAGTCGAGGGCTCAAGCGGCGGTGGCGCCGTGACGGCGACCATGAACGGCAAAAAGGAACTGATCAAGATCAAGATCGATCCCTCGGCCGTTGCGAGCCTCAGCGGTCCCAGTCCCGACGTGGAAATGCTGGAAGCTCTGATTGTCGGCGCCGTTAACGACGCCGGCCACAAGGCGGACGAGGCGATCCAGTCCAGTGTCAAGGGTGCGCTTGGCGGGCTGAACCTGAACATTCCCGGTCTGGGCTAAATACACATCTTCCGTTCCCGCGTTGAGTTACAACTGAGTTGTTGTGAGATTCGAAGGGGGTCACGATGACAAGTGAGTTCAATCGCAGACGTTTTCTGCATCTCGGAATGGCGGCGGGGGCAGCGGCGCTCGCACCGCGCTGGGCCTTTCCCCAAGCTGCGCAGGCCGCACCACCAGCCGACAGACTTGCCCAGATGCGCGCAGCCGGCGCCTCCACGCCGATCAAGACGACAAAACTCTACGACAATATCTGGCTGCTGCAAGGCGCTGGCGGAAACATGGCAATCCAGACCGGCAAAGACGGCAACGTCCTGATCGATTCCAGCTTTGCTACGGCCGTTCCCCACATACGCGAAGCGATTGCAGCGGTCAGCAGCGACGCCCCCCATGCTCTAGTCAACACTCATTGGCATGTAGATCACGTCGACGGCAATGAAGGCATGCACGCTGCCGGCTTCTTTGGTAATTGCACACGAGAAGACGAAAACTCGTCTCTCTGCACCGGCAGAGATGAAGCTCATGCACTTCTCGCTACCCGCGTACCCTGCTGGCGCGATACCCAGTGTCACTTTCGCGACCACCATGAGCCATAAACACAATGGCGACTCCATCGATCTGGTCCACTACGATCCAGCGCATACCGACACCGATATTTACATCCATTTTCACAATGCCGATGTGTTGCACTGTGGAGACATCTTCTTCAACAAGCTCTATCCGTTCATCGATGAAAACACCGGCGGCTCGATTGGCGGCACGATCGATGCGGCGCAGAAGTCGTTGGCGCTGACCGGTGACGGCACCAGGGTGATCCCCGGCCACGGCCCGCTGGGAAACAAGGCCGATTTGAAGCGTTACATCGACATGCTTTCTGCGGTGCGCGACAACGTGGCCACACTCAAGAAAGCGGGCGCAAGCGAGCAGGAAGTGATCGCGAAAAAACCGACTGCGCAGTTTGACTCCGACTGGCTACGTGGCGGATCGCCCGACATGTTCGTCGGAATCGTCTATCGCACTACATAGGAGGAGCTGCTGTGGCACGCTATGCCGAGCCCATGGCCCGGCTCATCGATGAGTTGAAGAAGCTTCCCGGGGTGGGAACCAAGACTGCCCAGCGCTTCGCCTTTCACATTCTGCGCTCAGGTGACGAGGATGCCTCGGCACTGGCAGACGCCGTGCGCGGGCTGAAAGGCCAGCCTGCGGTTGTGCTCGATATGCAACAACATCACAGACGTTGATCCATGTGCCTATTGCACCAGCACCACGCGCAATCTGCGGACTGTCTGCGTGGTTGAGGAGCCCACCAACATCGATGCGGTAGAACGGAGCCGGTATCAGGGCGTGTATCACGTATTGCACGGCACGCTATCACCGCTGCACGGTGTCGGTCCCGACCAGTTGCGCGGGCGCTCGCTGGTTCAGCGTGTGGAGCGCGGCGAAATCGATGAAGTCATCCTTGCGACGAGTCCGACCCTTGAAGGCGAGGCCACCGCAAGTTGGCTGGCGAGCGCTTTGCGGGAATTCAAGGTGCGCATCACGCGGATCGCCACGGGCGTTCCTGCAGGTAGTGATATTGAGTACGCAGACGAAGTCACGATGGCCCACGCCATGGAAGGCCGCCACGAGATGAAGCCTTGATAACTAAATGAGAGATTAGCCGCGCAGCCGGGTCAGCAGGTCCTGAGGATGCACCGGCTTGGCAAGGATCTCGAATTCGTAGCCCTGGGCCCGCGCCTTCTCGAGCAGGTCGGCGGTTGCGGCCTGGCCCGAGAACAGCAGAATCTTGATCTTCGGCAGCAATGCACGAATCTGGATTGCCGCATCGATGCCGTTGAGATCGGCCATGATCACATCGGCGATGAGCATGTCCGGTTCGTAGGTTGAAGCCATTTCGAGCGCGGCTTCTCCGGAGTACACAGCCTTCGCCTGAAAGCCACTTTGGTTCAAAATCATGGCCAGCGTATCGGCGATGACGCGCTCGTCGTCTACTACAAGAACTTTGGGCTTAACGTGATTATCGGGCATACACTCCTGAACGCCAAAGGGAATAGCGCAAAAGCCTTTCAGTCGAACGCGCCGCTCAGCGAAGCCGAATAGCACCGCTCACGGTACGATCAGCTCGGTAAACACCTTCTCAGCATAACATCCTGAGACAAACAAAATGAGCCAGCCCACTTAGGCTTGGCTTCTCAGTCTACGGGCGGATCTGGCATTGCGCAAGACTGCCATTCATTCTCTGCAATCGACCTGCCCCTTTGGGGTAGCCAGGGAGCAGCAGGGCATTGGGAACGCGGAATTGTTCCGCTGACCGAGTTTCCTCGAGGTAGAAACCCAGGCAACGACGGACTGCGGTACTCTAAACGCGCGGGTTGTTCCCGATGCGGCGCCGATTCATCCGGGAGCAACGCAACCCTCATAAGCTTCTGAAATTACCAGTCCCCTGCCGGATCCTTCGGCAGATCCCCCCAGGCGGAGAGGCACGCATGCACTCAGCAGGTATCCCGAACGCGGCGTTGAACCCTGTCCCGGAGACGGTAAATCGCCCTGGCGGCGACGCAATCATTCGCGCCGAGAAGATCGAGAAGTACTACGCTCAGCCCAGCCAGAATCGTATCCAGGTCATTTCGCCCACGGATCTGACCATTGTCCCAGGCGAGATTGTCGCCCTGCTGGGCCCTTCGGGGTCGGGCAAATCGACAATGCTGCGCATGCTCTCGGGCCTGTCGCGCCCGTCCGCCGGCCAAGTCTATTGGCATGATAAGCCCATCGCCGAGACCGAAATCAACGTCTCCATCGTCTTCCAGAGCTTTGCCTTGTTTCCGTGGCTAACGGTTCTTGAAAACGTCGAGGCTCCGCTCCAGGCTCGCGGCGTCGAGGCGGAAGAACGCCGCACCCGCAGCATGCGCATGATCGACACCGTCGGTCTGGACGGATTCGAATCTGCCTACCCAAAGGAGCTTTCCGGGGGCATGAAGCAACGCGTCGGCTTTGCTCGCGCCCTGGTGGTCGAGCCGGAAGTCCTGTTCATGGACGAGCCTTTTTCTGCCCTGGATGTCCTGACAGCCGAAAACCTGCGCAGCGAACTTCTGGAACTGTGGGCCAAGAAGACCATGCCTACGCGCTGCGTCTTTATCGTGACCCACAACATTGAAGAAGCTGTCCTGCTGGCGGATCGCATCATCGTCCTGGGCCGCAATCCCGGGCACATTCGCACCGACTTCCGCGTGCAGATTCCGCAGCCGCGCGATCGCAAATCCGATTCCTTCACGCAACTGGTGGATTACATTTACAAGGTTCTCACGCGGCCGGACGTCGCCCCGACCGAGGCACCTGAACATCAACATCCCAGCCCCCGCATCCGCGACCAGCGTCAGATGAAGTACCAGATGCTGCCCCATGCGCGACCCGGCGGTGTGGCCGGATTGCTGGAACTGCTGCTCGACAAGGGCGGACGCGATGATATCTATCGGCTGGCTGATGATCTTGCATTCGAGATTGACGACCTGCTGCCGATCGTCGATGCTGCGCAATTGCTGGGTTTTCTCAAGGTCGAGGAAGGCGATGCGTCCATCACGGAGACCGGTGCAGAGTTTGCCAACTCCGAGATCTTGCGCCAGAAAGAGCTATTCCGCGACGCCGCGCTCGGAAACGTCCTCCTGCTGCGCCAGATTCGCCGTGCCCTTGAAGCCAAGAGCGACCACACCGTGCCCGAAGATTTCTTCCTCGACATGCTGGATGAGCAGTTCAGTGATGAAGAATCGCGCCGCCAGATTGAAACCGCGGTGAACTGGGGCCGCTATGCCGAACTGTTCGACTTCGACGCCGCGCGACGTCGCTTCGTAATGCCCGACGCGCTTGAGGAAACCGCTGCTGCCGGAGGCGACGAGTGACCGTCCAGCGCACCTTTGCACGTTCGCTTGTCACTGTTCGCACGTGGCCGTTTTTTATTGATGTGAGCATCGGCCTTTGCGCGCTCGCGGTATTCATGGCCATCGTGCACACGGCAGCATACTGGCTTGGCACGGCGGTCCCCACCTCTCCGATCTCTGAAAGCGCCCGCTCCCTGCCGCTCTATGCGTTGTACTCGGTGACGCGCATTGCGATCGCGTACGTTCTCAGCCTGATCTTTGCGGTTGGCTACGGCTATATCGCAGCACACAATACGCGCGTCGAGGCCTGGATGATCGCAGTTCTCGACATCCTGCAATCGATTCCGGTTCTCAGTTTTCTGCCGCCCGTGTTGCTGGCGATGATTGCACTGGTGCCGCATCATCAGCTTGGCATCGAGATGGGCGTCATTCTGCTGATCTTCACCGGCCAGGTATGGAATCTCGCCTTCAGCTTTTACTCGTCGGTCAAGGCGATACCGCGTGAGATGATCGAAGCTTCGCGTATCTATCGCTATTCGGCGTGGCAGCGTTTCTGGCAGCTCGAAATGCCCTACGCCGCGATCGGCCTGGTGTGGAACTCCATCGTCTCCGTTGCCAACGGCTGGTTTGCGCTGATGGCCTGCGAGATGTTTCCGCTCAACGGCACCAACTTTCAGCTTCCCGGCCTGGGCAGCTATATCCAGACGGCGACCTACTCGGGCGACGTGCGTGCACTGGTCAGTGGAATCGCCGCAATCGTTCTTATCGTGGTTGCTACCGATCAACTCATCTGGCGACCGCTGATCGCCTGGAGCGAGAAGTTCAAGTTCGAGCAAGTGGAGGCGGCCGACCATGTCACGTCACCCATTCTCACGCTGCTGCAGCGGTCCGCGCTTGTAAATGCGCTCTCAAGTCGCTTCTGGGACAGCATCCAGGAGCCCGTCTATCGCCGGCTGGCACGTACGCGCGAGTGCAAGGTTGTTCAGCCGATAGACCCGGAGCCAGACCGACGCGGCGCCTCGCTTGGCTACTGGATTGCAGGCGTTGCCTTCGCACTGGTTGTCAGTTGGGGAGTGGTACAGTGCGCGGCGATGCTGCGCCAGGTCACGCTCGCCGATCTTCGCATGCTCCTTCAGGGCGCTGCCGCCACTTTTCTGCGCGTGAATGTCGCGCTGCTTATCTCCGCGCTTTGGACCGTTCCAGTGGGCGTCGCCATCGGCTTCAATCCCAAGGTTGCGCGCATCGTTCAGCCGGTTGCACAGGTGCTGGCATCCGTTCCGGCGACTGCATTCTTTCCCATTCTGCTGATTGGATTGCTCAAGATTGGCGGCGGCCTCGGAATCGGCTCCGTCGTACTGATGCTGCTGGGTACGCAATGGTACATCCTGTTCAACGTGATAGCCGGGGCAATGTCCATTCCCTCGGACCTGCGGGAGGCTGCTTCGCTTTACAAGTTCACCCGCTGGCAGCGCTGGACTACGCTGATCTTGCCCGGAATCTTCCCCTATCTCATCACCGGCATGGTCACAGCTTCGGGCGGTGCGTGGAACGCGTCGGTCTTTGCCGAATATGCGAACGTCCAGAACCGCACGATTCAGACGATCGGGCTGGGGGCTCAGATCGATGCCGCCACCGCCGACGGACGCTTCCCCATTCTGCTGCTCGCCACCATCATGATCTCCCTCATGGTGGTTACCATGAATCGACTTGTTTGGCGGCGGCTATACCGGCTCGCCGAAACCCGGTATAAACTTGAGGGCTAAATAGAACCTAAACGGGCAGTTGCGATCGGGGGAAGAATGATTCGCGTTGGGCTCATTGGTTTCGGCATGGCGGGACGTGTGTTCCATGCACCGCTCATTTCATCCGTCGAAGGTCTCGAACTCGCTGCGGTCGTTGAGCGCACCACAAACAAGGCGGCCGAGCGTTACCCCGGAATCACGACTTATCGCTCAGTTGAAGAGCTACTGGCTGATGCATCCATCAAGCTGGTTGTTGTGGCGACGCCAAACAGCACCCATTTTCCAATCGCCATGCAGGCGCTTGAAGCGGCCAAGAATGTTGTTGTCGACAAACCGGTGGCTCTGAGCGCCGATGAGGTTGACCAACTCGCGGAACTAGCTGGCGGCATCGGGCTTCACCTGTTTCCCTTCCATAATCGGCGCTTTGACGGCGACTTCCTGACAATTCGGAAACTGATGGATGAACGTTCGCTGGGTCGCCTTGTCCACTTCGAGTCGAACTTTGACCGATGGCGCCCAGGGCTTTCAAGCCGCGCGTGGAAGGAGGAAACAGACGAAGGCGGCATTCTGCACGACATCGGCACGCACCTGGTCGACCAGGCGCTGGTTCTCTTCGGGGAGCCGTCGGCTGTCGGGGCGGATATCAGGCGCGAGCGCGACGGCGACGGCGCAAACGACGCAATCATTATCCGCCTGCACTACTTTACGGGGTTCTCTGTCACACTCGGGGCCAACTGCCTGTCGTCTCTCGCCCGTCCACGTTTCCACCTGCGCGGCACGCGCGGAAATTTCTGGAAGTGGGGATTGGATCCGCAGGAAGATGCGCTTGGCAAGATCACGAAGATTACAGAAACCAACTGGGGCCAGGAGGCGGCCGATCACTGGGGCACGATGAGCACGGAAGTCGATGGCGGCTTGGCTACCCAGCAGGTGCCTTCCGCAACGGGAGACTACCGGCTCTACTATGCAGGCGTTCGCGATGTCCTGCAGGGCAATGCAGCAGCACCTCCCGTCACACCGACAGATGCATGGCGCGTTGCGCGGGTGCTGGAGTGGGCGAAACAGAGTTCCGATGAGCACCGCGCTGTTGAGTGCGACTGGAGCGGCGAACCGGCCTGATCAGCGCTGGGACCTGGGTCCACCCGCCCCCGCTGTAACACTCTGGAGAGATTTATCAAGCCACTGCTCGTACCAGTCCAGAAATCCCAGCCTATTTTGATGTTCATCGACCTCGGGGAAAATTCCTTCTCCGGTGGCTTGGCTGTCCCGCCACACTTCTCCTTCGCATGGTCCACAAACAATCAGAAAGATGCGAATTGCACATCCGTAATGGCAAAGATAGAGAGCGCCCGGAAGGAACATCCCAACATACTTTCCGTCTTTATCCCATTCCACGCCTTCAAAATCTCCTACGCTGAGGCCCCGCTCCCACTCATCTGGATTAAAGGAAGAAGTCCACGGGAATGGCTTCCCTAAATCACCGCCAAACATGTTGACGAATTCAGGGTCCTGGCTATCAAGAGGAAATAGCCCATAGAATGGCCCTGCCCCGCCGTGGCCAACCTCCATCAGAAATCTGCGGTATTCATACGGGAGTACAACCCCATGCTGTTGTTGTGCAGTTCTACGCCTTGCTTCTCCACCAACGGAACCCAGAACCGGAATATACTCCCGTGCTCCGGATTGCTCTCTACCGCGATCCCACCACCGTGGGCCCGCATGATGGCGCGAGCGATGGCTAGTCCCATGCCGGTTCCCTTGCCGAGTTTGGTGCCCTTTTTGCCTCGATAGAATTTCTCGAAGATGTGGGGCAGATCGACCTTGTCGATCCCTGGACCGTTATCTTCGACCTCGAATTCCAAGCGACCATCGACGCGCCGGCTGCGCAGAACGATACGGCTCTCGGGGGGAGAATAGAGCGCCGCGTTCTCGATGAGGTGGCGAAACACTCGGCCAAGCAGCCTGGCATCGAACCACACTGGTCTATCTGGCTCCTGCACCATAAGCATGACCTGGTGACGTCCCAGAACGGCGTGTGACGCCTCCACTGCGTGTTCCAGCAGCGTTCGCGTATGCTGCGGCGCAGCCTGCACCTTCATCACGTTGGCATCGAGTTCCGCCATCTCGACGGCCTCGCCGATCAGGGCATCGAGGCGCGCGGATTCTTCGTCAACCACGGTGGCCAGTTCCCTGCGCAAAGCATCGTCGAGCCCCTGATCCTGCGTCAGGGTTGTCGCCGCCGCGCGAATCGAGGTGAGCGGCGTACGCAATTCGTGGGTCAGCGAATCGATCAGCGCAGCCCGCAGCCGCTCGCCCTCGCGGGATGCCTCCATGCGTGCACTTGCCTCGATCGCGATGGCCCGCGTCAGGGCAATCCCCACCTGCGCGCACACTGCCGTGGCTACCTCGCGCGACAGATTTGCAGGCCGCCATGCCATTGCACCCACTGCACGCACCCCCACCATCAGGGCATGAGCCTCAAATCCGTCCAGCTCATCAATTGCCGCGTGCGAGCCGCCAGTTACCTCGCGCAGGTTCGCTTTGAATAGCTGCGGCAACTCCGCGAGCGTAGACACGTATTGATCCCGATCGTGGACGTATAAGACCACACTCTTGAGTGCGAATATCTTCGCCACAAGGGACGGCAGATCGCGAATGAGCCCAGCCGCATCTTCATGCAGGATCATCTCCTGGCTCAGCAGGTAGAGGCGCTCGACGTCCTCGCGGCGTTGCTCAGCCTGCTCTTTTTGCTTGCGGGCCCGTTCCGCTACGCGTCCGGCGACGAGAGAGCTCACGGCAAATGTGAACATCGACACCCATTCCTGAGGACCAGCCAAGATGAAGGTGTGAATGGGCGGCAAAAAGAAGTAATCGAAAGAGAACGCGCAGAGTAGCGCGCTGTACAGGGAGATCACCAGTCCGGCCTGTGTCGCCGTCACCACGACGACAACCAGGAACACCATGCCCGCAGTGGTGGCCCGCGCATTCGTCATCGCAAGGCCGATCGTCGTCAGCACTGCCGCCAGCGTGGCGCCCAACCACTGCAGATAGTGTTGCGGCTTGGGTTTGAGTTGCATGGTCGTCTCATCCGGAATGATACGCGGGCCGCCCGATGATGTAAGCTTCCGGTGGAAGAAAAAATGCCCGGAAGAATTCTAGTTATCGACGATGAACCGCAAATCACACGCGTGCTGCGTGCAGCCTTGTCCGCGCAGAGTTTTGATGTCCGCACCGCCAATGATCCAGAAGAGGGTCTCCGCATTTTCGCGGAGTGGCCGCCCGACCTTGTCATCACGGACCTGATGATGCCCGGGATGAGCGGCGTTGAAGTCTGCCGCGCCATTCGTACAACGTCCTCCACCCCTATTCTTGTGCTCTCGGTGCGCGATCACGAGCGCTCCAAAATTGAGGCCCTTGACTCAGGTGCCGATGACTACGTCACCAAGCCGTTCAACATCCAGGAGTTGCAGGCGCGTGTGCGGGCTCACATGCGGAGGGCCCCGGAGCGTACCGAATCTGCCATCGTCACTGGCGATTTTGTCATCGATGCTTCTGCACACAGTATCGAGGTCGCCGGCAAACACATCCACCTGACGCCGAAGGAATTCGAACTGCTTCTTCACCTGGCGCGACATGCCGGCAAGGTGATAACGCATCGCGCCCTGCTTACCGCGGTGTGGGGAGCGCAATCGGCACACCAGCCAGAGTATCTTCGCGTCTTTGTTGGTCAGCTGCGCAAGAAGCTCGAAGCTGAAACCGGTAAGCAGTTCATCCAGACCGAGCCGTGGGTTGGCTATCGTTTTGTCCCCGAGGGCTTCAACGACAAAGGGGAGTAAGAGATATCTGCCCTATTGTTCTGGATCTAGATGGGCCGACCTTGGTCCATCTTTATGCTTCCTTTAGATTTCCCTTCCGCGAATACAACACAATTACCCGCAAAATCGATTTTGGAATCACACGGGCTTAGTCAGCATCGTCGCGTTCTGAATCGAGGGTCCTCCCATGCAAGATGTCACCATGCTTTTCTTCACCGCCGTTTTCTTTGCCGTGGCCTTTCTGTACGTCAAGGCCTGTCAGAAGTTGAGGTAAACCATGGACCTCGTCACTGTAGTGGCTCTTCTGCTCTCGGTCCTGACGCTTGTTTACCTCGCAGCCTCTCTGCTCTTTCCGGAGAAATTCTGACATGTCTGCCAATGGCTGGTTTCAATTCTTATTCTTCTCGGTGGTCCTGCTCCTGACAGTGCGCCCGGTTGGCATGTACCTTGTGCGCGTACTTGAAGGTCAACGGACATGGCTCGATCCCATTCTCCGCCCCATCGAGCGCCTTATCTACAGGATCTGCGGAGTGAACGCTGATCACGAGATGAACTGGCGGCAATACGCGTTTGCGATGCTCGGCTTCTCGGCCGTGACCATGGTGCTGACGTACATTATTCAGCGCGCACAGGCAGTGTTGCCCTGGAACCCGCAACATCTCCCTGGCGTTGGTGCCGATCTGGCGTGGAATACGGCCGCCAGCTTTACAACCAACACCAACTGGCAGTTCTACACACCGGAATCGACCATGAGCTATCTCACGGAGATGGCGGGCCTGGCAACGCACAACTTCTTCTCTGCCGCGGTAGGTATCGTCGTGGCCATTGCGCTGGTGCGCGCCATCAAGCGCACTTCCTCGGCGACCATCGGCAATTTCTGGGTAGATACCACGCGAACCCTGCTCTACATCCTGCTACCCGCCTCACTGATCTATGCGCTACTGCTGGTCGCTCAAGGCGTACCACAGAATCTGCATGCGTACACGGTTGCCCACACACTTGAGGGGCAGACGCAGACCATCGCGCAGGGACCTGTCGCTTCGCAGGAAGCTATCAAAATGTTGGGCACCAATGGCGGTGGATTCTTCAACGCCAACAGCGCACATCCGTTTGAGAATCCGACCCCGTTCTCGAACTTCCTGCAGATCCTTTCCATCTTCATCATTCCTGCCGGCCTTACATATGCGCTGGGACGCATGACCGGTTCGCCGGGCCATGGATGGGCCGTGTTTGCGGCCATGTATGTGCTGTTTGCCGCAGGATTCGTGACGCTCTACTGGGCTGAGGCGCATCCGCATCCGCTGATTCACGGGGCGGCGCAAACCGCTACGGCGACGGCGCCCGGCGGCAACATGGAGGGCAAGGAAGTCCGCAACGGCATCGCGGAGAGCGCCCTGTTCGCAACCATTACAACCGATGCGAGCTGTGGCGCAGTGAATGGCATGCACGACAGCTTTACGCCGCTTGGCGGACTTGTTCCGCTGACCAACATCATGCTCGGCGAAGTGATCTTCGGCGGCGTGGGCTCCGGACTCTACGGCATGCTTATCTTCGTGGTCCAGGCGGTGTTCATCGCCGGGCTGATGGTGGGACGCACGCCTGAGTACCTGGGCAAGAAGATCGAGGCATATGACGTGAAGATGTCGATGCTCTACGTCCTCATCTTCCCTCTGGTCATTCTCTCGCTCACCGCAATTTTTGTGCTGATGCCTAACGTGGGACTTGGCACAACCACCAATGCCGGTCCCCATGGCCTCAGTGAGATTCTTTATGCATTCACCTCCGGCGCGGGAAACAACGGCTCGGCATTCGCCGGACTCGGTCCGAACTGGTGGTACAACATCACCATCGGCTGGGACATGCTCATCGGGCGCTTCCTGATGATGCTGCCTGTGCTCGCGCTTGCCGGAAACCTGGCGCAGAAGAAGAGCGTTCCGCCTTCCCCGGGCACTTTCCCTGTCAACACTCCGCTGTTCACCGTGCTGCTAGTCGGGGTCGTGCTGATTCTGGGCGCGCTGACCTTCTTCCCGGCGCTTAGCCTGGGGCCGATCCTTGAACACCTTCAACTGAAATCCGGACAGCTTTTCTGAGGAGATCTGGCATGAATTTTTACGACAAATTGAATTCTCCCGCGCAAGCTGAAGCTCATTCGGATTCAAGAGTGCGTTCCGCTGATAGTGGCGCATCGTCCGCGCTGCCGCCGGAGCATCACGAACATCGCAGAAAGAAATCCACGGCCGGCGTGGTGGAACAAAAAGGTCTCTGGAATACTGCGATCATCCGGCAGGCTCTCATTGATGCCTTCCGGAAACTCGATCCGCGCTGGATGGTGAAGAACCCTGTCATGTTTGTTGTCGAAATCGGCAGCGTGCTGACTTCGGCACTCCTGATCGACAACACCATCCACCATCGAGTCGCATTCGGGTTCAATCTGCAGATCACGCTCTGGCTCTGGTTTACGGTGCTGTTTGCCAACTTCGCCGAGGCGATGGCTGAAGGTCGTGGCAAGGCGCAAGCCGACACGCTCCGCAAAGCCAAGGGCGAAACCATCGCGCAGCGCTATAACGCTTCTGGAGCGCTGGAGCAAGTGGCCAGTGGGTTGCTTCGCGCCGGAGACGTCATCTACGTGCCGGCCGGAAACTACATCGCAGGCGACGGCGAAGTCATCGAAGGCGTTGCCTCCGTGGACGAATCTGCCATCACCGGCGAGTCCGCTCCCGTGATCCGCGAGGCTGGTGGCGATCGCTCCGCCGTGACAGGCGGCACCAAGGTGCTGTCGGACTGGGTGAAAATCCGCATCACGTCGAATCCGGGCGAGACGTTCCTTGATCGCATGATCGCGCTGGTGGAAGGAGCGACCCGACAGAAGACCCCGAATGAGATCGCACTCTCGATTCTTCTTTCGGGCCTCACCATCGTCTTCCTGCTCGCGGTGGTGACGCTGCAACCGTTCGCCATCTACTCCAAGGCGCCGCAGACTGTGTTTGTGCTGGTCTCGCTGCTGGTTTGCCTGATTCCGACAACGATCGGCGGACTACTCTCAGCCATCGGGATCGCAGGCATGGATCGCCTGGTGCAATACAACGTGCTCGCCATGAGTGGCCGCGCCGTTGAAGCCGCGGGCGACGTGAATACGCTGCTTCTCGATAAAACCGGCACGATCACCCTAGGCAATCGCCAGGCCACGGAATTCATCCCGGCGCCCGACGTCACACCGGAGCGGTTGGCGGATGCGGCGCAGCTTGCATCCCTGTCAGATGAGACGCCGGAGGGCCGGTCAATCGTTGTGCTGGCAAAGGAGAAGTACAACCTGCGCGGTCGCGATCTCGGCAATATTCATGCAGAGTTCGTTCCCTTCTCTGCTCAGTCCCGGATGAGCGGCGTGAACCTGCCCGGTGTGCGCATTCGCAAAGGGTCGGCCGACGCTATCGCGCGCTTCCTTGAAGACCAGGGATCGTCGCTGCCGAAGAAGGTCCGCGATGCCGTCGAAGAGATTGCACGCGCTGGCGGCACGCCTCTGGTCGTAGCAGAAAATTCGTCGGCTCTCGGCGTCATCTATCTGAAGGACATCGTGAAGGGCGGACTCAAGGAGCGTCTTGCGCGTCTGCGTGCCATGGGTATTCGAACCATCATGATCACGGGTGACAATCCGCTCACCGCGGCTGTGATTGCCCGCGAGGCTGGCGTCGACGACTTTCTCGCCGAAGCCAAGCCCAAGGACAAGATGGACCTGATCAAGCGCGAACAAGGGAAAGGCAAACTTGTCGCGATGACCGGAGACGGCACCAATGACGCTCCCGCGCTGGCACAGGCGGATGTGGGCGTTGCCATGAACTCCGGTACGCAGGCAGCGAAAGAAGCTGGCAACATGGTTGATCTCGACTCGAACCCGACGAAGCTCATCGAAATCGTCGAGATCGGCAAACAGCTGCTGATGACGCGAGGCGCGCTCACAACGTTTTCCATTGCCAACGATGTGGCCAAGTACTTCGCCATTATCCCGGCAATGTTTTCCGTCGCCTTCCCGGTATTGAATGCGCTGAATATCATGCGCCTGCATTCGCCGCAGTCGGCAATTTTGTCGGCCGTCATCTTCAACGCCGTCATCATCGTGGCGCTCATCCCGCTGGCCTTGCGCGGCGTGAAATACGAACCCAAGGCTGCTGAAGCCTTGCTGCGGCGCAACCTGCTTATCTACGGTGTCGGCGGCGTCATTATTCCATTCATCGGCATCAAGGCCATCGACATGCTGCTCGTGGCCATGCACCTGGCCTAAGGAGATCTGAACATGCACGCAACCGCGACAATGACCGCATCTGCACCGAGCCACGCAGTACCTGCAACGCACTCGGTCTGGAGTACCTCCATCCGTTTCGCGCTGCTCACAACGCTGCTCTTGGGCATCGGATATCCGCTCGTCGTCACGGGAATCGCCGGCACAATCTTTCCGCACCAGGCTGCAGGCAGCCTCATTCTGAAGGACGGCCAGGTCATCGGCTCCGAGTCGCTTGCGCAGAGCTTTACCTCTGATCGATACTTCCACCCACGCCCCTCGGCAGCCGGCAACGGATATGACCCGACGTCTTCAGGAGGATCGAATCTCGCGCAGTCGAATGCCAAACTCGTGCAGCGAATCCAGGGTGATATCGACAAGCTCGCTGCGCAGAACCCCGGCCGCCCCGTCCCCATCGATGCTGTCACAACTTCCGGTTCGGGTCTGGATCCGGATATCACGCCCGACAACGCGGACTTCCAGGCCGCTCGTATCGCCAAGGCACGCGGACTCAGCGAGACGCAGGTCAACCAACTGATCCAGCAGCACACCACAAGCCGCACCCTGGGCCTGCTCGGTGAACCGCGCGTCAACGTGCTTGAACTCAATTTGGCTCTCGACAATCTCTCCAAGTAGCTCCATCGGCTTCCCCTGGAAAATAGGGGGAGGATCGCATCCTCCCCCGCCTTTTTCCCGTGTCGCTGACATCATCACATTCCCGCGCGATTCGACAAGCCCTCTTTCCGCCGAATATCATCCTCTTTCACACCTTTCTTCGCCGACAGGTCTCGCGGATGCGCGCATCGCTCTTCATCACCTGCTACAACGACACGCTCTTTCCTGAAACCGGTCGTGCCGTGGTGCGGCTGCTTGAGCGGCTTGGCGTAGAGCTTGACTTCCTGCCGGCGCAAACCTGCTGCGGACAGATGCATGCCAACACCGGTTTTCGCGCTGAGGCTTTTTCGCAGGCCAAACGATTTGTGCGCTGTATCGCGACGCGGAATGCGTGGTGATTCCCTCTTCCTCCTGCGTGGCGATGATTCGCGACCAGTATCAGGGCTTGTTTGAGGAATTGGGAAATGAGGAACTGCGCAAGACAGTTCTCCGCACTGCTGCCGCGCGTTTATGAGCTGAGCGAATTTCTCATCGACAAGCTTGGCGTGGAAGACGTGGGCGCGTACTTCCCGCACCGCGTCACGTATCACGCCAGTTGCCACGGGTTGCGCGGCCTGCACGTGGGCGACCGGCCATTCCGGTTGCTGAGCAAGGTGCGCGGACTCGAACTGGTTCCGCTCGCGAACCTGGAACGCTGCTGCGGATTCGGCGGGACGTTTTCCGTGAAGAACGCCGAGGTCTCGACAGCAATGCTGGACGCCAAGCTCACAGACGTGCTGGCGACGGGCGCCGAGTATTGCACGGCGCTCGATAACAGTTGCCTGATGCACCTGGGCGGGGCGCTGCATCGACAGAACGAAGATGCTCCAGACCATCCATATTGCCGGCATTCTTGCCAGCACCGCAGAGCATCCGCACGAGGCGACAGCGTGAGCACACCACTGTCCACCAGTGCCGCTCCGATAATGGACCCGCGCATTGCGCCGCCCTTTCCCGACCGCGGCGCTTCCGATTCTGCAGAATACGCAACTGCGCAAGAACGTGGCCCACGCCACCGATGTGATCCAGGCAAAGCGCAACAACCTGGTTGCTGAAAAACGAGACTGGCAGGAACTGCGCACCTCGGCCGCGGCCATTCGAGCTCATGCACTCGCGAATCTTGGCACGTACCTTGAGCAATTCGAGAGCCAACTGCACCGCCGCGGGCGGAACGGTCCACTGGGCTCGCGATGCCGCTGAAGCGCGCGCGATCATCCTTGATATCCTGCGCGAAGAGAAGGCCAACGAGGTCATCAAGATCAAGACCATGACCTCGGCCGAGATTCAGCTCAATCCTGCGCTCGAAGCGGCAGGCATCGCACGCCATCGAAACGGATCTTGCCGAACTGATTCTGCAACTTGGCGATGACGAGCCCTCGCACATTGTGGTTCCTGCGCTGCACGTCAATCGCCGCCAGGTCCGCGAAATCTTTGCGCAACGCATGGGATTGCCCGAGCTATCCGACGATCCGGAGGCGCTCACTGCCGCTGCCCGCACCTACCTGCGCAGGAAATTTCTCAGCGTCCCGACAGCGATCAGCGGCGCGAATTTCCTCATCGCAGAAACCGGATCGGTTGCCATCGTCGAATCAGAAGGCAACGGCCGCATGTGCCTCACGCTGCCCCGCACGCTGATTACGCTGGCCGGCATCGAAAAGGTCATTGCCGCGATTCGCCGATCTCGAAGTGATGCTGCAGGTTCTGGCGCGCTCGGCAACTGGCGAGCGCATGAATCCCTACACTTCGCTCTGGTCCGGCGTCACGCCGGGCGATGGGCCGCAGCGCTTTCATGTTGTGCTGCTGGACAACGGCCGCTCTGAGATTCTTGCGCGCAAGGTGGAGCGGCAGACGCTTGCAATGCATCCGCTGCGCCGCATGCTTGAACACCTGCCCCGTCTACCGGCAGACCGGCGGGCACGCCTATGGATCGCCGTATGCCGGACCCATCGGCGCGATCCTGACGCCGCAACTTGAACACATGCAGCATGCGCAATCGCTGCCCTACGCGTCGTCACTCTGCGGTGCCTGCTATGAGGTGTGCCCGGTCAAGATCAATATTCCCGAAGTGCTGATCGAACTGCGCGCACAGGTCGTCGAACCAGGAACGCTCGCACGCAACGCGATGGTTCGATCCGATGTACCTCGGGATGAAGGCAGCTAATTTCGCATTTGCCAGCGCATCGCGTTTCCGACTGGCGCAACGAATGGGCCGCATCGGCTTCGTTTCTTCACCGGCAAAGATGGATGGATTCATCGCTTGCCGAGCCTCGGCGCACGCTGGACAATGTCGCGCGATCTTCGGGCGTTTCCCGACCAGACCTTCCGCGACTGGTGGGCGACGCGCGATGCAAGCCGCAACAAGGAGGCACGATGACAGACCTCCTCTTCGCGCCAGGCCATTCTCGACCGCATCCGCGCAGCCACGCTGTCTGATTCAAACAGCCGCGCCGACGTACCGCGCAATTATATTCATCACGGTGCACTCGATGCCGCCGGCTCGCCTGCATCTGATGACCGAGCGATTGCGCGAGTATGGCGCGGAGGTCGTAGAATCCTCACTCGCAGACTTGCCGGCGGTCATCGCGCGCCAACTTCAATCGAGCGGGCGACGCAGTTTCGTCGCACCGCCGGGTTTGCCTGCAGAATGGCTCGTGGCCGCCGTTGACTGGAAGATCGACCAGTAATCTAAGCAATGAGGAGATTGAACATTGCGATGGTGTCGTCACGGCAGCCTCAGCCGGCGTTGCTGACTCGGGCACGATCGTCCTGCATCACGCGGGCCAGCGAGGGACGCCGCGTCATAACGCTTCTGCCGGATTTTCATCTCTGCATTCTGCGCGCCACGCAGATTGTCGAGACGTTGCCCGAGTACTTTGCGCGCTTCCCGCAACCGCCGCGACTCGCCACCTACATCTCCGGCCCCAGCGCGACGGCGGACATTGAAATGACCCGCATCAAAGGCGTCCACGGACCACGCTTTCTGAGCGTGATCATCGTTCGCGATGAAATTTAGCCGATTCGCGACCGTATCGGATGCGCAGCCGCTGAATCGCAGCGATACAATCGTCAACGGACGAGGCAGCCCGACATGAGCCAATCAGAATCTGCACTCTTCGATCAGGCAGCGCACATTCTCGACCAATTCCAGATTGAAATCCCATCGTGGGGATTTGCCAACACCGGTACGCGCTTCGGCAAGTTTGTTCAAGCCGCTGCCGCATCCACGTTTAGAGGAGAAATTCTGCTGATGCTGCGGAAGTTCATCGCCTGACTGGCGCTACGCCGACGCTTGGCGCTGCACGTCCTGTGGGACCTGCCACGCGGACTCGCGGACATCGCGAGAGGTGCAGGAGTTGGAACGTCGCACCGGGATTCGGTCAGGTTCGATCAATCCCGAATCTTTTTCAGAATCAGGAATACAAATATGGCTCCCTCTGCAATCCTTCCGCTGAAGATCATCGCGAAGACGCGCTCAAGCACGTTGCTCGATTCGATCGAGATCGCCAAGCGTCTTCAGTTCGCGCGATATCTCGCTTGTGGCTCGCCGACGGCTCGAACTATCCCGGCACGCAGTCCATCCGCAAGCGGATAGAGTGGCTGCAAGCCGCCCTCACTTCCGCGCATAAACATCTTGCACCGCATCAACGACTGCTTGTCGAGTACAAACCTTTTGAGCCGGCCTTCTACCACACCGATATTGCCGACTGGGGCATGTCAGCGCACCTTTGCCGCGCAGCCGGCCCGCAGGCCTTCGTTCTGGTCGACACCGGCCATCATTATCTTTCGCAAAACATCGAGCAGATTGTTGCGTGGCTTCTCCACCTTGACCTTCTCGGCGGATTCCACTTCAACGATCGCCGCTATGCCGACGACGACCTCACGCTTGGATCGATCGATCCATACCAGGTGTTTCGGATCTTTCATGAGATATGCAAGGATCAGCAATCCGCCCAATCCAAAGGTCCGCTGCACGCAGTGCCTTTCATGATCGACCAGAGCCACAACCTCAAGGGCAAGATCGAGGCCATGGTGCAGACGGTGGTGACGGCGCAGGAACTCTGGCTGAAAGCTGCGCTCGTTGATCGCGATCAACTGGCCACACTCCAGCAATCCTGTGATCTGGTCGCAGCCGAAGAGATTTTCCGTGGCGCATTCTGGCGGGACGTTCGCCCGCTGGTTGCCGCCTGGCGCGAGTCCCGCGGCCTTGCTGCCGACCCGCTGGCCGCGCTCCGCGAAGGCGGATACGTCGAACGCATCACCCGCGAGCGCGCCAGCCGGCAGTCGGCCGTAAGCAGTTACGCCTAAGCGGTTCCACGGAATTCCCGTTGACGACTTCAGCAGTAGAATCGAAGTCTGGGTTTTTGATCATTCCCTGATCGGTGGTGCACCATGACGCAGGCAACTCTTGCAACCGCAACTCTCCGCTTCCTCGAGGACCGCTGGGATCCGGCAGTCGCCGCTACACTCGACGAGCCCGAACTTCTTCGCTATCGTTCCAACCTGCTCGGCTCAGACCTGCGCATTACCAACTTCGCCGGCGGAAACACCAGCTCCAAGGTCATTGAGACGGATCCGCTCACCGGTGCTGAGGTCGAAGTGATCTGGGTGAAAGGCTCGGGCGGTGATCTCGGCAGTATCAAGCGCACTGGATTTGCCACGCTCTACCAGGAGAAGCTGCTCGCGCTCGAGCGCAGCTACAAGGGAGTCGACACCGAAGATGACATGGTGGCGATGTACCCGTTGTGCACCATCCGCAACAACCCTGTTGCCGCGTCTATCGATACGCCACTGCACGGCTTTCTTCCCTTCCCGCACGTCGACCATCTGCATCCCGACTGGGGTATCGCGTTGGCGGCCTCCGCCAACGGCAAAACTAAAATGGAGGAGTTCAATCGCGAATTCAACCATTCGCTCATCTGGATTCCGTGGCAGCGTCCCGGATTTGAACTGGGTCTGATGATGCGGAATGCGCTTCGCGACAATCCTGGCTGCGACGGCATTGTCCTGGGTGGCCACGGCCTCTTTACCTGGGGACAGACGCAGCGTGAGTGCTACCTGAATACGCTGACCATCATCGACCAGATCGGACAGTTCATCGCTCGCCACGGCGAGAGCAAAGGGGAACTCGCGTTTCGGTGGAGAAGCGGTGCCGTCGCGCGCAGATCGGCAAGAGCTGGCGCTGGAGATTGTGCCCTACCTTCGCGGCCGGGTGAGTTCGCAGAATCGCTGGATCGCCAGCTTCAGCGATGCGCCTGATGTGTTGCAATTCGTCAACTCCGCGCATGCTGAAGAACTCGCCTATCTCGGCACCAGTTGCCCGGACCACTTCATCCGCACCAAGATCCGGCCGATGTTCGTGCCATGGCCGAAGAATGGCAGCATCGCCGATCTCAAAGCGCAAATCGATCGATCGCTGACTGAATATCGGGAGCAGTATTGCGCCTACTACCACTATTTCGCCACGCCCGACTCACCGTCGCTCCGCGATCCCAGCCCGACCGTCGTTCTTATCCCCGGCCTTGGCATGTTCAGCTTCGGCAAGAACAAGACCGAGGCTCGCATCGTTGGCGAGTTCTATACCAACGCGATTCATGTGATGGAAGGGCGCGAGCGCTCTTGTCTGAAGCGCGAGGTTTCAAGGGTGCCGCTGCCCCAGTGCGGCGAGGTCGATGGATCCGGCGAGCTTCAAGACCTTCAGCAACTATGTCGCGCTTCCGCCCATCGAGGCCTTTCGCATCGAGTACTGGGCGATGGAAGAGGCCAAGCTTCGCCGCCAGCCGCCCGAGAAAGAACTCAGCCGCCGCATCGCGCTCGTCGTCGGCGGAGGCAGCGGCATCGGCCGCGAAGTTGCGCATCTGGCTGCAGCACGCGGCGCCCACGTGATGATCGCCGATTACGATGAGCCGCTGCGTCCCAGCGTCGCGGACGAACTCAGCGCGCCTCACGCAGAAGGAATTCGTCGCATCGACCACCGTCGACATCCGCAGCCGCGGACGCGGTCCGCGAAGCCATTAGCGCCACGATCGCCGCGTTCGGCGGGATCGATATTGTCATCAACACTGCCGCACTTGTTTCCCTCGTCACCCGACGGCCACATCAGCGACGACCTCTGGTCAGCGACACTGAATATCAACGTCACTGCGAACTATATCCTTGCCGATGAGGCGGCGAAGCTCTTCGCCGAGCAAGATCTCGACGGCTCTATCGTGCTGACAAGCTCTGCGAATGCGGTGGTGCCGAAGCGCGGCAGCGAAGCTTACGACGTGAGCAAGGCGGCGCTGTCGCATCTTGTGCGTGAATTGGCCGTGTCGCTCGCACCCAAGGTTCGCGTCAATGCGGTCAGTCCCGCAACCGTCGTCAAGGGAAGCACGATGTTTCCCCGCGATCGCGTGCGCGCATCGCTGGCCAAGTACAACATCGCTTTCGACGAAACCAAATCGGACGACGAGTTGCGTGCACTTGCTCGCCGCGCACTACGCCAAGCGCACGCTCACGCATCGCCCATCGATCCAGCCGATTGCGCGGAGGCGATCCTGTTTCTCGCCAGTCCGAAAACGCATTGCACCACCGGGCATATCTTCCCCGTTGATGGCGGCCTCACCGAGGCATTCCTGCGGTGACTCCTGGCGAGTGCCGATGGTGAATGATCGCCGCGCCCGCGTCGCCATCGATCTGGGTGCCGAAAGCTGTCGCGTTTCATTGCTTCGCTGGGACGAAGGAGAGCCGCGGATCACAGAAGTCCACCGCATCCCCAACGGCCCAATCGAATGTGGCGCATCACTCCGTTGGCCGCTCAGCAGAATTCTCTCCGGAGTCGAAGAAGGTCTGCACAAAGCGGCCACCGAGGCGCCGGAAGGAATCGCCTCCATCGCGGTCGATGGCTGGGCCGTGGATTACGTGCGCCTCGATCCGAATGGACTGCCTCTTCACGATCCATTTTGTTATCGCGATGAGCGCACCGTTGCAGCCAAGCAGAAGGCCGACGAGATTCTTCCTCCGGAAGAAGCATTTCGG
Organism: uncultured Acidobacteriaceae bacterium; assembly: GCA_963787435.1. Taxonomy (GTDB): domain Bacteria; phylum Acidobacteriota; class Terriglobia; order Terriglobales; family Acidobacteriaceae; genus Telmatobacter. The sequence continues at coordinate 572,790 of CAWBCZ010000012.1, forward strand.
CGCACAGGGGCGCAGCCACTTCGCATCAATACCCTCTACCAGCTTCTCGCCGATCCGAATGACGAGAAAGAAGCGCCTTGGGTTTGCCTGCCCGAATACGTTTTGCATTGGCTGGGTGCACCGCGTGTTGCTGAGTACACCAACGCTACGCACACAGGCCTGGTGGATATCGCTACCGGCGACTGGGCTCGCGATACATTCGAACAGCTTGAGATTCCTATCGCAGCTGCGCCGTGCATCGTCGCGCCGGGAACACGGCTAGGGCAACTGCAGGGTCCGCTCGCGGCGCTTCCCGCATTTCGCGACACAGAACTGATTGCGCCGGCCTGTCACGATACGGCTTCGGCGATTGCTGGAGTCCCCGCGGATATGGACTCAACTGCATACATTTGCTCGGGAACGTGGTCGCTGGTTGGCACACTTGTTTCGCAGCCCATTGCAACAGCCAGAAGCCCTCGCCGCGCGCTACACCAACCAGGGAGCAGCGACTGGCGGATTCTGCTTCCACACGAACGTCAACGGCATGTGGCTGCTGAAGCAATGCATCGACACATGGATATCAGCGGGTCGCGCAATTAACATTCCCGAACTGATTCAACGCGCAAGCGGATGTGTTCTGGCCGGAATCATCAACGTGGATGCCGAGCCTCTGCTCCTCGCCGGCGATATGCCCGCGCGCATCAATCATGAGCTCACCATTGGCCGACGTCTGCCCATCGTGGATAAACCCGGCAATGAGGCGCAGTTTGCACGAGTCATCTTCGAAAGTCTTGCCGCTCGCTACGCCACCGCACTGGCTGATCTTGAGCGAATGATTGATCGTAAACTCACGCGCATCCACATGATCGGTGGCGCCAGCCGCAACCAGCTTCTCGCCGATCTAACGGCGCAGCGCACCGGCTTGCCCGTGGAGTGCGGACACCCTGAAAGTTCGACCATCGGCAACTTCGCCCTGCAACTTGCCGCGAGCGAAGAAGCAACCGGAGTAGTCACGCGCGACGCGGTCCGGCGCTGGGCGGCCCTGCTCTCAAACTAAATTCCATAAGGCGTGTAGTCACTAACTCCTGCTGTAACTGGCAGTTAGTGAGTTAGATTGACTTTCAAACTTTAGTGCTATAGGCGTTTTTCCAATTCCGTAATACATTTTCTAGCAAATCCTTTCTTGCGAACCAAGCGCAGCCCAAAGCTGCCGGGCCAAATTCGGAGGAAGCCCCTTGCTCCTTCGGGCGCGCTCATCCCAGTGGCTGGACAGTCCCCTTCCCTGTCAATTCCTCGATACGCTCCACCCAGCATCGGTCAGCTGCCACGCTCATCTTCTCCGGTTCGAGGATGACCTGGAATTCACCCTTCTTTTCCAGGAAGATCATGACTTTGCCAGGACCGGGTGCTGCATCGGCGGCGCTCTTCAGGCTGGCCAGTAACTCCTCCGTTGCGCGATCAAGGCTGATGCGGATCCGCACGCCCGTGGGCAACTTGACCTGGACTGATTCGAGCGGCTGAATCTGGCTGACCGAAATCTTCGGCGCGGAATCGTCGTCGCCGGAAAGCATGCCGCGCACCAATACGGGCGCCTCAATCTTCAGTTGCTCCGAAAGACGTTCGTAGTCACGCGGGAATGCGATCAGGTCGATCTTGCCGGTGGCGTCTTCAAGCGTGGCCTGCGCATAGAGCTTGCCTTCGCGGCGAGTCTTCTGAACGCGAAGTCCCAGCATCATTCCGGCGACCAGGATTTCGTCAGCAGGATCCGACTCCTTGCCCCAACGGCGCTCCGGTGGCTTGCGCTCAAGCGCTTCGGCCGTCGAAATCACGCCACTCAGGTTCTTGATCTTGTCCGCGTACTTGTCCAGCGGATGGCCGGACACAAAGAATCCGAGCACTTCCTTTTCGTTTGTAAGCCGCTCGCCCTCTTCCCAGTCAGGAACCTTGGGCAGATCGTCGCCGTTCCTGCCGTGCGCAGGCTCATCGTTAAAGAGCCCGAACAGTCCGGCCTGACCCTGCGCGGCATCCTTCTGCGCTTTTTGCGCACGCTCCATCGCCTTATCGACTGCGGCATACAGCGGACCGCGCTTTGCCCAGCGAATCGAGCGCACCCGCCTTGATCAGCGATTCAATCACGCGCTTGTTCATCACGCGCAGGTCAACCTTCTCGCAGAACTCCCACAGGTTCTTGAACCGGCCGCCGACTTCTTCGCGCGCCTTGGTGATTGAATCGATCGCGTTGCCGCCCACGTTCTTCACTGCGGCCAGGCCGAAGCGGATCGCATCGCCGTGCGGCGTGAATTGCGCGCCGCTAACCTGCACGTCCGGCGGCTCGACCTTGATATTCATTTCCCTGCACTCGGCGATGTATTTCACGACGTTTTCGGGCTTCGACGTTTCCGACGTCAGCAGCGCCGCCATGAATTCGACAGGATAGTGCGTCTTCAGATATGCCGTCTGATACGCCACCAGCGCATAGGCCGCGGAGTGCGACTTGTTGAATCCGTATCCTGAGAACTTCGCCATTTGCTCGAAGATCTCTTCGACTGGTGCCTTCGGATGCCCCAACGCTGACGCGCCGCTCATAAAGCGATCACGTTGCTCCGCCATCGCCTCGGGATCCTTCTTTCCCATCGCGCGCCGCAGCAGGTCCGCCTCGCCGAGGCTGTAGCTCGCCAGCACATTGGCGATTCGCATCACCTGTTCCTGGTAGACGATCACGCCGAGCGAGTCCTTCAATATGCCCTCAAGCTCGGGCAGCAGAAACTCCACCTTGCGGCGTCCCCATTTGCGCTCGACGAAGTCGTCGATCATGTCCATCGGGCCCGGCCGATACAGCGCATTCAGCGCCGTCAATTCCTCCACCGTATCCGGCTTGTATCGCCGCAAAATGTCCCGCATCCCGCTCGACTCAAACTGAAAAATCCCCGACGTCAGCGCCGTGTGGAACACTCTCTTGAACGTCTCCGGATCGTCCAGCGGAACCATCTCGATGTCGATCTTCTCGCCGCGGCTCTGCTCGATCAGCTTCACGCAATCAGTGATCACGGTGAGCGTTGCCAGGCCCAGAAAGTCCATCTTGAGCAGGCCCATCTTCTCGACGGACTTCATGTCGTAGGCCGTCACGATTTCATCGTTCTTCGTGCGGTTCAGTGGCACCAGTTCCGTCAGCGGACGCGGCGCAATCACCACCGCCGATGCATGCACTCCGGCTCCGCGCACCAGGCCCTCCAGCTTCTTCGCCGTATCGATCAGTTCGCGCACCTGCTTGTCGCTGTCGTACGCCTTGCGCAGGTCGGGCGATTCCTCCAGCGCCCTGTCCAGCGTCATTCCCACCGTCGGCGGAACCAGCTTCGCAATCCGATCCACATCGCCATAGGGCATATCCATCGCGCGCCCGCAGTCCTTGATGGATGCCTTGGCCGCCATGGTGTTGAAGGTGATGATCTGCGCTACCTGCTCGCGTCCATACTTGCGCGTCACGTACTCGATCACTTCGCCGCGGCGGTTCTGGCAGAAGTCCACGTCGATATCGGGCATGGTGACGCGCTCGGGATTCAGGAAGCGCTCGAACAGCAGCACGTTCTGCATCGGATCGATGTTGGTGATCTCCATGGCATACGCCACCAGCGAACCGGTCGCCGAACCGCGCCCCGGGCCGACGGGTATGCCATTGTCGCGCGCATACTTGATGAAGTCCCACACGATGAGGAAGTAGCCCGAGTACTTCATCTGCTTGATGATGCCGATTTCGAAATTCAAGCCGCGACTCATATTCGTGCGTGGGCGAACGGCGCACGCCGCGCAACTCCAGTTGCCGCACCGCCGTCTCCAGCCGCTTCTTCAATCCCTCGCGGCACACCTCTTCGAAGTAGCTGTCGATGGTGTGGCCTCGCGGAACAGCGAACTCGGGAAACGGATTGTCGACCGCGTGCAGCTTGAAGTTGCAGCGCTCGGCAATCTCCATGGTCGTCTGCGTCACGCCGGGCGAATCGGGGAAAATCCGCGCCATTTCGTCGGCGGATCTTGACGAAGAACTGATCGGAGTCGAAGCGGAAGCGATCGGCATCGTGAATCTTCGCGCCGGTCTGCACGCAGAGCATCACATCGTGCGCGTGCGAGTCTTCGCCGCAGAGGTAATGCGAATCGTTGGTGAGGACAAGCGGAATGTTCAGTTCCTTCTCGAGGCGGAAGAGATCCGTCTGGATCTTGTTCTCCTCCTCGAGGCCCTGGTCCTGAATTTCGAGATAGAAGTTCCCTTGGCCGAAGATGTCCTGGTACTGCATGGCCGCGCCCTTGGCCTTCTCGTAGTGTCCCGGCCAGCAGTTCTTCGCATAGTTCGCCGGAGAGGCAGCCGGAAAATCCGATCAGTCCCTTGGCGTTGTCGGCGAGGAATTTCTTGCTTACGCGCGGCTTGCGATAGAAGCCATGCAGGCTGGCCTCGCTGGTGAGGCGGATCAGGTTGCGATAGCCTTCCTCGTTCTCGGCCAGCACCAGCAGGTGGTTGTACTGGTCGTTGGGCGTGTCGGCGCGATGGTCCTCCGCCTTGCACACGTAGAGTTCGCATCCCAGGATCGGCTTGATGCCCTTGGCCTTGGCTGCATTGAAGAAGTGCACCGCCCCGTAGATGTTCCCGTGGTCCGTCATCGCGACGGACTTCTGGCCCAGCGCGGCGACGCGGTCAATGAGCTTGTGGATGTCGCAAGCGCCGTCGAGGAGGGAGTATTCGGTGTGCAGATGGAGATGGGTGAATTCGGACATGGGTTACCACTATTTTACCGGGGTTGCACCTGAACGATATCCGGTTGAAAACGTGGTCGAAAATCCATTTGCGGCAGATCATCGCAAAACGGTGTCATCCTGAGTTCCGCATGCCTGGGGCCCATGCAATGGGGCAAGCGGAACGAAGGATACGCTTCTCGCAATGCATAGATCCCGTCATCGGATACGCCGGGTGCAGCACCATCTCTCTTCTCAATCACCCAGAGAAATGGGTCCCATGTCTCGATTCTCAGACACGGAAAACCTCAACGCGCACAAACGACTAACAGTGTCATCCTGAGCCTCGCAAGCTTGGGGCCCCGCGGACAAAGTCCGCGGGGTAAGCGGGGCGAAGTATCCGCTTCTTCTACTCTGTCGTGAGCCGGGTCGCTTCTTCCTCTATTTGCTTGCCGATACCGTTTCATCACGGATGAGTGATGGGTGCACCACCATCCCTTCTTTTCAATCACTCAGAAGTTCGGGTGTCCCATCCATGGCACAGTTTCATCGTGCCATGGGTGGGAAAGCACGAACTCGCGGCAACTCGCGGGCGTCATGGGCCGGGTGCCGCGGCTTTGCCTAAATACTGCGTTTTCGGTCTACTTTGGCAGCACGAAGATTTTTGGGGCGAGGGGGCAATACCGTACCTTGGGTGTTGCTCAAAGAGCAAGTGACGGATCGACGGTAACTCACTCGGAATCGCCAACGGAGGGTAGTACGGAGCCGAAATAACGCTTGCCTTCTCCGACAACCAGATGGTTCTGGCACAATGTGTGGATGTCGATTTCCACTCGCGATCTCTCGCAGTTGCCGAGCACTGATAGGCTCGAAAAGATCAGTCAATCGATTGCAATGCTCGATGCCATCGCGTCTCCTAATTGGGAGTATCGCTACTTTTCATTCAATGCGGCGTGGGACGAATCGCGCAACGAAAGGATGGCCTCAATGCGCGATGGATCGGGAGATGAATACTTCATGGTATTCAGCCCGAAAGGTGCGATCCTCAAAGGGTTCGACCATGAGTCCCCGATGAGTCCGTGGCAACGTGACCCGATTGCAGTCTGGCCAGGGGTCTTGGATGGTGTTCCCGAGGCTTTTGCTTCATTCTTGACCGAGCCCGCATTCAGTATGGGCGACTGTACCTTCTGCATTTGGAGAGAGCCGAATGACGAGCACTGGCGACATGGCCCCATTGTTTTTCCAGAGACTGTTGCCGATGATCCAGACGGATCGGAAGAGTTGCTGTGCATGTTTGATGGCGAGCCCGAGACCTACGTCGATTTTGCGTCGGAGTATTACGAGAAGACATTGGACATCAAAATTGTTCGGAAGATATACGCTCACGAGCCCGTTTCGCCGTTTATGGTCGCCGAATTGAATCCTCAAGCAGACTGGGAGAGCATAGCGAAGGATGCCGAGGAGATTCATTTCCCCATTGCGTCTGAACTCTCAAAAAACGAGTAAGGGAAGGATTGGATGTCTCTCGCCAGGACTCCCACGCACTGTTTGCGCGGAGGTCGATCGAAGATCCTGTTTCCCCGGAAAGGGCCGGGTGCCCCAGGTCTCGCCTTGAGACCTGGGTTTTGACGAGCCCACGCCGCCTCCGCTGCGAATTCCGCCAAGCCCGCGAACTTCTCTAACCCGTCGCCCTGGAGTGCACCCCAAAAGTGAGACAGATAGAATTTTGACAGTTTGCAGGGAAGGGAGAACTGCAAATGGGTCAGAAGTATGTGAAGTACAGCAAGGAGTTCTGGGAGACGGCTCTTCGTCGTTTGTCTGTGACGTCGAATGTGGCGCAGTTGTGCCGTGAACTGGGCATCTCGCGCCAGCTGTTGTATTCGTGGCGAGATGTTCAGCAACGGGATCGGGAGAAGCAGCGACAGGGGACCGAACAGCGTCTACGCCAGGAGAACCTTCAGTTGAAGAAAGCGCTGGCGAAGAAGACGCTGGAAGTGGATTTTTTGAAGGCTGCCTGCGAAAAGGTCGCGGCTCTCAGCCAGGCCAGTACCGGCTCTGGCGCAATGGCATCTGGGAAGCAATCCGGGAAATGATGCCGACGCAAAGCAGCCTTGGAGTGGAGCCGATGTGCCGGCTGGCGCAGGTCAGCCGCGCTGGATTCTACCGTTTTCTCCAACCCCGCTATCCTGGCGAGGAGCAGATGGAAGTGCGCAACGCCATCCAGCAGATCGTGCTTGAGCATCGCCGTCGCTACGGCTACCGGCGCGTCACCGTCGAGCTGCATCGGCGCGGCATGGCCGTCAACCATAAGCGTGTGCTGCGGCTGATGCGCGAGGATGACCTGCTCGGCATCGAGCCGAAGGCCTTCCTCGCGACCACCGAGTCGGATCACGAGCAGGGGGTCTATCTGAACCTGGCCAGCCGCATCAAGCTCACGGCTATCAACCAGCTGTGGGTGGCCGACATTACCTACATCCGGCTGCGCCAGGAGTTCGTCTATCTGGCGGTGGTGCTGGATGTGTTCTCGCGTAAAGTGATCGGATGGGCGCTGGACCGCACCCTGACCACGCGCCTGCCGCTGTTGGCCCTCCAACGAGCCATCACCCTGCGTCAGCCTGCGCCTGGCCTGGTGCATCACTCCGATCGCGGCATCCAGTACGCTTCCCAGCAGTACACGGCGCTTCTGGACATCCACGGCATCATCTGCTCCCGCTTGAGGGTCTTGGAATGCTTGCGAGAAGGCATTGTGCGAAGAGCTTCTCAGGACACTCATGCGGGGCAGATCGATGCCACAAGCAGCTGAACGTGAGGAAGTGAACGCCCCGGGAGGAGTTTGGCTGATAACAATGGGCTCAGGCTGCATTCCGCCCTGGGATACAAGACCCCGGAGGAGTTCGAAGCTGGCTCGGCACCGCAGACCAGCTCGTCGGCACCCGCTGTGAGTTTTTCAAGGCATGGGGAAATCTATCGATCCTGAAGCACCGCAGAGGTCGCCCCCAAAAAGAAAGGGGGAGCCAGTTCAACCCGGCTCCCCAGCTCATCAGATCGATGAGTCTCCAGTTGGCAATTCTTGCAGACGCCTGTCTCCGCTTCACCAACCGATAACCACTCTGCCCAAGAGCCAACAAAATGAACACAATCATCCAGCAAACCGCAATCTGTCAAAAACAAAACTGTCTCACTGCAGGGGTGCACCTCACCCCGTGTCAAGCCCTCCGCCGCCAACAATCCCGCTAACTCCCTCATTCCACTCACTAAATTCTTCCCGCCTTTTTGCAGGCAATTTCCCCCTCCCGGCGCACAATGGAATCGTGATTGGACCCACTAGCTCCGCAAACGTGCGCCTCGCGCATGCCAACTCCGCTAACACCGCTTTCACACCGCTAACTCCAATCCGCACAGGAATCTACCGCTAACCCCAATCCACATAGGAATTTAGCGGCACCCCCTCTCGGCAACCCGATGATTGCAGGATATTTACCCAAAGAGACCGGGTAATAGGGGGTGGCCGAGGAGTCATAGCGATCCTCAATGAGTGTCGCGACATCCTGACTAATGGCAACAAGTGCAAGGGGCAGTCCGAGGACCAGCGTTCGCTCCGCAGGCTATTTGTAGACGTTCTTCTCGGGAACTCCGAAATGGGGCGCCAGCGGCACGCAGTCATCGATCGACTTCAGAATGATGTTGTTCTCATCTCCCACGTTCTGCCCTGAAAGGATGTAGGGGGCGTACTTCTCTTTGGGTGTGTGGTTGTCTACATATCCCTTGATCCAACGGGGACAGCCCAGGAACCCGCCTTTCTGGTCCGTCCACCACACTGCGTGAATGCGGAAGGCTCGCCCGCTCTCGACGACACCGGAGATCACAGAGTAAGAGCCATCGTTGCTGTTCGTGATCGATTTGAACTCGTCCACTTTGAAAACCAGCCAGCTGCCCTTCTTGCTGTTGTCGAAAAGCCGGCAAGCCTCAGCATCGCAGGTCCGCTCCACGAGAAACACGTCAATCGTCACCGGCTCCTGCGAGACGTTCTTGTATTCCACCACGAGTTTTCCGTCGGTCGGCGTATATTTCCCCGTCGCCCCCATCGCCGCCGAGAAGGGCTGGTGCCAGGTGCCGCTCATCAGGGTCATCTGCACGCAATCCATGGTGCACTTCTTCGCCTGAACGGCTGTCCATTCAATCTCCACAGGCTTGGCGCTTTCAACCTGGGCCGTGTATGCCTCACCCGGCTTCAACACCACACCTGATCGGATTGGGACGTGCTTCACAGCCCCATAGGCGGTGCCGGTGCAGAGGATCATCAAACACAAGACTGAGCGGATCACGCTGGCAATTATAGCTTCGGGTTCTAAAACGCGATCTGGGGGTTTTTGGGGCGTCCGGCGGTTCCGGCGAGAAACGCGATCATTTTGCACTTGAGTGCGTGTTCGGGCTTGTGGTCAAGTTTGCAACTTCGAAGGTTCGGAAAGAGGCAAATCTATCGCCGCAGACCACTTAGGCCAGACCGGCCCGAACAGACAGATTCCGCGACATCTCGGGGGCGAGGGCCTGCTTCCTATCCCTAACAAAACAAAAGGAGGAAATCGATTTACCGGATTCTGGTATCGGCTTCCTAACCGCCCCTCACGGTTCTGGGGCTCGGGCGTCTAAATATCAAATTCTTAATAATGTTTTAGAGGGGTCGAGACGCGGCGGCGACGCCTGTGCGGCTAACGGTGGGAGATCCAGACTCACCGCTACGCTGCTCCGCCGGGTGAGGGAGGCCTTCCTGTCACGTTACCTCGGAGAGACCTGCTCCCTTCTTGGGTCGGCGTTCGTCATAAAGTCCAGTAGACTCTGAAAAACGCATATAGAGGTCCCAGCATGAAAAAGCCCAAGTGGCTGTATATAGGAATGGCAATTGCTTATCTAAGTTCGTGCTTTTACACAGCTTCCGCGCAGAAGCTGGATGCGAGCGTACTTTACCGGCAAGACAGCGACGTCAACTACTTCGCGGTGATCCCGGGATATACGAGCCAGGCCGCGGCCGGTGTCAGCCCGAACTGCTCGCTTGATCCGAACCCCGCGGAGTGCAATCCCAGCACCCCGGCCAATGGACTCCTATCTGCCCAAGGGGACGTCACGTACAACGTCGTCGGCACCACGCTGTCTCTGATGCTGCCTGATGGAAGAGTGGCGCTGGTGAACTGCGTCAATAAGTACTCGCCCAAGGGCAACTACATTAATCGCCACAGTTGCGGCATGCCGCTCGTCGATCACGTCCAGGCAGAGTTCAATGGCAAGATCGCGAAGCTGAAATGGCCCGTGGGAACTGACGGAAAAACCGAGTCCGAGACCTACAAAGTCGTTGCGTTGCTGGATAAACAGCTTATCGCCAAGCGCTAAACTCGAGCGTTTCGGGCGATCACAGCTGTCCGGCAACCTGAGTGGCGAGGGCAGTCAGTGGCTTCTCGTCATCTCCACCGCTGAGAAAGAAACGCACATTTCCCTTGCGAACGTGGATGCCGTGCCTGGGATCGAAATACGCTTCGTCCCCAAGATTCGGCACCGGTGTTGGTGGGCTATAGAACATCTTGAGTTTCGCAAAGAGGTCTGTCGCGTCCGCGGGCGAAGGATCAAAGTAAATCCTGAATAAGAGCTTGTCTCCACCGCCCGAATAGGTGCAGTCCGTTCCCTGGACGGTATTCGCGTAAGGCCGCGGGGCGACGGTCTTTTGCGGTGCACTGTAGGTGGCGCCCATGGCGCTGCTGACTTGAGCGGCGGTCAGCAGAGAGCATGGGTCTGCGGGAGCCGTTGCTGCCTTCGCCGCCGGGGCCGTACAGGCGATCGCGAGCAGGCCAGCAGCAAAGAATGAAGTTTCTCCAAAGCCGGCCATCTGAAATAGCTTTCTTCGTATCATCCAAAGTCCTCCCTTCTCCAGTTTTCCTCTCTGGGCCCGGAAATATTCGCGATAGTATCCCGCCCCGTATCAATGGCGTCAAGGAGAAGACGCTTCCCTTCCTGCTAGATTGTCGTCATGCTCAAAAACCGTTCTGTTCCACCGTGCACCGTGATCCCCGTCCTGATTTATCCGGATCCGTCGTTTGCCGCCGAATGGCTTTCGGCCGCCTTTGGGTTTACGGTCCGGTTGCGCATCGCCAACCACCGCATTCAAATGCGAGCCGGCGAAGGCTGCTTTACGATTGCCGAGGGCAGCGTGGTTCCGAATCACTCACACATCACACAGGTGCGCGTAGAAGACGCCCTCGCTCACTGCGAGCGCGCGCGGCAGCACGGCGCTGTCATTCTTACCGAGCCCACGGACCACATGTACGGCGAGCGGCAGTACAACGCGCAGGACTTCCATGGGCACAAGTGGGATTTCACGCAGACGATCGCCGATGTTGAGCCGGAGAGCTGGGGCGGGATTTCGGTCAACCTCTCGTGATCGCGCACTGATAGGTCTGAGCCGAATGTGACGGGGCCGGAGCTTGCCTGCTAAACGGACATGACTGCCCGCGGTGCCGCCAGTTCGCGTTCAGCCAGGACTGCCAAATCCTTGAGCAGTTGGCGGTCCTCAGCGGTGAACTGTCTGGGCTTCTTATCGAAGACACAGAAGGTGCCCATCTTGAAGCCGTTCACATCCAAAGAGCAGCCTGCGTAAAAACGGATCTTCGGGTCTCCGACGACCACTGGATTGTCGTGGAATCGCTCGTCTTTGAGTGCGTTTTCGACATACAGAATGTCGTCATAGAGGATAGCGTGGGCGCAAAACGAGATGTCCCTCGATGTCTGGCAAAGGGTGAGGCCCTGTATAGATTTGAACCACTGGCGGTGGCTGTCGATCATGCTGATCGTTGAATAGGGAACATTGAACACGCGCTTGGCGAGTCGCGTGAGCCGATCGAAGCGCTCCTCGGGCTGCGTATCGAGGATGTTGAGCGCCAGCAGGGCTTCGATTCTGCTGCTTTCATCGGGTGGGAGGGCCGGTGGCTGCATGTCAGGACTCCGGGAAGTGAGTTCACGAAGAGCTATGGCAAGTCTGTTCCCGCAGCATAGCGCAGCCGGGCGTCGTTGTCCCGGCGAAAAATGAACTCGTTTCTTTCATGTGCTTTGACCGCCATGGTGGCTGGTCGCGGGGCTGAAGCTCCGCTTCTAAGCGCCTCAGTCCGCACGGCTTTTCAGCCGTGTGCTGGACACAATCGATTACTGGTCGTTCAGTCCAAGGATATGCTACTCGTTGCGCAGAGCCTGAATGGGATCGATGGTCGCAGAGCGGCGGGCGGGAATCAAACAGGCCAGCAACGCCGCGATAAACAAGAGGACGGTGACAGCGATGAGACTAAACAGGTCAGTAACCTGAACGCCATAGAGCGTGGCGTGCATCAGGCGGCCCAGGACTACTGCGCCAGCCACGCCTATGCCCAGTCCGAGCAGAGACAATCGCATTCCACTGCCGACGATGAGCCGAATCACCTGGTTCTGTCGTGCTCCCAAGGCCATGCGGACCCCGATCTCATGGGTTCGCTGCGCCACGGCGAATGACATGACGCCATAGATTCCGACGATGGCCAGCAGCAAAGCAGCGGCCGCAAATGCTCCGAAGAGGATCATCTGGAACCGATCGCTGGATTGTTCCTGCTCCACGACCTGCATCATGGTTCTAACGTGATCAATCGCGGCTCCAGGCATGACTGAACTCACGGTGCGCTGCAGGGTAGTCGTAATGGTCTCCGGGTTGATCGCCAGGGTGCGGACGGCTATCCAGAAAAACGGCCATCCCACTTGCCACTGCGAGACGTACATCTCCGGCTGAACGTCGCCCGTAAGATGCTCGTTGTCGAGCACGTCGTGGAAGACACCGACGATCTGGAACTCCATCGGCGGCGGCATTTGCTGTGGACCGGCGCCGGCGCGGCGGAAATGCGGGATCTGCAGCAACAGGTGCTGATTCAGCGGATCACCATTCGCCAGGTAGCGGAGAACGAACGTTTCATTCACCATGACCACGCGGGACGTCTGCGGCTGATCTTCTTCGCTGAGGAATCGGCCTCGCACAAGACGGATGCCGAAGGTTCTGAAAAAGCTTGGAGTCACGGCCTGGAAGTCCGCAGTCGGCATGTGGGCTTTATCTGCGGTCTGACCGGCCACCTGAAACGGGAATGTATTGAACCCGTTCATCGGCATCCCGGTCGCGCCTGCAACATCGGCAACGCCCGGAATTTGGCGCACGCGATCGAGGAGTTGATGCTGCTGGACCGAAGCCTCCTCAGGAGAAGAGATCGAAGGCTTGCTGCCCGGCCCGTTATTGCGCGGTCTCAGCAAGGCAGTTAGTACGTGGTCCGCTCTGAATCCCACATCGATATGGCTAAGGTTCCAGAAGCTGTGCAGCGCCATGCCCGCGCCGGCCAGCAGAACCAGGGACAGCGCGATCTCCGTGATTACCAGAACGGACTGAAGCGGCGCGCGGCCACGCCGGCCTGCGGTTCGCAAGCCTAGCTTCAGCGCTTCACTCTGATTGATTCGGGCGCTGCGCCAGCTTGGCGCGCAACCGGCGATCACCCCGGCGAGAAGCGCAATGAAGATCGAGAAACCCAGCACCGGCAGGTTCATTTCCACCACCGTGTCTGTGGATTCGAGTGCCAGATTGGGCAACAGAATGAGGCTCAGCTTCATAATGGCCCAACCCATGGCGATACCGATCACACCTCCCAAAAGCGCAAGCGTCAGGCTCTCTGTAAACAACTGCACAAAGATCTGGCCGCGCGTGGCGCCCAGAGCCGACCGGACAGCCAACTCCTGCGTGCGGCTGGTTCCACGCGCCAGCAGGAGGTTCGCGATGTTGGCGCATGCAATCAGCAGCACCAGGCCCACGGCAACGAGCAGCAGCCAGAGGTTTCGTTGGGTCTTGAGGTCAAGCCAGTCGTTGCGGAAATGTTCCACCGTGAGCACGAAGGGGCTTTTGCTTAGATGGGCAACATGGCTCGCCGCGATGTGGTCGTTGATTACGGAAAGCTCTGCCTGCGCCTGCGCGAGCGTAACGCCCGGCTTTAGGCGGCCGATCATGATGCCGAATTGCTGGCTGTGTTCGCCTGGGAGGAGGCGAACGGGGACATTAAATTCGACACCGCCGCCGTTCTCGTGGGGACTGGGAGGAACCACGCCAACTACCGTGTAGGGTTGATCCTCAATCAGGATGGACTTGCCCACGATATTGGGATCGGAGTTGTAGCGATGCTGCCAGAGCCAGTTGCTGAGAATCACGACATGGTCGTTGCCCGGGCCACCTTCATCCGGCAGAAAGTCGCGGCCCAACTGCATCGCCTTCCCAACGGTTTTGGTCTGGAGGCCGGGGCTGGCGGCCAGCCCTCCCGCCTGATCAGCAGTGTGGTCCGGATTCGTAAGATGGACCACGATCCACGAAAGGAACGAGAGACTCTGAAACGAGTGGCTTTGCGCGGCAAGCTGGGCATAATCTTCGCCGCTCGTAGGCGAGCGTTCGCCCTTATAGTGGTTCCACACCACCACGAGCTGGCTGGCATTGGGATAAGGCGGCGGCGCGAGGAAGGTGGCCCAGATCATGCTGAAGATGGCCACGACGGGCCCGATTCCCAAGGCCAACCCGAGCATTGCGGTGATTGCGAAACCTGGCGAGCGGCGTAACCGACGCATCGCGTACCGGGTGTCTTTCCATACGCGATCAACATGGAGCCCGCCCCATTGTTCCCTGGTTACATCAGCGATTAGTGGCATATTCCCCACCTCACGCACAGCCGCGGCGCGCGCCTCCTCCGGAGGTTCGCCCCGGGAGACACGATCTTCAATTGCCAGACGCAGATGTGCTTCCAGTTCCTCGTTTAAATCGCGCTTACGCCGCTCCCAGGCCCAGCTCAGCCAGCCCTTCATGACTGTCCTCCCTCCGGTTCCATCACAGAACCAATCGCCTGCACGATCTGCTGCCAGCGTTTGTGATCCGAAGCCAGCTGCTCTTTCCCTTTGGCAGTGATCCGGTAGAATTTAGCGCGCTGTTTGCTGTCAGTCAGTTTCCATTTCGTGGTCACCCATCCCTGACGCTCAAGACGATGAAGGGCGGGATACAACGACCCCGTCTCAACCTGCAACACCTCGGCTGATTTGAGTCGAATCGCCTGCGCGATCCCATACCCATGCATCGACCCCCATTGGAGCGCCTGCAGAATCAGCATGTCGAGAGTTCCTTGGAGCAGCTCGAAGCGATTGCGATACATCGCTTTTCCGCTATTCATGAGCATAGACACTCTACATCCATGGAAGTAGATTGTCTACAGCCCGGAGAAAATATCTGTTTACTGCGTTCTCACCAGTTCTCGTTGAGGAAATCGGGAAGGTTTGTATTATTCAGTGGTGCTGATGACTGATTCAGGAACGCAGGTGAGAGCGCATTCTCTCATGCGTCCACGATCGGCCAAGACCGAACATGAGAGAAACAACGCATCTAGTGACGGCTGAATGTGCCCGCCATTACCAATCCATCTGACGCATTCGCTCAAGGATGAGCGCGCTGTAGTGATTCATTCGCTCGGGCTTTCGCTTCAGGGGAGCTGGCAGAATCGCGGCCAACCGCGCCGACTGTTCCCTTCCGATATTCCGAGCCGCGGTTCCGTCGTAAGAGCGGCAGGCAGACTCTGCCCCGTAGATACCGGGTCCCCATTCAACCACGTTGAGGTAGAGCTCCAGAATGCGCCGCTTGCCAAGGACGAATTCGGCAACCGGCACCAGCGTAAACTCCGCACCCTTGCGGAGAAAAGAGCGGCCAGTTCCGAAGAAGAGATTTTTCACAAGCTGCTGCGTAATGGTGGAAGCCCCGCGGGTGCGTTCGCCTTCCAAATCGTCTTCGGCGGCAATTTGGATCTCGTGCCAATCGAATCCGTGGTGCTGATAGAAGCGCGCGTCTTCCGCGGCAATAACAGCGTGCTGGAGGTCGGGTGAGATTTGGCTGAGCGGAATGAATTTGTAGCGTTCGTGATAGGGCGCGTTATGAATCCAGGCCTGCAATCGGCGTTCGATATGCACTGCGGTGGTCGGTGGATCGATCCAGCGAAGAGAAAGAAGGCTCATCGCGGCAAGCGACCAAACAAGCACCACTCCAATGACAAGCCACAGAACAAAAGATCGGAGAAAATCCTTCCGCATGGAGGCCGACACGCCTGGTAAGCCGGGGCTCTCGCCAGTCATGGCCGCAGGGTCAGCTAGAGAACGCGGCTGCACTCTTCTACCGGGATGGGAACCTGCTCGACGATCTCGAGACCGAAGCCTTCTAGAGCAGGGATGTGCATCGGCGTGTTGGAGAGCAGGCGGATGCGCTGGATGCCGAGGTCGGAGAGAATCTGACCACCGAGTCCGATGGCGCGGAGGATGCGTCCAGTGCGGGCCTGCGAGCCTTCGCGGGTGCGAAGTTCCTGGTGCAGGACGAGACGGTTAGCGGAGGGGACGCCGTCAGAAAGAGCTGTGCCCCTGGGATCGAATGGCGACGCGACGACTGGCACTTTGTCGATTTCAAACCCGCGCGAGGTGTTGTGCAGGTAGAGAATGGCGCCGCAGCCCTCTTCGGCGATTATGCGCATGGAGTTGTCGAGAACCTCGCGGCAGCGGCAGTCGGCGGCAAAAACGTCGCCCGCGGTGCACCGTGTATGCACGCGAACAAGCACGGCGTGGGAGCACGGCGGCCGGGTAGTGCGAGGATCGTCGGGTACATTGGCAGGCCCCCCGTGGCAGGCGGGGCAGCTTGGGCACAGATCGCCGCGAACCAGGGCGATGTGGCTCTCACCGCCGTTGACTTCACTCTCGTACGCGATCATGCGGAATTCGCCGTACTTGGTCTGAATGCGGGTTTCGCCGGAGCGAACTATGTAGCGCTCGTGGCGCAGGCGATAGCGAATAAGTTCAGCGACCGTGAGAATGCGGAGGTTGTGCTCCCCGCAGAACGGGATCAGGTCCGGGATGCGGGCCATCTCGCCGTCGTCGCGCATGATTTCGCAGATGACGCCAGCGGCCTGAAGGCCTGCGAGACGCGCGAGGTCCACGGAAGCTTCGGTCTGGCCAGCGCGGACCAGCACGCCTCCCTGACGTGAGCGCAGGGGAAAGATATGGCCGGGGCGAACGAGATCGTTGTAGGTGGCGCCGGGGGCGATAGCGGTGCGAATGGTGTGGGCTCGGTCGGCGGCGGAAATGCCCGTTGTGACACCCTCTCGGGCTTCGATGGTTTCAGTGAACGCCGTGCCGAAGCGCGAGGAGTTTTGCTGCGTCATCGGAAAGAGGCGGAGATAATCTGCGCGCTCTTCAGTCAGCGTCAGGCAGATAAGCCCCCGGCCGTAGCGGGCCATGAAGTTGATGGCCTCAGGGGTGACGTGCTCGGCCGCAAGCGTAAGATCGCCTTCATTTTCGCGATCTTCATCGTCAACCACAACGACCATGCGGCCAGCGCGGATGTCGGCAATGGCGCCGGGGACGTCAGTAAAGGGAGGCTCGAAGGTGCGTACGCTTTCAGGCATCGGAAACAGTTTCATTCTCGCCCATTGTGGGCCTTACGGCAAAGCACGTTACTTTAGGACAACAAAAACGCCACCCGAAGGCGGCGTTTCTGTTGACAGCCAGAGAAGAGGAATTCTACAAAGTAGACTCAATCTCAAAGCCCCAGGCTTCAAGGAGCGCCTCAGGAATGTACTTGGAATTCTTGTTCCGACGGGCCCACTCGCGGAGGCGGGTGGACCGGATGTACTGATCCGGGGTGAGCTTGAACTCCTTGACGATCTGTTCAAAGGAGGTCACGGTGGGTACAACGGGGCCGATGGGCTCCGGCTTGCCCCAATTCGGATTTCCTCTACGTTTTGCCATTTGGTTTTGTTATCCTCAGAAAGGAATGGAGTTTGGTCCAATGCCTTGGGCTACTGGCTGGGGGTCCTGACGGCCCATAGGCTTGATTTCTATTGTTCTATTTTAAGGATATTTTCTTCAAAAATCAATAGCAAATCCGGTCATTTTAAGCGTTTTCTCGCCTTGGGACTGCAAAAATCGCTCAAGTCAGATGGCTCAAACGGAATCACTTACCGTCCGGGCACTCCTAAATAGGCCGCAACCCAAATCCAGCGTTAGATGCGCAGAATGACGTGGCCGGGCCTTCGGTGGCACCATAAAGACATGGGAAAAATCAGGGGGGCGTTTGCCGGCCTACTTGTGCTGCTGGCGGCGGGCGCTTTGCGATGCAATGCCGTGGAGTTGCGGGTGAGCCGGGAGGCTTTGGAACGGACGCTGAAACAGCAGCTATTTAGCGGCCCCAGCGGCCGGTTCTATATGAAGGGGACGGAACGCTCGGCGTGCTCAGTGTATGCCGACGACGCCAAGGTGACGTTTGTTCAGAACCGGATCGTCGTGAAGGTGAGGACGCGGGCCCGGATGGGCAAATCGATGGGGGGAGCGTGCATTGGAATTTCCCTTTCGCCGACGGCAGAGGTTTCTGTGGCTCCCTATGGCGAAGGCGATGCAATCGGGTTCCGCGACGCCCAATTGATCAAAGTGAGCGATCAGCGAGAGCTGAACTTCCTGCTGACACCCTTTCTGAGCCGGCAGGTGCCGTCAAGCATGAAAGTGGATGCCGCAGATTTGCTGCGCAAGGCGCTGGAGGGATCCACGTCCACCTCGGGGTACAAGGTGACGCTGGAAAAACTTAAAGTGCACTCCATGCAGATCGACGGGGACACCCTAGTGGTGGATGTGGATGGGGACATCAGCGTGAAGTGAGGTTGGGAACATCACGATGTGCCCGTTTTGACTTTCTTGTTCACGGTGGACCTTCTCGCAATATTTCTTTTCGGACACACTGAAAGGAACTCAAAAGCGGGGATACTTCCCAATTGCCCACATCTATGTAAGTCCAAGTCAAGAGAAAAGCACAGAATTCCTGGGCGCGCACCGGAGGGCGCGCAATTGGTCTGATCAGGATTCGCCGTTACGCAACGGTGCCTCTCGGCTGATGATTCCTGCATCAAGCAGAACCACACATCCATTTGCTGTCTAAGACCCAGAAGAGTCCGCACAGAAGATTGAGTTTGTGTTCTCTGCCAGCCCCGAAACAATTCAACGGGAGCCTCCGGAGTTTTCACTCCTTCGCACAGTGGGCAACTTGCGGGGCCTGGCAGTCTGCGCATCGGAATAATCCTGGTGTTTTTCATTCATGGGCAGGTTTTCAGGCTGCCACCGTGCCTCCGCGTTCCTCGGCAGGCACAAAATCCTGTTTTCTGCGTTCCACCGCAACCATCCAGGCCACCATCTTCCTGGCTACTGCAAGTGTGGCGCGGTTGCGATCGCCCCGTTGCTTTTCCTTTTCGTAGATCAAGCTCAGTTCATGGCTGTATCTCGGTGCCAGCTTCGCCGCTTCCACCAGCACCTGCTGGATATGCTTGTTGCGTTGCTTGGAAATCGGCGTGCGCACGACCTTGTCTGCTGACCTCCTCTCGGCTCCGCACAGTCCGCAATAACTGATGGCCTGTTTGATCGATTGAAAGCGTGCCACATCCCCGATCTCCAGAACCCATGTCAGCGCCGTAATCGGACCCACTCCGGGAACCGTTCGTAAACGCTTCAGCCGCTCTGCCAGCAGCGGGTCGCGCTCCAGAGAGCTGACCAGCGCATAGTCCAGCTTCTGCGTTCGATTAATCGTCTCCCGGCTCAGCTTCAACAGCGGCCTGACACAGTCGATCTCTTCGTTGCCCGACATCAGCTCGGTGAAGTAGCCCACCTTGTGCAGCCGCTGCTTGTTGAAACTCACACCGGTCTCCATCAACAGGCCCGAGATCCGGTTCTTCATCTGCACCATCTGCTTCACCAGCAGTCCACGGTAACGCAGTGTGCGTCGCCGGTCGCGGATCTCGGTTAAGGTCATGTAGCACTCCGGAAGGAAGTCACAACGAAGAGAGTCAGCGATCTTGCTGGCATCGATCTTGTCGTTCTTCCGCTTGGCCGCGGCAATAGCCCGCAGCATCAGTGGATGGGCTACCTTCACCTTCTCCGCATGTGGAAGCAGATGATCGTAAATCCAGCCGGTGAAGATCGTCGCTTCCATGGCCATCATCCGGGCTTGGGGCAGGGTTTTGATCCAGGCATCAAGTTCGCGCCGCGTCGATCCGATCTTGCCTTCACTGTGGATCTTGCCGGCTGCGTCCTTCACGCAATAGCTGATCGTCTTCTTGTGAACATCAAGTCCGATGTAGTACATAAAGTCTCGAGGAGCCTCCGTGGGTAGTTCTCTGAATCAGCCGCGCAACTGAGTTCAGCCTTTGTAACACCCTCGTGCTCCTCCTCGACTTAGCATTCAAACAATCCACCAAGAACAATCATTTTATAAGGAGGGCGGTTTGGACTGGAGCCAATTTGCTCTACAACTCTGGAGAACTCATGTTCATAAAGCGCTGGCTCGCTTTCGCGCTCTTTTTGCGTGTAGTAGAGTGTGTCGTTCCGATGGCTCGGGCGCAAGATCACCGCTGCCTGGATTCAATTTACCCTGCCGATAGTTCTCGAACATCTGCGGCGTTCCAGTTCGACAGGACATTCGAAGGGGATGCAAGTGGTGGATACTCGTGCGGTCTCGGGATGCGGCCGTCTGAACTGCGTAAAGCGCTCGATGCATTCCGCAACGGAGTTCTCTATCACGATCCGTCGAGCATCAATGCTGTCATCCGGTTTCCAATCAGTGCCTACGTGAGCGACAAATTGGAACCGGTTGCGAAGAAGAAGAAGACAATTCGCATCAAGAATACTTCGGAGTGGTTCGCGTTCCAAGAGAAGTACCTTACGGACGCGCACCTCGCGTTGGTCGCCTGTTCATATCTAGCGAACGTCACGCTTGAAGGAGGGCGCTCACCCGGCGCAATGATTGGTCTCGGAGCTTTCTGGTTTCAGTCCTTCAAGGGCAGTTGGCGGGTCAAGATGACTGCTGTGAACATCGACCCTCTCAGCCCGGACAAGCTAGCCAAGGCATGTACGCCTCCCGGCGCTGAGTCACGATGAGGTCCTCCAACAGACGCTCTTGGTGCATCACCGCCTAATGCGGAAGTTGTTAGGTAAGGGACAGCCCCACCGTTCGGTTCCCGGTCTTTCTGAATGCGTAGGATCGCTACGGATCAGACTGTTTCGACAACCACCAAAGCCTGGTGCGCGATTGGCGTCGGGTTTTGGTGTTGGTTCATTACAGATACCGCTTTCCGAAGCAAAAGCAGATTCTTCGCGCCGCTTACCCGCGGGGTCCAAGCGTGCGGCGCTCAGAATGACACAGGTTAAGGTCCAAACCCTATGGCACGGTTAAAACCGTACCCTCTCAGAACGCTGGCTTCGCTTAGGATCTCAGGCAAACCGGCTTTTCTTCTACCACCATTCCATCAGGCGGCTTGACGTGACCTTGGCGCTGCTCTTTGGCTTGGGCGTGCGGAGCAGGAGGACCGGGCACGGCGCAAGCTTGATGACCTTTTCGGCGATGGAGCCGAAAACCGTGGGATACCAGCCGGAGACGCCATGCGTGGAAATGACGACCTGGTCGATCTGATCGCGATCGACGGCTTCAAGAATGGCGCCGGCAACGTCGTAGCCGACCTCGACACTGGTCTTGACGGTGATTCCCTTCCCTTCAAGAGCCTTCTTTGACTTGGCGAAGTGACCTTCAGCCTGCACTTTGGCGGCTTCGACGATGGATGCCTCGGTAACACCCTCGGGTAGCGCGACGACCGGGGATTCCGGCACGACGTTCAAGAGGAAAAGTTCGGCATGGAATTTGTCGGCGAGCTCTGTCGCCACTTCAAGCGCAGTGTGCGAAGAAGAACTGAAGTCGATGGGAACCAGGATCTTGGTTGGCACTGCGCTGACTGTATCTTCGGGCATTCAAAATCTCCTTCAAGTGAGAGACGCCGGTGGCGGGCCTCATTTTGGTCGTCCCAATGATAGCAAGGCGGTGCGTGATTCCTGACGTGACATGGAGCACACGTATGCGGGTGGAGAAAGGCCCGGCTCTGAAGGCCGGTTCCGTTGGGCCTATGCATTCAACGGCCTGAATGCCGCAGTTCCCTCCGTCTTGAAGGTGCATTCTGCTCCTCCGTTGGGGATGTTAACGTAAGTTCCTATGAGCTCACCTACAGCGGATGTTCTGGGCGAGATCGGGCTCCCGGCGCCGATTCGCGAACTGGCGGCGAAAACCTGGGATGTGATTGTCGTCGGAGCCGGTCACAACGGCCTGGCGTGCGCTGCGTATCTGGCAAAGGCAGGAAAGCGCGTGCTGGTGATCGAGAGCCGCATGCGTGTGGGTGGAGCATGCACGATCGAAGAGCCGTTTCCCGGCGTGAGGATGTCACCGTGCGCATACCTGGCCGGGTTGCTGCATCCGTTGGTGGTGGAGGAGCTGGAGTTGCCTCGACGTGGCTTTGAGTGGACGCCAGCGGTAAATGGGCTGTTTGTTCCCTTCCTCGACGGGTCGAGCGTGCAGCTTTGGGATGACGATGCGCGGTGCGAGGAGGAGGTCAGCAGGCTGGCTCCCGACGACGTTGATGGCTTTAGAGCCATGTGCGATGTGATTCGCCGCCTGCGCGATGCGCTGCGGCCGGCGCCGCGTGGCGGCGAGAAGTGGTGCGATTCGAATGCTCGGGATTTTTGGATCGGCGAAGCACCGACGCGCGAAGAGATTGAACACCTGCTCGGCGATGACGCTGAGGCGCGGGCTGTGCTCTTTGAGTGGTCGATGGCGGAGATGGTCGAGCACTACCTGCGCGATGAACGGCTGCAGGTGGCCTATCTCGGCCAGGGTGTGATCGGGACGAATGCGAGCCCGTTTGATCCGGGCACGGCGTCGATCCGGTTTCATCACTCGTCGGGACGACTGGGTGGGATGCCGGGAATGTGGGGCTACGTAAAGGGCGGCATGGGGATGGTGTCGTTCTACTTTTGCGACGCGGCACGCGAGGCGGGAGCGACGGTGGTGTCGGGCGTGCCAGTGGCGGAGATCGTGCCGGGAGAAGGCGTGGTGCTCGAAGGCGGCGAGCGAATCGCCGCGCGCGTGGTGGTGTCGAATGCGGATCCGCGGCGGACCCTTGGACTGCTGGGCCGGCGCGCAGATGCGGCTTGGCGGAAGCGCGTCGAGGATGTGCCGATCGAAGGATGCACGGTGAAGCTGAACGTGCATCTGAAGGAGCTGCCCAACTTCAAAGCGCGGCCCGGGACGAATGAAGCACACCACTACGGACAGATCAACGCTCCGCTGACGAAGGAGGAGTGGAAGACGGGATTCGCGGCGGCGAAGCGCGGCGAACTGCCGGAGCATCTGTGGTGCGAACTCTATTTCCAGAGCGTGCATGATGCGTCGGTGGTGCCGGTGGGTACCCACACGATGAGCGTGTTTGCGCAGTATGTGCCGTACACGTTTGCCCACGGAAACTGGGATGAGCGGCGCGAAGAGGTGCGGGCGCTCGCGCTGAAATCGCTGGCTCGGTTCTGCAGCAACATCGGTGACGGAGGTCTCGATTCAGCCGTGATCGATGCGCAGGTGCTCGGGCCGCCGGATATCGAGCAGAAGGTTGGCCTGACGGGCGGACATATTTTCCAGGGCGAATGCCTGCCGCAGTACATGTGGGCCAACCGGCTGAGCGCGCGGACGCCGATGGCGGGGATGTAT
This sequence comes from uncultured Acidobacteriaceae bacterium, assembly GCA_963787435.1. Lineage (GTDB taxonomy): Bacteria > Acidobacteriota > Terriglobia > Terriglobales > Acidobacteriaceae > Telmatobacter. The sequence goes on from CAWBCZ010000012.1 coordinate 596,152, forward strand.
CTGTGCGGGGCGTGCACGCATCCCGGCGGCAGCGTAATCGGGATCAATGGGCGCAATGCGGCGATGGCAGTGCTGAATGATTGGGCGCTAATTAAGCCTGCGAGTTAGTGCCGTTCAAGCCCTGCATTCAATACCGGAATGGTTTCCGCGCGGCTCAGATATGGACGACACCGCTCTTCGCCAAAGCGGCATCCTTGCGAGGCAAATGCGGCATGTTTTAAGGCCGCGAACCTGTCCGTCACTCCGATATGATCTAAGTCAATCTAAATGGATACCTATTCGTTCAGGATTGCTACCTCCAGGAATGTCAAACCTTTCCTTGATACGGAAAAAGCCGAGTTGATGATCAGGGTGCTCTTTGAATATCGGGATCAAGGGCGTTATCAGTTGCATGGATTTGTAGTGATGCCGGAGCATCTGCATGTATTGCTAACACCGTCTCGGAACCAGACGCTCGAAGCTTGCGCCTCATGCATCAAGAGTGGCTTTTTGGATGAGGTGCGCACGCGGTTTCCCGGGACATACTGGCAGCCAGGTTTCCGCGAGTACTGGATTCGCAACGGAGAGGATTTTCGGAAACAGTTGGCCCATATTGCGGCCAATCCGGAGCGGCGCGGGCTCGTTTATTGGGACTTTGTGCACACGCGGTTTTCGGAACGGCTTGACCCGATGCCCGAGCGGTTAGCACGGCGCCTGGACGAGATAGATCTCGGATCAGGGTTTAGCGGAATACCCGCCGGAGGCGGAAGCGCGGAGTCAACCGACGCTGCCGCTGGCGAGAGAACTGCGGGGGATGCAAACTTCGCAGCCTCACATGGCTTCAGAGAGCTTTATATCAAGGTGATCAAGCAGATTCATCCCGACCTCTCTTCGAGTGAAGCTGACAGGACCATGCGAGAGAGGTTAACGAAAGATGCGAATATAGCCTTTGAACAGGGTGACGACGCGACGTTGCAGCGAGTGCTGGAAGAGTGCGAAAGCTGGGCGCCTCGAGGCTAATCGGCAAGGCGCTATTGGCAAAAGCCTCTTGCGTCATTCACCGATCATCGTGGCGCGTTGCGCCCTTGATCTTCTCGATGGAAAGTAGTTCGCACCGAAGCCAATCACCGTCTAACCGGAGGGAACTCAAACCAACCATTTTCCTAGAGGGCTAAGGCCCTGCAGCCTTCTAGGCAGTTTATGGCACGCGCCCCAGAGAGTACCCCGAGTCGTTCCCTTTCAAAACTGTGGCTCTCCAAAAGTTCAGGAAACGCGAGAACTAGCTTCTCTGGCTCGTGTTCCTCTGCTATGCTGCGACGCACATGGCTTCCACTCCAGCTCTGAAACGCGGCATTCGGTTTCGCGACCTGGCGTTGTTCTACGTCGTTGTTGCGCTCAATGTGCGCTGGACTTCGACGGCGGCGGCGGCGGGGCCGAGCATCCTCGTCATCTGGGTTGCGGCGCTGACATGTTTCTTTATTCCGCTGGCGGCCAGCGTGATGGAGCTTTCGTCGAGGCATCCGGAAGAGGGCGGCATCTACGTGTGGACGCGGACAGCATTCGGCGACTTCACAGGGTTCGTCGCGGCCTGGATGTACTGGATGAGCAATCTGCCGTTCTTTGCAGGAGTGCTGTACTTCGGCGCGGCATCAGTGCTGATTGCGTTCGGGCCGCGCGCGGATCACCTGAACAGCAGTCCGTTGTACTTTATGGGATTCGCAGCATTCTGGCTCGCGGTGATCATCGTACTGAATATTCGCGGTGTGGATGCTGGCAAGTGGCTGAATAACCTTTGTTCAATCGGAAGCCTGGTGCCCCTCGCCCTGCTGATGATGATGGCAGCAGTGTCGTGGATGCGATTCGGGCCGGCGACGCATTTTACGGTTGCAAGCATGACTCCGCACTGGTCGCTGGATAATGCGGTGTTCTGGTCGGGCGTGTTCTTTGCGTTTGGCGGCGTGGAGGCTGCGAGCGCAATGGGCGACGAGATCCAGAATCCGCGCAAGACGATGCCGTGGGCGATCCTGGTGGGCGGCACGATCGTGACGCTGGGGTATATCGGCGGAACGATGGCGCTGCTGGTGGCGCTTCCCAGTGATGCAGTGAGCGGGTTGCAGGGTTTCGTGAATGGAGTGCAGACGCTGAGCACCAAGCTGGGACTGGGCTGGATGCTCGTGCCGATTGCGCTGCTGGTGGGAGTGAACAGCGTGGGATCGACTGCGGCGAATTTGTCGTCGACTTCGCGACTGCCGTTTGTGGCAGGGATCGATCACTATCTCCCGCCGGTCTTCGGTTCGATTCACCGGCGCTATCGGACGCCTTGGGTGGCGATCGCGGTGTATGGGCTGGCGAGCGTGCTGGTGGCCATACTGGGGCAGATGGGAACGACGGTGCGTGGTGCGTATGACGTGCTGGTCAGCATGGCGGTGATTTCGTACTTCATTCCGTACCTGCTGCTGTTTGCGGCGATGATTCGGTTGCAATGGGAGCCTGCGGGACCGAATGTGCGGCGCGTGACCGGGGAAGAAGCCGGTGGCGATTGCGCTGGGGGTCGTCGGTTTTGCGGCAACGGGGACGACGATTGTGCTGTCACTGTTTCCGGGAGCAGATCAGCCGGATAAGTTGATGGCTGTAGTGAAGGTGGCAGGCGCGACGCTGGTGCAGTTGGGGCTGGGGGTCGCGATTTTCGCGACGGAGAGACGAAGGGCGCGGACACGGGCGGTCGCGGCGTGAGGGCTCCGAGCGGAGCAAGCGCCTGGCGCCGTCAAGCCTCTGAGCTTCGTTACTAACACGATGGTCGAAGTGCCGGGACAGCGTCAGGGATTCAGATGAACGCCAATGAACGGCGTCCTCGACCCGCCACTCACCACGACACCCTTCTATGCCTTGACAACACACAAGGTCGTCATGCACGAAATGACAACTTGTTTGAATGGGGGACGGCTCTAGTCCCTGGCTTTCTGCGGGTCGGCGTAGTAGCCGGTTTTGTGGCGGATGTTGAAGGCTTCAGCGCTGGCGCGGGGAATGGTTATATCGATGCGATGAAACGGTCTTCCGGGCTCCTGGTTGTGAGGGTAGTAGCCGATCATGATATTGCGTGCGCAGGTCGTCGCTCACCTGGGCGAAAGCCTTGTCCAGCCCGCCGGCATCGACGTAGAAATGCTTGCCGCCGGTCTGCTCTGAAAGCGTAATGAGGGCGTGCTCACCCCCGATGTCGCGGCCGGCGCTGGCCTCGATGGGCACGTCGATGATGGAGTAGATCATGACCTCATTGCGCAGCGCCTGCTCCAGCGCCTCGGGGTAGGTGGTGCCTTTCACCGTGTCGCCGCCATCGGAGACGAGTACCAGCACCTTGCGGCCATCCTTTTTGCCGAGAGCCTGCGAGCCAAGATAGATGGCGTCGTAGAGCGCCGTGCCGCCCGCACCACGCAGACCGTCGAGGCCGTGATCGATCTTCGAGACGCTGTTGGTGAAGCCGGTCAGTTCCGTCACGTAGGTTGCGAATTGCAGGACATTCATCTGGTCCTGCGAACGAATCAGTGCGCGCTACGAATTTTTTGGCGGCTTGCTGCTCGATGTAGCGGTCCTTGTAGGTGCTGGAGCTGGTGTCGATGGCAAGCGTGAGGTTGAGCGGCATTTCGGACTGGCGCTCGAATACCTGGATGGTTTGCGGACGACCGTCTTCGGTGATCTTGAAGTCGTCTTTCGTCAAGCCGCCAATAATCGCGCCTTTTTGATCGGTGACATTGACGAAGAGGCTCACCAACTTCACGTCGAGGCGGAGGGGCTTGTCTTCCTGCGCGGTGACACGAGGGGCCAGGCCGAGGATAAGAGCAAGGCCCACGGAGAACGCAGCCAAAGCCAGACGATTAGGACGAATGGCCATCTGCGCCCTCCACGGCGTATTCGGGCGGAAAGGGCTCGCCATCCGCCCATATCGCGCCGTCGGCAAATGTCTCTTTCTTCCAGATCGGGACAGTCTTTTTGAGCGTGTCGATGAGCCAGCGGCTGGCCTCATAGGCCTTTCCACGATGTGCAGACGACACGATGATCAGCACGCTGGTGTCGCCAACCTGCAGGCGGCCAAGACGATGGATCATGGCGACGTTGCGCACCTCGAAGCGGGTAATCGCCTCGCACGCCAACTCCTTCATCTGCTTCCGAGCCATTTCGTCGTACGCCTCGTAATCGAGATAGAGCGTCTTCCGGCCGCGGGAGTTGTTGCGGACGATGCCATCGAAGACGATGACGGCGCCGTCTTCGCCATGCTTGGCGGCTGCGACGAGAGCTTCAGCCTGGATGGGATCCCGGGTGAGACGAATGAAGACGGACTCTTCGGTTTTCGGGGGACCGCTGGATGGTGCGCCTCCGGAGACCGGCGGCAGCAGGCCGATTTCATCGTTTTCGCGGAGAATCTTCTCGCGGTTGGCATATTCGGCGTTGACGCTGACGGCGATGCCGAGGGATTCGACTGCAGGTGCGCGCGCGACGAGACGAGCCAGCAGATCGGCGACGGTAGCACCGCGGGGCAGTTCGAGGGCGAAGGGGTCCGAGCCAAGGGACTCCTTGAGAATGCCGAATGGGAGAATTCGTACGTGCATGGTGGAGAAAGGATACCGCCTTGGAGTTAGACGTAGAAGGGACACGAGTGGTGGGGAGAGAGTGGGTTACGTTGGGGGCGGAACAGATGGTAGTTTGGGTTCCTGCTCTCCCACCCATGACGCGATGAAACTGCGCCATCTCACCCCACGGACGAAGACCTGTCTGTGAGGACCCGGGGAATGGGGCACCGAGGGTTCGTGCGCTTGAACGAAAAGGCCGGCAGATTTGCCGGCCTTTTTTCGAGGGCTCGCTCGTTACGCGGCGGCGGAGGTGCCGCGTTCGGTGGTGAACGGGGTGACTCCGGACTTTGCGTTGAGCAAAGGCAGAGCAACGGCCAGCACGTCTTCAATGCGGCTTGCGTAGTGGATCGAGACTCCTTCAGTCATATCGGGCGTGAGGTCTTCTTCGACGTCCTGCTGATTCTCGGCAGGCAGGATGATGGTTTGCACTCCGGCGCGCCGCGCTGCCAGGAACTTCTCCTTGATGCCGCCTACGGGAAGCACATTGCCGCTGAGCGTGATTTCTCCAGTCATCGCTGTAAGCGGACGAACCGGAATATCGGTCAGCAGCGACGCAAGCACCGTGGCCATGGTGACGCCGGCCGAAGGTCCATCCTTGGGAATCGCGCCTGCAGGCACGTGAATGTGCAGGTCGAGATCCTTGTTGAAGTCCTCGGAGAGCCCAAGCAAGCCCGAATTGGAGCGTACCCAGGTCAGTGCGGCCTGCATCGACTCCTGCATCACCTCTCCGATCTGGCCGGTCATGGTGAAGCCGCCCTTGCCCTTCATCTTGTTGGCCTCGATGAAGAGGATGTCGCCACCGGCGGGTGTCCATGCGAGCCCGACAGCCACGCCGGGACGCTTGACGCGCTCTGCAATCTCCGTCTCGACGCGTACCTGGATGTTTCCAAGGAATTCCTTGAGCACATCCTTATCGACGACGAGTTTCTCGGTCTTGCCTTCGACCACGCGACGAGCTTCCTTGCGGCAGACCGTTCCGATCACCTGTTCGAGTTTGCGGACGCCAGCTTCGCGCGTGTAATGGCGGATCATGTGGCGTACGGAATCCTCGGGGAACTCAATCTGTTCCGGCGTGATCCCGTTCTCCTTGATCTGGCGCGGAATCAGGTACCGGTTGGCGATGTGCACCTTCTCTTCTTCGCTATAGCCCTGGAGCGGAATGAGCTCCATGCGGTCGAGCAGCGGAGGCGGAACCGGGTCGAGCATATTCGCCGTGCAGATGAAGAGCACCTTCGACAGATCAAAGGGCACGTCGAGGTAGTTATCCCGGAACGTAGTTGTTCTGGGCCGGATCGAGCGTTTCGAGCAGCGCCGATGCCGGGTCGCCGCGGAAGTCGCGCCCAAGCTTATCAACCTCGTCGAGCATGATCACCGGGTCGTTGGTTTCGGCGCGGCGGATGCTCTGGATGATCTGGCCGGGCAGCGCACCAATGTAGGTACGCCGGTGACCGCGAATCTCGGCTTCGTCGTGCATGCCTCCCAGCGAGACGCGCTGGAATTTGCGGCCGAGCGCGCGAGCGATGGACTTCCCGAGGCTGGTCTTGCCAACGCCCGGAGGTCCGACGAAGCAGAGGATCGGCCCCTTCATGTCGGGCTTGAGTTCGAGCACCGACAAGTAGTCGAGGATGCGGTCCTTCACCTTTCTCAGGCCATAGTGATCTTCGTCGAGAATTTCGCGAGCCTTGCCTATGTCGACTTTCGTTCCGGAACTCTTCGACCATGGCAATACCGCAAGCCACTCGATGTAGTTGCGCGTGAGCCCGTAGTCGGCGGCCATGGGAGACATGCGTCCGAGGCGCGACAGTTCCTTCATCGCCTCTTTCTTCACGTCTTCCGGCATTCCGGCTTCTTCAATCTTCTTGCGCAGGTCTTCGACCTCGCGCTGGCCCTCGTCCTGCTCGCCGAGCTCTTTCTGGATGGCCTTCATCTGCTCGCGCAGATAGTAGTCACGCTGCGACTGCTGGACCTGGTCCTGCACTTCGTTCTGAATCTTGGAGCGCAGCTGCTGGACCTCGAGTTCCTTGGCGAGGTGCTTTGTAAGCTGTTCGAGCCGGGCGGGTACGCTGGCGGTTTCAAGCAGCGTCTGCTTGTCGTCGGTGGTGAGGAACGGCAGCGACGAGGCGACAAAATCGACCAGGCGGCTGGGGTCCTCGATGTTTCCGGCGATGGTGCGCAACTCGTCAGAGAGCGTCGCCGATTCGGAGACAATCTGCTGGAACTGCCCCACAACATTGCGAACCAGCGCCTCGATCGAAGCTGACGAGTCAGCCTCGAGATCCTGCGATGGTCTCGACCTCGGCGATCATAAAGGGCTCGGTCTGGATGTAGCGGACCAGGCGCACCCGCTCCACACCTTCGGTGAAGACGAAGCGGCTCTGGTTGGGCATGCGCACGACCTTGTGCACAGTGGCCAGGGTGCCGACTTCGTGCAGATCCGCGGGCTTGGGCGCGTCGAGGCGGGGATCGAGCTGGGCTGTAACAACAATGGATCGTTCCTCGCCAAGCGATTCGATTAGCTGGATGGAGCTTTCACGTCCAACTGTAAGCGGTAGAACGGCATGGGGAAATAAGACGGTGTCGCGAACGGGCAGAATCGGGATGCGTTTTGTCCCCGAAATGGTCCGTTTTTCGGGATTTTCCGGCGGCAATATGGAAGGCTGACTTGGCATTGAGTGTCCTCTTATCAACTTTCCTTATTAGACAACGCAGAGCATCAAAAGTTTCAAGGAATAGCCCTCTCCCCGATACTTTGGCTGCCTTGTCGGCTGATGTGGTTTACGTTGTTCTCCTGGTTCGGGTTCCGGTTAAACATGAGGCGCCGGACAGCATTTCAGGCTAATGCGTTCCACCTGCTTTATCGGCAGAAACGCACGAAGGCTGAACCCTGAATGGCGGAGGATTTCGGGCGATTGGAAGTCATGGCTGCCCTCGATTTATTCGACGCCGGCGATCCCGTCTTCTTCTTTGATTGCCGTTTCGATGCGTTCCCAGAGATTGTCTTCCGGTTGCTGGTCCGGGAACAACTGCCTGGCCGCGTCGGCAATGGTCTGCAGTTCCTGGTACAACTGCTGACAAATGTCGCATTCCCTGATATGCGGGTGCCTTTCGACATCCGCCCCGGAACCGACAAGGTCCGACAGCTGAGCCTGGAACTGTTCGCAGCTCATCGATTTGGGGTCGATCGTCATCACCGGTCTCCCTTCCGGAGCGAGAGACGGAGGGCATCGCGCAGTTTGAGCCGGGCCTTATGGAGTTGAGACTTGCTGTTTCCAACGGAGCAATCGAGCATAGCAGCTATCTCATTATGCTCAAAGCCTTCCACATCGTGAAGAACAAAGATCAGCCGGTAGCCAGCTGGTAAAACGGCGACGGCCCGCTCAAGCGCCAGGCGGTCAATGGAACCGGTGAGGGAAAGGTCCGGCGCACCGAAGCTGCGACCTGGTCCCTCATCGTATGTGGGCTCCATGGCCTCATCAAGGGACATGAGGGGCAGCCCTTTCTTGCGCAGGTGCATGAGAACCACATTAATTGAGAGGCGATGGAGCCAGGTGGAGAACGCCGAATCCCCACGAAAGGTTCCGATCTTCCGATGGAGCTGTAGAAAAGCTTCCTGGGTGAGGTCTTCCGCTTCGGCAACATTGCCCACCATGCGCAGGCAGAGCGAGTAGATGCGCCGTTTATGAAGCGCGTAAAGTTGGGCAAAGGCGTGGTGGTCGCCAGCCTGAGCCCTGGCCAGAATCTCTGCATCGGGCGAGAGCTGCGGGGCGGGGGTTGAAACCCCGGGTGCAGGCTCGCGAAGCTGGACAGCGCTGTTCTTTTCCGCGACGGAATTGGGCGCTGGAGCTTCGGGCGTCTGCTTTGGAAACCTGGTACGTGGCATGCGCTTCCTTTGGGGAGGGGGATCGGTAGCTGTAAGAATCGAGAGATGCTGCGCCAAGCTTCTTTCCTCGTTAGTATAAGGTGCAGCAGGGAGATTCTTGAGCTGCGGCATGAAGGAACCGGATAGGCTCTCAAGTTATTTGGTTAGATGCAACCAAATGGCCTGGCGTGGGTCAATACGGTTAATTTCTGGGAGACATAGTGCGTAAGGCAATACCGGCATGGCGGCTCGGCCCAAGAATGAGGCGGAGGGTATTGCCGGTTTGTCTCTTTCTTCTCATCGCGCCGGGAAGTCAAAGCTGGCCTCAGGCACCCGCATCGGCACCAGACAGTAGATCGGGCGGGCGTTTTGCGATTTCAGCCGTTGACTCTTATGGTTCCACCTCCCAGGGAGCCGCCGATGACGAAGTCCAGTTTGCCCAGTGGAGCGAGTGGGAGGGACTTCCAGTCAGGGAAATTGCTTTCGAAGGGGTTCCGGCAGACCGGTTGCAGCCATTATCGGGGCATCTTCCCCAGGCGGTGGATGCGCCGCTCAACCGGGAAAATGTCGCCAGCAGTTTGCGCGAGCTGTACGCGACCGGCCTCTACGATACCGTTGAGGCTCACACCACCCGGCAAAACGACGGCGTGAAGGTGGTCTTTCGGGGAACGCCGCGGGAATTCATCGGAACCGTCAGCGTGGACGGGGCAAAGGGCGCCACGATCAATGCGCAATTGCAGGCCGCCAGCCGGCTGACAGCGGGAACGCGATTTACCCAAAATCGACTCGAAGCAGCCACGGGCCGCATGCGCCAGGCGCTGGCCGATAACGGCTTCAATGAGCCGGTAATTACATATAAGCTCACCAGGCACCCTGGCGAGCAACTGGTGGATGTCGCGTTTCAGGTCACTTCGGGAATTCAGTCCCGGGTTGGCGAAGTGGCCGTTTTCGGAGACTCGGGAATGACGCTGGATCAGTTCCGGCGCTATGCGCGCCTGCGGACCGGAACCAGGGTCGACCACGAGACGAGCAGTCGAGCACTGAGCGGCGTTTTGAAGCGCTATCAAAAAGAGGATCGCCTGGAAGCCGACGTCAAACTTGTGTCGGAGGTCTATAGTCGCGAGACGAAGAAATCGAGCTTCTCGTTTTCCGCGAATCGTGGGCCTGTGGTGAGGGTGAATGTGGAAGGGGCGAAAGTCGGCGGAGAGCGCCTGAAGCATCTGGTGCCGGTCTTCGAAGAGGGCACGGTCGATGAAGATCTGCTTAACGAAGGCGACCGCCGGCTGCGCGACTACTTTCAGCGGATCGGGTACTTTGACGTAAAAGTGGAGCACAAACAGCAAAACCATGAGAGCGGCACGGTGACCATCACCTATACGGTGACACTGGGAGAGCGCCGCAGGGTGGAGAGGGTCTCGGTCGCTGGCAATCACTACTTCGATACGAATACGCTCGAAGAGCTTTTGAGCGTACGTGCCGCCGATCATCTTGACCGGCACGGAACCTACAGCCAGGCACTAGTCTCCGCGGACGTGAATGCATTGCAGGCCGTCTACCAGAACAACGGGTTTTCGAAGGTCAAAGTCACGCCGGAGACGCTGATTGCCGGTGCGGAGGTAAGCCCTGCGGGACTGGGCACGGTTCGCGATCCGACGGAACCCGTCACCGTGATCTACCACATCGAAGAAGGGGAGCAGCAACGCGTCGGCGATTTGAAACTGGATGGATCGACCGAGTCAGATCAGGCCAGACTGCTGGGGCTGATGAATACCGCGTCGGGACAGTTGTTTTCGCCGCAGAATCTGGCTGGCGACAGGGATACTCTGCTGACCGACTACCTGAGCCGCGGCTTCGACCAGGTACAGATCGAACTGGAAGAGCAGACGGAGGCAGCCGACCCGGCCAAGGTTGACGTTGTGTTTCATATCCGCGAGGGACGGCAGGTTTTTGTACGGAGAGTCCTGATCTCGGGTCTGCACTATACGCGGCCCGACACGGTGGCAAAGGCCATTACGCTACATCCGGGCGATCCGCTGAACCAGACGGCGCTCGCGGAGACTCAACGCAACCTCTACGAGTTTGCTTTATTCAATGAAGTGAACACAGCGATCCAGAACCCAGCCGGCGAAGAGCCGAACAAGACGGTGCTGGTGCAGACGACCGAGGCGCGGCGCTGGACACTGACATACGGCCTGGGATTCGAGGCCCAGACGGGAGCGCCGCAGAACAACTGCGCCGGCATTTCGAATGCGGGCGTGACTTGCGATCCGAACGGCAAGACAGGAATCAGCCCGCGTGTAGTGGGTGCACTAACGCGGAACAATCTTTTTGGGCGAGAGCAGTCAGCGTCGATTCAGGGAACGTACGGATTGCTCGAACAAAACATCAACCTGCTGTTTCAGAATCCGCGCTTTCTCGGCGATCGGGATTTCGGATTCACGCTCTCCGGCGGCTATGCGAACAGCCAGGACGTAACGACGTATGTTGCGTCAAAGCTGGAGACCGGTGTGCGTTGGACTGAGCATTTCACGCACCCCGGCTCGTGGCTTTCCAAGGCGAATACGTTTGTTTATGCGTTCGACTTTCGCCGTGTGAAGGTGTCCGAAGGCAGTTTGCAGGTGTATCCCGCTGCAATCCCGGTGCTGGCGGCCGCCGTCCGCGTGGCGGGCCCGAGCGTCACCTGGATTCGCGACACGCGCGACTCCCCTATCGATTCGCACCGCGGAACCTATACGAGCTTCCAGAACTTTCTTTCCGATACGACGTTCGGCGCACAGGCGGAGTTCAACCGTCTCGATCTTTCCAATTCGAGCTATTACGGATTCAGCAAAGGTCGCTTTGTGTTGGCGCGCAACACGCGTTATGGTCAGGAACGCGCATATGGATCCCCCTCTGCCCGTTTGATTCCTCTGCCCGAACGGCTGTATGCCGGCGGTCCTACGTCGCATCGAGGATTCTCCATCAACGCAGCGGGACCGCGCGACCCGGAAACGGGGTTTCCGATTGGCGGTGCGGGCGCGCTGATAAACAGCACGGAATTGCGGCTGCCGCCTCCGGTGCTGCCATTCTTTGGCGACTCGCTCAGTTTTGTGCTCTTTCATGACATGGGGAATGTGTTTACGAATGCCGGGGATGCATGGGCCAGCGCACTGCGGATTCACCAGCCGGACCGGGACAGTTGCAAGATCCTCACCCAGGGAAGCCCGGAGAATCCGCCGGCACCAAACGGCCCCTCCACCTCCACCGGTGTGCAGGGCAATTGCAGCTTCAATTACTTCTCCCATGCGCTTGGACTTGGGCTGCGCTACCATACGCCCGTTGGGCCGATAAGGCTCGATTTCAGCTACAACCTGAATCCCCCGATTTATCCGATAAACGTCGACTATTCTCAATCGAACCCGTATCTGAACCCGCATGTGGGCGAAGCGCAGCATTTCAACTTCTTCTTCAGCCTGGGGCAGACCTTCTGATGGCGACACGGCGAACAGCTCGATTTGCGAACGCGCACCAGGCGATGCAGTGGATTTGCGTGGCTGCCATGTTCATGGGGCAGTCGTCAGCTGCTCAGAGCAACCCCCAAAGCAATCAGAGTCCGGCGGCGGGAAGTGGCGTCACGCTCGACCGCGTGGTTGCGGTGGTGAATCGCCAGGCAATTCTCGAGAGCGATCTCGAAGACGAGATGCAACTGTCGGTTCTCGATCCGAGCACCAATGTGCAGGAGAAGATGACCGAGCGGCAAGCTCTGGAGCAGCTCATCAGCCGCGCGTTGATTCGGCAGCAGATTGAGCAGGACTATTTACAGGCCACGGAGCCGAAGCCGGAGGAGATTGCGTCGCGGCTCCAAGAGATCCGCACTTGCTGCCGGCATGCGTCCGCGCGGATTGCAAGTCGGATGCCGGATGGAAAGCATTCCTGGCGCAACACGATCTGACGCCGCCGCAAGTCGAAGAGTACCTGCGCATGCGCCTGGAAGTCCTGAGCTTTATCGAGCTTCGCTTCCGCCAGGGCATTCGCATTACACCTGAGGAGATTGAAGCGTACTACAAGGACACGCTGCTGCCGCAGTATCCGGTGGGAGAGGCGCCTCCGCCGTTGCAGCAGGTGTCGTCACGGATTGAGGAGATCTTGCTGCAGCAGCGGGTAAATGCGCTATTCGACACATGGCTCGAAAACTTGCGCAAACAGGGTCAGGTTGAAGTGCTCGACCCGGCACTGGAGACGGCAACTGCAAACGGAAATCCGGGAGCAACGAAGGAATGAGTGAGACCCGTACAGTGCCGCCCGCGCCTCCCGACTCCGACGACGGGAGCCAGCAGCGGCCGCGCTCGCGCAGGCGCTATCTGCGCCATTTGTTGTGGGGCAGCACGGGAGTGGGCCTGCTGCTCATCGCGGGCGTGGTCGGATTGTACTTCTGGGCAAGCTCTTCGGCATTTGAGAACATCATCCGCAAGCGCCTTGTTGCAAGGATTGATGCAGCTACCGGGGGTCGCACCGAGATTGCCTCGTTCCACTGGAATCTGCTGAACCTCGAAGGCGAGGCCGACGGCCTGGTTCTGCACGGGCGCGAAGCTGCGGGCGAGGCACCCTACGCGCAACTAGCATCTCTGCGCATTTCGATCAGCGTGCTCGGCTTGTTCAGTCCGCGGGTGTTGTTGCGCGATTTGGAGCTGACCCAGCCGCAGATTCACCTTATCGTATATCCAGACGGGTCGACGAACCAACCGCAGCCGCGCAAGAAGACAGAGACACATCCGTTGGACACCCTCTTCGATCTCCAGGCAAGCCACGTTGAGGTTGCACACGGCGTATTCGATTATGACAATCGGGCCGTTGCGAACGATTTTCAGGACCGGCATATTCCGCTGGACTTCAGGGCGAACGATGTTTCACTGCTGCTGAAGTACATCGCGAGTAACGGCTTTACTCAGGAGAGTTATCACCTTCAAGCGGGCATCCACGATCTGCAATTAGTCCGTGGGCCGGCCGCTCATCCCGATGCGCCGCCGGTCCAGGGATATGCCGAGGCGAGCATTGACTTCACACGCAATGCCGCGTATCTGCGATCGCTGAGCATCACCGCGCATAGCAAGGGATCGAAAGACCGCGTGTTGAACGTCACGGGCGAATTGACTGACTTCAGCCGCCCGCATTGGAAGGCGACGACGCAGGGCGAAGTGGATTTGAAGCTGATGGAGCCAACCCTGGGTTATCCCTTCACGCCGGAGGGAATCGCGAAGGTCAACCTCAGCGGCGGCGGGACAGGACGGAGAGTTTCGGATCGACGGAACCGTGCACGCGGACAATGCGTCGTACATTGGGACCGGAGTGGTGGCGCGCGGCGTCGGGCTGGATGCGCGCGTGCACGCCGATCCGCTGCATCTGCAGATAACAAATGTGACAGCTCGCCTGAAGCCAGGCGGGCAGCTCGAAGGCGAGGTCCTGCTGGAACACTGGATTCCGCCGCTTTCGGGTGCGCCCGTCATTCAGGCCGTCGTCGAACCGGCAAAACGCGAGAAGAAGGGCAAGAGCCACGAGAAGCCAGCGGCCCCGGCCGTTGTGACAAAGGTCGACACTGATCTACACACCAATGGGAAGGTGAATGCCAACTTCCGCGACGTCGCGCTCGACACGCTGCTCGACATGGTGAGCCTGCCGCCCTTCCAGCGGCTCGGATTGGCTGCACGTCTCAACGGACTGTCGACAGCGGAGTGGAGCAACGGAGACGTGAATTCGCTGGCGGTATCGACGAAGCTCAACCTCAGCCCTTCGATGACGGGAGTAGCTGGAAAAGCGCCCGCCAGCGGCGCGATCGATGCCACCTATCTGCAGCGCAATGGCGGTGTCGATCTGCGAAACCTGCAGGTGACTTTGCCAAACAGCCAGGTGACCGCGCGTGGGCAGCTTGGCGCGTATCCGATGACGAGCCCCACGGGGATCGCCGTCGAGTTTCACTCGCACAACCTGGATGACTTCGATACCCTGTTTCGCGATCTCGGAGTGACGCGCGACGGGAAGAGCGGAACCTCGGCGCTGCCGATCGACCTCGATGGGCAGGCTGACTTCAAGGGAAACTGGACGGGATCGCTCGTCGATCCGCATCTGGCCGGCGACCTGGACGCGACCGATCTCTCTGTTGAACTTCCTACAGCCAACCCAAACAAGACGCAGCAGATGCACTGGGATTCGCTGCAAGCCACGGGAAGCTACTCGGCGACGCGCATCATGATCGAGCACGGCAGGCTGCAGCATGGCGACGCGTCCATCAGCGTGGACGGAACGCTGACAGCAACGACTGCGCCCTCGAAAAAATCGCCGGGCGTACCAGCCTTCGACGCAAATTCCCTGCTCCACGCAAACCTGTCTGCGAGCCACGTGAGTGTCGACGATTTGGCGCCTTTGTTGGGCGAGAAGCTCCCGGTCAAGGGTCTTTTGAGCGCGCAAATGTCAGCCGACGGGTCGATCCACGCGCTGAATGGCGGTGGCTGGGTTCAGCTTGACCACGGGACGGTATATGGCGAGCCGCTCTCGCGAGTTCACGTTCAGGGAAAAATTGCGGGGCAGGTGGTACAGCTCAGCTCGGTCACGATAACCAACGCTGCCGGAACGGCGATTGGCTCCGGCACGTACGACCTGCACTCGCGGCAGTTCCAGGTGAATGCGCACGGAAACGGAATCGATACTTCAAAGATTGAAAGGCTGCGCAATGCCGGCACGGATGTTGCCGGAAACCTCGTCTTTTCCCTCTCGGGCTCTGGAACGTTCGACGACCCGCATCTCGACGGCCATGCTTCGCTGGCTAACCTGGCGGTGGGCGGCGAGCGTTTCGGCGAGTTTGACGTTGTCGCGCACACTGCAAATCAGAATCTGATCTACGACATCACCTCGCGGTTCGAGGCCGCCGAGCTCACCGCACACGGACAGACTGCTCTGCGCGGCGATAACGACACCCAGGCGACGCTGAACTTCTCGAAATTCAACATTGGCGGGCTCCTCCAGATGGCGCACATCAATGGTCTGACCGGCGAGTCGGACATTGAAGGCACCGTCAACCTCGCAGGACCTCTGGCACGGCCGGAGCAGATGCGCGGCGAAGCCCGGATTCAGCAGCTTGCCGTCACCATTGCAGGCGTGCACCTGAAGAGCGAAGGCGGCTTGCACGCCAGCATCGACAACTCGAAGATCAACCTCGATCCGCTGCACGTCAAGGGCGAAGAGACGGATCTGCACGTCCAAGGCAGCCTGGATCTCGCCGGCAAGCAGCAACTGGATATTGCGGCGAACGGATCGATCAATCTGAAGCTGGCCGAGACGGTCGATCCTGACCTGACCGCGCGCGGAACAACAACATTCCGTATTGAGGCGCATGGTCCGCTGGAGAATCCGGGGCTTTCGGGGCGCATCGATTTTCAGGATGCGTCGCTGGCGCTTGAGGACCTGCCGAACAGCCTGAGCCAGCTGCGCGGAACGCTCGAATTCAACCAGAATCGCCTCGAAGTGAAATCGCTGACGGCCATGAGCGGCGGCGGGCTGCTGAGCGTATCGGGATACCTGGCCTATCAGCACGGCATCTACGCCGACCTCGCACTGAAGGGAAAATCGATCCGCATCCGCTATCCGCAGGGCGTCAGTTCCGCGGCCGACATCAACCTGCAACTGCAGGGACCGCAGAACAATCTGCTGCTGAGCGGCAACGTGATGATCACGCGCTTCACGGTAAGCCCCGACATGGACTTTGTGGCGCTGGCTGCGCAGGCAGGCAAGGCTCAGCCGATTGCCCCGGCGGATGCACCCTCGAATCACGTTCGCCTCGATGTCCACATTCAATCCTCGCCGCAGTTGAACTTCCAGAATGCCTACGCCAAGCTGGCCGGAGACGTCGATCTGCACGCTGCGCGGCACCATTGCCTCGCCGTCGCTGCTGGGGCGAGTCTCGATCACCGAAGGCAGCGCGACCATCGCGGGCACCCGTTACGAACTGCAGCGCGGCGAGATTACTTCACCAACCCGGTGCGCATCCAGCCGTCGATCGACCTCAACGCCACGCGCCCGCGTCGAGGACTACGACATCACGCTGGGGCTGCATGGATCTGTCGATCAATTGGCGGTCACTTACCGCAGCGATCCGCCGCTGCCCGAAGCCGACGTCGTGGCGTTGCTGGCGCTGGGGCGGACGCAGGACCAGCAGCGCCTCTACACGCAGCAGCAGGAGCAGTCTGGCCACCAATCCCACCACCGACGCCCTGCTCGGCGGGGCTCTCAACGCCACGGTGAGCAGCCGGGTGCAGAAGCTGTTCGGCGCCGGCTCGGTAAAGGTCGATCCAAATTACCTCGGGGTGCTGGGCAACTCGACCACTCGCATCACGGTCGAAGAGCAGTTGGGCAAGAACTTGACCCTCACCTACGCCACCGATGTGGACACTACGGCCCAGCAGTTGATCCAGGCCGAAATCGCGATCAACCGGCATGTCTCCCTGCTGGTTGCGCGCGACGAGTCAGGCGTCTTTTCGATGGTGCTCAAGGCCACGCGGCGCTTCAAGTAAGAGACCCAACCTCTGAGCAAAGGATCCCGGGCCTCTTCACCGTCTCTGACAATTTCTTGCCCACAAACGCGAAATCGGCACCCAAAGTCCCGATCAACGGCCATTCCGATCAGATTTTCGGTAAATACTGCCGTAGAAACACGTCATATAACGTTCTCTGTGCATCTGTGTGATAAGCAGCGGTAAACGCTCGCATACCCCTTGGGGCATGTCGATGGAGGCAAGATCGGCAAGCAACCGTGAAGGTGCAATAAGGAGTTCGAATATGACAACCAAGTTCACTTTTTCCGCCGCAATGGTTGCGGCTGCGCTCACCCTCGGCGTTGTTGGGCTTCCACAGACCGCGTTTGCTACGGCAGGATGGGGCATCGGGATCGGCGGCCAGGATGCTTCCGGCGACGCACAGGCAAAACTGAAGAAGTCTCAGTTCAAGGATGTAAAGGTCTTCGTCGACAATGGAATCGCCACCTTGACCGGAAGCGTCAGCCTTTACGAATACAAGAAAGACGCAGCCAATCGCGTCCGCAAGGCAAAGGGCGTGAATGCGGTGCGTAACGACATCGAGGTCGCCGGCCCCAACGTACCGGACAGCGAATTGAAGGCGAAGTTGCTGGAGAAACTGACCTACGATCGCGTTGGTTATGGAAACGCATTCAATGCAATCTCACTCGACGTCCAGAACGGCGCGGTGACGCTGGGCGGCCACGCGCGCACCGACGTCGATAAGGATTCGGCACTGGCGCTGGTATCGACTTACCCCGGCGTAAAGGACGTCATGGACGAGATCGAGGTCGATCCCACCTCAATCATGGACGACCAGACACGGCTGGCAGTGGCGCGCGCCGTCTATGGCTATCCCTCGCTGAACAAGTACGCCATCGATCCGGCCAAACCCATCCGCATCTCCGTGCAGAATGGAAACGTCGCGTTGTATGGCATTGTCGATTCGAAGTCCGACAAGGACACGGCATACATCCGGGCCAACGGCGTGCCGGGCGTCTTCAGCGTGAAGAACTACTTGCAGGTTGCCGGTCAGCCAACCGAGGGCGGACAAGCTCAGTAGTAACGCTCAGCCATATGAACTTGGTTTCTTTCGGGGGGTGGAATTGGGGCAGGGTTCAATCGTGCCCTGCTCCATTTTCAAACGCCTCCACCCCTTGAAGTGTCTCCCCGACAAGTGTTCTGCATTTTTGCTGGACGAAGGCTTGTCGTCCGTGCGACATTTACAGAACTGTAATCATTCAGCGCGTTTCATTCCTTACACTTGTCTCGCTATGTTGAACGACGGCCCACTGACGATCGACCGCAAAGAAGGCAGGAACCCCGGGACCCGGGTGTTCTGCCTGAACGGCCCCCTCACGTTGCGCAACCTGTTCGAGTTGCAGACGGAGCTGCGCGGCTCTGCGCCGCCGCCTCTGACGGTGATTGACCTGACCGCTGTGCCGTACATGGACTCAGCCGGCATGGGGCTGGTGATGAACCACTACGTCCGCTGCCAGACCAACGGCGCCAAGCTCATCGTCGCAGGAGCAAACAACCGCGTGATGGATCTCTTCAAGGTGACGAAGGTTGACACCGTGTTGCCGCTGGTGGGGACAATCGAAGACGCCGAAGCGTAAACTGAGTCTGAATTTTCCCGAGGACTAAATCTAAGGCTTCTTCATCAACTTATGTGCAGGTGCAATCCCGCGCCGGGACTCATCCGCGCACCCGTCGCTCCGTTTACACTGGAAAATGGAGCTGCATGCGATGGGGCTGGCTGCGAAAACCCGCATAACGCTGGAGATGATCAAGTGGGAACACTCGATCTTTGCGCTGCCGTTTGCGCTGACCGCCGTGCTGCTGGCGAGTCGCGGCGTACCCGGCTGGCGCACGCTGGGCTGGATACTGGTGGCCATGGTCACTGCTCGCTCCTGTGCCATGGCCTTCAATCGCTGGGCTGACGCCGATCTCGACGCCGCCAACCCACGGACACGTATCACGCGC
This sequence comes from uncultured Acidobacteriaceae bacterium, assembly GCA_963787435.1. Taxonomy (GTDB): domain Bacteria; phylum Acidobacteriota; class Terriglobia; order Terriglobales; family Acidobacteriaceae; genus Telmatobacter. Next base: position 615,138 of record CAWBCZ010000012.1, read on the forward strand.
TATCCCCGCAGGCCAGCTCTCGCGCCAATTTGTGCTCGGATTCACCGTCCTGATGGGACTCGGCTTTGTGATTGCGGCGGCCGAGCTGAACCGGCTCACGCTTTATCTCGCCCCGCTTGTGCTGGTGGTGCTGCTCGGCTACAGCTACATGAAGCGCGTAACGCGCTGGTCGCACCTGGTGCTGGGACTGGCGCTGGGACTGGCCCCATCGGCAGCGTGGATTGCGGTCCGCGGCAGGCTCGATCCCCGCATCGTGGTGCTGACCGCTGCCGTGATGCTGTGGGTGGGCGGATTCGACGTGCTCTACGCATGCCAGGATTTCGAGCATGACCGCCAAGCCGGCCTGCATAGCATTCCCCAGGCGCTCGGAGTGCCGGCGGCTTTCTGGGTCGCTCGGATCATGCATCTTGTAATGCTCGGGCTGCTGGCCTGGTTCGGCTACTTGTTCAGTTTCGGCCTCACCGGCTGGCTGGGAGTGGCTGCTGCAGGATTGCTGCTGGCCTACGAGCACTCCATCGTTTCGCCACGCGACATGCGGCGCCTGAACGCTGCATTCTTCACCATGAACGGCGTCATTGCCATGGTCTTCCTGATTTTCGTGGCCGCCGACGTATGGCTTCGGAGATAGAGGCAGATGATGGAAGAGGCAATCTCGCAAAAAGCAGCTGTTGAGCTATGGTATGGTGCGAGGAAGCAGTCTGCGCAGTCGCCGGTGGCGCCTCGCACGACAAACTCCAAAGCGGGACAAGCTGGGACTGGAATGAAAATTGCCATCCAGGGAGAACCTGGCTCCTTCAGTCACGAAGCGACGCTCGCGATGCTGTCGGACGCCGTAATTGTGCCCTGCTCCGTCTCAGCCGACGTCTTCAACGCGCTAAGCGATGAATCTGTGGACGGCGCAGTCATTCCCATTGAGAACAGCCTTGCCGGCTCGGTGCTGGAGCACTTCGACCTCCTACTGCAGCACGACGTAAAGGTAGTGCGCGAGACGCAGCTTCGCATTCGCCACAACCTGATCGGGATTTCGTCAACGCTGGCTGACATCGATCGAGTTTTTTCGCATCCGGTGGCTCTCGCGCAGTGCCGGCGCTTCCTCGCCGAGCATCCGAAGATGGAGTCGTTTGCCTTTTACGACACTGCCGGAAGCGTGAAGCAGCTGGTCGAGCTGCGCGACCGGCACGCTGCGGCCATTGCCAGCGAAGCAGCGGCCCGCTTTTATGGCGCGCAGATTCTTTGGGCGGGCATTGAAGACAACCCGGAGAACTACACACGCTTCTTTCTGGTTCGCCGAACAAGGGATGCGCGGTTCGACATGGATGCCAACAAAACCAGCCTCGCGTTTTCCGTTGAGAACCGCCCGGGCTCGCTGGTGGCAGCACTGAATGAGCTTTCGGCAACAGGAACGAATCTGACAAAGATCGAGTCGCGGCCCGTGCAGGGCAAACCGTGGGAATATGTCTTCTATGTGGACTGCCAATTGCACACGGCCGATCTGGGATCGCGAGCCATCGCAGCCCTGAAACCTCACTGCGCCATGGTGAAGGAACTGGGCAGATACCGGGAGGCAGGGACGTAGGACCAGGGAACTGAGGAATTAGACGCGCGACACATTCAGCTGCGAAGCGGCTGGCAATTGAGGGCGAACGCAAAACACAAAAATGGGGATGGCTGAAGCCCTCCCCATTCTTTTGGTCTGCAAGTTGCGCGGCCGGGTTCGTTATTCCCTAGTCACTGATCCCTATTCCTCTTGTTAGAAGTGGTAGGCGACGCCGATGACGGGGTTGTAGATGTTGTACCACTTGTTGGTGGTGAACTGTGAGAGGCCGAACGTGGGCACCTTGGTGACAAAGCCGCGGTACTCTGCGCGGATGTCGAAGCTCGGGCTGATCTCGTAGGCAATGCCGCCACCGTAAAGTCCACCCACCGAAGTTTCCTGCTTGACGTCGAGGCTGGTGGTGCCGGAGTTGCGAATGGGCAGGAAAATCAATGCGCCCGGACCGGCCTCGACAAACGGGTTGAACTTCCTGTAAGTGAAGCTGCGCACGTAAGCGGCCGAAATCTCCTGGGTGCGGGTGTTCACCTGGTAGTGATTTGGGTTCACGTAGTAGTTGATCTTGTTCTCGTAAGTGATTCCATAATTGGCTTCAAGCGCACTATTCGGCGTAAGCATGAACCGGTAGCTGAGCCAACGCGCCATAGGCGGTGTTGGAATGCACCTGAACATCGGTGGATGAGGCAACAAAGGGCTCGATCAGGGCCGATCCGCTGAGGCTGATGTCCTGCCGGCTCTCCTGAGCGCGGCCCGCTGCTACGCACACGGCCAGCAGAAAGGCAATAAGGGCGATTTTCTTCATTCGGTCTTGAACCTCACGACTGCTCAACCGTCCGGCTGGCAACCAGGTTGTTGATTACGGCACGCCGGTTTCCCCCACGCACCGCTCTCAGCATTGTAAATGCCCAGAACGGGATGCAGACTGAAGCGGCTGACTCAGAATGATCTCAGTCAATAGACGCACCACCGATGAAATGGGAATCTCTGTCTCCTGCTGCCTGCTGCATTCAACCGGCCCGCTCCACATGGTAGTAGTAGGGTGGTCCATGCTTCTGCGCCATGGTCCGGACGGTCCGCAGAAAGGCCACGCCGGCATAGGAAAGTGTGGCCTGCCGCCGGTGCACCAGCCTCAGTACGCGTTTGAACTCCAGTTCATCCACCGTGACGCGCACCAGTTCGCCCGCCTCGAGCTCATGCGCGATGGTCAAGTGCGGGACCAGGGCCACGCCGTTGCCCATGGCGACAAATCGCTTGATGGCTTCGATCGTAGGCAGATCGATGCCCATGTTCAGCGGCGTGCGGTAGCGCTGGAACGCCTCGATGACCTTGCGCCGCAGCGGCGATGTGACATTGTGGGCAATGAAATTCTCCTTGCCCAAATCGTTGATGGAGACGCGGGCCGCCTTGGCGAGCCGGTGCTTCGGACTCACGATGAAGGCAAGGCTGTCGTTATACACAGCAATGGTACGGAATCGCTCCGGATCGAGACGGAACGACGTTACACCGATCTCGAAGGTGCGCAAGCTCAGTTCCTCGGCGATGCGGCTTGCCAGCATGCGGTGAACCGAGATGCCGATTTCGGGATATTGTTTTCGGAACTGGTCGACGGCCGCAAGCAGATACATGCACGTGTATTCATTGGCGGCCAGTTGCAGGCGGCCACGCTCCAGGCTTTTCAACTCGTCAAGAGCACTCGAAGCCTCGCGCCGTAGCGCCAGCAGACGTTGCGCATAGTCTCGCAGCAGCTCGCCTGGGGCTGTGAGAGAACCGTCGCGGGCGGCGCGGTCAAAGAGGGTTTCTCCTAGCGACGCCTCAAGCTTGCGAATCACCTGACTGATGGCCGGTTGCGTGCGGTGCAGGCGAACGGCCGCACGGGAAAAGCTCCGCTCTTCGGCAACGGCGAGAAAGGTTTCCAGTTGAGAGAGTTCCATGAGGCCTCCGGCTCTGCCAGGTGATCAGAGAAAAGAGATTAGAGATCAGCCAAGCTCAACTGATTCGGGACGTTGCTATGAACCCACCCCCTGAAGGACATCTAAAGGCAATGGGCAACTGGGCGCGGTCCGCGCTTTTCTGATCTCTAATCTCTGCTCCCCGACTGCTGCTTTATAAGCAATTGTAATAGCTTCCCCAAAAAGAATAACTTTGCCTTATAGCCGTTCGATGCGAGAAACTAAATGAGTTAGCTAACGTCTTCCCTGGCAGGCGTGAACACGATGAAAAATCCAAATCACGTTGCATTCTTCGACACCACTCTGCGCGACGGCGAACAGTCCCCCGGCTGCAGCATGACCACGCAGGAAAAACTGACCATGGCGCACGCTCTTGAGGATCTGGGCGTGGACATCATCGAAGCCGGTTTCGCGATGGCTTCAGAAGGCGACTTCGCCGCGATTGCGACGATTACGCAGGCTGTGCGCAAGCCCCGCATCGCGTCCCTCGCCCGCGCCAAAACCGAGGACATCGAGATGGCGGCCCGCGCTCTGCAGTTTGCCGAGCGCTCGCGCATTCACGTCTTCCTTGCTTCGAGCGATTTGCACCTTGAGTACAAACTGAAGATGAGTCGCCAGCAGGCTCTTGATCAGGCGGCGGAGTCGGTGCGACTGGCTCGGTCGTTTGTCGAGGACGTGGAGTTCTCGCCCGAAGACGCAACGCGTTCGGATCGCGATTTCCTGGTGGAGATTGTGCGCGTTGCCATCGAAGCCGGCGCCACCACGATCAACATGCCTGACACTGTGGGCTACACCACGCCGGAGGAATACGGCCAGATGTTCCGCGAAGTACGCGAGCGTATTCCGGCGGTGGATGCTGAGGGCATTATTCTTTCGTCGCACTGCCATGATGATCTTGGATTGGCGGCTGCCAATTCGCTGGCGGCCATTACTGCGGGGGCGCGGCAAGTGGAGTGCACGATCAACGGCATCGGCGAGCGCGCGGGCAATGCGTCGCTCGAGGAGCTTGCCGCTGCGCTACATGTGCGAAGCGAGCGCTACGGCGTGACTACCAACATCAAACTCGACCAGCTTTATCCTACAAGCCAGGTGCTGGGGCAGATCATCACTTTCAAGCCGTCGCCAAACAAAGCCATCGTTGGCGCGAATGCTTTTGCGCACGAATCGGGCATTCATCAACATGGAATGCTGGCGAATCCGCTGTGCTACGAAATCATGACGCCGACGCTGGTGGGTGTCTCGCGCACCAGCCTCGTGCTGGGTAAGCACTCAGGCCGCGCGGCGCTACGGCACCGGCTGGAACAGCTTGGATACACACTCTCGCGCGAGGAACTGCAACAGACCTACTACCGCTTTGTAGCGCTGGCCGACCGCAAGAAGAACATTTATGACCAGGACCTTATCGGGATTCTCCCGGATCAGATTCGTGACCGGAAGCAAGAGCCGGTGGTGGCGGAACTGGATTGATCGCGTTCGACTGAAACCTAGACGGAAAACTGATCATTGGAAAACGAATGAATCTGAAGATACTAGTCACTGCCGGAGACGGCATCGGGCCCGAAGTCACCAACGAAGCAGTTGCGGTTCTGCGAGAAGTCGCAGCACTCGGCGGCCACACCATTCAAATCGATGAGAAACGCATCGGTGGTGTGGCGATTGTGAAAGACGGATCGCCGCTGCCCAAGGACACACTGGACGCCGCGCTCGCGAGCGATGCCGTGCTGCTGGGTGCGGTGGGCGGCAACGAATTCAATTCCCTGCCCCCGGACAAGCGCCCCGAAGCCGGCCTCCTTCAATTGCGTGCGGCGCTCGGTGGATTTGCGAACCTGCGGCCTGCCTTTGCGTTCAAGGAACTCGCCGTCAACAGTCCCCTACGGCCGGAGATTATCGACGGCGCCGACATCCTGTTTGTCCGCGAGTTGCTTGGCGGCCTTTACTTCGGCCAGCCGCGTGAGTGGAACAAAACGACCGGCGAAGCCTGGAACACCATGCGTTACACCCGCGATGAAGTAGTTCGCGTAGCGCGGATCGCCTTCGAGCTGGCGTCGAAGCGCCGCAAAAAGCTGACCAGCGTGGACAAGGCCAATGTTCTTGAGGTTTCACAGCTCTGGCGCGCAACCGTGAACGAAGTCGCGGCTGAATTTCCCGCAGTCACGGTCGAGCACCAGTACGTCGATGCGATGTCGATGCACCTGATGAATCAGCCCCGCAACTACGACGTTGTTCTGACCGAAAATCTCTTCGGCGACATTCTGAGCGACGAGTCGGCGGTGATTACGGGATCGTTGGGCATGCTGCCCTCAGCAACAATCGGCGGCAAGGTCAATTTATATGAGCCGGTGCACGGTTCGGCGCCTGACATTGCCGGCAAGGGGTTGGCGAATCCGCTGGGCGCGATTCTTACAGGTGCGCTGATTCTGCGCCACTCGGGTGGCCTTGAGGCAGAGGCTGCGGCAATCGAATCATCAGTCCGCAAAGTGCTGGAGCAGGGCTTCCGCACACCGGACCTGGCGCGGACGAATCCGCAAGGGTTCCCGGTACTGTCGACGAAGGAGATGGGCGCGAAGGTCAGGGAGACGGTGAAGGCTGAGCTTCTAGCTACTAGCCGTTAGCTCAACGTGATTTGCCAACTGCTTCTGCTCGATGCTCGACGAAACAAGAAAGTTGAAGTTCCTTTGAATGAGCAATAACAAGTTAGCAGCTGAACAGGGAGTTTCATGAGTACCGCACCAAAGACGTTATTTGAGAAAGTCTGGGAGCAACACGTGGTGGCTGAGCCGAAGGGCGAGCCAACACTGCTCTACATCGATCTGCAGCTGCTGCACGAGGTCACTTCCCCACAGGCGTTCGAAGGTCTTCGCCTCGCTGGCCGGAAAGTTCGCCGTCCTGACCGCTGCATTGCCACCGTGGATCACAACGTGCCGACAACGATTGAAGGCCGGCTGCACATCGTCGATCAGATTGCGGCAACGCAGATTGAAACGCTGCGCAAAAACTGCGCGGACTTCGGCGTCGAACTCTACGACGTAGACAGCCGCGAGCAAGGCATTGTCCACGTCATCGGCCCGGAACTCGGGATTACCAAGCCCGGCATGACGATCGTCTGCGGCGATTCGCACACATCGACGCACGGGGCGTTTGGCGCGCTAGCCTTCGGCATTGGCACCAGCGAAGTGGAGCACGTGCTTGCCACGCAAACTCTACCCCAATCGAAACCGAAGACTTTCCGCATTGCCGTCGAAGGCGAGTTGCCGCGGGGTGTGACCGCAAAGGACATCATCCTGGCGATCATCGGCAAGATCGGCACCGATGGCGCGACAGGTTGCGTGATCGAATACGCAGGATCGGCCATACGCGCGCTTTCGATGGAAGGGCGGATGACAATCTGCAACATGAGCATCGAAGCGGGCGCGCGTGCCGGCATGATCGCTCCGGACGAGACGACGTTTGCATACCTAAAAGGCCGGAGATTTAGTCCACAGGGCGCGGCATGGGATGATGCCATACGCGAATGGAGCAAGCTGCCCAGCGATCCCGGCGCAGAGTTCGACCGCGAACTGGTGATCGATGCGGCGACGCTGGTTCCCTACGTGAGTTGGGGGACGAGCCCCGGCATGGTTGCGCCGATTACGGCTTTGGTTCCAGATCCGGCTGCGACAGAAGACGAACAGGAACGGAAGGGACTGGAACGGGCGCTTGAATACATGGCGCTAAAGCCGGGAACACCGCTCAAGGATGTCGAAATCGATCGCGTGTTCATCGGGTCGTGCACCAATTCGCGGATTGAAGATTTGCGCGCGGCGGCACGAATCGCAGCAGGGTACAAAGTCTCGACGCACGTGAGTGCGATGGTGGTTCCAGGGTCGCAGCAAGTGAAGGCGCAGGCAGAGAAAGAGGGCCTGGACCAGATATTCAAAGCGGCTGGCTTCGACTGGCGCGAACCTGGCTGCTCCATGTGCCTGGGCATGAATCCCGACATTCTTTCACCAGGTGAGCGCTGCGCTTCCACAAGCAACCGCAACTTCGAAGGGCGCCAGGGACGCGGCGGACGCACCCACCTTGTCTCGCCGGAGATGGCGGCGGCGGCGGCGATTGCCGGCCATTTCGTTGACATCCGCAACTGGCCAGTTAATGAATCTGCTCACGAGGAGGTAAAGGCCTGATGGAACCGTTCAAGACTTTGACCGCACTGGCCGCGCCTCTCGACCGCACCAACGTCGATACCGACCAGATCATTCCCAAGCAGTTTTTGAAGCGCATCGAGCGCACGGGCTACGGCGATTTTCTCTTCTTCGACTGGCGGCGCACCGCATCGGGCGATCCTGATCCGAGCTTTCCACTCAATGATGCGCGCTACAGGGGCGCCCAGGTTCTCATCGCCGGCAGGAATTTTGCCTGCGGATCGAGCCGCGAACACGCTGCATGGGCGTTGAGCGACTTCGGCTTCCGCGTGGTGATCGCACCGACGTTCGCCGATATCTTCTTTTCGAATGCCGGGAAGAACGGAATCGTGCTGGCGCGCTTGACGGAAGAAGAAGTTGCGACCCTGCTCAAGAATGCGCAGACCATTCCGAATTACAAACTGACCGTTTCGCTCGAGGATCAAACGGTGACGGACGACCGTGGATTCAAAGCGACATTTGAGGTCGATCCATTCCGCAAGTTCTGTCTGCTCGAAGGGCTGGACGATATCGGCTTGACGCTGCGGCACGCGGCGGAGTTGGACAAGTACGAAACGGAACACGATAAGGCTGGATGGCTGAAGGCGAAGTGAACAGCGATCGTTCGCGGACGTTATAGCACGGACCTGAGGAAGTACTCGCCAAAGGAAGAATGACCATCGAAGGTAAGCGACAAAGCATTCCGTTGACTGAGGGCCCGAGCCGCGCGGCTGCGCGATCCTACTTGCGCGGGTCTGGATTTGCGAAAGACGATCTGCACAAGCCGATCATCGGCATCGCAAACACGTGGACCGAGATCGGCACCTGCAACGTGCATCTTCGCGAAGTGGCCGAGGCGCTGAAGGAAGGCATCCGCGAGGCCGGCGGCACACCGATGGAGTTCAACACCATCACCATCTCCGATGGCATCACGATGGGCACGCAGGGTATGAAGGCGTCGCTCGTCTCGCGCGAAGTGATCGCCGACTCCATCGAACTGGTCGCGCGCGGCAATCTCTTCGATGGCCTGGTCGGCATCGGCGGGTGCGACAAGAACATGCCGGGCATCATCATGGCTCTGTGCCGGCTCGATATTCCCGGGATGATGCTTTACGGTGGGTCCATCGCTCCTGGAAAACTGAACGGCATCGACATCACCATCCAAAACGTCTTCGAGGGCATCGGCGCGTACGCGGCCGGCAAGATCGACGACGCGGGTCTCGAAGCGCTCGAAGCGAATGCCTGCCCCGGCGCGGGCGCCTGCGGTGGCCAGTTCACTGCGAACACCATGGCCATGAGCGGCGAGATGCTGGGCATTTCGCCGATGCAGCTTTCCGGCGTTCCCGCCACTGATAAAGACAAGCACGCCGCGACACGCGAGGCCGGACGCATGCTGATGGAAGCGGTGCGCGCGAACCGGCGGCCCTCGCAGATCATCACCCGGAAATCGATTGTGAATACGATTGCCAGCGTGGCGGCAAGCGGCGGCTCGACCAACGCCGTGCTGCACCTGATCGCCATTGCGCGCGAGATGGGCATCGAGCTTTCGATCGACGACTTCGACGCAATATCGAAGAAGACTCCGTTCATTTGCGATCTCGTTCCGGCGGGCAAATTCATGGCCTCGCATTTTCAGGCGGCGGGCGGTTCGCGATTGCTGGCCAAGCGGCTGATCGATGCAGGACACGCTGACGGATCGACGCTGACGATCAGCGGACGGACGCTGGCGGAAGAGGCGGCGCTGGCTGAAGAGACTCCCGGGCAGGTGGTCATCAAGACCTTCGAACAGCCGATCAAGCCGACCGGCGGTCTCGTGATTCTGAAAGGCAATCTTGCGCCTGAAGGCTGCGTGATGAAGATTGCCGCCGCCGATCGCTATGAGCATCGTGGGCCGGCGCGGGTGTTTGATTCCGAGGAAGAGTGCTTTGCTGCGGTGCAGGGCGACAAGATCAAGCCGGGCGACGTGCTGGTGATCCGTTACGAAGGGCCCAAGGGCGGGCCGGGCATGCGCGAGATGCTGCAGGTGACGGCGGCAGTGAGCGGGCATCCAGAACTAAGCCACACCGTAGCCCTGCTGACCGATGGACGCTTTAGCGGTGCGACACGCGGATTCACTGCGGGACACGTTGCGCCGGAAGCTTTTGTGGGCGGGCCGATCGCGGCGGTACGCGAAGGCGACATCATCGCATTCGACATCAAGAATCGCACGCTGAATGTGGAGATCAGCGCAGAAGAGATGGCGAAGCGACTGAAGGACTTCAAGCCGCCGGCGCTGCGCTGGCCCGCAGGTGTATTTCGCAAGTATGTCGACCGCGTGACCAGCGCATCGCAAGGCGCGACAACATAGCAATACACCGTATAGAGATCAGAGAACAGGGATCAGCAAGAGCCAGCCGTTCGAAGGAGAGTGACATGGGACGCGATGCAAAAACACAATCTGCAGAGACCCACCTCAACACACCGACGCGCCTCACGGGCGCAGAAATTGTGTGGGCAACACTGGTCGGCGAGGGTGTGTCGACGGTATTCGGGTACCCGGGCGGAGCGATTCTGCCGGTGTATGACGCGCTGCGGAAGTTCCCCATTCATCATGTTCTCGTCCGGCATGAGCAGGGCGCCGCGCATATGGCCGATGGCTACGCGCGCGCTTCGGGCAAGGTCGGCGTGGCGATCGCCACAAGCGGACCAGGCGCGACGAACCTTGTCACCGGCATTGCCACGGCCATGCTCGATTCGATTCCCATGGTGTGCATCACCGGCAACGTTTCGAGCAAGGTGCTGGGCACCGACGCCTTCCAGGAAGTGGACATCACCGGCATCACACTGCCGGTGACGAAGCATAACTTCCTCGTCAACAAAGCTGAAGACATAGCGCACGCGATTCGCTATGCATTTCAGATCGCGGTGAGCGGGAGGCCAGGGCCGGTGCTCGTCGACATCACAAAGGACGCGCAACAGGCCACGGCGGTCTTCGACTTTGAAGCTGCCAAGCCGCGGCCGTATCGTCCCCACCCCATGCTTCGCGTAGAAGAGAGTGGACTGAAGCAGGCGGCCGAACTGATTCGCAATGCAAAGCGTCCAGTGATTCTTGCCGGGCACGGTGTCTCCGAGTCAGGCGCGATGGAGCAGGTACAGACGCTGGCCGAGCGTGCGCAGATTCCGGTAGCCCTCACGCTGCTGGGGCTCGGCGCCTTCCCTGCCTCGCATCCGCTGAACCTCGGCATGATGGGCATGCATGGCGAGGCGTGGGTCAACAACGCGATCCAGGAAGCCGATCTGCTGATTGCCTGCGGCATGCGCTTTGATGATCGCGTGACTGGCTCGTTGAGCACGTACGCGCTGAAGGCCAAGAAAATTCATATCGAGGTCGATCCGGCCGAGGTCAACAAGAACGTCAAGGTCGATGTTGCGCTGGTGGGGGATCTGCGCGCAGTGCTTGAGGATCTGCTGCCGCGCATTGCGGGGCGCGATGGCTCGGCATGGCTCAAGACAATTGATTCGAGCAAGGGGGCCGTATCGGTGCGCGACATCAAGAACCTGCCGGATTCCGGTCATCTGTATGCAGCCCACGTGATGCACGACCTATGGCGGATTACGGGTGGCGACGCGATTGTGTCGACCGACGTGGGCCAGCACCAGATGTGGGAAGCGCAGTATTTCCATCATGAGACGCCGCGGTCACTGGTGACCTCGGGCGGCCTCGGCACCATGGGATTTGCGCTGCCGGCGGCGATCGGCGCGAAGATGGCGTGCCCCGACAAGGAAGTCTGGGTGATCGCGGGCGATGGCGGATTCCAGATGACCGCAGCGGAACTATCGACCATCGTTCAGGAAAAGCTCAATATCAACATCGCCGTGATCAACAACGGCTACCTGGGCATGGTTCGCCAGTGGCAGGAGTTCTTCTACGAGAGCAACTACGAAGCCACGCCGCTGGTAAGCCCTGACTTTGTGAAGCTTGCCGATGCGCATGGCATTGCGGGCCGTGCAGTGACCACGCGCGCCGAGGTGGCCGATGCGGTGAATGAGGCGCGCAAGACCGATGGCGCATACCTGCTGAATTTCCTGGTCGAAAAGGAAGATTCGGTGTACCCGATGATTCCTGCCGGCAGCGCATTGCACGAGATGATTCGCCGTCCCGGCAAGAATCCGCTGGTCGAGTCGGCGGACGACGAGTAAAAGCAGCTTCTGTCAGTTTTCAGCTTGCGCTGACTGATGGCAGCGATTTAATCGACAAGCGGACAGTCTGACGACCGAAGACTGACAACTGGAAGCTTGAGGCTTTTCATGTTGCATACATTTGTCGCATACGTTGAAGATTTGCCGGGCGTGCTGACGCGCGTGGCATCGTTGTTTCGGCGATTGAACATCAACATCAGCTCGCTCACCGTGGGGCGCAGCGAGCGGCCGGGGCTGTCGCGGCTGACGCTGGTATGCGAGGCATCGGCGGAGGCTGGGCATCGCATTCGCGCCAGCCTTTTCAAGCTCGAAAATGTCGTCGACGTGGACGATATTGCCAAGGCGCCCAACGTGACGCGTGAACTTGCGCTGATCAAAGTCGCCGCTTCACCGCGTAACCGCGCCCAGATCTTTGACCTGGTTGAGGTATTCCGCGCGCGGATCGTCGACCTGACTTCAGAGTCGTTGATGATTGAGATGACCGGCGTCGAAAGCAAGATCGAGGGCCTGATCGAAGTGCTTCGCGAGGACGATGGCCGCATTCTCGAAATCTGCCGCAGCGGAAAGATGACGATGCGGCGCGGGCATCACACCTCGAGCGTGCTGAAGGCGATGGGCAAAGCGCTCGATGAGACCGTCATCCCCGAGGACGAGACGGTAGACGCGACGGAAGAAAGCGCGGACATCGAGCCCGCGTAGAAAGCATTTCTACCGGCTTCGCCCCCGTTGCCTTAGCATTGTTACTGTGACGCGAAAGGAGCGCACCATGGACGAAGATACGAAAGCCGTGCCCGGTTTGCGGCGAGACCATCAAAGCCGTCGCGCTCAAATGCCGCTTCTGCAACACCGACCTTGCAGCGTACGCGGCAACCAAAGAACTGGAAGCCGAGAGAACCATCTTCTCCGGGAGTCCCGCGATGATCTACAGCGTCGGGCAGGTTGTGCCGTTCGTTGTCGTCGTCCTCCTCGCCGGCACCGCCGTTTATCTACTGGAAAGCGAAAATCAGACAGCCTATATTGCCTACCTGGTTTTAGCCGCACTGGTCGCATGCGGAGTGATCCTCATCCGCTATTACGTGCGCAGCCGCGCCATTCACTACACCATCACGACACAGCGCATCAAGCTCGACCGCGGCTGGCTTTCCAAAGTGCAGGAGTCGCTTGAGCTGTTCCGGGTTGATCACTTCGAGCTTCGCCAGCCGCTCGGCAGCCGCATGCTCGGACAGTCTTTTCTGCACCTGTATTCGTCGGATGCCGAACTCGAAAATTTCTCCATTTACGGCATTCCCAATCTTGCCAGCTCTCGCCGATCAGCTGCGCGAGTGCCAGCTTCGCGAACGTACACGGCGCAGGGCCACGACGTTTGTGAAGGCCTGACGATGCGAAAGCGAATTTCATTTCTGTTTCCAGATCTTTGGTCTCCGATCCCTGATCTCTGATCCCTAATCTCTGACACTCGAAAGCAAAGGAAAATCCAGATACACATGGCTAAGACTTATTACGATCACGACGCCGACCTTTCCCTCATTCAAGCCAAGAAAGTGGCCATCATCGGCTACGGCTCGCAGGGGCATGCGCACGCACTCAACCTCAAGGACTCAGGCGTACAGGTGAAGGTGGGCCTCGCCGCAAACTCCAAGTCCATTGCCAAGGCGCAGAAGGCCGGCCTTGAAGTGGACACCGTTGCCAACGTCGTGAAGTGGGCCGACGTGGTGATGGTCCTGGTTCCCGATCAGACGGCGGCAAAGTTGTATGCCGAGGAGATTGGACCGAATCTGAAGCCCGGCACGCTGCTGCTGTTCGCGCACGGATTCAACATTCATTTCAAGACCATCATGCCCGCTGCCGGCATCGACGTGGGGATGGCAGCGCCCAAAGGGCCGGGCCATCGCGTGCGCGAGGTCTTCACCGAGGGCGGCGGCATTCCCGGACTGATTGCAGTCCATCAGGACGCGACCGGCAAGGCCCATGCGCTCAATCTCAGCTACCTCAAGGGCATCGGCTGCACGCGCGCCGGCGTGCTGGAGACCACATTCAAGGAAGAGACCGAGACTGATCTCTTCGGCGAGCAGGCAGTGCTGTGCGGCGGCGTCAGCGCGCTCATCAAGGCTGGCTACGAAACGCTGGTCGAAGCCGGATATCAGCCGGAGAGCGCTTACTTCGAAGTGCTGCACGAACTCAAGCTCATCGTCGACCTCATCTATCGCGGCGGCCTGGCGTACATGCGCTACTCCATCTCCGACACAGCCGAGTGGGGCGACTACGTCAGCGGCCCGCGCGTGATCAACGAAGAGAGCCGCAAGGCGATGAAGGCGATCCTCACCGAGATCCAGAACGGCGAATTCGCCAAGCGCTTCCTCGCCGATCAGAACTCCGGCCGCAAGGAGTTCATGGCCTTCCGCGAAGCCGAAGCCAAGCACCCCGTCGAGATCGTCGGCAAGAAACTGCGCGCCAGCATGCCGTTCCTCGATCCGGTGACGGTGGAGGAAGTGGCGAAAACGAGATAGCTAGCGAGCCGCTAGCTTCTAGCTCCGGCCCTGCAGACGTGCGACCTTGTGGATGAGGTCGTCATTTGCAGGGCCTTCGTTTTTCTTGAGGTTTTGACGTTATTCAGCAGCAAGCCCGAATTCTACTGCTTCGAGTCTTTGGACACCCCAGCACCACGCGAATGCGCCACACAGAGTAATCACAGCCGCCACCGCAAACGCTGCGGCGAAGTGGCCGGTCCGATCGACGAGAAAGCCGGAGAGCGCTGGTCCAGTAACCCCGGCCATGTTGGCGATGCCGTTCTGCAGTCCAACCCACTTCCCTGCCGCATGCGGACCGGCGAGTGTTTGCGCAAATGCGAAGGTGCCGGCGTTGGCCGTGCCGCTGCCAACCGCACAGGCAATGAGCCAAGCGAGATACGTGTGCTCTCCCGCGAAGGCGCAACCCACCAGAGAGACAGCGGCGAGTGTGAATCCCACGGCCATGGCCCATTTGCGCGCAGTGGTTGGGCTGGCGCCGCGCCGAATGCACATGTCCGTGATGGTGCCGGTGGCGACGGAGGAAAGCGAATCGACCACCCACAGCGCTCCCGCTGCAACAGACATCGCGGCCATGGATAGGTTCCGCTCGTGCACCAGGTAGTACGGCAGCCAGCTCATCAGAAAGTAGACGAGGTAGTTCGCGCAGAAGTGCCCCGAAGCAGCGCCCCAGAAAGCGCGCTTGCGCAGAATCTCCGCGAACCCAGGCGCGTCGGCATCTCCATGCGCAGCTACGTGGACCTCAGGCGCTTTCCAGCGCGACCACGCTGGCAGCCACAAGAGGCTGACGACGCCGATGGCAATAAATGCAGATCGCCAGCCGTAGCGCGCCATCAGCAGGCCTCCGCCGAACGTTCCGATGGCCGAGCCCCAACGCATCGAGGCGTTCATCAGGCCGTTAGCGAATCCGCGGGCGTGCTCGGGCAGATGCTGCGCAAGAATCTTGGAGCTGGCGGGAAACATCACAGATTCGCCGACGCCCAGTAGCAGGCGCATCGCCAGCAGCGTCGCAAAGCCCATTGCCGCTCCGGTGAGCACCGTGGCCACCGACCACACGAGAAAGCCCAGCGCCATCATCCGGTTCGCGCCCCATCGATCGACGAAGTGGCCCATCACGAATTGCAGCGCGGTGTAGGTCCAGAAGAAGCACGAGAGCAGAATCCCGAGTTGCGTTGCGGTCGTTCCCCATTCCATCTTCAGCAGCGGCGCCGCCAGCGCGAGGTTGCCGCGATCCACGTAATTGATAAGCAGCGAAACCACCAGCAAAATCAACGTTGGCGCAAAAGCACGCAGCGCTGATCCGTCGCCCGCCTTTTTCACTTCTAGGGTCACAGGTCAGCAGTGTACAGCCCCTGGTCAGAGGACAGAGCCCTAAATCAGAGTGGCGTGGGACGTACCCTTTGCGTAAGCTTGAAGTCCAGGTCGGTCCCCGGATCCGCAACCTTCCCTTGGAGGATGTCGGCCCTGATGTTTGCATGGTCGTGGTTCCCCGCACGATTGAGATGGACGATCCAGCTGCTGTGCGTGTGCCTTCAGCTCGCGTGTTCCGTCCATGCCAGCAATCCGCAACCACTCATCCTTCACGGCCTGGGTCGCGCTTCTCAGCCCATGGACGGCCCTTGGCAGTTTCATGAGGGCGATGATCTCGCGTGGGCATCCCCTGCATTCGACGATTCCTCGTGGCGCTCGATCGAGACGGGCCGCACCTGGGAGGAACAGGGGTATCGCGGCCACACAGGATTTGCCTGGTATCGCAGACGGCTGGTGTTACCCCCGGGTGAGAACACCAACTATAGCCTCGCGCTATACCTGCACAACGTAGACAGCGCCTGCGAAGTCTACTGGAACGGCGTCAAGGCCGGCACTCTCGGAAAACTGCCGCCACGTCCGGTTTGGTATGGATCGGGGGGCAGCATCGGCAAGGTTGTCGTGCTCGGCCCTCCACAATCCGGTCTGTTGGCTATCCGTGTTTGGAAAGCTCCCATTGTCTTCCTCAATGCCCCGCACGAAGGTGGCCTGATCGCTGTACCAACCCTCGGAAGCGAAGAAGCGATGGCGGGCCTCCAGCGCGATGCAATATTCAGCCGGATTGAACAGAGCCAGTTCACTTTGTCTGTGGCACGCTTCTGCGCTGTCGTTGGTCTGATAGCATTCCTGCTCTTCCTGCGCCATCGCAAGGAGCACATGCTGATATGGTTGTCGCTCGCGATGATGACTCCGCTCGCGCGGTATCTCCTCGTCGAATCTCCTGTGCCCCGGACGTTTGGCGTGACCTATGCGCTTATGGGACCACTCGTCGGCATCAAGGACCTCGCTCTCTGGTTTCTGCTCATCGCTCTCCTGGGACTTGAGCAGCGAAAGTGGTTGGTGCGATGGACATGGATCATCGGCCTGACCGCCCTTGCCCTGGACCTCATCGATCCCATTTGCATGCTGCTCGACTGGACCACATGGCCCGCACGTCGATTCCTCACAATCGACGTGCTCTCAACCCTTCCCGCAATTTACATCGAGCTTTGGGGCGTCGTCATCGTCTTCGCGGCACTGGGCAAGCGGCTTGATGGTGCACGATGGACGCTGGCGATAGCGGCGCTGCTGAGCGACCTGCTTTCCGCGATCCAGGATACAACGGGCTTGGGTGAGCGATGGACTCACTGGTCCCTTGCTGAAAAACTGTCTTCGACGCTCTTCACCCTTGGCGGATATCCCATCAATGTTCAGGCTCTCGTGAACGCTTTCCTGCTGACTTCTATCCTTTACGCTGCCTGGCGGTATAGCTCCGAGCAGAGCCAGCGACAAAATGCGTTGGAGCAGGAGTACCGCAGTGCGCAGGAGTTGCAGCAGGTGCTGATTCCGGCGTCGACGCCGACGCTGCCGGGCTATGTGGTAGCCGGCGCCTACCGCCCCGCGCAGGAGGTGGGCGGCGATTTCTTTCAGGTCATTTCGGTGCAAAATGAGGCAGCACTCCTTGTGATCGGTGACGTAAGCGGCAAGGGCCTGCATGCTGCCATGACGGTGGCGCTCATTGTCGGCGCCATCCGCAGCACGGTGGAGGTGACCGAGGAACCCGCAGCCATTCTCACCGCGTTGAATCGACGACTGTATGGACGCCTGCCCCAAGGGTTTGCCACCTGCCTGGCGCTTAGGATGGAAAAGAGCGGCGCGTGCCTTCTGGCCAATGCAGGTCACCTGCCGCCTTTTCTGAATCGAACAGAAATCCAATCGCCGCCGGCATTGCCCCTGGGAATTGTGCCAGAGGCGGAGTACGACGCCGTGCGGTTCCAGCTCACTGAGATCGATCGGCTGACGCTCTACACCGATGGGCTGCTCGAAGCGCGGAATGCGGCGGGAGATCTTTTCGGGTTTGCGCGCATCGCGGAGTTACTGGCCAAGACCTGCGAGGCCGATAAGATTGCCGACGCAGCCCAGCTATTCGGCCAGGACGATGACATCACGGTGTTGACCGTGGCGATGGCGATGGCTCCCACCGAGGTGACGGTTCGAAGCGGGAGTTGGGGCCAGACGCCGCCCGCTACCAGCGCTGGCTGAATGGAATCTTGCGGCTATCGATCCCGCGACGCTTTCAGCACTTTCGACGTCGTCACCACCTGCCCCACGTGGCGCTGCGTGTGGTCGGCCACATGAACGAGCGCTCCGCCAATCGACGTCGGCAACTGCTTGCGCCCTACCCCGCGAAAGGTGTTGACGTCTGCAGTCGCCAGCACGCGGACCCGGTCGGCAGCATTGCTGAAGGCGGCTTCGAGTTCAGCCAGCAGGTCGGCCAGCGTCTCGCACCCCGTATGCTCCGATTTCAGCAGCGCAAGCTGCTCTGCGGAAATCTGCCCGCCCTCGGCGTAGGTCAGCAGCCGATCCGTAGAGCGAGCGATGTGCCTGAGGTGAAACGACACCGCGGACAATCCCATCGGCTGCGCATGGACCTCAAGATCGCTGAGCCCCGCCGTCCACTTCGTGATGTCGTCAAGAGCCAGGTCAAACGCATGCAGAACAGCGCGACCCACCGAGGACACATCGGCATGCGTCCCACGCAGCCAGGGCTCAACGTAAGGAACAGGAGGAGTATGAGTGCTCATGGGGGAAGACTCCAATCTAACTGCGGGCAACAAATTCCAGGTCTTCGTAGTTCTTCAGTTGATCGACAGGGATGAACGTATGACCGGAAACTGCGGGGTCGTTTACCATGACCCCGCCACCATATAGCCGTACAAAGCAGCTATGTTCGGGATCGCTCATCTCGGCTGCGGCAAAGTCGATTTGCGCCGCATGCCCGTGGAACCGCACGCGATCTCCCGTGCAGATCTCTTCGCCGGTCACATACCGCAACGTGTCAGGCATTTCGTCACCCAACCGGGCTTCAGCTCGCGCTCTTCACCCGCACTACCGTGATCTTCGCGAACCCTTCTTCGAACATCGGAGCCTTCAGCTTTTCGGCCATCTTGCGCATCACATCTTCGCTGACCGACCGGTCGCGCTGGCGATTACGGTCCAGGCACACCTCCAGCGGCACATCGAAGAACACTGCCTGCGTCTCGTAGCCGAAGCTCTTGGCCATCTTGATCCACTGACGCCGTTCGTGCACCGAAAGGTTGGTCGCATCCACGTAATTCCACGGCATCTTTGCAATCAGCCGCGCGCGCAAGAGCGAGCGAAGCGTCGAAAACACCAGTCCCTGGAACTTCTGCTCCTCCACATCATCGAAGAGGATGTTGCGCAGCAGGTCGCTCGACAGCGGTGTCACACCACGCCGGCGAAACCAAGTCGTCTTGCCCGAGCCGGGCAGCCCGATTGCCAGCACCACGAAGCCCTTGGGGGCCTGCGGTGAGCGCTCCGCCGGCTGCGCTTCGGGTGGAGGCACTGAGGGCACATCCGGCTGCGTTTCCATCTCCAGGCGCCCCGAACCAGCAGGCTCATTCCACTCCGGGCGCGCAGGACGCTTTGCCTGTGTTTGCTGCCTTGGTGGGCGAGGTTCAGCAGGAGCCGCCTGCGGCCTGGGAGCACGAGCCTCAATTGGCGTTGCAGGAGGTCTCGGAGCACGGGCCTCAGTTGGCTGCAGCAGGTCGCGAAGCACGAGCCTCGGGCGTCGCGGCGGACGGGCGTGCCGTCCGGGTCTCCCCGGGTAAAGCTTCGTCCGGATACAACGGCACCAGCGGTCGTGGTTGATTCTGCGGGAGTTCCTGGCCGATTTTGCCTGTGGATTCTGAATTATTTGCTGTGCGTCGGGAACGTCTTCTCATTCCGCTTTCTACACCTTCACTACCGGGATACCACACTCACCGGAGCCACTGCAAATGATGTGAAACCCGTCACATACAGTCCCGTATCTGAACATACAAACTAGCGTAGAGCGCATTTTGGTACGGGGTCGCAATTCTCGGAGCGTTCATTTGGTTCTTGTTGACAACAGTGTTAGCCTGATGAGTTTGGTGGAATTGCCTGGTGCACCTCTTGCCCCCGCCGCATGCCATCACTCACAACTTTAAGAAGATCCACCCATAACGAAGGAGAATACACATGGCAGTTAAGGTTGGCATCAACGGCTTCGGCCGAATTGGCCGCAACGTTTTGCGCGCCGCCCTCGGCAATCCCGAGATCGATTTTGTTGCCGTTAACGACTTGACCAGCCCGGCAACTCTTGCCCATCTGCTCAAGTACGACTCGGTTCTTGGAAATCTGAAGAACGAAGTCACCTCCGGCGACGACTTCATTTCCGTCGATGGCAAAAAGATCAAGGTCTGGGCCGAGCGCGACCCCGCCAAGCTGCCCTGGGCAGAAGTTGGCGCGCAGGTCGTCATCGAATCCACCGGCCACTTTACCGACGGCGCGAAGGCCAAGGCTCACCTGGGCACGACCGTCAAGAAAGTCATCATCTCCGCTCCCGCCACCAACGAAGACATCACCCTCGTTCTCGGCGTCAACGAAAACAAGTACGATGCGGCCAAGGACAACATCATTTCCAATGCCAGCTGCACCACCAACTGCCTGGCGCCGGTCGTCAAGGTGATTCTGGAGACCACCGGACTGGTCAGCGGCATCATGACCACCATTCACAGCTACACCAACGACCAGGTCATCCTCGATTTCCCGCACAAGGACCTGCGCCGTGCACGCGCCGCCGCCCTCAGCATGATACCCAGTTCTACTGGCGCCGCTAAGGCCCTTAAGCTGGTCATTCCTGAGACCGCCGGCAAGCTCGACGGTTTCGCCATCCGCGTCCCAACGCCCAACGTCTCCATCGTCGACCTCACTTATATTGCGGAGAAGCCCACGACCGCAGAAGCGCTGAACGCAGCCTTCAAGAAGGCCTCCGAAGGCGAACTCAAGGGCATCCTGGGCGTTGACTCCAATCTGCTGGTCAGCTCCGACTTCAAGGGCGACAAGCGCAGCTCCATCGTCGACGCACCGCTCACCAAAGTCGTCGGCAACAGCGTCAAGGTCCTCAGCTGGTACGACAACGAGTGGGGCTACTCCAACCGCGTGGTCGACCTCATCGGTTTCCTGGCCAAGAAGGGCCTCTAGTCCAACCTGTACTTTGGGTGCCCCAGGTCTCGATGTTGAGACCTGGGAACCTTATCTCGCCGATGACTCCTATGCGAAAAAACATCACTGGCGGATCCCCCTTCGAGCCCATCATCGGATTCTCGCGCGCCGTGCGCGTTGGAAACTCTGTTCACCTTTCCGGCACCGGCCCTGTCGGCGCTGACAATGATGACGCAGCCGGGCAAACCCGCCGCATCTTCGCGATCGCTGAAAGAGCTTTCGCGGAAGCCGGCGCATCCTTCAAAGATGTCGTCCGCACCCGCATGTATCTGACCCATGTCGAAGACTGGGAAGCCGTGGGCCGCGTGCACGGCGAGTTCTTCGGCGAGACCCGCCCCGCTGCCACCATGGTGGTCGTTGCGGCCCTCCTCAATCCGAATTGGCGCGTAGAAATCGAAATGGACGCCGAGATCTCTGAACCCTGAACCCAGATCCCTGAAGGAAGACACAATGGCCAAGCTCTCCATTCGCGACATCGAGCTCAAAAACAAGCGCGTTTTCATCCGCGTCGATTTCAACGTGCCGCTCACAGAAGATGGCTCGACCATCACCGACGACACCCGCATCGTCGCCACGCTGCCCACCATCGAATACGCCCTGCGCCGTCACGCCAAGGTCATCCTCGCCTCGCATCTTGGCCGCCCCAAGGGCAAGCCAAACCCGAAGTATTCGCTGCGTCCCGTGGTCGACCGCCTGCGCGAGCTCCTCGACAAACAGCTCGGCGAATCCGTCAACGTGGCCTTTGCACCCGACTGCGTCGGTGAAATCGCTGAAGAGATGGCCCGCCAGCTCGAGTCGCGCCAGGTACTGCTGCTTGAAAACCTGCGCTACCACCCCGAAGAGGAAGCCAACGATCCGGCCTTCTCCAAGGCCCTCGCTTCGCTGGCCGAAATCTATGTCAACGACGCCTTTGGCTCCGCGCATCGCGCCCACGCGTCGACAGAAGGCATCACCCATTTCCTCAAGCCCGCCGTTGCCGGCCTGCTGATGGAGAAGGAAATCACCTACCTCGGCAAGGCGCTCGAATCGCCCGAGAAGCCCTTCGTCGCCATCATCGGCGGCTCCAAGATCTCCGGCAAAATCGACGTCATCGACAACCTGCTCGACAAAGTCGACACACTTGTCATTGTCGGCGGCATGGCTTATACCTTCCAGCGCGCCCTCGGCGTCGCCACCGGCAAGTCGCTTGTGGAAGAAGACAAGATTGACCTTGCGAAAGCAGCACTGGACAAATCCAAGAGTAAGGGAGTGGAACTCCTGCTGCCCGTCGACAACATCCTCGCCGACAGCTTCGCGCCCGACGCCAAGACCCAGCCGTGGGATACGTCGAAGGACTTCCCTGCCGACTGGCAAGGCCTCGACATCGGTCCCAAGTCCATTGCAGCGATCGAAGAAGTCGTCTCCACCGCCCGCACCATCGTGTGGAACGGACCGGCGGGCGTCTTTGAGTTTCCGCGCTTCGCCGTGGGTACCAACGCCATCGCCAGGGCTGTCGCGGCCAACAAGGCGGCCATCTCCATCATCGGCGGCGGCGACTCTGTTTCGGCCATCAACCAGGCCGGCGTTGCCAACCAAATCACCCACATCTCCACCGGCGGCGGCGCCAGCCTCGAGTTCCTTGAAGGCAAAAAACTCCCGGGCGTGGAAGCGCTCACCAACAAGTAGCCCTATCGGAGCGAATCCTGAATGGATTCGCTCCGCCTTCCTGACTGACGATCCGCAGTAATGTCGCTCTCCCGAAGTTTCGCGATGTTGTAGATCGAAAGCACAGGGCAAAGTGTCATTTTTAATCAAGAAGAACAGCAAGTTTCGACCGTCTCAAAACAATCTGCGTGACTTCCAAAACTTCTCTAGTCCAGAAAGGCCTTGAATCCGGGTGTCGTCCTGAGCGACCAACGGGGATCGCGAGATCAGCGGATGCACTCTCTTGTTGTCACGTTTTGATCCCCATTGCAATCGGGTAACGCCCGGTCCCGACCCGTATCCACCATCACTTACCCTCCTTCCCAAACGGCCCATAATCTTTAGCCGGAACAGAGGTGTCGATGCGAGATGTGCCGCAAGCGGCATCTCTCTCCGGGGTAACCCGATGACGCGTCAGGTTCTGATTGCTATCGGTACAGCGCTCCTCACAGTCGGCGGTTCGGGCATCATCGTCACGCTGGTATGGCTCACGGCAAACAAGGTTCGCGGAACGCTCCCATACATCTTTGACGCACACGCAGAATCCCTGCTACTTCTGCTTCCGGCCCTGCTGCTGACGATCGCGATTGCGGGTGCCGTCTTCATGGCCAGCGGGCTCGCCGCTCCGCACAAAGACACACGGACGGTGCGCAACCTGCATCCGCACACGCGCTTCCACGCGTGACGGTGAGGCCTCAGGTGACGACGCGCAGAGTCCATGCCTGCCTTCCCCGCAGAAGTGTGTTTCTGCATCTCAGCCTTGGAAAAGCTATCCTTGACTGCAGGAGCTTTTGAGGAGAAACCCCAGTGGGCTACTACACGCGAGTTCTTTCCAAAGATGCAGAGTTCCCGGCCTTCGACGAACTCGCGGATTTCATCCGCACCGGCCACCCCGGCTACAAACTCACGGTTGAAGAAGGCACCGAAGAGGAATGGGAGAGTCTTCTGCTCTCCGGCGACGACGAAGTCGAGGTGGCCATCCTCGAGCGGAATCCCATCGCGGATGGTTCCGTCGGCCAGGATGAGATCTCCGAATTCATCGAAGAAACTCAGGAGTGTAAACCAGAAACCGGCGTGGCATGGCTTCATGAATTCCTTGCCGAAGTCAAAACCGCCTACGACTTTCAGCATCTGCAAGGGTCAGAAACCGAGGATGGCGGCAACGCCCTCCACGCCCTGCGCGCGCATCTGTGGGAGCGCGGCGATTCGATCCTCCAGGCCGATAACGAAGGATTTACCAACGAGGAAGGGTTCCACGTTGTCTGGCAGTTTTCCGACTCCGTCTCAGGACCGTGGAATATGGGCATTCTTCAGGACGGCACCTGGTACCACTTCAAGATGGACCTCGGCGACCCCGACCACCGCGAAGCCTTCCTGAACGGCGAAATGCCATCGGACCTATCCACGATCCGCCAATCGGGACCGCAAATCTAACCACAGACAGGTCGCTTTCGATGCTGGAGGCGTGGGCGCCCCATCCTCGCGGAGCAAGGGTGGGATTTCTTCATCTGTCAAGGAACCAATCCCAACGAAATCCGTATCCTTCACATTCGTTTGATCAAAAACTCTCTGCCATTTTGCAGCCAATTATTCTTCCATGGCGCACAATGGAAAAATGAGTCGGAACGCTCGATCGTTCCGCTCGATCGATAATCAGCTATAAGTCTTTTGCAGAGAAGACTCTGCGGCTAAGTTCAATTACAAGAGCACTTTGGCGATATATCCCTACCCGCAACCTTCAGAAAACAGGTAACTTCCTTACAGAGTATGGGTGGGGGGTACGCACGCAACCAAACGGTTGCATAACGTTCAAGTTGAACATTCACGGCCCGCACATCTGTTTCGCGTGTGCTCCAAGTCACTCGTCCCGCGGAGTCCGTCCGATAAAATCACCCTGAGGACTTCACAAAAAATGTCACGCAAGAAACTGATTGCCGCCAATTGGAAGATGTACAAGACGCCAGCAGAAGCCAAGGCCTTCGTCGATGCGTTCCTGCCTCTCGTTGCCGGCCACACACGCGACGAGATCGCCCTGTTTCCGTCGCCTGTTCTGTTGCCCACGGTCGTTGCCGCGGCCAAGGGATCTAACGTAGCCGTCGGCTGCCAGAACATGCACTTTGCCGAGGAAGGCGCCTACACCGGCGAGACCTCCGTCGGGCAGGTCATCGCTGTAGGTGGAACGCACACGCTCATTGGCCACTCCGAGCGCCGACAGTACTTCGCGGAGACCGACGAAATTGTCAACAAGAAGCTGCACACCGCGCTCAAGCACGGCATCATTCCCATCGTCTGCGTCGGTGAAGTTCTGGCCGAGCGCGAAGCCGGAAAAACGGAGCAAGTGCTCAAGACACAGGTCACCGGAGCCTTCGCCGGCATCACGCCTGAAGCTGCCACGCCCATCGTCATTGCCTATGAGCCCGTCTGGGCCATCGGAACCGGTAAGACTGCCACGCCCGAGATGGCCGTCGATGCGCACAAGATGATTCGCGCTGAAGTGGCGAAACTACTTGGCGCCGACGTGGCTACAAAGATGCGCATCCTCTACGGCGGCAGCGTGAAGGGCGACAACGCCAGCGCCCTCTGCTGTCAGGAAGAGATCGACGGCGCTTTAGTCGGCGGCGCCAGCCTCAAACCTGACTCCTTCACTGCCATCGTGAAGTACTAGCCTGCTTCACTTCCGCGAAAGGTGGCCAGCATGACGGTCAACCGGTCGAGATGGATTCAGTTCGTGACTCTGGCGGCGATATGGTTCGTCGTCAGGGTCTATTTCGTTGTTCCGCATGGAACCTGGCCGCAGCGCACTACAATTCTTGGCACTCACCTCGCCGGTGCGTTGTTGTTTCAGGTGGGATCGTTGGCTCCCAAATATGGATCGCGCATCGGAGGAACTGCCGGGCGCCCCATCCATGACCAGGTTCACCCCGGCATGGTGGAAAGCCTGAAGATAGATTTAACAAACTGAGATCATCCGCACTCCGTATGATGGGTCACGCCCCGAAGCGCGGATGCATTCCCCGTCCAAGAAGCTGAACCGGCAAGTGGCGTAACTCGCATAGCTCCACAGCGCGATCTTTTCATTGACCGCCTCCGCAGCGTAATAACGGTCCTGGTCATCCTGCACCACACGGCAATCACTTACGGCGCAATAGGCGGTTGGTTCTGGCACGAAATCGACTTCGCCCGAACGCCCTCGAGTATTCTGCTCGTCCTTTTCTGCACCACAAACCAGGCCTACTTCATGGCCTTCTTTTTCCTGCTGGCCGGTTACTATGCGCCTGCATCTCTCGATCGCAAGGGCTACGGGCAGTTTATCCGCGACCGCTTCATGGGGGCGCTCGCATGCGTTGCGAGCTGGCTGATTGCTGATCCGCTGGTACGCATGCCCGCAGTGCGCAGCGTTGTATAGGGCAAGATAGTGCAAGAATCTCAACAGATCACGATGACGACGACGCATTCCATACAACTTGCCCGAAACCGCCGGTCATCTGACCTCCGAGGAGCATAGTTATGGCAACGAAGAAGGCAACCAAAAAGAAATCCAGCAGCACTTCGCGTAGCCCCCGCGCAAAGAAGACTACGCGTAGTACTGCCGCGAAGAAATCCAGCCCAAAGAAATCATCCCGCAGCAAGTACTCGCCGTCAGCCGGCAAGAATGTTGAGAAAGAGATGCGGGAGATGAAGCAGGGCAAGCTGAAATCGGGACGAAGCGGCAAGAAGGTCACCAATCCCAAACAAGCCATCGCCATCGGATTGTCCGAGGCGCGCAAGGAAGGCAAGAAGGTCCCGGCTAAAAAGTCTTAAGTCGTTGTCGCATCATCGTAGATCGATACCTCATGGCCTCGTGCGAGTTCCTTCGCCTCTATTTCAGCCCGCGCATCACAACTTTGCACGCAACTCGCCAGCCTCCACTTTTGCCTCCAGCACCGTGGCATTCACTTCGGGATCTTCCTCGTTGGCGCCGGTGCGAGGATCGAACGCGTATGCGTGCCACGGGCACACGACCTTGCCTCCTTCGATGGACCCCTCACCCAACGGGCCGCCTTCGTGCGGGCATGTGCCGTCAAGCACGCAGATAGCGCTGTCCACGTTTGCCACGCAAATCGCGCGTCCTTCAACCAGGAACTCCTTCACCGTTCCCGCTGCCGGTAGTTCCCCCTGAGAACATATCCGCACAAAGTCTGACATGATGACTCTCCCGATTGCAGTTGATCGCCTCGCCGTGATCGCGGCAGCCCAATTAGCATAAATGTGTGGCGCTACTCGTTGGCAAGCAAAGATGAGCAAAGCAAAGTCATCCGGAAAAGTTCGTACAACTCGATCCATTTCCATGCGTGATTCCCATGGCTCGTCGCCTCCACCGACTGTCTCGGGAAAGTGGCTTCTGACCGCTGGAGCCATCGCCATCGCTGGCGCGCTGCTCTGCGCTTGGGCTACGTTGTGCATTCTCTTCTGGCAGGGAAGCTGGCAGTTGCTCTATCACCCAACCTCCTCCGTGACGCGTACGCCCGCCAGCGTAAATCTCACGTTCGACTCCGTCGGATTCGCCACAAACGCATCTGGCGAGCCACAACTGCGCGGCTGGTGGATTCCAGCAACGGCTCCGGCGCACTTTACCGCCGCGTATCTGCACGGCGCTGACGGCAATCTCGGCGACACTGTCAATGCCCTTGCCCGGCTCCACAGAGCAGGGCTGAATGTCTTTGCCTTCGACTATCGGGGATACGGCCAGAGTCATTTCGCGCATCCCAGCGAAGAACGATGGCGCGAGGACGCCGGCTCTGCGATCGAGTATCTGACTGAGACCCGGCACATTCCCGCCAACACAATCGTCCTCGTCGGCAAGGGTCTCGGCGCAAATCTTGCGCTCGAAGTAGCAGCCGCCCGTGCAGATCTTGCCGGCGTTGTGCTCGAAGAGCCGCTCGAATCTCCTACCGTAGCCATCTTCAGCGATGCGCGCGCGCATCTCGTTCCTGCACACCTCTTGGCGAGCGATCGCTGGCAGACGACGGACTCCGCCGGTAATCTGCTGATTCCTTCGCTGTGGTTTTACTGGACGACCCAGCGCGACGCCGAATCAGAACAGGACAAGCCGGAAGCATACGAGAAAGTGCCGGCACGCAAGATGCTGGTGTGGCTCACCGACTCACCCGATAAGGCTCAGAAGTTTGAGTCCGCTTTAAGAAGCTGGATCGATCAGCTACCGGCAATCGCTCACTAACTTAGCGGGGCATATCCCGATGCACAGGCTTCACTTGATAGTCCG
This sequence comes from uncultured Acidobacteriaceae bacterium, assembly GCA_963787435.1. Taxonomy (GTDB): domain Bacteria; phylum Acidobacteriota; class Terriglobia; order Terriglobales; family Acidobacteriaceae; genus Telmatobacter. The sequence continues at coordinate 643,004 of CAWBCZ010000012.1, forward strand.
CCTTCGACAGCCGTCTGGCCATCTCTTCCGCCATCATCACACTGCGATGCTGACCACCTGTGCAGCCAAAGGCCACAGTCAGATAGCTCTTCCCTTCCTTCACGTAATGCGGCATCAGGTAGAGCATCAGGTCAGTGACCTTGGCAAGGAACTCTTCGGTTTGCGGAAAGCCTCTGACATAATCGGCCACTTTCGGGTCAAGGCCTGTCTTGTCATGAAACTCCGGCACGAAGTGCGGATTGGGCAGAAAGCGCACATCAAACACCAGGTCCGCATCCAGCGGCACACCGTTCTTGAATCCGAAGCTCAGACATGAAACGAGCAGGTTCTTGCTCTGATCCTCGTGCCCGAATCGTTTCTGAATCTCGGCGCGGAGTTCGTGCACGTTGAAGCGCGAGGTATCAATCAGCGTATCGGCAACATTGCGAATGGAATCGAGCATCTGGCGCTCTTCCACAATCGAACGCGAAACCGTCTCTGAGCGCTTGAGTGGATGGGGTCTCCGGGTCTCAGAATATCGCCGCACCAGGATAGAATCCTGCGCATCAAGAAACACAACGCGCGTGGGTAGCACCAGCTTTACCTGCTTGATGATCTCGGGCAATCGATCGAATGCCTGACCCTCGCGGATATCCACCACGATCGCCGCGCGCTCTATGTCTTTTGATTTCTCCACCAGGCCGGCAAACTCTGGCATCAGCTCCAGCGGCAGGTTGTCTACCGCCTGATAGCCGAGGTCTTCAAAGGTCTTGAGCGCGGACGCCTTTCCCGCACCGGAGATCCCAGTGAGAATGACTAATTCCTTGTTTGCGTTTTTCGCCGCTCTTCCTTGTTCCGTCGATCGACGGCGGAGTCCACCGGAGGTCGGTTGAGGAGGAACCATGCGCTCATCCTACACCTTTTCCCACGCGCACCGACCCCCGTTTTTCAGGCTGTTGAACCAAGGTTACATTTCGATGGTCATGGCACTTCGACCAACTCCATCTGTCCATCGCGCCGGCGATGAAGCACATACAGAAGGCCGAGCCGGTCGCGAAAGATCAGCAAGTCCCGATCTCGGAACTCAGCTTCCTTCACAGCTTCCTCGATGGTCATCGGTGCCACCGCAATCGCTTCTCTACTTGACAGGATGTGCGGTTCCATTGCAGTCGTACTGACCGGGAACGAATGCACGGCAATGGATGTCTTCACTTTCGCACGAGTCAGCTTGCCGTTTTCCGCCAGCCCTTCAGGCTGCGCACCGCGTTTGGGATGGGCCACCGGCGGAGCGGTGAGCACCTTGTCAAGTTTGGGTAGACGCTTTCGCTCAAACTGGCGATCGCGATATCGCAGCGCCTGGTTCTCGGCGTGCTGAATGGCTATCCGCAGCGCCGCTTCCAGGGTGTCGGCCTTGCCGGCGGCTTCAATCGTCTGCACTCTGGCCTTGATGGTCAATTCTGCAATCTGCAGGTGTCGCTGGGCGCGAAAGGTGATGCTGGCGCGTGCGGTCCTGCCCAGGATTCGGCCTACCCGTTCCAACCCTTCTTCGGCTTGAGAACGCACGGACTTGGGAACGCTAACTTGCCTTGCGGTGAACTCCACTTCCATGGTCAGCCTCCGCTGTTCTCTCTCTGGCTCATGTAACCCCGCCTCAGAGAATCGGATTGTATAGCATTTCCGTGCCGCATGAAACGCCCGGCAATTCGCCCGTTGATGAATTCTACGATTCCGGGCTCCTTCCCGGCGAGGCCTCAGTTCCCGGACGCGTAGAGGCCTTGCGCGGCGCTCGGAGACGATTCGGCGGGCCCATTGCGGAGGAATCCTCCTCCGACGCCACGGTAGCGTTGACTTTAGGTTGGACGTCCTGCTGTTCCAAGCCTGATCAAGCCTCTTGCGCGCCGCGAAAGATGCTATGTCCACATCAAAGCGTCATCGACTGTACCGAGCAAACACAGCCTATCCCCCGGCATCTAAAGAGTCATGGCATCGTCAGCCGGGAGTGCTCGGGGCACCGCTCCACACCGTGAGGGAACCGCCCCATGGCTTTCGCTTTTGCTATGCATTTCCCTGCCTGCTTATCCGTGCTCGAGACTTGAAACTCAAATTCCGCAAGACTCCAATAACCCCGCCAGCCAGATACTTGCCTCATACGAGGGGCAAACCGTCACCTCGATCGACATCGCCGGGCGCCCCGACTTGAAAGCCTCCCAATTCACTTCGGATTTTGCACAGCAAGCCGGCCAGCCCTTTGATAAACAGAAAGTCGACAGCACAATAACGGCACTCAAGAGCTCCGGCAATTTTCAAAACGTGACGGTCAAGGTCGAGCCGGAAGCGTTAGGACTTCGCGTCTTATTTGTCATCGAGCCGGCTGTCTATTACGGCATATTTCAGTTTCCTGGAGCTGAGAGCTTTGCCTATTCCCGGCTGGTGCAGGTTGCCAACTATGTCAGCCAGGCGCCCTACGACGCGACCGGACTAGAGCATGATCGCCAGTTACTCATCCGTTTCTTCGAGCAGAACGGGTATTTCCAAGTGCAAGTCACTACTGAGCTCAACATTGATGGGAAACACGGAATTGTGAATGTTCTGTTCCATTCAGTTCTCGGCCCTAAAGCGAAGTTTGGCGCCATCGACATCGACGGCCTTCCGCCTGCTGAATCCGCAGAACTGCAGCGTCGCCTTACCACGCTGCTTGCACGGATTCGCGGAGCGGCTATTCGCGAGGGCAAAACCTACAAGAACTCCACGCTGAATACGGCGACTAAATTCATTCAAACCCGCATGCAGAGGGATGGTTTTCTCGCAGCGCAGGCCAGGTTGGAAGGCGCCGAATACCACGCCGATACAAACCGCGCCGACATCCATTTCAGCGTGAAGCCTGGCCCCAAAACCCAGGTTAAGATTGCGGGCGCACGCCTCTGGCCGTGGACAAAGAGGAGCCTGTTGCCGGAGTACCAGGGCATCGGCGTGGATGAAGAAACGGTGCAGGAGGGCCAGCAGGCACTCATCTCCCACTTCCAGGCGCGAGGTTACTTTGACGTGAAAGTCGCGACAGACATGACCGGGGACGAGAAGAAGCGCACTGTGGTCTATCGCGTCACCAAAGGGCAAAAACACAAAGTCACCGACGTTCATCTTAATGGCCAATCGCAAGTGAGGGACTCGGACCTCATGCCGCAGGTCGCCGTTAAAGAGAAGCGCTTGTTCTCTCGCGGCCAATTCAGCGAACAACTCGTACGTACCAGCGTCAACAACCTCAAAGCTGTTTACCGGTCGCAGGGATTCAGTAGCGTCCAGGTCACATCGTCTGTCTCCAGAAACGGTGGCGACATTCAGGTCCAGTTTCACATAACGGAAGGCCCGCGCGACATCGTGAATACGCTCTCGATCGAAGGTGCTAACACCTTCCCTGAATCGGAGTTTGCACCCAAGGGTCTGAAGTTGGCCGCGGGCCAGCCCTATTCGCAAACAAGTGTCCAAACCGACCGTGCCTCCATCGTTGCCAACTACCTGAAGGCCGGCTATCTCACTTCGAGCTTTCACGAGACTGCGGCACAGGTCTCCAAAGATGATCCGCACCACATCAACGTCGTTTACCACATTTACGAAGGTCCGCGTGTATTCACCGGCAACATTCTGACGCTGGGCCGTGTCCGAACGCAGCAGCGTCTCATCAATAACGACACCGCGGTCATCAAGCCGGATCAGCCCCTCAGCGAGACGAAACTGCTGACTGCCGACAGCAATCTTTACAATCATAGCGGCGTGTTCGACTGGTCTGAGGTCGATCCCAAAAGGCCGATCACGTCTCAAACCTCCGAGGACGTTCTTGTGAAGGTCCACGAGGCAAAACGCAACGAATTCACATACAGCTTTGGCTTTGAGTTGATCAGACGCGGCGGGAGCGTTCCCGGCGGAACCGTCGCGATCCCCACCCTGCCGCCCGTCGGTCTCCCCTCCAACTTCACCACTAGCGAGGTCACGTACTACGGACCGCGTGGATCGGTGCAGTACACGCGAAACAATTTGCGCGGGAAGGGTGAATCGTTTTCAATCACGGCCTTCGCCGGACGCCTCGATCAACGCGCAGCTTTCTACTACATCGACCCACGTTTTCGCTGGTCATCATGGAGATCCACCGTCTCACTCTTCGCTGAACGCAACGAAGAGAATCCGATTTTTTCGTCGCAGCAGGAGAGCGCCAACTACCAAGTTCAACGCTTCATCGACCGCGCCAAAAAGGACCTCTTCTTCGTGCGTTACAGCTTCAGCAAGACTGACCTCACTCGCATCGAGATCCCCGAACTCGTCCCCACGGAAGATCAGCACGTCCGTCTCTCCGGCTTTGGGGCAAATCTCACACGCGACACTCGCGACAACGTCCTCGATGCACACAAGGGCTTCCTCGGGTCGCTCGAGGTCGATATCAATTCCACTAAACTAGGCGCCAATGTAGATTTTGCGAAGCTCACTTCGCAGGCTGCGTTTTACAAGGAAAAGTATCATCACATCGTTTGGGCCAACAGCATCCGGATCGGTTTGGCGCAGCCCTTCGCCAATAGCTTCGTTCCTTTGAGCGAAGCCTTCTTTACCGGTGGCAGCGACACGCTACGCGGGTTCCCGCTCGACGGGGCTGGACCCCAGCGCAATGTCTATGCCTGCAGCACGGGGCAGACACCGCCAGACTGCCCGCAGATCACCGTCCCCGAAGGGGGCAACGAATTACTTATCATCAACTCCGAAGCGCGCATACCCGTTCCGATCAAGAAGGGCCTCAGCATAGTTGCTTTCTACGACGGCGGCAACGTCTTCCCGCTCATCGGCTTTCATGACTTCACATCGCTCTATTCGAATAATGTCGGCATCGGCCTTCGCTATTCCACGCCCGTTGGCCCCATCCGCTTTGACGTTGGACACAATCTCAACCCTGTCCCCGGCATCAGTTCAACGCAATACTTCTTCAGCATCGGTCAGGCTTTCTGAGGAGTTTCCCTGTGGCAATCTTCCATCGTTCGAACCATGACCCCGATCCCCGTGAACCTCAGCCAAATCGATCCTTGAGGCGTCCGTTGTTCGTGGCCGCCAAGTGGGTGGCGGCGATGATTGTCTTCCCGATTCTGTTCGGCGCTCTGGTACTCGTAATTCTCGTCAACAGCACGCGCGGGAAGGTTTTTCTCATCCATCTGATCCAGCGGCAAGCAGGAGAAAGCCTCGGCGTTCCGGTGCGGCTGCAGAATCTGGACGTGCATCTCTCGACTCTCAGCGTCGACCTCTACGGCCTTACCGTAGATGGAGCAGGATCGCACTCATCCCCACCGCTGCTCCAAGTGCAACACGTCCAGGCCGGGGTGCGCATTGTCTCAGCGTTTGGACGCGAATGGTATTTCGACAACATTCGCATCGACAACCCCGTCGCACAGGTCCTCGTCGATAAGAACGGTGTGTCTAACCTTCCCGCGTTCAAGCGCACCAGTAGCACTAGCAATACGACTGTGTTCGACCTCGGAATTCGCCATGCCGTGATCGCCAACGGCGCGGTCTTCTACAATAATCAGCCTCGTTTTCTCATCCTCGATCTTCGCGATGTCCAGTTCAACGCCACTTTCAACAGTCTCCTGCAGAAGTATTCTGGTACACTCGCCTACTCTGATGGGCGCATCGTCTACTCCGGCAATCAGGCGCCGCCGCACGCACTCACGGTCCAATTCGATGCAACGCCCACCATGCTGCATCTATCACCAGCCAGGATCCAAGCCGGCAATACCAACCTCGCTCTCCGCGCAACGATCAACAATTACGATGCACCCGATGTAGATGCACAATACGATGCAACAATTGACGGACAAGAATTGGCAGAGATTCTGCATAATCCATCCATTCCCGCCGGCCTCGTCGCCGTCTCCGGCAGCGCGCGATATCAGTCGAATGCAAGCCGCACGCTGCTGCAGAATCTCGTCGTCAATGGCGAACTTAGCAGCCACCAACTCGTTACGAGGGCACCGACCGTCCGTGCCGAGGTTTCGAATATCGCCGCCCACTACTCCCTCGAAAACGGCAATGCAACCTTGCACGATTTCAGAGCCACGCTTCTTGGCGGAGAAACAACGGCCCAGGGTACGATTAAGAACATCGGCGGCGATTCGCATTCAAAATTCAATGCAACACTGCGCGGCATCTCGCTTGCAAAAGCGGAACAGATGGTGGGTTCGGCCGCATCCACCGGCCCGATAGGAATCGCCGGCACGCTCGATGCAACCGCATCGGCTACTTGGGGAAAAACATTTGACGACCTCATTGCCCATACAGACGCAGCAATCCACGCCGGCGTCGCGAAGGCCGAACACACAACATCTGCGGCGAAAGCTCCTGCGCCGACCGCCGGAGCGGGGGCTTCTGTGACGACAGCTCCTGTTCCCGTTGAGGGTGCTCTTCACGCGACCTACACATACATGAACCAGGAGCTTACGTTCAGCGACAGTTACTTCCGCATGCCGCAAACCAATCTCAGCCTGAATGGAACCATTAGTAAGAGTTCCAGTATCGCGATTCAGGTCCAGGCCAACGATCTGCGCGAAGTCGAAACTGTCGCCGATCTCTTCCGCACCCCTGCACCAGGTCTGGCCCTGCAACCTCTCGGGCTGACAGGCACCGCTTCCTTCAACGGGATCGTACGCGGCTCAATCTCAGCGCCGCATCTCACCGGCGAGCTGATTGCGCAGAATCTGCAGTTACAAGGCTCATCGTGGAAGCTGGTCCGCACCAACGTCGACGCGAGCCCGTCAAGTGTGAGTCTGCATCACGCAGAACTCGACCCTGGAACGCAAGGTCATCTCGCGCTCAACGCCAGTGCTCAACTAAATAACTGGTCATTCTCCAAAGCCAGCCCCGCCCGACTACAGCTGAACGGGTCAGGACTTGATATCAACGAGCTTGCGAAGCTCGCCGGACAGCAGATTCCCGCTACAGGGACGCTCGCGGCCGACATCAACATGCACGGTAGTGTGCTCAACCCCGAAGGCGACGGCACCATAACCCTGTCGCACGCCGCAGCATACGGAGAACCAATCTCGTCAGCTAAAGTCACATTCACCGGAAACGGCGACAAGGCTCAGGCCAAGTTATCGATTTCCGCGCCAGCAGGCGTGATTCAAGCCAATGTGAATGCCAGCATGAGTAACAGGACTTACTCAGCAGAGCTAACTTCCTCCGGGGTCCATCTCGACAAGATACAGAGACTCAAACATAGCAACTTGAGTTCCACGGGCGTACTCAACATCAGCGCCAAGGGACAGGGCACCTTCGACAATCCGCAACTGGATGCGAATATCCAGATCCCCAGCCTTGTCTTGCAGCAGCATACGATCTCGGAAATTCGACTGCAGGCCAGCCTCGCCGATCACGAGGCAACCGCACAGCTCACGTCCTCTGCGGTCAACACACTCATTAAGGGCAATGCAAAAGTTGCGCTCACCGGCGACTACCTGGCCGACGCCACCCTCGACACGCAAGGCATCCCGCTGGGTCCGCTTCTTGCAGTGTACGCACCCGTTGAGGCTGAAAACATCACCGGAGAGACCGAACTCCACGCCACGCTTCACGGCCCACTCAAGAACAAGCAGCAGCTCGAAGCCCATGTCACCGTCCCCGTGCTTAAACTGGCGTATGGCAACACCGTGCAACTCGCTGCCACCGAGCCCATTCACGCAGATTACAAAAACGGGATCATTGAAATACAACGCTCTTCGATCCGCGGCACCGACACCGATCTGCAGTTCCAGGGAACTATTCCCACGGCGGGCAGCGCGCCAATCTCTCTTTTACTTCTCGGCACTGTCGATCTGCACCTCGCTCAGTTGTTCAACCCCGATCTTCGAAGTTCCGGTCAGCTTAAATTCAACATCAACTCCTACGGAGCGGTGCACGGTCCTGACATTGCCGGCACGGTCGAGATTGTCGATGCCTCGATGAGTTCGCCCGAGTTGCCGGTCGGTCTGCAGCATTGCAACGGGACCCTGGCTCTCGCAAAGGATCGCATCAACATCACCCAATTCAAAGGGAATATCGGCGGCGGCACGCTTACGGCCCAGGGCGGTATGGCCCTTCGTCCCTCTATTCACTTTGATATGGGTGCTGCTGCCCACGAAATTCGCTTGCTTTATCCGCAAGGCGTGCGCACGTCCATCAATGCCAATCTCCGCCTATCGGGATCGCCAAGAGCCGCAGTCCTCGGCGGAACCGTCGACGTTGCCGATCTTTCCTTCACCAACGCCTTTGACTTGGACAACTTCGTCAATCAGCTCTCGGGCGGGGTCGAAGCTCCACCTTCGCAGGGTCTCGCGCAGAACATCACCCTTGATTTGGCCCTGCACTCCTCGAATAACCTAAACCTCGTCAGCCGCACGCTCAGTATTGGCGGTTCAGCCAACCTGCAGGTGCGTGGAACGGTTGCAGAGCCCATCATCCTTGGCCGCGCGAATCTCACTGATGGCGACATCATTCTGCACGGAAATCGCTTCGTCCTGACCGGCGGCACCGTTCAGTTCGTCAATCCCTCAGTGACTGAGCCCGTCGTAAATCTAACCCTCACCACGTCGATTCAGCAATACAACATCAGCCTCCGCCTTAACGGCCCAATGGATCAGTTGCGAACGCAATTCACCTCTGACCCGGCGCTGCCTACGGCGGACATCATCCACCTGCTCGCCTTTGGCCAAACCACGGAGGCAGGTGCTGGAAACGCAACGCCCACCAACCAGGCCGCTCAGACCCTGGTAGCCAACCAGGTTTCAAGCCAGGTCACCAGCCGCATCTCTAAAGCCGCCGGCATCTCGCAGCTCTCTATCAATCCGGTGTTGGCGAACAGCAACTCCCAGAGTCCGGCCGGCGCAAACGTCACGGTTCAGCAGCGAGTCACCGCCAATCTCTTCGTTACTTTCTCCAGCAACGTCAGCACTACCCAGGGCCAGACCATTCAAGGCCAGTACCAGGTTTCGCCACGCGTCGCCATCAGCGGGACGAGTGACCCGAACGGAGGCTTCGCCATCGACGCGCTCATCAAAAAGAGCTGGTGAGAGCCGGCTGGAATCGGGACCGGTCTGCCGCTTTCAGGGTGCACCCTGCCGGCCATCCGAGGCTTGCCGCGGCCTCGTTGATGTCGTTACGGTCGATCAAGCCTTGCAACCCTGAGTTCTTTTGATCGCATGCAAATTTTCGCTTCGCGCTTTGCAGCGCGAGCAGAATAGAATGTGCTCGATGGCCTCTGCGAGCAAATTGCCCACCCTGAAGTACACCGACCTGGAAGGTGAACACTTTTTCACCCTCGTGGCCGAGGACACCTGCATCGGCCGATCCCCAGGCCAGGACCTGGTGCTCAAGGAAGCCTACGTTTCCCGCCGTCATGCGGTCATTGCCCGGCAAAATGGTCACTTCGAACTGATCGATCAGAACAGCTCGCACGGCACTTTTCTGAACGGCCAGCGCGTCGAGCGCGCCACGCTGAAGCCCGGCGACGCTCTTCAATTCGGCTCTCTCAACGCGGCTACCTTTCGATTTCTGCCGCCTGTAGGTGCTTCCGACAGCAGTTCCAGCATGGCAACCGATCTGCTCTCCGCTCTGTCGGTCTTCGCGCCCACCGACAAGAGTATCCCTCAACCAGCGCGCGATCTCGAGAAGCTGAGTTTTCTGCTTAACGCTGCACGCCAGCTCAACGCCGGTGGCGCCATCACAGATATTTTTTACGCGTTGCTTCAACTCTCGTTACAACTTACGGGCGTCGAGCGCGGTTTCGTATTTCTACTCGAAGGCGAGGAGATGCGCCTTGCCCTCGGACTCCGGTCCGACGGAAGCACTGTCGAAGAAGACCCCTCGGTCTCGCGCCGGGCCATGCAGAAAGCAGTTGAAAGCGATTCGAAGTTCTTCCTCAGCGACACGCTGGCCGACGACAGCGCTTCGGGCTGGGCCAGTGTCCTGGCCAACTCGATTCGCAGCATTTACTGCCTTCCTCTGCGCAAACACATCTCGCCCGCCGAGCCAAATCGGCTTCTGGGCATGCTCTATCTCGACAGCCAGATCGGCGCCGGCCGTCTTAGCGAAATCGATCACCAGGTGCTCGACACGCTCGCCAATGAAGCTTCCACGCTCCTCCACAACGCGCTGCTGGCGAAGACAGAGCTGAAAGCGCGTCAGGCGGCTGATGAGCTGGCGGTCGCCGCCTCGATCCACTCCGGGCTGATGTCGATCACCATGCCACAGCTCGATTATGCGGAACTTCATGCCCGCAGTCTTCCATGTCACGCCATTGGGGGTGATTTCTATGACGCCATCGTGCTCGATGATTGCATCTGCGTCGTTATCGCTGACGTCTCCGGGAAAGGTGTCCCCGCATCGATCGTCGCCGCAACGTTGCAGGGCATTATCCACGCTCTCATGCTCACCGGCCAGTCCCTGCCGGAGATTGCGGACCTGGTGAATCGCTTTCTCTGCACACGCCAGGTTGGCAAATACGCCACCATGATCGTGCTCAAAGTGTTCCCCAACGGTTGCGTCGAGTACATGAACTGCGGTCACATTCCGCCTTTGCTCGTCACGGCAAAAGGAACTCAATACCTGGAGGAAGCAAACCTGATTGTCGGCATCATTGCCGAGGCAACCTACACCTCGTCACAGATCACCCTCCAGCCCGGTGATCGCATTCTTCTGACGACGGATGGCATTACGGAAACCGAGGATAAAGGGGGCCAGCAGATCGGCATCGAAGGCCTTGCCGACCTCGCTTACCTGCCCAGTCTCGATGCGGTCATCGAGCATCTCGCCACGATTCAGGCTTCCACCGAAGCACAGGATGATTGGACCCTTCTGGATATTCGCTATACAGGGAAGTAGCCCCGATCGGGGAAATCGGGGACTCGCCAGTTCAGCTCGTCACGGTAATAGTGTGTCCGGTTTCGGTAATTCCCTGCGGATTGCAATCACCGCTCGTGACAGCATTAAAGTACACCGTCCCCGTAGCCACTGGAGTGAATGGCCCGTACGTCGTTGGCGGACTCGTCTTGGTGTAGGATCCTGCCGCCGGTAGCGATGACGGATTTCCGAATACCCCGTTTGGATCAGAGAAGCACCAGGTACAGTCCTTATCTACTGTGATATCGATGTTGTCCTGGTTCTTGTTCAGAGATTGGTTTCCCATGTTGTCAGGGATGTGAATATGTTTCGTTGCCATTGTTGGACCCTCTTTGTCGTCTTTGCACAGCGTGAGCCTGCCCCCAATGAATCGCAGGCCTGGGTTTCGCTTTTACTATTTAGCCGCCGGTTTGAACCGCGGATCGGCGATCAATGCCTGCAGGCCCGGAGTGTTGCGAATGTCTTCGAGCGCGTAGCCCTTCGTGACTGACTTCTCGATATACTCCAATGCGTGCGCTCGATCCCCCATGAATTCGTACGCCTCTCCCACGTTCGACAACACATTCGGATCATCGGGCGCAAATGCAAGCGATGTACGAATCCGCGCCAACGCCTTATCGTCAAGTTTGTCTGAAGCGTAGAGATTCGCCAGCGTCGATTGGGCCACCGCGTCGCGCGGCTTCAATTGCGCCACGTTTTCCGCCAGTTCCTCAGCTTTGTGGCGTGCGGATTCTGCCTTATCCGATTGCTTTGCGCCTTCGTAAGCAATCATCAGGTTGTTCCAAACCATATAGTCGTTGCCATTAATCTTCACTGCCTGTTCCGTCGCCGTCGCTGCTTCGGCATAGCGTTTTTCCTGCATGTAAAGCATACCCAGGTTCGCGTATGCCGGATAACCCGGGCTCAGGGCAATCGACCTCTTCAGAGCATCCTCGGCGAGAGGCAGATTCTTCTTGCCGCCCTGATCGATATACGCCGACCCGAGATTTGAATAGACTTCTGCATTGTCCGGCGTAATTTGCAGCGCATGCTGGTAAGCCTCGATGGCTTGCGGGTACTTGCCCACACGATCGTAGAAAGCTCCCAGCTTGTTATAGGTGTTCCAGTCATCCGACCGCAGCGCAACCGACTCCTGGTATGTCTTCTCCGCTTCAGCAGTGCGTCCTGATTGCTCGTACGAGCGCGCCAGCCCCCCCAACGCATCACCATCCTTGGGATCCAGTTGTAGAGCGTGCTGGAACTCTTGCAGAGCCAAGTCATGCTTGCCGAGCGCGTCGTGAATGTCTGCAAGCGTCACATACGCCGCCGGTATGTGATTATCCAGTTCCACTGCCTTCTGGCAATACGCCTGCGCCTCATCCAGCCAGTGTGTATTCTGCTCAACAACGTATTTCAGGCGGTACGCCTCTCCCAACTGCGCGTATCCGAGCGCAAACCCGGGGTCGGTCTGGATCGCCTTCTGCAGCGATGCAATCGCCAGATCGAGGTTTCCCGGCTTGTCGAACCGCTGTGTATACCCCAGCGCGGTAAGGTAGTCCTCATACGCCGCCGGATTGAGCGATCCACCGGTATTGCGCAGCATGTCGGCGGTCACGGAGATATTCATCAGCTTGGCAAGCCGCGACACCGCCTCGTCTTCAAGCGTAGACAGATCGCCCGCAGGATCCTCCAGCATCGCCGAGCCCACCTGCCGCAGATTTTTGGTGTCGATCAGGTTCACGGTCAGCCGGATATCGTTCCCGTCGCGCTCCACCGATCCCTTCACCACCAGGTTCGCGCCCAACTCCTTCAGCGCATCGCCGGGATCGTTCACATTGCGCCGCCGCACCTCGCTGTTCGGAACTACCCACAGGGACTGGTTGCCCACGTCGAGGTTCGACAAACGCCCTGCCAGAGAGTCCATCAGGCCGTCGGTCAGCGCCACATTTTCAGGATTGCTGCCGATGTTATCGAAGGGCAAAACCGCAACATGTTTTTCTGATGGCGCGCCCGTCACCAGTGCAACCATCCGCTGGCGAAGAGGTGTAATAAATCCCAGCGCAATCCCGACTGCCAGCAGCAGCACCAGAGAGCCCAGCATCCAATTTGTCATCGGCGAGGTTCGTTTGATAGCTGGACCCCACGAAGTACGCGACGCATCCGCTATCAAACGCCGGGTTTGCGCATTGGCGCGGCCGGAGCGAGCCGCCGGAGGCAGCTTCTGCGTCACGTCGGCTCCGAGTTCATCGGCCGGGATCTGCTTGTCCGCCGCATCCAGATCTGCCAGAAGTTCTGCGCACGATGCGTATCGCCGCTCCGGGTCCTTGGCCAGGGCATGATAGAGAATTGGTTGCAGTGCGGGGTGCACTGTATCCAGCCCCTTTGGGGGCTCATTCAGAATCGCGAACAACATGGCCGTAAGGCTCTCTGCGTGGAAAGGCGTGTTGCCCGTGAGCATCTCTGCAAACACCACGCCCAGCGCCCAGATATCGCATCGTTGATCAAGCGCGCGGTCCATCGCCTGCTCGGGAGACATATAGCGTACTGTTCCTGTGACACCCGTTTGCGAAGCTGTCTGCTCCGTCATCGCGCGCGCCAGTCCGAAATCGACAATCTTCACGAGTCCCGTGGCCGTCAGCATCACGTTCGAAGGCTTTACGTCGCGATGCACGATGCCGTGGGCATGCGCGTCGGCGAGTCCCATGGCCATCTGGCGAGCAATCCCCATAGCTTCATGGACTTTGAGCGGACGATCATGAATCCGCTGCGCCAGCGACGATCCCTCGTAGAACGCCATCACGATGAACGTGCGCCCATCCTCGTTCTCTTCGATTCCATGAATGACACCGATGTTGGGATGGTCGAGCGACGATGCCGTGCGCGCCTCACGCAGGAAGCGTTCCTTCTCACGCTCGCTCGCGTTCAACTCCGCAGGCAGGAACTTCAGGGCCACGACGCGGTCCAGCCGTTGATCGCGCGCCCTGTACACCACACCCATCCCCCCCGACCCAGCAATGGAGAGGATCCGGTAATTGCCGGCAACTAGATCGCCTTCCGAAAAGCTTGTCTTCAACACAGGCACAGGCCGACCTCGACACGGAAAGCCACGGGGAAGTGAAGCATGGGCAGTGAAGTGATGGTACGACCCCAGGGAAGGCTATTGCAACGGCAACTGCCATTTGAGCTTAGGCGTCGCGTTTCCTTCGCTGGTGCGTGGAGGGGATATTCATGTCTTCGCGATATTTCGCCACCGTTCGCCGAGTCAGCTGAATGCCCTGGTCCTGTAATTTGGCGGCAAGATGGTCGTCGGTCAGGGGGTGGCGGGGGTCTTCTTCGTCAATCAGCTTGCGCACTTTGCGCTTCAACAGCAGCAAGGGGGTATCGGCGCCTTCAGGGCCGTTCGATCCCTCCGAGAAAAAGAACCGCAGCTCGATCACGCCTTGAGGGGTGTGGGCATACTTGTTGGCCACGGCACGGCTCACCGTCGATGGATGAACGCCGATCTCTTCGGCCACTTCTTTGATCATCATCGGCCGCAGCGCCTCAATACCCTGATCCAGAAAATCCTGCTGCCGCCGCACAATCACTTCGCACGTACGCAGAATCGTGCTCTTTCTCTGCGCAATATTGCGCATCAGCTGCATTGCCGAGCGGAAGCGTTCCTTTACGTACTCCTTGACTTCCTTCTCGGTGCCTTCAGCCGCTAGCATGCGACGGTACCGCGAGCTCAACCGCAGGCTGGGCAGGTCCTCTTCGTTCATCGAGACCACCCATTCGCCGCCGCGCTTAGTGAAAACCACATCGGGTTCGATCAGCCGCGTCTGCTCGCGGTTGTACAGCCTGCCCGGACGCGGATCAAGAGTGCGGATAAACTCCACGCCCGCGTGCGCCTCTTCCGGCGACACGTGCAGCGACCTGGCCAGATCCTTCACGTCACGCTTCTGCAACAACTGCAGGTGACTTTGCACAATCTGCGTAGCCACCTCCATCGATCGCCGGCGCTCTTCGAGCTTTGCATCGGCCTCTGCCCTGAAGCTGCCGTGCAGATCCTCATGGCCATTCTCTTCGTGGTGGTTCTCATACACCTTGCTCAACTCTGCCTGTTGCGCCGCTAATCTGGATAAGCAGGCATTCGCGCAAATCCGCTGCCGCGACACCGGCCGGATCAAGATGCTGCACAAGGTCGATGCCCCGCTTGACCTGCTCGATCAACGCCTCTTTGTTCCTTCCCTGGTTTTCTGGGAATTGCGCAAAAGCTTCGGTCAGCTCATCGTGATTGACGGTGAGGTATCCGTCTTCATCGAGGTTGCCGATAATGAACTCAGCAGCGATGGCCAGCTCAGGCGCCAGCGTCAAAGCTCCCAGCTGCCACGCCAAGTGATCGGATAGAGTTGTAGGCTGCGAAAGGAAGTTCTCGAATGAGGGCTTCTCGCTGTCTTCGTACTCCGGCTGGGTGCGGTAGCCCGGATCAAGGTAGTCCTGAAAGTACGACCCGAAATCAATTTCGTTGAAAGGGTCTTTGGGTTCGGCCGCGGGCTCCGTCGTTCCGACATCGAGCCGTTCCGGGGGCTGCAGATCGTGCTCCTGCTTGCTCGCGACTTCATCCAGCATCGGAACCGTCTCGTCAATCTCTTCCAGGACGGGGTTTTCCACCATCTCGGCATCGATCATCTCCTTCAGCTCGAGCTTGTTGAGCGCTAGAACGCTCACCATCTGCATCAGGCCCGGCGTAAGGACCTGGCGTTGCGCCACCTTGAGACTCAGTTTGGGTTGCAACAGTGGCATACAAGGGACTCGATTCCCGTTAAGACTTGCTCTAAGTGTAATCGGGTAGCAAGCCGGATGCACGTCAACCGGTCTTTGCGCGTTCCGAAACGGATCATCTCGATCCGGAAGGCTTCAGACCTGGTTCACCTTCTTCTGTTTCGAAGCTTACTGGCCTCACCGCTTTGGAGAAGCGGAACTCGCTCAATTCAGCGAGAATCCCTCGCCCAGGTAGATACGCCGGACCTCGATATCGTTGCCCAGTTCTTGCGGCGTACCGGCGCGAAAGATCCGTCCTTCCGCAATGATATAGGCACGGTCCGTTACACTCAACGTCTCCCTCACGTTATGATCGGTAATCAGGATTCCAATCCCACTGGCCTTCAGGTCGAAGATAATCTTCTGCAATTCGAGCACCGCAATGGGATCGATCCCGCTGAATGGCTCATCCAGCAATATGAAATTCGGTTGAATACACAACGACCGCGCAATCTCCACACGCCGCCGCTCGCCGCCCGACAGCGCATACCCTCGCGTGCCGCGAATATGTCCCAGGTTCAACTGCGCAATAAGACGCTCGGCGCGTGTCTTGCGCTCACGCGTATCCAGTGCTTGTGCTTCGAGTACCGCAAGGATGTTCTCTTCGACGGTCAGCTTGCGAAAAACCGACGGCTCCTGCGGGAGGTAGCTGATGCCGAAATTGCGTGCCCGCAGGTACATCGGAATCCGCGTAATATCGCTGTCGTCCACCAGGATGCGCCCGGTCTCCGGCACCACCAGTCCGACGATCATGTAAAAGCTCGTCGTCTTGCCGGCGCCATTGGGCCCCAGCAACCCGACCACTTCGCCGCGCGAGATCTTCAGGTTCACTCCACGGACAACCTGGCGGCCCTTGTATGTCTTGCCTATTCCTTCAGCGATCAGTGTTTCCATTCATCTCTCGGGCGTGTCGAAAAACACCCCAACTACTTTGGCGCCGTCGTTACAGTCGTCGTCTTGCGTCCATCGCCTTCGATACTGACGCTATCATCGCGACTATTGAAAATCAAAGCCTGCCCTGTTACCGTCCCACGCGTCGGATCTTTCAATTGTGGGGGCACCGCGGCACTCCCGGTCAATACATAGTCGCCTGTGTCGCCTGTATAGACGAGTTGTTCGCCGGTACCGCGACGCCCTTGCGAAGAAATCTCCACATGACCGGTCGAAGTCATCCGATCTACTTGCGCGGCCGCACCGTCTTTCCCCGCGTGGTTCCCCGGAGGCAGCAGAATCAGTTCCACGTCGTTCGCCACAGTAGTGGCATCAGCATTGCTCGAAACCACGCTTCCCACGGCGCCCGAGCGCATCACGGCCTTGCGCTCTGCACCTGAATACTTCAAATTCCCGCCACGCACTCGGATCACTGACGGTCCGCTCTGCTTCTGTGCCCCTTGCTTTCCCGGAACCGCAGCCGTCGCACTGACCAGCACCACCTGCACCGGATTCTTGCCGTCCTTCGTCTCCGCTGTCAGCGTCTGCTTTGTCCGGTCCAGTGCAATCACCGGCGCCGTTACCGAATTCCCCTGCTGCCAAAGCCGTGCATTCCCTTTGAAGACTGCGGCTCCGGTAGAACGCTGCAACTCCGCGTTCTCGGCGATAACATGCGTCGGACCCTGCGCGCCAAAGTTCGCATTCGCATTCCCCGCGCCGCCGTTTTTGGCCGGACTGGCTCCCGGCGCATCGCCGAACCACGTTGCTTTTACATTGCCCTGCGCAAATGCATCGCCTGATTCCTGGGACACGTTCAACTTGTTCGCCGTTAGTTCGAGCCCTCCATCGGTGACCCGCGGGCTTCGGGTCAAATGCAGCAGTTGTCCTGCGTTGTCATAGTCGGCGTGCCCCGCCGTCGCGCGCATCGTTGGCTGCACAACGCCAGCCTTCGCTGGAGGCTGCTGCGTCAGCACTACGTTTCCATCCACTGTGGCCGACTCGATCTGCGTTGCACCACCGGTCGCGTTGCGGTCATTCTCCTTTGCATTCGCCGACAGATGCGCCTCAAGCACGTCACCGCTCATCGTCTGTTGCGTCCCGGTAGCGGTTGTCTCAGCGATGGCTGTGTGGCCGCGCCCAATCAATTTTGTCAGCGCTCCATTCGCCCCGAACTCCCCCGTCACGTCGTCCGCTGTCATCTTCTCAGGAGTCGCGGGCCCGTTCCCGCGCTGCGTCGTTCCCGCCACCACGACACCGCCGGTTCCATGGATCGACGCCGGCTCCACCTTGCTTTGGCCTGCATTTCTAAAGGAAATATCCGCGACCGGCGACGTCCAGGTCCGATGGGCATGCAGCGGTCCGGTGGCCGAAGCACGCCTCTTCGTCGCTCGCGATTTGGACCCCCCGCTCCAGGTGCGCGCTGCGCAATACTCCGTTCTCAGCGAACGCCAGCTCCATCGTCGGCGACGTTCCGTGAATCGTGCGGCCCTTGTTGTACGAATCAATCGTTACCCCGCCCTGCAGGTGTCCGTGCAAAGGTTGGTTGTGCACATCAAAATCGAGTGTTCCCGTTGGCGCAACCAGGCGTCCACCTGTCGCCGTGGTCAGCAAAAATCCTTTCTCTGCTTCCAGACGCTGCGCCGATCCATCATCTCTGAAGTAGATCTTCGCCGCCACGGCGCTCGACACATCGCCGCGATAGTGCGCTGTAGCAGCCTGCAGTTCGCACACCTGGTTGTTCCGCTCGAACACCGCGTGCTGCGCTGTCAGTTGCACAGGCTCGGTGCCACGCTGCACCCCCAACTCCACCGCGCTGTCCAGCACCAGCAGTCCCTCGTGAGAGTCGTACTCTGCGCCCATCGCGCTGCCACTCCCCTGCGTCAGCGTGAATTCAACTCTTTCGCTCGTTGAAGCCTCTCCGGAGTTGCGGTCAAAGATGAGCCCGCTGGTCTTCACGTGAATCTCACCGCTCGCCGCGGTTTGCGCCGCCGAACCCAGCGAGGTGCTCTTCTGCCTCGCGTTCAGCGCCTGGTTTGCAGTGGCTTTTGGTGCAATCGCCGGAGCCACTTTCGGCTTCATCAACGTGATCTCGACCGGGCCCACCGCCCTTGCAATGCCGCTGTTCGGATCGTACTCAAACTCGCCGCCCGCGATCCGATCCACGCGGCTTCCATCCTCCGCGTAGAGCTCGATATTCACGTCGTGCAATTGCAGAAAGATCTTTCCGTCCCTCTTCAACTGCACCTGCTTCGAGGCGTGGAGCTTGTACAGCATATGTCCCCGCACCTCGTGCGACCACACCAACCCGTTCGCTTCTTCCTGAATGTTCAAACCCAGTTTTTGCGGAAGATCCTTGCGGACGAATCGGTTCCGGAATCTAGCGAGGCCCAGAAACACGCCCAGCGCGATCACCAGCAGAACTCCAGCTACCAGCACCAACGTACGCAGCCGCTCGATCGTGAAGCGCATCTTAATTAATCATGCCCAGCCGCGTGGCCAGCCTCTGCGCCAGGCTCTCTCCCAGCTCGCTCCACAGCAGCCGCGCGGTCGCGCCGGACTCCTTCTCCACCGCCGTGGTTAGCTTAACCAATTGGCGCACATTCTCCTCCACGTGCTGCGCCGCCGTCGAATCCAGCTCGATCTCCTCGTCCAGAAATGCGGCGTCGCTCCCGAAATCGATCCGGATATGCCCATCCTGTTCATATGCGCCCTCGTCGAAAAGAGGCCCATACCCCGTCACACGCACCAGCCGCGATTCCCGTGCCCACCGCGTCTCCGTTTCAGACACTTCCGCCTCCCACAAGGTCCACCCGATTTGAAATTCGTAGGCGTAGTCCTCATGCAGCAGTTCCAGAGCATCTTCGACTGCCTGCCGTGGCTCAAGCCCGCGTTCGCCGTGCCCATACACCTTCTGAAACACAGGCGACTCGCTCCAATTGACGGGCCACACCGTCGCCGAATACACGCGCGCCTCGCCACCATGTTTCGCGAACGCCCCCAGCACAGCGGTCAGCTTCTCTACCAGCGCCGCGAGCCGCAGATTCGGGTACCACAAACTCAGATAAAGCGTGTCCGCCATCTCTATTGATTGTAGACGCGCACCATCCCTACTCGATTCTCTCCAAATCTGCCGGCCAGCTCTTGCGACCACAGCTCCCGAACCCACATCCTAAGGAGCGAAGGAGTTTCATCCATGTCGCAAAGTGCTGTTATCATCTCTGCTGCTGCCGCCGGAACCGTCGCGCTCGGCGATCTCAAAGTCAACCGCCTGGGTTACGGAGCCATGCGCATCACCGGCAAAGGCATCTGGGGACCTCCCGCCGATCATGCTGCCGCCATCGCCACCCTCCGTCGCGCCGTCGAACTTGGAGTCAACTTCATCGACACCGCCGATTCCTACGGCCCCTATGTCTCCGAAGAACTCATCGCCGAAGCCCTCGCGCCCTACCCCTCTGGTCTCGTCATCGCCACCAAGGGCGGCTGGGAGCGCGTCGGCCCGGGCCAGTGGATCCACAACGCCAGCCCAAAGCATCTCGAAGAAGCCGTCGAAGGCAGCCTCAAGCGCCTTCGCCTCGACCGCATCGCCGTCTACCAGCTCCACATCCCCGATCCGGCCGTCTCTTTTGACGCCTCCATGGAAACCCTAGCCCACCTGCGCGAACACGGCAAAATCCAGCACGTCGCGCTCTCCAACGTAACCCTCGAACACCTGGAGCGCGCTCGCAAAATTGTCCCCATCGTCTCGGTGCAAAACCGCTACAGCTTCGCCGACCGCGAGTGGGATTTCCTGCTCGACCACTGCGAGAAGAATGGCATCGCCTTCATCCCCTGGGCGCCTCTCGGCCAAAACCGACAGGCCCACGACCTCTTCGACCGCGTCGCCAAGGAACTCCACGCCACGCCCTTCCAGGTCGCTCTCGCCTGGCTCCTCGCGCGCTCCAAAGTCATCCTCCCCATCCCCGGCACGTCGTCAGTTGCGCACGTCGAAGAGAACATCGCCGCCGCCGGACTCAAGCTGCCCGACGCGCATCTTCCAGGAGCTTTCCGCCTTCACTGCACCGCCTGCCGTGCTCCGTTAAACAGAGAAAGCCGGCCGCAATCTCGTCGCGACCGGCTTCAACCTCACCTGCTATCCTGCGCTGCATGAAGCACGCGATCTTTGACCGCCCTCGCGCTTCTCGTCCTCCTCGCGGCCTGCAAGTCCAGCCCCAACGCCGAATCTCCCGCTCCCGGGCCCTCCCCTTCAGCGAACCGCGCCATGCCGCGCGTGGCTCAAGGCTCCGGCTTCGACTACTATCTGCTCAACCTCTCCTGGTCGCCCGAGTTCTGCTACTCCCATCGCGACGCCACGGAGTGCGCTTCGCACTCGACGTTCGTCTTGCATGGTCTCTGGCCGCAGAACACAATGGCGGCTATCCAGAAAACTGCTCCAATGCGCCCGGCCCCACCGACCCATCATCCTTCAGCGATATCTACCCCGACCGGGGCCTGCTGCAACACGAGTGGCAAACCCACGGCACCTGCTCCGGCCTCAGCGCCGGTGACTTCTTCACCACCGCTCGTGCCGCCGTACCGCTCCATCACCATTCCGCCTACGCTCGCTAATCTCTCGTCGCAAACATCGATGCCGCCTGACGAAATCGTCTCGCTTTTCACCCATGCCAATCCTTCGCTCTCGCGCGAAAGTGTCGCTGTCAGTTGCGGCCACAACTTCCTCACCGCCGTCGAAGTCTGCCTCGACAAATCCCTTCACCCCATCGCCTGCGGACCCATCCGCTCCTGCCGCGCCAACACTGTCCGCATTCCGCCGCCTCGCTAGATTCGAGAGACAAGACCCCTACTCCGCCTTTGGGATAGGCGGAGTAGGGGTGTCTAATGACTTCTCATACGGAGCGAAGTCGAAGGATCCGCTGTTGTCTCGGCGTCAACCACCTCGACCGTCGGTGCCCCATCCCATGACGCGGCTTCATCGCGCATGAGTGGGAAAGCTAGAAGCGGGTGCCCCATGTCTCGCTTCTGAGACATGGGAAAGCTAAGAGCTTGCAACTCGAGTCTACGCCGTCACAATCTCGCTGAAATCCGCGATGCCCGAGAAGCCTTTCAACACACCATCAATCAGCCCCAGATGCGCACCGCGCACCGCAACATCCGGATCAAGCACCATTACCTTATCGAAGAACGCATCCACCACTGGCCGCAGCGTTGCAATCTTTGCCAGTGCCTCACCGTACGCGCGATCCTGCCGCAGCTTCGCCACCTCGGGAGCCAGCGCCGCCGCCGCATCGCTGCAATTTCGCAGCTTCGGGTGAAAGCGTCGCCGCGATCCGGCGAACCAACCGCAAACCCCTTCTCCGCCGCCTGCCGCAGAATGTTGTTGATTCGCTTGAACGCCGCCGACACCGCCTCAAAGTCCGCCGATGCCCGCGCCGCCGTCAATGCCTCGGCTCGCGCTATCGCATCGCGCACATCATCCGCATCCGCCGCCAGCACCGCGTTCACCACGTCGTAAGCAAACCCGCGCACATCTTTCAAATAAAAATGCAGCCGCTCGCGCAGAAACGCCAGTACCTCGCGCTCGTTCACATCACCGGTTAGCGCCGAGTGCGCCACGTCGCTCAATTTCAGCGGCAGATCCGACTCGGCCAAGGATCTTCACAATCCCATTCGCGGCCCGCCGCAGCGCAAACGGATCCTTCGATCCCGTCGGCTGCAATCCAATCCCGAACATCGCCGCAATCGTCTGGATACGATCCGCCAGCCCCAGCAACTGCCCCTCGACGGAAACCGGAATATCGTCCTCGGTCGAAGCCGGCGTGTATTGCTCATAGATCGCCAGCGCCACGCGCTCACCCAATCCCTGTGCGCGCGCATACAGTCCGCCGACGACGCCCTGCAGCTCAGTGAACTCCTTCACCAGTTCCGTCGTCAGGTCCGTCTTCGCCAGCCGCACCGCCGTCATCAGCGCGTCGCCGTCGTGCTTTGCCCCTGCCTTCGCCGCCAGTCTCAGACAAAAACTCCGCCGACTCCAGGTTCTCTTCTGTCTTCCAGTGATAGCGACCCAGCTCCTTCTGGAACGTCAACGCCTTCAGGCTCTCCACGCGCTCCGCCAGCGGAACCTTCTGGTCGAAATCCCAGAAGAACCGCGCATCCTTGAACCGCGCCCGCAGCACCCGCGCATTCCCATGCCGGATAATCGCCTGCCCCTCGTCATCCGCCTTCGTATTCAGTACCGCCAGAAAATGCGGAGCCAGTTTCCCGTTCGCATCCTCCACGGCAAAATACTTCTGGTGATCGCGCATCACCGTCACCAGCACTTCTTCCGGCAGCGCCAGGTATTCCGCTTCAAAATTGCCCAGAATCACCGACGGCCACTCCGTCAGATGCGTGACCGTCTCCACCAGCCCCTCATCCTCGCGCCACCGCGCACCCGCAACCGTCCGCGTAGCCTTGTCCAGCGCCTTGCGAATCACCTGCCGCCGCTCCGCGACATCCACCAACAACGCTCGCCCCGCGCAGCGCCTCGGCATATTCCTTCGCCGACCCAATCACCACCGGCGCTTCCCCGTGCAGGATCCGATGCCCGCGGCTCGCATTTCCCGCTTCGATTCCCGCAATCTCCAGCGGCACAACTCGCCGCATCCAGCATCGCCACAACCCAGCGCACCGGCCGCACAAACCGCTCCGGCTTCCCCGCGCGCCAGTACATGTTCTTCGCCCAGTAGATCGCCAGCACTTCCTTCGGCAAATCGCCGCGAGCACCTGCGCTGCGGCCACTCCCCTGCGCGTTATCGTCGCTCCAACGTACTCGCCCTTCGCCGTCGTCACCTTCTCGAGCGCCGTCACCGCCACGCCCGCCTTCTTCGCAAACGCCTCCGCCGCCTTCGTCGGAGCGCCATCCTTGAACGCCACGTTCCACGACGGCCCCGTCAGCTTCTCTTCCACATCCGCCTGCGCCGCACGCACACCCTCCACCAGCACAGCCAGCCGCCGCGGCGTCGAGTAGGTCTTACCGTCGCGCCGTCCTCGAGCAGCCGCTCGCGCGACAGCAATCGTGCACGCGCCGCCCAAGTTCCGCCTCGGCCCCCGCAATCATCCGGGCCGGAACTTCCTCCAGCCCAATCTCCAATAAAAAGTCAGACATGAATTCGATTCTTTCTCGCTAGCTCCGCGAACACGCGCTGAAGCGCGACTAACTCCGCTCCATCCCGCCACATCGCCCTGGGGTGCCCCATCCATGACGCAGTCTTCTGCGCGCCATGGGTGGGAAAGCACAAACCTCAATTGCACCAATCACGCAGCCTGCTGCACCGCATACGCCTTCGCCACACCCACCGCCAGCGCGCGGATCCTGTCCAATCACGCCCAACCCGCTCCGTCACGCTGATCGCCCCGCGCGCATCCAGAATGTTGAACAGGTTCGAACACTTCAGCGCCAGCTCATACGTCGGCAGCAGCGGAAACCGCTTCTTCTCCACCGCCGTCGCCGTCTCGCTCGCCATCAACTCATTCGCGCGCTTCAGCAGATCATGCGCCTCGGCCTCATACAGCCTGAAGTGCTCCCACAGCTTCGGCACCTCGGCTTCCTCAAAGTTGTAGACCGAAAACTGCAGCTCCTCCGCCAGCCGGACTTCGCCATACGTCATCTCCGCACCCGTCTCCGGATCGCGCGCCCACACAATGTCGTAGATCGAGTCCACATCCTGCAAAAACTGCGTAATGCGCTCCAGTCCGTACGTCAGCTCCGCGCAGATTGGGTCGAGATCCATCCCGCCGCACTGCTGGAAATAGGTAAACTGCGTAATCTCCAGCCCATCCAGCATCACCTGCCAGCCCACGCCCCACGCGCCGCCCGCCGGCCACTCCCAGTTGTCCTCTTCAAACTTGATGTCATGCTTTGCAGAGATCGATCCCAATCGCCTCAAGCGACTGCAGATATAGCTCCTGCACATTTACCGGTGGCGGCTTCAGAATCAGCTGAAACTGGGTGTGCTTGAACAGCCGGTTGGGGTTCTCGCCATACCGCCCATCCGCCGGACGCCGCGAAGGCTGCGCATATCCGACCTTGTAGGGCTTCGGCCCCAGCACCCGCAAAAACGTCTCCGGAGCCATCGTGCCCGCGCCCACTTCCACGTCGTACGGCTGCTGCAGCACACATCCGCGCTCCGCCCAAAACCCTTGGAGGCGAAACAACAATTCCTGAAACGTCAGCGCTGTCTTTTGTTGAGAAGATGCTACCGGTGTCGAAGCCACAATACCTTCATCTCTTTCAAAGGGACTAAAGCCGATTCTACCAGCCACAACGAATATTTCCCGCCAACATCGCACCAAGCCACCATAAGCTCAACTCACGCGCCGCATTCCCCCTGCTATACTTCGTCCCACCCCAACCAAGGACATCAGCATGCCAGCGAATTCCGAGTCGGAAGTGGTCATTCGCCCTGCCACTCCGCAAGACATTCTCATTTGCGGCAACATCTGCTACCGCGCCTTTTCTTCGATCAACGCGGCGCACAATTTTCCCTGCGATTTTCCCAACCCAGAAGCCGCCATCGGCGTCATTGATGCGATGTTTACCCTTCCCGGCTTGTACTGCGTTGTCGCCGAAAAAAAAGGCCGCATTCTCGGCAGTAATTGCCTGGACGAACGCTCGATCATTCACGGCATAGGCCCCATCACTGTCGACCCGGAGACACAGAATCACGGCGTAGGCCGCAAGCTGATGGAGGCGGTAATCGAACGCTCCCAGCAGCGTGGAGCTGCCGGTGTCCGCCTCGTCCAAGCAGCCTTCCACAATCGCTCGCTCTCGCTCTACGCCTCGCTCGGCTTCGACATCCGTGAGCCTCTGGCCGTCATGCAGGGCCGCACCCGCGAGCGTTCAATTCCAGGCTGCATGGTGCGCCCCGCCACGACCGCAGACCTGCCCGCATGCAATACGCTCTCTCACCGCGTGCACGGATTCGACCGCGGCACTGAACTCGCGCAAGCAATCCAGCAAGGTGGGTCTCTGGTCGTCGAACGCGGTGGCCGCATTACCGGTTACGCTTCGCACCTTGCCTTCTTCGGCCACACGACTGCCGAATCAAACCAGGACTTGCAGGCTCTCATCTGTTCGGTCGACTCGTTCGCCGGTTCCGGCATCCTCGTCCCCTCGCGCAACGCCGGACTCTTCCGCTGGTGCCTCGCCAACGGCCTTCGCGTCGTCGAGCCGATGACGCTAATGTCCATGGGCCTCTACAATCAACCCGCAGGCGTGTTCCTGCCTTCGGTTTTGTTTTGAAAGTGCAGATTGCGCTTAGATAGAATTGCGCAGCTTCCCAGGAGGTTCTTCGCATGCTCCCAATGGCGTCCACGATGTCCGACTTTCAGCTCACCATTGGCTCCATCTTTGAGCACGGCGTCAACGTACATGCCGAGAGCAAAGTCGTTACGTGGATGGGCGATCATGCCCGCAGCGCCACCTTCCGCGAAGTGGGCGACCGCGTCCGCCGCCTCGCATGCGCTCTTCAACGCCTCGGCATCCGTCCCGGCGACCGTGTAGGCACCTTCTGCTGGAACACACAGGAGCATCTCGAGGCCTACTACGCCATCTCGTCAATGGGCGCGGTCGTCCACACGCTGAACATTCGCCTCTTCCCTGAGCAGCTCACCTTTGTCATCAACCACGGCGGAGACCGCGTCGTCATCGTCGATGCATCGCTCTTTCCCACACTCGCCCGCGTTATTAAGGACCTGCGCAGCGTTGAACACATCATCGTCGTTGGCGATGCGCCCGGCCTGCAAGAGAACTTTCTCCGCTACGAAGAACTGCTCGCCGCGGAAGAGCCCGAATTCACGTGGCCCGATCTTGACGAGCGATCCGCTGCTGCCATGTGCCACACCACTGGCACCACCGGCGACCCGAAGGGCGTGGTCTACAGCCATCGCTCCATCTATCTGCACGCACTCGGCATCTGCGCTCCGTGGTGCCTCGGCTTGAATGTGAATGACCGCGCCCTTTCCATCGTGCCCATGTTTCACGCCAACGCGTGGGGCATTCCCTACGCAGGCTGGCTCGCCGGCAGCGACTTCCTAATGCCCGGCCCGTTCCTGCAACCGGAACTGCTCTGTCGCTTCATCACCACGTGCCGTCCCACTATATCGGCGGCCATCCCCACCATCCTCGCAGGGATGCTCCAGCACGCTCTCGCGCATTCGGTCGATCTCTCGCTGTTTCGCATCCTCTTCAGTGGTGGAGCGGCCCTGCCCCGCAGCATCGCCGAGGGCTTTCGCAAACACTACAACGTCAAAGTCGTCCAGGGCTGGGGGCTCACGGAAACCAGTCCCGTCGCCGCCGCGGCGCAGCCGCCCCAGCACTGTCCCATCGACGAAGAAATCAACTGGACCACGAAGACCGGTCGCATCATTCCTGGCGTCGAGATGCGCATCAGCGACGGCGACACCGTGCTTCCGTGGGACGGCGAATCGGTCGGCGAAATCGAAGTGCGCGGCCCATGGATCACCGCCTCCTACTACGGCAACCCCGCACCTGAGCGCTTTCACCATGGATGGCTGCGCACCGGCGATGTTGGCGTCCTGGACGAACACGGCTACCTGCGCATCACTGACCGCTCCAAGGACGTCATCAAGTCCGGCGGCGAGTGGATCTCTTCCGTCGAGTTAGAGAACGCCATCACCGACCACCCCGACGTCCTTGAAGCGGCAGTAATCGGCGTCCCTGATGAACGCTGGGATGAGCGGCCACTGGCCTGCGTGGTAGCGAAGAACGGCGCGCCCGTCGACATTGCCATCCTTCGCGCACATCTCGCAAACCGTGTCGCCAAGTGGTGGATCCCCGAGCGCTGGGCCTTCATCCCCGAAGTCCCCAAAACAAGCGTAGGCAAATACGACAAGAAGGCCCTCCGCGCCCAATACGCCGCTGGCCAGATCAAGGAGATCATCGATCAGCGCGAGCGCGCAAAGAAGGAGACACTTTCCGCCGACCTCGTCAGCTAAGCCAATTTCTGGAGGTGTCGTCCTGAAGCGTCGCACGCTTGGGGCCCGTGAACACAGCAAGGGTCGGAACGCACGGACTCACCCGGCCAACCGGCCCAACATCTCCGCCGACCTGAGCTTCCGTTCCATATGCCGTTCCAGCGACTGAAGCGCAAACCGCCGCAAATCCTGCCCACGCCGTCGTGGCCACGGTTCGCCCGTGAACGCCCCCACCGGCGCCCGCAGCATCTTCAGCGCCAGCTGCCACGAGTCCGCCGACAGCTCACTCGCGTTCCCATTGCGATGCACGCGGCAGAACAGCCCGTCCGCGTACGCATTGAAGCTAGTCTCGTCGGCCACAAGA
The DNA here is from genome assembly GCA_963787435.1 of uncultured Acidobacteriaceae bacterium. Classification (GTDB taxonomy): domain Bacteria; phylum Acidobacteriota; class Terriglobia; order Terriglobales; family Acidobacteriaceae; genus Telmatobacter. The sequence goes on from CAWBCZ010000012.1 coordinate 670,932, forward strand.
GTCTCACCGCATGCCGTGCAATGCGCGATGTCCGGCAGAAGCCCCATCAGCCGTGTCATCCACAGCGCGAAATACGTCAACGGCATCCACGGCTGTTCCACTGTCGTCTGCTCAAGCACAGATACGATCAGCCGAAACACGGTCTCTTGAGGATCATGCTCGGGCAGCGTTTCCTCCAGCACCTCGGCGAACAGGCTGAGCACGGTCAGCCGTGTGGGATCCACCGGCAACGACAGCGGCGAGCGAATAATCTCCAGCTGATCCAGCCGCACCAGATCCTGCTTGGGCCGCTCCACAAACCAAGCCTTCGCCACTGTCATTGGCTCCAGCGCGCCGCCAAAGCGCCGGCGCGATTTCAACGCCGACTTCGCCACGCCTGTCATCCGCCCGTAGTCGCGCGTGAAGAAACTCACCACCAGGTCGGCTTCATGTACCGGCCAAGTGCGCAATACCACGGCTTCTGACGTAAGAACGGCCACACCAGTTCCTCACTCCAGCCCAAACGCACAAACGCGCCCGCTGCAGCGGACGCGTTTTCACTTCGCGCAAACTTCTCTACTGCACGACCAGCTAGCGACCGAAATGCTCGGCGTTCTTCTGCGTGAAGTGCGCCCACTTCTCAGGCACATCATCCTGTGCAAAGATGGCCGACACAGGGCACGCCGGAACGCACGCGCCGCAGTCGATGCACTCGACCGGGTCGATGAATAACTGATCGGCCTCGGCGTGGCCGGCCTCGTCCTTCTTGGGGTGGATACAGTCGACCGGACAGGCGTCTACGCAGGCGGTGTCCTTGGTGCCGATACAGGGTTCTGCGATTACATAGGCCATTCTGATTTCTCCGACAGAGTTGAAGTCTCGACGCTGATAGTAGCACACGCCCCTAACGCCTGACTCCCGCCCCAACCGGCTCCGTTTTGCGATGCGGGAACCGCGTTGGTCAGATCAAAACACGGGCCAGACACATCAGCACCGCTCGACTATTGCAGCCCCTTTGCCCGGGCCATTCTCTGCGCCGCAAACTCTTCAGGCGTCGGGATCGGTGTCAGCGCACGCCCCGCAAACATATCCTCGAACAATCCCACTAACTCATCGTGGATCAGCCCATTCGAGGCGAGCACCTCGCGGCTGTCTAGCCGGAACTCGCCGCCAGCAAAATCCGTGGCCTGTCCGCCGGCTTCGGTCACTAACAGAATTCCCGCTGCCGTATCCCATGGGTTCAAGTTGAACTCCCAGAAGGCATCCAGCCTTCCCGCTGCCACATACGCCAGGTCCAGCGCCGCCGATCCTGCCCGCCGCACTCCATGTGACCGCAGTGTGAACTCATGGTAGAAGTGGATGTTCGGGCTCTGGTGCCGCTTCCGGCTCGGAAACCCTGTCGACACAAGCCCCTCAGCCAACTCCGTCGTCTTCGAAACGTGCAGCGCCTTGCCGTTCAGCGTCGCGCCACGGTCTCGCTCAGCCTCGTAAAGCTCATCCCGCATCGGGTCGTAGATTACCGCCGCCATCAGCGTTCCATCTTCGTCGGCTTTCAGTGTGGCTGCACGCTGTTCCAACCCCATCGAGACGCAGAATTGCGGAAACCGGTGCGCAAAATTGGTCGTCCCGTCAAGCGGGTCCACGTACCAGCGAAACTCCTGCTCCATTCGCTCGCGCGTGCCCTCTTCGCCGTAGATTCCGTGCTCCGGAAAGGCCTCGCCCAGCCGCGTCCGGATCAGCTTCTCCACCGTGCGATCAGCCACCGTCACCAGGTCCACATCGCCCTTGTATTCGGTAGCAACCCCCGCGGCAAAAAACTCACGCAGCCGTGCGCCTGCTTCCCGCGCAATCTCTGCGGCCTTCGGCGTCCACCTCATCTTTGCTTCGGAATTTGCATCATCCGTTTCGTTCACTCGCCGGCCTTCTGAGGCGATACCCCGCCATCACGCGGCCCACGGCGTTTGCCCGTCTCGGTAATCGTCTCAATCTGCTGCTTGTAGATGAATAGGTTGGGCTTGCCCTCGCGCGTCAAACGCAGCATTCCGTCGTCAAAGTATTCGATCCATCCGCGAACGACCTCGCCGCCCCGCAGTTTCACCGCCACTGGAACCTGTCGCTCGCTCAGCGACCGCAGATACAGCGCTTCTTGTCCCGTTTCGCCCGGAGGAGGAGTCTTCGCGTGCCGCCGCGTGGTAATTCCAGGAGTCATAGTGGCCATTTTAGATGCAGTAATTCATCACGATGGTTGGGAATCTGTAAATGTCTTCGACCAAAGGCCCCAATCGCTAAAACTGGTCGAATACTTCACCCGATTTTTTCGCCCCCGGTACCACCGGCTCAGACTCTCCGCATCCCAATTGAACTCCGATTCAGTTTCCTCCCCCGTTCACCACTCCTGGTCAATGTGATCTCCTGCTGGTCGGCTGCAGCCACCTTTTGATAGAAGTCGTGCAGATTTCCGTACTCAATTGGGGCAAGAATTGTGTAGTTGTAAACCAGGCTGCGCGTCACATGCACGCCTTCAGCGCCAACGGTCGTCGACAATCGTCAGCTTGGCGTGATCAGGCCAGTAAACCGTGTGCGGCTTGATGTCGGAATCCGTGGTATAGCCAGCGGGCAGTCGATAGGTCACGTCGTCCTGCTCAGACCTCGCAAAATGCACATCAACGGGAATTGTTCGTTTATCCTGCGCTACAAACGGATGCTTGCCCTTCGCTTCGAAAAAAAGTTCCGGCACGAAGAAGTGCTTCCCGGTCGCGGTTCCTAGGCTCCCGCTAACCTTCACAGTCGCCATCAGATTCGACTCGTAGTCCGTCGAGTGCCGAGAAATTGGTCGAATTCACCCTGCACTCCTTCCGGCAGATAGCCGCTCATCCACTCGTTAAATCGTTTCTTGACCTCGTCCTCATCATTTTCCAGCGCAATCTGGCGCCAATAAAGAGCTTCTTGACCCTGCAACACAAGGCGAACCGTGCCTTGCACTGCCCCCGACGGATCCAAAGTGAGATCGGCCCCGCGCGTGATGCTGGATGCCTTGTAAGCTGAGCGATGGAGTGTTCGCAATGACCGTCGTCTTGTCTGTCTGGCGGAATCCTCTGGCCAGCATATGCTTCCAGTGCAGCGTTCCGAACGGACACATCTTCTGCCCCGGATCGAGAAACACTTCTTTCCCGTCCAGTTGCCCTACTGCGATGAAATCATCCATTTGTGCGGAATTCAAAAGACCCTCATCGAACAGGGCGCGACTCCGGTTTACCACTGACATCGGCACCACGTTCAATCCGGCGGCGCGACATAGCGCCACATACAGGAGCGCAATTTCGTCACCATTTCCGCTCTGGTCCCGCCACACATCCTGCGCATTGTGGATGTCCTTGATCTTCTCTTTCTTCCGCTCCACCTTCGTCTTCTCGCGCGTAAAATCCGTATTCTCGAGCTTCATCACCGCCGCATAAATCTTCTTCGCCTTCACGGTCTCGGAATCACTCGGCGCGACCATCTCCTCCGCGGCCTTCTTCAGCGTGCCCGTGGGGTTGGTAAAGTCGTGCACAAAATTCGCCCACACTTTCCCTGCCGCCTCCCAGTATTCTTGTGTCGTCTTGAAGGTCGTGCCGAAAAACGACACTCGCCACTTGAACGTATTCAATGGGGGCATCCAGTCCTCATCCGGCAAAGGGACCACATCGTCCAAATCCAGCGTGTAAATGCCTTTTTGGCTCGCCACCTTCGCATCCCCCCCCAACCGCGCCATGTAGGACACCCCCACGGAACCAAACATCCATGGTTTGAATGAGTAATGCGCATGGTGCACGAACATGTCCTGCTGGATGTACCAGTTTGGAAACGGAGGTACGCCGTCGTACTTGAACTTCACCCGATATTCGAGGACGCTGCCGACCTCCACGCTCGGAAGTGTGAAAACCAGCGAATTCAGCTGTTCATCTTTGGTCTTGAATTCCACCAGATCTAATGGTTTATCCGTAAGAGGGATAATGGTGCCGTCCTTGTGAATTGTTCGCCCCTCGACCTCGAACTTCGTATTCGGAGTGTGTGAGAAACGCAAAGTAGACCTCTCTTTGCCCTTTTCGGTCAGAATCTTCACGCGCTCATAGAACATGGAAGAGTAACCCGGACCGTCCTGATCCTCTGCGAAGTTCAGGTAGACAGCGTTCGCGCCTGGTGCCTTGGCGTCGACTGTCATTTGCAATTCTTCTTTGGTCGGATCCTGAAACTGTCCCCAAACCGGCAAACAAATCGGAAGCGCAAGCCCTGCAGCGACAAACTCCATAACCTTTAACCGAAACATAAGCAATTCCCCCGAACCGTCGCATTCCCGCTGGACGACAGCAGTTTCAATTCACAAAGGGAAGTTGACTTCAATTCTCGCCGAAGGCATGCCGCCCCGCACAGGAAACTTCACCACACTGGGGGCATCAGGGGAATGTCCGCAAAATCGTTGTCTTATTTGAGATCGAAGGTAATGAGCCGCTGAGTTGCAACGACCGTAATTCGTCTGATTCGACGTGCCCTTACCTTTGCTTAGCCCTGTCCGATGCCGAAGGTCATGCGCGCATTTCTGACGCTTTTGACGAGGGCAGTCGTTCCGATCCCGCAAATGATCGGGCATGATCACTTTACTGCCCCGGCGCCTTTGCCGGTCCGCTGATGTTCTGCGGAGCAGCCGCAGCGGGGGTCGCCTGCGGAGTCGCCTCTGCCGGCTTATCCTGCGGTTGGGACGCAGCCTTCTGACGGCGATCGGCGGCTTTCTGCAACTCCTCAACACGCTTCGCCTTCTCTTCTGCCGCCTGAGCATCCGTCACATAGCGGAAAACCTGCAAACGCCCCGGTTCCTGTTCCGTGGTGAAGACCCGGTTGTGCTTATCCACCGCTACCCCGGTCAGCGATTTGAACTGGCCGGGCAGTTCTCCGTGACCGCTTCCGATATAGGTCAGCAACTGGCCATCGCGATTGAATACCTGCAGCCGGTCCTCCACCTGGTCGGCAACCCAGATATGTCCATCGCTATCGACTGCGATTCCCTTCGGACGCGCAAGATACCCCGGTCCATCGCCATGCTTGCCGAACTCACTTATGAAATTCCCATCGGCGTCGAAAATCTCTACGCGATTGTTAAGCGTGTCGGTCACGTAGACATTTCCATCCTGGTCCAATGCCACGCCCTGCGGCGCGCCAAAATCCCCCGGCGTGGTGAGGAAATGGTTTTTCCCGCCTGTGCCGATGCGGCGCAGGAGCTTGAGCGTGTCCGCATCGTACACAATTACCTGATCCTGCTGGGTGTCGACCACGTAGAGAAACCGGTTCGTCGTATCGATAGCCAGACCGACTGGATCGACAAGACCCTCCGTAATCTGGTTCTCCACCTCGTGCTTGGTGTTGAAGATCAGTACCCGGTGCATCTTGCCGTCCGAGACAAATAACCGGTCGTCATCATCGATGGCAAGACCGTTGATCCAGCCGAAATGGGCCTCAATCCCATTGCGGATCATCTGGCAATCGCGCGTTTCCGTATTGAAGATGAAAATCGCGCCCACCCTCTGATCGGCAACGTACACCATGCCCTTCGAATCAATCGCAATCCCGTAAGGTCCGATCATCTGAAACGGAAAATTCTTGGGATTGATCTTCTCCGTTTCGGACTGTCCGCCAGCAAGCCGGTCCATCCAGCTAGCTTTCGGCTTGGCGTTCGCCGCCGGCGTGTAATCGATCTTTGCCCCGGCAAAGTAGTCGACCCAGCGCACGCGACCGATATTCGGCGGGCTCGGCCACACCAGCTTCTTCGGGTCGAAACCAAATTTCCGCGGCCCCACCTCGGGTGCTGGCGAGGCGTCGGCCTTCTTTTTCTTGCTCGCGCCGGCGGCCATTGGGAAGCTGAGGCCCACTGCAAGAAGCAGCAGTATAGTGAGCCAGTTTCGATTGCGGGTCGAATTGAAGAGGAAGCGATACATCTCAATCTCCACGTCTGCGCAGAGCGCAGCATCATTTACTACTGGGCGTAAGTGTCTCTTTCATGTTCAGCCGGTTCTTGTGACAGCTGTCGCAGAATGCCATGTTGTTCACCTGGTCCTTGACCAGTAGATCCGGCTGCCCCGAAGCATGCGGCTGGTGACACGAAAGACAACTCAGCGGCGTCTTCACTTTGCTCTGGTTGGTCGGATCCATGACATCGGAAACCGGGTGGTATTCCACCGGATGCCCAAGCCCGTAGCGAAGCGGGAGAATCGGAACCTTGTTCTTGCTGTAGTAGTCATCGGGCAATCGGACCGTCCCATTAAAGATCGTCAGCAGGTGATCTGCTTCGTCCTTCTGCGCGACTGAATCCGGACCGTGGCACTCCAGGCAAAGTGCATTGCCCTTCGCGCGCAGCAGATGATCGTTATCCCCGCCATGAGGCGTATGGCACGTCGAACAACCCTGCCCAAACGCCGGTTGATGATGCACCGACTTCTTGCGCAGATCGTCGATGTCGCTGTGGCATCCCAGGCAGATACTCACCGAGTCTGTCTTCGGCAGTCCCGGTTGACTGCTGGCGTGCGGATTGTGGCAATCCGTGCAATCGCCCGCCGCGCCTGGATGCGGCACCTTGGCTGAATCGATCTGTTTCGCCTTGTCGTCGTGGCAGGTCACGCACAGTGCCTTCACATCCGCCTGCACGAGCACCACCTTGCCATCTTTAGCCGGCTGGTGACACGTATCGCATCCATTCCCCTGGAACGGCGCATGTTGAAACTTCACCATCAGCTTCGGCGAGTCCGACTGGTGCGGATCGTGGCACTGCACGCAATTCGCCGTCCCGAACGGCTGATGGTTATGCGCCTTCGCCAGATCGGCATCCTTGGGATCGTGGCAGTCCAAGCACAACGCTGGAGCCGCCTTGGTCAGGTGGAAGCGGTTCTCCGCGGTGGGCTCTGCGCCGGTCTTGTGGGTCGTGTGGCAGGTGTCGCATCCCATGTCGAGCGCGGCATGACGGCTGCCCTTCGCGGCGACATGCAGTCCCGTCTGGTGACAGCTAAGGCAGAGATTGTCCTTCTCATCGCCCGAAACAGCTTTCAGCAACTGATTCTTGTTATCGCTCGAGTGCGCATCATGGCACGTCAGGCAATCACGCACTGCTGGCGGATGCACCGTTCCCTTGATATCCGCAGCGGTCTTGTCGGCGTGGCACGTCAGGCAGAGCGCCGACGTTGTTGCCGTGATCAGCTTTACCCGGGTTACATCCTTGTTCACACGGATCTCATGGCAACTCAGGCAGCCTGCCTGCATCGCCGAGTGAACAAACTTGTGATTCGCTTTGTCGTCGTGGCACTCGAGACACTTCTTGGAGTCAGTGTTCTTGTCCAGCGGAACAGGGTGAACCGCCGCCGTCGCGCGCGTGGCAAACAACATCATCACGCCAAGACACATCAAGCCGGGCAAACTGGATAAACCTGACAAGCCTGACTTGCGACGCAACGGGGCGCCAGCCGTTCTGCGGAACCATACGCAATAAGGGAACAGTCTCATACGGTCTCTTCACGAATATGTGTTGCACGAAGATTGCCGTACCCAGCGAGGAGGGCCCGACTCGGCACCCCATGCCCAACCTTCTGTGCATCAGCAAGTTCGCAGGACTGATTAGAAACTGAAGCGCGGCGTGTGACTGTGATTTAAAACACATCATGGGCGTTCTGCCTCACCCGGTGCCGTCAAATCCCCCACTGGTCTGCTAGCTCCTTTCCGCAGCAGACTGAATGCGTCAAATTCCCGCGTTGCCATGACCCGGTTGCGCGATTTAGCGCAAGACAGTTGCGCGCCCGGCCGACTGTCGCCCGCGTAAGCCTTTTTCCGTCAGCAGTTTGGACTTACGCGCCCATGTGGTTACTCACATGCATTACTCAGTCAGAGACGGGAGTAGACGTCGCGGACAGCTTCGCCCCAATACCAGCAAAGAGATCACGATTACACGCAATAGGGCGCGGCTCTCCCTCACTTCAACCTTCCGGAATGTTGAGGATTACGGTGTGCATCAAGTTCGGGTCAATTGGCAGATCAAGGCAATCCTTCCGGTAGTCTTCGTACTACTGGCGGGACTACTCCTCTTCACCATCGCCACCGTCTCGCTGGGCGGCCGGGAGCGCCACGCCGTCCTCATGGTCGCGGGAGCCGGAGCAGTCATCATCTGCGGAGTCTTGATCGCGGTGCTGGCCTACCTGATCCACCTGCCCATGGTCGAACTGCAGGAAAAGGTCGCCCTGATCAGCGCAGGCAACCTCGACGTGGCCGTAAGCTTCTCCAGGCGTAACGACGAAATCGGCGACCTGGGCCGAAATTTTAATCACATGATGCAGCAATTACGCGAAAGTCGTAAGGAGATTGAGACCATGCATCGCACACAGATGTCCCGCGCCGAACACCTGGCAACGCTCGGCGAATTGGCAACCGGACTGGCTCACGAGATTCGCAACCCCCTCGCCGGAATCGCCGGCGTCATCGAAATCATCGGTCGCGATCTGCCCGAGTCCAGCCCCGCCCGCGCCATGGTCAAGGACGTACGTCTCGAGATCAACCAGATCAATCGCATCCTTACCGATCTGCTCGAAACCGCCCGCCCTCATCCGCCCCGGATGATGCGCAGCAATCTCAATACCACGGTCGAACACGCTGTGATGCTGGCGCGCCAGCAGGTCCTCAGCCACCCCATCAAGATCGAACTCGACCGGGCTCCCAACCTGCCTGAAGTCGAGCACGACAGCGACCAGATTCACCAGGTTGTTCTCAATCTCCTCCTGAACGCTGTGCAGGCCATCGACGGCCCCGGCACCGTTACCGTGAAGATCGGCTCGCACGAGGATTGCGCCACCGTTACCGTAACCGACACCGGCCGCGGCATGTCGGAGCAGCAGATATCGCAGATCTTCCGCCCCTTCTACACCACCCGCAGCAACGGCACCGGCCTCGGCCTTTCACTCGTCCGCCGCATCGTTGAAGAACACCTCGGCCACATCGAAGTCACCAGCAAATTGGGCAAAGGCAGCACCTTCGAAGTGCAGCTCCCCTTCGCCGCCTCCGTGGTCTCCGCCGAAGTCGCCTGACCGCGAATTCGCGACGCATCACGATCGGATTGTTGGGGCTAGGTGTTTGAAGAGGGAGTGCGGGCCACCGGCTGAGGCAAACAAACACAAAAGCAGGTCCTTCGCTCCGCTGATGAAAACCGCTCCGCTCAGGATGACAGCGTTGTGGGGATGACGGAGAACCTGGGTCAGTCGACTTTCTTCGAGATATTTAGCAGTATCCCAATCCCTGCCAGCGTGAAGAACAGGCTCGTTCCGCCGGAGGAGATAAACGGTAGCGGGATTCCTTTGGTGGGCAGCAGCGAGAGGACGACGCTGATGTTGAAGAAGGCTTGCAGCAGGATCGCCGTCGTGATCCCGAAGGCGGTGAGGCGCGCAAACGGATCGGTCGACCGGTAGGCGGTGCGCAGTCCCCGGTATCCGAGAACGACGAAGAGCGCGAGGATGACGATGGCTCCGACGAAGCCGAGTTCTTCAGCGATGTTGGCGTAGATGAAGTCGGTGTGGGCTTCGGGGAGGTAGAAGAGCTTCTGCATGCCCTCCATGTAGCCGCGCCCTGTGAGACCGCCCGTCCCGACGGCGATGAGCGACTGGTTGATGTGGAATCCGGCGCCCTGGGGGTCGAGGTCCGGATGGGCAAAGGCAAGCATGCGGGCGCGGCGCCACGGGACCCAAAAGAGCAGTGCCGCCAGCGGAGGCGCGGCTGCGGCAACGGCGAGGAAGAGATACTTCCACTCCATGCCGGCGAGGATCAGCATCATGGCGGTGACTCCGCCGACGACGAGAGCCGTGCCGAGGTCGGGCTGCTTGACGATCAGCAGCATAAATACGACAGGCATCATGGCGGCGCGGAGCAGGGTGTTGCGCCAGTCGCGCATCTGGTCGAGCCGCGTCGAGAGGAACCAGGCGAGAAAGAGAATGATGACAGGCTTGGCAATCTCAGAGGGCTGGAAAGTGAAGAAGTTGCCGAAGCGGATCCACCGATGGGTATGGTGCGAGTCGCGAAAGAAGAGCACCACGACGAGGAGCAGTGTGGTGATGGTGAGCGCCGGGTAGACGAAGCGCGGAGAGTTGTAGCGAGAGTAATCCACCCGCGAGAGGACGATCATGGTGAGGATGCCCGCGACGGCCCAGATCGCCTGGCGCATGACGAAGCCGTAGGGGGAGTTGTAGCGCTCCTGCGCCATGACAGCCGAGGCGGAGAAGACCATAACCAGGCCGGCGACGACCAGCAGCAGCGTGGTAAAGAAGATCCACTTGTCGACGCCTACGCGCTTTGCCATGGTGCGATTCCTTTGCGAGGTGAGGATCGAATCACAAGCAGATCCTTCGGCACGACTCTAAGTCGTGACATGCATGCCTTGCCTGGATTTATGGTTTCACGGGCGGGCTGTGGAGATTCAGTGGCGGATGATGGTGGGCACCAAATTGATTAAGCTGCCGCACGATTCCGACATGAATCCGCGACGCTTGTCATCCCGAGGAAAATCACTCAAGAACGGCAGTGTCATCCTGAGCGGAGCATCCTTGGGGCCCCGCAAACGAGTCATCGTTTGTGGGGTAAGCGGAGCGAAGGATCTGCTTTTCCCGGCAGGCTGCCCGAATGTTGCGAGATGCGAGTACTAGGCTTGGCTCAAATCCGATGAATCCCTCACGGAGTTTGAGGTCACACAGCTTCATGAGAAGCAGATCCTTCGCCGCGCTTACCCCACTTCGCGGGGCCCCAAGCGTGCGGGGCTCAGGATGACACGGGATTGAGGACCATCGAGGATCGACGCTAAACGTTTTGCCAGACTTTCCAGCCGCGCCACTCGTTGACCAGTTCCTTGAAGACGCGGCCGCGGTGTTCGTAGCTTTCGAACTGGTCGAAGCTTGAGCAGGCGGGGGCGAGCAGGACGACGTCGCCGGGATGTGCGGCGGCAGCGATGGCGCTGACTGCCTTGTCGAGCGTCTCGCAGGAGTGGATAGAGACCACGCCGCGCAGTTGCGACTCGATTTTGGCGGCGGCAGAACCGATGGTGTAGACGGCCTTGACGCGGGAACGGAGCAGATCGGATAACTCGGTGTAGTCGGAGTTCTTGTCTTTGCCGCCGAGGATGAGGTGGATGTTGCCGGGGAATGCGGCAATGGCCTTGGCGGTGGCATCGACGTTGGTGGCCTTCGAATCGTTGTAAATCTCGACGCCGTTGAGGGTGGCGACGTATTCGAGTCGATGCTCGACAGCCTTGAATTGCTCAACTGCAGTGCGGACCGATTCGGCGCGAAGCTCCAGCGAGGCGCGCAGCGCAGACCGCGGCGAGGACGTTTTCAACGTTGTGTTCGCCCTTGAGTGGAATGCTGCTCAGCGCCATGACGGTCTCTGGAGCGGCCTCAGGCCCAGAGCGGAAGAGAATACCTCCGCCTTCGACCCACGCGCCCTGTTCGACGGGATGTTCAAGCGAGAACCAGTAGACCCTGGCTTTGGAACGCTTGGCGGAAGAGGCAGCGCGAACGTTGTCGGCATTGAGGACGGCATAGTCGTCCTCGTCTTGCTCCGCGAAGATGCGCTCTTTCGCGAGTGCGTAATTTTCGAAGCTGCCGTGCCGGTCGAGATGGTCGGGCGTGATGTTGAGGATGACGGCGATGGTAGGGTGAAACTGCTCAGTCGATTCGAGCTGGAAGCTGGAGACTTCGAGGACCGACCAGGTGGCGTCGGTCGATTCGTCAATGAGGGCAACCACTGGCACGCCGATGTTGCCGCCGACCAGAGTAGGCAATGCCGGCCTTCTCGAGGATTTCGCCGAGCAGTGAGGTCGTGGTGGTTTTGCCGTTGGAGCCGGTGACGGCGAGGATCTTGCCCTTGAGAAAGCGGGCAGCGAGTTCGAGTTCACCGATGACAGGGCGGCCGAAGTTGCGAGCCTGCACGAGTTCAGGTGTATCGAGCGGAACGCCGGGGCTGACCACGATGAGGTCCTGGCGGCGGAAAGTGAGCAGGCCATGGCCGCCGGCTTCGACGTTGATGCCCTCTTCAAGCAAGGCGGGAATGTCTTTGGCGAGGGCTTCGGCGCTGCGAATGTCGGAGACCGTCACTTGGGCTCCGCGGCGACGCAGAAAGAGGGCCGCAGCCAGGCCGGATTTGCCCAGCCCGACGACAAGAACTTTTTTGCCTTTGAGCTCCATCATGAGGATCAGTCCAAGGATACTTTATCGCGCTACTCCCCGGCTTGGCTGTGAAGGCAGAACTTAGCGTTAACGCAATTTGAGGGTAGTCAGGGCAAAGAGGGCAAATACGAGCGCGCCAATCCAGAAGCGGACAATGACTTTGGACTCGCTCCAGCCAAGTTGCTCAAAGTGGTGGTGCAGCGGGGCCATCTTGAAGATGCGCTTCTTGCGCAGCTTGTAGCTGCCGACCTGTAGCACCACGGAGACGGCTTCGAGCACAAAGATGCCGCCGATGAACGGCAGCAGGAATTCCTGGCGGATGATGACGGCGACGGTGCCGATGGCGCCGCCGAGTGCGAGCGACCCCACGTCGCCCATAAAGACTTCGGCGGGGTGGGCGTTATACCAGAGGAATCCAATCGATGCGCCGACCATCGATCCACAGAAGACGGTGAGTTCGGCAACCAGCGGCATGCGCTGCAGTTCGAGGTAGTCGGCGAATACGACGTGGCCGCTTACATAGGTGAGCACAGTGAGCGCGCCTGCCGCGATGATGGTGCAGCCAATGGCGAGGCCGTCGAGGCCGTCGGTGAGGTTGACGGCGTTGGAGGTGCCCATGAGCACAAAGATGATGAAGCAGACGAAGGGCACGAAGGCCAGCCAGCCGAGATGCGGCAAGGTGCTGGGCCAGTGATGCCACAGCAGATCGGGACGCCAGAATTTGATGAACGGAACGCTAAGCTGCGTGGAGAAAAGCTTGAATTGGGTGAGCGCAATGAGTGCGACGGCGACCCCGGCCCCAGCGAGCCCCTGCCAGAAGAGCTTGGCGCGCGCGGTCAGGCCGAGATTGCGGCGGTTGACGACCTTGGTGTAGTCGTCGGCAAAACCAATCGCCCCGTAAGCAAGCGTGGAGCAGACAGCAATCCAGACAAGCGGGTTGGCGGGGTCAGACCAGAGCACCGTGGGCAGCAGGATGGCGATGACGATGAGCACGCCGCCCATGGTGGGCGTGCCGGATTTCTTCTGGTGCGACTGGGGGCCGTCTTCGCGGATGAACTGGCCGATTTGAAATTCGCGCAGCTTCTGGATCACATAGGGGCCGATGAACATCGCGATCAGCAGCGCGGTAAGCGACGCAAAGACTGTACGGAAAGTGAGATAGCGGAAGATCCGGAAAGGGTGAAAGAACGGAAACAGCTTTTCGTAGAGCAGCCAGTAGAGCAAGAGAACTCCGGATCGGTGCGAGGATTCAGCTTGATTTTACAGGGACGGGCATGCGGCGGGATGTGGATGATCAGGGCTTGAATCAGCGGAGTTAGCGGGTTTAGCGACAGCCGGATCCGAGATTGGCGGAAAAGCAGGTCCTTCGCGCCGCTTGCCCCATGGACGCCCTCCACGGGGCCCCAAGCATGCGGCAATCAGAATGACAGATAGGTTTTACTTGGTTGCAGCGGTTGACTGCTTCTTCAATTCGGATTCGAAGGCTTGTTCACGGTCGGCGATGTAGGCTTTGTAGCCGGCGGGATCGATGAAGGCGTTTTTGTCGCCGGCTTTCCAGCGCGGATATTTTTCGGCGAGTCCGAAGTAACCGCCGTGGGCACCTAGGAAGACATCGCAGGGAAGACCCTTGAGCACTTCAAATCCTTGACGATAGTCGGCGGCAATCTGCGGATAGGTTTTGTTGTTGACGAGCTTGTAGCCCGGATTCACGTTGGGGCTGCCGACGATGACGACATGAAGAGTGCGTGTTCCTTCGGCCCCTTCCACTCCGAGCGGCCAATTCTCGTCGAGAGTCCAGGTGGTCGTACCCTTGGTATGGCCGGCGGTGAGGTGCGCGGTCAGCGTAGTGCCGCCCGAGCGAGACCGTGTCGCCGTCGTGAAGGATGCCGTCGACCTTCGTCGGCGGAAACCACATGGTCTTGTCGGCCGCATAATGGAAATCGTTGTGGCCGCCGGATTCGACGACAGAGACGTCCTGTGACATCACTTCATACTTCGCGCCAGTCATGCGCTTGACCTCCGCGCTGCCGGCGCAGTGGTCGTAGTGACCGTGGCTGATGAGCAAAATCTTCGTGTCGCTGAATTTGAAACCGAGCGACTCCACGGCCTTCTTGATCTGCGGCGGCGATGATTCGAGATTGCTGTTGATGAGAATGTTGCCTTTGGGCGTAACGAGGAGGTAGGCAGCGAGATCCTCGGAGCCTACGTAATACAGGTTGCCCGCGATGCGAAAGGGCGGGAACGGCTTGGTCCAGTCAGCGGGAATCTGACCCGCGAGCGGTAAAGCAAAAAACAGAGCGATAAAAGCGCACGAGAGGGGGAAGTTGCGACGATTCACTGGTTCTCCGTTGAGGCGGAATGGGTCTTGAGCACTTCGATGGCGCGCTCGAGTTGGACTCCCCGCGAGCCTTTGATGAGGACAACATCGCCGGGCTGAAGATTCTTGGCAAGCCACTCGCCGGCTGTCGCGGCATCAGGCAGAAAGATCGCGGCGACTCCGGACAAACATGCTGCGGCAGCGAGGTGTTGTGCATTGCCGCGCACGCCCACCACAATATCAATTCCGGCATCGGCGGCCGTCTTGCCGGCTGCCGCATGAAGCTTTGGGGCATGCTCACCGAGTTCGAGCATTTCTCCAGCGACGAGGATGCGGCGCTGGGCCGGGCGCGCGGCAAGCGTCTGAATCATGGATCGCAGTGCTTCAGGGTTGGAGTTGTAGCTGTCGTTGAGAATCGTCGCGCCGCCAATTTCCAGCACTTCTCCGCGCTTGCTGCCGGGCGTGAGCGATTCGAGCGCGGCGACAGCTGCATCGAGCGGAACTCCCGCTTCGAGCGCAACTGCGAGGCCGGCCATGGCGTTCTGCGCGTTGTGCTCGCCGAGAAGCCCGAGTTTGAAGGTGCCGTCGTGTTCCCCGGCTCGAAAATGTACGTTCAGGCCCGAGATATCCTCCTTCACATCGAGAATGGCGGGATCGCCGCAAGGACCGATGCCGAAGTAGACGACCTTTCCGTGAAAGTCGCGACCGAACTGCGAAACATAAGGGTCGGAGCAGTTCAGGAACGCGACCCCGGCCGTGGGCAGCGCAGCGATCAACTCGTACTTGGCGCGGGCGATGCCGGCTTGGCCCTCCGTGAAATTCTCGATGTGGGCCGTGCCGACGTTGGTCACGACTCCCCAGTCGGGCGAGGCGATGCGGGCGAGGGCGGCGATCTCGCCCAGGTGGTTCATACCCATTTCGACGACGGCATACTCGTGCTCGGGTTGGAGGCGAAGGAGTTGCAGCGGCAGGCCGAAGGCGTTATTGAGATTGCCCTGCGACTTGAGTACGTTGAATTTCGCTGCAAGCGTTGCGGCGATAGCCTCTTTTGTCGTGGTCTTGCCGGCAGAGCCCGTAATAGCGATGACACGCTTGCCCCACCGACGCCGCACATGCAAGGCAAGCTCCTGGAGCGCAACAAGCGGATCTTCCACAATTAGCAGCGGTACAGCCAGCACGGCATCGGGCAGTAAGGCGGCCTTGGCGCGCGAGACGACAGCGGCGACGGCTCCACGATCGAGGGCGGCGGCGACATAATCGTGACCGTCGAGACGCTCTCCGCGCACGGCGCAAAATAAATCACCGGGCGCTACGGTGCGCGAGTCGATGGAGTACCCGGTAACGACGAGCGCACCCGCATTCGTGATGCTCGCGGGAGCTTCGAGAACCGCGCCAGCTCCGATGGCCGCTTCTGAAAGCGTCAATTTCATGACATTCCAACGTAACCCAAATCGCGCAGCGCGGCGAGTGCAATTTGTGAGTCGTCAAAGGGGATGGTGCGGTCGGCGAGAATCTGTTCCGTTTCGTGCCCCTTGCCGGCGAGCAGGACGACATCGTTCTCCTTCGCGGAGCCGAGAGCAAAGCGAATTGCATTTGCTCGATCAGGCTCGACCGTGTAGAGGACTCCGCTGGCCTTGAGCGCCGGCTCGATCTCGTTGAGGATTGCGCGCGGATCTTCGGAGCGAGGATTGTCGCTTGTGGCTACGACAAAGTCGCTTCCTTCACCTGCGGCGTAGCCCATCTTGGGACGCTTGGTGCGGTCGCGATCGCCGCCGCAGCCGAAGAGCGTAATGATGCGGCCACCGGATTTTTCCACCACCTGGCGCGCAAGAGCGATGAGGTTGCGGAGCGCGTCGTCCGTGTGCGCGTAGTCCACGATCACGGTAAATGGTTGGCCCGCATCGATAGGCTGGAAGCGCCCTGGGACAGGAGACAGACGTGGCACGGATTCGACGAGAGATTCGAAGGGCACGCCGCGAGCGTGCGCGGCGGTGAACGCGGCGAGCAGGTTGAGAATATTGACTTCCCCAGCGAGACGCGATGCGACCTGCGCAGAACCGGCGGGAGTTTCGAGTTGCATGACGGCGCCGCCCGGCGTGAGCGTGTGCGACGCGGCGCGGAAGTCTCCGAGGCCGATGCCGTAGGTGCGGACTTCGGAGCCAGCTGCACATGCGATTTCGATGAGCTGAGGCGTGCGCTCGTCGTGGGCATTGAGCACAGCGACGCGCGGAGCGGGATACATGGTGCCGTCGAAGAGAAGCTTCTTGGCTCCGAAGTATTTCTCCATCGACTGGTGGTAGTCGAGGTGATCGCGGGTGAGGTTGGTAAAGATGGCAACGTCGAAGGGGATGCCGTAAGCCCGGCCCTGGTCGAGCCCATGGCTTGAGACTTCGGTGACGAGTTCGGTTGCTCCGCGGCTCGCGCCTTCGGCCATCAATTCGAAAAGATCGCGAGATTCCGGCGTGGTGTGCAACGAGGGCCGCACTTCTCCGGCAACGTGGTACTCGATGGTGCCGATGAGGACTGTTTTGCGGGCTGCGGCATTGAGAAGCGCTTCGGTAAGGAAGGCAGTCGTTGTCTTGCCATTGGTTCCAGTGATGCCGGTCGCGGCCATCTTGCGTTCGGGGTGGCCGAAGAACGCGGCTGAGGCTTCGGCGAGGGCACGGCGGCCGTGCTCAACTTCAACGACAGCGATGTCCGGATTGTAGACAACGAGATGATCGAAAGTCAGCGAGGAATCCGTGATGATACCGATGGCGCCTGCAGCAATCGCTTTGTTGATATAGCGATTGCCGTCCGTGGTGCCCCCTTTCATCGCGACGAAAACAGAGCCGGGATGAACACGGCGCGAGTCGTACTCAATGCCGGTGACGGGCTGCGCCGACGAACCGGAGGAGCCGACGGCGGTGATTTCGGCGATGAGATCTTGCCAAAGCATGTCTGGTTGATTGTAGATTGCGGGGGCCATTTGGTCCGTGATTGTGGTATCACCGTCCGCAGCGCACGATGATCTTTGTGCCGCTCGGAACTTGTGTGCCAGGCGCAGGTGCTTGCTCGCGCACGGTGCCGCTGCCATTGATCTGCAGTTGCAGTCCCTCGGCGGCGGTCATCTCGATCACTGCGCGAATGGGCAGGCCGACCAAGGTGGGCACGTTGATCTTCTTGCCGTCACTGACGCTGACAAAAGTTGATCGAGGCGGCGGTGACGGCGCGGCAGATTCGGCCTGATTCGATGAGGTCTCGTGTTGCCCGCTCACGTTGGGATTGGCCTTTGCATTTGCCGGTGCAGTGGCGGCTTGCGGAGCCTGTACAGCCGCCTGCTGAGCCTGTTGCGGCACCGCCTGCTGCGACTGGCGCAGCGGATCGTCGGCCGGCAGGTCGTTGGCCGCGGCGAACAGCGCGTTCACTTCAGCTTGATCGACATTGGCGTCATCCTCGTGGATGGGCTTCTCGACTTTGGCTACCTTCACAGGAGTCTTTGATGGACGCACCTCGACGTCGTGAGGCACGTTGAGGTATTCGAGCACCTGCTGCGCGACTTCGGCGAAGACCGGTGCGGAGGCGGCAGTGCCGTAGTAGGAGCCAGCTTTGGGGTTGTCCATGACGATGGCGACGGCGATGACAGGGTTGTTGACCGGCGCCAGACCCGCGAACGAAGCGATGTGCATGGTCTTCGAGTACGTATGAGTTGCAGGGTCGATTTTCTGCGCGGTGCCGGTCTTGCCGCCGGAGGAATATCCATTGAGCTGCGCAGGCTTGCCGGTGCCGAAGAGAACGACACCTTCCATCATCTTGCGCATCTGGGCTGAGGTCATGGTGGAGAGAACCCGATGTGCGCCGGTCGGCAAGGGATCAGGAAGGTCCTCACCAGCGCGGAATGGAGCTGCCTGCATCTGGGGTCCGGGCTGGCCATTGATCGCGGCTGGTTGCGACATCAGCACATGTGGAGGCAGATACACTCCGCCATTAGCAATCGTCGAAACCATAGCGACGAGTTGAATAGGAGTGACGCCGATCTCCTGACCGATGGCGATGGAGCCGATGGATGTAGATCCCCACTTGCTGGGGGGCCGCAAGAGACCGCGGGTCTCGCCCGGCAGTTCAGCACCGCTGCGGCTGCCGAATCCTAGATCGTGAATGTATTTGTAGAAAGTGTCGGGGCCCATCTTCAGCGCGAGCTTGACAGCGGCCACGTCGCTTGATTCTTCAAGCGCCTTGTGGACGGGGACCACACCCATGTGTTCGCCTTGATTGTCGTGAATGATGCGGCCGCCGGCCATCTTGATCTGGCCGCCCTGGCAGTCGATCATGTCGTCGGGGTGGGTCACGCCCTGATCGAGTGCAGCGGAGTAGGTGACAAGCTTGAAGGTCGAGCCTGGTTCATACACGTCGCTGACCGCATGGTTCTTCAAGAGCGCGGGAGTAGTGTGGCGAAACTGATTCGGATTAAACGTTGGCCGGATGGCGAGTGCAAGAATCTGGCCGGTATGAACGTCCTGCACCACGACTGTGCCGCTGTCGGCGTGCGTCTTCTCCATGTTGTGATCTAGCGCGCGCTCGGCCATGAACTGGATGTTTTCGTCAATGGTGAGCTGCAGATTCTGGCCAGGCTCGGGCTCATGCGCCACGGAACCGAGCACGTGACGGCGCGCGTCCATTGCCGTAAACATCCGGCCCGGCACGCCGTGAAGCTTTGCGTCGAATTTACCTTCGAGGCCACCGAGGCCGTTGTCGTCGAGGCCAACGTAGCCGAGAACCTGCGCGGCAATCTGGTTATCGGGATAGAAGCGCTGGAATTCCTTCTGGGTGTAGATGCCCTTCATGTTGAGGGCGCGAATTTTCGCGGCAACCTCGGGCGTGACGCGGCGTGCAACCCAGGCAAAGTTCTTGCCCTCGTCGAGACGGTGAGCGATCTGGTCTTCGCGGGTCAGCTTGTCTTCGGGGTCGGTGTGGACGATAGCGGCGAGCGTGCGTGCTCCGCTTTTCTGGTCGTCGATCTCCGAAGGAACCGCGTAGATGGAGTCGACCTGCACGGTCATGGCAAGCTCGTGCATGTTGCGGTCGTACAGGACGCCGCGGCGGGGTGCGACTTCAAAGGTGCGCTGCTGCTGCTTTTCAGCGCGCTCCACGTATTCGTTATGGCGAATGATTTGCAGCCAGAACAGCCGCGTGGATATGACAACTGCCCAGAAAAGAAAGAAACCGCATACAAGCCAAAAACGCGCCAGCTTCATCGGCGTGGCGCGTGAGGTGACGGTACGTGGACGAGTTGCGCGGAGAGCTGCCTGCATTTTGATCAGTGTGTGAATCTCAGATTAGAACATCGAGGCACGTCAAAATGCGACGAATCACTCGATGCGATCGACGGGGTATCTCCTAAATAATCGGACGAATGAAAAGCGGCTGACTTAGTTGGCCGGGTTCGGCGGCGGCGCGTTGACTTGGGCGAGTACTGGCGCGCTGTTATCAACATGCGGCGTCGCATGCACAACCTGTCCGGGCTGCGGCTCGCTCATTCCGAGTTGGCGAGCCATGCCGTCTATGCGGCCGGGCTGCGAGAGCTGCGCTTCGGTCAAGCGAAGCTGGCGATTCTCTTCGCGAAGCTGGTCGCGAACCTGCTTCTCCGACTCGATGCGGTACGAGTTCTCGATGGCGTTGAAGTGCTGCAGCCCGTAGAACATGATCAGCGAGAACAGCACCGTGAGCGCGGCAGAAAATGTGCGCATCTGGCGCGCGCGCACCGGATCAGCCGCCTTGACAAGGCGCGAATTGTCGATGTGGTGCGCGAAGATGACTTCCGGCGTGCGCACTCCGCGACGGCGCATCGGCTGCTGTGCCAACAGGGCGGCATTGCGCTCGACCACGCGAGCGGTCCAGCCGGGTTTTGTATCAAATAATGTTGCCGTGCATGCAGCCATGTTTGTCTCCTAGCTTCTAGCCGCTAGCTTCTAGCTACTAGCCGGAATCTTGCTGAATTCATTTCTTCGACTCATCGAAGTAAACAGCTACCAGTTTGCCGCTCACTTGAAAACTCTTCTGCCTGATTCCCTGATCCCTGTTCCCTGCTTCTCTGCCGCTCGCAACTTGGCGCTTCGTGAGCGTGGGTTGCGATCTACTTCTTCTTCATTAGCGGTGACCGGTTTCTTGGTCAGCAGCTCAACAATTCCCTTGTGCGCGTATTCGCGCAGAATGTCTTTCGCGATGCGATCTTCCAGCGAGTGAAAGCTGATGACGACCAGTCGTCCGGAGGGCTTAAGCAACCTGGGTGCGGCCTCCAGCAGCGCCCGAATCTCATCCAACTCGCGATTCACGTAAATCCGGAGCGCCTGGAACGTGCGCGTTGCCGGGTGAATCTTGTCCTGCTTCATTGACGGGGCGGCTGAAGCAACGATCCGGGATAACTGTCCGGTAGTTGTAACTGGCCGCCCGCGCACAATGGCTCTGGCGATTCTCCGCGACCTCCTTTCGTCTCCGTATTCGTAAATAAGGTCGGCAAGCTCGCGCTCGTTCGCCTCATTCACCACTTGTGCGGCGGTGGGACCGGATCGCGGATCCTGCCGCATATCCAGGGGTCCGTCCGCCATAAAACTGAATCCTCTGCGCGCTTCGTCGAGTTGCAGGCTGCTGACACCGAAGTCGGCCAGTATGCCGTCGAGCGAGCCCGGTTCGACATGCTCGCCAATGGAACTGAAGGCCTCGCCGATGAGTGTCATTTGAGGAGCCTGGCTGCCGAGTTCGTTCGTGACCTGGTCAAGTCGGGCTTTGGCAAGCGCCAGCGCCTCGGGATCGCGATCGAAACCGATCAGCCTTCCCCGCGGGCCAAGGCGGCGGATGATCTCTGCCGCGTGGCCGGCTAGGCCGAGTGTGCAGTCTGCCACGACGCTACCTGCGCGTACGTTCAGAAACTGAATCGCATCTTGTAAAAGAACCGGCACATGACGTTCGCTTCGATTCGACATGCGCTCCCCCTGAGGGGTGTGAACCCTTAACTCTTGCGGCGGAGAATCTCCGCCATTGCCTTGCGATCGTCAGCGGTCAACTGATTGGCCGCCAGATTCTGTTCGAAGATCTCCCGGTTATGAACTTCCAGGTAGGTCCTCATGCCAAACACTGTGACTTCGCCGTCGAGCTGGGCAGCATTGCGGAGGATCTGGGGGAGGAGTAGCCGTGCCTGGTTGTCCATCTCCACCTGCTGCCCGTAATAACTGGTCACGTTGAGATACTTGCGAACGGCATCGTCCATAGTGCTGGAGTCGGCCAGTTGCTCTTCCCGTCTCTCCCACTCCGGAAGTGGCCAAATTTCGGCGCTCTTGCCATCGCTGGAGGTGACATAAAACTGCGTAACATTGGTGGCATCGGCCAGCTGCTTGAAAGCGGAAGGCATCTTAAGCCTTCCCTTTTCATCAACTTTCGCTGGATGATTGCCACGAAACATGGTTGTCGTTCGCCTCGTCCTTGGTGCAAAGGCTGGTTCCGAACCGTTCGGAATCGGCCCTGAAGTGAGTGAAATCGAGTAATCTTGCTGTGGAAGTGAGCTCTTAAATCCCTTTCGCTCCACTTCACTCCACTTCAGACACGATAATAGCCCAGGAGGTTTTCCGCTCCAACGGCAATTTCTGTTGAAACCCTGCAACTTTAGGGGGTTAGGGGCAAAAGGGACCGGAATTCCGTTTCTGGGAAGCCTCTAATGGTGGATCTCGGCCACAAACCACAAGATATAGTGTTTACCGATTTGAGTACCTTGCTCGGAAAGGCACTTTCCAAAACGATCGATTGGCTTTATAGGGGAATAAAAAGCGAAACTAATCGAGGAGCTCAGCTTCGGCGGACTTCCGGCGGCCGGCAACGATATTCATAAGGTAGAAAAAGACCAGTGCATTCACTACGAGGAGGCCTACGCGTATCCATGTGAGGTGGTGGAAGACCTCGAAAATCTCCCACGGCAGGAATGAAGCCGTAATCGCGAGGGTCAGGTATTCGCCCCATGCCTTTTCGAGATAGAGACCGATACCTTCGGCAAGGCTGAGTCCCGCGTAGCTAAAGGCCAGGGCGCCGATGCGCCGGAGCAACGGATCGTTGATGAGAAAAGCCCTGTCGTATAGGAAATTTACGAAACGAGATTCGGGGTTGAACCGAAGCAGGTCGCCGATCCGGCTGATGACGTCGTCGATGTCTTTGTGCATCAGACGTAATGCACCTATTCCGACAGCAACAAACATCAAGGCCAGAAGAAACTTGTATACCGCTATGAGCACCAGCCATCGATTGTGTTTCTGGCGCTCCTGGTCGAGCTGCGGATTCGATTCAGTCATGCTCTCCGGCAGTTCGAAACCTGAGCGAACCGTCCCCATCATCTTACGTGAGCGGTCGTCCGGAAGTTCGCCGGCGTGGATCGGCGCAGCCAGATCGTTGTGAAAGAGCGCAGGTTTGTCACCACCGCCAAGCTCGAGTTTTGTGGAGTGGGTCAAAGTACGCCCTTATCCCTCGAATCCCTTAGATGTGCCGAAGCGTTCCATGAGAGTAGTCAATTGTCCCGATCGGAGGCAACACAACATGCTCTGAGCAGGCAGGTGTCTTGTGACCCCGGTAACCCTTCGTCGCGCCTTCATGCCCCGGCGCATGTCTGATTCGTCCAAAGAATCTTGCTTCGGACCGGGCGGCAACACTCTTGCAAGGCACAAGCGCAGTCATGAGTCGTCTGCGCTGCGGATCACCCATATGCCTTACTTTTTCAGTTTGAGAAGACCGTCGCGATCGACGATGTTGCCGTCGAAAATCAGCGTAGAGATGCGGCGCGCGTTCCAGACGTTGGATGTGGGATCGCCGTCGAGGACGAGGATGTCTGCGCGGCGGCCCGGCGCAATCTGTCCGATCTCGTTCCAGCCAAATTGAATCGCATAGTTGTTGGTGGCGGCAGCGATCGCTTCGCGCGGGCTGAGTCCGATCCGCACCAGCATTTCGAGTTCTGTGTGCAACGAGATGCCCGGCATGGTACCCATGGCCGCTGAGCCCGATGCGGCCAGGTAATGCGGGTAAGCACTGAAGATGGTCTGATTGATGCGCCAGAGCTGCATGGCCGTGAGATCAGCCTTTTTGCGCTGGGTCTCTTCCATCCACCGCACCGAGATGTTG
This sequence comes from uncultured Acidobacteriaceae bacterium, assembly GCA_963787435.1. Taxonomy (GTDB): domain Bacteria; phylum Acidobacteriota; class Terriglobia; order Terriglobales; family Acidobacteriaceae; genus Telmatobacter. Next base: position 694,569 of record CAWBCZ010000012.1, read on the forward strand.
GGCAGATGACGTGTCCAGGGCGCGAGCGGATACTCGAGCTCGCCCGTGCTGCGATTGGGCGGCATATACATATTCGCCGGATTGAGGATGGAGGCTGCTGGTTCCTTCCACAAGTTGCGATGGCCAGGAAGGTTCAGGTAGAAGAGGCTGAAAGTGGGCATCAGCGCCGCGTGATGCGTGGCGATAAAGTGACCATAGTTGCGGAAGTGAGGATCGCTTGGCGGCAGATGCTCAGCGTAGTCGTAGGCCGTCATGGCTGCCGCGCCATAGGGGTCGTCGACGAGCGGACGCTGCAGCTCGTCCGGAATGACGCCGAGTTCGTAGCGGCTCATGTGCAACAGCGCGTCGACCCCGGCATCGATGCCAACGCTGTAGGGCGTTGAGATGAATTCTCCGTACGTGACGAGACCGAGTTGATGGGCGCGGGCAATGATCCACTGCGCATTGGCGGCTGTGATATTCCAGCCAAGCCAAAGAACGCGGGTGCCAAGATGTGCAGTGGCGTTGATCTGGTTGGCGGTGTCTTCAGGACTGAGCTCGACGGGGCGCGCGCCTTCACGGAGTTTCGCGTCCAGTCGCCGTGGCCCATCAGCAGGCTCCAGTTGTCTGTGGAGCCTACCGAGTCGAGCAGATACAGTGCGAGGACTGGGGTTGGCGTAGAAGTCGATGTGACCGCGGCGGTCGTCGCCGCTGGCAACGATGGTGGTGACGCCCATGTACAGATGCGCGTTGGCCTCATTCTGGCTGTTCATCCCGGTGAAGCCGTCGATGAAGCCGGGGATGAGAAACTTTCCCGTGCAGTCGATCACCTGCGCGCCCTTGGGCACTTGAATGACGAAACGCGAACCAACGTCGGTGATGCGGCCATTCTGAATGATGACGACGGAGTTCTGCTGATCGAGTGCTGAGCGGCCCCAGTCGGTGACATCGATAATGGTGCCGCCGATCAGAACCAGTGGCGTGGGGGCCGGCTTCGGCGCGACCTGACCGGGAGGCTGTGATGATGTGGGGATGCCTGCCGACAGTGCCAGGAGCGTCCATGTCAGCACAATACAAATAGGTCGCATACGAGTAGCTTTATCTACTGGATTGTCGCACACGGCCATCCGGATTTAGATGACAGAGTGACCCAATGCGGGACACAGTTGTTGATTCAGCCGTGCAGAGAACGTCGGAACCAGATAGTCCCATTCATCGGATGGAAAACATTGCAAGCAACACTTAGCTGGCAACCAGCGTGCGGCGTTTGCGCGAGTGCAGCAGGGGCAGCACCTGCGTGTACGCTTCGTCGACAGAGAGGCCGTATTTGGCGCGGAGCGATTCGATCTTGCCGTGCTCGATGAACTGATCGGGCCAGCCAATGCGGACGACAGGTACAGCCACGCCCAAGTCTTGAAGCGCCTCGACAACCGCAGAACCGAAGCCACCCATTTTTACGTGATCCTCGAAGGTCACGAATACGGCGACACGGCGGGCGTATTGCGCGAGTATCTCGCGGTCGATGGGTTTTACAAACCGCGGATTGATGACGGCAGCGGAGAAGCCGTCGCGCTCAAGACGATCGCCAAGCTCACGCGCAAGCGTGTTCATGGGGCCGAGTCCGAGAATCGCAACATCGGAGCCGTCGGTGAGCACTTGCGCCTTGCCGACAGGGATCGGTTGCGGCTCCTTCTTGCATTCGACGCAGGCCACGGCTCCGCGCGGATAGCGGATGGCGCTGGGGCCGTTGATGGTGAGCGCCGTGGCCATCATGTCAGCGAGTTCGTCTTCATCTTTCGGCGCCATCAGCACCATCTCGGGAATACCGCGGAGATAGCTGATGTCGAACAGACCGTGGTGTGTTGGGCCGTCGTCGCCCGAGAGGCCGGCGCGGTCCATGCAGAAAACCACGGGAAGCTTTTGCAGGGCGACGTCATGCACGACGGGATCGAAGGCGCGCTGCAGGAAAGTGGAGTAGATGGCGCAGAACGGGCGATAACCGCGCGTAGCCATGCCGGCCGCAAAGATCACAGCGTGCTCTTCGGCAATGCCGACATCGAAGTAACGCTTGGGATGATGTGGACGGAAGAGATCCAGGCCGGTGCCGTTGGGCATAGCCGCCGTGATAGCAACGACACGCGGATCCTTATTGGCCAGGCCAACGAGAGTGTTGGCGAAGACCTCAGCATATGTCGGCACGCCTGCAGGCTTGGTTGTGCCGGTCTCAGGATCGTACGGCCCGAGTCCGTGGAATTTTTTCTGGCCGTCAAGCGCAGGCTGGAACCCGCGCCCCTTCTGCGTAAGCACGTGCAGCAGGACGGGCCGGTTCTCGGTCTTGAGAAACTTGAACGTCTCGATCAGCAGCGGCAGGTTGTGTCCGTCGATGGGGCCGTAGTATTGCAGCCCGAACTCCTCGAACATAATCGATGGCCACAGCATGCTCTTCGCAGCTTCTTCGGCGCGGCGCACAACTTGGACTGCAGTCTTGCCGCCGATTTTTTCGACGATGCGGCGCGCTGAATCGTGCAAGCGGTTGTAGTGCTCATTGGTGACAATGCGATGGAAGTACCGCGCGATGGCGCCGACATTCCTGTCGATGGACCACTCGTTGTCGTTGAGGACAACAATGAGGCGTTTGGTCTGATCCGCGATGTTGTTCAACGCTTCGAAGGAAATACCGTTGGTAAAGGCTGCGTCTCCGGCGACGGCAATCACGTTCTCTTTACCGCCGGCGAGATCGCGGGCTACCGCCATTCCCAGCGCAGCAGAGAGAGCAGTGCCGGCGTGGCCTGCGCCATAGCAGTCGTGCTCGCTTTCGGTGCGGAGCATGAAGCCGTTCAGTCCGCCGGGCTGGCGGATCGTCGAGAACCGATCGAGTCGTCCAGTAAGAATCTTGTGGATGTAGGCCTGGTGGCTTACGTCGAAAAGGATGCGATCGGTCGGCGTATCAAATACGGTGTGGAGCGCGAGCGTCAGCTCGACAACGCCTAAATTTGGCCCCAGATGGCCGCCGGTTTTCGAAAGGGTCTGGATGAGGAAAGTCCGAATCTCCTCTGCCAGGTCCGTCATCTGCGCGGGGTTGAGGCGCTTGAGGTCGGCTGGCGATTGGATCGTCTCAAGCAATGCTCCCATGTTCACCCTTCCCCGTGTAAAAGCCCGGCAATCATTGGCCTATAGCCCTCACCGGGCTACCCTCCGAAAAGCGCGCTTTGCCAACCAAGAGTATACCAACGAGACAGTTTTCGGTGTCGGGATATTAGACGCGGAACGCAGCTCGAAGGTATTGCGTTGATGGGCCAAACCAGCAGCCGGCCCAGCACATGATTCGGCCCGATTGTGTACGATTCTGGAGAGATAGGGTGCGCTGATGAAACGGTTGCAAGTGGTAATGGGAACGGGTCGAGGGCTTCTTTGCGCCATTGTGGTGGCGGGAATGATGGCCTGTGCTGGTCGAGGAATGGCCGGGGCGCAGTTGCCCATGCCGGGCGAGCAGGCTGCGCCGAATTCGCTTCCGAATCCCTTGATGGACCCGACTGCCAAGCCGGGCAAGGTGCTGCTGTTCGACCTCGAAGCGCGCTTCGCCAGGGATGTGCTGGAGCGGGGCGGCGCCGGGTTTGCATCGTGGTTCGCAGACGATGGCGTAGCGCTCGGCAACGGGCAGCCGCCGGCGATCGGGCGGGTGGCGATTGCAAAGTCGGCCAACTGGGATCCGAAAGCGTATCAGCTGACCTGGACACCCACCGATGCCCAGATGGGCCCATCCGGCGACATGGGATATACATGGGGACACTTCGAAGGCCACAGCAAGGATGCCGCCGGTAATCCAGTGACAACAACGGGGCGCTACCTCACTATCTGGCGGAAGCAACCGGACGGAAGTTGGAAGGTTGTCCTCGACGCAGGCGCAAACGAACCCGCCGGCGCAGGCGATTGCTGCAAGCTGCCGAATTCGTAAGTTTCGTCGCAAACTGAACTCAGACTTGATTCTCGTCGGAGGCCACGCGTACCTGACTCGGCGCCAAAACAAGAACGACTGGAGAAGCTGTCCGCGATATGCCTCGCCCTTCCGCAGGCCGTGCGCGAGGACAAGGGGTCGCATGCGAGCTTCACGGTGTCGAAAAAGGTCTTTGCCTACTATCTGAACGATCATCACGGCGACGGCATCGTGAGTGTCTGCTGCAAGGTGTTGACCGGCGACAACGATCGTCTGATCGCCACGAATCCTCGGAAGTTCATCATGCCTGCTTACATCGGTCCGCGAGGATGGGTCGGCCTGCGCCTCGATCGCCCCACCGTAGACTGGGCTGAAGTCCAAGAGTTGGTCCGAGGCAGCTACACGCAAACGGCACCCAAGAGACTGCTTAAGCTCCTCGAAGAAATCTGAGTATCGAAGCCCGTCCGGCGATGACGTTAAGGGGGCTTTCCGACCGGTAATGGGGCTGCGAGTAACCAAAGAGCATGCGCCAATGGGCATGATCCGACGCGATTCCGATTGAGCGGGAGCGGATTGTTGTGTATTCTGGCGGCACTTTCAGCAGGGGGATGAGGCTCATGGGATTCATCGGTCGCTCATTGCTGTTGCTTTTGGCGTTGTATGGCCTTGTGTTTGCGATTGGCGATGTGTACCTGTTGCATGGTGGAGCGCCGTTCTGGGTTGGCATTGCGTTTGCCGTCGGGATCGTTGGGCTGCAATACCTGCTCTCGCCATGGTTCATCGAGTGGTGCTTCGACATCACCTGGTATGAAGACGACGTTCCGGCGCGCTTGCGCCTATACATCGAGCAGATGTGCAAACAGCGCGGGTTGCCGATGCCGAAGGTCGGCATCATCGAAAGCGGCACGCCAAACGCATTTGCCTTTGGAAGATTGCGCCGAGACGCGCGCCTCGTGGTCACACGCGGACTGCTCGACCTGCTCACCGAGGAAGAAGCGGAGGCCGTGGTTGCGCATGAAGTTGGACATATTGCGCACTACGACTTTGCTGTGATGGCCGTGGCGGCGATGGCGCCGCTCCTGCTCTACCAACTCTATGTGTGGACGCGCGGCAACAATAACACGCGCATTGTGAGCTATGCGGCTTACATCTCTTACCTCGCTGGGCAGTTTATGGTTCTGGCGCTGAATCGCCAACGCGAGTACGGCGCCGATCATTTCTCGGCGTGCGAGGGTCATGCCCCAAATGCGCTTTCGTCGGCGTTGGTGAAAATTGCGTATGGCATGGTGAAGCAGAATGGCGAAATGGCGCGACTTGCAAAGCAAGGCAGCAAGGACGATAAGAAGGATGCACGCAAGGCCTCCCAGTTGGGCCGCGCACTGGGGTTGATGGGCATCATGGGCGCGACAAATGCCAACGCGATCGCCTTGGGCGAATCGAGTCCCGAAGAGGCGGCGCGCGTCATGCGATGGGATCTCGTGAATCCGTGGGCACGCTTTTACGAACTGAGTTCTACGCACCCACTCACTGCAATGCGCTTGCGCGCGCTCAACCGCGAGGCGCAGGCGCAGGGTCAAAACGTGATGTATGCACTACCGCTGGACGCGCGGATGCGTTGGGCCGGGTTCCCGCTGGAATTCGGCATCTGGGCCGCGCCGCTGGTTTGCGGATTCCTGCTCTTCAGCTTTTTCTGGATCGGACGCCCGCTGGGGCGGCTTGGTTTTCATTTTCCACCCCACCTCGCTCCCGTGCTTTTTGTCGTCATGGGCGTCACATGGATGGTGCGCATCGCCTACCGCTATCATGGCGAGTTCAAGCCCAAGCAGGTGGAAGAACTGCTGGAAGATATGGCCGTGTCGCAGATGCGCACGCGCGCCGTGGAGTTGCAGGGCGAGATCGTGGGCAACGGTGTTCCAGGAGCCTTCTGGAGTCCCGACCTGGTCATTCGCGACAAGACGGGGCTGATGTTTGTGCTCTACCGTTCTTCGATTCCCTTCGGTCGGCTGTGGTTCGCGATCTCCAATGTGGATCGCTATATCGGCGAGCAAGTGACGATTCGTGGATGGTACCGGCGGGGTCTGCGGCCTTATGTGGAGCTATCGTGCATTGAGGCGCAGGTAACCACGGCGAAGATGACAGACGGTCCCATTAGCTTGTTCGGAAACAAGGACAATCCCACTCCGCTGGAGCAGGTAAAGCTGGTTTCGCGATCCTATTCACGGTGGATTCAGATGGCCGGGTCAGCACTGGCAACCGCAATTGGCGTCATCTGGCTGCTCGGAGACGTTCTCGCCCTAGCCCGCTGAGGGTCGCCGCCTGCGTCTAGCCATGTGGGGAGACACCGCATTACGCATTGTTCACAGTCAACGTGAGACAATGCGCTCGACGGTGTTTCCCCGCAGCAGACCCGCATCGAACTTTGCTAGCCGCACGATGATTCCCCTATGGCTCTTTCCGGAAAACTGATCACCTTGCTGTTCGGGCGTCCGCTCGCCACGAGCGAGGAGCGCGCAGAACACATCGGCCCCATTGCCGGCATTCCTATCTTTGGCCTCGACGCACTCAGTTCAGCCGCCTACGGACCTGAGGCGGCCCTCACACTGCTGCTGCCGCTCGGCCTGCTGGGCGTGAAGTACATCGTGCCGGTGAGTGTGGCAATCGTCATCCTTCTGGCCATCGTCTACATCAGTTATCGGCAGACCATCGACGCGTATCCCAAGGGCGGCGGTTCGTATACCGTGGCATCGCAGAACCTGGGCGAGGGCGCCGGACTGCTAGCTGCTGCGGCGCTGATGATCGACTACATCCTGACGGCGGCAGTGGGCATCTCGGCAGGCGTAGGCGCGCTGATTTCGGCGGTTCCGAGCTTGCAGCCGGACACGCTGAAACTGTGTCTTTTGGTGTTGCTGATCCTGACTATTGTGAACATGCGCGGCGTCCACGACACCGGCGTCGTATTCATGATTCCGACTTATCTGTTCACGGGAACGCTGCTCATCGTGATCGGGGTGGGTATGGTTCATGCGATCGCGAGCGGCGGACATCCACACCCCGTGATGCCGATGCCTGCGCTGCCCCCGGCGACCGCAATGGTGGGGGCGTGGCTGCTGCTGAAGGTCTTCTCATCCGGCTGCACTGCGATGACGGGTGTTGAAGCGGTGAGCAACGGCGTGATGGCCTTTCGCGACGACACGCGGAAGAACGCGAAGATCACGCTGACCATCATCATCGCGCTCCTGATGGTGCTGCTGATCGGAATCGCCCTGCTGTGCCGTGCTTACGGAATCGGCGCAACCGATCCCAATGGTCCCGGGTACGAGAGCGTGCTTTCGATGCTGACGCGCGCCGTGATGGGCCATGGATGGTTCTACTACGTAACCATCGGCTCGGTACTGCTGGTGCTGGCGCTGTCGGCGAATACGGCATTTGCGGATTTCCCGCGACTGACACGTGCGATTGCTCTCGATGACTACATGCCGCACATCTTTCTGCTGCGTGGCCGCAGGCTGCTTTACTCCTGGGGCATCTACGTACTGGTGGCACTGACGGCCACTTTGCTGATCATCTTTCGTGGCGTGACAGACCGGCTGATTCCGCTGTATGCGATTGGCGCGTTTCTGGCGTTCACGCTTTCGCAAGCCGGCATGGTGATGCATTGGAAGCGCTCTGGCGGCCATCCTTTCAAGATGTTTGCCAACGGGCTGGGCGCGGTGGCGACGGGCATCACGGTCGTCGTGGTGCTGCTCGCAAAGTTCACCGAAGGCGCATGGATAACGGCATTGCTGGTTGCCGTGATGATCGTGTTTATGCACTCGGTGAAGCGCCACTACCTGCGCGTGGATAAAGAGGTTTATCTTGACCGCCCAATCCAGCCCGCGCAGTTGCAGGAGCCGATCGTGGTCGTACCGATCGATCGCTGGAGCCGGATCACAGAGAAGGCGCTGTCGTTTGCGCTCTCGATGTCGAACGACATTCGCTGTCTGCATGTGCAGGTGGCCGATGACCCAGACGAAATCTGCAAAGACTTCGACAGGTTTATCGCGGATCCGTTGAAGGCCGCGGGCAAGTGTGTGCCAAAGCTCGAGATCCTGCAGTCGCCCTATCGCTATGTGCTGCAACCGATGGTGGACTACATTCTGAAGGCGGAAAAGGATTCGGAGGTACGCAAGGTGTGCGTGCTGGTGCCGGAACTTGTGGTGCTGCACTGGTGGGAGAACCTGCTGCACAACCGTCGCGCCAATCTGCTAAAGGCCATGCTCCTGCTGCGGGGCACGCGGCGCATCATCGTGATCAATATTCCGTGGTACCTCGAGCGCGGATGATCGGGCGTGCGGGAGTAACTTGCTCCGCGGCCGATTCCCATTCCCCAGCCTGAAGCGTCAGAATGGAGGGTGGACTCCAGAAGAGCAATTGGACGCACGGGCTTCGGCGATATCACGCGCCAGAAGTCTCATATGCGGTTCCTGGCATGCGTGTTTCTCAGCATCTTCGCCCTCCAGATTGGACCAAATGCCCGGGCGCAGGATGCCCAGCAAACGAACCTGCCCCCGAACGCGAATCCAACGACCACAGTTCATGGGATTGTCCGCATTGGCACCTCGGGTGAACCGCTGCCGCGCGCCCTGGTGCGTATCAATGGCGATGCCTCAACCGGCGTGCTCACCGATGGGGACGGTCGATTTGAAATCGCTGGAGTTCCCGACGGCCCGCAGAGCTTCCAGGTCATCAAGCCAGGGTACCTCGATCACGAAGAGACCGGGGCTGACGCACTTTCAGAGAATCCGCACAGTTACGCGCACAACGTGATTGTTGCGCCTCAAATGGGCGATCTGGTGTTCGCGATGGAGCGGGTGAATTCCATCCAGGGCCAGATTCAGCTCTCCACCGGCGATGTAGCTGAGGGAATCACGGTCACGCTGTTGCGTCGCACAGTGCAGGATGGTCGCGTGGTGTGGCAGTCCGACTTGAACGCGAAGACCAACAGCGATGGCGTCTATCGATTCGGTGAACTTTCTGATGGGTTGTACGCGGTGTACACGGAGCCAACGATGGACAGCGACGCGGCGACCAATCTGGTGGAGACCGGAAGCGGCAGTAAGGTCGCGCGCGAAGGCTACGCGAGCGTGTTTTATCCGGACGCGCGATATCTGGCCGGTGCGGCGAAGATCCACGTCGCTGGTGGAGAGTCGGCGCAGGCAAATATTGCCCTCACGCTGGAGTCGTTTCAGTCGGTGACAGCAAAGGTAACAAAGCCGAAGGTGCGGTCTGCGTCGGATGAGAATGTATCGATCCAGGTGATGGATGCGCAGTCACGTCCGCTACCTTACACGGCGCAATATGATGCTTCGACGTATACTGTGCAGGCATCCCTGCCAGACGGAGCCTACAGTTTCCTCGCCCTGTTGCAGACGAACGAAATCCATGTTCTTTCTGCTCGTGGCGGAGAACTCGTCAATCTGACAGCCGTGAATTCTCGGGCTTCCAGGGGCGAAACGAGTTTTGCTGTCATGGGCCATGCGGTCTCAAACCTGCGCATCCCGATGTCGGAGATGCGCGGCAATCCCATCCAGGTGACAGTCGAGCGAGGGACGAATGGATCATCATCGTCGGAAGATCCGCGCATCTTTGTCACGCTGAGCCAGACTGGTGGAGGTCTCGCCGATGGCATGGTCGGCAGTTTTGCCGAAGGCACCATTGGGGCGCCGCTGGAGACGCAAAACCCGCCACCGGGCGCGTATTGGGTGCACACGAGCATCGCTCCGAAAGTGCTCTGCGAAGCCTCGTTCACGGCGGGCGGCGCAAGTCTCGCACGCGAACCTCTGGTGCTGGGAATCGCAGGCACGACATCTCCGTTGGTGCTCGCGCTGCGCGACGACTGCGCAAAGCTGACGCTCTCGCTTCCTGGCTCGGTGGGACTATCCGCAGGCGAGGAGCGTTTCTACACCGTATATGCCGTTCCCGATTTTGAATCGACTGAGGACGTAGTGCCTCAAACCCTGCGCCCATCCTCCGGCGGCAAAATCACGCTGACGGGGCTCACACCCGGCAGCTATCACGTGTACACCTTCGATCGGCCGATGGCGCTCGAGTATCGCAATCCTGCAGCGCTGGCCTCGCTGCCTGGACAAGCCGTGACACTCGCTCCCGGCGCCGAGGCCGAACTTACGGTCGAGGTGCCGCAACGATGAGCTTTATCCGATCGGCAGTGCACAATGCCGTGGGTTTGCTGGCGGGGGTTCTCATTAGCGGTGTTGCCTTTGCGCAAGCACAGAACACACAGCCGCCATCAGCCGCAACCAACGCATTGTCTGGTTCATACCGCATCGCCGGAATTGTAGTGAATGCGGCGACGGGCGACCCGGTGCGGAGAGCGACCGTCGAAGCGCTCAACGAAGACGACAGCCATGCGGTCGCCTCGTGCATGTCCGACAACGATGGGCGGTTCGCACTGGAACGACTGGCTGAGGCGAAGTATCAGCTGACCGCTTCGAAGCGGGGCTTCCGCACCGCTTTCTACGACGAGCACGACGAATACGCCACATCCATTGTCACTGGACCGGACGAGGATACAAGCCACGTGCAATTCAAGCTGACACCGGGAGCGGTGCTGCATGGCTTGGTCACCGACAACGATGGCGAACCGGTGGCGAATGCGCGTGTGATGCTGTTCAAGAAGCCAAAGTTTCCATCAGCAGGCGAGCGGACAGGCCAGGTAAATACGACGCAAACAGACGACACCGGCGCCTACGAGTTTGGGGGCATCGCGGCCGGCGAATATCTGCTCGCCGTGACAGCGGAGCCGTGGTACGCGGTGCATGAAGGTTCCCCAGCCAAAAGGAATGCGGCTCTCGATGTGGCGTACCCCGTAACCTACTTTGACTCGACAACGGAGGAAGGATCGGCGACTCCGATTGTGCTGACCGGCGGGAGTCGTGAGGAGGCGAACATCAGCCTGCACCCAGTACCCGCACTGCACCTGTCGATTTCGGCTCCGCGAAAACCAGACGGTTCGTTCGCGGTGCCGCAGATACAGGAGACTATTCTTGGCAATGCGATTCCGTCAGAGGTTGCGAGCGAAACAACCGATACCCGGTCCGGCACGACGGAGATTGGCGGGATCGCGCCCGGCCATTACGAACTCACGCACGGCGATCCGGCGCGGATCGTAGACCTCGATCTTGCTTCGAGCCAGCAGGTCGATGCAAGCGCCGGGATTACAACAAATACGGTTAGCGGCACTCTGCGCATGGCCTCGGGTGCGCCCGTCCCCGAGGAGATCACCCTGTCCCTCGTGCGCATGAGTGATGGCGTGGGTCAATCCATGTACGCCGCGCAGGCGCAACAGGGACGTTTCAAGTTCGACGCAGTGCCGCCGGGCCAGTGGGCATTAGCTGCCACAAACGGCAACAAAGCCCTGCCAGTCGTCGCCGTAAGTGCCGGTGTTCAGCGAGCTGGAAACATCGTGACGCTGCCGGGGCGCGCGCCGGATCTTGTGGTCACGCTAAGCGATGCGGAATCACGCGTGGAGGGTTTTGCCCGCAAGGATGGCAAGGGATTCGCCGGGGCCATGATCGTGCTGCTGCCGAAGAATCCCGCTCAGTGGCGGGCGTTGACGCGCCGCGACCAATCCGACTCGGACGGAAGCTTCGCACTTCGAGGCGTAGCTCCGGGTGAATACACCGTGATTGCCATTGAGGACGGCTGGCCACTCGATTGGACCAGTCCCGCGGCAATGGCGCGCTACCTTCCAAGCGGCACAAGCGTCACAGTATCAGACACATCGGGTACGCTGATTCGCTTGAGCTCGCCGATAACGGTCCAGATGCGCTGACGCGTTTCGTGGAACCGGGTCCCCGGAAACTGATTTTGGTCGCCGGGGTGAAGGAACCGGGGGCGAGAAGGTAGTCTATGAGAGTACCGATTTTGAAGGACGGCACCCTGAGGTCAGAGGCCAGCACATGGCTGATGCGCCGTACTGCGGTGTTGAGGAGAATCTGCATTGAAGAGTAAGTTGCTGCTTTCAATCCTGGCCGCGGTGTCGGCTATTGTTGTTCCGATCTCTGCTGTGGGCCAGGTTGCACCGGAACATCCGCCCAAGGACCTGACCGGGCCGGATTACAAGTATGAAGCGTATGTCGGCTGGAGTTACACGAGCCTGAACCAGGTGAGCCAGTCACGCAGCGGTTTGCAGGGTTTCAGTGCTTCAGTCATGCGCGGGTTTGGCGAACACTTCGGAGTAAAGGTGGACGGCGGATACTACCAGTGGAACGTAACCGCGACCAACCCTGGGAATCCGACGGTGGATATGATCCTGGTGGGCCCTGTGATACACGGGAACCTTTTTGAAAAATGGAGCGTTTACGCCCAGGGTCTGGTAGGCGGAGTGCACACGGGCGGTGTATCCATTGAACCCGACGTGTCGTTTGCCGGAGGTGTGGGTGCCGGACTGGACTACAACAAGACCGCGCGCTGGTCAATTCGCGCTTTCGGAGACGACATCGGATCGTCGTTTACGCTGGTTCCCTTCCAGCCGGGCTTCTCGCCGCACATGCGCTGGAATGCGCGTGCCGGCGTTGGGGTCGTATATCACTTCTGAGTTTTAAATCGAATGCAAGGGAAGGCGGAGGCTGTCGGCTTCCGCCTTTTTCGCTTCGCTTCACAGTTGCGGTTCACGTGCGACAACGTAGGTGAGCGAAACGATGCCGCTGGGAAACGTCCGCGAGTCCTTGAACGTGAGGGGCCACCGGCGCCCCCGCGGAACCAGGGGAATTCCGCCACCGAGAAGAACCGGAATGATGGAGACTTCAACCCGGTCGACCAGGCATGCATCCAGCAGAGAGCGAAAAACTGTGCCGCCGCCGAAGAGCCAGATGTCTTTGCCTGATGCGCGTTTCAGTTCCGTCACGGTTTCCGCCAGGCCCGATCCGACGATCGTAACGTCGCGATGCCGAGCCTGGTCTAGCGTCGTAGAGACCACAAAAACCTTCATACCAAGTTCTTTCGGCGAACGTCCTTCGCGGAGCATGGCCTCGTAGGTGTTTCGCCCCATGACAGCCGTGTCAAATTGGCGGAAGATTTCGCCGAAGTCGATGGTTGGATCCTGGACAATCCAGTCGTATTCGCCCTTCGGTCCGGCAATGAACCCATCAAGGCTGGTGGCGACGCTGTAAACGAGCTGGCGCATGGTCGTTCTCGGGGTCACTCCCTTCTGTTTAGGCTGCCGACCCCGGAGCGGGAAGAATGCCCAGTTGCTGCATCAGCCCAAGGGTGTCCATGAGGATGCGGCTGTCGGCCATTTTGCCGGCTTCCAGGCGATCGATTACCACGCCTTTGACCTCGACTGGCTTGCCTGTGGCCGGAATGCCGAGAAATGTGTTGCGGTGAGTTCCGCTCCAGGTGAAGCGCGTGACAACCTTGTCGCCTTCCGAAATCGTCTCCTGGATGACCCAATGAATATCTGGAAAGGCTGACTTCATCTGCATGAGCACGGCCTTCAGTCCTTCCCTGCCCGCCTGCTGGCCGGGGAGCGGATCGAGCTCGATGAAGTCCTCCTTGACGAGGTCGTTCATACGCTCAAAGCGGCCCTGATTGAGGACCTCCTCCATAAATGCGCGAATGATTTCCTTATTCGCAGCTGACATCGACATCCTTTCGCTTACGTAACCTGTAGGCTCAGCCTTCTTCGGCCTCGCGGAGTTTGGCGATTACGGTGAAGTCTTCCAGCGTCGTAGTGTCGCCCTTGATTTCACCGTGGGTGGCCAGCTCGCGCAGCAGGCGACGCATGATCTTGCCGCTGCGGGTTTTGGGCAGCGCTTCAGTGAACCGAATGTCGTCGGGGCGTGCCAGCGCTCCGATTTCTTTCGAGACCCATTTACGCAACTCATCTTTCAGCGCTTCACTTGGCTGGTTGCCGCTCTCGAGCGAGACGAACGCGGAGATGGCCTGGCCTTTGAGATCGTCAGGGCGGCCAACGACCGCGGCCTCTGCAACCTTGGGATGCGCGACCAGCGCCGACTCGACTTCCATGGTCCCGAGGCGGTGTCCGCTCACGTTGATGACATCATCGACGCGGCCCATCAGCCAGAAGTACCCGTCGGCATCCATGCGCGCACCGTCGCCGGTGAAGTAGCTGCCGGGAACGTCGGACCAGTAGGTTCTCTCGTAGCGCTCGGGGTCGCCATACACGGTGCGCGCCATCGAAGGCCAGGGCTTGCGAATGATCAGAAGCCCACCGTGTCCAGCGGGGACAGCATGAAACTTCCCCTCCGCATCGGGCTTCGTGATCACTTCAGGCTGAATGCCGAAGAAGGGACGCGTGGCCGAGCCGGGCTTTGTAGGAACGGCGCCGGGAATGGGCGCGATCATGATCGATCCGGTTTCAGTCTGCCACCAGGTGTCGACGATCGGGCAGCGATTGCGACCGATCTTCTCGCGATACCACATCCACGCTTCGGGGTTGATGGGTTCACCAACTGTTCCAAGGAGCCTGAGCGATCGGAGATCGAATTTTTCGACGTGCTGGTCGCCCCACTTCATGAAGGCCCGAATGGCGGTGGGCGCCGTGTAGAAGATGGTGACCTGGTGGTCGTCGATAATCTTCCAAAAGCGCGAAAAGTCCGGCCAGTTCGGAGCACCCTCGTACATCAACACCGTGGCGCCGTTCTGCAGTGGACCGTAGACGACATACGAATGTCCGGTGACCCAGCCGATGTCGGCCGAGCACCAGTAGACGTCTTCGTCGCGCAGGTCGAAAACATACTTCGAAGTAATGTAGGTCTGCACCGCGTATCCGCCGGTGGTATGGACCAGGCCCTTCGGCTTTCCTGTCGTGCCCGAGGTGTAGAGGATGTACAGCGGATCCTCGGAATCGAGCGGCTCGGCTGCGCATTCCGTCGACGCGTTGGCCACGATGTCGTGCCACCACCAGTCCCGGCCTGAGACCATGTTGACGGGCGAGCCGCTGCGTTTGTAGACGATGACGTGCTCGACGGTGTGGCAGGCGGGCATGGCTTCATCGACCGTGCGCTTGAGCTGGACTTCGTTGCCGCGGCGGTAGCTCGTGTCCTGCGTAATGATGGCAACGCAGCCGGAATCGTTGACGCGGTCGGCGATGGCGTTGGCTGCGAATCCGCCGAAAATCACGGAGTGAATGGCGCCGATGCGCGCGCAGGCCAGCAGCGCGATCGCCAGCTCGGGCGTCATGCCCATGTAGACGGCAACACGATCGCCCTTCTTGATGCCGAGTGCCTTGAGCCCGTTTGCAAAGCGCTGCACTTCCGCATGAAGTTCCGCGTAAGTCAGTCGGCGGACCTCGCCCGGTTCGCCCTCCCAGATAATGGCAGTCTTGTTGGCACGGGGCCCGTTGACGTGCCGGTCGAGGCAGTTGTAGCTCAGATTCATCTTGCCGCCGACAAACCACTTGGCCCACGGCAGGTTCCATTCAAGCACTTTGTCCCATGGCTTGAACCAGTGGAGTTCTTTCGCTATGCCTGCCCAGAACGTCTCAGGGTCCTCGATGGACTGCTTGTACATGGCCTCATACTGCTCGAGGCTCTGGATGTGGGCGCGCTTTGAGAACTCTTCGGGTGGGGGAAAGACACGGTTTTCGCGGAGAGTCGATTCGAGATCCTGATTGGAGCGGGATGAGACCGAAGCTGGATCAGCTGGAACGTGCATCGAAGACATTTAAAAAGCCCCTTTAGGGAAGAAAACAATACTGCAACGCGAGCCAGCGCCTGAGATGTTACGCCGCACCCGTGACCATTGCATGTGGGTGCCACTTTAAAGGGGTAGACGCACAACGGGCAAGTGAGGCCGAAAAGAGCGGGGCAATTCAAGCCCGCAGTGCGGCGTCGGACTTCTTCGCAGCCACGTTTGCTTCCTCCCAGATCAGCGTGCCGCGAGTTTCCTTCAACAAGGCCATTCCAACAACAAAGCAAAGCGCGGCGACTCCGATGGGGTAATACAACCCCGCGAAGATATTGCCTGTGGAGGCGCAGAGGGTCAGGCCGATGAGAGGTAAAAGGCCTCCAAAGACGCCGTTGCCGAGATGGTATGGCAGCGATATGGACGTGTAGCGAACCTTCGCAGGAAAGGCTTCTACGAGGTACGCGGCAATGGGACCGTACGTCATACAGGCAAAGATGACCTGGATCCACACCAGGAGGCTGAGCAGCGGCAAGTTGGCATGGACCGCCATCGGCGCAGGAACCAGCTTGCCGGTTGCGACGTCCACGGTGAGCGGTGTGAGCTTGATGGCTCCCGTAACCCGGTCTTTGACCGAACTGACGGTGACCACGTTGTTGCCTGCGGCGTAACGCATGCCCTTGTAAATGGGAATGAGCGTAAATACAGACAGCACCAGCGCGATCATCATAAGTTTCTTCCGCCCAATGCGGTCTGAGAGTGCACCGAAAACCACGTAAAAAGGAATTCCGGCAATAAGCGAAAATACGACTACGAGATTAGCCGTGTGTGGATTCAGCCTTAGAACTGTTTGCAGGTAGAAGAGCGCATAAAACGATCCCGTATACCAAAGGACTCCCTGACCGGCAGTCGCTCCGAATAAGGAAATGAGAATCTGCTTCAGGTTCGACCAATGCGTCAGCGCATCCTTGAGCGGTTGGGTGGAGTGCATACCCGCAGACTTGATCTGCGAGAATATCGGCGACTCCTTCATGCGGATGCGGATGTAGAGCGATACGCTGACCAGCACGATCGAAAGAAGAAACGGAAGCCGCCAGCCCCATTGCTGAAAAGATGTCGAACTCATGCCCTGCTGGGTGACTAGGATGGCCGCAAGCGATAACAGAAGACCGGCCGACGCCGTGATCTGGATGAAGCTGGTATAGAAGCCGCGCTTGTTATCGGGCACATGCTCGGCAACATACACGGCCGCCCCGCCGTATTCACCACCAAGCGCCAATCCCTGCAGAACACGAATGGCAATAAGAATTATGGGCGAGAGCCAACCGGCCGTCTTGTATGTCGGCAGCAAGCCGATGGATGCCGTGGATGCGCCCATGACGCTGAGCGTAATGATAAAGGCGATTCGCCTGCCAAACAGGTCGCCGATGCCACCGAAAAACAGTGCCCCGAAAGGACGCACAAGAAAGCCGACGGCAAACGTCGCAAGATACGCAATCAACGCAAACGTATCGTTGCCGGGTGGATAGAACTTGAGCGCAAGAATTGTTGTCAGCGAGCCAAAGATGAAGAAGTCGTACCACTCGATCAGGGTCCCGGTGGCCGCGCCGAGAATGACGCGCACGATTGAGTTGGTGCTCGCAGCCCCAGTGCGGGGAAGATCCAGTGATGACATTTTGCTGTCAGCCTCGAGAGGGTCCCCGCCGGATTGCCTCGCAGCAGCACTGGCGGCTTTCAGGTCACTCTGCCGGCTGTGAGCGCCGCAGTCAAGGGAATTCGGGCGCGATTCATCATTGTGCGAAGAGTCTGCGTGGCTAAGGGTGGCGACTGATCATGATTTGTACCGCTTCTGGTGCCAGACCCACGCTGTGCGCACGATGTCGTCAAGCTGCGTATAGCGTGGTTTCCAGCCCATCTCGCGAATAGCCTTGTCTGAACTTGCAACCAGCACTGCGGGGTCGCCGGGACGGCGGGGATGCAGCTCTGCGGGAATTGGGTGGCCCGTGACGCGGCGCGCGGACTCGATGACCTCCCGCACGCTGAAGCCTTGGCCATTGCCGAGGTTAAAGATGAGGCGGGACTTCTCTGCGGCATCCGTTTCAAGAGCTTTCACCGCAAGCAGGTGAGCATCGGCGAGGTCGGAAACATGGATGTAGTCGCGAATGCAGGTGCCGTCGGGTGTCGCGTAGTCGTCGCCATAGATACGGATCGATTGGCGGCGACCGAGTGCGACATCGAGAATGAGCGGGATCAGATGTGACTCGGGTTCATGGTCCTCGCCACGGGTGATGCCGTCGGGTCCCTCAGGCGCCCCGGCCACATTGAAATAACGCAGCGAAACAGAGCGGAGGCCGTAAATCGCGTGGAACCAGTTGAGCATGGTTTCAACGATGAGTTTTGACTCGCCATAGACGTTGGTTGGCCTCAAGCGCGCGTCTTCCGTGATGGGAACCGATTCCGGCTCTCCATAAACGGCTGCTGTAGACGAAAACACGATGCGCAGCGGACCCTCGGCAATGACGGCTTCAAGCAAAGCAAGCGTGGAAGCTGTGTTGTTGCGGAAATAAATCTCGGGCCGCTGCATCGACTCGCCCGCTTCGATCAGTGCGGCAAAATGGAGGACATTGTCGAAGGGCTTACCTTCGCTTTTGGCGGCGCGGAAAATATTTTCAATCAGACCACGGTCTGCCAGGTCACCCTGGATGAAATCAACGCCCCTGGGAACCATCTCGCGCCGAGCGTGGCAGAGGTTGTCAAAGACGGTCGGTTGATGTCCCCGAGCGGTCAGCAGAGCTGCCACAGTGCCCCCGACATATCCGGCACCGCCGGTAACCAAAGTTCTCACAAAAATACTGTCCTTCCAGAGCGGATTGGGTTACCGTGAGTCTATTACAGCAGGCAAGCATGGGCGGTTTGCGCCGTTCAACTCGAAGACCGTCGAATAAGACGGCTTGCCCCGAACGACTTGAAATGGGAACGCAACAAAGTTCCAAATTTCGGGTTTTGAGGAGGGATATAGTCTGCCGGCAGAAGTTCCCTTTTTCCCTTCCCTCCGAAGCGAGGATCTGCAAGTCTCGGAGTTATTGGAATTGAAGGGGAGAGGTCAGATGCATTCGGGTCGAACTCAGAAGATCGGGTTTGCGGCAGCGTATCGCAATTTGGCAGCAGGAAACGCGAAGATTGGCGTTTTTGGACCTCCATCCGATAGCATTGTGGGAGACTTTTGTGACCACCCCATCTCGAATAACAAGGGGCAGCGTCAAACAGAGCAAGCGGGTCTGAAAGGCATAAAAATCCCCTGCCATCAGACGTCGTATAACACTGAATATTTTTCTTTTTGGAATCAACCATTTGCCGCGGAGAATGAGGGTCGCTTGCGGCACGTAAAAATCGTTTCAACATGCCCGGAAAAGGCTGGGGCCGAAATGGCAACGTGGCGTCATTTTCGCGCATCCCTCCTCTACGGTGTTTTTTCTGAAATCTTTCGGGCTCAGAGATGCCGTCTCCATGGCTAACCCCCGAGGTATGAAAATGCAGATGAGTGGCTATCCTGGTCGTACCAGTTTCGGCTTGCTTCCGGAGCCGGAGGGCAGGTCTGCGCCCTTTATTACAAGCGCAACCGTCAACGTTATCATTTTTGGTTTAGTGATTTATATCGGAATGACGGCAAAGCATGCTTTGCAGGAACACAAATTCGAGCAAACGGAACTGATCTTCCCCACCACGCCGCCGCCCCAGCCCAAGTTCAAGACTCCACCTCCGCCTAAGCTTCCGGAACCGCCCAAGCCGAAGCTGGAAATGCAGATGGAGCAGCCAAAAATTAATATGCCAAAGCCGGAGCCAAGGCCGGCTCTGAAGCCATTGGAGATGGAGTCGAAGCTGAACACGCCGCAAATCAAGGCGGCCAAGCCGGCAATCATTCTGGCACCCCAGCCCAAGGCCGCGTTAACCGCAGCCATGCCTGCGCAATCGAACACCGTAAAAGCTTCGACCGCGCCGGTGCACCTGGGTGAGACCTTTGGCGTGACCCCGAATCCCAACGCGACCCGTCCGGCAACGGTAGCCGCGATCGGCAATCCTTATGGCGGCATGCAGGGTCCTGCTGTCGCTCCCCATGGAGTTGTGGGATCGGCCGGAATCGGCAATGGATTGAAGTCCGGTTCGAATGCCGGCACCGTGGGCAAGGTCGCGCAAGCTGGAATCCCCGGTGGAACTGGAACCGCAACGACCGGCTATGCAACGGGTGGCAAGGTCGCGTCTGCTGGAATTCAGACGCAAATGGCGGTGCCTGCCATGGCGCAGTCGCCGCGTCAAGTAGCACCCACCAATCTCGAAGTTCTTTCCAAACCGGCCGTGCAGTACACGCCGGAAGCGCGCCAGTTGCGGGTTCAGGGAGATGTAATTCTGCGCGTGACGTTCACCGCCTCGGGACAGGTCGTCATCCAGGGCGTGGTTCACGGATTAGGCCACGGACTCGATGAAGAGGCTCGCCGCGTGGCTTCGCAGATTCGTTTTCGCCCCGCGACGCGCAATGGACAGGCCGTTGATTTGACAACCAACATCACCATCACGTTTCAATTGGCATAGCGTCCAATTTGCACCAATGACCCCGGCAGTGCATGACCAGTTGCGACGAAGTCAGGCACCGTCTTAGAACGGCAAGAAAGAATCATCCTAGGAGATGACATGATGTCCAGAAAGATCGCCCTAACCCTCCTGACGCTGCTTCTTGGGACGTCATGGGCGTATGCGAAAAAAGCTCCGCGTTACGAGCAGATTCACCAATTGACCCCAGATCAGGCAGCGCTTGTGCAAAAGGCAATCGGGCAGGAGAAGGTCCTCATCAAGGCGATCCAGCAACGGACCCCGCTCGTGGAGACATATATCCAGGACACACGGCCTGACGTAAAGCTCTACCAGGTGCCTATCGGCGATCAGTACACGCTGAGCCGCGTTGATTTTGGCAAGGGCTTCTTTGATAAGACCTACGAGGCGAAAGATAGTGCCAAGCACGGCTGGTTCAAAGGCTCAATGGGAGCAATCACGGGATTGACGAAGGCCCTTGGCCTCGATAAGCACTTCACATATAACCCCACCGGCTTCATGCAGATGATGTTCCTGGATCCGACGGGATTCGATGAGCAACACTACGTGTTCAGCTATGTGCGGCGCGAATTCCTCGGATCGGTGCGGACCTGGGTGTTTGATGTGCATCCAAAGGTATCCGGCATGGGACGTTTCTATGGCCGCATCTGGATTGAGGATCAGGAAGGCAATGTCGTCCGCTTCAACGGAACCTACACAGGACCGAAGTCCGAGGAAGACTCGCGCTACTACTTCCACTTCGACAGCTGGCGTATGAACGTGCAGCCGGGCATCTGGCTTCCGGTCGCAATCTACGTTGAAGAAACCACGCGCGACGGCGATAAGCAGCAAGGCCTGAAAGCGCAGACGCACTTCTGGGGCTACAGCCTCAAGCTACCCACGCGTGACAGCGAAAGCGTCAGCATGAAGGTGGAAGATGCCGAGGATAAGAGCGACGACTCGCAGGACGTGAGCCCGCTGCAGGCGTCGCGCCAGTGGGTTCTGCAGGCTGAGAACAACGTGATTGACCGCCTGGAGCAGGCCGGACTTGTCGCTCCACTGACGCCAAACGGTTTCGAGACCACCGTGCTCGATCAGATCGTCACCAACCTCGTGGTCCCGAACAACATTCAGCTCAGCATGCCGGTGCATTGCCGGATCATGCTGACGAACACCATCGAAACCACCACGGTGGGCAACACCATCCTGCTCAGCAAGGGCCTCATCGACACCATGCCGCGCAACGAAGCTACGATTGCGTCGGTAATCTCGATGGAGCTGGCGCATATTGCGCTCGGCCACCACATCGACACCCGGTATGCATTCAACGACCGGCTGATGTTCCCGGATGAGTCTTCGTTCCGCCGCATCAACATGAACCACACCGATCACGACAACCAGGAGGCAGCCGCCAAGGCGCAGGAATACCTGGATGCCTCCATGTACAAGGATCAGCTGTCGACTGCTGGCCTCTATTGGGCGCAACTCGCCGATCGCAGCCAGGAGCTGAAGGCCCTCAACACACCGAAGCTGGGCGATTCCCTGCTGAAGACCGATGGAACGCCGTGGATGACGACGCTGGCCCACAGCGCTCCCAAGATCAACTGGGATGACCTCGCGCAGATTCCCGCGCTTCCACTGGGAAGCTGGTTGAAGACTGATCCATGGGATGACCACGTGCATCAGTTGAATGCCAAGCTCTACGCTCCGCTGAATCCGCGTGACAAGATGCCGCTGGAAGTGACACCGGTTTACTTCAGGCTGCAGCGCTACGACGATGCACAGTCGCAGGCTGCAAACGCTAACGCCGCCACAAAGCCGAATGCAAATGGCGCAGCGGCACAGCCGGCGGCGGGCGATCCAGCTCCCGCAACTGCTCCGGCAACACCGACGACAGGTGGAACGCAGCCACCTGCAGCATCATCGGATCAGCCCACGCCTTCGCAGGCGGAGGGACCTCAGCAACAACAGACGGGCGGATCACCTAACCCACAGCAGTAGGATCGGTTCCATCGGGCTCAGGATCGGATAACGGTAACTTCGTTATCCGCTTCTGAGCCTTTATACTGACGGCAACACAAAGCTGATTCTCCTTTGGGATTGATCCGAGGTCGCTGCCTCCCGGGTCGCATCGGCTTGAAGACTTCGGATTGCCGAGCACATTTTTTGTTGCGATTGCTGCGATTGCCGATTCTGCGTTGCGCGGTTCGACGATTCACCATCAGGAGTGAACCCCTTTTTCATGAGACAAATCGTAGCCTTTGTTTTCAGCTGTTTGATTTGCGCTGCTCCTTCTTTGCATGCGCAGGTGACCCCTTCGGCATATCGTGGCCAGCTGTCGCTGACCGCGGGCGGAATCGGCTCGGTGTTTCAACCGGACTACGCCGGGGGCGGCGTTCCGCAAGCCAGTCCACAACGTCTTTTTGGCGCGGGCTTTTACGTGGACCTGAAGATGACTCGCTGGATACAGGTAGAGGGCGAAGCACGTTGGCTGCGCGAGAATTCATACCTCGACATCACCCAGGACAACTACCTGATCGGCCCGCGCGTGCCCATTCATGAATTCAAACGGCTCGGCGTAACACCCTATGGCAAGGCGCTCGTCGGACTGGGTCGGATGACTTTCGAGTATAACGAAGCCTATGGCCGATTCACCAACGTGGCTCTAGGCGGCGGCGTTGACCTGAAGGTGACCAGACGCCTGAGCGTGCGACCGGTCGACTTCGAGTATCAGCTCTGGCCCAACTGGATCAACGGCACCCTCAAGCCCTACGGATTCAGCGCCGGCATCGGCTACAAGATCTTCTGAGTTTCGCGTCAAAGGGAATGCACACCCACCCGCCGTGCATCCTGAACAAGCGCCTTGGTGCCCCCGTGGACACGAGTATCCATGGGGTAGCGCAGGGGAAGAACCTACCTTCCACTCGCTTTCCACCCCAGGATTTCTCAGCACGACAGATCGATGCTACCCTTTGAAAAAGATGGCCGATCAACCCCCTACTAAAAGCTCAAATCAAACTGTCCGCTATGCTGCCACGGCTGGAGCATTTGTCGGCGCGCTGCTGGCACGGCCCGTCATCAAGCCGTGGATGGACAAACACGTCTCCGTCTTCTCTCCAGCGCACGGATGGCCTGTAATCGCGTCGTTCGTACCGTGGGTCATATTCAGCATCTACTGGGAGATCGAAGCAAAGAACTCGGCGCCTGCGGTCTCCTCGGAATCAAAACTTTCGCGGGGAGTGCACGTGGTTCTCGCGAATGCTGCTCTGCTCCTGATGATCGTGCCCATTCGCGGGCTTAACCAGCGATTCCTGCCCGACGCATTGATCGTGAAGCTGATTGGCCTCGTGGCGGAATGCGCAGGACTGGCGCTGGCAATCTGGGCGCGGCGCGTTCTCGGCCGCAACTGGAGCGGCGAAATCACCATCAAAGCCGACCACGAGTTGATACGGAACGGCCCCTACAGACTAGTGCGCCACCCCATCTACACCGCGTTGCTGGCGATGTATGCCGGCACGGCGATCGTGTCAGGACAGATGCACGCACTGGTCGGCTTGGCGCTGGCCATCATCGCCTACCTGCGCAAAACCCAGCTTGAGGAAGCAAACCTCTATAACGCCTTTGGTGAAAAATATGGCGCCTATCGTAATGAAACCTCGGCGTTGGTGCCGGGTGTCTACTGAATTTGGCTGCCTCTACCC
Source organism: uncultured Acidobacteriaceae bacterium (assembly GCA_963787435.1). GTDB lineage: Bacteria > Acidobacteriota > Terriglobia > Terriglobales > Acidobacteriaceae > Telmatobacter. The sequence continues at coordinate 718,413 of CAWBCZ010000012.1, forward strand.
TGATCAATTACCGCAAGCTTTCCCGTGATCGGGCTTGGCACCTTTTGCCTTCGCCTCCGCCTCGGTCATGTACGCGCCAGCTTTGGTTGTGCCATAGTAGCGCGAGCCAGGGCAGTGATAGACGTTGCTTGCCGTATTTAGCCAGACTTGGCCGGCACCGCCTCCGGGTGCGGGCGTTGCAGCGCTATTCGCTGATTTCTTTGGAGGTGCCGGAGCCGGGGTCGGCGCGGGAGCCGGTGCCGAGTTCGCGGCAGGAGCCGGAGCTGGTTGAGCTTTCGGGGTCGTCGATGAGGGCGCAGCGGGAGCTGCAAACCAGGTTTTGACTCCCTGATGGCCCCTGCAGGCGCCAGATTTGCTGGCCGCGCTTGTATACGTCCCATCCTTGCAAACTCCGGTCGCACCAGCTGGGGCGCCGGCCGGTGCCTGTGCCAAACAAAGTTGAGAAGCGAGGAGCCCTGTCAAGAGCGCCGTCATGCGCATCATTCTCTTCATAGTTCCTCCAGTCAATACCAAAGTACATCTGCAAGCCGACGGGCCCTTGAGGCAGTGAGAGAACTGTGAAGAGCACTGCTCAAAACCCGGCCGAGTTTTTGAAAACAAGTCCTTCGGGCTACACAACGTCGACTGTTCCCGTATGCAAGTCGTATGTGGCCCCGACTATCTTCAGCTTTCCATCTTTGGCTCGCGGTGCCAGAATCGGCTCTAGTCCTTTGAGTCGCGCGACGCCGATCTCCACATTCTTCTTGATTGCGTTCTCCAGTGCGTCTCCCGACATTCCCTTGCTCTGGATCACGGCTGGCTTGATCAATTCCACCAGTCCATTGATTGCGCCCGGTAATGAACCCTTGTCCTCAATCAGTTGCTTTGCAGCTTTCACCGCGCCGCAACCGCTGTGACCAAGAACCATGATGAGGGGCACATTCAATTCCGCGATGGCATACTCAATGCTGCCCTTGACCACCACGCCCGCCCCGTCGATCACATTGCCGGCTACTCGTACGACAAAAATGTCTCCTACGCCCGCGTCAAATATGATCTCGGGCGCCACGCGCGAATCCGCGCAGCTGACAACCACGGCCTCGGGATACTGTGCTGTCGCAAGCCGGCTGAAATCCGCAGGGGTTCGTCGGGGAGCGAGGGTTTGCCCCTTCACGAAACGCCTGTTGCCGTTGAGCAGATCGCTCAATGCCTGGTCAGGATGCATCGACGGACGCGCCTCGCTCTCCAGTTCCCTCCGCAGCTCAGCGAATAGCACTGAAGGATTTGCCAAACTCAATCCCGCGGTAGCCAGCGTGAAGAAGTCACGTCGCGAGACCGTCGATAGACTTTTCATGACCAATCCTTCCGCTGAACTTCCGACAAGAGTGGTGTGCTCGAAGTAAATAGCGGGGCGGCGGCACGCACTCAGTAGTCGAGTCTTAGACCCCTGCAATCCTTTGTCCACTGTTAGTTTGCACAGGCAAACAAAACCCATGTTCCCAGCCGTCGCCACCTGAACACTGACAAGTCGCCAACAACACGGCGGAGCGTGAATACCCCTCCTTGTGCGGTGGATTCTTGGCGCGAGCGACTTCGCAATCGATCGCTGCAATCACCCTGACAGAATCGACAGTTGGAATTCCGGCGTACTGCTCTATCGTTGGCCTTCAACGAGGAGGACACGGATGAGCGTGGCTATTCTGGGCAGGTTGCGGTGGGCTGGCACGGTCGCATGCATAGTGTTTATCGCGGGATGCGGCAACGCAAAGAAGACGCCCGAAGGCGGAGTTTCAACCGGTGATGCGCGCGAAATTGCGAAGGAAGCTTACATCTACGGCTTCCCCATGGTGGCGAACTACCAGACGATGTACAAGCAAGCAATCGATACCGCGAATCATGACTACCAGGGACCGTTCAACACCGTGCACAGCTCGAAGTCGGTGGCAACGCCTGCCGACAAGTTTGTGGTGACTCCGAACTCGGATACGCCGTACTCGTACCTGTGGATGGACCTGCGTGCGGAGCCCCTCGTGGTGACAGTTCCAAAGATCGAGCCGAATCGTTACTACACAGGCCAAATGGTTGACCTCTACACCTTCAACTTCGCCTACCTGGGCACGCGGGCATATGGGAATGACGGCGGGCGCTTCATGATTGCGGGACCGGGATGGAGTGGTGCGACGCCCCCAGGCGTCAGGGCGGTGATTCGTTCGGAGACGCAGTTCGCTTACATCATCTTCCGCACGCAGCTCTTCAACGCGGCCGATCTGCCAAGAGTGAATAAGATTCAAGCGGGCTATAAGGCGCAACTGCTAAGCGCATTTTTGAAGCAGCCTGCTCCCGCCGCAGCTCCAGCGGTAATCTGGCCAAAAATCGGGGAGCTTCCCTCCGGTGCGGAGAATTTTCCCTATGTGAACTTCCTCTTTCAATTCTGCCCGCCGCATCCTTCTGAGAGCGCCTTGCTGGCGCGCTTCGCGACGCTGAACATCGGTCCTGGGCAGACGTTCGACCTCAATAAGTTTTCGCCTGAAATTCAGCAGGCCATCCAGAATGGCATCAAGGACTCGGATGCGGATCTTGCGACGGTGATGAAGAAGATCAACACCGACCAGATCTCAAGCGGTGAGATGTTTGGCACGCGCGACTTCCTGAGGAACAATTACCTCTATCGATTCGTTGGGGCCAAGCTGGGACTGTACGGAAACTCAAAGCAGGATGCTCTCTACTTCGGCTACTTTGTGGACGCGAATCATCAGCCGCTGGATGCCTCGAAGTCAAGCTATGAGCTCCACTTTGCGAAGGGCGATCTTCCACCGACCAAGGCGTTCTGGTCGTTGACGATGTATGACGGCAAGACGCAGCTGCTCGTGGAAAATCCATTGAAGCGATACGTGCTGAACTCGACCATGCTGAAGTCGTACAAATACGGTCTGGATGGATCGCTGACGTTCTATATCGCGCACGCTAGCCCCGGGTCGGCGAAGCAGGCAAACTGGCTCCCTGCGCCGGACGGGCCGTTCTACTCGGTCTTCCGCGTGTATTTGCCCGGCGATACGGTCATCAACGGAACCTGGAAGAAACCGCAGATGCAGCCGGTACCCAGGTAGAGAACGGTTGATATCTCACGAGCGCCAATCTCAGCGAACGATCTCGGCGGACAACGCTGCTAACCTTCCCAAACTCTTTCCCTAAGTAGCCTGCGCGAAGAGAAAATCCCGTTTCAATCGCATCCGCATAGGCGACAATGGGTGACACCGAAATCCAGAGGAAGGTCCAGCCGTGTCGATGAGAAAGATTTTTGCGGGTGCCTTTGCTGCAGTGCTGTGCTTCCTTTCGTTCCCCGTGGGATGGGCGCAGTTGCTCACCCCGAATGAGTCCCAATCAGTATGTGCAGGTTCACCTGGACACCACCGGAGAGGCCTCGATCAGCGCCTGGTCCCAGAACAACCAAGCGGAACTGGCTCGGCTCTTGCCGGAGGTTCTGCACTGCCAGGACAGCCCGAAGGCTGACACAACCGGAGGAAGCACGATTCGTTGCTCGCGGGCGCTGCGGCGCGATGGCCTTGCGCTCGAAGCCGTGGTAGACCTTGCACCCATCGCGCGATATCTCAATGGATCCACCGGCATTGAACTCTTTGTAAATCATCCGCGCCTCGGATTTGAATCGTTCTCGGTGGAAATGACAGAGACGGGAAGCGGATCGCGCGAGAACCGGACCGTCCAATTCGCACCCGGCGTTGTGCCTCCGCCGATCAAGATTCGGTTTGGCTACCGGCCCGATCAACTGGCCGGCGTTTATCTGCCGCTGCTTGCCCTGGCGCTGGCAATGACGCTGATTGCGGCCATCATGTCGCGAGTGGGATATGCACCGCTGGCCCTTTCCGCGATCCTGCTGGGCACCATGATCTGGATGGCCGCAGCCTCGCAACTGCAGGCGGATGCCCCACTGCGCATTCTGCTGTTCTCAACTCCTCTGGCCGACTTCGCAGCCCTGTTTGTGGACCTCTGGCCACCCTTGCTCTGCGTTGCTGCCGGCGTAGCGTTGGGAAGCAGGATGCGCGGTAGCCCAGTGCGAAGCGGGAAATTCGGCGAGGTCTTCTGGGCCTATGCGGTAGTTCCTCTCATCCTGACCTCGGTCGTGGGCGCATTGCCGCAAATGTATCGAGACAACTGGTTCGCTGCGGCCGGCTGGCTCGCGGCTGCACCAGTTTCTCTTCTCTTGCGCCGAACGTGGAATCGAGCCCGAGCGCGCTCCAGCACCCGGCAGATCACCGCCGGCGAGTTGAAAGAGCGTGTCGCAGCACTGGCTGCCAGGGCGGGATGCCCTCAGGTCGGGGTCTTCGTCTCATTCTCGACGCGCTCTCAGGTTGCGAACGCATTTGCATTGCCTGGTAAGAAAATCTTCCTGACGGCTCCTCTGGTCCGCCTGCTCAGCAAGCGCGAAGTGGATGCGGTGGCGGCCCACGAACTGTCGCACGTGCGTCATTCGAACCGCGCGTGGACGGCCCTTTGTATCGCAATGCTTCTATGCGAAACGCCGGTGCATGACGCTCTATACGAGTTGCCCGGCGGGCTGGCCATGGCCATCGTCCTTCCCATCGCCGTGTTTTTTGCCGCTTTGCATGGATCGAGAAGGCGCGAGTTTGCGGCCGATGCCAGCGCCGCTACGCTCACCGGAGATCCGCGAGCAATGATCAGCTCGTTGGCCAGAATCTCTCGCAACAATGACAGTCCTCTTGACATGAATGCCATGGTGGAGTGGTTCTCCTCGCATCCATCCACGCTCAGGCGCATTCGAGCTCTGGCCGCTCCGGCGAGACTGGAATCGGCCGAAGTGGAGACCCTGTGCGCCAGCGACGATCCGGGTGAGCATTATGAAATCCCGGCGCAGGAGAGCGGCGCAATCCTCTTCACGCCGTCCTGGCAGAGGGCCAATTCAGGTGCCTACAGTTGGGCCGTGGTTCTCGGCAGCTGCGGTGCTGGACTCCTGGTTGCCTGGCTCCTCGAGAGGTTTACCGGCTTCGGAATCGCACCGATCCTGGGCGGAATTGTCCTTGGATGTACGCTTACAAAGGCCGTGACCGCAGCTACAATGTCCCGCAGTTACGGGCGTCTGCGGCGAAAACTGACGGCAAAGCTTGGCGTCGACGGACAGATCGTGGGACTCGCCCCGGATGGCGAGGCGCGCATCTACAGCGTTTATCGCTTTTGCGACGCCGGCCTGCTTCGCTTCGAAAACGGAAGGCTCTGTTATCAAAGCGAGCGCATCGCGATTGCGCTCAATCCAGCGGATGTTGTGGAAGTCGGCACGGTGGCGGCGGCGCCCTCGAACTGGTTCCGGCAGCAGCCGATGGTGCGGTTTCGCAACCCTGAGACCGGCCAGATCAATGCGTTCATCCTGCATACGCTTGGATTGGCTCGCCACACAGCGGAGACTACTGCGGTCGATCGAACGCTGGAGAGCGACTGAGACTTCGCCGGAAAGCACCTCGATCCAGGGCTTCAGTCCGATCGCCGGCGAAACCTTCCGCAGCCCAACGGTTGCCAGAGTTGCGCGCGCGTTCCTCGTCACCGGAACAATTGCCCTCGCGTCGGCCATTGCGACCTGCTGGATACTCCGTTGCAGTTGGCAGTATGTAGCGTGGGCGCTGGCCGTGACGGCATGTGCTTATGTATCCATGCTGCTCCCTGCCATGCTGTACCGGCCGCCCTCGCTCCCTCCTCAAGCGCCATCTCCAGTCGAAACGACCTGATGCCGCATCGGATCTCCGCCTTCCATCCAGCTGTGTCATCCTGAACGGAGCGCTTCGGGGCCCCATGGAAACGAGTGTCCATGGGGTAAGCGAACCGAAGGACCTACTTCTCGCAATGCCGGGCGCGCCGATTTGACGCAGTCATCATCGCGCGCGGGAAGCCACAAACATCCACCCAGCTGTGTCATCCTGAACGGAGCGCTTTGGGGCCCCGCGAACGAGTTCATCGTTCGTGGAGTAAGCGAATCGAAGGATCTGCTTCTCGCGCTGCCAGGCGTGCCACCTCGAGGCATCATCATCGCGTCAAGAGCGGGAAGCCACAAACATCCACCCAGCAGTGTCATCCTGAGAGGAGCGCGTTTGGGGCCCCGCGAACGAGTTCATCGTTCGTGGGGTAAGCGAATCGAAGGATCTGCTTCTGTCTTCCTGCCGCTCGCGCAGAATCAACAACGAGCGGTCACAAGGGCTGGGGCTTTTGCGCAATCAAGACTGAGGAGAGCGATCCCTTTGCAGCGAAGCCTGGAGTTCGAGGATCTGCAAGTTGAACTTGCTTGAGTTCCTTGAGAGTGGCGACCTGGCTGTTGTAGATCCGGTACCGACCATCTATCGCAGATACACAACGAAGACAGCATCACCTCCCAATGAAAGCAAGCATGTGAAGGGCCGCGGATTCAGGTTCCGCCGGGAACTCCAGACCCATGTTAAGACACAAAAAACACGACATGGCGCAGACCAATGGAAGGCAAGTTCGTTGCGAAATAATCCAGCGTGAGAGCGCCTCGTTCGTGCTTCGCCAGCAACGACGCCGTCTCTCTCGCGAAGCCGGCAAGATTCTCCGGCTGGGGAAGGCGCGACAACAAGCGCTCGCGCAGTGTGTCATTTTGTTGTTCCATGATTCACTCCTCTCAGAATCTCCTGCATTGCTTTTTTGGCGTAGTGGATGCGGGATTTCACTGTCCCCTCGGTGCAGCCAACTACTTCCGCGATTTCCGCGACAGATAGGTCCTCAAGAAAATGCAGAACCAGAACTTCGCGATGCTTGATTCCAATTTGACTCAAGGCCTGATGCACCGCCGCAGCATCTTCATTTGCAAATGAAGGCTCATCGGCTTCCTGAAAATCTTCGAGCTGACCCATTTCCGCCTGCTCGCGGGAGTAGTTTTTCCGAATTCGGTCCACCGCGATCCCGTGAGTAATGGAGTACAACCATGAACGCAGAGAACCAGGATCCTTCAGTTTCCGAATACCGCGAAATGTTTTGATCCATACTTCCTGCAGGACATCGAGGGCGCCGTCTTGCGTGCCTGTGAGGCTCATTGCGTAATAAAGCAACGGCCGCTCCATCACTGCAATCAAGTCTTCGAAAGATCCGGGCTCACCAGACTGGCACCGAAGCGCAAGCCATTCGAACTGGAGTCGGTTTGCGCTTTCTGGTGGCATTTATCTCTATGTCGAAACAGCGAGGCTCTAGGTTCAATTTACGGTGAGAAAATCATTCTGCAAAAGGGTAAGGGCCGGGTGCCCCATGTCTCGCTTTTGAGACATCGGCTCGACACAAAGAGAAAGGGCCACTCCTTGAGGAGCGGCCCTGAGTCGATCTAAGTTTGTGCGGCGCAAGCCGCGTCTGCCCCCGGGGTTATGCAGGCGACGGTGACCCCTCGGGGAAGCCGGAGCCGCCGCGAGTGTCGGGCTTGAGCACTTGCTGTCCGCCGCCGCCGCTGCCGTCGCTGGGCGAAGCCAGGATCGAGCGCATCGGTGGCAGTTCCTTGCCGTCGATCAGCATCTTCACTTCTTCGGCATCGATCGTCTCGCGCTCCAGCAGGGCTGCCGCAATGCGGTGCATTGCATCCTGGTGGGCCTCGAGAATGCTGTGTGCGGACTGGTAGGCCTCATCGATCAGGCGGCGAACCTCAAGATCGATCTGGCGCGCCGTTTCCTCTGAGAAGTCGCGGTGCTGTGCGATCTCGCGGCCGAGGAAGATCTGCTCTTCCTTCTTGCCGAAGGTCAGCGGACCGAGGCGGCTCATGCCGTACTCGCAAACCATGCGGCGGGCGAGATCGGTGGCGTTCTCAATGTCGCTGCCTGCGCCGGTGGACATCTGGTTGAGGAAAATCTCCTCAGCCGTGCGTCCGCCGTACGCGATAGCAAGATTGGCTTCGAGATACTCGCGCGTATAGTTGTGGCGATCGCCGGGCAGGAAGATCGTCACACCGAGCGCCATGCCACGAGGAATAATCGTGACCTTGTGGATGGGATCGGAGTGTTCGTGCTTGATCGAAACCAGCGCGTGTCCGGCCTCGTGATAGGCAGTGACGCGCTTCTCTTCATCCGTAAGCAGCATCGACTTGCGCTCGGCGCCCATCAGCACCTTGTCTTTCGCAAGTTCGAAGTCGTACATAACAACCTGCTTACGATTGACGCGGGCTGCATTCAGCGCGGCCTCGTTGACCATATTGGCCAGGTCGGCGCCGCTGAAGCCCGGTGTTCCACGGGCAAGAATGTTGAGGTTCACGTCGTCGGCAACGGGCACCTTCTTCACGTGTACACGAAGAACTTCTTCGCGCCCACGGACATCGGGCAGGCCCACAACCACGCGGCGGTCGAAACGGCCGGGGCGAAGCAGTGCGGGATCGAGAACGTCAGGGCGGTTAGTCGCGGCGACGAGAATCACGCCATCGTTGGATTCAAAGCCGTCCATCTCGACGAGCAACTGGTTCAGCGTCTGCTCGCGCTCATCGTGCCCGCCGCCGAGGCCTGCGCCACGGTGACGGCCGACAGCATCGATTTCGTCGATGAAGATGATGCAGGGCGCATTCTTCTTGCCCTGTTCGAACAGGTCGCGAACGCGGCTTGCGCCTACGCCTACAAACATCTCAACGAAGTCAGAGCCGGAGATGGAGAAGAACGGCACGTTGGCTTCGCCGGCCACCGCGCGGGCCAGCAGCGTTTTGCCGGTGCCCGGAGGTCCGACGAGCAGCACACCCTTGGGAATGCGTCCGCCGAGCTTCTGGAACTTCTGCGGCTCGCGCAGATACTCAATGATCTCCTTCAGCTCTTCCTTGGCTTCATCCACGCCAGCCACGTCTTTGAACGTGACTTTCTTCTGCTGCATCGACAGCAGCCGGGCGCGGCTCTTGCCGAACGAGAGCGCCTTGTTGCCGCCGGACTGCATCTGGCGCAACATGAAGAACCAGATGGCGCCAAGCAGAACAAACGGGCCGACGTTAAAGAGAATCGGGAGCAGCAGATTGCTTTGCGCGTCCTTCTTACCGAAGCTGACGTGCGCGGCCAGCATCGCCTTCTCAAGATCGTCGTAGTGGTCTCCGACCGTGGTATGGAACTGCTCCTTCGGCGTCGCTTTCATATGGCCGCGGAGATCGGTGCCCTGGATGGCAGCGTCCTGTACCAGCCCTTGCTGCACCTTGTCGTACAGTTCCGAATAAGGTATCTCCGTGTCTTTACCCTGGCCGATAGTGCCGTGCTGGACAACGCCCCACAGCAGCACCAGGCAGATAAGTATAAAGACCCAGAACATGATCGTTTTGACGGTCGAATTCACCAGGATCCTCTTTCCCGGCGGGGAGAAGCCGCTTAAGAACTTCCAACACCGCCTACATCATCCCTTTTTAGACGCCCGAGCAGTCCTTGAAGTCACAGAAAGTGCGCGTCCTCTTCACAACAGACACTACGCACTCACCGCGCGGATGTGCAGTAACCTCGATTGTACTCCGAAGCATGAATGAAGTTTGAAGAAGTGCACGGGCCGGAACAGTGGGAATCCGGTAGGTCAACGGAAAACCGGGAAGAGCGCGCAGCAACGGTTGACGCCGGAGCTAGTCAGATTCCGACGCGAATTGGTTCAACCGAGATGCGAAGACCGGGCTCAGGATCGACCTCGACTCCCCGCATCCACACGATATGGTCTGCCACTTCAAGAACTGGCCACCGGCTGCGGTCCGCCCCCGTAACTTTCATGCGCTCAAGCACTTCCTTGACCTTCCGCGGGCCGGAAGAGTAGCGCAGGTGAACCCGGTCCCCGGGCTTCCACGGGCGAAGAACAGCTTTCAATGGCGCGTCGTCGCGTGGGGCCACGGGATCCGCCAGCTCGATCCGAATGCGGCAAGCAAATGCGGGCGCGACCAGTTCACCGGGGATAACACATTCGTACTGTTCGACTTGAAGCGCAGACTCAGCGAGCGCAGTGCTGGGGACGCGAGTGAGACGAATTTCGCGGTGCGTGCGGTCAGCGCGAAGCCCCTGGGCAAGCTCCAGTTTCTGGCCAGCTTTGCCGGTTAGCGCCAGCATGCGGAGCGCCTCGGTAGCAACGAAGTCCGGCGCAGCCTCAAGCAACCCAGCGGCATAGCGGATCACACGACGCTGCAAGGCAACTGGCTCGGCGGCGAGAAGGGCCAGGTCGAGGGCGATGCCGTCGGCGGTGGTGGTGGCCCGGCCTCCGCCGCGAACGGGCCGGCCGCGAAGAATCACCTGCTCGGCCACACGGGCAACTTCGGCCTGCCACCACGACTCTTCATCGCGAGCCAACTCTGCCATCTGCGCCAGATGATCGCGGAGCTGTGGGTTCCAGGTTCCGAGTTGCGGCAGCAGTTCGTGGCGGATTCGATTGCGCGTAAATGTCAGGTGCCGGTTGGTGGAGTCCTCGCGCCACGGCTGATTGCGCGCCTTGAGAAAAGCTTCGATTTCAACGCGAGTCGTGTGAAGAAGCGGGCGAATGATGACGCCTTCAGGAAATTGCAGAACCGGGTGAATTCCCGATAATCCCTCTGTCCACGCACCGCGAAGAAATTTGGCGAGCACGGTTTCGGCCTGGTCGTCCAGGGTGTGCGCAGTGGCAACTGCGTCGATCGCCGCTGCATGGGGCAGACTCTTGGACAAGAGTTTCCGAAACCACGAATAGCGTAAGCGACGAGCGGTGCCTTCAATGGAATCGGAAGGAATGTTGTGGGAGGATCCAGACGCCGGAGATTTAGGCTCCCGTCGCGCTTCGGCTGCGGTGTCGACGCGGGATTCGTGGAACGGCAGGCCAAGTTTTCCGGCAAGGTCGCGACAAAACTCGAGGTCGGCGTCAGCTTCTTCGCCGCGCAAGCCGTGATGCAAGTGAGCGACATGAAGCACGAGGCCCAGTTCCCCGCTCCGCTCAGCGAGTGCGCACAGCAGCGCCACCGAATCAGCCCCTCCGGAAAGGCCGACAGCCAGGCGCATGCCGGGCTTGAGTAGGGACGTGTCCAGCGCGAGCAAGGGCGATGTGCGCACGAATGGATGATACGGCGTGGACGTGTGCTTAAAGAAGAGCGCGCGACTGAGATGAAGCCTCGCACGGTCCTGATTCCCTATACTCACCTCATGCTGGAAACGCGGAGAGCCACCGTCGAGGATGCCGCGCTGATCACTCGCCACCGCAGGGCGATGTTTGCAGATGCGGGCAGCGCGCCCGAGCCTGTGCTCGAAGAGATGGGACGGAACTTTGAACCGTGGGTCAAGCGAATGCTTGCGGACAACAAATATGTGGGTTGGATTATCAGCGATGGTGATCGCGCGATTGCGTCGGCAGGGCTGCTGGTGTTGGATTGGGCGCCGCACTATCTCGATCCTGCGGGCGAACAGCGCGGGTATGTGCTGAACGTCTTTGTGGAGCCAGAGTATCGAAGGCGCGGACTCGCGCAGGCGCTTATGAGCGAGTGCATGGATGAGGCTCGACGGCGCGGCATTCGCGTGGTTGCGCTGCACGCATCGCAGAAGGGTCAGCCCGTTTACGAGAAGCTTGGATTTACGACGAGCAACGAGATGCTGTACGTTGATGCGGGAACTGAGTAGAACGCCCTATTCAGGCCTTCGCTATTTTTTCGGACTCGTGCATTCGAAGTTTTCCGCGCTGTTGGTATCGCCGCTGCCCTTGTACATCGCGGATTGAGGATATGGACACAGCGGCCTCGTCATCGTCGGATTGCCCAGCGGATGCCCTTCTGGTCTCTTGGCCGCGATGATTGTGCCTGGTGCGGTTCCCTTGTCAACCCAGTTCTCCAAGGCGATCACGACGTTCCTCTGCGGATCATTGGACAATGAGCCGACGAATGCGCCGAAGCTGTCGGCACCGGGTCCGCCGCCGCAGTGCTGCATTCCTGGGATCATGTAGAGGCGCGCGAAAGAATCGGTATCGGCGCGGCCCATCTTCGCGATCACGTTTTCGTAGTAGTTCACAGTGTTGAGAGCAGGAATCGCGGGATCATCCCAGCCGTGATAGAGGATCAGCTTGCCGCCATGGTTGCGAAAGGCGCTCAAATCAGGGATTCACGGCATCAAGCGCTGCTGCCGTTTTCTCCTTCGCCGCCTTCATGCCGCTATCCAGCGTGAATGACTTGTAGGTCCAGTCAGATTTTTCGTAAACCATGTTGGAGTAGTAGCCGATTCCGAAGAAGGCCATCAGCACTTCTTGCGGGAGCCGGGCCGGTGATCCAAAGGCCCCAGCCGGATCGTCCATCCTCAGCGCCGGGCAGATATCCGGGAAAGATTGTGCTGGCCCTTGTGAGTCATGGATTCCCGCGTAAATCTGTTTAAGTGCGGTGACTTGTGCTGTGGTCAGGCATTTGTCCGAGCTATCTCCCGCCTTGCACTCGATCGAAGCAGGATCGAAATGGCACTGGCGCGGATCGTTGAGGATGCCGTCGGCCACTCCGTCGAGTTTGTCGCAGGCCGCGAGCACGGCATTGGCGATGGTGGGAATTTTTGCCGGCGGAATGAAACTTGTCCGGAGTCGCCGTGAGGGCCTGCGTGTCGACAACCGCGAGGGACAGCAGTCCGGTCCAGTAATTGGCGGGCGCACCGGCGAGTATTCCGTCGTAGTCCTCGGGATAACGCTGCGCTTCCATCAGCGCTTCGCGGCCGCCATCGGAGCACCCATCGAAGTAGGAGCGCTTCGGCGCCGATCCGTAGAACTGCGGAACGATGAGCTTTGCGACTCGGGTCATCTCATGGATGCCGCGATGGCCGAAGTCGACGACTTTCTCCGGATGTCCGAGCGCCCAGGATGCGTCGGCGGGCGAGCCGGAGTGGCCGGTATCGGTGGCGGCGGCCGCATAGCCGCGTGGCGATCGCGGCGCCGAGACCGTCGTAGCCGATTGCGCCGGCAAATCCTCCGTTGCCAAGTCCCTCAAGCTTGCCGTTCCACCCGGCAAGGGGCATCCAGACTTCAATGGGGATGTCGGAATCTGCAGTTGGCGTGGCATGTGCCACGACACGGCAGAACCCAGGCAGCATTTTGTAAAACGCGGACAGGTCGGCGCCGGTAAAAATCTGAGGCGGGCCTTCAAAGGTCCCCGCGGGCACCGCCTTAGCCATGGTGATTTTCGCGTTCGGCAGTTCGAGCTTGGCAAGTCGCTCGCAGCTGTCGACGGAAGGCTGCCCAGCATTCTGAGCGGAGGGAACGCCTGCCTGCGCGGCAACCGCAAGTGCACCGCTCAAGAGCAAAGAGCCTGGAACAAAAACGAACGAGCTAATCCGCATCGTGCTTTTCCTCTCTATTGAAAGAGTCCTGAATCGGCGACGCGATCATTCTATCTCCGGCGGCTCGGCGGGTTTCGTTTCCATCGCTCAGCTTTCGGCAATGAACACCGGCGAGGTTGTATACTCGGCGAGTCATGCAGGTTTTTGCGATCCTTCCCGCGGCGGGCCTCGGAACACGTATGGCCGGACCGCAACCCAAGCTTCCCTACGACCAGGACCCATCGTCGGGACCTCCGCCCAAGCAATTTCTCTCGCTGGACGGGATTCCGATTCTGATTCACTCGCTGCGTGCGTTTGCCGCGGTCAAACGAGTGACTGCGATTTACGTTGCCGTGCGCAAGACAGAAATGGAGCGCGTGCAGTCGCAGATCGCGGAGTACGGGCTCGGCTGTCGCGCCCATGTTGTCGAAGGCGGGGATACGCGGCAGGAGTCCGTGATGCATGCGTTGAATGCCATTGAGGCCGACCCGGACGATGTAATTCTGGTACACGATGCGGTGCGGCCGCTGATCGACACGGCCACGATTGATCGGACCATCGATGCAGTAGTAGAGCACGGCGCGGCTATTGTGGGTCTGCCGGCAATTGACACCATCAAGCAGGTCGAGCGCACCGCGCACGGTGCAATCATTACCGCTACGATTCCACGCGAGTTCATTGTGCAGGCCCAAACACCGCAGGGTTTCCTCTTTGGATTGCTGCAAAAGGCGATGGCCGACGCCACTGCGGAGGGTTTTGTGGGGACGGATGAAGCTTCGGTAATCGAACGCGCCGGACTTCCGGTGGCCGTGGTTCCCGGTTCTCAGGTTAATCTGAAGATTACACAGCCGGGCGATCTGGAACTGGCGGAGTTTTATCTGCACCAGCGCGCTCGCTGAGCGCTGCGAAACCACAACTGGGCACGGAGACAATGGAGACACGAATCGGATTTGGCTGGGACTCGCACGCGTTCAAAGCAGGCATCCCGCTGCGCATCGGTGGAATGACGCTGGAGCACCCTGAGGGCCTGGTCGGACACTCCGACGGTGATGTGCTGTTGCACGCCGTGACCGACGCACTGCTCGGAGCAGTGGCAGCCGGAGATATTGGAAGCTTCTTTCCACCGGGTGATCCCCGCTGGAAGGATGCAAACTCGGCAATCTTTCTGAAACTTGCCATGGAAGAGTTGCAACACGCCGGATTCCGCATCGTCAATGTCGATACCACCCTGATCATGAACGCTCCGAAGATTGCGCCTATCGCCGGAGACATGCGCTCATCGGTCGCAGACCTGTTGGGAATCGAGATGGACCAGGTCAGCATCAAGGCCAAGACCCCTGAGGGCCTGGGGCTGGATCACGTGGCGCAATGCCATGCGGTGGTGCTGGTGGAGCGCACCGCCGAATCGGACGACTTGAAGAGCATGAGTGCCGTCATTGAAAGCCAGCGCCAGTTGGAGGATGTCGTAGACGATCTGCTCGCCTCCGTTCACGGTCTGCCCAAGAAGCGGACGATCGATCCCGTCTACGATACCGAGGACATCACGTAGAAACAGCTTTGCACTTGAATCGGTTCAAATTATTGTTGGCAATAATTTGAACCGGTCAATTTGTGTTGCCGTAGAGCGGCTGCAACGCGTATTCTCGCCGCATACCATTGGGCCAAAGCTGAACGACCTCGGTGGGGCGAGGCCACTTCCCAGATGCTCGAGTTGCGGTTATCAGTAACAAGCAAGAAGATATCCATGCTCGTCGCGGCGCTTTGCCTCGGCACGATGTCATTTCCCGTGTCCGCGATCGGCGCTCCCACGTCTGACGCCAATACAACGAGCACCAGCGTGTCACCGGCTCCCACCTCGCATTGGGCAGAACAGGTCGTGCTTGGATCGTCGACCGTGGAGTTGAACGGACCTTGGAAATTTCACAAAGGCGACGACATGCAATGGGCTCAACCGGATTTTAACGACGCCGGCTGGGCTGCAATGGATCTGACACCGCCTTCGGGATCCTATGACCCATTCCTGGGCACCAGCGGATTCATGCCGGGATGGACGCAACTGGGCGATGCTGGCTACTCGGGATACGCGTGGTATCGGCTCAAGGCCAATGTCCAATACGATCCTGGACTATCGGAGGGCGGCCTCGAAATCAAGATGCCCGATAATGTCGACGATGCCTACCAGGTCTATGTGAATGGACAATTCATCGGGGAGTTTGGGCATTTTAAGCAGAATGGCGTGAGAACTTATCTCTCTCTGCCTCGGACCTTCGCTCTTCCCAAAGGGATCAAGAGCGGACAAATCACGTTTGCCATCCGCGTCTGGATGGACCCGGCGACGCCGCTGACCAACCCGGATACCGGCGGCCTGCACGGGCCACCCGTGCTGGGGCAGGCCGCGCCGATTGAACGTATGCTTCGTCTGGATTGGGATGCCGTCAATCATTCCCAGGTGAGCAGTTTTCTTGAGCTTGCCGTGGTTCTGCTCGCTATCACGGTGGCGATTATCCTCTTCTGGCTCGATCGTAAAGAGAAAGCGTATTTGTGGCTCGGCCTCGCTTGTTGCGGAGTGGCCCTGCAGGCCGTGGTAAGCCTGGTGGGCAACTACACAGCCCTTCTGCCTGCCTCTTTTCACTTTCTGCTGGCGGATGCGGTTCTGGTTCCGATGGTGATCGGGCTCTGGATCATCTTCTGGGCCTACTGGTTCCGCATGGGCCGTATGGAGCGGATGCACAAGATGGTTTGGTCGTTCGCTTTTGTGCTGGCCGTGACCATGGCCATGATGCGTGCGCCGTTGTATGGGAAACTCATCCCGATGCACGCGGTGGTTTACCTGGCCCCGCTTGCGATCCTCATGAAACTTCTACTCGGCGGATTGCTTCTTTGGGTGGCATGGGAAGGCATGCGGAAAGACCACACTGGGGCGTGGCTGGCGATGCCTGCCGTCGGCCTGGTAATCGTCTCCCTCTACCAGCAGGAACTGCTGGTGCTGCATGTGCCGCTGACTTTCTTCCCGTTTGGCATGGCTTTGCACATTAGCCAGATCGCGGTAATTGTCTCGCTGAACATGATCACAATCCTGCTGATGCGGCGCTTCCTCCAGTCGCTGCGCCTGCGGCAGCAGTGGGAGGCAGAGATCGACCAGGCACGCCAGATTCAGCAATTGCTGATTCCAGAGGCCATCCCTACCATTCCCGGATATGTGCTGGAAACCGAGTACAAGCCGGCGCAGCAGGTGGGAGGCGACTTCTTCCAAATCCTGCCCGATGGGCGAGGCGGCGTACTGATTCTGCTGGGCGACGTGACCGGCAAAGGCCTGCAGGCCGGTATGCAGGTGGCACTGATTGTCGGCGCCATTCGCACCATTGTGGAAACAAGCTACGAGCCCCACGTTGTGCTCGAAGCGCTGAACCGCAGGCTGTGCGGCCGCGGACAGTCCTACGCAACGTCCGTTGCGATGCATATCACCGCCGATGGCAAAACGACCATCGCCAATGCCGGGCACCTGGCTCCCTACCTGAATGGCAAGGAAGTCACCATGACGGGTAACTTGCCGCTCGGACTGAATGCTTCCATCACCTACGACCAGGTAACTATGCAGTTGAAGCAGAAAGATCGCCTGCTGGTGATCACCGACGGCGTGATCGAAGCGAAAAACGCGAAGAACGAACTGTTCGGCTTCAACCGCGCGCGCTCCATCAGCCACCTGCCTGCAGCGTTCATCGTCAAGGCGGCCGAGATATTCGGGCAGGAAGACGACATCACGGTTGTATCAATCGCGCGGATGGCCCAGGAGAAAGAGGGCGAAATCTCAGCGACCCCGCCGATGAAGTCGGAAGTGGCCTAAAGGTCTTCCCCTCGATCCAGAGTCCCCGCATCTCTACCGAAATTCTCTGCTTGTATCCCTGATTCGAAAGAATCTGGTTGCGAAAATCCGTGATTCGACGTAGCTTGGCTCAGAGTTCGATTCCATCTCTGGAGCGTTTGTATGCATATGCTTGCAATGCTTTTGCAGGACAATCCGCAGCTGAATCCCGACGCGATTCGGCACATCGTGATGGCGATGATGGCGCTGATTCCGATCATCATCGTAATCACGATTGCCATCGTGATGATTCCGTGCTGGTTCATTCTGAAAAAAGCGGGATTTTCGCCGTGGCTGTCCCTGCTGTGCCTGATTCCGTCGCTGGGCACGCTGGTGCTGCTCTACGTCCTGGCGTTTGCAGAATGGAAGGTAATACCGGCGCCCCAGGCCGCTTACCCGCCGCCCTATCCGCCACCGCCGCAGCCGCCGTACCCACCGCAGGCGTGAGGCGGCAGAAAATTGCTCAGCAGCGCGCTGCGTTTGACGATTGGACCCACTGACCGCGAATGACGACACATCGTCGTTGATGAAAACTTCTCGACCGATGTAGGATCGCCAGTGAAAACTTCGCGCTGCTGGAGAGGCTTATGGGCGAACTGCTGCAACCGTGGCACTTAATTGTGATCTCTTTTTTAATCTTCCCAATAGTCATCATTGGGCTGATCCCCTTCTGGTTCATATGTAAGAAAGCCGGATTCTCGCCTTGGCTCACACTCTTGAACCTCGTTCCTTTCCCACTTGGCACCCTGGTCCTGGTCTACCTGCTGGCCTTCGCAAAATGGAAGCCAATACCGACGTCGACGGCTGCCTATCCGCCGCTGTATCCCCCGCAGGCGTGAGACAACTCACCTGATTGGGCAGGGAGTGAATGCTAGCATCGTGAATGGAAAGTAATTGACACGATGCCTGATTTGAACCCCTCAAAACCTGGAAATATCCGCGTTCGATTTGCGCCTTCACCCACTGGTTTTCTCCACGTCGGCAGCGCGCGCACGTTCATTTTCAATTGGCTCTATGCCCGCCACAACCATGGAACCATGGTGTTGCGTCTGGACGACACCGATGTCGAGCGCAATACCGAGGCCAGCGTCCAGTCCATCTTCGAAGGGCTTGCGCTGGCTGGGTCTCTCGCTGGGACGAGGAGTACAAGCAATCTGAACGCCTGGCGCTGCACCGCTCCGCGGCCCATGCCATCTTCGCCAAAGGTCTCGCCTATCGCGACTTCACGCCTGCCCACGCAGGCGACGACAATCCGTCTTCCTCCGCGCAGGGCGCCTGGCTCTGCAATCCCGGGATGCGCGAAATGTCCCGGGAAGAAAGCGACCGTCGCGCTGCTGCAGGTGAACCGTTTGCGCTTCGCTATCGAGTCCCCCGCGGCGAGGACCGCACCCTGCACTTCACCGATAGCGTCTATGGCCATCAGACCAAACTCGCCGACGAGGTCGAAGACTTCGCCCTGCTTCGTTCGGATGGAATGCCGACCTACCACCTCGCTTCGTGCGTCGACGATGCCGATCTCCACATCAGCCACATCATCCGCGGCCAGGATCACCTCACCAACACCTTCAAGCACCTGCTGATCTTCGAAGGGCTTGGCGTTGAGCCACCTCAGTTCGCGCATCTCCCGTTGCTGGTCGCGCCCGATGGCGCCAAACTGTCAAAGCGCAAACACGGGCCCGTAGTCAGTGTCACCACCTATCGCGACGCCGGCTTCCTCCCTGACGCTTTCATCAACTTCCTCTGTCTCCTCGGCTGGTCGCCGAAGGACGATCGCGAGTTCCTCACTCTCAACGAACTCACCGCCGCCTTCACCCTCGAAAACGTCAACCGCTCCAACGCGGTCGTGAATTTCACTGAGGAAGACCCCTTCGATCCCAAAGCCGTCTGGCTCAATGCCGAGCATATCCGCGCCCTGCCCGTCGACCAGCTCAGCTCACGCCTCCAGCCCTTTTTCGACCAGGCCGGCTTGCATGCCTCGCCGGAAAAACTTCTCGCCGTTACCCCGCTCATCCGCGAACGCATCAAGCTGCTGCGCGACGCCGTCTCCGCCGCCGACTTCTTCTTCGTCGACCAGCTCCCGCCCTACGACCCCGCCGAGCTGATCCCGTCGAAGGGAGGCGATGCCGCCATGGCCCGCCGGGTTCTTCAAACCGCGCTCGAGGTCCTGCCAAAAACGCCGTTCGATCACGATTCACTCGATCAGGCGCTTCGAGCAGCAGCATCGCACCTGGGATTAAAGGCCGGGCCATGTTCCAGCCGATTCGAGTCGCCGTATGCGGACGCAAGAACGCGCCGCCACTGTTTGAAACCTTGATTGTCCTCGGCCGCGACGTCTGCCTCGACCGCATCCGTCAGGCCATCACAGAGCTGGAGAGTCAGTCATAATGTTATTCAAAAAGCAATGCAAATCGGGCCTGAATCTCCGCTGCTCGAGCTTCGTTTGCGAGGTGAATATGAGAAGGTTCGTCGTGTTGCTTCTTGTTGCTTGCGCCTTGCCTCTACTCCATGGGCAAAAAACTAGAATGGGTCAACCGCCGGCCACAGCCAAAGCCGGTGTTGATTACCCCATTGCCTTTCATATCTCCGGAATTCACGTCCGCACGCCGTGCAAGGGCGAGACTTGCAACGACGTCCGTCTATGCGGATGCCATCGTGGATGGAAAGAGGATCGAATTGATGGGCGACTGGATTTGGTATCCGAATTACTCCAGCGTTGCTCTTTTTCCAGGCGATTACAAAGGACGGCTGTTTAAGGATTCCAAAAAGAATGCCGGACCCATCTTTCAGCAGTACGAGCTCCTCTTGCGCGAGAATACTATCTGGCGCTGCACGGTTACGGGTGTATACGAATAACCGGTGCCCGGCGAGCCTGGCATTTTGAGCGCGACGGTACACCGGCCCACTGAGGTGGGCATTCCGCACGCCACCGAACAGGGGATATGCGAACCATAAGCTCTTGAAGAATCGTTTGGTCCCCCAGATCAGGAACTGAAGACAATGACCGACACAAATACGGAAAGCCTCGGCGCCTCGATAGCAACTAACTTCCTCCGCGACATCATCGCCGAAGATGTGCGCACCAAAAAGTACGGCGACGCCGTCGTCCAGACCCGCTTTCCTCCCGAGCCCAACGGCTACCTCCACATCGGCCACGCCAAGGCCATCTGCCTCGACTTCGGCCTCGCCGACGAGTTCGGCGGCAAGACCAACCTGCGCTTCGACGACACCAATCCCGAAAAGGAAGAGCAGGAGTACGTCGACTCCATCCAGAAAGACGTCCGCTGGCTCGGCTTCGACTGGGAGCGCCTCTGCTACGCCTCCGACTACTTCGGCCAGCTCTACGAATGGGCTCTCAAGCTCATCAAGGCCGGCAAGGCCTACGTCGACGACCTCACCGCCGACGAGATCCGCCAGCACCGCGGCACTCTCACCGAACCCGGCAAAGACAGCCCCTATCGCAACCGCTCCGTCGAAGAAAATCTCGACCTCTTCACCCGCATGAAGCACGGCGAGTTCCCCGACGGCAGCCGCGTCCTCCGCGCCAAAATCGACATGGCCTCGCCCAACCTCAACATGCGCGATCCGGTCATGTACCGCATCCTCCACGCCACGCACCACCGCACCGGCGACGAGTGGTGCATCTATCCCATGTACGACTACGCCCACGGCCAGTCGGATTCCATCGAGCGCGTCACCCACTCCATGTGCACGCTCGAGTTCGCCGACCACCAGCCCCTCTACCGCTGGTATATCGAGCAGCTCGGCATCTTTCCCTCGCAGCAGATTGAATTCGACCGCCTCAACCTCACCTACACCCTGCTCAGCAAGCGCAAGCTCCTCCAGCTCGTGCAGGAAAAGCGCGTCAGCGGCTGGGACGATCCCCGCATGCCCACGCTCTCCGGCATCCGCCGCCGCGGCTTTACGCCCGAAGCCATCCGCGCCTTCTGCGCCGCCATCGGCGCCTCGCGCACCAACGGCACCACCGACATCGAAATGCTGGAGCACTTCCAGCGCGACGACCTGAACCGCCGCGCCTCGCGCGCCATGGCCGTGCTGCATCCGCTCAAGCTGGTCATCGACAACTACCCCGCAGGGCAAGGAGGAATTCGTCGAGGTCGCCAACAATCCTGAAGATCCGTCAGCCGGCACTCGCCAGGTGCCCTTCTCCCGCGAGATCTACATCGAGCAGGACGACTTCCGCGAAGTTCCTCCGCCCAAGTACTACCGCCTCTCTCCCGGCAAGGAAGTCCGCCTGCGCAACGCCTACTTCGTCACCGCGCAGAGCGTGGTGAAAGACTGCCGACGGCAACATCGTCGAGGTGCACTGCACCTACGATCCCGCCAGCCGCGGCGGCAACTCTCCCGACGGCCGCAAGGTCAAGTCCACCATGCACTGGGTCTCGGCCGCGCACGCCATCTCCGCCGAAATCCGCCTCTACGACAAGCTCTTCACCAAGCCCGATCCCAGCGACGTCGCAGAAGGCGAGGAGCGTCCTCGACAATCTCAACCCCAACTCCCTCGAGATCCTCACCGGCGCCAAGCTTGAGCCCTCGCTCGCCAACGCCAAGCTCGAAGACCGCTTCCAGTTCGAGCGCGTCGGCTACTTCTGCCTCGATCCCGACTCGACAGCGGCAACCTGGTCTTCAACCGCACCCTCCCGCTGAAAGACTCCTGGGCGAAGATCGAGAAGAAGGCGGGAGCATAGCCACCTGCGAGCGTCAGCTTTGAAGGGTACGGGCTTCAGCCCGTGCATTAACCGTTGCATAATGAACCGGGCTTTAGCCCCTGAGGGCGCCTTCTTCGCCCCATTCGCCTGACTTGTTTCCCCTTTTTCCGCAGCCACTTTCAGGCCCGGGTCTTGTCGTTTGATTCCCCCTCACGCCGGGTGCCCCAGGTCTCGCTGCTGAGACCTGGGAAGGACTTCGCACCGGTCGCAATCGACGCTAATCCAGAACCTCTGACTTTGTGAAGTCAAGCACGCTTTTCTCACTCGGCCGCTAAACTTCTGATTCAAAACGAAAGAATCTCGAAGGGGTTTTGCAGGTTATTTCTGCCGCGTGGCGCACAATGAGATTGAATCGATCATGATCCCATTCGCCGACTGCGTGAACCACGAATCTCAACCTTATTCATGAATCACAGCATCGACCACAGTTTGCCGTCCGCAAGTCCTTTGCGAAGAATATCCTAAGGGTAACATCCATGGATAGAAGATCTTGCAAGCGAAGCTCGACTCTAACCTGCTGAAAACGCCGAACTTCGTTCCAGAGTATGGGGGTACACCCCCATACGCAACCAACCGGTTGCATATTACATTAGGAACAAGATCAGCTTGGAGTTACGCCCCCGTCTACTTGCCAACCACATCGATCGGCACAGTGATTGTCTTCGGAGGCATGCAGGCGTTCTGGTCGCAGGCCTGGTAGTGGAGTTTGGCCTCCACGAGATGATCGCCCGGCGTTGCAATGATGTGCGCCTGGATGGCGAACTCGCCGGAATAGACCAGGAGCTTTTGACTCGGATCGACGGGAAGCGTGAAGTCTGTTCCCGCCGGATAGCTGGCGCTGGCGAGGCGCACGCCGGAAGATTCCGGAATCGAAAAGCACCGTCGGGATCAGGTACTGCTCGCGTGGGCGCATGCGAGTTGATGTGAAGATTCTGCTGAATGCGGAAATGGAGCGTGACCGCGCTTGGCTTTCCTGCGGGCACCGTGACCTGCTCGGGGTAAAGATACTCGACAGCTTGAGCCTTCGGAGTCGATCGGTGCGGCGATCTCGGAGAGCGAATCTTGTGCTCGCATTCCGCAGCAAGCCAAGCCGATCGTCGTACAGATCGCGACAGTTAGAAGGCGATTTCTCGAAGCGTTCAATTCCCTGCTCCTTAGTTTCTCGAACCCAGCGCCTTATTGATGTTGGCGACCATGTCTTCTTTTGAGGTGATGCCCAGTTGCACGGCTACCACCTTGCCTTCGGCGTTGACGTAGACCGAGGTCGGCATGGCGTCGAGTCCGCCATACGTGCTGGCGAGACTGTCGCCATTGATAAGCACGGGATACTGCATGTGCTCTTCCTTAACGAATCGTCGCGATGGCGGCCTTCTGACGTGCAAAGCCTTCTTTGTCGCCAGGTTGAAGATCCTCGCCTTCCGTGGAGATGCCGACGATTTGGAAACCTTTCGCCGCATACTCATTTTGAAGTTCGATCAGCCATGGCGTCTCGATCTTGCAGGGGCCGCACCACGTCGCCCAGAAGTTGATCAGCAGGGGCTTGCCCTTGAAGCTGGAGAGAGCAACGGTCCTGCCGCTCAGGTCTTCGAGGACGAAGTCGGGAGCGGGCTTGCCGATGAGGGACGTTTGGCTTTGCGGAACATCCCCGGGAGCAACGGGAATGAGATCGCGCGTGACTAGCGGAGGCAAGCGCGCGCTCTGCCGCCTGCTTGCGATATTCCCAATTAGCCCACCCGGCCCAGGCAAAGGTAGCCAGGATGAGCAATGTAATGCCGATGACGATGGTGTTGCGCTTCACGGGGGACAAAGACCTCTTATGACTCTATTGTACGAGGAGGACAGGCACGTGAACAGATGACAGTGGAACCTAGAAGCGTGGCTGCAAGTGACCAGTCCGTCGATCACGCTGTCACTGTCCACTGTCGCCAGTGTTACCATCAGAAACCGATGAATCGCGACAATGAAAAGGACTGCCTGAGGCCGTCGGAACTGGTGCGCACCGAGGCCGCAGCGCTGGAAGCGCTGGCCGCGCGGCTGGATGGAGCGATGGCGACAGACTTCGACCGCGCAGTGGAATCTGATTGTGCGCTGCGGTGAAGGCAACGGGCGCGTTGTGGTCACGGGCATGGGCAAGAGCGGCATCATCGCCCAGAAGATTGCGGCTACGCTGAGTTCGACCGGAAGCGCCGCGCTCTTTCTGCATCCAGCCGAAGCGGTGCACGGCGATCTGGGCGTGCTGATGCCCGGCGACGTGGTGATTGCGCTCTCGGCAAGCGGCGAGACAGAGGAGATTCTGCGACTGCTGGCGACGCTGAAGCGCAAAGGCGATGCGCTGGTGAGTTTCTGCTGCAATCTGAAGTCGACATTGGCCGAGGCAAGCGATGTGGTGCTCGATTGCAGCGTCGACCGCGAGGCATGCGGGCTAAACCTCGCGCCCACAGCCAGCACCACGGCGATGCTGGCGTTGGGCGATGCGCTGGCCGTTGCGGTGAGCCTGCGCAAGGGTTTCAAGGCTGAGGATTTTGCTGAATTGCATCCCGGCGGCAAGCTTGGCAAGCAACTCGCGAAAGTCCGCGATCTGATGCATGCAGGCGAGGAGTGTGCCGGTGGTTGCGCCTTCAACGCCAATGACCGATGTGATCTACGAGATGTCGTCAAAGAAGCTGGGCATGACGACGGTGCAGGCGGACGGCAAGCTGCGCGGCGTAATCAGCGACGGCGATCTGCGTCGGCTGCTGGAGCGCGAGGGCGGCGCGGCGCTGAGCAAGACTGCAGGCGAAGCCATGAACGCAACGCCGCGCACGATTGCCGCCGACGAACTGGCCGCGAAGGCGCTGGCGATTCTCGAGGAGCGGAAGATCACGTCGCTGGTCGTCGTCGATGCAGACGACAAAGTCGAAGGCGTGGTGCACCTGCATGATCTGTGGGGCGTGGAACTGA
The DNA here is from genome assembly GCA_963787435.1 of uncultured Acidobacteriaceae bacterium. Classification (GTDB taxonomy): domain Bacteria; phylum Acidobacteriota; class Terriglobia; order Terriglobales; family Acidobacteriaceae; genus Telmatobacter. The sequence goes on from CAWBCZ010000012.1 coordinate 743,171, forward strand.
TTTAGAAACAGTTCAGAGTTCTAAGTTCTCTGTTCAAAGTTTTCATCGGTCTGTGGACATTCACGTAGAGTGTACAAACGTGCGTTCAATGACAGACCCTCATCACCGGCGCATCCAGCGGCTTCGGCCTGCTGACGTCAGTGACACTAGCGCGACGCGGATGGCGCGTGCTCGCGACGATGCGCGATCTGAGCCGGCGGGAAAAGCTCGAAACTGCAGCACGCGGTGCCGGAGTACTGGAGCGGATCGAGTTTCACGCGCTCGACGTAACAAATGCCGGGCAGATTGCCGCGATGGCTGATCTGGTTGCCAGACGCGGAGAACCGTTGCATGCGCTCGTGAACAATGCGGGGTTCGCGGTGCCAGGATTCGCAGAAGACATAACCGACGCGGAGTTGCACGAACAATTCGACACCAACTTCTTCGGGTCGGTGGCCGTCACGCGAGCTTTGCTGCCACAGATGCGACGCCAGGGATTCGGTCACGTAGTAATGGTCTCGTCGATCTCCGGAAGGTTAGGCTTTCCCGGCGTCAGCAGTTATGCAGCCTCGAAATTCGCCCTGGAGGGCTGGACCGAGACGTTGCGCTACGAAATGAAGCCTCTCGGCATCCAGGTAGTTCTCGTGGAACCGGGCTCATTCGCCACCGACATCTGGACGCGCAATGCAAAACTGACAGCCGGCCTTCAGGATCCGACCTCCGGCCAACGCCTCCCGCGTACCCGCGTGGCGAAGTCGCATCGAACAAGGCGCAAAGGACCGCGCGAACCCACAATTTGTCGCCGACGTGATCGCCCGAGCGCTTGAAACTCCGCACCCCAAGCTTCGCTACGTGGTCGGCAACGACGCCCGCATGGCTCTCAGGCTGCGCCGGATCTTGCCCGCCGGCATTTTCGAACGAATGATCATCAAGATGTCGGGAGTGGGTTAAGAAGCAGGTTCCTGAGCCGATTCGCTTCACGTGTCAGCGAGTCCACACCTCGTGTGCCCGCCTGACACGGCCGCCGACTCAGTTGTCTCGTAGCTCCATTGTTTTCAGCAGCCCGAACATTGGCCCGCCGCTTGCATTCACCCTAAGCGCGGGAGGCCTCTAATGCAGGCGCAGTTCAACGGTTTGTCGTTCACAGAGTTCGAGGCAGAAGCGCAGCGCCCCGAGATGCGTCGGCTCCCCGAACATTTAGAATGGTTTCTGCTTCTTAATTGTCATGCGTCCGCTACAGGCCTTGGTCGGAAGTGCGTGTCTCACCAAGATTTAGCGGACGGGAAAGCCCGTTAACCCCATTTCTATGCATCGTTGGTCGAAGCTCTTTGTTCCTACTCTTCGCGAGGCCCCGGCGGACGCCGAAGTGGCCAGCCACAAGTTCCTGCTGCGCGCCGGCTACATTCGCCAGCTTGGCGCGGGCATCTACAACTACCTCTTCCTCGGCCAGCGCTCGCTGAACAAGATCATCGGCATCGTGCGCGAGGAGATGGACAAGATCGGGCAGGAGTTCTTTCTGCCGGCGATTCTGCCCAAGGAGCCCTGGGAAGAGAGCGGCCGCTGGACCGGCATGGGCGACAACATGTTCCGCCTCAAGGATCGCAAGGGCGCCGAACTCTGCCTGGGCATGACCCACGAAGAGATCATGACCACCATCGCCCGCAGCGAACTGCGCAGCTACAAGCAGTTGCCGCAGATCTGGTACCAGATCCAGACCAAGTTCCGCGACGAGCCGCGGCCCAAGGCTGGGCTGCTGCGCGTGCGCCAGTTCATCATGAAGGACAGCTATTCCTTCGACCTGAACGAGGAAGGCCTCGACAAGAGCTACGATCTGCATGACGCGGCCTATCGCGCCATCTTCACGCGCTGCGGGCTGAAGTTTGTCGCAGTCGAAGCCGATTCCGGCGCCATGGGCGGCTCGCAGTCGCAGGAGTTCATGGTGCTACACCGATGCGGGCGAAGACCTGATCGCAAGCTGCCCGGTGTGCGGCTACGCGGCGAATCTGGAAAAGGCGACGTCGCGACTGGAGCCCGTTGCCGAGATGGAGCCCACAGGCGACGGCAAGCCGGAGCTGGTTCACACGCCCGGCTGCGCGGCCATCTCCGACGTGGCCGAGTTCTTCAAGATTTCGCCGGCGACCGACATCAAATGCGTGGCCTACATGGCGCTGAAGCGCGAAGCAAGCTCGAAAGCACGGCGGGGCAAAGGACACATGGCACGGCGTGGCAGCGTTCCTGCGCGGCGATCACCAGGTCAACGAAACCAAACTGCTCGGGCGCTCATCGGTGCGCCGAACTCCGCACCATGCAGGCCGAGGAGCTTGCAGCAATACTTCAAGGGTCCGGCGGGATTCCTCGGACCCGTCGGTCTGCAGATCGATGAAAAGCCGCTTGGCGACGGCCTGACTGTCGTCGTTGACAAATCGCTCGAAGGCCGCAAGAACCTGGTCTGCGGCGCGAACAAACTCGACTACCACCTGCGCAACGTCGTGCCGGGCCGCGATTTTACCTGGACGGTAGCGCCGATATTCGCAGCGTGAACGAAGGCGAGGCCTGCCCACAAGACAATTGCGGCGGCAAGCTGGTCGTGGGCAAGGCCGTCGAAGTCGGCCACATCTTCAAGCTCGGCAACAAGTATACAGAGTCCATGGGCGCGCGCGTGCTCGACCCCAACGGCAAGGAAGTGACGCCGATCATGGGCAGCTACGGCATCGGCATCGAGCGCATTCTCACCGCGGCCATCGAGCAGTCGAATGATGCGAACGGATTCTGGCTGCCGGCCTCGATTGCGCCGTTCACCGTGGTGGTCACGGTGACGAATGTTGCGGACGCGGCGCTGCGCGAAGCCGGCGAAAAGCTCGCCGCGGAGCTTGAAGCGGCGGGGCTCGACGTGCTGCTTGATGACAGAGACGAGCGCGCCGGCGTCAAATTCAAAGACGCAGACCTCGTGGGCATTCCTTACCGCATCAATGTAGGCAAGAAGGCTGCGGGCGGCCAGGTGGAGCTGGTGACGCGCGCGACGGCGAGCAGTGTGGATGTGGCGATTGGCGAAGTGGTGGCGCAGGTGAAGCAGCGCGTGCTGGAAGAAGAGCTCTTGGCTGAAAGTTCCTAGATGTGAGCTCGGTGGTCTCCGTACTTGAACATAAAGATCGGATCGTGCAGGAACAAAAGTTCGGATATTTCGTAAATGAATCGAGGGAACGCGGATGGCATTGAAGGTCAGGCTGCAAGAACCAAAAATTGGAAGCTCTCCTGGCCTCGGCTCTCTTGGTCTTCGTGGCTGGTCCGCGGCGTTATCGCTGCCGTTCTTGCTCGTCGGAGTCATCGGGCTCTCAGTTTTCACCTTCTACTACAACAAGTACGCGCGCATCGTCGACGAGCGGCTCAAGCAGCCGCTCTTCGCGAACACGGCAAAGATCTATGCCGCGCCGCGCGAGGTTCGACCCGGCCAGAAGATCAGCGCTCATCTGATCGCCAACGAATTGCGCGAGGCCGGCTACACCGTCGACGGGCTGTCGCACCCCTCGCAGATGGGCACATTTACGCGAGGCGTCGCAGTCGATCACCGTGCACCCCGGCCCGAGTCGTATCACGCGCCGGATGCGCCACCATCCACACCCGCGCGGGCGAGGTGGATTCCATCACCGACGAACACGGGCAGTCGCTTTCGAGCTACGAGCTGGAGCCGCTGCTGATCACCGGCCTCAGCGACGACGCGAACCGCACCAAGCGCCGCCTGCTCACCTACGATGAGATTCCGCCCAACCTCGTGCAGGCCGTCCTCGCCATCGAGGACCGCAGGTTCTTCGAGCACGGCGGCGTCAACTACTTCAGCATGATCAGCTGGGCATGGCACGACGTGATCGGCGACCGCAAGCATCGCGGCGGCGCATCCACGCTGACCATGCAGCTGGCGAAGCTGCTTTTCCTCGCCGACACAGGCACCATCAAGTACAAGGTCACGCAGATCCTCATCACCTTTCACCTCGAGCATCGCTTCACCAAGAAGCAGATCTTCGAGGTGTACGCCAACCAGATCAATCTGGGCCAGCGCGGCAGCTTCTCGATCGACGGCTTTGGCGAGGCGTCGCAGGCCTACTTCGGCAAGGATGTGCGCCAACTCGATCTGGCCGAGTGCGCGATGCTGGCCGGCATCATCCAGCGCCCCAACTACTTCAATCCCTTCCGCCATCCCGATCGCACCATCGAGCGGCGCAACCTGGTGCTCGACTCGATGGTGGAAACCGGCGCCATCACCAAGGAGCAGGCCGAACGCGCCAAGGCCGAGCCGCTGCATCTTGCGCCCGGCAGCGTGGACGCCAGCGAAGCGCCCTATTTCGTCGACCTGGTGCACGATCAGCTGATGCAGAAACTCGGCGATCGCGACTTCAACCGCGAAGGCCTGCGCATCTACACGTCGCTCGATCCCGATTTGCAGCGCATTGCATCAGACGGCCGTGAATTCGACCATCCCCGCAGATCGACGCGCAGGTGGACAAGCAGCACGCGCGGCGACAAGAAAGCTCGGCGAAGCCGTACGTCTATCCGCAGGTGGCGCTGGTCGCGCTCAATCCCCATACCGGCCAGGTGCTGGCGCTGGTGGGCGGCCGCAACTACGGCAACTCGCAGGTGAACCACGCGGTGGCGCACCGGCCCACCGGCTCGATCTTCAAGCCGTTTGTCTATGCGGCCGCGTTTCAAACCGCCGTCGAAGGCACCATGCTGCCCGGCCAGAACGCACTGTTTTCGCCGGTCACCATGCTGAACGACGAGCAAGCCACCTACGGCGAGGGAACGCAATACGAGTACACGCCGCGCAACTATCAAGGCGAATTTTACGGCGAGATGACTGCCCGCTTAGCTCTGATGCGATCGGACAACAACGCAACCATCGGCCTGGCGTCCATGGTCGGCTTCGATCGCGTGGCGCACTGGCGCGCGACGCGGGCATCAAGAGCGCGCAGGGCACGCCTTCCATGGCCATCGGCTCCTATGATGCCACGCCGCTCGATATGGCCGGCGCCTACACCATCTTCTCCAACGGCGGCGTGCACATCGATCCCTGGATGCTGGCCAGCGTGCGCACGCCCACCGGCGACATCATCACCGACTACACGCCGACAACGCGGCAGGTGCTCGATCCGCGCGTCGCCTTCCTCACCACCTACATGATGGAAGCTGTTCTGCAAGGCAACGGGCACGATGGCTGCAAGGTTGGAGGGCTGGATTACTGCGGAACCGGCGCCGGCGTCCGCAACATGGGATTCACCGCTCCGGCCGCGGGCAAAACCGGCACCAGCCACGACGCATGGTTCGCCGGCTTCACCAGCAGCCTGCTCTGCATCGTCTGGGTGGGCAACGACGACTACACCGATATCAAGGTCGAAGGCGCCCACGCCGCCGCGCCCATCTGGGCCGCGTTCATGAAGCAGGCGGTCCAGTTGCCGCAGTACTCCGACACCAACGAGTTCACTCCGCCGGATGGCGTGCAGATCGTGACGCTCGACAAGGTCACCAACCTGCTCACCGACGAAGCCTGCCCGGAAGGCTACGCGGCGGCCTTTCTCGACGGCACCGCGCCCACCGATACCTGCGACCACCCGGCCGATCACCGCAACATCCTGCAGAAGATCTTCGGCCTGGGCAAGCCCGGCAACTGAGGCTGTCGCGCGCCTAGCGCATCAATGCCATCTACATCAGAGCCATCGGGCATCGGCTGGCAGATCTGGCACCAGAAGGTGACGCGCGCATCCGGTCCTTGCAATCGATGGCGAACTGACGCGCCACAGCGGCGGCATGGCTCGCCGGAGCGTCCGTAGACCCACAGGCTGTCTTGTGGGCTGCTGCTGCGGGTCGTGCGCCGCTGCTGGCCGCGATAGGTCACGATCGTGTTGCCGGAGTCTTCAAGCACATTGGCCGCGACCAGCGTTTGCGCGGTTGCGATGAGTGCGGCGACCTGCTTGATCGTTCAGCGCAGAGGCAATGCAAAACGGATTCACACTCTCGACAAAGCATATCTCCGACTTGAAGACGTTCCCTACCCCGGCCAGCACATGCTGATGAAGCAGCACATCGCCGATCTCTTCGGCGGCGCATGCGCGGAGACGTGCCGCCGCTGCGGTCGGGATCGAAGTCTTCGCTAAGCACATCGGCGCCGGCGGGTGGAATGCGCTTTTCGCGCGCGAGCGCGTCCGCGGTGTAGATGCGCGCGACCGGTACGGTGAAGGCAACGGCCTGGTAATCGCGATTCTCAAGCACGATGCGCATATCGCGAGCGGGCTTTTGCCAGCGCTCGCCGATGCGGTAGAGGTGCCACGAGCCGTTCATCAGCATGTGGGTAGCCAGAGTGGCGCCGCCGGAAAGATGAATCAGCAGCCACTTGCCGCGCGATTCAACGCGATTCGACAGTCTGGCCGGTGATGCGGCGTGTCATCGTGGAATCGCGTGAGCAGCGGGTAATTGGAGCGGAAACCGGTGATCGGCTTGCCGATAAGTGCGCGGCCCATGGAGCGCGCGGTGCGAAAGATGGTATCGCCCTCAGGCATGGTCTATTGCAATTCCTCGGTGGCTGGCCCAACCGCGTGAGTATCGTGATGAATCGGGATGGGTATGCGGCGCAGATGCAAGCCGAGCGGCCCGGGATGAAATCCCGCATCCATGAGGAAGCGCGCCATGGGATGCGCGGCGACGGGCTGGCCATTGATGGTAGTGATCAGCACGCCCTGGTGGCTGCTGGTGCGCATGCGCTCCTGCCCGCGTGCGCGAAAGAAAATGGGCAAGGCCCGAGGCCACCTGCGAGCGCTCCGGTTCGTCGGCCGGAAGAAAGATAAGCAGGTTGGGATTGTTGCGCCGCAGCCATGCGACAAGCTGACCATTGCGAAGAATAACTTCGGCATAGACGGCACGCGTCAGCACCCGCGGCGCGGACTCAGAATCATCATCCATCACCGGCAGATCCGGCCAGCGCAGAACAGAGCCATAAGGATTCGCCGGATCGGTCGCGGCGAGCTGGACGAATTCAGGCTTCTCAGCAGGTGGTTCGGTGCGCAAGTTGCCGCAGCAGATCGACGGCGGCGGGCAGCGCAAATTGCGTGGCGCCCAGACCCGCAACGAAATATCCGCGGCGAATGCGGCCGCTCTCTTCCAGCGCTTTCAGCACGTCGTAAACGGCGCTGAATCCGCCGGGGATGTTCTCTGCACCAACGGCTTCACGCGTGAGAACGCCGTAGCGATTGAGAAGTTGCAGGGCAAGGGCATGGCTGGCTTCAGTGTTCGTTGGGCCAGCCTCACTTCCCTCTCGTGAGCGAAGAGGCAGCATTGACCAGCGGCCTTGTGCGTTCGGCGGAGTGGTGCGCCGCGAGCGGAAGACCATTCCTGTTTGCGGGCGGCGCGGAACACGGGCACTCTCTGGTCGCGTGATGTAGGCCCGCAATGCGTGAAGCGAGTCGTTGGTGACAAGCCCGCGCCACACCAGGCTCCACAAGGCGTCGATCGATTCGCCGGGATATCCGCCTCCGACTGCCTGGTGCAGTGGATCGAAGAAATTGGCTCCAGTGGATTCGAGCACCGCAAGCAGCTTCTCTTCTCGTTCCGTGAGCGGCTCAGTAAGCGGTCGTTGCTGGGCCAGCAGTGGCAGCTTGTCGGCGAGAAAAAGAGCGATGCGGCCATCGCGTTCGCCGATGGGATCGATGCCGGCCCACGTGACTTCGCCCGCGGCGATCAGCGTGTCGAGCCCGGCAGGTTCGTATCCGGCGAACGCGCGCGGGCAGGATGGAGGTTTCAAGCAGCGATGCCGGGATCGGCGCACCCTGCAGGCTTTCGATGGCGTCGAGCAAGGCATCCAGATGCGCATGCGAACTCCGCCGCGGCAACAGCAGCCCCTGCCAGTGAGAAAGGAATCGGGCCAGCGTGTGTTGCTCCACCGGTTCGACTTCGCGGCGAAGTTTGGCCAGCGACTTGCGCCGGATCTGCCGCAGGATCTCCGTATCGCACCACTCGCGATGGAGCCCGCCCGGACGGAATCCGCCTTCAAGAATGCGACCCTCCACCGTGAGCTGGCGCAGCGTGTTCTCGACCACGACGGAATCGAGGGCGAAGCGATCGGCGACTTCGCGCTGCGTGAACGGCCCATGGGTGCGGGCGTAGCGACGCACGAGTTCGAGCACCGGTTGCGCCACGGGATCGATCAGCGAGGCGGGCAAACCGGGTGGCAACGGAAACCCAAGCGCATCGCGATAACGCGCAGCGTCTTCCACGGCGATCAGACGGCGCTCACCGGCGATGCGCAGTTCGAGTAGGCGGCGCGCACGCAGCAGGCGATCGAGTGATTCAAGCAGGGCGTGATCGGCTACACGTCGAGCCAGTTCATCGCGCGTCAGATCGCCCAGCCGCAGGAGCAGATCGTGAATACCGTCGGCAGAGCGGGCGCGGTACGACTCGACCAGGCACTGCGCCGTTTCTTCGACCTCGGCGATGGCATCCGCATCGAGCAGTTCGCGCAGATCGGCCTCGCCAAGCAACTCGCGCAGTTGATCCTGGTCGATCGTCAGAGCCTGCGCACGGCGTTCGGCCAGCGGTGCGTCACCATCGTAGACAAAGTTGGCTACGTAACTGAAAAGCAGCGATGAGGCAAACGGCGAAGGCTTGTGCGTCTCGACAACATGGACGCGAAGCTGGCGCTGCTCGATAGCGCGAAGAGTCTCGATAAGCGCCGGCATGTCGAAGACATCGCGCAGGCACTCGCGGTAGGCCTCGAGGAGTAACGGAAACGATGGATAGCGCGAGGCAACACTCAGCAGGTCGTAGGAACGCTTGCGCAGTTGCCACAGGGGCGAGCGCTGATCGGCACGACGGCGAGGCAGCAGCAGTGCGCGTCCGGCAGCCTCGCGGAAGCGGCCTGCAAACAGCGCGGTCGAGCCAAGCTGGCGAAGAACCATCTGCATCGCTTCGGCGGACTCAACAAGAATCCAATCGGGATCGGGCGGTTCGTCGGTATCGGGAAAACGAAGAACGAATCCGTCGTCGCCCCAGAGCGTCTCTACCTCTGGCCCGCCTGCGGCACGGATGCGGGCGCTGATGGCCATCGCCCACGGGATGTGAATGCGGCTACCGAAAGGCGTCAGCACACATACGCGCCAATCGCCGAGTTCATCGCGAGTCCGCTCAATCACAATCGTCCGGTCGTCGGGAACCTGGCCGGTCGCGGCTTCCTGATCGGCCAGAAATTGCAGGAGATTTTCGGCAGCGCCAGGGTCCAGATCGTGCTCGGTGACGAGGCGCGTGAGCGCGGCAGGCTTGGGCAGCGCGCGAAGTTCGCGAACCAGGGCACCGATGCGCCGGCCAAACTCCAGCGGACGGCCCGGGCCATCGCCCTTCCAGAAAGGCATCTTGCCCGGCTCGCCAGGAGCAGGAACCACAAGGACCCGGTCGTGCGTGATGTCTTCAATACGCCACGTCGAGGCACCCAAGATGAAGGTCTCGTTGGGGTGCGACTCGAAAACCATTTCCTCGTCGAGTTCGCCGACGCGGATGGATTTGCCCTCGGTATGGGCAAGAAAAACGCCGTAGAGGCCGCGATCAGGGATGGTTCCGGCGTTGAGGATGGCGAGGCGGCCTGCGCCTTCGCGGGCCGTGACGACATTGCGAATGCGATCCCAGGTCAGACGAGGACGCAGTTCAGCAAATTCGTCGGAGGGGTAGCGGCCGCTGAGCAGGTCGAGAACTCCGTCGAAGGCCGAGCGAGTGAGGGCACCGAAGGGAGCCGCTCGACGGACCAGATCGTAGAGGGCGTCGACATGGACTTCCGGCTTCGGCTCCTGTTCGACAGACTCATACTCGGAAATTGGGCGAGGTTCTTGTTCACCCACCCTTGAGCCTGAAAAGCGCCGCAAGGATGGCGCACCCGCGTGCGTCCGTCGTCTTAGGATTCGAGGGCGGGTCGGAGGTTTGTATCCCGGCGGGTGGGCGACAATGGCGACCAGTTGCTGGCAGAGCACGTCCAGAGGGTTTCGCGGAAAGCGAGTCGACTCGATGTGGCCCTCGTGCATAGCGCGGGTGACGGCGGCGCACGCAACCAGGTCAGCGCGGTATTTCGGAAACAGCACTCCCTCGCTAACGGCATCGACAGAGTGACCGGCGCGGCCAATGCGCTGCATGCCGCTGGCCACCGAGGGCGGTGCCTCGATCTGGATAACGAGGTCAACGGCGCCCATGTCGATACCGAGTTCAAGGGTAGATGTGGCGCAAAGAGCCTTGATCTGTCCGGCCTTCAACTGCTCCTCGATCACAGAGCGCTGGTAGGCGGCGAGAGAGCCGTGGTGGGCGCGGGCAATCGCCTCACCGGCGAGATCATTGAGCGCACCGGCCAGGCGTTCGGCCACTTGGCGGCTGTTCACGAAGAGGATCGTGGAGTGACGTTCGCGAATGAGCTCGAGCAGACGCGGATGGATTGCGTTCCAGATGGAAACGCGACGAGGCGTTTGCGAAGCAGGCCCGGAAGGGATTTCCTCCATGGTCTGCAGCCGCGCCATATCCTCAACTGGAACTTCAATTCGCAGCTTTAACTGCTTGCGAGCAGAGGCATTGATGATGGTGACGGGGCGAAACCGAAGCGGAGTTTCGGTTTCGCCTGTAGTCAGCGAAAAGTTGTCGGCAAGCAGTTCAATTTGATTCGACGGTTCTGGCGCAGTCGGCTGTGCAAGCGCCTGTGAATTTACTCTGGCCTGTCCAATTTCTCCGCCATTATCATCTCGATCTTTTTCTTTCGTATCAATAGCTTGAAATCCTAGACTTAAAGTTTTATTTTGTATCTCTTCGCCATGGCTTTTGGCGAGGATCGGCGTTGTAGAAGCAACCTCAATTCCTCCGAGGAACCGCGCCACCTCTTCGAGCGGCCGTTGCGTAGCGGAGAGGCCGATCCGCTGCAGACCGCCGTCCCGCGAGCGCCTCAAGCCGCTCCAGAGTCAGGGCCAGATGGGCTCCTCGCTTGGTGGGAACCAGGGCATGAATCTCGTCGATGATGACCGTGTCAACCGTTCGCAGAGCTTCGGCAGATTGCGAAGTCAGCAAGAGGTAGAGGGACTCCGGCGTGGTGATCAGAATCTCTGCGGGATCGCGGCGGAAGCGGGCGCGCTCCTGCTGCGGCGTGTCGCCGGTCCGAACGCTGATGGCCGGGTCGTGAAAAGGAACGCCCTTGCGGCGAGCCATGTTGGCGATGCCGGCCAGCGGAGACCTCAGATTGCGCTCGACGTCGACGGCCAAGGCTTTCAGCGGCGAAACGTAGACAATCTTGCAGCCCTTCTTCTCGTCGCTCACGTCGTGCAGCATGAGCCGGTCTAGGCACCAGAGGAAGGCTGTCAGTGTCTTTCCGGTCCCGGTAGGGGCAAGGATCAGTGCGCTCTCTCCGCGAGCGATTACGGGCCAGCCTAACCGCTGGGGCGCAGTTGGCTCGTCAAAGACAGCCTGAAACCACTCCGCGGTCACAGGGTGAAAGCAGGCAAAAGCATCAGTTTCAGGGGCCGGATTGGAAGAATGCGGAGACATTTTTTTCTTTGGCGCCCTTAGAGGATAGCGCGGTGGGACGGGAAAGAAAAGGCGAAGATGGAAGTTAATCGAGCTAACGTCGTCCGGCTGCGGCCACGGAATTCGTGGGGTCCGCACCGGTCCAGCTGACGTCGGCGGTGGGCCCGTAGGTCGCGGGGACGTCGCGACCGAGCAGCCGCAGAAAGACGGTGAGTTGGGTGCGGTGATGCGCGGTGTGAAGCACGCGGCGCCAGAATACCCAAATGCGCTGGCGCTGGACATCGAAGAATGGGACGGTTTCCATCCACCAGCTTTCCGGCTGACGGGCGAAGAAGGCGAGGCGCGCGACCGCCAATTCGACGAACCGGTTTGTTGCGCTGTCGGTGGTAAGGACCGCCGGCAATACCTGGTCTGGAGCGGGCTCACTGGTGCCAAGGAATTCGCCGAAGAACCGTCGCTCGGAAAGGAGTTGGTGGCTGAGAATCTGGCCGACGCTGCTGGAACGAGCGTGCGGTTTGTACTCGAGGTCGGCGTCGATGAACTGCTTCCAGGTGGAGGCGACCTTGTTGGATTCGCTGACGTAGGTATCAAGCAGGTGCTGGAAGACCGGGTTCACCGCGCGGGGTATGGATGACTCGGGAATAGCGATCCAGGGGTAGTTCATGCAGCTCTCCTTGGTAGCACGTGTTCGAGTTCGTCTCTCAACGAGATGAGCGCCGAGCGACCTGCGATTCTGGACCTTTGAAGAATCGTCCAAGCGCGAGTTGTGACACTCCGGGAAGTCGCACATCAGCGAAGGCGGCAGGGCATATGACACTGCTAGGATTCGATGCAGGAGCAAGTTACGTGCGCGAGCATCTGGCTACGCTGCTGAACGACTTCAGAAAAAACAAACACGAGACCGCAATCGTGCGCTATCAGGGCGTCCGCCGCAGGGTCACAACCTATGGCGCGCTTGCCACGATGGCCGGTAGGTTCGCGGCATTTCTCGAGGATCGCGGCATCGGCATGGGTGATCGCGTGCTGCTATGGGGCGAGAACAGCGCAGAATGGGTGGCGGCGTTCTATGGCTGCATGCTGCGCGGAGTCATAGCGGTTCCATTGGACGCATTCGGGAGCGCAGAATTTGCAGCGCGCGTTGCAGCGGACGTAAAGCCGAAGCTGGCGGTAGGGGATGCGGTTTTGCTTGCAAAGCTTGCGCGGTCGGGGAATCGGCAACGGAGAACAGGTGGTATCGAGCATGGCTTAGAGAATCAAGGACCGGCTCTCATCGATGTTCCGGCCCTGGCGTTTGAGGAGTGGGGCGCTTCCCTTCCCACGCGCGAGGCCGCAGCGATAGCCGGACTCTCGTCCGAGACGCCATTGCAGATTCTGTTTACTTCGGGGACAACCGGAGATCCCAAGGGTATCGTCCACACGCACGGCAACGTGCTCGCGAGCGTTGGGCCGATTGAGGAAGGTGCGCAGAAGTATCTGCCGTACGAGAGATTCTTTCATCCGCTACGGATCCTCCATACGTTGCCGCTGAGCCACGTCTTCGGGCAGACGATGGGTCTCTGGATTCCGCCGATCTTTGCCGCCGAGGTGCACTTTGAAACCCGACTGGTGGCGCCGCGCCTGGTGGAGACGATCAAGCGGGAACGGATTTCGGTGTTGGCTGCGGTGCCCCGCGTCATGGCTCTGCTGATGACGCACCTTGAGAACATCACACCGGGGCTGGCAGGGCGTGTGGCGACTTCAAAAGGGATGAAGGCATGGAAACGCTGGTGGGTTTTCCGCGACGTCCATCGGACCCTGGGCCTCAAGTTCTGGGCATTGATTTCGGGCGGAGGTGCGCTTGCCGGACCGCTGGAGCAGTTCTGGAACACGCTCGGATTTGTCGTGGTGCAGGGCTACGGCATGACGGAGACGACTGCGTTGATCACGCTGAATCATCCCTTCCACGTGGCCAGCGGAACAATCGGTAAACCGTTGCCGGGACGCGAAGTGAAGATCGGCCCCGACGGCGAGGTTCTGGTAAAGGGTCCGATGATTTCGACCGCAACTTGGAGCAATGGAAAGCTTCGTCAGCGTGAAGACGAATGGCTTGCGACCGGCGACCTGGCTCAGGAACAGGCAACCGGAGAGTTGCGCTTCATGGGACGCAAAAGCGAGACCATCGTTACCGCTGCCGGCGTGAACGTGCATCCCGAGGACCTCGAAGCTGTACTTGAAGAACAGCCTGAGATTGCGGCCAGCGCGGTGGTGGCAGTGGAGACCGCTTCGGGACCTGAACCTTGCGCAGTGCTGGTAGTCCGCCGCAATCAGAAGCACGCCGCAGAAGCAGTAGATCGAGCCAATGCGCGGCTGGCGGAATGTCAGCGTGTCCGGCGATGGATGGTGTGGCCTGATCCGGATCTGCCGAGGACATCCACGGGGAAGGTCAGGAGAAAAGCAGTTGCCGCTTGGGTCGCGGGACGTTCGACTGAAATTGCGGCTTCCGCAAACGGAGCAGGCCCAGGGCCAAATGCACCTGACGCGGATTGGCTGTATGCGCTGGTGGCAGAAATTGCAGGCGAGCGACCGACCGGTGGAGACGACCTGCGCCTGAGCGAGGACTTTCACCTCGATAGCCTGGGCCGCGTACAGCTCGTAGCAGCGTTGGAAGAGCGACTGACGGACGCTCCGGAGGAAGGGGTGGTGGACGCAGCGAAGACGTTGGGAGACCTGCGCCAATTCGTCGGAGCGGGTCGCGCGTCTGAGTTCGCTGTGCGGACCGCACCTGACGGCGCCACCGGATTTGAGTCTGTCAGTACGGATGGTTCTCTGCCCGCACACCCCTTCGCATCGCCTTCGCAAATTGGAATCTCCAACGGGCCTGTGAACTCGACAATTGCCACGGTCCCCGCGTCTCAGATGCACCTTCCCGCGTCAGAGATGAAAAGAGCTGAATTCCGTTATCCGCACTGGCCGTGGTCGAAGGCAGTGCAGTGGCTCCGCTCGGCGTTTGTCGAACTGGTTGCGCAGCCGCTTGTCTGGTTCCTGGGAAATCCACGTGTGTCGGCGCCGCACGACCTGCAATCCCACGAACCTATGTTGATCATCTGCAACCACGTGACCGCATACGACGGCGCTTTGGTGGAGTACGCCCTGCCGGGTCGCATGCGGCGTTGGACAGCAGCGGCTATGCAGGGCGAGATGCTGGAAGACTTTCGACATTTCCGCAATCCGGACACAGGGCGCTTCATGCTTTTCGGTCCGGCGGCATATTGGCTGGTGACTGCGCTATACAACGTCTTCCCGCTGCCGCGACGAAGGGATTTCCAGCGAAGCTTCGCGCACGCAGGTGAGGCGCTGGACCGTGGGTATAACGTGCTTGTGTTTCCTGAAGGTACCCGATCGGCCGCAGGTCAGCTCGCGCCGTTCAGGCCGGGAATCGGGCTGCTCGTCAAACAGGCCCATGCGCCCGTGCTGCCCGTGGCAATTCTAGGATTGGGCGAGTTGAAGGCCAGAGGAACTGGATGGTTCCGCTCAGGAAAGATCGAAGTGAGGGTCGGAGAACCGGTGCACTTCAGCCCGCTGGATAGCGAGGCGACAATCACACAAGCTCTGCAGGCAATGGTAGAAGGCTTAATGCTGGCTTCAGCTCTGCGTGGCTGATTCTTCCTTTGAACCCGGTGGGACGTCCTGAGTCTGCGTTACGTAATACTCGTGCGGCGCGCCTCGGTGGCCCTGGCAGCGGGCAAACAATTCGAGCCCAAGCGCAGTAGGCGTGAGATTCGCGTCCTGTTCGAAATTGAAGTACTTCGACTTGACCCTTGGCTCCAGCAACCCGAGGTTAGCGAGTTGAAAAATGTTGCGATCGATCTTCATCAGGTCGTGTGCGCCGGCGATGCGAGCCAACTCCTGCGCCGAGCAAATAAGCGGCCGGGCAGAAACTGCGCCGGAGGTTGCGAAAACCTTTTGGGACTTGGTGCACGCCGTAGTGAAAAGGCGGCCATCGATAGTGGCGAGTTCGCAAAGCAGATCGATGTAAGGAAGATTCGACTCGTCATTCCCCATCATGTTGCAGGCTGTCGCGAGAATGCCGGCCCAAAGCTGTTGTGTCGTGCCGTCTTCAGCCCATGAGCCCTCCTTGACGACGCGCATCACAACGCTTTGCGGCGCGCGAAGCCGGTCAAAATCGCGCTCCGCGGCGAGCATCGCCTCGGCTCGATGGGTAATGCCGATCGCACTCGCGATCCGCAAATTGCTTAGGCCCTCGCGAAACAGAAGCTTCAGCTCCTGCGTCGCCGAAGGGCAGATGCGACGGAGAAAGGCAAGCGCGCGTGCAAGACGGAATTCGCTGAGAATGTCTTCGGGTTCAATCAGTCCGTCGGTCTTCCACAGCCACAGGTCCATGCATTCGGGGAGGACGAACGTCAGGCCCATGCCATCCTCATCCCAACGCACTGCCTTGGTTTCGAGGGTCACCTGGTTCTCAGCGGAATCATCGGCCAGCTCTGGATAAACGAGGCGAATCGGATTGACCTCGCCTTCCGGCCAACGCTCACGCGTAACCAGGTACATGCCGGTCGAGCTGATGTTTTTCACAATGTCCAGGCCCGGCGAAGATCCGGTCCAATGAATGGCTTCAAGGCCGGGTACAGCGCGCCGCTCAGCGCGAGGCTGCTGGGAGTGTTCCTGTGGGAAGGTCTTTTCGAACCAGCTCTTTAGAGACCTCATGCTGCCCTCCTTGCTTTACGGCGCCTCTCGCGGGATAGAGCTGACGGAGCCTCCGCCCCCGCAAACTCAATCCCAGTAATGAATTGTTCCTGACTGCATCCTACTCTCGCAATTCCCGCTTCGTAACGGGAGGTAATTACTTAGGCAGCAGGCTTGGCCGGGAACATGGGAGGAGTTCTCTGTCTTAAGATCTCAGTAGCTGGCGGCAACCAGACCCGTGTCCGACTTGGGACAATTTTCACAATCCGTGTTGCATGCGATGAATCACGATCATCCCCGCGATGCAGCATCCCATCAGAAACGAAGATGCCACGAACGCCGCCCGCAACTGGCTCGCGGGACAGAATCGGCGGTGGCTGCGAAATGTGACCGCTATATCCCTTGGGGTGCGGACAGGCTGCCAACCTTGCAGCCCGCGTCTGATTTCCAGCACCATTGCGACTTCAAGCAGGCAACAGCAGGCGGCGCTCACCAGGCTGCCCCCCGCAAAGAAATCCGTCAGCAGGAGTAACGACACAGAGTCCTCGCAGCAATTCGCCGTACAACGATCAGCTTCCACGGTCGAGATGATTCCATTATCCAACGTACCCTGGATCGTCTAGACCCAAAAACCGCCTTTGGTGCCCAAAGTAACGTCTGCCAATACCACAAAAGTGGCATATTGGGGAGTAAGATTATCATTTGTACGGAGCTTCGGGCACCGCTCGGAATCAGGTTTCGCAACAGGTCCATCTCCTCATCCCCGAACCTACGTGCCTGCGCAGAACAGTGTCTCCGAGGGTTGCATGAATTCAACGACCTCCCAATCCGAGAATACCGTCGTGCCAGATCGCCGACGGGCCGAACGCAGGAACTCACCCTCACTTGCCGCCTATCACTGGAAAGGCCTGAGTCCGCGTCAAAACAGCGTACGCGACATCAGTGCCACTGGTGCTTTCCTCGTGACACAGGAGCGTTGGGAACCGGGTGCAATCATCGCCCTTACGTTGCAACGTAGCGGACCCCTTGAAAAAGACAACGGCTTCTCCGTCCAGGCCAAGGCTGTGCGTTGGGACGACCAAGGTGTGGCAATCTCGTTTGTCTTGCCTCCGGGAGCCGATCTCCGCCTCTGGCAGAGTCCGCTCAAGAGCGCAGCCGAGCAGAACGAACCGGAAGACATCCTGCGCGAATTTCGTGTGGCCCAGGCTATCTCATTTCTGTCGCGCATATCGCCCGAAACTACGAAGTTAGTCAGCACCCTTCTGCACGAAGAACTGAGTAATTACCGCCTTGAAAACGCGGTCGAGATTGCTCTGAAAGCGGAGAAGATGCTCGGCGGAGCAGTCGAAGGCGACAACCTGCGTGCGCAACCCCATGTTGCGATGCGAATCCTCGACGGCGGATCCTGGTCCTCCGACGACAAGTGGGTGCTGCAGTTCTGGGCCGGCCTTCTAGCTGCTTCTTGCACCCCGAAAGGTGGCGACGAGTCGAGCCTTGCCTTTGTTGAGTTGCTGAGCCAACTCAAGGTACTTCACTTGCGCATTCTCTCCGCAGCTTGTACCAAGGCAACCAAGCTCATTACCGGGCCCGGCACGATCTCCACGCGTCCTCTGAATTGGAAGGCTGCTGATCTCATCAAGTTCTCCGGTTCGCACGATCTGATCAAGCTTGACCGGGAACTGAACTACATGGCTGATCTCGGAGTCATAGCACCCAGGGAGCAGTCCGGATTCTTCCAGCAGATGACCGACACGACCGTTGCACCGACCGGTCTCGGGCTGGAGCTTTACGCGCGCTGCAATGGCCACCGCGGGACGGCGCAAGTTTTCTACGGAGTTCCGCTTACCTTGGCCGGCGCTCTCGCCCTCGAGCAATAATTGCCTTCGTCTGATCACGGACAAGCGTGATCTGGCTGCGATTACCCCAACAGAACAGGCACTCGAACTCAACGCTCGTGGCCACGGTTATCGCCGGGACGCGGGAGCCTTCTACGTCTCTTATTCGGAAGCAGGACCCCGGGCGACCCTCCCAAATCAAGCCGGGATTGGAAGTTGACAAGCAAAACCGGCTACCGGGGCTGGTAGTGACACGTGCCACCCGAAAGAACCGTTGTCCAAAGGGAACGGTCAGGAGGCTGTTCGGCAGCGCCGAGAAAAAGGTAGCCGTCCGACGCGATGAGGCGGTGCACCGCGGTGAGCAACGCACGCCGCGTCTCCAGCGAGAGATAGAGCATCACATTCCGCATGAAAACAATGTCGAAGTGCTCCTTGTATGGCAGAGCAGCGCACAAATTTGCCTGGCTAAAGGTGCAGAGTTTAGCGATCTCAGGCTTGACCATCCAGTCCTCGCCAGCACGATCGAAATAGCGCACGAGAAGCCGCGCCGGAAGCCCGCGATTCATTTCAATGCGGTGATACCGTCCCTGGCGCGCGCGCTCTACGACCTCCGAGCAGATATCGGCGCCCTCGACACGGATATTCCAGCCAGTCAGATGTGGAAAGTGTTCTCGTAAGAGGATGGCGAGCGAGTACGCTTCCTGGCCGGTGGAACTGGCCGCACTCAACAAGCGCAACTTCCGGCTTGCGCGGCGAGCTTCGACGACTTTGGGCAACACCTCGGTTCGCAGCAGATCAAAGGACCGACTATCGCGAAAGAAGCTGGTTTCGTTAATGGTCATTGCCTCAGCAACCGCGCGCTCCAGTTCGGGGCTCTTGGTTCGCCGCAGAAGGTGGACGAGTTCATCAAGCCGGGACATGCCCTGCCGATGAAGGACGCCGACCAGGCGCGATTGGAAGAGATGGTCGTGCGAGGGCTCTAGTACATTCTGGGAATACTGGAAAACGAGTTCCCGGAGATAGGTGTAATCAGGCGCCGGAGTCGAACTCATCGTTGGACCGCCAGTTCGCCAAGGTCGCGCAGTCCTCCCCCGGTTCGGCTCGCAAGGCGAAGAATTTCAGAAGCGATGGCAGGCAGGGGCATCACGCGCTGCGCGAGGCCAGCCCTGGCAACCACCCCCGGCATGCCCCAGACAACGCTGGTGGCTTCATCCTGCACCAGAACCGTGCCGCCCCGGGCGCGAATGATGCGACACGCAGCGAGGCCGTCGGAACCCATGCCCGTGAGCACCACCGCCAAGGTGGCGGGACCGAAGATCGCCGCCGCAGAGCGGAAGAGAACGTCGACTGCCGGACGGCAATGATTTTCAAGCGGGCCCTGGTGCAGATGCAGGGTGGGAGGAGATCCCGCGCGAGAAGGCGCAAGAACCTCCATATGCCAATTGCCGCGCGCCAGGTAAATGTTGCCAGAGATGATGGGTGCGCCATCCGTTGCTTCCCGAACATGGATGCGACATCGCTGGCTGAGGCGCTCGGCAAGCGGTGCCGTGAACACCTCGGGCATATGCTGAACGATCAGAATGGGAAGGGGGAAGTGCAGCGGAATCGCGGAGAGGAGAACTTCAAGAGCGGCCGGGCCCCCGGTTGAGACGCCGATGACCACCACCGATGGTGGAGTTGACGAAGCCTTGCCATGTTCGGGTGGGGCTGCCGTGGCCAACACACGGGGTGGCGCTTCCCCAACCGCAGTGACGGTCAAGGCCTGGATCTTGGGGAGCAATTCCTGTGCAAGAGCGCGGAGTGCATGTTCGCGATCAGAATAACCGGTTGGCTTGGCCACATAGTCCGATGCTCCGCAACCGAGGGCCTCGATGGTGACGCGGGCGCCACGCTGCGTGACCGCACTGACCATCACCACAGGTACGCGGTAAGCACGAGTGCGTAACGCGCGAAGAGTCTCAAGGCCGTCCATGTTTGGCATCTCGACGTCAAGCAGCACCAGATCGGGGCGCGCTGATTCGATTGCCTGAAGCCCAGCAATGCCGTCGACCGCGGTCCCGGCAATCTCCAGGGATGGATCCGCGGAGATCACAGAGCGCAGCAGGCCGCGAGTCACGGCAGAGTCGTCAACAATAAGGATGCGGGTGCGGCGGCCGTGCGCCATCAGTCATCCTTCCGTAAGCCCGAGCATGGTCAGTTTTTCGGTGAGGGCTTCTTCGCCAAAGGGCTTCATCAGATATTCATCGGCGCCGGAATCAAGAGCCCGAATGATGAATTCATTTTCGGCTTCCGTCGTGACCATCATGACCTTGAGGTCCCTGAACCCTTCCGCACGCAACGCAGTGAGCATCTCAAAGCCATTCATGACGGGCATATTCCAGTCGATGAGAGCGAGGTCGAAGCCCGCGCCTGATTTCAGTTGGTCCATGCCGGCCTGGCCGTCGCCAGCCTCTTCGCAGGCGATTCCCTTCTCTTCAAGAAGGCTGCGAAGAAAGCTTCGGACAAAACGGGAATCGTCAACAATCAGAGCGCGCATACGATCTTCTCCAGATTAGGCCGCCTGCGCCTCAACCAGGTACAGGGGGTCGAGACGGGTAGGATCGAGGATCGCCAGCAGCCCGTTTTTCAACTTGTATGAGCCGGTGAAGAGTTTCTTCCTGCTTTCGTCGAGGGTCGAGGGATTGGGTTCATAATCTTCAGGCGAAACGGTCAGCACTTCGCCCACCGCGTCAACCAGCACTCCGAAACTCCCGCCCGGACCTTCAAGCACGAGAAAGGGCTGAGCGTGATCAAGCGGCGCCAGGCCAAGGAGGTGGCGGAGGCTGACAGTTGTGAGAACATCGCCGCGATAATGAACCAGGCCGCCGACAAACCCCGGTGCAAGGGGCACAGCCTGCGGATGGGCTGAGCCGACTATTTCTAAAATATGGCTGATGGGCAAACCAAACAGTGAGTCACCCACCCTCGCCGAACACATTTCAACCGGTGCGGTGACGGAATTCCTTCCGCGGTGGGATGCTTTGAGTAAAGCGCTCATGAAAACACCTCGACGAATCGGGTGGAGTGTGCGGCGGTGGAAGAAACGGGAAGTGCAGGAACTTCGGCGAGGTCGACTAGCCCGGTGACGCGATCCTTGAGCAACGTCACCTTTCCGGTGCGGCGGCCGCTGCCTGCTTCGAAGAGGTCGGCACCGGCAGTCACATCAAGGACATGTGAGACCACAAATCCTACGTGGCGATCGCCGTCGCGGCAAACCACGACCACAATCTCGGCCTCAGAGTCAGCCTCTGCCAAGGACAGTAAACCTGCGGAGTCCTCGACTGGAAGAATCTGCCCCTGGAAGTTGAGCACCGCACGAATGCCAATGTACTCGATGCGCGAGACAGGAAGCTGTTCAATGCGGAGTACATCGTTCAGCGAAACTGCGGCGCGCCGCCCGGAAATATCGACAAGCAGATAATCCGCTGTGTTGATGTCCGACGCGACCGGGGCGTCAATGACGACGTCCGATTCCGTTTCTTCGAGGGCAACGCCTGCACGAATGGCGATGGCCGTGGGGTCAAGGATGAGCGCCAGATTGCCGCTGCCAAGCACCGTAGCCCCAGAGTACAGTCCGATTCCTTTGAGGGCGGCACTCAGCGGTTTCACGACAATCTCTTCGGGTTCGGCCAGCCCGTCCACTACCAGCCCGAAACGGCGGCCATCGGCCTCAAGGACCGCGATGTAACTCTCGCCCGGGTTGCTGCGGTCATGCGCCAGGCCCGGAACCAGAAGTCGATTGAGAAACACCAGGGGAAGCAGGTTGCCGCGAAGGCGATAAAGCGGCGCGTTTTCAATCCATTCGATCGCAGATGTAGCCTTGTGTTTCGAGAGGTGAACCAACTCAGAAAGCGCTGCCTGGGGAAGAGCGAAACTCTGGCCAACGCTGCGGACAATCAGCGCGGGAATGATGGCGAGTGTCAACGGAATGCGCAAGCGCAGAGTCGTGCCTTTGCCGGGACGCGAATCGAGTTCGACCTTTCCCCCGATTCGTTCAACGTTGGTGCGAACCACATCCATCCCCACACCGCGGCCGCTGACGTTGGTGACTGCCGCAGCCGTGGAGAATCCCGGCAGGAAAACGAGTTGCAGAAGTTCCCGTTCGGATTGCTGCCCCGCGCGTTCGGCGGAGATGAGATTGCGTTCAATTGCTTTTTTGCGGACCCGATCGACAGAGATGCCGGCCCCGTCGTCCGCAACTTCGATGATGACGTGGCTGCCCTCCTGGATCGCGCGAAGCCGCAGCATACCTTCGGGATTTTTGCCCGCTGCAATGCGTTCTTCTGCAGGTTCAATACCATGGTCGAGTGCGTTGCGCACGGCATGTGTCAGAGGGTCCTTGATGGCCTCGAGCAGGCTCTTGTCCAACTCCGTTTCCTGGCCTTCCGTTTCCAGACGCACGCGGCGGCCCAGCGAGTGTGACAAGTCGCGGACCATGCGCGGAATCTTGGAGAAGACATTCGAAACCGGCTGCATGCGCGCCTTCATCACGGACTCGCGCAGATCCGCCGTCACCATGTCGAGCCGACGCGAAAGCTGCGTAAGACTGGGAACAGTGACGCAGGCCTGCAGAACCTGGTTGCGGGTAAGCACCAGTTCGCCAACAAGATTCATCATGCGATTCAGAAGGTTCACGTCGACCCGCAGCGTGCTTTCGGCAGCAGCAACCTGCAGAGCTTTTGCGGGTTTCGATTCCACTGGCACTTCCAGCGAAACGATGGATGCCGCCGGCTTCGAAGCGGTTTTGGGAACGGAAGGAACCACCGGTGCTTGCGGTTCGATAAGTTGTTTCGGATCGGGGTCCGGAACGCTCTCGGTGTTGCGTGAAGCTGAGGCGCGCGCAGAACCTGAGCGAACAATCTTCTTTCGCGGCTGGTGTGATGTGGAGACCTCCGCGATTTTTACGGATTGCGGAGCAGGCGCGGCCTGGAACTCGGCGAGGCACCGGATGAGTTCAGCGTCGTCCCCGGCGCCTTCGGTGTCATCGGCCTCGATGCCGCGAAGAATGAAACGAAGAGCATCGAGCAGTTGCAGAAGCGCGGTGACGATGGGGGCTGTGGCTGAGAGTTTGCCGTCGCGCAACAAACCAAGCAGGTTCTCGCCGGCGTGAGCCAGTTTTTCGAGACGTTTGTAGCCGAGGAATCCGGTGGTGCCTTTAATGGTGTGAACCGAGCGGAATATCTCCGCGAGGAGCGCACCGTCATCTGGTTGCTTCTCGAGATCGGTGAGGCAGCGTTCCATCCGGTCGAGCCCTTCCTGGCTCTCGATCAGGAACTCTCGTGTCAGCTCGTCCATCTCGCATTTTTCCTGCCGCCCCGATTGGAGGATCCGGTGCGCACACAAGGGATTTATCGGATGAGTGCGCGGATACTTGAGAAGACGGATCGGGGGCCGCTAGTTCTCTGTCGGCGGATCGATGCGATCGATGAGAGGCGGAGGAATGCCAAAGAACGACGCGTCGCGATGTACATGGGGAGCGGTCATGCATTAGCCTCAAGATTCACTCTAAATACAAATGAGGACTGCAATAATGATGACGAGCTTACCGCAGACAGCGCTCGACAATCTGCTCGAGGAAGCAAAACAAGCGGCCACGAATTCCTATTCGCCGTACTCGGGATTCAAGGTGGGAGCGGCGTTGCGTCTTGCGGACGGCACGGTCGTGACCGGCACTAATGTGGAAAACGTCAGCTACGGACTGACCATCTGCGCAGAACGCGCTGCGCTGGTGCGGGCGGTGAGCGAGTTCGGTCCGGAGATTCGCATCGTGGCAGTGGCCGTGGCAAATCTGAACGACGCGGCAAGTCCCCCATGCGGAGCATGCCGCCAGATGCTGGCGGAGTTCGCGGAGCCTGAAACAGCGGTTGTCTTCCCTGCGGCCGATGGAATGAAGACGATGCCGTTCGATCAGGTCCTGCCCCTCGGCTTCGACATGAAACTGAAGAAGACGGGCAAGAAGGAATAGTCGCGGAGCAAGCGGACGTCAAACGCCCCAAAGAACTAGCCCCGACAGATGTGACCTTCCTCAGAATGGCTCCTGCTTGTAATGACCGCGGCTGCACATCCTCTCGCCTGCCATCCTTGCGATAATTTCATCTGTTCACGGAATTGAAGGAAACCTCGTATGTCTGAAAAAGCGGGTGCGGCGCTGCACATGATCGATTTGATCCGCAAGAAGCGCGATGGCTTGGTGCTGGATGCGCGCGAGCTCGGGTTCATCGTAACCGGTACAGCCAGCGAGTCGATTCCCCTGGAGCAGTTGTCGGCATGGTTGATGGCCGCGTGGCTCAATGGCCTCACAATCGAAGAGACACGTGCGCTGGCCCTGGCGATGCGCGACTCCGGCGAAAAGTTCGATCCGTCGCGGCTCGGCAAGCAGGCGGTGGATAAGCACTCAACCGGCGGTGTGGGCGACAAGACCAGCTTTTTGGTTGCTCCTCTGGCAGCTGCATGCGGAGTCGCTGTACCCATGATCAGCGGACGCGCTCTTGGCCACACCGGGGGAACTCTGGACAAGCTCGATTCGATTCCGGGATTCCGGTCGGCACTGACGCTCGCAGAGTTCGAAGCGGTTTTGCAACAGTGCGGCGCGGCTATTGTGAGCCAGACCCCCAGGCTGGTTCCTGCAGACCGCGTGCTATACGCACTGCGCGATCGCACCGGCACCGTGGAGTGTCCGGGCTTGATTTGCGCTTCGATTTTAAGCAAGAAACTGGCCGCTGGGTTGAACGCCCTGGTGCTCGATGTAAAGACCGGCTCAGGCGCCTTTCTGCGCAAACGGGCCGATGCCGAGTTTCTTGCTGCGCTGATGGTCGCGACAGCCGAGGGTGCCGGAACGCACACCGTTGCCCTGATGACCGACATGAGTCAGCCGCTGGGTCGCACCGCCGGCAACTGGATTGAGGTTGCGGAGTGCGTCGAGCTTCTGCACGGACTGGTGCCCGTCGGCAGTGAGGACTTGCGCGAGCTTTCGTTACGCCTCGCCGGATGGATGATTCACCTGGGCGGAAGAACGGAAACCGCGGAGCAGGGATATTGGGCTGCGGCCGGAGCGCTGGCCGATGGAACGGCCTTGAAGGTGTTCCTCGAAATGGTGAAGGCCCAGGGCGGCGATCTCACCGTCTTCGACGACTTGAAAGCATCGCACAAACCGGGTGCGACGCTGGTTCTAGAAGCCTGGAAGACCGGCTACGTCTCCCAGATGGACACGATGGAACTGGGCTGGGCGGTGCAACGCCTCGGTGCAGGCCGCGAGAAGGCTGGCGAACCGGTCGATCCGCACGCGGGCATCGATTTTCACGCCAGGCGCGGTGCGCGCGTGGAGAAAGGCCAGCCGTTCGCTACGCTATACGCCACGAACGAAACCATGCTGGCGGAGCCCGTTGATCGCATCAAGCGAGCAATCGCGCTTTCTGACGAACCGCCAGAAGAGGTACCGCTGGTCAGCCACGTCTTCGCCCGCGAAAATGCAGAGAGGTATCTGCAAGATACCGCCAGCTCTTAGATCAGAACAGTGTCTCTTTCAAAGCTGAATCTGGCTTACTGCTGTTAGCCTGTTGGTATCGAAAAGCAACAGCGTGTTTAAGCGGCTAGCTGCGGCCTCGCGAATCAGGCGAGGCGAGGAACTGTAAGCGAGTGGCAAAAAGCCATCTTTGAGGGAGCGTTCGCATTGGCGCGATTTACCGGGGTGCTGGGGATCTTGGCCGTTCTGCTGGCGGCATGGCTTGGTTCAACCGACAGACGGCATATCCGCTGGCGGACGGTGGGCTGGGGACTCAGTCTGCAGGTCATATTCGCATTCCTCGTGCTGCGATTCGATTTCGGACAGCGCGCAATGTTCTGGGCTGGCGGCGTAGTCACCAAGATGCTAAGCGCGACCTCGGCTGGAACGTCCGTTCTGTTTGGCAAGCTCGGCACGCCCGACACTTCGCTGGGATCGATCTTCGCCTTTCAGGTGCTGCCCACCATCATCTTTATCTCGGCCTTCTTCGCCGTCCTCTACCATATCGGCCTGATGCAGATCATCATTCGCGCACTGGCGTGGGTGATGTTGAAGACCATGCGCATCTCCGGCGCCGAGAGCATGAACGTGGCGGCATCGATTTTCATGGGGCAGACCGAAGCTCCACTGACGATCAGGCCATTCCTTTCCAAGGCCACGCGCAGCGAACTGATGACCATCATGACCAGCGGTATGGCGCACGTGTCAGGCGGCATCATGGCCATGTATATCTCGCAGGGCATCGAAGCGCGGCATCTACTGTCGGCGGTCATCATGACTTCGCCGGGAACCATTCTGATTTCGAAGATGCTGGTGCCGGAAACAGAAGTGCCTGCCACTGAGGGCAAGGTCGTCATTCCCAAAGACGAGCAGCACAAAGACGAGAACCTGATTGGCTCCATCGCACGCGGCACCATCGACGGCGGCAAGCTGGCGCTGAATGTGGCCATCATGCTCATCAGCTTTCTCGCACTGGTTGCCCTGCTCGACATGATGCTCAGCTGGGTGCACATCCACGCCGGTTTTCACTGGATACCCGGAAGCCTGGGCGAGATTCTCGGTTATGTCTTCTGGCCCGTCGCGTGGCTCATCGGAATTCCGGCACAGGATTGCAGCGTGATCGGCAACCTGCTGGGCACGCGCATGGCGCTCAATGAAGTGATCGCCTATATCGCGCTCGGCGCACATAAGGCGATGATCATGCCAAGGTCCTTCACAATCGCGACCTTCGCATTGTGCGGCTTTGCGAACCTTGGATCCATCGGAATGCAGATAGGCGGCATTGGTGCGCTGGTTCCAGAGCGTCGCAACGATCTTGCGCGGTTAGGCGTGCGCGCCATGCTGGCCGGCACGATGGCCAACCTGATTTCGGCTTCAATTGCCGGAATCTTCCTCTGGTGATAATCGGGAGTAAAAACTCGACTCACCGTGGGCAACGCTCCACAGGTGATCTGCACTCAAAAAACCAGGCTCTGCGGGCTGGTAGCCCTCAACACAAGAAACAATGCTCTGGCCCGACTTGCGCCCTCTTATATTAGGAAATTCGTATCGCTGGATAACTCGCCGAAACCACTTGCACGTATTCTCGATGGATAAATTATGGCTCATCCCACAACAACGCCGCCGGCGTCTCATGCAGCCCCGCCCCTTCGTAAAGGAAAAATACGACGCGAGGTGCGCAGCATCTGGCATGAGGCGCCGCTCTGGGTTCACGTCATCATAGTCGCAGCTGGTGCGTTACTGGCGGCAGCGGTTGTCTTCGTCAGCGCCAACTGGCCTTACCGTCATCGCAAGATTGCCCCCCTGCTCGAAGATGTTTTGGCGAGCCACGTAACTTTCACCGGTTATCACCGAACGTACTTCCCCAAACCCGGATTCGTGGCCACGGGCATCACCATGCGCAGGAATTCCGCGCCCAACCTTTCCCCATTGGGCCACATAGACACGATGGTTGTGCAGGGGACGTGGTCTGATCTGATCATGTTGAGGCAGCGCGTGGAGTTGGTCGACATCACTGGCCTGCACGTCGTAGTGCCGCCCATCGGCAGCAAGGACAATCACGAAGACTTCCCGCCTGGCAGCGGCAAAGACTTCAGTGGTCCCGAGACCATGATTGAGCGCTTCGTGGTCCACAAAAGTCTTCTCGAGATCTTGCGCAAGGATGGGAAGCCCCTGTCTTTCCCGATCAAGCAGTTGGAGATCAGAAACCTCCATAAGGGTGAGGCGCTGACCTACGCGGTCGATCTGCAGAACGCAATCCCCACAGGCCACATCCTCGCGCACGGAAGCATGGGACCGATCAACGGTAAGGACTTCGCCGCGACCCCAGTGAGCGGGAACTTCGCATTCACCCAGGTGAATCTGCACGACGTCGGCGACATCAGCGGAACGCTCGATGCGCGCGGGGTTTTCAAGGGCGCTCTTCAAGCCATGGAAGTGGAAACAACCGCTGAGACGAAGAATTTCTCCGTAGATGACGGCAAGCCCACGCCCGTAAATGGTGCCATGCAGTGCACGCTATTCGGCTCGAACGGAGACTTGGATATCCACTCCCTCGATGTGAAGATCCGTGAAACGACCATCCGCGCAAGTGGAAGCATCAAGGGAGCCCCGAAGATCACAAATCTCGATATCCGTGTGGATCGCGGCCGCGCGGAAGATGTCATGCAACCCTTCATCCATAATCAGGTTCCGATTTCCGGCCCGGTGTGGCTCAAGAGCCATGCTTACGTGGGACCGCCCGGCGACAGTTTCATGCAACGACTGCGGGTGACCGGAATCTTTAATGTGCCCGCGGAGAAGGTCTCCGATCAGAAAACTGAGAAGAGTCTCTCGGCATTCAGCGAGCGCGCCCGCGGAGATCGCAAGCCGAACACCGGCGTTATCTCCGACAGCAAACCGAGCGACGAAACCAGGGATGTTCTGTCCTCGGTGCAGGGACCCGCAGTAATTGAAAACAGCGTGGCGTCGACACCGCGACTTACTTTCAAAGTCGAAGGGGCGACCGCAACCTTGCGCGGCACTTTCCGCTTTCACGACGAAGCGGTGCATATGACAGGCGATCTCAAAATGGACACAGATATCTCGCACGCTACCACCGGGTTCAAATCATTCTTGCTGAAGCCGCTCGCACCGTTTTTCAAAAAGAAGAACGAGGGCGCGGTAGTGCCGATTGCCATTACGGGAACCCCCGGTCACTACCAGGTCACCCAGGACCTAACCCACGGCAAATGACCTCGCATTTCATTGAATCCACATATCTTGCGCTGCGCATCCCCCAGGCCTTGCGTAGCAAATTACCCTGCGATAAACCGCAGATGGTCGAATCCGCATCTCACCATGCTGGAGATTTCCACAGGTGAAGGTGCCCCAAACGTCGCGGATCGCAATCTGGCTGCTTGGCGCTGGAGTAAGCGTGGGCCTTGTCGCGCTTCGAAGCGTGCGAGAGCCGTCCAACGCTGCAGCGGCAACTTCGTCGATCGCTGCAGACGCAACCTCCTCCATCGCTGCTCTAACTCCGATGCTGAAGCCGGCACCTTCGACCCCAATCGCGGAACAGAAAGCCGAACTAGGGGACGACGAAACCTGGCGACCGGAATGGGACGCCCTAATTGAAAGAGCCCTGCCCGATCATCTGCTCGCACCCCAGATGGCGAGGAACGTCAGGGAGTTTTGTCCGCGCTTCAGCTCCATGGACGACGTGGACCGGCGCGTGTTCTGGGCGTATTTCTTTCAGGCACTTTCTGGAGCCGAGGCGGGACTGAATGCGACCTCAACTGTGCAGCACACTGAGCCAGAAGTCGCTGTTGTCGATGGAGTCAGTCATCGCATGGTGCGCAGCGAAGGTCTCCTTCAGCTGACCTACGAAGACGCAAGGCGCTACGGCTGCAATTTCGATTGGAATGCAGACAAGCAACTACCCGAACGCGACCCGAACAAGACGATTCTGCAGCCGAAAAACAACCTGCTCTGCGGCTTGAAGATCCTCGAGAAACAATTGGTCATGCAGCAGCGGCCGCTCCTGACAAAGTCGAGTTACTGGTCGCCTCTGCGGCCAGGGTGGCCCGGTTTTCGCGTATTCGTCCAGCAGATGGCGAATGTGCCCTCACAATGCGGGCGCAGACACATCACAAGATCTGCCGACTCGAGCAACGCAGCAGCCACGCTTACGGCTTCGCGCTAACGTCCCACACGCAGAACCGCCGGCGTCACTCTGCTGCTTTCACCTCAGCGCGATTCATGAGAAGCCTGATCCTGCACTGGAGCAGGATTTTGATGGAGCAATTCGTCCTGAGCCTGCTGCAGAGATGTCGTTCCTTCGATTTGCTGAAAGTGGGTTTTCACGTCATCTTCTTCTTCCGAGATCGTTTTGAAAATGAGAACGTGGCCCTGGATATGGACGTGAGTCTCCGTGATCTCCCAGACGTGAGGAGAGAGCTCGCGGCGCTCCACATCGAAAGTGCCACCGGCCTTGAGCGCACCGAGCAGCCCATAGCCAATTTTGACGTCACGGATCAATTGCCCCTTCAGGCTGACGATGCGATGCTGTTCGCGGTCGATCGCCATATCGCCTTCCATCCCGGCAAACACGCGTGCTTCGAGATCCGGTGGATGGAATTGCGGATCCGGCTTGAAATGGAGAAGGAGGTTGCTTCCCTTTTCACCCGCCGTGGTCCATATGAATGCGTCGGGAAGGATTTTGAGAAGTTCAGCGGCCTGCTCGTCATCATGCTGACCGCTTTTGCGCTGGCTGGCTTGCGCATGCGAATCACTCATGAAGGCGCTCATTTCCTGGCGCTGTTGATCTTCTGGAAGTGTCTGGCCATTGCGTTCGACGACGCGATCCAGACTCACCAGCCGCGCCTGGGCAACCCACTGTTTCACAGTCTTGCTGGGTTGTCTGTCGATTTCGAAATACAGCCAATGGGAGTGGTCGTCGCGGCTGGCATCTAGTTCCGTCTGTACAGCTTGTTTGACAATGTCGCGCGGCGCTTGCGCTTGAATAAATCCTGTCGAAGCACAGAGGATTGCCAGCGTAATGGGCCGAGTCCAGAGCACGAGAACCTCCGTCAAGAGTGCCAGGCGGACAATTACTTAGATGCAATCTGTGGAAAACAGAGATAGAGAGCGACCACAAGCCCTACGATCGAGGTCGTCAAAGCGCCGAGGATCGTTCCTCAGGCAGGCTTCGCAGTCCTCATGCGTCGCAGCCGATAGAAAAATGTAAGCGCCGTAACCGTCCCGCAACTCACAAAGCTCGCCGCCATGCCCAGGATCAGCGACAGATCCCGCTGATACACCCCATGCACCACCCCAATCACCTGCAGCACGCTGAATCCGCCAAATGTAATCAGCGAGATTCCCTCGTCCGTCTTCTTGCGCCACACGGCGAGCACCTGCGGCACAAACAGCAATGCATTACACAACAAGCCGAGTCCGAAGATGACGGCGACGATCTCTTTCATGGAGTCACTTTCTCGGGAAACCTCTGCGCATTGCGGAGGCGCGCTTTTGCAGCTTCTTCTTCCCGGGTGCGAGCCGGAGAGTTGGTCTCCAGCGAAGCCAGCAGACGTGCTGAAACTTGAGCTACTTCATCGACGGCCATGAGGAATGCGGCTTCGTTGGCCTTCGATGGTTTTGCAAACCCGCTGATCTTGCGCACAAACTGCAGCGACGCAGCGCGAATCTCCTCCGGCGTGACCGGCGGATCAAAGTTGAAAAGCGTTTTGATATTGCGGCACATGGATTGATGCCTCCGGCAGGGACTTCGACAGCACTCAACCGGATTCGCGTAGCGGACCCGGTTGAAGCGCAGTTGTAGAATCGCAGGAACGGACTAATCCGTACAAGTTATGAGCTACTTTGACGACGTTTCAGAGGCTGCCCAATTTCTGCGCGCGAAGTTGGGCAGGCTGCAACCCCACCTGGGCATTGTGTTGGGATCCGGATTGGGCGCTGCGGCTAACACGGTTCACGATCCGGTGATCGTGCCTTACGAATCGATTCCCCACTTCCCCAAGTCTACGGTCGAGGGGCACTCCGGCCGCCTGGTTGCGGGCACGCTCGGCGGAACGCCCGTTGTCGTCATGCAAGGTCGCGTGCACTTCTACGAGGGCTACTCGCCTCAGGACGTCACCTTTCCCATGCGTGTGATGGGTGCACTCGGCATTCGCGCCGTAATTCTCACCAATGCGGCGGGCGGCATCGTCGACGGATACAAAATCGGGCAGCTTGTTCTCATCGCCGACCACATCAACATGATGGGGTGGAATCCGCTCGTTGGTCCCAATGAACCCCGGTTCGCCTTCAACCGCTCCGATTGCGGCCTGCGCTTCTTTGACATGTCCGATGCATATTCCAAGCGCCTCCGCCAGGTGGCCATTCAAGCTACTGAGATGGAAGGCCAGGCACTCGAAGAGGGCATCTACCTCGCAGTCAGCGGACCCAGCTTCGAGACGCCTGCGGAGATTCGCGCCTTTCGCACCATGGGAGCGACGCTGGTCGGCATGTCTACCGTGCCGGAGACGATCGTCGCACGGCACATGGGAATCGAGGTGCTGGGCATCTCCTGCGTTACCAACCTTGCCGCCGGACTCAGCCCAACGCCCCTCAGCCATACCGAGGTCTTCGAAGCCGGCAAACAGGTGGAGCGAAAGCTGGCCGAATTGCTGGAGCGGCTGGCTATGTGGATCTCAGCGCTGGTGGACGCAGAGCCGTGAGCGACGCCCAACACACAGCCGAGGCAACTATGCTGCGGCTCCCATTTCCGCCGCAGGTCATCGGAATTGCCGGGGCCTCCGGATCGGGCAAAACCACACTGGCCGCCGAACTTGCACGCGAACTCGACGGCATTCACTTCCCTCTCGACAACTACTATCTCGACCTATCGCACCTGCCGCCCGCCGAGCGAGCCAAAGAGAATTTTGACGATCCCGCACTGATTGAGAGTCGCCTGCTGGCCGCTCACATCGCTGCGCTAGCGCGGGGAGAAACCATCGAGCGGCCGCTCTATGATTTTGCACACCACATCCGCATTCCCGATCGCACCGAAACCATGCAAGCGGGTGCATTCCTGCTGGTCGAGGGTCTGTTTTCGCTGTACTACGCTGAATTGCTCCCTCTCTACCAGATGCGCGTTTATCTCGACACCCCGGATGATGTCTGCTTCGATCGGCGCATGAGGCGGGACACAATTGAACGTGGGCGCACACCGGAGTCGGTGCGCCGGCAATATGAAGCTACGGTCCGGCCGTCGAGCATTGCGTTTGTGCGGCCCTCTGCGATCCATGCCGACCTCATCATCGACGGGACGGCAGCTCTGGACTGGAAGGTTGAACAGGTACTGTCGGCGATGCGCGGACGGGGACTTCTCCGGTTACCTGGATAACGAAAAAACTGCAAAAGCGCCCAAATCACCCAGACCGTGCCACTTTCGAGCAGCAAATGCGTCGAAAGTGGAGGAGCGCCTGTATTTGAACCACGCCTATGCTGGTTGATGGAAGTCACTGCAGACTCTCCGGGTGCCGTACCAGAATGTGAGTGGTGTGAAATTTGGTTCGGTTCACAGAACATTTACGCAACATCTAAAGAAGTGCAGGTTTTGTACCGATAACGTAGGAATTGAATGAGCAGATCACTCAGAGCGATACGACAGAAAGCGGAAAAGTGGTTGCGGCAGGGCATCTCGCCGCAACGGCTCGCGCTGACGCTCGCCTTGGGGTTTGCCATCGGATGCATCCCGGTTATCGGCGTTCCAACTGCCCTCTGCCTTTTGGTCGCTCTCGGCCTTCGGCTGAATGTGCCTGCGATCCAGGCAGCAAATTATGCAGCGATGCCGCTTCAGGTGGCGCTCATCTTCCCGTTTGTACGTCTCGGCGGTTGGCTTTTTGCTTCCAGTTCACACCCTGCTCTGAATACCGCAATGCTGGCCCACGAGTCGCCGATGAAGATTATGTGGGCTTCCGGAAGCCTCGCAGGCGAAGCCCTCGGAGCCTGGCTCGTGACCGCAGTGCCCATGGTTCTCGTGTTGACTCTGCTGCTGACGATGCTGCTGCGCCGCGTACCCGTCCTGGCCTCTGCCGAAGCCGGCGACTAACCTCCATTGGTCGTTAGGGCAAACTAAGACCGATTCGTCAGAACCGATAGCGTAGTGCCAGCTGCATCAGGCGCGGAGACATCGCGCTTACTGCCTGACCGAAACTCCCGCTTGAAATGTTGCCCTCCACCGCAGAAGCGCCGAAAAACTGAGCATGATTCAACAGGTTGAAGGCTTCGGCGCGAAATTCGAGTGAGCGATCGTCTCTCACCAGGAAGCTGCGCGAAACCGTCGCGTCGAGATTTTCCATACCCGGACCCGAGAAAAACCGGCGGCGCGCGTTGCCCATGGTGCCCAGCGCCGGAAGCGTGAATTGCGAAGCATCAAACACTGCCTGACCACCCCGAGGATTCGTGTTTATCCGCAGCGACTCGTCCGCTCCACTCCGGAGTATCCACGCCATTGTTGTTGATGCCGTTGGGAATCGTGCCAAGCAGCGATGTGTCGTTGTTGTTGAGCAACGTTACCGGCAACCCCGACGTCACTCGGGCAATCCCGGCAACCGCCCATCCGGACGCAATTGCATGAAGCGTTCCCCTCGATGCAAGCGACGGAATCTGGTAGTGGAAGCTGCCAACCAGGTTGTGCCGCATATCGAATGAAGAGAGCCCTCGGCTGAGCGATGGGTCCACAGGATTGACCGGCTCCGGCAGGCCGGCGGACTGATCGATGGATTTCGACCACGTGTAACTCGCCAGTAGTTCCAGGCCATGCGAGCGATGATTGATCGAGGCTTCCAGCGCGTTGTAGCTCGCATTGGCGATGGTGCGCTGCAGTTCGACACTGCCGAAGGCCGGACCGAATTGAGTGCGCGCCGCCTGCTCGTTGAAAGGTCCGCATGCTGACCCAAGACTCAGACACAAGGCCGGATCTGCGGGGTTCGCCTCTTCAAGCACCAGCAGGTGATGCGACGCCGCGCCCACGTAGCTCACGTTAACCAGCGATCCGGTTCCAAACTGACGCTCCACGCTTGCCATCCAATGTTCGGCGTACGGGGTCACGTCCCGTGGATCGACCGCAGGAATTCCGACAAGCGGCTCGAACTGGCTCCAGTCCACACTCGCATTCGGATTTGCACGGCTGGCTCCATATGCCACTTTCTGCAGCGGGAACCGCTGTCCAGCGTCTGCGCCTGTCGCGGCCACAGTAAATGGCGAATCAAACAGCGGCGGCGCCGCGGACGTGTACGTGTACCCATAGGGAGGATTGGCGCTCATGATGCCGGCGGAAAGTCCTTCGTACGCGGTGTAGAAGACGCCATATCCAAGCCGGATGCTCGTCTGACCCACGGGCCCCGCAAGCCGGTGCAGCCACGGCGCAGCAAACGACGGTGTCCACGCGACACCAATCCGCGGAGCAAAATTGTTCCGTGCAGGAGCGAGCGAATCGGGCACTCCGGGATCGCCGGGAAAGACCAACCCCTGCGGCGCGTCCGGAAAGACTTGCGACTGCTCGCCCTTCACGAGCGTCTGCAACTGGTTGAATTTCTCCTGCCAGGGGCGGATGCGGTCCCACCGCACGCCATAGTTCACCGTCAGCTCGCTCGTGGCCTTCCAGCTGTCCTGGACAAACGCCGCCATGTAGAGATTGCGGTTGTAGAAATCGCGTGCCTGCCCCTGCGTATAGCTCGACGGTACGCCAAGCAGAAAGTCCGCGAAATCGAGGCCCGTTTCCGATCCGTTGAAACCGAAGCTGCCGTTGAACACCACGTCAGGATGCGTGTTGATCTGGTTCGCGTGGAACTCCCCGCCAACCTTCAACCCGTGTTTGCCCATGATGCGCGAAAACGTGTCGCTCGATCTCATAGATGTTTTCAGCCTGCACCAGCGCAGTAGTGTCTACGCCCATCGTGAAATCGTTGAAGGCGATATTCTCAACGCCTTCAGTCGAAGGCTTCAGCGCTACGATTCCTGAAAATCCTTGCGACGCAAGCGACGGCCCAACACCGCCTCGCGGCTGCCCGGCAGCATTGGCGTTGCGCATGAAGCTCAGGTGGGCTTCATTCAGTGTTGAGGCGCCGAATGTCGCCGTGTGAGTCACGCTGGCCAATTGCGCCCGTCCCTTGGAGGTGGCGTCGAATCCCGGCACGCTCGCTCCGCCAGTTCCTGTCGGATAAGGATTGTCCAGTGAGTAGTCGTCAAGAAAGTAGTAGGCCGTCAGCGTGCCCTTGCCGTGCGTCCAGTCGGCGCGCAATGCGCCTTTGTTGTCGGTCAGCGTTTCGGCTTCGGCCGCAGTGGCAAAGAGCGCCGTCCCGGCGTTCGGCTGCGGCACATACGCCAGCAGACTCAGTGCCGGAGCCGACCAGGCCGATTGCGGAATCTTGCCGTCGGGAAAGACCTCGGAGTACGGTTCGCCGGCTGTCACCGTTCGGCCTAGCCGTCCGCTCAGCACGCTCGCCCAATAGTCGCCATTCACACTGCCCATTAACGGGTTCTGGCTGAAGTCGCCGCTGCGCTCGGCCAAAGATGGAACTGAAATGTTCCCAGTATCGATGCCCTCGGTCAGCCGCGTTCCCTGGTAATCGCCAAAAAGCGTCAATGCTCTTCGAGCGAAACGGCGCGCCGCCGAGCGTTCCGCCGAACTGGTTTTGCCGGTAGGCTGCACGGTCTTGCGAAAAGTAGTTACGCGCATCGAATGCGGTGTTGCGCAGAAACTCGAATGCTGAACCGTGCGTATGTGCCGTCCCGGCCTTCGTGGTGACGAGCACCTGGCCACCGCTGGAGTTGCCGTACTCCGCGTCGAAGTTTGACGTGAGTACGCGAAAGCTGTCGATCGCGTCCAGGTTCGGCAGAATCGATGTGCCCATGTTCACGTCCTCTTCCACATCGCTGCCGTTCACCCGGAATCCATTGGAAGACTCGCGTTGGCCGCTGATCGAAAGATTGCCGGGATTTGCGTCGCCGGACGGAGGCGTAGAAGCTACCCCGGTCATGATGACCGCTCCCGGCTGCGCCGTGTTCTGTGGCACGATCCCCGGCTGCACCGCCATCAGGTCAGTGAAGCTGCGCCCATTCAGCGGCACCGCTTCGATCTTCTTCGTGTCCAGCGACTCACCAAGCTGCGTGCTCGTGGTCTCGGCCGCCAGAGCGTTGGCCGTCACTTCAACGGTCTGGGAATTGCCTTCAATCGCGAGTGCGATATCCAGATTGGACGAAGGTGCGGCGGGGGTCAGGATGACTTGCGCTCGATAGATCGCAAAGCCACTCGCGCTGATTTCGAGCTGGTAGGTTCCGGCGTCAGGCAACGCGATCTGAAATGCACCCTGATCGTCGGTCTGGGACGACCGGCTGAGGTTGCTTCCAGTTTGGAGCAGCGCTACGGAGGCGCCGGGAATGTCTGCGCCGGTCGCATCGTGCACCACACCGTTAGATTGATACGACTGGGCCACGCCGAATAATGGAAAAGACAGAAAATAAGCGATAAGAATGATCGAGCTTTTCACGGCTGTTCCTGACACTGAATAGGAGAATTCTGAATTCCGACTAATTTGGTCTTCATTAAATATACGACACAATAAGTCCGCGTTCTGCGCAGTGATTTGGATCACGCCACATGACGAGACAACGGATGCTTCTGGTCTTAGGGATCTGGATCCGGGCTGCTACAACCACCGTAGTTCAGCGTCGGGCGATCGTTTTGGGGCACAGTTTTGCTTGAGTTCTTCTTGGAAGGAGTCCGATTACGGTAACAAAGTGACCGTCAAGACAGCGAAATCATTTTCCCGAGGCGTAAGGGTCCGGAACTGGGATTCCGCTCTGCAACCACGCCGAATAAATCATGTCGCGGAGCATACTCGCGCCCGCCGCGAGTCGATCAGCAGTAAAATCGCGCGATTCCTGCGTTCCATGCCCCTCAAATCCGCCGATTTTCTCCAATTGATACACCTTTTCGACGTATTTTGAGGTCTGGCGAAGATAGGCTACATAATCCGCAAACTCATCCCCTTCAATGACATGCACCGGGGTCATGCGTGGCTTGAACGTCGCCGGCATGCAGATTGGCGCCCACAAACGTCCCTTCAAACTGCCAGTGAATCGTGTGGGCAGTGGTGTAACCATTGGGGTTAGGCCCTGTCCATCCGTTGTACTGAACCGTAGTGTGCAGCGGCTGCGAGGCATCGCCGACGTAGTGCCCAAGCCAACCGGCATAGAAGATAGCAGCCTCCTCGACGGCATGGGTATCCTGGTGCGCCGCAGAGAGTTGCCTATACTCGCGCAGGGCAGCCTTGAGCCTCTCCCAGACCTCAATGGCCTCCCAAGGTTGAAGGCCAATCCTTTCAGGCCGTTGTCCGGAGGCAAACACAGCAGCCTCGAAGTCGAGCCGGCGCCGAGGCAAGGGCCCAAGGGCATCGGCAGGCTCCAGATCAATAAAGTGCTCGGGAGCCTGGGCGGCATTCAGTTCAGGCTCCCCCGCAGAACGCCATCGATCCGGCTCAGGACCGAGATATTCGATCTCGTTGATTGCGCCTTCGGAGCGAAGGAACGCAGGAACGTCGGCAGGCAGATTTGAGGCGGCCAAGCGGTTGATAATACGATGACCTTCGTTACCCCAAGCATATGCGAACGGTGCATAGAGGAAGGCGCTTGCAAGGACAATGAATACGGGTGCAGTTAGTATGTTACGGGCAGGCGTCCGGGGCATGAAAGCCAGTATATAGGCGAACCAGGTCGGGCTGTGAACGCGGGCGGGTCTGAAGGTGCGAACCGCGAGGGGACAGGTAACACTGGTGCCGTTTCGTGTACAACAGTACGCTGGTTCAGTAACATACGCTTGAAAACCACCCCATTTTGTGGGAGGGTGCAAGGTAAGCCTTATTGCGTTCGTGCTTGCCTTCGATGAAAAGGCCCTTGGGACGGCCGAGGCAAAGAGGATGTATGCTCGCTTAAACAGCGCGAGACAAAAGGGGCCCCGGTAGTGTTCCATTAGCCCCGCGTTCGTCCGTGGCAAGAAGAACTTGCCGTGCGGCGGAGAAGTTACACCAGATATCTGATCGGCTTGCGCAAGGGAGAGCCGCGAGGGTACAGGTGAAGATGCAGGAGCGCGGCAACCGATGAACTTAGGTGAAGCCAGACAGCCGAACCCTGAAGGAGAGAGTCCCTCCCCGCCGCTTTGGTCCTCGCTGTCTGTGCTCGCCGTGGCGATGGCCGCGGCCTTCATTCTCGCCCGCGCTTGAAGCAGGTCCAAAATTCGACTGGCTTTTGCTGATGACCGCGATGGGCCTTACGGCTGCGGTCCTCATGCGCGTGCTGGCCGATTTGTCAGCCGAACGGGAAGCAGCGGCGCGGTACGCTGGCGACCCACTGAAGGACATTCTGGATTCCGCGGGTACGATGGTGATCTCCATCGGCATGGACGGCAAGCTCACCTACATGAATCCGACTGCAGAGCGGCTGCTTGGCTACCACGCCGCTGAACTGGTGAACCTGGAAAGCACAGAAAAGCTGCTGGCGCCCGGCGAGGAGGATCGGCTGGTTTCCGAGGTCCGGAGGCTATACGGCATCAACAAAATGGTGGAGGGAGGCCAGGAAGGAAGCCTCGTAACCTATGCGGAGGTAGTGACTTCCCTCGCGCCGAGCCAGGTTCCGAGCTTCGAGACGCATTTGCGGCGCAGGGATGGATCGCTCTTCCCCGTGCGGTTGCACATCAACACTCTTCGCAATCGAGATGGATTACCCATCGGACTGGTGGGAGTGGCGCTGGACCAGTCGGTCAACACCACACCGGGCGAGAGCCTGCGCGTTCCGCGCGATCGGTATCGCGACCTGTTTGAAAACTCGAGCGAAATGATTGCGACGCTCGACATGACGGGCAAGTTCCTGTACGCCAATCCGGCGTGGAGACAAACCTTCCGGCTGGACCGGAACGCTCCCCTGGAACATGATTCGTTTGCAGAAGTATTTGGGATGGGCTGTCGCGATGAAGTCGCGGCGTTGCTGAAGAAGGCTCTCGATGGCGTGACGGTGGATCGTGCCCCCCTACGCACCGAAACTGCCGATGGTCGAGTGCTGGAACTGGAGATGAGTTTGCATCAGCGGCGGCGCGCCGGCAAGCCGCTGGCAGTGCAATGCCTTCTGCACGACGTGACGCAGCAGAAACAGCGCGAGCATCGTCTGGCTCTGCAACTGGTAGTGAGCCAGATCGTAGGCGAGAACATCTCTGCCGAGATCGCGACCAAGCGGGTGCTCGAGGCATTGTGCATCTCGCAAGGCTGGGACGTCGCGGTGAAGTGGGATGTGAACGCCGAAGAGAATCGTCTCGAATTCAGTACAGCCTGGGGCATTCCGGGCAAAGGCGCCGAAGGACTGATCCAGGAGAGCATGGGGATTACCCTGGCTTCCGGCGGCAGCCTGCCGGGACGCGCATGGAAAGAGGGCAGACTGGTGTGGGCATCGGATTTATCGGTGCTGACAACGAGCCCGCGTGTACAGGCAGCGATTCGAAGCAAGATGGTATCGGGCTGGGCTGCGCCGGTGCAGGTCGGCAATCATGTGCTGGCCGTATTGGAGTTCTATTGCCACGCGCGGATCCGCGAGGATCGCGAGACCACCGCAGCCATGGAAACTGTGGCCGGATCGCTGGCGCAGATGCTCGCACGCACGCGGGAGAGGGAGCGTGCGGAGGAACTGAGCCGGCAGCAGGAAATCCTGCTGGGGTCGGTGGCTGACGGTATCTGCGGGGTTGATAGAAACGGCCTGGTGCGGTTTGCAAATCCTGCAGCGGCTCGGCTGCTTGGAGCGCGCCCACAAAATCTGATCGGCAAACCGGTTCACCAACTGGTGCACGGTTCGGCTCCGGCCGACAAGAAATGCAGTGAGGACTGCCCTCTCCGGCGCGCTTCGGGGCAGCGCAAGTCCGTGACTGGCGAAGGCACAATTTTCCGCAGCAATGGCACCGGATTTCCGGCTGAGTTCTTCCTGAACCCGATTCTGGACCAGGGTCGATTCTCGGGATCGGTGCTGAGTTTCAGAGACATCAGCCAGCGGTATGCGCTCGACCGCATGAAGGACGAGTTCGTTTCGACGGTGAGTCACGAGTTGCGCACGCCGTTGACCTCGATTCGCGGAGCATTGGGGCTGCTTTCCTCGGGCATGCTGGGGGTGATCAACGAAAAGGCAGCCAATCTGCTGCGCATTGCACTCAGCAACTCCGAACGCCTGGTTCGGTTGATCAACGATATTCTCGATCTGGAGCGCACACAGAGCGGACGCGAACCGCTTAGTTTCCGGCCAGCGCAGTTGGGGGAGATTGTGCGCCAGGCAATCGACGGCGTGCAGCCAATGGCCGACGAGGCCGGGGTGCTACTGATCCACGACAAGACGCTCGTCGAGGTCACGGCGGACTCCGATCGACTGCTGCAGGTGGTGACGAATCTCTTATCGAATGCAATCAAGTTCTCACCGCCAAATTCAGCGATCTCCGTGATGCTTCGCTCGGGTGCCAGCGGCGTGACGCTGTCGGTCATCGACCAGGGCCGCGGAATCCCCGCAGACAAGCTGGAAGCGATCTTTGGTCGATTCCAGCAGGTCGATGCTTCGGACTCGCGTCAAAAGGGTGGTAGCGGCCTTGGATTGGCAATCTGCCGCGCGATTGTTTTGCAGCATAGCGGACGAATCTGGGCAGAACGCAACCCAGTGCGCGGATCGACGTTCCGGGTCTTCCTGCCCTATCAGCCGGTGGCCGCCAAGGCCGAGGAAGGTGAAGCAAGCCCAGCGGCACACGGAGCGGTGCTTGTAGCCGATACCAATGGAGGAACACGTCCGTTGATTCAAGATCAACTGACGCGGTACGGATATCGCGTGGTGGAAGCGTCAACCGTTGACCAGGCGGTCGCTGTGGCACACGACGGAGTTTCGGCGATTGTGTTGGACACCACGATCGACGGCATCAATGGATGGGAGATTCTGCCGATGCTACGCCGTGAGGACCCGGAAGCGCATACGCCGGTAGTGCTGTTGGGCGTGGCAAATCCGCAGCAGTCAGCAGAGCAAGGTAACAAAGTGGACCGTCTCTTCCCGCGACCGAGTGACGACGTGCTGCTGGACGAGTTGGTCAAAGTGCTCTGCGAGCCAGGAGAGCAGGCGCGCGTCCTTGTGGTGGAGGACGACCCAGATCTAGGCCAGGTGGTCGCCGAGATCTTCAGGCGCGAAGCGATCGTCGTGCGGGTGGCTCATACACGCCAAAGCGCGTTGGATGAGTGCCTGACGCTGCAACCGCATATGATCGTATTGGATATTGGAATGCCGAATGGCGATGGATTCAACGTGGTGGATTGGCTGCGCCAACACGAGGATTTGAACCGGGCGCCGCTGGTGGCCTATTCTGCACATGGTTTGACGCAGGCTGAGCGCATGCAACTAGTGCTCGGGTTGAGTCACTTCCTCGCAAAAGCCAGCGTTGAGCCCGAACAACTGGAAGGCCTGGTACTGACGATGCTGCGCAGTTCGCAGGAAGCTGAAGAACCTGTACCCGAGGTATCTGCCGGCCAGGGTTCCTAGGGCCGATTCTGGAGAAGTATTTCATGCATCGCATTCTTATCATTGATGACGAAGACGACATTCGCGAAGTGGCAGCCTTGAGTCTGGAGACGGTTGCGGGCTGGGAAGTGATGGTGGCCAGTTCGGGCGCGCAGGGGCTTGCCCGTGCGGCAACCTATCAGCCGGACGCGATCCTGCTGGACGTGATGATGCCCGGGATGGACGGCCCCGCGACCTTTCGAGAATTGCAGAAGAACCCGGCGACGGCGCATATTCCGGTCATGCTGCTGACAGCAAAGGTGCAGGCGACCGATCGGTCTCGTTTTGCCGATCTTGGCGTGAAAGCCGTGCTGGTAAAGCCGTTCGATCCACTAACGCTTTCGCAGCAGGTTGCCGGCATTCTGGGCTGGAGCTGAGGCGCTTTCCGTGGACGAGATTTTGGGATCACCGCTGGCTGAAGCCATGAATCGGCTGTGGGTGAAATACCTGCCGCAAATGGAAGAACGTGCGGGCTCGCTGCGCAAAGCGGCCGAGAGCGCGATCAACGGAAATCTCACCGCAATCCAACAGCAACGGGCAAGCAGCGACGCGCACAAGCTGGCTGGCGTCCTGGGAACCTTCGGCATGAATGAGGGTACGGAACTGGCGCGCGAGGCGGAGAGTCTGTGCAGTGATTCAATTGGTGGAGACCCACTGATTACAGCGCGCCTGGCAGCAATTGCAGAACAATTGCGCGCCATGATCGCAAATCGCCGTTAGCTGCACCGCCTCAGGAGCGTTGCGGGCACCCCAGCAATTACACTCGTATTGGTGATTCGACAGGACACATCTGTCCGGCAACTTGACCTCAGTTTTGAGGAGCCGCAGAGAGTGCGCCGCATTTGGCCAGTGCGCCAGCT
Organism: uncultured Acidobacteriaceae bacterium; assembly: GCA_963787435.1. Lineage (GTDB taxonomy): Bacteria > Acidobacteriota > Terriglobia > Terriglobales > Acidobacteriaceae > Telmatobacter. The sequence goes on from CAWBCZ010000012.1 coordinate 786,196, forward strand.
GGTGGAGCACGTCTGCGAACAGGTTGAGCAGGAGTACAGCGACATCTGGGTGGAGGGCGAGATTTCGAATTGCCGCCCGGCGCCGTCGGGACACCTGTATTTCACGCTGAAGGATGCGGATGCACAGCTACCCGTCGTCTTATTTCGCAGGCAGGCGCAACTGCTGCGCTTCAAGCCAGAGGATGGTCAGCACGTGCTGGTGCGCGGGCGCGTAAGTGTCTATGCGCAGCGAGGACAGTTGCAACTGGTGGGCGAGACGATTGAACCCGTTGGCGCCGGCTCACTGCAGTTGGCTTTCGAACAACTGAAGGAGCGACTAAAAGCCGAAGGGCTGTTCGATACCGCGCGAAAGCGGCCACTTCCAACTTTCCCTCGAACTGTCGGTGTCGTGACATCACCGACGGGTGCGGTGATCCGCGATTTCCTCAACATCGTGGGGCGACGGCATGCGGCCCTGAACGTGGTAGTGTGCTCTGCCGCAGTGCAGGGTGATCAGGCCCCGGGCGAACTGGAATTGGCGCTGGCCCGGCTAAATGCAAGTGGGTTGGTTGACTTGATTGTCGTAGCGCGCGGAGGCGGTTCGCTTGAAGACTTGAGCGCCTTTAACAGCGAGCGGGTGGCGCGGGCCATTGTCGCGTCCGCCCTGCCGGTTGTCTCCGCGGTCGGCCATGAGACGGACTTTACAATTGCGGATTTTGTGGCCGACTTGAGGGCGCCCACACCCTCAGCCGCCGCCGAACTGATTACCGAGGCGCAGCATCGCGTAGCGGAACGAGTTGAAACGCAGACAAAGCGACTGGAGCGCGCTACCCGATTCCAAGTGCTTCATGCACGCCAGCTGCTGGACAATGTGCCGCTGGATCGCGCAGAACGGCGACTTACTGGTACATTACACAGAATTAGCCAGCGGCTTGACGATCTTGTCTTTCGTGCTGAAGCAGGCATGAGCGGTCTCGTGCGCGCTCGACAACGCGAGGTCGCGGAACTAGCCGCTGATGTGCTGCATCATGAACCTCGCCAAATGCTCGCACGGATGCGGGAGAGGCTTGGAGTCGGAGCAACGCGGTTGGAACGCTCGCTGGAACGGACGCTGCGAAGATATGCAGCCCGGCTCGACGCCCTGGATGCGCGCTTGCGGTCGCTGTCGCCCTTGGCAGTGCTGGACCGCGGCTACGCTCTCGCGCTGAGCGGGGACGGCATGGTGATCCGGTCAGCAAACCAGGTTGCACAAGGCGATCGCATCAGGACCAGATTATCGGACGGCGAGTTCAGCAGCACGGTTGACCAAGTAAGCGGAAAGAAAATCAAGAAGTGAGGCTATGAGCACAGGAACTGCACGAGAGCTGTTTGGGACCGACGGGATTCGAGGCGTTGCGGGCGAGCCACCGCTTGATGCGAGAACGATCTATGCAACAGGGTTGGCATTGGGACATTCGCTGCGCCATCATACGCAGCCCAAAGTAATCCTCGGCCGCGACACACGCGAGTCTAGCTCCTGGATTGCTGCAACGATAACCGCTGCGCTTCGAGAAACGGACGTGTTTGTTGAAAGTGCGGGCGTAGTTCCCACTCCCGCGGTGGCGTTTCTAGCACGAAATCGGGGCTTCGATGCGGGTGTTGTGATTTCCGCTTCTCACAATCCATGGCGCGACAACGGCATCAAACTGTTTGGCGCAGATGGATTCAAGCTTCCGGACGCAGTAGAAGCTTCGATTGAGGACGACATTCTTCGGCATGCCGAAGAGGCTTCGATTCCGAACGTGACAGAGTTACTACGTGTAGAAGATAACGTGGCTCTTCCCGAGCAATACATTCAATTCCTCATCGAATCTGTGCCTGGGCTGAGGCTGGATGGTTTGCGCATCGTTGCCGATTGTGCGAATGGCGCTGCCGCAGCAGTGGCCCCGGATTTGTTTGCGCGGCTGGGCGCTCGGATTCCTGAGCAATTCGCGCTGCTCAATATCGCACCGGATGGCCGCAACATCAACGAGGGGTGCGGAGCGCTACATCCGCAATGGGTTGCTTCGGAAGTCCAGAAGCGGGGAGCGGCGATCGGGTTGACATTCGACGGTGATGCAGACCGGTGCATTTTAGCCGGCGCGCACGGCAACGTGATCAACGGAGATGCAATTCTGCTGATGGCCGCGCGCGATTTGAAAGCGCGTGGGCTCCTGACAGGCGACCTGGTTGTTGCCACGACGATGTCGAACATGGGACTCGAGGCCGCGCTGAAGCGCTCGGGCATTCGCATGTTGCGCGCTCCCGTCGGCGACCGCTATGTACTGGAACAGATGCAGCGGCATGATGCATCTCTGGGCGGCGAACAGTCCGGCCATATCTTGTTCCCACATCTGGCAACGACGGGTGACGGGCTGCTGACCGCTTTGGTAGTGCTGGATCTGGTGGCGCGGACCGGCAAAAGCGTGGATGAGCTGACACAGGATCTGAAGGTGTTCCCGCAGGTGATTGTGAACATTAAAGTGCGGGAGAAGAAGCCGCTTGAGAAAATACCGGCGGTGGCAGCCCGGATTCGCGAAGCCGAAGCGGAGTTGAAGGATTCAGGGCGTGTGGTGATACGCTACTCCGGCACTGAGGCGCTGGCACGCGTGATGATCGAAGCTGAAAGCGAAGAAGCGATGCGCCGGCATGCCGATGCAATTGCAGCAGCGATTCGGGTCGAGCTAGGGGTCTAATGTTGTCCTGATCTTTTCCGTGAATTTCAGCCGCAGTCAGCGCCACGATGATTGAAGTAGGTTTGCGTTCAGGAAGGAGACCCCCCATTACCGTATCTGCACCCAGGGAGCGCAATCCAAAGCGGTGGTCAACTGTTCAGCTTTGGAGCGCAATGATCAGGCCGGGATTCCACGTTCAAATGGCGTACGCTGCCGTTGCGCTCCTCATTGTTTCGTTAGTCGGTTGCAGGTTTACAGCAATCGAGGTTCCGTATGCGGCGCCGATTGCACTCGCTGTCTTGGTGACGATGGCCGCCGTGCAAGTTCTTCCGACCTATTGGCATTCGAAGGGGAAGACGAATTTGCGTGACGCGTCCCTCACGATTCCCTGGGCACTTTTTTTCTGGGCAATCCTCCCGTTTCCCACGGACATTGCCGCGCGTCTGAGCGCGCACGTAAGTCTGCACGATGCTCACTTTGTCAGGCTGGATGAAGCGCTCGGAGTAAGTGTGCCGGCAATCATGAGATGGTCTGCGCAACATTGGATAGGAGGTGCGATCGATAGGACCTACGCGATGCTCGCTCCTTTGATTGCGTTCTCATTTCTACTACCGAGTTTGACGGGAAGAGTCAAACCCGCTCGAGAGTTTCTGACCGGAAATCTCGTCGCGTTCATCGTGGGACTTCCCGTGTTTGCTCTCCTTCCGGCAGTCGGGCCCTGGAGTGGCTATCATCTTGCTCCAACACCGCTGCAGATTCAGTGTCAGTCGGACCTCTTTGAGCTTCGGAACGTCGGCATATATGTACACCACGCAAACGGAGTCATTTGTTTCCCGTCATTTCACGTGATGTGGGCGATTCTCTGCGCGCGGGCGCTCTGGGAATTCCGGCTTCTGCGCATCCCGGTATCGTTGCTATCCGGGCTAATTGTTATTTCCACGACGACCACCGGATGGCACTACTTCAGCGATGTGCTCGGCGGAATCTTGCTGGCAGGAGTGGCCATGCTCGTATCGGAGTGGCTCTATCAAGCCGAGGAGAATCCACCTGCGCTGAATGACAGGTTAGGTGATTCCGACAGGAAACTTAGCCATGTTCGGAACTGAACCTGAAATGGATATCGGGAATGGTTATATAGTCCCGCAACAGCGCGGGTGGTCAGTGACTTTGATTGACCTAATGATCTTTTAAAGGTCGCGCCAGTTTGGGCCGAAGCCCAGATCGGCAACCAGAGGAACGTTTAGCTTGATCACGCCTTCCATTTCGTCGCGCACCAAATCTTCAACGACCTTTGTTTCAGCCGTGGGAACCTCGAAGAGCAGTTCGTCGTGGACCTGAAGGACCATGCGGGTTTTCAGCTTTTTCTCGGTCAGTTTGCGGTCGAGAGCGATCATGGCCAGTTTGATCAGGTCGGCTGCTGTTCCCTGCAGCGGCGTGTTCACAGCAGTGCGCTCGGCGAAACCGCGGGCGTTCGGGTTGCGGCTGCTGATGTCCGGGATTGGCCGGACACGGCCGAGGAGCGTGCGCACAGCGCCGTCGTGGCGCGTATCTTCAAGGGTCCTTTCAATGAAAGTCTTAACCCCTTGGTAGCGCGCGAAATAGCGATCGATATAGGCTCGGGCTTCGGCCTGCGGAATACCCAGTTGCGCGGCTAGTCCGAATGGAGAGATGCCGTAGACAATGCCGAAGTTGACGGCCTTGGCGCGGTTGCGTGTCTCCTTGTCCATCGTTGCGGCAGGAACGCCAAAAACTTCGCTGGCCGTGAGGGTGTGGATGTCTTCGTTCTGCTGATAGGCACGCACGAGAAGCGGGTCGCCGCTGAAGTGTGCGAGCAGCCGCAACTCGATCTGTGAGTAGTCGGCCGAGAGAAGTTGCGTGCCCGGCGCGGCGACGAAAGCAGCGCGGATTTCGCGGCCCAACTCAGTCCGGATGGGAATGTTCTGAAGATTCGGATTCACGGACGAAAGGCGGCCGGTCGCCGTGGCAGCAGCTTGAAACGTAGTGTGCACGCGCGATTCTGTGTCGGCGAGCAGCGGCAACGAGTCAATGTAATTCGATTTGAGCTTGGAGAGATGCCGGAATTCGAGAACGAGGCGCGGAACCTCGTTGGTCTCGGCAAGGCCTTCGAGAACATCCACCGCGGTGGAAATGGTTTTGCCTTTGCCGTACTTCACAGGCACCGGCAGGCCCATCTCTTTGAAGAGCACTTCACCAAGCTGTTTTGGCGAATTGATGTTGAAACGGCGGCCGGCAAGCGAATAAATGCGTTCGCCGACGCGTTCGAGTTCCTGACCGAATCGCGTTGAAAGGCCATCAAGAACGGCCGTGTCGATGCGGACTCCGTTTTTCTCCATGCGGTAGAGAACGGGCGCCAGCGGCAGGTCAATTTCTTCATACACTCGTGTCACGTTGCTGCGTTCGGCTTCCGCACGAAGATCCGTCACCAGGGCCTGAATCGCAGCCGCAGCGCCCGGCAGGGATTCCGGCGCCTGCTGGTTGTGGCGTGCGGCGACATCGGCGAGAGTCTGAGTCGTGTGCGTCGGGTTCAGAGCGTAGGAGAGCAGCATCGAGTCATCGACGCTACCTTGCAGGGCAATATCGAGTCCGTAGAGAACATGCAACGCAAGTTTGAGATCGTGTACACGCTTGGGCACGGATGCGTCTTCGAAGAGGGCTCTCAACTCGGGCGTGAGCGGCAGGCACAGGCCTTTGCCGGGTTCGGTACTGATGCCAATGCTGGATTGCGTCTTCCTTTCAGCTTCTTCAACCACATCGAGAAGGGACATAGTTTGAGGTACAGCAGGCTCGTCGGACTCAGCTTCTGCCTCGGTAGGTTCGGCAGCCGCAAGGGCAAAGGCGAAGCCGTTCTTGCGTGCGGCAGCATAAAACTCAATGGCCTGCTCGTCGCTGGCCTCATCGATAAGTTCAAGCGCCGGTGCGGACGCCGACGGTGCCAGTTCGCGAAGCATTGACGTGAACTCGAGCTCGCTGAAGAGAACGCGGCATGCCTCGAGGTCCGGTTCCCGAGTTTCCATCGCCGTAAGATCAAGCGGAAGCGGGACGCGGCAGTCGATTGTGACGAGTTCCTTTGAAAGCAGGACGGCATCACGGTTTTGCTCGAGCGACTCGCGATAGCTCTTGCGTTTAACTTCGGAGGCGCGATCTAGGACGGCTTCCACGCTTCCGAATTCGACAATCAGGTCCACACTTCCCTTGTCGCCGATGCCGGGGGCACCGGGGATGTTATCGACCGTGTCACCGCGAAGAGCCATGACATCGACGACCTTTTCGGGCGGAACGCCAAGTACCTCAGTCACCTTGGCTGCATCGAGGACGAGATTGTCCTTCTGTGGATTCAGGACCTTCACGTGTGGCGTCACGAGCTGCATCATGTCCTTGTCGCCGGAGACGATGAAGACTTCGTGGCCGACTTCGGCGGCTTCGCGAGCGAGTGTGCCAATAACGTCGTCCGCCTCGAATCCCTGGACTTCAAGAATTGGGATACGGAGCGCTTCGAGCGAACGGCGAATGTAGGGAACCTGGCGGCGAAGGTCCTCGGGCATAGATTCACGCTTCGCCTTGTAGCCGTCGTAGCTGACATCTTCAAAGCTTTGCGACTTGGAGTTCCACTTGCGAAGTGTACCGATCGCCTGGGCTCGCTCGTCGCGAAAAACCGCACCACTGGGATCGAAGACCGCGGCGAAGTAGCGCGGCGAGAAGTCCTGGCGCAGCTTCTTGATCATGTTCACAAAGACATAAGTGGCGGCTGTTGGCAGCCCTGATCGCGTAGACATGGGCCGGCTGCGCTGCATCGCATGGTAGGCGCGGAAGATAAACGACATCGCGTCAAGGAGAAAGACGGGCGGCTTTTCCTGATCTGGCACGGTAACGAGTTTATCAGCGTGGATCCAAACTGGATGCAAGAGCAAAGGCAAACAGAGGTGAAGCAATCAAGTTTAGACGGTTTGAACCGAGGACCCCTACGTTCATTTGGCAGCACGGATGCGCTGTACAGCGGATTGACTGAATCAGCCATTCATTGCTTCTCGCGGCCCGGGAAGTTCATTTGGAGTCAGCAGACAGTAGTGATGCAGGAGGATGGACGCTACTGCAGCAAGCCAACCTGCGTTTTTGAGAGAGACTGATTGCCTTGCGCCAAATCACGCCGGAGTCAAACTGCACTGGTTTCTAAGCCATTTCGTAATCCGATGGGCAAGGAATACCAAGTCTTTGGCTACAAGGGCCGACGGGCACGCGACGACCTTCACTCGGAGGATGATGCCTGCTCACCTTGCGCGCGTTGTGGTGCATCTGGAAGTATAATTTGCGAAGCAAAATGAGTGGGCCGGCTTTCGGAATGAAGAAACTTCACTTCGCGGTTGTGCGCCTCTCTGAGCAAGTGGTTTTCCTCTTGTCCGAGCATGTGACGCACGTTTGTCAGCCACCTGTCGGTCACGGCCTCATAGCGGTGGCTAAGGGTTCCTAGCACAGTTTCTACCGCGCATTCACTTGGTGCACTAGTAGACGAAACGGGAGGGTCGGAGAGCAGATATGGCCGGGACAATGAAGCTGCGCGACTCGAATCCTCAACCAAGTGTCTCGTCTGCGCTTTCTCGATTGTCGCCTGGTGTTGTTATTCATTTTGCGGAAATATTTTTTGTCGGTCTCGTTCTCCTCGTTCTTGCAGTCAGGTTTTTTGCGCTGATATCCACGTATGCCGTAAATGTTTTCTTTGTCGATCAATGGGATTTCAACAATGCCACTCTTTTTCAACGTCATTCCTTGTGGCAGATGTTTGACTGGCAACACGGGCCGCCTCGCCTGGGAGTCGGAGCTCTGTTCGAACGACTGGTAGATCCTCTTTTTAGTTGGAACAGCCGGACGGAGTCGTTCATTGTAGGGGTCGTAATTGTTATTGCCACAGTTTGCGCCCTGTGGTTGAAAAGAAAGCTGTATGGCCGACTCTCTTATTCAGACGTAATTATCCCGCTCATTTTCTTGAGTCCGCTACAGTATGAGACGTTGTTCGTCACAGCCGATTTCGCGCATGGCCCAATGCCCTTGGTCTTAATTCTCCTGTATTGTCTGGCCTGGACCTGCCGCAATACCTCACTTCGATACGGGTTGGTGCTGACGCTCAACTTCCTGACGATTTATACCGGGTTTGGCTTGCTCCTGGGCCTGGTGACGCCACTGCTCCTTGCCATCGACTATTGGGTCAATCTACGAAAAACAGGCAAAAGGCTCGCCTATTTTGTAGTGCCGTTGCTTGTCTCGCTGGCATCCTTTGGCTCATTCTTCATTGGATTCAAATCACAACCCGCTGCAGATTGCTTCACTTATCAATTCCAACCGATTGCAGGTTACGTCAGGTTCTCGGTTTTGATGTTTGCTCCGTTCTTCGGCGCCCAGGGAACCAATGCGCTGCCGACGCTGGCAGGAACGATGGCGGTCTGTGCGTTGCTTACCGCGTCAGTCATAAGTGGATGGGGTCTTTTGCGCGAACGGGGTACGCAATGGACCAGGCATGCAGTGATTGCAGCCTTGTGCACTTACTGTCTGTTGTTTTGCATGGCCACAGCATATGGCAGGTTGTGCCTGGGCATGCATTTTGCCCAGGCGTCACGCTACGTGATTTATCTGAATCTGGGATTCCTGGGCCTATATTTTTCTCTGCTCACGATTTCCGATGCGGTTATACGCAACATGCTGGTCGTATTCCTCGGCATTTCCCTGCTAGGTACGATCGTTTCTGGGGAACGATCGCGCGCAGATATGATGTACTGGCATGACATGAAAGCGACGTGGAAGAATTGCTATCTTGCCACTGGCAATCTCAAGGAATGTAACAAAGTTTCGTGGATTTATCCCAGCGCGCCAGAGGTCACGCACCTTCAAGAAAAATTGGATTTTTTGAAGAGTACCCGGCAAAATCTCTTCGCGGACTCAAAGTAGCTCGTGCAGAGGCCGGAAAAGCGCAACCCATTGCTTCGTACTCCTATATACCCATCTCTGGAGGGAAGTTCCCTGTTTCCATTAAGTTATGGAGCGGGTATCGCTCCAAAATCCTCTCGATATTAGACTTAGCCGCAGATTCCTCTCAGCAAAGGACTTATGGGGCATTGCGGGTCCGATGAGTCCAGTTTGAGTTCTGGGAAAAGTTTAAAATCCTGGAAACAATTTTGGAAAACCTATCGACTATTGCGAAGGGATCGTGTGCCGATCGACTCCCTATTTCAAGTATATCGAGTTTGAAGAAAAAACATGCAAAACCCGAGGGTGCGAAAAATGGTTGAAAGGAACAAGATGCGAAGAAGCTTTCAGCTCCCTTGCATGTCAAACCTCTAACACGTTACCTCGGAGAATCATCTAGTTTCCCTGGGTCTAACTAAGGATTGCTTGGGCAGAAGGCTGCAGATATAATCGTGGCTTAAGTCTAACAATTTTATGAGTGTTTTTGGCCCAGCGAACTCCGCTCCACCGAGAGATTTTCCGCGCTGGGCTCGCGTTCTTATTGCGTACGAGGATTAGGAATATTCTCTCATGCTCACGGTTTCCGTTGTAATTCCTGTCTATCGCGCCGAGCAGACGCTGTTCGATCTGTACCAGCAGCTTTCCGCTGCCATGTCGAAGATTACGTCGGTTTTCGAGATCATCTTCGTCGAAGATGGAGGCGGCGATGGTTCCTGGTCGATCATTGCGCGCCTCGCAAGCACGGACGACCGGGTGCGCGGCATCCGAATGAGCCGGAATTATGGGCAGCACAACGCGCTCCTTTGCGGCATCCGGGCGGCAAAGTACGGCATTATCCTTACGATGGACGACGATTTGCAGCATCCCGTCAGCGAGATTTCGCTGATGCTGGCGGCTCTCAAGCCTGAGTATGATGTCGTCTACGGAGCGCCGCAAGAGGAACAGCATGGCATGCTGCGCAATTTCGCTTCGCGCTTGACAAAAATAGCGCTTGCCAGCACGATGGGGGCCGAGACCGCCCGCAATGTGAGCGCGTTCCGCGTATTCCGTACACGCCTGCGGGACGGCTTCCAGACATATCGCAGCCCTTCTGTTTCAATCGACGTGCTGCTGACTTGGACCACCACACGGTTTACCGCCATCAAGGTTCGCCATGCACTGCGCTCCAAAGGCGTATCGGGCTATACCCCAGGCAAACTCATCCGGCATGCGGTCAACCTGATGACGGGTTTCAGTACGCTACCGCTCCAGATCGCCAGCGTAGTTGGCTTTGTCTTTGTCTTGTTCGGCTTCTCTGTTCTGGCTTATGTATTAGCCAACTACGTGATCCGCGGCGCTGCGGTACCTGGATTCACATTCTTGGCCTCTGTGATTGCGATATTCTCCGGAGCGCAGCTTTTCGCGCTCGGCATTTTCGGCGAGTACCTCGCCCGCATGCATTTTCGCAGCATGGACCGCCCGCCCTATCTAGTCGGAGAGACCGCCGCTTTGTCTGAGTCAGACGCAGTCGTTGCAGAATTTGTTCCGAATTCCATTCAGGAGAACGGAATTGTTTGATTATGTCGAAGTGCGAACGGAGAGTTCAGCGCTGGACATGACTTACCACTTGGCGCCTTGGGACGAACCGATTTTCGGGGGCAATACAGCCGTTATCGCTTCGATTCATGTGCGAATGGAGACAGAAGCGGCGGCTGAATTCGAGGTTTTCCGGGAGTGGTGTCTTCAGAATCGCACCAAACTGGTTAGTTGCCGCGTGCCTCAGGAACAGTTGGTGGAATGCGGGTTTCTTGAAAAGCACGGTTTCCGATTCATCGAGTTGAACTACCGCCCCATTTTGACCGGACTTGATGGTTTCTCGGAGGATGCGGAGATTATCGTCACCCCGGCTCTCCCCGAAGACGCAAAAGAGATCTCCGGCTTCGCGGTGCAGATCTTCACGACCGGGCGCCTTCATGCTGACCCGCTGGTCGGGCCGGAGATTGGCAATCGTCGCTACGGCGTTTGGGCGGCAAACGCCTTCCATCATCCGGATCAGCGTGTGCTGAAATGTCAGATGGGCGGCCGCATCGTCGCCTTCATGGTGGTGGAGCAACCAACTCGCGCCAGCCGCTTCTGGTCTTTGGTAGGACTTGCCCCCGGTCTGGCTGGAAAAGGACTCGGAAGGCGCGTCTGGAAGGCAGTGCTTGCTTTCCATCACCGCGAGGGCGTGGACGAAGTTTCCACCAGCATCTCGTCGCACAATGTCGTCGCACATAACTTTTACGTAGGGCTCGGTTTTCGTTTTCCCGCGCCTACAGCCACACTCCACTGGTGCCCATTCGGTTCCCTGCGGTCGTCGGAGCCATGACCGTGAAGATCCACATCCCATTCAACAAACCATGCATCGTCGGCTCCGAGCTTATCTATGTCGGCCAAGCCGTTGCAGGCGGTCATGCCAGCGGCGATGGACCGTTCACCAAGCGTGCGCAGAAGTTGATGGAGGAGCGCTTCGGCGCGCGGCGCATCTTGCTGACGACTTCTTGCACCGCAGCACTGGAGTTGGCGGCGCTGCTATGCGACCTCGGTCCAGGCGACGAGGTAATTCTTCCATCCTTTACTTTCGTCTCTACCGCCAACGCGGTTGTGTTGCGCGGCGCCACGCCGGTGTTCGTGGATATTCGGCCGGACACACTGAATATCGACGAGCGGCTGATCGAAGCCGCGATTACGCCGCGCACGCGGGCGATCTTCCCGATCCATTACGCCGGCGTCGGCTGCGAGATGGATGAGATCATGGCGATCGCTCGGCGTCATAATTTGCTGGTCGTCGAGGATGCGGCACAGGGCGTCTTTGCCAAATACAAGGGCCAGTGGCTCGGCACGATCGGCCAAATGGGCTGCTACAGCTTTCATGAAACCAAGAACTTCTCGTGCGGAGAAGGCGGGGCATTGATCGATCAACGACCCGAGCTCTGGAGAAACGCGCTGAGATCCTGCGCGAGAAGGGCACCAACCGCAGCCAGTTCCTGCGTGGGCAGGTGGACAAATACACCTGGGTGGATATCGGCTCGTCGTACGTGCTATCCGACATGCTGGCCGCCTTCCTGCTCGGCCAGCTCGAAAACATGGAGAAGATTACCGCACGGCGCAGAGAAATATTCATCCGTTATGCCAGCATGCTCGCTCCCCTGGTCGAGAGCGGCCTGATACGCACCCCGTTCACGCCTGAGCACTGCACCCCGAATTACCATATGTTCTACCTGCTGGCAGCAGACCTCGCGGAGCGCACTGCGCTTATCGAGCATCTACGCCAGGCCGGCATCCTTGCGGTCTTTCATTATGTGCCGCTCCATTCCTCGCCCTTCGCCAAATCTCTCGGCGTGCCACAGTTGGATCTGCCGGTAACGGACGATACGAGCAGCCGGCTGCTCCGGCTGCCTATGTACTATGATTTGAGCGATCGAGATGTGACTGAGGTTGCCGAGGCCGTGCTCGATTTCTACAAGAACCGGAGGGCCCTATAGTTACGCCGCCCGATCCCGCATCATTAGCGCCGGACCTGAAACAGCGCGAGCCCGGCCCTGGATCCCCGGGCAAAAGCAGGCGTCGACAGGTGAGATGGAAGCCTTCAGTGACAGCAGACCACACAGCTGAATCTGGAGAGTAGGACGTGTGTGAAGGCGAGATGCTCGGTTTAGCGAAGAATATGACAAGCCGCGGGTTAGTTTTAGGAGCGATGGTTGGAATTGGTCTGTTTGTGACTGGATGTTGGGTCGATTGGGAGCGGTTACCCATTGATGGGTTGAACCAGACCCTCAACGATCAGGTTGGGTATATCTCGGTGGCGCGGCACTGGCTCGACGAAGGGAGTCTGGACTCATCGCTCATATATCCGTCGTTACTGCAGCAGACGTTCAGCAGAAACTCGCTATACATGCCAGGGTACTATGCGGAGTTGGCATTGACCTTCCGCGTGCTTGGCTACTCGGCGATGACTGCAAGACTACCGGCGATCGCGAGCTTTTTGCTTGCGTGCGGATTGGTGTACTGGATTGCGCGGCGGCTCTTTGGTCAGGAGGCCGCGATTTATGGCTTGGCACTGTTTGCCTTTTTTCCTCTGAATCTCTTGTACGCCTTTACGGCAATGGCCGAGATACCCCTGGTAGCGGCAGCTTTGGCCGCATTCTCGGTTTTTCTCGTGGTTCGGGGCAAATTCCGCTGGTGGGCAGGGCCCGTGGCGCTCACGCTGCCTATACTCTTCCGTGAGACGGGCGTCGTGTTGGGCGTGGTCATGTCCGCGATGCTCTTCTTCAGTGCGACGGAGGCACGTAAGCAGAAGGCCACGCTATGCGGGTTGCTGATGTGGGTGGTGCTAGTGGCGCTGATCTTGTCACCGGCAGGGGCAGGACGCCCATCGCTTTGGAAGGCAAATATTCTTGCGCAAGGCAGGTTCGAAGCAATATACAGCGACGCTTTCGCATTGCAGCAAGTGCCAAGCTCCGGACCAGACTGGATGGCAGCCGTCGGGCATAAATTCATTTGGAACTTGTATTCGTTGATATCGTGGCGAGGCTTTGCCGGCGGACCATTGGAAGGCGTGGCAATGTTGTTTCTGCTGAGTGGGATTCCTTTGGGAGTCTGGTTGTGGCTACAGAAGCGCAACGCGTTTGCTCTTGGCGTGGCCTTGGCCGTGAGTCTGTTGCTCATCGCAGATCTTTGCGTGTATACGGTGTGGGATTACCGCGGGATTCGGTCTCTTCTGTTGATGGAACCGTTTGCAGCGATGCTCTGGGGAGTGACAATAACGCTTTGGACGCGAGAGCGAGAGCAAGTTGTACGCAGTCTGCTGGTCCCATTGTGTTTCGTTGTGGGGGTGGGTACGACGGTGTCTGTTTGGGGGATACAAAAGGACGCCTCATTGCGGGCAAAGGAAGACACATCATTCTTGGAGTCTGTGATTGGTGACAGTCAGCAGATGGTGGTGAGCCCGTTCTGGCTTTCGCTCGATTATGTGAACGAACACTACCCTCAACGCTGGGCATTTGTTCCGGCAAACTGTCCGACGATGCAACTGCTGGACGCAAAGGAAGGTATTGGGACGTTGATTGTGCCTGCAAAGCCGGGGCCTGAAGCAGAGCATCGGTCTTGCAGAACCGGACTTAAGTTCGATGGAGAAAAAGGTCTGGCGAGGAACGCCGTATTGGGTCTTTCGAAAAAGAGAGAAACGAGACGAAACCCAGTTGCTCTTCGACCGGCTTAGGTTGTGGCTAATTCCTGTCAGGCAGGGGATGGACATGTTTCACGGGCCATCATCGTTGCGTTGCATTCTTGAGTTCTGGTCGAGCGGGCGTTGATGGCACCCGGGCGTGAGCTGACCCCTAAGTGGAGTGCGAAAATGGAAATGCCCCTGAAAACGGAAGTCACCATGGATCGCGCCACAACCCATACAGTGTCGACAGTCGCTGTGTTGGCCTGCGCCTGGCCAGCATTGCTCCTTGCCACCGTTTGCCTCCTCCCGTTCCTGAACAAGCCTTTTCTTATCGACGATCCGTGGTTTCTCACCATCGCGAAGCAGGTCGTCAAGCACCCGGAGCATCCCATGGATTTCGAAATCTGCTGGAACGACGGGCATGAATGCAGAAACGCCAATCAATTCGCGTCTGGAAATGCCCTGTTGGGAAAGTAGCTGTCCTCGTACCGACAGTTTTGACCGGAGCCCACGAGTGGACGGCCCATCTAACGCAACTTGTGCTCGTCTGGATTGCGGTCGCGGCGATGACGTCGCTGATCTTCCGGTTGGGATGGGACCGGTGGCACGCGACCGTGGGCGCTTTGCTCCTGGTGGCTATCCCTCCTTTTCTCCCCATGGCCAGCACCGCAATGCCCGACATCCTGGCGACAGCTGTGGGGCTGGTGGCAATGGAACGACTTGCAGCGTGGAAGGCAGAGCAGAAGTGGAGCCAGGGCGCAGCAGCAGCTGTCGCGCTGGGCCTCGCAGGCTTTGCGCGCCCACACCTCGTGCTCCTTCTGCCTCTCGCGGCATTCTTTCTGCTTGACAACACCAATTCCCGGGAGACCTTGAGACAGATCCGGCAGAAATGGTGGCTCTGGACGCCCGTCTTCGCCGGGGGTGGTTTGCTGTTGGCGATGATCTTCGCCGTCCGTGAGCATAATCTGGCGATCAATCCCCCTTCCGTTGTTACGGGACACGGAATATACGAAATAATCTCTATGCTTTTTTATGTATTTCGCATTTCCTCTTCCGCTAGCCGCCTGCTGGCTCGCGAACCGTTTGAAAGCCGGACGGCTCGGTATAATATTCATTTTATTGGCGGTGGCAGTCATCCCCTGCCTTTTCCCTGGAGAATCGTTACGTGATTCTCTTCTTTGTGGTTATTGGATTCGGTACGTTGGTCGGCTTGTTCTCGAAGCTGCGAAAAAGCGAGACCATATCGTTCTCTTCCTGATGCTGTGGATCCTGGTTCCCCTTCCTATCGTCTACTACAGCCATCTTCCAATGAAGTACTTACTTCCCTGCATACCCGCCGTCATTCTGCTCTGTTTCCGGTTGCTGGATGGCGTTTCAGTACAGTTTGCCCGAGCAGCCGTCGATTTGTTGATCGTTGCGGGAACCGGCTATTCTCTTCTGATCCTGAATTCGGACGCAGAGTTTCGCTAATTTCGGCCGGGACGCACTGTATCAGTTGATTAGTCCGCACGTCGCAGCAGGCGAAAGAGTATGGTATCCCGGGCAGTACTGGTCGTACTGGTATGCGCCTCTGGCTGGAGGCGACACTTACATTCCCGGGCGGCCCTCAGCCAGAGCCCGGAGACCTATTGGTGGTGGACTGTATGGCCGGCGGGAGACCATTCGCCGCTGGAGCGATTCCCCACCGAACACTGGTCGAAACGATATATCACAAGTATCGATTCGGAAGAACCATGGGAGCTGGATAGAGGGCTCTACGCCAAGGGTCTGGTTTTTGGCTCTGGGGGTTTGGCGAGAGTGTAAAGGACCGATATCGAACTCTGGCGAATCGACTGAGAACTAGCTTCTCAGCTCTTTAATTCTGGATCGGACGTCTCCGGCAGATCATGGATAGGCGGGATGTCAGCATGTCCCGAGTTGCGGTTGCAGGCACCTGTTCGGGCTACGTTGCCGCCTCAGATACACCGAAAGATAGAAAGACGCTAACTAACAGCAGCGCTAGAGGCGCGGGCCGCGCGAGCAACAGCGTCAGAAGCTTGCCGGACGGGCTGGTCACAGACACGCCGATGTTATGGGCGACGAGGCCGAGAATCTGCAATGAACTGTCGCCCGTGAAGAGTACGCCTGCCGCGGTCACCAGGAGGGCGATCCATCGAACGAGGCCACGTTCGGCCCAGAGAATGGCAAAGGCAGGAAAAACGAGAAGCAACAGCCTCGTATCCTGCTGACGGTGATACGATCGGCAACATGGAGAGAGCCGCCACTGCGGCCAGCGCCAGCCAGGCATTCGCTGGAGTAAACCGTGATCGTATCGTGACGATTGACCACGAAAGCAGGAGCAATACGCATACGAGATAGCTCGCGGGATTGTAGAACCGGGGATCGTCCCAGAAGACGCTGAAGACCGTCTGCAGGCTGATCAGTTGTGCTCCGTGGGTCCACGCGATGACTCCGCGCGGCCCCGGATCTGAGTCGTCGCCGGTGGCCGAATGTGCTGCCAGATTCGAACTCATCTCCTGCATCCAGTGCGGAGAGGCATCAGAAACCCAGAGAACGAACGGCAATGCCAGGATGCCAGTCACCAGCAAGGTTTGCATCGCACGTTTGCGGTGTGGCGCCCCCTGCCAGCAGGAAATACAGCCAGACCAGGCCGGCGTCATGAGGCTTGACCAGGAGACTGATGGCGAGGCAAAGGATGCCCGCAGGCACGAATCTGCCCTTGAGAAAGCACCAGACCGCTATCACGCAAAGACTGATCGCAATTCCGGCCGCATTGCCGACTTCGAGAAGCAATTCACTGGTTAGAAGGAACAAGCAGATCAGCAATCCGGAGATGACTGGCGCACGCGTCGATCCAATCTCCCACATGAGGAATGCGGCCAGAATGAAACTCGATCCGGTAGCGACCATCCAGACCACATGCGCGGGGCCCCACGGCAGCAATGCGAAGGGCGCAGTCAAGATAAAGGCCGTTGGCGGGTATATATAAACAGACACCGCGCGTCGGATTTGAAATCGGTCGGAAAAATGTCCCGCCGTCTCGCCAACATAGATGCGTTCCAACTCACTCGGTTTGTAGGGATCCCGATGCTCGATCAGGGCGCGCGCGCCACAATAAACTGTATCGAAGTCCGTCATGGCAACGGCGGTAGTGCGCTCCCAGAACGTACCCAACGCGACGAACAGCGCACTACCAGTCAGGAACAGAAGGAGACCGAGCGTTCGCGGTCGCATCATGGTCGTCCCCTAGCAGCGTCAAACGCGGCGTGCATATTCAGAGTAGTTCGGGTGGGTGACTTTCCTGCCTTTCGCATCGAACCGCGCCAGATGTATGAGGCCGAGTTTCTGCAAGGCAAACGTGATGGAGGTGCCGAGAACTCCAAGCCCATACTCGACGCTTCGCTTGAAGTTGATGGAGGAAGCCTCTTCGAAATACTTGGTCGGGCAGGAGATTTCGCCGATTCGAAAACCAAACATGACTGCCTGTGCAATCATCTGGTTGTCGAAAACGAAGTCATCAGAATTCTCGAGAAGGGGTAGCGTCTCAAGCAGTTCACGCGAGAATGCCCGGAAGCCGGTGTGGTATTCCGAGAGCTTGACCCCGAGGAAGAGATTCTGGAATGCGGTGAGAAAACGGTTGGAGATGTACTTGTAGAGCGGCATTCCGCCCCGCAGCGCTCCTCCGCCAAGAATGCGCGACGCCAACACCATGTCGTACACACCGCTGGCAATCATGCCTGCCATGGCCGGAACGAGTAATGGAGTGTATTGGTAGTCAGGATGGACCATGACGACGACATCCGCTCCTGCGGCAAGCGCTTCACGGTAGCAGGTTTGCTGATTGCGGCCGTAGCCGTAGTTGGTGTCGTGGATGAAGGTCTGAACACCTAATTGCTTGGAAAGCAACGCCGTCTGGTCTCTGCTGGAGTCGTCGACAAGGATCTTGATATCGACCAGATCAGATAATTCGCGCACGGTCATTTCCAGGGTCTTCTCGGCGTTGTACGCCGGCATTACCACCGCGATGCGTTTTCCGTCGATCATCGAATCATCCTCATCATGAGACTATTGTCAGGCCTCCGCCGCAACATGTCTCAACGCAAACTCGCGGTTATCTGTTCAGACAACGGGTAAGGCGTCACCGTCGCCGGTTCAGTATCCATTCTCACGAGCCACACTTTCCTATCCTTGTAATGGTGCATCAGATCGAGATCGTTTGCAGCATCCATCTCCCGCGCCCAGATGACCTTGGACTTATCGATATCCGCGGAGTTATAGACCCACTGGTCCAGGCAATTTCGCTGAGGCCCATACCGGACAATGACTAGCTGTTTTCCTGGCAACTGTTCGAGCCGAGATTCAATCTGAGCCCGCTCGGTGCCGTAGTAGTCAGGGCCATACCACATTGCGGACCAATGGCTCGCTGGCCATTCGGAAATGGTGATACCTAGAGTCCGTGAAAAGAGGCGAACTGACGCCAGTACCAGGCAGAGAGAAAAGGTCAGCCGTACAAGTGCCCGTCCGACAGGCTTGCCTTCGGCGCTCCAGACGCGAAGGTGGCGCATTGCCTGCAAGCCGATGGCATAGAAAGTTGCAGTGAATGGCGCAAGGTAATGAGGGATCATAAAAATCTCGATCACCATACCGGCCATATACACAAAGACACTTATCACCAGGAATCGAATCCGTCGATCCAGAAAGACCCTCCGTATCATGAATAGCGGAGGAATCAGTGCGAAACCTCCAAAAAACAGGAGAGCTTCAAGCGGTTTCAGACAAGAGGCTCTTATCAACCCAAAGCGAGTTCGGATCTCGGCAGGGGCTTTAAGTTCTACATCGTGGTAGAAGTTACGGATCGACTCATGTCTGTACACCGGCTCCTCTCTAAGCGGTTGCCATACATAGTAGGGAGCGATTGCGTAGGTTGAGCGATTGATGGAATAGGGCAGAGTTAACGGGTTCCCGAATGCCCGATAGTCGTAATATCCCAGCCAAGCCAAACATGAGACTATCAGCGCCAGCGGCAACGCCGCCCTACGGATCAGGTCTTTAGGCCTTGGCCTGTTCTTTCCAAACAACACCCAATGCCCCAAGGCGGCGGCAACGGGAAGGCAGAGGAGCATACCTTCGTAAGGACGAGTAAGGATCAGCAGGTCGATTCCAATAGCCATTATCAGGCCGTAGCGAAATCGCGAGGTCTTAATCAATCGTGGTAGAGCGCCCAAAACCAGCGCTCCACCGGCTGCAGCGATTAAGGCCCCGCCGGTGTACGTGTTGACCCAATAGCTAAAGAGTCCCAGACGAAGAACCGCTAGCATTCCTCCCAAGAAGGCCCAAAATGGCGGTAGCCATGCCTGCAGCATCCAGCATATCGAGGCACACATTACGGCGCTGAAAATCAAAACAGCGAACCACGGATTTCCCAGCAGGACCTTTCCCGCCGCAAGCAGCAACGCCTGACCGGGAAAGTACATCGACATGTAAGTTGGCTGCATGTCGATGTGAATGGACTCGAAATGAATCCACATTGCCGGAGTTGGGTTGCTCAGGTGTCCATGCGCAAAAGTATCCGCACCCAGGAGGAAGCTGAAATCATCAGGTACGAATGGAAGCGGGACAGGAAACCAAGGCAGAATTGCGATACGCAACGCCAGGGCGGACAGGCCAACCACCAAAACGGCGAGGTGCCGCCTTCGCGACAGTTCCCATAAGGCGTGCTCGATCCGCGAAAACCCAAGGGCAAACAGTCGAGGCCAAGCGAAGGATGCTACGACAGCGATCGCTGTCAGGGAGGCTTCCAGAAACATCAAGGAAAGACTTCCGTCCTGGGGTGACGCTGGAGTCATGAGACAAATCACGATGCCGGTTTTTTGTAGGAAACCATACTGTAGTAATTTGGTTTTTGTTGACGTGCCTGCAATTTTTCGGTGGGGTGCGCCGTGTCTCCGGAGGAATCGAAAAACGGCAAAAGAGTCCCCATCCTTGATGTCTCAGTTCTTCCGGGATCGCATTTGCTGGATACTGACGACTGGTATCAGCCGCAGCCATGTGCAGCTTTTCCTGATGGCCCACAATCAACAGGATGCGAGAGCAATCATTCTTGCTCTCGCATCCTGTCTCAGGCATTCGGTTGTTGACAGCATATAGGTTTGGTCTCCGGACCGAGCCGGAGATCCTCCCTAACTAGACATCGGTGGTCAGAGTGGAGGCGATGGTCGAGAACGCGTGGTTCAGACCGGTCGCGAGATAGCCCATGCCGGTGATCGCACCAAATGCGATCAGAGCGACAACGAGAGCATACTCAACCAAGTCCTGACCTTCTTCGCGCTCAATCAGGGACTTGCCTACTACGTACATCTTGATCATCAGATCGTTCATTCGTAATTCTCCATTTCCTGGGTTGGGGTTCCAGTCAATGACTGGTAGTGCATGGGTTGAAGCAAGTGTTGTGCATTAGGTTTAGCACTTGGTTTCATTAGAAGTCAATAAGATAGAAATGTGCATACCACGAAAGCTGTAACTATGGTGTACGTCTGGGGGGATGACAGTCCTGCGTGAGTAACATAACACCAAAGTGTTATTCTCCGAATGACTCTAATGGTGTTACCAGAAGTTCAATTCCTCCATTAAGTCGGAATCCTTCTGAAGCGTCCGACGGACAAGACCGCATTTGCCAAAAGAGTGCTGAGGGCCGCAAGTGCCAGACCTGCAATGACGTCAACTCCATAGTGCCATCCCGTTGACATCGTAGACACCGTGATGAGACCCGCCAGGAGAATTGCGGGATAGCGAAGGAACCGAAAAGGCTGCAGGGCATGGGCGGAAACGATTGCCCAAAACACGTGAAATGAAGGGAAGCAGATAATCCCACCAAAAGAGTCTCCACTTGAAATCACTCTTGTGCGCAAGGATTGAATGCTCAATTCGCAGGCTTGTTGCACGGAATTTGGCGCGAAATGCCAAGCCACCCAAGGGCCGATTGCCGGAAGCAGAAGCATGCAAGGGAGGGCCAAAACAAAACCGAAAGCATTCGTAAGAATGAATCGCTGCGAAGCTACTCTCCTGCCCATGCATGCAGGCAGAAAGATAGCACTCAGTAGGAGCGGATGCAGCCCCCAGTAGTAGCTGTAAGGAAGCAGAAAGGACAAAAGCGGATGGCTTTCGGTGAATGCCATGATCGCGGGAATGCTTATCCACAAATGCTCATCGAGATGACGCCAGAGCATATCTCTGAGCGGAAACCCATGAGATACCATTGTCGGCGCCGCCTGGGTGACCAATGCAGCCACAACAAGAGTCCAGGGAAGCATTAGAGCGGAATCGCGCCTGTCCCAGGATTTGCGCTCGTGGAAGTAGGCCGGAACCACGAGCAGGGGCGCAAGCAGCAAAACAGTTGCTTCCAACAGTTCGAGTCCGACCCTCATTGCCCCTCTGGGTGGCAAGATCAGACAAGATGCGAGAAGGGCAGTGCAACAGCCGGCCAACGCCAGATGCACGGCTGCCGACGGAGCGGGCGCCGCCACCTCAGTCGAGCCGGCCGGTTTTGCGATTGCGATCAGGGACATGATTTTTCTCAATTCTAACCAAATCGCATCGCCTACAGCGAGTACCACCTGGAATGTTTGTTAACCCTGAGTGCGCGGCTCGTTCATGACGGGGTCAAATGCGTCGATCTCCCAGGAACTCTTAGCTACCAATTCAACTGGAGACCACCTGGCCGATCTCGAGAAGGCGCGGGTCTTGGGGGGTATCCCAAACACCAGGACTGTCCAGACAACGGCGTTTATACAGCCATAAATAGAAGGACCCCAGTGCCAGAAGAACGATGGGTATTGGACGAGTGAAGAAAACCATCATCACCTTGAACGGGAGGCTGCCGTCGGAAAGGTGCAAATCCTTGGTGAGGATCGCAAGCATTCCCAGAGGAAGATCTGAGGTAATCAGGATAGCCAGGGAATTCAGCACGAGCCCTATTCGGCCAAGCGGGCCGCCCTCAGCCAAGACCATCGCGCAAGCGGGGAGCGTCAGGAGTAACAGTTTGGCGTCATATGGCCGGTGGTAAACCGGAAGCATTGAGAGAGCGGCGATGGCCGCCAATGCAAAATAGTCCTTTGACCGACGTTGGCTTGGCTCGCAGGGTGATGAATATCCAAATGATCAGGAGCGATCCGCATATCAGGTAGGTGACCGGGTTATAGAAACGTGGATCGTCGCGAAAGATGCTGAAAATGGTCTGTAGATCGAGGATCATGCCGCCACCACCGGATCCACTCATGGCGTGGGGGCCAGGGTCGGTGATTCCGCCTCGGACCGACGTAGCGGATAGATTGGCGAGCAGTTCCCTGACCCAGTGGGGTGAGACATTCGAAATCCACATGAAGGCCGTCAAACCAAGTCCCGCAATTACAGCAAGAGTTTGCAATGCGCGCTTTCGATACGTTCCGCCCGCCAAGAGAAAGTAGAGCCAGACCGCACCCGTATCGTGGGGTTTTAGCGCCAAGCTCACAGCCATGAAAACAACGGCCAACCACGTGAATCTATCCTCCAAGAAACACCAGACGGCCACCACACAAAGACCGATTGCGAATCCGGCCGGGTTGCCGCCCGCAAAGAGGATCCCGCAGTTCGCAAGCACAAAGCAAATCAAATAGAAGGCGACACTCGGAGCATGGTCCTGCGCAAGTGTCCACACCAGGAAGGCGGAAAGCGTGAACGCCGTCACAGTAAGGCCCGTCCACAGCATGTGGGCCGCCCACCACGGCAACAATGCCAATGGCGCGATACAGAGAAACGCAGTGGGAAAGTACACCTGAAGAGCGACTATCTGCCGAACCCTGTTCAGTTCCTCATGGCCTGAAGGACGCTCTCCGCCCTCCGCCACGTAGACGCTCATCAATTCGTTCTCGTTAAACGGATCACGATGCTGAAGGAGGCATCGCGTTCCTTGGTAAACAACCTTGAAATCGACAATAATGCCGCGCGCGGAGCGCTCCAGCGCGAAGCCCCAAACGACCGAAAGCATGCTGCTCAACGAGAGTAAGAGAAGAATTGCCGCTCGCGTCTTTGTCATGCTTTGGCTCTCGATCCTCTGACTGAGTGCTCCAACCGACTCAAGAACTGGATCGCGTCGTTAGATCCCGACTCCCGACATTCGGCGCCGTTTCCGGGCACATGATATAGCTAGAATCAACAGTTACCATTGCTTTCACCGGGTTACAGTTGGTTGTACTGGAATTCAGGTGTTTGGATAATATTAAGCCAACGATCTCAAGACTTGAAAAGATTACGAGACCCGCTCATGCCCGAGGTACGGTCCAATGATGATGTAGCGTCGTGTGTGGCAGTTGTGATGCCGGTTTTTAACGAGGCCGCAACTGTATCGAAGGTTATCCAGGATGTCCTGGCTCAGCGGCCCGTGCGACAGCTCATCATTGTCGATGACTGCTCGACCGACGGCACCTTCGCCCAATTGCAGCAGCTAGCCCAGCAGGACTGCAGAATCATGCTTGCTCAGCATGACGTGAACCGAGGCAAGGGAGCCGCATTGCGAACTGGCATCGCGCGGGCGACGTCGGAAATAGTGATCATCCAGGATGCAGATCTGGAATACGACCCTGCAGAATACTTTCGCTTACTCGCCCCAATTCTCTCCGGAAAGGCAGATGTAGTTTTCGGTTCACGCTTTCGTGGTGGAGAGAGCGCCCATCGTGTTTTGTACTTTTGGCATTCCGTTGGAAACAAGTTCCTCACAATGTGCTCCAACATGGCCACCGACTTGAACCTGTCGGATATGGAAACGTGCTACAAGGCGTTTCGACGCGAGATCGTCCAAAACATCAGAATTCAGGAGAATCGCTTCGGGGTCGAACCGGAGATCACAGCCAAACTGGCAAGGGCCAATCTGCGCATATACGAAGTTGGAATATCTTATAGCGGCCGTACCTATGCTGAAGGAAAGAAGATTGGCTGGCGCGATGGGTTTCGAGCTTTGTGGTGCATCTGGAAGTATAACTTTAGGAGCCAATGAACACTTCAGTCAATTCGATCGCCAGCGAAGATTTTGAGTTCGCGAGTTTGAGCGCGGCGAACAATTATCGAGCTGCGATTTTGAATGATTTTAAAATATTCTTGCAAGGAAACGTGATCGAGGTCGGCGCGGGTATCGGTCAAATTACCGCCCAGCTCCATGAGTTCCCCGAAATACGCAATCTGACGTCAATCGAACCTGGCGAGAGCTTCTGTTCTCAAATCCGCGCGCGCTTTCCCGACATGGATTTGGTCCAGGGAACGATTTCCGATCTGCGGACAAAGAGAGACTGGAACGCAATACTCAGTATCAATGTCCTGGAGCACATCGAGGCCGACGAAAGTGAACTGGCAATCTACCATGGACTTTTGAGGGCTTCAAATGGCGCTCTTTGCCTTTTCGTTCCGGCACGGCCAGAAATATATGCTCAGATCGACAAGGATTTTGGGCATTACCGTCGCTACACGCGGCCTGAATTGAAACGAAAGCTTGAGCGGGCGGGATTCAAAATT
Organism: uncultured Acidobacteriaceae bacterium; assembly: GCA_963787435.1. Lineage (GTDB taxonomy): Bacteria > Acidobacteriota > Terriglobia > Terriglobales > Acidobacteriaceae > Telmatobacter. The sequence continues at coordinate 810,568 of CAWBCZ010000012.1, forward strand.
CAGACGCTTCGCTACTACAACTTCGTCGGGTACTTTGCCTGGTGGGCATATTTCTGCGTCCTCAAAAAGAGATCCTTCGACATTCGCTCCGTTAGACTATTTGATCGCGTGATATTTCCGGCGGTTCATTGGGCCGAATCGCACGTTTTATCTCCCCCCTTTGGCCAGAGCCTCATCGCGATTGCAACAGCACGCTAAGCTTGGCTGCTGAAGACGGGCTCCGCACTCATCCGTTTCTGGGCAAGAACGTATGTGAGGAGCCACCCCGTCGCAGTCCACCAGAGGAACATGTACCCGTATCCAAAATGTCCCGCGATGTTCGAGATGTAAAAGGCAAATCCGAGATTTGTTAGCGTAAAGACGGCAAGGAACAGCCGTCGGTCACCCTTTGCAAATGCAGCGATCAATGCCGGCAGAGCCAGGATCTCATCGTAGGGGTAGCTGTAATAACTGCACGCGACCGAACAGAGCAGGACCACCAAGCCATGACTCTCCCAATCCCAGTCGGAGCGGTGTTTGCGCCAATAAAAGGCAAGCCAGATCAAGCCCGCCAATTGCGGGAGCAGTGCAAGAATATGCAGCCCTGAGAGCGAATAGAGGATCCCGCCGAGATTCGGAAACGAGTGCCGTTTCACCAACGACTAAGACCATTCGTCTCCAGAACTGCGCGAAGATATGGGGATTCATCGCCAGAGCGGCGCTACTGGCCACCGTCAATGCCAGAGTGCTGGAGATCAGAACAATCCATCGTCTATAGAGAACCACCCATAGAGCCACAGAGAGAAGAAACAACAGCGCGATATGGGGCTTTCCCATTACCAGAAGAAGAGAGGCCCCAGCCAGCCAGTCTCGTCCTTTTCTTACCGATGATGCAAAAGAGAACGGCGCCAAGCAGAACCAGAACGGTGATTTGACCGAGCATCAGCAGCACAACCGTGGGCCCAAACATCAGAGAGAGAAGCGCGGGCACCAGGGATGGTCCCGGGCCACAACGATCCCAGACAACCTTTGCACAGCCCGCAATACCGAGAACGCTCATGACCGTCCAGATCGCGAAAGCGGAGTGATAGCCAAGTAGTCCCAGCGGCAGGAAGAGCACGATTGCCCACGGCGGGTTTTTCGCCACCAGAGGCGCCGCAAGAAGTCCAGAACTCTTCTCAAACGCCTGTTTCGCCTGCATTGAATATGGGTCATGGGTAAAAAGATGAGCGGCTGCCCAGTACTGCGCAAAATCCTGAATGGGCAATGCGTAAGCAGCCATCAAAGCCGCCGCAAACAAAATCACAAGACAGAAGGCGATCAGCAAAACGGCAAAAATCTTTCGGAATCGCATCTGAATGTTCTACCTTTTAAAATTCACTCGCTCGATCGGCATTGATCCATCTCCGCGAGAAAACCATGCCGCATGTCTCCCGTAATTCAACAGGACCGGCATCCCTGCGGCTTGTGACGCATCCACGATTTCGAGAATGTCCCCGGCCTCCGTCAGCGAATCCTGAATTGTTCCCGCAGGGAGTTCAAGAATCGAATGGGCGGAGAGGCATGCAGACAGGCGCCACGGAGGCACGCTGCTTCTGACCTTTCTAACGCGCTGTTTCCGGTCGATGTAAACGAGGTCGATCGGAAAACGCATGAAGAATGTGTGAACACTTTCACAGGGAACGATCCACATTCCCTCGCCAGGCGCAAGCCCCTTCCTGCCAAGAAGCCCCTTGGTCCGTTTGGCTCCGCTGCCTGCAACATCCACACGATCCCCAAGCTGCGTATTTCTCGTCTTATTTCGAACCACCATTTTGGGATCCGGTGGAGGCGCCTTAGCGATCGAAACCTTCACCCTTCTCACCCAAGTCTGTCCGCTCAGTTTGATTCATGCTTTCAGCAGATCCTTCTGAAGTGATGATGTTGCCCCTTCTCACTCACCTCTTAACGTGGTCTGGGTGTTTCAGCCGGATACAAGGAACCCCAGCGAGCATTGCCCGCTGGGGTCCACGCATGCAAACAGCCTGCCTCAGTGCAGTTTCAGACTGCTATTGCGGTGCGGCCTGAGTAGACCCTGTGCCTCCGCTGCCTCCACCACCCACCCCCATCGAACCCTCGACAACCAGCGGCGTCTCCGGCTTCATGCTCTCGACCAGCTTCTCCACAGGGATTGTAGCCGGCGGAGGCGGCGGTGCGGTGCCCGGAGCCTTCGTATCCGGCGTATGCATCGGAATTGGAGAATTCGGAGGTATGAAGCCTTCCGGATACTTCAGCTCTGGAACCGGCGTGCCCGCATCGATCGGGTTCACAATCTCCGGAGTCACGATGACGATCAATTCTGTATTCGATTTGGTCCGTTGCATCGATTGAAAGAACTTACCCAGAATTGGAATGTCGCCAAGGAAAGGAATCTTTTCGAAGTTGTCCGTTTCGCGGTTATCAAGCAGACCGCCGATCACAAAGCTCTGTCCATCGGATAGTTCGACTTCTGTTTTGACACGCCGGACCGTCAGGGCTGGAACGGTCGCGCCGCCAATATTCACTGCGTTTGCGTAGTCAAGAGCACTGACTTCTGGAGCCACCTGAAGCCGGATCGTGCCACGGTTGGTGATGGTTGGCAGGAATGTGAGCAGAACGCCATATTCCTTATATTGAATGGTGATGGGAGCCGCCGCCCCGCCCGACGCTCCGGTTTGCGCGACCGGATAAGGATATTGGCCACCAGCAAGGAAGCTCGCCTGGTGCCCGTTCTTGGCCATCACATTTGGCTCAGCGAGGACTTCGGCAAGGCCTTTCTGCTCGAGTGCCTGGATGGTCGCTCCGAGATTGATGCCAGGATAGAAGGCAAACAAGTTCAAGGGATTAACGCTGCCAAGCGTTGGAGCCGCTCCGCCAACACCGGGCGTCACGGACGGCGCAGTATATTGATTCGTCGAGATCGCACCGATAGTGTTGCCGAATCCGGTACTAAAGATGTTGATACCGAGCTGCTTCTCTTTTGTGCGGTCAATGCTGCAAAAACGAACCTTGAGAAGTATCTGTGGCTCTGAGGCCGGCACGTTGACATTGAGCAGGTTCACAACCTTTCCTGCCGTCGATGCAATCATCACAGCGCGATCGGAGCTATTCAGATTGCTGACAGTCCCGCGCAGGAAAATCACTCCGTTATCCTGAGAGACTCTGACGTTCTGTCCAGGAAGCTCTGCTCTCAGTTCGCGGCGAACGCCGTCGAGCGTATCGTTTGATGCGAACGAACTGGCTCTGACGGTAACGTTGAAGAACTGCCGCCCACCGCTTTGATCCCAGATGATGAGGCTCGTTTCTCCCGGCGCTTTGCCGCTAAGCAGGATCTGCGTCGGACTCACTGCTTGTGCCATCGCGTAGTCACCCAGCCCTACAACGATTCGCGTTACGGGCGAGCCAGATCAAGTACGACCGATTTGCCGACTGCGAGCGACAAATCGTTTGTCGAGTCTTGACTCGTGGCTGCCGCTGGCAGGGCTCCCGGCGGGGGTGCCTGGGCCCACACGGCCGCTTGGGCACAAAATGCAAGTGCCGCAGCACTCATACTGGCGATGGCGATCCCAGTCTTCGCTTTCACTGTTTCCCCCCGGGCGCTGCAAATTTATCTTCGGTTTTGGTATTCCCGTTGATGACGGTGACCGTAAACGTATCCGGCGCTTTTGCTTTAGGAGCCGGCCGACTGGCCACTTTAGGTTTGCTTACCGGAGCATTCTGATCCAGAAACAGATTCGTCATCGCTGTTCCCTGCACCGGGGCCATCTTTGTATCAAGCGGATTCCGGAGCACCAGCTGGATGCGGGTCTCGTTGCTGGCGAGAGCCAGTATTTGCGCTTGCTCGGGCGTCACCAGGAGGTTGACGACCTGCACCTGCTGCGGCTTGCCCTCGGCGTCTTTCTGAATATCGGTTCCGGCTGACAGAACTTCGATGTTCTGCAGTATGGTTCGAACCTGCGTGTTATTGTTTCCTCCTCCGCCAGTGGCGTTCGGAGGAACACCTGAGACGAGAACGTCGACGCGCATTCCCGGAAGCACGAAGCCGGCCACGCCAACAACCTGGTCGACTCTGACCGCGATCGCGCGCATGCCGTCCTTGATCGTTGCGGCCAAGCCGCCTCCAGAGCCCATGGGAGCAAGGCGATCATCCAGGATCGCTTCTCCGGCGTACAAGTTCGAAGTGACTCCACGGCCGATTGCGTTCTTGGCATCCAGAATCGCGCTCTTCGGCGGCGTCCCCATGATTTGAATGGTGGTCAAATCCGGGGCGCTCAGGACCGTGCCTATTTTGATGTCGGTCGCGGCTGCAACCACTCGCGTTGACGGTTGCGGTTTAGCTGCAGCAATGCGCATGCCGACCAACCGGTACACGAGCACGGAGCACAGTGCTGCCACTACAAATGCAGCAAGGAGGATGGTTACCAGTCTTCGGTTCATCAGAATCCTGTCTTCGCGTAGGGAAGTGACCCGATTTCTGTTCCTTTGTCCTCGAATGCCAGACACAGGAACAGCGGCCTCTTCACACAGAGTTAGTGGTCGAAATGGTGAACTACATGCATGTTTGAATGCCGCTAGAGTATAGCATTATGTGGCATTTCGAGTGCATCGAAATCAGCCCCTCCAAACCGAAGTACCTAGAAAGCCACTTAATGAAATCAGTCACAAGGCTTCGGCATGCAGTGTTGAATTCATCAGGCATTTATAGGGTATCTCCTCATGGCTCGCGGGCCCTGTCAACGGTACCAAAGCGTATAGACTGCTCCAGAAAAAATGCCCAAGTCCTCGGTAAAGACAACCTGAGTCTCGACCTGACCAAAGTGATTCTCGTTACCTAAATGACCTTGTAGAGTTATGAATCAACGCGCATACTTGAGAAACGCAGACACGGATCACACGACCTTACAGCTGTGACCATTCTGGGTGTAACTCTGTCACCCCTTGAGTTAGGGTGCCATGAGGAACAACCTCAAGCAGAAACAACAACTGTTCCCCAGTTGATGCATGAGCAGGCCCGCCCAACAAGAGAGGGGTTTACCCGGCGAATGAGGTCATCGCGCACGATCAGTCTATTCACTGTGCAACCGGAGCCCCGGCGTGGGCCTTCGGCAATCGTGGCTTCGGTCGTCTTTCATGGCTCGGCTATCTTCCTAGTGCTTTCCGCCTTTGTGTATTCTCCGCAATTCCGGCTGAATACGCCGAATGCCTACATGATGCAGCACGTCGATCTGAACATGCCGTATCCTCCAATTCCGAAAAACGGTGGAGGCGGAAGCATGTATCCGAAGTCTTCCTCCTCGGGCGCCGAATCGTCGGCTCATGAAAAGCTCGCGGCTCCCGCCTCAAGCCGCGTCCACTTCATGCACCGAAAACTCGCTCCTCAAACGTTGATTGATCCAGATGTAGATCCGGAAAAGATGCTGCCGAAGGAAACTCCACTGCCCGCGATGTTGCTCTGGTCCGGACATCGGCCCAAGGTGCAGGTACTGACTCCGCCCAAACCGCAGCCTCCGTCCGATCACCCTCGACAAGCCGAAGCTGAACTTCCCCAACAAGGAGGTTCATATCTCCGAGCTGAACATCTCGCCGACGCCCTTCCAGTCGAAGCTTCCCATGCCGATGCCGAGCAATTCGTCTCCCGTTGTACTGAAACGTGATCTTGATGTTCAGCGCATTCCCGAGACGAGCTCAGTTTCAACCATTGAGGCGACACCGGCCGCGATCCTTTCCGCCTCCGATCTTCACATGAACCAGGGCAGGGTTTCCATGCCCGGCGCAAACCAATCTGCCGAAGGCACAGAACAGGGCGGACTGGGAACCGGCAAGACGCCCAATTCCCTGCAACAGGGCTCGGGAGACTCGGGTAGCACGGGTACGGAAAAAGGTTCAGGGAAAGGGCAAAGCGCGAACGGTGGAAAATCGGCCGGCCCAGGCACTGGAGGCTCTCAAAAAGGTCCCGGTAATGGCACAGCTGGAACCGGCACGCAAGCGGGTACGGGGGGCGGGCAAGGCACCGGCCATAACGCTGGCGCAGGGTCGAGTCCGTCAAACGGAAGCGGTTCGGGAGACGGAGGTAACGGTTCGGTCACGCGCATCAAGCTTCCCAAGAACGGTCAATTCGGCGTCGTCGTTGTAGGATCGTCGCTCGATGAGCAGTATCCCGAAACCTCCGAGGTTTGGAAGGGACGTCTGGCTTATTCGGTCTATTTGCATGTCGGACTGGACAAGAGCTGGATCCTGCAGTACTCGCTTCCGCGTGCCGCCGACTCAGCAAACGCGGGAAGCGCACGTCTCGAGGCCCCATGGCCCTACTACATCGTTCGTCCGAATCTAAATCCCGATGACGCCAGTTCTGATGCAGTCATGGTTCACGGTTTTGTCGATGAGTCCGGTCACTTCGAGAAGCTCTCCGTCGTCTTTCCGACGGATATGGGATATGCGCGTGAGCAGTTAGTTTTGAGCGCTCTCCAGCAGTGGCAATTCAGGGCGGGTACCCGCGACGGGCAAATTGCCAAACTCGAAGTGCTCCTGATCATCCCGGAAGTCGGCCAATAGAGGCTTGACCGCTTCTTCGGCGCTCTTCAATCGGTCTCGACTGTCCGCTATCGCTTACCGTCAACAAACAAGGACGAGTTCTCAAGGCTTCCGTGAACCCGCGAGGCCAGCTCAGGACGGTGCCTGCACGCGCTGAATAAAGCGATGCAGCGCCTTCTTGCCCACACCGGTTTCGGGCAAAGGCTCTCCGCTGTTCAAATCAACCGTGTTGGAAGGAACAAAGGAAAGACCGACTCCGTCCGTGCCCCAGCGAATGACCTTCGTGAGAACGGAAATAAAGTCATCGGGATCGTCGCCGTCTGTATTTGTCCGCTGCAGCGTCATCAGGATCATCGTTCCCGGGAACCATCGTTCGTCGGTCAGCAGATACAAGCCGTTAGTGCTGATATCCGCAATGTGAAAAGCCTGAGGAGCGCCGCCGGTCCAGTAATAGGCGACCAGGCCCGGCAAAGGATGGCGCTTGGAGCCGCGGCGGTCCGTTGACAGCCAGCGAAGAAAGCGGATGAACCATGACACGCTCTGAACCGCATCCGCTTCGGCCACATCTTTCTCTGCCAGACGCTGCTGAGCGGCCTGCAGTTCCACGGCTTGATCGAACTCTGAAGATATGTCTGCCACAGCCGCTGACGCGGATTTCGTCCCGATCGGCGCGGTTGCCACCGGTTTGAAAGCCGCTCCGTTTGATGACCGAGCGAGGCGTTCCTCCATTTCATCCGCTGCGCAGATGAACAGGGTGTCGCCAGGTTGTGTCTGGGTGGAAAAAATCGTATGTCCCGCAAGCACCAAGGCACTTGCCGGCTGCTCGCGCGTTGGTTCAATCGCATGGTTCGGGAAAGATTCGATTGCCTGAATGACCCGGTTCTCATCGTCAAGGTAGATCAAGTCCACAGGCGTGAGGCCTTTTGTGGCGGGTACTCCTCGAAACGGTGTCAGCCACAGCCCCGCATCGGCTTTGATGGAGAAGTTCTCCATGAGAACTTTCAACTGCTTGGCCGCGGTATCCGCAACGGAAACGCCAAGGCTGAGAAAGCTCTCGCGGGTTTGGTTGTACACACAGTACTTACGGGTTTCCATGATCTGCGCCTCTTCAGAAAGCTGCCCAAAGGAAGGTTGGAACGAATGGAATGGATTCGATCCAGTCCTCAAATTGGCCAGTCAGGTGACGCAGCGAAAAATCCTGCGTCAGTGTCGCCCCGATTAGATCCGCTCAATCGACAAACGGCATTCGATCGCACGAAGAGGAAAACAGGTTGAAGTCTATCATCAAAACCCAGCGGCGCAGACGAAACAACGCTAGCTTCACCGCCATACAACGGTGCTCTGCGAGGTAAAGGCGCCGGACGGAAACGCGGAAAATCTACGCCCGCGTGTTCCACCGGCACCCTTGAAGCAGACCGGGGTTACTTAACCCGTGTGCGACGGCGCTGAATCAGGATGACCAGCACGATAACAAAAAGCACCCCGGATGCAACCCGGATAATCGTGGTACTGTCCATATCGATTCTCTCCCTTCATGAGTTGGTTGAAGAACTAATGACCGAAAAACTGTTTGAATGAATCCGCCATGACCAGCACGGCCGGACCCAGCACGACCAAAAACAACGACGGGAAAATAAACAATACCAGAGGGAAAAGAAGCTTGACTGAGAGTTTGGCCGCCTTCTCCTCAATTTCTTGAACTCGTTTTGTTCTCAACGTATCAGAATGGACGCGAAGAGTCTTGCCAATACTCGTTCCAAACTGCTCAGCCTGGACCAGCATGGAAACCAGGTTTCGAATCACCTCGACATCGGTGCGATCGGCAAGATGCTTCCAGGCGTCAGAGCGGGCACGTCCCGCGCGCTGTTCGAGAGCGACGATGCCCAGTTCGTCGCTTAGAGCCGGTTGCGCCTTAACCAACTCCTGTGCGGTTCGCTGCGTCGCCTGATCGAGACTCAGTCCGGCCTCAACGCAGATGACAAGGAGATCCAGAACATCCGGAAGCCCCTTCTTCATCTCAGCCTGGCGATTGGAAATCTTTCGTCCCAGCCAGAAATCGGGCGCCAGAAAACCAATTCCGCCTGCCAGCGCAAATATGAAGAGCGGCGCCAGATGATATGCGCCTGTAGCCCAAGCAAGCAGAAGGAGCACCGTCGGCGTGATTACCTTGGCGCCATAGAACATCTTGACCGAGTTTTCGCCACGCATGCCTGCGCGGACTAATCTCTGCTGGACAACGCCAATCTCGGCCTGACTTCGCGGGAGTATCTTTTCGAATTGTTCGACCACGCCGCCGATCACATGGCGGGTCTCTTCAATCGTGGAGGAGATCGACTTCTTGTTGGCGCGTGGATAGAGCGCGGATGAAATACGCTCCTGAATGTTGTCGCGGTAGAAGATGAGCAGGAGTGCGCTACCGATGAGGATGAACGCAACAAGGAACGAAATAATTGCAAATGTCATGTTGGCTCCTTAAACGTCCATGTTAACGATCTTGCGAATGATTAAACCGCCGATGACGATCATGACGCCCGCGGCGTAAAGGAGTTTAATTCCGAGTTCTTTCTTCCACAGATTGCTCATCAGGTCTGGATTGACCATATACAACAAGCATCCCAGCACAACGGGGAGAAGGGTCAGGATCCAGCCAGTCAAACGACCCTGCGCCGTATGGGTCAATACTTGCCGTCTCAAACGAAACCGCTCGCGAATAACCTGTGCAGTCTTATCCAGCACTTCGGCCAGGTTGCCGCCGCTTTCGCGCTGGATCAGAACGGCCGTCGTAACGATCTTCACGTCCTGCAACGGAACACGGCTAACAAGGTTGTCCAGGGCCGATTTCAATTCCAGACCGTAGTTCATCTCGTCAAAAGTCAGCCGGAATTCTCCACCGACCGGCTCGGCACACTCGCGCGATACCAGGCCCATGGCTGCATTCAAACTGTGGCCCACGCGCAGCGCGCTCACGATCAGATCGATCGCTTCCGGCAGCCCCTGCTCAAACTTGCTCATCCGCCTCTTGCGCTTTGCGTTGACATAGATGAGAGGCCCGGCTGCGCCCACCAGCCCGATCAAAAGACCAAAGAGAGCCGATCCCGTGCGCAGGTAAACCAGGTAAGCCGGCACAACAAAGCACGCGGCGCAGAACAAGCTCAGGCCGCCCACCGTCCACTTCACATTGGCCTGATAGAGAAACCGCCGGATCCGCGGCGCAAGCTCAAGCTTGGAGAGGTAGCGATCAAGCCAGGGAATCGAACTCATCAACTCGTTCTTGCGAACGTCTACGATGAGGTCGGCCATCTCCGGCTTGCCCACTGCGATCGCTGATTCCAGCCTGGTCATGATCGCACGCGTTTGTTCCGTCGCTCCGGTCCCGCTGGCAGCGGCAATCAATACGACCACGCCGAAAACACCCAGGAACACGAGTATGACAATGAGTGTCATTTTTCCCTCCGCAATCGCACTTGCTCAGTTCACTTCCGTTACTTTCTCAAACAAGCTCGGCGGCAGGAAGATACCGGCGGTACGTAGCTGTTCGAGGAACTTTGGACGGATGCGACTGGGCACAAATGCGCCCTGCACTCTACCGTTTGGCCCGATGCCCTTTTTCTGGAAAGCGAAAATCTCCTGCATACTGATGACATTCTCTTCCATACCGGTGATTTCGTGAATGCTCACGCATTTGCGGGAGCCGTCGCTCAGGCGCGATGACTGAACCACGATCGTCAATGCCGATGCAATCTGCTGCCTAACCGTCTTTTCAGGCAGGTTCAGGTTGGTCATCGCTACCATTGATTCAAGGCGCGTCAGCGCATCGCGCGCGGTGTTGGCGTGGACGGTCGTCATCGAACCCTCGTGACCGGTGTTCATGGCCTGGAGCATGTCAAATGCCTCCTCGCCACGGCACTCACCGATGATGATTCTGTCGGGCCGCATACGAAGACAGTTGATGAGCAGTTGCCTCTGTCGAATCGCTCCCTGGCCTTCCACGTTCGGCGGCCGCGTCTCGAGACGGACAATATTCTCCTGCGCCAGCTGAAGTTCAGCCGCGTCTTCGATGGTGATCACCCGCTCATTCTGCGGAATATATTGCGACAGGATGTTGAGGAAGGTCGTTTTGCCGGCGCCGGTGCCACCCGAGATCAGAATGCTGAGTCGGGCTCGCACGGCAGCGGAAAGCAATTCCATCATCTCCGCGGAAATACTCTTCAATTGAACCAGCTGATTTGCCGCCAGAGGTCCGGTTCCAAAGCGGCGAATGGACATGGATGGTCCATCGAGAGCGAGAGGAGGAATGATCGCATTCACGCGCGATCCGTCAGGCAAGCGCGCGTCGACCATCGGGGAAGATTCATCCACGCGGCGCCCCACACGCGAAACGATGCGGTCAATGATCTGCAGCAGGTGCCGGTCGTCCCGGAACGAGGCGTCGGCTCGCGTCAGCAGCCCACCCTTTTCAATGAACACATGGTCCTTGTCGTTAACCATGATGTCCGAGATCTTCTGATCCTTGAGCAGAGGCTCCAGCGGGCCGAGACCGAAGACTTCGTCCAGCAGATCTGTCTGGATCTTCTCCTGCTCATCGAAACTCAGCGGCACCCGACGATCGCTGATGATCTCGCTGATAATACTCGAGACAGCCTGCCGGGCTTGACTGGAGTTAATGCGCGACAGCTTCTCCAGATCGAGCTTCGACAGCAGCGTGCGGTGCACTTCTGCTTTGAAGTTTTCCAGATTCATTGATTCCACGATGCGCCGTCCTTATTACAAATTCCGTCAAATAACGGGGGATTATTTGAAAAGGCTGAAACCTTTCCGCTTCTCAGGCTTGGGGGGCATCCCACAAGCTGCTCGTGCCATGTCCTGGAGTACTCTTGCAATGTTTGAATCGTCCAGCGCCAGCGGGACTGCCTCATTTTGCATCCTGCGGACGTTGTAATAATCGCTGGGAATTTTCCAGGCGATCGGTTTGGTCAGCGCCTTCTCAATATGTTCCTCATCCACTCCCATGGAACTCTTCACATATCGATTCAGCACAATTTCGAGTTTGGGAGTTCCAGCCTTGAAGAACTCCGATATCAGCCGATGCGAATTGCGCAGTTCGGGAATGCCCGCCTGCATGATCAGGTATGCCGTATCCGCCTGCTCGAACCAGGCTGCGTCTGTCAGATCGAATCGAGAACCGGCATCGATTACAACATAGGCAAAATCCTGCCGGGCCACCGCTAACATTTTGTCGATAGCGTCATTACTCGCCTGAACCTGAGGAAACCTGCCCGGAGCTGCCAGCACTGGAAGGCCGGAGTTGTGGGTCGTAAGCAGCTTGGAGAAAAAGTTCGTATCCATGCGGTCCGCGTTCTGCAACGCGTCAGCTGTGGAGAACTGCGTGGTCAGCCCGAGGCTGAGGGCGGCGTCGCCCAGCGGCAGATCAAGGTCGATCAGAACCGTGCTCTGCTGGCACTCCTGTACCAGGGCCACGGCAAAGTTGCAGGCAACCGTGGTAACTCCGGACCCGCCCTTTCCGCCCAGAAATACCAGGATCTTCCCGCCCGTCCGCTTCGCCGATTTGCCCCCCTGCCGCCGCGACGAGGCTCGCATTAATGCGTCGGAAAGTGCTCCGGGATCAATAGGATCTGATAGAAACTCGCGCGCTCCCGACCGCATCGACCGAACCATCAGATTCGGATCGACCCGCGAGGTATAGACCATCACCGTGGTCGCACTGCTTGCAGCGACAAACTCTACCAGTTCAAGCGCATATTCAACGTCAGATTCAAGGTCGATGATGACAGCATCAAAGGCCTTCTCTCCCAGCATCCTGGGCATTTCTTTCAGAGTCGGGGGATAAGAAGAGTACTCCCGCACAATCGCGGCATGCGAGTTATTCAGTGCGCTCGCAATCGTCCTCCTGCGCTGCTCACTAGGGCAGATCAGCGCGATGGACAGTACATTGCCGCCCAGGGGATCAGAGTCGTGCGTGTTATCAGTCACAGAGTCAAGGCTCCCAAATTCTTTCGCCAGAGTTACCAAGTTCGGGGTATGTCAGCATACTCTAGTCGTTTTTCAAGCTCCTTCTCAACGAGAAAAGAAGGAAATGAGAGTACCAATTGCAATTGCCGGGGCATAAGGCATCTTTCGCGCCTTTGGATTGGAAAGCTGAAGGTCGGCGGGCGCATGCATCCCCCGTTGCTTCCAGCCGAATAACAAGTCCCCTGCCCCTGTAAACATCTCTCCTAGAAAGCCCCCGATGACTGCCCAGACAAGAGCCATAACTCCGCCCGCGACGGCGATAAACACCAAGGCGAAAACCAACTGTTGCCACCAGATCCAGGCCCCAATCGCGGCACATAGTTTGACATCCCCCATCCCCATGCCGCCCATCATTGCCATTAATCCGTAGATCAGGCCGCCAAGAAGCATCCCTCCCAGGCTTTCCCAGAGGCCATGCCACCCCGCAACCCACGTCGAAACCACAAGCCCCGCCAGCAAAAATGGAAAAACCAGCCAGTTTGGAATCCGCCGACTGCGAATGTCAGTAACGGTCGCCACAATAAGTACTGCAAGCGTCGGCCACCAGGCGTAGGGGTGTTGCATATTCTGCAAACTTCTTCCTCCTCTGCGCCTATCCAAGTGGCTAACTGCTAGTTAGTGCAACTTTGCCCCCATTTTTGCGCATGTCAACTCGCGTTGTATTCAACGCCTTACGTTGGGGGTATCGAGGCAAGTGTACACGGAAGTACACCTTGGTAGTAACCCTGTGCAATAAAGGGTATACACGGGAGTAATGCCCGTCGCTGCCGTTGCATAGGATTGAAAGTCTGATGATCTCATTCTTTCACTTCCGTCCTTCATCCGCATGATTCGGAATCGTCTGCAAGCGAGAAATTCGAGTCATTCCAACTCATTTTTCCGGCGAAAATGGCCGCTTCCCCTCCCTGTTTGCATTCTGCATTCGAACTTCTCCGGGCTTCTGCTGGTTTAGCTTCGCGACGTTGTATCCTTCTCCTAATGTTCAGGCGACTCGCTTTTCTTCTTCTGATCCTTGCAGTCGGAGTGTTGCCTGCTCTCATTCGAGCTCAGGCAAATCCTCAATCGATGCCCCAGTCTGTCCCTAGCGTCTCGAAAGCCGCCCAAACCACCCCCACGAAGCCCACTTCCGCCCTCCATGGCACGTCGCCGACTGACCCTGACCAGGCGCAGACTTCCGCGAGCTCCCAGACACCTCAGATTGTTGTCACTCCCGCGCCCGCGCTGCCGGCGCCCTGGACCTGGCACGATCAAGTGCTTTGGGGAGCGCTCCTAGTTCTCGTCATCCTGGGCTACATCGGCGTTCTTCTTTCTCTCCGCATACTCAAAAACATCCAGCGGCAGACCGAATTCGGGGTCTCAGCCGCGCAGGCCGCCTTGCAATGCGCGAACGCCGCGCTCGAAAGCTCTCAGGCGATCGTCGACTCCGGCCGGCCCTGGATCGTTATTACCGTCGAGCCCTTCCTGACCGTGGAACACGGCTTCAAGGTGATGGCCACGAATCGCGGCCGCACCCCGGCCCGTATCCTGGCCAAGGCTGACTGCGTGAAGATTGCGCCGGATGAAACCAAGCTGCCTGCCACGCCCGACTTTGACAGTGGAAAATCGGCCACTCCGTTTGAGCCCATCATTCTTCTTCCGGGCGAAACCGCCGGAATTCGCCCTTTTCGACGCGCCGATGTACGTTCTTATTGCTCCTCCGATGAACAACTCAGGCGGTTGGAAAAGTGGGAGGACAAACTCTTCGTTTACGGCCGGGTGATCTACCGCGACCTGATCTCCCCGTTGGATCAGCCCAATCATGAAACCGACTGGTGCTGCTGGTACGTATACGGAGACAAAGATGCGCTGGTGATTGCCGGCCCCCCGGAGTACAACAAGCACAATTAACACGTGTCTGGCTGAACCAAAGGCCGGTGCAATCCGTAAGGCCTAGAGTACCGAAGAAACAGCGTTGGCTATATTTCGGCGGGACCTTCCCCAATGTCCCTTCCAATCCAGGAGTATGAATGCCGGTCGTTGAACTCGCAGGAGTAACCAAAGCCTACGAGAGCAAGGTTGCGGTCCGCGATCTGAGCCTCTCAATTGATGCCGGCCAGATGTTCGGACTGCTGGGCCCGAATGGCGCCGGCAAAACCAGTTCCATTCGCATGATGATGGGCATCACTATGCCCGACTCCGGGACCATCAGCCTCTTTGGCAAGCCCTTCGAGCGCGACGAGCCTCGAGCGCGTCGGCTACCTGCCTGAAGAGCGCGGCCTCTACAAGAAGATGAAGGTGCTTGAGCAACTCGTCTTCTTCGGCGAACTGCACGGGCTCGCCGCGGCCGAAGCGCGCAAGCGAGCGACCGACTGGGCGAAACGGCTGGACATCGACGAAGCCCTTCCCAAAAAGACCGAAGAGCTTTCCAAGGGCATGCAGCAGAAGATCCAGTTCATTGGCTCATTGCTCCACGATCCCGGACTGATCGTGATGGACGAGCCCTTCAGCGGCCTCGATCCGGTAAACGCCAAGCTGCTTGAGCAGACCCTGCTCGAACTCAAGGACGAAGGCAAGGCGATCGTCTTCTCCACGCATCGCATGGACCAGGTGGAAAAGCTCTGCGACTCCATCTGCCTCATCAATAACGGCGAGGCGGTGCTCGCGGGCCGCGTGCGCGAGATCAAGTCCCGCTACGAGCGCAATCACATCATCGTCGAATTCGAGGGCAGCGCCGATTTCCTCAACAGCCCAGAAATTGCCGAGGCCAAGAAACTTCTCCGGCCACGCCGAGATCCGGCTCAAGGAACACGGCGACGCGCAAAAACTGCTGCGCGAAGCCTCAGCCGTTGCACGAATCTATCGCTTCGAAATGGTCGAGCCTTCGCTCGAAGAAATCTTCATTCAGACCGTCGGAGGCAAGGTCGATGCGTAATATCTGGCTGGTGGCCAGACGCGAATATCTGGAGCAGGTGCGCGGACGCGCCTTCAAAATGACCACCTTCGGCGTGCCCGCCATCTTTGCTGCACTGATCGGCGTCGGCTATCTTTCAAGCCTTGGCCTCGGCGCGGGTAAGCATCTGGCCGTGGCCTCCACCGATCCAGTGCTCGCCGACGAAATCAAGGCGACAGATCATCGGCGACAAGGAAGCCAAGGCCAGGGTCGACGTGATTGCTCCCGCGACCGCGGCGGACCGCGCGACGCTCATCGACGAGGTGCGGAACAAGAGCATTGACGGCTTTTTGTGGATCGATACTCCCCAGGGCCAGGCGCCGACAGCAACCTACACTTCGCAGTCTGCCGGCGACTTCATCACCGGCGGCCGGCTACACGACGCGGTCAACCACGCACTGCTCGATGCCAAACTAACCGGCGGCGGACATGCCCCATGACGCTGCCGACAAGCTGGTCGACGGCGTCCACATTCAGACCTTCCAGGTGAAGAAGGACGGCAGCGTCGTGAAGAGCAATGCCGCGGCCTCGTTCTACAAGGGCTACATCATGGCCATCCTGCTCTCGATGACAACCATGATCTACGGCATGAACGTGGCCCGCTCCATCATCCAGGAAAAGACATCGCGCATCTTCGAGGTCATGCTGGCCATCGCGCAAGCCCGACCGACATGCTTGCCGGCAAGCTCATCGGCGTGGGCGCCGTCGGCCTGACGCAGATCGGGATCTGGCTGGTCGCCGGCGGCATCATGATCGGCACTCCCTTCGCCGCGGCTGTGCTTTCGGGCGATTACGCCGTGCACATCTCCATCACCGAGGCCGTGCTCTTCCCGGTTTATTTCGTGCTCGGATACCTGCTTTACAGTTCGCTGTTTGCAGGCCTCGCGGCCACCTGCGAAACCGAGCAGGAGCTGCAGATGTACATGCCGCTGGCGGCCGCGCCCACGTGGCTGAGCTTCTCGCTGATCATGCTGGTGATCAACGACTCCAACTCATTCTGGTCGGTTGCCGCTTCGTTCTTTCCGCCCACCGCGCCGATCATCATGTTCCTGCGCATGGCCTCGCAGATTCCGCCGGCGTGGCAATTTGCTGTTTCCATCGCCTGCTGCTGCTCAGCATCTGGGTAGTGCTCTGGATCTCGGCAAAGCTCTACCGCGTCGGCATCCTGATGTACGGCAAGCGCGCCACTCTGCCCGAACTGGTGCGCTGGCTGCGCTATAGCTGAGCGCGTCGCGATCACGCAGTATCGGGCGCTTACACGTAGAATCGTTGAGTGACCCAGAACAGTCCCAGTTTCACAGTGGGCCAGCGGATTGTGCTGGCGGTAGTGCCGCGTATGGTTTGGGCGCTGCTGTGGCTGGTGGGCCTGACGTGGCGCTTTGAAGTGATTGCGGAAGATGGCGTAACCCCGGTTGTCTTCGGGCAGAAGGCAGGCCCGGAGATTTACTGCTTCTGGCACCAGTGCGTGCTGCCATGCGCCATGTACTTCCGCCGTTCCGGCGCGGTGATCCTCATCAGCCGCAGCTTCGATGGCGAACTCATTACCCGCATCCTGCGGATGTTTGGCTTCGACGCGGTGCGCGGATCGAGTTCGCGCGGCGCGCGCGAGGGCCTTGCTGGGGTTGAAGAGACGTGATCGAGACCGGGACGCACAGCGATCTTCACCGCGGACGGGCCGCGCGGGCCAATCTACGAAACCAAGATGGGACCGATCAAGCTGGCGCAGACAACGGGCGCGCCTATCGGCGCATTCCATCTCCAGCCGGAGCGCGCGTGGGCGATGAATTCGTGGGATCGCTTTCTCGTTCCCAAGCCGTTTACGCGCATCGTGGTGAGCTGGGCGCAATGGACACAGCGTGCCGCCTGATACGCGTCCTGAGGAATTTGAGGCCAGGCGCCAGGAGCTGAACGCGGCCATCGAACGCGCGCGGCTGCGGGCTCTCGCGCACCTGGGGCAATCCGCGTCATGAGCAGATTTGCGCGTTGCCGATTTCGACTTTGAACTTCCCGAGGACTTGATCGCGCAGGAGCCTCCGGCGGAGCGCGGGCAGAGCCGCATGCTGGTGATGGATCGCGCGACCGGCGAAGTGCGCGACAGCCAATTCAGCGAATTCCCTTCCCTGCTGCGTGACGGCGATCTGCTGGTGCTGAATGACAGCCGCGTGATTCCGGCCCGGCTCTATGCGCGGCGAACGCTGCGCCGCGAAAAAGAGAAGCCCACCGGCCGCATTGAAGTGATGCTGACCGAACCCGCCGGCGACAACCGCTGGCACGCACTGGTACGGCCCGGGCGCAAGGTGGCCATCGGCGAGCGCCTGGTGTTCCCGGCGGCTGATGGCCAGATCGTCCTGGAGGCCGAGGTGCTGGAGCGCGGAGAGTTTGGCGATCGGCTGCTCGAGTTTGCGCCGGTCGAGGACTTTTTCGGAGTTCTGGACCGCATCGGCCACATGCCCCTGCCGCCCTACATCCATCGCGACGATGCGGCATCGGATCGCGAGCGCTATCAGACGGTGTTTTCGCGGGAGCGCGGGTCGGTTGCGGCGCCGACGGCCGGACTGCACTTCACGCCGCAGATGCTGGACCGCATCGCTGCGCGAGGAGTCGAGATTGCGCGCGTGACCCTGCACGTGGGGCTTGGCACCTTTGCGCCCTTGCGCGTGGAGCGCGTCGACGAGGTCCGGCTGCATCGGGAGCGCTACAGCATTTCGCCTGAGACGGCCGACGCAGTGAACCGTGCGCGCATCGACGGTCGCCGCATCGTCGCCGTGGGCACAACCGTGGTACGCACCCTCGAGGCCGCAGCGGCGCTGGCTGGATCTGCGCCGCTGGCGGCTCATTCGGGAGAAACGGATATCTTCATTTCGCCGGGATATCGAATTCCGCGTGGTTGGCGCGCTCCTGACCAATTTTCATCTGCCGCAATCGAGCCTGTTGATGCTGGTCAGCGCCTTTGCGGGCCGGGAGCGCGTGCTTGCGGCATATCGGCATGCGGTAGAAAGCGGATACCGATTTTTCAGTTATGGCGACTGCATGTTTGTTGCCTAGGCCGCATCAAAGCTTATACACGAATTGTTGTTTATGCATGATTGGCCACTTGTATTCCCCTCTGTGATGCAACTCTGTGCGTAAGGGTAAGAATCATCGCATGGAATACGATAGACTTACGCGGATGCGGCAATCTTCTGGCGAAGGAAACTGTTTGTCCATGACAGATACAAGAAACACGATTCTCGTAACCGGCGGCGCGGGATTTATTGGCTCGAACTTTGTGCTGCGCTGGATTGAGACGGTTGGCACGCCGGTCGTGAATCTCGACCTGCTGACCTATGCCGGTAACCCGGCAAACCTTGCCGCACTCGAAGACGACAAGCGCTACCAGCTTTTGCGCGTCGACATATGCGATGCAGAATCGGTGGCATCCGCGCTCAATGCGCATCGTCCGCGAGCAATTGTCCACTTCGCCGCGGAGAGCCACGTGGACCGCTCGATTGTCGATCCAGGCGCATTCATCCACACCAACGTGCAAGGCACTTACACACTTCTGGAGCAGACGCGGCGCTATTGGTCCGCGCTGGACGATGCTGCGAAGGAATCCTTTCGCTTTCTGCATGTCTCGACGGATGAGGTTTACGGGACGCTTGGTCCGGAGGATCCCGCATTTTCAGAGGCCACGCCCTACGCGCCGAACAGTCCTTACGCTGCGTCAAAAGCGTCTTCAGATCATCTGGCGCGCGCTTACTTCCACACCTTCAAGCTTCCGGTGCTTACGACCAACTGTTCCAACAACTACGGCCCATTCCAGTTTCCAGAGAAGCTGATTCCCCTGATGATTCTGAATGCTCTGGAGAGAAAAGCATTGCCCGTATACGGCGATGGACAGAATGTGCGCGACTGGCTGTTCGTCGACGATCACTGCTCCGCAATCAGAACAGTGCTGGAGCGCGGCAAGCCGGGCGAGACGTACAACGTGGGCGGCAACAGTGAGCGAAATAATCTGCATGTGGTCGAGACCATTTGCGACCTCGTCGACGAGTTGCGGCCCGACGCAGACCTCGGCGTGCGAAGGAAGCTGATCAAGTTTGTCGCGGACCGGCCGGGGCACGATCGCCGCTATGCCATCGATGCGCGCAAGATCGCGAGCGAGCTAGGCTGGACACCTTCGGTCGACTTTGAACATGGCCTGCGTAACACCGTGGAGTGGTATCTCAATCACGCATCCTGGATCGAGAATGTGCGCAGCGGCGCCTATCTCACGTGGATCAAGCAAAACTACGAGGAGAGAATCGCACAATGAAAGGGATCATTCTCGCAGGGGGTTCAGGAACGCGCCTTTATCCCGTCACGCACGTGGTTTCGAAGCAGCTTTTGCCGGTGTACGACAAGCCGATGATCTACTACCCGCTAAGCACGCTGATGCTCGCTGGGCTGCGCGACATACTCATCATCTCCACGCCAGAGGATACGCACCGGTTTGCAGAGTTGCTGGGCGACGGCAAGCGCTGGGGCATCAACCTGAGTTACGCCGTGCAGCCTAGCCCTGACGGCCTTGCGCAGGCCTTCACCATCGGCCGCGAATTCATCGGCAACGATACATGTTCGCTGATCCTAGGCGACAACATTTTTTATGGACAGTCGTTTTCCCGTGACCTGCAGCAAGCGGCGACATTGAAGAGTGGCGCTCTGGTCTTCGCGTATCGGGTGCACGATCCGGAGCGCTACGGCGTGGTTGAGTTCGATGGCGCGGGCAAAGCGATCAGCATTGAAGAGAAGCCCAAACAACCAAAGTCGCGCTATGCGGTGACTGGCCTCTACTTCTACGATAACGACGTCGTGAAGCTGGCTGCATCCCTGAAGCCCTCGGCGCGCGGCGAGCTGGAAATCACCGATCTGAACCGAATTTATCTCGAAGCAGGCAAGCTGAAGGTTCAGGTGATGAGTCGCGGCATGGCGTGGCTCGATACGGGTACCCACGATTCGTTGTTCGAGGCCGGACTTTACATCCAGACCATTGAACGGCGCCAGGGATTGATGATTGCCTGCCCTGAGGAGATCGCCTATCACTTCGGATACATTACGGCCGACCAGCTTGAAGAGCTTGCAAAGCCCGTAGCAAAGAGCGGGTACGGACAGTATCTGCTGGCGCTGCGCAATGAGCGGCAGATTCCTGCAGGAACCAGCGAGTTATGAATATTGAAGAGACTTCCCTACCCGGCGTGCTTCTGATTACGCCAAAGATATACAGCGATAATCGCGGAGCCTTCTGGGAAACGTGGAATCACAACGCTTTCGAGTCTGCTGGCTTGCCCTGCACCTGGGTACAGGACAACTTTTCTGTCTCGAAAAAGAGCGTTGTCCGCGGCATTCACTATCAGACCCTCAATCCGCAGGGCAAACTGGTGCGCGCAACACACGGCACAGTACTCGACGTTGCCGTCGATTTGCGGAAGAGCTCTCCGTCTTTTGGTGATCATGTCGCGGTTGAACTGAGCGGAGAGAATGGGCGGATGCTTTGGATCCCCGAAGGATTTGGCCACGCTTTTCTGGTACTGAGCGAAGTGGCCGGCTTCGCCTACAAAGTCACCGATTCCTACAATCCCAAGGGCGAGCGCACCATCGTGTGGAATGATCCAGACCTCGCGATTGCGTGGCCCGTGGTGCCGGAGGAAGCGATCGTCTCTGACAAGGATGCGAAGGGCGCAACCTTGGCGACCGCGGAGGTATTCGTTTGAGCATCTGGCCGCGAGTGCTGGTAACAGGCGCGGATGGACAGGTGGGTCGTGCACTGCTCGGAACCTTCGCCGGCTCCGCAGAAGTGATTGCCTGCAACCGTAGTTCGCTCGATCTCTCTAATGCCGAAGAGATTCGCCAGAAGGTCCGCGAAATTGCGCCGGACATTATCGTCAACGCCGGCGCCTACACGGCAGTCGATCGCGCGGAGAGCGAACGCGAACTCGCCTTCGCAATCAACGGAACAGCTCCGGGCATACTCGCAGAGGAGGCTCAGCGCGCCAGTTCCCTGCTGATCCACTATTCGACAGACTACGTTTTCAACGGTTCGAAAACAGGGCCATGGGTAGAAGACGACCAGACCAATCCTCTCAGCGTCTACGGAGGCAGCAAGCTTGCTGGCGAAGAAGCGATTCGCAAGGTGGGCGGCCGGTACCTGATTTTCCGCACCAGTTGGGTCTATGCGCCGGAGGGCAAGAACTTCCTACTGACGATGCTCCGTCTCGGCAGGGAGCGCGACTCGCTGAATGTGGTCGATGACCAGGTGGGCGC
Organism: uncultured Acidobacteriaceae bacterium; assembly: GCA_963787435.1. Lineage (GTDB taxonomy): Bacteria > Acidobacteriota > Terriglobia > Terriglobales > Acidobacteriaceae > Telmatobacter. The sequence goes on from CAWBCZ010000012.1 coordinate 832,334, forward strand.
GCCGACAACGGCTGCGGAACTGGCGCGTGCGACACATGCAATTGCGGCCGGCGTTGTTGAAGGAAAACTCGACGCCGCTGTAGATTGGTCCGGCATATATCACATGACCTGCTCTGGCAGCGTCTCGTGGTGCGGTTTCGCGCGCGCGATCTTCGAGCGTGCATCCGGGCTCCTCAACGGAAAAATACCAACCGTACATCCGATTGCAACGGCTGATTATCCAACGCCGGCAAGGCGTCCGCACAATTCCGTTCTCTCGAATGAGAAGCTGCATGCTCGATTCGGTGTGCAGCTCGCATCGTGGCAAACGGCTCTCGATGAAGTTCTGGCAGCGATCCCGGCGCAGCCGAACGCCTAATCTCAACCACCGCAGCCCTCGGCATGTAGGCTACGAACAGTTCGTGCTGCTGAGCCTACAGTACCACCGTGTATTCATCCCCTTGCCGTTCTGCTTCCCCGCTCGATTGCCGGGCAGGTAACGTAGAGCAATGGACTCCATCTCTGCCACCGAGAGCCCCGCGCATCCCGCAACTGCATCCATCGAAGCGGCCGGCCCGTTGAAGCGCGCTTTCAACCGCATCTTTACCAGGCACCTGATGAACATCGCCATCCTCATGGCGCTGCCCGTGATTTTTACGGTGTCCTTAAACCCCTCGCGCGAGTCGATGCGCGACCCCGACATCTGGTGGCACTTGGCGGATGCACGGCAACTCACCTCTACCCATCACTTCATCCGTAGCGAACCCAACTCGTTCACAGTTGGAGGGCAGCCGTGGGTGAACCCGGAGTGGCTCGCCGAACTTCCCTACTGGTTCAGCTACCAGGCCCTTCATCTGCGCGGAATCTACCTGGCTGAGTGGATCATCATCTGCGCCAACCTCGTCTTCCTCTATTGGCGCGGATATCGGAAATCGGGGCATGCGGGCGCTGCATGGTGGGCAACTGCTCTTGCGTTTCTGCTTATCTCAGTAAACTCCGGACCTCGGACGATCTCTATCGCCTATCTCGCCATGTCGTCGGAGCTGGCGATTCTTGATGCTCACCGACGTGGAAACATACGGGCGCTCTGGCTGCTGCCACCGCTCTTCTGCATATGGGCGAATTTGCACGGAAGCTGGCTCATCGGCTTGGCGCTGTTCGTGCTTTATATCCTCTCCGGGGCATTTGATTTCAAGAAGGGCGCCTTTGAGCAAGATGCGTTTTCAGCCGCCGACCGCAATCGCCTGCTGATAGTGCTCGGCCTCTGCCTCGTTGCGATCTTCGTGAATCCGTACGGCTGGCGTTTGGTCTGGAACCCCATCGACATGATGGCGAACCAGAAGCTGAATATCGCCAACGTGATGGAATGGAAGCCGCTGAATCTCAGCACAGTTGCCGGCTTTTCGGCTTTTGCCGCAATGTGCCTCATGGTAGTGGCCAACGCACTCAAAGGGCGCAAATGGTGCGTGTTCGAATTGGCGATCGTCTTCTTTGCCTGGTATGCGGCGCTCGATCACATGCGTTTTGCATTCATGGCCGCGGTTCTCACGACCCCGGTTCTTGCAGTCGACATTCGGCGCGGCTTCAATCTCGAAACCGACGAGAAAACAATTCCAGCTGCTAACGCGTTCATGGTGATGGCTGCCGCGCTCGTGATCCTGTTTATCTTCCCTACCGAAAAAAATCTAAAGGAGAAGCTCGGCACGTTCTTCCCCATGCAATCACTCGAGGAGATTCAGCCCTCGTGGCGAACCTTTAACGCCGACACGATAGGCGGGATGATGGCATTTCTATCCAAGCCGGACTTTATCGACTCCCGCTTCGATATTTTTGAGCACCAGGGGGTGCTGGCAGATTATCTGAAGACCATGTACCTCATCTCGCCGCTGGAGGTCTTTGACAAATACCACATCGATCACGCGCTGGTGACCGATACGATGCCAGTGGCCTATCTGCTGAAACACTCCACCGGATGGACGATCGTGAAGCGAGAAAAAACGGGGGGCGATATTTACGTGACCTTCGCCCGCACCCCGGGGGCTCCGGCAGGTTCAACAGCAGCCGGGGCCGCTGAGCCAACAAGCAGATAGCGGATATGCTTTTGAGCATGCAAATTCAGAACGACCAGGTCAGGCGCGAATGCCGGCCCGGACCCACTTTGAGTCTTTGATCGCCGATCAGAGCCTTTCGTAACTCCTCATATTTCAGCGGCATCCAGCTCGACAGAGTCTTTTCGTCAGATCCGGTCAGCCCGCGGTTGAGATGGATCCCGCGGCTTCAACCACTGAATGTGACTAGCGTCACAGGTTGCGGCCTAAATCCATGGAATCATGGTCCCGATAGGTGCATTTGTGATTGCCACGCCCACCCAAACGATCTGGAGTGCTTCAGTGAATTTCGATTCTTCCTCATTCATTGCCGAAAAGGAACTCATTGAAGCTCTGGAGAAACGCTCCTCAACGGTTGTGTGTACGGAGTCGCGCCGCCTGTTCGCTCAGGGAGGCAATCCTGCAGGTCTGTATATTCTGCGGAAGGGCAGTGCAGCCTTGACGATGGAATCGCCCACCGGGGGAAGCCTGATGTCCATTACGCTTCATCCTGGGTCGCTTTTGGGCCTGCCTGCGCTTATCGGAAATGAGCCCTACACCCTGACGGCCACCGCTGAGAAAGATGCCGAGTTGGGGTTTGTCACCCGCGAAGACTTCAACAGCCTTATGCTCAGCGATCCGTCGCTGGCTATCAGAGTGTTGCGCGTTCTGGCCGCGGAAGTCCGTACGGCTCGACACGCGATCTCGGAATTCTAGAAAACCGGCTTGCTTTGAGGCTCTGAGCCGTGATGGCGACGTGGTATGGGCACGCCCCGGATGCGTTAGCATCCTGAATGTGCCCGGCCTCGACAGTCCAGTCAAATTTGTGCGCGGCGTAGGTCCGCATGTATCGGAGATGCTCGCCGCCAAGGGCATTCAAACTGCCGAGGACCTGCTTTACCATCTTCCCTTTCGCTACGAAGACCGCCAGAATCCGCGCAGTCTCGACGAACTGAAGCCCGGCGAAACAGCCAGCGTGATCGCGGAGGTGCGCGGCGCCGCGTTGTTGCGCACCCGCCGCATGCCGCTCTTCGAACTCACCGTGGGGCAGGGCCGGCACGCCCTCAAGTGCATCTGGTTTCACGCCGGTTATCTCGACGGCAAGTTCCATGCCGGGCAGACGGTGGCTCTCTACGGAAAGGTCGAGCCGTCACGCTCCACCAGCAACTTCAAAATGATCCAGCCGCAGTTCGAGATTCTGCCCGACTCGAGCGACGATGCCGAGACTCGCTTGTTGGAAGTCGGCCGAATCACGCCGGTGTACGAGTCGCTGGGCGGCGCGCGTCTGGCATCCCGCTGGCAGCGCAAGGTGATCTTCAACCTGCTGGAAAGCATGCGCGGCAACGTGCCGGAGTGCCTGCCCGCAGGCGATGCTCGATCGACTCGATCTGCCGAACCGCGAAACCGCGCTGCGTGAGGTGCACTTCCCCCCGGAAGGAACGTCGCTGTCGCAACTGCAGTCCTGGTCGACACCGGCACATCGCCGCCTGATCTTTGAAGAATTGTTCTTCCTCGAGTTGGGTCTGGAGTTGAAACGCCGCCGCATGCGCGAGCGCGCCGGAATTGCGTTCACGACCAACGACAAAGTCCGTGAAGCCATTCGCGAAGTGTTGCCCTTTCATCCCACCGCGGCGCAGAAGCGCACGCTCGGCGAGATCGTCACCGACATGCGCGCCCCAAGCCCAATGCGGCGCCTGCTGCAAGGCGATGTGGGATCGGGCAAAACCATCGTGGCGCTGCAGGCCATGCTGGTCGCGATCGAGAACGGCTACCAGGCCGCGCTGATGGCGCCCACCGAGATTCTTGCCACTCAACACTTTCTCGCCGCGCGCAAGCTGCTCGAGCGCTCGTCTCGACGGTATCGCATCGTCCTTCTTACCGGTTCGCTTGATGAGGATCGCAAGCGCACCAGTCGCGGCCTGATCAATCGCGGCGAAGCGCAGTTGGTGATCGGCACGCACGCCCTGATCGAAGAAAAAGTCGAGTTCGATCGGCTCGGCCTGGTTGTCGTCGACGAGCAACACCGCTTCGGTGTTCTGCAGCGCTTCAAGCTGATGAAGAAACCGAATCAGCCTGAGCCCGACGTGCTGGTTATGACGGCAACGCCGATTCCGCGTACCCTGGCGCTTTCGCTCTACGGCGATCTTGATGTCAGCATTCTCGACGAGCTTCCGCCCGGTCGCACGCCGATCGTCACGCGGCGCGTTCCCGAAGAGCGCTCAGACGATGTCTGGGATTTCGTGCGCAAGCAGGTGGCGCAGGGGCGACAGGCATACATCGTCTATCCCGTGATCGAGGGGAGCAGCGACGGATCAGCCGGAATTGGACTTCTCGCACGACGAACCTGCCGCGGCGGTCTCAGAACCCGCGACCAGACCGGCAAAGACCGTCCGCAAAAGCAAAACGGCAAGTCTCTTCCCGGGGATATCCGGCCAAAAACCCGCTCCCAAAGGTAAAGGAGCGGAGCTCAAGTCTGCGGTGGCCATGCATGAGAAGCTGCGCACAGGGCCGCTTGCCGGGCTGCGCGTCGGCCTGCTGCACGGCAGGCTCGATGCGGACGACAAGGAAGTCATCATGCGGCGTTTTCAGCGCGGGGAGATCGACGTGCTGGTATCGACCACCGTTATCGAAGTCGGTGTGGACGTTCCCAACGCCACCGTCATGGTGGTTGAGCACGCTGAACGCTTTGGCCTCGCGCAGTTGCACCAGTTGCGGGGCCGTGTAGGCCGGGGCGCTGCCAAGAGCTACTGCATCCTTATCACTGGACCCCGCGTCTCTGAACAGGCTGAAGAGCGCCTGAATGCAATGGTCCGAACGCAGGATGGCTTCGAACTGGCGGAGCTTGACCTTTCCATGCGCGGACCTGGGGAATTTTTTGGCACACGTCAGGCCGGCTTGCCCGATTTCCGGGTTGCTAACCTAATTCGTGACCGTGCATTGCTGGAACTGGCTAAGCTGGAGGCCGAACGATTCGCAAACGTCAAACCAGGAGAAGGCACCGAAGCTGAGCGTGCCCGCGTGTGGGCGAGACTGATTGAAGCGTGGCAGCGCCGCTATGGCCTGGTCGAGGCGGGTTAGCCGCTCTAGTGTGGCGGCTGGTGTGAATCGTCCGGCTGCCTCAGAGATGGGAGATGTCTGGACTTCCAGATCGATACTCACAATCTCATCGCTGCAATCTTTCCGGACCATCCGCGTGCATTGGCACAGTTCCGTAAAGCGAATATGCGCGCCCTGGCTGAGTTCGAGTCCCGCGGCGATCAGAACGCTGTAGATCTCCAGGCAGGACTGCCGTTCGAATTCAAACAGGATGTCGAGCAGGCCCGTATCGCTCGCGCTGCGGCTGAGCACCCAGCCCCCGCAGCCCAAAATCGCTCCGGTAAGGGATTTCACGGCCCGGCTCGGCTCTTCCCGTGAAATCGCCCTCATCTGTAAAGCCCATGGAATCGGACCCGGCTGCGCAATATCTCTGAAGGTTGAGGCCTGTCTCATTCCGGCTATATCGGCCGACGGGAAAGGGAGGATTATGTTGTTCAATGGTAGGGCAGTCGCCTTGCCATGAAGGTGAACAACATCTCCCCGCTTTGTTGTACACCCCTCTTTCTGGACGAGCCTTTAGCCGCCGGATGTTAGGTTGGTACACAGCATGATCGTCGGCAGCGGCATTGACCTGGTTGAAATTGCGCGCATTCAGCAGTCGCTGGAGCGTTTTGGGCAGCGGTTTCTCGACCGCGTATTCACGCCTGCTGAACAGGCCTATTGCATGCGCAAGCGCAATGCTGCCGAGAGCCTGGCCGCGCGGTTTGCCGCCAAAGAGGCAGCCGCCAAAGCCCTCGGTACTGGAATCAGCCGAGGGGTAAACTGGCTGGAGATTGAGGTGGTACGGGAGCCGGGTGGTCGCCCGAATCTGCGTTTCCACGGCCGGGCCGCCGAGATTGCCTCGCACCTCGGTGTCGCAAACGCTGCACTCTCCATCACCCACACTGGAAGCCTGTCGATGGCCAATGTATTGCTGGAAAACCATGTCTAGGCCGTCAGGAAGCTGAAAATCTTACCGGAGAGAGCTCTGTGCCGGGATTGCTGGTTCTAAAAGAACGGCTGCTGACCTGCTTTCGCTGGCTAAAATGATCGGTAACCCCTGCCCTTTCTGCTATTCTCAAGGCGATAAGGCAGGCAGGTCGGGCCAACTTTATCGAGGGGAAAGACGTGCCAAGCCGCAAAGAGATTCAGTGGTCCCAGCTAAGAGTTGGCGCATTGGTCCTGGCGGCCATGGCGGTCCTGGTGCTCGTCATTCTCCTCATGTCCTCCTCCGAAGGCGGCCTGTTCGCCAAAAAGCTCATCCTTCGCACCTATTTCGACAATGCCGGCGGCCTGAAATCCGGTGCCCCGGTCACCCTCGAGGGCGTCACCATCGGGAACATCATTCGGATTCGCGTTGTACCCGAGCGCAGTCCCAAGCCGGTTGAAGTCACCATGCGGGTGGGCGGCAAATGGATTCAAGATCTGCACGTTGACTCGACAACCTCGATTGCCCAGGCTGGCGTCCTCGGCGACAGTTACCTCGACATCACATCCGTCCACGCCAAGGGCCCAGCGCCGGCAAACAATACCGAGCTTGTCTCCATTGAGGCCTCAAGCCTGCAGGGTGTCATCAGCGCCAGCCAGACCTCCATCGAAGAGGTCACCAAGCTAATGCGCAACTCCAACAAGCTGGTGGACACGCTGAATTCGAGGCGCGGAACGCTCGGCGGACTCATCAACGATCCGGCATTCTACGCCAAGCTGAATCGAATCGCGGACAATCTCGATAAGTTGACGGGAGCCATCAGCAACGGCCAGGGGACACTCGGCAAACTGGTGAATGACGACACCCTTTACACCCATGCCGATTCCGTAATCGACCGTCTCGACAAGATCACCGCCGGCATCCAGAATGGCCAGGGAACGGCCGGCAAGCTGGTCACAGACGACACCCTGTACAAGAACCTGAATTCCACCGTCACCAATGCCAACCAGCTTCTGGCAGACGTCAATTCGGGTAAGGGATCGATCGGTAAGCTTGCCAAAGACCCCGAATTTGCCAGGAAGCTGGATGACACCGTCACGCGCCTCGATAGCATCCTGACCGGCGTCGACGAAGGCAAGGGCACCATCGGACAGCTCATGCAGAATCGCTCACTCTACGACCACACCGACCAGACGATGGATCAGGCGCAGCAATTGGTCAAGAGCATCCGCGACAATCCGAAAAAGTACCTCGTCATCCGCCTGAAGCTGTTCTAAGACTACCGATCGACGAGTTTTTGAGGAACTTCGGCCGGGGTCGCCGCGTTTCTATTTGCATCGGAGGTCGGTGTGTTCCCAAAAGCACGAATTTCGGCAGCCGCGGTCTGCCTGCTCTCGCCTGGCTATCGCTGTTTCAATGTTGCGGCGTCCCGCACGGGCCTGCACACGCGGCGAAAGACACCGCCCCGGCATACGCCGCGAACGGCGATCTGCTACCGCCGAGGGATTATCGCGAATGGATCTACCTGACCTCCGGCATCGACATGAGCTATTCGCCCAAAGCCATGGAGATGCAGGATCACTCCATGTTCGACAATGTGTTCGTGAATCCCGCTGCCTATCGCAGCTTTGTTGCTACGGGAACGTGGCCCGACAAGACCGTCATGGTCCTTGAAGTACGGGGAGCGAAGACCAAAGGATCGATCAACCAGCGGGGCCATTTCCAGGCCACGGAGATCATGGGATTTGAAGTTCACGTCAAGGATGCCGCGCGATTCCCCGGCAAATGGGCCTTCTTCGATTTCGACTCGCCGGACAAGAACGGAACGCTGATTCCTCAGGGTGCCCCCTGCTACACCTGCCACGCCGCGCACGCAGCCGTGGACACAACATTCGTGCAGTTCTACCCCACACTGCTGCCTATAGCCAAAGCAAAAGGCACCCTGGCCGCCGGGTTTCTGAAAGAGGAATCGGCACCGGGCTCAGAGTAATCTGTGACCCGCTTCCGGGACGCCCAATTACCGTTAGGCCCCGCCGCGAAATACCTTCCAGAACTCAACAAAGCACTTCAGCCGCACCAGCTGAAAGTAGTCGTGCGCGACGAGGTAAAACACTGTCGCTCCAGCCCACACCACGTGCAATGCATCGCCGCCAAGCTGATCGCTGAAGGGCAGAGGCGCAGCCGACAGCACCATCGCCACCACGATCAGCGCCAGGTTCACAATGCCCATCACCATGCCGATCTCGACCAGCTCTGACGTGAACGGGCTTCCCAGTCTGCAGGGCTTGTCCGAGAGCGGAGAGTGCGGAGCGCTCTTCAAGCAGCATCAGCATCGGCGCGACAGAAACGATCCAACCCAGCAGCGCCCAAACCGTAAAGAATGCCAGCGACAAAAAGATCAGCCAGATGGAAAAGCCGATCAGGTCCGGCTCACTGCCTGCGGGAAAGTGCGTCGCCGCCGCCCAGCTGACTGCGCGAAACCATCCCCAGCACACGCTCCCGAACAACGCGAGCCATGCAGCCTGCAGCGCCATCATGGACATCGGCCGCAGACGCACTTGTGGTGCCATCCGTTTGAGCGCAAGGTTTCGTCCCAGACTCGAGATCACGATCCAGGCGCCAGCGGCGATCGGTACCAGCCACCGCATTTCGTGCGCGACCAGCGGCGCATATTTCGCAAGGGCGCGGCTCAACTGCCCCGCCGCGATCCACGGATTCTGCGCATCGATGTTGCTGAGTCCTGCATCCTCAGGCGAGAGCTGAGTAAGCACATGCTGCAGCCGCGACCAGCACACCAGCAGAAACGGCACGCCGAAGAGCCACCGCCAGCCCACTTCGATAGCCACGATCGCAGGGTGCCGCAACATCCAGCCCATCTGATCGACCAGCGTTTGCGTGCCGCGAACCTGTGCCGCTCTGCGGTCTGCGATCACCTTCGCCACCCATTACTTCACAACCAGGTTCACTGCACGGCCCGGCACAACGATGATCTTCACTACGTTCTTGCCTGCAGTGCGCGTCTTCACTTTTTCTTCCGCCAAGCGCCGCTGCCTCGATCACCTTTGCATCAGAACCAGCAGGCACGCGAATAACGCTCACCAGCTTGCCGTTGATCTGCACCGGAATCTCGACTTCGTCTTCCTTGGCGAGTCCCGGATCGCTCTTCGGCCACGGCTGGCGGAGTACCGCACCCTCGCCGCCAAGTTCTTCCCACAGCTCCGCCGCGAGATAAGGCGCAAACGGCGCCAGCAGCAGCACCAGCGTCTGCAGCAGCTCGTGCATCACCGCGCGCAGGCACTTCGCCCGCTGCCAGTTGCGCATCTGCCGCCTGGATCTCGTTCACCAGCTCCATGATGGCCGCGACGCATGTGTTGAAGTGCCAGCGCCCTTCAAAGTCCTGCGTGATCTTGGCGGTGGTCTGGTGCAGCTTGCGCAACAGCTTCAACGCTGTGCCGCTCGGTTTCTCCGCCGAACCATTTCGACCAGATCGTCGCAACCGGCGCATATTTTGTCACGATGCGCCACACGCGCCCCAGAAAGCGGCTCACCCCTGCCACGCCATCTTCCTGCCAGTCGAGGTCGCGATCCGGCGGCGCCGCAAACAGCGCGTACATGCGTGCAGCAGTCGGCGCCGTAGCGTGCCACCATGTCGTCGGGCGAGACCACGTTGCCCTTCGACTTCGACATCTTCGCGCCGTCCTTGATCACCATGCCCTGCGTGAAAAGCCGCCGCACGGGCTCGTCATTCGTGATCATGCCCAGGTCGCGCATCACCTTCGTCCAGAAGCGCGAATAGATCAGGTGCAGAATCGCGTGCTCTACCCCGCCGATGTATTGATCGATCTGAAACCAGTACTTTGCGGCAGCGGGATCGAAAGGCGCGGTGGCATTCTTCGCGTCGGTGTAGCGGTAGAAGTACCAGCTCGAATCGACGAAGGTATCCATCGTGTCGGTCTCGCGCTTCGCCGGTCCTTTGCACTTCGGACACGTGACATTCACGAAATCCGGCACGCGCGCCAGCGGCGAGCCACCCTGCTGCGTGATCTCAATCTGTTCCGGCAGCAGCACCGGCAATTGATCGTCTGGCACTGGCACGATGCCGTCGCGCTCGCAGTGAATCATCGGGATCGGCGTGCCCCAGTAGCGCTGCCGGCTCACACCCCAGTCTTTCAAGCGGAACGTAACAGTCGCTTCGCCAAAGCCCTTGCGGGCGGCAATCTCCTGGAGTTGTTTCTGGGCCTGCGAACAACTCAGCCCGTTGAACTCGCCGGAGTTCACCAGTACGCCGTCTTCCGACAGGTACGGCAACTCGGGCTCCTCGGCACTCGGATCTGCAGGCGCAATCACGCGGCGAATCGGAATCGCATACTTCTTCGCAAATTCGAAGTCGCGCGCATCGTGCCCCGGCACGCTCATAATGGCGCCCGTACCGTAATCGCTCAACACATAATTCGCTACCCAGATCGGCACCAGCTCGCCGATTGTAGGGATTGATGGCGAATCTGCCCGTGGGAATACCGTGCTTTTCAATCGCGCCGATGTCTCCGCTTTCCCGCGCCTTCTTCTGCTCCTCGAGCAGCTTCGCAACCTGCTCCCGCAAACCCGCATCCTTCGCAGCAAGAGCCGTCACCAGCGCATGTTCCGGCGCCAACTGCACGCTGGTCGCGCCAAAAATCGTATCCACCCGCGTCGTAAACACGCGAATGCGTGTCTCTCCTCTTCCCTGTTCCTTGTTCTTAATTCCCTCGTCAATTTCCTCCTGCAGAAAGAAGTCAACCTCCGTGCCTTCGCTGCGGCCGATCCAGTTGCGTTGCATGGTGCGCACTTTTTCCGGCCAGCCATCAAGCTTGTCGAGGCCGTCGAGCAATTCCTGCGCGTACGCGGTAATGCGGAGGAACCACTGCACCAGGTCGCGCTGCTCCACAATCGTGTCTTCGTGCCGCCAGCAGCGGCCATCGATCACCTGCTCGTTGGCCAGCACCGTAGCAGCACTCGGGGCACCAGTTCACTTTGCTCTTCTTGCGATATGCCAGGCCCTTCTCGTACATGCGCAGGAAGAACCACTGGTTCCACTTGTAGTAATCGGGCATGCAGGTTGTAACTTCGGTAGCCCAGTCGAAGCCCATGCCAAGGCGCTCGAACTGGCGCTTCATGGCGGCGATATTGCTCAGCGTCCACTCACGCGGAGGAGTGTTGTTTTTGAGTGCCGCATTTTCCGCAGGCAGTCCGAACGCGTCCCACCCCATCGGGTGCATCACGTTGTAGCCGCGCATCCACATGTGGCGCGCCAGCGCGTCGCCAATGGAGTAGTTGCGCACGTGGCCCATGTGCAGCTGGCCGCTCGGATAGGGCAGCATCTCCAGCACGTAGTACTTGGGCTTGCCGCAGGAGTGGGGCTCGGCCGCATACATTCCGGGGTTGGCGGCCCAGCGCGCCTGCCATTTTGGTTCAATTGTCGCCGGGTCGTAACGTAGTTCTTTCTCTTCTGCCATCACTCTTCAGTGTAAACGGGCGGGCAGGATACCTTTCTCTACTGCTGACAGGGAACTTCGTGCATCTCCTCAGTCACGATTTCGTAGCCCTCGGGCGGTTGGAACAGGGAAAGGTCCGGCTCTCCTATCGTCAGGCTCACCGTTTCCCTCGTCCTCTTGCCTCTTCGCGGATCCTCGTAGATGTCGCGCAGTGCAAACGGGAATCCCGGCGCTCGCCAGGACTCATGGATCGTTGTAACCGGCCTGTCATTGCCGACCTTGTCAACGGGAATCACAGTGGTCACACGCTCACCCTTTGCCTCGAGCCCTTGGATGTTCGCAGTGCCCAGATCCTCACGCTGCTGCTCTTGTATGGTCGCTATGCCGACCGACGCGACCATTTGGCTCTCCCCGCCCACGATCAGCCCCTGGCGCACAGTGCCAGGCGGTGTGGTTGTCGCGCGGCTTCCGAAGTTGATGGTCATATGCCCGGAACCCGAAGCCCAGCAACCGTACCTCTGATCCGACGGCGGCAGTTTAATGATCGTTGCTTTTTTGTCATGCGAATTCCAGTTGATGTCGATGTTGTCCACCGGGTTATCGATGCTGCCGTTCGTTGTTTCGATTCCAGCCACGGGAGGCGTGCGCGTTGTGACAAACAGATTCCGGTTCTGAGAGTCTCTGGCACGAATTTCCTTGGTCTCGGTTGTAATCGTTGTGCCGTCGGCCAGAGTCTGAACATTTACCGTCTTGAATTCCGCGGTGTAGGCCGGAATCGGCCTCACGGGATGCGATGGTTGATTCGTCGACTTTGCGATCTGGCCGAAGCAGGGAGAGGCCAGCACAGGGAAGAGGAGTGCCGCTATCACGCGGACCGCCTGTCTGCGCATAGAGAACCTCCGCAGAGAACACCTGGGCCTACATCATAACCTGATTTGACAGGGAGCTTCGTTAAAGGTTTACATCAGAATCACGCCACAAGGCTTTTCAGCACCTTCACATTCCGCTCCTCGTCGCCGGGCTCATCCACAGGCGTCTCGGCAATAAACGCGCAATCCGCAAAGCGAGGGTCGTTCAGCAGCCACCGGAACGGCTCCACGCCAATATTCCCCTGCCCTATATGTTCGTGCCGGTCCAGCTTCGACCCGCGAGCCGCCTTGGCATCGTTGCAATGCCAGACGCGCACGGCATCCACGCCAAACGTGATGTCGGCCTGGGTAATGGTGTCGGCGTAGCCTTCGGCGGTCACCATGTCGTAGCCGGAAACATGCGTGTGGCAGGTGTCGAGGCAGACTCCCACCGGCGCGTGTGTCTTCAGTCGCTGCACCAGTTCCGCCACCTGCTCAAAGTTGCCGCCCAGCGAACACTCTGACCCGGCCGTGTTCTCAATCAGGATGCTGAAATCGGTGCCCTGCCAGGGCAGCCCGTCGATCGCACGAGAGATGGACTCCGCCGCCAGCTTCAGCCCCTCATTTCGCGTCATCCCCTTCCACGAACCGGGATGCAGCACCAGGAACTCCGCCCCCAGCATCAGCGCCCGCTCAATCTCCCCGCGAAACGCTGCAACGCTCTTCTCCCGGATATCCGCCGTCTGGCTGCACACGTTTACCAGATAGCTGGTATGGATCACCAGCGGCCCCACGTCGTACTTCGACCGCAGCGCCCGCATCCGCTCGGCCTGCGCTGGATCGACCTTCGGCGAACGCCACATCCGCGGGCTCGACGAAAAAATCTGAAACGTATTCGCGCCAATCTCTTTCGCGCGCTCTACCGCATTGGAGGCGCCACCCGTGGTGCCCAGGTGAACTCCGATTCTCTTCTTCATTCCCCAATCCTAAACGCCGCAGCAACCACTCCCAATGGTCAGAGTTCCGCGCCGCACGGGGCGATCAAAACAGCGCCTGCCTCGTCTGTCGAGAGGTGCCGCCACTCGGCGCCACTACGAAATCAGTTTCATCGCATCCGGATCCCAGCGCACTACCTGCTTCCGCTCGATGCTCAGATTGCTCAACAACGCCGCGCCTGCAGCACGATATCCGAACACTGCATCCTCCACCGCCGGCCTGCGCGAACGCACCGAGCCGAAGAAATTCCTGAAGTGGTCGTACTGGTCGCTGTACCCTGGCGGCGCGACATATTTCTCGTAGCCCACCGGCGTCTGGCCCTCAGGATGCCGGCGCGGATACTTCTTCGCGTAGTCCGCCTCGATCTGGGCCTGCATTGCCTTCGGGAACGTATCGATCGTAAGCCCAGGCTCCTTCTCGCGGGGGACACGGTTCACGGCGAGCCACGTCCAGCCAATCTCCATCGTTCCTTCGTCACCCGTGAAGATCAGGCTTTCGCTCTCGTCGCCGCCATCCACAAAATTGACGCGCAGGCTCAGATTGAAGCCCTCGCGATAATCGAACAGTCCCAGCACCACGTCGTCAGCATCGCGGCCATCCTTCCAATACCGAATCGCGCCCGTCGCCATGCCCTGTATCGGCCCGTTCGTACCGGTGACGAAATTTGTGCCGCTGAACAGATGCACAAACAGGTCTCCAGCCACGCCGCTGCCATAGGCCTTCCACTTACGCCACTGGAAAAACTGCTCCGCGCTGAACGGAATCTTCGGGGCGGTCCCGAGGAACCGCGGCCAGTCGCACGTCTCGGGCGAAGCATCCGGCGGAATCGTATAGTTCCACGCGCCCATCGACGAGTTGCGATCCCAGTACGCCGTCACCATATTCAGCTTGCCGATCGCGCCCGACGCCAGCACTTCCTTCGCCTTCGCATACAGGATCGAACTCACACGCTGGCTGCCGATCTGGATAATGCGATTGGTGGCGCGCGCCGTCTCGATCATCTCCGGCCCATCGCTGTAGAGATGGATCATCGGCTTCTCGCAGTACACGTCCTTGCCGGCCTTCATCGCATCCACCGACGCCTGCTTGTGCCAGTGATCCGGCGTGCCGATAATGACCGCGTCGATGTCCTTGCGCGCGAGAATCTCCTTGTAGTCGCGCGTCGTGAAAATGTCGTCGCCCCAGATCTCCTTGCTGCGCGTCAGCCGTCCGTCGTAGCAGTCGGCCACCGCCACCAGCTTCACGCCGGGCACCTGCACGGCAGAGCGCGTATCCCCCATGCCCTGCCCGCCCGCGCCGATCAGCGCAATTTGAATATGATCATTCGCCGCAACCGGCCGCACCGGTTCTTCCTGCGCCACCAGCGTATGAATCCCCTTGCCCGTCTCTGCGCTGACACGCACGGCGCCCGCTAATGACGCCGCCGAAGCCGCTCCCGCGACCTTAAGAAAATTTCGCCGATTCCAGATCTGCAAAGCTCCCCCCGAAGGCGCAAATTCACGCCGCATATAACCATACACGGTCGGAAACGATCGCTCTGTCCATCCGATGCGTCACGAACGCCAGGATGTGTCATCCTGAGCGTAGCGGCCTTGGGGCCCCGCAAACGCCACGCGTTTGTGGGGTAGGCGAGCGAAGGATCTGCTTTTCGCAAGACGATGACGGCTAATCGTCATCATCCTTCCGCACCTTCGCCCGCTTCTGCATCAGCATCGGCGGCACAGGCGCCGAGCCCATCGTGTCCTTCCAGAGGATGACGTTCAGCTTCTGCGCGTCCGCGCGATCCGCATGCCGGAAGTCCATCTTCATGCTCTCCTCGGCTCCCGTCGCTTTCTTCGGATTCGCAGCATAGATGAGGCCGTTGTCGCGATTCGAAAAATCCGCGGCGTAAGGCGCTTGGTCTCCCGGCCCCGTAAACAGAGTCGAAATCAGTGAACTGAGCGCGTCGTTGTTGTTCATCGGCGGCAAGCCAAGCAGCGTCTCCATTGTGCGAATCACGCTTACCGTCGAATAGAATCGGCTATCCACAACCGGGCCGCCATTTTTTCCATGCGGAGCGTACTTGCTGATGACCAGCGCGATGCTGCGATGCGCATCCACGTGATCCGCACCCGCCTGCGCATCGTCCTCGAGAATGAAAAAAGCCGTGTCATCCCAGAATGGCGAATGCGAGATCGCATCGATGGCGCGTCCTACGGCCAGGTCGTTGTCCGAGACGCTCGCCTTCGGAGTGGGTTTGAAGGGCACCGTTCCATTCGTGTGATCGTCGGGCAGACGCAGTTGGATGAAGTTCGGCATCGTGTCTTTGCCGTGCTGCTTGTCGGTCTCCCACTGCTTCAGATGGCGCAAAAATACTTCCACGCGAATCTGATCGGGCACTGCAAGATTGAAGTCCGGCGCCTCCGATGCAAAATGTCCCACCAGTTCCGGTTTCGTCGCGGTATTCGATTCAATCAGCGGAATCGGCCACGGCCACTTGTTCACGCCGCCGCCCCACTCGGCGGGCAACTCCTCACCCGGCGCAATGGCGGTGCGCGGACACCTCTGACCCGGCAATACCGGCCCCTCCTGCGGGTTCGCAGATTTCTTCTGATCGCAGAAAACCGTCGAGATGTATTCGCCGAAGTGGTAATACGTCTTGCCATGCGATGCCAGATTCCCCCACAGATATCCGCTGGTGGGCTCGTTCACATCGGGAATCTTCTGCAACAGCGGCAACCCGTCCGCGACCACACCCTCAAAGTCATACGTGCGCTGCCCACCTCGATAGGACTGCTGCCACGTCTTTTCGAGGTAGTCCGTGCCGATCGCCGCATTGGACCACACGTGACCGTCGCCCGAGACCTCGCCCGAGTCATAGAAGTTGTCGAGCACACCAAACTGCAATGCCAGCTTGTGCAGATTCGGCGTCACATCCTCGCCAAACATCGTCAGGCTCTTGTCGCCATTGCCCACCGGCTTTCCGTTCTGTTCCAGATCGCCGAGTATCTGATCGTAGGTGCGATTCTCCTTGATGATGTAGATAACGTGCTTGATGCGATCATGCGAGCCGTTTGCAAACGTAATCTTCTCTGCCGCCGCTTTCATTCGGTTCGATTCGAGCACCGCCTGCGTAGACTGGGCGAGATCCTTTTCGATCTCCGCCTCGTTCAGCACCGCGAAGGAACCATAGAGCAGAGTCCCGATATAGTTGGTCTTCTTCGGCATGCCGTTCTCCTGCGTCGCGTTCGCACGGTGGATAGGGATTCGGCCCTGCTCCCTTGCCCTTGTCGGTCGCGACAAACAGACGTCCGCCGCCTGAGTCTGACGGCAGGAAAGCCATCGATATGGGCATCCACTCCGTAGGCACAAAGCCGTTGGGCTCGACCATGCCTTTGCGTGAAGTCTTCGCAGTCAGTTTCTGCGTGTCGATCACCGCGACCGCATCCGAAGCCATGTTGGCAACATAAAGCCGACTACCTGAAGCATTCAGAGCGACGGCCACGGGCTCCGCGCCAAAATAGCTTTGCCCCGGCAGCCGTGTATCGAAGTATCCCTTGACCGCGAACTTTCCTTCACCGACATTTACCGCCGCCACCGCGTCACGATTGGCCAGCGCAACGTAAAGCGTCTTGCCGTCCGGGCTCAGCGCGAAGGAGCATGGATGCGTACCCGGCTTGATCACGCTCGTTGGCTTCAGCAGCGCCAGCTTCCGCCCCACCGTATTCTTTTCGAGATCAAGTTCCGCAATCTCCGACGCATTCCACAGCGCGACAAACGCCCGCCGCCCATCCTTCGAAAGCTGCAACGCAATCGGATACGTCGACGGCACCGCATTGCTCTCGGTCAGATCGAAACGATGCTCGACGTTCCCTGTCGCAGGGTCGATCAGCAGCACATCGTCTGTCAGATTCTCAGCAACCAGCAATTTCTCCGCACCTGCACGCTCCGCCACCGCAATGTCTGCAGGAAACGGCACTCCCTGGTCTCCATCAACCTCGTCAATCAGCCTCGTTTTTTGTCCGGATGCGAGTTGGTCAAGCGGCAGGTGAATGAGCCGCTCCGGCTCAATCTTGCCATCGGCAAATCGATACACCACGATGCCGCTGCCCGTGTCGGGCATGCCGCGGAATGGCGGTCTGTTGCCCAAGGGGTCATCCAGCGAGCCAATGCTCGCGTATACGTGACTGCCGTCGCGGCTGAACGCCAACCCGGAAAACAGCGTCTGCCTTGCGCGCAGAGGTGTGCGGTCATCGGGGAAATCGCTCACCGTGCCGCTCTGTGTGTCGTAGACCGCAAGCGATTGCAGGTACTTCGATTCATAGGTCCCGTAGCCGGCATTCACCGTCACCACGTAGCGCCCGTCCGGCGAAATCGCCATCGACATCGGCAGGCTGTTCAGTCGCTGAGGATTGCCCGGGACCGGCTCTTTCAACTGCTTGCTCGTGGGCAGATCAATACTCTGTGCTGTGTTCGTCTGCGCTCCAACCATCAACAAGCCGCTGGCGACCAGGAACAATAGTGAATTTCGCATGGCAAAACGATAACAAATCAGGGTTCGCTGGCACGTTACACGCCGATGACAACTGTCAATCTCACACTGGCTGCAGCCATGAGCGCACGCCATTGCATTCACCTGCAATAATGGATAGCCATGCAAACGGTAGTCACCGCAGAAAAACTCTGGGACGGAACCACCCTCCACCAGCATCCCATCATCCTCATTGAAGACGGCAAGATCGACTCCATCGCAAGCCGCGATTCCTCACAAGTGCCATCCGGTGCCCGCGTGCTCGACTTTCCCGGCGCTACGCTTGGCCCGGCATTTTTCGATGTACACATCCACGGCGCCGCCGGCCACGACGTGATGGAAGCAACGCCCCAGGCGATCGAAACCATGGGTAAGTTCCTCGCATCGCGCGGAACTGCCACGTATCTTGCTACCACGGTGACCGCCTCGCTTGACGCGACCCTCCGCGCGCTCGACGGCCTCGCCAACGAAATCGCCAAGCTCCCACAGCCCGGACGTGCACGTCCTCTGGGAATACACCTCGAAGGCCCCTTCCTCTCGCACGAGAAACGTGGCGTGCAACCTGCCGAACATCTCCTGGCCCCCAGTATCGCCACTTTCGATCGCCTGCTCGATGCTGCCCATGGCCATGTGCGCCTGATGACGCTCGCACCTGAACTTCCCGGGGCTACGGAGCTTGCCAGACACGCCTCGGAACGCGGCGTTCGCGTTTCGCTTGGACATTCCAATGCCACTGCTGCGGAAACACGCGCTGGCATTGCCGCCGGCGCGGTGAGCGCAACCCACACTTTCAACGCCATGCGCCCACTCGATCATCGCGAGCCCGGAATCCTCGGCACGGTTCTCACCAACGACGATCTCTATTCCGAGCTAATTTGTGACGGCATCCACACCGAGCCCGAAATCGTTCGCCTCTGGTGGAGATCGAAAGGTCCTGAGCGCGCCATCCTCGTCACCGATGCGATGGCAGCCGCCGGAATGCCCGACGGCGAGTATCAACTCGGCGGATTTGCCGTGCAGGTCAAGGAGGGACGCGCTACAGCACGTGGTGTTCTTGCCGGCAGCGTGCTCACACTCGACCGCGCCCTGGCGAACTTCGTCAAATTCACGGATGCCAGCATCGAACAGGCTTTGCGCCTGCTTTCCTCAAATCCTGCTGCGATGACCGGCTTGGCGCATCGCGCAGGAAGCCTTGCTCCTGGAAAATCCGCTAACCTGGTCGCCATCAATGCCAGCGGAAAGCTCGTCGGCTCGATCGTCGGAGGCGAGCTGGCAAACTGAATCCCGGCGCGTTCGGGCCAGTCACTTGTTCTGTGCGACCGGTGCGTCCGCCTGCGGCAGCCCCACACGGACTTGATCCACCGGAATCTCGAGCGCCCCGACGTGGTCATTCCCCAGATCGTGAATCCCAACACGCAAGAAGTAGTTCCCCTTCACCGGTACCGCAATCTGCTGCGGCATCGGCAGCCCGTTCACAAGGAATCTCCGGTAGGGTGTTTCGCCCAGATCGAACGAAACCGTGGTCTGCAGCGAGTTGATCATCACGCCGGATTGATTGTAGACAGCCGTTACAAATTGAATGGCCCCATGGCGAACACCATCCGCCGTCTTGTTGACATGAATCGTGTGCGCATCGGTCTGGATCCGGACGTTGTACATGCGGAATGGTTTGTCCTTATATTCGGGAAGCAGATAATTGTCCTTCGGCTGCGGCGTCTTTTTGTTCAGCTTCACGACTTTGTCGTCGATAGACAGCTTTGCCGTAAAAATGATCTCCGTCGGTGGAATGGCGCCAAGATCCATTGCAGCATCGAATCCACCTTTAGGCGGGTGCACCATATTGGCATCCTGCTTCCCCGCATCCGCATCGCTCTCCGGCCTGTACGGACCTCTGCGCCGATTTCGCCATCCTCTTCTGCATCGCCGCAAGCTGCCGCTGTTCTTGCTCGGTCCGGTCCACGGCGTAGTATCCCGGCCAATATTGCGAGCTTTACTCCCGGGCGATTCACCGTGATCTTGATGCGCCGGAACTGCCCCTTCCACGCCTGGTTTGTCGTTGAATAGGCCAGCGTGTAATAGTTCGATCCGTCGTTCACAATCTCCGCCAGAATGTCTTTCAAGCCATTTGTGTTGTAGTAGGCTTTTCCCCCGGTCGCATCGGCAATCGCATCCAGATCCATATGCTGGAAGGCCTGCGCCGTGTAGAAGCCAGAACTCGACGGCAACCCCGGAGTTCCCTTCTTGCTGGCTTCAAACTGGGGCAACGTCTGCAATCCGCGCGAATCAATCGGATACACAGCTACGCGGCTCAACGTCAGCGCGTCCGTCAGCCCAGCCACGCCATCCTCCAGCACAGAAAAATTGTCGCTGAACGTGTGCCCCTCCCGATATTCAATCGCCGAATCGCTATTGTCGGCGGCATACCAGTAAGGCAGCCTGGCCGTAAACCAGATCAGATTCTTGCGCCCGGGAAATGCCGCCAGATACTTCCCCATTGCCTGCATTCCCTGTCCAAGCACCTGGTTCCGAACCATCTGATTGATGCTCCGCGATCCATAAAATGGCTTTTGCAGTGAAGGCATGTCGCGCTTGCTCTCGGCCGCCGCCAGCAGCACCTTCGGATCTGAGGAAAATCCCTGTATCAGGCGCATCTCGGAGTCCATCTGGAAGATCGCAATCGGTGTCCCCGGCTGCACGTGCTTCAGAAATGCGACGAGTTGTTCCCTCACATACATCTGCGCAGTGATCGGTGTATCCATCGCATCCAGCAGGATCACCGTGTACGCATTCGAACTGGGCACAGGGTTGTAATTCGTGAAGGTATTCGGAGGCAGCGCCGGCATCGCATTCAGTCGCGCCAAATCCTGCGCGCCCGTCGGGTGATGCTCTTCCAGGCTCGCAATGTGCTGCGTTTCGCCCTCCTCTGTCACCGTAAAATCCGAGGCCTTGAGGCCGGTAACAGGGTTGTGCGCATGGTTCGAAACCACCACGTCCAGAAGAATCTCATGAGTTGTGATGGTGAGCGTCGGCCGTTGTTGCAGGGTCGGCTCTTCCGGCTGCGGCGCTTGAGCGAGCGAGCCGGGAGGGTAGCAGATGCAGCAAAGGGCAACAGTCGCACCACTCACGCCACGCCAGAACACAGGATGCATAGGGGGCTCCTGCAGACTTAGACACGTTCGAGAGGCGCGGAGTTTCGGTGAAAAGTGGCTTCGGAATCAATATCTAGCCAACTGCTGCGCGCGCCAGACCGCGCCTTCGATGCCGGCCACTTCCGTCTCGCCCACCGGCATCTCCGGCGCCGTGGCATGCAATCCCGCAAAGAATGCCTCCCGCACCAGCCGTGCCTTCCCAATCACGCTGCCGATCCACGCTACCGGAACTTCAACGGTAAGATTGTGCTTGCGCCTGAGCTTCGAGCGAACCAGCAGCACGCTCTCCACCAGGTCCGTCGCAGGCCTGCTGCACAACGCCAAGCGCCACGGCATCGCCTTCTTCGGCAAGCTGGCTGATAGCGGGAGCAAGCGCCGCAAAATCCGGACCCGGCGTGCTGTCGCCAAGGTTCACCAGTTCCTCGACCGTCTTCGTTCCCCAGATTTCCCCCACCGTTTCCAGAATCCGCGTCGGCTGTTCGCGGTCCAGTGCATTCAGTCCCCGCCGCACCGCATGCAATCCGATCCAGTAGCCTGAGCCTTCATCGCCCAGTCGCGAACTCCAGCCGCCCGCACTCTCGCGGCCACCATCCGGCGCACGGCCAATGCAGTTTGAACCCGTCCCCGCAATCTGCAAAATCCCCGGGCCGCCTTTGAAGGCACCGTCGAGCGCGATTACCTCGTCGCCCACGACCTCCGAGCGCTCGACGTCGAAGTCGTCAAACACCGCCGTGATCCACTCCTTCACGCCCGGCATCGTAGCGCTGGCCACGCCGGCCGAAGCTGCCTTCACGCCGTGCAATCCCGCTTGCGCAAACACGTCCTTCAGCAGAGCGCGCAGATTCGTTTCCGCCACCTCCGCGCCCACGCGGAGCCGCTTGATGGAGCCATTCTCCGCAAACGCCAGCACCCGCTCCCCATCAACGATGGAGGCGCGCGTCCTGGTTCCTCCGCCGTCAATTCCCAACACTGCGCTCATTGTCCCCTTACTCCTATTTTGATTCGCCTGCGCTGGCAGTTTCTCCACCGTTGTCGCGCAACGTTCCCGCAAGCACATTCAGGCTGCCATCCGTCTTTCCCGCCTGCAGTCCAAGCATGTGCGCGATCCACGGATACAGATTCACATTTCTAAACGGCGCCACCGTTTTTCCCGTGACAATATCTGGTCCGGCAGCGAAGAAGCTCGCCTTCATCTCTGGAACCCTCCGCGGATCGAAGCCGTGCATTCCCGGCTCGGGCGGATTGTCGGGCCTGTCGCCCTGCGGCTTGTGGGCGCGAATCGCGTAAGGTCCCGTTGCAATCACCACCGGATCGCCCACGCGCGGGTTCTGGCTGTAGTTGAGACCAGCCGGCACGTCCTTGCGTCGGTAGGCCTCAAACTGCGACGAGGCGTGCTTCAGCTTGTTATAAGCGAGAACGCGATCCTCTTCCGTCTTTCCATAAAGCAGCGGGCCCACAGTTTCGAAGTCGCTCAGATCTGCAAACTCATCAAGATTGATCCAGCCGCCCTGTACCTTCGCCATGCCGTGATCGCTCACCACCACCAGATCGATGGGCAGCTTGGTCGCATCCAGCGCCTTTCTTCAGCTTGCCGATCATCACATCCATCTTCAGCGCGGCAGCTTTCGTCTCCGGCGCATCCGGCCCAAACTCGTGTCCCTCGTGATCCGGCTCAGAGTAGTAAATCGTGATGAAGTGAGGCCGCTCCGCCGCCGGCATCTTCAGCAAAGCCACGGCATTGTCGATGCGCGCCTTCTCTACCTCGTCCGTGGCCTGGGTCTTGTTGTCGAAAGATCGCATACCACGTGGGACGATGCCCTGCGATCTCAGCCTCCGAACCTGGCCAGAACAAGCAAGCCGAGCGCATTCCCTGGCTTTCCGCCAGGCTCCACAGCGGCACGCCGCTGTACCAGCTTCCGTCCTGCACGGCCTTTGCGTCGGAGATCGCGTAGCGCGCTTGCTTCGTTTCGTCGTAGAAGCCGTTGGCCACCAGCCCATGATGCTCGGGATACAATCCAGTCACGATCGTGAAATGGTTGGGAAACGTCAGCGAGGGATAGCTCGGCGTCATACCTTCCGGTGCCCAGACGCCTCTCCGTGCCAGTGCCAGCAGGTTTACTGCGCCGTCACGCTTCGCATAGTCCCAGCGAAACCCATCCAGCGACACCAGCACGACGTAATGCGCTTTCTGCGCCGCTGCCGAGTTCTGGCCGTTGTCAACGTGCACGAGCGGCAGCGCAGGGTTTCCGCCAGCGATCGGCTGTGCCTGCTGTGCAACAAGCGGAGCACTCAATCCCACCGCCAGGCATAGCATTGCGAAAAGCTTCAGAGGCCTGAAAAGCATTCTTGATCTCCCGCATCAGCTTATCGCACGCACACCGGAAATCTGGAATGAGACCTCTAGAGAGCACTTTGCACTCACCATGTCAAATTCCAGCGTGCGGATGAGACTGATGATTTGATCGGAAAGTTCCAATCCAGCTATGCTCGGAGTCAGCAGCGCGGCCATTCCACGAATACGGCCTGTTGCCAATTGGAAGTTTCTGCGTGTCGTTAAACGGAAGAAGAGCACTGATTACCGGATCGACCAGCGGCATCGGCCAGGGGATTGCCGAGGCGCTCGCTTGCGACGGTTGCGACGTCATTCTGAACGGCTTTGGGGCCGCATCGGACATCGAGGCACTGACGCGTCGTTTGGCTGCGCAATACGGGGTCTCAGTCCGTCACATCGCCGCGGATGTTGCAAAGATGGAAGATTGCCGCTCACTGGCCGCAAAAGCGGTCGAGGAATTTGGCGGTATTGACATTCTCGTCAACAACGCCGGCATTCAGTATGTTTCCCCTGTTGAGCAATTTCCAGCGGAACAGTGGGATTTGATTCTCGCGACCAATCTGTCGGCGCCATTTCATCTCACCGCAGCCTTCTTACCCTCGATGAGGAATAGCAGCTGGGGTCGGATTATCAATATTGCCTCCGTGCATGGTCTGGTCGCCTCAAGCTTCAAGTCGGCCTACGTGGCAGCCAAGCACGGGCTCGTCGGCCTCACGAAAGTTGTCGCGCTTGAGACGGCGGGAAGTGGAGTGACATGCAATTCAATTTGCCCCGGGTGGGTGTTGACTTCCATGGTGGATCGTCAAATTGAAGACAAGATGCGAATAGAGTCGGTCGGCCGCGAAGAGGCGGAACGGCAGTTGCTCGCGGCGAAACAGCCTTCAGGTCAATTCGCAACACCCGCCCAGATAGGCGCTCTCGTTATCTTCTTATGCTCGGAGTCGGCCGCGAATCTTACCGGCGCATCCCTGCCTGTCGATGGCGCGTGGACAGCCCAATGACGGATGTCGTCCGCAACGGTTCCCACTTTGATGATCCAACCGCAAGGACGGGCAGTCGCGTCTACCTGCTCGGCGCAGCTGCTGCCGGAGGTGTCGCAGGTGCTGACGCCGGTGCCGGTGTCGCGGCCGGCTGTTCCGTTGCTGGCGCAGGCGCTGCTGCTGCGGGCTGATCCTTTGCAAACTTCCGGATGTAGATCACAAGGTTGCGCACTTCTTCGTTTTTGGCGCGCCCTTCATCCTCGGGAGGCATCTTTCCCTTCCCCTTACGGATTGCCTCAAAAAGAGCCTGGTCAGACATCGTCGACAGCGACTTCGGATCCGTCCAGTCCAGAAGCGTCAGTTGCATGTCCTTGGCCAGGTCAGTCTTGCCGTCGCCGGTCGCCCCATGGCAAAGAGCGCAATCCATCTCGTACATCTTCTTTGCCTTGGCCAGCGATTCGGGACCTATCTTCTTGGCTGCAGGAGCTTGCGTTGCATCCTGCGGCGGACGGGCCGGAGCGGAGGCGGAAGCAAGCACGAGCAAGACAACCGCCGCGAAGAGCAAGAACGACTTAAGCATAATTGTCTCCTCAGTTGCAGGTGTCGGGGATTGGCAACGTGCAGCTGTTCAATTTTTATTCGACGCCATTATAGGCGCATTTGAAAGTGAGTTGCATCACGTTGTTTCGCCCGGTGATTACGCGGGCAACAACGACCTCACTATCCTCAGCGCCGTTGGCTCCTCATTGTGGTATACGTTTCCACATGTTCCGATCCAGTTCGATCCTGATCGCCTATCTTGCTTTCATTTCATGCACCCTCTGCCCCGCACAAGCGCCAGCCCCCACCCCTCCCATGGGCTGGAATAGCTGGGACGCCTACGGCCTCACCATCGGCGAAGCTGACTACCGCGCCAACACTGCCGTCCTCGCCGGCATCCGTCAGTACGGCTGGCAGTACTCCGTCATCGACGAAGGCTGGTACATGCAGGATCCCTTCGCCGGCACGCTCGAAGGGCGCAAATATCTCTGGAACGCAAACGGTATCCTCGTCCCCGATCCGGCCCGATTTCCCTCCGCCGCCAACAATGCCGGATTCAAACCACTCGCCGACTGGGTTCATGCGCAGGGATTGAAGTTCGGCATTCACATCGTGCGCGGAATTCCGCGCCAAGTCGTCGCGCAGAATCTCCCCATCGCCGGCTCCAGTTTTCACGCCGCTGACGCAGCCGATCAGCAATCCCCCTGCCCGTGGGATCAAGGCAACTGGGGCGTCGCCGACAACGCCGCCGGCCAGGCCTATTACGACTCAATGATCGAGCTCTACGCCGACTGGGGTCTCGATTACATCAAGGTCGACTGCATCAGCGACCATCCCTACCGCCCCACCGAAATCCGGCAGATCGCCGAAGCCATCCACAAAACCGGCCGCCCGATCGTGCTCAGCCTTTCGCCCGGACCGACGCAGATCGCCAACGCCGCCGAAATCGCAAAGTACGCCCAGATGTGGCGCATCACCGACGATCACTGGGATGGCTGGAGCTTCCAGCACACCCCAACCTCCGGCGAATATCCTTTTGGCCTGCGCGACGAATTCGACCGCGTCGCTCAGTGGGCGCCCTACGTGAAGCCCGGCAACTGGCCCGACCCCGACATGCTCCCCGAAGGCTACCTCGGCCCGCATCCCGGCAAAGACCAGCCTCGCCAATCGATCTACACCCAAGATGAACAGCGCACGGAATTCACGCTCTGGGCCATCTCGCGCTCACCGCTTATCCTTGGCGCCAACCTGACGAAGCTCGACGACTTCACCCGCTCCCTCATCACCAACAAGGAAGTTACCGATCTCAATCAGCAAGCCGTCGAATCCAGACCGGGTTTACTTCTGAAGGCGCAATCCGGCGAACAACCTTTCATACAGCGCTATTGGTACGCCAGCACCGGCGGACTAGACCCAACACAATACATCGCTGTATTCAATCTCGCCGATCACGCCACGTCGTCAAATCTGCCCTGGGGGTTCTTCTACCTCGCAGACAAGCCCCACGCTCTTTACGACGTATGGAACCAAAAACACATCCCGAGAGCAAGAACGCTTCACGTCGTCGTGCCCGCACACGGTTGCGCGCTGTTCCGCGTCGAGTAGCAATTCATCTTTGTAAGCAAATGACGAACCCTCATCAAGCAGTGTCATCCTGAACGAAGCGTATTGGGGCCCCGCGAACGATTTGATCGTTCGTGGGGAAGGCGGAGTGAAGGACCTGCTTCTTGCGGTTTGCGACAGAAGTGTTCCATTTATGCCGCATTTCCATCGCTGCATAAATTGGATGGTGCAGATCAAACCTCGCCAACGATCCAATCAATGAGGTTTCACCGCCGCTCTCAACTGCGGCTCCAACTCCGCGTTGCCCTGCCCATGCCACACGACATTTCCCTTCCCATCCAGCACCATCACCTGTGGCAGCTGCCCATTCGAAACCGCAAAGTACTTCTCCCACACTTTATCGTCCTGCGTCAGCACAACCATCCGTTCCTGGTCAGCACTGCTCATCCCCTTGCGCATGCCGCTCTTGATCATGCCCCGAAACAGTCCCGGCGCTCCCTCCAGCATGGCAATCTCGTAAACGTCCACGCCTGCCAGCGCCGCATCGCCGTGAATCGCCTTCATCCAGTCGCCGCATGCGATTCCACCATCGTGGCTGAACCCCGCCACCAGCACCACCGCATGTCCCCGCACCGCATCCGCCAGCACGATCCGCTTACCGCTAAGCGTCTCGCCCGCAGTTGCAGGCATCGCGGGCGCCTGCGCGTGCAGCGAAGTCATGCCTGCAAACATCAAAGATGCCGCGTAAACCGCCGTCCGCTGCAACGACATGAGACCTCCAACTTGCAACAATGCGCCACGCCGCGCCACTGAGAAGTGACCACTTCAGAATACCCAACCATCTCAGCACGGTTCCCAACGCATCGCAACCGCATCCCTACCCCGTTGTGCGAAACTGGATAGTCCCGCGCGAATACTTCATACCAAGACCTTCGCCCGGCAAGGTTAACCGATGCCCGTTCTTCGTTCCGCCTTTATCGCACTCTCCCACAATCGTTCTCTCCGCAAATTCGCCGAACACTCCAGTATCGGCGGCAAGCTCAGTTCGCGCTTCGTCGCCGGCCTCGAGATTGAAGACGCTCTCCGCGTTTGCGCACAAGTCAACCAGCAGGGAATGCACGTCACGCTCGATTCTCTTGGCGAAAGCGTCTCCACGGCCGCCGAGGCCCACCGGGCCGCCGACATCTACCACCAGCTTCTCGATCAGATCGCCGCCCGCAAGCTCGACGCCAACATTAGCGTCAAGCTCACCCAGATGGGTCTCACCCAGGATCCCGCGCTTGCCGAGGGCATCGCCATGAGCCTCGCCCAGCACGCGCACTCCGCCGGCAATTTTCTCCGCATCGACATGGAAGACTCGCCCCTCACCCAGGTCACGCTCGACATCGTACGCCGCATACACGCTCACTCCGACCTGCGCGGTTCTATCGGCATCGTCATCCAGTCCTACCTCTTCCGCTCGCAGGCTGACATCGAGCAGCTCATCGCCGACGGCATTCGCGTCCGCCTCTGCAAGGGCGCCTACAAAGAGCCGCCCGAAGTCGCATTCCCCAAAAAATCCGACGTCGACGCCAACTACAAAAAGCTCGCCAACATGCTTCTGCAGAGCCCTATTTATCACGGGCTCGCCACCCACGACGAAGAGATGATCGCCTCGGCCCAGTCCTTTGCCGCGCAGCGCAACATCGACCGCAGCCACTTCGAGTTTCAAATGCTTTTTGGAGTGCGCCGCGATCTGCAGCGCAAGCTGGTCGCCGAGGGCTACAACGTCCGCGTCTACATTCCCTTCGGCCGCGAGTGGTACCCCTACTTCATGCGCCGACTGGCCGAACGACCAGCCAACGTCCTCTTCATCGCCAAGCAACTATTCAGGCAGTAGCCGGTGACATGCAGTTCTCTCGATGACAGACAGTATCTACGGGGCGATCGCCCTATCTTCGACTACTTTTCAAGAGGGCGTCCAAAGCACAGGATGTACCCGCTGTTATCGGTGATCTCAAACGCCCTCAGTCCGTCACCGGTATTTGCAAGATCCCGATGCATTGGGACGTTGTTGCCAACGAACTCTGTGTACAGTGAGTCGGGATCGCTCGCATTGATGTAGGCGTCCCATCGAGCCCACTCGTGGCGCGTTCGATTTGGTTGCGGATGGATCTCCGGCGAGACGTGCTTGAACATCAGCATCACCTGGTCACGTCCTACGATGGCCCAGAAATCGCCGCCATGCTCGTCACCTCCTCCCTTATGCAAAACATGGAACCCCATCCTGGATCGGTAAAACTCCAGCGTAGTGTCCAGATTGTCCACAATGAAGAACGGAGCCACACAGTTCAACATGACGTTATCGCCATCCACAAAGCGCACGCGGTGCTCGGTGTTCAGTTTCACCAGCGCCTGTACATCCTCGGGATCGATGCCGCCGTGATTGCCGTCCTTCTGCCAGGCATCGCCGGTGTAGTAGCGGTACTCCTCGCGCTGGATCCAGACCGTGGCCTTGGGAAACAGGTCGATCCCGCCCATGTGATCCCAGTGCGCATGGCTGATCACAATATCGGTTACGTCCTCAGGATTCACTCCAGCAGTCTTCACCGCTTCGTCCGGCCGAAGGTAGTCCTTCATTGGAAAATCCTTGGTGAACGTGTCGCGATGAAAGCCGCTGTCAAAGAGGATCGTGTGGCCGCCGCCGCGAATCAGCCACACCACCATGGCGATGTCGACCTTCTGGTCCTTCGGCCCGTTCACGACCAGCTCGGCGACCGGGACACCCGGCGATATTGCGTAACGGATCGCTTCAATCGAATACTCTGGCGTCTGCGCCTGTACTCCCGCACCCAACAACACCACGACCATCCAGAGATCAGTAAGCCGTCATCGGCCTGATCTCTTTTTCAAAGAAGCTCGACTTCCAACAACGGGTTCCCCTCGTCGGGAATATCTACCGTTTTGCTGCCGCGCCAATCTCGTCTTTGTACACCTTGCCGCCCTTCATCACGAACGAGACGTGCTCCAGCACCTCGATCCGGTCCAGCGGATTCTCCGTCACCGCGATCAGGTCCGCGTACTTGCCCGCCTCCAGCGTGCCTTCATCCTTGGCGCGGTCGATCAGATCCGCTGCGGACGATGTAGCCGCTCGAATCGCATCTGCCGGCGTCATGCCGAACTTGACCATGTAATGGAACTGCTTCGCGTTGTCGCCATGCGGATAGACGCCTGCATCGGTGCCAAACGCGATCTTCACACCCGCTGCGACCGCCTTGGCAAAGTTCTCGCGCTGCAGGCGCCCAACCATCTTCTCCTTGTCGACGTTCTCCTTCGGCAGGCCGAACTCCACCGCTTTGCCGAGAATGTAATCGTCGTTGTAGATATCGGCAACCAGGTATGTGCCATGCGCCTTCATCATCTCGATCCCTTCTGCGTCAATCAGGCTGCCGTGCTCGATCGAGTCCACACCGGCGCGCACCGCATCCTTGATGCCCTCTGTTCCATGAGCGTGTGCAGCCACCTTGCGGCCTGCTGCATGAGCAGTGTCGACCGCCATCTTCATCTCGTCGTAGGTCATCTGCTCTGCGCCGGGCTTGTCGCCCTGCGAAAGCACGCCACCGGTCGCCAGAATCTTGATCACGTCTACGCCGTACTTTACTTGCTCGCGAACAATGTGCCGCACCGCCTCGGGACCGTCGGCAAGCTGGAAATCGCGCTCCGCCGGATACATCAGGTTCTCCACTGCCGGCGCGAAACCGTTCATGTCGCCGTGTCCACCCGTAATCGAAATCGGCGGACCACTCGCTACCACGCGCGGGCCCGGAAAGTCGCCGGCGTCGATCGCCCGGCGCAGATCGACTGCGAAGAAGGGCTGCGAACCAACGTCGCGCACACCGGTGAATCCCGCCATCAGCGTTTTGTTCGCATTCACCACACCGTTGAAGCCGCCGTCAAATGGCGTCTCTTTCACATCCCAGATGGGATCGTAGTGATCGGCACGTGCTTCAAGATGCGTGTGGCAATCGATCAGGCCGGGAAGGACCCAGTCCTTCGAGAGATCCACCACCGTGGCTCCCGCCGGAATAGAAACATCGGTGGCAGGAGCAACCTTGCTGATCCTCTCGCCTTCTACGACGAGCACGACGTTGTCCCGCAGTTTGTCGCTGGTCGCATCGAACAGATGTCCGGCCTTGACATATACGATTACAGGGCCCGAATCAGGCTTTGGTGCAATCTGACACAGGACAGCAGGGATAGCCGAAGCGATAAGGACGAAAACAGAAATAACACGGAAAGCCTTCTGGACAGAGAGCAAACAGACCTCCTGAGAGTTGGGAATTGTTCTGGCAATTATAGAGAGTGCGGTTGGCTCGCACCCGCGTGGCTACTCGACTGTTCTCCTTTTGCGTCCTCCGCGGTGGCGCACCAGCCGCAGTTTTCTGCAGATCGGGCATTCCCAGGGATAGTATCCAAATAACGGCCAGAACCACTGTTGCAGAAAACCGTACCGATGCATGCGCCGCATGCGCGGCCTCCCGCAATCCGGACACGCTGGTGAACGCGAACTTGATTGGTTCCCGGAAGGGGTAGCAACCGACATCAACAGCCTTTCATTCGCAACTTACAGATTGCTTTGCCGGATAAAGGCCTTTGGTAGCTCAAAACCCGGCGTTACTTGGACCAGCGTTAGTTCAGGCGCTCGGGGAATTCTCTCCTTTTAACCGGGCGAGCCCACGCTTCGCAAGTCCGGCAATTGCACGCGCCAGAACGGGCGACGCGTTCAGCGACTCCGGTCGCTCCAGGCGAATCCCCAGTTTCGCCGCGTACTCCTTAAACGCGATGTCCACGTCGTACAGAACTTCGACATGGTCGCATAAAAACCCGATTGGTTGCAGCACCAGAGTTTTTACGCCTTCGCCTGCAATCGCGGTAAGCGTCTCCTCCACCGTTGGTCCAATCCACGGACCGCCGCTTGCACCCTGGCTCTGGAACGCAAACCACCACTTCGGTATCTCGGGGACGCGCTCAGCCACGAGCTCTGCCGTGCCCCTGGCCTCTTGCGCGTACGGATCAGTTCCCTCGCCCGGCCACAGTCGCGGTCCGGCGGTCTGTGCCTCTTCGTCGGGCGCCTGCACAGTGCGCGTTGGAACGCTGTGCGCCGTAAACAGAACGGGAACGGATGCGCCAGTCTCACGTTGCAATTGAGCTTCGGCGGCACGGAGCCGCTCGGCGAATGCATCGGCAAGCAGCGGATCGTGCGCCCAGCCTTCAGTGAAATCGATGTTCAGTGAGCCTGCCTCGGCCTGCACCGCTCGCTTATAAAGCCCAACGCTGGTACGCGAATTCTGCGGTGCCAGGCAAATTACCGCAGCCTCTTCTACGCCATCAGCGCGCATCTTGCGGACGACATCGGGGATGTATGGCTTCCAGTTCCGCATGCCCACATAGACCTGTCCGTCGATACCCTCCATCGCCAGCTCGGCTTCCACAAGCCTGCCCTGCTCCAGTGTGATCTCGGTCAGCGGGCTGCGGCCGATCAGGGCATACCTGTGCTTGATCTCCTCGATCACGTGCTCCGGGAGCGGCCGCCCGCTGACGACATTGCGCAGGTACTCCGGAATCTGCTCCGCTGTCTCCGGCGTGCCGTGTGCGAGGAGAAGAACCGCTTGCTTAGGCATTCTGGTTCTCCAACCGGAATTCCCGCACCATGCGTACTACGGCCTGGACGTTTTCAACGGGCGTCAGCGGAACGATGCCATGGCCAAGATTGAAGATGTGGCCCCGCCGTCCTGCAGCTGCGCGCAAAATCTCCTTCACCCTGAGTTCGAGAACCTCGATCGGTGCAAACAACGTGATGGGATCGAGATTCCCCTGCACCGCGTGCGCGTGGCCGACTTCGCGCCAGCCCACGTCGAGCGGTTGGCGCCAATCAAGCCCGATGACATCGGCGCCCGTCGCAGCCATCTGCGATAGCAGTCCCGCGGTTTCAACGCCAAAATAGATCACAGGAACGCCCATCTGCTGCACCGCGTGCACAAGGCGTTTTGACGCTTCAAAGGCGTAATCGCGATAATCCTGCAATCCCAGCGAGCCAACCCAGCTGTCGAAGATTTGGATGACATCGGCGCCAGCCTGCACCTGCAGCCGACAATACTCGGTCAGCACGACCACTAGCTTATCCAGAAGGCTTCTCCATGCGATGCTGTCGTTGTACATCATCTGCTTGGTGTAGACATAATTTCGGGAACCGCCGCCCTCGATCATGTAGCTGGCCAGCGTATAGGGCGCGCCACAGAAGCCAATGACGCCAAGCCGTTCCTTGAAATGCGCGGCAACCTTCTCGATTGCAAGTGCCACGTAGGCCAAGTCAGCAGTGCGGTCCGTGCGCAGCGCTTTGACGTCGTCAGCCGTTCGCACGGGATGATGCACCACGGGACCCTCACCTGCCTGGAATTCAAACGGAAGGCCCATGGGTTCGAGCGGAAGCAGCAAATCGGCAAAGATGATGGCTGCGTCGACGCCCAGTTTTTCAGCCGCGGTGATGGTCACTTCTGCGGCAATCTCCGGTTGTTTGCAGATTTCCACGAGCGTGTGGTGCTTGCGGACGTCCCGATACTCCTGCATGTATCGCCCGGCTTGGCGCAAAAACCAGACCGGCGTGCGATCGACAGGCTTACGCAGGCAAGCCCGCACAAACCGTGTGCCTTCGAGAATCGTGTCCTCACCGGCCCGATTATTCTCAGCTGTATCCATATAGGCTGATTCTACCGGGCATTCCCCGCGTGCCGCGCTATTCCTTCACCACAAATATTTGCTTCGGAAACATCGCGAAGACGCCTGCATTGGTGTCGGCCAGTTGAAAGATATCTACGTCTACTGCGACACCGATCAGTGTGCCAGTATCGTCGAGATTCGCCGCCTCAAATCTCGAACAAGATTCCAAGGATTTATAACTGCAGCGTCGGCCACTTGCCGCCAACGCGCTTCACGTTGAAGGTACGCCCGTGTACTTCAAGGCGATAAGTCCCATCGGGTGGAGTTTGCGAGGCTGCCGTAATCCGCAAGCTGGTCCAAACGGCTACGCTTGGCCTTTCGTGGTTGAGCTTTGTCACCAGAGCAACGGTGCATTCGCTCTCAAACTCATTTCCCCTCAACATGCCTCTCAGCTGATCGGTTGTATGTTTCTCTTTCTTGCCTCTCTCCATACACTCCTCTGGGGTCTGAACCCAACGCCTTTAGGGGAACGAGCCGCTGCGGATTCCCGGTTCCGGCTATCTTACTTCAATCGGCTCAAGTCTCGATATTTTGAATCACATTGCGCAAATGTAGTAAATAGCGGAGGCTGAAGTCTAGGAGATGGTGATTGGATAGTCCAGGTTGAACGGGAAAATCAGCTCCGCTTCCGTCGCGACCGGCTTGCCATTCAAAGTTGCGGGCTGAAAACGCCAGGTTCTCACGGTTTCCAGAACGATCTTGTCCAATTTGTTGCCAAGCCCTTTGACGAGATTCTCACTCACCACCTGGCCAAATGCGTCGACGCTCACGTCGACAACGATCTTCTGCTCGGAAGAAGGAAGAAGCGAGCGGTCCGTGACGGGTGGGTGGGGTGAGAAGACCGGAAAGGCTGGATGAATGTCCTGGGCGTCACTTCCGTTTCCATTAAGGGCGATGGAAGACCCGTCGCCGTGATGCGGTGAAAGCGTCGAACCGCCACCCGACTTTTTGAGTGCTGGAACCCGCATTGGAATGTCGGTCCTCTTGGCAGGGTCAGCATGCGGCGCGGGCTCGTGGGCGTGTGCAGCGAACTGCGAGACAGGCAGCTCGATCCTTATGCGGTGGGAGCCGCCGGCGAATGTGAGCTGCGCGACAGCCTGGGTTTTCACGGGCTCGACGATCCTGATTGTCGCGTGCGTGCCAAAGAAAAGCACGGAAGCGAAGAAGGCACTATGCAGGGCAAGAGAGAGGATGAGCGCGCGGAATAGGAGCCTGGAGCGTTCGGCTGGAGATCGCATGGTGACCTCGCCTGGAGGGGGACCGTCCGTTGAATCGATTGTCGCACAGGTTCGCAAAAATTAACGTGGGGCAGATGGTTCACTCTGGCACGGATCATGGCAATTCGCTGCCTTATGCGGGGCGATTCGCATGACTTGAGGAGAGCTAGCGCGGAATTCAGAAACCGGAGAATTGCAGATTTCGCTACACTGCGAGCACACGAAAATCCCAAATCCCTCGTAGCGGCGGTGTTCAGCCAGTCCAATTGGCGAAAAAACCTGCAGATCTGGGCAAAGTTTTGCGTGCCCTCCAAAATCAGGGGGAGAGCCGCAGACAAGACACTCTCGTTCCGACTCCCATGCTGAAATAAATTGACACGCGCCTTGTGAAATGAAGAAATCTGCGCAAATGTGCATCTTCTATGCCTGCTCGATCTTCAAATACGGGAGACTGGTATTTAGAAGCAGTTCTAGAGGCAATTAGAAGTTGAGCAACAGATAGAGAGAGGTACGAAGATGCTTATCGTTACCACTATTTATTGTGCGGAGTCAGAACCTAATAAACAGCCCGGCACGGAAAAAGTTGTCGAGATGAGCATGGTCGATCTGAAAAGCGCCGCACGCAAGCTGCTGAACGTCTACCAGGGAACGAGCCGGGTGCTGCCGGCTGAGTAGGCGCTGCGCGACTGGTTACCAGTTATCAGAGGCCGGTTGTCGGTCGTCACTGATCAGCAGTCAGTAAGACTTCTCGTGGCGCTTTCGGCACGAATGAATTCTTGCGCTGATTCGAACGTCGTGAGAGGCGACTTGCTGTCGGAGCGGCGTGTTACTTCTTCTTCCAGAGTTTTTCCCAGTTCCAAATATCGGATGTGAAGGCTTTCGACAGCGGGTAGCCGAGCT
Organism: uncultured Acidobacteriaceae bacterium; assembly: GCA_963787435.1. Lineage (GTDB taxonomy): Bacteria > Acidobacteriota > Terriglobia > Terriglobales > Acidobacteriaceae > Telmatobacter. Next base: position 867,665 of record CAWBCZ010000012.1, read on the forward strand.
GATGCGCGAGCATTGCAACCTGACCGCGATGATGGGCCTCGTGCGCGAGCATGTAGCAGAGCATCTCGGGACCGGCGGGCCATGGCTTGGCCCAGCCGTCGCGCACAAAGTGGGTGATGCGCGGTTTCCAGTTCCCTTCTCTGCTTTGTAGCGTCTGTAGCGCTTCGGCGAGCATCTCTTCACATCGCGCCGCGCTCCCGGCCAATGCCTTGCGGGCCTGCTGCGGCGTGCAGTGCGCGCGGTTGAGCTGAGCGGGAATTTTTAAATGTGGCGCGGTGAGCCTGATCCACTTGGTGCGGACGTTGTGCATGTGGGTGAAGATCGCCGCAATCGTGCGGACGTTGCCGGGCGGCTTCGCTGTCCATGCGGCAGGGTCGAGATGCTCGATGAGGAGCTGGTTCAGGCGCTCGTTAGCAGCGAAGATGCGGAGGGAGGATTGGGCGGGTTGAGTACAGGGCTTGGGTTCACGGGTGGGCATGGTTCGACGGTCCTTGGCCGATAATACTTCTGTGAAGCCGCTACGTTCAGGATGACAGCGCGTTGGCTGGGTGAAGTTGGGTTTCCTCGGAGGCTGAAGGCCCGCTTCCAATTGATCGATTTTCGGAACAACTGAAGTCGTGCCCTCATGCGCGCTCCGCGAAAAGCAAAAGCAGGTCCTTCGCGCCGCTTACCCCATGAACGACTGATCGTTCATGGGGCCCCAAGCTTGCGGCACTCAGGATGACACAGGTTTGGTGGATACAGCGTGGGGCTTGTGGCGCTCAGGATTACACGGGTTAAGTGGCGACTGGAAGTGCGTACGGCTGCAGCGAAGTCGTGCCCCGCGTGGGGAAGCAGTGTGGAGAATGGCTTTGCTATGCGGTTGCGGAGATCTGGCCTCGGAGTTTTTGGAGGCGTTCGGCTTGCGCCACGAGAGCCAACTTTGCGGGATCGTTGGCGGCCAGGCTGGCGGCGAGGAGAGACACGGCGAGACCGGCCTGGTTTAGATGCCTGGGGCGCGGCGGAGTGCCGCAGTATTCGTCGATGTCTGCTGCCATGGTGGCGCCGATACCGGCGATGAGGTCTTCATTCCCTCTTACGTTGGCGGCGACATGGGCCACGGCTGCGGTTTGCGCCAGTCGCCGGGTGAGAGACACCAAGGCCGATTCAACCGCTGGTTCGCTATGCTGATCGTCAAGCAATGCCGAGCTTTTTGCGAGAGCAGCGAAATCGCGCACATAGGGAGCGATCCACCAGGGGATTTCTTCGTCGCCCAAGCCTTCGACCATGCGACCAAAGCGCGTGTAACCGTTGATAAGTAACATTCCGGTGCCTTTCCCGAGGGAATTTGAGTTTCACGCCTGATGGCACACTTGAGCGGATATTCGTTTGTGTTTACTGATTGTGATTGGAGGGTGGAAATCGTTACAGGTTTGCGGGAAGATTCTCACCAGTGGGAAGGATTTGCGGTTTCCCACCCTGGTCGCGCGTCGCGTTTGCAGCCGTTGTCGAGGATGGGCACCTCGGATCGTGCTGGTGCAAGCGAAAGACAAAAGCAGGTCCTTCGCGCCGCTTACCCCATGAACGACCAATCGTTCCTAGGGCCCCAAGCTTGCGGCGCTCGGGATGACACGACGATGAAGAGGCTGGAATGCTTAGGCGGCGGTGTCGGTGGGGGTGGTTACCAGCTGAGGGGATTCGTCTAATGGCTCGCCGACGGCTGGGTGAGGTTCCAGATGGGCCCGAACTTCGGCTACGGCATCGGCCAGGGATGTAGAGATGTGGAGGGGTTCAGTGCGGCTTATCATCTGGGCGGCGCGGGATGGATCTTCGTTGTAGTGCCAGATTCCCATGACGATTTCGAGTGTGCGGTTGGCGGAGCGGAGGCTGCCGAAGATGCGGTGCGCGCGGGCCATGGCAACAGGCGGCATTCCGGAGAGGAAGACGATGTCGGGCTTCTGCGCGGTGACGGCGGCGACGGTTTCGTCGATGCGTTGGACAGGGATGGAGGTGGCGCGGAATCCGGCCTGGTCGAGAACCTGGACGAGCATGGTGGAGATGAGGTCGTCGAAGCCGTCGCGAACGGGGATGATGAGGACGGTAGCGGAGTCAGGAAAGGCAGCGGGGTTAGCAGAGCTGGAACCAGATATTAGGGATGGAGGGACGGATGGACCAGGGACGGGGGGACTGGGAATGAGTGACTGGAGGGCAGCGCTGGCGTTTTCGGCGTTCGCGAGATTCTGTCCGGATTGGGTGGGCTCACTCTTTTCTTCGAGGGAGCGGAAGCCGAGTTCGTCGACCATCTCGGAGACGCTGGTGCGGATGAAGCGGATGGTGGATTCTTCGAGATCGCCTTTTTGTCGTTCCATTTCTACGAGGGTGAGGGCGGGGATCAGGATGGAGTCGTAGACAGAGACGAGAGAAGCAGACTTGAGCGAGCTGAAGAGGATGTCGGCGGCTTCGCGTTCGTCGCGGGCGAGCATGCGCTGGAAAAAGGCCGTGTAAAGCGGGATGACGGGCCGATCGCCGAGCAGCACGATGAGGAATTCGAGTGATGGCACGTGGCTGCCCATGACGACGAGGCAGACAGTGAGAGGGACGGAGAGGATGAGGCCGACGGGTCCCCAGATGAGTGTCCAGAAGGCCGCGGCAATGAGGACGGCGAGCGACGAGAGGCCGGTGTGTTTGCCGTAGACGTGAGGCTCTACGTAGTTGGCGGTGATGATTTCAAGCAGGACGAAGACGCCGAAGATTTCAGCGGAGTGGCGCCAACCGTGGAAGACGGCGAGAGAGAGCAACGTCGGCGTGAGAGCGGCGATGGGGGCTCCGATGTAAGGGACGAAGCGGCAGAGAATGGCAAGGGCGGCGAAGAGGACGGCGTGGGGAAGTCCGATGAGATAGAGTGCGACGCAGACGATGCCGCCGTAGATGATGTTGACCGCAACCTGGAGGAGGAAGTAGCGGGAGATGCGGCGGCTGGCGTCGCTCATGGCCTGGGTCATGCGGGAGAGATTGCGATCGCCGGAGAGACGGATGAGGCGGTTGCGGAGGTCTTCGCGCTGGAGGAGGACGAAGAAGGTGAAGACGACGGCGAGAAGCGCGGTGGTGGCGGGCTCGACGATGCCACCCAACTGATCGAGCCGTCCGTGTGGCGCGGCCGACTTCGCGGACCTGGACGGGATGCTCGGGGGTGGTGCCGATGGGGTGACGGTCAGCCAGGCCGGGCTGCGGAATGGCAGTGGTGGAGTTGGCGATGCCGAGTTCGTTGCTGATGTCTTCGAGTTCTCGCTCGGCGCGGCTGAAGGCAGAGTCGCTGGGACTGTGGAGAGCCTGCATCTTCGCCGCGATGTTGTCGCGGTAGATGGGCAGGTCGTTGGCGATGGCGACGAGCTGGGTGAAAAGTGACCAGGCCGCTACGCAGAGGAGTCCTGCGAATACAAGGATGACGAGCAGGGCGGCGATGGGTCGAGGGAGGCGAAGGCGTTCAAGCAGAGCGACGACAGGGGCCAGAAGGAAGGCAAAGAGGATGGCGAATCCGAGAGGGAGCAGGAGGACCTTGGCGACATAGAGGACCGTAATGGCGAGAACAGCAATGGTGATGAACCAGAGTTGCGTAAGCATGCGAGGGGTTGCGGCGGGGTTCATCGGGTCTCCAAATTGCGCTCTTCGGTAAGATGCAGTTTCCTGACCGGGGACAATGGGGGACTTAGCATAGGAGCTATTGACTACGCGAGGCGTTTGACGATGGGAGAATGCGAAGAATTTAAAGACGGTTCGGTGAAGGATGCGCCGGTGCGGGGTTTTCTGCATCGAGCCGCTGTTGCAGATGCAGATTGCCTTGTGCTGACGCATGGTGCCGGGGCCAACTGCCAGTCTCCGCCGCTGAAAGCGCTGGCGGAGGCATTCTGTGCGGCGGGCGTGACAGTGTTCCGATGCGATTTGCCGTTCCGGCAGGCGAGACCGCACGGGCCACCGATGCGAGGAAGCGCGGAGAGGGACCAGGAGGGTCTGCGCGCGGCGGTTGAGGCGATGCGGCGTGAGGCGGGCGGCAGGATTTTTCTGGGAGGGCACTCGTATGGCGGCAGGCAGGCGTCGATGCTGGCTGCGAGTGCGCCGGGGCTGGTGGAGCGGCTTCTGTTGCTCTCGTATCCCCTGCATCCGCCAAAGAAACCGGAGCAGATGCGGACGGCGCACTTCCCTTCTCTGCAGACCCCGGCGCTGTTTGTGAGCGGCGAGCGGGATGGATTCGGATCGAAAGCGGAGATGGAGGCGGCTCTGAAATTGATTCCGGCTCGGACGGAGTTGCTGATGGCGGAGGGAGCGGGACATGAGTTGCTGACTCCGCGAAATCGTGCGGAGCTGCCGGGGCGGGTGGTGGAGGCGTTTCTGCAGTTTGCGAAGGGGTAAGCCGTGCTCGGGAGTGTCGTGCCTTCCCACCATGAAACAGAGGGCAGAAGGATCGGCACCTGCCTCGTTCGAGACGAACAAAAGCAAGGTCCTTCGCGCCGCTTACCCCACTGCGTAGGGCCCCAGACGTACGGCGCTCACTAGCTGGTGCGCACTAGATCATTCGCGTGTGACTTTGTAGCCTTGTTTTTCGAGCATGGCGGGGACACCGTCTTTGCCGACGAGGTGTCCGGCGCCGATGGCTACGAGGCTGACGCCGTCGCCTTTGAGCAGGTCCTGAATCCGCGCGGTGAAGGCCCGGTTACGCTTGACGACGAGGATCTGGAAGAGGTCAGGATATTTGTCGCGAAACTCGGCGTTGTTGAGCTTGTCGAGCGCATCTACGTCGCCGGCGGACCAGGCGGCGAGCATCTGCGTGAATTTGTCTACGGTGGAATCGAAGTCGTCGAGCTCAGAACTGAGGAAGTCGACCTGTGCCTTGTCCGGCATATCGGCGAAGTAGCGCATCTGCTGCTCGGCGGTTTCGAAGCCTTTTACGGGTTTGTTGGCTTTGACGAATTCCGGCTTCAGCTCGATCTCGACGCCGGTGTTGGGATCGTAGCCGGCCTGCATGAGAGGCACGAGGCTGAGCGTAAGGGCTGCAAGCCAGGGCCTGAAGGGTTCAAGCATGGCTTCGCCGCCCGGGAGGCCGGCACTTGCTGCAGCCTGGTTGAGCTTGGCGAGTTGATCGGGAGTGAGCTTGGTGGAAAGCGGGTGAGCTTTATCCATGCCCAGTTGCACGACGAGTGGCTGCATGGATGCGGCGTCGTCGACGTTGGGAATTTCGAGCCAGAGAGTCTGGCTTTGCTGGATGGCGGCATCGATTTTGGGTGAGCGCCAGGTGTCGTTTTTCTGCAGCGCATGAATGGTGCCGAAAAGGTAGACCGTGGCGTGCGGTCCCTTGACGACCCAGATGGCGGGCTCCGCTTGCGCGAGTGAGGGGACGAAAAGCGCGGCGAGGAACAGGACGATTGAGACAAGCCTGCGGTTCCGGGGCATCGAGTGTCTCCTGAGTGCTTAATGCAGTGAGTATACGCGGGTCAAAAGCAGGAAGGCCTCAGCGCGTCGCGCGTGCGGTTACGCTGTGCAAGCACGCCATGGGAGAGCGGGGGCCTGGCGCCTCCCCGGATCTTTGGCTGCGAGCGTCACAGGCTCGCAAGGTGGCTCACGCTTCCTCGTAGCGCTCTTGTTGAGATCCTCGATGAGCCCAGGTTGAGCTGTCAGACCGTGCGTTAATTATCAAGCCGAGATGAGGAATTTGCCTTCGTGCATGATTTGTTGTTCGCCGTCTGGCGATTCGAGCCAGATGTTGAAGCCTAATCCGACGACATCTATGTGGGTGCCGGAGCGCCAGGGGGCGCCGGTGTGTTCGCCGTAGGGATTGCCGAAGGCGATATGGATGCCGGGAAATTTTTCGTCCTGCAGGATGTTGCCGATGACGCGGGAGACGCCGATGTTGGTACCGATGGCGAATTCGCCGACGCGATCGGAGTTTTCGTCGGTGTGCGTGTAGGCCCAGAAGTCTTGCCCGAGTTGTTTGTTGGTGCTGCTGCACGAGACGATGCGATTCTTAGCGATCTCGATGGTGAGCGGTGTGGACGCGAGCAGGCCGTAGCGCGCGCACAGCCAGTCGCCGACGACGCCATCTACTACGAAAGTCCCGTTGACTTCGCCGGGAGAGGTGAAGCATTCGCCGCCGGGGAGATTGCCCCACTTTTCCGGCGAGATGATGCCGGAGGTCTTGAACCACTTGTAAGCAGGGTTCATGTCGGAAATGATGCTGGTGCCGGCGGCGGTGGTGGCGCGAATGCGGGTGGCACGGCGAACGCGGTCGAGGACCTGCTGCGAGAGGCGGTCGACCTGGTCGTAGTCCGCGCGCATTCCGTCGCACATGATTTCGGGCGTGATGTTGACCATGTGGGCGTGGCGCATGTGGCGTCGATTGACAACGTCAGTCATCTGCATGCGGGAATGAAGTTCGTTGGGCTGCACCTGCACGGCGAAGATGGAGACGGCCGAAGTTTCCATGTCTTCAAGGACGGCAGCAGGCATGTCCGTGAGCGGACGCGGCGCGAGATCTTCGAGGATGAAGGCATTGAAAGGGCAGCCAAGTTCGGCGAGTTGCGCGGCAATGGAGGCGGCAATGGGCTCGGTGACGCGGTCGGTGATGAGCGTGACCTTCTCGTTGGGCTGGATGCGCAGGCAGGTGAAGACAGCGGAGCGGGCGCCGGGAATGAATTCAGCAGGGTAGGCCTGCGACAACAGATGCGAGGCGGTGGCGGTAAGGCTTGCGATGATGGTGCTCCGTCAGCTGGGGATGCGCACGGGAGGTGCGTATCTATTGAGGGTAGCAAAAATGATGGGTGGAGGCAGAATCGGAGCTCAATTCATCGAACCGGGAGACCGGCGGTCGTTTAAGATAACGGACACGGCATTCCTGACCTGGAGTTGAGATTCCTATCCATCACAAGCAAAACAATGTGGGTTCCCCCGGGACCGCATAGAGGCATTTAAGGAGGGCGAGTTGAAGATGCGCAGAATGTGGGGCGTTGCGGCAGTTGCAGGGACCTTGGTGCTGTCGGTTGTTGGCGGAGGGACACGGCCAACCCTTGCGCAGGGACCGGCGGGGGAGCAGGCGGACAAGTACGCGTGGCTTGGGGATATCCACGGCGATAAGCCGATGGAGTGGGTGAAGGCTGAGAATGCGCGGACCGCGGCGGTGCTGGAGAAGCAGAAGCCATTCGCGGAGCTCGATGAGGCAGCCCTGAGGGTATTGGACTCGCCGGAGAAACTGGCGTACCCGACATTTCGCGGCGGGCTGGTGTACAACACGTGGCGCGATAAGGATCATGTGCGCGGGATTGTACGGCGGACAACGCTGGAGAGCTACCTGACGGATGATCCGAAGTGGGAGACGGTCATCGACTACGACGCACTGGGCAAACAGGACAAGCAGAGCTGGGTGGGCAAAGGACTGGACTGCATGGAGCCCGAAGAAGAACGCTGCATGGTGGCGTTGTCGGTTGGCGGCGAAGATGCGATCACGCTGCGCGAATTCGATTTGAAGACGGGCAAGTTCGTCGAGGACGGGTTTGTGATGTCGCGCGGCAAGCAGCGGGTGGCGTGGCTCGACAAGGATACGCTGTTGATCGGTCGCGACTGGGGTCCGGGCACGATGAGCGAGGCGGGGTATCCAATCACGATTAGGAAGTGGAAGCGCGGCACGCCACTGGAGAGCGCGGTGGAGGTGTATCGGGGCGACACGAAGGACAACGGATACGGCGATAATCCGGCAGTAATGGTGGACGGACAAGGACATCGCATCGCGGTAGTGGAGCGGAACAAGACGACCTTTGAGCACGAATGGTACCTGCTGCTGCCGAGCGGACCAAAGAAGTTGGAGCTGCCGTTGAAGGCAGACCTGGAGGATTTGCAGGATAACCAATTGCTGGTGTCGCTGGAAGAGAATTGGACGCCTGCAGGACAGACGAAAAGCATTGTGCAGGGTTCGGTGGTTTCGCTGGACCTCGACGCCACGAAGGCTGACCCGGTACACCTGAAGCCAACGGTATTGTTTGCGCCAACGTCGCAGGAATTTGCGCAGCAGGTGGCGACGACGAAAAACCACGTACTGCTGACAACGCTGGAGCACGTGCAGGGACGCGCGTATGTCTACACGCATGGGAAGAATGGAACGTGGACGCGGGTGAAGCTGCCGGTGGCGGATAACCAGTCGATCGGGATTGCGGCGGCGAGCTCGCTGGACGATAAGTTCTTCATGGCGCAAACGGGCTTCCTGACGCCGTCGGGCGTGTTATTGGGAGACGCCGCAGATGCGTCGCTGAAGCCAGGCAAGACACAGAAGTCGCTGTTCGATGCGTCGCGCGACGTAGTGGAGCAGCTGGAAGCAACGTCGAAAGACGGAACAAAAGTGCCCTACTTTGTCGTGCATCGGAAGGATATTCCGATGGACGGCAGCACGCCGACACTGCTGACGGCGTATGGCGGATTCCAGGTGTCGAATACGCCTTACTACGGCGCGGTGATGGGCAAGCTATGGCTGGAGCGCGGCGGATCGTTTGTGCTGGCGAACATTCGCGGCGGCGGAGAGTTTGGGCCGGCGTGGCATGATGCAGGGCTGAAGACGCATCGGCAGAGGATTTATGACGATTTCTATGCCGTCGCAGCGGACCTTGTGGCGCGGAAGTTCACTTCGACGGAGCGGCTAGGCATTGAAGGCGGATCGAATGGCGGGTTGCTGATGGGCGTGGAGTTCAATCAGCATCCGGAGATGTGGAAGGCGGTTGTGATCCAGGTTCCGCTGCTGGACATGCTGGGGTACGAGCACATGTCGGCGGGCGCGTCGTGGGTGGGCGAGTACGGGTCAGTGAGCGTGCCGGAAGAGCGGGCGTTTCTGGCTTCGATTTCGCCGTACAACCAGCTGAAAGCGGATGGGCATTATCCGGAGCCGCTGATTTTTACGACAACGGCGGACGATCGCGTGGGACCCGTGCATGCACGCAAGTTTGCGGCAAAGATGGAGGAGTATCACCTGCCGTTTTATTACGATGAGATCACGGAAGGTGGGCATGGCGCTGGGGCGGATAACCGGCAGGCGGCGCGGACAGAGGCGGAGGAGTACACGTATCTGACGATGAAGCTGATGAATTGATGCGGTGCGGGATGAAGGCACGAATCGTTGGGGTTCGTGCTTTCCCATCCTTGACTTGGGGCACCCAGGGTTCGCGGTTTGTGTGGAGCGCTGGCTTACGCGGCCAGCGCTTCTTGTTGTTCCAGTGGGCTGTAGCGCATGCGGATTTGGGCTGAATGGCTCGGATCGCGGCGAAGGCCCAACACCCGGCGGGTGGGGACCTAAAATGATGGAACCCGGTCGGCACGCAGGAAGTCGCGGGCGCGGAGAGATTTGTTTGAGAAACGAGGAGGTGCAAGATGGGATCGGCGATTGCGGCGGTCGAGCGTACACATGAACAGAAATTGGACCTGCTGGCAGAAGTGGCGGTGCAGGTTGGATTGGGATTGAAAGAAGGCCAGGAGTTGGTGATGACGGCTTCCCTGGACTCCCTGGCACTGGCGCGGCGCATCACGGAGCAGGCCTATCGAGCAGGAGCGTCGCTGGTGACGACGCTCTTTGCCGATGATGAAGCGACGCTGATGCGCTATCACTATGCGCCGGATGCGGCCTTCGACAAGGCGGCGAATTGGCTCTACGACGGGATGGGCGCGGCTTTCAAGAGCGGGGCAGCGCGACTGGCGATCGCAGGCGGAAATCCGTCGCTGCTTTCGAATGAAGATCCGGACAAGGTTGGGCGAGCCAACCGCGCGGTGTCGCTGGCGTACCGTCCTGCGCTGGAGCTGATTACGCGGCATGAAATTAACTGGACGATCGTGTCGTGCGCAACGCCCGCCTGGGCTGCACAGATGTTTCCTGAGGATGCCCGGGATGTGGCTCTCGCGAAGCTGTGGGATGCGATCTTCGAGACAACTCGAATCAATGTGGACGATCCGGTGAGCGATTGGAAACGTCACGATGCGGGGCTGCACAAGCGCGCGGATTATCTGAATGAGAAGCGCTATGCAGCGTTGAAGTATCGCGGGCCGGGCACGGATTTCACGCTTGGTCTGGCGGACGATCACTTCTGGATGGGCGGTGGAACGACGGCGGGCAACGGAATCTATTGCATTCCGAATATGCCGACCGAGGAAGTGTTCAGCATGCCGCACAAGGATCGCGCAGATGGAACAGTGACGGCGACAAAGCCACTTTCGCACCAGGGGACGATGATTGAAGGCATTCACGTGCGGTTTGAAGGTGGCCGGATTGTGGAGGCGCACGCGTCCCGCGGCGAAGAGGTGCTGCGCAAGCTGATTGAGACTGATGAGGGCGCGCGGCGGCTCGGCGAGGTGGCGCTGGTGCCGCACTCATCGCCGATTGCGTCGAGTGGACAGATCTTTCTGAATACTCTGTTCGATGAGAACGCGGCGTCGCATATTGCGCTGGGCCAGTCGTACTCGTCGACGGTGCACGATGGCGACAAGCTGAGTAAGGAAGAGCTTGCGGCGAAGGGCGCAAATGAGAGCCTGATCCACGTGGACTGGATGATCGGGTCGGATAAGCTCGACATCGATGGCGTGACCGCAACGGGGACACTGGAACCCCTGATGCGCGCAGGCGAATGGGTGTAACCACCCGATTGACGAAAACCTGTCAATGGGGCACCCGGTTGTGTGTCGGTGTCTGGAATCCTGGAGTAGCAATTCTCGTGGGTCGGACGGGGAGATAGATGGCAAAGATTGGAATCATAGGCGCGGGCAGCGTGGGCGCGACGATTGCGTACGCAGCGCTGATTCGTGGGGTGGCGCGCGAGATCAGTCTTTTTGATATTGCTCGGTCTAAGGTAGAAGCGGAAGTACTGGACCTGAACCATGGGCTGCTGTTTGCGCCGCAGGCCAAGGTCGATGGCGGAGATGATGTGGAGGTGCTGCGCGGCTCGGATGTTGTGGTGATGACCGCCGGTGCAAAGCAGAAGCCTGGGCAGACACGCATGGATCTAGCGGAGGCCAATACACAGATCTGCGCGAAGATTCTGCCGGAGGTAGTGCGGGTGGCGCCGGATGCACTGCTGCTAATGGTGACGAATCCGGTGGACGTGGTGACCGAGCTGGCGCTGAAACTGACGGGATTGCCCTGGCAACGCGTGGTGGGGTCGGGCACAGTGCTGGACAGTTCGCGGTTTCGCTACCTGGTGGCGAAGCACTGCGATGTCGCGGTGCAGAATGTGCATGCTTATATTGCTGGCGAGCATGGCGATTCGGAGATTCCGCTGTGGGCGAGTGCGACAATTGGATCGATTCCGCTCAGCCAATGGAGCGTGGAGGGACACGGGCGGCTGACATCGGGAGACAAGGACGCCATCGTAAAGAATGTGAAGGAAGCGGCGTACCAGGTGATCCAGGGCAAGGGCGCGACGAACTACGCCGTGGGGTTGGCGGTGTGCAATATTCTCGAAGCGATTTTGTTTGATGAGAGACGCGTGCTGCCGGTGAGCGGATTGCTGCGTGGGTTCCGGGGAATGGAAGACGTGTGCCTGAGCCTGCCGCGCATTGTGGGGCGTAAAGGGATTGAGGCGCCGTTGCCGATTCCGATGACAGTGGACGAGGAGAGTGGATTGCGGGAGAGCGCCAATCGGATTCGTGCGGTGGTGCGGGGGCTGGGCACTAGAGCAGCATCCGAGGGACGCGGGCAATACGGGTATCTTCACGAATGCAAATAGGCCAGGATTGCTCTAACGATTTCTGCTTTGGCTTCTGTGAGGGGCAGACGCGAAGGCCGCTGCTGAACGGCGCCGTGACAAAGCGATTCGAACATGTGGGTCATTACGAATACATGCTTGTCGAGATCGCGCCTCTTTTTCATTTCGCTCGATCGAGCAGAGAGGGCGAGCCGGAATGCGCCATGCATCCGCTCAGCGAAGCTTCTTGTTCCTCCCGCCTGAGGCGACACATACGCCACAAACAGGTCGTGAAGCTCGGGATCGGCGGAGTGGGTGTCGATCATGGCGTCGACCAACGCAGGCATGAGGTGTTCGAGGGGTAAGGATGCGTTTTGAATGAGCATGGTTTCGATGACGCGGTCGATCTGCTCGATATGACGCTGATGAAGAGCGGCAAAAATGGCACGCTTATCAGGAAAGTACTGATAGACGGAGCCAATGCTGACACCGGCGACTTCAGCAATACGGTTGGTCGTTACGGCGTCCATTCCCTCTCGCTTCATGATGCGAATGACGGCTTCGAGAATGGCATCGACGGTTTGGCGAGCGCGGAGTTGCTGCGGCTGACGCCTATGCAGTGCAGCAGATCGTCTGCTCATCACAGTTAGATTACGACAAATGTGAGCTTATATATATCTTTTGTTTGCTCCCGTCGTTTTATCAACAACTTATGTTGAGCGCGCTAGGCGAGTGTACATGCCAGCTCTGCAGATCTATATTCTCTACAGTTTGTGAGATTTACTCACATATTGATGGAGGAGGTCGAAGACATGACTTATCTGATTACCGGGGCGACGGGAGAGGTTGGGGCGAGAGTGGTGAAACAACTGGTAGAGCGAGAGGAGCGTCCTCGCCTGTTTGTTCGGGATGGAGCGAAGGCACAGGCGCGGTTTGGTCAGAACGTCGATGTTCGGGTTGGAGACCTGGGAGATCGGGAATCTCTGACGGCGGCTCTGCGGGGTGTGGAATCGCTCTTCCTGGTGACTTCGGGTCCGAATATTCCAATGCTGGATGAGATTGCGGCACGCGCAGCCAGGGATGCAGACATTGGGCATGTAGTGAAGCTGTCGTCGCTGGATGTGGAGCAGAGCCTCGCAATTGGAGCATGGCACGAGAGAGGCGAGGCGGCAATTCGTGCGAGCGGAGTCCTCTTCGCCTTTCTACGGCCAACAGGGTTCATGACGAACCTATTGGCTTGGGCGGGATCGATTCAGGCAGAGGGCGTAGTGCGCACGTCTACCGGAAATGGCAAGAGAGCTTTCATTCATCCCGACGACATTGCGGCCGTCGCAGTGCGGGCATTGACGAGCCACGAGTTTGTGGGAGACGCACTTGCGCTGACCGGGCCGGAGGCATTGAGCTTCGCGGAAGTTGCGGCGAGGCTTGGCGCGGCGATCGGAAGAGATCTGAGGTACGAGACGCTGTCGGATGAAGAGGCGAGGCTGCGCTTTCAGGCAACGGGCGCTTCTGATGAAGAGACAGAAGCGCACGTGGAGTTGTGGCGCGCGATTCGCGAGGGGCGGGTGGGGACTACGACGGACGGCGTTCAAGACGTACTCGGCAGAAGGCCGATTGGACTGGATCGGTGGATTACCGAAAATGTCGACGCGTTTCGCAGTAAGGCGGCGTAGTCATCGTGCCGTGCGGAGTTCGAAGTGGTAGTCGCTGTAGTCGATGGTGATGACCGTCTTTCCGAAGAGCATACTGCTGGATTCGGCGCGAGCGTGTGTGGCCATGGCGTACCCCTGCATGTTGGCGTAGCGGCGCATCATCTTTGTGGTTCCTGCAAAAACCGATGGGTTCTTGGAGGCGATGCCTTCGACCTCAACGAGTGTGTGGCTGTTGGCGTCGACCCAGAGGGTGCCGTCGATCATGTTGGGCGCTTTGCGGCGTGGCGTGATGGCCAGTGCGAGACAGGCCCTGCTGTCGATGGTTTGCGTGACGCCGGGCTTGAGGCGCATCTCGTAGTTCGCGGAGATGAACCAGGATTGCGCGACTTTGGCTGGGCCATTGATTGCCTTTTCGTTCTCGATGAGCGGCTGGAGGGCGAATTTCTGGACCAGGGATGAGCCGGATTGCGAGAGGATCTCGTAGTGTTTGCCGATTCCTTTCTTGTAGGTCATCTTCACGGTCATCTCGGCAGCAGGGTGCGCCTCGTCACCGCCGCGGAAGACCGAGTAATGCTCAACGTCGGTGAAGCTGAGGACATCATCGAAGCGGGCCTGGTTGGCGGCGTCGAGGTCGCGAATGATGGCGGTGGGGTCGGGCTGCGAAGAAGGCTGCGCGGCGGCGAAAAGCGTGGCCACCAATATCAGCGCTGCGAGATTTCGAGCCGCTCGACAATCCAAGGATTCACCTCAAGGTCGACGTATGCGTCGAAAATGCGTGCTGTTGAAATTATCGTGCTCTGCACCGGGATTCGCTCGAAGTGACTGTGACGCTTCGAAAAAGTGCTGAGCGAAAGTGCTGATGCGGCGTCCTGTAAGTAGAGGCGCAACGGTTCGGTGCGGTCTGCGTGCCTCAAAGCGAAACACCTGGAGAGGCTTGCGATGAGACGGAATGCAGAGGATGCAGTTCGGCGGTTGTCGTGCATTTTGGCGACAGCTGGAGCGGTTTTGGCGATGTTGGCTACTCGTAGCGCAGTCGCGCAGACGCAGAGTGCCGATCAGAAGCCGGCTGAAAGCTATGCGACGCTATATCTGACCAATTTGACGGGGAACCGCGAAGCGAACGACGCTGTGACGGACTTGCGGAACATGCTGCCGAAGGCAAAGATCTACCGCGTCGAGTCGGCGAACGCAATGTCGATTTTTGCCACTGCGGAGGACCTTGCGAGGGCGCAGAAGATTCTGGCGGATATCGATCGTCCGCGGAAGACGTATCGGCTGACGTACACGATCAGCGACGGTGGCGCTAATGGCGGCTCGCAGCGCTTTGTGATGATAGTTGGATCGGGGAACAAGACGACGCTGAAGCAGGGAGCGCGGGTACCGATTGTGACGGGGACCTACGGAACTGGCTCGGATCAGAAGACGCAGGTGCAGTATATGGACGTGGGAATCAACCTGGATGCGACACTCGATGGACGTGGCGATGAAATGCGGCTGCACACGAAGATTGAGCAGACGAGCGTGGCCGAGGAGAAATCGAATGTGGGAATCCAGGATCCGGTGATTCACCAGTCGGTGCTGGAGGGCGAATCGGCGATCGTGATGGGAAAGCCAGTGATGTTGGGTTCGGTGGATATGCCGGGGAGCGGAAAGCGCGTGGAGGTTTCTGTCGTGGCTGAGGCGGTGAAGTAATTGACGGTTCCTTTATTTCTGTGAAGTTGAATTCGCAGTATCGAAAAAAACAAAAGCGTGCGGGATAGCCGGCCTGTTGGGTTATGCGTTCGCAAGCCAATCGCAGATCCTTCAACTCCGTTGGTCGCTGAGGATGACAACGCCACAGATTGGGCAACTGGATGGTTGCTCTTTATAATCCGGCGCGGGTTTCGGCGGCCATGTAGTCGACCACCGCCTTCAGATCGCCCTTGGATTCCTCGAAGACTTTGAGTTGACGGTCCGCGCCGGTGCCGGTCTGCATGATTTTGCGGATGCCGTCAATCGCTTCCCTGCTGCCGAGTTCGTCTACTTCCCTGTCGATGAGGACGAGATATTCCTCGAGCAGATCGCGCTCGGGCACTTCCTGCTGGCGGCCGAAGTCAATGAGATGGCCATCGAGACCATAGCGGACGGCGCGAAATTTGTTCTCCATCAGGAGCGGACGCGCATACTGGCGGAAATCCTGGTTGGCGGCGTGGAGACGGTAGAGGTAGGCCGCGGTGGCCTGGATGAGCGCTGCGATGGCGACGGTTTCTTCGGCTCGCAGAGGGATGTCGCAGGCGCGGACTTCGACGGTGTTGAAGAAGGGATGCGGGCGGATGTCCCACCAGATTTTCTTGGCATTGTCGATGCAGTTGGTGCGGACCAGCAAGCTGACGTAGTTTTCAAATTCAGAATAGCTGGAGAAAGCGTCTGGAATTCCGGTGCGGGGGAAGTTCTCAAAGACTTTTGCGCGATAGCCTTTGTAGCCAGTGTTGAGGCCGAGCCAGAAGGGCGAGTTGGTGGCGAGCGCCATGATGTGCGGCAGAAAGTAGCGCATGGAATTCATGATGCGGATGGCGGCTTCGCGGTCTTCGATGCCAACGTGGACGTGGAGGCCGAAGATCAGATTGGCGCGGGCGACGAGCTGGAGATCTTTGACGACCTGGTGGTAGCGCGGGTCCGGATAAATCTCTTGCGTGCGCCAGTCAGCGAAAGGGTGCGTGGCGCCAGCGACAAGCTCGAGATGGTGCTCGCGGGCGAGCTTGATCATTTCGCGGCGTAGTTCGTAGATGTCTTCGCGGGCCTCGTCGATGTTGCGGCAGATGCGCGTGCCGACTTCCACTACCGAGGTGTGCATCTCTGCCTTGACCCGCTCTTGCAGGCGCATCTTGCCCTGCGCGAGCATCTCGGTCTGGATGTGAGAACGCAGGTCGCGCGTGACCGGATCGATGGTCTGGTATTCCTCTTCGATGCCGAGCGAGAAGGAGGGGCGCAATGGATGCTCCTAAGACAGCGTGTGGCAATTGTAAAGCCGCAGTTCAAAGTTCCGAGTTCATAGTTCGCAGCTGACGAGCATACAATCCTGCGCGTGAGTGAAATGTTTCAGGATCGACGAGAGGCGGGGCGGGTGGTGGGAGAACTTGTGGCCGCGCTGCCTGATTTGAAGGATGGTGTGGTGCTGGGGCTGGTGCGCGGGGGTGTGCCGGTGGCGTATGAGGTGGCGAAAACGTGTGCGCTGCCGCTGGACATCCTTGTGGTGCGCAAGCTGGGCCTGCCGGGGCAGGAAGAGCTGGCAATGGGCGCAATCGCGAGCGGCGGAGGCGTCGTGCTGAATGACTACGTCGTGCGTTCGTACCACGTGTCAGAGAAGAAGCTTGAATACGTGATAGAGCGCGAGACGCAGGAAATGTTGCGGCGCGAGAGCCTTTATCGCGAAGGACGGCCGGCGGTGGAAATTGCTGGGCGGGCTGTCGTTCTTGTTGACGACGGGCTGGCGACCGGCGCGAGCATGCGGGCAGCGATTCGCGCGGTGAAAGAACGAGCGCGGCGGGTGATTGTTGCCGTCCCCGTAGGGGCGAGTAGTACGTGCGAGGAGCTGGCGCATGAGGCGGACCAGGTGGTTTGCGCGATGGTTCCGGAGCCGCTGGATGCGGTGAGTTTGTTTTACCGGGAGTTCGGGGCGACGAGTGACGAAGAGGTAAAAGAGCTGATGCGGCAGGGAGCCAGGGACGAGGGACTGAGGGACTGAGGGACACCGAAGGGTTGGATTTGGGATTTCCAGAAATATTCGCTTTTTGTTCGCCTTTGAGGTAGGATGAATTTAGGCGATGAATCTCTTTTCCCAACTTGCGGCGGAGCCGACGCATGAGGAGATCTACCCGGGCGCGGTGTTGATGCGAGGTCTGGCGCTGCCACAGGACAGCGAGTTCTTTGCTGCCGTGGAGGGCATTCTCGCGGCTGCACCGCTTCACAATGCGACGACTCCGAGCGGACTGCCAATGTCTGTGATGGTGTCGGACTGTGGCACTCCCGAAGCGTTCCGACGGCGGTGGGATCCGCAGAATCCCAGTGTGCGCCGTATGTGGCCACCAATGCCGCGCGTGCTTTCGGATTTTGCGGTTCGCTGTGCGGTGCGTTCTGGATTTCCGCAGTTCCGCCCAGATACATGCCACATCAATCGCTATCAGGCAGGCACGAAGCTTGGGATTCACCAGGACCGGCACGAATTTGATTTGTACCAGCCGATCGTCTCGATCTCGCTGGGGCTGGAGTGCATATTCCTGCTGGGCGGTTTTCTGCGGACGGACAAGACGAAGCGCATTCTTCTGGAGCATGGCGACGTGATTGTGTGGGGCGGACCTTCGCGGATGCGCTTTCATGGCGTGCAGCCGCTGAAGTCGGGGGACCATCCGCTGACGGGGCCTTACCGGTACAACCTCACTTTCCGCAAGGTGGCGTGAAACAGAGACCGAGAGACTTGCGATGGTCCTGGCAAGGGCTGCGATAGACTTGGCCAATGATTCGTAAGATTGCGCCTCAGTTTTTCACAATGGACATCCCGAGGACGCTCGCTTATTACAAAGACAAGCTAGGCTTTGAGTGTCTCGGGACTTGGCAGGATCCGCCGGTCTACGCTATCGTGGCGCGCGATGAGCACGCGATTCATTTCCGCTGCGCCGAGCCGCCCACAGCTAATCTTGACAAGTATGAGGACGAACTGCTCGACGCGTATCTTTCTGTCGCGGATGCGGACGCGCTCTATGCGGAACTCGCAGCCAGGGGCGTAGAGTTCACTCGAGAACTTGGCGACATGCCATGGGGCTTGCGAGAGTTTGTGGTGAAGGATTGCGACGGCCGCCTGCTGGCTTTCGGATCGAGCTTATAACCAGGGGCGAGCCTGCCTTGGGGCGAAAACTCCTCAGGAGACACAGAGGTTGGATCCGTGGTTCCCGACCCATGCGCAAACAACACGCATGAATCGGGCACCCGACGCAGGAGGAGAAACAACCGCAGATCCTTCTGCTCCCGTTGGTCGCTCAGGATGACAAATCGTCTCAATGAAAAATTGCAAAACAATTTCAGTCCGTAGACTCGGAGGGTTTGGGGACTGCGGCTTTCGCTGACTTCTTGGGCGCGGATTTTTTTGCAGGAGATTTCTTTGCTGCGGGCCTCTTTGCGAGAACAGCAGCGGAAGTACCCGAGAGGAACGTGGCCCAGCGGAACTCTTTCGGCGCTTCAGGTGCGTCTTTTGCTTTGGAGATGGCCAGATCTGCCACCTCGCGGACGATCCAGTCGAAGTTGGCCTGGCCTACGGAGTTGAGGTCGGCGTCGGGGGCTGGATTCATGAAGTCGATGGCGTAGGGGATGCCGTTTTCCACTGCGAATTCGACGGTGTTAAGGTCGTAGCCTAAAGCTCGGCAGAGGGCGAGCGCATCCTTTTCGACGCGGGCGAGGAGCTTCTTGTCGTAGGCGGGCGGGTTCTGCACATAGCGCTCGTGGTGCGGCTTGCGCGGGTCATAAGGCATGATGTGGACCTTGCTCTGGCCGACGACGTAGCAGCGAAAGTACTCGTTGAACTCGACGGCCTTCTGATAAAGCATGCACAGGTCGCGCGACTGGTCGTAGGCGGCGAAAAACTCGGGGCGATTGTGGATGTGGTAGACGTCGCGCCAGCCGCCGCCATCGACGGGCTTCATGAATCCGTGTTCGCCGACGTAGGTGAAGACCGATTCCCAGTTAAGCGGGTACTCGAGGTTGCGCATGGAGCGGTCGGTGGTGCCTTCGGGATGCTTTTTGTGGGGCAGGATGACGGTGGGCGGCACGGCGACGCCGAGTTTGGCGGCGAGAGAGTAGTTAAAGAACTTGTCGTCGGCGGACCACCAGAAGGGGTTGTTGATGATGACGGTGCCGTTGAGTGCGGCGTGCTTGAGATAGGCGCGGTAGAAGGGGATGTCGTGGGAGATGCGGTCTACGATGACGGCGTAGGGTGCGGGCTTGTCGAGATGCACGGCGCCGGTTTCGACGAACTCGGCGTGGAGGCCATCGACGTTCCGGGCGTTGATATGCTCCACGAGAGCGCCGGGGAAGCTGTTCTCCATGCCGAACAGGACGCCGATTTTCTTCATCCGTAGACCTCCGGGCATGCGGGCAGGGCCGCAAACCTAAAACGATGTGAACAGTGTACGGCAGCGGTCTGGGCACGCCGAGCGGCGGCCGAAAGACGGACCGAGCGTGGAAAACCCGTTCAGTTTCATGCAGAGAGGGCGCCAATTCACATTCCATTCACAGTCGTTTCACGGACTCATGACAACGGCTCTTTAGGCTCGGCTCATCATGAGAAACATCCGCTGCAAGATCATTCTTTTGGTAGGTCTATGCGTTGCGCTTTTTGGCACGACAGCCAGAGCGCAATATGAGGATGGCAGCCTGACCGGCACCATTCACGACGCAACCGGCGCGGTGGTGAGCAATGCTGCTGTGACTGTGACCAATGCGAATACGGGAATTGCCACGAGAGTGACGACGAACAGTTCGGGCGACTACAACGTACCGTCGCTGCGGGTGGGCACGTACAGCATCCTGGCCGAAGCGCAGGGATTTGCGCCGGTGGAAGCAACAAATATTTCGATCGCGGTGGGCGGACGCGCGCGCATCGATTTGACGTTGAAGGTGGGCCAAGCGAGCGCGACGGTCGAAGTGAGCGATGTCGCTCTGCAGGTGGAAACGGAGACCAGCGAGCGCGGACAGACGATTTCGGGTTACCAGACCGAGGCGCTGCCGCTGGTGAGCCGCAACTTCTCTGATCTGCTGGCGCTGGTTACCGGTTCGCGGCAGGCGCCAACAGCGGCGACGACAAGCTCGATCAGCAGCCTGGTGCGCGAGGGCGCGTACAACGTCAACGGCCAGCGCAGCATGTTCAACAACTATCTGCTCGATGGCATGGACAATAACGCATACGGAGAGAGCAACCAGGGATTCGATAACCAGATCATCGCCATCGCACCGGATTCTGTGGCGCAGTTCAACGTGGTGACGAACAACGAGAGCGCGGAGTACGGTCGGTCGTCGGGCGCGACGGTTAACGTGGCATCGGCAAGCGGCACGAATAGTTTTCACGGGACTCTTTACGAGTTCATTCGCAATACCGATCTGAATGCAGCGGGATTCTTCAAACCAAGCGTCGTGAGCAACACGGGAGCGACGGTGCCCTTCGAGAAGCCGACGTTCAATCGCAACCAGTTTGGAATGAACTTTGGCGGCCCGATCGTGGGCAACAAGCTGTTCTTTTTTCTCGATTACGAGGGTTTCCGGCAGACGCTGCGGCCACTGTACGTACTGACGCTGCCGACGCAGAATGAACTCAACGGAGAGCTTGTGGTGCCGGTGCGGAACCCTGTTACGGGCACTGTTTATCCGGCAGGCACGGCGATTCCGTCGGGCGCCATCAACCCGCTGTCGTCCCAGATTCTCGGCTACTTCCAGAAATTCTCCGCACAGTTGCCGCAGGCTGGCCTAGGCACGACGGGGCTGAATTCAAATGATTACTCGGCCCAGATCCCCTTCACTGACAACTCGGACAAAGGCGATCTTCGCCTGGATTATCAGCAGAATCCCAGCAGCTCGTGGTTTCTCCGCGTAAGCGACCGCAAGGAAACCGGGGTGAATTATCCCACGATTCCGCTGCCGCTTGACGGGCAGACCAACGGGACGATCCGCGTGCTGGATCAGCAGGTGGCGCTGGGCTACACGCACACGTTTGGCAGCAACAAGATCATGGATGCGCGGCTGGGACTTTCACGAACCAAGGCCGGCAAGTACACGCTCTCGATCGGGCAAAACGACTTTACGATTCCTGGATTGCCGGCGAATTCGATTGTGGCTGGCGGTCTGCCGTCGGTGGGGATCAGCGGCTTTACGGGCTTCGGACGGCAGAGCACGAATCCGCAGTGGCAGAATCCGGCGCTGCTCGATCCGAAGGTGAACTTCACATGGGTCAAGGGCAAGCACTCGCTCAAATTCGGATATGAGTACGAGCATATCTGGATGGCGGTGAACGACAACAATCCGTTGTATGGATCGTTCACCTATGGCAGCGGATACAGCCTATGCGATGCGGCCATTTCGCCGCTCTGCGCAACGACTGCCAGCGGCGGTGCGGCTCCAACGTCGCCGGTGACGGATACCTACTGGGCTGACTTCCTGTTTGGCACGACGACCAGCTATCAGCTTGCCAACTATTTTGTGGTGCACCTGCGCCAGACGATGGACAGCGCTTATGCGCAGGATGACTGGAAGGTCACACCGAACCTGACGCTGAATCTGGGTGTGCGTTGGGAGTATGGTTCGCCTTACTCGGAGTGGAAGAACAACATCTCCAACTTCGACCCGGCCACGCAGACGGTGCTGACCACTACCCCTGGAGCGGTCGCGGGCAACGGGATCACGCCCGTTAATCCTGGCGGGACGTACGGGAAGACGCTCGTCAATCCTGACCTCGCCGACTGGTCGCCGCGGATTGGATTTGCGTACGGGTTGTCGCCGAGGACGGTCGTGCGCGGTGGGTTCGGCACGGGCTATGTGCATTACACGCGCGCCGGATCGGGAGACATCCTGGGCATCAACGCACCGCAGGCGCAGTTTGCGGCGGTGACGCAGATCAAACCTAGCACGACGAATCATTGCAGCTCGCCTCTGCCGGCGCAGATTATTCCTACTGGTTCCACGACGCCTAGTTGCTATGTGACGGCCGATCAGGGATATCCTTCGGGACTGGTGACATCGTTCAACCCGGCGACGGATAACATCACGTGGATTCCGAAGAACACACGCGACAGCTACGTGGAGAATTATTTCTTCGACGTGCAGCAACAACTGGCGAAGAATACGCTGCTCGATCTGGCTTACGTAGGCAACCACGGACTGAAGCTGCAAGGCTTCCTCAATGGCAACCAGAAGAATCCTTCGCTCGGATTTGCACGGCCGTTTACGAGCTGGCCCAGCGATATCACCGAGGCGCTGAATGAGTTCTACTCAAACTACAACGCACTGCAGGCCCGGTATGAGCAGCGCTTTGTGGGTGGACTCACGCTGCTGAACTCGTTCACGTGGGAGCACTCGCTGGATAATGCTTCGGCGTCGCTCGAGGCCAATACGCCTTCTCCGCAGGATGGCAACAACTTGAGAGGAGACTACGGGCAATCGGACTACAACCTGCCGATCGCCAATGTGACCAGCCTGGTGTACGAGTTGCCATTCGGCCGCGGACGTCATTTCCTTTCGAACGCAAACGGACTGACGGATGCGCTACTTGGCGGATGGCAGATCAGTGGCATCAACACCATGCAGGCAGGCACACCGTTCAACATCACCTATTCGCCAAACTCGGCGCAGCAGGTTTCGCTGCAGATTTCGGCAACGTACCGCGGCGCCAACGAATACCGGCCGGATCTTGTGCCTGGCAAGAAGGTGACGCAGGGACGCTCGTCGCGTGCGGCGAACACGGGATATGTGAATTACATCAACTTCTCCGCATTCGAGATGCCGCCGATCAAGGACGTCGCAGGAAATGTGCTGAGTCCGTTTGGCAATGCGCCGCGCAACCCCGGGCGCACGCCGGCGTTCTATGAGTCGGATCTTGATCTGAACAAGCGCTTCACTCTGCCGGGAGAGCGCCTGAAGATGGAGTTCCGCACAGAAGTCTACAACCTGTTCAACCACACCAACCTATATCTGCCGGGCACGATCAGCGGATCGCAGGGTACGACCTCTGCGACTGCGGGCGTGGGCGGCTCAGTGCCAGTTTCGACGATTACCGGAAACCCGACAGGAGGCGGCCAGATTACGAGCACGTTTGAGCCGCGGATCTTCCAGTTTGGGTTGAAGGTCATTTACTGATTCGAAGGCGAATCGAATCAGGGGTCAGGCTGAAGTCTCGGCCTGGCCCTTTCTATTTGCCGCCAAGTCTTTTCGTCTCATTGAAAAAATAGGAGTCGGTGAGGGAGATCACAGCCGGAGACGACGGACGGGCGTAGCGTGGATGCCGTCATCGGGACGGGGAGGCATCAGATGGACTACCGGGTGTTGACGGTTTCGCGGGAGTTTGGAAGCGGCGGCGGAAGAATCGCGCAGTCGATTGCGAAGCGGTTGGGCTGGAAGTTGCTGGATGGTGCGCTGATTGACGAGATTGCCTGCGCGGCGCACGTGGATGCGGGCATCGTAAGCCGGTTTGACGAACACGTTGACGGCTGGCTGCGCCGGATGAACCGCCAGGCCATGCGGGGCGCAGCCCTGGCTGCGGGCGTGGCACTGGAGCAGGAAAAATGCTTTGACGAAGACGTGATGACCGACCTGACACGGCAGATTATCGAGCACGCGTACACGGCCGGCGACTGCGTCATCGTTGGCCGCGGGGCCCAGTGCATTCTGCAATTGAAGGCAGATGTGTTTCACGCGTTTGTGTATGCTCCGTTGCGCGTTCGGATTCATCGGCTGCGAACGCGACTGGAGCCGGGCGCAAACATCGAACATCGGATTCGCGATGTGGACACTGAGCGGGCGCACTACTTGAGAATGCGATTCGGGAAGGAATGGAATAATCCGCACCTGTATCAACTGATGATTTCCTCGGGCGAAGATGAGGAGCAGACGGCGCGGGTGATTGAGTTTGCGATGAAGGGGAGTTTATAGCGCTGCTGCTGGCAGCTGTTGTCGC
Source organism: uncultured Acidobacteriaceae bacterium (assembly GCA_963787435.1). Taxonomy (GTDB): domain Bacteria; phylum Acidobacteriota; class Terriglobia; order Terriglobales; family Acidobacteriaceae; genus Telmatobacter. The sequence continues at coordinate 891,679 of CAWBCZ010000012.1, forward strand.
GGTCAGTATCCATCCGTTTTATCTTGCGGATGCAAGCCGTTTCCCGTTGAAGTTCGGGGGCGCGGGCTGTTTTTGGACGCCAAAGGTCTATCCTTTTGTCAGAGCGGCCCCCCAAGGCGGTTCTGATCCGCTGGTCCCCACAAGCGCGAGTTGCGGGCCGGGTTCGGAATGATGATTGCGTGTTTCGGAAAGTCACCTGCAAGGGATTCGGCAGGACTTCGTCTCGGACCCGGAAGCAGAGTTGAGAAGAAGCCTCCTGCCCCAACACGAGGAGGTAATGCATGGAACAGAGCAAGACTGACTCGACAATCGCGAACGACGTTCTGCACAACGATGAGCACAGCAAGCTCACGCAGGAAGAAATTGCGAAGGCTGTCGCCCACCACAATAAGCGCCACAAGGAAGATCACGGCCAGAACGCACAGGCGAAAGGCCAGCAGAACAAGAAGCAAGGCGCGGATAGACCGAAATAGGTAATTGAGTTTTGTGTGATCTCGCACTTGCGACGCACACCCAGCGTGCCCGATATCGCTGGGAACCCGTTTAGGCAGGGATGAGAGGCTCCCGCGCGAGGGGAGAAGCAGATCCTTCGCGCCGCTTACCCCGCGGACAACGAGTTGTCCGTGGGGCCCGAGCTTGCGGCGCTCAGGATGACACACGCTGGATATCGCCTCCCTAAGTTCCTTGGTTACCGGCTTCTTAGTTCTTTGGGGTGACGTCCCAGTCGTAGCTGAGGGCGTTGATCTGGGTGCGGAGGTTGTCTACGGCTGCGGCCTTTTGCTGCTCGAGGTCGGCGGTGTGTTTGCGTGTGGACTGGAGCAGGTCTTCGGCGCGATTCAGCTCCTCCACAAAGCGGCGCGCAGCGTCGTTGCCTTTGAGCGCGGTGAGGTTTTCGCGGGCCCGGGCCTCATCAGCGGCCGCTGTCTCTTCCTGCTTCTTTGAGTCGGCGATGGCCTGATCGAGGTCGGCGAGCTTGGCCTGTGCATCGAGAATCGGTTTGAGTTGCGCTTCAGCGTCGGGAACGCGCTTGACCAGGTCGATGAGGTAGGCGTTGGTGTTCTGGCTGGGATCGATGGAGACTGATGTGTACTCTGGTCCACGTTCGCGGACTTCGAGTTTCTCTGTTGAATGCGGTTTGACGGCTACCTGAAACGGTAGAGATCGGGAGTGGTTTCGGCGGCCTTGACTCCTTCATCCAGAGACCAGCCGTTGGTGCGGCGCGGGTGTTCGAGCAGAACGACGCGATCGTCGTCGCCGGAGTTGGTGGCGGAGTACGTCATGGACATGACGTCCATATAGCGCTCGACGATGAGGCCTTTGCGGATCTGCAGATGATGGATGGTGCGCCGGGATTGCCTCGATCGGTGATCTTGACGCGCGTCGCCTGGTCAGCGGCGTAGGAGAGCAGACGGCGCTCACCGGGATGGATCGGATCGAGCAGGCCTTCGCCGGCAAATTCGCCGCTTTCAAAGATGGAGAAACTGCCGGCGTCGAGGGTGAGCTTCGACTTGTTTTCGAGCCAGACGGCGCGAAGGGGGCGCGGATCGCTGCGGCTCCAGAGGGTGACATGCTCGGCGGGCAGTTCCTGCTGAAGGATCGGCACCATGGCCGACTCGTTTTTGTGGATGGTGACGGGCTGGGTGAGGGAGTACTCGAAGAAATCGTCGAATGCGTTGGTGGAGACGTCGCCTTCGGCGATGGCGTCGCGTGGCGCGATAGACGCCGCCGCCAGTATCTGCCACCGATGTGCCGAGCACCTGCGAAGAGGCCGATCCGATGGCACGCCGTCCGCTTGACTGATACGGTCTGGCTTGCGGTGCCGGCAACGCCGAATGAAGCTTTGGTAGGAACCTTTAATTCTGACGGCGCCTATTCTTGCGGATTCAGCGCGTGTTGGTGCGACGAGTGCATTGTTCATCAGCTCCGATTGAACTTCGACCATTTCTGCAGCTTCGTGGGTCTGCGGCGTGGTTTGCGCTTCAGTGGAGATGGGGATCTCAGGCCGGCGAGAGTAGAGCGGCTGCGAGATGGGCTGGATGAAGCTTTGCGGGGCTCCGGCAACGAGGGAGAGCTGGATGTTGTCCCAGTCGGCGCCAACGGTGTTATCCACTACAGCCCAGCCCTGGACGATTGCGCTGCCGTTGGCTTCGCGCGGGAAGACCATGCGGTAGGTGGCCTTCCAGACCGGCACTTCGCTGATGTAGCTGACGTGGAGCTGGCGCTGGCCCTGGCCGAGAGCATCGAGTGTGAGGTGGCGCAGGCCGGTGGAGTGCGTGGTAGACAGCAGCTGGAGATAGCGGTCGAGTTCGCCCTGCAGGCTGGAGTCGGTGGGGCGTACACTCAGGGTCGGCGTAAGTTCAACGACGCGGACGGCCCCCGACGCGGCAACGACTGTTAGATAGAACTTGTCGATGGAAGACGCGTTTCCGTCTGAGCCAAACTTCTCGGTGCGTGATTCGATGGACATGAGACGGCCGGAGATCGGTCCACCGGGCGCCCCGGTGACTTCAACCCTTTGCCCGCGCAGCGCGCCGAAGAGATCGGTAGAGGTTGGGTCTTCATTCATTCCAAGGGAGAGCGTCTTGAGTTGTTCGGCCAGTGGTGTCGTGGAGTTGTAGTTGACGCCTGCGATCCGGCCGCCGTCTTCGTCAAGCACGGTGAGCGATTGCAGGACGTCATTAAGCTGCGGCGAAGTGAAATCGATGGCGACGCGCTGGTTGCCGCTGACGGTTCCCGCATGTTCGAAGTAGCCGACGCCGTTCTTGTAGAGGACAACCTTGCGGACAGGCAGATCCTTGACCACCTGCGGCACCGGCGGTGCAGCCGAGTGCGCCTGCAGCGCGGGAGGCTCGGACTTTGCCATCGTGCCGAGGTTGGGCTGGGCGGTGAGGGTAAGAGTGAAAGCGGCAAGGCAAAATGCGGTGACCCAGAGACGCATTGATCCTCCTAAGCTGCGCAGGCGCGCATATGCTGCGTAGTTGTGCAGACGGGGTACACACCGAAACTGGAACTGCAAGACGCTATTGCGTTGGACCCCGGGAAGCCGAAAAAGGTTCCCATGAAGTGTGCAATCGATCTCGGAACGGAGCGCCGGGAGATTCTTGCAGGAAAAGTTGAGGGAGAAATGAAATTCGTGAATCGAGGTGACCGTTGAGACGTCAATTATGTCGGGGTTTGGTCGCGAGGCAACTCCCCGGACTCCGCACGAAATGATGGGCACGAGGTAACCGATGGATACTCTTCTTCCTCCCGTTGAAAGACCCAAAGGCACGTTCATGAAGCTTGCGTACAGCATGGCGCGGCGCCAGTTCGGCAAGGTGCCGACGCCGGTCAAAGTTGTCTATGCGCGCATGCCGGTCGCGTTTGGCATCTTCGTCGGGAAGATAGCGAATCTGGACAAGAAACTGGAACTGCCGGCGGAAACTGCGTTCCTGATCCGCGAGCAGGTGGCGCACATCAATATCTGCGAGTTCTGTATCGATATTGGGCGGGCGTTCGTGATCAAGTCGCGGATGAACGAGGCAAAGTTTGACGCGCTGCCGGATTACAGAACTAGCCCGCTCTTCAACGAAGCGGAACGGGCAGCGCTGGATTATGTAACCGAGTTGACGCGAAGCAAGAAGGTTGCGCCGGAGACGTTTGGGCGCTTGCACGAGCACTACTCCGACCGGGCCATCTGTGAGATCGTGTGGCTGGTTGCGAGCGAGCACTTCTACAACATGACTAACCTCGGCCTTAACATCCACTCCGACATGCTGTGTGACATCGCGCGCAAACGGCAAGTGGCGATCTCTTAAGGGAGATTGCCACTTTGCTGCGTCGGCTACTGCTTTCGAGAGCGGGGTGAAGGAGCAATGCTTAGCTCGTGGCGATGCGCTTGAGCTGGGCGAGATGGTTGAGGTCGTGGCCGGCCATGGTTTCAACGATTGTCTGAAACGTCATGGCGCCGCGCTCGGGGTGGGTGACGGGCTTGGACGCTGAACCAGGGAGCGCCTTCGAAATCAGCTTGAGGTTCCAGGTGCGCAGAGCGGTGAAAGCAGCCAATGCGTCTTTGGCATTGATGCCCTGATAGGTCGATGCCCACTTCTCCTGGTCGAATGGTTGCAGGATGTGGTGGTCTTCGGCAAGCGTCTGGCGCAGGCGGAAGGCAAAGGCAATTTCGCAGTCGGCCAGGTGGCAGACGATTTCGGATGGGGACCATTTGCCGGGAACTGGCGGATCCGAGGCTCTTTCGGGACCGATCATCTGGAGCTTGTTGGCGATTTCGTGTGACGTGGTGGAGAGAATCGTCTCAAGTGGGCGGCCGTCGAGAAACTTCGCGTATGGATTGGGTTCGCTCATTGGGGAGAGTCCTGGAGTGCAGTCGTTTGTTTTCAGTTGCCAGTAGTCAGGTGCCGATTACAGTTCTACGTGCAGCGGGACCGGCAGGCAATTGACGAATCGGGTTCGGGCAGTTTGGGAGACTTCGGCGGATTGTGAGTCAGCTAGCTTCCGGCGTGTGTTTCACTTCCCAAGTGCTAATCCCTAATCCCTACTGCCTATCCCTGCTCTAAAGATATTCCTGAATCATACCCTGCCAAGTCGGCCAATCATGGGAGTTATTGGTCTCCCATGTGTAGAGTTTGTGGGGAATTCCCTTGGAGCTCATGATGCGGTCGAGATTCTGGTTCTGGCCGAGGCACTGGTCGTCCCAGCCAGTGGCGAGGATGTAGGTGTTGCTGCGATAGTGGTCAAAAAACCAGGCATCAGCGAGGTTGGGCAAATAGTGCGTAGGCAGGTTGAAGTAGCAATCCTGGTCGTAGTAGCCATTGAGAAAATTGGTTAGATCGAACGCGCCCGACATGGCGAGCAGCCCGGTAAAGATGTCGGGGTGGCGCAGGGCGACGTTGGTGGCGTGGTATCCGCCGAAACTGCAGCCGAGCGAGACGAGGTGCGTGTCCCAGTTCTTCTTGCGGATGAGGGGAACAACTTCGTGGATAAGGTAGTCCTCGTATTGCACGTGGCGGGCGATACGCCAGCGCGGCGGAACACTGCGGTTGTACCAGCTCTCCATATCGACCGAGTCCACGCAAAAAAATTGCAGATCGCCCTTCTCCACGCGACCGCCGACAGCGCCGATCATGCCGCGGTCTTCGAATTCGAAGAAGCGGCCGCCCGAGGTCGGGAAGACAAGCACCGGCAGACCGGAGTGGCCGAAGACGAGCAGTTCCATGTCGCGGCCAAGCCGGCTCGAATACCACTTGTGGTACTCACGGTTCATAAGGCGGATTGGCTCCTGGATGGCGCGATTTGAGAAGCGCAGGTTTCCTGATACTGTAACAGCCACAGGCACATCTTTTTAGTAGGACACTTGGCTGGACGCTCGATCCGATTGCGGAGCGAGCGATCAAACGGATAAGAGGAATTACGGCGGATTGAACCTGGATTCACACACAAACGAGGACACGAAAAAAGGCTTGCTAGCGGAGATTGAAGCAGCTCCGCCGCATCCTCGACTGCGGCTTCACAAGGGCTTTAAAAGCCAATATCTACCGGACGATCGCGATGTGATTGTTTATCTCCCGCCGGGGTATGACGAAGGGCAGGAGCGGACCTATCCGGTGCTCTATCTGCATGACGGCCAGAACCTCTTCGACGGGCGGACTTCGTTTGTGAAGGGGCGTACCTGGATGGTGCGCGAACATGCCGATGAGGCAATCAGTGTGGGCGAAGCTGAGCCCCTGGTGATTGTGGGCATCTACAACACTGGCGATCGCAGGCTGGCCGAATACACGCACGAGTACAACTGGCAGATGGGCGGCGGCGAAGCGGACAAGTACGGCGATCTGCTGACGCAGGAGCTGATGCCGTGGATCGCGAGCCAGTACCGGGTGCGGCAGAATCGCGAGAGCACCGGGATCGGCGGCTCGTCGCTCGGCGCTCTGGTGACACTGTATCTGGGTCTCAGGCATGCGCGGCATTTCGGGAAACTGGCGCTGCTGTCGCCGAGCGTGTGGTGGAATCACAAGAGCATTCTGGGCTACCTGAACGAGCACGCTCCGCAGCTATGGGAGCGGCCGCGCTTGTGGCTCGACGTCGGCGATCGCGAGGGACTGCGCACGCTTCGCGATGTTGAGCATTTGGCGCGAAGGCTGAAGGCAAATGGCTGGCGTCCCGGAGATTCGATGCACTTTGAAAAGGTGCACGGCGGCACTCACGATGAGGCGAGTTGGGCGGGACGGGTCAGACCGATGCTGAGGTTTTTGTATCCAGCCCGATAGCAGGAAGCAACTTTCCTGCGCGGCACACGCGACGTGCCACAGCGAATTAGAATCAGAAATCGCCACCGATTGGTCGCACCGGCTAGAGCAATTTGCTGTACCGAGTCCAGCCTTTGTCGGGCTCGATTTTGATGTGGACCTTGTGACTGAAGACGCGGGCGGCTAGATCGTTGTCGAATTTCCGCTGAACGCTGTCGGGATTGCGGGTGTAGAGAATGTACTCGCGGATGCCGGGAACGGTGGTGGTGGCGACAAAGATCGATTCTCGATTGGGCTCGAAGACCTCGCAGATGTCGTTTTCAATCCGCTTGAGGGTTTCGGATTCGCCGGGGTTGGGAAAGCCTTCCCGGGTGGTGTCGATCGTCGGCACAGCAATTGCGACATGGTGTCCATAGCCGGTAACGCCTTTGAACTTGCTATAGCCGTTATGGACGCGGACAAACATCGGATTTCCGATGGGATCGTGCCCTTTGCGTTGCGTCCAGGCACCGGGGACGGGCAATTTGTCAGGGCTGAGGGGCGCTTTCGTGGAAAATGGCCACATGCCTTTTTGGGCTCCTGTGCAAAGATGTTTACTTAGTTCGCCATAAGTATGCCTTGAATCAACGACTTTAGACAGAGACCAACGAGGCATTCATCTGCAACTTTGGCAGCATGAGGTCGTGGGAATGGCGCGTCGCAGTCGATGGAACAGCTTGCCTGAAAGGCCACTATCGGCGATACTTAGGTGTTGTGTCTTTCACCCCGCGGACGTATTCGATCCGAGGGAACCCCGGTGTACCCAAGCGGGAATTCCGGGTGGACAATGGCCAGGCGTTTCTGCCCCGGCCGGGAGACTCCCAAAAGACCGCAACAGAGCACCGGAATTGAAAGGAATTGTATCGCCGTGGTGATGATTCGTTTGGCGCGTTTCGGCGCCCCTAAGCAGCCCTATTATCGTGTCGTTGTGATTGAGAAGGACCGCGCCCGCAATGGCCGTTCGATCGAAGTCGTCGGCACCTACAATCCGCGCACCAGCCCAGCTTCAGTCGATCTGAAGCATGACCGCATTACCTACTGGCGCGGAGTAGGCGCACAGCTTACTCCCATCGTGGCCAAGCTGGTCGAAAAGAACCCGGCCAAAGCGGCCGAACCCGCGGTCGCCTAAATTCCTTTTCACTGCATCTGAAGAGTGTGCGGGATTTTTCAAGATCGCGCACATCTGAATACAGGTTACCGACTTCCCAAAGACAGGTTACTGACTTGAGATAGGGTGTGCTGATACTATCGGCGCACCGATCCAAGTCGCTTCTCCTTGGATGTTTACGGTCAGAGGCAAGTTCATGACCCAAGTTGACATGGTCGCAGTAGACGAACTGGTCCGCGAAATCGCGCGGGCTTTGGTAGACGAGCCGGAAGCCGTCGAAGTGCAGTCCGTACAACGGGACGAAAACACCGTTTTGCGGCTGAGGGTGGCACCGGCCGACGTCGGCAAGGTGATTGGGAAGCAGGGGCGAACAGCCCGCTCAGTACGCACGATTCTGGGGGCAGTCAGCATGAAGCTGCATCATCGCTACACGCTAGACATCCTGGAAGAGGACGACGAAGAGTAGGAATGGCCAAATCCCCCGGGCCCGAACATCGCTTCGGACGCGCATGACCGCGCCAACGGGATGGGTGTGGCTTGCGCGCATCAGGCGCACACAGGGCCGCAAGGGCGAGGTCTTCGCCGAAATTCTCACCGATTTTCCTGAAAAATTTGCGGAGCGGCGACGTTTGTGGCTGCTCGGTGACGACAGTGCTGCGCCAAAAACGCCGGCTGACGCGAGTCCGCGCGAGGTGGAGCTGCTGCACCACTGGCTGCACAAGGGTGGTGTGGTGCTGCACTTTGCTGGCGTGAATTCGATTTCCGCGGCGGAGGAGCTTGCCGGATTCGTTGTGGCGATTCCGAGCGAACAGCGTGCTGCGGTGGATCAGGACGAGGTCTATATCGGCGACCTGATCGGGTGTGTGCTTGTGGATGTGGCCCCGACAGTGCCGGTGACAGCGGGTGAGATCGAAGATGTTGATCGAAGCGCTGGGCCGGTGGCAATGCTGGTGGTACGCGGAACGTCAGGCGACGAGATTCTAATTCCGTTTGCAAAGGAATATTTGCGGCGCGTGGATGTGGGAGCGAAGCGCGTGGAGATGGCGCTGCCTGCGGGGCTGGTGGATCTCAACCGGCCTGAGCCTAGTTAACACATATTTAGCCATGCCATCGGGGCTATTCGACCAATTTAGCACCATCCGATTAACGCGATAGCCACCAAAAAGGACAGAACAGCGATCACAACCGGTACCGCTAGCAGCATGAGACGCCCCTCTCCCTTGGAGGTCAGGGCGGAAGCGAAGGCGGCGACGGAAAAGCCGGAAGCAGCGAGGATAAGCATGGGGAGCAAGGGCACAGTGCGCTGATGCTCGTCAAACCATCGAAACGGTTGCGATCTATCGGCCACATTCAAGAAAGGGATCAAGGCGAACAAACACGCGACGATCACCCCACACGCAATCGCAAATAATGTCCGGGCGCGAATCAGCCGTCTCCCGGAGAGTGTAATCTCCCACTCTGACGACTCAGGTACGATCGTCCAGCATCCGACGAGTCCTAACGCGGATGCAAACGCCAAGACCAATGTCATCACGAAGGCGCCAAACCAATAACTAACGAAACACCCCACCTCTGCTCCCTTCAATTCGCGAGGCACCCGCAATAGAACTCAACGACAACAGGACCTGATATCAATGCTGCGGACGCTCACGGTTATTGAAACGCCAGCGGTTTCCATGCGCCGTTGTCTTTAAGCGCCAACTGCAGCGGGCGGGGCGGACCTTTGGGTGGCACGGTGACTTCGATCCAGAGTTCCTGGCCTCGTTTGAGCCACGTGGGATCGGTCGCATGTTCGGCGATATAGAAGTCGACGGGATTGGTGAGGCGCATCTGGTCGCACGACAGGCCGGGCCATGCGGCGACAGATTGGGTTGGCGTTGTCGTGTCCGACTCGGGAACACGAATCACAATCAGCTTGTTATCTTTGACGGCGATCTTTGCCTGAAACCAGACGGTGTTGGCTGAACGGATCGAGAAGTTATTCCTGTTCGGAACGCCGTCGAGGTTGCGCGGGAACTGAGCATCTTTGGCGGAGGGCAGCGTGCTGCCGCACCCGTCCACGGTAAGTTGCAGGCTGAGATAGCGGCCACGCATCACCATTTCAGGATCGTATGCAGCCGTTCGTGTCCACACACGCGGACAGGTGGCGCGCTGGTAGAGATACTTTGCCGCAACAGTCGAGACGATGACCAACTGCAAAACGAGAAGGGCGATGGAAGCCTTTGCGAATCTTCATCGTGCCTCCTCGAGTGCCGCAGGCGATTGGACCATGTGTGCGAGCAGGCCGCGGCGGGTTTTTTCAAGCGCCCATCCGCCGGCGAGAAAAAGGACGCCCAGTCCGATGAGACCGAGCGAGCGCCCCATCTTGTCGAAGAGATCGCTGAAGTAAAACCACGCGACGGTAGCGCCGAAGAAGACGATGCCGAGGTTCACGAGTCCGCGGCTCGCCTCTCGCACTCCCCACCAGATCAAGAAAATGCAAAAGGCAGCGACGAGTGCGTGTGCAGCGAGGTTGGGCTCCGTGCGCGTCCATGAGCCGTACGCATAGTGTTCCATCCACATCCGTGTGCACCAAGGCAGCGCGATGACGAAGCCGATGGCAGCGAGCACGGGGATCGCGCTCTTACGCAAACGGAAAAGCGAGAAGAGCAGCGGGATGGCGGCAATATCGACCCATCCCCAGAAGCGGGTGTGGAATGGCGGGTAGGGCTGCATGCCGTACCAGGAGCGCCAGCCGTCGAGCAGCAAAAAAGTGCTGGTAACGGCTGCTATGGCAGATACCGTGAAAAGTATGCCGCGAACGACGCGACGTTCCGTCCCAATGAAAAGTGTGAGGTAGAGGATGGCCCAGACGAAGAGGAATCGACCGATATAGATTTCCACGCCAATATGGTTTTCGGCGGCATAGCTCCACTCGCAGATGAGCCATGAGGGAAGGAGCAGCAACGTGAGCGTCTGCTGGGCCTGGTCCCGCAACAGCATCCACCCGAGCATCGCAGCGATGGCCCACATGAGGACGGCTGCCGGCCAGTGTTCCTCGATATTGAATATCTGACCGACCAGGGCGATGGCCGCACCGGTGGCAATGGTGCCAACGGCGTGCAGTACCGTCGAGGTGGCCTTATATTTTTCGCGAGCGACCGCTCCGCCGAGGTGAAAGATCGTGACCATCGCCATCACCAGCAGGTAGCGCATGCCGGGTCCAAGCTGGTCCCAATGGGCGGAGACGAAGAGGACGATGCCGCTGGCCAAGCAGGATGCCGCCGAGGATCAGAGCGACTCTTCCCTGCCATGCGATTCCCGCAACCTGGGTCCCACTTTGGGACTCGGCTTCGCGAGTCGTTGTTCTAATCGCGCCCTGTGCAGATTCCCAGGAGCGGATGCGGGCAGTGGTGTCAGCATCGAGAACGCCGGCGGATTGCCAGCGGTTTAGCAACGATTCGTAGTCTGTCATGATCGTTGCGCTCCATTAAAGCACAAAGGGGAAACGGCCCGAATGGCTACTGCGGAATCACTCGAAAGGACGTTCATGAGTTCGAATTCCTCCAGGCAACGAACATGGCCTGAGATTAGCGATTGCAGAAATCTGAAAAAGGCCTTTCGATACACTTTCGCGAGTGTCACAAGAACTATGATCGTGAGTGACACCTATGCGGTTTGAGATCATCACGATATTTCCCGGGTTCTTTGCCGGAATCTTTGAGCACGGGATCGTGCGGCGGGCACAGGCTGAAGGGCTGGTGGGCGTCGGCCTGCACGATCTGCGCACGTTTACGCACGATCGGCATCGCACCGTGGACGATCGTCCGTTTGGCGGCGGCGAGGGCATGGTGCTGAAGCCGGAACCGCTTGCCGAGGCGCTGAAGTCGTTGGGGATTGAAGCGAAACACAAGAGCGAGCAAAATCAAAAGCAGTTCCTTCGCGCCGCTGAAGAAAGCCGCTCCGCTCAGGATGACACTCGAGAGGTAAGTGGCACGCGGGTGATTTTGTTGTCAGCGCAAGGACGACCCTTCACACAGGCGGTGGCTCGGGAGTTGTCGCAACTCGAACGCGTGGTGCTGATTTGCGGACGCTATGAGGGCGTCGATGAGCGCATCAACGAGCTCTACTGCGACTTGGAGATTTCGATCGGCGACTACGTGCTCAGCGGCGGCGAACTGGCGGCTGCAGTCGTTGTCGACACGGTGATGCGGCTAGTGCCGGGTGTACTGGGCAACGAGGCGTCGGGCGAGTTTGAGAGCTTTGGCGTGGCCGATGCGGAGATCAGCAGCGGACGAAGCGGGCGTGCCTCGATCGCAGCACGGTGCGGGCGGACTGCTCGATTATCCGCACTACACGCGGCCGGCGGAGTTCGCTGGTTTGCGAGCGCCGGAAGTGCTGATGAATGGCGATCACCTGCAGATTCGCCGCTGGCGGCGCGAACAGCAGTTGCGGAAGACCTGGAAGAACAGACCGGATCTGCTGGAGCGCGCGGCTCTCAGCGACGAGGACCGGAGGCTGCTTGATAAGATTCGCGACGAAGACGGAGATTGAAGATCGTGAATACGTTGCAGATTGCGGCATGGATCGAGCTTGGCGTTTGCTGGATCGCCTGGTCGCTTGCCTTCGTCAGGCCGCAGAAACGCGCGGCTGGCGCGAAGAAGACAGAGCGCGCTCCTGTGTCGCGCTGGGGAATCGTGTTGGTGATGCTGGGCTACGCTTGCATATGGGCGTTCGTACGGCCGGTGGGATTCGAAAAATCCGCCGCTTCGCTGATTGCTTCCATGATCATGGGGCCGCCGTCGGTTGTCCTGGTGTGGATGGCGGCTCGTCGTCTGGACAAGCAATGGCGGTTCGAAGCAGCCCTGAGCGAGGATCACAAACTGATCACGACCGGACCTTATCGATGGTTGCGGAATCCGATTTATGCGTCGATGCTAGGCATGCTGTTGGCAACTGGATTCGTGAAGACCTGGTGGCCCCTGCTGGTTGCGGGAGTGGTCTTCTTCGTGATCGGAACCGAGATTCGCGTGCGCGCCGAAGAAAGGCTGCTGGCGGCGCGGTTCGGAGAGGAATTCACGCGGTACAAGGCGAGGACTCCGGCTTATTTTCCCTTCATTCGATAAAGACTTGAACGGGCATGGCTTCAGCGAAACGGTTGGACTGGCTCCGGCTGCTCCTCACTGACCTGGCCGACAGTGATCTTGGCGACGAAGAAGTTCTCTCCACAGGTTGGCGAACCAGCAAGACGACGCATCATGGCGATCTGTCCAACGTGAGTGAGCGCATCGGCGATCGGCCCCTGAAAAAGCGGTTCAGCGGCGGCGTGAAGTGGCTGGTCCGAATCGAGATAGTCGTCGAAGGCCTTGAGAGCTGCGAAGAAACGAGCTTCCTCCTCTGGCCAGGGGAGTGGCGGAGAGTTGTGCCAGCGTTCACTTCCCTGCACCGTGCTCAGGGCCCAGTCAAAGAGATCGCCCATGTGGGCGAGGATCTGGATGGGCTGGCGGCCACAGCCGTCGAAGGTGGCGAATGTATCGGGCGCGCCATTGAACGCGCGGGCTGCACGATAGGCAAGGGCGGCAACGGTGTGGCGGAGGAGTTCGCGTTTCTCATTCATGGCGAAAACTATAATGCAAGACCAGCAGGATGTCTTACGATGCATGTCATCCCACGTAGGAGATCACTCCGCGCGAATCACCTATCTGAGACAAAAATCCATTATTGGCCCATGTCGGAATTGGATTGCGCAGCACAAAAGGTGCTCTTCCACGGCCAACAACCCTGGAATCAAAAATAGGCCTATCCGAATCCGTCTCCCGCAGATTAGGCAATCGACCCGTTTCTCTGTTAAAATCAAGGTTCTGAGTCCATCAGCAGGAAGAAGCTATGTCAATCCATCCAGTAATGCAGCGCCTGGCCGACAAGCTGAAGCGCACCGATCTCCCAAGTTTTGTTCCCGGCGACCAGGTTCGCGTGCAAGTCAAGATTAAAGAAGGCGATAAGGAACGTTTGCAGGCCTTTGAGGGCCTCGTGATTGCCATCAACAAGGGACCGCAGGCCACCTTTACGGTCCGCAAGATGAGCTTTGGGCAGGGCGTGGAGCGCATCTTCCCGTTCAACTCCAAGGTTGTCGATAAGGTCGAGAAGATTCGCAGCTACAGGGTTCGCCGTTCCAAGCTGTTCTACATTCGCGGACTGCGCGGCAAGGCCGCCCGTCTGAAGGAAGTGGAACGCGCGACCGCCAAGGCGTAACGGGCTTCCCTTTCCAGGGCCAAGAAAGACCCCGGCTTCGGCCGGGGTTTTCGTTTCTGTGTCGGCACAAGTCTACGCATTCTCGGCGATTTGCGATCGCCACCGTCAGTCTTCGCGGGTGTTTTTGTTCTGGCGCTTGGCGTCGCCGGTCTCTTTGGATTCATCCAGGCCCGTCGAGTCAGCGATGTCCACGGTTCCGAAGGAATCGTTCACGATGCCGTCGTCGGGGGGCGGGTTCATCTGCTGAAATCCGCCGGGCTGCGTGTGTGTGGGCTTCACCTTCTCGGTCATTGGATCTCCTACGCAGTTTGATGCGCGCTCAGGGCTCACGAACGGGTTTACCCGGCGAATAACGAACCCGTTTTCCGCAGGAGGCACCGGCGGTAAGGGCGGCACGTTCTTATACTGGGGTCATGGCGGCGTGCGGATGGAGACTGGAGAAGGCTGCTACCCAATGCGGCTTTCTGCGCATTGCCGGCTGTGACGAGGTGGGGCGTGGTCCGATGTTCGGGCCCGTCGTTGCTGCGGCGGTCGTTCTTCCCCTCGGCTGCCGTCTGACCGGGCTGAATGACTCAAAACAGCTTTGTGAGAACAAGCGAAACGAACTCGATGTCGTGATCCGCGCAAAAGCGCTGGCGTTTGCCATTGCCGCCGTCGACGTCGAGACCATCGACCGCATCAATATCCGGCGAGCCTCCCTGCTGGCGATGCGGACTGCTGTCGAACAACTCGCAGTCCAGCCGGATTATCTGCTCATCGACGGATGCGACACGATTGACTGGGCGTGCCCGCAGCAGTCCGTGATTCATGGCGATGGGACGAGCTACTCGATTGCCGCCGCGAGCGTGCTGGCCAAAGTGTATCGAGACCGGATGCTGGTGGAACTCGATGCCGTGTATCCCGGCTACGGGCTGGCGCGGCACAAAGGTTACTGTTCGCGTGAGCACATGGCAGCGCTCGATCGGCTGGGCCCGACGCCTCTGCATCGGAGAAACTGGAGTCCGGTGGCACAAACAATGCTTGCCTTTGAAGAAATCCCCGATTCGATTATTCAGTAGATCGAGCAGAAACTCAGATCGCAACGGCACGACGTGCTCTCGCTTTCTGGACCCATGCCAGCACTGGTCGGGCGGCAAGCAGCACGAAGAGCGTAACGGTCAGGTTCATTGGGCTGAGGACACCCGGTTTTACCTGCCACCAGTAGTGAATAATCCCGCAGATTGCCGCGAAGTAAACGAGCTTGTGCAGGCGGTTCCAGCGTTTGCCGCCGAGTTTGCGAATGGCCCACGTGGTCGAAGTGGCGGCTAGCGGAACGAGTAGTGAGTACGCGGGAAAGCCAGCGATGATGAAGCGTCGCTTGGTGATATCTGTCTTGAATACGCCCAGGTCAAAGTTCATATAGAGTGCGATGTACGTTGCCAGGTGCAACGACGCATAGAAGAATGCGAAGAGTCCGAGCAGGCGCCGAAACTTGATGAGCCACGAAAGGCGCGGCGAGAGCAGGCGCAGCGGCGTAATGGCCAGCGACAGAATCAGCATCAGCAGCGCGTTGTAGCCGGTGGTCAGCGTGATGGTCGACGTAGGATCGGGGCCAAGTGTGTTCGTAACTGCCTCATATACGAGCAGCGCAAAGGGCGAGAGGCAGGCGATCCAGGTCAGCGTCTTGAGTGCGATGAGAATCTTGCGGTTCATGTGAGTCCAGCGGTGCTTCACACCGTTAGCGGAGTTAGCGGCGCGTTGCGCCAGTTGGCGGTGCTTTGCACCGTTAGAGTCGTTAACCAAGGGCTAAGCTAACTCCGCGAACACGCGAAGCACGGCTAACACCGCTAACGCTGCAAGGCTCGCTAAAACTCTCTCTTCAAATTCATTCCGTTATACAGCGATGCCACCTGGTCTCCGTAGCCATTGAACATGAGCGTGGTGCGGCGCTGCGCGTAGAACGGCAGG
The DNA here is from genome assembly GCA_963787435.1 of uncultured Acidobacteriaceae bacterium. Classification (GTDB taxonomy): domain Bacteria; phylum Acidobacteriota; class Terriglobia; order Terriglobales; family Acidobacteriaceae; genus Telmatobacter. Next base: position 907,243 of record CAWBCZ010000012.1, read on the forward strand.
CCGATGCGTCGCTCGGTTTTCTGACTCCAGCGCGGGTGGTCGACGTTGGGGTTCACGTTGGAGTAGAAACCGTACTCGTTGGGTGCCTGTTCATTCCACGTGGTCGGCGGCATCTTGTCGAGGAAACGAACCGTCACGATGGACTTTGCTGATTTGAAGCCGTACTTCCATGGCACCACGACGCGGATGGGGGCGCCATCCTGGTTGGGCAGCACATCGCCGTAGAGGCCGAAGGTAAGCAGCGTGAGCGGGTGCATAGCCTCATCCATGCGCAGGCCTTCGGAGTAGGGCCAATCGATGTTCGATTGAGACGCCCACTTCTCCACGTGCTTGTCGTAATACGAGAGGAACTGCACGTACTTCGCGCTGGGCAGCGGATCGCACTGATTGATGAACTCGGACAGAGAGTAGCCAACCCACGGAATCACCATGCTCCACGCCTCGACGCATCGATGGCGATAGACTCGGTCTTCGAGAGGACGCAGCTTGAGCAGGGCCTCGATGTCGAAGGTCTTCGGCTGTTTGACCTTACCGTCAACCTTCACGGTCCAGGGACGCGTGGGCAGGCGGCCGGCGTTTTCAGCCGGTTCGTTCTTCTCCACGCCGAACTCGTAGAAGTTGTTGTAGTGGGTGATGTCCTGCAAGCTGGTGAGTTGCTCGCCGGTTGTAGTCAGCGGGCTCTTGACGGTCTGCAGCTTGGTATCGGCCAGGGCGTTCACGCGGGGTGAAAACACTTCCGCGAGGCGATCAGCGCCGGCGATGGCTGCGCCGGCCGCGGCAGAGCCTCCAATGGCATTGCGCAAAAAGCGGCGTCGGCTGAAGAACTGGTTATAAGTCTCCTGGGATGTGATCTCCGATGGGGAAACGTCGGAGGGCTTACGAATCAACATGGCTGACCTCGTGCGGCGAACATTCAACAGCACTTATTAGACACGATCGCCCGCGGGCTGGTTACACGGAAGGCCTGCAGGGGTTTTCAAGCCATGAAAATGGCACAGATTCGCGGGAGTCATCGAAGTTTGGAGATGCCGTATGTACAACGATTCCTGTCGCTTGCGGGACAATGAAATTGGGTGACCAGAATCACTTGCAGAGCGGTAGGGCGTAGCATAAAGTCGAGATTCGTGCTACTCCGGCGCGAGACTACCGGTATCTCCGAGGTTTTTCGGGAGTGAAATGGGTGAATTGAGCAGAATCGGCATCGCGGTTGACTCCGATCTTTTGAAACGATTTGATCGGTCGATCGCCAAGCGCGGATACACCAATCGCTCCGAGGCCTTTCGGGACCTGATCCGGGACCGACTCGTCGCCGAACAGACGGCCGAACCAGATGCAATCGCTGTTGGCACCATCACGTTGATTTACGACCATCACGCCCACGGGGTCTCGGAGAAGCTTACGGAGCTGCAGCACGCGAACCACGAACTGGTGGTTTCAACCAGCCATGCGCATCTCGATCACGACTCCTGCCTGGAGGTTCTGATTGTGCACGGACGGGCAGCGCATGTGAGGCAATTTGCCGATCGGCTCATCGCCTTGAAAGGCGTTCAACACGGACGGTTGGTAACGACGGCTCCACAGCGAGTTTCCAAGAACGGCCATCCGCACAAGCAAAGCGATTAGGACGAACAACGAGTAAAGGCAAGAGCATGGCCGTCGGTAGCACGAAACCCCGAATCGTAATACTCATACTGGCGAATGCTCTTTCTTGCCTTCTGGCTACCGCACAGGATGAGAAGCCGGCCACGCCGCCTAAGGTCGTGGAACAGATTGTGGTAACCGGCCAAGTCGATGACGAATCGCTTACTTCTCCCGACCCTTCGCAGCGGGTTCTAGTGCGCGAGGAGCTCCTGGATGCAAATCCGGGCCGACCCGGTGCACCCGTTTCCATTCCCGGCATGCCGATTGAGACTGCGGCCGGTGGCATCAAGGCGCCGCAATACTTTGTGCCCGGCGTGGCCGGCGATCACGGAGAGCCGATCGCGCAGTACATCGCGGTCGGAGATTATCTTCTGCCGAATAATCTTTCCGCAAACGCGCATGGAAATGGCTACGCCGATCCGAATATCTATATTTCCGCCGTGTTGGGCAGCGTGGGAACGGATGGTGGCGCATTCAATGCTCTCGAGGGCAATCATGCGCTCAACATGGCGGCTACCTACAACCTGCATCCGCAGATGAATCGCTTTCTCACCGTGACCGGTGACTATCGGGACATCGATCTCACGGCGGGTTTCGCACCGTCGGCTCCGACAAAGAAAGAGTGGCTGGCACTCGAAGCCAACTACGGGAATGGATTGATGCGGACCCTCGAACACCGGAAGATGTTCAAGTGGAATGCAATGCGCGTCTTCAATCCGGGCAATCACGAGATCACGCTGCTCAGCATCGGATATTGGGGAGAGTCGCATGAAGGGAATCTGGTTCCGATCGGATTTGGCGCGCAGGTGAATGACACACTCGACCCACGCCAGATGGATCAGACGCACACGGGATTGTTAGCTGCGAACGATCAATGGAAAGTCGGAATACGCGACGAATTTGGCCTTTCGGGATTCTTTCGCACCTACAATCTGGCGCTGTTTTCCAACTTCGGAGAAGGGCTGATCCGACAGAGCGAGTTCCGCACCGTCGAAGGCGCAGAGACGCGGGAAACACATACATTCAGACCATGGCTGGAGGGAATGGCTGGGCTGCTTTACAACGAAGACGACATCCATAATGACGATCTGGATCACTATCTCTCTCCAGACCCTCCAGCATATGGCCAGTTCGTTCCGGTTTTGGGGAACAATGTCACAATCCGGGAGGTGGCGCCTTACTTGGCTGTCCACGGCGACCTCGGTAAACACGTGCGCGTCTATGCCGGCTTGCGCCACGACCAGGTCCAGATCAAGAACATCGACAAATTCAGGCCTGTCTATTCCTTCGATGAATGGGAGGGATTCGAGAATCCGAAGGCCACTATAACCTGGACGCCGGGAACGGGACCCGTGCGGTGGCTTCCCTCGGCTTCGTTCAGTATCGGGCAAGCCTTTTTCACGGAGGACCCGCGCACGAACGTCGCGCCCTCAGCGTCCGCCACCGGAGCCAGGACGCTGGCGAATCCGTTTGAGCGTTCCCACGCAGAGCAGCTCGTTCTCGAGAAGGAGCTTTCCGGGACCGATGTGCGGGTCACGGTGAGCCGAACGACGATGACAGCGACGCTTGCCAAGATTGATCCCGATAATGGCTCGGCGGATGACCTGGGACCGAGCACACTGAAATTCCTCACCGCCAGCGCACGACACCAGTTCGCCTTTGGCACAATGCAGGCAGTCTTCTCCAAGGCCGATGCGCGTTTGGCGGCCTTCAACGGAGTTCCTGGGATTGTGGTTCCGGAAGCGCCGCGCACCATCTTCGACGCCCTCACGACGCTGGACCGGCTGCCGCTAGACGTTCACATGCGCGGCGAATATGAGTACGTGGGCCACAAATTTCTGGATGTGGGCAATACCCGGCACCCCGAGCAGTACGAGGCTATCCAAATGGGAGAAACACGGTTGGCTGCGGTGCGATCGTTCTTGAAGGGGCGTCTCGAGTTGGGCGCGAACGGCGAGATCACCCGTGGATACACCGGACAGACGACCGAAGCTTTGGCTTCGAGCTGGACCCTGGGAACAGTGCCATATTGCACGCCGGGATCAGGACCGAGCGGACTTCCAAACGACTTTGATTGCGGAACCAACGAACAAGCTGTTGGGATTCGCATGGTTTCCTGGGTCGGCGCCTCGGTTTCGTGGAGGTTCGGCGAAAGGAAATAATCGCGAACCTGTTGGTGAAACCATCTGCAGTGTGCCGCAAACCGATTTCCCCTTCCGAGGCAGGTGTAACTATTTCGCAGAGCGGCGGCGCGAAGCGGGGCTCGCCTTCGTCAGAGACGGAAGACTGCCGCGTGGAAACGATGTGGATTGGCGCACCACGAGCTTTGTAGGAATCTGCCACTCCTTTTGCCGTGCGTGCGGATTATCCGGCTCGATGCCGGCGCGCAGAGCCTGCACGGCGGCCGTGGCCAGTTGCTTGCACGACATCTGGATCGTGGTAAGCGGCGGCAGCATGAATTGCGCGAGATGAATATCGTCGAACCCGACGACCGAGACACCCAGCGGCACAGGGTGCGTGGCGCGATGCAATCCGTGCAGAACGCCAATCGCAGTCATGTCGTTGGAGCAAACGATGCCCGTGGGAAGCTCCTGGAGTGCCAGCAAGCGTTCGCAGGCCTTGATCCCGCCCTCCATGGTGTGCGTGCCTTCGACCACGTGCTCGGCGGGAACCTTAAGTCCGAGTTCGGCCATGGCAGCGAGAAATGCATCGCGCCGCGCTACCGCCGAACGCATCAACAGAGGGCCGGTGACGAATGCGATCTGGCGATGTCCCAATGCCGCGAGGTGTTGCACGGCTTCGCGAATTCCCTCTCCATAATTGACCTTGAGAATGCGAATATTCGGGAGGTCCGGCCCGGCATCCACAAACACAAGCGGGAAGGCGCGTTCGACGAGCTTCTGGATCAAATCTTCTTCGATGCCGAATGTCATGATGGCCACGCCGTCGACGCTGCGCTGCAGCATGCGGCGGATGAGCGCCTCGGTGCGGGCTGTGTCGTGATTGGTGGAACCGATGAAGACCTCGTAGCCCTGCTCGACAGCGAGATTCTCAAACTCCTGCACAAGCTCAGGAAAAAATGGATTGGTAATCTCCGAGACTACAAGCCCAAGAATGTGGCTGCGTCCCGAGACAAGCGCACGCGCTTGGGTATTGGGTACGTAGCCGACTTCCCGAATGACGCCCCATACGCGCTCCGCCAGTTCGGGAGCCACCGTAGGGATACCGTTTACTGTGCGTGAGACTGTGGCAATGGAGACACCAGCGCGCCGCGCCACATCGCGAATGCTCGCGTTCGCAGCATGACGTCGGTTCGGGTTCTTTCTTGGTCCGCCCATTGGTAAACCGATTTTAGAGTATTTTTCGTGATTCAAGAGTGGAATCTAACGAAAGTTGCGCTTCCAAATCGACGAAAGTTGCTGAAATTATGGAGGCGAACCGCACGCGGGTCAATTCTGTTTGCGCAACGGCTCGAACAAATTGACGTCGATCATGGAAAACGTTTCCGGAGACTGGGCAAATTACGAGCTAAGGATGGCTATGGCCGCCTGCGGCTACTTCCATCGCGTGGCGCAGCAACAGGAGGATCGAGTCGAGGCTCTCTTCGGCGCCGCGTTTGCTTCCGGGCAGATTGACAATCAGCGTGCCGCCGCACAGCCCGGCAACACCGCGGGAAAGCCACGAAAAGGGATTGCTCTCGGCACCGCGAACGCGCATGGCTTCAGTCAGCCCGGGCGCCAGGCGATCCAGTACACGCAGCGTAGCCTCGGGTGTGCGGTCGCGCGGGCCCATACCTGTGCCGCCTGCGGTGAGAATCAGCGCCGCCCCCTGCTCGCTCCAGCGCTTCAAGACCGCGACAATTTGCTCTTCATCGTCGGGGACGAGTACTGCTTCGATTTGCGCACCAGACCAATGCTGGCCCAGCAACTCAACTACGGCAGGGCCTGCAGTATCTGTCATCAAGCCCTGCGAGCAGCGATCGGAAACGGTGAGTACGCAAAGAAGCATTGGGACGATTGTAGCTACTTTTCTGAGAGCACTTTGATGGTGTGCAGCCAGATTCTTGCAGCGTCGGGCCAGGTGGTTACAGGCAACGCGGTGCGACGCAGGCCGTAGCCGTGTCCGCCTTCCGCGTAAATGTGCAGTTCGGCGGGGACGCCGGCGGCCTTGAGCTGTAAAAAGTAGACGGTCGCGTTCTCGACATGCACCGGATCATTTTCAGCCTGCACGATGAAGCTGGGCGGCGTCTTGTCCGTCGGGTTGATGTCTGCATTAGCCGCCATATGTTGCGCGTCGTTGGCGAGATAGCCCGGGTAGATGATGAAGGCAAAGTCCGGCCGGCAACTGAACTGATCGGCGGCGTCGATTGGGTCGTAGAGGCGTTTATCGAAATGGGTGCTGAGCGCGGCAGCAAGATGGGCGCCCGCGGAGAAGCCAAGAACGCCTACGCGATTGGGATCGATGTTCCATTTTGCTGCGTGCTGGCGAACGATGCCGAGCGCGCGTTGCGCATCCTGCAGAGCCGCGGCAGATTTTGGATACGGACCGGTGTTGGGAACGCGATACTTCACTAGCACGCAGGTCACGTTGATAGAGTTGAGCCAGTCGCAGACCTCTGTGCCTTCAAGATCGATGGCGAGAATCTGGTATCCGCCGCCGGGAAAGACAACCACCGCCGGTCGCGTTGCGGTGCCTTTCGGCGCATAAACCGTCAGCGTAGGGTTAGAGACGTTGCCGAGGCGAACCAGCGGACGGCCCGCGATGAGTTTGTCAGTGGCTTTGGTGGTGTCGACTTCGGCAGGTGGATTCGCCGAGGTGCCGGGAGCACCGCTCCGCCACAGTGGAAGGGTGATGTGCCCTGGCGCAGGCTGCCATGCTGGTTTTTGCGCGTCAGAGCAAACGGTGTACGCCACCGCGATGACGCCGCAGAGAATGAGTGCGAATCGTTTCATGCTGAGACTCCGGATGAAAAAGTGTCGCAGCGATAATTGCAGGCGGGGGACGGGGATGCAAATGCGGATGCAGCGGGTGAGCGGTGTTAGTGGAGTTTAGACTGGATTCACCATTGGCGCGATTCTACGGTTGAGCGCCGGGAGGAACGAGCAGGGTCAGCGTCTCGCGCGCAAGTTCGATACGGGCAGGCAACGCGCCCAGGACTTCCCCGTCTGCCTCCACAAAGACGCGCGATTTGGAGCCATTAAGGGTGCGGCATTCAACTGAATCGGCATCCAGCAACTCAATAGATCGCGAGAAAGTCTGGCGCCCGGCGACCGTGGCCAGCAGGAATCGCAGATACTGCAGGCGGCTGCGCGTTTTGAACGCCACCAGGCTCAAATCCTTCTTGCGGAGCGTTGCGCCCGGGGCGAGCATCCCCAGCGCTCCTCCGAAAGAACGAATGCGGATGGCGAGCAGTTGCGAGACCTGCTCAACACGAGGCGCACCATTACCATTGGTGGAAAACGACGCGTCAAAGAGCGGAAAGGAATGGGAAGCCCAGATTTTGAAAGCCTCAAGCATATAGAGCGCATAGCCGTAGCGGCGCTTCAGATCAGGATCCATGCTCGACATCAGCAGCGCGTCTGCGCCGACGCCCGCCGCAACCGTGAAATAACGCCAGCCCTTGGAGCCGTTGGTCTCCTGAAAGAAAATGCGGCCGACTCGGACCTCCATCGGCTTGGCATCGAGCAGGGCCCGCACGGCCTTGACCGGATCGCGCCCCAGCCCGAGATTCTGCGCCAGTGCGTTGGCTGTTCCCAGCGGTACTACGCCCAGGGCCACCTTTGTGCCCACAAGCGGCTGAAGCACTTCGTGCACTGTGCCATCGCCGCCGCAGGCGAGCACCGCGTCGTATCCCTGACGCACCGCGCCAAGCGCGAGGGCCTTCCCGCTGCCGGGGGCGTGCGTTTCCAGGGCTTCAGCCTCAACACCGGCTTTGCGTAGTACCGCCAGCGCATTCCGAATGTAGGATGCGCGGCGTCCGGAGTGCTGTCCTGAAGCTGGGTTGTAGATTAGCGCGACACGGCGCATGTATGCTTTCTGGCCTCGGGCAAGGTTCTCTCAATCGATAAATTCATTCTACAGAGGGCGCCTGAATTGCGGTCTTCCCGCTTAGATGCAAGAGATCAGGCAGGCGAGAGGGCGGCCCACGCCATTGCAGGAGTTTGCGCGCCCGACCTTCCGACGATTCTTGAACCGCAAAATGCCTGGTATGCATAGGTCAGTTAGAATGTCTTACCGCAGATCCGGAAGACCTCTGCAAAAATCATGACGTTCAGGGGCAGGCAGGGCCAATTCCATTCGTTAACATCGAACCAGGACTCCTCGCCGCTAAATCCCCGATTCCGCTTCGCACGACCAGCGTGATGACTCCAACTCAGCAGTCGAGATGTCCGCAAAGGAGAAGCATGAAGCATTGCAGCCGCGTGTGGTTGATTGCCGTTTCGATGGCTTTGATTGGAGCCTGCGTGCATGCGCAGGTTGATCCGAAGCTTTACTCGGATATGAAGTGGCGGGAGATCGGGCCTATGCGGGCGGGGCGGACGCGGGCGCTGGCGGGAGTGCCGAGCGAGCCGGCAACCTTCTACCTGGGCGCTGTAAACGGCGGCGTGTGGAAGACGACGGACGCGGGCTCGACCTGGCACAGCGTTTGGGATGACCAACCGAGCGGGTCCATTGGGTCGATTGCGGTTTCACTGAGCGATCCAAACACGATATACGCGGGAAGTGGCGAGGGTTTGCAGCGGCCGGATCTTTCGACGGGCGATGGAGTGTACAAGTCGACAGATGCCGGAAAGACCTGGACGCATCTGGAGGCGCTGCGGGACGGGCAGCAGATCGGGCAGATTGCGATCGATCCTCGGGATGCGAATCGCGTGTTTGTGGCGGTCGAAGGACACCCGTTTGGACCGAACGAGGAGCGCGGGCTGTATCGCACGGTGGATGGCGGCAAGACCTTCAAGCGCGTCCTGTTTGTAAGCAACAAGACCGGGGCCTCTGAGGTACAGATCGATCCGCAAAATCCGCAGATCGTGTTTGCGGGAATGTGGCAGCGGCAGGAAGCGCCGTGGGAGAACGGATCATTTGAAGGCGCCGAGGGCGGGTTGTATCGCTCAACCGATGGCGGCGATACGTGGACGAAGCTGAAGGGGAACGGGCTGCCCGATGAGATTCTTCAGCTGCAAATGACGATTTCGCCGAGCAATCCGAAACGGATCTATGCGGAGATTGGGCCGGTGCATGGAGCGGTGGGGCTATTCCGGTCAGACGATGGCGGCGATCACTGGGTGCACGCGCCCGAAGACGACACGCGGCCGGAGGAGCGGATTGGCGGCGGGGATGTGCCGGTACCGCTGGCGGATCCGAAAGATCCGGATACGGTGTACGTGGCAAGCATCGTGAGCTGGAAGTCGACCGATGCAGGAAAGACATGGACGGCGCTTCGCGGGTCGCCGGGCGGCGACGACTATCAGAATGTCTGGGTGAATCCGAACAATACGAAGATCATTGCGCTGGCGAGCGACCAGGGCGTGGTGATTTCGCAGAACGGTGGCGAGAGCTGGGCGGAGTGGTACAACCAGGGAACTGCACAGATGTATCACGCGACAGCAGACAATGCGTTTCCGTATCGCGTGTGCGGAGGACAGCAGGATTCTGGGTCGGCATGCGTGCCAAGCCGCAGCAATGACGGGCGAATCACGTTTCACGATTGGCATCCGGCGGGGATTGAGGAGTACGGATATGCCGCTCCCGATCCGCTCGATCCAGACATTGTGTACGGCGGCAAGGTGACGCGCTATGACCGGCGGACGGGACAAGTCCAGAATGTGGAGCCGAAGCCGCTGCGGAGTTATCGCGCGCTGCGCACGGAACCGCTGATGTTTTCGCCCGTCGATCCGCACAAGCTGTATTTTGCGACCAATACGCTCTGGCTGACTGAAAACGCCGGAAAGAGCTGGAAGGAAGTGAGTCCCGACCTTTCGCGCGAGACGTGGGAGTTACCGACTGTAGTGGAAGGCTACAAGGATTCGCCGGCAGCGAAGACGACACGGCGAGGCGTGATCTATGCGCTTGGATTGTCGCCGCTGGATGGGAACAGAATGTGGGCGGGCACCGATGATGGGCTGATCTGGACCACAGAAGATGCGGGTGCGCACTGGACGGATGTGTCGCCGCCGGCTTTGAAGCCCTTCTGGAAGGTCTTCAACATGGACGCGGGACACTTCGACGCACAGACGGCGTATGCGGCGGTGAATACGATGCGGCTGGACGACATGCGGCCGCACCTGTTCCGCACGCATGATGGTGGAAAGACGTGGACCGAGATCGACAACGGAATACCGGACGGAGCGGCGACGAGCGCGATTCGCGAAGATCCAAAGCGCAAAGGATTGCTGTACGCGGGCTCGGAGACGCAGGTATATGTGTCGTTCGATGATGGCGACCATTGGCAATCTCTGCGGCTGAATATGCCGGCGAGTTCGGTGCGCGACCTTGAAGTGAAGGACGACGACCTGATCGCGGCTACGCATGGACGCGGCTATTTGATTCTGGATAATGTGACGCCGCTACGGCAGATTGCGGTGGAAACGGCGGAGGATGCGCACTTGTATGCGCCGCAAACGGCGATCCGGATTCGGAACGGTATGAATCCACCGACTCCGTGGCCCGCGGATTTTCCGACGACGAGCAATCCACCGAATGGAGCGGTGATCGACTATTACCTTGGGCCGCAGGTGTCTCCGGCGTAGTGTCGCTGGAGATTGAGGACGGCAAGGGGCAGACGATTGCGCGCTTCAACAGCAACGATCCGGTGCCGGAGCCGGACCCCCGTTATCCCGACCCGCCGGTTTGGGCGCGGCCGCCGCGAGTGTTGTCGGCCGCGCCAGGGCATCATCGGTTTCTGTGGGACTTGCAGTATCCGCAGGTGCCGGGGCTGTCGACGGGTCCGGATGACGAGCTGGCAACACCGCACGACACGCCGCAGGTTTCTACCGCGCCGTGGGTTTTGCCTGGTGAGTACACGGCGAAGTTGACGGTGAATGGGAAAACGCTGACAGCGCCGCTGAAGGTGGTGATGGATCCGCGCGTGAAGACGCCTATGCCGGAGCTCGAGCAACAGTTCAGCGTCGCCAAGCAAATGTATGACGACCTGATGAAGACAACGGCGGCACTACACGAAATCAGCGTGCTACGGGAACAGCTGAAGGCGCGCAGCGCACAGCCGGAGGTTGGACAGGCAGGACCGATGATCAATTCGAAGCTGGATGCGATTGCAGGGCCGGAGCATGGCGGGCGCGGATTCGGGCGCCCCGCGGGACCTGCGACCCTGGCCTCAGTTCGGATGCAACTTGCGCGGCTGGAGCACTCGATTGAAGCTGCGGATGCGGCTCCTACAGCGGCGCAGAGCGAGGCGACGAGTATCGCGGAGAAGCCGCTGGATGGGCTGATCGAGCAGTGGCGGCAAGTGAAGCAGTCAGATCTAAAAGCGCTCAATGTCGAGTTGAAGAAGAGGCACCTCGCGTTGATCGATCTCGATACGCGTGAACTGGATCGGGGTCGCGAGGATGAGCTTGAGATGGGAGACGAGGAGTAATCATCTCTAAGGCTTGCGGAAGAAGCAGAATGGCCACCCCATCGGGTGGCCATTCCTTGCAGATGAGTGCTTGTAGTTTAGTGGTGCTTGCCGCCACTGTGGCCACTGCCGGAATGTCCTCCACCGCCAGAATGGCCGCCGCCGCTGTAGTGTGGTGCCTTGGGAGCCTTGTAGCTTCCGCCACCTCCCCAGGAGGAATGGCCGCCCCCAAAGCTCGATGACTTGGGAGCTTTGTAGCTTCCGCCGCCATAGTTATTGGAGCCGTGGCCTCCGCCGAAGGGGTGGAAACCGCCTCCGGATGGATTGCGGGCGATGTTGGTGCCTCCGTATGAGCCGGAGCCACCGTATCCACCGCCATAGCCACCACCATTGCTATAGGATCGATTGCCCGCTCCGCTGCTGTAGCTATTGCTGGGCGAGTGGTAGGGCTGGGCATAACTGCCGCTGAAGCCGGGACGCATGCCGTAGTTCTGCAATGGCCGGCTGTAGACGCCAGATGAACCGGCAGACTCGCGACCATAGTCGTTGCCATAGGAGGGCTGCGCTCCGCCGTATGCTCCGGGACGTCCCTGGGAGTATTGCGACGCTCCACTGTATTGCTGCGGACGACCAATGGACTGAGGTTCGCGATTATAGGCTTGCTGACCATAGCCGCGAGCGCTCTGGCCATAGCCACCGTAAGTGTTGCCAGAAGATTGGTAGCCGTTGCCGCGGCCGTAAGTATTGCCGTTGCCCTGGTAGCCGCGACCGAAATTGCCTCCGTTGCTATTGGCATATCCACTACCGTTGAAGGCACGCGCGGTGGGATGGGCGCCGTTGGGGAAGTTGCCGCGGTCGAGGCCAGAGCGGAAGGTATTGTGTTGCCAACCGTCACGGTTCGCCCATGCGTCGTTTTGACGGAAGTTGGCCAGTTCTCCGCGAGCGCCCCAGTAACGAGCACCACCGTGGGCGAAGCCCCAGTCGCGAACTGAACCGCTGTGCGTACTCCAAACATCGTTGCCGAAGAAGATAGCGTGGGCGAGCCAATCGAGTCCCCAACCGAGCCAGCCGAACGGAGTCACGCCAAAGGCGTTCATCGCGATGCCGGGGCCAAAATGGAGGAAGGCACTGCCGACGAAGGAGCCGATGGCGCCGATGAAATTAAAGCCGGGATAGGGGTTGACGGGCTGACCGTAGACTGCCCATGGATTGTATTGGGGCACGTAGACGACTTGAGGAGTGGGCGGAGCGATTTCGATGTTGCCCTGATCCTGGATGACTTCCTGCTGCGGGGTGGACTGCAGATTGCCTGCGGCCTGGGCGCGATCGCGCATGACCTGGATGGTCTGCATCACGTCCTGCGGCTGGTTGTAGTAGGCGTTGCCGAGATCGGTGGTCCACGCGAGGTTCTGCGCCAGCTGGTCGAGGACCTGGGGAAAGGCCGTGAGGGCTTTGACGCTTGGGTCCCAGCTGCTCTGGGCATTGGCGCCGGCGGCGATTTGCTCAGGTGGTGCGCCGCCCTGCATGTGGAGCCACTGGTCGGCGGCGGCGACTTGCGCAGGATACGTAGATGCCGCCAGGACCATCGAGACGAGATTGTCGGGGTAAAGGGCAATGGGAGCGACCATCTGTTCGAGATGATCGGGGCTCAGGGCCTGACCAGGCTGGTAGGGCGCGGCGAAGCCTTGATTGGGATCGGCGTAGGCTTGCTGTCCGTAGCCTTGCCCGTACGTGGGCGGTTGTTGAGATTGGGGCTGGCCGTATTGCTGCTGTTGCGGGTACTGCGGCTGCCCGTATTGCGGTTGTGCGTATTGGGGCTGCTGTGCGTTTTGACCATCCTGTGGTGCATATTGGCCCTGGGTGTTGCCGGTCTCATCAGGAGGCCAGTTGGGAATAGGAGAGGGCTGCTGCGCACTCGCGTACAGGCCGGCAAATGCAAGGGCCAGGAAGGCGACCGCTGCGACCGCTATGCCGGAAGCGGAGAATCGGGACACGGCCGCGGTATCAGTGATTCCCAATGTCTTTGAAGATAATCCTGAGGCCGTTGTAAGAGAGAGTGGGCGCAAGGTACGCAAATCGAATTGGGGTTTCATCATCCCTCACTTGATTCGTGCGACTCGCTGTTTCTGGGCTGTCAGCATTTGTCATCGCCGAATGCTCGTATGCCCCTGGTTGGTATCGACACATGTTAGACCGATCCAGGGGCACTTAATTTCGAACCCTGTGTGGGTGGGTTAGTTTCGCGGATGTAACGGAATTGTTGAGGGCGGTTGCCAGCGGGGACACGTGGAACGGGGATGGAACGGAAAGGATCGGGTGTGGGCGAAATCCAATCTGCGGATAACTCCTTTGTTCTTTGAGAGGAAGAAAGCAGTGGCGAAAGGATCCCTTACAGCTGTGCTGGGGACTGCGGAACCGAAGAAAAAAGCTTCTTTGAGGGCCCGAATCGACTCCAATCTTTGGCAATAGATTCCGATCAAGGACTAGAATCTACTCGTTATGGCTACTGTTATTCTCCCGACCGAAATTCAGCCGCGCTCGCCGAAGGGCTTGTTTCACAATGAGCCCTTCACTGACTTCAAATCTCCTGAAAATGCCCGCAAGATGCAGGTGGCGCTGGACATGGTGGGCAGCCACCTGGGGCAGGAGTATGACCTGATCATCGGCGGACATCGCCTGAGGACTGAAGACAAGATCAAATCGCTTAATCCTGCGCGTCCGGCGCAGGTGGTGGGCGTTCACCAGAAGGCCGGAGCGGAGCACGCGGAGAAGGCAATGACGGCTGCGCTCGATGCATTCGAGACGTGGAGCAGGACTTCAGTGGAGACTCGGGCATCGTTGCTGCTGAACGCGGCGGCAATCATTCGCGAGCGGCATTTTGAGTTCTGCGCTTGGCTCACGTATGAAGTGGGCAAGAACTGGGCCGAGGCCGACGCGGATGTGGGCGAGACGATCGACTTTCTGGAGTTCTACAGCCGCGAGGCGCTGCGGCTGGCGAAAGCGGAGACGCCGATCCAGTTGCCGGGCGAGCGCGATCAGCTGATATATATTCCGCTGGGCGTGGGCGCAGTGATTCCGCCGTGGAATTTTCCGTTCGCAATTATGGCGGGGATGACGGCGGCTTCAATCGTTACGGGCAACACCGTAATCCTGAAGCCTTCGAGCGACTCGCCGACGATTGCTGCAAGATTTGTCGAGGTGCTGGAAGAGGCGGGAATGCCGGGCGGCGTGGTGAATTTCTGTCCGGGATCGGGCGCGAGTTTCGGCAATGCGATTGTCGAGCATCCGAAAACGCGGTTTATCGCGTTCACGGGTTCGCGCGATGTAGGCCTGGAGATTCACGAGCGTGCAGCGAAACACCGGAAGGGACAGATCTGGATCAAGCGGACGATTCTGGAGATGGGCGGGAAAGACTCGATTCTCGTTTGCGCGGATGCGGATCTGGATGCTGCCGTGGATGGTGTGGTGGCAGCGGCATTCGGATTCAGCGGGCAGAAATGTTCAGCTTGCTCACGCGCGATCGTCGAGGCTCCGGTATATGACATCTTCGTTGAGCGGGTGCGCGAGAAGGTGGCGAAACTCACGGTGGGTGATCCAGCCGTAAATCCAAACATGGGTCCAGTGGTGAACAGGGCGGCGATGGATTCGATTCTTGGATACATCGAGACAGGCAAGAAGGAAGGCCGGCTGGTTGCGGGCGGCAAGGCTGTTGAGAATGCCGAGGGAGGATTCTTCCTCGAGCCGACGGTGATTGCGGATATCGCTCCGGATGCCGTGATCGCGCAGGAAGAGATATTCGGACCGGTGCTGGCGGTGATCAAAGTTCCGGATTTCGATGAAGGGTTGAAGGTCGCGAACAATACCGAGTACGGGCTGACGGGCGCAATTTATTCCGGGTCTCGTGAGGCGCTGGAGACGGCGCGTCGCGAGTATCACGTGGGAAATTTGTATTTGAACCGCAAGTGCACTGGTGCGATGGTGGGCGCGCATCCGTTCGGTGGATTCAATATGAGCGGCACGGACTCGAAGGCGGGTGGGCCGGATTACCTGCTGCTGTTTACGCAGGCGAAGAGCGTCGCGGAGAAGCTGTAGACAAGAAGGGGCGTCGTGTTGCTGGAGCCGACCTTACATAGGAATCAATGATGAATCGTCTTCACCGATCCTCAAGGCGACGAAGATACAGAACACGAGATTCAGGTCTGATTCATCGATGGCGCTGATAGAGTAGCGGCCGAAGAGGTGGGGCTTCGACCACTTGGCAATATCTTCCCCGTCCTCGGAAATATGGAACGTTCGTCCGCCTTGTCTCGAAATTCGAAGGAGTCTTCCTTCTCCCTCACATTCCCACGATGATCCGAAGGTCTTTTCGCGCTTCAACCGAAAGAACCCGCCGCCTGTGATCGCGATGCTATAGGTGCCGCTGAAGAAGGACTCGCGCTGCAGCCGCGCAATCGAATCCCCCGAGGGATGAAGCAGGTAGGTCTCGTTAACCAGAGAGAGAGGCGCCCGTTTCGCGACGTAGCTTCCCCGTGGACTCAGGATGTCGAATCCTCCAGAGAACATTCGCGATTTGACCTGCGCTGCAAGCACTTTTTTCGGAGTCTACCATTCGGCCTTGATCCTTGCGAGGGCAGAAATACATCGCAGTGTTACGGAGAACTGACCGGTGGAGGAAACGATCCACTGAACCCTCGGGCCGTACCTCTTCATCCAAGGCGCAGAGGAGTGGAAAATGGCGACGATCGTTCGGTTTCATGAGTTGGGTGGTCCTGAAGTTTTGAAGTTTGAAGATGTGCCGCTGCAGGAACCGGGCAAGGGTGAGGTGCGGTTGCGCGTGCAGGCAGCGGGTCTGAATCGCGCGGAGGCGCTTTACTGTCGCGGGCAATACCTCGAGCAGGCGAAGTTGCCGTCGCGCATCGGGTACGAAGTTGCTGGAGTGGTCGAGGCCGTTGGCGAGGGCGTGGACGCGAGTTGGATCGGGAAGAGCGTCGCCACGATTCCAGCGTTCTCGATGAGCCAGTACGGGACTCTCGGGGAGCAGGCAGTGGTGCCGGCTTTCGCATTGACGGGCTATCCCGCGAACCTCACGCCGGAACAGGCAGCGGCTGCGTGGATGCAGTATCTGACGGCGTATGGTGCGCTGGTGTTTCACGGCAAGGTCGGCGCCGGCGATTTTGTTTCGATTCCGGCGGCTTCGTCGAGCGTGGGACTGGCAGCGATCCAAATTGTGCGGGACGCAGGGGCGACGGCCATTGCAGTGACGCGCACGTCGGCCAAGAAGGACGAATTGATCGGGCTCGGGGCGCATCATGTGATCGTCAGCGGGGAGGAGGATTATGCAGCACGGATGAAAGAGATCACCGGAGGCAAGGGCTCGCGGCTGATCTTTGATCCTGTGGCTGGGCCGTACGTGGAGACGCTCGCAGCAGGCGCGGCGCAGGATGGCATTCTGTTCATCTACGGCGGACTTTCGATGCAGCCAACTCCCTTTCCGCTGATGCAGTCGTTTCGGACTGGATTGAGTGTCCGGGCATATACCGTTCGCGAGATCACTACGAAACCGGACCGACTGACGGCGGCGAAAAAGTATGTCTTCGAACGGCTGGCGGATGGACGATTTGTGCCGAAGATTTCGAAGATGTTCGTCTACAAGGACACGGTAGAGGCATATCAGTATCTGGAGTCGAACGAGCAGGTTGGGAAGGTTGTGATCAGGGTACTGTGATCGCGGGTGCAACTGCAAATGGGATTTACGGGCGCCTTTCGGACGCATTTCGTTCGATGCTGAAAGGTGGGAAGAAGAGGTAACAGCAGATCCTTCATTCCTCCCGCCCCTCGAACGATTCTCGTTCGCGGGACGCCAAAACGCTGCGCTTCAGGATCAAGAAAACACGAAGGCCGCTGATCTTGGATCAGCGGCCTTGGGTTTGTAGCTGGTTTTGTCTAGGACTGGGCGAGGGCTGGGGATCCGGCAGACATCGGCGGGGCTTGCTGCATCTCGGCTTCGAGCTTGCTACCGACTTCGGCGGCGGCTTGGGCGAGAACGCGATGGTGAATGGTGAAGAGCGCTAGTTCGAGGCGATCGCTGACACCGGTTTTGTCGTAAATGGAGCGCAGGTAATTCTTGATAACCTGCTCGGTGGTCTTGAGGCGCAGGGCAATCTCGCGGTTCTTGCAGCCCTGGACGATGAGCGCGACGATACGCATCTCCTTGGGTGTAAGACGATCGCGAACGCGCGTGCCGACCATATCTTCTTCGGGCGAGTCGGGGATCTGGAGTTGGGGAGGAGCCCAGGTGTCTCCGGCAGCCACGCGGCGGACGCACTCGACGAGTGCCTGACCGGTGACGTTGCGGAAGACGACCCCTCGGAAGCCCTGCTGCAGATAGCTGCTGGCGGCCTCGGTATTTTCAGCGATGACAATACCGCGGCTGTTGGAGGCTTCGAGCAGCGTACGCAGGCGGGCCATATCCGGCCGCAAGGAGGCTGCGAAGACCACGATTGAACCAGGGAAGGTGGTAATTGCGTGCATCATCCGGTCAAGGTCGGTGCACTGGGCAATGATTCGCAGATCCTCGTCCATCGCCAGAACCTTGGCGGTTCCTGCCCGGAAGATTGCCTGAGAATCAGCAAGAATAACTTTGTTCATGTTTTGCGCCTCTACGCCAGTGAAACAAAGTACTTTGGGCCGAAACCGGCTTCTCATCTGTCATGGGGCCAGGTGCTGCCAAAACCACAAGCGGCATAGATTCTGCCATATTTCAATTATCGGCAAATGCCTAAAAATTGTCGGTCGATCCCCAAGTTCCCCAACCTAGGTGTAGTGAAAATCATACACATGCCTTTCGTCACCCCTGTCGCTCAGAGGTACCTGCACCTAGGTAATGCCCTGAAAATTAGATTACAGCCCAATTGACCGAAACGTCACGGAGAATCCTTCGGAGTTTCTCGCACATCCTGTTTACCGACTTGGCACAAAATGGCGCTACTGCTTGGCAATATAACCCCGAATTGGTAATTTGTGGCGGCGTCGGGAGCGGTGGATTTGACCGGGATGGAGGCTGTTGTGGTGACGCAAAACACCGTAGACTGAGGTTATGGCGAGGCCGAATTTACTGGTAGTGGATGATGACGTAAGCGTTCTGGAAGCGGTGGTGCAGGACCTGCGGCGTCAGTATGGGGCGGAGTACCGGGTGATGCGTGCGGCGAGCGGGCAAGCGGCGCTGGACACCCTGAAACAACTAAACGCGCGCCAGGAGCCTGTGGCGCTGCTGCTGAGCGACCAGCGTATGCCGGGGATGACCGGGGTCGATTTCCTGGAGCGGGCGCGAGAGGTGTTTCCCGATGCAAAAAGAGTATTGCTGACGGCCTACGCGGACACGGAAGCAGCGATCAGGGCCATCAATACTGCGCGGATTCATTACTACCTGAACAAGCCCTGGGATCCTCCGGAGGAGAAGCTTTATCCAGTCTTGACCGACTTGCTGGAGGACTGGAAGGCCGGATATCGGCCTCCATTCGAGGGCATACGGGTGATCGGGAACCGCTGGGCGCTGAAAGATCACAATCTGCGGAGCTTTCTGTCGCGGAATCAGGTGCCGTACCGCTGGATTGACGCAGCAACCGGCGACGAAGCGCAGAAACTGCTGGACGAGCGGCAGTTGAAGGCGGAGCAACTACCGGTGGTGCTGTTTCCGGACGGAAGCGCGCTGGTAGATGCCAATCCGGACGCGGTGGCGGCAAAGGTGGGGTTGAGTACCCACGCCACGCTGGAGTTCTACGACATGGTGGTGGTTGGCGCAGGTCCGGCAGGGCTCGCCGCCGCGGTGTACGGGGCCAGCGAAGGTCTAAAAACGCTGGTGGTGGAGCCGGAAGCGCCAGGTGGACAGGCGGGTTCGAGTTCGCGAATTGAGAACTATCTTGGCTTCCCTTCGGGGATCACGGGGGCGGACCTGGGTCGGCGGGCGCACACGCAGGCGTCGCGGTTCGGGGCAGAGTTTGTGACCCAGCGGGCCGTGGGGCTGCGGATCGATGGGCAGTACCGGTTTGTGCAGTTGGGGGATGGGCGCGAAGTGTCTTCGCACGTGGTGTTGTTGGCACCGGGCGTGCAGTACCGAAAGCTGGGGATTCCGGGCTCGGACCGGCTGACAGGGCGCGGAATTTACTACGGCGCCGCGCTGGTGGAAGCGACTTCGTGCAAAGACGAAGACGTGTTTGTGGTAGGGGGCGCCAATTCGGCTGGCCAGGCGACGCTGCACTTCGCCAAGTTTGCCTGCAGGGTGACCATGCTGGTGCGTGCAAAGGGACTTGAGGCCACCATGTCGAAATACTTAATCGATGAGATTGAGCGCACATCCAATATTGTGGTGGAGACAGAAACACAGGTAATAGCCGCAGAGGGCGAAGAGAGGCTGGAGGCCTTGCGCCTGCGCGGTCCGAAAGGCGAGTATTGCGTACAAGCCTCCTCGTTATTCGTGTTTATTGGTGCGGAGCCCGGTGTGGAGTGGCTGCCAGACACCGTTGTGCGGGACGAGAGGGGATTTGTGCTGGCGGGACCTGATTTGCGTCAGGACGGGAAGATGTTGAATGACTGGCATGAGCAGCGCGAGCCATTTCTGCTGGAGACCAGCGTTCCCGGGGTCTTTGTGGCAGGAGATGTACGGCACGGATCGGTGAAGCGCGTGGCGTCGGCAGTGGGCGAGGGATCGATCGCGGTGCAGTTTGCGCATCAATACCTGGCGGGCTTCTGAATGGGGATTGAAACGGCAAGATGAGCGCGGGCACACAATTCATAATCATTGAGCCGGTTCCTTTGAAGGAAATCGCCGGAAAGCTGGGTCGTACTCGACCTTTTGCGGATGTGCCGGCAGATGCGTTGCAGAGCATCAGCGTGGTGGATCGCGTGAGGGTGAAGGCAGGGGCGACCCTGATGGAGCCGGGCGAGGGCACGCTCTACTACTGGCTGGTGCTGGACGGCGAGTGCCGCGCCGACCGCGTGGAACCGGATGGATCGTACAGCACTGTAGGAACGGCGCAAGCGGGCGAAGCTTTCGGTGAGACTCCGTTTCTTACGGGCAAGACACACTCAATGTTTCTTGTAACCGCGGCGCGGGATTCGGAACTGCTGCGGTTCACTGCCGATCAGTTTTGGGCATTGATGGCCTGCTGTCCCGAAGCGCGCAAGGTAGTGCTTGCGGATATGGCGTCGCGGCTGCAGATGTACCAGGCCGAGGCCTTGCACCGAGAAAAGCTGGTGTCGCTTGGAACGCTGGCAGCGGGCCTGATGCATGAACTGCACAATCCAGGTTCGGCCGCGAAGCGAGCGGCATCGCAACTGCGCGAGAACCTATTGCGGCTGCAGGATCTGAGTCTACGTTCGGCACACAAGCCCAAGACGCCAGAGCAAATGGAGTGCATGCACAGCCTGTTGCAGCATGCCATGAAGAGTTGCCATGCACCAGCGTTAAGTTCGCTGGAACAGTCGGATGCTGAAGAGGCGCTGGCGGAGTGGCTGCAGGATGCAGGCGTTGAAAACGCCTTCAGGATTGCGCCCTCGCTGGTGGAGATTGGTTTTCAGCAGGACGAGTTGAAATGTGCGCGGGAGTTCTTCGATGCGGAGAGCTTCTCAGACGCATTGAACTGGCTGGAGGCGCTGGTATCGAGTGTCTCGCTAGTGTGCGCGATTGAAGAGAGCATTTCGCGGGTGTCGGATCTGGCGATGGCGGTGAAGAAGTTTGCGTATGACGATCGCTCGCCGGTGAAATCGCTCGACGTTCACGACAGCCTGCAGAGCACGATCACGATTTTGGGGCACAAGCTGCGCGCCAAGCAGGTCGTAGTGGAGAAGAAGTTTGAGGCATCGCCCTCGGTGATCGAGACGCGCGGGTCGGCATTGAGCCAGGTGTGGACGAACCTGATCGATAATGCCGCGGACGCATCGCCGGAGCAGGGTCAGATTGAGATTGCAACGTGGACAGAAGCTGCGAACGGCAAGGGCGGCGATCCGGGGTGGCTTGCGGTAAGCATTACGGATCACGGACCGGGGATTCCGGCGGATGTGCTGCCGCGAATTTTCGAGGCGTTCTTTACAACCAAGCCGCAGGGATCCGGGACCGGGTTGGGGCTGGAGATTGTGCATCGGATCGTGACGCATAAGTTTGGCGGCAAGATCGATGTGGAGTCGCAGCCGGGCAACACACGGTTCGTGGTGCGACTGCCGTTGAGCGGCGTGGCTGCCGCGAATAACGGATCCGGGAAGACGACAAAGTAATTCCCCTCTTTCGCTGCGATTCGTTCCGGGCCTCCGGCACGCGCACTCTCGAATGAGAATCTCCTAACAAAATCTTTCGAAATTCTGAATTGATGCGGCCGAGAGTTGGCGTGCGTTGCCTGGCATGTGTCTTCTGAATCAAGGTGCAGAGTTTTGTGCCGATGAACGGGTTAGAAGGACTCTGCGATGGCGGACCGTGTGGAATTGCTGGAATCGGCGCTGGACAGCTTAGCGGAGGGCGTGGCTCTCGCAGAGTAATTATAAAAAGTTAATAGGTAAAAAACTATGTAAGTAGATTAAGAAGACAAATGAGAGGTAAAGAAAGAGAACTATAGGTAGAATAAATGAAGAATTTAGAAAGATTTTGTTAGGAGATTATAATTAGAGAGTGAGAGTGAAGGAGGAGAGGAAAGAATAGAAGAGAAAGAGGGGAATTAATTTGTAGTCTAAGAGGATATGTTATAAGAGGTAGAGAAGATGATAAAAGGTAGTAGCAATAAGAAAAGTGTGTTGAGAGGTTGTAACTATAAATAGATGTAGAAGATAAACTTATGAGTGAAGATAAGATGAAAGATCTGTAGCGAAAAGAGGTGAGGATATATGAGGCTAGGTAGTAAAAAAAGACGCTTTTTAAGGCTAACAAATAAGAGGGAATAAGAGGTGAGTGATAAGTAAAGCTTAACGCAAGAGAAGGCGGATCACGGACCGGGGATTCCGGCGGATGTGCTGCCGCGAATTTTCGAGGCGTTCTTTACAACCAAGCCGCAGGGATCCGGGACCGGGTTGGGGCTGGAGATTGTGCATCGGATCGTGACGCATAAGTTTGGCGGCAAGATCGATGTGGAGTCGCAGCCGGGCAACACACGGTTCGTGGTGCGACTGCCGTTGAGCGGCGTGGCTGCCGCGAATAACGGATCCGGGAAGACGACAAAGTAATTCCCCTCTTTCGCTGCGATTCGTTCCGGGCCTCCGGCACGCGCACTCTCGAATGAGAATCTCCTAACAAAATCTTTCGAAATTCTGAATTGATGCGGCCGAGAGTTGGCGTGCGTTGCCTGGCATGTGTCTTCTGAATCAAGGTGCAGAGTTTTGTGCCGATGAACGGGTTAGAAGGACTCTGCGATGGCGGACCGTGTGGAATTGCTGGAATCGGCGCTGGACAGCTTGGCGGAGGGCGTGGCTCTCGCAGACCATAGTGGTTGCGTGGCCTTGTGGAATCGCGCGGCGGAGACGATTACAGGATTCTCGAGCGGAGAGACTGTGGGGCACGGGGTGCGCGCGACGCTGGATGCGCTGGTGGTGGGAGGCGTGCAGCGCTGGATCAGGCAGACCGATGCGGAGGAGGCGGCCGGGCGCGGATCGCTGGTGCAAATGCGCCACAAGGTGGGGCACGAAGTTCCGGTGATGGCGCGGGTGCTGGTGCTGCGGGACGCGTTGGGGGCGCGGATCGGTACAGGGGTTGTGTTTCACCCGGCGGAGAGCATTGATGCGCTTCCGCATGGGGAGCTTGGTGAGGATTCGAACGTTGGCGAGAGCCAGACGGAGGTGGAAGACCGGCTGGCGGCGATGCACGAGGATTTCTTGCAAAGCGACATCCCGCTGGGGGTTTTGTGGGTGACGGTAGACCAGGCGCGCGGGTTACGGCGGACGCACGGTGCGCGGGCTTGCGAGGCAATGTTGGAGAAGGTGGAGCGAACGCTGGCAACCGGACTGAAACCGGCAGAAGAGATCGGCCGATGGGGCGATGATGAGTTCCTGGTGCTGTCGCACGAGCGCAATGCGGCGATGCTGGCGGCACACGCACAAACCTTGGCGGGGCTGACGCGCACGACGGAATTTCGCTGGTGGGGCGATCGCGTTTCGCTGACGGTAAGCATTGGGGCTGCACAGGCGGAGCGCGGTGAGCAGTTGGCAGAGTTGCTGGAGCGGTCCCAGGCAGCAATGCTGGCGAGCGTACATGCGGGTGGCAATCACATTACAGCATCGCAGGGGAGACGAGCATGTTTGCCATCATAGGCATCGTTGTGGTGTTTGGCGCGGTAATTGGCGGGTTCCTGATGGAGAAGGGACACATTGCCGTGCTGGTGCAGCCCGCCGAGTTGCTGATTATTGCCGGCGCTTCGACGGGGACACTGCTGGTGGCAAATCCGATGCACATTCTGAAGGGAATTCTCGCGGGGTTGAAGGGGGTTCTGAGCGGTTCGAAGCTGGACAAGCAGCGCTATTTGAATCTGCTGAAGATGATGTACATGTTTCTGAACAAGGTGCGCAAGGAAGGTTTACTGAGCGTGGAGAACGACGTCGAGAAACCAAAGGAGAGCACGATCTTCAAGCTCTTCCCCGATTTTCTTGCTGATCATCATGCACAGGCATTTGTGTGCGACACGCTGCGCATGGCAATCACGGGCGGCGTAGATCCTTTCGACATGGACCAGATGATGGAACTCGATATGGAGGTGCATCACCACGAAGCCACACTGCCGGTTGCAGCGCTGACGACGATGGCGGATGCACTGCCCGGACTGGGGATTGTGGCGGCGGTGCTGGGCGTGGTGATTACGATGGGATCGCTGGGCGGACCTCCGGAAGAGATTGGCGAGAAGGTAGCGGCTGCGCTGGTTGGGACATTTCTCGGCATTCTGCTGTGCTACGGGGTGGCGGGCCCGCTGAGTTCGAACATGGCGAAGACGGCCGATGAGCACAACGATTATCTGCACGTGCTGCGGGTACTGCTGCTGGCGTTTCTGAAGGGTTCGGCCCCGATGATTGCGATTGAGTTGGGACGGCGCGCGATTCCCGCGCGGGTGCGGCCGACGTTCGACGAGATGGAGAAGTTCTGCAAGAACCAGGGCGCAGCCTCGGCTGCAGAAGCACCGGCCAAGGCTGCGTAGAGAGGCACTGACGTGACGGCAAAGACGCAACCGATTATCGTCATCAAGCGAAAGGGTGGGCATGGAGGCCATCATGGCGGCGCCTGGAAGGTGGCGTATGCGGATTTTGTGACGGCGATGATGTCGCTGTTTATCGTGCTGTGGCTGATGGGTTCGAGCGAGAAAGTTAAGAAGGCGGTGGCGGGATACTTCAACGATCCCAAGGGAACGGGCACGATGATGGGAACGACCATGACGGGCACGGGCGAGACGGTGAAGCTGGCCGGCGCGGATGATATGCAGAAGCTAAAAGAGAAGATCGAACAGCAGATCATGGCGAAAAAGGACCTGGAAAAACTGTCAAAGCAGATCGAAATCACCATTTCGCCAGAAGGGTTGCGGATCGAGTTGATCGAGGACAAGAACGGCACGTTCTACCAGAGCGGCAGCGCGCGGCTGAGCGATAGCGGGCAGGAGTTGCTGAGCCTGCTCGCGGCGGAGCTGAAGACGCTGCCCAATTCCCTGCTGATTGAAGGACACACGGATGCGTCGCAGTATTCCGATGACACGAACTACAGCAACTGGGAGTTGTCGGCGGATCGGGCGAACTCGGCGCGAAGGCTGATGCAGCAGGACGGCGTGCGCGGAGACCAGGTGACGCAGGTGCGTGGATACGCAGATCAGTTACTGCGGGTGAAGGCGAATCCCTTCGATCCGTCGAATCGACGGATTTCGATACTGGTGAAGAACCTGGATGGGATGCCGCCGAAGATGGCGGGTGATGCGAAAGGAGCGGCTCCGGCGGTGAAAGAACAGGGCGCCGCGAGGAAATAGGTTGTCGCGGATCAGTTCAATGCTTGATTCCCGTTGCTACGCGAGCGCGCGGTGGTGGTGTAGTCTGGTGCCAAAGTTTGAAAGCGTTTACCGCGGGAGTTGGCGATGGCAGTCGTAGCCGGGGTGGATTTCGGCACGTTGAGCGTGCGCGTGACATTGGTGGACAGTCAGTATGGGCCGGTTGGCACGGCGTCGGCTTCGTATCCGTTGCACCGGCGTCGCGACGATCCGGATTTCGCAACGCAGGCTCATGCGGACCAGATGGCGGCGCTGGCTGCGGCAACGAAAGACGTGCTGGCGGCAAGCGGAATCAGCGGCGGCAACGTGGAAGCCATTGCGCTGGACACGACGGGCTCGAGCGTGATCCCGGTAGGCGCAGGGCTTGAGCCGCTCGATGAGTACTACCTTTGGTGCGATCATCGCGCGCATGCCGAGGCGGAGGAGATCACAACCAAAGCGCATGCGAAGGGGCTCGAAGCGATTGAGTGGTGCGGAGGAGTTTACTCGCACGAGTGGGGATTTGCGAAGCTGCTACATTGGCTGCGGCACAATCCAGGCAAACGGGATCTATTTGAGACGGCGCTGGAGCACTGCGATATGGTGGCGGCGACACTGAGCGGTGTGAAGAGCGTGCGCGGACTGAAGCGCAGTGTTTGCGCGATGGGCCACAAATGGATGTGGAATCCGAAGTGGGGTGGGTTGCCACCGGAGGAGTTTCTGGTTGCGGTCGATCCGCTGCTGGCGGGCGTGCGCGCGAAGATGGGCGGCGAGTACCTGACGAGCGACAAGGTTGCCGGGCACCTTTCGGCGGAGTGGGCGGAGAAGCTTGGATTGCGCGCGGGGATTCCGATTCCGGTGGGCGCGTTCGATGCGCACTGGGATGCAATTGGATCGCATATCCGCGAAGGCGACGTGGTGAACGTGGTAGGCACGTCGACGTGCATTATTGCGATGGCGCGCGATGCGCAACTGGTGCCGGGAGTTTGCGGAGTCGTGCCGGGGAGCGTGCATCCGTGCTACACGGGAATTGAAGCGGGACTCTCGGCTACGGGCGACATTTTCGAAGCGATTGCGCAGCGGGCACAGACGCGGGTGTATGAGTTGTCGAAGGGGCTGGAGTCGTTCAAGGCGGGGCAGACGGGACTGCTGCGAATGAGCTGGGATAACGGCGATCGCACGGTGCTGGTGAATCCGGATCTGGGCGGAGTGACGCTGGGTTGGAATTTGGTGCACACGGCTCAGGATGAATTGTTTGCAGCGATCGAGGGAACGGCGTTTCACACGCGCATCATCCTGGAGCGGATGGCGGAGCACGGGGTACGTGTTGATCGCGTGATCAATGCGGGCGGGATTCCGCAAAAGAATGACGTGCTGAACCAGGTGTACGCCAATGTGCTGAACAAGCCGGTGCTGGTGCCGGCTGGAGTTCCGACGAGCCTGGGATCGGGGATTATGGCTCTGCTGGTTGCAGGTATTTACAAGACGATTGAAGAGGCGCAGAAAGCCGTCTGCCTGCCGTTCCGCACCGTTGAGCCGGATCGACGGTCGGTTGAGGTGTACGAGCGGCTGTATGCGCTCTATAGGGATGTCTATTTTGCGTTGGGACAGAGGCATGCGCCGGCAATGCCGCTGGGACGCGTTTTGCCGGAACTGCGGGAGATTGCGGCGGAGGGTCGGCAGACAAACTGACGGGTTGCTCCCGCTGATAACTATGGGTTTTGAAGGACTTGCGGCGCCAGTCTTGCGCTTGTCATTAAGCGGGGTTTACCGTGAACACAATCCCTGTTCAACGAGGAGCGCTGTGCCCTTTCTTCTGGTGCGTCGTTTTGTTCCCTGTCTTATTGTTCTTGTCTTGTCTGGCGTGGCCGGCCTCGCAGTAAATGCCCAACAGAATATGCAGCCTTGGAACGCGCCGCATTTTTCTGTTCCCGCGAGAGATTTGTACCAGGCAGCGTCGGCAGTGGCCACGCCCGACGGCGCCAATGTGACGCTGTTTGATGACGACGAGAGCTTCAGTTTCGATGAAGCGGGCCGGCTGACGCATGTGGGCCACTTCGTCTACAAGGTGCTGACGGCGAAAGGCGCGGAGGGGTGGGACAGCCTGTCGGTGGGTTGGGACCCGTGGCATGAGATGCGTCCCGTGATTCGCGCGCGAGTGATCGAAGCGGACTATTCAGAACACAATCTCGATTTGAGTGCGATTACCGAGGAGCCGGCGCGCGGAGGCGATTACAAGACCTATGGCGATGGGAAGAGGCTGCGCGCTCCGCTGCCTGCGATTGCGCCCGGCGTGGTGGTGGAGGAGGAGTACCTGGAGCGCGAGACGGAGCCGTTCTTCGCGCCGGGGCGTGTAGGCCGTGCATTTTTTGGACATGAGCAGGTAGCCGGTATCGCACAGCACGCGCCGTGTTTGACGCGCCGTTGTCGTTGCCGCTGCGCATCGAGGCGCGCCTGCTGCCGGGCGTGACGCCGAAGCGCATTGAGGCGAATGGTCGAGTGACGATTACGTACGAAATTGGATCGCTGGAGGGCATTGAAGCGCGCGATTCGAATCTGCCACCGGATACATACCTTTTCCCAGAGATCGACTATTCGACCGGAGCCTCGTGGCAGGCGCTGGCAACCGAGTATTCGAAGATCGTGGACAGCAAGGCGAAAGCGGATGCCGTGCAGCCGATCGTCGATGGATTGATTGTGGGAAAGTCTTCGCAGAGCGAAAAGGAAGCGGCGATTCTCGATTATGTTGGATCGCGAGGTTCGCTACACGGGAATCGAGTTTGGCGAGGCGGCGATTGTGCCGCACAACCCGGCGGAAACGCTGGCGCTGAAATATGGCGATTGCAAGGACAAGGCGACGCTGCTGGTGGCGATGCTGCGCGCGGCTGGAATCCCTTCGTATGTGGCGCTGCTGAATGCGGGCTCGCGGCTGGATGTGCCGTCGGATTTGCCGGGGATGGGATTGTTCGATCACGCAATCGTTTATGTGCCGGGAAGTCCTGGCCTCTGGATCGATGCGACGGATCAATACGCGCGGCTGGGACAGTTGCCCATCAACGACCAGGGGAGACATGCGCTGATTGCGCGGCCTGAAAGCACGTCGTTGACGCTGACGCCCGAATCTACATCGCGAGAAAACGTGCTGCTGGAATCACGGGAGATTCGCCTGAGCGAGAACGGGCCGGCAACGGTGATTGAGAAGACGATGCCGACCGGCGTGTTTGAGTCGCACTACCGCGCGTTCTATGCGGACAAACCGGATAAGGACACGCGCGAAGGGTTGACGGGATACGTGAAGGCGCAATATATCGCCGACAAACTGACGAGCGTGGAGCGTACTGATCCCGGAGACTTGACGAAGCAATTTGAATTGACGCTGCAGTGCGAGAAGGCAAAACGCGGATATACCGATCTGGATAATGCGGTCGCGGCGATTCGCGTGGATGCGCTCTTTCAGCAGTTGCCCGAAGACCTGAAGCGCAAGGAAGACACTGAGAAGAAAAAAGACGACCAGGAAAAGCCAAAGCCTCCGCGCACCGCGGACTGGGAATTGGATCAGCCTTTCACGGCAGAATGGAAGTACAGGATTGTCCCGCCGACAGGATTTGTGCCGAAGGAGTTGCCGAAGGACGACAGAATTGTGATGGGGCCGGCGGTACTGACCGAGAAGTTTTCGAAGGCCAAGGATGGCGTAGTGGAAGCGGACCTGATCTTCGATTCGGGAAAGCGGCGCTACTCGGTGGCTGAGGCAACGGAGGTACGCAATAAAGTTGCGGAACTTGTGGCGGGTCCTGCGGTCTTTGTGAATTTTGAGCCTGAAGGTGAAGCGCTTCTGCGCGATGGCAAAGTGAAGGAGGCTCTGGAGAGTTATCGCGGCCTGCTTGCGACGCATCCTAACGAGCCGGTGCATCACCTGCAGGTGGCGCGCGTGATGATGCAGGCGGGCATGGGCGAGGCGGCACGTGCCGAGGCGCGCGAGGCGGTGAAGCTCGATCCAAACTCGGCGCTGGCGGAACGAACGCTGGGAGACATTCTGAAGCATGACCTGGTGGGCCGCGAACTACGGCCGGGGACTGACTGGGCGGGCGCAGCAGAGGCTTACCGTGCGGCGACGAAGCTTGATCCAGACGATCACACAGCGCAAGGAAACCTGGCGATTCTGCTGGAGTATGACTCGGTGGGACGGCGCTACGGCGATCCGGCAAACCTGAAGCTAGCGGTAGCCGAGTACCAGAAGCTGGGGCAGGACAAGCTCGCGGAACTGGAGATTCCAAATAATCTGCCGTATGCAATGTTTTACAGCGGCGACGCGGAGGGCGCGGTTAAAGCCGCGCAGCAACTGAATCCGCAGCCGGTGGCGTTGATTGCGGCGAGCCGTGCGGTTTTGCAGGGGAGCAAGGAGGGGCTGGCGGAGATCAACAAGCTGACGAATTCCGATGCAGCCTTCAAGGATGCGGCGCGCACTGCGGGCGAAATGCTGATGAACACGCGGCATTATGCGCTGGCTGCCGATTTTCTGCAGGCGGGCGCGGGTGGTGACAACGCGGCGCAGACGATGGGACTGGCCAGCATGCTTCGCGATGCGAAGCGGCACGAGGACTTGCAGTTTGCGAACACTCCCACGGACCTGGTGAAGCACGTGTTTGTCTTGACGATGGATCCGAATCTGACCGAAGCGAAGATGATGGCGCTGGCAAGTCGAAATGCGATTGTGACCATGAAGGCGACAGATCCGGACGAGATCAAGAAGAGCCTCGAGACGGCGAAAAAGCTGAATAGCCAGATGGCGCGGAAGGACAATTCTCTGGATGTAACGATCGACATTCTGCTGCAGGCCTTCGATGCCAAGGGCGACGGTGACGATGCGTCGGGGTATCGCGAAAAGGTTCAGATTCCTGGAGGTCCGAACCTGACGCTATTTGTGGTGAAGGAAAACGGGCAGTACAAGCTGCTGGAGGACACCACGGAGCAGGCCGAACTCGATTGCGCTGGAGATGCTGGATCGGATCAAAGCCGGGAACCTGCAGGGCGCGAAGGTGCTGCTGGACTGGCTTCGCGAAGACCAGCACCTGGGCGGCGGGGATGACACGCTGGGCGGACCGGTGTTTCCGCGGTTCTGGGTGAAGGGCGAAGCGGCCGATGCGCAGAAGATGACGCTGGCCGCGGCGGCGATCCTGGCTGGCACAAAGCCGACGGCAGCACAGGGAGTGAAACTGCTGGAGGATGCGCGCAAGAGCGCCACGACGGATCGTGAGAGGATGAACATCGAACTTGCTCTGGCGGAAGGATATTCGCAACTCGAAGATTACTCGAAGCTGCTCGAGGTTGCATCGGACCTGTTGAAGGAAGTGCCGGAATCTCGCAGCGCGTTTATGACGAACGTGGAAGCACTGATCGGACTGAAGCGTTACGATGAGGCGCTGGCGCTGGCGGATGCGCGGCTGAAGCTGCTGGATGGCGACGCCGATGCGTTGCAGGCGAAGATGCGGATCGAGGCGAGCCGAGGAAATTATGTTGCGGCGCGCGGGTGGATCCAGAAGCTGGTCGACCAGGGCAAGGGGGATGCGAGCCTGCTGAATTCGATGGCGTGGTTTGCGCTATATACGGGCAAGGTGGACCAGGCTGACGTGGCGACGGCGACCAAGGCCACGCAGATGGATCAGAATAGCCCTGCGATTCTGCACACCCTGGCGTGCGTCTATGCAGAGACAGGCAAGACGAAAGAGGCGCATGATCTTTTGCTGCGTGCGATGGACGAACTGAACCTGGATGAGCCGGACGATGATTACTGGTATGCGTTCGGTCGCATTGCAGAGCAGTACGGTGAGCGCGATGTGGCGATTTCGGATTATCGCAAGCTGGAGAAGCCGAAGGAAGAGATGCTGATTCCGACTTCAAGCTACCAACTGGCGCAGAACCGGCTGAAAGCGATGGGTGCGGACGGAACATCGGCCGGCAAGTAGCAGGAGCGCTCCGACCGATCAGCAACGGAGAAGCAAAACGCCGGAAGAGCAGAGGCTCTTCCGGCGTTTTGTTGTTGGATGAAAGTTAGAAGTCGTAGCGCAGGCTGAACTGCATGCGGCGCGGCGCGGTGAGCAGAGAGCTTGCGATTCCCAGGCTGCCATCGGTCAAACCAGCGTCGATGGAGGCGGGGTCAAATCGCACTGCATTGGTGACGTTGTAAACTTCCCAGGCGAACTTCAAAGCCCCGTATTCTCTGAGCTTCCAGCTCTTGGTAAGGCCGGAGTCGACGTTGAAGTAGCCATCGCCGCGGAAGCCGTTGCGCTGGCCAGCTTCACCGGGATAGGGAAGGCGAATGCCCCCACCATTACATCCGCCGCAGGAGGTGCCGGTGTTAATTGCGTCGGGGTCGGCGAAGTACTGGGGATTGCCGTTTCCGTCGAGATGCTTGTGCGTTTTCACGTTACCGGTGTTAACACCAAAGCTCTCGATCTGCCAGTCGGTTGTCCAACCGGGCTCGGAAACGCCAAAGGGCAGTCCGCTGGACCAGCGGTTGATGCCGGACCACTGCCATCCGCCGATGAAGATATCGAGAAGCGTGTTGGCGTTGCCGAGAACCGCTTTTCCTTTGCCGAACGGCATCAGGTAAACCCAGTCCGCGGTGATGAGGTGGTGCGTGTCGAAGTCAGACACGCTCGCGGTTGAGGTAGGGTTTCCAGGTGTTCAGAATGCTGCTGAACGAGCCGCCGCCGCCATTTACGCCGCCGGTAAATTCCGTGTTGCGCTCCGCATCCGATCCGAAGTCCATGGACTTCGACAAAGTATAGCTGAAGTCCACCTGCAGACCGTGGCTCATGGGATGGCGGAGGGTGATCTGGCCGGCGTTGTAGTAACTCATGCCAATGGTATCGAGCGCATACAGCGACGAGAACTGATCCTGCCAGAACTTCGACTGATAGTTGGCACACTGCGCATTCGAGAGGTAGACGCAGAAGAAGTCAAGATCTGCCAGAGCAGTGGTCGCGCCGTACTGCGAGCGGTATGTGAGCCCACTCATTGTTGTAGATCGCCTGGGTTGCGCTTTCTCCGTTGTAGTCCAGGTCGGCCATGAACGGAAAGACATTTTCGAAGTACGGGATGGCCGGATACGTCGGACACGAACCGGTCGCATTCCCATTGTTGTCGAATGTGACGCCGTAGCTTGCGCCGCCGTTCGCGTCCACGTCCTTTGGAGAGTTGGGTACCGGCGGCGTAGTAGTCGCCTCCTCCCATCGGGTCTTTGTAGTCGACTGGTTCTGCAAGGTCCAGGCTCTGGAGCAGATGCTTGCCGAACCGACCGACGTATGCGCCTTCAATCGTAAAGCCGCCGGGGAGTTCGCGTTGAACGGAGAGATCAAAGTTCTCCGAGTAAGGGGTCTTGAGTTTATTGTCGAGGCCCCAGGTGATGGCGAAGTTGTACTGAGGGGCTGTGAAGGGATAGCTCTGGGTTTGCGGTGAGCCGCCGTTATCGATGTTCGGCAAAACATTGCGGCCCATGAACCGTGGTGAGGGCGAGTGCTTCGCGTCGCCTTCGATTCCGTAAACGCCAGCCGGGTTAGTGACGGAAGAGCTGATGCCGAATGAGCCCTCCTGGTCAAAGTTATTAACCAGAGACTCTCCGTAGTGGTCGTAGTAGATGCCCGCGCCGGCACGGATGGAGGTCTTGCTGTCGGGCGAGTAGGCGACGGCCAGACGCGGGGCGAAGTTGTCCTTCGACTTCGGCCAGAAGCCCGGCTTGCCGTAGTAGGGACCGGCAGGAGAGAACTGCAAATCGGGTTCCGAAACCTGACCCTGCTCTGCCGCAGCTTCTCTTCCCAGGTACCAAGCATGCGTATCGATGGTCGGTGCGACCTGTTGGCCGCTGGTTTCATACGGAGTCTGAAGGATGGTGTGACGAACGCCGAGAGTGATGGTGAGATTCGGCCTCATACGCCAGGCATCCTGGACGTACCACTCAAATTCATTGGCCTTGAAATGACGCGTGAGGAATGCGCCGTCCGGAAGCAGCGTTCCCGATGTGGCGCTGTCAACGTGATAGTTGTACGAGTTGGTAAGCGAAGGGATGGTTCCAACGAGATTCGCGAAGGCAATCTCGTAGGAGTTGGCGAAGCCGCCCGGGACCAGCGAATTGCCGTCTCCGTCAACCGGGACCGGCGGATTTCCACCAAGCCAGTACGGATTCGAGCTTGCGCCTTGCCAGGTGGAGTTATCCGAGACGTGATTTTGGTGGATGAGGCGCCAGTTTCCGCCGAACTGGAAGCTGTGTTTGCCCTTGGTCCAGCTCAGGTTATCAACGATGTTATTGACGGGAACAGTCGTGATCGACGTACGGGTTTCGGCAGAGGTGGTCGACATGAAACGGAAGTCAACGTAGTCTCCGGTACCGACGCCGGTGTTGCTGTAACCCTGCCGGACGTACCCGTACCGAACGTCATTGATCAAAGTTGGGGAAATTGTCCAGGTATCACCGGCGACGATGCCTTTGTTGTTGCTCTTATCGGTGGAAGCTGGGCCTTGTCCTGGAAACTGTTCTGCTTCAAGGATCGTGTCTTTTTGAAGGTTTCCGCGAAGGAAGATTCTGTGCCGATCGTTGGGCGTGAAATCCAATCTCGCAATTGAGGTGTTGTAGCGAATGGGATTGGGTGAAGCGAACGAATATGAGCCGCGGTTGACCCCGTCTCCCGTCAGGCTTCCATTCGCGAGGGGCATGGAGTTGAAGTACGCCATAGCGTTGGGATTCGGGCCGGGACCATTGGGATAATCCGTAGTGTTGCAAATCTGGCACCCGGCGTCGAGGGCTGCAACGTCGGAGGCCGAGAGAGTTTGCAGGGTTCCCGTACTGTCTGGGTAGACGATGCTTCCTGCCGCGTAGCTTTGGGTCGCGACCGTACGGATTTCCTGAGCATCTTCCGCCTGCCGCTGGGCTTCAAAGTTGGCGAAGAAGAAGAACTTGTCTTTCACGATTGGTCCACCCGTTGAAGCGCCAAAGATATTGCGCAGGACCTTGGTGGGAATGTTCGCCAAGCCCTCGTTAATCTCCGCCTGCTTGTTGAACCAGTTGTTGGATGCTGTCAGCGGCGGGCGATAGTACTCGTAAGCTGCGCCGTGATATTTGTTGGTGCCGGACTTGGTGATCATGCTGGCCTGAGCACCTGATGAGCGGCCTGAATCGGCGTTGGCGTTGGCGGTGGTAACGCGGAACTCCTCGATGGAATCCTGTGTCTCGCGGAGGACACCGGTGAAGGCGTATCCGTTGACCTGATCGTTATCGTCCACACCATCGATCGTGACGTTGCCCTGATCGGAACGGCCTCCGTTGACGGCGCCGCTTCGGCTGTCACTCGAATTGGGCAGGTAGAGCACGCCTGGCTGAAGAGAAAGCAGATCGGGCACGTTGCGAGTTTCGCTGGGGAGAGCCTGAATGAGCTCATTGTCCGCAGAGTTGCCAAGCGAGGCGTCGGAGGTATTGAGCGTCTGCGCGATCGCAGAGACGTCGACCGTGACCGTGCTGGCTTCCACAGAGAGGGCGAAGTCGATGGTCGCGGGCTGGTTGACGAGAAGTTCAGCTGACTTTGTCTGATTGCCGAAGCCGTTTGCCTTGGCGACGATGGTGTACTTGGACGGCATAATCTGGGCAAAGCTATAGGAACCGGTGCTATCGGCTACAGTGGAGAGCGATTTGCCGGTTGCCTTGTCGGTGATGGTGACCCTGGCTCCTGGTACTAGAGCTCCGGAAGGGTCTTTGATTGTGCCGCGAAGTGAGGTGGTTGCGAGCTGGCCGAATGAGAGGGTGACGGTGGAAAGGATACAAAGGAGTATCCATCCCGATAGGGATCGTTTCACGACTGTTCCTCCAAAAAGTTACGTACTTGATCGGTCGAGGGAAACGACCTGATCTCATTTCTTATTCACACGAACGGTACAAAGCCGCCCGCGGTACCGGAGTCGTTCTAAAGTGCTCACTCTTGAGGGTTAAGAGCGGGCCGCGGAAAACAAAACAATGCTCTTGAAGCGTTTTATCAACGCCGGCAACGACCGCCGGGTAAAGGGAATTTCTATCAATCTAGTCTGTGACCCAATGAGGATTCAATAAAAAAACACAAAGAATTCATCTCGGAAGGGTGCTTTTGATGCTGCGAAAACCGGGATTCATCTCACTGCTGTTGCTGCATCTGTTGCAAGTCAATGAGAGGCTGTGGGCGTTCGGGGGGCTCCTGGGCACGTTCGACCAGGACTGACCAATCTTCAGGGATGGGCATTTTGCGGTCGAGTGCCGGAGGCTGGTCGCTGGCTTCAACGTGCACGGCAACGTAGAGTTCGCTCGAAGTTTTGCCGCGGAAGATGCCATGGGTGGGGGGAACGTCGGCGTAGTCGCGGCCCACAGCGGTGCGGATGTGGCGATGATGAGCGACGAGGTTGTTGGTGGGGTCGAAGCCGACCCAACCGAGATGCGGCAACAGCACGTCGACCCAGGCGTGAGTGGCATCGGGGGTGGAGCGATCGTGATCTTCGCGGCTGCGATAGAGGTAGCCGGAGACGTAGCGGGCTGGAATGCGGACGGTCCGCAGCAGGGCAATCATGGTGTGGGCGAAGTCCTGGCAAACGCCCTTTCCGCTGACGATGGCATCGTCGATCGGTGAGTCGACGCGCGTAGATCGGGGAACATATTCGAAGTAGTCGAAGAGACGCTGATTGAGTTCCTGCACGAGCATCAAGGGATCGTCACGACGCGAGACTCCCATCTGCGATGCCAACAAGGTGAGCGCCGGGGTCTCAACGACAAACTGGCTGGGGAGCAGCATCTCCCAGTAATCGCCTGCTTCGATCATGGCGTCGAGGGCCTGCCACGCATCGGGCGAGAGAAAAGCTGGGACATCGGGCATCGGCTGCTGCTCGACGACGGATTCTGCGACGATGACGAGCTGGTTGTGCTCGCTGGGAATATCGAAGTGGTGGACGTTGTTGCCGAAGTGATCGCGGTAGGTGAAGACGCGGCAGCGCGGGCTCACAGAGAGCGAGAAAGTAAGGCAGTGCTGGTTGGAGTCGGAGCGCGGATGCATGCGCGTTTCCATGATGCTCTCGCTGACGGGCTGCGAGTAGCGATAGCGCGTAAGGTGCCGGATGGAATAGAAGTTCATGCAGTCGGATCCTGAGGTCAGATAGCCAGCGCGGACTGGATGGAGTACTGGATGTAGTAGCGATACATGAGTTCATGAATGCGCATGCATTGCTGGCGAATGGTGTGGAGGAATCCAGCGGCATCGCCGGAGAGAATTTCGCTGATGGAAGTGTAGCTGAGCATGGCGTGCAATTTGCCGATGCCTGCCGTGAGTTCGTCGGGAGGACGACGGCCGCCAGTGTGCTGGATGGATTGAATCGCCTGGCGAACACCATCAACGGAGTAGCGGATGGCGTGGGGAAAGTCGCGATTGAGCAAAAGGAATTCGAGAATGCGGTCGGGAGTAAGGTCGGCGGTGTAGACCTGACAGTAGGCTTCGAAGGCCGTGCAGCAGCGCAGAAGGCCGACCTGCTCGAGGTATTGATAGCCGGAGTGTTCGCGCTCGGGCGGTGGATGCGAGAGGCGGGGCTGATAGACCTCGAGGAGCGTGGCGATGGCGTAGGCGCGCTCGAGGTAGCGGCCGAGGCGGATGAAGTGCCAGCCCTGCCCGTGAATCATGGTGGTGTCGGTGACGCCTTTGAAGAGGTGGATGGCGTCGATTAGCGATGACAGCACATCGTTGATGTTGGAATGAAACTGGGATTCCGTATGCGGCGAATGCATCAGGTGATAGAGGCGATTGAGGCGCTGCCACTGCTCGGTGGAGATTTCTTCGCGGATCTGGCGGGCGTTTTCGCGTGCGGAATCGATGCAACAGGTGACGGATGCAGGATGGTGCTTATCGAAGACGAGCCTTTCGGCGTTGGAGTCGGGGTCCCCGGTCCAATCGAGGCCCGTCGGATTGCCGAGGGAGGCGATGAGGCGCTGCCAGTGGGTTTCGGCGCTGGCTCCGCCGGAGTCGAGCATGAGGCTCATGGTGACGTCGAGCTGGCGCACGGTGTTCTCGGCCCGCTCGAGGTAGCGGCTCATCCAATAGAGGCTGTCGGCAACGCGCGAAAGCATTTTGGTACTCTCCCGAAGCGTCTGATTTGGTGCTATTCCAGAACCCATGTGTCCTTGCTGCCACCGCCTTGCGAGGAGTTGACGACGAGCGAGCCTTTTTCGAGGGCTACGCGGGTGAGTCCTCCGGGAACGATGTTGATCTTGTCGCCAAAGAGAATGTAGGGCCGCAGATCGACGTGACGCGGCTCAAGCCGGTCGCCGATGAGGCAGGGCGCGCGAGAAAAATCGAGCGTGGGTTGCGCGATGTAGTTGCGCGGGTTGGCCTGGATGCGCGATGCGAACTCCTCGCGCTGACGCCCGGTTGAGTGCGGACCGATGAGCATGCCGTAGCCGCCGCTTTCGCCGACAGCCTTGACGACCAGCTTGTCGAGATTGGCGAGTACGTGGCGTCGTTCCTTGTCTTCGGTGAGCAGGTAGGTTTCGACATTGTTGAGGATCGGATCTTCGTCGAGGTAGTAGCGGATGATGCGGGGAACATAGGCGTAGAGGGCCTTGTCGTCGGCGAGGCCGGTGCCAAATGCATTGGTCACGGTAACGTTACCGGCGCGATAGGCGTTGAAAACGCCAGTGCATCCGAGAATGGAATCGCCGCGGAAGATAAGGGGATCACTGAAGTCGTCGTCAACTCGACGGTAGATGACGTCGACGCGCTTGAGGCCGTCGGTGGTGCGCATGTAGACGATGTTGTCGTGAGTGACGAGGTCGCGGCCTTCGACGAGATCGATGCCCATCTGGCGCGCGAGGTAGGTGTGCTCGAA
Source organism: uncultured Acidobacteriaceae bacterium (assembly GCA_963787435.1). Taxonomy (GTDB): domain Bacteria; phylum Acidobacteriota; class Terriglobia; order Terriglobales; family Acidobacteriaceae; genus Telmatobacter. Next base: position 945,304 of record CAWBCZ010000012.1, read on the forward strand.
GTAAGCGGAGTTGAAGACTCCGGGAGTGAGCAGGACGATGTTGGGCTCGGGGCGGCCTTCGGGCGCGAGCGAGCGCAGCGTAGCAAGCAGCAGTTGCGGGTAATGCTCGATGGGGCGCACGCCGTAGCTGTGGAAGAGCTCGGGGAATGTCCGCTTCATGACGCGGCGGTTGGTGAGCATGTAGCTTACGCCGGAAGGAACGCGGAGATTATCTTCGAGGACGACGAATTCGCCGGTGTTGAGGCGAAGCAGGTCGGAGCCGACGACGGAGATGTAGACGTTGCGTGGAACCTGGAGGCCGCGCATCTGGCGGCGGTAATGCTTGCAACTGTAAACAAGCTCACGCGGAACGACGTGCTCATTGAGGATCTTGGCTTCGGAGTAGACATCGCGCAGGAAAAGATTCAGGGCGGTGATGCGCTGGGTGAGGCCGCGCTCGATGCGATCCCACTCCTGCGAGGTGACGAGGCGTGGAAGCAGGTCGTATGGGAAGATTTTCTCGGTGCCTTCGTCGCGACCGTAAACCGTGAACGTGATGCCCTGGGTGAGGAAGGATAGCTCGGCCGATTGCTTGCGGCGCTGCAATTCTTCCTGGGGAAGACGCGTCAAAGTCTCGGCCAGGGCACGGTAGTGGGGGCGCACATCTCCGGTCGACTCACGCATCTCGTCGAACGAGTGGTCGATGGGATAGTCACCGTAAAGGGTTTCCACTTCCGCCATGGGTCCGGCACTCATGCTTCGATAGATGTCCTCGACGCGAATTCAGGGTTGAATGTGGCTGGATTGCGCGGCGTCCTGCGGCTCAGAAAGCCTATTCCGTCTGTACCCTGTTCCTTAGCTTTATCACGGTGGGCATAAAGGCACAATCAGGGAAACCGGGCGCTTTTGTGATGCCCGCGTCCAAAGCAGAAAATTCGCGGCTTTGACGACGCATATTGGCTTAACGGGATAGCATCACATCATGAGCTATGACCTGATGGTCTTTGAGCCCGGGGCCGTTCCCGAGGGCCACGCCGCGTTTGTGGACTGGTGCGGGCGACAGACCAAGTGGAGCGAAGATCACGGTTACGACGATCCTGCACTCAGCTCGGATCATCTGCGTGCATGGTTCGAAGACATCATTCGCATCTTCCCGCCGATGAACGAGCCGTTTTCAATCGTGCAACTGCCGGAGAACGAGGCTTCGAGTACGGACTACGCCATCGGCGCAGATTTTATCTACGCATCTTTTGCATGGTCAAAAGCTGAGCCGGCGTATATGACGGTGGCTCGGCTCGCGGAAAAGCATCAGCTGGGGTTGTTCAATGCGAGTTCGTCGGGAGAAGAAGTGTGGATCCCCAAGGACGGGCGAATGACGCTCGCGCATGACAAGGGTCCGTTGGGAATTGTGGGACAGATTATGAGAATGCTGGCTAAGAGTAAGTGAGACGAGGGCGGTTGTCACATTGGCACCCGCCCTTCGTGTTTCTCACTGCAATCGATCGATCTAGAACAGGTTCCAGAGGGACTGGTTGTAGACGGCGTGGTGGAACTGCACTTCACTTCCTTTGACGATGGTGCCGAGTTCGCGCGGGCAACGGTTGGCGGCGGCTTGTTTCAGATCGGCATAGCGGCCCTGCACATCGGAGCCGAGGATTTCGGCGATCCAGCTCGAGGCTTTGAAGTCGTCGATGGCCTTGTAGATGTTGTCGGGCAGGTAGCGGCCGCCTTCGCGCAGGTTTTTCACCTTGGCGATTTCGCCGTCGATGCCGGTCTTGAAGATGGCATACATCGACAGGTAGGGATTGGCATCGGGAGCAACGGCGCGAACCTCGGTGCGCATGGAGCGCGAGTTGCCGATGGGCACGCGGATCATGGCGCCACGATCGGTGGCCGAGGCGCGAATCTGGTTGGGCGCTTCGAAGTGCGGATCAAGACGACGATAGGCGTTCACGCTGGAGTTGAAGACAAGGCAGAGATCGAGCGCGCGGGTGAGGATGCGGTCGAGGAACTTCCAACCGAAGCTGGAAAGCTGCTCTTCACCTTTTTCGTCCCAGAAGAGATTGGTCTTGCCCTTGGAGACGGAGACGTTTGTGTGCATGCCGCTGCCGTTGACACCGGCGACGGGCTTGGGCAGGAAGCAGGCAGTGTAGCCGTAGTTGTTGGCGATCTGGCGGCAGAGAAGCTTGTAGAGCTGGATCTGATCAGCGGCAGCGACAACTTCGCTATAGCCGAAGTTGATTTCAAACTGGCTGGGCGCGACTTCGGGATGATCCTTCTCGTTCTGGAAGCCCATGGCACGCTGGACTTCGGCAGCCGTGTCGATGAACTGCCGCAGGGGATCGAGTGGCAGTGAATGGTAGTAGCCGCCGGTCGAGACGAAGTCGAATTTGCCGGTCTCGTGGTAGATTTTTTCGGCGTCCTTGCCGGCGAAGAGAAAGCCTTCAATCTCGGTGGCAGCATTCAGGGTGTATTGCTTTTCGGCGTAGAGTTTGTCGGCGTAGGTTTTGAGCACTCCGCGCAGGTCGCCGGAGTAGGGGGTGCCGTCCTTGTCGATGACGATACCGAAGACGAGGACCTTGCCGTTGCCAAAAACGTCGGCGGGCACCCAGTAGAAGGCGCTCCAGTCGATGCCCAGACGCAGGTCGCTCTCCTTTTGTGCAGTGAAGCCACGAATGGAGGAGCCGTCGAAGGTGAGGTTTTCGTAGGAATTGAGGAGGAACTTTTTGTCGTAGTCGAGCAGATGAAGGCGGCCTTCAAGATCGGAAAAGAGCACTGTTACGGCCTTGATGCGCTTTTCGTCGGTGAGGTATTTGAGCCGCTTCTCGCGAATCTGATCGATCGCGACTCGGCTGACACGTTCTTTCTTGGCTTCGAGATTCAGTTCTTCCAACTCCTCGTAGGGGAGCGCTAGGAAGTTGCGATAGTCGATGGACATGGGTCTCCTTCCGGCGGAAAAGATGTCAGCCCGGCGTGACGAAACCTGATTCTTCGGCGTGACTCATCGGTCTCTGGCTTCGCTTGCACGCATTGCGTGACGCTTGCTGGAGACGGTGTGGGGCGCGTGGACGAATCCGATTGTGGCGCGCGAAGCTGTTTGTGAGCTTGTGGTTATAGGGTAACGCCGTCAACAGCGAAGCGCGCGGTTGAATCGGCGGATAGTGACACCAGGCCTGTGGAAAGAGCGGTGTCAATTGTGCCGATCATCGGGTTGGCACGGTCGCTTGTCGCATGGTGATGTTCGCCGCGACGGGGTGTGGGATAACCTGAATCTTTCAGGAGGCCTCGTAAGGATGCTCATGTTGAAGCGCTGTGCCCACTACTTCCCTGCCCTTCTGCTGTTCAGCCTGGGCGTTTCACTTGCAAATGCGCAGAAGGCGCCGATCCAGATCACTGCTGATTTGTCGGATGCGCCACGCAAGCTTTTTCATGCGGAGATGGATTTTCCGGTGTCAGCGGGGCCGCTGACGCTGATCTCGCCGGAGTGGATTCCCGGGCACCACATGCCTTCAGGGCCGGCGTCTTCGTTTACAGGCGTGGTGTTTACGGCGAATGGGAAACCGCTGGAGTGGCGGCGTGACGATGTAAATCTGTTTGAGTATCACCTGACGGTGCCGAGCGGCGTGACGACGGTGCATGCGCACGTGGACGCGATTGTGACGCGGCGCGTTTCGCAGCGGATGGCAGCCCTGGAGTGGGAGGCGCTGATGTTGTATCCAGCGCACATGCCGGTGAAGGATATTCCTATTCAGCCTTCGGTGAAGGTGCCGGCGGGATGGGGAATCGGAACGGCGCTGCAGCCGGTGAGTGGCGGGGCTTATCCGGTGCCGGAGCCGGGAAGCACGACGAAGTTTGCGGCGACTACGGTGGAGCAGCTGCAGGACTCGCCGATTTTGACGGGGTTGTATTTCCACGAGTATCCGCTGGCTCCAGAGATCAAGCCGCAGCACTTTCTGGATGTGGCGGCGGATGCGCCGGAAGACGCGAACCTGCGTCCTGCGGTGCTGGCCGAGGCGGCCAACCTGGTGCGCGAAGCGGACGCGCTGTACGCGTCGCACCACTACAACGTGTATCACTTTCTGCTGACGCTCTCAGACGTCGCAGGCGGGATGGGATTGGAGCATGGGCAGTCGTCAGACAACGGCGTAGGCGAGAAGGGATTTGCGGATGACGTGCACCAACTGCCCGAGTCGGACCTGCTGTCGCATGAGTTCACGCACTCGTGGAACGGCAAGTACCGGCGGCCTGTAGGACTGTATCAGCCGGATTTTGCAACGCCGATGCAGGGGGCGCTCCTGTGGGTTTACGAGGGCATGACGGAGTATTGGGGAAATGTGCTGGCGGCACGGTCGGGGCTGAAGAATCCGCAGGAGTACAAGGATGTGCTCGCGATGACGGCGGCAGAGCTGGATTACACGCGGGGACGCGAGTGGCGGCCGACGGTGGATACGGCAGTCGGAGCGAGCATTCTGCGCGGCGGAAATCCGGCATGGTCAAACTGGCGGCGCGGGCAGGACTACTACTTCGAGGGCGAAGTGCTGTGGCTGGATGCGGACACGCTGATCCGCAAGATGACGCAGAACAAGAAGTCGCTGGATGACTTTGCGAAGATCTTTCTGGGCAAGGGCGGCAATACCGGTCCGCTGATTGTGACCTACACGTTCGATGAACTGGTGCAGGATCTGAACCAGGTTGTGCCGTATGACTGGGCGACGTTCCTGCACGATCGCGTGGACAAGATCAATCCGCATGTGGATGCGGCAGGGCTGGAGCAGGGCGGATACAAGCTGGTGTTCAAGGACAAGCCGACAAAGTCAGAGCGGATGATGGCGGCTGCGGAAGGACGCAGGGGCGGCCTGGATTGCTGGTACTCGATCGGACTGCGGCTCGGAGCCGACGGGACCATTGCCGATGTGTTGTGGAACGGGCCTGCGGACAAGGCTGGTCTCGCTCCGGGCGAAAAGATCATGGCAGTGAATGACAAGGTCTACTCGGGCGATGCGCTGCGCGATGCTATTCGTGATGCGAAAGATCCTGCCAAGCCGATTCGCGTGATCGTGCAGGCGGATTCATTTGTGTCGACGATGCAGATTGATTATCACGATGGCGAGCGGTACCCGGCGCTGGAGCGTGTGGACGGGACGCCGGCGTATCTCGACGACATCATCAAGCCGCTTACCACGCCGGAGAAGGTGCCGGAACAGAAGAAGGAAGACGCGAACTAGCGGAGTTGAAAGTCTGCAAACGATTGCGCTGACCGTCCGGCACCGAAACTCATTGGCGGGCGGTCAATTGCTACATGGGAGGTTGATGTGACAAGCGCGAACGGCGACAACCTGCTTGCGATCATTCTCGACTCCTGGGATCGCAACAATCGCATTCTCGTGAACTTGTCGCGGCTCTGCCGCCGGCGGACTCGATGCCAGAGTGATGGCGCTGAAGCTGAGATTAACTGACCCCGCTGCTTTGCAGGATTACGGCAAGAAGATCAGAAGGTCTCGCTCCTCAGTGATTCGATAAGCGTGCCGATTTTCGCGGTGAGCGGCGCTAGCGCGATCTGGCTCGCGTGGATTATTCGCGGTTGGGGAACACGAAGAGAAGCAACCGCAGATCTCTCGACTCCGCTTCGCTGCGCTCAAGATGAAGGTGCCTTTGAGGAGATTGCTTCTCCGCGCTCACGATGACAACCATGGCGAGGCGATGACTTTCTTGGGCTGAGGATGACGATCGATTCGGTGTGCGCACTCTCGGCGGCTAGTGCGGCCGGCCGGGCAGGACGAAGTGTTCGTCGCAGCGGGGCTCGTAGAAGTCGCCGGCCATGATGATCGGGCTCGAGTAGGGAGCAGGTTTGCCGTCGACGAGGCGTTGGGGATAGAGAGCCTTGGCTCCGCAGCTGCAGTAAGCGACGAGCTCGGTGACGTTGCCGGCGTAGGTGCGCACGAGCCAGGAGAGCTGAAGCATTTCGCCGAAGGGCATGCCGCGGAAGTCGAGCTCAAGGCCGGAGACGAGCACATCGTATCCCGACTGCAACAGGCGCTTGGTGAAGAGAAACAGGTCGGCGACGAACTGACCTTCGTCGATGGCGATGCACTCGACGCGCCTGCCGATCTGCTGCTCTGTGGCGGCGAGGATGGGCAGGATGGACCACGGGTCGGAGTTGGGAAACTCGATGGCTTCCATTCTTCCGCAGCCGTTCGGGTTGCGGCTCTCGACGACGCCGGCTGCGGATTTGGTGTCGGCGCTGGGCTTGAGTAGCAACACGCATTGCTTGGCGTATTGACGGCGAGTTTCGATGCGGCGCAGGAGTTCGGCGGTTTTGTTGCTCCGCATGGGGCCGACGATCATTTCCAGTTTGCCTGGCACGACGTTCTCTCCGACGATGGGCCTCTTAGTTCATTCGCATGAAATCGTCAGCCGAAGCGGGCGCGTTTGACGGTCTGGCGGAAGTCTTCGCCGGTCATCTGAACTTGCACACACATTTCGGCGAGGCGGGAGCGCATGCGGTCGCCGATGCGATCACCTAGAGTTTGCTCGCGGGCGGCGCGCTCAGCGTCCGATTTCGCTCCGCTGCCGGCAGCGAGATCGGGGTAGTTGGTAGTAATGATGGTGGTCTGCTTGTCGTTGTAGCGTGTGTTGAGGATGAGGGCGACGGTGTCCCAGACCCACTCGTTGGGCTTCTGCGCGCCTAGATCATCGAGGACGAGGACTTCGGCAGCGAAGACCGGCTTGAGCAGTTCGAGTTCAGTGGTGTTGACCTGCGGGTTGTAGCTGTTCTGGATGTTCTTGAGCAGCTCGCGGTAGTCGCAGAAGAGGCCCTTGCAGCCTTTTTCCTGGATCAGGCGGCGAAGGACGCCCACGGCGAGATGCGTTTTGCCGACGCCGATGGACCCGGTAAACAGCAGGCCTTTGCCGGCGGTGTCGACAGGGTAGGCGTCGACGAACTTGCGCGCGGTGAGAACGGCGCGGCTCAATGATCGGTCGGCGCCGTTGAAGTCTGCGGTGTAGCCGTCGAGCGTGTATTGACGATAGCGCTCGGGGATGCGGGCAGCGGAGAGGCGGCGCTCTTCGCGGTCAGATTCCTGGCACTCGCAGGCGCGGGAGACCCATAGGCCAGCGTCGGAGATGACGCGGACCAGACCTACGCCGTTGCAGATGGGACACTCGCTCATGGCTCTTCTCAGCCTAGCGCAACCGGCGCAGGCACGTGGCGGTGGGAAAGGCGGGCAGCTTGGTGGAAAATGCGCTGGGTCGTCATTCCTCTCCAGGAGATCAGAAGCGCGTTGCGGCGTTAAGATGGGATTTCATTTGCACTCAGTTCATCGGGAAGGGTGGATCGCTTTGAAGCGGATTTCTTTGTGTGGTGCTGTCGCCGTTTTTGCTGTCTGTTCAGGATTCTTTTCGATGGCGCTTGCTGGGCAGGAGCCGGGGAATGTGCCGGAGACGAAGGCCCCCGCGCCCACTGTGGTTGCGCCGAAGCATCCGGACAACGATTATTGGCGCAAGCACGATCAGCAGTTGCTGACGGATTTTCCGTGGCTGGAACGGTTCAAGGAGGCTGATTTGAAACTCGGACCGCCGGCGGCTGGTGAAAGTCGCGTCGTGTTCATGGGTGACTCGATCACGGAGGGCTGGCACTTCGATTCGCCCGGCGGCGTGTTCGCCACAAAGCCTTACATCAATCGCGGGATCAGCGGACAGACTACGCCGCAGATGGTGCTGCGGTTTCATCAGGATGTGATTGCGCTGCAGCCAAAGGTCGTTGTTATTCTTGCAGGGACCAACGACATCGCTGGCAACACGGGACCGATGACTCTCGAAGAGACGGAAAGCAATCTCGCTGCGATGGCGGAGATGGCAACGGCGAATCACATTAAGGTGGTGCTGTGTTCGATTCTGCCTGCATATGACTATCCGTGGCAGCCGGGGCTGACGCCGGCACCGAAGATCGACGCCATCAACGCATGGATCAAGGATTATGCGGCGCAGCATGGATATGTGTATGTCGACTATCACTCGGCGATGAAGGATGCGCGCGATGGATTGCCGACAACTCTGAGTCATGACGGGGTGCATCCGACGCAGGCGGGGTATGACATTATGGCGCCGTTGGCGGAAGCGGGGATTGCGAAGGCGGTGGTCGTGGTGGACAACAGCCACTGACGTGGCAGACTTCAGGTTTCGAGAGGGGGTATACCCCCACACTCTGCAAACAAAGTCCTTGTTTTCTGTGATTTACGGAGGACTCCGACCGCAAAATCCTCTTCTGAAATAATTTAGCTGCAGAATCTTCTCCGCAAAGGACTTAGCGGCGTTTCCGGCACGCAACCTGATGGGCGACGCGGAGTTGGAAATCTCACTATTTCCATTATGGAGAAATCAATGAAATAACCTGCAAATTTTTCGAGGAAATTGCAGGTTTATTTTTGGAGCGGATTCAGCATGGTCCAATGCCCTGCTCATGATGCAAGTCTCAATGCGCGGGTTGAAGCCCGTACCCTTCGACGAATCTGGAAACCGCTCAGGGCCGCGTGAATCGTTTGCTCTAGTTGGTGAATCCCAATACAATAGATACGGAAGATTGTAGGAAAGGTCTGTCTTTAGCGATGCCCAAGGAAAAGATTCATCCCAACTACGCCGCGGTGAAGGTAATGTGCGCCTGCGGAAACAATTTTGAGACCCGGTCGACCCACAAGGGCGACATTCACGTGGAAATTTGCTCCAACTGCCACCCGTTCTTTACCGGCAAACAGCGCCTGGTGGACACGGCAGGACGCGTGGAGCGGTTCCGCCGCAAGTACGCCAAAGCTGCCGAGACGTCTCCGGCGAAATAGGCTTGGGGTACGGCTGCGAGATCGGGCCTCCGCCACGGCGGAGGCCCACGTATGTTTAAAGACAGTTGGCAGTTCGTTCTAAGTTCGTTTTGGTTTAGAGCTTTGGAACTGTGAACTTCAAACTCCGAACTGAGAACCGGTTATGGCTGGCAAGGGATTCACCGTAAAGAAAGACTGGGACAATCCCAGGGAGCATGCGATGCCCGATGGGGTTCGTGTGCCAGCCGAGGATGCGGATTGGGCCGGTGCTGGTAGCGCCGGCGACGGTGCTGGCGCCGATGGCGGGGGTCACGGACACCGTTTTCAGGCGGTTTATTCGCCATGCCAGCGTGTTTACCAGGGATCAGGGATCAGGGGTCCGGGATCAGCAAAACGAAATTACGGCGGTTGAGGAAAGCGTCACGAATCAGCAGTCGGGCTGCGGGCTGTTGATGACGGAGTTTACTTCGGCAGATGGGCTCTCGAGGATGCGCGAGTCAAAGCGGCGGCGGTATCTGACGTTTTACGACGATGAGCATCCAATCGGGGCACAGTTGTTTGGTTCGAACGCGGAGACGCTGGCGGAAGCTGCGCGGATAGTGCAGGATACAGGGTTCGATACGGTTGATTTGAACCTGGGCTGTCCGGCGAAACGGGTGGTTGGATGCAATGGCGGCTCGGGGTTGCTGCGCGATCTGCCGAAGATCGGAGAGATATTTAACGCGGTCCGGCGGGCGGTGACGATTCCCTTCACCGTGAAGTTCCGCATGGGCTGGAACGATGTGCAGATTGTGTGCGTTGAACTGGCGCGGATGGCGGAGTCGGAGGGGCTGAACGCCGTAGCGCTGCATGCGCGGACGCGGGAACAGGGCTACAGCGGACAGGCGCGGTGGGAGTGGATTGCGGCGGTGAAGCGGGCGGTGGGGATTCCCGTGATTGGCAACGGGGACATTCGCACGCCCGAGGATGCGGCTGCGATGGTGGCTCAGACGGGGTGTGACGCAGTAATGATCGGCAGGGCCGCGGCTGCTAATCCATGGATTTTCAGGCAGATTGCGCAATATACGGCTACGGGAAGCTACGACCAGCCGACATTTGCCGATCGCCATCACATGATCCGGGCTTACTTCGAAATGCTGCTGGCTGAGGCGGAAGCGACCAAGGATCTGCCTCGCGATGCACGGTTGGGTGAAACCGCGGGCAAAATGAAGCAGTTCGCCACCTGGTTTACGCACGGTGTGCCCGGGGGTGGCCGGTTGCGCAAGGCAATTTACCAGGCGAAGACCGGAGAGGAAGTTCTGGAGCAGGTGAACGCCTTTTTTACCGCACCACCTCTAGTGACCGACGTACCCGATGACAGCGATTTGGCAGCCTCTCCCGAGGCCGCGCTGGTGTGCGATTGACGACATCACCGGCAGAATCATTCTGTTAGCGCTCCGCATATATTCCGGCACGATGGTAACCACATAAAATTACCTTTGCACCTTTGTCTTACAACAACTTAGACCAAAGTGGCATGTCTTCCACGGAGATTCGTGGCTATAGTTGGGTTACTGAAGAGCGAGCAATCGGGCTTCAAAGAATCAGATCGGGCCGTGGACCTATTGCTGAAGATTCTTGGTTGAAGAAATCTCCCGGTTCCCCCCTATTCCGAGTGTCGAGAAAGACGGGACCTTGAGGAATTGGAACCTCAAATCGAGCAGCAGATCGTGGCGCTGGATGTCCGGAGTTGCGCTGCTTTGCTGGATTTCTCTGCCATTGCCGGCCCAGCGCTACAGCTTTCGCGACTACATCCAGGGGCTCGGCAACCCGAATATCACCTCAATTCAGCAGGACCGTGTGGGCTATCTGTGGATGGGAACCCAGAACGGGCTTTATCGCTATGACGGAGGCCAGTTCCAGCGCTATGGCGCGGCAGAAGGAATTCCCGATCGCATCATCGACAACGTCTTTATTGGTCGCGATGGAACACTGTGGGTGGGAACATCTGCGGGCGTTTACTTTGAGCGCAAGGACGGAAAATTCTCCGAAGTCCGGCTTCCGTACCCACTGAATGAGTTCACACACCCGACGGGCACGACATTTACCGCGATCAAACAGGACGAAGTGGTAACGGCATCGAGCAGCCGAGGCGTGCTGTTGAAGCGCCGTGGGACGGACGATTGGGTTGCTGAGCCGCTGAGCCTAAAGGGTGGCTTCGTCTGGAGCGTGCTCTACGGGCCGGATGGTTCGTTGTGGTATGGCTGCGACAAGGATCTTTGCCGGCTTAATAACGGCCAGACCACGCAAGTAGGCGCCAGGCTTGGGCTACCGGAAGAACACTGGCCGACGATGATGGTTGCGCGCAACGGACACATCTGGCTGCGCAGCAACCTGCACGTTGTCGAGCTGTTGCCCGATGGCAGCCGCGCATATCTACGTGATCTACCGGGAGAGCCGACGTCAGAAGCCTACTCGACACTTGCTGAAGATGGACAGGGTCGGATCCTGACTGCGCAAGGCTCCTCGCTTGCGCTGTGGGAGAAGGACCACTGGCGACTGGTGACGGAACGTAACGGCCTCTCGCCGTTTGAGGTTCAGGAACTGTTTGTCGATCGCGAGGGATCGATCTGGATGGGGGTGGTGGGCCATGGGCTGCTGCGCTGGGTTGGAGAAGATCGCTGGGAGGCTTACACACGAGGTGACGGACTGAGCGACAACCTGGTGTGGGCTGTGGATCGCGACCACCAAGGCAGATTGTGGATTGGCACTGACTCGGGACTCAGTTGGATTCCAGCCAAGAGCAACGTCCCGAAAATCTGGCATTCACCGGGCGTGCATGTGGCACGAGCAGGATCGCTGGAAGTAACCGCAGATGGAGCGATCTGGTTGGGCAGCACGGCAGGAAGCCTGACCAGGATTGATCCCAATTCTCTGGTGGGGAAACAACAGACAACGCCCGCAATCTACGGACTTCTAGCCGAAGGACCGCACCGCTTGTGGATTGCGACGGTGAGCGGGATGTTCCAGCTGGATCCGACGGGACGGGATCGTACGCCTCTTCCGGTAATCGATCCAGCATTTCCAAAGGTAGGGCTACGCTTTACCGATATGTGCCTGGATCAATCGGGCAATCTCTGGGTGACTTCGGACGGGGGCATTTTCAAACACGATGCGAGTGGCTGGCACGGGATCGATCCGGGTAAGTCGGGCGCGAGACCTGATCTCATCGCTGTCGACTGGAGCGGAGATATCTGGGCCGCCGGCCCATCGCAGGACCTGATGCGACTGCACGTGAACGGCTACAAGGTGGTGGAAGCGGATCACATTGGGCGGCCGCCGCTCATGTCAGAGGAGATTGTGTCTCTGGTCGTGGATCATCGCGGCTGGCTCTGGGTTGGTGAAGACGCGGGCGTGACGGTCTACGACGGTCATCGCTGGCGGAGCTTTACGCAGGACGACGGGCTGATCTGGAACGACACCGACAGCTTCGCACTGACTGAGGACCGGGACGGAAGCATGTGGATCGGCACTTCCGGCGGCTTGAGCCACCTGATTGCGCCGCAGGATGCGCTGGCGGGATCGCCGCCACCGCCGGCAATCTCGCAAGTGATGCTGGGCGCTGCACCGGTTGCGGACGGCGGCTCGGTGAAGTGGAACTCAAACCAGCTGACGATCTCGATGGCGCTTCTGTCATTCAAGGATACGCAGGACATTGGTATTCGATATCGCCTGATCGGAGAGCAGGATTCAGCCTGGGAAGAAACGCGCGAGATGACGCTGCATTATCGGCATCTGGAACCGGGTTACTACCGGTTCGAAGTGGCTGCAGTGAATGCGGCCGGCAGCACGGTTTCCCCGGCGGCATCGTTCTCATTCACGATCCTTCCGCTGTGGTGGCAGGACAAGTACATTAAGTGGGAGTTGGGCTTGCTTGCACTGGTGCTGGCCGTCTGGACCTGGCGGCACCGCGTGGGTCAACTGATGAGGCAGAAGCGTCAGCTTGAAGAAGCTGTCCAGGGCCGGACCAAGGATCTGGAACGCGAGAAGACGGAACTGGTACGGACGCGCGAACAGATGCGGCATTTTGCAGAGCACGATGGATTGACGGGGTTGTGGAATCATCGCATCATCGTCGAGCGATTGCGCGGCGAGGTTGAACGTTCGCAACGCGACGGAACGCCGTTGAGCATCATCCTGGTCGATCTGGATTACTTCAAACGCATCAATGATGCAATGGGCCATGTCGCGGGCGACCTCACGCTGCGCGAGACGGGAGGGATTTTCCAGCGCTCAGTGAGAAGCTACGACTGGGTGGGCCGCTACGGCGGCGAGGAATTCCTGCTCATTCTGCCCGGGTCGGATTTTGAAGCAGCGCGCAGTCGCGCGGAGAATCTGCGCACGATGCTGGAGGCTGTACGTGTCGGTGAGGGCGAGAAGACCTTCTCAGTTACGGCGAGCTTCGGCGTTGCTGCGGGTTTCCCGACGAACTACGAGGAGATGATCCAGATCGCCGATGCAGCGCTCTATCGCGCCAAGAATGCCGGACGCAACTGCGTCATGGCTACGGAGATCAAGCCTACCGTGGTTTCGATCTCAGCAGCAGGATAAGACCAATCAGGCTATCGGCAGATGGATAACGGCTCGCGCCCCAGGGCCGTCTTCGCGATTTACAAGCCGAATCTCTCCGCCGTGAGCACGTGCGATCTGTTGAGCGAGTGCGAGTCCGACACCGCTGCCTTTCGGCTTAGTCGTGTAGAAGGGGACGAAGAGATTCTCGGTGTTGGCAATGCCCAGGCCGCTGTCTTCGATTACGACCACGATATTCGACTCTGCGACGCGCCATCCGACGCGCACCGGCTTGGCGCCATTGGCCAGTGACGCATCGACCGCGTTGGTGAGCAGGTTGATAAACATCTGTTCGAGCTGATCGGGATCGGCGTTAAGCAGAATCGGCGGACCGGGATCGAGCCGCACATGATACGCGCTGTTCGAGCAGCGCAACCCGCTCCAGCAGCGGTCCAGCCTGCACGGGCTTGAGATGCGGCGGCGGCAACTGCGCGAGCAGGCGATAGGACTGCACGAAGCGATGCAGGGCGTCGGCACGACTTTCGACAACGCTGAGGCCGCGGCGGAAATCGCGAATCGTAGCTTCATCTCCGCCGATGTTCTCGGCGCGCGCCAGCAAGCTTCCGGCAATGGATTTGATAGGTGCGAGCGAATTGGAAAGCTCGTGGCCGAGAACGCGAATCAGGCGCTTCCACGCAATCTGCTCTTCTTCCTGCAGCGGCTGGCTCACATCGGCAAGCAACAGGAGCGTGTGCGGCGCGCCGTCCTGGCGAAAGAGAGCCTTGCGCAAAAGCCAGCGCGATGGCCTTGAGCCGAACGAATGAATCGTCTGGTCGGCGGAAGAGAGCAGGTTGTCGAGGCCGAGCTCGTGCGCGCTGTGGCCGAAGCATCGCGCCAGTGGACGGCCAAGAAGCTGCGCGCCGGCGTTGTTGGCGAGTTGCAGCAGATCTTCGCGATCAAATGCAAAGAGCGGTGCGTGCATGACCTCGAGAATGCGCGCGAGAAGCGCCGTCGCCTCAAGCGAGCGGACGCGCTGCTTCTGCAGCAGATCAGCAAGAGCATTAATCTCACCGGCCAGTTCGCCCATTGCATCAGCAGAGCCTGCGCCGCGAGCGCGGAATGAATAGTCGCCTTCACGGAGGGATGAGACAACATTGGAGAGCGTCTGTAGCGGGCGCATGAGGCCTTCGATCAGCGAGGCCGCAATGAGCACGAGGTAAATGAAAAGGCAAAACAGGAGCAGCAGAGCGGGGGCGGTTGGCACATGCTGTTGCCAGAGCAGGATTCCGACAAAGAGGAAAGTGGGAAGCGCAAGCAGGAGACAGAAGAACCACGCCCGGCGCATGGCCGAGGGATTCCGCCTTCTCACGTGCTTTTCATAAGCCATATTTTTCGATGCGGCGATACAGCGCGGCCCGGCTGAGGCCGAGAGCTTCAGCGGCTTGCGAGATGTTGCCATCGCAGCGGCGAAGGACCTTGCGGATGAGCAGAGCCTCGACCTCGTCGATACTCATGTTCTCAAAATTCGGCGATGAAGATTTGGCGGTGGCGATAGCGAGGTTGGCAGGCTCGATTTCTTCGCCGCGGCACAGGAGCACGGCGCGTTCTACGGTGTGTTCGAGTTCGCGCACATTGCCGGGCCACAGGTATTGGATCATCTGCTGCATTGCGGCGGGCGAGAAGCCGGTGACCTGCTTGCGATAGCGCGAGCGATTCCGGTTTAGGAAATGCATGGCAAGCAGCGGAATGTCTTCGCGACGTTCGCGCAAAGCCGGGATGTGAATCTCAACCGTGTTGATGCGGAAGAGCAGATCTTCGCGGAAGTTTCCAGCCTTGGCTTCTTCTGGCAGGTTTGCGTTTGTTGCAGACAAAACGCGCACGTCGACGCGGCGCGTTTGCGAGGAGCCGACGCGCTCAAGCTCGCCGGTTTCGAGGACGCGGAGAAGTTTGGCCTGCTGGCGAAGCGGGACATTGGCAATTTCGTCGAGAAACAGCGTGCCGCCATTGGCCAATTCAAAACGCCCGACACGATCGGAGCGGGCGTCGGTGAATGCGCCTTTGACGTGGCCGAAGATTTCGCTCTCGAAGGTGCCTTCAGGCAGTCCGCCGGCGTTGACGGCAACGAGTGCCATCCGCGAACGTGGCGACGCAGCATGAAGGAGCTTGGAGACGATCTCCTTGCCGGTGCCGTGTTCGCCGGTAATAAGTACGTTGGCATCGGACGGCCCAACCTGGCCGATGAGCTCGAGGACGGGCTGCATGGAGGGAGCGGCGGCGACGAAATCAGGCATGCCTTCGGCGCGCAGCAGGCGGTTTTCGAGTTCGAGCTGGCGCGCACGGCGCAAAGCCTGATGCAGCTCAGCGTGGACGCGGATCAGGGAGATGAGGCGCTCGTTTTCCCAGGGTTTCTGGATGAAGTCGCGAGCGCCACGCTTGATGCTTTCGACGGCGAGGTCGATGTTGCCCCACGCTGTCATGACGATGACGGGCAGACGCGGATCGATCTCCTGAAGTCGTGCGAGCAGGTCGAGGCCCTCCTGCCCGGAGGTGGTGTCGCGCGTGTAGTTGAGGTCGATAAGCAGGACATGGTAGTCGCCTGGCCGAGCGCCTCGAGCAGGAGCTGCGGCGATCGCACGCAGTCCACATGAATGCCTTGCGGCTCCAGCAGCAGTTCCACAGCTTCGAGGATGTGCGGTTGATCGTCGGCAACTAGAACCCGAATTCGTTCGTTCTTTCGAGGATCTGGCATTTTAGTGATTGTCCGCCTCTGCGACTACGCCGGTCTTTGCGTCCGCGATCGAAATTCCGTATTCCTCAAGCACCGATCCGGTTGAATACTTCAGCTGAATGCGAGCCTTTTCGTATGCCGTTTGAGCCGTAACGAGCGCCGATTCAGCCACCGACAGATCGTGCTCGGCAGAGAGCGTCTGCTGGTTGGAGCCTGCGCCGAGTTTCTGCTCTTTTTGCATGATATCGAGCGTGCGTTGTGCGAGGTCACGCGCCTGCTTGGCGGCGTCAACACGGCTGGCGTTCTGCTCGACGGCATATCGTGCATTCCGCACTTCGATGACAATGTTCTTCTTTAACTCTTCAGCGTACACCTGTGACTGGCGGTACTCGAGCTCGGTGCGGTATTGGTCAGCCTTGGCCTGGCGATTGCGCAATGGCATGTTGAGCTGAAATCCAACCTGATACTCAGGCGAAGAATAATTCAGGGCGTCCTGGAATGCTCCGCCATATCCGCTGGGCGCGCTTACGATACCTCCGCTGGCAACGAACTCAGGATTTGGAGTGCCACCCACACCGAGTGCCGGAATAGAACCCATAAACATTCAGCTGCGGAAGCAACGCGTTTCGGGCAGTTTTGCGGCTCAGTTCACGGTTGCTCAGGTCGAGTGCAGATTCCTGAAGTTCGGTGCGGTTCTTGAGGGCCGATGCAATCGTCTGCTGGACTGGCTGAGTGTCGGGCTGGATCTGGGTTGCGAGATGATCGGTAGGCACCACCGGCAGTTCTTGAAGAATCGGATCGTCGAAGGAGCGGGTAATGGCATTCTTCATATAGAGTTCCTGAAGCTCGAGGTTGGTGCGAGCAACCGTCAGATCCTGCTGGCGTGTGGCAACTTCGCTTTCGGCTTTCAGGACATCCATCTCGGGAATAGCCTGGAGGGCGAGTTGCTTTCGGCTGGTGTCAAGGGTTTCAGTTGCAAATGCGACGGAGCGCTCACCTACCTGTTCGGTATCGTAAGCATTCACGAGATCCCAATAGATGTCGCAGATCTGCGTGACGGTCGCGATGATCTGGGCTTTGAATGCGATGTCTCCAATCTTCTGATTGGTCCTGGCAATTCGCAGATAGCGCAGGTTGGGGCCGGTTCCGAAACCGGCAAGCAACTGCTGGCTGAATGTCACTATCACGTTCGCGTTCAACGCTGGATTGAGGGTATTGGAAGGGCTATTCGATGTTGTGCGGTTGTTAAACCAGTCGGCTTCGAAGTAAGTGCCGGTCGGGAACGACTGAATATAGCTAATGTCAGCAAGGTTTGTATTGAGCTTGTAGACGGGAACGCCGTAAATCGAACGGTTCGTGAGCAGTTCTGAAGTAGTGGTCGTTATACACCTTTGCCTGGATGAAAGGATCGTAGCTGGAGACAGTGGTTCCCACGCCAAAGGTGGATTGCACGAGACCGCCAGCGCCGGCACCCGCACCGCCTGCGCCGGAGCTGGTACCGCCAGCGCCACTGCCGGCTCCAGCGCCAGCCGCAGCGCCACCCGGTGTTCCGGATACCACGCCTGTGGGTACTCCGCGGACCACTCCGCCGGCCTTGGTGCGGAGAATGTCCATCTGTGCGATGGGCAGGTTGTATCGCGCGATGACGATGTCGAGATTGTTCTCGAGAGCGAGATCGATGGCGTCGCGGAGAGACAGGTACAGCTTTCCATCGCGAATCAGCGAATTGAGGCGCGGAGAATTGCCCATACTCGGCGCCGGAACCGTCTTGCCGCGATAGGCGTCGAGCGGGTTGTGCGAGTGTATGCAGCATCTCGTTGAACGGAACCTGATTGCTGCGGCGTCTGCAGCGTTGCTGTGGGCTGGGACGCATTCTGCGCCGGAGCAGTTGTGGATTCCGACTGAAACGCAAACGCCATGTTGGCCTGAAGGAGGATGATTGCCGCGCCCGCGACAAGACGAGTACCGATAGAAGTGCCGGAGTTAAATTTCAATGCATTCACCTGTGGGTTCTTCATCACTGTGCGCCGACCTCCGATGGGGCGGTCTGCAGATTTTCATCGCGCGTCATCCAGCCGTCACGCAACTCGATGATGCGTTTGCTATAGTGTGCGTTCTCTTCAGAGTGCGTAACCTGCACGATGGTAGTTCCAGCGCGGTTGAGTTCGCAGAACAGGTCCATGATTTCGCGCGCCTGCGTAGAGTGCAGGTTGCCGGTTGGTTCGTCGGCCAGCAAAAGTGACGGCGCGTGCACAACGGCGCGTGCAATGCCGACGAGTTGTTGTTGTCCGCCTGAGAGCTGGTTGGGAAATAGGTCCTTCTTGGCGACAATCTGGAAGCGATCGAGAATGTCGGCGACCATGCCGGCGCGATCTTTTGAGGGCAGGTTCTTGTAAGAAAGGGGGAGATCGATATTCTCTGCAACCGTGAGATCGTCGAGCAGGTGGTAGCTCTGAAACACCATGCCAATACGCTGGCGTGCGAGGTCGGCCCGCTGCTTGCGATTGAGCGAGTGCACGGGCGTTGAGCCGAACCAGTACTCGCCGAGCCAGCTGTCATCAAGAAGAGCCAGCACATTCAAAAGCGACGACTTCCCTGCCCCGGATGGTCCCATGATGGTGAGGAACTCTCCCTCACGAATGGTGAGATTGATGCGGCGCAACACCCAGGTTTCGGCGTGACCGGTTTTATAACTGCGTTCGATATTCTTCATGTCAATCATGGTTATCTACTCCGATCTCAAAGCAAAAATTGGGTCTACTCGGTGCGTAATGCTTTCATGGGCTCGACCGCAGCGGCACGACGCGCGGGCAGCCAACTTGCGAGAAGGGATGCCGCGAACAGAACCAGCGCAACTGCAGCTACGGCACCGAAATCAAGCTTACCTACTCCATAGAGCGTGTTTTGCATTGCTCGTCCGACAAAATACGCGGCCACCAAGCCGATCGCCAGACCCGCCAGTGCCAAGAGCATTGCCTCTTTGAGAACGAGCCGAACGACTCTGCCTCGACTCGCGCCGAGCGCCATGCGCAATCCGAGTTCGTGCTCGCGCTGGGCAACGGTGAATGCCATCACGCCGTAGATTCCAATGGACGCGAGCAGCAAAGCTACTCCGGCAAATGCAGCGAAGAGCGACATGGTAAATCGGTCGTCGGCGAGCATCAGGCTCTTTACTTCATCGAGCGTGCGCGGCTCCGCAATGGCGATCTGGGGGTCGACGGAGTGTACGGCTGTAGCGATGCTTCGAGTCATGGTCTCTGGGTCTACCGCGGTGCGTACGCCGATCACCGCAGATGGCCACGGTATCTGCCAGAATGGAATCTCAATCTCGGGGAAGTCCCGTCGGAATCCGCCTGCGCGCACGTTATGAAAGACGCCCACGATTTGCCATTGAATGTACGGTCCCAGCTTGGTGACTCCGGGAATCAGCTCTTCAACATTGATTCGCTGTTGCAGCGGATCCTTGTCCTTGAAGTATTTCCGCGCGAATTCTTCATTCACCACCGCGACGTGCACAGTGTTGGCCGTGTCCTGGTCGGTGAACCCGCGACCGCGGGTGATTTGGATTCCGTAGGTCTTGAAGTAGTCGGGCGTCACCATGCCGAAGGCCGCGCCGGGACGCTGGGAAGGATCAGCGACGTCGGGCTGTCCGGCGATCGTGAATGGCATGCCGAATCCCGGTCCCTCGAGCGGCAACCCGACGGAGACAGCTGCGTCGAGTACGCCGGGCACGGATTTGAGGCTCGTGAGCATTTGCTGGTAGTAAGCGATGATCAGCCTGGGATCTTTGGGGCGTGCATCCGGAACTGGAAGGCTAAAAGTCTGCACATGAACCGTGTTGACGCCAAGGTCGACACGGGTGAGATTCCAGAAGCTGTGGATGGCAAGGCCGGCGCCGGCAAGCAGCGCGAGCGCCAAAGCAAACTCACCGACGACAAGAATCTTGCGCATGCGTTGGCGGCTCGAACCTGTTCCAGACCTGCCGCCCTCTTTGAGAGTTTCGCCGGGATCGACGCGGGTGGCATACCATGCTGGCGCACAGCCAAAGAGCAGACCGGCGAGCGTTGTGGCTGCAAACGTGAACAGCAGGATAGGCAGATTGAGGCTGAGATCGGCTTCAGACGGAAGTGTGTTGCGGGGCATAGAGGCGACGAGCCAGCGCAGGACCGCGGCTCCGACGCCTACGCCAAGGACGCCGCCGAGGCATGCCAGCAGTAGATTCTCTGTGAGGAACTGCGCGAAGATGCCGCTGCGCGAGGCTCCTAGAGAGGTGCGAATTGCTATTTCCTTCTGTCTTGAGGTGCCTTTCGCAAGCAACAGGTTCGCGACATTCACGCACGCGATCAGGAGCACGAAACCTACAGCGCCAAGAAGCATCCACAGCGTCTGGATCCGCTCCTTGGGCAGAAAGTCGTTCTTAAGAGGTTCAACGATTGCTCCCCAGCCCTTGTTGCTCTTTGGGAATGCCTTGGCAATATTGGCCGTTACCGCGTCCATATTGGATTGCGCCTGCTGAATGGTTACGCCCGGCTTGAGGCGTGCCATCGCGAGCAGCCAATGGAAATCGTGATTGAGTTGATCGGGCTTGAAGACGAGCGGCATGATCAGCCACTGATTCAGGCGATCAGCCTGTCCCGGACCCATCACACCCACAACGGTGTAGGCAGTTCCATCTATCTGAATGGACTTGCCGAGGATGTTGGGATCGGAGCCGAGGCGCTTCCAGAGCTTATTCAGCAGAACGACAACGTGATCTCTTCCCGCAGTGCCCTCTTCGGGGAGAAAGTCGCGGCCATAACGAAAGGGCACGCCCATCATGCGATACATGCCTGGCGTGGTGAATTGGCCTTCAACGTACTCCGGCTGATCTTTTGTCGCGAGATTGAAGCTACCGCCGGTCCACGCGTTCACATCCTGAAACACCGTGTTCTGGCTTTTCCAGTCGAGGAAGTCCTGCGCAGCAATCCCATTCCGGTCTCCCTGTATCTTCGACCACACCATCACGAGCTGGTCTGGCTGAGGATAGGGCATGGGCGCCAGGAGGGTGGCATAGACAACAGTGAAAATGGCGGTATTCGCACCGATACCGAGGGCGAGAGTAAGAATAGCCGTTGCCGTAAAGACGGGAGACTTGCGCAACTGCCGCGTTGCGAATTGCAGGTTTCGAAGAATCGATTGCATCAAAGTCTCCTCTCTTGCGGTGCTACTCCGTGCGCAGCGCCTGCATCGGTTTGACCGCTGCAGCGCGGCGTGCGGGCAAGGCGGCGGCCAAGGAGAGCATGAATATGGTTACGATGACCGCACAAAAGAGCGTGAGCGGGTCGAAAGTGGAGATACCGAACAACTGGCTCCGGAAAAGTCGAGCCAGCGCGACGAGAGATGGAAGTGCAACGGCCGTGGCCACTGCTGCGATGACAGCCATCTCGCGGACGACGAGAAGGATGATGACGGTTCGCGGAGAACCAAGAGCCAGTCGTACGCCGATTTCGCGGGTACGCTGCTCGGTGGAATAGGCGAGCACTCCGTAGAGTCCGACTGCGGCGAGGATCAATGCAAGGGCAGCAAAGCCGATGGCGAGAAAGGCCAGAGCGCGCTCATCGGAGGCGCTGCGATCAATCTGCGCTTCCATAGTGCGGAGACCGTCAACGACCAGCGTTGCGTCAAGCTGGTGGATGGTTTGGCGAATCGCCCCCTCCAGTGTGCTCGGAGGAGGTGACGTCTGCACGTAGATCATGACGCCGCCGGGATGCTTCTGCTGGAGGTAGGGCTGGTAAACCGCGGGGCCGAGTGGCGTGCGCAGGTCGGTGTGCCGGATGTCGCCGACCACGCCGACGATGGTGATGTTGAAATTCTCCTTGTCACTTGCGCCTTCCATCAATTGGCGGCCGATAGCATTTTGCGGAGTTCCGAAGAAGCGCTTGGCGAAGGCAAGGTTGATGACGGCGACTTCGGGCTGGCCTTTGGTGTCGGCGGATGTGAATTCGCGGCCCACAAGAAGGGGCTGATGAATGGTGGCGAAGTAGCCAGGGGTGATGCGCGGCTGCTCGAAGTTCATGCGCTCGTCTTCTGCGGGCTTATAACCCTGGACCGAGTAATTCGACGTCTCGGTATCACCGACCAGCTCCGGATCGTTGTTGGCAGCGACGGAGACGACGCCGGGGATTCGACGAAGAGCGTCAATGGAGCTGGTGACGATTTGGACAGTGCGATCCTCGCCGTACCCCGAATTCGTGGGATTCAGTGAGAAGGCAGCAAGGTTTGCGGTTTCGAATCCGAGCGACTGGTGACGGAGATTGTCTAGCGTGCGCAGGAACAGACCGGCTCCGCCAAGCAGGAGAACGCTGAGCGCGATCTGCATGCCGACGGCAAGCTTGCGGAAGCGCTGCGAATCTTTGGAGAGTGTTCCGGTGTTTTGGCGCAGGGCTCCGGCGAGATTGGGACGGAAGAAATGGAAGACCGGGGCAACGCTGAAGAAGAGCGTAGCCAAGATGGAGATCGCAAACGTGAAAAACAGTACCCGCATATCGACGGAAGCGGAGTATGGCTCTGTCCCTGGATCTGAGCTGGTGAGGATGCGCACCAACAAGGTTGTAACCATTGGCGCCAGCAAAACCCCGGCGACCGCTCCTGTCAGGCCGAGAACGCCGCCTTCGATCATGAGTTGCGAGACGATGCGGCTGCGGCGCGCGCCAAGAGCGTAACGCATCGACATTTCGCGAGCGCGATTGGCGGCCCGCAACAAGAGCAGCGTGGCCACGTTGATGGCGCAGAGAATCACGAGCAGGCAGGCCATACTCATCAGAATGACAAGCGGCTTCTGGAGATCGATGCGGTTCGGATTGAATCCGCGGGAGTCGTCAACAACCTTGAACGTAGTGAGGTCAAGAAAGTTTTTGCGGAAGTGTTCGGATTTTGATTTGTACAGAGTAAGTTCGTAGGCGCGCAAGGAGTGCCACAGTGGTTTCATGCTCGCATCGGCTTGCTGGCGCGTGACGCCCGGCTTGAGACGCGCTACGAGTGTGAGCCAAACGGACTGATGATTCTTCAGATCGTCGAGAGGCGCGCGCCACGGCATCGCGATGTCGTCCATGCTGGTGGGCACAAAGACGCTGGGACGATAGCCGCCGATGGCAGAATCGAAGTTGGGTG
The DNA here is from genome assembly GCA_963787435.1 of uncultured Acidobacteriaceae bacterium. GTDB lineage: Bacteria > Acidobacteriota > Terriglobia > Terriglobales > Acidobacteriaceae > Telmatobacter. The sequence continues at coordinate 968,518 of CAWBCZ010000012.1, forward strand.
GCGCAACGCCGATGATGGTGAAGGAGTGCCCATTGATGAGGATGGTCTGGCCAATGACGTCTCGTGACGCGCCAAGGTGGTTGCGCCAGTAGTTGTAGCTGAGCACGGTCACCGGATTCGAATCTTTGGAGGTGTCATCCTGAGGCGTAAACAGACGTCCGGCGGCAGGCTTGAGCCCGAGAAGTTGAAAGTAGTTACCGGAGACCACTTCGCCATCTTCGTTTTCGGCCTGGTTGTGCCACGAGATGCCGACCTGGGCTTTGTCCGCCGCGAGGATTCCGCTAAAGACCTGGTTCTGATCGCGCAGATCTTTGTACATCGGGTAGGAGAAGTAGTTTGAGGTATCACCGCCGAAACTGCTCATGGAGCCGCTGAAAGCCCCGGTCCACTCAAAGCGGACGAGTTCTTTGGGTCGCTCGACGGGAAGCATGCGCAGAAGAACCTGGTCGAACAATGTGAATACGGCCGCGTTGGCGCCGATGCCCAAGGCAAGGGTGACGACGACGGTGATGGTGAAGCCCGGCGACTTGCGCAACTGTCGAATTGCGTAGCGTAGATCCTGCATGAGCGAATTCATTCTGACCTCTCCTTATTCAGTGCGCAGGGCCTGCATGGGATCGATGGAAGCTGCGCGGCGTGCGGGCACAAACACCGCGACTCCGGCACACAAGGCGAGCACAAGGGTCGCGCCCGCGAGAGACAGTGGATCGTAAGCTCCGACACCGTAGAGCTCACTGGCCATCAGGTGACCGGCCAGGAGCGCAGCAGGGATGCCTAGCAGAAGGCCGAATAACACCTGGAACAGCGCACTGCGAAAGACCATTGAAATCACGCTCGATCGGGTTGCGCCGAGCGCCATGCGAATGCCGATTTCGCCTGTGCGGCGAGCGACGAAATATGACATGACTCCATAGAGGCCGACAGAGGCGATGATCAGCGCGAGGAGTCCAAAGAGGCTGGTGAGCCGCGCGATGAGCCGATCCTCATTGAAGTTGCCAGCGACTTGTCCGTCGAGCGAGATGAGGCGAGTGACGGTGAGATTTGGATCGATCTCAGCCATGGTCTGGCGAATCAGAGCTTCGACATTCGTCTGCGGACGGCCGAAGTTGATCACCATGGAATTGATCAGCAGGGACTGCGTCTCACCGGTGATCAGGGGTGCCTCTTTGAAGCCCGTGAAATGCTGCGCAAGCGGACGAAGGAAGACGGGGCGGACCGGGTCACGTGGGTTGTTTATCTTGAAATCGCGGAAGACGCCGACAATTTCGTAGCTCCCGGAGTACTGCGGAAGATCGATACCGAAGTGCTGGCCGATAGGATCCTGTTTGGGGAAGAACCTTTTGACAAAGGTTTCGTTGACGACGGCAACGAAGGGGGCATTGGACGTGTCCTGCGTGGAGAGATCGCGGCCGCGCACGATGGGAACACCCATGGCCTTCAGGAAGCCCGGGCTGACGCGATCCCATGTTGAGCCGCAGTGTTCGTTGGGACCGGGCGCAGCGTGGCCTTGCTGGATGACGCATTCTCCCCAGTTGTCGCCTTCAAGGGGACTGTAGAGCGCCATGCCGATGTCCGTGACGCCAGGAAGCGCCGCGAATCTCTCTTCGAGTTGGCGGTAAAGTCCTGGAACGCGATCGACGGTGTAGCCAGCACCGGCCGGGTCGAAGTGAAGGACGTAGCGATTGTTGGTGGCAATGCCGAAATCCTGATGCTCGAGATTGCCCAGCGAGCGGGTCATGAGTATCGCGCCCGCAAGCAGGACGAGAGACATGGCTGCCTGCACAACAACGAGCACCATCTGCGGGGCAGATGAACGATCACGGACAGAGCGATTGATACCGCGCAGAACTTCGGCTGGCTGGGCATGCGATGAAAGCCACGCAGGCGCGAGGCCAAAGAGAATCCCCGTGACCAACGAGATGAGGAAGGCAAAGCCGAGGATCGTCAACGATGGGCTGGCTTCGATGGGCATGTTGTGCGCATCGGGAAATGCGGATGCCAGGATGGCGCGGGTCCCCGCGTAGGCGACGGCGAGGCCGACCAGGCCACCGATGCAGCTGAGCAGCACGCTTTCAGTAATGATCTGGCTGATGACGCGGCGGCGGTTCGCACCCATGGCCATGCGCACAGCGATGTCTGCGCGACGAGCAGTCCCACGTGCAAGGAGCAGGTTGGCGATGTTGGCGCAGGCAATGAGCAGCACGAATGAGGAGAGGACCATCAGCATTTTGAGCCCGAGTCCGGTTTCCTGCTGCAAGCTCTGGATGCCTCCGCCAGCGGGGACAATGACAACATGCTGCTTGGGAATGACGGTTTTGCCGCCGTTGTCGGTGTAGATGGGCCTGGTGTTGAGCCAATCGCGCAGAGACTGCGACAGCTTTGCCTGCAAAACGCCGATATTCGTGGCGGGCTTTACGCGACCGATGGCGTAGAGCCAGTTGGAATCGGCGTGATGCAGGATGGAGCTTGTGCCGCGCATGTAGGGCTCGGTGTTGATGGGCATCCAGAAGTCGGCTGGCGCATCTGTAACGCGATCCCCGAAAAAGCCCGGAGGGGCAATGCCGACGACCGTGAATGGCTGCGTCTGGATGGAGATAGTGGAACCGACGATTGAGGGGTCGCCGGAGAACTCGGTTTGCCAGGCTCGATAGCTGATCACGAGTGCCGGTGACGATGTGGGAGTGTCGTCGGCCTCACTGATCACGCGACCCCTATAGGGTCCGATGCCGAACATCGAAAAGAAATTGCCGGTGACGAACTCGCCGCGCAGTTCCTTGGGAAGCGCGTTGCCGCGACGCACGCTCCACTGCCAGTTACCTGCCATGACGCCGGAGAGTTGCTCAAACTCAGGGGCGGATTGCTTGAGATGCAGGAAGAGGTCGTAGGAGTAGATGTCGAAGTCGCCGTTATCGCTGACGAATCCGCCGTTGACGCAGCAATTGTCGGTGTCGCCGATGCGATAGAGCTGGCTCGGGTCGCTTACGGGCAAGCGACGTAGCAGGATTCCCTGCACCAACGTGAAGATCGCGGTGTTGGCGCCGATGCCGAGAGCCAGCGTCACAATTGCCGTAAACGTGAAGCCCGGCGACTTGCGCAACTGTCGCAGTGCGTAGCGAAGGTCTTGCAGCGTGTTATGCAGCGCTTGATTCATCGCGATTCAGCTCCGAAGGTTTTGTGGGTCTGGATCGTGCCCTGTCTACTCGTTCCTGAGTGCCTGCATCGGCTGAATGCTGGCGGCGCGGCGCGCCGGCAGAACCCCGGCAACAATAACCGTCAGCACCAGTGCGATGGCTGCGCCGCTGAAACTAATGGGGTCGAAGGGAGCGACGTTGAACAGCATCGATCGCAGCAATCGCACAGCGGCAATGGAACCGAGACCTCCGGCAGCGAGCCCGACGAGAATGACGGCCGCGCTTCCCTGCAGGACAAGTCGGAAGATTCCGCCGCGGGATGAACCGAGGGCCATGCGCAACGCAAACTCGCGACTGCGTTCTATCACGGAGTAGGCCATCACTGCATACAGTCCCATCATGGCGACGAGCACGCTGCAGATCGCGTAAACAGCGAGCAGTTCCGCCGGGATGCGCGACATTTTATATTGCTCGCCGGTAACGTCTTCGAGGGTCCGAACGTTCTCAAGCGGAAGAGCTGGATCAAGGTCGGCGACCACTTTGCGCAACTGCGACACAACTGCATCGGCGTTGGTGCGCGAGTGGATCGCAATGATCGCGTAGCCGTATCCCGCCTTGCCTTGCAGCAAGGGTAGAAAAACGACCGGGTTCGGATCGGTGCTATCGGGACTGTGGTACGCGTAGTCGTGGACGATGCCGACGATCTGGCGCTGGACTTTGTCTACGACGATGCTGCTGCCGAGTGCGTTTCCCTTCGGCCAGTAGCGGTGCGCCATGGACTCATTGATGACTGCAACCTTCGGAGCAGCGTCGTTATCAGAGGTCGCGAAATCGCGGCCTTGCTGCAGCTGAATTCTCACTGTGCGGAAGAAGTCGGGGCCATCGAAGTCTGTTACGACCGACTTATCTTCGCCTTTTGCGGGCACATAACCGGGAATGCTGAAGTCGCGCGTGTTGCCGGATCCCCAGTCGCCCATGGGCAAGTGGGTGGTCAACGTAGCGGAGGCAGACGCCGGGCGCGTTGCGCAGGCGATCGAGCGCATCGGTGAGGAAGACGCGGGCGCGATCGTCATTGTAGCCCGCTCTGGAAAGGTCAATGACCGCGGTGAGGGTATTGGCGCGATCGAATCCAACGGGGCGATTGAAAATGTTGAGCGAGGTGCGGGTAAGCAGCCCACAGCAAGCAAGCACGATGAAGCAGATGCCGAGCTGAACGCCAAGCAGGATGCGCTGGCCGATTCTCTTGCGTGTTGATCCGGCCACGGCCGTGCTACCTTCGTGCAGCGCTTCGCGCTGAGAAACGCGTAGAGACTGGCGAATGGGATACATGCCGCAAACGAGGGTAACTGCCGTGGCAATGGCAGCGACGAAGACCGTGATGCGCCAATCGCTCTGCAGATTAAAGGCGAGCGGGAAACCGAAGTCGGGCATCAGGACGTAAATCGCACGAGAAATTCCGACGCTGGCCGCCCAGCCGGCGAGCGCGCCTGCAAGTGCGAGCAGCCCTGTCTCAAGAAAGACCTGCGATGCAATACGCGAAGGCCTGGCACCGAGTGCGGTGCGGATGGCGATTTCGCGGCGGCGGCGAGCGGCATGCTGGCCGAGCAGAGATGCGATATTGATGCAGACCAGCACCATCAACAGGCATGAGGCGCCGAGAAGCACAGGCAGCACCTCGCCGATCACGCCAAAGAATCCCCGCTGAAAATGCGCCGAGTCGTAGATGTTCAAATCCCAGCTGTTGAATTGATCGTTGTGCTGCGCGAGCGCGAAAGAGCGGGCAAGCGTGTGGAGTTCAGCCTTGGCAGCTGAGTCGGTGACATTGGGGCGCAGTCGGAGAACAACCTGCAATCCCGCATGAAGCAGCGGATCAGGAGGAGCATCGGCAGAGAGATCGCGCAATGAAGAAAGCGGGACCCATGCAGCCTCTGCAACGCCGCCGAAGATACCGGCGAATTCGCGAGGTGCTACGCCGATGACGGTGAAGACATGCCGGTTGATGTTAACGGTGCGACCGATAACGGAGGGGTCGGCGTTGAATCGGTCGCGCCATAAGCCATCAGATAAGACAATCGCGTCCATCGAACCAAAGGCGTGATCGTCGGCGTTAGGCTGGAAGAACGTGCCGACTTCAGGCTTGACTCCCAGCAGTTGAAAGTAATTGGAAGAGACGGTCCCGCTGGGGATCGCCTGGGGTTGCGTGTTGGGTAATGCGAGATTGAGCGTGGCGATGTCGAAAGCAGCGGCATCGCTGAAGGAGCGGCCCTGCTGACGCAGGTATTGGAGCTGACTGTAGTTGACGGAGTAGCCGTCGCTGCCAAGCACCGTGGCGGAGACGAAGCGCAACGAGCGCGCATCGCGCACCTGTGGCCAGGGATTGAACAGAACCGCATTGGTCCACGTGGCTACCGTGGTCAATGCGCCGATGCCCAACGCCAGCGTGAGCACCGCCGTAAGCGTGAAGCCAGGCGACATGCGGAGCTGGCGTACTGCGTAACGCAAGTCCTGGCCGAACACTTTAGGCCTCCACTTCTTCAGTGAGCTTCTTCAGCTCGTCTTCCGAGACAACCTTTCCGTCGAAGAGGTGTACTTCACGCTCGGCGTGCTTGGCAAAACGCGGATCGTGCGTCACCATGCAGATCGTCGAGCCTTCGCGGTGCAGGTCGGCGAGCAAATGCATGACGGCTTCGCCATTCTTCGAGTCGAGGTTTCCGGTAGGCTCATCGGCCAGCAGGATCGAGGGCGATCCGGCGAGTGCACGGGCTACCGCGACGCGCTGCTGTTGACCGCCGGAGAGCTGTGCGGGATAGTGCCGCATACGGTGCGCCATATTCACGCGCTCCAGGGCTTCCTTGACGCGCTTCTTGCGCTCAGCAGAAGGCATGCCGGCGCGATAGGTGAGCGGAAGTTCCACATTCTCTTCCACGGTGAGATCGCCGATAAGGTTAAAACTCTGGAAGATGAAACCGATCTCCTGGTTGCGAATGCGCGACCGCTCGCCGAAGCTCAGATTCTCGACCGGCTTGTTGTTGAGCAGGTACTTGCCGCCGGTGGGCGTATCGAGCAGACCCAGGATGGACAGCAGCGTGGACTTGCCGCAGCCTGAGGGGCCCGACATGGCCACGTATTCTCCACGCGAGATGGTGAGATGAATGCCGGAGAGCGCGTGGGTCTCCACTTCATCGGTGTAGAAGACCTTGGTCAAGTCTTCAATGTCAATCAGCTTGTCGTTTGCCATCCAATCCCCCTCGTGAATTCAGTTGTCAGTATTCAGTCGTCGGTGGTCAGTGCGAGCGGTTCGAAATCAGAATCGGTTCACTGCTCACCAGCCAAGTTCCTATTCCAATCGAATGCGATCTACGTTGTCATAGCGCGACATGTCGGAAAGAATCACGGTATCGCCTTCTTTCAAACCGTCGAGAACCACGATGCTGTTCACAGAAGCATGTCCCACCTTGACCGACACGCGGTTGGCTCCCTTGCGATCTGGATCTTCCTTGAACAGGCTCAACGTCGAGTTTTCGTTGCCCAGCGCGGGCCGACCCACGTAGAGCACATCGTTCAATTTTTCCAGATCGATGGTTCCATCCACGCTCAGTCCCTTGACCGCGCCTGGAGGAAGCTCCCCATCAAGTTGTACGTCAACGGTGCGTGTTCCGTTCAAAACTGCGGGGTCGATGCGGGTGACATGACCAGAAACGACGCCGTTATGAGTATCCACAGAGGCTGGTTGTCCGATCTGGATGTCCCGTGCCTGGGTCTCGGCGATCTGGAGAGCAGCCTTCAATTTGCCGAGCTGAACCACCTCGGCCAGTGACTGGCCTGCCGTCACGTGCGAGCCCACCCCCAGCGGAACAGGCAGTGGATCAACCTCGCCGCCGATGCCGGCACGCACTTCGAGCGCGGCCGATTGCTTTTCATAGAGGGCGAGCAGCGCCTTGGCCTGCTCGATCTTGGCCTGCGAGGAAGCGAGCTGAACCTCGATGTTCTTCTCGTTCACATCGAGCTGCTGCAGACTCAGCTTGTGCTGAGCGGCCAATTGATCTGCAGTGCCCTTCGACTTGTCGTAAGCGATGCCGGCGATCACTCCAAGCTTATAGAGCTGCTCATCGGTTTTGGCTTGCAACTGGTCTTGTGTGTTTTCGGTGCTGACCTGCGCAGCTGCGATCTTCTTATCCATCAGAGTGCTATTCAGCGATGCCTGAAGACTTTTGTAGTCGGCCTCCGCGGCCTTGACAGCCAGTTTGGCATCGAGCAGCTTCTGCTCGACCTCGGGCGCGGACAGATCCATCAATATGGTGTCGGGTTTGACGATGGTGCCAGGGAGAACGCGGATGCGAACCACCGTCGCGTCCGTGAGTGCCGGGATGAGCTCGATTGAATCTTCGCGCGGAACCAGAGTGCCGGTCGAGCCGCGAACCTGGCGGACGATGTTTCCACGCTTCACGGTGTCCGGCCAAACAGTTGATGCATCGACCGTGGGAGCTGCCGGCTTGAGCCGGGAAACCAGGACCACTGCAACCGTAAGAACCACCACCCCAATGCCGGCCCAAATGAAGAGGCGGCGCCGTTTTTGCTTCCTAATGTCTGGCCGTGCGATATCCATCACTCCCAGATAGGAGCACTTGCCGTGCCAAAGGCTAGCGGAAGCTAGATACTCGAATTAAACGGGTTAGAAGGCCTAACGCTCTGAAGCGATGAGAGTTGAAGTGACCGCTGACGGGGCGGATTGTCCGATATCGGACAGTTTGCGGCTTAGGAGCGGGGTGTTGCATCGGGGCCGAATCACAGGTTTGTGGCGCGGGTCACGGCAATTCCACGGCAAGCGCAACGGCACTGCCGCCCCCGAGACAGAGAGACGCAATCCCCCGCTTCGCTCCCCGGTCGGCCATGGCGTAGATGAGCTTTACCAGCACGGCTGCACCGCTAGCGCCGATGGGGTGACCCAACGCTACGGCCCCGCCGTTGACGTTAACGCGCGCCTGATCGAGACCCAGTTCGCGGATAACGGCGAGTGCCTGCACGCTGAAGGCTTCGTTCAACTCGAACAGGTCAACAGAATCGAGCGGCCAGCCGGTTTTGGCTAAAACTTTACGGACTGCGTCGATGGGAGCGAGCGAAAACCACTCGGGTGCCCGGCCGGCGTGGGACTGCGCGCGGATGACGACCATGGGCCTAAGGCCCAGTTCCCTTGCCCGTTCGGCGCTGGTGACAACCACTGCAGCGGCGCCATCGCTGACGCCGGGAGCGTTGCCGGCGGTTACGGTTCCGCCCGGTTTGAAAGCCGGTTTCAATTTGGCGAGGATCTCGACGGTGGTATCGGGGCGGATGGCTTCGTCGGCATCGAACGCATGGGACGGCTCACCCTTTTTTGCAGGCGGCACTTCGACGGGGAGTATTTGCGCGCGGAAGCGGCCTTTGGCAGTAGCCTCCGCGGCGCGATGGTGCGACTCAGCGGCGAAGGCATCCTGGTCATCGCGCGAGATGTTGTACTTTTCCGCAACCATCTCAGCGGCAGAGCCCATGTGGAACTGGTTGTAGACATCCCAGAGGCCGTCGTGGATCATGGCGTCGATCAGGGTGCCGTTGCCCATGCGATAGCCGCCCCGGGCCTTTGGCAGCAAATAGGGTGCGTTGGACATGGACTCCATGCCGCCGGCGACGACGATGTCGGAGTCGCCGGTTTGAATCGCCTGCGCAGCAAGTGCAACCGCGCGGAGACCGGATCCGCAGACCTGGTTTACGGTGAAGGCGCCCACTTCCGGCGGCAACCCGGCGAATATGGCCGCCTGGCGGGCTGGGCTCTGGCCGACGCCAGCCTGCAGAACGCAGCCCATGATGCAGTCGTCGGGAATCGGTAGCCGATCGGCGTTCTCGATGGCGGAGTTTTTCGCGGCTCCTTCAAGCCCTGTCCGGCGCACGGCCTCTTTGATAACAAGCGCCCCCAACTTGGGCGCGGTATACGACCGCAATGAACCCTGAAATTTTCCGATGGGCGTGCGGACGGCCGAGACGATCACGACCTCTGACATATGTAGCTCCGATTCATGAGATTGCGGCACCTATCTTACGACGCCAACGTTAGATGCGTCCCGCTTCGCGAAGCTCGCGAATCTCATTGTCATCGAAGACACGGGAGCGGATGAGGAAGCGCAGGCCCTCGGGACTGTCGAGCGAGAACATGCCGCCACGTCCGGGCACTACGTCGAGGGTGAGATGGGTGTGCTTCCAGTATTCGAACTGGCTGCGGCTCATGTAGAAGGGCTCACCGTCGACCTCGCCGAGTTGGATGTCGGAGTCGCCGACCATAAATTCGCCCCGCGGATAACACATCGGAGAGCTGCCGTCGCAGCAGCCCCCCGACTGGTGAAACATCAGCGGCCCGTGCTTCTCGCGGAGGACGCGGATGAGGTGGATGGCCAGATCGGTGGCTTCGACCTGTTTGGGAGGTTCAGGCATAGCTGCGACGCCTCGGAGCGAGCGGATTGAAGGTGCGGTGCTGTTGCACCGCATCCAGGAAAAACCGTGAAGGTTCGTGCTATCCCGTCCATGCGGCTATGAAGCTGCCACATGGACGGGGCACCCAAGGGTATCGGTTTAGGACACCCGGCTATATGTTTAGAAGAAGCCGAGCTTCTTCGGGCTGTAGCTGACCAGCAGATTCTTGGTCTGCTGATAGTGGTCGAGCATCATGCTGTGGGTCTCGCGCCCGATGCCAGATTGCTTGTATCCGCCAAAGGCTGCGTGGGCTGGATAGGCGTGGTAGCAATTGATCCACACGCGGCCTGCCTGGATACCGCGCCCCAGTCGATGGCACCGATTGACGTCGCGCGTCCACAGACCTGCACCGAGGCCATAGAGGGTGTCGTTGGCAATTTCAAGCGCATCGGCTTCGGTCTTGAACGTCGTGACGGAGACGACCGGTCCGAATATCTCTTCCTGGAAGATGCGCATCTTATTGTGGCCCTTGAATACGGTTGGCTGCACATAGAAGCCGGTGTCCAGTTCACCGCCGAGTTGCGCGCGTTCTCCGCCGGCCAGAACCTCTGCACCTTCCTTCTTACCGATATCGATGTAGCTGAGGATTTTTTCGAGCTGCTCGGTCGACACCTGCGCGCCGATCATGGTGTCGCTCTCAAGGGGATTGGCCTGCTTGATGGCCGCCACGCGCTTGAGCGCCCGTTCCATGAATTTGTCGTAGATACTTTCCTGGATGAGCGCGCGGCTGGGACAGGTGCAGACTTCGCCCTGGTTGAGCGCGAACATCACGAAGCCTTCGACCGCTTTATCGAAGAAGTCATCATCTTCGTTGCAGACGTCGGCGAAGAAGATGTTGGGAGATTTACCACCGAGTTCGAGAGTGACGGGAATCAGGTTCTGGCTGGCATATTGCATGATGAGGCGGCCGGTGGTGGTTTCACCGGTGAAGGCCACCTTGGCGACCCGAGCGCTCGAAGCCAGTGGTTTGCCGGCTTCGAGGCCAAAGCCGTTGACGATGTTGAGCACGCCGGGAGGAAGGATGTCGGCGCAGAGCTCGGCCCAAACCAGGATGCTGGCCGGTGTTTGCTCGGCTGGCTTCAGCACCACACAATTGCCTGCGGCGATCGCGGGAGCGAGCTTCCAGGTAGCCATCAGGATGGGAAAGTTCCACGGAATGATTTGTGCGACCACTCCGAGAGGCTCATGGAAGTGGTAGGCAACCGTGTCGTGGTCGATTTCAGAGATGGTGCCTTCCTGGGCGCGGATGCAGCCGGCGAAATAGCGCCAGTGGTCGATTGCGAGAGGGAGGTCGGCGTTTACTGTTTCGCGGATCGGCTTGCCGTTATCCCAAGTCTCGGCCAGCGCAAGGATGTCGAGATTGTCTTCCATGCGCTGCGCAATCTTGTTCATGAGGATGGCGCGGTGCGTGGGGCTGGTATGGCCCCAGCTCTCACGGGCGGCGTGCGCTGCGTCGAGGGCCCGTTCAATGTCCTGCGCATTGGAGCGCGGAATCTCACAGAATGTCTTTCCGGTGATCGGCGTTACGTTCTCGAAATACTGGCCGGAAGCGGGCTCAACCCACTTGCCGCCAATGTAATTGCCATAGCGAGGGCGGAAGCTCACCTTGTCGCTGAGCTTGCCCGGAATCGGTTCGGTCATTGTCGCCATCGAAAGTTCCTCCCACGGGGATAGACCGCGCGAATTTGGAAGGGAAACGCGGAGCAGGAATCATACTCCGGCGTGGGTATTTGTGGGGAGGCCCAGGCAAAATGCGACCTGGAAAATCGTCGCGGAACAGAACGATAAATGCGTCACTGCATGGGCGATAAATATCGGTGCCAAACAGGCTTCGATAGGTTACTTTTTAGTTTTTCGTAACTAGATTGCTATCCCGTAAGTCACCTTGATAGGTTACGTAACCTGCGTTGCAGGTACTACTGAATCAGCAAGATAGATCCAACACGCCATTGTGACCAAGATCGCCCATTGCTAGGCTTGATCAGACTCAGAGTAGTAAACCAGTTTGTTTCGGACCATAGCTGCACACCCGGCCCAGTTCAACGACACGGTAGCCGGAAGCCGTTAAAGGTGTCGAGGAGGGATCCCCATATGAACGAGTCAATCGCTTCTGCGAAAACCCCTGATAGAGACCGAACCATTTGTGCGCGTCTGATCCGGTTTTTCCGTTTCGGAGACGCAGGCGGCGCTTTGGTTGAAATGGCCTTGGTCATGCCCATCTTGCTTTGCATGTTGACGGGCATTTTTTCCTTCTCAGCGGCCTTGTATCAAAAGCTGCAACTTGCCGAGGCCCTGAGCAGTGCGGGACGCGTCCTGGCGGCGGACCGCGGGAACACTGACCCATGCGCAGACGCCGTCACCGCCCTTGACGCCGCATCCCCTGGCTTGTCATCGAGCAGTATCGGTATAACCATCACCATCGATGGCATCTCTTACGGTTCAAACACGTCAACTGTGTCTTGCCCAAGCGTCACGGGCACCAGCGGGACCACCACGGGCGCAGGCGGTGCGAACAATCCAAACATGCCCGCCGGAACAACGGCAACGATTCAAGCTACGTATCCCTGTTCGCTGTCCATCTACAACGTAAGCGGATTGAGCTGCGCTATCGGCGCACAGATTGCCGAGGTAGTCCAATGAGAAAGAGTCTTATCGAGATTCTTCGCAATGAGAGTGGTCAGGTCCTTCCGTGGATGGTCCTCCTGATCACCTTGATCCTGGGCGCAACCGGGCTGACCATTGACCTCGGCCACGCCTACGTTTGTTACCGCCAGTTGCAGGCCTCGACCGACGCGGCCGCACTGGCCGGCGCCTATGCGATGACAGCTTCCGGCGCCACGCAGGCTTCAGTCGAAAGCGAAGTAAGCGCCTTCAGCTCCATTCAAAACACCCAGACCAATGGAGCCAACGCCAATGGGAACCTGCAAAATGCCGCAGCCCAAACCTCATTCAAGTGCGTAACCGACTCTGAGATGGTATCTGTGGGCTGCGTGGCATTCAACACATCCACGACGGGCACCCCCAACGGCTACAACGTAATCCAGGTCACCCAACAAGCCACTGTACCGACCTACTTCATCGGAATGCTGGCCTTTTGGAGCAAGAATCCCCCAAACAGCCTCAGACTTAACTCGGTTGCGACCGCGGCCATGCAGAGCGGTCCACCAGAGCAGGTGAATGTAGCAATCATCGTGGATACAACGGCGTCCATGGGCCAAACGGACACCGACCCGGCCTGCGGAAAACCGAGAATCACCTGCGCTTTGGCTGGAATCCAGACTATGCTCGAGAATCTGACGCCTTGTGCTGCAGGGTACACAATCAAAAACTGCACTCCCTTTGATCGTGTGAGCTTGTTTACCTTCCCCGCTGTCGAGGCGAGCCAGGTGGTCTATGATACCGACTGCACCGGAAGAACCCCCGCAATTGAGCCCTACACTACCCCCCAAATAAATCCCAGCATAACAACCCCGCCGGCCCAGACGTGGTCCACGCTGTCAACCGCGACCACCACATATCAGATCACGGATTTCGCGTACAACTATAGCTCGACGAACGGGAAAGGTGGCGCGTTGCCCAGCACAAGCAGCTCACCTGTCGTCGCGGCCACAACGACCAAAGGCGGGTGCGGCATGCAGACTCCCGGTGGCGCAGGAACGTATTACGCAGGCGTGATCTATGAGGCCCAGTCCGCACTCGCGAACGAGTCATCTATGTACGCCAACACCAAGAACATCATGGTGATCCTCAGCGACGGCGACGCCGGTTCCGGCACCTTTAACACCCGTACCAAGACCGATAGCAATAGCTGCAGCGTAGGCACATGCATTCTCAACTCCACTGGCGGAGCAGCTACCAATCTCGGTCCCGTCAACGGCAAGGCCGCTTACCCTTCGCTCTTGGATCAGTGCGCGCAGGCGGTCGCAAGCGGCCCAATATGCGACAAGCCAGGGAACCACGGTCTACACCGTCGCTTACGGGTCGAGCTCTGGGTGCCCCACGGACGTTGATAACGTGGGTCCAGGCAGGCGGGAACTATAACCCCTGCACAGCCATCGAGTACATGTCTTCCAACTGGCCGGGTGACACATCGCATTTCTACTCAGATTCCAATGCATCCGGCGGCGGCGAGACTGCCGGCTATTGCCCGTCCGTCCAAGGGGGCGACTTGTCCACTATCTTCAAGAACCTCACAGCACAGTTCACTAAAGCTCGATTGGTCCCCAACAACATAAGTTGAACGCGGCAAGAGATCTTGTCGAAAGGAGCCGGAGATTATCAATCTCCGGCTCGTTTCGTTGATTTTGTCGGAATTGGATAGGCGCGAAGACTCAATCGGAAACGCCGGTGGACAGAATCTCGAACAGAGCGGATGCTTTTCGGCTTTGAAAATCCATCTGATCGGCTCTGAGGGGTTTGCTGAACAAGAATCCCTGCACATCGTCACAATGCTGTTCACGCAAGAATTGCAGCTGTCGTTCATTTTCGACGCCCTCAGCGGTAACCGAGAGGTTAAGGCATTTGGCCATCTGAATAATCGCAGCGGCGATTGCTTCTTCATTGCCGTTATGGTGCAGATCGCGGATGAAACTGCGATCGATCTTGAGCTTGCTGACGGGAAGTTGCCTGAGGTAGCTCAGGCTGGAATAGCCGGTGCCGAAATCGTCAATCGCCAAGCGAACGCCCAGCGTCTTTAATTGGCTGAGAACCTCAAAGCGCATATCCTGGGTGGCAAGAAGAAGACTCTCAGTGATTTCAATTTCAAGATACTCGGGATCCAGCCCTGTCTCTTTCAAAACCCTCTTCACCAGATCGCAAAAGCCTATCTGGCGGAACTGCACGGCCGATACATTCACCGCGACGGGGACTTTGTTGCCGACGTCGTGCCAGCCGCGAGCGTGGCGGCAGGCTGTCCACAGGACCCACTCGCCGATGGGAACGATTGTGCCGTTCGCTTCGGCAACCGGGATGAATTTGTCGGGTGGAACCAGTCCAAGCTCCGGGTGCTTCCATCTGAGCAGAGCTTCCCAGCAGGAGACAGCGCCGGTCAGCAGATTGAATTCGGGCTGGAAGACCACGTAGAGCTCTTCCCTTTCGATGGCGCCGCGAATGCTGTTACCAAGCTGAAGGCGTTCGATGGCCTGAGCCGTCATTTCTTCTGAGAAGAAGCTGAATGTATTCCGCCCCCTGCTTTTGGACGCGTACATGGCCGCATCGGCATTCTTGATGAGTGTTTCCGCATCCTGACCATGGTCGGGATAGATGCTGATTCCGATGCTGCATGTGACGCTGAGTAAATTGCCGTTTAGATCGAACGGTGGAGTGAGTTCGCCCGCGACGCGTTCTGCCACAATTGCGGCGTCGCCATGCACACCGATTGGCCCGAGAGCGATGAGGAATTCGTCGCCGCCCAATCGCGCCACCGTGTCTTCTTCACGTGCACAACCCTGCAGCCGGTGGGCGATGGCCTGCAGCAGTTCATCTCCCCGCGAGTGGCCGAGACAATCGTTGATGATCTTGAAGTTGTCGATGTCCAGATGAAGCACTCCGAGCTTTTCGCGCCGGCGTTTTGCAGCGGCAATGGTCTTGGATAGCCTGTCCTGAACGAGGGCCCGATTCGGCAGCTGCGTAAGGGCGTCGAAGTAAGCCAGAAACTGAACTCTGTCTTCGGCGAGTTTTCGCTCCGTAATATCGACGAGAGATCCCTCGAACGCCTGCCCCCCGGTGTCCTCCTCGCCGACTGCACGGAGACTGCACAATGCCCATCCCCGCGTTCCATCGAGCCGTTCGAACGATTGCTCGGTTCCGACAGTGAAACTTGCATCGGATACGCTTGCGTGAAACTTTTCGATGACCTGTTCCGCGCGGGAGCTGTTCGCGAGCAGTTCCTGGCGTCCAATGTATCCAAGAATGCGGGCGCACGCATCGTTGCAATCCAGAATTCTGCCATCCGCAGCGGTAACATATAGCCCTGTGAGATTGCGCTGGAAAATATTGCGATAACGTTCTTCAAGCGCCATCTCGTTCTTTAGCTTTTCGGTGATGATCACCGTCTGCTTGCGCACGCGCCTGCGAAGAATGAAGACCCAACAGATGACCGCCAGGGTCGCGAAGATAAGGCCGGAGACAATGTTGGCGGCTCTCCTGGAGTTGAGCCACGGCGGGGCGGCAAGCACTCGGATGTCTTCCGACGAACGGAGCACGATTTCAAATTCTGATGGATTGCCGTTCTCGTCGGCTTTGACAGCGCAGATCCCGGTCAAGGAGATCCGGCTTCCCTCTTCGATGTTTAAGGCCGGTACGCTCGAACGCGCAAAGCCGGCTTCGAATGTGACATGGTCATCCGATTCAACCACCAGTTCCTTGCCATTCCGGCGTTGGCGATAGGAGATGAGGGTCCCATTGATGTTGATGAGTTGTGCATCGTAGGTACCCGCAAGCGCAGCTCTTCCACTGACAGGTGTAACGGTCGGCAGGAAGTGCTGTCCGGTAGGCCGGAATAGTGCGGACTTCAGGACTGGGCTGAAGCTGCCCGCTGCCGGGAACCCAATCGCTTCGACCCTGTCACCTTCCTTGAATTGGGTTCCATCCTCGCTCTCGGCGAAGAGACCGCCGGAGCGGTCCGTCATATAGATTCCTTGCGGCGGGAATGAAACCGTTACTGTGCCGATGACTTTCACTCTGTGCTCGTCAGATAGATCGGCGGAGTACCGCCGTACATCCGCAATGGGTATCGCCGGTGCGGCGAATGGATCCTTCGGCGGAGCCTCAAGAATCTCGAGGTTCTGAATCGAGGGCATGAGCAAATGAATCGAGACAAGTTGTTTGCGGCTGTTGAAGGCGGCACCGCAAACGCCATAGAAACGAACCTTAGCATCCACCAGTTCCATCGGAAACGGGCTACGATAGCCGGGGACTCTGACCTTGAACGCGCCGGTCGGGGTTGCGACGTCGATGACCAGTACATTCCCGTCAGCCTCCTGGACGAAGGAATGCACGACGCCATCCATCTGCACCCATTGGCTGTCGAAGGAACCTGTCGCGGCATCGTCAAAAGTGAGGGGCTGTGGTTTTGGCAGCGCCGATTTGCCCACGACTGTCCAGTGAGGATTGGCGACGTAAGGGCTGAACCCGAAGCCGACGGTGCCCCGAAGATCGACCATTTGGCCAGGCGATGGCGGTGTAGCCGTGGAGTTTCGCAGATCGACCCAGGTACCGCCGGTTGCATCCTGTACAAAAAGATTTGGTCCGACTATGTCGTAGTACGTCACCACGCCGCGCACATGAACGCCGATTACGCCAGGCGTAGAGGCTTTCAGATGGCGAATCTGTCGAACTGTGGTCAGTTCCGCAAGCTGCCGCGAATTCTCGGGGATCGCCGGGATTACAACGCAAGCCAGGATGCAGGCGACAAACCTCGGCCGGAGGCTCCGCAGACGACAGAAGTCTGGCATCGACGCACGGGTGTTCATCGATGCTGTCCCGCGGGCAACGGCCAGCCTGGGCATGTCTACTCCTCAATCAATGCAATGTCCACCCAGAACAAGGCCCACCGTCCTGAAAGCTCGACATACACGAATTGATCCAAAAGTGAGGTTAGGCTAGCACAGGTTTACTTGCGGGTAACTGCGTCTTAAGTGGCTTATTGGTTACGTTTGGGTACCGCGTCAGGCGCGCAAGTCCTATTTTTAAGCGCACTTGCCGCATTCGTGAACGCCACCGATGCCCTTACAGGTTACTTAGCTGAGTCTGCGCGGCCAAACATCACCAGAGCAGTTTTTCATCCTGACTCGTCAGCCCGGGGTGGCATTCAGCCCGGGGAATTCAATTCCCACATTTTTTTGCGATTACGTGAAACGAGACGCTGACGGCTCGCACTATTTTTCGTAAGCCAAACCCGCAGGCCAACAGACCCTGTTACCGACCACGCGCACAAGATTGAACCGCAGCCGGATTGGTACTCGATTGCTCAGCACGCAGCAGGAGTTGTTCTGGAATTGCACGATTGAGAGGAATGGATATGAACTCCCCCGCAGTGACACCCTTTGCTCCATCAACTCAACCCGCTCTGGAGTTGATTGCCCTGGCCCAGCTATCTCCCGAGATGGCTCGACAAAAACTTCGAGCACTTCTACTTGGAAATCCAAACCACTTCGGAAAGGTCCCATCCACGACGTTTAACGCAGTCCTCAAAATTCAGGAGGATACGACTTATGAACGCCTCTCTCAGGTTGGATACGACCCTGAGTTCGAGGAGCTTCATGCGAAGGTCGACATTAAGAAGCTTTTCGGTTACTCCAGCGATGTGCTGATCAACGGTTCTGAGGAGTTTGTGCGCTTTTATCTCTCTTACGATGGAGGAGCGAAGTGGCTCGACCAGGGAATGCGGTCCGTAAATGTCGTCGATGCGCACATGCCGCGACCACTCTCGTATGAGGTGACTCTGCCCCTGATCGCCGCCAAAGGACACAACCCGGCGAACAGCCGCTTGAAAGTGCGAGCCATCCTCTCGTGGAATTCGCCGCCACCTGTGGGAGCGCCGAACTGGACTCCTGTCTGGGGCAATGTGCTCGACTCCGATATCCAGATTAAGGACTCGCAGACCGTTCTTTCGAGCACATTGCATTCTGGAAGCAACGCTGAATCACCGAATACCGCCATGCAGGCGATGAATTTACATACGCCGATCTGTTCCGCCGAACCGAAAAGGCAGGGACATAATCAATTCCTCATCGGCTCTTCAACCGAGTCGGATCCGCAGCACCGCTTTCTGGCTTACGTGCTCGCGAGAGCAGCCGGCTGCAGCTCATCTGGATTTCCAGACCCTGAATTCAATGCGATCGATCCTGTCCGTCGCACTGTGTCGGGACCGGCACTTCCAGTTGCTGTTCAGGCGGAGCCGGTACTTGCCGCGGTTTGCTGACGCGCGAGGGCAGGTGTTTTTCACAGTTCTCCCCCAAACGCAGACGGAGTTACTCAGATCGCTCCGTCTGCGCTCCTGCCAATGGAGTTGCAGCACTTCGTCATTCACCTCGGGTGCCAGCGGGTCGAATTGGTGGAGAAGAGCGTCCCGCCACAGCTATCCGGGAAAGCCTCACAGACTCCGGACCAGTAACTTACGTTTCCCGTTCGCGAGCGCGCCAACCACGCCGTCACACTCCGCAAGTGATGCGAATGCTATACTTGCGTCCTCTCGAGTTGGCGGAGAAAGCTTTGCAATTTCGTACATTCGATGCAGGTTACATCGAAAACCTCTGTGCAGGGGACCGGGCTACACAGGAGCATTTCGTTGGCTATTTCACCGAGCTGCTCCACCTGAAACTTCGCTCGCGGCTTCAATCCCCGCAGGCTATCGAGGATGTGCGCCAGGAGACGTTTGCCCGGGTACTTACCACCCTTCGAAGAGAGAATGCGCTGCGCCAGCCGGAACGTTTCGGGGCTTTTGTAAATACGGTATGCAATAACGTTTTGCTGGAGCACTACCGATCGTCCGGCCGGGCCCAGTCGCTCGATGAGGAGGGCAGGCCTGAACCTCACGCAACAGGCGCCGACGTTGTGAGTGTGATCGCTTCAACTCAATTGAAGGCGAAAGTGCGTGAGATTCTGCTCGAATTGCCGCTACGCGATCGCTCCTTGCTCAAGGCGGTTTTTCTCGACGAACGCGATCGGGAGGAAGTTTGCCGCGAGTTCGGGGTCGATCGGGAGTATCTGCGCGTCCTTCTGCACCGTGCGAAGAAGGATTTCAAGGCGGAGTATCTCAAACGCATGAACCTGGGAATGAATCTGAAGCGAGCTGAAACGAACTGATGACCCGGCTCACCATCTTTTAACACGGGTTTGTTGAAAGTCTGGATTGGTCACTTTGAGGGACTGGTTCCATGGATCATAACCAAGCAACACAACAAATGGCAGCGGAACGATACCTCCTTGATGAGTTGACGCCGGAACTCCGCGACGCTTTCGAGGAACACGCGTTCGATTGCCCCGAGTGCACGCTTGACCTGCGCGCAGGCGCAGCCTTTATCAACGCGGCAAAAGTCGAGCTTCCTAAACTCGCTGAAGCCTCCGCGGAGTCATCACGACCGGACACTGCCCAGCCACTGAGGAAGAAGATGGACTGGCAATCGTGGCTGCGACCAGCCTTCGCCATTCCCGCGTTTGCCGCATTGCTGGCGGTTGTTTCGTATCAGAATTTCGCCACAATTCCGGGCCTCCGAAAAGCAGCAAGCGAGCCGAGTGTGCTTCCTTCGACTGCATTTCATGCCGGAACCCGGGGCAGCGCTCACACATCAGTTGCAGCGGATCGCACGCAAGGAGCTGTACTTTCGATTGAGCTTCCACAGGAATCCGGCTATACGTCTTACGCCTTCGATTTGTACGATTCTCAGGGAAAGCAGATATGGACGCGGACTGTAGCAGCCTCCACGGCCGGATCAGGCGGAGACGGAATCGTCTCGCTTGTCATTCCAGGCAAAGGGGTGGTGGAGGGCTCGTATACACTTGCAATCTCCGGTGCCGACGCACAGGGAGCGCATACCGAAATTGACCGACGCGTTCTCGATGTACACTTTGACGACTAGAACCTTCGACTCTGTTTTGGGAGAGAAAGAACGGCGATGTCCGACACACCCGAGCGGTATCACATCTATGACGCTGAAGCTGAGGCTCTATCCGGGAATCTAACCCTGCCACTCATCCAGGAAGTCAAGCCTCCGACTTTTGTGAAGCTCAACGAACGCGGCGGGTATGTCTCACAGCATGCCGAGAACTTCAGGCTTGGGGGTGCTGTTTCTTTTCGCTCCGCCTACACCCAGGTTGGCGGCAACCCCTCAACCAAGAGCGACCACGGATGGAATACGTTGACCACATCCGTGATTGAAGGCTTGAATGTGTTGGATATCGTAACTGCCGACCGCATCGTCGCGCAGATCTCCACTGATCATCCGCCAGTTGGATATGTTCCGACCGTCACGTTTCTGGGCACGCGATACGAAAATCTGCGCATCGCGGGACACGCCGTCAAAGTGAGCCTCGATCTCAACATGCTTGGCGACAAGCCGAAGAACGATGCTTCCTATACGAGCGATCGAGACTTCATCAAGCGCATCGCCGCACAACGGGACCACATCCAGAGCCAGAAGGACATTCCGACCGGTATCTCCACGCGTTACAATCGACTTCCATCAATATCAGACAAACAAGGGAAGATCGAATGTTCGTTGGTGAACCAGACCGAAGGAGGCTTTCCGGGGCGGTGCTTCGGAAACGCGATCGACGTGCCGCACTTTGGCATAATCTTCCTCGGGACCCTGACCCTGGAGCAGGCGGACTTCGACATCAAGACTGGCGCTCCCAAGAAGACGACCATCACGCTGAACATGATCGAAATGGTGATGGGCTGCGTTGGTGGCGGAACGCTGCTGGGCGGAGGCGGCAAGACGAACGGGCAAAACTTCCCATAATGACCTCTGTCGCAGTGGCCTAGAACAGGAATCGGACGCCCGTGTATTGCACCTTGGGAGATCATTTTGATTTGATTCCTATAGCTGCGAGACCAAAGGCTTGGTTTCGGTTCAAAACTCGTTTGAATATCCGGGTGGCATACTTTCAGCTACCGGAGTCGATGGATCAGCTAGACTTCAAGACAGCTTGAAAGCCAGAGCCTTTACAGAAATTTACGATCGCCCGCGGAGAAACGGGTTCGCGCGGTTCTGTCGCTGGTTGCCCATTGTGGTCATTTTGAGTGTGCTTCCTTTGCGGGATACGAGCACCACAAGCCCGCAAGGTGCTTATGACCGCGCCTGGATGCTTTTTGTTCATGGAGACCTGGAAAGCAGCCAGCTGGAATCTCAGCAGGGATACGCTCGATACAAATTGCGCGATCGGCTTTGGTCTTCAAAATTTCGATTGCTCGCAGCTCAGGCGATGGTTGCACGGGGCACCAACGATGAAGCGTTGCGACTTCTGGCGGGATACAACCCCAGCCCCAGCGATCGCAACGGAGAGGTCCAAAAGCTCGCAATCGAAGCAGTAGCCCTGAATCGCCAGCAGCAGGCGACCCTCGCAGATGAAAAGCTGAAAATGGCAGGACTCCTATGCGCGGGCGCGAGATATTCGTCGTGTGGAGAAGTTCTTCGGGCGCGCGGAATTGTCGCAGGGGAGCAAGGAAGGCTCGCAGAGGCTCGGCAGTATTACGTCGACACGCTAACCTTTGCGAATGATCGCCGAGACAGGTTCCTGGCGGCAAACGCAGTCCTGAGTCTAGGGTGGACAGCGCTCCAGGTGGACCACTTCGACGAGGCAATGGACTGGTCGAAATCCGCCATTCGGATGTGCGCGGAGCTTCAAGCAGAAGCGCTGTCGGAGAGAGCATCAGGCAATCTTGGATGGGCGTATCTGAAGCTCGGAGATGGAGAGCGCGCGCTGGCGCTTTTCGCCGAAGCACAGAAAAGTGCTGCGCATCGCGGCGACAATCGCTCGGAGCTCGGATGGATAACCACCGCCGGCGAAGTCTATCGTGGCAACGGAGACATCGAACGGGCTGTGCAGTCCTTCCAACGGGGCCTAACACTAGCAACGGAAATCAACAGCAAGCAGGATATTGTGAATGCTCTTGAGGATCTTGCTCACGCATCCATCGACGCTGGCCGGCTGGAAGAAGCGAAGGGCTATCTGCAGCAACTCCGCACGCTTTTCGGCCCAAACAGCAATCGCCTCGACGCACTCGACGTGGTCTTTGCGCAAGGGAGAATCGCGGCGGCAACCCGGGACTATAGCGATGCGAAACGGCTTTTCCGCGAAGTCGAAAGAGACTCCGCCAGCCAGACCTCCATGCGACTCGGTGCGGAGCACGAACTTGCCCTACTGTATGAATACGAAGGCGATGTCGCCGGGGCCGACATGATGTACCGGACTGCTCTGATAACATTCGAGTCGGCTCGCGATGAACTGAAGAACGAGGAATCGAAGCTTCCTTTCCTTGCCAATGCTACCGGCATCTACGACGACTACATTCACTTTCTCGTGGCTCATCACAAGACCGACGAAGCGCTTGAGCTTGCGGACCGCAGCCGCGCTCGCACGCTGGAGCAGGGGCTTGGGGTGAACTCCAACTCCCAGTCTGCCTCGGACGAGTCTTTGCATCCCGGCGAGATTGCGCGCAAGACGAATGCGACGCTCTTGTTCTACTGGCTAGGCCAACGCGAGTCCTATCTGTGGGCGATTACCTCGACGAAGACGAGCATGTTCACGCTGCCTGCGCGGGACCAAATCACGCCAGCGATTGAGCGATATCGCAATGCACTGCTCGGCTTGAGCGACCCGGTCGAAAACTCCAATGCGGATGGCGCAGCCCTCTATCGGATACTGGTCGCTCCAGCTCGCAACCTCATTCGGCCAGCGTCGACAGTGGTGATCCTGAATGATGGCGTTCTCAGTCAGCTCAACTTCGAAACGCTGATTGCTCCGGATCCCAGCCCGCACTACTGGATTGAAGACGCGACCTTGATATCCGCTCCATCACTGCGTCTGCTGGCCACGGCAAAACCATCGGAGCGGTCCGGAACCAAGCTGCTGTTGGTTGGCGACGCAGTCTCGCCCAACCCCGATTATCCCGACCTGCCCGAAGCCGCCGCCGAGATGAAGCAGATCGAGCAGCACTTCCCGCCGCAGGATGAGACGGTATTTGCGCGTGAGCGCGCAACGGCGGGATCTTATCTCGCCAGTGCGCCGCAGCGGTTTGCCTATATTCACTTTGTCGCCCATGGCGTTGCCAGCCGGACTGACCCGCTC
This sequence comes from uncultured Acidobacteriaceae bacterium, assembly GCA_963787435.1. GTDB lineage: Bacteria > Acidobacteriota > Terriglobia > Terriglobales > Acidobacteriaceae > Telmatobacter. The sequence continues at coordinate 991,938 of CAWBCZ010000012.1, forward strand.
GATTCGGCGATTATCCTCTCCCGCTCAAATGCGGAGGAAGACTCGTTCAAGCTGCACGCTCGCGAGATCATGGAACACCCGATCCACGCGCGCCTTGTCACCATCTCTGCCTGCTACGGGAGCGGCACCCGGTCCTACGCTGGAGAGGGACTGGTGGGGCTGGCTTGGGCGTTCTTGCGCGCAGGTGCGCACAACGTTATCGGCGCGCTTTGGGAAGTGAGCGATGAATCCACTCCGCGCCTGATGGGGTCGTTTTACCAGGGTCTGGAGGATGGCACCCCACCGGCCACCGCGCTGCGCAAGGCGAAGATCGATCTGCTTCACACGAAGGGTGAGTTGCGCAAACCGTTCTTCTGGGCTCCCCTTCAGCTCTACACCGGGCTCTAGGATGACCAGGTCAGGAGAATTCCGAGCCATCCTGTTTGGGCAACGGGCAGGATGGCTAGAAGGCAATCGCTTCAGAACGGCATCGATCCAGAGTCCCCATCCTTACACCGACCTCCTCCTTCCGAGATCTTGCACCTCGCTTTCTCTGCAACTCGAGTTTCTATTTCACGCGGGAAAAGACCTTCGCCAGAATTTTCTTTTTTAAATCCTGCTTGAATCGCAAACAATTTCATGTTAATTTGAACCAACTTTCCGCTGGATTTTCCTGGTTCCATTGAAATGCGGCTTCCCGACAAGGCGGCTACCCGCCGCTTTAATGAAATTGTGATTGACTTCAAATCACCGACAGATGCTCGAAGACTTCTCCCCCAAAAGAAGTGGCATTTGCAGTTCTGACATTTTCCGGCGCACTCGGTATTAGCGCGCAGTAGATCAAGGCCGATCCTGAACGTGGTCTGTTCGGTTTACCCGTGTCTCAGGAATGCCAGGTGCTCGGATTCGTGTGGACATCCCGCAAACCGGTTTGCCTTTTGGCAGAATCACTCGACGGGATGTCGACGCGGCCGGATTTTCGATTCGTTTCACCTGAAGCGATTGTTGTTGCTGACTCGACCATCGATCGAGCTCGAAAGTAGCCAACAAATCACAGCCGGGAAGAAGCCCGGTCTCAGTTTTTTGGAGCTAAAACCTTCTCAATTCATTGCTGGACTTTTTGACAGATCCCGTGTTCGCAGACGGGACAATCTCAATCACCTGGAGGAACGGTTAGATGACGCATTTGACGAAGCAACTTTACTCACGATGTCCATTGCGGGCAATCGCGTTCGCTATGCTGGTGTGTTTCAGCGTGTCGTTCGGGTTTGCTCAGGCTACCAACACCGGCACTGTGGTCGGCACGGTCACCGATCAGAGCGGCGCCGTCGTCCCGGACGCTACCGTCACCCTTACCGATCCTTCAACGAACGACAACCGAACAACTATCACTGGCCACACCGGCCAGTATGCTTTTATCAACGTTTCGCCGGGTTCCTATGTTATTACTGCGAGCAAAGCCGGATTCGAACTTAACAAGATTGCGAATCAAACCGTGCAGGTAGGTACCCAAACCACCGCAAACTTCAAACTGCATGTCGGGAGCGCACAGCAGACGGTCGAAGTGCAGGCAGCCGGAACCGATCTGCAAACCTTGAACGCTACCGTCGGCAGCACGGTTGAGCAGGAAGCGATCCAACAACTTCCCAGCCTTCTCCATGATGCCGGCACCTTCACGACCCTGCAGGTGGGCGTCAGTCCGGACGGCAGCGTGGCCGGCACGGTAGTCGACCAAAGCACCTTCTCGCTGGACGGCGGCAACAACTCCAACGACATGGATGGGAGCATGTCGGTCTACACCGGATCATTTGCAGGCGACCCCACCGGCATCGCAAACCAGAATCCCAACGTCGCTGCGGGCCCGACTGGTGTAATGCCCACTCCGGCAGACAGCGTGGAAGAGTTCAAAGTCAACGCGACTAACCAGACTGCGGACTTTAACAACTCGGCTGGCGCACAGGTGGAAGTGGTGACCAAACGCGGCACCAACAGGTGGCATGGCACCGGCTACGAATATTACCTCGACAACAATTTCAGCGCGAATACCTGGCAGAACAACGTGCCGGGCGACACCTACTCGCCTCCTCCGGATTATCACTACAGCAAGTTTGGCTTTGGCGGGGGCGGTCCGGTCCTCCCCCATTTCATGGGTGGTAAGACCTATCTCTTCGCCCTTTACCAGGGATACCGCTACCCGAATTCCGAAGTCTACGAGCGCCCGGTGCCCTCGCCGAATATGCGACAACGGCATCGTCACTTTCAATGGGACTGACTACCCTCTGGCCACCATCGATCCGCGCCACATCGGAATCAACCCGGTCGTCCAGCAGATGTGGAACAAATATGAACCGTCTGCGAGCCCCGGCTGCACCGACCTTGCAGGGCCAACGTGCGATGGAGTCAATGAGTACGAATTCAGGGCCCCGTTGAGCCTGCCTACAAAGGATAACTTTTGGGTCGCCCGGCTCGACCACGACTTCAGCGATAGGTGGCACTTCATGACCAGCTATCGCTATTACAAGCTGACCCAAACCTCGGACAAGCAGGTGGATATCGGTGGATTCTTCACCGGCGACAAGCTGGGTGTACCGGCTGCCGTCGCCAACCGTCCGCAGCAGCCGTGGTACCTGGTGGCAGGCCTTACCACCAACATCACCCCGAGTCTCACCAACGACTTTCACTACAGCTTTCTGCGGAACTACTGGTCGTGGTCCGACCAGAATGCCCCGCCGCAAATCTCGGGGTTGGGCGGAGCGCTGGAGCCGTTCGGTGAATCAGCTACCAATGTTCTTGCGCCCTTCAACCTCAACACCCAGTCGATCCGCACCCGCTTCTGGGACGGCCAAGACAACTTCTTCCGCGACGATCTCACTCTGGTCAAGGGCAATCACCTTTTCACATTTGGCGGCCAATATCAGCACAACTTCGATTACCACCAGCGGTCAGACAATGGCGGCGGCATCAACTTCACCCCAACCTACCAGCTCGGCTCGAGTGGAGGAACGGGCGTTGGAAACCTCGAACTTACGGCATTGCAGGCCGCAGGCTATCCGACCGGAACTCAGGCCAGCCGCGTAGCCGCAGCAGCCCTCGGAATTGTGACAGCAGCACAGGTGGCATACACCCGTTCCGGGCCAACACTGGCCTTGAATCCCCCGCTAACCCACGCGTTCGACAAGAGCACCATCCCGTATTACAACACCTACTTCAGCGACACATGGCATATGAAGCCCACCTTTACGCTGAGCTACGGCTTAGGGTGGACCCTGGAGATGCCGCCGACCGAGGCCAGCGGCAAGCAGACGGTACTGGTGGACGCTGCTGACGAGCCGGTGAAGACCCTGGATTACCTGGCACAGAAAAAGGCCGCAGCCTTGCAGGGCCAGGTTTTCAACCCGCAACTCGGCTTTGCACTGGTAGGTAACGTAGGGGCCGGAAGCAAGTATCCCTACAACCCGTTTTACGGCTCGTTCAGTCCGCGCGTCGGCCTGGCTTGGAACCCGCATTTCGATGGGGACGGCCTCGGAAGCAAAATTTTCGGTCACGATTCCACGGTCATCCGTGGGGGATATGGCCGGGTCTACGGAAGGCTGAATGGTGTGGACCTGGTGCTGGTGCCTCTACTGGGTGTCGGCTTGATCCAGCCGGTGCAGTGCACCCAGGCACTTGCGTCCGGACAATGCGGACCGGCCAATCCCACCGATACAACAGCCTTCCGCATTGGCGTGGACGGCAATACGGCCCCACTTGCAGCGGCCAGCGCTACACTGCCGCAACCGGTCTATCCGGGCGTGAACAGTGCTGAGAGTTCGGCGGCCGAAGGCCTCGATCCAAACTTCCGGCCCAATGTCTCCGATTCGTTCGATCTGACCATCCAGCGTCAGATTAACCGTTCGAACACATTGGAAATTGGTTATATCGGGCGCCTGATTCACCACGAATATCAGCCGGTCAACCTCAACGTTGTCCCATACATGATGGTGAAGGGCGGCCAGGATTTCAAAACTGCATATGCTGCTTTGGAAACCGAGCTGGGTTGCGTGAAGTCAGCGGCAGCATGCGGAGCCGGAGGTGTTCCGAGCAATCCCACTCCACAGCCGTTCTTTGAGGCGGCTCTCGCGGGCACAGGTTACTGCACCGGATATGCCAGCTGCACGGCGGCCGTGGTTGCCAATGAATTCGGCAACCTCACCGCCCAGGCAGTGTGGAGCCTCTGGTCGGATCTTGACGGCGGAGCCTTCAACTTCGGCGCACCCACGATGATGAACAACGCGGGAATCGCGTCGAGCGGTCTGGCTCTCAACGCCAGTATCGGTCACGGCAACTACAATGGCGGGTTCATCACCCTGATCACCCAGAACTGGCACGGGCTGCTGATGCATAACAACTTCACCTACAGCAAGGCTCTGGGCACCGGCGCCTTTGTCCAGGCGACCAGCGAATACACACCGAACGACGCCTTCGACCTGAACAAGATGTACGGAGTGCAGGCGTTCAACCGCAAGTTCGTCTACAACACCTACTTGGTCTGGCAGGAGCCTTTCTTCAAGGGCCAGCAAGGCGTACTCGGACGTCTGGCCGGCGGATGGTCGCTTGCCCCCATCTTCACTGCAGGCAACGGCGAGCCGCTCTACTGCAACACCCAGACCGATGGTCAATCGTTCGGCTCCGCCGATGCGAACAACTACTACACAAACGAGCAATGCGTCTTCACCAGCAAGTACACCGGTGGCGTTCACTCGAACTACGGAGTCGCAGGCTCACAATGGCATTGTGGGACGAGCGGTTTCGGTGGCCAAGCCGTCAACATGTTCAAGGATCCGGAGGCGGTATGGGATCAGGTTAGGGCTCCCATCCTTGGCATCGACTCCAAGAACCCAGGTGTTGGTCCGATCATCCGGCACGCCCTACTGGAACGTGGACATGAGCGTGCAGAAGACCCTTAAGATCTACGAGAGCGTCTCTCTCCAGTTCTCAATGATCTGCACTAACGTCTTTAACCACGACGTCCTTGCCGATCCGGGTCTGGCACTCTACAGCCCGGCCACCTGGGGCGTGCAGAATACACAGGAAAACATTCCGCGCAAGATGGAGTTCGGCTTCGCGCGCTAGCTTCTAAACTGTAACTGAATTCAACAAGGGCCGGGAGCAAGTCTCCCGGCCCTTTTCTTGTGCGTTGCAGTGGCATCCATGCGCGAGACAGGCAGACAGCGACAGAAATAGGCAATAGATCGGCAGGATTAGGGTACCGCTTGAATGCACCCATTTCGTAGTCTTGGTCATGAGCGAATTGCTCGCCACCGCCGAGAAGTCGAGGTAATTCCATGTACAAGACAAAAGCCTATTCCGTTTCCAGCGCAACATCGCCGTTTGTATCCACGACCATTACGCGGCGCGATCCTACCGAACACGATGTGCAGATCGAGATTCTGTTCTGCGGCATCTGCCACTCTGATCTCCACCAGGCCCGCAACGAGTGGAGCGAAGTGATGCCCACCGTCTATCCCTGCGTTCCGGGACACGAAATTGTCGGCCGCGTCACGAAGGTCGGCCCGGCAGTCACGAAATTCAAGCCGGGCGATCTTGCCGCAGTAGGTTGCCTGGTGGATTCAGACGGCACTTGCCCCGAGTGCAAGGCAGGATTCGAGCAGTTCTGCCCGAACATGACTCTCACGTACAACTTTCCCGACAGGCATACCGGCGGGGTCACGTATGGCGGGTACTCCGACAGCATTGTTGTCACGGAACGCTTCGTGTTGCGCGTTCCATCCAATCTCGATCTTGCTGGGACTGCGCCTCTGCTGTGCGCCGGAATTACCACCTACTCGCCGATGCATCATTGGGGCGTGAGCAAAGGCAAGAAAGTTGGTGTCGTTGGTCTCGGAGGGCTGGGCCACATGGGCGTCAAGTTTGCACATGCGCTCGGAGCGCACACGGTTGTCTTTACAACCTCGCCCGGCAAGAAGGACGACGCTTTTCGCCTCGGAGCCGATGAAGTGGTCATTTCGAAAAACGCCAACGAAATGCAGAAGCATGCCGGCAGCTTTGATTTCATTCTCGACGCAGTTGCCGCCGACCACGACATCAACACCTACATCAGCCTGCTTCGTCGGGACGGCAACATTACTATGGTTGGCGCGCCGGAAAAGCCGCTGCCCGTCTCCGTCTTCGGGCTCATCTTCGGACGCCGCAGCCTCTCGGGTTCTCCCATCGGTGGCCTCCCCGAAACCCAGGAGATGCTCGACTTCTGCGGGAAGCACAATATCACGGCCGACGTCGAAGTGATTCCCATCCAGAAGGTCAACGAAGCCTATGAGCGGCTGGTGAAGTCGGACGTGAAGTACCGGTTCTCGATCGACATGGCTTCGCTGAAATCGGAATAATGGCTGACCTGGAATGCGGCGCGCGATGCGTACCTCCATGGTCCGAATAGTCTTGAAGAATCAACAGGAGCGATCAGATGCAAAAACGAAAGTTGGGCAAAAGCAATCTTGAAGTTTCGGCCCTCGGTCTGGGCTGCATGGGGATGAGTTTTTCCTATGGCCCGCCGAAAGACAAGCAGGAGATGATCAAACTCCTGCATGCAGCGGTGGATCGCGGGATTACGTTCTTCGACACAGCCGAGGTGTATGGCCCATTCACGAACGAGGAGCTACTGGGCGAAGGCCTCTCGCCCTACAAGGGAAAAGTGGCCATAGCCACCAAGTTTGGGTTCAATCTCAATCAAGATGGGAGCCCCGGCTGGCAGGGATTGAACAGTCGGCCGGAGCGGATCAAACAGGTGGCAGATGCTTCGCTAAAGCGCCTCAAGATCGATGTCATCGATCTCTTTTATCAACATCGCGTTGATCCTGCCGTACCGATTGAGGACGTTGCGGGAGCGGTGAAGGACCTCATCCATGCGGGCAAGGTCAAGCACTTTGGCATGTCTGAAGCGGCAGCAAGAACGATTCGTCGCGCGCATGCAGTGCAGCCGGTCGCGGCCGTGCAGAGCGAGTATTCGCTGTGGACGAGAGGACCGGAGGCGGAGGTTCTGCCCACGCTCGAGGAACTCGGCATCGGCTTCGTTCCCTATAGCCCGCTGGGCAAGGGCTTTCTGACCGGCAAGATGGACGAGAAGACTGAACTTGGGAAGGATGATTTCCGCAGCACGCTGCCCCGGTTCACGCCGGAGGCACGGAAGGCTAATCTGGGGTTGGTGGATCTGTTGGGTGAGATCGGCAAACGCATGAACGCAACTCCAGCCCAGATTGCGCTCGCGTGGTTGCTGGGGCAGAAGCCATGGATCGTTCCCATTCCCGGCACGACGAAACTACATCGCCTGGAAGAGAACATCGGAGCAGTTGCAATCGAGCTTTCCGCAGATGATCTGCGACAGATTGAAGATGCTGCATCGAAAATCAAGATCGAGGGAGCGCGTTATCCAGAGCACATCGAAAAGATGACTGGTCTGTGAGGCGCAAGGCCTGAATTCTTATCGATCGAGGAGAAAACAAGCAATGGAGATCAAGCGAATCGGGTCCCAGCCTTCAGGGAAAGGACCGGCAGATTGGTTCACGGGCACAGTGCGCGTGGACCCGCTGTTTACGGCTCCGGAACCCGCGCGAGTTGTTGGCGCAAGCGTCACGTTTGAGCCGGGAGCGCGGACCGCATGGCATACGCATCCGCTTGGACAGACGCTTGTTGTCACATCGGGATGCGGACGAGCGCAGCACTGGGGTGGGCCTGTCGAGGAAATCCGGCCCGGCGACGTGATCTGGTTCGCGCCAGGCGAGAAGCATTGGCACGGGGCTGCGCCGACGACGGCGATGACCCATTTCGCCATTCAGGAGAAGCTCGACGGCAAAACCGTTGATTGGATGGAGCAAGTGACTGACGAACAATACCGGGGCTGATTCAGCTATGTGACACCCGATGCTGACCGAAGACCGGCTGACGAGAAAACTGGTAACCGCCGAAGATCTTGGCTACCGTGGATGCGATGCCTTGAATGATTCCACCAGGTTAGCCGTTTACGTTTCAGCCCAAGATCGATGGGAAACCGGATTTTGTAATGCCATTGATCGAGTACTACCACCAGAATGCACCAGATGCAGTTGTCTTCACTGCAAAGCGAAGCCTGCGAGAACGGTGGCGCCAGATTGTCACTGAGGGTGCGAGAGGGCTGGGGTTCTATCTTGCGACAATCGATGAAGACATATCACCAGCAAGCATCGAGGAGATGAAGGCTTCTCGAATCCAGCTCGTAGTTCCAGCGCGTGTCAAGCACTCCGTTCAGCACTACTCGGAGGCTGTTAATGTTGTCTCATTCGAGGACTTTCTAGAGGATAATCTCGACGCAAAGATGAAGAAATGGAGGAAGCATGGGGTTGTCGAGTAGATGAGATGTTCGCACTTGAGTCCAGTTTCCCCCATAGGGCCTTCTGATCGAATTGCGATCGATTGCGATGCAGGCTTGGACTTGGACCTCTAAGTTATTCATTCTAAAATGGTGGGCGAGGCGGGAATCGAACCCACAACCCCCGGCTTAGAAGGCCGGTGCTCTATCCGATTGAGCTACTCGCCCGCGTTTTCTATATTGTAACTTTGGGCGATATGATCCGGATACGGGATTGACCCCGGTTCCCAAATCTCAATTCGGTTCCGGGGCGATTGCTGCAGCGAAAGCCGCCAGGCACTCGGCGAGCCGGCTCCTCGCATCGATTTCAAACCGGCCGCACGCGGTGAAATACGCTGTCACGCCCAAGTCATTCAGGTCCGGCTCGAAATGCGCTGCTGCGAACAACCAGATCAACACGGCAGCGCCGGAACTGCATCTCCCGCAGTCGCGCGCACAAAGCCTTGCAATATCTCTCCGCCTCGATCGGAGAATTCCATTGCCGCTCGCCGCGCATCAAGAGATCCACATAGCAGGCAATTGCGTTCGTTGCCTCCTCGCGTGCTGCGTCGAGTTCGTCGGGATCAATCAAACCCGGGTCGAACACGTCGGTCTTACACGTCCAAACCGGAGAGTCGATCGCGTTCAATCGTGCGAGTGCATCCGCGAGACCGGGCAAGTGCTGCGCTTCTGCCAACTCAACGGCTCGCTTCGGTTCGATTCGCAGATCCACGAAGCCCGGCCAATGCGCCTCAATGACTGCGGCATCGCCGCCAATCTCAAACTCCCAATCAGCTTCCATTCGATCCATTTGCCGACTTGGACTCTCGGGCAATCTGCATCAGGTAACGGACGACGCTGGCCTCGGCCCAATGTATATCGTCGCCGCCATCGCGCGACAGGTATGCACAGTGACCACCGTGCCGCGTCTCGACCAGCAGAACGTTGGGATTCGCGAGTAAAGCAGCGCGGGTTCCAGGCAACATGCGCACGAATGGGTCATCCTCCGCACGGATGATCAGTGCAGGAACCGCAATTTTGTCCACCACGCGCGCGCTTGCCGCCCTGTAGTAGTAATCGTCGGCATCGCGGAAACCGCAATAGCGGGCCACGATCTTGTTATCAAATTGCCGCACGGAGCGAATCGGGCCAAGGCCGCTCATCGCGTAGATGTGAGGATAAAGCGCAGCCTTGCGACGGTAGCGTCGCAACAGCCCGCGCAGAAAATGCCACTCGTACAGCCGATTTGCCGGCTCGTGCAAAGCATCCGAACCTGCTGCGAGATCAATAGCCGGACAGACGGTTGCAACCGCGCAAAGCGGCGCTGCCTTTCCCCATTCGCCCGCTAGCTTGAGCACCAGGTTCCCGCCCATCGAATAGCCAACGAGCGCTACGCACTGAAGTCCGTATTTCTCTGCATAGTGGAGCATCACTGCACCTACGTCGGACGACAAGCCGGAGTGATAGAGCGTCGGCGTCAGCTCATCTGTATCGCCGCAGTTACGCATGTTCATGCGAACGACGTTGCACCCGGCGGCCCACGCTCTCGCTGCGATGCCCTTGATATACCGCGATTCCGACGAACCCTCGAGCCCATGCACCAGGATCACCGTCAGGCGTTCTGCTCGCACGACCGCGGGCTGCCAATCGCAAAAACACATCACGCGGCTGCCGTCTGCCGGGTCAACCAGCACCGCTTCGGACTCGGAAATGCATGGAAACACGGGCCGTGGCAGATAATTGCCGAGGATGGTCTGCAGGTGTCCGTTCGATAGCCCGCGTCGCGGCTCGAAGGGACGCAATCCAGCCCTCAACATGACCGCTGCGTCTGCGTGGATTTCATTTTGTAGGGATTCAGGGCTCACGGAGGCTCGAAAGTCCGACGACCCAAAGCTGAGGGGCGTGTGCGCTATTGGGGCGGCTAGTGGGGATCGAACCCACGACATCCTGAGCCACAGTCTGTATTTCACTTCTTTCCTGCTGACAGCAAAAGAAAGTACTTAGCTGACCAACTCTTTTGTTTTCAATGTCAAACCAGCCTGATAGACTGACATTGGATGTCATCTAAGGACACCAAAAGACACTCTCATGCTGACAGCTTGCTGACAGAGAAAGAAGAGGAGATGAGCCAAGAGACGAGGAACAGGACACAGAGACCGCTGGCACGGCACCTGCCGCGTAAGAGTACAGTGCCGAAAGCGGACCCAAGGAATAGGGCATACATCACGCAGGATACCGTCAATCGGTTGCTGAAGGGAATACCCGAAGATCGGATCAACTGGGATGCAGGCAACAAAGCAGTTCGCGGCTTCGGAGTGCGGATCACCCGAGCCGGAACCGTGACCTTCATTCTCAACTACCATTTCGACGGCAAGGAACGGCGCTACACCATCGGGCAGCACCCTGAATACACCGCGACCACGGCGCGAGAGGAGGCCGAGGCCTTACGTGTGGACATAAACAACGGACACGACCCGGTAGCGGAGCGCAAGGCGGAGCGCGAAGCGCGGTTGAGTGCTCCCACATTCAAGGCCCTGGCCGATGCATACATGGAAGATGTCGAGACTCAGAAACGGGAGAGCAGCCGCTATGAAGACCAAAGGATGCTTAAGAAGAACATCTTTCCCAAGTTTGGTGCACTCCACCTATCGGAGATTACGCGCAATGACATCGTGAAGCTCAGAGACTCGATGAGGGATACAAGGTATCAGGCCAATCGCGTACTGTCCCTGCTGTCGTCGATCTTCAACCACGGCATCAAGCGAGAGTGGCTCGACAAAAACCCTGCGAAGGGAGTGGAGCGTTTTGAAGAGCATCCGCGTGAAAGCTATCTCAGCTTGGAGCAGTTGCAGAAATTCCGTGAAGCACTCGACAACTACCCGCGGGAAGAAGGTCTGTCGGATGGCGCGCGTCAGGTACGTCAGGAGTCAGCCAATGCACTGAAACTGTTGTTGCTCACGGGCAGCCGCATGAGTGAAGTGCTCATGGCTACATGGGAAGAGTTCGATTTCGAGCGGGACGAGTGGGTGAAGCCGTCCCACCATACAAAGCAGAAGAAACAGGAGCACGTGCCGCTGAGTGCTGAGGCTGTCAAGCTGCTCGAATCGATGGCACCGAAGAAGTTGTCAGGCGCGCTGTTTCCCGGCAAGAGGGGTACACGTAAAGGCAAGAAGACCGGCTCCGAGATGCGGGTGTCACTGCGTCGGCCGTGGATTGAAGCGTGCAAGGCGGCTGGACTGGTGAAAGTGGAGAAGGATGAGGACGGGGAGATGCACTACAGGCCTACCATTCGAATTCACGATCTTCGACACAACTTCGCTTCACATTTGATCAGTAATGGCGTACCGCTACAGGTTGTCGGCAAGCTGCTCGGTCACACCCAAGCTGCTACAACAATGCGTTACGCACACGTTCAGGATGCAGCGCAGCGGTCAGCTGCCAATGTGTTTGGTGACATCTACTCGCAGAAAAAGCCGAAAGCGAAGAAGCGGCGCGCATAACCGGGCATGACGAAAGGATGAATACTCATGGCTAAGGAAGTTCTCTCGCAAGAACAGATCGATCAAATCGCACACGAGCTATCAAAGGATGAAGCGAGGGTTAGCGAATTGCGGAAGTCAATCTCAGCCCTGCCTTTGGCTTCGAAGCGTGTGGTGAAGAAGGCTTGGAAACTCAAGCACAAGGCCGAACGCTTACCGCTTTTTGATCTCGATGCGCGGCCTGTTCTTGCGACAGCCCAAGTGCCGAAGGCAGGAAAGCGGCGCGCCTAGTGCTTCACCTGGCGCTCTGAGGGCGCTGTACCGGGCTGAAGACGCCTACAGATCACAGAATGGAGGATGAGAGTGAAGATTAAGATTAAGAAGCCTACACGTGGCGGACACGCAGACTCTTATTTCGACGAAGAAAATGCGGAGATCGGTTACGACATCATCTCTGAAGATCAGTTGGAAGATGAAGAGACCTTCACAGAGGGCGAGTACGGCATTCCCGATAACGACGAGGAAGAGAGCCAGAAGAAGCCGAAGGCGAAGAAGCGACGCGGTTAAGTTTATCGCGCAATCTTCGTTTAGCAAATACACACCGCAGTCTCTAAGACCTCAGTCCTTGAAGAAACTCGCAAATAGTTAGTCTGACTTCGGTCTTTCCACCAGGCCTACGTCGAACTCCAACATGACTCGTTTGATGCGTTTGTGATTGGTGATATGAAATAGTACGAGACCAAGTAATCGTAATTGAAAACTTAGCCCGAGTGATTCCAACATAAAGAAGTCTTCTCTGTTCCTCGATAAATTTTGCATCTGAGAGATGCCGGGAGTAATTCTTGCCCGGAATGTTGCCCGAGGATGCACCCAGAATGAATATGTGCTCTGCATCTAGCCCTTTTGACATATTTAGCGTCATCACCCTGATGACACCGGGTTTTTGCGAAGATGACCGCACATAGTCCGTGAACTTGTAATAGAGGGCTGCTAGCGTGTCGCCATCTTCCTTGAGCGCCATCAATACTTCGCGAACCCAGGACAGATCGGCACTGTCAGCTGGAAATAGCGAATCTATCACTTCCTCCAGCGGCCTCCCTTCATAAGCGCTCAGGCTCTCCTTCAAATGTGCGACATCTTCGCACAACCTTCGTACGCGCTTATCGCGTTCTGAAAAATCGCGCGGCGATGCTTGATTCAACGCAGCCTTGAGATCGCCATACTTTTCTTTGAGTATTCGAAATTCTGTAGCATAAGCTTTATCGTCGTTCAACCCAAGATACGTTCGCATGTGCAGCAAGGACGCAGAAGTCGCCGCAAGTGCGAACATGAGGATCGCCCTCTTCTCGGTGTCAGAATACTTCGATTTGCCCGTGACTTTAACCGATGCTCCGAGGGATGTAAGTAGCGCCTGATCGCATGGGGTGAGCGAAGCAATGAATTCATCGGCGAGCGCCTTCTTCGGAACAAGAACGAGAATTTCTTCAGGCTTGGTCTTTTCACGAAGTCGGCGCGCTATCGCATCAATGACGTAACGAAACTCATCATTCTGAGTCTCGAATGGGGCGTGCGGAATTACTTCGCCTTCGATATTGGTGGGCAGTGATCTTGGCAGTAGAGTTCGTTCAGGGTTCGCTTGCACCAATAATTGATTTGCGAAGGTAACGATATTTCGCGCACATCTTCCGCAGTATTCCAAATAGAAATATTCTGCCGAATTCTTGAACTCCTGTATCCCGTTGGGATGGGCAAACTTAAATGAATAGATTGACTGGTCTGGATCACCGACAACGAGAAGAAGATGGGCTTGTGCCGCAATTTGGCCAACAAATTCCTGCTCTAACTTGTTCAGATCTTGATACTCATCGACCAATATGTATTTATGCTTCGCGAAAATCCCAGTGCTTTCTAAATCTCCGATCAACTCGACACCCGAATACATGATTTCCCCGAGTAGTGCGGCGGAGTGCTCTTTCAGCCAGTTCATCACCGCATATTTGAAACGTCGTTCCTTCTCGTCGTGTTCGAGAACAGAATCGCGTTGTGCAGTGGCCCAACCTGCTTTGTATTCTTTGAACATTTCCTCCAAATCCTTCTTCTTGTGAAGGTGTGGGAAAACCACTTTTAGGTCCCACAGAAGAACGTCCTCCTCAAACTCAAAAACCAAAGAATTAATGCGGTCACGAATTTCATGGTTATTTTCGGATAGCAAGAATGCGAGACAACAGGAGTGCACCGTCGAGGCCGAGACTCCACTGTGAACACGATTCTTCAGATCGGCGGCTGAAAGGCGGGAGAAGCTAAGAAGCAGAATCTCTTCTGGAGCAACGCCAGCTGCAAGCAGTGCCTCTGTCTTTGGAATAAGGACGCATTTTGTCTTTCCAGTTCCCGGACCGGCAATCACACATAGACGCGAGGATTGGGAGTTCAGAATCGTTTGATATTTCGCTTCGTTGCTCATTGAGTCCTCAACTCTCCATGACGATGCCGCTCTTTACCCACCTTCGCAGATGCCACGCGACAGACTTGCGAACTGAGGGTTCTGTTTTAAGAAGGGATGCATACTTGCGGTACTCGCATTGCTTCACGATCTGATCCAGCGTGATTGGGCCGCCACCAAGCTCCTCCATGACATCGTAGAGGCGAGATTCCTGGCCTTCTTGAAGGCGTGGCCGTGCCTTCGATCCCAGAGTGTAGCTGTCCATAGTTGCCAGAATCGTAGCACGATGAAACGAGGGTAACCTACGCCGTAGCTTACGGGCTCAACTAGCGGGTAGAAAACCACATTCCTTTGAAATCACTCGTTGAGCTAACTGCTCCTTCACAGAGGTTTTTTCGTCCTCTTTCATTGCAGGTCTGAATCTGTTGGACAGTTTGTGAAATCCAACCGGGAGTTCCTATCGAGTATTTTTGTTCGCCTCAGAATAAATGTGCCTTGCTGCTCTGTCCCACTCTTTTGCTCGACAAGGTAAGTTCCAGTGATTGAGCTTTTAGTCCTTTGCCCAGTGAAAGAGATTTTCCCAATTTCGCTAGTCACGATAAAGTTCACGTCTGGCCCGATCGCATTCCCGGTTATGGGGCCACTTCCTGCAAGAGGGCGAAGTACCGCCACGCAGCTGCTGAGATCGCCTTCTGTATCTTGGACAAAAAGGGCGAATCCAGCGGAAATGTTCACGGTATCATTGTGCACTGTACCCGCGAACTGACCTGTCAATGGTGTCGATTGTGGTCTCTCCTTGCTCAGCATTCACTGCTTCGCTTGCCGGGTGCCGATCTGGCCCTCCCTGCGCGCGTTCTACCGGTTGAAGTCGTGCCAGCGGATACTGAAGATGTTGATCAAGGAGTCCTTGAAAGATACTCTGAACTGATCGCGAAATTCAGGTTCTGTCCCTCCGGCATCTGCATTGTTGCGATTCCAATCACCTTGCCACTTGCATTGAGGACCGGCCCTCCCGAAGATCCCGGAGATATAGGAGATGTGATCTGAAGATAACGAACGGATCATGTCGCTGCGAATTGCGCTGACAATTCCATCACTCACGGTGTTCTCCAGTCCTTGCGGGCTCCCTATTGCAATGACCTTCTCCCCAACAGATACGTCTCCAGTGGTGTCCAATGTGACTGTCGGAAGATTGTGGAGTGTTCCGTCTATTCCGGTTTCGTGCAACTGGAATACAACGAGGTCCTCATCAGAATTGACCCCCTCTATGGAATCAATCTCAAACTTCCGCCCGTTACAACACTCCGCAGTAGCTCTCTGCGCACCTGCGAGTACGTGGAAATTGGTGGCAGCTAAGCCGTCGGTGGCCAAGATGAAGCCGCTGCCTTGCGCTTTCTGATTACCAGCGCCGTCATACACGATAATGGTGAGTACCGCCTCAGCAGCGGAAGCAATAATTGAGCGGCTTGCGGCGGAATCAGAAGATTTTCGTTCGAAGGCTTTCCATAATAGAACCATCAAAATTAGAACTACAAGGCCAGAAGTGAGGCCAACGGGAATTAGCCATCGAATCGGCTTCTTCACTTCGTTGGCGACGGCGGGCTTCGGTTCCTGATAGAGCGTTATCCCGCAGGCAAGACAGAACACTGCGCCAGCAGGGTTCTTTTCTCCGCAGTAAATACAGTGTGCCATTGTTGTTGGGAAGATGATAGTGGCGCTTAGCGTACAATTTCAACGAACATCCATCTAGGGAGCAAATCTTATGTACTGCCCCAGCTGCGCATGTGGGCTTCCAGCAGTAGCGAGATTCTGCGTTCGCTGTGGCGCGCCGACTGGGTTCGTTGTTGCCGGTTCTAACACCCTGCCCGATATAGGGCTAGGTTCCGTTATTGGGTCCGACCGAGCGGGTGGCTATGTGTACTGTGGGAAATGTGGGACCAAAGTCATTGAGGGGAATCAGTTCTGTACTGCTTGTAGTAACCCTCTGCGCGCGGAGATCGGGCTAGAGCCGGCACCCCTAGAGCCGGCACCCCTGCATACACATTCGATTCCCGAATGGGCGGGAATGGCTAGTTTGTCGCAGCAGAGGGCAACTGCGTCGCAGGCCTCGTTGACCTTCGCTCAGAAAAGAGGCGCCTAAGACGCCAATTCCCATCGCAACAGAAGCAATATCAGAATCAAGAAAAGCGAAATTCCCTGAAATTGGAGGCGTTACCTTCAAACACGCAAGCAAAAGGAAGCCTTTTCGTAGTTCCTCCCGGTGGCCTCCTGCCAAACCGATGCGTAAAGTGTGGAGCAGTGCCAAGCGAGCCTTGGTTAGATCTGACATACAGCTGGCATCATCCCGGCCTCTTCCTGCTCTTAATCAGCCCAATCATTTACCTGATCGTCTCCCTGGTTGTCGCAAAGAAGGTAACGCTTTCTGTTCCGCTTTGCTCGGTCCATAAAGAGATCCGAAGAGAGCGCCTCTGGACTGGGTGGCTGTTGTTGATCGCATGTATTCCTTTGCCGGTTGCGATGGCTGCTTATATTGCGAACGACGCGGCTGCAACGGTGGCTTTGTTGCTCGGCTTAACATTAGCAATAGTGGGAATCGGCTTTCTGCGAGCCGCAGCCCCTCTGAGGGCGACCCATATTGGTCCAGCGTCAGCGGAATTCAGCGGTGCATGCCCCGACGTCCTAGATGCCATGGAGCAAGCGTCTGAGCACGGAGTTTCAGTGACACAGCCAATCCCGGAAGTCAAAGACGATACGGAACCTCGCACAGAAATCGATCAAGAGGCGGCGCGAATCATCAGGGAAGCAAGAGATAAGAGCGAAGCGAGCATCCGATTCCCGGATCGGAGTTCCGATGCAACTACTTCCGGACAGTCAGGCTTCTTCGCATTCTGCTCGAAGTGGATTCACGTGGATTCCATGGCCACGAATCAACAGCTTCGAGACAGCAAGGGAAGCCGCCGGTCAGGGTGTTGCCGCGGCAGGCTTCTCCTGCCTGGTCACGCTAGTGGCCGCAATGATATCGATTACAACGGACAAGCCAGTGTTGGGTATGAGTGGATGGAGCTTGATCGACGTCGCACTATTCGGGGTGATCGCATGGCGAATCTATCGCCTTTCGTTGCCCTGGTCAGTCATCGGACTTCTTTTATACACAGTCGAGAAAGTGCAACCGCTAATCGAAGGAGATTCACGGCAGTTTAAGAACCCCATCGTTGTCATACTTCTCATAATGGGTTATATCAATGCGATACGTGGAACTATGTTCGTTCGAAGGCAGAGAACTGCAAATCGCACCGATGGAATGAACACTGGTGAAATAGCCTGAGGCATCTATGCGGCAAGGTTTAAAAACAGGCCCAAACCGAGCCGAAATCAATTTGATGCGTTCAATCTATTTAAAAATATCTATTGTTGTTCCTACAACTAAGAATCAATTGCTCACATCGGTCGACGATATTTTGGTGGTATGATTGACGCCAATTATCCTCCACACGAGAAACGCGGGCCAATGAGCATCGAAGAGAATTCTGCTGAAGCTATCAAACGGCGCATCCAACCCACGCTGAATAGGTTTGCCGTGAAGGCGTTGAAGGCGTGGCTCAAGACACTCGACCTCACGGGCACGGCGGACACAAGAGCGACGATTACGGATCTGGTCTCCAAGCACATTGCCGACGGCAAACTGACAGAGGAGGCGCTTGAAGTTGCTCTCATTGGCTTTGAAGAAGCAAGTGACATGCGAATGTACCTGTTTCGCATGGAGAATGGACAGAGGCTTCCGCCGACGCAGTGGCTGCTCGATAGGCTGAAGGCTATGAACATTTCCTTGTCAGATGTCAGGGTGTTTGCGGGTGAGAGATCGAAACCCATGTCGCCCGTTTATGCAAAATTGGAGGGCGTTTTCCTTCGCGTGAAGTGGGCAGAAGAGCAGAGAAAAGCAACTCTTGATGACGCGACCGATCAAGTCCTGTACAGCCCTGCGTACAAGCGCGTTGTGCTGCTCGCAGATTTTCAGGCGAACACCGCGGAACTTCGATTGAATCTGCCCGAGAACAGGCACTCCTATTTCTCGGGCGGCCGTCCGACTGCTGATGCGTACTACTCGGCGTATATTGAGAAGGCGCGAGAGTTGCTCGATTGCGATCTCACCCAAATTGATCTCCGGTCGGTTGTAAAACGATTGGTCGAGGAACAAGACCCTCGTGTGGTTCGAATTCACATCGACAATCACACGAATCAGAAGAATTTTCAGCACCGAACAAGGTCTCCACGCTCGGATGTTCGAGATGATCCCGATTGGTGGTTTACCTATGAGAAAAATGGCGGAACCTGGGCATGGGATGCACCGTCATTTCACTGGTTTCCCAAAGCGTCGTGCGGTTTCTTGGCACGAGAACTCTTCACGCATATCGATGCTGAAGAAGGATTCGTGAAAGTGAATGCAGATTGCAGCGATGATGAGGTAGGCTATGTCATCTCACAAATTCGAGCACGTGAAGCGAAGCCATCCCCGGCTTTCATCGCTGCTTGACGCCTTAATCGGCTATATCCGCGGTCAACTCGGTCGGGGCGAGCCCTTCATCATTCCGAAGCTGGCTGCCGCTGCGCTTGGGCTTAAAGACGGCGAAGCATTCGTTCTTCTGGAACTACTGGCTGAGGCAAATCTTTTACAGCGGGTGTACAACGTGTATTGCCGCCAGAACGGAATGCTGCTTGACGGTTGACAATGCGGACGCTCTCGACCACATTCCTCATTGTGATGATTGCGATGCAGATCATGATCCTTCTGAGTTAAGAGTTGAGATCGCATACAGGCCCACAGCTAATTCAGAGTATATGGCGGCCTGATGAGTTCTGATCTTCAGAAGCATGATTCGGGCAGCGAACACTCAGATCAGAGCTTAAGTGCGCAAGCCCATAATCAGGCGATGGACTATTTACGCGAGGCCAGAAAATCAAGCAACCCTGCGTTCACTGAAGTTGCCTTGAGAATGGCTGAGGAGACGAGCGAACACCATAGAAGTCAGTCTGCCAAGATTCACCCGGCGTTGGTTGCTGTTCTCGCTACACTGATGGTCATTGCGGCTATGGCTGGCTGCTGGTTTGCTTTTACGAACTTCACGACATCGGTTGCATGGGAACTTAGTATATTCATCTTTGCCTTTGTTCTTGTGTTGATCGCCCTGTATGCACGTCTATCTGGTGCATTGTCAGAAACCGGTTTTTCGCAGATGATCGACAAAATCTTGACATGGTTGAAGGATCATAGTCCTCTTTCATCCAAAACGTCGAGCACGACATCAGCGACCCAGAACGAAAAGCCTTCCGAGTAACAGCGTTCCTTGATCAACTCAAATACGTCTAAAGCGTCTGTCTGCTGATACCGAACTGACGCGCCACTGCGGATCCAGCGATGGCAAGGTGGGCCCGTAGCGGCGAGATCTGAACGTACCCTTATTTGTGTTTATCTACAGATTCTCCCCACTGACCGCTAGTGTTTTCTCATCGGTGTCGGGCACTGAACGGCTGCAAAGAACGTCGGACCATAGAATCGCATAAGGCAATATCTACCGAAGTAGGAAGCTAGTCGACTCTTGAAGAACACGTAATCAAATACGTCTTTTTGAAGCTTCTCCATTGTGGCTGCTGGAAACCTTTATACAATTTTTGAATCAATGCGGCTTCTCGAATGTGTAATGGCCTGAAATCTCTGAGCAGAGGAATAGCCTTGGGTCGGTATGTTGCGAGAAAAAGGCCAAAGGCCATTTTTTGGAAGAGCAATGCAAGTCTGTCTTCCTCAACCTGAAGGATCGGGGGACTCCCAACTCGTGTAAATAGAGAACAGACGAAATCAATCGATCATCAGGCTTTGGGGATCTTTCGAGAGTTCGATAAATGTCCGAACCTTCCTTAATCCGCTCTTCAATCTGCGGCGTATGACCAATCATTCCCAGAACTGCAGTGAAGTACTGCTCGTCTTTTGAGAACCGGCCATTGCAGTCGCGGCATGATGGAACAGTGAGAGCATTGACGGGCAAAGGACGCGCCAGGATCGCACTTGCAACAACGTGATCGCGAGTGGTGTCTAACTGTCCGCAGTACACGCAGACAAGTGCGGGCAACTCTTGTAGATACTTCGCAGTCTTACCGTTCATGGGTGAACACCGTGGTCATCGATCAAGTAAGACCCGAGAATTCAGTTACTCATATAGGAATGAACCAGATTCTGGAATCCGTCAAGCGTCGTGCATTTTAGGTCGCCGACCTCGCACGTGTATCTAAGCATGAACCTTGCGCCGAATGCTACAGCCGCTAGCATTCAGATTTGCTGGCTCACAACGATTGGCATCACGCGCCGTACTTGGGCTGCGCTCCATTTTCCGCCGCGCGGCGCACGAATACGGCGCTTGTTCAAGCCTGCCGCTATTCTTCGGAGCGTCGAAGCTTCCGCGTTCTTGGCTGCTTCGGCCTTGATTGCTTCAATTTCTGGCATCAGGTTACTGGCCCGTTCGCGTGCGGCCTCCGCACGAACGATGATGCTCTCTGCGTTTCCTGCCTTCGCCATCGCCCGAATATCCCAACCCTTCGGCCAGCGATACCCGCCCAGCTTCTTGCCTCGGGCCTTCGCCTCGGCTAGCGCGCGCTTTGTGCGGTCCTTGATTGCCTTGGCTTCGTATTCAGCCATAGCAGCCATGATGTGAAGGTTGAGATCGTTCGCTTCTGGCATGTCGGCAGCTACAAACCGCACCTTACGTTCCATCAGGTTTGCGATGAATGCGACGTTTCGCGCCAGTCGGTCCAACTTGGCGACAACCAAGGTTGCATCGTGGAGGCGACATAGGGCGAGAGCGCGTGTGAGTTGTGGCCGTCTACTATTCTTGCCTGACTCCTGCTCCACAACCTCTTCGATCAATTCCCACTGCCCACCGTTCAGGTAATTGGCAACGGCCTTTCGCTGCGCGCCGATGCCAAGGCCGCTCCTGCCTTGCTTCTGTGTGCTCACTCTCAGATAGCTAACAAACCTGCCCTCTGCCATGTTTCTGCCTCTGTTTCGTTTACTTCAAGGTCCAATGAAGTAAGTATAACAGGCTAGGCTAGCTGGTGCCCTAGGCCAAGTTGGGCACCCTACCCTCACCAGAGGCCCAGAAACCCCTTCTAGGGCTCCTAGAGGCCTAGTTTTGGGCCTAGAGGCCCTGTTTTGAGGCCTCTAGGGGAGGGCTGAAGGGCCTGAATCCTGATCTGGAAGGGTGAAAGACCCATTCAATCATCTTCACTCGGAGTTTTCGAGTGCGCCGTACACTCCTTTTTAGGTGCCGCTTTATGGGTGCTTACCCGGTCGCTGCGCCTTCCGGTTGCCCGGTCCGTGCAGATGGGTGCACCGTATGCTCTCTTTTTAGGTGCCGCGTTATTCATGTTTTGTAATTTCGGAGTGTGTTGCTCAACTAGTAACTTCCGTGTAGCCCACTATCCGCCCGGAACGAAACACACCCAATCTGGCTCACCGTTTTCCTCTCCCAAACGTCCTCTGGGTGAGGCCCGGTTGAACAGTTCTGGAGTCACCATGCGTACCCTTCCCATCGCATTGCTCCCGCTTCTCGCTGTCGCTGCAATCGCCCAAGATCGGCCCGCGACGCTTGCTGGCGTCTATCGCGTCCACAGGTTGACTTTGGTATCCAGTGATCTTTCCAGAGCAGAGCGAGACCGCATCGTGCGCGCCTTTCAAGGTGGTACATACAACGTGGACGCACTCTCAGAGCGTGTGCGCTCTAGACTCCGCGATAAAGGCTATGTACTGGTTGAAGTCGGCGCACCTCAAATCACACGCGTCCGTTCCGTGTGCGACGCCGACGTCCGCTTCTCAGTGCGCACAGGCGATCAATACCGCCTCGGCGGAATCATCTTCACCGGCGACTCAGTCTTCTCGACCGATCAACTCCGAGCCCAGTTCCACGTAGACGACGGCGCGATCTTCAATGCCACCGAAATCGGGAAGGGACTCGAAAATCTGAAGGAGCTATACGGCACCGAAGGGTATGCAAACTTCGGCGCAATCCCAACGCCGCAGTACGACAAATCGCGCCACACCATCAGCCTCACCGTCGACATTGACCAAGGCTTCCAAGTTACCTTCGGCAAGCTCTTTTTGGACGGCATCGAACCCCGCGCTGGCGCTGCTCAACAGCTTCTAGCCTCATGGAAGGAACTCGAAGGCAAACGCTACAACCCGCATCTCATAAAGGAATGGCTCATGCGAAACTCAGCCCTCAGGTCTGACGCCTCCGCCGAGCAGGCTCATCTTGTCCCGATCGATTCCGGCTCTGCTTTTGTCTTTAATATGCTGCTCCATTTCCAATAGTGCAATGAGGTAGCACCCGAATTACCGCCTAACCGGACATTACCCAAAAATGGGGATGTCCGGGTTGGCCACCATGCGACCGTCAATCTGTCTTTGAACTAAAATTGCCGCGAGAGGTGCGACCGTGAGGCGTTGTTGCCTGCTGCTTGTCACTTTCACAGTGGTGTTGCAAGTGCCCTTCAAACCAGCCACAGCTCAGTCGACCTCAAATTCGGCTTCAGCGAAGTCATCTGGCGCTGTGCGCGACGAGTGGATCAAGGATTGGAAATCGGGGAACCTGGATGGCATACGGAAGCTATACGCGACGGATGCAGTATTTCAGCCTGCCCTAGGCGCTGAAATTCAGGGCCGGGATGCCATAGTGGACTACCTCAAGCGGATTAACGATGAAACGAAGGGTGAGCTATTTGTCGTGCCCGATGGGTTAGGCGAGGTTTCGGGAGACATAGCATACGACTCTGGTTTCATGCACTACTGGATCGAGAAGACCGTCGCGCCGATCAAGGGTTCTTACCTCATGGTCCTAAAGCGGGACTCAGACGGAAATTGGCAGATTGTCAGGCATGCATTTGCCGGAATAGCTGTTCGCTACCCAAACCAAAGTGAAGCGGTCCAGTGTCCCGACATCGCTTTTCGGGAGTATTACCGTCAACCCGGAAGTAACTCCAAAAACGCTTTGAATCAGGGCCAAGTCGTCGCGAGAAGCCAAAAGGCGAGCGTTCCGACTGCGCTCGCAGGGGCAAGCCACCGCACCGCGCCTCGCCTCCACACACCGCCAACAGAGAAAACAATTCCTAAGAGCGAAAGAACGATACCCCGCCGAATGAACTGGTAGAACAAACCATAGTTTGGCGAGTAGTTCGCGTGGCTGCTTATGAATCCACCGGCGGCACCGTACCAAATCACCCACAGCGCGAAAAGTGCTGACGCTGTGGAGAGCAGAAATCCGACGAACGACAGAGTTGTGATAATCGTCCACGATCGCGGGCGCCGCTTGACCCATCGCGCCCAGCCCCACACCAGCATCGTTGGTGCGACCAGATAGCCCAACCCAAAGAGAACCGTGTAGAGAACGATGGAGGTCGGAGTCATTTCAAATCAGCTTTGTTCAAACAAAGCCTACCACCGGCGAGCGATGCGCATAGGGTCGCGAGCGAATCACCGCCTACTCGGAAGTTACTCGATCGTAAACATGTCCGATTCGATTTAGTTCTCCGTCTCTCAAAAAATCCAGCGGCGGTATGTATGCGGAAAGACCATGACCGCGACCGCCGCTGGTTTTGCAATCGGGTGATGAAGGCACCCGTGCACGTCAGCAGGAAGATGGCACACGGAGAAGGCGTAGCCGTGTGGAGGAGACCCACTGACACAGAGATGCCAAGGATGGAGAACCCGGCATCTCATCTTTGATAGCTACTTCTTCTTTAACGGCGGCATCGGAGCGGTTGCCTCCGCTGCCTGCAGGGTCCGCTTCGCGGCGGCTGCAGTCTTCTCCATTCTGAATTTGCCCATGATTAGACCAATTAAGGTCTGCGATGGTCCTTCGGTGATGCTCGTAACTTCGGGACCGGCATAACTGCCGATGGTGTGCTCCTGGCGCATCTCGCAAGCCACCACCAATGCGTCGAATGCTTCCTGAATTTTGCTATCGAAGTTTTTTAGCCTCTCCTCGTTCTGTCGTACGCCTTCCCGAAGAGACTTGAGATGCTGCGCCGCGATCTGTGCGCGCGACTCGACGGCTTCTCTACTCCTAAGCGCGGCGAGTTCCTCCTGCTGTGCGGCAATGTTGGCTTCTAAGACGTCAACGCGATTCATACGAGGTTCCTTTCCGGTTGAGTGATTTCAATATCAGGTTTGCGTTCGTCATGCTCATCTCATCTGCTTCCGAAGGCGCGGCGGTGTTGCTCGTTTATGTCTGCGAGGGTCGAAATGGGCTTCGCGTCGCGCGTCTGCTTCCGGCGCTGGACGCAGGCTGTGCACTGGCACGGGCCGTCAGTTTTGGTGGCGGCAGACTTGCATCCGCACGCGCTGTCACGGGTGCGGATGACTCTTCCTGTGTGGCGGAATGTTCCAAGAATTGTTCCCGGTTTCATCTCGTTCTTCTCCTTTGCTGTTTGTGACACGAGCCGTGTTCCCCACGAGCCGTGATGGTTCTCAAAGATTACGGTGACCACATCTCCTGACTGCACGGTGATGTGACGACAGAGCGAATCACGGCGAACGGCGAAGCGAATAGAGCCCGACATATCCGCGCGCTCGCCGTGATCGAGCCAACCCTATATACACTCTTGTCTGTTTGTCTTTTCGGGGTAAATGTCCTAGAAAAGACAAAAGACAAACAGACAAAAAGTTGCTTAATGACCTTTCTGCATACCACTCTCACCATTACCCTCCTCCACCACCGCCGCATGAGCGGTAGACGACCCCGGTTTGTACGTGCCAAACTTCGGCGCGTCGGGCATCTTCCACATGCGTTTTTTCGGGTCATTCTTCGGCCCCTCCATCTCAATGGTCAGCTTGTGCGCACCGCGATTAAGCAGCCGCAGTGTTGACTTCTCATCACCTCCGCTGAGTGGGCACGACTTCTTTATCTCTTCGAGACACCTCGGCCCGTTCTCAAGAAACTCTTCGAGCCAGTCCGCTACCTGGGCCTCTTTCGATTTCTTGCCGTCGCTTTCCGTGGCTGCTAGGTCAGCAGCGGTGAGCTTTGATTCACCCATCCACTGACAGTAAACAGACTCATCGGCACCGTTCTTTCCATGCACCAAGTCGAAGCGCAAGGATGTAGTTCTCGGACCGTCATTCGTTTTTGCATGAATCATTGCCCGGTTGTGCGGATCATCTGGTGCGTTGCCGATCAGAAACATCGAGCGAATCGACGCAATGATGTCAACAGAGCCAACACCGCGCAGCGCAGCGCGATTACTTCCGCTGCTCTTGATCACGTGGCGGAGCACGACAACCGTGTACTCGCACGCTTGTGCTGATACGGCCAGCGGGTCGAGAATCTCGCGCGTCTCGTTAGCCCTGTGCATATCGACCTTCCCCGGTATGAACGATTGCAGAGGGTCGAGCCACACCATGATGTCCACATTCTTGTTTTGCGCACGCGCCTGCTTGACGGCGTCTTCAATAAGAGGAATGTCTTCGAGTGTGATACGCGACTTCGAGCCATCAGGATTTCTGATTCCGCGAACCGCGTAGAACCTGTTCACATCTCCGTCAGCGGCTTTGAAACGACGCTTAGAAGTTGCAGGGTCCTGCTCAATGGAGAGATAGATGCACACTACGGGACGCTCGATCTTTACTTTTTTCTCGTCCTTCAAGCAGGTGTATGGTGCGAGTCCTTTGCTCATGGCAGCGGCAATTGCTGCGGCGATGAATGACTTACCATCACCGGGAAGACCCTCAATGGAGTTGATCTTGTTTCTTTGAAAGCGGTGATGCCATATCCACTCCACTTTTTCGTCCGGTATATCGTTGCCCCGCATAATCTCCACCGTGCGTTCCTGTTTCTTCTCTTTCGTAGAACCCCATTGCGGCGTGGTGAGGGCGAGGTCCTTGATGACACCAATTCCCCACCGCTTGATGACATCGCAGGGCGAGGCACCTTTTTCTCCGGGTAGCGGAGGAATCGGCAAAACATAAACCAGTGCGCCACTTTTCTTTCTTGCCATCACACGGCCTCCGCAAAGAGCTTTGCAGCGGCGTGGGCAGACTCGCGCACGTCTTCTTGGGTCAGAGCATCGCCGTCGAACGCCAAGAGCACACGACGACCGCCCCACTTGATGTTGCTGAAATACTCGTGTAGCTTCTGCCTCTTCGTTCCAGCCATGAACACGCCATCTTTGCCGCCGGTGCCGATCGCGTAGATATCGTGTTCTGCGAGTGCAAGTGCACTACACTCCGACTCGACGATGTAGAAATCGACGGATGTGTCAGCGAAGGCCAGCTTCCAATTCAGGCAGGAGGGGAAGTAGAGCACGCTGCCCCCACCGCGCTTACGGGTGAACTTCATCGGCTTGCCCGTCTTCGGGTCGGTGGGTGGGACCTTGTGCCGCGTGCTGGTGGCGTCAAGGTCCTTGCCCGTCAGTGGGCAGATGCGATGGAACAAAATACGGTCGTCGCAGAGCTTCACATGACTCTGCAATGCGAACTCCACACTGACTGCGTGATCCGCAAGGTATTGGTGAGCCCATGGCTTCGCTCTGGGCTTTGTGCGACTTGCTGGTTTTGGTTTGGTCTTCATGTTCCCCTTCCCTTGCGGTCTGTACCGACCGCTTCATTCGTGATGAGTGCTCAAGCCGCTGTGTGTCGGCCACGAGCCTCGCGTCGCGCGTTTCTTGTGCGGGACAGGCGCGGAGCGGTTGAATAGTCGGGTTTTGGGCGTCGGGGAGCGCGGCCGATCTTGATCGTTCCCTCACGTCGCAAGAGCCATTCACGAACGGCTTCGCACCTGTAGTAAACTCGGCGTCCGATGGGCGTAGGGGGCGGGCCTATACGCTTGTCGCGCCAACGCAACAGAGTACGCAGGGTTATTCCGAGGTCTTCGGCCAGTTCATCGCTAGAGAAGAACTCATTGGCCACCACACCGGCATGGGTAGGACTGGGCACACTTGTAGTGTTCGAAGTTTTTGGGCTTCGCATATAAATCGCCTCGCTTTTGAGGGGTTTTTAACCTGCCTTAAATTTACCACGGGGTACTTATATAAGTGCTTTAAATACAACTACATAAGTGCACAATTGCGTAGTTTTAAGAGTGATGCCCTGCAACCAAGCCTTCATGTACAAGGCACAGGTACTGATGCTGACAGATTGCTGACAGATAGAGTCAGATCACTTGGAGACTAGGTTGTATGGGATTGGTGTAAGTGGATGATTATAGGTAGTTTATCTTTGGGGCGGCTAGTGGGGATCGAACCCACGACATCCTGAGCCACAGTCAGGCGTTCTGCCGCTGAACTATAGCCGCCATGTACGTCTTAGATTGTAGCATCGAATCAGTAGGCCTGAAGCCCGCTGTACAAGCCTCTTATGCCCAAGCTCGAAGCCAAATCGCCCCGCTTCAATCCACCTGATTCCTCATTGGGGGAAGGGGTTATAGCGCGCCCAGTGCGCTGGGCCCACGGGGCCTGGCTCTTTCGTGACGACACGTTACAGCGGTTTGAAGTTCTGCTCGACGAAGCTTTCCGCATTCCCTTTACCCGGATTCGGTTTGGCATCGATGGCATCATCGGCCTCGTCCCGGGCCTGGGAGCCGTCGCTGTGGGTCTGCTTTCGCTGGTCATCCCCATTGCCGCATGGATCCGCGGCGTTTCTTACGTCACCCTCTTGCGCATGGCTGCAAATCTGGGCATCAGCGTCCTCGTCGGCTCAATCCCGATTGTGGGAGATGCATTCGGTATCGGATGGAGAGCAAATCACCGCAACTACCAACTCCTGCACCGCTATCTCGGGGCACCACGCCGGCAAACATGGAAAGACTGGGTGTTTCTGCTAGCGCTTGCCTGCGCGATGGGGCTCATCTTTGCCGTTCCCATCGTGCTCATGATCTGGCTGCTCGCATGGCTCATCCATCAATGAATCAGGAGGTTCGACGGTGTAAGGCGCAAGCCGTTCCGCGATACAATCAAAGAACAACGTCGGGGCGTAGCGCAGTCTGGTAGCGCATCTGCTTTGGGAGCAGAGGGTCGGGGGTTCGAATCCCTCCGCCCCGACCAGTAAATCAATGATTCTATCGGTTCACTGCACTTGCTCCACCCCGAATGCAGTTGGTTACGCACACTCCAAACAACTGACTCCGACCATCGATTTCGCATTTGGAACCGGGCTGGGATGCTTTTTGCGTTTCTTGGCAATCGCCCGCCCCACATCCGGGAGAAACTCTTTCACGACGCCGAAACCCATATTGCTGGCCGTGGTTATCCCGAAACTGACCGCTCCGTCTCCCGCAGAGGCCTGGCTCGGAGGCAGCCAAAAGCGTGAGAGGAAAGCGCCGGCTGCCACACCTCCCGACTGGGAGATTGACACATACAGCTTTCCATTATCGTGCCTCGCAAGTATGCCGCTCGCTACCGCGTACTTAGTGCGGGGCCAGAAGCCCTTCTTGCCGGAATTGAAATAGCGGTTGTCTTCATGGAATACGCTGGACAGACCGTATGTCACAGTGCGTTGAATTGAATACTGCCCCAGGATGTTCCCATATCGCTTTCCATACCCCGACGCTCCCTGCTCCCACTCTTCAGGTTTGTCATTCCATTGATCGATTCCTGCGGAGAATCCAGCCTTCACGTAGCCGAGTGGGTTCACCATCGTTTTTACATAGAGATTGAATCGCTCCTTCTGGGATAAGGGATGGAAGTCTTTCGCCTTTGTTGTGCCGGCCATGTTCAGATAATTGAAGAGATAGTCGATTCCTTTGCCGGATTTTTGGGGAGCGCTGGACGAATCCTGATTCTGTGCGCCTGCCTGCCCTCCCAGGTTGAAAAGCAAAATTGCGAGAATCCAAGCGTTTTTGTTCATCGCCAATGAGTCCGTTTGGTCGGCTTAACGTTCATTCCGGTAACATCTTCAGTGTGATGAAGCCACGCCTCTACAAACTGAATGGCAATTTGATGTCATCCAGGCTGGCTCAAGTTTTCCGGGCTCTCAAATCGCGGAATCTAGATATGTGCGCTCGGCGCTTCGCCTGCACAGCGCGATCGCCGTCGCATACTTGGCGAGAGTCCTTTAAGAGGCGGGCGTGTCAGGCGGATTCGAATCCCTCAGCCCAGACCAGAACAAGCGAAGAATGGTCTTTCTTCTATTGCGCGGAGATATTTACCGTATAAAGAGGCTCCCGAATCTGCGCCAAGACCGGCTTACTTACCCAGCGCACCGACCACGGTCAGCGTCTCGATTTTTAAGGAAAATCCCCTGATATTCCTCTGACACGCGTCTCCGCCGGCGAGCCAGTCCAGCAAAAAGCTCGATTCGATGAATTGCGCGACACGTTCCACGGGCTCCCCCGTCTGCTGGTGACTCTCCGCAGATTGAAAGGATTCTCCGAGCCGTGTCAAAACACTCCCGGCACTTTCCGCTTTCGATGCGACGTTCCTGTCAAGGCCAGTAATATCCCGCACCTCGCAGATAGTCGAACTCCGCCGTTAGCGCGAACGCAAGCAGGGCAATAGCGATCGCAAAGAAGGTGAGTCGCGGGAAACGCTCAGGCAGAGGTGTTCGCACCTCGCAGACGCTAGCGAACAGGTGGCGCCCGACCGACGAAGTCGATGGTCTCTGAATGGTTCCGTTAGAAGCGGACAGATCGATCGGTGATTCAGAGTCGTTGTCATGAACCGAGATCCATCCTGTGTTGCCGATCTGAATGTGGCTGCCTTTACTTTCGCGGGTCGGCATAGAGTCCTCTTTTCGCGCGTTCTGGATGTGGCCTGAATTCAGCGTGATTGATACTTGAACCTTATGCCTTTAAAAATAGCTGAACAATTCCACAAATAGCTTAGATTGATATATTTAGGACCACACCTTAGAGACCGGGAAAGTTGCGAATCGGTAATTGGCTTCCGTTACCGGAAGACAAAAAAGTAAGTACCGAGGCGAGGGATTCCTGCTTCGCAGCGCTCGTTCTTTGC
Source organism: uncultured Acidobacteriaceae bacterium (assembly GCA_963787435.1). GTDB lineage: Bacteria > Acidobacteriota > Terriglobia > Terriglobales > Acidobacteriaceae > Telmatobacter. The sequence goes on from CAWBCZ010000012.1 coordinate 1,022,197, forward strand.
TCCCTCCGCGGGAAGCGTGCCATCTGCCTTTGATACTGATCTGAATGAATTTGCGGGCGCCAAATAACCAACCATCCCCGCGCAACATGGCATCACTCACACAAGCAGTGGGGGCAGGACGCAGTCTCACCACGGGAGAGGCCATTTATGCCTGAGCACGTGGGAGAACGAAAAATACTCATCGTCGAAGACGAGAAAGTGGTTGCCGATACGCTAGGGACAATCCTGTCTTCTTACGGCTACGACATTCGCGTCGCCTATTCGGCAGAAGCAGCGATGCATACCATCTCGCAGTGGCCGCCCAACCTCGCCATCCTCGATGTCATACTTCCTAAAATGAATGGGATCGAACTTGCCCTCACGCTAAAACAACGGTTCGCCAGCTGTCATGTCCTCCTGTTTTCAGGACAACCTTCCGTCGAGGGGCTAATGCAAAAGGCTCGCAACGAGGGGCACGAATTTGAAATTCTTGCCAAGCCAGTCCACCCAAGCGTGATGCTGGATGCGATCTCGAGCCTGCTGCGTCAGAACGATATCGGCGCTTCCGCTTGAAAGGCTCCTGCTACCCCTGAGCGCGCACCAGCAGGCAGGTGATGTTGTCGTGGCCGCCCGCTTTTTTCGCCGCCTCCACCAAGTGCGTCGAAAGTGATTCAAGTGGCAGATCGGCACTGAGCAAATTCTGGATGGCTGAGTCAGGCAGTTCGCGCGTCAATCCGTCGGAGCAGAGCAGGAACAGATCGCCGGGTTCCGCTTCGAATTCAAAGACGTCTGGTGTCACTTGCGACTGCGTTCCGAGCGCGCGTGTGATGACATTCTTTAATGGGGAATGGAGAGCTTCGCGCGGTGTCATTCGACCAAGGCGAACCTGCTCTTCCACCAGCGAGTGGTCTCTTGTCAATTGCTCCAAATGTCCCTGGCGAAACCGGTAGCATCGGCTGTCTCCGACGTTCAGCACCCACACCTGACGCTCTAGAGTAGCCAACGCCACCAGGGTCGTACCCATGCCGCTCAAGCGGTGATTCCGTAGCGCTCGCGAAAAGATGGCTTCGTTGGCAGCGCGGACGGCATGTTGCGCCGCATCGGGCAGCGGAGTTCCATTGTCCGGATTTCGGTGAGTCAACAGGCGAAGGACTTCGTCCACTGCTATCGTGCTCGCAATTTCACCCGCAGCTGCCCCACCCATGCCGTCGCAAACGAGATAAACGCCCGCCTCGACGGAGAAACCGTAGGCGTCTTCGTTTGAGGGGCGCTTGCGCCCGCGGTCGGAGACCGCCGCAGCCGTATACCGGACGACAGCCGTGGCCAAGGAAAAAACCTCCGCAGGCAAGTTTACACGTCCCAGCAGTCCCTGAATACCCGTAACTGCTCAATGCATCGCGGGCGGACCAGGGGACGCAGGCGACAGTTCATACACCTGGATGGCACCGGCATCAAGAATGGCCACTCTTCGCGCAGACGGGGAAATGGCCACATTGCCGCCTCCATCGAGAACCGGACTCGCTGGAGCGGTCAAATCCACCTTGCCGGTAATGGCATCGTAGACTTCCACCAGTTGTCCGTTCACGTCGTCAAAACTAAGCGGTGAGAAGGAATTCACCTCGTGATTAACGAGGAGAGTTTCGCGGGCAAGACGCGTTCCGTTGGGCGCCATGATGAGCCGCGGCCAGATCTGGGTCGGCGGCTTGGCGGCATTCCAGAGCCGCTTGCCATCAGTCGACATCGCCACCATCCAGCGGCTGTTATCTGGATTGCAAGTTGTGATCAGGACTTCCGGATTTGAAACGAACTCAACCGAGGGAGCGCACATGGAGTCCAGACTCCCGATGACGCGATTGCCGCCCTTGAAATAGTCCATGTTCAGCACCCATTCATGGCCTTTACTTCCGCGGAGCGTCTCGATGAACCCCTCGGAGTTGATGGGCAGATGCACGGTGGTCCGGGTACGGCTTACCAGCATTACCTGTCCCGTCGTCCGGCGCATGATGCGAAGAAGAATGTCGGGCTGCGCGTTTGACTTCACTTCATCAGACGTAATCCACGCAGATGCGGTCGAAGGACTTGGCACCTCACCCGGCTCCGGTTTTGAGCCGACTGGCTCGCGCGAATTTGTAGCGACCAGATCCTGTCCAGGATCCATCTCCAGCCACAACAGCGGACCCTTGAACTGCAGGGAAGGCCTCAATTCCAGCGATGCATCACCAAGTTGCAGAACATTCTGGTCCCGCAGAAGAAAATGTCCATTATTCAGCATCCACAAATAGCGGCCCCGGTCGTGCACCGTCCATAAAGCCTCGGCATTGACCGCTCCCGTGGGGAGAGTGAGCACAATCGCGCGGATCTGGCGCTCGCCATCTACTGCTGGATCTCCCTCACGACGAATCAAACCCGGCGCGTGAAACGTAAACAGCAGGTGGTCTTCGTCCAGAAAATCCAGAGAGACAAGACTCTCGCGCTGACCTTGATAGATCGCCCCCGGGGCAAAGAACCCCAGCGGTTCGACCGGAATGGTAAATGCGGGGGGCTGCGATGCGGGCCGCTCCGGTTTCGCCTGGACAGCCGGAGGTGCGTCCTTCGGATCTTTGGGGTGATGCCCGAAAAGCTGCGCCTGCGCTGCCGAAGTTGTTAAGACTGCAGCGATTGCCAATACCTGCCCTGGGTGCGCCAGAACAGTGCACCATGCAAACCCGAAGAAGCGCTTCACCATCTATATTTATTCTCGCCGATTCTCACGACTTGATCACGCTTGATGTCAATTTATTGCTTGCATCCCGCAACTCGTGAGCACGCAGCATCCCCTGATGAGCCGGAGTTCCGCGGACATCGCCATCGGCGCCGAAGCGGAAAACGCGGCCTCTGTGCAGCCGTAGCCAGAACAATCCGTCCACAGAGCCACAGATATCAGATGAGGGAATACAGGAACTCCCATCGAGCACAATCTGCAATGCAGACGCGCACAACGGGAGTCTCCAAATCGCAATTCTCGCGTTATTTTCTGACGCCACCGCCGGTGGAAGGCGCCGAGGGGGCTGGACCGGAGGTTGACCGTGTGTTGCCCATTCCACCGCCGCTGCTCGCCCCGCCGTAAGAGGAAGAACTAAACGATCCCTGCGAAGAAGAGGTTGAATTTGAGGACGGCGGGCTTCCGCGATGAACCGAAACAACCATCGATTCCGACGCTGTCATTGCGCCGTTCGGACGCCCAGTTTGCGGAGCGCTCGCATAAATCATTGTCTTCGCAGTCCCGTGGCTGATCGATTCACTTGAGAACTTGCCGAGATGCCCCAGCGTTCCCCGCGGCACACCCAATCCAGCCGAGTCCTTGCGGAAAACAAAAGAGGTAGGCGATGCAATTTCCGACTGCGAGATCGGCTTTGTGTTCACCGCAACCATCGAAGGCGCGTGCGGAAGTGGCGGACGTCCCGGCACATGAGGAGCATGAATGACTCCGCTGCCGCCGGCCGTAGTACCACTGCTCGACGGGATGGCGGCTACGTTATTCAAGCCGTACCACCCTCCGCCGCCCGGCATCCATCCCCAGCCCACGTTGTCGCAGTAGGCCCAGGAGCCAGAATGATAGGGCGTCCACGCCCACGGATACGGAGATACCCACGAGTAGCCTGCACCGGAATACCACGCCCATGTGCCGTTCGCGTAAGGATCCCACGCGGCGCTCGCGAAGTACGGCCTCCACATCGAGCCGCATCCGCCTGCGTTCACAAAACTGCCGTAATACGACATATCGCTCAGGCCGTAGGAATAAGGTGAGTTGAACGCGCTGAAGCTCGCAACGTTGGAGTGATACGAGACGGCGTTATGATCCCACTCATCGAAAGGCGTTGATGCGATGTCTTTAGCGATGGTCGGCTCAGCCGGATCAAACATCTGGAACGTCGCGGTCTTCTTCTTGGGAATGCTCACCGATCCATTCGCGCCGTCGACGTGAACAGCGCCATCCATCACCGCAAGTCTCGCCTGGCTGCCGTCGAGTTCCAGCCGGACGTGCGTTGCCGGATCAAGACTCAGCTTGCGCGCGCCGAATGCCACGGTAAAGTCGTTCGCCGGTCCCTTGCCTTGCGGTTTCACCAGGCTGATGTACGCGGTTCCCTTGACGACATGCACTGAGGACATGGTCGCGCCACTTGCGTTACGCTCCAGAACTGGAAACTCCACCAGCGAATTTGGCGCGAGCCGAAGCGAGCTGTTGTCTTCAAACTCGACTTCGGCGACTCCCACGCCTGTTCGGAGCTGGTTCTGCTCGACGATCGGCAGGTTGGCGATGGCCCGCTCGAAGCCACGGCCGTTACTGCGGTCGATTTCGACAGCGCCCTTCACCTGGCTAAGGCGGACGATGCGCACTTTGGAGCTGCCGGAATCTGTCTTCATTGCGTCATTCGCCTGTGCAAGCATCGCAGTAGCAAGCAGCAGAAGCGAAGAGAGGGTGATGGCCTTGAAAAGGAGGGTCTTTCTCATGTTCGCATCCTTTGTTGGTTGGGCGAACGTTGATCGAAAAACGCCTTGGGGGTAGCACCGGCCAAGGCGCACCGTGCCAATGATGCTAGCACGAACTTGGACGACCTGCCGACGCTCGAAGTTGTGCGAGACAAAACAATTACTTTTCCGGAATTGGCAATCGCTTTATTCCGCCGAGACGACTCAATTGGATTGGATCTGCGAGAAAATAATGGAGTGAAACGGTCCGGAACCGCCGATCTCCCCTTGCACGGCGGACGTGTCCCAGCGTGGCTCGCCGAGCGCATGACTCAACTCGGGACAGCCATCGTCGAGTGCGTCGTCCAAGCTTACGGGCCACGTGAATTCCTGACGCGCATCAGCGATCCTTTTTGGTTCCAGGCACTTGGCTGCGTAATGGGCATGGACTGGCACTCCTCCGGCATTACTACCTCCGTGATGGGCGCGCTGAAACGGGGGCTGAACCCACGCCTCTCTGAGCTCGGCATCACCGTTTGCGGTGGCCGTGGCAAACACTCCAAACGCACACCTGACGAACTGCTCGATTTCGCTGGCCGCACCGGACTCGACGGCAACAACCTTGCCCGTACCAGTCGCCTCACCGCCCGTATCGACAACAACGCCATCGCCGACGGATTTCAGCTCTACCTTCATTCCTTCGTTATTCATAAGTCCGGTGAATGGGCCGTTATCCAGCAAGGCATGAACGAGGAAAGCGGCCTGGCGCGCCGCTATCACTGGCACTCCCCTGCCGTGCGTGACTTCGTCTCGGATCCGCATACAGCGATCGTGGGCAAACCGCAGGGAACGATCCTCAACCTCGTCGACCACCGCGCGAGTCCTGCGCAACAAGCATTGCTGACAATCGCACATGAGCCGGTACAAACCTCACTCGACGCCATCCGCAACCTAACTATGCCCACCCATCACGATGTTCGCCTGGCCAACGTGGATCTCAAGCGGCTAGGTGCCGTACTCGCGGTCGCGCATGAGCAAGAGCTTCGCGATTTCGCATCCTTTCTACTGGTCGAAGGCCTGGGACCCCGCACGCTGCAATCGCTCGCACTCATCGCAGAGGTCGTGCATGGTGCTCCCAGCCGATTCGACGATCCGGCAAGATTCTCGTTCGCACACGGCGGCAAGGATGGTCACCCCTTCCCTGTTCCGCTGAAGACCTACGATGAGTCGCTCGCCGTATTGCGACGCTCTCTCGATGCGGCCAAGTTAGGACACACGGAAAAACTGGAAGGTTTTCGCCGGCTTGACCGGCTAACGCGCAATGTCGAAGCCAACCGCGAACCGCTGGCCGACTTCAGCGCAGCGATGAGGCGCGAGCGGCGAGTCTCTCCATCGCTCGGCGGCAGAACTGTTTTCGACGATGCTGCGGCGGAGCGAAACAAAACCAGAAACAAACAACTGTCGCTCTTTTCGGAGTGAGCCGCGGCTCGAGAAGTTCACCTACCGCTTCACTAGCCAAACGAGAAGAAACACAACCACAGCAATGGCAAATGCCAACGCGCGGGCATTCCCCATGCGAATTCCCCACTTGCTGTTCATACGCAAACCTCGCTGCCAATATTTCGAGCTCAGTGCCAGACGGCCCAGTGAGACGGCGCACTTGCTGCCTGTGCGACAGTAAAAGTAAGCATGGCCAAAACCACGACATTGAGCAAGCGCACCGCATTCCTCGGCTACGGCGCATGCGCGGTGGCCGGGTGCCTGTGGGGCACGGGTTTCTACTTTGGCCGGCTTGCGCTGAACGAGATGAGCGTGGAGCACATGGTGCTCTATCGGTTCCTTTTTGCATGCGTGGGCCTGCTACCGGTGGCCCTGCTGAATCGCGTACGGCTTACCGCCGGCGAGATCAGGATTCTTCTCATTTCGGCCGCCTTCGGCATCCCTATCCAATTCCTCATTCAGTTCCACGGGCTTGCGCTGACAACTGTCAGCCACGCATCGCTGATGGTAGGCGCCATGCCTGTTCTGCTCGGTGTTGCCGCAGCCATCTTCGCCGGAGAACGTCTTGATCGCTTCGGATGGGCGGCACTGGTGGCTTCCACAATAGGAGCCGCTTTGATTGTTCTCGGCGGGCATCGCGGTCCGGCAACGCAAGGCGAACCTACGCTGTTCGGCGACCTCTTAGTTGTCGTTTCGCTATGCACCGCGCTCACCTGGATCCTGCTCAGCAAGAAACTGATGCAGTCGCATAGTCCCGTTGTCGTGACGGCCTACAGCATCCTCGCCGGAACCATCATGCTGGTTCTGTGGATTCTCGGCCCGATGCTCCTCAATCCGTGGCGCGTCCACAAAGTTGCGGCCCCACCCTTCGCGCACGTCAGCACGACCGCGTGGATCGCCTTAGCCATCAGCGGCCTGGCCTGCACGGCCACCACTACTTTCCTGTGGAACTGGGGCATCCATCATGTGCCCGCTTCACGCGCCGGCGTCTTTCTCAACATTGAACCCGCACTCGGCTCCTACCTCGGCGTGAAGCTCCTCGGCGAACATCTCGGTCCTTACGCATGGTTTGGCGGGGCGCTGATCCTGGGTGCCGCCATCGTTTTGACCACTCGCGGCCACGAACCCCAACCCGACATGATCCTCGAGTAGGCCCAAGACGGGAACAAAAGCGCGCCGTCGTAATGCGCCGAAAGTTACATGCCGTGGTGATCCCAAAGTCTCACCATGGCACCACCATAGCGCCATTGAGAGTTTCTTCACCAGCGATAGACTTGCCTTTGGTCGTGGAGGTAGATGTGACGCAGTTGACGTGGAGCCACGCGTGCATCGTCGGCGTACAAGCCATGGACGATCAGCACGGGATTCTGATGGACAGCCTGAATGAACTGCGCCTCATGCTGCTCCGCGGAGCCGACCGCCGCGCCATCTGCCTGCAACTCGAGCGTCTGATCGACTTCACCCAGATGCATTTTCAGTGTGAAGAGCAGTTGCTTTCCCAACAGGGCTTCCCGGACGTCAACGATCACCAAACCGCACACCGGAATCTGCTGACCAAGCTCTATGGAGCCCTGGAACAGCTGAACCACGATGAACTCTCCCACTTCAGCTCGGTGTTGGATTTCCTACCGGGGTGGTATCTGGAGCACCTGGAGCAACTCGATCAGCCCTATGGCATTTGGCTGAATGAGCATGGCGTTTACTAATCGTCGCCTTCCGTGCTCTACATTTTTGAAACTCCAAAGTCAAACGCCCGAATCTCCCGAAACTCCACCTGATCACCGCCGAATGTCTGTGATTGACGCGGTTAAACAGGAGAAATTCGACAAGCGTCCGCTTTTGCAATGGGACAAAGACCTATGGCGGTAGGCATCAACGCCATCGCTGAGCGATCAACATGCGGGCGTTACTGGACTCAGGTTCAACCTAGATTACATTCGGTGATGATGAAGCGAAATGTCCACAACCGCTGTGATGCCCACGCTCTGCCTGGATTCGAACCGTGGCTTCTGCGAATGGATTTGCCGCCATCTCCAGGCCACAAGACCCATTGCAGCAAGGAAAAGCAGCACGCCGGGAACCATTGCCCGCTCCGATATCGGCAGCCAATGGAAGCGCCCACCATCGAGACCACCAACAAACGGCTGCAAAATGGTCAATGGAAAATAGAGCGCGAGCATGATTTTGTCGAACTTTGTCATAGGATGGCGTCGCCAATCGCCGCGCGCCTCCATGAGGCCCTTGTTCAGCCTCTTTACGACGGTGCCTGTGACAATCACCGCTCCCACATACACGCCCGCACAGATCCACCCAGGGATCCAATTCAACCGCCCGGCTCCCAAAGAGCACAGCGCAATCCAGAGAATCAGAACCGTCAGCGGTTTTACGAGGTTAAGAACGGCGCTGAAGCGACCGGAGCGAGACCTTGCATCAGAGGAAACCTCAGAGGCTGCGGTTGTCATAATGCCCCCTCACCTGACACAAGCCAGATGAGACATATTCTTGGGCAGTGAAAAAGCAATGGATGTGATTTCCGGTACGGTTGCACGTGATGACTGCAAAGCCGATCCTTCTTCGGGGACAATGAGACGCGTCTAGCCCTCGAACGACAACTGCGCCGATGACCACGGTGAAGACCCCGCCTTCGGCTCAGATGCTAGGTCATACACCAGGCGCTCCAGCACTAGTCGCTTGTCCGGCGGCGACGACCGCAATTCGAGATCCGCTCGTGCAATCAACCGCAGCGCCCGCGTCAGCTCACGCCGGCTTTTGTAGCGGCGCGCCTGTCGAATCAAATCGTCGGCCGCGAATGGCGGCATGCGAAAGCCCTGCCACAGAGCCTGCCAGATGGCGCGCGAGTCGCGCACGTTCTTTTCCACGATAACCAGCATCTGCCGGAAGGTGCGCGCCAGCATGTAAAGGTGGCCGATCGCCGCATCCTCACCGGCATCCGAACTGTTCAACAGCCCATGCAGCAGTGCAAGTGCCCTCGCCGTATTGCGCGAGCTGATGGCGTCAGTCAGTTCATAGAGAGAGCGCTGCTTGGCAGCCAGCACCATTGTCTCTACATCGCCCAGCGTGATGCGACCGCGGCCGAAGGTGTAAAGCAGCAGCTTTTCGAGTTCCGATGCAATCAGCATCATGTCGGCGCCGAGTGCGTCCACAAGTTCTCGCGCTGCGTCGGGCTCGATCTTAGTATCCGCGCCCTGCGCAGTGGCGACAGCCCAGCGCATCGCGTCTTCTTCGCTCACGCGTGCCAGTTCCACCATGCCACAGTGTTCGCCCAAGGTCTCAGTCAGCCGTTCGAAGCGGTTCTTGTCGTCCATCTCCATTCGCCGCGTGTCGGTAGGAATGCGCAGAAAATCAGCGATAAAAACCAGCAGTGCCTGCGGATTTGGCGACTTGAAATAGCGATTCAGCGCGGCAAATTCGTCTTTTTTCGCTCCCCGCGTGTACAAATGGCGCACATTGCGCACAAAAATCACCTGAAAAGGCGCCATCAACGAAGGCGTCTGCGCGCGATCGAGCACATCAAAAATCGGAGTGGAGCTCAAATCGAGATCGGATAGGCAGAAGTCTCGCAGATCAGGCTGGACAAAAGCCTTCAGGATGGCTTCGCGGCAGCGGTCCAGCAGGAAAATCTCATCGCCGGCGAGCACATAACCCGGCTTCAGCGATCCTTTGCCGGCGCCAGCAGCCTCTATCTCGCTAACAAAACGCCCAACGGCACTGAAGCCCGCACCCCAGCGAGAGCCGGTCATCGCACAAAGTTCCTGGTTGGCTGTGCAGCGAGCATGCCTATACAGATTACCAGCGCAACGTGAAAAGATACTGAGGATTAATCGGTGGAAGACCTTAGCCGCAACCCCCAATCGCAATGAACCCGTCGTCCGCTGTTCTCTTTCCCCGCCGCAAGTCTTAGGAGCGGGTCCCTATACCCTGCTTTTTCACATGCCTTCGAGGACATCCGCCACCAGGGCCCGCGCGAATTCGCGCGACATCCGGTCCACAGCCGCTGGGCTCTCATCCAGAAATGTTGGCAAATCAGTAGTCGACTGATACTGCCCGCGGAAAACGTAGTTCTTGTTTTCGTAGAGCACCTTGCCGTCGCGGTCATTCAGCGTGACGGAGATAACCAGCGTAATGAGAAAGCTCGATGACTGCTGCGTGGTGGTGTTGTATGTAAGCGGGACCACGGTTTCCTTCAGGATGGTGCCATGCAGAACCACATCGGGATTGCCGCCGACAGCCGGCGTGACGCGCATCCGGGAACGAGCCGCAAACTCGCGGATCACAGCGTCGGTCAGTGCGATCTCAGTGTGGTAAGCATCAGTGCGCGTGGCAAACATCGGCACCGAAAGCGTGCGCGCGTCCGGGGGCAGATGCGTAGCCGCGCCAACCGTGTGGTACCCGCAGCCGGACACTGCGCCCAGTGCAATCGCAACTGCCAATCCAAGAAATCTGCGAATCATTCTTGCACCATTGTAGCGTCGCGAATTGTCTACGGCTTCATACCCATGCTGTGGCCAGCATGCCAAGCCCCAGCGGCGATAGCTTCAGCCCGTCGGCGCGATTCTGAAAGTAGAGATCGTTGAGCCCGTCGGAGCCCACCTGTTCAATGCGCTGAAATCCAGAACGACGAATCTCCGCCTCGAGGTTTTCCGGCGTGAAGAAGAGGCGGAACGGCTCTCCGGCTGCTGCGACCCTTTCTGACAGCCTTTCGAATGCAATCCTGCCGATGGGGCTCAGCGTCTCCGGTGCCACCGCGTAATCGAATGTGGCCCCACTTCCAACGGGCATCTGCGCCACGACGTTCAACGTTGCGCGAAATGCATCGAGCGTGAGATACGGCACGACACCAAGCCAGCCGAAAAAGGCCGGCTTCTGGAAGTCCAGTCCTGCCCCCGCGAGACCATCCGCAAGAGTCTGGTGCTCAAAGTCGAGAGCTACAAACACTAGATTCGACGGCATTGCGATCGCAGCCTCGTCCAGCATGGAGCGTTTCCACACCTGCGTGGCCGGAAAATCCACCTCAAAGACTCGCAACGTGGGAAATGGATTGCGATAGGCGAAGGTGTCGAGCCCGGCCCCGAGCACCACGTATTGCGTTACGCCGTTAGCGACGGCTTCCGCGAGCCGGTCCTCGGCATAACGGCTGCGCGCGGCCATGAACCCGCGGAAGTCGCGGCCCACGGGATGCATCGCGCGTTCCATGAGTCGCGGATACCCCTCGCCAACCAGGCGCATCGCAATGGGGTCATCCAATACCGGAGGCTTGTCGATCAACTGGTGCGCAGCGCGTCGAATCGCCACACCCAGAGCAGTTTTGCTGGCCCGGCCGGTCTCCATGAATTCAAGTCTAGATGAACGGCAGAGATGCCAATCCGCATACCATTGTGCTATGACCTGGATTGGATGGGCGCTTCTTTCCGCGTTCTTCGCCGCCGCCACAGCCTTGCTGGCCAAGGTGGGCGTCGCGCATGTCGACTCAAACCTAGCGACCGCGATACGCACGACCGTCGTACTGGTGTTCGCGTGGGCCATTGCGCTGGCGCTGGGCAAGCACGGCGAGCTTCGCCTGCTCGACCGGCGGACACTGCTGTTTCTGGTGCTGTCTGGGATGGCCACGGGGCTGTCGTGGTTGTGCTATTTCCGCGCCTTGCAGCTTGGACCCGCATCGCGCGTGGCTCCGCTCGACAAGCTCAGCGTGCCGTTGGTGATGGTGTTCGCATGGCTGCTGCTGGGCGAAAAGCTGTCGGTTCCCACGGTTGCCGGTGGTCTGCTGATCACGGCCGGCGCTGTCGTGATGGTGCTGGGATAACCGCGTCGGCGAGCGCCTTCATATACTGGTTGTAGAAGATTACGGCGAAACTGGAAGAATTCATTTGAGTTCAGGAAATCAAACAGGGTCACTGCTCGCGACGACGCCGCAACGCATCGTTCTCACCGGCTTCATGGGTTCAGGCAAGTCGACCGTCGGCCCCCTCATTGCTGCTCGCCTCGGCTGGCAGTTTGTTGACGTCGACAACGTGATTGAAGCTGAGGCAGGCGCTGCCATCGCGGATATCTTCGCGCTTCACGGTGAAGGTGCCTTTCGCGATCGCGAACACGCAACGATTGCGAGGCTGGCGAACGACGAAGGTGTTGTGCTTGCTCTCGGCGGTGGCGCTATCGAACGTGAAGACACGCGGCAACTGCTTCTCAACGCCTCCGGTACTTTGCTTGTACATCTTGAAGTGGAACTCAATACAACGCTCGCCCGCTGCAGCGGAACCGAGAATACGCGTCCTGTGCTGGCCGACCAGGCCAACCTCGCGGCACGCTATCAGCGACGGCTGCCGCTCTATCGCATGGCGCACGTTTCAGTCCACACAGACAGGCTTACGCCCGATCAGCTGGCTGAAGCAGTCTTACACGCTGCGGGACTGCTCCCTCGGATCGACTGATCGTTATCTCCTTATCGCAGGCTTCCTGATGGCTCGGAACGACGATCTCTACAACGAACTCGCCTTCTACACCCTGGCGCATCCCGATCCCGCGTTCATCCATCAGCTCGTCGTCGACGCGTATTGCGCGCAGAATGCAGATGAAACCACCAAGCCGATCGAAATTGTCTTCTCCCTAATCGGCCTCTACCTCCACATCGAGAAAGGCTTCACCGGCAAACAGGTGCAGCGGGCGCACATGCAACTTGCGAAGTGGCCCAACACCTGGGCCAAGCCAACCCTTCCCGCAAGTCGCGGTGCGATTCGCATCGAGGATGTGCTTGCCGTTGGACCCGGCCCTGCGCGCGACGCGATGATCGAGCGCTGGTGCGCCTCGGTGTGGATGTGCTGGCAGGCCAACCGGACCCAAATCATGGAAGTGGCACGCAAATACCTTGAAGTAGCCTGATTCCCGCTCAAACCGCATCCCTCCTCCGCTTGATATCATCAGGACTGGCGCCTCTTGCGCCTCCACAGAGGTCACTTTCCACCCCATGACTCCCGTTTCCCAGGCTGCCGCCCCGCAGGATTTTGCCGAGCACGGAGCAAGTCTTCGCGAAGACACGGTCCCTGCTCATCCAGCGCACCAGATTCACGCCCCAAGCCCGGGCACAACGGCCACGCTGATCAACGATTTACGCGAACTCTTTAAAGTCCGCGTCACGGGAATGGTGCTGGTCACGGGCTGGGCGGGATTCTACCTGGGGTCGATGCAGTCAGGAATCTCAAGCGTGCAGCGCGGCCTGCTCGACACGCTGATCGGTATCGGCCTTGTCTCTGCCGGAGCCAGCGCCCTGAACCAGGCGCTCGAGCGCACCAGCGACGCCAAGATGAAGCGCACGGCGGACCGGCCCATTGCCGCTGGTCGTATCTCGTTTGGCCAGGGTGTCGCGGCCGGGATCGGCGCCCTCGCGCTCGGCGGATGGTGGCTGCTGTTGCACACCAACCTGCTCACCGTCTCGCTGGCGCTGCTGACTGCATTCTCGTACGTCGCGATCTACACACCGCTCAAGCGTGTCACTTCACTTGCCACCTTCATCGGAGCGTTTCCGGGAGCTATGGGTCCGATGCTTGGCTGGACAGCCGCACGCGGCCGCATCGAGTGGCCTGCCGTTGCGCTCTTCGCCATCCTCTTCGTTTGGCAGTTTCCTCATTTCATGGCCATTGCCTGGCTCTACCGCGAGGACTACGCGCGTGCCGGCATCCGCATGCTTCCCGTGGTTCAGCCCGATGGGTGGTCCACAGTCGTCGAAGCGCTGTTCTACGCAGTGGTGATGATTCCCGTGAGCCTGGCACCTTGGCGTCTCGGCATGGCAGGAGCGGTTTATGCATTCCCCGCGACGGCGCTCGGTCTTTTCTATCTCGCCTACACCATCCGCTTCACCCGCATCCTGCGCGCCACCACCGAAACCGAAAGCCGCATGGTGGCCCGCGATTTGCTGAAGGTGAGCGTCATCTACCTGCCCTTGCTGCTGACCACTCTGATGGTCTGCGCAATCGCCAAACACTGAGGAAACAATGGGCGCCACGGCAACAACATCGCAATCCCGCGCCAATACGCGGTCGGCCATCGCCGCCATCCTCGTAATCAGCGCCGCCGCATCGCTCTTTCTCTTCTGGCTGATCTACGAGCATCCAGCCGCCGACGTCTCCAGCACAAAACTGCCCTTTCTGCCCGCGCTCAATGCAGTCCTCAACGGCCTCAGCGCGACCGCACTCCTCGTCGGCTACACATTCATCCGTGCTCGTAAGATCGCGGCGCACCGTGCGTCGATGATCACGGCGTTTACCTTCTCCACGCTCTTCCTCGTCAGCTACATCCTGCACCACTACCTGCATGGCGACGTGCGCTACCCCATCCACGCGGCTCTGCGTTCGCTGTATCTGCCCCTGCTGGCAAGCCACATCGTTCTCGCGGTCATTGCGCTGCCGTTGGTGCTGGTCACATTCTTCTTCTCGCTCACCGGGCGCATTCCCCAACACCGTAAAGTTGCGCGCTGGACATTTCCGCTCTGGCTCTATGTCTCGGTCACTGGCGTGATCACCTACGTGATGCTGCGCCTCGCGCAGGGAACGTGAGCCGCATGCCCGTGAGCGAACGCACTCCCGTATCCGCAAAGCGCATCGCCTCACCCAACGATGGCACGCGCCAGCTTTTGCAATGGGGTTCGTCGATGATGGGCGCGGGCGTCCTTGCCGCAATTCTGCTTCAGACACTTCTGGGCGGGTTCAGCCCCACGGGTGCCAGCACCAACACTGGCTGGTTCGCCCTGATCGTCGCACTCATGTGCTTGCCCTTCGGCGGACTACTGCTGACGCTGGGCGTCGCCAAGTGGCTCCGCAACCGCAGTAACCAGCAATCCGGCACGCGGCAGGGCTGACGAGTTTCATCTGCAGCTCGAATCTCACGTGTTTCGGGCTTACTTCGCGCGTTTGTAGAACCGCCCATCTTTCATGATGCACGCAGGGTGATGTCTTCCGCCGTTAATAACCAGCCGGTCGCTCGAGTTCCCCATGGGGAGCTTCCACTGTTGATCGAGTTCACGGCGTTGACCTTAATCGGTGCATGGCGCAGTTCAAACCGAGATGTGTGTTGTTCTGCTGCTGATTTCAAGAAGCGCGGTGTCGTTTTTCGTTAGCGGATTTCGATTCTCCAGGTAGGCGCATTGTCTGGCTGGCTCGGAGAAAGTTGCAAGGCCCCTCTTCGATCAAGGCTGGATGAATGCAGTTGACAACCCGGAGAAGGAGCGAAAATGAAGCGCATCACCGCAATAGCCATACTCATCGTCGGGACAGCCGTCGGCAGTGTAACTCGTGCATCTGCTCAACAAACCGAAGTATTAGCAAAGGTACCGTTCGATTTTGTGGTCGAGGGTCGGACGCTTCCAGCCGGAAGCTACCGAATCGAACCACAAGGAGACTTCCTCCTGATCGACAGTCTTGACGGCAAAGCAGCCGCATTCGCGACCGCAATTCAGAGCGACACGTCATCGGACGGACAGGCTGAGTTGTACTTTCACGTCGTGGGTGGGGAACGCTTCCTGAGGCGAATTGCTTCGCCAGCAACGAGGGCCAGCGTGGAGCTCCCAGCCTGCAAGATGGAGAAGAAGGTCGCAGTATTGCGTGCATCGCACGATAGCACCGAGGTGATCAAAGCAGTTGCCGCGGGGATGTAATGAAGCAGACCTGAGGGAGAATATTTAAACTGCACAACAACACAAAATGTCGGAAGAAGAGCAGGTAAACGTTGGCTGACAGAGGGTGCGGCTCTATGCTGACTGCCATTACCTGCAGCGAGAAAACATTTGCTTGCTCTTCAATCCGGCAGATCTTTGTTACGGCTTTATTGGGCAGACATTTATTGGGAAGACAAGCGTCTGCCACACGGGTCGCGATAGTTACAAAGCTGTGACACATCTTCGTTCAAGGCTCCATACACTCAATTCTGCGGTTCCTATCAGCAAGAGTGGGGACGGTTCGTCGACCAAGCGCGGGGCGCTACACGAACTTTTTACTCACCCCGCCCGAGGTAGGATTTTCCGAACTTTGTGACGAACAACGTGGGCTGTTTTCTCACCGCGTCCGTCCAACAGCCGGAAACATCTTCAACAGAGGAGAGTGTTTCAGTGCAGTCAACAACTTCCCCGGTTTTGAGCGCGCCTGAGAATAGCGAACACAAAGACGCACTCTTTAGCACTCTGTATTCCGAACTTCACAGGCTTGCAAAACGGCAATTGGCAAAGCAATGGTCTCCAAATGCAATTGGAGTCACCACGCTCTTGCACGAAGCTTATCTGGACATGGCCGATCGGAACGACGTTTCGTTTCAAGGCCGCGCGCAGTTCCTGGGTTACGCCGCGCGCGTGATGCGTGGGCTGATTATCGATCGCATAAGAACTCGTAACTCTTCCAGGCGGGGCGGCGAATTCCATATCACTTCGCTTACGTTGAGCGCCGTCGAAAATCCGCCGGATGCGCGCGATCTTGCGTTGATCAGCAACGCCCTGGAAGAACTTGCTGAGATCGAGCCCGATTTGGCGACCTTGGTTGACCTCAAATTCTTTTGCGGTTTTTCATTTGCCGAGATCGCTGCCATGCAGGGCCTTTCGGAGCGCACAGTGCAGAGAAAATGGGAGAAAGCTCGAATCTACCTGCACCACAGCATCCGCGCAGATCTGCCAGTTTGAGGCCCGTATGTCCAAGCAGTCCTACGATAATTGGTTCGCACTAAGTCCCCTTCTTGACAAAGCGCTTGAAATGGAACCGGAGGAACGCTCCGCCTGGATCAGTACGCTGGAGCCCGAACTGCGGGGACAACTCGAGATGCTTCTACGCGAGCACGACGCGCTGGCCAGACAGGGATTTCTCGAGAAAGAGCTTGTCGAATTAGCTGATTCGCCATCGTCTCTAGCCGGTCAAACTCTGGGCGTGTACAGATTGATTTCGCAAATCGGTCAGGGCGGTATGGGCACCGTCTGGCTTGCGGAGCGCATCGACGGCCGATTCGAACGACGCGCTGCGGTGAAGTTTCTGAGCGTCGCGCTCATGGGTAAAGGCGGAGAAGAGCGATTCAAGCGTGAGGGCAAGATATTGGGTTCCCTTGCAGATCCGCACATTGCTCAGCTCATCGATGCCGGCGTAACGATCACTGGACAGCCATACCTGGTTCTCGAGTATGTCGAGGGCGATCAGATTGATCGGTACTGCGATCTACATCAGCTTGACGCGCGCGCGCGAATTCGACTCTTTCTTGATGTGCTGGAAGCCGTAGCCAAGGCACATGCGAACCTGATCGTGCATCGCGACCTCAAGCCGTCCAATATCCTGGTAAACAAAGAGAACGACCAGGTGAAACTCCTTGATTTCGGCATCGCGAAGCTGATTGAAGGCGATCGGCACGCAGGTCTGCAAACCACCCTGACCCTTGCGGGCGGGAACGCCCTGACACCTGAATTCGCGGCTCCCGAACAATTCAAGGGAGAGGCGATCACGACCGCTACCGATGTTTACGCCCTGGGAGTCCTGCTCTACCTCCTGCTGACGGGGCATCATCCTGCGGGCAGCGGTCCATACGGGCCCGCGGATCTGGTGAAGGCTATTGTCGAGACAGAACCTCTTTCGCCTTCTGACGTTGTCGTCTCGGCGCGCGAGTGTCAGGGCATGATCGCGGTCAACGGAACTCGCCGGTCGACGACACCCGAGAAACTTCGGCGACTGCTGCGCGGCGATCTCGACATCATTGTGGCCAGTGCGATGAAAAAGCAGCCGGAGGAGCGATATACCTCTGTTACAGCTTTCGCAGACGATCTTCATCGCTATCTGCGAAACGAACCTATCAGCGCACGTCGCGACTCAATCGTGTATCGAGCAAAGAAGTTTGTCCGACGCAATCGACCTGCAGTAGTCCTTGCCGGCGTCGCATTTATCGCGATCGTAGCCGGCGGTATAGGAACATGGTTGCAGGCGCGATCGGCCCGTGCCGAATGCGATCTGGCTCAGCGCCAACTCGCTCGTGCGGAGCGCACTGCCGACCTAAATGAACTCATCCTGACTGACGTGGCCCCGATGGGCAAACCGCTTGCCGTGAATCAGCTACTTGCTCACGAAGAGAAGGTTGTCGAGCGTGAGCACAATCTCGACGCGGTCAACCACGTGGAACTGCTGCTTTCCATCGGTGATCAGTATTCCGCACAGAAAGACAATGAAAAATCGGTGCGCGTTCTAACGAAGGCTTATCAACTCTCGCGGAGTCTGAAGGAGCGTTCGGTCCGCGCGAGATCATCGTGCGTTTTGGCAGGAGCATTGGTACCCACCGGCGATCTAGATCGTGCTGAAACTCTCTACCACGAGGGACTGCGCGAACTGCCCAACAGTGAGGAGTTTGCCCTTGATCGCGCCTTCTGCTATTTGCGCGGAAGCGAAGTTGCTTACCGCAGCGGTAATTCTCGCGAGGCTCTAGAGCGCGCCAGGGATGCCGAGCGGACGCTTAAAACGTCGTCGATTGAATGGAATCTGCAGGAGTTGAATGTTCTGATTAATCTTGCAGGAGCCCTTGGAGATGCCGGCCAGTTCCGTGAGGCAGACGAGATCTTCGAACAAGCCTCTGCATTGATGACGAGCCTCGGTTACGACGGCACTCAAAAGGCCGTCAAGCTCTACAACGATTGGGCGCTCATTCTGACTTACGCTGGACGGCAGTTACAGGCCGAGAGAACGTATCGCCGCGCAATTGACATCAGTCGGACAGACGAGACTGTTGATTCAGTCTCACCGGTGCTGCTGTACAACTATGCCGCAGTGCTTCGCGACCTGGGTCGAACCGCGGAAGGAACCGATTACGCCGAGCGTGCCGCTGTGAAAGCGCGACAAGTTGGGGATCAAATGCTTGTGGATCAAACGACCCTTTTGGAAGCGCAATTTCATTTAGACAAGCACAATTTCGCGAAGGCACGTGCGTTGCTTTCTGAATTGGAGCCGCGACTGCGCAGTAAGCTTCCACTGGAACACTATGCATTCGCATCCCTCGCCTCGAATCGATCGCAACTCGCGCTCGCGACGGGAGATCTCCCGACCGCCATTCAGCTTGCGGACAAGGCCGTGAAGCTCGATGAAGAATCGATCAGGAACATCGGTCAAAGCGCGGCTTTGCTGCCAATTCTGCTGGTGCGCCGGTCGAATCTCGAACTCGCCGCCAGGCGCGAGGATCTGGCTTCAGGAGATGCGACCCGTGCTCTCGGGCTGCTCCAGGCGGAAATGCAATCTGGCATCCACTCCAGCAACGTCGGACGCGCTTACCTCGCGCAGGCACGCGCTTTGAAGGCTCAGGGCAGGTTCAAGGAAGCGCAAACGGCGTCTCGCGCCGCTTATGAACACCTGCTCGATACTCTGGGGCCCAATCATCTTGAAACGCGGAACGCCTATCAGTTGGCGGTGCCGACAAGTTGCCCGCGGCGCACGTAGCTCCATTATTCTTCGGTCACTCCGCCTTCGACCTTCGACCTCGCTACGAGCGTCGTCGCGTCCATCGGCAGAAACGCACGTCGATTTATGGCTGGCAAGCGATGATGTCGCGTTCACCGATCCAGATTCCGAGAACGGATCGGACGCGTCGATGTGTGGGCACTATCTGAAAGCCTGAACGAATACCCCAAAAACGCATCCTTAATCACTATTCGAACGAGTCTCCATTATGTGGGATGAACAGGATGGCCATCAGGCGAGCAATGCTCACGCGGGCTCAAGCCGAAACATTTATACTTTCCGAGACCGCGAGGAATTCAAAGACGGGGCGTCAGCTGCAACTTCACTGCGTAGCGGAGCACATCACTGTCCCGCTGTGACACGAGAAATATGCGGATAACAATCCGAATTAGCATGGGAACGGTGGTTTGTCACGGCTCAAATTGGCAGTGACAACGAGAATTAGCAGCGGACAGAGGAGGAGCAAGAACATGGCAAAGTCGGTAAACAAAGTCATTCTTTTGGGGAATGTGGGCAAGGACCCGGAGATCCGCTCTACGGGCGGCGGCACCATGGTCGCAAACTTTACGCTCGCCACCAGTGACCGCCAGAAGGATGCACAAGGCAATTACCAGGACCGCACCGAGTGGCACAACCTCGTCGCATTCACCCGCCTCGCGGAAATCGTCCGCGATTACGTAAAGAAGGGATCGAAGCTCTACGTCGAAGGCAAGATCCAGACACGTAGCTGGGACGACAAAGAAACCGGCGTGAAGAAGTATCGCACCGAAATCATCGTCAACGATATCTCTCTGCTGTCAGGCCGCGAAGATGGTGGATCGAGTTCGGGCGGATACAGTCGCCAGTCCGGCTCATCGAGCAATGTGGACCAGCGCCCACCCGCCGGCCAGGATGAATACAGCCAAGCCGCCGAAATCTCAGACGACGACATACCGTTCTACTAGGGATTACTTCCAAAGAAACTGTAAACAAATAAACTAAGCCAGTAGCAGTAGAGCCCGTGGGAAAGTGGGAAACACGAAGTGTTTTCCAAGGAAGCGAAGCTACTGTTTGGTCCCGCTATTTCACTTCCATTCTCGCAGTCGCTGGACCTGTGCTCGATTTTTTCGTTCACTTCGATAAGTGTCCCGATCGTCACCTGCGGCAGCTTGGCAGTTGCCAATATAATCATCAGCTACTTAGCTGAGGCCAACCATGCCAACTGTCGATCTCGAAGCTATCGAAGTGCTTCCCACATCTGAGTCAGCGCGCAGCCAGCGCGGCTTCTGGGCTCTGATCACGACCCAGTTCCAGGGCGCATACAGCGACAACATTCTGCGCAACCTGTTGCTCGCCATGATCGTCGGCATGGGGATGCGCAATGACGAGCGCGATACCTTCGTCTCGATCATCACCTTCCTCTTCTCCATGCCCTTCGTGCTTTTCAGTATGACGGGCGGCTGGCTCGCCGACCACTTCAGCAAGCGCCAGGTCACTATCTGGACCAAGGTAATGGAGATCGGCGCCATGATCATCGCGACCGCCGGGCTCGCCATGCACGCGCGCACGCTTACGCTGGTCGCACTGGGCCTGGTTGCCACGCAAGCCGCGCTGTTTGGCCCGTCGAAGTACGGGCTCCTGCCGGAACTGCTTCCCGCGAAACGCCTCTCCTGGGGCAATGGCGTCATCGAACTCGGCACCTTCCTCGCCATCATCATCGGCACCGTTACCGGCGCCGGCATGGCTGAACACTTTCATGGCCACGAGGTCTACGCAGGATATGCGCTCCTGGGCCTCGCATGCATCGGCCTCGCCACGAGCTTCGGCATCGATCGCGTTCCGCCTGCCGCGCCGGAGAAGAAGTTCCGCCTGAACTTCGTCGGCGATCTCTGGCAGCAGGTCAAGCTGATGCGCCGCGATCAGCCGCTCTTCCTCGCGGTGCTTGGCAACACCTACTTCTGGTTCCTCGGCTCGCTGCTGTTTTCCACGATCATCGTTTATGGGCCTGACGTTCTTCACATCGGGCAGACCAAGACCGGCTATCTCAACGCCGCGCTCGCCATCGGCATTGGCATCGGCAGCATGATCGCCGGCCTCCTCAGCGGCAACAAAATCGAATACGGCCTGATACCGCTCGGCTCAATCGGCATGACGTTGACGGGCATTGCGCTCGGCACCATGCATGTCGGTCTCATCGGGTCAGCTCTTCTGCTTGCAACGCTCGGGTTCTGGGCCGGATTCTTTGCTGTCCCCGTCAACGCGCTCATCCAGCACCGTCCCGCCGAAGAGAACAAGGGCGGCATCATCGCCGCAGCCAATCTTCTGTCGTTCGTCGGCATCGCGCTCTCCTCAGCCGTCTACTACGTCTTCACTACCTACGTTCATCTCAATCCGCGCGAAGTCATCGTTGCTTCCTCGTTCATCACCGCCGCGGGCACTGCCTACGTCCTGTTCCTGCTGCCGGAGTGGTTCGGGCGCCTCCTTCTCTTCTTCGTCACGCACAGCATCTATCGTGTGAAGGTCCTCGGCCGCGACAACTTTCCTGAGAAGACTGGTGCACTGCTCGTCTGCAATCACATGTCGTTTGTCGATGCAGCGCTGCTTATCGCCTCCACCGACCGGCCCATCCGTTTCCTGATCTACAAGGGCATCTACGACAACCGCATCATTAAACCCTTCGCGCGGATGATGAAGGCGATTCCCATCTCCAGCGAACAGCGTCCCCGCGAGATGATCCGCTCGCTCCGCACCGCCAGCGAAGCGCTGCGCCAGGACGAAATCGTCTGCATCTTCGCCGAAGGACAGATCACCCGCACCGGTCAGATGCTTCCCTTCCGGCGCGGACTTGAACGCATCATGAAAGGCGTCGAGGTCCCCATCATTCCCGTGAACCTCGACGGCGTCTGGGGCAGCATCTTCAGCTTCGAGCGCGGTCGCTTTCTGTGGAAGATGCCTCAGCGGATTCCCTACCCCGTCACCGTCAGCTTCGGCGCGCCCATGCCGCCCACTTCTACCGCAATTTCAGTTCGCGCCGCCGTGCAGGAGTTGCAGGCCGAGGCATTTCGTGAACGCAAAAGCCGCATGCGCACCCTTGATCGCACCTTCGTTCGTACCGCAAGGCGCTTTCCGCTTCGCTTCATGATGGCCGACGGCAAAACGCCGAAGGTCCGTTTCTTTTCCGCGCTGACGAAGACCATCTACATCGCCCGTCGGTTGCGCCCAGCCATTGGCGAAGGTCAAATGGTTGGATTGCTGCTGCCGCCTTCAGTCGGTGGCGCACTTGCTAACTACGCGCTCACGCTGTTGGGCCGCGTTCCCGTCAACCTCAACTACACCGCGTCGAGCGAGGTAATCGCATCATGCGCAAAACAATGCGAAATCGAAGTTGTCATCACGTCGAAGGCATTCGTCGAGCGCTTCCCCAAGCTCGAGATTCCCGGGCGAACCGTCTTCCTCGAAGACATATTGGAGTCCCCGCGCGCCACTGAGAAGCTCTTTGCTCTATTCCTCACGTGCCCCATGCCGCAAGCGCTGCTGCGCAAAGCCCTTGGCGCGCTTCCCGCCAAGCGCAATGTAGACGATCTCGCCACCGTCATCTTTTCCAGCGGCAGCACGGGCGATCCCAAGGGCGTCATGCTCACGCACTACAACATCGGCTCCAACATCCAGCAGGTCTCGCAAGTCTTCATGCTCGACGGCAGAGATAAGATCCTCGGCATCCTGCCGTTCTTCCATTCCTTCGGCTTCATGGCGGCGCTTTGGATGCCTGCCGTCAACGGCGTTGGCGTCGTCTATCATCCCAATCCGCTCGACACTAAGGTGATTGGCGAACTTGTCGCGCAATACCGAGTCACGTTCCTCATCGCCACGCCAACATTCCTGCAGGCCTACATGCGGCGTTGCTCGCCTGAGAGTTTTGGCAGCTTGCAATACGTTCTCGTCGGCGCAGAAAAGCTCCCCGACCGCGTCGCACTTGCATTTGAAGACACCTTCGGCATCCGCCCGCTTGAGGGCTACGGCTGCACCGAGTGCTCGCCCGTTGTTACCGTCAATGGCCGCGACTTCCGAGCTCCTGGATTTCGCCAGGTCGCTGCACGCCGCGGAAAGATCGGTCATCCACTTCCCGGCATCACGGTTAAAGTTGTCGATCTCGACACCGGCGCACCCGTCCTTCCAGGCACCCCCGGCATGCTCCTCGTCAAAGGGCCGAATGTGATGAAGGGCTATCTCGGCAAGCCGGAAAAGACCGCCGAAGTTCTCCACGACGGCTGGTACACCACTGGCGACGTCGCCATCATGGAAGAGGACGGATTCCTCACGATCACCGATCGCCTCTCGCGCTTCAGCAAAATTGGCGGGGAGATGGTTCCGCACATCCGCATCGAAGACAAGCTGCAGGAGCTGGCCGGAGTCACCGAGCAGGTCTTTGCCGTCACCGCGCTTCCCGATGAGAAGAAAGGCGAACGCATCGTCGTCATCTCAACGCTCTCGACCGAAAAGCTCGCGCCGGTAATCGAGAAGTTCGCACAATGCGATCTGCCCGCGCTGTGGAAGCCGCGCTCCAGCCAGTTCTTTCATGTGGACGCCCTGCCGATTCTCGGCACGGGAAAGATTGATCTGCGCGGCGTAAAAGCTCTGGCCTCGTCGATGGCTTTATGAATCTTCTGGCGACTTAGTCTGTCGTGTAGCGAATCTCCAGCTGCCGCATCCGATAGCAGGTGTAGGTCAGCACCACCACGATCAATGCCAGAAGTCCCAGCACCGCCACCCATGCCGACACAGGCTCGGTCTCCACAGTCAGCAGCGCAAACACTCCCTCTGCCGGAACGCTGACCGGCATAAGGTGGCGAAGATACGAGGCCACGCTGAACTTCTGCAGCAGAGACGGCATGACGGGATTGATCGCTTCCCATCCAAGCAGCAGCATCGCCCCGGGCATTGGATTCCGAAACATCAAGCTCAGCAGTAGAAAAAGCGAGCCGTACCCCAGGCAAGCCAGAACAACGATCAACAGGTACGCTTCGAGCTGCCCGAATCCCGGCCCATGCAGCATGAAGTCCCGCCCCGCCGCGCCGTAGCCCACATACATCAGCACAAAGTCGGCAATCGTTGCAGCGCCAAACAGCACAACCGCGCTCACCGCTCCTGCAAAGAACTTCGACAGCAGAATCACTTCGCGGCGCACCGGCGACAGCAGATAATAGTGGAGACTTCGCTCGATCATCTCGCCGCGAATCAGCCGCGAAAAGATCCCCAGGCACCCGAAAAAGATTCCCAGCCGCACGTAATAGAGCTGCATGACGCCGGCCAGCACCTCCGTGTCATCACTCAAGCTCGGGCCCGGAATGCGAATCGATGAGAAGATGAATCAGGATAATGACCGTCGGAATAAAGGCAAGAAAGTAAATCCACCACGCGCGCCGGGTAAAAAGATTCCGCCGAATTTCAATGCGCGTCAGCCGCCGTGCCTGGATCCACCACAGCGACCAGGGCTGATGCCGGAGAATTGCGATCGCGCTGCTAACACTCTGCTGCATCATGCGGCGCCTCCGTCTGAACCGATCAGGTACTGGTAAATCGCATTCGCGTTGTCATCGGCCGGAGCAACTGCTTCAATCTTGACCAGCCCTTCCGAAGCAATCTCGTTCAGCAAGCGGTAAAACTGGTCGATATCTCCCGTGCGCAGAAAAACACCGCCCCCATCCGCGTGCAGCCGCGCTTCCACACAGTGGTTTACTGCAAACATCTTCGAGGCCAGCAGATCCGGACGATCGCAGCGAATGAGCACCTGCATCGGCTTGTCGCGCACCTCGCGACGCACGTCGTGGATATTCCCTTGCGCAATGAGATAGCCGCCGGTAATCAATACTACGCGATCAGAGATGCGATCAACCTCGTCGAGAATGTGGCTCGAAATCACGACATGCATTCCCTGCCGGCCCAGTTCCTGAAACAACGCCAGCGACTCTGCGCGCGCCATCGGATCCAATCCGTTGAGGGGCTCATCCAGCACCAGCACGCGCGGATGATGCGCAATCGCCTGCGCCAGCCTGATCTTCTGCCGCATGCCCTTGCTGTATCCGGCGATCTTGCGATGCGACGCTTCACCATCGAGCTGAACCCGCTGCAGCGCCTCCGCCGTCAAGGCAAATGCGTCCTCGTCGCTCATTCCGAAGAGCATCAGGCTATCGAGGACAAATTGGAATCCAGTTAAGCCACGAGGGAACGAATCAAACTGCGCGCAATATCCGACATTGCAGAAGAACTCCGTCGCATTCGACGGCGCCAGTCCCAGCACCGAGATAGTCCCGCGGGACGGCTGTACGAGGCCCGTCATCAGGTTCATCAGGGTGGTTTTCCCTGACCCGTTCGGTCCCACCAGCGTCGTGATGCCCGGCGTCATAGTGAGCGAGACGCGATTCACGCCCAGCACTTCGCCATAGAACTTCGAAACATTTTCAAACCGGATTGTGTCTGTCACGGCGTTCATCCGCGCACCACCTCTCGCGCACGGATGCGCGCGTTTAGCACGGCGACACATCCCAAACATGCCAGCAGGAGAACAGCCACCAATGCGAAAGTCGGCATCTCGAGACGGGCGTTCATGATTTCTGGTGCGCCGAGCATCCGCTGCCAGATCTCCGTCATCACGACCGGAACATTCAACAGCAAGCCCCACTTTGTCCGCAGAATTGCGCTGGCGATGCCGCCGACACCGGCCGGCACAAACACCACAGCAAATATCGCGCCCGTCGCAATTACGCGCCATTTCACCCACGACGATACAGCGAGCCCGATCAATGAGAGCACCACGATCCAGACGAGCGCGCCGGCGAAAATGCCGAACGCGAGTGACAGGTGCGCCATTGCCCACGGCTCCTGCGACGCGTAGCACTGGTAGAGAAACAGGACCAGAACTGGAATCCACGTGACGTAGGACAGCGATAGAGCCAGCGCAAGAAACTTGCCCAGCAAATAGCTGAACCGCGAAATGGGATGGCTCAGCAGAATTGGGAGTGCGTTGTCGCTCAAATCAAATGACACGAGCCGCGGCGCAATCCATGCTGCAAGCACCAGCGCAAACCAGCACTGCGTCTCCAGCACCTTCAGGAAGAAAGACTCGCCGATAGTCAGCGAAGGCCCCCCACGCATAATCAGCGCCCGGGCAATCGGATTGTCCGCGACATAGATAGTTACCAGTTCCACCAGGCACGGTAAGAGCGCAAGCACGAAGAGGCCGATGGTGATTTTCGATGACCATGCTTCATGCAGCGCATAACGAGCCAGCACTAACGGACGTGTGCCCAGCGGCGTCAAGTGCCCTTCGTATGGCCGGTAATCATGATTAAACACTGACATGGTCTACTCGGCCCCCTTCGTAATCCATTGCCCGCAGGAAGATATCTTCAAGCGAATCGCGCCGTTGCTGAATTCGCCGAATTTGCACGCCGTGCTCCGCCGCCGTCACGTAAAGATCGCGTGCGCTCAAGGCATCCGGCATCACCAGCTTCACCCTTCCACCGGCAAAGCTCGCACATTCGCATCCCAGCGCGCGCATCTTCTGCGCAAATGCCTCGGTGCTGCCCACCATCTCCATCTCGATAAAGTTACGATGCGAGCGCCGCTCTTCCTCGATATTTGAGATTGCTGCAATCCGCCCCTTGTTGAGGATCAGCACCTCATCGCATGTCTCATCGATATCGCGCAGCAGGTGCGACGAAATCAAAAGGTGCGTGCCGCCCTGCTTACGAATGTCCTTGATGAGTTGGATCATGCGCTGACGCGCGGTGGGATCGAGCCCGTTGGTCGGCTCATCAAGAATCAGCAGTTTGGGTCCGTGCGCGAGTCCCTGCGCCAGCTTGATCAACTGCTTCATTCCCAGCGAATACGTGCTGATTTTGCGATAACGCACCTCGCCGAGTCCGACATAGAACAGGGCTTCATGTGCGCGTTCTAGTGCTTCTGCTGGAGGCAGGCCGGCGAGTTCCGCCATGTAGCGCACAAACCGCACGCCATTCATATTGCCGATGAACGAATCATTCTCCGGCATGTAGCCGACGCTCTGTCGAATCTTCATGCGATCGACACGCGCATCCAGGCCAAGCACCCGGGCAACGCCGCCAGTTGGCTCGTGGAATCCAAGCAGTGTATTGATGAGCGTTGATTTCCCCGCGCCATTTGGACCGAGAAGGCCGATGGCGTGGCCGCGCATCTCTCCTGTCAGTCCATTGAGGACGGTGCGGCCGCCAAGCCGCACCTCCAGTCGATCAAGTTCAATCACGCCCATGTCTTCTCTTACGTGCAGTTGGCTACATTTGTTCCGGAGCGACCGCATTTCCCTTATGCTCAGAATGCAACAGCCTGCCGAGCGTCAGGAAATCGAACCCGAAGAGGTTACTGTTGCTGGCCGCTTCAATCCCGGCGTCCTTGCCCCACGCGCAAATCGCGGTGGGATGAGAGTCAGATGCCAGCTTCTTCAGTGCATCCGCCGACTCGCCACTCATCTGCGAAAGCAATGGAGTCAAAACGGGTCCGAGGTTCTGATACGCCACCGCCGAATAGTTCTCATTCTGATCTACCGGCAGCAGCGCCTTAAAGCTCGCCGAACGTCCCAGGGAATCACCAGTGGAGTGCACACGTAGCGCATCCATCAGCAAAGCACGCGTCGGAGCGATGATCATGTATCCGTTGGCGAATGTGTATTCCGCTACAGCCGCACCTGTCGACGCATCATGCACCGTATGGAAAGTCTGAGCGCCCGCCTGGCTTGAGTCAATCGTGATGTGATGCGCGTCCTTTCCTTGCGGCACATGGTTGTTCACCGCCTGCACCAACCGCTCCAGCGTCGTCTCAAACCTCGCGGAGTCGCGCACTTCGATAATGGCCTTCCACGAAGGTGTAGGCAACACCGGACCATCCAGCGCGAACAGGAACTCGCCGCCAAGATTTCCAGCAAGATCGTTACGGATATCGATGCCGAGTTCGGATTGCGCCTTGTTCCAGTTGTCCATGCCGTTCTTGTCCGTCGACATCATGGCAACGATGTCATCGACAATGGCCGTCGGATCCTTGGAAACACCGGCCACTGCGAGCGCTGCATTCGGCGATACAAAATCAAGCGAACCGACCGGAGCAGGAGCGCCCAGCCACGAAGCCACGCGCTGACGGCCGCCAGAGAACTGCAGGTTCAAATGATTCTCCGGAGTTCCATTCGATTCGCGGTGCTCGGCGATCAGGTAGCGCACGCCGCTGATACCCGACTCCTGCAGAAATGCATCGCCCTTCTTGCCGCTGTGGTCCGCTGCCCCTGCAAGCATCTGCTGTAGATTTGCAGCCAGAATGACACCGGCTCCGCGGTCGTAAGCAGCCTTGATCCGCTGTCCAAAATCGGAAGCAGCAAATCCGCTCGAACCGGAATTCAACTGCGCATCAATTGTCTTCAGCGTATCGATGCTGTTGGAGAAGATAACTTGCTTCGCTCCCACCAGCGCAAACGCGCCATTCCCCTGCTTGCCGCCCGACGCACTATGAAGCGTGCTCTCATCCAGCACCGTCAGCGCGCCATGCGATTCGGCCACGAACTGTTGTTTCAGCAGATCGGCCAGCCCGCTGCGTTGCACATCGGCAACAACCGCAAATCCAGCACCCTTCTGCTGCTTCAGCGCCACGATCACCATCTCGTCGCCAAGATACTGGCTGAGATCGTGCACTTTGTTCACCAGCGTATCCAGTTCAGCCGTCTTGTCCTGCTTGCCGTTCGTCCACCACTGCTGGAGCGCCGGACTTTGCTTGAGCTGATCCTCGAAGATGCCCTTCGCCTGGCTTACGAAATCACCGAGATTCGGAATGCTGACGTAGAGCTGCGTCTCCCCCGGCATCCGATCCAGCAGATCGCTTCCATAACGCTGCGGTATCGGAATCTGTTCGATGCGATGCTGCAGCGTCGAAAACTGCGCGAGCAGCTCGATGTATTGATCGCGATTTGGACTCCACGCAACCTGCTCGCTCATCGGCTCCGGTGCAAGATTGTGCGAAGTTGTGAACTCATCGCCCGCGTTGATTGTCGACTCCACGCCGGCGTGCGCTACTTCAACCGCTCCCTGAAAAACGGCCACGCGCGATCCCTTGATTCCGGCGTTTACTGAAAACACCGTGCCGGTCACGGCAACGCTGCAATCGTCGGTCTTCACATACAAGTGGCCCGAAGTACGATGCGCCGCCTTCACGATCACCGCGCCATGATCAAGATCAACCGTCATGTTGCGTCCGCGCGCTCCGACACTCACCGCGCTTCGCTCGTTCATCTCTACGGTCGAACCATCAGCCAGCCGCAGAACTGCATGCGATCCACCCGAAGTCCGCAGTTCATCGCCTTCCTTCAACTGCGCACCCGGTGCCAGCAGCCGATCACCCGAATCCGTAATCAGAGAGGCCGATCCATCGATCGACTGCACCTCGGCACGCACGCCTGGAGGAACCTGCCAGTAGGCTTTGTACACAAACAGTCCCGTCGCCGCCAGCGCAAGCGACGCTGCCATAGCCCACGTCATCGCCCAAGGCCGCACCGGCGTACGCACAGGCATTACCTTCGGCGCGGACCAGTCCACCGCACCGGAACCCGAATGGACTCGACGCAGGCACACGCCACACTCACGCAGATGCGCCTTCACCAGAAGCGCTCGATTCTCGGGAAGCGTGCCCGCACGATACGCATCCAGCAGCGGCCGCATCTCCTCGCAGCTTTCAGCGACCGAGTTATCCGCATACGCAATACCCAGCCTTCCCGCCACCTTTTCAGCAGAAGCGGAGAGCTGACCAGCTTCCGGCTCGGCCTCGCGCATCGACTTGATTGCCTTGTCCAGCACTTCGTCCTGGTTCTTCATCGGTTCCCCCGTCCCATCTCTGTGAGCCGCTTCTTCAGCTTCGATCGCACCTGGTGCAGCGTTACCGCCACTACCGCCTGCGATGTGTGCATCAGCGCGGCAACTTCGCGATTGTCCAGTTCTTCCACGTAGCGCAGCGTGAATATCTCCGCAGCACGCGGGCTCAGCTCTGCAAGTGCCGTTCGCAGCCACTGAACCAGTTCGCTGCTTGCAGCCTCAGCCTCCGGCCGCGATCCGCGACCTTGGGAGGTCACGTCCGCCGCCGAATCCAGTGGTTCGCTTGCCGCGGCATTTCTCCGCCTCAGCAGATCGAGCCCTCCGTTGATGGCCGCGCGATACAAGTAGCTGCCCGCATTGCTGACTGCGAGTTCACCACCCGCCGTCAACCGCAGAAACACACTTTGCGCCACATCCTCCGCGTCTGCCATGCTGCCCGTAATGCGGTAAGCAGCCATCAGAACACGACGATGATGCATTGCGAACAGATCGGAAAGACGCTGTTGCGTTTCCACCGCCGGCATGGTCGGACTGGCGATTGCCACGGGCTGCCCTTTCTGATCCTTCATAGAGATGACGTTGGAACCAGCCGAATATTAATCCTGCTGACCAGAAATACGCCAGAAGCCCCTGTCCAGTTCAGATTTCAGCTAAGAAAGTCGGCTGCGCAGTACGGACTTAAGCAAAACGTCCCAAGTTGAAAGCGGATTGCTTCGTCCTATTCCGTCTTCCCCAGCGTGGCAATCAGGTTTTCCCGATTGCGATTGGCGAGGGCATCGGCACTTCGCAGGACGCGCGTCCACACCACCAGAGCCACTCCTCCCAGGACCAGAAGAATAGGTGCCGCCAGCCACCCCTTATCGAAGTGGATGCAAAGCTCCAATACGGCCCCACCGCAGCCCATGACAATGGCCTGGATCAGCATACTCACCAACGCGCTGGCCTGAGACCCGCGCTGGCGCGAGATGCGTCCCAGATTCACGCGATACGGCATGGTCAGAGACAGCAAGTTGCCCGCTGCGAGGTTCGTCGGCAGCGCAAACAATACCCACGCTATGGTTGCAGCGAGCACGGTCAGATCCGGTGCGCCCAATCGAAGTGTTGCCAGAACCCCGGCAAGAATTGCCACCATAGCGTACAACATTCCGTGCAGCAGGTTCTTCGCCAGCAGAACGGTCCGAATCGGCGTTGGCGAAAGAAACAGCATCTGGATGCCCGTTCCTTCCGCGCCGAGGTTATTGAAGATCAACTGCGTAAACCCGAGCAGCGCGTAACAAACGCAAAGCGGAAACGCGAGCTGGAATGGACGTCCGCCGAGCGCTCCGTTCCGAAACAGCGTGCTGATCACCAGAACCGTTAGAAGCGGCGCCCCCATGGCGAACAGCAATGGCATCGACCGCGGTATCGTACGAAGCTCCTTTTCCATCACAGCGGCGATAGGGCCTGACCCATCAATCAGCCACTTACTGTCATTCTCGTTCCTCTTTCGTGCAGCTGGCGCATCGCTCAGTTTCTCTCCTCGAAACTCCGCGCGAAGACGGAAGCCCAGCAAAGCTCCCGTTGCCAGGATGTAGAGCCCGAGCACGCCCATCGATTCGAGCGCGAAGGGCGTCTTCTGAATCGCGTCCTGGTAAATTCCTTCGGCAGCGAGGCCCGGCGGCAGCCATGGCCCCACTGCAATCGCAGACCTAGCCCAGGGTTTCAACTCGTCCGTAATTTTCTGCTGGTTGGCTTTCGCCGCGGCTCTGTTTGGTCGTTGAAAATGAGCACCGCTCCGAAGCGCCGGGTTCAAAAGTTGCAGACTCAACATCAGCAACAGAAAGATCGCGCTCACCACTTCACGGGATCTGCGCTTGGCCAGCCAGCGATCCACCCAGGCCAGCACAGTGCGCGCCAGCAGAATGTTGAAGAGCGCGTACGCCGCGAGTACGAGCGCCGTCCACAAAAACAAGCCAGGCCGCGCCAGCGTCACACCGGCCAGGATCCCGAAACTGCAGATACCGCCCAGAATTGTCGGAACATCCACAAGCCCGAACACCACGTGCAGCAGATAGAACGAACCAAAGCTCACTGGGAATCGCAACAGCCCGTTCAGATCAAATTGTTCCTGAAACGAAGCCAGTGCAATCGGCAGCACCTGCCAGACCAGAAGCACAGTCCAGAACAATGCGGACAGAAGTTGCAGGTGGCCGCTCGAAACCATCGAAAATGCACCCGCGCCAAGTCCGAAACCCAGCGAAAGCCCCATGATCGAGTAGATGATGAATGCGACCCCACGCGCGCCAAACTCGAATGCACCTTGCACAGAGCGCACACTGTTGACCACCATCCTCCAGCGCATTGCCACCAGCGCCGTATACTGGCGACGCGCCATGTGGCCAAACGGTCCTCCTGGGCCGATCGTTGCGTTCTGGGCCTGCGCTACGCCAGCCATGAAAGCTCCTGCGCCTGCTCCTGCCCGCTCGCTCCCACGATCGAGAGGAAGATTTCTTCCAGCGTCAGCCGCTGTTCGCGCTCCGCACCCGGCAATGTGCTGGCCACACCCGCGCGCAACTCCTCGATCGACCCGTTCGCAACCAGCCGCCCCTGGTGAATGATGGCCACGTGACTGCACAGCCGTTCCACAATCTCCAGGACGTGCGTAGTAAGAAAGATGGTAGCGCCGCGATTGATCATTCCCTGCAGCATGGTTTTCAGCATGCCTGCCGCAATCGCATCCACGCCCTCAAATGGCTCATCGAGAAACAGCACCCGCGGCCCATGAATCACCGCCGCGGCCAACGCCAGTTTCTTCTGCATGCCGTGCGAGAAATCCGTGACCAGCTTGCGCCGCTCATCCGCCAATTGCATGAACTCCAGCAATTCTTCGGTGCGGCGATTCACCGTTTCCCGCTCCAGACCGTACATACGCCCAACAAACCGGAGATACTCCGGCGCCGTAAGCCGCCCCAGCAGCGCCATCCCTTCCGGGACGACGCCAATCTGCCGCTTCAGGTCGAGTGCCCCGGCGCTGAATGGCTTGCCCAGGATGTCAATCGTGCCCGCCGTCGGCTCCAGCAGCCCCGTCAGCATTTTGATCGTCGTGGACTTGCCCGCGCCGTTCGGTCCAAGGAATCCAAAAAACTGGCCGGTCGCCACTGTGAACGTCACGTCCTGCACCGCGGTTAGCGCGCCAAAGCATCGCGTGAGCCCGTGGGTCTGAATCGCCGCTGCTGTTTCCATGTGCGCCAAGGATAACAAGGTCCACGCATTCGACAAAGGCTACGCACGTAACCGGCCTCAGGCTTCTTCCGTCTCCATTTCACCGTGCCCCAGCGCCAGCGGATCATTATCGCGATCCGTCACCTCCACAAGCGCAGCCAGTTTCGCGGCGATTTGCGGCTTCCAGCAACCCTGCGGCACGCGCCAGCTCCAGTTTCCATCGGGCACTGCCGGCGTATTCATCCGCGCCTCCGGTCCGAACTCAAACAAGTCCTGTATCGGCACAATCGCAATTTCTGCAACGCTTCCTGCAGCTGCCCGAATCAGCGGCCACGTCGGCCGATCGTTTATCGGACCCAGGAGCGCCTCTACCGCCGTGCGTTCCCTCTTGCCCAGCGTCGCCCACCACCCGGGTGTGGTGTCATTGTCGTGTGTGCCGGTATACGCCACGGTTCTCGGAACGTACTGCTGGGGCAAATGCATGTGTGCACCCTTGTCGCCAAATCCGAACTGCAGCACCCGCATTCCCGGCATCGCCAGTTCCAGTCGCAGGGCATCCACCTCGGGCGTAATCAACCCAAGGTCCTCTGCAACCAGCGGCAGCGGTCCCAGTGCCGCTTCGAGCGCGCGGAACAGTTCCATTCCCGGCGCTTTCACCCACTCGCCGTTGATTGCCGTTTCTTCCTCCGCTGGAATCGACCAGTACGCCTCGAACCCGCGAAAATGATCGAGCCGAATCAAGTCATACAACTCGCGCGATCGGCGAATGCGATCGATCCACCAGTCAAACCCGCGCTCCGCCAGCACATCCCACCGATATAGCGGATTTCCCCACCGCTGTCCCGTCGGCGAAAAATAATCCGGCGGCACTCCGGCGATGTGAATCGGACGGAGATCCTCATC
Source organism: uncultured Acidobacteriaceae bacterium (assembly GCA_963787435.1). Taxonomy (GTDB): domain Bacteria; phylum Acidobacteriota; class Terriglobia; order Terriglobales; family Acidobacteriaceae; genus Telmatobacter. Next base: position 1,056,554 of record CAWBCZ010000012.1, read on the forward strand.
GAGTTCAAAGATGTCCGGGTGCGTCCACACATCCGCCGAATCCATATTCACAAAGATTGCTACGTCGCCAAGAACGCGAATCCCATGCTGCGCCGCGGCTGCGCGCAGATTCGTCCACTGCGTGGCGAACGCAAACTGCAGCGCCTGCTCCTGTGCAAGCTTGCGCCCGGCCTCGGCGGCCACCTTCGCCAATGCCTTCGGCTCGCGCCGCCGAACCGCCTCTGGCCACTCGGCCCACGCGCCTGTATTGAATCGCCGACGTAGTTCTGCGTACATTGCGTAATCCGTCAGCCAGTTCGACTCCGCGCTGCAGAAATCTTCAAAACGCTTCCACTGCGCCGCGAGTTCCGGATCGTGTGCGCCGCGATCGAGAAAATTGCCGGCAGCCTCATACAGCAGCGGAAGCTTCCGCTGCTCCACCTGCCCGAAATCCACGCTGCCGCTGCGACCCGCCAGGCCCTCGATGCGACCCCTTTCGATCCAACCCCAGTCCACCAGGTACTCCAGGCTGATCAGGTAAGGATTCCCCGCAAAAGCCGACGAGCCCGCATACGGCGAATTCCCGTATCCCGTCGGACAGAGCGGCAGCACCTGCCACACATGCTGTTTCGCGGCCGCCAGGAATTCGATGAATTCATATGCGGCTGGGCCGAGGTCGCCGATGCCTCCATACGAAGGCAGAGAACTGATATGCAGTAAAATGCCGGACGAGCGTTGGAAATCCATGACAGTATTATCTCCGTTGCATATGGCGGACACAGCCACAGTAACAATTCTTCACCCGCAAACATGAAGGCCCGCTTTTAACAAGCGGGCCTTCGATCAGGGTTTGCTAATTTGAACTACTCGCCGGTAAGCGGGCTCTGCGCCTTTGCATTGATGCGCACTCGATTGTTCTTCTTGTATTCGGTAATGATGTTGTTGGCGAAGATCTCGAAGGCTTCCTGCCGCTTCTGCTCGAGAAGCTGATCGCGAACCTGGTCGAGGTTCTTCGCGATCTCCGCATCGCTCGGCTGCTGCTTGTCCACCAGTTTCGCAACCACTCCGGTGCGGCCCGCGTTGATTGGTCCGCTCACCGTGCCCGGCGTCATATCGAACAACTGGGGAGCCACTTGTCCCACCGCTCCTAGTTCCGGTACCTGCCCGGTCTGGTCGACAAGGTCGCTGGTCTTGAAGCTCGCGCCCATCTCCTTGGCAGCCTTCGCGAGATCGTTCTCAGCCTTCGCCTTTGCAGCCAGCTCTGCAGTCTTCTGCCCCATTAGCGCCGGCACCTGCTCGTTGCGGTAGTCATCGGCAACATGGCTCTTCCAGTCTGCAAACGTCGGCGCGTGCGCGGGAATCACGCTCTTCAGCTGGAAAATCGCATATCCCTCACCCGTGGGCGCAGACTGCGGCGGATCCGTCGGCTTGGCCTCAAACGCATGCGCAATCAGTTGCGTTCCATCCGGCAATGCAGGAATCACTCCTGATGCATTCACCGGGGGCGTGGTCACAACCTGCAGATGGTGCGCCGCAGCAGTCTTGTCCAAGCCGTTCTTGATCGCCTCTGAAGTCAGCGCGCGCGCAAAAGCATCCTGCGCACCAGTCGACTTCTCGCGTATCAGGGTCGCCTGGATCGTCGGCAGCACCTCAGAAAGCGACTGAGTGTGCGCTGCCGTCCGCTCCTCGACCTGCACAATGTGGTAGCCGTACTGCGTCTTGATGATCTTCGTATCACCAATTTTCTGCGTGAAGATGGCGTTGTCAAACTCCGGCACCATGTGTCCGCGCTGCGCAAATCCAAGCTCGCCACCGGAATCCTTGCTGCCGGGGTCATCCGAGTACTTCTTCGCCAGATCGGCAAAGTTCGCGCCCTTCTGGATCTGGTTCAGAACATCTTGCGCCTTGGCCTTGGCCGCCGCATCAGTCTTCGCGTCTGCACCCTGAGGCACCTGGATCAGAATGTGCCGCGACTTGGCCTGTTCCGGCACCGAGTATTCGTTCTTGTGTGCGTTGTAGTACGCCTCGATCTCCTGTTGCGTCGGCTGCTGCACGCCCCCGGGCACATCGTTCGGAGTAAACGCAAAATAGCTGATCACGCGTTGTTCCGGCACCGCATTTGCATAGCGCGCCGCGTTCTTCTTGAAGAAGGATTCCAGCTCGGCATCCGTAGGGTTAATCGACTTGCGAATGTCATCCGCAGAGATCACGGCGTAGTCAAACTTGATCTTCGTGCCGCTCTTCAGGAACTGCTCGCGCGCTTCCTTTTCGCTCACCGTCAGGCCGGCCGTTACATACGCCCGCAGCCGCTGAATCGTAATGTCGTGGCGAACGCTCTCTTCGAAATCGGCAACGGACATATCGAATCGGCTGCTGATCAACGAGGCATACTGATCCTGCCCGATGAATTTGCCATTCGGAAACAGCACCTGCCCCGCCTGTCCCTGGTGCAGGAACTGGACCACATCGTTGTTGTTCGCCGAGATACCGAGCTTCGCCGCTTCGGCAAGCAGAATTTGCTGCTGCACCATCTGCTGACCAACCTGCTGCTCAAACAGGTTCACGATCATCGGATTCGACGCGTACTGCGGATTCCGCTGCTGCAGCTGCTGCCGTGCCTGCGCCGACACCTTCTCCTGGCTGATTGCCTCGCCGCTCGATAAGAACTTGCTGTACCAGTGCGGATAGACCACGGCATACGTGCCCGCCGCAGTGGCTCCCTGACCGGTCAGGCCAGGAATCAGATAAACAACCATCGATACCGACGCGGCGGCGATGATCACGACAAAAAGTGCCTTGACGACGCGATTGTCCTGCTGAAGAAAACGAATCATGGGTGGGTCTAAGCCTTCAACTCTCTACGCGCATACAGGAGAGCCTCACCGCCCCGCCGCTCCGATGGCGGCATTCCAGGGGCAAATCTCTCACAAAAAAGCGCAATTCTCGCACGTTGCGATGCACCTCCCATTATAGACGACCCCGGCTCCGACACCCGTCCGGCAGCCACACCCTTTCCCTGTTTCCTTCTCTCTAAATCCCAGGTAAGGCTTGAGCCGCATTGTCCTTCGGCGCTTCTCCGGAAGCTGTGTTTGCGTACTGCATCCCCGCCCGTCGTGCGACAGAATCGACCCCATCGCCGCCCTGCGCTACGACTAGTCCTGGGCCCCCTGAAAGCGATCCGAAAAATGCAACGGGCACCCCCCTCCCAGAAGGATGCCCGCCGTCGTACATCTCTTGATTTTGTCTGCCAAATTCCGCCGGTGTCTTACAGATTTCCCCGTTGTCTCACCGGCGTCTTACAAAGTCTTACCGCCAGTAGTAGTACCCGCCAGAGAAGTAATACGGCCGGTAATACACCGGGGCATACGCATAGGGGTATGGACTATACGGATACCCGTACGGCCCACGACGGTACAGATTCGGTCCACCGGGATACAGTCCCTGTCCCAATCGCGCAGCCTCCTGCTGTGTAACTGGCGGCACCGTCACCGGAGCTGCCAGGTGGAAGCTCACCAGCGCTTCCGCCGGGATCCAAACGCCCGGACCCGATGAAGCCGCCGATGCCGCTGCGCCCGTGCCGCCTCCGGCCACTGCACCGATCGCAGCGCCCTCACCACGGCCGATCGCGCCGCCGATGATCGCGCCTACCAGCGCTCCGCCAATCGTATTCTCAGCAGACCGCGCGCCCTTGCCGGGTCCTTTTACCTTGAACATGTCCGACTGCAGCGGATAGCTCTGTCCCATAAGGTCGAGCGATGTGAGTTCCAGCGCCAGTTCATTGCTGCCGGTAAGCGAACCGGGATCGGGACGCTTCACGTCGGCAATCACGCCATGCACCGTTGCGCCGCGCGGAATCGCCAGCACTCCACCGAACGTAACGTCCTGGATCACCGTGAACTGGATCGGCTCGCCGCCCTTTGCCCGCTTGTTGTTCACAGGCTCATTGGTCCGCACCTGGATCAGAGTCCCCTGCGGAACGGTGACCGGTCCACGCGGCATCTGATACCGCGGCGGAGGCGGAGCCTGCGCATAACCTGGCTGCTGCCCATATCCCGGAGGAGGAGGCTGTTGTCCATAGCCCGGAGGCGGAGGAGCCTGTCCGTATCCAGGAGGCGGAGGAGCTTGACCGTACCCAGGTTGCTGCTGTCCGTAAGGAGGTTGCTGCTGTCCATAAGCTGGCGGCTGCTGCCCGTAGGCAGGCTGCTGATTCTGGTCTCCCCAGTTCGGCGGAGGAGCCTGGTTGATGCTCGGCGGCACACTCTGGCCAGGGCGCATTCTGGCCGTAGTTGGGATTATTGGGATTCTGCCCGTTGTCCTGCGAACCTTGGGGCGGCGATGTCGTCTGGGCATCTGCCATGTCGTTGCTCGGGTCGTTCGCCGGAGCGCCCTGCGCATTGGCGTCGTCCGCCGGATTGCCGACTTTCAGGTTGTTATGAACCTTTGTCACCCCGGGAACTGTCTTTGCAATCGATTCCGCCAGCTGCTTCGAAGAGTCACTGGACACGGTTCCCGAAAGCGTCACCTCGCTCTGAATAGTCGCTGCTGTGATCAGGTCGTTCTTCAGAGCCTGCGAAGCATCCAGCGCGTGTACCACGTCCATCTCGATCTGTCCGTCGCTGCGTGGCCCATTCGACGGCGCGGCGTCCTGCGCCAGCGCCATCGCGCCCGCCAAAGCAATCACTCCAACCGAAAAAAATAACCTGAATATCTTTGACTTGTTCATTCTTGAGTCTCCCGCATGCATATCTGCGCCGACGCGCAGCTTTGGTGCCGATGTCCTTTATTTTGACGGTCACTTGGCGCTACCGTCATCATTACCAACCCGAGTCCCCGGCAAAAGTTCCGCGCTTTGGTAACTGACTTCCGAGGTCCAGATTTCGTCCGGAATTTCTAGTTTCCCTCTCTAGGCCCTCGCCACCGCCCGCTCTTCCGCCACGACCCTGCTGCTTAAATCCTCGTTGTCCGGAAAGAAGATCTGGAAGACCGTCCCCCCGGAAACTCCCCCCTCCGCCTCTCGGCTGCGCAGGTGGATAATTCCATGATGCTTGAGGATGATCTCGTGACTCACCCAGAGTCCCAGTCCGGTGCCGGTTGCGCCCTTGGTCGTAAAGAAACGCCTCAAACAGCCGCTCGCGCACTCCCCTGATCATGCCGCTGCCCGTATCCGCGATGGTCATCCGCACCCCGTCGCGCACCGGGTGCACCCAGTCCCGCGAACGCCGCGCACGTACAATCAGGCGGCCACCGCCGGCCGTCGCGTCTATCGCGTTGCTCACCAGGTTCGAGATCACCTGGCGGATTTCGCCCGCGAAACAGTACACATCGAGACTCGGTTCATACCGCCGCTCCAGCATGATGCCCTGCGTGCTAAGCCTTGCGCTGTACATATCCAGCACCGAATCCAGCAGCTCCTCCATCGTCGCGCGCGCCGGCAACGTCGATTGCCGGTAAAAGCGCAGCGTCTGCTGCGTGATCTCCGACATGCGATGCACTTCACGTTCGGCAATCGATCACGTAATTCAGCGCCGAGGAATCCAGCTGGCAGAACCTGCGCAACAGGTACAGCAGATTTGTAATAGCCTCCAGCGGATTGTTGATCTCGTGCGCGATTGAAGCTGCAAGACGCCCGGTTGCCGCCAGCTTTTCTGTTCTGCGCAGCGCGTCTTCGCTGCGCTTGCGCTCGCTCACATCCATCACAATCGCGCCCACCCACCGCACCGGGTTGGGAGTGGGCCGCACCGGATAGGCCGTAACCAGCCAGGTCCGCGGTCCGGTTTGCACGACTTGCCCATCGAGTTCCAGGTCATGTACGGGCGACTCTGACTCGATCACATGCCGTACAGCCTCCTCAAGCCGGGTGGCGATGCGCTCCGGCAACACCTCGGGCAGCGTGCGTCCGAGGTGACGGCTCAACGCAACTCCCGTCATCTCCGCAAATACCTGGTTCACGCGCACGATCCGGCATTGCCGATCGAAAAACACCAGCCCGATGGGCGCATTGGCCAGCATCGAATCCAGCAGCGACAACGTATCGTTGAGGCCCGACCGCTGTTCCTCAAGTGATGCCACCATCCTGTTGAACGCCTGGATCAGATCGCCGAATTCGTTCTCCACTGTTACCGGCAGTGGAAATTTCGAACTTGTCCCCGGCCCTTCCATCAGCGCGCGCGTCCCGCTTTGCAGAATGCTCAATGGCCGCGAAATGGAACGCGACATCAGCAGTACCAGCAAACCCGACGCACCAATCCATATCAGCCCGAACGAAAACGAGCTGCGCAGAACCGTGTCAAGTTGTTCGGTGTCCCACGAGCGATCTGTCTCGACCCACGCATAGCCGCGAACCTTGTCGCCATCGTAGATGGCCTTAACGCCCTCCCGGCGATGATCGCCAAACGAAAATACAAGGGGCTGATGCTGCTGAATCCGCGCGATCTGCGCCTTCTCCGCCGGCTCGAGCTGCGTCTGCGCAGCATCGCCGCTGCTGACGAACAGCACGCTGCCGGCCTTATCTGTGATCTTGGCGCGCTCCACGCTCGGCGCCTCGCCCATCATGCGCAACGAGGGAAAGACAAGATCCGGGCGTCCCTGCCGATATGCCTCTTCTGCCTGGAGCGCGACCGAGGTCGACTGGTGGGCCAGCCGTTCAAGCGCTCGCCGGCGTATCTCGCGACCCTCCACACTTACAAGGACCGCCGCAAACAGCGCCACAGAAAGCGCCTCTAGAATCATCAGCCAAAGAATCAGCTGCCATCGGACGGTGCGGGGCCACCATCGCATCAATTGAACCTCAACAGGAATCTGCTTTCCCAAGTCTACCGGAAATCAGAAGTCCGCCGCCTTAACCTGCGCGCCAACCTGTTTACTCAGTAGCGCCCGCGCAATCTGCCCGCCATGAAATCTGCCGTTCTCGATGAAGATTTCGTTCGTACGCGAGCCCGCCACAATTACACCAGCAAGATAAATCCCATGCACATTGCTTTCAAGCGTTTCGGGATCGCAGACCGGCAATTTGTCAGCCCCTTCGAACCGGACTCCCATGCTCTCGAGAAAGCTGAAGTCGGGATGATATCCCGTCATCGCAAACACAAAATCGTTCTTGATCGTCTCGGTCCCTTGCGGCGTCCGCAGCACCACGGCGTCCTGCGTTATCTCAACCGCATCGGTGTTGAAGTACGCTTTGATCTCGCCGTTCTTGATGCGATTCTCGATGTCCGGCTTGATCCAGTACTTTACGTGCCGATGCAATCCCGTCATGCCGATGCACCAGCGTCACCCGCGCACCGCTGCGCCACAACTCCAGTGCCGCAATCGCCGCCGAATTCTTCCCGCCGATCACCACCACATCTGTGTCGAAGTAGGGATGCGGATCGTTGTAGTAATGAAAGACCTTGCTCAGTTTCTCGCCAGGAATGCACATAAGGTTCGGCAGGTCGTAGTAGCCCGTCGAGACGATCAGCTTGCGCGCCCGCAAAAGACCCGGCCGCCCGAACCGATCCTCCGTGAATACCGTGAAGTCGCCGTCCTCGCCCTCCACTCGCTCCACGCGCTCATACTGCCGCACGTCCAGCTTGTAGTGCGCCGCCACCAGCCGGTAATACTGCAGTGCCTCGTTGCGCGAAGGCTTCGGGTTCGGGCTCGGAAACGGAATGTTCCCGATCTCCAGCAACTCCGGTGTCGTAAAAAATGTCATGTGCGAGGGATAGTGAAACAGTGAGTTGCACACGCATCCTTTGTCCACCAGGACCACCGAGAACCCCGCCTTCTGAACCTCGATCGCGCAAGCCAGCCCTGTTGGCCCGGCACCGATCACGAGAACATCAAACAGCGCATCCGGAGCCTTCGCCCCCTCCCGCACCAGCATTGACGAGGGTTTTGCATCCGGAACAGAATCCGCAGGATAGTCCGCCATGCCTCTAGCTTAGGGCATGCTGCTCCGAAGACCGAAACCCGAAGACGGACGCTGCAGTGTGAGATGAGATGGCGATACGATGAAACTGTGGCGACCAGCGTCCTCTACACCATCGGTCACTCGACCCACTCCATCGAAGAGTTCATCGAATTGCTGAATGCGCACCGCGTGCATCATCTCGTCGACGTCCGCTCCATTCCTAAATCACGCCACGTTCCGCAATTCAATACCGATGCACTCGAGGCCTCGCTCCGCGCAGCCAACATCGATTACACGCATTTGAAAGCCCTCGGCGGCCGCCGCCACACCCGCAAGAACTCCATCAACACCGGTTGGCGCAACGCATCCTTTCGCGGCTATGCGGACTATATGTCCACGCCGCAATTTGCCGAAGGCATCGCCGCCCTCACCCAAATAGCCCGCGCAACTCCGACCGCGATCATGTGCGCTGAAGCCGTGCCCTGGCGCTGCCACCGCTCCCTCATCGCCGACGCCATGACCCTCCAGGGTTGGGAAGTCCGTGACATTCTCACCCGTGCTCCCGCCGCCGAGCACCAGCTCACGCCCTTCCTCAAAGTCGTGAATGGTCAACCCACCTACCCCACCCCTGATCAGTCTGGCACGCTGTTCACTCAATTAAGCGACGATCCCCACTGATCACGCTATCCTTTCCGCATGATCCTCCGGGCACGTTTGTTCGCCACAGCGCTCGCGTGCGCGATTCCCACATTCGCGCAGGTTCCAAGCTCGAACGAGTGCAAGCAATATCTTCAAAGTCCGCTTCCAAGTGAGGCATCCCAGGTACCCGCTCCAAAGCAATGGCCAGAATGCAATTCCTACAAGCTCTATTCCGGCATCGGCACAAAAGTGGACTACGCCGCGGCTCGGCAATGCGCATGGTCCGAGCGGTTGGCTCAACTGGCTGACCTGCAGCCGAAGTACACGACGGCTAGTCTCTTCGGTGGTTCCGCAATGCTAACGGTGCTTTATGCCAATGGCGAAGGAGTAGACCAGAACAAGAGCCTGGCGCTGCGCTTTGCATGCGAATCCGAACTATCTGATCCGGGAATTCAAGACATCGAAAAGCTACCGATACAACCACACATCATCCAGAAGAAATTTCGCTACTGCGACGAAGCGATGACGACTTTCGAAATGAACTTCTGTGCCGCCTACGATTCTGAAGCTGCGGCGCAACAGCGACTAGACTCACTCGATACACTCATGCAGAAATGGCCGCCGAGGGATCGGAATGCTTTCAAATTCCTGCAAAAGGCCAGCGACGACTACATCGAGGCGCATGGACGAGAAGTTTATCAGGGCGGAACAATTCGAAACCTTCGAACAAATGAAGTTGAAGAGCGTCAACGAGACAAGTTCCTTAAAGCCATCCAATTGTTCGAGAGCGGTCATCTTCCCAAGGGGTCACATGCAGACTTCGAGAGAGCCGACATCGATCTGAACGCGACTTACAAGAAGACACTTACGTTGGCCGCGGCACAAGATTTTCAGGACGACAATGGCCTCATCAAGCCTGAAGAAATTCGCAATGCAGAGCGCGCATGGCTGAAATACCGCGATGCGTGGGTCGATTTTGCAAGAATCCATTACCCAGACACCGATCCAAACGCCTGGCTAACGCTTCTCACCCGGAACCGATACTGGAGCCTGCGCATGACCCTGTGCGAAGTGGGCTGGAAAGATGCTGGTTGCAAGAACGTTGAAAGTGACATGTGATGTTGCGCATTTGACCTTGAGAGTCGCGCTTTTCAGGAGCAGTCGTGACCATCATCAAGGGAGCTGATCACACCTCTGACTTTCCCGCTCAAGCCAGTTTTACTGAACACCACCACTCTGTGAACGACTATCGCTCTCCCGGCAGTTTGAGCGACCCGCTGACGATGACCTCGCCTACGCGAAGTCGCTTCACGTCCAATTCCTGAATCTCAAGAGACCCGACGGTGGCGGTCTTGATCCGCAAACGGCCTATCGCAAGTCGCCCGATTGCAAATGCGCCAATCGCCACAAATCCCATGGCGGCGGCCGTAGTTGCAAGACCGACTAGCGCCAGAGATTTCGTTTGCTTCGCACCTTTGGCTTCTTCAATCACCGTGTTGTTCCCTCACTCCCGTCAGTCTACCCAATCGCTCCCCTGCCAGCACCCCGACGAATCCTTTACCCTATAAGGTTCGAGGAGCTTCACCCATGACCGTTATCCGCCAGGAAGACTTTATCGCCAGCGTCGCCGGTGCGCTGCAGTACATCAGCTATTACCACCCCACCGACTACATCACCAACCTCACAAAGGCCTACGAGCGCGAACAGTCCCACGCGGCCAAGGACGCTATCGCGCAGATCCTCATCAACAGCCGCATGTGCGCCGAGGGCCACCGCCCCATCTGCCAGGACACCGGCATCGTCAACGTCTTCGTCAAGCTTGGCATGAATGTTCGATTTGAAGGCCCAAACGGTGGCGCACCCACGCTTGACATCCAGGAAATGTCAGACGAAGGCGTTCGCCGCGCCTACCTCGATCCCGACAACAAGCTCCGCGCCTCGCTCCTCGCTGACCCAGCCGGAACCCGCAGGAACACAAAGGACAACACCCCCGCCGTCGTAAACGTCGAACTCGTTCGCGGCAACACCGTCGAAATTACCGTCGCGGCCAAGGGCGGAGGCTCCGAAGCCAAAAGCAAGTTCGTCATGCTCAACCCCTCCGACTCCGTCGTCGAGTGGGTGCTCAAAACCGTCCCCACCATGGGCGCAGGATGGTGTCCGCCCGGCATGCTCGGCATCGGCATCGGCGGCACCGCCGAGAAAGCCATGCTCCTCGCCAAGCAAGCCCTCATGGAACCCATCGACATTCAGGACCTCATCGCACGAGGCCCCAAAACCACCGCCGAAAAAATCCGCGTTGAGCTGTATGACAAGGTGAATCGCCTTGGCATTGGCGCACAGGGTCTCGGCGGCCTCACCACCGTTCTGGATGTCAAGGTCCTCGACACCCCGTGCCACGCCGCCAACCTGCCCGTGGCTATGATCCCCAACTGCGCCGCGACCCGCCACGCAAGCGTCATCCTCGACGGCTCCGGCCCCGCCTACCTCGATCCGCCCAACCTCGAGGATTGGCCCAAGCTCACCTACGATGTCTCCAAAGCCACGCGCGTCAACCTCGACATCATCACGCGCGCCGAAGCCGCCACTTGGAAACCAGGCGAAGTGCTTCTCCTCAACGGCAAGCTCCTCACTGGCCGCGACGCCGCGCATCAACGATTAACTGCCATGCTCAGCAGTGGCGAACGTCTCCCCGTCGATTTCCGCGACCGCTTCATCTACTATGTCGGCCCCGTCGACCCCGTCCGCGAAGAAGTCATCGGACCCGCCGGCCCCACCACCGCCACGCGCATGGACAAATTCACCCGCCAGATGCTCGCCCAGACCGGCCTGCTTGGCATGGTGGGCAAAGCCGAGCGCGGACCCACGGCGATCGAGGCCATCAAGGAATTCGGCGCTGTTTATCTCATGGCCGTTGGCGGAGCCGCTTACCTCGTCTCCAAAGCCATCATCGGCTCCCGCCAACTGGCTTTCGAGGACCTCGGCATGGAAGGCATCTACGAATTCGAAGTCAAGGACATGCCCGTCACCGTCGCCGTCGATGCAAAGGGCACCAGCGTCCACCAGACCGGCCCAGCCGAGTGGCAGCAGCGCATCGCCAACATCCCGATCCTGCAACCGTAGCCCCGCTAAACAGTCGCGCTAAACAGTGATACTCAACCATTTTCCTGTGTCATCCTGAGTGCCGCAAGCTCGGGGCCCCACGAAGTGGGGTAAGCGGCACGAAGGATCTGCTTCATCCTCTAAACGGCACAATGAGATCCAGGCAAAGACACGGGCAGCTGGCTCATCGGCGACAAACCCTACGTCTCGCTCCATCTGATGGGAGCAGCCAACTACGCCACTCACAAATAGCAACGGCTCACCAACCGGTGAGCCGCTTTAGCTGATCACTACCCACGATTCACTGACAACTGTCTTTCACTGCCTTCCAAACCGATACACAAATCCATACGTGAACCCGAGATCATTCTGCAGCGTCGATCCAAACCCGGTAGCCATGTACTCCGGCGCCAAGCGCAGCGAAAAATTCGGCGTAATGTTCACCTCGCCAATCACGCTCGCGTTGATCGCATAGGTCGTCCCATCCGGATACAGACCCAGCACGGCTGTTCCGAACCCGTTGGTGTCGCCTGAGAAGTTGCTCATGGCCACACCGCCCTTCACGCTCCCCGCGATCGAATATCGCGGCCTCAGCCTGAAGCGGTACGTCGGACCCACCAGCACGTCGTAATAGCTGATTGACGGCCGCGTCACCGAGGTCTCGTTCAGCCCTACAAACGCAGTCCCATAGTTGCCGCGGCCCTCAAACGTCAGCCCCAGCTTCTCACTCCAGTAACGGCTGATCGCCGCATCCCATGAGTACATCGTTGCCCGCTGCAGGTTCGGCCCCGGAGTAAACCGCTGGTACCCGCCCCCGACAAACACTTCGTACAAATGCGCATATGTGTCGTGGATGGCCTGCGCCCGCCGCGCTTCACGCCGTGCCCGAATGCGCGCCTGGACCGTCGCCGGACCTTGCTCGCTCTGCGTCGCTGCAGGGGCTTGCGGCTGCGTCTGATCTTGCGCCGGTGGATTGCTGCTGGAACCTGTGCTCTGCGCCAGAGCACCGAAAGAAACAAGCGAAGTAACCGCCAGAACACCTACAGAACGGCGAAAAGAAAACATCGGTCTTGACTTACCTCCACTACCGGGTCCCCACGACAGATTTTCGTCCGCGGGGTGGAACACGTTACGGAGCCGAGCGCACCCCTTCCGTTATTATCGCAAACCAAAGACGCCTATCCCGAAGCCGGAAACTCAAAGCCGCGCAACCATCCGAACCAACAACGCGCGGACAGACCCTCGTCCGGAGGGCGGAACCGAAAATCTTCTCTAGCTGGCTGTGCGCGGGGCTATCATCCTTTGGACGCACGACACAGGATTTTGCCGCGACTCCCCGCTCCATGGAATACGATGAAAAGCGAACGGAGGCAGCAACTAATAATGCGATTCCTGCTTGGACTTATCTTTGGCATTGCCCTCGTGCCCCTCGCCGTCCTGGCTTTTCTCACCTACGGAAATGTGCCGGTGGCCGTCTCCGATCCTCCGATCCCCCACGAGCGCCAGGTCGTCCATATGCCACTTGATGCGCGTATTCAAAAAGAAATGATCAGCACCCGCATGATTCCCGATCAGTCGAACCTCACCGCCGGCGCCCACATCTACGTCGAGCGCTGCGCCATTTGCCACGGCCTCCACAATAAGCCCGCCGCCATCGGCAACCACATGTATCCCGACGCCCCACCCCTGCTCGAGCCCCACCACAACGATTCCAATGTCGTCGGTGTCAGCGACGACCCGGTCGGGGAAACCTACTGGAAGGTCGAGAACGGCATCCGCCTCACCGGAATGCCCTCCTTCAAGACCCAGCTCTCCGACAACGAAATGTGGCAGGTAAGCGTCTTCCTGACCAACGCCAACAAACCCATGCCGCCCGCTGTCCTCGAAATTCTCGGCCGCGCCCCAGCTCCTCCCGCCGAAGCCCTCGTCCACCCCGCAACCTCCGAATCCCCCACCGAGTAATCAGTCTGACGTGTACTGAATGACACTAACGTTCACTGAATCTGTGCGTGCCCCATTCATGACGCGATAACCGGGCCCCCACCGACAGGCCTTCGTCGGTGGGGTGGTTATCGCGGCATGGGCGGGAAAGCACAACCCCACGGCAAGCACTGTCATCCTGAGCGAGCGAGGCGAGTCGAAGGATCTGCGGCTGCTCTTCCTCCCGTCAATCAGCACTACCTGGAAGACTCCTGGATCACTGAACCAAGGCCCTCAGTCTCGCGCGCGATAATCTGGATGTGTCCTCGAAAGGTCACCCGATGAGTATGCTTGATTCCTTGCGCAAGGGTTTCCGCTTCTTCCTTATGAGTTTCGGCATCTCCAGCTCACCCAAAAAGCCGGCCCCCAAGCCCGCTCCCAAACCCGACGCCGGCCGGTAACCGGCTCTCGCATCTTTTCGAGCCACCGACCGACCTCGGCAACTCTAATGGGGAGGGCCTGAAGCGGAAGCCAGCGACCAACAATGACCAACGAACCTAAAAAAGGAGCCTTCCGAGCATTCTGGGACTGGTTTGTCCTGTTCAGCGGAATCTCCACCGCCTCAAACCTCTCGCGGACCCGCCCCGACCCCGTGCAGCGCCGCGGCCTCTTCCTCTTCCGCAAATCCAAACGCCGCTGATCCCGCGCTCTTCTGTTCCCTGACCACTGTAAACTGTCTTTATGTCGCTGACCCGCCAGCAAGCCCTCGACTATTTCAACTCCCCTGACCTCATCGGGCTGGGCTTCGAGGCCGACGCCGTCCGTCGCCGCCTCCACCCCGAGGGCGTAGTCACCTACATCATCGATCGCAACATCAACTACACGAATTTCTGCACCGAGTACTGCACCTTCTGCGCCTTCTACCGCCCGCTCCCCAAAGAAGGGAAGAACATTCCCCGCTCCGACGAGGGCTACATCCTGGACTTCGAAAAAATCTACGAAAAAATCGCCGAGACACAGGAGATGGGCGGCACCGGCGTCCTCATGCAAGGTGGTCTGCATCCCGACCTCAAAATTGACTGGTTCGAGAGCCTTTTCACCGGCATCAAGCAACGCTTCCCGAAAATCTGGCTTCACTGCCTCTCCGCCTCCGAGATTCTCGCCATCGCCGAGTACAGTGACCTCGACCTGCGCACCACGATCGCTCGCCTCCGCGACGCAGGACTCGACTCCGTCCCCGGCGGCGGCGCCGAGATCCTCGACGACGACGTACGCAAACGCATTGCCCGTCTCAAATGCCGCACCGCAGACTGGGTCGCCGTCCACCGCACCGCGCATCAGCTCGGCATGCGCACCACGGCAACCATGATGTTCGGCGTCGGCGAGACCTTCGACCAACGCATCAATCACTTCGAAGTCGTTCGCAAACTACAGGAAGAAACCGGCGGATTCACCGCCTTCATCCCCTGGAGCTTCCAGCCTGGCAACACCGCACTCGGTGGTCGCGGCTGGGAAGAGGCCACCTCCGTCGAGTACCTCAAGGTCCTCGCCATCGCGCGTCTCTACCTCGACAACATCGAAAACGTGCAAGCCAGCTGGGTCACGCAGGGTCTCAAGGTCCTCGAACTCGGCCTCCACTTCGGCGGCAACGACGTAGGCTCCGTCATGCTCGAAGAAAATGTGGTCAAAGCGGCAGGCACCTCGAACTGCACCACCGAGGAAGAACTCCGCCGCATCATCCGCGATGCGGGCTTCAAGCCCGTCCAGCGCGACACCCTCTACCGCACCATGTTCCTCAACTAGCGCAAATTCCCGCGCCGCATTCGCGTTCGTCAATCCGGCATTCGGGTTTGTCATCCCGAACGTGGCGTCTTTGGGGCCCCATGGACACGGTCCATGGGGTAGGCGAGTGAAGGATCTGCTCTTGCTTTTCCTCCCATCAATCCGCAAAAAAGTGGGTGCCCCATCCATGACGCAATTTCATCGCGGCATGGGTGGGAAAGCACGATTCCCTCAACTAGCATCCTGAACGGAGCCGGGCGCTCCGACGTTAGAGCCGGCAAGTCTTCGCGGTCACATTCCCGTCCAGCGCCGGAATGATATTCTTGCGCGTCGTCTGGTAGTACGAGGAGGATGACTTGAAAAAGGGCATCATACTGGCGATTGCGGGATTGGTTCTTTTGGTGGGGTGCGGAAACCAGCAGGACGAAGCGACTAAAGTTCCCGCTAAGCCCAAATGGCAAGGGGCTCGCTATCATCTCGCATTTGACACACAGGCAGCAAAACCGAACCCGGCAGGCGTCACCATTCCGACCATCAAGTACACGGCAAATCCTGACTCATTGGAGCAGAGAGTCAGCCTCGTGGTGCGATTCGACACTTCGGGAGTCAAGAAAGATGGGCCGGTGATGAACCAGATGGTGATGGCCCCGGTCGATATCCATGGCGCGGAAGGCACCCTTCCCGCAGACTACATGGATGCGGCAGATAAAGGGCTGGCTACGTTTCTCAAGGCCTACGGTATCAAGGGAAAAGTAAAAATCACCGTGGCGCTTGCCAGGTCGTCGCTCTCCAGCAATCCCGGAGACGCTGAACTCAACGCAAAGCGCCTGTCAGATTGGCTACCGGTCGAGGTTGGGTTCAAGAATCTCCATCCGACCAGCTAGTATCCCGCCGCTGAAACTCAAGAAAAGCGTTTGCGGTGTCATTCTGTCGAACGGGGAGTCGAGGAATCTGGGGTTGTCGTTCCCTCTAACCTGCTTGACCTTGGTTGAAAGTCATCGACTTCCACCATCAAGCATGTCTTTCTTAGGTGGGTTCCCCGAGCCCCATTTCTGAGAACGGGAAATGACAACTCCGGATCCCGATCAGATCCGGGTGCCCCATTCATGCGCAGCATTTTGGCGCATGAATGGGATACTGAGAGCCACTCCTTCACCGCAATGAAACTCGTTTTCGCCATCGCCACCAACTCCGATGCTGCCGAACTCGCCGCACTTCACAGAGCGGCCGCGGAGAACCTCACGCGCCGCTTCGGTCACGGTTTCTGGTCATCGTCCCCATCCGAGCGAGGCATTCTCGCGAACATGCGCCTGCCCAAATTCTCGCGAATCTTGATCGCCCGCTCTAACCTGCCACTGGTGAGAAGTGGGGAGCCGGTTCGTAGGGAAGGTCGTCGCATCATCGGTGCCCTGCGCCTCGCCACAAAAAAACCCTGGGCAATTGACACTTCCTATTTCACCGCCGCAGTCAAGCCTCTGTACCTGACCGGCATGGCCGTCCATCCCAACCTCCAACGCAAAGGAATCGGCCGTCTCCTGTTGAGAGAGGCAGAGGCTCATGCTTTAGCATGGCCTGCCGATGCCATTCGCCTCGATGCATTCGACGCTGCAGCCGGAGCTGGCCCATTTTACGCAAAATGCGGCTACCGCGAAGTCGCGCGCGTGGTCTACAAAAAAGACCCCCTCGTCTACTTTGAGCTGACATTTCCGCAGTAGTCCCGACGAGCCTCCGCATTTTTGACCTCATGGACTGTAGAGTCCTGTGTGCCCCATCCATGACGCAGCCTCATCGCGGCATGGGTGGGATAACACAAACCCAAGCGTTATCATTCTGAGCTCAGTTTGGTACATCTCACGTGCCAAACCGAGTCGAAGATCCTGGTTTTTTTAAAGCTTGTAGTCAAACATCTCTCAAGCCGGAATCCCTATGCTGACCACCCGTTCCAGCATCCCTTTTGGTTCTTTGATGTTCGAGCCACAGCCAGATTGCCAACGGCACCAACAATCCAAGGAACTTCGCATCCATTGACCAGAGTGGACGAATGGTCGAAGCAACACTCCTTGTTTTCGGATTCAGAATTGAAAACAGATTGATTCCCACGAACAACACACCGACTACGCCGATCCCCACCCGGGCAATCTTCGCACAGATGTCCTTGGGCAACACCACAGGTAGAAGCAGGAGAAAAAACGTTACGGATACAAGGCTCTTTAAAAGTTGGAAGGAAATAATGCCCCATATTGGCGTGAAAATGCCAATATATCGGAAACCCAGTAAATGAATAGCCACGTAGGCCAGGCCGAGCAGTCCGATAATTGTGAAAGTGCCTTGTTGTGCCTTTCGAAGTTTGTCTTTATCCAGTAAGGAAGCTACCACGCACAACAAACTGCCTAGCGAGATCACAGAGAGAGTGACCGTGCCGAACGTGCTCAGCCCCTTCCACTTGATGTGCAACACCTGCTGGGCATACTCATCACCGTGATCTGCCGCCTTCCGGTACCAGCGAACCGCCTCCGAGCGATCCGGCGTTACTCCTCGACCGTAGAAATACATATTGCCGAGGTTGTATTCCGCGCTCGCATAACCCTGGTCAGCTGCTTTACGGTACCAGCGGAGAGACTGTCCATAATCCTGCGGAACTCCCAGGCCCTGCTCGTACATTAGAGCCATACTGTTTTCAGCGTTAGCGCTTCCCTGATCCGCAGCCACGCGATACCACCGGATGGCCTCAGCGTAGTCTTGAGCCACTCCCTGGCCGTGAAAATACATATAGCCCAGCCCAGCCTCACCCTCCGCATAGCCTTGATCCGCGGCTTTTCGCCGCCAACGAAGAGCCTCGTCATAGCTCTGGGCGACACCTTGGCCGCGCGAATACATGTATGCCAGTTCCGACTCAGCCTTTGGATCTCCCTGTTCGGCACGGCCGCGGCATAAGCGCGCAGCATTCATAGCCTTCTTGGAGGCATCGGCGAGTCTGCTCTCATCGGTTCGCGCTTTGTGCACCTGCCAGGTAATCGCAGCAGCGCAAAGCCCCGCCACGATGAGAAACGCCAGCGCGTTCTTCCAAAATGGCTTCATTGGGTTGCTCCCCGCGATTGTACCGCCGCAAGTTCTGTAAAATCCCCTCATGCGCCGCCTCACCGATTACCTCCGCCCTCGCCGCCGCCCTCCTCGCACCGCCACGCTCCACGCCCAAACCCCCGCCACACAACCGCCGAAAACCATACGTCTGCCCTTCCGCCGCTTCCCTTGATGACCTCATCAAGGCCATCGACGAAGCCGTCAGCGGCCCCGGCGACAAGGATCGCACCTGCTTTCGCTCGCTCTTTCTTCCCGAAGCCCGCCTCATTCCCATCCGTATCGCCCCGGATGGCACCGCCGCTCCCCGCATCCTCACCGTGCAAGATTGGATAGACGCCGTCGCCAAGCGTGGCAGCGCCGTCTTCTATGAGCGCCAGATCAAGATCAATGCCGAGACCTGGGACCACATGGCCCATCTTTGGAGCACCTACGAAACCCGCACCACACCCGACGGCACACCTCCCGAGGGCAAGGTGCTCGACCGCGGCATCAACAGCATCCAGGCCATCTTCGACGGCAAGCAGTGGCATGTTATTCAGATAATCTGGCAGGCCCAAACTCCAGCCAATCCCGTCCCGGAGAAGTACCTCCCATGACCGTAGCGACTGACACTCTCGTCACTCTTGAAGCCATCCGCGCCGCTGCAGATCGCATCTCCGGCATCGCTGTCAAAACTCCGCTTATCCGCGCATGGTTCCCCGATGTCGCCGGTAATGTCTGGCTCAAAGCCGAGAGCCTCCAGCCCATCGGCAGCTTCAAGCTGCGCGGAGCCTCCAACAAAATCCTCCAGCTCACGCCGGAAGAAATCTCCCGCGGCGTCATCACCTACTCCAGTGGCAACCACGCACAGGGCGTCGCCTACGCCGCCCGCGAAGTCGGTGCGAAAGCAGTGATCGTGATGCCGTCGAACGCCCCCGCCATCAAGCGTGCGGCCACCCTCGCCTATGGCGCAGAAATCGTCGATGTCGGAGTTGCCTCCAGTGAACGCCTCGCCAAGGCCGAAGAACTCGTGCTCAAGCATGGCTACGTAGTCATTCCGCCCTACGACGACGAGCAAATCATCACCGGCCAGGCCACCTGCGGCCTCGAAATCGTCGAGCAACTCCCCGACGTCGATCTCGTCCTCGCCCCTGTCTCCGGCGGAGGTCTGCTCAGCGGCATCGCCACCGCCGTCAAGCGCCTCCGCCCACATGTAAAGGTCTTCGGCATCGAGCCTGAACTCGCCGGCGACACCGCCGAAAGCTTCCGCACCGGCAAAGTCGTCACCTGGGGAGCCGAGCTCACCAGCCGCACCATCGCCGACGGCCTCCGCACCCAAAGCGTAGGCGTGCGCAACTTCGCCCACATCCAGGCATTCGTCGACGGCATCATCACCGTCACCGAAGGCGAAATTCGCGCTGCCATGCGTGCCATCGTCAACTCGGCGCGCATCGTTCCCGAGCCCAGCGGAGCCGTTTCCTCCGCCGCGCTCCTCTTTCACGCGGCCCAGCTTCCGGCCTACAAGAATGCAGTTGCTGTTGTCAGCGGCGGAAACGTGGATCCCGAGTTGCTCGCCCGCGTGCTTACTGAAACCGACATGTAACGTCGTTCGACTATGATCTTTCCTGTGACGAAGTCAACATTCCACGCAGCTCCCTTGCTTACGCTTTGCCTCGTCCTCTGTGCGTTGCCTCTGGGCGCCCAGAAGAAAAAAGACAATCTGCAGAAGCCCATGGCCGGCCCCCGTGCCACGGCCCTGCGCGTCAGCTGGCTTTACGTCTCCGCCGATCTCGGCGCGCAAAAAGTTGGCCGCGTCCAGATCGGCCGCGAGATCGTCGTCGCCGAGAAAAGCAGTGACTGGCTGCGCGTCTTCGCCAACACCGACATCGAGGAAGAACACACCAGCGACGCTCCCATCTTCGACACCAACGACACACCGCCTCCGATCTCCGGGTGGATTCAGGCCAAGGGCATCGTCATCGACAACACTCCCAATGGCGATCAGATCCTCATGGGTGCAGCCGCCGATCAGGAGGCGCTCGCCTCCGATCCACGCGGCCCGGTGAATGCCGCACGCACTGCCCACCTGCTTTACCGCCGCCTCGTCGAAATGTTCCCCAACTCGCCGCTCGCCGCTGAAGCAGCATGGCGCGCCGCCGACATCCTCTGGCAGATCCAGAAGGCCGACTCATCCAGCCGCCCTTCCGCAAAGGAGCAAGCGCCCTATCTGCGCGACCAGATGGATGAGGACGGCCTGAAGAAGGTCATCAAGTTTTACCCCAATACGCGCCAGGCCGATTTCGCCGCCTATGAACTCCTCGACAACAAGCTCTGCGGCGACTGGCAAGGCCAGGAAAAATGCCCGGAAAAAGAATCCGAAATCTACGAGAAGTACGCGGCAGAGCATCCCGAAAGCCCCCGCACCCCGCAGGCGCTTTATCTGGCTGTCTACCGTCAAGCGGTTCTCACCGATATGTACACGGCAGATAACAACGACAAAAAAAGCGACGCCGCGCACAACCATGCCCGCGAACTCGCCGCTAAACTAAGAGACAAATTTCCTCAGTCGGACTACACAGCGCGGGCCACGATGCTTGTGTTCAAATTGGATCAGAGAATTCCGGTCTACGGCATCGAAAAGGAATAAGCGCGCCTGACGAATCTGGCTTGCTGTATCCGCCATACATATCTGGAGGCTTTTTGAACGTCTATATACAGTCAGTTCTCTTGGGAATCGTTGAGGGCTTGACCGAATTTCTTCCTGTCAGTTCTACCGCGCACCTTCGCATCGCCGAAGCTGCCATGCGCATCCCGCTCGATGACGCTTATTGGAAGATGTACACCATCGTCATCCAGGCTGGCGCCATTCTGGCTCTTCTTCTTCTTTATCTCGAACGCATCGTCGCCTTCATCAAAAGCTTTCCTCGCGGCGAGAGTGGCGATCGCACCAAATTCAACCACCCCATTTCGCTCACGCTCATCGCCTTCGCCTTCACCTCGGCCATCGCGCTGCCCCTGCACAAAGTGAGCGAGAAACACCTCGGCAGCATCGCCGCCATGGCCTGGGCATTGCTCATCGGCGGCATCGTCATGTGGGTAGTCGACGCGCGCTCATCCCGCTACGAGCCCAACACCGTGCACGTCGAAGAGATGAGTCTCGGCCAGGCCATCTGGATCGGCATCTGCCAGTCCCTCTCCGCCATCTTTCCCGGCACATCGCGCTCCATGTCCACCATCGCTGCCGGCCAGATTGTCGGGCTCGACCGGCCTTCCGCACTTGAGTTCAGCTTCCTGCTCTCCATCCCCACCATGATCGCCGCCACCGCCTGGGACCTCCTCAAGTCGATTCATCCCAGCAAGTCGGCGTTGGCAGCCGGAGCGATACCCGTCGCTGAAGTGCACATGACCACCCAGTACTGGATCGTTCTCGCCATCGGCTTCGTTGTCTCGTTCATCGTGGCTCTCGGCGTAGTTGAATGGTTTCTCGCCTGGGTTCGTCACCACGGTTTCACCATCTTCGCCGTCTACCGCATCATCCTGGGCATCCTGCTTCTCGTCTTCGGTAGCAGGCTTCTCGGCAGCTAAGCCACAGCCACACTTAGAAAGCGCCATAAGAACAGGCGAGGGTTGCAAGCATTCCGGGGGTGGATTCCCTGATTCCCCCCGCCTTGTTTTGGCCGGAAACCCCTCCTGGCACCGGGATAATAAAGGCTGCTCTGGGATTTCTCGTCGCCTTGGCAGCTTCCAGCGTCGATTGCGGCGGCCAGGGTGCGGAGGCGTCCCCTCAATGAAGCCGATTCCGATCATTCTGTCGCCGACGCGCAACCGGGCGCTCAACATGTTTCTCGGCCTGGTGCTGTCACTCGTCTCCGTCCTCCTCTTCCTCGCGCTCGCTACATACCATCCATCTGATTCGTCCATCAACACCGCCTCGGGTGCGGACCCGGCCCACGCAGTTCACAATTGGATCGGCCTCTTCGGCGCCTATCTCAGCGACATCCTTTTCCAGGCCTTCGGGATTACCATCTTCCTCTTCCCGCTCTGGATCGGCGGACTCGGCTGGAACTGGATCCGCTCGCGCTCCGGCGGCTCAGCCATCCTTCGCTGGATGGGCACCGCGCTGGCTGTCATCTTCCTGCCCGCGGTCTTTGGACTCTTGCCATGGCATTGGCACTGGCAGCACGCCGTTCCCGTTGAAGGCGTGATGGGGCGTGTGATTGCCGGAACCCTGGTCGCCTACTTGAACACCCAGGGAGCGTGGCTCGTGGCCGCTGCCTTGGCCGGTGTCGGCGTCTACTTTGCCTCTGATATCAACTTCTGGACCATCAAGACGCAGATCGAAGATCGCTGGCTGAACCTCGTCGCCTGGCACGACCGCTATCGCAATTGGCGCGAAGAGCGTGCCGAACGCAAGCGCGAACTGGAGGAGCGGCTTGCCGAGCAGACCCATCCCGGTCCCGCGCAGCGACTCTTTTCCGGAGCGATCGACAACGTTCCCGAACCGATGGCCGAGATGTCCTGCACCACGCCCGAGCCGTCTCGCCGCTCTCTTCGGCAAGAAGAAGCGCGCGCCCGAACCCGATCCCGTCGACGAAATACCCGCCTTCCAGCGCGCCGCCAGGACATCTGAGGAGCCCATCGCGCCCCGTCGCGCCAGCATCTGGGAGCGCACCGTGGCCGAGTCCGCGCCGCCCGTCACCCCCGTGCCTGCAGCGCCCGCGCCAACTGCAACCGCTCAGCCCGCTCCAGCCCCCGCCGGCGTACCGCGAGCACCCCAGGCCAGTGTGGTCGAAATGCGCCCGGTTGCGGCCCCGACACCCGCACCGACACCTACCCCCCCACCCGCAACCTCCCCCAACACCATCGCCATCCACGAACGCGCCGACGCCGAAGAACGCACCGTTACCGTGGCTCCCAAACATGTCAGCGGATTCCGGCTGCCGCCCAGCACCCTCCTCAACTCGGGGTCGGGTCCGCAAGTCGTGCGCGAGGATGATTTGCGCGACGAAGCTCGGGTGCTTGTCGAGAAATGCGCCGAGTTCGATGTGCGCGGCTCCGTCGAACGCATCAATCCCGGGCCCATGGTCACCACCTACGAATTCAAGCCCGAGGCTGGCGTCAAATACAGCCGCGTCACCGGCCTTGCTGAGGACCTCTGCCTCGCCATGCGTGCCGAGAGCATCCTCATCGAGCGCATGGCAGGCAAAAGCACCGTCGGAATCCAGGTACCCAACCACGAGCGCGAAACCATCCACCTGCGCGACGTGCTTGAATCCGAAACATTCGCCAAGGCCAAGTCGCGCCTGACCCTCGCCATGGGCAAGGACATCAACGGCCGCATTGTTACTGCCGACCTGGCCTCAATGCCTCACGTGCTCATCGCCGGTTCCACGGGTTCGGGCAAATCAGTCGCCATTAACGCGATGATCATGAGCCTGCTCTATCGCACTACTCCCTCGCAGGTCCGCCTCATCCTCGTCGACCCGAAGCGTGTTGAACTCGGCATGTACGAGGGGATTCCTCATCTCTTTACTCCAATCATTACGGAGCCAAAGCTGGCGGCCAACGCCTTGCGCAATGCGGTCCGCGAGATGGAACGGCGTCTAAAGCTGCTCGCCAGCCGCAGCGTGCGCAATATCGACCAGTACAACAAGCTCTTTGAAGGCGTCATGCCGTCGCTCTTCGACGACGGTCAGGAAGAACAGCCGCTGCCCTACATCGTCATCATCATCGACGAACTCGCCGATCTAATGATGCTCGACCGATCCAACGTGGAAGAGTCCATCACCCGTCTCGCCCAGATGGCGCGCGCCGTCGGCATTCATCTTGTCCTCGCCACGCAGCGTCCCAGCGTCGACGTCATCACCGGCCTCATCAAGGCAAACATTCCCACCCGTATCAGCTTCCGCCTCGCCACCAAGGTCGACTCGCGCACCATCCTCGACACCAACGGCGCTGAAGCACTCCTGGGACGCGGCGACATGCTCTTCCTGCCCCCAGGCACCAGCCGTCTGCTACGCCTGCACGCTCCCTACGTCAGCGAGAAGGAAACAGCAGCAGTGGTTACCTTCTGGAAAGACCAGGGACAGGCCGAATACGTCGAAGGCTTCCTCGAGTCGCCTCGCGATGAGAAGCAGAGCATGGAAGGCTCCAGCAACGATGGAGACGACAACGATCCGATGTTCGACGACGCAGTACGTTTGGTTTTTGAATTTGGAAAAGCCTCTACGTCCCTCCTCCAGCGTCGCCTTAGAATTGGCTATGGCCGCGCCGCTCACCTCATCGATCTCATGGAGCGTGATGGCCTGGTCGGTCCCGCCGATGGCTCCCGCCCGCGTGAGTTGCTGAAAGCTCCAGGCTGGCTCCACGAAATCGGCGTCGCAGAAGAATAAAGGCATCACCACCGCACAAGTTGAGGCGAATAGCATGCTCGGCATAGGTGAAAAGCACGAACTTCCTACGATCCTGTTGATTGACGACGACCTCGTCAGCCGAGAGGTAATCGCCACCGTCCTCACGCTGCACGGTCACCTTGTGCACAGCGCGGAGGACGGAAACCAGGCTCTGCAGATTCTCGAGGCGGGCACCGTCATACCCGGCGTAGTGTTGTTGGATACACAGTTACCCGGCCTGAGCGGGCCGGAACTGATCACGAAGCTTCGGCAGCTGGGCCAGGACGAGATCATCCTCATCAGCGGCACAACCCCTTCCGATGACCTTATTGCGGCGGCGGATGGCTTTTTGCTGAAGCCGTTTGGTCCTGAGGATCTGCAGAAACTTCTCGGCCAGCACAATCCCAAGATCGACCAGCCGGAGACCTCTGACGCCGAGCTGGTGATTAATCCCACCACACTTGCCCAGTTCCGGCAACTCATGACCGAGGCCACCGTACGCGAGATCTACACGGCCGTCGTAACCGACCTCCACAAACGCCTCCCAGCGCTCGAAAAGGCCATCGCCGCCGGCAACAGGGACGAGGTCCGCCGCATCGGCCATGCCATCAAGGGCGGTTGCGGCATGGCCGGCGCCATGCAGGTAGCAAAGCTGGGCGCAATCCTTGAATCCAGGAGTGAGTCCGGGATTGACCAATTGGATAACTGTAGGGATGCACTACAAGAGTTGTATTCGGCTACGCAAAGGCTGGAGCGTATGCTGGAAAAGGAATTTCCAGCTTAGTCCAGGCTTGCCTGTGCTCAAAATGCAGGGCTGGAAACATGTTGTTGAATGCGGGCCGCTTACGTTGCCTGCCTGTTAGTTCCGGCTTTTTCGGAGGTTTAGGGGTCTCGTGGAACAACAACCGATCCGCATCGTCTTGGCTGACGATCATCCCGTAGTCCGTATCGGTGTACGCAACATGCTCACCGAGCGCGACGGCTTCGAAGTTGTAGGCGAAGCCGACGATGGCGATGAAGCCATCACTCAGACTCTGGAGCAAACCCCCGACATCCTCCTGCTCGATGTCCAGATGCCGCGCCTGCCGGGCCTTGAGGCCATGCGCGCCATCATGAACGGCTCGCCCACGGTCAAGATCATTCTCCTTACGTCGACCATCACCACCCAGCAGATCATCGAGGCGCTCCACATCGGCGCACGCGGCATCGTCCTCAAGGACGCCCTTGCCGGCGGCCTGCATACGGCGATTCGCACGGTCTTTGCAGGCGACTACTGGATCGGCGGCAAGCGCGTAGTTAACCTCGTCTCAGCCCTGCATGAGCTCATGCGCCAGGCCCAACCTCCGCAGCGCAAAACCTACGGCCTCACCCCGCGCGAACTCGACGTGGTCGGCTGTATTGTCGAGGGCTGCAGCAATCGCGACATCGCCAAGCAGTTCACGCTCAGCGAGGAAACGGTAAAGCGCCACCTGTCCAATATCTTCGACAAAACCGGCGTCTCCACCCGCCTCGAACTGGCCCTGTTTGCCATCGCGCACCAACTCGTAGCGCCGCAACAATAGATCAGTTCCCTCGCGCCTCTATCGCAGCAGTTCGCGTTCGTTCGCAGTGTCATCCTGAGCGCAGCAAGCTTGGGGCCCCATGAGCGACAAAGTCGTGCATGGTAAGCGGGGTCCCCGCAGATAGGTCTTTGTCTGTGCGTTGAATACGCGGAGCGAAGGATCTGCTTTGCCTCTCGCTGAATCCCGCACGAATCCGGTGCTCCATTCATGACGCAGCTTCATCGCGTCATGAATGGGGATCCTCGAATCTCATCTGCGGTCTTACCCCGCCATCCTCACGGCTCCGCAAAGTGGCTGGTCGCCGTGTTAGTCGCGCTGCGAAGATAGGTTCGGCATTCCCCGACTCCAAAGCGCTGTCATCCTGAGCGAAGCGCAGCGAAGTCGAAGGATCTGCGGTTGCTTTTCTGCGGAACTCAAAGCAACGAAAAGGGGCTTCCCTTCCGAATTGACCGCAATCCAAACGGGATCAGTCTTCGCCCGGTTCGTCAAAGTCAAACACAGTGCTGCGGCGAGCAAGGAAATCAAGCCGAGGATGCCCGCTATCCCAAGGAATGTCGTGTACCCGAAACCGGGTGAAGAGTGCTTGATTAGCAGAACGGAGAACATAAAAGACAATCACGCTGGCAGTAGTCGCCCACGCCCGCGCCCATTTCCTCACCATGAAAACTGTCCACCACGCCATCCCAAAGACAATCGACAAAGGAGTGAAAGAAACGGAAAGTAGCAGAGGTTGACCAACGAGACGCCATTCACCATGCCGTTATATCTTGCCTGCCGATCGGGAAACAGCATAGCGACAATCATGAGTGCAGGGAAAACAGCGGAAAGCTTGATCAGCAACCCCATCCCGGGAAACTGTCTGATAGGGCGCACAGGAAACGCGACCTCCGTAGTCACGTCTTCGTTGATCGTGCGAAAATCGTAGTCGACGACGATCTTGTCAAGCCGGTCAAACCTGCCTTCGCCATCACAGATGCGGGTATCTCGGCGCGGAATCAGGCCACTCGATGGAACCCGCGAATCGTCGTCCAGTGGGGACTCTGAATAAACAGAACAGCCACATGCAAGGAGAGTATCAAGCGAAGTCGGATGTAGGCTTCATAGTTGATCTCAAAGCTTAGCTCATGACCGACCGGAGAGCCTGGGTCAAGAATCATACATCCAGAAACTGCTTCGCCAGCCGATCCAGCAACTCCCTCCGTCCCGTCGCACACCCCCGTATGCACGGGCGACGGCTGGATAATCGTGCTCCGCGGCGAGATGATCCAATGAAAGCGCTCTCGCTGCGAAAGCTTCGCAATCGGCCCTGCCGCCGGATCCCCGTCACAAATCCGCCGCACCGCCTCCAAGTGCTCGCGCGCCAGCTCCACATCCGCATCCGGCCACAGCGCCCGCAGCCGCGCCTCATTCAGGTGAATCCGCGCCGCGAGATACCGCTTCTCCAGACAGAATGCCACCACGCCGGCGTTAATGAACTCCTGCCGCTCCACGCGCGGCACTACACGCAAAATCGCGTAGTCAAACGAGACGGGAGTGGGCACCGATCGCCTCCTCTTCAAAGATCGTCGAACCCTCAAGCCTTCGTGTAAAGAAATCCATATAGCCCGTGCGTCTCTCCGCTGCGCTCACATCGCCCGGAATCGCCTCGAGCCACGGATTCGGCACCAGCTCCACAATTCCGCGCAACACGGGCTCCGTCAGCCGTTCCCGCGCGATCCGTGCCGCCCCCGCAATGGCACTCGCCCACGGCAGCAAAATGTGGTGCTCGATCTCCAAAAACGGCGAAGCAATCTTTTTCTCCCGCGACGGCCAGTCATGATGAAAAAAGAGCGCCGCCCCATGATCGATCGGGTAAAGCTTGCGATGCCACACCAGCAGATTCGCATTGCGCGGCGTGCGGTCGATATTCTGCGTGAATGCGTCAAACCACACCAGCATCGAAGCCTCATCGGCCGCTGCCTTATCCCGCGCCGCCGGGTCAAACATTGTGGAACCGGGCAGATAATCGAGCGCAAGATTCATCCCCGCGCTTGCCTTCAACAACTGGCGAATCTCATAATCCGGCTCATTGCGTCCCAGTGCGGCGTCGATATCCATCAAGACGATCTCCGGAACACGCAGCCCCAGTGCGCGCCCGATCTCGCCTGCGAGCAACTCCGCAATCAGCGCCAGTATCCCCTGCCCCGCGCCTCGAAACTTTACGACGTACAGCCCCAGATCGTCCGCCTCTACAATCGCAGGCAGCGAACCGCCCTCGCGAAGAGGTACAACATAACGCGTCGCTCTGACTGTTCGCAGCATCGAAAAACCAGTGTACCCGGCGACCCGAAGCGCGCTCGCATCACCAAACATCGAAGCGAGAGGGAATTCACACGCAATGAAGATCGGATTTTTAGGAACCGGCAAAATGGGCACGCCAATGGCTCTCCGCCTGCTCGCCGCCGGCCATGAACTGAGGGTTTGGAACCGCACCGAGGGACGCATCGAACCACTGCTCCGCGAAGGGGCAATCGCCGCCGGCACCCCTGCAGAAGCTGAGCTCGGCGCAGACGCCGTGATCACCATGCTCTTCGACGATGCGGCGAACGAAGAGGTCCTCTTCGGCTCCAACGGCCTGATGGACGCGCTCGAACCCGGCGCCCTGCATATCGCGTGCAGCACCATCAGCGTCGCACTCAGCGAAAGGCTGACTGCCGAGCATGCCCGCCGCAATCAGCTCTTCGTTGCTGCTCCGGTCTTCGGACGTCCCAACGTCGCCGAGGAGGGGCGCCTCTGGATCGTCGTCGCCGGCTCCGACGCCGCCATCGCCAAGGCCCGCCCAGTGCTCGAGCCGCTATCGCGCGGAATCTCCGTCATCGGCCGCGAACCTCGCCAGGCCCACGCCGTCAAGCTCGGCGGCAATTTCCTCATCAGCACCATGATTCAATCGCTGAGCGAAGCGTTCGTCTTTGCCGAATCGCAGGGCATCGCTCCATCCGTCTTCCTCGAAGCCGTCAACAGCGCCCTCTTCCAGTCTCCGTTCTACGCCGCCTACGGCAACGTAATGCTCCATCCTCCCGAACACGCCGGCGCCAGCATTGATCTTGGCGCCAAGGACACGCGCCTGCTCCGCGAAGCCGCTGCCAGCCGCAACACCCGCCTCAGCCTCGCCGACAATCTTGCTGAAATCTTTCAGCAGGCCAAGCAAGCTGGCCTCGCCCATGAAGACTGGGCCGTAGGCCAATACCGCATCGCCCAGCGCCGCAGCATTCTCAAACCCTGAAAACTTCAAGGGTGTCATCCTGAAAGTAGCGTCTTTGGGTCCCGAGTGAAGGATCTGCTTTAGCCTTTATCCGTTAGATCGAGACATCATGGTGCTGATCTTCGTTCTCGTAATAGCCATCACGTTTCCCCACTTAACAATTCGCTAGGATAGTGACATGAGCCTCAAAGGAAAGATCGTCTTCATCACCGGAGCCAGCGCCGGAATCGGTGCAGCCACAGCCCTCGCCTTCGCCGCTGAAGGAGCCCGCCTCCTGCTCGCCGCCCGCCGCGCCGGCCGACTCGCTGAAGTTGCCTCGCGCGCCATGGAACGTGGCGCACCCTCCGTGCACTCCATCGACCTCGATGTGCGCGACCATCGCGCCGTGCAGAACGCCATTGACGGCCTGCCCGCCGAGTGGTCCGAGATCGACATCCTGGTCAACAATGCCGGCCTCAGCCGCGGCCTCGACAAGCTTTACATGGGCAAAATCGACGACTGGGACGAAATGATCGACACCAACGTCAAGGGTTTGCTCTACGTCACTCGCTCCGTCGTTCCCGGCATGGTCGTCCGCGGTCGCGGCCACGTCATTAGCCTCGGCTCAACCGCCGGCGAGCTTGCCTACCCAAATGGCGCGGTCTATTGCGGCACTAAAGCAGCAGAACGGCTAATCAACGATGGCCTTCGCCAGGATGTATTAGGCACGCCGATTCGCGTCACCAGCATCGATCCCGGCATGGTCGAGACCGACTTCAGCCTTGTCCGTTTCCGCGGCGACACCGAGCGCGCCTCCAAAGTCTACAAAGGCGTCAAGCCCCTTACCCCCGAAGACATCGCCGAAGTCATCGTCTGGGCCGCCGCCCGTCCCCCGCACGTCAACATCGCCCGCGTCCTGCTAACCCCGGTCCAGCAAGCAAACTCGATCCTCTTCCACCGCAACGAGTAGAAGTACGCGACCAAACCGCTTGACATCAGGAGTGGGCGAAACCGCAAAAAAGCAGGGCCCGGAAGGGCGAACTTGTCATCTTGAGCGGAGCGAAGCCGGGGTCCCCACGACGTGTCTTCGTCGCTGGGGTCGGAAGCGGAGTCGAAAGATCCGCTGTGAAGATCGTCAAGAACTGCCCAAAGTGCCCCATCCATGATGCGGCTTTTCGCGGCACGGGTGGGAAACTACAAAACTCAATCTTCCTTTACTCGAGCGCCTTGATCAGCTGCTCAATTTCCGCCAGCGCCACAGCCAGCGCCTCCCGCCGCACCGGACTCGACGTCCGTTGCGAAAGCACATTCTCCCGCTGAAGATTCAGTGCCTGCCTGCGTCGTTCAATCGCTGCACGCTTGTCAGCGGCGATCCGCCGTTCTGCTTCCGTCATCAGAGCCTCTCCAACGCGCGCCGGTTTGCGATCGGCGGCTTCTGCCACCTGCTCTTCAACCGATTTACTTTCCCAACCGCGCGCCATATCTTCATTCTACGGGCCCTTGCAAATATTCGTACCGTGATGCCATGCTTCCAATGAATTTCGTAGCGACCATCACTGGAGATTTCCCCCAATGCGCGTCTGGCAGATTCCCTCTTTCGGCATTGATTCTCTTGAGCTTGTCGAGCGCCCCACCCCGCTGCCCGGCCCCAGTGAGGTGCTTGTTAAAATTCACGCGGTTTCCGTCAATTACCGCGACCTCATGATGGTCAAGGGCGCTTACAACCCCAAACTCCGCCTTCCCCGCATCCCCTGCTCCGACGGTGCCGGCAAAGTCTCCGCCATCGGCGAAGGCGTCATCACATGGAAGCCCGGCGACCGCGTCTGCGCCAGCTTCTTTCAGAACTGGCTCGACGGCCCGCCCACTCCCGCCAAGGTCAAAGGCGCGCTCGGCGGCGACATCGACGGCACACTCGCCGAATACATGCTCCTCAAGGAGACCGGCCTCGTCCACATTCCCGATCACCTCAGCTTCGAAGAAGCCGCCACTCTCCCCTGCGCCGCCGTGACTGCCTGGCGCGCACTCAACTCCGCCGACCTCCAGCCCAACTCCACCGTCCTCATTCAAGGCACTGGCGGAGTCTCTATCTTCGCGCTGCAATTCGCCCGGCTCAAAGGCCTCCGCGTCCTTGGAATCTCCTCAAGCGACGCCAAGCTGCAACGCGCCTGCTCCCTCGGCCTCGATAAAGGACTCGACTACGGCGAAACGTCCGAATGGGACCGATGGGTTATGGAACAAACCAGCGGCGAAGGCGTCGATCTCGTCGTCGAAGTCGGCGGCGTTGGCACGCTGCCGCGCTCGCTGCGCGCCGTCAAGATGGGTGGCATGATCGCGCAGATCGGCGTCCTCACGGGCCCCGCCGAGCCCATTCCGATTCCGACGATCCTGCACAAGCAGGTCCGTATCCAGGGAATCTACGTCGGCTCCCGCCACCACTTTGAGGAAATGAACAAAGCAATCGCCGCCGCAAAGCTGCGCCCCGTCTTCGAAAGCCGCCCATGGAGCGAAGCCCGCGAAGCCTTCCGCACCATGGAATCCGCCTCCCACTTCGGCAAACTGGTGCTACGGGTGCAGTAACAATACGGTCCGATAACAAACCCGCCAACCAGTCCGCAACCAATCAGGACTCGATCTGCCCTCGTTCATTTTCATTCAAATCGGAGTGCCGTAACCGGATCGACTCCGGCCGCTCGGCGAGCCGGCAGCCAGCCGGCAATTACCGTCATCAGGCTTACCGCGAGCAATGCAACGGCGAAGGAGATCGGGTCTGTGGCGTCAATGGCAAACAGTCGTTCTTTGACGATTCTTGTTGCCATCATCGAGAGCGGCAAGCCCAGCGCTGTGCCAATAGCCAGCAGCACGAGCGACTCACGCATAATCATCCCAAGTACGTTTGAACTTTGCGCTCCAAGCGCAAGACGGATGCCGATTTCATTGGTGCGACGGGCCACATTGTAGCTCATCACGCCATACAGACCGATGGCCGCTAGCAGAAGCGCAAGCAGCGAGAACATGCTGGTGAGTGTAGAGGTGAGTTCGTCGTGCGAGATGAGGTTTGAAACCTGATCGTGGATTGTGGTGACTTGCAGAAGCGGAAGGTTCGGGTCAACCTGCGCAACGGCGGCGCGAAGGTCCGTGATCGTCTTCGCCGGATCGTTCGATGTGCGAATCAGAATGGTATGCGCATAGCAATCTTCGTTTTCTTCCCTCGGGGCGGGCTGAGTCGCCTTTCCGTTCACAGTCGTAGCCGCGACCGGTGGAAACGCGTCGATCTGTGAAAGCGGAATGTAGGTCATTCTCGCCGGATCGGTGTTGCGAGGGTCGCCGGACTTCGTGTCTCTTGCGATGCCAACAATTTGCCAGGGACCCTTCACGGAATCGATCCCAATTGTCAGTTGCCGGCCGATCGCATCGCCGTTTGGGAAGTATTTCCTTGCGAGCGTCTGGTTCACAACAGCAACTTTGAGACTGCTGGCGGTATCGGCCGCGGTAATGCCGCGCCCTGCAGCGATCGAGATGCCGGCGGTCTCAAAGTACTGCCCGGAGACTCGATTCAGAATCGATACCATATTCTCTTTGGGCCCCGGCGTATAACCGGAAAGCGAAATATTTGAGGTCCATGAGCCGCCGCCTATCGGAGGAGTGGCGGAAAGTGCAGCAGAGCGAACACCAGGTATGGCAGAGAGCCGCTCGAGAAGGACCTGGTGAAGCGCAGCGACCTGGTGAGGAGCATATCCGGCGAGATGCTCGCCCACATCGGCCAGCAAAAGATGCGTTCGCTCGAATCCGTAGTCTTGATCCTGCAGGTTCCGCAACGTCCTGAGAAAAAGCCCCGCAACCACCAGTAACACCAGCGAGAGCATGACTTGAAATGTCACCAGGGTCTTGGGCCACAATCTCGCGAGCTTGCCGCCGACGCTTGCAGATGTGCGAACGCCGGCGCTTAAGGTCCCGCGAGTTCCGATACGCGCTGCATGAACAGAGGGCGCAAGTCCGAACAGAATTCCCGTCAACACCGAAACGCCGAATGTAAAGAGCAGCACGCCAGGGTTTGGGGCCGGGCTCAGGTCGATGTATGCGTTGCCGCGGCTGACAAATGCAATCAGAGCGCGCGTTGCAGCGAATGCGATACCGAGTCCCAACAGGCCGCCGACGATCGACAGCAGAAACGTCTCAATCAGGCCCTGCCTCGCGATGCGCATTCGGCTCGATCCCAACGCGAGACGTGTGAGGATTTCCTGGCGCCGTGCTGCCGCGCGCGACAGCAGGAAATTGGCCAGATTCGCGCATGCGATCAGCAGCACCAAAGCGACAACGATCGTCAGAATTCGAAATGATTCTCCATACTCGCTGCGGATCAGCGACACGCCGTGCGCAGCGCGAACCAGGGGAACATCGATTCGGCTGATCTCCAGTTGGCGAGCGGTTGTGAGCGCCGCTCCCTCACGCTCGCGGATACCATCCCGTACCTGCTGATTAACCCAATTCTGGCTCTGTGCAAATTCTGCCTTGTGCCCTGCCGCTCCCTCGCTCAGCCGGGCGAACAGATGAAGGAAGTACAAACCAGAGTGCGGCGTAAGCATCGACGGTTGCTGCAGCACAATCGCTTGCATGCTGATGGGGGTCCACAGCTCCACCGGCTCCAGTTCCTGCTTGATGCCGTGAAATTCTTGCCGCATCACTCCGACAACTTCAAAGGGAGTGCCGTTAATCGAGATGGATTTCCCCACGATGTGAGGATCCGACGAAAGCGAGTGTTGCCAGAAGTGATAACTCAGCACCGCAACAGCTCCGCCGCCCGGCGTAGCGTCGTCCGCCGGGTCAATGGTGCGGCCAAGCAACGTTTGAGCGCCCAGGACACTGAAGTAGTTGCCCGAGACAAGATTTGCCGGCGCAAGCAGTGCAGGTGAATTCGCATTCGCCGTCCCGTCTGCGGCCAGGAGCCTTATGCTCACCTTGTTCGAAAAGCTGCCGTATGCGGCGATTCCCTGAAAAGGCCCGGGATTTGCCTCCATCTGACGCGTGAAATCCCATGGGAAATAACCGCCAAAATCTCCAAGATCAATCCCACCCGCAATGCCGCCGAACACGGAGTCGCCGAATGTAACCAGCTGTTGCGGGTCGCGGACGGGGAGATTGCGAAGCAGAACCTGGTCGACCAACGTGAAAATCGCAGTGTTGCCGCCGATACCAAGCGCCAGCGACACCAGCGCCACCGCGGTAAAGCCGGGACTCTTGATGAGACTGCGCGCGCTGAGACGAATGTCTTTGAGAATTCCCTCCAGCGCCGATTCCCAGCGCGACGACCATATCTGGTGCTTCACGGAGTTGCTGCTGCCCAACTCCACGTTGGCAGCGCGGCGAGCTTCTTCCTCAGTCATGCCATCGCGCCGCTTCTGTGCCGCTGAGGCTTCAAGAAAACCCTGCAGTTCCTCATCGAGCTCCCGTTCAACGTGCTGGCGTTGAAACAGAGACGTAATTCCCTTGGCAAGGCTCGTAAGCCAATCCATATTTCGTCCTCGCTTGCACCTTGGTTTGCGATATCAAGCTTCCAGAATGCGTGCAATGGCGCCGATCTGCCGCTGCCATTGCTCCGTTTCTGTCGAGAGAGACCGGCGGCCTTTCGCGGTCAGCAGGTAGTACTTGGCCCGGCGGTTGTTCTCCGTGGCTCGCCACTCAGACTTCACATCGCCTCCACGCTCCATCCGGCTGAGCGCGGGAAGCAGCGATCCGGCGTTCACCTTGAATACCCCGCCGCTGATCTGCTCGATCCGCAGCCCCACTCCGTATCCATGCATCGGCTCAAGCGCCAGGGTCTTCAGAATAAGCATCTCCAGGGTTCCCTGGATCAGATCGCTCGATTTGGTTTCACGGGAATCGATACCGACAGGCTTCACGAAAGAGATTTTCTCCTCTAGACTGCCTAGAGAATAAGACGACTCCTCTAGACTGTCAAGAGATGAGCTGCTCTCCCTGCAAGAGCATGACTTTCGTCTCGCTGAGGTATCGGCCCCTGCCGGGACTAGCTGAACCCCAGCACCGGATGCGGCACGTACGGCTCCTCCAGCGCAGCAATCTCCTCCGGCGTCAGCTTCAACGCGAGCGCCGCCACCGCATCCTGCAGATGATGCGCCTTGGTAGCGCCCACAATCGGCGCGGTGATCACCGGCTTGCTCAGCATCCAGGCCAACGCCACCTGCGCGCGCGGGACTCCGCATTTCTCCGAGATCTCGCCGAGTCGGTCGACTACGCTTTCATCGGCCTCTTCGGTTCGCGCATACATCGTGTTACCGAAGCGATCCGTCTCCGATCGCCTCGTTGTCTCCGACTGCCAGGCGCGCGTCAGCCTTCCACGCGCCAGTGGGCTCCACGGAATCACTGCAATCCCCTCGTCCTGACACAGCCCCATCATCTCGCGCTCTTCTTCGCGATAAAGCAGGTTGTAGTGGTTCTGCATCGAGACAAAGCGCGTCCAACCGAAAAGTTCCGCCAAGTATAGCGCCTTGGCAAACTGCCACGCGTACATCGACGACGCTCCGATGTAGCGCACCTTGCCGGCCTTCACCACATCGTGTAGCGTTTCCAGCGTCTCCTCAATCGGCGTCTCGTAATCCCACCGATGAATCTGGTAAAGGTCCACATAATCTGTGCCGAGCCGGCTGAGACTCTGGTCGAGCTCAAATAG
Source organism: uncultured Acidobacteriaceae bacterium (assembly GCA_963787435.1). GTDB lineage: Bacteria > Acidobacteriota > Terriglobia > Terriglobales > Acidobacteriaceae > Telmatobacter. The sequence continues at coordinate 1,092,780 of CAWBCZ010000012.1, forward strand.
AATCGCCTGCCGCGACAGCCCACGTCCATTGGGCTCGTCGCGCATCACGCCGTGCACCTTGGTCGCAATCACCACCGCTTCGCGTCGCGTATTGGCTTTCAGAAACTTCCCCACCACCCGCTCGCTGTCGCCGCTAGAATACACGTTTGCGGTATCGAAGAAATTGATTCCCAGATCGAGCGCCTGCCGCAAAAACGGCTGGCTCTCTTCCTCGTTCAGCGCCCACAGGTGGCGTCCACCTTTCAACTCCCCCGGTGCTGGAGGCTTCCCATACGTCATGCAGCCAAGGCATATCCGCGAGACTTTCAGTCCGGTCTTGCCAAGATTCACGTATTCCATCGTTTCTCCTAAAGGATATTCTCAGCTCCTCATCAAATCGCCACGCAGAATTATCCAATCGGCACGCGCGGTGGCTCTTCCAGAATGTGCTCGTAGATCGCAAGGGTCTCGCGATCGAAACAGACAAATCGCACAACCTCAACGCCGCTAGCGTCGACATGCTCTGTCACTGTATCGATCGCAATGCGAGCCGCGCGCTTCGGCGGAAACTGATAAACGCCCGTGCTGATCGCCGGGAATGCGATGCTCCGCACATGGTGCGCCTTCGCCAGCTCAAGACTTCGCTGATAGCAGTTCGACAGCAGATCATCTTCATCGTGTCCTCCGCCTTGCCAGACCGGACCCACGACGTGAAACACCCATTTGGCTGGCAAGTGAAAGCCCGGAGTCACCTTGCCCTCGCCTGTCGCGCAGCCGCCAAGCTTTCGGCACTCGGCCAGCAACTCCGGCCCGGCCGCACGATGGATCGCTCCATCCACTCCGCCCCCACCCAGCAGCGAAGTGTTGGCCGCGTTGACAATCGCGTCAACTCTCATCGTTGTGATGTCGCCCTGTACCGCAACCAGCTCGGCCATTTCCTTTTGGCTCCCGGCCTTCCGCTTTGACGATACAGCAATGGTCTGGGATGTCCGACGCGAAGTAGATGCCTTGACGATTGCATCAAGACAAGAATTCAGCCGCAACACATCCTATACGTGCGTTAGCCGTGTTAGAGTACCTGCCCCGAGGAGGATTTGCGTATGCGCAACGTATCCTGGGCCCTCATGTTGAATGTCTTTTTACTTTTACCCGCGACATCCATCGCCGTCGAACGCTTTGATGGAAACTCGATGACCAAGCTGACCTGCCCGCCAAAGGGGAACACGCTCGGCTATACTTGGGAATTTCCCGCCACAATTCAGAACAGCGATTTCCGGGCAGAACACGGCGCCGCCGGAGAACCAGGCTACCTGATTCTCCCGCGCAAGATCGCCGAGGATGGCAACGCCAAGCTCACCGCGAACAGGGTTGTTGCCTCGCCAATTCGCTCGCGACGTATTCGCACATAAACATCTGACCCTCCGACGCCCAGACTTGCAAAACGCTGACTGCGGCGACCTCACCTTCGAAGTCAGCGTAAGATCCTCTTTTTGTTAATGTTGCATCAAAAGAACCTCCAGAGCAAGCGAACCTTCATCGAGGAAGTCGGATTTCAGTCCCACAAGTTACGTTTCGATCAAATCTGAATCCTGCATGGCTCACTTTTCGCTGGAAAGAGCTAATCTTGACCTAGCGTTCCCGTCGAACCGCGACGGACTTATCTTCTCCATCAAAGGGAAAGCCGCGCCACGTGCCGCTTGTGAAACAAATCATTAAGCAACAGCGACTTCCGGACTCTCCGCCAGCGCGTCCCTGCGTCGGCAAGCGCGGCGTGAAGCTCCTCGTGGCTTTTCTGGTAAGCGGAGCAGTTCTGCTCGCCGGGTGCGGAGCCGGACCTGTGACCGCAACCTCAGCCAATGCTACGTTCTCAGTCTCGCCTGGGTTGGCAAGTATCGACACCAACTGCACGGGCTGCAATGCCGTGAATGCGCACGCAGTTCCGGTCCACCAGTTTTCCGCCACTCTTATCGCCAGCGGAGCCGCGCCGGTTGACTGGACCGTGAGCGGCGGGGATCCCGTTTCCGGACCCGGAAAGATCAATGCGCAGGGCCAATACACACCACCCGGCTATCTCAGTTCCGACCGGGCCCATGTCATGGTCACCGCAACTCTCAAGTCCGACCCCGGCGTCCGCGCAACATCGCTGCTGACATTGACGCCGGGCTTCCTTCAGCCGCTCACTCCCGAGAACGCCGCCATCGGACCGAACGGTTCCATCTCGGTGTCCGGCTATCTGGCTGAAGCCGGTGGAACCAACGAGATCCACTTTGCGCTTGCCAATACGGCGACGGGCGACAGCGGCGGCGAGGGCACTCTGAGTGCGACGAACTGCCAGCGCACCCCTCATGCCTTCACCACCTGCTCTGTCACCTATACCGCCCCCCCAACGGTTTCCTCCACAGGAGTCACCTACGTGGTGGCAACAATCGCAGGTTCTTCCGCGAGGATCGAGACTGCTGTTCTTCTGAATTCTCCCGGAGTGACGAGCAATCCAACCACTCACCAGGACGCTATCTCCGCACCCGCGCTTCTCGGCAGTTCCGGAGGCAACAACAACGACTTCGACGAGAGAGGCAACACCATCGTCGATTGCTGCGGCGGCACGCTCGGCGCCCTCGTTCAGGACGCGAGCGGCCGTCAGTACCTGCTGAGCAACAACCATGTGCTGGCACGAAGCGATCACGCCACGGTCGGCGACACCATCGTCCAGCCTGGCCTGATTGACAACAATTGCACTCCCAATGGCGACGGAGCCGGAACAGTCCCGGTTGCCGCCCTCACCGCCTGGCTGCCGCTTCGCTCGCCGCAAACCAACGTTGACGCCGCGATCGCGCAGGTCGCATCCCATACCATCGATCCCGGCGGAAGCATCCTCGAACTGGGTGCTCGCCAGTCCGACGGATCGCTAGCTGCCGCACCTCCCGGCACTTCATCCACTGGCGGCAAAGGTGAAAACGCAACCCTGCAGTTGCGCGTTGCCAAGAGCGGACGCACCACTGGCCTGACCTGCGGAATGGTAACGGCGCTCGATCTCGATGTCTCTGTGGACTACTATCGCGATTGCGCAGAAACCAGGCCCTACCTGACCAAGACCTTCACCAACCAGATCGCTGTCAGCGGAGACCGCTTCGGCGACGCGGGCGACTCGGGCGCGCTCATCGTCGATACCGGCAATGCCGAACCGGTTGGGCTGTTTTTTGCAGGCGGCATCGACGCCGCGGGTGTGAGTCACGGGATCGCCAACCCCTCACCCGATGTGCTGAACGAGCTGGCCACGCAGATGCCCGGGACTGCCAGCTTCTCCTTCGTCGGCGGCGCCGATCATGAGGTCCGTTGCCTCAGCTACGGCGACAGTACCACTGTTTCGGCCCAGGCACGCGCACTCGGTAGCGCAGAGTCGTCGCGCCAGCAGGCGGCCTTTGCGGCGGCGAGGTCGCTGGTAAATCCATCTGTGGGAATTCTGGGCGTTGCCCCGGGGAAAAGCAGTGACGAGCCCGGTACTGCCGCCCTGATTGTTTACGTCGACGAGAATCTCGCTCCGGTTGTTCCCGTCGCAGTTGAAGGCGTGCGCACCATCGTCATTCCGGCCACAGCGCGATCGCTAGCACTCGGTTCGGCGCCCTCCACGGCAACTGCTGCCGGGCTTCCTCAGCTCACCGCCTCAGCGATGGCGCCGGCAATCGCGGCCAAACGCGAGAGCGCACGTAAGCTGATGCAGCAGAATCCCGCATTCTTCGCCGTCGGCGTAGGACAGAGCCTCGACAATCCTCGCGAAGCTGCTCTCGTGATTTACATCGACCGGGAACACATCCCCGCACAGCTTCCATCAACGATGAACGGCATCCGCACGCGATATGTATTCATGGATCGGCTGCACGTGACGCGATCCTACGCAGCAAGCTTTCCGACACCGCATCATTGCTTGCCGCATTCCGCAGCCGAAGCATCAGACAGCGACGTCTTGTTCATGCCGCGTGGACTCCACTTGCCCTGATAACGCGGCGACTCCCAAGCGCCTGCTCAAACGCACCGTCGACGCATCCACTTCGCATAAGCGCATAGCCGATAGCGAGCGGAAGGAATGCATCAGCGAGTTGCCGCAGGATGAAAATATCGATAAGAACGACGCCTGTCGCCGAGGTGGAGATGCACTGGAGTATTCATTTAAAGATGCCTGGTTCATGCAAGAAAAAAGGGCACCGGATTCCGGCGCCCTCTGTGTGCGATGAGAAGGTGGCTTTTGGCCCGTCGCGATCTCAACGTGACGATCGAAATCCGAAGTCATAGACCGCGCCGAACGTGAATCCATTAGGATTCAGATCATTGGGCCCGAAGATCTGGTGCCAGAACTGGTAATCGTACCCGACTCTTGCCGAAAAGCTGTTCCAGAAGCGCACATCACAGCCCACACCCGGCTGAAATACGGTTCGTGTATCGTGTTCGTACGTTGACCCAGGACTTGGAAAATCGATGCTGCCGATTCCCATGAGATATTTCCCATACGGGCGAAACTGCCCTTTGCGTCGGAATTGATACATCGGCCCGCCCAACGCAGTATCCATGCGATGACCCGGCAAGTAGGAAGGAGTGGCGTAGTTCACATCCCGGCCTTCAAATTCAATTCCCAGCCCATCCAGAACCGGCGGCAAGTCAGGCACCCTCCAGTCCGCCCACAAGGTAATCCCGACTTGGCGGGGATTCTGTATTCCCCAATCGTCAGAAAAACTCGACACACCCATGCCAATCGTGAACGGCTGCTTTGCCTCCTGCGCCGAATATGTCACTTGGGCACATGCCGGTAACGCCGCACCGATAAAGAATAAAGACAGCACCGGCACAACCATCGACTTCCATCGCATGTTGTTTCTCCTTCCCGGAATCTGCACTCTTCCGGTTTGTACCTGGGGAATGCAAACAATCTGTTCGGTTGGCAAGTCTACCGCGGGGTAGTAGTGCAAGCGTCACTCGGCGTTCACTTGCAAACGGGGCAGAAAACCCCTAGTGCAGCATATCGCCCGCCTCATCGTGTACGGCAATTAGAAATGAGCGTAGCATCTCTGCTCTTGCTTGAGCCATCGTCTTTGAACGTATTAGATGCGTCTTGTCGGCCAATCGGTTAACGGCATCATTCAAAACTGGAAGTATCGAACTGAAATTCGGATAACGCGTATCACGTCCCACCTTGACCGCCGCCCTGAGGATGCCGATCGCGCCCAGTTGTTCCAAAATGTCAGCGTCACGAAGCAACATGCCTTCCACGGTTGTTGGGTCGTCCTCGGCTTGATGACAACGTATGGCCTCGGCGACCCCGTCCAGTTTCTCCTGCGGAAAACCCCATCCGGTCAAAAGCTCTCTGCTCTTGCGGATAGTGTATGGAACGTGATCCCACTGCGAAAGTTGCGCAGAATCTTGGGGTCGATGCCCCATGAACACTCCAAGGTCATGCATCCATGACCCGGCAAACAGGACGTCGTCGTCATAATCCATGTCTTCGCCGATCGTGCAGGCGAGTGCGTAGAGTCTCGGCTGATGACCAAACTTGTCTTCAGGTTGCGCCTCGACGCGAATGTATTCAACAACGCACTTCCGCCAATCCGGCGGCGTCATGCGACCACTCTGGGCCAGCGCGGCGTGATGCGAATCAAATCCAACCCTCCCGTATCTTGAATCGCAAAGACCGGCGATGCTGCGGGAACCGCAACAATTCCGCGGGCCGGAAGATCTACGGTCGCAAAACTGGGACTGGTCAACCGACCGCTTCCCTCGGCCGCAAAGAGCCAGGCCAGTCCCGGCTTCGGTTCGTCTTCGCGGTAGAGGCTGGTACTCGGCCGGCTCACCTCGACTGGAATCCTCTCCACGCAGAAATACTGGCTCTCGACAAGGACCGTGCGGTCCTCAAGAACCCGGGGAGAGACCTTGCCCGCCTTCGTTCTGAACCGCACCGCCTCAAGCGATTTTCCGATGTGCAGTTCGCGCCCGCGTCCGTAGTCATACATCCGATAGGTGAGATCGCAATTCTGCTGCGTCTCGAGCAACACCGAACCCGGCCAAATCGCATGCACCGTGCCCGCATCCACCAGGATCATGTCGCCGGCCCGCACCGAAAGCATCTTGAGACTCTTTTCCAACGTACCGCTTTCGATGCCGGTCTTTACCTCGTCCATCGTTACTCCGGCCTTGAGACCGGCCGCCACCTGCGCGCCAGCTTCAGCTGCCAGCGCGTACCAGCACTCGGTCTTGCCCCGAGGCTGGCCGTACTTCTGCGCCAGTCGATCGTCAGGATGCACCTGCACGCTCAATTTCTCGCGCGCGAAAATGACCTTGATTAATAAAGGTGAATCGCTCGAAAATGCCCGATCGCCCAGCATCGCCTGCGGCTGCTCTTTAAAAATCTCACCCAGAGTCGTGCCCGCATGCGGCCCTGTTGCGATTTCGCAATCATCTCCAGTAAGCCAAACCTCGCCGATCGGCTCTTCCTTTGCCACGCAGTCGTACCAGGGCCGTAGATCCTTCGATCCCCACACCCGGCCGACAAAGCGCGGCTCAATTCGGAATGGTGTCAATTCGACAAATACTGTGCTCTCGTTCGAGGTCACTCGAATATATTGTTCCCTTCGGGAAGATCTGCAAGCTGCCCCTCCGGCCGAAATGCCGACGAGGATAGAATTGCCTGATGCGGATTCTATCGTAAACCTTCTGCGGCCACGCTCTTGCAACGAGCCCCGAAAAGCAATCGCCTACGGTGGATCGGTAGCATCCCGATTCCGCCACGCAAGCAGTTATCCGACTCTTCCGGTCCTGCAAATTCGACTAGCAAAGCAATAACCCGCAAGCTATCCTCGCTTCATGATCCTCACACCGGTAATCGACAGCATGTTCCACCTGCCTGTCCCCGTTCTCGAAAAACTGCTGCGTCCCGTTGTCGTGTACCTCGTTCTCGTCCTGCTGCTGCGCCTTTTTGGCAAACGCGAGCTAGCGCAGTTGAATCCCTTCGACCTCGTGGTGTTGCTGTCGCTTTCCAACACTGTCCAGAACGCCATCATCGGCGACGACAACTCCGTCACCGGTGGCATCATCGGCGCCTTCAGCCTGCTCGCCATCAACTGGCTAGTGGTCCGCGTTCTCTTCCGTTCTCCACGACTCACGCGAGCACTCGAAGGCCGCGCTGCTGTCCTCATCCGAGACGGCCACATCGATCGCAAGGCTCTCGAACGTGAATCGCTCTCCCGCGAGGAACTTGTCGAAGTCATCCACCGCCAGGGTTTCGAACACGTTCACGACGTCCATCGTTGCGAACTCGAGCCCAACGGCTCGTTCTACGTCGAAGCCAAGGATCCCTCCATCGCCGACAAGCGCCATGACGAATTGATGGCGCGCCTCGCCACGTTGAGCCAGGAAATCGCTGCCCTCCGTGCTCGCCCCGCAACAACCTAGAGCCCTGGCTTCGTGCCCAGGACCCTTCCTGTGCCGGCTGCGACGTGTTCACGCGCGACAGCGCATCGAGATCGAAACCACCCCGCTGCGCGCCCTGTCATCAAGCCGACGGGGCGGTAAGCGCAGCGCGTGCTTCTTCGATCTGCTCCTCGATCACGCGCTTCAGATTCGCAGGAGAATACGTCGGAGCCTTGATGAACTTGCCGTCTTCGCGCTTGTGCACCTTCAGAATCGTCTGCCAGTTTCCGCCATGCGCACCTGCATCCTCCGGATGGACCAGATCCTCACCGGATCCCCGCACCAGAACCGCCTCGCAAACGCTGCAGTGCGGCCATGCCTTGCTCATGTTGCTACGCTGCACCTCATCCCACGCGCTCTGAGCTCTCACTCCCGCAGCATTCAGCGCCCCATACGTCACCACGAGCTGGTCGATACACCCATCGACGTACTCGGTAAAGTCAGGCTTAGTCTCATCATCGGCAACCACGCTGATCTCGTCGATCACCGCAGCCTTCGCACCATCTGATCCGGACACCGCCACCGTGCAACCGCAAGCCCTCACAAATTCAAGCGCCTCTTCAAACACCAAGCGGGCTCGAAGCAATCGGGTCGCCCCATCCGGAAGCTCAGGCGCCTCTTTGACCTCCTGTTCAAACTGCTTCATCAACAAAACAATGTCATCCTGCGGCCGATAATTCCTCTCCGTCATTCCATCCTCAATTCCAATTGCATCCTCGAAGCTCGACCTTCATACCGGTCCAGCACACCTGCAACGATAACGGAAATTGCCCCACCCTCACAGCCAAGATCGAAGTGGAAAACTCAGCATCTCCGCTGATGCAAGGAGATAACGTCGCAGCTCCAACATTCGCTTCGAGGCCTGTCCCCACCGCCTCCTGGCCAGTTAAGGAATAACTTTCCTGTGGGACCACTACTCGCTCTTCACAGCAAACGAAAGAGGTTAGAATCGTGTATCTGATTGGCATTGGAGAGTGCGGGATTACTCGACGTTTCGCGTGCTCCTTCGTTTTGTCGCTTTCTTGTGCTGCTTGCTGCTCGTTCGCAGAAGAAGCACCTCGGTTGTCATTCTGTGTCGTACAGACTCCATCCGGTGGAAGTTATGCACAAAACACCGGCAAGGACGCGCGCGAGCTGACGAACGAACTCTCGCAGAGGAAGCGAGATGGGCATTCCGTGACAGCTGTCTCGCTTGTCAGAGACGCCAAATCAACGAACGCCGCGATCGAACGGATTGGATGTTCCTACGTCATTGTTCTCGAACGTCACGAAGCCGTTGACGAGTCGTCACTCCCGGATGGTGTCGGAGCAATGCGCGACTCGGATGTGATTGTTTACTCCCTGCGTGCCCATGATTCTCGAAAAAACTATCCTCAGTGGTGCGGTACCTCCAACGACGTATCGAGGACATTCAGAACGGCCGGCATTCGTCCCATATCCGATGATTGCGGATGTGGAGCTGAAGATAGTCTTGAAGCTGCTGACTCCCAATCAGGGACGAAGATGAGCTATGGACACAAGCAAAATCGCAAGGAATCCCACCCTCTTCATTTTTGTCGTGTAACCGGCTAACAGGGCATATCTCCGAGGTGAAGAACTGATGGGCCACAATTTATTCGAGGCATGGACTGCCGACGGTCGTTATCAATGATAAGAAAAGAGGCGATTTCAGGCCTCAGGCAAGCCCCGGGTCCCGTGCTCTTCTCAAACAACGACGGCCCAGACATTTACGCCTGAGCCGTCGCGGTGAACTGTGGGTATTCGAATATGGCTATCGCGGCGCCGCGATCGCCGAGTATTTTCACAACTGGTGCTCCCGAGACGCGATACTCGATGGCGCTACCCGTCAGACAGGCTCCTTGGGTGGCAGGATCGTCACTCCATTTGGAAAAATCGCCATCATTCGCATCGCATCAGGGGATGCATGTCTTCGTGAGAGGATGCGCTGGCGTCCCATGCGGTCTAATTCTCCCCGCCCGGGTCGCCCGTGGTTCCGCGGCGCGTTGACTTACGCCACAGCCACCTCACGCAATGTATCGTTGAAAGAGTCTTTCTGCATCGTTTGGACTGCCCTCCTTCCGCGTACGCCATCAATCTACCCCCTGCTTCACACGGCGTCAACATGAAGGGTCCAGCGCAGGATATTCCCTTCAGATGTGGTTACGCGCGGATCACCGGCATCCGGGGACACAACCGGTCTTCGTGTCAAGGGAATTGATCCCGCGCCCTCCAAGCTCATCGATCAGAAGGTCAAGTTTTACTCGCCGTTTGCAAAAGTTGATGCAATCCCTTTCGCACAAATGGCCGAAGGCGCGTCAGCCCTCACGGTCAGTCCTGGTGAAGCGCAAACCCCGACAAGCCACCACTCCCAGCGGCAAGAGTCAATGCAATCCCGGACCGCACAAATGGCGCTGCAGGCGCGGCTGCCTTAATGGCAAATTACTCCCACTCGATGGTGCCGGGCGGCTTCGACGTAATGTCGTAGACCACGCGGTTAATGCCGCGCACTTCGTTCACGATGCGGCTGGAGATGCGCTTCAGCACCTCGTGCGGCAGCGGCGTCCAATCCGCGGTCATGCCGTCTTCGGAATGCACTGCTCGTACTGCACAGGTATACGCATACGTCCGCTGGTCGCCCATCACCCCCACGCTCATCACCGGCAACAGCACCGCGAAGCTCTGCCAGATGCGCGAATAAAGCCCCGCTGCCTTGATCTCGCCGACCACAATCTCGTCGGCCTCCTGCAGCAGAGCAACACGCTCCGGAGTCACTTCACCTAGGATGCGCACGGCCAGCCCCGGTCCCGGGAAAGGCTGCCGTCCGAGAATGTCTTCCGGCATGCCCATATCGCGCCCGATGCGTCGCACTTCATCTTTGAACAAATCCCGCAGCGGCTCGATCAACTTGAGTTTCATCCCAAGGGGCAGTCCGCCAACATTATGGTGGCTCTTGATGGTCTGGCTCGGGCCCTTCACGCTGCTCGACTCAATCACGTCCGGATAGAGCGTGCCCTGCACCAGCCAGTCCACGCCGCCCGCTTTCTGCGCGATCCGATGCGCCTCGTCATCGAACACCGCGATGAACTCCGCCCCAATCCGTTTTCGCTTGGTCTCGGGATCAGTCACGCCGGCCAGCTGCATCAGAAACCGCTCGCTAGCATCCACGGCGACCACGTTCAGACCCAGCTTGTCGCGCATGTTCTTCTGCACATTTTCAAATTCGTTCTTGCGCAGCACACCGTTGTTTACAAAGATGCAGGTCAACTGGCTGCCGATCGCCTTGTGCACCAGCATCGCCGCAACCGATGAATCCACGCCGCCCGAAAGTCCGCAGATGACATGCCCGTTGCCAACCTTCTCGCGAATTCCCGCGACCGTCGTCTCGATAAAATGTGCCGGAGTCCAGTCACCCTTTGCCCCACAGATGCCGAAGACAAAATTCCTGATCAGTTGCGGACCAAGCGGCGTGTGATGCACCTCGGGATGAAACTGCACCGCCCACATCCGCCGCTCCTCGTTGGCAATTCCTGCCAGCGCATTCGACGTGACCGCAGTGCGCCGAAAACCCGGTGGCAACTCCAGCGCCTCATCTCCGTGGCTCATCCAAACCTGGATCGTCCCGGGCAGCCCCGCAAATAGCGGCGTCGAACTGTCTTCAAGCGCGACCTCCGCGTGTCCGTACTCGCGCTTGGGCGCCGTGCGCACCTTGCCACCAAGGTGATGCACGATGAAGTGCAGCCCATAGCAAATGCCAAGCGTCGGAAGATTCATGTCGAGCAGCTTGGGATCGGCATTCGGCGCATCTGCGTCGTATACCGACGATGGTCCGCCCGACAGGATGATGCCGATCGGCTTGTATGCCTCAAGCTCTGCGATGGGAACCGTGCAAGGCAGCACAACCGAGAAAACGTTCAGTTCGCGAATACGCCTCGCAATCAGTTGCGTATACTGCGAGCCGAAATCCAGAATAACGATGGTTTGGGTGTCCACCTTCCAGTGTGTCAGGGGCACGGGCGGGCTGTAAAGACTAGCAGCGCCTCACAAAACGACCCGCCTGTTGCCTAAACGCGGAAATTGCCTCCGTGGCCCCAAGGATTCCCATTCAACTTTTCGCGCCTTCTGCCGATAGTGTCTTGCAGGAGTGCATGACTGTGGAATTGAGTATTGAGGCTGACGTTCGGCCCGCGCGCTACGCTACACGCCAGCCTGTGTTGGCTGCTGATGGGACTGTCATCGGATACAAACTCATCTTCCGGACCGATGTCGTCAGCCATTTCTCAGAACTTGGAATCGACAGCTCAGGTTCTGCTGCAATCGAGATGTCTACCCTTCTGAGCCTCGATACTCTCTGCGACCACCGTATGGCCTTCATCGATTGCAATCGCGACGTGCTGCTTCAGCACGGCCTAGCATTGCTCCCGCCCGAAAAAGTGGTCGCCGAAATCGACTCCTCGGTCACGGTCGACGACGCGATTTACCAGGTTTGCTGCGACATGAAAAACGATGGATACCGCATCGCCCTGGCAGATTTTTCGCTGGGCGACCCACGCGAACCCATTGCCCACCTCGCCGACTTTGTTTTAGTTGACCTGCAGCGGACGCAATGGGATGACATCCCCCGCATCCTCGGAACTGATCGCTGGCGCCATTCGGGGCTCGTCGCGACGAGCGTGGAAACGCGCGACGAGATGGAATTCGCGCGCAAAGCAGGCTTCCAGTTTTTTCGGGGCAACTTTTTTCGCCAGCCGGAGTCGCTGCGGTCACGCACCTCGCTCACCAACCGCACCGTCTACTTGCGTCTCCTGCAAGCCGTCTCCCAGCCAGAATTGGATTGGAACAGCATCGAGGCACTCCTCAAAAGTGACGCCACGATCTACTACCGGTTCATGCGCTTTGTTAACTCCGCCGGTGTCGGAATCCGCTGCGAGGTTCGCTCTGTGCGCCAGGCGCTTGGATTGCTCGGTGACGATGAGATTCGCCGCTGGTGCCGTCTCGCCGGCATGTTTGAAATGTCGAAGGGGCGGCCCGGCGAACTGCTTCTCTCCGCGCTGATGCGAGCCCGCTTTGCCGAGCTGCTCGGCAAAAGAATCGAACACGTCGGGGCTGACTTATTCCTCCTCGGGCTCCTGACGATGATGGATACGATCCTCGAGATCCCGATGGATGCTATCGTTGACGGACTCTCACTCGACGATGCTTCGATGACCTTCCTGCTGGAGCACGAGGGGCCACTTCGCCCGGTCTTCGAACTGGTTTTCGCAGTCGAATCCGGCATGTGGAACTCGGTTGTCGAATGGTGCGGCCGTCTCGCTGTAAAGGAAGACTACGCAGCGGAGTGCTATTCCAGCTCGATCGCCTGGGCTCAATCCATCACTGCATCACTTTAAACTCAGATATTCCGAGCTCGAGACTCCGAGATGGGACGCAACTCCGTCGCCCTCGCCTGTTCGGTCAATCGCAATTCGCGTCACCCCGCTGTAGTAAGGAACTCGAGTTCAAGGGGAGCAGGGAGCAATTAAGCTCGTCCGCTCCGCCCCACTTCCCCGCCAACCTGTACGCGATGCGTAGCGCATTAGTACTCATCACTTCTTCTCGCTTCCCGCGCCTTTGTAGACCACGCCTGCCTTCATCACAAACTTCACATCCTGCAGTATTCGCACATCGTCCAGCGGATTCTTCTCCACCCCGATGATGTCTGCCCACTTGCCCGGCTCCAGCGTTCCCGTCTTTGCCGTCCAGCCCATCAGATCGGCCGCATTTACAGTTGCCGTCTGCAGCGCCGCCAGCGGAGACATCCCGAGCTGGTTCACATAGACATCCAGCTCATGCGCATTCAGCCCGTGCGGATACACCGCTGCATCCGTGCCCAGCGCAATCTTCACGCCGGCCTCCATCGCGTGCTTGATGTTCTTCTTTGCCACCGCGCTCACGTCCACCATCTTTTGGTGGTAGAACGCTGGCAAATGTCCGTTTTCCAGCATCCAGTCTTCGAGATAAAGTGTCGGCACAAGGTACGTTCCGCGCTTCTTCATTTCTGCAATGGACGCATCGTCGATGTAGCTGCCGTGCTCGATCGAATCCACGCCAGCCTCTGTCGCCCACAAAATTCCCTGTGCCCCGTGTGCGTGAGCGGCTACTTTCCGCCCCAACCGGTGCGCATCCGCAACAATGGCCTGCATCTCTTCGAGCGTGTATTGCGAAGCCTGCGGATCGTCGCCCTTCGACAGCACTCCACCCGTCGCGCATATCTTGATCAGGTCGGCGCCATATTTAATGTTCTGCCGCACTTGGTGCTGCACCTGCGCGATGCCGTCTGCCACGCCGTCACCTACCACGTGATACTGAATCGGCAATAGATTTTCATCGCAGTGCCCGCCGGTAATTCCAAGCAGTGGTCCGCTTACCAGCATATGCGGCCCCGGAACCTGTCCGGCGTTGATCGCGTCGCGTAGATCCACATCCACGAATCCGCTGGCGCCCACGTTGCGCACCGAAGTAAAACCGGCCATCAACGTCGTGCGCGCATTCACCACGCCGTTGATCGCCTCTTTTGCAGACGTCGATATCAATTCCCTATACGGATCAAAATCCGGGTTCATCGTCAGATGCGTGTGCACGTCGATCATCCCCGGCATCACTGTCATGCCACCCAGATCCACCACTACATCGCCGGGGCTGGCGGTCACTGAAGCCGTCGGCTCAATGGACTGGATGCTGTCTCCGGCCACGACAATCGTCTGGCCATCGGATACTTTGCCTGTCTTCACATCCAGCACATGCCCGGCCCGCACCAGTGTTCGCCTGGTCGCGGCCTTCTCCTGTTGTTGAGCAACTGCTGTTGAACAGGCTGCGCCGGCCAGCGCGAAGCACAAATATACCGCAAGCTTCTTTCTCAGAATCATGCTGTCTTCTCCGTTTCGGGGAACTGTTAGCGGAGTGTAGCAAAACCGCTGCACTGTTCGTACAGTTTCTTCCCGCGTTTCCTGAAGCCCGGTCAGCCCTGTCTGATAATCTTCTCTGCAACGCAGTGGCGCTCGACCCCGCTGCTATTCTTCAGGCCTCCTCTTCACCTTCCTGTGCCGAACGAGCGCGGCCTGTCAATTCGACAATCCCAGAGGAGAACCAATGAAGTTTTCTCAACTCGTTCCTGTGTTCCTGATTGCTACCGGAATTGCAGTTGCCCAATCTCCCGCCGCTTCTTCCAGTGACGATTCCAAGCCGACACCGCCGCCTGCAGCCAGGAGCTTTGACCTTTCGGCAATCGACAAATCCGCCGATCCCTGCCAGGACTTCTATCAATACGCCTGCGGCAATTGGGTCAAGGACAATCCCATTCCCGCCGACCAGGTCCGCTGGGCGCGCTCTTTCTCGCTGCTCGGTGAGCGTAACCGATACTTGCTTTGGCAGGAACTCGACGCCGCTTCGAAAGATCCGAAGACTCCGCTCCAGAAAAAGTATGGCGACTTTTACGCCGCCTGCATGAATACGGACCTGATCGAGTCAAAAGGACTGGAGCCGATCAAGCCTGCCCTTGACCGCATTGCCGCGCTCAACGACACAAAGGGTCTCGGTACGCTGATTGGCGGTCTTGCCGAGCACGGCAGCCCCGCACCGTTGTTCCGATTCGGCGTACAGGTGGATGAGAAGGATGCTTCAAAACAGATTGCCAGCGTAGGCCAGGCGGGACTCTCGCTACCTGACCGCGACTACTACATCTCGGATGGCAAGCGCTTCCAGACCATCCGCCAGCAATATCGCGAACACGTCATCAAAATGTTCACTCTCGCTGGCGATTCGCCCGAGCAAGCCGCAAAGGAAGCCGATGCGGTGCTCAAGATTGAAACCGCGCTGGCCAAGGCTTCCACCAGCCGTACCGCCATGCGCGACCCGGAAAATCGCTACCACATCTACTCCGTCGCCGACTTCCAGAAACTCGCGCCGGATTTCGATTTCGCGGCCTACTTCAAAGACGTCCAAGTGCGCCCCTTCGATACGATCAACGTCGCCACGCCAGACTTCTTCAAGCAGTTGAACGAACTCGTCGCATCAGAACCCGTGGAAAGCTGGAAGTCGTACCTCCGCTGGCACACGATTCATGGCTCGGCCGGCAATCTTCCCAAAGCTTTCTACGACGAGAACTTCGACTTCTTCGGCAAGACCCTTGCCGGCCAGAAGGAACAGACTCCCCGCTGGAAGCAATGCACCTCTGAAACCGATCGCGCGCTGGGTGAGGCCGTGGGTCAGGACTGGGTAAAGGCGCATTTCCCGCCCAAGGCAAAGGCCAGCATGGACCAACTCGTGGCCGCACTTGAGAAATCCCTCGCCGAGGACATCAAGACGCTGCCCTGGATGAGCGACGACACCAAGAAGGCTGCCGAAGCAAAGCTGGCCCTCTATCGCAACAAGATCGGCTATCCCGAGAAATGGCGCAACTACTCGGCGCTGATCGTCAAACGCGACGACGCCATCGGCAACATGCATCGCGACGCGGTTTTCCAGCGTAACTACAACCTCAACAAGCTGGGTAAGCCCGTCGATGAGAAGGAGTGGGGCATGACGCCGCCGACGGTAAACGCCTACTACAACCCCTCGATGAACGACATTAACTTTCCAGCCGGCATCCTCCAGCCGCCGTTCTTCGACCCGGACATCGATCCGGCCGTCAATTTCGGCGGTATCGGCGTGGTCATTGGGCACGAAATGACGCACGGTTTCGACGATGAAGGTTCGAAGTACGACGGCCACGGCAACCTGCGCGAGTGGCAGACCGAGGACGACCGCAAGAAGTTCGTCGAGCGCACCGACTGCGAAGTGGCCGAGTATGGCGGCTTTGAGGCGGCACCTGCCCACGGAGACGTACCCGATGCCAAGCTCAATGGCAAGCTGACCCTAGGCGAAAACACCGCCGACAACGGCGGCCTGCGCATTGCCTACCTGGCGTTACTCGACGTCCTGGCCCAGGAAGGCAAGACCATCAACGACAAGATCGACGGCTACACCGAGGCACAGCGCTATTTCCTCGGATTTGCCCAGGTCTGGTGCCAGAATCAGACCGAACAGGCCGCTCGCCAGTCGGCCATGACCGATCCCCACTCACCGGGCCGCTGGCGCGTCAACGGTACGGTCCAGAACTTCGACGAGTTCGGCAAGGCGTTCGGCTGCCACAAGGGTCAGCCGATGTATCCCGAAAACTCCTGCCGCGTCTGGTAGACGATTCAATAGCTTCGCAGCTGCGGCGATTCACGCCGCGGCTGCGGCGTGTTCAAGGCATTTCCACAGCGATCCAACAGGGGCAGCCAGCGCGTATTCCCTTTCTTGACGGTGACATCGGATGTTTTTCTGCGTCCAATGCCCATCGGTTATTCGCACCTGACAGGCACGAGGGCGATATGCTTTTCCACGCCGCATTACCCCGTTTTCCTCCTGGCACAACGCCTCGTTTCAGGCTATCTTGCGCTGAAACTAGGCATAACAAGCCCTCGCCTTTTACAATGCATCAGGGACCCATCCCAAACCCAGCTCTGCTGCGGAATCAGCACACTTGGCGGCACTCGCCGGACCAGGATGAAGGAATCGCATGAAGTTCAGGAAATTCGGCAAGGCACTTCTGATGACTGCCATCTCTGCTGGCGTCGTCGTCGGCATCTCGTCTTGCGTGCAAAGTTACACAGTCGGCTATCTCTACGTCACCGGGACTCAGACTGCCTCAACCACGGGTGCGGGCATCATCAGCGGCTTTAAGATCGACCACAATACCGGCAATCTCGTTTCGATAGCCGGCCTGCCGATCAGCTCCGGCGGATCAAACCCAGTCCGGGCCGTGCTGCTGACCGGGGGACGCTTCGTGTATGTGCTGAACAGGGGTA
Organism: uncultured Acidobacteriaceae bacterium; assembly: GCA_963787435.1. Taxonomy (GTDB): domain Bacteria; phylum Acidobacteriota; class Terriglobia; order Terriglobales; family Acidobacteriaceae; genus Telmatobacter. The sequence goes on from CAWBCZ010000012.1 coordinate 1,110,077, forward strand.
CGACAACAGACGGTGGGCCTTGCAGCGCCACGGACGTCTGCTCAAACGCAAATATCACCCAGTTTTCAATCGGCGGCAATGGCGTATTGTCTCCGCAGGGCACCTACTACACCCAGGGAAACAATCCCATCCGCATGGTCGCCGACTCCTCAGGGACACATATCATGGTCCTTGATCACGATGCTCCCAACGGTACCGGTTGCTCGCTGGTCTTTGGCCCGTCGGTGACCACCTGCGGCGACATTACCGCTTTTTCGGTTGATTCGACTACAGGACGCCTGAGCTACGTTCTTAACTCCCAGGTCACCGCGGCCAGTGGCTCACCGCTTCCCTACTTCCCGGTCCCCGCGAACCCGATCGACTTCACGCTTTCGTCGAACTTTTTCCTTACCCTCAGCGGAACCCCGGCATCCGGCGATTCGGTCTTCCCATACGCCTACAACGTCGCGAACGGCCAGTTGACCATCAACCAGAACAGCTCTCAGCCTCTCGGCATCAGCGAGGGAAACGCCATTGTGGTTGCCGGCGGCGTGACCTATGTGCTGGACAACGGTCCCAACACCAATTCCCCGCCATCAAACGGGCAGATCTTTGCATTTACTCTCGGGTCAAATGGAGCGCTGCAGGCCGAGGCCAACGGATACTATGCAGACCTCGCGCCCTACTCCAACCCGAATTACGTCATCACGACAAGCAACGGAAAATGGCTCTACGTGCTGAACGAGGGCGACAATACGAACACCAACAACGCGCAGAGCGGCATCGCAGCATTCATTATCACGAACCCATACCAACTCTCGCCAATTGCCGGGCAAGGAGCTGTCAACAGCACTCCTGGCAGCGGTGCCGGTCCGCAGTGCATCCTTGAGGATCCGTCAAATCAGTTCATCTACACCGCCAACTTCAACAGTTCGACGGTTACTGGCCTCACGATTGACCAAAATGCCGGCGTTCTGGTCCCGCTAAGTCAGTCAACGAAGGCTAAGGACAGTTATGCCCTTCCCGGTCCCGCGACATGGTGTGTCGCCACCGGGCGAACCAGCTAAGACCTTTGCGTTGACGTTTTCGGATCGGGAACGACCAAACAGATCGTTCCCAATCCAAGCGCAAAGGGGCAGGACGCAGCCGATTCGATCACAGTCGCATAACGGATTTTGGCATCAGGCGATTCGGCACACAGATTCGATATTGAAGATCACCGAGTTGGCTCCAACACGAAAGATGCGCATGAAGTTCAACAAACCGATTCAGTTGCTGGCAATCTCCGCGGCGAGCCTGCTGGCAGCCTCGTTCCTCTCCGCCTGCTCCACCCTCACGGTGGACTTCGTGTATGTGACCAGCGCCAAAGCAGCCGGTCCCAACAACTACGGAGAGGTCAACGTCTACGAAATCAACTCCGAATCGGGCCGCATGCGCCAGATCGTCACGTCGCCCTTCCCGTCCGGTGGACGCAATCCCGTGGCTGAGGCAGTTTCGCCTGACGAGGCAGATCTTTACGTCGTCAACCGCGACGACAACTCGATCGTCCAGTTTGTGATCGGCAGCGACGGCAAGCTCTATCCGCAGAACACCGTGAATACTCCCGGCATCTTTCCCGCTGGCTGTCAGCGTTGCGGGAAATTTCCTCTACGTGGTTGATACCTACCAGCCGCTGCCGACCTGCAATCCGGCCTCGCCCTGCTCGGGATCTGTAGGCGTGTTTCCCATTCTGAGCACCGCTCAAGCAGCCGCGCTCAACCCCTCCCAGCCCGCAAACACCCTCGGAACGCCCGTGGTGAACACCAGCATCAGCGCCAGCTATTGGCCTCTCTTGTTGACGGGTGCGGCCGCATCTGATGTCTTCGTTCCCACGGCAATCACCGTCGCGTCCTCTGGCAGCCTCTACGCCGTGGGCTACGACTCCACCACGAACCTCGGCTATGTGTTCGGGTTTACGGCCGGCTCCGACGGCACGCTCACCGCGATCTCCGGCTTTCCGGTTGCGATTGGCACGCGCCCCAGCGCAATTGCAAGCGATGCAACCGGCACCTATCTCTACATCACCGACTCCATACAAAACGTGGTTTACGGGTTCCAGATCAGCGGCGGTGCTTTGACAGCGCTCAGCGGCAGCCCGTTCGCCACCGGCGCCCAGCCGAGCGCCATCGTGCTAGATGCCACCGGCAAATACGCCATGGTCGCAAACACACAGGACTCCAATATCGGCGTCTACTCCGTGAGCGCCGGCAATCTCAGCCGCCTGGGAACGTACACAACCGGAACCCAGCCCGTGGCAATCGGCATCGATCCTTCACTGAATCAGTACGTGTATACCGCGAATTTTCTCGGCAACAACGTTTCAGGTTTTCAGTTGAACGCCACCGATGGTTCGCTCTTGAATTCGCAGTTTTCACCTTCAGCGGCAAGTGCCAATCCGACAGCAGTCGCGGCCGTTACGCATGGCAGTACCAAGAAATAGCTCTCCGGCCTCCGGCAGAAGCGGCCGGGTTTGGCCAGCGAAAGAAGCAATCGGTTCGAAGCAGCATCCCTTTCAGGGCTTTTACAATGACTGAGAGGAACCTCAACCAGCACTCTCTGGGCTTAACATTGACGGCCCGTGACGAAGGAAGCGCATGAAGTTCAGCAAATTGAGACAGCTCCTGCTGGTCTCTGCAATCGGCCTTGTTGTGGCCACGCTCTTTTCAGGTTGTCAGCTCGTGACGATTGACTATCTCTTCGTCGCCACCTCCGCAAGCACGATTTCAGGCAGCAGCAGCAGTTCTTGCCCGAACGGTGAGATCGAAACCTACGCCGTCGATTCGCAGTCCGGCGCGATTCGTACCGGTGCTCCCCAGGTTTGCTCCGGCGGCACCACGCCGGTGGCCCTCGCCATCTCTCCTGGCTTTCAGAACCTCTACGTCGCCAACCAAGTGGACATGAACATCGTCCATTTTGCCGTTGCCAGCAACGGCGTTCTTACCAAGAAGGACAGTGTTTCGCTCGCCACCGCACCCGTGGCCATGGCCGTCAGCCCCGACGGCAACACGCTCTATGTGGTTTCCGGAACGACAACGGCAACTTTGTCTACCTTCGCGCTCTCGTCGGGCGCTCTGGGCACGTCGCCTGCCAACCAGGTCAGCCTCACCATCCCGGGATTCGTGTCGGACTCCGTTGTGCCGACCAACGTTACCGTCCTCGCGAACGGAAGCGCGGTTTACGCTACCGCTTATGACCTTTCCTCCTACAATCCGGGAGGCGTTACCACCAGCACCGCAAGCCCCGGCTGGGTGTTCGGATTCACCACTGGCTCCGGCGGTGCGCTGACCCCGACTTCCGGTAGCCCGTACAGCGCGGGCGTCAAACCCTCCGCCGTAACCGCCGATCCGACCAATCGCTTCGTTTATGTCACCGACTTTGCCTCGAACCAGATGATCGGCTACGGCATTTACAGCGGCAATACCCTCAGCTTCCTGCTGAACGGTCCCTACAAAACCGGCGGCCAACCGAGTTCGATCGCCATCGATCCTCGCGGAAAGTTCATCTACGTCTCCAACTCGCTCGACTCGACCGTAACCGCATACGTGATCGACCTGCCGACCGGCACGCCGTCCACTGCTGTGAACACGACTGGTTCTCAGACCAACAACACCGATACCCAGCCCGTTTCTGTCGCAGTCGATCCCGCGCTCGGCCGCTATGTATACACGGCTAACTACCTCGGCAATTCGGTCTCAGGTTTCAGGCTCGACCCGACCGCGGGCACGCTGAAGCAGACGCAGGCCACTCCCTATCCCACGGGAATTCATCCGACGGCCGTTGTTCTGGTGCCGCACGGCAACCACTCAACGCAGACCGTGACTCCCTAGCGCACAATTCTCGTGATAGCAGAAAGCAGAAGCCCAGCCAATTGGCTGGGCTTCTGCATTGAGCATGCGCTCCATTTCTGTGGAATCCGTTGCCTAATCGTTTTACTGGCAGTCCGCGCATCGCTATACTGGCTCCGCACACCAGTCCGAAAATAAATCGCGTGCAACTTCCAGGAGATCGTCTCGTGTCTCGTCGCCTTCACGTTACTTTGCTCTTCCCGCTCGTCCTGCTTGCCTCGTTGACCCGGTCTCTTGCGTCCGAGCCTGCGCCTGATCACGACCAGTTTCGCGTTGCCGTCTATATCCCCGTTTTTGTCGTCCAGAAGATGAAGGATCCCGCCTATCTTGAACGGTCGTGGGACGAGCTCTCCAGCCAGGTAAAAGTCGACAAAGTCTACATCGAGACCTATCGCAGCGGAACCATCGCCAACGACGACAATCTCGAGCAGGTAAAGGCGTTCTTCGCTTCCCACCATGTGCAGACAGCGGGCGGCATAGCCTACGTAGGCCGGGGAGATACCGCGGGTGCCGATGCACCCGATGACGCCGGCGGCCAGTTTGTCTCCATGTGCTACACCGACCCCAAACAACGCGACTACGTGAAACACATCGCCGAAATCACCGCGCGTCACTTCGACGAAATCATCCTCGACGACTTCTTCTTCAATAACACCAAGTACGACTCCGACATCGTTGCGAAAGGCAACCAGACGTGGGACGCATTCCGCCTCAAGCTCATGGATAACGTCTCCCGCGAATTAGTGCTGGGTCCGGCGCGCGCCGTCAATCCCAAAGTAAGAATCATCATCAAGTTCCCCAACTGGTACGAGCACTTCCAGGCCAACGGCTATGACCTTGATCAGCAACCGAAGCTCTTCGAAGGCATTTACACAGGCACCGAAACCCGTGACCCCGAAGACAACGACCAGCATTTGCAGCAGTACGAGAGCTACGAGATCATCCGCTACTTCGACAACATCGCACCGGGCCGCAACGGCGGAGGCTGGGTCGACGTCTACGATTCACGCTACATCGACCGCTACGCCGAGCAGCTATGGGACACCATGCTCGCCAAGACACCGCAGATGATGCTCTTCCAGTACAGCGATCTGTTGCGACCGGCGGAGATGGGAAACCGCGAGGCTTGGAGCAGCATGCCCACGGCCTTCACGGCTGCGGGTCTCGATAGATGGCATGCCGATTCGGGCTCCAACTCACCCATCACCTATGCCACTGCCGCCGGCTACGCCTTGTCTCAAGTCAATTCGGTTCTCGGCAAACTCGGCAAGCCGATCGGCATCGCCAGCTACAAGCCATACCAGTCCACCGGCGAAGACTTCCTGCAAAACTACCTCGGCATGATCGGCATTCCCATCGACATGCGCCCCGATTTTCCCAGCGATGCCCACACGGTGCTCCTGACCGAACAAGCCAGATTCGATCCCGACCTCGTCAATAAAATTCGCACCCACCTCCAACACGGCGGCAACGTCGTGATTACCACCGGACTCCTGCGACAGCTTCAAGACAGAGGAATCAAGCAAATTGCCGACATCCACACCACCGGCAACGTGCTCCAGGTAAATGCATTCTGGGGCGGCTACGGAGCCGGCAGCGGCGCAGATCTTGGCAAGACCTCAGAGATTCTCGTTCCCGAAATTGCGTTTCTCACCAACGACGCATGGCCAATCGTGCGCGGCACCGCCAATGGCCGCGGCGCGCCGCTGCTGCTGATGGATCGTTATTCCAAGGGAATTCTGTACGTCCTCACCATTCCCGAAAACGCTAACGACCTCTACTCGTTGCCGCAGCCCGTACTGACCGCACTCCGCCGCTACATTCTGTCGGGCTTCCCGGTCATCCTCGATGCACCCAGCAAGGTCAGTCTCTTCGCATACGACAACAAGAGCTTTGTCATCGAGTCCTTCCTGGATGCCCCGACGGACATAACAATTTCAATCCCCGACCAGGCTCCGCACCTGCGCAATCTCGCAACCGGCGAAGATATCCAAGGCAAACTCACCTCCAGCGCTCAAGGCTCACGCCGTGCGCCTCACGTCGAATTCCACATCACCATCCAGCCCCACAGCTTTCTCGCCTTCGCCGAGGATCAATAGCGGACAACTCGATGAGTGCCTCGGCCTGTTAACCGGCCAATCGCTGCCCATTTTCATTCAGGTGATGTGGAGTTTTCGTATTTCGGCGAGGATCTTGGTGAGGCGGTTGGCGAGCCGGTCAAGGCATGCGGGCTTTTGCCGTTTGGGAGAGAGCGGCTGAAGATCTCCAATGCGTGTTGGGCAAGTCAAGGAATCGATGAGGCCATCGAGACCGGTGCGCAGGGGCGTGGGTGAGGTTTTGGGCTGCGGAGCCAGGTGCCTGGGCTTGGAGCGAGCCAGTTGGAACTCCCGCTGGAGATCGGTCAAGGTCACATCCACATAGCGCATGGTCATGCCCGGATCGGTGTGGCCGAGCAGTTTCATGACCGCGGCGAAGCCCACGCCGGCACGAAGCATTTCCGTTCCGTAGGTGTGGCGCAACTGATGCGGGACGATACTGGTGGGCAGGCCGGCAGAGTGACAGGCCAGATGCAGGTAATCGCGGAGGCGCGCGAGAAGAGAGACTCTCGATCCATGCCAGGCCAGGAGCCGTCCGTTATCAGGCAGCGGATCCAGAGAGCGGAAGAAGCGCAGTCGATGAACGAGATCACGGACGAAGGCATCAACAGGAACCATGCGTTCCGTTTTGAGCTTGCCTAACGGTACGTGGATCGCCCACTGGTTCTGGCTTATGGAGTGCAGGCAGTCATACGAGAGGTCAACGCACTCGCCGATGCGCATGCCGGTATGGCGCAGCAACAGGAAGGCATTTGCGGCAAGATCGTTGCGGCGCATCAACTCCTGCTGTAAAAGCTGATCCTGCTCAGCGGTGAGCGGACGGGGCAGAGTCTGTGGCGTACGCGGAATATCCTCGCGCCGTATCAGGTGAGCGAGTTCAGCAAGCTTGTGTGTCCAAGCCAACTCGTTCAAGACGGCGCGCAGAGCGATGAGGCGTCCGATGCAGGTTGCGGTAGCCAGCGGTGGAGTCTGTGCGCGCATGCGCGCCATCCATCCAAGGATGTGCGGATCGCGGCGCAGTTGCTCGAGGCCGGTAACTTGGGGTATTCGGTGCCAAGATAGACGAGGAAACTGCGCACCGCGATGTTGTAGTTGCGTTCGGTGGCAGGACTGAGCGCGGTGGAAAGGGACTCGACGGCGCGGGCGAAGGCCGGAGCCAGCGGATGCTGGAGCGGAGGACGGCGCCAGCGCTTCACGAGGCGATCCTCGGCTGGGGATGGATGCACTGCGCCGCGGCGCGGGCGTACTGAAGATAGACGTCCTGCGGCGAGACCTGCACATAGTGCAGGGTGGTGTCGATATCGGCATGGCCCATCAACTGCATGAGAGCGGGCAGGCTGATCCCGGCACGCACCATATCCGAAGCGAAGGTATGTCGGAAGCGGTGCGGGTTGGCGATCTTTACGCCGGTGGTGCGGCGATGATAGCGAAACAGGGAGCGTAATCCCGCCGGGGTCATGCGTTGGCCGCGTGCGGGGCCTTTCAACACGACGAACAGTGCCGCGGAGCAGGGATCAGGCCGCTCCAGGCGCAGGTAGTGATCGAGCAGTTGCGTGGTCTCCGGTGCCAGCGGCAGGAAGCGCATCTTGTTGCCCTTGCCGCGCACGCGGAGCTGACCTTCGGATAACAACACGTCATCGCGGTTCAGGGCCATGACTTCGGCCGAGCGCAGGCCATGCATGAGCATCAGGCCTACGATGGCCAGGTCGCGCGCGGTGCGAAAGCTGGACCAGAAGCGCGCCACTTCGTCGACCGAGAGAGGAACGATGGTGAGCTTGGGTTCCCTTACACGCAGTCTGCTGAGATCGAACCTGGGCCGGCCGAGGCCCAGCGGTCTGCGATGCAGGTAGACCTGATGGAAGCCGGGGCGGCCTGACAGGGAGCATCGGGGAACTCGTTACGGATGGCGCGATCGGCACAAGCCACGCGGTCGTTGATGGTGGAGGCAGACGGCGGCGGTTGCTGGCTGGACTGGAAGCGGATGTAGTCGAGCAAGGTCGAATCGGTAAGGTCTGCCTCGGAGATGTCGCCGGTATGATGAACGCTCTCCCACCAGCGCACGAAGTGCAACAGGCTGTGCGCATAGCTGTAGAGGCTCGTGTTCGCAAGTCGGCGGACATACTCACGGTCCAGGTAGCGGTTGATCCAGCCGACGTCTCGGCCCGAGTCCTGCTCGACCACATGAAACGGGCTGTGTGCTCCCGCTGCAGTCTTGATAGAGATCACGCGGAACTTCATGGCTGTGCGGCCTCCAGAAGAGACTGGAACTGACGTGCATCTCCGCCGTCAACGAAGAAGGAGTTGGGATCTTGACCTTCAGGCAGCAGAACGCGACGAGCCGAGATACCGTGCGCGGCAAGTTGATGGGCAAGCTGTTCTGCAGCCTGCTGGCCACTCTGGTTGGCATCATCGTCGAACGCGATATAGATGATGCGCGGACCGTCACATAGCTGGCGGAACTGGTCGGCGTTGAGATGCGTGCCCAGAGAGCAGGTCACGTTGGAGAAGCCCGCCTGACGCAGCGCGGCATAGTCAAACAGGCCTTCGACAAGAATCACCTCGGAGCAGCGCTGGACCTTCTCCCACGCATACAAACCGCCCTTAGCGCCAGGCAAGAAGCGATGAGCAAAAGCGGCGCCGATGCTGCGGCCGTAGAGGTTGACGATGTGGCTCGCCCTGGCGCAACGGAAAGACGATGCGCTGATAGAGAGCATCTGTGCCCTGCGCGTTGATCAGGCCGGCTTCTCGCAACACCGAAAAGGAATAACCTTGCGTCGTGAGATGGTGGCGCAAAACTCCGCCGGGCGCATAGCCGATACCCAACTCCCGGATCAGAGCAGGATCATGAAGTCCGCGTTGACGCAGATACTCAAGCGCTTCCGGATAGTGATCCAGCTGCTGCTGATAGAAGACGGCTGCTTGCTCGAGTAACGCGGTCCAATCAGCTTCTCGATGGGTCGGTGGATCCAGATAGGCGAGGCTCTGACGGAATGATGCTTGGCGGGATAACTGCACGAAGCGAATCAGATCGCCGCCCTGCCCGCAGCCATGGCAGTAGAAGACATCCTTGCGCGTGTTCACATAGAACGACGGACGGCTCTCCTTGTGCAACGGACAGAGTCCGACATACTCGAAGCGGCCCGCTCGTCCGGCCTGTCCAGTTCTGCCGCCGCAAGTACTCCAGCAGCGGCAGACGGCCCTTGAGTGTTTCCACATCGTGGCCCACGGCTCTTCTTCGCCTCCGCAACCCAGTCTGGAATCACTCCTGCTCTGATCCCAGGCAAGGATGGTAGGCGAACCAATTTTTTTACAAACGCAAGGGCCAGAGGATCTCCAGAGCCGAAGCCATCCAGGGCAACGCGACCGCCTTCGGATCGCTATCATGACCTCGCTGAAGCCAGCGAGCTATGCAAGCCGTAGTCTTGCCGAACGAATGAAACGCCGGCTCAGAACAGTCCAAGCCCGCGACCAGCGACGCACAGTCGAAGCATCGGGCAGCCGATCACCATCCTTCAGCGTCGGTGCAGCCTTCTCCCACGAACAGTGCTCCTTGAAGCGCCGCCACAATGCCTGGCAAGCGGGCAAACAAACTGAAGTGGGTGTAGGGAAGAGAAAACAACGGAAGAAAGGTGAACGTCTTCCCGCAAATCGAACAGCGGCCACGTCGAATCCCGATCCAGTCGTGATGCTCGTCGTGCGCCTGCTTGCGGCGATGCCCGTGCCCCACAATCGAATCGCGCTTACAGATCGGACACAAGCGTATGATGATCTGGTCGCAGTCGTCGGCCCAGCAGGCAGCAAGCTGCTCCAGCCCGGCCGACACTGGGACAAAGAGGATCGTTACCTCAAAGGGGCTTCGCTGTCCGACGTTGACCCGCCAAGATCGCAGCCGGCTGCGAAGCTCCTCCTCCTGAAGAAAAATCCAACTGAAAGAAATATAACTTCTTACTCGCAGCCTCGATCGCATGGCTCAGCTTATTGGCCGGTTATCTCCCTGAAAGCGCCAATTGAGAAAAGCCACGCTTTACTGGCTCAATTTAGAACCGAAACCGAGTATGCTTCCCTCTGGGATGAACGGGGCTGTCGCATCCTTACCTAAGCAGAGGTCCTATCTGTGAAGCAGAATTTCGCTGTAATTATCCTTGGTGGTACTGGCCAAGTCGGTGGTGCAGTCGTTGCGGAGTTGCTGGCAATTCCGGAATGCCGGCAAGTGGTGATGATCACCAGAAAGCCCATTGCGCCGCGATCCCGAGTGCGCAACGTCGTTCTTGATACCGGCGCTACGGACTTCGCCGAGCGTACTGCCGCCCTGGCCCGCGAAGTGCTAAGCCAAGGTTCCGCCAGCGCCGTGAGCTGTGTGGGTGTCGGCTCTGGATCGAGGCGCTGGAGCGAAGAAGAATTGAAACGACTTGAAGTCGGCGTCGTCGGCGCCTTTGCGCTTGGCTGTCATGACGCCGGAATCGCCCAGTTTTGCCTCCTCTCCGCGGCAGGAAGCACAACCCGCAGCAAGATTCGCTATGCGCGGGTAATGGGTATGAAGGAAGACACCGTACGAAACATCGGTTTTGCCCGCCTCGCCATCTTTCGCCCCGGCATCATTGTCGGCAATGCTCATACCCCGGCCTGGGTCGGTTGGTTGGGAAGCCTCGTGCCCGGGTCGTTTGGCAATATTGATCAGCGAATTCTCGGTCGCTCAATCGCCGCAGAGATAGCATTGCACAGCCAAGAGGCTGGTGAAGTTAGCCGCGAAAATGCAGCGATGAAAAAACTCGCTGCGCAGGTCAATAGCGTGTCTTAGGAATTATTTGGCCAACCGAGCATGGGAGGATGGCGACGTCCCGCAACTAATGGGTTGCATATTCAGGAGATCGGTTGCCGATAGCATTTCGTGCGATGAGCGCGCAGGAGCCTCCCCGCACTCACCTCCACACATGCATCCACCCTCGCAGGATGCGCTGCGCAGGTTTCTCCACAAAGTGCAACGCCACTAGCGCCAGAATTATGAGCAGCACATAGCTGATCCACGGATCGAACCGGGCAAGTCCCAGGCGATCAAGCACGTGAGAATCATGAATCATGTTCCATAGATTAAAGTGCAGGAGATAGAGGCAGTAGCTCGCCTCGCCTACGAATACCAGCGGCCGCAAGCCCAGCAGCTTCGACAGAGGATTCACGCCCGCAAGTCCCAGGATGATGCAACCAAACAGTGGCATAAAAAAGCCATCGTGCAGCAGCGGATAAGGAAGCCGATGAGCCTGGGTGAGAATTGCAAACGTGGCTGCAAATCCAAAGATCCCCACCGCCAACCGCCGCCTTCCCATCCGCGGCACCATCTCATCCAGATTCGCCAGCATAACGCCAAATACGAAGCTCGCCAGATGCGGTATCGGCGTATATTTCAGCGCCTGCAGCCACTTTCCATAGCTGAAGCGATCCACGTGCGCGAGCCCATCGGGATTAAAAATCACGTATAACGTTCCTGGTACCATCCCGAGTATCCACACCATGCCCATCTTTGCCAGGTGCGGTCCCACCTGCTCCGGCTTCTTCCATCGAGACATCCACGGAAAGAGTACGTAGTAGAACGACTCGGCCGACATCGTCCACGCCGGAGTATTCAGAAAAGTCGCAATCTCGGGAATCCACCCCTGCAGCAAAAGCGGCGAAAGCACCATGCCCGACCAGAACATCGCATGCGTGTGTTCGCCCCATTCGATCGGCACCATGCGAAACGCCAGAATCAGGCTCAGAAGATAAATCGGATAGAGCCGCGTGAATCGCGCCTCATAAAACCGCACGTTGTTCAACTCGCCCGCGCGCGTCTTGGCATTGTAGTTGTACCCCAGCACGAAGCCCGAGAGCAGGATGAAGAAGCTCACCGAAGCATACCCGGCATTCACCACCGGCGCCAGCGGACCAAACCAGTTTGGATTGGAAAAATGAAAGAGGACAATGTTGATAGCCGCAAAACAGCGCAGGCCTGTGAGTGCATCAAGCCGCGCTGGCTTTTTCATTTCCACTTGCTGTTTAGACGCCAAATCGCCGCCAGCTGACGCAATTGCTAAGGGCCCAGGTTCTTATGAACCCGCCAACTTCTAACCACTGACAACTGGCCACTGTTCTTCAGGCCGTCACCAGTGACCCAACCTTTTCGCCCAGCACCACGCGCCGGATATTGCCCGGCTGGTTCATGTTGAAGATGATCATGGGCAGGTTGTTGTCCTTGCAGAGGCTCACGGCAGTCAGGTCCATGACCTTCAGCCCTTGTCTCAGGATCTCCATGTAGGTGATCTCGTCGTACTTCACGGCATCCTTCACCAGCACCGGGTCTGCGCTGTAGACGCCTTCGACTTTGGTACCCTTCAGCAGCACATCGGCCTTGATCTCCATCGCCCGCAGGCTCGCCGCTGTATCGGTTGAAAAGAAAGGATTCCCGATACCCGCGGCAAAGATCACCACGCGGCCCTTCTCCAGGTGTCGCACGGCCCGACGTCGGATGTACGGCTCCGCCACCTGGTTCATGAACACTGCGGTCATCACACGGCATTGCACCCCGCGCTGTTCCAGCGAGTCCTGCAACGCAATCGCATTCATCACCGTGGACAGCATGCCCATGTTATCGGCTGCAACCCGGTCCATCTCCTTCGCCTGCTGCGCCACACCGCGAAAGAAGTTGCCCCCTCCGACCACGATTCCGATCTCAACGCCCAACTGATGAACCTCGGCGATCTCTTCCGTGATCTCAGCCACTTTCCCGGCATCGAGGCCAAACCGGTTCGGCCCCGCCAATGCCTCTCCCGAAAGCTTCAAAATAATCCGCTTGTACATGCCTTTTCGAGTATCGCATACGCGAGGGACCAATTGATTGGATCCTCCTGCAGGTACAAGGTCCTCCGCCCGCGCAGACTGCACCCTCACTTCATTACACACCCGCGACATTCATCCCGACTTGGCACGCTGTGAGTTAACTCGCGAGACTCCTGAATCAAGCTCGTAACTTGACAGGCGCCTCCCGCTGCGCTACTTTGCAATGTAAAGTGAGCGTGCGATGAGTTTTCCGATCCACCCCCTCGACAAAGCTCTCGGCGATATTACAAGCATCCGCCGTCAGGTGGCTCGCAGCACCGAATTCCGCGGATACGGCGCTGCCACGCTCGCAGTGACTGGCTTGCTTGCCATCCTCGCCGCTGCCGCTCAGGCCTTTTTGCTCCCAGATCCGGCTAGCCACATCGGCAGCTACCTGCGTATCTGGATGACCACGGCAATTCTCTCCGCTGTACTCATCGGGATGCAGACGCTCACCCGCACACGTCGCATTCACTCCGGCATGGCGGACGAGATGATCCTCATGGCCGTTGAACAATTCCTGCCCTCGGTGGGCGCAGGCGCACTCATCTCGGTTGTGCTTGTCCGCTTCGTTCCCGGCTCGGTTTGGATGCTCCCGGGCTTTTGGCAAATTACCTTCAGCCTCGGCGTCTTCGCGTCCTGCAGATTTCTCCCCAAGCCCATGACCGCCGCAGGTTGCTGGTACCTTCTCACGGGGCTCACCTGCATCGGCCTTGGCGACACGCGAGCACTCACTCCCTGGACCATGGGCATCGCCTACGGCGTCGGACAGCTGATCGTAGCGGCGGTGCTGCTCTGGGGTTCAAAAGAGGATCCGGATGAAATCTAAGGCCTCCAGTGCTGAGGGACGCTTCGCTTACGAAGGCCTCGATCGCGTTATTCACGAACGCGCACGCCTCAGTGTGCTCACTTCGCTCATCACCAATCCAAAGGGCCTCGCCTTCAACGATCTCAAGCAACTCTGCGCCTTGACCGACGGCAACCTCAGCCGCCACCTTAGCGTTCTGGAGAACGCGAAGATGGTGGAGATCATTCGCGGCCACGATCGCAACCGCCCGCAAACCACTTGTCGTATCACTGCATCCGGCCGCAAGCGCTATCTCGAATACCTCGCAACATTGGAACAGGTCGTGCGTGACGCAGCAGGAGCCAACCCCAACGCAGCAGCCTCAGCCTTGCTGCAAAACCTGACGCCCTCACGGGCCTAACTTTTTTTGTTCATTAACTTTGCAACGCAAAGTTTGATGCGATCTATTAGAAACGGGTCATTTCATGCGAGGGAACTTTACAATGCAAAGCAAATCAGAATCCGGCCTTCACGTCGCCATCATTATGGATGGCAACGGCCGCTGGGCTACACGCCGAGGACTGCCGCGAGTCGCTGGTCACCGCGCCGGAGTCGCCGCAGTTCGACGCATTGTCGAACACGCGCCCGAACTCAGCGTATTTGTACTCACTCTCTACGCATTCTCATCCGATAACTGGGCACGCCCGGCACAGGAGGTGCAGAGTATCTTCTGGATCATTCGCGCATTTCTTCGTCTCGAATGCGACAGGCTCCGACAGCAAGGCGTGCATCTCGAAGTCATTGGCCGCCGCGATCGAATTCCCGCGCCACTGCTCCGCGAAATAGAACGCACCGAGTCCGCCACCGCCAATGGGCACGCCCTGAAACTGCGCATTGCCATCGATTATTCCTCGCGGACCGCCATTGCCGACGCCGCGGTTGCAGCGACGAATGATCCAAATCTCAATCGGCCACTCACTTCCGAACACATGCGTACGATCCTCGCTCATGCGCTTAAGTCCAACTGCGGCGACGTCGACCTCCTCATCCGGACCGGCGGGGAACAGCGACTCTCCGACTTTCTGCTATGGGAATCTGCTTATGCCGAACTCGCCTTCACCGACCGCATGTGGCCCGACTTCGATGAGTCTGATCTCGCTTCCGCGCTGAGCGATTTCAATCACCGCGAACGGCGATTCGGCGGCATCCCTGCCGCCTCCATCCAGCCGATATCAATTCTTTCGAGAAGGACTCGATGATGCCCTCGACTTCGCCTCCCTCACTGTTTTGATCGCGCTCCGTGTCAAGTTCATCCGCCCGGCATTTACCGCTTTCGTTTTGTGCGATCTCCCGTCCAACGTTCCACGGAGCGGGCGAACGCGCCCACGCGACCAAGCGGACGACCTCGTTTCAACGTCTTTTCGAACTAAGTCGCAAATTCCGTGAGACCCGGCGCATCTGCGCGCCCCGAATCTGCATCGAAGCAGTTAAGGTGGACTGCCTTTCTAGTAAGGCCGCCCAATTGAAGACGGTATCCTGAAGACTCGTCCCATTATTCAGGACGGAACCGTCTAAAGCATCCTCAAGATAGGGTGCACGCATAAAAGCCCGTTACGTCGCGCTGTATTTGGCGGCGATGCTTGGCGGGCAAATCGAGGAGACAGACATCGATCGGGTGTCAGGATCCTGAAGATTCAGAAACTTCGGAGAATCGAAGCAGTAAGTCGCAGCTTCGGTTTCCGATTTTCAATTCACGCAAGAACTCAGGGCGAATTCCCTTTAGGGATTCTCCGCGATTGCGGCGCTCAAGAGATCGTTGCGACGCATGGCATTCGCCCTCTGCAGGTGTTCGTCGATCTTCCGATAAGCTCATCCGCGCCATAGACGCCGGTGAGGGAGACTCTTCGCGAACCTTCTTTCGCGTCATTTTCCCGGCAATGCCGGACTTATGGAGGATTACGATGCAAACACCCCACACAGACTTGCTGTCACCCACGCTCGATTTCCTAACGCGGGCACGACACGGCACCATCACAAGCAAAATCAGGATTTTGCTTGCGGTTCTCACTGTGTCTCTCTTGATCAGTCCCTGCCTTGCCCAAGTTGAAAGCGGAACCATCGCCGGCACGGTCACCGATTCGTCCGGCGCGGTTATCCCCAACGCTGCGATCACGGTGACAAACGTCTCTACCAACGCCAAACGAGCCACACAAACGTCGGCCACTGGAGCATACACGGTTGTCGGCCTGGAGCCAGGCACATACGAGCTTTCAATCACTTCCGGTCAATTCAAACCCTATACTGCGAAGATCGAAGTCACCGTCGGAGGCCACGTCACACTCGATGCCAAGCTGTCCGTCAACACCGCTGTGACCGAAATTGAAGTGCAGGCCTCGGGCGGCAACACGGTGAACACGCAGACGCAGGAGCTCTCGCAGGTGGTCGACACTCAGCAACTGGCCCAACTGCCGAGCTTAACGCGCAATCCGTATGATTTTGTGGCACTGTCAGGCAATGTGAGCAGCGGCGATAACACGACAAACAGCATGAACAGTGGCCAGAACCTCACGAGCCGGGGCGTTGGGTACGCGATCAACGGCCAGAGGCAATCGGGTACGGAGATCCTCCTCGACGGCGTGGAGAACATTTCCATATTCGGTCTCGCGGTTGGAGAGGATATTCCCGTTGACTCGGTACAGGAGTACAGCGTCATCACAAACAACTTCGGATCCGAATATGGACGGGCTTCGGGCGGCGTGGTCAATCTGACGACAAAGCCTGGGACGAATGGATTCCACGGCACTGCCTGGGAATTCAACCGTCTATCGGCGTACACCTCCAATACATTTGCCAACACCGCGGCCAACACTTTTGCGGGCGCGATCGTCGCTCCCAAAGGTGGATATACCCGCAACCAGTTCGGCTACTTTGTCGGCGGTCCCATCCTCAGGGACAAGCTGTTTTTCTCGCAGTCCACAGAGTGGACACGAGTTCGCAGCAATTCGAGCCAAACGCAAGAGGTCTTTGATCCAGCGTTTATCGCCATGATGCCGGCCAATGCCCAGGCCTACTTCGCGGCCAATGGGCAGGGAGCGGCACCAGCTTCCGGGAAAGTCACTACAGCGGGTGACCTCGCGGGTGCGGGGGTCAATGTCGGCCCAATCAACGGAGTCACTCCCGTAGATCCCTCGACTCCGGTATGGGACACGGTGAACTTTACCGCACCATTCGATGCTGGAGGCGGTTTTCCGCAAAACACTTATGCGCTGGTTGGGCGTATAGACTTCTCGACGAGCGAGAAGACCCAGATGTTCTTCCGCGCCGGCAGAGAAAACATAGATGAGTTTATTGGTTCCGCTTTTTATAGCGCTTACCCGCAATATGACGTGGGTACATCTTTCCTGAATCAGAGCTACCTGTATTCACTCACCCACACGTTTACTCCCTCAATGGTGTTCAGCGGCAAAGCCAGCTACACCCGATTCAACGAGAATGACACCTTCGATCAGAAGCAGATCGATGTTCCAATGCTCATGTTTCTTACGCCGAGTGACCCCGTGACCGGCGTGTCCATCGCGATGCCGGGACTCTTGAACGCCAATATTCCGGGCGCAGGTGGGTTACCCGTTGGCGGTCCGCAAAACACGATCCAGCTTGAACCCGACCTATCCTGGATCAAGGGTCGCCATTCCATGCGTTTCGGCGGCACCTGGACCTATATCCAGTTGAACTATGCGTATGGCGCGTACATTCAGGCGGTCGAACAACTGGGCGCAGGCACCCAGGACAGCATGAATGACCTGTTGAACGTCGCAGGAAATCCGGCCGGCAGCCAGTTGATTTCCTTCCAGGCCAGGCTCGACCCACAAGGCGAGCTCCCCTGCCATGTAAACCCGGGCTTCTGGCAGAGCAACAACGCCGGATCGCCTTCCATGCCGGGAGATGCGATCGGGACACCGGACTGCACAATCACTCCGCCGCTGACCAACCCTAGCGTCGCACGAAGCTATCGCTATAACGACTGGGCCGCCTATGCACAGGACAGTTTCAAGATGACCCCCAAGTTTACGTTCAACTACGGCGTGCGCTATGAGCACTACGGGGTGCAGCACAACAACAATCAGAGCCTCGACTCGAACTTCTACTTTGGTCCAGGGAACGGGATCTATCAGCAGGTGCGAAGTGGCGGAGTCTTTCTCACCCAGCAGAGCCCGGTGGGGCAGTTCTGGGCGCCGCGCTGGGGAACGGTAGCGCCCCGGGTCGGATTTGCCTATGATTTCAGCGGAAACGGGCTCACAAGCCTGCGTGGAGGATATGGGATCAGCTATGAACGCAACTTCGGCAACGTCACCTATAACGCAAGCTTCAATCCGCCCGCGAGCCAGGTGCTGAATTCAGTTTGCCAGCCTTCCACGCCCAGACTGCTCGGTTGTGGTAACGAATAGCAGTCTCGGTCCGCTTGGCGAGCCGGGGCCGTCGAGCTATCTGCCTCCGGCCGAACTGCGCATGCCCGATCCGAATATCCAGGTGGCGCAAACCCAGTTCTGGAGCCTGGCACTGCAACGGCAACTTGTGCCTGGGACAATTCTCGAACTTTCCTACAGCGGAGCCCGCGGTGTTCACCTCTATGATCTCGAGAACATCAACTTGATTGGTTCGGCCCAGGCCTACCTTGGAGACCCGCTGAGCTTCGCGAGTTCTCCTAATTGCGCGGCGCCATGCCTCAACCGGCCCAACAATCAATACTCGAATATCAACATGCGCGGCAGCCTGGGCGCGAGTTCGTACAACGGTCTGAATGTCCGGCTCCAGGCGCTGAATCTCAGGAAGTCGGGTGTGGACGTGGTCGCGAACTACACGTATTCACATTCGTTGGACGACATCAGCTCGACTTTCAGCGACAGTCTCCAAGGTGGATCAGGCTATATTGGTTCGCTCGGCTATACCAATTTCCTGGACCCCGGGCTTGATTGGGGATCCTCTGACTTCGACATCCGGAATCGGCTGACGCTCTCACCCATATGGACCACTCCCTGGTTCAAAGGTCAACGGAACATTGAAGGGCAGGTGCTCGGAGGCTGGACTTTGTCGGGCATCTACACGGTTCGCACCGGCATTCCATTCTCGGTGTACGACTACGACAACAATTACAACTTCTATCAGGTGCCGCGCCTGACGCCAGCGACGCCGATCACGAATTACAAAGTGAGCAGCTCTCCGCAGAATGCAGGGCAGCCAAACCTCTACAACGGGTTGTCAGTGCCGGTTCCTTCGAGTTTCGCGCCTCTCAACTCGACTCTCGGCATCTCGGACTTCGGACCGTATCCCTCCAACATGACGGGCCGGAATTCGTTCCGAGGACCTGGAGCGTGGAACTACGATATGGCTGTCGACAAACAATTCCCGCTGAGAGAGCGCATGAACCTGGAGTTCCGTGCGGAGGGCGTTTGATCTTCTCAATCACCACAACTTCTATACGAACACAACGAATCTTGCTTACTTCGGGCCGACAACCACGCCAATCGAGGTGAATTTGCTGAAAGGCGGCCTCGGAACGCTGGCCACTGGAGGGAATCACGATGAACGGCGGTTCGGGCAGTTCGCTTTGAAGCTCAACTTCTGAAGAGTCCGCAGGTCGTAGCTGTTCATAGTGGACGGATGAAACGGGAGCTTTCGGGCTCCCGTTTTTTGTGACTGGTGAATTTCCTAGTCTGCAAAATCAGCACACTTAAATTGAAAACTATCGCGAGCCGACGCCCAAAACAAAAGCCCGGAGCTCCCGCTCCGGGCTTTGCCACTTGCATCCCTTCAGGGAATGAATCTTCCGCAATTGCCCAATTACTCCGCAGCCGCTTCGACGGCCTTGGTCTGCGAAACGGTCCACTCAGGCGCACCCACCTTGAAGCGCGCGAAGCGCCGCACGGTGATGTTCTCGCCCAGCTTGCCAACCTTCTGCGCGATCAGTTCCTTGATGCTTACAGCCTGATCCTTGATGAACGGCTGCTCGAGCAGGCAGACCTCTTCGTAAAACTTCGCCATCTTGCCCTCGAGCATGCGCTCTACGATGTTCGCAGGCTTGCCGCTCGCGGCTGCTTGGGCGCGATAGATCTCCTTCTCGCGCTCCAAATCTTCGGCGCTGACATCTTCAGGCTTGATGTACCGCGGATCACTCGCAGCGATGTGCATCGCGATGTCTTTCAGCAATTCCTGGAAGTCATCAGTACGCGCCACAAAATCACTCTCGCAGTTCACTTCCACCATCACGCCGATCTTGCCGCCAGCATGGATGTAGGTGCCTACCGCGCCCTCATTTGTCGAACGGGCGGCCTTCTTCTGTGCAGAAGCCATGCCGCGCTTGCGCAACACCACGAATGCCTCTTCGATGTTCCCCTTGGTCTCCTGAAGAGCCTTCAGGCAGTCGCCCATGGGCGCGCCGGACTTCTCCCGAAGATCCTTCACCAACTTTGCATCTATCTTTTCTGCCACAGTCATCTCGCTTCCTTCTCCTGACTACGATTCAAATTCGGTGCCACTCAGATCTTTGGCGCCAAAGGCGCGGTGAGCCACACCGCAGGTGTCAAAAGAAAAGCGTGGCAACCAGACTGCGCGGCCACGCTTGTCTCGGTCTAATTCAGAACTTACAGGGCGCGCTCGACCACTTCCTCTTCGTCGATCACCGCTTCTGCCGCCGGAGCCTTGCGGACACCGCCACCAAGGGCCGCGTCAAAATCGACATCTTCAGTCGATGAAGCTTCGACCGCGGCGACAACCTCGCCTTCCGCCGCGGGAGCCTCTTCCACAGCAAACGCCTTGTCGCCCACCAGGTTCACGCCCTCAGCTGCCGAATCGGCAATTTTTGAGGTGAAGAGTCGAATCGCACGCAGCGCGTCGTCGTTGCCCGGAATCACGTAATCCACCACGGTCGGATCGCAGTTGGTATCCACCACCGCTACCACCGGGATACCCAGCTTGCGCGCTTCCTTCACTGCGATCGCCTCGTTATTCGAGTCGACGATGAAGAGCGCGTCGGGCAGGCGCTTCATATTCTTGATGCCGGCCAAATTGGCTTGAAGATGTTTGCGCTCGCGCTCCAGCCGGATTACTTCCTTCTTGGTCAGCAGTTCATACCGGCCGTCCGTGGCCATGTCATCCAATTCCTGAAGGCGCTTCACCGACTTCTGCACTGTCACCCAGTTCGTCAGCAGGCCGCCCAGCCAGCGCTGGTTGATGTACGGCATACCAGCGCGATTGGCCTCTTCGGCAACGGCATCCTGCGCCTGGCGCTTGGTGCCGACGAAAAGAATCGTTTTTCCGCTCGCGCATAGCTCGGTGACAAACTTCGACGCGTCCTTGAACAATTTGAGCGTCTTTTGCAGGTCGATGATGTAAATCCCGTTGCGCTCGCCAAAGATGTATTCCTTCATCTTCGGATTCCAGCGCTTCGTCTGATGCCCGAAGTGAACACCAGCTTCGAGCAGCTCCTTCATTGTGATCGTGGCCATTGGCCTCCTTCGTGGATTGCATCCGGACTAACCTTCGTCTGGCCCGGATTGAAACCCGCTCTCGCGGGGGATTTAAAACCAGGGATCAGTGGTCAGCTTTCAGTGATCAGATTATCTTTACTTTTACTGATCACTGTTCACTGAACACTGTCCACTTCGAAGCGCTTAGCGCTTCGAGAACTGGAACCGCTTGCGTGCGCCCTTCTGTCCGTACTTCTTGCGTTCCTTCTGGCGAGCATCGCGAGTCATCAGGCCTTCAGCCTTGAGCAGCTTGCGGAGCTCTGGGTTGAAAAGAACCAGAGCGCGGGCAATGCCCATCTTGACTGCGTCAGCCTGCGAAGACACGCCGCCACTCGAAACCGTGGTCACCACGTCGAAGCTGGAGGCCAGGTCGGCTACCACCAGGGTTTTCTTGGCGGCAACACGCTGCTGCTCGGTCACGAAGTACACGTCGAACGGCTTGCCGTTCACCTTCCACTCACCGGTGCCCGGACGCAGAAAAACACGGGCAATCGCCGACTTGCGGCGCCCCGTCCCGTAATACTGAACCAAATCTGCCATTCTCTTTTGACTCTCTCCGCCGCTCATCTCAGTGCGGCCAAAACTGTCTTGAAATCCAAACCCCTAACCGCTAAACGCTGCGCGACCCGACTTCCAGCGCCACCGGCCCCTGCGCCAGGTGCGGATGCTTGTCGCCGCGATAAACCTTCAGCTTCGAACCCATCGCGCGGCCAAGCTTGCTCTTCGGCAACATGCCTTTGATCGCCTCTTCCAGGATCTTTTCAGGCTTGCGGAGCAGCAGGCGAGAAAACTCCTCTTCACGCAGACCGCCAGGGAAACCGGTGTAGCGGCGATAGACCTTCTTCTGGCTCTTCAAACCCGTCAGGCGAACCTTCTCGGCGTTGATCACGATCACGTGATCGCCCATGTCGATGTACGGCACGTACTTCGGATTCAGCTTGCCACTCAGCACATCGGCTGCCTTGGTCGCCAGTCGGCCCAGGGTCTGGCCGCTGGCATCCACTACATACCACTTGCGGTCAATATCCTTGCCGCTCGGAACAAAGGTGCTCATCTCTCTCCTGCCCTCTAGAAACTTCAAAAACTACGGCGCAATGCGCCTTGTGCCCATGGCATCCGCGCATGGACTCGGATTTCCACCCACTTCCAAACAATCCTGTTCGGGTGAGGACTGCGGCGCTTGCCCTCAAAAAGGGCCCTGACTCTGCTGGACTTAGCTTGCTGTCCCAGCCGAAGGTGCCTGTTCTGGTCGAATCCGATAAAGGGACTCAATCAGCCGGGTCCGGGCTAAACTTCATCTCCTCATCGACTTGACGCCGTCTTTGAGGGCCCCACTACAGACCCCAGGCGCAACACCGCACAAGACCCTTAGGATAACCGAATCCCCAAGCAGAGTCAACGAAATGCAGCAACGACTTTCCTGCCCCCATCACTGCGTGAATGCTGCCCGGCACGTAGAATTTCGTACAATTTGCGGCATATTGCTTAACCGCGTACGAGGGAGGCGTCATATGCCAAACGTCCTCATTCCAACTGCTCGCGGCCAAATGCTGGCCTGGCTCGCCATTCCGGCCAATCCCCTTCCGGTTCCAGGTCGAGCAGAGCAGAGCTCAATTTCGACAAGACTCCCTAAACGACAAGCACCCCGGACCAGACTGATCCGAGGTGCTTCGTTATAGGCTTGGAACTAGATGTCGGTGTTCTACGCCGCGCTTTCGTCCAGCGAGCGCACTTTGAAGCGCTTCATCTGGATCGACAACGTCCGCTCGATCTTGCGCAGATCGCCGCGTTCAGCCGGCCCCGCAAAAGTCGAGGCCACGCCACGCGCAGACGCCCGTCCCGTGCGGCCCACGCGGTGAACAAAATCTTCTGCCAGTTTCGGCATGTCGAAATTGATCACGTGCGCCACATTCGCCACGTCGATGCCGCGAGCGGCGACGTCTGTAGCAACCAGCACCCGGTGATGACCCTCGGAGAAACTCCGCAGCGCGGAATTCCGCTGAGACTGCGAGCGGTCGCCGTGAATCTGCGTCGCCGACCAACCTGAACGGCTCAGCCTGCGCGCCACGCGATCCGCGCCGTGTTTGGTACGCACAAACACCAGGAAGCTGCCATCCTCTGAATCCAGAAGATGCTCAAGGAGTTCCTGCTTCTTGTCGGGAGCCACTTCGAACGTGCGCAGCTCCACATTCTCGGCCGGCTTCAACACCGAACCGATCTCGATGCGCACTGGGTTGTTGAGATACTTGCGCGCCACTTCCTTCACCGCGCCCTCGAGCGTGGCCGAGTAGCAAAGCGTCTGCCTCGACTGCGGCAGAGTTGTCGCAATGCGTGCGATCGCAGGCTGAAAGCCCATATCAAGCATCCGATCGACTTCGTCGAGCACCAGCATGTTGATCTGGTCCATTCGCACCAGCTTGCGCTTGAGGTAGTCCTCAAGCCTGCCCGGCGTCGCCACGATCAGGCGCGCGCCGCGGCGAATAGCGTCCAGTTGGGGGCGTTCTTGCATGCCACCAACCACCAATGCCACCGTCTGCTGCGAGCTTGTCCGAATGGTCTTGAAAGCCACCTCAACCTGCATCGCCAGCTCGCGCGTCGGCAGCAGAATCAATGCCTGCGCCGCGTTCCGGTCCTGTGCTTTCTGCAGCATCTCCACGATCGGGATCAAAAAGCCAAGCGTCTTGCCGGTTCCGGTCTGCGCCGTTGCCAGCACATCGCGGCCTTCGAGAGCCGGAGGAATGCAGCCAGCCTGAACTGGCGTGGGGGTTACAAAATTGTTTGCGTTGAGCCGCGCCATCAGCGGGGCCGAAAGTGTGAACTGCGAAAACTGTGTCGTCAAAATAGATTCATTTCCTGGATCCCGGAGCCTCGCTTTCCCTGAGGCCTGCAATCGGAACCCGACCTTGCAGCCGCACACACGAATCCTGTTCACGAGCGCGCCTGCTCTTCAATTTATGCGTAAGGGAGAACCAAATACGTCCCGGGGACTGACCGTCAGACTTTCAAACTTCCTCTGAGGCCCGGACCTGCCGCACGCTACTTGTACGCCGTTGGACTCTCTGTCCTCGGGCACCACACTCGATAAACTGCTGAAAGCACACTGCTCCAGCCGGAGGTGGTTACGCTGTAGGGGCTTGGGGGAAATCTGTGCCAGGCTGAATTGCCTTAATAGGAAAGGGCAAACCGCCGCTCACGTCCAAATCACTGAGCGCAAAGCTAGTATAGCACGGCTTCGCTTTTTCCCTTTATGCGCTGCAGGCGCTCGACTTAGCT
This sequence comes from uncultured Acidobacteriaceae bacterium, assembly GCA_963787435.1. Taxonomy (GTDB): domain Bacteria; phylum Acidobacteriota; class Terriglobia; order Terriglobales; family Acidobacteriaceae; genus Telmatobacter. The sequence continues at coordinate 1,134,465 of CAWBCZ010000012.1, forward strand.
ACCGCTCTTCCAGCCGCGACACAACCTGCCGAACCAGTTTCTGCAGTTCCGGGTTGACAGGCACACTCCCAGCATCCGGCTGAGGCAACGGCTCCATGCGCGCATCCGGGAACCCGAGCTTTCGCTTCAGCGCCAGAATCTCCTGGATCTTGTGGTCAGGAATATAGGTCAGCGGCTTTCCGATCTGCTTCGCAATCACACAGGTCTTGCAGTAGGACTCGAGAATCTCCGTCAGCCACTCAGCGTGCGTCACCGTATCGGACCAGCAGACGACTCCATGGTTCGCAAGCAGGATCGTGTTGTGATTCTGAACGAACGGCAGCACCGTCTCGGCAAAAGCATGCGTTCCGGGCGTCTCGTAACTGCGCCAGGGCTGCCGGCCCAATAAAAATCTCGTACTCAGAAATCAGCCCAATCGGCGGTACCGTTCCGGTCAGCGAAAACGCCGTCGCATACGGAGGATGACAGTGCACCACCGCCCGTGCCCGCGGGTTGGCACGATAAATCTCAAGGTGCAGCAGCAGTTCGCTGGTGCGCGAACGATCGCCGGCCACGATGTTGCCTTCCATGTCCGATAGGCAGATATCCGCCGGCTCCAGATCCCGCTTGCTCATCATTGTTGGCGTGCACAACACGAACTTCGTGCCCAGCCGGCAGCTGATATTGCCGCCATTGCCATCGACATACTGGCGTTCCCATAGCTTTCGGCCGACCAGAATGATCTCAGTCCGCAGAGCCTCAGCCTCAAAGGAACTCGATGCCGCAGACGGGGAGAAATCGTCGGGCTTGGGCACGCGAAGGGCCTCCATCACGGCCTCGACCACTTCCTTCACCTGCTCCGAAATCGGGTTCGTCAAGTGCTCCATGCAGACCTCGCTGGGACGGCTTTCCGCGCGACAGATGCGATCCGTCCGCTCACCGCCCACATTTACATATAGGTCCAAATGCCAGATTCTGGTCGTGACATGGATCACCGTGGGGAGTTCGCCGCTAGCGCTGCAGGGCCGAGTCCTAACCCGCTGCAACCAGCTTTCGTTGCAGCGCCTCCAGCGTCTGGCCCTTCGTCTCAGGATAGGCAAACAGCACGGTCAGGAACTGCACCACCGTCATCACCGAGAAGAAAACAAACGGCACGCTCTGCCCGAGGTGCGAGGCCACCCACGGGAAGCTCAGCGCGATGATGGTGTTCATCGTCCAGTGGCTGGCATTGCCAACGCCTTGCCCCTTGGAGCGAACCGCATTGGGAAACACCTCGCCAATGTAAACCCAGATCACCGCACCCTGCGACATTGCAAAGAAGGCGATATATCCAATCAGCAGCCACACCAGCATTCCCTGGTGCGCGTTGCTGCGATAGATCCACGCCACTCCCGCCAGGCAAGACGCCGTACCCGCCGCGCCGATCAGCAGCAGCGTCTTACGGCCCAGTTTGTCGATCATGCTCATCCCGATCATGGTGAATATCAGGTTAGTGAACCCGATCGCAATGGCCTGCTGATCGCCTGACAATTGGCTGAATCCCGCTGCCTGAAAGATATCGTTCAGGTAATAGAGAATCGCGTTGATCCCCGCCAGTTGATTGAATGCTCCAATCGTGATCGCAAGAAATAGCGGATAGCGATATTTCCATTGAAATACCGGCTCGTGCGCCGACGCATGCTCCTCTGCAAGCGCCTTGCGAATGTCTGCCAGTTCTGCCTCTGGCTCCGGCTCCCCCATCATCTTAAGCACGGCCAGGGCTTCATCGATCCGATCGCGCGAAGCCGACCACCGCGGACTGCGCGGAATCCCGAAGAGCAGTACCAGAAATCCCAGTGCGGGAATGGCCGCTACGCCCACCTGCCAGCGCCACTCGGTTGCGCCCAGGTGCAGCAGGCGAATCAGGTAGTTCGACGTATAGGCAACCAGAATGCCGAAGACCACGTTGAACTGGAACGCACCCACCAGCCGGCCGCGCCATTTGGCCGGAGCAAGCTCGGCGATATACACCGGCCCCAGCACCGAAGAAGCCCCGATGCCCAGGCCTCCAATGAACCGAAAGACCATCAGCGATGGCCAGTTCCATGCCAGCGCGCTCCCAATCGCCGACAACACGTAAAGCATCGCCGTCAACCGCAGCGTCTCGCGCGATCCAAGCTTGTGGCCCACCACTCCGGCACTGAACGAACCTACGACAGTTCCGATCAGCGCAATGGCGACCGTCCAGCCTTTGCCGTAGTCGCTCAACCCGTAGAGCTTCACGACAGCATCGATGATCCCGGAGATGACGACCGTATCGAAGCCGAAAAGCAGACCGCCCAGCGCTCCCGTCAGAGTAGCCTTCATCAGGTTCAGGTTGGGTCGCATGTTCTGGCTGTCCTTGAATGCTCCCAACATCCTACAGACACGAACTCGGGGCAGCAAACTCTGAAGCCCTGACTAAGCGGAATCGGCCACTCTGCTTTAGAAGGCTATCCCTCACGCGAGTTCCCCGGCGTGACAACCAGCGCGCGACAACGATCCGTTCCCCCCGCGCTCCATGCAATAGCCATATCGCTGTCAATGTAAGCGCAGTCTCCGGGTTCCAGCACCTCATGCATTCCGCCTGAATCCAATTGCAGCTTTCCTTCGAGAACATAGACCACGCCGCACACAGACTGCCCGACCTCCGACAGGACTCCGGTGGTTCCCGGCGGGTACTCAATCATGCGCGCAACAAGCGCTGCGTCGGAAGTAATCGCGTGGAGCGGAATCTGTTTGATCGATTCCTGGCCTCTTCCGTTACCGGCAAGGTGAGCCTTTCGCGTAATTGCCAGGCTGTGCTTCGTGGTATCTGCAAAAAAATAGCTCAACCCGATCCCGTAAACCCGGCAGATATTAGCCAGGGTCGGCAGCGTCGGAATCATGCGATCGGTTTCAAGTTTTGACAGGAGTGCAGTCGACAAGTTGGTTTCCACGGCCAGCCGTGAGAGCGTCAGATGCTTTTGCATACGCAGGTTGCGAAGCTTCATGCCGATGCCGTAGGGCTCAAGTGACCAGCGTGAGTAAGACGGTCCATTCCCCATTTCAACTACCTCAACCCCAGTCTTTCGGGAAACAGGCTTCCATCTCCTGAAGGATTTCTGAAATCTCGCGGTGGCGCATTCACCGCCAACCTTTTAGCATGTGTACTGCACCTTAGCAACGAGTACTGCACCGCGTAGCATTCGACAGAGGCAATCAAAGGCTTCAAATCCCTTCAAAAGGATCACTCCCCATGACCCTGCTTCCCTCTCTTTTCCTTCGTCGCGGCACAATCTCCCGTTTACCCAATCCATGCCTTCACGCCAGCGCGGCAATCGCAATCATGCTCTGCCTGCTCGCCTGTCCTTGCCACCTTCGGGGACAAGCGGCCGTCGCAGCACCTGATGTTCTCGTCCTCATCAATGGGGACACACTGCACGGCAAGCTCGTCAGTGAGGTGGGCGGAACAGTCACATTCCATTCCGATCCCCTTGGCGATATTTCACTAAGCTGGGACAAGATCAAGGAACTGCATACCAGCAACAGCTTCGCCGTCCTCAAAAAGGACAAGGTATTCGGAAAGAAAAATGCGGCTTCCATCCCCACTGGCACAATCGAGGTGGCAAATCAGTCACTGACGCTGCACCCAGAAAACACCGCGGCGCTCGCGACCATTCCAATCGCCGATGCGCAGTACATCATAGATAAAGGCACCCTGGATAAGCAGCTCTATCATCATCCCGGTTTCTTCACCGGCTGGAATGGCGCCGCAACTGCAGGCGCCTCCGTCGTCGCAGCAACACAGAACCAATACGCCTTCTCAGGCGCAATCGGCTTTGTACGCGTCGTGCCGACTGTAACCTGGCTCAGTCCTCGCAACCGCACGTCCGTGGATTTCACGGGCTCCTTCGGAAAAATCACTGAGCCGGCCTATACTATCCCCGCAACCACCATCGTCGTCCCTGCGGTCGTCACGAAGTCCGCTCTTTACCATGCAGACGCAGAGCGCGATGAATATTTCTCGCCGCGTTTCTTCGCTCTTGCGCAGACAGCCTTCGATCACAACTACGCTCAGAATCTGGATCTGCAACAGATCTACGGCGGCGGGGTTGGCTACACCGTACTGAAAACGCCACACCAGGAAGCGGATGTCAAGGCAACTATTCAGTATGCGAGGCAGGCATTCATCTCAGATTCGGCAGCCAACAAGAATCTGATCGGATCAACATTCTCAGCAGACTATGTGTTTCATAACAAGTTGTTGACCTACACCCAAAGCGTTGCCTATATTCCGGCATACAACGATCCTCACGCCTACTCCGTGAATCAAGCCAATACCCTCGCGTTTCCTGCATACAAGAACTTCAGCTTGTCGATGGGAACCCTCGACAGCTATCTGAATGGTCCGCCTGCAACGCTGCCGCCAACCAAACGCAACTCCTTCCAGTTCACGATGGGAGTGACTTACGTGATCAAGTCGAAGTACTAAGGCTTGGGATTGCTTAGTCCCGAGTTTCATCTGACTGTGCGAAGGTAGTGTTCGCATTGATCAAATAAAGCACCGTTATTTTTCTCATTACGAACAAAATAGGTAACTTCTCCAGGAGTTACTAAATCGCGAGCGAAAACCCTTTGCTGATCACAGATCAATGTTGCAGTTTAGATACATAATGTCTCTGTGATTCGAAGCAGCCGTCGCACCAAACGAGCGGAAATGGAGGAACTTTGATCTTAACCTTCCCCAAGGTTTCGACAGACTGACCGATATCGCCAAAGGAGGTTGCCTGCCTTTGAACTTGACGGGCCCGAAGGCAGATTGATCGAAACTCTGAGGAAGATGATGGTTCAGTTCCGTTCTCTCGATTTACCTGGTCGCGCATTTGCATTTGGAAATCTACAACTTGAATCCAACGGCACGCTGACTCGAGGCAGTGAGGTCATCCATCTCCCGCCCAAGGAGTTGGCGGCTCTGCATCTTCTGCTGGCGCATGCCGGTCAGATCGTGACCCATCAGCAATTGAAGCTGGCTTTGTGGGGTGATGTACACGTTACCGACGACAGCGTTCCGAAATGCGTGTCGTCACTCCGCGAATTGCTCGCCCCCGACGATCACATCCAGACAATCTACAAGCGCGGTTACCGACTTTCCGTTGAGGTGCGCAAGAGCGAACCGGGAGCGCAAGGGCGGCGACGGCCCCGCCTCGCCATCATTCCCTTTTCCGTTGAGATGAATGTTCCGGCCTATCTCGGGTCATCCGTCGCTGAGGAAACCATCGCCCTGCTCACAACAGATAAGCTTGCGCCCGTTCATGTGATCGCAAGAGATTCTTCATTTTCTCTTGCCAGCCGCGGAATGACAGCACATCAAGTGGGTGAGGCACTGCAGGCTGACCTGGTCCTCACCGGCACACTTCGGACCACGCCTTCCCACTTTCGTCTTCGAGCGGAAATGATTCGAGTCGCTGACGGTACACAAATCTGGGTCGAAGACATGCTCGTTTCGCAGGCCAGAGCTGCGGGCCTGGAATCGGAGCTGGCCAACCGTCTGTATTTTCGTCTCAGCAATTATGATTCATTTCCATCCCGACGAAACCCTGTTGCAACAGGCGTGACGGGGCCTCTCGCCCAACGCGAAGCTCATGAGTTATTCCTGCGCGGACACCATGATTGGCAGACGCTACAGCGGCATCGCATGCAGGACGGCATTCAGCATCTGATGCGAGCAATCGAACTGGATCCGTCTCTATATCCGGCCCAGATCGATCTCGCAAATGCGTGCGTCACCCAAATGTTTTGCGGCTTCGTCTCTTCGCCACAGGCAGCAGAGCAGGTACGGAACGCTGCCGAAGCCATACCACTCTCCGTCGAAGGCGCGGAGGCAGTCCTCCCGCCGTTGGGATGGATCCGTTTTCACGTCGATCACGATCTGCCCGGAGCTTTGCGCGCTTTCGCAACCAGTGCCCATCTTCCTCATGAAACCTCGATCACCCGGCTCCGCTCGCTATTTGCTCTCAGCCGCCGTCGCTTTCTTGAGGCCATTGAGCTTCTCAACGAAGCGTTGCACGCCGATCCGTATTCTCCCTGGCTGAACGCTCGCCTCGCATGGGCCTATCATCTGTCGGGTGAAACGGCAAAAAGCATTGCGCAAGCAGAGCACGCTCTCGATATTTTCCCGGGGCACGAAAGTACGAATTTCTACGGAGCCATCATCCTCGCGTACAACGGTCTGACAGATCGCGCTATCGCTGTCTCTGAGGATCTGGTAAGACGATCGCCGTATCTCGATCCCGCGACCGCCATTCACGGTTATGCATTGGCCCAGGGCGGTCGAGTAGAAGAAGCACGTAACCTCCTGGAAAGGATGCAGTGGCTCTACCGCGAACGTTTCGTTTTGAGGTCCTTCACTGCGGCAATATTCGCGTCATTGGGAGACAGGGATGGCGCGATTGCAGAGCTCAATGCTGCGGCCGAGTCGCGATGCCCATGGTTCTTTCAGATGCTCGCGGATCCTCGCCTCGAATCGTTGCATGGGCATCCGGAATTCGTCAGATTGGAAAGAATTCTCGAGAAGATGGAGACCTCCGCAGAAAAGAAGAATACGCACGGCCTTTAGTCATCTAGAGCGTCTAATGCAGGCTCAAATGAACTGATCCCGCTAGCCAAGCGTGGCCCGCACCTTGTACATTTCTTCCGGCTGAACAATCGATTTGAGGCAGAAAAACCTGGCTACCGGTGGGGCTTTGTTGCCTCTGCCATAGTCTTGTCTGTCAGAAGAGAAAATCGATCTGCTCCGGCGCAGAAACACCTGGTGCATCCATTTTGGAGGAAAGCCCCTTGCCACCTTGCCGCTGGCTTCTCATTTCGTCTTTGACCATTGCTGTCTTTGCTACGGGCTCGTCTGCACAGGAACCCGCTTACCGCAACACGAACCTCTCGCCGCAGGACCGCGCCCACGATCTGGTCGGGCGTATGACCCTCGATGAAAAAGCGTCGCAGCTTGAAGACTGGGCGACTGCCATTCCCAGGCTGGGCATTCCGGACTACCAGACATGGAATGAAGCCCTGCACGGAGTTGCGCGCGCTGGATACAGCACCGTCTTCCCGCAAGCGATTGGCATGGCCGCCACGTGGGATCCAAGAATGGTGCACAGTATGGGCAACGTGATTTCCTCTGAAGCCCGCGCCAAGTACAACCAGGCCCAACGCGAAGACAACCATCGCATCTTCTATGGACTCACGTTCTGGTCGCCCAACATCAATATCTTTCGCGATCCCCGCTGGGGCCGCGGTCAGGAAACCTACGGTGAAGACCCGTTCCTCACCGGGCGTATGGGTATCGCCTTCATCAATGGAGTGCAGGGTAACGATCTCCAGCATCTGCGCGCGGTCGCCACCAGCAAGCACTTCGCCGTGCACAGCGGCCCCGAGCAGTTGCGCCACGGCTTCAACGTCGATCCGAGCCTACGCGACCTGGAGGAAACTTACCTGCCGGCTTTTCGTGCCACCGTCACCGAGGGGCACGTGCAATCCGTCATGTGTGCCTACAACGCCATCGACGAGTGGCCAGCCTGCACGAACAAGATGCTCCTCAAAGAGCATCTTCGCGATGCATGGGGCTTTCGAGGTTTCGTCGTCTCCGATTGCGGCGCGATCGTCGACGTGAACCAGGGCCACAAGAAGACTCCTGATATCGAGCACTCCGCCGTCCTTGCATTGCAGGCCGGTACCGATCTTTCCTGCAGCATGTGGACTCCCGGCTTCAACACTCTGGCCGACGCAGTTCGCAAGGGACTCGTCTCGGAAGACCTTGTAACACAGGCTGCCGAACGCCTCTACACCGCGCGCATGCAACTCGGCATGTTCGATCCTCCCGGCTCTTCGCTCGATCGCATTCCATTCTCCTCGGTGGCATCCGATGCCAATCGCCAGACTTCGCTGAAGGCCGCCGAAGAGAGCATCGTCCTGCTTAAGAACAACGGCGCACTGCCTCTCAAGGCACCAGGAAAGATCGCCGTCATCGGTCCCACTGCCGAATCCCTTCCCTCCATTCTCGGAAACTACGTTGGCACGCCTCTCCATCCGGTCACCCCTCTCGATGGAATGCTGAGCCAGTTCAAGAGCACGCCGATCCTCTACGCGCAGGGTTCGACACTCGCTGAAGGCGTCGGCGTGCCCGTGCCGCGCACTGCTTTCGGACTAAACAAAGGCCTGAAGACGGAGTTCTTCGCGACGCCGGACTGGACGGGCCGCCCTGTCGCCACCGAGATCCAGCCTCTTGTCCAGGCCGACTGGGAGAACGCGCAACCGCGGCCCGAAGTCGAGACTCATGACTATTCCGTTCGCTGGAGCGGCAGCATCGCCGCACCCGCACCCGGACACTACGTCTTCACGCTCGAGGCCGGCGACAGCTTCCCCTACTCGCCCGCTGAGAGCTATAGACTCACGCTCGACGGCAAAGTGCTCGGAGAAGGCAGTCTTCGCGCCAAACTCGACCTGTCTACGATGGGAAATTTCCATGCACAGGCCGGCGCATCTCCCACTGCTCCTCCGGTGATGAGCTTCGCCAAACCGACAAAGATTGAGTTCGACTTTGCCGATACGAAAGAACACGATTTCAAGCTCGAATACTCGCACTCTGGCGACCCGTCCGGCGGCGGAATCACGCTCAAATGGCAAGCGCCGGCACAGGCTCAACTCGATGAGGCTGTCGCCCGCGCCAAAGAGGCCGATGTCGTCGTGGCCTTTGTCGGTCTCTCGCCGCAACTCGAAGGCGAAGAGATGCCCATCAAGATTCCCGGATTCACTGGCGGTGACCGCACCAGCCTCGATCTGCCTGCTCCTCAACAGAAACTGCTCGAAGCCGTCGCCGCCACCGGCAAGCCGCTGATCGTCGTGCTGCAAAGCGGCAGTGCCGTCGCACTGAACTGGGCTAATGAACACGCAGCTGCAGTCCTCGAAGCGTGGTACCCCGGCGTCGAAGGTGGCGATGCGATCGCCCGCACGCTTGCCGGACTCAACAACCCCGGTGGCCGTCTGCCGGTTACCTTCTACGCCTCGCTTGACGGCCTACCCGCTTTCACTGATTACACACTCAAGGGTCGGACCTACCGCTACTTCCAGGGCAAGCCGCTCTGGGGCTTTGGCTACGGACTGAGCTATTCGAAATTCACCTACGGCCCGGTCAAGCTCTCTGCCTCCACGGTCAAGGCCGGCGAGCCGCTGACTGCAACCGTCACCGTCAGCAACACCGGCGCAATCAGTGGCGACGAAGTTGTCGAGGCGTACCTTAAGACACCGCAGGAAGGTGGCCCGAGCCATTCGCTCGTCGGCTTTGAGCGCGTGACCATTGGCCCCGGCGCCAGCAAGGAAGTTACGCTAAAGATCGACCCGCGCTCGCTCTCCAGCGTTGACGATCAGGGCAACCGCTCCATCCTCGCCGGCAAATACATCCTGACGCTTGGCGGCGCGCAGCCGCAGGAGACTGAAGCAAAGTCGGAAGCTGGTTTCATGGTTAGCGGAACGGTCCCGGTGCCCAAATAGCAACTTCGCCATTGCGGGGCGGGTCTCAGAAATCTGCCCGTACCTCCCAGTTACTCGGTGATGACTCGGTCCGCCCATTCCACCAATGAAACAAAGATTGTGGGATTGCCGAATTTCGCTCCCCACTGATCGAGATCGGACTGCGCCACGCTTCGCGCTCGGCAACAAGCCCCGCACGCGTAAACCTGTACCTTCCGATCAGCAACTTTTCTCATCGTCTCACCGAGCGGCGGCCAGCCAACCGGGACCACAGCTGCAGCCACCGATTGCCGCATGAGCGAGACCGCTTCGCCAAGCAGGAATATCTGGACTGTGTGACCCGCTTCTGAAAGCGCGAGGCCATGCAGAAAGGGAAAAGCCGCCTTGGTAGGATCATCCGATCCCCAGGCACTTTTCATCATGATATTCAACTGCTTGTGGCTACTGCTTTGCCCCCAACTCGAAGCAATGCCGACGAAGGGAAGCGCGAACATCTGACGGAGGAAGGTGCGACGTGCCATATTGACCCCCACAATTTGGAGCCGAAGTATAGCATTCCTAATAATTTCTTCAGTTGAATTTTCTAATTCTAAAGCCGCTTTCACCAGATCCAGGCAAAGGCGCTTAACGGGCTGGGTGTGCACCTAGCGTGGCGGCTCGCTCGCCAGCTCTGAGTGCATCGTCGGATCGGCCTTGCGCCTGATACATGTGAGCAAGCCGGTTCCAGAAGAAGGGGACTTGAGGAGCCAGGGATGTAGCTCTTTCTTCATAGAGAGTTGCCTCAGCCACGTTGCCCGACATCTCCCAGACCATCGCACGTCCGTCGTCCGCTGCTGCCAAGACTGAATCACCACCCTTCGCGGACGCCGCACTCTGCGCCCGGTCGAATGCGCTGAGCGCCTCCGTGGGCTTTCCCGCTTCTATGTTGGTGTAGCCAAGGTTGAGCAAAGTCTCTTCGGGGTGTGGCTGCAAAGTAGCAAGGTGCTCCAAGGCATGGATAGTCTCAGGGTAGCGGTGCTGCGCATGATAGATTGCGGCAAGCTGGGACCAAGTGGCAACCTGATCATCCTCAGCGGCCGATTTCCGCAGGTCGCGTTCGGCCTCGTATAGATGCCCCGTCAACAGGAGTGCCCGGCCGCGAACGTCGAGGAGCCCGGGTGAATCGCCGAAGACGGACAAGGCTTGATTGCTGGCGTTTAGCGCCTCCTGATTTCGGTTCAAAGCCAGCAGCAGGGATGCGGCGTTGGCCCAGCGGTCAAATTCTTCTGCGCGTCCGCCGGTCTCGCCGACCCGCGGAATCGGCGCGGTAGCGCAGTCAACAGGAAAGCGATCGATGATCTCCTGCGTCTGTGGCGTCCGCCGCACAAATACGGCCGACGCTTCATCAAGGTATACCGGCCGCCAGTTCTGGCTGATGCAGTACTGCGGCAGGACGCCGGAGACGCGCTCCAGCCCGTCATTGCGCGCGAGCGCAAAAACGATGGTGTTGATGCCATAGAAATCCGCAGTGTGCAGCAGGAGCGGCGAATCAGGACCTGAGAGCTGCAGCTGCCGCAGACGGTCCAGCGCTCCCGGCCCAAAGGGAATGGCGCGCCCGTCGATGTAGTCGGTGTACATCGGCCCGAGTTTCCAGACCAGGAAGCCTCCCTCCTCGTAGCCGTTGAATATCTGAGCCGGCAGTTTCTCACGCTCGATAAACGCCATTGCGCGATCAGGAAACCACCACGAGAGGCCGCCGCCGAAGGTTGTGATCTGGTCGCCACCAAGGTAGTAGCGATTGGTGACCAGGTCTGCCGAGCGCAAGCACGCCAACAGCAGAAAGGCCGTGGCCAAAATTTCACCGAGTCTTTTGTTCATCCGCGGATTGCGAAAGCGCCATCGCGTGTTTTTCAACTCAGCAGTCAGCACTGAGCCACCAACAACTACTACGACCGCGGCCAATTCTGCCACGAAGCGAACATGCCGCAATGTGAGCCAGCACGAACCAGCGAGCAGAAGAGCAGCAAGCCACTTGCGCCGAAAGACACCTACAAGCAAGGCGAGAAAAGCAGCCACCAGTAACCACTCGGATGCGCTGGTCGGATTGCGAAATTCCAGGGCCTGTTTGAAAGTCCCCCATCCCAGAGTCACTCCGGCCCACTCCTCGATTCGCGCGGAATGGACGGTCATGGCCGCTCCCTGGCGGAAGATGGCGCTGTAGATGTTCCAGCCCCATGGATTCACCAGCGTCGCGGCAAACATAGCAGCCAGCCAGAGAGCCAGAAGCTTGAGACGGCCCCCTCTTTCACGGCTCGCGCGGCCGCGGAGCTGGCGAATGGCCTCCGCAGCTACATAAAGGGCAGAAAGCGCGAGCCCGGAGACGAAGCCGAGGTGCAGGTTGACCCAAGCCACCATCAGCAGAGGCAAAAGCCACAGCTTGCCCGCGCCGTATTCATAGCGCTCCCAGAGAACAGACAGGAATACAGAGAAAAGCACGATGGTGAATATGTCTGCACGAGGAGTCGTGCGAATCGCAATGGCCGGGACTGCTACGATGGCGAGCACCGCAGTCATCGGCGAGGCGCGCCGGACCAGCAAAGCGATGGAGCCCGCGCAGGCCATCGCTCCCAGCCAGGAGATCAGAGTGTAACCACCGAGGAGAAACGCCCCATAGAAAACCAGTCCAGATCCAACCGGGTAGATCCATGGCTGGCCTGAGGCTGTGTAGGAAAAAACATCGGTTGAGAAGACAGCATGATGCTGTGCGACCCAGCGTCCAGTAGCCAACTGCCAGAACAGGTCGAAATCGCTGACTTTCCTTAGGCCCGCGAGCAGTGCGTATACCAGGGCTGCGACCATCAGGGCAAGAAGCCAACCCCTTTGGCGAAACCAGTTTACTGAAAGCGGCGAGTCCTTCTCGGCAGCCGCAGATCGCCGCATACTCTTCACGCAAAAGCCTCACCAGAATCGATAATCCCCTTATACCATTCAGCAGCTCCGCAATAATGGCCTCAGATATCGCGGTATTTCGGCGATAACGCTATTCAGAGCCTCAGACATCGAGCGCCCCGAGTGACCAACATCACACGATTCTCCCCCTCCCGGGTTCAATAATTTTTTCAGGATGACGCGGCAGGCCGCAGCGCGTACCGTTGTATTCGTTCATCCCCACCCATCTGCAGTGGAGGCAAATTGCTTTTAGGCATTCTTAAAGAAACCGCTCCCGGCGAAACCCGTGTCGCACTGCTTCCCGAGAGCCTGAAATCGCTACTGGTCCAGGGAATCACCGTCATTGTTGAATCCGGCGCGGGCAAGGCGGCCGGAGCATCTGACGACGCCTACTCCGCCGCGGGCGCCACCGTCACGGGCGATCGCCCTTCGATCCTTGGCGAGGCAGATCTGATCCCCGTCGTCAACGCGCCCAGCGCATCGGACCAGGCCCTGCTCAAGTCTGGGTCAGTGGTAATCGGGTTTCTGCGCCCGCTCGATGCCCCGTCGGCGCTGGCCACCGCGATTGCCCTGCACGTCACGCTGTTCAGCATGGAACTTGTGCCGCGCATCAGCCGTGCGCAGTCCATGGACGCACTTTCCTCAATGGCTACCGTCGCGGGTTATAAAGCCGTTATCAACGCCGCTGGAATTCTGCCCCGACTTTTCCCGATGCTGATGACTGCAGCCGGCACCATTCCCCCGGCACGCGTCTTCGTCATCGGCGCCGGAGTGGCCGGCCTGCAAGCCATCGCCACCGCACGCCGCCTTGGCGCCGTCGTTGAAGCCTACGACGTCCGCGCGGCGGCCGGAGAACAAGTCCGATCGCTGGGCGCGAAGTTTCTCGATGTCGACCTCGGCGGCATCAACACCGAGGGTGGCGGAGGCTATGCGGCCGAACTCACCGAAGAGGCCCTCAACCGCGGCCGCGACCTCATCGCCCGCACCGCCGCGCACTCCGACGTTGTCATCACGACAGCGCAAGTTCCGGGTCGCCCCGCTCCGCGCCTCATTCGCGGCGATGCAGTGCAGGGCATGCGCCCCGGCTCCGTCGTCGTTGACATTGCCGCGCCCGCCGGCGGCAACTGCGAACTGACCATCCCGGGGCTTACGCAAAGCGTCGGCGGAGTAACGCTGATGGCACCGCTGAACTTGCCAGCGGAGTGCCCCGCCGATGCCAGCGCACTCTACGCGCGCAACGTTCTCAACTTTCTTGGCCTTATCGCAAAGAAAGGCGAGCTGAGCATCGACATGGGAGACGAGGTTCTAGCCGGCGCATGTGTCGCGCACAAAGGCAGCCCGCTCAATCCCCGCGTTGCGAAGCTTCTGGAAACAGCAAATTCTGTCGGCTGATCGAAATCCTGCGTGTCCCGGGTTTCGCTTTTGAGACCTGGAAATTGCTAACTCCGCTAACCGGTGCGAAGCACCGCCAACAACGCGAACTCCGCGGTTCTTTGGAACGACCATGACTCCCGCTGTTCTTATCGCTTCGATTTACGTCTTCGCTCTGGCGGCCTTCCTCGGCTACCAGGTCATCAGCCGCGTGCCGCCCTTGCTGCACACGCCGCTGATGTCGGCCACCAACGCCATCTCGGGCATCTCGCTCATCGGATCGCTGGTATTAGCAGGCGCCGCGCACTACCCCACCTTCGCGCACATTCTTGGATTCGTCGCTGTCACCACCGCCACTATCAACGTGGTGGGCGGCTTTGGTATCACCGACCGTATGCTCAAGATGTTCAACAAGCGCAAGGAAACGAAGCCTGCGGAAAGTGGGGTGGCCAAATGACCCTGTCCACCTACTTCATGGAAGCCACCTACTTGATCGCTTCCATCCTCTTCGTCTTTGCGCTGAAGGGAATGTCGCATCCCGAAACTGCGCGCCGCGGCATGTTCCTGGCCGAAGGCGGCATGCTCGCCGCCATCATCGGCACCCTGATCGGCGCGCACATCGTTACGTGGGTCTGGATCATCGCCGGTCTTTCCATCGGTTCGATCATCGGCGCGTGGATGGCCATCTGGGTTCCCATGACCGCCATGCCCCAGCGGACTGCGCTCTCCCACGCGTTCGGAGCACTGGCTGCGGCCCTGGTCGGTGTCGGCGAGTTTCTTGTGCACGCGAATGATATGCCCAGTATCACCCGCTGGGCCTTGGGTTTTGAAGTCATGCTCGGCGCGCTGACCACCACCGGGTCGCTCATCGCGGCAGGCAAACTGCAGGGCGTCATCCATGGCAAGCCAATCCAGTTCAAAGGCCAGAACGTCGTCAACGCCCTCATCTTCCTTACCATGGCGACGAGTTTCTTCATCTTCATCGCCCACCCTGAGAAAGTTGCCGTCTTCTACATCATGCTCGGCCTGGCATTCGTCTTCGGCGTCATGCTCGTCATTCCCATCGGATCGGCCGACATGCCGGTCGTTATGTCGCTTTTGAATTCCTACGCTGGATTAGCCGCGGCAGCCACGGGCTTCGTCCTCGGCAACAACGTCCTCATCATCGCCGGAACGCTGGACGGCTTCTCAGGATTCATCCTTTCGGTGCTGATGTGCAAGGCGATGAACCGCTCCATCACCAACGTGCTGTTCGGCGGCTTCGGCGCGGTTATCGCCGAAGCAACAACCGACGCCGGCGGAGTAATGCGCGAGATCAGCCTCGACGACGCCGCCATGCAGCTCGCCTTTGCCAGCCGCGTCATCTTCGTGCCCGGCTATGGGCTGGCCACTGCACAGGCCCAGCACGCCGTTCGCGAGCTCGCCGAACTCCTCGAGGGCCGCGGCGTCACAGTCAAATACGCAATTCATCCCGTCGCCGGCCGCATGCCCGGACACATGAACGTGCTCCTGGCCGAAGCTAACGTGCCCTATTCCTCTCTCTACGAAATGGAGCAGATCAACCCGGAATTTCCGTCGACAGACGTCGCGGTAGTCATTGGCGCCAACGATGTGGTCAATCCCGACGCGCGCGACAACCCCAAATCGCTCATTGCCGGCATGCCCATTCTCGAAGTCGATCGGGCAAAGAGTGTGATCGTGCTGAAACGCGGGCAGGGGCGGGGATTCTCCGGCCTTGAGAATCCGCTCTTCTTCAAGTCCTGCACTTCAATGCTCTACGGCGACGCCAAATCCAGCCTGAGTCACCTGGCCCAGGCAGTGCAGCACGTTTAAGTGCAGGAATGAGGGATTAGGGATTAGCCAGGCTTGTTATTCCCTAATCCCTCATTCCCTGCTTTTTCCCTGTTTCTAAAATAAATCGGCGGCAAGGGAAAGCCCCCTGCCGCCACCGGTATTGACTAAAACCGCATTTGCTCTCTGCTTACACTTCCAATGACGGAAAATCTGTCCTACTGGTTTACAGCTGGCGCGGAAGAATTTTCTCCGGGGGCCCCGTCATCGAGCATTCCCTGCGGACCGGGAGTCGATGGAGGCGGTGGGGGCGCACCCTGGCCTTTTCCACCACCGGGTCGGCGCTCGCCGTTTCCGTTTCCCCAATCGCGACGCATTCCCTGGCGATTCTGCCGGAACTCCTGCACCTGCTTCCATTGATCCGGCGTCAGCTTCGCACGCAGCTCAAACAGGAATCGCGCGTTGGCCTTTTCCAACTCGGCGCGCGCCTGGGCCACCTTGTCGATCTGCGCCAGCACTGCCGATTCGTTCGGCTGATCGGCCTTCACAAGCGGATCCATCTCGATTTCAGCCTTTTCGACGTTGGCGCGCAAATCCACCAGCTTCTCGCGATGCTGCTGGAAGATCGCATCCATTGCCTTGCGCTGATCGTCGGTGAGCTTCAGCTTTTCGACAAGCCTGGGATTGTTCCACCACTGTCCCCGATCGCCTCGCATCGCCCTCTCCATCGGAGGGCCGATGATCTCCAAATCCGGGACCGCCTGATCCTGGTCCCGCCCCTGGCCCGCCGGGCCCCTGCGCAACCGCTGCGCTCGCGGCAAAAATAGCCGCAATCGCAATTCCCAACCGCACTCCGGTCAAAACTTTCATGTCTTTCTCCTTCGCTGAATTTCCTCGAATCAGCAAGTCTTTCAATTGCCTTTACTATCGTCGTCAGTCATCAAGGATGCCAGCGGCTCCAGCGCGTTCGGAACCTCTCGCGCCACGTCGCTATCCACATTTGCCATCAAATCTTCTTCATTTTCCTTCGCGAGCTGGGTTGCAGCCATCTCACGCTGTTGCTGCTCTACGACGCGTGCCGCCTCGGCCTTCGCCGCTTCCTGCTCCCGGTGATTCTGGTAAACCCCGCCTGAAAGCGTCCCCACAAACACCACGCATCCCAGGGCCCACTTGGTCACCGCGCCCCAGTTCGTGCGGGCAGGTGCCTTTGCCTCGCGCGGACGGCTGATCATGGCGTCGCTCCACGAATTCACACTCGCCTTGAAGTTGCCCAACGCTTCACGCAACTCCGGCTCCAGTGTTTCCAGGCTCTCCGCCTGCGTGTGTCAGCTTCGTGTTTTCATCTTTGCGATTCATTGCCTCGCTCCAAATTCTTTCCGCACTCTTGCAGCGCTCGGGAAAGATGCGCCTTGACCGTTCCTTCACCCATGCCGGTCGCTGCGGCAATTTCCTTCAACTCCAGCTCGTCTACAAATCGAAGCAGAAATACGGTGCGCTGCCGCTCGCTCAGGTTCTCCACCGAGTGCCAGATCTGCGCCACCTGCTCCCGCGCCAGCATGCGCTGCTCCACCGTCCGCTCGCCGCTCGGCAGCCAGTCGCTGGCTTCATCCAGATCCACCGCGTTGGTACGCGTATGCCGCCAGAACTGCATCCGCCGGTTGCGCCAGTGGTCCTTCTGCAGGTTGATGGCAATGCGCATCAACCAGGTCAGCGCACTGGACTCGCCGCGAAAACCGGACCAGTTCCGATGCGCCTTCAGAAAGCAGTCCTGTGTCAGCGTCTCGGCCAGGTCCACATCGCGCGTCGATGCAAGCAGAAAACGGAAAATCTGCGCTCGGTGGCTGCTGACAACACTCTCAAACTCCTGCGCGGCAATTTCTTCCGCCGTGACCTTGATCATCGGTTCCAATGCTGTGCAGGCAGCCATCACTCTGGTAGACGCCCCGGTGAGACCCAAGTTTACAGCCGCTCTGCCATTTCTGATTTTGGTAAGTACTTTCTAGTCCTTTTGACGAGCCGCCGCGCCGGAAAGCCTCTAAACAGCCTCCCTCGCGGCATTCCGCGAAAATAGCCAACTATGAAAGCCTTCTCAGCCGTCCCTCAGCTTCCCAGGATATTGACAGAGAGGCAACTTGCGGTTGCCCACAACACACCCTGGACTCACAAATTGTCGCAGTTCCAACGGTCATCATGTGATTCAGGGCGCAAAACTCATTGACCAATGCGACTATAATCTCGGCCAGTTTTCGAGGGGCGATTTCAGAGCATGGAAACCACCTTGAAGGGCACGGAGTAAACAGAGGTTTGATATTAACGGCCGACTTCCCACCATTCCGAAAGAGAGGGCGATAGATCGTGAAAAGTCGCTTCAGCACCACTTCGATTTCTGCTTTGATCCTTTCGCTGTGCCTTATTCTCTCTATCCCAGTCGCCCTGAGCCTCGCCTCAACCTGGAACGAGCCCTCTCTTAAGTTGCCCTGCAGTGGGGCAATATGGAACTACAACACGCCTTTGGGTTTTGCTTATCTGGGGATCGTGGCGATCGGATTGATCGTCCTCTGGACGGGATATAGAAACAAGGAACGCTGGGCCTGGTTCGTCATGCTCATCATCCTTTTATGTTTTTACTTCTCCTCCTCCGCGCTGCCCGTGCTCCTGCAAATACATCGCGCTGGATGGCCTGTTTTGCAGGATTTGTTCCGGGCTGTCCCGACAGGAGAATGTCTGCATTGCTGGATTGCGTCCTTGCGTCCTAATTACTCAGTCGGTATAGCGTGCGGGATTGTTTTAATCCTGAGCGGACTTCTTAGGTTTCTCGTGATGTCGATCGCGCTGCTCTTGCCGATCAAGGCATTTTTCTGGGAGCCCATCCCTCCTCAACCAGGAAAGTAAACGAAAATCGTGGCGCTGTTGAAGAAACAAACCTGGGTCTGCAGCTATCACAAATAGGTGTCTGGGGCCCTTATCGAAATTCCGAGCGAATCACCGCACATCGTCAATTACTACTTCGTTGCTGACGGGTTGCCGACAATTCAGAAATTACCGCGAGACCGCCAAATTTCCATCTTGCCAATCCCTTGAGGCCGAACTCCAGAAAATGAGCTATGGGCTCATCCGTGATCAAGCGGTTTGGGCGGCACGCATTTTTGCGATCCGGTCGTTGGACTGCCTTGTCAGGTGGGGAACGATGCCAAGCTGCCGCTCGATGAGCATGAGCTGTGCGCGATGATGCATCTCATGCTCCTTAACGCCTAACAGCTGCTCGAACCGGGACTTGGTGCCGCTACCGTCCGCTACAGTAACCATTTCGTTCAGCATCTGTGGCGTCAGCGTCTCCAGCCACGTAGCGAAAGACTCACCGCGGCCGCGTAGCAACTCCAGGATTTCTGCTTTCGTCCTAGGCTTCGATTCCTCGTTTTTGGCGCGCTCCGCAAGCGCTAGAAAGTCGAAGCCGACCAAGGTCATCACGCGCTGCTTGCCGTGAACTTCCTCCCACATCTGTGGCGCGACGGCAATGTGCGTCAACATTTGGCCTACGGAACGGCACTCCGGAGCTGGAATATGGTTGTACTGCTCCTCGGGAATGTCCTCGGCGATCTGAATCGTGTTTTGGCGTACGGTCCGAAACTGCCTACCTAATTCTTTTCCGCCGTAAATGCTCATGCTTGTTCACCTCGCGGTTGTCCTCACGCCGACCTGTGTGACACGCTGCGTTCAGCTCGGACGATGGAAACTCCTACTCGTTCCCCGGGCCAATGTTGGTCGCAACTTTGCGAGAGTGATCATTGTCTATCACTTCCGCATCAATCAGCGATGCAACCTTGTCCCACAAGTGGGCGTCGTTCTCGATCTCATGATGAGGCTTATTGAACGTACGTACAAACCATGGATAGTTGCCGCAATTGACGGATGTATGACTGTAGGCCATCTTGAAATTCCCGATGATCCTTGTCCGGGCAGGGTCTGAGGCGACGATCTTCGGGCGCCCCTGGAGCGGACCCTCCGACTGGTAGAAGTTAATCGCGCTCACCACGTTAGGAGAGATTTCTGTGGGCTTTTGACCGTGTTTGGTGATGATGTCCAACTGGACTGTGAGCAGAACAGGAATGCCGCGTCGCCCCAGGTCGCGGGCAAAAGCGGCAGTCTGGGACGCACCCCAGCTATGGCCATAGATGATGATTCTGGCACTCCGTCTCTCTTCATCAGATAGGAGGCCGTTATGGTCCTGATCGAGCAGCCGTGCGACATACTCCAAAGCTCCCTGCTCATCGTGATTAGAAAAAACCTGAGCATGAAGTGCGGGGGAGTAATGCTCGCGCAGATAGGCAGCAAACAATACCTCGGGATGCTTCAAATCATCGGCTCTGGCAAAACCCCCGACGAAGCCGATGACGATCGGGTCTCCAGGTGCTAGTGCCCCGCGCGCAATCGGCCCCTGCTGGCAGACCAGTCGCAATGCTGCAATCGCAGCGGCATCCGTCCACGTTTGGTGGCAGACAGATTTGAAAGATGATTGCCCTGTTGAGGCTTTCTGGGGGGCGTTGTCGACCGAGAATGCCTGAGGACTCGCGGCCACGTCCCCAAAGATGACTGCGGCGGCCAGAAGGAACATCAACCGGACTTCTCTTCGAATGTCCCGGCTGGCTGCATAACTGCGGTATTTTCCCTGCATCACACATCCTCTTCGCCCTGTCCAGGCGATTTAACGCAACGGCCCGGTTGGCGCCAATACACCCGCAAGCCCAATCGCCTGTTTATTTGATGGGCCAACCGCACGACTGGCGCAGGTGATTGCTTCAGAGGACGGCACTTCGATGAAGCAGGTTATAAGGTACTCGGATGGTAGCAGGGGTCGACGATCGCGGTCATCAGTCGGTGAAAGAATAGTTCGAGAATCTGTATTTCTCCCACCTCGGTCAAAACTTTATCTGGGCGCGCAAGATCCGGCATCCGGCAACGAAGGGGCGTGGTATCAAGGAAATGCGCAGTTGAACCCTTGGCATCGGAGAACCCAACACGCCTCTTGATTCGGATTTCGAAAACCGCCGGCGACTCTCTCGATTCCTCCTCGAACCCTGCCCGGCGTTATAATTTGCAACCATTTATGCATCTTCCGCGAGCGGTCCCGCGTCCATCGACAAAACCACCGGCTGCTAAACTGTCGATGATTCAACCGGCGGGATTTCTTCAACCTATCCGCCGCGACAGGAAGCAAGATGCTCCTCGAGTCGTTACGCCAACAGGTTCTCGAAGCCAACCAGGAAATCTCTCGCCGCGGCCTCGCTCCGCACACTTTTGGCAATGCCAGCGGAATTGACCGCTCCGGCGCGCAGCCGCTTGTCGTGATCAAGCCCAGCGGCGTTGACTACGCGACACTTACCACTGCGGATTTGGTGGTTACCGACCTCGAAGGCAACATCATCGAAGGCCACCTGCGGCCCTCGAGCGACCTCGACACTCACACCCTGCTTTACCGCGAGTTCTCCCAGATCGGTGGCATCGTCCACACACACTCCGAATTCGCTACCTCCTGGGCCCAGGCCTGCCGGCCCATCCCCTGCCTCGGGACTACTCATGCCGACTATTTTCACGGTGCCGTCCCTGTCGCTGAGCCCCTCACCGCGGAGGAAGTCTCCTCCGGCTACGTTCGCAATACCGGTGCGATCATCGTTCGCCGTTTCCGGTCAGAGGACCTTGACCCCATCGCCGATACCCGGGGTTCTCGTTGCCGGCCACGCACCGTTCGCCTGGGGAAAGACCCCGGCCGAGGGCGTCGAACATGCTGACGTCCTTGAATACATCGCGCGCCTTGCCTTCCGTACCATCCTTCTCAACCCCGCAGTCGAGCCCATCGCCAGCCATGTCAGCGAACATCATTACCAGCGCAAGCACGGTCCCAAGGCCACTTACGGTCAATGCTGATTGCTTTGGCAACTCGGCATTTCTTCGCGAAGAGCGGCAGCAACTGGCGGGTTCTTTTCTGGCAGAATAGCGCGTGAACACTCGATACCGAATTCAATAGGGGGATTCCTGCGAATGTATACCTCCTATTGTTTTCTGCATATTTCCCCACAAATTGACGCGAGGAGTGGTTAACGATGTAAGGAAAAGAACGTCTGTATCTTGCGTGCCTTCTGATGTTTGCCGGGGCGGTGCAGATGGATGATCGTTGCGGTGCGCATGGCAAGCCACGTGCATTCAATCCCATGGAGCACGACTCCCTCCGTATGGAAACGAGCCTTTTCAACCGATTGCAAGCGACACTGCTGGCCTTGGCCACGGTTGGCCTGGTGCTCCTTGCCGTGTTGAATTTCCGGCAGGAGAGCCGGTTCCAGCAGCCCGACGATGGCGTGTGGTGGGTCGAGGCAAGCGGCGGCCTGATGGCCAGCCGGGTCATCCCCGACAGCCCCGGCCAACTGGCCGGCGTACGAAAAGGCGACCTGCTCACGGCGGTCAATGAAGTTCCCGTGGCCCGGGTCCCGGATTTCGAGCGCGAACTCTACCGCACGGGCGCCTACGGCAAAGGCCAAATACTCCATCATCCGCGATGGAGCGGCCCTGGATACCCCGGTCGTCGTCTACCTGGAGGCGACAGATCGCAGTTCCTACCTCGGCCTGCGGTTCATCGGCCTGATTTATCTTGCCATCGGCATCTACGTCCTCTTCCGCCGCTGGACCGCGCCACGCGCCACGCACTTCTATCTTTTCTGTCTTGTTTCGTTCGCCCTGAACGCCCTCAAATACACTGGCGCGTTAAACGCTTCGGGAAAATGGGATTTTACCGATCAGGTCGTTTTCTGGTGCGAACATCATCGCCGGAGCGCTTCAGCCCGCGCTCTTCCTCCATTTCGCCATCAGCTTCCCTGAGGAGCGATTAAAGGACGCGTGGTCGCCGCTGGCTGCTCCCCGTCCTTTACGCTCCCGGCGTCGCCTTGCTTGGCCTCTGGATCACGGCCATTACGCGCTGGCAGGCCACCGGAATCCTGCTGCACCGCCTCGACCAGATCAATTACGGCATACATCGCCGTGTTTTACGTTCTGGCGGCGACCCTGTTCTCACTTAGCTACACTCGGGCCAACACGCCGCTTCTGCGGCAACAGCTGAAGTGGCTCTATCGCGGTGCATGGCTGGCGGTCGGCCCATTTACGGTTCTTCTACGCCATTCCTTTCATCCTCGACATCCGTGTGCTGGACCATTCTCACCAAGTTGGCCGGGCTTTCTCTCGTCTTTCTCCCGCTGACCTTCTGCTGGGCCATCATCCGTTACCGGCTGATGGACACGGACCTGATCTTCAAACGCGGTGTAGCCTACACCCTGGCAACCGCAACGCTTGTCGGTGCCTACTTCGGCGTGATCGCCCTCAGTCAGCGTGATCGTCCATCAGCGGCTGCCCGAGGCCATTCGCGAATGGGGCCTGATCATCGCTATCATCGGCACCGCCGCGATCTTCGATCCCCTCAAACGCCGCATCCAGGGCTGGGTCGACAAGGCCTTTGACCGCCAGAAATATGACTACCGCAAGGCCCTCATCGAGTTCGGCCGCAGCCTAAGTTCCGAGACCGAACCTCGACGCCCTGCTCAACTCCATCGTCGAGCGCCTGCCGCGCACGCTGCTCGTCTCGCGCGTCGCCGTCTTCGTCTCGCAGCCAGCCGGAGGCATGCGCCTCGCCGCATCGCACGGCCTGCTCTCCTCCGCCACCGAGCGCAAGCTGGCCCTCGGCTTCCTCGACTTCGACCGCGCAGCGCTCGGTCACTCGCACATCTTCCTCGAGAATGCCCAGCAGGCGCTGCATCTGCCGCCCGAGCAGCAGCGCACCGCCGCTCTGCTCGACCTGAATTACTACCTGCCCTGCCGCGTGCAGGACGGCTCGACAACCCGCACCATCGCCGTCATCGGCCTCGGCCGCACCATCGGCGGCGACTTCCTCTCCAGCGAAGACGTCGAATTGCTCGAATCGCTGGCCAGCTACATCGGCATCGCACTGCAGAACGCCAGCCTCTACGCGCGCCTCGAGGACAAGATCAGCGAGTTTGAGCGCCTCAAGGAATTCAACGAAAACATCGTCGAATCCATCAACGTCGGCATTCTTGCTCTCGATCTCGAAGACCGCATCGAAAGCTGGAATGCGCAGATGGAGGCCATGTACGCCGTCAGCCGCGTCAGAAGCTCTCGGCCAGAAGCTCAGCACGGTCTTCCCTGACGAATTCGTCTCGGCCATCGAAGGCTTTCGCAACGAGCCGGGCGTACATCACCTTTATAAGTTCCACCTCACCACCAAGGCCGGCGAACAGCGCACTGTCAACATCGCCATCGCGCCTCTGCTCTCGCGGGACTTCGTCATCGTCGGGCCGCATCGTCCTGGTCGACGACATCACCGAACGCGTCTCGCTCGAAAATCAGCTCGCACAATCTGACAAGCTCAGTTCCATCGGCTTGCTCGCCGCCGGCGTTGCACACGAGATCAACACGCCGCTTGCCGTCATCTCCTCGTACGCGCAGATGCTCTCCAAAGCAGATGCGCGGCGATGTGCGCCTCGGGCCGGTGCTCGAGAAGATTACGCAGCAGAGCTTCCGCGCATCCGAAATCGCCAACGGCCTGCTGAATTTCTCGCGTACCTCCACCACCGAGTTCCGCGAAACCAACCTCAACCAGGTCATTCGCGATACACTCTCGCTGCTGGAACACCAGTTCAAGACCGCGCAGATCGTCGTCGACGCCGAACTGGCCGACAATCTGCCCGCCATCCACGGCAACCCCGGCAAACTGCAGCAGGTCTTTCTCAATCTCTTGCTGAACGCCAAAGAATCGATGCCGGGCGGCGGGCGGCTTCGCGTCGCCACGCTGGTCAATGGTCATGTCGAGGCGGTTGTCACTGACTCCGGTTCCGGCATCGCGCCCGAACATCTGAAACGCATCTACGATCCTTTCTTCACGACAAAGACCACGCCCAGACCAGGCGAGAGGCGTGGCACCGGACTTGGACTTTCCGTTTCCTACGGGATTATTCAGGAGCACGCAGGCAAGATTCATGTCGAGAGCGCCGTCGGCGCCGGCACAACCTTCCACCTTGAATTCCCGCTGTTAAGGAAATCGGTACATGTCTGAAGTCGATCAGTCTTTGAATTTCTCCGTCATCCGGTTCTGTCTTCTCGTCCGGTTCCGCTGCCGGGAAGCATTCTCGTCATCGACGACGAGGGCGGCATCCGCGAGTCGCTTGAAGTCCTGCTTTCGCTCGAGGGCTACTCGGTCAAGACAGCCCCCGACGGCGAACAGGGCCTGCGCATGCTCGAAATGGAGAGCTTCGACCTTGTCCTGCTCGATCTCGCGCTTCCCGGGCAAAGCGGCATCGATCTGCTTCCGCAGATCAAGGAGCGGCAGCCCGAAACGCCGGTCATCATGATCACCGCCTACGGCACCGTCGAGAATGTCGTCGAAGCCATCCGCGCCGGCGCCGAAAATTTCGTCCAGAAGCCGTGGGACAACGAAAAGCTGCTCGCCGACATTCGCTCCGCCGTCGCGCGATACAAGGCTGAAGAAGAGAACCTCCAGCTCAAGCGCACCCTCAAGCAGCGCTACAACTTCGCCAACATCGTCGGCAAAAGCGAGATCATGCTGCGCGTCTTTGATCTCGTGGCGCAAGTGGCGCCCAGCCGCTCCACCGTTCTCATCCAGGGCGAAAGCGGAACCGGCAAGGAACTGATCGCCAAGGCCATTCACGCCAACTCGCCGCGCCGCGACAAGCCCTTTGTGCCCATCAACACCGGTGCCATGCCCACCGAACTGCTTGAGTCCACGCTCTTCGGCCACGTGAAGGGCGCGTTCACTTCTGCCATCGCCTCCAAGAAGGGCCTCTTCGAAGTCGCCAACGGCGGCACGCTCTTCCTCGACGAGATCGCCACCATGGGCATGGATACGCAGGCAAAGATTCTGCGCGTTCTGCAGGATCGCCGCTTCATGCATCTCGGCGGGATTCAGGAAATCCAGGTCGACGTCCGCATTATCGCCGCGACCAATATCGATCTGCGCCAGGCAGTCCGCGAAGGCAAGTTCCGCGAAGACCTTTTCTACCGCCTCAACGTCATCACCGTCGATCTGCCGCCGCTACGCTCGCGCCGTGAAGATATTCCGCTGCTCGTGAACCACTTCCTCGAGTTCTACGCCAACGAGAACGGACTCTCGCCGCGCCGCCTCTCTGCCGACGCCTTACGCGCTCTCATCGATTACGAGTGGCCCGGCAACGTTCGCGAACTCGAGAACTCGATCGAGCGCGGCGTCGTGCTTTCGTCCGGCCCGTTAATCGGCTCCGAACTTCTGCCCGGCCACATCACCGGCCGCAGCTTCCAGGACGCGCTTCTCGAACACAATCCCAATGCCTCGCTCTTCGACATCCTCGAAGACATCGAGCGCCGCATCATCGTTGAGAAGCTTGAGCGCTGCAACTGGAACCAGACTGACGCCGCCGAGCAGTTCCACATCCCGCTCTCCACGCTGAATCAGAAGATCAAGCGCCTCAACATCGAGATCCGCAAACGCGGTCGCGAATAGCAGCACTCACAGACGTGGCATCTTGAGCGGCGAGGCCGACGAATACGGTGGGCCTTAGGCCCGGAGACGGACCTCGGCCGCCTCTGGAAAACACCGCGTCATCTCTCCCGAGCCGTTCAACGCCTTCTCCCACTCCCGCAAAAACCATCGCAATTCTTCAGGTGGCTGCAGCCACACTTCCGCAGCGGTCTCGCGCCACGTGCGCCGCATCAGAACGCTCAAATGTGGATTCTTCGATCGATTCACCGCGCAGAATGCGGACTCGTCCGTCAGGTCATCTCCAAGGTAGGTCACCGGGCTGTCCGGCTCAGCCTGCTCGATAATGGCTTCAACAGCGCCGCCCTTGTCGCGTCCCACGCGCAACTCCACGCCTGCCTCGAACTCAAGCAGCGACAATCCGCTCACCTGCGCCGCTGCGCTCAAACAGTTCGCGCGTCTTCTGCTCAATGCGCTGCGCCTGTCGATGAGGATGCCCGCGCCAGTGCATCACGGCCGCATTGGGCTTGTCTTCAAATAGCCCGCCAAACGCATCGCGCCGTAACTGTTCCCGCAATTCATCAAGCTTCGCGAGCGCTTCCGGCGGCGCCTCCTGCAGTCTCGCGTCTGCCATCTGCAAACAGCCGCTCCGCACCATGCAGTCCCCACACCTCAACAGGTTCCGGCAACTGCAGCATGGTGTTGACTTCGCCCGCGGGCCGGCCGGTGATTACCGTCATCCTCGTGCGATTGTCCTTCTGAATTACAGCGAGCAATTCGCGCACTCCCGCCCAGGGGCGCGCCTGGAATCGATTGATGCGGAAATCAGCAAGCGTTCCGTCGTAGTCCAGCAACAGCAACGGGGCCTGGGCATATTGCAGCGAATAAAAGAAGTTCTCCAATTTTTCTGTTTCTATGCGGTTCAATACTCCTCGCCTTCTACGCCATCTTCTTACGGTAGGGATCTATGGAAATGACCGTGTCTCCCGGTCCAGCATATGTCTCTGCGGCATCCGGATTCTCGAGACGAACATCCCGTAAATCTCCCAGCACCATCGCAGCCCAGCGATAAATGTTATGTTCCATTACCTGCCTGCGCATCTCCTGCATCCGCAGTCTGCGTTCTTCGCGAGGCATCTCCAGGCCGCGATGAATCGCCTCGCCAACTTCTGCAATGTCGTAAGGATTCACGATAGTGGCGTCACGCAACTCGACTGCGGCACCGGTGAACTTACTCAGCACTAGAACGCCATCCTCGTCATCGCGCGCCGCCACAAATTCCTTCGCCACGAGGTTCATTCCATCGTGCAGCGAAGTCACCAGGCAGACGTCGGCAACGCGGTACCATCGGTTGACTTCCTCGTGGTTGCACTGACGATCAATCAACACCACAGGCTTCCATCGTGAGGTCTGGAAGCGGTGATTGATTCTCCGCACCTCTTCATCCACTCTCTTCTGCAAATCGGCATAACTCGGGATGCGCGTTCTGCTGGGCGCGGCAATCTGAACCATCGTCAACCGCTCCCGGTGCCATGGGTGCTCCTCGAGCAAATCTTCAATCGCCAGCAGCCGTTCGACAATACCCTTCGTGTAGTCCAGCCGGTCTACGCCAACGGCAATCGTCTCCGCGCGGACGTTGAACTCGGAAAGCAGCTCACGCCGCTCTTCCACGCGATCCTCTTCCATGTCCGAGCCGATCACACGCAGCGAACTCGGTATTCCTCCGCTGAACGCAACGCTCACCGGATAGGGCCTGATTGTTGTCGTGTGCCCGGCTCGCCGCGCAGTCATGTGCTCCCGGTCCGTTCGCGACTCAAGCACGCGGTCCACTGTCGAAAGAAAATTGTTGCAATGCAGCGGAATGTGAAACCCGATCAGGTCCGCTCCCAGCAGCCCGTCCAGCAGTTGCGCCTGCCACGGACAAATGCCGAACGCCTCGGGGTTCGGCCATGGAATATGCCAGAAGATGGCCACGCGCGCGTCTGGTCGAGCAGCCTTTATCAAGCGGGGCAACAAAGCAAAGTGATAATCCTGCACGAACACCAGTGGTTCCGCGCTTCCCTTCATCTCTTCGAGCAATGCGGCGGCAAATCTCTCGTTCACGCGGCAGTACATCTCCCAGTCGGCTGCGCGAAAGATCGGACGCGTATGCGCGATATGGCACAGCGGCCACAATCCCTCGTTTGCAAATCCGTCGTAGTAGCGCGACTCCTCTTCCGCTGAGAGCCACACACGCCGCAGCGTATATTTCGGATCCTCCGGGGGCACACGCAACCGGTCGAATTCATCCACATTCTCGCGATCGGCGTTCCCGCTGCCGCTGGCCACCCACACGCCATCGCAAGCGCGCAGCACCGGCTCAATGGCCGTCACCAATCCGCTGGGAGGCACCACGCAGGTGGTTTTTCGGCCCTCGCGCACGTGCATGTACGGTTCGCGATTCGAAACCACAAAGATTCTTCCGCTCGCCTTTGTCCTCATGTGAACGGCAAGCCGTTCCGGTGTCCAGAAATTCTCCCCGGCGTCGCGCAAACGGGCTTCTGCCGCGGCCGCCGCACGTGCCGCTATCAGGCTCTCCGCCATCGTCTCCACTTCGCGAGCAAGCGGACTGAAGATGCTCAGTTCCGCAGCGCCGGGTGAAAGACCCTTTTCAAAATGCCCCATCCGCAGACGCCGAAGCCGCTCCGCGACGCGCATTAGCGGGCGCATCAGGAACCAGCGCACCATCAGGAACGTTACGGCAACGATCAGCACCACCGTGGCAAGGATCCACCAGAAGCTCCTGCGCCAAACGTCGTAACCCTGGTCGCGAATATAACCGGCGTCGACGAGGATCACCAACGCGCCGACCAGACGTGTACCGTCGTGAAGCGGAAACACTTCCTCCAGCCATTGGATATTCCCCGTACTGCCCAAAGGCGTTGACCTCGATTCCCTTTTTGAGCGACCGCTCAACCTGCGTGCGCGACAGGGACTGGACCGGCGTTTTCTTTGCCAATGATTCAAATGGAGCATGGGCCAGCGCCTGAAAAACAGCAGGAACGCCGGCAGAGGAAATCATCTGACCTTCGGGGTCGTAGATTCCTACGCCCAGGGCTCCGGTCTCCGCTTTCGCGTCCGCCACAAGGGTCGCGAGCTCAGCCGAATTCCCTTGCGCAAGGGCTTGCTCCATCTGGGGCTTGAGGCTCGACCCCATCCAGCCCGAACGCCATGCAAGCTCCTGACGCAGAACATGCTTGTGCTCAAGCACCTCAAAATACGTCGATGCAATCGACAGCACCGTCACGCCTGCAATGAGCGCAAGGATCAACCGCAAGCGAAACGAGTGCATGAGTCCTCCCACTGTAATCTTTGACGGGCACCTATCTAGTTAGATGCACAGTTCACGCCAACCGTCGTGTACATTCGATCTAAACGAAACTATTAATCTCATCAGCAACTTACGGGCATCGCCGGCAACTCCTGCCAAGTCGGTGTTCATTCCTCCTTTGCCAGCACCTTCAAATGCATGCGGCCACTGCAAACGGATGCGCTATTCTTTGCAAGAGGGGTCAAGTAGCCCGTATCCTGCAACTTACGGTGCGACAATCTGATGGCATTCCATTCGCTCGAGAATACCGCCAAGAACATCGTGGGAACGGTGCAGGATTATTCGCTGTTTGCCTATCGCGGCGCTACGAACCTTTTTCGTCCGCCTGTGTACTGGCCCGACTTTCTGGTGCAGGCTGACATTATAGGTTTCGGTTCGGCCTCTATTGTGCTTCTTTCCGGCTTCTTCACCGGGGGAGTGCTGGCCCTGCAGTCTGCTGCTACATTGTCTCAGTTCGGCGCCGCCGCCGTCACGGGAAGGTTTGTAAGCACTTCGATGATCCGCGAACTCGGCCCCGTCCTTACCGGCATCATGGTCTCGGGCCGCAACGCCTCTTCCATGGCCAGCGAACTGGGTTCGATGGTGGTCACCGAGCAAATTGATGCCATGCGCGCCCTCGGCGTCGATCCCATGCGCAAGCTCGTTACCCCGCGGATCTTTGCCTGCGTCACCATGCTCTTCTTTCTTACCATCGTCGCCAACTTCTTTGGCATTCTCGGTGGCGCGGCTGTCACTGTCTTCATGAATCACCAGAACGGCACGCAGTACTTCTCGATGGCCTACGAGTATCTGCGCATTGGCGACATCATGCAGGGCCTTATCAAGCCGCTCTTTTCGGGATTCATCATTGCCAGCATCGGTTGCTTCTATGGTCTTCGG
Organism: uncultured Acidobacteriaceae bacterium; assembly: GCA_963787435.1. GTDB lineage: Bacteria > Acidobacteriota > Terriglobia > Terriglobales > Acidobacteriaceae > Telmatobacter. Next base: position 1,164,830 of record CAWBCZ010000012.1, read on the forward strand.
ACGACCGGCGGAACCGAGGGCGTGGGCCGCTCCACCATCAAGGCCGTCGTCGTATCCTCCGTGCTCATCATCTTCGTCGATTTCCTCGTCACTCAGGTCATGTTGACCATCTTTGGCTGATGACAAATTCCGCCTCTTCCATCGCGTCCACGATGCACGAACGGTCCTGCATACACCGGACCGGTCCTCGAATTTCGCAACGTTTCCATCGCATTTGATCACCCGGTGCTGCAGGATGTAAGCTTTTCGGTGGGTCCGGATGAGACGCGCATCCTTCTCGGTCCCGCCGGTGTCGGCAAAAGCGTTCTGCTCAAGCTCGCCAATGGACTTCTCAGTCCGGACTCCGGCTCCATCCACCTCTTTGGCAGAAGATATCTCGCAACATGCCCGAGCAGCAGCTCTTCCACCTGCGCACCCGCACCGGCATGGTCTTTCAGGAAGGCGCGCTTTTCGATTCGCTCACTGTGCGCGACAACGTCGCCTACCAGTTGATCCAGGAGGAAGCCCCCGACGAGGAGATCGATTCCCGCGTGCGCGAGGCACTGCGCTTTGTGGGCCTCGAACAGACCTTCAGCCTCTTACCCCGGAAGCCTTTCCGGAGGCATGCGCCGGCGCGTCGCCATCGCCCGCGCACTCATCCACACTCCTCATCTCCTGCTCTACGACTCGCCGACAGGCGGCCTCGATCCCGTCACTTCCACCACGATCATCGAGCTGATCGTGAAACAGCGCGACGTCTATCGCACCCCTCGGTGCTCGTGACGCACCGCCTGCAGGATGCATTCACCATGTGCAGCCACCGTTTCGAACCCGCGGAAGACCGCATGGTCCCGCTGCCCAAAGATCAGACCGACCCGAAAACGACATTCCTCATGCTGAACGAAGGGCACCTGATCTTCGATGGCTCGCTCCACCAACTCGTCTCCAGCCAGGATCCTTTCGTGCGCGAGTTCATCGAGTAGACCCCCGACCTCAGTAGCGCATTTCTCCACTTGACGACCGGCCCGATACAATGACGCAGAACTGCGAAACGTGCAGAATCCTTTGCCGTTCCACCAATTCGATGACGAGGAAATCATCTTCTCGGAGAAATATGACTCGCGGGCATTTCAGAATCGTCGCACTGCTCACGTTCGCTCTTGTTGCGCTTTGGCCGCGACCTGCCTCTGCCTATTCTCTCCTCACCCACGAGCAACTCATCGACCTCACGTGGAAGGACTCCATCGTTCCCCTGCTCCTCAGCCGCTATCCCAACCTCACGCCCGCCGCAGCTCGATCACGCGCGTGCCTACGCCTACGGCGGCTGCGTCATCCAGGACATCGGCTACTACCCCTTCGGCGATGCTTCATTCTCCAACCTCACCCACTACGTCCGCTCCGGCGACTTCGTCGTCAACCTCTTCCGCAATGCGACACAACGCCAACGAACTGGCCTTCGCCATCGGCGCGCTTTCTCACTACATCGGCGACTCGGTCGGTCACGCCGAAGCCACCAACATCGCCGTCCCCATCGAGTTTCCAAAGTTCGGGGCGAAATACGGGTCGTCCGTCAATTACGCCCAAGGCAAGCACCAGCACGTTCAAACTGAATTTGCCTTCGACATCAACGAGATCGCGCATCATCGTCTCGCTCCCGTCAACTTCCTGCGCCACATCGGTCTTGCTGTTTCGATGCGGCAACTTGCGCTGGCCTTCTACCAGACCTATGGCATCACCGAGAACTTCACCGGCCGCCGGCGCATCAACATTCGCGGATACCGCTTCGCCGTGCACACGTTTCATCCCGCGCATCGCTTACGCCGTCACTCTGCTGCATCGCAGCCACGAACCTCCCGATTCCACAGCTCCCGACGTCGTCGAACTCGAGAAGGAGGCTGCGGAAGTAGCGCAGGACAACAACTGGCAGAAATACCGCCGCAAAGCCGGGATCGGGACCTACACTCTTGCCGGATTTCTGTTCATTCTGCCCAAGGTTGGGCCGCTCACACTAGTCGCCGTAAAGGGCCCAACGGAACAAACCGAAACCGACTACGCGCACAGCGTCGCCGTCTCAACGACGGCGTTGCGGCAAGTCCTGATGCGGTTCACCCCGGAAGCCGCCCGATACACGGGCCCGATGCCACCGCCTGGCCAGGCCTTATCACACGCCAACGAGCATTTCGCCTCGGAGCCGCGATCCGCTCCATCCGCTGCCCAATCGCGATCTCGATACGGGCCGCGTGGTGCAGCCAGGCGGCTATTCTCTCACCGATTCCACCTATGCGAGCCTTCTCCACAAGATCGTGCAGCAGCCCACACAGCCCATCCCTCCCGGCATCAAGGAAGACATCCAGAAGTACTATTCGAATCTGGACCTGCCCATCACAACCAAGAAGGATCCCGACCGCTGGAAGCAGGTGCTCGCCGATCTGAACACTCTGGCTGGCATGCCTACAAGCAATGCGCCCGAGCCCTTCCCCACCTACGTTGATGACCAGGACGAGGACGAATACACGCTGCCGGCCCCTCTTATTTCTCTTGGCTGTCATCCTGAGCAAGCCGAAGCGTCTCGAAGGATCTGCGGTCTGGTCCCGTCTCGCCTCTGGCATGCCCCAGGCACCATCTGCTAGCCTTGCAGGTTTGGGCAACACAGAACGGCAAGGTGCAATCATGGCTTTCAAATTTCAGGGCGTTGACTTTCTCCATCTCGATGCAAGCTTCAGCGAAGACGAATTGCTGGTCCGCCGTACCGCGCGCGATTTTGTCGAAGACAATCTGATCCCGATCATCGAAGAGTGCTTTCGAACAGAGCGCTTCCCGCGCGAACTTGTCCCCATCATGGGCGAGCTCGGCTTCTTCGGCGCCAACCTCGAGGGCTACGGCTGCGCCGGCATGTCCAACGTGGAATATGGCCTGGTGATGCAGGAGCTCGAACGCGGCGACTCCGGCTTTCGCAGCTTTGTCAGCGTGCAGTCGGCGCTGTGCATGTATCCCATCTACACCTTCGGCTCCGACGAGCAAAAGAATACCTGGCTGCCCGCCATGGCCAGCGGCGAGAAGCTCGGCTGCTTCGGACTGACCGAGCCCGGCTTCGGATCGAATCCCGGGGGGATGACCACCACCGCCCGCAAGTCCGGCGACGAATACATCCTCAATGGCGAAAAGATGTGGATCACCTCCGGCAACATCGCCGACATCGCCATCATCTGGGCCAAGGTCGAAGACGAAGAGAATCGCGTCCGCGGATTTCTGGTGGAGACGGACCGGCCCGGCTTCCGCGCCTACGAAGTCCACGGAAAGTGGAGCCTGCGCGCCTCCGTCACCAGCGGGCTTTCGCTCCAGGACGTGCACGTTCCCGCCACCAACCTGCTGCCGGGTTCCGGCGGACTCAAGAGCCCGCTGATGTGCCTGAACCAGGCGCGCTATGGCATCAGTTGGGGAGCCATCGGCGCGGCCATGTCCTGCTACGACACCGCGCTCCAATACGCAAGACCCGGAAGCAGTTCCACAACCAGCCCATCGCCAGCCATCAGATCATCCAGGACAAGCTCGTCTGGATGCTGAGCGAGATTTCAAAGGCGCAATTGCTGTCGCTTCAGGTTGGCCGTCTCAAAGACGCGGGCACGGTCGGCCACCAGCACATCTCCATGGCCAAGCGGAACAACGTATGGATGGCGCTTGAATGCGCGCGCATCTCCCGCGACATCCTGGGAGCGAACGGAATCACGGAAGACTACCCCATCATGCGCCACATGATGAATCTCGAATCCGTAAAGACCTACGAGGGTACGCACGACATCCACGCGCTGATTCTGGGCCATCACATTACAGGGATCGCGGCGTATTGATTCTCGTGCGCTATCGACAAGGCCGCCCCGATGCGGCATATTCATAGCCATGTTCACCTTCGATTCGATTCGACGATTTGAAGCGTCGCTCCTCGCTTTCGCGGCCTGCCTCGTGCTTCTTCAATCAGCCGGCCGCCGCGCAACAAGCCAGCCTCAGCGCAGGCACCCATCGTGCTGCACGCTGCGCGGCTGCTCCAGGTTGACACCGGTGCGATCCTGCAGCCGGGCGAAGTTCTTGTCGAAGGCGATCGCATTCACGCGGTTGGAACGAGCGTGGAGCACCCCGCAGGCGCCAAGGTCATCGATCTGGGTGACACCACGTTGATGCCCGGCATGATCGACGCCCATGTGCATCTGTTCTCTGCATCCCGGCGCTGAAGACCTCCAGACTGTGATCGAGTCTGTGCCATGGCGCACCATCCTCGCCGAACAGGCAGCCAAAGACGACGTGATGGCCGGCTTCACTGCTGAGCGCGATATGGGCACGGAAGGCGCAGGATCCGCCGATACTGCCGTACGCAACGCCATCAACCAGGGACTTATCCCCGGGCCGCGGCTGCGTATCAGCGGCAACGCCATCGACCTGCTGGGCGGCCACGAGGATGCCAATCGCTACAATCCCGCGCAGCACGTGCTCTCGAATGCCGACTACGCCAACTCCGCCGAGCAGATCGTCGAAGTGATGCGTGAGCAACACAAGGAGGGCTCCGACTTCGCGAAGATCTACGAGACTGGCTCCGACCACATGATTGACGGAGTCCTGCACACGCCTTACCAATACACGGCCGCTCAGCTCACCGCTGCGGTTGAAGAAGCGCATCGTCTTGGCACGGTTGTCGCGGTGCACGCCATGGGTGAACCCGGAACGCTCTATGCAGCACAAGCCGGCGTGGCTTCCATCGATCACGCCACGCAGTTGAGCGATGAGACCATTCGCCTGATGAAGGAGAAGGGAATCTTCGCCGTGCCCACCTTCACCATCTTCGACTACTTTGCGCACCACAGAGAATCGCAGGATCAGGCGGCAGCCGAAGCCGAGATGCTCGAGTACAAGATTCGCGAGTTCAAGAAACAGGTAGCTGCAGGCGTGTCGTTCGCCGTCGGCTCGGACGTTGGCCCGTTTCCGCATGGCACCCAGGCACGCGAACTTACGCTCATGGTTCAGTACGGAATGAAGCCGCTCGCGGTGCTACAGGCCGACATGATCAATGGCGCGAAACTACTCGGCTGGCAGGGCCAGATTGGCGAGCTTAAGGCCGGCTACTTTGCAGACATCATCGCAGTGCCCGGAAATCCACTCGAGGATATCTCGGCCTGCGAGCGCGTGAGCTTTGTGATGAAAAATGGCGTCGTGTTGCGCCAGTAGCCTCGCGCGTCAAGTCAGGAGTTGTCGATGCGTGCCTCATCGAGTTGGTGGCTGATGGGCCTGGCAGTCGTGGCAGTAGGGATCCTTTGTTTTCGCGTCCTGTTGCCGCGCATCGAGAAGCCAACTGAGCGCGAGGCGATTCCCGATCTGTCAGTCACCAGCCCTCTCAACCAGCCGGGTGGCGGAGAGATTTCTGCGGAAGCGTACGATGTCTATTCCGCGCTCTATCAGCAACCGCAACAGGAACCGCTGGCCTTCGCGGAGGACTCGCAAACCGATATCCCACAGGTGAACGGAAGCTGTCTGAAACCCTCTACACCGCTGGAGCAGGAGATGGCCAACGCATTTGCGGCAGCCAACCAACAAAGCCACCGCTGGGAGAGAAAGTTCGCGATTCCAGCCGGGTATCTCTTGCTGTCACGATCTGCGATTGCAAAGACCCAGGATTGCCTGGCAAGCGGGGGAAAAAGCGGCGCGGACTGCGGTGTCTATCAATCACTCCGCCACGTGCGCTATCTCGGCGTTCCGGGGTTTGATCGCACCCATACTCGGGCTCTGGTGTCGGTCGTGAAGATGTGTGGCAATCAGTGCGGAAGCGGTGGGATCTTTGAGGTCGAAAAATCAGGCAATACCTGGCGACGTGCGGAGTCAACGGATTTCACGCGTGAATGCAGCTGGATGTACTAGCTCAGGGGTTAAGCCGAGTCCCGAATCACCGGCTGCTTCTTTTCGCGACGGCTTCGAATCTTCTTCATCGCTTCATCGAAGCGCCTGGACTTCACCTCCGCCAGCGAATCTTCAACGCCTTTGCGGTATCCGCCAAGGTAGATGGAATAAAGAATGGCGAGTGAGCATCCGATTCCCCACAGGAATCCAATGCAGAGTCCCAGTAGACCGTAACCGGTTAAATCAGACATCAGGGCCGCCCTTTCCGATTGCTGCCCTACACCGCGACGGTAAAGCTATCCTCGCTGCGCGTCACGGCGTGATAGAGCGTGTCACGCTCCACCGGCACGCGTCCCGCCTCGGTGATCAGCCGGCATAGTTCCTTGCGGGTCATCCCCTGCGGAGTAGTCGCGCCGGCATCGTGGTAGATCTTCTCCTCGATCACAGTGCCGTCCAAGTCATCGGCGCCAAAGCGTAATGCAATCTGCGCGATCTTCGGCGTCATCATCTGCCAGTACGCCTTGATGTGCGGGAAATTATCCAGCAGCAGCCGGCTCACCGCAATCTGGCGGATGTCGGTCAGCCCGGTCGTGACAGGCAAGTGATCGAGCGGCGTATTTTCGGGATGAAAAGCCAGCGGAATAAAGGTCTGGAATCCACCCGTCTCGTCCTGAAGCGCTCGTAGTTTCAGCAAATGATCGACGCGGTCCTCATCGTTTTCGATGTGCCCGTAGAGCATGGTCGCATTCGATTTGAATCCATGCTGGTGCGCGAGCCGTGCCGTCTCCAGCCATTCGTCGCCGTCAATCTTGTGATCGCAGATGATGGAACGCACGCGCGTTGCAAAGATCTCCGCGCCACCACCGGGCATGGAATCCACACCGGCCTCGCGCAGTTTCGTCAGCGTCTGATCAACCGTCAGCTTCGCGCGTCGCGCGAGATAAGCGACTTCCACCATCGTGAAAGCCTTGATATGAACTTTGGGGAAGCGTTCCTTCAGCCCGCGTACCAGATCTAGAAAATACTCAAACGGCAGATCTGGATGCAGCCCGCCGACGATGTGAAACTCTGTAACAGCCTCGCTATAGCCGGAAGCAGCCGTCTGATACGCCTCCTCCAAGGCCATGGTGTAGCCGGCCGGATCGCCTTTTTTGCGTCCAAACGCGCAAAGTTTGCAAGCCGCCACGCAGACATTGGTTGGATTTATATGGCGATTGACGTTGAAGTAGGTTACGTCTCCGTGCATTCGTTCGCGCACGAAGTTGGCCAGCCAGCCCACCGCCAGCACGTCCTTTGACCGATAGAGAGCCAGTCCTTCTTCGGAGTCAAGGCGCTCCTTGGCCTTGACCTTGGCTGCAATCGGTTCGAGCCTCGGGTCATAGGTACGAAAACCGGGAATCTGCATGTGTGGATCGGCCTCGGCGTGCATACTTCAATGATACAGAATCCGCGTAAATCTCCTGAAGTTTGATAAGCACTCTCAAAACGAAGAGGTTGGCCGGATGCCCCGGCCAACCTCTTCTCACTTCAAACTGTCCGGCGCGGGTCGCTTGCAGGCCCGTTCCGGGGGTAGAAGTTACTTCTTCTTCGGCGCGGCCTTGTGAACCGGCTTCTTCAGATCGAGAAGAGTCGCGGAATCGGCAGCATTGAACGGATAATGCATCGTGGATGTTTCACTCGTTCCGTTGAGTCTGATGTCGACGCGACGGTTCTGAGCCAGAACAATCACGTTCAGGTTGCGCAGAATCTTCTTCCTCTGTTCCTCAGTCAGGTCAGGATTGGTCTGGATCAGATTCTTGACTTCATCCTTTGTGAGCTGATGCTCTTCGCCCACTGCCTGCGTATCAATGCTTGCCTCGGGAACTCCCTGTTCAACGAGGAAGGCCTTGACGCGGGCAACACGACGTTCGGAGAGCTTCTGGTTGAATTCTGCAGTTCCACGCGGATCCGTGTGACCCGTCAAGGTTATGCGTCCATCCGGCTTGACCTGCAGGTAGCTCTTGAAGTCGGTCGCGAGAGCAGTGAGAGTTGCCTGCTGGCTTTCGACTAAGCCGCCTTCCGGATGTCTTTCCGTCGGCTGAGCGGTCGGGAAGAACACACTGTGCAAAGTCAGTCTTGCAATTAGCTCCGGCGACGGTCCCGGCGGAGGCGGCGGCGGAGCTTCGATCGTTACGCTCGTGCTGCACGAAGCCGTGTGCCCCTTGTCATCGGTCACAGTACCCGTAATCTGTACTGGTCCCGGAGAAGCGCCCGTCGATGAGTAAGTGGCTGTGGTTCCGCTTCCGCTGATGGTGCCGGCTGAAGCCTGATAGCTGTAGCTGAGCGGACGATTCTGCGGGCTGACAGCCTGCGCCGTTACGGTCGAGGAGTCACCCGGCTTGAGATCGGTCGGATTCGCTGAGCAGCTGATCGTCGGCGGCTCGAATTCCTTCACGGTAAACGTGGCAGTGCTGGAAGCGCTCTCCCACGGCTTCAGGCCCTCTTTACCGGGCTTTCCTTCCTTCACGCCGCAATTGACCGTGTAGGAGCCGGGCGCAAGGTTCGCAGTATCCACCCTCGCCGTCGTATCAGTTCCAGTCACTCCCGGGCCAGACCAAGAATAGATCACGTGGTCCTTGGGGAGCAGATTGCCTGCTGTTGCCGTAACCGTAACCGGCTCGCCTGGAAAGACGGAGTTAGGTGCTGCGACACATGCAATTGTGACCGTCGGCGGAGGCGCCATCGTTCCGAAACTGAGAACAACACCCGTGCTCAAACGCGCCATGTTGAAGTTTCCGCGCACAACGGGAAACATGTTGACATGCGAGTACTGGTAGTCGGCTTGGAAAATACGAATCGAAAAACGATGATCCAGCCAGGGTGTGTTGTAGTCGACGCCACCACCGGCGGTGAGTACAATTCCCGGCGAGGGGTTCGGGGAGTAGGTGCTGCTGACGCTTTCTCCGCCGACCAGCGCGTGAGCAAACGGCGTGATGTCCTCCGTCGGATAGCGGAAGATTATACCTGCCGAGCCGCCGGAAAATTGGTTGTGCACGACGCTGGTGAAGTTTCCGCCGTCCTTGTGGAAATCACCTTCAATCTGGACACCGACATAATTGGTGAAGTACCGAGCAAGGCTCACAATGGCGCAGCAGCTGACCGATTTCGCAGTATCCAGTTGCGTGCCATTATTGATGATGTTTCCTTTGGGTGCCAGATAGCTGTATCCGGCAAAGAGGTCCCATTTCGATGGGGCTTGGGCCGATGGAGCCGTTGAAGCAGCCGCGGCCGGCTTGGCCGTATCCTGCGCTGGCAAGGCCATCGGTATCAGACTTGCACATGCTAAAGTCAACGCCAGGCGGGTGTATTTTGATACTCGCGAATACATGCGTTTCTCCTCCGCAATCAAAAACTGAAAAGCAACGTGGAAGTGGCGCCTCTTGCGGGCCATTTTCTGGTTAGAAAACGATTCGGTTCCCTACAAAGTCACTCTTCCAGAGACAAGGGCGCACCATGGATAAACGTAACATAGGTTGACGGGGCCAGAGTGTACTTTCTGAAGGGGTTGACCAACTGGTATCCCCCGATGGCCGGTTGCGAGAGACTGCAAACTACCAGGTCGGCACGACAAAAAAACGAGGAAAAAGAGTCGTCAGTTACTCTGCGTTCAGCGTCTTAAGAAGGCTGCGCGGTTCGCGCTGAATCTTCTCCTGAAGAAGCGTGATGGCGTACATAAGTTGCTCGGGCCGTGGCGGGCAGCCGGGGACATATACGTCGACAGGGATCACCTGATTTACACCCTGCACAATGGCGTAGTTATTAAATACCCCGCCTGAAGTTGCGCACGCGCCCATCGAGATAACCCATTTCGGCTCTGGCATCTGGTCATAGAGGCGGCGAATCACAGGAGCCATTTTTTGCGCAACCCTTCCGGCGATAATCATCAGGTCAGACTGCCGCGGCGAGGGTCTGAACACCTCAGCACCAAATCGCGCGATATCAAATCGAGATGCCCCCATCGACATCATCTCAATGGCGCAGCAGGCCAGTCCGAAGGTGACGGGCCACACAGAACTCTTGCGCACCCAATTGACTGCGAAATCCAGGGTGGTGAGGAACACACCTTCGGGCTGCTCAAAGCCATAGTTGACTTCCTGCAGTTTGGCCCGATTTTTGGCACTGCTATCGAGCGCTCCAAAGAGATAGCGATCGCGTTCCTGAATAGTCCCCATTTCAGTATCTTACCCCTTACCCCTTTCACTCGCACGGGCATGAATCAGCCGAGCGGTAAATCTTGCCAAAGGCGAACGGTCGAGAGTATCGCGTACGGCAAACTGGTTGGCTCGTGCCGCGGATTCTTACTGGCCGCACAGGTTCTTTATGTCGAAGCGTTATCGATGAATTATCCTGCAATGTTCACGGAAATCAAGCGAAAGCGGCGGGCGCGCAGGCCATCTCAACAGCGGGCGTGTATTCCAGCCGCGTGAGTGTCTCCATGAACAGAAACGTGAACCCGTTTTCGGAGTAGGCATGCCCAGTATTCGTACCCGGTTTCTTCCATCCGTCCTCCTGCTGCTTCCTTCTCTGCTTTCTGCGCAATCTGCCACAACCTCAGCCCCAGCAAGCCAGGCCGATCTCAAGTCTCTTCAGGATGCAATTCACGCCGCACAAATGAATGCCGACAACGCGTGGATGCTGGTTTCGGCGGCGCTTGTGCTGCTGATGACCGGGCCCGGGCTCGCCTTGTTCTACGGCGGCCTGGTGCGACGCAAGAATATCCTCAGCACCATGATGCAGAGCTTCGCCATGATGGGCCTGGTCACAATCTTGTGGGCCATCGTGGGCTACTCCCTCGCCTTTGCCCACGGAACCAGCTTTATCGGCGGATTCGAGCATGTTTTTCTGCGCGGCGTGAGCCTTGCGCCCAATCCCGATTACGCGGCCACGATCCCCGAGCAGACCTACATGATCTACCAACTCATGTTCGCCATCATCACGCCCGCCCTGATCACTGGCGCGTTTGCCGAGCGCATGAAATTCAGCGCAATGGCGGTGTTTCTTTCTCTCTGGTCGCTGATCGTCTATAGCCCGATGGCGCACATGGTGTGGGGCGTTGGAGGCTTGCTGAACGCAACCGGCGGACACATTCCTTCGCTTGATTTCGCCGGCGGCACCGTAGTCCACATCACCTCCGGCGTCTCGGCCCTCGTTACAGCCATTTATCTGGGCAAGCGCATCGGCTATCCCCACACCAACATGCCGCCGCACTCCATGGTGCTCAGCTTCATCGGGGCGTGCCTGCTGTGGGTAGGCTGGTTCGGATTCAATGCCGGCAGCGCTTTGGGATCAGGTCCTCTGGCCACCAGCGCTTTCATCAACACACACTTTGCGGCTGCTGCTGCCGCCCTCGGCTGGACCATCGCGGAATGGATCCACAATGGCAAACCCACAGCCCTCGGCGCCATCTCCGGAGCAGTTGCCGGACTCGTCGCCATCACTCCCGCATCGGGCTTCGTTCAGCCTTTTTCCGCTTTGCTCATCGGACTGCTAGCAGGCGTTTTCTGCTCGTTCATGGTCTTCAAAGTGAAAAGCTGGTTTAAATACGATGACTCGCTGGATGCCTTCGGCGTCCACGGCGCAGGCGGAACGCTCGGCGCATTGCTCACCGGCCTTTTCGCGACCAAGACGATCAATGCTGCTTTTGGAACGGGGGTGGCGACGGGCGCAATGGATGGCCACTGGGGTCAAGTGCTGAACCAGGCCGCGGGCGTCGCAATAGCCTGGATCCTTTCCGCCGTCGGCACGCTCATTCTTCTGTTCCTGGTCGACAAGACGATCGGACTTCGCGTCTCACCCGAGGACGAAAGCACCGGCCTTGACCTCTCCCAGCATGGAGAAGAAGGTTACGACCTGAATTCCTGATGAAAAGATCAGGCCGGTTGTAGGTCAGCCGTCCATCCGGCCTGATACGCTACCAGACGAGGCAATCAAGCATGCTCAAGATTGAAGCGATTATCCAGCCTTCCAAACTCGATGCCGTGAAAGACGCGCTGCTCGAGGTCGGCATTGAAGGCATGACGATTCTGGAGGCTCGAGGACATGGCCGCCAGAAGGGCCACACGGAGTTCTACCGCGGCCGCGAATACACGGTTGACCTTCTCCCCAAGGTGAAGATCGAGATGGTTGTGCTGGACGAGATGAAGGAAAAGGCGATCGCAGCTATCGGCTCTGCCGCCCGCACCGGACGGATCGGCGACGGCAAGATCTTCGTGAGCCGCGTCGAAGAAGCCATCCGCATCCGCAACGACGAACGCGGCGAAACAGCGCTCTAACCCGTCAGTTGTAACTCGCACTGCAGGTCAAACCGCCCTATCGGCCTGCAGTGTTCTCTCCTCTGGAAATTTCGCCGCCTACCCGGGCCGGGCTTCCGCCATTCTGACGCAATCAGCCTCATTTCCCCCACCCCTCTGCAAAATCGCTTATTCTGTTAAGACATCATTTAGGCGTCGGCGAAGCCCTTCAAACTAATACTCATGAATCCAGTCGCTTTAGCGGTTGACGATCTACGGGATCAGTATCTCCGGGAGATGGCGCTCGTCCGCCAGACCTGTGAGCGTACCGGGGATGGTACCGCCGCGATCCGTCGGCGTTCGGCTGTGGTCGACCGCATCCTCATTGAAATGTGGAGACGGGCCTTTGCCGGACAGCCCGCGCAGAATGTTTCCCTGCTGGCGCTGGGCGGCTATGGACGCAAGGATCTGTTTCCCTATTCCGACATCGACGTGCTCTTCGCTTTCGCCGACGAGAAAACCGAAGAGCAGACCAGGGAGGCAGTACGGGCGATCATTCAGGGCATGTGGGACATTGGTCTGCGTGCCAGTCCAAGCTCGCGGACGGTAAAGGAAGCCGGCAAGTTCGATCCCGATAACCTGGAGTTCACCCTTGCCACACTCGATCGCCGCTTCCTCGCCGGGCAGTTTCCGCTCTACCAGCAGCTTCACCAGACGGTCTTCCCGGGGCTGGTTCTGAGCGAGTGGAACACCATTACGCAGAAGCTGGGCGAGATTGCCCGTGCCCGCCATGCCAAGTACGGCAACACCATCTTCCACCTCGAGCCGAATCTGAAGGATTGTCCCGGCGGTCTGCGCGACTATCACCTCGCCGTCTGGTTCGCTCTGCTCTTCCACCTGAAGGAGACGAAGGAATGGCCCCGCCAACGCGGTGGAGTCTTCCAGAGCGCCCGAGGAGATGCGGAAGCCGCCTTCGATTTTCTTGCTGCATCGCGATGTTTTCTGCACTTCCGCCACGGCCGCGACGACAACACGCTCGACTGGCAATCGCAGGATGAGGCCGCAGCCAACTCCATAGGTCTTGAGACGCGCGGCACCGCCGACCCGGCTTACTGGATGCGCACCTATTACCGGCATGCGCGCGTCATTTACCGCCGGGCTGCCCTGCTGATGGAGCATCTGCCCGCACCGGTCAGCTTCTACCGCCAGTTTCGCCGGCGCCGCACGCCGATCGCGGGCACCGATTTCATCCTCGACCAGGGCCGCATCGATATTCTTCCCGGCGCCCAGTTCAGCGATACCGCGGCGATCCTGCGCATCTTTTCCCTGATGGCAACGCATGGCTATGCGCTCTCCCAGGCCGCTGAGGACCGCATCACCGACGCGCTGCCCGCATTGGCCATCCATATCCCCGAGGGGCCGTATCTGTGGAACGCTTTGCGCGAAGTGCTGCTCGGCCCGCATGCCGCCCACGCGCTGAGAACCATGCATGCACTGGGCGTGCTGGAGATGCTGATCCCCGAGTTCCACGGCATCGATGCACTCGTGATCCGCGACAGCTACCACCGCTACACCGTCGACGAACACACCTTTCTTACCATCGACAACGTGCACAGCCTGCGCCAGCCTGCACACGACTACGAACAAAGGCTGGCACAACTGCTGCCGGAGATCGACCGGCTCGACCTCTTCCTGCTTTCCCTGCTGCTGCACGATACCGGCAAGGGCCGACGAAGCGGCGAGCATACGGGGCAAAGCGTGGAACTGGCCGACAGCTTTATGGCGCGGCTCGACTTCGACACCGAAGAACGCGACCAGGTGTTGAAGCTCATTCGCCTGCATCTGGAGATGTCGAACGCATTGCGCAGAGACATCTTCGACGCCGAGAATGTTCGGGCCTTCTCTGAAAAGATAGGCAGCCCGGCACTACTGAAGATGCTGACCCTGATGACTTATGCGGACATCAAGGCCGTGAATCCTGAAGCTCTGACGCCCTGGAAGGCAGAGAACCTGTGGCAGCTTTACATGGCGACCGCGAACTTCATGGACCGGAGCGTCGACGAGGTTAGGTATCACGCTGCGATTGATCCGACGCTTTTGAATCGTATCCGCTCGATGGTGCCTTCGAGCCAGTACGACGCACTCCAGCAATTTCTTGAAGGGCTTCCGCAACGATACCTGCAAACCCGCCTCCCCGAACATATCCGCAACCACTTTCAGCTCGCCGCTGACCTCGACAAGAATCCTGTCCAGCTTGACCTTCGCCCCCATCGCCAGCTCTTCGACCTCACGGTGATCGTTCGCGACCGGAGCCGGTTGTTCGCTGACGTTGCCGGCGCGCTCGCTGCGTGGGGCATGAACATTGTGAAGGCCGGCGCATTTTCAAACGACGCCGGGGTCGTGGTCGACAGCTTCCAATTCACTGACGTCTTCCGCACCATCGAGTTGAACCCCAGCGAGAAAGACCGCTTCCTCGAATACCTTTACGATGTGGTCGCGCAAAAGGTACCAGTGGAACAGATGCTGGAAGCGCGCCGACACACCGGCAACTCCGGTAATGTGAAGGTCGAGGTCGCCACGCGGCTGCAATTTGACTCGGAATCTTCGACCCATTCAACGCTGCTGCAGGTGGTTGCACAGGACGTTCCCGGCCTGCTGCGCCAGATCGCGCTGACCCTCAGCACGCACAAATGCAACATTGAGGTTGCGCTTATCGATACTGAAGGTGAAACGGCGATTGACGTTTTCTACCTGACGCAAGGCGGCGCAAAGCTCAGCAACGAGACACAACATGCGCTTGCCGCCGACCTGACCGCGGCCCTCGAAGCGATGCGCGCCCCGGCCGTCTAACCTCACCCTCGCCACTACATCCAGCCCAGACTCTCTACAGAATGAAGGGCACCAGGGCGGCGACGCGGCGGGAATATGCTTCGTAGGACACGCCGAATTGCCCGCGCATCCATCGCTCTTCAAGGCGAAGCTTGGCCCAGAGGGAGATGAAAATCAGGCCCAGGGCAAGAACTCCGCGGATCTGGGCGATCGCGATGGCGGTGCCGAGAAACCCGGCAAGCAGGCCCGTATAGATTGGATGGCGAACCAGGGAATAAGGCCCGGTCACGATCAATTCATGGTCTTCCTTGATCGTGACGGAGCGGCTCCAGTTTCGCCCGAGGTGGCGGCGCGCCCAGACCGAAAACAGCAGGCCGGCTGCAGTAATCGCGGCTCCAATGAAGAAGGTCCAGCGGCTGGAAGGCCAAATAGACCAGTAAAGCCAAGCCAGCGGAATGCGCGGATAAAGAAGAAGCACCATCGCGTTCAGAAATAGAACCATGCGCAGGATGCGGGATGCTGCAGGTTCGAGACGCTGGGTCACTTTGACGTTCGCGGACATGACTTGCCAGTACGCGAGATAACCGACCCATAAGGCTGGAAATAAGTAGGCATCGAGCAAGCGCATGAGTTTCCCCCAATATGCTGCCTGAGAGACGATACGCTTCAGAGCCGGGTTGGGTTCCGGAATTGGCGCGCAGGCAAACGCCCGCAGCTAAAATGTATCCATGGCCGCACTCATTGACGCAATTGATATCAAGCGCAAGATGTACTTCGAACTTGAAAACACCCCCTATTACTGCCTCGACGTGGACGTTTCTACGCCCACCGCGCGGGGCGGACAGACGCTGGTTCGGCTGAAGATGCGTAACCTGCTTACGCGTGCGGTCTTTGACAAGACCTTCAAAGCCGGCGAGAAGTTCAAGGAGCCGGATCTGGAGACAGTCGAAGCCTCCTATCTTTACTCCGATGCGGACGCGTCCTATTTCATGGACCAGGAGACGTTCGACCAGATCGCGCTGACGCCGGAGAAGCTCGGGGACGCTCTGCAGTTTCTAACCGAGGGTCTGATAATCAAGATCGACAAATTCAACGGCAACCCCATCGGCCTGCAGTTACCCGAAAAGGTGGAACTGGCCGTGGCGTACACCGAGCCTGGTGCTCGCGGCAATACCGCAAGCGGCGCAGTAACAAAGCACGCGAGGCTTGAGACGGGCCTTGAAATCCGCGTGCCGTTCTTTGTGGAAGAAGGCGAAAAAGTGAAGGTCTACACCGAGACGCGCGAGTTTGCCGGCCGGGCATAAGGTTGATCTGCAGGATGTCTGGCGTCGTTTTCATCTCGGCAGTACTGGCAAATCTATAAACTACATCGGCATCTGATTCCCGACTCCTTTTTCGGGAGAACATCATGCCTGAGGCTCTTCGGCTTTCGCTTCTCGCCGTCGTAGCGTTCATCGCGGCGCTACTGGCGGCCGTTACCGGCTTTGGTGGCGCGGCGGTGCTGCTGCCGATGCTGGTGTTCGTATTCGGGGTGCGGGAGGCGATTCCGATCCTCACCGTCGCGCAACTGATCGGCAATGGGAGCAGGGTTTGGTTCAACCGTCACGAGCTGGACTTGAGAGTCGTTGGCTGGTTTGCGCTGGGTGGCGTGCCAATGGCGCTGGCGGGTGGCTTTCTATTCGCGCACGCGCCGCTGGCCGCGCTTACCCGCGTTCTCGGTGCGTTCCTCATCCTCATCGTTGTGCTTCGCCATCTGCCAAAACTCTCTGGCATTCAAGCCACCGCTGAAGTCGTTCGCGCTGATCGGAGCGGCGTCGAGTTTTCTGTCGGCGCTGCTGGGGAGCGTGGGTCCGCTGATGGCGCCGTTTTTTCTTGCGTACGGGCTGGTGAAGGGAGCGTACATCGGGACAGAGGCACTTTCGACGGTGGTGATGCACGTGGCGAAACTAATTGCCTATCGCGAGTCGGCGGTGTTGCCGCTGCATGCGATTCGTGAACGGCCTGGCGCTGGGACCGATCATGGTGGCTGGGTCGTTTGCCGGCAAGCGCTTAGTGGACCGGCTGCCGGAGCGGGTATTTGTAGCGATCATCGACTTGACGCTGCTGGCGGCCGGAGTTTTGTTCCTGGCCGGGTGGAGCAAGCTGTAGGTCAAACGGCACGGCGTGCGAGGGCGCTGGACCACTTTCGCAGGAAAACTATGAGGCCGCGCGTCCATACCCACTCGGGGTATGGTATAAAAGACTGTTGGCAGAATGCCTGGGCTGGATTTGCCGCAAACACTATATGAGAACCGCAACTGCGTTAGAACCTCCACGAAACATGTCTTCTTCTGCGCTGAAGGTGGCGCGGCAGATGCCGGCATCCTGGAGTGCTCTCCTGCGCTGTGACGTCCCGTTCGGAATTCGCGCTTAGCCTCGCGCCAAGCCCTTCCAGTTCGCTCCTCACAGTGCGCTACCTGTTTGAGTGAGTGAGCAGAAACCTTCCGGAAGCTGAGTTAGACCGGCGGCTCTACCCACCCCTCCTAATCAAAAAGTCTGGCCGACGCTTGTCACCTCGGAGCGGAACTCTCTTTCCGCGCTGAGGCGGCACGTGTGCCGGAAGGAGGATGTCATGACCGAAATCATTCTGAATTTTCCTGCGCGTAACGTCGCCCCTCTCCGCTGTGTGTGGATGGAGACGGGCAATCCTTCTCATCCTCTCGCCTGCAAGTGGGTACGCCGCGAAAAGTCCAGCGACGTCCTGTCAATGGATTCAAGCGAACCGCACCTGTGCAGACTCTGCGCCTGAGCCCTTGAGACGAGAGGAAACGGATGAAAACAACTAACTCCAACCTGTTCGTGATGGATGTGAGCACGAAGCCGGACACGGGCACGAAGCAAGGCATTGTCGTGCGCAAACGCTGGCAGCAAAGCGTGCTCACATTCCTGATGGTGTTCGGTCCCGGCCTCATTGTCATGGAGGCCGACAATGATGCCGGCGCCGTCTCCACCTATGTGCAGGCGGGCGGCCAGTATGGACTGCACCTGCTGTGGATCCTGCTGCTTCTGTTGCCCATCACTTACTTTGTGCAGGAGATGGTGGCGCGTCTCGGCATCGCGACCGGCAAGGGCCACGCCGCCATGATCTACGAGCGGTTCGGCAAATGGTGGGGACGCTTCTCGCTCGCCGATCTGCTCGTGGTCAACTTTCTCACGCTCGTCACGGAGTTCGCCGCCATCTCGCTGGCGCTGAGCGCCATGGGTGTGTCCCCGACCATCTCGGTGCCGATCTCGGCTGTGGGTCTTGTTCTGATGGTGATTACGGGAAGCTATCTGCGCTGGGAGCGCACGGTGATCATCCTGTGCCTGCTCGATCTGACATGGTTTGTGCTAGCTGCGATGATGCATCCCAGCTGGGGCGAGGTGGCGCGCAACAGCGTTGTGCCACATTTCCCGCCGGGTCGCATATCGAGCGACCTGATTTTTCTGATCATCGCGATTGTTGGAACCACGATTGCTCCATGGCAGTTGTTTTTCCAGCAGAGTTGCGTTGCGGAGAAGCGGCTGCGCTTCGCCGATTTGAAGTGGGCGCGTCTCGATACGTTGATCGGCGCAACGTTCACCGTGCTCGTGGCCGGGGCCATGATGATCGTCGGAAACTACGGCCGCGAGCACGGCATCGTTTTCGAGGATCCCGCGCAGATGGCCCGCGCGATGGCGCCATTCGCAGGGCACTTCGTCCGCAACGCTGTTCTTCTGATGATGGTGAATGCCGCCGTGCTGGGCACGACGGCCATCTCGCTGGCCAGCGCGTGGGCCTACGGCGAAGTTCGTGGCTGGCCTCACTCCCTCCACAAAAAGATTTGGGAGGCGCCTGCCTTTTACGCGGTGTATATCGGCTGCGTGGGGGCGGCCGCGGCTATCGTTCTCATTCCGCGCATGCCCCTGCAGCTGGTCATCATCAGCGTGCAGGTGTTTGCGGGACTCATTCTTCGCTAGCCGCTTGCTGGCCGTACGCGCCGTGAATCAACCGAGTCTTAACATTCGGGTCTCTTGGCGACTTCTACCATAAGGGAAACCGGGTCGGGACGAGCGATAAGCGATGAGACGAATTGATACCGGCACGGACCTACTTCAGATAAGCCCGGACAAGATCGATAAGGTCCTCGGCGAGTTCGGGGGCGATCTGCTCCTTGGCGCCGTCGACGAGATGGAAGCGGATGTGGGTTTCGAGCACCTCGGCCATGAGGCTGTTGACGCCTCCGCGGACCGCTGCGAGCAGCATAAGCTGGTCCCCGCAATCCTGATCGCCGGAAAGGGATCGCTCCACGGCATCGAGCTGACCGCGGAGTTTGCGGACGCGTTGCAAAAGCTTGATCGCTTCGCGTTCATTCTGGGGCATGGGCTGGCTCCTTGACAATACCCACCCGGGGTATGGTATCTACAGAGTGAGGGTGGCCTGCTATCCCGATTCTACCCCTCCGCTCTTTGCGCATCTTTCCGGAAAGGCTCAGCAATGCTTCATTTTTCTGCTCTGCGATTCACTCGAACTGCCTTGCCGGCTGCGTTTGCGCTGGGACTGGCGGCAACGAGCCTGTGCGCACAGATGCCGGGAAGCACATTGGCAGACCATCTGCCCTCGGCGCCCGAGCCGCAGTTCATTGCAGGGGCAGATCTTCTGCAGCAGAAGGACCTGAAGCCGGCCGGAGATCCGCCTGCGCCCGCGAATGCGCCGGAACCGGCTCCAGAGGCACCGTCGGTTACGGTGTTCCCACACCCCGAGGACGCGCGCTATTGGATATCGGGGCAGGCGAACATCATCTTCCAGGGGCGAATTCCCTTTCATTCACTTTACGAAGGGCCTAATAGCTTTCGCAATTCGGCGGAATACAAAACGTCTATGGTCGGGACGCTGTATACGGCACTGCGGCGGAATCGTTCTGTCCGGTACAACACGGATTTCATCTTCGATCTGGAAGCGGCGGAAGGGCGCGGTCTGAGTGAAGCACTGGGACTGGCTGGTTTCACCAACCTTGATGTGGTGCGCAATCCCTATCTTGGGAAGGCGCCGTACATCGCACGCTACCAGATTCACCAGGTGATCGGGCTGACAGACAAAACGACGGCGCAGGAATCGAACTTCTTTGCGCTGGCGTCGAGTGTGCCGGAGCGGCGGATTGAATTCAGGGTGGGCAAGATGACGCTGCCGGACTTCTTTGATGTGAATTCGGTCGGGTCGGACAGCCATCTGCAGTTCATGAACTGGACGGTGGATAACAACGGCGCGTGGGATTATGCGGCAGATACGCGCGGCTACACGGTAGGTGGCCTTGTTGAATATGACGACCTCAACTGGAGCTTGCGTTACGGAATTTTTGCAATGCCCGTCGTCGCCAATGGCATCGATCTGGATTGGGCGTTCAGCCGTGCAAATGGGCAAAATGGCGAGTTTGAGCTGCGCCATGGTTGGATTCCGCAACGCAAGGGCGTGACGCGGCTACTCTTCTACGGCAATCACGCACACATGGGGGTGTATCGAGAGGCGGTGCAAGCGTACCTGGCCGGGACCGATCCAACACCGACCATCACGGCGCACGAGCACTTCGGCGCGTTGAAGTACGGATTCGGGTACAACACTGAGCAGGAGTTGACTGCAAACCTGAGCGTGTTCGGGCGGTTCGGCTGGAACGAGGGGCAGCATGAGTCGTTTGCCTACACCGAGTGCGACCAGACGGTATCGGCGGGTGCGGAATATTTCGGGAATCGCTGGCACAGGCCGCTGGACAAGATGGCGATTGCGGTGGTGTCGAATGCGATCAAGCGCGATCATCAGAATTATCTGCGACTGGGCGGACTCGGCTTCCTGCTCGGCGACGGCAATCTGAATTACGGTAGGGAAAACATCGTCGAGAGCTATTACACGTGGCACGCGTGGAAGGGCATGTTCTATTCGCTTGACGTGCAGCACATCGATAATCCCGGGTATAACCGCGACCGCGGGCCTGCGTGGGTGGGCTCGGTGCGGGCGCACGTCGACTTCTAAACGCGCGGGCTGCGTGCCGCGTGATTGAGACTGCGGCGCCGCTGGGGCTGCTGCCGCTTACAATGTTGAAGATTCCTAATCGAGGTGGGCATTGAACGCCACAGTTGACCACCCCACGAGCAAAGACCTGTTCGCGGGGGCCCCGGCAGTTGATCCCTGTGTACTGGTGTATGACGTTGGAGGCAGCCATATTTCGGCGGGCGTTTGCCACAAGCAGGGCTTTCGGCTTGGTCCGGTGGTGCGAGCCTGCCTGCCTGAAGAGCAGACGAGCGAGGCGTTCGTCGAAGTGCTGCATTGGCTGGGCGTGAAGGCGGCCGAAGGCGTTCAAGGCGTGCAGGGTGCGGAACTGGCGATGCCGGGGCCATTTGACTACTCAACGGGCATCAGCTGGATGAAGCACAAAATGCCGTATCTCTACGGTGTAAACCTGAGCGAAGCACTGGCAGCGCGATTCGGATGGAAGGCGAGCCGGGTGCGTTTTCTCAACGACGCTGCGGCTTACCTTCTGGGCGAGGTGGGCGCGGGCGCTGCGCGGGGCGTGAAGCGCGTGGTTGTGTTCACTCTCGGAACCGGCGTTGGTTCGGGCTTTGCCGTGGATGGGCGCGTGGTGACCGAGGGTAAGGGAGTTCCGCCAGGCGGCGAGATCTGGAACGTGCCCTACGAGGGCGGTATCGTGGAGGATCAGATTTCGACACGCGCGCTGCAGCGGGCGTACAAGGAGCGCAAGGGTCAGGAGCGCGAGGTGGCATCGATCGCTCACTACGCAACAGGCGGTGAACCTGTGTCGATTGCGGTGTTCGCGGAGTTCGGCAAGAATCTCGGCGTGGCTCTGAAGAGACTGCTGGCGGATTTCGCTCCGGACGTGGTGGTGTTGGGCGGCGGGATCTCGCGGTCGGCCCATTTATTCTTGCCGGCAACGAAGGCCGAGCTGGAAGGCTCAAATTTTGATGTACGGATTGCGGAGCTTGGCGACAATGCTCCGCTAGCCGGCGCGGGCGTAGCGTGGTTCACACAGGCCGGCGCGAGTCACGATCTGGCAGCTGGATGAGCTTTGGCTCGCTCAGTCTGTCTTCACGGTCACTTCTCCCGTGCGGCGGCTTCTAGACCGGGCAAGTCCATCTTGATCATCCCCATCATGGCTTCCATGCCCTTTGGGTGACTGATCGACTCCTGAATATTGCGCGGCACAATCCTGGGCACCTGGATTCATCAATTCGCGTTGAGAATGTGGGCAAGCCGCCAAATCTCTTGGGACCGGAAAGCAGCTAACGAGGGCTTTGAGCGGCTTTGGCGAAATGGAAGATGCAGTTAACCTCGTGTGCGGCAGGGTCTGGCTTGACGTCGTAGGTGGTGATAACTGTTTGCATCCATTTCGTCATAGGCTTGTCTTTCTTTTGCGCCAGCGCCGCAAAGTTCGACACGTAGCTTTCGTCAAAGACATCGCCGGATGCCATCTTCCAGGCGAGCTTAAGTTTGGCGGCTATCGGATCAGGAGCTCCGTCGAATTTGACCGAGGCCAGCCGGTACTGCAATCCCGGAGCGACTTCAAGGCTGTAATTCACGATGTGAGCAGCCTCATTGAAGGAAGGGTGTGAAGCGATGGAGCAATCGAGATAGCCTTTCGCATGGTATGCATCGCGGATGGCGAGAAGAAATAGATCGAGCGGGCGGCCAGAACCAGCAGGGTATTTAGAGAGGATTTTCTGAACATCTGCCCGCGCGACCAGAGCGCTGGCCGGAAAGTCGATGGTTCCGAGTTTGTAGATCCCACCTTCTTTGATCGTCACCGTAAAGGGAATATCGACGGACTGACCGGAGACGACGGGAGGGTCGCCCTCGGCAACATCGACTTGCACGGCAGCGTAATCCTGGTCCTTGTAGAGGTCTTCAAAAGCGTGCTGAAGACCGATGGCTGTGTTCTCAGTGTCGAAGCTGTTTCCCGTTTGGCCGCTGGCCAGGAGACTGGCCTTGGCTTCCATACCGGACGAGACGCCGGCAAGCTGGATGCGGCCGATACGCACCGCCGGCGAAACGACTGTGAAGTTCATCGCCGTGAGCTTTTGCGGGCCCAGGCCGCTGGTGAGAGCGGCCTTCACCGTTGCCTTGACGCCTTTGGCCGCCAGCATTTCTTCGAATGTCTGGCGGATTCCTTCGAGCATGGAGCCGCTGGCCGGCAAGAGGCCGCGGTAGAGCGGGAAGCGCTCCTGAAGCTTTTCATCGAGTTCCTTTCCCGGCGCAAGAGGCACATTTTCCAAGTGCATCGGAAAGAGCTGTCGGGAAGGCGTCAAAGTGAAGAGCAGCGTCTTGCTGTCAGACGTAAACTTGATCACTTCGAAGAGGCCGGTGTCATTGAGCTGCTTGGCGTGGGCTTTCACGTCGCGGGAGTTCAGACGCGCGTCCGGTGTCAAGCCGGCGGCCGCGAGCAGTTCCTGTTGCGTGTATTGTGGTGCGCCTTGAAAGTGGATCGCCTTGAGCGGGACTTTTTTCTGCGCCGGCAAAGGAAGAGAGCAAAGCAGAAGCAAAGCTACGCAGACTACCCCAGACAGTTTGGTCATTTTGGGCCCGGATTGGCAAAGGGAGGTCGGCGGGGCGAGAGGGCTTTCTGGCAGACCAGAGGGAGATTCGGCCGCCGAGACCGTCTTATATTCAATGCGCGAGATCTTGTGATTATTAGGCAAGAACCCTCTGTCAGGCTTGTGCTCAGAAATAGGAAAAATGTCTGTTCCACAATTCTAAGTGTTGATCCTGGCCTCATCGACGCCGTATCGGGGCGGGATTCCCGTCGTTTCGGATTGACCACTGGCAGGATCAACGCCTTTCCGGTATTTAAGCTGTTCGAGATATGGCATGATTTGACCGGAGGTGTCCATTGAACAAAAAGCAGTGTTTTTTCTTTGCCGTGGTCGCAATTGCCCCACTAAGTCTCCTCGGGCAGGAGAAGCCGCCAATGCCGGCGGCTCCGCCCGCAAATCCGATTACCTTAAGTGAGAGAGGGCTCTATTCGTTTATCAGCGGTGCGGTAGTCAGAGCGGCTGAGAAGATGCCGGAAGAAAACTACTCCTTCAAGCCGACGCCGGATGTTCGCACGTTCGGCCAACTGGTTGGCCACGTGGCCGATGCCAATTACATGTTCTGCTCGCAGGCCTCCGGTGAAGCGAATCCGTCGAAGGACATCGAGAAAACGAAGACTTCCAAGGCTGATCTCGTGTCCGCGATAAAAGGCGCCGTTGCATTTTGCAACAGTGCTTTCGACAGCATGACTGATGCGAAGGGCAGTCAAATGGTGAAACTCTTCAACTTCAACCTGGCGAAACTCACACTGCTGTCGCTGAACACGGCTCACACAGATGAGCACTATGGGAATATGGTGACTTATTTGCGACTAAAAGGGATTGTGCCCCCAACCAGCGAAAACACTCCTCCGCCAGCACCAAAGTGATCCCAAAGTCGGGCCGTATGATTCGACCTTCAGCGTATTAATTTCGGTCTCCGATACGGGTCATCAACCGGCCACTGGGAAGTAGCTTGAAAATGAGGTTACTTCCCAATCGGCGGTGGCTGTTTCTGGGGATCCGGGGGCAGTGTGTAGATCACCTCGCCGGGCTTGGCGTAGTGGAGCTTTTCGCGCGCCTCGTGCTCGATGGCCTCGGGGCTGTTTTTGAGGCGGTCGACGTGATTGCGCAGGTGGGCATTCTCCTGCTGCAGGTCATCGATTTCGTGCTTGAGCTGCTTTTCCTGGCTGCGCTGCTGGTACCACGTGGAAAGGCCGTGACGGCCGTTGACGACGCTCCATGCTAGCGCGAGCGCCAGCATGACCGCGAAGACTGTGCCGGCAGAGCGCCAGCCCTGCTGCACCCATTGAATGGCGCGCTGACGAAATGGAAGCGGCTCTTTGGCCGCTTCCTTGTTTTCACTGAACAGATTTGGTTGCTGCATTCGGCCTCTACGGATCAACCTTGCACAAATTTTTCGGCCGCCGAGCGGAGCGCGACCATGTCCCTTTCATCGCGCACCTCGGTGTAAGCCCGCACCACGGGCTCTGTACCCGAGAGGCGAAAGCATACCCACGAGCCGTCATCGAGGATCAGCTTGAGACCGTCGGTGCGCACGACACTGGTGACCTTGCGTCCGCCGAGCTCGGTAGGATCCTTCTTCAATTCTTCAGTGAACGCGGCCTTCCGTTCCGGGGTCAAGCGGAAGTTCTCGCGAACGGGATAGAAGGAACCAACCTTGGCAAACAGCTCTTTAAGCTGGCGGCCGAGGCTCTTCTTGCGGGCCGCCACCATCTCGGTGACGAGCAGGCCCGCAATGATGCCATCCTTCTCCGGCACATGGCCGCGGATAGTGAGACCGGCGGACTCTTCGCCACCTATGGCGATCTTGTCGGCGATGATGAGTTCGCCAATGTACTTGAAGCCAACCGGTGTCTCATAAAGCGGCACCTTGTGGTACTCGGCGAGCGCGTTGACGAGATTGGTGGTGGCGACGCTTTTGGCAACGCCGTTCTTCCAGCCGCGCGTTTCGACCAGGTAGTCGAAGAGCAGCGCGATGATGTAGTTGGGTTGGATAAAGGTGCCGTCTTCATCGACAATGCCAAAGCGGTCGGCGTCTCCGTCGGTCGCGATGCCGATCTTCGCGCCAAACTCCTTCATCTTCTTCTTGCAATCGCCAAGCAGGTGGTCGTCTGGCTCGGGCGCATGGCCGCCGAAGAGAACGTCGCGGTAGTCGTGGACGGTTGCAACCTCGACGCCGGCTTCGCGCAGGATGTGGCAGCTGTAACCGCGGCCCGCTCCCCAGAAGGGATCGAAGACAACCTTGATATGCGAATTGGCGATGGTCTTGAGGTCGACGAGTTCGCCGAGGCGGTGGAGGAAACCGGGCTTGACGTCTGCGGTCTCAAATCCTCCCTCTGCCGGATCGGCATGAGGGATGTCGCCTTCGGTCTTGGCGTTGATCGCAGCTTCAATCTGCCTGGTCACCTCGGGCAGGGCGGGCGCGCCATCGTGGGTAGAGAACTTGATGCCGTTGTATTCCGGTGGATTGTGGGATGCAGTGAAGTTGATGGCGCCCGAGGTTTTGAGCGCACGCACGGCATAGGCGATGGCCGGCGTGGGCGCGGCCTGCGGAATGACGATGGGCGCGATGCCCGCGCCAGCGAGGATTCTGGCGGCTTCATCGACAAAGCTTTCGCCGAGGAAGCGGGGGTCGCGGCCCACCAGGACCCGGTGAGGTTCAGGCTGCGTTTTGACGTATGCGGCAATGCCTGCAATGGCGAGGCGAATGTTGGCCAGCGTAAATTCGTCGGCAACGATGGCCCTCCAACCGGAGGTGCCGAATTTGATGACGGAACTCATCGATCGTTCTCCTCAAGCGGGTCGTGGCTCCGCAGAATGTGTGAACTAGGATGCGCGAACCGCAAGGAACATACTGCAACACCAGGGCAAAGTCGGCAAGTTGAAGGAACAAACAATCCCGAAAGGCGCTCGCGGATTGTTAGGACAAAATCGGCGACTTTGATTCAGGGAACAAAATTTATGATCGCGGGTCGTGGCATCGCTTCGTACACTGGACGCGGGAGAACGAAATGCTCGAAGCGAACCCGCAGGCCCGGATTGTCCTTACCACCGAAAGCACCCTGGAAGAGGCCAACAAGCTCGGCCGCACGCTGGTGGAGGAGCGACTGGTGGCGTGCGCCACGCTCCTGCCCGTGGTCCAGTCCATCTATCACTGGAAAGACGTGATCCATTCCGCGCCGGAAACCATGGTGCTGTTGAAGACGAGTGCGGAGAAACTGGAAGCGCTCGAAGCACGCCTGCGCGAGTTGCACAGCTACCGTCTGCCGGAGTTCCTGGTGATCCCCGTCGAACAGGGCAGCCACCAATATCTTGAATGGCTGTTCGGATCACTGGCCGCTAAGTAACGGGCCTAAATAGTCGTTTTTTGCGCCACGCCGGCCACCGTAAGCGGCGGCGATTTTTCGCGTATCTGGTATTCTGAGCTTCAGCAGTGATGCATTGGTTAATCATCGCGCTTCTGGTTTCGGTAGTCGGACTGTTGGTGGCGGCCGCAGGGGTGGTCCTCCATGTTCTACGACAACGCGCCAAGCTGAAACACCAATTGCCTGAGGGTGACACCACCGTGGTGGGGGGACCCGAAGCGTCCGACCCTGAGTCAGAAAGTTAAGGACAAACGTGGAAAACAGACTGCCATTGACTTCAGAGATCGCGAATCCTGCTGTCTCGCAGGGAGTGCGCAACGCCGGAATCGTCGTGGCAGGCAGCGCGCTGGTGGCCCTTAGCTCGCACATCTCGCTGCCACTCGGGTTTACACCTGTTCCGCTGACGCTGCAGCCTTTTGCGGTGGTGTTGCTGGGAATGTTGTTGGCGCCCAGGTTGGCAGCCGCAACGCTCGGCGCATACTTGCTGGAAGGCGCAATGGGGCTGCCGGTGTTCGCGCCGGGACTGGCCTTCGGAGCGGGCATGGCGCATCTGCTGGGACCGACAGGCGGCTACCTGATGTCGTATCCGGCAGCGGCAGCGTTGATCGCGTATTTGTGGCGACGCAGCGGGCGCGGATTTTCTGCCGCGCTGTTGAGTGCCGCAGCGGGAAATGCTGTGATTCTGCTGTGCGGTTTCGCATGGCTGGTAGTGTGGACGCATGGAGCCGGGTCGTTTGAGTCGTTTGGACCATTTGGATCACTGCGGACGACTTTCGCTATCGCGGTGCTTCCTTTCCTGCCGGGCGATGCGCTCAAGGTAGTGGCCGCTGCGGCGATTGCCAAGGGACTTGAACGCGTGTGCAGAAGCCGTTAAACGAACTTATTTAGCCAGCCATGATCGTTGTTTAGTTGAAAGGATTTTTGTCTCCGTGAGCACCAAGCATTCTGATTTAGCCGTAATGAATCCGACCCGGGAAATCGCCATTGCCCACAGCCCCGACTCGGATGACGCCTTCATGTTTTATGGCCTGGCAACGAACAAAATCCGCGTGCCGGGATACAAGTTCTCGCACACGCTGTGCGATATCGAAACGCTGAACCGCCGCGCTGAAAATGAGGCGTTCTACGACGTGACGGCCATCAGCTTCCACGCCTATCCCTACATCCAGGAAAACTACGCGCTCATGGGTTGCGGCGGCAGCGTTGGCGAGGGCTACGGGCCGATGATCATTTCGCTGAAGCCCATGTCGCAAGATGATCTGAAGCGGGTAAAAGTAGCCGTACCCGGCACCATGACGACGGCGTACTTGGCGCTGAAGATCTTCAACCCGGAGATCGAAACAGAGGTCGTGCCGTTCGACCAGATCATTCCCCAGGTGTTGGCCGGCAAGTACGAAGCGGGGCTAATCATTCACGAGGGACAGCTGACCTACGGCCGCAGCGGGCTCCACAAGATTATCGACCTCGGCGTGTGGTGGCGTGAGACCACAAAGCTGGTACTGCCGCTGGGCGGAAACGCCATTCGCCGCTCGCTGGGCGCGGAAGCGCACAAGATCATCTCAAAGGCGCTGCGCGACAGCATTCAGCACGGGCTGGATCATCGCGAGCAGGCACTGGAATACGCCATGCAGTTTGCGCGCGATCTCGACACCAATCTGGCCAGCCGTTTTGTGAGCATGTACGTGAATGAACGGACCCTCGACTACGGTCCGGACGGACGCGAAGCCATTCGCAAGCTGCTGGAGATGGGCCACGAGCGTGGAATCATTCCGATTGCGCCGAAGGTGGAGTTCGTCGACTAAGCGAAAGCCGAGATAAACTGGCTCGTAGGAAAAACAGATCCGGGGCAGTTGCCTCGGATCTTCTTATTTGTCGCGATTGATTGTTGCGACGTCTTTGCGCTTCTACGTCGCCCAAGAACAGGCTATGACAATTTTCCTTGCACCAAGACAAAGGTGCAGATACCTAAACTTTGGCTCGTGCTACCGGTCTCCACGCTGACATTCGCCGAAAACGTCTGGGCAGTCGTTGACCCAGTTATAGTTTTGAGTGCCGATACCCAGAAGAAGCCTCCAAGGCGTATCCCCGGGCCAACCGTCACGCTATTCGGGTCAGGGCCTACCGCCCATTTTTCGGGGCTTGAGGACGTCTTGCCGCGAGCTGTCAACAACTACCGAATAAAATCCGTTATCGCTCGTCAGTTCAACTTGAACATCGCATTTTGCTGAAGTCCAGTGACTTGTAGCTGAAGCAAGAGCGGCCCCATTCAAGATCGCGTTCGGACCGGTTTGTGGGGGCTGGCTGCCGCTTCCGCTACCGATTGTGCCTTTTCCACCCCCTCCGCATGCAAACAAAAACAATCCGAATCCAAGTAGCCCTATAGAACGCAAATGAGTTTTATGTGTCTCAAAACGGAGATGAGTCATAAATTATTTCTCCTGCTTTTTGGAACCGCACGCGTAGTGGTGAGAAGAATTGTCGCGCGAGTCTGACGCATCCTAATGTGAGGCGTGTCACAGCAACAAAGATTGAATTCTGCCAAGAATGATAACCCAGTCCTGAAGATCCTCTAATTCCAGCCGATGAATTCCACGTCGTTGCGCAGTCGCGCGATAGGAGAGGGCAGCCATGCTTCTAAACCGGGACGAACTGGTGAGTGTGCTTTTTCGTGAGACCGATCGAGCGCAGCGCACGAACATGCCGCTTGCGTTGATTGCGGTTGGGCTGGTTGGACGCGAGTGCCGACAAGCCGACTGGGGAACAAACCTCCACGATCAGGCTGAACCAAGGGTTGTCGAGCGAATCACGCAGCTTTTGCGTTGCTACGATTCAGTTGGCCGGATGGCGGATGGAGAATACATTCTGGTTCTCCCCGGATGTGGCGCTCGCAATGCGAAGACGCTGGCTGGGCGCCTTCGAGACGAGGTGTTTGCAAAACCGATCGAGGCCGACGGCCAGAAGGCGCGCTTGAACGCCTGCTACGGTGTCGTGGCGAGCGGCGGCCGATCGGCGCTCGTAGTTCTGCAAGAGGTGGAAAACGCATTGCGGCGTGCTCGTAAAGAAGGCCCCGACTCCATAGAGTGCATTTCAACAGAGGCCGAATTCGATCCCGAGACGTTCCTTTTGCCCGTCATGCAGGATGAATCGCTCTACTGGTAGCACGCGTGGCGCATGGACGCATCAGCTTACGGCAGGCTGGTGAAGCGGGGCGGACTCAAGAAATTCCTGGAAAACCTCGTTCGACAACAGACGGCCCTGGGCAGTGAGCCGGACATTTTCTCCGTCGCAATCGAGGAGTCCGCGTTCTGTGAGTTGCGCGACGACTTCGAAAGCGCGTGCGACCGGTTGGTTGCCGAACTCCTGGCGGAGAGCGGAAATAGAAACTCCCTCGTTTAGACGAAGGCCAAGAAACCACGCTTCTTCGTGCTGGCGTTCTGGCGAAAGCCATGCCGTCTCGGGCGGTTGCGGTCCTTCGAGATAAGACTTAAGGTCATCGGTTGTCGTGAAGCGCAGGACATAGCCCAGCTGACTCGGATCGGATGAGCCTGGGGTTTCGCGAAGCATGGACGAAGCGTCGAGCCCGAGGCCTAAATACGGACGACGCTGCCAGTAGCGCAGGTTGTGACGCGACTCGTGACCAGGCTGGGCGAAGTTCGAGATCTCGTACTGTTGCAGGCCTGCAGAGTCGAGACTCTTAATCGCATATTCGTACATGCTGGCAATGGTGTCATCGGTGGGCACCAGTTCGGCGTGGTAGCGCGCTCCGCCAGCGATCAATTCCCGGCCGAGGCGCGAGTCGTCGTCAACTTCGAGCATGTAGATGCTTGCGTGGGAAACACCGGTTTCTACGAGTGTCGCAACGGACTCCTGCCAGGAGGCGAACGTCTGCCCGGCGAGACCGGCGATGAGATCGAGATTCAGGTTGGCGATACCGGCGGCGCGCAAGCGTTTGAGGTCGTCGAGCACGATGGCGCGGCTGTGCAGGCGGCCGCTCTGGTGGGCTTCGCGATCGATGAAAGATTGCACACCGAGGCTGACGCGATTGACGCCGGCCTGGGCGATCGCGTTGAGGGTGGCGTCGGCAATCTGGCCGGGAGCGCACTCGACGGTGATCTCCGCATCGGGTTCGATGGTAAATTCGGCACGAATGGCGGCAAAGAGGCGCGCGATCAGGTCCGGCTCGAGCAGGCTGGGCGTTCCGCCGCCGAGATAGATCGTGTCGACACGGGAAGGAAGATCGGCGCTAAGGTCTTTGCTCCATTGGCGCGCCCCGTGCATCTCATCGATAAGGCGCTGGATATAGCGGGCATGTTCGCTGGCCGGATAGACTCCTGATGCAAAATTGCAGTAGGTGCATTTGGAGCGGCAGAACGGAATCGAGATGTAGAGGCCGAGTTGGTTGCCCGCAGGTGCTGCCATGTTCTGATTCTTTCATGCCTCCGGTATGCGGCAAAACCCTTCGCGGGGTTGCCGCCGCAGAGAAGAAGGAGACTCTTTTTTGAAAGCCTGGCCGGTTGTTGCAGTTGTCATTGTTCAATCAATTATTTGCGTCGCCCATTGGTTCATCTATCGCACATGGATCGATTTCTGGTGGCCGATGCGTCCGCCGGCTTTGCTGGCATTGCGGATCGCGTTCGTGCTGCTTTCGCTCGTCTTCGTGATCGCGTCTCTGCTGAGCTTTCGTCTTTCCAATTCATTCGTCAGGATCTTGTACACGGCTGCCGCCCTGTGGATGGGAGTGGCAAACTTCCTTTTGGTTGGTGCGGGGATCGCCTGGCTGACGGATCTGATTTTGCGCTTTATCGTGCCGACAACAACGCGAATCGCGGATCGGCCCCATATTGCTGCGGTGTTGCTTGTGGCAGCAATTGCGACGTCCATTTATGGGCTCGCGAATGCGCGGGCGATTCGGCTCCGGCGGGTCACCGTTCAATTACCGAATCTGCCGGCGTGCTGGCGAGGGCGGCAGGCGCTCCTCGTCAGTGACATGCATCTGGGGCACATCAACGGGCTAGAATTCGCGGGCAGGATTGTGGCCATGGCGCAAGAGCTAGACCCGGCGATCATCTTTCTGGCTGGAGATCTGTTTGATGGCGTCAGGGTCAATGCACAGCAGATGGCCGCGCCGTTACTGGAACTGAAGCCGCCGCTGGGCATTTACTTTGTGGGCGGCAATCATGAGGAATTCGGCGGCGCGGCGCATTTCGAGGAGGCACTACGGTCTAGTGGAATTCATGTGCTCCACGACGAGTATGCGGACGTGGAAGGTTTGCGCGTTGTTGGAGTGGCCGTATGGACCCTCAACCTATCCTCTGCAGATGCGCTCATTCCTTGAAGGACTGCGGCTGAAGGGCGGACCGGCAAGCATTCTGCTCAACCATGTGCCGAATCGCCTGCCCCTTGCCGAGCATGCCGGCGTGAGTCTGCAACTTTCGGGACACACGCATGGCGGAGGCCAGATGTTTCCCTTCAACTTCATCACCCGGCGCGCATTCGGCAAGTTTACCTACGGATTGCAGCGCTTCGGCGAGATGCAGGTGTACACGTCGAGCGGCGCGGGGACATGGGGTCCGCCGATGCGCGTCGGCACGCATCCCGAGATCGTGTTGCTCACCTTCGCGTAGACGTGTTTTGATAATCCTTCCGCATCAAGAGACTGCTTGGGAATCGCGAAAGGCAACTGTTATGACAGAGTTCAGAAAACGCTTTCTTTCTACGATGGCTTCGGTACTTCTGTTAACGGGCGCGGCGGGTGCACAGCAATCGGCGACCGATGCACGCATTGAAGCGCAGAAGACGCTCGAATTTCCGACAGTGCTCTACGGCGCAGCTTATTACAACGAGTACATGCCCGGCGATCAGGATGCCCGGCTCGCGAAAGACATCGCGATGATGAAGGCCGCGGGGCTGAACGTCGTGCGCATGGGCGAGTCGACGTGGAGCCTGTGGGAGCCGGAGGATGGCCACTTCGAATACGCGTGGATGGATCACATCGTGGATGCGATGGGCAGAGCCGGCATCAAGGTGATTCTCGGCACGCCTACGTATTCGGTCCCGGCGTGGATGGCGCATCAGCATCCGGAGATACTGGCCGATCGCATTACCGGCGGGAATTTCGGCGGACCCACCCAACCAGCGCAGTATGGCATGCGGCAGAACATGGATACCGATTCGCCGGCGTATCGCTTCTATGCGGAGCGGCTGATCCGCCACATCGTCGCACACTACAAGAACAATCCCACCGTGATCGGCTGGCAGCTCGACAATGAAACAGCGAGCTATGAAGCGGCAAATCGCGATGTGTTCATCGGATTTCAACACTATCTCGAAAAGAAGTTTGTAACGCCGGAAGCACTGAGCAAGGCGTGGTTCCTGAACTACTGGGGCGAAAACCTGCACACATGGGAAGACCTGCCCACGCGGAATGGCGCGCAGAGCACTGGCTACAAGCTTGAGTGGTCACGCTGGAGCCAGATGCGGGTAACGGATTTTCTGCGCTGGCAGTCGGAGCTGGTGCAAGAGTGCGCCGGTGCGGGGCAGTTCATCACGACGGATTACGGCGGCATGATGAAACGCGACGTGAATGAGGAGGCTATCGCCGAGTCGCTGGACGTTGTGGCAGATAATATCTACCACGGATCGCAGGATCACTACGACGGTGCAGCGCAGTCCATCCAGGGCGACTTTGCGCGCTCGCTCAAGCAGGCCAACTTTCTTGTGACGGAAACCAACGCGCAGTCAACAGACTGGACTTCGGCTTACCAGTATCCTCCGTATGACGGCCAGCTTCGCGAAGACGTGTACACACATCTCTCGAACGGCGCCAACATGGTGGAGTACTGGCACTGGGCTTCAATCGCAGCTAACCAGGAGACGTATTGGAAGGGCGTTCTGTCTCATGACCTCGAGCCCAACCGCGCCTACGCGGAGGTGTCCCGCACCGCGCATGAGTTGGAGAAGATCGGGCCGCACCTTGTGGGCCTGAAGATTCACAACGATGTCGCGATCCTGTGGAGTCGCGATTCCTATAACGCGATCAGCTTTATGCCGTTCACTTCTTCGGGAGGGCAATGGAGTTTTGGAGGGCCGACGGCGGACTACGCCTCGCTGGTACAGCAGATTCATCGTTCGCTTTACGACCTGAATGTGGGCGCGGATTTTGTTTTTCCTGAGACAAAGGACTTCTCCGCGTACAAGCTGCTGATTGTGCCCGCGCTCTACATCGCGGATGATGCGCTGCTGCAACGCATCTCAGACTATGTGAAGAATGGCGGACACGTGGTGATGACCTTCAAGAGCGGATTTGCGAATGAAAACTCTGCTGTGCGCTGGGTGCGCGCGCCCGGGCCGCTGCGCGAGGCTGCGGGGTTCAGCTACCAGGAATTCTCGAACCTCGAGCATCCGCTGGCGCTGAA
The DNA here is from genome assembly GCA_963787435.1 of uncultured Acidobacteriaceae bacterium. Taxonomy (GTDB): domain Bacteria; phylum Acidobacteriota; class Terriglobia; order Terriglobales; family Acidobacteriaceae; genus Telmatobacter. Next base: position 1,199,162 of record CAWBCZ010000012.1, read on the forward strand.
GGGCGATCCGTTTCACGTGGGCGACACCAAGAACGGAAACCAGGTGAGCTACTGGGCAGAGTTCCTGATGCCGGAACACGCGAAGGCGCTGGCTTATTACGATCATCCGTTTTTCGGAAAATGGCCTGCGATCACCGAGAACCAATTCGGCGCGGGATCGCTGCTTTACGAAGGAACGTACCTTTCAGGCGCGCTGCAGACTGCGGTGCTGAAACACGCGCTGGAGCAGGCCGGTCTCGCGGGACCGGATCAGCAGTTGCCCGCAGCGGTGCATGTGACGCATGGGGTGAATCGCATGGGCAAGCACGTTCACTATTACTTCAACTACTCCGCCGGCGACGTAAAAGCGAGCTATATGTACGTCGGTGGAACGAATCTGCTGGATGGGAAATCAGTATCGAAAGGCGAATCGCTGACCTTAGCGCCCTGGGATCTGGCGATCATCGAGGAGAAATAGAACCGGCGAGGCGATAAAGCCTAATTTACGCGTCTTAATCTTCCAAAACTCCATTCGAAACGCGGAGAAAAATACGCGCTGCACCGCCGCATTCTAGCACCATTCCAGAGCATTGCAAGCGGTTTAGAGTGTTAGCGTAACTGTATTAGTTTCGTTTACTTAAGTGATTTTCGATCCGCGATTTGCGCGCCAAGAACGTACAACCTCGCGCGGAAAGCAAGGCATCCCATTGAAGGCCGGCGTTACGAACGCGTACGAGGTGCAGCGCGGCATATATAGGAGCAGTTCAAATGGCGAATCAACAAGGCTCACCAGGACAAGGTTCCGGAAGCGGCACTCGCAGCAACCAGGACCCCTCCCAGAAGAGCGGCACCGGGCAGCACACCCAACAAGGCAACCCGGGCAACCAGGGCAATAAGCCCAAGGATATGAATCAGCCAGGGAGCGGCGGCCAGCATTCTGGCGGCGGTCAGCACTCCGGCGGTTCCGGCAGCAATCGCTGAAACCTTGAAATAGAAGACGTTGACAGCGAGAGTTGAAGGCGTCTCCACAATTCGAATGTAAAAAGGGGCCCACGTTCTCCGAGAGAGGCGTGGGCCTTGACGTGAATGGCTGGCAAATTCGGCGCGTTCCCGCCGCCTTCCCCTCCAAATTGCTCGCATTGAAGCGTTTGCGAAGCGTGTTGCAAACGTCACACCCTTGTGTCTCTTCATTGGCTATGATCGGTGAGTCTCAAAAAGAGCTGGCGGTATCCTGATCCCGATTCGAAATGAAAGAGAGAGCTTCCCGTGAGTGAAAAATCACCCTACGTCCCCGCTGCCCATCCGGACGAAGAACCCTCGGTAATCCGCACGCGTCTGCATGGCATCGATCTGCTCTCCAACTCGCGGCTGAACAAGGGCACCGCCTTCACTGAGCACGAACGCGATGCGTTCGGACTTCACGGGCTGCTGCCACCGCATATCGGCACGCTTGAGGATCAGCGCCTGCGGCGCAAGCGCGTTCTCGATTCGCGCGACACGCCGTTCGGCAAGTACAGCAACATGCGCGACCTGCAGGACAACGACGAGACGCTGTTTTACTCCATGATCGAGCACTACACCGAGGAGTTGCTGCCGATTGTGTATACGCCGGCTGTAGGCGAGGGCTGCCAGCGCTTCTCTGAGATCTGGCGAAGGCCGCGCGGGTTGTTTATCAGCTATCCCAACAGACACAGAATCGATCAGATTCTTGCCGACCGGCGTTACGACGATGTGCGTTGCATCGTGGTCAGCGACGGCGAGCGCATCCTCGGCCTCGGCGACCAGGGCGCGGGCGGCATGGGAATTCCCATCGGCAAGATGGCGCTGTACACCGCGCTGGGCGGCATTCCGCCAGAGCATTGTCTGCCGATCCTGCTCGACGCGGGAACCGACAATGAAAAACTGCTGCACGATCCGATCTACATCGGGTGGCAGCACAATCGCGTGCGCGGGCAGGAGTACGACGACTTTGTGGAGGCGTTTGTGACCGCCGTGCAAAAGCGCTGGCCGAAGATCCTGCTGCAGTGGGAAGACTTTGCGGGAACCAATGCAGCGCGGCTGCTGGAGCGTTATCGCGATCGGCTTTGCACTTTCAACGACGACATCCAGGGCACAGCAGCCGTGACTACCGCAACGCTTCTGGCAGCGGTAAACGCCACCGGCGTGCCGCTGTCGCAGCAGACGATTGTGATGTATGGGGCAGGGTCGGCAGGCATCGGCATCATCGATCTGCTGATTGCCGCGATGAAGGAAGAGGGCCTGAGCGAAGGGGCAGCGCGCAGCCGCATCTATGCGTTCAATCGCTATGGACTGCTGGTTGAAGGCGCGCGCGGCATCAAGGCGAGTCAGCTGCCTCTGGTGCGCAAACGAGCCGATATCGCGGGATGGAAACTCACTGGCGGCGAGGACGTCACGCTTCTTGATGTGGTGCGCAACGCGAAAGTGACGGTACTGGCCGGCGTATCGGCGCAGGCCGGAGCATTCACCGAAGAGATTGTGCGCGAGATGGCGCGACACGCCGAACGGCCGATCATCTTTCCGCTTTCGAATCCAACTTCGCAGGCTGAGGCCGCCCCGGCGGATCTGCTGCACTGGACAGAGGGACGAGCGCTAGTGGGCACTGGCAGCCCATTTCCGCCGGTCGAGATCAATGGAAAGCCGGTACGCATTCCGCAGGTCAACAACTCATTCATCTTTCCCGGGCTGGCCTTGGGAATCCTTGTGTCGCAGGCGCGCCGCGTCACAGATGGGATGATCATGGCCGCGGCCAAGGCGCTTGCCGGCCTGTCGCCATCTCGAACAGACAAAGACGCGCCGCTGCTGCCGCCGATTGCCGAATCGCGCAAAGTTGGCCTGGTGGTTTCAGAAGCGGTAGCGCGGCAGGCAATGGCAGAGGGAGTTGCGACGATTGACGACGCCGCTTCCCTGCCCGATCGCATCCGCGCGTATGCCTGGTCTCCTGTGTACCTTCCCTACGAACGGATTGAACACGGCGGACGTGCGTCGGACCTCTGGTAGGGCCCCTGGCTTGAGAAAAACGCTTGTCTTGGCCCTTTGTTGATAGTATTGGGAGCGTCCAAGATAAACGTTTTACCAACGAGGGAACTATGATGCACACTCCGTTTCGTGCCGGAATCAGAATCCCGGCGATTCTGCTCTTGTGTTTTGCATGTTTGGTGGCGCCGAGCTTTGCGCAGCGCCCGCAATCGAAGCCAAGACCAACCGGGCCCTGGATGAACTCGAGCCTCTCGCCCGATGAGCGCGCCGACCTCGTAATCAAGGAAATGACGCCCGACGAAAAGATTGCGCTGCTGCACGGCGTGGGCATGCCAACCGACGAGCCGGTAACTCCTGAAAATGCGGATTCGAATCGCGGCGTGGGATACGCGGTGGGCGTGCCGCGGCTGGGCATTCCCGGCATCGACATGAGCGATGCGGCCTATGGCGTGCGCTCGAGCGGCGTGAATGGACGCTACTCGACAGCGCTGCCGGCCAACGTGGCCGCGGCCGCAAGCTGGGATACCGATGCTGCGTATGAATATGGCGCACTGATCGGACGCGAGTTGCGCGCGCAGGGATTCAACATGACGCTCGGCGGCGGCGTGAATCTGACGCGCGATCCGCGCAACGGCCGCACGTTTGAGTATCTCGGCGAAGATCCTGTACTGGCCGGCACGTTGGTGGCGCGATTGATTCAGGGCACGCAGTCCGCGAACGTGATTGGCGACATCAAGCACTATGCGCTCAACGACCAGGAGAGCGGGCGCAATTCCGTCAACATCAACATCAGCAAGCGGGCCGCGCGGGAGAGCGATCTGCTGGCCTTTGAAATCGGCATAGAACAGGGCAAGCCCGCTGCGGTCATGTGCTCCTACAACCGCGTGAATGGCGACTTCGCTTGCGAGAACCAGTGGCTGCTGACCGATGTGTTGAAGAAGGATTGGAAGTTTCCGGGGTTTGTAGTGTCGGATTGGGGCGGCACGCACAGCGACGTGAAGGCGTCGGCCGCGGGCCTCGATAACGAGGAGCCAGGCAGATTCTTCTACGACAAACGATTCAAGGATGCGTTGGATGCGGGCAAGATTCCGCAGGCCGAGCTCGATGAACACGTGCACCGCATCCTTCGATCGATGTTTGCGGCAGGCGTAATCGATCATCCGCGGCAACGCAGTGTTATCGATCCCTTCGCCGGGTTCGAGACTTCGCGCAAGATCGAAGAGGGCGGCATCGTTCTGCTGAAGAACGAGAAGGCCACGCTGCCTTTGAACGCAGCGAAATTGCACACGATCGCAGTGATCGGGTCGCACTCGGATGTGGGCATGATCTCGGGCGGCGGATCGGCGCAGGTTGACCCGATCGGCGGAAATGCGATCAAGCCTCCGGGGCAGGGCGCAACGCATTGGATGGAAGAGATCTGGTTCCCGACGTCTCCTCTTAAGGCGATTCAGGCCCGTGCGCCGCATGCAACCGTGAAGTACGACCCCGGCACCGATCCGGCCGCTGCCGCTGCCGCTGCGAAGGGCGCGGATGTTGCGATCGTGTTTGCATACATGTGGGCCAGCGAGGGCATGGATCTGAAGAGCCTGACGCTGCCCCACGATCAGGACGCGATTATCTCCGCTGTTGCGGCGGCGAATCCGCATACGATCGTGGTGTTGGAAACGGGCAATCCCGTCACGATGCCGTGGGTGGACAAGCCGGCGGCGATTCTGGAAGCGTGGTTTGCGGGTAGCGATGGCGCGAACGCTGTGGGCAACGTTCTTTTCGGCTCGGTGAACCCGAGCGGCAAGCTGCCGAACACGTTCCCGAAGAGCGAGGCTGATCTGCCGCATCCGACAATCACGATGCCGCCGCCGGAGTCTTCGCACTTCTCCGGACCAGCATCGCCTGAGAAGTGGGCCATGGGTCTTCCGCCGTTCCAGGTGACCTACGACGAGGGCGTAAAGGTTGGCTACAAGTGGTACGACGCCGAAAACAAGAAGCCGCTCTTTCCGTTCGGCTACGGACTCTCGTATACGACCTACCGCTACTCGGGACTGCAGGTGACGCCGGGCGACAAAGTGAAGGTGACATTCACGCTGGCCAATGCCGGTGCGCGCGAAGGCTCGGAGATCGCGGAGGTCTACGCTGCTCTTCCTGCTGCCGCACAGGAGCCACCGAAGCGGCTTGTCGGATTTGCCAAGGTCAAACTGAATCCGGGTGAGAAGCGCAGCGTTACAGTCGAGATCGATCCAAAATATCTGTCGATCTTCGACGAGCAGAAGAATGACTGGTCGCTGCTTCCCGGCGACTACACCATCATGGTCGGCGGTTCGTCTGTGGACCTGCCGTTGAAGGCGACGGTGAATCTGAAGTAGGAAATCAAGAAACAATACTGAAAGCCGGCGGATTTGTGATGAGCAAATCCGCCGGTTTCTTTGTGGTCAGGCCCCCTCAACTGAGGGTTGCAACTTCGTTCGATTTGGACGACGTTGGGCCGACGGACTTCGTCGCCAGCCATGTGCCGACGTAGACGATGCCTTCATAGAACGCGAAGAAACCCAGCGTCATGATCACGGCAGTCACGATAATCCCAAATTCAGACTGTGGTACGGCGACTTGATGATCAAATCGACGTCCTTGGTCAGTTAAAAAAGCGTCGCGACCTGCTCGGAGCCATCGCTCGTGGTCGAGATGGACCATCAGACCGCAGGCCGCACCAAGTCCTGACGCAACCAGAAACTTCACCATCAGCTTGAGATTCATGCAAAGAAGAATATCGCAAGCCTGCTAACTCGAAACGTGAAACTTAGGCCGCAGGAAACAGTTCTTCTTTTGGACCGCGCGCTCTTTAGAAGTGTTTCTCGAGGATCACGAACGCCAAATCATCGCGAAGCGGCGTGCCGAAGCGGTTGTCGCCGTAAGGATAGGGTTCGGTCTTGCCGGTTCTCTGATAACCTCGCCGCTCGTACCATGCGATCAACGCATCACGCACGTTGAGCACGCCCATGCGGATGGTGCGGGCTCCGCGCTGTTTTGCAAAATCTTCGGCGGCACTTAGCAATCCGCGTCCGAGGTGCTGCTTCTGCAGAGCGGGATCGATAGTGAAAAGCCCAAGATACCAGACATCTTCGTCCACCGGTTCGAGCCACACGGTTCCGATGATGGCGCCGCTCCAAAGGTCGCGATGGACAAGGAAGTGCGCATGCGGCTTGGCTGCGAGATCCTCTCTCAGCAGACTGTCGGTTAAACGTGTGCCCTCGATGATTCCGGATTCAATGTTCCAGCTTTCGACGTCTCCATGTCCGCGATAGGCCGCGTTAACGAGCTCAATGATCGCTGGAAAGTCAGCCTCGACTGCATGTTCAAGGAGCATGCTTGTTACTCCGTGTCGGGCGGCACTTGTTCGAGCAGGCGCTTCCATGTCTTCTGGTTGCGGCGAAAGGCCTTCTTCAGATCTTCGAGGATGCGTTCAAAGTCCGCATTGGTGCGCAGGTTGTTCCATGCGGGATTCTTCTGGAACCATGGATAGTTTTCGTTGCCGAGATAGATTGCGCGACGCAGCCAGTGCAGAGCCTCGGTCGCGTCGCCGTCGACTGCAAAGTACGTCGCGAGACGATAAGCCATCTCGCTGTCAGCCTCGGCTGCAGCCAGCGTTTCGTCCTCCAGCAGCGCAGCGGCGCGGGCGCGCTCGCCCACCTGCACGTAGCACATTGCGAGCGTAGGCACGGCGATGCGCAATGATTCGTCGTCGCGGATGACGCCTTCGAGAATGCTGATCGCCTCAGGCAGATTTCCCATGCGCATCTGCTGGTAGCCGGAGGACGTGCGCAATAGCGGATGGCGCGGCTCGAGTGCGAGACCCTTTTCCAATTCGTCGCCCGCCAGCTCGATCTGGTTCTGGTAGTGATACACGCGAGCGCGGTGGTTGTAGAGGATCGCAGCGTTGGCCGGGTTCAACTTGAGCGCGCGATTGAACTCCACCAGCGCCTCGTCGTACATGCCGTCGCCGCGCAGCGCGATGCCGGCCACCATGTGCACGTTCCAGTCGTTGGCTGCGCCGGAGAGCAGGTTGGCGATGCCGTGACGTGCCGACTCCTTTTCGCCGCGCGAGAGGAGCATATAGATGCGATACAAGTTCGCTTCGGTTGCTGCTGGATCCAGCTTTAGCGCCTCGTCGAATGCGCGGCGTGCGTGCATTACGTGAATCTGGCCGCCGAACCCGTGACGAACGTATTGCAACTCGGCGATGCCAAGGCCACTCCAGCCGGAAGCGAATTCAGGATCTTTCGAGGTAACACTGGTGAACAGCGCGTGGGCCTTGTCAAGATCGGCTTTGGAGCCGGTGCGCACCATGAAGGAACTGAGCAGCGCACGTGCCTGCAGATACTCCTCGCTCACTGGACCGGGCAGCGACCCGTCGCGAAGTGCAGGTCTGGGTGAGTCCATCTGATCGGCAGCGCCGAGGCCGTGGAGGGCTGCGAAGACCTCATTCGAAATTTCAGTCTGCACGGCGATCAGGTCAAGAGAGGCAACGCGAATGGCGCCGCCGGAGCGGACACTCTGCGAGGCCACATCGAGCAATTGCCAGTTCAGATCGAATCCATTTTCGGAGCGCAGAAAATTCCCTGCCAGCACGTACGAAACAAGCAGACGCTGCCCGACGGAGAGCGGGTCCATCTGCGCGATGGGCACCGACATCAGCGTGCTCGACGGGCGCACCACAAGAGCCGGAATGCGGGCGAGGCGCGCGGCAATGGCATCGGCGAGCGCGTAGCCATAGAGCGGAGCCACCTCCGTTGCACCGAGATTTGCAAAAGGCAGCACGACAAGCGAGTTCTGCTTCGCGCGGTCGCCGGCCGATTCGCGAAAGCGCTCGGCGAGCATCGAGAGAAAGCCAGTCGTCCGCTTCTCCGCTTCAGCCTCGGTGGTCGGCAGGTTCGCGGCAGCCTCGCCTGGAATGGCGCCTGTCTCAATCTGCAGCGCTTTCATGATGGTCTTGAGCGCCTCGCGCACTTCGGCAGCAGAGGCATAACGCGTGGCCGGCGTCTTCTCGAGGCACGTGGCGATTACGCTTTTCAACTCAGTGGAGATGTCTGGGACGATCTCGCCAAGGTCCACCGGATCAGAAAACTGGATGGCGCGAATGGTCTGAAAGTCTTCAGCATCGGGGCGCGCGAATGGATGCCGTCCGCTGGCAAGCTCATAAAGAATCACGCCAAGCGCCCACACATCGGACTGCACGCTCGACTGGCCGGTAACGAATTGCTCAGGCGCCATGTAGCGGATGGTGCCGCCGCGTGCGGTGTATGTCGCGGCAACCGATGCGTCTTTCGCGAGCGCCGGCTTCGACGGATCGAAGCTTGCATCTTCTGGTCGCAGGCGGCGCGCAAGGCCGAAGTCGAGAATCTTTACCAGGCCGCCGTCAGTCAGCATCACGTTCTGCGGCTTCAGGTCGCGATGGAAGATGCCCAGGGAGTGTGCAGCCTGCAGACCATCGGCGACCTGGATACCAACCGAAAGCAAAAGCTGCGGAGTAGCAGGCCCGCGAGCGATGAGTTGATCGAGCGACTGGCCCGGCACGTACTGCATGACGATGTAGCCTTCGTCGCCGGCCTCGCCGACTTCGTAGATCGCGCAGACGTTGGGGTGCTCGATAGCCGAGGCTAGCCGCGCCTCACGCAGAACGGTGGTGCGTAACTGCTGCGCCGAGAGCAGGCCAGTCCGCAATATCTTAAGCACCACGGGGCGCTGCAGCAGCGTGTCGTTGGCAAGATACACCACGCCGCTACCGCCTGCACCGAGGCGGCGAATGATCTCATAGTGCTCGATGGTCTTTCGCTTCATCGCTGCTTTCAGTGTATCGGCAGCGTCATGAGGGCCGTATCAATTTCCCGGAGTGGCTTGAGTTCGTGTGATTAGGTAGAGTTCGGAGTGTTTTTTTTACTCCCTGTTCCCTATTCCCTGTTCCCTGTTTTTCAGTGCCCACGCCGCACTTCGCCCTCTTCCGCGGGCGGTGGTGGCTCCTTCGCGAGCCGCTTCTGACGGCGCTGGCCGAGAAGGTACATAGTAAGCCCGAAGACAAGCAGCACAAGCCCCCACCAGAGATTCGCGTTGATTCCGAGGCTTCTTGCATAGAGCTCGGCATTGCCGTTGGTCTTCAAGCCCCACGTGGTGAGGATGACACCCGTGAAAGTGAACATCAGTCCCATGGGAATGCGCAAATCGAGATTCATGATGCTCCCTTCCACTCAGAAAAAGAAAATGTTGATTGCCACGGCGCCCAGCAGCACGGCGACTGCCAGCGCCTCCGGACTCTTCCACCAGCGGTTGTGCGTGCGCGGCGGCTTGGGCGTAAGCGAATGAACCAGGCCCACCAATTCTGCTTCGGGCCGCGGCTTAGTAAACAGGCTCACAATAACAGTGACGATGAAGTTAGTGCTGAAGGCGAAGATGGCGCCCCAGAAATTCTGCGCCATGTCACTGGGATAATGATGCACCACGGTGAGCCATCCGCCGTGGATGCCGGGGTGCGCTTCGATTGGCAACGTGAGCCCGTGGTGCAGCATCGCGGCCAGCGTGCCGGAGATGAGGCCGGTAAATGCGGCGTGGCCGGTGGTGCGCTTCCAGAACATGCCCAGCAGGAAGGTCGCAAACAGCGGCGCATTCACAAAGCTGAACACCAGTTGCAGCGTGTCCATGATGTTGTTGAAGTTGATGGCCGCATACGCCGTGCCGATCGAGAGCAGGATGCCACCGACCGTCGCCCATCGCCCGACGGCAAGATAGTGGCGGTCCGGTGCGCCCTTGTGAATGTAGGACTGGTAGAGATCGTAGGTGAAGACGGTGTTGAAGGCCGTGACGTTGCCCGCCATGCCGCTCATAAAGCTCGCCAGCAGCGCCGTCAATCCGAGCCCGAGGATGCCGGTGGGAAAGTAATGCAGCAGCATGTTGGGCGTGGCCATGTCATAGTCGAGCAGAGGTTTGCCGGAAGCAGTCAGCATCGCTTGGCCGGTTACGGGGTTGATCTTCGCGGGAACGAGGCCGAGGCCCTCGGCCTGCTCGCGTGTCGGGATATTTGAGGTCTCGTGATAGATCACGCCATTTTCGTTTCGAACAATGGTTGTCGCGTGCGGCTTGGGCAGCGAGATCGCGATCAGTCCGGGCAGAATCACCAGGAACGGAAACACCATCTTTGGCACAGCAGCAATAAGCGGAACGCGCCGCGCCGACTCCATATTTTTTGAGGCCATCGCCGTCTGGATCACGAGGAAATCGGTGCACCAGTAACCCGAGCCGAGTACGAAGCCGAGGCCCATGCCGAGGCCGATGATCTCGATGCCCATGTTGTTCGTGCTGGAGTGCATCACGCCTCTCCACTGATGCATCATGCGCGGATCAACGGCGGAGACCGCGGTCCTGAGCCCGTTCCATCCACCGACATTCTTGAGTCCGAGCAAAACCAGCGGCAGGAATCCAGCAATGATCAGAAAGAATTGCAGCACTTCGTTGTAGATCGCGCTGGTGAGTCCGCCAAGGAAGATATAGAGCAGCACGATCACGGCCGACATCACGATGGAAAAAGTAAAGATGCCTTCCGGCGCCCAGCCCAGCGACCGAAACATTCCATCAAACACGTGCAGCGCCTGAATCAGCCGCGCCATCGCGTACATCGAGATGCCCGAACTGAACACCGTCATCACGGCAAACGAGCAAGCATTGAGCGCGCGGGTCTTCTCATCGAAGCGCATGCGCAGAAACTCGGGCACCGAGCGCGCCTTTGAACCGTAGTAGAACGGCATCATGAAGATGCCGACGAAGATCATCGCCGGAATCGCGCCGATGCCGTAAAAATGCGCTGTCTCCAGGCCGTACTTGGCGCCCGAAGCGCCCATGCCGATGACTTCCTGCGCGCCCAGGTTCGCGCTGATGAAGGCAAGACCGCAGATCCATGCAGGCAGCGCCCGCCCAGCCTGAAAGAAGTCCTTGCTGGTTTTCATGTAGCGCTTGAGGGCAAAGCCGATGCCCAGCACAAACACGAAATACAGCAGCATGATCAGCCAATCGACAAAGGTAAGTTGCAAGACGACTCCCTGAACTTCTTAAGCGTTTGCCCGAACCCACAACGGTCCGCAGTCCTCCGAAAAAGACAAAGTGCGCCGATGGGGTGTTCGAAGATACGCAAACCACTCTACTGACGACCGGTTCGCCTCGTCCAGCGGAAAATGAAAACCTTTTCAGCACTGCCTGCGGCACTCCTTTTAGAGGAGTGACAAGCTAAACTAACAGAGCATGATTCCTACCCTTGCCTGGACCCCGGAAGGCGTCCGTTTCATCGATCAAACCAAGCTCCCCCTGGAGGAGAGCTATGTGCTGGCCACGAATTACGAACAGGTGGCCGACGTCATCGTAACCATGGTCGTCCGCGGCGCGCCGGCCATCGGTGTCTCCGCGGCGTATGGCGTCGCGCTGGGAACGCTACAAAGCACCGCGAAGACGGCTAGCGAGTTCGTGCCTGAGTTTTCCAGAATCTGTGAGCGCTTGGCCTCCACACGGCCTACAGCAGTCAATCTCTTCTGGGCCATCGACCGCATGAAGCGGGTTTTCGCAGCCCTGCTGTCCGCTGGCGCGACCATGAAACAGGTGCAGGACAAACTCCTCGCCGAAGCTCACGCCATGTACGAAGAAGACATTGCTGCGTGCAAGGCGATGGGTGCCTTCGGCGGCGCCCTTCTGCCGGAAGAAGGCGGCGTCCTCACGCATTGCAATGCGGGAGCACTGGCTACCTGCGGCTACGGCACCGCGCTCGGCGTCATTCGCTCCGCCGTGGAGCAGGGCAAACGCATTCATGTCTACGCCGACGAGACACGGCCATTCCTGCAGGGCGCGCGGCTGACCGCGTGGGAACTGATGGCCGACGGCATTCCGACGACAGTCATCTGCGACAACATGGCGGCGAGCCTGATGCATGCCGGCAAGATCAAGGCCGTCGTTGTCGGCGCAGACCGCATCGCGGCCAACGGCGACTTCGCCAACAAGATCGGCACCTACAACGTAGCCATTCTGGCCAAAGAACACGGCATCCCGTTCTATTGCGCAGCGCCGTGGTCCACCATCGATACGGCGACGCCGAACGGCGACGCGATTCCGATCGAGGAGCGCGCGGCGAAGGAAGTCACGCATCACGGCGGCAAGCAGTTGACGCCCCATGGCGTGGGCATCTGCAATCCGGCATTTGACGTGACTCCGGCAAAGTATGTAACGGCGATCATCACCGAGCGCGGCGTGTTGCGCGCGCCATATGCCGAGTCGCTCAAGGAGATGGAACTGATCGCAGGGTAGCTGAATTCGCATCGTTGCCGGGTCGCCTACGCGTTTGAGCCAGCGGGAAGTTTATGAGACCGGTTGTCGCGGTCTACAGTTGTAGAAGTCGTGTTTCCCCGCCTTGCCATCTTCCGGTTGCGGCAAAAATCTCTCGTGCGCGGAATTGTGCTCTCGCTCGCTGCGTTTATTGCGAGCCTGCTGCTGGCGGGTTTTCCGCATATTGAAAAACTGCATGGGTCGTCGTGGCAGGTCGTATCACTTTTCGCCGCTGCGTGGGGTATGGCCGAGACGGGGCGCTGCCTCCGCGCCAGGTGGAGCCTGTACCATGCCGGCGTTCTGATCCTGCTCTGCTCCGACCTTGTGATTCTCACGTTGATCGTCTTTCTGGTGGCCTATCCTTTGTAATTCAGTTTTATCGATTCATTTGCTTTCACATGCCTTTTTTCTACGCGGCTGTGTAAGATTGGCAAACGCGCACCAACATCCGCCGCCAGAGGTTCTGATTTCGGATCGGAAGGCCCAACGTTTAGCATGTGCGCAAGACTTTTTGGAGGAAGAGATGCTGAAGGGATTCCGTGATTTTGTTCTCCGCGGCAACGTTCTTGATCTGGCTGTTGGCGTCATCATCGGCGGTGCATTCGGTACCGTTGTGACATCTCTCGTCAAGGATGTGTTCACGCCGTTCATCGGCAACATCGTGGGTAAGGAGGACTTCAGCGCGATCCAGGTCAACCACATCATGATCGGCAACTTCCTGAATGCCGTCATCGCATTCCTCTTGGTTGCAGCGGCGGTTTACTTCTTTATTGTGGTTCCGTCCAATGCGCTCATGGCTCGTTTCCACAAGCCGGTACCTGATGTACCGCCAGCAACGAAAGCCTGCCCGGAGTGCCTCAGCGATATTCCGGCTGCAGCGAAACGTTGCGCGCATTGCGCCCAGCCTGTTGCCTGAAAGCAGGCAACAGGGAATAGGGAGTAAAAAGCGCGGCAGCGAGTCTGTTCGAGCGCTTTTGTTCGTTACTCCCTACGCACTCCTCCCTGGCTAGTCCAGTTCGCGCAGCGGCTTTGAAAACGCAAAGAATCCCACGAACGACACCAATGACACGCCAGCCATCATCGCCAGGGCGTGGCCGGTGGGGATGTGGCGCGATAATTCTCCCGCCACGAGCGCTCCTATCGGCGGCAAACCTAGAAAACTTGTCGCGTAGATGCTCATCATGCGGCCGCGCATCGCGTCGGACGACAGGTGCTGAATCGACACGTTGAAGCAGGAGATCATCAGAATTCCGCAGAAGCCCTCGATGAATGCCAGCCCCTCCGAGAGGGCAAAGACTCGAGAGTAACTGAAGCCGATAATCGCCGCGAAGAAAACAACGCCGCAGCCCGAAAGCACGCGGCCACGGTGGCGAATCACACCGGAGATGGCGATGGTCATTGCGCCCAGCACCGATCCCAGTCCGGAACAAGCGAGTAGCCAGCCCAAGCCACGTTCGCCGGCATTCAGCTGCACTTTCGCGAAGTATGGGATGAACGTAATGAATGGGAACCCGAAGAAACTCGCGAATACAGTCATCCACACCAGGACATACATCTGCCGATTGCTGCGCAGGTAAGCAAAACCGCCGTGCAGGCTGTCCCACATACTCTGGTGGTGAATCAGTTCTTCTTTGGGATAGTCGATTCGCACCAGTGCCCACAACACGGCGAGAAAACTGAAGCCATTCAAAAGGAAATTGCCGGCCATGCCGAAGAGAGCCATCGCGTAGCCACCAAGCGTCGGGCCCAGGATGCGCGACATATTGAACTGCGCGGAGTTGAGCGCGATGGCGTTGGTAAGGTCCTCGCGCTTCACCAGCCGCGGCACCAGCGCCTGGTAGCTCGGCGCGTTCATCGACATGGCCACGCCGTTGCCGAAGGCGATGGCTGCGACGCCCCACACGCCGATAGCGTGGAAATACGTCAGACCTGCCAGCAGAAACGCCAGCACCATCATGATGGTCTGCGTCACCAGCAGCAGGCGCCGCTTGTCTACGCGGTCGGCGATGACCCCGCCAAAGAGCGTGAAGAAGAGAAACGGAATCGACCCCGCAAAGCCCACCACCCCCAGCCAGAATGCGGAGTTGGTGAGCGTGAGCACCAGCCAGCCCTGGGCAACGTTCTGCATCCACGTGCCGATGTTGGAGGTGAAGTTGCCGGCCCAGAAGAGGCGGAAATTCGGATTACGCAGCGCGCGAATGGCCTGCGGCAACTCCGTTGTTTCAGGTTCTGGAAGAGGTTGTACGATGGCCGAGGGCTCGTCGGAAGCAGCGGCCAGGTTCTCTTCATTCAGTTTTGGCCTGGTATGCAGAGGGGGAGCTCCAAGTTAATAGTGTAAGCTGTGGGAATTGTGCTGAAGCCGCGCGTCGCGTGCTTTGGCCACTGCTTCTCATCCCACTTTCGCATTTCAAAGGTTCTGTCTTGATGATGATTCGCAGGCTTCAGGTTGCCCTCGGTCTGGCCACGGTTTTCGCTTTCCAAACACAACTGGGCAGAGCACAAAGCTCGACTCCGGCCGCCGCGGCTGCAGCGCCGACGCAGGTCTTCGGCTACACGGATTTCAGCAAAGAGGCGAGCGTCGAGGAGAAGTTCCTCGCCGTCCCTGACGCAAAGCTGGCCGGCGAACATTTGAAGACGCTGACCGCCGAGCCGCACATCGCTTCAAGTCCTGAAGACCACAAGACCGCCGAATACGTGCTTGAGAAGTTTCGCGCCGCCGGTCTCGACACCGAAATCGTTCCCTATCGCGTGCTGATGAATCAACCCAAGGTCGTCAAGGTTGAGGCCTTCGATGCCGCCGGCAAGCAACTGATGTCCGGCCCAACGCCGCGAGCATGTCGAAGGCGACCCATTCGATAAGGATCCGCGGGTGGTGATGCCGTTCAACGGATCATCAGGTTCGGGCGACGTAACCGGCGAAGTCGTCTACGCCAACTACGGCCGGCTCGAAGATTATGACGAGCTGGCGAAACAGAAGATCGACCTGCACGGAAAGATTGTTGTCGTTCGCTACGGAGCAAACTTTCGCGGCGTGAAGGTCTATATCGCTGAGCAGCGCGGCGCCGCCGGCGTCATCATCTACTCCGACCCGCAGGACGACGGCTACTACAAGGGCGATCCCTATCCCAACGGTCCGTGGCGGCCGGAGACCGGCGTTCAGCGCGGCTCGGTGCAATATCTCTTCAAATATCCCGGCGACCCGGAGACTCCGGGCATTCCGTCGACGCCCGATCTGCCCGACTCGCTGCGCGTGAATCCCGACGGCAACCAGCCGCATATCATTTCCATCCCGCTCAGCTACAAGGACGTTGCGCCGATCCTCCAGGCGCTCAAGGGTCCCGGCGTGCCCCAAGGCTGGCAGGGCTCGCTTCCGTTCCGCTATCACATTGGGCCCGGCGGCGTTCGCGTGCATCTCGTCTCGCAGCAGGACTATCAGCGCCGCACCATCTGGGATGTGATCGGCAGGGTCAAGGGCACCGACGAGCCCGATAACTGGGTCGTCGTGGGCAATCATCGCGATGCCTGGGTGTACGGCGCCGTCGATCCCAACAGCGGAACAGCCAGCATGCTTGAGGCCGTGCACGGCGTGGGCGCGCTGCTGAAAGAGGGCTGGAAGCCGAAGCGTTCGATCATCTTTTGCAGTTGGGACGCGGAGGAGGAGGGCTTGATCGGTTCGACCGAGTGGGTGGAGCAGCACGCGCGGCAACTGAACAACGCGGTCGCTTACTTCAACGTAGACGTGGCCGTTTCAGGTCCGGATTTTTCCGCGTCCGCCGTTCCCTCGCTTAAGAACTTCATGCGCGATATCTCCAAGTCCGTCCCCAGCCCGATGGGCGACACCGTCTTCCAGGAATGGCGCGCGAATCGACATGGCACGAACGAACACCGCGCCAGCAACGCGCCGGCTGCACAGGGTGAAGATGTGCATGTGAGCGATCTCGGCTCGGGTTCGGACTTCACTCCGTTCCTGCAACACATCGGCGTGCCTTCGACCGACATCGGCTCTGGCGGCCCGTACGGCGTGTATCACTCCGTCTTCGACAACTATGCGTGGTTTGTGATGAACGCCGACCCGCACTTCGTCTACCTGCAGGAGATGGCGCGCGTGCTCGGCCTTGAAGCGGTGCGCATGGCCGATACCGACGTGCTGCCCTACGACTACCAGGCTTACGCGCGCGAAGTGAAGGCCTATCTCGAAGCGGCCAAGCGCAAGGCAGCCGACGATGGGCTGACCGGGATCGACTTCGTACCGGCACTGGCAGTGGCAGAGCACTTTGCCAAAGCCGCCGACCACGCACATCAGTTGCAATTGAACCCGCCCGCCGATATCGCTAAGTTCAACGCCGCCCTGCGCGCGACCGAGGCAGCTTTGCTTTCGCCGGCCGGCCTGCCTAACCGTCCCTGGTACAAGCACACCATTTACGCCCCGGGCGAATATACCGGCTATGCAGCGGTCGTTATCCCCGGCGTAAATGAAGCTATTGAAGCCAAGGACTCGAGCCGTGCTTCAGCACAGCTGATGGTGCTCGCACAATGCCTCGAACGGGCCGCGCAAACCCTTGACAGCACTCACTAAATTGCCTTCCGGGGCGTCACTTGGAGAGGTCGGAAATGACGGGTAGAAATGTGATCCATATCACGCATGTTGGCCCGAACCATTGACCCGCCCCCTCGGTCACCGTATCGTAAGAATCGAGCTATGAATAAGTCTTCCAACTCGATCCGGATCGGCATAGCCGTCGCCATTATCCTCGGCACCATCGGCTGGCTGGCCTTTTCCGGTTATGGCGCAGGCAAGAGCTACTACGTCACCGTCGCTGAACTCGGCAAGATGGGCGACAAGGCATATAAGAGCAATCTCCGCGTAGAAGGCTTCGTTGTACCTGGCTCGATCGAGCAAAACGGGCCGCATGTCACCTTTGTTCTGAACGAGTTTGAAAGTCACTCGCCCAAGGCCGCGACCGGTCGCCGACTTACCGTGATTTACAAGGGTTCCGAGCCTCCGCCAGATACGTTCAAGGACGACGCGATGGGCATCGCTGAAGGCACGATCAGCCGCGATGGAGTCTTCCACGCCACGGCTTTGCAGGCCAAGTGCGCCAGCAAGTATGCCCCGGCGACGCCAAACGGCCAACCCGGTTCTGCTCCCACACAACCGGCTCCTTCCACGTCCAACCCGCGCGCAAATGCCGCGCCGGCTCCCCAACCGGGCAGCGCCCCCGCCGGAATCGCCACGAACTGATTCCATGACAGCGCAAGCCCCGCAGGCCACCAGTTCTACCCTTTGCGCTCACCTCGAAAACGTTTCTAAGCTTTTTGGCTCGTTTGCCGCGCTGCGCCAGATCTCTGTCGACCTCGAACCCGGCAAATGCTACGTCCTGATTGGCGAAAACGGGGCCGGAAAGTCGACTCTTTTGCGTATTTTGGCCGGTCTTTTGCGGCCAACCGGCGGAAAAATCACGGTTTTTGGCGACAATGACCCGCACGATGCCCGCGAGCGCATCGGCTATATGAGCCACGCGCCCATGCTCTACGACGAATTCACCGGTCAGGAGAACCTGCAGCTACTTCGCCAGCCTTTACCCCGGCCGCCAATGCCTCGACCCCGCCGAAGCGTTGCGCCAGGTCGGCCTCGACCCGGACTTGGCGCGCCCTCTCGGGCAGTATTCGCAGGGCATGCGCCAGCGGACTTCGCTCGCCCGCGTGCTGATGCCGGTACCGGAATTGCTGCTCCTCGACGAGCCCTTCTCCAACATGGACGTTGAATCGACCCACCAGATGGTCGAACTGCTGGCCGGCTTCCGCCAGAGCAATCGCACCATCGTCATCACCACGCATCAGCGCGAAAATGCCGCGCCTATCGCCGACTGGGTTCTGCGCCTCAAAGCGGGGCGCGTGGCAGATTTTGCCCCGGGGAATCCGACGCTATGAAGACCAACGGCGCGCGCTTTCTGGAATCACTGGGCATTCCATTCGAACTCCGCGAATACGAAGTCGACCCGGAAGACTTGTCGGCCATCACCGTCGCCAAAAAGATTGGCATGCCGCCGGAGCAGGTGTTTAAAACGCTCCTGGTGACCGGCGGAACCAACATCTACCGATTCGCTGTCGTCCCCGGCGACGCCGAACTTGACTTCAAGAAACTCGCGCGGGCCGCAGGAATGCGTAAGGCCGAAATGGCCCCGCTCAAAGACGTGCAGCCACTCACCGGCTACATTCGCGGCGGCGTTACCCTCTTCGGCGCAAGAAAACCGTACCCCGTCTACATCGACGAGACCGCAATCCTATTCGACAAGATCAGCGTCTCCGCCGGCACCCGCGGCACGCAGTTGATTCTCAGTCCCGAAGATTATCTGAAGGCCGCCCATGCACTCGACGTAGAAGTCCAGACCGCCGACATTATCAAGGACGGCCCAAGCTCCGGGATTCCGCATGAGTCCTCGACCTCTAACCTGGGTGACAGGAACAGCTCATCGTTGCCATGGGTGGGATCACGATCCAATGCAGTCCAGTCGACTCTCTGGACCCATCTCGCGAAAGACCTGCGCATCGAGTGGCGCTCGAAAGACGCCATCAACTCGATGCTGTTCTTCGCGTTTCTTGTCGTGGTGCTCTTCTCCATGTCGTTCGATCCGCGCGGCGCCTTCGCGCAGCAGATTGCGGGCGGCGTGCTCAGCGTGGCCACCATGTTTGCGTCGGTCAGCGCACTGAACCAGGCATGGGCTCGCGAGATTCGCCACCAGGTGATGGATGCGCAGCGGATGGCTCCCACCTCCGGCGCCGAACTGTTCCTGGCCAAGGTCCTGGCCAACTTCATCTTCGTCAGCATCGTGCAGATCGCGCTGGCGCCGGTGTTTCTGGTGATGTACAACCTGCACGCCGAGGGGCAGGCGTGGCTGCTGATGCTGATTCTGCCGCTGGGCACATGGGCGCTGGTTGCGAATGGAACATTCTTTGCTGCGCTCGCCATCCGCAGCCGCAATCGCGAACTTCTGCTGCCGCTGATTCTGTTTCCCATTTTCCTGCCGGCTCTGCTGGGGATGGTGCAGGCCACCGGGACGGTCCTCACCGGCGACGGCGATCCCTGGCTGTGGATCAAGATGCTGACCGGCTACGACATCATCTTCACGACCATCAGTCTGCTGTTGTTTGACGTTGTGTTCCATGCGGAGTAAGCATATTAACGGTTGACGTTCATAACGATATTCGTTACTATCATGATCAAGAGCTTTCAAGACACGGACACGCAAGATCTGTGGGAAACAGGTAAAAACCGCCGCATCCCATCGACAATCCGAATCACGGCGTTGAAGAAGCTCGCAATTCTGCATTGGGCCACGGACTTGAACGATCTTTCAGTTCCGAGTGGAAATCGGCTCGAAGCGTTGAGTGGAAACAGGAAGGGCCAACACAGCATCCGTATTAATGACCAGTACCGCTTGTGTTTTGTTTGGAAAGACGGCGACGCCTTTGACGTCGAGATTGTGGATTACCACTAGGAGACGAGATGGATAAGATCCCCTTCGCATTCTCAATTCATCCCGGTGAAATCCTCCTCACTGAGTTCATGGAACCGCTCGGCCTGACCGCTTACCGGCTGGCGAAGGACCTTCATATTTCGATCCCCCGCGTGAACGATCTGGTACGTGGCAAGCGGGGAATTACGGCAGATACAGCACTGCGCCTCAGCCGCTACTTCGGCAACTCCGCCCAGTTTTGGATCGGGTTGCAGAGCGGCTACGATTTGTGGGTCGCTTCGAGAAGCAAGTCCTGGAATAAGGTGAAGCCGAGGAAGAAAGCAGCCTGAATGAGATGGAACACCGCGGAAAAAGCTGGCAGGAAATCGCAAGAACAAAGCCATTCGCAATCATGGATTTTGGGTTGGCCGGAACCTTGTTCGGTGGCCAACAGATCAAGCGCTGGCGCAAAGAGGAGTACGAAGCTGGCAGACCGTCAGGACTGGACGACTTCTATCGCGTGCAGCAATTGTGCTCGGCATGCGGGTCGAGAGGAATCAACCCTCACGCCGTGGATCGCGATGGTGAAACCCTCCTTTTCGAAGAGTGTGAAACCTGCCATGGCACAGGCAAACTCATCGATCCTTCGATTGAGACAAAGACTTCATTTGAGCCGTAAACTTAACTCGTTCGCACAGGATTGTGTATGAAAAAGGTACTACTCACCCTCTTTCCCTTGGTCACCGTTCTGCTCATGGTGCAGGGATATCACCAGGCCATCTACGTTGCGCCCGACGACGCGATGCAGGGCTACGTCTTTCGCATCATCTACTACCATGTGCCCTCGGCTTCGGTGGCGTTTCTGTTCTTCGCCATCAGCCTTGTCGGCTCCATCGGCTATCTTGCTTTCCGCCGCAACAGCCCCAATCGAGCGCAGATCGCCGACGCATGGGCGCTCGCCGGAGCTGAAGTCGGCGTAGTGTTCTGCACCGTGGTGCTGACCACCGGCCCGCTGTGGGGACGCCGCGCCTGGGGCATCTGGTGGACGTGGGACGCACGACTGACGACGACGCTTGTGCTGTGGCTGATTTACGTCAGCTATCTGCTGTTGCGCCGCTTCGCAGCCGGTCCGCAGATGCAGACGCTGGCCGCAGTGCTCGGCATCTTCGGCGCGCTCGATGTGCCCATCGTCTACATGTCGAACCGCTGGTGGCGCACACAGCATCCCGCGCCCGTCTTCGGCGGAGACGAGGGCTCCGGCATGAAGGACCCGACCATGGTTCACGCACTGCTCTGGAACATGCTGGCCTGGTTCTGCTGGGGAATGCTGGTGCTCTTCCTGCGCTACCAGGTGGAGCGACGCCACCAACAGTACGCCGCGCTCGAGGCCCAGGAAGCCCTCGAAGCCAACGCCTAAAGCGCCACAAGATTAGTCCAAGACGAGGAAAATCATGGACGAACGCAATATTCTCGATCACCAATTCGTAGTTGCGGCCTACACCGTGACCTGGGTCATTCAACTCGGCTATCTCGCGTATCTGGGCCTCAAATGGCGCGCCGAAAAGCGAAATGCGGAGCGCAAATCGCGCCAGGCGCGCTGAAACGCGTAGATATAGCAAGGAACTGCGCGCCTGCACAGCCAGGCGCCCCAACCCGGCCGGGGTCACAGAATCCCGCCGTTTGCCGTAAACTTACAGTGAGGACCCAGTGATGTTAGTCGTGATGAAGGCGCAGGCCACTGCGGAACAGATTCAGGCTGTCTGCGACCATATCGAAACCTTGGGCTATCGCGCGCACCCCATGCCCGGCGCGCAGCGCACCGCTATCGGAATCACTGGCAACCAGGGCGAAGTGGACCGCGGCAACATTGAAGAGCTGCCGGGCGTCGCCGAAGTGATCCGCGTCTCAAAGCCCTACAAGCTCGCCAGCCGCGACGTCAAAGAAGAAGACACCGTCATCCGCTTCCCCGGCACCGATGCCACCATCGGCGGACGCAACCTGGCCATCGTCGCAGGGCCTTGCTCCATCGAGAGCCGCGAACAAGCGTTCGCTATCGCCGAGCAGGTTGCCGTTGCCGGCGCACAGTTCTTCCGCGGCGGAGCGTACAAGCCGCGCACCTCGCCCTACGCATTCCAGGGACTGGGCGTCGATGCGCTGAAGATCATGGCCGAGATCCGGGACCGTTTTGGACTCCGCATCATCACTGAAGCCATCGACAACGAGACGCTGGAACTGGTCGCAGAGTGGGCCGATGTCGTCCAGATCGGCGCGCGCAACATGCAGAACTTCTCCTTGCTGAAACATGCCGGCCGGCTGCGCATGCCGGTTCTGCTGAAGCGCGGCTTGAGCGCGACTTTGGATGAGTTCTTAATGGCCGCCGAATACATCATGAGCGAGGGCAACTACGAAGTCATTCTGTGCGAGCGCGGCGTGCGCACCTTCGCTGACCACACCCGCAACACGCTCGACCTCAGCATCGTGCCTGCCGTGCAGCGCCTGAGCCATCTGCCGATCCTCGTTGATCCGAGCCATGGCACCGGCAAGCGTGACAAGGTTCTGCCCATGGCCCGCGCGGCCGTGGCAGTCGGAGCCGATGGCATCCTCGTAGAGGTACACAATCAGCCCGAGAAGGCGCTATCCGACGGACCACAATCCATCTACCCCGACCAGTTCGCGCTCATGATGGACGAGATCGAACAGATCGCGCCGATCGTGCACCGCAAGCTTCCCCGCGGCATCCATATCGAAACCGCCGAAGCGGAATCGCATGTCGCCAAAACCAAATAATTCTGTGGCTACGAGTTGGGTGCCCCAGGTCTCGAATCTGAGACCTGGGAAAGCACTCCTATGGGCGACATTACTCGCGATGCTGTCCCTCACCGCCTGCCGCCCGCACGACTTCCCCCAATACGACGCGAATTATCGCGAGTACGCCTACGTCACGAACGGGGGCAGCGGCACCGTCTCCGTTTATGACGTCGTGAATGTCCGCGTCGATCGCGAGATCCCGGTCGGCCAGAATCCCACTGCGGTCGCCGCCAACCCCGCGCGCAACGAAGTATACGTGGTCAACTCGGGTACGCCTGCCGGACAGGGCTCCGTCGCGGTAATCAACACCGAGAACAACTCCGTCGCTGCCACGATTCCGGTCCACAAGTTGCCGGTTGCGATAGCGCTCGATCCTGACGGCAACCTGGCTTACGTCGTCAATTCCGGCTCGAACAGCATCTCCGTCCTCGATCTGAAGACGCACCGGGAGGTCGCGCAGATCGGTGTCGGCGAAGATCCCGCAGCAGCGCGCGTTGCGCCCGACGGCAAGACGCTTGTTGTCGCCAACCGTGTAGGCAACTCCGTCAGCATCATCGACACCACCACGCGCACGGTCCGCACGGTTGTCGAAGGCTGCCCGGGAGCAAGTGATGTTGTCATCCTGCCTGATTCGTCAAAGACCTTTGCGGCCTGCTCCGGCGGCCACCAGGTCATGGCCATCCAGCTTGCGCATGAAGCGCGGCCAGACGGACGCCCCGCAACCACGGACCGCCTTGAATCGCTACTCGACGTTGGACGTGCGCCTGTGCAACTGGCGCTGAAGCCAGACGGCGGCGAAGTCTTCGTTTCGAACTCGCTCTCAAATTCGATCTCCGAGGTATACGCAAATACCGATGATGTAGCGGGCGCGTATCTCATGGGCGCCGATCCGGTGCGTGGTCTCGTCTCTCCCGACAATTCCCTGCTCTACGTTGGCAATCTGCACTCAGAGGAAGTCACCGTCTACTCCATCGAAGACGGCAAGCGTGTTGCCGCCATCCACGTAGGTGACGGACCATCGGCTCTAGCCTTCTCTGCCGCAGGCCATCTGCTCTTCGTTGTCGATGCGCGTTCCGGCGATGTTGCCGTCGTCCGCACCGCGAACCGCGAGATGTTTACGATGCTGCCTGCAGGCCGCGGTCCGAACGCGATCGCAGTGAAAGCGTTCAAGATCACATAGCAGAAGAGGAGCTCGAACCACCGGAGGTACTCCATCGATGGCTTCGGAGACGACTCTGCTCACTTCTTCGCCGTCTTCTCCAGTGGCGGAATCGCGCTGAACTGCGCGCCGGCGAAGAGGATCAAGCCCGAGACATATGCCCAGAACAACAGGCCCACGGAAACGTAAAACGGTCCGTAGAGCGCCTTCAAATCCATGTGCGGCAAGATGGCGACAAAGCCTTCCTTCGCAACCAGCCAGACGACGCCGGTGATGATCGATGTCCGGATCACTTGTCGCGCGGGAATGCGGCGGTTGGGCAAGAGCCAGTAGATCGAGAAGAAGAACAGGATCGACGCCACGCCAGTCGTCGCCGCGAGCCATAGGTAGCTGATCCCATCGAAGACGAAGTTCTCGGTGTGGTGAAAGAACAGCAGACCCAGCAATTGGCGCTGCCAGGTGCTCAGCAGGACGCTCCCCATGGCCAGGAAAACCATCCAGATCGCCAGTCCAAATGCCACCAGCTGATTGAGCAGGTAGTTGCGGCTCTTGGTCACGCCCCACGCCTGGTTCAGCGCAACCTCGAGCGGCAGAAATATCCCCGTGCACGACACCAGAATCATCACAAGGGAGAGTGCCTGAACACCGTGCCGGGCCGACATGGCGGCAACCGCCTCAAGACTGTAGGTGAGGAAGCCCTGGTTGCCCTGCTTGGCCGTGGTGGGCAGGAACTGTTCCACGATCTTGTTCACTACGTTGACCATTTCCTGTGAATGAAAAACGGAAAGGGCAATCGTATACATGAGCACAATCAATGGAATGAAGGAAATAATGGCATTGGCAGCCACGCTGAAGGCATAGGTATGGACCTCGGCGTCGAGCAGGTAATCGGCAATGGCCATGCCGCTCTTGCGCCAGCGGTACCACTTTGAGACGACCACAGGCTGACTCTGATCGAAGCCTCCTGCAACCGGCAGCTGCTCCGCCTCGCAGGTACCGACATTTGAGACTGTCTCCAAAATATTCTTCCCCAAGTACAGAGTACGGGGCGGTCGCCCTGCCGACTGTGCGTCCACTCACGTTGCTTGCGATCTTCCCCGCTCTGTAATGTTTGTATCTTCATTTTTCCACACCTGCGAATAGGCATAGGTTACCTTGCGGTACGAAAGTAAACTTTCTCCTTGCTTTTAAGGAAAGTTCCTGCCATAAAGGGAGCACGGCGCGCCGGGAGGCACGCCGTTGCAAGTTCAGGAAGGCCATAGCATTGGAAGTTTTGGTGTTCGGGAAGCACAGCCCCAATTCTGGAATGATTTCGAGCTGCCTCAACGCGACCGCTTGGGACGCGCAGGCGGCTTGTGCCGTCTCAGGGTTGGGAAAAGCCTGAGCTTCCGTGTCCTGCGAGTCAAAAAAAACAGGAACGGCAAGTCACGGTTTCCCCGCTGTGTTCACCATGGAAGAAGGAGAAGGTGAATGAAGGAGCAGGGCGTAGTGAAGTGGTTTAACGGGGCCAAGGGATACGGTTTTATTCAACGGTCGAGTGGCGAGGATGTGTTCGTACACTTCTCGGCAATCCAGGAGAGCGGTTACAAGACGCTGAACGAGGGCGAACCAGTCGAGTTTGAGTGCCAGCAGGGACCCAAAGGACTGAGCGCAGCCAACGTCAGCCGCGTGGTCGGGTAGATCCGCTTCTCGCGGCCTCCCTTGCGGGGTCACGTTGATTTGCTGTTTGCTTTGGTGGTCGTAGGTGCGGGGGTCAAATCAAAATCCAGCTTGCTGACGGCAGATCGGGAAGCGTCGCGTGTTTGAAGGAATCTTTCAATGTCGCCTCTCCCTATGGTCGAGGACTTGAAGGTATTCGCTTCAGCTTGACGTGTTTCTGATCTGCTTGAGCGCCCATTGAGCCGCGGATCGTAGACGTTCGTCTGCCGATTCGGTCCACTCCCTGAGGCGCGACGCAAAGCCTTGGTCTCCGCTATTGCCCATGGCGATGGCGGTGTTGCGGCGCATTCCCAGAAAACCGGCCCGGCGCACGGGAGAGCCATTGAAGACGCGCTCGAAGGATCCCTCGTCAAGCGAGGCCAGCCACTCAAGCGCAGGATTCACCAACTCCTCACGCGGATGGAGTTCCGCATCCATCGCAATCGGCGCTTTGCGATTCCATGGGCAAACATCCTGACAGATATCGCAGCCGAAGACCTGGCGTCCCATACCCGCCATCAGTTCCGGCGCGATCGTTCCCTTGTACTCGATGGTGAGATAAGAGATGCACTTCGTAGCGTCCATTTGATATGGCGCGATCAGCGCACCCGTCGGACACGCATCGAGACACCGCCTGCACGTCCCACATCGATCCTGCACCTTCAGCTCCGCTGTTTTCTCTTTTGGACTGAGATCTAGCGAAGTCAACAGAACACCCAGAAATCCAAACGACCCCAGCTTCGGATGAATGAGGCATGTGTTCTTCCCCGTCCATCCCAGGCCTGCTGCCGTTGCCAGCGCGCGTTCGACTACTGGTCCCGTATCGACGTAAGCGCGCGATTCAAACTCACCAAACTGTCCGCGCAGTTGTCCATCGAGACGCTTCAGACGCTTCAGCAGCACCTTGTGATAATCGCTCGGCCTGCGGTTGCCATTCGCATCCACGCGACTGCTCCACGCATAGCGTGCAATCCACCCGCTCCGTGGGTCGTGCGTCCCGGTTGAGAGTGGCGCCTCGCAATGATAATTTGCAAAGCACACAATGGCAGATCGTGCCCAGGAAAACGGCGTGGCTACGCGCGCCCGCACCAGATTCCCTGTGTCATTAACGCGCGATAAATATTGCATTGTGCCCGCATGGCCGCTCGCGATCCACTTCGTGAAACGGTTCGCATCGCGAGACTCTTCAGCATGTGGTAAAACGACAAGGCCAGCCTCGCTGAAACCACACTCCTTCGCAAGATTGCATGCCGCTTCCTTGTCGAGAAATGTAACCTCAGAATCCAACCCACACCCGCTTCATCAAATATAGGGAACTTCTCTACGCTCCTACTGCGTAGTGATAAACAGGTTCACCTGAGCAAGTAAAGATCGCTTGCCGGGAGCCCTGATAACACTGTTCGAATGTGAACGTCAAATAGAGATTTCGAACAGTGTTGATGGTTAAGCAAGCTCGAAGCATAGCTCGTATCCGGCGTCGTTTCAGCAGGTTGCCACAAGCGCTGCTTTGGCGGCTCAGATGCAAAGCAAGAGGACGAGAAGCCGATCCCCCGTTTCCTTCGGCTTTTCCTGCGGACGCCGCGGATGGGCGTTGCAAGGGAGGTTTTTTATGACACGCAATTTTCAAAACCTTATGGACGGGACGATCACCATTCAAGGAAATCTTCACGAGCTGGTACGCGGTGAGGAACAACGGCTGGTGAGTGAATTGAAACCAGTGGTACGTGAGCAATCCGTCACGCTCGACATGCGCCATATCGAACGCATCGACGCCGCCGGCATTGCCGTGCTCATCTCGCTCTACGGAGAGGCGCATTTGTCCGGCCACGAGTTCGCAATAGTCAACGCATCGCCTCGTGTAGTCGAGATCCTGGAATTGGTCGGCCTCGACCGCATTCTCATCTCCGGCGAACCCTCGCGGTGTCCCGATCAACCCTGCTACGAGATGCCGGCCGCGTAAACCAGCGCGGCCCATCTCGCGGCGGTCGTGAAAGCCTTCCTTACTGACCGTTAAAGAAACCTATTCCGAAATCATCCTGATCGTGCGCAGCCATTTTTCCACTAGCTCAGGCCAGTCGGTGATGGGGTCTTCTGTGTGCCGCAAGCCGAAGGCGTGGCCACCATGCGCATAGAGATGCATCTCCACCGGAACCTCAGCCTTTTTTAAGGCGATGTAGTAGGTGAGTGCCTGATCCACACCATCGACACGGTCATCTTCTGCTTGCAATAGCAACGTAGGTGGCGTTTCGCGCGTTACAGGTACAGCCGGATTCAATACAAAAGTGTTCTCGTGAAAAGTGAGATGTCCCGGATAAATCGGCACTGCGAAATCTGGCCGGCAACTTTCTTTGTCAGCGTCGTCAAGGGACGGATACAAACGTTTATCGAAATGTGTGCTGATCGCCGCCGCCAGGTGTCCGCCTGCTGAGAAGCCGAGCACACCCACCTTCTTCGGGTCGATGCCCCATTCAATCGCATGAAGACGCACCAGACCCATGGTTCGCTGCGCATCTTCAAGGGCCATAACCGACTGCGGATATGCTCCCCAGTTCGGTTCCGACCTCGACGCGGGCACACGATACTTCAACAACACACACGTGATGCCCTTTGACGTAAGCCAGTCACAGATCTCAGTACCTTCCAAATCGATGGCAAGAATTTCGTAGCCACCACCCGGATAGACGATAACCGCAACCCCGGTGTTTTGTCCGGAAGGCCGGTAGACTGTCATCGTTGGCTGCGAGACGTTGCTCAATGCGACCCACGGTCTACCGGCGACGAGATCCTGCGTCACTTCCTCGGCGAATTCCGGCCCCTTAACTGGCTGCGGGTCCGGAGCAACTCGCGGCCATATCGGGATCTGCGCGTGTCCGGAAGACGGCTGCCAAGTCGTCTGCGCGCTTAAAGAGGTGGATGCTATCAGCGCAAATATGGCGGGGATAAAATGCTTCCTCACAGTCCAGCGATTCTAAAGACGACGCAAAGATAAGGCGGCACGAAACCGGGAGAGTGCATCTTCCTGATTACCTCTATCGTCCGAACTCGCTGCAAATCCGGTTGGGTAGGCAGATTCGTTTTCGGCTCGCGAGGACAAAGCTCGTCGTCTTCCCACATTGCGGCGCAGGGTCCGCAATCCGAACCTGAGCCGCGCTTCTGACCGCGCGACAAAAATGCGACCAAGCGCGGATCCCCTTGCCCCACGCGCGTCTGCGCACCGCCACGAAAAAACCGAACCGAAAATCCACGTAAGTCCAAGTGCATGTTGAGGGTCTGTGATCACTGGCACAGGCAAGTGTATACTTGCCGCGCTATTTGTACTTGCGACTAGGGAATAGCCGTAAGGCACACTCCTGTGCCGGATGACCGCTCGCACTTGGTTTCCCAAACGCTCTTAAAGCAACTGGCCAAGACCGCGTTCTGCCCTCCAGCATTCCACCCGACGACGAAAAACGGTCGCTGGGAACCCAGGATTTCACTCCGCGACGAAAACCTGTCGCTGGGGGAACCCGGGACGGGTGTCGCCGCCGCGGATATTCAAATCTATTATCGGAGGCTTTATTCCATGACGCAGGGCGTAGTGGATCAGCAGCTCGCCGAATCGGCGAGCCCGACCTCAACCACAACCAAGTATGTGTACTTCTTCGGTGACGGCAAAGCGGACGGCAACGGCCGCATGAAGGATGTTCTCGGCGGCAAAGGCGCAGGCCTCGCAGAGATGACCAACGCCGGCTTGCCGGTCCCTCCAGGATTCACCATTCAGACGGAAGCCTGTCGCGAGTACATGCGCGGAAAGGTGAGCCCGCAGATCGATGTCGAGATGCACGAAGCGCTTGCCCGGCTCGAAAAGCTGCAGGGACAGAAGCTCGGCACCGGCGAGAATCCTCTGCTGGTTTCCGTCCGCTCGGGCGCGAAGTTCTCGATGCCCGGCATGATGGACACCATTCTGAACCTCGGCCTCAATGACAAGGCCGTTGAAGCCCTGGCCAAGCGGAGCGGCAATCCGCGCTTTGCGTATGACTCCTATCGCCGTCTCATTCAGATGTTTGGCGACGTGGTCCTCGATGTTCCCAAGAAGAAGTTCGAGCATATCTTCGACGCCATCAAGGAGCGCGAGAAGGTGAAGTTCGATTACGAGCTTCAACCCAAAGCGCTGCAGGACATCATCGCCGAGTACAAGAAGCTCGTCCGCAAAGAAACCGGCAAGGACTTCCCTCAGGGTCCGCTCGACCAGCTCGTGCAGGCGCGCGATGCCGTTTTCCGCAGCTGGAACAATGATCGCGCCAAGACCTATCGCCGCATCAATCACATCGATGACTGGCTGGGTACAGCCGTCAACGTGCAGGCCATGGTCTTCGGCAACCTCGGCGAAAACTCCGGCACAGGCGTAGGCTTCACACGCAATCCCGCCACCGGCGAGAAGATTTTCTTCGGCGAATACCTGATGAACGCGCAGGGCGAAGACGTCGTCTCCGGCGTACGCACGCCGCTTTCAATCAGCGAGCTCGAACGCGCCATGCCCAAGGTCTACGACCATCTCAAGGCCATTACCTGGAAGATGGAAAAGCACTATCGCGATATGCAGGACTTCGAGTTCACCATCCAGGATGGCAAGCTCTATATGCTGCAGACCCGCAACGGCAAACGCACCGGCCTCGCCGCTGTTCGGGTGGCCATCGACATGGTGCGCGAAGGCCTGATCACGCAGGAAGAAGCCATCTTCCGCGTAGAGCCGAACCAGTTGTATGACTTTCTGGTTCCGCGCCTCGTGGAAAAGGGCGAGAAGGTTGAAGTGCTCGCCACCGGCCTGCCGGCATCACCCGGCGCGGCTGTCGGCCAGATCGTCTTCACCGCGGAAGATGCCGTGAAGTATCACCAGAACGGCGCCTATCGCACCATCATCCTGGTTCGCGGCGAAACCACTCCTGAAGACATCGCAGGCATGGAAGTCGCAGCCGGCATTCTCACCTCGCGTGGCGGCATGACCTCACACGCTGCTGTCGTCACCCGCGGCATGGGCAAGTGCTGCGTAGCCGGCGCAGGCGATTGCGTTGTCGACGAGAACGCGAAGGAACTCCGCGTCAAGGGACACACCTACAAGCAGGGTGACTGGATTTCGCTGGACGGCACCACCGGCCGCGTGATCGCAGGGCAGCTCAAAACCCTGCCCGCGCAGCCCGACGATCAAGACCTCGTGAAGTTCATGAGCTGGGTCGACCCGCTGCGTAAACTCAACATCCGCGCAAATGCTGATATCCCTCGCGATGCCAAGCAGGCACGCCTGTTCGGAGCCGAGGGCATCGGCCTCTGCCGCACCGAGCATATGTTCTTTGCAGAAGATCGCATCCAGCACATGCGCACCATGATTCTTGCCAACAACGAGAAGGACCGCCGCGACGCGCTCAAGAAGCTGTTGCCGATGCAGCGCGCCGACTTCGTCGGTCTGTTCAAGGCCATGGAATCGCTTCCGGTCACCATCCGCCTGCTCGATCCGCCGCTGCACGAGTTCCTGCCCAAGCGGGAAGAGCTGCTCGTCGAAATCCAGCACCTCGAAGACACCAAGCCCCGCTCGCCCAAGCTGAAGGAACTCCGTCCGCTGCTGGCGCGCGTGGAAGAGCTGCACGAGATGAACCCGATGCTCGGACTACGCGGATGCCGCCTCGGCATCACGTTCCCCGAGATCACCGAGATGCAGGCGCGGGCGATTCTTGAAGCCGCGGTTGCGGTCAAGATCAAGGGCGGCGATCCGCACGTCGAGATCATGATTCCGCTCATCGGCTCCCTCGAAGAGATGCGTCACCAGGCCACCATCGTGCGCCGCATTGCCGCAGACGTCTTCAAGGAGAAGGGTGAGACCGTCGACTATATGGTGGGAACCATGATCGAGCTGCCGCGCGCGGCCTTGACTGCCGATCAGATCGCCGAAGAAGCCGAGTTCTTCAGCTTCGGAACCAACGACCTGACGCAGACCACCTACGGCATTTCGCGTGACGACATCAACAACTTCCTGCCTGCGTACCTCAAGGCCGGCATCTTCAAGCACGATCCGTTCGCCACCCTCGATCAGGCTGGCGTCGGCTCGCTGGTAAAGATGGCGACTGCCAAGGGACGCAACACGCGGAACAACCTCAAAGTCGGTATCTGCGGCGAGCACGGCGGCGATCCAGAGTCCGTCAAGTTCTGCCACAAGATCGGCCTCAACTACGTCTCCTGCTCACCCTTCCGCCTGCTCACGGCACGCCTCGCGGCCGCCCAGGCAGCGGTAGAAGAGGCGACCGGAACGTCCCACACCAACAAGTAATAGGCGATCGGCCAGTGACTGAAAGGGCGTCCGCAACGCGGGCGCCCTTTTTATTGTGTCCTCTAACCGAATCGCTCCATCTTGGAAGTGTCATCCTGAGAGAACGGGGCCCCAAACGCGTTCTAAGTTTGGGGGTGGTGAGCGAAGGATCTGCTTCTGCCTTTCGCTTCTCACTACCCGGCCCTTCCCGAACACCTGCAGTTGTGATTCTGAGTCGAATAGGAACCCTTCTTCTTTTTAGCTACCATTCCCGCCACGTCCTCGCACATTTGCATCAAACTCCATAGACATGCTGATTGCATAGGCTACGACATCCAATTCGATCTCCCTGCCTCCACATCCTTGGTGACGTTCTCCACGTTCATCCATCAAGCGACAACGACCTAATCGAAACCGACGCGCTGCACATCGATCCCAAGAGCTTTCGAATCAGCCGAGTACATCGATCTTTCGGAAAGGTCGAACTGCACGCGTTTCGTAGCCCCACAAGGCCTCTGCGCCTGCATAACTCCGAGCTCATCGAGGACTCCGCCGGCCTGACGAAGTAAACTCCATGCCCGCGAAGTTCCCGTTGGCAACGTCCCACGGAATTCCTCTGCTACCTGCTTAACGCCGGACTACTGCGAGGTAGACCGCTTCTCCAACATCGCCTACGAACTCTTCGGCCATATCACCCCGGGCTGGTCGCGCGTTAGGCCATGTCGAGCTTCTCAAATAGCGTTCGCGACCAATGACGTGTACTGGGATCGTCGCTTGCGTCTGGACACCAAATAGCCCGGTCGCGTATGCCGCGCGAATCACCCGCGTCCTCGCCAGCGCACTGCACCTGCCATCGAAACATTCATTCCGCTCGAGACGCGACCCTTCTTTCGCCGATTCAATCGCCTTCAACGGCTCTCAGGAATCATGCAGGGATTCGTGCCTTGCAGGAGAGTGAAGAGGGATTCTTTCGAAACTGACTTGAGCGACATCCATCTCCGCACGCGGATAGCAGGCGGCCGCGGGCGGAGTAAGGCTGACCCGCTCAATGTCCGTCTTTTCTCCCTCCGATCGGAGAAAAGTCAGATCGAGTAATTAACGGCGGACCGACGCTCGATGAAACTATCCCTGCCGATCACCACCTCAGTCGGGAACGGCTCTTGAGCCTTGTGCTTTTGTGCGACGCAACTGTTGCTCGATGACGAGGACTACGCCGAGAGCAGGACTGCATCCGCATACCCCGCCCTTATACCACAGTGGGGAGTCCGTTACTTCGATTCATCGCCACCCGGCGCGAAATAGCCTTCGCGCGTCGTCACGCTCAGGTCACCCTTGCTGGCTTTCAGCGCGACCTTGTGGTATCCGCCGTCGTTGTCGACCTTGTCCGGCGTATAGGTCAGCAGGTACTGGCTGCGCAGCTCCTGGGCAATCTGGTTGTAGATTGGGCCAAGGTCGTCCTTCTTTTTAGCCTCGTACGCGTGACCGCCAGTGCGTTCGGCAATCTGCGCCATGATCTTCTTGCCATCAACCGCAGGCTTCTCCCCGCCGCGCCGCTGTCCACCACCGCCGGGATAGCCGCCTCCGCCACCCGGATACCCACCACCGCCGGGATAACCCATTCCTCCGTGATGGCCTCCGCCGGGAAAGCCGAAATTCGAATTCCGCTCTTCCTCGCCCTTGAAGTAGATGGTGAAGACCTCGACGTTGGCGCGATCAGCCGCATCGATAGCATCGTTCATCGTGTCTTTGCTGCCGCGGTCTACGCCGTCTGAGAAGACCACCAGCGCCTTCCGGCCATCCTTGTGCTTCATCAGGTCGTCAGACGCGAGGAAGATGGCGTCGTAGAGCTGCGTTCCACCGCGGGAATGCGACGACCGATCGCGGTCGTCGCCCGTTGTCTCCGGCCCCTGCGAGTCATCGCGCGTCTGCCGCGATGCGCTCATGTCATCCAGTTCGTGGTGCAGCTTGTCGCGCGAGGTGGTGAAGTCCTCAAGCAGCTCCACCTGGTGGTCAAAGTGGATGAGGAAGGCCTCGTCCGGATCTTTGGCGCGCGGTTGCGCCGGCAGCATGGCGTCAACGAACTCCCCTCCCGCCTTGCGCTCATTTTCCAGCGCTCCCGAAACGCTGCGGCTGGTGTCGATCAGCAGGCCCAGCTTGTAGGGCAGGTTCGCCTCGTGCGTAAAGCTCTTGATCACCTGAGGCCGCCCGTCCTCGGTAAGCGTGAAGTCGCTTTTGTCGAGCGTTGTAACCAGGGCGCCGTGCTTGTCGCGGACCGTCACCGGCAGCAGCACCTCGCGCGCCTGCACCTTCAACGTGGCAACCGGCTTGTCGTCGGGCGCCGGTTGGGCGGGCGGGGTATTCGCAGCTTGCTGGGCCAAGATCGCGACCGGCAGGCAGGCCAGCGCGAGGGTCGAAACGGCGACTCGGGTAAACATCTGATTTCGCATCATGTTTCGCTTCATAGGGGATTCAAAGCACACTTTCAGTTACTTAGACGCCGCAACCCGCCTAGCGTTGACTGGCAGGCCAGACGAACAGGGATCCAAATCAGCAGGCCCAACCACCAGAGCCATGCGAGGCCAGCGACTAAGGCTGGCAGCCGCGCCAAGCCGTCGACAACCGGAATTATCGCAATGCAGGCCGCAACGGCGGTACTTGCGGTGATGAATGCCCCCGGCTCCGCCCACCAGCGCCTAGAGCGACTCAGAGGGAAACTCCCGATCAGGAACCATTGAATCGCAATCATCAGGCATAGCGCGACGTCTAGCCGACGCGTTGCTCTGAAGTTGTCCGGTGAAACTCCCCATTCTACGCCCAACATGTGCGCGACAGACCATCTGGGAGGGCATTGAACCTGCCATTGGCTGAGCAGGGACGCCAGAAGATTCCCAGCTTGCACCACACTAACTTGCGGCGGATAGTGAACCCAAAGGCCGCACGGGTTGAAAGAGACCGTTTGCTCCTCCTGCACTTCCACAAGCCTTGCCCCCACACGTGGACTAAATTGGCGATCCATGGTCCGAGGCAGCATCTCTGGGACTGCAGACTGTTGCTCTCTTTTCATGAATTGCGCTTGTTCGGCCGCCAAAAGACAGATCAGCGGCACAGCAGCCATGAGGTTGATTCCAGCGCAAGAGTCCTCGCCGCCAGTTCATGCCAGCAAGCCTACTCTGGCAGGGTTCAGCGACACAACCTGACGCGGGCATTTGGAGACTGCTTCGCATCCACATCAACAATCTCCGGAGTAATCTGGTCATCGGGAGGTGCCCGATGCGAGCCGCAGTCTTCGATTCCAGGTCGGCGAGGCCCGGCCACTGGCTGTCCATTGAGCACGTCCCCGCAACCCGAATCGCAACCGGGACACATCTTGCTGAAAGTGATTGCCTGCGGTGTCTGCCGCACCGATCTGCACATCGTTGAAGGCGACCTGCCGCCAATCCACCCGCGCATCATCCCTGGTCACCAGATCGTCGGCGAAGTCGTCGATGGAGCCACGGCTGAGTTGCCGCTGGGCTCCCGCGCAGGTGTCTCGTGGATCGGCGGTGTGGACGGCGATTGCTGGTATTGCCGCCATGCGATGGAGAATCTCTGCGATCATCCGATGTTCACCGGCTACTCCGTCAATGGCGGTTATGCCGAGTACGCATCCGTCCGCGCGGACTTTGCCTTTCCACTGCCGACGACGATGAAAGCCGCCCAGATCGCTCCCCTGCTGTGCGCCGGCATCATCGGCTTCCGCAGCCTGCGCGTCGCCGGCGTCGAGCGCGGAGAACGCGTCGGTCTCTACGGATTCGGCAGCTCTGCCTCATTGGCAATCCGCATCCTCCAATCCTGGGGATGCGAAGTTTACGTCGTCACCCGTGGCGAGTTGCATCGCAGAGCCGCCGAGGCGCTCGGCGCAACCTGGGTCGGCGACGAGAACGCGCGGCCTCCCGTCGAACTTGATCGCGCCGTGACCTTCGCGCCAAGCGGCAAAGTAGTTGTGGCCGCGCTCTCCCATCTGCGCAAAGGGGGAGTGGTCGCTATCAACGCGATTCATCTCGACCAGATGCCCGCATTCGACTACGACAAACTTCTCTGGGGCGAGCGCCAGCTACGCAGCGTGACCAACATGACGCGACAGGATGCGCGCGATCTTCTCACCCTGGCGCGCGATCTGAATATCACCCAGACCGTAACCGAGTTTCCCCTTGCCGAGGCTAATCAGGCACTCGAGGCCTTGAAGCATGAGACGGCCGAAGGTTCGACCGTAATTGTTATTTAGCGGTCAGTTTGTTGACCCAAAGTGCGGAATGTCGTCGTTCATCGAGAAGACGTCCTTCAGATCGCTCTCGTATGGAAACACGTGAATCATCCACGTGAAGATGACCGGGTAGAACTTGCCGCCTTCGGCCTTGCACGCATCCGCCGTGTTGATGGAGCCGAACATGCCGAACTTCGGGTGTTTGCCCAGGTACTCTTTTACCCGGTCTGCCGGCGCCGCGCAAAAATTGGTGTGCTTGTGCCAACGCACGACACTGAGCGGGATGCGCGCGTTCAGCTCATCTTCGCTCGCAGTCGGCGGAACAGTGAACATCACACCCTCCAGCTTGTAGCGCTGCGTCGGCGTCTGGAAATAAAGCAGCGACGATGGCTTGGTCGGATCGAAGTGGTGCTCGGCCTCCAGGACGTTGGCTTCCTTGGTGAAGTGAAACTGCGGCTGATTCACATTCGGATTTCCGATCACGTATCCGTCTTCGAGCGCCTTGCGATAGTCCCGGTAGCGCTCAATCGAGGCCTGGATCTGCGCAATAAGTGCCCTCACCTTTTCTTCATCGCCAGGCTGCTTCGGCCGCAGCGGCGTGATGTACATGTGGCCCGCCATCGCCGCCATGCTGGGACCCATATTCTTCATATCGCCGCTCATATCCATGCCGGCCATGTTCCCCTTCGACGAGTCCTGCTGCTGCCGTGCGTGAACCGGCCCAGCCACCAGCGATGCGCCGAGCAGCACAAGCAACGCAGAGCAGCGAATTGCTCTCAATGGCTTTGCGTACGTAAGGAACGAGCCGGGACTGGCTAGGGGTCGGAGGGAATCCAGGAATTCCATGCGCGCATTCTAGCCACGCAAGAGACAAGCGTGAACCTTCGATGTTCCCGAACGGACAAGGGAGCGATCCAACAGGTTTCAGAAGGGCTTTGTTAGAGAACAAGCCAGAACCAGACTGCTCGATCCCTAATCTCAAACCCGGATTCAATAATCCGGCCTTCGGGAAGGCGCGATCACGATATCAAGAAGAGCAGAAGGCGCCAGGGCTTTGAGAAGTTGGTGAAGCTGGGTGGGCTGTAAATGTGGCTGGCCAATCAGGTCAACACGGCCTCAAGACGCGACGTGGCTCATTTCTGTCTGGATAACTTGAACCTGCTTTTTTCGAGCCTTCCGAACAATTACAATCCCGAATGCGCAGACGGCGATTTGAACGGCAATCATCGTGGGGATGATTGCGGCCTCAAACGCTACGGCGCCATTCACCGAGTAATTCTCGAAATTGCCTTGAATTCCGCTCACGGAGAAAAGGAACGCAAGCGCTCCGCCCACGGCCCCGATCCAGAAGATCGTCGACAGAATTGCCAGCATCAGCTTCCTGAGATTCTTCGCGTTCATGCTCTATTCCTTGATAGAAACTCTATGCCAAAAACGGCTTCGCGCAGCCGGCCGTTGCTCACGCCATGTTTCTTAGGTAATGGGCCCGATGGGGCGGCGGAGTCCTAAGGGACCGTTTGGGAATTCGGGATCTGCAGCGCAAACGGCACCCGGGCAAAGAAAAAGCCCGCTGAAATAGCGGGCTTTAGCGTATCTTATCTGGTAGCGCTAACGGGAATCGAACCCGTGTTTTAAGATTGAGAATCTCACGTCCTAACCCCTAGACGATAGCGCCACATTTGAAGGGAACAGCCATTGAGGCCGCCTTCCTAATCTATCAAAAAATCAATGGGATGCCAAAGCCGGCCCTGACGGAAACCGCCGTCAAATGCCCAGTTTCCGCACTTCTTCGTTGTAGTACTTGCGGTAGAGGATCTCCCACTCCTGCGAGCCTTCGAGGATGATTTTCCGCTGCGAGGCGATCTTCTGGCGTGCTGCCGAATCGATGCGAGCCTCTTCCGTCAGCAGGTCTTCAAGAGCCTTGCGCGCTTCCTGGCGAATCGTGTTGCGATCCTCATTGAAGCCCACGGCGTCGATATCGGCCAGCGTATCGGCGACAGTATGAGCCAGCTTGTTGAGCTTGTCGCGGTTGATCCTCATAGCACCGCCTTGTACTTCTTGGCGAGCTCGGTTTTCACCTTCTTGAACATCTCGGCGTATTGCGCACCCGATTTGCGCATCTCGTCGGAATACGCGTCGAGAATCACGCGCACCTCTTCGTTGATGCGGTCCTCGAGCGCAAGCTCTTCGATGAGACCCTCCGTCACACGCGCCTCTGTGCCTTTCAAGTCACTTGTGGTGATTAGCTTGGCATCGATGAGGTGCTTGACCGTACGGCGGGCGAGATACCCAATGTATTCGCGAGAAAAAATCATGTGTTAAATTTCAGGATACCGCATTGGACCGCGGAGTGTACACCCGAGGCACAGTGCGCAGTGAAAAACGGCCCTCTGCCCAAGTTTGTGGTGTAAATCTCTACGACTAGGTAGGTCCATGGCTTTCTTTTCTGGAAATCCCGAGCATCAAAACGCATTTCGGTTCAGGGATGGTCTTGCTCGCATCGCGATTTTTGCGCAAGGCCGACTGCCCTCGGCCTTAAGGCTTTAGGTGCCAGCGTTCACTGACCACTGTTCACTGACCACTGACCTGCCGGTGAGGGCAGGTTTTCGTGTTGATGCAAGCGTCAGCCAACCGCAACCGCTCCACCGGCCGGCCGTTCACCAGGTGCTCCTGCACAATCTCCGCGATATCTTCAGGCTTTACGTTCCCGTACCACACTGCCTCGGGATACACGACCACCGTAGGCCCGTGCTCACACTGGTCAAGGCAGCCGGACTTGTTAATACGCACAGTGTTCCCAAGACCTGCAGCCTTCGACAGCTGCTGCAACTGCGTGTGTAATTCGGTCTTTCCGTCGGTTGTGCACGAGGGCCGCGGCGCGCCTTCAGGCCGGGTATTATGGCAGACAAAAACATGGTGCTCGAATAAAGGCAAACGTTTCCTCCTGTCTTCAGATTACAGGTCCGACCTTGCGCGAACTTTCCACATTTGCTCCCTGCCAACCGACCCCCATCTGAGAGAATGATTGCTTGACTATGAGCACGGAAAACCTACTGTCGCTGAAAGACGATATGGTTGCCTTCATCGAGGGTCACGGTCTCGTTCGTCTTCCGGGATACGTCACCGAAGATATTCCCTCCATCCTGTGGGAAGGCGAAGGCAATCCCGACGCGTGGAAAGACTTCGTGGAAATGGCCAAGCGCGTCGGCGCGCCCTTCGTCACCTTCAGCGAGATGCGTCTGGAACGCGAAGAACTCGATCACCTCATTGAAGAAGCTGGTGAAATGAACTTCCCCGACGAGGAAGCCTCAGAGCTCGTCGAGGCGCAGTGGCTGCGCAAGTATGCCGGCATGGTCGGCTACATCCAGCTCGGCTTCATTTACCAGGGCATCGTTTTTTTGCACGAGACCACCACCGAATGGTACGAGCGCTTCCAGTCGCTGCTTGAAGACGTCGAGAGCTTCAACGACATCATCATCGACGACCATGATCACGAACACGACGAAGAGGACGAGTAAGCGCGGTGGCCGCTCCGGTCGCGGTTCAGAATGGCGCCGCAGTCCTGAGTGTTCCGCGCCAGCGCTGGATTCTCGCCGACTCGCATCCACAGGAAGCCGAGGCTTTAGCGCAATCGGCCCACATCCCTGTCGTCCTTGCCGAACTCCTGATCGCGCGCGGGATCAGCACCTCCAGCGAAGCTTTCGCCTTTCTCAATCCTGAAGTAGCTCAGCTCTACGAACCGCTGCTCATGCTCGGCATGAATTCCGCCGTAGAACGCGTCGAGGCGGCAATCGCGCGCAAAGAACCCATCCTTCTCTACGGCGACTACGACGTCGACGGCACCACCGCCGTTGTGTTACTCAAAACGGCAATCGAACTGCTCGGCGGCGTGGTTCGCTTTCACGTGCCACACCGCCTGCGCGAGGGTTACGGTCTGCAGTCTGCCGTGCTCGAAGCTGCATATGCCGATGGCGTTCGTCTCGTCATCACTGTCGACACCGGCATGCGCGCCTTTGCCGAAGCCGAAACCGCGCAACGCCTGGGGCTCGACCTCATCATCACCGATCACCATCTCGCTCGGGTCGATGATGCAGTCCCGATCGCGCTGGCGATCCTCAATCCCAACCAGCACCAGTGCGGCTATCCTGAGAAATCGCTCTGCGGCGCGTCCATCGCACTCAAGCTCGCGCAAGCCTTGCTTGAGCGTCACGACGCCGAACGCACCCGCGACAGGCTGCTCCCCAGCTTCCTCAAGATGGCTGCGATCGCCACCATTGCCGATGCAGTCCCGCTGCAAGGCGAGAATCGCGTCATCGCTGCGCTTGGTCTGCGTGAACTTCGCCGCCCTGTCGGCACAGGTTTGCGTGCTCTCTTCGCCGCGGCGCAACTCGATCCAGCGACCAAGCCGCTTACTGGCTTCGATGTAGCCTTCCGCCTCGCCCCGCGCATCAACGCCGCCGGACGCATGGACGTGGCTTCCGACATCATCGATCTCTTCTGTACCCGCGATATGGCCCGCGCCACCGAGCTAGCCAACAAGCTCGAAAGTCTCAATCGCGAACGCCGCGAAACCGAAGCCCGCGCCCTCGCCGCAATCGAGACGCGCCTCGCCACCGACCCTGAACTCGCCGCAGCGCGACTCGTCGTCATCGATGGCGATGGCTGGCATCGCGGCGTCATCGGCATCCTGGCTTCGCGCGTAGTGGAACGTACCGCCAAGCCCGCACTCGTCATCAGCGTCGAAGACGGCGTCGCGCACGGCTCGGGCCGCTCCGTCGATGGATTCCAATTGCTTGAGGCTATCGAAACCTGCGCAGATCTCTTCACACGCTTCGGTGGGCACGCCTTCGCGGTCGGATTTGCTCTGCCCGCTGCATCGCTTCCTGAACTCAAGCGCCGCCTGGCCGAGTGCGCTGCCGAGCGCCTCGCAGAGCGCGAACCCGAACGCGTGATCAAGATCCACGCCGAACTGCCGCTCCATCAGGTCACCGCGGTCCTTGCCGGGTGGCTCCGCAAGCTTGAGCCCCTCGGCCACGGCAATCCCGAACCGATCTTCGTTGCGCGCGGCGTCCATCTGCTCGCATCGCCCCGCATCATGAAGGATCGCCATCTCCGCCTCGAACTCGCGCACGACGAAGGTGCTGCGGCCACCCGCGCCGTTGGATGGGATATGGCCGCGCGTTCTGCTGAACTCGGCCTTACCGTGGGCTCGCACATCGATGTCGCTTATCGCATTCGCGAAAATCTGCATCCCGACTTCGGCGGCCTCGAGATCGAAATCGCCGGAATCCAAACTCCAGTCGCCTGAGGCTCACTGCCACAACGCAAGAAAGCCCGCAGAGTCTTGCGGGCCTTCAAGGTTGCAGTCGACCGTTGGCGAAACCGGTTTAGCGGTGCTCTTTGGGTGCCTTCTCATCGTGCTGAGGCTGCGGCCGCGACT
This sequence comes from uncultured Acidobacteriaceae bacterium, assembly GCA_963787435.1. Lineage (GTDB taxonomy): Bacteria > Acidobacteriota > Terriglobia > Terriglobales > Acidobacteriaceae > Telmatobacter. The sequence continues at coordinate 1,240,562 of CAWBCZ010000012.1, forward strand.
GCTCATGCTGCGGCGCGGGCCGCGACTCGTTCCGCGGCTGCTGATTGTTCCCATGCGGCTGTTGCTGCTGAGACTGCGCTTGCCGCGAGGGCTGCTGTTGCTGGTGGCTCTGGAATTCCGGCCGGCTCTGTCCGCCGCCGTTTACGTTGCCATGGTTGTTGTTGAACGAGTTTGTCTGTTGCGGTCTCACATTGCTCTGCGCGCCATGATTGGAGTAACCCATGGGACGCGCTGCCGCCAGTGTCTGCGGATGCCCGCCATTGTTACTGGCGTAGAAGCTCTTGTCCGAACGCGCAGCTTGTATATGCTGCTGCTGTACCGACGTCGCGCCCACGTGCTGCTCGTGCATCGCGCTCCGCTCCTCGGCGGTGGCCTGATGATTGATACCGCCAGGGCCACCATTGAACGAGACGCGATTGTTGTTCACGATGGTGTTGCGCTCAACTATGGTGCGATCAACATAGGTGTTGTGAATGATGGTGGTGTTCACGTGCACAACAGCGGTGTTGTAAGCGAACACTCCGCCGCGCCACACGCCGCCCGCAAATCCGATGCCGCCGTACCCGAATCCGTAATTCACGCCGCCGTAGAAGCCAACGTGCGGTCCCCAGTAGCCGCCGTGGAATACATACAGGCCACCGGACCAGCCCCAGTAGGGCGGAGTCCACAACGCGCCTGTGTAAGGCGCCGGAACCCATGCGCCGGGAACCCAGTAGTACCCGTCATCGCCGTAAGCCCAATAGCCCGGCGTCCACATCCACCCCGGCTGCGGGCACGGTGGCTGAACGTAAACAGGAAGTACCGGCGGAGTGATGCCGACACTGATCAAAACGCCCGCGAATGAAGATGCGGGAACCAGAGAAAGCAGAAGCGCTAAAAGCATCCAGCGCGATTTGCGAAGTAAACCCATAAGGATCCTCCTGGGAACTCTTTAACCCGCTCTCAAGCGGCGCATCTCTCGTCGCTCAGCGGGATTTGTTGATCTTGCACGGCGTCCAACTGCTCCTACCACCTCGATAATCCGGGAAGCAACAGCTTCTTCCCGCTCGCCGATCTGAAAGGCCAGACCGTCGTGGATACAGCCTGCCGCATATCTAGACTACGCAGACATAAACCCGATGCAGCACGGAAAGTTGCATCCCCGCGCGGGCATTTTGGTGCTGGCAAATCCAAGCAGATTGCAGAAGGCAGGCAAGTTAGGAGCCAGCCCTCCGCGGCCGGACGAATCCACTTAGTTAGTAGCGAAAACTCAATCCCGTCCCGAGAACCAGATTTGCCTTCAGATCGATCGGAACCACCACGTACGGAGGGTTCGCCACGCCGGTCGGAACGGCCGTATTGCCGATCACGCCCGCCACATGTCCCAGACCAATATCAAACGCAAAATGTGGACTCTCCTTCTGCGTCACGCGCACCGCGTAATCCATCGTCGTCGGAATGTGCGCGCCGCTCCCTGGAGGAAACAGGATAGCGCCCAGGTTCACCACCTGAGGCGGTTGCTGCGTAAATCCGATCGCCGGTACTGCAGCAAGGTTGTGTCCGAGCGGAATCGGAATACCGAGTCCGCCGAAGAGCCGTCCCATAAACCGCGTTGACTGTCCGCCAAGCCCGAAGATCGAAGCGTTCGTCATCTTGAAGCCGAAGTTCAGCAGGAACGGCACTGGCGGATGTAGCCACGTCTTGGTCGCTGCCACGTACACGTCCTCGTTTGTGTAAGACTTCAGCGTGCCCGTCAGTTCCTGGTTCAGCGCGCCACTCACAAACTTGTCGCCTGTGCGCACCACGAATCCCGCGCCGATGCCCGGCGTCCATGCCCCGAACTGACCATCCTTGATACCCACAACCTTACCGTTAAATACGTTCATCCCCGAAAAGTCCCAGAGGCTGCTGAAGGCCGGGCTATTGCCTTCGAAGTGCACGCTGCGCGTATAGCCAAACTCCGCGCGATTTGCAATTCCCTCTTCAATCGAGAACGTGTGCACGTAGCCGATCACGCTGGAGGCATTCACAAAGTGGTATCCAACTGCCGGATGCGACCACAAATGGTCCTTGTCTGTGTACACCACGTAAGCCGTCGGCGTGATGAAGCCGCCCGTCTGACCTTCGAGCGTCAAGTTCTGCGCGTTCATGCGTGCGGTGGCAAAAAGTGCAGCCGCAATGGCTCCGCCGGCGGCAAGTTTTTTCAATACAGAAAGCATCGACATTCAATACTCCAATTGAGCGCAGTTTCTTGCGCTCTTAGTCTTCCCCAACCGGCTGGAAACGCAGTCCATGTGGCGTGTGACGTTCGCGGGATTTTCTGTCGGCCGGACGCCCCGGCGACTGCTGTGGTTGTCGAAGGGGTCGGACCGTGGCCGCCGCAACGATCTTCTATTGCGCGACCGAAGAAAGACCCTGCGGCATATGGGCCGCCCACAGGATTGCTCCGACTTCAAATTGAGAATCACCTGTTTGTAACACAAATTCAACAACATCGTCATCCCGGCCACCCCTCCGCAACCCATTACCTACGGGTGGTAGACTCTCGGCATGCCGCGCGGATTGTTCATCACCCTCGAGGGCCTCGACGGCTCCGGCAAAACCACGCAAATCAAGCGCTTGGCAACTTGGATGCAAAAGCGCGCCCTCGATCCGGTCATTACCCGACAGCCAGGCGGCACCGCTACCGGCGACCGCATCCGGGCACTCTTGCTCGACTCCGGCTCCACCCCGCTCGCGCCCACCACCGAGATGGCTCTGATGTTCGCCGATCGCGCCCAGGCCATCGCCGAAGTCATCGAGCCCGCGCTAGCCGCCGGCCGTATTGTTCTCTGTGATCGCTTCACCGACTCCACCGAGGCCTACCAGGGCGGAGGCCGCCAGTTCGGCTCCGAGCGCGTTCTTGATCTGCACCGGCTCATCTGTGGCGATCTTCAGCCCGACCTCACGCTGCTGCTTCTGCCCTCGCTCGAGTCAAGCCTCGCCCGCGCCCGCAACCGCAACGAGCGCACTACCGCGCAAACCGGCCAGGACGAAAACCGCTTCGAGCAGGAACAGGGCGAATTCTTCAAGCGAGTCTGGGAGAAGTACCGCGAGATTGCCCGTCGCGAACCCAGCCGCGTCGTCCTCATCGAAGGCAACCTCAGCATCGATGAAGTGCACGAGCAAATCGTCGAAGCCGTATCGGAACGCTTGGTTGCCGCCGAGCACCAAGGCTGAAGCCAGGTCGGTTGCAGACTGTGAATAGGTGTCATCCTGAGCGAACCGGGCCCCAAGCGCTTTCTTAAGCTTGGGGGTGGTGAGCCGAAGGATCTGCTGTTGCCTTTGGTTCCTGACAACGGGAACCAAAAACCGCTTCAAAACGTACGAAGCAACGAAGCGGTTTCCCAAACGGAGGTCCCCATGTCCACACGTCTTCTCAACTGCGCTATCCTTCTTTTCGCAATCACGCGGGTTCTCCCTGCTCAGTCAGGCGGATCTGATCATGAAATGCAGGGCATGGCCCACATGTCTGGACACATGTACATGACGACTCTGCGTCCGAAACAGCCCGGCGATCAGGCGAAGGCAGACGCAATCGCAACTGCAGCGAAGGCCGCCATGGCTCCCTACGAGGACTATCGCAAGGCACTGGCTGACGGATATCGCATCTTCCTTCCCAACATTCCCCAGCCCATGTATCACTTCACGAAAGCGGCGAATGGGATCGCGGCATGGAGCCACTTCGATCCACTCAAGCCGACCTCATTGCTCTATCGCAAGACCCCCGACGGCGGCTACAAACTTATTGGCGTCATGTACACCGCCCGCGTCGATGCCAATGAAGACGAGATCAACGGCCGCATCCCTCTCAGCATTGCGCGCTGGCATCAGCACATCAACTTCTGCAAGGCGCCGGCCGGAAAGAAGGCCGCCTACTTCGGTCCCAATGCAAGGTTTGGCCTGCTCGGCTCCATCCATACGCAGGAAGCCTGCGATGCCGCCGGCGGAGTTTTTCTTCCCCACGTCTTCGGCTGGATGGTCCACGTGTATCCCTATGAATCGGACCCCAGCAAAATCTGGTCCGTCGACGATCACGACGGCCACGACAACATGGACCACGACGCCATGCCCGGGATGAAGATGGATTAGCGAATCGGTGCGCTCCACGCCACGTGATCACGCAAAAGCTGTGCCCCATCCTTGACCGTGTTTCGGCCAAGGGTGGGAGACCGCGAGCTCCAGACCATCTCTTCTTTCATCGATATCCATTCAACGCACAGGCTGACCAGCAAGTTCACGAGCTCCCGGCGCGAAATAGCGCCGCTGCATCCAGAATGCGACGTTGACTAGTCCAATCAGCGCCGGAACTTCAATCAGCGGCCCGACCACGCCCACAAATGCCTCGCCCGAATTCAACCCGAAGACCGCAACCGCCACTGCAATCGCCAGCTCGAAATTGTTTCCAGCGGCAGTAAATGAGAGCGTTGCGGACTGCGCGTAATTCGCCCCTAGCCGCTTGCCCATCCCGAAGCTCACCAGGAACATGATGAGGAAGTAAATCACGAGGGGAATTGCGATGCGCAGCACATCCAGCGGCAGCCGCACAATTAGATCACCCTTCAACGAAAACATAACGAGAATCGTGAACAGCAGCGCTACGAGCGTCAGCGGGCTGATCCGCGGAATGAAGCGCGTGCGATACCACTCCTCGCCCTTCAGGCGAATAAGGACAAACCGCGTCACCATCCCCGACACGAACGGAATGCCGAGGTAAACGCCCACGCTCTTCGCGATCTGCGCGATGCTCACATCGACGACACTGCCTTGCAGTCCGAGCCACCGCGGCAGCACCGTGATGAAGACCCACGCATAGAAGCAGTAGAAGAGCACCTGAAAGACGCTGTTGATCGCGACCAGCCCTGCAGCGTAATCCGTATCGCCATTCGCCAGCTCATTCCACACCAGCACCATCGCGATGCACCGCGCAATGCCGATCAGGATCAGGCCCCGCATGTACGCCGGCTCGCCGCGAAGAAACAGAACAGCAAGAGCAAACATCAGGGCCGGGCCGATCAGCCAATTCTGCACCAGGGAGAGCCCCAGCACGCGCTTTCTGCGAAACACCTCGCCCAGCTTCTCGTAACGCACCTTCGCCAGCGGCGGAAACATCATGACGATCAGCCCAATAGCGATAGGGATATTGGTCGTTCCACTTTGAAAGCGGTTCACGAATGCAGCCGAGCCCGGCACAAAATGTCCCAGCGCGACGCCAATCGCCATCGCCAGAAAAATCCACAGCGTCAGAAACCGATCGAGAAACGACAGCTTCTTCCGTGCCAGCGGAGCGCAGATCTGTCCTCGCGTGTAAGGTGTGCTCGCCATCGTTAACCAACCTCAACAGTTGTGGTGCAATCCACCGCAGCGGGCCGTGGAGCGCTTTGCAGCGCCACAAACTTCGCCGGACTACAGCAGGCCTTCGACAGCCTTGCCCGGTCCGCCTGCATCGCGCGATCTTCGCTGAGCCACATCAGCGTCTGTCGCAACACCTGCGCCGCCCCCGCATTCGGCGGCATCACAATGCGATAGTGCATCCACTTCCCTTCGCGCCGCGCCTGCACAATTCCCGCCCTCCGCAAATACGCCAGGTGCCGCGAAATCTTCGGCTGCCCCTGCGCCAGGATCTCCACGAAATAGCAAACGCAAATTTCCTGGTCTCCCATCAGGTTCAGCAAACGCAGCCGCGTGTTGTCGCCGAGCGCCTGAAAGAACCTCTCCATATTGAACTGCGATGATTTTGCCGCCATGAGTTATATATACGCCTTGACGAATACGTCCGCAAGAGATATATTCGTTTACGTGAATATGTTTTATAAGGACTGAATCATGGCAGAACAGATTCTTGAATCGGTGAAATCAAAGTACGCAGCCGTTGCAGAGAGTTCCCTTTCCAGCGCTGACGCCGGAGTGAAAGCCGTAGCCGAGGCCTTCGGCTACACGGCTGAAGAGCTCACGTCGATACCAGCCGAGGCAAACATGGGCCTCTCCTGCGGCAATCCCACTGCCACCGCGCACCTCAGGCCTGGCGAAGTCGTGGTCGATCTGGGCTCCGGCGGCGGACTCGATGTATTTCTCGCGTCGAAGCAGGTGGGTCTTCAAGGCCGCGCCATCGGCATCGATATGACTCCCGCCATGATCGAGCGAGCGAGAGCCAATGCCAAGGCCGGCGGCTACACCAACGTCGATTTCCATCTCTCCACCATCGACAGGATTCCGCTCCCGGACGGGTCCGTCGATTGCGTCATCTCCAACTGCGTACTGAATCTCGCGCCCGACAAGCCCGCTGTCTTCCGCGAAATCGCTCGCGTCCTCAAGCCCGGAGGCCGCCTCGCCGTCAGCGACATCGCACTGAAGCAGGATCTACCCGAGGCCATCGCGAAAAGCGTCGCCGCCTATGTCGGCTGCATCGCCGGAGCCGTCCGCATCGACGACTACCGCTCCGGTCTCCTCGCCGCGGGCTTCGAGCACGTTGAAATCGTCGACAGCGGCGCAGACCTGAACGCGTACGCCAAAGTCGAAAACCAGTCCGGCTGTTGTTCTCCGGCGATGAACGACTCCAATCCGCTGCAGGTCGTCGAAACCTCCTGCTGCTCTTCCGCTCCCGTTGCCGATGCCACACTGCACGCTGAGTTGAAGACGCTCCTCACGAACTACGACGTCAACGCGGCCGCTGCCAGCGTAAAGGTCTACGCCATCAAGCCCGCAGTCACGCCCGCAAAATCCTGCTGCGGCCCAACCTGCTGTTCGTAAGTTGATTTGCGGACAGCTGACTCGCTTTTCCATTTTTCAAGAGGACGCCCTACATGGCTCGCTACAACGTGCTGTTTCTCTGCACCGGAAACTCCGCCCGCTCCATTTTGGCTGAAGCACTCATGCGCCACAAAGGCTTTCCGAATTTCACCGCCTACAGTGCCGGTAGTCATCCATCCGGCATAGTACGGCCGGAAGCCATTCTTCAGCTTGAAAAAGCCGGATTGAAAACCGACAACCTCCGCAGCAAGTCCTGGGATGAGTTCTCGGGACCCAATGCGCCGCCGCTTCATTTCGTTTTCACTGTCTGTGACAACGCGGCGAGGGAGGTCTGCCCGTTCTGGCCAGGCCAACCTATGACCGCGCATTGGGGAGTACCCGACCCAGCCGCTGTGAAAGGCACACCCGAAGAGATCGATCGAGCCTTTTCAAACGCCTTCTCTGTACTCGACCGACGCATTAGCCTCTTTCTCTGCCTGCCCCTGAGCACGCTGGACACCTTTGCCTTGCAAGAGGAAATCGACAACATCGGAATTCAATGAGCGCCACCGAGGAATGATGTTCAAGGTTATCTTCGCTTGTGTACACAACGCCGGCCGCTCACAGATGGCGGCCGCGTTCTTCAATCAGCTCGCCGATCGCACCAAGGCAGAGGCTTTCTCCGCTGGCACCGAGCCCGGCCCGCGCGTTCATCCCGAAGTGCTCGCCGCCATGCAGGAGATCGGCATCGACCTCAGCAGCGCGAAACCGCAGAAAGCTCACCGAAGACCTCGCGCGCCAGGCACAACTCCTGATCACCATGGGCTGCGGCGACAAATGCCCCTACGTCCCCGGCCTCCGTCGCGACGACTGGCCCCTCCGCGATCCCAAGGGCCAGCCCATGGAAGAAGTCCGCGTCATCCGTGACGAAATCCTCGCGCGAGTACAAACGCTTCTGGCGCGTGGAGGCCTCGGCCTGACAACCAATTGACTTTCAATCGCCCTGACCTCTAATCGCCCTGGCCTCTAACTTGTCATTCTGAGTGCCGCACGCTTGGGGCCCCACAAACGACAGTTTGTGGGGTAAGCGACACGAAGAACCTGCTTCTATGCCGCCGTCCGGAACCAAAGGACCGCGATCCCGTCTATGCGCGCAGGGCCTGGCAAAGCCCTATTCCCATGCCCCTAGCAGCCGCCGCACCAGCACAAGTTGCCCAATGTGATACGCGTTGTGGTCCGCCGCTAACAACGCTTCCCGCAATACCGTCTGTCCATCCCCATGTGGAATCTTCGCGAACAGGTCCGTCTTCGGGTCTTCGACCAGCGCAGCCATCTCTTTCAGATCACGTTTGAACGCCCGTACGCTTTTGTCCCACGCACCCTCGTCTGTCGGGGCCTTCTCCTTCGGCCAGTAGCCCTCCGGCCACTTCGGCGACTCGTGCTCCTGCATCCCGCGAGAATTCCAGAATGTCCCACTGCGCAATCCGCAGATGCTCCAGCAGCTGCCATGGACTGTGCTCCGCGCCCCTCGGCACCTTCCCCCGCAACTCCTCCGGCAATCCCCTCACTGCCTGCTCAAAAGTGGCGTGCGCATGCCCGCCCGTCAAAAGCTCTACCAAGTGCTGCCGCAACGCCGCATCGTTCTTGTCAGCCATCAAAACCCCTCCGCATCAACGGATTCCAGTCCATCCCGAAAGATTCCAAAATCTCCGCCAAGCCGCTGAAATGCACTGAATTCGTTGCAAGCTACCGGACCGGTCCTCCGGCTGAGCCTCAAACCCATAACGAGAAATGCCGAACTAGGAAACTCCGTCATTGCTATACTCTGCCCAGGGCTATGAACGTATTTCGACAGCAGCGTGCCTGGTTCTGGATAGCGATCGCAGCCATCGTGATCGCCTTCGTCGCTCTGCTCGTCCCGCACGGCCATAGCACAGACGCCCCTGCATGGATGGCGCTTCTTCCCGCGTTCTTCGTCGGCCTGCTTGTCCCGTTCAGCCTGTTGCCGCTACTGCCGGTCCTCTCGCTCGGCCACACGTCTGAAGCTCCATCGCTTGCTCCTTCCTTCCAGCGCCCTCCACCTCCGCCTTTCCGACTCGCTTAGACCCTTATCTCAGGACCTTGCGGTTTGCGCCGCAGGTGTCCCGGTGATTACCCAAAGCGAATGTTTGCCCCACATCGGAAGGCACTTTTTATGGATGCTTTATATAGTGCAGTTGCTGCACTAGCTATGGGCTCGCCATTTATGGCGATTCTGGGCCTTTTGGCTTACTACTACCTGTTCTGCGTGCCATCGCGTCGCAATCGAAAATCGAGAAAGCGCGGGTTCCTGTCTTCTCCGTCTTCGAACGGGCTTGGAGCCGTGGTTCTCGGTTTGACGCTGATTTACAGGCCGCGCATTCTCCACGCCGTCGAAGCCCAGCATCGCCAGGTCGAAGACGCGGATGAAGATGATAATGGCAATCCAGATCCACCTAAGAAGCACCTGATGCGTCAATTGCGGCGGATCCGCCGCGGCGAGGAAGTCGATGTTCTTTCTGTTCGCCTCCGATGAGCCAGGCAACGCCAAATGCCCACACTCCGCCGCCCACCGCCGACCCTGCGATTTGTGGCAAAATATGATACGGATGCTTAAAGTGCCTTGGACTCGCAACAAACGCGCTTGGATGTGGGTGGCAATTGCCGCCGTCGCATTCACGTCGATTGCCCGAGCCGAGGCGGGTCTGCAGAGCGCCAGAACCTACGCGCACCCGGTACTCGATTTCCTGGCCCGGAGCCAGAGTCAGAACCTCGCTGCGCATTCCGGTGCATTCCGGTTCGCAAATCCCGGTTCCGGCCGCCATGCCAATTCAAGGTTGCGTAATGCCGGTCCCAGGCGCATTGATCGCGATGCTTCCGGTGTTGTTTATCGGACTGGTCTCGCCCCTCACTCCGCTTTCTGTCGCATCCATCCAGTGCTTGGGCCGTGCGCCCGCAGTGCCTCTGCTTTCCGCGCTCTTCCAGCGTCCTCCGCCGCGGCTCGTTTGATTTTTCTGCGCTAGCGCAGCGATTGCCGCCACGCCTTGCTGATCGCCGCTCATCCCAATCGCTGCAATTCATGACATTTATACTGGAAGATTGGAGTTCTATGTTTTTCGATAAGGCACTCACGAAAGTATTTGGCACCGCCAACGAGCGGGTCATCAAGAAATTGCTTCCCATTGTTTCCCAGATCGGCGCCTTTGAGCCGGAGATGGAAAAGCTGTCGGATGAACAACTTCGGGCCAAGACGACCGACTTCCGCGCGCGCATCGCCGCCAAGCTTCAAGGCCTCACTGACGCCGAAGAGATCAAAACGGCCGAGCGTGCCGCCCTCGACGAAATCCTGCCCGAAGCCTTCGCCGTAGTCCGCGAAGCCGGCTGGCGCGCTGTCAAAATGCGCCACTTCGATGTCCAGCTCATCGGTGGCATGGTCCTGCACCAGGGCAAGATCAGCGAAATGAAGACCGGCGAAGGCAAAACTCTCGTCGCCACTCTCAGTTGCTATCTCAACGCTCTCGCCGGCCATGGCGTCCACGTGGTCACCGTCAACGACTACCTGGCCAAGCGCGACGCCGAGTGGATGGGCAAGATCTACGAGTTCCTCGGCCTCACCGTCGGCGTCATTGTGCACGACCTCTCTGACGACGAGCGCCGCCGCGCCTACGCCGCCGACATCACCTACGGCACTAATAACGAGTTCGGCTTCGACTACCTGCGCGACAACATGAAGTTCGAAATCAAGGATTGCGTGCAGCGCGGCCACTACTACGCCATCGTCGACGAAGTGGACTCCATCCTCATCGACGAAGCCCGTACCCCGCTCATCATCTCCGGCCCCACCGACCAGACCACCGACAAGTACGCGCGCGTTAAGAAGATCATTCCCGCGCTAGAGTTGGGCGAAGAGATCGACAGCCTCGAAGGCAAGACCTTCACCGGCGACTACGTTGTCGACGAGAAGCACCGGACGATTGGTGTGACAGACGAAGGCTGGGTCACCATTGAAAAAGCGCTCGGCATCGACAACATCGCCAGCGCCGAGAACTGGGAACTCAAGCACTACGTCGAAACCGCCATCAAGGCCCACTCGCTCTACAAGCGCGACGTCGAATACGTGGTCAAGGACGGCGAGGTCATCATCGTCGACACCTTCACCGGCCGCCTCATGCCCGGCCGCCGCTGGAGCGATGGCCTGCACCAGTCCATCGAGGCCAAGGAAGGCGTCAACATCCGCAAGGAAGACCAGACCCTCGCCACCATCACCTTCCAGAACTACTTCCGCCTCTACAAGAAGCTCAGCGGCATGACCGGCACGGCCGAAACCGAGGCCGCCGAATTTGAGAAAATCTACAAGCTCGAAATCGTCGTCATCCCGACCAACAAGCCGCTGCTCCGCAAAGAGAATCGCCGACGTCGTCTACCGCACTGAAAAAGAGAAATTCACAGCCGCCGCAGACGACATCGCCACGCTGTACGAAACGCAGCAGCCGGTTCTGGTCGGCACCGTGTCGATCGAAAAATCCGAGCGCCTCTCCGCGATTCTGCAGCGCAAGGGCATCCGCCACGTAGTGCTCAACGCCAAGCAGCACGAACGCGAAGCCGAATACGTCGCGCAGGCCGGACGCCTCGGCATGGTCACCATTGCCACCAACATGGCCGGACGCGGCACCGACATTCTGCTCGGCGGCAATGCCGAGTTTCTCGCGCGCCAGGAACTGGTGAAGCAAGGCCGCGCCCGCGCCATCAGTGTCGCCGAAGGAGCCATCAGTCCCATGGCGCCTGCGGGCTTTCAGCGCTTTTACTACAACGGCCAGGAATTTGAAGTTGCTGACGCCGACTGGTCCGCAGCCTTCGCCGTCCACAACGAGGCCGCGCAGAAAGAACACGAAGAAGTCATCGCCAAAGGCGGGCTCTTCATCCTCGGCACCGAGCGCCACGAGTCACGCCGCATCGACAACCAGCTTCGCGGCCGCGCCGGCCGCCAGGGCGATCCCGGCGCCTCGCGCTTCTATCTCTCCCTCGAAGACGACCTCATGCGCATCTTCGCCAAGCAGTGGGTTAGCACGCTGCTTGAGAAGCTCGGTATGGAAGAAGGCGTACCCATCGAGTCGAAAATGATCTCGAATCGCATCGAGGCCGCACAAAAAGCCGTTGAATCGCAGAACTTCGAATCGCGCAAACATCTGCTCGAGTACGACGACGTGATGAACAAGCAGCGCGAAGCCGTCTATGGCTTGCGCCGCCAGCTGCTCGAAGGCGTCGACCAGCGCGAGCTCATTCTGGACGACTATGTCGGTGGAATCCTCAGCGGCATCCTCGACGAATTTGCGCCCGAAGACAAGCACCCCGACCAGTGGAACATCAAGGGCATGGATGAGAAACTAGTCGGCCAGTTCGGATTCAGCATGTCCGCTGCCGGAATCCGTCCGGAGGAACTGGGACGTCACGAACTCGGCGACGAGATCTTCGAGAAGCTCAAGCAGCAGTACGAGCAGAAAGAGCACATCCTCAGCGCGCCCCAGATGCGCTATCACGAGCGCATGGTCATGCTCAGCGTGATCGACGGCCTGTGGAAAGATCACCTGCTGTCCATGGACCACCTGAAAGAGGGCATCGGCCTGCGCGGCTACGCGCAGCAGGATCCGCTGGTGGCCTACAAGCGCGAGTCCTTCGACATGTTTGAAGCCATGATGGCTAAATTCCAGGAAGACACCGTCCGCTTCCTCTTCCGCATGCAGATTCTCGGCCCCGATGGCCGTCCAATCGATGCGCCACCGGAGCCGCGCAGAATCGTTCCGCCTGCACCGCCCGTCGCCAGCGCCGAACAGTTAACTCTGAATGGCGACGGCCAGCCGACATTCCACGATGCACCGTCGAGAGAAATTGCGATTCCCACGCGTGCCCCTTCCACAACCATCGACCAGTTGGAGAAGGAGTTCGCCCGCAAGAAGCAGCGCGAACTCGAAGCCGCCACGCGCGCTGGAGGCGGAAACGGCAGCCAGACCGCCTCGCAGCGCCGCACCGGCGACAAGGTCGGCCGCAACGACCCCTGCCCCTGCGGCTCAGGCAAGAAATACAAGAAATGCCACGGCGCGGAAGCCTAACGCTACTTTCGCTGAGGTGTCAGTGAACGTCGTAGAAATAGAAACGTCCGGTTCGGCGGTGACACGACCATCAAATGAAGTCTAGTTCCATTAAGCAGCCGGAGGAACAAGGTCAGCGTTAGTTGGTGGCGGCGTCTAGCGCAAGCATCATGCAGGCTACTCGGGAGCGCCGCCCGCAATCGTGGGTTCCGTCACCTCGATGACACGGTCGGCGTCGATGTTCTTGAGGATCTGCACGATGCCGCTGGGCCACTTGATTTCGACCAGATTAGCCTCCCCTTCTGCACCTAATCCGAAATGGACCGGTCCGAGGCTCGACGACGCGTAGCAGGGGTGCACCTCAAGGCTGGAGTGCACCCCAAAAGTGAGACAGATAGAATTTTGACAGTTTGCAGGGAAGGGAGAACTGCAAATGGGTCAGAAGTATGTGAAGTACAGCAAGGAGTTCCGGGAGACGGCTCTTCGTCGTTTGTCTGTGACGTCGAATGTGGCGCAGTTGTGCCGTGAACTGGGCATCTCGCGCCAGCTGTTGTATTCGTGGCGAGATGTTCATCAACGGGATCGGGAGAAGCAGCGACAGGGGACCGAACAGCGTCTACGCCAGGAGAACCTTCAGTTGAAGAAAGCGCTGGCGAAGAAGACGCTGGAAGTGGATTTTTTGAAGGCTGCCTGCGAAAAGGTCGCGGCTCTCAGCCAGGCCAGTACCGGCTCTGGCGCAATGGCATCTGGGAAGCAATCCGGGAAATGATGCCGACGCAAAGCAGCCTTGGAGTGGAGCCGATGTGCCGGCTGGCGCAGGTCAGCCGCGCTGGATTCTACCGTTTTCTTCAACCCCGCTATCCTGGCGAGGAGCAGATGGAAGTGCGCAACGCCATCCAGCAGATCGTGCTTGAGCATCGCCGTCGCTACGGCTACCGGCGGGTGACCGTCGAGCTGCATCGGCGCGGCATGGCCGTCAACCATAAGCGTGTGCTGCGGCTGATGCGCGAGGATGACCTGCTCGGCATCGAGCCGAAGGCCTTCCTCGCGACCACCGAGTCGGATCACGAGCAGGGGGTCTATCTGAACCTGGCCAGCCGCATCAAGCTCACGGCTATCAACCAGCTGTGGGTGGCCGACATTACCTACATCCGGCTGCGCCAGGAGTTCGTCTATCTGGCCGTGGTGCTGGATGTGTTCTCGCGTAAAGTGATCGGGTGGGCGCTGGACCGCACCCTGACCACGCGCCTGCCGCTGTTGGCCCTCCAACGAGCCATCACCCTGCGTCAGCCTGCGCCTGGCCTGGTGCATCACTCCGATCGCGGCATCCAGTACGCTTCCCAGCAGTACACGGCGCTTCTGGACATCCACGGCATCCTGCCCAGCATGAGCCGCCCCGGGAATCCTTACGACAATGCCTTCTGCGAAAGCTTCATCAAGACCCTCAAGCGGGAGCAGATCGATGTACACAAATACCAGTACATCGACCAATTGAACGCCCACCTCGAACAGTTCATCGAGCATTATTACAACCGGCTCCGGCTCCACTCCGCCCTGGGATACAAGACCCCGGAGGAGTTCGAAGCTGGCTCGGCACCGCAGACCAGCTCGTCGGCACCCGCTGTGAGTTTTTCAAGGCATGGGGAAATCTATCGATCCTGGAAGCACCGCAGAGGTCGCCCCCAAAAAGAAAAGGGGGAGCCAGTTCAACCCGGCTCCCCAGCTCATCAGATCGATGAGTCTCCAGTTGGCTATTCCTTGACAGGTTGGTCTCCACCAGAGCCTGTCTCCGCTTCACCAACCGATAACCACTCTGCCGAAGAACCAACAAAATGAACACAATCATCCAGCAAACCGCAATCTGTCAAAAACAAAACTGTCTCACTGCAGGGGTTCATCTCAAGGCTCTGTCAACCCCAGTTTCGAAGAATATTCTCCAACCCTTTCCTTTCGAATAGCTTCCCGACGCCCCCATTTTGCAGGCTATTTCCCCTTTCAGCGCACAATGGAAATTGGCGTCGGGATAAGGGCCCGGCGCGGTCAACCGAGATGTCGAACGATTGATCTCCCTTCTCAGATCTGATTTCTGTTCACTGATCTCTGTTCACTGCCTCTAAGTCCTTTCCCGAGAAGCTTCTGCGTCTAAGTTCTTTCCATTGAAGATCCTGACGGCCAACCCGCTGTCATGTCATTGAAACGGGCAACTTTCCGCACAGAGTATAGGGGTACACCCCCACAAAGGAGCACCGCTCATGTTTATCGAATGTCGCCACACCATGCCCAACGGCCGCAAGTGTCACTCGCCCGCACTCCGCGGCAAGCCGTTTTGCTTCCACCACGCCAAACTTCACTTCCGCAACTCGGCCACTCGAAAACCCAGAGAACTCTCCCAGCCCAGCTTCGAAGATCTCCGCGGCATCCGGACTGCAGCAGCCAAAGCCCTCGAAGCTCTAAGGTCTCCTCTCGTCGACACGCGGCGCGCAGGCCTTCTTCTCTACGGCCTTCATCTCGCCGCCAATCTATGCAAACGTACTTCCACGCCGGAAGCGCGCGGGCAACCCGACGTTCCTATCAATCCGTAGAGAATTGACTGGCCCTAGGAAGTAGTCTGCGACACAGCATCGAACGTCAGATCATTCGCGTCTGAGTGATGCTCCGCACGCCACAGTTCGAAGAGCCGGCCGTAACTGAGCGTCAGGTAGGCCGAGCGATCCACTCCAAGCCGCGCCGCAGTCCGGTCGATCCATTCCGGCGATCCTTCCAGCTCCGCGTAATCTCCGATCGGTGTCTCATCGATTACGCAATGGCCTTCGCCGTCGGTCCACTCGCTGCGCCACTTTTCGTACCGGAAAGCAGCCACCAGCCCGATAGACAGAAACACCTGCGCCAGCACGTCGCCGTCGGCAACTTCGGTTTCCGTCTCGACTCGATGCTTGTGCGCATCTTCGCCCGGCCCCACGTCAGGCAGGCGCTTGTGCGTCACCGTCCACTTGCCCGCATAGTTCCGAATGCGCAGAATCTCGGTCCGCGCGCGCATCGACCGGTCCGGCGTGTCATAGAGAACATTGCTCTCGAACGCCCGCGGCGTCTGCTCGCGAAAACCCGCCTTACGCAATCGCTCGGCGAGTTCGCCAACATTTGCAACGCGAAATTTGATCTCGGTTTCGATAGACATGTAAGCAGCGAGTATACGCAGCTAGCGGTAAAGGCTTCAAACGGCGACAATAAGTACGTGAAGACTCTGCGCCTTTCGGTTGACCCCGCCCGCATGGAGACTGACGAGGCGCGAGCCGCCATCGCGCAGGCCGCGCAGATCCTTCGCTCCGGCGGTCTGGTGGCCCTGCCCACTGAAACCGTCTACGGACTCGGCGCCAATGCCCTCGACCCCGCCGCCGTCGCGCACATCTTCGAGGCCAAGCAGCGTCCGTCGTGGGACCCGATTATCGTCCACATCGCCGGACCCGTTAACCAGAACGCGATGCTCGAACCACTTGTTGCCCAAGTCTCACCAATCGTGCTCGAACTGATGCAAGCCTTCTGGCCCGGTCCCCTGACCCTGCTCCTGCCCCGTTCCGTAGCTGTCCCCGATATTGTCACGGCCGGGCGGCCACTCGTCGGCATTCGCATGCCCGCGCATCCAGTGGCGTTCGAAATAATTCGCCAGGCCGGCGTGCCCGTCGCCGCGCCTAGCGCCAATATCTTCAGCCATATCAGCCCCACCACCGCCGCGCACGTGCTCGATGATCTCGACGGCAAAATCGACGCCATAATCGATGCCGGTCCCACCCGTCACGGCGTAGAATCCACGGTTCTCGATCCCACACAAAGTCCCATGATGATCTACCGCCCCGGCGCCATTACCGCCCAGCAGATTCGCGAAATCGCCGGCCCCGTCATTAACTATGAGGAAAAAATGCTTCCGCAGACCGCTGCACGCGAGTCAATTCCATCCCCCGGCGTGGGCCTGCGCCATTATGCCCCACGTGCGCGCTTAATTCTTGTGGAGAGCACGCTCGCGGAACTCCTCGCGCGCCTGGCTCGCGCAGCCATCCCCCTGCAAGGAGATGGTCGCCTCGGCCTCATGCTCCCAGCTGAACTTGCCAGCGCCATCCTGGCACCTCCGCTAAAAGACGCAACCGTTTTTCCCTGGGGTCATTGGGGCGCACCCGATGAGCTTGCCGAGAAACTCTATGCGGGGCTGCGCGCTCTTGATGCCGAAGGCTGTACGGTGATTCTATGTCCATTACCAGATGCCGCAGGAGTTGGAGAGGCGATCAGGGATCGCCTGCGCAAAGCTGCGCACTCCGCGAAGGATTAGCAACTGCCGAGCATCTACTGCCCGGCTTCCCCAAGTTTGTACATGTACTTGATCGAAGATTTATAAATCAGCATCTTCGCCCGACCGCGGACCTTCAGGACTCCCCGGTCGTACCACTCGATCTGGCCTTCAAGGCGCTCGCCGTCTTCCAGCACAATCACCATCGGAGTTTGCGACTGAATCTGCTTCTGCAAGTAAAATTGCTCTGCCTGCCGATGAGAAGCTTCCTCGTTGACCTCGTAGTTTGTAAATCGAAAAGAGGGCGATGATATCGAAGTCTGCTTTTTACGATGAGTCGGATAAAAAACTTCGGCTCGGCGCTGGCCTTCCGCGCCCGGCAGAATTGACTGAGTATTCATGAAAAGGATCCTCCACGGCAACGGAACGCTTGATTGCACAGATGCAGAAAAACCGCCTCAATTTGCTTAACAAGGCAAACGAAAAATTACGCTGTACACAAGTGCAGCTAAAGAGCCTGCTCGAAACACAAATCGCCAGCACAGCCCTGTTCCAGACTCTAAGTGTGTCTTCGCTCTGAAAGCCTTTTGATTCTAACCTAAATGACGCCGCTGACAAGAACAGAGTTGCACATTCGATGTGGATGCCCCCGGAAAAACCTACCGGTTATCGCTCTTGCAGGCTCACCGCCATCGCATCAATTGACAGGGACCGCAATAGATTGCGCCGCATCCCCTGCTCCACCTGCACAGCCGCGCGGGAAGTTGCGGCGATCCAGTCGATCGTCATTCCCTGCGCCATGCGTTCGAGCTCAGGGGAAAGATCGAGATTGCGAATGAGCCCCGGCGTTCCCGCAACCATGAGCAGCAGATCTTCGAGCAGACTTCCCAGCGCACGCAGCAGGTTAATCGTCCTCTCCTGCCCATCGGCCCCGCCACGATAGGTTTCCGTCGTGCGAAACAGCGCCGAGTAATCCGGTTCCCTGAGTGCCGTCTTCAGCATCAGCAGCGCATCATGGCGGCTCGCAAGATATGCCTCGAGATCCAGTGTGAGCGCGCGACCCACAGCACCTTCTGCCAGCCTCGCCGCCAGCGCTCTCCGTTGCGGCTTCAGCTCGGGACGGCGCTCGGCGAGTAGCTGCTCAATTTCTGCCACCGGTAGCGCTCCCAACCTGTAGAGAACCGAGCGCGAGCGGATTGTCGGTAGCAGTTCATGCGGATTTTCAGTAAGCAGAATCAGCGACGTGCGCTCCGGCGGCTCCTCCAGGACCTTCAACAGGCTGTTCGCCGCCTCTTTCATAAAAGCCGAACTCGTGAAGATCGTGAACGCCCGGTGCGCATCTGCCGGCGGCCGATAAAAAGCCGCGTGAATTACCGCACGCACCTGCCCTAGCTTGATCAAAAGTTGCGGAGGGTCGGGCGGCACGATCAGCAAGTCGGGATGGGTCTGGATCAGGATACGGGTCTCGCGCTTATCCACGTCGCGCATCTCCTCGCGCGCCGCAACAGCCTCCGCTACCCGCTCTTCGAGGTTTGCCGATTCTGCGATGCGCAGGCAATTTGCACAATGCCCACAAAAGTCCGGAAGCCCATCACTCTCCGTTGGCTCGAGGCAGTTCACAGCCTGTGCCAACATCAGCGCAAGCGTGTACTTACCCGCACCCCTCGGACCAGCAAGGATCAGCGCCTGCGGAAAATGACCGCTGCGCAAACCCTCTCGCAAGTGCCGGACAGTGGCGGCATTGCCATGAAAACTCTGGAAACCCACCCTTCGAGTCTACGGCATCGCTCCGATCTGTTTTCTCAGTCTCTCGGCACTACCGTGGCCTGAATTCCGTTCTTCGCCCGCAACGTGATCTTCGGCTGCAACTCAATCTTCTGTCCCGCAACAGGCCGCACGTGCCATCGTTGCGCAATCGTCGCCAGCGCCAGCACGGCTTCCATCCACGCAAACGATTCCCCGATGCATTGCCGTCCGCCTCCGCCAAAGGGGAAATATGCAAACCGTGGCCGGCCTGCCTTCGCGGCCGCGGTAAATCGCTCCGGACAGAACCGCTCCGGATCGGGAAACCACTTCGGATCCCGATGTACGAGGTACTGGCTGAAGAAAACCATCGTGCCCTTGCGAAGCCGGTAGGGCCCGATCGACACATCCTGCAGAACCTCCCGCCCCATCGCCCAGGCCGGCGGATACAGCCTCATCGATTCCGACAACACCATGGCCGTGTATTCGAGTCGCGGAATGTCCTCGAATGTCGGCAGGCGTCCGCCCAGGACCGCGTCCAGTTCTGCATGAAACAGGGCCTCGGCCTGAGGATTCTGACCCAGCAGCAACCACGTCCAAGCCAGCGCATTGGCCACCGTCTCAAACCCGGCGAGAAACATTGTCAGAACCTGATCTCTGATCTGCTGGGAATCGAGCCTTCGCCCATCTCCTCCGGTTTGATCGTCCCGAGTTGCCAGCAGCATCGAAAGCAAGTCAGCACGGCTGTTCAAGTCCGTCTCCGAGCGGCGCGCATCCACCATTCCGTCCACGGCGGCATCTAGCCGCTTTTTTGCCGCTTGAAAACGCCGCATCTGCGGCAACGGCGTATCCAGCAGAAGTTCAGCCTGCGGCAGCGTGACCAGGAAGTGATAGAGATCCATCACGGTATTCACCTGGTCGTTGATCTCGTGGATCTCCGGCGTCACTTCGGTATCAAACAGCGTGCGCGCCGTAATCTGTAGCGCCAGCCGCATCATCTCAGCAGCAATGTTCAGTTCCGTGCCGGTTTGCCATTGATCGCGAAATCCAGCAGCAAGATCCACGATCTGCGTTGCGTAGCGCTCGATGCGCCGACGGTGAAAGGCGGGAGCGGCAATACGGCGCCCCCGATCGTGCGTCTCTCCGTCTGAAGTGATCAAACCCTCGCCGAGGAGGATCTTCATGCGCTTCTGCGTCCGGTCTTTGCCGAAGAATGCCGCTTTGTCGATCAGCACTTCGCCGATATCGGCAGGATCGTTCAAAAGCACTACATCATTCAGCAAAATGCGATAGTGTGCCGCGCGCCCGAAGCGCCGCAGGTGCTCAAACAGCAGGATGGGATTCCTGGGGTCGAAGAATCTGTGAAACCGATAGAACGGCAGATTGAAGCGCAAACCGGGAGGATAGACGTAAGCCCCGCGCCGCACTACCGGGTGCAAGTCGGGCAATCCTGAAGAATGTGCGATGGAATCACTGAGACTCACGGTTCGAGTCTAGTGCACATCCGGCATAGTGTAGTTTGGCTGCTTTGACGTTATGAAATCATGAGCCCCGAGACTTTTGCGGGAATCCCGGGGCGAAGGCGCTCAGGGATGAATGCCTGCCGCCGCCAGCATATTCAGGAACTGCTCGACCACAGTTGTGTTGTAAGCCCTTTGTTGAGTGTGTTGACGACCCTTCCGCCGCTCTCCTCGTACAATGAACCTGTAGGCCGAATTTTCGATCCATGTCGAAAGCCGCAGAGAAGCCCCAAGAAATCAACTCGAAAAAACCCGATGAGAACAAGGCGGAGCTCCGCAAAGCCGACGAAGATCCAGTTGGCAATGTTTATGATTCACGCCTGATCAAGCGCCTCGGGCATTACCTGCGCCCGTACTGGTGGCAGGCCCTCATCTCTTCACTTTCCATTTCTCTGAAATCAATGAGCGATGTCGCCGGGCCCTACCTCGTCATGGTCGGGATCGACCGCTACTTCCCCACCGACAAAGGCTCCTCGGGAACGACGTTGCTCAGCCATGAAGGCGGACCAACCAGCTTCCTCATCCGCCACCTGCCTACCGACCCCATGCAAGGCATCACCCGCCTGGCATTGATCTTCCTGGTTGCGCAGGTTTCCGCGTATCTCTTCGAGTTCATCCAGACCTACCTGATGCAGTGGACCGGTCAGAAGATCATGTTCGACCTGCGTCGCGACATTTTCCGCCACATGCAGAGCATGCACGTCGGCTTTTTTGACACCCACGCCGTCGGCCGCCTCGTTACCCGCATCACTTCAGACGTCGACGCCATCAACGAAATGTTCACCGGCGGAATACTCGCCATCGTCGATGACTTCTTCACCCTGTCGATCATGGCCGTCGTCATGCTCACGATCAACTGGTGGCTTGCGCTGCTGGCCTTCGCGGTGCTACCCCTCATCCTCATCGTTACACGGCTTTTCCGCGACAGCGTTCGCGAGAGCTACCGCCGTGTCCGCGCCGCCATCGCTCGCATCAACAGCTTTACCCAGGAACACATCAGCGGCATGGCCGTGGTGCAACTCTTCAACCGCGAAGAGCGTGCCTACAAGGACTTCGAAGCAGTAAATCGCCTGCACATGATTGCCTTCAAGGACACGATTTTCGCCTACGCGCTCTACTATCCGGCGGTTGAAATCCTCTCCTCCATCGCCATCGCGCTCGTCATCTGGCGTGGCGGATTCGGCGTCATCTCCGGCTCGGTCACCATCGGAATGCTGGCCGCCTTCAACATGTACTCGCAGCGCTTCTGGCGCCCCATCCAGGACCTTAGCGACAAATACAACATCCTGCAAGCCGCCATGGCCGCATGCGAGCGCATCTTCAAGCTCCTCGATACTGCGCCGGAGATTGTCAGCCCCGCGAATCCTCGCTCCGGCGACGGGTCAAACCGAATTGAATTCCGCCACGTGTGGTTTACCTACCAGAAGCTCACGCCGGAGCAGAAGTCCCTCGTGGACCGACTCGCCGAGTCTCCTGAGCGCGCAAAAGAACTGGCCGCATTCACCGACATCGAGTGGATTCTCAAAGACGTCACCTTCACTATCGAGCCGGGTCAGACTATCGCTATCGTCGGCCACACCGGCGCTGGCAAGACCACGCTGACCAGCCTGATGATGCGCTTCTATGACGTCACTGCCGGATCGATCCGCCTCGATGGAGTCGACCTCCGCGAACTCGATCTCGCCGCGCTGCGCAGCCACTTTGCCGTTGTACTGCAGGACCCGTTTCTTTTTTCCGGGACCATCGCAGAAAACATCCGCTTCGGCAACGAGGCCATCACCGAAGCCACGTTGCGCCAGGCCGCCCGTGACGTCAACGTGCTCGACTTCATTGACTCGCTACCCGCCCGATTCGACGAGCCCGTGCGCGAGCGCGGCAATTCTCTCTCTACCGGCCAGAAGCAGCTCATCAACTTTGCCCGCGCGCTCGCCTACAATCCGCACATCCTCATCCTCGACGAAGCCACCTCCAGCGTCGACACCGACACCGAGCTTCGCATCCGCGGCGCGCTCGAGCGCATGGTAGAGGGCCGCACCAGCGTGCTCATCGCGCATCGCCTCTCCACGATCCAGCGCGCCGACACGATCCTCGTCATGCATAAAGGCCAGCTTCGTGAGATGGGCACCCACCAGGAATTGCTCGCCAACCGCAGCCTCTACTGGAAGCTCTACCAGCTCCAGTACAAGGACCAGGAGCTGGCACCGGTAGCCGTCGTTGAATCCGGCCCCATCCGGCTGCCCGTAACCCCTCGGGCTGGTTAGAACCGGCTGCTCGCAGCACCTCTTAAGAATCTGTCCTGCAAACTCCCCTAACTGCGCCCTCAGAAATCCGGTCTAATGGTTCGCATGAGCAAGGACGACCAAGCCACGATCAGGTCGGTTTTATCTGGGGACAAAGAGGCCTATGGGACTCTGGTAGCGCGCCATAGCCGAACCCTCTTCCGGGTTGGCTTTCGCATCACCGGAAATGAGGCTGATGCCGACGACGTGGTGCAAGAGGCCTTCCTGCGGGGATACCTAAAGCTGGAGAGCTTCGAATCGCGCGCCGATTTCGGCACCTGGATCTATCGCATCGCGGTGCATTGCGCTCTCGACAAGATCGAAAACCGCCGGACGGATGAAACAGCAAGGGTGGCCGAAGAAACCGATCCGGAGCAGCAAGCCTTGCAGGTTGCAGATCCCGGGGCGGGTCCTGACCGGTTGTTGCTCGGTCGCGAAATCAGCGCCATGCAGGAGATTGCAATGCGCAGCCTGACGCCAGTTGAGCGAACAGCATTTGTATTGCGGCACATGGAAGAGCGCTCTTCTGAAGAGATCGCCCTGACGCTGGGAATCGCGCCCAACACGGCTAAGCAGGCGGTGTTTCGCGCGGTGCAGAAAGTGAGGCGCCGCCTCGCGCCATTGAGGGTGAAGGCATGAGACATTTGAGTGAAGAAGAGCTGGTCGAGTACTACTACCTCGAAGACCCCGACAACTCCGACGTCGACGAGCACCTTCAGGGCTGCAGCGCGTGCGCGGAGACGTATGCCGAACTGCAGGGCGACCTGGCCGCTATCAAGGCCGCCGAACTGCCGGCCCGAGACGCAGCCTACGGCGATCGTGTGTGGAAGTCGCTCAGTGGCTCGCTGCCGGCCTGGCCTCCACGCCGTCGAATCTGGTTGATTGGTGGGCTGCTGCGTGGTTTGAGCTATGCCGCGGCCTGCGCGCTCCTGCTTGCCGGCTCCTTCTATACTGGGCGCCTCTGGGAGCAGCGGGCTCATACCCGCATCGCTGCTGCACCTCCCGCTTCTTTGCCGCCGCATCAGCACGTAGTCCTCGTCGTCCTCGGCGATCATCTTGACCGCTCTGAGCGGTTGCTCGTCGAGTTGAAACACGTCGACGCCAACAATACCGAGATGCTCCCGCCCTTGCGCGATGATGCGCGGAGCCTTCTGGCGGCGAATCATATCTGCCGCAAAAACGCCCAGCAGAGCGGCGACCCCGCACTGGAAATCGCGTTGGGCCATCTCGACAGCCTCCTCAATCAGCTGGCCAACCAGCCTGGCGGACTCAACGCCGCCGCAATTGAACGGCTGCAAAGCGAGATGAATGTCGAAGGCCTGCTCTTTGAAGTGCGCGTGCTGCGCACCAGAATTGCGGCCGGAAAACCTTTCGGAACCGATCACTCAAGGAAGGCCCAATATGAAGACTGAATCAGCCATCTTCGCGATCGTCGTTGCGGGAATCCTGTGCGTGGCTCAGGCCAGCGGAGCCCAGCCCACAACCGGTCAGTTACTTATGGCCAGCGACTCACTCGCGGGCCTCGCGTCCGATCCGGCTCTCAGCGATGCTCCCGACAGTTCCCTCTTCGCCGAGGGAACGCGCGCCATCAACGAGGGCCGCTGGTCCGATGCGGTGAAAATCTTCACCCAGGTCGCCGGGCAGAATGGCGCCCACGCTGACGGCGCCCTCTACTGGAAGGCATATGCCGAAAACAAGCAGGGCCAATCCGCGCAGGCGCTCTCCAGTTGCGGTCAGTTGCGTCAGGCCCACGCCGGCAGCAGTTGGATTGATGAGTGCGGCGCGCTCGAGATCGAGATCCGTGCCAAAAGCGGCCAGCCCATCCAGCCCGGGGCCCACCAGGACGACGACCTCAAGCTGCTCGCCCTTAGCACTCTGATGCAAAAGGATGAAAAGAGCGCGCTGGCAGAAATCGATCAGATCCTCAACAGCGACGCCTCTGAAAAGCTCAAGCAGGGCGCGCTTTTCGTCATGGGCGAACACCACTCCGACACCATCTATCCCCAGATTGTCCGCATCAGCTACGTCGATGGCGACGTCCGAGTTACGCGCGGCGCTAAGACCTCCCACGGCGAAGGTGCAGTCTGGGAGAAGGCCACCGCCGGCCTGCCTCTCGAAACCGGTTACAACCTTGTCACCGGCGAAGGCCGCGCTGAAATCGAATTTGAGAATGCGTCCACGCTCTATCTCGCCGAAAACTCCGTGTTTGCCTTAAACGACCTGCGCACCACCGCCGGCATCCCGCACACAGAAGTGGCGCTGCTTTCGGGCACCGTCACCATGCACATCCGCCCCTACGTCGCAGGCGAAGTGTTCATGATGCGGACGCCGACTGACACGATGATCACCCGCTACCCGCACGTCAGCAATATGCGCGTCAGCAGCTACACCGACGGCATCGCGCTCACCATGCTCGGTGGCGGCACTATCGCCTTATCCGACTCGACCTCTGAGCCGTTGAAACCTGGCCAGACTCTTTACTTCAAAGACAGCCGCCGCATCATGGATGCTGGACCCGCCCACCCCCCGGACTTTGCGGCCTGGGATCAGTGGGTCCAGACTCGTTATGCTGCCCGCACCGCGGCCGAGGCCGAAGCGTTGAAAGCTTCCGGGCTCAGCTCTCCCATTCCCGGATTGGCGGACATGCAGGGCAAAGGCACTTTCCTCCCGTGCGAGCCCTATGGGACCTGCTGGCAACCTCCGTCCCCCGCAGCCCAACAGGAAGCCAAGACTGTCTTTTCTCAGCCCGAAACGCAAGCCGCCCCACAGACTGCACCTGGAACTCCCGGCTCCCAGCCTGCACGCAGCATTGGCTTCATAGGCAAGCCCATGCCCAACGTCTCGCCCGCAGGAATTGAGGACCTGTTTCCTTGTGTGCCCAACGACGTCCGCTACATGATGGCCCGGAGCGCCTACGCTGGGAATGCTCAGGTCATGTTTGACCTGGCGCAATTTCATCAGGATCCGTGGATGTGGGCCGTTTGTAATTCCGGCAGCTGGATCTACCGGCAGAACCGCTACCTGTGGGTGCCTGGCAGAAGGCATCACCATCCGCCCGTTCACTGGGTCAAGTTTGGCCATACGGTGGCCTTTGTCCCCGTCCATCCTCGCGACGTCAAAGATCGGCTCCCCGTCAATCGCAAAAGCCCGGTCTTCGCGGTCGACACCAAGGGCGCTTTTCCCGTCGAAAGAATCGAGTTTGAGCCAACCAAGAAAGCCATACTCCTCAGCGAACCTCCCAAGAGCCTGCGCAACGGCTTCGAGTATCCCCTCGCGCGCGCCGAGGAGCCGCGCATTGAGGCTCACGCCATCAAGGATGTGCTCACCGCAAGGAGTAACCTCGCTACCACACACGGCACCCCCATCACCTTCGACAGCAAGTCGCAGAGATTCATGATGTCCACGCAGGAGGTGCACGGCGGCCGGACCGTCACTGTCGTCGCTCCCATCAACAACCACAGCGGGAATCTCCAGTCACGCGCCGGCGGCTTTAGCGGCGGCTCTCGCGGGGGCAGCAGCAGCTCGACGAGTACCGGCGGCGGCTCCCGTGGCGGAGGAGGCTCCGCACCCAGCAGTGCCAGCTCTGCATCAAGCAGCGCCAGCTCATCCGCCAGCAGTCCCACTAGCAGCGCGCACCACTAGAGCAGACCCAACATCTGCAAAAGCAAAGGGCCGTCCGCCCGCGTGGAACGGCCCTTTGCTTTATGCCTCGCAGTTACCGGGCTGCGGCCATCGACGGAAGCGTGTCGAGCAAACCGTTCCCGTAGCCTTCGCGATCTCGGCCAACGGGATCGGCTGTAGTCGCCGGCCTGTTCCAGTTGCAGTACAAGGACCAGGAGAGCGGCGTAGACACAACTCCTAATCACGAACCGTCCATCGCACCCGCGGCATCAAAGATATCCTCTGGACTCATCCAACCGGATCACTTCACGGATCAGCTAGACGCAGATCTTTCTGTAAACTCGAAACTTCATGAGCTCTTCGCCCATCCCCAGCGACGCCGCGCAAGCGCCAGTACCTTCTGACGCTGCCAAGGGCCTGCTGCCCTGGCTGGTTGCAGTCGCCTTCTTCATGGAGTCGCTCGATACCACCATCCTCAATACCGCCGTGCCCGCGATCTCTGAAGCATTGAGCGTAACGCCGCTCAGCATGAAGGCAGTGCTCGCCAGCTACACGCTTAGCCTCGCCGTCTTCATTCCCATCAGCGGCTGGATGGCTGACAGATTCGGAACGCGCCGCGTGTTCGCCTCCGCGATCGGCATCTTCACACTTGGCTCTCTTCTTTGCGGCGTCTCCACAAGCATCCATTGGCTGGTCGCGTTCCGCGTCCTGCAAGGCATGGGCGGCGCCATGATGGTCCCCGTGGGCCGCCTGACCCTGGTCAGAACATTCCCCAAATCCGACCTCGTGCGCATCATGAGCTTCGTCTCCATCCCGGCGCTCATCGCTCCCATGCTGGGTCCGGTAGCCGGCGGCTTCATCGTCGACTACTTCCATTGGCGCGTGATCTTCTTTCTCAATATCCCCATCGGACTCGCCGGCCTCGTCCTCGTCTACCTGCACTTGCCCAACTATGCTGAAGACAACACTCCGCCTCTTGATATCGTCGGACTCATCCTCTTCGGCTCCGGCATTGCTCTGCTTTCCTATGTTCTTGAAGTCTTCGGCGAGCATGCGTTGAGCGCCCGCGAGATCGTCGGCCTGCTGGGCCTCTCGATTTCACTTCTGATCGGTTATTGGCTGCATGCGCGGACACTGGAGTCTCCACTGCTCCGCCTCAGTCTTTTCAGCGTTCGTACCTTCCGGGCATCCGTGAACGGCAGCTATTTCACGCGTCTTGGAATCGGCGGCGTGCCGTTTCTGCTGCCTCTTCTCTACCAGACCGGCCTCGGCTTCAGTCCCATCCAATCCGGACTGCTCATCATGCCGCAGGCACTTGGAGCCATGAGCATAAAGGCGGTGATTCGCCGCTTGTTGGCCGCGTTCGGTTATCGTGGCGTACTCATTTCCAACACCATCATCATCGGCATTCTTCTCGTCGTCTTCTCCACCATCGGCCAGCACACGCCTGTCTGGTTCATTCTCCTGTTGGCATACTTCTATGGCGCGTTCACCTCGCTTCAATACACCAGCATGAACACCCTCGTCTATGCCGACGTCTCCGAGCACGACACCAGCAGCGCCAGCACCATCGCCAGCACCATGCAGCAGATGTCGATCAGCTTCGGTGTAGCCGCAGCCGGACTGACCACAGCCTTCTTCGTGCCTAGCGGCGCATCAAGAATTCCCCAGGAGATGATCCACGGCATCCATCTGGCCTTTCGCATGCTCGGCGCACTCACCATCCTGTCCACAGTCGTCTTTATGACACTGAAGCGCGGAGACGGAGATGCTGTCAGCCAGCAGAAGATCATGCGCCAGCATCATCCCGACGGATAGGGAACCCGTCACATTGCTGGACGAACGAAAAGGCCGGTCTGCCTCGGCAGACCGGCCTTTCCTCGTTTCTACTTCTTTAGCGGGCTGCCGCCATCGACGGACGCGTGTCCAGCGAACCGTTTGCGTAGCCCTTGGCGATCTCGGTGATCGCGATCGGCTTGTAGTCGCCCGCGTGCCCGGCCTGGCCGAACTGCGTCATGCGCAATGCCACGACCTTCTTCATGGCTTCGCGTGCCGGCTTCAGGTAGTCGCGCGGATCGAACTTCTCCGGCGTCTCCGCGAACACCTTGCGGATGGCGCCGGTGATGGCGAGGCGGTTGTCGGTGTCGACGTTGATCTTGCGCACGCCGTTGCGGATGCCGAGCTGAATCTCCTCGACCGGAACGCCCCAGGTCTCCTTCAGCTTGCCGCCGTACTGGTTCACGATGTCCTGCAAATCCTTCGGAACCGACGAGCTGCCGTGCATCACCAGGTGCGTGTGCGGCAGGCGCTTGTGGATCGCGATCAGCACATCCATCTTCAGCACCGAGCCATCCGGCTTCTTGGTGAACTTGTAGGCGCCGTGGCTGGTGCCGATGGCAATGGCCAGCGCGTCAACGCCGGTGCGCTCGGCAAACTCGACTGCCTGGTCGGGATCGGTGATGTGCTCAAGACCCGAGCCGCCGGCTCCGTGGCCGTCTTCCACGCCGCCCAGCACGCCGATCTCGCCTTCGACCGTCACGCCGCGCTCATGCGCATAATCGACCACCTTGCGCGTCACTTCCACGTTCTCTTCAAAGGTGGAAGGAGTCTTGCCGTCTTCCTTCAGCGAGCCATCCATCATCACCGAGGTGTAGCCCAGCTCGATGGCGCTCTTGCAGGTCTCAAAGCTGTTGCCGTGATCCTGGTGCATGGCGATCGGAATCTCGGGATTCAGTTCCGCAGCGGCCTGGATCAGGCGGAAGAGGTACAAGATCCTCGGCAAATTGGCGCGCGCCGCGGCTGGCCTGCACGATGACCGGCGACTTGGTTTCCTTCGCCGCCATCATGATGGCCTGAATCTGTTCCATATCGTTAACGTTGAATGCGCCGACGCCGTATCCGCCCTTGGCGGCCTCGTCGAGAAGCTGCCGCATGGAGACTAGAGGCATAGAAATTCTCCTTGTTAAGAACTTTCCAGAATTTAGCCGCCGGCATGCTCATTTGGGCTCATCTTGCGGCGGAAACTGCAATCGTCCTTATGGTAGCAGAGGCGCGCAAGGCAAAAATGTGCCGTCGAACACATCCGCG
Organism: uncultured Acidobacteriaceae bacterium; assembly: GCA_963787435.1. GTDB lineage: Bacteria > Acidobacteriota > Terriglobia > Terriglobales > Acidobacteriaceae > Telmatobacter. The sequence goes on from CAWBCZ010000012.1 coordinate 1,269,939, forward strand.
CAACTCACTTATTGCCGGAGACATGCCTCTGTAGCCCGCACGCCCTCGTTAGCGAACAACTCACTCGCTTCACTGCCTTAACTCGCCGGACTTAGAACCGCCCGCTGCGCCGCGAATATCTCCTTAAGCCCATCTTCCGCGAGATCGATCAACCCATTCAGATCGCTGCGCGAGTAGCTTCCCTTCTCCGCTGTAGCCTGCGTCTCCACTAACCCGCCGTCCGCAGTCATTACGATGTTCATATCGACCTCGGCCTGCGAGTCCTCCTCATAGCAAAGGTCCAGCAGCGGCGTGCCACCGACAATGCCGACGGAAGTCGCCGCAACCAGTTGCTTCAGCGGTGACTGCTTCAGTGTTCCCGCCTTCACCAGCGCGTTCAACGCAATCGCCAGCGCAACAGCCGCGCCTGTAATTGCCGCGGTGCGCGTGCCCCCATCCGCCTGGATCACATCGCAGTCGAGAATCACGGTTCGTTCGCCCAGCGCCTGCATATCCACCACCGAACGCAGGCTCCGGCCGATCAGCCGCTGAATCTCGTGCGTCCGACCGCCGATCTTGCCCCGCTCGCTCTCCCGTGGCGTGCGCGTCACCGTTGATCGCGGAAGCATGGCATACTCCGCCGTCACCCAACCACGGCCTGAGTTCCGCAACCACCCCGGCACTCCTTGCTCGATGGTGGCGTTGGTCAACACCCGCGTGTTTCCCAGGGACACCAATACGGAGCCTTCCGCAGTCTGCACGTAGCCCGGCGCGAGTGTTAAAGGACGAAGCTGGTTCGGTTTGCGATCACCGGGACGAAAAAAGCTGGCATTACTTGGGTGGTTCATAGGCCGATTGTACGAGAACGGCCAGCGCGCCACGGCGCCGACAGAGCCCGTTTCGGGAAGGACCAATTCGGGAAAAGAGGAAGATGCTGCGACGCAAGTCGCTCAATCCACATCAGCTATGGCTGATTCCGCATTTGAACTGTCCCAATCCGGGAACAAGAACGGGACAGAAATCTCCACCGCTTGCCTACCCTTCCCGACTAAACCCCTAAATTTGTTGATCTTAACGATCAGTGTCCGAATTTGGCACGCCGCGTGTAGTAAGGGAAAGCGAAACTCGGTTTTTCCTGAAACGCGAACTGAGAACAAAGAAGAAGGAAGGATCACCAATGCAGGTCGAGGAACTAAGCGAAATTGGGCGAGCCAGAACAGAAACGAGTGGACAAGGCTGTGCAGATTCTGTCCACCATCACGACGCGAGGTGAGGATCTCGCCGAGATCGCGCACGATGCTTGCAACATGGTAACCGCGCTCGATCTCTACTGCGATCTACTCCAGGAGCCGGGCGTGCTTGCTGCTCCCTGCGCTCATTACAGCGGAGAGCTGCGCTTGGTCGCCGCTGCCTGCCGCCGGCTCGTTAACAAGCTGATGTCGGTCGAGCGCCCCGAAGCTGCTCACGAAGTCGACTCAAGACCCGGCGATGCACACCTTGGTGCGTTCCAGACACCTGATCAGCATCCGCGTCACTGGAAGAACATTCCAGCGGAACCCATCACCAACATGGCCGAAGAGCTTCTCGCCAATCGCAGCCTGCTGGCCGCTCTCGCCGGACCCACCATCTGCCTCACCCTGGACGTGCAGGGCGGCGCCGTCCCGGTACGCATGACCGGTGAAGACCTTACCCGGATCCTGGTGAATCTTGTAAAGAATGCCGCCGAAGCCATGTCGGCCGTCGGCAGGATTCACATCACGCTGTGGGAAAGTTGCGTCGAGCCCGGAAACAGCCCCTGGTTGACTCTCAACGTGGAAGACAACGGACCCGGATTGCCCGAATGTGTCCTGGAGCGCATCTTCGAACCTCGGAAACCGCTATCGAAGGCGGCGGATGAGATAAGCGCCGAGTGGCCGGTCCGTCACCGTGGCCTCGGCCTATCCATTACGCGCTCGGTGGTCGAAGCCGCGGGCGGCCTGGTGCAAGCCGCGAACCGCGAACCGGTGGGCGCCTGCTTCCAGATCGAGCTACCCGTGCGCGCCGTGTAACGCTGTTCCGCTTTCAAACCAACAGATACGTGATCTGGCCCACATAGCCGGCATCGACAAGGCGACTACCATGCTTCCAACGTTCTCTTTCTCACCAAAAATGGATATACCGTCTCAGATTTCAGCCCAGTTGCTCAAGCTGCATGTTCTCGTGGTCGATGAAGATGAAGCTTCACGGTCGGCCTGCGTCGAGATTGCAGAAGGCCTGGGATACAAGGCGGAAGGCATCTCCCGGCTAAGCGGGGTGGGATCGACATTGATCCAGCTTCCAACCGACATCATCCTGATCGATTTACCCAAAAACAGCGATACGGGTCTGGAAACCGTTGCCGAGATCAGTACTCTCTATCCGCGCATCTCGATCATCGCCATGGCACCCGTGGACTCCGCGAGTGTGGCGCTGGGCGCGGTGCACTGCGGCGCCTCGGACTACCTGAACAAGCCCTTTACCATCGATGAACTCGCTTCTTCGCTGGAGCGCGCCGGCCTGCATCACCACATGGACTCCCAGGCCCGGCAATTGCGGGAGCGTTTGCAGATGCAGGAAGGACTCGGCCAGATGATTGGGCGCTCTCCGCAAATGGAGAAGCTGTACCGGATCCTCTCCAAGGTTGCGCAGTCCAATCATCCTGTCCTGATTCTCGGCGAGAGCGGCACAGGCAAGGAGTTGGTGGCGCGCACCATCCACAGCTTCGGACCAAACCCCGAAAAACCTTTTCTGCCGGTGGACTGCGGGTCCCTCGTGCCCACCCTGGTGGAGAGCGAGCTTTTCGGTTACGTCAAGGGGGCTTTCACCGGCGCGAATCACTCCAAGGATGGCCTCCTTGTCGCGGCGGGAAGCGGAACAGTCTTCCTCGACGAGATTGGAGAACTCACGCTCGATCTCCAGGCAAAGCTCCTGCGCACGCTGCAGGAAAAAGAAGTGCGGCCGGTCGGCTCTACGCATTGCACGCCCATCAAGGCGCGGATTTTGACTGCAACCAATCGCGATCTAGCCGCCATGGTGGAACGGGGAACCTTTCGCAAGGACCTTTACTATCGCCTGAACGTGGTCAATCTCCGGCTGCCTCCGCTGCGGGATCGCCGAGAGGACATTCCCCTCCTGATAGCCCACTTTCTCAACCGAATCCATCGCGCGCATCCCGGAAGATTCAGCATCCACGACGACGCTCTGCACACCATGGTGCAGTATGACTGGCCCGGCAATGTCCGCGAGTTGGAAAACGCCGTAGAACACGGCGTGACCATGGCGTCAGGCGGAGAGATCCAGGTAGGCGATCTTCCCACCCAACTTCAGCAGCTGGCGCTCGCCGTCCTTCATGCTGCCATATCGGCGGGTAAGAACCAGGAAGCCGTGCCGTGTAAGGAGATCGTGCCGCTTGCCGTCAAAGAGCGCGATGCAATCTTCGACGCCATCCGCGTCACCAATGGCGACAAACTGGAAGCCGCCCGCCTGTTGGGGATTGGAAAGACCACGCTCTATCGCAAGCTGAAGGAATACGGAGCCTCCGGCGCCCGGCGACCCGATTAATCCCCGGTCAAGGGGCGAAATGCGAAGCCGGCCAACGCCATTCGGGTCGCGACGACGCGCCATATCAATTGCAAGATCGAATCAGCAGCATGACAGCAGTCGATTGAGGAGTAACCATGAGCATTCTTATTGTCAGCGGGGTTGAGGGCGTACGCAATTGTGCCGAGGTCGTTGCGAAGCAGCTTGGCGACACGGTGGAAGTCGCGGAGGGCCGCAGGGCCGCCATCGGCGTCCTGCGCAAGAGAGAGTTCTCGGCGGTTGTTGTGGATGAAACTCTTGCGGAGTGCGATCCGGCCGCGGCTGACGCAATCTGGGAGCACGCGGGGACTGCCATTCCGCTGCAGATCAACTTTGCGCTTTCAGGCGCGGCTCGGATCATCCGCGAGATCCACGCCGCGCTCAATCGGCGTGAAAGGGAACAAGCCGTTGCATTGCTGGCCGCCCGTGAAGATATCGGAACCGAGTTGCGGAAAACGGTCACCGGACTGCTGCTTCAGTCGCAACTGGCCCTTTCACAGAACGGTGTGCCAGCCGGTATCGCCGAAAAACTACGCGTGGTTGCCGATCTTGCCGGCACACTTCGCCAGCAGTTATCCGGTCCGCCAACCCAGGCAAAAACGGCTGCCCCTTCTTCCACAAATCCCTGAAGAAATGGAGCTGCGAGGACATAGCCTCCCGCATTTCGGCGTATGGCTTAAGCTGAAAAGACCATGAAAGACACAGCCGTCCTCCTGATCGACTGCCCCGATCGCAAGGGCCTGGTGGCCCGCGTCGCCGGAATGCTCTACGAGCACGGAGCCAACATCCTGCATGCTGATCAGCATCAGGACCACGACCTCGGTTTGTTCTTCATGCGTGTGGAATGGGCTCTGAACGGCGCCGAATCCAAGGAAGACGACGGCGGAAACGCATCGCGCTTCGACCTTGATGGCTTCAAGGAGGCTTTTACTTCGCTCGCCACAGAGCTGGATATGCGCTGGCGGATCGATTCGACACAGCAAAAGCCGCGGGTTGCACTGTTCTGCTCACAGTATCTGCATTGTGTTGCCGACCTTCTGCATCGGTGGCAATCGAGCGAACTCGATTGCGACATTCCGGTGATCGTCTCAAATCATTGCGAAGTGGAAAGGCTCGCCGCCTATTACGGCGTTGCGTTTGAGCATGTTCCAGTGAACGCGGCAACACGCGGTGAAGCGGAAGAACGCCAAACCGCAATCCTCGAGCGGCACGAAGTCGAACTGGTTGTCCTGGCGCGCTACATGCAGATTCTCTCGCCGGCATTCGTTGCCAGGTATCCAGCGGCCATCATCAACGTGCACCATTCGTTTCTGCCCGCCTTCACCGGCGCAAGGCCTTACCATGCGGCGCATGCTCGCGGAGTGAAGCTGATCGGCGCGACCAGCCACTACGTCACCGAGGTGCTGGATGACGGACCGATTATCGAGCAGGATGTAGCGCGGATCTCGCATCGCGACCAGGTAGAGGACCTGGTTGCGCGTGGACGCGATCTCGAACGGCTTGTGCTCTCGCGCGCGGTGCGCTGGCACCTCGACCGCCGTATTCTCTGCTATGGAAACAAGACGGTTGTTTTCGACTGATCCTGCGCCGTGATCGCGTTGAGCTCCCAAGTCTCAAAGACGAGACCTGGGGCACCTGCTATGTCGGGCTACTCCACCAGCGCATCGGCGATGCCGAGATGACGGTCCAGTGCGTCGATACCGAAATCGAGCTCTTCCTTGGTGACGATCAGCGGCGGTGCAATGACGAAGTGGCTGACCCAGGCCTGCTGCGCCACGCCGTCCGCCATCATCTTCGCCGCGATCTGATCCACAACCAGTGGCTTGCCTTCCACCTTGTCACGCATGGTGTTGAAAGGCTGCCTGGTCTTGCGGTTCTTCACCAGTTCGACGGCAAAGAAGAGACCGAGGCCGCGAACATCGCCGATGGAGGGATGCTTCTCCTTGAGAGCTTCGAGTTTCTGGCGCACATAGGGCTCAAGCTCGGCCGAGCGCTCCACAAGCTTCAGCCGCTGCATCTCTTCAATCGTCGTCACCGCTGGTCCGAGCGTGATGGGATGCGCCTCGTATGTATGGCCGTGCGAGAAATAGTGATCCTCGAAGTAATCCGCAATCTTCTTCGTCGTCGCGCAGAGGCCAAGCGGCACATACGCCGAGGTGATGCCCTTCGCGGTGACCAGGATGTCGGGCTTTACTCCCCAGTGATCGACGGCAAACCACTTGCCGGTGCGGCCCCATCCCGCCATCACTTCGTCGTCGATCATCAGCACGCCGTGGCGATCGCAGATTTCGCGCAGCCGCGGGAAGTATTCAGGCGGCGGAATCAGCACGCCGTTGGTTCCGACGACCGGCTCCAGAATGATAGCCGCAACGTCGCTTTCGTTCTCGATCATGTGCTCGACGTAGTCGACGCATGCGACATTGCAGCCGGGATATGTGTGTTTGATTGGGCAGTCGTAGCAATTCGTCTCAGGCGCGAAGACAACTCCGCCTCCCTTGCCTGCCGGTTCCATCGCCCAGCGACGCGGATCGCCGGTGGCTGCAATCGAGCCCATCGTCGACCCGTGATAAGAGCGGTAGCGCGATATGATCTTGTTCTTGCCGGTGTACATGCGGGCGATCTTGAACGCAGCCTCGTTGGCCTCGGTGCCGCTGGTGGCGAAGAAGAACTTTTCAAGTCCCGCCGGCAGCACTTCAAGCAGCTTCGCGCTGAGCCTGGCGCGGGCTTCCGTTGCATATACGGGGCCGACGAAGGCCAGCTCGCGAGCCTGCCGGCCGATAGACTCGACGACTGCGGGATTCTTATGCCCGAGATTGACACACATCAACTGAGCGCTGAAGTCGAGGTAGCGCTTGCCCGCGCCGTCGGTGATCCAGCATCCTTCCGCATCGGTGATGTAGAGAGGCTTCCACGTCTTCTGAAACCGCCATGTGCCGTAGTTGGTCTGGCGCGTAAGGCTGCTGATCTCTTCTGCGCTAAGCTCGGGATGAGTTTGGTGAGTGATGATGTCGGCCATGCAGGACCTCACGCGGGAATGTTTCACCTATGCTAAGGCATCGCGTCGGACATTGACACGGAACAACTCCGGCGGGCCGGCATGAAGATCTCCGCTTTGCTCGGCGCCTGCTGAAGCATATCGAAGTCGTCCCGCCGCCGTTTCGTCGGTGGAGAGGATACCTCTGTAGTTCCTTTTGATTTAGCTGGCTATGAAAGACCTGTGTCCGCAAATCCCCATGTTCAAGGGATTACCCGCAGATTCGGCAAAGGGCTTAGGACGTTGCTGCTGGCCATCGCCTAGGCGAGAGTGTCGCGTCAGTGCAATCAACAGCTCTCCACTCCGGATCCGACAGAGGCGCTGAACGACGCGTGAAGTGAATAATCTTGATGCCGCCTGAGAGCGCAATCCCCAGCCGCATCTCGCGCGCCTCTCCTGAGCTTAAATACGCCCGCCACGGCATCGCCGCGTTTTCCCCGCGGCGTCCAAGTCGGCCTGCGAGACGGGCGGCCACGCCAGCTCCCATCCCGCCAGACCCAACACAAACCCCACAATTGCGAGGTAGCACTTCAAAGCCAGCGCACAGCACGCCAGCAGGGGTGCGAACACGATGATCGCACCAATCCTAAGAATCTTTTGCATTTAACCTCAGTGGGATTTTGCTTAAGAGAACACGCCGAAAGCAGCACAGTCAACCTGTCAAACCTGCCAGTCCGCGGCCCGGTGCACGAGGTATCGCTTTCTTAGATTAGGCAAAGCAGGAAAGCTTGATCGCGTCGCCGCCTGTCCCAATTAGAGGCAGCTAACGTCGCTCAGCACTTGCTGGCCGATAAACTGTCCAGTCCATTCCCATGTCGAAACGTGATCTTCTAGCGATTGCCGTGGCCACCGCCTGCAGTTTCGGTATCTACTGGATTATGGGCGGGAGCTTCGAAACCATCCCCCAAGGCAAGTGGGCGGGAGTCGATGACGGACACCCCACCAACTACCTCGATACCAATCTGCATCCAGACTGGTAAGATGGGCCCCCGGTCGAGCCCGAGTTGGTAGCCGCTAGTTTGCTCATCCTGTGCGCCTTCCCCCGCGCTGTCATTGAATTGCAGGGCTCCTTGATGAGTAGGTGCGCGAGGTTCAGCTCATAGTGAGTTCCACTCTCTGATTCTGCCGTTTTTGGGCGGTTTACTGCCTGGTAGTTTCCGGATAGCCCAATGCAACCGGAGCGTCGCGCTTGACTGCTTGCGTTAGCCATACTACTAGGGTTGCGCATAGTAGCTGCTATCCGTGCGAACATTCACGCCTGGCCGATCGACCTTCACGTCAATCGAATGAAACTCGTCCGCCGCAGCCGCCGGAGTCGAGTCGAAACTCAACATATAAAAATCACTAGCATCCGCAAGGAATGCTGCCATCGCATCTCCAAAGCTCTTCACCTTGGCAAACGCCTGCCCTCCGTTCTGGTGGGCGAGGGCGGGCAGCGCCATGGTTATCTCCGCGATCTCGTCCAGCGTAGACGGAGCACTGGCGGTTACGCTCATGATGGGTTTACGGACATTTCTGGGCGTTTCGAAATCTCCCCACGAAACTGCATCGAGGGTCACCTGTGCCTCCCTCAAATTAGTCGTGAGTTCGACGAGGACATCGCGATAGTTACCCCTCTGAGCCTCCGCCTGAGTTCCAAAATCTGCGAGTAATGGCCATCCGCGGCCAGTCCAGAGAAGGATTGCTCGGCCGCGAACATTCTTCTGTTCCGCAATCAGTGACCTGATAGCGTTAACCGATTCCGTGAAATGCGAAATCATGCAATCTGCTCGTTCTTCCGCGGAATTATTTCCGATCGGCTGGGAACCCATCACCTGCCCATCCATGCGGCTCCCCTCAATGAAGTGCGCTTGATCGCACGCTGCCTCGCGAGGAAGTCGCGCAAACTCCGCAAGCTGCTTGGTAACTACCGATCGATCCGTGGAAGGCTGTGATTCGGTCTCTCCCGCACCGGTTGCGAAAACCAGCGTGATGGGGAATTGCAATGGTCCGTGGCCCTGCGAGAGGTATCTATCCAGATCCTTTTTCAGGTGCCCTATTCCCGATCCGCCGTCGTTGATCGCATCGAGAACCAGCAGCACGTGCGCACTGGCTGTGCCTGCCGGTTCCTCAAATTCTCGAAATGAAGCTGTACTTGTCAGCTTCTGGTTGTCGAGCAGCGAGAAATCTTCCGCCTTAAGCCCCGTAATGGGCTTGCCCGACGAATCGGTGACTTGCACAATGAGCGAGATGCGATGCTGCGCCTCATACTCGTGCTCCCGTTGCGCTTTCGTCCTGGGAGTAAGTTGAATTGGCGAGGTCGTGTCGGGGCTTTGCGCCCAGACGCCGAATGCATTCTGATTGCTGACTGCTGCAAAGAGAAGAATGCATAGAACTCCGGCACTGAACCGATGCGAACGCATATACGGTGCGCCTCCAAGGAACAAACTAGCACGCGTCCAACTAGCATTTCACGCCGCCGGGCAGCCGATTGGATTTCTGACGCCAACGGCAGGCGATAGGTTCCGAAACAATTCAGATGAAGCGTTCGAGACCATGAGAGCCGGACCCTCCCTCACGTCAATTGAAGAGAGGTCCGCCAATGCGCGAATCAAGCGCAGCCGAATTCAGAGGTTCTGGGCGAGTAACCGCCAACCCGGAAATTCACCACCATTTAGTGACCGTCCGTCTCGACTTCAGCGACGATGACGCCCTTCTCGCCTCAAACAGCCGCAGTCAAAATTCTCCGGCCCCTCAGGCCTTGGACCTATTCGATGCCACCGCGGCGCGAATCAGTGCTTTCAGCGCCTTCTCGTTGACCTTGTCGCCTTCGTGGAAGTCGATGGCACGGCGCAAATTCCCTTCGAGGCTGGAATTGAAGAGGCCTGCGGGGTCATCCAGGAAAGCGCCCTTGGCAAATGTCATCTTCACGACACTCTTGTGAGTCTCGCCGGTGCAGATCATTCCATCGTGCGACCAGACAGGCACTCCGCCCGGATTCGAAGGTTTCTTCCATTTACACTCCTCGACGACTTCAGGATCGGCTTGCTTGATCAGAGTGCGGAGGCGCGCAAGCATCTCTCCACGCCAGTCGCCCAATTCGTGAATCCTCGCGTCAACCTCTCTTGAGGCAGATTCGCGCGATGCAGATTCAACTTTATGGGAGCCGCTCTTTTTCATGAATGAGTACCTGCCTTCCGGTCGCTTCTCTTCCTAGCCTTACTGGCTGCTTTCTCTGCCCTATTTTCTGGAATCGTACACGATCCTGAGGCCGTCGAAGAGTGGAAGTTCATGGGATTCCCGCCTGGTCCCACGGCGGCATCGACATCCACGAAGGTGAAGGGATCAATGACTGGTCGCCAGATGCGGCTCAACAGCCAGCGGCCTACAATGCATCCATGGACCCTTGCCTGCCGACGATTCGCAGCGCTCGCGAAGCTCTTGCCAATGGGCGCGTCCAACCCGCAGAGCTGGCCGAACAAGCGCTCCGACGCGCAAATCAAAATGCCGGCAAGAACACCTACCTCTGGCGCGACCCGGAATGGACCATGGAAGAGGCTGCACGCGCCGCCGCACAGCCACGCACCGCCGGCGGCCGATCCGGCGATGGCCGCTGCAATCTTTGGGGCGTGCCCGTTTCGGTAAAAGACTGCTTCGATCTTGCCGGCGCGCCGACCAGTTGCGGTGTGAAGTTCTATCGCGAACTAAACGGAATCGCACAGCACGATTCGTGGCTTGTAGAGCAGCTGCGCAAAGCCGGCGCTGTGATCACCGGCAAGACGCATTTGCATCCGCTGGCCTACGGCATCACCGGCGAAAATCCCGAGTTCGGTGACTGCGAACAGCCTGGGAATCCCGGCGCGTTGACTGGCGGCTCGTCCAGCGGCGCGGCGGCCAGCGTGCTCGAAGGCTCTGCGCTGGCAGCGATCGGTACGGATACTGGCGGCTCCGTGCGAGCACCGGCGGCATTGTGCGGGCTGGCGGGATATCGCGCCTCCATCGGCCGCGGAGATTGGCGCGGAGGCGCCCACCTAGCGCAGTCGTTCGACACCATGGGCTGGCTCTTTCGCGATCTCGAAGACGCGCCGTTGTTGGCGGAGATCTTCGTCCCCGGTACAACGGCCGCGATACGCGAGTTCAAGAAGTTTGCTGTCGTTCGCGATGAGTTCCTGCACGATTGCGAGCCGGCAATCGTCGAAGGCCTTCGCTCGGTCGAGTGTGAATTGCGCGCGCTGGGACTCGAAAGCACAACGGTGGATGTGAGCTGGTGGGCGAGTTCGTTCGAAATCTTTGCGCCCATCCAGGCGTGGGAGGCTGCGCACATTCATGCCGGCCACTTCGACATGATTCAACCCGCGATTCGCGAACGGCTTGAGTGGGGCGCACGCATCACCGATGCCGAGGTCGCAATCCTGCGCGAACGCCACGCCGAATTCCGTGGGCACGCCGACGAATTGTTGCAGGAACACGAACTACTTCTGCTACCCGCTTCGCCCGTCGCGCGCCTCAGCATCGGCGCCGACAACACGCAGGCTCGTAGCCGGATCCTGCGCTACACCACACCGTTCAGCTTGGCCGGAGTTCCTGTCGTTACCGTTCCTTGCCCCGCTGGCGGCATGCAACTTGCCGCCGCCCGCGAGCACGACGAGAGCCTGCTCGATCTGGCCGCCCGAATCGGGCTCGGAAGACGATCGTCCTAGTCAAGCCAGTCTGGGGGAGTTTTCATTTACGCCATTCATTTGGCCTAGCCCGAAAATCCACTATTTCAAGCTGTTATAGTCTTTGTCGCTGACAGGCTCTAGCCAAATTGTTTTTCCCTTCTGTGTTGGTGTAACCGCTATATAAGCAAAGCTGCTGTGAGGTGCCGCACCGTGCCAATGCTCTACGCCTGGAGCGCATTTAATTACATCTCCCTTGTGCACGATTCGTATCGGCCTTCCCCTTTCCTGATAAAAGCCAGTGCCTTCGGTGATGAGCAGAACTTGACCGCCCGGGTGGATGTGCCAATCCAGCTTTGCACCGGCATCATAGGTCGCCATAGCAATGCTGGGATCGAATGTGCTGTCTCCCACGTTTAGCTCACTGAGCCAGATATTCCCCGTGTGATTTTTAGCGGTGGACAGTTCGCCTTTCGGAAAACCTGAACCCGCTGTTTGTGCTTGTGCTTGAGACTGGAAGATACATAGAGCGCTCACTGCGAGAGCGATGACTGGAAGTTTTGTTCTCATACCGTATCCTCTTCTTCTTGGTGCTTTTTGTTCGGTAGCGCTGTCAATTCGACATCACCGAAAGCATTTCAGCAAGTTCGGCCAGGGTTATTTGCTCGGCTTTGTCAGCCCATGCGTTTCGAGCCACCAGTAAAACTCGTCGAGCCAGTGATCGCTCGTTGTGCCTTGCTTGCGCATGCTCCAGCCGTGGCCGCCATGTTCATAAAGGTGAAGTTCCGGCTTGTAACCTGCAGCCTTAAGTGCGTCGTAGAACTTAATGATTTGGGAACCGGCGAGATTGTCATCTTCCGCCATCTCCACGAAGAAGGGCGGCACATCTTTCGGTATCGGAGGCACGGTAGGAAAATAGGCGCCGTAGATCGGAGCAGCGTAGTTCGGACGGGCGCTCACATCCGGCTGAATGGCCGTATACTCCGTGATCATTCCGCCAGCCGAGAATCCCATGAAGACGACGCGGTTCGGAGAGAGACCCCATTCGGCGGCGTGAGCACGCACGACTTTGATGGCTTGAATGCCGTCGTCCAGAGCGTACTTCCCATCCTCTGCAATCAAGGCGTAGTTGCGGATCTGAGCCCCGAAGCGCGCGCCGCCCGCTTGGTTCAATTGCGTTTCATTCTGACCTTCGAGCTGAGCTGTCCGGTACTTCAGGACAAATCCTGCAATACCTCGGGCTGCCAACCACTCAGCGACTTCATGGGTATCCGTGCCGAGGAAAATGAACCCGCCACCGGGGGCGATGATGACCGCCGTGCCTGTCGCCTTGGCCGGGTCAGGCAGGTAGGCTGTCACGGTTGGCGTAGACACGTTGACAATGTGCTGCATGGGGCCGGAGCCGAGCGTGCTCTCCTTTTGCTTCCATTGTTCGGAGCCGGGCGCTACCCCGGGCCAGATGTTGATGACCCTAGGCGCAGCCGTGGAAGTTGCGCGCTGATCAGGCTTGGTTTCTTGTGACTTGGCCAAAGTCATTACGCAAGCTGCAAACAGGAAAAGTGCGACGAAGGGCTTTGGACGCCGCCTGCTCATCGAGTCTGTTCCATTGATCTTCACGATGCCTTTCCTTCTTTCAGCTCTCAGAGTCCGGTCATCTTCAACATCGGTTCAGGAAGGCGGGCGCCTTCGAGCTTCAGACCAGAAGAAGCTTTATCGATCTCCTTGAGATCAGCCTCGGTCAGCTCAACATTTACCGCGCCGAGATTTTCCTCTAGACGATGCAGCTTGGTGGTTCCCGGGATTGGCACGATCCACGGCTTCTGCGCCAGCAGCCAGGCGAGTGCAACTTGTGCAGGCGTTGCGCCCTTGCGCGCGGCAACGCTCTTGACTAGTTCGACCAGAACCATGTTGGCCTTGCGCGCCTCGGGCAAGAAGCGCGGTACCATGTTCCGAAAGTCGGTGGGATCGAACTTCGTGTTCTCGTCGATCTTGCCTGTCAGAAATCCAGCGCCCAGCGGGCTGAACGGAACGAACCCAATGCCGAGTTCCTCCAAGGCCGGCAGAACCTCAGCTTCGGGTCCGCGATAGAAGAGCGAATATTCGCTCTGCACTGCGGCGACCGGCTGGACTGCGTGCGCGCGGCGAATCGTCTGAACCGCCGCTTCCGACATGCCGAAGTGCTTGACCTTGCCCTCGGCAATCAACTCTCTGACCGCTCCCGCAACATCTTCGATCGGCACGTCAGGGTCAACGCGGTGTTGATAGAACAGATCGATATGATCGGTCCGCAAACGCTTCAGGCTGGCGTCTGCCACCGCTTTGATATGCGCGGGCCGGCTATTGGTGCCACCGCTGCGCTTCCCGGTCTCAAGGTCGATGTCGAAGCCAAACTTTGTGGCAATCACCACTTTGTCGCGGATGGGCTGGAGCGCTTCGCCGACCAGCTCTTCGTTCGCGAACGGCCCATAGGCTTCGGCGGTGTCGAACATCGTCACGCCAAAGTCATAGGCGGAACGTAGCAACTTGATCATCTCGCCCTTGTCGGCTGCCGGGCCGTAGGCGGAGGTCATGCTCATGCAGCCGAGGCCGAGGGCTGAAACTTCCAGCCCGGAATTTCCCAGTCTTCGCTTCCGCATAGTTTCCTCGTTCCCTGGAGTTTAGGCAGTATCGGATGCGAGCCGTTATCCCGATTCTGTCGATCTTTTGCCTGATTCTCTTGATGGCCAGCCTTTGAGCTGGAATCCTGAGAGCGGAACGGGCTATGCTCGGAACTGGAAGGCTAAGAGAATGAATATGAATGGAAGGTATTCCGCAGCTCCTCCGGCAGCCAGGTTGATACAGGATTTGAGAACGGAGTTGGCGAAGAAAATTGCCTGGTTCATCGGTCCTTCAGAGAAACGGATCACAGAGGTGCCTGGCCTGGTGCTTGTGCGCAGGACTGCTCCCACCGCACCCTGCACGGGAACCTATACGCCGAGCGTAATTGTCGTTGCACAAGGCAGCAAACGCGTCGAGCTCGGCCAGACGACGTTCATCTATGACCAGTCGCGATTCCTTTTGACTTCGATCGATCTGCCGATCGTCAGTCAGGTGATCGATGCAAGTGAAGCGAAGCCGCTGCTTGCTCTCGCCCTTGGGCTGGAGATGACGGCGGTTCGCGAACTTCTAAGCCGCGAAGAAGTCCACGTTCGTGAGGTGCCACACGACACGGCCGCCATGGTGACCGGTGAGATCACGGTGGAATTGCTAAGCGCGTGCTGCCGGTTGATTGACCTGCTGGCCAATCCGCAGGATATTCCGGTACTAAGTGGCCTCATTCAACGTGAGATCATTTACCGGCTTCTGTGCGGACCCGAGGGCGCTCGACTTCGAGCGATTGCAACATCAGGAGATCAAAGCCATCGCACAGCTAGAGCAATCTCCTGGATCAGGGACAACTATGCGAAACCGGTGCGCGTGGATGATCTGGCCGAGATCGCCGGCATGGGCGTATCGACTCTGCATCATCATTTCCGCGTACTGACCCATATGAGCCCGCTTCAGTATCAGAAGCAGTTACGGTTGCAGGCAGCGCGTGGGCGAATGCTGCTCGATGGCCTCGACGCTTCAACTGTGGCCTTTGAGGTTGGATACGAAAGCGTCAGCCAGTTCAATCGTGAATACAGCCGCTTCTTCGGCCAGCCGCCGATGCGGGATATCAAGGCTCTGCGAGAAGGGAAAGTCGATGAGATGAGCGCCGCATGATGGCGAATCATCAGAATAGGTAAGCGAGCCGACGTGAGTGCTGCGGTCAAAGAATTGAGCTTCGTTGCGTCGTTGCCAACCCGACGATTATCGATCGACATCACCGGTATTCATTACTTCATCGTTTCCAAATTGAATTTTTCCATCCAATAACCAGAAGTTTCGATCTATCTAAAACAACCTTGACTCTTCTTGCCATTTATTTGCCTTGCCGATAAAGGCATCAACCTTAGGGTTCTCTTTTCTCGTCGTCATCAATGCCTTCTTCTCAGGCAATGCCCGCTGCTCTCCTGTTCATGCCGGCGTTGCCGGTCTTCGCCGGAAAGAGGACACCGATGGTACGGCTTTCTGGTCGCAGCGCCCACGATGCAACTGTAAAACCAGTGAGGATGAGTGGGGCGATGACGTGAAATCCGTAAGCACCGTAACCGCCTACCGCAGCGCACGACACGGCCGCGCCTGTCAGGTCAAAGAAGATCCCGGCATACGCCCATTCCTTCAAGCGCGGAAAACGCGGCACGAGGATCGCAATGGCCCCAAGCACCTTCCAGACCCCCAGGATGGCGAAGAAGTACATTGGGTAGCCAAGGATGGGCACGACTCCATGGGGTTTGGCGAGATACTGCGCCACCTGCGCCATGCCACCGCCTCCGATGAAAAACGCTACGAGTATGGTCATCGTCCAATAAACAATGGATCTTGTTTTCGTGGTCATTGCAATCCTCCAACAAGATGCTCCAGGTTGTTGATGAACTTGTTCCAGCCGTATTTTGCACCCTTGTAGTTGGCGCCTTCTTCCGACGGGAAACCGGATTGCTCCATGCGCAGGAGTGTGCCCCCCTCCGTCGGCGTCAACGTCCAGATGACAATGGTCTCCAACCCCATCGATGCCCAGCCATACGAGAGTCGTAAATTCGGCTCGACCACCAGGACTTGAGAGTCGATGATCCCATTCCAACCCGGCATAGGCGTGGCGCGGAACTGGAATCGATGGCCGACCACCGGTTGGAAATCATTCGTCATCAGCCACTCCGCTATCAAGGGGCCTTGCGTGAGCGCTCGCCAAATCTTTTCCGGATGATGCGGCATCTCCCGTTCGATGACGAGAGAACGTGTCGTGGCGATATCGGTCATTGGTCCATCCTTTCGAGGAGCTTCTCGAGTTGGTCAAATCGTTCGCGCCAGAAGGCGCCATATTGGGTCATCCAATCCACCAAGGGTGCCAGCGCCTGCGGCTGGGCACTGTAATGGGTTTCGCGTCCCTCGCGGCGATGCCGCACCAGCTTTGCCCTCTTCAGCACCGTCAGATGTTTGGAGACAGCCGGTTGTGAAACTCCAGCACGATAGGTCAGGGCGTGCACGGTCTGCTCCCCGTCACGAGATAGGTGCTCGAAGATCGCCCGGCGGGTCGGGTCAGAGAGGGCCTTGAAAACATTGTCAGCTACGGCTTGCATCAGAGATCGCCCCCTCATAGTCATGTGTCGTGTTAGCAGTCGACTTATCAGGCAATTTACCAGGCGACTTACCAATCCAAGTGCGTTATCTGAATGAGATTCCCGCACGTATCATCAAGCACCGCGATGGTCGATCCCGTCGTCTTGGTCGGTTCCTTGGTGAACGTCGCGCCGTGTTGCTTCAGCCTCTCGTACTCCATTTGGACGTCGCCCACGAAGAAATTGGCGGCGGGTATTCCGTGCTGAAAAATCTCGTTTTGATAGGTTTTCGCAGCCGGGTTGAAGCCATTACTGGACTCCAGGACCAGTTGCACGCCTTCCGGCTCTTCCGGGGAGACCACTGTGAGCCACCTGTAATTCCCCGCGGAGAAATCCATTTTCTTCACAAAGCCAAGAACCTCGGTGTAGAACTTCAGTGCCTTGTCCTGATCGTCCACGAAGATGCCCGTTAGCTTGATTTGCATGTTTCTTGTCCTTTCCGCTCTGAGGATTTGCCCCGCTTCGCGATTCATCGCGCGCGCAGCCAGCCGTGAGCTTGAACACGCCCTGCGCATACCGGCCGAAGGGGCTTTGAAAAGTTGTCCCCTGCGTCCCGGATTTCGAAAGCATAACCAAACGGTTATGAGTTGTCAAGAGCCATGAAACGCAAAAATTCCAACTGCGTCCTTGGAAACAGATATCTCCTTCCTCATCGCTTGGGCGATCGGGTCTGACTCGGTCTTTGTTCTGGAGAGTAGATTTGCGCAAATCTCTTCACTAAAGGCGCATAGGTGACTCGGCGATATACCGCGCTTCCAGATTGTGTCCGAATAGGCCGACTGCCGGCTGCATGTGATTTTTCCAGAGTGTTATGATGCCTAAACGCGCACGGCCTTCATCTGGCAACAGGAGTCCCCCACATGGCCGAAGCAGATGTTCCAATCCCGCAAAAACACCATCTGAAGGAGAAAGCTTCCGAAGAGATTAAGAGTTTCACCGGAATCTTTCTATACCTTTGGGTTGTCTTTGGGTTGCTGTCCCTTCACAAGACTCTCGTCCTGTCACAGCATCACTTAAATTACGAAGAGCACGCCTTTGCGATCATCAACGCGCTCATCTTTGCAAAAGTTGTGCTGATTGGTGATTATTTTCATCTCGGAGTGCGATTTGATCGTAAACCGCTCATCTACCCGATCCTATACAAAAGCTTAATCTTCACCGTCTTCCTCATCTGTTTTCACATTGCAGAGAGCGTCCTGGTGGGAATGTGGCACGGAAATACAATGGCCGATAGCCTTCCACCAATGTTCTTAGCGGGTCCGAGGGGCATTCTATCGGTGGGCATTATGGGTTTCATCGTATTGTTTCCGTTCTTCGGATTCAGAGAGGTGGCCGGGGTGATCGGCCACAAGGAAATGCGTGCTCTGCTTCTGGAACGCGGGCGGGGCGATCCGCAGCCGCGACCAGGGCGATCATAGCCTCAGGTTACTCGGTCTTCTGAATTCTGTTCAGTTTACTTCTGGCCAACAAATCGTTGCAGTGGATTGGAACTGTGAAAGTCGGCTTATCCAAGTGACCTTCCGGCTGGTACTATGCCAGCCATGAACAAACTTGCGCCTTTCCTCTGGTTCAATGACAACGCCGAAGAAGCCGCTGAATTTTACCTGGGCATCTTTCCAAAGGCGCGCAAGCTTGATGAGTTGCGCTCCAAGGGCGTCGGCCCCTGGCCCGTCGGCAAAATTGCCACGATCACGATCGAGCTTGAGGGTCAGGAGATTGTCTTTCTCAACGGCGGTCCCTCATACCAACTCAACCCCGCCTTCTCGTTCTTCGTCCGTTGCGACTCTCAGGAAGAGATCGATAGCTATTGGGATAAGTTGATCGAAGGCGGCAAACCAATGGCCTGCGGCTGGCTTACAGACCGCTTTGGCCTGTGCTGGCAGATTGTGCCGCGCAATATTCAGCAGTTGATCAGTCACCCAAAAGCCATGGAAGCCATGATGGGGATGATCAAGATGGACTTGCCCGCTCTTGAAGCCGCCGCGCGAGAGAACTGAGAACCTGCTCCCGTCATTCTCAGGCAAAAAAGAGGCGATCGCCGAAGCGATCGCCTGCGTTCAAATGAAATCGAGTTAGAAGTCGACGTGCAGAGACATCTGGATCTGGCGCGGGCTTCCGATGGTGTGCGTTACGATGCCGAGACCCGATGGGAAGCTGTAGAGCGAGGTACAAGCTCCGGATCCTGAGCAGCCGCTGGGCAACACCGGTTCGCCTGCCGTCGGGAATGCGTTGTAGGCCGCGTTTTGCGAGACCTGGTTTCCGGGGATATCGAAGCTCGTCGTGTTGGTGAGGTTGTACACATCGAATGTGTACTTGAGGCTGTAGCGCTCGGTCAGTTTGGTCTCCTTCACCAGCGAGGCGTCGGCGCGCTTCTGGAAGGACTGGCGGAAGATATTGCGCTGGCCGGTTGTGAATCCTGTTTCGTAAGGATCGGAGTCGGGAATTGCGCCGCCGAGACCACCGGCAGGGAGCAGGGGAAGCGTGAAGCAGGAGGCCTTGAGCGCTGCACCCGCCTGGCCGAGCACGGGCGTCCACGCGCCAGAGTGGCCGCTCATCGCGGACTTCGCGGTGCAGCCGTTAGCGAGAGGCACGATCGGGTTGGTGATGCCGTCGGCGGTGGAGTAGTAGATGCTGCCGATGGCACCGGAAAAGTCGATGACGCTGTAGGGCTGGCCGCTCTGCAGAACCGCCAATCCTACCAGCGACCACCCATCGACAAATCTGCCCACCAGCGAGTGCGCGTTGGCAAATCCCGGTATCTGGTAGACGTAGTTGAGGCTGGTAACGTGGGTGCGGTCGTAGTCGGATGAACCGTAGCTGCCGCGGAGATTCAGCGGGTTGTTGCCGTTGTAGAAAAGGCCGAGGCCGCTCTGCTCGTCGAGCGTATGTGACCAGGTGTAGGAGATTCCCATCTGGAATCCGTGGCTCATGCGCTTTTCAACGTGCGCCTGGAGCGCATTGTAGGCGTCGACGCCGGCAGCGACATACGAGATGGACTCTGCCGCATAGCCGATGTAGGGAACGCGCAGGTCGACGTTGCCGCCTTCGTAGTTTGCTTGATAGCCAGTTCCATCGGGCAACGAGGCGCCCAGCACATTGTAGCCATAGCTGTAGTTCTGCTGGTACGCACCGCCGCCCAGTGTGGGGCTGGAGGGAGAGGCAATCTTCGGCTGATTGAAAGGCACCGGAATGACCTGGTGACGGCCAAGATTGCCGACGTAGCCGAGTTCAATGGCGAGATCGTTGCGGGGCTGCCACTGGACATCGAGCGTGTAGTTGAAGGTGTAGGGCAGCTTATTGGCGCGGTTGTAGACGCCGAGCGAAATCGGCTGGCCATTGTTGATCACGCCGGGAGCGCCATCGCCGTAGTTCTCGATGCTGTAGGCGTTGGGCAGGTAGTTGGCAAGATCCGATGCCTTCGGATTGGACGGTGCGGGATGCTGCAGCGTGGTGCCATAGGGATTCTCGAGATCGCCTTCTGCATCCGTGGGAGGACCCGTCGGAGGTCCAAATCCACCGTTACCGCCGCACGTGGGGATGTAGTACTCGTAGAGAGATTGCGATGTCGTGGGGCAGCTGGAGACGTTGACGAATGGCAGTTGCTGGTTTGCGCCGAAGGGTCCGCCGGTCACTGTGCCAATGGCGTATCCGGGCGACAGGTAGGTGAACAGTTCGCCGCGGTCGTAGTACATGCCGGCGCCGGCGCGAACTACGACTTTGCTGTGGAACATGGGAGGTTGCCATGCAGCACCGACGCGGGGCGCAATGCCCCACTGACGGCCAGTCAGAGTTGTTGCGCTGACGCCCTTGGTGCCGTTCGCATTGTTGCCGGCGATGATGAGGCCGGTGTTGTCGATGGAGTCGTTGGCGGCGTTGTAGCTATAGGCGGTGGGATCGAAGTTGAAGATGCGACCGTATTTCTCGGTGAGGCCGCCGTCCCAGTCATAGCGCACACCGGCTGTGAGAGAAAGCGTCGGGGTGATCTGGAATTTGTCCTGCAAATAGCTTCCGAGCTGATTGGCGCGGTAGTAACGGCTCGCATTGCCCTGCAGGAATGAGGTGACGTAGAAGCCGGTAGCCGAGCTGCCGGGAGTTACGAAGCCCTGCACAAACTGGCTGAAGTCGTCGGTTGCGATGGTTCCGGTGCCGGTGCGCTTGTCGATGGTGTTGAGCTGGGTGTAGGTGTAGCTCGCGCCGAAGCTGACCGTGTGCTTTCCGAGCATCCAGATGGCGTTGCCGGAGGGAGCAAACCTGTTCTGGAACATGCCGGTGTTGGAAGACTGGCTTTCAGCGTTAGGACCGATGTTGAGGTAGACGGAGCTTACACCGGAGGGCTGGTATTGCCCGAGGATGTTGTAGATCGAAATGCCGGGAAAGTAATTCGAGCCGAACATGTTGATCGCGCCGGTGCCGGCGGCGCCGCCGGGAATGGAGCCGGGGCCAAAGGCCTGCTGATTGTCTGCCCAGTTCTTCTCGCGGAGCAATCCGAAGGTCTGGGTGGTGCTGAGGTTCGGCTTCACGAGGTAGCTGTTGGTGATGGAGGCAACCTGTGCACCGGAGTCGAGGTGCTCGGCAAATCCGGGAACACTCGAATACGAGTAGGGAGAGAGCGTCGGATCGTGCTGGTAGAAGTACTTGAGACTGAGCGTATCTTTCTTTGTCGCGTTGTAGTCAATGTCGGCAACGGCGAGGTCCGCGGTGAATCGGCCGGTCCCAGGAAGAAACGCATTGTCAAGATGGTTGATGGTCGGAGGAATCCCGCCGAGAGCGTCGTTCGGGATAAGCCATTTGCCGGGTTCGCCGGGAAGCGCTGGCGAATTGAACAGGACGAGAGCATTGTGGTCGATGCTGGCGGCGGCTATGTTGGGGTTGCCGATGTTTTCGCCGAACGAATTGTTGCTCAGGTCTGCCAGGGCGCTCGCGGAACGATCATCAGTCAGGCCGACGGGAACGTCCATGAACGAATCACCAATCTCCTGGTCTGAAACGTGCAGGTGCTGATACGAGAGAAACCCGAAGAGTTTGTCTTTTACGATTGCGCCGCCGAGCGCGCCGCCAAGGATGTAGCGATGCAACTCGGGAACCTTGTCATTCGCGGGAACGCTGGGATCCTGGTTGAAGAAGAATGGTGCGGCGTTGATCCAGTTCGTGCCGCGGTGTCCGTAGAGGGAGCCGTGATAGTTGTTGGTGCCCGAGGCGGTGCTGAGATCGATGTGGGCGCCGGACGTGGATCCCTGGGTCGCGTCGTACATCGATGCGTTGACGCGGACTTCGGCGATGGTCTCTGGTGCCGGGGTGGGGATGGCGTTGCCGATGGACAGGTAAACGGAAGCCGCAGAAGGAATTTCGCCGCCGCCGCCGCCGGGGCTGGTCTGGACGCCAGTGCTGTTGATAACCCGGGATGATGTCACCTGGCTGGTGCTCTTGCCGTTGAAGAGATTGCTGGCGTCGACGCCGTTCAAGAGGAAGCTGTTCGAGGTGTCACGCTGGCCATTAGCCCAGATAGGTGCGTTGCCGAGGCCGGAGTTAGCGCCGGTTCCACCGCCGAACTCTGCGCTGATACCGCTCGACTGGGTAGCCAGCCCGGTAAAGCTGCCGGTGGCCAGCGGCACGGATTCAATCTCAGTTTTGTCGAGGACGTAACCGACGGTGGTATCGACGGCGTTCATGAGCGGCGAGGCTTCCACTTCGACAGTGGTCGTGGTCTGGCCGACCTTGAGCGCTGCGTTTACCGTTGCGGTCCGATTGGCCTGCACAGTGATGTGCTGCGTCCTCTGCAGATCGTAGCCGTCGGCCTTGTACGTGAGCGTGTATGTCCCGATGGGCAGGTTCACCATCGCATAGGTCCCGGATCCATTGGTGGTGGTGGTGCGAGTGAGCGCCGTGGACTCGTCCACCACTGTGATCGATACGTTGGGAATAACGCCGCCGGAAGCATCGGTAACCTCGCCGGTGATGCCGCCAAGCGTCTGCTGTGCCGCCACCGGGATTGAACACAATGCGGCGAAAGTAACGAAAGCGAATAGACGGAAAAAGAGGGATGAAACAAAACGCGTGGAGTATCTCAATTTGCTGGCCTCGGAATGGTCTTCCCAGAGTCTTCAATCGGAAAAGTTCTGGAAGGATGAAGATGAGTTCAGAGTTGCTGAATCACCCAAAAGAATGTGGGTGCATCCATCGATGGGATACACCTCTGCTGATTAGATTTGCACTTGGTCTGGAATTCTCAGCGTGGAATCAGGATAGCAATATTTGCATAAAATTCATCTAAGGATTCCTGTGATCCAGATCGCTAAAGCCGGCAATATCGGGCACTTCCGGCATGTTTACGCTGTGTTTTCCTACGATCTGCTCGCTTTTCCACACTTCAATGGCTCGAAGGATTGGTTTATTCGCAATCGATCACTCGAGAGACAGTCAATTTCCCGCTAGACAACACGGATGCAGAGGCTAGGATTGTGCATGGCAAAATCAACCTCCCTTTTCGTTGTGCAGTAGACCGTGTGAAGGATCAGTAACCTTAGCAATTCAGAGGTTCCAGCGATGTTTACGCGCTTCGCGAAATTGTTGCTGCTGGCAGGTATTGCCTTCTACTACACGCTGGTCGTGTTCAACAATCTCACCGATTTCGGGTCCAACTACGAGTTCATCCGGCACGTGCTCTCGATGGACACGACGATCCCGGGGAATCACGGGATGTGGCGGGCACTGACGTCACCGGGCGTGCACCTTGTCTTCTACTGGATGATCATCGTGTGGGAACTCGTTACGATGTTCCTTGCATGGTGGGGAGTCGTGGGTCTGGCCCGCGCTTTGCGGCAGCCCGCAGACGTTTTCAATGTGGGCAAACGCGTAGCGGTAATAGCGTTGACAGCCTCGCTGCTGATGTGGCTCGTGGCGTTTCTGGATGTGGGCGGGGAGTGGTTCCTGATGTGGCAGTCTCACGTCTGGAATGGTCAGGAAGAAGCATTCCGCATGTTCGTGATCGTTGGATTCGTTCTTCTACTGCTCTTGCAGCCCGACACCGACAATCAGCCGTAACGCTTCTATGCGTTGGCGCACCGCAGGCTGTTTACGCCGCACTGCGTACCAGGCGAGCCCAGCCGCGATATACACCAGGTAGATGTAGGGGAGGCGCGCATGAGCGATGTCGGCGGTAGAGCGCAGATCGAAAACTGCGATCAGGACAACTACGAGAACCGCTGCCACGCTGGCCGCCACTACGATGTTTGAATGCTGTCCCCGTGTCCGCCGCGCAAATGGGAGAGCCGCCGCGACTAATGCGTATGCAGTGAGGAAGCCGAAGACCGAGAGCGATCCCAGCAGATCGTAAACGTCGGATCCGCTTACGCCACGCATCGCCATTACCGCAGTCGGAACGAAGACTACGCAGGTGGAAAGCACAACTGCGGCGACAGGCGTGCGATGGCGCGGGCTGGTCTTTTCGAACACTGCAGGAAGCAATCTTTCGCGCGCCATGCGCAACAGGACGCGTGATGCCGCAGTGACACAGGCGAGTACGCAGGCGACCATGCTGATGAGTGCACCGAAGTCGATTCCGGTTCCCAATAAAGACACACCAGCCTTGTCGGCAAGAAGATGCAACGGGCTGGTGGTCTCACTCAGTCTGCCGGATTCGCCGCGAAATCCCAGCACTTCGGAGTACGAGCAAAGAACGAAGAAAACTCCGGCAAGGACGGCGCATTGAATCACGGCGCGCGGGATGGTCCGCAGCGGGTTGCGCGCCTCGCTGCCAAGCGTGGTTGCGCTTTCGAATCCGACGAAGCTGAACATGGAGAGCACGAGCGCTGGACCAAGGCCGGAAAACGAGACACCGCGCAGGCGGAACTGGTCCATGTCGAGATGAAATCCGAATCGGACCGGCATGACCGTGAGGATGATGCAGATGAGGCTGATGGAACAGATTTCGATCCATAGCATCAATTCCGCGGAGAGCTTTACGTCGCGATAAGCAACAAAGCCGGCAGCCGCGCAGACCACGAGGAGCGTCAGCAGAATCGGTGGTGTCCAATGGAGGAATTGCTGCGAAAGCACGTTGGTGTAGTAGAGCGCGCCTCCGGCCACCGACGCCGCTGTCGCCAAATACGCGAGTAGCAGACCCCAGGCGGCTGCTACTCCGAAGACGGGCGGCAGCGTCTCTGCCGTGTAGGTGTAGAGCGATCCTGGGGAAGCGGAGAGCCGCGCGAAACGGCTGACGCAGAAGCCCACCAGCAGGGTTGCGCCGGTGGCCAGCAGGTAGACCAGCCAGGTTGCGTTACCCGCGATCGCAAACACCAACGGGATGGTGAGCGATGGCGAAGTGGATGGCGCCATTGCGGAGACGGACTGAGCCAGTGTCTCCAGTGGCCCCAGGACACCAGCATGGAGTCCGTAATTCTCTTTCTGGCTCTGCTCCGCATACACTTCGGCCGTCGCGCTTCTCTGGTCGCTCACCGTTCAGCCTTTCGCTGCAGATTTGTTCGCTTGATGGAGTTAGTCTTGCCCGTGCGCTCTGCCTGAGTCAAGCGTCGGAGCGTAGACTGATGCCGATGTCTGTCGCTGCCATCATCGTTGCCGCCGGTTCGAGCAGTCGTTTGGGCCAGCCCAAGCAACTGGTCATGATCGACGAAGAATCGATGCTTCATCGCGCGATACGATGCGCTCAGGAGGCAGGCGCATCGCCGGTGTTCGTGGTACTCGGCGCTCATCGCGAGTTGATTCAGAGTGCGATCGATTTCGGTGCGGCGAACGTCGTTATGAATAGCGATTGGGAAGAGGGCCTTGCAAGTTCAATCCGCGCCGGCGTGAAAACAGTGCATGCTGAAGCGCCAACCGCGGAAGGCGTCCTGCTCATGGGTTGCGATCAACCGCGGGTAACGACCATGCACCTCCATCGACTGATCCAGATGTCGTACGCCCAATGGGAGCCGACAGCCATTGCGTCGACCTATGGGGAACGCGCGGCATTCCGGCAATTTTTCCGAGACAGGCTTTTCGTGATCTGCTTGCACTTCGTGGCGATAAGGGAGCGCGCGTGTTGCTGGCAAAGCCACCCTGGCCTGTCATTTCGATCCCGCTTGACGGCGGTGAAATCGACATCGACCGGCCTGAAGATTTGGCGCAGCTCAGCTAACAGTCAGCGCTCGATGGTCGCTTCGATGTAACCGTGCGGCTCGTCGATGGGGACGAAGATGTGGTTGGGATTGTTCTGTCCGAAAGGGCTGAGATCTGCAAGCAGGTGGTGCAGATTCGGCATCGTGAGATGGATGCGAGCGATCTCCGGAGCAACGGCCAAGGCTGCCTTGCCCATGTCGAAGAGGGTGTGCTGCACGCTCATGCTGTGGTGTGCAGCGAATTCCCTCAGCAGAGAGGCGATGATCCTGGCACGGACTTCTGAGAATTTCTGCGCGGCCGAAACGTAGTCCCACTTGATCGTCGCGCGCGTTCCGAAGATGCGGTCGGTTGCGGGCTTTAGCGTTGTCAGGTGGTCTTTGATGTACCCGGTGAAGGCGGACTTGGTTGTCTTGAGAATTGTCAAGCCGTCCACGCCGGATGTGATGACCCAGCCGCCGTCGCGCTCACGCTCCGCTTGCACGGTCTGTAACTCCGGACCCCCCAGCCTGAATGTCGTCGCATCGGGGTGTCCATCGATTGAAATGCGTTCCCAGCACTTCTCATCGATCTCGATGGCTGCCTTTGAAACCTGGGGATTGTTGCGAAGAAGATAGTCTCCCAACTCCATGGCGAACTCTTCGATGGTTGCTGCGCTCGAACCGCGCGCGAGCGAGTAGACGGTGTTCTTCATCGTGTCGGTGGGAAGAAGTTTGCTGTTGTCCGCCTCGGTGAAGCTGCTTTCGAAATCTCCATGCAACAGCACACCAACCGTCCACTCGTTGAACTCGTGCAGGTCGCTTAATCGGCTTGGTTCGCTTGACCGTGTGATCCGCGACAGCCGGACGCGAGCCTTTCCGTAACAATTCTCACCCAGTCTGGCCATCGGTCAGCTTCCTCGGTAGGTTGTGTAGCTGTTGTCGCTCAGGAGAAGCGGAAGATGATAATGCGCATCATCGCCGCATTGAAATGTGATTGTGATCTCCGGATAAATGCTGGCGCGGCCCTGGCGGGAGAGATATTCGCCGGTCCGGAAGGTGAGGCGATAGAGGCCTCCGGCGGCGTCAAGCGCAAGATTCGGACAGCGCCCGTCCGTGTCTGTCTCTCCGTGGGTTATAGCTATCCAGTTAACACCATCCTGCTTTTCCAAGTCGCAATGGAATTCTGGCCGCGGGCTTGCCCAGGACTGCATCGAGTACGTGCGTTGTGATCTTGCTCATGACAGCAACCACTTTCCAAGGCGCAACTGCATGATTTGCCGCTGCTGTTCGGCGGCTTCCTTCAATTCTGCCATGCGCCCGTTGACCAGACGACGTTCAAGGATGGCGAGCATCTCGTCTGCACTCTTTCCCGTGGCGCACACGATGTAGGTGAAGCCGAAGCGCTGCTCATAGAGAGCGTTGCCCTCGGCCAGTTTATGCAGCACGTCGTTTGAGGCGCGGCTCGCACCAGACTGCTCCTGCCGCGACCAGGCCGAGGATCGTTCCAATGCTGAGGGTGATTTGCGTTCGCCAATGCGTGGATGGCACGCGAAGGCTTCGAGCCAGTCGGATTCGCTCATTGCTGCCCAAACGCGATCAGCCTCTTCACTTAGCGCGGCCACGTTCGCAATCGGACGGAGCGCAGCCATCTGACTTGCCCAGCGTTGCGCGCCGCAACAGGCCAGCATTCCCTCGACAGCCTCACTTACATCGGCGTTGTTCCATGTGTCGAGCACGGGATTCATCACGCAGCAGGCTCCCGATGCAGAGTGAGCAGAAATTCTTCGAGAAGGTTGGCGCCGACGACCTTTCGATATTGCGCGGTGGAGCGGATGTCATCGATGGGTTGCGCTTCTGTTAGCAAGAATTGACGGGCCGCTTCGATCACGTCGGCGGTCGGTGTCTTGCCTGCCAGCATTGATTCCGTCTTTAACAGCCGTGCAGGAAAGGGCGCAAGGCTTGCGGCAGCTAATCGGATTTCTTCGATCGCGCCATCTTTTATCAGGGCCGTGGCGCCGAGAGCGACTTTCGATATGGCCATCGCGCGTCGCGTTCCTACCTTGCGCAGATACTGGCGATGATGCGCGAATCGCCTCGGCAGGTGGACAGCGTACAACAATTCATCGGCAGTCATCGCGTTCTGTTTGTAGCCAGTGTGGAATTCGCAATAAGGCATGCGTCGCTTGCCGCGCGCGGAGATCAGTTCGATTTCTGCGTCGTAAACCAACAGCGCCGGCGAGGAATCGGCTGCCGGTGAGCCATTGACGAGGTTGCCGCCCAGCGTCGCGCGCGCCTGGTTGGCAATGGACCCGATCCAGCTTGCGGATTTGTCGACCAGCGGGAATTCCGATGCGATGATCGGGTTGGCCCGCAGATCACTGAAGGTTGTCCCCCCTCCGATAACGATCTTCCCAGGCTGGCTGTCGATGAAGCGAAGCTCAGAAATCCCCCAGAGGCTGACGAACTTGCCGGCGGTGAGTCGGCCGGCAGCAAACGCAACCATCAACTCAGTACCGCCGGCGATTGGAGTCCACTGGCCCGGCGCGGAGGCGAGCAGATCGAGCACGGCGGATAGCGATGCGGGTGCGACGAGTTCGTGCGCGGCTGCGTCACCGCGCATGGTTTTCCTGTGGGCTGGCTTGGGCTGCTGAGAGGACGGACTCAAAGATGCGCATAAAGCCGGTGCAGCGGCAGAGATTGCCGGCGAGGCCTTCGCGAATCTCGGCGATGTTCGGGTGCGGATTGTGTGCGAGCAGATGCTTGGCCGCCATCAGCATGCCGGGCGTGCAGATGCCGCACTGTGCGCCGCCGCAGTTGAGAAATGCCTGCTGCAACGGATGGAGAACATCATCGTGAGCGAGACCCTCGACCGTCTCGATGTTTGCGTCTTCGGCCTGCAATACCGGGACGAGACAGCTGTTCACAAGATCGCCATTCATGCGCACTGAGCAGGAACCGCATTCGCCTTCGCCGCATCCTTCTTTGGTGCCGGTAAGGTGGAGATCGTCGCGCAGCACGTCGAGAAGGCGACTCATGGGAGGGACCTTGACGGTGCGGTTTTCACCGTTGACGTTCAAGTGAATTGTCGTCTCCGCGCTCATACGGTTGCGGGCTCCTCAATTTTTCGCGCGACATTCAATTTCGCAAAGAGATCTTCCGGCAGCAAAGGAATGGAATTGAAGCTGACGCCGATGGCATCGCGGATCGCGTTGAGAATCGCAGGGGCTGGCCCGTCGTGAGGCAATTCGCCGATGCCTTTCGCGCCGAATCCACCGTGCTGAAAAGGAATCTCTTCCCAGAACACGTGAATCGGCGGAACGTCTTCGGCGGTGGGCATGATGTAGTTTGTCATCTGGTTGTTGGCCATGCGGCCATTCTGCAGGACGACTTTTTCGTAAAGCGCGTAGCCGATCGCTTGCGCGATACCACCTTCGATTTGCCCGGCAGCGAGAACAGGATGGATGATCCGGCCTGCCTCTTGCGCTGACCAGAATTCCTCGACTTCAGCCGAGTAGGTGACGGTGTCGACGGCGACCTGCGCGACGTGAACGGCCCATCCATAGGCAGGATAGGCTTCGCCGCGATATTTCTGGTCGTCCCAGAAAATGCCCGGAGGCGCCTCGTAGCGGCAGAGCGAGATGACTTCGCCGGTCTTGATGCGCAACTGATCGCAGGCGGCAAAGAAGTCTGCGCGCGAGAAATGCTCGGGTAGGCCGGCTTGTTCGCGCAGCATAGAAAGCAGTTGCAAAGACGCGCGCTCAATGAGGCGGCCAATCACCATCGCAGTGCGCGAGGCGACGGTCGGTCCGCTGTTGGGAACGACATCGGTGTCGGGCGGGGCCATCATGACATCGTCGTAGTCCACGCCGAGGGTTTCGGCAGCGACTTGCGCAAGCACGGTGTTGGTACCCTGGCCAAACTCTGCGCTTGAAACCAGCACGCGCACGTTGCCTTCGGCCGTCACATCGACGCCCGCGAGCGAGTTGAGATAGCGTTCGCCGGAGCCCGTGAACCCGGAACCATGATAGAAAGCGGCGATGCCCATGCCGCGCTTGAGGACGCTGTGGGAATTTTCTTCTGTGAATTGAGCCCGCTTGTTGTAGTAGGCGCTCTCGGCTAGCGCGCAATCGAGCAGCGTGTCGAGGATGACGGGCTCGCGCATCAACTGTTCGGTTGCTGTGGTTTCGCCTTGGTGGATGAAGTTGCGGCGTCGAAGTTCGACGGGGTCGATGCCGATGGCGGCGGCGATTTCGTCCATGTGGCGTTCGACTGCGAAGATCGTTTGAGGTGCGCCGAATCCGCGAAATGCCCCGTAGGGAACAGTGTTGGTGGCCCAGGCATTGGACCGAATACGGACGTTGGGGCAGACATAGGGGCCGGGCGAATGCAGCGTGGCGCGCGAAAGCACGGTAGACGAAAGCGTGGAGTACGCGCCGCCGTCGGTCGCGATGTCGATATCCATCGCGATCAATTTGCCGTTGGCGTCGAGCGCAGTGCGATGGCGGACGCGTGATGGATGGCGCTTTGTGGTCGCGGCCAGGTCCTCCATGCGGTCGTAGACCATCTTTACCGGATGCCCGCACTTCATCGCAAGAAGGGCAGCGTGCGACGCGATGACGGATGGATAATCCTCTTTGCCGCCGAAGGCGCCCCCGGTTTCCGTCTGAACCACGCGAACCTTCTCGGGCGGCAGATCGAATACCGCGAGCAGCGACTTGTGCACATAGAACGGACACTGCAGCGATCCCCATACGGTGATGCCGGCTTCAGAGCTGTACTCCGCAATGACGCCGTTGTTTTCGATGTAGAGATGCTCTTGCGCGCCGGTGCGGTATTCGCCTTCAACGATGTGCGCGGCCTGCGCCCAAACGGAATCGACATCGCCCTTCTCGAGCAGGAAGGACTTGAAGCAGTTGTCCGCGCCCCAGATTACGGTTTGCTGCTTCTCGCTCTCTTCAATACTGAAGACCGGCGGCATCAAATCGTACTCGATGTGAACTGCGTTTGCGGCTTCGCGGACCTTGTGCCTGTCGGGATGTGCAATGAGCAGGATTGCTTCTTCGCAGTGATTCACTTGTCCGTCGGCGAGGCAGGGTTGATCGGACACGATCATATGAATACGATTCTCGCCGGGAATATCAGCGGCGCTGACGACGGTGAATTCGCTCCAGTCGATGTTGCGATCGAAACCGATAGAGCGGATGATCGCACGGGGAACTGTGCTGCGCACCGTTGCGCCGTGCCACATGCCTTCGCGTTGAATGTCGTCGACGTAGCGTGCGGTCCCTCGCAGTTTGCCTACTCCTTCCTTTCGAGGGACGGAGGTGCCGACGATGCGGTTTTTCGCAAGCGTGCTCATGATTAGGGAAGTGCGAAACGCCGTACGAGTTGACGCATAGCATACAACGGCGCGGCCAACTTTGAAAGCCTGCGCGCTACGAGGATAGTGTCGCGAGCGTGCGAGACAGGACATGAACACCGCTGCCAATCCACTCGGGCGATGCATATTCGTCAGGCCGGTGGCTGACTCCGCCGCGGCAGGGAATGAAGAGCATGGCGACGGGAGCGATGCGCGCCATGAAAAGCGAATCATGATAGGCGCGGCTGACCATGCGCTCGTAGCTTTTGCCTGCTGCCTTTGCCGACTCCTCCAGGGCATCGAGAATCGCGGGGTCGCAGGTTGCTGGCGGATCGGCGTTGACCAGTTCGGTCTTGATGGACACGCCACGGCGCTCTGCGACTTCGTCGCACGCGGTCTTCAGCTTGTCGATCACCCCATCGCGTCGCGATCCATCGATGTCGCGAATATCGGCTTCGAGTCGAACGCGCGAAGGAATGCTGTTGACGGCGCCGGGAAAAACTTCGCAGACACCGACGGTTCCCACGGTGTCGACGGCGCCTGTCGATTTGGCGGCGGCTTCGAGCGCGAGGACAAGAACGGCCGCTGCGGCGAGTGCGTCCTTACGGCCCGGCATCAGCTTGCCGCCTGCGTGGCCGCCTTCGCCCTCGATGAGGATGCGCATGCTGGCCGGTGCGGCGATGTGCGTGACAAGGCCAACGTCAATGCTTTCCTGCTCGAGCAACGGACCTTGTTCGATGTGCAATTCGACAAACTGGTGAAAGTGATCTCGAGCCAAGGCGACCGATTCGAGAGAGCCTGTGAATCCGGCTTGACTGCGCAACTCTTCGAGGCCTCGTCCCTCCTTGTCGCGCAGGGTAGTCGCCTGCTCTGGCGTGAGTGCGCCAGCCATCATGCGGCTGCCGAGGCATCCGATGCCGAAGCGGGTCGGCTCTTCGGCCGTGAAGATGACGAGTTCAATAGAGCGACGTGGTTTGAAGCCGAGTTGCTGCAGAACGCGGATTGCTTCGAGTCCGCCGAGCACGCCAACACAGCCGTCGTAGAGGCCGGCATTCGGAATCGCATCGATGTGAGAGCCGGTTGCGATGGGAGCGAGATCGGGCTCGCTTCCTTGCCAGCGCGCGAAGGTGTTGCCGATGGCGTCTTCGTGCACTTCGAGCCCGGCTTCGCGGCAGAGACCTTTGACATAGGCACGCGCGCGAAGATCAGCCTCACTGAACAGGACGCGGGTGACGACGGGCGGTTCGGCTTCGGAAATTTGCGCGAGTGCGTTGAGCTCGGAGATAAGTCGGTCAATCGTGAGTGTCGGGGCGCGTTCCATGATCACGCTCCCAGCGGGTGGCGCCGCCAGTCTTTGTAGATGAGGTATTTCGCGGGCTTCTTGCCGAGCGCGCCAAACCATTGCGGGCAGTAGGGAGCCATCCAGATGAAGTCGCCGGCTTCAACGGGATACCACGAATCGCCGAGCCGGTAGATGCCGCCGCCCTCGAGCATCAGCAGCCCATGCTCCATGACGTGAATCTCCACCATGCTGAGTGCGGCGCCGGGATCGTAGGTCATGGTGTTCACGGCGAAGTCGTAGGCATCGGTGTCGGGGAGAAGAGAGCGGACCCGCAGCGCTTGATCGCCCATCAGCGCAACTTCGCTGACCGACGATTCGTGCCCAACCACGACCGTCGGCACGGGCCCGTTCGGCAACGGATCGTATGGCTTTTCAATCACCGCAGCTCTTGCAGTGGACATTGCTGTGACTGAGTGCTGAGTGCCGGTTGGCAGGTAGGCGTACCCTGCAGGCCCGAGGACATGCTTCTTTTCGCCGATCGTCAAGCCGAGTTCGCCCGCGAGCACATAGATGAAGCGCTGCGCCGGCGCGGGTCCGAGCGAACCTCCGGCAGAAAATTCTGCCGTAATCTGGCTGAAGTTTGCTCCCAACTGCGGACCTGCATGCACGATGCACTCAACGCCGCTCGCGCCGGGCAAGGGAATGCGCACAAATGTGTCCGGAGTCTGCAGCAGGTGATCCGGCTTGAGGCTGCTTCGGGTTACTCCCAGGTGGTGCAATCGTGACCTCGCTTGCGTTGCGTTTTTCGATTCTAGCGAACCTCGGCTGCGAGCCGCTCAAGGAATTTCTCACCCACACGGAGAGCGGCCTCAACATCTTGTTCGCGAACCGTCTCATCGGGATGATGGCTGAGGCCGCCGGGACTGCGCAGGAAGAGCATCGCTGTCGGCATGCGGCCTGCCATGATCATGGCGTCGTGCCCCGCGCCGCTCGGCGTCACCTTGGCGGGGAAGCCTGCCGTTTCGATTGCGGCGGCCATGAATGCAGTGAGGCGTTCGTCCATCGGCACCGAGGGCTCGTCCATTTTGTGGGGACCATCGGAGAGTAAGTCCGCGACGCGTCGAGATGGACTCGGCCTGCGCAAGCAGTTCGTCGACCGCGGTTTTGCGTTGGCTATCGTGCACGTGGCGCACGTCGAGGCTCAAGTCAACGGAGCCAGGAATCACGTTGCCAGCGTTGGGCCGCACTTCCAGTTTGCCAACGGTTGCTACAAGGCCTTCGGTGCGACGGGCAAGCGCCTCGACCTTCGCAATCCATTCCGCGGCAGCGACGAGGGCATCGTGGCGTAGGTGCATCGGGGTGGTGCCGGCGTGGTTGGCATGGCCGGTGAACTTGAGATCGAGGCGCGTCTGGCCCACGATGCTGGTGACGGCCGCGACGCTGAGGTTTTCGGCCTCGAGTACAGGGCCTTGCTCAATGTGAATTTCGACGAAGCCGACTGCGTGCTCGTCGGCAACGGCTGCTTCGAGATCGTTGGGGTCGAGGCCGAAGTTTTCGATTGCCTGCCGGATAGTTGATTCCATCGGCATCCTTGAGCGCGAGGAATGACGGATCGAAGCGCCCGGCGACCGCGCGGCTGCCGATGAAGGGGAATCCGAAGCGGACGCCTTCTTCTTCAGAGAATGCGATGACTTCGAGAGCCAGGGGCAGGTCGAGTCGGGCTGCGGACTCGACAAGCTCGAGCGCGAGTACAACCCCGAGCACGCCATCGAAGGCTCCGGCGTCAGGAACTGTGTCGATGTGGGAGCCGAGGATCAGGCGCTTGCTGGATGCGCCGGCGGGATTCCAGAGTCCGCGTAGATTTCCCACGGCATCGACGAGGACAGCCAGGCCGAGGCTTTCCATGCGGGCACGCAGACGCTCATGAACTTGGCGAACGGGAGGAGTGAGAAATCGGCGTGTGATGCGGCCCGGCTCTTCGCTGATGGTGGCGATGGTGCGGCATTCGTCGATGGCTCGCCTTGCGCGGTCGCTCACGTGCGCACCTGCTCTCTTCCGCGCGGGCTTATGGCGATTTGGTCGGAGGGAAGAACGGGCTGGCCGCGCAGCCATGTTTCTCTGACGCGGCCGCAAAGGTGCGCGCCGAGATAAGGCGAGATCTTGTGGCGGAAGTGAAGATCGCTTTCGACCACGGTCCAAGCGGCGTCAGGGTCGAAGATGGCGATGTCGGCGTCGGCGCCGACGGCAAGTGTTCCTTTCTGGCCGAGGAAACCGGCGAGACGCGCAGGGCGTGCGGACATCCATTTGGCGATGCATTCGGCAGCTTCAGGTAATTGGTATCCGCGCTGACGCATAGCGGTCCACATCACAGAAAGCGCAAGGCCCAAGCTGGAGATACCGCCCCATGCGAGATCCCAGCGACCCTCCTCGCGGCGCTTCATTGCGGGGGGGCAGGGAGAATGATCTGTGACCACCATGTCGATCAGACCGCCTTCAAGCGCTTGCCACAGGCGCTCACGATTTTCTGAGCGGCGAATCGGCGGTGCGCATTTGTACTCTGTTGCGCCGTCCGGAATCTCTTCGGCGTTAAACCAGAGGTAGTGAACGCATGTTTCCACGGTGATGGGAACGCCGCGGTTCCGCGCGTCCACGAGGAGAGGCAAGGCTCTCGCGCTGGAGAGATGGACGACGTGGACCGGCGTTTGGAATTCCTCAGCCAGCCGGATCAGTAGGCGGATTGCTTCGACCTCCGCAGCGTCGGGACGCGAAGCGAGATAGGTTGAATACTTCTGCCAATTAGCCCCGCTTCGATGAAGCGAATCGGATGCGGCTTCGACCGGGCCAGCGACCTCAGCGTGGACCAGAAGTGGCAGACCCATTCCCCGAATCTTGTCTAGCGCAAGGCGAAGTTCGCACTCGTCCACCCAGCAGAAGCCGTCGATGCCGGAGTGGATCAGGAAGCACTTGAATCCGGGAACTCCGGACTTGATGAGCGGCGGCAACTCTGCGGCATTACCGTGGACAACGCCTCCCCAGGTGGCCCAGTCGACCCAAGCTTTTCCGCTGGCCGCCGCGCGCTTAGCTTCCAGTGCTTCGACGTTGATGGTTTCGGGCACACAGTTGAGGGGCATGTCGACTACTGTTGTCACTCCGCCGGACGCTGCGGCGCGTGTAGCTGTGTCGAAGCCCTCCCAATCACGGCCGGGATCGTTGATGTGAACATGCGAGTCCACGAGTCCGGGTAAAAGAAGCAGATCGCCAAAGTCTTGGAGTTGCTCTGCACCGGAAGTCTCATTCCAGGGGCAAACTGCCGCGATCTTCTCGCCGTCCACAATCAACGTCGCGGGCGCGAGTCCGTCCGCCGTTAGGACGCGAGTGGATCGTAAAGCCTGTGCCATACTATGTTTACTTTACCTTTGGAATCGCCGAACGCAAGCCATATGACTACTGAGCCAAATCTTGAGTTTCTGCGCCGTGCCATCGCGCTGGCGACCGACAACGTAACCTCGGGCCGCGGTGGACCGTTTGCGGCGTTGATTGCGCGCGACGGGAAGGTGATTGCCGAAGGCGTGAACATGGTGACGGCGACGAACGATCCCACGGCCCACGGCGAAGTAACGGCCATCCGCGCAGCATGCAGGACGCTGAACACTTTCACGCTAGCCGGATGCGAACTCTACACAAGCTGCGAACCCTGTCCCATGTGCCTGGCCGCCTCGCACTGGGCGCGGCTCGATGCGGTGTTCTTCGGAGCGGGTGCTGAAGACGCAGCCAAAGCGGGCTTCGACGATGCGTATCTATACAGGGAGTTTCGCAAGGCTCCCGCTGATCGGTCGCTCCCGGCAAAGCAGTTTCTTCGCGATGAGGCATGGGAGAGCTTTGCGGCCTGGATGGTCTCGCCGAACAAGATTCCGTATTAGGCCCCCGTACACACCCCACTCAAACTCCCTTCATAATCCCGCTTGATCCCGTAAACACGCTTGGACCGAAGTGCTTTAAATCCAATCGCAAGCTCTTGCCCAAGCCGCTTCCATGCGATAACGTCTAATACTCATCTCCTTCACGACGGGAGTCGCCGCCGAATGCCGCGCGTAGTTCGATGTTCCATCATCCAGGCCTCCAACGCCGTCGCCGCCACTGAGCCGCTTGCGACGCAGAAGAAAGCGATGATTGAGAAGCACTTGGGTCTCATCCGTAAGGCAGCCGGCGATGGAGCCCAGATCGTCTGTCTGCAGGAGATATTCAACGGCCCCTACTTCTGTGCCGAGCAGTCGACCAAGTGGTACGAGACCACTGAACCGGTGCCGGACGGCCCGACCGTAAAGCTGATGCAGCAACTGGCGAAGGAACTGCACATCGCCATGGTGGTGCCGGTCTACGAGGTGGAGCAGGAAGGGATCTTCTATAACACAGCCGCCGTCCTACAGAATGACGGCACCTACCTGGGGAAGTACCGCAAGACGCACATTCCGCACGTGGCCCCAGGATTCTGGGAGAAGTTCTATTTTCGGCCCGGGAATCTCGGCTACCCGGTGTTCGACCTGGGGTTTGCAAGGATCGGCATCTACATCTGCTATGACCGGCACTTTCCCGAGGGAGCTCGCTGCCTGGGGCTCAATGGTGCGGAGATCGTCTTTAACCCGTCGGCAACGGTGGCCGGGTTGAGTGAGTATCTCTGGAAACTGGAGCAGCCGGCGCATGCGGCGGCCAATGGTTATTTCATCGCGGCCATCAATCGCGTGGGTACCGAGGCTCCGTGGAACATCGGCGAGTTCTACGGGTCCAGCTACTTCGCCAATCCTCGCGGCCAGATCGTTGCCCAGGCTTCGCGGGACAAGGACGAGGTGCTGACCGCCGACCTGAATCTCGATGAAATTGCAGAAGTACGCAGAACCTGGCAGTTTTTCCGCGACCGCCGGCCCGACATGTACGGGCCATTGGTTGCCTCTTAGCAGAACCCGGCGACGAAAAACCTCGTCAATCCATAGAAAGACAGCAGAGAATAACCAATGGAAGTCGGCGGAGAATAGCCATTGAGGACAGCAGAGAGTTGCCAAAGAAGGACAGCAGAGAATAAAAGAGTTTCCCCGAGGTCTTCATGAGTACCGCGACGTTACCCGATGATCTTCTCCTGCGCGAGCGGTTCGGCGACATCAAGCCGCCACTGGAGCCCCAGGCCGCAGTCATTGAAGCCAATCGTTGCCTGAACTGCTTTGACGCGCCCTGCACCGGCGCCTGCCCCACGCATATCGACGTACCGGGATTCATCAAGCGCATCAGCACCGGTAACCTGCGCGGTTCGGCACTGCGGATCCTGGATGCGAACATTCTTGGCGCCAGCTGTGCGAAAGCTTGCCCGGTAGAAGTACTCTGCGAAGGCGCATGCGTGATGCATCGCTATAACCACGCGCCCATCCAGATCGCCAGGCTGCAGCGTTACGCAATGGACTCCTTCGAGGCCACAGGCGAGGAACTGCTGACCGCCCCGCGCGGATCGCGGAACGTGCAGGTTGCCTGTATCGGCGGCGGCCCCGCGTCCCTGGCCTGCGCTGCCGAGTTATGCCGGCACGGCGCTTCGGCCACCATCCTTGAACGCAAGGATCTACTTGGAGGCCTCAATACCTACGGAGTCGCCGAGTACAAGCTCCGTGCTGCCGACAGCCTGCGCGAAGCCGAGATGATTCGCCGCATGGGTGTGGAGTTCCGCACCGGCGCTGCGATCGATACTGCCGAGGCGCTCGAGGAGCTTGAGTCCGAGTTCGACTTTCTATTTGTCGGCGTTGGCCTGGGCGCGATGCAGCGCATGAATATTCCCGGCGAGGACCAGAAGGGCGTGTTGAATGCGCTGGAGTTCATCGCGTCGTACAAGACCGGGCGCCTGCGCGAACTTACCGGCACCGTTGTGGTGGTTGGTGCTGGGAATACGGCAATTGATGCCGCCAATGCCGCCCGTCGACTTGGTGCGGAGACGGTGTACCTGCTCTACCGGCGCGGCGAGCGCGATATGTCGGCCTTTGATTTTGAATACGAGCATGCGAAACAGGAGGGTGTGCAGTTCCTGTGGCGCCGCCAGCCCTTCGCGGTCCGCGCCAATGAGCGAGGCCGCCTGCTGCTCGATACAGTGCAGGTCAGCGAAGTGGACAAGGCACTGCTGCCGATTCCGGATTCGCACTACACCATTGAATGCGACTACGTGATTCCGGCGATCGGGCAGTCGCCGTTTGCGCAGCTGGTGCAGGAACTTCGCCGCATCGAATTGCGTGGCGGCATCATCGTGACCGATCCGGAGACCGGGCAGACTGGCAATTCACGTTATTTCGCGGGCGGCGATTGCGCCAACGGCGGCAGAGAAGTGGTGGACGCAGTTGCAGATGGGAAGCGCGCCGCGCGTGCCATTCTGAAAATCGCGGAGGCCGCCTATGCCTGATATTCGCGTTCATCGATTCGCGGGCAGCATCGACGCGCCGAATCCTTTCTGGCTTGCTTCGGCCCCGCCGACCAATTGCGGCGAGCAGATCATGCGCGCGTTTGATGCCGGATGGGGTGGCGCGGTGTGGAAGACCATCGGTGAACCTGTAACAAACGTCTGCTCCCGGTATTCCGCGACCGATTGGCAGGGCCAGCGCATGATGGGCCTCAACAATATCGAGCTCATCAGCGATCGCAGCGTCGAAGAGAACCTTCGTGAAATGGCTCAGGTGAAGAGAAGCTATCCCTATCACGCGATCATCGCGTCGCTGATGGTGGCTTCGAATCGCGAGGCCTGGCACGAAATTGTGCAGCGCGCCGAAGATGCCGGGGCCGATGGACTGGAGCTAAATTTCGGCTGCCCGCATGGCATGAGCGAACGCGGCATGGGCTCGGCGGTCGGGCAGGTTCCTGAATACACCGAGATGATCACCACCTGGGTGAAGGAGAAGGCGCGGACGCCGGTGCTGGTGAAGCTGACGCCTAACATCTCTGACATTCGCGAGATCGCGCGCGCGGCCAAGCGTGGTGGCGCCGATGGGCTGTCGGCCATCAACACCATCAATTCGATTACGGGCATCGATCTCGACACCTTCGTGCCAAGGCCGAATGTGGACGGCAAGAGCTCGCATGGTGGCTATTGCGGTCCGGCGGTAAAGCCGATCGCGCTGAACATGGTGCAGCAGATCATGGCGGATCCCGAGGCCGCGCTCCCGCTTTCGGGCATCGGCGGTATCTCCACGTGGCGCGATGCGGTGGAGTTTATGTTGCTGGGTTGCGGCACCGTACAGGTCTGCACGGCGGTCATGCACTACGGTTATCGCGTCGTCGAAGACATGGCCGAAGGCCTTGAAAACTGGATGCGGTCGAAGGGTTTCGCGACGATCGAGGATTTCCGAGGGCTCTCTGTCTCCAAGGTTACCGAGTGGAAGCATCTGAACCTCAACTACAAGATCGTCGCCCATATCAACGAGCAAACGTGCATTGGCTGCGACCTCTGCCACATCGCCTGCTGGGATGGCGCGCACCAGTGCATCCACATGGATCGAGTATCGGGTCCGGTGAATGGGCAGGTCGAGTTGCACGATGGGCCGTCTACTGTGGAGTGGCGCACGCGCACCTCGATTGCCACCACGCCGGTCACGCGCAGCGAGCGAGCGGCTGCTGCGGCGGATCACGGTCCGTATCCCACGCCGCTGGCCAAAATTCCGCGCGTAGACGAGACGGAATGCGTAGGTTGCAATCTCTGTGCCCTGGTGTGCCCGGTGGAGGAGTGCATCACGATGGTGCGCGTTGATACCGGTGTTCCTGCGGAGACCTGGGACCAGCGCACCCATGGCGCGGACTATGCCGTGGAACCGCAGCGGTCATAGTTTTACGCACGAGCGCGGCGATGCCGTGTTAGGCGCAACCAGGACGTGTCATCCTGGGTTCCCAAGTACGGCTGTCATCCTGAGCGGTTAGGTATAACCATGAAGGTGTCATCCTGAGCGGAGCGGCTTTCTTCAGCGAAGCGAAGGATCTGCTGTTGCAATTGGCCTGTAACAGGGCACGACTTCAGCCGTGCCGCAGCGTGCAAAATGCCTGGGTGCCCCATCCTTGCAGAGCAAGGGTGGGAAAGCACGAACCTCAACCAACATTTCTCCACCGAGAGATCTCTTATGCCTTCGGTTCTCATTCAAAACGGAACCATCGTCAACGCTGACTCGACCGTCACGGCCGACCTGCTGATCGATGGAGCCGTGATCAAGGAGATGTTCGCGGGTTAGAAAGGCGGATTTAGAATTGAGCAACCCCTTTTTGAAGGAGCGCTCGATTGATCGCACGGAAGAGCTTTGGATGGGCAGCAGGTCTCCTCGCCTTGCAATTTGCGATGGCATGGTCTCAAGTACCTCCGAAATTCCCCTCAAGGATTAAGTCGGTGACGGCCAAGCTTTACTTCAGCGACTCCGGCACCTTCTCCGGGAATATCCTCGATCAACCTGATCTTGCTCTATGGAACACCATCATCGGTGAGGGGCAGTCAGGAGGCCCGTCGGAAGCAACACTGATCGAGGTGGAAGTAGATGGGGACAGCCGAGGAAACGTCATCCACAAAGAGCGATTGACAATTACGGTGCAAACAAAAGGGAAACTGCCTGTTACGCGACATACTGGACCTTTGTATTTTGGGCAGAATGGCAAACATTTTGAAGCAGTATGGCTTTATGACTCTGGCTGTCAACAGGTAGCAATTTCCGCTCAACTCGACAATCAGCCAGCGATCCATAAGAAGATTGATTTCGAGTGCGGGGAGTAGGTGACTCCTTATGCCTTCGGTTCTCATCCAAAACGGAACCATCGTCAACGCTGACTCTACGGTCAAGGCCGACCTGCTGATTGATGGCGCAGTCATCAAGGAAGTGCGCGCCGGCATTCCCGCGACCGCTGCCGACACAGTCGTTGACGCTTCTGGCCTGCTGCTCCTCCCCGGCGGCATCGATGCCCACACGCACCTCGAAATGCCCTTCGGCGGGACCAATTCTGCCGACGACTTTGAAACGGGCACGCGGGCAGCCGCCATCGGCGGGACAACGACGATTGTCGATTTCGCTATACAGGCCCGCGGGACGAAGATGCGCACGGCGCTCGATACGTGGTGGAAGAAGGCCGAAGGCAAGGCCTGCATCGACTACGGCCTGCACATGATCGTGACCGACCTCGGCGATGCGGGACTTGAAGACATGGACGACATGGTGCGCGAGGGCGTGGCCAGCTTCAAGCTCTTCATGGCATATCCCAACGTGCTGATGGTCGATGACGCCACGATCTTCAAGGCGATGCGGCAGACGGCAAAGAATGGCGCGCTGATCTGCATGCACGCCGAGAATGGCTCAGTGATCGACGTGATCGTGCAGCAGGCGCTGGCCGAGGGCAAGACCGCGCCCATCTATCACGCGCTCACCCGCCCAACTGTTGCTGAGGCCGAGGCCGTGCACCGCGCGATTGCGATGGCCGAGATGGCGGGCGTTCCGGTTTACATCGTGCATCTCTCAAGCGAAGACGCGCTGAACCAGGTGCGTGAGGCGCGCGACCGCGGACTGCCGGCGTTTGCCGAGACCTGCCCGCAATACCTGCTGCTTTCGCTAGAAGACAACATGGTCGACAGGGGCTGGGAGGGCGCGAAGTATGTGTTCACGCCGCCGCTGCGCGAGAAGCGGAACCAGCCAAAGTTATGGGAGGGCCTTCGCAAAGACAACCTGCAGGTCGTCTCCACCGATCATTGCCCGTTCTGTTTCGAAGACCAGAAAGCGCTTGGCAAAAACGACTTCACCAAGATTCCCAACGGCGGCCCCGGCATCGAGAACCGGCTGCAGTTGCTGCATCACCACGGCGTAGGGCAGGGTAACTTCTCCATCAACCGCTTCGTCGAACTCGTCTCCACCGCCCCCGCGCGCATCTTCGGCATGTATCCGAAAAAGGGCGT
Source organism: uncultured Acidobacteriaceae bacterium (assembly GCA_963787435.1). GTDB lineage: Bacteria > Acidobacteriota > Terriglobia > Terriglobales > Acidobacteriaceae > Telmatobacter. The sequence continues at coordinate 1,312,090 of CAWBCZ010000012.1, forward strand.
GCTGGCGGCGGGCAGCGATGCCGACCTCGTCCTCTGGGATCCCGCCGCCGACCACACCATCTCCGCCGCAACGCATCACATGCGCATCGATTACTCGATGTTTGAGGGATTCAAAGTGCGCGGCAACGCCCGCGACGTCTACTCCCGCGGCGAACTTATCGTGTCGAAGGGCGAGTTCATCGGCAAGCCAGGACGCGGGCAGTATCTGCGGCGCGAGGCTCGCGGCGGCGCATGGAAGTAGTCATTTTCTCTTGCGATCCGAAGGTAAATTCAATTAGCGCTGTGTCATCCTGAGCGGAGCGGTTTTCTTCAGCGGAGCGAAGGATCTGCTTCTTTCCCGCTTTTTCCGCAACCGTCTTCCCCAGACGCCGCTTGAATGGAGCAACATTGCGATCATCAAGGGACTGGAAGAAAGGGCGGATCGGCATCCTTATCGCGTTCTCATTGGCGTTCCTGTATATCTATCTGCACCGGGAGGCCGTTTGAGCACTTTCGACCCCACTTTATCCAATCGCGATCTGGCGCCGACGACGCCGGAGCAGCGCACCTGGACCACCTACAGCTACATTGCGCTGTGGTTCTCCATGTCGATGGAGATCACCACGTATCAGCTTGCGTCTTCGCTGATCGCCAAGGGCATGGACTGGAAGCAGGCAGTCGGCACGGTGCTGCTGGGAAATCTGATCGTGCTCGTGCCGATGCTGCTGAACGCGCATGCGGGGGCGCGATACGGGATTCCGTTTCCGGTCTTCATTCGCGCGCCGTTCGGAGTGCGCGGCGCGAAATCTGCCCGCGATCCTGCGCGCCATCGTCGCGTGCGGATGGTTCGGCATCCAGTCGTGGATCGGCGGAACGGCAATTCACTCCATGCTTGCCGTCATCTGGCCTGCCGCCGCAACTTCCGCCGAAATCAAGTGGGCCTGCTTCCTCCTCTTCTGGCTTTTAAACATGGTGATTGTGTGGCGTGGGGTCGAGTCGATTCGGCATCTGCAGGCGTTTGGCGCGCCGTTCATGTTCATCATGGCTGCGGCACTGCTGATCTGGGTCCGGATCAAGGCTGGCAGCTTCGGCACGATGCTTTCGACTCCGAGCCAGTTTCACTCGACCAGTGAATTCCTCGCGGTCTTCTTCCCGTCGCTCACCGCGATGGTCGGGTACTGGGCGACGCTTGCGTTGAATATTCCGGACTTCACCCGCTACTCGAAATCGCAGCACGCGCAGGCCTATGGGCAGGCATTCGGGCTGCCCGTTGCGATGACGCTGTACACGTTCGTCGGCATCTCGGTCACCTCCGCGTCCGCAGTCCTCTTCGGACGTCCCATCTGGAATCCCATCGAACTCATCGGCGCATTCCATCAACCCGTCGTCGCGTTCATCGCGCTGATCGCGATCCTCATTGCCACGCTGAACGTGAACATCGGCGCCAATGTTGTTTCGCCATCGAATGACTTCTCGAATCTCTATCCGCGGCTCATCAGCTTCCGCACCGGCGGGCTGATTACGGGATTTCTGGGGCTGGCGATGTGTCCCTGGAGGCTGCTGGCCACGCCGGACGCGTACATCTTCGGCTGGCTCGTCGGATACTCCGGCCTGCTTGGGCCGGTCGCAGGCATCATGGTCTCCGACTACTTCCTGATTCGCAAAACTGAACTCGACGTCAACTCGCTCTATCACTCGGAGGGCGCGTACCACTACAGCAGGGCATCAATCCGCGCGCGATTGTGGCGCTGGTGATCGGCGTTGCCATTGCCTCTGGTGGGCCTGGCAGTCAAGCCACTGCATTTCCTGTATGACTACGCGTGGTTCGTGGGATTCTTCTCGGCGGGAGCGATTTACCTTGCACTCATGAGGCTTGCAGCGCCTGTTGTTGAGAGCAGGCCCGCGCTGGAATCAGCAAGTTCGCCGAGCGATGCAGATTAAAAGAGGATCCGAGCTTCGGTGATCAGATTGTGATTGTAGGTGTGGAAGCCGGAGGTGGCTATTTGCATGCCGCCATCGATGATGAAGAACGGGTGGGTCGGCTTCCAGGCCTTTGGGCGTACAACGTAGAACGTGGCAGGAGTGACGAAGTTCTGCATCTTCCCGTCGTGACTGCCCGCGAAATAAAAAGTTGAGTTGTTCTCCACCTCGAACCAGACATGCGGGGTGGCATGTGCCTGCGCCAATGCATTCCAGGTGATCGACCTTCCCTGGCTGTTGATTTTGCCGATAGGCAGAGCGCCGCCGAGAGATGAAATCACGTCGAATCGACGCCGAAAGGCAAACCCGACAGTGATTGCCGGGCTGTACGAGTCTGTGGCCGCACCGTTTTTGTAGCTGCCGGTTGCAAAACAATGACTGAGCACGGCAGCAATGTCGAAGTTGCCGCTCTCCGCATTCCCAGATGCGATGCGGAACTTCGCGAGTAATGAAGTATCTCCGAATCCGTCGTCCGCAGTGCTGTTGTGCTGAATGTAAGGTGGCGGAACTAAATCAAATTCAAAACGATTGCCGACGATGATCCCTGCGCCGCGTCCATTGCCGTAGTTCACGGTCTCCGCTCCTGCTGCGGTGTATTCGTGAGAGACGGACAGGCGAGCATATTGGAGGAGGCGGGGATCAGGAGCCACCAGTGGCGAAATAAGTGCCGGCTGCAGCGATGCCATTGCGCCATTGTGCTCACTGAACGATCGTTGCGCATGCAGGCCGGCCGCACAAAACACAGTCAACACCACGGAGATGACGCAATTTGCTCGCATATCTTTACTTTCCTTCTACAAACTTTCGGTGACTAGCTCTGTGATCAATCGCACCCAGGTGGGCTATCCATTACTTGACTTACAGGGCGAACGCGACCCTGCTCAGCTCTTTATCGGAGCGCATTAACCGATTTGTGGCCACGTCGCTCGGTCTTGTGACGTTACTGCAAAAGGGTTACTCCAATGCAGACCGAGGTGACTTTCGCAATCACCTGTCGCCTGTCGTTCGCGATAAAATAGAGTCAGCTAATGATTCAAGCCACTCCAGCGGCTGCCAGACCGGCCTTCCGCTTCATGCGGGAGTCGAACTTGCGGGTGCAGGAAAACTCTCCGATCATCCAGGTTCACAACCTCGAGAAAACCTATCGCACGGCCCGCGGCTCGCTCACGTTATTCCATGGTCTTGAGTTAACAATCAACCCCGGCGAACTCGTTGCCATCATTGGCCAGTCCGGTACGGGAAAGAGCACACTTTTGCACATTCTGGGTGCCCTTGATGCGCCGACAGCGGGCACTGTACACTGCGCTTCAACCAACGTGGCAACTCTCAACGCCCGGGAGGCTTCAGCTTTTCGCAATCGCGAGATTGGCTACGTTTGGCAGTTTCATTACCTGTTACCGGAGTTTTCAGCGGTTGAGAATGTGGCCATGCCCCTGATGGCCCGCGGAATTAACCGGCGACAGGCGCTAGAGACTGCATCTAATTGGCTTAGGGAGGTCGATTTGCAGGACCGCAGCGAACACCGGCCCGGGGAGCTCTCAGGGGGAGAGCAGCAGCGCGTGGCGCTGGCACGGGCTTTGGTTGGGAACCCGCGGTTGTTGCTGGCCGACGAACCTACCGGCGATCTGGATGAGGCCACGGCTGGACGCGTTTTTGATCTTCTGGAAGGATTGCACGTAACCCACGGGCTCACCTCCATTGTGGTGACCCACAACCTGGATCTGGCCGCGCGGTGTACGCGGACTCTGCGCCTGGAGGGCGGGCGCCTTCACGCGATGGGGAAAGCTCCTGCGGGAGAAGCTCCTACGGCGGGAATTCACCCCGGCAGGGAGTAAGGAAAAGCACCTTTCCGGGTGGTTTTTGAGTCTGATTGTATAGGTGGGCCTGGAATTGCAGTTCCCGGTTCACAAGCGGTGGGTGGGGTGCTCGCGGAGGAAGAATTCCGGAGCGACCGGCAAAGATTGAGGGATTCCGGTCCATCCAAAAGAGCTGTTCGGGGCATTTTAGAGATTTTCCGGGCCACCGGCGGCGTAAGTGAGAAGAAGGGCGCGGCAAGTTGGGCTGAAGCCGATAGCAGGGTACACAGCGACAAGTTTTCGTTGTTGGGGACCGAAAAATCGGACGGCTACTTCTACCGCAAGCCCGCTGCAAGAGGGGGAACACTATGTTCGAACGCTATACGGAGAAGGCACGACGCGTGATCTTCTTCGCGCGGTATGAGGCCAGCCAGTTTGGCTCGCCCTATATCGAGACCGAGCACCTTCTGCTAGGCCTTTTGCGCGAGGACAAGGCGTTAACCAATCGCTTTTTGCGTTCGCACGCCTCGGTGGAGTCGATTCGCAAGCAGATTGAAGCGCACACTACGATTCGTGAGAAGGTGTCGACCAGTGTCGACCTGCCGCTCTCGAATGAGTGCAAGCGCGTTTTGGCATACGCAGCTGAAGAAGCCGAGCGACTCGGCCACAAGCATATTGGCACAGAGCATTTGCTGCTCGGGCTACTACGCGAGGAGAAGTGCTTCGCGTCGGAGATTCTGCAGGAGCGCGGCCTCAAGCTGGCGCAGATTCGCGACGAGCTGGCTCGTGTCACACAGGAGAAGGCACCGGCGCAGGCACGTCAGCGTGAGTCGAGCCTGCTGGCCGAGTTCAGCCGCGACCTGACCCAGGCCGCGATGGATGGGCAGCTTGATCCGCTCGTGGGTCGTGACGGCGAGCTGGAGCGTGTAGTTCAGATTCTCTGCCGCCGTACCAAGAACAATCCCGTGCTGATCGGCGAGCCCGGCGTTGGCAAGACTGCCATTGTCGAAGGACTCGCGCAACGCATCGCCGACGGCGAAGTGCCGAGCTTTCTCGCCGACAAGCGCGTGCTTGCACTGGATCTTTCGCTCATCGTGGCCGGCACGAAATACCGCGGCCAGTTTGAAGAGCGCCTGAAGACCATCATGAAAGAGCTGATGGAGAATCAGAACTCCATCATCTTCATCGACGAGCTGCACACGCTTGTGGGTGCTGGATCGGCCGAGGGTTCGCTCGATGCGGCGAACATTCTCAAGCCGGCCCTCTCGCGCGGCGAGATTCAGTGCATCGGCGCAACCACGCCGGCCGAGTATCGCAAGTCGATCGAGAAGGACCGCTCGCTGGAGCGCCGTTTCCAGGCCGTCAAGGTTCCGCCGCCGAACGAAGCGGATGCCATCAAGATCATCAACGGCATCAAGGATCGCTACGAGAAATTCCACGCGGTGAGCTATACCGATGCGGCCATCGAGTTCGCGGTGTCGCATTCGAATCGCTATATTCCCGATCGCTTCCTGCCCGACAAGGCCATCGACCTCATCGACGAAGCCGGCGCGCGCGTAAAGCTGCGCCAGACCTCGCTGCCTGAGGAGATCACCGAAGTCCAGAAGCGCATCAAGTTCATCGTCCACCGTATGGATTCGGCCATTGCGAACCACGAGTTCGAGAAGGCCCGTTTCTACTCCGACGAGGAGCGCAAGGAGCGCGAAAACCTGCGCGCTCTTCGCGACAAATATCACCTCGACGACTCGGCTGCGGGCATCGTCGGCCGCGAAGACATCGAAGACGTCGTGAGCCGCTGGACTGGCGTTCCCGTAACCAGCATCAAGGAAGAAGAGACGCAGAAGCTGCTGCGCGTGGAAGAAGAGCTCCACAAGCGCATCATCTCGCAGGAGAAAGCAATCTCTGCACTGGCTCGCGCGATTCGCCGTTCCAGGGCTGGATTGAAATCGCCCGCGCGTCCGATTGGAAGCTTCCTGTTCCTCGGGCCAACAGGCGTAGGCAAGACGGAAGTCGCCCGTACGCTGGCCAATTTCCTCTTCGGATCGGACAAGGCGCTCATCCGCTTCGATATGTCGGAGTTCATGGAAAAGCACTCGGTCTCGAAGCTGATCGGTTCGCCTCCGGGATACGTGGGCTACGAAGAAGGCGGCCAGTTGACCGAACGGGTCAAGCGCTCGCCGTACTCCGTGGTCCTGCTCGACGAAATCGAAAAGGCGCATCCCGATGTGTTCAACATCCTGCTGCAGGTGTTTGAAGACGGCCAGTTGACCGATGGACTCGGCAACACGGTGGACTTCAAGAACACCATCCTGATCATGACGTCGAACATCGGTGCCCGCCACCTGCAGAAGAAGCAGGGACTCGGCTTCCAGAGCGACCGCGAAGACCTGGTCAACGACAAGGTTGAAGAACTGGTAAAGCAGGAAGTCAAGAAGACCTTCAATCCAGAATTTCTCAATCGTCTGGACGAGGTCATTCTCTTCCTGTCGTTGTCTGATGGCGACCTGATCCAGATCGTCGAGCTGCTCGTGCAGAGCTTGAACGCAAACCTGGCGCAGAAGGCGATCACCATCTCGGTCACCGAGGAGGCCAAGAAGTGGATTCTCGACAAGACTCTCGGCGATCGCAGCTACGGTGCGCGTCCGTTGCGTCGTGCCCTGCAGCGCTACGTTGAAGATCCTCTGTCCGAGGCTCTCATCGCCGGACAGATCCAGACGCGGCCTGCCTTCCTCGAGGTCTATCTCGATGCCAACCAGCTCTTCTATCGCCCGGTCAGCTCGGACGAGACCGGCAGCGAGGAAAAGGCAGCGGGCATCCTGCTCTATAGCGCGTAAACAACAACGAAGTGCGAATCAATGAAGACCCCCGCCGAGTGCCGGGGGTTTTCATTTGTTCGGGCCTCTGGATCGAAGAGCTGGACACGGAAGTCAGTCAGTGAGCGACGCACCAGCAGCCTTGGCTTCCTTGGGAGTCAAAAAACGCCGCGGTGCAAGCGTGAGTCTTATCGCACGTGACCCTCGCGCGACGCACGATGCGCTCGGGGCCGCTATCGGGGAGACTGGCCGCGGCGTTCTGGCGAATCGCGATGTCCGTAAATTGCGCACTACTCGCGCATGCCGCACCGCACGGCGATACGATTATTTCCTCTGGTGGGCTCCTTGCAACCGGAATTGTCGAAAATCTATACTTAAGAGAATCGCGTGAGAATTCGTTCTCCATTTCTTTGCCTTGGTTTGACTGCACTCGCACTCGTTACCTCCCCAGTCAGGGGACAGGACGGGTTGGGGAGAGCCTTCTCGGAGGCCGGGAAAACTCAAAATCTGCTGAGCAACTCCCTCGGACAGAAATTTGTTGCGGCCGATTTCGACAACGACCAGAGGCCCGACGGGGCGATTCTGCTGGGCGGGGAACAACTTGAAGGCCACCAGCTATTTCGCATCCGGGTTTACACTGCCGGCCAGGATCGTGAGCTGACATTTCAGTCGAATGAAACGGCCTTGGCGATTTCGGCGCTCGACGTCAACCAGGATGGATTGCCCGATCTCGTCGTCGAACAGATTTTTACGCACAAACGTCTTCAGGTCTGGCTCAACGACGGCCATGGTAGATTCCGCCAGGCGCGCGTGGAGGATTTTCCGCCCTTCAATGAAGCACCGTGCCAAGTGAAAGGCCCCACCGATGAAGGGTGCGGCCTGGAGCTGGCGCTTCCCTCTCGTCCAGGGAACGATCATGCAGCCTTGATCCTGCAGGTATTGCGCTTCAACTCCTCGCCATCGCATTGGCGGAGGCGGCCTGACAACCAGCAAGCTCAGTCCGGCTCTCTGGCCTTTCATTCACCCCGTTCGCCCCCTGCATCCCTACCCGCCATAGAAAACTGACCCACTAAGAGAAAACCGAGAGTCACCGCACACCAGAGAACATGTTAATGTCCTCGCGGGAAAGACTTACCTCGACTTTGCGTCAGATTCCATCCATTGTCAGGCGCCTGTGCGGCACGTTTATTCGTCATACTGACAGTGCGCAATCAAAATATTGAGGAAACACATGAAGCAACGATTCCCCACTACACTGTTTGCTGCTGGGGTCGCGATCCTGCTCCTGTCGACAATTACCACTTGCAGAGCCCAGCAGAGCCTTACCTGGGGGCAAGTGAAGTCGAAGTTCGAAGCTGCAAACCCCTCGCTGAAGGCGAATGCCCTGACTGTTGACGAGTCCCGGGCCGATGAGATTACCGCCTTCTTGCGACCCAACCCGCAGCTGACGCTCTCCGCCGACGGTACGCAGATTGCCCCGCACGACGGCGTATGGAAGCCCTTGGCTGGCACTGACTTCGTGCCAAACGTCAGCTACCTGCATGAGCGCGACCACAAACGTGAACTGCGCCTCGAGAGCGCGAAGGAGGGCACTCGGATCGCGCAATCCCAATATGATGACGCAAAAAGAAATCTTGAATTCACATTGCGCGGAGCCTTCGTAAACACGCTTCAAGCCAAAGCTCTGCTCGATCTTGCCAAGACCGAACTGGAGTACTACGACCACATCATTGAAATCAGCCGAGATCGCCTTCATGCCGGCGATATAGCACAGATCGATTTCGATCGCATCGAGTTGCAGCGCGTGCAGTACGAGTCGGCCCTGCAGAGCGCCATTGTGAATCTGAGGACGGCAAAGATTCAGCTTCTTCAGTTGCTCAACGATCGCACGCCGGTAGAGCAATTTGACGTGACAGGCAACTTCGACTTTTCCGACACATTGAAGCCTCTCGAAGACTTCCGCCAGGACGCTCTCAACACTCGTCCCGACCTTCAGGCAGCGTTACAGACGATCCAGCAGGCTGAGACAAACCACAAGCTGGCCGTCGCTAACGGCTCTACCGATCCAACATTTGGCGGCTGGTACACCTACAACGCATCGAACAACAATCCAAACGCCATTCAGACGCTGGGCGCAAGCGTGAGCATTCCTCTCAGGATCTTCGATCGCAACCAGGGCGAAAAACAACGCACACTGCTCGACATCGATCGTAGCCGCCAGGAAAGCGAAGCGGCTCGAGCCCAGGTCTTCGGCGATGTGGACTCAGCATATGCCCAGGTGCAAAGCAATATAGAGCTCCTCAAGCCCTACAAAGCAAAGTACACGGCACAGGCAACGCGAGTGCGCGATGCAGTCACGTACGCCTACCAGCATGGTGGGGCTTCGCTCATGGACTTCCTGAATGCGCAGAGCGATTACAGGACTGTGCAGCAGGCTTATCTGGAATTGATCGGCTCATATCTGACCGCCGCAGCGCAGCTCAATCTTGCTGTCGGACACGAGGTAATCCAATAATGACGCACTTCTCGCAACGACTTGCCAGCCTCAAATCTGTGACGGCAATTGGCGCGGTTCTTGTCCTGGCTTTGGCAGGTTGTAAATCCAAAGAAGACGGCAGCGCTGCACCTCCGTCGGCAAAAGTGGTCGAAGTCTCGAACATGAGCCTCATCACGATTCCAGCAGCCGATGCGGCCAAATTCCCAATTGTGACGGCCGGAAAGATCGAAGCGCCTGCCGAACTGACCGCGACGGGAACCGTCTTTCCCGACGTATCCCGCGAAGTCCCGGTCATCTCGCTTGCCAATGGACGCGTCGTAGACATCAAGACGCGCCTCGACGACAACGTGAAAAAGGGGCAACTGCTCTTCAGCGTTCAGAGCCCGGATGTGACCACCGCCTTTGATACCTATTTGAAGGCGGTCAACGACGAGCAACTGGCGAACAAGGCCTATATCCGCGCCGAGGATCTGTTCAAGCACGGCGTGATTTCGCAGGCAATGCTCGAGCAGGCTGAGGACGCAGAGAAAGACGCCAAGGCCGACCTGGAGGCGGCCGATGCTCAATTGAAGATCTACGGGCTCGACAAGGCTCACCCCAGCAGCGTGGTCCACGTGTATGCGCCAATATCTGGCGTCATCGTTGGCCAAAACGTTACCAATGCAGCAGCAGCCGGCGTAACGCTCTCAGGATCTGCAACCGCATTCACAGTCGCCGACCTCACGACAGTCTGGATCCTCTGCGACGTCTTCGAGAATGACATCCCCAAGCTGCAACTTGGTCAGGAGGCAAGGATCAAGATCGACGCGTACCCTGGCCGGATTCTTAAGGGCCGCATCAACGACATCGGGCCGGTGCTGGACCCGTCGCTTCGGACGGCGAAGGTCCGCATCGAAGTGCAGAATCCCGGCATTCTCAAACTCGGAATGTTTGTTTCGGCGACATTCTCAAGCCTCAAGAAGCAAACTTTCACCGTAGTTCCTGCCGATGCAGTCCTTCACCTGCACGATCGCGAGTGGGTTTATGTTCCGGCGGGCGACAATCAGTTCAAACGCACCGAAGTTCGCGGCGGAAGCATGCTCGAGGGCAATCGGCAGCAGATTTTGTCCGGCATCGAACCCGGCACGCAGGTTGTGACTAACGCGTTGCTACTCGAAACAGCGGGGACACAATAATGCTGCGTGCCCTTGTCGATTTCGCACTCCGAAATCGTTGGATGGTGCTGGGCGGAACCTTCGTCCTGATGATATGGGGCGTGATCTCGTTTCGAAATCTCCCCATCGAAGCCTATCCAGACGTCGCCAACAACTATGTCCAGATCATCACGCAGTGGCCGGGTCGCAGCGCAGAGGAGATCGAACGCCAGGTAACCGTACCGGTGGAGATTCAGATGGCGGGCATTCCTCACCTCACCCATCTGCGATCGACGACGCTGGCAGGGCTTTCGAGCCTGATGCTCATCTTCGACGACAATTCAACCAGCGATATGAATCGCGAGCACGTCTTGGAACGTCTCAGCCAGGTCAACCTCCCCGCCAATCTCGTGCCGCAGATGGGAACGGACTGGAGCCCCGTCGGCCAGATCTATTGGTACACCCTGGAGAGCACAAACCCTTCGTATGACGTGATGGAAAGGAAGTCGCTCCAAGACTGGACGCTTGAGAAATCATTCAAAAGCGTTGACGGCGTTGTTGACGTTTCGAGCTTCGGCGGGCCAACGAAGGAGTACCAGATTCAGCTTGATCCGGAGAAGCTGGTTGCCTACGGGCTTTCGATGAGCCAGGTAGAGCAGCAGATCTCCGCTAACAATACCAATGGCGGCGGCAGCTTTATTGAAGAAGGCGCGCAGCAGATCAACGTGCAATCTCTTGGACTGTACAACACCGTGCAGGACATCGAAAACACCGTCATCAAGGCTAATAACGGCGCCTCAATCCGCATTAAGGATATTGCCACCGTCAAGCAGGGACCCAAGATTCGTCTCGGCCAGATCGGTCGCGCCACGCATCGGCCCGACGGCACCATCGTCGATAATCCCGATACGGTTGAAGGAATCGTGCTATTGCAGAAAGGCGATGACTCCGATCCCGTCCTGCAGGGTATTCACGATGAAGTGAAAAAACTTAATGGAGACAAAGATCACCCGGGCATTCTTCCGCCCGGTGTAAAGGTTGTGCCTTTCCTCGATCGCTCCGACCTCGTGAAGTTCACGGTTGATACGGTCGAACGCAACCTCACCGAAGGGATGATTCTCGTCTCGATCATCCTGTTCCTCTTTCTTGGAAACGTCCGCGGCGCGATCATTGTCGCTCTCACCATTCCATTCGCCCTGCTGTTTGCTTCCATCTGCCTCGATCTCAGCCATATTCCGGCCAATCTGCTGTCCCTGGGAGCATTGGATTTCGGTATGGTCGTCGACGGTTCGGTGGTGATGATTGAAAACATTGTCCGCCACCTTGCCAATCCCGACGACATGCGAACACCGTCGCAGAAAATTCGCGATGCTGCTCACGAAGTGCAGCGACCCGTCTTCTTCGCTCGCGGCATCATCATCACTTCGTATCTGCCCATCTTCACGTTGCAGGCGGTTGAGGGCAGACTCTTCAAGCCGATGGCATGGACCGTCAGCTTTGCACTGATTGGCGCGCTTGTTTTTGCCATTATTATTGCGCCAGTGATGGCGGGTCTCGTCTTCCGCAAGGGCGCCAAGGAATGGAGAAACCCTTTGATGGAATGGCTGATCGTCCGCTACCGATCGTCTGTGCGCTCGGCCATTGAGCATCGCCGCGTCACGGTAGGCATTTCGGCCGTTCTTTTTCTCATTTCGCTCTACCTCATCTTCGGCGGTCCGATAGGCTCGGAATTCCTGCCTCATCTCGACGAAGGTTCGCTATGGGTCCGCGGAACCCTCCCACCAAGTACTGGGCCCACCGCGAGCATCGACTTCATGAAGAAGGCGCGATTGGTGATGGCTTCATTTCCTGAGGTTACACAGGTCGTAAGCCAGACTGGTCGTCCCGATGACGGCACCGATACAGCGGGATTTTTCAATACCGAATACTTCGTTGATCTCAAACCAAAAGACCAATGGCGTCCCGTCTTCCACCAGGACAAAGAAGCACTCATCAAAGCCATGGATGATGAACTCGAGAAGTTTCCAGGCGTGATCTGGAACTTCTCGCAGCCAATCTCTGACAATATGGAAGAGGCTGTCTCCGGCGTCAAAGGAGAACTCGCCGTCAAGCTCTACGGGGATGATTTGCGAACGCTCGAAAGCACGGCCAATATGATCCAGGCCCAAATGGCAACCGTGAAAGGAGTGACCGACCTTGGCATCTTTAGAATCGTCGGTCAACCAAACCTGAACTTCTCAGTGGATCGCGCGGCGGCAGCGCGCTGGGGAATAAACGTTGCAGACGTCCAGGACGCAATCCAGACCGCGGTCGGCTCTAATGCTTTGACCCAGGTTCAGCAGGGTGAAGCGCGCTATGACGTTACGCTGCGCTATCAGCAGCAATACCGCGATACAAGAGCAGCAATTGAAAATATTCGCTTGCTCTCGCCTGCGGGAGAACGTGTTTCTCTCGCTCAGCTCACCAAGGTTTCCACCGACGACGGCGCTGAGGCAATCAACCGCGAAGGCGGCCAGCGCTACATCGCGATCAAGTTTTCTGTAGCCGGGCGCGACCTCGGCTCAACCGTCGAAGAGGCCATCGCCAAAGTGGAACATAACGTAAAACTCCCCACAGGTTATCACTTGGAATGGGCCGGCGAATATGCGAGCCAGAAGCGCGCAAATAAACGCATGGCACTCGTCATTCCGATTACGATCCTCGCCATATTCCTGATCCTCTACGCCATGTTCCGTTCGTACAAGTGGTCGATCCTTGTTCTCATTTCGGTGATGATGGCTTCCATCGGCGGCCCGCTCGCTCTGCTTCTAACGGGCACAAACTTTTCGGTTTCGTCGGCAGTCGGATTTCTTGCACTCTTTGGCGTGTCAGTTGAAACCGGCGTCATCATGATCGAGTTCATTAACCAGGTCCGTGCAACGCGACCCAGGTCGGAAATGACGAGTTATGAACACATCGTTGAATCCGCAGTCGAGGGATCGGTGCAGCGTCTGCGCCCCATTATGATGACTATGCTGGTGGCCACGCTTGGGCTGCTACCGGCAGCCATGTCGCACGCCATCGGATCCGACTCGCAGCGCCCGTTCGCCATCGTCATCGTCGGCGGACTCATCGCAAACCTGATCATCGGCGTGTTCCTGATGCCGGCTCTCTACGTCTGGATGGCCCGCGACGACGATACCCTTCCCGTGGCGAATATGGATGAGTTCAATGCTATGCGGTGATGCAGCCGATTCGCACTGCGTCGGTCTGCTCTGACGTCGCAAAGTTTATGAACGGCGTAGCCGGGACGGCTCTCCCGGCTACGCTTATCAGACAGCAGCCGCTAGTCCAAACTCTTGGGGCCCTTACCTGTCAATCACATGGCGAGGACTTACCCATCTAAACTAGCGAGAGGCGAAAATGACTTGTGATTTGAATCACCGTCACTCGAGACGCGCAAACCGCATATTCATTGCAAGGGCTGGTTTACACTGTGCTTGTGGGTAGCAAAGGCGTTTGGTTCATGCTGGCGATCGTGGCGCTCTGGGCAGCGCTTCCGGGCGTGGCCTGCTTCGCGCCCGCACCCCATCATGCATGCTGCCAGCAGATGATGCAGGATTGCGGATCGTCGATGGCCTTGACCGACCCTTCCTGCTGCAAAGTCCACTCATCGGATCCAACCCTGCCGCCCGCTCAGGCCTCGCGTCCTGAAGGCACAAACCAGCCTGTTCACATCTTCGTCAGCGCGAACCTCGCTTGTGCTTCCCTTGAAAGCGCAGCAGCCACGCACATGGCCGAAGCGCCGCCAGGAGCGCTCCCTCCAAGTCGTAGCTCCATCCTCAGAATCTAGAAAACTCCTTCATCTTCTGAAGTCAGGTTTCGTGTGCCCGGCGCTTTCCGCTGGGTGCGATTGACGTTGGCCGGAGATAGCCCGGCCTTTGAGGGAGCAATGAAGACATTACATATATTGATGGGGGCGCTCAGCCTTGCGCTTGTGTTCCACGCCTGTGACGCGCAGGCTCCGGATGACGCATCCGCGCTCAGCAATTTAAGCGCTCTGATCGGCAATGCACACGCCGACACCACACCGGGACCCGCGCTCACGCTGGATGAAGTGGAGCGCATCGCGCTGGCCGAGAATCCCGAGATTCATGTTGCGGCGCGCAAGGTCGCGGCCGCCGAGGCACACGTTCCGCTCGCAGGCGCGCTCGACGATCCGCAGGCGATGTATCGCGGATGGCAGGTTCCCCTGACAAAGCCCTGGGATTACAACGCGGCGCAGAACATGTTCATGCTGGGACAGTCGTTTCCCGGTCGAGGCAAGCGCGGACTGCGCACGAACATCGCAGCAATCCGACGCTGACCTGGCAAAAGACGACCTCGATGCCACTCGCCTCCGTGTGCGCGTCGAAGTACGCAAGGCATTCTTCGACCTGCTGCACGCGCAGGATGATCTGCGTATCCACGATCAGCATGTTGGGATCGCGCAGCAGGCCATCGAAGCCGCGCGGATCAAATACAGCGTCGGCAAGATTCCGCAGGTCGAAGTCCTGAAGGCGCAGGTCGCCCTCACGCGCCTCGCCGAGCACATGATCCGTTTCGATCGTGACGCCGAGGTAGCCCGTGCGCGTTTGAATACGCTGATGGGCCGGAAACCCGAGACTCCAATTGAGGTTCGCGGCGAGTATGCGGTCACGGCTCCGCTACCCTCACTGGAAACGCTGGTGGCCACGGCGATACAGGCCCGACCCGACCTTGCTGAGGCTGTAGCCGCCGAAGACAAGAGCCGCAAGGAAGAAGAGCTGGCAAAAAAGACCATGGCGCCGGACTTCAGCGTCTCCGCCGGCTACATGCTGATGCCCTCGGGGCAAAATCCGCGCAACAACTACATGGTCGAAGGATCGATGAGCCTGCCCTGGCTGAATCGTCACAAACACGATGCTGAAGTCACCGAAGCAACTGCGGCCGTTAACGAGAGAGACGCGGAAGTAACAGCGATGAAGAACGAAGCGCTTGGCCAGATTGAGGAATCGCTTGCTGAGGCCCGTGCCGCACAACGTCTCGCGCGGGTTTACCAGGACTCGTTGAAACCGCAGGCAGAGCAGACACTTCACGCCGCCGTCGTCGCATACGAAAACGATCAGACTTCGTTCCTTGATCTGCTCGACAGCCAGATGACGGTCGTGGACGTAGACCTAGCCGCGATTGATGCGATTGCAGATTTCAACATGAAGATGGCAGAGCTGGAACTGGCAGTAGGCGCACCGGTGGCTGCGCAGGAGGTGACGAAATGACGGAACGGACACTGAAGAGCGCATTTGCCGTGAGCGCGTTGTTGTGCGTGGTTCTGGCTTCGATGCTGGGATACATGCTTTGGCATCACTGGACGCCGCAGTTTCACAAGCCGACGCAGGGCCGGTCGTCGCACGCGGCCCCGAAGCGTCTTCCTCGGGTGTGGCCGGCAGCCAATCCCGCAGCCGACAAATCGGATGAGCCCGCTCTAGCACCAATCCAGCTTTCGCCCCAGCGGATGCAGGAGATTGGGGTCACAACAGCCGTTGCCGAGATGAAAGATGTAAGCGACGAGTTGCAGGCTCCGGGCAGCGTTGCAATGGATGAGCAGCGGCTCTCGTACGTACAAACGCGTTTCCCGGGATGGATTCGCAATGTCTTCGCAAATGCGACTTACCAATACGTAAAGAAGGGTCAGAAGCTGTTCACCATCTACAGCCCCGATCTCGCCAGCACGGAGCAGGAGTATCTGCTTGCCAAAAAGAACCAGGCCGCCGTCTCGGAACATATGCATGGCACGCCGGCAGAAGAGGGCAACTGGCTGCTCCAGGCTGCCGCAGAGCGCCTGCGCCGCTACGACATTCCCGATGCTGAAATCGCACAGCTCGACAAGACTGGCACCACGAGCCGCGACATTGCGGTCGAATCGCCGGCTTCCGGATACATCATTGAGCGCAACGCATTGCCCAACGCATACGTGCAACCAGAGACAAAGCTCTACACCATGGCAGACCTGTCCACGGTGTGGGTATACGCAAATGTGCCTCAAGCAGATGTGGGGCGACTGAAGCCGGGTGATCGCAGCCAGGTTTCTGTGGATGCGTACCCCGGACGCAAATTCAGCGGACGGATCGATCAGATTCTCCCGGAGGTGGATGCAACCACGCGCACCGTGCGCGTACGGCTCGTCATGAGCAATCCGGGCGTCGTGCTCAAGCCCGGCATGTACGTCAATGTCGACATCAGCGCTCCGCTGGGCCGGCAACTCGTGATTCCCGCTTCCGGCGTGCTGCAGGCCGGCACGCGCCAGATCGCATTCATCGACCGCGGACAGGGATCGCTGGAGCCGCGCGAGATCGAGACCGGTCTGCGACTCGACGATTCCGTTGTGGTGCTCAAGGGACTCAAGCCCGGTGACCGGATCGTGAGCTCCGCAAACTTCCTCGTGGATTCCGAAGCGCAATTGCAAAGCGCGATGGGCGGCTTCTCACCCGCTCTTCAACAATCCGCCGGGGCTTCGCAACAGGCAGCCGAACAGCTGCAGATTGACTTCACCACCAACCCTAATCCTCCGCGCAAAGGCGCGAACACTGTGCGCGCATGAAGCTGACCGGCGCAGATGGCAAGCCGGTAACCGGCGTGCAGGCGACCGTGACGTTCTTCATGCCCGCAATGCCCGCGATGGGCATGGCCGCGCAACACTGCCTCCGCATCTCTGGCCGACAAAGGCAACGGCAATTATGAAGGGTCAGTGCAACTCGACTCCGGCGGCACCTGGCAGGTGACCGTCACAGTGCAGCGCGCCGGCAAAGCCATCGCAACAAAACAGCTGAGCGTGAGCGCCACGGGAGGCATGTGATGATTGCACGAACCATCGCATGGTGCGCGCGCAATCCGTTTCTCGTTTTCACGGCCGCGATTCTGCTCGCCGTTGCCGGCGTGTGGTCCATGATGCACGTGCCGCTCGATGCGCTGCCTGACATCAGCGACGTGCAGGTCATCATCCACACGCAATGGGCCGGCGAGCCGCCGAGTGTGATTGAGGATCAGGTGACGTACCCCATCGTCACCGCGCTGCTCTCGGCGCCGCGCGTGCAAAATGTGCGTGCGCAGACCATGTTCGGCGACTCCTATGTCTTCGTCGTCTTTCAGGACGGCACCGATCTCTACTGGGCGCGCTCGCGCGTGACGGAATACCTGCAGCAGATCGCCGGAAAACTGCCCGCAGACGTGCATCCCGCAATCGGCCCCGACGCCACCGGCGCAGGCTGGGTGTACGAATATGCGATTGTCGATCGCACTCACACACGCAGCCTCGCCGATCTGCGCGCGTTGCAGGACTGGTATCTGCGCTATCAGCTTGAAACTGTTCCCGGCGTCGCAGAAGTCGCGAGCATCGGCGGATTCGTGCGCCAGTACCAGGTAAATCTCGATCCCAACAAGCTGTTCTCCTACGGCATTCCGCGTCAATGGTGATCGACCGCGTTCGGCAAAGCACGAATGAGGTAGGCGGCGATGTGCTTGAGATGAGCGGCGCCGAGTACATGATTCGCGGCATGGGTTACATTCGAACCCTGTCGGATCTTGAGAACGTTCCAGTCGCGACCAAGAACGGAACGCCCGTCCTGGTGCGCGATCTGGGCACCGTATCGTTTGGCCCCGACGTGCGGCGCGGCGCAGCCGACTGGCAGGGCCAAGGCGAAACCGTCGGCGGCATCGTCGTGATGCGCTACGGTATGAATGCGCTCAACGTGATCGACGGCGTAAAGCAGCGCTTTCGCGAGCTTGCCCCGTCGCTTGCCGGCGGGCGTCGAGATCGTAACCGGCTACGACCGCTCGTGGCTTATCAACGAGTCGATCCACACGCTGAAGCGCGATCTGATTCTCGAAGCCATCATCGTCAGCTTCGTCAGTATCGTGTTTCTCTTTCACTTCCGTTCCGCACTGGTGCCGATTCTCACGCTGCCCATCGCGGTGGTTTCGGCGTTCATTCCGATGTACTACCTGCATGTCAGCTCGAACATCATGTCGCTCGGCGGGCTTGCGCTCGCCATCGGAGTCCTGATCGATGCGGCCATCGTCATGGTCGAGAACGGATATCGCCACCTCGCCGAACGCACAGAGCCGGCCAGCGGCGAAGAGCGGCATCGCATCCTTGTCGGCGCGGCACAACAGGTCGGCCCGGCGCTGTTCTACTCGCTCATCATCATCGTCGTCTCTTTCCTGCCCGTGTTTCTTGCTTGAAGCGCAGGAGGGCCGCATGTTCCGTCCGCTTGCCTGGACCAAGACACTGGCCCTGGTCTTCTCTTCCCTGCTCTCCATCACGCTGGTGCCGGCGCTGATGCCGATCTGCCTGCGCGGCAAGCTGCGGCCCGAATCGCGGAACCCTGCGGCGCGCATCACGCAGGCCATTTATCTTCCGATCCTGCGCTGGTGCCTGCGTCATTGGAAGCTGGTCGTCGCGCTGAATCTCGTATTTCTCGCCGCAACGATTCCGCTCTACTTCCGCCTCGGCAGCCAGTTCATGCCCGCTCTCTATGAAGGTTCAGCGCTCTACATGCCCAGCGCCCTGCCGGGAATTTCGATCACGCAGGCCGTCTCCCTGATGCAGCAACAGGACCGAATCATCCGATCGTTTCCTGAAGTCTCGACGGTCTTCGGCACCGTGGGCCGCTCCGACAGCGCCACCGATAATGCACCCCTCGACATGTACGACACCACCATCATGCTGAAGCCGCGCGAGCAGTGGCGTCCCGGCATGACCTACGAAAAGCTGATTCACGATATGGATGAGAAGCTGCAGTTTCCCGGCCTCACCAACACCTGGACCATGCCCGTTGAGAATCGCCTCGACATGGAACTGACTGGCATCAAGACCGCGGTCGGCATCAAAATCCAAGGTCCTGATCTGGCGCGCATCCAGGACATCGGCGCCCAGATGCAGCAGGTTCTTTCCGCCATGCCCGAAACCAGCTCCGTCTTTGCAGAGCGCGTTTCGCAGGGCTTCTATCTGAACGTGGAAGTAAATCGGCCTGAGGCCGCGCGCTACGGCTTGACCGTTGGCGACGTGCAGCGCGTGATCAATTCGGAGATCGGCGGCGCCAACATTGCCGAGAACGTTGAAGGCCGGCAGCGATTCCCCATCGCCGTGCGCTATCAGCGCGATTTCCGCGATAGTCCTCAAGAGATCGGCGAAAGCCCTCATTCCGACTCCAACTGGCGAGCAGATTCCTATCAGCCAGGTCGCGCGCGTTTCGTTTTCGCGCGGCCCGGCGATGATTCGCGACGAAGACGGCGCGCTTACCGGATACGTCTATCTCAACCTGAAGACCAACGACTACGGCGGCTATGTGGATCGGGCCACTCGAATGATCGAAACAGAATGTCGCTCTGCCCGCCGGGATACACCTGGCACTGGGCTGGCGAGTACGAATTTGAAGTTCGCGCCAAGCAGCGCCTCATGATCATCCTGCCCGTTGTATTCTTCGTGATCTTTCTGCTGCTCTATCTGGTCTTCAAATCCGTGGCGGAAGCAGCGGTCTTGATCTTCCCCACGTTCTACGCCATGTCCGGCGGATTGCTGTTGCAATGGATGCTTGGCTACAACTTCAGCGTTGCGGTCTGGGTCGGCTACATCGCTCTGTTCGGCATCGCCGTCGAAACCGGCGTCGTGATGGTCGTCTACCTGCACGAAGCCCTGGAGACATCGGCTCAAATCCGGTCAGTCCGCTGAACGAAGACGATCTTGAGAAGGCCACAATCGAAGGTGCGGTGCAACGACTGCGCCCTAAACTGATGACTGTCACCGCCGTGGTCCTGAGCCTTGCACCAATCCTGTGGGAGTCGGGCATCGGCTCGGACGTGATGAAGCCCATCGCCGCGCCGATCCTGGGTGGGATGATCACTTCGACCATTCATGTGCTGATCCTTGTGCCGGTCTTCTTCCTGTTGATGAAGAGACGCGAACTGCGTACCGGACGTCTTCATGCGGGGCAAAGCAACGATCCGGCTGAACCATTGGCAACAACAAGATAGAAGTTTTGACCAGTCAGCTTCGCAGTGCGAGTTGATTCTCCTGGAGATGCGACGCGTCCCCACTTGGGATCGCAAGAGAATGCGCTCAATCGCAGTACAATTGCGCTTGCCGGATATTCGTACAAAAACGATCGGCGAAAGCTGGTAATTGTGGCCCACGAGCGCGTTGTGTATCCAATTCGAGACGGTTCGCCGATTAAGTTTCGTCGCTCGCTCTTTTGGATTCTTCTGGTCGTTCTTCTCATCCTCTTCAGCGCGCGGACTGCCGTCTCGTATTACGTCGATTCGCTCTGGTTCTCGTCTCTCGGATATGCGGAAGTCTTTTGGAGAACCCTCACATTCAAGTGGGTCGCATTTGCCACTCCTTTTGCTCTCACTTTTCTGATCCTGTACGGATGGTTCGCGGCGCTCCGGCACGCCTCCCGCGAAGAATTGCGCATCTGCGGGGACCATCGTTCTCGGCAGCCGTACCTTTGAGCTTCCCGTCGACCCGGTGTTGCGCGTTGGCGCCTTTATCGCATCGGCGTTCATTGCGTTGTTGGCCGGTGCCAGTTTTATGAGCGAATGGATGCGTTTCGCTCTTTACTCGTTTGCCGGTTCCGGCAATAGCGGACCGCGCGATCCCATCTTTGGCAAAAGCCTCAGTTTCTACTTCTTCACTTTGCCGGCTCTTCAGTTTGTCGCTCGGCTGGCTGCTGATGCTTGCGATACTCGCTTGCGCGATCGCCGGACTCTTCATCTTGTTAACGAGCGGCTCGCAGCTTTTTGGGGAACGCACGTACGGCACATCCCCGCTGCCGGTGCGCGCACTCTCAGCCTCAGTCGCATTTCTTCTTATTGTCGTGGCAATCCGAACCTGGCTCGGCCGCTTCGATCGAATTCTCGATGGTCACACGATATTCGGCGGCGTCACCTATACCGATGATCACCTGATCCTTGGCGGCCTGCTCGTGATTTGTGCTGCGCTGACCCTGGGCGCCGCGATTGCCGCGAGCAACGTATTCTTCCGCCCGCGCGTGAGTCGACTTATCGCCGCTCCGGTGCCGGCAGTGCTCTGCTTCCTCATCGTCCAGGTCTGCGCCTGGTATATGAGCAGCTTTATCGTGAAGCCGAACGAGCTGGTCCGCGAGCAGCCCTACATTGGTCACAACATCCAGTTCACGCGCCAGGCCTTCAATCTCGATCAAGTGGCGCAACACGAGTTTCCTGCGGAAGTCACCGTAGAAGCCGCAGACGCTGCCAACAACCAGGCCACACTCCAGAACATCCGGCTCTGGGACTGGCACGCGCTCCAGGATACGCTACGCCAGATTCAGGAGATTCGCACCTACTACGATTTTCCCGACATCGACATCGATCGCTACCAGATCAACGGCGAGAAGCGCCAGGTCATGCTTGCGGCGCGCGAGTTGAACATCGAAAAGCTGCCGGAAAGCAGCCGCAACTGGATTAACGAGAAGCTCATCTACACGCATGGGTACGGCATCACCATGAATCCAGTC
The DNA here is from genome assembly GCA_963787435.1 of uncultured Acidobacteriaceae bacterium. Taxonomy (GTDB): domain Bacteria; phylum Acidobacteriota; class Terriglobia; order Terriglobales; family Acidobacteriaceae; genus Telmatobacter. The sequence continues at coordinate 1,333,819 of CAWBCZ010000012.1, forward strand.
AACGGATTCACGCCGGAAGGTCTGCCCACGTTAATGCTGAGCAATATGCCGATCCAGAGCACCGTGCCATCGATCCAGGTGACAGCGGCCGGAGATCTATTTCGGCCAGCTCACAAATTCCGACGTGTACGTCAAGACTCACCAGAAGGAATTTGACTATCCGCAGGGCGAGACCAACAGCATGACCTCGTACCAGGGAACCGGCGGCATTGAACTCGGATCGTTCTTTCGGCGCCTCCTGATTGCCTTCGATCGCGACGACCTCACCAAGCTTCCTTTCAGTGACGACATCAATGCGCAGAGCCGCTTGCTGATGCGACGGAATATCATTGACCGCGTCAAAGCTCTCGCACCCTTCCTCACATTCGATTCTGATCCCTACATCGTGATCGGCGACGACGGCAGGCTTTTGTGGATGCTCGACGCATTTACCACCTCTGACAACTATCCCTACTCGACCCACTACGCGCTCGGCAACGACCAGATCAACTACATGCGAAACAGCGTGAAAGTGGTGATCGACGCGTATAACGGAGCGACGACCTTCTATGTCTTCGATCCAAACGATCCCATCGTCTCTGCCTATCGCAACATCTTTCCGCAGTTGTTTAAAGATGCCGCGACCATGCCAGCCGATCTGCGCAGACACGTGCGCTACCCCGAGTTGTTGCTGCGCCTGCAGGCCGCCGCCTACGGTCTTTATCACATGACGGATCCGGGCGTGTTTTATAACCGCGAAGATTTGTGGACCGTCGCCTCCGAAGTCGGAATGACATCGTCTGGCGACCAGGCGACTCAACCGATGGACCCGAACTTCGTCCTGATGAAGCTTCCAGGCGAGTCGTCGATCGAATTTGTCGAGATCCTCCCGTTCACGCCTTCGAATCGTAACAACCTCATTGGCTGGATCGCCGGGCGCAGCGATGGCGAGCACTATGGCGCCTCCGTCGTCTACGATTTCCCCAAGACCCGCCTCGTCGATGGCCCGCTGCAGGTGGAGGCGCGCATCGATCAAAATGCGCAACTCTCCGGTCAGCTCACGTTATGGAACCAGCAGGGGTCGCATGTCCGCCGCGGCACACTGCTCGTCATTCCGTGCGGCAAGGCACTCATCTACGCCGAGCCCATTTACCTGCAGGCCGAGCGCAGTCCCATGCCGGAGTTGCGTCTCGTCGTTCTTGCCCTGCAGGACCGCCTCGCTTACGGCTCCACATTCGAGGCTGCGCTGCGCTCGCTCTTCGGCGGAGAAGCCTCAAGCCTCTCGGAATCAGCAACCGGAACCCAGCCGTCGAAACCTCCAACTGCAACGAACGCCTCGGGACAATCAGACGATCTCAATGTGCTGATCCAAAGCGCCGCAAGAGATCTCGAAGACTATCAGCGCCTGACCGCGCAGGGAAAACTGGGTGAAGCGGGACAAAAGCTGGAGCAGTTGAAGAGCAAGCTCGACACACTGAACAGCAGGCGCCGGTAGATAGATTTCTGACACCGCCTGACAGCTCAGGCAACGCTTCCGGTAATCTGTTGATCACGCACTAGCCGGGAGCCCTACTCGCGAAATATGTTGACGGTCGAAATCTGTAGATGCTAGAAATTACCATGCGCAATCGATTGCGCATGAACATTCAAGACCTTGGATTCGATCAATATTATGGGGAAGGTCTTCCGCGACCTTCCCATCCGAAATCAGACCGAGCGGAAAGGAGGGGCCGCGGTGAATCACCATGCGCCGACGCCATTCATGACTCGCCGCCAGGTACTGCAATCGCTGGCCGTGGCCGGCGGATGCGCGCTCCTGCCTTCGAAGCTTCTGTCCGCGGGATCCTGGCAGCCCAGGAGCGGCGACGAAGCCTTCCTCGACGACCTCGAACGCCAGGGTTGCCTCTTCTTCTGGGAGCAGGCCAGCGAGAAAACCGGCCAGGTACTCGATCGCGCGCGTAACGATCTCGGCGGTAGCCGCGATCCGCGACGCATGGCAAGCATCGCCGCCACTGGTTTTGGACTCACCGCCCTCTGCATCGCCGACAAGCGCGGCTACCTGCCGCATGCACAGATCGTCGAGCGCGTCCGCACCACACTCGATTGGCACCTGAACAAGTTCCCCGAAGTCCACGGATTCTACTACCACTTCAGCGACATCGAGAGCGGCGAGCGTGTAAAAGGCGTAGAGCTTTCTTCCATCGACACTTCCCTGCTGCTCTGCGGCGTGCTCAGTGCGCGTGCGTACTTCGACGATCCGAAAATCAAGTCCCTCGCCACGCAAATCTACGAGCGCGTCAACTGGCCATGGATGCTGAACGGCGGAAAGACATTCTCCATGGGCTGGCACCCGGATGCGGGCTTCCTCAGTGCGCGCTGGGCACACTTCTGCGAACTCATGATGATCTATCTTCTGGCGATCGGCTCACCCACACATCCCGTCAGTGGCGAGTACTGGAAGAACTGGACGCGCCCCGTCATTCACTACAAAGGATTCACTTACATCAGCGGCAACGACCCGCTCTTCACCCATCAGTACTCCCACGCCTGGTTCGATTTCCGCAACAAGCGCGACGATTTCGCCAACTACTTCGAAAATTCGATAACTGCGACGCGAGCTCACAAAGCGTTTTGCCTCTCCTTTCCCAAGTGGTACAGCGAGGACTACTGGGGAGTATCCGCATCGGATTTTCAGGGCGGTTACACGGCATGGGGAGGTCCGCCGCCGCAGGGCCCGCTCGACGGGACGGTGGTTCCCAATGCTACTGCCGGTTCGCTCGCCTTCGTTCCCGTCGATTGCCTTCACGTTCAGCGTGCCATGAGAGACAAATGGGGGAAACAGGCATGGGGCCGCTACGGATTTGTTGACGCATTTCATGCGGCTGCAAACTGGTATGACACCGACGTTCTTGGCATTGATCAGGGAATCTCGGTGTTGATGGCGGAGAATCTTCGTACGGGCATGGTTTGGAATACATTTATGCGCAACCCCGAAGCAACGGCTGCGATGCAGCGTGCTGGATTTCACGCCACCGCGTGATCGCGCAGGAAATTTCAGGGAGCAGGACGACTTGCCAAAAGCACCCATCAAGCCGATCACGCTGAAAGAGCTCGCTGCCATGCTGGAGCTGTCGCAGTCCACGGTCTCCCGCACCATCAACGGAGAGGCGACAGCACACCGCATCGCCGAGGAAACCCAGCAGCGCGTGTTGCACGCCGCAGTCCTCAACGGCTACGTCGCCAACACCATGGCGCGCGGCCTTCGCCAGAAGCGCACTTACACCATCGGTGTCATTGTTCCCGAGATCAGCGAAGGCTATTCAACCACGGTCATCAGCGGGATCGAAGATGAGTTGCTCAAGGACGGATTCTTCTACTTCGTCGTGAGCCATCGCCACCGCGAAGACCTGCTTGAGGGATATCCGCGCATGATGCTTGCGCGCTCCGTGGAAGGCATCATCGCCGTCGACTCGCCCATGAATGAAGATCTGCCTGTGCCGCTTGTTTCTATTTCCGGCCACGATCGCCGCGAAGGCGTCATCAACATCGAGCTCGATCACGACAAGGCCGCAGATCTCGCGCTTTCGCACTTAAAGTCCCTTGGCCACCAACACATTGCCTTCATCAAGGGCCAGGTCTTCAGTTCAGATACCGTTCTGCGCTGGCAGGCGATTGAACAGGCGGCCCGCAATCTCCAAATCGAGATAGACGACCGCCTCGTAGTTCAATTGCAAGGCCCCGAGCCTGGCCCTGGCTCCCGGCCAGGAAGTGACACGACAGCTTCTGCAGAGTAAACAACGTTTCACAGCAATCTTCGCTTTCAACGATGTGAGTGCCATCGGCGCCATCTCTGCACTGCGTGAAGCCGGATTGCGCGTCCCGGAAGATATCTCCGTGCTCGGATTTGACGACATCATGGCCGCCGCGATGCACCATCCGCCGTTAACCACCATTCATCAGCCGCTCCGAAGCATGGGCCAGGTTGCAGCAAACACCCTGTTGTCTCTCATTCGCAACGAAATTCCTCATCCGCAACCCGAAACGATCACCGTTTACCCACGGCTTGTCGTCCGGGAGTCCACGGCACACTCCCCGTCGCAGACGGAGGCCGTCTGGCAGATGGCTGATGCGTTCGCGCTGCCACCAGAGCAAACGGGTGACTAGAGTCCTGTCCCTGAAGTTCAGAATGAAAGTTGGTGTGTCATTCTGAGCGAAAGGGGCCCCGAACGTCTTTCAGTTCGGGGGTGGTGAGCGAAGAATCTGCTTTGTTGCACTTCCAGACTTATACCGATAACTTCCGGGACGCCACACTAATTAAACCTGCGGCTTATTTGGGGGTTACCGTCGCTCGCGTTGCGCCCGTCGAGATCCCGCCGTCCACCAGCAGTGTCTGTCCCGTGATGTAACGGCTTGCCTCCGAGGCGAGAAACACAACTGCTCCATCCAGATCATGCGGAAGTCCCGGACGCTTCACCGGAATGCGATCAGTAAGATACGCAACCCACTCCGGATCCTCGTAAAGCACCTTGTTCTGCTCTGTCTTGAACCAGCCGGGCGCAAGGCAGTTCACCGTGATTCCGTGCCGGCCCCAGTCGTCGGCCAGGCTCATGGTGAGCTGACGGATGCCGCCGCGGCTTGCGCCGTAAGGCGCCAGTCCCGCAAATCCAAAGACGCTGGTGACCGACCCAATGTTGATGATGCGCCCGTAATTGTGTTCGATCATCCTGCGCGCAACCGCCTGCGCAACAAAGAAGCTCCCACGCAGATTCGTATCGAGCACCAGGTTCCACTCGTCCCACGTAACATCGAGCGCCGGTTTGCGTACGTTACACCCCGCGTTGTTGACCAGGATATGAATCTGCCCGAACGCCGCTTCGGCTTCGTTCATCATGCGCTCGATGCTGGAATGATCGCGCACATCCAGTTCGAGCGAAACGCAGTCCGGCGTCCAAGGCTCCGAATCTCTGCTTCAAATTCACACAGCGCGTCACGATGCCGACTCGTCAGCACCAGGTCCGCACCAGCTTTTGCCAGAGCACGCGCAAAGTACTGACCCAGCCCGCGGCTGGTTCCTGTCACAATGGCAACCTGTCCCGTGAGATCGAAGAGCGAATCAGTCATCGTGCAGCCTCAATGTGCGCCGTTTCAGCGCGCTTCTTCGATGGGAGACAGAACTACCTTCATCAGGTTTGGCTCCTGCGCATGCAGCCGCTCAAACCATTGCGGACCGTCTTCCAGCGGGGCAACCGCCGTAATCATCGGACGGACATGGATGCGCCCATTGGAAATCAAGTCGATCGCCTGAAGGTATTCTCCCGCCGATGCAGCCGTTCCCTGAATCTTGATCTGCCGGGAAACCACCTTCTGCAGCGGCAGCGTAACCTCCGGCTCGATATTTCCAATCAGCGTGACGGTGCCGCCTTTGCGCACGCTGTCAATCGATTCCGCCACCGTCTTCGCGCGCCCCACCGCATCGAACACCGCATCCGCGCCCACCCCGCCGGTTCGTGCCAGCACGGCTTTGGCAATCTCTTCACCGGTCCCGCGCAGGGCCTCGTCGGCGCCCAGTAGTTCGCCAAGCGTCAGGCGCGTCTCGTCGATGTCGGCAATCATCACGCGACCCACTCCCGTTGCGCGCAATGCCTGCATGGTGAGCAGCCCGATCATTCCCGCCCCGACTACCAGCGCCGTATCGCCCTTCTTCACTCCGCTCACCTTCACCGCATGAAGCGCGACAGAAGTAGCCTCAAGCATCGCCGCCTCAGGAAACGACATCTTGCTCGGCAGCCGATACAGGATGCGCTCTGGAACCGCGATGTATTCGGCGAAGGCGCCATCCCGGCGATATTCGCCACACGAAACGCCGATCACCTGCCTGCATTCGCACAGATTGACATCGCCGCGACGGCAGTAAACGCATTGCCCGCAGTAAACAGTGGAGTCGAAGGTCACGCGATCGTCCACCCTATAGGCGCTGACGCCTGTGCCAACGGCCACAATCACCCCGGCGGCCTCATGTCCCATCACCAGTGGCGGAATGCGGCGCCCCGAAGATCCAGTCGTACCCATGCACGTCGCTGCCACAGATGCCGCACGCCGCTATGCGCACCAGCACCTCGTGTTCGCCTGGCTCCGGCCGCGGCACTTCTGCAATAGCGAACTTCCCGTACTCTTCCAGCAACAACGATCTCATCAGAGGCTCAGATCAACTTTCGCTTGAGCTGATGCACAAATGGCGCTGCACCTGCTTTCGATTCTATCCGCATCTGCAGCGCGTCGTGCCCGTGGGAATCCAGCCTCATTCGTCATGCAAATCCCCGACGGCCGCAGAAACACGAAGGCCCTCCCCGCAGGGAAGGCCACCATGCCGAACCAAAGCTATGAAGCACGCTAAGTTGCACTGTCACTGTGAACGGTTGAACGTGCTTCAGTTGGTGCTTGGCAAGGATCGCTTGCCCGTTCGACGTGTCACCGTGAAAGCACTAGTACGTTTCCGTGACGTAGTCCGTCTCCGGATCGCTGGTCCCGTCCAATCCCCGCCGCCACTGCCCCTGCACCGCCACCACCGCAGGCCGCCGCAGACTGCCGCAAGCTCGCCAGCATCAGCACGAACGCATCCCAAGCATCGCGCGCCATCCGCGACGCCGTGCCGGAATTCCGAAGAACACCAGCAGCGCCAGAACGATTCCGCTTCCTGCTTCAGCCCGATCCGCCAACGCGTGGCCTGCTTCATGGCTGACGTCGTTGCCGCCGTCGTGATACGGTCACTGATCCCGTTCCCGCTCGCAGTTCCAGCAGTCGCGGTAATCGAGCCACCACCGCATCGCCGGAGCGCAAGTCGGCAGAGTCCGAAGCGCCTGCCGGGCTTGTAGTGAGTGCGCAGGCCAGAGTGACCGTGCCGGTATAGGCTGGTGGTCGAGTTCAGGTGATCGTCGAGAGGCGGCCGCTGCCTGGATTGACTGCCGCCGGGCCGTTGCCGCAAGCGCATAGGCGGACGCAGTAACCGTCACGGTGGCAGAACCTGTGCCGGTTGAGTAATTGCTGTCGCCGCTGTAGTTGACGGTCAGGGTATCCGTCCCGGCGCTCAGGCTGTTCGCCGGAATGGCGAACGTGTAGCTGCCGCGAAGCAAGCGTCTGCGCCGACGAAGTGTAACCTCCGCCGGAAAGCGTCACCGTCCCGGTTGGCGTTCCGCCTGTTCCCGCCACTGCCGCCGTCACATTCAGGCTTTGACCCGCATCGATGCTGCTGGACGCCGGAGTCACCGTCACGCCGGGAGTCGGCAAAGCCTGCGTCACCGTAACGATCGATCGTTCCGCTCGCCGCCGCATAGGTTGCGATCGCCGCTGTAGCTGGCTGCCATCGTGTCGGCGCCGGCGCTCAAGCTGTCTGCCGGAACCGTAAATGTACGTGCTGCCTGCCGAAAGCGTCTGAGATGCCGACGTGAAGTCCGCCACCTGACAATGTCACCGATCCAGTCGGCGTTCCGCTCGAACCTGTCACTGTCACGGCTACGGCTCACGCTCTGGTTCGCTGACAATACTGCTCGGCGTCGCCGTTGCCGCTACTGTCGCGATCGCCGAACCCGTCGCAGCCGACCACGCATTCACAACGTTAGCCACATTCAGCGAGCCGAGTCCGGTAGCCTCGTCATAGCCGGAACCAGCTGCAAAGCCAGTGAGCACTCCATAGGTATTGCCGGTGGCCGCAAGCGTGCAGTTGGGCGAACCCGCCGCGCACGGCATCGCATTCGTTCCCGTATCGATGTCATTGAAGTAGCAAGTGCTCGAGTTCCGTCACGCTTTCCGCGGAGCAACTCGCGTAGGTCTGCTTGCCCGGCGAGCACATAGAGTTCCGTGTTCGGGTTGCCCTGCGCCGATCCTGCCTTCTGATTGATCAGCGCCATGACGCCCGCCATTGCCGGGATGCCGCCGAGGTTCCGCCGATCTCGTCCAACTGCCGGCTCGGTCCGTGGTTGTTGCCGAGCGTCACGCATGTTCCCCAGTCCGAAACACAAATGAGGTAGGCGCTGCCCCAGAAATCCGTTGCCCGCAAAGAACGAGACATCGGGAACGTCGCGTTTGCCGTCGGTCGGGATGCCGGTCACGCCAGTTTGCCAGGTCGGCTTGGCATACCCCCCGAGCAGCTCGTTGGATCGGGGTTGGTTGTCGTCGATATCGTGCTATTCGTTGTGCAATTGCTCGCACCTCCGCCGCCGCCAACCGCATTCACAAGATCCAGCGGCCTGCTGCATCCGGGATTTGTTGTGACTGCTTTCGACTGCAATGTCGTAGCATATCTGGCTTGCCGAGAGGTTTTGGCCTAAGTCTCGTGTTGATGTACGCAACTGCATGATGGGATTGGTGCAGGTATCATTCCAGGGAACTTCCGGGACGTAGCCCACGGCGGTCGATCCATTCGTGGTGTTGTTGGTGGTGTTCCAATACGGCGCGGCAGTCGAACCCCAATTAAAGTCCGTTCCGCCAACCGCCGTGTCGTACTGGCTCGATGCGATTCCACTCACTGAGAGCCCATACTGGGCTCCGTAAGGACCATTCGTAGGAGCTAGCATCCTGGTCGCATGCTGGCGATCCGGAATCTCCTGTTGCTGCGAAAACTGCGATTCCTGCGGTGGCAGCGCTTTGCCAGAGGCTGTTGTACGCGGTATTTCCGCTGGTCCCCTCAAACAGCTCGCACAGTCCATAACTGACATTGATAATCGGCGCGTCTTGTATTGTCACAATGTACTGCGCTGAATCGAAAATCGCATCGTTGGTATTCGTCTGCTGCGTCACGACCAGGTCGACAGTCGCGCCCTTTGCCACGGCGCCCGACCACTCCACATCCAGCGCATTCTCAATCTGATCGTCGAGCGTGCAGTTTCCCGTGGTTCCCGTGCAATAGCCAGGATCGACGGTGCCGGTCTCAAGGTTATGAATGATATTGAAGGTTCCGGCCGGCAGTCCGAACGTGCTCCGAAATGCAGATACATCCGCCGCTCTCACGTCGCTTCTTCCCGCAATCGCAATCGTCTGCCCGGTGCCGTCAATCGGTGTACTCGCATTCCAGAGGGGAAGCACGTTATAAATCGTTGCGAAATCGAAGGGAGCTACATCCTCGATAAGACACGGACTCGTACCGCAAGTCGTGAATCCAAAGTTGGGGCGCAATCCACCGGCAGCCGAGTCCGGCGCAGGCTGCCATTTCCCCGTCTCCCTGTTCTGCGTTACCTTGCCGCCGGTCCGATGCAGCGCTTTCGGAATAAAGTTGTGCAGCGCCTTCGGCCCCAGAACCACCGGCTCGAGAGCCATCGGAATCTGCGGATCGCTCATGTTCGAGATGTGCGGCTCGCCCTTGACCACCAGGTTATGAATCTCCGTGTGGAATGTCTCCTCCACCTGGGAAGCAGTGCCGCTGAACCGGATCGTCATCCGATCCTTCGAAACCGCCTCGATCGACAGGCCGTGGCTCGACAGCCACGAGGACACGGTTGCAATGTCGGCCATCGCTGGCCCGAACTTCTCGCCCACTTCCTCAGGCTCAAGCCAACGGTGATAATTCGGCGAGCTGGCGTCGTATTGGCTGGCTACAAAAGCGTCAAAGGCAGCCTGCTGCTCCGGGCTGCGGCGCAATACCAGGATCAGGCCCGACATACTCATACCCGGACTCACCCGGCCGCGGTCATTCTGCCCGATTGCCGCCGGCGGCGTATTGCCCCTGAGCGTGACCAGTTGGTTTTCATTGACTTTCTCGACGATCAGCGGTTTCGACGCGGCGTTCTGCGCGACCGAAAACACTCCAGAGAGAAACACCAGGGCAAAACAGAGAAGAGCCAACCTATGCAGGGGGCGCATAATTCCTGACCGGGAACCTTTCTCGGGGTATGTCCCCGAAGAGGCAAAGCGTTGTAGACGAGACCGGAGCAGTTGCATGGGAATTGCATCTGCTCTGAGATTTGGGAACGCACTGATTGGCTCGAATTGTACCGTTAATGTCGCGCGACGCAATATCACCAATTCGTGCCGCTGATGGTTACTTTTCTGGGAGGAACATATTTGTGGTGAGTCACATCCACTCAACACCTGCAAACCGCGGCCCGCTAAGACCCAACGGACCGTCGACTTACATGCTTCCCTCGCCATTCCATTTCCCATCGACCCTCCGGGGGGATGTCGTAGAATGAGGCCGCTTCCGGAATACGCTTTCATCTGCCGGGAATCCTCTTGGCCGCAGAGCGCTTTCGGAAAGTCCGAACGCGTTTTCAGGGATGGATCGAGATGAAGCCTTTTTTTCGCACCCGTGTTCTTTCCTTCGTTCTTCCGGTCGCTGTGGCAAGCTGTCTAGTCATGACAAGTCACGCCCAGGCCGACACCGAAATCGGCGGACAGAAAATCGTCACCATCGCCCGCAAGCCCTTAAGCACAACGAAGCCCGAGTTCACCAGCATCACCGTCATGCCCGGTCGCGGCATGGAAGTCCTCCAGATCACGGCCAATTTTCCCGGCCGCGGAAATGTGGATGTGCTGGCTTCTCCCGACGTCGCCGCCACCAAAAAAATGCTCGATCAGGATGACACCGCCAATGGCGACCTTGGCTACAGGCTCGGGTCGGTCTTCCTCGTGCCCTATCCCAATCGCATTCGCGGCAAGCTCTCCGCAGACGGCAAGACCCTCACCACCCAGTGGCAGGGCCACACCATCACGCTGCCGGCAAACAATATCGGCAAGAACACCGGCGCTGAGCGTCACGCCATGCACGGCCTCATTCTGAAGGCCAAAACCGAGGATGTGACCGAAAAGACGATCCCCGGCGGCAAGGAAATCACGGGCGTAATTCATGCCGGCGACTTCGGCGGCCACTGGCTTTCGAAGACCGACCTGAACTTCACCATCACCCTGACCGCCGATGCCGTCGACGCCGTAGTCGTGGCGAAGAACGTCGGCAACGAAGCCGAACCGATCGCGATAGGCTGGCACCCCTACTTCAACATTCCCTCCGGTGACCGCACCCAGGCTCGGCTGCACGATTCCCGGCTCCATGCTGGCAACCGTCGATAACTACGACAACGTCTTCCCGACCGGAAAGCTCGTGCCCGTCACCGGACAATATGACCTGCGCGCTCCCGGCGGCAAGGCACTCGACAAGAACTTCTACGACGACAACTGGAGCCACCTCGACTGGAAAAACGGCGTGGTCACCGTCAACGTCATCGATCCGGCTGCGAAATATGGAGTGAGGATCGAAGGCGTCTCGCCCGAGATCAAAACCATCCAGGCCTACGCGCCCCCGGCAAAGAACTTCGTCGCCGTCGAACATCAGTTCAACTTCGCCGATCCCTTCGGCAAGGAATGGGGCTCCATGGACACCGGCATGGTCACGCTGAAGCCGGGCCAGAGCACCAAGTGGCACGTGCGCCTCAGGGTCTTCGTGCCGTAATCGTCACCGCATTTCCTCGTACACGGCCCGGGTCGCTACCAGAGATCCGAGCCGGCGAGTTTCTTCCCACTTCGTCCGGTTGACGCGAACAGATCCGAGTCCATCGAACTGTCGTCAATTCGCGAACGTCTGCGCCACTCGCCGCGATTGCAGGAAATAAGGAACCCAGATCGACGCCGCAACGAAACGCTGGAAGACCCCGATCCACGTGACCGATGAGTAGAAGTGCATCGTCCAGAGGTGGTTGCAGAGCGCGATGACGAATGCTGCGACAAGATACGTGATCATCGTCCGCGGAAAAGATTTTCTGGTTTTATAGAACAGAACATTCAGTCCGATCAGCGCCATCAAGAAGGTCGCGTTCGTGGCGGCCTGGAAGAGGATCAGGAACGCAAGCCCGGGTCCGGCTGCAAGAAGCGGCTGATACGTAACTCCGTACAGAAAGTTCAAGTTTGAGTAGATTCCCGCCAGATCGAACAACGGCGCAACAGCGAGCGCGATCACCTGCAGGATCAGCCAACCCCCGATGCCCTTCAAGTCGGATTCGGTCGCAAGCGTGGGTGCGAAAGAAATGCTCGACGCAGCGGACGGCCACGTCGCACCTGCTGATTCAAAGGCAGTTGGAACCCATGACTCCGCGTTCTGCGCTGTGCCATCGCATATTGCACAGATGATCGCATTCTCGGAGATTTCCGATCCACATTGGGTACAGGGATTCGCCATTCGGTTCGTTGAGGTGTTCTTTTGATGATCAACGACCCTTCAAAACATGACAAGTGGAAATAAGAATCGGATTGTGCTAGTCCCCGAGCTTGCTCAGCTTCACGCTGTGCCCCGTCCGCGCCGACTCCCGTGCCGCATCCAAAATCTGCATCACGATCACGTTGGTATCAAGCGCGCTTAGATCGCCCTTGGGCACAATCTGTCCGCGCAGTACGGCTGAAAGATACGCAAGTGAATCGCGCTCGCGGTCGGGCAACGGCGGAGCCTCCGTCGTGCGCTCTTCCGCATCATGCTCGTGCCGGATGCGAATCTTGTCAGCAGCAACCGTGATTGCATAGCCGGTTGCTCCGTAGACCTCCATGTCCTTCCGCCCGAATGGCCAGTTCCACGATCCCATGATCACGGCCTGCGCATGCGGATACTGAAGAACAATGGTGGAATCGTCGTCGACCTTCGGGTAAAGCTGCGGCTTGTCTCGATTGACAACGGCCGTCACGGTCTGCGGTGTTTCGCCCTGCATCAGCCACGTCATCAGATCGACGCCATAGCAGCCGAAGTCGTAGAGTGCGCCCGCGCCATTCTGTTCGGGATCGGTGAGCCAATTCAGAAACTCCGGCGGCACACCAATCTCCTTTGGTCCCTGGTGCCCATCGTGCACAACCACACGCCGGATCTCGCCAATGCGCCTCTCGCGGACCTCGTCGTAGGCCGCCCTGTTGCTCGGGTACCAGGTGGTCTCGTAGTTCACCAGGACATGGATCTTGTGTTCGCGCGCGACGCGCCGGATCGCAAGCGCGTCCTCCAGCGAAATGGTCAACGGCTTCTCCACCATCGCCGAGACACCATATTGTGCCGCAATCTCGATGGCGTGACGGTGCTCGCCGATCGACGTATACACCAGCACCGCCTGCGGCCGAGTCCGCTCGATCATGTTCGCCTCGCTCTTGTAGAAGAGCGTGTCCGCCAGCGAATATTTCTTCCCGTACTTCTGCCATAGCGCTGTATCGGCATCGGCAATGCCCACAAGTTGGACATCCGAATGCTTCGGCAACTGTCCCAGAAATCCCTCTACGTGGCCGTGCTCGAGGCCCACAATAGCCACCTTTAACGGTTGAGCTTCTTCGGCCCGTATGCTGCACGATGAAGCGGCGAGCGCCACGATGAAAATCGAGGTGAAGGTAAGTGAACGGCGAGACGTTAGAGTATGCATCGAGATTGAGTTCCCCCTGCGGCCCTGATTCTACAGGCCTGCCTCTCGGCTCCCCCCGCAGAATGACGCAGCGGCGGAACGTTTGGGATAACACAAATCGAAACCTGTAAACCAGCCGCCCTCAAAACCCGTCAATCTGGCATGGGGACGGCAGCGATTCGTTTTCGATGCCCTTGTTGCGGGTACAGGACTCTGGAGGCGCCAACCACGCTGGCCCTCTGTCCAGTGTGCTGGTGGGAGGACGACGGACAGGAGGACGCTGACGCCTCCGAGGTCCGAAACACCGTAAACGGCGATTTGAGCCTCAGCGAGGCCCGGATGTACTTTTCCCAGTGCGGAGCCGCCCACCCCCGTTTCCTCCCCTACGTCCGCCAACCAGAGGTGTCTGAGCAGTAACGTGTCTTCTGCGGTGCGCCAGGCAACCCTTCCGACCTGGCCGGTTTGACCGCCCCCGCAATCCCTCTTACCATGAAATGAGGTGATCCCCCGCCACACGACGCTGTTACCCACCGGCGACAGCCCGCTGTAGCAGTACCATTTGGCGCCTGTCGCGCCCGGAAGGCAAAACGTTGAGCACCGCAGATACTCTCGAAACAAACCCCCCATCGGGTACACCCGAGGACGGCCAGGGCCACGAAGGCCACGATCACGATCACAACCACGAACACCAACATGGTCCGGTACTTAATCCGGAGTGCACCCGTGAAATGGTGCTCGATGTTCCCGCGGAAGAGGTATCCAAGGCCTTCCGTACCGTGACCCGCAACTACCAGAAGTACGCCAAACTCCCCGGCTTTCGCCCCGGCAAGGTGCCCGAGGCCGTTGTCCGCCGCCGCTTTGCCAGTGAGATCCGCAAAGAAGTAATCGACAGCCTGCTCCCCGAGCGCTTCAGCAATGGCGTCCGCGAACTGGGCATCCGTCCCGTAGGCCAGCCACAGGTTACCGAGCTCACAGTCGAAGAAGGCCAGCCGCTGCATGTAAAGGCGGTCTTCGAATATCTGCCTGACTTCTCCATCGAAGGCTACGAACAAGTCGTCGTGGATAAACCCTCCGTCGAGGTCACTGATGAAGAGTTCGCCCACGAGATGACGCAGCTCCGCGATTCGCGGGCTGTCGTGGAGCCCGTCGAAGAAGACCGCGCCATCGTCGACGGCGATTGGGCCGAGATTTCCTACACCGGCAAAATGACCGAAGATGCCGAGGCTGCTCCAATCACGGGCGAAGATTCTCTCGTTGAGGTCGGCGGCAAAGACACCGTCGAAGCATTCACGCAAGTCCTCCGCGGCGCCCGCCCCGGTCAGGAACTCCAGGCCGAGGTTATCTACCCTGTCGACTACCCCGAGGCCAAGCTCCAAGGCAAGACCGTCGCATACGACGTCGCCGTCAAGGCAATCAAAAAGCGGACCCTTCCCGAACTGAACGACGAGTTCGCAAAGGAACTCGGGAATTACGAAAGTTTGGACGATCTGCAGTCCCGTGTCCGCGAACACATGGCCAGCCGCAAGCGCCGTGGCGTTGAGGCCGAAACCAAGGATCGTCTGTTCGCCGCGCTGGTCGAGAAATATCAATTCCCTGTCCCGGAAAGCCTTGTGCAGGACCAGATTGACGCCCGCCTGGAGCGCGGATTGCGCGCCCTCGCCGCCCAGGGCATGAACCCCGAACAGATGCGTAAGCTCGATTTCGGCCGTCTCCGCGGTGCGCAGCGCGATTCCGCCGTGGCCGAAGTCAAAGCCCACGTCCTGATGGACCGGATCGCTGATAAAGAAGGTGTTACGGTCAGCGATGACGATTTGGACAAGGAATTACATTTGGCTGCACTTCAGTCACGCGAACCGTACGAAACTCTCCGCCAGCGTTTGACTGACGACGGTGGGCTAGCTAGAATCCGTGAACAACTGAAGAGAGAAAAGACCGCGAGTTTGCTGTACGAAAGATTGCCTGCGTAGCAGTTGAGTTCGGCCAAACCGCCGTGCGGACCGGGGCACCATCCGGACCTTGCGGCCATCAAAAAGACGGGGGAGTTACCCCGAGGGATAAAACTCGAATGGCATTAGTTCCCATGGTGGTTGAGCAGACGAGTCGCGGCGAGCGCGCCTACGACATCTACTCCCGTCTGCTTCGCGATAACATCATTTTCCTCGGCACCCCGATTGATGATCAGGTGGCCAACCTCATCGTTGCTCAAATGCTGTTTCTCTCCGGCGAAGATCCAGAGAAGGACGTCCAGCTCTACATCAACTCCCCTGGCGGCTCCATTACCGCAGGGTTGGCAATTTATGACACAATGCAATTCATACGGAACAACGTGGTGACATACTGCATTGGCCAGGCAGCCAGCATGGGAGCGTTCCTGCTGCTCGCCGGGACAAAAGGCAAGCGGTTTGCACTGCCGAATTCGCGTATTCTCATCCACCAGCCATCCATGGGGGGGCTGAGCGGCCAGGCAACGGATATCGATATTCATGCACGCGAGATCCTGCGCATCCGCGAGATTACGAATAACTTGATGGCAAAACACACCGGCCAGCCGCTCGACCGCATTGAACGGGACGTGGAACGCGACTTCATCATGAACTCGCATCAAGCCAAGGAATACGGCATCATCGACGAAATCATCGACCGGCCCCGCACGTAGCGGCCGCCCAACTGCAAGCGGAATTCAATTTTTGCGAGGCCAAGGGGAGTAAACAATGAAAACGCGCACGGGACCTGAAGAAGCGCTGCGGTGTTCGTTCTGCCACAAATCGCAGGACGCTGTAGCGAAGTTGATCTCGTCGCCCAGCGACTATCCACGGGCATACATATGCGATGAGTGCGTCGCTGTCTGTAACTCCATCCTTGAAGATGACCGGGGAGATGCCACACATCCTGCGACGGCCGCCGGACACCTGCCCAAGCCGCAGGAGGTCAAGAGCTTCCTCGACGACTACGTCATCGGGCAGGACCAGACCAAGAAGAAGCTCGCTGTAGCGGTCTACAACCACTACAAGCGCGTGCAGATGAATCGCATGCGCAACAACGAAGTGGAGCTGGCGAAATCGAACATCCTGCTCGTCGGCCCTACCGGCTCAGGCAAAACACTGCTGGCGCACACGCTGGCCAAGATGCTCGACGTGCCCTTCGCCATTGTCGATGCGACGACTCTCACTGAAGCCGGCTATGTCGGCGAGGACGTGGAGAACATCATCCTCAAGCTGCTGCAGGCAGCCGACGGCGATGTCACCCGCGCCCAGCAGGGCATCATCTACATCGACGAAATCGACAAGATCGGCCGCAAAGACGAGAACCCGTCGATCACCCGCGATGTCTCCGGCGAAGGCGTGCAGCAGGCCTTGCTCAAGATTCTCGAAGGCACGGTTGCCAATGTTCCGCCGCAAGGTGGACGCAAGCATCCGCACCAGGAATTCACCGCCGTCGATACCACCAACATCCTCTTCATCTGCGGCGGCGCATTCGTCGGCCTGGAGCGCGTAGTCGGCCGCCGCATCGGCAAGAAGGCTCTCGGCTTCAAGACAGTCGATGCCGAGGCCGATGCAGCGACGACACGCTCGCATCGCGACACCGAGTTGCTGCGCAAGACCGAGCCGCAAGACCTGATCAAGTACGGATTGATTCCGGAGTTCGTCGGCCGGCTGCCCGTCATGGGCATTCTCGATGAACTCGACGAAGCTGCGCTCGTCGAAATTCTCACCAAGCCGCGCAACGCGATCGTCAAGCAGTATCAGCGCCTGCTTGAGTATGAGAATGTTCGCCTCCACTTCACGCAGGAGGCCATCGGTGCGAATTGCCCGTGAGGCATTGGCCCGCAAGGTGGGAGCACGCGGCCTGCGCATGATTCTCGAAGAGCTCATGCTCGACCTGATGTATCACCTGCCCAGTAACAAGAAAGTGCGCGATCTGGAAATCACCAAGGACATGGTGGAGCGCCGCGATCTGTCGCTGTGCCTGCTGGAGAAGGCCGGATAGTCTCGCCGCATAATCTCTTTTCGTATACTCAAAGGTCACATCACCACTGCGGATGTGACCTTTGTGTTTGTGGCGTCGGTTTCTCCCCTCCCGCACGATTCCGCTGTACAATCCCAACAAGACGCCCCGGTTCAATGAGTCCAGAGTCTTGATCGCGCGTCTAAGACCCATGGTGCTTTTATGACTGTTTCGAGAGAAAAGAGCGAGCCGCGCAAACTTCCCATGATGCCCATTCGGGACATGGTGATCTTCCCCTACATGATGACGCCTTTCGTCGTCGGCCGCCTCTCGAGCGTTCGCGCGCTTGAAGAAGCACTGAATGGCGATCGCAAAATCTTTCTCGCCACCCAGCACGACGCTTCCATCGACGAGCCCAAGGCCAAGGAAATTTACCAGGTCGGCTGCATCTGCAACATCGTGCAGAGCGTAAAAATGCCCGACGGCAACATCAAGGTTCTGGTCGAAGGCGTGGAGCGCGCGAAGTCGACCGAAGTAAATGATCGCGATGGATTCTTCGTCGCCACCGTGCGCACGGGCAAAACCGATTTCGAAATGACGCCAGCGGTTGAACAGTTGATGCAGCGCGTCACCACACTGTTCGAGCAGTATGTAAAGCTGCAGCAGTCACTCAACTACGAAACCATCATCGCCACAGTTCGGATGGATGAGCCCGCAAAGCTCTCCGACACGATTGCTGCCAACCTGCAACTCGGCATTGAGGAAAAGCAGGAACTGCTGGGCATCTTCGATCCAGCTGCGCGCCTCGCTCGCATCGCCGACGTGCTCGACATCGAAATCGAAAAGCTCGACCTCGACCGCAACATCCAGTCGCGCGTAAAGCGCCAGATGGAGCGAGCACAGAAAGAGTACTACCTCAACGAGAAGATCAAGGCCATCCAGAAGGAACTTGGCCGCGGCGAGAAGAGCGAGTTCGACGAACTTCGCAAAAAGATCGAAGCCGCCGGAATGCCCAAGGAAGTTCTCGAAAAGGCTATCCAGGAACTAAAGAAGCTCGAAGCGATGCCTCCCATGTCGGCCGAGTCTACCGTAAGCCGCAACTACATCGACTGGCTGCTCGCAGTGCCGTGGAAGAAAAAGTCGAAGGAAACGCGATCAATTGATTTTGCCGAGAAGGTCCTGAACGAAGACCACTACGGTCTCGAAAAGATCAAGGAACGCATCCTCGAATTTCTCGCCGTGCGTCAGTTGGTGAAAAACCCGAAGGGTTCCATCCTTTGCTTCGTCGGACCTCCCGGAGTCGGCAAGACTTCGCTGGGCATGTCCATCGCCAAAGCAACTGGGCGGAAATTCGTTCGCCTCTCTCTCGGCGGCGTTCGCGACGAGGCTGAGATTCGCGGTCATCGCCGCACCTACATCGGTGCGCTCCCCGGCCAGATCATCCAGCACATGAAGCGCGCCGGCACCAAGAATCCCGTCTTCCTGCTCGACGAAGTGGACAAGATGGCCTCCGACTTCCGCGGCGATCCGGCATCGGCGCTGCTTGAGGTTCTAGATCCTGAGCAGAACACAACCTTCCAGGATCACTACCTCGACGTTGATTACGATCTCTCCCAGGTGCTGTTCGTCGCCACCGCAAACGTTCTGCATACAGTGCCCGCTCCTCTGCAGGACCGCATGGAAGTGCTCCGCCTGCAGGGCTACACCGAGCAGGAGAAACTCGAAATTGCCAAGCAGTACCTGGTGAAGAAGCAGCGCGAGCAAACCGGCCTGAGCGAGAAGAACGTCTCCTTCACCGATGATGCGATCCTCGAGATCATTCGCAGCTATACCCGTGAAGCTGGTGTTCGCAATCTCGAGCGAGAAATCGGCAATGTATGCCGCAAGGTTGCGCGGCGCGTGGTCAAGAAGGGTGCGAAGCACAAGGAAGAGGTTACCGGGACGAGCATCAGCGAGTTTCTCGGCGTGGCGCGCTTCCGCGACTCCGAAGTACACGAGAAGAGCGAAGTGGGCCTTGTCACCGGCCTGGCGTGGACTGAGGTCGGCGGCAGCATCCTCACCACCGAAGTTACAGTACTCGACGGCAAGGGCAAGCTCACCATCACTGGTCAACTCGGCGACGTTATGCAGGAGTCAGCACAGGCAGCGCTGGCTTACATTCGCGGCCGTGCGCAGGCCCTCGGACTCAGCCGCGAGTTCTATCGCAACGTCGATCTTCATCTGCACGTTCCTGAAGGCGCCATTCCGAAAGATGGCCCGTCGGCCGGCATCACCATGGCCACGGCTCTGGCGAGCGCACTGGCAAAGATCCCGGTTCGGCGCGATATCGCGATGACCGGCGAGATCACGCTCCGCGGCAAGGTGCTTCCCATCGGCGGATTGAAGGAGAAGCTGCTCGCGGCCTTGCGAGCAGGAATCTTCGAAACAATTCTGCCCAAAGCCAACGAGAAAGATGTTGCCGAGTTACCCGACAACATCAAGAACTCGATGAAACTGCACTTCGTCGACACAATGGATGAGGTGCTGGCACTGGCACTCGAAAGCCCGTTGCCCACTCCTGAAGCAGCCGAGGTACTGGCGGCGGTCCCGCCGACCCCCGATGTCGTAAGCGGCCAGGTCGCGCGGCAGTAGGGCGAGAAGAGGCATCAGATAATAGGGGAAGGCAAACGCCTTCCCTTTTCTCTGTCAAACCCGCGCGCTCTCTGACGCGGGCCGCATAGCCTTGATCCTGTATCCTCAAGAGAACGCGGACTCGCATGTCTCGGGCGTCGAGCGATTGAGATTTGAAAGCTACTGATGCGCTACACCACACAATTCATGCTCTCCGCGCTCGCTGCAGAGCAGTTCCCTGGCACAACGGTGCCTGAAATCGCCTTCCTCGGACGCTCAAACGTAGGCAAATCGAGCCTCCTCAACGCGCTGGTGGGCGAGAAGGCCGCCAAAGTTTCGCAGACCCCAGGACGAACGCGCGCCATCAATTTTTTCCTGCTCTGCGATGACAAGAATCGCGCCAGACTAGCCTTCGCCGATCTTCCCGGTTACGGCTACGCCAAGATCTCGAAGTCCATCTCGGCTGAGTGGCCAAAGTTCATTGACCCCTATCTCGCCGAACGCGAAACGTTGAGGCTCTGCGTCTGCCTTGTAGACTCCAACATTCCGCCGCAACCGAACGACGGAAAGCTCGTCGACTGGTTGCGCCATGCGGGCCGTGATTTCATCGTCGTAGCGACCAAAACAGATCGACTCAGCGGCAACGCGCGCACCCGGAATCTCCTGGCGATCAGGAATGCATTCGATCTGGATGAAGTGCTTCCGGTGTCCGCCAAGACCGGCGCCGGAGTAAAAGACCTATGGACGCGAATTGAATCCGCCGGTTCTGAAGAGGCAAGCTAGACGGCAGCAGGCGATAGCCGAAACAATTTCGTCTTGCCATCGATGAGAAGGCTCGCCGCAACTTCAGTTTCAATCTCACCAGCGCGCACTTTCGCCTTAAAGGCAGTGATGATCTTCTCCGCCGATTCGGGATCGCAATGGAGTGTCCGCTGCGCATGTGCCATTCGCCCGCAATAGCGCGGAGACAAGCGAATCCAGCGCTGCGCTCGCCAATCCGACGCAAGACAATCGAGCGCAATCTCATCGATCTTCGCCATCCAGCGCGCTGGCGACTGTGCCACCTGCCACGTTATGACAGCCGGGCTCGAATCGGGCTCGGCACACCGAATCTCGCGCGACCCAACGCCGAAGTGCCGTATGTTGCGCTCATCGCCAGGCGCGCCGGCAAACACCAGGTCCGGCAGCACTCCGCGCTCGATCATCTCATTCTCAATCACCACAGGCGCCGCACCCACGCACACCGCTACCGTCGCGCGTTTGCGAATCTCGTTCTTGAGGATGCGCAAAGCCTCGTCGAGTGAACTCACCAGAAAATCGACAACGCCATCACGAACAGCCTGCTTCTGCACCGACTTATCGCCAGTCGCGGCAAGCGTGCCGCAGCCAGCTACGTTTCCTGCGATTACGATGGCTCTACCGCCGCCGTCCAGTTCGCCGGCGTACAGAAGCTTGCCACCAAGGTTCGTTTGCGTTCCCTGATCGTCTTCGCAATCAGCCGTCAGCGCGCAGATAGAAACCGTACGCCTGCAGTTGCAACGAGCCTAAGGTTTCCGAGGCGGAATCAGACGCCAAAGGGAGTTTCTCCTCGCGCCCGGATGACAGGCACGATCGCTGCGCGTTAATCCTCCGCGCGTTCCTTCAAGTTTCTCTCGCGCACAAACAGAATGAGTTCCCCCGGCATTGCCGTGGTCTTGAACTTCTCGTTGACCTTGGCCTTGCCGCAGCCATTCTCCATGACCATGCCTTTCGACATGATGTCTGGGATGCGATACCAGACTTCGCCGAACTCATTCCGCTTGGCGTCGCAGTTGACGTAGAGTTCCATGGAGTGGTCGTACGCAAGCTGAAGCGCCACTAAGGACGTGTCCGCCGGAATCGTCAGTTCAGCCGTGCCGTCGTCGTTCTGCTTCACCCAATCGGGGTGCAGCATGTTCAGATGGTCGACGCGTACCTGGAACCCTGTCGGCACCACGGCGTGTCCGGACTTGCCGTCGTACACCTTGATGATGATTGTTTTGGTAGGTTCGGCGTGAAGCGCCGCGCCAAGAGCGATTAACCACACCAGAAGCAACAACCCAATCGTTCTTCGAGCCATTCTTATCCTCTCGCGGTTACCACGTAGAGTAAGCCTGTCCGTCTGATCCTGTTTCCTGCGAACCGGAGTGCACGTCATCGATGCCTGGATCAGTCTGGTCGAGCGAGTGCAGCGAGTCGCTCACATCCGTGGTCCAGCTATCGCGTGACTTGGTCATTGGATCTTCAGGAATGACCTTGAGGTACCCCTCCTGCACCAGGTCATCAAGCGATTGAGGCGCTTTCTGTTTATCCATAGTGTAGGAATCGATTGCAGAACGCATGACGCGCAAGTCTTCCTTGAGCACAGCTTCCTGCGCAGACTTGATCGCAGCCTTGAAACTCGGAATCGCAAGCGTCGTCAGGATGCCGATGATCATCATCACGATCATCAACTCCATCAGCGTAAAGCCTGATTCCCGTTTTCCTCTGCTGCGCATCTGTACCTCTATTCTCCTACACTTCTCGTACTTCGATCGCGGCCAGTCAGTGCCGCACAGGTTACCCTCGAGAGCATCATCGCGGAAGTTCTTTGTTCCCAGCGACTCAAGTTCACGGGACCAAAGCCAATCTACCAGTCGGAGTATTTTGTGCCGTCCAGGGCCGTGCCCGTCGACTTCGAATACACATCGAACACGCTTTGCCCTCCATACGAATCCGACTTCGGATCATCCTGCATGGAGTGCAATCCCCACTCCGCCTTTCCCGTCATCGGATCCACAGGAATGCGGCGAAGGAATTTCACTTTCTTGCCCTGGATATCCACGCCGTTGACCAGCGTCTCAAGGTCTGGCGGATAATTCTGGCTGTCCACCTTGGTCTGGATCGCGCCTTTGTCCGCGGCGTCCTTGTAGTGGTCGATGGCGTCGCGCATCTCCCAAAGGTCGCGACGCAGTTCGCGCTCGTTATCCCGTTTGACTTTAAAGCGGGCAATGGGGATAGCCGCCGACGCCAGGATCGACAGGATCGCCACGGTCACGATCAACTCGACCAGCGTCAGGCCGCGCTCCGAATGTTTCCGGATTGGCCGCTTAGCCTTCATCCGTTCGATGCTCCTACTGCACAACGATCGTCGCTTGAGAGGTTTGTGCCTGCAACGGCTTGCCCAGTACTGTTCATCGCACCAGCGCGCGTAATGCTGATGTCGCTCTGGCCTTTGGCCGTCGCCTGAAATGTAAGGACGCAGACCACCCCCGCTCCGCTCACGCCGGGTGCGCCAGGCGGTCGCGAGACATTCAGTGTGAGGTTGCCCGGCCCGTCGTCGCGATGGGCCATGGAGACAATTTGCCCGTCGCGATTCAACAGGTCGCCATCGCCGACATTGACCAGCGTCATCTTCGACGGATCGTATTGAATCTGCAAGGGAACAGAGGAGACATCCGTTCCTCCCGTCAATACCACTGGAACCTGGAACGTTGTGCCGCTTATCACCGTTCCAGGCGAGTTCAGCATCAGATTGACTTTTCCGCCTGACGACTGGGCAGCAGTGCGAGTTGGGTGGGCCGGCAGCGGTCGCAGCACGGTTAGCTTCGGCTGCCGCTCCATTGGCAGCTTCGGCCCTCATTTGCGCAAGGGCTGCCGGCGCTGCCGCCTCAGCACTTGCTCCCGGCAGAGCCCCGGTTAGCGGACGATTCTGCTGGCGGCGCTGTCACAGGCGGTTGCGGGCGTCGCACCCGACGTGTGTCGCAATTCAACGGACTGCGTTCCCGGGCCTGTATCGATGCTCCGCAGGTTCGCCGGCGAGAGTTCCTGCGACCGAACCACATGCGGCACAACGAGGAAGACGATTTCGTCGTCCATGGTGATCTTGTCCCGCGAGCCGAAGAGATATCGCAGGATGGGAATCGAGCTGAGCCCCGGAATGCCGCTCCAGTTGTCCTGAATCTGCTGCTCCTGGATGCCGCCCAGGATGTTGGCTTCGCCTTCGCGCAGACGGATCGTCTGCTCGGCTACGCGCTGGCTGATAATCGGTTCCGTGACGCCGCTGATGGTCACTGAGCCGCTCTGCGCGGTGACTTCGATTTTGATCTTGAGCGTCACATCGCGATCGAAGTGAACCGTTGGCGTGACCTCGATGTTGACGCCCACGTCCTGGTACTGGAACTGCGTGTTGACCAGCGAGCTGACCAGCGCCGTTGCGGCCCCGGTCTGGTACGAACCGGTCGCAATCGGAATACGCGAGCCGATCTTCATCGTGGCCTTCTGTTGGTCCGCGGCGCGAATGCGCGGGTTCTGCAGAATCTTGGTGTTGTTGTCGGTGAGCAGCGCATTGGCCGTGGCCGCGCCGATGGTGACTGCAAAATCGTTGGAGTTCAAGTGCGCGAGGTTATAAAGCGTTGGGGTGGTCGACGTGCTTGTCGGCGTGCAATTGGTGCTGCCCGTCGGGCAGGTGGTCGTAGTACTGGTCGTTGTGGGCGATATCAGTTGAATACTCGCGCTCGATGGCCATGTAATGCCGAGGTTGCGCTCCCAGTTCTTGCTTACCTCAAGTACCGCAATGTCGACGACGACTTCAGGCCTGGACTTGTCGAGATCGTTGACGAGCTTCTGAGCAAGCAGCAGTTCATCAGGCGTCGCCTTCATCACGATCGCGTTCTGACTCGCCACGCCATAAACTTTCGCGTTCGGCAGTACGTTACGCAGTGCGGTTTGCACATCGTTCAGATCGTTCTGCTGCCAGGCATTTGAGAGGTAGAACGTCTGCACCGCCTGCTCATCCAGCTCAGCGCGCTTGGATCGCGTGTTCGCTGCGACAAAGATGGTGTTCTGCGTGATGGGCCGCCAGAAAGTTCCCGAAAGCGTGCCCACGATGCGCAGTGCGTCGAGCAGCGAAACATTGTTCAAGTCGACCTGGATGCGCTTGGAAATGTAGTCGGGGTCGAAGAGAACATTGATGCCCGCTGCTTTGCCGATGGCCTGATATACAACCTTCGAATCTTCTGACATGTGCAGAGAAAGAGGCTCGTTCGACATCGGCTTAAGTTCAGCAGGCGCGCTGATGGAGTCGATCTCATCCGCCGTCTGCGCACTCATGGGATGAGCTGCTTTCGACCGCCGGCGGCTGCTGACCGTGGCGCGCGCGGATCTTGCCAATCTCCTGTTGAGCAGCTTCGTTGCTGGGATCGATCTCGTTGGCACGCAGCAGTTCTACCAGCGCGCCCTGCTCATCGCCGGCGGCAAGCAGGTTCCGGCCTTTCGTCACATGCAAGGCAGCATCGGTGAAGCGGACTCGGTAATAGGCTGTTCGAAACACCTCGTTCTTCGGTGCCATCGAATAGGCCTTCTGGAAGTTCTGATAGGCCGCGTCAATGTCGTCACGCGCTTCAGCACTCTGGCCCCGCTTGTAATATGTGTTCGCGGACTGGGCAAGCAAACATGTGGATCCCACGCCAAGAAGAGCGAACATACCGGTGACGAGAATCCAGAATCGGACTTTCGAAAGAACGGACACGGAGGGCGCCGGGGATTGAACGCGGCTTTTCATCGGACTCCCAAGCATCTGTGAGGACTGGCCTTGTGCTTCCCACCCATCTGGGCAGACCATGGCCCTGTCGATGCTAGCATTCACACAATTTCCGATATCGGTGCTACCTACCAAAACGCTGCCTCATTCTAGCAAAGCCCCACTGCAATATGGGGGTTAAGAGCAGAATCAGAGCTTCATGATTTCACCTGATACCTCGAAGGCAGCTATTTCTTAAGGAAATGGCTGTTCGACTTCCAGACTCTCCCCAAACTGCCACTCTGATTCCGCTGAAGCGTTGCGATGCTACGATGAAAGTTTAAGGGACCTTCCCCGATGGCACGCCAAACCAGCCACACGATCGTACCTCCCGACCGCTCCGGCCCTGCGAAACAGGCTCGGCCGCGAGATCCTGTGGCTTCGGGAGAGCGCGACGCCGCACACAACCGAGTCGCGAGCCACAATTACTTTTTGCTGGAAAAATTCGAGGCAGGCATCGCCTTGCGAGGGACCGAGGTCAAGTCCATTCGCGAAGGAAAGGCGAATCTCAAGGACTCGTACGGCCTCATCAAGGACGATGAAGCCTTCCTGCTGAACTTGCATATCGGCCCCTATTCGCACGGAAATATCGCCAACCACGACGAAACCCGTACACGAAAGCTGCTGATGCACAAGGACGAAGTTCGGCGGCTCATGGCAAAGACGCAGATCAAGGGGCATACGCTCATTCCAACCCGGCTCTACTTCAGAAACGGGCGGGTAAAGTGCGAACTGGCCGTGGCCAAGGGCAAACAGGACTGGGACAAGCGCGAGACCGAACGCCGCCGCGAAGCCGACCGCGAAGCCCGCTCCGCCATCAACGCCAGCAAACACCGCATGGGCCGGTAGTCGCCGTAACGCGACTACGGACCGTGTCATTTTGAGCGCACGGGGCCCCAAACGCTTTCTTCAGTTTGGGGATGGGAAGCGAAGAATCCGCTTTTTGTTCGCCACAAATTTCTCAGGTTCCGAGTTGCCGGTGATCCGCCATTTGAGTCAGATCTACGCGAAGGCAGAGGCAAGCTCGCCACTAAACACGGCTGTCATTCTGAGTGCACGGGGCCCCAAGCGCTTTCTTCAGCTTGGGGGTGGTAAGCGAAGAATCCGCTTTTAGTTCGCCACAAATTTCTCAGGTTCCGAGTGGCCGGTAATCCGCTCAGAACCCAGCGTCCCGTTATTCTTTTTGCCGCGCACAGCTGCAGTTCCTCGTGATCGCGGAGAGGTCACCGCAGCGCAATCCGCCTTGCCAGAGGGGTAATCTTCTTGTAAAAGCACGGCTTCGGGAATGCGCTTCTAATGAATCGCCCGCATTCCCCCGGCCCGCACGTCTGAAGTCAACTGCCTAAGTAGTATTTCTGACGCGTCGAGGTTGAGCGAATGCCTCTGTCCGCAAAATCTCGCCTTGGCCCTTACGAGATCAGGTCAAGAGGAACCACTGAGTCTCTTCAGTTCGCCTTCTCCAGCATCAGATCACTCGAGAGACTCTGAAGTGCGGCGCCCAAATCAGTTGATCGGGCGCCGATTTGGGCCGCCTTCACCCTGGACCACAGCGACGACAAGGGAACGATTGCATCGGGTCGATTCTTAAGCAAGGCGCGAGATAGAGTTGTTGCGTCCTGGTATCGGCCGGTCATGGCGTAGCCTTCGATAAATGGGAACCACTCAGACATATCATCGGGCGCATATCCTTTCAACCGCGCTGCATCGCCAAGCGTTGCGACGTGATTCCATTGAGCCAACTGACGGGCTAATTCAGCTTTTTGATAGTAGTAGAGCCACTGAGAAGTAGATTCGCCACCGTAAATCTGAAACAAGTCGCCGCGAGGAGACATCGGCGAATCTGCGATTACGGCTGCTGGACTTGACAGGCTCCCGACATTCAGGCTGAGAGCGGAGCCGTCGAGGCTCTCATTGACATAGGGTTTGGCGACAATCCTCCACGTTCCATCTGGCGCTATCCAGGAGACGAGGCTCTGGCTTGTTGATCCCTGAAATGTGTATGTACGGAGCCGGCCAATCATTGGTGCGCCGGGCTCGTAGCTGAGTCCACCGTCACTTGCCGGCAGGCCCTCTGCAGCGAGCTGCGCCATATCGAAAATGAAGTAACTTAGTCGCCCAGAACCATCATCGGCGCCGTAAAGCATATTAAGCATTCCGGCAGCGTGATTGCGGCAGAGCGATCGGGGCAGGCCATTCAGCAGAATCCCGGTATCCCGTTTGAGTTCTGGAGCCCTCCATGCGATTTGCCAGAAGAGGGACTTCTGTCTCAGCCAGTCCTGATAAAACGCCGCGTCGTTTCGAAACTGAAATACGCTGAATACCAATATTATGACCGCTGCAACGGCACGGCGCGATTGCCTTACAGCGCAGAACTCCACGAGACAGGCGAGCGCCAGCGAGGCCGGCAGCATGAAGGAAAGCGCGAACCGATCACTGAAGTATGGCGGTCCACCCGACGAGTATTCCACGCGTAATGACGACATCGCATAAGGCAGACCCGCCACGCACAATCCCACTATGGATAGGACGATCCCCTCGTGAAGGGGGTTTTTATTGGCGGCAGCTTTTCCAAACGAAAGCTCGCGAGTTCGGGGGCGGCCGATGGTCCGGAGTGCTATCAGACAAATACCCGCCGCGAGCAGACCGACTGTCCACGCAAGGACTGATAGCCTATCGAAATTGGACAACTCCTGCCGGAATGGGCGTGCCCACGCGACGGCAGTCGACATAACCACATTCTGAAATGTGATCTCCGCGCGTGCGATGAGCTGATGCAGAGGATGCGCGCGGAAGACGGCCATCTGCGAGCGGACGTCGGTGTAGTCGAACTGCGCCGCGAGCTGAAGAAAAAACGAGCGCCAGACGATATAGATTGCCCAGATGGCTGCATAAGGAGACCAGAGAGTAAGCGTCTTTCTAGCCAGCGGTTTCCCGTTGGCGAACTCTCGCCGAACGACAATCACGATGACCGCAAGGCGAAAGAGCTCAAGCGCGACGTAGAATTCTGTTATCAGATATGCAATGAGCTCAGTAGACAGTGCAATGAGAATGAATACCCAGCGGTGTGAGCGCCTCGTAAGGGCGAGGAGAGTCGCGGCAAGCGAGATGGAGAAGAAAAGGAAACTCGAACTCTGTTCGAGGAAATTGAGCGCGATAGCCTGTTCGCTGAACCCAGGATAGAGTAGAACCATTACGCCGGTCAGCCAGGCAATCTCTCTGTGCGTGGGCCAGAGAATTCGAAGAGCAAGATAAAGCAGCACGGTCGATGCTAAACGGACCAGAAATGCAACCAGCTGCCAACCTAATGGCGAAGTACCCAAAAAAGGAAAAAGGAAAGCATACATCACGCCCGCAACCGGACGCTCCGCTGCGAAGTAACGGATTACACCTGACTTTCCGAGGGCCTTGTATACCCAAATGACCGGCCAATCGTCCCAATAGAAGCCAAGCCGCGAGATCCATACGCCGTAAACAAGCACTGCAATAGCCAGTATCGATCCGACTGCGATAAGGTCTGCGCGATCGAAATCCAAAGATCCCTGGGCAATTGGGTTCCTAGTCTCAAGCGGAGCTGACTCTGTGATCATTTTCGTCCCCCAAAAATGATGTGGGTATCCCGGGAGCCGAAAAGAGGTTCACCGCGTGCTCAATACTCTGTCAGGGATCTTCAGGCGGTTGCCCGTCATCTTGCTGGCGGAGGCGAGATGTTCAGGAGCGAGGCTGGCCCTTTGGCTATACCAATACAACGATGCCAGCTACTCATTTCCGGATCGATCGTAGTGAACATCAAATCGTTTTCACGCAACAGGTCATTTACCCCCCGGATCCCTGGCGCTGCGCAGGTGCTTCTGGCGCGCTTATTCCCGGCAAACAATTTCCCCCCCGGGCCGCAAGTTCACCACAGTATCAACCTGTGTTGTGAAAGGATTCCCCAAAAACGGTTATTTGATGCAATGATACGCTCTCGGGTTGCTCGCCTCACGGCGACGTTCGTAAATTAGGCGGGGATGCAGGCCATCGTTCGATCAGCCTGGCGTACTGATTGCCGGATTGTGGGCGATGGAGAAGTTGACAAGTTTTTGGCCTCAAGGTCTGGATGGCCGGTGATCCGCCATTTGAGTCAGATCCACGCGAAGGCAGAGGCAAGCTCGCCACCAAACACGGCTGTCATTCTGAGTGCACGGGGCCCCAAGCGCTTTCTTCAGCTTGGGGGTGGTAAGCGAAGAATCCGCTTTTTGTTCGCCACAACTTTCTCAGGTTCCGAGTTGCCGGTCACTGGATAGTTGAGAGGAAAACAAGCCTCGGGTCAGCTCAGAAATACGCGATTTGCTAAAGATCAAAGATACCTACGCAGCCTTGACCAGTTTGGGTTGCGCTGCTTGACTGTATCGACCAAGAGCTTATGCACTCTCTTGCCTTCTGGCTTTTTTCGGGCGGCACTCCGATCAAGTGCCGTATTCGTCATCCAGCCTAGAATCGTCGGATCAGCTCCAGCATCAACCAGCACCTTCGCCATCTCGAAGGTGCAACTTGCCGCAACTTTCCCCAACGGAGTTTCGCCAATCCTCTCCTCGTTATGAGCATTGACATCAGCACCGGCGTCTATGAGGTATCGAACCGCTTCCACATGACCGGCGATTGCTGCGCAATGAAGCGGTGTACGGTCAAGGTCGTCAAATTCGTTTATCGGAAAGCCCTCTTCGAGGAGAGCCTTCATGGCGGATAGGTCGCCTGAACTAGCGGCGTGATGCAAACGCTCGTTCTCAACTTTCTTCTCGTACCAGTTCTCATCCATGGTGTACACCGGACATCAGTTTAATGGGCAACTCGCACAGCTTTGCCTGTTTCGTCGGCTCGTCGGAGATGGGGCTGACAAGGAATTGGCCTCAATGTCCCGATGGCCGGTAATACGTCCGGAACACCAGATTCAGGCTTAAGACATGCGTTGCGCTGAGGTGTTTGGGAGGAGTTCTCCAAAAGCAATCATGTAGAGTTCGTCTTTTTGAAATCGATCCCGAGTTTCCGGTTGGCTTACCAATGGCACCCAAACCCGAACGTCGAAAGGCCATTTACTTATCGGGAAGAGACTTCGCCCGGCAAAGTATGCGCTGAGAATAAGGCATTCCACGTCGGCTGGGGAGTCGGAATATTGACCACCTTTAATCGGAGGCTTGACGGCAACTCGTAAACCGAACTCGCCCGAATTGCCAAGTGCAACTTTCCCCATCGGAGTACAGAGTCTCTCCCCTTCCTCGAACCCCTCGGTGAGTGTCAGACGAAGCTCCGGTTTATCCATGAGAGTCCATTCGTTTGCTCTTCCAAAGTATATTTGGCCATTCACGTTCTCAAGTCCGGATTGTTCTGAGTGTGTGGTGGGCGACTGGGAAACTGGCAAGAAAATGCACTCGATTAGACAGTAGCCGGTAATTCGACCGGAATGTTGAATTGGCGACAACAGGACAGGGGGAGGAACGATTTACTGGGCCTGTGTTTCAGAGAAAATCGATTCTATTGGCAGATCAAAGAGGCGCGCTATGCGGAACGCCAAGGGCAGTGATGGGTCGTATTTGCCCGTCTCTATCGCGTTTACCGACGGTCGAGAAACGTTGAGACGTTGCGCCAATTCAGCTTGGGTCCATTTGCGCTCTGCGCGGAGCACGCGAAGGCGGTTAGTCATGGGATTCGATCCCGCCATACTGTAGCCGCACGATAGCTGCGCAAAGACCAAAGAAGAACCAGAACACCGGAAAGATAAGGAACATAGGAAGGTGCGGTAGCTTAGTGAACATCTCCAGAGTTCCACATACCGATGTAACCGCGAGGATGCACCCTGTAGCGCCAATTGACGCCTGCTGCAAAATGACTCGCTGGAATTCGTCGTCGAGATGTCCGATGAATATGCCGAATGCAACGATCATCGCCATGATCGCAGCTGCGGGGATTACTGCAAGAACGACGACGGTAAATTGACTCGGGCTGTGAAGTCGCAGGAAGTAGAAAACTGAGCCAAGACTGAGTAGATAGAAAATCAAAGCAGCGATGAAGCGGAAAGCGAAACGCTTGGCTGTTGTACGGTCTAGATCAGTATTCATGTTTAGCGTCCTTTACTTCGTGATAAGTTACCTTTACATATCTGGCACCCCTTTGTCAACTGGATGGTGGCCCACTCGGTACTTGGCAAAAATTTGTCCGCCCGCCCATCGTCCCGCCCATGTCAACCCCCTTCCTCAAACAAATTTTCTAACCTATTGTTTTTCAGCCACTTCCCCGACAGAGCAAGGTGCTGGTAATTTTCCCCTTCCGGCGCACAATGGAATCAACATCAGAAAAATGAAGTCTCTGATCACGGATTCTGCTCGCTGACCGCTGACTCGCTGCGCACTGCTCGCAACTCCTGAATCGAGAAATACCTACATCTAAGTTCCTGCCGCTGAATTACCTGGCGCCTCCACCGTCAGCCAGGTTGTTGAAAAAAGAATCTTTCCATCTAGAAGGTAGGGGTACACCCTCCCCTGGGAGAGGATATGTTCAAGTTCATCGGAATGTCGCCATATCATGCCCAACGGCCGCAAGTGCCGCGCCGCTGCCATGCGCGGCAAGCCGTTTTGCTTCCATCACGCCAAACTGCACTTCCGAAGTTCATTCACGCGCAAACCCGGAAAGCTCGCCCAGGTCAGCGTCGACGATCTCTCCGGTCTCCAGTCCGCCGTCGCCGAGGCCCTTCGCGCTCTATCGTCGCCCCTCACCGATACCCGACGCGCAGGTGTTCTTCTCTATGGTCTTCATCTCGCAGCCGACCTCTCCAAACGCGCTTCCAAGTCACACCTCCGCGAACCAGCGGAAGCTAACCAATCCACAGAGAACAACACCAACGACGAGCCCTTTCCATCAAACCGTTAGTCGCCCGCCACGTGAGGTCGGGCATCGCCATCAAATCTGACTTTCTTTCGGAAGCTCCATCACGAGCTGGGGACTGATCTCTCACCGCGCGGCAATGAAATAATGGTCAGGTATGCGCACAGAACTCTCCTTCTCTCCCCTTGCCCAGATCGAAACCGAACTCCTCGTCGTCACCGCTGTCGATACCCAGACCGCCAAGGGCCCCGATGTTAAGCCCCAGCCGGTCCTGCTGACCAGCGACGAGGCAGTCCGCGCTGCAGCTGCCGCGATCCTCTCCAGCGGCGAATACAAGGCCGGCACAAACGAAGCCGTACTGCTGCACGCCCCCGCCGGACTGAAAGCCAGGCGCCTGCTCATCGTTGGCCTCGGCAAGAAGAGCAAGGCGACCGTGCATGCTGTTCGCAATGCGGCCGGGACCGCCGTTCGCTACACCAAGCCCCGCGCCATCCGCGATCTGACCTTCGCCCTGCCTGAGGACAACTCCATAGGTCTGCTCCATGCAATGGCGCGTGCAGCAATAGAGGGCGCCTTCGTCGGCGACTTCGATCCCGACACCTACCGCAGCGAGCGCAAGGACGTCAGCGTGCATTCGTTCACTCTCGCCGCCCCGTCCTCCGCCGACCAGCCCGCTATTCGCACCGCGTTCAAAGAAGGTGTGATCATCGGCGAAAGCCAGAACTTTGCACGCACGCTCGTCAACGAGCCAGGCAACAAACTCACTCCGACCGTCCTCGGCCAACGCGCGGCGCAGATGGCCTCCGAAACCGGATTGAAGTGGGAGGTTCACTCGACCGACAAGCTCCACGAGCTGAAGATGGGCGCATTCTGGAGCGTTTCTCAGGGATCGGCAGAGCCGCCGGCGCTTATTGTCCTTAAGTACGAACCCGAAGGCGTGACCGATGGACCAGTTCTCGGCCTCGTCGGCAAGGGCATCACCTTCGACACCGGCGGCATCTCCATCAAGCCCGCAGACAACATGGAGAAGATGAAGTACGACATGGCCGGCGGTGCAGCGATGATCGGGGCCATGCGCGCCATTGCGTTGCTGAAGCCGAAGGTCCGCGTCATCGGCATCGTCTGCGCGGCAGAGAACATGCCCGACGGAAAAGCGCAAAAACCCGGCGACGTCCAGACTGCCATGTCAGGGAAAACCATCGAAATCATCAACACCGACGCCGAAGGCCGACTGGTGCTGGCCGACGGCATCACCTACGCACGCCGCCTCGGCGCAACGCATCTCATTGACGCGGCCACGCTGACCGGCGCCTGCGTTGTCGCGCTGGGCATGATCAACGCCGGTGCATTCTCGAACGACGATGCCACGATTGGAAAATTCCAGGCAGGCTTGGCGACTTCCGGTGAGAAGTTCTGGCGCATGCCGCTCGCCGATGAGTACTACGACATGATCCGCAGCGACATTGGCGACATTAAGAACACCGGCGGGCGCTGGGGCGGAGCCATCACGGCAGCCGAATTCCTGCACGCCTTCGCCGAAGACACGCCGTGGATCCACCTCGACATCGCCGGCTTGGCCTGGATCGAAGACAACAAGCCGTTCATTGCCAAGGGCCCAAGCGGCGTGGCTGTGCGCTCAATCCTTGAGTGGGTGCGAAGCTACGAAAGCTAGCTTCCAGCGATAGCATCATAGGCTACTTTGAAATCGTGCCAACAAGATTGAGGTCGATCGCGACATCATTATCCGCTTTCCAAAACATAAAGCTTGGATTCTTTAGTCCCCACTGAACGTAAGGCACCACAAAGTGAGCCTTGGCTGTTGTGCTGGTGCCATCGAGATGTACCAGCATGGGAACGGTGATTTCGTGAGGTGTGTCCAGCAGGTTGAAGATTCCGGTTACCTGGATGGTCGAGTCGCCGGAAGGAGCGATGACACCCGTGTAGGTCTTCGGCGCAAAGAAAACAGTTGCGTGCTCTCTGACCAGCAGGATGTCCTTGTACATCTTCTTGTCGCGACTGTCATTGCCTGTCTTGCCGCTGCCGGCGAGGACGACTACCGAACCCGACATCTTCGGAGCGCTGCGGTCAAACTCAATCGACCCGGATTGGACGTGAAAGGTGCCGTTGACGATCTCGTGAGTTGTTTTCAGCGTGATCTTCACCTCGCTGGCATCGGGATTGACGACGAAGGTCTCATGCTGGGCGAGCGCGGCGGGAGCGAGTAAGACAGCGAGGGCGAAGACTGCGAAGGATTTCATTGCATCTCTCCTAATCTGGCTGGTGAGAGGTGGGCGACAGGAATGCCGGCATCGAGAGGGTGTCGCGTCGAGGCTTTTGGCACGGCTGTTTTAGCTGACAACTGCATGCGAGGGAATAGCGGCACTCTGGGCGACACGAGTCAGCTTTGCCGTCACGCGCATCACGCCTGGCCAGACCCTCAGGGCAAACGGTAATACAGCGCGTGCGAGTGCGTTGCTCAAGCCATCGGCAGCAAACTCGGCGAGACGCATCTGCGCCAGCAGTCCGGAACGCAGTTTAGCCTGGAAGAGCGGAGCCGGCTCGGCTGCAAGATAAGCAGCGGCCGCGCAACGCGCAGTATGCAGCGCGATGGAAATGCCATCGCCGGTGAACGACGGGATAACGGCGGCCTGATCCCCGATGCAGTAGAGCCCCTTCTCCGTCCCGCGGCGAATGTAACCATACGGGATATGGGTCACGGAGATCGGCTTGGCGAGCAGCGGCTCAGCGCCTGCAAGCCTCATCGCGAGGTGTGGACAGTCCTGCTGCATCTTCGCAAGGAAGTTCTCCCAGCGATTTCCCACGCGCGCGAAATACCGCTGTTGCACCACGCAGCACAGGTTGGCTATGCCGCCTTCAACCGGCTGGATGCCACCATAGCCTCCGGGATAGAGCATCAGCTCGGAGGCGCGTGCGAGCTCAGCGGCCTGCGCGGGCGTCAGCCGAAAATACATTTTGAAGGCGACCCATCGCTGCGGATCCTTCGGGCGTGCGTGACCGCGGAGATCGTGCTTGCCTGTAGCAAGAAAGACGGTCGGAGCCTCATAGGTGGTGCCGTCGTCGAGCATAGCTTGCCAGAGGTTGCCTGTGGCGCGACCGAGCGCCTGCACACTGCGACCGCGTTCTACGCGGACTCCTGCGGCAACGGCTTCGCCGATGAGCGCCGTATCAAGCGCCTTGCGCGTGAGCGAAGCTGCGGGAAAAGGCAAGGGAGCCTCCGCAGCGCGCCGTGCAGCGGCGAGGCGAACGTAGTCGATGGGCGCGGCTCCAAGCGAGGCCACGTCGATGCCAAGCGCGTGCAAGTCCTCCAGGGCCTCACCGCTCAGGAACTCTCCGCAGACCTTATGGCGCGGAGTGGGCTCGCGTTCGATGAGGGTGACGCTTCGTCCCTTGCGGGCGAGCGCGATGGAAGCAGCACAGCCTGCTACGCCGCCACCGAGGATGAGGACCTCATCTTTTAACGGAGTTTGGTTCAAATTGGACGTTCTAACGGGGATCTCCTGTTCGGATCTAGTTGGCTGGAATTGTACCGCTCCGAATCGGTATTGCATGACCAACACTTCACTCGGTTTAGTGGTTCGGTCTTAAATCCATCGGACTCGCTTATGTGTTTGACTCGGCGGAACATGGCAAGTGAGCGATGGCCTGTTCTGCCCGATTTCCAGCTCAACCAGTTTCAAGCACGCGCATCACGCACGGCGCGAGGTGAGCTCGCGCCAGTTGAGGCCAAGATCGACGAGAAGCAGCGACGCCAAGGTGAATGCGATGACGCCAACGGCTGCGAAGGCGTCGCCAAGATGGCTCCAATAGCGGGGCCAGAGATTAAGCACACGGCTGGAGACAAAAGTAAACGTAACAGCATAGGAACGGGCCATCCACTGGCGATGCTGGACGATTTGGCGGTTACGCGCGGTAATGAGGGCGGCGGTGGTGCAGACCACCCAGGCAGCAGCCTGCATGGAGGTTCCGGGCAGGCCGGGACGGCCGGCGGCGAGAGCTATTCCGGTGAACGCACCAATAAAAACGGAGAAGACGTAGATGCGGCCGAGCACGCGATGGAATTTCAGGTGACGCTGGCGAAGGCGCGACGAGAACTGCAAAGGGCCCGCCAGGAGAGCGACGACGCCGGAGAGAGTATGGGGGATGAGGAGATGGCGGTCGGCAATCACCTGCAGACGGTAGGCGTGGTACATGGGGTAATCGGCGACGAGAAAAACTTCTGAAGTGATGAATACAAAGAGCGCAGTGAGACCAAGAAGAACCCAGAGAACGGTTTTGAATCTGGAACGGCTGGAGCTGGGTGTCAGCAGGATGGAAGATGCCATTAAATCGCCTCTTGAATGGATAGACGCACCGCGGGATGCGATGCGGGCGAGGGGTGGGGAGAAACTTCATGTCGATAGTTGATAGCGTCTCATAGCTGGCGACCATCAGGCACATTCTGCGGCTAGTTTCACAAGAGAAATCCGGAGCCGAAGTATCACTGTAAACTATTGATAAAATTAAATATATATCAATAAAACATGAACGATGACACTCGACGATATCGGATTGCGAAGACGAAAAGAACCGGCAATAGCCGCTCTTACACACCCACGATGTTCCCTTCGTTATCTAGATCAATCGACATCGCGCGCGGATGGCTCGGCAGTCCCGGCATCAGCATCATGTTGCCCGAGACGGCCACCACGAACCCCGCGCCGGCTGACAGTGAAACATCATGGACGTTCAGCGTCCATCCCGTCGGCGCGCCCATCCGCTTGGGATCATCCGTCAACGAATACTGCGTCTTGGCAATGCAGACCGGCAACCGTCCAAATCCCCATGTTGCATAGCGTTCAAGTTTTGTGCGCGCCGTTTCGCTGAACGTCACTCCATCTGCGCCGTAGACCTGGATGGCGACCTTCAAGATCTTTACGTCGAGCGCGTCTTCCAGCGCATAGACCGGCTGGATATCCGGCGCGGGATTGGTCTCGATGGCAGAGACGATCTTGTGCGCCAAGTCGACTGCCCCTTCGCCGCCCTTTGTGAACGCCTCAACCATCGCGCACGGTACTCCCAGCAGCGAGCACTCAGTCGCAATCATCTCCAGGTCCTCAGGCGAATCGGCCGGAAAGCGATTGATAGCGACGACGATCGGAACACCATAGCCCCGCAATGTTTGGAGATGGTGCGACAAGTTCGCAAAGCCTGACTCCAGCTTCCCTTCGCCCTGCGCGCGCAGGCTTTGCACCGTTGCAACCAGAACTGCGGCAGCCGGCCGAATCCCTGAGGCACGCATCACGATGTCGAAGTATTTCTCCGCGCCAAGATCCGCTGCGAATCCGCATTCGTTCACAACATAGTCGGCCAGCCGAACGCCCATCTGGTGCGCAAGGATGCTCGACGTACCATGCGCGATGTTGCCGAACGGTCCAGTATGCACCAGCGCCGGCGTGCCTTCTGTGGTCTGCACGAGATTGGGCTTGATGGCTTCGTCCAACAGTGCAAGCATAGCGCCCGTAGCACCCAGGTCCGCGGCCGTGACTGGCCGCCCGGAGCGCGAAGGTCCGACAACAATCGCATCGATCCTGCGACGTAGATCGGCGCAGCTCGAAGCCAGCGCCATGATGGCCATAATCTCGGAGGCCGCCGTAATCACAAAGCCCGTCTCACGATTGGCGCCGTCGCCTTTGCCGCCCACACTCACCGTGACATGCCGCAGCGCCCGGTCATTCATATCCAGCGCGCGAGGCCAGGTGATCTCTCCGGGAGCGAGATCGAGCGCGTTCCCGAAGAACAGGTGCGAGTCGATCATCGCGGCCAGCAAATTGTGCGCTGCCGTAATGGCGTGAAAATCGCCGTGAAAATGCAGGTTGATCTTCTGGCTCGGTTCTACCTGCGACAGGCCCCCGCCTGCCGCTCCGCCCTTCATCCCGAACACCGGCCCCAGCGACGGTTCACGCGAGGTGAGGATGGATTTGAGCCCGATGCGCTCGAGCCCTTGCGCGAGGCCGATCGAAACGACAGTCTTGCCTTCGCCGGAGGTGGTCGGCGTCGTAGCCGTCACGATAATCAGCTTGCCGCGAACAGGAAATGCCGGATTTTCGAGCAAATTGAGTTTTAGCTTCGCGCCAAATGCGCCAATGGGCTCGTATTCGGCCGGCAACAGCGAAAGTTTACGGGCAATCTCTTCAATCGGAAGGAGCATGTGTGTTTGCAAAATAGCGTTATTCATAGCCTTTGGCGACTCCCTGACCGTCGAGCAATATACTCCCGCTGCCCAGAGGCCTGTTTGTGACGCAGGCTACATCAGTAATTACTGGGGTACTACATGGCCTCCGGACTCTCAATACCCAGCCAGTCGAGGACAGTGATCAGTTCTCGCAACGTGACGGCCGCCGTCGCCAGCAGAAACATCCTGCGCTCAGGATCCAACTCCGTGAGAATGTGGTGTTTGTGGTAGAAGTTGTTGAATTCCTGGGCAAGCTGGAAAGCGTGCTTGGCCAAATACGCAGGCTCAGAGGTAGCAATGCACTGCTCGAGCACCGCCGAGCGCCTGCCCGCCTGCAGCCACAGCGACCAGATATCCTCGCCCGAGTCTCCCATCAGAAACGCACCAGGGTCAGAGCCGGCGAATTCGCGCAAAACCGCCTCAGGCGTGATCGAGCCTTTGCGAAAGATGTTGCGCGCGCGAACAACCGCGTACTGAATAT
The DNA here is from genome assembly GCA_963787435.1 of uncultured Acidobacteriaceae bacterium. Lineage (GTDB taxonomy): Bacteria > Acidobacteriota > Terriglobia > Terriglobales > Acidobacteriaceae > Telmatobacter. Next base: position 1,372,845 of record CAWBCZ010000012.1, read on the forward strand.
AGGGGCCGGTCTCGCCTTCAAAGCTCAGAGCGTCTTTGAAGTCGAAAGCAATGACGGAATTGCGCGTGAACTTGAGCATGAAGTAACGCAGGGCGCCGATGGCAATCTGCTCGGCGATCACCTGCCGCTCTTGCTCGTCGCGCGATGTCTGACGCGTATCCACTTCAAACCGCGTTGCCGCGATCAGCTTGTCTATCAAGTCATCGGCCTTGACGCCAAAACCCTTGCGCCCGCTCACCTCGATATACGGTCGCGCACGATCCTCTTCGGAGACCTCATAGCCAAGCTCAGCCGCGCAGCGCGGCGTGAGGGCAACCATCTCGTAACCGAAGTGCGTGTAGTGATCGGCCTGCTCGGTGTATCCCAATCCGCGCAACGCCTGGATCACGTTCGCCTGAGGATCAGCCTGACGCGAATCGATAACGTTGTAAATGGCCTGCGCTCCGCCGAAGTGCGGATGAGGTTCCTCTCCCTTTTCGGTCGATATCCAGCATTCGTGGTTCGGATAGGTGAAGAATTTGCGATACCCAAAATCGCGACCGAGCAGGCCGAACTTCCACAGGTGATACGCAATGTCCTTACCGACGTACGTAACAGTTCCATTGGAACGGACAATGACTTTCGCGTCCTCGTCAATTTCCTTCGCGCCTTCTCCGTCCTCTTTGGCCGGCGCACCGTAGCGCGACATCACCCAGCAGCCCTTGTTCTTGCCCTCGGTCTCGAAATACAGCACACCTTTCTGCTTCAACTGCTCAAATGCAAGCGCCCAGAAGTTCAGGTGCAGAATCTCGCTCTCGCGGGGCAGAAAGTCGTACTCAATCCCCAGCCGCAGCATGGTTTCAAGATGCCGGCGCAACACCGCCGTCGAAATCAGGTCCGCAACCGCCGCCGTCTCGTTACCACCCTGCTCAATCTCATGCAGTGTCGCGTAACGCAAGCTGCTTGCGCGCTTCGTTCTCTTCGTGGGTGCCGCTCGTGTACCACTGCGATGTACGCGCGTAAAGATCCCAGCAGTAGAAGTCGACGCGCTCGAAGTGCAGTTCAAGTTTTTCAATCAGCGCACGCACTTCGGCCAGTGATTTCTTCTCCAGGTGCAGGAAGCCGACCACGACGTCCGCGACCTGCACGCCGGTGTTGTCGATGTAGTTCTGCACCGCAACCTTCTGCCCCGCTGCACGCAGCAAACGCACAAATGTGTCGCCGAGGATTGCGTTGCGTAAGTGTCCGATGTGCGCGGCCTTGTTGGGATTGATGCTGGTGTGCTCGACCAGCGCGTGGATGTCTGACTTGGCGGGCTGCGCGTCTTCGCCGCTCGTCATCATGCGTACGGCAACAACACGATCAAGACGTGCGTTAATGTACCCGGCGCCTGCAATCTCAAAAGATGCAAACCCCCGTGGCGTGCCCAGTTCTGCAACGATCTCTTGCGCAATTACCTTTGGCGCCTTGCGCAGTTTGCGGGCCAGTTCGAAGGCGATGGGTGTCGCCAGCTCGCCGAAACGCAGATCGGGTGGAGTCTCGAGAGGAATGTTTTCGATCGTGAGATCGTACTTGGCTTTGAGCACTTCGCGCAGATGCGACTCAAGCCGGTTCTTCATTTCCTGGTACACGGGCAACGCCTTTGAAATACCTGATTTTTCAAGGCGATTCTAACAGAGCTGAGAAGCGTTCGCGTTGACGCACCCTATTCGGCAACCTAAGATGGAAGAGGAACATAGACGAAATCTTTGCGCCTCCGGTTCAGACGGCGCAGCGAAAGCAAACGCCCGCCGATGACCAGCCAGAACTCCAGCTCAGCCCGCTTTTACCTCACCACGCCCATTTATTACGTCAATGCGCGTCCGCACCTGGGCCACGCCTACTCGACCATCGTGTGCGACGCAATCGCCCGGCGCAAACGGGCCATGGGCATCGATACCTGGTTCCTCACGGGCACCGACGAGCATGGGCAGAAAATTGAGCGTTCCGCCAAGCTGGCCGGCCTTTCGCCACAGGATTTCGCAGACAAAATCTCCGGCGAGTTCCGTGCGCTCTGGGATCGCCTCGGCTTGACATACGACGATTTCATCCGCACCACCGAACCCCGCCACATGCGGGGGGTTCAAAAGCTCTTCGCCACCTTGCGCGATCGCGGATTCGTCTACAAAGGATCGTATACGGGTCAATACTGTGTTTCCGATGAGGCTTGGGTCGATGTACCGCCGGGGGCTCCCTGTCCGGATTGCGGACGAATCACGGAAACAGTGAGCGAAGAAAACTACTTCTTCAAGCTTTCAGCATTCGAACGCAAACTGCTGGAGTTCTACGAGGCAAACCCCGGATTTATGCAACCCGAATCCACGGCGCGCGAGGTTATCTCGTTCGTGCGCGGCGGGCTCGCGGATGTTTCCATCAGCCGAACGGCCCTGAAGTGGGGTATCCCGGTTCCGGGCGACGAAGATCACGTAATTTATGTCTGGTTCGATGCGCTGGCCAACTACATTACCGCCCTCGGATATGGCTCGGACGACGACCAAAAATTCCAAAAATTCTGGCCCGCCGACATTCATCTGATCGGCAAGGAGATCAGCCGCTTCCATTGCGTTTACTGGCCGGCATTCCTGATGGCTGCCGGCATTCCGGTCCCACGCTCCGTGAAGGCCAACGGCTGGCTGCTCTTCGATCAGGGAAAGATGTCGAAGTCGCGCGGCAACATCGTGCGCGCCGATACCGTGCGTGAAGTGCTGGGCACCGACGCCCTGCGCTACTTCCTACTCCGCGAAATACCTTTCGGCCAGGACGGCAACTTCAGCTTCGACGCACTCGTTCAGCGCTACAACGGCGATCTCGCCAACGGCTACGGCAACCTCGTCAGCCGAGTCGTGAACATGGTGCACAAATACTTCGGGGGAGTCATACCGGAAGCCGGCGCAGAGACACAGCCCGAGACTGCTCTGCGAGAAAGCTCGACGCGCACGATTGCCGAGTTTGCACCGGCATTCGATCAACTGAATTTCTCTGAGGCGTTGAAATCCCTCTGGGCCCTCGTTGCGGAAACCGACGGCTACCTCACCGCCAACGCTCCCTGGAAACGGCCCAGCGACCGCTCAGAAGCCGATCACGCGGCGCTCCAGGCACGCGTGCTCGCGACAGCAGCAGAAGCCATTCGCGTAATTACCGCGCTCGTCTATCCCATCCTGCCCGACGCGGCATCCAAGGTGTGGCAGCAGCTTGGTCAAGGCGAAATCGCCGACGCTGCGAAACGAGCATTTCTTACGAACCTCGCATGGGGCGAATTGAAGGCCGGTACACGGTTGGGCGAGCCTGCGCCACTCTTTCCCCGCAAAGACAAGGATGCAATCACCCGTATGCAGAATCTCGAAGACGATAACAACAAAAACGCGGTAGAAGCAGCGAGCAATCGGGAGAATGCATCGAAGGCAGCTCCGGAAGCTCCCACGTCCGCGCTAGGTGTCAATCCTCACCCCGGTTCGCAACCGCCGGCAAATTCGGTGAAAGCAGCTCCTGCCGCCACCTCTGTCCAGTCGCCGGCAAGCACTGAAGACGCACCGGCAAGCTCTGCAACTACGCCTGCCACAATGGCACCCAGCGATCCCACCCAGCCAGTCGCTACAGCGCATGTGCACACCGTGCCCGCCGAGCTCACCAGCAGCCGCCTCGCTTCAACACCCGCGCCGGCTCCAGCCGAAAAGCCGCTCAATCAGAACACGCAGGCCACTCCGGCTCAACCAGAACACATCACGATCGACGACTTTGCCAAGGTTGACCTGCGGGTAGCTCAGGTGCTCGTCGCCGAGCGCGTTCCCAAAGCCGACAAGCTCCTCCGCCTCGAAGTCGATCTTGGCTACGAGAAACGCCAGATCCTCGCAGGAATTGCACAGTACTACGAGCCGGAGAAACTTATCGGCCGCAAAATCGTCATCGTCGCCAACCTCGCGCCCCGTAAGATGCGCGGCCTTGAATCCAATGGCATGCTGCTCGCCGCCTCGTTGCCGACCGATGGCGCACCCGTGCTCGCAGGCTTCCTGGAAGACGTACCGCTCGGTGCGCGGCTAAAGTAGAATAGTAAACACTTGGAGTGCAGGTGTGTTGAATAGACCGCCTGAACTCGCGGAGACCGCTGCTTGCTGATCGATTCTCACGCGCACCTCGACAGTCCCCGCTATTCTGACGACCGCGAGGCCATGCTGCGTCGCGCCGCCGACGCCGGCGTGGGCGCAGTGTTGTCTATCGGGATCGGCGAGGGACCTGCAGAGATGCACCAGGCCCTTCAAATCTGCCGCGAATACAACGGCAAGCCGGGTATGCCGCGGCTGTATGCAAGCGCGGGCATCTATCCGCACAACGCAGCAGAGGCCGACGAAGCAGCGCAAGCCAAGCTCGACAGCCTTCTCTCTCAGCCCGAAGTCATCGCCTGTGGTGAAATCGGCCTCGATTACTACCACGACGGCGCAGCCCATCCGGTTCAACGCGAAGGACTTATCTGCCAGCTCAAGATCGCCGCCGCGCGCAAGCGGCCCATCCTCATCCATTGCCGGCCGAAAGACGGCGAAACGGACGCGTGGGACGATCTGTTTGAAGTCCTCGACGAACATTGGGCATCGACCGGCCTCGGCGGCGTAATGCACTGTTTCGGCGGAGGTTGGGAGCAGGCGCGGCGTTCGCTCGATCTGGGCTTTCTTATTTCCTTCGCCGGAAACCTAACCTATCCCAAGGCTCAGCCCCTTCGCGATGTAGCATCGCGTGTCCCGATCGACGGGATCCTAGTCGAGACTGACGCCCCTTGGCTCGCTCCAGCCACATTGCGAGGGAAGCGGAACGAGCCTGCCTTCGTCACGCAGACCGCTGATACTCTGGCCGAAATTCACAGCGTCACTGCCGACGAAATTGCCGTGGCAACCACCAAAAACTTTGCCCGCTTGTTCAGCCTTAGCCTATGACGTGGGAAACTGATATTGTTGCACTTGCCCATTGAACTGCGGGATAAACAGCAACCCAGGCATTCGAGGAACGGAATCATGGCCCAGGAAAATTCATTCGACATCGTCAGCAAGGTCGACATCCAGGAAGTGCGCAACGCCATTGACCAGGCGATGAAAGAAATTCGCCAGCGCTTCGATCTGAAGGACTCTCACTCCGAAATCAATCTCGAAGGCAATGATGCGATTCAGATGGCATCCTCGAATGAGTACAAGCTCGAGGCCATCAAAGAGATCCTCGGGCAAAAGCTTGTGAAGCGTGGCGTGTCTCTCAAGAATCTCACCTATGGCAAGGTCGAACCGGCGATGGGGCAGAGCGTCCGCCAGAAGATCAGCCTCCAGCAGGGAATACCCACTGAAAAAGCCAAGGAGATTGTTCGTATCGTCAAGGATTCAAAAAAGAAGGTGCAGGCAAGCATTCAAGGCGATACTGTGAGAATATCGGGCAAAGACCGGGACGATCTTCAAGCCATCATTGCAGCCCTGCGGGGCAAAGACCTCGGCGTAGAACTGACTTTCACGAACTACCGCACGAACTGAGGCGGCGAGACTCGGAGACCATTGAGCACCCTGGCGATAGCAACGGCGAAAGAGGTTTTCGAACTGCTGCGAGAAGACCTCGTGGCGATCGAGCAGGAGCTGGGGCGCGATGCAGCCTCAAGCGTCAGCACCATCACCGAAATTGCCGAGTACCTGCGCGAAGGAGGCGGCAAGCGCATTCGCCCATCACTGCTGCTCCTTGCGGCGCATTTGCTGGACTACTCAGGACCAAGCGCAATCCGCCTCGGCGCCGTCGTCGAGATGGTGCACACAGCCACGCTCGTGCACGACGACATCATCGACGGGGCATCAATACGCCGCGGACGCCCCTCACCCAATACCACTTGGGGTAATGAAAAGTGCGTGCTCGCCGGCGACTGGCTCTACATGCAGGCCTTCAAGGTTGCGCTCGAAGAGAAAAACCTCCGCGTCCTCGACTTGCTTATCTCGCTCACCCAGCAGATGGTCGAAGGCGAATTGCTGCAAATTCAAAAGCTCGGCAAAGCCGTCTCTGAAGCCGAGTATTACGACCTGATCTTCCGCAAGACCGCGTGCCTGTTCTCGACCTCGATGCGCCTTGGTGCAGTGTTGGCTGGTTCAACGGAAGCGCAGGAAGAAAAGCTTGCAGCCTACGGACGCGCGGTCGGCCTGTCATTCCAGATTGTCGATGATGTTCTTGATCTCACGGCGACAGAAGAGGTCCTGGGCAAGCCGGTCGCAAGCGATCTGCGCGAAGGCAAGACCACGCTCGCCGTCATCCACGCATTCGATCACGGCACCGCGCGCGAGCGGCAGACGATCCAGCGGGTGCTCGACGATCGCAGCTTTGAGTATGTAAGTCGCGAGCAGATTCGCGAGATTCTGCGCCGCAATGGTTCCGTCGAATACGCCATGGCTGCAGCCGATCGCTACGCTGAGCAGTCGCGCCAGGCGCTCGCTTCCCTGCCCGACTCTGACTTCAAGCGCGCGCTGCTCTGGGTTCCGGATTTCGTCGTCGCACGCGACAAGTAGATCGTTGGGTCTTCCCCACATTGCAGCTCAAGCCACTCAATCCCCGGAGGGTGAGCCTTGTCAAAAAAAGCAAAGGAAATCTGGAAGCAGGTCGACCAATACTTCGCGGATGCATTGATTGCTCCCGGCAATGGATTCGACACCGCGCTTGAGGCAAATCGAAAGGCGGATCTGCCATCAATCGACGTTACTCCGCTTCAAGGCAAGTTTCTCGAATTGCTTGTCCGCGCGACCGGTGCGCGCCGCGTGCTTGAGATCGGTACACTCGGCGGATACAGCACGCTCTGGCTCGCGCGTGCGCTTCCGCCTGAGGGACACGTCGTCACCCTGGAACTGGAACCGCATCACGCCGAGGTCGCAAAAAAGAATCTCGAGGCTGCCGGTCTCGCTGACCGCGTGGAACTCCGCATCGGCGCAGCCGCAGAGACTCTTTCATCTCTCGCAAAAGAACACACGGCTCCCTTCGACTTCATCTTCATCGACGCCGACAAGTCCGGATATCCAGAATATCTGCAATGGTCCATGAAGCTTTCACGGCCCGGCACGCTCATCGTCGCCGACAACGTGGTGCGCGACGGCAAGGTGATCGCCCCGGAAAGTCCCGATCCGAATATTCAGGGTGTTCGTCGATTTACGGAGCATGCTGCAGCCGAGCCTCGGCTCAGCACAACGATGCTTCAGACCGTTGGCAGCAAAGGTTACGACGGATTTGCCATCGCCATTGTTCTGCATTGAACCCGCGCCACATCGCAAATCGCAATTCAATTCCTTCACTGTGCGATATCGGACAGTCCGCAATTATTTGCGCTGAATCGGTTCCGCCGCGTGTATCCTCAGCACGTCCACATAAAATTCGCTGGATCGTGCCCTCTACTTCGCGCACCAGCACGAACAAGGAAGTTCCGCAATGATGATGACTCCTGTTTCGTCCCGTCTTCGCCGTTTGACTCTGGTCGCCACTTGTTCTTTCGCAGTTATCGTTTTTGCCCTCGTCACATGTGCAGGACATTTGAACGCCGTCCATGCCCAGGCCTCTCCCGCAACTGCGCAGGCCTCTCCTGCGCCCGCTCAGGCCGCGCCGGCTTCGCCACGCGATCTCGCCGACACGTGGCAAGGCACGCTGCATGGCGGTCAGGATCTGCGCACCATTGTCAAAATCACGAAGGATGATAAAGGCGCTTACAAGGGGACCTTCTACAGCATCGACCAAGGTGCGCAAGGCTTCAATCTTGATTCGGTAACGCTCACGGGCCAGGACGTCAAACTCACTCTCAAGCTCTTCGGTCTCACGTACGAGGGAAAGCTCAGTTCCGACGGAAAGACTATCGACGGAAGCTCGAGCCAAGGAGGTGGTTCGACCCCACTGCTGCTCACGCGCGCCACACCGGAAACCGCCTGGGAAATCCCCAAGCCTCAGCCGCCGCCAAAACCAATGGCCGCCGATGCCGATCCGGATTTTGAGGTGGCCACGATCAAGCCCAACAATACCGGCGCAACGAGCATGCAAGGGCTGACAATTCGTGGGCGAAACTTTGCCACGCGCGCCTCCTCGCTCGCCGACTTGATCTCTTTCGCTTACGAGGTGCAGGTCAAGCAGATTGTGAATGCTCCCGACTGGTACGACAAGGACCGCTACGATATCGCCGCGGTCCCGGAGCAGGAGGGTGTCCCAAATCCCGAGCAACTGAGAATCATGATTCGGAAACTGCTCACCGATCGCTTCAAGCTGACCTTCCATCATGACGAGCGCGAGATGTCGGCATACGTGCTCTCGGTTGGCAAGGATGGCCCCAAACTGAAGGCGACGCAGCTCAATGGCAATTTGCCCGGCATCTTCATTGGGCCCGGCACCGGTGGGATGACGCTACATATGGTCAATGCGACCATTCCCGATTTCACCGGATTCCTGCAGATCCTGGTCCTCGACCGACCTGTAGTGGACAGGACAGGAATCAAAGGCCGGTACGACTACCAGTGCACGTTCACGCCGGACGATTCGCAATTTGGCGGACATCCGCCGTCGATGCCGGGTCAGGGCAACAAGAACGGCTCAACCGACACGGCTGCGGCCGTGGCTCCGAGCCTTTATGACGCGGTGCAACAGGAACTTGGACTGAAGCTCTCGGCAGAGAAGACATCTGTGGTCGTCATCTCGATTGACCACGTTGAGAAGCCTTCCGCGAACTAAGCGGCCGGTGGAGATAGGCGCTAGACTGCGATCTTGACGACAGTTGCAAACGAAAGGGAGAGCTCCTTCGTCTTACAGTTGGCCCTCCCCCCTCCCCCGCAGTTCAAAAAATCAGATGTCGCAAGAGGATGCCAATCCATTCCCGAGGATTTCACCATGAGTAGATCGGTGAGACGACAGCCGAAGTTTCTGAGCATCGCCCTGCCGCTTGCGGTGTTTTGTCTTCTGTGCCCAAATCCATTGCGCGCCCAGTCCACCTCCTCCTCGACGGCCGCTTCGGAGAAGCCCACACCTTCACCGTCCCAATCCCCTGTGTCGGGAACAGCCGCAAATGCCGACTTGCCGAAGTTTGAGGTAGCCACCATCAAGCCCGCGGCTCCTTCCGATGACGGCATGCTGATGTTCACTGCCGACGGCATCTCCATCCACGGAATTCCGATGAGGATGCTGCTCCGCGAATCCTTCGGCGTTGAGGACGATCGGATCCTTGGAGAGCCGAACTGGGTGAAAAACCGCTTCGACATCGAAGCCAAGGTCGACGCAGAAGACGCGCCCAAACTGAAAAACATGAAGTTCGATCAGCGACGGGCAATGGTGTTGCCTCTGCTTGAGGATCGATTCGGCCTGAAGTATCACCGTGAGACCCGCGAACTGCCCATGTACGCTCTCGTGGTGGCGAAGGGTGGGTTGAAGATGAAAGCGTCTGCGCCGGACGATCCTCCCAAAGCCGACGGTGCACCGAAGCCGGAAGATGGCGATGCAAAGGACAAGCCCCGCATGGGCCGCCGCAGCCTGATGATGAACGGCCGCGGGCACCTTGAGTCGACAGGGACAACCACCGAAATGCTGTCGCATATCCTCGCACGAGAGTTAGGCCGGACGGTTGTGAACAAGACTGACCTGACTGGAAACTACGACTATACGCTCCAGTGGACTCCGGACGATGTGGGTACACCGGGCGGCGACGCCGGTCCCGGAAAGGGCGACATCTCCCCCGATGCCGGCGGTCCATCGCTGCTCACCGCACTTGAAGAGCAGCTTGGATTGAAACTCGAAGCCACAAAAGGCACAGTGGACGTTATCGTGATCGATCACATCGATCTGCCGTCGCAAAATTGATTTGTTGCTGGAGAACGAGCGGATGACCCAGTGGCGTCGGTTCACAAGATGTTTGATCGCTTTGCTGCTGTGCCTGTGCACGTCGGCGCTTGCCCGTGCCTCAGCATATTTCGGCGAAATCACATTTGGCGGTCTCCCGGTTCCCGGCGTCACCATTACCGCGACCCAGGGCTCGAAGACCTTCAGCGTCACGTCCGACGAAGGTGGCGTCTTCCACTTCGACGACCTTCCAGACGGCCAATGGAAGATCGAAATCGCAATGCAATGCTTCCAGACCATCGACGCGGATGTGTTGATTGCATCGAAGATGTCCGCCGCAAAATATGAACTGAAGCTTTTGCCCGCGGATCAATTGAAAGCGTTGGCAACGGCACCCCCTCCTCGTCCCACAACACCACACCCAACGTTGCAAGCAGCGACTGAAAAGAAGCCGGAGAGCGGAACAGGGCAGCAAGCGCCAGTGGAAATGCCGAAACCGCCAGAGGATGCGAATCAGCAAAGCTCCGATGGCTTCCTTGTCAATGGAAGCGTGAACAACGCGGCGACTTCACAGTTCTCATTGAATCAGGCCTTCGGCAATCGCCGCTTCAATACCAAGAGCCTCTACAACGGCGGCTTCGGCCTCATTCTCGACAACTCAGTGCTCAACGCACGGCCGTATTCGCTCAGCGGATTTGCGGCTCCTAAGCCCACTTACGATCGCATCACGCTTGGCTTCACGCTGGGCGGGCCGTTAAAGATACCGCATTTGCTTCCCCGCGGACCAAACTTCTTTGTCGGCTATCAATGGACGCGCAATAATACCGCACAAACCAATCCTGGGCTGGTCCCCACGTTGGAGGAGAGGGCCGGAATCATCGACGGGACATCTTTTCCGGTAAGCCCACAGGCGGCAGCCCTGCTGCAACTTTATCCATTGCCCAACATCACCGGTAACCCATCCTACAATTTTCAGATTCCCGTACTGAACAGCAGCCACCAGGACAACCTGCAATCGCGCCTCGATAAAACGCTCGGCAAACGCGACCAGCTCTACGGCAATTTCAACTTCCAAAGCATCCGCGCCGCTGGAGTCAATCTCTTCAACTTTGTCGACACCACCGATACGCTCGGCCTCAACGCCAACATCAACTGGTCTCATCGTTTGAATCAGCATCTCTTTCTCTACGCCGGATATCACTTCAGCCGCCTGCGCACGCAGGTGAGTCCCGAATTTGAGAACAAGCAGAACATTTCGGGCGAAGCCGGTATCAACGGCAACAACCAGGACCCCGCAAACTGGGGTCCGCCCGCGCTCAGCTTCTCCAGCGGAATCGCCGCGCTCTCCGACGCACAAAGCGCATTCAATCGCAATCGGACCGACGGCTATTCGGCCTCGATCGGAATGTATCGCGGCCATCACAACATCACTGCTGGCGGCGATCTTCGCAAGCAGCAGTACAACGATTACTTCCAGCAGGACCCGCGCGGCACCTTCACCTTTACCGGCGCGACAACCGGATCGGATTTCGGCGATTTTCTCATCGGTGTTCCCGACACCAGTTCAATCGCATTCGGCAACGCAGACAAATATTTCCGGCAAACCGTCTACGACGCGTATGCCACCGACGATTGGCGCGTGTTGCCGATTCTCACCATCAACGCCGGCATGCGCTGGGAGTACGGCGCACCAATGACGGAATTGAAAGATCGGCTGGTGAATCTCGACGTGGCTTCCGGCTTCGCCCAGGTCGCGCCGGTGCTCGCTTCAGATCCCGTCGGGCCGCTGACCGGCCAGACGTATCCGAACTCCCTCGTTCGGCCAGACTGGCTTGGCATCGAGCCGCGCGTCGGACTTTCCTGGCGTCCGATCCCCGCTTCGACCATCGTCATCCGCGCCGGCTACGGCGTATATCACGACACATCGGTGTACCTCTCACCGATGCTTCAACTCGCACAGCAGGCCCCGCTCTCGAAAAGTGTGAAGCAGCAGAACTCATCGGCATGCCCACTGACTCTCGCCAATGGCTTCACGCAATGCGGCACCACCACGCCCCAAGCCTTCGGCATCGATCCCAACTTCCGCGTCGGCTATGCGCAAACCTGGCAGGTTTCGATACAACGCGACTTGCCCTGGGCCCTCCAGATGACTGCAACCTATCTCGGCGTAAAGGGCACGCATGGCGTCCAGGAATTCCTGCCCAACAGCTATCCCCTCGGTGCGACAGATCCCTGCCCTGATTGCCCTGCTGGATTTGTCTACGAAACATCCGGCGGCAATTCAACGCGTCAATCCGGGCAGGTCCAGTTGCGCCGCAGATTGCGCGCCGGCTTTGCCGCATCCCTGCTCTACACCTTCTCGAAATCGATTGACGATGACGCAATGCTTGGCGGACAAGGACACCAGTCGAGCGCATCGCAAACCGATTTCTCATCCGGCTCCTCTGCATCAACATCCGCAAGTGCCCAGATCGCGCAGGATTGGCTCGACTTGAAGGCTGAGCGATCGTTGTCCTCCTTCGATCAGCGGCATCTCCTCAACCTGCAAGCGCAGTACACCACCGGCCAGGGACTCGAAGGTGGAACACTTCTGGGCGGTTGGCGCGGCCGTGCCTTGAAAGAGTGGACGCTGCTCACGCAGTTGAATGTCGGCACTGGCCTGCCTGAAACGCCCATTCTGCCCGTAGCGGTGCCCGGCACTGGCTGGATCGGCTCTCTGCGACCCAGTCTGACCGGCGCTCCGCTGTATGGCGGCCAAAATGGCGCGCACCTCAACGCAGCAGCCTTTGCTGCACCGGTGGCGGGTGCGTGGGGCACAGCTGGCAGAAACTCCATCACCGGACCAAGCGAATTCAGTCTCGACGGAGCGATGCAGCGAACGTTTCGTCCCAGCAAGCATTTCTACCTTGACGCTCGCATCGATGCAACCAACGTGATGAATCATGCCGTCTTCAGCAGCTGGGTCACAACGCTTGAGAGCGCTCAGTTCGGGCTGCCACAATCGGCCAATCCGATGCGGAGCCTGCAGGCCACTATGCGGGTGAGGTTCTGATCATGCGCAAACTCGCAGCCCTGCTTCTCGCATCCATCTTCGCTGCCTCGTCAACCGCGCAGCAGATCGGACAAAATCGCTCTGGCGAAACGCAGGACAACTACACCATGTCCGTAAAGGTGCAGCTTGTCGTCGAGGCTGTCGTCGTTAAAGACAAGCAGGGTAATCCAATTCACGGATTGACCGCGAAAGACTTCACCGTCACCGAAGACAACGTGCCGCAGACCATCAAGTTTTGCGAACACCAGGATCTGTCGGAGACTGCCAAGCCTCTACCTGCGTCGAAGCGCAGCGACGAGGAACTGAAGATATACAAGCGCCTAGCGCACGAGAAGATCGCACCTGAGACAACTGATAACGAACGCTACAAGAATCGCCGCCTGCTCGCTCTCTATTTCGACATGTCGGCCATGCGGCCTCCGGACCAGTTGCGCGCGCTGCAGGCGGCCGAGCAGTTCATCCGCACGCAGATGACCTCCGTAGATCTCGTTTCGATCATGCGCTACAACACGGGTTCGGTTGACATTCTGCAGGACTTCACCCAGGATCGCGATCGCCTGCTTAGCATTCTCGAGACGATGATCGTAGGCGAAGGCCAGGACTCAGCCGAAGATGTAGATGACGCAAGCGCTTCCGACACCGGCGCCGCCTTCGGTCAAGACGATAGCGAGTTCAACATCTTCAATACCGACCGCCAGCTCTCCGCATTGCAGACAGCGGCCAAAATGCTGGGCCAACTCAACGAGAAGAAGTCGCTCATCTACTTTGCCGGTGGCATGCGGCTGAACGGCGTTGACAACCAGGCTCAGATGCATGCCACCGTCGATGCCGCCATCAAGGCCGGCGTGACCTTCTGGCCCATCGATGCACGGGGCCTCGTAGCGCAGGCGCCGCTCGGCGATGCAACCCAAGCTTCGCAGGGAAATTCAGGGATCTACACCGGCGCTGCGGCCAACGCCGTAACCGCCAACTTCCAATACTCGCAGGACACGCTTTATTCGCTGGCCGCCGACACCGGTGGCAAAGCGTTGCTCGACACCAATGACCTCGATCGCGGCATTCTTCAGGCACAGGATTCGATCTCGGATTACTACATCATCGGCTACTACACCACAAATCCTGCGCGTAACGGCCGCTTCCGTCGGGTGAAGATCGCCCTCAGCCAGAATCTCGAAGCCAAGCTCGATTACCGGCAGGGCTACTACGCCGACAAGGAGTTCAGTAAATTCACGGCCGTGGACAAGGAGCGCCAGCTTGAAGATGCGCTGATGCTCGAGGATCCCGTCACTGAGCTCTCCATCGCCATGGAGATCGATCACTTCCAGCTCAATCGCGCCGAATATTTCGTACCTATCGTGATCAAGATTCCTGGACGCGAGCTCGCATTAGCCAAGCGCGGCGGCGCCGAACACACGCTCATCGACTTCGTCGGCGAAATCAAGGACATGATTGGCGGCACGACCGTGTCGAACGTCCGCGATTTCGTGAACATCAAGCTCTCCGATGCCACGGCCGCCGAGCTCGCGCATCGCCCCATCGAATACGACACTGGATTTACGCTCTTGCCCGGCAAATACATGATCAAGTTCCTCGCGCGCGACGACGAGACCGGTCGCATCGGAACCTACCAGACCACGTTCGTGATTCCCAATCTGAACAAAGAGGACAAACGCGTTCCAATCAGTTCTGTCGTGCTTAGCAGCCAGCGCGTCGAGCTGAAAGACGCGATCTACGACGCTGCTAAGGCCAAGGACCGTGCCAAGGACGATGCCGTGAATCCACTGGTGCAGGATGGCAGGAAGCTGGTCCCCAGCGTCACCCGCGTCTTCAGCCAGAATCGCGACATCTATGTGTACCTGCAGGCATACAAGCCACCTTCTGCGGCGCCTTCAGGCATCACTCCGACCGTGGCGCAGCCAAGTACGCAACCTTTAATGGCCTTCGTGACGCTGTACGCAAATGGAGCCGAGGCATTGAAGACGCAGCCCGTCGCTGTTACTCCGAATGCTGCAACACGTCTCGGCATAACGCCACTGAACTTCGACGTGAGCGCCGCCAACCTCAAGCCCGGTCAGTACGAGTGCCAGGTCACTGTCCTGGACCCTTCAACCGGAAAAGCTGCTTTCTGGCGCGCACCGATCGTAATCTCGCAGTAGGCCAACTCTTCAGCATCTCTCTCGTTTCCGGCAAGATACGTGAGGTGTGACCAAAGTCGCTGTTTTCTTCTTGCGATGCCCTTAATGTGGGCACAAGAGAGAAGATGTATGGCCACGCAACCCGTCCAGCCGCTGCGATCTCCAACCCCGAAAAAGCCCCTGATCCGTCGTTTCGCGCCCGATCGCTCACAACGCACGCGTCACATCGTGCAGGGCCTGTTCTTGCTGTTGAATGGCTGGCTTGGCTTGCAGTTCTACCTGTGGACGCGCTATTTTGAGCGCGGCGGTACAGGCTTGAGTGTTCCGCGTCCGGCGGGCGTCGAAGGCTGGCTTCCGATCGCCGGCCTGATGAATACGAAATATTTTCTGCTTACCGGGCATGTACCGGCGATCCATCCCGCCGCGATGTTCCTCTTCGTAAGCTTCATGCTGATGAGCCTGCTGCTGAAGAAAACATTCTGCTCGTGGCTTTGCCCTGTGGGCACGTTCTCTGAAGTTTCTCTGGAAGCTCGGCCGCCGCATCTTCGGTCGCAATCTGCGCCTCCCGCGCTGGTTCGACATCTCCTTGCGTAGCCTGAAATACGTGCTGCTCAGCCTCTTCGTCGCCGTCATTGGATTCATGTCGGCAGCCGCGCTTGAGGATTTCATGTCGACGCCGTACGGTCTCGTTGCCGACGTAAAGATGCTGAACTTTTTCCGCGACATTGGAATCACGGCAGCCGTAGTCATCGGCTTGCTCGCGCTGCTCTCCATGCTGATCCAGAATTTCTGGTGCCGCTATCTATGCCCCTACGGCGCGCTCATGGGACTGGCTTCCTTGTTGAGCCCAGTAAAGATCCGCCGCGACCAGGACGCCTGCATCGACTGTGGAAAGTGTGCCAAGGCATGTCCAGCTGGTCTAGCCGTCGACAAGCTGGTGCAGATCCGCTCCGTCGAATGCACGGCATGCATGGAGTGCGTGGCAGCCTGCTCCGCGCAGAACGCGCTGCAGTTCGCGCTCCTACCGCGCCGAGCCGATGTACCGGCAGAACGCTGGCGTCGCCGTGTCGTCACGCCGCTTGCTGTCTGCGGAGTGCTGGTCTACATCTTCTTTGGCCTGGTTCTCCTTGCCCGAGCCACCAATCACTGGCAGACGATCCTGCCGCAGTCCGTCTACATGCAACTCGTCCCTCGCGCCAATCAACTCACACACCCCGGCATGTAGTCGATCCCCGCCTTTCATCGAAATCGAATTGCGGAGCGCCGGTTCGGATGAGAGGGGTAGAATGCTCAGCAATGAACCCGCGCATCGAAAAGATACGCCAGCTTCTGAGCGAGCTGGAAGTGGAGACTGCAAATACGCCGAAAGGTGACGCAGGTTTCTCCGCGCTGGAGCTGCCCGACATCATCGGCGAGATTGTCGACGACCTGCAGCCGATCCTGACAGCCTATGACGCGGCCTTCTACTGGTTTCTCTTCCGCCATTCCATCGCAAAGGACGGAAATCCGCAGATTCGCGTCAGCCGCAGCAGCCTGCGCCGCGCCGTGGTCAAATCGTCATACACAAACGCCGCCGAAAACAACATCTCCATAGGCAAAGTGCAGGACACGCTGCATGCGCTCGAGGAGATCGGCGCCATCCAGAAGCTGGGCGAACCCAACCGCCAGGGTACCCTCTATCGCGTCCTCATCCCTGATGAAATCGAAGCCTGCCGCAAATTCCGCGCCGAACGCCTCGCCGAAGAACTGGCATTGTTCCCCTTGTCGAACAAAGGTGCTCACGAAAAGCGCATGCAAGTTTTTGAGCGCGACGGATACACATGTCGCAAGTGCCAGAAGCAGCTCACCCGCTTCACGGCTACGACAGATTATGTGCAGTCTCCCGCAGACGGCGGCGACGAAAGCGCTGAAAACCTGATCACGACCTGCGCTGAATGCAACTCTCGTGCACAAAAACAGGCGTCGTAAGCGATACACGTGAAGGTGCGATCCAAGCACAAATTTCAGTGCGCAAATAGGAGCAACTATGCTCGAAATTTATTAGGCGACTTTTATATCAAGACGAACAGACAATGAAGAAATGGGGGAGGGTAGGGTCACAATATCCCGGAATGCTCAGGCATCAGCTTCCGCAGTTCCGCCGCATAGTGTTCCGGAAGAGCTTTCCGCTTCAACTGATCGTCGCAGACTACATGCACCGTTTCGCCTTCCGCCAGCAGCGTGGGCTGCGCACCGTCAGCCCCCTTGCGCAAAATGCGATAGGCGAACTTCAGCACCGATCCCCGCAGCATCGCAGGCCGCGTCTCAATGAGAATCTCGTCGTCATAACGAGCGGGAGAACGGTATCGGCACGAAGCCTCCACCACCGGCAGAATGCACTCGTGCTCCTTCTCTAATTGGCTGTAAGCGAGGCCCAGAGAGCGCAGCAGTTCCACGCGCCCCAGCTCAAACCAGACCAGGTAATTGGCATAGTAGACAATGCCCATCTGGTCGGTTTCCGCATAGCGTACGCGCACCTGGTGGGTTATCACTGGCATCGCAAGCGATCTTTCATTGCTGTTCTGACCACTGATCACTGACCACTGATCCCTGTTCTTACGGTTTGAGGTGTGAGAAGATCTGCAGCTTGCTGAAGTCGTTGAACATGACGAAGGCAAAGAACGCCACCAGAACCACAAACGCGGCCTGGTAGATCCGCTCCTTCACGATCATGCTTATGTCGCGCCGCATAATGCTCTCGATCATGAGCAGCAGAATCAGGCCGCCATCGAGGATTGGAAACGGCAACAGGTTTAGAATGCCAAGGTTCAAACTGATCCCCGCGGCAAGGTCGAACTTCGCCAGCCAGTAGCGTTCCTTCACAGCCTGCCCAGCAGCTACGGCAATCCCCACCGGACCGGAAAGCTGCTTGACCGAAACCTGGTGCGTCAACACCTTCTTCAGCACGTTCACGATCAGCAATGAGCTCTCCGCGCAAAAGTCGCGCGCCTCGGCAACCGCGCTCGAGAAACTCATCGGCTCAGTCCGAACGGGAACGTCCTCCGGACCGCCCGGAAGGAATCCCAACCTCCACCCGCCATCCTGTACATAGGGATGAATCATGATCGGCGCCAACGTCGTGCCCTTGCGCTCGATCGTCAGCGCCATCGGCTTGCCCTTACCCGTCTGCATGTAGTCCACCAGCGGCAACACTGTGTGGAATGGCGTGGCCATCGACGGAGACAATCTTGTCGCCCGACTGCAAACCCGCGTGTTGCGCCGGCGAGCCCGGGCTTACCTGGTCGATCTGAATCGGACTCTGGGTGTACTGGACAAAAATGCCGGCCTTGCTCAGGTCGTCATGCTGCGCATCTACGCTGCCCGGCAGGTGGAGCGAAGTTTGCACCGCCGCGCCGCTGCGATCAACAGTGATCGGAACGGTCTTGTTCGAGTTGTCCCCTACAAGGTCGTGGAACTTTTGATAGTCAGGATGAGCGGTATTGTCGAATGCAGTAACAACGTCTCCGGGTTTCAAACCGGCCTGATCGGCTGCTGAGCCGGGCGTCACCCACTCGATTTTTGTGGTCGGAATGTCGGGAACTTCGTTGATGAAGGTGAAGTAAACCACCATCAGCACAAATGCGAGAAGGAAATTGAAGAACCGGTCCAGCGACCCCAATGAGCATGCGTTGCCAGCGGGGGTGGTTCATGAAGCCCCTGGGTCATCACTCGCTTGGCTTTCGCCGGGGTTCTCGCCCGTCATCTTCACGAATCCGCCCAGCGGGAGCAGGCAGACCTTGTAGTCGGTGTCGCCGTACTTGATGCCAAACAGGCGTGGACCAAATCCTACCGAGAAGGCTTCAACGCGCACTCCGCAGAGCTTGGCGACCAGAAAGTGGCCAAATTCGTGGACCACTACCATGACGCCGACAAGGACGATAAAAGCTACCGCGGAAACGAAAAAATCATGCATAAACGAGATGATTCAGACCTCACACACTGCGCGGCGCATCCGGTTGGTCGTCGGGCTCAGCTAACCAGCTCGTGAGCCATTAGACGCGCTTCCCGGTCCGATGCAAGCACCTCGGCGATGGTTGCGGGGTGCGACTCGGGCGTGGACGCAAGTACTCTTTCTATTGTAAATGGAATGCCGTTAAAAGGAATCTTACGCTCGAGGAAGGCTTCAACTGCCACTTCGTCCGCGGCATTCAGGGCAACACAATGCGCTCCACCCTTCTCTGCTGCCTCATATGCAAGCCTCAGGCAGGGAAACCGCTCAAAATCGGGTTCCTCGAACTCGAGATGTCGCAACGCGGCCAGGTCAAACGTCAAGCTCGATTCCGGGCGCTCCGGATACGCCAAAGCGTACAGAATCGGCAACCTCATATCCGTCACCGAGATCTGCGCCAAGATCGATCCGTCCACATACTCGACCAGCGAGTGCACCGTCGACTGCGGATGCACAGTCACGCGAACCTTGTCCGGTGGTACATCAAACAGCCGGCAGGCTTCAATGATCTCCAGTCCCTTGTTCAGCATCGTGGCCGAATCAATCGTGATCCGCCGTCCCATGACCCAGGTCGGGTGCTTCAAAGCCTGCTCCGGCGTTATGCCTGCAAAATCGGCCAGCGGGGTCTTACGAAATGGTCCGCCAGACGCCGTCAGCCAGATCGTCTTCACCTCTGCATGTGCACCAACCCTCATGCACTGGTGAACGGCGTTGTGCTCGCTGTCGATGGGCAGAATCGGGACATTGCGTTGCCGGGCTGCAGCGGTCAAGATCTCCCCAGCCGCAACCATGCACTCCTTGTTAGCCAGACCTACAGGCTTTCCGGCCAGGATCGCCGCATGCGTTGCCTCAAGTCCCGCAACACCCACAATCGCCGACACCACAAAGTCCGCTTCCGGATGCGTAGAGCAGGCCACCGTTCCAGCCGTGCCGTGCACAACTTCCGTGCCTGCAACTCCCGACTGTCTCAGTCGTCCGCACAGGTCTGCCCCAAGTTCCTCCGTCGCCATCGAAACGACCCGTGGCCTCCAGCGCACCGCCTGGGCAAACGCCTCGTCGACATTGCGGCCAGCTGCCAGCGTCGCCACCTGGTAGCGTTCTGGAAACTGCCCAACAATGGAGAGGGTGCTTTGGCCGATCGAGCCGGTAGAACCGAGAATGGCGAGTCGTTTCAACGTTCTGCTAAGTCCATTTACAGCAATAATAAACGAGTAAATATCGCCGATTTAGAATCGAAGGCGGATAACCTGAGCGTACCACAGCACCGGGGCCGCCAGCAGCAGCGCGTCAATGCGGTCCAGGACGCCGCCATGCCCCGGAAGCAGCGTTCCCGAGTCCTTGACGCCCGCCGAGCGCTTCAGCGCAGACTCCGCCAGGTCGCCCACTTGCGCGGCCACATTCACTACGACGGCAAGAAGCAGCCAATACCACCAAGCCTCATCGGCAAACGATAGCTTCACCGAGTTCCATTGCTCCAGGTATGAACTAAGTCCAAGCAGGATGCCGGCCACCGCAACTGCTCCTACAACCGACCCGATTGCGCCGGCCCACGTTTTGTTCGGACTGAGATTCGGGGCTAGTTTGCGCTCTCCTAGCATCCGTCCCGCATACATTGCCGTCGTATCGCCGGCCCACACTGTCAGAAACAAAAACGCCAACAGAGACGGGCCATTGGTGGCTTCTCGCAACATCGGCAGCGGAATCAATGTGAGCCCAAGATAGAACAGCGCAAACACTGAAGACGTTGCATCGGTGAGAGCTCGCTCCACCGGAGAAGCAAATGTGCAGTACACGAGGAGAACGATGCAGAGCAATCCAAACAGTGTCAGGGTCTCATCCGGCCATTGATAATTGCCAGCAAAGAGAGCCGCGATAGCCGCCAGGACGGCAATCCTCGGCGGTCTGGCCCCACGATGCTCCGTGAGCGCCAGAAACTCCCACGCCGCCAACATCGCAACAGCGGCAACTACCAGCGTAATCAGCCACATCGGGCCGAAAAAGACCAGCGCCAGCACCAGCGGCGCCAGAATAAGTGCGGTAAGAACTCGTTTCATTCCAGCGTAGAGAATACACCGCCGGGGTTAGGCTACGAGACGCGCCCTGCATCATCGCCGGGCGGTCACAAACACTTCGCTGTCTGAACTGAGAGCTGAATCAATGCTGAAACAAGATTCGGGCCCGTGTGATGTGGGATTCAGCCCGCTGCGATCTTGATCTGTTCCGGATCTTCCTCGACCTCACCGACGCTCTCGCTGAGCCCGCCATACCGGCGCTCACGTCTCTGGAACGCTGCAATCGCCTCCAGCAGGTGGATGCCGCGAAAGTCCGGCCACAGCCGCTCGGTCACGAAAATCTCGGTGTAGGCGATCTGCCATAGCAGGAAATTCGAGATCCGCATCTCGCCCGAGGTACGGATCAGCAAATCCGGATCGGGCATATGCGCGGTGTAAAGATGCCGGTGTACATCCTCTTCGCTGATGTGATCGGGATTGAGGTTCTTTTGCTGCATTTCCCGGGCCAGCGCGCGGCAGGCATCCACCAGCTCCGAGCGCGCGCCGTAGTTCAGCGCCAGCGTGAGCGTGGTCCCCGTATTATGCGCCGTCTTCTCCTCGGCCCACTGCATCTTGTCCTGCACCTCGCGGGGCAGTTCGTGCACGCGCCCAATGTAGCGAATACGGACATTATTGTCGTTCATGCGCTGCACGTTGTTCTCGAGGTAAACCTTCAGCAGCCGCATCAAGAAATTGACTTCGGCCTTTGGCCTGCGCAGATTGTTTTCGAGCGAAAAGGCGTAGAGCGTCAGCCAGGGAAGCCCGATGCGCGAGGCTGTCTCCGTCACCAACTGGACACTTTTCGCGCCCTGCTGATGGCCCAGAAATCGCTTCAACGATCGATGACCGGCCCAGCGGCCGTTGCCGTCCATGATGATCGCCACGTGCTCCGGGAGCCGTTCAGGCTTGAGCGTGTTATAGATCGCACGCTCTTCTGAGGTCAGCTCATCGATCCGCAGCATGCCAGTTGGATGCAAGGAAATTGCCTCGATGATTTCTTTTACGCTTCTCCGTCGATGCCCGTTCCACATTCGCAAAATTCGGCTGGAGCCAGGTCACGAGCCCAACGCGATAAAAGGACGCTGCATCAACGTCGGCCAATAAAAAAGCCCCGGCAGCCGGGGAGTATTGGCGGCACTTTCGAGCCTAGCACAATCGCATGGAGACATAACACCAGGCGCGGATGAATCCATTGTCATCTTCGCGTCGGGAGTTGGGCGAACGGCATGAGACACCGTTCGCCCGCTCCAGGAGACGAAGAGACGGAGTGACGAAAGAGATCGCTTACTACCGGCTACGCCGTGCGTCGCCGGCCAGCAGCCATATCGCGCACCGAGCCGTACAGCAGCGTCCGGTGTAGCGAGTCGAGATGCGGCAACATCGCCGCGATCTCAGCGAGGAACGGATCGGACAGAATCGCCGAAACCTCTTCCTCGCGCCTGCTACGTGAATCGCGCACCAACTGGCGCAAGTCCACTTCTAATGCGTTTGCCAAGCGCTCCAGAGAGCCAAGCGTTGGAATCGCCTTCCCGTTCTCGATCTTTGAGATGTAGGTGCGCGGAACCTGCATCCGGCCGGCAAGCTGTCGCTGACTCAGGTGACGCGCCCTGCGAATCTCGCGCACCTGCGCCGCGACCTGCAAACCGGCCTCGGCAGAGGACGCGACTTGCGGCGTCGAAACCAGTTGTGGGGTTAGGGGCGCCGGCTCCTCGATATCGAGGGGCTTGTGGCATTTTCTGCAAAGTGAGTTGGTCGTTCTGTACTGCACCAAACTGCAGAAATCGCACCGCACGACTTCGCGTGTCTCCACGCTGATAAGAGTGGTAGCCATTGGGTAATGCGCGGAGTGCCAGAGCGGGTACCCCGGGGTGTTTTGCACCGCGATAAGTGCTACTTTCCGCCGGATGAACCATAATTGTCAAGTAGAAACTTAGGGTCAACCCGAAGATACAGGCATCATTACCTGGAAACCCCTAAGAAACGCGAACCAAGGTGCGCAACACGTAAAATTCTGAGATGACTTTGACTGAGACCAGCGAGAAGAAATTCGGCCGCGAAGAGGCCTGGAAGTTGCTCACCGAGTGGACCCAAAGTGAAAGCCTTCGCAAACATGCGATGTCCGTGGAAATCTGCGTGACTGCGTGCGGGGCGGTCGAAGCCGACCGCCTCGGCCTTTCCGGAGACGAACGCACCGGCTTCATCGAGCTCTACACCACCACTGGCCTGCTCCACGACTACGACTACGAGCGCCACCCGACTCCGGAAGAGCACCCCTTCGTTGGCGTCCGCGAACTGGAGCGCCAAGGCTGGCCCGCCGAACTCCGCACCGCCATCCTCGGCCACGCGCAATACTCCGGCGTCCCGCGCGTAACGCATCTCGACAAGGCTCTCTTCGCCTGCGACGAACTCGCCGGCTTCCTGACCGCCTGCGCCCTCGTAAAGCCCACCAAGGCCATCGCCGACGTTGAAGTCTCCAGCGTGCGGAAGAAAATGAAGGACAAAGCATTCGCCCGCGGCGTCAACCGCGAAGACGTAATCCAGGGCGCCGCCGAACTAGGCGTCGACCTCGATGCGCATATTGCCTTTTGCCTTGAAGCGATGAAGAAGCGGGCCAGCGAGCTTGGATTGTAGGGCCATGATCTTCGGTCTTCAGTCTACTTGTCTCAGCGCGCGCGAACGGTCTTGGTCGCGGCACTGACAATCACAATCAACGAGTCTCAAAACGCCTCATTCGTTCCCCACCACTGAAATTGGAGCTGCTATGTCGTCTGGAGCGATCACCAAGGCTGTCCTCATACATTTCTCCGGACCCGATGCACCCGGGGTCACCGCCAAACTCACCCGCATCCTCGCGGATTACAACATCAGCATCCTCGACATCGGGCAAGCTGTTGTCCACGAGTCTCTGGCCCTCGGAATACTCGTTGAGGTACCCGCAGCCCGCGAATCCGCCCAGTTAAGGTCGGCCGTCAAAACAGCGCTGTTGAACGAGGCCCACGCGCTGGGTCTGCAAGCGCACTTCACAGCGATTTCCCAGGATCGGGTCAAACACTGGGAACGCAGCCTGCATCACCACCATTTCATCGTCACTATCCTTGGGCGAACCATCGCCGCCGAGCAGCTTGCGCGCGTGAGCGCGATCATTGCCGCTCACGGAATGAATGTCGATCGCATCGACCGCCTCTCCGGTGAGCTTGCACCAATTGACGAGCAGGCAAACGCATGCGTGGAACTGGCCATCAGCGGCGAATCCTCCCGCGAACTTCCCATGCGCGCCGAGTTTCTTGCCATTGCGCAGGATCTCTCCATCGACATCGCCTTCCAGCGCGAGAGCATCTTTCGTCGCAACCGGCGCATATTTGCCTTTGACATGGATTCGACGCTCATTCGGGGCGAAGTTATCGACGAACTTGCAAGGATGGCCGGCGTCGGCGATCGCGTCAGCAGCATTACTGAGTCCGCCATGCGTGGAGAAATCGGATTCGACGAAAGCTTTACACGCCGAGTCGCCCTTCTCAAGGGACTCCCAGCTGAGCGCGTAAACACGCTGGTGGACACCATACCGCTCGCCGACGGCGCCGAGCGCCTTATCCGCACCCTGCGTCTGCTCGGCTATAGAACCGCAATCCTCTCCGGCGGCTTCACTTTCTTCGCAAATTCCCTTCAGCAGCGACTCGGCATTGACTACGTTCATGCCAACGAACTCGAGGTTCGCGACGGTTTCGTGACCGGCAGAGTCATTCCGCCCATCATCAACGGAGCACGTAAAGCAGCGCTCCTCGCTGACATCGCCGACCGCGAAGGTGTCTCGCTCGAGCAGGTCGTAGCCGTTGGCGACGGAGCCAACGACATACCCATGCTCAACCTCGCGGGCATGGGCATCGCCTACCGTGCCAAGCCCGTCGTTCGCCAAAAGGCTGACCAATCGATCTCCTGCCTTGGGCTTGACGGTCTGCTCTATCTCCTGGGTGTTCGCGATCGCGATCTAAAACCTCATGAGCCAACAATCGCCGCGCTCTGAGACCGCAGAAAGTACGTTGACTCAGTTCCGGGGACGGGAACCGGGAGTGGTTCCCAGGGATCCCAAGCGAATACCAGTTGGAACACCCTCCTGCAACACCTGAAAATACTAATTACTCTACGATGATCCAACTGGAAACGGGATCGAACACGCTCATTGTGCTTGCTGTTTCCGCGGTGGATTTTCCCAGGTCCTTTTGAAGCAGCACGCCATCCTGGTTGATGATGAAGGTCATCACACCTGAGCTGCCGTATTCCGCCGGATAGGCGACAAAGGCGAAGCCGCCTGTCATCTTTCCGTTGACTGCATAATCTTTCGCGCCCCCCGGCGCCTTGTCGGTCTGCCCCTTCAGCATGTGGAAGTAGTAGCCGTGGAATGGCGTGTGCGCATCGGGCTTTACTCTATATCCTTCAGTGGTTGCGAACGCCGCCAGCGGCCCCAGAGGGCTCGCGGGCTGCCCGTCTGCCGACTTCCAATACAAACCATTCTGCTTTCCCGGATCGCTGATGAACTTCGCCGCGTATTGTCTGGTCTTCTCGCCATCGTGAGGGCGGGAGAAGTACTCCGCCTCTGCGTCCGCCACTGCTCTACTGACATCGATAATTGCCAGTTCATTCCTGCCAATACGACGGTTCAGAATCTCATCCTTGCCTGCCGCCGTATCGAAGAACCACTTTCCATCGCCATTCTTCTTCAGCGGAATAGGGAAGGGAAAATTGTCAGCTCCGACCAGCAGAATCTGAGAACCGTCCGCCAACTTGCGCCAGCGGTGCATCACCCCATACCCTGTCACGAACGCGGCGGCGGCATTCTTGTCCTGAACGGCATCGCCGGAGTAGACAACCTCCTTTGAATCCGGGCCAAAAATTGACGTGAGCGCATTTTGATCGTATGACATTGCTGCAGTCAGCAGCGCACTGCCCGCATCATCAGGGGAAGCAAACACACTGATCGAGGGTTTCTCAGCCTGCTCGGATTTTCTGCAAGCGGTAAGGGGAAGGATGATTGTGAGGAGCAGAAACGCAATAAGCGCAACTCTGCGGTGGTTGAGCGACATTCCATCCTCCAAGACTTCGTCCGTAGGCTATTTTTTATCGCTGACTCGATGTCGTTTGCATCGGCACCTAGCCGGCACTCTTGGTCTCATCTCCGAAAGCCGCCGCCAAAACGGCTTGTCGCGCCACGAGCACTTGCCTGCCGTGATTGCCAACCACCTCCGCCAAAGGCCGTTGACCCGCTGCTCTTTTCCTGCCCTCCATAACCGCGAGCGGCAGCGGAATTAGCCCCGGAGAAGCTTGAGGTGTTGTGGGGAGTGCCCTGGGTCTGGTTCCAACCACTGCCTGTGTTCTTGTAGACATTGCCGTTCGACGCTGCGTACTTGGTTCCATTTGCAGTCTGTCCGGCGGCCGCATTGCCGTATGCGCCCGACCCCGCAACACCTTTGCCTCCCGCCGAAGTCTGTACGGATCCCACAGATCCTTGCGAGGTAGTTTGATGCTGGGTGTACGCAGTGTTTCCGTTCTTGGAGTAGACCGAACTTCCGTAGTTCCCATAGGCGTTGGAGGCTTGATGCGTCGCAGCATAAGCCCCAGTGTTTGGGTTGTATGCCTGACCAACTTTTTGAGTGCCGTAAGGAGTCGAGGTGGACGCGCCGCGGGCATAAGTCCCTGTGGTCGGGTTATAGCCTCTAGCGGCGTTCGCACTGCCGTACGGTCCATATGCGCTAGCGCCAGAACCATAGTAGCCGCCGTGCCATGCCGCATTTCCATAGTAGCCGCTGTTTCGGTAGACCACCGTGCCGCCGTGCCAATTGCAGTTCCAGTAGCTGTAACCCCATGAGCTATTGCTCATTGCCGCACCCACGGCGATACCAACTCCAAACGCAAGCACGCCAGTCGTCACCAAGGCCGCGGTGCTGTACCCCGGCGTCACATACGGGGTGCCGTAGACAATGGTCGGATTGTACTGCGGAACGTACACCACCTGTGGATTGGCAGGTTGAATCACGATCACCTGCGGCGACTGCTGTACCACCGTGATTTGTGAGCCTGATTTCAGATTGCCGGCAGCCTGCGCTTTTGCGCGCAACACCTGCACCGCCGACATCACATCAGCGGCTTGCATGTGGTAGGCCTCGCCCAATGACGAGGTCCAGGTAAGGTTCTTCGCCAGGTTGTCGAGCACCGAAGGAAACTGCGTGAGGGCCTTCACGCTGGGATCCCACGGCTGCGCATCAACCGCCTGCGTGAGAGCCGTACCGGTGACATTCGGGTTCTGGTGAAGCCAGTCGGCAGCAGTTTCAACCTGATCCGGAAAGGTCGCGGCTCCAAGAATCTGTGCAACCAGGGCATCTGGGTAGAGCGCAATAGGCGCCACTAGTTGCTGCAACGCATCCGCGGTCAGAGGCGCACCTTGCGCGGCAGATCCACTCGATTCCGTCGGTGCGATTTGCTGGCCTCCAGCTTCACCTGGTACAGCGGGGAAGACGAGCAGGAAAGATAGCGTCGCAGACAAAAGCTGTTTCAAGAGAGTGCTGATCATTTTTCTCCCATCAGGGAAGGCATCGAGCTTCACCTTACCTGTCAATGACGAGCGTGGATGTGCGGAGACGAGCGTGGTTACGATGGATTCGTATCGGGTAAGCGCAACCAGAAGCGTACGTTCACCTGTTACGAGCACCGGACACATCTTGTGCTAGCGGCGTGCGATCCGTTCAGACAACATTCGACCGACGAGGAACTCCCATCCAAGTCAGAATCGTATACACTCGCGACCTGAGCTGTATCCTGTCGAAACTTACAGTGAATCAGGTCCCGGTGATCCACCCCCAAAGGAGAGCCGACGGCAGCTTCCTGACCCGCGTCGCAGCACGAGCAGGCTCAATTCGCAGTTGACCCATTGCTGTGCCAGCGCAGAACGCGGGAGAGCGCGCAGCGTGTTCCAGCGGCTTGCTCTGACACGGGTCTCCCATCTCCAATGGAATAGCTTCGGCAGTTACCTTTCAGGCAACTCTTAGCGCAGCGAGTTCCGCGCTACGCCATCGGGTTCTTCGCCCTTAGCTCCGCGACAATCTCGGCCGCAGCCTGCCGAGCCTTATCCGCCTGGTCCGGCGGGAAGCTGATCGCTCCCACACGCGCGTGTCCACCACCGCCGTAGCGCTCGCACACCTGCGCCAGGTTCACCATCTTTGCGGGGTCCGCCTTGGTCCACGGATTGGACCCGACCGACACCTTCGTCCGGAAGCTCGACTTCGAAAGCCCGATTGAGTACGTCGCCTTCGGATGCAGGTAGTAGGGGATGAACTTGTTGTAGCCCTCCACCGGCCGGTCCGTGATGTCGAAGAAGATTGTTCCATCCACCTCTTCGCTGCGGTTGCGAATCAGCTCGATGCCTTCCTTGTGCCGTTCCAGCAGCGGCGGCAGCAACGAGGCCACAAATGGCTGCGCCAGCACCTCGCTCAGCGGCATCTCCGTAAGCAGTGGAATCAGCTTCGGAATAAATTCCGGGTCCTGCGTGGATTCAATAATCAGCGTCAGCTTCATCGCCGGCGCCGCCATCTCCACCGCGGCCTCCGGGCTCTCATACAACGCGCCGTCCACGATGTTGGCCCAGTGAATCAGGTCCGCCACGGGCTCCGTGTTGAATCCAAACTTCGTCGACGCGATATGTGCCAGGAAGCTGGTGCACGAGGTGTAGTCGGGATCGAAAAACTTCCGCGATCCGCAAACCGGGTCTTTCTGGCAAGCAAGAAAATTCTCATGATCCTGCGGAGTCAGAAACGCCGAAAGATGGTGATCGAACCACCATGTGATCCTGGGCGACGCCGAATACTTAAAGTCGACTATCGCATTCTCATCGCCAGTAAATTCGCTCTCGTCGAAGAGCGCCCCTGCCCGATGCACCAAGCCGTGGTAATCGTACGCAGCGTCTTTGGCAATGCATTCACGATGAAACCGCGTGAACAACGATGCGGAGCAGGCTCCGTCGAAGCATTTGTCGTGATAGAACACTTTAACCCGCAACCGCCACAACTCCTTGAGCAAGAATCCGGTAAAGCCGGAAGATTAAGAATCATGCGAGAGGCCGATTGTGTCAAGGAGCGAGCACACTGGAGGAAAGACAAGGAATTGACTTGAACCCGCGCGCTGCCCATGCGGAGGCATACTCAAGTAGAATTCTTGGCACGCACAATCGCGACAAGCACAAGGAGCATTCATGGATCCGGAAACCCAGCAGACCCCGCCGGCGCTCGAACCAACTCAACCGGGCCCGCTAGAATCCACGCCAGAATCCATGTCCCTTGGCTTTCCCGGTGAAGAGCCCGGCCAGGATCCGGAAAAAGCATACCGCGGCCTGAAATGGATCTTCGTGGGCCCTCAGGGTCTGCGCGCCGGATGGTCCATCCTGATCGTCGTGACTCTGCTTCTCCTCCTCGGCCGGACTCTGTCCTACGTGATCGCCAAATTGCACCTGGTTACCAGCGGTGGTGCGTTCGGTCCCCGGCAGGCCTTCTTCGGCGAACTGTTCCAGGTGATCCTTCTCACACTCTGCGTGGCAATTGTCGCCGCTATCGAGCATCGCCATCTCCTCGACTACAACCTCCGCGGCCCGCGTCGCATTGGGCATTTCATCAGTGGACTTGTCGTCGGATTCGCCGCCTTGTCAGCCCTGGTTGGAGCGATGGCCTGGGGCGGATGGCTGCACTTCGGTCCCGTGGCGCTTCAGGGCTCCCAAATCTTCAAATACGCCGCCATCTGGGGCGCGACGTTCCTTCTGGTCGGCCTCTTTGAAGAAGGCTCGATGCGCTGCTACCTCCAATACACGCTGACCCGCGGCATCAACTTCTGGTGGGCCGCCGGACCGATCGCCCTGATGTGCGGCTTCCTGATCTTCCGCATCAAGGGCAACGGCGCATGGGGCGTCTACATCATCGCGCTGCTTGGGCTTTTCCCCTGCCTATGGCTTCATTGGAGTAAATCCCCACAGAGTGGGCTTCTGGCAGGCTGCCTGGCTCACCTCGACCCTCTTCGGCTTCGGCCACACCGGCAACAACGGCGAGAACTGGATCGGCATCTTCGCCGCCGCGTTCATCGGCTTCGTTTTCTGTGTCAGTGTGTGGCTCACTGGCTCGGCATGGTGGGCCATCGGCTGTCATGCCGCGTGGGACTGGGCAGAAACCTATTTCTACGGCACAGCGGACAGCGGTCTGGTCGCGCCCGGCCACCTTCTCAGCACGACCACCACGGGCAATCCGCTGTGGAGCGGCGGTGCCGACGGGCCTGAAGGCAGCCTGTTGATCATCCCAATCGTTCTGCTCCTCCTGGCGTGGCTGCTCGTCATCTATCGAAGGCCCGCGCCGTCGCAATTCTCTGCACCCGCCGTCACGGAGCAGCTGGCAAGCTGAAAGAGAACGCATGCGGCTCTGGCTCAATCGAACCGGCGAAGTCTCGCTGCGCGAACAACTGATCACGCAGGTGGTGCTCGGCATCCTATGCCATGAACTCGCGCCCGGCCAGCGGTTGCCCAGCACACGCGACCTCTCCCGCCGCTTCGGCATCCACGCCAACACCGCCAGTGCCGCTTATCGCGAGCTTGAAAGCGAAGGCTGGGTCGAGCTTCGCCACGGTAGCGGCGTCTTCGTCCGCACATCCCGCCCGGACGCCCCGCTAAGCCCCGAGATGGCGGTCGATCAGATGATCGGTGACCTTGCGGCGAAAGCCCGCAAACTTGGCGCCTCCGATGCTTTGCTCAAGGCCCGTCTCCGCCGATGGCTTGCGCTCGAGCCTCCCGCGCGCTGGCTCGTCATCGAACCTGACCCGGAACTGCGCACCATCGTCATAACCGAAATGGAGCAGGGCCTCTCATTGCCCGTCATCGGCTGTTCTCCTGATGACTGCTGCGTACCCGGCATGCTCGATGCGTCCATGGCCGCCGTGCTTGCCCAGCAAAGCCGCCGCCGTGCGCAAGCTGCTTCCACCAGGCAACGAATTCACCACCCTCCAGGTTCATCCGGTAACGGCGGAGTTGCAAGCTCACCTGCAGCGTTATATGCCGGAGCATTCCGCTGATCTGGTCGGCATCGCTTCGCGCTGGTCCGACTTCCAGCGAATCGCGCAAACCATGCTCGTCGCCGCTGGGTTGGCGCCGGAGTGCCTGCTCGTCCGCGATGCCACCAAGCCGGCTGGAAGCGCGGCCTCGAAGCCGCATCTGCCGTCGTCTGCGACGCCGCCCTCGAACACGATCTGCCGGCCGGATGCCACGCCATCGTCTTCCGTCTCCTCGGCGAGCCTTCCCTCGCAGACCTCCGCAATCGCGAAGCGGCAATCCTTTCCGCCTCCAGCCATTAGCACAGTTTCAATTCTGTCCTCATCGGATCCGCTCCGCACGCCAAGACGCCCTAAGATCGCGAGCATGAAAAACCTTGCGATTGCACTTCTCGCTCTCACCTCGTTTGCAGCTGCGGCTCTCGCTCAGGAACTCCCGTCCGCGCCTGCTCCGGCGGCTGACCCGGCGTGGAGCCGCCTGCAGAACCTCCAGAATGGGCAGCCCGTGATCGTCACCACGGTAGACAACCGCTCCATCCACTGCCTCTTCGCCGGAGTCACTGACGCCTACCTGTTCTGTAACCCGCCCGGCAATCCGCCCGATACTGGCTTCCGATTCGATCGCGCTCAGGTTCTCAGCGTTGACCGTGACTGGCCCGGACAGGCCCGGCCGAAGGCAGCCTCCCAGCGCAATTACCATCCCGCATGGATCGCCAGCATGATCGCCGGCGGCATCATCGTCGGCCTCATTGCTTCGCAAGGCACGGATGCCGGAAAGGCAACCGAAGACGGCTTTATCGGCGCAGGGATCGTCGGCCTCATCGGCGCCCCACTCGCGTTTCTGCCGCATCCGCAAATCGCGCCTCCAGGGTCGGCCTATCCGCCTTACGCCTTCGGAACGCAGCTTAGGCTCCCGTTCCATTCGCACATTCGCTATTAGTCGCCGCGCACCAAAACTCGTAACTCGCATCGAGGTGCCATCATGATCCGCGCAACCCTTCTATCAACGCTGTGTCTAGTCCTTTCGCCGCTTCTTGTCGCGCAGCAAGCAGTTCCAACACCCGCACCTTCACACCCCGCTGTCACCATCTCAAAAGGCACAAAGATCGAGTTGATTGCGATGGAGAGCGTCTCTTCGGAAACGGCGATCAAAGGCTCGACCGTCCGATTCGCGGTGGCCAATGACATCAGCGTCAATGGATTGATAGTGGTCTGGGCGGGCACCCCGATCACTGGTAAGGTCACCAAGGTCAGGCGCGGCACAGCTTACCGTCAATGGGCGGTCCTGAAGATCCGAGTGAATGCGGTGACACTCACAAATGGGTCCACATTAAGGCTGACTCGATCTCGTCCGCGAAACCGGCGTAGCATTGCCCCCAAAGACATCGCGACCTGTGCCGCTCTATTCCCTCTGTGTATCTTGGCGGCTTTTGGTGCGACGGAGGACGGCAACGAGAAGCCTGGCGCCCACAGTAATGAACAGTCTGTGCTGTCGGCTTGCAGTGTTTGGGCGTTCTGGACTCCAAAACCTATAACCATCCCAGCCCAATCGATGGGTGGGAGGAGCTCCGCCTCGGCGTCGAGTGTTGCATGTGCGCAGCGTCAAACAATTGCAGCGGGCGGCTTCGTCGAGATTGACTGATCTTCTATCTAGTCGAAGTCCGAATTTAGCCTCGTGTGGGTCCCTCAGCATCCAGCGTTATCCTGTAGTTGACCCATGTCGGAATCCCGCGCAGCCAATCCATCTTCTGCAGCCTATCGAGTGTCAAAGCCGCGCCGCCGCAAGCGGCGCTGGCCCCGGATCCTCTTCTTCACCGTCGCATGGCTGGTGGCGATTCTCGTCGTGCTCACCGGCATTTGGCATTCTCTGGCTCCGTTCAGCCGCTAAAGCCGCGCTTCCCGTCAACTCGATGGCGACATTCATCTCGCATCGCAAGGCGCACCTGCGCTCTCCGCTCCTGTCACCGTCCGCCGCGATCAGCACGGCGTCCCCCACATCGACGCCGCCACGCAGGAGGACATGTTCGTCGCGCAGGGCTACGTCACCGCGCAGGACCGCCTCTGGCAGATGGATGTCTATCGCCGCAGCGCCAACGGCGAACTCGCCGAAATCATGGGCCCGTCGCTCGCTCCGCCACGACAAGGCGCAGCGCATGTTCCAGTTTCGCAATACCGCCCGTCGCATCTACGCCAACCTGCCGCCGGACGAGCGCGCCCGCTACGAAGCCTACGCGCGCGGCGTAAACCTCTTCATCGCGCAGCATCAGGATTCGCTTGCCGCCCGAGTTCCGTCTACTCCACTACAAGCCGCAACCGTGGACCGGCGCCGACTCCGTCAGCATCGGCATGATGATGGTCGACATGCTCGATACCCACTGGTACACGAAGCTGGCCCGCGAGCGCATCGCCGCCAAACTGCACAACCCCAAGCTGGAGTCCGATCTGTACCCCGTCGGCTCATGGCGCGACCATCCGCCCACCGGCGAATTGCTCGACCTGAGCCAGCCCCATCCCGAGCCGCCTTCCACCAGTGGCGACGAGGACGATGAGCGCACGCAGACCCTTGCCCTGCCTCCTGCCAGTTTCCCTGCACCACAGGGTGCCCCATCCGAACTGATTGCCCTATCAATGATGGGTGCCCCATCCATGCGCGGCATCATCGCGCATGGGTGGGAAAGCACAGACTTCATCATTTCTCACCTGAGCAGTACCTTCGGCCAACGCGCTTGTGACGGCTGCGCACCCGGCTCCAACAACTGGGTCATCGCCGGCAAGCACACCGCCAGCGGAAAGCCACTGCTCTCGAACGACATGCACCTCGGCCTCAACGAGCCGAATATCTGGTACATGGCCGACCTGCGTGCGCCCGGGTTTCACGCCGCCGGCGTCACACTTCCCGGTGTGCCCTTCGTCATCGCCGGCCACAACGAGCACGTAGCCTGGGGATTCACCGCGCTCTACGCCGATGTGCAGGACCTCTACATCGAGAACGCTCGACGGCAAGGCAACTACGAACGCGGCGACACGCAGTGGCAGCCACTCACCATCGATCACGAAATCATCCACGTGCGCGGCCGCAAAGATGTCAACTACGATGTCGCCTCACCGACGCACGGCCCGCTGCTCGATCCCATCTTCACCAAGGACTCCCGCTCCATCGCGCTCAAGTGGACGCTCTACGACCCGACGTTGAATGCGATTCCCGCTCTACGCGATGAACACCGCGTCGAATTGGACTGAATTCTCGGCAGCGCTCTCGCAGTGGTGCTGGCCCACGCAGAATGTCGTCTACTCCGACGACCAGGGCCACATCGCCTATCACGCCGTCGGCAAAGTGCCGATTCGGCCCGCAGGCATCGCGAGCATGCCGATCGCCGACGCAGCGCATGAGTGGCAGGGCTACATCCCCTTCGATGAGATGCCCAACGCCTTCGATCCGCCGTCTGGCTTTCTCGCCACCGCCAACTCGCGCGTAACCTCAGACAAGTCGCACTACCCGCTCACCGATGAGTGGGCCGACCCCTATCGCGCCGAGCGCATCTACAAACTTCTGCAAGGCCGCGACCAGCTCAAGCCCACCGACATGCTCGCTGTCCAGACCGACATCTACAGCGAAGTGGATCAGGAACTGGGCCATCGCCTCGCCTACGCCATCGATCACACCGCCAATGCCGACGACCAACTCCGCAAGGCCGCCGACCTGATGCGCAGTTGGGATGGTCGCCTCACCACCGACTCCGCCGCCGCCTCGCTCGTGACCCAGACCCGCTACGCCTTGCGCACCATGCTGCTCGAGCCCAAACTCGGCAAGCGACGCCGAAGACTACGACTGGTCCGAATCCAACTTCGCCGAAGAAGAGATCGTGATGCACGCCAGCCCCGACTGGCTCCCACCCGGCTACAAGGACTGGGACGCGTTCCTCACCGACGCCGTCCGCCGCGGCATGAAAGACGGCAAGGCCCCGGCCGACATCACCAAGTGGACCTACGGCTCCTGGCACGTCGTTGACATCGAGCATCCACTGCCGAGTTCCTGCCCATCATCAGCCGCATCGCCGGCACCGGCCCGCAGCCGCTCAGCGGCGACACCACCACCGTCAAGCAGGTAGGCCGCGCCTTCGGTCCCTCGCAGCGCTTCACCATGGACTGGAGCAACATCGACGGCTCAACCGAAGACATCGTCCTCGGCGAAAGCGGCAATCCCTACAGCCCCTACTTCCGCGATCAGTGGGACGACTACTACAGCGGAACGAACCTTCGCGCTCCCCTTCACACCGGCAGCCGTCGCCGCCAACACCAGCACACCCTGCGCCTCCTGCCATGAAAGATCAGGGCTCAGAGATCAGCGATCAGGGATCAGGGTCAGCCACCGAAAGCCGGGTGCCCCGTCCTGGCGCGGGCTTTTCCGCGAGAAGATGGGAAAGCAGGCTTCTCGGCCCCGCAATCATCTGCCTCGCCGCGCTCATCGCAACATCCCCTGACCTCATCCGCGGCAACTCCTGCGGCCACGACTTCGACTTCCATCTCGTCTCGTGGCTCGACGCGGCAGCAAGCTGGCGCCACGGCATCTTCTATCCGCACTGGGCGCCCAGTCCCAACTAGGCGCCGGTGAACCGCGCTTCGTCTTCTATCCGCCCCTCACCTGGATGCTCGGCGCAGCATTTGGCCTGATTTTTCCATGGAAGGGCGTTGAACTCGCCATCCTGTGTTCTTTCCTCGCCGCAACCGGACTCGCCACGCGCATGCTGGCACGCCAGACACTGGCCGACGGCCCTGCAACCCTCGCCGGATGCGCCGCGCTCTTCTCCGGCTACGCCATGTTCACCGCCTACGAGCGCTCAGCATTCGGAGAGCTGGCCGGCGGCTTCTGGATCCCGCTGCTGCTGCTGCTCGTCTTTCGCGATCGCTATCCGCAGGGGCGCCGTCTGGCGTCGCGCATTCGACGGATCCGCCGCGCTGCTGGCCCTCGTCATCGCCGGAGCATGGCTCTCCAACGCGCCACTCGGCGTCATGGCCAGCTATCTTCTCGCCGCTGTGGCACTCACGGTCGCATTGCTCGATCGCTCGTGGGCTCCAATCTTCCGCGCCTCAGTCGCTGTCGTGCTCGGCCTTGGCCTCTCTGCCCTCTATCTTGTTCCCGCTGCCGTCGAGCAGCACTGGGTGCAGATCCGCCAGGCAACCGACGACCCCGGCCTTGCCATTGAAAACAGTTTTCTCTTTGGCCGCCACGCAGACCCCAATCTTGAACTGCACGACGTCGAACTCTGGCGCGTCTCCGGTATCGCCGTCAGCATGATCGGCCGTGACGCTCATCTGTGTCTTTGTCGCGTGGCGACGCGGCTTGCTTCGGCGGCGATCCTGGTGGATCCCGCTCGCCCTGATTCCCGTTGCTGTCCTGCTCTTGCAGCTCCCCTTCTCTCTGCCGATCTGGAATATCCTGCCCAAGCTGCGTTTCCTTCAATTCCCCTGGCGCTGGCTCGTCGCACTCGAAGCGCCACTCGGCATCTTTTTTGCCGCAGCCATCTGGCCGACAAGGCGCTGGTTGCGCGTCGCAGTTATCGCTGCGACAACTGCAATCTTTCTCTCCATCACCGCCGTCACGGCGCTCGTCCTCCACCAGTCCTGCGACGCAGAAGACAGGGTCGTCGGCATGTTGGGCGCATTTCGCAGCGGCCAGGGCTTCCAGGGCACCGACGAGTACGCACCTCCGGGCGCAGACGACTCGCTGATTGCCATCGGCCTGCCCGATGCTTGTCTCACCACCGATCCCGCTGTCGTACTCGCTAGAGCGGACGACGGCAACACTCCCGCATGGGATCCGGCCAACGGCCATTGCGACGCAACCTACCAGCTGGATTCGGCACAAAGGTCAGCTTGCGCCGGAGCACCTCCGCCTCACCGCGGACACGCCGCACGCCGGCTACCTGGTGCTGCACTTGCGCAACTATGCCGCTTGGAAGGTTGGTGTCAACGGCGAGATCGTTGCCCTGGGCGCGAGCCCGCTCTATGCTTCGCTTCCCCGCCGCGATGATGGCCTGATGGTCGTGCCCGTTCCGCAAGGCCCGGTCCGATTAGACGTGGACTGGACCATAACCGGCGATGTCATTATGGGGCGCTTGCTGAGTCTCATCTCCCTCGGCTGCATCACGGTCCTGTGTTTAATCGAGCGAAAGCTGGCCGCCGCGCGCCGGGTCCATGCCGAACCTCGGTTATCATAAAAAGGAATGCAAGCTGATGTTAAATCGCTGATCCAGGAAGGCGCAGAGCTCACCGATCGCGCGCTCGAAGCGCTGATCCCCACGCTCGACACCGTCCCTTCGTCGATTCACGGCGCCATGCGCCACTCCGTCTTTGCCGGCGGCAAGCGTCTGCGCCCCGTTCTCGCCATGCAGGCCGCCGTCACCATCGCAGGCTCGCTGCCACGCGGCATCGAACGGCTCGGCGCGGCCCTTGAAATGCTGCACACCTACTCGCTCATCCACGACGACCTGCCCGCCCTCGATAACGACGACCTGCGCCGCGGCAAGCCTACCTGCCACGTGGCATTCGGCGAAGCCATCGCCATCCTCGCCGGCGATGCGCTGCAAACCCGCGCCTTCGAAATCCTTGCCGGGCTCGACACGCCTCCAGCAGCTACCGTCCAGATCATCGGCCTCATCGCCAACGCCGTGGGAACCGTCGACGGCATGATCGGCGGCCAGGTGCTCGACATCGAAAGCGAGCATCTCAAGCCGACGCCGGAACTCGTCGAAGCTATCCATCGCGCCAAGACCGGTGCCCTCATCCGCGTCAGCGTTGTCACCGGCGGCGTCTACGCCGGAGCCACCGCCGACGATGTTGCCCGCCTCGACACCTTCGGCCGCAAAGCTGGCTTGGCCTTCCAGATCGTCGATGACGTCCTCGACATGACCGTCGATTCCGCGCATCTGGGTAAAACCGCTGGCAAAGACCAGGCCACAGAAAAGGCCACCTGGCCCGCCGTATACGGAATCGAGCAGAGCCAGCGGGACGCCGCCACTCTCATCGAAGAAGCTTTCGCCGCCCTGGCCCCCTACGGCGGCCGCGCCGACGGCCTCAAATCCGTAGCCCGCTACCTCGTCGAGCGCAAGAACTAGCCTCAAAGGAACCTTCATTGAGCGAAGACGAAGCCGTCGAACGAGAGACCACCGGCGACGCTCAACGACCGAGGAGGTTGATTCCATATCCGATCATTCTGATTGCGATCTTTCAATTCTTCAAGGCCGGATTTCTCCTCTACCTGTTTGTTCACTTCTGGCTTGCCTATTCAGCGTGGGCAGCATCGGGCAGACCCTATAGCCCCTTCCTCCAGGACTTTCTTGATAAGCCTTTTATCGTTTTGTTTCCGGCTCTGTCTATTGTCTTCGTCGTGATCGGCTGGGGATTGTTAAATCTAAAAGCATGGGCACGCGGCCTTTTGATAGGAATGATCATTTGCACCTGGATCGGCGGGAGGTTTGGCAATCATCTCTCGCTGGATGGGTTGTTCTTCAGCAATGATGTCAATCTGCGTCACCAGCACTTTCAAACCTTGGTCTGTGTCTTCCTGCTCGACCTTTTCGTCTTCGGAAGTCTCGTCTTCTATCCCGACATCGGCAAGACCTTCGGCGAAAAAGAAGGCGAGAATCTTCCCTAGATTTCGCTGTCGGACCCGACACGAATAAGCTAGAGGCTAGGAGCTGAAAGCTAACAGCTGATGTTGTCCGAATCCGAAATCCTCACCGCTCTCCGCGACTGCTTCGACCCCGAAGTTAAGCTGAACCTCGTCGACCTCGGCCTCATCTACTCCATCGAAACCGGCCCCGATCCCGATTCCGCGCCCGCATGGCCGCGCCAATGGGTCAAGGTCACCATGACCCTCACCACGCAGCAATGCCCTGCCTCAGGCCTGATCTTCGAGCAGGTACACAACCGTCTCGTAACCATCCCCGACATCAGCAAAGTTGAAGTGGATCTTGTATGGGAGCCCAAGTGGACGCCGCATCGCATCAGCGAAGCGGGCCGGAAGCAACTTGGAATCTAATCGAGCAGCGTCAAGAACGCCGCTTCAGCCCGTCGCCGCGCAGACGCCTACTTTGAGATCGCCCGCCGCAGCGCCGCGCCCTTCTCGGTGATTCTTTCCACCGTTTCCTCCACCTGTTCCATCATCCGCTGAGCGCGGTCGATATAGCCTGGCATCGCCTTCCACCATTGGCTGACCGTCTCCTGGTGGTCCAACATCGCCAGCGCCGTCCCCGAAGCAGCCATTAGAATGCCCGCTCGTTTTTGCCTGGCTAGCAGCAGAAGTCCGCCCGCAAAAAGCGATCCGCACGCGGCAGCCTTCACCCAATCCACAGATTCCTTTCGCGGCATCTCGGTGATCCTCTGAGGTTGCTTGTCTGTCGGAACAGTCGCGAGGCTCATGGAAACTCCCTCCTTGTGTTCACATCTGCGCCCATTTTAGGCAGCGGAGTCAGGGGACTTTTACACAGCACCCGCGCGACCCGAGGCACGATCTTTAAACCTGTTCCAGCCGGGTTGCCGCTGTCAATCCAAATCGAACTCGCGCAGCGGCTTTCCTTCCGGCGCATCTTTTGCCTTGCGCAATGCCTCGGCAAATTTCTTGTCGAACAAGTCTTCCTTGTTCTTTTCCGCGTCAATCGACTGCCGGAAGATCGATTCCTTCCGCTCATCGTGTTCGCGCATGGCTTTGGCCGCGGTTTCGAGATCTTCAAACATCCGCTTGCGCGGCGCTGAGGTGTGACTGATAACCAGTCCGGTGGCCGAATCCACCACAATCATTGCCCCGCAATCAGGACATGCAACCTGGAACGTATCTGCCTTCGTTTCGCCCATAACAGGCCAATTGTAGGCGCTCCGGCTGGATCAGGAAAGCCTGCATCTCGAACCGTGAGCGCCGCACATTTCCGCCTCGATTTCTTTGAACTCCCAACTCGCTCCGGGGTACCATTCTCAGCATGCTGTGCCCGCCCGATTGACGCAGTTTCCTGAGCAAACGCGGAATCCCTCTCTCCGCAGTAAGGAGATTTATGAAAGGCATATTTCTCGCCAGACTCTCAATTCTCGCTGTAGTAGCCCTGACGCTCACTCCCTTTTCTTCCGCCCAGACCAAGCTCGCCGGCGACTGGCAAGGCACCTTTGAGGCAAATGGCGTCACCTTCCGCCTCGTCTGGCACGTTACTGCCGCTTCTGACGGAACCCTCACCTCAACGATCGACGACATCGACGAGAGCATATACGGCATAAAAACCAAGACGACCACCGTCGAAGGTTCGAGCGTCAAAATTGAAGTTGACGACGTGATCAGTCCCAACGGGCAGGACATAAACCTCAAAGGCTCCTTCGAGGGTACCCTCAATCAAGAAGCAAACGAAGTGACCGGCACATGGACCCAGATTGCTCCGCCCCAGGATCCGATACAGATCACCTTCAAGCACAGAGCAGCAAAACCTGCCGCGTCTCCTGCTAGATCAGCACCCTCTGCTGCAACTGAACCCGCCATCGCCGGCGACTGATTGCGACCGCCGACTGGGTTCGGCGTCACTCATGGCTCACCCCAGGTCCTCGCACACGGAAAATGATTCGTCGATACGACGTAAGCTGCGGGGAGCCCTCATCCGTCACCGCCAGAATCACGTGTGCCACTCCATCGCCCTTGCACGGAATGAGCGGCAGCCATAGCGGCCGGCATGCCGCGTCCGCTCGCACCGTCACGCGCGCTGTCTCGGCGCCCGACAACGTCAAAGCCGCAAGATTTCCGTCCGCAATCCCCGCCTCTCCGTAGTGAAACCAGTGGAAATGCAGCTTCTGCCCGTCAGGATCGCTGCTTAGGCCTGCATCGAGGGTGATCGCCTGTCCGACTTGCACGTCCATCTCCAGCGGAGCCGTTCCGCCCTGCCCATTCACCACTGCCACCGGGTTATGATTCGCGTGCGCA
The DNA here is from genome assembly GCA_963787435.1 of uncultured Acidobacteriaceae bacterium. GTDB lineage: Bacteria > Acidobacteriota > Terriglobia > Terriglobales > Acidobacteriaceae > Telmatobacter. The sequence continues at coordinate 1,413,907 of CAWBCZ010000012.1, forward strand.
AAATCCGCGACCGTCCAAGTCACGCGCGCGGCAAAATCATTCTGGAACGCCTCCCGCCAGCGCCAGATCGTTGCCTGGTCGCTCACATGCTCTTTTCCATCGAGGCCAGTCACCGCGTCCCGCGAATCTACCCGCGCAAATTCGTCTCCGCCCTGCGTCCAGATTGCATGCGTCTCTCCATACGGTTGGCGATAGACATAGCGGCCGCCCCATCCGCCCCAATCTGGCCGTCGATACGCGTTCAGCCCGTTGTCGATCAGCCCCAGGAACGACGGAGTATCCCCCTCCATGATGAACATGAACTTCGGATACTTCCTGCCAAGCGGTCCCTTGCTGCGGATATTTGTATCGAGCCACTCATTCGTCACGGTCGTGAAATCCGCGCCCTCGCCATTGCGGTAATAGCGGTCGCCGCTGATCCCCGTCCATGTCGCACTCGCATACTCCCCGCTCGTCGGTGTCGACGGCGACACGACATAAAGCAGCGCCGGATATTGACGCCTCATTGCGGGCCCCGCATCATCCTGATCGGAGATTGAGTAAACGCGGAGCTTCGCAATCAGCTTCGCGCTCTCGGCCTGTGAATGCGTCGACGCGAGATCCAAGAGCGCCTGAGCAAGCGTATTGGCCCCGCCCCAGATGCAGATCCACAGCGGCCTTGGATCATCGCGTTCAAGCGCCTTTACGATTGACCGCGATCCCTCCGAAGACTTGCCAGCACCCACATCGGCCATCCCGTATGCTGTCTGTCCCGTAAACACGCGCCCGTCCAGTTCGCTCGCCTCAGGCCACCCCTTCGCATGGAACATCAGGTTTGCCCGTACCTGTCCGTATGCCGCGATCAGCTGGTGCATCGTCTCCGCATGCGTCTTGGTTTTCTGCCATGTCGAAGTCGTGGCGATCATCGCCTCAACGTCAAATTCATTCGAGTACAGCAGGAACCGCACAAACGACATCTGGTCATCCGGCTCATTTCCAATGTCACTGATGACCACGACCCGCGGCTTGCCCGTAAAGTCGTCAACATGAGTGGGCGGAAGCGCCTGTGCGACCAGCCACGACGACGATGCCATGACAAAGATCGCCGGCAAACATGTTCTGAAGAACGTATACATGACTATCGTGCTTCCTCTAAAGAACGCGAGAACACCATTCTCATGCATGCAGCCCACCCGGTGCTGAAGAAACGAAGAAAATGGGCGACTCCATCCATTTCGTCACAAATGCATTCAAGGCGCACAACCTTTCCGCAATCTTCGTGTCCCCTGCTACAGTGAGTCCGCGAAGCTCCTTCGCGGCGGGACCGACGGAATCTCAAGGATGTGCACGATCATGAACTGCCTTCGACCTGCGATTACCGCGGCCGCTCTTGCTCTCGTTTGCGCCAGCTCGGCACAGACCAACAGCTCAAATCCTGCACACCTCCCCTCCGCCGAATCGGTCATGAACCGCGTCGCCATCAACCAGGACACGGCCGAGGCTGAGCGCGCCCACTACGTTTACGTGCAGCACGCCAAGATGGCCTCTCGCCGCGGCAACACCGTCATGTGCGAGGAGGTGACCGACTACCGGTTCACGCCATCATCCGACAGCTCCCATGAAGAACTGCTCAAGGTCGACGGCCGGTTCCTGAAAGAGCACAAATACGTCACCTACACCGCGCTGCTTCCCCGCGACGAAGACAAGCCCAAGGACTCTGACAAAGATAAGGACAAGGATAAGGACAAGTCCGAAAAGAAAGAGAAGAAGGAAAAAGATAAAGACCCCACCTTCGACCCCAACAGCAACGAAACCATCGACCGCGACATAGTCGAGAACATCCGCTGGAACCTGATCCACGACACATCGAAAGACGGATACAACGCCCACCTCTTCCCGCTCACCTCAAAAAACCAGCTCGACTACTCGTTTCGCATGATCGGCCGGGAGCGACTGAATGACCGGGAGGTGTATCACATCACATTTCGTCCGAAGAAGAAGGACGACTTTGGTTGGAGCGGCGACGCCTACATCGACACCGCCGCGTACCAGCCGGTGCTCGTCACAACCGGTATGGCGCGGAAGATCCCATTCGCCGTACGCACGCTGCTTGGAACCAACGTGCCCGGTCTTGGTTTTAGCATTACCTACGCCCCACAGCCGGACGGCGTGTGGTTCCCGATCACCTTCTCGACCGAATTCAAAATTCACGTCCTCTATTTCTTTCACCGCGAGGTCATCCTCAACGCGCAGAATCGCGACTTCGAGAAGACCCACGTCACCTCCCGCATCGTCGGAGAAGCAACGCCTATAGAGCAACTGCCTCAGTAAAGGCTCGGTGTAGAATCCGGTCTGTGAAAGCTACCCTCGTTGCTCTGTTCGCGATCATCCTCGCGTGTACGTTTTGCCTTTGCCAAAAACCAATTGCAAATCCCTCAATAGGTTCCTTTCAATGGGATTCCAGACAGATCCAGGAACTTGGACCAGAGAATGCCCTCAGCCGGTCAAAAGCGGTTAGCACGCAGGATCGAAAGACTCTCATCCGACTTATCACAGCCGAACTCCAATCCGACACGGATGAAAGCGAAGCACCGTCCCGATCGAACTTGCGCTTGACCGCACTTGCAACTCGCATCAAAACCCTTGATCTGAATGGAGGAGGCCGGCAGGAACTCGCTGCGCAGGCCGCTGGACCCTATGCCGGCTGCAGTCCAACGGGAAACTGCCCGATCTGGATCTTTGAAAAGTCTGGAGATTCGTTCAAGCCAATTCTCGAAGCTCGCGCTATTCAGACACTCACAATTCAACCGACTAAGACCAATGGCTACCGCGATATTGTCCTTGGCATGCACGGCTCCGCCTTTGAACAGGAACTTCACCTGTATCAGTTTCATCAGGGCCAGTATGAGGAGGTTGCCTGCTATGACGCCCTATGGCAGCGCCTCGTCGGCGACGAATGGCAGCAAATCGATAAGCCGGATATCAAACCTTGCGGCATAGAATAGACAAAGCAAAGGCGCTTGTCAAACTGCGCAGCAATGGAGACGCGTCGAGAAGCCATGAACGCAAGAAGGCCCTGCTCTAATGAGCAGGGCCTTCTTCTTTCTCCGCTCTGCGCGTGCGGATCCTCTAGTGCTTCTCCTGCGCCGTAGCCAGCTTTGCTTCGGCTTCGGCGATCCGATGCAATGCATCGGCATACTTCTCTTCGCTGTCGCCGGCGTCGTTCCATTCCTTCTGCCCGCGCTCCAGCTGCTGCTCGGCGCGCGGCACGTCAATCTCTTCTGGCTTCAGCGCATCGTTGGCCAAAATCGTCACGCGATCCGGCAGCACTTCAACGAATCCCCACGAAACATTGTAGATTTGTTCGGCCTCAGCCGCGTCTGAGTTGTGGCCGCCGTGCAGCCGCACGTCGCCAGCGCCAAGCTCAGCCAACAGCGGAGCGTGCCCATACAACACTTCCATGTAGCCATTCTTCGCCGGCAGCTCGACCGCGTCCGCCGTGGTGTCAAACAGAATGCGCTCCGGCGTCACCAGCCGAACACGCAGCGAATTGGATTCGTCAGCCATAAGTGAGTTCTCAGTTCACAGTCTTCAGTTCTCAGTTGAAGAAGTCGGCAGCAATTCGAAATAAACTGACTACTGACCACTGATCCACTGGCAACTGTCTCCTACGCCGTTGCCTTTAACTTCTCTGCTGTCTCCAGCACTTCCTCGATCGCGCCCTTCATGTAGAAGGCCTGCTCCGGAATATCGTCGTACTTGCCTTCGATGATTTCCTTGAAGCTGCGCACCGTGTCCGCAATCTTCACATACGCGCCCGGAATACCGGTGAACTGTTCGGCCACGTGGAACGGCTGCGACAGGAACTTCTGCACCTTGCGCGCGCGTGCCACCGTGAGCTTATCCTCTTCCGAAAGCTCGTCGATACCGAGAATCGCGATGATGTCCTGCAGATCCTTGTACCGCTGCAGAATCTTCTTCACGCCCTGCGCCACGTTGTAGTGGTCATCGCCCACAATGCGCGCCGACAAAATGCGCGAAGTCGAAGCCAGCGGATCGACTGCCGGATAAATGCCCAGTTCCGACAGCGGCCGGCTCAACACGGTGGTCGCGTCAAGATGGGCGAATGTCGTCGCTGGCGCCGGATCGGTCAAGTCATCGGCCGGCACGTACACGGCCTGCACCGACGTCACCGAGCCCTTACTCGTCGACGTAATGCGCTCCTGCAGCTCGCCCATTTCGGTCGCCAGGTTCGGCTGGTATCCCACGGCTGAAGGCATGCGGCCCAGCAGCGTCGACACTTCAGAACCCGCCTGCGTGAACCGGAAGATGTTATCGATGAACAGCAGCGTGTCCGATCCTTCGACGTCGCGGAAGTACTCGGCGACGGTCAACGCGCTCAAAGCCACGCGGAGGCGCGCTCCGGGCGGCTCGGTCATCTGGCCGTACACCAGCGCGCACTTCGACTCCTGCCACTTGCCAGGCTTGATTACGCCGCTCTCGGTCATTTCAAGCCAAAGGTCGTTGCCCTCGCGCGTACGCTCGCCCACGCCGGCAAACACTGAGAAGCCGCCATGGTTCTTGGCCACGTTGTTGATCAGTTCCATGATGACGACGGTCTTGCCCACACCCGCGCCGCCAAACAGGCCGATCTTGCCGCCCTTCAAAAACGGCTGGATCAGGTCGATGACCTTGATGCCGGTCTCGAACATCTCCTCGTGCGTCGACTGCTCGTCAAACAGCGGTGCAGGGCGATGAATGGGCATGCGCGTTTTTGCGCCGATGGGGCCCAGTTCGTCGACCGGCTCGCCAATGACGTTGAGCACGCGTCCCAGCGTCTCCTTGCCCACCGGCATGCTGATGGGACCGCCAAGATCGATGGCCTTCATGCCGCGCACCATGCCTTCGGTGCCTTCCATTGCCACCGTGCGCACGCGTCCCTCGCCCAGATGCTGCTGGACTTCAAGGATCACGGAAATCGGTGAAGGCACGTCGAAGCCATCGCTCGTCACGCGCAGCGCCTGGTAAATCGGCGGCATCGTCGCTTCTTCAAACTGCACGTCCACCGCGGGACCAGAAATCTGAATTACCTTGCCAATGTTCTCTGCCATATATTCTGCCTTTTCCAAAACTTGCTTAATCCAATTGCTTGTGCAAGTAGGAACGCATTGAGCTAAAAACTTGCACCTGTGAATCCCGGTATTTCTTTTCGAGCTCGGGATTCGAGAGGCCGAATTCTGATGCCTTTCTATTGCAATCATTCGAATCCGGTTCTCGTGCTCTGTCTCCAACTCCCTGCGGTAAAGCTCCAGCAATTCCTGATGCATCTTCGGGTCCCGCAGCGTCCAAGCCGTCTGCTCGCGCAACTGTCACCGAAGCCTTCACTTGGCTGTCCATTGCATCAAATCCATCGCTCTGCATTCCACTCGAGCTGTTCCAGCTCTTCGATCTTTGCCAACGCTGTCCTGCCAGCCTTGCGTTCTCCGCTGGTAAGCCAGTACCACTCCACTGCAAACACAACCGCCAGCAGCAAAACCAAAATCCCGGATACTACGGCTACCGGTCTTACGATTCTCCAGGTTCTCCGAAGAATCTTCCGCGAAGTCTCTTTGCTCCAAATCTCAGTCTGCAAAAGCTCACGGACGTTCATATCTCTTCCTTACACAGCCGCTGCTCCCGACACAATCTCGATAATTTCCTTGGTGATCGCCGCCTGCCGCACGCGATTCATCTCCAGCGTATAGGCGTCGATCATGTCCGATGCATTGTTGGTCGCCGAATCCATCGCCGTCATACGCGCCGCATGCTCCGCCGCCACTGACTCCGACATCGCGTGATACAGCATCGCCGAAATGTACTGTGGAAGCAGTCCGTTGAAAAGCTCCTCTGGCGGCTGCTCGTAGATGTAGTCCACATTCGCCGTGCCAAACTTCGTCGCTTCCTCGTCAGCCTCTTCGGTGTTCGCCTCTTCGAGCGTAATGCCCGCGCTCAACGCAGCGTGTGCGGCCCGCTCCCGCTGTTCCGGAGTGGGTTCAGTAGCGCCCTCAATCTGCGGAGCCCCGATCTGGAGAATCGGCAGGAGCCGCTCCACAACAAGCCGCTGCGCAATCACCGACTTGAACTCGTTGTAGACGATGTAGGCGGCGTCGATCTCCTCGTGCACGTAGCGCGAGATGATGTTCTGCGCCAGATCAAACACCCGATTCGCTTCGAGCTTCAGCAACATTCCCGGGTGGTCGCCCGTGATCTCGACATTGCCCTTGCGCTCATTGCGGACCTGGCGCTTGTTGCCGTTCTCATCGGTCTGCTCGGTGTAAGTCGCAACGGGATAGCGCCGGCGCAACAGGTCGCGCCCCTTGCGGCCGATCGCCTCGATGTCGATTTCCTTATCGGTATTTCCGTTGATGAACTGAAACGCCGTCTTGGTAATGTTCGCGTTGAACGCGCCCGCAAATCCCTTGTCGCCGCTGATTACGACGATCAGCACGCGCTTCTCAGGCCGCGTGGCAAACAGCGGATGCCGCAGGTTGCCGGTCTCTTCGTCAAAGATATCCACGCGCCGCGTCAGCGACTCCAGCACGCTGGTGATCATTCTGGCGTAGGGCCGCGCCGCCAGCGCCCGCTCCTGCGCGCGACGCAGCTTCGCCGCCGAGACCATCTTCATGGCCTTGGTGATCTGCCGCGTGTTCTTCACGCTGCGTATGCGCCGCCGTAGATCCAGTACGTTTGCCATTGGTCAGTTCTCAGTTCACAGTCATCAGTTGTCAGTTTCTGTCATCGGCGATTTGCCGTTCTCGGGCTCTTACTGATGACTGACAACTGAAAACTCCTGTTTACGCCTTTGCCGTCTGCAACTCCGCTACGAAGTTCGCCTTGTACTCCTTGAGCGCCGCGTGCAGCCGGTTGCGCAGATCATCATCCAGCGACTTTTTCTTGGTCAGATCTTCCATCAGCGCCGACTGCGCCGAATCAAAATACTGTGTAAAGTCCGTCCTCAAACGCGCGAATGTCCTTTACCTCGATGTCGTCCAGATACCCCTGGGTACCCGAGAACAGGATCACTACCTGCTGCTGCCATGTCAGCGGATGGAACTGCGGCTGCTTCAGCAACTCCGTCAAACGCTGGCCGCGGTTCAGCTGCTTCTGGGTCAGCGGATCGAGATCCGAACCGAACTGCGCAAACGCCGCCAGTTCGCGATACTGCGCCAGGTCCAGCTTCAGCGTCGAGCCAACCTGCTTCACCGCCTTGATGGCTGCCGAGAATCCCACACGCGAAACCGAAAGGCCCACGTTCACCGCGGGACGCACGCCCGAGTTGAACAGGTCAGTTTCCAGAAAGATCTGGCCGTCGGTAATCGAAATCACGTTGGTCGGAATGTATGCCGAAACGTCGCCCGCCTGCGTCTCAATAACCGGCAGCGCCGTCAGCGAACCGCCGCCTCTTTCGTTACTCAGCTTCGAAGAGCGCTCAAGCAACCGGGAGTGAAGATAGAACACGTCGCCCGGATACGCCTCGCGTCCCGGCGGACGACGCAGCAGCAGCGAGATTTCGCGGTACGCCATCGCATGCTTCGAAAGATCGTCGTACATCACCAGCGCATGCTTGCCGTTGTCGCGGAAGTACTCGCCGATCGCCGTCGCCGCATAGGGCGCGAGATAAAGCATTGGCGCGGGCTCTGAAGCGGATGCGGCCACGATCACCGTGTGCCCCATCGCTCCGGCTTCCGTAAGCGTCTGGACGACCTGTGCGATAGAAGAACGCTTCTGCCCGATCGCGCAGTAGATGCAGATCAGGTCGTTCTTCGCGTTGTTGATGATCGTATCCAGCAGCACGGCCGTCTTGCCGGTCTGCCGGTCGCCGATGATCAGCTCGCGCTGTCCGCGGCCAATCGGAATCATGGCGTCGATCGCCTTCAGACCCGTCGCCATCGGCTCGCGCACCGGTTGCCGGTCGATGATTCCTGGCGCCAGCCGCTCCACCGGCATACTCTCGGTCGCTGCAATGGGACCCTTGTCATCGATAGGCACGACCCAGCGCATTCACCACACGGCCAATCATGCCGGGACCGACAGGTACGCTCAAGATCTTTCCGGTGCGCTTTACCTCTTCGCCTTCGCGGAGCTCCGTATAGTCTCCCAGCACCACCGCGCCCACCTGGTCTTCTTCCAGCGAGAGTGCCAGCCCGGCAATGCCGTGCGGGAATGCGAGCAGTTCGCCCGCCATCACCTTGTCGAGCCCGTGAATGCGCGCGATGCCGTCGCCGAGCGAGGTGATCGTGCCGACCTCGTCCACCTGGACTTTGGAGTCGTAATTCGCGATCTGCTCGCGAAGTAGTTGCGTAATCTCGTCTGCCTTGATCTGAGCCATTTCGTTCCTCAGGGATCAGGGACCAGGGTTCAGGGGTCTATCCTTCCGGATGCCAACCTGCAACCGCCGTTTTCCTTGACCGCCGAACTCCTTTTTCCCGGTGCTAACTGCTTTCGTGCTTGCGAATCTTTCGTTTTAGCGGCCAAGGTCTTCTGATCTCTGAACCCTGGCCCCTGCTTCAGGCATCAGCCCGCAATCAATGCTTCCTTCAATCTCTCCAGCCGCCCGCGGACTGATCCGTCGTACACCGTCGATCCGATCCGAACCACCGTTCCGCCGATGATGGATTGGTCCAGCTTGAACGTCGGTTCGATGCGCGATCCCGCTAGCTTCCCCACTCCAGCCACCAGTTCAGCGCGCTCCTGCGGACCCAACTCCCGCGCTGTCACGATCTCTGCCTGGCGAATCCCCAGCCGCTCCTGCATCTCCGCGCGCCACGCCGTAGCGACTTCATGCACCTCGCCGATACGGTCGTTGTTGATCAGCACCGCCAGCAGATTGCGCAATTCCTTCTGCAATCCCATCTTCGTGTTCAGCTTGTCCAGAATGGCGACTTTCTGCGTTGCCGGAACCGCCGGGTTGATGAAAAGCTCACGCAATTCCCTGCTGCCGTCCCATGTCGCCAGAAAATCGTTGAACTGCCGGTCCAGCGCCGTCGCATCCAGCCTGGCCGAAGCCACCACGTCGGCAAACGCGCGCGCATATCGTGAGGCAAATGCGGCGGCCATCAGTTCTTCCCTCCGCCGTGCATTCCGTCACGACCCGTTTCATTCACAAACTCGGCAATCAGCTCCCGATCTGTCTCCGGCGTCAGCACCAGTTTCTTGACTGCCTGATCAATTGCCAGGTCTGCCGCAAAATGCCGCAACGAGCGCTTCGCCTGTGCCGCCGCAACGCCAATCTCCTGCTCCGCCGAGGCCACAATCCGCGCGCTCTCTTCTTCCAGCATCGCCTTGCCGCGCTGCTCATCCTGCGCGATCTGCTGCTCTACCTCGACGCGAAACTTCGCAATCTCCTGGTCCAGGCTCGCCAGCTTTGCCTCCACCGCGCTCAGCCGCGTGTTCGCATCCTCGGTCGTCTTGCGTGCCGCATCAATATCGGCCCGAATCTTCTCAGACCGCTTGCGCAGCAACTTCGGCATGATCCGAATCAGCGGAATCACGATTCCCAGTACCACCACGCTGACGTTGAAAATCTCGAACGTCCGCGCCGCCGTCTCCACGTCCATGTGCATCAGCCGCGCCAGCGACTGCACGACCGACGCATGCCGGTACTGATCGTTCTCTTGCTCCTCGGTCTTGGCGGCTTCCGTCTTTGCGGGATTCTGCGCTTCCTGTGCAGGCGTTTCCACGGCCGGCTGCGACGGAGGCTCAGGATTCTGCTGGCTGGCCATGACGCAAATGGGCGAAACCATCGTCAGGCTCAGTACGCCCAAAAGAACAAGTCTCAAAATCCGGATAGAAATTCGTGTTTGCAGCAGATTCTGTTTCAACGGGTACTCCCGGCAGCCAGCGGAAGCACCGCTTGTACCACCTGATTGGCCAGTTCCCCCGCCGAACCCTGGATTGCCTGTCTGGCACGTTCTGTCTCTGCATCCATCTCCACTTTTGCCTCGCTTACCTTGGCTCCGGAGGCCTTTCTGGCTGCATCCAGCGCGGATTCGCGCTCCGCGTTTCGCTGCTTTGCCCTCTGCTCCCGCATCTTGAAAATCTCGGCCCGCGCGTGGCGAAGCTTGTCGGCATACTCTGCCGCCTTGGCCTCTGCCTGGGCAATTGCCTTGTGGGCGTTTTCCACGGCGCCTTCGGTTCGGGCGCGGCGCTCCGCAAGTGTCCGATTCAGCGGACCTTGCACCAGGATTTGGTAGGCCGCTACCAGCACGATAAAGAGCAGAATCGTGGGGATGGCGCCGAGCAGAAGGGCACCGACTTGTTGAACAATTTCATCCATGTTTGTATTCGGTTAACTCAGGCAGACGGGTATTTCCTTCGCGGGTTTCGCCTTTTTCCTGATGGTGCATCGCAACCAGATACTGCTGAGTTGGCGCGACCCCCAGGGAGCGACAACCTTGCGGAATTTCAGTTACAAAACAGAATCAGGAAAAAGCCCTAGAACACCTTTTTGTATCAGGGGCAAACCCCCACGGTCAACGCCGCACGGCGCTATGTGAGAGGGTCTTGTGACAGCTGTCACGAATCGGGACTTCGGACCAAAAAAGAACTTGATTTCCGGTACAACAGGCCTAAACTAAACATACCACCTAGACCCGGTTCAGGGTCCAGCGGGCAGTCGGTTCCGGGAATCCTTCCACTCCCGAAGCCGACGCGCCCGCCTCTAATTTTTTAGGGTCTTTTTCGAACCAATCTCAACCCAAGCCTCCACTCTTCCTCATCCCATCGGACAGTTTCCCGTCTACCTCCCTGAACGGCACTTTCCGGCAAACCCTTTTGCCCGGGAAAACATCCGAGGAACCGAGCCCCCGGCCCCGTAAAGCCGTGCTGGTTCCTCACGCAGAATCGGAGGATTCAAAACCCTATGCAAACCAAGTTCGCAACCCTGGCTCTAAGCGGCCTGCTCGCCCTCGGCGTCACCGGCGCCGCCTTCGCTCAGGACAACCCTCCCCCACCACCCCCAGATCAGGGTCAAGCCGCGCCTCCCCAGGGTGGCCGCGGCATGCGCATGGACCCCGACCGCCAGCTCGAGCGCCTAACCCACGAACTGAACCTCACCACGGATCAGCAGAGCCAGATCAAACCCCTGCTGGTCGACCGTCAGCAGAAGATGCAGGCGCTCATGCAGAACGAATCGCTCTCGCAGGATGACCGCCGAGCCCAGGCGCGTACCATCTCGATGGGCACCAATAACAGCATCAAGGCCCTTCTCACCGACGAACAGAAGCAGAAATTCGACGCCATGCAGGCCAACATGCGCCGTAACGGCCCCGGCGGCGGTCCACCCCCTCCCCCCCGCCCGCCGGCTCAACTCCTCAACCCCAGAACTAGGCCAAACAAAAGCGCCGGGACTCTCAAGTCCCGGCGCTTTCCTTTGTCATCAGCAGATCCAGCGCATCGCCAGAACCGCTGATCCGACTCTGATCGGCGGCGCGAATCAGCTTATTTCGTCGCTTTGTCGATGAACGCCGCCAGATCATCCTTCAACTGGTGCAGCGCATCCACATTCAGATAAATCATGTGACCCGAAGGGTAGTACCCGAACTGCACATTCCCGCGTAGTTCCGGCTCCAGGTCCATGTGATCGAGGTCGTATTCCGTCGCGAAGAACGGCGTCGCCAGGTCGAAATATCCGTTCGCCGAAAACACCTTCAGGTGCGGATTCTTCCGGATAGCCGCGCCCAGATCTCCGGCGACGTAGGGCTGCAATTGCTGGCCTCCAAATCCCGGCCCAGCACCCGCAGGCCTGTGCTTCCAGTCCCACTGCCCGATGTCACCCGCGCTCGGCCGATACGTATCGCTGCTCTCGTACTTCAACTCGCGCTCCAGGTAATCGTGGATTGCCGCGACAAACGCCCCGGAGATCCCCGTGTCCGAAGCGTCGTAGCTCGGATTCTCGCCCGCCGCGTCGACGTCCTCGCCCTCGAACCGCATGTCATACCGGCCCAGCGTCTTGCGATCGCCGCGAAGCACTTCTTTGCGGAACCGCGTCGGCGATACGCGCAAGTTTGCTTCCTTGATGTAGTCCACGCTCAGCCCCGTCAGCCGGCTCATCTCCCTGGCGACAGAGTCGAGTTGCGCCGCCGGCAGATTGTGTCCCTGGTATAGCGCCGCCGCATACGGCCCCGCGGCAAACTCCCTTGCCTGCTGCACCCATGTCGCTACATCCGGCGGCTTGTTCTGCACCTTGTTGAAGTACCACGCCGCCGCCGCGTAACTTGGCAAATTCGAAATGTAGATAGTGTCGTACCCAGGCGAACGGACCGCATAATTCAAAATCGACGAGATCAGCACAATCCCGTTCAACTGAATCCCATCCTCCCCCAGCAAATCCGACAAGCCCGCCGACCGCGTGGTTCCATACGATTCGCCAATCAGAAACTTGGGCGAATTCCACCGCTGGTTCACCGAGATATACCGGGCAATAAAGCGATCAAATGCTTTCAGATCCTGATCAACGCCTGCAAAATCCTTCGGCTGCGCCTTGCCGACCGCGCGCGAATAACCGGTCAGAGGAGCGTCGATGAACACAAGATCTGTCTTGTCCAGCAGCGAATACTGGTTCGGCACCAGTTTGAACGGCGGCCCCGCCGTGGCATTCGGACTGTCTGTCTGGATGCGAACCGGCGAGAATGAGCCCATATGCAACCAGAGGGTTGCTGATCCCGGACCGCCGTTATACAGAAAACTCACCGGCCGCGTCGTCGGCTCCGCGCCATCCAGCGTATAGGCCACATAGAAAATGCTGCCGTAGGGCTTGTCGTCCTCATCACGAATCAGCAGAGTGCCTGCCGTCGCTGTATATTTCAGCGACTTGCCATTCAGCATCAGTTCGTGATGCGTCACCGAACTCTTCTCCGGCGGAATCGGCGTTTCCTTGGGAGCTTCCTTCTGCTCCTCGCCGCCCGGATGCGCCGGCTGCTGGGCCTGTTGCTGAGCTGCAGGACGCTCCTGAGCCAGCGCACGCGACTGGAACGACTGACTACTTAAAACACAAAGCAAAGCTGCCGCAGAAACCCAGCTGAATGCAAATCGACGGACTGCCATCATGAGCGGAAAATCCTCCAAAGAATGAGAGTTGATCAATCACCCGCAGCCCCATGGGGCAGGGATGCGGTGTCACAGCGACTCCTCAATCGCCAAGGAGTCGATCAAATACGTGGATTTTAAAGCGACGGTAAACCCAGCCGGGAAGACGCAATTATTTGCGTGAGTTTGCAATCCGCGACGATTGTCTCCATCGGGAACTCATCGGGAGACACAGAGCACCTACTTTATCCGCGCCGCAGACGCGTCCGGCGTCAAGAGTCCCTGTGCCCGAAGCCAAGTCTCCAGCAATCTCGGCCACTGGTCTAGTGAGGCGTCGCCTTTGCCTAATCCGGTCCCGTGGGGACCCTTCGCGAAGATGTGCCCTTCCGCCGGAACTCCCGCCTTGATCAGAGCCTCATAAAACCTAAGCCCCTGCTCCACCGGCACGGTCTGATCGTCTGCCGTGTGGTACCAGAAGGTCGGAGGAGTCTTGGAAGTGACGAAGAGGTCGGGGGAGTAAGAGGTACGGAGTACATCGCATTTGTCCATCACATTGAAAAGCTTGCAGTAGCTCAGATGCGACGTGTCGCGCGAGATGGCCCCGATCCACGGATAGCCGAGCACCAGAAAGTCCGGACGGCTCGACACCCGGTCAATCGGATCCTCTGCATCAGGTTTGCCTTCGACTGGCTGCGTCGCCGCCAGCGCCGCCAGGTGGCCTCCCGCCGAAAACCCAATCATCACAATGCGATTCGGATCGATGTGATAATCGCTGGCGCGCGCACGCACCATCTGCACCGCCCGCCGCGCATCGAGCAACGGCACCGGGAGCAGATATCCGTTCGAACTCAGCCGATAGCTGAGCACAAACGCCCGGAACCCTCGCGACGTGAACCAGTCCGCTACCTGGCGGCCCTCCAGATTCGCCGCCAGATGCTCATAGGACCCGCCGGGCAGCACCACCACCGCCGACCCGTTGTCGTGCCCTTGCTGTGGATCAAAAATCGTCAGCGTCGGGGTGTCTTCGCAAGCCGTTCCCTTGGCCTGCGGAGCCTCACCGGGCCACATCCGAATCGTCCGGATCCCCAGAAACGCATTGTTATCACCGGGCAAGGCACAAGGTTCCTTCTGCGCGTGCACTGCACCGACTGCCGCACACAGGACCGCCGTCACCAACAACTGCCTCATCGCCTGTCTCCGATCATTTCGGGGGAATTATACAAAGTGGCTCCTCCGCCGTTCGATTCGATCTGTCCAGCCGCAATCGGAGTGCCTTTGGGTCAACATTACCCATGTACCTTCGGCATCGCTCCCGACCATCGAGCAAAGTGGCAAACTCATGCAGTGGCTTCCTGCTCACAATGCGAAGGGCTCTTGGAGAGCCGGAGCATCGACAAGCCAGCGGAGTATCTCGAACTCGCCCGCAGGCTCCTGACCGCGGTTGACGATGGCAGGATGACGCTCGCTTCAAGCACCTGCCCTTTGCAAGACCTCTTCAACCAGGAGTGGCCCGCCGACGTCGTCGAACACAACTTCGCGTGCAATGCCTGCGGCCGCTCCTTCCAGCTCTTCGCCGACACCTTCCACGGCCACGCCGGCTGGGGCTTGACCGGCCCGCCCACCAAAGAGCCCTCCTCCGAACAGAGCACTGGCGCGCCGCTCACAGTTTTGCATTGTCAGTGGTGAATTGTGTCGGCCAGTTCACGGCCTCCTGATAGCGAGGACCGGCATTCGTGTCAAAGCCAGACAGCCTTGTGCCCCGGACAGGGATCGCCAGCCAGCCCCGTCAGCGTCTCCGCCAGCTCAAACCCATAGCGAGCGAAGTAGTACCCCGCGCCATGCACGCGCTCTTGCAAAACTCCGCCTGGATTCAGCGCTCGCTCAATCGCTTCCGCATGCCTGCGCAGCGAGCCTTCGCGCTGCAACTCGAAGTTCGCCGCCAGCCGCCGCAGGCGGTTCATCTGGTAGCGCATCTTGCTCGCTGCCGTCTCCGCCGATCGCCCCAGCCCCGCATCCATCGCCGTCATGTACTCGAGCAGCGGCTTCAGCTCCGTATCGAGCGCCGACCCCGCCGCCGCCAGCTTGCGCTTGCCTTCCACCGGCATCGCTCGCGCCGCCAGCAATTGTGCAAGCGAATCCGCTGTCTCTTTCAAAACTCGTTCCAGCCCCAGTTCATGCTTGCGCAGAAGTTCGCCGATTGCAGGTTCAATGAGTGTCGCCGAAAGCCTCGGCTCCGCCGCCGTCTTCCGCCCCAGGATGCGCTCGTATAGAACCGCCGACTGCGCAAAGTATGCAATCTCCGCCGGGCCGCCCACAATCAGCGATGTCCCCAGTAGAAAATCCTGAAACACCGGCCGCAGTAGCGCTGCTGGCGAAATCCGCTCCGGCTCGGCCGCCAGAATGCCCACTAAATCCGCCGTCGTAAACCTCTCGCGGCCCGCCTGCCATAGCCCATTGGGCTCAGCAGCATTCGGCGCAGTCCGCTTCAGTGCAATCCGCGCCCCGCTGCGCTCATCAATCAAAAACAGCAGACTTGACTGCGGCGCCACGGCAACCTGCGCATGATATCCCGCAGCCTCTAGCGCCTTGTTCCGCTCCAGCAACGCCGCATGCAGTTCATCCGCTCGTTCGATGGCCGCCCGCAGCACCGGCGCACCCAGCCGATGCACTTCGCTCCCAGCCGCATCCAGCACCAGCAATCCCTGCGCCGCAAAGGCTCGCGCGTAGAACTCCCCGAACGCCTGCCCGAATGTCCGCCCCGGCTTGTACGCGGCTACAAGCGCATCCATTGCATCCGAAGCGCCCAGCAACTCCCACGCTTGCTCCATCAGCGGCTCAATCGTCTCGTCGAGCACAACGCTGCCCACCGGCACGGGATTGGCCGGAGCCTTCGCGTAGACCAGCTTCTTAAGTTCTTTCCGTGAAGGGAAGGTGACGTGATTGATCTCGGCGAAATCGTGGTCTTCTGTCGCCAGCCAGAAGATTGCCACGTGCGGATGGCCCGCTGCAGTGGCTTGTCGCGCCCGCGCCAGCGCCGTTGCGGCCTTGAATGGGGTGAACAGCGGCCCGCCCAGCAACCCTACCTGCTGCCCAGTCACGACCGTCCCCGCGCCAGCCCTGAGTGCCTGCAATGCCTGAGCCGTTGCAGCCGAGGTATTTTGCGTGGCCAGCAGCTCAATGACTTCGTTCCAATGGTCCGGGATCGGAATCGCCTTTGCCATCCCGTCTCGCGCGGCAAAGAGGAGTAAAACGGCCGCACACGCGGGTCCCCGGCACAGAAGTCCAGAAACAGCCGGCTCAATCCGGGAGTCACATCAATGGGATAACAGTCTGAACTCGGCAACGTGTACCTTCCGACGGATTTCGTTTTGGCTTACCCCGGTCCGCTTGGGTTCGGACAGAAACTTGGCTGTGTTAAGGATGCCACGGCACCCTCATGCGATGCACAACTACCGCCCGTGCCAATCGGATGCCCTACCCCTGCTTCCTGTTTGGCAAAACTCCCCGTAAAATGCCCGCCATCCTCTCGCAGAGAAGCTGCCATTGGCCATTGTTTGATTCCGTCTGTGCAATGCCTTTCTATGGAATCTTGGACGCCCTATCGCAGCGGGACTTCAACACTACTAACGTGAAGTCGGCTGGCGGGAAGGGTCTCTGTTTCTTGGGGGCGGCACACTTCCTGCACACCCGCCGTTGCACGCAGTCTCGAAACTTGCAACCACGCTCCGCGGCTTGGCGGGTTGGCCACTGTCGTTAGCACATAATATGTCCGGTGATTTTAGCGAGTGGAGTGTCCGCATAACGGCAGCGGAGTTAGTCGGCATCAGCGACCGACAGATACGTCTCTGGCGGAAGCGGCTTGAGGAGCAGGGCCCTCGGGGATTACTGGACCGGCGACGGCGTAAGCCGAGCAGCAGGCGGGTACCGAACGCGCAGGCCGAAGAGGAAGAGTCTGATCGACACGCAACTCGTTTCCGAGATTTTCGTGCTTTGTGTGTGCTATCCTCCCCGCGTGCCAGTCACTTCCTGGTCCGAATTGCAAGTCACTCAGCGGCACACTGCACTTGTCCGCATAACCCACTGGATCACCGTCATTTCGTTCCTTGCCCTACTCATCACGGGCGGCGAAATCGTGATCTCGCACCCCCGCTTCTACTGGGGCGAAACCGGCAACTCCGGGACTCCGCCACTTTTCAAGATCCCTATACCCGCCTCTAGAGACACGGTTCCCTCTGGCTACAACTACGTAATGCCCGATCAGAATGGCTGGAGCCGCTATCTCCACTTCGAGGCCGCATGGGTTTTGGTGCTCACCGGGCTCGTCTACGTCGTGGCGAGCCTGCTCAACAGCCACTTCCGCAAGAATCTGCTCCCCTCGCCCGCCGATCGCAATTGGGGTGCATTCCGTGCGGTGTTCGCGAAATATCTGCGCCGGGCGCCGCCCGATTCGGCAAATGGAAGCACCTACAACGTCGTACAGCGCACCGCATATCTCGTCGTTATCTTCGTCCTGTTCCCCCTTGTCATCTGGACCGGCCTCGCGCTCTCACCTGCCTTCGACTCCGCAGTACCGGCCGCCGTCAATCTTCTCGGTGGACGCCAATCCGCGCGCACTCTGCATTTCTTCGTCTCGGGATTCCTGGTCTTCTTCCTCATCGTCCACGTAGCGATGATTGCCCTCGCCGGCTTCTGGAGTCGCATGCGGGCCATGATCACCGGACGAGCCAACGTCCCCTCGGAGCGCCCATGAGCAACATCTCTCGCCGCAAGCTCATCACCACAGGCCTTGCCGCTACCTCCGGCGTCGCAGGTCTCGCCGCCGCTTCCCGCATCGCCCGTCGCTACGGACTCATCCCACCCGACAGCGGTGGATTCTTCGGTCCGGGCGAATCTCTCACCTACGCCGCCCAGCGCATACTCACCAGGCATTCATTGGCCCGCGAATTCCCTCGCAGCATGATTTCCAAGGTTCCCTTCCGCAACGAAACCGCTCCTCCCAGCGAAGCGTTCAAACGCCATCAGGCCACCGGCTTCTCCGACTGGAAGCTGGCAGTCGACGGTATGGTTGCGCATCCCACGTCGTTTTCGCTCGCCGACCTCAAGGCTCTTCCCGTTCACAGCCAGATCACCGAAGTTGTGTGCGAAGAAGGCTGGTCGTACATCGCCGAGTGGATCGGAACACCGCTGGTCAACGTGCTCGATACCGTCGGCGTCCTGCCGCAGGCGCGCTACGTCGTCTATTTCTCCATCGACAAGGACTGGTGGGAAAGCATCGACATGGCCGACGCCACGCATCCCCAAACGTTCCTCACCATGGGCATGAACGACGGCGATCTCCCCGTGGGGTTCGGCGGCCCGCTGCGCCTGCGCCTGCCTCGCCAACTCGGCTACAAGAGCGTGAAGTACATAACCCGCATCACGGCCACCGACTCTCTGAAGAGATTCGGTAAAGGCTTGGGCTCCGCGTCCCCCGAAGCCGGATACGCGTGGTACGCCGGCATCTGAGATCTGCCCACATTGATGTTTGGGTGCCCCAGGTCTGGATTCTCAGACCTGGGTTACACAATCCATAGAAACCAGCGAACGGAGGGAGCAGCGGCCTTCAGGCCGCTGAACAGACTCCCTCAAAAGCGGGCCTTCAGGCCCGGGCCTTTCTCCAGATATCATGCAGTTCCCTTCCTTGCCACGTATTCATCGTTTGTCGCTAGGATGGGATACCGCGAACCCCAAATCAACGTAGTGCCTCCCTCTACTTCTCCAACGAATAAACCACGCTGATCTTCGTCTCTACTTCGATCGGATCCCCATTCAACAAAAATGGCTTGTACTTCCACTGCCGCACCGCATCCAGCGAGGACTGCTGAAGTTCGTTCGGCCCCGACACAACATTCAACTTCTCTACATCCCCGGTTTTGCCGACGACTGCATCCAGGATCACGGTCCCTTGAATGCCGGCCTTCTTGGCCTCCGGCGGATACTTGGGATTCACCTTGCTGATGATGTTTTCCGCCATCGTCTCCGGTGAAATGGAGTGCGGTTTCTTCGTCGCCGGCTTATCCGTCGTTGCCTGTGAGTCAACGCCGAGACGCAGCGCAACTGCCGAGGCAGCCGTTGTAACTCCCAACACCACGCTTGCCACCACAGCGACGCACACGCGCAAACGGCCAACTTCTTTCTTCTTCTCCGTAAGTTTCATGAGTCTCCTTTCGAGCGTGTTGGCATCGAAAACTCCGATGGCGTGAGGTACCCTCACCGGCCTTCCCTGCAAAAGCAGCGAAGCCAGCCTTAACAGTGATTGCGCATATTCCTGGCCGCCTGAGATTCCAGCAGCCATCTCATCGCACACCATTTCCCGCGTTTCCATGATGTGTTGCCGCGTGAACCAAAGACAGGGGTGATAGAAGATGGGGAGGGCTACGATCTCGTAAGCCAGATTCTTCAGAAAATCATTCCGACGGATGTGCGCGAATTCATGTGCGATCGCCGTGTCGAGATCAACTTGGGGTAAGCGAGTCATCATCCCCGCCGGCAGCATGACGCGACTCCGCGTGATGCCCATCGTCACCGGCGCGAAAACCTTATCCGAGCAGACAATCGCGATCGGACGCGCGATGCCGAACCGGTCCAGCCAGCGCTCGCAAGAAACCGCTGCCTCTCCGCTCAGCATCAGCGGCTCAGCCCGGCGCACCAGGGCCGAAAGACGTACGCACCGCCAGACAAACCGCGCGATGAAGTAGATGGCCATCAACCCATACACGACGGTGAGCGCCGTTATCATGGCCTGCGGAAGCCGCAATGCCGCAAATCCTGCGCCTGCGCCCATTTGTACCGAAACATGCGCATCGCCAATCGAACCACCATTCGTGTGCCACCCCAAGTGGATGCACCGCCAGGGAAGAATCGAAACCGCAGGAAGCAAACCTTCCAGCACCAGCGCCCCTACCCAAACACGATGTTCCGCCGCTGAACCGGCAGCACGCAGCATGCGCGCCGCAATCCACGCCGCGGAAAAAACCAGTGGTGCCTGCCAAAGGGAATTCAAAAGATACGATAAGAGAAAGTTTTCAAAGCCGCTCATACCGCATCTCCTTTGGCCTTGCTGAATTGCTCCGTCAACTTCGCCAGCCGCTTCGCATCAATCTGGCGGCTCTTCAACAGGCTCATCACCAGTTCTTCACTCGACCCTCCAAACATGCGATCGATCAGGTCGCCAAGGCTTTGCCCGATCGCTTTCTCCTCGCTCACTTTCGCCGAGTACACAAACGCCCGCCCCTCAAGCTCGCGATTCAGCTTGCCCTTACGCTCCAGAATGTTCAGCACCGTCTGCACCGTCGTATACGCCAGCGCCGGCTTCACCTCCGCCTGCACTGCGGCCACCGTGCTGCTTCCCCGCTTCCAGATCACCTGCATGATCTTCAGTTCAAGCCTCGTCAGCCCGGCTTTCTTCGCACCCATTTCCACACGACCTCCTATGTTCATAGGAGTCTAGGCCAGATCTGCCGATCCTGTCAACTAAACTCTTAGGACTCGCCGGCGCCTTGATCAGTTCCCGATTGACCCCACCGGGCCGCGGGTATTAGATTCTCTTTACCCCGCAATACCCCAAGCGCAAGACCGCAGCATCGTTGCAGAAATCTCTGTCCAATGAGGTGCCCGTCGTATGCGTAAACTCTTTGCCTGCCTTTTGATCCTGTCCATGAATGCCTACGCCGTGGACCCGTCGCATCACTGAATCCCTGCGCGGCTATACCGCCGTGCACTCCACTGCCGAAGTGCAGTGGGAGCAGAAATTCCGCGCCATCCCTGAACCCGATCGCATTCGCGAGAACATGCGCCGCCTCTCCGCGCGCCCACATCACGTGGGGTCTCCTTACGACAAGGACAATGCCGAGTGGCTGCTGGCCCAGCTCAAGTCCTACGGCCTGGACGCCAAGATCGAGCAGTTCGAAGCACTCTTCCCCACGCCAAAATCCCGCAAGCTCGAACTCCTCGGGCCCGACAAGATTCACCGCCAAGCTCGAAGAGCCCGCGCTGGCCGTCGATCCCACCTCCAACCAGAAAGACGAGCAGCTGCCCACCTACAACGCCTACTCGAAAGATGGCGATGTCACCGCTCCCTTGGTTTACGTCAACTACGGCGCCCCCTCCGACTACGAGCAGCTCGACGCCATGGGCGTGTCCGTCAAAGGAGCCATCGTGATCGCCCGCTATGGCGAGACCTGGCGCGGCATCAAGCCCAAGGTCGCCGCCGAACACGGTGCCGTCGGTTGCATCATCTACTCCGACCCCAAAGACGACGGCTATGCCCGCGGCGACTCCTACCCTGACGGCCCCATGCGTCCCGCCGACGGTGCACAGCGCGGCAGCGTCATGGACATGCCCGTCTACCCCGGCGATCCGCAGACTCCCGGCGTAGGCGCGAAGCCCGGCGTCAAACTCATCCCGCTCGACCAGGTGCAGACCATCACGAAGATTCCGGTTCTGCCCATCTCCTATGCCGACGCGCAGCCTTTTTTGAAGTCGCTCGGAGGCCAGACCGTCCCCGAGAACTGGCGCGGCGATCTTCCCTTCACCTACAAAACTGGACCCAGCAAAGCGCAAGCTCATCTTGCCGTCGCCTTCAATTGGGATCGCAAGCCTCTCTATGACGTCGTCGCCACCATCCCTGGAGCAACTTTCCCCGACGAGTGGGTCATCCGCGGCAATCATCACGACGCCTGGGTCAACGGCGCCGAAGACCCCCTCAGCGGCGCCAGCCCCGAACTTGAAGAAGCACGCGCCCTCGGCGAGTTGCTCAAGCAAGGTTGGAAACCCGCCCGCACCATCATCTATTGCTTCTGGGACGGCGAAGAACCCGCGCTCCTCGGTTCAACCGAGTGGGCTGAGTATCACGCCGACGAATTGAAACAGCACGCAGTCGCCTACTTCAACTCCGACGGCAACGGCCGGGGATTCTTCCACGCCGGCGGTTCGCACTCGCTCGAAAACTTCATCAACAGTGTCGCCAAAGACGTCGATGACCCCGAAACAAAAATGTCCGCCTGGAAGCGCGCGCGCCTCGCCGCCCGTCTGCGCGGCACACCCGAGTCGCGCGCCGAAGCCAAGTCACGGCCCGACTCACGCATCTCCGCTCTCGGCTCCGGCTCTGACTACACCGTCTTCATCGACCACCTCGGCGTTCCCAGCGTCAACCTCGCCTACGGCGGCGAAGACGAAGGCGGAGGCCAGTATCACTCCGTCTACGACGACTTCTACTACTACACTCATTTCCAGGACACTGAATTCGTCTACGAGAAAGCGCTCGCGCAGACCGCCGGCACCATGATGATGCGCATGGCCGACGCCGATGTTCTCCCCTATCAATTCACCGATCAGGCCGACACCATCCACACTTACGTCACCGAGGTCAAAAAACTCGCCGACACCATGCGCACCCAGATCAAAGACCGAAATGCCGACCTCGCCGACGGCGTTTACAAGGCTGCCGCCGATCCCAAAAAGACCAGCGTTCCACCTCCGGTTGACGTGGTTCCGCCCTACTTCAACTTCGCCCCGCTCGATCAGGCTTCCGACGACCTCACCGCTGCGGCCGCAGATTACGAGAAAGCCTTCACCGCCCACGCGGAGAGTGCCGACCCCAAGGTCAACGCACTTCTCATCGCAACCGAACACGCCCTCACTGATCCTGCGGGCCTGCCCAATCGCCCGTGGTTTGAAAATATGATCTACGCCCCCGGATTCTTCACCGGCTACGGCGTCAAAACCCTTCCCGCCGTCCGCGAATCCATCGAGCAAAAACAGTGGTCTGCCGTCGATCCCCAGATCGCAAGAACCGCCGCCGCCATCGAGCGCGAAGTCGACAAACTCAAAGCCGCCACCACCGCCCTCAACGGAGAATGATCCAAACACTCATACCGGAGAGCCTTGACGTCAACAGTGCGGCCTCTCCCGGTCACCAAACAAGGCTGGAGGAGAAGTAAATTCCGTATTGCCCGCCGATAGTCCCGGAATCCGAGTTGTACTCTCGGGCCATATGCTTGATCCTTTAGCCTGCGGGATAACCCTATGACAACCGTTCGAATCTCCAGAGGAGTCGTACATGACCTTCCGACTGATCTCCGAAAGGCGCTGGTGTCCGACGCGAATGCACTGGCGGCCTGGGAAGACATAACACCGCTCGCGCGGAACGAGTGGATCTGCTGGACCATCTCCGTTAAGAAAGAGGAGACAAGGCGGCAGCATGTCGAAAGGGTGTGCTCGGAGCTCAAAGAAGGGATGCGGCGACCGTGCTGCTGGCCGGGCTGTCCGCATCGATGAGCATATGCCTGCCAAACCGGAACTCACTCGAAAAACCGCGTTATGTCCGGTTAGCCCACATACCGCCCGGAACCCACAAGAAGTCATGCTACTCCTTCACACAAGCCGACCTTCGTCGCTCCTGCTCTTTAGTAGCTGCGCCTGCGTCGCCCGTCGCGCGGGCAGCTTGCTACGCCCTCTCCACTCAGGCTAAGCTGGGTCGCAATCCGTTCACCCAGTCATGCTGAGGAGAACTCTCGATGAAAGCCGCAGTTCCTATGTCTTTCTGCCTGTGCGCTTCGCTCCTGTGCGCCGCTGCCGCCCAGACTTCCCAAGTCCAGCCCCCTGCGCCTGTGCCCGCCGCGGACTTCGCCAGACCCCATGCGGAGTACGAAAAATATGCGCTGCCCAATGGTCTCCAGGTTATTCTCGTCCCCGATCATCGCGTACCCTCCGTCTACGTCGATCTGATGTTCCACGTCGGCTCGAAGAATGAAGCCGTCGGCACCACGGGCCTTGCTCACCTCTTCGAGCACATGATGTTCGAAGGCTCGAAGAATGCCCCCGGGGAGTACATGCAGCGCATCGAAAAACTCGGGGGCTCTGCTAACGCCGGCACCGGCCTGGACATTACCGAATATCACGAGATGGTGCCGTCCGGCGCCCTCGAACACACATTGTGGCTGGAATCCGACCGACTCGCCACTCTTGGCGAATCTCTCACCCAGGAGCGCTTCGATAATCAAAAATCCGTGGTCGAGAATGAACGCCGCGAGCGCATGGAAGACCAGCCGTACGGCATAGTTGACGTCGTTCTGCGCCAGAGCCTTTATCCTGCGGGCCATCCCTATTCGCATTCCGTGATTGGCATCCCGCATGAGCTGCGCGCCGCCACTGTCACCGACGCCAAAGACTTCTTCTCCACCTACTACGCGCCCAACAACCTCTCCATGACGATCGTCGGCGACTTCGATCCCTCCGCTGTGAGAGAGTGGATCGCCAAATACTTCGGCCCAATCCGCTCCGCGCAAACCATCCTGCAACCTGTAAGCTGGATTCCCAACGTCGACGCGCAGAAGGTTGTCGATGTTCGCGACCACGTCGGGGAAGCGCGAACCTATTTTGTCTGGCCCGTAGCTGCGTGGGGATCCGACGACACGCTCTCCCTCGAGGCCGTTGCCCGTATACTCAACCGCCGCCTCAGCGCGGATCTAGTCTATGCCGAAAAGCCACTCTGCTCAGAAGAGTCGGTGGACCTGAACACATTTGAAGACTCCTCGGAATTCGTTGTCATGGCCAGCGCGCGCACTGGCGTGCCGCTCGCCGATGTCGAGAGCAAAGTTGACGCCGACATTGCAGCCTTTGCCAAAGACGGCCCCAGCGGCACGGAACTCCAGTGGGTTCGCAGCAAACTGGAATTCGGCGAACTCTCCCAATTTGATACGCTGCAGTCCATGGCCGCGACGCTCAACGAGTCCAACGTCTTTACCGGCAACCCGGATCAGTTCGAACGCCGCTGGGCACACGTCGAATCGCTAAGCGCCGCCGATCTGCAGGCGGCAGCCAGCCGGTGGATCGGCGGCAGCGCCCGTTTACTCATCCGCTTTCATCCAGATACTTCAGCCGGAACCCCCGAACAAGCCACGCTTGATCGTTCTCTAGTCCCTCCCATTCATCCGAATCCGCCATTCAACGCTCCGGCCGTCGAATCCGCCACTCTGCCCAACGGACTCCAGATATTCGTTGTCCACCGCGCGGACGCGCCCAAAGTCTCGGTCGTCCTCGCAGCCCGTGCGGGCGATATGTACGACCCCATCGGCAAAGCCGGCCTCTCGCTCATGACTGTTACCACGATGGCGCGCGGCACCACGTCGCGCTCCGGAACCGCGATTCGCGACGGCATGGAAGCCGCCGGGGCCAGCACCATCCAGCAGTCAGTGACATCCGATCTCGCCAGCCTCAATTTTGAAGTGGTCGCAAAGAACGTCGACCCCGCCTTCGCCATCCTCGCCGACGTCGCTATCCATCCCGACTTCAAAGAATTCAGCTTCGAAAACCAGAGGCAGCAGTGGATCGCGATGGCCGCGCAGGGCGAATCCGACTCCGGCGATGTCGCGCAGAGAGTGGCTCCCATGCTGGTCTTCGGACCAGATCATCCCTATGCCCGCATCATCGCGACGCAAGATGGGCTCTCCAAACTCCGGCGCGACGATCTACGCCGCTTCTACCAGTCCTGGTGGAAACCTGGCAACGCCGCACTGTTCCTCGCCGGCGACATTTCCCTCAGTGACGCTGTGAGCCTGGCCAGCAGGTATCTCGGCTCGTGGGCTGGCGATCCCAACCAACCTACCGCGCTTCCCCCTCCGCAGAACACCGGCGCCGGCAAGGTCTACATCGTCGACAAACCCGGCGTCCCCCAAACCCTCATCGTGCAGCTCTTCCCCGCCGTCGGTCAGAACGATCCCGCGCGCTTTCCGCTCACCCTCGCCAGTCTGGTCTGGAGCGATCGTCTGAACGCCTCGCTCCGCGAAACTCAGGGTTCTACCTACGGATTCAGCTCCGACTTTTCGCCCAACGTCCAATATGGCGTTTGGGCCGCGAGCGGCTTTGTGCAGACCGACAAAACCAAGGAGGCACTTGTCGAGCTGCGCAGCCAGACGCGGAAGATTGCGGGCGACCAACCCGTATCCGATGCAGAGCTACGGGTCGCGCGGGCCAATTACGCCCAGGGATATGCGTCAGGGTTTGAAACCTCATCCGACCTGACGGGCATCCTGCAGAACCTCTGGATCTCCAATCTGCCGATGACGGCCATACAGACTGATCCCGACCGGATTGCCCGAACTCCGCTCGCCGATGTTCAGGCAGCAACCCGGCGCTTTGCCCGTCTCGAGCAGGCTTCCTTGCTGCTCATCGGGGATCGCGACAAAATCGAGGAGGGTGTGAAGTCCCTCGGCATCGGCGTTATCGTCCTCCTCAATGCCGACGGAACGCCAGCCAAATCCGCTCCCTGATCATCGCGTCGCATCACCGCGCAAACGCGAGCAGACTCTGCTTATTCACAATCGCGCCATGCCTGAATCACGCCTGAATATGGACGACGAGGACACATCCTGATAAACGCCCATCGCGCCAGGATTCGGCATTCCCGTTGGGTAACCGTCTACTCTGAAGTATGAAGAAAATGGAAGGCGAACATAGGCAAGCGTCGGGGACAACTCGGGAGTTACTTGAGGAAAACAGCTATGAAGAGGGTTGAATTTCAGCCGTAGTGCAGACATCGATTGCAGCATCAAATTAGCTGAGTGAGGGGCTGCATTGTCGAGAACTCAATCCTGTGCTGGCCGGTACTACTTTTACTTAATTAACGCGCGGAAATAACTGACAGCGTTCTTGATCTCGGCATCGGTGAGCTTTCCCTTGAACGCCGGCATCTTGCCCAAGCCATTCGTCGTGATGGCGATCATCTGTTCTTCGCTCATGCCTTTCACCGCGGGGTCGGTCACGGGCCTTACGCCTACGTACTTGGCCACCTGGGGGCTCGGCACACCTGTGGCTCCATGACAATTCTGACACTTTGATTTGTAGACATCCGCGTCTTGGGCGATCGCCATTGTTGAGGCAACTATGACGGCGATCACAGGGATTCCCTTTCCGATCGTCATTGTCAAAACCGTCCTTTCTAAGGTGATTTGATAGGCGGCTATTACGTTGCGTCTACTGTCAGTTCGGGCAGGAAAAGGCCCTTTCGGGCTTATGTAATACCTACGTCCTGGAAGTCCAAGTAGTAATTTCCGCAATCCACGAGCCACTCCGCTTCACCAACTGGTAACCACTCTGCGCGAAGAGCCGGCAAAATGAACACAATCATCCAGCAAACCGCAATCTGTCAAACTGTCAAAAACAAAACTGTCTCACTCCAGGGGTGCACTCACCGGATGTCAACCCCCGACTCCCGATCCTTCAGCCTAACTAATGTAAATTCATCGAAATAAAAGCTTCTTCGTTTTGCATACCATTTCCCTTCCCCGGCGCAAAATGGAACGTAAGTCCAAGATGCCCCTGCAACCAAACCAAACCGGGGTCGGAATTGACTCAGGCTCGTCGTTCTTTCTCGCCCGTAACTCCTTTGCCGAGAATAATCTGCGGCTAAGCATAATTCGCTGAGTAATTTGCGCCGACACCCGTTTCTCAACTTCAAGAAAACAAGTAATTTACTCCAAGAGACGGGGTAATAGGGGGTAAACCGCAACCAATTGGTTGCGTATACCGTTCCCTGTGGGGTCTGAATGCTTCATTCCCTGGCTTTGCCACATATACTGCTCGTGACCGCACAAGGAGATTCAGCTCGCATGCCCAAGAAGAAATCCCCGGCCAAACCCAAGATTCCCAAGATCAAAAAATCCGGCAAACAGCCCGCGGAGGAGCGCGAAAAACTTCTCAGCTCCAAGGTCGTCTTTGAGGGACCGCTCTTCCGCGTCCTCCACGACAAGCTCCTTGAGCCCGGCGGCAAGCCCTCCGAACGTGACGTCATTCGCCACAATGGCAGCGTCGTCATCCTCGCCGTCGACAAATCCAGGAGCAAGCGCGACCCATGGATCGTGATGGAGCACCAGTATCGCCACGCGGCGCAGCAGTATCTCTGGGAACTACCCGCTGGCAAACTTGAGCCCGGCGAAGACCCGCTCGTCGGAGCGCAGCGCGAACTCGAAGAAGAAACCGGCTATCGCGCCAAAAAGTGGAAGCCTTTGGTCGAGTACTACGGCAGTCCCGGCTTCCTTGGCGAGTCAATGAAGGTGTTTCTCGCTGAGGGCCTCGTGGCCGGCGACGCCCACCCCGAAGACGACGAGGACATTGAGTTCCGCCTCGTCAAGCTCTCCGAGATTGTCGAAATGATCGAAAAAGGCGGCATCAAGGACGGCAAAACACTGTGCAGCGTCCTTCTTTACGCTCGTCGGATTGCGAAAAAACGAAAGTAGTAAAGGTTTCGTAAGTATCTTCACTCAATCGATTCAATGTCTTCCACGCAGGCCGGCGCGCAATTTGCCCGGCCTGTCTCATTTTGTGGATTCTTCTGGTCACTTTCAATAAACCTTTGGCCGCCGATGAGCGTCATAGTCGGTAAGGTGGGCGTTCCCCGGTTCCATTCGCTCATCAACCCTATCAAGTGGCAAGAAAGGCAAAACCCTGTGGCTCAGTTCAAAGGCAAGGTGAAGTGGTTTAACAACGCCAAGGGCTACGGATTCATCGGACGTGATGACGGGCCAGATGTTTTCGTTCACTACTCGGCAATCCAACTGGATGGCTACAAGACTCTGAAAGAGGGCGATGACGTTGAATTCGACATCGTCCAGGGTCAGAAAGGACCTCAGGCGGATGCAGTGATCCGCATGAGAGACGCAGCCACCCACAACGCAGCTTAGTCGATCGGAAACTCTGTAGCGTTCCCTCAACCGTCCCGAGACGGTACAGGAAGATATCGCTCCGAACCCAGCTCCTGATCAATCAACCCGGAATAACCGAATGCAGTTCTTTGCCTATTCGCTATCGCTTGAATTCCTTTTAGCTTAATCGGACTTCCGTCCGGCCCGGATTACCACAATCACCACAAAGGCCTCGCACCGAATGGTCGGGGCCTGCGGTGTTTAAGAGGGTGTGCGAACCGCACCTCCAAGTTAAATTATCATCCCGAGAGATCCCGTCGAGAAGAGATCCGTAGCTGCTGCACCCGCTCAAGACAACCGAGTCATCTGCTCATTTGGGGCAAAGACACTTCAAGGGTTGGATAGCGAAACTCGCAGAAGGCTGGACACTTGCTCGCCAGCCGATGGACACTTGACGTTGTTGGATGGAACCGTGATGCCTGCGTCAATTCCAGCCTTCACTCAACTCCTTCTTCCCGGAGACAGCCTCCATGGACAACGTCACCATGGCCCACCTCATCAGCGAGACGGCCGATCTGATGGAGATCGACGGCGCTGACAGCTTTCGCGTCCGCAGCTATCGCAACGCCGCCGACGCCATTGGGCAGACGACCGTTGACCTCGTCGTCGCCTCGTCCGATACTGCCCAGCTCCTTGCCATCTCCGGCATCGGCAAGAGCATGGCCGCCAACATCCAGGCCATCGTCGCCACCGGCACGCTGCCCCTGCGTGATGAACTCCTCGTTAAGTACGGCGCCGGACTGCTCGATTTACTCAAACTCCCCGGCATGGGTCCCAAAACCGTCGCCCTTCTCTGGGACGCCGGCAAGATCGGCAGCATCGACCAGCTCGCTGAAGCGATTGACGCCGGACGCCTTAAGGGCCTGCCTCGTATGGGCGAAAAGCAGATCGAGAAGATCCGCAAGGGCATCGAGGACTACCGTCGCTCCTCAGGCCGCTTCCGCATTGACGAAGCCGAAGACGCGGCTGACCGCCTCACTACTTACCTGCTCGCCTTCAATGGCATCGACCGCGTTACACCCGCCGGATCCCTGCGCCGTGGCCGCGAAACCGCCGGCGACCTCGACCTGCTCGTAACCGGCACAGCCTGCGCTCCTCAAAAGACTGAAGCTGCAGTCGAATACGTTGCCGCCTACCCCGGCATCCACGACATCATTGCCAAAGGCGAGAACAAGGTCAGCTTCCACATCGCCACCGGTCTTCAGGTCGACGTTCGCCTGCTGCCTTCAGAATCCTACGGCGCGGCGCTGCAGTACTTCACCGGCTCCAAGGCGCACAACGTCTCCCTCCGCCAGCGGGCCCTCAAAATGGGCTACACGCTCAGCGAATGGGCTCTGGCCCGGCTCGACGACGAATCCACCGTCGCCGCAGCAACCGAAGAAGAGATTTACGCCGCACTCCAGATGGACTGGATGCCTCCGGAGATGCGCGAAAACCTCGGCGAGATTGAAGCCGCCGCCAAACATACCTTGCCTCGGCTCATCGAGGCCAGAGATATCAAGGGCGATGTCCATATGCACACCACGGCCAGCGATGGCCGCAACTCCATCGCCGAGATGGCCGAAGCCGCCATCGAGCGCGGCCTTCAGTACATCGCTATCACTGACCACTCGAAGAACCTGGCCATGATCAACGGGCTCGACGAAAAGCGGGCCCTCGAACACATCGCGCGCATCCGCGAAGTTGACAAGCAGATGGAGGGCCGCATCCGCATCTTTACCGGCATTGAGGTCGACATCCTCGCCGACGGCGCCCTCGACCTCGACGACGAAGTGCTCGCCCAGATGGACGTCGTCATCGCCAGCGTCCACACTCGCCTCGAGCAGTCGCGCGACGAGATGACCGCCCGCCTCCTGCGGGCCGTCGAGAACCCAAACACCCACATCCTGGGCCATCCCACTGGTCGCCAGCTTCTGCGCCGGGAGCCCTACCAGCTCGATACCGGCGCCGTCCTCCGCCGCTGCGCAGAGTTGGGTGTCGCCGTGGAGCACAACGCTGCCCCCGAACGCCTCGACCTGAGCGACCGCGATCTGCGCCACGCCAGGGAATGCGGCTGCAAAATCGTCATCAACACCGACGCTCACGTCACGCGCGTTGTCGGCGAGTGGAAGTACGGCATCCGTCAGCTCCGCCGTGCCTGGCTCACCCCGGCCGACGTGCTCAACACATTTCCGCCCGCCGATTTCCTCGCTGCGCTGCGTCCGCGCATCTAAGTGAGACGTAACGGGACATTTCAAAACCACCAGCAGCGGGACTGTAGATTGTTTCAATCTGAAAGGGCTAAGATAGGGGCGCTATGAGTCTGCTTCAACAAGAATCAAAGGATATGTCGGCTGGCGAGTCCTATACGAGAGGCACGAGCCACGTTGTGATCGCGTCCGTTGCCGCCGCTGTACTGGTCACCATAGCGGTGGCCATCTACGTGATTGCGGGCCAAAAGCCGCCTGCCGCCAGCGGCGAAATCCTCGATGTCTGGGCGCATCCGATGCACACCGAGACATCCGGGTGGGATGCAAATGGGGCTGCGATCCCCAAGGAAGAGATCGACCAGGTTCTGCTTTTCACGCATGTGCGGCTGCACAACCAGAGCAAGGAGCCGATCTTTTTGCATCAGATTGTCGCGAATGCCACGCTGGCTGATGGCATCCACTCCAGCTACGCCGCCACCCCAACTGATTTTGAGCGCATCTTCAAGGCCTACCCGCAGCTCATGCAGTGGCATGCAACTCCCATCTCGCCCGATCTCACGATCCAACCGGGCGAGACAAAAGAAGGTACATTCGCGTGCTCATTCCGCATGACTAAGGCCGACTGGGACGCGCGCAAGAGTCTCGACTACAGCTTCAACTTCCAGTACCTGCCCACGCTCACGCTGGCGCCAAAGGGCCCCGTTACTGAACATTAGGCGGAGCTGGCGCACCCTTCGGCGTAGACAGATAGCCTGAAACCGTGTTCTTCGATCCGATCGAGTTCACCACGATCTCATACAGAGCCGGATCCTTTCCGCTGTAGAACTGCAGCGGCTCGTCCACGTTCCTGTCCTTCTTTTCGTAGCTGCGATCGTCGGCGAATACCACCACCGTGAAGCGGCTCTTCTTGGTATCGGCTTTCTTCAATTCCAGGCTTACCGTGCCCACGGGCTTCTTTTGCCCCTTCGTCAGGGTGAACTCGTAGTAGTTGCGGTCGCCCTTGTGCTTCAACAGTTCCAGTTCCGAACCGTTGCGCGCAATCAAGCTCGAATGATTATCGAGATCGCCCTTCATCGACTGCAGCTGGCTCACGGCCGTCGCAAGGTCTCCCTGCGTCTTGGTGAGATCTGTCTTCACCCCGCCCACGTCCGTCTTTACGCCCGACACGTCGCTGGAAACCGCGCTCACCTGCTGTGCAGTCTGTTTCTGCTCGGTCTCAAGCCGCGCGCTGTCGGCCTGCTCGCGCCGAATGATGTCCTGGGCGCGCTGGTCCAACTGCTTCTGCGTCATCCCAACGCTCTTGCCCAGCTCGTCGGTCGCCACGCGCAGGCGGGCATTAGTCTCGCGCAACTGCGCATCCAGCTTGGCATTCTGCTGGTTGGCTTCAGACAGCGCCGCCTCCTGGCGCGCGATGCGGCTGCTCAGCGTATAACTCCAGATCAGCCCGCCCAGGGCCGCCAGTACTGCGATGGCAATCGCACCCAGCAATGCGCCACTGTATGAAGGCGTTGTCTCCACAATCGTGGTTCTATCGTCGCTCATGCTTCCCTTCTCCTCCGGAGCGGTCCTCCTGGACCCACTCCACAATCTTTCTGCGAAGACCTTGCTCTACTTAGACTCTGTTTGCCGGCCACTCGCAATCAAGGCGAAAACGCCAGCCACTCCGCACGCCCACAAGCTTTCAAGCGCCGCGCCATAGGCGACTGCAGACTACAGAGACTATAGAAGAATCCGCCCGGTTATGGGGAGAATGATGCGTCACCAAAGCGCCATAGCAGACCAAAGTGTGACACTGCCCGGAGCCCTGCCCGTGACAACCCACGAATCACTCGTTTATAAAGGGCATTACCGCTCTTTTCGCCAGCTTCCGCTTGCAGTCCGCGTGAACGCGAAGAAAGCGCATCGATTACAGCCGCCCAAAAGAGGGGAGTTTCAAAGGTTATGTCTACTGCTGTCGCTGGGAAGGGTCTTGAAGGAATTGTTGCCGCCAATTCCGGAATTTGCTTCATTGATGGAGAAGCGGGCGTACTCGCCTACCGCGGCATCGATATCCACGAGCTCGCCGAGCACTCCTGCTTTGAAGAGACGACCTATCTGCTCTGGAATGGCCGCCTGCCCAGCGAACTCGAACTGCGCGAATTCTCCTCGCAACTCGCCCTCGCCCGATCCCTCGACCAGCGCATCATCGACATGCTCAGGACGTTCCCGACCTCCGCGACGCCAATGGAGGTGCTGCGAACTACGGTGTCGGCACTCAGTTTCTACGACGCCGACGAAAAAGACAACTCGCACGACGCCAACGTCCGCAAGGCCTACAACCTCACCGCGCAGATTGCCATGATCGTCGCGATCTACGACAGAATCCGCAAAGGCCTTGAAATCGTTCCACCCGACCGCTCTCTCTCCCACGCCGGCAACTTCCTCTGGATGCTCAATGGCGTCAAGCCCTCCGAGACCGCAACCCGGACCCTCGACATCGCCCTCATCCTCCACGCCGATCACGAGTTGAACGCCTCCACCTTCGCCGCCCGCGTTATCGCCGCCACTCTTTCTGACATTCACTCAGCCGTCACCGGCGCCATCGGCGCGCTCAAGGGGCCGCTGCACGGCGGCGCCAACGAAGGCGTGATGCGCCTGCTGCACACCATCGACAAGGCCGGCGCCGACCCCGTCGAATATGTGAAGAACATGCTCGCCGCCAAGCAGAAGATCTCCGGCTTCGGCCATCGCGTCTACAAGACTGAAGACCCGCGCGCCACCCACCTGCGCCGCATGTCCGAGCAGCTCGGCAAAGATTCGGGCCAGCCCAAGTGGTTCGAGATGTCCCGCGCCATCGAGCTCTATATCAACAAGGACAAGAAGCTCAACGCCAACGTCGACTTCTACTCTGCCTCGACGTATGCGACGCTGGGCATCGACATCGATCTCTACACGCCGATCTTTGCCATCAGCCGCATGGCCGGCTGGGCCGCGCACGTGATCGAGCAGCTCGACGACAACCGCCTCATCCGCCCTCGCGCCGACTACATCGGGCCTGTCTATCCCAGCCCCTGGATTCCGGTGGCTGAGCGCCCGTAGCGTGACGATGCCTCCAAAGCCTTGATCTCCTGAGCAAGGGAGCACGAACAATTCGGCATTCATACGCCAAACCAACCCCCATGGTTTTGTTGGCGTAAATCCTGTGCTAATCTTCTGCTCTCAAAGACTTTCCCTTTCCCGAACGAGCAGCTTCGGGGCCTCTTCGGCCAAAGTCGTTGCGCTCGGGAACAAATCCCTCACTCGCCTTTTTGAATTGAAATCGCAATCGAACCAGCGCTTAATTCCAGCTTTTCGAAAGGACACCATCATGATTCTTGGCATGAGTTTGAGGATGTTCACTTACCTCCATGTGTATATAAGCCTGATTGCCATCGGCGCCGGATTGATCGTTGTTTACGGCATGATCGCTGCAAAGCGGTTGCCCTTGTTGACCTCGATCTTTCTGATCACCACGGCGTTGACCAGCCTTACGGGATTTCTGTTTCCATTCAAAGGCGTCACTCCTGGCATTGTCGTTGGAATCCTCTCATTGATCGTGCTGGTCCTGGCCGTCATTGCGCGTCGCCGCAGCGCTGCCAGCGGCGCCTGGCGGGGCACGTATGTCATCTCGGCCATCCTCGCGCTCTACTTCAATATCTTCGTCTTGATCGTGCAGTCGTTTGAGAAGATCCCTGCTCTGCACGCGTTGGCGCCCACGCAATCGGAGATGCCCTTCAAACTCGCGCAGCTTGCAACGCTCATCGTCATCATTGCGCTCACAACGGCGGCATTCAAAAAGTATCGGCCCGCATAGAATCATGCGAGCGCAATCGTAGGCGGAGTGATCGGCCTCGATCAGGTGGTCTTCGTCGTCTCGCGACGGAGAGCGGGCCTGTTCGCTTGAGGTTTAGTGAGGCTTGAGGAGCCCGCCAAGAGCATTCGAGAGTGGGTCGGTGCTGTTTTGGGATGGCTTGGCTGCGCCTTTCTTGGGAGGGGTGCTGGCGCTGTTTACGATTCCACCCATGTTGGGCGTGAAGGTTGGGTTGGAGGTTGTTCCTCCAATGGCAACGGGTACTCCATTGCGGAGAGCGGCGCCGGCGTAGTTTCCTATGACTTTGCCGGCTGAGCCTCCGACTGCGCCGCCTGGGATCATTCCCATCAATTGACCGGCGATACCTCCTGCGCCTACAGCAGACCCGCCCTTACCACTGGCTCCGCCGAGCACGCCGGTGAGTTTGAGGACGGTGTTGTAGTTGAGTGCACCGGCTGCGCTGATGGTGCCCGCGCCTGTTGCAGATCCGATGGAGGGGACGACGACTGAGACGTTGTCGGTGCGGACATTTCCGCCGTTGATGGCGACGTTTGCACTGAGCGACTGGATGGCAGTACCGGATCCGGACTTGATTCCGGCGAGCGAACTGAGGGGCCCGAGCTTCGAACCGAGGTCAAATCCGGCGAGGTTAGTGTTATCGATCCGAACGGGACCGCTAATGATAGGCGCCCCAACCGCGCCGGTGACGTTGAGATTGGTGGTGAGGGTTCCGCCCTGGAGGCGCGAGCCGGATGGTAGATGGACGCCAACAGAGGGCAAGAATGCCTGAAGCTCGTCGATCGATGCTGCCTTGGTGTTGACCACAAGGTTGAGGGCGGTGGTCGCGCCGCTGGTCTGGTAGGTGCCTGCGACATTGACGATTGCTTTGCCGATGGTGATGACTGCGCTCTGCAGTTGGCCAGAAAGGGCTTGCACATTCTGCAAGGCGGTGAGCTGAACCTGGACAGGTTTCGGGGAAGGCGCGCCGTTCTTTGCGACCTGGAGCCCCTGGACGTTGGTGGACACGTTCGCGTTGAGATTCTTGCCGTCGGAAACGGCTTTGAGATCGAGGTTTGCGATGCCGCTGATACCTGCCCCTGGTCCAACGACGCCGCTGGTGGCCAGGTCGAGGTGAGAAATCGCGATGTGTGCGTTGAGGGGTGTCGCAACGGCGCTCGCCTGATTCATGGGTCCTGCAGTGCCGTCGCCTGTAAGGGAACCTCCGCCCGGGATCTGCGCGCTCAGCTTGAACGGCGAGGAGGAAGTCGGGGAGACGTTCGTGAGCTCGGCATTGAGCTGCTCGTAGACGGAAGCGATGGCCTGCCCGGGCGAGGTGATGGTGATGGTGCCGTCCTTGATCTGCAGGCGGTCGGCCGTGAGTGTGCTGAGCATGTTGTTGCTATTGGGTGCAGGCGGCGGAGGCGCGGCAGTGGTGGGCTTATTCTCGCGGATCAGTGTGAGTTTGGGCGAGTCCACTTCGAGGTTATGAACATGGAGCTGCTGGCCGTTCCAGTTTGCTTGCACGTCGATGGCTTCGATGGAACCGGTCACGCCTGAGGTGGACTCGACGAACCCCGCAGCGAGTGGGTCAATGTGCTTGGCCTCGAGGTGGGCGTCGAAGGAAGTGAGTGAAGCGTCGTGCGGGTTGATGGGGCCGGCGTTGCCCTTCAGCGAGACGGTACCGTCGCCGGGGAGGTGGGCCGACGCGGTGAAGGGGAACGATTTCTGAAAGGAAAAGTCTTTTGCTTCGAGATTGAGCTGATCGTAGGTGCGTCGCGGAGTCACGGCCATGCCGGGAGCAGGCACGGTGCCCACGGTCAACTGACCGTTGCTGATGGTCACGTGGCCGACGGTGAGGTTAGGGATGAGCGTACTGGATTCCTTGTTGGCAGCTGTATTCTGCTGCGCGTGGCCGATGCTGGAGTAGTTCCAGGTGCCGTTTGCGGCACGTAGAAGAGTGATTTTCGGCGAGTCGATTGCGAAGCCAGTGATGTGGATCTCGCGGCTGAAGATGAGAGGGATCATCTTGATGCCGATTTTTACATTGGAGGCCTGGAGGAAAGGCTGAGTGCTAAAGGCGGGGTCGTCGGCGATGGCGGCGTTCTGGTCAACGAGGTTGCCGCTGAGAACGGAGAGTTCGAGTTTGCCGAGGGTCACCTTGCGGCCTAGTGAAGTGGTGAGCGCCGTTTCAATGCGGGTGCGGAAGGCGTCGGCATTGAGGAAGAGCGGGATCGCAAGAGCGAAGAGCAGAACGAGTGCGACGATACTGCCGAGTACGATCAGGATGGGGCGGCGGGGGAGTGCCATAGAGTCTCCTGCACGTGCCGTTAGTCGTAGATTAAGTCCAAATGGCAATGGGAGACGAGGGGTTGTATCTGCCGAGAGAAATAAATCGCTTGGCCTGCTTTTAACCTCTCGAATTGCATGTTTTACCAGTTCTCACATTAGGAGGAAGAGCCTAGTGTCTTGCCACAGCTAGGGCCGTATCAAGGACTCAGCCGGAGGAGTGGAATCATGCGCCCTTTCGATAACGTGCAGCGAACAGTGCTTCCAATTCCGGACCAACCGCGCACAGGCCCGGTCACCTACGATGCGAAGGATCCTGACACCAAGTTTCCCCCGATCACGCAGTTGCGCCCGCCCGTAGGTGCCCCGAACGTCCTCATCATCTTGCTCGACGATGCCGGCTTTGGCTCTTCCAGCGCCTTCGGCGGTCCATGCAAGACGCCGACGGCAGAGATGCTGGCGTCTGAAGGCTTGAAATACAACCGCTTTCACACGACCGCCCTTTGCTCACCCACGCGACAGGCAATGCTGACGGGTCGCAACCACCACACGGTTGGTATGGGCGGGATCACCGAAATCGCCACCGGGGCGCCCGGCTATTGTTCAGTACTTCCAAATACGTGCTCACCCGTCGCCCGCACTCTCAAGCTCAATGGGTACGCGACGGCTCAGTTCGGCAAGTGCCATGAAGTGCCGGTTTGGGAGACGAGTCCTGCGGGACCGTTTGATGCATGGCCTACCGGGGGAGGCGGCTTCGAGTATTTTTACGGATTCATCGGCGGCGAGGCGCACCAATGGTACCCGTCGCTCTATGAAGGCACCACACCGATCGAGGTTAAGCGGACGCCGGAAGAGGGATATCACTTGATGGAAGACATGACGGACAAGGCTATCGAATGGATTGGCCAAGAGAAGGCGCTCATTCCCGACAAACCCTTCTTCGTCTACTTCGCGCCGGGCGCGACTCACGCCCCGCACCATGTTCCAAAGGAATGGGCGGACAAGTACAAAGGCAAGTTTGACCAAGGCTGGGACAAGATACGCGAAGAGACATTCGCCCGCCAGAAGAAGCTGGGCGTCATTCCACAGGATTGTCAGCTCACGCAAAGGCACAAAGAAATCCCGGCCTGGGATCAGATGCCTGCTGAGCTTAAACCCGTGCTCACCAGGGAGATGGAAGTTTACGCCGGATTCCTGGAATATACCGATCACCATGTTGGCCGGTTGGTGGATTCAATCAAGAAACTCAATCTGCTGGATGACACGCTGATCTACTACATCATCGGTGACAATGGCGCGTCGGCAGAGGGGACGATGAATGGCACATACAACGAGATGATCAACTTCAACGGCGCGGCCTCGCTGGAGACGCCGGAGTTCCTGATGGCGCGGCTGGACAAGTTGGGTGGACCGGATTCCTACAACCACTATTCAGTGGGCTGGGCGCACGCCATGGATACACCGTACCAGTGGACCAAGCAGGTCGCCTCGCACTGGGGCGGGACGCGCAACGGCACGATCGTGCACTGGCCCAAGGGAATCAAGGGGAAAGGCGAAATCCGCAGTCAGTTCCATCACGTGATCGACGTAGCGCCGACGATTCTTGAAGCGGCGGGCGTGCCTCAGCCGCTCTTCGTCAATGGAGTCCAGCAGCACCCCATTGAAGGCGTCAGCATGGCCTACTCGTTCGACGATGCCAAAGCGGCGGAGCGACATGAGACGCAGTACTTTGAGATGTTCGGCAACCGCGGCATCTACCACAAGGGGTGGACCGCGGTGACGCGGCATAAAACGCCATGGATCCTCCAGGGTGAGAAGACCCCAGCGTTTGACGACGACATCTGGGAGCTCTATGACACGAACAAAGACTGGAGCCAGGCAAAGAACCTGGCGAAGGAGATGCCCGAAAAGCTGCATGAACTGCAGCGCCTGTGGCTAATGGAGGCCGTGCAATACAACGTGCTTCCTCTCGATGACAACATCGGGGCCCGGATGAACTCGGATATGGCGGGGCGGCCGGTGCTGATCAAGGGCAACTCCCAAATTCTGTTTGGGAGCATGGGTCGTCTTTCTGAAAACTCTGTCCTCAATCTGAAGAACAAATCCCACTCGGTGACCGCTGAGATCCTTGTACCCAAGACCGGGGCTGAGGGCGTCATCGTCGCTCAAGGTGGCAACATTGGCGGCTGGAGCCTCTACGCGAGTGGAGGCAAGCTCAAATACTGCTACAACCTGCTCGGAATCCAGCAGTTCTATGCCGAATCAAAGGACGTGTTGCCTTCGGGTGATCACCAGGTGCGCATGGAGTTTGCGTACGCTGGGGGTGGGCTCGGCAAGGGCGGCACTGTGTCCTTGTTCGTGGATGGCAAAAAAGTCGGGGAGGGCAAAGTCGCCGCCACAGCAGCCATAGTCTTCTCGGCCGATGATGGCTTGGACGTGGGCACGGACACGGGAGCGCCCGTATCACCAGACTACAGAGCACACGGGAACGAGTTTTCGGGCAGGGTCAAGGGCGTTCAACTCGCTATTGGCGCGGACGCTGTAAGAGCCGATCACCTCGTCTCACCTGAGGACGCCGTCCGCATCGCGATGGCAAGGCAGTAGGGATTACCCAGACGGCAGTCGAAAATTGGCTGCCGGGTCCGGGATGCAGAGATATTTGCTTCTTCGTGCAAATTGAAGTTCGCGCCGCTAGTGAGTAGTTCATAGCAGACGCGGCCCGATAATTATCGCGCGCGCGGCAAGGACGGTATGGCGACTCCCCCGCCGTTGCAAAACCCGCCCAATTCTTCTCTGGTTCTCGGCGGGCCTCTGTTCAAGATACTCTGGCACTTCGATTCGACACATTCGGTTCCGCGGGTACTGCGTCGCCAGGCCGCAATATCTGTTTTCTTATGTTGGGTGCCGCTGGCCGTTCTGTCGCTGGCGCAAGCCCACTTTCTGGGCGGAGTGAAGCTTTCCTTCCTTCGCGATATCGAGACTCATGTACGATTCTTAGTTTCTCTGCCCATGATGATCCTGGCTGAGATCGTTGCGGATCGACGCATCCGGCCCATCGTGAAAAGATTTCTCGAACGACACGTTATCGTGCCGGAAGATCTCCCGAAGTTTAACGCCGCAATTAGCGCCGCCAGGCGCATTCACGATTCGGCCACTGCCGACATTGTTCTTCTCGTCTTTTGTTTACACCGCAGGAATAT
The DNA here is from genome assembly GCA_963787435.1 of uncultured Acidobacteriaceae bacterium. Classification (GTDB taxonomy): domain Bacteria; phylum Acidobacteriota; class Terriglobia; order Terriglobales; family Acidobacteriaceae; genus Telmatobacter. The sequence goes on from CAWBCZ010000012.1 coordinate 1,454,195, forward strand.
TGATCTGGCGGCATCAGATTCTAGGGGGTGCAGCAAGCTGGTATGCCTCCCCTACGGGGGCCCAGATCCACCTGACGATGGCCGGGTATTGGCTTGCGTTGGTCAGCGTGCCGGCCTTCCAATTCGTTGTGCTGCGTTGGTATATGCAGTTCCTGATCTGGTTCGGGTTTCTGTTTCGAGTTTCACGTCTCAATTTGCACTTGTCGACCTTGCATCCGGATCGGGCAGCCGGGCTTGGCTTCGTGGGCGGGTCCAGCCTGGTCTTTGCGCCGTTGTTGTTCGCGCATAGCGCATTGCTCTCGGGGCAAATCGCAAGCCGCGTCTTATACAACGGTGAATCGCTGTTTGCTTCGAAGTTGATCTTCCTTGGCTATGTTGCCTTTTCGATCGCTGCGGTCCTGGCTCCGCTGTTTTGTTTCACCCCACACCTCGTGCACGCTAAGCGCAAAGGCATCGCGCGATATGGCAACTTTGCTTCCAGGTTTGTTACGGATTTTGATCAAAAATGGCTGAAAGGCGAAGCCAATGTCGAACCGACGCTGGCTGGTCAGGATATACAGTCACTGGCTGATCTGAGTAATAGTTTTGCAGTTGTTCGCGGAATGCGCTTCGTGCCCATCGGGAACCATGATATAGCTCTACTCTTCGTTACAGCGATTGCCCCCTTTGTCCCGTTATTGCTGACGGTCATGCCGATCGACGAGTTGGTCATACACGCTCTCAAAATTGTCTTCTGAGCCTGAAGCCTCCTCCTCGGATTGAACAAATTAAGCTCGAGATGAACTAGTTTTGTCCCGGGCCATAACACCCAGAACGACAAACGAAATTGAATCCGGAAGAGTTGAGAAAGGCCGCGATGGAAGACTTACTCAAGACATTTTGGGGCGTCGCAGCGATGGTTGTGGAGGGTGCAGCCGCTCTCCTCATCACCATTGGTGCAGCAGAAGCATTTGTGATGTCTTTATTGCGCTTTCGCGCGCCTACCGCGCAGAAAATGCAGATCTGGATGCACTTTGCGACTTGGCTGCTGCTTGGGTTGGAGTTCGAGCTCGCAGCTGATGTGATCCGCACAGCGATTTCCCCCACCTGGTCGGATATTGGACAACTGGCGTCAATCGCTGCGATCCGAACGTTCCTCAGCTATTTTCTCGATAAGGACATTGAAAAGATGTCCGGATCCCGAGAAGACCCCAATCAAAATCGACCCGAAGTCAGCGACCCACTCGATTCAGCCGAGGCATCCGCTCCGTGAATTGCTTCAGCGCCTCATCATACGAGGCAGATAGTGGCAACGCCAGCAGAGCCTCTCAAGCCTGCAGCTTTGGGGCGTGTTCTTCGCAAACCGCGGTCATGAGATGAAGCTCTCTCAGGCAGCCGAGTACGCGCGTTGCAAAATTGGGGCAGCCTGGATAGTCGCAAATGTACTCCCTGAGCTCCTCTTCGAGGCCGTCTGAAGTTTTGAGACCGGTCTTGATAGTTATCTGACCCATGAAATTCCCCCGGTTGGTTGTTATCTCAATTATCAACCAGGTGCGGGTTTTCAAAGAAGCCTTTTGGGCGATTCAAAACTTTCATCCCCTACCTCTGCCGCATGTCTTTCCCACGCTGCCTGAATATGGGAGAGTTTTCTACGATCGCGATAATTTATGCACCGGATATAAGCCAAGCACACATATGGCGAGAGGCCTGGATCACCTAGGGAATCGGGAGGAAGCTATTCGGCTGGCGATGGCGCTGCAGTAAAACCCGTCTCATCGACTTAGGCGTCAACCGGTCCATCGCTTAGGGGCAAATGCGCGGGTACTAAGTTTGGCGCGCCTTCCATGTCAAATAGAGTCCCCAGGCCGCGACAGTCGACGCGTCGCGGATGACGCCGTCGAGCATCATCTGCTCAAATTCTTCGAGGGTCTTGGTGTGAATGATGAGGTCGTGCTCTTCGTCGTCGGGGTCGCGCTGATGCATCGACAGGCCGGTCGCAAGAAACACATGCTGCTTCTGCCTGCGAAAACCCGTAGGCGATCCAGAGAAAGCCCAGATACGTCATCTCCGCGGCGTGAAGGCCGGTTTCTTCCTTTAGCTCGCCGCGCGCCAGTTCCTCTGGATCAACGCTATCTGTCTCCCAGCCGCCCTGCGGCAGTTCGAGAGCGCGCTCCTGGATAGTGTAGCGGAACTGCTCGACAAGCCAGACGCGGCCGTCTTCAATCGGCAAGATGATTGCGCAATCATCCTTGTCGACGACGCTGTAGATGCCTTCTTTGCCATTTGAACGCAGGATGCGATCTTCGCGAAGCCGCAGCCACTGGTTGCGGTAGATCTCGCGACTCGCGAGCGTAGTGATGGATTTGTCCTGCTCACCGCTGACCGGGTTCAACGTGCCTCCTCGTATCCCACGCATCATTCGGCAAACTGTCGTCGCGCACGCGATACTTTCGCAAGCGGCCGACAAGGGATGCTGGCCCGCTGACGACGAGGCGCACGAGATTGCCTTCGTACTTGCGCGAGTGCACGACCATTCCGCCTTCGATTGCCGCCAGCGCTGCGCCATCGCTCTGGGGCACGCGTAACTCCGTCTCAATCAACGGATCGGAGAACAAGGCCTTGTCGATGGCCGCAAGCAGAGCGTCCACGCCCTCGCCTGTCTGCGCCGAGACCATGACCTCGACCAGGTGATGCTCATGACGCGGTTGTTCGCGCGCGGCGAGGCCATCGCGCTGATGAGCGTCGAGCAAGTCGATCTTGTTGAGCACCTCGATGCGTGGTTTGCCGAGCGCTTCGAGTTCGCCGAGCACCTTTTCCACCTGCGCTTTTTGTTCCGCGCCGTAGGTCGAAGCGGCGTCGCGCACGTGCAGCAGAATCTCGGCCTGCTCCACTTCTTCGAGCGTGGCGCGAAAACTGGTGACCAGCGTATGCGGCAAGTTGCGGATGAAGCCGACCGTGTCGCTCAGGAGAACGCGTCGGCGGCTGGGCAGCTCGATGGCGCGCAGCTTGGGATCGAGCGTGGCAAACATGCGCGAAGACTGCAGCACCTGCGCGCCCGTGAGCTGGTTGAACAAGGTGCTCTTGCCCGCGTTGGTGTATCCCACCAGCGCGACCGTGGGAACCGGCACGGCTTCGCGGCGATGGCGCTGCTGGCGACGTACGCGCTTGACCGCGTCGAGATCGAGCTTGACCTGATCGATCCGGCGCTGAATCTTGCGGCGATCGGTTTCGAGTTGCGTTTCGCCGGGTCCGCGGGTGCCGATGCCGCCGCCAAGCTGCGACATGGCTTTGCCGCGCCCGGTAAGGCGGGGCAGCATGTACTCGAGCTGCGCGAGCTCGACCTGGAGCTGGCCTTCGCGGGTTCGTGCGTGCCTTGCAAAGATGTCGAGGATAAGCTGCGTACGATCGAGAACGCGGCACGGCAGCGCCGCCTCAAGGTTGCGCAGTTGCGTAGGGCTCAGATCGTGATCGAAGAGGACGAGGTCGGCGTTGGTGGATGCGGCAACTCCAGCAATCTCCTCCACCTTACCGGCGCCGATCAGCGTGGCAGGATCGAGCCGTGCGCGACGCTGCATAAGCTCCGCTGCGATTTCGCCACCGGCGCTGCGCACCAGTTCGCGAAACTCCGCCAGCGACTCATCGGCATCGAGACCGGGCGAATCAACGGCAGTCGCACGCGCCTGCCCGGTGCGCTGATCTTCCCGTTCGCTGATAGGGATGCCGTCTGCCTCATCCTCGAACGGGCGCGAAGCCGCTTTGCGCGCACTATCAAGTGCTGCACGCGTCTTGCGTGGGCGGACCGTCAGGTCCACGCCGACCAGAACCGCACGTTCAGCCTTGTCTCTCCATCGACCGGTATGGGTCGTCGAAGAGACACGGTCTTGATGACGGCCCCTGGCACCGCCTTCAACTGCCAACTGACGGCACTCCCTGTCTTATCGCTGCTCCGCATTCGCCGCCGGAGGCGCGGGTGGCGGCACTGCGGCCGGTCCCATCCCTGTAAGGGCAGGACGATGCTCCGCGTGCATCACGCTCCGGTTACTTACCACGGTTGAAATGGCGTGTTTGAAAATGAGTTGCTCCTGACTATTGTTCTCCAGTAGCACGGAGTACTTGTCAAAGGAGCGGATCTTTCCCGTCAGCTTGACGCCGCTGACCAGATAAATCGTGATGGGGGTCTTGTCTTTGCGAACAGTGTTCAGGAAGGTATCCTGAATGTTCTGTGCCGGCTTGTTCTCCATATGCCGATCTCCTGCTTCTTTTCGTAGGATGGTTGGATGCATAAGCGCTGCGCCCTTGTGATAAGACAAATCCACGGGGACGGCGCCGGAAGCCCCGGAACCGCCAAATCCCGTAATGTGACCACAATATAGCGGTTTACGAACCTTTTCAACTCTCCCGGTTCGAATTTGACTCTGGAGACCTCCCGGGCCAGTCACCGTGGGACAGGCAGGCCGCGCCGGCTGCTACCATGTTTCCGTGCCAAACGTCCCGGATTCCGCTGCTATATCGGTGCCGATGCTGGATTTAAGACGCCAGTACGAGCCGCTCCAGCAGGAACTGCTCAGGGCGCTCCAGCATGTCCTAGAGACGCAACAATTCATTCTTGGCGAGCAGGTTGCAGCTTTTGAAAAGGCGGCCGCCGAGCATCTGATCGTAAAACATGCCATCGGTTGTTCTTCTGGGACGGACGCCCTGTGGCTGGCTTTGGCCGCGGCGGGAATTGGCCCGGGCGACGCCGTCGTTACCACACCGTTCAGCTTCTTTGCCTCCGTCAGCGCGATTCTGCGGGTTGGAGCGCGGCCGATTCTGGCGGACATCGATCCGGTCACTTTCAACCTGGATCCAAAGGCTGTCGAAGCTGTCCTCAAATCTCCGCAGGAAGTACCCGTTCGCGCGGCGTTGCCTGTGCATCTCTACGGACAATGTGCGGACTGGGATGGGTTCTCGCGGCTGAGCAAGGAACACGGGTTGAAACTGATCGAGGACGCCGCCCAAGCTTGGGGCGCGGCGTGGAAGGGCGCAAAGGCAGGCGGGCTGGGTAACGCTGCGGCCTTCAGCTTCTATCCCACGAAGAACCTCAGCGCGGCCGGCGATGCGGGGATGATCACGACCAACAGCGACGAGATTGCAGAGCGGGCTCGCATGCTTCGCCAGCATGGCATGCGCCGCCGCTACTATCACGACGAGGTCGGATGGAATACGCGGCTGGATGGGTTTCAGGGCGCGGTACTGCAGGTGAAGCTGAAGTACATCGAAGGCTGGAACCAGTGCCGGCGCAAGATCGCAAAGCGCTACAGTGCCCTGTTTCACGCCAAAGGCATGGCTGAATCCGGAAGCTGGCCTCGCCATGGCATCGTGCTCCCGCAGGAAATTCCGGGCGCTCACCACGTCTGGCATCAGTACGTGATTCGCACGGCACGCCGCGACGCCCTGCGCGAGTTTCTAGCATCCCGCAAGATCGGCTCGGAGGTTTACTACCCTGTGCCGCTGCACATGCAGGCTGCACTAGAGGATCTCGGCTACCACGAGGGCGATTTTCCTGAAGCCGAACGCGCCGCACGCGAAGTGCTTGCTCTGCCCATCTTCCCCGAGTTGCGCGAAGACGAGCAGCAGACCGTGGTGGATGCGATTGCAGGATTTCTGAGCTGATCGCGGAGCACGCGGGTCTCGATGCGACCGCTGAAAGCTAAAGACTGATCACTGGTTTAGAATCCCCCTAGCATGAAGTGCCCCTACTGCGGATATCTGCAAGATCGCGTGGTTGACTCGCGCGAGAGTAAAGAAGCTGACTCGATTCGGCGTCGGCGTGAGTGCGAGAAGTGCGTTCGCCGCTTCACCACCTACGAACGCATCGACGAGATTCCCTACATGGTTGTGAAGAAGGATGGGCGGCGCGAGCGCTTCGACCGCCAGAAGGTGCTGAGCGGCCTGTTGCGCGCCTGCGAGAAACGGCCTGTCTCATCAACTCAGCTGGAAACAGTGGTGGATGCCACTGAAAGCTACCTGATGGATGCGCCGGAACGCGAACGCACTACCAGCGAGATCGGCGAGCTGATCATGCAGCATCTGAAGGGGCTCGACACGGTGGCATACATCCGGTTTGCTTCGGTGTATCGGGACTTCAAGGATGTGCGAGAGTTCAAGGAAGAGCTGGAAGATTTGCTCGAGAGCCATCGAACGGGAAAGGGCAAGAAATGACGAGTAACTTACGGATTCCGATTCTGAGCGCTTGCACTATTACGAGATGAAGAAACCTCTTCACAGCATTCTTGGGCTGACGGGGAAAGCGCTCGCTATCTATCTTGCGGCGGAAGTGATCCTTGGGATTCTGGCTCTTGTCGGCGCACTTGGATTTGCAGTTTACAAAGCCGCCCACCACCATTAGCGCGATGAAATAATGAGACATCATGACTGAGATAAAGACCCACAAAGTTACCTTGATTCCCGGCGACGGCATTGGTCCTGAAGTGACGCAGGCCGTCGTGCGCATCCTTGAAGCGACCGGCGTGAAGTGGGAGTGGGAGCGGTTTGCCGCGGGGGCCGAGGCCTTTGAAATCTTCGGCGAGTACATTCCCGCCGATCTCAGTGACTCCATCACCCGCAACAAGGTGGCTTTGAAAGGGCCGGTCACGACGCCGATTGGCGGTGGATTCAAGAGCATCAACGTCACGCTACGCAAGCAATTCGACCTGTTCGCGAATTTCCGGCCGATCAAAAATCTGCCGGGGCTTGACTCGAAATGGCCCGGCGTCGACTTGATCATCGTGCGCGAAAACACCGAGGGCGAGTACGTCGGCCTGGAACATGAAGTCGTTCCCGGCGTGGTTGAAAGCATCAAGGTCATCACAGAAAAGGGCTCAACGCGCATCGCCAAGTTTGCCTTTGAGTACGCGCGCAAGCATGGGCGGAAGAAGATCCACTCCATTCACAAGGCCAACATCATGAAGCTGTCGGATGGGCTGTTTTTGCGCTGCGCCCGCAAAGTCTCAGAGCAGTACCCAGAGGTGTTTTACGGCGAGCACATCATCGACAACACCTGCATGCAGCTAGTCATGAATCCGTATCAGTACGACACGCTGCTGCTGGAGAACCTCTACGGCGATATCGTCAGCGATCTCTGCGCCGCGTTTGTCGGAGGACTTGGCCTTGTGCCCGGTGCGAATCTCGGCGCCGAGTGCGCGATCTTTGAAGCGGTGCACGGATCGGCGCCCGACATCGCCGGCAAGGACCTCGCGAATCCAACCGCTCTTCTGCAGTCAGCCGTATTGATGCTGCACCATCTCGACGAAACCGTCGCGGCAAACAAGGTGCAAAAGGCGCTTGAGACGGTATATGCCGAACGCAAATGCCTGACGCGGGATGTGGGTGGAACCTGCGGCACCACGCAGTTTGCAGATGCGGTTCTGGCTGCGATGGAGACGGCGTGACGCAAGCACCTGATGAGTTCTCGTGAGCCGCGATAATCTGGGCGAATTTCCAGCGAAAATCGGATAGAAAATGGCGCTCGGCATTAACTCGGGCGGCACTCCTTACCTATTTGATTACCGGTTCGTTACCAGTGGGTGACAATCGTATCGCTCTGATTTGGCAAGACTTTGTACTTATCTAGTCCGAGGCCGGTATGGCTTTGCGCGCAGTGTTGCAAAATTACCACACTGCGATTTTGTATTTAGCGTCTAATCTTACGGTTACGCCCCCTGCACGTTGGTAGATTCGTTGCTTTGGAGTTTTTGATTGGGACAGACCGCGCATCTGGAACAGACGATAGCAGCGCCCCTGGAATTCACAGGCGTCGGACTGCACTCGGGTGCCCCTGTAACAATGCGGCTACTGCCCGCGCCCGCAGGTTCCGGCATCGTTTTCCGCAGAACAGACCTCGACAACTTTGAGATTCCCGCAACGGGCCGAAACGTGGCGAAGGTGAGTTACGCGACGAGTCTGATGCGGCAGGGCGTGCTGATTTCAACCACCGAGCATCTGCTGAGCGCGCTGATCGGCATGGGTGTGGACAACGTGATCGTGGAGATCGACAACCTGGAGTTGCCGATTCTGGATGGAAGCGCGTTGCCTTACGTCGAAGCGATCCATGAGGCTGGTATCAAGACCCAGCGCAGAAAGCGCGAATCGATCAAGGTGCTGCGGCCCCTTGAAGTGCGTGAGGGCGACAAGTTTATCGGGCTGTATCCGGGCACGGGGTATCGCATCCAGTACAGGATCGACTTCCCTGCTCCGATCGGGCGGCAGGAGACGAGCATCGACCTGGCGGCCGAAACGTACGGCACTTTCATCGCACCAGCGCGAACCTTCGGGTACAAGGCCGACGAATCGAAACTGCGCGACATGGGGCTGATTCGCGGCGCGAGTCCTGAGAACGCGATTGTGCTCGGGCCCAAGGGTCCAGAGAACGGGCCGCTGCGCTTCAGCGATGAGTATGTGCGGCACAAGGTGCTGGACCTGATCGGCGATCTGGCGCTGGCGGGACGGCGAATCGAAGGATTGGTCGTCGCCGAGCGCGCGGGACACGCGATGCACACGGCCCTGGTGGCCAAGCTGATGAAGGATCGCTCGGCGTGGGAGCTGGCGTACGTGCCGGCTGCGGCGGCAGAGCCTGAGGATGAGTCGCTTACGGTTGCGGCGATGCGGCGGCCTGCGCTGATGGGCGCGTAGTTTCAACGACTCGCTCGAATCGCGTCTTGAGTCAGATTTCGAAAAACAAAAAACAGATCCTTCGCGCAGCTTACCCCACGGACTCACGTCCGCGGAGCCCCAGGCTTGCTGCGTTCAGGATGACACATCGCGAGAATACCCTTGCGATCTCGGAACACTTTACGCAAACAGGATGCACATGGGCGTGGGGCAGGCTACGGTTTTGCCTTCATTGGCGAGCTTGCCGGTCGCGAGATCGCGCGGGAAGACGGCGAGATTGCTTGAGTTCTGATTGGCAACGAGCATCCAATGCTCGGTGGGATCGAGGGTAAAGTTGCGCGGAGTCTTCCCTCCTGTGCCCGTGCGCTCCATCGGCGTAAGCGCCCCGGTCGTGGGATCTGCTCTGAAACTGTAGAGGAAATCAGTGCCGCGATTGGCGAAGTAAACAAACCTGCCATCCTTCGAAATCACCGTGTCGCATCCCGTGTTCCCCTGCGGCGCATCCTTCGGATCCGGAAGCGGCGCGTTCGGCGGAAGGAGCTGCACGGTGGTGACGTGCGTCAGGCTGCCATCGGCTTTATCCCACTTCAGAACGTCGACCGACGAAGCCATTTCATTCATGCAGTAGGCGGTGTGGCCGTTGGGATGAAAGTGAAGCGTGCGTGGACCTGCGCCGGGCTGCGGCGTGATAGGCGCCTGCGTTCTTGAGGACGGCGGTCTCGGTGTCGAAGGTGTAGATGTGGATCATGTCGCCGCCGAGGTCGTTGATATAGGCGAAGCGATTGTCAGGCGAGAAGGAGGCGAAGTGCGCGTGGGCAGCCTCCTGGCGGTCGGGGTTGGGGCCGTGGACCGTGTAGTGCTCGCTCCAGACCAGCGAGCTGAGCTTGCCGTCGGTGACTTTGAAGCTGGCTGCGCTGCCGCCGCCGTAGTCGGCTGCAAGCAGAACCCGGCCGGTGTGGTCGATGGCGCAGTGGCAGGTGCCTTTGCTGGCGGAGTTCTGGGCTGAGAGCTGCTCGAGCTTTCCGTCGGCGACACGGAAGCTGGCCACTTCGCCCGTGGGTTTGCCGTTGAAGCTGTCGACCTCGCATGCTGCGAAGAGGTATTTGCGATCGGGCGAGAAGCAGATCCAGTCGACGGTACTCACGTTGGCCGCAACGCCGGCGGCGGTCAGTTCGCCGGTGGCTGGATTCCAGTCGAAAGAGCGGATGCCTTCGGGTGTTCCAGAGGCAACGAAGACGCGTTGCGCGCGCGATGAAGAGAAGCCCTTGGTTGCGACAGCGGCGAGAGTGGCGGCGGAGGCGGACATCAGAAAATCACGACGAGAAAGATTTCGCATGGCACATGCGATTGTCGCCGATGGAGCCCTGCAGCGGCAAAACATGCGGGATTCTCAGCCTTACGATGGCGCTATCCGCAACGGCACGAGAAATCGCAGGCGCACCTGGTTGGATGCGCCTGGGCGAAGAGTGAAACTTCGACTTGCGATTTAGCGTTCGAGTTTGAAGATCACATTCACGGTGGTTTCGACTTCGATGGGTTGGTCGTTGAGCAGGTATGGCCGATAGCGCCAGGTCCTGACGGCGTCGATCGCGGCCTGCTGCAGCATCTGCGGTCCGCTGATGACCTGAAGGTTTTCGATCGTGCCGGACTTCGAGATTGTGGCTTGCAGAACGACGGTGCCCTGCATGCCGACGCTCTTGGCAATGATGGGATATTGGGGGATGGTTTTGTAGATCACAGAGCTTTCAACAAGCTTCGAGGGCAGGCGGATATTCGAGGGAGCGGGCGTATGAACGACTGTGACGGGCTGCCCTGAGTTGAAGATGCCTTTGCCGTCGCCACTCGGACCGCCGGACCCGAGGTCGGCGGTGGCGATGTTGTTCGGTGACGGTGCTTCGCGGTCACGAAGATACCGGATCGTCGTTGGAATGCTTGGCGGGGCGGTGATACGACCGTTGTCGAATTCGCGCGCTTCATGTGGCGCCGCGGGACGCACATGCTCCGGCTGCGGCGGGGTTTCCGGCTTTGGTACCTCAGGCGCGACCAGCAATGCCGGCATCATGTGACTGGGTAGTGCGTTGGGATAGATGAGGGGGACGAGAACCAGCGCGACGAGGATGGAACCGTTGAGGGTGAGCGCGGCGAACATCCAGCGGCGGCTGCGGGTCTTGATTCTGCCTGTCGATTCGAACGTGGAGTCTTCAAACATGGCGTGCCTCCCAGGGTGAATTCAGCCGCGCCGGTGGGAGGCGGAGAGCCTTTGAGCGCAAGCGGGCTCAGCCGCTCAATCGCGCTGGTTGGCGCGGCGTGCGGCGTTCAAGGCCCACCGTTCATCCCCATCGGAACCACTGTGCTGATGTAGACACCACGGGTCTCGGGAATGTTCCTGGATCACGGGCGGAATCGCGAAGTGCATCACCGGGCTAGTTTGCCTCTACTCGGGCAACGCGATGTTGCGCTAAACTCCAGAGGGTTCCTCGCTCAAAAGGACTGGAGCTTCAATGAAACTGCTTCGCTTGTTGTTGCTTGTTTTCGCCGCAATCGGGATGTCATGTGCCAGCGCGCAGGAAGCGCCGCAGCCAGCAGGTGCACTCGCAACCAGCAAAACACCAGATACGGCGGCGACCCTCGCCTACATTCATGATGCGTGGACTACTCTGACGCGCTCGATGACGGATTGCCACTCACTGGTGGATATCAAGGTGACGGCGAATCCGATTCTGTATATGCCGGCCGAGGTGCCGGCGCCGCCCGAGGTTTCCGCGCTGAGCGAGAAGTGCAACGTGAAGGTTGCGACGCTTCCGCGGCGCATCGAGAAGCTGGGCGATGTGCGGCCGGAGGAATTGCCCGCGGCGGGGTTGCTTTATCTGCCTAATCCATACGTGGTGCCGGGCGGACGCTTCAACGAGATGTACGGGTGGGACAGCTACTTCATCCTGCTGGGACTGGAAGCCGATCATCACGAAGCGCTGGCGAAGGGGATGGTGGACAACTTCCTCTTCGAGATCGAGCACTACGGCGCGGTGCTGAATGCGAATCGCACGTATTATCTGACGCGTTCGCAGCCGCCTTTTCTGACATCGATGATTCGCGCGGTCTACGAGAATCCGGCAAGCTTTGCGGCCACTCCGACGGGGCGCACCGAGGCGCGCGCTTGGCTGGAACATGCGTACACGCTGGCGGAGAAGGACTACTCCACGTGGACGCGGCCGGAGCACAAGGCAGGAATGACGGGGCTGGCGCGCTACTTCGACTACGGCACGGGTCCGGTGCCGGAGATGGCCGACGACAGCACCTACTACTCTGATGTGATCCGCTGGCTTGTGGCGCATCCGAAGGCGGTGAGCGGCGAAGAAGCCGGCGCGCTTTACCTCGTGAAGGGCACGGAGCATCCGGACGACGCAGAGGCTGCGCGGCTGAAGCAGACAAGCTGCGATGTGAAGACGAGCGTCGTGTGCATGCGCGCGTACGCGGATGGATACCGGTTGAGCCAGGACTTCTATGTCGGCGATCGTGCGATGCGAGAGTCAGGATTCGACCCCAGCTTTCGCTTCGGGCCATTTAGCGGATCGACGCACCACTATGCGCCGGTGTGCCTGAACAGCCTGCTCTATCGCTACGAGCGCGACCTGGAGCACATTGCCCTGGTGCTGGGAAAAGGGACAGAAGCGGCACGCTGGGGCAAGAAAGCGCAGATGCGGAACGCGGCGATTCATCGCTATTTGTGGAAGCCGCAACAGGGCGTGTTTGCGTGACTACGACTTTCTGAGACACAAGTCATCGGACTATGCGTACATTTCGTCGTTGTATCCGCTGTGGGCTGGAGTGGCATCGCGCGAAGAAGCGAAAAAGGTTGTGGCAAAGCTGAACCTGTTTGAGCGGCCGGGGGGATTGTCGATGAGCAATACGAACTCCGGGATGCAGTGGGACGAGCCGTTTGGATGGGCGCCTACGAACTGGATCGGCGTCGCAGGACTGCAGTCCGAGGGGTTCCGCGACGATGCAAAGCGGCTCGCGGCGAAATGGAACGCAACAGTCGACCAGGGGTTCGCAAACGACGGCACGATTCGCGAGAAGTACAACGTGGTGTCGGGCAACGCGAACGTGCAGGTGAGCGCGGGGTACAAGACGAACGTCATCGGGTTCGGCTGGACGAACGCGGTTTATCTGAAGATGAAGGAAGTGATGGGCGGCCAGTTGAGGCAGGCTGCAGATTAAATTTGCGAAAGAGAAGGGGCGCTTCCGAGATGGAAGCGCCCCTTTTAGTTTTGTGCTGGAGTTGAGACTATTCGGGCAGATTTTTGGTGCCGTTGATGTGGAAGTTCTTCGTCAGCGTTTGCGCGGAGGTATCTGGCTGGCCGCCGCCGACGGAGAGGGCATAGTCGCCCGCCTCGATGACGGGTTCGCCGGCTGCAGTGATCATACTGAGGTCGCGATTCTTCAGCTCGAAGTGGACCTTTTGCGATGCCCCTGCGGCGAGATGAACGCGCTGGAATCCGCGGAGTGCCCGAAGAGGCGCGCCCGCAACGTTCGGGAACTTGAGATAGAGCTGGACAACCTCATCGCCTTCGCGGCTGCCGCTGTTGGTGACGGTGATGTCGGCCGAGACCGGATCGCCCGCAGCTACAGTTTGCGTTGGGAACGCTGAGATCGCTGTAGGAGAACTTCGTGTAGCTAAGGCCGTAGCCGAAGGGATAGAGCGGCGTGCCTGTGAAGTAGCGATAGGTGCGGCCCTTCATCGCGTAGTCTTCAAACGGCGGTAGCTGGTCAACACTCTTGTAAAACGTGACGGGCAGACGGCCGGCGGGATTGTTCTTGCCGGAGAGCGTCTCAGCGACGGCCGTGCCGCCCTCTTCGCCGGGATACCACGCATCGAGGATCGCGTTGGCGTGTTCGTTTGCCCAATTCACGGCGAGGGCGCTGCCGTTGGTGAGCACTAGGATGACAGGCTTGCCGGTAGCGGCCACCGCTTCAAGCAGGTCCTCTTCGGGTTTGGGAAGATCGATGCTGGTGCGGTCGCCGCCTTTGAAGCCGGGTATGCTGACCTGCATCTCTTCGCCTTCGAGCTCGCTGGTGATGCCGAGAACGGCGATAACGACATCGGCATTTTTGGCTGCTTCGGCGGCCTCCGGCTTCGCGCTGAGGTCGACTCTTGACCAAACGAGCTCCGCGGTGGGCTTGCCGCTTTCATTAGGCGAGTAATCAACCTTGAGGGCGGCGGGCTTGCCTGCTTCGAGGTGAACTGTGCCGAGTCTGGGATCATAGGGATCTCCGCCGTAGGACGAAGTCACGTTTTTGCCGTCAACCTGCACGCGGAAGAATCCGCTGGCCTTCAGGCCAAGGTTGTAATCGCCGGTTTCGGGCGCCGTGATGGAGCCCTCATAGCGAATCACGAGTGGATGCACGCTGGCGGCCTCGGGCGGGATCGGCTGTGCCCCAGCATCGAGAGTGGATTCAATGCGCGTGGCAACGGGCTTCATCGCCTCCGGGATTGTTGATGTTGCTCATGTCGAGCTTGGCGAAACTGACCTTGATGCCGGGCTTGCCATCCACGGTAAGAGCAGAAGCGGGCACCGGAGCTGAATCGTGGCCAAGGAACTGCGTTCCGGAAACATAGGTGATGGTGTCGCCGGAGAACTCCTTGAGCAACCCATCGAGGATGGAGACGGTGTACGTCGGGGAGCCGTTGTAGTTGCCGAGAAGAACCTTGGTTTGATTGGCGAGCGGGCCGACGACAGCGATCTTCATGCCGCTGGTTTTCAGCGGCAGGATCCCGTCGTTCTTGAGAAGGACCATCGATTCGTTGGCGAGCTCGTGGGCGAGCTGGCGATTCGCCGGGCTGTTCAGCTCGTTCTCATCGATCTTTGAGTAGGGAACGATCTCTGGCGGGTCAAACATGCCGAGCCGCATGCGCGCGGTGTAGAGACGCACCAGTGCGATGTCGATTTCACTCTCCTTGAGGAAGCCCTGCTTGACGGCGTCGCGATAGGCCTTGTAGTCGCTGTCGTCCTTGACCAGGAATCCTCCATCGGCGCACTCGTTGTCCATGCCGCGCTGCAGGCTGATGGCTGAGGCCTCAGGCTGCGTGGGCTTGTAGTGATGGTTCCGGTAGATGTCGACGACGGCGCCGCAGTCGGATACTACGTAGCCCTGAAAGTTCCATTTACCACGAAGCTGATCCTGCAGGAGAAACTCATTTGCGCAGCCGGGCTGGCCATTGATGCTGTTGTAAGCACACATGACAGAGCCCGCTTTGGCCTCTGTGACCGTGGCGCGGAAAGCGGGGAGATAGGTGTCGAGTTCATCGTGCTTGCTGACCGTGACGTCGGCAGTGTGGCGAGTAGACTCCGGGCCGCTATGGACGGCGTAGTGCTTGGGTGTTGAAATCGTGCGATAGTACTTCGGATCATCGCCCTGCATGCCGGTGACAAAGGCAACACCCATGCGCGCGGTGAGGAAGGGATCTTCGCCGTAGGTCTCCTGTCCACGGCCCCAGCGTGGATCGCGAAAAATGTTGATATTGGGCGACCAGAAGTCAAGACCCTGGAAGAACATGTTGGCGCGGTGTTCACGAACTGCTTGCATGTGCTTGATGCGCCCTTCAGTGCTGATGACTACGGCCATCTTGTGGATGGCAGGCGTGTCGAAGGTGGCAGCCAGCCCGATAGGCTCGGGAAACTCCGTGGTGCCGTTGTTGATGACGCCGTGCAGCGCCTCGCTCCACCAGTCGTAGGCCGGAATATCGAGCCGCGGAATCGCGCGAGCCTGGTTGACGAGCTGACTCACCTTCTCGTCCAGGGTCATGCGATGAACGATATCGGCGGCGCGCTCCTCGGGAGGAAGGCTGGGATTGAGGTAGGCGGGCTTCTGATTGTCCTGCGCACAAGCCGTAAAAACGGCGGAGCACACGGCAAGGCCTGCAGCAAACGATCGAATTCGGGATAGGTTCATGAAGTTCCTCGCGGCAGAATGGATCGCTGGAAGCACTTTGGCGACAAAGAAAGCGTTATCCACCCACCGGAAGCCAACGGTAAAGTGCGGGACGGGGTCTGGTCAAGACGTAATCATGCGGAAATATTCCTAAGAAAATCGCTTTTCTTAGAGCGAACTCGAGAGGCGTAACCTTTCGGTGATATAGCACGTAAGAGAGAGTAAGAAAGGGAAACTGCAGATGCGGGACGACGGAAGCAGCGTCCTCGATAGGTTTCGGCAAGGCGACGTGGACGCCTTCGAGACGCTTTTCCGAACGCATCAGCGGTCTGTCTTGGGCTGGGTGCTTCGCATCGTGCGCGATGCGGGTGCGGCAGAGGATGTGACGGTCGAGGCCTTCTGGCGGATTCACCGCGCGCATGCTCGCTTCGACCCGGCGCGGGGATTCGAGCCGTGGGCGCGGCGGGTGGCAACACATGCAGCACTGGATTGGCTGCGCCGGCGAAAGCCAGAGAGCAGCGTACCGCCGGAGATGTGGGAGAGCGTGCCGGCGCCTGGCGCGAGCGATGCGGCCGTTGCGGCGGAGATTCGACAGAAAACTGCCGCGGCGTTTGGACGGTTGCCGGTGAAGTTGCGGGTGGCTGCGGTGTTAGCCGTGGTGGAAGACAGGCCGCACAAGGAAGTTGCGGAGGCATTGGGCATCACGGTGGCGGCAGTGAAGCTTCGAGTGTTTCGCGCGCTTCGGTTGTTGAGAAAAGATTTGCAGAAACAGGGGATTACACCATGACGAAGGACAGGGATCAGGGATCAGTGGTCAGGGATCAGGAAGAGCAGATAAAGCAGTTGCTGCGGGAAGCATTGCCACCGCTTGGAGCGGATGCAGAACCGGATCACGATCTGTGGCCTGCGATGCTGCTACGGATGGACGAGCAAAGCTCGCATGGCGCTGCTTCGATTCCCTGGTTCGACTGGGCGCTGGCCGGCGGACTCGTGGCATTTGCTGCGATCGCGCCACGCACCATTCCGGTGATTCTCTATTACCTGTGAATCGAGGCGGGAATAGGCCCGCGGAAAGTGAGGCGACGATGAACACGCATCCTTATCTACGCGCATTTATGGCAGGTATCCTGGTGCCGACGTTGGTGCTCCCCATACTGCTGCTCGCCTTTATTGTGCTCAGGCTGGGTATGCAGATTTCATTTCCGATTGAGCGCGGACTGGTGTTTCCCATGGCGCTGGTGCCGGGACTCTGGGGCGTATGGAGCATGCTGTGGCAGTGGTCGCGCGAGCGCACGCATCTGCCTCTTGGTTTGCATGGAGCATTTTTGCCGTTGTTGATGATGCCGGTCGGTGCTTTCATAGCTACACAGGCGGGGGTGCTGAGCCTAGGCGCATCGTCTGCAACGTGGTTCAACACGATTTCGATTCCGTATGCGCTGATTGCCTGCTTTTTCGCGGCTGCGATCGCGGCATATTACCTTGCGTGGAAGTACATTGTAGGGTTTGTGAACCGGGTGCTGGGAATTGCGTGAAAGCAGCTATGAGCCGTTAGCTAGCTGGTTCGTGGTGAGCGGACCTGTTCAACCGCGGGCTGCGGCCGAAGGCTACGCCGTTGGAGCGAAGAAATCCTGCAAGCCGGCGCGCTGGGCGTGGGCAGCCATGGTGGATTGAATTTCGAGCGCGAGGGAGAGTGCATTGCGGCCTTGGCGCGCGGTGACCAGCGGTTCTCGACGCGTGCGCACGGATTCGAGGAACGACTGGATTTCGAGGCGCAGCGGCTCGCCGGGTGTGACCGGCGGCTTGAGGAAAGACAGGCCGGGGTTGGGGCTTGCTGCAACACCTGCATTGCTTGCTGCTGCCAACTGCGCCATCACAGCGGGGTCGACGCGGCCTCCGGCGATGGCGGCGGCGATTTCGGGCGTGATGCTGGCGTCGAGGCGAATGGCGAGCAAGTCTTGCCGGGCGTAGTCGATGGAAACATAACTGCGCGGCTGGAAGAAGCGCAGCTTGCGGACGCGTTCGGTGGAGACGCGCGATGCGGTGAAGTTGGCTACGCAGCCGGATTCGAATTCGATGCGAACGTTGGCGATATCGACCTTGGGCGAGAGGATGGGAAGGCCGACCGCACGTACTTCGCGCACCGGGGAATTGGCCATCGTCAGCACGATATCGAGATCGTGAATCATCAAGTCGAGCACCACATCGACGTCGAGTGAGCGTGGCGTGAATACCGATAGCCGATGCGCCTCGAAGAACATGGGACGGCGAAGTTGCTGCTGCACGGCGAGGACGGCGGGATTGAAGCGTTCCAGATGGCCTGGCTGCAGGATGCGGCTATTCTTCTCAGCAATGGCAAGCATTTCGTCGGCTTGCGCAAGCGTAGCGGCGATGGGTTTCTCGACCAGCAGGTCGAGACCGCCCTCAAGCAGCACTGAGGCCACCGCGTGATGGTGCATGGGTGGGGACAGCAACTGTGGCAGCGTCGAGCTTGTAGATTCGCCGCCAGCAGATCTTCAATCGAAGCGAAGACGGGAACGTCGTAATTCGCTGCCGCTTCGGAGGCGCGCGCGTCGTCAGGCTCGACAGCAGCGACCAGAGCGACACCCTGTCCGGCTGTCTCAAGTTCGCGATAAACACGAAGATGATTGCGGCCGAAGGCGCCCGCTCCGATGACGGCAACGCGCAAATTGCCTTCTCTTGCTATTGCTATGCCCCTTTGCCTTCGACTGCCTTGAGGCAGCGGGTGTAGAGCTCAAGCAACTGGGTCACGTGCTCTTCAGGTTTGGGTGCTGAGGCGCCGCTAAAGCCGGTTGAGCCCGCCGCGGGACGTCCCACGCCCGTGGTTCCAGCGACAAATTTGAGCAGATCGAGAGCGATGTCTTCATTGCGGCGGGCGCCGAGACCCGCGGTATTAAGGGCATCCATGCTGATAAGTCTCCGAAAAATGATGCTACCAGATGAGCCGAATGCGCGCAGCCTTGAAGCCCTCGCCGGCTGGCCGAGGGCGACGATGATTTGGCCAGTGGCGCGGACGCGTCCCATGCTTGGGAATATGCTCGCAGCTGGTTAGTCGAAGAGGCCTGTTAGAAACATCGCTCAGTGCTTGCTGGCGCGATCGATCAGCAATTGAAGGATAGTTTCAAGCCGCGTGGTGCCTTTACGCGAGCTTACCGCGCCTCTCTCAAACTCGATCCAACCTTCGTTGAACCCATCGAGCATGCGGATGCGAGGCGTAGGGTTCCGCATGCCCTGCGAGAGAAAGAGTGCCTCCCACGTTTCGCGCGGGACAATCTGCAGGCGAACCGGGTGGCCAAGAAGGCGCGACAATTCGCCGGCGATATCGTGCGGTGTGATTCGTGCGGGGCCTTCGAGTTCAACTACGCGTTTGCCAGTCCACGATTCCTGTAGAAGCTCAGCGGCGAGTTTACCGATATCTGCCGTGGCAACCATGGGCACTGCACGGTCGAGCGGCTGCAGGAAGCTCGAAACCATGCCTTCATTTTGCGCGCTCGCGACGTCCCAGGAAGAATTCTCCATGAACCATGCGGGGCGAAGAAACGTGACAGGAACGGGGACCCCGCGAAGAGTGTCTTCAATGATGGTGTGCTGGGTGAGCAGATTGGTTTCCTTTGCTTCTGCTCCGATCGTGGAGAGGTACACAACTTTGCCCGGCTTCGCCGCCGCGATGGCCAACTTGAGCGCGAATGCTACGGCATGAGCTTCAGGAAAATCCGGCTTGGGATCGAAGACGGGGGGGACGAGCACAAACACGCCTTCAGTGCCTCGGAAGGCTTCGGTCAACGCTTTGGCATCGAAGATATCGGCAACGGCCACCGCGCAGCCACGCCGGGCCCACACCTCGCCTTTGCTTTCATCGCGAACGATGGCGCGGACGCTCCGACCCGAGTCCAATAAGCTGCGGGCAACTACGCTGCCCACGTTTCCAGTAATACCAGTGACTCCAAACATTCAATTCTCCAGCGACTTCAATTCTGATCTGGATATGAGATGCCGCACCCTCCGCGCGCGATACTCTGAATTGAAGACGCGAGCAGACAATGACCTCGCGGAGTTTGAGTCCACTTAAGCATGAGCCGCATTGAGAGCTGGTTTCGCAATCCGATTTTTCTTCTCGCCCTGGCTGCGGGGCTCATTGCGTTCGTAGTGCAGTCGGGCGAGTTGGGCAGCGCCGACACCATGCACCGGCTGCAATCGACGCATGCCTTCTGGACGTCGGAACCGCCGGTGTTTCCGAGCGAGTATCCCGAGTTTGGGGTACATGGGCGCAACGGCACAATCCAAAGCTGGTATGGCATCGGGCAGTCGCTGCTGATGCTGCCTGCGGACATCGTGGGCACCTACATTGAGAAACTGCACGTCTTCGATCGCTACGGCGAGACTGACCCAACCGTGCGCGACATTGTGGTCACCTATCTGACGCAGATATTTGTAACGGTGCTGACGGCGCTCGTTTGTTTCAAACTGCTTGCGCCAATTTTCGTTCAGCGTGAACCAGTCCGTGGCGGGAGTGCTGGCATTTCTGCTGGCGACGACGCATCTGCACTACACGCAGAACATGATGGAGAACAATTACATCTGCCTGCTTACTCTGGCTGGTTTTGCGTTCCAGTATGAATGGCTGCAGACAGGGAGCAGGCGCGCGCTGCTGGTCGGCACCGGAGCGTTCGGTCTGAACCTGCTGACGCGGCTGACAACCGGGATGGACCTGCTGGCGGGAGTGCTCTTCGTGCTGCTGGTGTTGTGGTTCGAGGGAGTGCGCGGGCGTGCAATGTTCGAGCGGTGCCGCGCGTATGCGCTGGTTGCAATCCCGGTGTTCTGCTTCTTCGGGTTCCTCGACAGGCTGTATCAGTTCTACCGATTCGGATCGTTCACGAATACTTACGTGAGCCTGGTGGCGAAGGAAGCGATCGCACGCGATCCGAGCCTGCCGTCGAATTATCCGTGGACAACGCCGTGGCACGTGGGGTTCTTTGGTGCGCTGTTTGCGCCGGAGAAGTCGATCTTCCTGTTTGACCCGTTGATCATTCTGGCGCTGGTTCTGCTGGTGCTTCACTGGCGAAGGCTTACTCCGGCTGTGCGGGCCTACGGCATTGCGACTTGCCTGATGATGCTGGCCTATCTCAGCTTTTATGCACGGTATTTTGCATGGGCGGGCGATTTCGCATGGGGCGATCGATACGTTTCGACAGCGGTGCAATTGGTGGCGCTCATGGCGATTCCTCTGCTGCTGAAGTATCGACACGAAGCGGGAAAGCTGGTCTGGACTGCCGGAATCGTCCTGTTATGCGCGAGCTTTGTGATTCAGGTTGCGTCGCTGATGTTTTGGATGTCGCTGGAAATTTACCAGGAGGAGACGCTCGGCCATCCTACTTTCGTGATCGCCTTGCGGGCGAAGAACATTGCCGCCTTCGCGCTGGGCAAGATGGATGCCTGGGGGCTGAACAACGTTTCCATGACGCAGGATCCGTGGGACTACGTGCACATTACCTGCTGGAATTTCCTGCCGTTTGTCCTGCGGCGTGTAGGCGAAGCTCCTGCGTGGGTCGTGCGCATTGCGTTTGTGGTGTGGTACGCGGGCCTTGCAGCGCTGGCTGCGACTCTCGTGCGACTTCGATTCGTCATGCGGCATTTGCAAGAGAGTTAGCCAGCGGACTGACGCCTCTGCAACAGGCGTTAGTCTAAACGGATGAGGACGGCGTACATCGCGCTGGGAGCGAACCTGCCAAGTTGGGCGGGACCGCCAGCTGCTACGCTTTGCGCGGCCGCAGAAGCGGCTGGAAGAATTCGGCCAGCTTACGGCCAGGTCGTCGCTTTTCAGCACTGAGCCTGTAGGGTTCGCAGAACAGCCGCGGTTTGTGAATGCCGTTGTGGCGTTGGAGACGGAGCTAGAGCCGCACGCCCTGCTCAAGGAATTGTTGGCCATCGAAAAGGATTTTGGGCGGGACCGTTTGAATGGAATTCCTAATGGCCCCCGGACGCTGGACTTGGATATCCTGCTCATGGACGATCTTGAAATCCATGAGGCAGGACTGGAACTTCCTCATCCGAGGCTGCACGAGCGTGCTTTTGTCCTTGTTCCTCTGCATGAGATTGCTCCGGAGTTGAGAATCGCCGGTCGTGGAAGGACCGTAGCAGAATTGCTGCAGGCGCTGCATCGAAGCCGGACAGGGGAAGCCAATGCTGTGGTGCGGATGGAAAACGATCAATGGCGCGCTGCAGCTCAATCGTAGAGCCGCGCTGGCGCTTGCTGGACTTCTGGCTGCCTCAATCCTCTGCGCGCAACGGCCGGTCGCCCTCACGCTGACGGTCGTCGACAAGTCGAGTGCGGCAATCGCCGGTGCAAGCGTACAGGAAGCCGGCGGGCCGCTGCTGGGCCGCACCGATACCAACGGTCAGCTCACCATTCACTGTCGCATTCCCTGCCGTCTCCGTATCGAGGCACAGGGTTTTGCCGGGAAGTTCGTCGAACTGAGCGCGAGCGCAACAATCCAACTTGATGCGGCCGGCGGCAGCGAACAAGTCACGGTGACTGCCTACCGCGCGCCGCTCGGATCGCTGGAGAGCCCGGTGACAACGCGGGTTTTGTCGGAACTCGCGTTGAGCACAACGGCATCGGCGACGATGGATGGACAGATGCGCCAGTTGCCGGGCGTGGAGTTGTTCCGCCGATCGAGTTCGCTGGTGGCCAATCCCACGTCGCAGGGCATCAGCCTGCGAGGACTGGGCTCGACCTCAGCAAGCCGGACGCTGGTGACCGAGGACGATGTTCCACTGAATGATCCGGTGGGTGGTTGGATCCACTGGGAAGAGCAACCTGAACTCGCGATCGATCGCATCGAGGTGGTACGCGGCGGCGCCAGCGATCTCTACGGGTCCAGCGCGATCGGAGGCGTCGTCAACGTGGTGGGATCCCGGCCAACCGGTACTTGGGGCGAGGTGCGTTCGAGCTACGGCGGCCTAGGCACATATGACATAAGCGCGCTGCTAGAGACCACGCTTGGCGCGTGGGGATTGCTCGCATCTGGCGGCGCGATCGGCACAGACGGCTTCATTCAAGAGGCGCCCTACCAGCGTGGGCCAGTGGACACGCCTTCGAACATGCATGGGCAAAACGGGCTGATCGATGCGGAGCACAACCGCGGACCGCTCCGCTTGTTCGTACGCGGCAGCGGATTCAACGAAGCTCGCGCGAACGGGACGCCATTTCAGCAGAATGGCACACGGCTATGGCGGTATGCGACAGGCACGGACTGGCAGGCTCCACACAACGCTACGGCGACGCTGCGCGTGTATGGGTCGACGGAGCACTATTGGCAGACTTTCTCCAGCATCTCGAATGCGCCGACTGCCACGAATCCGGCTTGCTCATTTCGTTGTGGGGAGACGCCGACGCGCTTCTCACAGATACCGGACAACGAGCTTGGTGCGGCGGCGCACTGGAATCAGCCGATCGGCACAGAGTTTCTGGTGATTGCCGGAGCGGATGTACACGATGTGCGCGTGTGGGACCGCGAACAGACCTTTGGCACAACCGCGACGTTGACCAACCTGCACGATCACCAGCGCGATTCTGCTGGCTATGCTGAAGCGATGTGGACGCACCATGCGTGGTTGGCAACCGCATCGAGCCGGCTGGACTGGTTCCAGAATTACGACGTGCATCTGGTGGTGTGGAATGGTTCGACGTGGGTGCCGGCCGCAACCCAGCCTCCGTCACGCGACGAGCTAATCTTCGACCCGCGCATGGGGATTTCGCGTAAACTCGGCAGTCATTGGGCTCTGTCCGCATCGGGGTTCCGCGCCTTTCGCGCGCCGACACCGAGCGAGCTTTACCGTTCAACGCAGGTCGGTAACAAGCTCACGCTGCCCAATCCGTCGCTGTTGAGCGAGCGCGCAACTGGATGGGAGACTGGCATCGCTAGTGAGTGGCGCTGGGGAACCATCCGCACGAGCTATTTTGACACCGAGGTCAACCGGCCCATTGTCGCGGTAACGACTAATCCGAACTCGTCGCCGATCCTGCTGCTGCGCGAGAACCTTGGGCAAATTGAAAGCCGTGGCATTGGAATCGATGCTGAAGTGGCGCCGCAGCGCTGGCTCGCCATGGATGGCGGCTATCAATACGCGCACGCGGTGGTGTCGCGTGGAACGCAGGATCTGGGCAACTGGATTCCAGAGGTGGCGCGGAATATGGCGACGCTGAATTTACGCGCGTTTCGGCCGCATATAGGCACATTGAGTCTGCAAAGCAGATTGAGCGGACACCAGTACGATGATGATGCAAACCTGTTTTTGTTGCACAGCTATTTTCGGCTCGATGCGTATGGTTCGCATGAATTTCGGATCGCACCTCGAAGTCTTCGCGGCCGGCGAGAATCTCTTCGATCGCAGTATCGAAGTGTCGAAGACGCCGACGACGACTTTGGCCACACCCCGTGTTGCGCGCGCAGGTTTGCAAGTGACATTTGGCAGCGCAAACTAGCAGCGTGCTCATCTTCAGCAATTCTTAAGGAATCAATCACTTCTCAACAAATCTTTACACAACGAATTTGCAGACGTGGTGTTTCAGCGAGTGTGAGTGGCCAGGAACGATTCAAGTCACCGCCGTCACAGAAGGAGAAACACCATGAGACTCTTCAAGTTCGTACTTGTGGCGGCACTGACTGCAGCGCCTGCCATGACTTTCGCTCAAACAACCGCGTCGGAACAGCCGAAGAATCCAATTGTGAAGCGCGAGTTCAACCAGCAGCGACGCATTGGAAACGGCATCCACAACGGCCGTCTCTCTCCGCGGCAGGGCGCACGCCTTGAGCGGCAGCAGATGCGGATTCATCGCCAGGTGCGTGCGATGCGTGCGCATCAAAACGGGCGCCTGACCATGCGCGAGCGCCGCATGATCCATCGCCGGCAAAACGTGGCATCGCGCAGGATCTTCCGCGCGAAACACATGCATCGCCGCATCGGATAACGCAGAACAGATGTGGGGAGTTCGCAGTGAACTCCCTACAACAGCTTCGCGAAGTGCTCACCAGCTAGAATGACGAAGTGAGCCTCGCATTCGACCTGCTCAACACGACGGAAAACGGCGGCCGGCGCGGGCAGTTGCGTCTGCCGCATCAAACGGTGGAGACGCCGGTGTTCATGCCGGTTGGCACGGCCGGCAGCGTGAAGGCCGTGCCGCAAGACACGGTTGAGGCGCTTGGCGCGCAGATCATTCTCGGCAACACCTATCATCTTTACCTTCGGCCCGGACATGAGGCGATCCGGCGCATGGGCGGCCTGCATCGCTTCATCAGCTGGCCGCGCGCCATGCTTACCGATTCGGGCGGATTTCAGGTATATAGCCTCACCCAACTGCGCAAGGTTACGGACGAAGGTGTGCGCTTCCGGTCGCATCTGGATGGGAGCAGCCACTTCTTCACCCCGGAACACTCGATGGATGTGCAGATCGCGCTGGGCGCGGATATCTGCATGGCCTTCGATGAGTGCACTGAATATCCGGCGGATCGTTCGCGCGCAGAGGAAAGCCTGCGACTCACGATGGCGTGGGCGCGACGCTCGCTCGATCATTTTCGCGCGCATCACGATGAAGTGCCTTGGCGCGATGACTTTGACGGCCAGAGGCAAAAGCTTTTCGGAATTGTACAGGGCGGCATGTACCGCGAGCTTCGCCGTGAGAGCGCAGAGCGGCTGGTGGAGATGGACTTCGACGGCTACGCGATCGGCGGCCTCAGCGTGGGCGAGCCGCGCGATTTGACGCTCGAAGTCATTAGCGAAGTGCTGCCGTTGCTGCCGAAGGACAGGCCGCGCTACGTGATGGGCGTTGGCTACCCCGACGAGATCGAGCAGTACGCGCGCATGGGTGTGGACATGATGGACTGCGTTCTGCCAACCCGCGCGGCCCGCCACGGATTGCTGTTCACTAGCCAGGGACGCGTAAACATCAAGAACAAGCAGTATGCCGAGGACCAGGGGCCTCCTGATCCGGCGTGCGACTGCATGGTGTGCCGGCGCTACTCTCGCGCGTACCTGCGGCACCTTATTCAGTGCGGAGAGCCGCTGGCAGGCACGTTGAACACGATCCACAATCTTGCCTACTACCTGGGAATCATGAAGCGCGTGCGTGCGGATCTTGCTGCGGAGCCGGTCAGGCGTTGATTGCAGAACCGAGCAATTGCTTGAGCGCCTGCACATATTCGGCAAGTGCCTGGCGGCCGTTCTCGGTAATACGGTAAAGCGTCTGCGGCTTGCGCAGCACAAATTTCTTTTCGACCGCGATGTAGCCGGCTTCTTCGAGCTTGAGTAATTGCGCGCCGAGGTTGCCGTCGGTCGAGCCGGTCTTCGCGCGCAACCACGTGAACTCCGCCTCTTCCACGCCGACAAGCAGCGAAAGCAGCGCGAGCCGCAGCTTGCCGTGAATCACTGGATTGAGTTCAGGCAGCTCAGGCATGTGCCGTGCCACGCATCTTGCGGACGCGTGCCTCTGCAATCATGCCGTAAATACCGAAGACAATCTGGCAGAAGAAGATTGCGACCAGGAACACGATTGCCACCTGGTTTTCAGTGCCGAAGCATGAGGCTACAGCCGCCGCCCACCACACTACCGCGGAGACAAACTGCATCTTCCAGCGCAGAATTATCGCGGAGGTTCCGTTGGCCATGCCCAGCATGGCGCAGATCGTAGCAAGGAAGACGTGAGCATCCTTCAGCTTCCCGGCTATGCCGAGAGCGAGAAACAGCAGAAACATGGAGATGCCGAGCGCCATCCACACCGCTCCGACAGCGCGGCCCATGGTTGTCTCAGGACGCCGGGAGGCTTTCATCGAAACCACAATAACGGTGACAATGACGGCCGCAACCATCGTGACTGGCCATGCGAGATTGCTGCGGCCCAGCGTGGCCCAGGCAATGGCCACGTAGTAGGCAATTCCCCAGAGCAGAAACGTCCAACCCCAGCTTTCGGTAGTGCGACGGCCTTCGGTCATCATGCTCTCGATAAGAGCGAGCCGGTCTCTCAGGTCCTTGGTGCTTGTTTCTTCCTGCATGGAAATCTCCTTTGTTTGCGGCTCAGCGCGCGGAGCAAACTTCATTTAGTTACTCTATATTATAGAGTGCTCTATGTAAAGAATAATCTGACATCGCTCAGATGCGCTGCAGGATCAGCTACTTATCGAGCTGTTTCACGAAGAAGTCGGCCATCATGTGATTGGCTTCGATGGCTTCGGGCAGACGCGGGTCGTACCAGAAGGCATGCGGTAGCGCATCGTAGACCACGAGGCGCGCGTCCACACCAGCGTTCAAGTACGCGCGATGCAGGTTGACGGTGCCACTCAGCAGCAGATCGCGGCCGCTGGTGATGAAGAGCGTCGGCGGGAGGCCGTGCAGGTCCCCGTAGATGGGCGAAAGGATCGGATCTTTCGGATCGGTGGAAGCCACGTAGAAGGGATCGTGTGCACCCGGCTCGGGCGGATCGAGATGACCTGCGAGGCCGCGCAGCGCGTACATGGCCACTGAATCCCCGGCGCGGGCAAAGTCACCCATACCGCTGAAGATGCCGAGAGCGGCGGGCATGGGCAGGCCGAGCTGCTTGATCTTCGCTGCAACCTCGGCGGTGAGGATGGCGCCGGCGGAGGTTCCGTAGATGACGATGTGCTGAGGCTTGTAGGTCTTCAGCAGTTCCTTGTAGACGGCGATGGAGTCATCGACGGCGGCGGGGAATTTAACCTCGGGAGAGAGGCGATATAGGACCGCGACGACCTTGATGCCGCTGTAACTGGCGATGGGGATGGACTCGGTGTACGACCCGGAGTCGGAGTTGAACCCGCCGCCATGCAGGTTCAGCAGCACCTTGTCCTTGCTTTTCTCGGGCATGCCATCGGGGGTGACGATGCGGACAGGCACACCGGCAATTCTGTCTTCAACGATGGCGTTTGGACAGAGCTTCGTCCACTCGACGCGGGCGCGGGCTGTGTAGGCATCGGTCCCTTGCCGGCGGGCTTCGAGGGGTTGCGGTGGCCCCTGATCAGGCTCGGCGCGGCTGATGGACTTCTGCGCTTCGGGGCTGATGGTCTGCGGCACGGGCACGACGCGTGTGACGTGCGCGGTGCCGTTGGCATCAATGTAGCTGGTGTCGCGGTCCGGTGCCTCGGCAGCGGTGGTTGGAGGAGTGGGCTGCTGCGCAAGAAGCAGTGAAGAGGAAAAGAGCAAAGCCATTCCAGCAAAACGCGAGATCATCAACATCGAGTCGTTGCCTCCAAAGAAAGTTCACGCGTGACGCCGCGCGAACACCGCCGAACGGTCCACAATAGCAGACGTGTGGGAATGTGCCGGGCAATTGTCGGTATCTATGGAATTTCAACACCGAATCGAGGGATCGCTGGAGGAATGCATCATGATTGCGAGAATCTGGCATGGATATACGAAGCCCGAACACGCTGACGCCTACGAAGCGACGCTGAAGCCCGAACTTCTGCCGGGAATCGGCAAGATTCCTGGATACCGGGGCGGCATCGTGTTGCGGAGGGAACTGGGCGACGAGATCGAGTTCATCACCATCATGGTGTGGGAATCGATTGAGAAGCTGCAGGCCGTAGCCGGGGCAAATTACGCGGCGGCGATTATTCCCGAGGATCGTTTGCAATATCTTTCGCGATACGACAAGCAGTCGGCGCATTATGAGATTCGTTCCCTGCAGGGGTTGGCGGGACTAGTGGGATGAGACAGTGCAAATTCCTGCTGCCGTCTTTACGCCCGGTGCGTTACATTGAATTTCCATGACTGCTATCGCTTCCCCCGTGATTCACAACCTGGTCGGCGGCAAGTGGGTAACCTCCACGAGTCCTGCCGGAATCGAACTTCTGAATCCTGCAACCGGCGAGCCGCTGGGACATTCGCCTGCCGGTTCGGCTGCCGAGGTAGACGCTGCGGTGCAGGCCGCGCATACCGCATTCGCATCGTGGCGCAGCGTGCCTGCCGTCGATCGCGTGCAATACATGTTCAAGTTGAAGGCGCTGCTTGAACAGCACGTGGATGAGCTTGCCTGCTTGATTACCATCGAGAATGGCAAGACCTTGGCCGAATCGAAGGCCGAACTGCGGCGCGGGATCGAGAACGTCGAGGTCGCGTGCGGGATTCCGGTACTGATGCAGGGCTACTCGCTCGAGGATGTGGCGCCCGGCATCGACGAGATCATGGTGCGTCAGCCGCTGGGCGTTTGCGCTGTGATTACGCCGTTCAATTTTCCGTTGATGATCCCGCTATGGTTTCTGCCGTACGCGATTGCCACCGGCAACACCGTGGTGCTGAAGCCGAGTGACCGGGTTCCCTTCTCGGCCGCGCGGCTTTTGGAACTCATCCAGGAGACGGGACTGCCCGATGGCGTGGTGAACCTGGTAAACGGCGGAAAGGCAGCGGTGGATGCGCTGCTGGATCATCCGCTGGTGCGCGCTGTGAGCTTTGTAGGTTCGACGCCGGTGGCGCGACATGTCTACGCGCGCGGCTCGGCCAGCGGCAAGCGCGTGCAGTGCCAGGGCGGAGCCAAGAATCACGTAGTTGTTTTGCCCGATGCCGATCAGGAGACCACTACAAAGATCATTGCCGATTCGGCATTTGGCTGTGCGGGGCAGCGATGCCTCGCGGTGAGCGTGACGGTGACTGTGGGCGATGCGAAGAACTGGTTCCGCGATTCGATTGCGGCGGCAGCCAGTTCGCTGAAAGTGGGCAACGGGCTCGATCCGGCAAGCCAGATGGGGCCGGTGATTACCCAGATTAGCCGCGAGCGCGTTATTGGCCTCATCGGGCAGGGCGCCGAGCAGGGAGCGAAAACGATTGTGGATGGCAGACGCGCAAACGCGAACGGCGGGGCCGGTTCATTCGTCGGGCCGACGGTGCTGGATGGTTTACCTGCGACGAGTCCGCTGATGGAAACGGAGATATTTGGACCAGTGCTTTCTGTTGTCCACGCAGACACGGTGGAAGAGGCTGTAGCGATGATCGAGCGCTCCGCCTACGGAAACGCCAGCTCGATCTTCACTTCGTCGGGGGCTGCGGCGCGCAAATTCCGCACCTCAGTTTCGACAGGGAACGTAGGCATCAACATTGGCGTGCCTGCGCCCATGGCGTACTTTCCATTTTCGGGATGGAAGGGCAGCTTCTTTGGCGTGATGCATGCGCAGGGACGCGACGCCATCGAATTCTTCACCGACAAGAAAGTCATCGTGGAGCGATGGCCAAAAGAGTGGTCGCGGAAATTCTGAATGAGATTTTGAACATCATTGAGTTTGGCTACGGTTGTGTTAACGAACCAACGCTCACGAATATGCGCATTCTTCTCGTCGCAGGCGTGAGGGGCGAGATCCCGAATGCTGTTTCAACTGAATCACTGCTGGATCGCACGGCTAAATCAATGCAAGTCCGCAAGATTTTTGGCAGTGTCTCAGTTTGAAATTAGGGAGTGGTTGAATTCGATTTTTCTGGGGTCGCCTGCGCAAAGTGCCACAGTACCCCTGACGGGTCGAATACGTAGGCTACAGTGAGGCCCCAAGGCTCGACCCGGGGCGGCGCTGGGGGCGAAACATCGAATTGGCTGGACAGGGCCAACGAATCGATATGTCGCCACCACGCGTCGACATCCTCAACGAGGATGTGCATCATCGTGTTTTCGGCCCATTCCTTGTTGTAATGGCCTTGGAGCAGGAAAGCGTGAGTCCCAAGGCGCAGTTCGGCGAGAGTCTCCCCGAGCGGGTAGGCTTCGAACCCCATGGCTTTGTAAAAGCGCAGACTCGTCTCGAATTCCTTTGCGGGAAGGAACGGACGAAACGCACGAATTTCGGCAACAAGACCGGTGACGTCGTCCACTGAGGGCTCCTTTCGACCACGTCAGTATACGGCCGGATTAGGCCGTCACCGAGCCGAATTGGGCCGGATTTGTGAGCGACACGGCGGATTTTCAAACTGAAACACTGCCAGATTTTCCGCGGATGGTACGGTCGCACTCCTGCAAACCGCGTCCAGTCTCTTCCAAAGCAGAAAAAGGGGAACGCCAAGCGACGCTCCCCTTTTTCTCCGACACTGTTACGTCAATTATGAAGGCGGAAGAATCAACAGCTTCGCTTGCAACAGCAGTTGTGTGAGGCTATCGAGCGCATCTTTGTATTTGTAGGAGATGGCGCGCGCGCTGACACCGAGCATGTCTGCGGTTTCAGCCTGCGTGTACTCCTGCAGTACGACGCGGCTGAGAATCGCCTGATCGACGGCCCCCAGCTTTTTGAGACAGCGTTCGATATCGAGCACGAAGATGACGGCATCTTCGAAGGTCTTTACTTTGCGGCTCGAAACCCAGCCTCGCCCGATCGATTCGCCCAAAATGGCCGGAGCGCGCCCCACCAGCATGGACGCGTAGAGATAGCGCCGAAGCATTTTCTCGGTGTGTTTGCGATAGAAGGCCAGGCTGATGCTGGGAGCCGCTCCGATGGCCTCTTGAGCCGGATCAGTTGCGGCAGCGGTTTCCGAGTATGGCTCGACACAGCTGACTGTTCGACATCGCTGGACCACAGTTTCTGTTGCCCAGAGATACGGCAGTTGGAGGGCTGCACTCACAGGGCACCTCCAGCTTCAACGGCAGCGGCCCAGATGTTCAACAGCCGCTTTCTTGCGGGGCGCCCGCGCCGTTTTCGCGATTCCGGGCGTGGAAACTTCTCTAATTCTGCTTCACATCTTTTGCAATAGACCGACACCTGACTTGAGGCACGGTACCAAAGACAGCCGCACCCCTCGCAAATTTTCAATTGCACGCACAATTCCATGACCGATTCCACAAATAATCGCTTTCTCCCGCTCGTTCAGTCGCTGTTTTCCTGTGTGGCGAGGTGAAAGGAGCGAGGCAGCTGCGCCCGGAGTTCTTCTGCCCCGGTGTGCCGTTGCCGCCTGTGCTCGTGCTGTAAAAGTCATCATGATGGGCGCGCAGATTCTGGAATCAGCTCGACAGGCAGTTCCGAGACCCATGTTGGCGTCTGCTTGGAATCCAGGAGAGACGGCCTTCCTCACGGTCGGCCGGCTGGCTCATCGGTTACCGAAGAAGAGGAGAGCGTACAACCCTCGTTCGATTGCGCGGATGAACCGTTTCGTCGAGAATTTCCACAACCTGTGCGAGCTGGAGTAAACCCAATGTAGAGAGACGTATCCTTTGCGTCAACGCCGCCAGGGATAATTCTTCATTCGTTCTGTTGGACGAGCAAGCGAACCCAGAGAATGAAGCCGAAACGACGCAAATCGGTTTGCTTAAAGAAAACGGCAACCGATCGTCTCCATGACCGATGGCGGACTTTCCACAGATGAATTTTTCCCAGATGCACGAACGCCTTCGTGTGGAGTTACTGCGCAGGATTGAACGCGGAACTCTTAGCGTGTCCCTTCTATCGCGGCAGACCGGCTTCGGGAAGTCGCATTTGTCCAACTTTCTTCATTGCCGACGACAGCTTTCGCTGGAGGGACTCGATCGCATGCTGGCCATGCAGCACATGGCTTGCGATGACCTGCTGCACCTCGGCGCAAACGTCGGTCAAATCAAGGATGCGGAGGAAGCCTGCACGGTTCCGGTTGTCTCCCACAGTTCCGCGCTCTTTGAGCCGTACATCCGGCCGAGCGCGACGCAGATGATGCTGCATCTGCCCGCGGGAGCGCTTCGATCGCTGAAATCGAGAGCTGCGTCGTCTCGCCGGTCGTGGCAGCGCTTCGTAGGCATCCGCATCGCGCATTCCGACGCGCTACCCATGGATCCGCTGCTGTTCCCGGATGGACTGGCGGTGATCGACCGTCACCACAACATGCTGGCTTCCTTCCGCGATGGGCGGCCCAATCTCTATGCCATCCGCAACGGCTCGCATTTGATGCTGCGCTATGCGGATTTCGCGGCGAGGAGACTGGTGCTGCGGCCGTTGAATCTGGGCTTCCCAATTGATCTCATCGAGATTGGCCAAGAATCTTCGCCCAGCGAATTCATCGCGGGAAGGGTAGTGCTGACGATCAACAAGTTGTGATCGATTCAACGGTTGCGGAGCGTTGACGAGAGTTTTCTCACCAGTGCCCCGATCATTCTGAGGTAGGAATCTGTTTGCAGTTCACTGGACTTTCTCTCACCACCGAATGCCAAATGTCAGCGGGATGATATTCGTGGCCACGTTGTGATATTCGGCGTGGTGATATCTGAACTCGGCAAAGAACTTGGCATGGCTTTCACCGAACCGATAAGCCAGCCCGCCGCCGATGTTCTCTCCAAAAGCGTTTGCGCTCGTGCTCCCCGTAACAATGTTCACTGTGCCAATGCTGCAGCCGTACCACCACGACCAGTAGGGATCACAAACCACAGCGGAGCCCGGCGTCGTTGTCTCACCCGAGCGGTGGTACCACCCGATACCTCCGATTGCATAAGCTCCCAGTTTGCGCCCAAGCGGCACTTTAACCATCGGGTCGAAGGTCACCGCATACTGGCGGGCCGATGCGCCCTGAGTCTGAAGGGCTTGCTCTGTCGTGGAGTTAACTGGCAGATCCTGCCACATGAACTCGCCGTTCGTGCTCACCCACCTGTTGACGTTATAGCCCCCTCCCACAACAAAGTTAGCTCCGTCATTGATGAAGGCGCTCAGGTCGCTCTGAGGAAACCCGATACCGCCTCCGATATTGAAGTTCAATCTTCCATCCTGCGCCCACACCACACACGCTGAACACAGAGCCAGCAGCATCATCGCGATAAGCTGCAGGAATTTGGGGATCCGATGCCGTGCAACAATTCTCGTTTCCATGCGTGCAATCCTCCACAGAAAAACAATCTGATCGTGCACGAACGTGGCATTTGAGTTTTTAGCGTGATGTGAAGAGGACGGGGAAGGCCGAGCGGAAGAGGGCTCAGTCCATGACTTCTGGATCGGTGATGGTGCCTGCGAGGCTACCCTTGGGTCGCCAAACCATATCGCGACTTGAGAAAACCATCCTACTCCCGATCAGGACAAAACGGAAACTGGGAGAAGTACTAGGGTCGCGGCCGTGGCTCCGCCGGTGCGCGCAGAGACTCTCTTACAATTCTTGATATTTACCGGTTATCTAGCAGTTTGGCCAGGGCTGTGCTGGCAGATTAAACGTCGTGCGTGGCGTCAGGATTTTCGAATCGCGTGAACCGCGAGATGAAGTTGAGATGAACAGTGCCTGTGGGGCCGTTGCGCTGCTTGGCAAGGATGATCTCGGACTTGGCGCGATCGGACTCGGACATCTCTTCGTCGCGGTTGTAGTAGGCCTCGCGATGAATGAAGGCGACAACGTCGGCGTCCTGCTCGATGGAGCCCGATTCGCGAAGATCGCTGAGCATCGGGCGCTTGTCGTCGCCGCGGCGTTCGCTGGCACGGGAGAGCTGCGAGAGCGCGATCACCGGCACATCCAGTTCCTTGGCAAGAGCTTTGAGGCCGCGCGAGATGGCCGATACTTCCTGGGTACGGTTTTCGTAGCGTTTGCCGCCCGCTGAAGGCAGCGTGGCGGACATGAGCTGGAGGTAGTCGACGACGATCAGGTCGAGGCCGCCGACGGTCTGCTTGAGGCGGCGCGCCTTGGCACGCATTTCGGCCAGCGAGATGCCGGCGCTGTCGTCGATAAAGAGCCGGGACTCGATCAGCTCTTCAAGGGCCTTCTGCAGCTTCTGCTGGTCTTCGCGGCCCAGGAAGCCGGTTTGCAGCTTGCGCTGGTCTACCCAGGCCTGCGAGGCCAGCATGCGTCGCAGCAGCGATTCCTTGCTCATTTCGAGGCTGAAGACGGCGACGATGGCTTTGCTCTTGATGGCTGCGTTTTCGGCGATGTTGATCGCAAACGCGGTCTTGCCCATGGAGGGACGCGCGGCGATGATGACAAGTTCGCCCTTCTGCAGGCCGCTCATCATGCGATCGAGCTCGGTGAATTCAGTGGCGAGACCTGTGACCTCGCGGCTCTGCTTGTAGAGGTTGTCGATCGAGCCGAAGGAGTTCTGGACAATCTGGTCAAGCGCCTCAAGGCCGCGGACAATTCCCTTTTCGCTGACTTCGAGCAGTTGCGACTCTGCCGCATCGAGAACCTCAAGCGCGGTCTCGCTCTGGTCTGCGGCGCGGGCGATGGCGGCGGAGCAGATGAGCATGAGCTTGCGCAGCAGGCTCTTGTCCTTGACGATGCGAATGTAATCTTCAATGACGGGCCGCATCGGCAGCCCCTCAGTGAGGGACGCCAGGTAGGCAACGCCGCCGATGGACTCGATCTCCTTGGCGCGGGCCAGCTCGTTCGACAGCGTGACGATGTCGACGGCGCGCTGCTCGTTCATGAGCTCGGTCATGCGCAGGAAGATGCGCCGGTGCGAATCGAGCGAGAAATCGTCGGCCTCGAGGCGTTCAGCGGCCTCGGAGTGCGCAGAATTGTCGAGCAGAATGGCGCCGAGAATGGTCTTTTCGGCGTCGATATTCGCAGGGAGCCCGGCGTCGAGCGAGCTGATGTCAGGCAGGGTGGCCATACCTAGAGTGTAGGGCGAGAACGGGGCGCTAAAGACATGTGAATTGCTGCGCCGGAATGTGGAGAATCAAGCCGGCGAGGAAAGCCCGTGCCAGCGCGCCTGCGCCGGCCGTCATTCACGAGATGTTGGATTTTTGCAGAATGGACACGTCGATAGACCAAAGAAAGGTCGTGCTATCGAGCCGCACGGCGGAATCGCAATTACTGCACGATGGTCATGCTGGCGACGCTGCTTAAGTTGAGCGTGTTGCTCCTGACGAATGGAATGATCAGGGGAAAGGAATACGAGACGGTCACCTGCACCTGGTTGCCCGTGCTGTTGTTCTGCGTAGTGGAACACGACGCCCAGGAGGAGCCTCCGTTGGCGCACCACTGTGTCGTTGTGGTAACGGTTCCGGAGAATGGATACCCAAGGGTTTTCACATATTGCGCAATATCGTTGGCGGTTGCGCCGGTACCGCTAGCATCTGTCGGAGAGCAGTAGGTTGTATTGAAGTTGAGGGTGCAATTCGCGCCACGTACGATAGCCCACCGGGTCGCCTCTCGAGCCGCATCCGCGGCGTAGTGATAGCAATAAAGCCCGATCGACAGCTGGATGATCCCAAACAGCACCGGCATCAGGATCAGGCATGCCACCGCCATCTCCACCAGAGATCCGCCTTCTTCGCCCAGAACTGCAGAGCGCCTTGGCGCGGCCGCAAGCCTTTTCGAGAGATGGGAAACTCTTCCGCTCATTGGTTCGACACCACCTGCGACGATTGCCCATGCAGCGTGAAGGTAAGCGCTGAGCCCGGGATGTGAATGAGCGGCGCATAGGTAGCCTGCGTCTGGACCGTGACGGTCGTGATGATACCAGCCCCGGCGCTCTGGCAAGTGCTGTTGTCAGAGCAGCTCGCGGGGCTCGAGCCGTCGGAGCAGATGCAAGCCGTCGAAACAGAGGTCACCGAGACTGCATTCGCTCCCACCAAGTTCGGCGAATCCGCTGCGGCCGCATTGCCGATCCCGGTTGTGTCCGAAGACGCCGAAGCACGGGAAGCGGCATACATGACTGCGGAGTGCGCCGCATTCGTCACTTCAATGGCTGCGTAAGCGACCCTCGCAAACTCCGTAGCGCCCAGCAGCATGAGGAGAAGCATTGGAACTGAGAGCGCCAGCTCCACCAGGGCCGATCCTTCTTCGCTTGACATTAGTGCTTTCGACCGCGTGCTAGGTCTGAAGGTTCTCATCTTCATTCGCTCTACTCCTACTGGACCAGTGTGATTACCTTGAACGGCGACGTATTCGGATTCGCTGAGCTATAGTTCGCGATGTTCAGAGTGGACGCTTTGACGTACAGCCCTCGTGCGATCAGACCGGTCGCTTCAACTCCTCCGCCATGGTCCTGCAACTCGATGTATGCATTGGGGGCATACACCATTCCATCGAAGGTCGAACCACTGCTGCCTCGTTGGATTTCCATGCAAGGAGAAACTTTGGAAGCCGGGCAACTGCCACTCCAGGTGGTATTGGTTGACGGCACCATGAGTCCAACCGAATTGTAGGTTCCGGACGTCGGCGCATAGATGCTTAAGCTCGCGTTGCCCTGGCTCAAACTACCGCCCGCAAGGTCGAGGACGGCTCCCGCGGTATTCGTGAACGTGCAGGTAATCGTGCACCCTGACGGGCTCGCGGTCCCGAAGCCGAATGTCACCGCGCCGTTCAAGGTGACACCTTTCTCAAATACATACAGGACACCGTTACCGGTCGCTCCTGCAAGCGAGACACCATCGTCGATCGTGACCCCGTTCGCATTTGTGAAGCAAACCACGTTATTGCTGGCAGAGCCGCTGGCGGCGGTTTGAGTGATCTTGCCGCTTCCGGTAGCCGAGACCGTAATTTCGGTGGCGCTGGAGGAGGAGGTGCACCCGCCGGGTGGAATGGCCGGCAGATTCGTAGGAATTGGCGGCGTCTCTGGAGTCACTTGTGTCTGCGTAGCGGTCGCGCCAAGAGCTGATGCCCCGGGGTCATTGCCGACGACAGAAAGCAAGGGTGAGTTCAGCGAAGAAGCATTGCCTGTCTTCGTTACCGCACTCGTCGAATCGGAATTCACGTATACCGCACAGCCAGGCGCGTTAATGGTCGCAGCACCCTGCATATCGAGTTCGCTCGACAGTGTAGGATCCGTCAGGTAGATACAATTCGTGCTGTTCCCCGGTGCGCCTGCCACCGCCATGGCCGATACGTTGATCGAAGAGTAAGCGCTGCTGGTGGAGAACAGATTGGCAAACGTGGCCATGAATATTGTGGGGTTCGGCGTTGACAGTTGCACTTCAACACAAGAGGCGCATGCGCCTCCTCCACCGGTGAGAGTCGGCGCAATCGTGACATTCACGATGTTGCCGGTTACGGTGTGGTCAACTCCGTTTGCCGTGGCCGCGCCATAGGCCTTGGCATCGACATTGGTTACCCCGTTGTAAAAGAGTTCAGTGGCGCCCGCCATAGCCGCCGCGTCCGCAGCCGTCTGCATGTTCCGCCTGGCGTGAAAGAGCACGCCGACATCCACCGCCAGTCCGAGGGCACCAAGCAATACCGTCATGCAGCAGAGCGTTGTAGCCAACACCTGTCCCTGCTCGTCTCGTATCAATCGCAAACGTGCACCTCCAAAAAGCGCCCAATTCCTGCAAAACCCGCGCTCGTCGAGTCTCAAAGCAACCCGGGGGGAAGAGCCCTGGCCCAAAGCATCTGGCATACTTCGAGCGATGACGCGAAGTACGGTTCAGAAAATATCCATCACGGTTGCCCGGTAACGAGAATGCTCTCGCCTAAAAGCCTCAGCAACCCACCAGCAGCGTGGTCCAATTCGATGGCCTATTATCTGTGTTTGCGTTTTCGAAAAGCAATCGAAAGTATCGAGTAATCACGCTCTTTCGAGCAGATCTTAAGTAATCACTCGGAAGGGAAAGCCCGTTCCCAAAGTCATCCCCATCTCCACAGACCGGGCGCGCTTCCCGCTACATGCTGTGAGTGCAATAACTTAGCGAATTGTGCGAAAGCGTCAATTTCCGGCAGGCCGCCAGCGCAGGATCGGTTTGCGCGCAGCCGTGACCTCATCGAGCCGCGAGACGCGCGTAGAGTGCGGTGCGGATTTGACCACTTCCGGCGTCTCTTCTACCTCCTTCGCAATCGAACGCATGGCCTGAATGAAGAGATCGAGCTCTTCGAGCGACTCGCTTTCGGTGGGCTCGATCATCAGCGCGCCGTGCACGATGAGCGGGAAGCTGACCGTGTAGGGGTGGAAGCCGTAATCGATGAGGCGCTTGGCAATGTCGCCGGTCTTCACGCCCTTCGCTGCCTGCTTCTTGTCGCTGAAGACGACTTCGTGCATCGACGGCGTCTTGTAGGGCAGCTCGTAGAGGTCTTCGAGATTCTTGCGGATGTAGTTGGCGTTGAGCACCGCGTCTTCGGTGGTCTGGCGCAGGCCATCGGGGCCGTTGGCGAGGATATAGGCCAGCGCACGAATAAACATGCCGGTGTTGCCGTAGAACGCGCGCACGCGGCCGACGGATTGCGGCCGGTCAAAGTCCCAGCGCAGCTTTCCGTCCTTCTCTTTGGTGAGGACCGGGGTCGGGAGAAACGGCTCGAGAAATTTCTTGCAGGCCACCGGACCGGAGCCGGGGCCGCCGCCACCGTGGGGCGTCGAGAACGTCTTGTGCAGGTTCAGGTGCATCACGTCGACGCCGAAGTCGCCGGGCCGCACTTTGCCGACCAGCGCGTTCATGTTGGCGCCATCCATGTAAAGCAGAGCGCCCTTGGCGTGGAGGATGTCGGCGATCTTGTGAATCTCGTTTTCGAATACGCCGAGCGTTGAGGGATTGGTGAGCATGAGCGCGGCAGTGTCTTCATCGACCTGGCGCGTGAGGGCTTCAAGATCGATGCCGCCGTCGGCATTGGACTTGAGATT
This sequence comes from uncultured Acidobacteriaceae bacterium, assembly GCA_963787435.1. Classification (GTDB taxonomy): domain Bacteria; phylum Acidobacteriota; class Terriglobia; order Terriglobales; family Acidobacteriaceae; genus Telmatobacter. The sequence goes on from CAWBCZ010000012.1 coordinate 1,493,229, forward strand.
CTCGACCTGGTAGCCGCAGATGGCCGCGGTGGCGGGATTGGTGCCGTGGGCCGAGTCGGGAATAATGATCTTGCGGCGCGCGTTGCCCTGCGACTCGTGCCATGCGCGGACCAGCAGAATCCCCGTAAACTCGCCATGCGCGCCGGCTGCGGGCTGAAGTGTGATGGTATCCATGCCGGTGATTTCGATGAGGCAGCGCTGCAGCAGATCGATGATTTCGAGCACGCCCTGCGCGAGCGATTCGGGCCGGTAGGGATGCGCTTCGGCAAGGCCTTCGATGCGGGCAACGAACTCGTTGACGCGCGGGTTGTACTTCATGGTGCAGGAGCCGAGCGGATACATGCCGAGGTCGATGGCGTAGTTCCACGTGGAGAGACGCGTGAAATGGCGGATGATTTCGATCTCGCTCAGTTCGGGGAGCAGGCCCGGCGTTTTGCGGTGCGCATCGCCAAGCAGAGCCGCGGCATCGACTTCCGGCACATCGAGCGGGGGCAGCTTGTACGCCTTCTTGCCCGGCGAGGATTTCTCGAAGACCAGTCCTTCGTTCTGCGTCTGGTGGGGGCGAACTTTGCCGATCGCTTTGGGAATTGAGATTTCAGAGATCGCCATTGTCTATGCCTCCACCGGCGCTGCGGCCAGAACTTTTGCGGCGTGGTCGATTGTCTCGCGTGCCACAACTTCTGTCGCGCACCAGAGGGTTGCGTTCTTCAACTCGGGATACCAGCGGCTCAGATCGATGCCGCCGACAATTTTCTCGTCGAGCAGACGCTGGCTCCACTGCGCGGGCGACTCCTGCGTCTGCAAAACGAATTCGTGGAAGCGCGGCGCGCCATTGAACAGGAGCTTCGCCCCCGGCTGCGCGCTTAATGTCTTTGCGGCGTATGCGGCCTTGGCGAGGTTGTGCTCGGCGAGTTCGCGGATTCCTTCCTTGCCGTAAACGGTGAGGAAGATGGTCGCCATCAACGCGACGAGCGCCTGATTGGTGCAGATGTTCGAAGTCGCCTTCTCGCGGCGGATGTGCTGCTCCCGGGTCGACAGTGTCAAGACGAACCCGCGGTTCCCGTTGCTGTCGACGGTTTGTCCCGCAAGCCGGCCGGGCATCTGGCGCAGGTATTGTTCCTTGGCCGCAATGACGCCGCAGAAAGGGCCGCCGTAGCTGAGCGCGACGCCGAACGATTGCGCCTCCATGCTGACGATGTCGGCCTCGACGGGCGGACGAACCACACCGAGCGAAACCGCTTCGGCAATCGACACGATGAGCAGCGCGCCTTTTTTGTGCGCGATCTCGGCGATGGCGGGAATGTCTTCGATGACGCCGAAGAAGTTGGGACTCTGCACCAGCACAGCGGCGGTCTCTTCGGTGACTTCAGCCTCGAGCGCGTCAAGATCCACGCGGCCTGTCTCAGCCACGTAGCCAATCTGCGTTGTCGGCAGATCGCGGAAGCGCAGGTAGGTGTGCAGGACTTCGCGATACTCGGGATGCACCGTGGAGGCGACGACGGCCTTATGGCGGCCGGTGACGCGCATGGCCATCAGCACGGCTTCTGCCGCTCCCGTGGACCCGTCGTACATGCTGGCGTTGGCCACGTCCATGCCGGTGAGTTCGGCGATCATGGTCTGGAACTCGAAGATGGCCTGCAGCGTGCCCTGTGTGATCTCGGCTTGGTAGGGCGTATAGCTGGTCAGGAATTCGCCGCGCTGCACCAGCGAGTCGATAATCACCGGGCGGTAATGGCGATAGCAGCCCGCGCCGAGAAAGCTGGCGTAGTCGGTGGCGTTTTTCTGGCCGGCGGCCTTGAAGTAGTCGATGATCTCGCTCTCGGCCTGCTGGCGCGGTACATCGAGATCGCGCGTGAGCCGGTACTCGGCCGGGATGATGGCGAAGAGATCGTCGATGGCCGTGGCACCGATGGCCTTGAGCATCTGCTCGCGTTCGGCGGGGGATTTGGGTAAATAGCGCATGGGAGATTCGAGTCCTTTGCGGTGTTCGGTTGATGGAAAGGGACTAGGGACTAGGGACTAGGGACTTCGAGCGCAACGACTTCATCACAGCACCTAGCATTCTCCCAACTTCATTGCATAGCTCTTCGGCCTTACGGAGTTGGTCTTTGGAACCAAAACCTAGTTCCTTCGCAATCACAATCTGGGTTTCGACCTCTGAACATGATCCGCGGGCGTGTCCGAGAAACTGAAGATACTCACCTCTCGTAGCCCGACCGTATCCTTCAGCAACATTGCTGGCTATGGAAACAGCGGCTCTGCGCATCTGATTCGTCAGCCCGAACTTCTCAGTGTCCGGAAAAACAGATGTCAATTTGTACACCGCTACAGTGAGTTCAATGCCTCGCTGCCAAACAACCAAATTCCTAAATGATTGGCCCACCACTCACCTCGCCAGTATCTATGTCCCGAGTCCCTAGTCCCTACGTCCCTTAGCCTCCCGTTTCTTCCGAGACGAACTTTTCATAGGATGCGGCGTCGAGGAGCTTCTCGAATTCTGACGGGTCGGAAAGCTCCACCTTGATGATCCAGGTCTCGTGCGGTGCCTCGTTAATCTTGTCGGGAGAGGTCTTCAATTCCTCGTTTACAGCCGTTACAGTGCCGGTCACAGGCGAGTACAAATCGCTGACGGCTTTCACACTCTCTACGGAGCCAAACGAGGCATTGGCGGTGATGGAGTCGCCGACCTTGGGCACGTCGACGTAGACGATGTCGCCAAGTGAATTCTGCGCATAATCTGTAATCCCGACAGTGCCGATTTTGCCGTCGAGCGAGATCCACTCATGCTCGCGGGTATAACGGTAATTCGTGGGATAAGCCATAGAAGGAAATGCTCCTTTCGGAAGACAGCGAAACTTTAGTGTACGACTTGAGGATGGCCCGCCGTGAATGAGGAAAAGCGCGCATTTGCGCGATCGAAACGGCATCCGGCTGGTCAGCGGTTTATTTGACTGGTCCGAATCCCGGATAGGGCTCGAGCGGGATAACGGCAGCAATTTCGAGCATTCCAGCTTTGAAGATGGGCAGGCTTTCGCAGGCTTGCCGCACTTCGGCCTCGTTCGCCGTTTCCCAAAGGATGGTCGCGCCCGGTACGTCGCCGCGGCGCCAGACCTGGCGGAGGATGCCGGAAGCATAGAGTTCTCTCACTCTCTTGCCCTCCTCGGCGACAAGTTCCGGGGTGAAAGCTTCGGGTGGAAACGTATCAGTGCGGCGGCGCGAAAGCGTCAGGAATTGCATAGGTCAATTTTACGGGAAATGGAACGGCGGGCCGGAAAGGTCAGGCAGCGCTGGTCTCGAGGTCGGCCGTGAGACGGCGGAAGTCGAGCAGCATTTTGGCGCGCCAGATCACGATCATGCCGAAGGCCAGGATGAAGAAAATGCCCGCCGTCTGCTGCGTGGTCAGAATGGTGTCGAAGTAGCCGCGAGCGAAGATGCGAATGGCAGCAAGCACCAGAATGACAGCAAGAAATGCGCTCGAGCGCTTCATCCTCACTGTCTCCCCTTGCCGTTCCAGGCGCGTGGTCAACAAAAGAGGCCATGCAAGAACGGCGGCACCGATGAGGAACGCGGTCAACGCCCAGGTCCAGGGGACGCGAAATGCCGAATCCACAAACATTGAGAAGCCGGTGGCCATGCCGAGCGGAGGAATGATGATCTTCCTCAAGGAAACCGCAGTCCGTGCCTCACGAAGCCGCCACATGATGACCACAATCGCCCCAGCGCCCGCAGCGAGAAATGAACCGGCAGCTTTCGCCAAAAACGGGGGAAAGGGGGGAAGCGCAACCATGAGGCTATTTTATTGGATTTGGGGATTCCGCGCGATGGACGGAGCTATTGGTCTTGATTTGTGCGCGATCCCATTCCTACTTCGTGAAAAACCTGCCGTGGCCGCCGTTGGCCCAGGGGTCATAGTGCCCGGCAAACTCGGCGCGGCGCTGGACGGAGGGGTGGCTGTAGGACCAGAACTCGATAAATGCGTTCGGGTTGGGGTCGTCGAGCCAGGCTTCGCCAAGATGGTTGAAGGCAGAGACGGCGGTCTTCTGCGGATCGGGCACTAAGCCATGGATGGCCTCCTGACCGTAGATGTCTGCCTCGTGCTCAAAGTGGCGGCTGACAGTATTGCCGACCGGGGTCAACACGAAACCGGCAATCGAGAGCGCAAAGAAGAGCGTCAGGAAGCCGGGGCGGCTGCGCGACGGCATGGACGTTCCAGCGCTCGCCGAAGCGACGCACCATCCCCTCGGCCAGGTTGGCGCAAGCCCAGAAGACGAAGAACAATCCCAGCCATCAGTCCCGCGAGCATCTTGGGGATATGGTTGAGCACATAGTGGCCGCTTTCGTGGCCGAAGATGAACATGATTTCGTCGTCGGGCATGCGGTCGGTTGTCGTATCCCACATGACAAAGCGCTTGCTGGAGCCGATGCCGGTGACATAGGCATTGATGCCATTGCTCTTTTCGCTGGCCTTCATCAGGAACATGCGGTTGGGCGGAATGTCGGTGCCGGTGCGCCCAACCAGTTCTTCGAGCTTTCCGACCAGGGTGGCGTGGGTATTCTCAAGCGGCTCGAATTTGTTGAACAATGGGTCGATGACAAGGGGTGAGATGAACACGGAGACAAGAATCAGTGGCAGAGAGATCAGCCAAAGCCAGATCCAGTAGCGGCGAGGCGATTTGCGGACTATCCAGTTGAAGAAGAGGGCAATCGGCCCGCCGATGATAAGCGAGACGGCCAGGCCCTTGCCCTGGTCGCCAAGCCAGCTCGGCCAGCCCTGCACGCTGATGCCGTATCGCAGGCTGGCCGTGTGGCCAATAACGTCGAGCGGCAGATTGGCCATGGCCAGGATGACGATGAAGATGGCGAAGAAGGCCAGTCCCTGCAGCCAGCGCGGCTTCATCGTTTCTCTTGTCCACACGTCTAACCGCACAGCCGTACGGGAAGCCAGCAGGAACCAAAGCACGATGAGACCCCAGATCGACCCGGCGATATCAAGGGCTACGCGGATCTTGTTGAGAGCGATAGCCTGGGCCAGTTTGTCAGGTGGAAGGGAGTAAGCCTGCTCGGAGTGCGGTTGTGGTCGAGCGGCGGGGCCTGGCTGGTTCTGAGGAACCGGGCTCGCCTGGCCGGCGGCCGAAACAACCGCAGCCATAAGCAGAACGACAACGGCACTTGCGCGCACCCACCGGACAATTGCCATCAGATTTCCCTTCAGAGACGCACGAGTTTGAGACAATCAAGTTTAGCGATGTTTTCCGCTGACACGTACCAACGAAGACCAAAAATCCTGTTACTCAAGGGACCACAAATGGCAAGCCCGGCGAAAGCCTGTCTGCTCGTCGCAACACTCTTCAGCTTCGCGCTTGCCGCAGTCGGCGCGTCTGCACAACGAAAAGCGTCAACGGTGCATGCCGCAGTCAACGATTCCGCACCCGGCTCCTCGGTTCTGCTCGACACCATGACCGGCGAGTTGCAGCGCGCCTTCAGTTCGCTGGGCAAGCCGGTGCCGAATCAGAAGGATGCCGAAAAGCTTCTGCCGCCGTACTTTCTCAGCTACTCGGTGGCGGATGCTACGTCTGTTTCAATTCGCGCGCAATACGGCGCGCTGGCCGACAGCAGCAGCAATCATATTCGCGTAGCCGACGTGCAGGTTCGCATCGGCGATCCGAAGCTCGACAACACCCACGGCAGCCATCGAGCCTCCGCCGTCAACAGCCTGCCGTTGCCGCTGGGGGACGATCATGTTGCCCTGGCGCGAACACTGTGGCTCGCCACCAATGCGGGTTATGGCAGCGCGCTCGAAAACTTTCTTCGCGTGAAGACAGAGGCCCAGGTCCGCGCGAAGGAAGAAGACACATCGCCCGACTTCAGCCAGGAGTCGCCGCAGGTATCGATCTCGAAACCCGCACCGCCGGTTGTTCTGGACCGCGCCGCGTGGGAACAGCGGACGAGGTGCTCTGAGCAGTGTCTTCCGCGACTATCCCGATGTGTATCAGAACATGGTGATGCTCACGGTGCAGAACGAGACAGACTACTACGCATCGTCGGAAGGTTCACGCGTGGTGGCGCCACACACGCAGGCCCGCGTGGTCGTGTTTGCGGTAACGCGCGCCGATGACGGCATGGACCTGTTCCGTGCACAGACCTTCGAAGCGGAAACAGTCGACGGCCTGCCGTCGCAGGCGAGCATGGAAGCCGCAGTGCGAGAACTGGGCAAGAGTCTTGAAGCATTGCGCAAGGCACCTGTGACGCAGCCGTTTGATGGCCCGGCCATTCTTTCGGGTCGCGCATCCGCAGTCTTTTTCCATGAAGTTCTGGGGCACCGGCTCGAAGGGTCAGCGGCAGCGCGGCGACGAAGAGGGCCAGACATTTACGAAGGAACTGAACAAGGAAGTACTGCCGACCTTTCTTTCAGTATCCGACGATCCAACGGTTACGACTTTCGGCAACACGTGGCTGAGCGGCAGCTACACGTATGACGATGAGGGCGAGAAGGCACGGCGCGTGGACCTGATTCAGAATGGCATTTTGAAGACGTTCCTGATGTCGCGCCTGCCGATTGCGAGTTTCGCAGCTTCGAACGGACACGGGCGCGCGCAGACCGGGCGTATGCCGACGGGGCGCCAGGGCAATCTGATCGTGACATCCACGAAAACCGTGCCGGATGCCGAGTTGAAGAAACAGCTGATCGAAGAAGCGAAGAAGCAGGGCAAGCCGTACGGCCTCTACTTTGAAGACATCTCTTCCGGATTCGCTGTGACAACGCGCAGCGCGCCGCAGGCATTTCAAGTCATTCCTCTCGTGGTGTATCGCGTTTATGTGGATGGACGGCCCGATGAACTGGTGCGCGGCGTAAGCATTGTGGGTACTCCACTGGCCGCGATGAAGCGCATCGTGGCCACCGGCGACAAGCCCGAAGTGTTCAACGGCGAATGCGGTGCGGAGTCGGGCACGGTGCCGGTGAGCGCCGTCGCGCCGGCGATGCTGGTGAGCGAAATTGAAACGCAGCGCCAGCAGCAAGGAACACAACGACCGCCGATCCTGCCGATTCCCGGCGCACCTGCAGCAGCATCGACGAAGGAGGCACAATGAAGCACACTCGCCGCATCGGAAATCTATTCGCAGCGGGACTTCTCTCTGCCGCCATCTTCGTTCCGCAGGCCGCCACCGCGCAGGTCACACGCGCGGATGCGGAGAAGGATCCTGTGTTGAAGGCCATGCTCGACGAACTCGATCGCAGCATGGCGCACTTGCAACTGCCGGGATTCGAGAAGCCATACTTCGTCGAGTACCGCGTTGAAGATGTGCAGGACTTTGAGACTCGCGCGAGCTACGGAGCAGGCGAAGGCTCAAACCACAGCCACGCGCGTATCGCGCGCATCAGCGTCCGCGTAGGCGATTACAAGACAGACAACTCCGGCCCGCGCGGCGACGGCGCGCTGCAGCTTACCTCGATCGATGACGATCCGATTGCATTGCGCTCCTCGCTGTGGAGCGGCACCGACCAGGCGTACAAGTCGGCACTAGCGGCATACGCGCAAAAACAGGCTGAGCTCAAGCAGGTGCAAACGCCTCCGCAGGCCGACGACTTCAGCAAGGCGAAGCCGATCGTTTCGCTGGCCGACCCGATCAAGCTTTCTCTGGACGAGAAGGCCTGGGAGGATCGCGTTGCGCGCGACAGCGGCATCTATCGCACGGATCCGGCGGTCAACGCAGCGCAGCACGAAATTCAGTACTCAAACGCTTCGTTTCATGCGCGCGTGACAACGACATGGATCGTGTCGAGTGAAGGCGCGATTGTGCGCAAGTCATCGAGCAGCTACGCCGAATCCTTTGGCGTGGGCACGCAGGCCGACGACGGCATGCGTCTCGATCGCTCGTATGGAACCAGCGGTGTCGCGTTAAGTGATCTCGACAACGCCGATGAGTTCAAGAAACAGGTTGTTACGCTCATCAGTTCCTTGAGCGCACTGCGCAAAGCTCCGCTGGTGGAAGAGGAGTATCACGGGCCGGTGCTGCTGAGCGCCGATGCCAGTGCCGACACGCTGCACTCGCTCCTTGCCTCCGGAGTAACCGCGACGCGGCCAAAGCTGGGAACAGAGGCGCGCACCAACGGGCCGTTTGCCTCGAGCTATCACGCGCGCATTCTGCCGGAGTTCCTCACCGTCGTCGATGATCCCGCACTGAAGACCTGGGAGGGCAAGGATCTTGTGGGTTCCTACTCGGTCGACGACGAAGCGGTGCCAGCGCAGACTGTGAAGCTGGTCGCCGATGGCCACCTGGAGAACTACCTTATCGGACGAACGCCGGTACGCGACTTTCCCGAGTCGAACGGCCACGCACGCGCGGGTGTTACCGGGCCACCGCGCCCGGTGATCGGAGTCCTGAAGGTAACAGCGCTGCAGGGTCTGACCGATGAAGAGCTGAACAGCAAGCTGCTGGGAATCGCCAAGGATCGTGGACTCAAGAGCGTGTATTACGTTGAGACGCTCGGAACAGAAGCGACCCCGCGCCTGCTTTATCGCGTGGACCTCGACGGCAAGCGCACCCTCGTCCGCGGGGCCGTGCTCGACGATCTCGATCAGCGAGCGCTGCGCTCGGGCGTAGAGGCTGCGGGCAAGAATCTCTGGGTCGCCAACTACGCGACGGAGATTCCAGAGACCGTGCTGGCGCCGGCACTGCTCTTCAGCGATGTCACAGTAAAGCGCGCCAACGAGACTAACGATAAGCTGCCCTACTATCCGCCACCGGATTGAGAAGTCTGCCTATTCTGGTGTCATCCTGAACGCAGCGTCTTGGGGCCCCGTGGACACTGTCCATCGGGCAGGCGAAGTGAAGGATCTGCTTTGCATTTGCGGAGTGGACGCTAAACCTTCTTCTTCCACGCCCCCACGATGGCGCCCATCAGCATCATGCCGAAGAGCCAGTAGCCGGCGTTGACGAGGAACAGGCTGATGGGCCGCACCTCGAAGATGTACTCCGTCGCGAGGGTGGTCAGCTCAAATCCAGCCCACAACAAGGCCCCGACCTTGATGCCGCGCAGCGCCGTCTGCCTTCCGGTCAACTGCGTCACGCACGAAATTGCCGTAGCCATGATTGCAGCCATCACCAGCGCGGTTCCGTACTGGATTGCCGGATTTATGCCGGTGTTCTCCAGCCACTGCCGACTGCGGCCAATCCCACTGATCCACGTATCCATAAATGCCGAGTACCAGCCAGCCTCCAGCAGAAAGCAGGCAATGGCCGCCACCAGGTTTGCCAGGTAGTTCTGGCGAACTCTCGCCATCTTCAACTCGGGAACACCGACCGCCATAGGGACCTCCCAGGAAGCCCGTGGAACTCACATTATGTCGGAAATCACCCTGTCCGCAACGAGAAAATGACGAGAGAAAGTCAACCGAAAAGCGCAGGTGGTTGTAGCAATTCGACACCTACAAATAGAGCGGTCCCTCTGGCTAGGATGGAACACGCGGTATCCACAGGATTCGTCCCGCGGGAGGGGCGCAACTTAGTAGAGTGGTTTGGGTATATACGGACACAGTCCAAAACCCAGCTTCAGCCAAGGAGAAAGCATGATTAACAAGTTACACTTGACGATTCTAGCTCTCGGGATTACAGCTTTGACGGCGCCGAGCGCCATGCACGCACAACAGGTTCCAGGCCCTCACCCCGCCTACCTGCATGCTTTAAGCGATTTGCGTGCGGCTCGGCACTACCTGAATGACGGGTGGGCGTGGGCTCCGGTCAAGCACGATGACAACGAAGCGATTCGCGAGATCGATGCGGCAATTGGCGAAATCAAGCGAGCTGCCATTGACGACGGTAAAGGATTGAACGATCCGTTTCCGATTGACACCTCGCTGAGTCCGCATGACCGCTTTCGCAAGGCCAACGAGCTTCTCTGGAAGGCGCACAACGACTTGTCGAGAGCAGAAGACGTGCCGGAATCGCGCGGTCTGAGAGATCGGGCTGTAGGTCACGTAGACCGGGCACATCAGATCGTAGACAACGCGCAACGAACCGCCCACTGGGAGTAGTCACGACCGCTTGCGATCAGATGAGGATGGCTCGAAACGCCATCCTCGTCGCGCATTTTGGTTGTGAGACTGGTCGACAGATTCCCAACTGCTTATATCCGAACCCAAATCAATGCTCGGTGGCGTACCATGAAGGTAGGAGCCCACTGAATGCAGCAGTTGTTGAATCTATCTGGTTGGCCGCCTCAAGGAGGCGCAGGACCGTTTGATACACGCAAAGAAGCCTTTGCGCGTTCCCCGGAATCGGTGACATTAAGGAGAGTCGACAGGATCGTGGGCTCTCGCATCGACCTAACCTGCATGTTCGGTAAAGAAGTCGTGACCTTCCGATTTCATGCTTCAAGCAGGGGAATGGCCGAGAATGTTGCCGAGGTTCTCAAGCGCAATTCGGGTCAAAGCTTGCGCGATCTGGGCATGCTCTACATTGCCGACAGCGAATAGGGACCGCCAATCAAATCCCCCATTAAAATCTTGTGCAGTAGCTCAGCCTCACTCTCAACTTGCCGCCATCCTTGCGGGTGTTGGAAGTTGATCGGCTTCGCGACGTTTGCCCATTCATTGGGATCTCACAACTTAACCTGGAAATTAGAGACTTAGACTGTCCATTTAGTCCAGTCTGGTCAGGTAGGCCACGCCTTCATCGGGCTGCAACCGGCGCGCCATCTCTTCGGCCTGCTCGCGGTCGTCCCCTTGCGGGCGGATGCGCACCCAGTAGCTGCGTTCCCCGGGAAACTCAATCACCTTCGACCCCGCGAACTCGTCAAGCAGTTTCTCCTTGAACTTGATTGCCTTGCGCTCGCTGAGAAAAGGTCCGATCTGCACGCACCAGCGGCCGCCGACGTCCATTGGCTTCGGGGTCTCGTACACATCGACGCGCACGCGAGCGGTGCCGGAGCGATAAATGCCGATGGATTTTGCCGAGGCCATCGTCAGATCGATGATCTTGTCGGGAACGAAGGGGCCGCGATCGCTGATGCGCATAGCCGAGGCCTGGCGGGTGGTGAGATTCGTAACCACAATCAGCGACCCCATGGGCAGCGTACGATGCGCGGCGGTGAGCGCCTCATCGCTGAAAACCTGCCCGTTTGCGGACTTGCGACCTTTGTATGGAGCGGTGTACCAACTAGCCTCGCCCTCCTCGCTGTAAATGGGTCGATGGCTGAGAATGAAGTCCTTGTCGTCGGAGCTCACGCCCCCGTCGGGAATGGGAGTTACGGCAATGCGACCGCTTCCTGTCGGCGCAGGTGCCGGAGATGATGGAGACGTGTAGACCGGGGGAGCCGTTGCGGACGGCTGCGGAGGGGGCGCTTTCCTGTGGCCGCATGCCGTCATCCCAAATGCGGCAATCAGCAGACCAGTGAGACACGCGGCGCGACGCACCCTTGCATGATCCCAACCTGCCATCAGGCCCGCGGGCCCTGTTGCTGCGACTTGTCCATGCGATCCGCGAGATTGCGCAGAGTGTCCGACACCTTGCGCATCGCCACAATTGATTCGGCGCGAACCTGCGGAATGACCGCGTCGTTGACATACGCGATGGCGTGCCGCAATTCCATCTCGATCAGTTCCATCGCTTCTTCAATGCGGTGGCCTACACCGGGGCCGGGCGGAGGTGGAGGAGGATAAGAGCTCATTTCAGCAAACCTCACTTTCTAGTCTCGATGGCGCGATACCTCGCGTCAATGCCGCGGACGGCGCGCTCGGCGCATGCCGTGCCAGATAAAACAACAGGGCGGGAATCACGCTCCAACTCCAACCGGCTACGCTTTCCATGCCCAAAAGTTACTTTTCCTGAATATTTTGCGTCCGACATATTAAGACGATCGGGCATAGTAGGACGATCGAGATCTTTCAGAGAAAGACGGACTTTTGAGCCGTTTGGGTCTCTGTGGTTTACGAATCAGCACAGGAAAAGTTCCATCCAGCGAGGGCCGTCTCATTGGGGCACGACAAGAAGCGTCAATATGGATGCCGGGGAGATCGCTCTTGTCGAAGCACCGGTGCTCGCGCTTTCCTGCTTTTACGATTCATGATCTTTTCGCTGTTCATGGTCTCTGTGAGAGAGGCGGTCCACGGGCAGACGCACCCGGTGAGCCCGGCGACTCCCCTACCGGATGCGCCACTCCCGATCATCAAGCACGAGAATTCGAAGAGCGGGCCATGCCGGGTGATTCCCAAAAGCGAATCGGGCGGTATCGCGCTGACTGAAACCGGATCCGCCTTTATCGCCGCGCTGGCCGGTTTTCCGGTTGCGGAGGTTGCGACGCAACCAGCAGCTATCGGGAAGCCGAATGAACCGATCCAATCCCCGATCCAGCCCTATGATTTGCCACCCTGTCAGCCAATGCCGCTCATCAATTTCTACCAGCGATTCATGAATGGGCCGGAGGTCAAGCCGCTTACTCCCCGGGAAAAAGCCCGGCTCGCGACCAGAAACGTGCTTGACCCGTTCAACGCCATCACCATCCTGGGCAATGCGGCCATCACCATTGGTTTCAACTCCCACACCGTCTACGGACCGGGCATGCACGGATTCGCCCAATTGGTCGGCGTCAGCTACACCCAGGACATGACGGGCGAGTTCGTGGGCACGTTCCTGATCCCTTCCATAGTTCGTCAGGATCCGCACTACCACCGCATGCCCCATGCCTCGATCAAGCGCCGCATCCTGCATGCAGTTGTCCAGGTGGGCTGGACGCAGGGCGATAACGGCAAGGGCATGCCCAACTACGCCAACATCCTTGGATTCCCGATCGACGCGGAGATCAGCAACCTCTACGTCCCCGGCGAGGAGACGGATCTACCCTCGACTGCAAGGCGGGTGGCTCTCGGCTGGGCACTGGCCCCCACTGACAACTTCATCACCGAATTCCTGCCCGACCTGGCCAGGCGCATCCACGTGCGTGTCGTGCTGGTGCAGCAGATCATCAACCAGGTCGCCCGCACCGAGCCGGAGGGCACTCCCTAGAAGGGTGAATCAACTCTGTAAACCATTGCAGACGCAAGCTTTTGATGAGGTCTGTGCGCTGAACTCCTTCCCCCATTCGGACCGCCTTCATCACCATTCACCCCTCGTTTTCCCCATTCGCTGCACCCCGGTTGGATTGACTAGCCCCTCTCATTACTCTTGTACTGAGTTTTCAGGTTCCGGCGGTCACCTGAGCCGAACCTCACGGAAGTGCCAGCGCATTCTTTCTTAAGGAGATCGCACCAAAATGTCAAAAGCGATGAAGTACGCCGAGAAAGCCGCCGTATATGGGGCCAAGGGCGCGTGGGTGGTCTATGAGCGGTTGAACCGCATCAGCCCCAACCCGTCGTTTACACCGAAATGGAGCGAAAAACCACTCCTGAAGAGCTACCAGAAAGAGAAGCCGCCACTGGGCTGGCCTCGCACCACAGACTCGCTTTGTCCCAAGTGCGTCCCCGAAATTCGCAAGCAGATTCTCGACGGCAAGCTGCCCCACGAAGTCCTGCTGAATGAAAAGGTCGGCGAGATCAAGGCCCAGATCATCGAGCGCGACGGCAAGATCCTGATGGTGAAGGACTGCCCCAAGCACGGCCACTTCGAAGACGTGATGTCCATCGACCCAGCCTTCTTCAAGCACCTTGAAGAAAGCTTCCCCGGCCGCGACATCCGCGCGCACGGCGCCACCGCCGAGAAGCTGCACAACCACGGCACCTCCACCGTGACTCACGGACGCGGCTCGGTGCTCACTATCGACCTCACAAACCGCTGCAACATGATGTGCGATCCGTGCTTCATGGATGCCAACCAGGTTGGATTCGTCCACGAGCTTACCTGGGACGAGATCAAGACCATGCTCGACAACGCCGTGAACATGAAGCCTCGGCGCCAGATGAGCGTTCAGTTCTCAGGTGGCGAGCCAACGTTGTCGCCCTACTTCCTTGACGCAGTGGCCTACTCGCGCAAGGTTGGCTACAACTCGGTGCAGGCCGCTTCGAACGGCATTGAGTTCGCGAAGAGCAAAGAGCTCTGCCGCGCCGCCGCCGAAGCCGGTCTCCGCTACGTTTACCTCCAGTTCGACGGCATCGGCAACGCTGCCAACTCGCACCGCAAGGTCGGCAACCTCTTTGACGTAAAGCTGCAGGCCATCAATAATCTGCACGAAGCCGGCGTAGATATCGTCCCGGTGACGACCATCATCAACGGCATCAACAACGAGCAGGTTGGCCGCATCATCGAGTTCGCGCTCGACAATCCCAAGAAGATCAGCTTCCTTTCGTTCCAGCCGGTCAGTTTTACCGGCCGCGACGAAGACATCAGCGAAGAGCGCCGCGTTGCGCAGCGCTACACCCTTTCGCACATGGCCCACGACGTCAAGAACCAGGTTGGCCTCGGCGTTCCTGAGCGCGACTGGTTCCCGATCAGCTTCATGTCCACCTTCTCTGACTGGGCCGATCTGGTGCACGGGCCCGACAGCCGAGTGGGGCCAACTCTCCTGCGGATGCCACCCCAACTGCGGCATCGGCATGGCGCTGATGATCGACAAGGAGACCAAGGAAGCGGCACCCGTCACAGCCTTCCTCCACATGGACCAGGTTGCCAAGGACCTCGCCAAGGTCAACGATGCCGCCCGCGGCAAGTGGCTCTCGGTCATCGGATTCGGACTGGCGCTTCTGCGCAACTACGATCCGTTCCAGGCGCCCACCCACTTCAAGATCACCGACATGCTGAAGAAGATGGACAAGACCTTCAACGCCACCGGCAAGGATTACGGCAGCGTTAAGGGCGACCGCACCATGAAGGATATTGAGAAGCGCCGCTCTGACCGGTGGAACTTCCTCTTCATCGCCGGCATGTGGTTCCAGGATCTGTTCAACTACGACTTCCGCCGCACCGAGCAGTGCATCATTCCCTACGCCACGCAGGAAGGCGAAATCAGCTTCTGCGCGTACAACACCGGCGTGGGCTGGCGCAACATCATTGAGAAGATGCACATGACGGCCACCCTGACCAAGTGGTACGAAGAGCACGGCCGTCACGAAATCTTCGCCGGTGGCAAGAAGGTTGGCATGACCTACGTAGGCCACGAGCTCAAACTCAACATGGAGCACGTGAACTCCGAGGCCAACCACACGCTCGACGAACTCGGCATCGCCAAGAACGCACGCGAAGAACGCATTCGCGCCCGCGATACGAAAATCAAGTCCGACGCGGAGAACGCGAAGATGGCCCAGCTGTATCGCGAACACGTGCTCGGCGAAAAACCGGTCGAAGGTCTCGTAAGCCTCGACTCCATCAGGCCCGCTTCAAACAACGCCGCCTCACCCATCAACCGACACAAGGAAACCGAGCCCGTCGCCGGAGACTGATCGAATTTCCTGAGGGGTAGTACTCAACCTTGGTTCTCTCACCAGAAAGGCCGTCCCGCTTGGGACGGCCTTTCTGCGTTCAATGATCCCTTTCAAAGTTGAAGTGTCATCCTGAACGTAGCGCCTTGGGGCCCCCGAACCGAATCGGTTCATGGGGTCGGCGAAGTGAAGGATCTGCTTTCCCTGTTTGCCGGATTTGTTCTGAGATCAATATCGTATCTTTGCGTTGCGCTCACAGATCGGGGGTTGGCAGATGAGAAGTCGCTGCCCCTCCCGCGATCGAAGGAATGATCGAAAGCGTGTCTTTTGCGGATACTTCCGAGCGCTCCTTTTGAGGCAGATACCGCACGTCCTCGTCGTTCAGATAGAGATTTACAAATGCCCGCAGCTTTCCTTCGCCGGTAAACAGATGCTTCCGCAACTCAGGATATGTCTGCGTGAGCACATCGAGAGCGTCGGAGATCGTCCCGGCGGTAATTTCAATTGCATCTTTGCCTTCTGCGTACAACCGCAGTGGCGTCGGAATATAAATCGTCATTCGATTCGGTCCTTGGGGTTTCTCTTCTGCGTTTCCTCGAAATGCCGCGAGGACTTGGCGGGCTATGCTTCAATTTCAATCGTCTGGTCCTCAAACCGCTTGTCCTCTTCAGTCCCACCGGCGAGGAGGAAAGAATTGGTCACCGTCGACTTGCCCTGCGCCACGGTTGTGATCACGTAAGAACACCCGAGCCAGTGCGCTTCTGCAAAGTCGGTTTCGGACCACTGTGCCGGATGATCAGGATGCGAGTGATAGAACCCCGCAATTTCCAGCCCTTTATCTCTCGCGCTCCGCTGGATTCTGACCAGCTCAATGGGAGCAATATGGTACCGATTGTGTGCCGAATCTGTGCGCGTGTTGCCTGCCCGGATCGCCTCCGTGACGCTCCAGCCCTGCCCGTTGGGCCGCCCCAGCAGCGCTCCGCAACACTCATGCGGATAGGTCTCGTCCCCGTGAGCACGCAGCGCATCGTACACAGCTTGCGTGACGATCAACGAACTCATGCCTCCTCCCAGAAGCGCTCGTTGAGATACTTCTCTGCCGAGTCCGGCAGCACCGTCACGATGGAGGCAATCCGGCCGGCTGCGGCCTCTTCTCTGGCGATCTGCTCGCACGCTACGACTGCGGCCCCTGCAGATATGCCCACGAGCAGGCCGGCTTCACGCGCAAGCCGCTTCACCGTCGCATAGGCGGCTTCTGTTTCGATCTCTATGTTGCGATCCGCCAATGCAGGGTCATAGATGGCCGGAACGAGCGCGGTGGCCATGTGCTTTAAGCCCTCCAGGCCATGAAAGGGCGAATCGGGTTGCATGCTGATGGCTTGGATGGCAGGATTCAGTTCCCTCAGCCGCCGAGTTGTTCCAACGAACGTGCCGCTGGTACCCAGGCCCGCCACGAAGTGCGTGATGGATCCACCAGTCTGACGCCAGATTTCCGGCGCGGTCGTGTCGTAATGGGCTTTCCAGTTCTCGGGATTCGAATACTGGTCCATGTAGCAATAAAGTTCGGGATCGCTTGCAGCCATCTCCCGCGCACGACGAATGGCTCCATCGGAGCCTTGATCCGGATCTGTCCACTCCACCCGTGCGCCATAGGCCTTCAGAATCCGCTTACGCTCCGGCGATACGTTCGACGGCATTGCCAGCACTACTGGAAACCCGAGGGCGGCTCCGAGCATTGCGAAAGCAATCCCGGTGTTGCCACTCGTCGCGTCCAGCAGAATCCTGCCGTCGCGGAGCGAGCCATCCGCCAGCGCTTTGCGCACCATCGCGGCCGCTGCCCGGTCCTTGACGCTGCCGCCCGGATTCACCCACTCTGTCTTCGCAAGCAAGGTCACGCCTGGCAGTCCACGCACAACGCTGTCGAGCCGAATCAGCGGCGTGTTGCCGATGCGATCCAGCAGCGCTGAGCCATAGCGCGGTTCGACTCGGCTTAGCCATTTCGACTTTGCGATCAAGGCACTTTGCGGCACGACGTTTACCCCGGCACGGTAATTAGGATCATCCCCAAGGCCATCTCTACTGCGGCTGGGCAACGGTGCGAAGATACGGCTTCACCGTCTTGTAGCCAGGGAACTGTTTGTCAGCCTGTTCGTTCGAAACCGAGCCCGCGATAATCACGTCCTCGCCCTGCTTCCAGTTCGCAGGGGTTGAAACCGGGTGCTTCGCGGTAAGCTGAATCGAATCGAGAACGCGAATAATCTCGTCGAAGTTGCGTCCCGTGGTCATGGGATAAGACAGGGTGAGCTTGATGCGCTTGTCTGGCCCAATCAAGAACACGGTACGGACGGGTGCATTCTGCGCGGGTGTTCTGCCCTCGCACGAGTCACCGGCGTCTGCCGCCAGCATGTCATACAGCTTTGCGATCTTCAGATCCGGGTCGCCGATCAGCGGGTAGTTCACGTCATGTCCGCCAACGTCCTTGATATCGGACGCCCACTTGCTGTGGTTTGCAACCGGATCGACGCTGAGGCCGATCACCTTGGCGCCACGTTGTTCAAATTGCTTTTCCAACGCAGCCACTGCGCCCAACTCGGTGGTGCAGACAGGGGTGAAGTCTTTGGGATGTGAGAAGAGCACGGCCCAGCCGTCACCGATCCACTCGTGGAATCGAATCGTGCCTTGGGTGGTTTCAGCTACGAAATCGGGAGCAACTTCATTAATGCGAAGAGACATTTACAGGTTCCTCCAGGGAAAGTTTTGTTAGCGGTTCGAGTCGGCTACAAAATCAAAACCCACCCGCGGGTCAATGCGGGTGGGTCATGAGAAACGCCTAAACTAGTTCAGTTCTCTCAGACACAACCCCGCGTGCTGCAATGCCGACAACAGCAAATGACGCGGGTTGGAGAGAATTTCGTCATAGTTCGCGATGCGACTGCGAATCTTGCTAACTGTCAGCAGGCTAGTGCTTTCTATCTTGCCATGTCAACAGCACGGTGAATGACGCGATATGTCGCGCGGGAACCTTTGCCGGGCGCCGCCGTGCTCAATACGTTCGTGATGACTCATGCGACCCGTTGGCGCAATTGCGTGATACTGCGCTCGTTATCCTTCACAAACAACCGGAAGCAAGCGCTCGAAGCGGGACACTGCTGACAATTCGTGCGAGCCACATCAATTTATCCCCCGTCCACAAACCTCGGCGCTATCATGTTGGCTCGGAGTTGAATCATGTCTCAATACGCCTACCACTGCCAGGACTGCGACAAGGAATTCACCCAGCAACATCACATTTCCGACATCGACAAGGCCGAGGTCAAGTGTCCACACTGTGGCAGCATGCGGGTCGGCCAATTGGTATCAAGCTTCTCCGCAGTCACCTCGAAGAAGAGCTGAACCGGCGACAGGTTCATGCGAATAGCAACCTGAATTTGAAGCGGGCGGACGTGTATCGTCGCATGCTTCCCTGCTCCGCCGGAGCTGTGTCGGCCGCCGGGTTCCTCACTTACAAATCGAGCCCGTTGCTCATCTCCCAAAATGTCTGACTCGCGCGCCGCTTAGCCCACTGCTTTTCACCAGATCGGGTGCGGGCTGATATGCTCCCGGGAAATGAGAATTCAGCAGGTTGTCTTCCCCGTATTGGCTGCTTCGTTCAGCCTGTTCTCGGTCGCGCAAAATCTACCATTGCTCTCGTCCCAAGAAAAAGCCTTGGTGGCCTACGTAGACGCAAACGAGCAGGCCTCCAATGACATGCTCGAGAAACTCGTGAACATCAACAGCGGCACCCACAACCTTGAAGGCGTCCATGCGGTTGCCGAGATCATGCAATCACAGCTAAGCGATCTCGGCTTCAAGGTGCAGTGGATCCCAATGGAGCAGGTACAGCGGGCCGGCGTACTGGTCGCCGAGCATCCATGCCCCGAACCGGGAAAATGCGGCAAGCGCATGCTGTTGATCGGCCACATGGACACGGTGTTTGAAAAGTCCAGCCCCTTTCAGACATACAGCGTTCAAGGCGATATCGGCACCGGCCCCGGAGTAAACGATATGAAGGGCGGTCTCGTCGACATGCTCTTCGCGTTGAAGGCCATGCAGGCCGCAGGCGTCCTGAAGCAGACAGAGATCACGATCGTGCTCAGCGGCGATGAAGAAGCGCACGGCGAGCCAGCCAGCATCTCCCGCCGTGACATGATCGAAGCCGCAAAACACAGCGATGTCGCGCTCGAGTTTGAGGGAACGCCGCGGATGGAAGGCGTCTTCTATGGCAGTGTCAGCCGCCGCAGTTCCATCACCTGGCACGTTAATACAACAGGCGAAACCGGTCACTCTTCAGGCATCTTCTCTACGCGCATGGGATTCGGCGCTATCTATGAGCTCACGCGGATTCTCGATGCGTTCCGCATGCAACTGCCGGAAGATGACCTCACCTACAACGTGGGCATGATCGTCGGTGGAACCAGCGTCCACATCGACGAAGCCGGCAACAACGCCACGGCCACGGGCAAGGACAACGTTATCGCTCCTGTGGCCTACGCAAGCGGCGACATCCGCACCATCTCCAATCAGCAGACTGCGCGCGTGGAGAAGAAAATGCAGGCCATCGTCGCGCAGCATTTGCCCAAGACCACGGCAACGATCACTTTCGGCGAAGGCTATCCGGCCATGCCGCCCACGGCGCAGAGCCGCGCACTGCTCGGCATTCTCAACCAAGCAAACGCGAGCCTGGGATTTAAGGAAATGCCCGAGCTCGACCCGATGAAACGCGGCGCAGGAGACATCTCGTTTGTCGCCGATATTATTCCGGGGCTCGCGGGCATTGGGGCGACGGGCGAGGGTGCGCATGCGCCAGGCGAAACCATCGACCTGTCGACACAGCCGATCAACACCAAGCGTGACGCGCTGCTGATGTACCGGTTGAGCCAAATCGATCAGAAAGCCGACTTGACCTCCGTAGCAGGCAAATGAGTTAGTAACGAGTGTCATCCTGAGCGGAGCGGCCGTGGGGCCCCACGAGCGCAAGCGCTTGTGGGGTAGGCGAGCGAAGGATCTGCTTTTGAATTCGCCACCGGCACGAAGATGGCAAAAGAATATGGCGCGACCGAAGCCGCGCCATATTCGTCCTGAAAGCCAGACCTACTCCTTCGGACCGCCGTCAGGATAATCGACGCGCACTGTCAGGATTTCGTAGGGATGAATCGGCGCCTTCACCACATCGCCCGTAACCGCCAGAGGACTTCCCTCCGGCGTCTCCATCATGTTGGTAACCGTCGCGCCTGTCGCTCCCGACGGCACATGGAACTCAACCGTCGAGTCCTTCCCTGCCCACTCATACACGCGGAAGATCAATCCCTTCGCGTCTTCAGCTTTCTTCACCGCCGTCAGTACCACATTCTCCGGCGTGACGGAAGCAAAGGAGTGGCTGGCAGGCAGCGTGCCCGCATGAGCCGTGGTGACGACCGCTGTCAGCGGATAGTTGTATTCGAAGCCGTGACGCACGGTCATGGCATCTTTCCACGTGCCCGCGTGCGGATAGAGCGCGTAGTGGAAGTGGTGATGCCCCATGTCCGCATCCGGGTCAGGCCACTTGGGCGAGCGCAGCAGCGTGAGGCGGAGCGTGTTGCCGACAGCATCGTAGCCAAACTTGGAGTCGTTGATCAGGCTGAGTCCGTGTTTGCCGTCCCCGAGATCCGCCCATTGCTGCGCCGGAACTTCAAACTGCGCTTTCTCCCAAGAGTTGTTGCGCGTAGTCGGCCGGTCGATGGTGCCGTAAGGAATTTCGTAAGTGGCAAATGGTCCCGACGGCCGCCAGCGGAAACGCCGCCTTCAGCAGCACATGCGATTCGTGCCAGTCGATGTCGTTCTCGATATCGACCTGATCGTCGCTCGAGACGGATAGGTCTGAACGAACTTCGAATTCTGCCAGTGACGCGTTAATTTGAATCGCAGGGTGCAGTGTGATTTCCGTGACCAGCTCGACCGAATCGACGCTTGTCAGATGGTCGGTCGGCGCCGCGTCGAGCGTTCCCGGATCGATGTTCCAGGCGTCGTAATCTTTCGGCGTGTCTTTGAAGAATTGGAGTTGATTGCCGCAGCCACTCGGTGCGAGCCATTCATATTTTGGCTTTTCATCGCGAATGCAGTAATGCAGCCATTGCTCGCATCCACTTCCATGCGAAGCGTCTGATGCATTCTGAAGCACCAGCTTGTCGACAGCATGAGATCGGCCGTCGGTTCGATCCTGCACACATGTACGGTTCGGATTCACCTCTTTTGCGTTTATAGGCTGACTCGAGTCGGATACCTTGTATCCCAGGGCGGGAACGTTTTGCGCGTAGAACGGTTAGTTGCACTATCTCCCGACTGTCGTATCGCGCTTGACAATTTGCGGCGTCGAATCTGGTCGACCTGGCTCTGCAGGCTCGCACATAGCCGAAGCCATGACGTCCTGCTTGGTATCGGGAAGCTGCAGCTTCAGTGACATTCGCCAGAGCGCTCCCAGCCCAGCGGGTTGAACACGACGATAGATGCGGACTTCTCAGACCCTTCCATGCGTATCGATCTTCTCGTCAATGCTCTCCAACGCACCGCCTGAAATCTCATTCGTCGACCACCGCACCACGTCATAGTCCTTCTGCGCATCCTTATAGATGACGCCGATCCCCGATCCCGCCGCCAGATCATGGAACTGGTTGAACAACACCTTCTTCCAGTCTTCGGTCAATTCATCGGCCGGATATTTCTGCCCGTCGAGCCATGCCAGCGATGCCCACTTTTCCGCATTCAAGCATCTCGATCGACGCTCTCGCGCATGTTGCGCTTGTGGTTGGCCTGCGTCGTCATCACGCCGCGGTGATACTCAAAATACAGCTCGCTCTTCCACGTCGGAATCGAAATCTTGCCCGGCACCGCCGGCGGCGGCGTGTATCCCTTCGCAATCGACTGGTAGTTCCACACCGGGCTCTCCGGCGCGATCATCTGTCTTCTTCCACGTTACTGATGAAGTAACGTCTGCGCCGTCCCGAACTGCATCTTCGGCATCACCTTCGCCGGCATCGAGGGCATCCGCCCAGTGCGAAGCCCTGGTCGAGAATGGCGCGCGTCGGTCCGCCGCCGTGATCGCCGATGCCGTAGAGGTCCATCATGTCCGTCATGCCCGTCGCGCGCTGCCGCGCCTGCGCCAAATCCGCCGACAGCCGCACCGGGTTCAGATTGTCGTTCGCATAGTCGTGCGGAAAATACGCCAGCACCTTCGACCCATCCGGCGACTCCCACCAGAAGAGCTTGAACGGCAGCTGATTCGTGTCGTTCCACGTCATCTTCTGCGTCACAAAATAATCGACGCCGCTCTTCTTGTAGATCTGCGGAAGCTGCCACGTGTAGCCAAACGAATCCGGATTCCAGCCGATGCGCACATCCACGCCATAGGCCTGCTTGTACCAGCGCTTGCCCACCAGCAGTTGCCGCACCAGCGATTCGCCATCCGGCATGTTCAGGTCCGGCTCGACCCACATGCCGCCCACAATCTCCCAGCGCCCTTCCTTGATGCGCTTCTTGATCTCGGCATTCATGTCGGGATACTTCTGCGCCATCCACTCGTTGTAGGCCGCGGCACGACTGCGTGTAGGTGTACTGCGGATACTCGTACATCAGCTGCAGCGCGGTGCCGAAGGTGCGCTTCACCACATCCACGGTTTCCGTCCACGGCCACAGCCACGCCGCATCGATGTGCGAGTTGCCGGTCAGATGAAAGGTCGCCGTCTGCAGCAGCGGCATCAGCGCTTCGAGCTTGCCGTGCGCAGCCTTCAGGCTCGCGTCGAACTTCGCCTGATCGTGCGCGTCGAGCGCTTTCAGATCCACGGCAGCGATCGCGCCGTTCAGCGTGGCCATCTGCGCAGTCGTCGTCCGGCGCAAGCGAAGGAACCAGGAGCGCCGCCGACAGAAACTCCGTCGCGCAGATCTTCAGGGTTGGGCCGATTCTCGGGAAAATCGATGCGCAGCGTGGCGCCCCGGAACGTTCTTCGTATCCACCGTGTGCAGCAGCTTGACGGCCACCGTGACCTTGTCGCCGGGCTTGGCGTTGTCGAACAGCACGATCGGCTCCAGGTCGTCGCCCAGCGCCACGCGCCGGCCGTTGAAGTAGAGAATCTCCGGCATGGGCCCGTTGGCTTCGGCGTGAAACTGGAACCAGATGCGCGCGCCGGTCAGGTCGTAGCCGTTCAGCGTCTCGGGAACGGTATAGGTCTGCCGAAACCACACCGCATCGTTCGGTGCTCGTGCCGCGGCAGCTGCAATCGTCTGCCAGCCGGACTCGTCCAGGTTCACGGCCTCGCCGTGCGCCAGGTCGCCGCTGTGCATCTTCCAAACGCCGCCGGGAAGCTCACGCAGCATGGTAAGCCGCGTGATCACATTGCGCGACTCGGGCGGCAGATTGTGGGCCACCCGGTCGATCTCCGCAGCCACCTTTGCGGCTTCGACAGCGGTTTGCGCGGCCGCGTTCGTATTCGCAGAATACGGCAAGTACAGCAAGGCGTACAGAAAAATGACAGCGGCAAAGCACGCACTTGAAGATGCGGCGGCTCTGTTTCGCAGCAAAAACATGGTCGATTGACTCCCCGGAAATCTTAAGGCATGGCGCCGGGCCGGACCCCACGCTCGGCCCTTGTCCTGTTCCCTGTTCACTGTATCCTGTTCGCTGGCGAAGCCTACACCCACCCGCCATCAATCACGTAGCTCTGGTTAGTGATCGCACTCGAATCGTCTGCGGCCAGAAAAAGCACCAGCCGCGCAACGTCCTCCGGCAGAATGTCCCGCTTCAGCGCCTGCGATGCCATGATCTCGGCCTTGTACTCCGGCGTATACACCAGCCGCCTCTGTTTCTCCGTCGCGATCGCGCCCGGTAGCACTGCGTTGACGCGGATCCCGGCTGGGCCAAGTTCGTGGGCGAGCGTGCGAGTCAGCCCGACGATGGCCGCTTTGGCTGCGATGTAGACCGGGACGCCTGTCGACGGAATCATCCATGAGATCGACGACATGTTGATGATGCTGCCCCGCCCTGCCGCCTTCATCGCCGGCAATACCGCTTGTATGCAGAAGAAATGCGGCCGCAGATTCACCGCCATCGATGAGTCCCAGTACTCCGGCGTGACCTCGTCGATGCTGTGCCGCTGATCGTTGGCCGCATTGTTCACCAGTACGTCGACTGTGCCGAGGGCTTTGATCGCCTCTTTGACGGCCGATTGCAGGGCGCCGATGTCTGTCAGGTCGCAGTGAAAGTAGAGCGGAGGCGAATCGACTTCGGCCGCCAGCGAGTCGATCAGTAGCCGCGCCTGCTCATCCTCGATATCGAAGAAGGCAACTTTGGCTCCCTGTCGGGCGAATTCAGCCACGATCGCGGCGCCGATTCCGGTGGCTCCGCCGGTTACGAGGACGGCGCGGCCGGCAAGGCTCGGATAACGGGCGTAGAGGATAGCGGACACGACAATAACCTCGTTCACTCGATCGCTTCAACCAGGTACGTGGAACCGGTCCAAGTATAGAGCCCCCGCGAAGATCGGCCGGAGACCGCCTTTGCCGAAGCCCCTCCAGCACGAATCCCACGCACTGGTACACGCTGATACACCGTCTCGCATGGCGGGTGCATACTGATGTATAGGCCGTTTTCACGGGCAGCTCCCCCTTGGGTTACTCGCGCAATTTCATTCTGGTTATTGAACTTAACAAGGGGAATTGGATCGTAGGCGCTGCTCGATCGCGGTCTGCCGAACCAATGAAACCAGGCACTTGCAGCCGCTGAATCGAGGCCAGGCAAGCCTGGGCAACAAATCAACCGCAGGTTGCGGGACCGTTGCGGCCTTTCGATGGGCTTACCCCGAAAGCGTTCGGCGACTGGTCCCTTCACCGCGCGGAGCATTGAGGCATCATCAGGACGCACGGAGGGGACACTATGACGGAAGCCGCTCGCTATCCCGGCATTCGAGTTACAGCCAACGGAAACCAGCTTGTCTCGTATCACACCGAGACACGCATCGCCGATGCCGGCGTTTTCTATCCCATTACGCCCTCCACCGAGGGCGGCGAGCTCTTCCAGCAGGCCTACGCTGAGGGCAATCTGAACGTCTTCGGACACAACACCATCGCCATCGAGACCGAAGGTGAACACGCGGCCCAGGGTGGCGCCATTGCGCACTCAGTTTGTGGCAAGCGCGTGGTCAATTTCACTTCGGGCCAGGGCGTTGTCTACGGCGTGGAGCAGTACTATCACGCGCCAGGCAAGGGTTCGACCATGGTGCTCGAAGTGGGCGCCCGCGCGCTGACCAAGCATGCTCTCAACGTGCACTGCGGCCACGACGATATTTATGGCGCGCTCGACACAGGCTGGATCATGGTCTTCGGCAAGGATGCGCAACAGGCTGCCGACCAGGCATTGATTCTCCGACGCGTTACCGAGCTCTCACTCACGCCGGGCATGAACATCATGGATGGCTTCCTCACCAGCCACCTCGAGCGCACCTTCTACAAGCACGAGTCCGAGCTGATCCGCGAGTACCTCGGCGCACCGGAAGACATCATCGAGTGCCCCACCGAAGCGCAGCGCGTTCTCTTTGGACCCACCCGCCGCCGCGTTCCCAAGATGATGGACCTGACCAACCCCGTCCTCCTTGGACCCGTTCAGAACCAGGAACACTACATGAACGGCATCATCGCGCGCAGAAACAACTTCGCCGAGCCGATTCTGCAGTTCCTTGAAGAAGCCTACGTCGACTTCGGCAAGCTCACTGGCCGCTACTACGGCCTCATCTCGCAGTACAAGTGCGACGACACCGACACGGTCTTCGTCTCGCTCGGCTCCGCCGCCGAAAACATCGAGGCCGCGGTCGATTATCTGCGCCAGACCCGCGGTGTCAAAGTCGGCTCCATCCACGTCAACGTGATTCGCCCCTTCCCTGAGGCAGCAATCGTTGCCGCGCTCAAAGGCAAGAAGAACGTCATCATTCTCGAGCGGACCGACGAAGCCCTCAGCGGCGACAACCCACTCGGTCGCGACATCCGCACCGCGCTTTCGAAGGCGTCCAGAATGAGGGCCACCCGGCCACTGAAGGCCTGCCGGCGATCTCCCCAAGGCGAGCTGCCGCAGATCTTCGGCGGAAGCTACGGCCTCGGCTCGCGCGACTTCCGTCCCAGAGCACATCATCGGCGCCTACGAATTTGCAACAGCTGGCCGCGCTCGCAAAGACGGCAAGACAGCAGCCGACGGCGTCAGCTTCTTCGTCCTCGGCATCGACCATCCCTACGCAGTGATCGGCGACGAAATGCCTTCCCTGCTCCCCGAAGGTGCAGTTGCCGTTCGCTTCCATTCCATCGGCGGATGGGGCGCCATCACCACCGGCAAAAACCTCGGCGCGATCCTCGGCGATTTCAACGACCTGCTCTACGAGCGCGACGGCCTGGTCGACGACAAGGGCAATCCCAAGGAAGTCATTCACGTCAGCGCCAACCCCAAGTACGGGTCGGAAAAGAAGGGCGCGCCCACTAGCTACTTCATGGTCGCCGCCAAGGACCGCATTCGCGTCAACTGCGATCTGCGCCACGTAACTGTCGTGCTCTGCTGCGATCCCAAGGCATTCACCCACACCAATCCTCTCGACGGCATACAGCCCGGCGGCGCCCTCATCTGGGAGTCAGACGCTGAGGGTGAGCGCGCGTGGGAGAACCTTGCCCCTCTGGGCCCGCAAGCAGATCATCGAGAAGAAGATTCGCGTCTACACTCTGCCGGGCTTTGAAATCGCCCGCAAAGCGACCGACCGCGCCGACCTGCAACTCCGCATGCAGGGCAACGCCTTCCTCGGCGCCTTCTTCGCCGTCAGCCCAATGCTCCAGGAATTCGGCATCACCCAGGAGCAGTACCGCGACGTCGTCATGAAGCAGTACGTCAAGAAGTTCGGCAAGCTTGGTGAAGCCGTCGTCAACTCCAACATGGAAGTCATGACCCAGGGCTTCGAGCGAGTACAGGAAATCAAGATCGGCGAAGTCACCGCCGCCGACAAGTCTTCTCTCCGCGGAGAAGCGCTCCTGCCCATCCTCGAAATGGCCACCGTCACCGGCGATAGCTGCACCACCGGCGGCTGCCGTTCCACACTGCCTCCTGCCGGACAGGAAGCGCGTCCGCCGATCGCCAGCATCAACGCATTCGACGCCGAGTTCCGCGCCAGCTTTGGTTACGACCAGCCCGCAACTCCACTCGCAGCCATGGGCGTCATCGCCGCAGCCACCGGCGACACGGCTTCGAAGTACGTAGCTCGTCGCGAAACTCCGCTCTACATTCCCGAGAACTGCACCCAGTGCATGGAATGCATCTCGGTCTGCCCGGATACAGCGCTGCCCAACACCTCGCAGGACCTGACCACGGTGCTCACCATGGCCGTCTCGCGCTACGTCGGCGATGCTGCTGAGCGCACGAAGATGATGGCGAAGTTGCCGGAGATCGAGAAGCAGACACGCCAGCGCATGGTCGCGGAGATGAAGACTGGCACACCACTGCCGAAGATCATTCGCGAAGTCACCGAGTCGGTCGACGGCTTCTCCACCGAAGCCAAGGCGCAGTTCTACAACATCATCGACAAGGTGCCGATGGCCTATCAGAAGGTCAACGCCATCTTCTCGTCGCCGGAACGCAAGGCTCCCGGCACCGGCGGCATCTTCTCCATCTTTGTCAGCGATCTCTGCAAGGGCTGCGCAGCCTGCGTCACGGCCTGCGGCGACCACCAGGCGCTCAAGATGGTGCAGGAGACAACAGAAGTCAACGCCGAGCACGAGACCGGCACCGCCTTCCTCAACCTGCTTCCGGATACTTCGCAGAAGTACCTTGGCCTGTTCAATGCCGCAAATCCGGCAGACTCGAAGACCGCAACGCTGCGCAACATGCTCATGGTGCGGCGCAACTACGACGCGCTCGTCTCTGGCGACGGCGCCTGCGCCGGCTGCGGCGAGAAGAGCGTTCTCCGTTCAATCGCAGCTGTCACCGAGGCTTACATGCGGCCGGTCTTCCACGCGAAGGCTGATCGCCTCGTAGGCAAGGCAGGCGATCTCGAAAAGAACGGCGTTGCCCGCCTCGAAGCGCTTAAGGTTGCCAATCCTGAAGAGTACGCGACGCTGCGGCTGGCAATCACTCACCTGATTCTCGGTCTCGGCGGCGAGCAGACTGAGGACACCAAGTCCCGTATCGCCGCGCACGAAGAGGTGAACGGCCCGATCACCGACGCGCAGATGGTGGAAGCGCTCGCAGCAGTCCTGCTGACCGAAGCCTTCAACCACAAGAGCCTGCAGCCCATCGATGGACGCCTTGCCAACGGCATGAGCGTGATGGCGATGGCTGCGCACACCGGTTGCAATACCGTGTACGGGTCCACATCCCCGAACAACCCGCATCCCTATCCGTGGATGAACTCGCTCTTCCAGGACGGCATCACCATCGGCTGGCTGATGGGCGAGAGCTTCATCGTCGACCATGCACGCCGTTCGGTTATCCCCGAGCGCCTGACCGACGTGATCCTTACCCGCGAGGGCAAAGGTATCTCGGCGCGCGAATTCTACGAGTTCACGCACTTCACCGATGCGTTGATGACCGACCAGGAAATCGTCGAACTGCCCAAGGTCTGGGTGGTCGGCGGCGACGGCGGCATGGGCGACATCGGCTACCAGAACATGTCCAAGGTGATCCTGCAAAACCGGCCCAACATCAAGGCCCTCATGCTCGACACCCAGGTCTACTCCAACACCGGCGGACAGAACTCCGATTCCACCCCGATGCTGGGCGGCAACGACATGAACGTCTTCGGCTCAGCAACGCAAGGCAAGAACACTGAGAAGAAGACCGTCGCCGAAACCTTCCTCGCCGGACACGGTTCGCCCTTCGTCGCGCAGGTCTCCATGGCCAACGCACCGAAACTCTACCGCGCCATTCTCGACGGTTTGGAATATCGCGGCACCATGTTCCTCCAGTGCTTCACCACCTGCCAGCCGGAGCACGGCGTCGCCGACGATATGGCGCTCTTCCAGGCGCAGCGCGTACGCGACTCGCGCGGCGTTCCGGAGTTCGTCTTCAATCCGCGGCTGGGCGAAACCTACCAGGAAGCGCTCGATGTGAAGGGCAATCCTTCCATGGAACTCGACTGGTACGAGACGAAGCTGAAGTCGACCGGCGAGACCATGCGCTACACCGTGGCCCACTGGTGCACGACTGAAGCCCGCTTCCGCAACCACCTCAAGAAGATCAAGCCCGAGGCGGCTGAGAAGCTGATCCACCTCGACAACATGCTGGTGCGCATCACGCAACAGGATGTCGTCTATCGCCGCTACCTGAACCCAGTGCACCGCTCCTTCATTCCCGACTTCGGCGTGTACATCAAGTACGAAGAGAACGGAAAGATCGAGTACCGCGCGCTCTCCCGCCAGCTCGTCATGTTCTGCGTCGAACGCCGCAAGTCATGGCGTATGCTCCAGTCCAAAGCCGGCGTCATCAACAAGGAATATATCGCCCAGAAAGCACTGCTAGCCGACGTGGACGCAGGCAAGATCCCGAAAGAAGAGTTCTTCGCCCACGCCCACGAGATGCTGGCGGAAAAGCTGGGAGCCGCGACTCCGGCTTTGGCAAAGGCTTAGAGGCAGTTCTCATGGAAGTGACCAAGGCGGACCGAATGGTCCGCCTTGATTTTTCGAGGCCGAACCCAGGAAACAGCGTTTGCAGTGTGGCCTTGTTTAGTTGTGATTTTGTTTGTGCCGCCAGTCCCAGTATTCTTTCTGCTCTTGTTTGTTGCGTTTGTTTAGATCCACGTGCTCCCGGTGAGTGTCATGCTCCCATTGGCTGTAGTAGACTACCTCGCCGTCTACCGGATGGCGGTCGTGATAATACGGATCATCATAATACCCAGCGTGAACTGTGCAGCCAATTGAGAACCCCGCTATAGACAGTGCTGCTGCAAATAGGCATAAACTAATTTTCCTTGTAAGCATAGATATTCCTTTCGCACTCTAAGTATCACAACTTCTAAGTGTCACG
This sequence comes from uncultured Acidobacteriaceae bacterium, assembly GCA_963787435.1. Taxonomy (GTDB): domain Bacteria; phylum Acidobacteriota; class Terriglobia; order Terriglobales; family Acidobacteriaceae; genus Telmatobacter. The sequence goes on from CAWBCZ010000012.1 coordinate 1,523,628, forward strand.
ATTAAGAGTAGATGCAAAAACCAATAACTCAGTTGCACTTCTGCCAATGCAGTTCGTCAACGAGCAACTGCAATCCAGAGCTACGAGCCTGCGAGGAGTTCCGAGTGCATCTCGGCCTGCCATCGTCCATCCCGCTGAACCCAGAGTGTCGATATATTTGCGTCCACGCTGAACGTTCTCGAATAGCATGTTCCCGTCTGCGTCGCGCGATAGACAACTGTTGCGACATCCGGTGACAGGAACGTCACTCTGGCATCTTTCATCTTTACCGGCTGAACGCGGCAGCCGGACTCGCTCACCCGTCTAAGCATTGCGAATACCTGGTCGCGGTTCATGAATGACTGGCTTAGTTCGAAATATTCGGGGACCATCAACTTTTCAAGCGCCGCAAAGTTGAGGTCGATCTCGCTTTTCTGAAGTGCGATCTCTCTCGCAATAATCTCGTTCGCTGCCGTAGAAGGCCCCGTCTCGTACGCCTTCTTCATCTGAGCATTCGCCAGAAGTCCGGACGCAATCAGAAGAACGCCCAGGCAGCAGGCTGCCCTTGTTCTTGAATGCCTAGCTACGAGGCAGCGACAACGCTTCATTCGCTGCATTGAGCACCTTCCCTGAGAGAGTTCCCACTTTCGCAATCCTTTCGGCAGCAACGGTCAATGCGACTGCACTGCAAACCCATTTGCCAATAGCTGCGTACGAAGATGCATGCGCCACACCCCATCCCGGCGGATCCAGATCGTAACGGTTGACGAGGTGAGCTTCACATCGCGATTCTTGCAGCTTGTCGCAATGGTCGCGGAGTATGCGATCGTCGCAACGTCAGGTGAAACACTTTTGACTTGCGGATTGCCGATAGTTACCGGTTGGATGGGGCAGGTTTGGGAACCGGCACGAACGTCATCAATAAAAGCGGCTCGCTCCAGGATCTTGTTCGAAACCGAGACAAAATCAGGCGATAGCAGGTTCGTCAAACTGTCAAATTCGCCCGCGACCACGAGATCCCAGAATCGTTGCTCATTTGCGATGATTTCGTCGGAGGTTGGAGGGATGGAGGCCTGCGACAGCGAAGTTGTTTGAGAAGGAGCCGGTGTACTCGACTGGGCCCATACCGATGCCACCGCGAAACAAATCGCCAGCAAAATCAATTTTTGCATGGGTGGAGTTTAGTTCATTTTCCCTTGCCATTCGGGATAAATCACGCAACGCGGGACATACCGTGAGTTACTATTATCACTTCCGTCACCCATCACGTTCAGAGGCCCCCATGGCACGACCTGTTTCTCTTGCAACCGCACTTCTCGCGGCAGCACTCCTTCTGCCCGGCCAATTCTCCGTCGCACAGGACGCACCCACCTACCGTGCTGGCCTCAAATCCTTCACCATTCCGGCGCCCTCACCAAACCTCATCGAAGCCGGCGCCGACTACCGCGTCCTTCTCGAGCCTTTCGCCCCCACTGCAAACCGCCTGATCGCCGCCTTTGTCGAACCCTCAGACCTCGAAAGCATCCGCTCGGGCGGAACGGCTCCGCTCAACCTCTACGCCTTGGTTGAGATCCCGCGGCGCGCCGAATTCGCCAACGTGACCTCCGACCAATACAAGGAAGTTGCCTCCTCGATCGCCACGCAGTTCGGCACTACATTCGACGCCAGCCTCAAGGACCAGCAGGACGAAATTAACCGCCGACTTAAGGCCCTCGGTTCAACCGCGATGGAAGTGACCCTCGACAAGCCCGTTCAGCTCGGCACATTCTTCAGCAAACACGATGCCTGCAGTTACGGGATGATCATGGCGCTCTCCTCTGGCGGCAAAGTGAGGAAGATGGTGATGGGCATGATTGTCCTGCGCTTGCAATCGCGGGTACTCTTCGTCTACACCTACTCCGCATACAAGGACGAAACCTCTATCCAGTGGATCCGCACCACAGACGAACGCTGGGCCGACGCCATCCTCCAGGCAAATCAGTAGCTGCCGTAAAAGTTACGCGACTTCGCCCGGAGCTTTCTCAGAGCGAAGTCAAAGGGGTCTTGAGACCCGTGATCATCAGCACTTGGATGATCCATGTCAAGCTCCCTTCGCCTCAAAGCCTTCCCAACTCCTTCAATCCAAAACGAAGAAAGTTCTTCGCAATTTGCAGACAATTAGCCACACCCGGAGCAGAATGAAACTTGATGGACGCTGTGCACGACTGTGAGTTACGCCTCAGCGAGTCCCTGTAAGTCCTTTGCCAGGAATAATCTACGGCTAACCGCTGCGGGCAGAATAATTTACAGCCACACCCCTTCTGTAAACCATTGAAAGCGGGGAATTTCGCTAAAGAGACGGGGGGTAAGGGGGGGGCAATCGGCAACCGAACGGTTGCATATCACTGACTCCCGCACCCGGATCGCGTGTCGCCGCACAAATAGAAACGCGGACCTCGCGGTCCGCGTTCAGAGCATTAAACCGACGATAAGCCTACCGGGCGAATTTCACAAATTTCCGTCCTGCGTAGAGCCGGAATCCGCCGGATGGGTCCGCCATAATCTGCAACGGCATCGGCCGCTTGAGAGCCTCGTCAACCGTGGAGCTCACCGAAAGGACGTCGTGCGCGCCAACATCGGTAATCACAAACTTGTCCGCGACAAATCCCACGCCGTACACGCCCGCGGGCAGGTTCTGGCTGCCAAACTTGAGCGGAACCTCGGTGATGAAGTACGCCTGGTATTTCGAAGCCACGTCGCTGGAGTAACCGCTGGTATCGACCATGGTGGTGAGCAGGTAATAGCCGTCAGCGAACTTGATACCGGTGGAATTCCGCAGCTGCGTCGGCGCGGATTGGGCCTTGTAGTACACGCTGGCCGGAAGAAGTTTTTGCGTGTCGGTGGGTTTGAGAACCGTGTCGCCGCCCTGGGCCAGCGACCGCATCGGCGAAGCCATCACGGCCAAAGCCAGCGCGGAAGCTCCCGCAAATTTCATCATCGTTTGAAAACGCATGGTGGATTCTCCCCTGAAAGTGAAATCGTCCGGAGTATACAGCATGGTCGTACGGGCAGCCATCAACCCCCAGGTTGAAGTCGCTCAAAGGGAGGCGAGCGCTGCCCACGAGGCGCCAGGTCAGCGCATCCAACCTCACAGGTATAATCGCTCTGTGTCGACGATGTCGGACATAACGGTCAATCCCACACAGGCAGCGGAAAGGCTGCGCGCACTCGAAGATCGGCTGCGGTCGCTTGGCAGCGTGATGGTCGCCTATTCCGGCGGTGTGGACTCTGCCTTTCTGGCGGCGACTGCGCATCGGGTTCTGGGTGACAACATGCTGGCGGTGCTGGCCGATTCGCCGAGCCTGGCGCGTCGCGATATGGAGCAGGCCAGGGCCTTTGCCGAGGCTCACGCTATTCCGCTCCGAGTGATTCAGACCGAAGAGCTGGATAAGCCCGAGTACCAGCGCAACGACGCGAACCGCTGCTTCCACTGCAAGACTGAGCTGTTTGAGGGCATGAAGAAGCTGGGCGCAGAGCTTGGATTCGCGCAGATCGCCTACGGCATGAACGCCGACGATCGCCGTGACTATCGCCCCGGGCAGCGCGCTGCCGAGGAACACGAGGTGCTGGCGCCGCTTGCGGAAGTCGGGCTGACGAAACAGGAGATCCGCGCGCTGGCAAAAGATGCGGGCTACACGCTGTGGGATCGGCCCGCCGCACCCTGCCTGTCGTCGCGCGTCGAGTATGGACGCACGGTGACACGCGAAGTGCTGGAGCAAGTGGAGCGCGGCGAAGAGAGCCTGCGCCAACTGGGGTTCCGCGAGTTTCGCGTCCGCCACCATGGCGAACTGGCGCGCGTTGAGATTGCGCGGGCGGAGTTGGCCAAAGCGCTTACCGTTGAGATGATGGACAGGATCTCGACTGAGCTGCGGAAAGTGGGTTTTCAATACGTGACGCTCGATTGTACGGGTTTTCGTTCCGGGTCCTTGAACGCGGTGCTGCCGGCTGATGTGCTGATGCGGCGCGGCGCGTAGGTACAATTTCATTTCATGCGAATCGGATATTTGGAGTGCTTCTCCGGCATCAGCGGCGACATGCTGCTTGGCGCGCTTGTGGATGCGGGCGTGCCGTTTGCCCTGCTTGAAGAGACGACCACGGCGCTGAATGTGGGTGCGCATCTCGAGATGCGCAAGGTAAGTCGAGGCGGGCTGGCCGGCACCAAGGTCGATGTCATCGTCGAAAACGACGGCGCAGCCGAGCACGATCATGCGCATGGCGAAGCGGGCCACGTTCACGAGCGCGGTCACAGGAATCGACACAGTCACCCACACGCACACGCATGACGTTGGTCCCGACCCGGCGCATTCCCACGAACACCGGCAAGCGGACGGCACAGTGCACAAGCACGATCACACCCACGAACACGCGCATCAGCCGCATCGATCGCTTTCCGCGATTCTGAAGATCATTGATCGCGCCCCGCTTACTGATGCCGTGAAGTCGCGGGCCGGTCGCGCGTTTCAGCTTCTCGGCGAGGCAGAGGCACGCATTCATTCCATGCCCATCGAGAAGGTTCACTTCCACGAAGTCGGAGCGGTCGATACGATTGTCGACATCGTCTGCTCGGCCGCAGGATGCGCACATCTCGGCGTCGATCGCTGGCTGGCATCACCGCTGAACGTCGGCAGCGGCACCGTGCAGTGCGCGCACGGAACTTTGCCCGTGCCCGCGCCCGGCAACGCTGGCGTTGCTGGGCGATGCGCCGGTGTATGCTTCCGGTCCGCCGATGGAGCGCGTGACGCCCACAGGCGCGGCGATCCTTCGCATGCTCGATGTGGAATACGCGCCGCTACCGGCCATGCGCCTCTCATCATCGGGCTACGGAGCCGGAGGCCGCGACACACCCGGCCAGCCCAACCTGCTGCGGCTGCTGGTGGGCAAAGAAGCCGCCCAGGATTCCGCTGTTGAGCCAATTGCGATCCTGGAAACGGTAATCGATGACTCCAGCCCGCAGTTGATCGCCTATGTCAGCGAACTACTGCTCGAAGCGGGCGCATGGGACGTGTATCGCATTCCTGTCCAGATGAAGAAGGGCCGAACCGGATTGCAGTTGACGGTGTTGTGCCATCCGAATAAGGTTTCTGCGTTGCGCGATCTCGTGTTTCGCGAGACAACAACCATCGGCATGCACTGGCGCATCGAGAACAAAATCTCGCTGGCGCGGGAGTTCAAGGAAGTGCAGACGGAGTGGGGTCCGGTGCGCATGAAGATTGCACGGTGGCCTTCAGGCGAGATTGCGAATGCTGCGCCCGAGTACGAAGATTGCCGGCGACTTGCTGCTGCGCATTCCGTTCCGCTGAAGCAAGTGACCGAACAGGCAAAGCGGATGTTTGCAGCCCGAATCGAAGAGGAACGCTGATGGATCGATCGCAAATTGAAGCGCTGCTCAACGAAGTGCAAGCAAACCGCACCACGGTGCCCGACGCGCTGGACAGGTTGAAGGACCTGCCGTTTGAAGACCTGGGATTTGCCAAACTCGATCATCACCGAGCGCTGCGCACCGGAATGCCCGAGGTGATCTTTGCCGCTGGAAAGACGTCCGACCAGGTATCCCGGATCTTCGCGCATATGGCCAAGGCAGGCGGCAACGTGCTCGCTACCCGTGCATCGCGTGAGTCCTTCGAGGCAGTGAGTAGCGTTGAACCGCGCGCGATGTTTCATGAAACCGCGCGCGCCATCACGCTTGAACAAACCAAGGCTCCCGCGGGCAGGGGAACGATCTGCGTGGTCTGCGCTGGGACGAGTGATCTGCCCGTCGCCGAGGAAGCCGCCGTCACCACGCGCCTGATGGGAAACACCACAGAATTGATTGCCGATGTGGGCGTCGCCGGAATCCACCGGCTGCTGGCGCAGAAACAATCACTGCAAACAGCACGGGTGCTCATCGTCTGCGCGGGCATGGAAGGGGCTTTGCCGACCGTGGTCGCAGGCTTGGTGAGTGCGCCGGTCCTCGCAGTACCTACGAGCGTGGGCTATGGCGCATCATTTGGAGGCGTTGCGGCCTTGTTGGGAATGCTGAACACCTGCTCGCCCAACGTGTCGGTAGTCAATATCGACAATGGGTTCGGTGCGGCCTGCATCGCATCTCTCATCAATCACATGGATTAAGGGCACGATCAAATCTTCGTTTCCGACTTGAGGATTCGCGAGCCGGACATTTCCTCCGAGACACTCGAGTCCATCCGAGCTTCAATCGCCTCAAAGTGATGACAATCACTGTCTGACACAACCCCAAGCGCGAATGATTCTTAAGTAGCTCGTTCGCCTGCCCAGCGTGAGACCCGCTGGCGCGGACGCCCGTCGGCGCAGTCGCTCGCAGGCGCATAGGGGAAGTTCTTGGCTCATTCCAAATTGCCGCAGTTGCGCAGGATCTCGCAGATCTTTTTTCTGCTATTGTTCCTTGCGCTCCTGATCTTTACGTCGATGCGGCCGGCTTCGGCGAGTTCGGGCGACATCCATATGCGCGCGCCGGTGCGCATGTTTTTCGTACTCGACCCGCTGGTGGCAATCACCAATGCCCTCGCCACGCATGCCCTGTATCGCGGTCTGCTCTGGAGCCTGCGTGATTCTGCTGCCGACGCTCTTTCTGGGGCGTTTTTTTTGCGGCTGGATCTGCCCGATGGGAACGCTGCAGCATTTCGTCGGCAACATGCGTTCCGAGGCAAAGCGGGGCAAGCAGCGGATTGAGTCGAACCGTTACAAACGCTGGCAGACCGTTAAATATGTAGTGCTGATCGCGGGTCTCCTAGCCGCCTTCTTCGGCTCCATGGTGATCGGCACGCTCGATCCATTCAGCCTGCTGGTTCGGTCGATCGGATTGGCGTTGCTGCCGGCATTCAACTTTGCCACGCGCGCACGTTCTTGTGCCCATGGAGCACAGCCATGTCGCCGCAATCCGAACAACGGGCGAATCGCTGCATACCATTCTTCAGGCGACAGTTCTGGATTTTCGGCAGGCTCACTTCGCACAGGGGCTTGCGCTTGGGCATTCTGTTTCTCGTAATCCTGTGGGCGAGCATGCGGGTTACGCGCTTCTGGTGCCGCGCGATTTGTCCTTTGGGTGCGCTGCTGGGAGCGGTGTCGCGCTGGTCGATTCTGGGGCTGCACAAAGACGCATCGAGTTGCGACAAATGCAATCGCTGCCTGCTGAACTGCCAGGGCGGCGACGATCCCATCGGCGGAGTGCCATGGCGCAAGTCAGAGTGCCTGATGTGCATGAACTGTGCGGACAGTTGCCCGCATGGAAGCTCTGCAGTTCCGCTTCTTCCGCAAGGATCACGAAGTTGCTTCGCCCGATCTCGGCCGCCGCCGCGCTCTGACTGGTCTTGCCGTCGGAGCTGCCGTCGTTCCGCTGATGCGCGCCAATACGGGACTTGGCAAGAGCCGTCACGATCGGCTGCTGCGGCCACCCGGCGCCGTCGATGAGACAGACTTCCTTTCGCGCTGCATTCGTTGCGGCGAATGCATGAAGGTGTGTCCCAATAATTCGCTTCAGCCCACGTTGACTGAAGCCGGACTCGAAGGCCTCTGGACGCCCACGCTGGTTCCGCGCATCGGCTACTGCGAGCCGAGCTGCGTGCTGTGCTCTGAAGTTTGCCCGACCGGCGCCATCTGGCAGATCACCCCGAAGGACAAGGGTTGGGTCGTGGGCGTAGGCGGCAAACAAAGCCAACCGGTCCGCCTCGGAACTGCTTTCTACGACCGCGGCCGCTGTCTGCCGTGGGCCCTTGCAACCGACTGCATCGTTTGCGAAGAGTGGTGCCCGGTTTCGCCAAAAGCTATTTACGTTGAAGAAGCCCAGGTAATCGACTCGGCTGGGAGGACGAAGACGGTAAAACAGCCGCGCGTCGATCCGAGCCGTTGCGTCGGCTGCGGCGCTTGCGAGTTTGCGTGTCCGCTGCAGGAACGGCCGGCTGTCTACGTCACCAGCATTGGCGAGAGCCGCTCGCCCGGCAGCCAGATTCTGTTGAACAGAAGTTAGAAGGGGCTGAATAAACATGAAGTATTGGAATTCATTCTTGGTTGGAGCCTTGGTCGTTGCGGTGCTGGTAACGGTTGCCGTTTCGGGATGCAAGAAGAAGAATGCAAGTCCATTCCCGGCATCGGGCGCAGTTGCGGGCTGGGAAAAATCAAGCGAGACACGAACCTTTGAACCCAAGGACCTATGGCAATACATCGATGGGGACTCCGAGCAATTCATTCAGGCCGGCGTAGTGTCGACTGCGACTTCCGACTACAAGTACCAGGGGCAGCTCGAGGCCGTGGTCGATGTGTACACCATGGGCGGACCCGATGGCGCCCAAACCATCCTGGAACGCGGGCAGACGAAAGACGTGCAGACCGTTCGCCTCGGCGATGAGGGCCTGCAGTATGCGCAGAGCGTGAGTTTTCGCAAAGGCCGGTATCTTGTGCGCATCGTCGCTTACGAATCCTCTGCATCCACTCCGCAGGCGCTGCTGGCGTTGGCGCATGGAGTCGAGGCAAACCTGTAAATCGATGCGGCTGTGAGCAAGCCGCATGCACGAATGGAAGGGACGCAATGAAGAGCCGACGCGAATTTCTAAAAGGCGCAGCCACGGGAGCAGTGATCCTGAGCGCAAACAACGGGCTCGGCTTGAGCCGGGCATTGGATCAGCAAGCAGAAAACAGCAAATCAAAAGTTGTGATTGCGCGCGACGCTGCACTGCACGGATCCGATGGAAAGCTCGACGAAAAACGTGTTGGTGAGCTACTAGACCGCGCGATCTCAACCTACACCGGGCATAAGCGGCCCGTGGATGCGTGGAAGCACATCGTGCTCGAGAGCGGCGGCAAAGACAAGGTGATCGGGCTCAAAACCAATGGTCTGGGCGGAAAGGGCATTTCCACCCACGCGGTGCTGGTATTCGCGATCGCGGAGCGCCTGCAACAGGCCGGAGTAAAACCAGGAAACATTCTTGTTTGGGATCGGAATGCCCACGATCTCGAAGCATGCGGATTGACGATCAACACTGATCCCAGTCGCGTTCGCTGCTTCGGTTCAGACGTCTCGGGATATGAAGATGCGGTGGAGAAATGGGGATCTTCGCATGCACGGTTCTCGCGGATACTGACGCGCGAATGTGCAATGGTGATCAACCTGCCGATTCTCAAGGATCACAGCATGGCCGGCGTGACGTTTGCCATGAAGAACATGTACGGCGTGGTCGAGCGCCCACAGGATCTGCATGCGGGCGGCTGCAATCCCGGTGTTGCCGATCTCAACGCATTTCCGGTAATACAGCGCAAGATCAAGCTGACGATTGGTGATGCAATGACCTCAGTATACGAGGGCGGACCGGGATTCCGGCCCGAGCATCTGTGGCAGCCAAACGCGCTGATCGTCGGCGAAGACCGCGTGGCCATCGATCAAATTGCCTGGGGAATTCTGGAGAAGAAGCGCGCCGACGTTGGCCTCAAGACGTTCGATGCAGTCGGTCGTCCGCCGCGCTACATCGCGACCGCGGCCGATGCAGCGCATGCACTGGGAGTCAACGATCCGCAGCGTATCAAGCTCATCGAGATTTGATTGCGAGAGCATTCCATGGACAACGAAAGCGAAAGCAATCTGAAGCAGAGCGAACATGTCAGCTCGGAGGGTGCCCCCGGAATGACGCGGCGCGAAGCCTTGCTTCAGCTGCTGCGCGTTGGTGGCATCGCCGCAGGTGCAGCAGGAGCTGGAATCTGGCTCAGTGAGCGCAGCCGGCGCCCGGTAGCCGAGTCACCCGAGCAGGCACGCAAAGATCATCGCATCGTCGCTGATCAGCAATGGCCGCAACTCACCGTGGCGCAGTATGTGATGGACGGTCGCGGCCCGCAGCCCGGGGAACCGCGCGCACTCGTCGCAGAAGGCTCTCGAAAATCTGGGCGGCATGGGCCGATTCATCGCGCGCCAGGACGTTGTCGTCATCAAGCCCAACATCGCATGGGATCGCACGCCAGAGCAGGCCGCCAACACCAATCCCGGAGCTCGTCGCCGAAGTTGTGCGCCAGTGCTGGCAGGCCGGCGCCAAGCGCGTCATCGTTACCGATGTGAGCTGTAACGAGGCACAACGCTGCTTCCATCGTTCCGGCATTGAAGCAGCCGCACGAGCAGCGGGCGCAGAGGTAATCCTGCCTGATCCCGAGAAATTTCGCGAAGTGGACATGGGCGGAGTCGTGCTCAAAAGCTGGCCGATATTCACGCCGTTCCTCGAAGCCGACAAAATTCTTAATCTGCCCATTGCCAAGCACCACGAACTTACCGGCGCAACACTCGGCATGAAGAACTGGTACGGAATCCTCGGCGGACAGCGCAACCGGCTGCACCAACAGATTCACCAGAGCCTTGCGGACCTCGCTGGCTTCATGCTGCCAACACTCACCATCATGGACTGCTATCGCATCCTGCTTCGCAACGGGCCCACCGGCGGCAATCTCGAAGATGTCGCACTGAAGAAAACCATCGTCGCTGGAACGGATCCCGTGGCGCTTGATGCTTACGTGGCGAAGGCTTATTGGAACCTTGACCCGGAGCATCTGCCCTACCTGCAGATGGCTGCGAATCGTGGCCTGGGAACCGTGGAGTTTGAAAAGCTGGCCATCAAGACAAGCCAGCTCAGTTAGATCAACTGCCGAGCGCTCGCGGCGAACCGCGCACTCGCAACGAGGGAGAAAGTAACTATGAAGATATTCCGTTTGGCCTTATATGGAGTGCTTGCATTGTCTCTTCTGCCGGCTCTTGCCCAGCAACCAGCCGCGCAGATGGGCAAGATTCACGGGCATGTCATCAACTACACGGGACAGCCGCAGCCAGCTGGCCTGATCTGTCTCTCCAGTGACAACGGCGTTACGATTGCCTATACATTTCCGGTTGACTCACATGGAAATTACGCGGGCGAGGCTCCCGCGGGCACATACTTTCTTGTCTATCGCATGCCCGATACGCCTCCCAGTCTTTGGATCGATGCCTTTAACAACATAACCATCACGGTCGGCAAAGACCTGGAACAGAACGATGATATGAGCCGGCCGGAGTTCATCGCCGAGCTACCCGACGAACAGAAGAAGGAACTGGAGCAGTTAAAGAAACAGAACGCTGCGGCCCAGGGCCAGGAGCAGATCGTAAAGACCGTCAACACTGATTTGAATGTTGCCGCACAGGATCTGAAGGATGCCGACGCCGCGCGGAGCACAGCCGTCAGAGATTTGGGCAAAACGGCAGAAGCCGCAGAAATCGACGCCAAAGCCACCGCAATCAAGAGCGCCAAATGCGCCGAAGCCGAGTCTCTGATGCTCAAGGACCTGCAGTCTATCAAGGAGTCTGGACTGAGCGCAGACGAAACAACCTTGTGGGAGAATCTGGGCCGTGCGCAAGTCGGCTTGAAGAAGTATCGATGAGGCTGAGAAATCATACAAACACGTTCTCGAGATTCAAATAGCAAGCGGAAGCCCAAAGCCTGCCGCGCAGGCATTCGCGAACGCAGGCCTGGGTGAGATCTACGCGCGCACCGGCAAAGCATCAGAGGCGGCCAATGCCTTTGACCTGGCGTGTCAGCTTGACGCGGCACACGCTGGCATGTTCCTGAGGGATGAAGCTCTCGTCTTCATGCAAGCTGGAAATGCAGAAGCTCAAATCACGGCCGCAGAAAGAGCCATCAAGGCCGATCCGCGGGATGCTCTTCCCTACTTCATCAAGGCCAATGGGCTGGTGCGCAAATCCGGCATTGATTTGATGGCGAAACATTTTGATCTGCCCGCAGGCTGCGCGGAGGCTTACCAGAGGTACTTGAGCCTGGCGCCCAACGGCCCCTACGCCGCCGAGGCGCAAGGGATGCTTCGCCGCGCAGAAAGGGGAACAAAGGCTGCGAAGTGATGCAGCGCAGCGGTGCGCGTTAGAATCCTTCCGGGGGATGCTGATGTCAATTACCCGGCCCCAATCGCGCCGCACATTTCTCAAGTCCAGCGCAGCCGTTGCTGCAGCTGCGCTGGTTCGCCCGCGCACTGGATTTGCCGTCGCAGACAATGCATCGCAAATAACACCGCCGCTCGGCCAGTTTGGCTACGGCGACGTCGAGTTGCTTGACGGACCGGTCCGTGAGCAATTTGACCGAAACCACAAGTTCTATCTTGCGCTCGACGAAGATTCGCTGCTCAAGCCCTTCCGCCAGCGCGCAGGATTGCCGGCGCCAGGCGACGACATGGGTGGCTGGTACAGTTGGGCGCCCTTAGGCGATCTAGACAAGCCCGGCAACAACGGCTTTGCGCCGGGACACAGCTTCGGACAGTATCTGTCTGGCATGGCGCGCGATTACGCAGCGACCGGCGACAAGGCAACACAGGAGAAAGTGCATCGTCTCGTTGATGGATTCACGCCAGCTATCACGCCTCATTTCTGGGATGACAATCGCTTCCCTGCTTACACCTACGACAAGATTTCCGTCGGTATGATCGACGCGCACGAGTTCGCAGGCGCGCCGCGGGCATTCAATGGTCTTGATGCCGCGCTCGACTCCGTGATGAAGTATCTGCCACCAGGGCCACTTTCACGCGCCGAGCAAAATGCGCGCCCTCATACGGATGAGTCTTTCTGCTGGGACGAGCCGTACACGCTGCCCGAAAACTTCTTTCTTGCGTGGCAGCGTGGCGCGGGAAATCGCTACAAGGAGATGGGCAAGCACTTCCTCGCAGACAGCTGGTATTGGGATCCGCTGGCAGCGGGAGAAAATGTGCTGCCGGGCAAGCACGCATACAGCCACGTGAATGCCATGAGCAGCGCGATGCAGGCGTACTTCGTGCTCGGCAATGATAAGTACCTGCGCGCGGCTCGCAATGGATTCGATTTTGTGCGTGCGCAGAGCTTCGCAACCGGCGGCTGGGGGCCGAATGAGGAATTTCCGTGCTCCGGGAAGCGGCGAGATCGGTGAGAGCCTGACCAAAACCCACTCAAGCTTTGAGACGCCGTGCGGATCCTACGCGCACTTCAAGATCACGCGCTACCTGTTGCGAGCAACCAAAGGACAGCCGCTATGGCGACAGCATGGAGCGGGTGCTCTACAACTGCATTCTCGGCGCCAAGCCAATCAAGGAAGACGGGCACGGCTTCTACTACTCCGATTACAACAACAACGGATCGAAGTTCTATCACCCCTACAAATGGCACTGTTGCACAGGAACGTTTTCGCAGGTCACGGCGGACTATGGCATCAGTTCTTATTTCCGCGACGACGAGGGTGTGTACGTGAATCTCTTTGTGCCGTCGCGCGTGACGTGGAAGCGCGGCAGCGATCATGTCGTACTGACCCAGCGCACCGAGTACCCGCATCGCCCGTCGACGCAAATCGAAGTTGCTCCAGACAAGGCCTCAGCCTTTGCAGTCTTCGTGCGGATACCGGAGTGGGCGGGGCCGAAGACCAGCATTACAGTGAACGGCAATCGAGTCGCGAGCAGCCCGAATCCTGGACAGTTCGCGCGCATTCATCGCACGTGGAAGATGGGCGATCGGATCGAGGTCGAGTTCGACATGCCAACCATGCTTCAGGCTGTCGACCCGCAACATCCAAAGCTGGTGGCCGCGGTGCACGGACCTCTGGCTCTGTTTGCTGTTGGAGATATTCCGGCAACGATCCACCCAAAGGAATTGGCCGCAGTAGCGCAGGTCGCTACCGGTTCGACCGACTGGCAGGTCAAAACTTCTTCCGGCGCGATCATGATGCGGCCGTTCACTGCTATCAGAGACGAACACTACCGGTTTTACCTGGAAGTGCAAGGCTGAGCGATAGCATTCCAGGCTGAGCTTTCCACCACCCGTATGTCCGTATGTCAAACGCGGGGGGTCCATTCTTGCGGGAGGTATACTCCCATACTCTGTAAGTAAGTTATCGAGGCTCAGTGAGTTACGGAAGCCAAACGCTGCAAAATATTCTCAGGAAGGAGCTTAGCTGTAGATTCCTCTTAGAGAAGAACCTACGGCTCTCTGAAACCGTTTGAAGAACGTCCAGAGAAAGCCGAGACTTTCCAGGAAGGTTCCTGATTTGAGGATACAATTTTGCCAGTAAATACATGCAAACGTGGAGGCCGGAATTCTCCTTGTTAAATCAGCAACTTGAGTAAAGCAGATCGTCCGACCCCCTTGACAGGTTGATCGACGCCATCGCTCAAGGGGCAATGCCCACTGACTTTACTTGTGGCGGCAGGCGATGCGGTTGTCGACTACGGCCGATCGTAGAAGCGGAAGAACAGCGACGGCTTCGCGCATGGCTCGGCCCTCGCAACCAATTCTGTCTGCTGCTTATCGTTGATCGGCGTGAATTCCCGTGCCAGCTGGACATTCTCTTCAAGTTGCGGGATCGTGTCGCATCCGATGATGACGGTGCTCACCGGCCGCGATAGCGTGTAGTTCATGGCTTCGCGCATCGTCAGCGTGCCGGGCTTATCGGTCTGGATCGTCATGCCTTCCCACGAGTGCTTTTGCTGCTCGATCGGTGGCGGCGTCCAGGTGGAGAGGATGCGGCCGCGGCCTGGGATCTTCATCCCGATGATGCCCATCTGCTTTTCGACTGCCAGTGGCAGCAGCGCCTCATTGAAGCTGTAGTGGTGCGGGTCGGCGGCATTCATCGCCATAAGAATGCAATCGAAATCGTGCCGGTGGATGCACTCGATCAGCGCATCGGGCCGATAGTGCCCAGTGATGCCGAGGTATCGCACCACCTTTTGCTGCTGCATGTCGAGCAGCGCTTCCATAGCGCCGCCCTTGGCAAAGATCTGATCAACGTCGTACATCGTGCCTACATCGTGCAGCTGCCAGAGATCGACGTGATCGGTTTGCAGCAGCTGCAGCGACTTCTCGATCATGCGCATCGAGCCTTCGCGAGTCCGCTCCTTCGTCTTGGTGGCAAGGAAGGCCTCGTTGCGGCGCTTCGCCATCACCTTGCCCACGTACTGCTCGCTCCAACGGTCGGGACCTCCATAGATCGAAGATGTGTCGACGTAGTTCACGCCGAGATCGAGCGCGCGATCGACAATGGGAACCGCGACATCAAAGTTGTTTGGCTTCTCAAGTGCGGCCTGCCCACCCAGGGAAAAGATTCCCACCTTGTAGCCGGTCTTGCCGAGGTTGCGCGTGGGCATGGCTGCCGGCGTGCGCGGGTTCGAAGGCAGACTGGGCAAATTTTTATTCGGCGTAACGGCAAACGCGGAAGGCGTGAGCAGCGCTGCGGTGGCGGCACCGCCGATCTTTAAAAAGTCGCGACGGCCCTTGTTGCGGGGCGATGCAGAGGTCTTTTCGCTCATGGAGTTGCTCCTTGATCGATCAAGATGCGGGCGAATCCATCATAAACCTGCAGCACACTCCCTGCGTCAACCGCAAATAGGTGACTGGCTGGAGATTGAGCGCCGAATTCATTTGATCTGACGCAAGATGCTTTCAACGGGAGACTTAGGCACTGCCAAATTTGAATCAGTAAACTCCCCGGATTTGCTAATCTAACGATCAGGGAGCTCATTCATGAACATTACTTCCCCGTTTGTTGTCGTTCCGGTAATCGCGGCTGTCTTCTTCGCCTGCATCCTATGGGCAACCGGCGGCACCGCCGATGGCAAGACCGAAGACGGCCATACGGCGCACTGATCGCGCGCTTATCGCCTTGTTAATAGACCACTGAACTGAACGTTTTGATTGGGATCGGTTATATCCAGCCCCGTGTTGAACATGTTTCGAGATATGAAAAGGGCCGCTGCATTGATACGCAGCGGCCCTTTTGATTTGCGCCTTACCTAGTCGTGCTTCTTGTCGTCCTTCTTATCGTCTTTCTTCTGACTCTTGTTGTTCTGCTTCTGATCGTTGGGCTGCGGCTTGTTTTGCGGCGGAGGAGCAGCCTGATGGCTTTGCGGCGGAGGCGGAGCCGGCCTCTCCTGCGGCTGATACGCCGGCCTTTGCGGAGGCACGACCTCCCGTTCCTGCGGTGGCGGAAGGGACCGATCCGGCTGCACATTCGGTGGCGGAAGCGTCGGCCTTCCCGTCGGCTGCACAGTTTGCTGACCAGGCCGCTGCTGATAGGAGTTGCCCTGCGTTACCGGGAGCTGATTTTCCCCAACACGGTTCGGAACCTGGCGAGCCGGTGCTGCCACAATGGTGCGTCCCGGCAAGGGTTTGACTTGCTGCGCAGGCCTCACTGGCGGGGCAACCGGAGCCGCACCAGGCCTGGCTGCGATCTGCTTGCCTTGCTGATTGATCAGGAGCGGCCTTTGGGTCGACACCGGAACTGGATGTGCCACCGGCCGCGTCACGATGGCTCGCGGCGGGGGCGCCACGTCGGGCTGCTGAAGCGGCCGCGCCTGCTGCATCTCACGCGGATCGACCCGCACCGCAACATTGCGGACAGATCGGCCTGAGGCGAAGTCGTCCTGCCGCATCGCCGTCGCGCCGCGCGTCTGATTGATATAGGTAATGTTGGTCACGTTGACGACGTTGACGTAGGTGGTCTGCACGTGGACTCGCGGTGACTCGCGAATGTTCGTGATGTTCACTTGATCGAGGTAACGCGGGCTGCACCGGTACCACGGACGGTATGCCTCACCGGGACCCAACGGGAACCAGACGGAGAGACCGCCGCCGCCGCCGAAGTGAACTCCGCCGGCGAATACCACCAACGCAGGCGACCAGACTGGCCGCACGTTGACGGGTCCGGGCACCCAGCCCCAGCGGCCGTTATAGCTCACCCAGCGGCCGTAGTGGAACGGCGCATATCCCCACGATTCGTCTTCCACCCACACCCAGCCCCAAGGATCGCGATTGATCCAGTGTCCGTAGTGATAGGGCTGCCAGTCGGCGGGAACGTCGCGCGGAAACCAGACTGCACCATACTCGGTCGCAGGCTGCCAGTCGCCATTGGCGTCAAGGTCGGCCGCACCTGGGATGTCGGGGCTGACGTACTGGAACGAAGTCACCCGGGCCAATTGCTGATCGCGCTGCTGGCTCCAGGAATCGAGATCGTCAGGACCATTCGGTTGGAGCCATTGCGGATAGACGGGATTCGATCCGGCAAGCTCCAGCGACTGGCCATAATTAAGTTCCTGGCGATAATCGCCGGCAGCCGTAATGTCCGCGAATTGGCCGAGATTGGTGAACACGGTTGCGCCGTCGTTCGGTAAGACATCCACGCGCAAGTCACCGGAATTCCCAAATTCCGCATTGCCGCTTGGCGTGCTGATGTCCAGCAGCTGCCGCGGCCACAGGCCAAAGCTGTGCAGGTGGATCGATCCCTGGGCGATGCCGAAATTGATATTGAAGGCGGAGTCATCTACCAGCGTGACATCCGAGTTCGGTCCGATACGCACATAAGTCTGGCCGACCTGAATCTCCGCGCGCCCGTCCGAATCGGTAAAGATCCGATCGCCCGGGCCGACGGGCAGGTTCGGATACGCCTGGCCCCAGTCGTCCGAAGTGACCGGCTGTACTGAGACATTGCCGGAGATATAGGAGATACGCCCGGCTTCGGGAGGAGGGTCGTCCTGGGCAACCGCCGAAGAGACAACCACCAGCGCAGCAGCGCAAACAGCTGCAATCGCGAATCTTTGGGAGGAGTAGAGAGCAAACATCAAGTGAAGTCCTTTCGTTTCATACTGCGCCGGTTTTCCATCGAGGCTACGAAGCGAGTTGCCAAAGATATATCGTTCTCTGCACACTACTCGCGACGAGCTGAGAGCCAACCAGTCTTGTGGTTTCAAACTATTGAGAATACTAACCCCGGCCCCGGAGGAAAGTAGTACAAAGATGTTGGCGCGTGATTGGCCAAACGAGGAACCAGTGGGCACGCTGGACCGTATTACGCGGTGTGAGGGTGAATCTGATGAATCGGAAGGCGATCTGTATTTTGGCGGGAACGGCTCTGGTTGCAGTGGTTGCAGGCTGCCGAGTGCACGTAGACAAGGATGCGAATGGTCAGGAAAAAAATGTCCAGGTCGACACGCCATTTGGCGGAGTTCATGTCAATACCGACCAGATCTCCGCGGCCGATCTGGGGCTACCTGTCTATCCCGGCGCCGAGATTGTAAAAGATAAGGACCACGAGAAGTCCGCCGACGTGAACATGGGCTTTGGCGAGTGGACTTTGCGCGTCCGCGCCGTAAACTATGCCACCGTTGACTCCGAGGACAAGGTGACAGCGTTCTACAAGAAGGCTCTGGGTCGCTATGGCGACGTGATCACCTGCCAGGGAAATTCTCCTGTAGGCACCCCGACCGCCACGTCAGAGGGGTTAACCTGCAATGACGGCGGCAACCATGGAAACGTCAAGATTGACGACAAGGATTTTGGTGTTCACGGGGGACTCCAACTCAAGGCGGGCTCTAAACGACATCAGCACATCGTGGGATTCCAGGATACTCTGAACGGGAAGACGCGATTCGCCCTGGTTGCTCTCGATTTGCCGGCTGGCGTCGATGGCGGCAAGACCGATTAGGCTCCTGAATCGGCTGCAGATAGTGGTTGAACGCTTCCCACCATTATTTGCGGGCAATGGGGTGGTTGATGCCATAGAATTCCATCACAGATATCACACCCCATCCCATCGGAGCCCGAAAAGATGCGCATTCCGTTTGCCCGCCTTTCCCCGGCGGCGCTGCTGGCCGTTGCCGCGGTTTTGTATGCAGCCGATAAACCAAAGCCGACTGCAGCACCCGCCCCCGTAGATCCCTACACTGAAGTCCAGCCCGCCACTGAATCCCTGGACATGACCATGTATCAGCGGATTCGCGATGAAGGCCTGAACCATTCGCACGTGATGGAATTTGCCTCCGCATTGATGGACGGCATCGGCCCACGCCTCACCGGATCGCCCAACGTTAAAAAAGCCAACGAGTGGACGCGCGACACCCTGACCAAAATCGGTCTGGAAAATGCGCACCTTGAAGACTGGGGCGAGTTCGGACTCGGCTGGCAGCAAATGAATACCTGGGCACGCATGGTTACGCCCGATACCGCGATTTTGATTCTGCAGGCCACGCCATGGTCCCCGGCAACGCCGGGTCCGGTCACGGGCGACGTGGTCTTCGTGAATATCCAAAGCGACAAGGACTTTGATCAGTACAAGGGAAAGCTCGCTGGCAAGGTCGTCCTCTACGGCGCGATGCGCGACGTTCCGCCCGTCGACAAGCCCCTGTTCGATCGCAACACCGACAAGGAACTCGACGACATTGCCGAGTTTCCCGTCAACGCCAATGCAGGAGGCCTTCCGCCGGAGATGCAGGCGCGCATGCGCACATTTATGGAACGCATGCGCATGATCGACAAGATTGCTCAGTTCTTCGCGGATGAGAAAGTGGCTGCTGTGATCGAACCCAGCCGCGACGGCAAAAACGGCGGCGGCAGCGGCGGCACATTCTTTGACGACAACGGTGCGACGCTCGGCCGCACGCCCTACCTCGCCGACAAGCGTGTCAAGATTCCTGTGGCCGTTGCCGCAATCGAGAGCTACGGCCGTCTCTACCGGCTCACACAGGCCCACGTGCCCGTGACCGTTGAAATCAACGTTGATACCAAGATCACCGGCGAGCACGAACACGCCTACGACACCGTTGCCGAGATTCCTGGCACCGATCCAAAGCTGAAAGACCAAGTCGTCATGCTCGGCGGACATCTGGACAGCTGGATCGCCGGAACCGGCGCCACCGACAACGGAGCAGGCACCGTGGTTGCTATGGAAGCGGTTCGCATCCTGGAGGCGCTCGGCGTCAAGCCGCGCCGCACCATTCGCATTGCTCTCTGGACCGGCGAAGAACAAGGGCTGTTCGGATCTAAAGGTTATTGCAGGCAACACTTCGGTTCGGCCGCGCTCTCAACTGCGCCAGATCAAGCGGCGTTGCCCGAATTCATGCGCCGTGCTACTGGACCGCTCGAACTCAAACCGGAGCAGAAGTTGATCTCTGCCTACTTCAACGTCGACAACGGTTCGGGCAAGATTCGTGGCATTTACATGCAGGGTAATGCAGCAGTGGCTCCCATCTTCGCGCAATGGATCGCTCCACTCAAGGACCTCGGCGTTACCACATTGACGATGCGGAACACCGGGGGAACGGATCACCTGAGCTTCGATGCGGTCGGAATTCCGGGCTTCCAGTTCATTCAGGACGACCTTGATTACGAGAGCCGGACCCATCACTCCAACCAGGACGTGGTGGAGCGGCTGCAGCCGGCCGACCTGAAGCAGATTGCAACCGTCGAAGCGATCTTCATCTATAACGCGGCTCAACGCGACGCGATGATTCCCCGCAAGACGCTGCCCGACCCAGCGGGCGAGGAAAAGCGTCGTGCGCCGATCGACGGTATCTTCCCCGGCTCGACGCCTCCACAGGCCACGGAAAAGCAATAAGTCAGAATCTGTCTGTTCTTGATCCGTTCTAAAGTGCAGGCCTGTCCGGCGAAAAGCCCGACGGGCCTGCTTTCTGACGATGGATGAGCGGTAGTCGCGCGAAGACGGGACCTCAGACGAGCACGGCCTGCTCGGGACATAATCCTCACGCGCCTCGACATCCTGCGCCTCAGGATTCTGCTACACTTAGTGAAGCGTATCAAGCGGGAAAACGCACCAGGCCGCGCCCGATGATATGCATCCGCAAACCAAGTTCGGGGAGTGGCTCAGCCTGGTAGAGCACCTGGTTCGGGACCAGGGGGTCGGAGGTTCAAATCCTCTCTCCCCGACCATTCATCAAAATCAATGACTTACATCCTCTCTCCGTAATCGGAGACAGACTTCTGAGTACCTGGATGCAAGATGCGACCATTCATTGATTTCCTAAAAGAACGTACCTACCTCAAGAATGTTTCTCCGCGAACAATCGAGTTCTATTGGGACTGCCACAAGTCGGTTCTGCGCTTTGGCGACTTCACAGAAGATGGTCTGAAACGCTGGATCATTGGCTCGCGTGAGGCTGGCATTGCCCCTACGTCAATCAACACCAGGATCACTGGCGTCAACGCTTATCTACGCTGGTGTGGCATCGGATACAAACTCCAGTTCCTCAAAGAACCCGAACGTGTCCTGCCGACATTGGGCTCTGCCGAATTGACGAAGCTGGTGAGGTACAAGCCACGCGGCAGGTATGAATATCGCACTCACATGCTGGCGTTAACTCTGGTAGATACTGGCGCTCGGATCGAGGAATTGTTGACACTCTCTCGCGTCGATGTCGATCTCGACAATCTGCTGCTGAAGCTGAGGGGAAAGGGCGACAAGGAACGTATTGTCCCGTTCAGCCTGGAACTTCGCAAGGTGCTGTACCGCTTCCTACAGAGCCACCAGCATCAACTGGTGTTCTCCACACGCGATGGTGGCCGACTCATGAGACGGAATGTCCTTCGAAACTTCAAGAACCTCTGTGCAGAGTCGGGGTTTGCTGCTCCGCGTCGAGCACTCCATTCCCTCAGGCACACGTTCGCTACAAACTACATCCGAAATGGCGGATCAGTGTTTCATCTTCAACAGCACTGGGGCACACCACACTGGATATGAGCCGACGTTATGCACAGCTATGCATCTCGCCCTCAATCTGCCTGCGCCGTGCCAGCGATGGTGCATTCAGGCCCGGCGTGGGCGGGAACGGCTTTATATTCCTTGCCGTCGAGCTCACATCCGAGCTTGGCTTTAGGGAACCCGCCCCACTGTTTGAAATAGAACGGAAGGTGGGCGGTTGTGCACTGATCGCGAAGAGAGACGATCCACTCTTTCTGCACCGGACGAGCTCTGGGCCCGCTCTCGCCGCCAACGATGACCCAGTTGATGCCATCGAAGCAGACTGTCCCGAGGTCTTCGAGAAGCGGCTCACAGGACAGGAAGCGCATCGCGACGTCACACTTCTGGAGACACTCCAGACGAGGCAGACCGTGTCTTTTGTTCTCCACGGTCATACCCCACCAAATGTTCGGCAGGCCGGCCGCAAACTCGAGATCGTTCTTGAGAATCTTGCGCATCCGCTCGAGGTGCTTTGTAAGGATCTGGTAGGCCGCGGACAGTTGGAACTCGGTCAGAGCGAATGACACAGAATACGTTTTTGTTCGTACGTATTTTGTGCCTGGGGCCTTCGTATGCCAAACTCCTAACAGACAATCTTTCCGCCTAGGGAGGCTCGCTAAAGTTCTCATGCATCACATTCGTCCCTACAAGCTATTCACTCTGCTCGACGGATCAACTCCCGATCGAACGGGGCATGTCACGTTTCCATCTCGCCGCGCCGCTGGCACTCTAACGTTGCTCGAAACCTTTTCCATCATCGCCGCTGCCCGGATTGTCCACGCACGGCGCGTGTTCGAATTTGGAACGTTTCTTGGCGCCACCACCTTAAACGTCGCGCTCAATATCCCAGATGATGGTGAAGTTTTTACGCTGGATCTCGACCCGCAATCGACGAACGGACTATCTCAGCACGCTGATGACGCTGCGCTAACCCAGGAGCATCTCACGAGCAAGTTGCTCGACTTTCAGGCATCGACCGTTGCCCGAAAGGTCAAGACTTTGACTGGCGACTCCATCCGCTTTGACTTCTCGCCGTGGAAGGAATCGATTGACCTCGCTTTTATCGATGGAGGTCATGACTTGATTACGGCAAGCTCGGACACTCAAAATGCGCTCACGATGATCAACCACATCGGACCATCGTGTGTGATCTGGCATGATTACCGAAACTCAACCTATCCGGAATTGACCACGTACCTGGACGAGCTGAGCCAGCAGATGGACATCTTCCATATAGAAGACACGATGCTTTGCGTGCACTTCCAGGATTCTTCGGACAAGTTCCGATCGCACTTGCTGTCTTAGCCACGCGTCCGCTGTCTTGATGCAGTGGAGAAATCAATGCCAGCAAGTCGACTTCTCGCAATGAGTTCTGGCTTCTCGGACACCTAGAGAGGTGTCTCTAGGCAGAATTCAATTCTTCATCGGTCTTCCGCTATGCTGAATCGCCCACCTTCTGATTGCGGGTTGGGAATTGAATCCAGAGGGTTCCCACATTGGGGTTCCCAATTAAGACTGCCTGGGAGGCATCTATAAGATCCAGAAGGTCTTATGCGATTGAAGCACCACAATTACGATTCACAAGTTGTTGGTTCTAATGAACATTCTCAGTTCGGGACCAGGGGGTCGGAGGTTCAAATCCTCTCTCCCCGACCATTAAATCCCGCAATTTCAATTAATTAGCGTACTACTCATTTCCGCCCAAACCGGAACTTTGGGTCCATTTGGGTCCAATAAGATTTTCTACTCCCTCGACAGCCTTGCACGCGTCTGCAGGAACCGAACCGATGTACGTGGTTCGAAATCATCTCAAATATGGGTCCAACTTGGGTCCAATAAAAACAGGGATCGTTGCTCAGCCGGGCGCGTCCAGGCGGTGCGCTCTTTACTTTCGTTCCGGGGGCAGTCCAATGAAGGCGCGTATTCTCCTTATCCTCGCGTTTTGGTTTGCGTTCATCGTCAATCTCTCCAGCCAATCGACAAACAGCATCGCGAGTCAGTTTCCGGGGCCGGATGTTACAACCAAAGTGGCGAACGCGCAGAATGCCTGTTATCCATCCAGCGGTTCGGTTCCTTGCATCATCGTGATTGGCGCATCGCTTTCGAGCTATCCAACCGGCTCGCTTCCTGTGAAGTGTGCTAATTGCTCGTGGCTCGATAACCGGAGCGGCCCACCATCGGGAAGTGGGGCAGTCATCCACGCGGAAAACTTCGCGGGCGCAACTGCGAGCGTGTCTGTGCCTGAACGTCAATCAAACTGGCGATGCCCGAATTGGTCATCCCACTTGCCCTGACTCGCCGAGCCGGCACGATCATCGAGGCGCTCAATCCGGATGTGGATAGTAGCGCCTTCGATGGCGTGCGGGGGCTGGTAAGACCGTATACCACTTAGAAACGTGATTTAACGCTGGATTACTTGTTTCAACCGGCGCCGCACTGCTGACATCCCCCACGTCTATTCGTTTGGACCTACTAACTAATACATGAACTTCAACGCAAACTGCACCTGTCGCGGAGCCCCCGCCTCAAGGATATGGTTGAATGTCGGCGAACTGATGTCGCAGTCGGGCAAAGAGAAGTTCGCGCGGTTCAGGATGTTAAACAACTCTGCGCGGAACTGGAGATGCGTAGACTCGCTAATTTTGAAGTTCTTAAGGGTGGCGAAGTCCCAGTTGGCAAAAGCCGGACCGATATTCACGTTGCGGCCTTCCGTGCCAAACTGTCCCGCGTTGGCGGTGGGATCAAGTCGTTGCAAGCCGGCGGGGTTAAGCCACTGACTGACGGTACGGGGCCCGTTATTGGTGTTGCCGACCTGATTGGGTCGCTGGGCGGAGAATCCGGTGATCTCCGGCGCGCTGCCCTGCGCCGCAACGTCGTTCGAGTCGAAGACGGTGAACGGCGTGCCGCTCATCAACGTGGCAATGCCATCCAACTGCCATCCGCCTAACGCTGACTGGTACCAGTTCTGAGGATGGTTCCAGAACGGGAGCGCCCATACATAGCTCGCAACGAATCGGTTGCGTGCGTCGAAGAGCGAGGGCCCACGCTCTGCTGCTAGATCGAACGGATTCTGGGCGAGGTCGTTTTCGCCTGCAACTGGCTTTGCTTCCGATCCGGTTATGTTGAATGACGAAACATCGTCGATCGCCTTAGACCATGTGTACGACAGGAGGAATGAAAGCCCGTGGCTGAACCGCTTGCGCAGTGACGTTTCCAACGCGTTGTACGATGAATTGGCGATGCCCGCGATCTCGCCGGTAGATGAATACTGGCAACTGCTGGGCGAATCGGCGAGCGTGCAGCCGGAATAAAGCCGCCGTTGATCGGCATTGCTGGAATTCGAAATTGGCTGGCCATCCACAGTTCCGGGGACGAACACGGCTGGGTTCGCTTCGATAAAGCGCGGGAGGCGCGTGCCCTTGGTGCCGACGTATCCGATCTCGAACAGCCAATCATTCGCGAACGACTGCTGCAAGTTCAAGTCCCAGTCCTGCGTATAAGGAAGTGTCAACGTCGGCGACAGGGTTAGGTTCGTGAGTGGCTTGGAGAATGTGCCGGGGGCCGGAGGATTGCCGTTGAAAGGATCCGCGAAGTTCGGCAGGCTCACCTGCGGCGTCCCCAGGAACGGAGGCGCGCTGATCGGCGCCTGCAAAGGGCCGCCCTGTCCGGTGTAGTAAGGCTCATAGAAGATGCCATAGGCCGAGGTGACCAGCATTTTGCCATCACCGCGGGGATCCCAGGCGATGCCAATGCGCGGCGCAAACGCCTTGTAGTCGGTGGGGATCAGGCCCGCAGGAACACCGGAATCACCCGGATACAGTAGTCCCGCCGGAGCATTCGGCATGACCGTGGACTGCTTCCCCGGCTCAAACAGCGATACCATGTTGTGAGTTTCGGTGTACGGCACGGGCAACTCGTAGCGCAGTCCGGCATTGATCGTGAATCGCGGGGCAACCTTGTACGTATCCTGCACGTACGCGTTTGCATTGTTGCCACGAATGTGGCGCGAAAAATCGCCGATACCTTGCAGGAAGACGACCGGCTGCCCGGTGAGGAAGCTGGCGAACGCATCCGTTACCGGGAATGGCGCGAATACGAAAAAGCCGTTGGTTGCGATCCCTTGCAGCACGTTGATTTGCTGATATTGGTATCCGCCGCCAAATTTCAGCGCGTGCTTACCACGCACCCAAGTCAGCGATCCAGAGTAATCGAAGACGTTTTCGTAGGTGTTGCGCGGGCCGGTGATCGGATCACCAACCAGGGTATAGCCACTCACCTGGATGAATGGCGGTCCAATGGCAGCATCGAGACTCGGCTGGTATTGGAATCCAAGGCTTGACGGCGGCTCATGATTCTCATGCTCGCCGAAGAGGAGCTTGTTGCGTAGAAATGAGAAT
This sequence comes from uncultured Acidobacteriaceae bacterium, assembly GCA_963787435.1. Classification (GTDB taxonomy): domain Bacteria; phylum Acidobacteriota; class Terriglobia; order Terriglobales; family Acidobacteriaceae; genus Telmatobacter. The sequence continues at coordinate 1,549,549 of CAWBCZ010000012.1, forward strand.
CGCGCCACAGCGATGAGGGTTGGCGAAAAAGTGTGCGTATCTTCTGCGACAAAGTTCTGCGCGCGCTGGTCTTCGCCAACCGGGAAGCCAGGCACGCTGGCGCCGCCCGGCGCTAACGGATCGAGCTGGGAGAGCTGGTTAAACATGTAACGGAAGCTCAGCGTATCGTGTGGAGCGAGGTATTGGTCGACCTTGATGCCGAACTGATCGGTATCGTTGGTTAAGATTTGCGTTGTGGAGAACAGATTCGTACCGGCGTTCGGAAGCGGGAAGAAGGGCAGCAAGTTTAGTGAAACCGGGTTGAACTGGCCCGACGGCACCTGGTTGTTCGGGTACGGCGCATTGGCAAAGACGTTAAAGAGCTGGTTCGCCGGGTTGTTGCAGAACCCCTCCGTGAAGCCCTCGGGGCAGAGTTCGGAGAAGTCGCCGGTGCGCTGCTTCACCGATGGCACTGTAGTGAGCGCTGACTCGCCCTGGCGATTGCGAAAACCTTCATAGAAGCCGAAAACGAACGTTTTATTCTTTTTGATCGGCGCTCCGACCGAGGCGCCAAACTGGTTTTGCTTCAGCGGCTCCTGCTCCTGCGCAAAATAGTTGTTCGCATCGACTGCGTCGTTGCGCAGGAATTCCCATAATGTGCCGTGAAGGTGGTTCGTGCCCGATCGCGTGATGATGTTCGTCGTCGATCCTAGCGAGCCTCCGAACTCGGCATTCGCGCTGTGCGTGATGATGCGGAACTCGCTGATCGCGTCCACCGGCGGCTTAAGGACGAATCCACCGTCAACGCCATTGAAGTTGTTAGCGCCGTCGATCAGAAAGTTGTTCGATTCAGGTCGCTGGCCGTTGACGGCATAAGCCTGTCCGTCGCGCAGCCCTCCCCCCGCTTCAGCTATCCCAGGCGTCAAGGGAACGACTCCTGGCTGCAACAGGCCAAGTTGCGAGAAGTTGCGTCCGTTCAGGGGCAGATCCTCCAACTCCTGCTGTTGAACCACCTTGCCCATGCTGGTGACGGTTGGCTCAATCAGCTCGGCATCGGCGCTCACCAATATTTGCTCCTTTTCCGATCCAACCGCGAGATGTGCCGAGACCGAAGCCGTCTCGTTCACGTTGAGCGTGATGCCATCCTGCACATGTTCCTGGAATCCTTTTGCCGAAACTTGCAGGCGGTAGTGTCCGACTGGGAGCTCCATAAGGACGTAGTTACCGTCGCGATCGGTGATCGTCTCGCGCGACAGGCCCGTCTCCGCCTGCTGGGCAGTAACCGCAGCGCCTCGAATGACAGCGCCGCTTGGGTCTGTAACGGTTCCGCTAATGTTTCCCGTGATCTGCTGCGCAGATAAACTGATGCAAGAAAGTGCTACAAATGCCAGCACATTGCGAGCCATGTTCATGTTGTTTTCGGCCTCTCCCAGAAGACTTACCACTACAAACAGATTGACGTCGTGGTTCGCGTGGAACCTGTCGACAATGATGGCCATGACGTATGCGCCACAAACGCGCCGCATCGTCAAATGCTCCATGAGTTAGAGAATGCTGGCGGCGATCACCAGGAGCAGGGCTCCGCCCAAGTTCAGGGGAAGAAATCGCGTGGAGGGCTGCACGGATGAACGGTAATGGGTAAGTCGATGCGCTGTCTTGCATCGATCGATGGGTAGCTGACTCAATCCTTAGGTGGAGTCTCACCGTAATCGGTCAATGGAGATCGCGCAAGACTATGCACGATCTCTCCATTCATTCGAACGTGAAATAAACTCACGAACGCAACAAGACGAGAGCCTGCCTGCCGAATATCAATACACCTCTCTGCCGATAGACGGACAGCGCGACCTCATCCATCAGGTGGAGGCAGTACTTGGAACTTCCGATCAATATTGTTCTATCTGGAAGCCGAAGGATCTGCGTCTGCCCTTCGATATTTATGTTGGCATTGATGCGATGCACGTTTCGTCTGAAACTCCTTAAGCGGTTGCAACCGAAGAGATCATATTCACAAGTAGCAACGCGATGCCAAGGCTGGTGACAAGAACCGTAAGAGGTCCGGACAGTCACGGGTGGTACCAATGGAGCAGTCCATTTCGAACCAAAGATCACGCCTGCAATGCCTGGAACTCCGGCAAGAGCAACGCACGCCGTTCGATCGGAACGCACAAGCAGAAAATGATCAGCGATGCCGCTCGCGTCCCCACGCTATGAATCGCCAGCGAGAAGTTCCGCGCATGGTAGGGTGCGATGTGAAGAAGTTTGGTGAAGATGGGGAACGCGATCGCACTTTCTTGGCGTGACGCCCGTCAGCAGGTTAAGTTGCTGCGTCACCGTTGGTTCGCCTACGTTGTACTCCATCTAAAGGATGATTCTGAAGAGGGCGAGAGACAGGTAAACTCTCTGTCGATGATAGCCATTCGTCAGAACTGCGCTGCAAAACGCTTGGGCGCCGCACTTTGCCTGTTTATGGCCAGCCTTGTGATGTTTGCTTTGGCGGCCTATCCAATTTACGTCATTCGCCCCTTTCGCGAACAAGACCCCGCAGCCCTGCAACGAGCGCTGTGGGTGCTGCTGCATGACAAGCTAATTCTGTTGGGACTTTTTTGCTTGATCGCGACGCCGGCGATTCTTGTGTGGCGACGTTCAGGGTGGATGGCGAAGCTGATGCTGGCGCCCGCGATCTGTATCACTCTGATCGCAGCCCTTTCAGCATGGATCAATCCTTACGAACATATGTTCCACCCGTTTGGCGCACCACAATACATTTCAATTGAGCACGCCAGTCTCGATCCCTCCGACATGGTTATCGCGGTTACGCTGGGTGGAGATAGCCGTGCGTATGGAATCCGCGAGATGGGCTACCACCATATCGTTAACGACCGGCTACACCAATTGCCGATTGTCGTCACCTATTGAACGCTTTGCCATACGGGTCTGGTCTGGACCCGCAGCATCGACGGACGCGAACTGCATTTTCACCTTGCGGGCATCAATAATCAGAACTTTCTGATGCGCGATGAAGAGACAGGCAGCTATTGGCAGCAAATTACGGGAGTTGCAATCGCGGGCCGTTTAAAAGGTAGAAAGCTCACTTTGGTTCCGCAAGATGAGCTCACGTTTGCGCTCTGGAAGAAGGAACAACCGAAAGGCACTGTCCTGGCGCCTTTGCCGCGCTTCGCAGCAAAGTACGAGAAGGCGACGTGGGAGACAGAGTACGCGAAACTGCCGACTGTGATTCATGGACCAAAGGGCACCCTCCCTGACAGGGAAACGATCATCGGAATCGTGAACAATGGCGAGTCGAAAGCATATCCAATCGCGAATCTGACAGTTCAATCGCCGGTGCTGCTCGACATTGTGGGCAACCAACCGGTGATGCTCGTGCTCGGTCCTGATGGAAAATCTGTGCGTGTGTTTTCGCGCGAAGTCGCTGGAAGATCGCTTGATTTCTACAGCCGCGGGAGTTCAGGAGATTCCTGGACACTAGTCGACGCCGTGACCTTAGGCGAGTGGGGATTTGACGGTTGTGCGCTTTCCGGCGATATGAAGGGTCAGTGTCTCTCGCGGATTGATGCGCTGAAGGATTACTGGTTCGATTGGCAGAACTACCATCGGCAAACGAGCATCTACCGGCACTGATTTTGGCATGACGCCCGACCCACTGTCCGGAAGGCTTAGGCCGCTTTCCAGATCTCCCGCCCGAGAATGAATTATCGGCAGCGCACAGAGCGAACCGAAGCCATGGCGAATTTTCATTCCAGGAGCTGTTTGTCGGCGACTACCGCATTGAAGTCTGGTTCGAGGGCTTCGCAACCTGGGTGAACACGCGAATGCGCACGTAGCTGGCGGAAGCGCGTGTGAGTCGAACACACCGTCGCCCGTTAAGGACGACCGCCGGTTTTGAAGACCGGGAGGATCACCGGAGCCTAAGCACTTCCGTCTCATGACTCTCTCACATGTTACCTTGCCCTGATTGCAAGGCGCTGATGGATGATAAGAATGGAAGGACATGAACTTGGATCAGACACAATCGGTTCGCTTGACTCAGCGGGTAAAGGCCGGCGGTTGCGCGAGCAAGCTCCCGGCCGGATCTCTCCGCCAGGTACTTTCCCGGCTTCCGAGGCAGGCGGATTCAAATCTACTGGTCGGATTTGAGACTTCCGACGATGCCGGCATCTACCGTATCGGTCCGGGAACGGCGTTGGTTCAAACCGTCGACTTCTTTACCCCGCTGGTGGATGACCCATTCACCTTCGGCCAGATTGCGGCAACCAATGCTCTCAGCGATGTCTACGCGATGGGAGGCCGCCCGCTGACTGCTCTCGCGATCGTTTGTTTCCCACAGGACGCCGCCCTCGAAATCCTTGAGCAGATCATGCGTGGTGGCCTATCGAAGATGATCGAGACAAAATGCATTGTGGTGGGCGGGCATTCCGTTCGCGATGCCGAGATGAAATTCGGTTATGCGGTCACAGGCGTCATCGATCCGGAACGCGTTTATACAAACGCCGGAGCCATCCCGGGGGATATTCTCATTCTCACCAAACCCATCGGCACGGGCGTTATCACTACGGCCCTTAAGCAAGGAAAGTCTGAGCCAGCCTGGGTGGAACGCGCCGTTCGTTCCATGACAACACTCAACAGCACCGCATCCACCATTGCTATCGCCTGCTCCGGCGTTCATGCCATCACCGACATCACCGGCTTTGGACTCATGGGTCACGGTCGCGAGATGGCGTTTGGCAGTGGAGTCACATTGGAAATCGAAACCGACAAGGTACCTCTCATCGAAGGTGCCCTCGAGGCGGTGGGCGCCGGCGCGATCCCGGGCGGTTTGCTCGCCAACCGCGAGTTTGCTGAATGTGTGGTCTCGGACTCTCCTGGGAGCCTCATCCCGGATGACCTCCGCGCTTTGCTTTATGATCCGCAGACATCGGGCGGACTTCTGATATCTGTTGCTGTCGAAGATGCGTCAGCATTACTCGCGGACCTCTTAAATGCCGGCCTTCCTGCCGCTACCATTGGGCGTGTCTCAGGCCCATTTACCCCGGACGCTGGCGCCTCTGCGATCCTTCTGCGATGATGAGCTACTGAGTCTGAGAGTTCCGCGATGGCAATTCACAATCTGCAACACGAGGACGAAACACTTCAACAGCTCTTTCGAGCGCTGCCGTCAGTCAACGAAGTCCTGTTGATTCCCGCGTGCCGCTCTTTGCTCGACGCGCACCCGCGCGGAGCAGTGTTGCGTGTGGCCCGCGAGGCTCTCGCCGTAATGCGCTCAGAGATTTCCGGTGGGCTGCATTCAGAATCGAGCCTAAAGCAAAGCATCGCGCTGCTGCCCGAGGAAATTGCCAATCGCCTCACAGCCAGTGCTCGTTACTCACTTCGCCCAGTCATCAATGCAACCGGCGTAATTCTCCATACGAACCTTGGCCGTGCCCCACTGAGTGGCGGGGCTCTTCGTCACGTGGTTGAAGTAGCGCAGGGTTATTGCAACCTTGAGTTCGACCTTGAAAATGGCATGCGGAGCCGCAGGGACTTCCACGTCGAATCGCTTGTGTTGCGCGCCTTGGGCACAGCCAGCGCGCCTGCGCTGGATTCCCATCGACATGGCGTCATCATCGTCAACAATTGCGCTGCTGCTACGATGCTGGCGCTGAATTCGCTTGCCGAAAAGTCCGAAGTCATCGTCTCCCGCGGTGAACTTGTCGAGATCGGCGGAGGATTCCGCATCCCTGAAATCCTTGAGAAGTCCGGCGCAATTCTCAAGGAGGTTGGTACAACCAACCGCACCCGGCTCGCCGACTATGAAGGTGCGCTTGGTCCCGGCACAGGTCTTCTGCTTCGCGTCCACCAGTCGAACTTCAGCATCGAAGGATTCACCGAACGCCCATCATTGCGGGAACTAGTCGAGCTTTCAAAACGTGCGGGCATACCCCTGTTTGAGGATCAGGGCACCGGCCTTCTGTCCTCGCTTGAGCGTTTCGGGATAACTGGAGAGCCCGGCTTTCAGCAGTCTTTTGAGAGCGGCCTGGACCTCATTGCCGCCAGCGGAGACAAACTGCTGGGTGGCCCGCAATGCGGCATCCTCGTTGGCAGAATCGATCTGATTGACCGCATCCGAAAGAATCCACTCCTTCGGGCGTTACGGGTTGACAAGCTCACCTACGCAGCGCTCGAGAGCACGTTGTTGGAGCATCTCTCAGAGGAAACGAGTTCCATTCCCGTTGAACGCATGCTCGGTGTTCGGCCTGAGGATCTGATGCGGCGTTGCCACGAAGTCGCCGAGCACATCGATTCCTCTCGACTGGTTTTCGACATCGTTCCAGTCGCCAGCCTCGTCGGAGGAGGCACCGCACCCAAGGCTACTCTGCAAAGTTGCGCTATCTCTCTACGGCACACATCTTTCCCTGCGGTGGAGCTTCTTTCAAGACTTCGTAAGCTCGAACCACCCATCATCGGCCGCATTTCAGACGACACGGTTTTGCTGGATCTGCGCACCGTACCTCCTGATTTTGACGAGGAACTGGCTTCTCTTTTGACCAGCCTGTAGATCGAGCAATCGCTACGCACGTTTCTCATTGGATAACTTTGAATGACCAACACGCCCAGCTCCATCGTTATCGGGACAGCTGGCCACATCGATCACGGCAAGACGACGCTGGTCCGCGCCCTCACGGGCATTGATACGGATCGCCTTCCCGAAGAGAAGCGCCGCGGCATCACGATCGACCTGGGTTTTGCTTCCTTCGATCTTCCCACGCCGAACGGAACTCCGCTTCGCATCAGCTTTGTTGACGTTCCTGGACACAGCCTTTTCGTCCGTAACATGCTCGCCGGAGCTGGCTGTGTTCCGGCGGTCATGCTTGTTGTCGCGGCCGACGAAGGCATCATGCCGCAGACGGTGGAGCACCTCGCCATCTGCGATCTCCTCGGAGTCTCGCAAGGACTGACCGTCATTACCAAAGCCGACACCGTCAGTGCTTCCCAGTTGCAGGAGGTCACGGACTCGATCGAGCGGTTTCTGCAGGGAACGTTTCTCTCCAAAGACCGTGCGCCTGTCGTACCGGCCAGTGCAGCAACCGGCGCGGGTCTTGAAGCTGTGCGAGCGGAGCTACTGAACCTCGCTATGCGTACTCACATTGAGACCTCGGATGCGTTAATCCGAATGCCGCTCGACCGTTCCTTTGTCATGAAGGGGTTCGGCACGGTAGTTACCGGAACCCTCATATCCGGAACAATTCGTGATGGCCAGACGCTGCACCTGCAGCCCGATAGCCGCGCGGTCCGTGTGCGTGGCCTTCAATCACACGGCGAGCCCGTCCCATACGCGCAGCCCGGCTCGCGGGTTGCCGTGAATCTTTCAGGAATTGATGCAACTCAGGTCCGTCGCGGCGAGACACTGGTATCACCCCGGACGGTTTCGTGTGTGGATACTCTCGACGTTGAAGTGCGCCTTCTCCAGACCGCGCCTGCGCTAAAGCATCGAGCAAGCATTCACTTCCACGCATTCACCTCCGAGACCATGGCATCTGTGTCTCTCTACGGTTACGAAGCAGTTCAACCGGGAACCTTGCGTCTTATGCGCCTCAGGCTTGCCGAGCCAATCGTGCTGGTCCCCGGTGACCGGTTTGTCCTGCGGCAGCCCTCGCCAGCCGGCACCATCGGCGGTGGCCGTGTCCTCGATGCCAACCCGCTACCTCGGCAGCGAAAGTCTGCCACGCAAGGCTGGCTCGAACAGTTGCGTGCAGCCTCTCCAGCCACGCAGCTTTCACTCCGCGTAGCACGGCGCAACTCCAGCGGAATCACTCTTGACGCGCTCTCCGCCGAAACCGGCTTGACCCTCGCTGCAATTCGACTTCGGATCGGCCCAGCCATCGAGTCCGGAGACATCCATCTCATTTCGAACAATCTGCTTCTGAGCCGCGAAGCTTTTCTCATAGCCGCTCACGAAATCACTACCCGCCTTCAAACTGGCGAGCAAGTGAAGGCCTCCGAGCTGCGCGGCCAGGCGGCCCTCAGTCATCCCGTCTTTGACTTCGTGGTCGACTCCCTCGTCCATCAGAAGAAGGTCCAGCTCCGTGACGAGACAGTCTCCATTTACGACGCTGGTGCTCCGACTTCGAACCCGGAAAGCCACCGACTTGCGGCAATCGCGCATGCGTACGAGGAGTCCGGGCTCGCCGCTCCCTCCGTCCTGGAACTTGCGCGGCGATTCAACATAAAGGAAACCGACATGCGTCGCCTTGTAACTGCACTGCAACGAGACAAGATCATCGTTCGCATGGGCAGCGACGACCTATTCATCCATGCTGCCGCGCTGGGCCGACTGGCCGCGCAGCTTGCCGCGCTTCGCGGTAGCCTGATGGATGTTGCTCGTTTCAAGCAATTGACCGGCCTCTCTCGCAAATATGCGATCCCCCTCCTCGAGTACCTTGACCGCCAGCGCATTACCCTGAAGCAGAACGACCAGCGCCTTGTTCTCTAGGTTCCCGGTACACCTCGAGGTGGATGTGCCCCGCCCAGCCGTCGTGCTATATTGCGGAATACTTCGCAGGAAAAAGTGCGTGATAAACCCCGACAACGAAACCAAAATCAAGCTCATCGAAGATCGCGACGCCTCTGGCGAAGTGGCCGCGGTCTACGACGAATGGCGTGCCAAATCTGGCCGACAAAAAGTACCCGGCATTTTGAAGTGCTTCGGCCACCGCCCCGACTTCCTGCGCGATGTGATCAAATTCGGCGACACGGTTCACTTTTCCCACGGTCATCTGGACCGAAGAACGAAGGAAGCGATTGCGAGCTGGGTTTCGTGGCTCAATCGGTGTCCGTATTGACTGGACTCGCATGCATACTTCCTGCGTGTTCAGGGAGCAGAAGAGAATATGGTGCAGGCGATAGCCAACGGCAAACTGGAAGAAGCCGGCTTGAGTCCCGCAGAGCGTGCCTTGCTTGACTACGTCACCAAGGTGACGGAAGCGGCGTATCGCACCACCAACGAGGACGTGCAGCGTCTGCGGGATCATGGCTGGACGGAGCCGCAGATCGCTGAAGCTGTATATATCACCGCGATGTTCGCCTTCTTCAATCGAGTTGCGGATGCCTTTGGAATAGCACCACAGGGCTATCTCGAGATGAATGAGATGACGAAGTAGGAGAACCATGGACGGCACAAAGAAAAAGCGGATACGGAATTGGGTTGCCAGCGTCGCCGGCCTCTGCTTTATCGGCTGGCTCGGCCTCGTTGGATACGTGAACTGGGCAATGCATCAGCCGCCCGAGGTCTTCGGCCATGTCATGGCGAAGATGCCTATGCCCGCCTACTTTGTGCTTCCGTTTGAGACTCTTTGGATGCGCGCGCGAAAAGGGCAATTGAACGTCGGTGACACCGCGCCTGACCTGGTGGTGAAGAAGCTTGAGGATCACAGTCCGACTGATCTGGCTACACTGTGGGCGGACCGTCCAGTTGTTTTGGTTTTTGGCAGCTACACATGACCGCCTTTTCGGCGGGAGGTTCCCGCCCTGAACAAGCTGGCTGATCAGTATCGCGAAAAGATCGGATTTTACGCCGTTTACATTCTTGAAGCGCATCCCACAGATGTTTGGCAGATGCAGTCGAATGTGCGTGACAACGTTCTTTTTAGCAGCCCGAAGGACGAGGTGGAACGCGCCTACGTTGCCGGCGCATGCGTGCGCAAGCTGGGCATCAAGTTTCCCGCGCTCGTAGATGGCTTCGACAATCAGGTGGAATCTGCTTACACCGGCTGGCCCGACCGACTCTACCTGATAGGCAAAGGCGGCCGCGTCCTTTACAAGAGCAAGCCAGGGCCCTTCGGGTTTCACCCGGACGATCTGGCACAGGCCATCAAAACGTCGCTCCCGGCTAACTGAACACAGCCGCGTACAAAGCTCTGAGAATTCGGCTGTTCCAGATACATGCCAAAGGATCAGTAACGGGAAGTCGGCTTGTGTCTGCCGATCTACCTGGGCATGATATTGGGTTGACGATAACGGGCTAATGCGCTCATCCAGCTTCAATTACTGGCTCTCGGCTGGACTGCTAGTGAAAAACGTCGCAGGTTTCAGGAATGCCGTAGGGGCGCGCGAGTTTCGCTGCAGGAATCCACTTGAGCGAATAGTCGCCTACGCGTCCAGTTGCGGGTTAACAACTCACGGGGGTTCGATACCGAGCTTGTCGTTTACTGCTATTCTCAAACGCTGCTTACAACCGATATAAACTGGATCTGCTCGAGCTCACCTCCTGAATCATGGCACAGGTGCACGGACTTCATGTGGCGCTAATCGTGGAATGTTCATGCTGGCGGCAGTCTTCTTGACCACATGCCAGGCAGTCTTTTCTGAAATGCCGTTTCCCCATGGTTTGCCGGCCCGACGGACACAACGGAATAAAGGACCGCTCTGAATGCCAGCGGCGGTTCGCCAAGCGTCAAGAGTTTCTTTCACCCAGGACGGGACGGGAACAGTTCGTATGTGCCTCCCCTTGCCAACGAGATCGACGATCGCCCAACGCTCCTCGCGTCGCTGCAAGCTATCAAGTGTAAATTCGGCAAGTTCGCGGTGGCGCAGACCACATCCGATTAATATCGCAAGGATGGCTCGATTGCGCTTTCCTGTGAGAGTTTGTCAGGCACCTGATCGACTCGAATAGCCGAATGAGCGCTTCGGCCTTAGTGCCAAAACCTGGCATTGGATTGAGAGGCGTTGGCTGTCTTTCGAGAATCCACTTGAAAAACTGAATGTACACGATTACATTTCCTCCAAGGTGAAACTCATGTTTTGGAATTGTGCCTTTTGCTCCAGGCTTGTCCGGAGCTTCATTGCCTTGGCCTTTTTGTCTTTAGCAGCCGTTTCCCAACTGTCAGGCGCCGAGCGGCCCCGGCTCGTGGAGAAAGATGGCCGCTACGCCCTGCTGGTCGAGGGCAGGCCCTACCTTGTCCTCGGAGGCCAGATCCACAATTCCAGCGCATGGCCCACCGAGTTGCAGCAGGTGTGGGCTTCGATGGCCGCGCTGCATGCCAATACGGTCGAAGCTCCCGTGTACTGGGAACAGTTTGAATCCCAGCCAGGCAAGTTCGATTTCAGCAATGTCGATGCCATCGTCGAAGGCGCCCGCGCGAACAACCTGCATGTAATTATCCTGTGGTTTGGAACATGGAAGAACGGGAACATGCACTACGTGCCGACTTGGGTGAAGGCCGACACGACACGGTTTCCGCGGATTATCCGGCCGGACGGCGAGCCGATTGATGTCCTGTCGCCTTTGTCGCGGAATACCCTTGACGCCGACAAAGCAGCATTTGTCGCCTTGATGCGCCACCTGAACCAAGTCGATGGCGAACAGCACACGGTGCTGATGATTCAGGTTGAAAACGAATCCGGCAATATCGGCAGTGTGCGCGACTTTTCAGCGGAGGCCAATCACGAGTTCGCGGGGCAGGTTCCAGCAGATCTCTTGTCCGCTGCCGGCAAGCAACCAGGTACATGGGCGCAGGTGTTTGGGGGCGAGGCCGACGAGATATTTCAGGCTTATCATCAGGCGAAATACATTAACGAAATTGCCGCGGCCGGCAAGCGCGAATTCGATATTCCTTACTACATCAACGCGTGGATCGATTATCCCGCAGGGCAGCTGGCGCAACGCCAGATCGACCAGCCCGGAATTGGTTACCCAAGCGGTGGCGCAGTGCAAAAGCTGGTGGGCCTGTGGCGGAAACTCGCACCTTCGATTGACATGATCGGCCCGGATCTCTACGCCGATGACTCGCGATTCTACCTTGAGACAATAGGTGCCTATCACCGGGCGGATAACCCGCTTTGGATCCCAGAGACAGGGCGCAGCGACAGCTTTGCCAAGTTCTTCTTCTATGCGCTTGGCGGTGACGCAATCGGCTTCTCTCCCTTTGGGGTAGACCGGACTGGATGGAACATCCTGGGGGATGATCCGTGGAATGCGCACTCCAGGAACTTTGCCTTGGTTGGGTCGATGGATCGTGAAATCGCCCAGGCTGAATTTGACGGGAAGCTGAAAACAGCCGTGGAGGAACCTGGAAAGGCGACGCAAGAACTTGACTTTGGAGGGTGGCAGGCCACGGTAGCGTTCGGTTTTCCGCAGCAGGATGGGAGACGTGCTCCCGGCACGAAAGATGCACATGGTGCCGCTCTTGTTGCGCAGCTGGGGCCGGACGAGTTCCTGGTAACGGGCGAGGACGCCAGCGTCGTGTTCCACCTGCCCGGCAAACAGCCATGGATGCGCAGTCAAATCCTCTCAGCTGAACAGGGTACATATGAGAATGACGTTTGGAAGCCGGTGCGCTTGTGGAATGGAGATGAGACCGACCGTGGCCTTTGTTTCGACGGCAAGCCGATTGCGGTACGCGTGAAAATGCAACGATTCTGACCCCTGAAGTTGTGTCGACGGCCGTCATCAGTGACTGACGTCCAGCTGCACGACTCACGTACAATCATGCTGACCTTCCGTCTTTCTGAAGTCGTTTGTGCTGCCGCATATGTGTGGCCGCTCTTGGATGCAATCGGACGGTTGCAAGGGCAGCATGACCTGGAATCGGTTTGATTACATCCTGGGAGGCGTCTACTTTGTTGCGCTGCTCGCCCTCGGCATCTTGGCGAGCCGCAGGAAAGACAGCTCCAATCAATTTCTTAATGCAACCGGTTCGCTCCCCTTGTGGATTTGCATTGCTGCGTGCATCGCAGCCAACTGCGGTTCGCTAGACGTAATTGCGATGATGGCGTTGGGGGCCCAGTATGGCGTACTGGCCTTCCACTTCTATTGGATCGGCGCGATTCCTGCGTTGGTGGTGGTGGCCTTCTCCCTGTTGCCCGCTTATGCTCGCGGGCGCTATCCAACAGTGCTCGACTTCATCGTCCACTATTACGGCCAACGCACCAGGTCGATGGTAGCTCTTTGCATGGCAGCAATGATGTTGTTGCTGGCAGGAGTCTGTCTTTGCGCCGTTGCGCAAACCATGTCCACCTTCCTGGGATGGAGTTTCGGTTTCGGTGTAATCGCAACAACCAGTGTGGTCCTGTCTTATACCTGGATGGGAGGCCTGCGCGCTACCGTCTATACCGAGCTGCTGCACTTCACGGTGGTTCTGCTCGCTATCGTTCCGCTCTTCGTCTTGGTGCTAAACAATTTTGGCGGGCTAATGCCACTGATGGCACAAATTCCGGCGGCGCGTGCCCATGCATGGGAGGGGCTGCCGGTCTTTGCACCTCGAGCCACGATGGATTTGATCGGCGTGATTTTCGGTCTTGGCGTGGTGCTCAGCTTTGGATACTGGAGTACCGATTTCGTGCAGATGCAGCGTTCACTTGCGGTACGCCGGCCGGGAGACGTGCGATTCGTGCCTCTGTCGATGGCGACGGCGAAAATAGTGTTCGCCTTTATCGTCGTGCTTCCGGGGATCGTTGCACCCTTGATACTTGGTGACCGGCTGGCGGGCCACTGGAATACGACGCTCCCGTCGCTAATGCTGCACTATTTCAATTCCTCGTGGGTTGCGATCGGCGTGATGGGGTTGGCCGCGAGCCTGGTTTCCACTTTCGCCAACAATATTTCGGGCTTCAGTTCGGCTTTCGTGCAAGGTGTCTATCAGGCATGGATTCGTCCACGAGAATCGGATGAGCATTATCTCTGGATGGGACGCATCACAAACGCACTTGCCGTACTCCTTTCCATCGGCGCTGCCTATACAGCTCTCAGTTTCGAGAGCCTGATGGAGTACATCCAGATGATCCTCTCCACTTTCAACGCTCCGATTTTTGCGCTGGTAGCCTTGGCCGCTCTGGTTCCGAGGCGAGTAGCGGGTGGAGGGCTCGCTGGATTGCTGGCAGGATTGTTTTCCGCTGGCGTACACCAGTCGCTTGTCATCGCCGGGGTGCTGCATTATGGCACCCGCATGAGCGCCAACTTCTACGCTGCGATCATCAGCTTCAGCGTGACAGCCCTTGTGACCCTGATTGCGAGCTCGATTGAGTCACCCAGTCGGGCGGCCGGGACAGATCAGCACGAACTCGACCGGCTCCCGATCTCCTATTCGGCCCCTACTCTTGTGTGGGCGCTAGTCGTTTTGTCCGCCTGCATCGCGGTCAACGTGTGGCTTCGCTAGCGTGTCCTACGGTGACGTAGCTTGTGAGTTCCAGGGACAGGGCCGGTCGATTGACGAACTACCAGTTTGGTCGGAAGGGTGTACTGCTTGCCTGAGCTTGCAAGATCTTCGGTGCCCGCGCGGAGCGCCTCAAAAAGAAGTCGTGCATACTCCTTGCGCGAAATGCGCAGCGTTGTCAGGGGCGGGAACACGATATCGCTCATGGCGATATCGTCGCAGCCGGTGATTGAGATGTCTTCGGGAATCCGCAGGCCTTTCTCGTGCGCCGTGCGCAAGGCGCCGATTGCCGTCAAATCGTTAGCTGTGACGACGGCGGTCGGGAGTTCGGCCTGTGACAGGATCTTCGCCATCGCTACTGACCCACCGTCGACCTTGAAGTCCCCCTCCACTATCCAACCCTCGCGCGAGGATAGTCCCTGTTTTACGACTGCGTCGAGGAACGATTCCCGGCGCACCCGTGAAGTGACCAGCCCCTCCGTGCCGCCAATGAAGCCCAGATTGCGGTGTCCGAAGCTCTTCAGGTGAGCAACTAGCTGGGACATGCCACCGGCAAAGTCGACGACGATATCGCTCATGCCTGGAGCAGTGCGGTAATGATCCGTCGTCACCACCGGAATTCGGTTTTGCACCAGCGATTCCAGGGGGGCCGCTTCAAACTCCGAAGTCAGCAGTGCGACTCCGTCGACGCGACGCAATAGCATTCGACGTACCGAGCGCTGCGTGCGCGTGGCGTGGAAGTCGGTGTTGGCTACAAGAAGTTCCTTTTCATTCTCGACCAGCAACTCTTCGAAGATCTTGACGGTTTCAGTAAAGAAGGGATTGGTGAGATCCGGGATGATGATTCCGTATATCTGGCTCTTGCCATTCTTGAGGTGGATGGCGCTGTTATTCGGAACGAAGTTCAGGTCCTGAATAATCTTTCGGATCCGTTGAGTAGTATCTTCTGTAACAAGGTTGGATCCGTTGAGGACGCGAGAGACTGTCGCGCTCGAAACACCTGCGATCTTGGCAATCTCCCGCATGCTGATGGACATGATCTTTCCCTCGCTATTTCTGACGTATATTTCGCGGTGAAGTACACACCCTGGCGCGAGACCCCCAATAAAGACTGGTCACAAATTGGCCGCCGGAAGTTTCCCCGTTTCCCCGTGCCCGAATGTTCTTCTGATCCCCACGAACTAAGCTGGACAGACTGCCACCGAATGTAACCGTATGCACTAAATCGTTTCAGCCAGATACCCGTGATCTTGCTGAGAAATATAGCTTGACAAAGGCGTAAATGCAAGTATACGGTCCATTGCTGAGTTCATCTTCCCTGTGAATGTAATCGTATACATTGATTTGCGATGAAACGCGCTTCGCTCTAGGTCGGGTCTGTTTCTGTGGCGCGCTTCTATTCCAGCGTTGAACTCGATTGAAAGACAATTCTGGAGGCAAGACATGTCGTTAAAACGCCCGAGGTCAATCGCGCTGCTGGTGGTGCTCGCGATGGTATTGGCTGTTCCACATCTCTTCGGACAGACAGACCAAGGCACCATCACAGGAGTCGTTCAAGATCCGTCTGGAGCCGTAATCGGCAATGCCAGCATCAGACTCACCAACCTAGACGAAGGCCAGGTGCTGAAAGCGACAACCGACGGCGCCGGCGTTTACGTGTTTTCTCCCATCAAGATCGGCAGCTACAAAGTCACGGCGACTGCGGCGGGTTTTGAGACCACCACCCAGACCAACCTGCACCTCTCCATCCAACAGAGACTTAACGTCGTCTTGACACTCAAGCCGGGCGCCACATCCGAGACCATCACGGTCACCACCGAGGCTCCGCTCATGCAGACACAGGAGAGCTCGGTCGGCCAGACCATGGACACTGAGACGATCAACAGTGTGCCGTTGAACGGCCGCAACTGGGTTTACATTGCTCAATTGTCCGCCGGTACGGCGGTGGCGGACGGCTCACGTGGCGGCAGCAAGGGTGACTTTGAAGCCAACGGTCAGCGCGCCGAGGAGAACAACTTCATTCTCGACGGTGTGGATAACAACGCCAACGTCGTCGACTTCTACAACGGCGCCAGCTTCACGGTCAATCCTCCGCCGGACGCCCTTGCGGAGTTCAAGGTGCAGACCTCGGACTACTCGGCTGAGTTCGGCCACTCGGCCGGCGCGGTGGTCAACGCGTCCATCAAGTCCGGCTCCAACGCGTTCCACGGCAGCCTCTGGGAGTATGTTCGCAACACCGTATTCGATGTCAGCACCTGGGCTCCCACCGGCGCTCAGCCCGCGTCTCCCTATCACGACAATCAGTTTGGCGCCACCTTGGGCGGACCGATCCTGAAGAACAAACTCTTCTTCTTCGGCGATGCGCAGGCCACGCGCGTCAGCTATGCCGAAACCGGAACCTACTCGGTGCCCACGGCTCTGATGCGTACCGGCAACCTCTCCGAACTGCTGAGCACTTCGCTGACCCAGGACGGTAACGCCCACCAGATCTACTATCAAGATCCGACTGGCGTGGCTGCTCCGGTTGCCGTTCCCAACAATGACCTCACCTCGTTCGGCCCCACCAAATCGATCCTCAATGCAACCGCCCTGAAGGTCCTCAGCGAATACCCGAACCCGAACGTCAATGGAGCCAATACCTACAACAACTACTTCAACACGCGGCCAATTGTGGATAACACTTTCCAGTGGGACGCCCGAATGGATTACAACATTTCGGGCAGAGACACGGCCTACTCGCGCTACAGCTACGCGAATGAAGTCGGCCAGAATGCTCCTCCGCTCGGCAACATCCTCGACGGCGGCGGTTTCGGCGACGACGGCAAGCAGAAGAACTACGGCGCCAACTTCATGTTCTCCGAGACGCACGTGTTTACCAACACCCTTACCAACGAAGCTCGCTTCGGCTTCAACTATCTGCACACCGGCTTCGTTCCCCCCAACGCGTCGAACTTGAATTTCGAGACATCGCAGGGCTTTGGCGGTATTCCGGTTGGGGCACTTAACGGCGGCCTCCCGAATGTTAGCCTTTACGGCCAGGTCGGTGAGAACAATGAGAGCAACAACGGGGGCCTTACCAGTTTCGGCACCCCTGGCTGGTCCACCACCGACGAGCACAATAACGTCTACCAAATTATCGACAACGTGACCATGATCAAGGGGAACCACTCCCTCAAGGCCGGCGTCTCCTTCCAGAACATCCGCTTCTCCACTCTGCAGCCGCAGAACTCACGCGGCAGCTACACATACAAGGGCCTTGCAACCGCGAATCTCTCCGGTGGTACGACGGTAAGCGGCACCGGTTTTGGTGTCGCCGACTTCCTGCTCGACCTGCAGCACGACGCTGGTCTTTCCAACGAAGTCACCAATGGCGACCAGCGTTCCAACGACGGCGTGTACTTCCAGGACGACTGGCGGTTGAAGCAGAATCTGACCATCAACCTTGGGCTGCGCTGGGAGCATTTTCAGCCCTACCAGGACGTGGGCGGCTTTCAGGCCGCGTTTGCACCGACGGCCGGCTCATTCAGCTTTGACTCAAGCACCGGTTACGGCAGCGGCAAGGCTCAGTATCTGATTCCGAAAGAAGCTTGGACCTACGCCCAGTCCATCATGAACAGCACCTCTTACAACCCGAACTACAGCGCGGTCCTAGCCAAGGACGGAATCACGCCGGTGTCGGTGTCCGATCCGCACCTTCTGAATTCGCAGAAACTGAACTTCGCACCGCGCGTTGGCTTCGCCTGGTCACCGGATGGCAAGATGGCCGTCCGCGGCGGCTTCGGCATCTTCTATGGTGGGTTGGAAAGCGTAGGTTACTGGCCAAACCTCGGCGAGAACTATCCCTTCCAGTTCACAGGCACCTTTAACCCCGCGGGTTGCGGAACCAACATGTGCCCCACGGACGGAATCACGATCGCGAACGGCTTCTCGTCCATCATCGCCAACGGCTTTGCGTCCAACACCACCGGCCTGACCATGCGCGGTGCCGAAATCAACCAGAAGACGGCCTATACCGAAGGGTGGAACCTCACGGTCGAGCGCAGCCTCAACTCGGACATGGTGGCAACGCTCGGATATGTCGGCAACACCGGTCGCCATATCCTCACCAATGTTGACGCTAACTCGCAACTTGCGGCCGCGGCGCCCGGTGAGGGATCGAACAATCAGCGCCCCTTCTCTGACGCCGGTGGTTCGGCCAACGTCGTCAACGACGGTATGAGCGACTACAACGCCCTGCAGGCCAAGATCGAAAAGCGCATGTCGCACGGTTACAACCTTCTGGCCACCTACACCTGGTCGCACTCCATCGACGATGTCAACACACCTCTGGGCTCCAGTGGTGATACCGGCTCGCCAAATTTCAACCTGGTCGGGATCAAGCACGACTACTCGCAGTCGCCTTGGGATACCCGGCAGCGCCTTACCTTCACCGGGCTCTACGATCTCCCGTTTGGCAAGGGGCGCCAGTTCCTCAACAGCAACGCAATTGCTGACGCTGTCGTAGGTGGCTGGTCGGCGAACGCCACGTTCACCGCCCAGTCCGGCAACTTCTTCACCGTTTACACGAACGGCATCAGCACTCCGGACAACATCAGTGCGCGTGCGCTGCAGGTCCACAATCCGTACTCGGGCGGCGGAAGCGCACCGAGTAACAACTCTTCCATAAGCTGCCCGGCCTCGGTGAAGAACTATCAGCACTGGTTCAATCCCTGCGCCTTCGAGAATCCCTGGAACGCAGCGGCCACGGGTGACCACCCACTGACCGCGGGCAACTATATCACCGATCAGGCAACCATCCTCAGCTATGTCGGCGGCCGCCGTAACCAAATCGCCGGTCCCGGATTTGAGCGCGTTAACATGTCCATCTTCAAGAGCTTCAGGACGTTCCAAGAGCAGAAGCTGGAATTCCGAGCCGACATCTTTAACCTCTTCAACACGCCAGCACTGTCCAACCCGAACGATTCGAACATCGATTCCAACGGCGGCGCAATCACGGGAACGCGCAATCTGCAGCGTTATGCTCCCGACTCGCGCTTTATCCAGCTTTCGCTGCGGTACGCGTTCTAACTCGAATCGCTTTATGGGTTCGATTGATTCATCCTCTTGGAGGAGACTCGCTCGCGCGGGTCTCCTCTTCTTTTCTTTCTATTGACGTACGATATTCTCACCATGGGGTCACGACACAGATTGAGCAGTATGCGCAGCGCAAAGCAAAGGATGTTGCGTATATTGCCCGTACTTTGCATGACCATCCTTCCAATCTGCGCACAGACGCCGTCCTCAACAACGTTGCAACGCGACTTTCAGTCTGCGATGGCGGCTGAAGACAGCGGTGACCTGGACCGGGCACAGTTGCTCTTGTCGTCGCTGCATGAGCGTCATCCAGGCATCTTCGAGATCGACGAATCGCTCGGGCTGCTGTATGCGGGTCGGGAGAACTACTCGCAGGCTCTTGCTGTGCTTGAAGCCGCTGTCCGCGAGCGGCCCACATCCGAAGAGGCGCACGCCAATCTCGGAGCAACGCTGTACAAACTCCATCGCAACCATGATGCGCTCATCGAATTTGAACGGGCCGTGAAGATCGACCCGCGCAAAGTGACGGCACAGCAGAGCCTCGGCCAGGTGCTGCTGGATGAGCACAAGCCTGATCGTGCCGTGGAGGCATTCTCTGCTGCTCTGCGCTTGAAACCAGGTGACGATGACCTGAATTTCAGCTACGCGGCCGCGCTGGTCGCTAGCGCGCGCTTCGATGAGGCCGCACAGACCCTGTCCTCGACCTCAGCGTCCGAACAGTCGGCCCTGGCGCAGTCGTTGCTAGGCGAAATCGAAGAGAATAAGGGGAATTTCCAAAGCGCATTACAGCACTTCGACCGCGCGGTCGAATTGGAACCGACCGAAGAAAATGCATGGTCGCTCGGAGTGGAGCTCTTGCGTCACTGGACCTTCGACGCAGCGATACGCGAATTCGAGGCGGCCACGATCAAGTTCCCAAACAGCACTCGCATGCGGTTTGGATTGGGCGCGGCCTATTTCGGTGATTCCAAGTTCACAGCTGCTGTTCCGGTATTCGCCGATCTTCTGGATGCGGACAAGGGCAATGCCCTGTATGCGGAGCTTTTGGGCATGGCTTGCACCTCAGTTTCAGGATCAACGGTATCGCCGCGATGCAGCGGACTGCTCACCTACGCGGAGTCTCATCCGCACGACGCCAAGGCCGCCACTTACTCAGCGTCCATGCTGTTGACCGAAAACGGAAGTAGTGACAAGACGGACGTGGCACTTAAGCTGTTGAATAGTGCCATATCTGCCGACCCGAAGCTCCCCGATGCGCAGTACCAGATGGGCGTGCTGAAGCAGAATCAGGGCGACTGGGTCGGCAGTATCTCCAACCTCGAGGCGGCGATCGCCCTCAAGCCAGACTTGGCGCAGGCCCACTACCGTCTTGCTTTGGCCTACTGGCGCACAGGCCGTAAGCAGGAAGGCCAGGCGGAGATGGAACTGCAAAAGAAGTATTCAAAACAAGAGCGGGAAGACCTGGATAAACGCCTGCGGCAAATTACCACGTTCATCGTGGATGTCAGGCATTGAAGGCTACTTCAGGGATAGGCGAGGAATGATGGATCTGACTCGACGCGATGTGATGAAGGCTGTCGCTGCTGTCGTGGTTGAGCAATGGGCCGGCGCGCGTCATCTTGCCTTCGGTGATGGCCGCCGCGGTGCAGGTCGCAAAGTGATCGTCGTAACATGCGGCGGCATGCGCCGTGAAGATACCTTCGCCGAAGACGGATTCGCCAATATCCCGCACATCTGTGGCGATCTGCTTCCACGCGCCGCGTTTTACCCGTTCGTCCGCAACGACGGAGTCACTTCGCACTACAACACGATCTCCAGCATTCTGAGCGGCAACTGGCAACGCCTCGACGACTGGGGAAAATCCCGGCCGGCTTCTCCTACGTTGTTCGAATATCTGCGAAAACAGATGCGGCTCAAAGCTGAGCAGGCATGGCTCATCTCCAGTAACAAGGCACTCACTAGCCAAATCGGTGCCAGCGCCCTCCGCGATTTCGGTCCTTCGTATGGAGCGAACGTAATCTTCCCCAAACAACTGCTGATCAACGCCGTCGTGCGCGCAGCAGCAGAGGGCCACGCGGTGCCCGGGACAGACCGCTCAGCGGTGCAGCCTGAACTGGAAGCGATGCTGAACAGTGACAACTACGACGGCCTCGGGTGGTCGATCTCCGGGGGAGCTTCTTCGCTCGATACACCAACACTTGGAGTGATGCAGAATGCCATCGAAGATCTGATTCGAACCAATTCGCCAGTCACAGGTGACGAATTCACCTTC
Source organism: uncultured Acidobacteriaceae bacterium (assembly GCA_963787435.1). Lineage (GTDB taxonomy): Bacteria > Acidobacteriota > Terriglobia > Terriglobales > Acidobacteriaceae > Telmatobacter. The sequence goes on from CAWBCZ010000012.1 coordinate 1,571,023, forward strand.
CTGGTCAGCAGCGAAGTGATGCGCCGGTTCGCACCATCTTTCCTGACTATCACTTTCTCCGATATGGAGGTGGCGCACTTCGGTTCTTACTCGCTCCACCTGGGAGGGATTCGAACTACCGATCGTCTCGTTTTCGAGTTGTGGAATCTGGTGCAGGAGCTTCCTGAATACAAAGACAAGACCACACTCTTCGTCCTGCCCGAGTTCGGCCGCGACCTCGACGGCTCGACGACCAACGGCTTTTTCAATCATCGCCAGAACAGCGAGTCCACGCGTTCGACGTGGATGTTTTGCCTGGGCGATGCGGTACGCACGGCCCAAACGATTGAAAACCCCATTCTGCAGACCGACCTCTGCCCGACTATCGCTGGGCTCTTCGAGTTGAAGAAACTGGATCTGCCCGGAAAGCCACTGCCGGGGTTATGGCTATGACTTTTGACTCTTTCATCGATTCATCCAGTTCTGGTGCAAACACCATTGAGAAATACCGTGGTGAAATTGCGCGCTTGCCGCTGACCATGCGTCCAGCGCTTAACCAGCAGGTGGACGGATGGGAAGACCTCTTTCCTTTCGAACAGAGACGCACATCAGAGTTTCTACGCGGTGTGTCGCTCTTCCAACCGGACGAACTCGACGCCCTCACGCATTCCCTGCGGGAAGTTGAAGCGAAGATGGATGTCGGTCACTGGAATTTTTCAGACTCGGCAGACACGATGTCGAATGCCTCCCAGTTGGCGCGCTCATCGTATTACGCGGAATGGCGTCGAGAGGTGGAGAGAGTTTTCGCCGCTATTGACAAAAAGGCGCGCGAATCGGCGCCGACGGAGCCATCTGCCGGGAGGATGATCCTGCTGATATTACCCGACACCCTGCCGATTGCCTCCATCACGTCGCGAAAGCATTGGGATCCGCGCGGCATGGAGTTTAGCATCGATGGCGACGTACGTCGGGTTTGTGAACTCGCCCTGCGAGGCCCAACCGGGTTGCCCGCATTGCTCGCCGCGCAGTCGAAGTCTGTGCGCGATGTGGCGAGCACTGATTGTTGGCTAATTGACGCCGACGCGGCTCTTGGTGCGTACCTGAAGTCTCCAGAGCCAACGCCCGCAAACATTCTCCAATATCAGGAATTGAAGCAATTCCGCGATCAATTCCTGGCCCAGGTCAACACCGTACCAAAGGATATTGAGGCAACTGATCAGATTCTGGCCGGAATGAGAAAGCAGAATTGGAGTGACTGGTGGCCCGCTTCACTTGCAGGTCAAGACCGACTGCGCAGTTTCGTTATTAACCTTTTCCTCAGCGGCAACGGAGCGTTAATCTTTTCGAATGCGTTCGTGCAGTGGACAGCATCTGAAGCGCTACGGCGCGCACGCCCGCGGCTGGTCGTCGCCCGCTTCGGGTTGCGGAGCAAGCCAAAGCCTTTCACGAGCATCGCCATTTTTGAAAATCAACAAAAGATCAGCAGACTGCGCGACGTCGACGATCCTGAAGGAAGCGCAATTGATGCGCTCATCCTGGCTCAATATGTCTGGTTATCTGCGAGGCGCTATCCGGAAAGAGACAATACGTGCTGCGTGTGCGTAGCAGAATCGAGCCGCAATGCATATGTCATCGCTCCCGACGGCAAACGCCCCAGCTGGCCAAAAGACCGACCGATTCAGCCCGAAGAACTCTGCGAGTGGATGCGCCACAGCTTAACGGAGTGACGAATGCTTTCCGAAATGGGTGTATGTGACCAATAATCATGCGGCGTCTTGGATCGGCAAGACGCGGTAAGACACGAACCACACAAACGCCGCCTCCTTATCTGCTTCTTTGCTCGGACACTCGATATGCAGCGGTGCCGCAACCATGGTCTCGCCGTTACTCCGGCACCACAAACACTCGCTCCGCACCATCCGATGAGGAACAAACGACGGCGCGTGCCCACTTGTCTGTATAGTCGCCATCTCGGCAACTTGACAGCGAACCCAGACTTTGGAATTTCACTATTCCCTATGGGCGGACGGCCACATGAAATAAAGCGGTCAACACAAGCCGACTGATCTTCGCACCTTTCTCGGCTTCTTCTGTGCGCTGGGGATCGCGCGCTTCCTTCTCTTTTGCCGCTTGCTTCTCTTTTGCCGCAATGGATCGTCGAACCAATTCCCGGGTGCTGATTCTCTTCCCCGATGCCTCGAAACGATCCTGCACCGTTGCCTTTGCGGCCTGGCAGAGGTGGCTTCGGGTCATGGCACCTGCGAAAACAAGATCAAAGGCGCCCGGAGCTCAGTTTTCGCAATGTTCACTATATCTCCATGGGGTTCAGCCGATCATCCACGTCTCCGAACTCAAGTAAACACGCGCGCAATTTCCCACGGGCGTTCAGATGGCTGCGACGCCATTCGCGCAGCCCGGCACCTTGGGGTTCAGCTACAATTCGAGGCTGGATATTCGGTTGGCAAGTGAAGACCTCACGCACGTGGCGAGAATGAATTCCACAACGAAGCGAATGAATCTTGAAGCAGCCGCCTGCCCTGGGTCTGACCCTCCCAAATCGCATCGGCCCCGTGCGGTACCGGCAATGCACCGGCTTCCTCGGCAAAGCGTGCGGGACGCCGCGAATATCAGCCGCGCAGGCCAGGTATTGAAGTGCGCCTGTGTTGTGCTAGGCCTGGTGCTTCCATGCTTCGCCCAGGTCCAGCAGAGCAGCATCCGCTTCAGGGACATCTCGCATCGGTCTGGCATCAATACGATTCCCCACGGCTCCGCTGACAGGCGCTACCTGGTCGAGATGATGGGCGGAGGCATCGCCCTCTTCGATTGCGACAACGACGGCATGCTAGACATCCTCACGGTGAACGACTCCAGCGTCGATCATTACTTGCAAGGTGGTGATCTGATGGTGACCCTCTATCGTCAAGACTCAGCGTTGCACTTCACCGATATCACCGTTCAGGCGGGACTCACAACGCGCGGCTGGGGCATGGGGGTGGCTATCGGCGATTTCGATAACGACGGGCTTCAGGATATCTATGTCACCGGATACGGGAACAATGTGCTCTATCACAATCTGGGCGGCTGCAAGTTTGAAGACATAACCGAAAAGGCACATGTAGCCGGCGGTGGTTTCAGCGCGGCAGCGGCCTGGGCCGATTACGATCGCGACGGCCACCTTGATCTGTTTGTCTCTCGCTATGTGAACTCCGATCTTCACCATCTTCCCCAGCCGGGTTCGAGATCGTTCGACTACCAGGGTGTTTCGATGGAAGTGCCCCGACTGGACGGACAGACGAATTTTCTGTTTCGCAATCGCGGCGACGGCGTCTTCGAGGACGTCTCCGCAAAGGCGGGCGTGGACAATGCTGAGAAGCGACTTGGCATGGGAGTTGTCTGGGGCGACTATGACAACGACGGATGGCCCGATCTTTTTGTGGCCGACGACATGGGCCCCAACTATCTGTATCGCAACCGGCACGACGGAACATTTGTGGATGTTGGTCTCTGGTCCGGAACCGCAGTCGACGACCAGGGCAAATCCCTCAGCAATATGGCCGCGGATTTTGGCGACGCCTACCACGACGGGAACCTGGCGCTGCTCGTTACCCGTTACATGCACCAGCCTATGAGCCTTTACCGCAACCTGAATCGCCAGGAATTTGCCGATGCCACCAGGGCCTCGCACCTCAGCAGCAGTCCAGGCGCGTTTGTGCGCTGGGGAAGCGGCTTCGCCGATTTCGATAACGATGGTTGGCCTGACGTCTTCGTGGCGAACGGAAACTTCAGCCCGCTTACAGATGTACTTCCCCACGAGCCCCGATTTCGTGAGCCGCTGCAAGTCTTTCGCAATAGCGGAAACGGTATCTACGCCGATGTCTCCGATCAGTCTGGGCTCAACGACGGACCGTTGCAATCGCGCCGGGGCACGGCCTTCGGCGACATCAACAACGACGGAAACGTTGATGTGGTGGTCTACAACGAGGGCGCACCGCCTTCCGTTTACCTCAACGAGACCAGGAATTCGAATCATCGGGTTCTTTTTCGCTTAGTGGGCACAAAGAGCAACAAGGCCGCAATCGGCGCCCGCGTCATCGTCACCACGCCCTCAATGGAACAGATTGATGAAGTTCGCGGCGGAGGCAGCTACTTGTCGAGCAACGATCAGCGGCTCCATTTCGGACTGGGCAGCGAGCGTGTCATGCAGCGCGTCCAGATTCTTTGGCCGAGCGGACTTAAGGAAGAGTTGAAAGACCTTCCCGCTGATGCCATCTACACTCTGGTTGAAGGCCAGGGAATCAAACAGACCGTCAGGCTTTCGTTGCCAGACAAGTAAGCGTTCATCGGCTTCCGCGGAAGCTCGGATTTGAAAGCCTAACAGCGCCAGGCATGCGATATCCGGATTTCAGCCGCCTGCACAACTTATGGATTTGCTTGAATGGCAGTGATCGCCTGGTCGAGCTGGTGTGCCTTGGCATTGGTTGGATCGAGTTCCAGAACTCGCGCCAGTGCCTGCTTTGCCTCTTCCCACTTGGACTCCCCTGCCAGCGTCGCCGCTAAATTTATCCATGCCTGCAGGTAAGAGGGAGATGCATGCACCGCAGCTCGGAAGTAGCTCTCTGCCTTGGCGTCCTCGCCGCTCTTTGTCTCCAGATAGCCCATCTGGTTCTGGGCCTCGGCCAGATTGGGGTCCAGCTCTATCGCGCGCTGCAGGGCGGCACTTTCACCCGCGAGATCGTTGGCCTTTTCCAGCGCCTTGGCAAGCTTGTAGGTCGGCAGTGCTTCATTAGGATCATTAGCGACAGCGTCCTGGTAAAGGCTCACTGCCTGCGCTGCGTCCCCGGAAGCCATTGCCTTGTCACCGGCCTCGATCTTACCCACGGCCAGCGTGCGATCTGCCTCGGCTTTCCTCGCAACTTGATAGATGCGCAGCCTTTCTTGCGCCTGATCGGCCAAGCCTAGCGATTGCAGAACCCTGGCCAGTTCGTATTGCACTGCAGGCTCCGTATCGCCCAACTCGATCGCCTTTTCCAGCCGTTCTCTCGCGGCGGAGAAATCCTTGAGTTCCGAGAGCACGTTGCCCAGCGCTTCCTGCGACTGAAAATAGCCGGAATTCAGAGCTACTGATTGCTCAAGATGAGCCCGCGCTTCCCGGAGTTCTTCCGCTCGTATTTCCAATTGCGCATTCAGATAGAGCACTTCCCAGTTCCGCGGCGCCATCAGCAAGAGCTTATGTCCCAGTTCTGGCGCCCTCTCTGATTTGCTCGTGATAAGAACACGCAGATAGAGGATCTGCGCGTTCAAGTCCCCAGGGTGCTTGGCCAGCGCGGCGGAGAGCACTGTATCTGCTTCCTCCGATTTGCCGAGCAGCATGAGAACCAGCGCCAGTTCATTCGCCAAAGGCATGGAGTTCGGTGCTGCGTCTAGCCCTGCGCGCAGCACGCTGGCTGCTTCACTTAGCTGCAGCGTTTTGGCATAGGCCATTCCCAGGTTTAGATTTTGCATTGCAGTGCGCTGTTCCGGATGACTGGATTGACCCAGCAGAGCAATCGTAGCCGCGTATTCCTTATCGTTCAGTAGATCGCGCGAAAGTCCATCCAGCGCCGTGGCCGAACCCGGATCGATGGCCAGTGCGGCACGCCATTCCCCCTCGGCATTCGCAGTCTGGTTGATTTGATCCAGCGCCCCGCCTAGCACCAGATGCGGGCGCACGTCTTGTGGGTCTAGACGCGCTGCCTGCCGCAATGGGCTAATTGCCTCGTCAATTTGGCCGGCAGAGTAGAGGCTGAGGCCCCACATGTAGGTGAGAGAAGCGGAATCAGGTCGCAGTTTGACCGCCGAGGCAAACGCTTCGGCCGCGCACTCGAACTTCTTCTGACCGCCAAACCACTCTCCCAGCCTGGCGAACTTCTCCGCCGTCGGTTGGCCCTCGAGACTCGCCTTCATCGAGACCGGTGTCGTGCAGGAGGCATTGGCGGGGATTCCTGCGGACGTGGTCAGCAGAAGAGGCCCCATCAGGGTAACCGCCAACCCGCAATGGGGCTTTACCGGGATCAGTGTGGAGAGTATTTTGGATGGATCCATATTCACATTCACAGCAACGCAAGTACTCCAATCAGCACAGTGCAGTGTATACGAATAGCAAAGGACTCGCAGCCCTAAAGCAGGACCGAATAGGCGGCACAAAGCCCGTTGCCGTCAATGGAGAGCAATGAAACCATGCCACAAATCTTCTGAATTCCGACCTGAAAGAGTCAGGGCAGAAATATTTTCTCAATCCTACTTTCGGCAGATGCAGACCGTTATTGCGTAAGCGTAGTGTTCCTCTCGACTTCAAAAGCCCCATCCGAATCGCTTCGCCGGACAGCGCGGCAAATAGATTGGAGCTTTGAAGAAGTATCCTCCGGAGGGCAGAAAAGGATGAAAACGATTTCATTCATTCCAAGCCATTCTGGGCGAGATAGTTAGCTAACTTTTGGAGGTGGTTGTGCAATACATCAATGCGAAGCATATACGATTTCTACTGCCGGTCTTCCTGATTGGAATCCTTGCCTTTGGGGTCCAGGCCCGCGGCCAAGGCACCAGCGCAAGCTTGGCTGGACATGTCAGCGATCAGTTAGGGGCGGCAATCCCCGGAGCCACGGTTTCCATTACCAACACCGGCACCGGCCTAACTGAGACTGTGAAATCGGATGCGGTTGGGGAATACCTGCTAAGACCGTTGCCCTTAGGCACCTATTCGCTCGTGATCGAAGCCACAGGTTTTGCCCGTTACTCGCAGACAGGCATTGTGCTCACCGCAAACCTCGCGGCCACCCAGGATGTTCACCTTAAAGTGAGCGGTGGCACGACTGAGGTCGTAAGCGTGACCGCCGACGCCGAGCTGATCAACACCAGTTCCGCGGAGCTGGGAACTACTGTGGGCGAGACTGCCATCGCAGAGCTTCCGTTGAATGGCCGCGATCCTTCTTCGCTTGTTCTTCTGGCGCCAGGCACATCAAACGTCATCCAGCGTGGCGGCGAAGGCATCCAGTCCGGTTTCTCGTTCTCAACGGAAACCGGCGCATCGTCGAGCGGGGGACGCCAGGGCAGCACCTTCTATATGCTCGACGGCGTCTCGAACATGGACAATTACAACGATCTCACTGCTCCGTTTCCGAACGCCGATGCAACTGCAGAATTTCGCGTAATCACCAACAACTTCAGCGCCATCTATGGATTCTCTCCTGGCGCAGTAGTCAGCATCGCTACAAAGAGCGGCACCAACGCCTTTCACGGTGGCGCATTCTGGTTTGTGAGAAACAACGATCTCAATGCTGCAAACTGGTTCAGCACACAGGTTGATCCTCTGAAGCGCAACCAGTTCGGCGCCTTCGTCGGCGGGCCGATCATGAAGAATAAGCTCTTCTTCTTCGGCAACTACCAGGGAACGCGCCTGGTAGAAGCTGCGGCGACCAATACCACCTACACGCCCACCACCGCCATGCTGAATGGCGACTTCAGCGCCTTCGCTGCCACTCCGGGCGTAACCAACCTCGCCGGGCCATTCCACACCGTCGGTGGCGTTGCCAACCAACTGGATACCAGCGTGGCGTCGCTTGATGCCGCGGCCGTAGGTGTGACCAACGATGGCCTGCCTGGCCGCACTGCCAGCTCCAACCAGAGCGCCACCGGACAGATGAACTATGTTGCCGCGGCCGTCAAGAACAGCTTTGACGAATTTACCGGAAGACTCGACTACGACGTTTCGAAATCGCAACGCTTAACATTGCGTTCCCTCATCAATACGATGACTGAGCCTTCAGGCGATACACCAGGCAACATTCTTTCCGTGCTCAATCTGAGTAACTGGAGCTACGACTTCCAGGAAAGAATGGAATATTACAACGAACTGTTGGAGCACACCTGGACCATTAATCCCACCACCGTCAACACGGTCTCCGTCTTCTGGAACGAGATGAGCGCTCACAATTCGGCGCCCACGGATGACAACAGCGGAAAACCCATGTGCTGGTCGCGCTACATCAATGTAAGCGAGCTGCCGCAGCAATGCTGGATGGAAGGCTTTGCCGTGAGCGGCGGAGTCGGAGGTTTCAACGGCGGCTGGACCGAACCCTCGCAGGAAGTGCGCAACACCTACGGCCTTGCCGACACCTTCATCAAAACCCTTAGCCGGCATACGCTTTCATCAGGTGTTGACCTGCAGCACCAGTTTGCAGAGGAATACACACAGTATCCCACCCAGCCCATAGTTACCTTTAACGGAAGCTACACCGGCCAGGGACTTGCGGATTTCCTGCTCGGTTACATGCACTCCTTCGAACAGGGAGCAGGCGAGATTGCGGACGTAGCAGGCTGGCAGTTCGGTCCGTTCTTCCAGGATGACTGGCGCATTCAGCCCAACCTTACTATCAACCTCGGCCTGCGCTGGGATCCGAACTTCGCTCCCACCTCAGCCGGCGGACGCGGCGCTGCATTCGTTGCCGGACAGCAGAGCGTGATGTTCCCCAATGCTCCGAAGGGATTGATCTTCCCCGGAGATGCGGGACTCAACGCTGCTCTGATGCCCAATTCCTATGGTTACTGGGAACCTCGTGTGGGCATCGCCTACCAGCCCACGTTCCTGCGGCACACTGTATTTCATGCCGGATTCGGAATGTTTACTGGCCCGCTTGAGTATTCCTCCTACAATCACGCAGCCGACATCGCCCCGTTCAGCCCCACATTTGCCTTGTACGGGGGGAACTGCACAAGCGGTTGCACGGCAGGCGCTGACGCACCGATTACTGGCGCGATGAGTTTGGACAATCCGTGGTCTCAAAACGCGGCGACCAATTACGTCAGTCCATTTCCACCTTTTGCTTCCGTCGGATATAAGCCCCCTGCCAGCGCGCCCATCGCGGCGGGAGCCAAGCTGGGCCAATCGTTCTCTCGCAACTTCAAGATGGGCATAACGGAAAGCTGGAACGTTTCGGTGGAACAGCAATTGAATCCGGCAACGGTACTTCGCCTGGCGTATGTTGGGAGCGAGTCCTATCACCAGTCGGATGCCATTGACAAAAACGCTGCAACCAGCAACGTTCTGCCCTACCCGAATTTCAGTAACCTCTACGAACTCGACAGCAATGGCACTGCCAGCTACAACTCTCTGCAGGCGACCGTCGATCACCACATGACGCATGGCCTGCAAATGCAGTCCAGCTTCACGTATTCGAAGACGATCGATGTGGCCAGTTCCGGCAACATTTCGTTCGGCAGCCCGTACCTCCCGAATCCATTCGATCTGCGGTGGAATCGCGGTGTCTCGTCGTTGAGTGTTCCCTTTAACTGGGTGACCAACTTCATTTATCAGGGACCGACCTTCAAGAGCAACAGCAAACTGCTGCAAGAAACGATCGGTGGATGGGAGCTGAGCAGCATTGTTACCTGGCAATCGGGCAACCCCTTCAGCATCGGGTCGGGCGACAACAATAACTCTGGCTCGGAGCAATACCTTGATCTCGCCGATCGCGTTCCGGGCCAGTCGCTCAAGGTGCACCAAGGGTCCAGGTCCCAATGGTTAAACAACTACTTCAACACCGCGGCGTTCACCAACAATGCCGTGGGAACCTTCGGCGACAGCGGCAAGAACCTCATGTTTGGCCCGCACTACTTCGGCGCCGATTCCGCGATCATGAAGAGCTGGGGCCTGGCGGAGCACATGAACCTGCAGTTCCGCTGGGAAGCCTTCAACGTTCTCAATCACCCCACCTTCGGTAACCCTTCGGGTGACTACGGAAACACTGTCACCTGGGGCAACTTTGGAAAGATCGGAACGATCGGAAATATTCCACCGCGCGTAATGCAGGGCGCTCTTAAGTTGACCTTCTAGCATTGAAACGGGGGAGGCTTTGGGCGATCCTTGGCCTCCCTGCTGCGCTGGTGTCCGAGTCGAGCTGGAACAGAAAGAATCAGGCCGGTGGGGTCAGACCGGGGACTCCCTGCAATCCTCCGACTGGGCAGCCGGATCGCAATGCTTCGGTTGCCCCACTATTCACTTCGCCCCATTGCCAGACCGTATCGGTGCTTCAGGATGCAAGCCGGTTTGTGGACCATGAACCGGTTGTGGTTGAGGACCGTTCGATTCTGCCATCGGCAAACGGATGCGATTTCTGCAGTTGTGTGTTGCGACAGGTATTCGTTATGTCCTCATTCTCGTTGAACGTCCCAAAGTCTCTTTCGGCATCGATGTTGCCGGGCGTCCTGCTCTTCATGCTGGCAACGCTCATCGCGTCTGCTCAGGTCGAGAAGGCCCATGTGATCCGCATCGATGCATCTAGACCGGTTTCTGAACCGATAAAAGCGCACTACAATCTCGGTTCCGCAGTTTCGCCCGATGGCCATAAGCTCGGACTAAACAGCCGGTATCTAACTCGCGACGGCGAGCCCTGGCTGCCGGTGATGGGCGAATTCCACTACTCTCGCTATCCTCGAGCGCAGTGGGAAGAAGAGCTGCTCAAGATGAAGTCGGCCGGCGTAAATATCGTCGCCACTTACGTGATCTGGATTCACCACGAGGAAATCGAAGGCCAGTTTGACTGGGGTGGCCAGCGCGATCTGCGTGCCTTTGCGTTGCTTTGTGCCAAGCACGGTCTGCTGCTTGAACCGCGCATCGGTCCCTGGGCCCATGCCGAGGCGCGCAATGGAGGCCTGCCTGACTGGGTGGTGAAAAGAGGACCAACACGTATCAACAACCCGATATATCTGGCCGAGGCCGGACGTTGGTATGCCGAAATCGGCCGCCAACTCAAGGGGTTGATGTGGAAGGAAGGCGGTCCAGTCGTAGCGATTCAACTGGAGAATGAGTACTCGGCGCGCGGCCCCGGAGCCGGCGAGGAACACATTCTCACGCTGAAACAAATGGCCATCGAGGCTGGCCTTGATGTTCCCTATTACTTCGTTACCGGCTGGGACAATGCCGTGGTACCGGAGCCCGCAGTGATCCCCATCTATGGCGGCGGATATCCTGATGCTCCGTGGGATCGCTCGATCACGAAACTGCCTCCCTCCGAGGTCTATGCGTTTCGTTTCCAGAGCCGAGTTTCGGCAAACATGGGTGCGATCGGAGCAGTCGGCGAGACGGAGGTTCATCAGTCGCCTCCGGCGGAAGTCCCATATCTGACGGCGGAGATCGGCGGCGGCATTGAAGACACCTATCATCGTCGCCCGGTCATTCAACCAGATGACATCGGCGCAATGTTTCCGGTAATGCTCGGCTCGGGTGTCAATCTGTACGGCACTTATATGTTTCACGGCGGGGAGAACCCGGAGGGCAAGCTGACCACGCTCGAGGAATCCCAGGCAACCGGCTATCCAAACGATCTACCGATCAAGTCGTATGACTTTCAGGCTCCGCTCGGAGCATATGGCCAGGAACGCACTTCGCTCGGCAAAATGAAGGTCTATCAGTATTTTTTGAACAGCTTTGGCGGCCTTCTGGCTCCGATGTCCGTACATGCTCCTGAACAGCAGCCCCAAAACCCGGCTGATATGACCGTGCCGCGTGTCTCTGTTCGTTCATCGGGTGAGAGGGGTTTTCTGTTCTGTAACAACTATGTCCGTAACTACTCCATGCCCGAATGGCCCGCTGCGCAGTTTGAAGTTCGCTTGCCATCCGGCGTTCTGCGTGTCCCTCGCGAGCCCATCACAATTCCGAGTGGCGCCTATTTTATTTGGCCCTTCAATTTGAAAATGGGTGACGCGGAACTGCTCTACAGCACGTCGCAGCTTTTTACACGGCTCGACGACCGCACCGCTTCAATCTATTACTTTGCAGCAGTGCGCGGCATTGTGCCGGAGTTTGCCTTCATGGCAGCAGGACTGCAGGTGCGCACATCGAGCGGCGTTGTGCACACCGAAAACGGCGTGACCTATGTGAGCGGAATCGAGCCAGGGGTAGACTCGTCTATTGATCTCATGACAAAAGAGGGAACGCGCACGCACATTGTGATTCTGAGCGCCGATGAGGCCGAACACGCCTGGAGAGTGAGGCTAGACGAAGACGAGCGGTTGCTGATCACAGATGCCGACCTGGTGGTGGGAAGCGACCGAGCTCTGCGACTGCTATCGCGCGAACATAACAACTTTTCGTTTGTGCTGACACCCCCTCCAGCTAATGCTCCCGAAGCCAACGTGCCGCTCCGTGTGGTAGCGGCAAGTGCGCGGAGTATCCGCTTCTCGGGGGCCGTGCCCGAACGCAATCCGATGGCGAAAGTGCAACAACTGCGGCAGGCCGGCGAAGTCCCACTGGTGCGAGTTGGGCCGTCGAGCGGGAAGATAAACGGTGTCGCGCAGGCGCCAATAGAAAGCGACCTGACCCAGGCTGGTGATTGGTCGATCTCCATTCCTGCCGACGCTCTGAATGGAATCAGCGAACTCATTCTCAATATTCGCTACACAGGAGACGTGGCACGTCTTTACACAGGCGACAAGCTTCTGGATGATGATTTCTTCAACGGTCTCGACTGGAATGTCGGGCTGCAGCGTTTCCTGGACGCAAAACAGGCGGCGACGCTGAAGCTCAGGATCCTGCCACTTCGACAGGACGCCCCGGTGTATTTTGAAATGCCACACAAGGCGGGGTTTGACGCAACCGGACAGGCAGCCCGAGTGGAGAGCATTCGGCTGGTTCCAGTGTACGAACTGTCTCTATATTCTTCTGCTCATGCTGATCACGCGCCGGCAGGGTCCCCAGCCCAACCGTCTGCGAATAGCTCGCATGCTTTCCAATAATGGCTGGAGAGTTGGACCTCCGAGCAGTACGATGGATACTTCGAACACGGGACTGGCAACTTCGACGCGACGCTTCTCGCCATCTGCCTTGCCTCCATTTGGTACGTGAATGCACTTTCAAGATTTTGGGCCAATCTGTTTCTCGAGTATGTGTGCCGCGCGAATTTCGGCTGTCCCGGAATGCGCGGCCGATCCGTACGCATTGCGGAAGCGACTGACGGTTGAGCCCAAGTGCATTTCTCGCTCGGTGTTCGTACTTTTGATTGCTTTACTTACTCTCCATTCAGGAGTTTCGCAACCCAGCCCGAAACCCGCAAGCGGCGGTGAGCGAAACTACACCGCTCATTCCTGGCTGCCGCAAAACGGTCTGCCGGGTGAAACCGTGCAGGCCTTTGCCCAGACGCCCGATGGCTATCTCTGGGTGGGAACCAGCGAGGGCCTGGCGCGCTTCGATGGGGAACGATTCACACTCTTTGCTCGAGAGAATACCCCGGAACTTCACGAGAACTCTATCTTTTGCCTGCTGGCCGCGCGCAACGGGACGCTCTGGATTGGGACGGAAGGCGGGGGCCTCGTGGAGATGCGCGATGGTCATTTCCGTCTCTATTCCAATGCTGACGGACTGACCGACGGTTTCGTACGCGGTCTCTTTGAAGACCGCGGAGGGATCTTGTGGGTGGCCACTGACAATGGGCTCTTCCGCAAACAGGGCCAGCGATTGGAGCGTGTCGACAACCGCCCGGGAATGCCGGCCAACGCTTTTCATGGAGTTCTCGAAGACCGCCGCGGACGCATCTGGGCGGGTGCCCCCCATCTATACGCCATCATCAATGGGGAGCCGAGGGAGTTCACCCTTGACGGGACGGATAGCCAGAACCGCGTCAAGTCCATCCTTGAAACAGATGACGGTTCCATCTGGATCGGAACCGTCAGTGGTTTACACAGGCTTCGTCCCGGTGCTGAGCGCTTTGAGCGGATTAGCGGTGTCTGGGGAACCATTCGCACCCTCTGCGCGGTCGGCTCTGGTGAATTATGGGCCGGAGCGATAGGGCAGGGAATCTTCCGGATCCACTACAACGCAAGCAGCAGCTCCGCGTTGCACATGGATGCTCCCTCGCCTCAGGTGAGTAACACGATTCTGAGCATCGTTGCCGACGACATTGGAAATATCTGGGTGGGCACCCAGGTTGGCATGGTGCGCCTTAGCCGAACGCCGGTGGAGGTGCTTTCGTTGCCTCAGGCCGCAGACTCCGACTTCGGAACGGTCTCGCTCGACGCCGACGGAAGTCTCTGGGCCGCTTCAAATCAACTGGTCCACGTAGAAGACGGACAGGCTAAGCCATTTCGTTTTCCCGAGCTTGGCGATGCCAGGGCCAGAAACCTGTTGCGCACACGAGACGGATCCCTTTGGATCGGCACAGACGGCAGTGGTTTGTTTCGCTTCTCTGCTGGTAGCACCGCCCACTACACAATGCTTCAGGGCCTGCCCAACAATTTCATCCGCTGCATGATCGAGGCTCGTGACGGCTCGCTTTGGATTGGTATGGATGAAGGAGTCAGCCGATTTGATGGTCGATCGTTTCATAACTTCACTACGAAAAACGGTTTGGTCTACTTCAGTACCCGCTCCATTCTGGAGGACCGAAACAGTGACATCTGGGTAGGAACAGAACGCGGTGTCACCCACTTGCATAGGGGCCAGCCAGTCGATGACGCCGTCACGGAAGGCTTGAAGGCGGAGAAGGTGTGGGCGCTGCACGAAGACAGTGATGGCGGCTTGTGGTTCGGCACGCGCACGAACGGCCTCTACCGTTACCGCGACAACCTTCTAACTCACTACACTACTGACAATGGTTTGGCCGGCAACAGTATCTACTCGATCCTCGAAGATACCAGTCATCATCTCTGGCTCAGCGGTCCGTTTGGCGTGATGTTGGTAAATCGCAACGAATTGGATGCACAAGCCCGCAATCAGCGCCAAGTTCTCTCAATGCGGTTTTACCGCGGCGATGCGGGAGACAAGCCAACGCTTTTCTACGGCGGCACGCAGCCCGCAGGCGTCATCGTTCATGGCGAAGATGCATGGTTCCCCACTAACCGCGGCCTGTGGCGGATTCGACCTGCAGAGTTCGACATTCCATCGCTCACACATCTTCTAATCGGTGCGGTAACAGTCGATGGCAAAGCGGCGGCGAGCGGGGCTTCGGTTGTGTTGCCGGCGGGCGCCTCGCGCTTGGAAGTTGCCTACGAACCCATACTTCTGAGTTCGCAGGAGAATCTCCTGTTTCACTACCGTCTGGTCGGATTCGATAAGGACTGGACGTTGGCAGGCGCCACACAGCGCTCCGCCACGTACACCAATTTGCCTTCAGGCAAGTACACTTTCCAGGTCGAAGCGTGGCAACGGGAACATCCGGATGCGCGGGTGCAGGTCGCATTGCAGCTCGCGAAGAAGCCGTACTTCTACAGCACCCCGTGGTTTATCGGGTTCTGCTTGTTGATCGCGGGCCTTGTTGCGATCGGTGCATATCAGATGCGCATCCGCCAGGTACACGGCCGCTTTGAGGCTGTACTGGCCGAGCGTACTCGCCTGGCCCGCGAGATGCATGACACTCTCATTCAGGGTTGCGCGAGTGTCTCGGCAATGCTCGAAGCAGCGCTCGGCTCCGCGCCTGAAGATCAGGACTCGCGCGAGCATCTCATCGAATACGCCAGTACGCAGATTCGTGCCACTATGGACGAAGCGCGTCAGGCTGTGTGGAATCTGCGTGGAAGCGAAGCGGCGCCCGAGAGTTTGGCTGCGAGCCTGCGCGAGATGAGCCAGCGCGTCAGCCGCGAGTATGGTGTCGCAGCAGAGTGTCATGTGAACGGAACGCCATTCCCTGTCGGTCGACAGGCTGCCCACGAACTGATGATGGTGGCGCGTGAAGGTTTCTATAACGCTGTGCTTCACGGTGAGCCGAGCAGGATCGACGCGAGCCTTCATTTCACGCCCCAGGAGCTCTCACTCGAAATCGCTGACGATGGCCACGGATTTGACGTCGCTTCTCGTCCCACGGAGGGTCATTACGGATTACAGGGTCTGCGCGAGCGTGTCAGCCGGATCGAAGGCAAGGTAGCGATAGAGAGCCTCCCAGGCCAGGGGACAACGGTGCGGGTTCGAATACCGCGGCAAGGCCTGAATCGGTGAAAACTCTGCGGACCGGACGCCGGAATGAACGCTGACTCACCTCTGAGAGATGAGTCGGCGACACCTGTTTTGCCAGCAATCTATAATGTCACTGCCGTGCCTCCCATTCGGATTCTGATTGTCGACGACCACCCAATCTTGCGTGTCGGGATCGCAGCACTGATTGCCTCGTCCAAGGAGATGGAATGTGTCGGTCAGGTTGGCAGCGGAGAAGAAGCCATCGAACAACACGCTCGACTTCAGCCGGATATCACCCTCATGGATCTGCGGCTCCCGGGCATTGGCGGAGTTGAGACGATACGACGCATTCGCAGCGTCGCGCCGAAAGCGCGCTTTATTGTGCTCACCACCTACGAAGGAGATGAAGACATTCACCAGGCAATGGAAGCAGGAGCCAGCGGATACCTGGTAAAGGGTCTACCTCAGGAAGTGCTGGTGAACGCAGTGCGTCGTGTCCATGCTGGGGCGCGCTATCTTCCGCCACCCATGTCGCGAGCACTAGCCGAGCGCACTCCTGACTCCAGTCTCAGCGCGCGGGAACGGGAGGTCCTTGTGTTGGTAGCGAAGGGGCATTCGAACAAGGAAATAGCGTCCGCGCTCGGTATTTCAGAAGGGACGGTCAAGTGCCACGTCAGCGTCATCCTCGTCCGCCTGAACGCGAGCGACAGAACGCAAGCGGTTGTCAATGCCCTACGGCGCGGCTTGATTCACCTCTGAGAGTTATTCTTTCGCCGCGTACGTGCCGCGTGATGGCTCCCCCGCTGATGTTCGATCATTGTTCGTGATGGAGACTTCCTCAGCCCTCTGGCTCAATCTCGATTGCATTGATGAGCGGATAGTTCTTGACCGGTGTGAAATATATTTCCAACATGCCGTGAGCCGTGGGCTTCACATGGTTGAATGTCTTTACCACCCAGCCGTTCTTCTGATCTTCCAGGATGTCGAAGCCCTTCAGCAGGGTTGTGCCATTGCAATAAACGTCGAAGACGCGGCTTCCAACTCCTCCCGGACCGCCATTGCTGCTGCCGAACCATCCTTCTGAAAAATACAGCCGGACTCTGTAAACCTTGCCGGCAACAACTGGAATGAAATAGTGAAAGTGCCCAAAGCGCGCCCATTCGAAGAGCCGGGAGCTCTCGGCCTCGCGCACGTTGCTCGTGTGAAACGTTCGTCTGCCGCCCTGGAAGAATCGCTCGGGCAGCCAGGTATTCCCATTTTCCTCGTGGAAGACGGCGGGACCGGCAAGCATGCGCATAGGAAGACCTGCGTCGGATTCGGTTGGTGTCAGCTCGGCTGCGTTCACGAAGGACCCTTCGGAGGTAAAGTCCAAGTGAATGGTCCCATCGCTCATCGGATGGATTCCTCCGTAGACCTTGCCGACCACAATATTGTCGCCGCCTGCCTCATCCACGATGTCCAGGGCAGCGACCGTCTCGTTGTTGATGGAAACGTCGACCTGTCGCGCCGCCTCCTTGTCGCCCCCTGTGTCGGCGAAGAGAAGCTGAAGCTGATAAGTCCGCGGTGGAACCGGAATCCTGCATTGGAATTTTCCCTCGCGCCCTTCTTCAAAGAGTGCGGGATCATCAGTGCCTTGAATTTCATGATTTGGGTGAGAGAAGGTCGCCCCCCCTTTACAATATTGGTCACTCTGCCAAATCTGCCCTGCAACATCCACATATGGGCGCGTGGTTGCGCCAAAGCGAATTCGGACGCTATCGACCCGCGAGGCTGCGGCAGCCTCCGCGGACTCCTGATTGCTGCCAGGCTGCGCCGCTAGCAAGAGACCATTCGCTTTCTGTTGCCGATGCATCCAATAAGTGATTCCCAGCAAAACCAGCACTGCTCCAGCAGTTCCCAGACCCGCCCAAATCAGTTTTGCAGGACGTTGCGAGCCGAGCATACTCCGCGTCGGTGCCGTGGGCGCAGGCACGAGTTCGACAGCATCGGCGTTCAGCATGGATGCCTGCTCTTTGTGTTCGAATTGCAGCAGATATTTGCCCGCCGGAAGCCGGATCTGAATGATATGGTCGGCACCTTCCTTCGCGTAGTATTGCTCCAGCTTTTTTCTTAGCGTGTGAGCCGTTACGCGGACAATCGTGTCCGATTGGGGGTCAAACTGTTCCAGCCTGTGCAGCGCCTGGACGGCGATGCTGTACTCCTTAACCTGATCTGTGGTTCCGGCAAAATGCTGTTCTGCCACGTACTCCAGGAAACGGCGAAGATTCGGTGCTCTATCCAGGATGCCCGACTGAAGAACGGCTTGGAGTTCTTGCCGTTCCGCCTCATGCTCGGCGGAAAGCGGGGAATGCGCTGCGGCCATAGGGGCTAACGCTCCTTCAGATACGGCGGGCAACATTATAGCCAGACGAAAGCAACCCGAAAAGATTCCTTAATGCGCGGTCGTTAACGAGCTTTAACGCAGACGAGCCGAAGTCGCGCCGTATTTCTCTCTCCGGGAGGCCGTATGTGCGTAAAGAGAGACATTTTATGAGCAAGTTAAAGCAGTTAAACTGCGTTGCATAACCGCGCCCGAATTGTCGAACATCAGCGTTTGCGGCGATCTGCTTCCCATTATCCGTGAATAAACGGGGACTCACTTGCCAGACGAGCCCTCGTTCCCGGATTCTCGCCGTTGCATTGGCCGGCCCTGCGCACACCGCAAATCTCGGTGCTGGCAAATTGGAGCGCTCATGGATTCGCCCAACAGTCTCCTCGGAGGTCTTCTTCCCATTCACTCTCTTCCCCCAAGGGGCTCCAATTTCCTTGCTAGACCCGCCAAGCGCAAACGCCTGAGGAGCCGCTCCTGGGGAGTTCGTGGAGACCGTTCGCTCATCTCGTCCCGAATGCTCTTCAGCCTTGTGGTGCTCGCCACGATGCTCCCAGTGACGGGTACAGTCTTCGGACAGAACAGCACGATCTTCGGCCCCAACGTCTATGTCTTTACTCCTAGCGATTCGGTCTCATCGATTAATTCGACCCTCAACACGCTGAACGCAAACACTCAGTTCAGCACCAACCGCTACGCGGTGCTCTTCGAGCCGGGTACATATACAGGCGTTGAATCCGAGGTGGGATACTACGAGTCCGTTGCGGGTCTAGGTGAGACGCCCAGCGCAGTTACCATCAGCAACGGCTATCTGACCTCAAACCAGACTGACTCCAACGGCAATTTGACGACGAATTTTTGGCGTTCCCTTGAGAACATGTACATCACCCCGCCCTCGGGGGATGTCCTGCAATGGGGCGTTTCGCAGGGAGCTGCCTTCCGGCGCATTTATGTAAACGGCGCCATGGAACTGACGAATACCAACTGCGGAGAGGCAAGCGGCGGATTCATCAGCGACACCGTGGTCACCGGAAGTGTCAACGCCTGCTCCCAGCAGCAGTGGTATACACGCAACAGTTCGATTGGGAGCTTCTCTGGGAACGTGTGGAATTTCGTCTTCTCCGGGGTTTCCGGCGCCCCCGCGCAAAGTAACCCATTCGGAACCGGAGCCAATGCGAATACCGTGCTTTCCACAACTCCAGTAAGCCGTGAAAAGCCCTTCCTCTATATGGACAGCGGTGGCAACTACTGGGTATTCTCGCCGGCCTTGAGGACGAATTCCTCGGGCACTAGCTGGTCCGGCGGAGGAGTTGGCAACGGAGATCCTGGCACCTCACTGCCGATCAGCACGTTCTTTATCGCTACGCCGTCGAGCACGCTGACCCAGATCAATGCAGCGCTGGCTTCGGGGCAAAACCTCATTCTGACACCGGGCATTTATCAATACAGTGGGGCAATCAATGTCATCAACCCAAACACGGTCGTGCTGGGTCTTGGCTATGCGAACCTTGTGCCGCAAACCGGAACAGCCGCGATCACCGTGGCAGACGTGGATGGAGTGCAGATTGCCGGATTGCTCATCGATGCAGGCCCGGTCAACTCGCCGGTGCTCTTCCAGGTAGGCGTTGCGGGTGCATCGCGCGTAAGTCATCAGGCCAACCCCACATCCATCAGCGACGTGTTCTTCCGGATTGGCGGAGCTGTTCAGGGAACCGCGACAGAATCCCTGGAAGTCGATAGCGACAACGTCATCTTGGACAACATTTGGGCATGGCGTGCAGACCACGGGCAGGTTGCGCCCGGCTGGACTGTCAACGTCGGAATTAATGGATTGGTCGTGAATGGGGATTACGTCACGGCATTAGGCCTGGCCGTCGAGCACTACGAAGCAGAGCAGGTCGTGTGGAACGGTGAGGGAGGCGAAACCATCTTCTACCAGAGCGAAATGCCTTATGACGTTCCGAGCCAGGCTGCCTGGATGAACGGGAGCGTAGACGGTTATGCATCATACAATGTCTCGCCTGCTGTCACGACTCACAAGGCATACGGCATCGGTGTTTACTCCTACTTCAGTCAAGGCGTAGACATCATTGCTAACAGCGGGATCTCCGCCCCGGTCGCAGACGGAGTCACGTTCACCGACGCGTTAACGGTGTTCCTGGCCGGAAGCGGGCAAATCACCAACACCATCGCTTCGGATAGCCCCACAACCGATAATGCGGGCACGACTACGGATTCCGCCTCATACATCAGCGATGTAAGCTCCTGGGGCGGAACGAGCGGCAATTGCACCGCGGCTCCAAGCATCGCTGGAACACCCTCCGCGACAGCAACCTCATCCAGCGCCATCAACCTTACATGGGGTGCCAGCACTGCCGGATCTGCCTGCACCGTCAGCTACAACGTGTTCCGCAGCACCACCTCCGGGTTTACCCCCTCAACGAGCAATATGATCGCTTCGAGCCTTACGTCAGCGTCGTACGGGGACACTGGGTTGGCTGCGTCGACGACCTACTACTACATCGTGGAAGCATCTGACGGCGCCGGATCAGCGGCTGCGTCGGCGCAGACGTCCGGTACTACTGAGAATTCCGGTGGCAGTTGCAGCACAGATCCTCTGGCGCCGACTGGACTCACAGCGACGGCCCCTTCTTCCACGGCCATCGGGTTGAACTGGAATGCCGTTACTCCTCCGGCCAACTGCACCATCAGCTCCTATAACATCTACCGAAGCACCACAAGTGGTTTCACTCCTGGGTCGGGCAACCTGATAACCAGTGTGACGGGCACCACCTATACCAACACAGGCCTCACGCCTTCCACAACTTACTACTACGTCGTAGAAGCGGATGACGCCGAAGGCCTGTCACCAGCCTCGTCTCAAGCCAACGCAGAGACGCTAGCCGCCGGCTGTTCCGCAGCGCCTGCGGCGCCGACGGGCCTGACCGCCACAGCGTCTTCGTCCAGCGTGATCGGCTTGAGCTGGACGGGAGTCACTCCACCGACTAACTGCACCATCAGTTCCTACAGCCTCTACGGCAGCACAACCAGCGGGTTCACGCCGTCGTCGAGCAATCTGGTCGCCAGCGGGCTCACGGGTCTCAGTTACTCCGACACCGGCCTCTCGGCCTCGACGACTTACTACTTCGTGGTTGAAGCGCTGGATTCGTTCGGCACATCCCCGGCATCGGGGCAACAGTCGGCCACCACGCAGGCACCGGCATCCGGCACCGAGATCGTAGCCATCAACTTCGAAGGTCCAGCGGTAAGCAACTCGGGTGGCGGCGACTACTCCTTTGTGGCTGATGAGTACTTCAGCGGCGGCGGAGCGGCCACGCCGACCACGGCCACCATCAGCACAACCGCCGCCGGGGCCAACGCAGCGCCGATGGCGGTCTATCAGACCCAACGAGACGGGACCTTCACGTACACGATTCCGGGGCTAACGCCCGGCGCCCAGTACACGGTACTGCTGCACTTCGCCGAGATCTATTTCACCGCAGCGGGAGATCGTGAGTTCAACGTGGCCATCAACGGCACCACCGTGCTCACCAACTTTGATCAGTTCGCGGCAGCCGGTGGAAAAGACATCGCCGTGGTCAAGACGTTTACGGCCACTGCCAACAGCAGCGGCCAGATCGTGGTCGCCTTCACTGGCGGCGCGGTGAACCAGCCTTCGGCCGCAGGTCTTGAGATCCGCAGCACCTCCAGTTGCAGCACCGTATCCTCGGCTCCCACCGGACTGACGGCGACAGCGACTTCTTCCAGCGCCATCGGTCTGAGCTGGACGGCAGTGACTCCGCCGGCCAACTGCACCGTCAGCTCCTACAACGTCTACGGAAGCAAGACCAGCGGCTTCACTCCATCCTCGAGCAACCTGATCGCCAGCACTACCGGAACGACGTACTCCAACACCGGGCTCACGGCCTCGACTACTTACTACTACGTGGTGGAAGCGGTCGATGCTGCTGGATCATCACCGGCTTCGGGCCAGGCCAGCGCGGAGACCCTGGCTGCTCCGTCCTGCACCGCGGTTCCATCGGCACCGACAGGGCTGACTGCCACGGCGTCATCTTCCAGTGCGATCGGCCTGAGCTGGAACGCAGTGAATCCTCCGGCTAACTGCTCCATCAGCTCCTACAGCGTCTACGGCAGCACAACTAACGGCTTCACGCCTTCGTCAAGCAACCTGGTCACAAGCACTACTGGCACGACTTACTCCAACACCGGGCTCGCGGCTTCGACTACGTATTACTACGTGGTCGAAGCGGTCGACGCGGATGGCAACTCTGCGGCTTCAGCGCAACAGTCCGCCACTACGCAAGCCGCCAGCGGCAGTTCGGAGGTCGTGGCCATCGCCTGCGGCGGTCCCGCGGAAAGTAACTCCGGGGGCGGTGACTACCCCTTCGTGGCGGATGAAGACTTCGTCGGTGGAGGAGATAACAGTCCGGTTACGGCCACCATCAATCTAGCCCAACCCGGCGCCAACGCGGCACCCATGGCGGTCTATCAGCACGGTCGAGCCGGAATCTCGACTTACACGATTCCAGGCCTGACGGCCGGAGGCACCTACACGATCCTGCTGCACTTCGCCGAAACCTACTTCACTACAGCAGGAAGTCGTGAATTCAACGTAGCTATCAACGGCACCACCGTGCTCACCAACCTTGACGTCTTTGGCAAAGTCGGAAAAGACGCGGCGCTGCTCGAGACATTCAATACCACCGCCAACAGCAGCGGCCAAATCGTCATCGCCTTCACCGACGGTGCCGCAAACCAACCTCTCATCATGGGAATTGAAATACGAACTAACTAAGATTCGGGAAGAGGGACCCAACCAATTCAGGTCAATGGCGCCAAGTGCCATCGGCCGGAAGAAGAAATGAGGATGAAATGAGATATAGCTCAAGTAAACCAGGGCTGATTATTGTGTCATCACTAGTTCTAACTTTGACTTTGTGGCCAACCGTTGCCTATGCGCAACCATCTGGTGGTTGCACCGGTGTTTCCAATATTACGGTTGGATCAACGACATACGCTCCGACGTGGTGCCAGGAATTCAACGGCAGCGTGGGGTCTCCTGACACCACGGTGTGGAAGTTTGACCTCGGAAATAATGGCGGCTGGGGCAACGGCGAGGCAGAAGTTTACTGTGGGCCTCCGGGATACTCGGGCAATCCCTCCCAGTGTCCAACAACGTTCAGCACTTCCACTGCTCCGGTCTACATCGATGGCAGCGGGCACCTTGTGATCCGGCCGATCAATGAAAATGGCGCGTGGCTATCAGGCCGCATGAATACAGAAGGGATGGAAAACTTCACGTACGGCATACTCGAGGCCAGTGTCGAACTGCCCAATACGACAGACCAAGGCCTCTGGCCCGCTTTTTGGGCACTTGGCAGCGACATCACAACGGTTCCGTGGCCCAGTTGCGGCGAAGCGGACATCCTGGAGAACTGGTCCCCGCAAGTTGATAACGGCGCAGGCACCACAGGGGAAAATTCCACGATTCACACAACGAAGACTGGAGGAGACGGAATCGGAGAACGATTCACTTTTCCCAGCGGAGAAGCAACGAACACCGCATTCCATACATATGGGGTAATTTGGACGGCGAACGAGATGCAGTACTTTGTGGATAACCCAGACTCACCGTTCTTCACTGCTACCCCCAGCATTCTTCCTTCGGGAGATACCTGGCCATTCAATCAAAATATGTTCCTGATCTTGAATGTGGCCGTCGGTGGCACGCTCGGTGGGTCGGACAGCGGCTTGTCCAGTCCTGCGCAGCCGATGACGGTGGACTACATTCGTTGGTACACCCCAATCACGGGAACTTGTGAAGCGGATCCCTCGGCGCCAACCAATCTGGTGGCGACGGCCTCCTCCTCCAGCGTCATCGGTTTGACCTGGACGGAGCCTACTCCGCCGGCCAATTGCACAATCAGTTCCTACAACGTCTACCGCAGCACCACCAGCGGATTCACTCCTGGCTCGGGCAACCTGATCGCCAGCGGCGTGACCAGCCCTAGCTACTCCAACACCGGCCTCACGGCTTCGACGACCTACTACTACGTAGTGGAAGCGCTTGACTCGTTCGGCACATCGCCGGCCTCGAACCAGGCCAGCGCCACCACAGAGGCAAGCGGTTCGGGCGGAGACTTCATCGCCATCAACTTCGAAGGTTCGGCGGTGAGCAACTCGGGCGGCGGCGACGCTTCCTTTGCGGCGGATGAGGACTACAGCGGCGGCGGGAAGGCCACGCCGACTACGACGACCGTTTCCACGACCGCGGCCGGCGCCAACGCAGCGCCCATGGCGGTGTATCAGACCCAGCGTGACGGTGTCTTCACCTATACGATTCCCGGCATGGTGGCCGGCAGCCAGCACACCGTTCTGCTGCACTTCGCCGAGATCTACTTCAACGCGGCGGGGGACCGTGAATACAACGTGGCCATCAACGGCACAAGAGTACTCACCAACTTTGATCAATTTGCCGCAGCCGGAGGAAAAGACATAGCCGTGGTTAAGACCTTCACGACAACGGCCAATAGCAGCGGTCAAATCGTGATCGCTTTCACCGACGGTGCAGTAAACCAACCATCTGTCGCAGGTCTTGAAATCCGCTAAGACGGATCAACATCACATAGGCCGAGGACGCAAAGCGTTCTCGGCCTATCCGGGGGAAAGTGAGTCTTGTCCCTAGATATTTCTGCCCGAAACTTGCGGTCAACAATCGACAAGGAGATTATCGTGAACCAGAATCCATCTCGTTTAATGGTGCGCCTCTGCATGGTTTTTGCCGCGCTTTGTTTTCTATGCGCATCTTCATTGCACGCGCAATGGACCCAGGTTTGGGGCGGCAATTTCACTGGCACGGCCAATACAACTTATAACCATGCCAACTGGTGGAACAACGTCCAGCCCACTGCGGTTTGGGGCGACGGCACGATCCAAAACACGAGCGACAGTCTCCAGAACGTATATCTCGATGGGAACGGCGATCTCGTGATCGCAATGACCTATAACCCGAACAATGCGGTGCCATACACCTCGGCGAGATTGACCAGCACGTATGCCGCAGGGCCCTACGGAAGAATGGATGCTCGCATTCAAAACCCGGGTGCTGTGGGCATGGGGGCAGCCTTTTGGGCATTGGGTGCCAACGCTTACCCAGCAGCCACAGCGCCTGGTACAGCCAACCCCAGCACAAGCGGCGGCGTGCCATGGCCCTGGTGCGGCGAGTTGGACATGATGGAGATCCAGGCCAAGACCAACCAGCATAATGGCTCGACGGTCCACGGCGGGGAGACGGACTCACAGACGAGTTATGAGTATGGTGGATTGAGCGCTACCGTCAACCTGACAGGCAGTGCAACATTCGATAACGGATTTCATGTCTTCAGCACCGAATGGGGACCATACGAGATGGTGTACCTCCTGGACGGCGTGCAATACGGCGCTGTTAACCTGGCCTATCTGGGAGCAACCGACCAATGGGAGATGAATCAGCCGATTAACTTCATCCTGAGTTCCGGAATCGGTGGAAATGGCGGAACACCAAACGGCACGGGATTCCCGTCAAACATGGTCATCAATTACGTCAATTATTCTCAGTGGTCTGCCGGCGCTCCTGCCCCAGTTACGGGCCTCACGGCAACGGCAACCAATAGCAACGCAGTTACTCTCTCCTGGACTGCCAGCACAACATCGGGTGTGACCTATGACATTTATGCCAGCACGACTTCGGGAACTGCGCTAACTCAAGCCACGCTCGTCGCGCAGCAGGTTACGGGTACGTCCTATGTAAATACCGGCCTGCAGCCGAATACAACTTACTACTACACGGTGGTAGCGGCGAATTTCGGCGGCGAGTCCAGCGCATCCAACGCAACGGTAACAACTCAGGCTCCAGGAAACAGCACCGGCATGCAATTGAGCGCTGGCGGCTATGCGGTTGGCACTTATATGAACTCCAACCCTCCGGGGCCTGCAGTCGCTGGGTCCGCGGGGCCAGCCCCGTTCGTCCTTGGTGGAAACTCGAACTATCACTACAATGTCGGGCCACCAGCGGCACTCTCAGCGGTCAATACCTCGCAGGTTACAAATCCGGCGCCGCTCGCCGTATACAACACGGAGCGCTGGGGGCCCGCGGCATGGACCATCTCCGGCCTAAATCCGTTGGCTGGCTATAACGTCCGGTTGCACTTTGTGGAATGGGCTCACACTGCTGCTGGGCAGCGCAATTTCAGTGTGTCCATCAATAGTGACCAGGTCTTGACCAACTTCGACATCTTCGCCAATGCGGGCGCGGCGGCAACAGCCATTGCGGAGGAGTTCTACACAACGGCTGACGAGAACGGCATCGTCGAGATTCAGACTCTCCTCGGGACCACTACGGTTGCGGACCTGAACCCCACTATCAACGCCATCGAGATTATTCCAGCGACCAGCAGCAATCCCGTTGGAGCAACACCCGGAACAACGACCGATCTTGCGATCAACTCGGGCGGCCCTACGGAAGGCGCCTTTGTAGCTGACGAAGACTTCAACGGCGGCGACACCTCGACATCGACAGCTGCCGTCACGACAAATGCCAACTCAGCTCCCGAGGCTGTCTATCTCTCGGAACGTTATGTACCGTTCACTTACATTCTCACCGGCTTGATCGCCGATGCTTCGTACACCGTGAAAATGCATTTTGCTGAGACCTACTGGACAGGAGACGGAGAGCGCATCTTCAGCGTTACGCTCAACGGCAAGTATGTGGTGAACGATCTTGATGTATTCAAGACCGCCGGCGGAGAAAACATCGCCTACGATCCGCAATTCACCACGAACGCCGACAAGTATGGCCAGATCATCGCTCAGTTTATTTACGGCGGCGAAGATCAACCGTTCATCAGCGGAATCGAAGCCGTTCAGAGCGGCAGTCCCGCCTGCAGTGCGATTCCTTCGGCGGCCACTGGGCTGACGGCAACGGCGTCTTCTTCCAGCGTGATCGGCCTGAACTGGAATGCCGTTACTCCTCCGGCCAACTGCACCATCAGTTCCTATAACGTCTACCGCAGCACCACCAGCGGTTTCACTCCGGGCTCTGGCAATCTGGTGGCAAGCGGAGTGACTGGCACGACCTACTCCAATACCGGTCTCGCCGCCTCGACAACTTACTACTACCTTGTCGAAGCGGTTGACGCGGATGGCTCATCAGGCCCTTCTAACCAGGCATCCGCGATGACGCAAAGCGGCAGCGGTAGCTGCAGCGCTGCTCCTTCCGCGCCGACTGGGCTGACAGCAACGGCGTCTTCGTCCAGCGTGATCGGCTTGAGCTGGACGGGAGTCACTCCACCGACTAACTGCACCATCAGTTCCTACAGCCTCTACGGCAGCACAACCAGCGGGTTCACGCCGTCGTCGAGCAATCTGATCGCCAGCGGGCTCACGGGTCTCAGTTACTCCGACACCGGCCTCTCGGCCTCGACGACTTACTACTTCGTGGTTGAAGCGCTGGATTCGTTCGGCACATCCCCGGCATCGGGGCAACAGTCGGCTACAACGCAGGCACCGGCATCCGGCACGGAGATCGTAGCTATCGCGGCCGGTGGTCCAGCGCAAAGCAATGCAAGCGGCGGCGACTACTCCTTTGTTGCCGATAAAGACTACGTTGGTGGAGGAGATAACGGCGCTGTGACTGCGGCTATCAACCTGACCCAACCCGGTGCCAATGCGGCGCCGATGGGGGTATATCAAAACGGGCGGGCCGGAACCTCCACTTACACCATTCCGGGCCTGACCTCCGGGAGCCAGTACACCGTCCTTCTGCACTTCGCAGAGACTTATTTCAGCGCTGCGGGAGACCGCAAATTCAACGTTGCTATCAACGGCACAACGGTGCTCACCAACCTTGATGTCTACAGTGCGGTCGGGAAGGACGCGGCCCTGGTGGAGATCTTTACGACCACCGCCAATAGCAGCGGCCAGATCGTAATCGCCTTCACCGTCGGCGCGGCAAACCAGCCCCTGGTCATGGGAATCGAAATCCGCAGTGCTTCCTCCGGGAGTTGCAGCGCAGTATCCTCGGCTCCCACCGGACTGACTGCGACAGCGACTTCTTCTAGCGCCATCGGTCTAAGTTGGACGGCAGTTACTCCGCCGGCAAACTGCACGGTCAGTTCCTACAACGTCTACGGCAGCACCACCAGCGGCTTCACTCCATCCTCCAGCAACCTGATCGCGACCACCACCGGAACGACCTACTCCAACACCGGCCTCGCCGCTTCGACAACGTATTACTACAAGGTAGAAGCGATCGACGCAGACGGCAATTCTGCGGCTTCGACACAGGCCAGCGCGGAAACCCTGGCCGCTCCGTCCTGCACCGCGGTTCCATCGGCGCCGACAGGATTGACGGCAACAGCATCTTCTTCCAGTGCCATCGGCCTGAGTTGGAACCCAGTTACTCCTCCGGCTAACTGTTCCATCGGCTCCTACAACGTCTATGGCAGCACCGCTAGCGGATTTACTCCGTCTTCCAGCAACCTGATCACAAGTGCTACCGGCACGACCTACTCCAACACCGGGCTCACCGCTTCAACCACTTATTACTATGCGGTGGAAGCGGTCGACGCGGACGGCAATTCTGCGGCTTCAGCGCAACAATCTGCCACTACGCAAGCCGCCTCGGCGGACTTCGTAGCCATCAACTCCGGTGGTCCAGCGGTGAGCAACGCGGGCGGCGGCGACGCCTCCTTCGTTGCCGACGAGGACTTTGCCGGCGGAGGCACGGACACGTCCGGCAACACCATCGTCACGGCGGGAGTAGCCAACGCCGCGCCCCAAGCGGTGTATCAGTCGGAGCGTGCCGGAACCTTCACATACACTATCCCGGGGCTGGTTGCCGGCAGCCAGCACACCGTCTTGCTGCACTTCGCTGAGTTCTACTGGTCGGCGGCGGGCAAACGCGTCTTCAACGTCGCAATCAACGGCACTACCGTCCTGAGCAACTTCGACATCTATGCCACGGCAGGAATAAACAAAGCACTGGTCGAGCAGTTCACCGCTACTGCCAACAGCAGCGGTCAGATCGTTATCAGCTATACCAACGGCACCGCAGACCAACCCAAGTCCAGCGGTATCGAAATCCGCTGACCCGACCTTAGCCTGCACTAGCCGGCGGATCGAAGTTCCGCCGGCTAGTTCCCGCTCCGTTAGCTTGCAGCGTCTTTGACTGGGGCGTAAAGGGCCTATCGGGGAATAGTTATCCCTGATTCGGTTTCAGAAATTCCCGGAAATGGGGGCAATCTTGCGGCCCCCGCAGCAATAGTCGATTCCAAATTGTTCAAATACCCTGATCGCGGTCGGCTTTTCCAGCGCTATTTCGCGAACGGTTTGCGCGGATGCGGTCATTTCGATCTCCTTGAACAGCTTAGGGAGATCGGTCGACAGCCACAGCGACTTTGGTCACTCGAAACAGATATGATTTGGTTTTTTGAACGAATCCGCAAGGCAGGCTATTTCCGCCGGAACCGGAATTCAGTTCCAATCGCGGTGAGCGCATTGCGGTCCAGCACTTGGGTGGCGCGAGCGAAGACTGTCGTTTCTTCTACGTGGATGTGGTCAGAATAGAGCTGCTTGAGGCGCGACGTTTTGGAGAACAGTTGCCGTGTCTCTTCCGGACCGAGCTCGCCAGACTGAATCCAGGCTGAGTAGGATCGTTCGACCGACCCGTGCAGATCGTTTGCCTCGCGGTGATCATTCTCAAGCCGGTCGATCTCTTCGAAGACTTGTGCATCGGATTTGCGCAGCCGTGGAAAGAGGGATTGCTCTTCATCCGCGGTGTGGCGTTGCCCGCCCGTACGGAAGTACTGCAGTGCAGCTTGAACTGCGACACGCTCTTCGTCGGTAAGACTTCTGCCCTGCGCGCGATCAACCACAACGCAGAGAATGTGGAGAAAGCTTTCAATTCTTCTGTGGCAATCCTTGAGCATGCCAATCGGGTCATCGAAACCACTGTCTGGCTTTGCGCCAATCTGAAACGCCATGACACATCCTTTTCATTTCCGTTCCTTGTGGTTGCCGCCCATTCGAGTGTAGGCTTTCAGGCACCCTGAAGAACATGAAGCGTTGTCGACGTCTTCAGCTTCGGTGCCGGCTGCACGTAGCCCTTTGGAAGATAAGGGCAGCACGGCTCTTCAGCGTTAGGGTTTCCAGTCAAAGCATAAGCCCGGGCTGGTGATCCGCCACAGATTTCTTTGAATTCGCAAGCACCGCACTTTCCTGGTGGTGGGCGCTGCTATGGAGTTTGGGTCGAGGGAGGACATGGTTGCAGGCACGGAGATGCGTGGAAGTGGTGACTGGACGACCGCACCTTCGAGTATCAGGGCGAAGACCCTGTGCTGGCGTGCAGACGCGGTACCAAGGTGTATGTCTCCCATGTACCGATGCTTGTATTGGCTACTCAACTTCCGCCAGACTTTTGAAGCAACATTTTTTTGAAACGGGTGTTTCAGGGAATAGTCGCAAACAGTCTGGAAAGTCGCAGAAGCCTCAGAACTCCTGCGCTCCGTAGATGGAGAAACCACCATGTCAATTCGCTCAAGTATGCGCGGTCTTGTTCTTGCTCTCTCCGCAGCGGCGCCGATGCTGATTCTGCCAGTCACGCAGGCTCACGCAGGCGTCTTTATCTCAGTTAATGTTGGCCCTCCGGTGTTGCCCGTTTACGCGCAACCTCCGTTGCCAGCGCCAGGCTATCTATGGACTCCTGGCTACTGGGCCTACGGGGACGCGGGATACTATTGGGTTCCTGGCGTCTGGGTGCAGCCGCCGAGAGCCGGCGTCCTGTGGACACCCGGTTATTGGGGCTTCGTAGGTAGTGCTTACACATGGCACCCAGGCTATTGGGGCCCGCACATCGGATTCTACGGTGGAGTTAACTACGGATTCGGCTACGGCGGCGTCGGCTTTTTCGGCGGTGAGTGGCGCGGCGGAGTCTTCGCGTACAACGGTGCGGTAGCCAACTTCGGCGGAGTTCACGTCACCAACGTCTACGTCGATCGCACAGTTATTGAACGGAATACCATCGTCAACGTGAACCATGTCAGCTACAACGGCGGCGGCGGCATCGCAGTGCGACCCTCTCCCATGGAGATGCAGGCGGAGCATGAGCAGCACTTCCAGCCCACGTCGAACCAGATGCAACATGAGAACTTCGCGGCGCAGGACCGGTCGCAATTGGCCGCGGTGAACCACGGAACTCCTGGCACAATGGCCAGCTCGAATGTGAATGCATATCACCAGGTTGCGCAGCAGCACTCGCAATCTCAGCCGATCTCGGCCGCTGACCGTGCCGCGGGTAGCCACTACAACCCAAACACGCGCGAAGCCAACCAGGACCAGCGGATTGCCAACGGCCTGCGCAGCGGGCAGATGACCTCGGGCGAAGCGGCGAGAGCCGAGCGCACGCAATCGAACATCGACCAGCAGGTTCACAATGATCGTGTCGCAAACGGGGGCACGCTCACCAACCAGGAACGGCAGCAGATCAACGGCGAGCAGAACGCCGCCAGCCGCCAGATTTACAACGAAAAGCACAATGGGAACACAGTTGCGCCGAACGAAGTGGATAACCGCGAAGCGAACCAGCAGCAGCGTACCGCCAACGGCCTGCGCAGCGGACAGATGACGTCGGGCGAAGCGGCACGCACCAATCAAAACCAGGCAGGCGTTGCCCAGCAGGTCCATAACGAGCGCACGGCTAACGGAGGCGCGCTGACTCAACAACAGAAGCGTCAGGCAAATAAGGAAGAGAACAAGAACAGCCGCCAGATTTACAACGAAAAGCACAACAACAAGACGACAAAACCGCTCCCAAAGAAAAATAGGGATCCAGAACGAGAGTCTTGAAACTGAACGGCTGGCATTGCTGCCAGCCGTTTTTTCCGACGCTCCGCTGCACTACTCGCTCGTTTACAGCAGTGGAGTCTCAAATCTCATGAGCATTTAGCCATCTCTCTTCGAGTTTTGTGCGCTGCATTATGTTTCGAGGGGATTGTATGATGGCTGCCATGGCGAAGAAGCTGCGCTGGGGCGTTCTAAGCACTGCAAATATCGGGATCAGAAAAGTTTTGCCGGCCATGCAACTGGGCCGGCACACAAGCGTCGATGCCATCGCTTCGCGCGATCTGGCCAAGGCAAAAAGAGCGGCGGACACACTCGGCATTCCCAAGGCTTACGGGTCCTACGAAGAGCTGCTCGCCGACCCTGAGATCGATGCCATCTACAATCCGCTGCCCAACCAGATGCACGTGCCCTGGACCGCCAAAGCGGCCGAAGCGGGCAAGCACGTGCTATGCGAAAAACCCATCAGCCTCACCGTCGCGGAGGCCAAAACACTGCTAAACGTCCGCGAACGCACTGGCGTCAAAATCGGCGAGGCCTTCATGATTCGCAGCTACACGCAATGGCTGCGCGTGGGCGAACTGCTCCGCTCAGGTCGCATCGGGCAATTGCGCTCCGTGGCCGGCTTCTTCAGCTACTTCAACAACGACCCTGCCAACATCCGCAACCATATCGAGAGCGGCGGTGGCGCGCTGCTCGATATTGGCTGCTATTGCATCCAGGCTGCTCGCTACGGATTCGGAGAGGAACCAAAACGTGTTGTCGGCCTCGTCGAAAGCGATCCTGAGATGAAGATCGACCGACTGACGTCGGCAATGCTGGATTTCGACGGCGGACAGGCAATCTTTACTTGCAGCACCCAACTGGTGCCCTATCAAAAGGTGCTCTTCTTCGGCACGAAGGGCCGAATCGAAATGGAGATTCCCTTCAACGCACCCAAAGACCGCCCAACCCGCATCATCATCGACGAAACCGGCGAGATCTTTGGCAGCGGGATCGTTGTGGAAGAGTTCCCAATCGCCGACCAATACACCATGCAAGGCGATGCCTTCTCTCGTGCGGTCCTCGAAGGCGGCGAAGTCCCGGTGGCGCTCGAAGAAGCCATCGCCAACATGGCCGTCATCGAAGCGGTGTTCCGGTCCGCTAAGACGGGTCAGTGGGAGACACCACGAATTTAGGAAACGGATTCTTCCCGGCATTCGCGGACGCGCGCCTTCCATATTGGTGTGCTGGATCACAATTTGGATGTGTTGAGGCGGGTTAAACTGCCTTTTTGGAATTGTGAGCCTGCCGATGCCTGTCGAAGAAGACCTTGTCACCCTCAGTTACACCCGGGGAGAAGACCGCCCACTCCTCGACCTGACGATTGGCGACCTCCTCGAACGAACCACAAGCCGCTTTCCTGACCGTTTGGCCGTCGCGTCGCGTCACCAGTCACAACGTATGACCTGGGCCGAATTGAATGACGCCGCCGACCGAGTAGCACGCGGTCTGTGGTCGCTGGGCATCCGGCGCGGTGATCGGGTGGGGCTGTGGTCAACCAACTGCATCGAGTGGGTGATGATGCACATGGGTTGCGCGCGGGCAGGTGCGGCACTGGTGAACGTGAACCCGGCTTATCGTTCGCACGAACTGCAATACACGTTGAAGCGCTCACAGATGAAGGCGCTCTTCCTGTGGCACAAGGACAAGCGCGGGGACTACGAAGAGGTTCTGGAGCGCGCCCGACACGGGCTCAAGCTGGAACTAGCGCACACCATCTACTTCGATTCGCCGCAGTGGGCCGACTTCCTGGAATCTGCGGGACAGCTGCCGGATCACGTCGCCATCGACGATATCGCAAACATCCAGTACACCAGCGGCACTACCGGCCTGCCCAAGGGCGTGATGCTTACGCATCACAACGTGGTCAACAACGGACAGTTCCTGGCGCAGGGATTTCATTACACCGAACAGGATCGCATCGTCGTGCCGGTGCCGTTGTTCCACTGCTACGGATGCGTCATCGGAACCATGAGCGCGCTCAACTCCGGCGCGGCTCTCATCCTGCCCAACTGGACCTTCGACGCACGCGCCACGCTTCAGGCTGTGCACGAAGAGCGGGCGACGTCGGTCTACGGCGTTCCTGCAATGTACGTCGCTGAATTTGGATTACCCGAGTTCGCCAGCTTCGACTTCACAAGCCTGCGCACCGGCATGATGAGCGGCGCGCCGTGCCCGGTGGAATTGATGAAGCGCGTGTTGAACGAGATGCACATCGGCGAGCTGGTTATTGCCTACGGCCAGACCGAAACCTCGCCCGTCGTAACCATGAGCGATGCTGGTGATTCCCTTGAGATCCGCGTCAACACGGTAGGACGAGCAATGCCACAAACCGAGATCCAGGTGATTTCCCCCACCGATGGCGCCAGGCTGCCCATCGGCATGCAGGGTGAAATCTGCGTACGCGGCTATGCGGTGATGAAGGGCTATGATGGCGACCCGGTAGGCACAGCGGACGTGGTAAAGCCAGACGGCTGGCTGCATACCGGAGACCTTGGAGTCATGCGCGAAGACGGATGCCTCCACATCACCGGGCGTTCGCGTGATGTGATTATCCGCGGCGGCGAGAACATTTATCCCCGCGAGGTAGAGGAGTTTCTCTACACGCATCCCAAGGTTGGCGAAGTGCAGGTTGTTGGCATTCCCAACGAGCGCCTCGGCGAAATCGTTGTTGCATGGATCCGGCTGCGCCCCGGAATAGAAGCGACGGAATTGGAAATCCGAGATTGGTGCAAAGGCCAGATCGCGTACTACAAAATCCCTGAGCACGTGCGCTTTGTCGATGAGTTTCCCGCAACTCTTTCCGGCAAAATCCAAAAATACAAGATCCGCGAATTCGAAATCGAGGCGCATGGGCTGCAGTCAATCGCCAGGACGGCTACCGCCTAGATCCTGATGAGCCCGCTTATCGCGATGAACGGGTCTTTCGGACGCTCGCAGCGCCCTGTTAGCGCGTCTCGCCGGTCCGCAGAATCGCTTCGGTCTGCTTGCTGTACCGGCCGGTAAGTGCGTTCCAGCGCACGATGGCAAGTTCCTTCAGCATCTGCAGTCCGTCCCGCAGGTAGCTCATCCGAGAGCGCTCGTCGTGAGCCCAGCTCACCGGCACCTCGACCACACGAAATCCCCGCTTGATGGCAATAAACAAGATTTCGGGATCAAATCCCCAGCGCTCAATGGTCTGAAGCTGGAAAACCGTCTGCGCCGCCGACCGCGTAAAAGCCTTGAATCCGCACTGCGTATCGGCGAAGGGCAACTGCATCACCATGCGGCAAACCGCGTTGAAACAGCGCCCAAAAATTTGACGGTAAAGGGGCTGGCGGTGCGTCTGTCGTCCGCTTTCGAGCCAGCGGGAACCAATAGCGATGTCGGCGCCATTGGCGATAGCCGCAAACAGGCGGCTGGCCTCGTCCATCGGGGCCGAAAGATCCGCGTCGGTGAACATGACAATATCACCCTGCGCGTTCAGGATTCCAGACCGCACACTGTAGCCTTTGCCGTGATTTCCGGGGTTTTCCAGCAGGCGGACTTCCGGTGCCCACGAGGCAATGTCGCGCACCAGCTGGGCGGTCGAGTCGGTGGAACCGTCGTTGACGACAATCACCTCGGCCTGCCACTGATTGGCCCGGATCGCGGCAATTACGGACTCAAGCGTCGCCGGGATGCGCGCGCTTTCGTTGTATGCCGGAATGACGATGCTGTATTTGGGAAACTCCGCCAACGTCCCACTCCTCCCCTTCTCGATGACATTGCAGTGGGAAAAGACTCAGGACATGATAACGCCTCTTCCTTGGTGCAATGCCGATCCCGGAAAGAAATTGCAGCCGGAGCCCCCGGAGCGGCGATGGAGGAAGGCCTATTCCACACAAGAATTGGTTTTTTCTTAACTCCATGTGGCGAATGCGTTTATCCTGTGGTACGGAGGCCAGAGGACATGACTAAGGCAGATCTCGTGGAAAAGGTCACTCGCTTAGGAGACCTGACGCGCCGCGATGGCGAAGTCATCGTGGAGACGGTGTTTGATTCGGTGATTTCCGCATTGCAGAGCGGTGACAAGATCGAAATTCGCGGCTTCGGATCATTCCGCATTCGTCAACGCAATCCCCGCATTGGCCGCAATCCCAAGACCGGCGAACGTGTGGAAGTCCCCGCCAAGCGTGTTCCATATTTCAAACCATCAAAGGAACTTCGCGATTTGGTCAATCCTGGAGAGGCGGCGGCAGCGTCCTGAGGCACAGCGCAGCAGTCGAGGCTTGTCCCTGAAGATGCTCCGCAGTGAACTACGTCAGCAGAAAAGCTGCGGCCCGTTGTGCCGCAGCTTTTCTGTGTCTATCCGCGAATTCCGATCACACTCATCATCCTGCCTGCGTGTCCGCCCGATGCGCGATGCGAAAAGAACAGATCCGTGTGGCAATTCGTGCATCCGCCAGTGAAAGTGATTGCCGACGCTCTCACGCCGGCATCGAGAAGCTGACGACGATTGGCCTCAATCAGATCCAGGTGGAGCGTCGGACCGATGGGGGAATGTCCCGGAGCACGTTGCGTAAGAAAAAGCATCGGATATTTCGTGCGAACCGGATCGGAGTCGAAAACCTCTCGGAAAAGCTCGCGCGCGTAGCCGAATTGCGACTCGAATTCCGAATGCACCTCTTCCCCAACCGCGTAGCAGCACTGGCCTGCACCGGGTCCAATGGCGGCGATGAGGTCTTCCGATCGGCAACCAAACTCGAGGCGCATCCTTCCGACCCCCAGTTCCACAATGCGCTTCACGGTTCCCCGCCAGCCTGCGTGGAACGCCGCCACAACGCGCCGCTTGTGGTCCGCAACCAGAACTGGAATACAGTCAGCGGTTTGAATTGCAATCAGCAACCCCGGCTCAGCGGTGATCGCTCCGTCGGCTTTCCGCGGACGTTCGCGATTGGCATCGGATGCAGCCGCCTTAATAACAAGGTTCGAGTGAAACTGGCGCAGTGTCACAATTGGTGTGAATGCGTTGGCGGTGACGGCCTCTGCAAGCAATCGCCGATTCCGCGAAACCGCCTCGCGGGTATCGGCAGCCGTAAACCCGAGATTCAGTTCTCCAGGAGCATCCTCGGCACAATAGGCTCGACTCACCCCGCCGAACCGGGTGCTGAACCCATGCCAGAGCCAATTGCTGATCGTCTTTCGTTCTCGCCACCGCTGAACCTGGAGCAATCCCACTCCGTTTCCAATGTGAGCGGGACGGGAGCTGGCGACGTGAGTTCCTGTTTCGAGGCGGGATCATTGCGCGGTTGACGCAGCCGCGCCGTGGTCCCTGCGGGACTCTTGCGCCGATTGCGCACCAGCCCGGCAGCCTCAAAAAGAGTGTCAATTTTTTGCAGATTTTCGTCGGTTTGCGGGTTTGGGGAGGATTCAGACTGCTTCACAGTTTCGATTGTAGCGGGAGGTTCACTTGATCCTGAAAAGCAGTTGGGCCCACCTTCCGGTGGGCCCGCTCGAGAGGCATTTTGTTGGGAGGGAGGTCCTGAAGGGGTCGAGAGAAGGGGTCTAAATCAGACCTTCAAAGGAGTAGTAACCTTTCTTGGAAGGGCCAAATTCGAGGAAGCCTCTGCTAATTACTATGTGAGATGCGCGAAGACCAAAAACGTTGCCATCCGCAGAGAAATATATCGCAAAGTCCTCATTTATCTGTGGAAATCTTGGTTCTAAATTCGGATATCACGATCGTAATCCCGCCCTTTCGCACCAAATTTGGTGCACTCCGAGATTTGAATCGATCTAAACCGCTGATCTTTTGAGCATTACTGATTCGGAGCTTTGGGTGCTTCTTCCTGCTTTACCCCGGGGCCTTCGCCAGGAAATGGCCAATTCTTCTCCAGCAAAAGCTCCTTCTCCCGCTGATCCTTCGAAACCTTGTCGACCTTGAGATTCTCGAGGAAATGCACGCCCGTCTTGCCGGCCACCACAATATCGACGTCTCCGTCCTTATCCATATCCTCGGTCACAAACTGGGTGCCCGCGCCTGCGGTGCCGTTCACGCTGATGGGATAGCGGCTAAAGGACCCCGTCCCCCGATCGATCTTGTAGTAATAGATCACCAGCGGGTCGTAGGAGCCCGGATCGTTCCCGTTGTGGCCGCGATAGCGCTTCCCCGCCAGTAGTTCTGGTTGGCCATCACCGTCAATGTCGACCAGTTTCAGTGCGTGCACCTGCGAGAACGACTCGTCGATCGCACGACGTACCCAGTGGCGGTTGTCCCCGTCGCCGATCTGCTCGAGCCAGTAGAGGCCGTAGCTGTGGCCCTGCCCGTAGATCACGTCCATCTTGCCATCGTTGTTCACGTCGTAGCCGATAATGGGAAATCCGGCGTCGCCCATCTGCCAATCGGGATGCCACTCCCAGTCATTCTTGTTGGCATCGACCTGCTTCAGCCAGCCGTTTGGAGTAAGGATGTCGGCCAAGCCATCGCCGTCGATATCCGCAACACCGACGCCGTGCCCATCCTGCTCAGGCCCGCCGGCGTGATGCACCTTTGGCTCAGGACCGGAAAAATCAATCCAGATGATGCCGGAATGGTTGTAATGGGCGAACACGAGGTCCGGAACGCCGTCGCCATTCACGTCGGCCATGACGCCGCCCTCGGTATCGTAGCTGTCGGTGATGAAGTGCTTCTTCCACATGACGCCGGGCTGTTTCGGGTTCTCATACCACCAAATGCCGTTGGTCTGCCAGCCTGCCGTGACGACATCCGGCGCTCCGTCGTGATTCACGTCGATGGTCCACTCACCGCAGTCGGAGACAAACTCCCCCAGGGTACCGGCCTCGCGATACTGGTGGCGTTTCCACTCGCCGCCGTTCGGCCCGGGATTCTCATACCAATAAGCGCCACTGAGAATATCGAGATAGCCATCCCCGTTCATATCCAGCGTTGTCACGCCCTCCGCGTGATCCGTTCCGATGCGATGGGCGAGAAACGTGATCTGCGCGAGGCCGCCGGGCCCCACGCCCGGCACAGACTTTTGCTCCGACTGCCCGGAAGCTGGAGCCACAAGAGCCACAAAGAGAACTGGGAAGAACGCGAAGCGCACTTTGGCGATCATGGCATGGACCTTTCGATTGCCCGAACCGGCTTTGGCCGCCTTGAACTAAACGGTTGTGATCTCGCACGCCATTCTCAATCGCGAAGGGTCTCATGCGCAAGCCGAATGAGCGTTGCGCGTGGCCCTGGATGGGACCCGCGTTCGACAAGGAGTCAC
Source organism: uncultured Acidobacteriaceae bacterium (assembly GCA_963787435.1). Lineage (GTDB taxonomy): Bacteria > Acidobacteriota > Terriglobia > Terriglobales > Acidobacteriaceae > Telmatobacter. The sequence goes on from CAWBCZ010000012.1 coordinate 1,610,459, forward strand.
GCGAGAACAAGTAGGAAGCGCAATCCCGCCGCTTCATCGGTTCTGGGGATACTTCAAGACGGCTTGTGAGGATGAGATTAGTCGTTCAACCCGTATCGCTTTTTCACGCTCTCCAGCATTTCCGGAGTCGTAAGCCGCGCACGCAGTTCCGCTTTTCGGAGCTTATCCATTTGGATGACTTCCTGGTTTCCTGCACAGGCAGCACTGCGGCGTTTGGCCGCGTTGATGGCGCCTTGGCGGGCCGACTGATTCTTCGCGATACGCAGTTTCCATGCACTCTGCAACGCACCGCGGAGAATGTCTTCATTAACGGCCGCAAGGCGCACATGGGTTGCGCCATTGCGCCCCCAGGTACCTGCGACCGGAAGAAAAACATCGTGGTGCTCGGCGATGAAAGTCGCTTGCTGCTCCGGGTTCAGCATAAGGTTGCCGTACCCGTGCCTTTCCGCAGCCAGCGTGGCAAAGATCCTTCCGCCGACGCGAAAATCCGCAGCGCCCATGTGTGAGCCTTCTTCCGCACCTTCAAAGCTCAGGGCGATTCGGCGAAAATCAGTTGCGGTCATCAGAGAGTAGACCTCAACTTGTTGAGATGCGCCGAATTGCATGCGCGCAAGCTGAGTGCCCCTAAAAAAAAGCGATCACATATGCGGCAGCTGGGAGATCACCCACACAAGACGGCAGGTACGTGGCATTTCCATCGTTTACGATCCGCGACTACATAAAGTCCGTCCCTGTGTCCGCAAGCGCAATGATCTCGTCAAGCTGATTTACCGATCCCGCCATAACAGGATCGTTTAGCTCGGCAAGAATGCGACCAATGTTTGTTCACCTGCGCAATGTGGCATTCAGCCCTATTCCCTGCTCCGCAAACTCCTCGTTGAGCCACTTCGAGAACGCTTCAAATTCCTCATCGCGCCCCAGGAAGTCGCGCACCATCTGCCGTCCCGGCTTCGATCCGCCTTGCTCCAACACCAGCTTGCGATAGCGCGCGCCGGCATCGCCGCCCAGCAGATCGGCCGGATCGAATTGCCCGAAGAAATCCAGCGCGATCACCTTGTCGAACGCGTAAGTGTAGTAGTTCGACGAATAGCCGGTGAGATGTCCAAAGCTCGCATACATCCGGTTGCCATCAAACCACGTCCACGGCACCAGTGATGTGTAGAGCCGCTTCATAATCTCATCGAAGTCGATCTGCGCCGGGTCCTGGTCGTGCAGATCAAGCGAGAGCGTCGTGTAGTAGAGCTGCGTGCGCACCCAGTCCGCGCGTCCAAATGAACCAGCCGTCTTCATCTTGCGAATGATCTCCGCCGGAAGCACCTCGCCGGTCTCGTAGTGCTTCGCGAAACTCTGCAGTAGATTCTCGTCGCGGAAGAATTCTTCCAGCATCTGCGAAGGAACTTCAATGAAGTCGCCTTCAGTAGAGAATCCTGAGACGCCCGCCCACTCCGTCTGTCCGCCGAGAATCGCATGCATCAAATGCCCGAATTCATGGAAGTATGTCACCACATCGCTGTATTGCAGAAGACCGGGATCGTCGGGATCGCCGCCTGGAAAATTACAGATCAACGCAGCCTCCGGCATATAGCGCCCGCGCACACCCGTTACCACTGGTGCAGCGGAAAACCATTTGTCCTTGCCTTCGCGCGGATGCATGTCGAGATAGAAACGCCCGACCTGGATGCCCTCTTCATACACATCGAAGACACTGACCGCCGGATCCCACGCCGGCGCCGACGATTTGCGGAATTCAATCTTGAACAGTTTCGCTGCCGTGTCCAGCACCCCCACTTCGACCTGCTTGTACGGGAAGTACGGTCGCACCGACTGCGAATCGAAATCGAATGCCGAGCGCCGGAATTGCTCGTACCAGTAGCCACGGCTCGTGATGTCGATGGCCTTGATCCCCGCCTGCCGACTGCGCACAAACCCCAGCACAAGGTCGTGTTCGCGGATGGCGCCTTCGCGGCTGGACTCTTCCAGCTTCGCCAGGAACTTCCGCACATTCGCCGCCGATCCCATCATCTGGTCTGCTGTAGCCAGGTCGGCCCAACTGCGGAAACCCAGCACTGATGCGATCTCCTGCCGTGTCGCCAGCAGATCCAGAAGAATCTGCTTGTTCTCGGGATAAGCGCGCGTGTTGTAGGCGAGAAACATCCGCTCGCGCAGATCGCCATTCGACGCGAATGTCATTACGGGCTGCATATCCGGCTGATCGGTCGTAAGTGTAATCTGCCCGTTTGCATCCGGCTGATGACGACCCAGATAATCCGGCGGCAGACCAGCAAGTTCTGCTTGCGTCGCGACAATTGTTTTGCCGCCTTCCTGAATGTTGCGACTGAAGTCGAGCGAATGTCGGGTGGCTTTTTCGTGAAGCGCCTGCAGGCGATCGCGTGTCTCCTTGTCTTTGTCGACGCCCGCCAGCCGATACCCGAGCAGTGTGCGCTCGACGAAGTGCCGTGTGGCCGGACTCGCACCTGTCAGATCCATCGCCACCAGCGCATCGTAGACACCGCGATTGAGGCTCAAGGCGCTGCCAGTCATCGCCACGCGCTGCGCTTCCATCTGCGCCTGGTCGCGCACAGCCTTGTCAGCGGCAACAGAGTTGAGCACGCCCGCCTGCGCACCCGCAAGCGCAAGCTGCTCGATAGCTGCATCGTAGAGTCGCAGAGTATTCTCCACGGTGCGCGGTCCCTCAACGTCCAGCAATGCAGCAAGTGCAGCTTCATGCGCAGTAAGCCGCGCGCTGACCCACGCGGCGAGTGCTTCAGGCGATTCAGCTCCGCCAGCCTCCCAGGCGTGAACATCGTTGGTGACTTGAGCGGCAACAGTTTCAGCGGGCATGATGAAGACAACCTCCAGCTTCTAGGTTGCCACACCAGGCCTGGTTGAGTTCGTTGCCCCTGGTGTCTTTCCCTCCTTTCTGCCTTAAACTAAACTCCAAGAGCGGGAATCGCGCGGCGCACTTGATTACCTTCGGAGCCCGAACGGCCACAGCACAGTGAGAGCCTTAAGCCTCCTTGGTCGCCGAAGACCTGATCGACTCATTTCTGTCGCAACGCACCATCTCCTTGATGAAGCATCGCATCCCTTCAGCAGGAGATGGCCAATACTGCGAGCCAATACCGCGAGACGGACATGCAGATGAATCCCTGGAAGCGAAAACTGGCTGATCTGTCGCCGCAGCCTGGCTCATCCCCGAAGCCAACGATTGTGAATCCAGAAGCGGCGGAACCAGCCGACGCTCAGCCAGTCCGCCCGACCGCATGGATGGAAGACAAGCGACTTTCCTTTTTCGTGTTGCTGAGCCTTACTGCTGTGGCAATGTATCTTGTCTATCTCATCCTGCATCCTTTTTTGACTTCATTGTTTGTGGCTCTTATCTTGGCCATCGCTTTTTCTCCGCTGCAGAAGCGACTGACGCGGTGGTTGCGCAACAGCTATTTGGCGGCGCTCGTTACCACTGCTTTGGTGATATTGGTCATTCTGCTTCCATTTATTTTCATTAGCGCCAGGCTCGCTACCCAAACCATGGGCGTCTACAGTACGGTGCTGCAGCCATTCAGCAACGCTGCAACGTGGCCGGGCCGTTTGAATCCCTTCGTAGAGGAAATTGCACGTGAAACAGGCATTCCGTCGGAGGAACTTAAAGCGACAGTCGCCGTGCATGTGCGCTCATTAGGGACATGGTTACTTGGCGCTGCCCGAGCGCGCGGACAGTTTTTCGCCCAGCAGATCACGACCATCGGCCTGAGTTTGTTTGTCTTTCTCTTCCCCATGCTGCGACATGGAAGTGAATTCCGTGCAAGCGCCCTTAGTATGCTTCCCTTCTCGCCAGAACGCGCCCGCGAACTGGGAATTGCAGTAAATCAGGCGATTATCGCCGATATTTATGGCATGTTCGCTGTCGGAATCGCCGAAGGGATCCTGATCGCGATTGGTTTCTGGATCACAAGATTGCCCGCACCCTTGCTTTGGGGAGCCGTCGCAATCTGCCTTTCCTTCTTGCCATTTGTCGGTGTCTCTATGGTGTGGATAGGGGGTTCCATCTATTTAGCTTTGCAAGAGAATTGGACGTTCACGGGCATACTCGTTGTTTGGGGTCTAATGGTGGTTTCAATCGCGGAAGGCTTTGTCCGCTCCCGGGTGGTAAGCGGCCGAGCAAGAGTAAATTCATTGTTCGTCACACTTTCAATCATGGGAGGAGTGGTGGCATTCAGCTGGGTCGGAATTTTCGTAGGACCCGTGGTTATGGTGTTGTTTTCAACACTGATACGCATTCTCCGAGAGGAGCATGCGGACCTGCAGGATCTTGAAACCTAACTCAATGCGCTTGTTTTTTCAGTCTGCATACCGAGTGAAAACCGACTTCCGTGGCAACCGCTTCAGGCTATGCCCTTTATGCAAGATTCGCGTGAAAGAACAAAGCGATGCATATTCGAGAAGAGTGTTTAGAATCATTCTCCTCGTGCCCAAATTCGCCGCGGAGCGGTTATTCAGTCGAGGCAAACCAACTTCATGGAGCAAGCAACCTTCTGCTTCATACCGTCTTCTGAAAACGTACGGGGAAGACCTCTGTAGACTCGGGATCTCGAGTCTTCACCATTCACAGGTGCAGTGCATCAATCCTGCCGCAACACTCTCACTCATCAGCCCTCATCTTTAACCGTCATTAAACATCAACATATGGAGGACGAGATGCTCAATCAACTGTTCGAAGACTTCAGTAAGGCGTCAGAGTCCTCGCTGCAAATGCAGCAGGAAATGCTCAAGGTCTGGACTCAACAATGGCTTTCATCGTCGCATACAACGGGGATCTCAGCGGAGTGGGCCAGGAACTTTGAGAAGCGCTGGATCGAACTCGCGATCGAGATGTTGAACAAGCACAAGGAAGGACTTGAGTCGACATACTCGTCCGGAATTCAAGCGATCGAGCAAACGTTTCGCCTCTCCGAAGCCAAGTCGTCCGAAGAGTCTCGGCGGATGGTCGAGGACCTTTGGCGGCAGTTGCTGAAAACATCGATGGATCAGTCGGAAGCTCAGTTGCGAGAATTCCGAAAGATGGCTGAGAAATCGTTTGAAACGGCGCAGAAGGCGGCGGCTTAGTCAGCACTTGAGCCACGAAGTTCTTTTCAGCCTCTCGCCCGAACCCAAAGCTAAGCGAACGCCGAACATCCCTGTGAGGAGGTACCGAATGCCCTCCGAAGAACAGTGGACGTTTAATCCTTTTATTGCCTTTACAGAACAATGGCTTGAAACGTGGCAGCGCGTCAATGCGCTGGGCCTGCAGAATCTCCAAGGGATCACGCTCTTTTGGGATCCTGGGCTGCGGAGTCGCTGGATGGCGGGCCTCAGTCATGCGATGGACAACTACATGAGATCTCCCGCGTTCCCTTGAGCTAATGCAACACAGTCTCAAGGTGATGACAGGGATCGTCTCATCTCCCTCCGATCAACAAGACAGGAGAACCTTAGATGGCGACCACATTTCCCGTCTCCCATGAAGTCCAAATTCCGAGCTTCAGCCTGGTCGGGAAGAAGGTTTTCGTAACCGGCGGCTCTCGAGGCATCGGCCGAGCTTGTGCATTAACTCTCGCGGCTGCAGGCGCTGACGTCGCAGTTAGTTCAAGCTGCACGGGAGCCGATTGCGCCAAGAGTGTTTGCGAGGAGATCCGCGATATGGGGCGCAAAGCGGAAGCCTACTCGTTTGACGTCGTGATGCACGGCGAGGTGACCGCGATGTGCGCTCAGGTGAACGATGACTTCGAGGCAATCGATATTCTGGTCAACAACGCCGGCGTCGCTCGCGACGGCGTCTTCAGGAAGATGGATCGATGTGCGTGGGATGAAGTGATCAGCACCAACTTGACCAGCGTCTTCGACATTACAAAGTGTTTCATCGACGGCATGGCGGCTCGCGGCTGGGGACGCGTCATCAACATATCGAGCATCGTCGGACAGATTGGAAACTTCGGGCAGGCAAACTATGCCGCCGCAAAGGCCGGGCTCATCGGACTTACCAAAACACTCGCGCGGGAGTACGCCAGAAAGGGAGTCACCGTGAACGCAATTGCACCCGGCTTCATCAAGACACGAATGCTCGATCATGTTCCGGACAAAGCACTGCAATCTGTCCTTGACGTTACTCCCGTCGGGCGTCTCGGGGATCCCATGGATATCGGAGCGAGCGCCCTCTATCTCGCGTCACCGGCCGCAGGCTTTGTGACCGGTCACGTGCTCGATGTCAATGGCGGCATGGCGATGTGAAGGCGAGAGTCTGCGCAAGGAGAACTCATGAGACGTTTGCATGGAACCTAGCGGCAACCTCAAGCAAGTAACGATCGCAAGCGTCGGCACTGATGACTGCAAAGTTGCGTTTCCGGCGTTACCGCTTGATCTGTTCGCAGAACAGCAGCGCGCTTTGCGCCGCATGTTGAGTTTTCCGCGCGTTGTCGAATTGGTGTGCGAAACGCGAGTTGGCACAACTTCTCACGAGGTTGTATTCGAGAAACGCACGCTCATTGTTCTGTGTTACCGAATGGAGACGCGGAGCCATTGGCCTGGTGGTCGGGAGCCAGGCTCAGAAGCAGACCGTTCTACCTTGGTTTGCAGCCCGGAGGCGTCTCTGACAGTAACACCACAATACGAATCGAGGAGGAGCGATGGATAACGGAAATCGGTCAAGAACCCGGGTCGCAATTGCATGCCAGGGAGGAGGCAGCCATACAGCGTTCACAGCAGGCGTCCTGCAGGGACTCATGGAGACTCTCCCTGAGGACGTCGATGTGGTTGCGTTGAGTGGAACGTCCGGTGGCGCAATTTGTGCCGCCCTCGCATGGGATGGCCTCGTGCACGGCGATCGGAAGCTCGCGATCCGCAAACTACAAGGGTTTTGGGAGTCGATGGCGGCCACCGACCCATTGGATCGGATGGCCAACGAGGCTCTCATGAGCATCATGGGAATGCGAGACCTTATGGTGATGCCCGAGGTCAGTCCATACCATCTCCCCACCTGGGGAGAGGATCGCTTCCGCGCGATGCTCAATGAATATTTTGATTTTCGCGAGCTTCGGGAGCTTGCGCGCCGTCCGGGTGCTCCCATTCTTCAAATCGGAGCCGTGGAAGTGCTCAGCGGCGACTTCGAGTTGTTTACTGGCGAGGATCTGTGCGTGGAATGTCTGTTGGCTTCCGCAGCAATCCCGGAACTGTTTCGCGCAGTCGCGGTCCCTGATCGTGGCGTCTTCTGGGACGGTCTCTTCTCTCAGAACCCTCCAATCCATAATCTGATTCGTCACCGGATCGACGAACTCTGGCTTATCCAGATCAACCTGAGTACTTGTCCTCGAATTCCGACCGAGACCCATGAGATTCTCGACCGGCGCAACGCACTGTCCGGCAATCTCTCAATGGAACAAGAGCTGGGATTCATCGAAGAGCTCAACACCGCAATCTCTGAGGGCAGATTCAAGGATCCTGAGTTCCACCCGATCCGCGTCACACGCATCGTTCTGGATCGGGAACTCGGCTATAGATCGAAGAGCGATCGGCGTCCGGACCTGCTGAACGATCTGAAGCAATACGGCCAAACGAAGTGTCGCATATTCCTCAAGCAGAGGGATTCAAGAATGAAGCATCAGGAGTCAAGAGTAGCCGCGGATTAATCGAGCAGTGAAAGTCAACCTTATTTTTTTGGGGTAGAGGAAATGGGTATTCAAATTACTGGCGTCGGGGCCTACGTACCCGCCAGGGCTGTGACCAACCATGACTTGGCGAGGCAGGTTGACACGTCTCACGAATGGATCGCGACCAGGACAGGAATTCTGGAGCGTAGGATTTCAGAACCCGGAGAAGCCCCGAGCGATATGGCTTGCGAAGCTGCTGAGCGCTGCCTGAGCCATGCAGGCATCGACAGGGCGGCTATCGACCTCATCGTCGTAGCGTGCGCGACGCCGGATCAATCCCAGCCGGCCGTTGCGTGCATGGTTCAGGAAAAACTCGGCGTGGCTGAGAACAAATGCCCGGCGTTCGATGTCAACTCAGTCTGCGCCGGTTTCGTCTTCGCCCTGAATGTTGCGCACAGCATGATGCTGACCGCTCCCATGCAATTTCGGAACGCACTCGTAATCGGTGCGGATGCGTTCTCGAAGATTCTCAATTGGGATGATCGGCGAACGTGCATCTTCTTCGGCGATGGCGCAGGGGCAGTTCTCTTATCCCATACCGATAAAAAGGAGCGCGGCATCCACTTCCGCCTGGGCAGTGACGGTCGCGGCAGTCACTACATCCAGGTGCCTGCCGGCGGCACTCGCACGCCGGTCAGCGTGAAAGTCCTCGAAAACCGCTTGAACACATTCGTGATGGATGGCCCGAAGGTGTGGGATTTTGCGGTGAACACGGTCCCTCAATCGATTCGGTGCCTTCTCGCTGAGCATGGTCTTACTCCTGACGATCTGGACTTGCTGGTGCTGCACCAGAGCAACCTGCGCATGATCGAAGCCATCATGACGTCGCTTGGGTTGTCCATGGAGCGGACGGTCACCACCGTTGAAAAGTACGGCAATACGGCGGCCGCGAGCATTCCCCTTACCTTACAGGCAGCCGTGGAAACCGGTCGGCTGCAGCCCGGCTCGCGCGTAATGCTGTCTGGATTCGGTGGGGGCCTGTCCTGGGGGTCCGCACTCATTAACTGGTAACGGTCACCGCGTAATCGAACACTGCGCCGTCAAGCTATCTCCGGGGCGCACAATCTGGCTTTTGCAGGAGCAGTATATGAATGACAGTCCCAAAACAACTAGTTTCTTTCTAGGGCTCGGAGTAGGAGCGCTCGTCGGACTACTGTTCGATCTAAGTCAGCGAAGAAGCTCGGAACTGGCGTTTCAAGAAGGTTGGCTGCTCGCATGCTCAACGCCAGGTCCTCGACTTGTGAGACCGCGCGAAGGCTTAAATTAAGCCACCAACTATTTGCAACTGTGAGAGCCCGTGTTTGGGGCGCCTGATGCCCTCTGCCGCGGCAATGAATTCACGTACCTGTGGATACACGTTTTCGCGCCAGCGCCTGCCGCTGAAAATTCCGTAGTGACCGGCGCCCTCCACCGTCAAATGTCGCTTCCGATCGGCGGGAATACCGGAGCATAAGTCGTGCGCAGCCTGTGTCTGTCCGAGGCCTGTAATGTCATCCAGTTCGCCTTCAATGGTCAGCAGGCTCGTATCGGTGATCGCTTCCGGCGCGACCCGCTCGCCGCCGACGTGCCAGAGTCCGCGCGGCAACAGATGCTGCTGGAATACGATGCGGATGCAGTCCAGGTAATACTCAGCCGGCATGTCCAGCACCGCGTTGTATTCGTCATAAAATCGGCGGTGCGCCTCGGCGTCGTCGAGGTCGCCTTGGACCAAATGCCGATAGTAGTCCCAGTGTGAGCTCATGTGCCGGACCGGGTTCATGGCGACGAAGGCGGCGTACTGGAGAAACCCTGGGCAGACCTTGCGACCTCGACCCGGATAGTTCGCCGGCACTTCGTGAACCAAGCGAGATTCGAACCAGCTCAAAGGTTTGCCGGCGGCGAAGTCGTTAACTCCGTTTGGATTGCGTCGAGTGTCAATCGGAGCGCCCATCAGCGTCAGGCTGCACGGTTCTGTCTCGCCTGCAGCCGCCATCAGCGCCACAGCCGCTAGCACCGGTACGGCCGGCTGGCACACCGAAACTATATGTAGTCGCTGGGCACCGATATGCTGGATGAACTCACGTATGTAACCGACGTAGTCGTCAAGCGTGAAGGAGCCCTGGTCGAGTGGCACTAACCGTGCGTCGATCCAGTCGGTGACATATACCTTGTGCCCAGAGAGCAGGCTGCGCACAGTGTCGCGCACCAGCGTCGCGTGGTGACCTGACAGCGGTGCCACCACCAGCACCACCGGATCGCCCTTCATCGTGGAGATGACTTCCGTTTTGTCGCTGTAGCGCTTGAACCGCTGCAGGCGGCAGAAAGGCTTAGCCAGTGCGGTTTGTTCGACCACGGGCACTGTAACGCCGCCAACATCCACGCTGTGAATGCCGAACTTTGGTTTTTCGTAATTCCTGCTGATTTGGTACAGCAACTCGTAACTGGCTCCGACACGCGACGCGCCAGGCATCTGCGACAGCCAGCTCCCGGGCGCGGAGAAAATCTGGGAATAGGAGTGGGCTAGCTGGGTCACCGGGCCGAGCAGGGCACGATTCATTTCATGAAGCTTATAAAGCACTGCGTCGTCCTTTGCCGTTACCCTGAGCACGATCTGGTCCGCCATACTGGATTGATCGGTTGATCGCGATTGAAGTCGCGAACCTGCGCATCGATCGTTTTGGCGTCATGAAAGAATTTCAGATCGCCGAGAATGAAAGATTGATAGGACTGGAGTTGCGTCGTGCCTTCGGGTCGAATGCCGCTCACCGCGCTTGAGAGGATGCTGTACATCGCGCTGGTCATTCTCCCAATCCTGCAAAGTCCCGTTGGTGCCGTGCGCGGAAAAATCGACGCGTTTCCGCGAAGTGATCTACGCACCTTTGCCGCATTGCCACGCCACATATTCAAGCTGATCTTGATTAAGGTAGGAGCAGTCTACCAGACAGTTGGTAGGAAAGTCAGGCTTCTCAATTTGGCTCCATGTTCGAAAGAGCTTGCATCCCAACGCGCGTCCACAGCGCGTCCTGTTCAAAGCAGGGCGGGGTTGAATTTCCAGTTCGCCGAATGCATATCCAAGTGGATGGTGCGAAGCGGAGTGATCCATCAGAGTGCGGCCCTGGGAACAGAGAAATTGCCCTTCTCGACAAAGATCGGGATTCGGACCACTATATTCGGAGGGACCTTTAGCCTCCGAGAACGCCTACCCGAAATTGCCACGGGAAGCTGCACACTCGAAAGACCCCAGAGCCCGCCCATTGGCTGACAGAGTTTAGCTTCCCATCGAAAAATCCAATCTAAGAAGAGGACATCCTATGTCTAAAAAAGTGGCGGATCTTTTGTGGGAGATGCTCGCGAACGCCGGAGTAAAACGCTGCTACGGCATCGTTGGAGACGCTCTAAATCCGGTCATCGATGGGCTGCGCCGCAACGGCAAGATCGAGTTCATCCATGTCCGCCATGAAGAGTACGGGGTTTTCGCCGCTGTGGCGGAGGCCTGTCTAACCGGCAATCCGGTCGCGGTGTGTGGAACTGCCGGCCCCGGCGTCGTCCATCTGTTCAATGGGCTGATGGACGCGCGCAGAGAGGGCGCTCCCATCATCGCCATTGCGGGCGACGTGGAGACGAGCCTGATCGACACGGCGGCGCTGGAAGAACTCAATCCTTACAAATTCTTCGAGACCGCATCTCTCTACACCGGGCGGCTTATCAATCCTGAGCAGGCGCGGCCGATCATCAATACCGCGATTCTCACCGCCGTCTTGGAAAACGGACCTACGGTAATTTCGATCCCGGGCGACGTCGCGTCGGCGGATGTAGCCGACTACTCTAGCGCCGTCACGATCCCTAACCCACCCATCCTTCGCCCTTCCGACGCCGACCTGAATCAACTTGTGAAGATGATCGACGATGCGAAAACGGTAGCGATTTTCGGGGGCGATGGCTGCAGAGATGCCCACGATGAGGTGGTCCAACTGGCGGGCAGACTGAAGGCGCCGGTGGGCTATTCTTTCCGCGGCAAACAATGGTTGGAACACGACAATCCTAATGCCGTTGGCATGACCGGCTTGCTCGGTTACGGCGGAGCCTACGGCGCAATCCATGAGGCCGAACTCCTGCTGCTGCTCGGCACTGACTTTCCCTTCACGGAGTTCTTCCCGGCCATAGTGTGAAGAAAGTCCAGATCGACAAGAATCCGAAACACATCGGCCGCCGGACCGCAGTTGATCTTGGGCTTGTCGGCGATATCAAGGCGACCGTCGCCGCCTTGCTGAAAAGCGTCCGTGACAAGACCGACGACGGCTTTCTCGACAAACATCTCGCGGAGACGAAATCTTTCCACGAGCTATTGCAGCACTATGTCGAGAAAGGACCAGGGATCAAGCCGATTCGTCCGGAATTCCTGGCCGCGACACTCAGCGATCTTGCCTCCGACGACGCGATGTTTTTTGCCGACACGGGCACGGCATGCATATGGCTGGCAAGACATATCAAGGGCGGCAGAAATCGCAGACTTTTCGGTTCGTTTACGTGGGCGTCCATGGCCAATGCCGCGCCCAATGCGTTTGGCGCGCAGTTGGCGTACCCAGGCCGGCAAACGATCGCCCTGTGCGGCGACGGGGGATTCACCATGCTCGCGCTGGGCGACCTATTGACCCAAGTGCAACGAAAGACTCCGGTGGTTCAGATCATCTTCAATAACGAATCCCTCGACTTCGTGAATATCGAGCAGCAAGAGGCCGGCATAATCCCGTTCGGAGTGGAATTCAAGAATCCTGATTTCGCCAAGGTCGCGGAGGCGATGGGTGCGAAGGGCATCCGCATCGAAGATCCCGGCGACGTTCGGGACGGACTTGCTGCGGCTCTTGCCCACAAAGGTGGACCTGTCGTCGTGGACGCAGTAGTCGATCCCTTCGCCCTGTCGCTACCGTCGCATGTTCCTTTCCACACGGCACAAGGGTTCACTCTGAGCCTCGCCAAACAGGTATGGAGCGGAAAGATGGACACGGTGATCAAGACGATGGAACGAAACGTGAGGCTCGTTTGAGCAGCGCCGGACGGCTGCATTCCTCGTTAACACTCAGAATGTCACCGTCAATAGGGCGGTGCGATGAAGAGGGCGGCGCGATGAAGGCCCAGGTAAGAGTATCGAATCGACGGACCGAATCGTGTCCGTATTTGAACGATGTAGATCGGAACTGAACAGTCAGACCGCTCATTGAAGTGTGGCGGCAATGCCAACGCATTGATTCCACAACGTTGGCGTGCGCTTCGGATTGGACCTCATCTTGCCATATCGTGAAGCGAAAGCGTTCTTTCCCCGGCGCAACTGGTGAACAAACTTCCTACAGCTGAACGAAGAGGCTATGGCTATGGTCATTCAGACGCTGATCGCAGATGATGAAGTCCTTGCACGACGAAAGCTGCGTCAACTCCTAAGCGAAGAACCGGATATCAGAATTGCAGGCGAGGGTTCCACCGCCCTCGAAATCGTGGAGTTGACGCGCGCCGCCGCTCCGCATTTGCTCTTTCTGGACGTCCAGATGCCCGGCATGAACGGCATGAATCTGATCAAGGCTTTGGGAGACTCCGATGATATTGCAATGCCACAGATCATCTTCACGACGCCTTTTGATCGACACGCATTGCAAGCATTTGGGGTCCGGCCGGTTGATTATCTTCTCAAGCCTTTTACGGCGGAAAGACTGCGCTTGGCGCTTGATCGGGCGCGGAGCCAACTCCAGGTCAGCCAAAAATCCGCAGGGCGCGGACCGGGGCATGATGGAGCCAGTCCTTACGCCTCCCGGATTGTGTTTAAATCGCGTGGTCGCATTCTGTTCCTCACCGCCGCTGAAATTCAATGGATCGCCGCCGAGGAGAATTATGTGCGCATATGTGTCGGAGCGACAACGCATCTTCTGCGCGAAACATTGACCTCGATGGAAAAGCGGCTCGACCCGTCTCTCTTCATGCGCGTGCATCGATCAGCCATCGTCAACCTCCAGTACGTGAGAGAGGTTCGCACTGAGGCTCGGGGAGACTATATTGTGCAGCTCAAGAACGGGCAAAAGGTCCCGATGAGCCGCAGCTATCACGCTCGCATCGATGAGAGGTTGGCGACTGCATAATCTTTGAGAAGATGGAGTCTGCGCTCGAACAGACATCCCGCCGATTTCAGAGGAAACACGGCGGGATGTTCATCATTCATCGCTGATCCATCCGGGCATACATCACAGCGGGCTATTGGACGCGCATTGAGGAGATGCGGTCATTCCAGCTGCGATTCGTCCCTGGGACTCGCCAGTTGCTGAGATTGGCGATGTCGGATGATGTAGTTGCGCGCTGACCGCCGAAGTTGCTGTTAACGAAGAAGGTCACGCGCGCGCCGCCAAAAACCCGAATGGAAGAGATTCTGTCGTTCATATTGGGGATGGAGTCTTTGCTTTCGCCTCGGCGCAGGCAGATGTAATCACCGCGGAAGTTACTGTCCTTATAGAAGCAGGCTCCGCCGCGCCCCCAATTCCCGCCGTTCCAGTTGCCGCTGGGTGGCCAAGTATCGCCTGGTCGCGAATGGTTCCAGCCACCACCGGGGTTCCCACCTGGATATCCGCCGCCCGGGTATCCACCGCCGCGGCCGACCACAAATGTCGCGCGGCAGCCACGGTCAACCCAGAGGCCACGGTTGTCCACGCCCCAGGTACTGCCGCGAACGCACGGGGAGCCACTGATCTGGCGATCCATGGTGACCTGATTGGCCGCAAAACTGCCGCAGTAATTGCGGCCGCCATTATTGGACTCGCATTTGATGGTTTGCTGGGCTGCAGCAGCCAGCGCAAATCCCGAGAACAACAAAACCAAACCCGTCGAGCGAAGAAGCGTGCGGAGTATCATACGAATTCTCCTTTGGAATTGGCCAACCTGAAGGTTAAACAGACGCTATTGCCGGCCTAAGTACGGAATCAGATGGTTCCGATTCCCGAGAATGCTCTCGATCGCACGCACCAAGGGTATGGCTAGCGTATGAATCGGAGACGGACAGGGACCACCCTCTGCAGCGAACCACTCTACATGCTCTTGGATTGGGAAATGCCCGCTGCAAGTTGCTAAGTTCCCTGAATCTATAGCAGATAAATTCTGAGACACAGGAAAGAACGCTCTGGGAATTTGCCTGATTGGATAACTGGCGAGCCCTAAGCGAACTGTCAGTCAAGCGCTCTTCGGCCGCGCCTTTTCGGACTCAAGGCTCACGACGCCGATCGGTATCGTCATGCTGGTGCCGGATTCTTCGACGACGCGCAGGATCTCGAGAATGAGTTTTTCCTGCTCTGCGAGGAAAGAGTTGTAATCGCCGCCCGGCCTGTTGTAGTAAGCGTAAACCTCGACCTGGGGACCAGCGGCCGTCAGGCCTATAACACGAACACGGACGGTGTTGGAGTCGACGTCTGGACGATGAGTGAGCATGCTGGCGATGTCGTTGAGAACCTTCTCGATTGAGGAGTGAGGGGTATCGAAACGCAGCGTGAATGTCTGGTGGATCCAGAACTGGTCGCGCATGGTGAAGTTCTCGAGCTCCATCTCGGCGACTTTGGAGTTGGGGATAGATATAACGGAGCGGTTCAAAGTCCGAAGACGGATGGAGGAGATGCCAATGTCTTCGACGGTGCCGGTTTGTCCGGCGACTGTGCAGTAGTCGTTTACGCGGATGGCGCCTCGCATAACAATCGAGATTCCACCGAAGAGGTCGGCGATGCTCTTCTGCGCGGCGAGAGCGAGAGCGATGCCACCGATCCCGAGTCCCGCGAACAGTGCAGACACATTGACTCCGGCGAGGCTGAGCAGAGCAATGAAAACAAGGATGAGAATCAGGATCCTGAAAAGGCGCGAGACAAGGCTGACGAGCGTGATTTTTTCAGTTTGCTGCTGTCGGAGGAGACGAAAAGTGGTGAAAGTCGTAAAGATATCGGTAAGCCGGGCGAGCATCCACGCCGCGCTGAAGATGAAGGTGAGGATGGAGCCCATTATCCAGTAATGGCGACCGAGGGCAGTGATGCTATGGTCCGCGGCGATGCGCTGAAGAACCGCCAGGATGAGACAAAAGATGGGCCCGGTGACCTTGACAATGGCAGCATCGACATTCACCGTGAGGTATCGACGAAGGGAAATTCGCAGTATCCAGCGAATGAGGCGGGAGAGAAGCCAGGCCAGGATCAGGTCGAGAATGATAGCTACGATGACGGCCGCCCATCGCCAGAGCGGGATGGAGAAGATGCGAATGCGAGAGGTCCAGGCAGGAAAATAATGAGAGAAATCTTTGGGTTGCGTGCCGGCGTAGAAGGTTGGGACGCGGTCCAGGGTCTCACGCGAAAAGAGCCAGATCGGGCCTTCATTGGGACGTGAGACGCGATCGAGCAGGATTTCGATCTGGCCTTCCGATGTATTCACAACGCCGACTTTCTCGCGCGATACGCGAAGGCCGTCCGCGAGGTTGCCTTCGGGCTGGCGCGAGAGGGTTTCGAGATTAGTGGAGGTGCCGAGGTCGAGAAGGACCTTGAGTTCGAGCGCAAGCTCTTCGGCTTTCGATTCGGGAGCCTTGGTGTCGAGATATTTCGCTGCTCGAGCATAATCCTGTGCTTCAGCGGCATGCAGAAACCCGATGACGGTTCCGTGCGGCGTCGAACGTCCAAGAGGGTCGGTGGGCACAGGCGCGGGGGCCGGCGCGGGGGCTGGTGAGGACGTGGGCGTGCCAGGAGCCTTTGGAACCTGAAGTGAGGGAGGCGCAGTCTTTGCATGGGTCTGGCTCTGGGCGCTTGGACCTCCAGCTAACGCAGCGACTAAACCGATCAGCACGCATAACCTGCGAATACACGGGGTAGCGGTGATATTGCGGTTATCCATCATGCGCATTTAGGGGTTCCTGACCTAGTGTGTGCTGCACATGGGAGACAGGATGCCAGCATCAGCAATTGCGTTGGCCCACGAAGACACTCGAGACTGCTTCGGCTAGCCCAATCATGAGACTGTAAAGATCTGCAAGCAATGGACTGTTGCGCGCAGTGAATGAAGCGAGAAGGGAACCTGATAGCCGCTTTATCAAGGGAGATCGTCGAGATGTCCAGCCCATGCCGCGCCGTCTCAGGCGATCACACGCAAAAGAAAGTATTCTTCGCAGAGTTTTTGGGCTTGCTCCGAATCGGGAGTTTCAAGCAGTGTATTAGGCTATGATGCGGTCCCTTGATCCTCGCCAAGGCGACGTCGAAGATGATGGATCCAGCACCAAGCGCCGATCATTGCTTTCGCTCGCGGGCAGTCTGCTCGTCGAGGTGAGCCTTCCTAAGCTGGCGATTGCCTGGCTGATGCTGATTGTTGTGCCGGCACTGATCCTTGGTCTTGCGCCGCTGGTTGTTTCCGCTTGGGTCAACCAGGTCTCTGCCACGATCACCTCCCCTCTCAATAGAGTCTGGCCCTTTCTGATCCTGTCGGCACTCGTAGCCATCGGATGGTTTGGGGGCCGAACATTGTTCCGATTGGCCGAAAGCGGCTTCTGGTCCATGAACTCGCTGATCGTCGAGCCTGGCTATGTGACCTGTCGCGAAGTGCTGCGGCACATCGTCGAAGCTCTGTTCGCTTCGCGGACTACCTCGGCCCAGTTTGCCAGGTTGCGCGCCGCCTCCGCCGCTGCGGCAGGCTTCGTGGTCTCGGGCCTGGCGGTTTTGGTACTGATCCTGGCGTGGCCGAGGTCGCGTTGGTTGGTTGATATCTCCATTTTCAACTTCCCTCACCGCTTGGTTTGGATTGCCTTGGCTAATAGCGTCGTACTCGGCGCTGCATATCTCGCGGTTGCCGCGCTAGTCTGGGCGATCGAAGATACCGTAATGGCCCAGCCCCACGATCTTGACGGGTTTGGTGTGTCTCCTGATGAGGGCCGCATCTGGCGCATCGCCCATCTGTCAGATATCCACGTGGTGGGCGAGCGCTATGGCTTTCGCATCGAGAGCGGCAGATCCGGCCCCCGCGGTAACCAGCGACTGCGGGAAGCGATTGCCCAGTTGGACATGCTCTGCACCAACAACTCGCTGGACGCAGTTCTGATCACCGGAGACATGACGGACGCCGGACGATCCGCCGAGTGGGCCGAGTTCCTCGATCTTTTGAGCTCCTATCCAAGGCTCGCTGAACGAGTCCTGGTGATACCGGGTAACCACGACCTCAATATCATCGACCGGGCTAATCCGGCACGTCTCGACACGCCGTCGAGCCCGAAGAAAAGGCTGCGCAAGGTTCGAACCTTGTCCGCCATGAACGCGCTCCAAGGTCGAAGAGTCCACATCGTGGATCTTGAAAAACACTGCCTCGGGCAGAGTCTGGCAGAAGCGATCGAACCATATGTCGCAGACATGGAAGGGTTCGCCGACGCTGCACGGCCGCGTATCTTCAATGCGCTAACCGAACTGTGGGCCAGAATCTTTCCGATGGTGTTGCCGCCAGATCGCAGTGACGGCTTGGGAATCATCCTGTTGAACTCGAATGCCGATACACATTTCTCTTTTACGAATGCCCTCGGGATGATCCCGATTGAGCAGTTTCAGGGCATTGAGATCGCCGTGGCTCAATATCCGCAGGCCTCTTGGATCATCGCTCTTCACCACCACATCGTCGAATATCCAAGGGCGACAAAGGCGCTCTCCGATCGCATCGGCACGGCCTTGATCAATGGAAATTGGTTCGTTCGCCAACTTCGTCCCCTGGCGAATCGGGCGATCGTGATGCACGGTCACCGGCATGTCGACTGGATCGGGGAATGTGGAGGACTCGTGATTGTGTCCGCGCCATCGCCAGTGATGGAGGCTACTGACGACCGCGGAACTTACTTCTACATCCAAACTCTGACAAAACTAGCCGACGGGCGGCTCAAGCTGCTTACTCCGGAGCGGATCACCCTGAACGGCCAACGGAGTGCCGGATGACAAAGAAACTACTTCTGAAACTCAATTTGTTCACGCAGACAAAATACTCATTCAAGTTAGACAGTCATCCGCGTCTGCAGAAAGACGGCAGCTGGGAGTTTTGACAGGTGAATCGCAACCTCCTCGAATATAGATTGAGAACGGGAGTGCGATCTCTCCACGATGCATGAGTACATTCGTGGAAATCAGGCAGTTAGGGCCGCCGGGATCGTCCGGCAGGCGGCAGGTTCCAATTATCGATCTGGTGTGGGGGGTGTCTGATGACGACGGCGAATCCGACCGGGGGGTTTCATGATGGGCCTGCGACGATCATAAAGAAAGCCAGCGGCTGGCTTATCGCGGTGGCGGTTGTATTTATTATCCTCGGGATCTCTGCGATTGCGGAGCCCGCGATTGCTGGCGTGGCGGTGGCCATTCTGGTTGGCTGGCTGCTGATTTTAGGGGGCGTGGCGCACTTGGTCTCTGCGTTCAGTGGAGGTGGTGCGGGTCGCGTGATTTGGCAGGTGCTCCTCGGGATTATCTACGCCGTGGGCGGCGTTTATTTTCTGATGCATCCGCTCCTCGGGCTGGGGACGCTGACGCTGTTCCTGGCGGTGATCATTGTGGCGGGAGCGGTGGTCGAATTCATTGCGTATTTCAGGACACGGCACGAAGGTGGTTCTGGATGGTTGCTCGTCAACGCGCTGGTCACGTTACTGCTGGGTTGGCTGATCTGGGCGCATTGGCCTTCGAGTTCCGTCTGGGCCATCGGGACGCTGGTGGGCGTGAACCTGTTAATGACAGGAATTTCGCGGCTGATGCTGGGGATGGCGGCGCGAAAACTGGCGAGCGGAGCGGCGGCGTACTGAGAGATCGCTGCTGCCTGCTTCGGCGCAGAGGCGGACTTTCAGTGACCGCTTCCGATCATGCTACCTTCGATAGCTCCACAGCGATCTGTCAGCTAAGCTCGGACAATGGAAAGCTCGCCCAGGTCCGGTGAACCAGCTTCCGCAGCAGGTGTGGCTCTGCCCGTTCCAAAGCCGAGACTGGCTCCTCCTGTGCTTCGGGTTTTGCCTTACCGTTAGGCTTGCGGACATCAACGGCGCCCTTCAAGAATGCTCCGTCTTCTATGCAGATGCGACGCGCAGCCAAATCTCCGGTAAGTGAACCGTCGCTGCGGATTTCCACTCGGTCGCCACCATTGAGATTGCCGCACACGTCGCCCATGATGACGACTTCGCGAGCACTGATGTCAGCCTTCACCCTGCCCTCTGCTCCGACGGTCACGCGGTGTGCCGGCGCGCTGATCGAGCCCTCGACTCTCCCATAAATGTAAACAGGATCTGAGGCAGCAATTTCGCCCTTGATCACTATCGATTTTCCTATCATTGAATACTGGTTCATCGTTGCAGAGGTGCCAACGCGGCCCGGCGTGCCGGGAATCTCGGCAACGGATGGGGTTGGCGGTTGAACCCCATTGGCACGGAGTGGCTGCTGTGTCTCGCTATCGCTGGACTTCCACATACATTTCAGATCCTTTCGTCTCTCGTTTAGAACAGCGAGCTTTGGTAAATCGAGGCCGGATCATGCGCGATAGATGTACTTCGTGCCTGTGTGTGCCTGGGCAAAGCCGGGAGCTGCGCTAACCTAATGGGTTTCATAAGTGTAACCACCTAACGCGATTGCTGGACGATTACTTAAGTCCTGTCCGCTATAAGACCTCCGCGGGTCCACTGCATCTCGCCAAAGAGGTATTTGCTCGCCGAATCGCGACATCGAAACCGATTTCGCCGAGCCCTGCAGATTGAATAGCTCCGCAAAAACATTCTGGACTTTCTCATAGGGAAGAGGCGGCGGGCCAATTCGGTGCAGAGTCTCTTTCTGTCGGGTTTTAATTTCGCGCGGTGTGCTGGATCAGCCGCAGTCGCAGCCATCCCGATGAGTCCGATTGTGGTCACGGTAATCACAGCGGATGACTTGTCCCGTCTTGCAGAGTAAGCCATTGACTACCCCAGCAGTTAGAAATCGAAAACAGCGCCGCCACATTTCTTACGAAGTTTTCGATATGTGACCAATCGCCGCGCTGTGATGACGAATGGCTTCGCAGTGGTGCTGCGACTAAACATTTCTGCAACTAACTTCCACCTAAGCGCAAGTTAGACCAGATAACGGGAAGCGAAATTCGGAGTCTTACTAGCTCGCTTTGTCCCTTCCCTCGGTCACGGCAGGCGAGCGCATCTTTTCATCCGGTGAGGACATTTATGACAAATCTCCTTTCGGGCCGTGGCCTGACAGCCACTCTGTTCCCGCAATTCATTGCGGTGTCGATCATCGTTCTCTCCTCTGTTCCGGCAAGAACCATTGATATCCCGAAGATTCAATCGGAGGCAGAAAGAGGTTCAATCCAACAGCAAATTGAACTTGGCGCCGCCTACTTCGTTGGTCGCGGCGTCGAACGGAATGAAACACTTGCGGCGTACTGGTATGAGAAGGCTGCGAATGCCGGCGACCCCAGCGCGCAGAATCAAGTCGGCTACTTCTATCAGGTTGGCCTCGGTGTCCCAAAGGACCTCGCTCGTTCCGTGCTTTGGTATGCGCGCGCTGCTTCCAGCGGATTGCCGATAGCAAAAGTGAATCTCGGTGTCGCGTACCTTTTTGGATCGGGCGTTCGAAAAGACGAAGCTCTTGCCGCACAGTTCTTTAAGGATGCGGTCAAGAAAGGCAGCGGGTTGGGAGCCTGCTACCTGGGAGATATGTATTATCTGGGCGACGGCGTTCCCGTTGACAAAACCGCTGCTCGACATTGGTACGAGACCGGCGCGAAGCTGCACGATCCCCGTGCACAATATCACCTGGGATTAGTGCTCTCCGCAGACGACAATCCCGCAAAAGACCTCAAGCAAGCAGCAATCCTGCTGCGGGAGTCTGCGGATGCGGGGCTGGTTGCGGCAAAGCACCAACTTGGATTGCTGCTGGTCCACCATCCGGAGCTGGCAAACTCTCCTGACGAAGCCATTTCGCAACTCAAGGAAGCATCCTCGGCAGGATTTTGGAAGTCCTCAGTTGTTTTGGGTGTGCTTTCTCGAGATGGCAAGGGGCTGCACATGAATGCAGAGGACGCGTATTACCATTTCCGCGTGGCAACCCTCCAGGGCGGGAAAACGGCAGGAAGCATGGCCGATAAGGATCTTAAAGTCCTTTCTGCAAAACTAGGTGCAGAAAAGGTGCAAGCGCTTGATCGAAAAGCTTCAGAGTGGTATCTGACCCACCATCTCTCGATGGCGTTCGTCTATAAGGCTGGACAAAAGGACTTTCCGTCCTATGCGCTTCTGTCTCCCGAGAACGATGCTCATGTCGGCCGACTGATCACCACCTCTCAATTCTAGACGCACTGTTGAATTCCCATACCGCTTTGAGATTGCCGCGGACACCTGTGGAAGCGGGCGAAAGCGGAGGCAACAAATTTCCTTGCACGCCAAAAAAACATCTCATGCCAGCCGATGTAAACGCAGAAAGCTTGGCTGGCGCGTTCCTTTGATGACGGACGCAACCGGTTTTTGCATCGCGTCCCGCGCATGGCTTTCGTATTCGACGCTTCGGTCCGTACCGGCGCAAGCCCTGCATCTCTCGTTTTTCTTTGACAACTCATGGCGAGTTGCGCCTGGTCGACCACAGGTGTCTTCCGGGGTTCCACCTCCCCTATTGGTCGAACTCCCATCCCCCATCGGTACCATTGAGAGTTAA
Organism: uncultured Acidobacteriaceae bacterium; assembly: GCA_963787435.1. GTDB lineage: Bacteria > Acidobacteriota > Terriglobia > Terriglobales > Acidobacteriaceae > Telmatobacter. The sequence goes on from CAWBCZ010000012.1 coordinate 1,632,801, forward strand.
GCTGACCGGTGTCAGGATTCCCGCATGCGAGTTAATCTCATAACCCGGCCGGCCGATGACCCCCAATCTGGCCCAGGTACAATTCCCCTCTCGCTGACCATCCGTCCAGCTTGCGGTCTACCTGGCGACTACGAGTGCCCAACCGACAGCGCTGCGCTCTTGCGCTTGCTTCGGCGGCAAACAGATCTGCCCGCTTACGTGCTCCAGAACTTTGAAAGAGACCTGGGAACTCCGCTTGGTGCAAGGCTGCTCGGCGTGGATTTAAGCGACAGTGTCCTCACCGACATTGGATACTTCATCGACTAGTAGATTCCCTGGCCTTTCCCCCAACGCTAGAGAAGGCAGACGCGCTTGCTGTTCCCGAGTTAGGCTGAACGTCAGGAGCGACCTCGTGTCCAGAGTCCAGCCTGCAGTCGAATTGACCCAAGTGACTGAGTGGACGGACGGAACCGCCCGCCGCATCCAGGATCAACTTGCAGCCGAAGAACCACTCGAAATCCGGCTCAACGGAAAACCCCTGACCGTGACGATGCGCACTCCCGGTCACGATGAAGAGCTTGCCGCTGGATTCCTCTGGACTGAAGGCCTGATCGAATCTGCCACACAGATCGGCGAGATCCGCAGGCTCACCCCAGAAGGAGCGTCGCGAGACAACGTCATCAGCGTCGAACTCGGCGATCAATCCTTCCAGCCCGAGGATCTGCAGCGCAATTTCTTCGCGGCATCCAGTTGCGGCATTTGCGGCAAGGCGTCGATCGAGGCCATTCGACTCCGCGGCCTCACCCCCCCCAACTCGGCGTTCAGGATCGATCCGGAATTGCTATGTGAGTTCCCCACCCGTCTTCGCGATCAGCAACAGGTCTTCGGCCGAACCGGAGGATTGCACGCCGCAGGACTCTTCGACGATGTCGGCAAACTGCTCGTCCTTCGGGAAGATATCGGCCGGCACAACGCCGTGGACAAAGCTATCGGCTGGGCGCTGATGAAGGGTCTTCTGCCCCTCTCACAATACGCAATGATGGTCAGCGGCCGAGGCGGTTTCGAGATCGTGCAGAAAGCTCTCGCGGCGGGGATTCCCGTCCTGGCATCGGTCTCGGCGCCCTCCAGCCTGGCCGTCAAGCTGGCTCGCGAAATGGGCCTCACTCTCGTAGGCTTTCTACGCGACCGCCGATTCGTAATCTATTCGAATCCCCAACGCTGTCTGCCCAATCAGTCTGGCACCGTTTGACCGAAGTCGAGCATCCAATCCTTGTTTTTGATCGACAGCTCGAATTCGAGCTTCGAGCCCGGTAGATTTTTCGTCTGGCGCAAGCTTTGGTGTCAGATTAAAGCAATGTGAATATTCAGATTGCTGACTCGATTCTCTCTATCTCTCAATGACTTGCACGTGCTAGCATCCCCATCCAGATTCGGAGGAGGCTCCTTCCTATGCCCACCCTCAACCTGAACGGATCAGCGATCGCGTTTTCCGCTGGCGAGCGTCTGCTCGACGTCATCAATAGATGCGCAGTCAAAGTGCCGCAGGTTTGCTATCACCCCCAGCTTGGTCCCATCCAAACATGCGACACCTGCATGGTCGAGGTAGATGGCAAGCTGGTACGCGCTTGCGCCACGGCTGCGGCCGATGGCATGAAGGTGAATACCGAATCCTCGCGCGCCGTCTCCGCCCAGCACGAGGCATTCGATCGCATCCTCGGCAACCACCTGCTCTACTGCACCGTCTGCGACAACAACAATGGCAACTGCACGGTCCATAACACAACGAAACTGCTGGCTGTCGAGCACCAGGAAATTCCCTTCAAGTCTAAGCCCTACGAACAGGACTTCACCAATCCCTTCTACCGCTACGATCCTGACCAGTGCATCCTCTGCGGACGCTGTGTACAGGCCTGCCAGAACGTCGAGGTGAACGAAACCCTCAGCATCAACTGGGAAGACGCTCATCCGCGCGTGTTGTGGGATGGCGGCGCATCCATCGGCGAATCGAGCTGCGTCTCCTGCGGCCACTGCATCACTGTCTGCCCGTGCAATGCGCTCATGGAGAGAACCATGCTCGGCGACGCAGGATACTTCACCGCTACGCCTGCTCCGGTACTGAACGGCATGATCGAGATCGTCAAAGGCATCGAACCGGAACTCGGCTACGGCGCGATCATGCAGGTCTCCGAGATCGAAGCCGATATGCGCGAGTCCCGCATCAAAAAGACAAAAACCGTGTGTACCTACTGCGGCGTCGGCTGCTCTTACGACGTCTGGACACACGGTCGCCACATCCTGAAAATCGAACCCGCGCACGGCCCCGCCAACGGCATCTCCACCTGCATCAAAGGCAAATTCGGCTGGGAGTACGTCAACAGCAAAGACCGCCTCACCACGCCGCTTATCCGTGAGGGCGACAAATTCCGCGAAGCCACATGGGATGAAGCGCTGTCACTGGTCGCTCGCAGATTCACTGAAATCAAGGCAGCCACCGGCCCAGATTCGCTCGCCTTCATCTCCTCCTCAAAGTGCACCAATGAAGAGAGCTATCTGATGCAGAAGCTCTCACGCGCTGTCATCGGCACCAACAACATGGACAACTGCTCGCGCTATTGCCAGGCCCCGGCAACCATCGGGCTGTTTCGCACTGTAGGCTATGGTGGCGACTCTGGCTCCATCTCCGATATCGAGCAAGCCGACCTCGTCCTCATCATCGGAAGCAACACCGCGGAGAGCCATCCTGTCCTGGCCACGCGCGTCAAGCAATCTCACAAGCTGCGCGGCCAGAAGCTCATCGTCTCAGATCTGCGCAAAAACGAAATGGCCGAGCGCGCCGATGTCTTTCTGCATCCCCACCCCGGCACCGATCTCGTCTGGCTCTCCGCTATCACCCGCTACATTCTCGAAAGCGGCCTCGCCAAGAAGGACTTCCTCCTTCAGTGGGTCACCGGGCTTGATGAATACATCCGGAGCCTTGTGCCGTTCACCCTTGAAATGGCCTCCCAGCGCTGCGGCATCCCGGTCGAAACTCTGAAGCAGGTTGCGCACATGATCGTGGATGCCAACTCCGTATGCATCCTCTGGGCCATGGGCGTCACCCAGCACACTATGGGTTCCGACACCTCGACCGCCATCTCGAATCTGCTCCTGATCACCGGCAACTACATGCGCCCCGGCACCGGCGCCTACCCATTGCGCGGACACAACAACGTGCAGGGCGCCAGCGACCACGGCGCCATGCCCAACTACTTCCCCGGCTATCAACTTGTCAGCGATCCCGAGATTCGCACCAAATTCGAAAAGGCATGGGGGGTCACCCTGCCACCGAAGCCCGGCCTCAACAACCATCAGATGATTGACGCCATCCACGAAGGCAAGCTGAAGTCGATGTACGTCTTCGGCGAAGAAATGAGCATCGTCGACTCCAACGCCAACTACGTGGGCGACGCGCTCTCCAAGCTCGATTTCTTTGTTATGCAGGAGATCTTCTTCAGTGAGACATGCCGATTCGCTGACGTCATCCTGCCCGCAACGCCCGCTCTCGAAAAAGAAGGCACCTTCACCAGCACCGAGCGCCGCATTCAGCGTCTCTACCAGGCAATGGAACCGCTTGGCGAAAGCCGGCCCGACTGGCAGATTATTCAGGACGTCGCAAACCGCCTCGGCGCCAAGTGGAATTACCATCATCCCTCTGAGATATACGAAGAGATTGCCTCGCTCACGCCGCTCATGGCCGGCGTCACCTACGAACGGCTCGAAGGCTACAAATCGCTTCAATGGCCTGTGGCCGCCGACGGCTCCGATCAGCCCCTGCTCTACACAAAACAATTCGCCTTTCCCGATGGGAAAGCAAAGCTGTTTCCCCTGGCATGGACTGAGCCTTCCGACCAGGCCGATGAGCAGTTCGATCTGCATCTGAACAACGGCCGCCTTCTCGAACACTTTCACGAAGGCAACATGACCTACCGCACCGAGGGCATTCGCGAGAAGACCCCATGCACCTTCGTTGAGGTCTCGCCCGAACTGGCCAAGGCGCGTGGCCTGCATAGCGGCAGTTGGGTTCAGCTCACCTCCCGCTATGGCAAAGTCCGCGTTCAGACCGTCGTCACCGATCGCGTAAAAGGCCACGAACTCTACATGCCGATGAACTCCGTCGAGCAACCCGTAAATCGGCTGACCAGCAGCTATACCGACAAGATCACCAGCACCCCCGCCTACAAGGAAGCATCCGTAAGGATGGAGATTTTGCCGGAGTCCGGCTCCAATCCGCTTCCGCGAACGAACTCGCGTTTCGGTCATCCGACTCCGCAAAACGGCGTCGAAGTGGAACGCAAGTGGAAGCGGCCCGACTACCACACTCCCGGCAATGGCTTGGTCCAGATTCAGACGCCCAAGTGAGCAACCCGGAAGCACGGACACTGCACTCAAAGGAGAATTCAAATGGCGAAACCGATTGCTCTGGAGTTACCGCCGCGCGACCCGCGCAAGGAGCTCATCGCCCGGCTTGAGGCCGCTCCGGCCGAACATGCTGAAGCGCTGCTCGCGTCGTACGAATTCCTCCAGGACCTGCATGATCACCGTGTCTTTGATGTCCTGCACGGTGCGTTGAGCGCGAGTGACAAGCTCGTTGCAACCGCAGTCTCCGCTACGGAATCGAAGGAATCCGTCAACGTGCTGCGCAATAGCATCATCCTCGGGAAGATGCTCGGCTCCATCAACCCTGATCTGCTGCAATGCATTGCCGCCGCTGTCAACGAAACCCTCGGGAGCGCACGCAAGCCCGTGATCGAGCCGCCGGGTCTATTCACTCTGCTTTCTCAATTCCGGCAACCTGAATTGCGGCGTAGTGTCGCTCTTATCAACCGCTTCCTCGACGCACTCGGCAAAAACATTAACCAAAATGCCGCAGGTTGCCGGCAAACGAAATCCAATCCGACCGCTACATAGTAAGGAGAAAGGGAATGGCAACTCGAAATCGCTGGGCAATCGCAGGGGCCGGCTTTTTAATGCAGATGGCGCTGGGCGCCGTCTACGCGTGGAGCGTATTTCGCACCCCGCTCACCGAGCGCTTTCACTGGTCCATCTCGCAAGTCACTCTCACCTTCACCATCTGCATCTTCGTTCTCGGTGTCTCTGCCTTCTTCGGTGGTTTGTGGCTAAATAAGTCCGGACCGCGCGTCGTCGCCCTCACCGGCGGATTCCTTTATGGACTTGGCGTCATTCTCGCCAGCTTCTCCGCCGACAAACTCTGGTGGCTCTATCTCTCCTACGGAGTCATCGGCGGCATCGGACTGGGCTTCGGCTACATCGTGCCCGTTGCGGTTCTGCTCAAATGGTTCCCCGATCGCCGCGGTCTCATCACCGGCATCGCCGTCGGCGGATTCGGCGCGGGAGCGCTAGTCACCGCGCCGGTAGCCACTCACCTCATTCAGTCCGTGGGCGTACTGCAGACATTCGCCAACCTTGGCATCGCCTACCTCGTCGTCACCATGGCTACCGGGTACATGATGCAGAATCCGCCCGCTGGATGGAAACCGGAGGGCTGGACGCCGAAGGCCTCGGTCATCGCGCAGCGCTCCGCCACGGATTACACGCTCTCCACCGCACTCGCAACCTGGCAATGGTGGGCGCTCTGGCTGTTGCTCTTCCTCAATACCTCGGCCGGCATATCGCTCATCTCGCAGGAAGCACCCATCTTCCACGAAATCGCAAAAGTCAGCGCCATCAACGCAGGAATCATGGTCGGTATCGCCAGCATCGGCAACGCCTTCGGTCGCATCTTCTGGGCGGCAACCTCCGATTTCCTCACCCGGCGCTGGACCTTCGTCGTCATGTTTCTGATCCAGGTCGGCCTCTTCTGGATCACGCCGACGTTGTCCACACCCGCTTATCTCACCGAGGTGGCATTCGTCATCCTCATGTGCTACGGCGGCGGATTCGGCACCATGCCAGCATTCACTGCCGATTACTTCGGCTCGAAAAATGTCGGCCCAATATACGGCCTCATGCTCACCGCGTGGGGATGCGCCAGCGCATTCGGCCCGCTCCTGATCGCACATCTCCGCCAAAGCACCGGTTCCTACACTTCCGGCCTACACATCGTTGCTGTCATCATGCTTGTCTCGATCATTGGCCCCATTATCGTCCGGCCGCCTCGTCCGAAGACGCTTAGCGAATCCGTCGCGACGGTTCGATAAGGGATGCGCCCGTGCTCTTGCGCGCGGGCGCACGCGACCACGCTCGAAATGAAAACGCTAAATATCGATCGAGGCCTTCAGCCCCTGCGGAACGCGCGCACTGGTGCCGGAATCCGCGAGGAACCGCGGCGACAACTCCTTCGCTGCGATCACCACCGCCGGAATCAGAAACACCAGCGAATTCAGCACCCACATCTCCGCACCCGCAGCCACCTGATCCTTCAGCGGCGTCAGAAAACAAATCCGCGGCGCTGCAGCATATGACGGATACAGCACACGCCCCGAAAACGCTAGCGTCGCCGACAACACAGTGTTGAGAATGTCCGCGCTCAGCAGATACGGAATGATCGCCCACTTTGGCCACCGCGCACGAGCAGGCCACGGAGACAGCACCACCCACCAGAACACAAGCGACGTCGCAAAGAAGCACACGTGTTCAAATTCATGAATCCGTTCGCTGCGAAATGTCAGCTCAAATGCTGCCGGCAAATGCCATCCCAGGTACGCCACATTCATCGCAATCCACGCAAACGCGGGATGCGTGATCGTGTGCACTACCGCCCTTAGCCATCGCGCTCGAAACACCGGCCGCAACCCGCGACGAATCAAAATCCGCGGCACTCCCCGCAGCAACGGCACCACCGGAGCACCCAACACAATCAGCGGCGGCGCAATCGACATCAGGATGAAGTGCTGAATCATGTGCGCCGCGAGCAGATAATCATCCAGCGCATCAATTGGCGAAGCCAGCGCAATCCACAACGACAGCACACCCGCCACAAAGCAAACTGCTCGCCAAACTGGCAGTTCCCGTCCGCGTGTAGCGCGTGCCGCCATCCAGCCGCGTAGATACAGCACGAGCGCAATCGACAGTGAAATCAACGGCGCCATCGGCAGCGACCATGCGCGCAGCAGGTCCCCCAGCGCCGGTACGCCGTTCGCACCATCGTCAATCAGCATGAGACACATTAGCCAATTATTCTGCACCGTTGAATCACCGCGCCGGTGTCTGCTCCTCGCCCTGCCCCACCACCTGCCGCGACGCATCCTGCGAAGGCGGCTGATAATTCGGGTGCAGCGTCTCGAGAAAACGCACCAGCGCCGTGGTCTCCGCCGGCGAAAGCGCGCTTCCATACGCCGGCATGTTTCCGCCGCCAAGCAGCACCTGCCGGTAAAGCTGATCTTCGGTCAACCGCGTAGCCACTGCGTCCAGCGCCGGCCCTCGTTGGCCGCCGAGCCCTCCAAGCTGGTGACAATTGCGGCACTGCTTCTGCTGGAAGACATTCGCTCCCTGCCGTTCCAGCGGCGTCCGACTCCGCAGCAGGTCAACGGGCACCACCGCTCCACTCCACGCATCCATCTTCGGACTCCACGGCGTGTACGTCCCGAGGTTCGTCCACACTCCCCAGCACACCGCGATGAACATCACTGAAAACACCGCCACCGGCCGTCGCCACCAGCTCTTCTCGCCCACACCAGCGACAAACGGCAATCCAAGCAGCACCAGAATTCCGATCACGGGCACGATCAGAATGAACGGCGTCTCCATCTCCGGCGGCAGAAACGAGAGCACCGTATAGATCCACAGGAAGAAGAAATCCGGCTTGGGAACCGTGTTGATAATCGTCGGATCTGGCACGCCCTTCGGCCCGTATGGCCCGAACACCGCCGCGCAGAACGCAACCGCAAACAGAATCGCCGCAGAAAAGATCAGGTCCTTCCACACCGCGCCCGGCACAAACGGAATCCCATCCGTGTGCGTGAGTTTGTTGTACTCCTCGACGTACGTCTCGCGACGTACGATCCTACCCGGCATCGGCCACTCATTGACTCCGAGCTTCAGCACCATCCACACATGCAGCCCCGCAAACGCAAGCAGCGTTCCCGGAATCACAAATACGTGCAGCGCAAAGAACCGCGTCAGCGTTGCCCCATTGATAATCGGGCCGCCCATCAGCAGGTACACCAGTTCCCCGCCAACCCAAGGCACGCGCCCCAATATCGAAACTCCGATCCCCAAGTCCCCAGTACGCATCCTGGTCAAAGCGCAACACCTGCCCGGTAAACGCCATCCCCAGCGTCATCAGCAGCAGGAACACGCCCACAATCCATGTCAGCTCCCGCGGAAACTTGTACGCGCCAAATAGAAACACCTGTGCCATGTGGATCAGCACAACCGCGACCATGAAGTTCGATCCCCATCCATGCATCGCGCGCAAGAACCACCCCATCGGCAATTGATGATTCAGCAACTGCAGCGAACTCCATGCATGCGCCGCGGATGGCACATACACCAGCGACAGCAGAATCCCCGTCACCACCTGCAGAATCAGCAGAACCAGGCTCGCGCTGCCGAAGACGTACCACCAGCTCGCAGTATTCCGTGGCACCGGATGCAACGCTGCATCCTTGATCGGCCCTTCGAGTTGTACGCGCTCCTCTAGCCAATCGTAGACGCGTTCGTACCACGGCCCTTTGAGCCCGGACATGATTCAATCCTCGAAACGAGTTTCGGTAAATCTGGTGCAGCAATCGAAGGACAGGGACTTGCACTCGCGCGATTGCGTAATGTCGGCACCTGCCCCGCATTGATCATCAATTTCCCGTCTTGCACCTTCATCTCATAGGTAAAGAGTCCCCGCTCCGGCGGTCCCGAGGCGCGACTGCCGTCTGCGTAATACACTCCGCCATGGCACGGACACATAAATAACTGTGACTCCGAAAACCAACGCACCGGACATCCAAGGTGCGCGCAATTGATCGCGAACACTGTGAACTCGTCCGGAGCCGAATGCCGCACATATGCCGGAACCTTCGCCGTCTCTCCATCCCATGGATCCGAAAACGGATTCTTGAACGTGATCAACTTCGTCTCGCCCACCGGAAAATCGCTCACGTTACCGACGGTGATCCATTGCAGATATTCCTTGCGCCGCAATACAGGCCCCAGCAGATAGACCACCACCGGTGTCGCAATCACCAGCGCCACCGCAGCATTCAACGCGATCCCCACGTTCATCAGGAACGTTCGCCGCGTTACGCGCTCCGTCTCCAGGGTCTTCGCCTGTTCCAGCTCGCTCGGAAGCGCAAGTTTTTCATCCATCGTTGCTCCTGCTCGCGTGCACGTTGGTTAATGCTTCAACGCCAATGCCTGCTTCTCACCTGGCTTTTCCGCCGCGGTACTCACAGCCGGATAAGGCTGCCCCGGGTTTACCGGCTTCTGGCTCATCAGCCACGCGCTAACATCTGTAATCTCGTCATCCGTCATCGCTCTTCCCGGAATATGCCCGCGCCAATCCGGCTCGCCGATATCCGGCCTTCCCGGAATCACGGTCGTACGCAATGTCTGCTCGCTGATCAGCGCAAGAAATGAACCATTCAGGATCGACCCGGCCGTCCCCGCCTCCTGCGCCGAAGATCCATGACACCGCGCACAGGCAATCGCGTAAACGGCCTGCCCCTTTTCTGCATTCCCGGCATGCGTTGCCTTGTAAGGCGGCGGAGTCTCTCCACCAAACGCATCTGGCCTCCGCCAGTTCGCGCGCATCCCCTGCACCAGAGCGTCGATCTGCGCATCGGTCAACATGCCGCCGTTCTCCTGCGCAAATGCCGGCATCAGCGTTCCCTTTCCTCCCTTCGGCGATCACCTCGCGCATCGACGCGTCGTCAACCAGCGCCTGATATTTCGGATTCGCCAGATTTGTCGCCGCACCATCCTGCCCATGCGCACCATGGCACCCCGCGCAATTAGCCGCATAAAGCGTCTCAAACGCAAGCACCTCTTCCGGCCGCGGCACCTCCGGCCCGGCCTTCGGCTTGCCGGGCAGATCGCAGCCCGCCAGCGCAAGCAGCGCCAGAGCGCCCATTCCGGCTAGCGAACCCGCCCTCTTCATTGCTTCGACTCTTCCCCGCTGGGTTCCGGCCGCAAGCCCGGAGACTCCACGCCCAGCCGAATCGCCAGCGGCACTTGTCGCAGCCGCTTGATTTTGCCGATTTTCATCACCACGTATCCCGCCACCAGTCCGAAAATCACCTGCGATGCGGCAAACGACCACCAGTCAATCCGCTGCTGAAGGAACGGATTCACAATCCCCATCACGCTGTGCAGCAATCCCGTCCACACCGCAGGCGCAAGAATCCCGCCCAGCAAAATCGGGTGCTTCGGCCATATCGGCAACATGGCTCCATAGAGCAAACCAACCAGCAGGGTAGTCGCGCCCTGAATGATGTTCGCGGTCACAAACGCACTCAACCGGAAGTGGCTCATCTGTTCCACTGTCGGATTTACCCAGTTCCCCACCCCCGCTCCGCCTAGCAAGTTCACCACGTACCAGATGCTGTGAAAGCGAACGATTCCGTAGATCTCCGCAGGAATCACCATGGCGATTCCGCCTGCAATCCCTCCAATAATCCCGCTCGAAATCGGAAACGTCTCCAGCGGCAACTGCGCACGATGCGTCTCGCCCACATCGATGCGCGCCACCGTCTCGCGTGAAGGCACGATCACAACCACCTCATCCGTAACCGCGACCTCCTCATGTGCCTCGTGAGGCAGCACTGCGCGGAACCAGCCGACAATCGACACCACCGTCAGAAGTGCGCCCAGCACCGCGAGACCTGCGCTTGTCACCAGCGACGCAAACAGCAGTACCAGTCCCAGCGCCATCAGAAACGGCCACGCCGTCGGCGCCGGAAGATGAATCGAGTGCGTGCGCAGCGCGCCAGGCTGGTCAGCCGAATGCATTGAAGCTCTAGACTCCGTCATCTCCCCACCACGTACACCACCGTAAAAACCACCACCCACACCGCATCCACAAAATGCCAGTAGAGCGCCAGCACCTTCACGCGCTCCGCATGTTCCACGCGCAAGTGTCCCGTCAGTCCGAACATCATCACCACCAGCATCATCAGCAGTCCCACCACCACGTGCGATGCATGCAGGCCCACAAGCGAATAGAAAGTCGTCCCAAACAGATTCGTGCGAATCGTCAGATGATCGTGAACGATCAGCTTGTACCACTCCATCCCGGTATCCGCCAGAAAAATTGCACCCAGCAGAATCGTGACCATCCACCACAACCGAAATGCCGCCATGCGCCCATGCTCAATCGCACGCTCCGCAAGCATGATGAATCCGCTGCTCGATAGCAGGCATACCGTTCCGAAATACGGAATCTCCAGGACCTCTTTCGGCGTCGGCCCGACGATATCCCGGCCGAGATAGTAGAGATACGCCACCACAAAGATCGTGAAGATCGACGCCTCTGCCGTGATCAGGCTAGCCATCGCCACAACCCCGCGCGAAGGTACTGTCCATGCGCCTTCATTCGCCACGTGCTCCAGTGGAACCGTCGCCATTACGCTCCTCACTCAAATGCGGAATCCGGATCTTCCGGATGTTTCAAATCCCAAAGCGGCCGGCGACTTGCAACCACGGGCTCGACCGGAAAGTTATATGCAGGAGGAGGCGACGACGTCGACCACTCCAGCGTCCATGCATCCCACGGATCCGGCCCCGCTTCCGCGCCACGAAAATACGAGTGCACCAGGTTGTACACAAAAATAAGAACTGCGATGCCCTGGATGAATCCGCCCACCGAAACAATCTGGTTCAGCAGCGTCCACCCACGATCGGGCTCGTATGTGTAGATCTGCCGCGGCATCCCCAGCAATCCCGGAAAGTGCATCGTGTCAAACGTCACATGAAACCCAATCACCATCAGCCAGAAGTGCCACTTCCCCAGCCGCTCATCCAGCATCCGTCCGGTCATCTTCGGATACCAATAATAGAGAGCCGCGAAAACCATGAAGACAATCGCGCCCACCAGCACGTAGTGAAAATGCGCCACCACGAAATAGGAATTGTGCGTTTGCCAGTTCCACGGTGAAATCGACAACATGATGCCCGTGAGCCCGGCAATCAGAAACTGGAGAAGAAACGCTACCGAAAACAGCATCGGCGTCGCAAAACGAATCTTCCCTCCCCAGATCGTCGCAAGCCAGTTAAATATCTTGATCCCGGTGGGAATCGAAACCAGCATTGTCGAAAGCGTGAAGAACGCATTCCCGAACGACGTCATCCCGATCGTGAACATGTGATGCGCCCACACGCTCAGGCTGATGAACGCAATCCCCACCGACGCCGCCACCATTGCCGGATAACCAAAGATCGCTTTCCGCGAAAATACCGGGATAATCTCGTTGGCAAACGCAAATGCCGGAAGCACCAGCACGTAGACTTCGGGGTGCCCGAATATCCAGAAGAAGTGCGCCCACAAGATCGCCGAGCCGCCCGCCTGCGTATCGAAGAAGTGTCCGCCCAGGTAGCGATCGATCAGCAGCATTGCTTGCGCCGCAGTCAGCGGGCTAACAGCCACCAGCACTAGAAATGAAACGACCGCGTACAACCACGGCAGCAGCGGCATGCGAAACAGCGTCATTCCCTTGCACCGCATGCAGAAAACCGTCGCAAGAAAGTTGATCGCCGTTCCGATGCTTCCAATTCCACTCGCCAGCAAAGACACGGCCCAGTAATCGACCGTGTGTCCCGGCGAGAACGCGCGCTCCGTCAGCGGCGCATACGCGAACCACGCAACATCGGGTGCAGAACCCGTCCCCGCCAGCCCCACACCGCCAATAAAACTGTAATACAGCAGCAGTCCTGCGAATGCGCTGATCCAGAAGCTGAATGCATTCAACCGCGGAAACGCCATGTCGCGTGCCCCGATCATCAGCGGCACAAGATAATTGCCGAACCCGAACAGGATCGGCATTCCCACGAGGAACACCATCGTGGTGCCGTGCATCGTAAACAGGCGGTTGAAGGTAAAGGGCGAGACAAAATCGTTATGAGGAAAGAAGAGTTGCGCGCGAATCAAAAGCGCTTCAACGCCCGCCACCAGCAGAAACACCAGCGCATAGCAGATATACAGAATCCCCAGCCGCTTGTGATCGACCGTCACAATCCAGCTATGCACAAGTTCGAGATACGTTCCCGTCTTGGTCACGTCAAGCGTGCGGTCGATTCCCGCCTCAATCCCTTGTGGCGTCGGCATGCTCTCTGTGCCCATCTCCCGCTCCCCACGCGCTGCTTTGTCCGCTTTGACAGCAGGACGACCTCAGTCGTGATGACTACTTCAAGGTCAGCAAGTACGCCGTGATTTGTTGGTTTTGCCTATCGGTCAAATGCATCGCAGGCATCAACGATCCCGGCTTGATTTGGCTCGGATCCGTCACCCAAGCCAGCAGTCTCTCTTTCGTATTGGGAGCCGCTCCCGCTGCAATCGTTGCGCGGCTCATCATGTGCGTCAGATCGGGACCATACCGTCCCGTGGCGACGGTCCCGGCCACCGTATGGCAACTGATGCACGCCTGGTGCTCAAACACATACTGCCCAGCATGCGGAGAAATATCCTGTGAGGCTTCGTAGCTCACTGCATCTCCCGCCGCGCCCGGCGAAGTCGGCGCAACCATGTTCGTTCCTGCATGCACAACATTCCCTGAACTCCCACGACGGGTTGTGGCGTCCTCACTCGCTCCTGGTGTCGCGATCTCGGTCTGCACCCTCTGCTGATTCGCAATCCACCGCTTGAATTGTTCCGGCGTATCGACGTACACGCGCAACAGCATCTTCGCGTGCTGCGCTCCGCAAAACTGCGCACACTGACCTACGTAGAGCCCCGGTGCTCGCGGATCGATCCACATCTCGTTCACGCGATTCGGCAGCAGATCCGTCTTGCCCGCCAGTTGCGGCACCCAGAAGCTGTGAATCACATCGGCCGAGGTCAGCTTCATAAAGGTCGGACGATCCGTGGCATCGCTGCTCACCGGCACATGCAGTTCATTCGCAGTCACCACGTTGTACTGCGGATAGCGAAACTCCCACCAGAACTGGTGCCCCACTACGATCACATCCAGCGCCGTAGCCGGCTTCGGAGCATCTTGTACGCTAAACAGCACCCGCGCCGTCGTCAGAAACAGCACCACGATGATCAACACTGGAATAATCGTCCACGACAACTCGATCTGCACGCTGCCGAAGACTTGTGGCGGCTCCGACAAATCGCCCTGGCGCCCCCGATAGCGCACCAGCGCATACACCAGCAACCCGCTTACGCCTACGAAGATCATCCCCGTGATCGTGAGAACGAAAATCGAGATGCCGCTCACTTCCCCCGCCGGTGTACTCGCGCGCGAAAACGTCGAGGTAGACGGATCACCCCAAGCGATCGCGTTGGCAGAAAACAGCGCCGCCAAAGCCAAAAACCGTCGACAGATGAGGGCTATCGATCTCACGCGAATATGAAGACCTTGTCGGGTTCCGAGCTGCTGGATAAAACGCCGTGAACCACGCGTCGATGCACGCGGACAAAGCATCGAGCGGTTGGCGCTCACTCAAAATTCCGTCTTCTTGCGGGACCTCATCGGCGCAGGGGCTCACCGAAGTAAATCATCATAGCACGCTTGCATTACTAAGGACCCCACTCCCCAGATTCCCGATTCGCCACTTACGAGCTTTAGAATCGATGGCTGAATTGTTCATCGCTGCGATTCACATCTGAAAAACTGACACCGAAACCTGGAGACACCGTGCTCGACTTTCGCAGGGACTTCTTGAAGATGGCCGGACTCACCGTCGCCGGCGGCGCAACCACCCTCCTCAATCCATCCCTCACAAGCTCGCAATCGCAATCCGTCGCGACTGCGCAAAAGCGCATCTATTTCGATGTTCAAGCCTGCGGCGCCAAGGGCGACGGAACCTCGATCGATTCACCCGCTATTAATGCGGCCATCGATGCCGCCGCCAATGCAGGCGGCGGAACCGTCATCTTCCCCGCTGGCGTCTACTTGAGCTACTCGATCCATCTCAAGAGCAACGTCGCGCTCTTTCTTCAGCAAGGCGCCACCATCCTCGCCGCGCCCACCCCATACGATGGCCTGCCCACCGGAGGATATGACCTTGCCGAGCCGCAAGGCGCCTGGGAACCCTACCAGGACTACGGCCACAATCACTGGCACAACAGCCTCATCTGGGGCGAAAACATCCACGACTTCGGCATCTTCGGCCCCGGCCTCATCTGGGGCAAAGGCCTTAGCCGCGGCCATAGTGAAACACTTCTGCCCAACACCACCGCTCCCGGTGTCGGCAACAAGGCTATCGCCCTCAAGAACTGCCGCAACGTGATCCTCAGCGACTTTCTCCATTCTCCAGGGCGGATGGTTCGGCATCCTCGCCACCGGCGTCGACAACCTCACCATCGACAACCTCAAGATCGACACCAACCGCGACGGCATCGACATCGACTGCTGCCGCAACGTCCGCGTCTCTAACTGCACAGTCAACTCGCCGTGGGACGATGGCATCTGCCCCAAAAGCTCTTATGCACTCGGCTACGCGCGCGCCACAGAGAACCTCACCATCACCAACTGCTACGTCACCGGAGTTTACGAGCTTGGCTCTCTCCTCGACGGCACATGGAAGAAAATGGAGATGCCGAAAGGCCGTGTAGGCACTGGCCGCATCAAGCTCGGTACCGAAACCAACGGCGGATTCAAAAACGTCACCATCTCCAACTGCATCTTCGAGAGCTGCCGCGGGTTTGCGCTTGAATCCGTCGATGGCGCCATCGTGGAAGACATTACGTTCTCCAACGTCGCGATGCGTGACGTCAGCGCGCCCTTCTTTCTTCGTCTCGGCGCTCGCCTCCGCGGCCCCAAACCACAGACTGTCGTCGGCACCATGAAGCGCATCCTCATCAGCAACGTCGTCAGTTCAAACGCAGCGCAGTTGCCCTCCATCATTGCCGGAGTAACCGACCACCCCATCGAAGATCTCAAGATCAGCGACGTTTATCTGCACCAGGTCGGCGGCGCAGGCGCTGAGATGGCTGCAATTCAGCCCGCGGAAAATGCTGACAAATATCCCGAGCCCACCATGTTCGGCGACCTGCCCGCAACCGGCATGTACATTCGCCACGCAAAGAACGTCGAACTCAGCAACATCGAAATCGCCACTGAATCCGCCGACGCCCGCCCCGCCTTCTATCTCGACGACGTCGACGGCGCCGACTTCTTCCGCCTCAAACTCCCGCAGCGTCAGCAATCTGGCCAGTTCCGCCTGAAGAAATGTCTCGGACTTCCGCCTCTTCGGCTGCCACCACTACCCCGACGTCAAAGAAGATCACGCCGACGACAAGACAATCTAAGAGCCATGTTGCCGTCAGAAATGAGGACTCTCAAATTATCACTGGAGTGTCATCCTGAAGCGACGCACGCTTGGGGCCCCGGGATCGTGCAAGCGATACTGGGGTAAGTGTCGCGAAGGATCTGCTGTTGTCTTTGCCTAACACTACGGCACGATCTTGTTTCATCGCACGATTCAGTCGTACCGCGAAGCGCCAAAATGATGTGGACTCAGCCCCTGAAAAGCTCTCTGGCCGCGTTCATTCCGCCTCCTCCATGTCCGGCTCCGTCCACAGCAGAATCGCCTGCGGCAGCGTAACCGCCGCCACAATCGCCATCAGCACCAACCCGTACAGCAGCACGTCCGCCGAGACTGGCATCCACGCCAGCAATCGAGGCGCCTTCATCTTCCAGTCCGCCAGCAGCCACAGCACAGTCAACGCAATCGTCAGCACCTGGTAGGCCTGGTAGTGAGCGCGGTCCCTCTGATGCACTTCGCGCTCATCGTTGCGATACTCGCTCTCCTCCGGCGTTGGTTGATATACGCGCAGCGCCAGCATCAGAAACGGAGTCTCCGCATACGATCGCCGCGGCGCTTTGCCATTGAAGGGCTTGATCAGTCCGCCGAAGTTATATCCACCGAGAAAAAGCCGGTTCACCAGGATGGTCGCGAAGATCATGTACACGCCCGACGTATGCCACCGATCCACTGACCATAGCGCAGCCATCAGCAACGCAAGCCCCACATAGATCGACACCACCAGCGCTCGCCGATGCACACGTGCCGCCATGTCCAGCCGCTTCCCCATCAACACCAGTTCAGCTCTCACTGCGCTTCCTCCATGTCCGGCTCGGTCCACAGCAGCATCGCCTGCGGCAGCGTGTAATACAGAATCCCTGCCGCAACCAGGAGGCCATAGGGAAGCTGGCCGAAAAAGATGCGCAGTGCTGGATTCGCGGGCAGATTATGCGGATTGGCCTTGAATATTGCGGCCACGAGCGCCGGCAGGAACGCAAGGTCAAGATATTCGTAGGTAACGTAGTGCGCACGGTAGCGCCGAATGAGCTCGCGCTCATCGCCGCCGTCGAAAGATGGAAGCAGTCCGCCTCGATAGCTTCTGCCTCCGAGAAAACGACAAAGGCGTGTGAAGGCCAGAAAGATCAGCAAGACAGCCAAGGTTCCGTAGAAGACGAACCATGAGACGAGCAGAGCGGCAAAACCGGCGAAGATCGCTACCACCAGCCAGCGGCGATGGCTCCGCGAAGCTATATTGATGCGCATTCCAAGAAAGAAAAGTTCACTTCTCATGCGGATTCCTTTGGCCTGGTTTCAGATTCGTTCCTTCTCCTGTGTCCTAGTCGTCCCGTACACCTGCAGGCTCAGCGGCTTGAACGGCTCCATCGAGAAAACCGCCTCCACCGGCAGCCCAAAGAGCCCCGCAATCTGAAATGCAAGCTTCAGACTCGGCCCGTAATCGCCCCGCTCCAGAAATCCGATCGTCTGGTAGTTCACCCCAACCGCATCCGCCAGCTCCTGCCGACTGATTCCCCGCTCCGCGCGCAGCACCGCGATTCGGTTGAAAAGCCCGCTCTCCCCCGGCTCTCTTTGGCTCGTTTCATTCATCTGGCAAATGGATTATTGCGTATACACAATAATCCGTCAATAACCAAAATCTCTCGCAGCCCTCCGGAGTCCGCGAATTTAAGATCTTCCCGAGGCAAAAACCATGAATCGCCGCGACTTCCTGTTCTGCGCAGTAGCCGCCGCAGCATCATCTTGCCATCGCGCAATCGCCTCGCCCGCTCCCGAAGTCTCAGCGGATTTGACCTTGCAGAGCGATCCCTCTGCTCCGATGGTTCCCCGCACCTTCACCGGCCTCAGCTACGAACTGGCGCAGCTAACCGATCCCACGTTCTTCTCACGCGACAATCGTGACCTGGTGGCTTATTTCCGCCTCCTGAGCACCAACGGAGTGCTGCGCCTCGGCGGCAACACCAGCGAGTTCTGCTGGTTCAAGGCCAGTGCATCCACGACTGCGCCGAAGCTCCACGTGCCACCGGGCAATCTCGACACCAACTGGATGCCGCACCAGCTCTTTCAAATCAATCCCGAAGCCATCGACGCGCTCTCCGGATTCCTACAGGCAACCGGATGGCGCCTGATCTACGGCCTGAACTTCGGCAACAGCACTTCGCAGACGAGCCGCGAATGAGGCTGCGTATGTGGCGCAGAAAATCGGCGACCGGCTGGAATTTTTCCAGATCGGCAACGAGCCCGACCTCTACCGAAACCCCAGCAACGGCACACGTCCGCCCCACTGGGACTTCACCGACTACGTCAAAGAATGGGCCGGGTTTGCGGCAGCCATCGCCGCAACGGTTCCCTCCGCGCGCTTCGGCGGACCGGACGTCGCGGCTTCATCCGATTGGATCACGCGATTCAGCGCACAAGTGCCTCCGCAGTTGGCATCGCGTGTCGTCACATTGACCGGGCACTATTATGCCGAGGGCCCGCCAGACGATCCCCGCGTCACTCTTCAGCGTCTTCTCGCCGGCAATCCGCGCATTTCATCTGAGACAAACCAGATCGTAGCGGCTGCCCGCGCTTCCCGGCGCACCTATCGCATGACCGAAGGCAACTCCTGTTATCGCGGAGGAAAGCCGGGAATGAGTGACGCCTTCGCCGCTGCGCTCTGGGCGGGCGATTACCTGCTCGAGCTCGCTAGCCTGGGGTGCGCCGGCGTGAACCTCCATGGCGGCCGCAGCGCATTTCTCACCGCCGGTCTGGGCGGCCACACCCCAGGAATGAACGTGGCGACAACACCGCAGTCTGTCCACAGCGGCTTCTACAGTCCCATCCAAAGCGAACCCGGCAGAGAGGTGAAGGCCATGCCCGTGTTCTACGGCATGGTGCTCGCCAACCAGTTTTCTGGCGCCAAAATGCTGCGCGCAGACTGCGATTTAAAGGGCGCCAATGCCACTTTCTATGCTGCAAGGCGCGAGCCTGAGACTCTGATCGCCGTATTCAACAAGGATGAACTCACTCCGATTTCGTTGACGATTCGCGGGTTGATGAATGCGACTTCGGCATCTGTCTGGAGAATGCAGGCGTCTAGTCTTGATGCAACCGAAGGCGTAACACTTGCCGGTGCACAGATCCAGCCCCAGGCGAAATGGAGCCCGCGCACAACTGAATCCCTCAAAGTCGAGAACGAGGCTGCGCACCTTCGCGTTCCCAACGCGAGTGCCGCACTCGTGATTCTGAAGTGAGCCGTCCGCCAGACGAACAAATCTAGGCTTCGAAATCGAGCTCGACCGGATCGATCAGCGGAACCAGCCATTCCAGCAGAGCCAGATGCGCCGGATGTACGGCATACGCGTCGCAAGCTGCTCGATCCGTGAACTTCATCAGTCCGGCAAAGGCATATCCCTGTCCTCGCGGCGAAAGATTTTCACCCACGGACACTTCGATCAAGCCGAAAATCTGCCCTTGAAATGCGCGAATGTCGCGCGCCGCACGCTCTTTTTCAGCGTCTGTCGCATGTTCTTTCCAGCGAAATCCGAAGATGTGAATGAACACGCTGTCTCCTCCCGATCTGAGCTTTGATCCCAGATCCCTGACGACTGATCCACTGTCTGTTCAGCTTGCCATCGCGAACGCACGCCCACTCTCGAGCAGCTTCGCAACAGCCTCTTTCGAAGTCGATTCCGTATAAATCCGCATCAGCGGCTCCGTGCCGCTGGCGCGAAACAGAATCCACGTCTCCGCAGCGTTCGGCTTCGTTTTGGCCTCGGGATTGTCGAGGTAAAACTTGACCCCATCCAGCGTCTCCTGCCGCAAAATCGGCATCCCCGCAATCGACGCATCGCCCACCTGCAGCCCTCGTGCGCGTGCGATTGCCGCATCCTTCAGATAGTCAGGAATGTGCAGATCGACGCGTCCGTACTGATGTTCGCCATATTCCGCCTGAAGATCGGCAACAAGCTGGCCCAGCGTCTTCTTCTCCTCCGCCATCACATTCGCCAGCAGCAGCGCGTTCAGCAACCCATCGCGCTCCGGCAGGTGCCGCTGGAAACCGATGCCGCCCGACTCTTCGCCACCCATCACGATCTCGCGCTCCAGCATCAGGTCGCAGACATACTTGAAGCCGATGCCATGTTCGATCAGCTCGCGCCCGTATTTTTTCGCAATCCGATCCAGCATCTTCGTCGTGTTGAATGCGCGGGTCACCGCGCCCGGCCAGCCTTTACGGCGAAGAACCCAGCTCAGCAGCACCGAAAAAATCTTGTGCGGATCGACAAAATTCCCATCCTCATCGGTCGCGCCAATACGATCCGCGTCGCCGTCAGTGCACAACCCTGCATCACATTTATGCGCCACCGCAGCCTCGCCCAGCGCGCGAATGTGCGGCTCAATCGGCTCCGGGTTGATCCCCGGAAACAGCGGGTCCGGATTACCGCGGATTTGCACATGATCCACGCCGATGCGCGTGAAGATGTCCGACAGAATCGTCCCTCCCGCGCCGTACATCGAGTCAATGGCAAACTTCATTCCCGACTTTGCAATCAAGTCGAGATCGGCGAAGTTCTCGATCGCCTTCAGATAGGGCGGCAGAAAATCCACTTCCTCAATCGCTGCCGGCTTTTCGGCCTTCGGCGCGGGCTTATCGAGATAGCTCTCAATCGCAGCGATGATCGAGGGCTTGCCCGACCCGCCGTACCAGGCCTTGTACTTCACGCCGTTCCATTGCGCCGGATTGTGCGACGAAGTGATCATGATGCCGCCCGCCGCGCCGCGTCCGCGTACACCGAAACTCAGTGCCGGCGTAGGAGTAATGTCGTTGGCCAGCGCAACGCGAATTCCGGTCGCAGCCACAACCTCGGCGCAAGCCCGCGCAAAGGCCTTCGACCCGAACCGCGTGTCGTAGCCGATGCAGAGGCCCTTCGCAGGATCTTCCTGCGCATGAATATAAGCGGCAATCGCCGCCGCCGCGGTGCGCACATTAGCAAAAGTAAAGTCGTCGGCGATGACGCCGCGCCAGCCGTCAGTTCCAAATTTGATTTGTGGATGGGGCATGCGAAGCTTGCTCTTTCTAAGAGAGTGTAATCGGCAAAGATGTAGTTGAAAGCGGAGCCTTCAATAGGATTCAGGCGCAGAGAGACCGCGATGCGTTCAGATCAGTTCATCGCGCCCTGAGAGTCCCAGTTCCTTAACCACCTTGCCCACGTCCTGCGAGTGGTCGCGATGCACAATCAGAAGTGCATCCTCCGTATCCACGATGACAAGGTTTTCAACGCCGACCAGCGCAACAAACTTCTTCGGGCTGTAGATGTAGTTGTTGCCGGCCTCAATGGTCAGGTGGCCATCCGACTCGGCTACGTTGCCGTCGCCATCGCCCCGAAGCCGCGTCTCCATCTGGTACTCGTAGAGCGAAGCCCACGAGCCCAGATCGTTCCACGCAAACTCCGCCGGCACGCAGAACAGATGTGAAGCGTGCTCGCCCTTCGCCGAACGCGGCTCCAGGACAGCGTAATCCACTGAAATGTTCTCGCACTTCGGATACAGCTCGCGAAATACCTTTTCAAACTCCGGCTTGCCAAAGCTTGCGGCGATCTTCTCGAGCAGCGGAGCCATATCCGGCAGGTGCTCGCGGACCGCATTAGCCAGGGTCTTTGCCGACCACAGGAACATTCCTGAATTCCAGTAGTAATTGCCCGAAGCCACAAACTCCTGCGCGCGATTCAGATTCGGCTTTTCCGTAAACCGGCGAACGCGGAGGGCAGATTCCGCTCCATCATCTTCACCGGTCTCGATGTAGCCGTAGCCGGTCTCAGCGCGCGTCGGCTCAATGCCCAGGACGACGATATTCTCCCCCTCCGCTGCAAGGGCAATCCCCTTCTGCAACGCCTTCAGGAACCGCGGCTCGTCGGCAATCACGTGGTCCGAGGGAAACACCCCCAGCACCGCCTCAGGATTCTCCCGTTCGATCAGGAAAGCGGCTAACCCGCAGGCCGGCGCGGTATTGCGCGCTACAGGCTCTTCGACGATCTGGTGACGTGGCACACCTGTCAGCTGGTCGGCGATCTCCTGCGCCAGGTATTCGTTGGTGACCACCCAGGTTTTCTCTGCAGCAGCCAGCGGTCTCAGACGCTCTACTGTCTGCTGAATCATCGAGCGCTCGCCATCGAGCGCCAACACTTGCTTGGCCCGGGCGCGGCGCGAGCGGGGCCAAAATCGGGTTCCGCTGCCACCGGCAAGTATGACTGGACGAAAATCAATAGACTTCGGCATGGAAAACACATCCTACTCGACAGAAGCTAGGTTTGCACAGTGATGGGCGATACTTTTAGGTCTTTGCAGCCGTCATGGCTGCCGCGGGTGCGCAAAAAGAGCTTAGCATCCCCGGGCTCTTATGTTCCTCACCAGACGGACATTGCAAAGCTCCAACTGTCCCGATTCCTTTGTAAATCTGCGCTGCAGCAATAGGCAAACGGCCATATCGGGTAAGCTAACTGCATGTTCGGCACCGGCCAAGGCTCCTTCCGTATCTTCCGCATCAATGGAATCGACGTTTATCTCAACTGGACGTGGTTCCTCGTAGCCATCTACGAAATTGAAGCTCGGAAGGGCAGATACAGTTCCGTACTGTGGAACGTCATCGAGTACGTGGCCCTCTTCGCAATTGTGCTGACACACGAATTCGGCCACGCGTTTGCCTGCCGCTCCGTTGGCGGCACCGCCGACACCATCATGCTCTGGCCGCTTGGCGGCGTGGCCTACGTCAATCCGCCCCAGCGCCCGGGCGCCACCCTCTGGAGCATCGCCGCCGGACCGCTGGTGAATGTGGTCCTGGCTCTACCTTTGACGGTGGCTTGGAAGGCAGCCCAGGCGTCGAATTTGCAGTATTCGACGCCAGATGTATACCACTTGATTGTGGCGGTGCTCATCACCGACATCGTCTTGCTGGTTTTCAATATCCTGCCGATCTACCCCCTCGATGGCGGGCAGATCCTGCGCTCCCTGCTTTGGTTTCCCTTGGGCCGCGCACGCAGTCTGCTGGTTGCATCGTTTCTGGGCTTTTTTGGCGTCGCCGGACTCATCGGCCTTGCCTTGGTGACCCGTTCTATCTGGACCGGCCTGATCGCCGCCTACGCCGGAATGAACTGCTGGAACGGCTTCAAGACAGCCCGCGCCCTGCGTAAGCTTGAAAAGATTCCCCGCCGCACAGGCTTTGCCTGCCCCAGTTGCCGAACCGCGCCTCCCCTCGGACCAGTCTGGCGGTGCAACAAGTGCAGCACGTCGTTCGACACCTTCCAGACCGGCGGCGTCTGTCCGCAATGCTCAGCCCGCTTCGAAAAGACCACTTGCCTCGATTGCCGGTACCAGGCTCCCCTCAGCGAATGGCAGGTTGGCTACGTCCCCGGGGTCGGCGTCATCAATGGCGAAGTCCCCGCCCGCTGATTTGGCTGGCTCTAACGTTGACGCGGTGTCGTCCTGAGTGAACGCGAAGTCTCCGCCTGCCGATGCGGCCGGCTTTAACATTGACGCGGTGTCATCCTGAGTGGAGCGGCTTTCTTCAGCGGAACGAAGGATCTGCTTCTGGGTGGCCCATCCGTCCGCTTAAGATTGCGTCGCCGCAGAAAGCCGGGTGCACGATCCTTGCGACGTCTTCGCCTTTCACCGCAACCGTGGGGAAAAGCATGGACTATCCAATCGCCAAAACCAAAAGGCCCGGTCTCCCGGGCCTTCCGTCGCTACATCCTGTCTCGGTTTACCCCAGCTTGCCCAGAAACTCGCCCATTCGCCGCGTACCCTCATCGATATTCTGCTTCGTCACTGGATAGGAAATGCGGATGTGCTCGCCCGTCCCGAACGCCTCACCCGGCACCGTCACCACGTGCGCCTCGTGCAGCAGCCGTGTCGCCAGTTCCGTCGCCGTCTTGACGCCGCCCTTGCCGATAAACGCCGAGATATTCGGATACACGTAAAACGCGCCTTCCGGCTTGGTGCACGTCACCCCAGGAATCTCCTTCAGCTTCGCCAGCATGTAGTCGCGCAGCTCGATGAACTCCGCGCGGAACTGCGAGACACACTCCTGCGAACCCGCAAGCGCCGCAATCGCCGCCTTTTGCACCATGCTCGCCGCGTTCGAGGTTGACTGCGACTGCAGCTTGCTCAGGTTTGCCGCCACCGGCTTCGCTGCCAGCGCATATCCCGCGCGCCATCCCGTCATCGAGTAGGTCTTCGACAACGAGCCGAGAATGACGATGTGCTCCTTCGCCCACGTATACGAGCCGCCTGAAACCGGCTTCCCCGCATAATTGAGATAGACATAGCACTCATCCAGCAGCAGGAAAATGCCACGCTCATGGGCGAGATGAACGATCCGCTCCAGGTCCTCCGCCGACACTACCGACCCCGCCGGATTCGACGGCGAATTCAGAATGATCGCCTTGGTCCGCGGCGTAATCGCCTTTTCAATCGCATCCGCCGTGATGCGGAAGTTCTCCGCCTCGCTGGTTTCGAGGAAAATCACCTTGCCGCCCGCGTACTGGATGATGTCCTTGAAGCTCACCCAGTAAGGAACCGGCAGAATTACCTCGTCGCCGTGATCCACCAGAACCTGGATCGTGTTGAAGAGCGCGAGTTTCCCACCGGTGGTAAAGACGGCCTCGTCGATCCCGTAGTCCGACCCGAAATCGCAGGCATGCCGCTCCACGATCGCCTTCCGCACGTCCGGAATGCCCGGAACGACGGTATAGCGCGTGAAATTGGCCTCGATCGCCGCAATTGCAGCGTCTTTAATGTGCCGCGGAGTAGCAAAATGCGGCTCTCCGGCGCCAAAATCCACAAGGTTCGCGCCTTGTGCGCGCAGCTTGGCAGCCTCGGCGGCCACCGCCATGGTTGCGGAAACCTCAATACGGCCTATACGGTCAGCAAAAACTTTCGCAGGAGCGGCAACTGTCATGATGCTTCTATCTTTACAGATTTTGTGTTTTGCATCCAATACCCGCTGAAACATTGGCCTTTTGAATGGTGTCCGGGATTTATTTGGACACCAGCAGACAATGCGTGATTTGTCCCTTTTGGACACCAGAGCATACGTTTTTCGTTTGTGAGCGCTGTCACAGGTGCCATGTTTTGAAACAGTACGGAAGTGTGAGAAATGAAGAAAAGGCGGGGGCGGTTCCCAATGCGCTCGACGTATCGTCGTAATCAGTGCATGTCTTGAATCAAGTGTCGTAAAGATTCGAGAGTTTGAGAGCTCATCGCGAGATGAGCTCTCTTCTTTTTGCAGGCCGCCCGGAGCGCGCCCTACTTTGAGCACTAGCGTTCTTACAAAAGCCTTAGAGTGTCCTTAGTTGCCCCTTAGAGTTGTGGTCCTAGACTCAAATAATCAATGGAGGGGTCCAATGCAGAACAACCCTGGCGTGCTAGCCGGAATCATCGCCGCAAATTTTTCGCTTCTGGGGGTTCTGCTCTGGAACCTTATTCGCGTGGCACGCCGGTCAAAGAAGCACCGTCCGCCCCCTGACTCTGAATTTTGGGACTAGAACCCGACCGAGTTCCTTGTAGAACTTATAGCTTTTTATTTAGCTCTTTATCTATGGTCAACACCGCAGCCTTGAGGAGTTCGTACTTGACGTGGCCTCGAATTTACTTCGACTGATCGGCGAGCCATCTTGCTAAGGCTGGTATTGTAGCATTCGCTTGATTTGAGTACGCTGCGCCAAGCCCCGATGCGCCTGTCCTTGATAGAAGCACGTAGGTGGAGGGACGATTGGCCTATCGCGCATCAGAGCGGTCGAGGATGTCGGCTAGACGGCAACTCTTCGACACTTTGCAAGCCAGCTTCCGAGGCGATAGCGGAGAAGCCGGCTTAGTTCATACTGGTCCGTCCCCGTATCAACGCGCCTTCCCTTTTGTTGCGGGGAGGGCTACTGCAGGGTAAGGAGCGCGTTGACCGGAGACGAATACCGCGCGGTGACTTGATGGTCCCACCAATTGTGCGGCGTGCGATGTACTGGCGATCACG
This sequence comes from uncultured Acidobacteriaceae bacterium, assembly GCA_963787435.1. Taxonomy (GTDB): domain Bacteria; phylum Acidobacteriota; class Terriglobia; order Terriglobales; family Acidobacteriaceae; genus Telmatobacter. The sequence goes on from CAWBCZ010000012.1 coordinate 1,659,196, forward strand.
AGTCGCGGGGACGGGGGCTAGGAATCGGCGAGTTCCTCCAGTTCGGCTTCTTCCTCGAGTTCCGCGATGCGATCGAGAAGAAATTGTTTGATGAATATAAAGTTCTGGGGTTTCTCGGATTGTTCCATGCGCTGCACCTCGGCATGCAGGGAAGCGATCAGGGACACAGGTAGAGCAGTTCGATGATCCATCATTTGTCACGGCCTCTCGGCTCGGACTTCAGAGTGACAGTTGCGACGGTGCCTGGCGGGGATCTAGTCGATCATTGCTACGCGCCGGAGCAGAAGCGCTCGAAGTTCAAGAGTCGCGGTTTTTGGGTCTTCCTCGACGAGTCCATCTAAAAGCGCAAGGTCGTTCGCAGTGTGGAGAGCAGGCCGGACATTCGCTGCACGCTTCTGTCCGGTGCGTAACATAGTGACATGAATCTGTATCCTGTGGCCATTTAAGTTGGTGATTTTTTTCACGGAAGATCCAGGCGGTCTAGGATGTCGGCTAGCGGCTCTATCCAGCCCTTTTATCGAGTTGGGTTTCATTTATAGCTTCCATCCGAATGTTCCGCGACACATCCAGAAGGCATCGCAAGAAGACACAGCGCGCATCATGGGCGCAGTGTAGGACTCGAACGCAGCGAGTAAACCCTTTCGCGGTTTTCGCTGAGTGCGTTCGAAGCGAGCGTACGTTGAGCCCCTTGTTAACCGCGCTTTCACCGGAGGACCGAATGAAGATTCAAGTCAACAGCGATAAGACGATCAATGTGGATGCCGTCCTGACGCAAATTGTCAAAGACAAATCGAGGACCGCCTTGGACAGGTTCGCCAAAGAGCTTACGCGTGTAGAAATTCATCTCAGCGACATCGATAACAAGAAGACCGGCCGGCCGGATAAGCGTTGTCTGATCGAGGTGCGTCCCGCGGGAGACCGCCCCCTCGCCGCGAGCGCGATTGCCACGACCACAGAGTCCGCTGTCGACGAAGCGCTAAAGAAGATGAAGCGGTTACTCACCACCTTCTTTGGCAAAAAGGGAAGGCCAGCCACCGAGATTTCGGCGCCTGTGCCGAAGGCAAGGACGACAGGAGTCGTAGCGAAGAAGACCGAAGTGAAGGAGACCGGAGCAAGGAAAGCAGCAGCGAAGAAGCCGACCAAGCTCAGCCCGCGCGGCCCCAAGAAAAAGGGCATTTATCAGGCCCGGCGAAAGTCATGGCCCAGATAGAGCCTTCCATGTCTTGATTCCGAGGCCTGGGATTCTGCAGACCTTACGGTTCTGAAGCTGAGAGCTGCCGTTACTCCGGCTCCCGCTTCGCCAGTTCCACGAGACGCTTCATCAACCCGAATGCGGCAGAAAGAATCGGGCCGCCCAAGGCATCCTGATTCAGCGCATCCACGGGCCCCTGCCCCAGGTGAATCCCACTCGGCGTGAGGAGGTTAATACGCGCATTTCCGTTCTTGGGCTCGGGCGGCCGCGCCTGCTTCCACGGCCCAATCGCCTGCGCCACGACGGTGCCGGCCTGCAACAACTCGTCGATGAGGGCATCAAGCGAGTCGTCGCGACGCTCCCACAGCACGCCAGCCCCGCTGTAGTTGAAGTAGCGGGCGCGATGATCGCGATACGCCGCCACCAGGTCCAGCCCCTTCGGCATTCCGACCTCAATCACTACACCCAGAACTTCTTTTTCTCTTCCTTGCGGTGGCTTTTCGCCCAGTTCGCGCAGCGTGTGCCACGCCTGCAGAAAAACCCGCGTCTCAAGGTCGGGCATCCCCAGGATCCCGAGAACCGCTTCCCTTGCAGCAGGTTCGTCGCCTGTGTCTTTCAGATCCCGCGCATGCTGAAACGAGGCCCACGGTTCGGCCAATGTCACCTTCGGATGCGCCCGCACAAGCTCCGCCAATGGCACATCTCCAAACAGAGTGTTCCTGATCTCGCGATGAATCGATGAAGGATTGAGTGCTACGAAGTCCGACAACCTGAACCTCCTGCGCGTTTCTCGGCGCAGCGTGTGCGGTTCAGCCTGCGCTGCTGATGCGGCCGCGCAGGCGCTTGAGAACATTCGGGGGAACCAGCCCGGCGACCTCGCCGCCAAAGCTGAAAACTTCCTTGAGCATGCGCGAACTTACAAATGAGTAGCGGCCCGCCGGTTGCAAAAAGACAGTTTCGATCTCAGGCGCCAGACGCCGGTTCATCAGGGCCATTTGAAACTCGTGCTCGTAATCGGAGATGGCGCGAATGCCTCTCAGCACGGCGGTGGCGCCAAGCTGGCGCGCAAAATCCACCATCAACCCGTCGAACGTTGCCACGCTCACGTTGCCAAGCGCAGCCGTCGACTCGCGCAGCATCTCCACGCGCTCTTCCACGGTAAACAAAGGATTCTTAACCGGGTTCTTCAAGATGGCGACTGTCAAATGTTCGAAGAGCTTTGAGCCGCGCTGGATCAGATCGATGTGCCCGTTCGTCGGCGGATCGAACGTGCCGGGATAAAGGGCTTTCACGCTCATCGAGTCTGCTCCGGTTTGATTCTACGGTATTTCCAGCGCGCCGGCCGCTCCTGGGGTTGGCTTCTCAGATGCTCTCCGTGGTGACAATTATTTGCGCCCGACAAAAATGGAGGTGTCAACGCCCGCGAAGCACTCACTTGCTATAAGCGAGTTCTTCTTTGCTGGGCTGGGCCGTGCGGGAAGAAAGGTAGAGCGAGACAACCGTAATGTCATCGGTCTGCCCGAATCGCTGCGCCGTCTGCGCAATGTACCGCGGCGATTCGTTGCTCACCTGCTGCGTACGCTCGAATCCGAACAACTCGCCTTCTGCGTTGGTCGCCTCCACCACACCGTCAGAGAGAAAGACGAGCCGGTCGCCGCGATTCAGTTGAAAGCTCGACTGCTCATACTCAGTGTTGGCAATCACTCCCAGCGGCAGACTCCCCGCAAGCGCAACTTCGCGCCCATCGCGATACGGATTCAGGTGGCCGGCATTGGCGATCGTCGTGGTTCCGTCCGGATAGACGCGCGCGCAAAGACACGTTGCAAAACAGGGCGCGCAGTCTAGCTCTTTGACCGCCGTTCCCGGCGACGACACGGCCCCGATCAGAACGTGATTCAGATGGTTCAGCACCGTCGCTGGATCGTGCGACAACTCATTCCTTAGCGCGCCCACAAGCGTGCTCGAATTCATCGCAGCCTGCAGCCCTTTCCCGCTCACGTCTCCGACCACGATCAAGAGCGAGTCATCCTTCAGCGGCAGAACCTGGAAGAAATCTCCACCAACGCCGTTGACCGGCAGGTATGCACTCTCGAGCATGAAGTTGCGATTCGACGGCAGTTGCGTGGGAATCAGAAGCGCCTGCACACTGCGCGCCGCCGAGATCTCCGCCGCCGACCGCTGCTCTTCCTGACTGATGCGGACAAAGCGGTACAGAATCACCGCGATCAGGCTTCCCAGGAAAATTGTGTAAGCTACTGTGCCGATGCCAAATTCAATAGGCCCGAAATAGAAGCGATGCGAAGCAAACTGCTCAGGCAGCCAATGCCGTGAAGCCGCAAAGTCCAGCACCGTGCTCGCGGAGTCTGCGATCGCTGCCAAAAAGAACGGCAGCAGCATCACGCCAGCCTCGCTTCGTCCCGTTCGCCAGGCGCGGAACAGCAAAACAATAACCAGCCCGCAGAACAGAACCTCTGAGGCAACCGACAGGATTTGATACACCAGGGTCAGGTGGAGGAAGGAGACGAAAGGAACCAGCAGCACCCCGATCTGCACACCACGCACGAATTTCCGCGACTTCGTCCCCGTGAAGTGGAGAACAAATTCCAGCGTGATGGCGATAAAGATGCGGCCGCTGAACATCGTGAAGATGCGGTAGGCCGAGAGCGGCATGATCGCAAGCCCGAAAGCGGAGTCCGCCGCGCCACCCGCAGCGACCGAGAGGCACAACAGCGCAAGCCACAGGTACTCGGGGTGGTGTCTCTGCGCCATATAGAGAAATCCACCCAGGATAGCGACGCAGATAAAAAGAAACGCGACCAGCAGGTTGGAAACGACGTACTCGTTCCACTGGCGGCCGATCGCCATCGCATGGCGCTCAGTCATATCATTCGCCGCGCCAAGCTCCACCCTGCGCAGAAGTCCGCGGGTAATCGTCGTTTCCGGCCCTGCCCAGGTACGTATCGCGATCACCGTTGGTCCCGATGCCGCCGGATACAGTTGCACAACAAACGGAGGAGACTGGTACTCCGAGGGCGATTCCGTCATTCCCTTGGTATGGCCCGCCTCCGCGCCGTTCACAAACACATCCAGTTGGCCAACCGAGTTGCTCGAAATTAGCAGCGAGAGCGGCTGCCCTGAAGCAAAAGTGCTGAACTGCGCAAGTTGCTGCGGCTGAATCGTCAGCCGATACCACGCATACCCGTTATAGGTATCGAACCCCTGCTCCACCAGTGACTGGTTGAGGTTGACAGTGGGCCAGTCGGAGTCGTTAAAGCCCGATTCGCCCCACTGCAGGTCATCTCCGGTGTGAAAGCGCCATTGACCGTCGAGAAGCGTGACGGCGCGTATTCCGGCGGTCGGTGCATTGGCTGATTCGCTGCTGGCCGTGGCGGGCTGTTGCGAATACGCAGACAATGCGCACAAGCAAGCGACCGCCAGCCAGCAGAAAATAACCCGCTGATGAAGATTCGCGACCGCTCGCCCGAAAGTATTCATTCGTGTTCCAAGTTTAGAGCAACCACCAAGAAGCGAAGGAAGCCGCCGTACCTTCCTTCATACGTTTGCCGCCAATCGAAGTTCCCCTGCGGCATTCGCCAGTCATGCGCAATTTCGCATTCATGGATGCTTTTGACGAGCCGAACAGGGGTATGTAAGGGCATTTGATGGGAAGCGGTGTCTGCAGCGGCTTAGATGGAGCAGGAGAATCCTGACAGGTCCAACGAACAGAAGAAGGCAAGGCTGTCGCAAGAACGACCATCGTAAACGGCCGAACGCCCATGCCTTGCCTCCGGATAGTGCAGAATTGTGGCGATTAGCCCCGACGGACGCGAACCGCTTCCTTGGCCTCGGCTGGTCCCGCGGCCGGAACCTCGGGCACCTCAGCCTTGGCAACGCCAATGCCTAGCTTCTTGCGAACCTCGCCGTCCATCTTGGCAAAGATGTCCTTGTTTTCCTTCAGGAAGTTACGCGTATTTTCGCGCCCCTGCCCGATACGCTCGCCGGAATAGCTGTACCACGCGCCCGACTTCTCCACAATGTTGTTGGCAACCGCCAGGTCCAGCACATCGCCTTCGCGGCTGATGCCCTCGCCGTAGAGAATGTCGAACTCGGCTTCACGAAACGGCGCGGCAACCTTGTTCTTTACGATCTTCACCTTGGTCCGATTGCCCGTAACCGCGTCGCCTTCTTTGATGGCGGCGATGCGGCGGATATCCACGCGCACCGAGGAGTAGAACTTCAGAGCGCGTCCGCCCGTGGTCGTCTCCGGATTGCCGAACATCACACCGATCTTCTCGCGAATCTGGTTGATGAAAATCAGCGAGGTGCGCGACTTCGAGACCGTCCCTGTCAGCTTCCTGAGCGCCTGCGACATCAACCGCGCCTGCAGGCCCATGTGCGATTCGCCCATCTCGCCATCGAGCTCAGCCTTCGGAACCAGGGCCGCCACCGAGTCCACGACCAGCACATCAATCGCGCCGGAGCGGACCAGCGCTTCTGTAATCTCCAGTGCCTGTTCGCCCGAATCCGGCTGCGAAACCAGCAGATTGTCGACGTCAACGCCCAGTTTCTTGGCATACCCCGGATCCAGCGCGTGCTCCGCATCCACGAATGCCGCCAGCCCGCCGTTCCTCTGCGCTTCGGCGATGATCTGCAGCGTAATCGTCGTCTTGCCCGATGACTCCGGCCCGAAAACCTCAATCACTCTTCCGCGCGGTACCCCACCCACACCCAACGCCGCGTCAAAGCTGATCGATCCGGTTGAGATTACCGAGATCGGAACCAGCGCTTCCCGCGATCCAAGACGGACAATGGACCCTTTTCCAAACTGCTTTTCGATCTGCGAAAGGGCCAGTTCGACTGCTTTTGCGCGCTCATCGGCAATAGGCATAGATATTTCTCCTCTAGGAATGCTCGCTTGGCGCGGATTGTTGGGAACGACAGAAAACACGCGGCGGCTATTTGGATTTCGAACGGATTGTAGCAGGATGCAACACTCAATAGATACACAAAAAGCGAAGAAAAAGGGAAAATAGTAAAGAGGCGTATTCCACATCACGAAGCAAACAAATACGCAACAATTAGACGGGCAAAACAGTCCCAATTCATGAGGGCTCCCATGCACAGACTTGTCCGTTTTCGGCGGCACCTATCCGCCGCGCTCGTGATCACTGCCGTCATTGCCATGACCTGTACGACTCGGCGGGCGCGGGCACAAAATCCGGCGGAACAAAGTCCGGCGGCGCCGACGCAGAATGCCGGGGTGGCGCCAGAAGCACCAAGGACGATGACGATCCACGCCCTGGTCTCCGACAATCATGGTCAAGCTGTCGAGGGATTGCAGGAGAGCGACTTCTCCCTTCTCGACAATAAGCAACCACAAAAACTGCTCGGGTTCCGGGCTGACGATGCTGCGGTTCTGAAATCGGATCCGGTGCAGGTACTGATCGTGGTCGACATGATCAATGCCGACCTGGTCACGGTGGCGCGCGAACGCGAGGAGGTCGGCGCCTATCTGAAGGACAACGGCGGAGAGCTTCTGAATCCAACGTCTATCGCGGTGATGGCGGACAGTGGAGTGAAGGCGGCGCCGGGTTCAACGCAGGACGGAAATATGCTCCTGGCCGCGTTCAATCAAACCCAATCGGAGATTCGCGACATCGGCCGATCTGCGGGGTTCTGGGGAGCAACCGAACGGGTGCAGAAGTCGCTTCAGGAACTGGACCAGTTGATCCAATACGAGGGCCAGAGACCTGGACGCAAGCTGGTTCTTTTTGTCAGCCCCGGATGGCCGTTGCTGATCAGGGCCGGGGACGAGTCGGACATGACGCAACGAGGTTGGGTGTTCGGCAGTGTTGAACACTTCACGAATTCACTGCGAGAGGCGAATATCGTGCTCTACTGCATCGATCCCTTCGACCTGGGGAGAACCAATCCATTCGAGTACCAGGGATACTTGAAAGGCATCTCAGCAACCAAGGATGCCACATACCCCGCTCTCGGACTCCAGGTGCTGGCGACACATACAGGAGGACAGGTGCTGATCAATGGTCGTGATATGGCCGGATCGTTGAAGACGGCTATTCGCGATGCGAGCCAAGGCTACGACTTGACCTTCGCGCCGATACCCGGCGACCGGGTAAATGAGTATCACGCGCTGGAAGTACGCGTAGACAAACCGAACGTCAAGGTGCGGACCACGTCGGGATACTATGCGCGCGTACAGATGGCACAGCAAGGGAAAAGTCACTAAGTCAAGCAGGCCTTGCCTGAGTGGACGTGTAGAACCTGCACGATGGAATCCGGTCAGAATCAGACCGTATACGCGCCAATGCGTGTTTCCCGCGAGGTCAGCACGTCGCACGTGCGATCCAGCACCTCGTAAGCCGCGTCGTTTTCCTTCCGGAAACTCCGGAAGGCTTCCTCGCTCGCCCACCGGTCGATCGTCAGGTACGAACCGGAGATGTACGCATCGCGAAGCAACTCAGTGCCGAGATACTCAGGTGAGCTGCGAAACAGTTGCGCCCAATTCCCTTCCGGCCCATACGCCGCCTCAAAGGCAGAAATCTTCTCCTCGGCAATCTCAAACTGCCACACCACTACAAACATGCGCCCTCGATTTCATCTCCAATGTTAGCGCAATGGATGCCGCGCCCATCGGACGGGAATCTGCCTAAGACATCCTCAAGGGAGCACTGGTCTTCGAGTTACACGTGGATTGTTGTGGAGACATAACTCGTGCTTGCCATTAGCTGTTCATGCGTCGCCGGCGTCGGTGAGTGTCATGTGGCAGCGATGCGACGCCGTGATACTATCATTCAACAAATGTTCACAAAAGCTGCAACACCGCGCCGTTGTAGGCGTTTCCTCCGCCAACGTCTGCGCGCCTGAGCCTGTGCAGCCCAGTGCTTGACGGCTGACTTTCGATCCCAAGTTCGCAAGAAGCTTACGTACGGTTTTTCAATTGGTTCCTAATATCCGGTGTTTGGAAGAATTTGTCTTGATTTCTGGTTTTTTGAAGAATCTGCCTCATTCTCTGGCTTTTTGAAAGACATCGCTTAGGCGCTTTCTATAGCGGGACAAGCCGCTCGGCTGTAATTGATCCCGTGCAGAAGCGAGATTTTCGCAATTGCAAGCGTGGCTCAAACTGTCCCTTCCCCGAAATACCCAATGCAAGCCCGGGGGCTCTTGTAAACGCAAACGCGCATGAAAACTGCGGCTGACCGAGTTGAGACCGACTCGTCGTCGCAGAGCGGACCATTTGCTTCATTTCAAGGAGAAGTTATGCAAACTAAAGGAAAATGGCGGCGGATTTTCTCTGTTCTACTCACCATGTCGTTGCTGTCCTCTGTGCCGCTATTGGCGCAGACGTTCCGCGGCACCATCAACGGAGTGGTCACCGATCCGACCGGGGCGGTCGTTCCGAATGCAAAGGTGACGGCCACCGACGTTGCCACCTCAGCCGTTCGCGAGACGGTTTCGTCCGGCGCGGGAGAGTTCGCATTCAGCGATCTGCCACTGAGCTCGTACAACATCAAGGTTCAGGCATCTGGCTTCCAGGCCACCGAGGTTACTGGTGTTCAGGTGCTAGCCGGCAAGATTTACACTCTCCCGGTCAAGCTGAGCCTTGCACAACAGGCTGCCACCGTCGAAGTGTCTGCCGATGCTCTTTCGCTCGACACCACCACCGTCACGCAAACCACCGTCCTCGATAGCGCGGCGTTGCAGGATGTGCCGCTCAATGGCCGTGACTTTACGCAGCTTCTCGGCACCTCGGTGGCTTTTTCCGGATACAACAACTCTGGCTCAGTGAACGGTACGCGCAACAACCAGATTAACTACACCATCAACGGCACCGATAACAACGATCTGTACCTGAACGTGGACGCGGTCAACCAGGGTGGCATCAGCGGTATCGCCGGCGTTGTCTATCCCATTGACGCGCTCGACGAGTACTCGCTCCAGACCACCGGCAACAGCGAATCCGGCCGTAGCCCGGGCGGCAACCTGAACGTCACCACCAAGTCCGGCACCAATCAGTTCCACGGCGATGCTTATTACTACAACCGCAACGAGGCACTGGCCGTAGCTTCGCCTTTTGCGCCTGTCGGCGGTCCCTCGTTGCCGTTGCGCAACCAGAACTTTGGCGCTTCGGTCGGCGGCCCCGTCTGGCATGACCACACCTTCCTCTTCCTGCTCTATGAGGAGCAGAAGTTCCTCATCGGCGAGTCCAATACCGTCACCGAACCCTCGCCGGCCTATCAAACGCTGGCGCTCGCGGAGTTGCAGAAATACGGCGTCACGCCCAACCAGGTTTCGCAAAACATCCTCGCCACGCTGTGGGATCCTACGGTCATTGCCGGCCTTCCCGCAACACCCGGCAACTACTCCACCGGCGCGCCGCAAGCCGGTTACAGCCATAACGTCGTAGCCCATCTTGACCACAACTTCAGCGACAAGAGCCACCTTTCGGCCATCTGGTACTTCGGCCAGGGCTACGCGGATGCTCCTGACTGCGTCTTCGTCTGCGGCTACCTTCCGGAATACTTCCAGACCGTTCCCACGCACATCCAGAACTACAACATTGTCTGGAACTACAGCATCAGCCCCAGCCTGAGCAATCAGCTTGCCGCCGGCGTCAACTACTTCATGCAGGACTTTGCCGATTTGAACCACAGCCAGAATCCCCTGACACTGGCTGGCCTCAATACGGGCGCATCTCTCTCCGGCGCTCCGCAGATCGCCATCAATGGCTTCGACTCCATCGGCATCACGCCCACCTCGGGCCGCAACGATATCGGCGGCCAGATTGCGGACACGCTCTCCTGGACCGTGGGCAAGCACCAGTTCCGCTTCGGTCTTGAGTATCGTCGCGAGTACATCGACCTTTATTACAACTGGGGCGCACGCGGCAACTTCAACTTCGGCACCGGTCCGAGCCCACTAGGGCCCTGGGCAAACGATGCCTCCGTCACCGACCCCAACGTCCTGAACCTGGCCGACTTCATGGCCGGTTACGCATACACTTCCGGCATTACCCTCGGCACCCAGGAGCGCTTCATCTACACCCATACCGGTTCCGCATTTGCTGAGGACTCGTGGCAATTGACGCCGAAGCTGAACGTCAACCTCGGCGTACGTTACGACTATCAGCAGCCCTTCTACACCAACAGTCCCAACCTCTCCATCTTCGACCCAAACAGCTCCACTGGTCTGGTGCTAGCCGGCGGCGGTTCAGGCACACCGGATTACATCTACAACAGCAACAAGGTCGATATCTCGCCGCGCATCGGACTCTCCTACCAGGCGCTTCCTGGCACGGTCGTCCGCGCCAACTTCGGCGTGTACTATGACCAGCCCGCTGGCCAGGCCTACTTTGGCAACATCGGCATCCCCAACCAAGGCGCCGGCGGCGCGAACAACAACCCGGTCGGCACCGAGCCCAATGAGTCGATCGTCAACGGCGCCAGCGTCGACGCCAGCGGAAATCCGATTCCAGTGTGGAACTACAACCAGACGGCACCTATCTTTTCGGCGGCCCAGGGTCAGCCGACGGGTAGCAACGTCGTCTCCATCTACTCGGTCAGCCGCAACTTCAAAACACCCTACGTCGAGCTCTTCGGTCTCAACATCGAACAGCAACTGGGGAAAAGTTGGCAATTGACGCTTGGTTATGTTGGCTCGGCCAGCCGCCACAACCTCGTCCTGCAGGACATCAATCAGAATGCCCTGGGAGGCGACCAGAACCCCTCGACCGTAACGGTGAATGGAAACACATTCAGCTACCAACAATCCACGCGGCCCTACTTCTCCAAGTTCCCCAACTTCGGCATCATCAACCAGATCAACTCCGCCGCCGCGGCCAGTTACAACGCGCTGCAGGCTACGCTGAAGACCAATGCATGGCACGGCCTCACCGGCCAATTCGCCTACGCCTGGAGCCACAATCTGGACGACTCCAGCGTTTTCAACACCATCCCGCAGAACTCGCTCGATCTGAAGGGGGACTGGGGCAACGCAAACAATGACATCCGCAACCACTTCGCCGCGTATCTCGGCTACGATATTCCTGCCTTCGCGTACGGGCCGAAGATTCTGACCCACGGCTGGGAGGTCAACAGCATCCTCAAGTTCCAGAACGGCCAACCGGTGAACGTTCTCACCGGCCAGGACAACAGTGGCACGGCCGAGGGCGAGGACCGTGCCAGCATCACGGGTTCGGCCATCAACGGCGACCGCTCGGTGCAGCAGCACTCCTACGCGCAGTACCTCAATCCCAGCAGCTTCGCCGTGCCGACGCCTGGCACCTACGGCAATCTGGCCCGCAATCAGGTCGTCGGACCCGGCTTCGGAGACGTGGATCTGTCGCTCATCAAGAACACACCCATCTACAAGGAACGGGTCCGTGCGCAGTTCCGCGTGGAAATGTTCAACGTCTTTAACCGCGTCAACCTGGCCCAACCGCTGAACAACATGGGCTACGGTCCCGCTTTTGGCTGGAGCACCTCCACCATCGGCGTCTCCTACGGCGCGCCCGGCATCGGCGCCGGCGAACCGTACAACACCCAGCTCGCCCTGAAGATTATTTTCTAGAGCGTTTTCGGGAGAACTCGTGAGCCGGCCCCAACGGGGCCGGCTCCTTTTTTTGAAGGAGAGCTTTCGAAGCTTCAAACCCAGACACCAGATGCTTTTAATCTTTCCAACGACTTAGCGTGCCGAAACCAACCTGATGGTGGCGACGAGGATGCGTCGCTGATCGCAGGTGGATCGCAACCGAAAACTGCCAACTAGCTAAGACCCTGCTCCTTCGCCTTGTCATAGGAAGTCGGCAATTGGTATCTGGGCAAAAGCAATTCCAGCACTGTGGCTTGATGGTCCTTGAGCGCATCGTGGAACTTCTTCCAATCGCTATTCTCAAATCGATCGTCGTAGTGGAAGACGTGGCTTGGCTTGTCGCGCTCCTCAGTCGTCCCTAACGCTGCGAACCTCCATGAACCCGCGCCAGACGGCACGTACTTCAAACTTTCGAATTCCTCATCCGAGAGCTTGCCGAATGAGAAGGCGCCATCGCGTATGGCCGCAAGCCAGACCTGATTGCGGGATATTGGATTTTCATCCACAGTTGTGCGAATCAACTTCTCGATAACTGCCAGATCAGAAGCATTGATCGCGATATTCGGATCGCGGCTGAGGTAATAGATGAATTGAGAAAAGAGGCGCTGGACTGCAACCAGAAACAGCTCCGGATTGGATATCGTTCGGTCCTGTCCGTACCCGTTGATGTACCTCCAGCTCAAGTAGGGTAGATCCGGATCAGTCAGTGCTCCGCCATGGCCGAGGTCCAGTTCATCAGCGACCAGGCTCTTGAATCTTGCCATCACACCTGAGTCGGCCGGAAGCGTGTGCTCAATATGGGCGACATGATTCACATGATGACGAAACCCGACAAACATCTGATGGGCAAAGGTATCGCAATACACGTGCGCCGTGATCCCCAGCCGATGGAGGCTATTCGCATCGGCTTTCCTTGCCCGGCACTCGTCCCACATGTCCACCGTCATTGGACTGTCCGGTGTGCAAACCATGCGCTGGTGAAGAGGCACCGCCTGAGAAGCTTTTGCCTCGGCGCCGTTATTCCCCGGAAGAAAATGAAACGGCACCCACACCTGATAATCCTCGGCGTTTTTACAATTGTGGAGGACGTCAAAGTTTGTGTGTGCCGACGCTATACGTTCATAGGTCTTGCCATTGTCGAAAGTGACCGTACCCTTGTTGTTCGAGTCATCGACATACTGCGCTGCATGAGCGATGGTTGACGCTTCGTTGTGGGTGAATCCAGCCAGTCGCGCCACAACATAGGTACCCGCATGATGAAGATCGATCTGCACTTGACGTCTCCTTAGGAAGTCCTTTTTCGATCTGCGAGCATCGGGATCAGCAGGCCGCAAAAGGCCGACCGATCCCAGTAGTGACGTTTGATGATCATTCCTCTTCAGTCGGCTACCACCCGTCTCATAAATGGCGACATGGTTGCTTTCACCCTTGTGCGCCAATGCGCGAGAATCGACCAATATCCTCATCTAATCAATAGTGACTTTGCAGATTTCACGGCATCATAGTGTGTATGCCGGCACGCGTTCGGCTTCCCTAACTCGTCGTTTAGGACACTCACAAACTGCGGGACCCCAGGCAAAAGAGATCGGCGAATTCCCTGAGAGTCGCTGCCAAGCCAGAAGTTTTCAAAGCGCCCACGCGCCGCGCCAAGATGGGCGCGATAGGGTCTTGAGCGTGGTGTGAAGATCAACGACAAAACGTGTGAATTCAAGACTGGAATTCGTGGCTCCGCTAAGGAGAAACGAATGGACTTCCTCAATAAAACAATGGACTCGGTGGGACTTCCCTAATAGCTGTGCGTGAACTCCTTTAGAGGCTCACGACCGGCGTTAGAGGTTTCCTTCGCAGAAGCTATCGAACTCCCCCACCCTCAGGAGAAGTGATTCTGCTGGCTCACGCTCACATTCAACAGGTCGAACGCAAAAGGAGGAAAGAACATGGCAAATGCGACATACGAAGTCCAGGCTTCGCAGTTCAACATCGACCGCACCTATCCGGGCCGGTGGACGATTACCTTCAACAACCCGCCGATCAACATGTTTGTTCCCTCAACGATCGTCGAATTGGGAGCGCTAATGACCGACCTCGAGGCGGACTTGTCCGTGAAGGTCGTAGTGTTCCAGTCGGCGAATCCTGATTTTTTCATCGCCCATCTCGACGTTGCCAAAGCAGTTGAACAGCCAGAGGTGCTGGGCCTTTGGCGCGACTTTGTGCTGCGCCTCTCGTCCACGCCAGTCGTGAGCATCGCCAAGGTTCGCGGCCGCACGCGCGGCATCGGTAACGAGTTCGTGCTGGCCTGCGACATGCGCTTCGCCAGCCGGCAAAGCGCCCTGTTCGGCAACCCCGAGGTCGGCGTCGGACTGGTCCCGGGCGGCGGAGCGATGGAATGGCTACCGCGCTTGGTCGGCCGCTCGCGGGCACTTGAGATAGTCCTTAGCGGCGACGATTTCGATGCTGATATCGCCGAGCGCTATGGCTGGGTGAACCGCGCGCTGGACGATGACGCCCTCGACTCATTTGTCGAAGCGCTCGTCCGGCGTCTGGCCTCGTTCGACCGTGAAGCGCTAGGCGCGGCGAAGGCGCAGATCAATCGGTTCGGGATGCCGACAGCTGCCGAGCTCCAGTCGAGCAACGAAATGATCTTTCCAATGCTGGCCTTACCCGGTGCGCAGGCGCGCCGTGCCAAGCTCCGCGGTATCGGTTACGGTCTTCCGAGCGATTTCGAATTGAACTTTGGCCGGTACCTCCCTACGTTCGGGTCGGCGGAGCACGATCACGCGGATACGCACCACCAATAACTCATTAACTCATTGGCAAGGAGGAAACCTATGTCCCATCATTTCGATACCAAACTTGCGAAAGAGGATCCAAGCTTGAACGTGTGTGATCTCTATCTGTTTCAGGGCGCTCCCGACACAACGGTGATGGCGATGACTGTCAATCCGGATGTTGTCCTCTCTGCACCGGATACTCTTCACACTGAGGGTTTGTATGCCTTCCGCCTGGACCTGACTGGTGACGCTCGCGAAGACGTTGTCTTCAAGTTCAGGTTCAACGAACCGAGACATGTGGACGGGGATCGAGCATGTCCATGTTCAGAAGTTTCAGGTCCGTAGAGCCACTGGCGAGGCTATCGGCGGGGACAAGGGCGAGCTTCTGATAGAAGGCGATACGGGCAAAGTCCATAGCAAGTCCGGTATTCGCGCCTTCGTCGGAATCGCTCCCGATTTGTTCGCCGCCGACGCTGTCGCAATGCGTGATCTTCAGAATGCCTTCTACAACGAACACAGGTATGACGGCGATGCGTTCCTGCGCCATGGCCAGAACTTCTTCCACAATCGCAATATCACTGCGATTGTCCTCGAAGTCCCAAACCATCTGATCGGCAAGGGAACGGTTCATGCCTGGGCCACGGTGTCACTTTACGGTCATGCTCCCGAGATGCAGGTGTCACGCTTTGGCCTGCCGATGATCACGCACCTCTTTCTCAACGATCCCGGCAACCAAGAGGTGAAAGAGACCTTCAACAAATCGGTGCCATCAGATGACATCGCCTTATTCTCGGGATACATCGCAGACTATACCCAGAAGATGACTACCTACGCAGGATCTGTCATGAACCCGGAAGAATACGGAAGGCAAATGGTCTCTCGACTATGCCCGAACACCTTGCCCTATGAATTAGGAACGGCAGCTGCATTCGATCTGGCGGGATTCAATGGGAGGCCACTGGGTGATGACGTTCAGGATGTGATGCTTACATTGGCGACAAACAGGCCTCTCCAGGACGGCGTTGCCCCTGATCGCAATCGGATCCGAACCGAGTTCCCATATTTCGGTGAGCCCTACTCGAAGGAAGAACAGAAGGAAGTCGTACCATGGCACCCAAAAACCAGCCAAATGACGCCTGCATGACCATAAGGGCGAAGTAACAAATTCGGCTAGCGCGCTCCCTTCGAAAGCTCCCATCCTTCGCGGTTGATAGCACCGAGGCAACGCATGGAGCGGTCAAGAAGTGATGATCGCCTTCGATTCAGTCGAAGGCAAAGGAGGAAACAACATGGCAAATGCGACCTATGAAGTCCAGGCTAACGATGCGGGGGACGAGCCGCACGAGAGTCGACATGAAGTTCGAACTCGTCGTTATCCCCGTCTCGGATGTTGATCGCGCGAAGGAGTTCTACACGAGGCTCGGGTGGCGACTCGACGCCGACTTCGACAACGGAAAGGACTTTCGCGTGATTCAGTTCACGCCGCCCGGCTCGGAGTGCTCCGTCATCTTCGGCAAGAACGTCACCGCAGCGTCTCCCGGCTCCGCCCAGGGCCTATATCTGATCGTCCCCGACATCGAGGCCGCTCGCGAAAATCTGCTCCGGCGCGGCATCAAGGTCAGTGACGTCTTCCACAGCGCTGGCGACGTGTACGCCGGCCAGGACGAGCCCTATCTGTTTGGGCGGATCCGGGTCAAAGGTCCGGATCCCGAGCATCAAAGCTACCGCTCGTTCGCCTCTTTCCGTGATCCAGACGGCAACGGCTGGCTGTTCCAGGAAATCACCACGCGGCTCCCCGGTCGCATCGACTCCACCGCGACAACCTTTGCATCGGCGAACGATCTGGCGAGCGCGTTTCGGCGTGCAGAGGCCGCTCATGGTGAGCACGAGAAGCGCACCGGACAGCGCGACGAGAACTGGCCAGACTGGTACGCCGCTTACATGGTGGCAGAGCAGTCAGGCAAAGAGTTGCCGCAATAATCGATCCGCCGGGACCGGCATCGTCCCGGCGGGGCGCAACTCTCGATCGTGGGTTCCTTGGAGGAAATCATGAGCACAGCAACAACCACCGTTCCCATCCGGCGCGAACCGGAACTCCTCGGGCAAACTGTCGTTGTAATCGGCGGCAGCGCCGGCATTGGGCTTGAAACGGCCCGACGAGCACGCGCTGAGGGGGCCAGGGTGATCCTCACCGGCCGGAATCAGGAGCGCCTTCAGCGCGCGGGGAGTGAGCTTGAAGCGTTGAGCACAGCGGCCTTCGACGCCAACGATCCTGCTCAACTCGCGCGATTCTTCAGTGAGCAGCCGGCCACGATCGATCACGTGATGGTGACAGCCGGCCAGCCGCACTACGGACGCCTTCTCGACATAGACATGGAGGAGGCGCGTCGTGCCCTGGACACGCACCTCCTGCAGATGCTCCAGGTCGCCCGCAGCGCCGTCCACAAGGTAAGACCGGGAGGCACGCTGATTTTCATGGGCGGCACTGGCGGCCGCCGCCAAGGCATCGGAATGGGGATCGTGCCGACAGTCACTGCCGCACTCCCCGCCCTCACTGCCAGCCTCGCGCTCGAATTCGCGCCCATCCGAGTCAATCTCATCGCCGCCGGCTTTGTCGACACACCGTTGTCGGCATCGCTCCTCGGCGATGAGCTCGAAAATCGCCGCAATCAGCTTCGTGCCACGCTTCCCATCCGGCGCGTCGTCACACCGGCGGACGTCGGCGCGCTCGCCGTACACATCATGACAAACACGGCTCTCACCGGCGCCACGTACGACATCGACGGCGGGCAACAACTCGTCGCTGGTTAGCTGAAGGGGCAGTCTGATCGGCATTGGCGCCCGTCTATTTCACGCGGCAGCCCGCTGGCGGAGCTTTTTGCGGTAGTTGCGATGGAACGCCGCGCGACGGGCCCTCGTAACGTCGTCGGAGTAAATACGGCTTACGAGACTTCTCAGTCCAGCCTCAAGCTCAGCAACACTCATTTTTGAGGGCTGAAAGTTCACATCGAAGAGAGTGCAAAGCTCCCACGCTTCGTCGCGAAGGATGCGGCCCTCCTGCTTGAGGCGCGCGTAGAGCGGAGTACTGGGGAACGCTGTCTGAACGGTGATCTGAATGTCGTAAAGTCCGCTCTGCTGGACGAATTCCCAGACCGCGTCGAAAGAGTCGGTGCCCATCCCGTCGAGGCCGAGGATGAAACATCCGTTCACTCTCACGCCGCGATCTTGGATCCTGCGAATCGTCTCGAGATAGGATTCGACGCGCTTGGCCTTCCAGTTCGTGCGCTGCTCAACCCCGTCAATTCCGGAGAAGGTGGTTCCTTCAAGCCCAATCAGGATCTCCGCGCAGCCGGCATCGCGCAACATATCCAGCAGTTCAAGATCGTCCGCAACCGAGAGGTCCGTCTCGGTGAACCAACGGACGTCCTCCCTGGCAATGGCGCGCAGCAATTCCTTCGAGTGCGCCTTGTTGACGAAGGTATTGTCGTCAGCAAACTCGATGAATGGCCGCTTCCAGAGCGACTTGATGCTTTGGATCTCGGCAATCACCCGCTCGACGGGCTTTATTTTATAGGTGGGAGAGATGCGGATCGACGCGGCGCAGAACTCGCAACGGAACGGACAACCGCGCTGTGTTTGCACAGTGAGCCGGTTGTACTTTTCAATGTCGAGCAGGCCGAAGCGCGGCATCGGAGAGTCCGCAAAGTTGTAATTCGTGCCCCGAGCATCGTACACCGGCTTCAGGTTTCCAGCGCGCAGATCATCGACGATTGTCGGCCAAACCGTTTCGCCTTCTCCTATGGCTACTGCATCGGCGTGACGCAGCGCTTCCAGCGGCAAAGCGGTCACATGCAACCCGCCGAGAATGACGCGCGTGCCCAGCGCACGGTAGCGATCCGCAAGTTCGTATGCCTCGCCAATCTGCGCGGAGAAGCTGGATATGGCAACGACGTCGAACTCCTGTGGGACACCGTCGACCTGGGTGATGTCGGCGACCTCGAGATAGTGAATGTCCACGTCACGCGGCGTGAGTCCTGCGAGTGTAAGAAGGCCCAGGCTCGGCAGCGACGCTATAACGCGGTTGCGTTCAATAAAGCCGGGAAGCGTGAGCCCCAGCGCACTGAGTTCGGCGTTATGCGCGCGAACTCCGCTCATGGCAATCAGACCGAGTTTCATCGTTTCCACCATCCAACAAGAATTGAAAGAATGCCCGTCGTCACTGCGAGGACCGGAATCGGAAAGAGGTGCCGCAGGGATTTTCGCCATGCCGAGAGGAAGCAGCACAGCGGCATTGTGATTGCGCCAACAATGAGCGCCCAGGAAGCGGTCGCAAAGCTGATGCCGCCCAGGAAAAGCTGCTCGGAGGTCGCTGCAAACATCAGGTTCAGAAATCCGAGACCGAAGAACGAGATGTGCCCCAGGCGCGTCAGTCGCCGGCGGTACGAGCCATATCCTCCCATCCAGTTGTCTCGATGGAAAAAGAGGCCGATGACAGCGCCGGAAAGTACACCGGCCAGCATTCCCAACCATCCACCAATCAGATTGGTCGTCGGCATTGCGTCAGCCCCTTTCGACTGCCCGAAGGTGCGTAGTTGAAGATTCGTTTGAGCTGTCTGCCGGCAGTTCCGAAGGCGTGATTCCCACCAACGCCGATCCGTATGCCTCAAAAGCCGCGATGACGGTTGAGCGAATGAAGCCGTCCCACTTGAGCGAAACCAGGTAGCGCACCATCGAATTCAACCTCCTCGGGGGAAGAGCGAATGGTGCGAGCTTAGTTAAATAGCGGGGCGGAAAACGGCTACTCAGTACAGTTTCGCGAGTGTCACAGAAACGCGGTGGCTAGGAGAATCGAGCTAGCTCGGCACGGGCGGCATCTGCGAGGAAAGGAAAGACAAAGATGCGAGGACCCTGTGGAAGCTTGCCGCCGGCTGCGGTGCGAGCGTCGCAGATGATGGCAGCGGTCTGATCAAGGCCTCGCACCCAGCGCGGGCGAGTAGCGTTGCGCAAGACAAGCAGGTCGGGCTCGACACCGGCTGCTTCGAGGACGGTGCGGGCAATCTCAACAAAATCGGGCCAGCGCGAAGCAACGCCGATCAGCCGACGACCCTTCAGAGATGGGAGCCAGGAATCGAGCCAGGCACGGGCAGAGCGGATCTGAAGGGTGATGAGCTCTACTCCAGCCGGAAGGACCGCACGCACAGCATTTGCCTGGCTGGGGCGGCAAAGAGGAACCGCAGCAAGTAGTGTTTCCGGATTTGCGCAGTCTTCCAGCGAGGCGCCTGACACCGGGAACGTCGCAAGTTCTCGGATTTCTGCCAGGAGAATTTCGCGAACCTCCGGGTCCGGATCGATAAGCAGAAAGTGGTCAGGCGGCGGCGATGCAAGCCACTGCGCGACACGATGGCGCACTTCGGCAGACGGCAGGTTGAGTTCGCGGACAGCGCGGAAGAATCCGGCAATATGCTGATCGAGAACCTGCTCGGGCGTTGACGGCGGCACTGCGTTGTTTTTTACGTAGACACCGCTGCCGTGCCTGTATTCCGTCCAACCCTCGCGCTCAAGCTCTCGATAGCCTGCACTGACGGTGTTGGGATGAATGCTGAAGCGGCGTGCCAGTTCACGCGTGCTTGGGAGGCGATCGCCAGGAGAAAGGTCGCCGCTGAGAATGGCCAGGACCACCTGCGTGACCAGCTGGCGATAGATCGGCACCTCGCTGGCAGGGGAAAACCAGAGTCGCACGGGAATCCTCGCACCCATTCTTACACTGACAGACTCTGTTTTTCCGAACGGCTTGTTAAACGATCAGATACGAGCGGGCCTTGCTACATGAGGGCTACCCGGTCCGCGTCAGCTGCGTTGCAACCCGGCGGCAAACCCTCGTATCCGCCGGGGTCCTCATCGACGAGTCTCAGTCGATGGTATGGCAGCCGCAACTTAGAGCCAGCAACTCGGCGAAATGCAACGCCTGCTTGTGGCCCAGTTGCTGGATCTGTTCACGGCAACTGAACCCGTCGGCCAACAGGATCGTCGTGGGCCCGGCTGATTCAACAGCGGGCATCAGGCCGTCGTTCGCGATCGTCTTCGACACGGCAAACTTGTCCGCCTCGAACCCGAATGGCCCAGCCATTCCACAGCACCCGGCCTTGATGGGCTCAACGTTCGCGCCCGCGCGACGAAGCAACGCAATCTCGCTTGCCGGGCCGCCGAAGACTGCCTTGTGATGGCAGTGCCCGTGCACCAGGACCTGCGCGCCCTCGAGACGGCTCGGCACCCAGTCAGGAGCGTTCGCCTGAAGCCAATCGGCCAGTAGCCACACCTGCCTGCTCATGCGCTGTGCGCGATCATCCTTCGGAAAGAACTCAAGCAACTCATCCTTGAAGACGCTCGCGCAACTCGGCTCGAGAAAAATGAAAGGCGTTCCCACATTGATCTGGGGAGCCATCCGCTCCAACACATCTTCGAGATACGCGCGCGCTTGATCGAGAAAGCCGAAATCATAGAGCGGCCGCCCGCAGCAGATATGGCCCTCCGGAGTTTCCACCTTGAAGCCTGTTTCTGTGAGCACAGTTTCGGCAGCAACCAGCGTCTGCGGGTGATAGTAGTTGTTCCACGTATCCGGCCACAACAGGACGGGTTTAGCTTCTCCCACTCTTGCGTCTGAACCGCGCCGCACGGATGGGGCACCCAGATTCGCTGCCGCGCGGAATTTCACATAAGGTTGGTTTGCGAGGCGCGGAAGGTTGCGCTCCGGCGCAACGCCAGTGATGCGCTTGATGATCGGGCCCGTGAGCGCTCCAGTGAGAATGGCATTTGTAAGTCCTGGTGCAAGCGAACCAACCCGCGCGAGCTTGTCTGCGAATCCGAAGACGTAGTGCCGCAGCGGATGCATGCGTCCTTTGTAATGTTGCGCCAGGAACTCAGCCTTGTACGCGGCCATGTCCACCTGCACCGGGCACTCCGTCTTGCACGCCTTGCAACTCAGGCAGAGATCGAGTGCTTCATGTACCGTCTCGCTTTGAAATCCCTCCGCGTGCAGCGAACCGGCCAGCATCTCCCACAGCAGGTGCGCACGCCCGCGCGTGGAGTGCTTCTCGTCTCCGGTAGCGCGATAGCTCGGGCACATCACCCCGCCCACGGTGTTCCGACAAGCGCCAACACCAACGCACCGTTCGGTGGCATGTTCCAGCGAACCGCCATCGCGCGAAAAAGCGAAATGAAGTTCGGGATTGGCAACGGCACTTTTATCCGCGCCTTCTTCCTGGCGCGGACCGTCCGAAGGCGGTTGGCCCGATTGCACGTGTCTTTGAATCCCTTTGCGTAAATTCTCAATGGGATCGTAGACGCGCACCGCATCGATCAGCTTGCCTGGATTCATGCGGTTGTCCGGATCCCACAGCATCTTGAACTCGCGAAACGCCTGCATCAGCTCCGGTCCGAACATCTTGGGCAGCAGAGCAGCGCGCGCCTGTCCATCGCCGTGCTCGCCGCTTAACGATCCACCAAAGCTGAGCACCACATCTGTAGCGCGATCCAGGAACTCGCGGAACTTGCGCAGGCCCTCTTCACTGCGGAAGTCGAAGTTGATGCGCATGTGCACGCATCCCTGCCCGTAATGTCCATACAGAGGACTCGAGTAGCCATACTCCGCCATCAACGCCGAGATGCTGCGCAGATAATCGCCAAGCTTCGCCGGCGGAACGGCTGCATCTTCCCAGCCTTCCCAGCGATCCGGTTCGCCCGGCACAAACACCACCGCACCCAGCGCCGACTCGCGCACATACCACACGCTTGCCGCTTCAGCCGGCGTGCAGATATGTGCAACCGGCGCACGCGGCCAACGCCTGCAATCTCTCGCCAGATTCTCGGCCTTGGCCCGCGCCTCTTCCGCGTTCCACGCACCCATTTCTACAAGCAGGAACCCGACGCCCGGCGGCAACTGATCCAGCTCCTTCAGCGCGATCCCCTTCCGCCGCATGAACTGCACCAGCAGCTGATCGAATCCTTCCAGGCCGATGGGTTTGTGCTCCAGCGCCAACGGGACCGCATCGGCCGCCACAAACGGATCGTCAAATCCCAGCACCGTCAGCACCCGAAATGGCGGGCTCGCTGTAAGGTTCAGCGTCGCAGAGAGCACCGTCGCGCAGGTTCCTTCGCTTCCAACAAGCGCCCGCGCCACATTGAATCCATTTTCCGGCAGCAACTCATCGAGGTTGTATCCGGAAACGCGCCGGGGAATGCGTGGAAATTTCGCCCTTACCAGTTCGGCATAGCGATCGCGAATCCGAGCCAGCCCAGCGTATATCTCGCCCTTCCGACCGCCGGCGAAAACGATGCTCTCCAACTGCTCAGGACTCGTACGGCCGACCGTCATGCGCGTGCCATCGTAGAGCACGATATCGAGCGTCTCCACATTGTCCACGGTCTTTCCGCCCAGCAGTCCATGCACTCCGCAGCTGTTGTTGCCGATCATGCCGCCCAAGGTGCAGCGCGAGTGGGTTGCGGGATCGGGCGCATAGGTCAGGTGATGGCGCTCTGCCGCATCACGAAGCCGATCGAGCACGATCCCAGGCTGAACCATGGCGATTTTCGATTCGGGATCAATCGACGCAAGCCCGTTCATGTAACGGGAGAAATCGAAGACAACAGCAACATTCGCGCACTGTCCGGAGAGGCTCGTTCCTCCGCCGCGCGGCAGCACCGCCGCTCCCACGGCACGGCATGCTTCGAGCGCCGCTTCCACGTCCGCCTCATCGCGGGGCAGGATCACACCAATGGGAAGCTGGCGGTAGTTCGACGCGTCGGTCGCGTAAAGAGCGCGCGAACCCGCATCGAAAAGAACGTCTCCGCGAAGGCAGGCTTTCAGTCGCGCTTCAAGTTCGCGATGCGCGCTGAAGCTTTCATGATCGAGCCGAGGCTGATTGAGGATTGAGAAAACGCCCACGTGGGAATAGTAGCGCGCCTAGCGCGAAGGCCACTCTTCAACCACGATCCCGAGGTCGTTCAACTGCTGGATCGCGGCCTCAACGTTGCGCCGGATCTTCGGCCGGTCCTTCGCGGAAGCACCGGGCAACTCCGCCACGGCCACCACGCGGCCATACTGCCATGCACCCTGCGGCACCGCAACCATCGCGTCGGCCAGGTCGTTCGGCCGAATCTGGATCTCCTGGCGCCGCGCTGCTTCCGGACGCAGCATCGTCCCTTTGCCTACATCGCTGCTGTTCGCATCCGCCTGGACAATGCGCAAATTGATGGAATCGGGACCGACAGCGAGGAAAGGATTGGCCCACGCAGACGGATCGTGCACGTCCACATACAGGCTCTTGGTGGGAAGCGGAATGTGCGAGAGCGCCGCGCGCTGCTGATCGCCGGTGGTAGCACGCGCCTGCGCGGCAACCTGCGCCTGCTGTTCGGCATTCACCGCATTTTTGGCCACGCCGACAACGGCCTGCTCCTCTTTGTGGCAGGCAACCAGAGACACTGCCAGGAGCACGCCCATAGCTGCGACTCCGGCAATTTTTGAGTGGGGGATCACCCTTTAAGAATATCAGGAAAGCCGGCGATTTTGATCTGAAGCCAAATCCCGCATGAACGGCTCACTCACCCTTCCACACGGGAGGCCGCTTCTCAAGAAAGGCACTTGTCCCTTCGGCCTTGTCCGCGGTGTTACACAGATGACCAAACCGATCAGCTTCACGCAGTAACGCGAGATCGAGGGGCAGATCGAGCCCTTCGTCCACAACAAGCAGAGTCTCCGTAATCGCCCGCGGCGCCTGCGCTGCAATCTCCATGGCCAGAGCTTCAGCGCGCTGCATCAACTTGGCCACACTCACAATCTCGTCGGCTAACCCTATGCGCAGTGCCTCTTGCGCATCAATGATCGCGCCGGTCAGCAGGAGTTTAAGTGCCGCCCCTCGCCCCACCAGTCTCGGCAGCCGCTGCGATCCACCGTAACCGGGAATCACGCCCAGCTTCACCTCCGGCTGTCCGAACTTCGCGTCCTCTGCCGCGATCCGCAGCGTGCAGGCGAGCGCCAGTTCGCACCCACCCCCGAGCGCAAAGCCTCTGACACAGGCGATCACCGGCTTGCCGAGAGTTTCAATCTTGCGGAAAACCGCCTGTCCTCGCAGCGAAAAAGCCTTGCCCGCTCCGGCATCGGCATCAGCCAGTTCGCGAATATCCGCGCCTGCCGCAAAGGCCCGATCACCTGCGCCGGTCAGCAACACCACTCGTATCTCTCTGTCCGCCGCCAGTTCGTCGAAAGCAGAATCCAGTTCCGCAAACGTCGCAGCGTTCAGGGCATTGAGCACTTTGGGGCGGTCAAGCGTCACTATGGCCAGCGCCCCACGCTTCTCCATGCGAATGTTTTCGTATTTCATGCGAGAACGAGGGTAGCAGAATCGGCAGGCGGCCAACTTATCCGACAAAGAAAAAGGGCGGCGCCGTTTTCGGCCCGCCCTCAAATTTCGCCAATGATGTACAGAAAATCGAATTCAGGAGGCAGTCTTAGAGTAGCCACTTCCCGGTTTGCCGTCTTGAGTCATTCGGACGACTCTGGCCTCCACCATTTGGTGGAGGTATTTCCAGAAGCAGCACAATGAATTAAAAGGACTTCTGCGAATCCAGCCCGCTAGGCTCATAATCGGATTAATGCCCCAGCAGTGCCACATACCTGGTCCAGCGCTGGATTCATCCGTCTTGCTGCCAATTACCACAAATCCGAGTGCTCCGAGCCCGGCATCTGGACGCTCATTCTCTGGTTCCCGCCAGGCCAGAAAATATGGGCGCTTCGCGTGCTGGCTGTCAGCCTGCTTTCTCGCTTTCGTGCTCTCGGCCCAGGCGTTGGAGCCGACCACCCCGCTCGCCAGTTACGGACGCCAGTCGTGGGTTATGGAAAACGGGCTCCCGCAGAACACCGTCCAGGCGATCGTGCAAACGCGGGATGGATTTGTGTGGCTGGGCACCGAGGCAGGCCTGGCCCGTTTCGATGGAAACGGATTCGTCCTATTCGATCAGAACTCCAAGCCGGCGCTCCCCGGCAATGACGTGCGCTGCCTTTTCGAAGCCCGGGACGGCACCTTCTGGATCGGCACGGCCGAGGGTCTGGCGAGCTGGAAGAACGGCACGCAAACCGTGTTCACAATCGCAAACGGACTGCCGGCTAACGCGATCCGCGCGCTAGCGCAGGACAGCACGGGTGCGCTGTGGGTTTGGACCGACCAGGGTGCCGCTCGGCTGAATGAGAATCGCTTTGAACAGATCGGATTCGGGAGCCATGAAATTGCGAGTGACCGATTTCACTGCTCACGGCCAAAGCGACTTCTGGTCAGATGCAGCCCAATGGCCGCAATCCGATGCGGCCACGTCGTGGGTCGTTGTTGCCCTGCGTGCCGGACTCACCGTGGACCAGGTCGAGTTCCTCGCTGCACTCCCCAATGCAACTGCAGCCGTCGCCACCAAGAGCATGCTGGTGATCGAGCACGGCGACAAGGTCGCCCAGCAATTGACTGCGGGCAAGGAGACTCCCCGGTAGCCGCATTCAGGCTCTATTCGCCGATCGCGAAGGATCGCTTGTGGATCGGCACAAACGGAGGCCTGGTCCGCCTCGTTGACGACAAGACTGCAGCGGCTGCCCGTTACCGACCCGCTGGCATCTGCCTCAATCCTTGCCTTCATGGAAGACAACGAGGGCAACATCTGGGTCGGAACTGAAACCGGCGGGCTCCACATTCTCCGCGACGAGCGCTTCCGCACGCTCGGAACGCGAGACGGCCTTTCCTCTGATGCCACCACAACTGTCGTCGAAGACAATGCCGGTACTGTCTGGGTCGGAACCAACGGCAGCGGGCTCAACGCAATCACCCGCGAGGGTGGTTCCGTCACCAAAGTCAAGACACTGACAGTTCAGAATGGTCTCTCGAGCGACGTCATTCTTTCGCTCGCGGCAGCTCCGAATGGTGATCTCTGGGTCGGCACTCCCGACGGATTGAATCGAATTCGCAATGGCGCAGTCAGCTCCTTCACCTCAGCAGACGGTTTGCCCGATGACTTCATCCGCTCCCTGCTCGTCGATGCGGATGGTTCTCTCTGGATAGGCACACGCCGCGGCCTTGCTCACTGGAACCCAGCCGGCGGAATGCAGATGGACATCTTCACCCAGGCGACGGGCCTCGGTAGTGATCTGGTAGGCGCCATGACCCGCGACGCGCAAGGCAGTCTCTGGGTGGCAACCCTGGCAGGGCTCTCACGACTTCAAGGCGCACCGAAACCCTCTGTTTCCAATTTCACCTCATCCGATGGACTGTCGAGCAATGTGATCACCGCCCTGCTGCCGCGCAGCAATGGAACTTTGTTGATCGGCACTCAGGGGCATGGATGGAATCTATGGGATGGACAGCACTTTTCGCCCGTCGCACGTACGGGCTTGAATCGCACGACCATTCACGCAATTCTCGACGATGAACGCGGCCATCTGTGGTTCGCGACCGCGAACGGGATTGCGCGCTGCGATTGCGACATGGCCGGCGGATGTTCTCACTGGATGGAATTCGGGCCAGCTGACGGCCTGCGTGGACGCGAAATGGCCACCAATAGCCATCCCTCCGCATGGCGCTCTCGCGACGGATGGCTGTGGTTCGCCACACCGAAGGGATTGGTCGAAGTAGATCCAACCCATTTCCCCGTCAATACCGTGCCTCCTCCCGTCGCTCTAGTGCGCTTTGCCGTCGACGATGTCGATCAGCCATTGCATGGAGCGGATGCCCTGAAGGTTCAAGCTGGACAGAATCACTTCCAGTTTGATTACGCGGGACTCAGCTATACCGCGCCGCAAAAAGTGCGTTATCGCTACATGCTCGAGGGCTTCGATCATCAATGGACTGACGCCGGCGCACGCCGCTCCGCCTACTACACCAATATTCCGCCGGGGAACTACACATTCCGCGTCCAGGCGGCCAACAACGACGGCATTTGGAACACTGAAGGCGCTGCACTCGCGTTTACCCTGCGGCCGCATTTCTACCAGACGATCTGGTTCTACGTTGTATTGGCAGCTCTCACTGCGGGATTGATCGTGCTCTTGCTCCGCCTTCGGTTGTTGCGCGCAGAACGCGAATTCCGCGCAGTCCTGGCGGAACGCAATCGGATTGCCCGTGAAGTGCACGACACGCTGGCGCAGGGGTATGTGGGGGTGTCGGTCCAGTTAGAAGTGCTCTCAGAGCTTCTGCGAAATAACAACTCTCAAGCCGCCATCAAGCACCTCGATACGGCACGTCAAAATGTGCGCGAAGGCCTGGCTGAAGCGCGTCAGTCCATCTGGGCCTTGCGATCGCAGGACAGCGGCGAAAACACTCTCCCGGTCAAGCTGCGCCGCACCACCGAACAAGCGAATGGACACGGTACGGAAGCGACCTTCAGCCTTTACGGAGCCTACCGGCCAATGCCACAGGACATGGAGCGCGAATTCCTGCGCGTGGGCCAAGAGGCAATCCATAATGTGAAGAAGCACGCCGGAGCCAGACATCTCGCCGTCCAGCTTGAATATGGACCGGCAGAAATTGCGCTTGTGGTGCGCGACGATGGACGCGGATTCGCGAGGAGCAATGGTCTTGAATCGCCTCCGGGCCATTATGGATTGACCGGAATGCGCGAGCGGGCAGAAGCTATCGGCGGCACGCTCGAAGTGACAAGCGAATTGGGATTGGGCACAACGGTGCGCCTGCAGGTGATGACGCCGAAAGAAGCGCGGGAAAGATCGGGGGAGTAATGGCGGCACAGGAAACCATACGCGTTCTCGTGGTGGAGGACCATCACGTGGTGCGGCAGGGCCTGGTGGCCCTCTTGAATGTCGTGAATGGGATCGAAGTGGTTGGCGAGGCGGCCGATGGTGTTGAAGCCATCGCGCAGTTCAGAAAATGCCAGCCCAACGTTACGCTGATCGACCTGCGCATGCCCCGTCTCTCCGGCGTCGAGGTCATCCAGCGCATCCGGATGGAGACCCCGCAGGCCCGCTTCATCGTGCTCACCACCTACGACGGCGACGAGGACATCTTTCGCGCCCTGCAAGCCGGTGCCCGCGCTTATCTGCTGAAAGGCATGACCACCGACGACCTTGTCTCGACTATTCGCGCCGTGCATGCGGGCCGGTCGCACATACCACCTGCTATCGCGCAACGGCTCGCGGAGCGCGTCGGTACCGAGGAACTCACGCCACGCGAATTCGACGTGTTGGAACAGATCGTGCACGGTCATAGCAACAAGGAAATTGCCACTGCGCTCGAAATCTCTGAAGCAACTGTCAAGACGCACATCAACAGCTTGCTTGGAAAACTCGGGGTGACCGATCGAACCCAGGCCGCCACGGCCGCCATCCAGCGCGGCATTGTTCCATTGGAGTCTCTGAGAAAGCCAAAGCCGTAAAAAGGGTGATCATGAAGAGAGTTCTTTTTCTTGCACTTTTTGTTGCATCGATCGGCACCATCGCTCACGCGCAGAAGGCCGCCTGGCGCCAGGCCTCCGACACTGAACTGGCTTCGCTGCTCCCGGCGCGCGCCCCGGTCATCAAGGAGCACATTGAAACCGAGATGCGCACCGCCAGCGGCATCGTCGACGGACGTGGCCGCTACATCGCCGGCGTTGTGCTGATCACTGCCGGCTACAGTGCAGAAGGCAAATACTCCCACTTCCTCGTCGTTCAATCGCCCATCAAGGTTGGGGGCGTCGACCTGAAGCCCGGAGAATATGTCTTCGGTTACACGCATAGCGGAGATGAGCTGAACGTGCATTTCAATGAGGCGGCCACAGGAACTCTCGTAGGAACGACGGATGCCCACTTGATACCATCCATCAAAGGCGTCACCAACCTGCACATCTGGCCCCCGGCGACAAGGGCCATTATCCAGATCGGCCGCTTCGGCATTCCGTATGAGCTGGATGAAAAGTAGTGTCGGATGCAACAAACGATTTCCGTAGTCAAGAACGGAGGGAATCATGGCGTGGTATCTACTGGCATGGCAGCGGGCGACCGATTTCAGCGGCAGGTCGCGGCGCACAGAATACTGGATGTTTCAGCTTATTCAACTTCTCGTCATGCTCTCGCGCTGGGTCTGCTAGCGTTCGCTGTCGGCGCTTTTCTACCAAGGCGAACAGGATGATTCACGTATTCGGCCTTATGTTCGGGGTCTTCGGCCTGGTGAGCTTTTCATTCCGGCTCTGTCGATTACCGTGCGGCGTCTGCACGACATCGGCAAGAGCGGCTGGTGGTATCTCATCGCCTTCGTTCCTCTCATCGGAGGGCTCGTCCTGTTCGTATTCACGCTGCTCGACAGCGACCCGGACAGAAACGAATACGGCCCGAACCCCAAAGTTCCTGGCCACGCCAGCGTCGTAATCTGACCAACTAAGACCGAAATACGAAGCGCAATCGAAACTGCAAACAACGAAGGCCCGCAAGATGCGGGCCTTTATTGTCAGTGCAAAGGGGAGGGCTTACTTCTGCGCCGTGAGCAGCGGCTTTTGCGCGGACAGAGGCGGATTCACCTGCGCATTCAGGAAGTCCGTGAGATCATTGACATCCTGCTCGGTTCCCACCATCGGCGGCATGAATTTCCGATACGGCGAATCGGCCTTATTCTCATGCAGCATCACGATGAAGTTGTGAATGTTTGCGCGATCGCGGCCTTCCAGCAGATGAGCCAGCGGCCGATATCCCTGCAGCGTGTGGCACGAACCGCACTCGCCGCGAAAGATCGCCTCTCCGCGCGAATAGCTTGATGTCGAGCCATTCCAGACCCAATTGGATTCGGCGAGATAGCCCTGCGCATTGATCCTGCTCACATACGGCACGCGCACGCCATTCGAATACATCCAGCGTCCAATCACATACGGCTTGCGTAGCATCTCGCGCGAGTACTCGCCCGCCCCCGTCGCCATCAGCGCCAGCAACAGCACCGCAATGGCATGTGCCAGGTTGAAATCCTTGGGATTGCGATACGCGAGGAAATAGGCGACCCAGATAATGGTCGCCGAGGTGACGATGATAATCAGCGCCATCCGCGTGACCGTCGAAAACGTGCCCGAGTTGATGGTGTCAATCCCCAGCGTGAGCAGCGCGCGCTGCGAAGCCGGAACCATCGCGTAGTACCAGATCATGAGGAACGGCATGGCAACAAACGACGGCACCAGCCACTTCACGCTCCACTGCACTTTGCTCGTCTTGAGTTCGGGATGCTTGTCGCCATCGATGCGGCTCGCGGTAATAAGCGCCCAGATCCCCGCCAGTGACGCGCAGACGCAGGTCCGTAACAATAGGCTCGGCCAATAGGTCGGATTGAAGAACGCGTTCCAGAACTTGCTCGCCTCATGGCCCGTCCCAGCAACACCGATCCACGTATCGCCCGGCGTCAGCATGAACGATAAGATGCCGTTGATGATGATGAGCGTGGCAACCGAGGCGCCCGCGTATACCCAGCCCACTTTCAGGTGCAGCTTCTCAGGGACGCGATTCCATGTGTAGTAGTAAACCGCAATCGTCGTCAGCTCGACCATGAAGAAGACCCACTCCATCGCCCAGCCGAAGACAAAATTATGAATCAGCGTGCTGGTAGCCTCGGGATGCGTCAGCCCGATTGCAAACCAGATGCCGACGCCCGACACCGTGCCGAAGACCGCCGTTAGAACGAGGAAAAACTTCGAATGGCTCGCCAACTGCTTCAGCCAGTCGGCGCGAAGCGCGGGGTCAGTCATGCGCAGCGCCTTGCGTTCGGCCAGCGGAAGATAAAAGCCGCCGCCCACCGCAAACTGCGAAATCATGACGTGAAAGATGGCGATCAACCCGATCACCCACCCGGATCCTAAATGCGGAATGTCCCAAAACGGATAGTTCATCGTAGCTCCAGAGTGCACAGTGGACAGTGAACGGTTGCTCTAGTTCACTGCCTGCCGTTCACTGTTCCTACCGAATCGTCCAATACCCAATTGCAGTCGTGGCCAATAGCGCAAGCACTGCGATCAGGCCGAAATAATGCGCGGCGCGTCCACGTTTTCCAGAATCGCGGCTCGTGTCATAAAACGGAATCATTACCCACAACGCGATACCGATGGTGAACAGCAGAATGCCTGCGATCTCTCCAGGCTCGCCCTGCAGCCACTTCACCATGCCAAGCAGCTTCAGCATCTCGAACGGGCTCATGAAATACCACTCAGGATGAATCCCCATCGGCGCAGGTGCCAGCGAATCAAATTGCTTGCCAAGCTGCCATGGGAAAACCGACGCCAACAGCGCGAGAACGTTCAGCGAGATGAGCCACATCGCCAGGTCCTTGCGCAGGAAGTTCGGCATGAACGGCATCGTTTTGCGTTCGCTTGCCGGTTTTTCTTCCTCGCTCGGCGGAGCAGCGTTGCCGTGCTTCTGTACGAGCCACAGATGGAATCCGAGCAGCGGAAGGAATATCGCCGGCAGCACGACCACGTGCAGTGCGAAGAAACGCTGCACGGTGAATTCACTAACATCCGGACCACCACGCAACATGCTGGCAATTGCCGGCCCGATAAAAGGAATGGCTGCGGGAATCTGCAAACCAACCTTGGTCGCGAAATAGCTGAGCTCATCCATCGGCAGCAGGTAACCGGAGAAACCGAACACCGAAGCGACCCCAAGCAGCCCCATGCCGCTCAGCCAGCCAAACTCGCGCGGCTTGCGATAGGCCTTCATAAAGTACACCGAGAACATGTGCACCAGGATCGAGAACATCATCAGGTTGGCCGACCATGCATGCGCCGAGCGGATCAGCCATCCGAAGTGCATCACGTAGGTGATTTGCCGGACAGACTCAAATGACTCTGCGCCCGGCCTGTAGTAGACCAGCAGCAATACGCCGGTGAAGCACTGCACCAGAAACAGGAACAGCGAAATGCCGCCCCAGTAATACCAGAACGATTGGGCGTGGACCGGGACGGTCTTCTTGCGCGCAAAAACGAGGAGTTCCGAAAGGCCGAGGCGCTCATCAACCCAGTCGTATAGAGAAGCGGTCTTTGTAGTCATGCCTGATGTCCTTTTGCGTTATGTGCGCGACACTTCAACGGAGTTTTGACCAACCACAACATTGAATTTCTTCAGTGGCTTTGGCGGGGGTCCGCTCACATTCGCGCCTGTATAAGCGTTGTAAACACCGCCGTGGCATGCGCAGTGAATACGATCGGCCTGCGGCTCATACTGCACCGTGCATCCCAGATGCGTGCACACTGCGGAGAGCGATGCCCACGTTCCATCGGCATGATGAATCAGCATCGCCGGTGACGTGCCGAACTTGAACATCAGCACCGATCCCGCGGGCAGCTTCTGTGCATCCTTCAGCGATACTTCCTTCACCGCCGACGCGCTTGAGGCCATCTCTTCGGGCGATGCCAGGTAGCGATAGATTGGATAAGCCAGTGCAGCCGTGTAGCAAAGCCCTGCAGCACCGGCCGCAACCAGAAACGCACGACGCGTAGACTTCTCGGTGTCTTCGCCCGGCTTTACTGTCGGTTCTTCAAGAACAATATGCGAGCTCATAACGCCGCTCCTTCCATCGGTTTCTGTGCGCGTGCCACCACCGAAATCAGCCATCCAACCACGCCCAGGCCGCCAACAAACAGCACCAGGAACAGGCCGACCACACCCCAGTTGGTCACCACCGTCCGGTTCCACACGTCAAAGCCCTTCGCCAGCAGCGACAGATCGCGCACCGCATCGCGGAAAATCACCAGCGTGAGTTCAATCAGCAGCGCCAGAACCGCGCTGGTCCAGCCGAGCCAGTTCGCCGCTACGCGTCCGAATCCTGCAAACGCCGCCGCAAGCACCGCAACGGCAACCAGAGCCAGCCATCCATATCCTGCAAACGCAGCGAAGTGATACAGCGGATGCGTCGACAATCCAGCCTTCACCGCATCCGGTTGCACACGCGCGGCCCAGATGCCGGCAGCCAGGTAGACGAGACCGAATGCCGCGGCCAGCTTCCCGCCCAGCCCGGCAACAAAGCGCTTCTCGTCCGCCGTGAAGGTGCTGCGGCCAGCAAGATACACGAGCCACAGTCCGCCAATGAACAATCCGCCGGCCATCATCAGCAGCCAGCGCGGCGTCAACGTGGGATCGCCCGTGGGGAGATATGCGCCCAGGGCCGACGCTGAATACATGTCGCGCCACACTTCAGGCCGCAGCATCAGCGTCATGTTGGTCGAGAGCAATCGCGCGATGTAGCCAGAGAGCAGCCACGCCGAAAGACCGACCCACCACGCCGACTTCCCTGCCTCAAGCCGCGCAGAAAACTGGTACAGCAGCCAATAAGTCAGGGTCAGCACAGCGATGATTGATATCCAATACACACCGATCAGCACGCTCGAGGTGTACAGGGCGCGGCCGTAAAGTACCTGCGCAAACAGGAGCGGCGGAACCCCGAGGTTGATCACATACGTCATCACCACGGTCAGCCGCTTCGCCAGTGCGCGCGCGGTAACTTGGGATTGCGGCGAATTGCGGAAGAGACTCAGCAGGACCGCGATTAGCAGCCCGCCCAGCAACATCTCCACCGCAACAAAGTGCAGCGCCAGCGTCACGATATGCAGCAGCTTGATCAGCCAAATCGGTGCCGGCAAAGGAATGGGATCTACAGCGGGAAACGATGGCATGAGGTCGTTAAAAAGCCCCTTTCATGGTTCAAGCACCTTATCGGCAAAGGAGAATATCCAAACAACGTGATTCTTCGAGTAAATGTCTTCAGCGGATTCGAAAAGCATTTTGGACTGTTCTTCTCCAATGATTCGAAAGGACAGAATTAGCTGATCGCCCACCTCTGGTCTGTGACGATGGATACATTCGTCGGTGACACTCTCGGCTACTCTGCTCTCAACTCGTTCCGAATTGGACACTCACAGTCCGGATAAGCCGGAATTTCGAACGAAACGACATGAATACAAACTCTAAAAACGACCCACCAGCCGGGAAATGCAACTCGTCGATGCAGCTGACACGCGCCGCCGACTATGCCGTGCGCGTGATGGTTCACCTGGCTACCTTGCCCCCGGAGACGCGAGCCTTTCTTCCTGACCTGGCCGAAGCCACTTCTGCTCCGGAAAGCTTTCTCTCCAAGGTGATGCAGACCCTCTCGCACGCCGGCCTGATCTCCTCGCGCCGGGGAAAGCTGGGCGGCTTTGCAGTTTTGCCTCGCGGCCGCGAAGCCACCATGCGCGAAGTTATCGAAGCCATCGACGGCCCCATCTGCCTCAACGTCTGTCTCAACGGAGGCAAAGAATGCGAACGCAAATCATGGTGTCCCGCTCACCCGGTCTGGGCGCGAGCCCAGCGCGCCATGATCGACGTGCTGATGAGTGTGACGGTCTCCGCTATGGCGTTGCGGACTTCGCCCCAAGGCTCGGTCCCTCTGTCCACCTGCGACAATTAATCGCGAGTATGAATCCGGGCGAGATTTTGGCAACCCCAGGGGCACTGATCCTTACTCTTTTGGAATCTTCGTCATGCTCCCTTCATTTCTGTCCCATTTCAAGCATCCAAATCTTGGAGGTGAATAAATGCGTGAAAGAATCGCCCTGGCGCTCGTACTGACCGGGCTCATCGGATGGGCAAGCGGTTGCAAGCAACAAGTCGATCAGGTGGAATTCAAATCCGCGATCAACAAGTCTTTCGCTGGCCACCACGAATGCGTCTGGCCCGAACCAATCAAGCTGCCTGCCGAGGTGGACACCTCTAAAGACGAGAAGACACGCGACTACGACACCCTCCTCGATGCCGGCCTGCTCGTCCGTGGAACCGCGGAAAAGAAGCGCTTTCTCGTCGGCTCCAAACAGGTCAATCAATACGACCTCTCCGACAAAGGGCACGCCGCGTGGACGCCCGATCCCAACCAGCCCGGGTACGGCAATTTCTGCTTTGGCCACTTCAACGTCACTGCCATCGACAGCGCTACCCCCAACGACCCCTCCAACCCCACGCAATACACCGTCACTTACCGCTACGAGGTTGAAGGCATCCCCGCTTGGGCCAGCACCCCCGAATCAATGAGGACCTTCCCCAAGATCGCTGCCGATACCGCCATCCAGACAGCAACCGCCACAGTCGTGAAAGCCACCAATGGCGGCTGGGCGGTTGTACCCCCGGCATCGCAAACCTCGCCTCCTGCTCAATAGCCACGTAATACGACGAAGATAGAGTGTCATCCTGAGAACCCGCGCGTTTGGGGCCCCGTGAACGACGCAAACGATCATGAGGTAAGCGGGGCGAAGGATCTGCTTCTCCGTTTTACTCAAACAGCCTTGCTCGAACATTGCTTGCCCCTCGCCCCGGGCCGACCCGCCATTCCATCTTTCGGTTGAGAGACTGACTCGCGCACAGCCCCGTATACTTGCCCCATGTTTCCGGTGAAGCGCGCGTTAAGTCTCTCGGCCCTCCTCGCAGCGGGTCTATCTACAATGTTGAATGCACAATCAGCAGCGTCCGCGGTTCCGTCTGCGGCGCAGCAGAAACCGGCCGAGAGCGCGCCAGTTCCGGATACTAGTTCGCCACATCGGATTCAGCTCGACAATCAGCATCGAGTCATCACCGCCGGTGGATTCGTCAAGACGGGCCCCATCATCTTCGAGGACATCTCTGAAAAGGCCGGCCTCAACAAGTGGACCCACAAAATGGGCACTCCAGCCAAGGACTACATCATCGAGACCAAGGGCTCCGGTGTCTGCCTTATCGACTACGACAACGATGGCTGGCTCGACATCTACATGGTCAACGGCTCGACGCTCGATGCGCTCTCCGGCAAGGAGACACCTCCGCACGCCGCTCTCTTCCATAACAACCACGACGGTACATTCACTGACGTCTCGGCAAAATCCGGCGTCACCAATGACCGCTGGGGATTCGGATGTGCCGTGGCCGACTACGACAACGACGGCTGGCCCGATCTTTACGTCTCCAATTTCGGAAAGAACCGCCTCTATCACAATAACCACAACGGCACATTCACCGACGTTGCCGAAAAAGCCGGCGTCACTCTCGGCAACTGGTCCACCGGCGTCACGTGGGGCGACTACGATGGCGACGGCCGCCTCGACCTCTTCGTCGCCGGCTATCTCCACTGGGACTGGAATAATCCTCCCGCGAAAGGCGGCGAGGGCGGTTCCAGCAATTCCTTTTGCACATTTCGTGGAGAGGCAACTGCCTGCGGTCCGCGCGGCCTCAAAGGCGAGCCCGACCATCTCTTCCACAACAACGGCGACGGCACCTTCACCGACGTCAGCGAGAAAGCGGGCGTGGCCGACAAGCCCGGCTACTACGGACTCGGCGCAGTTTTCGTCGACATCAACAACGACGGCAAGCCCGACC
Source organism: uncultured Acidobacteriaceae bacterium (assembly GCA_963787435.1). Classification (GTDB taxonomy): domain Bacteria; phylum Acidobacteriota; class Terriglobia; order Terriglobales; family Acidobacteriaceae; genus Telmatobacter. The sequence continues at coordinate 1,696,133 of CAWBCZ010000012.1, forward strand.
TGCTCGTCGGCAACGACTCTACGCCCAACTACCTCTACCTGAACAAAGGCGACGGCACCTTTGAGGACGTAAGCTACGCCTCAGGCTATGCGCTCAACGAGGCTGGCCGCGAAACCGCCTCCATGGGAATTGCCGTCGGTGACTTCCAGAACAACGGCATGCTCGACGTCTTCAACACCACCTTCTCCGACGACTACAAGCCGCTCTATCGCAACGAGGGCGACGCCAACTTCACCGATATCAGTTATCACATCGGCCTCGGCGAGATCACTGTCCCCTTTCTAAGCTGGGGCGACGCATTCTTCGACTACGACAACGATGGCTGGAAGGACCTGATGATGTCCGACGGCCACGTCTACCCGCAGGCCGACAAATACAACTGGGGCACCAGCTGGAAGCAGCGCCCCATGCTCTTCCGCAATATCGAAGGCAAGACGTTTTGAAAATGTTCCAGCCGTCGAAGGTACCGGCCTCGGCGACGTCATCGCAGGACGCGGCATGGCCGTCGGCGATCTTTTCAACGATGGCAAAATTGACGCGGTCATCAACGTAATGGATGGCCATCCGGTGCTGCTCCGGAACGTCAGTCCCGACCACAATCATTGGATTGAACTGAAGCTGATCGGCGGTCCCAAGAGCCCTCGCGACGCCGTCGGCACCACCGTCTATCTCACGGCCAACGGGATGAAGCAACGCGAAGATGTCATCAGCGGCGGCAGCTATCTCTCCAGCAACGATCCGCGCCCGCACTTTGGCCTCGGCCAGGCCACGAAGATCGACGACATCGAAATCCACTGGCCCAGCGGCAAAATCGAGCACATCATCGTCCCCGGCATCGACCGCATCGTCACCATCACCGAAGGCAGCGGAAAGTAGATGAATTCAGACAGGGGTTCGAATTCGTCGTTCAAAGGTTCGGCGCAATCCGGTCTTGCTTCTCAGATGGAAAAGGAAGGTCTTTTGCAGAAGCCGCGACCGACATGCCGCTGAATGACAAAGTGAAATAGCAACAAATGCGCGCCCCCTTGGCATGCCGTTCACACCTGACTTGCCATGGTAGAGAGGTCTGAGACCAGCCTCTCCTCACCAGATTCTGCAAGCTAGCCACGGAAGCTTGAACGCGCAGTTTCGATGCGACAACTTGAAGATTTTTGACAGGGTTGCAGCAGGTTGATACCCTTCTTAAGGGCGCATTCCGGCCATTTTGACCGCTTTTCTGCCCTTTATACGCGTCCCCGTCGTCTAGCCCGGCCTAGGACACCGCCCTTTCACGGCGATAACACGGGTTCAAATCCCGTCGGGGACGCCAAATAAAATCAATAACTTACATTACATTTCAGCCTGATCCCCGTTACGTCGTTGGCAAATGGTTGGCAATTTGGTCTCAAGTTGGACTGTTTTGGCGTAGTTGGGATGTGGGTTTCTAGCTGGTTGTCTGCTGCCGATTTTCTGGTGCCGGTAGGCCGAACACGCCGTCGAGCCGTGAGGCCGCCGCGTCAAGGTGATCCTGACCAAGATGCGCATACCGCTGCGTCATTCGCGGGTCAGAGTGCCCTAGAAGCTTCTGAATGTCGTACAGGTCCGCCCCATTCATCTTCAAGTGGCTCGCGCACGTCACGAAATGCGCGTGCGATTTTCTCCAGGGCGCCACCCCGTCCTATGTGTGTTATCGAGCACATTGGACAACCAGCGTTTGCGAAAACCAATCGCCTGAAGGATCACGCAGGCACTGTCGAAGATGGCAATCGCGAGCCATACCGGCTCAAGGGCGTGCACCAGAAGTTGCTCAGAAACAATGATCGCCACCGATGCCCGCGCAAAAGCAGTCAACAGCCACACGGTTTCCAGTCGAGAAGGGTTAGGGTCGCAAGCCACCAGGAATGCGCCATAGAGGCAGGCCAGGCCGACGGAGAAGACAAACGCCCCGATGAAGGACAGAAACGGCAGTGTATTGGACGGCGCATGCAACCCCATCAGTACGAGCGTTGCCTCTGGCGCGATGACGAGCAGCGCGCCGGTTGCGATGTCGAAAATACCAATCAGCAATTGATAGCCGAGGAGGAAAGAACGGTTCATGCTGTTATCTCCTGGAACACGGCGCTGGATACTGCGTTTGACACATGAATGAATGGCACTGCTACCAAATGGTTCCTCGCTCGCGCGTTTGTCGTCAGAACCTGAAAGATGATGAGCTCTCTAGCATCGGTTGCTCTAGCTGCGCTCATTAAGTTGCCATTCATAAGACAGGTACCCGGATTCATTGGAGAGCGGAGAGCCAACTAAATGACAATCTCTTCATCTCTCCGAACTGTGCAATACCCCGCTCTTCAAGCGTAGTAAAGATGGATAACGGCCACCCAACGCGGACATGACAAAAAGTTCATCGGGATGCCGCAGAGCAGGTTTCCGCAGCCTTCACCGACGTCTCACGGATGAGAGACCCGCTGAAATCGACTAAGATCGCCTCATGCGTCTGCTGCTCGTCGAAGACGAAGTCGATATTCGCAGCTTCTTGCGCCGGTCGCTAGTAGAAGCTGGCTTTCAGGTCCAGGAGGCTGCTGACGGCAAATCGGCCGAGCGGCTTGCGGCCGACGGAGTCTACGACGTTCTTATCGTCGATCTTGGTTTGCCGGATCAGGACGGCATCGGCCTGATTCTTCGCCTGCGTCAGTTGGGCGTAAAGGCTCCCGTGTTGATTCTGTCCGCGCGCAGATCGGTCGATGACAGAGTTCGCGGTCTGGAGCAGGGCGGGGACGACTATCTCACCAAGCCCTTTGCGTTTGCTGAGCTGCTCGCGCGTCTGCGCAACCTGCTCAAGCGCAACAGCCCGGCGGCTGGCGAGGCTACCCGTTTGCGGGTTCTGGACCTAGAGTTGGATCTCCTTCGGCGGGAGGCGTCACGCAGCGGGCAGATCCTGCAACTCACCCGGCAAGAATTCGTTCTACTCGAATACCTGTGCAGGAATGCAGGACGCGTCGTCACGCGCTCGATGATTCTCGATGAGGTGTGGGGCATGCGCATTCAGCCGGACACCAACGTCGTCGATGTTCACATTTATCGATTGCGCAGCAAGGTTGATGGCAAGGGACAATTGCCGCTGATTCGGACCATGCGAGGGATGGGCTATGTACTCAAAGACCGTTAATCCCATCATGCGCAGCGCCGCCTGGCGCATCTCGATGTGGGCAACCGTTGCCTTTGCCTGTGGGACCATGCTCGTCTTCGTGGGGCTTCATCGCTTTGTCGCTAGTGACATCCAGCGGCGTAGCGATGCATGGCTCTCCGGTGAGGTTGAAGTCCTGGGTGACGTGGCGGAGCGTACACCGAAGGATACACTCTATGACCGCGTCGTTGGAGAAGTGGCGGAACTCGCGGGCAGGGAGGTTCCCAACAGAGACGCTTCGGTAAGCAGCGCGAACAATTCGGTCTTTTTCCTCCAAACCGGCGTCGATGGCTCGCTCAAGCTGTGGGTCGGGGCGGGTGATGGCCAGCCAGATCTAAAGGCCATTCAGGCTGCCAGGATTGTTCCCGACCACCCCTCGGATTTGTGGGTCTCCGGGTTTGGAACTCCCTTTCGAGTGGCTTCGACTCGGATTGATGACGGCACGCACATCTATCTTGGCCTCTCAGAGAGAGACGAACTGAGAGTGTTGCAAAAGTTGCGTCTTCGTTTCTTCTTGCTTTGGCTGCTTCTTGTGCTCCTTGGATTCGGCATTGTCTTCTACACCACTTGGCGGATGCTAAGCCGTATTCGAGAGATCACGGAGGCCGCTTCAAGGATCGGCCATTCCGATCTCACGGCCAGGGTGCCGACCACCCGGCAAAGCGACGAAGTGGGCCACCTCGCCTTCACTCTCAATCGGATGCTGGATCGCATCGAGAACTCGATTCACCAGTTGCACACGATTACGGATTCTCTTGCGCATGACCTGCGCAGCCCGTTGACAGCCATTCGCGGAAAGCTCGAAATGTCCTTATCTGCGGCCACAGAAGGCGATCAGGTCGAACCGATTGTCTCGGCCATCGAGGAACTGGACCGCCTGACCGACTTTCTGAACAAGTCACTCGATGTGGCTGAGGCGAAGGCGGATGCACTTCGTCTCACGCGCAGTGAGGTCGATTTGAACGAGCTGTTCAACATCATGATCGATCTCTATGAGCCTTCCATGGTCGACAAGGGCCTTCGGATCGGATTGCAATGCAGCGCGCACGTTAAGGTCGATGCCGATGCCGCGCTCCTCCATCGAATGACCGCGAATCTCTTTGACAATGAGCTCAAGCATCTTCCGCCGCAGTGCACGGTTACGATCCTGCTTCGCCGTGAAGGGGATTCGGCCATCCTGATTTGCCAGGACGACGGCCCCGGCTTCTCGTCGGAGGTGATTCCTCATTTGTTCGAGCGTCGCATAAAGGGCAGAGACTCCAATGGCCATGGGCTCGGTCTCTCATTCATCGATGCCGTTGCTCGTGCGCATGGAGGCACAGCCACGGCAAGCAACCGCGAGACTGGCGGAGCGCAGATCACCGTAACACTGCCATGCTCTGCCCGCGATCGCATGAGATCTGGCGCCGCGATGACGCAGGGTGCTAACTGAAAGCGGCCCGACCTCACCTCAGGAGAGCATGACCCACTCGGCTATTGCCCGATGTTTGCTTGCGACTCTCCGCACCGCTCAGTGCGCCGCGACCTTGGCAATCGATCTGAATCGCACCGACGCCTCAAATCCGCTTTGGCTGAAACAGCGCGACTTCATTTTGTGTGGCTGATTATGAGTTATGCGCTGCTGGTTGCTCGAGATTCTTCTCATCCTCACTCCCGGCCAGTTCCAAGAGGAGCGCTTCTATCTCGTCGCCACGCTCGTCCTGATCCCCATGCTTGGCTTCCTCGTTGCATTCGCGCTCAGAGGAGATTATGGCGGCGCTCTTTACGATCCCGACGGCATTCAGCCGCTCCGGTTTCCCGTTCGGAACTTCGCGTCGACCTCAACCTGGCAGCAGAGTACGCGGCTTGATCGTACTTCTGGGAATCGTTGCACTCTTCAGAATAGGAAAGAGAAAGACCATCGCGCAGAGAGCCGCAGCCGAAAGCCAGGCAGTGCGATCTGAGGTGGTCGGAATCGCCGGGTCGCTTCCTGTGTTCGCCTTTATACCGCGGAGGAAGCGGCGGACCACCCCATTCACCGTTCTGTGAGGCTCAGGATTGTTGCGAACGGACTCTGGGCCGTTCCATAGACGGGAAATCGGCTCAATCCGTGAGTACGTGAAGGGCGACGATGGCGAGAATCCCGCCAGCCATTGCCGTTGCACCTGCGATCAGCACAGAAGAAGCATGGGAGCAGATGAATCCGATTGTCCTTCGGATTCCTTCGCGCAATTCCTGGCTACGGTCCCACTCGCGCATCAGGGTTGCCGAACCAATGACTACCACCGCGAGTGGCAGCGCGATCAGCAGAACCCATAAGCCAACGTGTGGCCTCACTGCATACCAGTCAACAATGCGTTGCGCCGCATGTGCCGGCTCATATCGTAGGGGCTGAATGCTGCGCGTGAAGAGTGCGGTCATAAAGAGAACTGCAGGGAAGACGAACAGCAATTCCAAGACGGCGACGAAGCGGAGGATAGTCTTCATGGATTGACTTTGTATCACAAAGTGAATCGCGACACAATGCTGGATCTTGCCTATTCATTGATACGGCTGGTCCACAGCCATTTTCGCCACTTTAGCCTACTCGAACTTCGGATCGAGCAAGAACACACAATAGGAACTGGTGCATTGTTGCAAGTCTTTCATCGATAAAACCGCAAATCTGAGGCGGATTATTGGCCCTGCGGCTTGAGGATGGGCGCCCGCAGCGGCGTGGTTTCGATCTCGATACGCGTGTCTTTGGGGAAGACCACATCGCGACCGCGCTGGATGAAGTTGTCGTAGACGGACAAGGCGGCGGCATAGTAGCCAAGGCCGGCCGCGAGGTTGCGATCGCCGGCTACGATGCCGACGATGCGTCCAACAAGACCAAAGCCGTTGGAGGCGACGCCAGTCTGGAGTGTGAGGTTGCCGTCCTCGTCAAGCGCACGCCCAGCGAGCATCGTGAGCAGCAGCGGGACGATCACACTGGATTTGTTGCGTGGCGTGATCGTGCCTTCGGCATCGAGTGAGAGATCCTGAGTCTTCTCGGTGGCGGCTCCAGCGAGGGCTCCTTCGACTGGGTTGTTGTAGCCCTCAGGGAACCGGATCTGCTGGAAGGTGAAGCGGAGCTTCCCGTTTCTGGCGAAGGATTTCGCGGCAGCGGCGATGGAAACCTTGCCGACCAGCGTAGAGCCTTGCGGGACGACCAGCTGTTTGTCGTGATTGTAGACGGGTTCGACGACCTGGGCTTCAACTGGGTCGCCCGGCCTGGCGGTCGCGGAGCTGAGGCCGCGGGTGAGAGTCGCGTTGACCGACCAGATCTCGGACTTACCGGGAGTGGCCGCAGCAGGTGCAGTCGGGACAGACGCAACCATCGGAGTTGTTGGTAGCTCGACGGGTGCGGTGAGTTCGAACGACCAAGCGGTGTGCGCGTCGATTCTTTGGGGGTGATAAGGAAGCTGATGGTAGAGCAATTGCAGGGCACGGTCACCCTTTCCGGGCGCGCTGAAATAGGCGATGCGATCGTGGAGCTGCTGCTTGGCTTCTGTCCATCGGCGGGAAATGAACGATTGATTCGGTGAAACGCCAGGTGCTTGCAGTTGAAGCACGGGCGCGCCATCGTCTGCGGTCGCGGCAGAGATCTTAAGCGCGCCGGAGGGGAGCATCAACTCGTCGAACTGGACTCGGGCTGTGCGAAACGGCGTGAAGTCGCCGCGAAGCCGAGCATGCAAGCGGGTCTTGGAGTCGGGTTCAAGCTCGACAACGCGACCACGGAGCGACGTGTTCTCGGCAACCACAATTCTTCCGCCGGCATAGACAGGGTGTATGAGGCGAACTTGGATGGTTTGGCCAGCCTTCATTGGATAATGGCGGAGGACTTCAACCTGAAGACTCGTTCCGCTGGGCAATATTGGCATCTGCGAGGCAGAAACAGCCGGGACGGGCGCTGGGGCAGGCGTGGCGGGCCTGGCAGGTGGACGGTGCTCAAGGGTTTGCGCACCTGCAAGCGATGCGCACGCCAATGGGATTAGTACTGCGTGGAGAATTGAGTGAGTGCCCAACCGGCTAAGCGAGATAGACAAAAGTACACTCCTACGGGCTTGATTCTAATCTGACGTGGAAGACGGCCAATCGCGAGCGTTCACTCGGAAGCGGGTCACTTCGAAGATGCAAAGTAGGACCTTTCTAGAAAGCGTTTGAGCGAAGAATAGCCGCTACCTCTGCCACATTCAAACTACGAGGAACTAGTGTGAATCCGTAACGTGACGAATCGACATCCCGGGAGATAGTTTTTAGGAGCAAAATGCCTCCATCCAGATGGACCCGGATTTTCGTCGTTGCCCACTGGCCGTTGGAGACTTCCCCACGCGCGAGGGATAAGTAGGTCTTGTCGCGCAGCACGCCAAGGATGCCAAAGCCAAACTCCACCTTATGCTCGAGGTGTGCATCGAGCTCGCATAGTCGCATATCTGGCGTATGAATGATTAAAACGCCTGTCATGGCGTGAACCACTCGGTCCTGATAGCTCCGCTCGTGAAACGATGGATTCGGCCGAAAGGCGATGCGGGTGTAGTCTCCCTCGGAGCTAACGGCGCTGAACTGAAACATGCTTGAAATGTCTCTCAGCAACTCTGGCATTCGTGCTTCATCGTCCATACGTCGTTGAGTTTCTCGGCGGAATTCGACGGGATGATTTGCCAGATTTGCGATGCGTAGATCTTCAGCATTCCTTTGGTTGTCGGATAAGGGCTTGCCATCCTCAGAGAGAAGACGCTGCATCGAGCCGTCAGAGGTCTCGACCACCAGCTCATCCCAGAGTCGGCCGTTCGTGCGGTTCGATCGTTCTTCACTTCGATACAGGAAATGCTGGCGGATATTCCAGGCAGCCGCTTCGGCATGCAGCATCTGATTGACTGTCTGTGTCGCGGAGACGGACTGATCTACCTGCGCGGCGAGGCGCCCGCACAGGATGAACGGCTGAAGTGCCATAACCAATACCGCAGTTGCGGGTTTCAAGCTTCCGCCTAAAAAGGGATTTCGGATCTCAGTTGGATGCAACCCCGCATTCACATTGGGCGCCAGGTCGTCTCGACACGTACCGGAATTTCATTTTTAATCGGTACGGTAAGGAACGACGGACGTTCGATCTTGAAATCGGAGCACGTGGCGGGGACCGTTCCAGATATCTGCACCTGATTGCCCTGAGCAACCCGTTGAAATGGGACATGCTTATATTGAGCAGTCTGGCCGGCAAACTGGACCTCCAGATCGACATAGATCATCGGAGACGTGGTTTCAGCTTCCTGAAACCGAGTGTGAACGATGACCATTGGAAATTCGGCGCCGCGCGTTGCCTCTATCATGTGGAGATCGCGATTTGTGTCGCCGGAATCGAAGGTCTTAACAGGCGCGGCGACGAGGAAGTCGCAATGCCCCAACTGACAAGTGCCCTTGCCCTTTGCGGCGTGACTGACGCCATCCACTTCATGCATTGGATGGGACATGTGATACGACAGTGTCGACTGTTCCAGGACCCACTGAGTGACGTTCTGAGCGGAGAGCGGGAGCACGGCGATCAAGAGCGTGAAAAAAGTGAGGACGATCTGATTTCCCTTCATTTCTTCTCCCAAAACTTGACGTGAATGGGCCACGAGACTGCGACGATCGCCGCGCCATACGAAGCGGCCGTAATGTAGGCCACGGTGCCGTGAGCCGAGGCGATCCCGTGCACCTTCTCGCCCGCGTTTTCCTGTTTGTAGGCCATTATTCCGAGGATCGGTGTCAGTACCATACCCGGTCCATGAACAAAGGCGAGCGCCTCGTGCCAGCGAATTGCGCCACGCTTTGCCGTCCCGGGCACGCGCGGCGCAAAGATTGCGTAGGATGCGCTCGTAAAGTAGAGACCCGTAGTTAGGCCGCCGAGGGCAGCGTGAACATCAAGATTTGTCTGTGTCGGCTCCTCGATAGGCTGGCCGTTCTTTCCCTTCGCTTTGGCCATAGGACCGGTGATGACTGCTGCAGTCATAGGAATTGTCGTAATCAGGCCGAGGCGCTGGTGCATCTTGAGCATCTCAGTTCGCTTTTTAAGGAGCGCCTGTAGCTGTGGATTTGCTTGCGTTTCCGCGGCACTAAAGCCGAGATCCTGAAGCGAGGGCATTGCAGGCGCGTTCGGAACCCCTGAGGCAGTCAGGACGAAGTCAAGCGTTTGCGGACTGCCAGCGACCAACAAGACCTTGGACGCTTTGGTATCTAAGCCGGCAGCTTGAACCGATACGACGTAGTCGCCGGGAGCAAGATTGGCAATGCTGTACTTACCCGCAGAATCGGACTGGGTATCACGAACTTCGTTGGTCGAGGCGTTTCTTGCGGATACCTTAGCATTTGCGACGAGTTGACCGGAGCTGGCTGAAACAATCCCAGAGAGCGTAGCATCTGTCTGTTGCGCAACCAAAGACCTCACAGCAGGAAGCAAACAGACACACAATCCAGCCACGCCGAAGATCGTTTTTCTCAACTTCATCCGAAGGCCTCCTTCGCTGACATCATTTTTGCGACCCGGAGAATGAAACAGTCGGGTCTTTGGACCATTGCAGACGGGGGCACTGGTTCCAACCTTCTGGCCTTCTTCGAAAGAATAGTGAAGTGAGATGAAGGGGAGTGAACGCGTTTATGACAAAGCGTTCATGTTGACTTGATACGCGGGATTCGCGAACAGATTTGCGTCTCATTGCCGCTAAGAAGCGCTTCAAATTGCACTACCATGGAGACCATGCACCTCCCGCTTGCGGAAGATGAAATCGATATACAAAGCCTCCTGAGACGTTCGCTCGAGGAAGTGGCTATCGGGTAGTCGCCGCATCTAACGGAAGAACGGCCGAGTGGCTAGCGGTCGAAAATAAGCTCGACATTTGATCTCATAGTGATTCGGCACCCATTCGAACAGGGGGTCAAGGGGAGTGACTCGAACGGACATGGTCTGGGTCTAACATTCGTCGATGCGGTGGGGCGCGCGCACGGAAGAACGGTTTCCGCTTCGAAACGCCATTTAGGCGGAGCGCAAATCACAGTTTCTCCGCGCTTGCTTCACAAGATGCCAAGACAGTAGCAGAGGCGACAGCCGACTCGCTTTGGCCCATTCGAGAAAGTCGATCGATTGCTCTAAGAACCTGGAGGCTGGCTTGTCCCGGAAGGCGCTTTGGCGGAGGCGGAACAGTATCCAATTTGGTTGCTTGAGATGTGGCTTCTTCCTTTTGCTCATCTATGCGGCTGCGATTCCAATTGCCGCACAAGACAACTACGAAATTCAGGTGTACGGCTCGGATACGGTGGCACCAAAGAACACTATGTTGGAGCTGCACAGCAACTTTACGATCGATGGATCGGAGCCCGTGCCGGGTTCGCAATATACAGCTGACGGTACGTATCCAACTAACCACGCCTTACACGAAACCGTCGAGATCACGCACGGTCTATCTAACTGGTCTGAGGTCGGATTCTACATTTTCACGAGTACCACTGGCGGACAAGGCTTTCAGTGGGTCGGCGATCACATTCGGCCGCGCGTGCGAGTTCCGGATAGCTGGCACTCGCCGGTCGGCGTTAGCCTGTCGACGGAAATTGGCTATCAGCGTCCTCGGTTCTCTCCAGATACTTGGACGTGGGAGATACGCCCCATTGCGGACAAGCAAATTGGACGTTGGTATTTCGCAGTCAATCCTGCACTTGAGAGGTCCTTCCACGGCCCAAGTGTGTCGCAGGGAGTGGGATTCTCTCCAAGCGCAAAGGTCAGCTACGACTTCACGAAAGTGATTTCTGGCGGGTTTGAGTACTATGCGTCCTACGGCAGCCTCGGGGGCTTCTATGATCTTCACGATCAACAGCAACAGCTCTTTCCGGCTGTCGATTTGAATGTCTCACCGAAATGGGAGATCAACTTTGGTGTCGGTGTTGGACCAACTGCAAGCACAGATCATCTGATCGTCAAGGCGATCATAGGAAGACGCTTCGACTGGTCAGGCCACCATGAACCCGGCAGTTCCTCAAGTACACAATAATGATGAGTGCCAAATGAATCGTCGCCGATTTCTTTTGGGATGTGGCGCAGTTACCGTTGGTTCTGCCTTGCGCCAAGTGACAAAGCTAACAACGCAACATGTACCTCCTGACATTACGCTCACGGCCGCTCCCATCCGCGTGGAGATTGCTCCCGGCAAGATATTTCGCACAATTGGATACAACGGAACGGTTCCAGGGCCGCCCATTCGTTGGCCCGAAGGTAAGCCTATTAGTATTGATGTGCTTAATCAGACGGATTCACCCGAAATCGTGCATTGGCATGGCCTCTGGATCCCATCGAGCGTGGACGGAGCGATGGAAGAGGGTTCGCCAATGATTGCTCCGCAGGGTCGTCAACGTTACAGCTTCACTCCACGCCCATCAGGTTCGCGCTGGTATCACACTCACACATTTGCAGGCCACGACCTGAAGAAGGCTACTTATACAGGCCAGTTTGGCTTCTTCTACATCGAGCCAAAAGAGGACCCTGGCGTTTACGATCAAGAGATTTTCATGGCACTACATGATTGGAATCCACATATGAGCGGAGGTGGAGACGCCTTGATGGATGTGAGTTATGACTACTCAACGATCAATGGAAAGATGTTGGGTGCTGCCGAACCTATACGCGTGAAAGAGGGCGATCGAGTGCTGTTTCACATCCTCAATGCCAGCGCAACGCTGACACACTGGCTAGCTTGTTCCGGGCACCCGATGCAGATCAAATCAATGGACGGCAACCCAGTTCCGGTAACGAAAAGCATTAGGGCCGTCCGCCTCGCGCCTGCTGAGCGCATCGACCTCGTGATTGAGATGAAGCGGCCTGGCATCTGGATATTCGGCGAGACACGGGATGCCTTTCGCAAGTCAGGCATGGGCATCGTATTGGAATACGCAGGGCGACAAGGTGAGCCAAGATGGCTGGCCTCTCCGGAGATACTTTGGGATTATGCGCAGTTCGCAAATTCACACAAGACTGGGGAGCCAGATGAGCGCATCCGATTGGTGTTTCGTTCGAAATTCGCTGGGCACGGAGATTTCGACCACTGGACTATCAACGGGAAATCTTTCCCAAACACTCACACCATTTCGCTAACGCAGGGCAAGCGTTACCGTCTCGTAATGCAAAATGAGAGTACAGATGATCATCCGATACATCTACATCGTCACACCTTTGAAGTCACAAGTCTCGGCGGTTCAGCCATCAGCGGCCTGATGAAAGACGTGGTCGTGGTCAAAGGCAGAAGCACTGCGGAGGTGGATTTTGTTGCGGCGAATCCAGGCATGACGCTCTTTCATTGTCATCAACAAAGCCACATGGACTTCGGCTTCATGATGCTTTTCAGTTACAAATAGCGGGATGTGGCCTCTAAAGAAGCGACGCTGATCGAAGGCAGATCACAGCGCGCCCACTCGCTAGATAATCCTATCCATTTTACTGATCGGTGATATCACTCACCTATGATATCGATCTTCTGATCTCTCCTTTAAGTCCCGAGTCGGCAGGTATTCGCCGATCTGCGCGAATGTGATTGCGGATTGACGGCTTGACGACTACAGGCCAACGCGCTCAGTGAGCCCGAAATGATGTGCGTCTTTTGAGTTCCGGTTGGCTTGTGAGCATTCGGACATAACCGGTTTCCGGGTCGAGTTAAGTCCAGATTCTGGACTGACTCTCTTCAGTCGTGAGGCACTGTGCCACGCGATCAAAATGGGACCAAAACGTAACTCGGACTGCGCTTCCGTCGCCACAATCTGCGCTTTCTTAGTATCCCGATCTCGATCCCAGAAAATTCTCTGCGCCCAACTCTGCGCTTGATTCCGGGAATTCCTGAAGAACCGAGAGGGCATAAGTCGACCTTGCGTTTCCGCAAGGTGGAGGGACAGGACATCTAAGAGCGGTTCCACTATGGCCAACCCTCGGTCTGGCACGAGTCCAGATTCAGGACGGCTGGATCTCGCACATAGTTGTCGAATCTGAGACGTCCAATGAACCGTGATGAACAGCTGAGCGGGCGTGTCCCTTGAATCCTACGAAGGCATCAACACCATTGGGATCAGCGGACAGTTGGCGGACATGCACACGCATAAACCAGCGCAGTAACGAATTACGGCAGCACTTTGGGTTGCATATCCTACGCTCTCCCTGATCCCATCGGCTCCGGGCTAGCACCAGTAACCTCGGGACCGGGGCAATCATGAGAGCGGAGAAAGAGCTGCGCGACACGCAAATTCTCAGTGCGCAGGGAAATCGGTAGATTGTCCAGTATATTTATGCGGGCCTAGGTGAGTGAAAGTCTTAATCGCGTCATACGAGTTGGAAGGAGTCCGCTGTTTCGGGGATCGCTCATATCCCCTCTGTGTTAGTGAACGCTACTATCTACGCTCATCTGCAGTGCACAGACGAGATATCCCCGGGGGATCTTCTATGCAACCGCATACTCCATTTGAAAACTTTATGCAGACTTTTCCAAGTGATCGGTTGATACGAGTTCCTTTTTTTCTAAATGGATACTTCGCGGTAACTGTGAGGTATTCAGGTTCGCCATCAATGCCCAAACTGCTGGCGATGATGGCTGCGATCTTGTCGAGGTGTTCTTCAGGGGCTTCAATGTAAGACCCAAGTGCTTTTAAGTCTTTAGGAGAAGTAACAATATCCTTTGCCATATCTTCCACCTTTCTGACCGAGCATATCACAAATTAAATCGGTCTATAATGCTTGGACTCAATCCAGTTCTCAGCTTATCATTGGGCCAGAAAGCAGCCTTACTTGCTCATGCCAGCCTGCAAGTCTTCATGTCCCCGGCAATTCGGGAGGCTCGCGACTGCCATGGAACTGCTCGGGAAGATCTCAGGGGAGTTGCAGACGAAGCAGGCGCCATACCAGCCCGCGCCAGTTGATCGGAAAGCCGTCATAGCGAAGTTAGTTGGCAGGCGACAAGAGCCCGGAGAATTTCTGCAGTAACGTACGTGAATGATCGGAGCTTTGTCCGCCTTCTGTCCGTGAACTGCCGCCGAGGCGGACCATCTGGAGCCGACAGCGCGAAAGGAATTTCTCGTGATTTGTTGGGTTTGATTGGTTGGTGTTGTTTCGTGTTGGGGCCGATTTTCCCCTCATAACCCGAAGGTCGGTGGTTCAAATCCAGCCCCGCAACCGATTTGCTGAACAGGTTCGGACCTCAAGTTCGCGCCCGGGACCAAAAGCGAGAAGCTGCGCTTTTTCGCAAGTGGCGCTTCTCCCGCGTCTCGAAATCGTTCCAATTGATAAGAATCCTCCGATGAAACTCTGCGCTTAACTCTGCGCTCGATTCCTAAAATTCCGGGAGAGTCGAGAGTCCACAAGCCGTCCACGCGTTTCCCGCAAGGTGGGGGACAGGACAACTACAAGCACCTGACAAGGGCCGCCAAGGCCAGCCGACTAACACCCGGCCTTTCCCGTTGGCGGATGGTTGGCAATTCGCCCCGCAAAATCCAGCCGAAGTGATACCAACCAGCAGACGATGAAATCCTCTTTATCTATGCGTATTTGCTGGCCGTTACACCAATTGAAGCGAGCCCATGCAAAGTGGTCCTATAGCGCGAAATTGCCCTTTCACGGCGATAACACGGGTTCAAATCCCGTCGGGGACGCCAATTAAATCAATAACTTAAACGCGAATTGGCATCACAAAGTCAACAGTTTCGCGCTTCATATCCGAAATATATCGAAAAGCCGTTGTTGGGAGTGCCGTTCGATCCATTCGCAGCGCTCGTCTGCCGTGAGAGCCTACCGCAGCCCCCACCCTAGAATGCCTTCTGAAAACGCGCGGGGAGCCCCCATCGCCAATCGGCGTGAAGAAATGGAGATTCGGTGATGCCCCAATAATGTAGCGACCGTCACATCTCATACAAATGAAATTCCTTACACTCGCGGCATGTCGATGGAAGAATTCTGAGAGCCATTCAGGACGGTAATCGGAAAGGATCAAGCAGCGCCCGCATATACCATTCGTGTCGAACTGAAGGCAAATCTTCATCGGCAGGCGCCCACCGTTGATGCTCGAAACTTTGAAGAAATGCTGACATTCAGGGCCGCCGAATTGCTCAATCTTGACCACTTCAAACGCCTGCGTCGGTATCTGGCTGCTATAGGACTTCGCCTGTCCCTCCATCCACGTGCGCAGTTCCTTGAAGAGCGTAATACAACGTGAGCTTAGTGGGAGTAAGCCAGCGAAGCACGTCGTTGGACATGCTCCGCGGAGTCGCAATACTCATGGTCCTCTGCTATCACCTTGCGATTCCTTACCTAGGACTCACAACGCAGTTGGGAGTGGACTTGTTCTTCGTCCTCAGCGGGTTCCTAATCTCCGGTCTACTGTTCAAGGACTATCGAGAGTATGGAACGATACGGCTCAAACGCTTTTGGGTACGACGTGCATTCAAGATCCTGCCTTCACTGTATGCCTATTCCGTCGTCGTCCTTGCACTAACCAGAAGCAGCAATTCCTGGAATGGGTTTGTAAGTGCTGCTCTCTACTGCATGAACTATCGGCCCGTCCACAGCCTGTTCTTGCCTATGTGGTCCATCTCAGTGGAGGAGCAGTTCTACCTGCTGCTTCCACTACTGATTCTGGTCCTGACCAGGTATGTGCCAAAGCCACTGGATAAGCTCCCATGGGTCCTTCTGCTCCTCATTGGTATTGTGACCGTCTTGAGACTGACGTTGCCTGATCTTGGATTTAACCGCCTCAACGCTGGTCATCTAGAGGTCAGATCAGACCCATTGCTATTCGGTGTGCTGCTCCGCTACATCAATGACTTTCACCCATCATGGTTCCAGAGGGCCTCCCGCTTCACAATGATCCCGGGGCTGCTGTTCTGGATTCCTTCAATCATCATGAGAACGCAGCGCTGCTCACACCTAACGTATGGGCTACTGTATTCAGGGACCGTTTTGGGGTGCTGCTGTCTGCTTAACTGGTGCCATGCCCACGGAGGAACCCACTTCTGGAGTTGGTGGCCTTCTAGGGTGATTGCACTCGTCGGCACTTATTCCTACTCCATCTATATATGGCACCCTCTAATCCTCAGCTGTTTGAAGCATGCGTCTTTCCCACCAACGCTTTGGTATGTCGCAGGGTTGAGCCTCAGTCTTATGGTAGGCGTATGCATGGGTAAGTTGATTGAGATGCCTGCCCTGCGACTTCGTGAGAGAGGACGCTTCCGCCGTATTGAATCCGCAAGGCAGACATGACATGAAGGAGATTCGGACAGCGGCGGCCAGGAAGGCATGGGTTACAATCCGCGCCAAGAAAGCGGCAGCCAGCCAGCAGTTGCGCGGTGAGACGCAGCAATGAAGCGACGCAGTGCAAGGGCCCTGCGGGGCATCCGTGGCGCGTGCGCGTGCAGCGCAGTGTGGGCGCGTAGACACCATCCCTAAGCCTGACGGCTTAGCGACGGCGTTTTTGCGGCGCGATCTCGAATGCAGATCGAACGCAGCTCGTACGGTGTTCGATGTTCGTTCGGCCTCTGTCCGGCGTTGCTGGCCAGCGAGCCGACTGAATTTGGTCGACCTTTTGCCGAGAGCGCATGACCTGATCAATTACCTCACTCTGCCTCTGAATTACCGAAATATTTCAACCCCCGTTCTTACCTGGATGAGTCTCGAGCACATGGACGCTTCGCAACAGGCCCTCCAGGGAGTTCGCTATACCAGGAACTCAAGTCCAGCGCCTTTTTCCGGTTCCGTGGAAAGGCGTCCGGAATGAATGGCATCCTGAAAGGTCTCAAAGTCACGTTCCGCTTGATCAGCGTAGGCCTGCGAGTACTGCGTCAGGGCGTCATCGAACTGATCGCTCGATCCCAGGTATCCGGCAATCATCGCTGCATCGCCCGACTTGGCATGGGCTCGCGCCAGGGCCCAGCCACACATGTCGGCGTACCCAAGCAACGTTCGAGGTTTGAAGGTTTCGACTTCAGCGGAGACCTTCATGTCGCGGAATTGACGGACGTAGTAGTCGTGTCCCCTGGTGCTGGCCCACCCGAGAAAGATGTCGCTTGCAGCTTGCATCACACGCAGGCCCTCTACGACCCGGAAACCCTGGTGAGCATAGCGACTCTTTCCGCGTGGAGACTCGAGCACCGATCTGCGCGCCTCTTTGAATTGGAGGAACAGCGGATCATCTTCGTCAGCGAGAAGCAGGGAAAGATAGCAGCGCGTTCCGACGCTACCCACGCCAACAACTTTTATTGCGGAATCCTGATAATGATAGCGCTCGTATAACTTTCGTCTATTCGGCTGCAGCGACTTCTTATAGTCCTCGGTGAATTTCACGCGTCGCTTTTCGAAGTCTGCAACGTGTTCCTGGAAATGGAAGATGACCGGGGGGTCGTCCTTGATTTTCCAGTGCCCGTCCACCAGTGCGGTGAGCTTGGGAAACACCGCCTCAGAATTTCGCGAGCGGGCCTGCTTCTGCTTCGCCGATAACCGGGCCGACATATCGGGATCCTTCCGGAAATGCTCCTTCAGGGCGTCGATGCTGACTTCTGCATACCATACGTCGAGCGCCTTCATTTCGGCGAATTCCGCCATGCGCTGGCGATAGGATGCAGCGGCCGATCGAACCGCATCACTTGCAGCTGATTTAGAAAAACCACGGTCCCTCGCCGCCAGTACAAGGCTGGCTCCCAGCCGCTTTATGTCCCACTCCCACGGACCGGGGAACGTTTCATCGAAGTCGTTAATGTCGAAAACCAAAACCCGTTCGGGTGAGGCGAACCCGCCAAAGTTCGCAAGGTGACAGTCGCCGCACGCCTGAACGCTGATGCCCGACACCGGCGCATTCGCGAGGTCCCGCGCCTGGAGGATAGCTGCGCCGCGAAAGAACGTGAAAGGCGACACGGCCATTCTCTGATACTTAACAGGGATCAGGCCGGGGATTCTATCGGCATCCGATTCCTCGAGTAGCTTGATTGGGTCTTGAGACTTTGAACGCGGCTTCCACTCGGCATGCGCGGCGCGTGGGCATTTTTCGCGAAGGGCTTTGCCTTGCTTGTGTCTTTCACTCTTGGATATTGCGACAACAGGTTTCATTCTGATTCTCCTCCCTTCGGATGCTGCTTCAAGATCCGGCTATGAATTGCCCCTCAGGCCTCATCCAAAGGCTGACCGCGTCCGAAAGGAATGCCGGGCTGAGGTGTGGTTGGAGAGACGAGTCTGCGCGGTTTCCGCCGACCAATGCAGAGTGGCCGAGCATCCAATACAGGGTCGAATCGGAGCTAAGCCCGGTTTGCGAAGCTGCCCCAAATACTGCAGCACCCGACATACCCGCTCAAATGCACGTCATCTGCATTCGAGACGGAACCCAATCACACTCCCACCGATTGTGACGAAGCCGCTCTTGATTTCAAAACAGGCAGAGTGACAAGTGTACCCGTGTGTCCCGTGAAGCTAGGGCTTGGGCGGATAATTCTTCAGCAGCTTGGCCATCGCTTTGTCCAGATTCTTCTGATTCTTTTCCGGGTCCTTGCTTGGATTCACCGTTTTGGTCGCGCGGCCAGTCCAGACAAGTTGCTTAGCCGATGGGTCATACATGTCGAGTACGAGCGTACCGATATTGATGGTCGAGCTTTCAGCGGAGGCCATCCCGCCCGCCCATCGACCACCCATGCCGTACGCGTTCCATTGGGTTTGCTGTTGCATCCCCACCTGGTAGGCAATATGAAGGTCGGCATTGTCACCGTCCGTTTTGGTCAGACCTTTCGCTGCCAGCTGGGCATCGATCGAATTCTTGATTTGCTGGTCCACGATCTGATTCGGATACTTCGCCCCTTCCACTGTGACCCACTTGTAGGTATGGAATTTTGAGAAGTCCACTCCGGGCATGGCGTTGGTTGTTACATCCTGCGCAGCGACGCTGGATGCGGCCAGCGTCAGCATGAAGCCAAATCCGATCGCCATAACTGCCTTGCGAGTTTTCTGGAACATAACTTTCTCCTCTCTGGATGCAATTCTTCAATTGCCCGCTTAAATCCAAGGGCCGTGCGCCAGCCATACCTTTTCGTTTTGCTCCGTCTCAGCGACCTTGCAGGTCAATCTACCTTTCGCAGTTCTAGTTGGGGTTGGAGTGCTCATACCTCTACCGACTCAAGGACGCCTCGGTGATGAGGTAGAACCGTCATCTATGCGATGCCAGCAATTCACTGGCGGGTTTCCGCACGGACGCGTGGTTTTTCCTTCGAAAACGCGGACAATGGTTCCCGCGATCTCTTCGTCGAATTGCTCAAAGACGAAGAAGAACAGGTGGACTGGCTCGGAGGCAGTCGCACCAGATTAAAGAACTGGGTTATGAGCGGTATGTCTATGCAGACCAGCGAAGATGACTAGGAACCGTCCATCATTCGTGTACGTCAGACCGGAATTTCGACCCGTTCTCGGCGGTTGATCGGCAACTGGGAACTAGGACAAAATGGGCTACTTGGTTGACATTGCGGTGAATAGGCAGAGATGGCGATGCCGGCTTCTCTCAAACTGGACCAGATTGTCGACTTCAATATCTGGATGATCAAAGCACACCGAAGAACTGCGGCATCGATCTACGCTTCAGGATTTGGCTCCGACAAGGGAAGGCCCTTCAGGAAATGCGCGAGCTTTGCCAGATCCAACCGCGGTGCAAGCGCACGGGCCTGGGCGGCGCGCTTTTCTTCATTCTGGGGCGGCAGAAACGTGAATGCAACGCCGTCCACTCCGGTTCGGACCACGGTGGAGTACGCCGTGAACGTCTGCCTGTCCGTAGCATCCGTGCGCTCCAGCGTAACAGGAAACGCTGAGCCGGGAACCCAGCGCTCCTCGGTAACCATGTAAAAACCGGCAACGCTGATGTCGCCGATCTTGTACTCCTTTGAAGAGCGATACTGGCCGAGATAGCCAATCACCGGCGGCAACTTGCGACGATTTGCTACACGCTTATCTGGAACTATCCAACGCACCAACCGCTTCATCAGCGGCGCTTTCGCGAGGGATTCGGTCATGTTTCCCTCCATTGGGGGATTCGAGGAATATTTGACTCTGATTTTGGTGAGGCGTAGCAGACCCTTCGGTTGCTCGCTTCTGCCCCTGCTTCGTTCTCAATAGTCGCAGATTCCATGCGGTCGCACCAGCACGAAGAGGAGCCAATTGTTGAACATTCAATCGCCGCTCATCTAGAGGAATCGGGCCAACGAGAACCTGTCGGTTGTCTGGGATGGCTGGACGTCACGGCTGTACGGATCAAGCGATTCCGGCATAACGAACTCCGCCGCTACGCCGTCTGATGCTCGCCGAACGATCTTTGACAGTACCGTAATGGACTGCTTCCGTTCTCCTTTTGCGCAGGGCTTCTGCAGAGTCATCTGGATCATCGTATCCGGCATCCAGCGATCTTCAGTCAACAGGTAAAAGCCGGTCATGCTGATGTCCGCGACCTCGTGTGGTTTCGGAGCACCGCCGGTATAGTAGTGGGCGACCATCCCGGGAACATAACGCCGGTGGGCCCTGCGTCGATCGCTGCTTATCGGAGTCGCTGGGTTGAGCCAGCGCTTGAAGCGGCTCCCCAGGCTGGGTTTTTGCTCCGCGCTCTTCCCGTTAGGGTTCACGCGCTGGATTGAGATCTTCAGCTTTCCCTTTTGCTCATCCTTGCGAATGCTTGGCAGAGGCAGTGTCACAGACACTTCGCTTTGCGGGGCCGAGGTGGATTCCCTTTTGACGGCTGGTTGGTTTTGCGCGACATTTTCCGTTGCCGCAATCTCCTTGAAGTCCGCCAGCCTATCCTGCTCCGCCACCCCTGCTTCTTGAGCAGTGACTAACGGCTCGAGCATCGACCCCGAGGAGTCTGCTTTCGCTGTCTCCTCGGGGTTGTTCACCGTTTCTTTTGAATCCTCGGCGAAAGCGATTGGCAATAGCTCTTGCCCAACGGGGACAGCCAGCGCGTGCCCATTTTCTTTCTGGAGTTCTGGATTGCCATCAAGACGGCGTGATGAACCCTCTTTCGGAAACTCGGTGCGGTGGACACCATTCGTAGCTGCCGATACCGTACTCGACGATATACTGCGAACTATCGACTGTTCTATGAGAGAACCTTGGGCAGTTGTAACGGAACTGGCCGCAGTCAGCGCGCTCACCTGCCACGTCCCCCCATACTGGGCGACCGTGAAACTTGTCGATTGCGGCGGATGGGGAATGGCAATCACCGTCGGTCCGGAAGGCGGTGGCAACCGCAGCATCGCTTCGCGCCCGGAATCTGTTTCCTGCACGGCCTTACCGTTTTTCTGCGCGGATTTCACTGTTGCAGGCTCTGCAGGGGCGTTGGCGGACAGTTCGGAGTCGCTTGCCATCTCCGGTGCCTGCGTCAGCGCAGGCAACGCATCGACACGAGAATGTACAACCGGGCTGAACTTGTTTGCCTCAAGCTCCGCGTTTCGTGCAATCCAGGCTGCCGACAGAGATGGCGCATCCACCCAATTCGCAAAAAGATCTTCGACGCCCCATCCATGCCCATTGACGATTACCGCGTGTTCGCTCCGCTCCCTCTCTATGAACGCTTCGGAAATCGACACGACTGGTGTCCGTACCGGAGTCTGACTCGAGAACTCACCCGTCGACAGGTCCGCTTCCACCTCGCGGGCAACAGTGGAATCCATGACTTCCGCAGTTTCGAAGGCATTCGAATCTGCACACTGATCCGCAAAAACGGTTGGACTCTTTCCGGTTCCGTTTACATTCGTCGCGATGTCCAGATGACCGTTGGCAATCGAAACTGCTACTTGTATGGGCTCATCCACCGCGACTGCCTCAACCGAAGACGGTGCCCTCAATGCACCGTTCACGCCACCGGACGGTGACAGTGTGGGAAATGATTCTAAAGTCTTACCACCCGAGAAATTCGAGTCCATCGCATCGGTTTCAGGAGCCAGTGCATCGACGGACGTAACCTCTCCCTCAATCTCGTTTTCCAGGCAGATGATCAGTCGATCGCCCCGCCCAGTTTGCGAGAATTGTGCGGTTTGGAGTGGCAAAACGAGGGCACTCGTAACTTCGAGCCGGTAAGGGGGAAACTCAACACCGGGATGAATTTCGGCCGTGTCGACCACACGCTGATCCTTGTCGAGATAGAGCAGATCAAACGGGACAAGTCGTGGCACAGCAGGCATTGCGTGCAGGGGTGACAACCAGAACCCGGAATCCGCGTCCAACGCCAGCGCGCTGACCAACACCTTCAGGATCATCAGAGGCTGATTCGCACAGTCGGCGACAGTCACCTTTGAGCTGAGAAGGGCACCTCGCGCGGGGTTATAGACGCTAAAGAATCTGGTATCCATAGGTCCACGCTATAGGGCTGCGCGCGGTTGGCCTGCGTTTCGCCCCACTCTCGCTTTCGGCTCCCTGGTCGGAAACCAGTCGTAGCAAAGGATTTTCTCAATTTCGGGGGCGAAATTCAATCGGAACCTGCAACAATCGACGGACTTTGGGCCGCCAAGGCAGGACCTTGTAGCTAATACGGATGGCTAAACCACTAGTTCGAAAGAAGAAGCGGCAGAATCTCCACAAAGCAGCGAGCCATCGAGGATCCAGACCAGATCAACGAATTGTCAGCAATTGGTTTGAATTTGGAGGGAATGAAAGCAATGTCAGCCGGACACGTCTGGGGTCATGTCCGGCTGACATCTGGGGGAATAGCGGATTTTGCGCGGAGAATGCTTCTACAGAACTGTGAGGCGAGTGACAACCGTGCAATCGGGCAGGTGAGTCGTTTTCTTCAAAGGTTGCTGGTTGTCAGCCTGCTCTCGGATCTCGATCTCGGGTTTGAGGACTTCCATGAGCTTCTCGACGCGGTTCTTCTGGGCACAAAGCTGCTCAAACGACTTCAGGATCTTTCGCAGCTCTAAAGAGGCCTCATCGTAAGCAAATCGGTAAACGTCTTTATGAACGTTCTCTCTCATAGAAGTTCTCCACGATTGAGAGTCTAACCACTTGTCGCTAACTGGGCATCGCACGATCGTGGTAACAAAAGTACAACTTCTTTCGTGCGCTCTGCCCCTTCGGAGCGATCAGGGGTGACAAGAATCACAGATAAATGAGCAACTTAAATGGAATCGGAGTCGCGCTGCACGGTCTGACTCAACAGTTCCGGGGATCATTATCAGTTACCGGTCTTACTCAGTTCGCCAACTTCTCTTCCCTGATCCGCCGCCAGCATGCGGCTATCCTAAATCCGTCCGATCCCTCGATGGGAAGCATATTTGCCAAGGCATAGCAGAGGTTGGCCAAAGCGAGAACCGGATACCAGGGCTCCGAGCCGATAAGGAGCATGTTCACAAATGGCCCCGCCATCGCGATCACCAGGTTCTGGCGCACGGTTCCCTGATCACGGACCGTGAATATTCCCTTATTCCACTCGATGCCGACTCGCTTGACGCGTACGCCCAGCCCGAAGGCGGCTGCGATATGTCCGCATTCGTGCAGGATCATCGCAATTAAGCCGACACCGAGCCCTAAGAAAAACGGGTAGAACCATCTCAGATGCATCATTCGGACCCCCACTAAGTCTAATTTTTAATTCTCCGTTCAGGGATCCTAAAGCGCTGTGTCAAATAGCACTCAAGTGACGGTTTGATCCGCAGTCGGCAGCCCTTTGCAGACTGATTTCAAAGCGGGATGTATGAGAGCCCCGGCAGAGGGGCATCTGCCAGGGTTCTTGGAAACGAATTGCGACGGACCAGAATATCTATCTATTTTCGGCACTTCGGTTTTTAAAGAAGCGAAAAACAGCTCCGGTTTCTTACGAAGTGGAGGTCGAGTGCTTGCCCGGCTTGACTTCAAGTTCGTTGACAACCTGTTGCACATTCGGCACCTTTTTGGCCAGATCTTCGGCTTCCTTCTTCTGCTTTGCCGTTTTCACGGACCCTTTCAGAACGAGGGTACCGTTCTTGGCGGAACCGCTGATGCTCTGATCATTGAGGTTCGTATGCGCCTTGATCATTGCCTTGAAGTTGTCTTCGATGGCGTTGTCCAGATTGGAAGCGACCGAACCAGCCTCGCTGGCGCCCGGAGGCCGCACGCCGATTTCATCCGCAATGGTGTAATCCGGTGCTGCCTGTCTGGCGACGCTTTCAGCCTGATTCTTCAGATCCTGGGAATCCAGATTGCCCTTGATCGTCATAACGCCTTTGTCTCGATCCTGCGAGACGCTGACGGCGCTCAGGTTATTGTTCTTGAGTGAATCGCTGACTGCTGATTCTTCGTCGGGGTGTGATGGCTTGTTACAGCCTGCAAATACCATGCCACCAGCCAGAATGGTGGCCGTGCTGAGCAGCAAAGTGCGTTGAGTTCCTTTAAATTTCATATATTTATCTCCTGGTTTAACGCCGATTTCTTACAAAAGCTCAGATGTAACGCAAGGAAGCGCGGTTGTCCCCGGAGTAATTCCTGCATTCTCCGATTGGCAAATAGATCGCGCAGACTCAAGCACTTGCGCCAAGGCTTGTCTTGCACCGCAGCGGAGTGGATCGCCTTTCGCGACGGATCTCCAAATAAAACGAAAATCCCCTTCAAAACCAGCAAAGGAATGGCTGTTTTTGCCACGAAATCCCTTGGGCGCTTGAATGC
Source organism: uncultured Acidobacteriaceae bacterium (assembly GCA_963787435.1). Lineage (GTDB taxonomy): Bacteria > Acidobacteriota > Terriglobia > Terriglobales > Acidobacteriaceae > Telmatobacter. The sequence continues at coordinate 1,720,936 of CAWBCZ010000012.1, forward strand.
GCTTTATCCGCGAGTCACAGGTGACTGCGGTCACAGTCCGGATTCAGTGGACGAGAGCACCATATTTCGGGCTTTGGGGGATGTCTTCCCACACCCGAAGTTGAAGAAGGCCTTGAAGTTATTAAGTGAATCGACCCGGAGACGAAACATTGTGAGCTGGAGAGAAGAGTACCGGGACAAGTGCATGAGCGCCGCACAGGCCCTGAAAGCGGTGCGCTCCGGTGATCGCGTCTGGATTCAACCAAGCTGCGGAACTCCAAAGCCGCTCATCGACGCACTCGTTGCTCGGGCATCGGAAGTCATTGATGTGGAACTCGTCCACATGAAGACTCTCGGCGAGGCCGAGTACACAAAACCTGAGTACGAAGGCCACTTCCGCCATCGCGGATTGTTTCTTGGCGAGAACGTACGCGAGGCAGTCGTTGCCGGGCGCGCCGACTACACGCCGATCTTCCTGAGCGAAATTGAAGGCCTCTTCGAGACCGGTGCGCTGCCGATTGATGTCGTGCTCATGCAGGTGACACCACCCGATGCCCACGGCTTCGTGAGCCTCAGCACAACGGTGGACTGCACCCTGACCGCGGCGCGTTGTGCCAAGACCGTCATCGCCGAAGTGAACGATCGCGCTCCGCGCACGCATGGAGACACGTCAATCCACGTGAGCCAGATCTCGGCGTTCGTCGAGACTTCGCGGCCACTGCTGGAACTACACACCGAACCCCCTACCGAAATCCATTTGAATGTTGCCCAGAATGTTGCATCTCTGATTCCCGACGGCGCAACCTTGCAGACCGGTATCGGAGGCATCTCGGAAGCAGTGCTGCGCTGCCTCAGCGACAAACGCGATCTTGGCATTCACACCGAGATGTGCCCGGACGGCGTAATCGACCTGATGGAAAAGGGCGTGATCAACGGAGCACGCAAATCACTGCATCGTGGGAAAGCTGTAGCGGCATTCGTTCTCGGCACACAGAAACTGTTCGACTACATTCACGAGAATCCGAGCTTCGAGTTTCGATCGATCTCCTACACCAATGATCCGTTTGTGGTGGCGCAAAACGATCGCATGGTTGCCATCAATTCCGCTTTGCAGGTGGATTTGACTGGACAGGTCTGTGCGGATTCGATCGGCACGAAACCTTACAGCGGATTTGGCGGACAACTTGATTTCATCCGCGGTGCAGCGCGGTCGCGCGGAGGAGTTCCAATCATCGCACTGCCTTCGAAAGCATGCCGCGATTCGGTTTCCCGCATTGTGCCGGTTTTAGATCCTGGCGCAGGCGTTGTGACCTCGCGCGCAGACGTTCATTACGTCGTGACCGAACATGGAATTGCGTACCTGCACGGTAAGACGTTGCGGGAACGCGCAGAAGCACTCATCGGCGTCGCCGACCCGCGCTTCCAGCAGGAGCTCGAAGATTTCGCAGTGCGCGCGCACTACCTGGAACGCAAGACCGCAACGTACGCATGAAGCAGCAATGATGAGGAGCGAACTATGACAGTCGCAGAGAAGACAAGCCCGGAGAAGCGAGACAGAGGTTTGCTGCGCGTAGATGTAAACGAGTGTAAGGGATGCGGGCTGTGCATCGAGGCTTGTCCGCCCAAGGCGATTCATCTGAGCGAGCAACTCAATCACTATGGCTATCGCAGCGCAACCTACAACGGCACAGGCTGTACCGGCTGCGGAATCTGCTTCATGGCTTGTCCTGAGCCTGGAGCGATTACGGTTCTGCGTTTGCGCCGCGGCGCAGCCATGCAACAGGAGGAGGCCCTGGCATGCGCAAGCAACTGATGAAGGGCAACGAAGCAATCGTGAAGAGCGCGATTCTTGCGGGCTGCCGTGCGTTCTACGGATATCCGATCACTCCGGCGAGCGAGATTACAGAGGCTGCGGCGCTCTACATGCCGCAAACAGGCGGAGTCTTCCTGCAGGCCGAGAGCGAAGTGGCCGCTATCAACATGCTCTACGGTGCATCTTCGGCCGGCAAGCGCTGCATGACCGCCTCAAGCGGTCCCGGCATCAGCCTGATGCAGGAAGGCATCAGCTATATGGCCGGCGCAGAGCTTCCGTGTGTGATCGCCGACATCACGCGTGGCGGACCGGGGCTCGGCAACATCGCCTCAGAACAGGGAGATTATCACCAGGTGGTGAAAGGTGGAGGCAACGGCAACTACCGCACCATCGTGCTTGCTCCCTACTCCGTGCAGGAGATGGCCGACCTGACGGCTCTCGCCTTTGAACTCGCTGATCGCTATCGCAATCCGGTTGTGATCCTGGCCGACGGTTTTGTGGGACAGATGATGGAGCCGGTGGAGTTCGCGGAGAAAGCAACGTTACCGCGGCTGCCGGAGTGGGCGGTTGCAGGAACAAAAGAATCGCGCGCCAACATGATCACCTCGCTGCACATGGGTACCGATGATCTCGAAGCCCACGTGAATGCTCTCGAGGCCAAGTACCGGCAGGCCGAGCGGAACGAAACGCGCGCCGAACACTGGTACACCGATGACGCCGAGATCGTGCTGGTGGGTTACGGCATCATTGGCCGCATCCTGAAAGCCGTCACGGCCGATGCTCGCGCGATGGGCATCAAGGTCGGCCTGTTGCGGCCCATCACGCTGTATCCATTTCCGACTCTGGATTTTGAACGGCTGGCCAGGCGCGCACGTTCGTTCGTTGTGGTGGAGATGAGCAATGGACAGATGCTCGAAGACGTTCGACTCGCACTGAACGGCGCATGTCCAGTCGAGTTTCTCAATCGCGTTGGAGGCAATGTGCCGTCGCACGAGCATGTCCTTAAATTTGTTCTGGCTCATGCACGCAGGCTAGCGGAACAGGAGCAGATGGCCCATGTCTAATGCCATGGAATCCGATTACGAAGTTGTGCATGCGAAGTCGAAGGTGTTTTACGAAACCTACGAGCGCAAGGAAGAACTGCAGCACCAGACGCACTATTGCCCCGGCTGCGGCCACGGCATCGTGCACAAGATGCTGGCCACGGCGATCGATGAACTTGGCATTCAGAATGAAACCGTGCTCATCAGCCCCGTCGGCTGCTCAGTTTTCGCATACAACTACTTTGACGTGGGAAATATTCAGGCAGCGCATGGCCGCGCGCCGGCGGTGGCAACGGCGGCCAAACGCAGTCATCCTCACAGCATCGTTATCAGCTACCAGGGCGATGGCGATTTGTCGGCCATCGGTTCGGCCGAGATTCTGCATGCTGCCAATCGCGGCGAGAACATTACCGTCATCTTCGTCAATAACGCCATCTACAGCATGACGGGCGGGCAAGCGGCGCCTACAACGCTAATCGGCCAGAAGAGCACGACCACGCCCTTCGGCCGCAGTGCCGAGAATGAAGGCTATCCGCTGCGGATGAGTGAACTGCTGGCGACACTCGATGCTCCGGTCTACATCGAGCGCGTCGGCCTCGGCGACAACAAGCAGATCGCGAAAGCCTCCCGCGCAATCAGGAAGGCGGTCGAAAACCAGGTGAAAGGTCTGGGATTCTCGCTCATCGAAGTGCTCTCGCCTTGCCCCACCATCTGGAAGATGTCGGCTGTCGATGCGCAGCACTGGGTGCGCGACGTAATGGAGCAGACCTATCCGCTCGGCGTGGTCTGCGATCGCACCAAGGATAGGCAGCCGCGCGCCGCTGCCGATCTCGCACCAGGTCTCGATGAAATTCCCGCGATTCTTGGAATTGAACATGACGAACAACCCGAAACGCCAACGCCAAACCATGTGAGAGGCGAAGTCGACCTTCATGTTCGCGTCGCGGGGTTCGGTGGGCAAGGTGTCCTGCTGCTTGGCGAAGTTCTGGCCGAAGCGGGACTCGATGCGGGCCTTGAAGTATCCTGGCTGCCTTCCTACGGGCCGGAGATGCGATCGGGAACATCGAACTGCCACGTGCGCGTCTCCAAAGAACCCATTGATTCGCCGCTCGTCACGGTGCCGAATTTCCTCGTTGCCATGAACGAGCCGTCGCTGCGCAAGTTTGACCTTAGCGTGAAGTCTGGCGGCTGGGTGATCTACAACGGCGATGTCTTCCCGGAGGACTGTCAGCGGAACGACGTCAACGTGCTCGCACTCAACTTTACTCAAGCCGCCAACGAACTCGGCAATCCGCGCGCAGCCAACATGGTGATGCTGGGAGCACTGCTGGAAATCTCGGGCGGCTTGCCGCAGGCCAGTATCGATGCCGCCCTGCGTCGCCTGGTTAAATCCGAGCGTTGGTATCAACTCGACGAACGTGCCCTGGCGCGGGGGCGCGAACTGTATCGTGCATCGCGCAATGAGGTTGCAGTATGAAAGGCACGGCTGACCCTAATCTGATTGTCTACTTCGATGGCAGATACATGCCGCTACGCGACGCGCAGGTCAATATCCTGACGCATGCACTGCACTACGGCACCGGGGTCTTCGAGGGCATCCGCGCGCATTGGGTACCGACCGAGGACGAGCTTTTTATTCTGCGCGCGCACGAGCACTACGAGCGCTGGAAGAAGAACTGCGGCATCCTGCGCATTCACGTTCCGGCAACCGTGCCTGAGCTATGCGCCATCACCGTCGAGCTGATGCGGCGCAATTCCCTCCACACCAATGTCTACGTGCGGCCTCTTGCCTACAAGAGCGCCGAACGCATTGGCGTAAGCACGGATGACCAGGATGCTTTTGCCGTTGTCGCCCTTCCCTTCGGCGAATATTTGCACAGTGACAAGGGGCTGCATGCGGGCGTAAGCTCCTGGCGTCGGATCGAGGACAATGCGATTCCGGCGCGAGCCAAGATCTGCGGCGCCTATGTGAATAGCGCATTGGCCAGCGACGATGCACGGCAGTCGGGCTTCGACGAAGCGATCTTCCTCAACGAGAACGGACACGTCGCCGAAGGCGCTACCTGCAACATCTTCATGGTGCGCGACGGCAAGTTGATCACGCCCTGCGTAACCGAAAACGCTCTCGAAGGCATCACGCGCAATTGCATCATGGAACTTGCGTTCCGCGAATTGGGGCTGCGGGTCATCGAGAGGCCGATTGATCGCAGCGAACTCTACGTATGTGACGAGCTCTTCTTCACCGGCACGGCCGTCGGCGTTGCGCCCATTGTCCGCGTCGACCATCGCGCGGTGAAGGACGGAGCAATTGGAGCGGTGACGCACGCAATGCAAAAACTGTATTTCGATGCGACCCGCGGACACCTGCAGGCTTACAGGAACTGGCTTACCCCGGTTTACCAATCAAGGATGAAGCACGAGCAGGAACTGGTCTCCACGGTTGGAACCATGTAGATGGAGCGGGCTCTCTCCTGCTGCAACCCACGCTGGTAAACGGTGCGGCCAAGGGAGGAATGAAAATGCTCGCAACAAAACTCGAAGAAAATGCCTACGACGTTGCGCTGGAGAATTTCGATTCCGCGGCGGACGCCCTGGGCCTCGATAACGATACACGGGAGATGATCAAGTTTCCCGAGCGCGTGCTGACAGTAACCGTGCCGGTGCGCATGGACGACGGCCACATCCGACGCTTTGAGGCCTATCGCGTGCAACACTCGACAGCGCGCGGTCCGGCGAAGGGTGGAATTCGTTTCCATCCGCAGGTCACCCTGGATGAAGTGAAGGCGCTGGCTACGTGGATGACGTGGAAGTGCGCGGTGGTGAACATTCCGTTCGGCGGCGGCAAGGGCGGCATCACCTGCGACCCGAAACACATGTCCCAGGGCGAGGTTGAGCGGATGACGCGGCGCTACACCAGCGCGATTCTGCCGTTGATTGGGCCGGAGCAGGACATTCCCGCGCCGGACGTGTACACCAATTCGCAGACCATGGCTTGGATCATGGACACCTACAGCATGACCAAGGGCTACACGATTCCCGGAGTGGTGACAGGCAAGCCGATCAGCCTGGGCGGATCGCTGGGGAGGAATGAAGCGACGGGCCGCGGCGTTTATTACACGATTCAGTGTGCGTGTGAGCATCTCGATATTCCACTGAAGGGCGCAACCGTGGCCGTGCAGGGCTTTGGCAATGCCGGATCGATTGCGGCCCAACTGTTGCATGAAGCCGGCGCCAGGGTCATCGCGGTCAGCGACTCCACCGGATGCGTCTACAACCGCGATGGGCTGGACATTCCTGAGCTGATTCATATGAAGACGATCACCGGACATGTGAACGGATTCCCGGGCAGCGAGCCGATCGAACCAGCCGCGCTGCTGGCGCTGAAGTGCGACATCCTGGTTCCTGCGGCGCTCGAAAATGTCGTAACTGGCGACAACGCGAGCACGGTTGGCGCACGGATCATTGCCGAAGCCGCCAATGGACCGCTTACTCCGGCGGCCGACAGAATTCTCGAGGCGAAGGGCGTATTCATCATCCCCGACATTCTTTGTAATGCCGGTGGAGTGACCGTCTCGTACTTCGAGTGGGTGCAGGACGAGCAGCACCTCTTCTGGGAGGCACAGGACGTCTATAACCGCCTGGAAAAGGTGATGAAGACCTCGTTCCGCGACGTGGTCAAGATTCACCTCGATCGGAAGGTGCCGATGCGGATCGCGGCGAATATGCTGGGCATCGGCCGCGTGGCCGAGGCTATTCACATTCGAGGGATTTACCCATAAACCACGGACTGGCAGGCAGCAACTCTGGGCGACATCGCAGGGTGTCGCCCTTTCTTTATCCTCTCTTTCACGCGTGCCGCGCCATCGCCAGGTCCACGATCTCCGCGATCATTTGGGTATAGGAGAGGCCGGACTTCTTCGCGGCCATGGCGAACTCCTGTCCGCTGGAGAGCCATGGGTTCGGATTCGCTTCGATGACATAAACCTCGCCCTTGTTCGATACGCGCATGTCGATGCGACCATAATCGCGAAGCTTAACGGCGCGATAGGCCTTGATCGCGATCTCGGTAAGCCTGGTTACGGTTTCTTCATCCAGGTCTTCGGCGATCACCGATTTCGTCAGCTTATAGGCTTCCGTGTCTTTTTCGAATTTCACATCCTGGCTGGCGATCTTGGGCATGCCTTTGGGAAGCTTTGAAAGGTCAAGTTCCACAAGCGGAAGCGCACGTGCGCTCTCGTAATTGCCGAGGATGGAGGCGTAGATCTCGCGTCCTTCGATGTACTCCTCGATCAATGCAGGCGAATCGAATTCCGCCTGGATATACGAGATGCGTTCCATCAACTCTTTCACGCTGGTAACTACAGCAGCGGCATCGATGCCGATGGATCCATCTTCGGAGGTGGGCTTCACAATGAGTGGGAACGAGATGTCATGTGCGTGGTCGATCGTGCCGCGATAGGCTGTTGCGAAGTAGGGCGAACGAATATCGTAAAAAGCGAACATCTTCTTCGCGATCGATTTGTCCTGCGCAAGAATGTGCGCGTGCGGTCCGGCACCCGTGTAAGGGACCTCGAGCAGATCCAGGAAAGCGGTGACGTGCATCTCCTTGGTGTCGTCGCCCGCATAGGATTCCGTGAGATTGAAAATGAGGTCGGCGCCGCATTTGGCGAGTCCAACCAGTGACTGCGGCCGGCCGTCGAGAACGTAATACGACGGTTCATGACCGAGCTTCTCCAATGCTTCGAAAATCTCTTCGCGGTCGTGCTTTACCGGCTTTTTCTTGCGTTGTTTTTGCCCCTTGCGCCTGCGCGGTGGAGGAGCTTCTTCCTGCACTTCAACAGGTTCGTCTTCCCACAAGTCGTACAGAACGGTGACTTTCAATTTCGCCATACAGCCTCCAATCGGAGTGAAGCAGCCGCCTTCACGCCTCAGGGATGAATGAACTTCCCGCGAACCAGGTAATTCATTGAGAGTGCGGTTGTGTACACGATGAACTCCGTGAGGTACTCGGACTCGCGTCGAACGTCCACGCGCAGACCCAGTTCCTCAACACGCTTGCAGATGGCTTCCACGAGTCGCTTGACGATCGGACGTTGCACGCCGCTCCAATACGCGACTTTGTCGACAATGGGCTTGCGATGCTGATGTAGCATCTCCACCGCGGGCCGCACGCCATTACGACGTTTGGGAGAGATATTGAAGATGTCCTGCAGGTCGGCATCCAGCGCGAGCTCCTGCACCGGAACTTCCTCCGGCAGGCTGAGACGATAGAACTCGCCGACCGTCGATTCCATTTCATCGACAGTGATGTCGGTGCGGCCGCGACGCCGGATGGGCTCGACATTTCCAATTTTTCGGGCAATGTGATCGACATACTGGAGCTTGGCCAGCGCGTCCCAGCCTTCGTAGCGCTTTCGCCATTGCGAGCGAGGCGTGAGCCAGACCGCAAACGTTTCGGCAAAATCTTCATCCGGATGCTTCTGCGCATACCACCCAGCCATGTGGCGAACGAACTTCCGCGAAAACGGTATGGGACGGTAATTATCGCGATAGGCGCGCCGAAATGGACCGAAGAGATTGCGCCACTCAGCCGACTTGTAGAGCTGGTACGCGTAGTTGAATGCGTGCCCGGCCTCATGCCGCATGTACATCATGATCTCGCGAGCATCTTCCAGGTCGTTCATATCGCGCTCGAGCTGTGCCAGATCAGGGTTGGCCAGATAGAACGGAATGCCGATGACGGGCTCGCCCGAGGGACATCCCCATTCGTCGGTGAGATAGCAAAGCGGACGGAACTTGTGGATGCCCTTGGCATCAAGTTCGCGATAAAGCTGCTGAACGAATCGTTCGAGCGGAGAGCCCTCAAGCTTGAGCCCGAGTTCACGAATGGGCTTGGCGAGGATCTCCTGGAATTCCGTTCGGGTTTTCTCGAAATCGCGCACCGTGCTACTCAGTGTTCTACACCACGCAACCAGATTTGGCACGGGAGGCGTATCGCTTATGCACACAGTATTGTGGGCACAACTGGTTGGGGCACCAGTTTTAAAACGGACGAGCGGGACAAACTCCTTGTCCGTTCAGCGCGAAATTGGATTTGTCGCGGCGAGGGGCTTCGTTTCGATGGTCGCAGCAATTCTTGCCAATCGATGGTAGGAATCCAAGCGAGCTTGGTGATCCCAAGTGTCGGTTACCGCGATGACTTCGTCGGCGCCGGTTTCCGAAACAAGCTTTTCCAGGCCTGCCTTCACGGTTTCATCCGATCCCACTATGGCTGCACGCAGCCTGCTCTCAACCGCGGCTTGCTCGAAGGCATTCCAAGGCTGGTCGATCGCATCGAGAGAATCCACGGGTGGCAGAAGTTCGACAGGCTGATTGCGAATCAATCGCAGAAATCGCTGCTGCGGAGTGGTGAAAAGCTTGCGCGCGGCTTCGTCGGTCTCAGCCGCGATGACCGGCACACCAACCATGAGCCACGGTTGAGGCAGAGTCTCGCTAGAACGGAAGAGGCTGCGGTAAAGATGCGCTGAATGGAACAGCATTTCAGGAGCGAAGTGTGCGGCGAAGGCGAAGGGCAGGCCGAGAGAAGCGGCGAGCCGCGCACTGAAGTCGCTTGATCCGAGAAGCGTGATGGGGACACGGCTGCCCTGTCCGGGAATTGCTTTGACCGCCTGGCCGGGAATGACGGGACCGAGGTAGGTGCGCAGTTCCGCAAGCAGCTCAGGGAAATCATCGCCGGTCTGGGTGAGATCGCGGCGAAGCGCACGCATGGTGTGGAAGTCGCCGCCGGGCGCGCGGCCCAGTCCTAAATCGATTCGGCCGGGGAAAAGCGCGGCGAGCGTACCGAACTGCTCTGCGACAACAAGAGGAGCGTGATTGGGGAGCATGACGCCGCCGCTGCCTACGCGTATGGTGTTTGTCGCAGCAGCCACGTGGCCAATGAGGACGGCAGTTGCGGAGCAGGCGAGCCCCTCAATGGAGTGATGCTCGGCGAGCCAGAAACGGCGATAGCCCCACTGCTCAACATGTTTCGCGAGATCTACGGACCGCGCTATCGCGGCGCCCGCAGGTTCGCCCGGGTGCATTCCAACGAGATCGAGAACTGAAACTGGCAAACTCATCAATATATCTGATGAAGTAGCGGTAGCGACGATTCAAGGTGGGAGAAGGGTTGATTTCAAAACGACACCGGCGCGCGCGTCTATGGGTTGATCTGGTTGAGCTGTTGGGGTTGCAAGACTTCAATTTCTCTTCGAAACCGCACCTGCCGCCGCTAACATTAAGAATTGTTAAGTGGACTACGAAGGACTTACTGCGGTGTGCGAAACTTAACAGCCGTAGAGGTTTTCGTGGCGTTGGTAGCGGTGGAATTGAAGCAGATAGAAAACGCGGAGAAGCAGAAACATCTCTCGTTGTTGTTAGTGGACGACGATGTGGAGTTGTGCGGCATGATGCGTGAGTTCTTCACGCAGGAGGGCCATCATCTGGACTGCGCCTACAACGGCCGCGATGGCCTGTCTGCCGCGTTAAATGGCGCCTACGACATGGTGATTCTGGACGTGATGCTGCCGGTGGTGGACGGGTTCGAGTTGCTGCAGCGGCTAAGGAAGCGCAAGGATCTCCCCATCATCATGCTGACGGCGCGGGTACAGCAGCAGGACCGGATTCGCGGGCTTGACTCGGGCGCCGACGATTACCTGCCGAAGCCCTTCGATCCGGATGAATTGCTGGCGCGTGTCCGCGCGGTGCTGCGGCGATCAGAGTCGCTGACGCGGACGGATTCGGAAAACATTGTGATCGGCAACGTTCGCGTAAATCCGACGACGCGCGAGGTATGGCTGGACGACGAGTTGGTGGAGTTGACTTCGACCGAGTTCGATCTGCTGGAGATGCTGATGCGCGCGGCAGGCCGGGTGGTTTCGCGGGATGAGATTACGGCGGCGCTGTTCGAGCGGGAGGCGACGCCATACGACCGCTTTCTGGATGTGCACATCAGCCATTTGCGCAAAAAGCTGGAGGGCGCGCGCAGCCTGATCAGAACAGTACGTGGGGTGGGATATGTCTTTACCGGCGCAGCCTAAGATCTTGCTGAGGCACTCGCTGTACATCTGGGTGCTTCTCGCCATGGTGGGCATTTTGTCGCTCTCGTTTGTCGCCTTTCGCGCTATCTCAGAGCAGATGCAGACGCAGAAAATCGACCCGGTCTACGACCGATTCGATGAACTGCAACTGGAGAGCGCACGCAACATTCTGCACAGCAGCGGTGAAGCGGCGCTGAAGAATTACCTCACCACTCTGGACGGCATCTTCGGCGGCGCGCATTATCTGCTGGACGCGAGGGGCACCGACCTCGTCACGGGCGCAAGCAGGGCGGCGATGCTGCCTCCACCACCCGCAGTAAAGTCGCGCACCAGCAGCGCCCACGAGCACTGGGAGATCACGCACCGATCTCAGGACGGCCAATTCTGGTTTGCCGCTGAAGGGCAGAACCGTCCGCCGCGCATCTGGTCGTTTCTGCCCTACTACTTTCTCGTGATCGGGGCAACGGGGATTCTGTGCTGGATTGCGGCGGCGGGCGTGATCTCTCCGATCCGCAAGATCGCGACGAGCATTGCGCTGTTCGGGCAAGGGAACCTGGGCGTTCGCGTGGAGACGGATCGCGACGATGAGATCGGCCAACTGGGGCGCTCGTTCAACGAGATGGCCGAGCGGCTGGAGCGGCTGATCGTGAGCGAGCGGCGGCTGCTGAGCGACATTTCGCATGAACTGCGATCGCCGCTGGCGCGGCTCAAGTTTGCCATGAAGCTGGCGCGGACGAGTTCGGATTCAACAACGGCGCTGGAGCGCATTGAGCGCGACGTGGATCGGATTGCATCGCTGGTCGCGGACATTGTGGAAATCAACGTTGTGGAAGACGATCCCGCGCTGCAGGAAAAGCGGGAGATCTGCGTGCGCGACATCATCGAAGAAGTTGTGCGCGATTGCAGCATGGAAGCGGAGGTTCGAGGTTGCGCGATCGAAGTGAACGGCAACGTGTGCGGTTCGGTGCAAGGCAATCCGGAGTTGCTTCGGCGCGCGGTGGAGAACGTGCTGCGTAATGGCATTCGCTACTCGCCGGATAAATCGTCGATCGAGCTTTCGATCAGCGAGAATGAGAACAATGCAACCATTTCCATTCGCGACTTTGGTCCGGGAGTTCCAGAGAAGGCGTTGACACGCATCTTCGATCCGTTCTTTCGCGTGGAAGAGGCGCGTAATACCAACGGCGGCGGATCGGGGCTCGGCCTGTCGATTGCGAAGCGCGCGGTGCATCTGCATCGCGGAACCATAGCCGCGGAAAATGCAACCCCGGGGTTGCGTGTCACGATTGCGATTCCGCTGGCGCATGAAGAAGTCGTAAACGCCTAGTAAGAAAGCAGCTTCGAGTGCACTCCAGCTATGACGGTGTTGCTGACGTTTTTCGATTTTTAACACTGTCCTGAAACGCTGAATCAACGCGTCTTTTCTGCGGTTTGCGGCAATCCTTGCCGTCCGTGCGAAATCCTCTTAACGTTTCTTAAGCTTAAAAATCTTGCAAGTGGTGTTCACTGTGGACAGTGCCTCACTCAGTCCTCAAACTCATCGAGGCATTCGAGGAGAACATCATGAAGCGTTTGTTTGGATATGCACTAATGCTTACTCTCACAGCTGCCCCGGCGTTTGCTGCCAAGAACTCGCAATCTGTAAATTTCGCGCAGCCAGTGAAGGTGGGCTCAACCGAAATTCCCGCCGGCGAGGTCAAGGTGACCTGGAACGGCACCGGAGATAACGTTCAAGTCACGCTCGCGGAAAACGGCAAGACCCTGACGATCCCGGCGAAGCTTGTGGAAGAGAAGCATGATCGCAAGGGTTACACCGTGAACCGCGAGGGCGGAGTCGATCAGTTGCAGACAATCCAGCTGAGCAACGTGAGCCTGCAGCTCGAAAGCGCAACCGCTTCCGGTCGCTAAGAGCGTTCCCGCAGATCTCAAAGCTGTTTTCTGGAGCGGAGTTGTGTGGCCTCCTCTCAAGGAAAGAGCCACTCATCAAAGCGGTCTTAAGGGACAAAGTTATCTGCGGGTCCGCCAGCCGCTAAACCTGAGGTCAGAACCAAGCCTGACACTTCGCACGAGTTTTTGTTCAATCACTTCCCGTGACTGAACTCTCCTACCCCCTTCCGGCTGGTCCGGAAGGGGAATTCTTTTTGAATCAGCGACTTCCCCCTCTCCCCAGCTGCTTAGACCGCTTGGCCGGAACAATGACGCGGGTTTGGCCCGAGCGGCGCCTCGGGGTATACTAAATATTCGGCAAGCTGAAGGGTGAGTGTGTCTTCATTCGCCCCTTCGCCCGTCTGAGAGCTGAAGTTGCACGCCAGGACGGATGAGAGCTGTTCCGAAGCAGTTTGGGAACAGTTCGGGCTGGCGCGGAAACTCAGACAAGTTTGGAGCAAATGAGATGGCACAGGTATGTGATATTTGCGGCAAAAAGCCGCAGTTCGGCAACAACATTTCGCACGCACACAATGTGACGAGGCGGCGCTGGAACGTGAATCTGCAGGCAGTGAAGGCGCTGGTTAACGGAGCGCCAAAGCGCATTCGCGTGTGCACCAGCTGCATCAAGACCGGCAAGATTTCGAAGGCTTAGGCTGGTAATCGTCGCCGGCATGTGAAGCCGGAGAACTGAAACAGCACTGGCTCAACGACCCCGTCCTTGCAGGGCGGGGTTTTGTTGTGTCTTGAGCGGGCTTTATTGCGCTGCCGTTTTGAGTGTCGTGGTCGATTCCTCGAGCGGATTATCCCAGTGAAATGCGGCTGCATCCAGCCCCTGCGGCGACCAGCTATCCACGATTGCCTTGGCCAGCTTGCCCAGGGTTTTCTCGGCCTCATTGTCGCCAGTCCAGCGCTGGTCGGCGTTTTCCCAGGTGAAGGCTGCAATGACGACGGGGCCAGCCTTGGTGGAGACGATCGCGACATCGTTGCGCACCTGGTTGAGCGCGCCCGTCTTGTTCCCGATGGCGGATCCAGCCTCGCTGGTGTCAAGGGTTTCAAGGTAGCGGGGCAGGCTGTCGCGGTCCTGCTGATTGCGCAGCTTGCCGAGAATGGCGCCGCAGATCTTTCCGTCAGCGGGGAGCGGGGCGGAGTTATCGAGGGCGAGATGGCAGGTCGCGAAACGCTCCATGATGGAAGCCATTTCGCGGGCCGTTGTTTTGCCGAGGCCGAATTTGGGCTGGTCGGGCGGCATGGGATCGGTGGCGGGCACGTAGACCTTCTTGTAGAGCACGGTCTGATGCAGGTCGGCAGCGCGCAGCGTGGAATTGATGTGGGCGAGGCCGAGCCGGTCGATGGCCAGGTTGGTGGCGGTATTGTCGCTGAGAACGACCATCAACGTGAGGGTGTCGCCGAGAGTGAGTGCAATGGGCGGGGTCAGTTCGCCGAGCACGCCGGAGCCAGCCACCTGGTTAGGCTTGGTGAGAACGATGCGTTCGTCGAGAGTGGCTTTGCCGGCGCGGATCTGCTCAGCGGCGTCAAGCAGAATGCCCATCTTGATGACAGAGGCAGTTTGGACGGGCTCATCGGGACGCAGCGATGCCGTCTCGCCGGTGCGCAGGTTGTGCGCATAAATCGCGACATGGCCGTGATGCATCGCAGCAATCGATTTGATTTGCTGATCAAGTTGGGAATCTTCACCTGAAGGGGGTTGGGCACTTTGTGAATTGGCCGATGCAGCCGAGATTGCAATCGCAAGCCCAAGGATCAGGTTGGCGGAGAGGTTTCTGCGCGAGAGAAGATGCATGCGGACAGGGTAACGCAGCGAGCAGTGAATGTGGCTCGGCGAATGGTGAAAACTAAAACACCACGTGCTATAAGAAACCGATGCGCCACGATTACGCAGCGCGGCCTGCACACATCAGGTGGCTCCTCGATTCTGATCCTGCCATCCGATGGCAGGTCATGCGGGACGTCACCGGCGAATCCGCCGACGCAATTGCAGCCGAGCGGTCGCGCGTCGCAGCAGAAGGCTGGGCAGCGCAGCTTCTCGCCCGCCAATCTCCCGATGGCCATTGGGGTGAGGGGTCGAAATGGGACTTGGTCACTCTTTGGAGTCTCGTCGTCCTGAAGGATCTTGGCCTCGACCCCGCCAGCGAGCATGCTCGCAGAATGATCGACCGCGTCGACAAGCGGCTTGTGTTCAAGCAACTCAACAACCGGCCTTTCCTTCACGGCGAAACGGAGCCTTGCATCAACGGGAGAATCCTCGGCATCGGTACCTATTTCAAGGAGCCGAACGACGCCTTGGCCCATCAACTGCTGGACGAGCAGCTCGAAGATGGCGGCTGGAACTGCGAAGCACCCAAAAGCCGGCGCTCTTCGTTCCATACCACCATCTGCGTGCTCGAAGGGCTGCTGGAATACGACCGAGCAGGGCGCAAATCGGCGGCTGTAACCAAGGCCCGCAAGAGGGCCGAAAACTATCTGCTCGAGCGGAGTATGTTCCGCTCGCTTCGCACCGCCGAAGTCATCAACAAGCGATGGCTCCGCTTCTCCTACCCGGCGTTTTGGCACTACGATGTCTTGCGCGGACTTGATTATCTGCGCAATGCAGGAATCAAACCCGACAGTCGCGTCAGTGAAGCCATTGGAATCGTTATGGATCGCCGCCACCAGAACGGGCGCTGGCCGCTTAACCTTCTACATCCCGAAACGATTCCATTGGAGATGGAGACCGGTGTCGGCAGGGCCAGCCGCTGGAACACGCTGCGAGCACTCCGCGTTCTGCGCTGGTACGACGACTCAACGCGTTAGTTTTGATGTGAACCCGCTCGCACGAGAGTTTGGGCCCGAGTATCCCATTCCAATCGTTGTCTATTCCGGATCGCCTTCGCGCGTGAAGGTCAACGACGCGGAATTGATGCAGTAGCGGAGGCCGGTGGGGCGGGGGCCGTCGGGGAAGACGTGGCCCAGGTGGCCGCCACAGCGGGCGCACGTGACTTCGACGCGGCGCATGCCGAGGGTATTGTCTTCGTGCTCGGCTATGGCCTTTGAGTCGGCAGGAATGACGAAGCTGGGCCAGCCGCAACCAGAATCGAACTTCGCGCCGGAGAGAAACAGTAGTTCCCCGCAGCCGGCGCAGTGATAGTTTCCGGTTTCGTGGTTTTCGGTGAGGGTGCCGGTGTAGGGGCGCTCCGTGCCCTTTTCGCGCAGGACGTGGTACTGCTGCGGCGTAAGTTTCTCGCGCCATTCGGCGTCGGTGTGTGTGACCTTGGCGGGCGTGCCGGACTCTTTGGGTGTGGTGCTCATGAGACCTCCAATAGGAAGTTATTGGATGCTTCAGCCGGATGATCTGATGCGTAGACGCGTCAGTCGATTTCCGCGATCAGCTCAATCTCAACGAGTGCGTCCTTGGGGAGGCGCGCGGCCTCGATGGTGGTGCGAGCCGGCGCGATGACGCCTTGCGGAGCGAGGTACTCGGCGTAGACCACATTCATAGCGGCGAAGTCGTTCATGTCTTTGAGATAGACGTTGGCTTTGACGACGCGGTCGAGGGTGGTGCCCGCGGCTTCCAGAACGGCTTTCAGATTCTCAAGAGTCCGGCGGGTCTGATCAGTGATTCCCCCGGAGATAAGCTGCTGGGTAGAAGGATCAAGAGCGGCCTGTCCGGCGGTGAAGACGAGGTTGCCGCAGCGAATGCCCTGCGAGTAAGGTCCGACCGCCTTGGGCGCCGACGAGGTGGAGACGACGGTTTTGCTCATGGAGCAATTTTAGCGGGTAGAATCCCGGAGGGTCCGGCCGAGTTCGCGGTCCGGCCCCTCAAGGATGCACGTCAAAGAGTAGAGACTACTTCCAAACCGCGAGCATACCACCCACAACGAACAGGCCCAGCAGCCAGTAACCGCCGTTGATGGCGAACAGCTTGAAGGGTTTCTTCTCATACAACCCCTGAGGAAGCGCCGTCGCGGCGATGAATCCCATCCATACGAGGACGCCAACTACTCCGCCTCTGAGGAAGCCCGTTGTGTTCGACCACATGATGATGTAGGTGAGGACAAACGACAGGACGAGACCGCCAATAAAGGACGCCGTCATCCCCAGCAGTAAGCCGTCGCGTTTTCCCGGCTCTCTTTTGACTCCGACCAGTTGCATCCACGGCTTGGCGAAGAGAGCCGGAGAGTACCAGATGGCACCCAGGACCCACAAAATGATCCCGGAAACCAGGATCGCAAGGTTATTCACAGCTTGAAAATGAATCATCAACACTCCCCCACAGGCGCAAGAGCGCCGAAGTTCACAACACAATCAAGTTGCTTTGTGATTGCGCATAAACTGTGTGCCCCAGAGCGACCGCTGTCAAGTGGAAACCGAGGCAGGGACAGGAGATAGCCATACACCAAGGTAAGCCCGGGGGAATCAATCGGGAGTTTTCACACCATTTTTCACCATTTCGACAGCCCTGCTGATCCGGGTCCGGCGGGTCTCTTCCTTCTTCGCGTCCGTGATCCAGCGGCAATACTCCTTGCGGTGCGTGTAACTCAGCTTTTCGAAGGCCGCAAGCACACCTTCTCTTTTCATCAGCTTTGCAAACTCCGCTGGGACTTCGACAGTGCGCACGGATTCGTCACCTTTGATCACAACTTCGACCGTGTCGCCTGAGCCTTTGCCGATCTGCTCCAGGATGCTCTTCACCACGGGTAGCATGTGCTGGGGTGGTCCGTACTTCACCAGCGCTCCCGCATAGTGCACACCATCAAACGTCGCTTGCACACGGATCTGGCCACGCGTGCCGAACTCTTCCTGTGTGTCGAAAGGGAAGAAGACGAATCCATGACCGTGATCTGTGGGTTCGATCTTCGCTTTGAATTTGTATTCCTTCATGCGACCGCTCTAACAGTTTGCGGAAATGCGCAGCCAATCTGACACACCCGTTCCGGTCCTGGCAATTCAAATGGAGTGAAAATCGCCGCAAATACGCATCCCATCCGACCGGGGACGCGGTAAAGCGCGCGGCGTGGATGGGATGGAGAGCGTTCGCGTGTTTTCCGCTGGCCGTTAGACCAGCTTGGCGTCGAGGGTGATTTCCGTGTTGTTGGCGAAGAGCTTGGAGATGGGGCAGCCGGCCTTGGCATCCGCAGCAGCCTTGTCGAAGACTTCCTTGGTGGCGCCGGGTACGCTGGCCGTGGTGTTGAGTGCGATCTTGGTCACCGCGAATCCGCCATCGACCTTGGCAAGGGTCACGGCGGCGCTGGTTTCGATCTTCGAGGGGGTCAGGCCTGCTCCGCCGAGTTGTGCGCCAAGGGCCATGGAGAAGCAGCTGGCATGTGCCGCCGCGATCAGCTCTTCGGGAGTGGTGCCGCTGGTGGCGCCTTCAAATCGGGTCGCAAACGAGTAGTTGGCGTCTTTGAGCACGCCGGTTGCCGTCGAGATGGTGCCCTTGCCTTCCTTCAATGAACCTGTCCAAACCGCACTTGCCTTGCTAGCCATAGGTATTCTCCTTTGGGGATTTCGGATCGATTGATCTCTGTTCTGGGGGTGCGCCGCCTAAGGAAAACCACGACGGCGTTACGGATTTGATTCTTCGGGCGCCCGCCGGAATGCGACGTGGCATGGGCCCACATTTACATGCTAATCTCTCACCCATGCTCCCCAACAGGCCCCATGTCTTCGACGATGAATTTGCCGGTAAATTCCCACAAAGTGGTGCGGCATGTCCCACGGAGACAGAGCCAGCCGAGGAGCCGCCGGTCGATCACCACTGCCAGATCTGCCCGACGTGCTCGCACCGGCTGACGGGTCACAAGTGCAAGCTGGTGTGCACCCATTGCGGCTACTACCTGAGTTGCGCGGATTACTACTGAGAGAGCGGTTGACGCCGGCGCTTTAATACACTTTGGTGGGTGGGCCCGACTTCCCGGGTTTGACGCCAATTCGATACCCGGATATATTTACCCCATGAAGCAAGGATTCACCACTGCCGTGTGCGTTGCGTGTTGTTGCACGCTCGACCGGCCGTGTGGGTGATCCAGGCTCGATTCATTCGCATCACCACACAGCCGCATTCAGCTCTCTTCGCTGATGCGGTTTTCGCTTTTTAGGCAACCGATATTTGAATTGCGCTTCCTGTGCGTCAGGTCCGATGAATTCAGTTCTCTCCAATTCGCCGCTCCACGCCACCGCCTCCCGGCGGCCCGGCTGTTGTTGTAGCCGCTGACCCGATTCTCCTTTCCCCAACTTTACCCGCGCATTCTCCGCCTCAGGCTGAACAGCGCAACCCTCACCCGGCCCTCGCAGATTGGGCTTTGATTGACCGCAATTCCTCAGGAGATCCCGTGACACTTGCATCCCGTTTCTCGCGCATTCTTCCCTTCGTTCTCTTCGCTGCTGCCCTGGCCGCGCAGGCACAGGTGGTCGGCGGAACCATTAGCGGCGTTGTTCATGACATCAGCGGCGCAACGGTTTCCCAAACCACCGTCGCTGTTCGCCAAACCGAAACCGGCGCAACACGCACGCTCACCACCGACGCCGAGGGCCGCTTCTTCGCGCCGTCCGTCCCTGTTGGTGCATACGCCGTCTCGGCAAGTCATCAAGGCTTTGAGACGCAACAGAAAACCGGCATCACCCTGACCATCGGCCAGAGTCTGCAAATCGACTTCGTGCTGGGAGTAGCAGCTGTGCAGCAGGAGATCGTGGTCGATGCTGCGCAATCGAGCGTGAACACCACGACGCAGCAAACCGCAGGCCTGGTGGATGAGCGCCAGGTGAAAGAGCTTCCGCTCAATGGCCGTAGCTATGACGAACTGCTCACGCTGAACCCCGCGACGGTGAATTACACCAACGAGCGCTCCGGTGGCACGGGCACGTCGAACTCATCGGTCGGCAACATGTTCGCGGTGAGCGGCCGGCGTCCGCAGGACAATCTGTTCCTGCTGAACGGAATCGAATATACCGGATCTTCGCTCATCAACGTGACGCCCGGCGGGACGAGTGGACAGCTGCTCGGCGTCGATGCGGTGCGCGAGTTCAACGTGGCGACGGATACGTATGGCGCGACCTATGGCAAGCGCGATGGTGCGCAGGTCAGCATCGTCACCACTTCCGGCACCAATCAATTGCACGGCACAGCATTCGAGTTCGTCCGCAACAGTGCGCTCGATGCGCGGAACTACTTCGATCAGGGCACGATTCCCGAATTTCAACGAAATCAGTTTGGTGCATCGCTTGGCGGACCCATTCGCACCAACAAACTTTTTCTCTTCGGCAACTATGAAGGATTCCGCCAGAACTGGGGGCTCAGCGCCGTCACGCTGGTGCCGGACAATGAAGCGCGCCAGGGTTATCTGCCTGACTCATCCGGTCAGGAGCAGTATGTTGGCGTCAATCCGGCCGTTGCACCGCTGCTCGCTCTGTGGCCAGTGCAGAATGGACCAGAGTTGGGCAGCGGAATTGGGGAAGCTTTCAGTCATCCGCCGCAACATATCCGCGAGGATTTCGGCACCACGCGCTTTGACGACAACCTTGGCGGCAAAGATCTGCTCTTCGCCGTCTACACGGTCGACGACAGCACGGCTAATACACCTTCGCAGAATCCGCTGAGCCTGATTGATGAAAGCCTGCGCGAGCAGGTGGCGAGCGTGCAGGAGCAGCACGTATTTTCGCCGGCCCTTCTGAATACGGCCCGTTTCGGCTATTCGCGCGCGAGTTACTTTTTCACTGGCTACACTCCTGTTTCGCTTTCGGGCTGGGTCGCGGGCGAGCCTATCGGCGCCATCGTCATCAGCGGTAGCACCGCTTCCAATGGCGCATCGCAAATCACGCAGGCCGGTTTGAACGTAGGCAGCAACAACGCCGCGACGCGCAACCTGTTCACGTGGGACGATCATGTTTACTGGTCGCACGGCCGGCACCAGGTCGAGGTGGGCTTGTGGCTGCAGCGAATTCAATCGAATGATTTGCTGGCGCAGGATCAGTATGGGCAAGCGTCATTCAGCACGCTTCAGACATTTTTGCAGGGCACGGTGAAGACCTTCACGGTGGTGCCGTCGCCGACGGAGCTTGGGTGGCGCTCTCTGGAAGGCGCGGCCTTTGCGGAGGACACGATCAAGCTGACGCCCCGTCTCGAACTAAAAGCGGGATTCCGGTCTGAATCGACCAACGGCTGGAATGAAGCGCAGGATCGCGCAGCCAACTACGCGATTGTCGCGGGCGTTTTGCAGACGCAGCCAGTTATCGGCGGATCGGCGCTGACCAAGAATCGGGCCGTCTTCCTGCCCGAGCCGCGCGTCGGTTTTGCCTGGGATGTGTGGGGCAATGGCAAGACAGCCATTCGCGGCGGATTCGGCCTCTATCATGGACTGCTCGACACGCTCGACTATCGCCTCGACCAGACTGCACCGTTCAACACTGCGGAATCCATCTCGAACATAGCGGTCTCGAATCTCCACATCACGCCGGGGACAACGCCTCCTGCGGGCACCAAGGTTTCGCCCAGCAATGTGCAGCCCGACATCAACACACCGGCGGTACTGAACTGGAGCCTGCGCATCGAGCAGCAGATTGCGCCGCGCACTTCGCTGACCGTCGGCTATGTGGGGTTGCACAGCTATCACCAGATCCTCTCGGAAGACATGAACGAGCCGGTGCCGACTTATCTCGCCGATGGATCGCCCTTCTATCCGGCGGGTGCGAAGAATGCGAATCCTAACCTTGCCAACTCCACATCGTGGGTTTCACAAGGCGTGGGCTCGTATCACTCGCTGGTTGTAGATGTGCGCCGCTCGTTCGCCAGCGGCTTCCAGTTCCGCGGCAATTACACGTACTCCAAGAATCTCGACGATGGCTCGGCGTGGAACACGAGCGTCAGCGGCAATACGCCCGCATTCGTGGAATTCCCGCTCGATCCCAAGCTTGACTGGGGGCCGGCCGCTACCGACGTACGCCACCTGGCTTCATTCAACGGCAGCTACGAGTTGCCGTTCGGTCCGCATCGCCATTTTCTCAATCACGCTTCCAGGCCAGTCAACTTCGTTGCGAGCGGATGGACCGCGAGCGCCATCGTCGCGGTGCAGACCGGCTTTCCGTTCACTCCGCAATTGGGCTACAACCCAACCGGCAATGGCGACACGCGCAATCCGGTGCGGCCTAACTGGAATCCGAATTTCAGCGGGACGCTGTATCCGCGGACTCCGCAGCAGTACTTCAATGCAGCGGCGTTTCTGCCTCCTGCTACCGGAACTTATGGCAATGTCTCACGCGATGCGTTGACCGGGCCGGGTCTGTCGGAGGTCGACTTCTCGGCTACGCGCAATGCCCGTCTCACCGAGCGTCTTGGCCTGCAGTTCCGCGCGGAGTTCTTTAACATCCTGAATCACACGAATCTGCAGACCCCGAATGAAGTTGTTTACACGTCGGCTACATCAGGTGTGTCGCCAACGGCGGGGCTCGTCTCAGCTACATCAACCACGTCGCGGCAGATTCAGTTTGGCGCAAAGCTGTCGTTCTGATTCTTCTCTAAAAAATCAGTCCACAAGAAGAGAAAGCCGGCAATGCTAATCGCATCGCCGGCTTTCCAGTCCCTGCTCCCTATTTCCCGCTCTTTTCACTGGCCTTGCGCGCGGCTTCGAATTCATCTCCCGCCAGCCACTCGACGGACCTTGGTTGTTCGCTGGCGAGCCAGCCGAGCACGAAGCCGAAGCGGGCCATCTTGGCGTTGCCGCGGAAATCCCAGTCAGCATGGTACTCATCGGAGGGCTGATGGTAGTGGTGAGCCACGAAGTCCTCTGACTGCGCGCGCCCCCACGCTTCATCGTGCCCCTCGAAGAGATCTCCGGGGTCGATAGAGAACGCAGGGACGCCGGCGCGAGCGAACGAGAAGTGATCGGAACGGTAGTAGTGCCCCGCCGACGGCTGGGAATCTGGCAGCAGTTTCAGGTCGAAGTCCTTCGCGACGGTCTGTACTGCAGGCCAGAAGTCGATGCGCTCGGCGCCGCCAAGGCTCGCGGAGAGCGGAACGCCGATGGGAAGCAGCATGTCGTAGTTGAGGTCGAGCGCGATGTCGCGAGCTGGAACCGGCGGATGCTGGCCAAGATATTGCGAGCCGAGAAGGCCCTGTTCTTCAGCCGTAACCGCGGAAAAGTACACGGCATGCGGAGGCCGCTGGGTGGATTGCGCAAAGGCCCGAGCGAGTTCGAGAAGGATGCCGCAGCCGGTGCCATTGTCGGCGGCCCCGTTGTAGATGCCATCGCCTTTTGCGTCGGGATCGATGCCGAGGTGATCGTAGTGCGCGGTGTAGAACACTGCGTTTTCAGGGTTGGTTGAGGATCCGGGTACGCGGCCGACTACGTTGGTGGAATCGTATTTGCGGACGCGGCTTTCGATGTGAGCCTTGAGGCGTACGTTGAGTTCCTGTGCGTGGAAGCCGCGCTTGCCCGCCCTGTCGATTGCCTGATCCAAATCGCCGAGTCCTGCAAGCGTGAAGAGCTTCTGCGCCACGTCATGCTGGATCCACGCAGCGGCGCGAAGGGTGTTGCTGGGGTCGCCGGCGAGATAGCTCTTCTCGATTGCCTGCGAATTCTGCACGACCTGCCAGCCATAGCTCGCAAGATCAGTCCGATGGATGATGAGCACCCCGATGGCTCCGCGACGCGAGGCTTCTTCGTACTTGTAGGTCCAACGGCCGTAGTAGGTCATGGTCTTGCCCTTGAAGAACTTTTCATCGTCGGAGGGCGGTTCATTGACGATGACGAGGGCGATTTTGCCTTTGAGATCGACACCGGCGTAGTCGTCCCAGTTGTATTCGGGCGCATGGATGCCGTAGCCGACGAAGACAATGGGTGCGTCAATCTCGGCGGAGGATTGGCCGGTTTGATCCTTCGACACGATCTGGCTGCCATAAGTCAGATCGACAGGCTGGTATGGCCGGTATCTGGCGCTTGGCTCCCCGCTGGCCGCCACAAATGCAAACTTGGTCTTGTCCTCTATCGTGTGCACGGCGAAGAGCGGAACTTTCTGGAAGTAGCTGCCGTTGTCGCCTGCGGGCTGGAGGCCAGAGAGCGCGAATTGCGTGGCGATGTATTCGGCGGCAAGCTCCGCGCCACGCGTGCCGGGACCGCGGCCTTCCAACAAATCCAAAGAAAGGAAGCGCACGTGGGCGCGAATCTTCTCTGGATCGATCGAAGCAGCGGCGGCGCGGGCTGCGGGTGGCAGGCCCGCGACAGCGGGAACAGATTCCGCTTTTGCAGCAGATGCGGGCTGTTGCGCGAATGCGATACCAGGAAGAACGAGGCCCGCGGCCAATAGCGATGCAAATTTTGCGATGTGCATGGGCTCTCCGTTGGAGAATGCAGGCTGCAGATAGTGCAGCCGTGAAATGGGTGAAGTATCAGACTAATTCTTTGATCGCGGGCGGGGCAAACGCGGTCGAGCTTGTTCCGGGCCGAGGATTGCAAGAGACCGGCGCGCCTGAGCACCTTGCGCGCAAGCCCGGTGAGCGCCATGGTCGATGCTTCGGGAAGCCGGATCCAGCGCTGAGCTCCGCCAGTGTTTGCAATCAAGGAAAGATCGCTGGGCGGCAGCAGGTGGACTCGCACGGTGTAGTTGACTTGCATGATGGCGTGGCGGACGGTCACGACTTCTTCGAGAGCGGTCGCACCGGTGGGTTCGAGAGCGGGCAGTTCCCACATGCCGGGCATGACGGTGTTCGTCGCGGCACGCTGTTCGAGGAGGACTTCGGTGCCGGCGTCGCTTTCGCGGACGATGAGGGCGCACGCGATTTCGCGGCTGGTCATGGGAGCGCGTTTGGGTGTCTTGTGTTCGCCGAGGGTGCGGCATTCGGCGGCCCAGGGGCAAACGAGGCACTGCGGATTGCGCGGCGTGCAGACAGTGGCGCCGAGTTCCATGATCGCCTGGTTGAAGTCGCCGGGCCGACGCGGTGCGACAAGGCCTGCTGCGAACTCTTCCACTTTGCGGCGAACGGCGGCTTCGCCGACCGTATCGTGCGACTCCCACCCGCGGATACGACTGAGGACGCGCTCCACGTTGCCATCGACTACGGCTACGTGCTCGCCATGAGCAATGCTGGCGACGGCGGCAGCGGTGTAGGAGCCGATGCCGGGGAGTTTGCGGAGTTCGTCGGCGGTGGCAGGCATCATTCCGGCGTGCTGGGCGACGACGGTTTGCGCGGCTTTATGCAACATGCGGGCGCGGCGGTAGTAGCCTAGGCCGCTCCAGAGCGCGAGGACGTCCTGCTCGTCCGGCTGCGGCCAACGCATTCACCGTCGGAAATCGTTCGAGAAATGCCGTGTAGCGTTCGATGACCACGGCGACGCGGGTCTGTTGGAGCATGATTTCGGATACCCAGATCGCATAGGAGTCGTTCGTGTGGCGCCAGGGCAGATCGCGCTTGTTGCGCTCGTACCAGCCCAGAAGCTCATTCCGCATGCGCGCAATATTCTCAGGGCTGGGGAGACGGGGCATGGGGTCAGATTACGGCATTTGAGGCGGAATGGGTTTCGTTCCAAAAGAAGGCAGCAGGTTTGCCGGATTTCAGTCCTGAAGCTGTCCCGCAATGTGATTTATTCCTGTGATAACCTCGCAAAGAGAGGCTTCTGCTCATGTCTACGAACAACGCACCGGGCACCCGAATCTACATGGATGCCAACGCCACCACACCCCTGCTACCGGAGGTGGTGGACGCGATGCGTCCTTACTGGACTGAGCAGTTTGGCAATGCCTCCTCGATCCATCTCGATGGCCAGCAGGCACGTACTGGGCTGGATCGTGCTCGCGAGACGCTTGCTGAGTTCTTCAACTGCCATGATGCCGAAGTTGTGTTCAATTCCGGTGGCACGGAGGGTGACAATACGGCCCTCTTCGGGCTGCTCCATCCGGGCGATCACCTGATCACCACGTCAATTGAGCACTCAGCTATCCTGCAGGCGGCGAACAAGTTAGCCAACTACGGGGTGCAGACGACCCTCGTTGCTCCGCAGGCAAGCGGGTTGATCGATCCGACGGACATTCTGCGCGCAATTCGGCCGGAAACGCGGCTGATCAGCGTAATGCTGGCCAATAACGAGACCGGAGTGCTGCAGCCGGTGGCCGAAATCGGCAAAATTGCGGCGGATACAGGCGTTTTCTTTCATATTGATGCGGTTCAGGGGGCCGGAAAGGTCAAGTTTGATGTGCGGCAGTTCGGCTGCCATCTGCTCTCGATCAGCGGCCATAAAGTCCATGGGCCCAAGGGCGTAGGCGCGATGTTTGTGCGTCGCGGAACGCCGGTGGAGTCGTTGATTGTGGGCGGAAGCCACGAGCGCCGCCGGCGCGCCGGAACGGAAAATGTCCCGGGGATCGTGGGGCTTGCGAAGGCCGTGGAACTCGCCATGCATAGCATTGAGGACGGCACCATGACTCGGCTGGCTGGGCTGCGCGACAAACTTGAAGCCGGGATCTTGGCGTTGCCTGGCACCGGTCTCAACGGAGCTTTGGCGAACGCAAAGCCGGCACCGCGCGTGGCGAACACAACGAATATCTGGTTCGACAACCTTGAAGGCGAAGCGCTGGTAATCGGGCTCGATCTCAAAGGGATCGCCGTTTCGGGCGGGTCGGCGTGCCACTCCGGCGCTACAGAGCCGAGCCATGTGCTGATGGCGATGGGGCTGGATAAGGCTCGGGCGCGTGCCAGTTTGCGGTTCAGCCTGCTGAAGACCGTGACCGAGGCCCAGATCGATCATGTACTGAAGGTCGTTCCAGAAGCCGTCCAGCAGCTTCGGACATTGTCCCCTGTCGCCGCCGGAACCCTCGCCTAGCAGCCTGCGGTAAGAGCTTGGTTTCCGAGTGGCACGGCTTGAGTCCTGTGCAGCCTGGTTTTGTGTCAGGGCACGACTTCAGTCGTGCCGTAAAGCGCCAGGAATCAATGGGCTTTACCAACATTTTGATCTCTTAATCAATCAAAGGCGACATTTTTGTCGCTGCAGGACGGTCCATCTCCAGCATTCCATCCGCTCCAAAGTGCCGGCCCCCTGATTCTCTCCGCTCCCTGAAGACGGAACGCCAATTGCAACTACCCATCCAAGGACGCGGAGCCGGTCTCGACCAGGTTCTGGGCGAAGGGAGAGTGACCCATGTCTCAAGGGTATACATTAAAGTTCATACATCGACTAAATGATGACGGCACAATGGATTCCATCTGTCGCGACTGCTTTATCACCGTTGCAACTGCAACATCCAGATCCGCTCTGGACCCCGAGCAGCGAAAACATCGTTGCGACCCGTGGTTGCTGGAACGGTATAAAAAGGTCCGAACATATAAAAATTTCCCAGTTGCCCTACGGTTGGCTTAGCCGGAACGAAGGTCTACCCAGAAATAACGCCGGCCCGTTTCTCGTGCGAGACAAGTCGCTGAAAACAAGGCGGAAATGATCCAGCCGTACCCCCCGTCGGTACGGAATAACAAGGCACAATGTCCAGGCAAGATAGCGCTACTCCATCCTGATTCAAAATCGCCGAATGCAATTGATGCGAAAATAAGCTTGGACGCTATCCCCATGCCCCAGACCAACACCATCGCCGTCGCCATGTCCGGAGGAGTTGACTCTTCTACGGTGGCGGCAATCCTTTCTCAAAAAGGGGCCCGTCTCGACGAGGGCACGAAGGTTGTGGGCCTCACGCTGCAGCTTTGGGATCAGACGCGGCTGGCGGGCAAGCATGGGATTCCGGATGCGCCGAAGGCGGGGCGATGCTGCTCGCTCGATGACGTGTATGACGCACGGCGCGTGGCGGAGCACCTGGGGATTCCGTACTACGTAGTGAACCAGCAGGAGCGCTTCGAGCAGGATGTGGTGCGGCCGTTTGTCTCGGAGTATCTCGCTGGGCGGACGCCGATTCCCTGCTCGCTTTGCAATAACCATCTGAAGTTCGATCAGCTCTTGAAGACCGCGCGTTCGATCGGCGCGGAATCGATTGCCACGGGACACTACGCGGTCAACGAGTACGATCCGGAGCGCAAGCGATGGATCCTGAAGCGGCCGGCGGATCTTGCCAAGGATCAGACGTATTTTCTCTTTGGGCTGACGCAGGCGCAATTGGCGCACACGCTGTTTCCGCTGGGACGCATGACCAAGCCGGAAGTACGCGAGGTTGCGCGGCAGAAGGGGCTGGCACTGGCCGAGAAGCCGGACTCGCAGGAGATCTGCTTTATTCCCGGCGGGTCGTACCAGAATTTTCTTGCGGCCTATCTCGAAGAGCAGGGCGAGGCGATGCCGGATACGGCGGGCGAGCTTGTTGCGTCGACTGGCGAGGTGCTCGGACGCCATGAAGGCATCTCGAACTTTACCGTGGGGCAGCGCAAGGGATTGAAGGTGGCTTCGCCTTCGCCTCTCTACGTGCTGAACATCGATCCGTCGAGCCATCGTGTGACGGTGGGCGCGGACGCGGAGCTCGCAACCAACACCCTGCGGGCGAACCGGCTGAACTGGATCAGTATCCCCGAGTTGACTGCGCCGATGCGCGTGAAAGCGAAGATCCGGCATCGGCATGAGCCGGCTTGGGCGACGCTGGAACCGGTTTCGCCAGCGGAGCAAACTCCGACGTGGCATCCGCTGAAGTGCTGGCAACCTTCGATGAGCCGCAGCGTGCGGTGACGCCGGGACAGTCGGCCGTTTTCTATGACGGCGACGAGGTTGTCGGCGGTGGGTGGATTATCTAGAGCCGCCATCTGAGTCAGCCTTGCTGGAGCACTAGACGATACGTTTCCGCATGAAGAGTGTCGCCTGCGGATTGTCGTTGTAGCGTTCGCAGCGCTCGTATCCACGCCTTTCGTAAAGCGCGATCGCGGGCTTAAGGTCGTCGTATGTGTCGAGGTAGATCCATTTAATACCCTCGGCGCGGGCAAATGCTTCCTGTTCATCGAGCAATTTGTCTGCGATGCGGTTTCCGCGTGCGCATGGCTTTACGTAAAGACGCTTGCATTCGGCGGCACGCGGAATGAACTCGAGCTTGCGCAGCACAACGCAGCCCACGACCGCGTCGCCCAAGTAGGCTAGCCACATTCCGGAGGCGGGTGCGCCGAGAATCTTCTGGATGCTGGCAGGAGTGTCGCGCTGAACCACGTGAACGGCTTCGTAATACTCCTGCAGAATTGCAAGAGCGTGATTGTTCGCGGCAGTCAGACGCACGATTCGCACTGGAGCTCTCTCGGGTCCGATAAGAATGGAGCGAACTTTTGTGAGGGACGCTACGAGTGCTTCGCGGTCGGCTGAATCCAAGTTTGCGAGCAGGCCTTGGATCTGCATTGTGGATTGTTCATTGAGACGGGCAACGGCTTTTGCTCCCGTCGCGGTCAGCGTCAGCAATTTCTCTCTCCCGTCGGCTTCGGATGTTGCCTGGCGGACCAGCCTTCGCTTTGTGAGTGCGGACAGAAGGCGGCTGATATAGCCGGCGTCCAGTTCGAGAATCGCGCGCAAGGCGGAGGCGGTCATCCTGGGGCTGACGCCAATCTCGTAGAGGATTCGGGCTTCGGTGAGGGAAAAATCTCCATCCAGATGACGACGCCGCAGAAGGCCGAGTTTCGCCGTATAGAAGCGGTTGAACTGACGCACGGCGGAGATCTGGTCTGCGAGTTCCGGTTCGATTCTGCTGCCAATTGGCATAGAAGCAGGCTATCTCGAATTAGTTGCTTTTAGCAACTATCTTCGCAACAACAGAGTCGACAAATCGTGGGCGGATCCACGCGATATACTGGCCCGGAATTCCTTTCGGAGATAAATGTGCATGCCCAAGAAAACGTTTGCCCAAGTCCTCGCCATCACGGCAATCGCCGCTTCTACTCTTGCTGCTTTTGCTCAGAACACACCAGCAACGCTGACGATTCATCCCGATCAGCCCGTCTCTGCCGTCAGCCCCACTCTCTATGGCCTGATGACCGAGGAGATCAATTACTCCTATGACGGCGGGCTGTATGCGGAGATGGTGCGGAATCGCACGTTTCATGGTGACTGGAGCGGCATTCTCTATTGGTACCTCGTGGAAGGCGGAAACGCGCGGGCCAAGATGGCAGTCGACGAATCGACTGGCCCCAGCACCGCACTCCCGAAGAGCCTGAAGGTCGAAATCGAGCAGGCCGATACGCGCAACCAGGCGGGCGTGCTGAACGTCGGCTGGTGGGGCATGGCGCTCCATGCCAACACTGAGTACAAGGGTTCCTTCTACGCGAAGGCTGCTTCCGCGGATCTGGGTCCGCTTACGGTGAGCCTGGTCAGTGACGACACCGGCAAAGCCGTTGCCACCACGACTGTGAACGGGATCGTCACGGATTGGAAGCAGTACACCTTTGCGCTGAAGGCCGGCGCGGTTGAGGCGTCGGCGGCGAATCACCTGAGCATTACAGCGGGACATGCGGGCACGCTGTGGCTGCAACTGGTGTCGCTCTTTCCCCCGACGTATCACAACCGCGGCAAACGGAAACCGGATCGACCTGATGGAGAAGCTGGCGGCGATGCATCCGACGTTTCTGCGTTTGCCGGGAGGCAACTACCTCGAGGGCGATCACATCAACGAACGCTTCGAGTGGAAGAAGACAATCGGTCCGCTGGTGGACAGGCCGACGCACCGGAGCCCGTGGAATTATCAGTCGTCGGATGGGATGGGGCTGCTGGAGTTTCTGGAGTGGTGCGAAGACCTGCACATGCAGCCGGTGCTTGCTGTGTACGCGGGCTACTCGCTGGCGCAGGAGCACGTGAACCCCGGCGCGGATCTCGATCCTTACGTGCAGGACGCGCTGGATGAAATTGAATACGTGACGGGCGGCCCGGAGACGAAGTGGGGCGCCGAGCGCGTGAAGGACGGGCATCCTGCTCCGTTCAAGCTGACTTATGTGGAGATCGGCAACGAAGACCAGTTCGACAAGTCGGGAAGTTACGAGGGCCGGTATGCGCAGTTTTACAAGGCCATCAAGGCGAAGTATCCCGCGCTGCAACTGATCGCGACGATGCCGCTGAAGAACATGAAGCCGGATGTGCAAGACGACCACTACTATGTGCGCGCGACGCAAAACTTTGCCGATGCATCGCACTATGACCACGTCGACCGCAATGGGCCGAAGATTTTCGTGGGCGAGTGGGCCACGCGCGAGGGAGCGCCCACGCCGAACATGGGCGCTGCGCTTGGCGATGCTGCATGGATGACGGGCCTGGAGCGCAACAGCGATTTGATTGTGATGGCTGCGTACGCTCCGCTGCTGGTGAATGTGAATCCCGGCGGGATGCAGTGGGAGACTGACCTGATCGGCTACAACGCGATGAAGAGCTATGGCTCGCCTGCCTATTACGCACAGGTGATGTTTGCGTCGTATCTTGGCGATCACACGGTTCAGTCGAAGCTTGAGAATGGCGGCGCAAAGCTCTTCTACTCTGCAACAGTGAACACGGCGAAGAAGCAACTCTATCTGAAGCTGGTGAATGCGTCGTCAGACGCTCAGCCTCTGCAGATTGCGATGCCTGGCGGGCATCCGGCCTCGAATGCGAAGCTGGTTCGGCTAAGCGCGCACGATACGCAGGAGACCAACACCATCGACGATCCGAATCGGCTGGTGCCGATGGAGACAGCCGTGCATGACGTAAGCGGCAATTTCTCCCTGACGTTGCCAGCGTATTCGATCCAGGTTTTGCAGGTGGATTTGAAGTAGGGGCGAAGAAAAAAGATAAAGCAGATCCTTCGCGTCCCTTACCCCATAAACGCTGACGCGTTGACGGGGCCCCAAGCTTGTGGCGCTCAGGATGATACGTCACAAAGAAGGTGATGCGCGTCGATTCTATTGCTGGACGGCCCAGGCGAGGCCGTCGGGATTGCCGCCGGCGTCGATTTTGCCAACCAATTCGAGTGTCTTCAGATCGATGACAGCAACGAAGCCGTCGCCCGCAAAAGCAATGTAGGCGCGCTGGCCGTCGGGCTGAACGAGGATGCCCCCACCGCCGCCATGGCCAAGGGTGAGCCGCTTGATTTCTTTCTGTGTGGCGACGTCGAAGACTACGAGTTGCGCGCCGGCGGAGATGAGAGCGCGCGTGCCGTCGGGCGTGAATTTGAGGCGGTTTGCGCCGCGTGCATTGGCTTGGAGGGTGGTGGTCACTTTTTTCTGCGCGATATCAATGACAGAGACAGTGCCGTCCCAGGCATTCGCAACCCAGGCCTGCTTGCCATCGGGTGTGACGTCAAATCCCTCGGAGCCGCGGCCTACGGGGATGACCGTTTCATTCCAGTCGCCGCCGGGTGGGCCGGGAGGAGGTCCGCCGGGCCCGCGCATTGCTGGTGGTGGCACTCCGGCGCCCTGCCATGCTGGTGAGCCAGGGGCGGAAGGCGGTGGGCCACCGGGCGGCGGTCCGGCAGCTTGCGGTTCCGTGTGCTCAAGAATCGTGACCGTAGACGGAGTTCACATTTGTGGTGAGGATCCTGTTGAGCATCGGGAAAGACGTAGATCATGTGGGTGCGGTTCTGGCCGGTGCCCATGATCCAGTTGATCTTGCCGCTCCCGGGATCATAGCTGCCGATGGCCTTGGCCGCTTCAGCAGTGAACCAGACCTTGCCCTGCATGAAGGCCAACCCGTGCGGGCCGCGCAGGGCGCCAAGTTCGATCTGCGGTTCCGCCTCCTGACCGATGAGGTCGACAACCGCCAGGGTGTGAAATTGGCCGAAGCCGTAATTGGACACATACGCCGTATGGCCATCCGAGGAGGCGACTACTTCGTGCGGATCGTCGCCGACGGGAACGCGCGCGACGACGTGCAAGCTGAAGGGATCAACGATGGCGAGAGTGTGGTCCTGCTTGGAGAGGACCAGGAGCGCGGTTTTGGGGGTCGGGGATTGTGCAGAATTTGATGACGGAGGCTGTGCTGTGGAGAGGGCCGCGAAAATGACGGCGCATGCGGCTGGAATGGCTGCTCTTGAGAGACTCTTCTCGATCTTCATACAGGGATTCCGGCTAAACAAACATGTCATGATCCGCAACGACTTCGGCCTGCCTCGGTCGCCTGCCGGTCGTCAGTACGGACAAGAACGCTTTCGCGCCGGCCAGCAGCGAACTCATTCGCCGCACCGGTCTTGCCACGGAATCTACAACCACGGTGCTTGCGTGCTCGACGTTGTTTAACAGGTCGGTGAACATGTCATCGACGCGGTCAGTCTGGCGGTGCACACGCCCGAGAATCTCGCTTGCCATAAATTGAAACTCGACGGCCTGCGCTTTCACGATATGTGTAAGTTCTGCCACGTCGGCAGCCACCGATTCGACTTTCGGCGTAACTTTGTCCAATGTCTGGCGAGACTTTTCGAGCATCGGCATCGCCTTCGCGCGCAGTTCCGTGACATCCGACATCAAAGACTTGATTAACTTGCGGATTACCAGGAACGCCACCAGCATCACGATTGCCTGCGTGAGCAGGGCCAATGCGGTGAGGCCCACGAAAATCAGCAGCAGGGTGGTTTGATTGTTCATTATTGGCACCGACGCGATCTTTCTGCCTGCTCAAGCCTGTTCAGCGCTTCGGGGACATAACAAAGCGCTGGTAAGAGAGCCGATGCGCCGATTCCCGATCTTCGCAATCGGCCCATATGTTCGAGGTGTGAAAAGAGCCTGAAATGGAGGACAGTCCAGGCTCTCTCCGCCATTAGACTTTAGGCTCAGAAGGCCTGGGCTCGGAAGGCTTGGCGTTTGCCTGGTAAGCTTCACGTCCCGCGTCGACGGCCGCACCTACGCGGCTCGTCTGGTCCTGCACCAGGTTCTTGCCGCGCTCGACGAAGTCTTCCCATTGCGCCCGGCCACGATCCACAACCTCGCGCCCGCGCCCAACATATTCAGTAACCTGCTCCTTGCCTTTGTCGACCATCTGGCTTGCGCGCTCCGCGGCCTGACGCCCGCGAGCACGCAGATACTCAGATCCTTCCTGCGCGCTCTTCGCGAGGTCTTCGCGGGTTTCGCGACCGCTCTTTGGAGCATAGAGAACGCCGATCAATGCGCCCACGCCCAGGCCCGCCAGAAACCACGCTACGCCAATTCCCTGCCCGTTCCTCGAATCTTCGCTCATAATCCCTCTCTCCTTTTGCCCAGTATCCAAGAAGCCTGAGCGTATCAAAACTCCATGTTACGCCGCAAACCCATCAGCGCGCAGAATTTCCAGAGCGCGCCATCCAACACAAGAAGGCAAATCGCCGAAGAACAGTCGCCTTAGAGCGGTTTCGCCTTACATGTTGACATCGGGAGTGTGTGCAAGGTGGCTTTCTCTTGATGAAAGCCACTCGACCGCATCGGTACTGTAAGCATTTGAACCGAAACCGCTGTAGCCGCCCAAGTTCTCTTGCTTTTCGATGCCTGTGTATGGGATTCAGTTGTAGCCACTGGAGGGCCTCGGCGACCACAATTGGCGCGGCGGGTGCCAACAACGGCAAGGCGCCGTTACTTTGGCAGCAGGCTTCGGGCAATCGCATCGAGAATGCCGTTGAGGAAGTTGATCGATTCCGGGGCGCAATAACGCCTGGCGATTTCCAGCGCTTCGTTGATGACGATGGGAAACGGAGTTGATTTGAACTGCACCATTTCGCCGACGGCCATACGCAGCAGGTTACGATCCACTGCAGGCATGCGTTCGAGTCGCCAATGCCGCGAATTTGCTGAAATCAGTTCGTCGATCTTTTCCTGGTGCGCAAGCGACGAGTTGAACAGATCTTCGGCAAAGCCGCGGACCTCTGGCTCCACGTCATCAACCGATTTCCAGAAGGTGGCGCGCACCTGGTCGGGTGACTGCTTGCCGACGTCTGCCTGAAAGAGCATCTGCATCGCCAGTTCGCGGGATTTGCGTCGAGTGCCTGCGCTCAAACCTTCCCGCTTTCCGCGAGCTTGCGCTGCAGGCTCACCATCTCAATTGCCGCGATGGCGGCTTCGAAGCCCTTGTTTCCCGCTTTGATCCCAGCGCGATTCAGAGCCTGCTCCAGCGTTTCGCAGGTGAGGACGCCAAAGCTGTGCGGCACGCCCGTCTCCTGCTGCGACTGACCAATGCCGCGCGCGACTTCGTTGTAAATCGCCTCGTAGTGCGCCGTCTCGCCGCGAAGCAGACAACCCAAGGTGACGATGGCGTCGGCCTTTTGTTGTGCAGCGATGGTGCGGGCCGCGGCGGGAATCTCCCACGCGCCCGGCACACGAACCACGTCGATGTCAGCGCGGCTGGCGCCACTGCGCAGCAAGGCTTCCAGAGCGCCATCGAGCAGGCGATCGGTAATGACGGCATTCCAGCGAGCCACCACGATGGCAAATCTCATTCCTTCCGCCGACAGGTCGCCCTCAACGGCGATTGGTTTTCCCTTCGCCGGGTCTGTCCACGCCCAGAATGTAAACGCGAAGCCCGGCTCCGGCTCAACGGTAAAGATACGCGATTTCCAATGGGTGTCGGTGATTTGTGGCAAACGTGCAACCGCGGCCTCGCCGCCGCTGGCGCGAAGCCAACGCTCCGCCGCCTGGTGGGCGGCGTCGAGCGACGTCACTTCGACCATAAGATCGGCGACCGGCGGAAATTGGCCACGCACGAATTCAAGGTTTCCCAGCGGCGCCAGGAATGAAGCGCCGGCGCTGGCGGCCTCGTTCCATCCCACGCCTTTCGCGAATCCCATCGCCTCAAAAAAGCCGGTCAAACGCCCGAAAACGTCGGCGTTGACAGCGGGACGGAGGATGGAGATTCCCTTGATCATGCTTTGATTCTATCGTGCTGCATCGGTGCGTTCTTCCACGCGGTCCGCTCTCACGGACTCTGGTATGGTGTGCAGAAAGAAGGCCGGCACGGAGCCGGCCTTCGCTGTCGAGGAAGGTTTGAAGCTAGGTTGTGGACCGCGGTTTCACGGCAATCGCCGTTGTCGGCACGATGCCGGACGCAGGCGCAGGTGTCGTGTTAAAGACACAGTCTGGATCAGAGCCCGGCGTGCATGCGGGCAAGTTGGGATTGATCTGCTGCGTGTCCTGCAGGGTCGATGTGTTGATGAAGTGAATGAGATTATCGCCTGCCGTTGAGACAAAGAAGAGCTTGTCGTCGAGGCTGAAGGCTCCGGTCAACGGCGCCAGTACCGCATTGCCGCCTGTCAGCGTGACGTAGTTCAGTGTTCCTGGCGCTCCGTTCGCGCTTGGCATGTAGTAAGGCAGGGTGGCGCCTGGAGTTGACCCGGTGTAGGTGATGAACGCGAGGTTCGAAGCAGGTGACGGCACAATTTGATTTATCGCTGTAGCGCTGATCCCGCTGACCGCCTGCTGAGTTGGCGGAAATGGATGATTAATTGTCAGAGCTTCCAGTGTTTGTCCGGACTGCGGGCAGGGCAATGGCAAATTCACCGGGGTGGTTGATCCGCCTGTTGCCGCGCCGCTGCTTGGTACGGATGGAATCGAAACGCCGATGTCCGACAGCTCGACTCCGCCACCGACGAGTGCTGCGCCAAGGATGTGCTGTCCATCGGTGGTGGCGGCAAGCGTGTCTGTCTGAAGCGGCACCGAGTCGCCTTGGGGGTAGAAAACGAGGCTGGCGTAGTTGCTCGATGAGCCCGCCGGGCACCACGTATGAGCAACCGTGGGATTGCCGCTGAGGTAGGCGCCAACGCTAGGGATGGTAAGAGCAACGTTGGTGGCGCCACCGGAGGAAGTCAGATCGTAGGTCGTCCAACCGGTGTTGATGTTGTAGACGTAGAGCGTGTCGGAGTGGTTCGCGCCGAGAGATGCGCTGTCGCTCACATACAGTGTCTTCGAGTCGGGGGTCCAGACAGCGGAATTGCCCAGGCCGGTAAAGGTTGCGGCAACGGAACCCGAGGTGTTGTAGATGTAGAAAACGCGCCGGACCTGGTCATTGATCAGAATCTGGTGGTTATTGGGTGCAACCGCCAAAACGACGCCGGGGACCGCAGTATTCGGCGTTCCGTTCAAAGCGTCATTCAAGGTGCTGAACGTCATCAGGGCGTGAGACGAGCCGAAGTAGAGCGTCGTGCCGAGCTGATCCATCATCATCGAGTTGGGAACGTAGGGCAGGCGTACGGTTGAGCCGAGCAGATTTCCGACCAGATCGTAGGGAACGAAATACTGCGACTGGCCGGGCGCGGAAAACCATACATACGAACTGGCGGTTCCGGGCGTGGTGATGTCGACGGGGTTACTCGATATCGACAATCCCGTTCCGAACAACCCCACCTGGTTGATGGGTGATGGATTGCAGGTAGATGGCTGGCAGATGGCGTAAACCGAAGCTGCGCCCGGGAACGAGGGTGTGACCGCCCCAGCGCCGCCAATCGTGATATCCAGCGGATTGGTGGATTGGTAATCCAGCGTTAGACCGGTGATCGGCTGATTATTGGTATCGAGAACGGTCGTAACCAGGTTTTGAGTGACGCCCTGGGTCACGGTTGCGCTGGTAGAGCCATTCAACGTGACGGAGATGGATTTTGGCGGGCAGGTGCTGAAGTATCCGGCTGAGGATCCAGAGCCTGCCACCGACGCGGTGATTGCAGTGGTTCCCGGTTGGGCAGCAGTGATCACGTTGGTAGCACTGTTAAGAGTCGCCACGCTGGCGGTGCCAACCGTATACGTCAGTGCGCCGATCGAGTTGGAGCAGCTGGGGACTGAAGTCACGCCTGGAGGCAATCCGCCCGGGCAGGAATATTGCGTCACCGTTGCGGGAGCGCACAATTCATACTGCGTGCCACCGGAGACGAAACATGCCTCGGAATCAAGCTGGGCGCTGACTCCCTGGGAATAGCATTGTTGCGTTCCCGCGACCGTTCCCGATGTCGCCAGCGTAACTGAACTTACTTGGGCGTGCACATACACTTCGACGGGGTTGGAGGTCACGTTGCTGGCTGAAGCTGAAATAAAAACCGTTGCATACGGCAATCCACCGCTGTTGGGAAGCGGACTCGGAGGGTTGCAGATGGTGTAATCCGGAATGCCGCCGCCGGAGTTGCGGTTCCAGGTACCGGCGCACATGTTGCCGGTGGTGGAGATATCCAGGAGCTGGTTGTTTGTGGTGGCGTAGCTGTAAGTGGATACGCTGGCGCTTGTACCTTTGCAGGTCGTGGCTGTGGGCGCATTGATTTGCCGGGTCTGCCCGAAAGCCATCGAGACGCCGGTTGTTTTCGGCTCCAGATCTATCGCGTAAACATCCGTATTCTTCAATCCGTAGCCTTGGCCATTGCAATAATTTCCTGCCGGGTTACGAATGCAGCCAGAAAAGGTT
Source organism: uncultured Acidobacteriaceae bacterium (assembly GCA_963787435.1). Classification (GTDB taxonomy): domain Bacteria; phylum Acidobacteriota; class Terriglobia; order Terriglobales; family Acidobacteriaceae; genus Telmatobacter. Next base: position 1,759,016 of record CAWBCZ010000012.1, read on the forward strand.
AACCCCGCTGGAATTGCCAGAAACACCATGAAAACGAGCGTCAGATACCGCCGCATGAATCCTCCCCGCCCCGCCCGATCAAACCGCGGAACGGTCTCTCCGAATGCGTTAAGAAATATGGGTTAAAAGCGAGCCTGCCTTGTGCCCGACACCGGCCTTGTGCCGGCTGACTCTGCGCAGGCTACCGGCTATCGGCATTCGTCCACTGCATGCGGCCGGTCGACAGAACACGCTCGATTTGCTCCAAAGAAAAGTGTATCAGGACGGGATGGCCGCCGGCACCGTCCCGCCCTAGCCAGATTGCTTTGTATTGATAGACTCGCCCGTCCGCGGATGGGGAGCAAAAACGCTCAATGAGAACCCGCGCTGGCTTGTGAGGCAGCAGGCATGTATCTCTCGAACCACTCAACCGCCCGGTCCATGACGTCGCGGCGATGGTCGGGATTTACGAACCCGTGTCCTTCGTTGGGATAGACGACCAGCTGTGTTGGAACGTGCTCATCGCGGAGGGCATGCCAGAATTCATACGATTGCGGAGCGGGACACTCGCCGTCGCGGTCGCCAACAACCACAAGCGTGGGTGTGTGCGCCTGCTTGATGTAGTTGATCGCCGAGCTTTTGGCGTAGACGGACGGATCGTCGTAGACCGAGGCACCGAAGTACGGAATCATCCACTGGTCGATGGAGTTCTCACCGTAGTAGCTCTGCCAGTTGGAGAGGCCGGCGCCGGACACTGCGGCTTTGAATCGATCGGTCTGGGTGACGGCGAACATGGTCATGAATCCGCCGTAGCTCCAGCCGGTGATTCCCACTCGTTGCGAGTCGACCGGATATTTTGCGATCACGGCATCGACACCCGCGAGGATGTCGCGGAGATCGCCATAGCCGAAGTCCTTGCGATTGGCCTGGGTGAAGGCTTCGCCCTGACCATAGCTGCCGCGCGGGTTCGGTTCAAGGACGAAGTAGCCGAGCGCCGAAAACGCTGTTGAACTTAGTCCGCCGCCTCCGCCCCAGCGCGCTGTCACTGCTGCGGCCGGTCCGCCGTGAACCTCTACGATGAGGGGATATTTCTTGGCGGGATCGTAGTCCTTGGGAAGCAGCAGCCAGCCCTGCACGCGGAATCCGTCGCTTTTCCAGCTCAGCGACTCGGCCTTGCCCCATCCGGGCTGCACGCCGTCGTTGAAGTGGGAAAGCTGCATCACGCCTTCAAGGCCGGAGGTCATGACGGTGCCGGGCTTTGCGGCATAGATTTCGCGGGGATGCTCGAAGCTGCTGGCGCCAAAAACGAACATTGACTTATTTGCGGTTGACGAAAGACTCATCTCGAGGCGACCGTCGCCCACGCTGCCGGGGATCGAGAAGATAGGCGAGCCAAAGGTCACTTGTCCGCTTCTCGTGCGATCGCCTGAAAGCTTGTAGCGAATGAGCTGGCTGTTGCCGCCGGCCAGTTCGGTCACAAAAAGATATTCGTCGGTGCCCCACTCGATCCAGGCAGGAGAGGTCGGCCTTCCTGCAGTTAGATCGCGCGGCTCTCCGCCGTCCGCCGAAACGATCCAGACATCGCCGCCGGTGGAGCCCTGGTCGCTCATCAATCCGCCAATGAAGGCAATAGTTTTGCCGTCGGGCGACCACCGCGGTACGGCGATCTGCAATCCGTGGAGCGGACCGGCGACATCAGCGGGCGCGAGGATCGGTTTGGGTTGGCTGTCAAGCGCTTGCGTATAGAGCTTGGCGACCCACCAATTGTTTTCGCCCGGCGGATCGGCTGCTACGTAGGCCATTCCTTTGGAATCAGGCGCCCAGTTGTATTCATAAACATGCAAATTGGCGGGCGTTACTTCGGTGGGCGGGGCAGCTTCACCGTCCACGCGCGCCATGGCTACGCGCTGCACTTCCACGCCATCCTCTCCGATTACGCCCGAGGGTGGCTTCATTGCGGCGAGAGCACCGGCAGGCCGCGTTGCACCTTCGACGTAAAGGAATGCGATTTTGGTGCCATCCGGCGAGAATGCAGGCGCTTGCGGAAGTCCTTTGAGGGTCGTCAAGCGTTTGGCTGGAGTGCCATCCAGACGTGAGAGGTACAGGTCAACCTGGTGGTCTGCGGAATTGGCGCAATCCGAGAAGAAGGCAAAGCCTTTTGAATCGGGAGACCAGGCAAACTCACCTTCGCGGCAGTGCTGATCGGAACCGGTTGCCGCCGTGACCCGCTCGCTCTTGTTGAGGTCGTTCGGCGAAGCGACACGAATCTCGCTGCCTCCGCGGCCGCCCTCGATCCACGCCAGCTTGCTTCCATCCGGTGAAATTGCCACTTGTCCGAAGCCGCGTCCGCGATTCAACCCGCGGAGAACCTCTTCCACATGAGAGCGATCGGGCGTGCCTTGCGCGGGGTTGTTTTGCGCATAAATCGGCGCGGATATTATGGCGGCAACTACGAAGCCAGTAGCAAACAGAAGCGTAGCCTGGCGGGCTTTGCGGAGGGGAATCGGTGACATGGAGAAATGCTATCAGGAGAAAGCGTCCGCGGGCGCAACTCTTCTGCCGGCCGAAACAAGCGCCGCTGCGCCTCGGGAGCTACGCTGTTGTGTATTTGGGCTGTCTGCTATTTTTCGCTGTCGAGGACCTGCATCTGGTGCGCGTCATAGCGCGTTCCCGCGACGGCATCGGCGGGTACAGCCGCTTCGATCGCCGCGATTTCGTCGGGGGTGAGCGTGACCTCGAGAGCGGCGAGGCTTTCGGCAAGCTGGGTGCGAGTGCGCGCGCCCATGAGCGGAATGATGGAGGGACTCTTGGCGAGAGCCCAGGCCACGGCGAGCTGGGATTTTGTAATGCCCTTCCCGGCGGCGATCTCAGCGAGGCGCGCGACGAGTTTCTGATTCTGGGCGAGATTCTCAGCGTTGAAGCGCGGGAAGCGATTGCGAATGTCTCCGGCGCCGGAGATCGCGGAGCCGGAGAGGAGTCCGCGAGACAGAATGCCGTAAGCGGTTACGGCGATCCCGAGTTCGTCGAGCACCGGGAAAATTTTGGATTCAGGCGAGCGGCTGATGAGCGAGTACTCGATCTGCAGGTCAGTGATCGGGTGAATCGCGGCGGCGCGGCGGATGGTTTCGGGCCCGACTTCGGAGAGACCGATGTAGCGGACGTAGCCAGCTTTGATCATTTCAGCGATAGCGCCGACCGTGTCTTCGATGGGGACGTTCGGATCGAGGCGTGCGGGACGGTAGATGTCGATATGGTCGACTCCGAGGCGCTTGAGCGAATAAGCGAGGGCGGTCTTCACCGCCGCGGGGCGTGCATCGTAGCCGAGCCAGGAACCATCTGGGCCTCGCTGTGCGCCGAATTTGACGGAGATGAGGACCTTCTCGCGGAAGAAGCGCAGGGCTTGGGCAAGGAGCATCTCGTTGTGGCCCATTCCGTAGAAGTCTCCGGTGTCGATGAGGGTGACGCCGGCATCGATGGCGGCGTGAATGGTGGCGAGCGACTCAGGCTCGTCGGCCGGTCCGTACATGCCGCTCATGCCCATACATCCAAGAGCAATGGGGAAGACTGCCGGGCCGGTGCGGCCAAGTTTGCGCGGTTGGATAGCGGATGCGGTGGTCATGGCGGAATCCTCTCCGTGTGGCATCGTAAGCCTCCCGATGAGATGCGGCAAGGTGCACAACCGGCGCAATGATGAACGAACGAAACGCGGAGGTGATGGCACACACGGAGCCCTCGCTGCGAGGGACTATGCTTTGCTTGTCGTGCAAGGCAGGATCACCGATGAAAGCTATCGTGTATCGCGAATATGGATCGGCGGATGTGCTGAAGCTGGAAGAGGTGCCAAAGCCGCTCCCAGGGGACAATGAGGTCCTGATCAAAGTTCGTGCAGCCGCAGTGAATCCGCTTGACTGGCATTTGATGAGGGGCGTGCCCTCGTTTGTCCGCTTGTTTACCGGGTTGCAGAAGCCAAAGCATACGAGACTCGGCGCAGACATGGCTGGCGAGGTGGAGTCGGTGGGCAGCAGCGTGACGGGACTGAAGCCGGGGGACAGTGTGTTCGGCGCAGTCGACGGGGCTTTTGCGGAATATGTTTCTGCTTCGGAGTCGTTACTCGCCCTGAAACCGCAGAACGTGACTTACGAGCAGGCTGCCGCGGTACCGATCGGGGGACTCACGGCACTCCAGGCCCTTCGAGACAAAGGAAAGCTTCAACCGGGTCAAAAAGTGCTGATCAATGGCGCGGCCGGCGGCGTGGGCACGTTTGCCGTGCAGATTTCCAAGTGGATGGGCGCCAGGGTCACGGGCATTTGCAGCACGCGCAACGTGGATCTTGTACGCGGAATCGGCGCGGAGCGGGTGATTGATTACACCCGCGAGGATTTCACAGCCAACAGCGAGCGTTACGACGTGATCTTCGACCTGGTTGGGAACAGGCCGCTCGGGGATTTCCGGCGTGTGCTAAAACCCAGGGGAATCTTCATTGGGTGTGGTGGAGGTGGTCCGGAGACTCCGGCGGGTCATTTGCTGGCTGGAATGATCCAGCAACTGGTTCTGGGGTGGTTTACGAGCCAGAAGCTGGTCGGCATCCTGGCAAAAAGAAGCAAGAACGACCTGGGCGCTCTGAGCGAACTCATGGAATCTGGAAAGGTCACCCCGGTTATCGACAGACGGTTCAGCCTAAGCGAAGTGCCCGAGGCGATCCGGTATCTGGAAACCGGACATGCGCGGGGCAAGGTTGTGATTTCTCTAGGGTGAAAGGGTCCCTTGAAGTAATGGTGTTCTAGATCACGAAATTTCCACAAGCGTTGGCGCAATTAAAAAATAGGCGGCACAAGGATGGATTTGAAGAAACCATTTTGATGCTTATACTTACGAGGATCTAATTTCGACACGAAGCACGTCTGTGTCCATTTTATGGTTCAACGGGAAGTGATTTTCTGCCATACTTGATTGTGCCCACCAGGTACGGCCAAACCCAACAATCAAATAGTGAGGTTGCAGCGATGTCGGCAAAGTATGTCTTTGTGACGGGCGGAGTAGTGTCCAGTTTAGGCAAGGGTCTTGCGGCTGCCTCGATCGGCTGTTTGCTTGAGAGCCGCGGTCTTCGCGTCAATATGATGAAGTTCGACCCGTACCTGAACGTCGATCCGGGCACGATGTCGCCGTTTCAGCACGGTGAGGTTTTCGTGACGGACGACGGGGCTGAGACGGACCTGGATCTAGGCCACTACGAGCGATTCACCCACGCTCCGCTCTCGCGCGATAACAACCTGACCACTGGCCGGATTTACGAGCAGATCATCCTCAAGGAGCGGCGCGGCGACTACCTGGGCAAGACCGTGCAGGTGATTCCGCACGTCACGAATGAGATCAAGAACGCGATGCGGAAGGTCTCGGCCAACGGCCACGACGTGACAATTGTAGAGATTGGCGGGACTGTGGGCGATATTGAGTCGCTGCCGTTTCTCGAGGCGATTCGCCAGATGCGGCAGGAACTCGGGCGCGAAAATACCGTGTTCGTCCACCTGACGCTGGTGCCGTGGATCGCGGCAGCGCAGGAGCTAAAAACCAAGCCCACGCAACACTCTGTGAAGGAATTGCTCTCGATCGGAATCCAGGCGGATGTGCTGCTGTGCCGCAGCGACCGCAACCTGAGCCGCGAGATGCGCCAGAAAATTGCCGCGTTCTGCAACGTGGAGGAGCGCGCGGTGATCGGGGCGACGACGGTTCCTTCGATCTACGAAGTGCCGCTGAACTTTGCGCAGGAAGGGCTGGATGGGCTGATCCTCAAGTACCTGCACAAGGACGCTCCCGAAGCTGATTTGAGCAAGTGGAAGGATCTGGTCGATCGCTGCTATCACCCCAAGGATGAAGTGTCGATCGCGATTGTCGGCAAGTATGTGGAATACGAGGACAGCTACAAGTCGCTGAAGGAAGCGTTGACGCACGGCGCGCTGGCGCACAATTTAAAGCTATGCGTGACTTGGATCGAGGCCGAGGGGCTGGAGTCGAAGACGCCCGAAGACATGAGCTACGAAGCGCAGCTTGAGGGCTTTGACGGCATCCTGGTGCCGGGTGGGTTTGGGAAGCGCGGCATCGAGGGGATGCTGAATGCTATCCGATATGCGCGCGAGAACAAGGTGCCGTACTTCGGAATTTGCCTTGGCATGCAGACGGCTTGCATTGAATTTGCGCGGAATGTTTGCGGGCTCAAGGATGCGAATTCGAGCGAGTTCGATCCGGCGACGCAACATCGCGTGATCTACAAGCTGCGCGAGTTGCTGGGCGTGGAAGAGATGGGCGGAACGATGCGGCTTGGAGCGTGGACATGCGTGATTCAGCCGGAGACGCTGGCGTACCGCATCTACGGCGCGACGGAGATCAGCGAGCGTCACCGTCACCGTTACGAGTTCAATCGCGAGTACGAGGCGCTGCTTACCGGAGGCGGACTGCAGATCAGCGGTTCTACACCGGACTCGACGTACGTGGAGATCGTGGAGTTGCCGGAACATCCGTATTTCATCGGCTGCCAGTTCCATCCGGAATTCAAGTCGAAGCCGCTGGAGCCGCATCCGCTGTTCCGGGAGTTCATTGCGGCCAGCTACAGGAACCGGCAGGAGCGGAAATCGGGTTTGTTGCCAGGAGATGAAGTCGCACAAAGCGCTGCGCGTTCATGAACAGGAAACCGCTTTGCTTGAAAGCCGAGAAGTGCAGCCGATTCTCCCGAAAACCTGACTGCGATGTTGGCCGACTTACACACTAGAAAGCCGGGAAGTTGGCGCATACGCGTGACTTATCCCACTGACATCGTCACGGCGTTAGGGATTTGACGGGAAAATATCCTCAGGGCGAATTTGCGAAGAAACCGGCGAAGATTTTTTGCTTTGAACGCGCTCACCCGTAAAAATTCTCCAGAGTTACTTCGACAATTTATTGACATTTTCAATCCATCTTTCGCCGGGCTCAGCGGCATCGCATGGGTATGCCGAGGATTCGCAATCAAGCGAGCATCGAATTTAGCAGACCGACGAGCATCGAACTCAGCATCGTGATGCCTTGCCTGAACGAAGCTGAAACTCTGGCGGTCTGCATTCAAAAGGCGCAAAGGTTTCTTGATCTTGCCGGTGTAGATGGCGAGATTGTGATTGGCGACAACGGATCGACTGACGGATCGCAGGAGATTGCGCGCAAACTGGGTGCGCGGGTCATCCCTATTCCGATACGCGGCTACGGGGCTGCCTTGTATGGCGCGATCTCAGCTTCGTTTGGCCGCTATTGCATCATGGGTGACTCGGATGACAGCTATGACTTCGAGCACCTGGACGGATTCCTGGAGAAGCTGCGCGAGGGCTACGACCTGGTGATGGGCAATCGCTTTCGCGGCGGCATCGCGCCGGGAGCAATGCCCTGGAAAAACCGCTACATCGGCAACCCAGTGCTGTCGATGATCGGCCGCGTCCTTTCCGGCGTGCACGTCGGAGATTTTCACTGCGGCCTGCGCGGCTTTTCAATGCGTGCTTTTGAGCGCATGGACCAGCACACTACCGGAATGGAGTTCGCCTCGGAGATGGTGATCAAGGCGCGCCTGATGGGCCTGCGCATCACGGAAGTGCCGACCACGCTGTCTCCTGACGGCCGCTCGCGCCCCCCTCATCTGCGTCCTTTTCGCGATGGTTGGCGGCACCTGCGCTTCATGCTCCTGTTCAGTCCCAAGTGGCTGTTCCTCTATCCGGGACTGGGGCTGATGCTGATCGGGTTGGTTGCCGGAGCCATGATCCTGGCCAGGCCTGTGCACATCAGCCACATCCGGTTCGGCCTCGACACCCTGATTTACTGCAGCGCATTTCTTGTGGTCGGCTTCCAGGCGGTCCTTTTTTCGATCTTGTCGCGCACCTATGCAGTTCACCACCGGCTTTATCCGCGTTCCAACAAGAACCGGCGCTGGGGCATCACACTTGAGCGTGGGCTGATCGTCGGCGCGATCGTATCGCTGGCTGGGCTCTGCTCCGCCGGTTACGCGTTATGGCAATGGAAGCGGCACGCCTTCGGCGACCTGGATGCCGAACACATCGCGAGAATCGTCATCCCATCGGCGGTGGCACTTTCGCTGGGCACTGAGATCATTCTCTTCAGCTTCCTGCTGAGCACGCTCACCCTGCACCTGCGCCCATTGCAGCAGCTGGCGCCGAGGGCGCGGCGCATGGAAAGCGAAGAAACGCTCGCCAAATGGGCTTCGTAGCGCAATTCTGCAGAGCGCACTTCCGACGCCGACGTGGACTGCTGTCCGCCGCATGGCCGCGGCATAAGGGGAAAAGTTGATCAGAATGCTCACACTGGCAGCATCGTTCTGCCTGACACCCTCGGATCACTCTCTGAATCATGTCTGGCGCTTTTGTTTCTGGCTGGTGCAACTGTTATTGGTCAAAGGAACGGCGACGGATCTGGTGATTGCACGGCATTCGCTGTTCCACCTGCCCTTCAGCTTCTTTTGCATCGAATGGGCGGCGCTGGCAGCGGCCTTCGTCGCCAGCATCATCTGGACAATGCGCTCGCCACGCAATTCCTCGCTGGGTCGCTGGATCGCCGCCATCGCCCGTCGCCGCAAACTGGCGGTGCTGGTAGTTTTTCTGGGTACCCTGGCGGGCCGCATGGCCATGCTCAATACCAACCCGCTGCCTCGGCCGCACATTGCCGATGAGTTTGGTTACCTGCTGGCAGCCGACACATACGAGCACTTCAGACTCACCAACCCCACGCCGCCCGCCTGGCACCACTTTGAAACGATCCATCAGTTGATGGTGCCGACCTATATGACCAAATATCCGCCCGCGCCGGGGTTGTGGCTGGCTCTTGGCCAGTTGCTGTTTCACAGCGCGGCGATCGCCGTGCTACTAAGCTGCGCGGCCATGGCTGCCGCGGTCTGTTGGCAGTTGCAGGCGATGATGCCGCCCGTTTGGGCATTCCTCGGCGGCTTGCTCGCTGCGGTCCGCCTCGGCACCATCTCCTATTGGGCCGATAGCTACTGGGGCGGAGCGCTGACGGCGTTTGCCTGCTGCATGCTGCTGGGTGCAGCAGCGCGGTGGGCCAGGAGACCCAACGTCTCGATCGCAATTGTTGCGGCGACGGCGTCTTTGGTGGCCATCAACTGCCGGCCTTTCGAGTCTGGTCTGCTTGTGCTCGGCGTGTTCGCATCGCTCGCCTGGCAAGGCAGGCACTCGCTCCGGCGCACATTTCCCATCCGCGCAGTGGCGGCATTTGTTGTGGTTATCGCCATCGGCGCGGGCGCCATGGCTCTCGACAATCGCGCGGTTACCGGCAAAGCGGGTCTGCTGCCCTATGTTCTGCAGACGCAGCAATACGGCGTGACGCCCGCGCTCGTGGTGCAGAAGGCGCCGCCGCCGGCGCATGCCTATAGCTATAACGGCGCAGCGGTCATTTATACCCGCTTCGAGCGCCTTCCTTACGACGATGAACACACGTTATCCGGTTATGTTGTCAACTTGCTTGGCGACAAACTGGGTAGCTACGGCCGCTTTTATCTTGGGCCTTCGCTCGTGCTCCTGCTGTTGGGCATTCCTGCGGCGCTCACCCGCCGCAAGGATCTCCCCTTCACGCTGCTCATCCTTCTGGTAGTCCTCGTGGTGGCGCTGGAGACCTGGACACAGCCGCATTACCTAGCCTCGTTCGTCGGCGTATTTTATTTTATTTTTCTGCTTAGCGCGCGCTACATACGGACGTGGGGCCGCTCGCGTCGCATCGGCGTGATCCTGGTGCGGACGGTCGGTCTGGCGTGCTTGTTCTCGTTGCTGCTGCGCGTGGTTCTTCTTCCCAGAGGAGAGTTCGCGGCGTGGGACGGCGTTGCGCCCACTGACTGGGGCCGTCCCCATGTGCTCGATCGCCTGAACCACGAGCCGGGCAATCATCTGGTGATGGTTGCCTACAAATTCAAGAATGAACAGAATTACGACGAGTGGGTTTTCAATTCCGCCGATCTGGACAGCCAGAAAGTGATCTGGGCGCACACCCTGGCGCCTGAAGAAAGCGATGCCGGGCTGGAGTGCGCGTTTGCCGACCGTCAGCCGTGGCTGGTCACCCTATGGTATGTGGGGGAAGCCCACTCGGAGCGTTATTCACTGCAAGAGCTTCCGCCCCCTGTCTGCGGGGAGGCATCGAGCCGCTAGATTCGAGAGGTAGTCAAAATGGAGCGTCGATCTGGTGAGTCTCAGGATTAGGTCTACCTTGCGTCAATGATTTGCGCAGAATTTTTCCCTGGGGATAACCGAATAACACTATCGAGCCATTCGAAAAAACTTCCCGGTTGCAAAACCCCAATTCCGTGTCAAACTTGCGGCAATTCCATCCCACCAAAAGGATCGATCTCATGAGATTCCTCGCGCGCAGGATTGTGATTGCTGTTGCTGTTATCTCCACGGTGTTCACTTATGTTTCGTTGCGGCAGTTTGCTTGGGCTTTTGATGCTGCCGCCTGTGTCGGCTACACCATAATGGTGCTCGGGGATGGCCTCACAGTTACGTTCCTGAAAGGCCACTCGCTCGCCGGACAAAAGGTGACGACCATTGCGCTGACCCATCTGTGTTTCCTGGCTGTTGTGGTGGGTGTTGCGCGCCTGATGTACTACCTCAAGATGACCGATCCGTCTTTGACGGATGCTCAGAGGTCGGGCCGGAGCTATTACGATCTGATGGCCATCGTGATCGTGGTGGTGCTGGGCCTTGTTGAGCGCATGATGCTCTTCCGCCCGAAAGAAGAAAAAGCGAAGGAGAAGGCCACAGCTTAGCCTTCACCGTCGCGCGATAGAATCGGCTCGTGAGTCATTCTTTCGAAATCGGCCCTGTTCGCGCTGGCGAAGGGCAGCTGTTTCTGATTGCGGGGCCGTGCGTCATTGAGTCGGAGGCGCATGTGCGGCGGATGGCGGAGGCCATTCAGCGGATCACCAGCGACCTGGGCGTTCCTTACATCTTCAAAGCAAGCTACGACAAAGCCAACCGGACGAGCGTGAAGAGCTTTCGTGGGCCGGGGCTCGTCGAAGGCACGAAGATCCTGGGACGTTTGGCGAAGGATACGGGGTTGCCGGTGCTGACAGACGTGCACGAGCCGGCACACTGCGAGGTGGCAGCCGAAGCAGTGGACGTTCTGCAGATTCCGGCGTTCCTTTGCCGGCAGACAGACCTGCTGGTGGCCGCAGGCAAGACAGGGCGCGCGATCAACATCAAGAAGGGCCAGTTTGTGGCGCCGTGGGATATGACCCACCCGGTCGAGAAGGTGCGATCGACGGGCAATGAGCGCGTCTTTCTCACTGAGCGCGGGGCCAGCTTCGGATACAACACGCTGGTGGTCGATTACCGCTCGCTGCCAGTGATGCGCGCGATGGCGCCGGTTGTCTTTGACGGGACACACTCGGTGCAGCAGCCTTCAGCGGCGAATGGGGTGAGCGGCGGACAGCCGGAGTTCATCCCGCTTCTGGCGCGGGCGGCGGTAGCTGCGGGTGTAGACGGCATCTTCCTCGAAGTGCACGACGACCCGGCGCATGCGAAGTCAGATGGTGCGAATGCGCTGCGGCTGGATCTGCTGAAGCCGCTGCTGGAGAAACTGCTGGCGATTAACGCAGCTTGTAACTCGTAGTTTATAGATCCAGGCTCCTGGTCCTTTCCTTCACGGTCTTGATCCTGGTGATGATCTATCTCACTGAAGGGATATGCAACCGCATAGTTGCGGATTGCTAGAGCGCATACATACCCAACGATTCAAGCCCTAAACGCGTACAGAGGGAATGGCATTGCTTTCTTCCCGCGCCTCAAGCGAGGCGCGGGAAGCCGCTGGGGAAGGCGGGTGCAGGGGTTAGAAGTTGACCGTTATGTTCGCAGTAAGAGCGCGTGGGGTTACGTAGTGTGTGCCGCTGAACGTCGAAAGGAAGTTATAAAGCGCGTACTTGTTGGTGAAGTTAATCGCTGTCAAGTTAAGGTCTGTTTTGAAATGGTCAGTGTGAAAGATGTTGTCCTTGCCAAGCGTTGCGTCGAAGAGGTTACGTGGCGCGATGCGCTGCGGGTTGCGGTCGTTGTCGCCAGTGCCCGGAGCGGGGATGCTGATCAGGCTCGATGTGAACTGCGAGGCTGGGCAGACAGCCGGCAAGGCCTGCGTGGACGTCGCCTTCATGCCATTGCATGCAAATCCTGCCTGAAACTCCTGGTCCGCGCTCAAGGGGAGAGCGACGCTCGCTCCTGTCACGGGGTTGATGGTAGGGGGTAGGTTGGTATCCACCATCGCAATCGCGGGCTGACCGTTCAGCGTGGTCGAACTGTTGGTGCAGGGGGTGTTTGGATCGGTCAGGCCATAGCAGGGTGTCGAGCCAGCCACTTGACCGCTGTCGTAGCGCCAGTTGAAGCCGCCCCAGATGCCTTGCACGAATCCGCCCTTTGGAATCTGGTATTGGAGATGGGTTGTCTGGTTGAACTTCTCGTCGTGGTCGATGCGGAACGGCAAGCCGGTCTGGCCGACAGTGGCTCCGGCTCCGGCGACCTGCGGTGGGAAGAAGCGAGCAGCCACGGACGACATCTCAACATACGCGCTGAAGTTATGGGACTCGGGTACCTGCACATTGAGCGCATAGCCCGGGATCTTGGAGTTATGCCAGTCGATGGGGAAGGTGATGGGGGTATTGCCGAGCACGCTGAAGTCGAAGGCGTTGTGGGTGTACTTCCAGATGTACTCCCCGCTTACGACGATCCGCTTGCTCAGAGCCTGCTGGAAACCGGCATGGAACTCGTTGCGGAAACCTGGCTGCAATGTTCCCGACACACCCGGGGTGCAGTTAAGCAAGGGAGACAGGACTGCGTTTGAGCATCCGGTGCTGGAGAGCACCAGGTTCTCGTTGAACGGCGTTTCCAGGGTGCGTGCATAGGAGACGCGCAGAACAGTCGCGGTCGGTTTGACGTTATACGCGATGCCGACACGGGGCTGGGTCTGGTTGGCATCCGTGAGGCCGTTGTAGACATCCTCGCGCAGGCCGAGATTGAAAAGCCAATTGCCGGCCTTGATCTGGTCTTCGGCGTACAGGGCGAATTCCTTGATGTCGGCGTGGCCGTTGAAGTTGTAGAAACTCCCGCCGCGGGTAAGATCGTAGGGCGCGAGAACCGGTTTGTAGGTGCCCGCCCCATAGGCATATGTGGCCGTGGGATCATTTGAGAGGAACCCTGCGGCTGCGCACTGGGAAGTGGAAGTGAACCCCGGCAAGAGGTTCCCATTCAAATCCATGCAGGGCGAATTATAGGTTGCATCCACAATGCCGAGATTGTCGTTTTCGTTCAGAAACGTCTGCTCGTATTGAGTGCCGATCTTGATGTTGTTAATTCCCTTTGCGTAGGAGAAATCGGAGTGTACCCCGGCATTGGTGAGGGTGCGGTTCTGGGAGATGGAGGAGGTTTGCAAAGTGGGCGGACCAAGATCGGCCAGGGGATTGTTGCTGGGATAGTAGTTGTAGTTGTCCCGTCGGACAAAGACACCGAGGTTGAAGACCGAGTCACTGCCAATGACGCGCGTGTAGGTCGGCGCAATGTTGAATGTCTCGATCTGAGAACGCTGGTCAGCGTCACCGACACTCACGAAGGTGGGGTCGGCGCTGGATCCGCTGTTGGGGCCGGTGGTCTCCACATTTTGCACGTTCAGGTTGTCGAATGAATTCGGCGTCTGGAACCAGGAGCGGCTGTAGTTGAAGTCCAAGTGGATGGAGTCGGCTGCCGTAAAGGAATAGTCCACGCGATCGAAGGCGTTCAGTTCGTTGCCTTTGGCATGGAAGACAGTGAACTGCGGGGGATCGAGAAAGCGCCCGGTGTTGAGGCCGTCGGCTTCAAGGAAGTTGCCCCATTTCTTGCCGCCATAGGACAAATCAAAGCCGGCGGTGGCCGAGCCGAAGCTGCCATAGGAACTGCTGATGCTTCCGGTGGGCTTGGTGATCCCCATACCGGAACGGGTGGTGGCCACAATCACCAGGCTGGTCTTGCCGCCGTACTCGGCGGGGGGCGCTCCGGAGATGACCTGGATGGACTGAATCGAGTTCGAGGGAAGCTGGTTGGAGAAGACCTTGCTCTGCTGGTCAGTGATCGATTGGCCGTCCACCGAGAACGAGTTCGATGCGTGATCGCCGAGGCCATGGAAAAGCCCGTTGGAGTCCGCAGTCACGCCGGGGGTGGTGAGCGTCACCAGCGAGCTGAGGGTTGACGATTGGCTCTCCAACGGTACCTTAATGAACAAATCACGGTCCACGTCGGTATGGAACGTGGGATCCGTTTCGACCAGGTCCCCCGAGGCTTCCACGGTTACTGTTGAAGCCGCCGCTTCAATTTGCAATACCAACTTGAGGTTCACGCCGACCGCCGAACGCAGGGTAAGACTCTGGCTCTGCGGGGCGAACCCCTGCGCTGAAACGGCCACTGCGTAATTGTTGAAAGGAACGTTGTCAATCTCGAATTGGCCGGTTGCGTCGGTCGTTACGGTACGGTCTAGTCCACTGACGGGGTTTGTGAGATGCACGGTCGCACCGGGAATCACAGCACCCGAAGTGTCGGTTACGGTGCCACGAACAGATCCTCCATTGCCACCTTGTGCAACTGCGGCCGCCGCCACGAAGAGGACTGCGAGGGGAAGGATGCGAAAAAGCTTGCCGAATGAGAGCGGCATGAATGAAAGCCTCCGATTGTTGACTGAGTCTGCGTGGGCTGTGCAAAGAGCGCACAGCGGTGTCAGTGCAACGGCGGCGTCGTTGTGATCAGGTCAGGGCCGGAAGCTGTTGGATCAAGCCCGGTGTGGGCTATTCAGTTTTGAAAGATCAGGCCGAGACGTGGGTCAGAACGATGCCGGAGCGAGGCGGGGCGGGGGACGGATAAAGAGCTGGCGATGCCAGATCGTCCCGATGGAACGAACGGCGACGACCGGCGTGATCGCCTCGATCTGCACCAGCACGATGGCGACGATGGCAGCTGCGACCGGGGCCGCGGTGTGCATAACGATGCACAGCGGGCAATGATCAGCGTCGGTGTCGACAGAGTGGACGTGCGCCACCTGGATGACGGTAAGCACCGCAAGCAGCGCCACGCACACCAGCACGATAACGGCGTAGGCTTGGGGCCTGGCGTGGCGGTCGCTGCGCATCCATGTGTGAAGTCCGGTCAAACTGAAGCTTCCTTTTGTAAGAGGGGCCTACAACAAGAATACACATGATTGGATGCGACAAGTCACGGGATGTCACAGGTGAAAAGGCATCCGAGGTAATGGAACGCAAACCAGAAGCGCGGGCGAGCGTCTAAACTGTTGGGCAATGAGGCATTTCAGCCATTTTGCGTGGATTGGGACTGTGGCGCTCGCGGTGCTGGCGCCAGCGGCGCCGATCTCTGCTGCCCAGACTAATCAGGACAACGATGACCGGACCGCGCTCAAGCCGGATGCTCCCGGTCTGAAACACAACCATCGCCTCATTTTGAAAGACGGCAGTTACCAGATTGTTCGCGAATACCAGGTGGTGGGCGACCGGGTGCGGTATATGTCTCTGGAACGGGGAGGCGACTGGGAGGAGCTGCCCTACAACCTGGTGGACTGGGACGCAACGCGGAAATGGGAGCAGAATCACAGCGGTCCATACGAGAGCGCCGAAGGGGCTTCTCCCGCGATGAAAGAGGCCGAGGATATCGACAAGGAAGAGGCTGCAGCGCGCAACGAGATGAAGGCCCGCATGCCGGAAGTTGCGAAGGGGCTGGAACTTCCGGATCAGGATGGAGTGTTTGTGCTGGACACCTACCAGGGCACACCGGAGCTGGTGGAACTGGTGCCGTCGGACCTCAGCCTGAATCAGAAGAACCGGAAAGGGCTGGCGACGCTAAATCCTCTGGCGGGTGAGAGGGCCACGGTGGAATTGCCCGGCACGCACGCCAAAGTACACCTGCATGTGAATGATCCCGCTATTTATCTCTCACTTGGGGCGCAGGACGACGTTGAAGAGGTTCTGTCGCACGCTATGACTGTGCACACAAACGGTGCCAAGGAAGTGGCGAATCGAAAGCATGGCGCGCACTCGGCACAGTCTGGTTTCGTGATCGTGAAGGTGGATGAACGCAGAGAGGTTAGGATTATCGGCGCGGTCCAAATTGGCCCGACAGGCAAGGTAACGCAGAGCGAGGACGAGATTCCCACCAAGGTGGAAGTAATGCCAGGCAAGCACTGGCTGAAGCTTACGCCGGAGACGACGCTAACGATCGGCGAGTACGCGTTGGTTGAGATTCTGTCGCCGTCGGACATCAGCCAGTCTGTGTGGGATTTTCGCGTGGATCCGCGGACGGGCGATAACCCGGCTTCGCTGGGACCAATCCTCAAATAGAGGTTGCGGATGCGCCTCGGCCGCCGGCGACTATGGCGCTTCGCGGCGGGCGAGCTTGATGCGGCGCTGCTCCCACTCTTCGCTGGAGAAGATGCGCGGGCCGACTTCAATGAGGCGCGGCATCATGTTGAAGACTGCGACGCGGCTCCAGGGGCGGCCTTCGCGGGTTCTAAAACCCTTCTCGTTGAGATCGCTGACGATCGCCGAATAGGAGAAATCCTGGGCCAGCAGATCCATCATCAGCACAAGGACCTTGTTTTCGTGGGGGTCGACTTCGAGGCGTTTGCAGTCCTCCGAGATGCGAAGCCCGTAGGGAATGGCTTCGCTGAAGGCGCCTTCGGGAGGGGTCTCGGAGTCGGGCAACTCGCGGCGCCACTCGATTGAGATCATCTGCCACCCGGCAGCACTGCGCTGACGGATCACATCCGAGCTGAATGGCTCGGACACCACATCACGAATGCGTTCGAAATAGGACATGGGAACCTCCAAGAGCCACTGCAACGAGTGACTCGAAGCAATTCAGAGGCCAGAGCGGCGCTTATGAGAGAAGGCGCAATGCGTTGCACTGGAACGGGTTCAATAAATTGACAGCCTGCGCAACTGTTCGGTCCTGGCCGTTTTCGAAATTCCCTGTTCAGTAACGAACAAGAGATACGCGGAGATCGCGGTTGCGGGGTGAAGATTCAATCGAGGCAGACAAAGACTGCTACAATTCGACATCCTCCAGATAAAGCCGTACTGCATCCCAAGCAAGAAGAGCTAAAAGAGAACATCGACAGGGATGATCGACTATTACGAGTTCCTGCAAATCAGCCCGCACGCCGATGCGGAAACCGTTCACCGCGTTTATCGCTACCTTGCGGCCCGCCTGCATCCGGACAACCCGGATTCGGGCGATCCGGAGATGTTCCGGCTGCTGAAGTCGGCCTACGATACGCTTTCGAGTCCGGCGCGCAGAGCGGAATACGATGCGGTTTGCCGACGCGAGGCAACCGAGATCAATCCCCTTTCCGGTTCCATCGACTTCATGGATAGCGTCGAGGGAGAGTTGAACCGCCGCGTTGCGGTGCTCGCGGTGCTCTACTTCAAACGGCGATCGAATCCCCGATTGCCCGAAGTGTCCCTAACGGAGCTTGAGCAGCGGATGGGATTCCCGCGAGACTACCTTGACTTCACCACGTGGTATCTGGCGAAGAAGGGTTACATCACGAGGGCCGATAACTCCGACTTCTCGCTGACAGCCGAGGGCGTGGACTACATCGAAATGCAGCGCACCAATCTGCCGGTGCTGAACAAACTGCTGACCGATGGAAATGCGCAGATCGGCAAAACGGTGACGTCGCGGAAAGCAGACACAGAATCGCCACGACACCGACGGGGCAAAGGCTCCAAGTGGGTCGAGGCCGATCATCCTGCCGGCTTCAATGTCAATCCGCCTGGATCGACGACAGAGCGGCGGGGACCGGCGGCGCAAGGTGGTTGAGGGGATGACTGAAATTGAACGGCGAACCGGGACACAGGATCGACGCGTCAACACCATCGATCGAAGACAGAACAAGGGAGACAGGCGGTCCTACGAGCTGATAAACCTGCGCGATGATCCGCCTTCTACTCACGTACAGTGATGCCCAGTGTTTTCATCTTGCGATAGAGGTGGCTGCGCTCGAGGCCGAGGAGTTCGGCGGCGCGGCTGACGTTGTTGCGGGCTTCTTCAATCTTCTTGAGGATGTAGTCGCGCTCGTAGGCGTCGCGGGCCTGCTGGAGCGTGGAAAAATCTTCCGTCGAGCGCGAGCCGGATTTGTGAGTGAGCGGCGGCAGTTGTTTGCGTTCGATGCGCAGGGTGCGCGGATTCAGGATTAGCACGCGCTCAATCACGTTCTTCAATTCACGCACGTTTCCGGGCCAATGATATTGCTGGAGAATTTCGAGGGCTTCCTCGCCGATCTCCATGCGCGGACGGCCGTACTGGCGGCCAAACTCGGCGAGGAATTCGCGGGCAAGGAGCGGAATATCCTGTTTGCGCTCGCGGAGAGGCGGCACGAAGAACGGAACCACGTTGAGCCGGTAGAAGAGGTCTTCGCGGAAATTACCCTTGGCGATTTCTTCTTCGAGATCCTTGTTCGTTGAGGCGATGAGGCGGACGTCGACGCGCAGAGGCTGCGTTCCGCCGACGGGCGTGAACATCTGATCGTCGAGAGCGCTGAGCATCTTGGCCTGCGTCTTGAGGCTCATGTCGCCGACCTCATCCAGAAAAAGAGAACCGCCGTCGGCGCGTTCCAGGGTGCCTCGCTGCTCGGGCGGCCCGCCAGGCTGCGCGCCATGACGGTAGCCGAAGAGTTCCGACTCGATGTGCGACTCGGGAATGGCGGCGCAGTTTAGCTCGACGAAGACGCCGTCGCGGCGCAGGCTTTCAGCGTGAATGGCGCGCGCGATGAGTTCCTTGCCGGTGCCGGATTCTCCATAGATAAGCACGCGGCCGTTGGTGGGAGCCATGAGGCGAATCTGCTGGCGCAGTGCTTTGACCGGCACGCTTTCGCCGGTGAGAACCGCGCCGACGCTGAACTGGCGCTTGAATTCGAGATTCTCGCTGCGAAGGCGGCGTGCTTCAACCGCATTCTTCAGGACAATCAAGGTGCGATCGAGCGAAAGCGGCTTTTCCAGAAAATCGTAAGCGCCAAGCTTGGTGGCTTTCACGGCCGTTTCGATGGTGCCGTGGCCGGAGATGATGACGACTTCAGGCCGCTTTTCCGGAGCGAGTGCATGAATGTCGGCGAGAACGTCGAGGCCGTCGCGATCGGGGAGCCAGATATCGAGGAGAACGACGTCGTAGGGCGCGTCCTGAATGAGCACGAGAGCTTCAGCTGCAGTTGGCAGCAGTGGCTACGCCATATCCCTCTTCGGTGAGGATCTCTTCGAGCGAGGTGCGAATCTCTGCCTCGTCATCGACCACGAGGATATGATTCATGAGCGCGCCTCAGTGAGAGGAGTTGCGCCGGCTGCGTTGGCTTCCGGCGCGGGAGGCTCGGCGTGGTCAATCAGCGGCAGGCGGATGAGGAAGCGCGCGCCTTTGGGAGTGTTGCTTTCAGCGCGAATGGAGCCGCCGAGTTCCTGGATGATCTTGGCGGCGATGGAGAGGCCCAGGCCGGTGCCGCGGTGCTTGGTGGAGTAGAAGGGCAGGAAGAGGCGCTCGCGGATTTCTTCGGTAAGGCCGTGGCCGGTGTCGGAGACTTCGATTTCGACGGCGGCGCCGTCTTCGGCGAGAGAACTGCGCACGCAGAGGATGCGGAGCAGGCTGCCCTGCATGGCCTCGGCGGCGTTGTCGATGAGGTTAGCCAGGGCGCGGCGGATGGCTTCGTGATCGGCGAGAACCGGCGGAAGACCCGGTTCGAGGTCGCGCTTGACGGTGATGCCCTCCAGGCGGCCGGCAAACAAGGCAAGCGCTTCGTCGGCGATCTGGTTCATGTCGCAGGGACGCGGCTGCGGCGCGGGAAACTGGGCGAGCGCGGAGAACTGGTCGACGAGCGTGCGCAGGGTGCCAACGCAGCGCCAGGATGACTTCGCTGCATTTGCGAATGACGGAAGGCGAATCGGGCTGGCTCCGGTCAAGGTGACGGCCGATACGTTCGGCGGAGAGCGCGATGGGCGTGAGCGGATTCTTGATTTCGTGGGCCACGCGCTGCGCCACTTCCTTCCACGCGAGCTGACGCTGGGCGCGAAGAAGTTCCGAAGTGTCTTCGACGACGAGGACGGTGCCCAGCCTGTTGTGCGCAAGTTCGAGACGCGCACTGGTCACGGCCAGGTGCATGTTGCGACCGCGCAGATGGAATTCCAACTCAGTGGAAGCTGCTCCCATGCGCTGGCCGCGGCGGATGACTCCGGCGAGTTCGTCCATCGAGTCGGACGGCAAAAGGACATCGAGTTTCCGGCCGCGAAGACTGGCGTCTTCCTCCTGCCCCATCAGCACCGCAAAGGCGCGATTGGCCTGGAGCACCGTGCCCGAGCCATCTAGTGTAACAACTCCGGAAGGGATCGTTTCGAGAATGGTCTCGAGTTCGCGACGGCGCGCTTCAATGGCTTGATTGGCTGCGGTGAGTTGCGCTGATGAGCTTTCCGCGAGCTTGCGGCTGGTCTCGAGGTCGGCCGCCATGTGATTGAAGGAACGGACCAGTTCGGCCATCTCGCCGGTAGTGACAAGACCGACGCGATGTTCGTATTTGCCGTCGGCGATCTCATCCATGGCATCGGCCAGCGCTTCGACGGGGCGCGTGATCTGCTTGGAGAGAAACAAGGCCAGCCAGACGCTGGAAAAGAAGACCACGACGGTAATGAGCAGCAGCATCAGGAAGAACGTGGCCCGGATGCTGTTGCGGGAACGGAAGAGATCCCAGTATTCGGCTGCGCCCTCGCGGATGCGCGCGGTGGTCTGGCTCAAACCCTGCGGCATGGGCAGCGCTGCGATCACGATCCTTCCAGAAGCGGTCGCGGCTTTGCCAAGCGCGTAATCGAGTCCCGCGATGCGGATGACGGGTTCGTCGTTGCGCTGGGCCGCGCTGAGGATGCTGGCGGAGAGCGGGCCCTGCAGCGGAACGGCGGATTGAAACTTCGTTGCGTCAGCTTTTTCGGGTAGCGAGGGGATCAGGCTCACCTGGCTGCTTTCGGGCGGCGCCTGAAAGCTCGTGAGAATCTGATGGTCCTTGCTGTAAACGATGGCAAAACCACCCTGAAGGGTAATGTTGTGCGAGTCCAGGACTTTCTCGAGTACAGTCGCGTCGGCATCGAGCGCGCCGGTTGCGGCGATCGAGTCTGCCTCGCTGCGTGCGTTGCTGGTGACATATTGTGCGAGTTCAAGCACGACTCGGATTGAGTCTTCGCGCAATTGCGAGGTATTCGGCGAAAACCAGCGGTCAATGGAGCGGTTCATGAGCTGAAAGCTGAACAGAAACATGAAAACCGCGGGCGCAAGCGCGATGAGTGCGGCGCCGAGGACCATGCGGGTCCGAAGACGCGCGCCGAGAGCGCTGCTGCTTTGATCGGCATAGAGCTTCAGGATGTTGCGGAGCAGGAGAAGCAGCAGGACAAGGAGCAGCAGAAAAACAACAACGGTGATGCCGGTAAATGCCAGGGTTTCGCCGGAAGTTTCAGGATTGAGGAAGCGGATCTTCGACGTATTGAAAGCTTGCAAGCCGCCCAGCAAAGCGAAGAAGAGCAACACGCCGGCACCGAGAAAGATCACCGTCCTGCGCCGCGAGCCGCCATCGAAGGGCATGGGGGGATTATAGAAGGGATTAAAGACAGGGATCAGGGAATAGGAATAGAGGGCACGACCGGCCATTAGCGGTCAGAGATCAAAGGCAGAGATCAGGAGATGCTGTTTAGCCGAGGACGATGTCGGTTCCGGTCCAGCCGCGTTTCTGGCTTTCGGCTACGCCGCGGTGCGTAAGCGTGCCGAGATAGGTGTTTAGGCCTTCAGCAAAGCCGGGATCGCGCTTGAGTGCTTCGTGGGCCCCGAGGTTGGCGATCCGCATGAGATACGGGAATGTAGAGTTGGTCAGCGCAAGCGTAGAAGTGTGCGGAACGGCGCCGGGCATATTCGTGACGCAGTAGTGGACCACGCCATCAACAACATAGCTGGGATTCGAGTGCGAGGTCGGTTTCGCAGTTTCTACGCATCCGCCCTGGTCGATGGCGACATCGACAATCACCGCGCCTCTCTTCATGGCTGAAACCATGGCGCGGGTGACGATTTTGGGAGCGGTTGCGCCAGGAATGAGGACAGCGCCGATGACCAGATCTGCCTCGCGCGTGGCTAGTGCGACGTTATAGCTATTCGAAGCAAGGGTGTAGAGGCGGCCGCTGTAGAGGTCGTCGAGTTCGCGCAGGCGCTGGAGATTGAGGTCGACCAGCGTCACCTTGGCGCCAAAGCCGAGCGCGATTTTTGCCGCGTTGGTTCCGACGATTCCGCCACCGATAATGGTGACCTGGGCCGGGGGAACGCCTGGAACTCCACCTAGGAGAATGCCGCGGCCGCCACGTTCCTTTTCCAGATATGAAGCGCCAACCTGAACGCTCATGCGTCCCGCAACTTCGCTCATGGGCGTCAGCAGAGGCAAGGTGCCCTGACGATCGCGGACGGTTTCGTAGGCAATACCGATCACCTTGGAGTCGAGCAGCTTATTCGTGAGAACAGGAATGGGAGCCAGGTGAAGGTAGGTAAAGAGAACCAGGCCCTCGCGGAAGTAGGCGTATTCCTGCTCGATGGGTTCCTTGACCTTGACCACGGTGTCGGATTTGCCCCAGACGTAGCCGGCATCGCCAACGATTTCTGCGCCCGCCTCCTGGTAGCTGTCGTCCGTAAAGCCGGAAAGCTCGCCTGCTTGGGTCTCAAGCAGCACTTTGTGGCCAGCCTCGGTGAGCGCCTTTACGCCTGCCGGTGTGACTCCAACGCGGGCTTCGTTGTCCTTGATCTCTTTGGGAACACCGATGATCATGATGGGCTCCTTCTGGCTTCGGACGCTCCGTTCGCCTGGGGGAGGGCTTTGAAGCGGGCTGGAAGGCACCGCGCCGGATCGTTTTTCCTCTATGGGGGAGGGCTCTATCCGGCGCGGCGACTGATTGCGGCTTCCAGTTGACACACATCCTAAGGCGTCGCGAGGTTCCGATGTGTGCAAATATCGTGTTAAAACATTATTCAGAGCACAAAATGTGAGAAAGAAGAAATATCGATGCAAGAATCAATCAAGACTCAGCCATCCGAAGAGCTCGATGAGCTCGACGCCTCAATTCTGCGTTACCTGGAGTGGCATGGCCGCGCTACCAATTACGAGGTTGGCGAGGCGGTAGGGCTGTCGGCCTCAGCTGCTTCGCGGCGAATCCAGGCGCTGGAGAGCGCGGGCGCCATTCGCGGGTATCGCGCGCTGGTGGATGACCGGCTGCTCGGGAAACGGATGACGGTCTACATCCGCATCACGCTGGAGCGCCAGTCAGCGCCAGTGCTGAGCGCGTTTGAGGCGGCGGTACGGCATTGCAAGGAGATTGTGAGCTGCCACCTGATGGCCGGACAGTACGATTACATGCTGGTGGCGCGTGTGGCCGGCATTGAAGATTACGGACGGCTGCATCAGAACGATCTTTCGCGCCTGCCTGGGGTGACGCGGCTGGAGACCAGCTTTGCCCTGCGAGATGTGCTGGATGGAAGCCGCCTTTAAATGGCGCAACGAACCTAGCTAGTCAATTGATAACGGATACGATCGGGCGGGGCCGGAGGTACAGTGGGGTTACGCCGGTACTTTGCTTTGGATGTTACTGACATGGGAGAATTCCGGACGGCCCCCTGGAAGGCGTAGTCATGTTTGAGTCTGACCAGCACGAGTTCGATGAGGAGTATGCGGAAGCAAGCCATCCGGCACCGCCGTCTCCGCCCAAGTCAGCGGTAAAGACAGAGCCAGCCAAGCCAAAGGCGGAGCCGGTCAAGCTAAATGCAGAGCCAGTTAAACCAATAAAATCGGCACCACCCGTAGCAGCGGCGGCCTCGGCGGTGCCCAGGCCTTTGGCACGAGCTGCGGTGCTTGAACCAATCGTCGAAGAGCCTCAAGAGGAAGAAACGGAACCGGGCTCCCCTGAAGTGGAATCGGAAGAGTATGTCGACCCGGCCGAAAAGCCCGTTGTAGCACCGCCGCAGAAGAAGAAACCGAACCTGGTGCTGATCGGCGGATTCGCGGCACTCGTGATCTTTGTGATCGTTGTGGCGATCACTCGTCCGAAATCGAATGCGCCTAACCCCGGCGATTTGGGACCGGGCATTGTGGCCGTGGACGGATTGCGCGGGCACCTCGACACCGTCTGGGAGGGCGATGCCAAGACTGGCAAACTCGTATACAAGCTGCGGATCGAACCGATGGAGGATCGCTGGGGGAAAGGGTTCTCGCGGGTTGTGAGTAATGCGCCTACGCCGCTCTCGGTGAACATCCGACTGCTGGACTCGTCGGGATTTGCGCTTTGCGGAAAGGAAATAGACTTCCGGTTTAATCCCGAGGCGGCGGACGTGCAGGTTTCCGTGCCACTGGTCGGCGCCAACGGGAAGAAACTCTCGGTTGCCGAGCGGAATGCTGCGGTACAAGCGGCGCGACAAAGCGAAATTGCCCAGATGCAGGCCGCGGAAGTGATGCGGGAGCACGGGAAGGACATCTTCCAGAATCAGACGACCGACGAGGGTCAGGTGACTGCGGTGAATGTGCAGGGCTCGCTTCCCTGCTCTCCCGATCAATACAGACACACCGATTATTGGGACTTTAATACGAATTTCCCTACGCTTGAACAGCAGGCGGCGCTACTTGATCCGCAGCACGGAAAGGAATTCGCGCCCCCTCCGCATCCGGGTAAGCGAAACCTGGCCAAGCAGCAGGTGGGATTTGTCATCCAGGGAGATGACCGGGTGACAGGATATGACTCGGCGCGCGGAGTGCTGACGGCGGAGCAAAAAACCTTCACGATCGACAAGCGCTACGGACAAGCAGCGGCAATGGAGTGGGCGAACAACTACACGCTGATTCACTACCGCTGCGATCAGCAGGCAAACTGCGCGCTGTCTTCGGCGGGAAATGCGGCAGTGTTGCATGCGAGGCTGGGCGAGTAGCCCAACTCTTGCTCTCGCTCAGCCTCTCACAGGTCAATTCCTATTCAGCGTTGTCGATTTGGGCGCGCTGGAGTTTGTCGGAGTAATCGACGTAGACAGCTTTCCAAGTAGTGAAGAAGTCGATGGCGCCGTTGCCTTCGCGGTGGCCGTTGCCGGTATGCTTGACGCCGCCGAAAGGCAAGTGCACTTCAGCGCCGATCGTGGGCGCGTTGATGTAGGTGATGCCGGCTTCGAGATCGCGAATCGCGGCGAAAGCGCGGTTCACATCTTTCGTGTAGAGCGCTGTGGACAGGCCGTAGTCGATGGAGTTGGCGATCTCGATGGCCTGCTCGAAAGTGTCGAACTCAAGCAGCGAGACCACGGGGCCGAAGACCTCTTCGCGGGCGATGCGCATGGTGGGCGTGACGCCGCCGACGACGGTCGGCTCGAAGAATGTGCCCTTGGCGTAATCGGCGTTTGTAAGTGCGTGGCCGCCGCAGAGAATCTTTCCGCCTTCGGCGCTGGCGATGTCGACATACTTCGCGGAAGTTTCGATCTGGCTTTTGTTCACTTGCGGACCGACCTGGACGGACTCGTCGAGGCCGTTGCCGATCTTGAGAGCTCTTCGCGCGGGCGACGAACTCCTTCGTGAATTTGGCGGCGATTCCCTTCTGCAGCAGGATGCGGCTGGTGGCGGTGCAGCGCTGGCCTGTTGTTCCGAAGGATCCCCAGAGCGCGCCGTCGAGAGCGAGTTCAAGGTTGGCATCGTCGAGCACGATCTGCGCGTTCTTGCCGCCCATTTCGAGCGAAACGGGCTTGAAGGTTGCAGCTGCGCGCTGCGCTACATGCGAGCCCACTTCGCTGGAGCCAGTGAAGCTGATGGCGCGGACGTCGGGGTGTTCGACGAGGGCGTTACCCGCCCCGCTCCCGCTGCCGCTGACGATGTTAACCACGCCCGGAGGCAGGCCGGCATCGACCAGCGTCTGCACCAGGTTGTAAACGGAGATGGGCGTGTCGGTCGCGGGCTTGATGACGCAGGTGTTGCCGGAGACGAGCGCGGGGAAAAGCTTCCAGCTGGGGATGGCCATGGGGAAATTCCACGGCGTGATGAGCCCAACGACACCGACGGGCATGCGTATGCTCATGGCGAATTTGTTCTGCAGCTCTGACGGCGTGGTCTGGCCGAAGAGGCGACGGCCTTCCCCTGCAACATAGAAAGCTTCGTCGATGGCTTCCTGCACGTCGCCGCGGGTCTCGGCCAGTACCTTGCCCATTTCGCGAGTCATATCGCGGGCGTACTGCTCTTTGCGCTGCTGCAGCAGGATGCCGACGCGAAGGAGAATTTCGGCGCGCTTGGGCGCGGGAACGAGGCGCCACGTGGCAAAGGCTTTCTTTGCAGCAGCGACGGCGGCATTCACATCTTCAGCGTCCGAAGATGGAAACGCGCCAACGATGTCGTCATGATCAGCGGGGTTCACGTTGAGGATGGTTTTGCCGCTGGCCGCTGGCAGCCATTCGCCGCCAATCAGATTGTGGTAAGTAGGGTAGGTCATGATGGGTTCTCAGTTCGGAGTTCTTAGTTCGTCGTGTTGAGTTGTCAGTTGTCAGTCTTCAGTTGTCAGTGGTCCGGGGTGGCGGCTGAATTTTGGGGCCTGGCGGCGCACTGCCCGGTTGGGCACAAAAACACTTGATTTTAGCGCACCGAGGCTGGATGTCGCCTCGGCGCAGGGTGGTCTATTCGGTGATAAGTCCGGTGTACGACAGTCAGTCGCTCATTGGTTGGTTGGCGACAAAGGGTTATTGACAAAGCTCCCCCTTATCTTGATTACCAACGGTGTTTTTCGTTGTATTAGCCGTTGGCCGTACAATCTTAATTGAGGTAGATTCCACACATACATGTCTCAGAACGGTTATCCTTCGCGTACTTCGCGGTCACATGGCCTGCGCTCTCTCTTTAGTATGTTCTCGAGCGATCTGGCTATCGATCTTGGGACCGCCAACACACTGGTCTTCGCCGCCGGCAAGGGGATTGTTGTCAATGAACCTTCCATCGTGGCCATTAACAAAAACACCGGTGAGGTGGAAGCCGTAGGCAAGGAAGCCAAGGACATGCTGGGCCGCACTCCCGGCAACATCGTGGCCATCAAGCCGATGAAAGACGGCGTCATCGCCGACTTCAAAGTCACCGAGAAAATGCTGAACTACTTCATTCAGAAGGCGCACAACCGCAAGATGCTGGTGCATCCGCGCATCGTGATCGGCGTGCCGTCTGAGATTACGCAGGTGGAAAAGCGCGCCGTCGAGGACTCGGCCTATCGCGCCAAGGCCAGCGAGGTGTATCTCGTAGAACAGGCCATGGTGGCGGCCATCGGCGCAGGACTGCCGATTACCGAGCCCGGCGGCAACATGGTTGTCGATATCGGCGGCGGAACTACCGATATTGCGGTCATCTCGCTTTCTGGTATCGTCTATTCGCGTTCAGTGCGGATGGCCGGCAACCAGATGGACGAGGCTATTACCAACTATTTGAAGCGCAAGTACAACCTGCTGATCGGCGAGCGTACGGCCGAGCAGATCAAGATCGAAATTGGATCGGCCTATCCGCTGGACAAGCCGCTGACGATGGAGATCAAGGGACGCAACCTGATCGAGGGTGTTCCGAAGACCATCTCGATTGACGACAGCGAGATCCGCGAGTCGCTGGGCGAGTGCATCGCGGTGATCATGAATGCGATTCGCGTGGCGCTGGAGCGGACACCGCCGGAGTTGTCGGCCGATATCTCCGATCGCGGCATCGTGCTGACTGGCGGAGGCGCGCTGATCAAGAACCTCGACAAGCGCATCCGCGAAGAAACCGGACTGCCGGTCTCAGTGGCCGATGATCCGCTGGCGTCGGTGGTGTTGGGAACCGGCAAAATGCTGTCGGACTTCAGGCTGCTGCGGAAGATCAAGATCGACTAAAGACAGGGATCAGAAATCAGAGGTCAGGGACACTTCGGTGTCCTGTGTTGACTCAGACTTTTCTGAACCCTGAACCCTGACACCTGGCTCTCATGGAATCGTTTTTCGTTCGTTATCGGAACCTGGTGGTGCTGCTGGCTTTGCTGGTGGCCCAGATTCTGGGTCTTGCCATGCAGGTGCGCCGCGCGGGCACCGGGCAAGCGAGCGACGGACGCAGCGTAAGCCTGATTCGCTTCTGGGCCAATTCAGTGGTATCGCCACCGGAGCGTGCTCTGCATTCTTCCGGCTCAGGCATTGCGTGGCTGTGGAACAACTACGTGGATCTGCGCCATGTGCGGCAGCAGAACGCGGATCTGCAGAAGACTGTGGACCGGCTGCGTTTGGAGCAGGCGGCTCTTCTCGAAGACGCCAAGCAGGGCCAGCGGCTGCAGGCACTCCTGAATTTCCAACAGAAGTACATCTACAAAACGGTCGCGGCGCAAGCTATCGGCACCAGCGGAACCGAACAGTCGCGCGTGTTTTACATCGACAAGGGGAAAGACGCGGGCATCGATCGCGACATGGCCGTCATTACGCCTGATGGAATTGTCGGCAAGATTCGCGACGTATTTCCGCACACCGCGCAGGTGCTGGCAATCAATGACCAGTCGAGCGGCGCGGGCGTGATCCTCGAGTCAACGCGCATTCGCGGCATCCTGCGGGGAAATGCGGCGGGGCAACCGCAGATCGAAGATGTGGTTCGCGACCAACGCATCCAGGCAGGCGAGAAGGTGCTGACGGCGGGCGGTGACCAGATTTTTCCGCGCGGCCTGGCGGTGGGCACGGTGGAGAAGGTGCTTGAACGATCCGGAACGGGACGGATTCGTGGACGTGATTGTGAAGTCTGCGGCTCATCTGGACCAGCTCGACGAAGTGCTGGTGGTTACATCGACCGAGCCGCGGTTCCCGCAGGATCAGCAGCAGGACATGGCGGCCAGCGAGGCACTGAAAGGCGCCGAGGCGCAGCAGCAGAAGACCTCGGAAGGGATGGCGGAGAAGCTGCCGGGATTGATCGATCCGAACCTGCCGCCGGATCAGCAGCCGCTGAAAGATGCGTCGAATCCGAATCCGGTATCGCGTCCGCCAGTGGCGATTCATCCTGACCGCTTTACGCCGGGAAGCGCCGTAACACCGAATGTGCCCTCAACGCCGGTGAGCGGCCAGGGGACGCCAGCAACCGATCCGAGCGCTCTTCCGAAAAAGAGGCCGGTGCCAAAAGCTCCACTAAGCAGTCCGACAACAACGCCGTCCGCGACGCCGCAAGGGGAGAATCGCTAGCCATGTCGATTCTTACAGCGGAGAGCCGCCGCGACTTCGAAATCCACCGCTACCCGGTACTGGTCTATGCGCTGGTGCCGATTGCCGCCCTGGTGTTGCAGGCCTGGCTGCCGCGGGTGCTC
Source organism: uncultured Acidobacteriaceae bacterium (assembly GCA_963787435.1). Lineage (GTDB taxonomy): Bacteria > Acidobacteriota > Terriglobia > Terriglobales > Acidobacteriaceae > Telmatobacter. The sequence continues at coordinate 1,788,390 of CAWBCZ010000012.1, forward strand.
GGGCGGTTCGCGTGGTTCGATCTGCCGTTGGTGGTGACTGTCTTTTTCGCACTCAGCCGGCGCAACCCGATCCAGGGCTCCATCTTAGGCGGCGTCATGGGCCTCGCTGAGGACGCACTGACCGGACACGCAATCGGCATCAACGGGATTGCGAAGACGCTAGTCGGCTACCTGGCTGCGTCGGTCGGCGTATTGGTCAATGTGGAAAATCATGCGATCCGCCTGGTGATGACGTTTGTGCTTTCGCTGGTGGGAAGCGCGACGTATTTCTTTGTAGTGCGTTTTCTGCTGGGCATGACCAGCGATACAAACTGGCTGATGGAGTTGTACAAGGCTCTCGGTAATTCGCTGATTGCGCTGGTGCTGTTCCCGGTGCTCGACCGAGCCAAAATCCGCGATTGAGTACGTTGGTTCATGCGATGAAAATCGGGGTCTCGCTCGCGGGGGGCGCAGCAAGGGCAGAATGCGGGATAGAGGTATCCTAGAAACAGCTTCACATGAATTTTGACAAGGTCACACGCGGCGAGAAAGTCCCCACCCTCAAGCTGGCGGTGGTGCAATATGCTGTTCTCGCGCTGATGCTCGCCCTCACCGCGGGATTATGGCGGTTGCAGATCCTGGGCGCGCAAAACTTCAAAATGCTGGCGGAGCAGAACCGCATTCGCAAGGTTCCGGTGCTGGCGCCGCGGGGCAAGCTCTTTGACCGCGAAAACCGGCTGGTAGTCGACAACTATCCCTCCGTCTCCTGTTTCCTGGTGCGCGAACAGAACCGCAACGTGGACGCGGATTTGCCGCTGATCGCGAAAGGGCTTCATCTTGACCTCGACCAGCTTCGCGCCACGCTGCACCGTTACCGCACGTCGCCGGGATATCAGCCTATTCCCATCAAGGAAGACGTCAGCGCGGATGAACAAGCATTCATCGAGGCGCATCGGAACGAACTGCCGGAGCTGGAAACCATTGAAGGCGAGCGGCGGCTTTATCCACGAGACGGATTTGCTTCGGCCTTGATCGGCTACGTAGGCGAAGTAAGCGAAGAAGATCTGAACCAGACGCGCTATGCGGCCTATGAACCGGGCGACGTGGTAGGCAAAGCCGGGATTGAGGAGATGTACGACCAGCTCTTGCGCGGGCAGGACGGCTCCCGCGACGTGGTTGTGGACAGCCACGGGCGCGAGGTCGGCTTTCTCGGGATACAACATGCAATTCCCGGGCTGGACTTGAAGCTGACCATCGACAACGACCTGCAGAAAGCGGCCGAACTCGCGATGGGCGACCGCACAGGCGCGATTGTGGCGATGGATCCGCGCAATGGCGACATTCTGGCGATGGTATCGCGACCGAGCTTCGATCCCAATGCATTTGCGGTGAAGATCGATCGCGCAGAGTGGAACAAGCTGATTACTGATCCCGATCATCCACTGATGAATAAAGCGATCCAGGCGCAGCTGGCTCCCGGATCCACGTTCAAAATTCTGATGTCGGTGGCGGGACTCCAGGAAGGTATCGCGCAAAATCTGAAAGTGAACTGCACGGGCGGGTGGGGGCCCTACGGCTTCTTCCACCACTGCGATGAGAAGCATGGAGCCGTCGACATTCACAACGCGATCCCCTACTCGTGCGACACGTATTATTACCAGCTTGGCGACAAGCTGGGGATCGACCGCATATCGAAGTATGCGACGGAGTTCGGCTACGGGCAGAAGACCGGAATTGATCTTCCCGGCGAGCAGGCGGGCCTGATGCCGAGTGCGCACTGGCTGATGAAGAACTACCACCGCAAGTGGTATCCCGGACGAGACGCTGGACGTTTCCATTGGGCAGGGCGCAGTGGAAGCGACGCCGATACAGCTGGCGCGGATTATCGGCGGCATCGCATCGGGTGGGCACCTGGTTCGGCCGCATGTCGTTTCGCCAGATCAGCTTCCGGCTGATTTTCGGCGACGATCTGTATGAGAACCTTCCGGGATCCGGCGATGTAAACATTCCGATCGATCCTGAGAACTGGGTGACCATCACCGACGGCATGTATCAAGGTTACCCAGCCGGGTCTCTACCACACCGCTGGCGCGGATGGCTTAGCAGGGATCGACTTTGGCGGCAAGACCGGGACCGCGCAGGTAATGAGTCACGAAGCACTGGAGAAGACAAACAAAGGACGGTCCACGAATCCGAATGTGTGGTTTGTGGGCGTCACACCCACCCGCAATCCCGAACTAGTAGTCGCCGTTCTCTGGCAGAATGGCGGGTTCAGCTATTATCCCGCGCGCATCGGTGCCCGGGTTGTGGCAGCCTATGTTGAGAAACAGCGCCGCCTCGCGCACAACCTGCAGCCGCAAAAGGCGCCCGCACCCCGCCCGGTGGAAGTGAGTGCAATGTGGACAACGCCCAACACGACGCCAGGCGGAAGGGCGAGACAACGACAAAGTTGCACGCGGGTAAGTTCATGGTTGGTCCGAATGGCGTGATACAACCGGGATCGCAGAACAGCCAGTCGGCAAAGCCGGCGAGACCGGATCAGGCAACCCCGCAATCGGCAAAGAAACAGACCACAAAAACCGGAACACCGGTACAGGGCGGACCAGAATCGGCGAAGCTGAGCTCGCCAGCCCTGCCCGGGAAAGCAGCGTCGGTGAAACCCCAATGAGCCCGATGCGCCGCATCATGAGTTTTCGCGATTTCGACTGGACGCTGTTTGGGTTCGTCGCTCTGCTCTGCACGATTTCGGTGCTGGAGATCTACTCCGCTACATTGCATACGAAGTACGTTGGCTTTCACACCAAGCAGATTTACTGGGTTCTGGGCGGCGTGATCGCGATGTTCCTGTTTTCGCTCATCGATTATCACAAGCTCATCGACTGGGTTCCCTGGGCTTACGGCGTCTGCCTGGTGGCGCTGGTCGCGGTCAAGGTAATTGGAGTGAAGGTGTTGGGAGCAAAGCGCTGGATCAAGATAGGCCCCATGCATTTTCAGCCGTCGGAGTGGGTCAAGCTGATCCTGATACTTGCCGTGGCTCGATACTTCGCGAATCTTGGCGGGAAAAACCTGACCTGGAAGGAAATCTTCAAGGCGTTCGCGCTGGTGGGCGTTCCCATGCTGCTTGTGCTGGCGCAGCCGGACATGGGGACGGCGCTGACCTATACGCCGGTGCTTATCGCGGGGCTGTTCCTGGGTGGGATCAACCTGAAGCAGGCCCTGATTCTGACCACGGCCGGCCTAGTCCTGGTGGTGGGCGCCTGGAACAGCGGAAAAGTGCTGAAACCCTATCAAAAGGCTCGCCTGACTGGGTTTATTAACCCCGATAATGATCCAAAAGGCTCGGGATACCAGGTGCTGCAAGCGAAGATTGCAGTCGGCGCGGGCGGTATCTGGGGCAAGGGAGCAGAGAAAGGGACGCAGACGCAGGGAGCTTTCATTCCCATTCCGCATGCGGACTTCATCTTTGCCGCCTTCAGTGAAGAGCATGGGTTTGTGGGCGCAGTATTTGTGCTGCTGCTATACTTCCTCATATTGATGCGTTTGATTCAAAACGCTCAAACAGCCGCAGACCTGCCGGGCTCCCTGATTATCATGGGCATCGTGGCTGTGTTGGCCTTCCAGATCGCGGTCAATGTAGGCATGGTCATTGGCTTTATGCCAGTCACCGGAATCCCTTTACCGTTAATGAGTTACGGCGGATCTTCGGTGTTGTTTACCTTCCTTGCGCTAGGCGTGGTGATGAATGTACGCATGCGCAGGTTTGTAAACTAAGGTGCTCCGGCTCCAAACGTTTCGGGGTCCCCGGCGACGGGTGTTTGTCGCGGGGGCAGAGTCCCCGGAGGCAAGATTGCACGGCAACACCCTCTTGGGGATCGCCGGGATTTTCCGGACCACAAGAGCAAAGATTGTAAGTACTTACAGCATCGTCAGAGATGCCTGGCCCTTAGACCCTGTTGGATTCAGCCGCATCAACGAGATTCGGCGGATTCGATGAGGAGGCTCGGCGCACAGCATTGAAGAGGATGCACAATCCGGCCAAGGTCCTGGTGGACCGCGCGCCGGGCAGGATTGGGTTCAATGAGCACGCAGAGACGGGCAAGCCGGATATCCCCAGCGACCGAATTTGATCGCGCGGACGTTCGGCGTCGCTGGTTCCGAGGTTGCAGAGGACGCGCAGGAAATACGATTCCTGAAACGCGGACCGGCAGCAAACTCGCCAGTGTCTCAACGGCCCCGCTCATGTCGATCATCTGGTTGGCATGGGCCTGGTTGTTCTCTGGCGACGTATTGTCGCAGGGGACGGCCAATCGGGTGGCCACAAACTCTCTGCTTTCGGATCACTGTAACGAAACGTTTGCCGGACTTGGAAGCCTTTTCGGTTCGCCGCCCCGTGATGGGGTAGGAGGCCGCAGGTTGCTGGGTCCGCAGGCTACGCACAGGTCATCCCTTCCGCACATTCCCGCCCTATCCGTCCGCACGCGTCTCCACCCCACCTTGCCGCAGGCCCCAGCAGGCGAAATCCGCTGGGCGGAAAGGCACGATGGCAAAAGAGATTTGTATTTCCAGCACGCCGCATGAGACGCGGCTTGCAATTCTAGAAGACGATCAGCTCGCGGAAATCTATTACGAACGCGAAAACGAGTACACGCTGGCCGGATCCATTTACAACGGGCGCGTTACCCGGGTGCTCCCCGGCATGCAGTCGGCATTTGTCGACGTTGGACTGGAACGCGACGCCTTCCTCTACGTCACCGACTTTATGGAGTTGGAAGACCAGGAAGAGACCGACGAGCTTGAAAAAGCTGCGGTCAGCGGCGGCAACCAGCCACCGCGTGAAGTGCGCCACACCAATGGACAAGACCGCGGCGCTCAGGATCGCGGCTGCTCAGGATCGCGGCCAACGCGGCGGCCGTCCCGAGCAGCGACAGGATCGCGAGAGCCGTCCAACCGTTGTGATTACGTCTGAATCTGGCGATGCAGAATTTGCCGCTCAAGGTGCAACGGCTGAGGATGCCGGGGCTCCTCAGGAAACCGATGAACAGGGCGCGAAACGCTGGCGCGGACGCAGGCGCCGTCGTGGAGGCCGTGGCGGCAGCAATGTATCGGCAACCCCAGCGGAGAGCCAGGAGTTCATCGAAACCCATGTGAACGAGGCTGCCGAACCGGAAGCGGCGAGCGAGATCCAGGCTTCTGCGGCTCCTTCGCGCGCTGCAAGGACAGAACGGGCTCCCGAGCCGTTTGTGTTGCCGGGCGAATCGCTTAGGAAGTACGGCGGCGCTCCGACAGAGTCAGCAGAGAAGCCTGCGTTTGAGGCTCCCACGCAGGTTCGACCGGCATCCACATACAAGCCTGCCACTCTCATCGAATCACCGATTGTGTGGGACGGAAGCGGCTTGCTTCCCGGCGAATCACTTTCGCGGCATCGGAATCGTCAGCCTGAGACTCCAGTTGCAGAAGAGCAGTCTTCGAGTGCGTTCGTGCGGGAAACGGACTTTGCGCCGGAAGCAGATAACGGCTCAGCTGACGAGATTGAAGAAGAGGAATTCGTCGAGGAACTGACCGCAGCTCCATCTGCGGACGAGCTTGACTCGGTGGACGCGGAAGACGACATGGTGGAGGAGAGCTTTGAAGCTGCCTCCAGTGAGTCGCATTCCCACGCTGTTCTAGGTGAGCCTGTTGCAGAACCGGCGCACAACGAGTCTATCGAGCCACCGATCGGGGTTTCTTCTGATCACCAGGTAGGGTTCGAGAGCGCGCACAATGCGCCGGAAGAAAACGAGAGCACGGAATTCGAAGGCGATCGCAGCGCTTCGCATAATGTCGATCCCTTGCCGCCGGCAGGTTTCCGGTTGTTTGGTCTCGGCGGCAAGAAAAAGAAGCCGGACGAAGAGCCGCCGCTACAGCCCCTGGAAGAAACCCAACAAGTTGCCAAACCGGTGGTTTCAACATTTTCGCCCGGCAGCGGCCTGGTTGAGGAAGAGCTGATCGAAGGCGAGGAGTATGACACTCCGCATCATCACCACAAGACCGACGAGCACGATCTGGATGACTACGAGGAAGAGGAGAAGCTTCATACGCAGATTCGCTCGGGCGAACTGGGCGAGATGCTGCAGGAAGCGCACCTCGACCATCGCATCCAGATGAAGTTTGAAGGCAAGAACGGCGAGGAAAGCGAAGAAACCCTCGATGGCGAAGAAGAGGATGAGGAAGAAGAAGCAGCCTCCGCCGAAAATCAGCCAGCCGGCGATGGCCAGGCTCCGCAACGCCGCGATCGTGGCGGACGCGGACGCCGAGGACGTGGAGATCGTGGCGATCGCAGTGGACATCGGCCAGGAGACCGCGGACGCCAGTCACGACGTTCGGCGCAGACCTCGGACCTCCCGATCATCTCCGATCTGTTGAAGCCGGGGCAGGAGATCCTGGTTCAGATTGCGAAGGAGCCCATCGCGAAAAAGGGCGCCCGCATCACCAGTCACATCGCGCTGCCGGGACGGTTCCTGGTATTCATGCCCACCGTTACACATGTTGGCGTGAGCCGCAAAATCGCTTCGGACGAAGAACGCCAGCGGTTGAAGCGGATTCTTACGCACGAGCGCGGCGATGCTTCCGGTGGATTCATCGTGCGCACCGCGGCAGAGGGCGCGTCAGAAGAGGAGTTGCGCGCCGATCTTCGCTTCCTGATTCACTTGTGGAACGAGATCAAGCAGCGGTCTGATAGTTCGAAGTCGCCCGCACTGATTTATCACGATCTGTCCTTGATCGAGCGCATTCTGCGCGATCAGGTGAGCTCGAACTTCTCGTCGATCTGGGTCGACTCCGAACAGGATTACGAACGCATCGTTCGCTTCCTGAATCGCTTCTCGCCATCACTGGTTCGTCGCGTGAAGCTGTATACGAAGGAGACTCCGCTCTTTGAGCACTTCGGCATTCAGGACGAAATCTCGAAGGCGCTTCGTTCGAAGGTGTGGCTGAAGAGCGGTGGATCGATCGTGATTAACCAGACAGAAGCTCTGGTGGCGATCGACATCAACACCGGCAAATACGTTGGCAAATCGGCGCGGCTTGAAGACACTATCGTCAAGACAAATCTTGACGCGGTGCCTGAAATCGTTCGCCAGATACGCCTCCGCGACCTTGGCGGAATCATCGTCATCGACTTCATCGATATGGACGAGCGCAAGAACCGATTCAAGGTGCTGGCCGCGCTTGAAGAAGCACTCAAGAGCGACCGCGCCCCGACCAAGGTTCTGCAGTTCAACGACTTTGGATTGGTGGCGATCACGCGCAAGCGCGTCAAGCAGTCCCTTGAGCGCACGCTGTCAGTTCCCTGCCCTACTTGCCAGGCGACCGGCATGGTGAAGAGTCCGGCAACGGTGTGCAACGAGATCTACACCGAATTGCGCAAGATGAAGCGGCACTTTGAGGGCGCGGACGTGATGCTGCGCGTGAATCCGGAGACCGTGAAGGTACTGAAGGCCAATAATGGAGGTTGGATCAACGAGTTTGAGGAACTGATCAGCAAAAACATCCTCATCAAGAGCGACCCGACCCTGCACCCGGAGCAGTTCGACATTCAGGGGTAGGATTTCGAATTTCGTTCCTTCAAGACTGAGGCCGGAGGTAACTCCGGCCTTTCGTTATCTGCAGGTTGTGAGCAACTTTGATCTCAAAAACGAGTCTAAGTGCATACTGGGACAGTTTGATGTCCCGCATACAAGACATTTAATTCTCGCGAGGTACAGAGATGACTTCAGATCGCTGTCTGACTCTTTTCAGGCACACAAGCATGTTGTGCGCAGCGCTTGCCTTTTCACTCGGCACTGCAAGCGCCCAGATTTCCACACCTCCTGATTCCTCCAACTCGACCGTTGCTTCCTCCTCAGAATCCAGCTCGAACTTTCTGCAACTCGACGATGCCGGCATGCCGGGTTCAGCCGCGCTGCCGGCGGCTCCATCGCCCGATGGGTCCGGCGGCGGGCAGTACGATAACAAGTCCCATGGCGGGCGGTGGCGGCGGAGTCATGAGTCATTTGACCTACGCGGTGGGCGGCGGATTCAATGCCCCGACCAGCGATTCCTCGCCCTACATCACGTGGGGTTGGAATTTCACGGTGGGCGCCGGCTACCGCTTCGACAAGCATCTCGCACTCAATTTGGAGTACCAGTTCATTCACAGCAAGTTGCCAGGAGCGATCATCGCCCAGGCCGGAGCAACCGGCGGCTACGCTCACATCTGGTCATTCACGCTTGATCCCATCTACGATTTCAATCCCAAGAGTGCGATTGAGTTCTATGCGACGGGGGGTGGGGGCTTCTACCGCAAGGTCACCAGCTTCACCGATCCGCAACTCGCCCAATACTGCACGTACTTCTACTGTGGTGATTGTGACCCAGAACGTGGTCGTGGGGCACTTCTCCAGCAACCAGGGTGGATGGAGCATTGGCGGCGGTCTCCAACACCGGTTCGCGGGCTGGAACGGCGACGGCAAGACGAGGATCTTTGCCGAGGCGCGCTACCTCGATGTGCTGACGCCCGCGGTGACAACGCAACCGAACGGTCTGGGCACCACCACGGTCGGCGCGGATACGAAGATCATCCCGGTAACGGTGGGAGTGCGCTTCTAAACTAGACCCGGCTACAGTTTTGATCAACACGCCGCTCTGCCGAGAATGAATTCGACAGAGCGGCTTTTTTATTTTGGCAATCTGGATAGCAGAGAATCCCGAACCTAGAGCACACCAAGAACGCGCAAACGAACCAGTCCGCCAGCGAGAACGCCCAATGGCGTCAACGCAACCAGCATGAGAGCATACCAAAGGGGCTGTTGTCCGCGCTGCTGCAGGGCGCTGAGCGCCGCGAGTAGCAATACGGTGATGGCCAGAGCCAGCACGTGGATCAGCGGATTCTTCTGGGCGATCCACGCAGTGACATAGCCTCCGGCGGCGGCGGCCAGAAATGAATAGCCGACATTGACGAAAACATAGCCGGGCTTCGGTTTCCCAACCTGTGCACTTGGACCCCGCGCCCGGCTTGCCGGATTCACCGACCCAGCCCGGTGTGAGTTTCTGGAGCAGCGCCGTGATCAACATGACGAGCACAGCCATGGTCGCGAATCCGCTGGCGAGCGCGAGAAATGCGTGGAGAACTACCATGGCTTCCTTGGTTCTTCAGTGGGCGTGCCGACCTGGCCGCTTTCGATGCGAGCAAGAAACATGCGCGCCAGGCGCGGCTCGCCGGGATGGCTCTCGCCATGCATCGAACACAAATCGAGGAACTCATCGCAGAGCGCGTTGCGCTGCTCCTGCTGCGCGAAGATGTTCTGCAGCGCGAGAGCGAGTTCTCGAAGCCGGGCAGCTTCGGGCCACGCACGTTCGCGCTCTTCGTCTTCAACCAGTGCAACATCAGAAAAAAGTCCGCGGCGGCCGTGCGCGCATTCTTCGAGACAAGCCTGAAGCTGGTCAGAGAAGACGAGGCTCAATGCGTCGAGTTGTGCGGATTCGATTGTGTTGTCCGGGTCCATGCTTGCACGGGCTTTCTGAAGGCTACTTCCGCATTGCTGCTTCAACATCTTCGGCGGTGTGCGGCAGGTCGGCGTTGAGATCGAGAAGCTTGCCGTCGGGCAGCACAAGGAAATCGCACTCGATGCGCACACCCAGTTTCTCTTCTGGGATGTACACGCCGGGCTCGATGGTGAAAACCATGCCGGGCTTGAGAACCGCGGGATATTGCGCGGGATCGTGCACGTCGATACCCACCATGTGTCCGAGGCCATGCAACCAGTATTTGCCGAGGGGCTGGCCGTGCAGATCCTTGCCATGTGTGTTGATGTAGTTGTAGGCCACTGCATCGAGCGTGTCGGGATCTCGATGCTGGAAGTCGTTGATCTTAGATTTGCCTGCAACGAACGCATCAATGGCCGCCTTCTGCGCCCCAAGTACAACGTTGTAAATCTCTCGCTGGCGGGCGGTGAAGTGGCCATTGGCGGGAACGGTGCGCGTGATGTCAGACGCGTACATCGAGTACTCGCACGCAGCGTCGACGACCACAACGTCGCCATCCGCGATGGTAGCGGAGTTCGCGGAGTAGTGGAGCGTCGTCGAGTTGATTCCGGCGCCGACGATCGGCGCATAGGAAGGCCTTTCGCAACCCTGTTCAAACCAGACGGCCGTCATTTTTCCGGCAACCGTCCGCTCGGTCACACCGGGCTTCACGGACTTCATCATCTCTCGCTGCGCTGCTATTGAAGCTGTCGAGGCTTTCTTGAGCAGATCAATCTCGCCCGAGTCCTTCACCTCGCGCAGGGGCATCGTGAGGGTGGTCACGTCGTGTGCGGCTGGCGCAGAGGCGCCAAGGGTTGCAGCAGTATATCCAAGGAGGGCTTCGGCAGCCTTGACTCCCGGCTGTGTCCACACGTTGAATGCAACTCTGCGATCGTCGGCGATCAGCTTGTTCAGGTCGGCGGCGAGGCTCGCCATGGGCTCGACATTGTCGACACCGGTGGCGCCCGTCACGCCTGGCGTTGCCGCGTCCATCTTGGCGCCGGTGTACGTTTCCATGCGCAGATTGCGGGTGGGCAGGAAGAGGATTTCCTTGTAGTCACGCACATGCGCTGGCTGGCTGGGACGCTCGGGCTCGTTGGTTGGGCCGATAATCAGCAACGCTGCGCCGGGCTCGTTCCAGCCTGTCAGGTAGTAGAAGTCTGAGTCCTGGCGATAGGGATCGAAGTCGAGCACCGGCTCTTCCGCGGCGAAGAGAATGGCAACTCCGCCGTGCAATTCCGCGCCAAGCGCAACGCGGCGCGCGTGGTAATCGCTGGCGGGCTGCTTTTCGAGGGCCTGGGAAGTGGGAAATCCAAAGGCGATTAAAAATAAAACCGGGGCAACGAGCCGGAAAATCTTCATTACGCTATTGTCACTCGGGGCAGTCGCATGGCGCAAAACAGAAAAACTCTGCTTGTCTTGATCTCGCGACGTGGGGAGAGTGATGCGGAAGCGATGGTTAGAAGGCAGCGGCCGTAGCGCCGTTGGGGATTTCCTGTGCCTGCTCCTTGCTGAGACGTGCCTCTTCTTCATCGAGCATCTGGAGGAACAGGCGAGCGGGAACTGGACGTCCGAAGAGCCATCCCTGCGCATGAATGCTCTGCTTGCTCGCGGCAAAATAGTCGGCCTGGGCCCGTGTTTCGATGCCCTCCACGACGACCCGCAGCTTGAGTGTCTCCGCCATGGTAAGGATCTGCGGCAGGATGGAAACCGTGACGGCGTCTGTGCCGATTGCCTTGGTGAAGGCCTTGTCGATCTTGATTGCATTCACCGAGAGGTCGTGGAGATAAGCCAGGCTCGAGTAGCCGGTGCCGAAATCGTCGATCGCGACGTAGTGGCCCTTCTTACGGAGGCGGAGAATAGTGTTTTTTGCCACCTGCTGCCGGGCCGTATAACTCTCGGTAATTTCAATTCCGAGATTGCGCGGCGAGACCTCGGCATCGGCAAGAGCGCGCTCGACCATGGGAAGAAACTCGGTATCGGCAAGGTCTGATGCGGCGATATTGATATTGACGCGAAATGTTGAACGTGCGCGCATGGTCGCGCCGAAGTCACTCAGTGTATGGTGCAGCACGAGTTTCGTGATCCCGGCGACAAAGCCTCGCTCCTCGGCGATTTTCACGAAGACATCGGGGCTCACCGCATTCTTGTATTCGTCGGTCCAGCGGACCAAAGCTTCGGCCTCAACGATATGACCGGTGGCAAGATCGACAATCGGCTGATAGACCACGGTGAGAGCGTCGGCTCGAATGGCGCGGATCAATTGCTGCTCCACGCTTTTGTTGTGACTGTAGAGCAATGGGAATATCAATCCGATAATCGCGCCCGAAACCGCACCCAGCGCTACGGAGGCCATCAAGTAACCGCGGGTGATCGCCAATGCATCGGGCGTCCCGATATAGGCGGTCATGCAGATTGTTCCGTCTGCAGAGCAACGCGTGACGTAAACGGTATCGCCTACCTGAGCCCTGCCTTCCCGCACCAGGATGCTCTGCTGGATGTTTGTAGTTTCTCCCAGCATCTGTCCGGCCTGGTGGGTCTGCGCATCCAAGGCAGTTCCAATGAAATGCATGGGCGGCGACTCGAGCGAAGACAGGTTGTAAGGGTTATAGACGATGAACGACCCTCCCATCTGCACCAAGATCACATCCCGGTCATCCACGCGAAATGGAGGAAGGTTCTTGTAGATTTTCGTTCCGTCCAGGCGGGCGATATTGGGGGTGTATTGCTCCTCCACCAGCTCTGTCCGGCCCGACGTGGTGGAGCAATTGATTCTCCCATCGCGCATCCGTCCGGCGGCTTTCAGGAATTGTGACTGGAAGATGAGCTGCCGAAAGTACTCGAGTTCGGTATCGGAACATAAGGCATAGGGCGAGGTATTCATCGTCGCCAGAACGGCTCGCGATTCTGCGGTAGAGGTGACGCTCTCCAGAAGAATGCGGTTCGCAAAACGGTCCAGACGCGCTTCGGCCTGGCGCAGGGCAAACGTGTGACCCAGAAGGTATCCGCCGAGCGCGCCCGCGCCCGCCAGAAACATCGTCGAGACAAATGTGACGATAACGCGCTGGAAAAAAGTGCGCATGGCTTAAGCTCATCCATTATCCCGGTTGGTGGGACCGAAGAATGCTCCCCAATAGTTGTAACCGCATACCTCGGCAGTGCCATCGTAACTTGCTGATTGTAAGGAATTATCTAACGTTCCCGCGCCGTGTCAAGTCCCTCGATTGGGCCGTGCGAAGGAGTTAGCAACAGAACGCAAGGGGACCCGGAACGAGAATTGAAAGGCGGGGGTCTTTGGAGCGTTTGTTAGCGTTTATGTGAGGCGGTATGTCATTCCCAGGTGGGAAAAGTCACTTGCAGACGGGCGATGGCTGCGCTGCGGGGCTGGCATTGATATTCCCATAAATTCGGCGTATTCTGATATTGCAGACGAGTTTGTCCGCCTGAGTTGCCGTGAGGATGCCGGCTGGCGGAGAGATGAGTGGGCTTATAGCCCACTTTTTATTTGGCGCAAATTCTCCCGGAAAACGGCCGCTGATTTTGACCGGGAGCCCCTTGATTGAGGGGCCAACGGGCGGGCTTCGACGCATGGCAGCAAAGCTGGACGAAATTCGGAAAACAGCAGAGAGAGTGGCCGCATCCCATGGTCTCGATGTAGTGGATGTAGAGATCTCCGGACCAGTTAAAGAGCGTGTTTTGAGGGTTTTTCTCGAGAAGAACGCCGAGGGCCGGAATCTTCTGAAGGCGGAGATAGCGGCGGGAGTTGAAGGGCTTCCTGAGCGGCTGGTCGAAGGAAAGTTGAGTGTGGAACAGCTTTCCGGGGTGACCCACGAGGATTGTGCGGCCTTTAGCCGAGACTTTGGTGTTTTGCTGGATGTGGAAGAACTGGTGCCGGGGGGGGATTACACACTTGAGGCGAGTTCCCCAGGGCTGGATCGCAAGTTAACGAAGCCGGAAGAGTTTCGGCGGTTTGCCGGATGCCTTGTGAAAGTGCAGACATTTGAACCGATTCGAAACAACCGGCACTGGAGAGGGCGGCTACTGGCGGGTGCGGGACAAAACATCTCACTCGATCTGGCTGCCGTGCATCAGAACAGCAAGAGCCGCAAAGCAGGCGTGAACACGGTGGAGATCGCTCTGGACAACGTTGAGAAAGCAGAACTGGTTCCGGAGATCTAGGCACGGCCTGGCGTGCGGCACAGGGGGCGGAAATCCCAGCCTCCTCAACAACAAACCAACGGTGCAACAGGTCCGGGGATCGGACGGTCGCCGGAAACAACCCGAGAGAGCAAGAAGAGTATGGCCAGCGCTTTGTATCAAAGTATCGAACTCCTGAGTCGCGAAAAAGGCATCGAGCCCGAGATCGTGGTGGGCGCGGTGGAAGAAGCGATCGCCCTTGCCACGCGCAAGTACTACAAGACCCAGGAGAACATGCGCGGAGAACTGAACAAGGAAACAGGCGAGATCACCGCCTACATCTACAAGACCGTCGTCGGAACCGATGAAGAACTCGAAGACCCGGTGAACCAGATCACGCTCGAAGAAGCGAATGAGCTTGCGCCCGGCGTCGAGGTCGGCAGCGAAATCCGAATGTACCGCGACACCACCCCCCTGGGTCGCATCGCCGCGCAACTCGCCAAGCAGGTGATCTTCCAAAAGGTGCGCGAGGCCGAGCGCGACACGGTGTTCAACGAGTATGCGCATCGCGAAAAGGAAGTTCTGAACGCGACAGTAAAGCGCATTGAAGGCCAGGACATTATTTTCGACCTGGGCAAGGCGGAAGCCCGCTGCCCCAAGCGCGAACAGTCGCGCCTCGAACAGTTCACTATCGGTGAGCGCGTTCGTGCGGTTCTGCTGAAGGTGGACCGCGCCGCCAAGGGGCCGCAGGTGATCGTATCGCGCGCCGCGCCGGAACTGGTACAGAACCTGTTCCAGTCTGAAGTGCCGGAGATTTATGACAACACGGTGGTGATCCGCGCCATTGCGCGCGAAGCCGGCGAGCGCACCAAGATCGCCGTTCAGTCGCGCGACAAGGATGTGGACCCCGTCGGCGCTTGCGTTGGCATGAAGGGCATGCGCGTGCAGTCCATCATTCGCGAACTGCGTGGCGAAAAGATCGACATCATTGAATTCAGCGAAGAGATTACAACCTTTGCTGAAAAGGCTTTGCAGCCCGCCAAAGTCAGCCGTGTTTCCATTACCGATCTGACGGACAAGCAACTCGAAGTCATCGTGGACGACACGCAGCTGTCGCTGGCGATCGGCAAGAAGGGTCAGAACGTCCGGCTTGCGGCGAAGTTGCTGGGCTGGAAGATCGATATCAAGAGCGAGGAAGAGAAGCGCCAGGAAGTGGAGCAGCAGATGCAGGCTCTTACTGGCGGGCCTTCTACTCCGATCGAGCAGGTTACCGAGCTGGGCGAAAGCATTATCCAGAAGCTGATTGCTGCCGGCATTACCACGGTAGAAGGTCTGGCCGATATGACGCCCGAGCAGCTTGAAGAGATTCCGGGGATCGGCGAAAAGACGCTGGAAAAGATCAGTGTTGCGGTTCGCCACTACTTCGGCCACTTTGAAGAGGGCGAGGAAGGTGAACCTTCCGCAACCGCCGGGGAAGCTGGAGCGCCGGAAGAAGAGGGCATCGACGAGCCGGCGGCCCTGACAGCGGCGGCGGATACGGGCAAGCTTTCAGAAGGCGAGTCGGAAATTGAGACCGCCGAGGCAGTTGCTGGAACCGCGGAAGCGGAACTGGAGAATTCGCAGGAAGTGCTCGAAGAGGCGACCGAAGACCAGGACACCACTGCCGAAGAACTTGCGGTCGAGAATGTGGCCGGCGCGGGCGACGAAATCGAAGAGAACGAGAGTGAAAATGAAGAGGGCGGCGCATAGTATGCGTCGCGCTTTTCAATGCCATTCAAGAGATAATGGTGTTAACGCAACGAACCAATGCCAAGAGGTAGCTATGACCACCCCAACGACGAAGACCAATCGTTGGGGACCCCGGGGGCGACTAAAGGGCTTGGGGCAGCACAATCTGAAAAGAGGCGGATGAGCAAGGTTCGAATTAACGATCTCGCGCGTGAGATGGAAGTCAAGAGCCGTCAAATTCTTGACGTCCTCGGGGAACTCGGTCTGGGTGAAGGCAAAACTCACTCAAGTTCGATCGAAGATCACGAGGCTGAAAAGGTCCGCGCACAATTCCAGCACGGGCGCCAGGGAAGCCACGGCGGTGCCGGGTCTTCACGCGCCTCCCAGGGAATCACACCCAAGATCGATCTCTCCCATGTCTCCAAGCCTGGCGACGTGATGAAGGCCATTTTGGCCAAGAAGCAGGAACAGGAAGCCGAGGCCCGCAAGAGCCATGTGCCGCCGAGCAAGGCGGCTACTCCAGTTGCGCGCCAAGGCTCCTGCCAAACCCGCGCCTCCCGTCGTTTCAGTTGCAGCACCGCCAGCGGCCTCCGCGCGGCCCGAGCCTCGCAAGATTGTGCCGCAACCGCGGCCTGCCCCGGCAATTATTCCACCCTCCGCGCCGGCCATCGCGTCGAAGCCACCGGCTGGGGCTGTTGTAGCCAAGGCGCCTGCAGGGGCAGCCCCTGTCCGCCATGTTACGGTTGTTCCGCCCACCGTGGTTGTGAAGCCGCCCGTGACGCCAGCCGCTGGAGCTACGCAAGCGCAGCCCAAGGCGGAGCCCGCCGCACCAGCAAAGCCAGCCACACCCAAGGCTGCCGCGCCCGTTGTGGCGCCACCGTCAGCGCCGCCCGTGCACGAAAAGGTTGAACCCACGGCGTCGGCCGTTCCGCCAGCATCACCGGTCGTCGAAACACCGGTTGTGCAAGCCGCCGAAATCGCGGCGAAGGCGAAGGAAGCGCCAGCTGGGCCAGGCGCCACTCCGGCAGAGTCGAAAACTCCGGCAGCACAAACGCCGGAAGCGCCTCGTGCGCCCGAGCGTCCAGTGGTCGCACCACGACGCGTGGTGATGCCGCAGACTGGACCGCGCCCGGTGTACAAGGCGCCCATCGTCGTCGCCAGCCCAACCCCTCCACCTGCACAGGCTGGAGTCATTCAGCGCGGCAAACCGATTTTTGACCGCAGGCCTACGGGAGCTCCGGGCGGCGGCTATCAGCAGCGCACACCCAGCGGACCCGGCGCGCCTGGACAATTCCCTGGCGGACCTCGTCCAAAGCACCCTACGCGCACTGGATTTGCAGGACCTGGCGGACCCGGTGCACCCGGTGGACGTCCCGGATTTGGCGCACGCCCCGGCTTCGGCGCTCCTCGCCCCGGTGGTTTTGGTGGCGCGCGACCTGGGGCTGGCGGCGCTCCGCCAACCGGCGACGCACCACGTCCGCAGCGCGCACCGCAAAATCGTGCCCGCCGCGGCGGCCAGCAATATCCGAAGACCAAAGAAGGCCCGATGAAGGGCTTTGTGCCGCCGCCACGTTTTGGTGGGGCCGCACAGTTCAGCGATGAGCCACAACCGATCACGCGCGAAATCACCGTGACCGAGGGCATCAGCGTAAAGGACCTCGCGGAAAAGCTCGAAATCCGCGCCAAGGATCTGATCGCCGCCCTGCTCATGCGCGGTGTGTTCGTCACCGTTAACCAGTCGCTCGACGCAGCGATGGTGAAAGACGTTGCCGCGAAGTTCGGCGCGGGCGCAACCGTAATCAGCTACGAAGAAGAACTCGAGAACGAGGCCATCGAAGAGGTTCTCGACACCGAGAAATTCGACGTGGTCGAAGTTCCACGTGCTCCGGTCGTCACGGTCATGGGCCATGTGGACCACGGCAAAACATCGCTGCTCGACGCCATTCGCGAGACCGAAGTGGCGGCAGGCGAGGCCGGCGGCATTACGCAGCACATCGGCGCCTACAAGGTGCGATTCACGAAGGAAGGCTCTCCCGCTTCCGGCCGCGAGATTGTCTTCCTCGACACGCCAGGCCACGAAGCCTTCACGCGTATGCGTGCACGCGGAGCCAAGGTGACGGACATTGTCGTCATCGTGGTTGCAGCGGATGACGGCGTCATGCCACAAACCCTGGAAGCCATTGACCACGCCAAGGCAGCCGAAGTGCCGATTATTGTTGCGGTGAACAAGATCGACAAGCCCGAGGCCAATCCGGACCGCGTGAAGAAGCAACTCGCCGATCGCGGCCTGATTCCGGAAGAGTGGGCAGCCGGCGGCGAAGGCACGGTCTTCGTAGAAGTTTCAGCGAAGAAGAAGATCAACCTCGACCTGCTGCTGGAGATGATCTGCCTGGTTTCGGACATCAAGGCTCCGAAGGCGACTCCGGGACGCAAGGCTGTGGGTTCAGTGCTCGAAGCCAAACTCGATCGCGGTCGCGGTGCGGTGGCAACGGTGCTGGTACAGGATGGAACGCTGCACCTGAACGACAGCTACATCGTTGGCAACACGTACGGCAAAGTTCGCGCCATGTTCGACGATCGCGGACGGCCGCTCGAGGAGGCGGGTCCATCAACACCGGTCGAAGTGCTTGGTCTCGAAGCCATGCCCGACTCCGGCGACACGTTCCTTGTGGTTGCGGATCGCGACAAGGCCAAGGGCATCGCGCAGTATCGCAAGATGAAGGAGCGCGAAGCGCAGCTTGCCAAGAGCTCGCGTGTTTCGCTCGAAGGACTGGCGGAGCAGATTCGCCAGGCCGGCGTGAAGGATCTGGCCCTGATCATCAAGGGCGACGTGACTGGCTCAGTCGAAGTGATGGCTGATTCGCTGGTGCGCATGTCGACCGAGAAGGTACGCGTGAAGGTGATCCACTCCGGTGTCGGATCGATTACCGAAAGCGACGTGCTGCTGGCTACGGCTTCCAACGCCATCATCATCGGCTTCAACGTGCGCCCCGAGCGCAAGGCCGCTGAACTGGCGCAGCAGGAAGGCGTGGAGATTCGCCTGCACTCGATCATCTACGAGTTGCAGGACGAGATGCGCCTCGCCATGCTGGGTCTGCTCGAGCCCACCTTCAAGGAGAATTACGTGGGCCGCGCTGAAGTCATCAACGTCTTCCGCATTCCCAAGGTCGGCACCATCGCCGGCTGCCGAGTGCAGGATGGCGTGATCCGCCGCGACTCTGAAGTCAAAGTCATGCGCGGCACTGAGCAGGTCTACAAGGGCAAGATCGGCTCGCTCAAGCGGTTCAAGGATGATGCGCGCGAAGTGACCAACGGCATGGAGTGCGGCATCGGACTTGGCGGCTTCAGCGATCTGAAGGAAGGCGACCTGATCGAAGCCTTCTCGACGGAGAAGCTGGCTGCCGATCTGGGAGCGCTGACCTCAGCAAAAGCCTAGCCCCAAACAAGAAAGAAACGGCCCGCTTCTCGCACGAGAGGCGGGCCGTTTTCTTCCCCGAAAACCCCGCTCCCGTGTCTGGTCGGGACTTGACCGTCTCATTCAAAACGAGATGAACCCTACTCCACGTAAACGCGCAACCCGCGTTTAAATCCCTGCGTCTTATAGGATCTGCACGATGCCAAGACGGAGGAGGAGAAGCATGTCTTCAGAGTTGAAGGGCAAGAAAATCGCTATTTTAGCTACAGACGGATTTGAGCAGGCAGAATTGATTGATCCCCGAAAGGCGTTGAATAATGCCGGCGCCACGACTGTGGTGATTGCCCCGAAGAACGGTGAGATCAAGGGCTGGAACAAGAAGGATTGGGGCCAGGCGGTGAAGGTGGACCAGGTGCTTGCCGATGCCAATCCGCACGACTACGACGCGCTCGTGCTGCCCGGCGGGGTGATGAATCCCGATAACTTGCGCATGGATCCGGCGGCGGTGAACTTTGTCCGCCAGTTCGTCTCCACAGGAAAGCCGGTTGCAGCGATCTGCCACGGACCGTGGACGCTGGTGGAAGCCGGCGCGCTGAAAGGAAAGACGGTCACGTCGTGGCCTTCGCTGAAGACCGACATCAAGAATGCGGGAGGCAACTGGGTCGACCAGGCTGTTGTCACCGATGGCCAGTTCATCTTCAGCCGCAAGCCAGACGATATTCCTGCATTCAACAAAGCCATCATCGAAGCTGTCGCACATGGTGTGCAGCAGCACGCGCACGCGTAGCAGATTGGATGCCAATGGTTTTCATCCCTTCGCGAGTGTTGTGCAGAGGGATGAAAGCCAAATTCTTCCGGATACTCCTATCTCGCCAAACCCTCACCTCAAATTGCAGACGCTGATTCTCGTACTCCCTGCAAGAATCGTCGACCCCGAAGACTACCTCGAAGGAAAATCTGCCGTCGCCTGCCGTCCGACCCGGGATGTATATTGCAGCCATGAGCTGCGCTTTCTCTGATCTGCATCGAGGCTGCCTGCGTCCAGGTTTTCTCCGCAAACACGCGGGATTGCCCGGCAGCATCGGCTTGATTTTTCTGGTCGCGACGACAGCAATTCCCACACGTGCTCTGCAGATGCCAGCCGGTCACAACATGGCCGACATGCAGCCGGTGCTGCCGCCGGAGCAACTTCCCGCACCGATTCGCATGAGCGGCATCGGCAATGCGCATATCGCGATTACAGCCAGTCCTGAAGCGCAGGTGTGGTTCGACCAGGGGCTGAACCTGATGCACGACTTCTGGGACTACGAGTCGGTGAAGGCGTTCGAGCAGAGCGTGCGCGTCGATCCGAATTGCGCCATGTGCTGGTGGGGCTTGGCGCAGGCGGAAGGATTTCGTAATAGCGACCGACGAGTCTATGCCAAGCAGGCGCTGGAGAAGGCGGTGCAGCTGAAGAACAAAGGCACCGAGCCCGAGAAGCTCTACATTGAGGCCGCACAGGCCGATGCCGCGATCAAGAACGAATCCAAGCGAGGAGCAAAGAAGCAACAAATCGCCATTCTCCGCGAATTGGTCAGTAAAGCACCCAACGATATCGAGGCTCGCCTTTTTCTCGCCCTCGCACTGGAAAACGGCTACGACGATAAGGGGGAACCGAAGAAGGGTGAGCGCGAAGCGATCGCGACGCTCGAAGGCATCCTGCACGACGCGCCCAACGATTCGGCGACCAATCACTACTGGATCCACGCCATTGAACCCGGCAATCATCCCGAGCGCGCGATTCCGAGCGCTGCTCTGCTGGCGAGCCTCGCGCCCACATCGGGCCACATGGTACACATGCCGGGACACATCTATTACCGCGTCGGCAACTACTCCGAAGCGGAGCGATGGTTCTCCGCCTCAATGGCTGCCGACGAACATTACATGCAGGCGCAACAGGTCGGTCCCGATGACGACTGGAATTACGCGCACAACATGATGTACGCGATCGCGAACCTGATGGAGCAGGGGCGGCTCGCCGATGCCAATGCGTTGTCGGATCATCTTGCTGCCGCACGCGGCCAACTTTCGGCTTCGCTTTATATTTGGTCCGCGCGGGATCAGATGGCGCGCATCAGCCGGCGGCTGCCGGTTGCATTGCGTTTAGCCGACTGGGACGCGGTGCTGGCGATGCTCAACGACTCCAATCTGCCCAAAGGCGACAAGGCCGCGAACCTGCGCTTCTTCGCAGCAGAACTCACAGATTATGCGAAGGGAATGAAAGCGCTGGAGACGGGCGATACGGTCGCGGCGCAGGAGCATTCAACGAGCCTCGACGCGGGTCTCAAACAGATGCAGGAGATGCAGACTGCGCTCGGAAAAATCTCGGACGGCTCAAAGAAAGAGACGAATACGAATCCGCCGATGGTGCCGGTTTCGCCCGATGCATTACCAGAACCGATCCTGAAGTCTCTGAACATTGCTTCGATGGAGTTGCGGGCCGGAGTGCTCGTCGCGCAGCGCAAGCTCAGACCGGCAAAGAGGCTTTATGCCGAGGCTGCGAAGCAGGAGAAGAAGGCCGGATACCATGAGCCGCCTTTTTATATCCGGCCGGTTGCCGAGACTGAGGCTGCCGCGTTGTTGAAGGCGAAGGATTACAAAGACGCTGAAGCGGCATACGAGGCAGCACTCATTGCGCGGCCCAACTCCGGCTTCGGGCTCTACGGGCTCGCACTGGTAAAGGAATCCTCGGGTGACGCAGCTGGAGCGCGCGAGGCCTATGCGGCATTTCTGAAGGCGTGGCCCAGGGCGGATACGAGCCTGCCCGAAATTGCACACGCGCAACTGATCGCAGGAACGGGTGCCCAGGCTTCCCGCTGAGCTTTGCCACTCATTCTCACAAGCGCAGTTCGGCAGCTCGTGGGCAAGATTCAACATGCGTCCTAAAGATCAGAAAGCGGCGATCCCGTGCGAGATTGCCGCTTTCGTAGCAAGATCGAAGCCACCTGGTCTGCCTAGTTTCTGCTGCGCATCTTCGAGAGCAGACGCAGGATCTCAAGATAGAGCCACACCAGCGTGACCATGATGCCGAAGGCACCATACCACTCCATGTACTTCGGAGCGCCATAGTTCACGCCCTGCTCGATAAAGTCGAAGTCAAGCACAAGGTTCAACGCGGCGATGGCGCAGACAAGGAGGCTGAACCCGATCCCGATCGGTCCGGATCCATTGACGGCGAGGAAACGGATTCCGAAGAAGCCCAGAATCATCTCAAGCAGATAGAACACCGCGATGCCGCCCGTAGCCGCGATGATCCCGATGCGGAACTTGTTCGTGACGCGGATCAGGCCGGAGCTGTAGACCACCAGCATGGTCAGCAGCACGCCAAAGGTAAGACCGACAGCCTGGATTGCAATGCCCGGGTAGCGCAGTTCGAAGAAGGCCGAAATGCCGCCCAGAAAAAGTCCTTCCAGCAGCGCATAGATCGGGGCAGTGAAGGGCGCCCAGCTTTGCTTGAAGACGGTGACCATGGCGGTGATGAAGCCGCCAAAGACGCCGAGCATCAGCAGCCCCGACACGTCGGAAGGGTCATGGGTCTGCATGAACGTGCGCCAGGTGTATGCCGCGGTGGCAAAAGCGCAGATCAGCAGGATGCCGGTCCGGTTGACCGTGCCGCTCAGGGTCATCCGGTTGGTGGCATCGATCGCACCGCCGGTTCGGGCGACAGCGTCCTGGAAGGTCTTGGAACCTAAGGCGGGATTAGATGTCTTGAACATCGCCATCAGAGTCTCTCCACTTCACTTGCCGGCCGGGCTTCCGAAGGTTCAAGGGGAAACCGCGGCTCCTGGGACCATTTTAATCCGATATGGGCAACCGGCCACTCGGGTGGCCGATTCCAACGGCAGCAGGCATTTATGCTCTCTTTTGCGCCGTCATGCCTTGGGCTAAAAAATCTCTTGAATTTCGTGCTTTTCGGCGGTTATCTCAATGGACTATATTGACCGTCATTCACTTGGCCCCAGGAGGCTCGTATGAAGATCAACGACACAATTGGCATTTTGCTCGGGTGTCGCCCCGACAGAAAGGTGCTCTCCATCGATCCGGACCAATCGGTCTACGAGGCGCTGGAGATGCTGGCCAAGTACAACATCGGTGTTCTGCTCGTGTGCAAGGACAATCGATTGGTCGGCATCTTCTCTGAGCGTGACTACGCGCGCAAAGGCATTCTGGGCGGACACACCTCCCGCGAAACCACGGTCAGGCAGCTGATGACCAGCCCGGTGATCTCCGTCAGCCCCAAGCACACGGTCGACGAGTGCATGACCCTCATGACCGAGCACGATTTCCGCCATTTACCCGTCGTCCAGAACGACACAGTGCTTGGCGTCATCTCCATCGGCGACCTGGTGAAGTGGGTGATCTCCGGCCAGGAGCAGACTATCCAGGCGCTCGAAGGCTACATCGCCGGGGCGTACCCGTCGTAATCGCGCGCATTCCGGCCCAAGCTGAGTCTCGGCGGACTAAAGCGGATAGCGTTCCAGCTGAACGCACGACTTCGCGATGGTGTGGCTCAGTTCTACTGAATTCACCGGAGTGAACCTCGCCAGACGGCGAAGGATTGCGAGCTGCGTCCGCAGCATGTCGCCTTCGCCACAGGCCGCAAGCACGCGCCGTGCGGCCTGCTCGGCCAGCGCCATGCTCTCGTCGGCCAGCAGGCCTGGTCATGGCGGCAGCCACTGCTGCTGAGCCCTTGTTTGCAGCGGACAGCTTTCGCGCGCGCAATAGAGCCGATTCGAGGGCAAACACCTGGGTGATAATGTCCGCCAGATCAGCCATCACTTCCTGCTGATCCTGCAAGGCGGTCATGTAGCGCTGGCTGGCAACCCCGGCGGCGAAAAGCCCGATTTTCTTCACGGCTGCCAGAATCTCCGATTCGCGTGCAAGCACTTCGCCGGTATCTTCCACTGCATCGAACGAAGGTGGCTGCATCACTTCATCCATCAGCGCCTTGATGGTAGCCATAAGTGGCAGTTCTCCAGCTACGGCACGCTTCATCAGCCAGCCGGTGATGATCATGCGGTTGATTTCGTTGGTGCCCTCAAAGATGCGGTTAATGCGCGCATCGCGGTAGAAGCGCTCCGCCGGATACTCCTCGACGTAGCCGTAGCCGGCCATGGTGGCGACCAGTTCATCGGCCACCAGTGACAGCATCTCGGAACCGTAGACCTTGAGGATGGAACACTCGACCGCATACTCCTCGATGCGCCGCTGGATCTCGCGCGGGGACTGAGCACCGTGATCGCCCAACTGCTCCAGTGCCGCGTCGATCATGCCCACCGTGCGGTAAGCCATGCTTTCGGCTGCGTACAAGCGCGTTGCGCTCTCGGAGATTTTGCGCTGGATCAGGCCGAACTCCGCGATGGGCTTGCCGAAAGCTTTGCGCTCCTTTGCATAGCGAGCCATGTGCGCCAGCGCATGACGCGCTCCGCCAATGCAGGCCACACCGAGCTTTAGGCGGCCGACGTTGAGCACGTTGAATGCAATGTGGTGGCCCTTGCCTGGCTCGCCGAGCAGATTTGCTGCCGGAACTTTGCAGTCCTGCAACACGAGCGGGCAGGTGGATGAGCCGCGGATACCGAGCTTGTGCTCTTCAGCGCCGACGGTCAGCCCAGGGGTGTCGCGCTCGATCAGAAACGCCGAGAATTTCTCGCCGTCGATTTTGGCGAACACGGTATAAAGCCCGGCGATTCCGCAATTGGTGATCCACATCTTTTCGCCGTTAAGCGTGTAGGTACTGCCGTCGGCTGAGAGGGTCGCGCGGGTGCGGACGTTCATGGCATCGGAGCCGGAGGTTGCCTCCGACAGCCCGTATGCTCCGATCCATTCTGCGGTGGCGAGCTTGGGCAGGTAGCGCTTTTTCTGCTCCTCTGTGCCGTACCAGACCAGCGGCAGAGTGGCGATGCCGATGTGCGCTCCAAAGGCCGTCGAGAAACTTGCCTGAATCGAGAGATGATCCGTAATGATCGTGGAGGTGGTCTTGTCCATCCCCAGGCCGCCGTACTCTTCGGGGATGTCGACCGAGGTGAACCCTAGTTCCGCCGCCTTGCGCAACAGTCCAGCCAGTACGCCAGGCTTCTTCGCATCGATGTCCGCGGCTGCGGGCAGAATCTCGTCGCGGGCAAACTGGGCCACAGTTGCTGCCATCTGCCGCTGTTCTTCGTTCAGGTCCTCGGGGGTGAAGACCTCAGCGGGGGTACGTGTCTCGATAAGAAAGCTTCCGCCCCTGGCGGCTACGAATGGAGAAACAGTCGTCGTGGACATGGGGATATCTCCAACTGTATGGAAACATTACGCTAAACCGCTCGGCTCGGCAATTAGCGAGCTGTGAAAATTGCAAGGAAAGGTTATGCGAATGAGACTGCGCCGGAAGAAAATCGACATCAGACTGGATCCAATTTCCTTTGAATCCCGCGGAACAAGGAGTGCCCGGTGACGCAGCTTCCGTCGTTGGCATCGCATACAATTGCACTTATCCCGTCCGCGGAGGACCGCACTGCTCGCCGATCTCAAATTGATTGCCAGCCTGGTTTCCGGGCTGCCCGCACAAGCCGCGTTTTTCTTCGCCGGCAGCCAACAGAACGGCGGATTCCGCCACCAGATGAAGATGCTGCTCAGCGACCCGTTCTCCACGGTGCGCCACTACTGGAATTGGTTTGACGCGGCGCTGCTGATTCCTTATTTCATCGTGATGATCGTACTGGCGATCTACGGCGTGCATCGTTACACCCTCTGCTATCTCTATTTCAAATACCGCAAGAACTACAACCCCAATCCGCCCAAGCACTTCGAAGAACTGCCGCGGGTCACGATCCAGCTGCCGATCTTCAACGAGCAGTTCGTGATCGACCGCCTCGTCGAAGCCATCTGCGCCCTCGAATACCCGCAGGACAAGCTGGAGATCCAGGTCCTCGACGACTCGACCGACGAAACCACCGAGGTCGCTGCCGGCATTGTCGCGCGCTATGCCGCGCTCGGCCACCCCATCGTCTATATCCATCGCACCAACCGGCATGGCTACAAGGCCGGAGCGCTCGACGCCGGCCTGAAGGTCGCGAGCGGTGAATTCGTCGCCATCTTCGACGCCGATTTTGTTCCGCCACCCGACTGGCTGATGAAGGTGATCCAGCACTTTGCCGAGCCCGACGTTGGCATGGTGCAGACCCGCTGGACACACCTGAATCGCGATTACAGCCTGCTGACCCGGATTGAAGCCATCCTGCTCGACGGCCACTTCATTCTTGAGCACGGGGCGCGCGTGCGCACGGGCGACTTCTTCAACTTCAACGGCACGGCGGGCATGTGGCGGCGCCAGGCCATCTCCGACGGCGGCGGCTGGCAGCACGATACGCTGACCGAAGACACCGACCTCAGCTATCGCTCGCAGATGGCGGGCTGGCGCTTCAAGTACCTGCCGGACGTCGAGTGCCCGTCAGAGTTGCCCATCGAGATGACCGCGTTCAAGACGCAGCAGGCGCGCTGGGCGAAGGGACTGATCCAGACCTCGATCAAGATGCTGCCGCGCATCTTCAAGTCGGATGTGCCGCGCCGCATCAAGATTGAGGCGGTGTACCATCTCACCGCGAACCTGAGCTATCCGCTCATGATCATCATGACTGCCCTGCTGATTCCGGCGATGATTGTCCGCTTCTACCAGGGCTGGTTCCAGATGCTGCTGATCGACTTTCCGCTGTTCACGGCTTCGTCGGCTTCGATCGCCGTCTTCTACCTTGCGAGCCAGCGCGAGATCTATCCGAAGACCTGGAAGAGGACATTTCTCTATCTTCCATTTCTGATGGCGCTGGGCATCGGCCTGACCGTCACGAATTCAAAAGCTGTGATGGAAGCGCTGCTGGGCATCAAGAGCGCGTTTGTGCGGACACCTAAGTATCGCGTCGCGCAGAAGGGCGAGAAGTCGCAGGCAGCAAAGTATCGCAAGCGGTTGAAACTGGCGCCGTGGATCGAGCTCTTCATCGGCTGCTATTTCCTGCTGGCTATCATCTACACCTTCACGAACCACAACTACTTCACCGCGCCATTCCTGATTTTGTTTGTGATCGGCTACTGGTATACCGGCCTGATGAGCCTGTTGCAGGGCCGGTTTGAGCGTTGGCGAGGCGGAAGTACGGCGGATACAGACGAGTCGAGCCCTAAGCCGTTCCCGGTGGGCGTATAAATCGATACCGACCAACGACCCAGATTCGACGGCAAGGAACGACAGCCAGTAGAGCTGGACGATCTGGGTGTGGCGCAATCCTGCCCACCCCTCTGCGCTCCGCTACAATATTCATAAGCGCCTGCCGGACCTGGATATGGTTTCGTGCCACGAATCCCAGGCTCGCCAGGCGCATCAGAGCATTATGCTAGCCAAAAACCTGCCGGAAGCCCTCACGTTTGATGATGTCCTGCTCGTGCCCGCGTACAGCGACGTGGTACCTGCGCAGGTGAGCACGCAAACCCAGCTCACGCGCGACATTACGCTGAATACCCCGCTGCTCTCCTCGGCCATGGATACGGTGACCGAGTCGCGCATGGCCATCGCTATGGCGCAGCAGGGCGGCATCGGCATCGTGCACCGCAATCTCACCATTGAGGCGCAGGCAGGCGAAATCGACAAGGTAAAGCGATCTGAGAGCGGCATGATTGTCGATCCAGTCACAATCGGGCCCGATCAGCAGATAGCCGATGCACTCGAAGTCATGCGCCGCTACAAAATCTCCGGCGTGCCTGTCACCAAGGGCACCAAGCTCGTTGGCATTCTCACCAACCGCGATCTCCGCTTTGAAACCCGTACTGACGTGCCGGTTGGCGACGTGATGACCAAGGACGATCTGATCACCGTCCCCGTCGGCACCACACTTGAAGAGGCTGAGCTGATCCTGCACAAGCATCGCGTCGAAAAGCTTCTCGTCGTGGACGATCAGTACAACCTCAAAGGCCTCATCACAGTTAAAGACATCCAGAAGAAACTCAAATACCCCAACGCCAGCAAGGACGAAAAGGGGCGTCTCCGCGTCGGCGCAGCCATCGGAGCTACCGGCGATTTTCTGGAGCGCGCAGAAGAACTGGTCAAGGCCCGCGTTGATGCCCTCGCGATCGATTCAGCTCACGGCCACTCCTCGCGTGTGCTCGATGCAGTACGCGAAGTGAAGAAGCGCTTTCCGCATGTTGCCCTGCTTGCTGGAAACGTTGCAACATACGAAGGCGCAATCGCCCTCATGGATGCGGGCGCCGACGCTATCAAAGTGGGCATTGGCCCCGGTTCCATCTGCACGACGCGCATGGTGACGGGCGCAGGCATGCCGCAGATTACGGCCATCTCCGAGGCTGCACGCGCAGCGCGAGAGCGGGGCATTCCGGTGATCGCCGACGGCGGCATCAAGTACTCCGGCGAGGTAACCAAGGCGATCGCGGCTGGCGCCAGTTCGGTGATGATCGGATCGCTCTTTGCAGGCGTAGACGAGAGCCCGGGCGAAACCATCCTCTACCAGGGGCGCAGCTTCAAGAGCTATCGCGGCATGGGCTCGCTGACCGCGATGAGCCAGGGATCCGGCGAACGGTATTTCCAAAGCGCTGAAGATCTTGCCAAAGAAATTGACACCGAAGGCGTCGTCCAACGCGAGCGTAACGGACAAAACCGCCTTGCTAAGTTCGTTCCCGAGGGCATTGAAGGACGCGTGCCTTATCGCGGGCCGCTCGAAGCGATGGTGTATCAGCTTGTCGGCGGCCTTCGCTCCGGCATGGGCTATCTCGGATGCGGCACGATCACCGAATTGCAGGAGAAGGCTCAGTTTGTGCGCATTTCAAATGCAGGCCTGCGCGAGAGCCACGTGCACGACGTCATCATCACCCGCGAGGCCCCCAATTACCACGTTGAGTAAAGCCACATTCGCACCAACCCAAAGATCGGCCGGCTACTGGATCAGTGCATGGTGGCCTGTCGTCGCAGGCATATGTGTCATTGCGCTGGAATCAACCGCAATGTTTGGAGCCGACCACACCAGCAGCCCATTGCGCTGGGTGTGGGAACACCTCTTCGGGCAGGTCTCCGACGCAAGTTGGAACGTCCTGCATCACTACATTCGCAAAAGCGGCCACTTCCTCGGGTACGGAACCATGGGCGTGCTGTGGCTGCGTGCCTGGGGGAAGACCCTGCCCCACGCCAGCTTCCTGCTGGATGCAATGCTTGCACTGCTCGGAACGGCGCTGGTCGCCAGTTCTGACGAGTTCCATCAGTCTTTCCTGCCCAACCGCACCGGCGTGCCCTCCGATGTGCTGCTCGACTGCTGCGGCGCCGTAGCGCTGCTGTTGCTTGCGTATCTCTTCATTCGCCTGCGATGGCCTAAACGGCTCGCAAAAACTGCTTGATCCAATTCATCGCAACATTCTCAACGCCTGATACACTGCCCCCTGTGAAATTGCGGCTGCAGCCTGGAGCAATCTCGCGAATCCATGTTCACATGAGCGAACAGGGACAAATTCGCGTCGGTATCGCCGGATGGCGCTACGACGAATGGCGAGGAACCTTCTATCCAGAGGATCTCGCACAGAAGCGCGAGCTTGAGTTCGCCTCGCGCCAGCTCAATTCCATCGAGTTGAACGGGACCTTCTATTCGACGCAGCGGCCGCAAAGCTTTCAGCAATGGAGCAAGGACACACCGGACGATTTCGTCTTCTCGATCAAGGGCTCGCAATTCATCACGCACGTCCGCAAGATCGAGAATGTCGAGACAGCACTGGCTAATTTCCTTGCGCAAGGGCTCCTACGGCTCGGCAAAAAACTGGGACCGATTCTCTGGCAATTCCCGCCAAGCTTGACGATTGACTTGCCACGATTCGAGGCTTTCTTCAAGCTTCTGCCGCGAACCCAGAAGCAGGCGGCAGCCTACGCGCGACAACGCGATGAATGGATGGCAAGTCGCTCATGGCTGGAGGTTGAAGAAGATCTGCCGCTTCATCACGCCGTTGAAACCCGCCACAAAAGCTTCGCGAATCCCGAATACGTCGCGCTGCTTCGCGAGAACAACGTTGCGCTTGTGGTCGCCGACACCGTGAAGCTGCCGGTGATGATGGACCTGACTGCGGACATCGTCTATTGCCGCCTGCACGGCAGCGAGAAGCTCTACCCCAACGGTTACACTGCCGACGCAATCGATGTATGGGCTCGCAGAGTCATCGCGTGGTCACGCGGAGAAGAGGTGACCGATGGAACACGAATCCATCCCGATCCGGGTCCAAAACGAGACGCGCGCGATGTGTTCGTCTACTTCGACGACGATGTCAAAGTTCGCGCTCCATTTGACGCACAGAGCCTGAGCAAGAGGATCGCCGAAATGACTGGTGCCGCTGAATCGGAGAGCAAATGAGAAGGGCGTCCGGAGACCGGCCAGAAGAAGACGTAAAATCATGGCCGATCGTTGGGAACCCACTCGCCGGATGCGGTCTGAACCAGCCGCCGCGTACTAACGAAGCTAACGTCCGAATTAGGGGCCGTTAGCTTGAAATCCGGTTGATGCAGAACCCATACACGATTCGAACGAGAAACCGGCGCGCCGGTTACAAATTCCCATGAATGACCACCCTCCTGAAAGGAGATCCGGCTGAGGAAAACATCGGCAGCAACGGCGTCCTTCATGGGCAGAAGCGAAACCAGAAAACTGCCCTGTCCCGGAATGTACATCCACACTGCCATATTCGGATCATCGGTGCTGAAGATTCCAGTGAGAGTACCTGCGACGATCGCCTGCGACGCTCTTGTCTTTCAGCAGGAGAGGGCTTGCAAATCGAAGTTCACCCGGTCCAGGGCTCATGTCTTGTCCGTGCAAACTCATTAGGATCGGCATGTGATCCATCCACTCGCCCGTCAGCGTGAGGGAGCCCACATCGGCCACATCCACCTTCAACTTCTCTCCTGGCTCGAACCAGACTTCCTTTACCTTCGCGGCCGGATCGGCGTCAAAGGTGAAGGAAGAAAGGTTCTCTCCCTTTGATGTAGGTGCGCGTACGAATCGCGAGCAAGACCCTGCCTTCATCGCGCGAAAGCAGCCTGACTCTATATGCAAGGTTCTGCGACCCGATCGTTCCGTACCAGTCGCAGACAGCTTGGTTTTTGTCGAGCGTTGACAAGGGGCAGTCCATGAGAGCACCGCTCGATCCCGTTGTACTCAAGAGGACAACAGTACCGTTGGAATTCGCGCCGACTTTGACGACGGCGAGCGTGCAGGCAAGGGCGACAAGGCCGGCGATCATGGCGGCGAAGGCGAGGCGTGGAATGCGCATGGTTCCCCATCCTTTTTGGAGGAATGCGGCGAGTGGGTTTTGCGGGCGCGTCCAAATACGATCCGAGGTGCGCGCTGGGACCGCCGCAGCCTGTTCCAAACTGGCCGTGCGGCGCAACTCAACGCCGAGGTTGAGGTAGTCGCGAAGGCGGGCCTGGCAGGCAGGGCAGCTGCCGATGTGTTCGGCCGCCGTGGGCGGGATGATTTCCCCGTCGCAGAGCGCGGAAACAAATTCGCCAGCTTCAGTACAGATCATGGGGAACTCCTTGCGGCACACTGTGCCAGATGGCGCGCAGGGCTTCGCGGGCAGCAAATAGCCGCGAGCGGACAGTGCCGATGGGGATGTCGAGAATGATGGCTAGCTCGGCGTAGGACTGGCCTTCTACCTCGCGCAGCCAGAGCAAGCTGCGCTGCTCGGCGGGTAGCTGGCGGAGGAGGTCGGCCATGACAGAAGACGCTTCGGCGTGACCGGGAGCAGCATTCTCGAATTCGAGCGGGTCAATCGGGTCGGTGGGTCTCTGCCTGCGCCACCACTCCGCGGCCCGTTTGCGGGCGATGCCGTAGAGCCACGCGCGCAGAGTGCCTCGGTCGGAGTCGAAGCCCTGGGGTCGGCGCCAGATGTGGGTATAGGTATCCTGCATGACGTCCTCGGCCGCTTGCGGGCTGGCGAGCAGGTGGCGGAGGAAGAGTCGCAGCCGCGGGGCGGTTTCGCGATACCAGTTATCAAAGGCCTGGGAGTCGCCTGCGGAGATCTTCTTCCAGAGTTCCCGTTCGTCGAGCAAGTGCGGTCTCCGATCTGTACTTCGGGCGCAGGACGGAAAAGGTTCGGGTTGGCGAAGAAATTGTCGCAGAAAAAACAAAGGCGCATCACCCGCGATGGGCAATGCGCCGTTGATCTCAGTTAGAAACGTAGAGTGAGGGGCGAGTGAAGCTACGCGGCTTCTTCGCCGCCCTTTTCTTCGTCCTTCTTGCTTTCTTCGAGCTGCTTTTCGAGTTCGGCGCGCTTCTTGGCCTTGACCTCGTCGCGCTTCTGACGCTTCTCGTCGAGCTGCTTTTCGGCGCCCAGCAATTCGATGAACGCCTTCTCGGCGCCGTCGCCCTTCTGGAAACCGGTGCGGACAATGCGCAGGTAGCCGCCCTGGCGATCGCCGTAGCGAGGAGCCACGGTGTCGAACAGCCGCTCGACTGCCTTGTCGGTCATGAGAAAGCTGAGCGCCTGGCGCCGCGAGTGCACGTCGCCCTTCTTGCCCAGCGTAATCATCTTCTCCACATGAGGACGCACCGCCTTGGCCTTGGCCACGGTGGTCTCCACGCGGTCTTCCACGATGATGGACGTAACCAGGTTGCGCAGCAACGCGCGGCGATGGCTGGTGTTGCGTCCGAGTTTAAATCCTGCATTGCGATGGCGCATGGTGAAACTCTCTTTCGAATCAGTGATCAGTGTTCAGGGGTCAGGGATCAGAATATTCCAGTTTCGATGGATCGCTGGTCTTTCTGAACCCTGATCCCTGTTACCCTGATACCTGTCTTAAAAGTTCTCGGTCTCGGTGGGCAGCTGGAGATCGACCGAATCCAGCGGCTCATCCTCGTCGTCGAAGTGGCTGTAGTTGGCAGCCAGTGCTGTCGCCGGCGGAATGCTGGTCGGTCCGGGAACGGCATTGCCGCTCTCGTCGATCTTCATACCCAGCGAGAGGCCCATCTGCGCGAGAATTTCCTTGATCTCGTTCAGACTCTTGCGGCCAAAGTTCTTGGTCTTCAGCATCTCGGCTTCGGTCTTCTGCACCAGCTCGCCGATAGTCTGAATATTTGCGTTCTTCAGGCAGTTGTAGCTGCGGACCGACAGTTCCAGCTCTTCGACCGAGCGGTTCAGGTTGTCGTTGCGCAGCATCACGCGGCCTTCTTCGCCACGCGACTCAGCTTCGATTTCTTCTTCGAAGTTGATGAAGATGTTCATGTGGTCCTTCAGCAGCTTGGCTGCCAGACCGACAGCATCAGCGGGCAGAACCGCACCGTTCGTCCACACTTCGAGCGTGAGCTTGTCGTAGTCGGTGATCTGACCGAGACGAGCAGCTTCGACCACGTAGTTCACGCGGCGCACGGGCGAGTGGACCGAATCCACGGGAATGAAGCCCAGTCCGAGATCGGAATCGAAGTTCTTGTCAGCCGAGACGTATCCGCGACCACGCTTCAGGCGCATCTCCATCTCGAGCCGGCCGCCTTCAGAGACGGTGGCGATGTACACGTTCTTGTCCAGAATTTCGACTTCACCGTCGGCCTCGATCATGCCGCTGGTGACCACACCGGGCTGGTCGGCGCGCAGGTACAGCGCCTTGGGGCCGTCGCCCGCAAGCTTGAAAGGAATCTGTTTGAGATTCAGGATGATGTCGGTCGCGTCTTCCACAACGCCGGCGATCGACTGGAACTCGTGCAGCACGCCTTCGATGCGAACTGCGGTAACTGCGGCGCCCTCGATGGAACTGAGCAGGGTGCGGCGAAGGGCGTTCCCGATGGTTGTGCCAAATCCGCGCTCAAAGGGCTGGGCGCTGAACTTGCCGTATGTTTCGCTGAGCGTCTCGGCATCGACTGCCAGGCGCTTCGGCTTTTGAAATCCTCTCCAAAGCATATGTTGATCTCTTTTCCCGCGCGGCAGGTACGTCGCGATGCATTTTGCGGCGGCCGCGCAAGTTCTCCTTCAGGTTAAGTTTCAGGAGTCAGGAGGTCAGGGGTCAGTTTGATCCTGCCGGATGTCACTGGCTGATCCCTGATCCCTGACTTTCTGATCCCTGTCGTTCTTACTTCGAATACAACTCGACGATCAGCTGTTCGTTGATCGGCAGGTTGACATCCTTACGCTTGGGCAGGCTCAACACGCGCCCAGACATGTTTTCAAAATTCGCTTCGAGCCACACCGGCACGGGGTTCTGCGCAGCGTACTGCGTGCCCTGCTCGATGATGATCTGCTTTTTCGCAGATTCGCGAACCGCGATCTCATCGCCCACATTCACCTGGAACGAGGGAATGTTCACCTTGCGGCCGTTGACAGAAACGTGGCCGTGGCGAACAACCTGGCGTGCCTGGCGACGCGAAATCGCGAAACCAAGCCGGAAAGCCACGTTGTCCAGACGCCGCTCGAGTTGCTGAATCAGCAGTTCGCCGGTAACGCCCTGGGCGCGGTTGGCCTTCTCGTAGTACTCGCGGAACTGGCCTTCAAGGGTGAAGTACATACGCTTGGCCTTCTGCTTTTCGTGCAGCTGCAGGCCGTAGCCCACAATCTTGGCCTTGCGGTCCTTCCCATGTTGTCCGGGAGGAAAGTTGCGCTTCTCAATCGGGCAACGGTCCGATAAACATTTGGTGCCCTTCAAGAAGAGCTTGGTGCCTTCGCGACGGCAAAGGCGGCATACTGCTCCGGTATAACGAGCCATTTCTTCTCCTGACTTCGGATGTCGGCCGGTTTACATCTCCGGAGGAGATTTCCTCCCGGCCCGGTATTAAGTTTTGAGTTCCAAGTTCATAGTTCTTAGTTCTTCGGCACGAAGCTCGCAAAACTGTGAACTAAGAACTTTGAACTGCGAACCCGTCGCGTCCTACACGCGGCGCCGCTTTGGCGGTCTGCAACCATTGTGCGGCACGGGCGTAACGTCGCGGATTGAGCGAACGTCGATGCCTGCTGCTGCCAGCGCACGGATAGCCGACTCGCGGCCCGATCCGGGACCGGCAACGCGCACGTCGACTGACCGCAGACCGTGATCGCGCGCCATGGCCGCTGCATTCGACGCTGCCTGCTGCGCCGCGAACGGCGTGCCTTTGCGCGAACCGCGGAAGCCGAGCGAACCCGAACTCTTCCAGCTGAGCGTATTGCCCATCTGGTCGGTGATGGTCACGATGGTGTTGTTGAACGAGGCCTGAATGTGGCAAACGCCATACGGCACATTCTTGCGCTCGCGCTTCTTGAATTTCTTGTTCTTGCCTGCCTTGCCGGCTCCGGCCTTCTGCTCTGGTTTCGCCATTAGGTCTTCGCCGTCGCTTTCTTCTTGCCAGCCACAGTGCCCTTACGCGGTCCCTTGCGGGTGCGGGCATTGGTGTGGGTGCGCTGTCCACGTACCGGAAGCGACCGGCGATGCCGGTTGCCGCGGTAGCTCTGAATATCGATGAGGCGCTTGATGTGCATCTGGGTATCTTTGCGGAGATCGCCCTCGACATCACCCTCGTCCTCAATCACCTGGCGGATGCGGTTTACCTCTTCCTCGCCGAGGTCCTGGATTTTCTTGTTGGCTTCAACATTCGCCTTCTCCAGGATCTTCAGCGATCGGGGATTGCCGATGCCGTAGATGTATGTGAGCGCGATCCGAGCCTGCTTGTTGCGGGGCAGATCGACGCCAGCAATACGTGCCATTCTGAATCCTTTGCTACTTCTGTTTGTGCCTCCGGCCTCAACCGGCTCGCACGGGTTATGCGGTTTATCGGGGTCCCCGGCGAAAGTCCTTCGTCGCTAGGGTGATCCACTCCGGGGTTCATCGCAAGCCTTGACTCAAGCTAACTAGCCCCTGAAAGCCAGGGAGCAGAGAGTAGGAAATAGGGAGTAAAAAGCATGTACTCGAAGTTGCGCGCCTGTTACTCCCTACTCCCAGTTCCCTATTCCCTTCTCTCGTGGAGTTTCCGCTTCCATGCCAGGCTCTCGCTAGCCCTGGCGCTGCTTGTGCTTTGCGTTCTCGCAGATCACACGAACCACCCCGCGGCGGTTGATGACCTTGCACTTCACGCAAATCTTCTTTACCGATGCACGGACCTTCATTGCCTACTGCCCTTCTCCGCGCATCTGCCGACGACGCGGTAAAAACTGAAAACTGAGAGCTGAAAACTGACAGCTCATTTGTAGCGGTACACAATTCGCCCGCGGTTCAGGTCGTACGGACTCAGTTCTACGGCCACGCGATCACCCGGCAAAATGCGGATGAAGTTCTTGCGCATTCTGCCCGAGACATGAGCCAGCACTTCGTGATTCGTCTCGAGCTTCACCTTGAACATGGCGTTGGGCAACGTTTCAACTACCGTTGCCATGACCTCAATCGCGTCTTCCTTCGACAAACTGTATCCACTTCTGGGTGCTTCCGCACCCTTGTGTTTTGGACCGAATAATTGCTGCTACTCGGTCAGAACCTTTGCTCCGGTGTCGGTAACCGCCACCGTGTGCTCAAAGTGAGCACTCATGCTTCCGTCATCCGTTACCGCCGTCCAGCCATCGCGCAATACGCGCACATTCGGCTTGCCGGCGTTCACCATGGGTTCGATCGCAATCACCATACCGGCTCGCAACTTCATGCCGGAGCCCGCTTCGCCAAAGTTCGGCACCTGCGGATCTTCGTGCATATGGCTGCCGATCCCATGGCCCACAAAATCCCGTACCACCGAGAACCCCTCGGCTTCGACCACCTTCTGCACAGCGTGGCCGATGTCGCCCAGCGTCGCTCCCGGCCTCACTACCGAAATGCCCGCGTGCAGCGACTTCTCCGTCACTTCGAGCAACCGCGCTGTGTTGGGAGCGATCTTCTCACCCACCGGCACCGTGATGGCAGCGTCGCCGAAAAAGCCGTCGACAATCGCTCCGCAATCCACCGAAACGATGTCCCCTTCTTTCAGGACCCGCTTCTTCGATGGGATGCCGTGCACCACCTCATTGTTGACCGAGGTACAGAGCACGCAGGGAAATCCGTGATAGCCCTTGAAGGCCGGCTTCGCACCGAGTTCACTGATGCGCGCTTCAGCCACCTTCTCGAGATCCAGAGTAGTCGCACCCGGCTTTACCTGACTGCGCACCAGCTCCAGCACCTCGCGGACAACCTTGCCCGCGCGGCGCATCTTCTCGATCTCCTGGGATGACTTCAGCACAACCGCCACTTCACAATCCCTTTCGCTTCCAACAAAACGCACAAAGAACCGTTCGCGCACTGCGCTATTGGCGCAGCCGCTCAACGGCAGCAACAATTCCAGCCGCAATTGCGGCGATCGGCCCGTCTCCGGGCACTTCTATAAATCGCCCCAGTTCCCGATAATGCTCAATTACAGGCGCGGTTTGTGCCTCGTAGGCGCGCATGCGCTCCGCAAAAGCCTTCTCCGTGTCATCGGCTCGCTGGACCAGCGCAGCACCTTCAACATCACAAAAACCAGCTCTTTGGGGCGGCTTCGTGTAGATGTTGTAGATGGTCTGGCAGACTGGACAGTTCCTGCGCCCCGTAATGCGGCGCAATAACTGATTATAATCCACTTGGATGCTGACGGCAACCAGAGGTAAAGCCTCCGTTTGCGTCGACAGACGGCCATCCAGCCAGTGCGCCTGCGCAAGGGTCCTTGGGAACCCGTCCAGAATGTAGCCTTTGACCGTATCCGGCTGCTGAAGCCTCACAGCCACCATCTCATTCACCAGGGAGTCTGGAACCAGTTCCCCACGATGCATGATCTCTTTGGCCGTCTTGCCCAGCGGCGTACCCTGCGCCACATTGGCGCGGAGAAGGTCTCCGGTTGAAATCTGGGGTATCCCCCAATGTTGCACCAATTCCTTGGCCTGGGTACCCTTTCCCACGCCCGGTGCACCCAACAGGAGAATCGGTCCGGGTACGATCATTCTTTCCGACCCTCGATCTCCTTCTACTACACTTTCAACACTTGCTGCAGACAGCGACATTACCAGTTTTTCCTTCCGCGTATACGACCGGAACGCGGGGAAAAGCCGTCATAATGGCGCATGATCAGCTGCGATTCGATCTGGTTGACAGTGTCCATAGCGACACCCACTACGATCAGCAGCGAGGTGCCGCCAAAGTAGAAATTGACCCCCAAACCGTGCGTGGCCCACGCGGGCAAGCTCTCAAAGAACCTGCCGATAAGCCAGATCTTGTCAAACCGGATGCCAGAAATCAGGAAGGTGGGCACCAGCGAAATAATGATCAGGTAGATTGCGCCGACCAGCGTAATGCGGGTCAGGATGTCGTTGATGAAGTCCGAAGTGCGCTTTCCGGGCCGAATGCCGGGAATGAACGATCCGGATTTGCGGAAATTATCAGCGATATCGTCCGGCTTCATCACGATCGATACATAGAAGTAGGCAAAAAAGATGATGCCTAACATGTACAGCAGTTCGTACCAGGGATAGCCCGGAGCGAGCGCCTGGATGATGGGCTGGAAGAAGCGGTTATTCTGCACCCACTCCATCTGCCCGAACAGCAACGGGGCCGACAGGATCGAACTCGCGAAAATGACAGGCATGACGCCGCCAGAGTTCACCTTCAGCGGCAGGTGACTCGACGAACCGCCCATCATCCGCCGGCCAACGATACGGCGGGCGCTTTGAATCGGAATGCGGCGCTCCGACCGCTCCACGTAAACGATGAACGCGACGACCGCAATCATGCCGGCTGCGAGTAGAAGTACGGCAAAAATGGTGAGCGATCCCCATGCGGCGGTCTGCACCTTGCTAATCAGGTCGCCGATGCCGCGAGGCAGTCCCGCGATGATGCCCGCGAAGATCAGCAAGCTCATGCCGTTGCCGATGCCGCGGTCGGTGATCTGTTCACCCAGCCACATGATGAATGCAGTGCCCGTGGTCAAGGTGAGAACAGTCATCAGATCAAAGCCGATGCCGGGATTCAACGCCAGGCCCTGCTTGGTCAAAATGGCCGCGATACCGATCGACTGCAAAGCACCTAGAACCACCGTCATGTAGCGCGTCCACTGAGTGATCTTCCGGCGGCCTAGCTCGCCTTCCTTCTGGATGCGCGCCAGCGGCTCATACACCACGGTCAGCAACTGGAAGATGATCGACGCCGTGATGTACGGCATGATCCCCAGCGCGAAGATGGTCATTCGACGCAGGTTACCGCCGCCGAACAGATCCATCAGCCCAAGCGCCGACCCGCTTTGTGCGTTGAACAAGAGCTCAAGCTGGTGGGTGTTCACGCCTGGGGTGGGGATAAACGCACCCAGGCGGTAAACGGCGAGAATGCCCAATGTAAACAGAACCCGCTTGCGCAGGTCAGGAATCCGGAAGATATTTAGAAACTTCTCAAGCATGTGTGGTTTTCCGCTTCAGGCGTTGACGCCGCTCGAATCTTGCCAAAATCCAGTGTAAGCGCGAAGGTCGCCACGTGTCCCTGAATTCCGCCGGATGCCCTTCAGCTTTTGATCTTGGCAGCCTGGAAAGCAGCTTGGCGGTGTTCGCGAACACACTGGGTGCCCCAGGTCTCGATTTCTGAGACCTGGGAATTGGTGTTCCTACGCTGCCGCCGGCGCCCCCGCCACTACGGCCTTGCCGCCAGCCTTTTCGATCTTCTCGATGGCCGACTTGGAAAACTTGTGCGCATGAATGGTGATGGCCGAGGTCAGTTCGCCGGAACCCAGCACCTTGATCAGCGCTTTCTTGCTCGAAACCAGGCCCAGCTTCTTGTAGTCGTCGAGACCAATCTCCTTCACCGAAAGCTCAGCGAACCGGTCGAGATTCACCACGCTGTACTCGGTGCGGAAGATGTTGGTGAAGCCGCGCTTCGGAAGCCTGCGGTGCAGCGGCATCTGGCCGCCCTCAAAACCGCGCATCAGGCTGAAGCCCGAACGCGAGCCCTGGCCCTTGTGGCCGCGAGCTGAGGTTTTGCCCATGCCGGATCCCATACCCCGGCCCACGCGCTTGCGCCCGGTGTTTGCATTCTTGGGCGCGCGCAAATTCGAAAGATTCTTTGCCATGATTTTCCTCGCTGATAACGCCGGTTGGAGTTGATCCATCCGACTCGCGTTCAAATTCAGTGGACAGTTATCAGTGCACAGTGGTCAGCAAATCCTGCTCACCGTTCACTGCCCACTGTTCACTAGTTTTCTAAAATGCGAACCAAATGCGGAATGGTCTTCACCATGCCACGAATTGACTCGTTGTCCACGCGCTCGACGATCTGGTTGAGCCGCGTAAAGCCAAGACCCTTCACAACCGCCTTGTGCTTGGCGGGAGTAGAGTTCTTTGAGCGGTAGTATTCAATGCGAATCTTCTTGGTCTCAGCCATGATTAGAGCTCCTCAACCTGCTTGCCGCGCGCCGTGGCCACATCTCTCTTGTCGCGCAACTGCACCAGCGCATCGAACGTTGCCTTGATCACGTTGTGCGGGTTCGCCGTTCCCAGGCTCTTGGTCAGCACGTTCTGCACGCCCACCGAAGTCATCACCGCGCGCACCGCGCCGCCGGCAATCACGCCCGTTCCTTCCGGAGCCGGCTTCAGCAGAACGTGACCCGAGCCGAAACGCCCCAGCACCTGGTGCGGAATCGTCGTATCGGTCAGGTTGATGCGAACCAGGTTCTTCTTGGCCGCTTCAATTCCCTTGCGAATGGCCTGGGGAACTTCCTTGGCCTTGCCCGATCCGTAGCCCACCACGCCCGAAGCGGCGTCGCCCACCACAACCAGCGCGGCAAACGACATGTTTTTGCCGCCCTTCACCACCTTGGTCACGCGGTTAATTGAAACCACCTGATCCTTCAGGTTGTACTGGTTGGCATCGAGTTTCTTAGTCGAAATCATCATTGCTCTCTCGTCTGTCCTTCCGGGCGGCTCACCGCACACCCTGGAAAACCCTCTTTACCGGCCGAACAACTCGACCGAAAAACCAAAGCGCGGAGCGCGCTCAGAACTCCAGCCCTGCTTCGCGCGCTGCCTCGGCAAGAGCCTTGATGCGGCCGTGATACAGGAAGCCGCCGCGATCGAAGACCACCTTTTTGACGCCCTTTTCCTGAGCCTTCTCCGCGATCGTCTTGCCGATCTCCTTGGCTGCAGCCACATTGCCGCCGGTCTTGGACTTCGCGGCCAGCGTCGAGGCGGACACGATGGTCACGCCCTTCTGGTCGTCAATCACCTGCGCGTAGATGTGGTTCAGTGAACGATACACATTCAGCCGTGGCCGCTCACCGGTGCCTGCCAGCTTGGCGCGAATGCGTCGAATGAATCCGCTGGCGAATTTCGTTTCTCTTGATCATCTTCGTCTCTTTCCTATTAGCGGAACCGACCTACGGCCCCGTTCGGGTTGTTGTTCGATCCTTCCCCTTCGCTTCACTCAGGGTCAGGATGATCGCGCGAGGTTCAAACGCCTCGCAATCGCGATCACTTCGCTCCGGTCTTGCCGGCCTTCTTCTTCAGCTTCTCGTCCGAGTACCGCACGCCCTTGTTCTTGTAAGGATCGGGCTTGCGCAGCGAACGCATATCGGCTGCAACCTGGCCAACCTTCTGCCGGTCGATGCCGGAGACGGTCAAGTGCGTCTGCTTCGGATCGATCGTCACTTCAATCCCCGTAGGCAGCGGAACCTCGATCGGGTGCGAGTAGCCCAGCGTAAACACCACCATGCCCTTGCCCTTCAACTCCGCGCGATAACCGATGCCGACGATGTCCAGCTCTTTCGTCCAGCCCTTGGTAACGCCGTGCACCGCGTTGAAAACCAGTGCGCGCGTCAGTCCGTGGACCGCGGCCTTGTCATCGCCAGAGCGGTTCACATGTAGCGTGCCGTCCTTGGTCTCCAGCGAAATGCCGTCTGCAATCAGCGCCGACATCTTGCCCTTCGGCCCTTCTACCAGAACCGTGTTGCCCTCAACCTTGTACTTCACACCGGAAGGCAGCGGAATTACTTTCTTTCCAATACGCGACATCGAATCCAATCCTTCATTTGGCTTGCGAGTCCCGAGAGTCTCTCCCGTAAGAGCCGTACCCTCGTTCCACTGCAGCCCTGGGATAAATCCCAGTCAAACAAACTCATCAGACATCCCACGAAGACCGTCGGATACGCCGAAGGCAATTGCCTGGACGGCCAGTCCTACCAAACTTCGCAGAGCAGCTCGCCGCCTACACCTTCGCGGCGCGCCTGGCGACCCGTCATCACGCCCTTGGGGGTTGTCATGATCGAGATGCCAAGTCCACCTTGAACGCGCTTGATCTCGTCGCGGCCGATGTACACACGGCAGCCGGGGCGCGAGATGCGCGCCAGGTCGCGAATAGCTGCTTCCTGTCCGCCGTACTTCAGGTACACGCGGAGAATCGGCTTGCCATCCTCTTCCTGGGTCTTGTAGTTCGAAATATAGCCCTCTTCCTTGAGAATGCGGGCAATCTCGGTCTTCAACTTGGAAGCCGGCACATCCAGCTTCTGATGACGCGCACGGATTGCATTCCGGATTCGCGCCAGAAAATCTGCTACTGGGTCGGTCAGACTCATTCCTTCTCCTTCATTCCCCGTTCGCTCCCGGTCTCAGTTCAACGGGAGAACCAGCGGAAATGCGTACTACAGGGTTCAGGTTTCAGGGGTCAGGGTTCAGCAAGAGTTCTTGCGCTTCACTCAGACGTCAGCACTTTTGAAGAACTGACCCCTGATCCCTGATCTCTGATCCCTACTTCACTACCAGCTCGACTTCACGACGCCGGGGATCTCTCCCTTGAGCGCCAGAGCCCGGAAACACAAGCGACAGATACCAAACTTGCGCAGGTATCCCCGCGGACGTCCGCAGAGCTTGCACCGGTTGTGTTTGCGGGAGCTGAACTTCGGCTTCCGCGCGTCCTTCACTCTCTTTGCAGTGGTTGCCATAATCCTCTATTCCCCTACGCGCCCTGCCGGAACGGCATGCCGAAGGCCTTCAGAAGCGCGCGCGCTCCGTTGTCGTCCTTCGCCGTGGTCACGATCGTGATGTTCATGCCCTTCAGCTTTTCCACCTTGGAGTAATCAATCTCAGGGAAGATCAGCTGGTCGCGCAGTCCGAGCGTGTAATTACCGCGCCCATCAAAACTTTTTGTCGACACGCCGCGAAAATCGCGGACGCGAGGAAGTGCAGTCGAGATCAGGCGGTCGAGAAATTCGTACGCCTTCTCGTTGCGCAGTGTCACCATGGCTCCGATCGACATGCCGGCACGCACCTTGAAAGCAGCAATCGACTTCTTCGCCTTCGTCATCACCGGCTTCTGTCCGGTAATCTGCGTCAGATCGCCAACCAGCGGATCCAGCAGCTTGGTGTTCTGCGTCGCTTCGCCCAGGCCCATGTTGATGACGACCTTCTCCAGCCGCGGAACCGCCATCGCATTCTCGATGCCCAGTTCCTTCTTGAGCGCCTGCTTGATCTCTTTGTTGTACTTCTCTTTCAGCCTTGCTGCCATCTCTTCACTCTCTTTCTTCCGGTCTTCGGAGTGGATCGTTTTTGTCGATCCGTGTACCGCTGCGGAAGGGTGCTGGCCGCACGGGCGGAGACTTGCTCGTTCCGTGCAGACCTTAACTTACTTCTTCGTGGGCAACTCGCTGCCGCACGTCTTGCAAATCCGCTGCTTGCTGGTGCCCTCAACCTTGTATCCGATCGAGGCCGTCTCGCAGTTCGAGCAGATCAGGGCCACGTTCGAAATATTGATTGGCGACTCCTGTTCCGCGATGCCGCCCTTGGTCCTCTGTCCCTGCTTGCTCGAGACCGTCTTCTTGACCACGCGCACATGCTCCACGAGCACCGTGCCCTTGTCAGGAAACACGCGCAGTACACGGCCCGACTTGCCGCGATCGGAACCCGCGAGGATCTTCACCATATCGTTACGACGAATATTCAAACTCGGCATTTCTTCTCCCAAGTCCTCAGCTTTTCAGTCTTCAGTTCTCAGTTCATTCATTTCGGCAACTGATAACGGACAACTGTCAACTTCCGACTGCTAGACCACTTCCGGTGCCAGCGACACAATCTTCAAAAACTTCTTCTCACGCAACTCGCGAGCCACAGGACCGAACACGCGCGTTCCCACCGGCTCGTGCGCATCGTCAATCACCACCGCCGCATTCTCATCGAAACGGATATAGG
This sequence comes from uncultured Acidobacteriaceae bacterium, assembly GCA_963787435.1. Lineage (GTDB taxonomy): Bacteria > Acidobacteriota > Terriglobia > Terriglobales > Acidobacteriaceae > Telmatobacter. The sequence goes on from CAWBCZ010000012.1 coordinate 1,832,335, forward strand.
TTCCGTCACGGCGACGATGCTCTTTGCGGGTGCGTACGATGACCGCCTTGACCACTTTGCCCTTTTTCACCGTACCGTCCGGCGAAGCTTCCTTCACCGCGGCGGTCACAACATCGCCGAGACCGGCGATCTTGCCGAGGCCGCCGCCGAGCGGCAAAATCACCTGCAGCTTGCGCGCGCCGGAGTTGTCGGCCACCGCGAGCATGGTTCTCATTTGCACAGCCATGGATTCTTCTCCTTAGAACCGCTCCGCCTACTTGGCGGCGTCTACTTCAGCGGCTGTTCCAGCCGTGTCTTCAATCTGTGCCAGCGAGGAACGCCGGACAATCTCTTCAAGCGACCAGCGCTTCAGCTTGCTCAGCGGCCTGGTCTCGCGGATGCGAACCACATCGCCCAGCCGCGCAGAATTCTGCTCATCGTGCGCATAGAACTTCTTCGAGCTCTTCACAATGCGCTTGTACTTCGCATGGGCCTTGCGCATCTCGACCTCGACCACAATGGTCTTCTGCATCTTGGTCGAAACCACGTTGCCCACCTTCTCGTTGCGCCGGCTTGCCGGCGCCTGCTTCTCTGTTGCCGCCGTCATTTACCGGCTCCCTTCTTCTCCGCGCTCTTGCTGGTGCTCTTCTTCGCGTTGGTCTTGGCCGTAGCGGGCTTCGCAGCCTTTTTCACGGTCTTCACGGCTTTCTTGGCGCTCTTCTTCTCTTCGCCTGCCGGCAGCGTTGAAACCAGCTCGTGCGTGGCGCCGCGAATGCCCAGCTCGCGCTCGCGCGAAACCGTCTTGATCTGTGCGATCTCCTTGCGCAGCTGGCGGAGCTTCTTCACTCCGTCGTTCTGCCCCATCGAGACCTGGAAGCGAAGCCGAAACAGTTGCTCGCCAGAGGTCTTCTCATGGTGCAGCAGCTCGTCGTCGCTCAAACTACGAATCTTTGTGAGTTCCATCTCTTATCTCCGGCGCTCTGCCAATCCCTGCGGATCAGCCGGCGCGTCTTCCCTATGCCGAATACTCGGCCTATGCCGTCTTCTTTTCGGCCGCTACTGTCTTCTCGGCGCCCGGACGCTGCACGAACTTGGTCTTCAACGGCAGTTTGTTCGAGGCCAGCCGCATCGCTTCCTGCGCGATCTCGGGCGTCACGCCTTCCATCTCGAACAGGATCTTGCCCGGCCGCACAACTGCAACCCAGTGATCCAGCGCGCCCTTGCCCGAACCCATTCGAACTTCGGCAGGCTTCTTGGTAATCGGCTTGTCTGGAAACAGCCGCAGCCAGATCTTGCCGCCGCGCTTGATGAAGCGGGTCATGGCGATACGGCTGGCCTCGATCTGCCGGTCTGTGATGTAGCCGCACTCCAGGACCTTCAAACCGTACTCACCGAAAGACAGCGACGACCCGCGCCACGCTTTACCGCGCCGCTTGCCCTTCTGCTGCTTCCTGAACTTCACCTTCTTTGGCATCAACATAACGAAATCCTCAAAACCAGTGGTCAGTTGTCAGTGATCAGTGGTCAGTTTCTTCTTGCTTAAACTGACGTTCAATCCTCACATCCTGCAACTAACCCTGGACAAATCACAAAACTTCATCCGGCACGAATCATTGACCACTGACAACTGATCACTGACAACTGCCTTTAAAACACTCCCGTACCTGACGGCGCGGCCTGGCGGCGCTTCTGCTCGTAAATGTCGCCACGATAGATCCACGTCTTCACGCCGATTACGCCGTAGGTGGTGTGCGCCTCGGTAAATCCGTAGTCGATATCCGCGCGGAGCGTGTGCAGCGGCAACCGCCCCTGCAGGTACCACTCCGAGCGCGCGATTTCGTTGCCGTTCAACCGGCCCGAGACACGCACCTTGATTCCCTTGCAGCCGAAGCGCAGCGCCGAATCCACGCTCTTGCGCATCGCGCGGCGGAAGCTCACGCGCTTTTCCAGCTGCAGCGCGATATTCTCCGACACCAGCTGTGCGTCCAGCTCCGGCTTGTTCACCTCGATGATGTCGATGAACACTTCGCGGTTGGTGCGCTTGCCAAGCTCGGTCTTCAGCTTCTCGATCTCGGCGCCCTTGCGGCCGATCACGATGCCTGGACGTGCCGTGCGGATCAGGAACCGCAGCTTGTTGCCCGGACGCTCGATTTCCACCGAACTTACGCCGGCAGCCTTCAGCTTTTCGCGCAACTCTTTCTTGAGCTTCACGTCCTCAACCAGGAGCTTGTCATAGTCGCGCTCAGAGAACCAGCGCGAGCGCCATGGCTTGTTTACTCCCAGCCGGAATCCATAAGGGTGGACTTTCTGTCCCATACTTTTTTCCTCAAACCTCTCGGCCTACTTCTTGGCCTTTTTCTTCGTTGCCGCTACCGGCTTCTTCGCCGCTGTCTTCTTCGGAGCTGCCTTCTTCGCAGCCGTCTTCTTCGCAGGCTTCGCCACCGTCTCCGGCTCCACCGCCTTGGTCACCAGGTGCGAGTGCCCACCGTCGCGCTCGGCGACGGACAAAATAATGTGCGTCAGCCTGCGCTGGTAGCGATACGCGCGTCCCATCGGTGCGGGACGGATCCTCTTCATGCGCGGACCGTCGTTCGCAATTGCCTGCTTCACGTAGAGGTTGTCAACGTCCAGGTCAATCCCCTGCTCGCCCGACACGTACTTCGCGTTGTCCACGGCCGAGGTCAGCAGCTTGTGAATCACCGGAGCAATGCGCTTCTTGGTGAACTGCGCCGTCTCCAGCGCTTCCTGAACTCCCCGGCCCTTGATCAGGTCCAGCACCAGCCGCGCCTTCTGCGGCGACACTCGCTGAAACCTCGCTTCGGCCCGGTATTCTTTTGTCTCGACTGCCATTGGTCTCTTCCTCAAATTCGCTGGCGCCAGTTGCGCCGAATCTCAACTATCGCGGACCAGCCGGCTTCGCTGTAGCTTCTGCCGCCTTCGACCCGCCAGTGTGTCCCTTGAACGTACGCGTGGGGGCAAACTCACCCAGCTTGTGTCCCACCATGTTCTCGGTCACGTACACCGGAACAAACTTCTTGCCGTTGTGGACCGCGATCGTGTGCCCCACAAACTCCGGGAAGATCGTCGAACGCCGCGACCAGGTCTTCACAACCTTCTTGTCGTTGGCCGTGTTGAGCACCTCGATCTTGGTCGTGAGGTGCGCATCCACAAACGGGCCCTTCTTCGTCGAACGTGCCATATACCCTCAGCTCCTCTACTTCGCCCGGCGGCTGACGATGAATGCATCGGTCCGCTTGTTGTTGCGTGTCTTGTATCCGCGTGTCGGCTGGCCCCACGGGGTCACAGGATGACGGCCACCGGAGGTCTTACCCTCACCGCCGCCGTGCGGGTGATCCACAGGATTCATGCTGACGCCGCGGTTGGTCGGGCGAATACCCTTCCAACGGTTCCGGCCCGCCTTGCCGATCGCCACATTCTCGTGATCGGTGTTGCCCACCTGTCCAACGGTTGCGAGGCATTCAACCAGCACCTTGCGGGTTTCGCCGGAGGGCAGCTTCAGCAGCGCGTAGGCGCCTTCCTTGGCCACCAGTTGCGCCTGCGCACCGGCCGAACGCGCCATCTGCGCGCCCTTGCCCGGCCGAAGCTCAATCGCGTGCACCGTGGTGCCGGCCGGAATGTTCTTCAGCGGCAACGCATTGCCAACCAGAATGTCGGCCTCGGGTCCAGAACTCACCGTTGCGCCGACCTTCAACCCAACGGGTTGCAGGATGTAGCGCTTCTCACCGTCGGCATAGTGCACCAGTGCGATACGCGCTGAGCGGTTCGGATCGTACTCAATGGTCGCCACCTTGCCCGGAACGCCGAACTTGTCGCGCTTGAAATCGATCAGCCGGATCTTCTGCTTATGCCCGCCGCCGTGGTGCCGAATTGTCATGTCGCCCGTGTTGCGGCGTCCGCCCGTCCGCTTGCGCACTGCCAGCAGCGGCTTGTGCGGCTTATCCGTCGTCAGGTCGTCATTGACCAGCGTGGTCTGAAACCGCAACGTCGGCGTGATCGGTCTGTATGTCTTGATAGCCATCGTCTTTTGTCCTTGATGAACCAGCTTTCAGCTTTCAGCCGTTAGCTCTCAGCTCATCCATCTAAACCCAACTTCTGTGACTTACCTCAGGCTCGCCGCTTGGCTCCGATTACCCGGAGCTGAAAGCTGAGAGCTGACAGCTAAAAGCTGCCCTACAAATTGCTCACGTACTCCGGCAGCTTCTCGCCGGCCTTCAGCCGGACGTAAGCCTTCTTCCAATCGGGGCGGAAACCCGCGAACTTGCCCCGGCGGCGTTCCTTGCCGACCACATTCGCAGTCCGAACCGCAGCTACCTTCACCTTGAAGAGAGCCTCGACCGCCTGCTTCACCTCGGTCTTCGAGGCTTCCGGAGCCACGTCGAACACCAGCGTGCCCTCGGTTTCCTTCACGCTCAGGCCCTTTTCCGTAATCAACGGCCGGCGAATCACTGTATAAAGACTCGGCATTACGCGGCCTCCGTCTGCGCAGCACTGCGCTTCGAAACACTCTTCACGAGAGAATCCGTCAACTGCTCGATCGCGGCCTTCGAGAAGATTGCCCGCTCATACCGCAGCAGATCGTAAGGATGCACTTCGTTGTTGAGAACCAGTTCAACACCCTTGAGATTGCGCGCGCCCAGCATCAATGCCTGCGAGAGCGTCTTGCCGTTCTCGACAATCAGTGCCGTGCGCGTTACCGCGAGCTTGTCCAGTGCCTGGCGATAGAGCTTGGTTTTACCTTCTTTCAGCTCCAGCGTATCCACCACAGTCAGCTTGCCGTCGGCGAGCTTCGAAGCCAACGCTGAGCGCAGCGCGCCCTGCAGCTTCTTGCGGGGGAACGCATAGTCATAGCTACGCGGCTGGGGTCCGTGGACGGTGTAACCGTGCCGCCACAACGGCGAACGCACCGAGCCGATACGCGCGCGGCCCGTACCCTTCTGCTTCCACAACTTCTTACCCGATCCGGACACTTCGGTGCGGCTCTTGGTCTTGTGCGTGCCCTGGCGCAGCGAAGCACGATAGTGCTTTACCGCCTCCCACAGCAGCGCCTCGTTCACCTGGCCATATACCGCATCGGCCAGCTCGAGCGAGCCCACTTTTTCGCCGTTCAGATTAACAACATCTACGTTTGCCATCGTCTTCTTCTTCCGCCGGATTGTTCCCCGACCCTGAATCTCTTTCGCCGGCATCTTCCGCCAGCTCTCCATCTCGTGCGCCGAAGGGCGCGATTGGCCCCACCGCAGGTGATTACTTCCGCTTCGCGGTTGCCTTCTTCGAAGCCTTCAGCGGATCGACAGTACCCGAACCCGCAAATCCGCGGCGCTCGCGCGGCGGAGTCTTCGCCTTCGAAATCAGCACGTACCCTTCACGCGATCCTGGAACCGCGCCCTCGACCATCAGAAGGTTCTCTTCCACGTCGATGCCGCGAATGCGCAAGTTTCGAACCGTGATCTGCGCCGCGCCCATGTGACCAGGCATGCGCTGCCCCGGAAACACGCGCGACGGAAAGCTCGATGCACCGATTGAACCCTGCACCTGGAACATGTGTCCGTGCGACTTCGGTCCGCCGCCAAACTTGTGCCGGCGCACAACGCCCGCAAACCCGCGTCCCTTTGAAGTTCCGATCACGTCCACGAACTTCGCATTGGTAAAGATGTCAACCAGCACACGGTCGCCAGCCTTGGTCTCGGCTTCGCCATCAGTGGAGGCCTCGACGTCAACTTCCTTGATCACCTTCACCGGAGGAGCTTCGGTCTTCGCGAAGTGCCCCGCCTGCGGCTTGGTCACGTTCTTGGTCTTGATGAACTCCACCAGGCCAATCTGTGCGGCGTCATAGCCGTCCTTGGCCAGCGTCTTCAACTGCGTAATCACGCAAGGGCCAGCCTGCAACACCGTAATCGGGTGCACATCGCCCTTTTCGTCGAAGACCTGCGTCATGCCGATCTTTTTTCCCAGAATCCCTGTGACTGCCATATCTTCCTCACCTCATCATGCAAAGCACTTTGACTCTGCACTGCCGGAGCCCTGTGCGGGCTGCGAATTTCCTTAACCCTTTTGCTGCCGTCGACCATTCGCGCCGCAAGGCGCAGTCAGCCGCACCGCAGGTGCCTACTTTTCGAACGCCTTGATCTCGACGTCCACACCGGCCGGGAGATCGAGTTTCATCAGCGCGTCCACGGTCTGCTGCGTCGGCTCAAGAATGTCGATCAGCCGCTTGTGGGTGCGAATCTCGAACGCCTCGCGCGACTTCTTGTCCACGTGCGGCGAACGCAGCACGCAGTACTTGTTCTTGATCGTCGGCAACGGAATCGGACCCGCCACCGTTGCTCCGGTGCGCTTGGCCGTCTCCACAATCTCGCCGGTCGAGGTATCCAGCACGCGATAGTCGTATGCCTTCAACCGAATTCGAATCCTTTGACCTACCATTGGCTCTTCTTTCCAAGTGATCAGTGATCAGAGATCAGTGATCAGATTTCGCTTGCCGCGTCGTTCGTTGCGCACTGTTGGGCGATCCGCCCGACGCGGCCAGCGTCTACTTGATAATTTCCGAAATCGCGCCTGCGCCTACCGTGCGTCCGCCTTCGCGGATCGCAAACCGCAGACCCTTTTCCATGGCTACCGGTGTAATCAGTTCAATCACCAGCTCCACGTTGTCGCCCGGCATCACCATCTCCGTGCCTTCAGGCAACTCCGCCACTCCCGTCACATCTGTCGTACGGAAGTAGAACTGCGGACGATAGCCCTTGAAGAACGGCGTATGACGGCCGCCTTCTTCCTTGCTCAGCACGTACACGGTGCCCTTGAACTTGGTGTGAGGCGTGATCGATCCCGGCTTCGCCAGAACCATGCCGCGCTCGACGTCTTCCTTGGGAATGCCGCGCAGCAGGATGCCGGCGTTATCGCCCGCCAGGCCCTCGTCCAGCTGCTTCTTGAACATTTCAACGCCCGTGCAAACCGACTTGCGGGTCTCGCGGAAGCCGACAATCTCGACATCCTCGCCCACCTTCACCTTGCCGCGTTCGATTCTTCCGGTCACAACAGTTCCGCGTCCAGAGATCGAGAAGATGTCTTCGATCGGCATCAGGAAGGGCAGGGTCACGGCGCGCTCCGGCTGCGGAACGTACTTGTCCACTGCTTCCATCAGCTCGTCGATCTTCGCTTCCCACTTGGCTTCGCCGTTCAATGCGCCCAGAGCCGATCCGCGAATCACCGGAACGTCGTCGCCCGGGAACTGGTACTTCGACAACAGTTCGCGGACTTCCATCTCGACCAGATCCGTCAGCTCTTCGTCTTCAACCGCGTCGCACTTGTTCAGAAACACCACGATGCAGGGCACGCCCACCTGGCGAGCCAGCAGAACGTGTTCCTTGGTCTGGGGCATCGGGCCGTCGGTCGCTGCGACTACGAGAATCGCACCGTCCATCTGCGCTGCGCCGGTGATCATGTTCTTGATGTAGTCGGCGTGGCCCGGGCAATCGACGTGCGCATAGTGCCGGTTCGGCGTCTCGTACTCCACGTGCGCCGTCGCGATCGTGATACCGCGCTCCCGCTCTTCCGGCGCGTTGTCGATCGAGTCAAACGAACGGAACGTGTTCTTCGGGTTGTGCTTCTGCAATACCTTCGTGATCGCCGCCGTCAACGTCGTCTTGCCGTGATCGATGTGACCAATCGTTCCCACGTTCACATGCGGCTTCGAACGATCAAACTTTTCCTTCGCCATAAGAAATCCAAATCCCTTTCAGTGGCTTGTACTACCCGTTGTTCCCAGGGGCGCCGGCGTTCCGGCTCCAGCCCCAAAACCTGACTGCTACTTCCCTTGCGCTCGGCCGATGATTTCATCGGCGATCATGCGCGGCGCCTCTTCGTAGCGCGCGAACTGCATTGAATACGACGCGCGGCCTTGTGTCGATGAACGAATCTCGTTCACATAGCCGAACATTTCCTTCAGCGGAACGATCGCCTTGATGACCTGCGACCCCGCCGCATGCTCCATACCCTCGATCCGCCCGCGCCGCGAGTTGATGTCGCCGATAATCACGCCCATGAACTCCTCGGGCACCGTGACTTCAACCGCCATCACCGGCTCCAGCAGCACCGGGTGTGCCTTGCGCGCAGCTTCCTTGAAGGCAATCGAACCGGCAAACTTAAACGCCATTTCGTTCGAGTCGACTTCGTGATAGCTGCCGTCGAACAGGATCACCTTGACGTCCACGATCGGGAAGCCTGCCAGGATACCCAACTCCAATGCACCCTGCACGCCCTGATCGATGGGCTTGATGTATTCCCTCGGTACCGATCCGCCCTTGATTTCGTTAATGAACTCGTAACCCTTGCCCGGCTCATTGGGCTCGATGCGCAGCTTGCAATGTCCGTAGTTGCCCGAGCCGCCGGTCTGACGGATGTATTTGCCTTCCGCTTCGGCCGTCTTGCGAATCGTCTCGCGGAAGGCAACCTTCGGCTCGCCGACATTCGCCTCAACCTTGTGCTCGCGCTTCAAGCGATCGACGAGAATCTCGAGGTGCAATTCGCCCATTCCGCTGATAATCGTTTGACCTGAATCTTCATCGGTCCGCACCTTAAAGGTGGGATCCTCATCGGCCAGACGCGACAACCCCATTGCCATCTTTTCCTGGTCGGCCTTGGTCTTCGGCTCAATTGCCACCGAAATCACAGGTTCCGGGAACACAATAGCGCCGAGCGCAATCGGATGCTGTGGCGAACTCAGCGTGTCGCCCGTCTTCAATTCCTTCAGGCCCACACATGCGCAGATGTCGCCCGCGTAGATCTCAGTGATGTCCTCACGCTTGTTAGCGTGCATCTTCACCAGGCGTCCCACGCGATCTGTCTTGCCGGTACGCGGATTCAGAATCGTGTCGCCCGTCTTCAGTGAACCTGAGTAAATACGAATGAACGACAGCTTGCCAAATGGATCATTGATCAGCTTGAACACCAACGCCGCCAGAGGCTCGCTATCGTCTGCCTTCCGAATCAATGTCACGCTGTGGTCGTGCGGATCGATACCCTCGACCGGAGGCTTATCCAGCGGGCTGGGCAAATAATCGACAACCGCGTCGAGCAGCGTTTGCACGCCCTTGTTCTTGAACGCAGAACCACAGATCACCGGAAAGACCTTCAGATCGATGGTCGCCTGGCGAATACCTCTCTTCAGTTCTTCTATGGTCGGCGTCTCGCCTTCGAGAAACTTCTCAAGCAACACATCGTCGGTCTCGGCAATCACTTCGATCAGTTGGAGACGGAATGCTTCCGCCTTCTTCTGCAGATCGGCCGGAATCGCCTGAACGTCATACTCGGCGCCCATGGTCTCGTCGTGCCAGAGAACCGCTTTCATCTCGATGAGATCGACGACACCTTTGAAACCGGCTTCTGCGCCAATCGGAATCTGCAATGCCACTGGCCGCGCGCCCAGCCGCTTGCGAATCGTGTCCAGAACGTGCTCGAAATCGGCGCCGTTCTTGTCCATCTTGTTCACAAAGCAGATACGCGGAACCTTGTACTTGTCGCCCTGCCGCCACACCGTTTCAGTCTGGGGCTGCACGCCGCTGACAGAGTCAAACACCGCAACCGCACCATCCAGAACACGGAGCGACCGCTCCACCTCCGCGGTAAAGTCCACGTGGCCCGGGGTATCAATGATGTTGATGCGGATGTCTTTCCACATGCACGTCGTTGCAGCCGACGTGATGGTGATGCCGCGCTCCTGCTCCTGCTCCATGTAATCCATGGTCGCGGTGCCTTCATGCACTTCACCGATGCGGTGCGTGATGCCCGTGTAGAAGAGGATGCGTTCGGTCGCAGTCGTCTTTCCGGCGTCGATGTGCGCCATGATTCCGATGTTCCGGCAACGACTTAGAGGTATGGTGCGAGCCACGGCTATCTTTATCCTTGCGAGCCAGAAGGCCCGCCGTTTCTTACAGTTCGAAGGCCCACTTCGTTCAGGGCCTCCGCGCCGGACCGATCTATCTGCCGGCTAAAACTCTTCTTCCCTCGTGCCGCCCAACTACCAGCGATAGTGCGCGAAGGCCTTGTTGGCCTCGGCCATGCGGTGCACGTCTTCCTTCTTCTTCATCGCCGCGCCACGGCCATTGGCCGCGTCAAGCAGCTCATTGCTCAACTTGTCGATCATGCCCTTCTCACCGCGGGCACGCCCGTAGGTGATGAGCCAGCGGATCGCCAGCGAGGTACGCCGATCCGCATTCACTTCAATCGGAACCTGGTAATTGGCGCCACCTACACGACGGGTCTTGACCTCGAGCAGCGGCTTGCAGTTCTCGACGGCCTTCTTGAAGAGCTTCAGCGCATCATCCCCGCCACCCTTCTCCTCAAGGTTCTTCATCGATTGATAGAAGATGCCTTGCGCGGTCGACTTCTTGCCGCCCCACATCATGGAGTTCACAAACTTGGTGACAAGCGTTGACCCGTAAACCGGATCCGCCGCAACTTCCCGCTTTCCAATGTGCCCTTTTCTTGGCATAGCTCCTCGAAATCCTTCGCGCTTTCGCGCCGCTTCTGTTACCCCAGTCCCGGTACCATCATTCCGCCCGGGAACCGCAAACTACTTCTTCGCCGCCGCTCCGCCCTTGGCGCGCTTCGCACCGTACTTCGAGCGGCTCTGCTTCCGGTTGGCCACGCCCACTGAATCAAGCGTGCCGCGGACCACGTGATAACGCACGCCCGGCAGATCCTTCACACGGCCGCCGCGGATCAGCACAATCGAGTGCTCCTGCAGGTTGTGGCCGATGCCGGGAATGTAGGTCGTGACCTCGATCCCGTTGGTCAACCGCACGCGAGCCACCTTACGCAGCGCCGAGTTCGGCTTCTTGGGGGTCTGTGTGTACACGCGGGTGCAAACTCCGCGCCGCTGCGGCGAGGCCTGCAGTGCAGGGGACGCCGTCTTGTACCGCGGGGCCGTACGCCCCTTGCGAACCAATTGATTAAATGTCGGCAAACTGAAACTCCTTACCCCAAAACCTTTAAACCCAACCTGCTTCCAGCCGCGCGCAAGCTTTCCTCGGCTTTTCATGCATTGAGCGCATTCTTCAACGCGCACACGCACGAAAGCCCAAGTTGCTGCTTCGCGTCTGCCTTCGTTCCACTTCCAGACGAGAACCAGGACGGTGGCCGGTCGTTTTCCCGCTTTTAAACGGGAAAAGCCAACTCCGTTTCGCCGGTTCCGGCTCGCATAGCCCTCCAAGGTGGAGAAACGCGCGAGCACCGATGCGATCTATCGCTTCCCCGTCTTTCCTTCACCCGGGTGAGCGATGTGTCCCTGCCCTTCGCAAGAGGAGAGCGATTCGGGGACGATGGCCGAATGTTGCTTGCGGCCTCGGATACAGATCCCTCGACAAACTTCCTGACCGGGGATCTCCCGTTACCCGCCTGCCGTTAGCACACACGGAAAGGCGTGTTCTTGCGGAACCTTATAAAGATAACAAGAAACAGGGGTGGGGTCAACGAGTTCAACACCACCCCTTCTGCATTTCGTCAATTATTCGATTGATTTCAATGTCCAAGCCCCATTCGTCAGCGAAAAATCGGCCTGTTTTTTCGTGCTCAGCTTGTTGCCGGGATTGTGCGCGATGTCCTGAAGTGTCTGCGGCACGCCGGCGAGGTTGACGCCCTCGGTATATTTCCCTGATTTAGCTGTGTCCGCGCCCGCCATCATCTCATCCTGCAAGTCGCCCATGTCATGCGCTCTCAGATGATTGGCAGCCACAGTCATCACCACAATGGTGTAGTTCTTGTCGTCCAGATTCTCCGGCCGCCATTCGATCGTGTCGCCACCACCGGGTAACACTACCGCCTTCTTTCCGTCCGGCGTCAGTTTGAAATCCGCCCATAGCTTGTTCGGGTACACCTTCGTCCGATCCCAGAGCTTGGCCGTGATTCCTGCCCGCATCCCTGCATCGTTCACGAGGATAGTTGTCGGCACTGCGGCCGTCTGGTCATACTTTGCCTGCACCAGCGCCAACGCCTGCGTCGGCGTCAGATCGGGCGCCGATTTGCACCCGGCCACAACAAGACCCGAACACCCCAGAAGCAACACCCCTAAAGCCTTCCAATTCAGCATGCTTCTCACACTCCCTCCGTACGCGTGCCTATCGGCTCAGATTTCCAACGACCCGCCATTTTTCTCTTACTTTCCCCTGCTGTCAATGAAGTTGCATGTGATTTCGAGCACACATCTGCGAATTCCAACTAAATTCCCGTGATTTCAGCCTGTTATCTACAGATATTCACAGCGATTTCCGGCATCAATCTCCGTCCAGACGCTTCAAAAGCAGATCCAAGAATCCCTTCTCGTCCGATTGCAGGCAGACCTGGGCATTCGGGGCCCCCAGCCCCTGAGTCGTCAGCCCCTTTGCGTCCACATCGATATGCATCGACTTTGCCGGGCACAAATCCGGCCGGAAGGTATAGGTCACCGCGACCGGATCAAACAGTGTCGGCGTCGGGCTGTGCGACGGCGTGCCGGCCATCCATTGGTGATAGAGCAGCGTCAACTGGTCGGTCAGCGGCGATCCGTGCGCAAAGATGGCCTCACGGCCTTTCGTGTCCAAAGGCACTTGAGTTGAATCGAGAGGCATCATGAACACCGGCACACCCGATGCGAGCAGCGCTTTGGCCCCCTCCGGGTCGCGATCGATGTTCCATTCCGGCTCCGGCGGCTTCGGTTTGCCCTGCGCATCCGTGCCATATCCGCGCTCAATGCTTCCGCCCATGATCACCACGCGCTTCAGCTTTTTGAACGCCGCCGGATCGCGCTCAATCGCCGCCTGCACCGTGAAAAGCGGACCAATACCGATCAGCGTGATCTGGCCCGGATGCAAGCGAGCCTCGCGCAAAATAAATTCTGCGCCATCTGCATGCTTTTTTTCCGGGACGCGCTTCGCATACGCTTCCTGCGTCATCACGTTGTCCGTGTTTGAAGGTGGCCCCGCAAAGACCGGAATGTCCCTCCGCCCGATCGCACTCAAATAGCGATCCAGCAGCCGCGCGCGCATCGTCCGTATCGCCAAATGTCGTGGTCACGCCCAGGATCTTCAACTCCGGGCTCTTCAATGCCAGCGCCAGCGCAAACGCATCGTCAATGTCATCGCCAATGTCGGTATCAATAATGACCAACTGCGGAGATGGAGCACTCCTTGGCATCGAAGCCAGCCTCCTGCGATCTGCACGCTCGAACTCCCCGCCAGCACAACTGCCGCAGCAACCATCAGCCATACCTGCTGTATTTTCACGCTATTCACCATTTTCAACGTAAGTCTGAAACCGCTAATTTCTCATCACGCAACCAAAACGTTGCATTTCAAAAAAACTCGATAAGTCACTAAAACATGGGTACCCCATCCACGACGCAGCTTCACCGCGGTATGGGTGAAAGAGCAATACCCTCAACCGGCCGACTTTTTGGACTGCAGTGCGGCCACAATCTTGTCCGTGTCGTAAACACACCCGCCCCACACACCGCCGCTTGCCTCGACAAGCGCTGCCCACAGGCGCGTATCCTCCGGCAGCGCCGGATGCGGCTGCAAATCCGCGCGCGGCTGTCTCCCCGCCAATTCCCGCGCACCTACTTCCGCCCCAAACTCGCATTGTGCATCGCCAACCAGGTGCACCGATCCCGTGAGCCTCCCACGATCGACCACAATTTCGATTTGATCGCCATCGAGCACTTTCCCAATCGGTCCACCCGCCAGCGCCTCCGGCGAAATGTGCCCGATACACGCGCCCGTCGAAACCCCGCTGAAGCGCGCGTCCGTCAGCACCGCCACATGCTTGCAATGCGGCAACTGTTTCAGCGCCGACGTAACCTGGTAGATCTCCTGCATCCCCGCGCCCTTCGGTCCGCTGCAGATCAGCACAATCACATCGCCGTGCCCGATCTTGCCCTCCTTGATCGCGGCAATCGCCGCTGCCTCCGTTGTAAAAACCCGAGCCGGTCCGCGATGGCGAAATACGTTATCCTCTCCGATCAGCGAAGGATCGATGGCCGTGCTCTTGATGACCGAACCCTCCGGCGCAAGATTCCCGACAGGAAAGCAAACCGTCGCCGTCAGCCCACGCGCCCGCGCCCGATCCGGCGTCATGATCACGTCATCCGCATCGATGCCATCGAGTTCCTTCAGTCGCTCGCGCAGCGTGTGCCTTCGTTCGCTGTCCCGCCACCAGTCGAGGCTCGTATCGAGCGTGTCACCACTGACAGTCTTCACACTCGTATCCAGGAGCCCCGCCGCTCGAAGCGCCAGCATTACCTCCGGCACCCCGCCGGCGAGAAACACCTGCACCGTCGCAAATCCCCGCGGCCCATTCGGCAGCGCATCCACAAGCCGCGGCACTTCGCGATTTACTTCTTCCCAGTCCGTGCGCGTCGGCCGCTTCAATCCCGCGGAGAATGCAATCGCAGGCAGATGCAGCAGCAAATTCGTCGACCCTCCAAACGCCGCATGCAGCACCATCGCATTCCGCACCGCCGCATCGGTCAGCACATCACGTGCCCCGAGTTTTCGATTCATGCAACCGGATGATTGCGCGTGCAGAACGCTTTGCAGCATCGAGCCAGATCGGCTGTCCCGAAGGCGCCAGAGCCGTATGCGGCAACGCCAAGCCCAGCGCCTCGCCGATCACCTGCGCCGTCGCCGCCGTCCCGAGAAACTGGCATCCTCCGCCTGGAGATGCGCACGCGCGGCATCCCACCTCCGCCGCATATTCCAGCGTGATCTGCTGCTGCGAAAAGCGAGCGCCGATGGTCTGCACCTTGCCGGCATCCTCGCCGGACTCAGGCAGCAGCGTCACGCCACCCGGAACCAGCACCGCCGGCAACGCTCCAGCCGAGGCGAGTGCCATCATCATCGCCGGCAGCCCTTTGTCGCACGTCGCCACGCCCAGCACGCCTTTACTCGTGGGTAACGACCGCATCAGCCGCCGCAGCACCATTGCCGCATCGTTGCGAAACGGCAGCGAGTCCATCATGCCCGTCGTGCCCTGCGTTCGGCCGTCGCAAGGATCAGTGCACGCCCCTGCAAACGGAATCGCATGCAGCGCCTTCAACTCGCGCGCGGCCTCCGCAACCAGCAGGCCAACTTCCCAATGTCCCGTGTGAAATCCCAGCGCAATCGGCCGGCCATCTTCGGCGCGCAAGCCCGCCATGCGTACTCAGGATCAGAAACTCCGGATCGAGCAGCCGCGAAGCCTCCCAGCCCATCCCCGCATTCTGGCTCAGCCCGAACAGGTTCCCTGATGGCTCCTTCAGCAGCATCTCCGCCGTCAGCGGCAGCGCGCCCGCCGGGCCCGCTGCGTGCGTCGTCACATCGCGCAGTGTCGCTCCCGTATCGGGGCCCTCGGTCTCCAGTACCGACTTCAGCGAAATCCCCGCGATCACACCCTCCTCATAGGACTTATCTATACGGCAGCTTCACCGCGTGCTCTGCGTCGTTCCCGTGGCGACTAGCGTCAGTCGGAACACATGCGGCTTCGGCACCGCCGCATCGTAGATCGAGTCCTCCAGCGAATTCTCAAACGCCTGCATCACATCCTTACCCTCTTCGCTGCCGGTATCCGCGTTCCTGACGCGCATCCGCAGGTGGATATAGTGTGTCTCGTCGCGATCGCGCACCAGCCAACTCACCCGCTGCGCCTGATGAAACATCGGCGTTCCGTACTCCGCCAGGTTGATGCCGCTCTCGAGCGCCTCCGGCGAAAACGTGTCCACAGTTTCGCCATCGATGCTCAACGTGTATCGACCCGCTGCCAATCCGGTCACCCGCAGCGTCTCCTGATTCAGTTGTTGCTCGATGTCGGTCAGGTCCTGGAGCAGCGCTGTGGTTGCATTGCTCCGCGTCAAAGGTAGCGGAAGCGCATTTTCCCATTCGGTCCACTTCAGAACGCCGTCGGTCTGGTCCACATGGCTCACCGCCGCGTTGCGAGCCTGCGTTATCGTCCCTGCATGTGCGTCCACTGTCACATCCGAGACGAGCGCCGGAGCATGCCACCCCTTCAGTAGCGCTTCGGCCATCACCCAGTGCGCCAGCGGATCGGGATGCACACGGTCCGGCAGCAGGAGCACCCCGAGCTTCGGGTCCATCGCGTCGGCTTTCCGGATCGCCGTCACCACCGGCGAATTTAGATTCACGAACGACGCGCCATACTTGTCCGCCAGCGACTGATCTACATCCGAGAAGTGTTGCATCACCGCGTTGTATCCGCCCGGAAAAATCACCGGACGCGTCACATCGTCGTACGGCGAAGGCCCCAGCAGCGTCATCCGCACGCCCGGCACATGCTCGCGAATCGAATCGAGCAGATGCTCGTATCCCTTCACGTAGGTCTGCTCGATCGCATCGGTCGTGGCCTGTATCCGCCGTCATTCATCCCCAGCATCACTGTTACGACCGTCGGCTTTTCTGAAAACACATCGCGCTCCAGCCGCTGATCGATCGGCCCTCCGGCGCCGCCCGTCACGCGATCACCACCCACACCCGCGCCATAGAAATGCACCCGCATCCACGGAAATCGTGTCGCCGCGTAGAGCTCGACCCACTGGTTGTAGTAGTTCTGCTCCGTGATGCTGTCGCCGTAAAACACTACCGTGTCGCCGCCGTGCAGATAGAACCCGCGCGCATTCGCCTCAGCGCCCGGAGGCACCACATCGGCCTTCCCGCCAGCCGGTAGTCCCATCGTGGTCTGGGTTGCTGGAGTCATCCGCAGCCCTTCGGAAGTCATCGCTTGAGCCGGAGCCGTCGCCACCGCCACCAGCGAATCCGCGCACCCGTAGTACAAGAACCACTTGCCGCGAAAGAACACCAGCCCCTCGGCAAACGTCGTGCCCGCCGCATACTGCCCGGTCTTTTCGTAGGGGAGTTCCGGCTTCAGCACCGGCTTATCCGTCTGCTCCAGCAGATGCGCCGGATTTGACGTCTCAAAGATCGCCTCGCCCGCTGCATACGCGTCAGGCCCCAGCGCGGGATCACCGCCCTCCTCGCGCATTTTTGCCGTTGTAGAGCATCACGATCCCCACGCTCGTCAGCACCGGCGGCGGCCCCGTCTCAGGAAACGTGCTGTCAAAATGCCCTGGCCTTGGTCGCAGCATTTCCACCAGCTGCCCGTGCATATCCTCCACCGGTATCCAGTGAATCGCGTCTTCCGACGTCGCCAGCCGGATCGACCCTTCGCCCCAGTACATCCAGTAGCGACCGGCAATTTTTGCCGCGATCAGTCGCCCGTCCTTCAACTGCGTCACGATTCCCGCCGACTTGTACATCAGGTTCGCGTACTTGCCGCCCAGCGCCGTCAGGAATGCCGGCCCGTATTTCGTCCAGTGCTTCAAATCGCGCGAGGTTGCGATTCCAACGGAGTACGTCTTGCGATTCCACTGCGTGTAGGTCAGCACGTAGGTGCCGTCGTCACGCTCCACAATGCGCGGGTCCTCGACGCCACCCGGCCACTCGCGCGCCTTCTGGTCGTCCTCGGCCGGATAAAACACCGGCTCGCCCATGCGCTTGAAATGAATGCCGTCGCCGCTCTCCGCCAGGCCCAACCGCGACGTGTGTCCGCCAATCTCCATCGCGCCGGAGTTGTCCTCAGCACGATAGAGCACGACCACCTTGCCCTTGCGCACGATTGCCGCGGGATTGAACGTGTGCAGCGCCTCCCACTGCACGGGGGCCTTCAGAATCGGGTCCTGAAAGGTCGAAGCCGGATTGGGCGACACCACCGGATTCCCCACAGCCGGCCGCGTAAACGGCCCAATCACCCACGGCGTCGCACTCTGAGGCTGCATCCCCGCGGCCGCAAGCAACACACTCAGCGCCACCGCAACCTTAAGAATGGTCTTCACGCGATCTCTTTCCGCAATCCGCCCCATCTTACGCTTCGCCTCAATCTCTACATGCAGCACGAAAGTCTCGCACCGACAAAGCGAGCCTCGGTGCCCCATCCTTGCGACGTCTTTGTCTTCTGCCGCAAGGGTGGGAAAGCACGATCCTCACCCAGCCAGAAGTTTCGTCCTTACAAGCTAGGAGCCTCATAAAAACTCAGCCCTGCATCCCCCTGTTCCAGCACCCGCGTCCTGCGTAGCGGACCATACTCATCCGCGAGCTTGTCCTTCCGCCAATGCTCGGCAATCACTACCGCACCCTCGGCCAGCAATCCGCGGGCCTCGCCACCCAATAACCCCAACGTCGTCGCATATTCGTCGGCGGCCTCATACGGCGGATCGAGAAACACCACGTCGAACTGCATCTCCGCGCTCTCCGGCCGCATCCGCCGCAAAAATGCCCCGACGCTCACCGCCTCCACACGCGCCCCGTTGCGCAGCCCCAGCGTCTCCAGATTTGTCTCGCAGCACCTTCAGCGCCGGCACGGCCCGCTCCACCAGCACCACGCTCGCGGCTCCCCGGCTCACTGCCTCGATGCCGACGGCGCCCGATCCCGCATACAAATCCAGGAACCGTGCCCCTTCCATCCGCGGCGCAAGCACGTTGAACAGAGTCTCGCGCAGCCGATCGCTCGTCGGACGGGTCTTGAGCCCCACCGGAGCCTCCAACGTCCTTCGCCGCAGCGTTCCCGCAATCACTCGCATCGCGAATCAGGATATAAGAAACGCCCGGGCCCCCTCAGCCACTACAATTTAGACATGCGTGGCTGGACCATACCGCTGGGCCGATGGATGGGCGTGGAAATGCGCATGCACGTCTTTTTCCCGGCTCTCGCGCTGGTCTGCCTGGGCCTCAGCGCTACCTCGGGAATCCTGCGGGGCCTCGCGCTCTTCTTTATCTGCGTTGCCGCCGTCATCGTGCGCGAAACCGCGCGCCTCATGATGGCCGCCTATCTCAACCTCAAGTTGCGCGCCGTGCTCCTTCTTCCCATCGGCGGCCTCTTCGCCTATGCCAATCCCGAAAGCCAGGAAGCCTCCAACGAGGGCTTCGGGCAGTTTGCCATGGCCTTTATCGGCCCCGCCGTCAATTGCATCACTGCGCTCATGCTCGCTGCCGCCTTCATCGGCGCAGGCGGCGATGTGCACCTGCTTGCGCGTCCCTTCATCACCGGCGATCACCTGGTGCGCAGCATGGTGTGGATGCAGGCCGGCCTCGGTGTGCTGCACCTGCTACCGGCCTATCCGCTCGATTTCGGCCGCCTGCTGCGCGGCAACTTCGCCCGCGCCCACGGACTCTCGCCCGCCGGCCGCGCCGCCTCCGGCATCGGCCAGTTCATCGCCCTCGCCGTCATGATCAGCGGCATGGCGCTGCATGGATACTGGCTCATCATTGCCGGCTTCTTCATCATGATCGGCGCGCAAATTGAGGATCAGGGCGTCTTCTTCCAGTCCGTCGTCGACACCGTCCGCATGCGCGAAGTCATGCTCACCGACTTTGCCACACTCTCGCCATCCGACACACTCGCCGACGCGCTCTTCCGCTGCGTTCACTCGTTGCAGGAGGACTTCCCGGTGGTGCGCGGTCCGCAACTGGTGGGCATCGTCTCCCGGCAGCGCATCGTCGACGCACTCCGCAACGACGGCAACGGCTACATCCAGTCGATCATGTCGCGCGCCTTCCAGGTGGCCCGGCCCGAAGACACCCTCGGCACCACGATCCGTCGCATCTCCGGCGGCCAAGGCCTTTCGCTCATTCCCGTTACCGAAAGCGGCAGAGTCGTCGGCATCGTCAGCGTGCAAAACCTGATGAGTTCCATGTCCCTGCTGGCCGAGCAGCGCCGCATCGAAGCCGACGACGCGTCCGAATAACCCCAAAACCAAGCCATCGAAGAAAACCGAAATTGAAGATTTGTCATCCTGAGAGGAGCGCGTTTGGGGCCCCGGGAAAGAGTTCATCGTTCGCGGGGTAAGTGAATCGAAGGATCTGCTTTTGTCTTTTCTCGCCCACTCTCCGGGTGCCCATCCATGACACAATCTTGTCGCGGCATGGGTGGGAGACCGCAACCCTCAACTACCATGTTCTAAGCAATGTCAGAAGAACTCGCCCCCGGCCTCTACCTCGTCGCCACGCCCATCGGCAATCTCGGCGACATCACTCTCCGCGCCCTCGAAGTCCTCAAGCACGCCGACCGCATCGCCTGCGAAGATACCCGCCAGACCCAAAAACTCCTCAACCACTTCGCCATCGCCACGCCCACCGTCAGCTATCACCAGCACAACGAGCGCCATCGCGCGCACAGAACTGGTCGAGTCACTCAAAGCCGGCGCCCGCATCGCCGTCGTTTCCGACGCCGGCATGCCCGGCATCAGCGATCCCTGGCTCCTGGCTGGTGAACGCAGCCATCGCCGCCGGCGTTCCAGTCATCCCCATTCCCGGCGCCAACGCCGCCCTCAGCGCTCTCATCGCCTCCGGCCTATCCACGGAACAGTTTCAATTCCTCGGATTCCTGCCGGAAAAAGCCGGAGCCCGCCGCACGCGCCTCGAAGAACTAGCCGCGCAGCCGCGCGAATCCGCGCAGACGCTCATCTTCTACGAAGCCCCCCATCGCATCGCCGACACGCTTGCCGATCTCGAAGCCGTTTTCGGCCCGGCACTGCGCGTGGTTGCCGCCCGCGAGCTGACCAAGCTGCACGAAGAATTTCTCCGCGGAACCGTCGCCGATGTTCGTCGCGAACTCGCCACCCGCGACCGCATCCGTGGCGAATTCGTCCTACTCATCGAAACCCCCGCCAAAAATCTGGGTACCGCAGGCCTGGATTCTCAGACCCGGGAGACCATCTCCGCCCGCGTCGCCCGCCTCCAGTCCGAATCCAAGCTTGACGAAAAAGAAGCGCTCAAGCGCCTCGCCCGCGAACTGGGCCAATCCAAAAGCGAGCTATACCGCGAACTTCAGCGCGAGCGCGCCCGCCTTCGCTAGGCCGTGCCGCGCGGCCCCCACTTGTATTTACGAACGATCAGACTTGGTCATCTCGATGCTTAGTCATCCGGCATCGGATCAAGCAAAATCACATTCAGCAACGACTTGTGCACCCGGATGCGGCTCTTGTAGTCGATGAACCCCATCTTGCGAAAGCGGTTCATGAAGAAGCTCACCCGCGAGCGCGTGGTGCCAATCATATCTGCCAATGTCTCCTGCGATATAGGGGGAATCAGCGTCTCCTGCTCGCCAGGCTTCCCGAACTCCGCCATCAGCAGCAGAATCCGCGCTAGTCGCTTCTCGCTGGAATTGAAGAGATGATCTACCAGGTCCGCTTGAATGCGAATGCTGTGAGCCAGCAGGAACTTCACAAACAGGTCGGAGAAGCCATGCTCTTCATGCAGCACCCGAATCATCTCCTTTCGGCTGATCTTCATCGCACTGCAGGCCGTGATCGCAGTTGCCGTGGACAACCGCAGCCCGGGTATCGCTGCCAGCGCCCCCTCGCCGACAAAGTCGCCGGCGGCCAGCATCAAGATCGTAGCTTCTTTGCCGGCGCTCGAGACAACCGTCAGCTTTGCCCTGCCCTTTTGCAGGTAGAACACTGAATCCGCCGGATCTCCCTGCGAAAAGAACGGCTGCTTCGGCGCCAATTCAACAATCCTTCGTCCCAGCCCAGCCTTCGCGAGGAAGTCGGCGGCATCAAATGTGGTCTTTTCGAATTCAACCATCCAGAGGCTCCCTCCAACCGACGAGGTCACGCAGCCACACTCCACAAATCGGGCTGATCAGCTAATACAAGTATCTCTCAGGAAGTGAGCTTTAATGATCAGACTCACCATCGAGACTCGAAATAGTATCGAAATTACCGGAAGCGCTCACCACACGCGTGAAGAAAGAAACGCCCCGCACGGTAGAAAAATGGTGTATCGCATGAAGAAAGTTATTACGTTCGTCGCATTACTGAGTATGGCCAGCATCGGCTGGGCGGGAACCAATCGTGAAGCAACCAATGACCGACTCGACCATGCCGGCAGAGTGCTTCACGAGATCATGGACGCGCCGGATAAGGGCATTCCTGAAGAAGTTCTTGAGCACGCTAAGTGTGTTGCCGTTGTTCCCCATCTTCTCAAAGGCGGCTTCGTATTCGGCGCGGAAAATGGTCGCGGTGTGGCGACCTGCAGGACCGCCAGCGGCTGGAGCGCGCCAATCTTCTTCGCTATAACCGGCGGCAGCTGGGGATTGCAGATCGGCGTCGAGGGCGTGGACCTGGTCATGATCATCCAGCACGAGCGCGGAATGCGCCAGTTGCTCTCCAGCAAGTTTGAGCTCGGCGCAGACGCGTCTGCGGCAGCCGGACCGGTTGGCCGTCATGCCTCGGCTGATACTGATTGGAAAATGGATGCCGAGATTCTCACCTACTCGCGAGCCAAGGGTGCCTTCGCCGGACTCACGCTCAATGGCGCTTCGATTCGTCACGACGAAGATTCCACCAGGGCCATCTACGGCCACAACGTCTCAAATGCCCGCATCCTCAACGGCGAAGTAACCGTTCCTTCCTCAGCGAATTCCTTCCTCGATGCAGTCAGAGGCGCGAAGGCGCAGGCAGTCGCTTCGAACTAACAATGCGATCTTTGAAGATCGCGGGCGTCTCTGCACCTGAACGGCGGAGGCGCCCGCAGCATTAAGAAAGGTAACCATGCTCTGGACAATTTTTGTTGTCGTTCTGATCTTGTGGCTTCTCGGCTTCAGTTTCCACCTCGCCGGCGGCCTGATCCATATCCTGCTCGTCGTAGCCCTCGTAATCCTCGTCTTCAACCTGATTAGCGGACGACGTAGCGCCCTCTGAAGACCCCTCGTCGAGGCGTCATGCGCCCTTCATTCATGGGTCGACATGGCCGCCTCGATCGATTCGCCCGCCGTGGCTGGCTATCTCTTTCTTAAAACTTGACGGCAGAGTGAGCCCTGGTAGCCGACTACTGCTCACTCATCACCGAACTCAGCATCCCGACCGCTTTCTCCGCCGACCCAACGACTTCCAGCAGTCGGCGATTTTCGGCCTTCAGGAACCCGGCCTCCACCGCGCGATCCAGAAACGCAAGCAGGGGATCCCAGTATCCCACCGTGTTGATCAGCACGCACGGCTTGGCATGCAGCCGTAGTTGCTTCCAGGTGACGATCTCCATCATCTCGTCCAGCGTTCCGTAACCGCCCGGCAGCATCAGAAACGCATCGGCCAGTTTCACCATGCGCGCCTTGCGTTCGTGCATCGTCGGCACCATTTCAAGACGCGTCAGTCCCCGATGCGCGATCTCGCTGCCTGACAAGATCTCCGGCAGCACGCCAATCACCTCGGCGCCTCCAGCCAGCGCCGCATCGGCCACCGCGCCCATCAGCCCTACGCTTGCGCCGCCGTACACCAGCCCCAGTCCCGCTCTCGCGATCGCACTTCCCAACGCTTCTGCTTCCGCCAAATAAGCAGGATTGCTCCCGCTCGCCGATCCGCAATACACGGCCACCCGTTTGAATTTCATCGCGCACCCAGAATAGCGCCCGCGCTCTCATCTAATCCGCAACCCGCCTATTCTCCGCGTCCCGAATTTCGCAGAGCTGAATCCTCCGAGGGCCGCATGAATCCTCCCTGCTGGCTCCACTTTTGAAACTCTTTCGCAGACAATTCGACCGAGCCCTGGACGCGATTCGACTCAACGGAAAGGTTTCCAAGCCGGCGCCACACTGACAGCAGTGAATCGGATCGGACAGGCGATTCATTCGCAAATACGTTGGCGAAGGATGCCGCTTTCTGAGTAAAAAATGCGGCCTCATGATCGTTTCCGGCGTGGAGCGAGAAATCCACACGGACCTTGGAACCAAAGCTGGTCCCTACCGTCAACACTTCTGCGCCTTCGATCAGCCGTGTCAACGCACTGTTCGGCTGAGTCTTATTCAGGCTTCCTTCGGACTTCGGGGATGCGACAATAACATTCCACGAAGTGACGTCGGTGCGCAATTGGGCCAGCCGCTCCATCAGTGGCATATCGATATCGGCGTGGGTCGTATAGCGGTGCAACGCACGTTGGACCATCGACTGAGACCCGAACATCCCGATGCGGCCGTCTAGAATGACCAGCCAACGCGTTTCCGGCATTTCCATCAGCTCGCGTGCGAACGGTTTGATGAGCATCACCGTCTCACCGTCGCATTCGCGTCTTACGGCCCCGTTCAGTTCCGCGGAATTGAAAATTCGTTCTTTGTCGAATCGCCCCGCTACCAGGAGCAGGTGTTCTGTGAGTGCTCCCGTCGGGGCGGTAGCGGCAACCTCGATCACTTCATCGACGCTCCTCTTGCTGTCGACCCCCGCAAGGGCCCTCCAATCATCCAGATCGAGCCCGTCATTGTGCGTCGCCAGAACCAGCCGGCCATACGAGTGCCCATTCGTGTGGTTTTCGAATCCAGCGACAAGTTCGGCCCCGGGAGGAACCAGCGAGAGCAGTTTGCTATTCAGCGGCGATGCGAAAACTGGATTAAAGAAGACTCCTGTCGAAGCCAGCATCCAGACGAGCTTGTAATAGATAGAAGGGCTCATGGCCTGCCCCTTTGTGCCTGGTGGTCTCCAACTAGCCTGCCGCCCGTCCCTAAATCCGTGGGCGCACGAGAGCCCATACCAGGTGCAAAATCGAAATAGAGATTCAATACGAGTTACGAGCGTACTTCGCCTTTTCCCTGGTTGCTATGCCCTGCATCACACACCAGTTCACCCGACAGAATTTGCGCGAGGGACACGCGAATCAACCAGAGGCAACGCTTCAACGGCTGGCCGTCGAATATCTCCTTGAGCAAACGGTCGCTCCGTGCTTCCGATTGGAAATAAAGTGGATCCACGTAGAGCTGATCAGCGTGCATCTCCTGTCGATCGGCGCGATCATCGTGAGGAAGGTAAACTAGAGCAAGGATCCTTCCCGCCGGACGCCGCCTTTGCCGCAGTCGCTCATCGAAAACCTGAACCCAGAACAGCGCGCCGCCGTTGAGACCACGGATGGCCCGCTGCTCATTCTCGCCGGCGCCGGCTCAGGCAAAACGCGCGTCATCACCAGCCGCATTGCGTGGCTCATCCAGGAAAAAGGCGTCGCGCCGGATTCCATTCTGGCAGTTACGTTTACCAACAAGGCATCAGCCGAGATGGCCGAACGCGTGGAGCGTCTGCTGGGGCACGGCTCGCTGACCAAGCCCTTGATCGCCACATTTCACTCGCTTTGCGTCCGCATGCTGCGCCGCGATATCGAAGCGCTCAAGGTCGGCAACGAAGGCCTCACCCGCTCCTTCGCCATCTACGACGAGAACGACCAACAAGGTATCGTGAAGCAGATCATGCGCCGCATGGGCCTCGATACGAAACAACTAACGCCGCGCACCGTGCTGAGCCGGATCTCGTGGGCCAAGAATCACATGGTCGATCCGCAGGATTACTACCTCGGATCGAAAGATCCCGACAGCGAGCGCATCGCCCACATCTACAAGGGCTACAAGGACGAACTGCGCAAGAACAATGCGCTCGATTTCGACGACCTGCTGCTGGAGGCGGTGCGCCTGCTCAAGGTTTCCGCGCCGACGCGCGAGTACTACCAGCGTCGGTATCGCTACATCCTCGTCGACGAGTATCAGGACACCAACCGTCCGCAGTACGAACTGATGAAGCTGCTGGCAGGCGAGCACAAAAACGTCTGCGCCGTAGGCGATGAGGACCAGAGCATCTACTCATGGCGCGGCGCCGACATCCGCAACATTCTCGAGTTCGAGAAGGATTTCCCCAATGCGCGCATCGTGCGGCTCGAGCAGAACTACCGTTCCACGCAGATCATTCTCGAAGCCGCCGGCGCTGTCGTCGCCAACAACCTTCGCCGCAAGGGCAAGAAACTGTGGACCGATCGCCAGGGCGGTTCGCTGATCGGCTACTATGAAGCGCCGGACGGCGAAAACGAAGCGCTCTTCATCGCCGACCGCATCCAGAAATTTCTTCGTGAATCAGTCGAAGCCGGCGACGACGCCCACTGTGCCGTCTTGTATCGCACTAACTCACAATCGCGACTGGTGGAAGAAGCGCTGCGCCGTTACAGCATCAAGTACACCATGGTCGGCGGGTTCAGCTTCTATGAACGCGCAGAGATCAAGGACTTGATGAGTTATCTGCGGTTGATACGTAATCCGCACGATTCGATGGCGCTCAATCGCGTGATCAACACGCCTGCGCGCGGCATCGGCAAGACCACGCTGGAGACATTGGAACGTCTCGCGTTGGAGACGGACCAGTCCACGTGGGAAGCGCTGGGCACCGCTATCGCACAGCGGCTTATCCCCACCCGCGCGCAGATGGCGCTGGAGTCATTTCGCCAGCTCATTCTCGATGCGCAGGCAATGATGGACCCCGACTTCGCCGGCAAGCTCTCGGCCGATGTTGGCGCTGAAGACGCCGACACGGACTTCTCCTTCGGCGGGGCCGAGCCGAGTGCGGAAGAGAAACAGGAAGTCACAGACGCGCTGGAAACAGCGACCGAATTCAGTTTCGGCAATAACGAAAACCAGATTCCGCTGCTCGATCCAAGCCACTTCTCGCCCTTCGCCGACAAGCCGTCCGCCTCAAAGAAAGTTCGGCCATTTCTGCAAATGCCGAAACAGACAGGCCGGGTGCCCCAGGTCTCCGAGGAGAGACCTGGGAAGGAAGCCTCAACGAGCAACAAGCCCCAGCCCGAAGAAGAACACTCTGGAGCCTTTAGAAAGCCCGGCGATCCTGCCACCCTTCCCGAACTCATACGCTTCCTCATCGATCGCACCGGCTACATCAAAGCACTCGAAGCCGAAGCATCGCCGGAAGCCCTCAGCCGGGTCGAGAACTTGAAGGAACTCGCCAACGCGGCCCACGATGCCGAAGTGCGCGGCGAGACGCTTGCCGAATTTCTCGATCACGCCGCGCTCGCATCCGACACCGACCAATTCGATCCCAACGCCCGTGTGACGCTGATGACGCTCCATGCGGCCAAGGGCCTCGAATTCCCGCTGGTCTTTCTGGCCGGTCTCGAAGAGGGCCTGTTCCCACACTCGCGCACGCTCATGAATCCCGAGGAACTGGAAGAGGAACGCCGTCTCTGCTACGTCGGCATGACGCGCGCCATGAATACGCTGATCCTCACGCGGGCTCACTATCGCCGCCGCTACGGCAACGACTCACCGGAACAAAGCGTCCCATCACGCTTCCTCGAAGAGGTGCCGAACCAGCTTGTCGAAAATCTCGGTGGCCGCGCCCTGGCATGGGCTGTCCCCGCCTACAGAAACGGCCGTGGAAGCAGCTACGGCGGAAATCGTCGGCCCGGACAATCGAACGAATACGACAGCCGGCACTACAACTACGAGGACGAGAGCCAGGAAGTAACCAGGATTTCAGGCGCAGGCTCTGAGTCCCGTCCAAAGAGTAAGAGCCCGGAGAGCTCGATTGATAACATTGCCCGCTTCTTTGGTGGACAGGGAGTGAAGCCCGGCTCTTTCGCCCGGTCAACGTCGCGCCCGAAGATGGATATACCCGAGCCAACCGGTGCAGCTGGTCTGAAAAAAGGACAGCGCGTCCGCCACAGCAAATATGGTGAAGGGCAGATCGTGATGCGCGAAGGCGACGGCGATGAAGCCAAGCTCACCGTGCTCTTTTCGCGGCACGGCATGAAGAAGCTGATGGAGAAATTCGCCAACCTCGAAAAGCTCTAGAACTGCCAACGACGCCGTGAGCGATCCTTTCGATTTCTTTTCGCGCCGCCTGAAATAGAAAACCAAAATTCCGGTCCGCGAAAATTCCCGTCCGTATTGCAGGTGAATTGATCCGCCCTGTCCGCCCGCACATCCGTCCCGTCGCAAACACATTGCCGCATCGATCAAGATCACCGACGATGTCTTCACAGAAGAACGCACCGCCTTCCCCGAGGTCCCCATGTCCACTGTTTCAATCTCCACAGCAACTCAAAGGACCAGCCTTGCGCTTCCGATCCTGGTTGGCGGCGGGGTCGCCGGCTTGCTCGACATGACCTCCGCCTACATCACCTTCGGCCGCTACATGCCGATAGGAATTGCTGGCGGCATCGTCGGCGCAGCCGGACGTCATGTATCAGTCGGCCTGTACATCCTCGGCCTCTCGATTCACTACTTCATCGCATTCTCAGCCGCCGCCGTGTATTGTCTCGCGAGCAAAAAGCTGAAGTTCCTGCGAGACAATTTCATTGTCTGCGGCCTGTTCTACGGGATCGCCGTCTTTCTCGTGATGAACCTGGTGGTGCTGCCGCTCAGCGCTTACCACGCCATGGGTCCGTACCAATACCGCGGCCTGGTTCAGGGCCTGCTCGCACACATGTTTCTCATCGGCCTGCCGATTTCGATCAGCCTGCGCACGCTTTCTGACTGATCCGCTGACACAGTCGATCGCATCACTTCGATTGCGCGCCGCCCAACTATGCAAAAAGCATCGGCCAAATGGCCCTGATTTGCCTGGTTCTGAAAGGTAGGTCTTATAGTTGGCGATCGGCAAATTGTTACTTACGCAGCAACGGCATTGTGTGAATGTAAGTCTCGAGGAGGAGCACGAGGTGTTACAAAGGCTGAACTCAGCGCCTCGTTGATTCAGAGAACAACCTCGGAGGTTCCTCAGAGACGATATGTATTACATCGGACTGGACGTTCACAAGAAGACGATAAGTTTTTGCGTGAAGGACGCGGCTGGTCGCGTGTGTCAGGAAGGCAAGGTCGGTTCAACCCGGTACGAACTGGGCTGTGTGGCGGTTACTCCCTCGAGATACAAGCGCACAGCGAAAAACCCGAGTTCAGATCGTGTGCTGTAACTATTGCCAGTTTTCGTTGGGTCTTGGCGCTTCTATTCTCCCAAAATCAATACGATGTTCACGCGACGAGTGGAAATCGATCGATATCCACTCCTTGTGCACGTCGCGAAAACAACCACCATCGAGGGGTCTTTGGAACGATGAGATCGAGAGCGACATTCCGGATCAATGCAATCCTGGCTGTCATGGCAACCCTAATACTCTTGACCGCGCAAGCTTCTGCCTCTGAAATCAAGGGCCAGGTTCTGGGCGGAGGTGCCCCCATCGCGCAATCCTCAGTGACCTTGATGCAGGCAAGCCCCGGCGCCCCGCGCCAGCTTGCGCACACCACGACTGACAAGGATGGCAGGTTCGTGATTCAAGGGGCCGCAGCGCCCGGCACCAGTCTCTACCTGGTGGCAATTGGCGGCATGTCCGCTGCCAACCCTGAGTCAGGAAACAACTCCGCCATTGCCCTGATCACCGTGCTGGGCAGCAAGCCGCCGGCAAAGGTCGTCATCAACGAGATGACCACGGTGGCATCCGTGTGGACGAATGCCCAATTTCTGAATGACACTACACTGAAGGGGCAGCCGCTCAGCTTACGCATCGCTGCGGAAAACGTGCCAAATTTCGTGGACCTTGGGACCGGAGGCTGGGGCGAAGCGATTCAGGGCCCGTTGAATAGCGGCCAAACGCCCACGATGGCGAATTTCGCCACACTAGCCGACGTGCTCTCCGGTTGTGTCAACCAGGTAGTCGCGAGCGCCTGCAACAGCTTGTTCTCAGCAGCGACACCCCCCGGAGGCGGTCCCGCCACCAACACGCTCAACGCAGCAGAGGCCATCGCACTGAATTCGTGGTATCAGCCCGAGAGGATCTATAACCTGCTCCGGCAGTTCTACAAGGTATCGTCGGTCAATCACATGCTTGCCGTGCCGTACATGCCATATCTCAGTCATGCTCCGAGTGCGTGGGTGCTGCCTCTCAAATTCGATGGCGGTGGCTACCGTGCAGGCGGCAAGGCTATGTTCGACAGCGAAGGTAATCTGTGGGTCGGAGATAACTTCAGCATCGGTTGGCAGGGGCAGGATTCCCTCTGGCAAGGCAACGCCTCAAAATTCGCACCCAACGGAAAGCCTCTTTCGCCGATCACTACGGGCTTCACCGGCGGCGGGATGGAAGGCGGCACATTCGGCGCAGCGGTCGACGCCAAGGATAACGTTTGGCTCACCAGCTACGGCAGCAAATCAATCACAGTCTTCGACAAGAATGGCAAACCCCTGACACCGCCGGAAGGCATCAACTTCGGCGGCCGCCTGGGTCTCATGCAAGGTGTCATCGTCACGCCGTCGGGCGATGTCTGGGTTCTCGGCATCGAGAAGAGCCAGCTTGTCTACTTTCCCAAGGGCGATATTTCAAAAGGCCGCATCGTTTGCGAGGGCGAGAGTGCCGAACCATGCAAGTCGTTCAAGGCGCCATTTCATCTTGGCATCGATCAGCAAGACCGAATCTGGGTGGCCAATAGTGGCGTCGAACACCTGACGCGGTTTCCCGCATCCGATCCAACGAAAGTTGAGAACTTCAAGACGGGAATTAACAATAGCGGTCTTGGCATCGATAGCAAAGGAAACGTATGGGTCACCAATCGGTTTGGCACGGGACTGCTCGGCATGGCTCATTTAGTCGACATGGGTATACGTCTGAAAACCGAGGGCGTTGCTTCAGCCTCAGATTTCCTGACCAAGACGATGTCAACGCAGAAGGGCGGCACTATCAATGGCGGGAGTGTTACGTTGCTGCGGCCCGATGGATCTCCATTTCCCGGCTCGCCATTCAAGAGCGCCGGCCTTCCGGGTCCATGGGCTGTAGCCGTAGACGGAAATGACAATATCTGGATATCAAACTTTGCTGGCGCCCAAAGCCCGATCGTTGCCTTGTGTGGAGTCCAGACTGAGCACTGCCCGCAGGGAGTGCACACGGGTGACCAGATTTCTCCGCCGGGAGGATACGTTGGAGGCGGCCTACAGATGCTTACCGATATCGCTGTCGATCCAGCCGGCAATGTCTGGGCAATGAATAACTGGCAGGACATTGATGCCTGCATCGGCACGCCAAAGGAGGAACTATCAACCCGTTGTGGTGGCCAGGGCGTGGTGATTTTCTACGGCCTCGCAAAGCCTGTACGCGCACCGCAGATCGGGCCGGCACGTCCGTTCTAGAAACCTCATTGGAGAGCCGTACGAGGTGGAGGTCATATCCGTTTCACTGAAATATGCAACTTCTGAGTTGCATAATCAATCCTTCAATTATCCTTTTGCCAACACCGGCACGCAGAGGAATCGTTGAACACGGCGAAGTCTCGGTTGTCTCGCCAAATCACTCCAGCCCGATCACCAGCGCATCCTTGTGGACCGCGGATATGGAATGCACTTCCAGCCTCTTTGCTTGCTCCTCGCCGTTGAGCACCCGAAAGACGCCTTCAGCCAGCGCCTGCAACTCATCTTCACCGGGGTAGACCGTGATCGGCGCAATCCACTCGATGTATTTGCGCAGCCGGCTCACCAGGCGCTCAGAGTGCGCCATACCGCCGGTCAGCAGCACCGCATCCACGCGTCCCTCCAGAACCGCGGCCATCGCGCCGGCTTCTTTCGCAACCTGGTAGATCATCGCCTCATACACAGCGGCAGCCTCGGCGTCGCCCGCATCGATACGACGTTCGACCTCCTCCAGGTCCCGCGTTCCCAGATACGCGAACAAACCGCCCTCGCCAAACACCATGCGATCCAGTTGCGTCTCTGAGTACTTGCCGCTGAAGCAGAGCTTGATGAGTTCGCGAACCGGCAGCCACCCCGTCCGGTCTGGCCCAAGCGGGCCTTCCTCGGGTGTGTTGTTGTCGATCATCCTTCCATCGCGATGAGCAGAAACCGTGATGCCGCTGCCCAGATGCACGATGATCAGGCGCAGATCGGAGTACATGCGTCCGGTCTCGCGCGCAAATCGCCGCGCAACGGCCTTGATGTTTAGCGCATGCCCCACGCACGATCTCTGGATCAGAGGCGAACCCGAGATCCGCGCGCATTCCTGCCACTCATCCACCGTCACGGGATCGACAATGTAGGCGTTCACCCCGGCGGCCTGCGCAAAGCGAAGCGCCAGAACGGCTCCCAAATTGCTGGCATGTTCGCCGCGCCGGGCAAGACGAAGCTCTTCCACAAGGGCATCGTCCACGAGATACGTCCCGCAGGCCATGGGCGGTAACAGCCCGCCGCGTCCGCCCACGGCAGCCAAGTCCTTTGTTTCGTATCCGGCGGACGCCAGCGCCTTCTCGATCAAAGCCGCCCGATAGCCGGTTCGCGCCAGCATGGAGCGGCCACGAAACTGGTCAATTTCCTCGTCGCCATGGTGCACCGAGCTTACCCATTCCGCCCCCTCCGCATTGAAAACACCGAACTTAGTGGAGGTTGATCCGGGATTGATGACAAGGACGCGGTTACCCTGGTTTGGCACGGAATTCTCCCCAGCCATGCTACACTCTTTGGAATCCTAGAATTCGAGTAGAAGTTCTTGCCTGTTCCGAGTTACCGCTCCACACGCAACACTTCCACATTGCGTTCGCGGTAAAAGCTTCAAAGGAGCATTCTCAATGGAACAAGGCACAGTCAAGTGGTTCAACGACGCAAAAGGTTTTGGCTTTATCACCCGCCAGAATGGCGAGGACGTATTCGTCCATCACACCGCCATTCAGTCGCAGGGCTTCCGCTCGCTTCAGGAAGGCCAGCAGGTTCAGTTCAACGTGGTCAAGGGACCCAAGGGCTGGCAGGCTGAGAACGTCCAGGCTCTCTAATCCAGAGCTACAAGATTTCTGAAACAGCAGAGGGACGGCCAAACAGCCGTCCCTCTTGTTTTTAGTGCCATTGCTAAAAACCTGGCGCAAGACCCGATCAAGCAAAACACTTCTCACAATCCGAGCATTTGATAAAAACACCTTTGCTTGCCGAAAGAGCTGTCATCCTGAGCGCAGCGAAGGATCTGCGTTTGCTTTTATGTCTCTATTCGGTCCAGTGCTCGCTTGTAATCGGCCGGTTCACATTCATACCAATCACGGCTCAAGTCCGCCCAGATCGGGTTTACGGATTCAATGAGAGCGATCTTTTTTGCACGTCTCCATCCCTTGAGCTCTTTTTCACGAGCGATCGCCCGGTTGACGTCATCGTATCTCTCAAACCACACCAACCGGTCGCAGTTGTATCGAGCCGTAAAGCCATCATGTTCCTTCCATTTGTGCTGGAAGACGCGCTTGCGAAGATCACCGGTCACTCCGATGTAGAGAGTGTGACTGCGACTGGCCATGATGTAGGTGCAGTAGCTGCCTTCGTCCATGAGCAGCATCGTAACTTCTATTCGTATTGCTGGCTGTGATGCCCAGAACAACCGCAGATCCTTCCGCTGAGCGTCAGGATGACAGCGCTAGAGGAATTCGAAGCGGGTGCATTACCGGCGATCGGAAAGCTTTAAAAGCCGGGCAGGTTCCGAGTGATTTTGTCTGACGCAGAACTTCTCATCGGGCGACAAAACGACCTGAACGATGGACCAATACTCTCCATATGCTTGCTCAGCCCTAAAGCGGCTGCCCCAGCCGCTTTTCCAGCTGTACGCGATAGGTCCTGCTGACGCGGGTGCGCGAACCATTCTTAAGCACCGCTTCAAATTCCCCGTGCGAAATCGGCTCCAGTTGCAGAACACTTTCGATATTGATCAGCGCCGAGCGATGCACGCGTACAAACCGTCGCGGATCGAGCTTCTCGGCCAGGTCATTCAGCGCGGCGCGATACAGCAGTTCCTTGCCGCCCACATGAAGCGTGACGTAGACGCCTGCCGCCTCAATCCAGTCGATATCGATCACGCGAATAAAGCGTGTGGTGCCGCCGGCTTTCACCACCAGGCGATCGAGCCTGCGTTCCTGCGCGGCGGGCGCGGTGCTCACCATCTTCACCACGCGCTGTCCGAACTCCCGCATGCTGCGCTCGTCCAGCCGCGCCTTTGCACGCGACATGGTCGCCTCAAATCGCTCGTCGCTGAATGGCTTCAGAAGGTAGTCGAGCGCGTTGGCCTCGAAGGCCCGAATTGCGTGCTGATCATACGCAGTCACAAAGACCGTCAGCGGCATCTGCGCCGCGCCGATTGCATCGATCACGGCAAGGCCGTCCAGCTCTGGCATCTGCACGTCGAGAAAGAGCAGATCCGGATCTTCCCGCTGGATCATCTCCACGGCGGTTTCGCCGTCCGCGGCTTCGCTCACCGACGCAACCTGGTCATCCCGGCGCAGCAGATCCATCAGCCGCTGCCGCGCGGGAAGCTCATCATCGGCCACCAGCACAGCTATCGGCTCAAGCGTATGCGCGTTCATTCGTCTCATCTCCCAGGCGCAACGGCAGCGATACTTCGACCACGGTGCCGCCCACTCTACGATTCCGGACTACAAAGCGGCTGGTCCCGTTCGGGTGAAGCCCGGCGATGCGTTGCCGCGTGATCGAAAGACCCAGGCCCTCCGAACTCTCGAGCGTCCACCCCATCGGCAATCCAACGCCATCATCCATCACGCGCACTTCCAGCCTGTCGCCCAGCGCCTTTGCGCGCACCACCAGCGTTCCCCCCGAAGCCCGACGCGAAATGCCATGGCGGATCGCATTCTCCACCAGCGGCTGAATGAACATCGAGGGCACCTGGGCATACTTCACCTCAGGCGCGACATCCATTACGACGCGAAGCTGATCACCAAAGCGAATCTTCTGGATTTCGAGGTAATGCTCCAGAAACGCGAGTTCTTCGGCCAGCGGAACCTCCTGCCGGTCCTTCGACTCGAGCGACATTCGCAGCAGGTCGCCAAGATGCTCGATCATGCGCCGCGTCAGCTTCGGATCGCGCTCCACGTGCGAAGAGATCGTGTTCAGGGCGTTGAAGAGGAAATGGGGATCGAGTTGCATCCGCAAGGCATTCAGCCGCGCCTCGCTGAAGCTGTGCTCCAGCCGCTCCAGCCGAAGCTCGCTGTTCACATAGCGGCTGTAGTACTCGTAAGCCTGCACACCGCCGAGAATCACCCAGTAGATGAGCCAGCACCACAGCTGCCATCCGACGACCGCAGGGCTGAAGATCTGGGAGAAGCGTAGCGAACTCCACGGGGTAACACCAAAAAGGGCGCGGATCGTGGTGAAGATATAAAAGTAGATCTCCGTGAAGACCAGGCTGGCCAGGATATGCACGGCGATGCGCCGCCCCAGTTCCCTGGCGGAGAAGGGGAGCCGGTGGTCGAACAGCGCGATGGCCGGGGTGAGCAGGGCCCAGCTCCAGAATTGTGCGAGATAGATGCGCAGATCGTCGTGCCAGTGTGTGGTTCCGAGGACAGGCAGGGCGAAGAGGACTCCAGCGGCCGTGGATATCAGCGTTCCGAAGATCGCGAGCCCCCACCAACTCGTCGCAATGCGGCCCCAAAAGCTCGCACGCTGCTCTTCGTCAGGGTCGATCCATTCGCCGGATTGGGTTTTCGAAGCAGCCACGTTCGGTCTCACATGCCGCAGCATGGCCGGGCCGCCTGGCTCGCGATCAAGCACTGCGGACATCGGCATTCCCGGCGATCACATTATCTCGCACCGATTGGCCGTGTGCGGCGGCCGGCTCAAGAAGGAGCCAGAGCCCGAGAGCGAAGAGAATTGCCGCGCAGCAGAGGTAGAAACTCGACATCCACTTGTCGGATTGGTCTCTCCCGGAGCGATACATCATAACTGCAACGTAAGCCGGTCCGGCCCGCAAATCCACGCTTATGTCGCCACCGGGCCGCTTCGCAATTCAGGGCGGTTTCCCGGTTCTTTCAATGGGCGTTTCTGGCAGCAGCGGAATCGCGCAAGTGGTTTGCTTCCAGTTGCCGGAGATCAAATTGATCGGTCCAGATTTCCATAACTGTGCTATACTTAAGTTCAATCGTAGAATTCGATCTAGAAGTCCTTGCCTGTTCCGCTTACCCGCTCACTCGCAAACTTCCTAATCGCGTTTGCCGGTAATTTCAGTATCAAAGGAACATCACACAATGGAAACAGGCACAGTCAAGTGGTTTAATGACGCCAAGGGATTTGGATTTTTGAGCCGTGAAAACGGCGAGGACGTCTTCGTCCATCACACCGCCATCCAGGCAAACGGCTTCCGTTCGCTCCAGGAAGGCCAGAAGGTCCAGTTCAACGTGACCAAGGGCCCCAAGGGCTGGCAGGCAGAGAACGTACAGCCTGTCTAAATCGGGACGAAAGTTCGATGTGAGATCAAAAAGGACGGCATAACTGCCGTCCTTCTCATTTTTGTACGTATATTTGCGATTTGATGCAGGCCTATGCGGCCGATTTAAGAGATTTGTCGCCGGGTTTGTTCGAGGCGGGGTGCATCGACTTCGAGTCTGACTTGTATTTGCCCAGAAAATCCAGTGCATCGTTAATGGTGTCTTCAAACCGCGAGCCCAGTTTGTGGGTGGCGCGCACGCCCTTTGAGACGAGTTGGCAAACCTCAAAGCGGTTGACGCCTTGGGCAAGCACGCGGTGAATCTTATCTGAACGCATGACGGACTCCGATCACGGGGAGAATGCCGACAAGCTGAGCTGGCGACATGTGATTGCTGCGTGTGCTACGGAGCTCGTCAAAGCTAGGAGGGGGCCAAAGCCGAGCAGGCTGGAAGCTTCCAGATCGCGTCCAGCTTTCATTCTACGCTTAGAATCGCAATAAACACCGTGAATTCGCTTGCCGCCGCTCTTTCATGAAATAGCCTTTGCGGCTGTTCTCTGCTGCCACGGTACGCGTCGCCGACATTTCCCCTCGATGAAATCCCTGTTACCATAAAGTTCGCATCGCCCGTTAACTCGGGACGCATTGAAGAGATTCAGCAAGAGAGGTTTGGCATTGGCAAATACCAAGAAGATTGAAGACAAAGTAGAGCGCAAGAAAGTGAAACGTGTTGCCCGCAAGAAGGCCGCACCCAAGGCAAAGCGCACCACTCCGCGCGGTTCAAACAAGAAAAAGATTAAGAAATTGGCGCGCGGCCAGTCGAAGCGTTAGTTCGGCTGAAGCGAGCAAGAGTGCAGAGCCCGGTCCGACTGCGAATCGGTCCGGGCTTGCTTCATAAACCTGTCTTCCGCATCGACTCCGCATCATCTATCCCTCCTCTATTCACCCAATCCTCATCATGTAAACTTCCGCATAAGGCTTCCCACTGCAAATTGGAACCATCTGCGTACCCAGCACTGGATGCCGGACCGGACGAGGAGAACTGCCCTGCCAAGCCAACTGCTTGCCTGCAAATCCATTGATAAGCTGATCCGCGAATCGGAAGAACCCGAACACGCACTGAAGAAGACCCTCGGGCCCTGGTCACTTACCGCTCTCGGCATTGGAGCCGTCATCGGCTCCGGCATCTTCACCGTCATCGGCACCGCCATGGCGGGACAAAAGTTTGACACCCCTGAAGTCAGCAACACGCCGCTGATCCACTATCTGCTGACGCATACCGCCATGGCCGGACGGCCCGGCGCCGGTCCCGCGCTCGCGCTCTCTCTCGTCCTCGTCGCAATCGTCTGCGTCTTCACCGGCCTCTGTTACGCCGAACTGGCCTCGATGATTCCCATTGCCGGCTCGGCCTACACCTATACCTACGCCACTCTTGGCGAACTGGTCGCCTGGATCATCGGCTGGGATCTGATTCTGGAATACGCCTTCTCCAACATGAGCGTCAGCGTCGGCTTTGCCGCGCACATCGAGGCGCTGCTGGAGTGGTTCGGCATCCATCCCGCTCTCAAGTGGATTTCGCCCGCCTATCTTCCAACGGGATTACAGGACCTCGCCGGCAAAGACCTCTACGCGCCCGGCTGGCACTTCGGCTTCAACATTCCCGCCTTCCTCGTCGTCATGGTGCTCACCGTTGTGCTGGTACGGGGCATCCGCGAGTCGGCCCGCACCAACAACATCCTTGTCCTGGTCAAGATCGTCGCGATCCTGACTTTCATCGTCGCTGCGGCCAGCTTCATCAAGCCCGTCTACTGGCATCCCTTCATGCCCAACGGCTGGACCGGCATGCTCTCCGGCGGCTCCATCATCTTCTTCACCTACATCGGATTCGACTCGGTCTCCACCGCCGCCGAAGAGTGCAAACATCCGCAGCGCGACCTGCCCTTCGGCATCCTTGCAACCCTCGTAGCCTGCACCCTGCTCTACGGTGGAGTCGCCCTCTCTCTCAGCGGCATTGTGCCCTGGCAATCCATCATGGGCGACGGAGCCCCGGTGGTGAACGCCCTCAAGCGTCTCTCGCTCGAACCGGGCGGCCACAACCTGCACTGGGTCGAACTGGTCGTGCTCATCGGCGCCATGCTGGGCATGATCTCGTCGATTCTCGTATTTCAGCTGGGCCAGGCGCGTGTCTGGTTTGCCATGTCGCGCGACGGACTGCTGCCCAAGGTCTTCGGCAAGATTCACTCGCGCTACCGCACACCCGCCGTCGCCACTTGGGTCGCCGGATTCGTCGTGGGCATTCCCGCCGGACTGCTCGACATCGGCACCGTCTCGAACCTTTCCAACATCGGCACGCTCTTCGCCTTTGTCCTCGTGTCGATTGCCGTACTCATCCTGCGCTATCGTGAACCTGAGCGTCCCCGCTCCTTCCGCGCACCCTGGGGGCCAATCTTCCCGGTGCTCAGCATCATCTTCTGCATCATGCTGATGATGGGACTCGAAGTTCTGACGTGGGAGGCCTTCTTCATCTGGCTGATCGTCGGTCTGATGATCTACTTCTTCTACAGCCGCCACAGGTCGGAGTTTGCCCCTCAGCGTTGATCGACTCCTCATAGGCTGTGTCATCCTGAGCGGAGCAGCTTGGGGCCCCGCATTTGCGCAGCAAACGTGGGGTAAGCGCAGCGAAGGATCTGCTTTTCAAACAGTCGCGCCCAGCGCGAACCCCACACGAGCCTTGATCAAATTCGTGGATTGCCTCCGGCCCCGCGCTATCATGCTCTCAGCCACATCCTTCAGGAGACCCGCGTTGACGAGGCGCAGCACACTCTTCTTGACTGCAATGTTGGCCTGCGCAGTCGTGATCGCCTTACCTGCGCCCGCCGCGCCGCTCGAAACGGCAGACTCCATGTTCTCCCATGCCAAGGCCGAGGCACAAAACGAGCACAAACACATCCTGCTGGTCTTTTCCGCTTCGTGGTGCGGCCCCTGCAAACTCTTCGAGAGTTTCCTTCAGGACCCGCAAATGAAACGCATCACTGAGAAGGCTTTTGTCGTCCAGCGCATCGACGTCGGTGAGTTTAAGAATGACGCCAAACAGATCAATACCCGCGGCGGTGCTGAACTCCGTTCCGCTCTCGGCGGCGTCGGAGAACCGGGTTTTCCCTTCTTCGTCATGACGGACGAGGAAGGGAATTCCCTCGTCAACTCCTACCGCGATGGCAACACATCCGGCAACGTCGGCTATCCGGCCTTACCAGAGGAGATCGACTGGTACGTCGAAATGCTGAGGCGCGCTGCGCCGTCTCTAACGGCCGCAGAACTCACCGCAACTCGCTCATGGTTGCAGAAACACACTCCGCACTGAGGCTCGATCAGGTCAAAGTTTCGGCTGGAAAAACGCATCGTTACAGCAGGTTCCTTCATCTCTACGTGGAAGCCGCTGGAGAAATCTGCAACCGCCATAATCTTCCTGACCCGCTCAACCTGGAGCCCCCATGCCCGAATTAGTTGCTGGACTGATCGATGTCTTCGCCGACGAGCCCTTGACGGGCAATCCACTCGCTGTGATTCAAGCCGCTGATGAACTAAGCGAAGAGCAGATGCGGAGGCTTGCCGGCGAGTTCAATCAGGCCGAGACCACGTTTATCCTTGAGAGCACGCGTGCGGATCGAAGGTTACGGTCGTTTACCGCAAGTGGTGTGGAGATCTTTGGCGCCGGGCACAACGCTCTTGGAGCGTGGCTCTGGCTGGGCGAGCACGGAGATCTTGGTCCATTGACGAGCCCGCAAACGTTCCACCAGGAAATTGGCACCGATATTCTGCCTATCGAGCTTGAGAGAATCGGCTCGCGCGTCCACGGTCGAATGCGGCAGGCCCCTCTCCGCCTGCTCGAACCGCTAGGCAATGTAGATCCGCTGGCAAAAGCGCTCGG
The DNA here is from genome assembly GCA_963787435.1 of uncultured Acidobacteriaceae bacterium. Taxonomy (GTDB): domain Bacteria; phylum Acidobacteriota; class Terriglobia; order Terriglobales; family Acidobacteriaceae; genus Telmatobacter. Next base: position 1,872,244 of record CAWBCZ010000012.1, read on the forward strand.
GCTCGATCCACGCGAAATCCTTACTGAGCCAAGACCTCGCCCAGCGTATACCGGTGCCGCGCATCTGTTGGTGCGAGTTCTAAATCCCGAGACGGTAGACAAAGCCAACCCCGCGGCGAAGGAACTCCTTGACGTCTTGAGCGCGGCAGAGGCGGAAGGTTGCTATATCTACGCGTTCGATGCGAATCGGCCACAAACAGCCTATGCAAGGTTCTTCAACCCCACCGTCGGACTCTGGGAAGATGCGGCCACCGGCACGGCAGCGGGACCGCTGGCAGCGTATCTCGCCAGCGAAGGTCTGATTGCAAACAATGAGTTGGCGATCGAACAGGGAACAAAGATGGGACGCCGGAGCATCTTGCGAGTTCGAGTCAGTCTCGAACCGGAACTGTCCGGCACTGGGATCGTTGTGCTGCGTGGCCTGCTTCGGCTCTGAACGGCTGTGCGGCCATCGCGGGGAGGCGCCGATTCAGACTATTTGCTAGCGGCTCATCGTCGAATCCTTCATCGAACTCGATATGGGCGACGCCGGCGTCGCGGTGGCCCCCTTCCCTACACCTGAGAATCAGCCGGTAAACTCTATGGATGGACGATATCCAGTCCTTCATCCGCCGCCTCCCCAAGGCCGAACTTCATCTCCACCTCGAGGGCACCATTACCCCTGCCACGCTCGTGGAACTGAGCGCACGCCACGACGCCAAGCCGATCACGCAATCCGAAGCCGATGCCCTCTACCAGTTCACTGACTTCACCGGCTTCATCGAAGCCTTCAAGGCCGTCACTCACCAACTGATGCACGCCGAGGACTACGAACTCGCCGCCTGGCGCATGATGCAGCATCTCGCCGAGCAGGGTGTTGTGCACGCCGAGGTTTTCATCTCCGTCGGCGTCATTTACATGTGGCGCAACCACGATCTGGCCTGCTTCGAGCCCATCTTCGAAGGATTGGAACGCGCGCGGCTGCGGGCTGAACGCGAGATCGGCCTCTCGGTCTACTGGATCTTCGACGCCGTCCGCCACTTCACGGTGCCCGAGGCAGAGCGCGTCTTCGAGAAAGCTGCCGAGATGCGAGCCGAGTTTCCGTCGATCATCGGCATAGGCCTGGGCGGCGATGAGCGCCGATGCGGCTCAGAGCCGTTTCGCGAGCTGTATTCCAATGCGCGTGCTGCCGGTCTTCGCCTCACCAACCACGCCGGCGAAACCACCGGGCCTGAAGCGATATGGGAAGCGCTCTCCATCGGCTCCGAGCGTCTCGGCCACGTACTGTCGGCGTTGGAGGACCAGAATCTCCTCCAAGAGCTGAAAACACGGAGTGTCGGACTGGAACTGAATCCTAGCTCAAACGTGCGTACCGGCGTCTGCCCGTCGTTCGCCGCCCATCCGCTGCGTCGCTACTTTGACGCGGGATTGTTGGTCACCATTAACTCCGACGACCCGGCCTTCTTCGGCTCCGACATCGCGAACGAATACCTGCTGGCTCACACCGAGCAGGGGTTCACCCGCGACGAACTCCGCCAACTCGCTGCGAATTCTGTGCGCGCCAGCTTTCTTCCCGCTGCAACAAAGGATTCATGGCTTAGCAAAATTGCTCAGCCATATTAATCAGTAAGGAACGCATCCAACCAAAGTTGTAGTCTCACCTCTTGACGGGGAAGTGCGTCCAAAGGGAGTTGAGCTATGATTGATATAGGAGACCAGTCCAGTTTATGTCTGCAGAATGCCACAATCTGACACTCCTCGACGATGAAGAGGACGGCAAAACCCTCAAGGTCATTGGATGGATCTCCGCTGCGATGGCCGTTGCAGCTCTCGGCGTCTACGTAGGCCGCGAGCTTCGCCTGCGCTACAAGTTCAACCGGCGCACCCCCTATGATTTCTACTCGAGCGCCGGCAACCACCAGTCCACTGAATTCGGCGTCGGAATCTAACCCGCGCCTCAGATACGAATCAAAATGCCGCCTTGCGCGGCATTTTTCATTTCAGTATGCATTCCCCCGCGTGCAGGATTTAGCAACGGCTGCCGACCCGCATTCGATTGTGATGGCTTGTCCCGTCTCCGTTGAGAATCCTTGCAGACATATGCAGTCCGCACCCTCATCGCAGATCAATCGGAAGCGCCCGATCGGTTGTCTTCAGCAGCGATGCCCCGCCGTGATTCAGGTGCAATCAAATTGCTTCAGTGACATAGTGGCCGCAGAGTACTCAAATGCGACCGTAAAGCGTAACCAATCCGCATAGTTACTCCCTCTTTTCCACTGATCAATCCATCGCAACTGATCCCTCTGTACATCCCGCGATACAGCAGGGACATCAGATGACAGTGAAGGGAGTTGGGACATGAATTATCTGCTGACACATTGGCTCATCTCCCTCGCTGGAACTCTGTTTCTTGGTTTGTCTGCGATGGTGTTGCATGAATTCGGGCACATCGTGACTTCACTGATGGTCGGCATCAGGGTAAAGAGCATTGGACTGTGCATGAAAGGCATGTATATCGTGCGCGAAGCCGGTTCCCCGGCGAAGAATATGCTGGTCTCGCTTGCAGGCCCGATGACAAACGTCGCGCTGATTTTCCTGTTTTGGAACACCTCGTCTACCTTTGCGCTTGCGAATCTCTGCCTCGCCATTTGCAACCTCGCCCCGGTCAAAGGCTCAGACGGTGAGCGCGCATTGCTTTGCTACGAGCAGATGCAGAGAGAATCCTCGCCGGAAACGCAAGCACACTGAAGCTCGAAGCAGCCAGCCCCCCAGTCCCTATTCCCTCCTCCCTAATCACTGATACGCTTTCCTCATGGGGCGCATTCGAGTTCTTTCAGACCAGGTAGCAAATCAGATTGCTGCCGGCGAGGTGGTCGATCGTCCTGCCTCGGTAGTGAAGGAGCTGCTGGAGAACGCGCTCGACGCCGGCGCCAATCGCATTCGCGTTGAAGTGGAAGCAGGCGGACGCAAGCTGATCCGCATCGCCGACGACGGACAGGGCATGAATCGTGACGATGCGCTGCTGGCCTTCGAACGGCATGCAACCTCAAAGCTACGCACCGCAGATGAACTCCTCTCAATCGCAACACTCGGCTTTCGCGGCGAGGCATTGCCGTCCATCGCCTCCGTCGCGCGCGTCGCACTCGAAACTTCAACCGGCGAAGACGGACCGGGCACGCACCTGGAGATCGCCGGCGGCAAGATTCTGCACGTCGAGGACGCCGCTATCCCGCAGGGGACAACAATCTCAGTATCGGATCTCTTCTTTAACACCCCGGCGCGAAGAAAATTCCTCCGCGCCGAATCGACTGAGCTGTCGCACGTGACGGCGCTGGTGACCCACTATGCGCTGGCACATCCTGAGAAGCACTTCGAGCTGATGTCCGCATCGCACACGCTGGTTTCTGCTCCGCCAGTGAGCCGTTCTGCCGAGCGCATCTATCAGATCTTCGGCAAGGAGACGCTGGCCCAGTTGCTGCCCGTCGCCGCCGAAACACAGCTTGATCGCGCCGGGCTTCCCGAACCTCCGCCGTGGAAACGCGATCCCGATGAACCGGCGCGCAAGCCGGGCGCGGTTCGGCTGACAGGTTTTTACTCCAAGCCGGAACTCCAGAAACTCAATCGCAACTCGATCTATATCTTCGTGAACAAGCGGCTCATTCGCGATCGGCTTCTGCTGCATGCAATCGCCGAGGCCTATCGGAACATCATTCCGCCGACAAGTTCACCGGTAGTGTTGCTGTTTCTCGAGATGCCGCCCGAAGAGGTGGACGTGAATGTCCATCCGGCCAAAACAGAAGTGCGCTTCCGCCAGCAGTCTCTGATTCACGACTTCGTCCGCGACAGCATTCGTAATGCACTGATTGCCGCTCGCCCGGCCGCGGGATTCGTTGCGGCGCTCGACTCGTCGCCGGCGGCAACGCCTTCCCTGATCCCCGCGCCGATTTCTCGGATCCCCGGTTTGCCCGAAGATCTTCCGATTGAAAGCGAGGTCCTGACAACTCAAGCCTCGGGGGCCGAGTCATTTCAGCTGACACCGCGTCCGCTGACTCCGATCCCCGGCAGACTACCCTTCGGCGAGCGCGAAATTATGGCCCAAGCTGCCGCTGCGCTCATAGACGCTCCGCAAGCGATCGCCCACGAAAGCTGCTCACCAGACAAATCCGATGGGGACCCCGGCCGGCGAGACACACAGGAAGCAACGATCCAGGTGGAGGCCGAGCAGGCAGCCGCCAACCTCAATCAGCTCAGCTCGTTGCGCCCTCTGGGGCAATTGCGGGAGTCGTTCATCCTGGCCGTCGGAGATGACGGCCTTTGGATCATCGACCAGCATGTTGCACATGAACGAGTGCTTTTTGAAAAGATTTTACGGGATCGTCAGGTGGAGCACGTTCAGCGTCAGCGCCTGCTTATGCCGCTGCTTGTGGAGCTAAAACCGTGGCAAATGGTGGTATTCGCACAAATTTCTGACGAATTAGAGCGAAATGGCTTCGAAGTAGAACCCTTTGGCCCTCATACACTTGCGGTCAAGGCCGCTCCGGTGGGCCTGGAGGGAACAGCGCTCGAGCGGATGTTGAATCAAGTGATCGAGCAATCCGAGACCCCAAACGAAGCCTCGTTGAATGAGGACCTTAGGTCTCTTCGGATGCGCATTGCCGCGTCCATTGCTTGCCATTCCGCCATCAAGATCAACACCCCCCTTGACCCGAAGCGAATGGAGTGGCTATTGTTGGAACTTGCAAAGACTGAGCACCCAACAAGTTGCCCCCACGGCCGTCCGATAGCGCTGCTGTACTCCTGGAAGGACATTCAGCGGGCCTTCCATCGAATTTAAAAGGCATTTAAGATAAAACATGGGGTGGTGATTCTCCGCGATGCGTGAGGGTTGCCTGGCGTTAGCGCCGACCCGGAAGTGAGGTTTTTCTTTGACATCGGAGCAATTACTACAAGCGCGCGCCGAAAGAATGCGCCAAAACGGCCTTGGGACTCTTACGTTGGAAGATGCTCGGACGTGGATTGAGGAGACCGGACTGTGTCTCTTTTTGCCAAGGCGGCAATTTTCTTCTTCCGTCGCTCCCTCTTTTGTTGAGGCTGTCGCTGGACGGCCGGAGGCGACCCCGGATCCAAAAACCATTGCACATGCTGAAGATCTGCTTGTGCGGCTTGAAAATGATGGAGTTGCGGTAAGGCTGAACCTGCTGGGCCAACCGGGCGAACAGCCCGATTTTGTGGTCGCTGGCTGGGTTTTGCCGTACGTTTACGCGCTTCGCGGCGATCGCGACTGGCGGCGCAGCCCGCAGCTGACGGGATCGCGGCAGGTTTCCCAGCTTGCGGTGCACGTCTACAAGCAGTTGGAGGGTGGCGATGCCACCGTGGCCCAGCTGAAGCAGGCTCTGGGACGGGAAGTTTCCGAATCCGCGGTCATCCGCGCCATCACCGAGCTCTGGCAGCAGTTGCGTATCATTCCAGTGATTGCAGCCCGCGGACAGGCGGCCAAGTGGCAGCTGCTCCGCACGCGGTTCCAAAGGGCTATTGCCGAAGGTGCTTCAACTTCACAAGTTACGGCGATCTCGGTCCTTGCCTCCATCTACCTGCAGGCAGCAATTGCCGCCAGCATGGAAGACGTGGAACTGTTCCTGGCGCCTCTGACCGCCCGCAGCAAGATACGCGAAGTCATCCGCGGGCTGGTTGCGACGCGCCAGGTACACACCATCTCTCTGGGACACGCGCCGCACTTTTACGTGGCTGGAACCCTGCCCGAGTTCGAGCCTGTTTCCACCATGTACGCAAGCTCGTCTATGCCGGCATCCGCCTACTTCCTCCGCTCATTCGAGCGGGACGAGGAAACACCGAGTCCGGCGGTTTCATTGCCGTTCGCGCAGAAGCAGCCGCAGCCTGCCGTTCCGCTGCAGGTGTCCGCTCCGGTTCACGTTGAGAACCACGTCCAGCTGGAGAATCATGTTGCGCGGACCCCGGTTCGCAGACCTTCGACTAATGGAACCTCCGATTCTGCGCGGCCGCATTTCAGCCGTCCAGCTTCAAATGGCCATGATCACAAGCCGGCCAGTGCGAGCAGACCTTCGCAGTCTGCATCCAGTGGACGACCTGCCCGCAGGAGTTCTGATGCCCGGCCCGGTTCGACACGAGCGCAGAGCGGGACCCGGTCAGCTGCCGGCACCCGCTGGAGTGCCTCAAAGAACGGCAAGCACAAAGGCGCACACGCTTCGTCGCACACCAGCAACGGAACCCGGTCGAATGGATCCTCTTCGCGCGCCTCAACGAATGGTTCTGCTTCGCGCGTTTCAAATGGCAACGGCGCACACCACAACGGCAAACCAACTGGCCCATCGTGGAGCAAGCGCACTGCCAGCGGCAAGACAGTCAAAGCGGTCGGAAAGACGGTGTCGGCACGCAAGGATGCACGCCCGGCGCGCAAGAGCCGTCCTGCGCTGACTGCTGCCGGACGGCCTGCATCGAACGGCAAGCGGTTCTTTAACAACCCCAGCAAACAGGGGACGAAGAAGCGCGGATGAGGGCTGACAAGACTTCCGAGCAGAAGTCCAAGTTAAACATCGTGGTAGCCATCGACGGGCCGGCAGGTGCGGGAAAAAGCACAATCGCGCGACATCTGGCCCGTCATTTCGGCCTGCTGAACCTTGAGACGGGTGCGATGTACCGCGCCTTTGCCTTGAAAGCGCTGCGTCTCGATGTTCCGCTGGATGACTCTGCCGCCTTGGGGCGCCTCGCCGCCGAAACCGACATCCGACTCGAACCGGGCGACGACGAAAACCGCGTGCTTCTCGATGGCGAAGATGTCACCGGGCAGATCCGCAACCAGGTTGTCACAGATGCGGCATCTCGCGTAAGCATCTTTCCACTGATACGCGCGGCAATGGTAAAACGGCAGCAGGAAATGGGCTCCAAAGGCGGCGTGGTGATGGAAGGCCGAGACATTGGAACCGTTGTCTTTCCCAACGCCGAGGTCAAGATCTTCCTGGACGCGGCGCCGGAAGTGCGGGGCATGCGGCGGTATGACCAGATTGGTCAGATCGGCCAGCGGGGTCCGGCGGATGCCAAGCCATTACCGCCACCCGAAGACGTGATCCGCGACTTGCGGGCGCGCGACGAGCGAGATCGCAATCGCGCCGATTCTCCGCTGCGGCCCGCATCCGATGCTTTCCTGCTGGACTCAACAAACCTTACGCTCGATGAGGCCGTCAAAGCAGCAGAAGCGGCGGTAAACGCTTGGCTGGCCAAGCGGGAAATGGCCGACTCTCAACGATGATGTCCAGGGCACGACGTTGCGCGAATTTCGTTCGGCAGTTCTCGATTTGCTGAGTTGTTCGGCAGTTCTCGATTTGCTGAGTTTTTGATGCGCCGCACCCTATGGGTCACCGTCCCCAACCGCCTTTGTCGAAGCAGGAGACCGGGATGTCTCTCTACTGCCCCGAATGTGGGTCAAAGCATGTGCGCCAGGCCCATGTACATCTCTCAGACACGCTTCATCTTCTCGCCTTGCAATACCCGGTGCGCTGCCGTAGCTGTAGAAAGCGGTGGTTTGTGCCTCTGCGTAACGCACGCCATCTGCCGCAGGCCCCGGATCGTCACATGAGGGCGGGGAAGATTGCCTAGCTCCGATGCAGGCTGATTTCGCCGCACTCATGTGCACGGCAGGCCGCCCAATGCTATAGGCTTGTCTCAGCATGGAGATTACCTGCAATCGCTGCCATCAATCTGTTCCGGCGGAAAGCTGTTATTGCCCGTCGTGCGGATTGCCTCAGCTTGTTTACAGCAACGCTGATGGCGAAAGTGGCGTGCCACCAGCCACTGAACGCTGGCCGGAGCCTGTGCGCGATGCCAGTTCGATTGACTGGAAGCCAGGAATGCGAGCGGCGCTCATGGTTGCCGTACCGGCAGGGCTGCTCTCGTCGGGAATTACGCCTCTCAGTGTGCTGGGCATCTTCTGGATGTCGGGGGCGGCCGCGTGGGCCGTAGCCCTGTACATGCGCAGCCAGCGACCGGCTTGGATCACGATTGGGGCTGGCGCGCGAATCGGGCTCGTCACCGGTTTGATCGCTGGTTGGCTCGCGTTTGGCGCGAGTGGGGTGGGGCTGTTTGTCTTGCGTGTGGTTTCGCACCAGGGCAATCAGATCGACACAAGCTGGCGCGATAGCGTCGAAAAGAGCCAGGAAAAGACGCAGCAGTGGCTGGCGCAGATGAACCTCCCCAATGACGCTGTGCAGGCCAGTTCCCAGCGAAACTGGATGTTGTCACCAGAAGGACACGCCGGGTTTGAGACCATGGGCCTGATGTGGAACTGCTCTCTGCTCGTCTTGTTCGCAGTGGCTGGAGGCGCGCTCGGCGCACGCATGCAGGCCCGGAAACGGCGGACCGAAGTCTAGGGCTGCAGCAGCGAAAACCGGTTCGACCTTGAGCAATTGATCCGATCCGAGGAAGTATCCCGTTTCTCCACAACTTGCCCCTTGAGCCTCAACCCTTCTATCATCCGGCGAGAGACAATGGCGAGACCACAGATACCGTGTCCTGGCTGCTCCCGGCATAGGTCGCCGTTCCATGACGATCGCGTCACCTTGAGCGCTTCGGCTTCGGGATAAGTCTTCAGTGGTTCCGCAATAGCGGCACGAGAGAGCCTATGAGTGAAAAAACAACTGCACCTGCCCTGCGCGTGAAGGGCAGGCTGATGTCCGCCTCCGAGGTCGAACGCACACTTGTGCGCCTGGCCCACGAGATTGTCGAGAAGAGCAATGGCAGCGCGGATCTGACGTTGATCGGGATCAAGCGGCGCGGCGTGCCCTTGGCCGATCGCCTGGGCAAGCTGATCTCCGGCATCGAGAAGCGTCCAGTCGATACCGGCACACTCGATATCCAGTTTTATCGCGACGATCTGTCGACGGCGGATGTGCGCCCGGTGGTGACACCCGGCGCCCTGGGCTGCGAGGTGGAGGGCCGCGATGTGGTGCTATGCGATGACGTGCTCTATACGGGCCGCACAATTCGTGCCGCACTCGACGCGCTTTTCGATCATGGGCGGCCGCGGCGCGTGCAGCTTGCCGTGCTCATTGATCGCGGTCATCGCGAGTTGCCGATTGAGGCAACCTACGTCGGCAAGCACGTGCCGACCAGCAGCCGCGAGATTATCGAAGTGAAGTTTCGCGAGGTCGACAACGACGAGCAGGTGTTGCTGGTCGAACGTGTGGACTGACATCAACACTGTGGTGCCCCATCCTGATTGCGGTTCTTCGAAAGAAGAGGCGCAGCCAGGGTGGGACGAAGGCTGAGAGCCAAAGCATGAATGCAATCGCAGCAACACCACCCCTACGCCGCCAGCTTCAAACGCCACAACCTCCCGCATCCCTGTTCCCTTACAATCGCGGCTCTCTGTTATCGGTGCAGGACCTCAGCCTCGACGACGTCAGCCATCTGTTGTTCCGCGCAACAGTGCTCGAGAACCTCGACCCGCTTATTCGCGACCGCATTCTTCTCAAACGCCGTGTTGCCCTTCTCTTCTACGAGTCATCGACGCGCACTCGCACCAGTTTCGAACTCGCCGCAAAGAGCCTTGGCGCCGATACAACGCTGGTATCCAGCCTCTCCTCAAGCATCGAAAAGGGCGAGACCCTGAAAGACACCGGCCTCACCCTTCGCGCGCTGGGCGCCGAAGCCATCATCCTGCGCCATAACTCGTCGGGCGCACCCTGGCTCCTGGAAGAGGTGACGCGCCTGCCCGTATTGAACGCTGGTGACGGAATGCACGAGCATCCCACGCAGGCACTGCTTGATCTGCGAACGATCCTCGCGCATTTGCGTTACGGGGTGGAAACACTTATGTCCGACACGCTGAGCGGCGTGACCGTCACGATCGTCGGCGATATCCTGCACAGCCGCGTAGCGCGATCCAATATGCTGCTGCTGCCTCGGCTGGGTGCGCGCGTAGTCCTTTGCGGACCGCCACAACTGCTGCCCGATTCAGCCGCTAATGCCGGGCCTGGCATCTCAGTTGAACGCGACTTCGAAACCGCGCTACGCCAATCGCAGGTCGTGATGATGCTGCGCATCCAGGCCGAACGCCTGGCGGGAATGCAACTCGATCTCGCGCAATACAAGGACGCCTACCAGCTCACGGGTCAGCGGCTGGCCGCGCAGGCGCCCACCGCTGTCGTAATGCATCCCGGACCCATTATTCGCGGCCTCGAACTCACCGCAGGCGTAGCCGACGGTAGCCAATCCGCGATCCTCGAACAGGTGCGGCACGGGGTAGCGATCCGGATGGCCGTCGTAGAGCGGGCGCTCGCCGCGACAGGAAAGGAAGCCCGCGCATGACAGTCCTCTTGATCCGCAATGGTCACCTCATCGATCCTGGCGCGGGTGTCGATGCGCCCAAGGATATTTTGCTCAAAGACGGCCGAGTTGCAGAAATCGCCGGCCCCGGCAAGCTGAAACCGGGCAACGGCTCCGCAGGAACCGATGTCCAGATCCTCGATGCATCCGGCCTCACCGTCGCCCCCGGCCTCATCGACATCCACGTCCATCTCCGTGAACCCGGCCAGGCCTACAAGGAGACCATTGCCACAGGAACTGCCGCAGCCGCCGCAGGCGGATTCACGGCAGTGGCCGCAATGCCTAACACCACGCCCGTCAACGACTCGCCCGAGGTCACCCGCTGGATGCTCGCACCCGAACGCGGCGCGTGCATTCGCGTCTACCCCATCGGCGCCGCAACACGCGGATCGAAGGGCGAGGCCCTGAATGATTTTGCGGCAATGAAGTCAGCGGGCGTTGTTGCCGTCACCGACGACGGCCATCCGATCCTGAAAGACAGCGTGATGCGGGAAACGCTGGCAGCAGCCGCGCGCGTGGGACTCAGCGTAATCCAGCATGCCGAAGACACACGCATGACCCAGGGCGCCAGCATGAATGCCGGTCCCACCGCGTTCAAGCTAGGCCTGCGCGGCATGCCCCCCGAAGCTGAAAGCAGTCTTGTCGAACGCGACATCCGCCTCGTCACCGAGCTGCGCGACGCGCGCGTGCATCTGCATGTGGCGCATACATCCACTGCAGCAGCCGTCGCTGCCGTCCGCAAAGCGCGCCGTAACGGTCTTCGCGTCACCTGCGAAGTCGCGCCGCATCACTTCCTACTGACTGAAGAGTACGTCGGCCAGTACAACACCAACGCGAAGATGAATCCGCCCCTGCGGTCAGCTGCGGATCGCGACGCCATGATCGAAGCCATCCTTGACGGCGTTGTGGACGCAATCGCCACCGATCACGCGCCGCATGCGACGCATGAGAAGGAAGTGGAGTTCGAAAACGCCCCCAACGGCATTACCGGTCTCGAGACGGCGCTCGGCCTCTGCCTGCGCTGGCTGCACAAGGAGTGGAAGCTGCCATTGGGCCGCGTGCTCAGTCTGCTGAGCGCGCAGCCCGCCGCGCTGCTCGGCCTCAAAGGCCGTGGCACCCTGACAGTCGGCAGCTTTGCCGATGTGGTTGTCTTCGACCCCAAGGCCGAATGGACGTACCACGCCAAGGACACACGCTCCCGGGCGCACAACACTCCCTTTGACGGCTGGACGATGCAAGGCAAAGTCCGCTGGACAATCAGCGAGGGCCGGATAGCGTACGTAAGCCCGGAGCCCCAATAACAGGTCTTCGTTATTGGAGGCGAAGTCAGTAAAAGAAAAATTGCCCTTAAGATGCCTTGCCGCGGAGTTCCTGCTCTGCGCGAAGCCAGTCCTCCGCGTCGTGACCGTGTTGTCCGCCACGCTCCGCCCAGAACTTATGCGCGAGCCGTGCGATCTCTTCATGCGAAATGCCGATTGTTGTCACCTTGGAGGCGGCAGCCTTGCGTTTGGGCGCAACTGCTTTTGGTGCAGATGCAGACGCGCTGGTTTTCTTGCGGGTGGTCGGTTTTTTCGGGGTCTCTGCCATCAGAATCTTCTCCTTCTTTGGCTTGGGCCGACAAACTAGCCATCTCCCATAGGGTACTAAATAGTCAAATCCCAATAAAGCTCGAAGCCCCAAGGCGTACCATTTTCGTCAGATCCCGGTATTGCCTGCTTTTCCTGATTGACCGATCAGTTACTGTAACCCCATGATCTCTCACACCATCGTCGATAATCTGTTCTTCGCCCTTCTTCTCACAATCCCGCTGGTGGAGTGGAAGTGGAGCTGGCCCCGCTATCTCGCGAAACTAGGCAACGGGTCACCCAACGCGCGTCTCAATCACTACCGCAAACTGATCGCCGGCGAATGGGTTCTGACCCTGGCCCTACTCGCGTTCTGGGCACTCCACAAACGCCCTTGGTCCGCGTTGCGCCTCGCCGCAGACAATCCCCTGGGCCTCGGCCTCGGCCTCACCTATGTGCTTGCGCTCATCGGCTTGCTCGTCTGGCAGCGTCGCGCACTGCTCGCACGCCCCGACCGTCGCGCACGTGTACGCAAGGCATTTAAGCACGCAGAACCGCTGTTGCCACATACAGCAAACGAGCGCCGCATCTTCTGGATCGTCTCCGCAACGGCGGGATTCTGCGAAGAAGTCTTTTATCGCGGATTTCTCACCTGGTATTTGTCGGTCTGGATGGGACCCGTGGCAGCGGTGTTGCTCGCCTCCGTTATCTTCGGGGCCGGCCACGTCTATCTCGGTGTTGCGCAGGTGCCAAAGACCGCCCTCATCGGATTGATCTTGGCCGTGGTCGTCGGAATCACCGGCTCCCTCTGGGCCGCCATGCTCCTCCACGCGGCGATCGACTGGAATTCCGGCGAACTGGGATTCAAGCTGCTTCGTCTGGATTCGACCAGCGAGCTTTCCCCGGCATAGGTTCTCTTCACTTCCCTGTTGCTTCGCTACGCGCACCGCTCCTATTCTTGTCGAGCGACGAGGTCAACCGAAACCATGAACAAGCGCGACTTTCTCAAATCTTCAGGAGCGATTGTGGCCGGCAGCATGATTTCGCGGTTAGCGACAGGACAGCAGCCGGCTCCGCGTGAGAACTGGGCCGGTAACATCACCTACGGCACTGACCACGTACATACGCCAGCCAAAGTGGAAGAGGTGCAAGCAGTCGTCAAGAGTTGCAGCAAGCTCCGCGCGCTCGGTTCGCGTCACTCCTTCAACCGCATCGCGGACAGCACGCAGAATCAAATCTCCCTCCAGCACCTCGACCAGATTGTCATCGATGACAAGGCCCACACCGTCACCGTCGGCGCAGGCATCAAATACGGCCAACTTGCCCCCGTGATCGACGCGCGCGGATATGCGCTGCATAATCTTGCTTCGCTGCCACACATCTCCGTCGCGGGAGCAATCGCGACGGCAACGCACGGCTCCGGCATTCACAACGGCAACCTCGCAACAGCGGTACGCGCGCTCGAAATTGTCACTGCAAATGGAGATGTCATCCATCTCTCGCGCGATAACGACGGCGACCAATTCCTCGGCGCTGTGGTTGGCCTTGGAGCACTCGGCATCGTCACGCGCGTGACTCTCGATCTTCTGCCGACATTTCAAGTTGCGCAAACTGTCTATCAGAATCTCGAATTCGATCAACTCGCACACAACTTCGACGCAATCTTCGGCGCCGGCTACAGTGTGAGCCTGTTCACCGACTGGCAAAATCACCGCGCCACGCAGGTGTGGATCAAGCGCAAATTGCAGCCGGGCGAAAAACACGAGTCAGCCGCCGAATTTTACGGCGCAAAACGTGCAACCGAAAAGCTGCATCCCATCACCGGGCATTCCGCCGAAAGCTGCACCGAGCAGGAAGGCATCCCCGGCCCGTGGTACGAGCGCCTACCCCACTTCAAGATGAACTTCACGCCCTCGAGCGGACGCGAATTGCAGACCGAATATTTCGTTCCATGCGACCGCGGATACGAAGCCATCCTCGCCGTCGAAAAGCTTTGCGATCAGATCACCCCGCACCTGTTCGTGACGGAGCTTCGCACCATCGCCGCCGACGATCTGTGGATGAGTACTGCATACAAACGCGATTCCCTCGCCATTCATTTCACCTGGAAGCCGGAGTGGGAGGCAGTCAAGCAAATCCTCCCGCAGGTCGAAGCCCAGCTAAAGCCCTTCGCCCCGCGCCCTCACTGGGCCAAACTCTTCACCCTCCCTCCCGCGCCGCTGCAAGCGCAATACACCCGCCTCGCCGAGTTCAAAGCCATGCTCAACCGCCTCGACCCCGACGCCAAATTCCGCAACGAATTCATCGAGACGAACCTGTACGCAACCTAGCTGCCGAACAGAACGCCTGACAGCTTGACCCCAGTTTCAAAATGTCAATGGCCCCATTTTTTCCGGCGTTAGCACTTGCAGGATGCTTGAGACCCAGCGGATAGCGGCCCCACACAAGATAATCGACGATCACTCCCCCGGCGATATACGGGCTGATAAACGCAAGTGGAACCACATAGCCCGACGTGATCAGCGACTGGACAATGCTTTTATTCGACCTGCTCCGGTTGCGATTGCCGGGAACCTGCCGAATATCGAACACAGCCAGTTGCGTCTCGGGGTGCTTGCGCGCATAGCGCAGTAGTTTGTAGGTAACCTGCCTGGGAGTGGTAATTCCCGCGTCCGGAAGGATGCTGCGCTGGAACGTGCGTGGAAAATAGAAGTTCAGAACTCCGCGGTTAAAGTCTGCGCAATTCCTGTAGAGCAGGTTGAAGCGGGAGCGATTTTCTCCGGCATTCATTTGGGCGATCAATGCGTCATCCTGCTCTTCGGTGGTCGCAAACCGAAAAGCATAGATGCGACGGTCGTACGCCACGCCCACAAATTGACTCCACCCTCGCTTTATGGTGCCGCCCCGGGGCACCTCTTTGCCCAGGCTCGCCAGATGAGCCTCATGGTACTTGTCGCGCAGGTCGGTTACAGCTTTTCGATCCGCCCTCGTAGGCACCTCCGAGGAGCTCTCGACGGCATAAAGGTAAGGGAGCAGGGGCATCGCTATCCAGTCGTAGTGCGCGATCCCCTGGTAGCGAGTGATCACTGCGCCATCCTCGCCCGGTGCGCACCGGCGCAACTTGACCGGAGTCTCGGCACAGATGCGCTGAAAATAGATCGCATCGTGACCAGTGGGATTCAAGAAGCCAAAGAAGCCGAAGGGTTCTTCCATCAGAAGCGCTGCCTGCGCTTGACTATTCCGCCAAGCCGGCAATACGAGCGCCAGGGCCATGAGAAATGGAATCGCGCGTGGGTCGCGCATCAAAGCCATCGATCTCCTCCGCCCGCTTTCTCATCTGCCGCTTTCAGTATGCAGTAGAACCATCGACTTCTGCCTTGCCAGTCGATGTTCGCCTATGGAACAATCCGCGTCATGAAAGGCAACCCAAAGGTCCTCGAACAACTGAATCAGGCACTCCGCGAAGAATTGACCGCCATCAACCAGTACTTCCTCCACGCAGAGATGTGCGAGAACTGGGGTTACGACAAGCTCTCGAAGTACATCAAGAAGCAGTCAATCGGCGAAATGAAGCACGCTGAGGCGCTGATCGAGCGCATCCTGTTCCTTGACGGCACACCGAGCATGGATCCGCTGGCTCTGACGATTGGCGGCAACGTCAAAGACATGATCGAGTCCGACTTGAAACTGGAGATCGGTGCCGTGGCGATGTACAACGAAGCCGTGCGCATTGCCTTCGAAAACAAGGACAATGGCTCCCGCGACCTCTTCGTCGAACTGCTCAAAGACGAAGAGGAACATGTGGATTGGCTCGAAGCCCAATCGCACCAGATCAAAGAGCTGGGCTATGAGCGGTATTTGTCTACGCAGACCAGCGAAGACGAATAGCAACCATTTGACTGTGCCGTAATTCGAGTCACCGCGCGGCAAGACCTATCAGGGCAATGCAGCAAGCTAACCTGCGACACGTGTGGAGTGCGCTCCCAGAACGAGGGAGGAAGCTATCATCGTCCAGAGCGGCAGTGTGACGCAAACTGCGGCGCCGGACGCGAACACTCGGCTGTTCACCCAGATCCTGGAACGATAGGGCAGACCGCTATTCCTTTTGGATCTTGGTCGCGCGATCATTCACAAACGTCACCGTCCATTTCTTTCCATCTGCATCGTAGGTGACCGTGCGGTTCCCTTCAGTCTGCGGGTTGTCGGTCTGGATCTTCTGGCCCAGTGCCAGCCGCGTCTGCAACTCGTTCATCCCCGGCTTTGCCTGGTGCAGCATCCACGGCCGCCCAAACATCCTTCGGCCAGTTCGCATAGATCGTGCGCGGATCGTCGTAGAAAAACAGCAAGTCGCTGTAATACTGCTCCTCGCTCCCATCCATCGCACCAACCGGCGTCGCGTACTCCTGCTTATCATTGGGCAGCGTGAACACATACATCGCCTGTTTGCTTCCGTGGCTGATGCCGTCATCCACGTCCGCCGGAACCGCAACCTTGATAGCCTTCTTGATCTCCAGCTTCTGCAATGGCGGAATCACACCCACGCGCTTCTTGAAATCCACCTTTCCGCCCGCGTACGGAAAGTACGGCATCGTGAAGCCGTTCTTCATCCACACGCTTTTGCCTTCCACGTCTTTCAGATCGTCGAAGTGCGCGGGAAACTCCATCCGCACCACGGCCACATCGTCGGCGGTGAGCTTCTGCTCTTGCCCCTGGTTCACCACACCCGGATTCTGTCGTTTCTTATAGACCGAGAACATATAAATGCCGGCAATCACCAGCATGATGGCTGTCGGAATCACCACAATCTTCCAGGGCTTCACGCATTCTCCTTCTATATCGATCGAGAAAGTAGTTTCAAATTCAACCTGCCGCAGGCGTCTGCACGTTCGCTGAGTCGGATCGCCGCGGCCGTAGCGCCTCAGCGGTCAACTCATCGGCGTGTCGCAGACCGGGAAACAGCGCCGCCCAAACGCCCGCAACTGCCAGCGAGGCCAGCCCGCCGAAGATGGTCGCACGCACTGCTCCCCACCACTGCGCCGTGAGCCCGCTTTCAAACTCGCCCAATTCATTGGATGCGCCGATAAAGAGAGAATTCACCGCGCTCACCCGGCCGCGCATCTCCGGCGGCGTCGCCAGTTGCAGCAGTGATCCGCGAATGATCACGCTGATCATGTCCGCAGCGCCGCTCACAGCCAGCGCCGCCAGCGAAAGCCACAGGCTCTTCGACATGCCAAAGATCACCGTTGCGACGCCAAAGATCGCCACGCACACAAACATCCGCGCGCCCGCTTTGCGGCTGATCGGGAACCGCGCCATCACCAGCGACATCGTCAGCGCCCCGATCGCCGGCGCCGCTCGCAGCGCACCCAGCCCGCGCGGACCCGTGTGCAACACCTCGCTGGCAAAGATCGGCATCAGCGCCACCGCGCCGCCCAGCAGCACCACAAACAGGTCCAGCGACATCGAGCCCAGCAGCAGGGGCGAAGTGCGTACGTACTGAAACCCCGCCAGCACCACCTTCAGCGATGCGGCACGATGCTCCATCCGCCCCGGCCGCACGTGCAGGCTCAGGATCAGCGCCAGGAACCAAACCAGCGTCACCAGCGTGAAGATATAAACGATGCCCGCTCCCTCCAGTCCCAATCTACGCAGCGCGAATGCAAGAGGCAGCGTAAAGAGCAGTCCGCCCAGCGCCGGCCCCGTCACATTGGCAAGCTGGAAGATCGCTCCGCCCCACGTCACCGCATTCACAAAGTGCTTTTCCGGAACCAGGTGAGGCATCAGCGCCGAGCTGGCAGGCGAAGAAAACGCGCGTCCCGTGCCGATCACGAACAGCACCGCGTAGATGTAAGCAACTCGATGCGTTCCCGTAATTGCCTGCGCCAGCAACGCAGCCGAACTGAATACCTGCAGCGTGTAGCAGCACAGGATGACATGCCGCCGATCGAAGCGGTCGGCAACGTGCCCTGCCGGCAACAGAAAAAGCAATCCCGGCAGAAAAAGCGCCAGCCCTGTGTATCCAAGATCGAGCGCCCGATGCGTAATCGAATAGACCTGCCACGCAACCGCGACGGCCTGCGCCTCGGCACCCAGGATCACCGCAACGCGCGCCATCTGATATCGACGGAAATCGCGAGAGGCAAATGCCTCCATCCCTCGTCGTGGAGGCCTCGTGGAAGGGGAATCCATCTCCTGCTAGGTTAACCGCTCGCCGTGGCCCCGCGAAAGAGACACAATCAGGATGCGTGGCTCCGTCCCACGATGCTTCGAGCGCACTCCTGCCTGCCCTGTATCCTGATTCTTGGAACTACTCAGCCAGCCTGAACGCCACCCGGAGCCCAGCAAGATGGCGGCCGCGGCCGTGGCCTTGTGCGGCGTCTGCGCCTTTCTCGAGCTTTACTGCACGCAGCCGCTGCTGCCTCTGCTGGCTCATCTCTTTCACGCCTCCAAAACTGGCGTCGGCATGACCGTTTCCGCCGCCACTCTCGGCGTAGCCATCTCCGCACCCATCTTCGGCGCAGTTACTGAGCGCCTCGCACGCAAGCGCGTCATCGTTATCTCGATCCTCGGCGTCTCCATTCCCACGCTTCTCGCCGCAACCTCCACCTCGCTCGCGCAACTCATCTTCTGGCGTTTTCTGCAAGGCATCATGGTGCCCGGCATCATCGCCGTTGTGGTCACCTACATCGGCGAGGAGTGGCCGCCCGATCGCGTCGCCCTCATCATGAGCTTCTACGTCAGCGGAACCGCACTCGGCGGCTTCATCGGCCGCATCTCCGCCGGCATCCTCGCCGACTACTTCAGCTGGCGCGTCAGTTTCATCGCTCTCGGAGCCGCATCACTCGTCGGAGCAGCCGCGGTTGCCGCATGGCTGCCCCACGGTCACCGCCGTAGTTCGCCGCATCCCAGGACCAATCCGCTTCCCGCGTTTCCCTATCAGGTGCAGGAAATGTTCCGCAGTCGGCGTCTCGTCGCCACATTCGCCGTCGGATTCAATGTCCTCTTCTCGCTGGTCGGGCGTCTTCACCTGGATCACGTTCTACCTCAGCGCCGCGCCATTCTTTCTCTCCATCACCGCGCTCAGTTCGCTGTTCTTCGTCTATCTGATCGGCCTCGTCGTCACCCCCGGCGCCGGATACCTCATCACCCGCGTCGGTCTCCGCGCCGGCATTGGCGGAGCTATCTCCTGTTCCATCGTCGGCGTGCTGCTCACGCTCGTTCATTCGCTGCCCATCGTCGTTCTCGGCCTCACCATGCTTTCCAGCGGCGTCTTCATCGCGCAAACTGCTTCGCAAAGCCATCTGCGCGTGGCAGCACCGCCCGGCGCGCGCGTCACCGCCGCCGGCATCTATATCACCTGCTACTACCTCGGCGGCACCGCTGCCGGCGTCGTTCCCGGAGCTTTCTGGGCTCTCGGCAAATGGCCGGCCTGCGTCGCCTTCATCGTTGCCATGCAATTCATTGCGCTGGCCATTGCGCTCATCGGCTGGCGCACACCCGTAATCCGGCAAAGTGCCGAACCCGCGCCAAGTGCCGCATTGTGAGGCGTCCACAACAATCCATGAACCGCGGCGACGCCAACGTACATCTATCTATAGTTGAGTGGCAGACCGGTAGCATCGTTGAGCCGGGCTGTCCGCCGCAGAGGTTTCTCGATTCCCCGCAACTGAACAAGCGCAGCAAATCGTCCAGGAGAGAAAGTTTTTGCCCGAGTTGCAGACAGAACCGCCGGTGCCCAGCTGGAGCAGCGAAGGCCACGACGGTGGTCAATCCCGACGCCGCTGATCATGCGCACTGGAAGCCACGCGTCAATCCCTGGCTGATCGCTGCCACCGTGGCTCTGGCCGCTTTCATGGAGGTGCTCGACACCTCCATCGCCAACGTCGCGCTGCCGCATATCGCCGGCAGCCTCGGCGCCAGCACCGATCAAAGCACGTGGGTGCTGACCAGCTATCTGGTCTCCAACGCCATCGTGCTGCCGCTCGGCGGATGGGCGTCGAGCCTGATGGGCCGGCGCAACTTCTTCGTCTTCTGCATCACCGTCTTCACCATTGCCAGTTTCCTCTGCGGCGCCGCGCCGTCGCTTCCCATGCTGCTGATCTTTCGCGTCATTCAGGGAGCAGGCGGCGGCGGCATGCAGCCCATGGCGCAGGCCATCATGGCCGACTCGTTCGAGCCGCACAAGCGCGGACAGGCCTTCGCGCTCTACGGCCTCGTCGCCGTGCTCGCGCCATCCATCGGCCCCACGCTCGGCGGCTGGATCACCGACAACTTCTCCTGGCGCTGGATCTTCTTCATCAACATTCCCGTCGGCATCCTCGCTTTCTTTCTCGTCACGCGCCTGGTCGAAGATCCGCCGTGGATCAAGGCCGATCCTTCGAAGCTGCGCAACATGGACTACATGGGCCTCGCATTCCTCACCATCGCCATGGGCGGCATGCAGATCATGCTCGACAAGGGCGAAGAGAACGACTGGTTCGCCTCCGGCTTCATCCGCTTCTTCGCCTTCCTCTTCGTCGGCGGCATGATCGGGCTCGTGATGCTGGGAGTGGCGACAGAAGAATCCGCTCATCAACCTGAAGCTCTTCCGCTTCAAGAATTTCGCAATCTGTTGTTTCCTCATGATGCTGGTGGGCGGCGTGCTGAACGCGAACACCGTTCTGCAGCCGCAGTTCATGCAGCAGTTGCTGGGCTACAACGCCACTACCGCAGGCCTGGCGCTCACTGCCGGCGGCGTTGCGCTCGTGATCGTGATGCCCATGGCCGGCTTTGCCACCGGCAAGATCTCCGCGCGCACGCTGGCCGTGGCCGGGTTCATCATGTTCATCGTCACCTTCCGCTACGCCGCCTATGTCACCAATCTGCAGATGAGTTTTGCCCAGGCTTCCTGGCTGCGCGTCGTTCAGATGCTTCCGCTTCCCTTCTGCTTCATCTCCATCACCAACGCGGCCTATGTCGGCATGCCCAAGGAGGAGAGCAACCAGGTCGCCGGCCTCATCAACTTTGTGCGCAATATCGGCGGCAGCATCCTGATTGCCATCACCAACGCGCAGGTGACCAGCCGCGCCATGTGGCATCAGCAGCATCTTCAGGCCGCGATGCAGTCAGGCTCCGACGCATTCACGCAGCATCAGCCAGGCGCTGACGGGCTTCCTCAGCGGCACCTTCGGCGGCCCCAACAGCGCCGGCATGGCTCTCGCATCCATCTACAACCAGCTCAACCAGCAGGCGCAGATGCAGGGCTACCAGGATGTCTACATGGAGCTTTCATGGATGTCGTTCTTCCTCGTCTTCTGGCCTTCATGCTTAGCGCGAACCGTCCTGGTCAGGGCCCCGGCGCTTCCGCGATGCACTGATACGATCAACGAAGGTTCAACCGATGCCCAACCCAGTGCTCGACCTGAAACGAACTGCACTCCTCAGCATGGACTTGCAAAATACGGTCGTATCGACCTACACCAAGGACGATTCCGAATTCCTTCCCCGTGTCGCAACCCTGCTCAAGGCCGCAAGAGAGCGTGACCTCCGCGTAATCCACGTGATGGTAGGCTTCCGCCCCGGTCTCCCCGAGGTCAGCCCGCGGAACCAGCTCTTCGGCGCAATCAAGAACTCGGCGCAATGGCAGCAGATCTTTCAAGGGCCCGCCGGCGCAATTCATTCCGAGGTCGCGCCCCAGGCCGATGAAGTTGTCATCACCAAGCACCGAGTCAGCGCTTTCGCCGGAACAGACCTGGACATGATTCTGCGCGCGAACGAGATCGAAACCCTCATCCTTCTCGGGATTGCGACCAGCGGAGTCGTGCTCTCAACGCTGCTGCACGCAAGCGACGCCGACTACCGGATCTTCGTTGTCAAGGATTGCTGCACCGACCAGGATCCGGAGGTGCATGCGTGTCTGACTGAGAAGTTCTTTCCACGCCGCGCCACGGTTCTCAACGCAAGCGATCTTTCTGAGATACTGCGATCGGCAACGGATTAATCCCAATCTACACGCAAAATCGAAAACGCCAGAGACCTTGCGGCCTCTGGCGCTTTCCGGATGATCTTATAGCTCATCGGATCATGCATCGTCTCATTCTGCCTGTCGATGAGGTTGCGAGTTGCCCCGCCTCCTGCATCTTCCCACCCAGCCCGGGTTGCGTTTCCGGGTTGCCCCGTACCTCGCTCCCTTTCTGCTGAACCGGCGTCCGAATCCTCAGGTTGCCCCTTGGCTTCGGGCCTTCGGCTGTGCCGGCGATGGTCCGCGCAGGTTGCCCCGCACTTCGCATGCTTTCGGCGTTGCTGGTTTCAGCAAGGTGCTGGGTTTCCCCAGTGGCTCTCACATCCTCCTGCAGCGCCCGCGATGTAGGACTTGGGTTGCCCCTCGTCCTGCATCTCCGGCTTTACCGGCGATGGATCGTCGAGTTGCCCCGACTCTCGCATTTTTCGGCGTTGCCGACTTGCCAATCCTCAAGTTTCCCCGAGTCCTGGCCTTTCGGTATCGCCGACGATTCGTCGTCCAGGTTGCCCCAAACTCCGAATCCTCCGGCACCGGCTGATGGATATCCGAGTTACCTCGGATCACGTACCATCCGGTTAGCCTTGGTCGAATCTCCGGGTTGCCCCGGACATCCTCCCTTGGCTACGGCAATCAACCAATTTCCAGGTTGCCCTAAATCTCGGGTCTCTCGCCGTTCGCCGATTCCCCTCGCTTCGAGTCGCCCCGAACTTTGGTTCCTCGGCTGATCCGTATCGGCTTCCGCGGGTTGCCCCGCTTCTGCATCTACGGCTGAGTCGATGATGTCTCCCTGGCTGAATCGAACTTTGCATCCTCAGCTCGCGCTGCGGATGAATCTTCGGAGTCCAATCAAGTCACAACAGTCGTGATCTGGCTTCCGGTGCACTCTCAATCTCAACCTTTGTATCCACTATCGACATTGCTGCCGACCATGAACCTTTAAATCGAAACAGTTACTTGCACTTTCTGCCGGGCCGGAGCTGTTGTTCCAATCAGCTACAGAGTCACCAGCTAGTTAGAGACAGTAGGCCCGATCGATCTGTGGATGCAAGTGCAAAACCCTATTGTTTTCTGTGGATATCACCATTTATGGTGCATTCACTTTCGAATATTGCCCCATACGACTCATTCCTGAATGAAATCGGCAAATCTTCTGCGATAAGTTGCTTGCTTGCATCCAGAAATAAGCTCCAAGCAAGTACTAAATAGTCGACTGGTGTTCACTTACCCGACCTGGATATTCCGAATAGTGACAGTCCTCCCGACCGGCTTGCGAGCGACCTCCTGCACCAACAGACTTTCCCAGACAGCGGGAGCTATCTTCCCGCTTAGGGCTCCTCAGGCTTCCACGCGATCCTCTGGTCTTTGAACCGCATCCGATCAGGTCGATTTGCATTCCGCCCGCCCGTAGTGTTTCAATCGTGTTTACTGAAACAGGGGTGCTCCACGGTGTGGGGCTGAGAAGATACCCTCGAACCCGATCCGGATAATACCGGCGTGGGAAGCTTTCGAAGCCAGATTGGCCAACTTCCTCGAATCCCAGCGCAGTCGCCCTTGTTTCATGAAAGTGGGAACAAGGCATGCGTGCGCGTCCATTTCGCCCTCGACAATTCGATTCCGGCTCTCTGCAGCGGGGATCTAACGAAAACTCCACCATCGGCCTCACGCTCGGCACAAAACTCCGCCTGCGTACTGCCTTGCAGTGCTTCATCGCCTGCGTCCTCGTTCTCGTTCCGTCCTGCGCACGGGCCCAAACCGCAATGCCCGCGAACCCGCCCGCGCCCCAGAACCCGCCTGCAAGCCCTGCGCAGCAAAAACCAGACCGGGTCACCACCACGGTCGTTGTTCACGGCGAGGTCAAGGACGACTATCTCTCCGACGCCGGAATCGCGTCGAGCGTAGACAGCACGCCGCTCAGCGAGACGCCGCTCTCCGTCACGTCTGTGACAAGCGCCCTGATGAGCGACCAGATTTCGCGCGTGCTTTCAGACGTCATAAAGAACGACGCATCCGTCGGCGAAGACTATGCGCCTGTCGGCTACTACGGTGACTACCAGATCCGCGGATTCCCCATCGATCTCGCCACGGGCCTGCAGATCAATGGAATGACCATCGCCGGCGAGCAGGATGTTCCCCTCGAAAACAAGCAGCGCGTTGAATTCGTCAAGGGCATCGCCGGACTCGAAAGCGGCGTCGCTTCCGCCGGCGGCGTCATCAACTATGCGACCAAAGAGCCGGTCCCCGGCGAGCATCCCACCCTCGACGCCGCCACCGACAATCGCGGTTCTTCCTATGGATCAACAGAATTCCTGGTGCCGGGATTCCATGGCAATTCAGGCCTTCTCATCACCGCCGCCGGCGAAGACATCCACACCTATGTTGAAGGCGCGAACGGCTGGCGCGGAATGGGTGCGGCCAATGGCCGATGGCAACTCGGCGACGCCACCGACTTGATGACCGACTTCGAATATCAACACAAGGTCGAGCGCTCTGAGGCCGGATATCAGTTGCTCGGCGGAACCACAGTGCCCGCTCCCGTCTATCCCTCGGTGATGCTCGGCTTCCAGCCGTGGTCAAAACCCAACACCTTCGACACCTTCAACGCCGGCGCACGCCTTCAGCACAAACTCGCTGCGAACTGGAGCCTCCGCTTCGGTGGCTCCTACAGCCACTCGCTCATCGACGACAACGTCATCTGGCCTTACGGCGCAGCGCTCGACGCAAACGGCAACTCGCTCTGCCCCAATTCGCCGCTCTACTTCTTCTGCCCCGATGGCAGCTACGAGATCTACGACTACCGCAGCCCCGGCGAACTGCGCATCGATGCCGTCGGAGAAGCGCTCGTTCTGGGCCACTTCACCACCGGCAAAATCAGCCACGACGTAGTCGGCGGAGGATCGCTCTTTCACCGCTCCGTCGATCTTTCTCCCACCATCGTCTACACGCCGCTCGGCGTCGAAAACGTCTATCAGCCGAATATCCCCTACGCGCCCGAGAGCCCCTACCAGCAGGCAGGGCCTTCCACGCTGGCCGACTTCAATCACCAGAGCTCCGCGCATCGTGCAGGAGCGCGCTCATCTTCCCGGCCACGTCGTGTTGCAGGCCGGCGGCCGATTTGTGCAGGTCACCGATTTCAACTACACCGCGCCCCGGACACTCTGGTTGCCGCAGTACGGAGCCACCTACTCGCCCGCGCACGACCTCATGCTCTACGGCAACTACGGCGCGCTGCTTTCACTCGGGCCCCAGGCTCCATGGTGGGTCGACAACGCGAATCTCTTCCTGACACCCTTCATGACGCGGCAGTCCGAGATCGGCGCGAAATACGAACACGCAATTCTCCTCACTGCTGCACTCTTCCGCATGCGCCAGCCCTTCTTCTATCCCAAGGTCATACAAGCGCTGACAGCTTTTGCCCGAGCAATCTTCTGACCGGTGGCGCCGTGATGCCGGGCGACCTCTGCTTTGAGTCCGAGGGCCACGAAACCCACGATGGCATCGAACTGAACGCACAAGGCAAGGCAGCGAACTGGATCCAGCTCAGCGCGTCGGCAACGGCCATGCGCGCAGTCTCCAGCGACACCGGCACACCCGCATTCGACAACAAGCAGGTCATCAACGTTCCCCGCTTTCACACCGCGTTCTTTGCAGATGTCCTGGTTCCCCATGCCCGTGGCCTGCACGTGATGCCCGGCTGGAGTTATACCAGTCGCAAAGAAGCCACGCGCGACGACCTCGTCAGCGTAGGCGGCTACAACCTGTTCAACCTCGGAGCTCGCTATACCCCCGGCGGCGAAAGCGGACGCATGACGTTCCGCTTGTATGCCGATAACATTCTCGACAAGCGCTACTGGAAAGACACCGGCGCCAGCTACGGCGACACCTTCATCCATCAGGGTGCGCCGACTACGGTCAGGCTCTCGGCACACTACACGTTTTAGCGATAGCGACCCCAGTAAGGAACTGCATTTGAACGAAGCCACGAAAGCGCACGGATTGGATGGCACGCTGGTCGAGCCCGACTGGCCGCCATTGAATCTCGACGAAGTCCGCACTCTGCTGCGGAGCTTTCCCAGCTGCTGGCGACCCGATCGAAATCCTATCCTCCAGCCCGCGCCCCTTTTCAGCTGCAAGCGTCGTCAGAACTCACCGCGGAAAAGTCTTCATCAAGCGCCACGCCCGCGCGGTTCGCGACGCCAAAGGCCTCGGAGAAGAGCACCGTTTCATGCACCATCTTTGCGCGAATGGCATTGAAGTGCCCCGCGTCCTTGCCACCGCCGCCGGCGAAACCGCAATTGAGATCGGCGATTGGACCTACGAAGTGCACGAAATCCCCGCCGGTCTCGATCTTTATGAAGACGCGATCTCGTGGACTCCATTCCATTCAGCGGACCACGCTCGCTCCGCCGGTGAAATGCTGGCCCGCCTCCACCTCGCCGCGCAGCATTACGATGCCCCGCCGAGGAACCCGCGCCCTCTCGTCGCAAGCTTCACCATCTTCGCATCGCAAGACGCCCGAGGAGCGCTCAAGCAATATCTCGAAGCGCGCCCGATACTGAACCAACACCTGCAGACTCGCCGCGATTGCGAAGAGGCGCTCCCTCTGCTGATGCCCTTCCATGAAGAACTCAAGCCGCTCCTGCCCTCACTCCATCCGCTCTGGACACACAACGACCTGCACGCTTCCAACCTCTTCTGGAGCGACACGAGCTCTCGCGCCCGTGCCACCGCTGTCATCGACTTCGGTCTCGCCGATCGCACCAACGCCGTCTACGACATCGCCCAGGCCATCGAACGCAACATCGTGGAATGGCTCGTCCTCATGCGCGACCCCGAAAACGGCGAAGATGTCCCTGTACACCTGGACCACCTATGGGCCATGCTCGATGGCTATGAGCAAGTCCGGCCTCTCAGCTACGCAGAAGCCGCTGCGCTCGCCCCGATGGTGGCCCTGGGTCACGCGGAATTCGCGCTCACTGAGGCCCACTACTTTCTGGGCGTTCTACACTCGCCAGAGAAAGCTCGCGTCGCAACCAATGATTATCTTGTGAAACATGCGCAATGGTTTCGCGGCCCAGGGAAACAAAAGCTCCTCGACCCACTGCGCCGCTGGGCCGAAACACGCGAACGCCAGGCGGTGCGCGCATGATCCTCTCGGCAATCACCCACTATCTCGCCGCAAACTGGGTCGAACTCGCCGGCTTCGTCACCACCGCTGTCGGCATCTGGCTCACCACCCGGCGGCTGCTCATCTGCTGGCCTGTCGTCCTCGCCGCCGACATTCTCTATCTGATCGTCTTCTATCGAGCCCGGCTTCTCTCCGACGCACTACTCCAGATCTTCTTCATTGCCTTCACCCTCTACGGCTGGTGGCATTGGTGGCGAGGTGTGCGCGAAGAAGGCGAAGTGCGCGTAGTTCCGCTCGCGCTGCCGAGCCTTCTCATCGCGCTGGTTGCCGGCATTGCGGGCAGCTTCGTGCTCGGCGAACTGGCCAAACGACTTCACGCCGCGCTGCCCTATCTTGACGCCGCACTCACCAGCTTCAGCCTCGTCGGAAGCTGGTGGCAGGCACGCAAGCACATCGCCAACTGGTGGCTCTGGATCGTCGTCAACCTCGTCTACATCGGCGAGTACATGTACAAGGACCTGTGGCTCACCGCGGTTCTTTACGCCGGTCTCGTCGGTCTCGCTATCCTCGGCCTGCGCGACTGGCAGCGCGCCGCGCGCTCCGCTCAAACCGCAGCCTGCACCACGTTGCGCAGCGGCTCTCCGGCCATATAGCGCCGCAGTTCGTCGGCCGCAATTTTCAACGAACGCCGCGCAAACTCCGGACTCGACCCGCCCACATGCGGCGTGATCAGCAGGTTCGGGCACCTCCACAAAGGATGCCCAACCGGCAACGGTTCCGGATCCGTCACATCCAGCGCCGCGCGAATCCTCTTGCTTTCTAGAGCCTCAACCAGCGCATCCGTGTTTACGATCGGTCCGCGCGCCGCATTCACCAGCAGCGCTCCTTGCTGCATCAGTGAAAACTGCCGCTTGCCGATCAGCCATCGCGTCTCCGCTGTCGACGGCAAAATCAGTACGATGACCTGGGCCTTCGGCAGCAGAGCATCCAGCTCTTCCACCGCATGCACCTTGGGATTGTCCCGTGCCGTCCGCGCAACTCGGATGAGCTCCACATCGAACGGCTGCATCATGCGCTCGATCTCCTTGCCAATCGAGCCATACCCCACCAGCATCACCGTCTTACCGGTCAGCTCCTCCAGCATCACCGGTGGATAATGCGTCCGCGCGTCGCCGGTAATCGCGGCATATTCCGCGCTCGCCTCAAACCGCCGCTTCCACTCCCCCGACCGCTGAATATCGAGAAACAGCGGGAAATGCTTCAGCATCGTCAGAATCGCAGAAAGCGTCCACTCCGCCGTCGAAATATTGTGAGCCCCGCGCGCATTGCAAATCGTCACATGCGGTCCCATCGCCGCGGGAATCCATTCCGTTCCCGCCATCAGCGACAACACCAGCTTCACGCCGCGCAGATGCGGAACGATCTGCGTATTCCTCGTCGGATATGGATCGGGAATCCACACTTCGATCTCCACATCGTGGTCAAGATCGCGCGGCAGGCGAATCAATTCGATTCCCGCCGGGAAATCGGCGAGCAGTTCCGCCGCTAAATTTGCTGAGTATCCAACACGAAGCATAGACAAAGAAAAATGCGCAGAGATTCGTGGTCCTGCTTCTATGCTACATGCTGTGTGCTCCAGACTGCGGCACGAATGCCTCCCCAAATGCGTCATGCTATGACAGAGGAGTTTCTCCTTCAGACTTCATGCGACTGATCAAAGACAGAACGTGGTCGCAACAGCAACTCGCCGTTAAACTGCGCGTTGACGACGCCACTCGCCAAGGCCTGCTCAACTGGGAGCGCAGGCGGCTCCTGATCGATGCAGCCAAAACCGCTGTCGCAGCCGCCCTCTGCTGGTGGATCGCACTGCGATTCGGCCTGCACGACGGCTACTGGGGCGCCATCAGCGCCATCATCGTACTCCAGTCCAACTTCGGCGCCACCATCTCCGCCTCGCGCGACCGCATCCTCGGCACAATCATCGGCGCCGCCTTCGGCTTCGCGTTTTCGCTCTTCGGAATGCTCCCGTGGAACTTCATCCTCGCTGTATTGTGCGCCTTCGTCCTCTGCGGACTTCTTGGCCTGCGCAATAGTTCGCGGCTTGCCGGTGTCACCATCGCGATTGTAATGCTGGTGCCTTCAACCGGTTCCCACTGGTTGCTCGCCCTGCACCGCGTCGGCGAAGTTTTCCTTGGAATCATCGTGGCAATCGCCGTCTCAACTCTGGTCTTCCCCGATCACGCCCGCCTTCGATTGCGCGATGGTCTAGCCCAGGAGTTCCTCGTTCTGAATGCATTCTTCGAAGGCATCTTGCAGGGCTTTCGCGGTCGCCCCGCAGCAAACCTCGCTGAACTGCGCGAAGACGTCCTCGCCATGCTGCGCGGTAATAACACGCTCCTGGAAGCGTCGCGCAACGAGCCCTCCGGTGGCCCTGGTTGGCGCGAAGGCCTCGGCATGCTGGCACAGTTTGGCCGCACCATCTTCGACACGCTCGTTGCCCTCGAACTCGCTGTCCGCGAAAGCCACGAAGACCATTACGCGCAGCAACTCGAGCCCGAACTCGGCCGTCTCGTTGCCGATATTCAATCAGGCTTTCAATACCTGGCAAAATGCATTCACGGCTGGCGATTCCACGTCCCGCCACCCAATCTCAATCTCGAGGAAGACATCGCGCAACTCGAAGACCGCATGGCGAAGGTGCGCCACACAAGCTCGAATTTCTCCCAGGCTGAAATCCTTCGTGCCTACGCTCTTCAGCTGCACCTCAAGCAGATCGCCCGGCTCCTGCGCGCATCGCGCGTAGAAACCAGCCGTGCTATCGGCGAAGCCCAACTCAACGAAAGCTAGCCGAGAAACTTGCGCAGAGCTTCCGCGCAATCCTCGATCTCTTTCGTCGTAATCGCATATCCGAACCGCAGATGCCCTTCCCCCTGCGCTCCAAAAACGGACCCGGGAATCGTAGCAATGTGTGCCTTCTCAAGAAGAATCTGCGCAGCTGTGCGGCTGTTCTTGTGTATCTTCTCGACATTCGGAAACGCATAAAATGCGCCCGCAGGCGGTTCGCAATTCAGCCCAACCTCGTTCAGCACTCCCACTAATAGATTGCGCCGTTTCCGGTACTCCTCGCGATACGCGACGATCTCCGACTCCGGCGTCTTCAGCGCATGAATCATCGCCTGTTGCACAAACGTCGTCACGCCATTTGTCGAGTAAAGAACAATCTTTCGCAGCGCCGTCATGAACGGTTCTTTGGCCACCGCGTATCCCGCGCGCCATCCCGTCATCGCATACGTCTTCGAGAACGTGAAGCACGTGATGGTGCGCTCCGCCATCCCCGGCAACGACGCGATGGAGACATGGTCGCCCTCATACACCAAATCCTCATATGCTTCGTCGGCGATCACGATCAAATCACGCTCGCGCGCGAACGCCGCCACTTCTTCCGCCTCTGCCCGCGTGAACACCAGCCCGCTCGGATTCTGCGGGGTGTTGTAGTAAATTGCGCGCGTCTTCGGCGTAGAGAACTGCTCCAGCGTCTTGCGAATGCCATTCCGCCGCGCCGTCGCCGTCGGCACCGCCAGGGGACGAGCCTGCGTTCCGGTCACAAGATCGGCAATCGGCGTCCAATAAGGCGAGAAGATGAGCGCGTCATCGCCCGGATCAAGCACACTTTGAAAGGCCCCATAGAGAGCCTGCGAGCCGCCAACCGTCGCAATCACCTCGTCGGTCGTTGCGTTGATGCCATTTTTCGCGGCAAGCTTTTCTACCAGCGCCTTGCGCAACGGCAACACTCCCGATGACGGCGCATAATGCGTGTAGTTCTCCACCAGAGCCTTCATCGCCGCGTACTTAATGGCCTCCGGCGTTTCAAAATAAGGCTCGCCCCCGTGCAGCGAATGCACCTGCAGACCCTCTGCCCTCATCTCCATGACCTTATTGCGAATCTGCACGATATCAGAGAATCCAACCTCATCCAGGCGTTTAGCCAGGCGGATCCCACTTGGTTTCGTCATGGCCTGCGGTCTCTCTTTCGCACACAATTTTGATTGCGGGTGTTTCCAGAATATCCGATGGCTTAGAGTGCGGGGCAGAATGTGAGATTTAGCGATAATGCGCTTCAATTCAGACGGGCAGCAGATTTGTGTAGACTGCCATCCCCACCACGGCATCCACCCCCATCGCGTCCAGTTCATCGATCTCCTGCTGGCTTCGGATTCCCCCGGCCACGATCAGTTGACGCGCCGTCAATCCGCGCAACCGTGCGGCGGCGTCGATCGGAAATCCCTGCATCAAACCCTCGCCATCCACGTGCGTGTATAGATATCCGGCCACATGCGGATCGAGCAGCGGAATCGCCTCATCCGGTGTCAGCGCCACCTGCGCCTTCCAACCCTTCACCGCGATGCGACCATTCTTGGTGTCGATTCCCGCCACCACCCGCTCTGCCCCCACAGCAGCATCGAGTTCTGAAGCAACATCCACATTCACTTTTCCGTCTTCTGAAAACAACGCCGACCCGATGATGACTCTTTGCGCGCCAGCGTTCAGCACTTCTCTTGCGCGCTCGGCCGAACGAATTCCTCCACCCACCTGGCACGGCAGTCGCCGCGCAATCTGCGCCACCAGCGCGGAGTTATCCCCCTGCCGCATCGCCGCATCCAGATCGATCAGCTGCACCAGCGGAAACCGCGAGAACTTCTCGATCCAGTATTCAAAATCGTCAAATGAAAGTCGCAGCTTCTCGCCTTGCACCAGCTGCACGATCCGCCCGCCCATCAAATCAATCGAAGGAATCAGCATGGCAGCCTCACCGGAACGCCTGCGGCGACCAGTTCCTCTTTAAGCGACCGCGCACTCGACACGCCGAAGTGAAAGATGCTCGCTGCAAGCGCTGCATCCGCTCTCCCTCGAGAAAATACATCGGCAAAATGGGCCACCGTCCCCGCGCCTCCCGATGCAATCACCGGAATGTTCACCGACTCACTTACTGCAGCCGTAAGCTCGCAATCAAATCCCGCTCGCGTTCCATCCGCATCCATCGACGTAAGCAAGATTTCC
This sequence comes from uncultured Acidobacteriaceae bacterium, assembly GCA_963787435.1. Lineage (GTDB taxonomy): Bacteria > Acidobacteriota > Terriglobia > Terriglobales > Acidobacteriaceae > Telmatobacter. The sequence continues at coordinate 1,904,330 of CAWBCZ010000012.1, forward strand.
CCCGCCCCGCGCGCCTCCGCCTCGAGCGCCCATTCCACCACGCGCCGGCCCAGCGAGCTTGCGTCCGCCCTGCACAAACACCTGCGCATCGCGCACCGGGTCCTCGGCATCCGGATCGCGCCGCGCATCGATCGCCACCACCACAGCCTGCGCTCCGAAACTCCTCCCAATCGCGCTGATCAGCATGGGGTCTGCAAGCGCCGCCGAGTTGATGCTGATCTTGTCGGCGCCCGCCTCGAACACCTGCTCCGCCTCCTCGGCGCTGCGAATGCCGCCCCCCACCGTGAAGGGCACAAACAACTCCCGCGCCGTGCGCCGCACAGTCTCCAGCAGCGTCTGCCGCCCCTCATGTGTCGCCGTAATATCGAGCAGCACAATCTCGTCCGCGCCTTCCCGTGCATGCCGCGCCGCCAGCGCCGCAGGATCGCCCGCATCCACCAGGTCCACAAACTGAACGCCCTTCACCACCCGCCCGCCATGGACATCGAGGCACGCAATGATCCGCTTGGTCAGCATGCCCACTCCAGAAAATTGCGCAAAATCTTCAGCCCCGTCTCTCCCGATTTCTCCGGATGAAACTGCACGCCCATCACATTGCCGCTCTCCGCCGCAGCAGCGAAAGGTTCAATGTATTCCGCAACCGCAGCGGTGTCTGCAGTAACGGGAGCTTTATAGGAATGCGTAAAGTAAACGAACTCGCCCGCCCCGACCCCTGCAAGAAGACGCGATCCAGAATTAGTTTCTAACGAATTCCATCCCACATGGGGAACCTTTTGGTTGCATTCCGGAAATCGCGTGCACGATTCCTTGAAATGCCCGAGCCCCCGCTGATTCGCCGCTTCGCTCGACCCCGCATACAGCCACTGCATCCCCACGCAAATGCCAAGGAACGGCACTCCCCGCGCAATCGCAGCGCGTATCGCTCCCGTCATGCCAGTCGAATCCAACCGCTCAGTTGCCGCGAAATGCCCCACCCCCGGCAGCACGATCCGCTCCGCCGACTCGATAAGCGACAAATCCGAATCCGTCACCACGGCGTCCGCACCCAGGTGCCGCAGCGCCTTCAGCACCGACGTCAGGTTCCCAGCTTTGTAATCGATGACTGCGATCATTTCATCACCGCCGCCCAGGCGATGTCCCAGAACCAAAGAACTAACACGATCATGGATCCAAGAAGCACAGGAGTCTTGAATTTCTTGCCTGGGCTGATCAGACCCAGGATCACCCCTATGATGCCGAGCACGAATCCGATTTCCGACCAGGTCCCCATCGCGGCAGAATGACTTTCAATGAAATCCCGATTCACCATTAACCTGCCGGCGAAAGCCAAAAAACTGGCGCTGACGACAACCACTCCCACTGGCCCACACTTTTGCCGCCACGTACGTTCGGTCATCAGAGGAGCCCTTTCGTGCTCGGCAGCATCTCGCCCAATTGCTTGTCGCGCGAACACGCCACGCGCAGCGCCCGCGCAAAAGCCTTGAAGATCGCCTCAATCTTGTGATGATTCGACCGGCCGTACATCGTCTTCACGTGCACATTCGCCCGCGCACCACGCGCAAACCCCTCGAAGAAGTCCGTCACCAACTCCGTCTGCAGATCGCCCACCAGCCGCGTCCGCACCTTGGTGTCGACCGCATACGCGGCGCGCCCGCTCAAATCCACAGCGGCAATCGCCAGCGTCTCGTCCATCGGCATCACAAAGTAGCCGGCCCGCAGAATCCCGCGCTTGTCGCCCAGCGCGCGATCAAACGCCTCGCCCAGCGCGATCCCCACATCCTCCACCGTGTGGTGCTGATCCACATCGAGATCGCCCTTGCAGGTGAGTTCCAGGTCAAACGCTCCGTGCCGCGTGAACAGCTCAAGCATGTGATCGAAGAACCGGATGCCGGTCGAGACCTTGTACTGTCCCTTGCCTTCGATTGTGAGATCAATGGCTATGCGCGTTTCATTCGTATCGCGCACAACAACGCCTCTGCGAACAGCCTTGCCAGCCGATTTCTTCCGCACCTTAACCGCCATCATCGCCCATCCTTGTTGCCATTCAGGGTCTCCAGCGTCTTGATCAGAACGCCGACGGCCTCGCGCATCTGCTCCCGCGTGCCAATCGTGATGCGAACACAACCGTCGCAACCCGGATCATTCGACCGGTCGCGCACCAGCACGCCGCCAGCAGACATCAACCGCACAAACTCAGCATGCTTCGTTCCTATTTCAACCAGAATAAAATTTGCACGACTCGGCCAGCGGCGAACACCTGCTGCATCCAGCGCATCGTCAAATTCCAGACGTGCCGCATTCACTTCCTCGACATACCAATTCAGATATTCTGAGTCTTCCAGCGCCTGCGGCAAACAAGCCAGCGCGAGCGAGTTCACGCTATACGGCGAGAGCACGCGCCGAATCCACTGCATCGACTCGACCGGCCCAGCCAGCACTCCAACCCGCAATCCCGCCAGCCCGTAGGCTTTCGAAAATGTTCGCGCCACAACCACGTTCGGCATGCTATCAATCAGGTCGATCACGGTTTCGCCGTAGAAGTGAAAATACGCCTCATCCACCAGCACCACCGCCTGCGGCGCCCGCTGCGCGATTTCAATAATCTGCTCTCGCGTCGCAATCGAACCCGAAGGGCTGTTGGGATTCGCGATTGCGATAATCTTCGTCCGCGGCGTAATCGCACTGAGCAGCCGCTCAAACGGAAATTGCAAATCGCCGCTGGCCTGCACCGTCACCACTCGAGCATCCGTCGCCGACGCGTACACCTCGTACATCGTGTACGTCGGAACCGGCAGCAGCAGTTCGTCGCCTGATTCAAGAAACGTCTCGAACAGAACGTGGATCGCCTCATCCACGCCATTGGTCAGAACAACCTGTTCCGGCGCGATACCCAGATGCTCCGCCACGATCCGCTCCACCGGCGCGCGCTCGGGATAGCGCGTAAGATCACCCGCCGAAATCCGCCCGAGAACCTCCCGCACCTTCGGCGAACACGCAATCGTGTTCTCGTTGAAGTCAAGCCGCAGAGCATCGCGATTCCCCAGCGGCGGATGATACTCCTTCATCGCCTCACGCGCGCACGCGGAGTGGGTTGAACAGCCGAAGTCGATTTATGCACGCGATCCTCCTTCCGCGAACCCCGGCCCGACCCGGTTTCCTGTGAGGCCTTGCGCAACCGCACGCGTATCGCTTCGGCGTGGGCGGTCAATCCTTCCGCCTCCGCCAGCAACGCAGCCTGCGGTCCCAGCGCGCACATTCCCTGCGCAGTGTACTCCTGCACCGTAATCAACTTTACAAAATCATTCACGCTGAGTCCTCCGCGAACCCGCGCCATTCCGCCCGTGGGCAAAGTGTGATTCGGCCCCGAGATGTAATCGCCCATCGGCTGCGCCGACCAGCCTCCCACAAACACCGAGCCCGCATTCAAAACCCAATCCAGATCTTCAGCTGAATCCACTGTCAAATGCTCGGGCGCAAGACGATTCGTGATCGCTCGCGCCTCCTCAGCGCTTTCCGCAACGATTACAATTCCATTCTGATCGAGCGCAGCACGCGCCACAGGATTCTTGCGGCTTTGCGCCCTCACTTCCGTAACCACCCGGCGCGCGAGTTCGCTTTGCGTCGTCACAAAGATCGCTACCGCCTCGGGATCATGCTCTGCCTGCGCCACAAGGTCTGCGGCAATCTCCGCAGCATCTCCCAGCTCGCTGGTCACGACAATCTCTGTCGGTCCCGCCAGCATATCAATCGCGCAATCGAATGCGACCAGCCGCTTGGCCGCAGTCACATACAGATTTCCCGGCCCGACAATCTTATCCACTCGCGCAATCGTCGCCGTCCCGTATGCGAGTGCGGCAATCGCATGAGCCCCGCCGACTCGATAGAACTCCGTGATGCCAAGCAGATGTGCTGCCGCCAGCGTCTCGAGCGCCGGTTTCGGCGAAACCACCACAATCCGCTCCACTCCTGCCACCTGCGCGGGAATCGCCGTCATCAGCAGCGTCGAAGGCAGTGGATGACGCCCGCTGGGCACATAACATCCCACCGATCCAAGCGGCCGCACAAGCTGACCCACCATGAGCCCCGCTACTGAACGCCGGCTCCACGACTTGGGAAGCTGTCGCCTGGCAAATGCGCGAATCTGTCCCGCCGCTGTCCTCAGCGCCTCGCGCAGTGCCGGATCAATCGCCTCCCACGCATCAGCCATCTCCTGCGGCGAAATCTTCAACTTCGCTGCATCCCCGAGGCCGTCAAACTGCGCCGCATAGCGAAACAACGCGCGATCGCCGCCGCGCCGGACGCGCGCAACGATGCGCTGCACAACCGGCAGCACCGCATCCAGCGCCGCTCCGCCCCGACTTTCCAGCGCTGCCAGAACTGCGGCAGCTTCGCGTGCTCCTCGCCCTTGAGTTCGAATCACCTTCATCGTTCTCGTCCAGTCACTTCCTACAGCACGACTTTATTCAGCGGATACTCGACAATCCCGGTTGCGCGCGCCGCCTTCAGCTTGGGAATCACGTCCCGCGCCACGCGCTCTTCCACAATCGTGTTCACAGCCACCCACTCCGAATTGCTGAGCTGCGAAATCGTCGGCGAATTCAGCGCCGGCAGCACGGCCAGCACTGCATCCAGATCAGCGCGCTTCACGTTCAGCATCAGCCCCACCTGCGACTGCGCATCAATCGCTCCTCGCAGCATCAGAGCAATCTGGTCGATCTTCTCTCGCTTCCATGCATCCGCCAGCGTCGCTTTGCCCGCGATCAGGTGCGTCTCGCTCTCCATCACTGTGTCGATAATTTTCAGATGGTTGGCCTTCAGCGAGCTGCCCGTCTCCGTCACCTCGACAATGGCATCGGCAAGTGTCGGCGGCTTCACTTCGGTAGCACCCCAGCTGAATTCCACCTTCACATTCACACCTTTTTCGGCGAAATATCTCTTCGTAACTTCCACCAATTCTGTTGCGATAATCTTTCCTTCAAGATCCTCGGCCCGTTGAAATCCGCTTGACTCCGGCACCGCAAGCACCCACCGCACTTTGCGCCGGCTCTGCTTGGCATAGGTCAAGGTGGTCACGCTGGTCACGTCCAGCCCACTTTCCACAACCCAGTCAATCCCGGTCAGTCCTGCGTCGAGCACACCATGTTCAACATACCGCGCCATCTCCTGCGCGCGAATCAGCATGCATTCAATCTCCGCATCGTCAATCGAAGGAAAATACGACCGCCCATCCGCGTAGATATTCCAGCCAGCGCGCCTGAAAAGCGCAATTGTCGAATCCTGCAGGCTGCCCTTGGGCAATCCAAGCCGTAGTTTGTTAGCCACGCGCCACCTCCGCCGCATTTTGAAACGCGAGCGGCTTCGTGAAGCAACTCACCGTGCCCTCGTGGCAAACCAGTCCGTCGCCTTCCACCACGACGCGAAACAACAATGCGTCGTTGTCGCAATCCGTTGCAGCCGAAACAACACGCAGCCGATTGCCGCTTGTCTCGCCCTTCATCCACAGCTTCTGTCGCGTGCGGCTCCAGAAGGTAACGAACCCTGTCTCCAGGGTCTTGGCATAGCTGGTCTCATTCAGAAAACCCAGCATTAAGACCTCGCCGGATTGCGCATCCTGCACAATGCCGGCCACAAGGCCATCCATCTTTTCAAAATCAATCGTCGGTGGTGTGCTCATCGTCTTTCCTGTCTACCGTAAATTCTGCTGCAAAATCAAAAGCCCGCCGGCTTCTGCGCCGGCGGGCTTCTAGTTCTTCGATCTCTCTGGCCGTCTAATTCAGGTTCAGGCCATAGCGGTCCGCCGGCATGGATGTCCCATGATGGTGGTGATGACCGTGATGGCGGCTGTTGAGCATCTGTTTCAAAACTAAGGCAAACCCCATGCCGTGTCAACCTCAAGTGCCTGGAATCACGAAAGTTTCAGCTCCAACCTACTCTTTTTGCGCGGCAGGGGCGGCTTCGATCTCGGGCTCTTGTCCGGAATCGCGCAGCAGCTCAATCAGCTTCTGATACAGCCGATTCCGCAGCTCAAACCGTTCCGACGCGCGCGTAACGTAGCGAACCAGAACCTCGATCCCCGAAGCCGACGGCCGAAGATTCTCGACTGCACTCGCGCTGAACCGGCTCAGGCTGCTCCCACGCGCGCCGCGCTTCCACTCCTGCTCGGCGAGTTCCGCATTCTTCTCGGTCTCCGCCACCACCACTTTCTGAATGCGCTCGAGCAAAGCGTGGACGTTCCCGGTCGCGGGCAGATTAAGCGAAATCTCATCCCACATCCACTGCCCGCTCGTCGAGAAGTTGAAGTACTGACCGCGGATGGCAAACCCGTTCATGAAGGTAATGCGCCGCCCCGTTGGCAGTCCCCGGTCCGCAAGCGTCCCGGTCTCGAGCAGCGTCGTGTTGAACAACCGCACGTCAATCACTTCGCCGCCCACCCCGTTAATCTCCACCCAATCGCCCACGTGGATGCCGTTCTTGCCGATCAGCACAAACCAGCCGAGGAACGCGATGATGAAGTCTTGCAATGCTATCGTGAGCGCCGCCGTGGTCAGGCCAAGGATCGTTGGCGTCTCTCGCGGCCAACCGAAAATCACCAGCAGGATGAGCAGGCATCCGATCACCTGGATCGCAAGTTCCAGAATGCTGCGAAGCGTCTGCGAGCGCCGGCGGTCAAGCGCAGGATCGTCCATCAGCCGGTGCACCAGCGCGTCGCAAAGAACCATGCAGATTCCTATAAACACAATCAGCGCCAGCGACTCCAGAATCAGGTGCAAAACAATCCGGTGCTGCAACTGTACCTGCGCCGCCCATTTGCCGTAGACCGTGACGAGTTGCTGCTTGGTCTGGATGCGGTCGTCATAGATTCCGAGTATCTGGCGCACCGCTGCTCTATCTTTAATCTGGGCAAGCCTGGTCGAGCGATCAGTCGTGGAAAGTGAAGCGGCAGGCACCCCCGCGTTAGCCTTCGACTCGAGAGCATTGTGCGCAACCGTGAGCGCCTGGATGTCGGTCTGCGTCTGCTGAAGAGCCTGCTGGAGCAGCTGATTGCGATCGCGTTGATTGAACCAGGCCTTCACACGGCTGCCCATGGTTCCGGTTCGCGTCGCTGAGACGACTGCGACCTCACCGCCCGACTGAACCTGCTTATCGTAATTCCGCATTGAAGCTTCGTGCGCGGTCAGCTCTGCCTGGATCTGCGCTGTCCGATCTCCGGTCATGCGATCGAGGTCCTGTTGCGCATCGGCGAGCTGATCCTTGTCTAGTCCGAGCTGCGCTTTGGCGACATCCAGATCGCCGCTGTCCACCGGAGGCGGCGCACCTTTCCTCACCTCGTTCGACGGCGAGTTCAACTGCTGCGTAATGCTGTTAACTTGCGCCTGGTCCTGCTTGATGAGGTCCTGAAGCTGCGCGATCTTCTGCGAGAGCGCCAGGGCATCTCCCGTCAGCGTAATGTGCTGGGCCTGCAACGTGGCCTCGCGCAGTGCAGAAGCGAATGCCTGGTCTACGTCATGATCAGCCAGACGCTGGGCATCGCGCGCAAATTCCTTCTCCTCAGCGGTCACCGCCAAAGGCGCAAGAGCCGCAGCAGTTTGCCATGGGCTCAAATCCACGATCGTCTTCTTGCCGGTTCTCAGCCCGGCGCTTTTGGCTATTCAGAAAGGAAAAATTTGCCATCGCGTCGCGCGTCAGCCACGCAAACACCAGACACACCGCGAAGAGTCCCAACAGAACAAGAAGGAGGACTATCCTCGTGCTGCCGAGAATCTTGCTGCGCAGCGCGCGGCGGGGAGATGGAGCAATCGGGGAGATTCCCATGTACCCATTTTTGCAGGAAACCGGCTCTCCAGTCTCCAACTTTTCAACTTGATTGCGACCACAGGATTACGGCTCGTTCATCCATGGCAGACAATAGGTGAGTGAGAATACCACCATCTTCCGGCATTCTGGCGGTCGCGCTGGTCTGCGCGCTCTTGTCCGGCGTTGGAAGTTCAGCATATCAATCGCCAACTGCCCAGGCCGCCTCGCACGCCGCGCCTGCGCCGGAAGATCGCGTAGACCTTAACTCAGCCAGTCTCGATCAGCTCATGAAAGTGCCCGGCATGACCCGCACCTGGGCCGCGCGTATCGTCCGCTACCGTCCTTATCGCACTAAAACCGATTTGATCGATCGAGGCATCGTTACGAACCAGGTGTACGACCGCATCAAGGATTACGTCATCGCGCATCGCGCCAAGCAGTAACTCCTCAGACAGCTTCCGCTTGTTCCACCCTGTGCTCGTCGCCGCGCCGCAGCAACCGGCTCAGCAAAACATACAGCACCGGGATGAACACCAGGTTCAGCACCGTCGAAAACAGCATGCCGCCCACGATCGTCGTGCCCACTGAGCGCCTGCCCAGCGCGCCCGCGCCCGTTGCAAATACCAGCGGCAGAACGCCCAGGATAAACGCAAACGACGTCATCAGAATCGGCCGCAGTCGCAACTCCGCCGCTTCAATCGCAGCCTCCGCAATCGATCGCCCCTTTCGCCGCAGCTGCTCAGCGAACTCCACAATCAGAATCGCGTTCTTAGCCGACAACCCAATCAGCATCACCAGCCCGATCTGGCAATAAACATCGTTGGACATGCCGCGAAGCGACACTAACCCCAGCGCGCCCAGCACCGCCATTGGCACTGCCAGCAAAATGATGAACGGCAGCGCGAAGCTCTCATACTGCGCGGACAACGTGAGATACACAACCAGGATTCCGAGCCCGAAAATCAGCAGCGCACGTCCGCTCGATTCGATTTCATCCAGCGTCAATCCCGTCCACTCGTACCGCATGCCCGGCATCATGAATTGCTTCGCGAGCGCTTCCATGCCGGCGATGCCCTGCCCCGAGCTGTATCCCGGCGCCGGCGAGCCATCGATCTCGACCGAGCGAAACAGATTGTAATGATTGATGACCGGCGGACCCGAGCTGTCCGTCACCGTCACCACGTTGTCCAGAGGAACCATCTGGGCAGAATCTGTACGAACATAAAAATTGTGTAGATCTCGTGCGGTCATGCGAAACGGCTGGTCGGCTTGAACGAAAACGCGATAGGTGCGATTGTTGAAATCAAAGTCGTTGACGTACTGAGAGCCCATGAAAACGCCGAGGGTGGTTGTAATCTGCGACAGCGGAATACTCATCGCCTTCGCCTTTTCTCGATCGATCGTCACCAGCACTTGCGGATCGTTCGCCGAGAACGTGGTCAGCAAGCCTGTCAGGTCTTTGCGCGCTCCACCGGCTGCCACAATCATGTGCGCCACCCGATCGAGATCGGTGATGGTATTTACGCCCGTATCCTGAAGTTCGAATTGAAAACCTCCAAAACTTCCCACACCTTGCACGGCCGGTGGCTGAATCATGGCAACCAGGCCGCCATTTGGCACCACCATCAACATCTGCAATTTGGGTGAAAGCCGGGCCACGATGTCGCCCGCTGAGTGCCCCTTGCCACGGCGCTGATCGGCAGGCTTCGTCGCGACAAACATCAGGCCTGCATTGGACGCCCCTCCGCTGAAGCTGAATCCCATCACGGAAAACGCGCCGATAATATCCGGATCCTGGCCAATGATCGCGCTTGCCTTATCAGCCAGCGCCCCGGTGTACTCCAGCGAAGACCCCGGAGGCGCCTGCACAATCACAAACAAATATCCCTGGTCTTCCTGCGGTATGAAGCCCGTCGGCACGCGCTGATACATCCAGACCGTTGCGCCCAATCCCACAAAGAAAAGCAGCAGGAATACGTAGCGAAGCTGAAGTGCAACGTGAATTACGCGCGCGTAAGTGCGCGACATCCAGCTGATACTTGCGTCGGCGCCATGAATGAATGCAGCAAATGCACGGGAAACCGGACGGATATGCAGAAAATCCAACTGGCGAGGCCTTTCCTCTTCGCCGCGAAGGAACAGCGCCGACAACGCCGGGGAGAGCGTGAGCGCATTGAAGGCTGAGATCGCGATTGCAAATGCAATCGTCAGCGAAAACTGCCGATAGAGAATGCCGGTCGTCCCTGGAAAAAACGACACCGGCACGAACACTGCGATCAGCACCAGGGACGTCGCAATCACTGCGCTCGTCACCTCGCTCATGGCTCTTGATGTGGCCTCATGCGGATTCGAGTGCTCCATCGCAATATGGCGCTGCACATTCTCGATCACCACAATCGCATCATCGACCACCAGGCCGGTGGCCAGGGTGACACCGAAAAGCGTCAGCGAATTGATCGAGAACCCGAACATCTTGGTGAACATGAAGGTGCCGATCAGCGAAACCGGGATGGTCACCGCGGGAATAATCGTGGCGCGCCAGTCCAGAAGAAACAGGAAAATCACGACGATGACAATCACGATAGCTTCTGCAAGCGTCACCATCACTTCCCGGATGGAGTCACCCACAACTGTGGTGGAGTCGAAGGCAATCGCATACTCGAGGCCGGGCGGGAAGCTCTTGGATAGCTCCTTCAAAACCGCCTTGGCCTTTGCATCCACGTCCAGCGCGTTTGCAGTCGAAAGTTGCTGTACACCGATGCCCATCGCGACGTGGCCGTTGTATTTCAGGATCGAGCTATAGTCTTCAGCTCCCACCACCGCATGCCCCACATCCTTCAGAAGGACAAGACCACTCGGGGAGTTCTTGATAATGATGGCGTCGAATTGAGCCGGATCGCTCAGCCTTCCCACAACGCGTACCGGAAGCTGGAAAGCCTGTGTGGAGTTGGCAGGCGGTTGACCAAGCTGGCCGGCAGGAATCTCAACGTTCTGCTCGACCAGCGCGTTGACGACGTCGGTCGCTGTCAGGCTGCGCGAGGCAAGCCGCACCGGATCGAGCCAGACGCGCATCGCGTATTTGCGCTCGCCAAAGATGACAACATCGCCAACACCGGGCACGCGCTTGATGGCGTCTTTGACGTACACGTCGAGATAGTTCGACACGAACTCATTCGAGTAGCGCGCGTCGCGAGTGAAAAATCCTGCCGCAAACACAAAATTGTTGCTGACCTTGGTGATGGTGATTCCAGTTTGATTCACGGCGGCAGGCAAACGTCCCTGCACGCTGGCCACGCGGTTCTGCACATCGACTGCCGCGATGTCGAGGCTGTACCCGGTCTGGAACGTCGCAGTAATGCTGCTGGTGCCGCTGTTGGTGCTGGAAGAGGTGATGTACCGCATGCCCTCAACACCGTTGATGGCTTCTTCCAAAGGGATTGTGACCGCCTTCTCCACCGTGTCCGCATTCGCGCCGACGTAATTGGTGGCGACCGAAACCTGCGGAGGAGTGAGTTGCGGATACAGTGAAATCGGAAGGGTGGGAATACTCACCGCCCCGGCCAGAATAATCATGAGCGCGCAAACTGTGGCAAAGACCGGCCGATGTATGAAGAAATCGACAAACAAAATGAGCCCTCTTTCGTTGTGTTCCTGTTGCCGTCAAATCCCCAACATCGCAGGGGTCGGCTTCGCTCAACCAGGAATGGGAGACACGGGCATTCCATTCACAAGGAACTGCGTGCTCGAGACCACCACCTGGTCTCCTGCGTTCAGGCCCGAGGTAATTGAGTAAGAGTTCCCCACTGTGTCGCCAAGGGTGACGGGCATCTGGGTTGCTACGTATTTCCCATTCGCTTGCTTTTGGGCCACGTAGACAAACGACTGACCGCCAAGTCGCATCACTGCCAGCACCGGCACAACGACCGTGGGCTTCGTACTCCAGATCACGCGCGCCTTGATCAACTGCGCATTGCGCATAATGTCCGGCGTAGCATGCACCGGCGCCTTCGCCAGGATGCCCTGCAGGTTCGGGTCCACCTGTGGCGAAAGGAAGTCGATCTTCGACTTCTCCAGTAGCTTCCCGCTCGTGTTGTACAGTTCCACATCGAGCCCCATCCGTGCCTGGCTCGACCGCTCGGTCGGAATGTAGATATACGCCTCGAGATCCCCTGGTTGATCGATCGTCGTTAGAACCGTCGAGGGCGATACCAGCGGAGAGACAAAGTCCCCCAGGCGCACAGGGATATCGCCGACCACACCGTCAAACGGCGCGCGAACCGTGTAGTACCCGAGTTGCTCCTCCTGCACGTTGCGCGTATGCAGCGCGGCCTCGTAGTCGGCCTTGGAGTTGTCGTAGGCTTGCTGCGCCTGATCCAGCGCATCGCGACTCGTCACCCCCGCGTCGAATAGCTTCTTCTGGCGATTGAGTTCGATAGCGTTGTAGTCATACAAGGCCTTCTTTTGCCGCTCCGTCGCTCCCTGCGAAGCCACCGTCGCCTGCTGCTGCCGCGGATCGATCTCCATCAACGCCTGGCCCGCCTTCACGCGGTCGCCGCTGCGCACAAGGATCTTGGTGAGAAGTCCGCTCACCTGCGGCAGCATCGTTGCTGAACGCCGCGACTTGATCGTTGCCATATATTCGTTGCTCTGCGCCACCGGCTGCAGCGATACGGCCACCGTCTTCACCGGCATGGCCTGCATCCCCGCTCCGGCTTGCGGAGCCTTCTGTGCTGCCTGCTGGCATCCAACTGCAGCCAGTCCGATCAGCAACGCGCTGCTTGCACTAAAAATGCGTCTCAAAGTAAAACCCCTAACTGGTCTCCCAATGCGCCTTCTTCCTAGCGCCTATGGAATACGAAATGCAGCATTTATGGTACAACCCGACCGCAGCCGGCTCCTGTGATATCGCGCCGAAAACGTGCATTCTTTTGAATGAAAAATTACCTGGCTGTCTCAGCTTTACAAGATGCATCAAATCAGACGATTGTCGCAAAAAATCGCCGCACCGGCGTGAGTCTAGTTATGATCCGGCTTTTTGTGATGTTCAGGCGCTTTGCCTGCCATGCAAACGGATTGAAATTCGTCTGCCGGTCAAAGGCATCCGCACACGGCGAGCACTCGCGCCACGACCCTGGATGCCCCATGTCTCGCTTCTGAGACATGGGTTGGATATCCAAGCTGTCATTCCCGGCCGGGTGCCCCATGTCTCGCTTTTGAGACATGGGCGGATCTTCCAAAGGCCATCGACCCCTAGCCCCCTAGAACACAATCCGCCCCGTCAGTTCCAGGCTCCTCGGCCCCGCACCCTCCGCGGTCTGCAGCGCCGTAATCGAACCAAACCCCGACGAGTCCACCTGCATGTTCGGTGGCTCGTAGTTGCGGTGGTTGAACACATTCGCCACTTCCGCGCTAAGCTGCAGCTTCGACTTCTCGCGCAGCGCCACGCTCTTCAGCAGCGACAACGAGAAATTCGCTGTCCCTGGCCCAACCACTCCTCCCACCGGCGCATTGCCGAACCGCCCAATCCCCGTTCCGTCGGGATTCTGCAGATTCATATACGGAAACGCCGCCGGGTTCAGCCACTGCGACGTCGTCCGCTGCGGCGCATACACCGACACGCCCGTGAGCTGATCAGGCCGCGCCTGTCCAACCGTGGTCAGAATATTCGTATTCGCCGGATCCACCGACTGCTGATACGGCGTCAGAAACGGCCCCGACTGCAGCACCGTCACCCCGGCCAGTTCCCAGCCGCCCACAAATCCGTTCACCGCACCGCCCGACGACATCCACCGCTGTCCCCGCCCGAACGGCAAATCGTAGAGCCACGTCGTCAGAAACCGATGCTTGCGGTCGTAGATCACGTTCCCGTAATCGAGCCCCGGATGAAACCGCGTCGTCAGATACGATGCCGCCCGCCACCGCAAACGCATTCGGCGCGGCTCCGCCCGCATCCGAAAGGTCGCGCGTCCACGTATAGCTCGAATCAAACGTGATGCCCTTGCCGCTGTGCCGCGAAACCTCTACCGTGCCGCTGTTGTAATTGCTCTCCGCCAGATTCGTAACACTCTGGATAATGCTCCAGTCCGGATACGGCCGGCTGTTCTGCGCCACCGCGTAGCCCACCGTATTCGGCTGCACCTGGTTCAGATCCACCATCGCTTCCAGATTCGAACCGTGGCTGCCGCTGTATGAAAACCGCGCGCCGACGCTGTGTCCCAGATCCTGCTCCAACGTCAGGTTCCACTGCTGCACGGTCGGGTCCTTGTAGTGAATCGGAAACGCATAGTAGAACCCGGCCGTCCCCGTCGAACTGCCTGCTGCCGTATCAAAGGGATCGGAAAAACTCAGCACTGGCGTCACGCCATCAGCCTGATAGTCCTGGTTGTACGTCCCCACATAGCTCGACGCCACTGCCCAACCCGACACCAGCGAGAATCCCAGCGGCGTTTCGATAAAACGTCCCCAACCCCCACGCAACACCGTCTTGTCTTTGCCATAAGGCCGCCACGCAAAACCAATCCGCGGTCCCAGGTCGGTGTGATCCGTGTAACGCAGCGTGGAAGGAATCCCCGCCTGCGATGCAGTCAAAATCGGCGTCGGCGCAATTGCCGCTTCCAGGCTCTGCGACGCATTGGCCAACGCGCTCGCATTCGAAACCACGACTGCGCCGCTCACCTGCGTTATCCCGTCCGTGCCAAGCCCCGCCCAGTCCGGCATGAATGCCGCGGTATTTGCGTGCGTCTCCTTCAGCGGCGGATGCAGCTCATACCGCAATCCAAGATTCAGCGTCAGATTCGACGTCACATGCCAGTCGTCCTGCCCATAAAACGAATAGGAGTAGCCCAGCCCGTTCATCGTATCGTTATTCGTCGTGCTCACTTCCGTGTAGTCGGGATATCCGAGCAGAAACGCCGTGTAAGGATCGCCGATTGCCGTGCCCACATCCGACGATCCGTCAAACACGTACCACCCCGACCGGTAGTTGCCGAACACGTTATCGTCGTGGTCCGCCAGACGCTTGAAGTCCGCGCCAAACTTCAACGTGTGCTTCCCCTTCGTCCATGTCAGGTTGTCCAGCGCCTGGATAATCTGTCCCCGCTGCGTCCCCGGATTGCCCGCGCCCGTTGACATGAATCCGTTGATCAGCACCTGCGGCGCCTCTGACCATTGTGTATCCGGCTGCGGAACCGCTGTGATCCCCGTCTGCGCCAGCAAGTTCGTCGTCGAGTAGGACTGCGTCTCCGAAGTGTGCTGCTCGTTGAACCCGGCGCGAAACTCGTTCAGCAGATGCGGTGTGAACACGTAGTTGTGCGCAAACGTCAGTCCCTCGTCGATCTCCGGCGTGTTGTATCCGCCCTGCAGCGGGCTCCCCGCTTCGGCGCAATACGTAAACGTGCAAAGCGCGGACGGCGCCGTAGTCACCTGCCGGTTCTTGTAGCAGAAGCGCGCAAACATCGACTGCTTGTCCGAAACATTCTTGTCCAGCCGCACATCGCCCTGGTTCGACGAGATCGGCGAAGGAAAATTGATCTGGTAGTTGTTCGCGTATGTGCCCGCAGCCCCGTAATTCGGCATCGGCATCAGCGTCTCCAGCAGGTTCGCCGAAATCGGGCTCACCGGCACATTCGCCGGATCGATCGGCGTGACGCCGTCCGGCTCATAAATCGTGCTGATCCCTTGTCCCGCCAGGTAATCTGTCAGGTTGCCGTTGCGCATATCCATCGACGGCACGCTCAGCAGAATCGGCGTCTCACGCGGCAGCCGCAGCCCCTCATAACTGATAAAGAAAAATCCCGGGCTCTGCTTCGAGAACAGCGGATTCGGAGCCGCAGCGGGCCGCCCAGCGTCCCGCCAAAATCGTTCATGATGATCTTCGGCTTCGCCAGCGCAAACGGGTTGTTCGCGTTGAACACCGTGTTCTCGTGATTCTCGAAAACTCCGCCGTGATAGTGCAGCGTGCCCGCCTTCGACACGGTGGTGATGTCGGCCACACCCGAAAACTCCGCGTTGTTGTTCGACTCGCTCACGCGGATCTCTTCAATCGAGTTGAACGAAGGAAACATCTCGTTCACCGGGCCCGAGTACTCGACGCCCACCGACGAGATGCCGTCCACCGTCACGCTCATCAGCGCCGCCGTCGTGCCCAGCACCGCCAGGTTCCCCGTATCGTCCGTCTGCACGCCCGCCTCGGTCGTCAGAGTTGAAATCGGGCTTGTCGATCCCGTCGAGCGCGAATAGATCGCCACCGGCAGCTCCACCAGTTCGTCGCCCACCTTGGTCTCAGCCAGGTTCGACACATCCGTCGTAATCACCGGAACCGCCGCGCTGTCGTCCACCACGACCGTCTGCACCTCGCCGCCAACTCTCAACGTTGCATCCGCGCGCCGCGTCTCCCGCGCGGTGAGCGCTATCGCCGACATCGCCTGCGGCTGAAAACCCTGCGCGCTGATCCCAACCTTGTACACGCCCACATCGATGTTCCGGAACGCATAGTTACCGCTCCGCGTCCGTCGA
Source organism: uncultured Acidobacteriaceae bacterium (assembly GCA_963787435.1). Lineage (GTDB taxonomy): Bacteria > Acidobacteriota > Terriglobia > Terriglobales > Acidobacteriaceae > Telmatobacter. The sequence continues at coordinate 1,920,638 of CAWBCZ010000012.1, forward strand.
TTCCGTCCGCACCGCCGCTGTGCCCTCGTTGGTCAGCGTCACCTGTGCTCCCTCAATCGCCGCGCCACTCGCGTCATGCACTGTGCCCAGAATCGAGCCATACGTAGATTGGGCAAAGGCCGTCGCCGATTCCGGCGCGACCAGACAAACCATCAAAAACATTCGCAGCGCAACGACGCGCCACGCAGGCGCGAGAGAGAATTTGGCCATCAAAGTTCCTTTCCACACGACACCCGCAAGCTTTTTGTGCTTTCTCGCTGTCGGGGATTTCCTATTCAAATGTAAAGCTTGCGCAACGCTTCGACGCACCGATTCCAGAAAAATCCGCGCCCGCTCGCCAGATGCGCATGAAACGAAACCCTCGCCGCCCGCACTACTGATGCAGTACCGACTTGAGTCTGTGCTAAATCCCCGGCGTGTCTCGACCGACCCGTGTGGCACGCTCTGAAGGCAAGGAGATCGCCATGAACAAATTTGGCAGTTGGCTGGCAGGAATCATTGGAAGCATTATTGTCGGCGTAGCCATCTATTACTTCACCAGGACTCCCGCTCCTCCTCCGCCTCCGCCGCCACCCTCCGTCACCGTCTTCGAGGGAATGGTCTACTCAGGCAGCGCTCCCGTGCCGCGGGCGATGGTAGCTATCGAACTCAGAGGGAGCGGTATCACCAACGGCCCGGTCCACGACATCACCGACGCCAACGGCGCATACCGTTTCGACTTCACGGGATTGCCATCGGATGCGGGAGCAGCGCTCAGTGTGACGGCCACCGGCTACCGCGATTCCCCCTCCCAGTCGCTTTCCAGCCCGCTCCAGTCCGATGTTCACCTGGATTTCCCGCTGTCACCGGTGGCCGTGTCTCCTCCCACTGGCCTGGGCGTTGCCCCCGGTGTACATCCCATGCAACCGGGCAATCTGCATATTCCCAAATACGTCCGCAAAGGCGCCACGGAGGCCGTCCAAATCAGGATTCCGCCAAAAGCGTGATGTCCGACAGAGCCCAAAGAGTGAGCCCGTCATCCTGAACGCCGCAGTAAATCTAAAGGTGTCATCCTGAACGCCGCGTTAAACATCAAGGTGTCATCCTGAGCGGAGCACGCCTGGGGCCCCACGAAGTGGGGTAAGCGAAGCGAAGGATCTGCTTTTGCATCTCGCTTCCGCAAAAATCAAGGTGTCATCCTGAGCGGAGCACGCCTGGGGCCCCACGAAGTGGGGTAAGCGAAGCGAAGGATCTGCTGTTGCTTTTAGTTCGTATCACCGCGAAATTGGGTGCCCCATGTCTCGATTTTGAGACGTGGGAAAGCAAGACCCTCAACCGTTTTGTATCAGGGCACGACTTTAGTCGCGCCGAGCCCTCTAGCACTACACAGCGGTGTCATCCTGAGCGGAGCACGCTGGGGGCCCCACGGAGTGGGGTAAGCGACGCGAAGGATCTGCTTTTCCACCGCCCCGAGGCGACAGACAAACCAACATCGCCCCTGAACCCGAGGGTGCTCGCTTCAGCTTCGAAGGGTGTTGGCTTCTACTTTGGCAGAATGATGGCTTCAGTTGAAGGGTACGGGCTTCAGCCCGTACATCTCGCGTAATAAGGGGGCTTTAGCCCCTGAGGGATGTCAGCTCGCTCGAGCGATCAATCGCCCGTCTGAATATTCACCAGCTCGCCCTGCCCACCCGGCGATACCGTCCTCGTCTGCGGCGCGCGCCAGTGGTCGATGTGGCTGATCCGGTGCACGCAGCCGATCGTGCAATTCGGCGCGCAGCTCTTCGCCGTCAAAAACTCCCGCTTCACATCCGCCGTCGTGTACTCCGCAATCGGCACCCCCGGATACCCGCGCTGCTGCGAGCAGTAGTGCACCAGCCCGTCCTCGCAGATGTAGAGGTAGCGCGACCCCGCGCGGCAGCGCCAGTCATTCGCGCCGCCCCTGCACAATCGCCTCCTGAAACTTGTCGAACTGCGCGTAGTTGGTCTTCTTCCGGTTCGTCATCTCGAAGTAGACCTTCGCCTCGTCCGCCTTCAGCGGCTTCAGTTGCCCGTCGCCGTCGTGGATAATCCCGATCGTCGACTCGAACCCCAGCTCCAGCGCCCGCTTCCCAATCACCAGCGCGTCGTTCGGATCCTTGAATCCCCCGCCCACCACCGAGTTGATGTTCACGTGAAACTCGGCATGCTCGGCCAGCATCTGCAGCTTCTTGTCCAGCACCTTCAGGCTCTTCTTCGAAACCTCGTCCGGCTCCACGTTATCGATCGAGATCTGCATGTGGTCCAGGCCCGCGCGATTCAGCCGCTCGATCCGCTCCACGTTCAGCAGGTAGCCATTCGTGATCATCCCCGCAATCGCGCCCGTCTTCCGCATGCGCCCGATAATCTCGTCCAGTTGCGGATGCGTCAGCGGCTCGCCGCCCGAGATGCCGATCATCGCCGTGCCCAGCCGTCCCAGGTGGTCGATGCGCCGGTACATCTCTTCCAGCGGCACCGGCTCGGAAACCTTGTCGTACTCGTTGCAGTAGGCGCAGCTCAGGTTGCAGAAGCGCGCAGGCACAATCTGCGCCAGCACCGGATGCGACGTCGACGCCAGCGCCCGCGCCACCATCGCGTACTCCCGCGCCTTCCGCGTAGCCGCAATCCACCGCCCTCTAGCCGTAGATCTCCGGGGAATACCCATCTCTTACTATTGAATCACAACGTTTCGTGATCAGGGAGATCGGCTCGCGTATCGCGTTATCCACCGAGGCGAACGGGGGGAAGCCGACTAACCCACTATCCACTTCTCCCCACGGATTAAATCGAGGAGGTTTTTACACTCGACCCCGAAAAATGCGCACACGTCCGGGATATTGGGCTTGCGGTCATTCCCGGTTGGCTTTTCCTCTGTGATGAGCGGAATACCCCGAACCCGCGCGAGGGCGATAACGAACGTATCGGCAGAGGTGTCCTGCTTTTCAGTCCCACCAAGCGTGGAAAACGTTCAAGCACTTTTGCCGCCTCTTCCTGCACATCATCATCAATCTCAAGAAACATTTCCGTCTTGCGATCCTTCAACCAGGCATGCAGTTCATCGGAGCGCCTTTTTGTCTCCAGGAAAACTTCCATAGGCGCAATGAGCTTGCCCTCCCGGACGAGGCTATCGAGGCGGTCCCAGAATTTCGGGAAATTCTCTTGAGGGTAGCGCTCCTGCCATGCTGCGATCAGTGCGCTTGTATCGACGCAATAGCTCATCGTGCGCGGAGATCACTCCGCAGCTTGAAACGCAGCCCTTTCTAGCGCCGGGATGTGTTTCACCTTCGCGCCGAGATAGCTTGAAACATCATTGAGGGTTATACGCTGATCGTAATAGCTTCGCAGTACGAGACGGGTAAAGCCTCGGCCATTCCAACTCATCAGCAGGATTGGCCGCTTGATGGCAACAGGTTTTTTGGGAGCCAACGCCTTTGCCGCGGCAGCTGCGTCGTATTCGTCCTTAAACTTCTTGCGCCGCACCATGTAGAAATCCCATGAAGCGCGTTTCAGCGTGACCAGTCGCAACAAGAACGCCTCGCGGCTGACACCTATCGCGTTTGCCATGCTGCGCAGTTCGTCGTCGCTCCATTTCCGATCCCCAACCGGCCTAACTTGAGGTATCGACAGCATGAGATCGCGAGGCATCAGGGCAGCCGCAGCAACCGCGTCGCAGAAACGCTCTATCTTCTGTTCCTCCGCTGTCCCACCTTCTCCGTTCGTCAGGGCACTTTCACCGAGCATGACATGAGCTAACTCGTGTAGAAGGGTGTAACACTTGCCGCCCTGACTGTAGTCTCTGCCATTGATAACGATGGTCGGGATTTCGCTGCGCGCGATAGCGAAGCCCCGCATCTCCTCGAGTTCCACACTGTTATGCGGCCCGCTGACAACAAAAACCAAAATGTCTTTCTCTTCCAACTTCCGCCGCCAGAAGTCGAAAGAGCGGTTATCTCTTGCCGCTTGTCGCTGATCCTCCTCGTTCACGTTGAGAAACTTGCGGACTTCCTCTCCCACGGTCTCTGGAGCGTCGCCGAGCGCGGCTTTCAGCTTGAACTGGCGCACAACCTCCCCGAGATCATCATGCAGTTCTAAAGCCAGCTCGCGCCTCTGATGAGCGTTGCGAATTTGCAGTGCCAGTTCCGGACTAATCACCCGTTTCATGGCATCTGGCAAACGACGGAAATCGCGCAGAGGCGCGAAATCCGAAGGAGGCTTCGGAAGGTAGAAGAAAGCTAATGGGAAGTGATACGCCCCCGCGAGGTGCCGAAGCTGGCTGATAGTCGGCGCGTCGCCGCCAGCCTCCCACCCTTTCAGCACTGCGCTGTCAACATTCGCCGCCTTTGCGGCATCATCCACTGTGACCTTGGCACGCTGACGCGCCCAGCCAAGCAGTTCAGCCTTTATTTTTGCTTTGGTGCCTGCCACGTGGACGCCTCGGAAGTACACCCTAGCCTAACGGCAAGGGCGATCATCCGGCAATATCACCTTATGTGAAGCTTGAGCGGTAGATCGGGTTCCGGAGATTTCAGTAGCGTGTGGTCCCATGTCTCAATCACCACAAATCTGGGCGGGGTGGCCCACATCTCGCAGCAGAAAGGACGCCCCGTGCCCCACGTCTCGATTTTGAGACGTGGGATACGACGGACTCCGACTGACAGGAGAGGGAGTTTGTCCTCAGTGCGGTCAGCGCTTCAGGGCTGCAAGCACCGCGCCTGCATCCGCATCTTCCACGCACGGCGTGGTCTCAAACTCCAGCAGGTCGGTCCAATAGCTGATCCAGGAGTACAGCGCCTTCGCGTCATTGGTCTCGGCGATCAACACTCCGCCGCCGCTCATGCCATGCCATCGCCCGATCATCGTCACGCCGGCCGGCGGTGGCGCACCGGTTTTCGTGAACCGCTGCTCTGCCGCCAAAATAGAACCCTTGGGGATACTCCACTTCACGATAAACTTCATCTCTTTTCTCCTTTTGTCTTGATGGGAATCGTTCAGAGCCCGGCGAGCGAGTCACTTGGCATTGCGACTCGGCGCAACAGAGCATTCTTCGTCTGGGAGGAAATCGGAACAACCGGAAGAATGAGTCCCGAACTTAATTGCTGGGCAATCGCGCCGTCAAGACCTTCGTAGCAAAGCTTTTTGGCCACACAAGATTTGTCTTGACCGGACGTCGAAGGCGCGACTACATTGAGGGCTCATTTCGGACGTGGGCATTTCGGAAGAGCCCTTCCCCCGGCCTCGGTTACAGCCTTCCCATCCCTGAGCAATACACGTTTCACGCGCCCACGGGGCCTCAATGAAAAGGAGAACTCCATGCAAAAACTGTTCCAACTTCTTGCTCTCGCAACGTTGGCAATCGCCTCGACAACCGCCGCTTTCGGTGCCGATCACTCTCTGGGAACCTGGAAGGTGAATGTAGAGAAGAGCACGTATAACCCGGGAACATTTCCGATCAAGAGCCTCACGTCCGTTCGGGAAGCCGCTGACGGCGGCGTGAAGGTGACCAGTACCGGCGAACGTGCCGATGGCACAGTGGTGAACGCCACCTATACAGCAAAGTACGACGGCTCTCCCAGTTCTGTCTCCGGCGAGGGATCCCCCTACGACACCGTTTCAATCCAACAGACCGACGCCAACACATTCACCTGGGATGCCAAGAAAAGCACCGGACAATATCACGCTCATGGCCGGATCGTCGTCTCGGCCGATGGCAAGACGATGACGATGAGAGCCACCGGCACAGATGCCAACGGAAGGTCGATGGCAGTCACATTGGTCTACGACAAACAGTAAGCATGTCGGGTAGGCCATCCAGGCGGGTGGCCCACTGCAAATTTCAAAAGCAGGCAGTGTCATTCCGAAGGAACGGGTCCCCGAACGCTTCAGGGGACCCCGAAGAGCCGGGAATCCTCTGGGTGGCTCTTTGGGGCGGGTTCGGGGGTGGGGAGTGCGGAATCTGCTTGTGCCTTGTGTCAGGGCACGGCTTTCAGTCGCGCTAAAAGGCATCAGTTTGAAGTGTCATCCTGAGCGGAGCAGGCTGGGGCCCCACAAAGTGGGGTAAGCGGAGCGAAGGATCTGCTTCTCGAGTAGTTAGCCCGCGTCTCGAGCACCCCCGCCGCGGTGCCTTCCAAGTCTTGATCCCCCACATGCCGGCAATCCCGATCTTGACTCGCCTTGACCTCGTTCGCCTCACTGCTATCATCATCCTCGAATCCTCGTTCTCAGAAGGACCTTCCCCTCCATGAAAAACCTCTGGCAACCGGAGACCGTGCAGGAGCTGAAAGACCGCCTCGCGCATCTGCGCCCCGACAGCCCGCGCCTCTGGGGCAAGATGACGCCCGGACAGGCCATCGCCCACTGCGCCTTGGGAATGGAACTCGCCCTTGGCGACCGCCGTCCGCCGCGCATGCTCATCGGTCGATTGATCGGAGGCCTCATCAAAGCCAAGGCCTTCCAGGAGAGCGAGCCGATGAGGCGCAACTCCCCCACAGTACCCGGCCTTGCCGTGACCGACAACCGCGATTTAGCCAGCGAGCGCGACACGCTCTGTGCGCTCATCGATCGCTTCGCTGCGGCTGGTCCCGCCGGCTGTTCCACGCATCCCCACAGCTTCTTCGGCCACCTCACCCCCGATGAGTGGTCCATGTGGATGTACAAGCACATCGATCACCACCTGCAGCAGTTCGGCGCTTAGCCAGAAACCTGCATGACTCGACCCGCCCTCTGGCTATGTTTTTCTTGACGCGTCAAGCCCCCGCCGATGCGCGAGCCGTCCAATCCATTGATTCCAAACACATTTTTTTGCCCCGTCCCTTTGCAGGTAATTTCTCTCGCAGGGCGCATACTCAGATCAGAAGCGAAAGAGCCTCAAACCTCCCTGGTCCACAAGTGCGACGCGATGCCACAAAGGCTGCTGCGGCTAAGTTCTTTTCTGAGAGGAATCTGCCGCTAAGTGCAATGAGCAGAGGGTTTTGCAGCCGTACCCCTCTCGCAACGGAAATAATATACTTGCCACACCATACCAACTAGTACAGAATGGAGATACCGTGACAGGGCAGCATATTTCGCTGTTGATAGCTGAGAAGATCGTCAAGGTTTTCGAAGAATCGGGGGCCTCTGAGGCAGAGAGACACGCCGCCCTGGAAGTAGCTAAAGCCATGGTCCCCGTACTCCCAAATGCATCGTGCTCTATAGAAAAGTGTTTCCCGCCTAAAGATGAGGCCTAAAGCCTTTTCTGGGAAACCGAAACCGCCGCTGTTAGGTTCTTTACCGCAGCAGTCAGAGAGCGGAGTTCACTAAGGATGCTTTGCAGAGTCGATGCAATTGTTGCGGCATAGCTGTCGTTCATTGGTTGGCCTCGACAAAATGGAGTGGTGTTGAGAATTCTACGACTTTAGATGTAGGCGAACAAAAGGAGAATGTGCCATAATTCGGCAGGTTAGCAAGTTTGGGTCTGTGGAAAACTTTGGGTCTTGAGGCGAAACTTCCGCGTTGACTTTGCATCAAACATAGTGAAACATTGAGGTTAAATCGTGTTCAATGTTGCAGTTACCGCTCGAATATCTGTGGAAAACGAGTCCTAAATGATGATTCTGCGCTGTTTGTAAAACTCACTGCAAGCGAACTTTTACTAAGAAAGCGAGGTATCCAGTGAAAATCTCGACCAACGGATACGGTAAAGAAAAGAGATTTACTGAACTCGTTCTCTATATCTCCACTAAGCTATCTGACGATCAATACCTTGGCGGAGTCAAACTCAACAAAGTTCTTTATTTTTCAGACTTTACGGCCTTTGGTCTTCTCGGAAGAACCATTACGGGAATGGAATATCAGCATCTTCCTGAAGGACCAGCGCCACGCGCCATGTATCCAATTCAACAAAGGATGGTTCAAGCGGGCGTACTGGCAATCGAACCAACACCGATCTATAAGCGTGTGCAGAATAGACCGCGGCCTTTGCGCGATCCTGAAATGAGCTATTTCAGCGGCCAGGAGATTGCCATAGTTGACAGGTGGATCGAGAGACTGCGCCCTTTGACGGGCAAGCAAGTGAGCGACTTGTCCCATGACACGTTCGGGTGGAGAACGACAGTGGACGGCGAAACAATAGACCCACGAACCGTATTCATTGCATACAAAAAGCCTGATGCCTCGGACGTAGCGCGTGGTCAGGAGCTTGCAAAGAAATATGGCCTGATGGCCTAGGATTCGCAGTGAGATCGATCCGCTGGGAACATGTAACGCTAGAGCAAATCGAAGCCATTGGATGCGGTTTCGAGCGATTCGACGACATGATGCTTTTTGTTGAAGAGATGCTTTGCGCGCATCCCCACTTCTTCCACGTCATTGAAAAAACAAAACTGAGCGTATGTTTTACCAACGACTTTTGCGGCGAATCCTTCCCAGATATACCAGCCCTTAGAATGTTTTTCTACTATGACCAGGATTGTGTTTACATGGTTGCTATCGATGCGGGGCCGGAATACGACAAGGAGATTTCTTAGATGAAAACGCCCCCAGACAACTCTGAATTCGCCCGCTTCACTTCCGCAATGCGCGGCATTATGAAGGTGTCGAAAGCGGAACTTAATCGCCGTATGAAAGCAGAAAAACGGAAGCCTAAGGCGCCCGCTGTCCCCGCTTCTGCCGTCCCAGCCAAGCAAGCCTAGAACGCCGTTGCCCTCACTTGCCCGTCAGTTCTGCATAGGTAAGGCGTTTTCCTGCTGCCTGAGATACCGCCGGATTGTCTTTGGTACTGCGATTGTTGAAGCGAAACACCTGTTCATCAATATAGGCGTCCAGATGGAACGGTTCGACGGCCACATAGGTTCCGCGCAATCCCCTCTTGAGCAGCGACCAGAAGTTCTCAATTCCCTGAGTGTGAACCTGCCCATTGACGTATTCCTGTGAGTGGTTCACAACCTTGTGAATGAACTTTGATTTTCAGATCATCGTACCCGGAGAACTCATCGGTGTAGACCTTCGCAAACGGAGTCACGTTTTCGAGAATGGCATTCTGCAATGATTCACGCTTCACGTTAGGCATAACGCTTGCACGAACCTGCCGAAGTTCACGGTCCAGCATTCCATGCACCGCCGTCTTGCCGACGTAGCCACCCTTGTTCCCATCCCGCGCCTGCACCTTCGCCTTGCGGTTCTTGTGCATCTTGGCAGGGTTGGGGCCAATGTATGTTTCATCAGACTCTACGGGACCGCCAAAGCCAAACTTGTGGCTATCGTCGGAACGCATCGCGAGGCGAATCCGGTGGAGCATGAACCACGCCGATTTCTGTGTCACTTTCAGATCGCGCATAAGCTCGTATGAGCTAATGCCGTTCTTACAGTTCACTACCAGCCAAATTGCGGTGAGCCACTTGTCCAACGGGATCGCGCTGTCTTCGAATATGCTGCCAGTCTTGACGCTGAATTGCTTGTGGCATTCCTTTGCCATGCACTTCCAGATGCGGCGAGATGATAGGTAGGAAACCCGCTTGCCATTGCAGTATGGGCAGGTGACACCTTCCGGCCATCTCATTGACGCCACGAAGTCTACGCATACATCCAGGTCTGCGAAGTAGCGAGTAGCTTGCAGGAGGCTTTTCGGGAATTCCTTCTCGTTTTCCATGAACTTATTATGCCTAAAGGTTTATGGTGTGTCAAGTATATTTATGCCCTCGCAACCCCCTGAAAACAACTAACTTCGCTAAAGATACCGGGTAATAGGGGTACTACAGGCAACTCATCGGTTGCATATCCTGTCGAACTGCCCCGCCGCGACTCCAGTGCCAATCTCCTTCTCCGAAAACGGCTTGTGGTCCTTATAGCTCAGACATCCAACATGCAAACCGTTACGGTCTTGCTTAGGGGTGCCTTCGGATCCCCGCAAGGTTAAGGAGAACTATGAACGGTTTGAAGCTTGTAATGTTATCGGCTGTTGCTGGATGCTGCATGTTGGCAGTCGCCCCCAAAGCAATGGCTCATGGGCAAATCGCTGTCGAGATTGGCACTGCTCCCGAGTGCCCCTACGGCTACTACGACAGCGCGCCCTACAGGTGTGCACCCTACGGCTACTACGGCTCGGAATGGTTCACCGGCGGAGTGTTCGTCGGCGCGGGTCCCTGGTTCCATGGCCATGACGACTTTCGCGGCCACGTAGACAATCGGTTCCATGTCGACAATGGCTATAAAGGCAAGCTGCCCGAGCGCGGCGAGAAAGCCGAGCCATCGAATCGTCTCGACAAGAACGACAATTTCAAGGGCAATGAGACACGCGATGGCCGCGGCCACAAGGACGCCGGTCCCAAAGATGGCGATAAAAAGTAGATTATCCGTATAACTTTGGGGGTGGCACGTGTCTCCTGATCGGGACGCGGGCCACCCACACTTACTTGATAACTGCAAAGTTACATCTAATAACTCATGAAATAACGTGCGCCCGCGCGGGATGAGCGTACCATGATAGTTGAGCGAGACCTCTATCTCCTCTTCAGATTCTCTGAACTAAGGCAGTTTTTCTGAAGTTATTCCCCTTTTAGCTATGGATATATAGAAAGCGTTACCCATGATCATCACCAAAGTAAGGACCCGTTCAAAGCAAGATAGAGTTATCGCCTCCCAGCCTTCCGCATCCGCCGAAACCACAACTTCGGGAATCCGCGTTCCCCTCGACGATATCCGCGTGTGTGCTTTTCACATGTATCAGAAGCGCGGCGCCAAGCACGGCTACGACATTCAGGACTGGCTCAAAGCCGAGCGCCAAATCACGCAGCGCTAAGACCAACCCGCTCCAACACACGTAAGTCTGGCCAAGAGGCCGGAGGGGAAGTTATGCGTTGCCCAATCTGCGCCGATTTCGCACGAGCCCTTGAAGATAGAACGAGCGAATACAACAGTGCCTGCTCAAATACTGTCTATTGCCACATCAGCTCGCGGTTCGTCGCCTACAGCGAGATAGAAATGGCGCGAGCCCAGAGCGAACTGGAGATACACCGCTCGGTGTGCGCTTCTGCCATCACCCAAGATTGCTCGCGGCGGGTCACGTTGGCCACGACCCCTGCGGCTGCCCCGGAGCCTGCGCTGAGCGGAGTCGCAGGGTCTCGCTTTTGAGACCCGCGAGGATGCTCAGTTCGTGAGGAGGGAAATCCCGGCTTTCACGACTCCTCAATCTCCCAGGGATATTGCTCAAGTTCCGCGCGGCCTTCGCCGGGTTTCCACTCGAAGGGGTTTGTGTCCGCGACGGTCACATCCTCATAGGGCACCGCCGCTGTTGGACTGCCACCGCCGGACTGCGTTCTTGCCGTCGGAGTCTCCGACGTAAAGCCATCCTCGTCGATTTCCGCTAGTTCGATCCGCAGGGTGACGTCGTTCACGCTTTCAATACCGAAACTGTAAGAAGGAAATGTGATCTCGCACGCATTGTCCGCCAGGTCAGCCTGCAACATCTCGCCACCGAGCCATTGATAATTCAATACCAATCGCTCCTCAGGCTTGGTGATCCAGGCGGAAAGATGCTGCATCATCAAGACATCGGACTCCCTCATCTTGCCCTTTGCGTAGTAATCCGTCCTCAGGCGAAAACTCATCGCAAAGCCGTACGCGCCGGTGTTCAGGTCCGCCTTCTTGAAATAAAACGTGTACGCCCGATCTTCAGCGCCGACATAGTCTCGATCTGCGGTTGCCGCCAGCACCAGCGCGCTTAGATGATCGGCCCTGCGGTCGTTGACACGCGCCTCCTCCCTGCCAATGGTGCATTCCAAATCCATCAGCGACACAACCCTTGTGTCGGGGTCTTTGTCCGTCGGCGGGTGGGAACCAAAGTGATGATCGCCATTCGGGCCCAGTCGCACCGTCGCGCGCAGGCCGCCAAACAGAAAGCGCTCCACCGCCGCCCACGCCTCCGCCGAGCTCACCAGCCCATAGCGCCCGCTGTGGCTTCGATAGACGTAAACCCGCGGAGCCTTCGCCACCCACGCTCGATCAATCGGCACCAGCCCATCGCTCGCTGCGCCGGCCAGTGCCCGCACCACGCCGCCTCCCACGTCATAGTCAAGATCGTTGGTGCCGATCACGCACAGGAATCGTTCGGGATCAAAATTCCGCAGCTCCTGCGGATCGAAGTCCTTCTCCTCGACGTCCTTCGGAGCCAGCGATCGAAACAAGTCCTTCGGCGAGAAGTTGCTGATCCCGTGATACCGAATCCATCGCGAAGACAACGGAATCCCGCCGTGGGGCGTTCCGTAGGTGACCACCTTTTCAATCACGTCGCCGGCGGGGCTTTCGAGCACCTGCTGCAGGAACGAGCGGCACACCAGCCCTCCCATCGAATGCGCGATGAGAATGACGCGCTTGTCGGTGTCGTCCTCCTTGAAACAGACTTTCCGCACATGTTCGACAAGACTCTGCAGGCCTGTTGCCGCCTCCACAATGCTGGGCCTGCCGCCTTTTCCCGCCTCCACAAACGTGTCGGAGTACGGCTCATAGAAGCGGTGTATCCAAAGCGTCCTGCGCGGATCGGCGGCGCCGTCAGGCGAATCCTCGTAGCCGCGGATCGCGTCCTCGTAACCGTGATCCGTGATCAACCGGACAAACGGACCCGGGAACCGATACCGGATCGGGCGTTCGCGAAATCCCTGCCGCGCATGCGTCGTCCCGATATTGAACCCATTGGTGGGGTCGTCGGTTGTCTCTTCGATTTCGCTGTCAGCAAACGCAAATCCGCGCACGTAGATGATTGGGAAGTAGGTGGGCACAGGGACAGACTAGGTCAAACGCAAAACGACAGGAAGCAAAAAATCGCGTCTTTTACTGAAATCTGCCACTGAAAACAATACTTTTATGAGGAAAACAGACCCGAAAAACAGCGAATTTGATCGCAAATCGCTCCGGAACCGTGACCTTGATTGGCCCTATACTTAGCTCGTGAAGTTCCCGATGTCGGGCCATGAACTCGTCGCGCTGATCGTCGCCATATCGTTTGCGGCGGGGCTCAACGTCTACGCCACGGTAGCGACATTGGGGCTTCTGGCGCATGTTGGCTTGCTGGCGCTGCCGGATTCGCTGCACCTACTGGCCAGCTGGTGGGTCATCGGCGCCAGCGCCGCGCTGTTTTCGGTGGAGTTCTTTGCCGACAAGATCCCCGCCTTCGACCTTGTCTGGAACGCACTGCACACCTTCATTCGCGTGCCGGTTGCGGCGCTGCTGGCATGGCGTGCAACTGCCACGCTGACGCCCGGCGAGCAGCTAGCCGCCACGCTGCTCGGCGGACTGATCGCGCTGGCCGCGCACGGAGGCAAAACCGCGGCCCGCGCCGCCGTCACGCCTTCACCGGAGCCCCTCTCAAACATCGGCCTCAGCCTCGGCGAGGACGCACTGTCAGTCTCGCTGACCTGGTTGGCCACGGTGCACCCTTACCTGGCCGCGAGCATTGCCGCAGCGTTTGTTCTGGTTGTGATCCTGCTCATCCGCTGGGTCTGGCGCGCGCTCCGAGCACTCTTTCGAGGCGCCGAACATGTCGTGGTACAGTGAGTGATGCAGTCCGTGCGTGATTGCCGAGCGAGAACTACTTTCCGTTTTGGATTGAGTGGTTTAGATGCGCCTAATTGAGATGGATGGCTTCGCCCGGCACATCTGCGGCGAACTTTGTCCGTTACTCACCGGGACAGAATTTTGCGCGACAAATGAAACGAGCGCGAGTCTATACTTGTGAAACCTTCGCTGCACCGTTCGAGGAGCTAAGGACATCTTGCACGACGAGCAATCCATTGCGGCCAGACCTGTGGCGCAGAGTTAAGCGCCCGGAGTTGGTGATCGCGCACGATTGCGGCATAAACGTCGCGGTAAGGCAGTTCTTCCGGCCTTACGTTCTTGCGTTCCTGGCCCTGGCCATCGCGGTCGGCGGCAACGGATACGGCTACAAGCTCGCGCAATATCTTCAGCACTCCGAGGCTTCAAAAGCATCGGCGACCCGCATGTGGGTGGATCACCGCGACGACTCTTCCAGCGCGACCTCGCAGCAGCACACACGTCCGCAACGAGTCTCAGCTTTCGAGCTTTTCGTTCTTAGCGGCCAGCAGCAGTTTCCGCGCCTCTCGCGCGATCATGCTGTCACCACGCCGGCTCCGGCACGCGTAGCGAACATTCTCTCCTCGCATATACCCTTCCGCGCTCCTCCCGCACTCAATTCTTCCCTGGCGTAGTCGGCAGTTCCGGCCTTTGTCCTAACGGACGCATCTGGCCGCGTGCACTGCCTTCCGGCTCTTCATTCCAACCGAATGAATTCGAATTGCCCACCCAAAGGGAGCGGGGTGCATATGCCAATTGCCTTGAGTGCAATGGAAGCAGAAACAGACGCGCCGATGCGCGAAGGTCGGATCCTGGAATTCCTCGAAGTTGCTGAGCGGCGCCGTCCGCAGTTGCTTACGGATGGCCCGCCGGCTTACAAATGCAACGAAGACGCTGAAGACATCGTGCAGGAAGCCTTTATGAAAGCCTTCAAAGCTCTTGCCAAATTTCGTGGAGAGTCGCAGATGTCTAGCTGGCTGGGCGCGATCGTTCAGAACACTGCGCACGAGCACCTGCGCAGTCGCCGAGGCCGCGTCTTCCTGTCGATTGAGTATCTGAACAAGGAGGACAACGAGGTGGTAGAGATCGATCTGCCGGACCCGGGAAAGAATCCCGAAGAGATCTGTCAGAGCAAGGAGATGGAAATCATCCTGCGCCAGGAAGTGGGAAAGCTTGGCTTCGTGTGCCGTCGCGCCATTGAGCAGTGCATGCTTGACGAGCAGCCTCAGCTGGAGGCGGCCCGCTCGCTCAACCTCAGCGTGGCCACCATGAAGTCGCGGGTCTTTCGCGGCAAGCGGATACTCGGCCGCGCGGTTTCGCGGCGCCTGGCAGCGCGGCACGGAGCCATGGCAATGGCGGCCGGTCGCGGGATGGGCTGTGAGATGCAGGCTGGGGCTTAGCGGCCGCCTGCTCGGTTGTTTACCTGAAGCCTTTGAGCGCCTGGAAGATTCCGGCGCTCATTTTTTTGCGTTGGCGACGCGTTTCCGTGGCACGTTCTGCGCAACCACCCACGCAGCCGCGGCAATCGTCCACGAAATGAACAAAGCAGTAAAGGGCAGACGTCTTCCAGACTGGCCGAAGACGGCCTCCAGGTTCATATACGACGTCACCAGGCTGACCGGCAGCCAGATGAGCAGCGTATAGATGGAAATTTGCGCTGCCTGAGCCCAGGCGGCCGCGCGCGGCAGCACGTTGAACAGCACTCCCAGGCCGCTCGCAATCTGACCTGCGCCTGTGAGTCGTGCCCACCCGGCGCGAAACGGCAGCCACGGGGGAACCAGGTTTACCGTGGCCTGCAGATACACGAAGTGCGATAACCCGATCGGCGGCAAAGATGCGCCAAACAGCATTCGCGCCGCCCGCACTCCGCGCTCTCCAGCAGCAAATCCGAATATCGATCTCTCGGGCAATTCTGCCAGCCGTGCAAACAGCGTCCAGCCGCCGGAGAGAAGAATCGTCAGTTCGGCGAGTCCGAGCCACACGCCTTCGGTTTGCGGAGCCGCCACCACAGCCGGCACCTTGAGTAGCACCCACAGGATCAGTCCAGGAAAGAGAATGCGGACCGCCCATGCGCGCGTCGCAGGAAATAGCAGTCCGCAGCCGACGCCTACCTCGAACGCGCCCGTGACGTACGCCAACGCGGTGCGGCCCGGGAACCACGGAGCAACCGGTTGCCAGACCATGGCAAAATCCCCAAAGACAAGCGCCAGCATGCCAAGGCCAATCAATCCGATGGCAAACAAAGTGAGCGCCGGTTGTTGAAGCGCGGGTTGCCCAAGCGCCGGTTGTTGGATCGTCTCGGTTCCTTGAGCCCAGGCCGGCACGGAAGAAACTTTGAGAGAGGGTTGTGGGCTCGACGTCATCAGACTCCGAAAGCTAGCCGATTGCGGGCAGCATTCCAATCGAGAAGTGACGCGTCAGCACAGCGAAGTTTCGAACCGGTCTGGAGACACAGTTTGCCGGATGCCCTGCATGATGCCCGGCGGTATACTCCGGACACTGCATCTTCAGCGAGGTCCCGATCGATGATAGAGCCGTTGAAAAAGCTTGCGATCCTCTTGCTCCTGTCCGCGCCGCTCTTTGCCCAGACCAATGACAAGAAGCCGCCCACCACCTTGCGCGGCGTGCTGCTGGAGCAGCTGCGCACCACGCATGACAAGGAAGACTGGTTCGTTCCTGTGAGCATTGCCGTCGATGGGCTCACCGCGCAGCAGGCCATGTGGAGTCCCGGCAAAGGAAACCACTCAGTGGGCCAGCTGGCGTACCACATCTGGTACTGGGACGCTCGAGCGCTGAATGATTTCAAGGGCGAGAAGAATGAGAAATTCGATGGCAACAATAACGAGACCTTCGACAACTTCACACCCGCGCAATGGGATGACCTGGTGAAGAAACTCAACCAGGTGCTCGCTGACTGGGACAAAGCCGTCGAAACCGCAGACGATGCAAAGATCGCCGCCAATGCGTCGCTGATTGCGCATGTCGGCGCCCACAATGCGTACCATGTTGGCCAGATTCTCTACGTGCGCAAATTGCAGGGCGTCTGGAATCCTGACAAGGGCGTGAAGTAAGGTTTTCCCGCGCTCGAAATTCGGCCTTATCCCGGATGCTGGATTGCTGCCGATTATCTTTGCGCGGTGTGAGCCGGGCGCAGTGCTTTGTCCGCCTCGTTGCCGATCCGCACGATGATGGGCAGCAGAGCTTCGACATCCTGAAGCGTAGTGCGGAAGTTGACGATGCACGCACGCAGCGCATACTTGCCGTCAACAATGGCGTTGGAGAGATAGGCTTCTCCGCCTTGCTGCAACCGCGTGAGCAGTTCGCGATTGAGATCGTTCAGATAACTTCCTGCGCCGTCCTTGCCCTTCAGATCCGGCGGAACATAACGGAACGTGGTGATACTGAGTCCCTGGGTCAGCGCTTCGAGCTCCGGGTAGTGCGCGATGCGATCGAACATCGCTCGCGAGAGACGAATGTCGTCGGAGATCATCTGCACGTAGCCGTCGAGCCCAACCTGTTGCAGCGCGAGCCACACCTTGAGCGCCCGAAAGCCGCGCGAGTTCTGCGGACCGAGGTCGAAGTAATTGATGGCCTCAACGCCGAAGTGATAGTAGGGCGGGTGGTATGCAAAGGCATCGCGCAGCTTTGACACATCGCGCACCAGGGCGCAGCCCGCCTCGAGCGGCGAATAGAGCCACTTGTGCGGATCGACAGCAATCGAGTCCGCCTCGCTGAGCCCCGCAAATTCGGCGGGAGCATCGGGCACGACCGCGGCGAATCCGCCATAGGCTCCGTCGACGTGGAACCACAGATCGGATTCGCGGCAAAGTGCAGCAAGCTCGGGCAGCGGATCCATCGCGCCGGTGCTCACCGTGCCGGCATTGCCAATCACCAGGAACGGCTTGTCGCCGGCGGCAATATCATTGCGGATCTGCGCGCGCAGAGCCTCGAGATCGATGCGCATTTCGTTGTCTGCGGCGATCCACCGCACCGAGTCCGTGCCAAGGCCGGCGATGTCGGCGGCTTTCTGGATCCATGTGTGCGTTTCCTTCGAGCAGTACGCGCGCAGGCGTGTGCCCTCCATGCCTTTGCTCCGCACGTCGCTGCCAGCCTTGGCCTGGCGCGCGGCGAGAAAGCAGACGATGTTGGCCATGTTGCCGCCGCTGACAAAGAGACCGCCGCAATCGGTGGGATAGTTGAGCATCTCGGCAATCCAGCGAACGGTCTGCGCCTCAATCTCGCTCGCCATCGGAGATAGCAGCCACGCTCCGCAATTGGGATTCACCGTTGCTGCGAGCAGCTCGCCCAATGCGCCGATGGGCGCGGCCGACGAAGTGACGTAGCCCCAGAAGCGGGGATGCGCATTGAACAGAGAATGGTCGAAGAGGAGGCCGGCGGCGTGGTTGAGCAACTCTGCCGGATCGGCACCCTTGCGCGGCACGGGACGGTCGGCGGCAAGAGCCTGGCGGATTGCAGAAGGCGATTCGCCGGTGGTCACCGGACGCTGCGGAAGTGAGTCAAAGAAATCGGCGATGCGATCAACGAGCTGGTGGCCGGCTGCGCGAAACTCGTCGGAATGCATGGCCAGGGGAGACGTGCGTTTTGCGATTGTCTCGGTTTGTTGCATGGGGAGACCTCGCAGAAATTCTACCGGACCATGTGGATGAACCGGATTCCCGATTCTTGCCGTGGAATGGGTCTGGCCCCGGAAGCACCTGTTTCCTGCGTGGTCGCCTCAAGATTCTTTAGCAACCCCGTTGCGTTGCACCTGTACAATTGCCAGCATTCGGAGGTCGAAAAGTGAGCAAATACGCGAACATTACGGAAACGGTCGGCAACACCCCAGTGGTGAAGATTAACCGCCTGGCGCCGCCGGATGTGAACCTGTACGTGAAGGTCGAAGCATTCAATCCGCTCGGGTCAGTCAAGGACCGCCTCGCGCTGGGCGTCATTGAAGAAGCGGAGCGCACCGGCAAGCTGAAGCCGGGGCAGACCGTAGTGGAAGCGACCAGCGGTAACACCGGCATCGGCCTGGCCATGGTGTGCGCAGCCAAGGGCTATCCCCTGGTGGTGACCATGGCAGAGACCTTCAGCATCGAGCGCCGCAAGCTGATGCGCTTCCTCGGCGCGAAGGTCATCCTGACTCCAGCCGCGGCACGTGCAGTGGGCATGGTGAACAAGACCGTAGAATTGGCCGAGAAACACGGCTGGTATCTATACGCGCCAGTTTGAAAACGAAGCTAACGCCGATATGCATTCGCGCACCACTGCGCAGGAGATCCTCAACGATTTCAAGGGTGAGCGCCTGGACTACTGGGTGACAGGGTTCGGTACCGGCGGCACGCTCAAGGGCGTTGCGCGCGTGCTGGCCAAGGAGCGGCCGGAAACGAAGATCGTGGTCTGCGAGCCCGATGATGCGCCGATGCTCTCGAGCGGCGTCGAGCAGGAACGCAATGCCGATGGATCGGCAAAGTCAGGGCACCCAAGCTGGAAGCCGCATCCGATGCAGGGCTGGAGCCCCGACTTCATTGCCAAGCTGGCCGGCGATGCCGTGGACTTCGAAGAGGATCAGCCAGGTGTTGCGCATCGCCAATGCCGACGCAATCAAGTGCAGCAAGGATCTGGCTAAAAAAGAAGGCATCTTTGTCGGGATCACCTCGGGCGGAACGTTTGCCGGCGCGCTGCAGTGTAGCCGCTGAGGCGCCGAAGGGATCGACGATTCTGTGCATGTTGCCCGATACCGGCGAGCGCTATCTCACCACGCCATTGTTCGCCGATGTGTCGGTTGATATGACCGAGGAAGAGTGGGAAATCGCGCGCTCGACGCCCGGATGCATCCTGGAACCGCCGAAGCAATCGTAGTCGCGTGCGAAGAATTGCTTGCTACAACTCCCGCAATATACGAGGGCGCCGACCCGACAGTTCCGGCGGCGCCCTTGAATTCTAGAATTCGAACTCGTTAGACCAGGTGATCGAAGCCCAGTGCCTGCATCTCTTCCATCTGGCGCTTCAGCTGGTCCATCTGCTGCTTCAGTTGCTCGCGCATCTGTTCGTCAAATGTGGGCGCCTGCTATCTGGTGGAACTGTTCGAGTAGTTTCTGGTCGAACTTGAAATCCTCAGGCTTGAAGTCCTGGCGGAACTGCTCCATCTGCTTCTTCAATTCGTCCATCTGCTTCTGGTCAAACTTGAAGTTATCCCCGCCGAAGTTCTTGCCGAACTCCTGCATCTGCTTGTGGAGCTGATCCAGCTGCTTCTGATCGATGCCAAAGCCTTTGCCTTTGAAAGCATCGCGGAACTGCTCAGCCTGCTTGCGAAATTCCTCGGCCTGCTGCGGCGTGACCTCGAAGTGATAGCTGCCTGAATCGTCCTGCCACTGCCCGAGCTGATCCTGCAACGCCTCGGCCTGATCGCGCATTGATTGCGCGGCAGACTCGTCGATATCAAGATGCCCAGCCAGATCCTGCGCCACGTCGGGATCGGCGAAGGCCATCAGCGGACACTCGCTATCGGGGAAGAGTTCTTCGAAATCCAGCTCGCTCTTCTTCTTCGAATCCACCTGCAGAGTCAGCGTCTGCTGCCTCTTGTCGCGAAGGATGGTGACCTGGACCGCCTTGCCCTGATTGGCGCGCATCGAGCGATCCCAGTCAGAAACCGTGGCGATGTTGTCCGATCCCGACCTTCAGAATTACGTCGAAGGCCTTCATGCCGGCTGCTGCGGCTTCGCTCTTGCGCGCCACCTGCTTCACCATCAAGCCATTCTGAACGCCGAGATAGTCGGCCATCTGGGCGGTGAGCGGCTCAACCATCGCTCCTACTTTCAACGTGCTGTTGCCCACGAAAGGCATGTGGAAGCCGCCCGGAAGTGGCGCATCTCCGCCGCCAGTGCCAAGGATGCCCATGCCTTCCACGGGAGAGCTGATGTCGCTGCCGTTATTCAGCTTGTTCCAGATGTCGGTATCAAGTTTCTTGCGGTCGGCAAGCTGCACCGTCACAGTCTGCGTCGCGCCGTCGCGGCTAATCAGCATCGTCACTTTGCGGCCTGGAGGAATCTCGCGCATCATGCGCCCGAAAGCTTCTGCGCTCTCGACAGCCTGACCATTTACTTCGAGCACAACATCGTTCACGCGCAGCCCAACTTGCGCCGCCGGCGCATCGTGATCGATAAGCGTGATCACGGCGCCGCGAACTTCTTTCAGTTTGAGTTTGTTTGCCGAATCGTTGTCAACGTCGCCCACCAGCACGCCAAGGTAGCCCTTGCGAACTGGAGTGCAACAGCAGTGGGTTGGGTTCTTCAACGATTTGTGCTGATGCGCATTGCCTGCGCATGCGCCATGGCGGGCGCGATTGTGATTGCGGCTCCCAGCAGGGCGATTCCAGCTTGGATGTAAGGCCTCATAAAGCGTTTCATGTCACTTTCCTCGTTTTCCTTCATCCAGGTCCGCACTCTGTATGGACGGTGCGGTTGCCTGAAGGTAAGGGTTGGTTATTGAAATACCGGCGCCCGGCTTAGTGCCTCCCGGGACACCGTGCGGATATGGGGATTATGGTCTGAATTGGCAACTGTAGACAATACTTGTCTTACACCGGTATCGGCTGCCACCGGCTCCAGTTCGCTGATGGCCGCCGAGCGGATGCGCGCGATCGCTGTCGTTCAGAAGCGCCTCGAGCACGGCGTCGCGAACCCGCATATCCTCGGCTACATAGGGTTGCAGGCCTTCAAGTGCCTTCAGGCGAACGGCCTCGCTCTTGTCGTAGCGCAGCGCCACCATCAGCGCGTCACGAATGCCCTCGCCCTGGCAGGCATGTCCGGCGCGGCATTCCGCCGCCAGCAGTCCGACAGAGTCGTCGCGAACGCCCTGCGACGATGCATTCTGCCGAGGCCAGCATCAGCAGCTGGCGGATCGCCGGATCATCCAGCGAACCCTCGAATATGCTGCGGAACCACCTGGTTGTATGTCACGTCTACGATTTCGCTGTTGGGCTGGCGGACAATGCTGGAAATGTTGGCGACCTCGGCCGGAGCAGCCGGGATGCGGCTGCGCGGATCGGCATTGGCAGCTACTGCAACGGAACGCGCCCAGCCGCGATGGGCCGCACGCGCCTGCGCATATTCGTAGCCGCCCAGCGTTCCAGCGCCGGCTCCCACAATCAGCAGCAGGAGAGCCGCAACCGGAGCAGCCTGCAGATTCGAAAAGTTGTTCAGTATGCGCTGGCCAAACCGCTCGTACCAGCTCTTGGGCGGCAGTGCATCCAGCGCTTCTTCAAGCCGCATGCGCGAGCGGGCGACAAAATTGGGATCGCGGCTCAACGACAGGGTGGGCCGTGGCCAGCGTCTTCAGCGCCAGCAGCTGCTGCCGCTCCTGGCTGCACTCGGGGCAGGCGGCAAGGTGCCGATCCAGCTCGTGTGCCTGTTCGTCGGGCAGCTCGCCGTAAGCCGCCAGCACAATGCGCTCATGTGCAAGTTCGCAATTCATCTCTTTACGTCCTTCCAGCCTCATTAAGTGCTACCGCGAATCTCATCCAAAAGATTCGCCGCCCGCGAAGGGCTAACGCAATCCCGCCAGTTGAGTTCTCAACTTTTTGGTCGCTCTGAAGAGCGTATTCTTGGCGGTTTCTTCCGTGGTGTTCAACATCTCTCCGATGGTGCGCAGGCGGAGACCCTGGTAATGCTTCAATTCAAAAACCATGCGCTCACGCGGAGTGAGCTTGCTGAGCGCAGCTTGAATCCGCTCACCCAGCACCTTGCGATCCAGTTCCTTCGCCGGATTTGAAAACGACCGATTGTCGGAGACCGACGCCAAAATATCGATCTCGTCGCCGGAGTGATCGACCACCACTGCCTGGTCTTCGCGGCGCGTCTTGCGGCGGCGAAGCTGGTCAAGGCAGAGATTGGTCACGATCCGGTAGATCCAGGTATAGAACGAGCACTCAAACCGGAAATTCCCGATGTACCGGAACGCCTTCAGGAAGGCTTCCTGATAGATGTCTTCGGCATCGTGCTCGGAACCGGTAAGGTGCAGTGCCAGCCGCAGCACCTGCTGCTCATACTGGCGGACCAGCGCATCAAAGGCTACCCGCGATCCCGCCTGCGCCTCGCGAATCAGCTCCATCTCCGGCGCGCGCGCCTGCAGGCGCTCCGCAGCGCGATCCGGTCCGTCCATTGCTCTGGAGGCCATACCTGCGGACGATTGTATCGTCCTTTTGGCCGGCCACGCTAAAGCGCCAGATAGCGCGCTCGGCGATGAAGGGTAACTCACTGCATCCGATGCCATCGAGATTTCTCACTCCGGTGGTGCAGACGTTGATCGCATTTTTGTAGACGGCAGCCAAGCCTGTTTGTGAGCACCACTTGCGGCCAAAAGCGCTCCCAGAGGTGACTCCAGTGACATGTCCCCATCAACCGCGAGTCCCCGGTGCCTTCTGGGCGGGGCGAGCCGACGGGGTGGATTTACACTGGAAAAACATGAATGAGTCTCTCTTTCCAGGAATGGAGCCGCCATCAACTGAGTCCGGCGGCTGGTATACCGCCCATTGCGACGGCGGATCGCGGGGAAATCCCGGGCCCTCCGGCTACGGAGCCGTTATCGAAGACCCGAAGGGCCAAGGTCGTGGCCCGGCTAAGCGAATTTCTGGGTCGCCAGACCAACAATTTCGCTGAATACAAAGGACTTCTCGCCGTTCTTGCCTGGGCCCAGCAGCATGGTGCGCGACGGCTGCGGGTGGTCTCCGACTCCGAGCTGATGGTGAAGCAGATGAAGGGCCAGTACAAGGTCGCCAGCCCCGGTCTGCGCCCTTTGTGGGAAGAAGCCAAGCGCCTTGCCGGCCAACTCGAGCGCTTCGAGATGCGCCATACCCTGCGCGGCGGCAACAAGGAAGCCGACCGGCTGGCCAACGAAGCCATGGACAAAGGCATGGGGCGGCAACCGGCACCTCAAGCAGCATCATCCGGCGGCTCCAGCCCAGAGAGACCTGTTCCGGTCAAAAAACCGGCTGAGGACAACGCACCAAAGCAGGTTCTGGAGGGCTACGTGAAGGGCGGCGTCGTACATCTGCTCGAAGGCGAGTTGCCCGACGGCGCTTTCGTTAAGATCACGCGGAAATAGAAAATCGCCAGGGGCAGAAACTTAATCGCCTCCGCGCAACTCACCGGTTGCCCTCGGATCGACGAGCCCAAAGAAAAGGGGCCGGAACTCGATGAGAGCTCCGGCCTTTCTTATTCAGTCATAGCGGCGGTTTGTCAGATCAACTCTTTCCGCCAAGGTTGTTGCGCCACACGTGGCCATCGCGCTCCAGCAGGCGGTCTGCGCAATCAGGGCCCCACGTGCCAGCGAAGTAGTTGGGAAAGACCTCAGGATTCTTGGCTGCCCACGCTTCGAGAATCGGCGTATACAGCGCCCAGGTGGTTTCGACCCCATCGCGGTGTGCGAACAGCGTCTGATCGCCGAGCATGGCGTCCAGCAGCAGCCGCTCATACCCATTTGCAGTCGAGCTTCCGAACGCCGCGGCGTAATCGAAGTCCATATTCACGGGGCACACCGACATATTCGGCGTGTTCGGAACCTTCGCACCGAAGCGCAGCGCAATTCCCTCGTTCGGCTGAATGCGAATGGTGAGCAGGTTGGGCTGAATATCGGTGCATGGCCCGGTGGACTGCATGCGGTTGAAGATGAGCAATGGCGGCTGCTTGAACTGGATGCTGATCTCGGTGGCGCGCCTCTTCAGCCGCTTGCCGGCGCGAAGATAGAAAGGCACGCCGGCCCAGCGCCAGTTCTCAATTCCAAGCTTCACGGCCGCATAGGTTTCGGTACCGGATTCGGGGTTGACGCGTTCTTCGTCGCGGTAACCAACCACCTTCTTCCCTTCCACAACGCCGGGACCATATTGTCCGCGAACCACATCGGTGATGGGAATGCTCGGAATGGCGCGCCAGGCTTTCACCTTTTCGCGACGCACGGCTTCAGCGTCAAAGCTCGACGGCGGCTCCATCGCGACAAAGCTCAGCAACTCCATCACGTGGTTCTGCACCACGTCGCGCAACGCACCGGCCTTCTCATAGAACGGACCCCGGCCTTCGACACCCAGCGTTTCCGCCACGGTGATCTGCACATGATCGATGTAGTTGCGATTCCAGATCGGCTCGAAGATTCCGTTGCCGAAGCGGAACACCAAGATGTTCTGCACCGTCTCCTTGCCCAGGTAGTGATCGATGCGAAAGACCTGGTTCTCGTGAAAGACGGCGTTGACCTGGTGATTCAACTCGCGCGCCGAATCGAGATCGTGGCCGAACGGCTTCTCAATCACCACGCCGATGCGGGCCTGGTCGCCCTCTGGGCCCGGCTGCGCCATGCCTTGCGCACCAAGGTTCTCGATGATCGGCGCAAAGAACTCCGGCGCTGTGGCGAGGTAGAACAGCCGGTCCGGGCCGATGTTCTTCTCCTCCGCGATGCGATCGAGTTCCTCCTTCAATCCCGCGTAGTGCGAAGCGTCGTCGAAGGTGAGCGCATAATAGCTGATCTTCTTCGCGAACTCCTCCAGCTTGGGATCGGCCTTATCAACATCTCCGAACTCGATGATGCCCTCGCGCATGTCGGCCGCAAATTCGTCACCAAGCGGTCGCCGCGCTACGCCGACGATGGCAAAGTTCTTCGGCAAAAGGCCAGCCTGCTCGAGGTGAAAGAGCGCAGGCAGCAGCTTGCGCTTGGTCAGATCGCCGGAGGCGCCAAAGATCACCATGACACCCGGATTCGGAATACGCTCTCCGCTCTTCGGAACCTGCGAGAGATCCTCGGGACGAACTTTCATCTGCACAGTAGCTGATGCCATGGCGACCTCCTCCTCGGTTGCTGAATCGGGTCCGTTTCACTGACCCCTGATCTCTGACCCCTGATCCCTAGTCCTTCTTCACCGCATGTCCGCCGAATTCATTGCGCATAATCGCCAGCATGCGGTCGGTAAAGTTGTTCTCCTCGCGCGAACGAATCCGTCGAATCAGCGACTCCGTAATTATCGGCGCCGATACATTCAGATCGATCGCCTCAAACACTGTCCAGCGCCCCTCACCAGAATCTGCCACATATGCTTCGAGCCCATCGAGCTTCGGATTCCTGCTGAGTGCATCGGCGGTCAGGTCGAGCAGCCAGCTGCGCACCACGCTGCCGAAACGCCATATCTGCGAAATCTGCGCGAGGTCGAGCTTGAGCTCTTCCTTCTTCTCCATGATGGTGAAACCTTCGGCATACGCCTCCATCATGCCGTACTCGATACCGTTGTGGACCATCTTCACAAAGTGGCCCGAGCCTGCCGGACCGACATGCCCCCAGCCCTTGTCCTTGCCTGGCGCCAGCGTTTCAAAGATCGGACGCAGATAATCGACGGCTTCCTTGTCGCCGCCAACCATCATGCTGTAGCCCTCTTTCAAACCCCACACGCCGCCCGACGTACCCACGTCGACAAACTGGAATCCCTTCGCAGTAACTTCCCTGTAGTGTCGCTGCGAGTCCTTGTAATTCGAGTTGCCGCCGTCGATAAGGATGTCGCCCTTGTTCAGCAGTGGTTCCAGCTTGGCGATCGTGTCATCGACCGGCTTGCCTTGCGGCACCATGATCCAGATCGCCTTGCGGCCTTTCAGGTTTTTCGCCATGTCTTCGAGCGAACTCACGCCGACATTGCCTGATGCCGTCAGTTTCTGCACCGCTTCTGCGCTGAAGTCGAAGCCCACCACCTGGTGCCCGCCCAGGCGCAGGCGCTCAGCCATATTGCCGCCCATCTTTCCCAGACCAATCAATCCCAGTTGCATATCGCTCTCCCTTCCAATCTCGTTACAAAACTTCCAACGCCTGCAGATCGCGACGCAGAACATCCGCGCCGGTAAAGCGAATCGCCTTCATACCCACCGCGGCCGCAGCCGCCACGTTTTCCAGGCGATCGTCGATGAACAACGAACGTTCGGCGGACTTGCCCAGAATGCCCAGCGCCCGGCGGTAGATTTGCGGATCCGGCTTGCGAAGGCCCATATAGCATGAAGTGAACGTGAATTTCAGGTAGTTGCGAAGGCCGAATTTCTTCATGCGAAATTCATGCGTCTCCCGCGCTTCGTTGTTGAGTGCGCCAAGCACGCATCTATCTGATGCCGCGAGTTCTTTCAGGATGCACACCGCCCCGTCCGCAAGCAGCTTGGACTGCTCACACATGGCGTTGAAAAACTCCTCGTGCGAAAAGCTGCGCGGCTCGTAAAACACCGCCGCATCCAGATACTCGTCGAGCGTAATCTCTCCGCGTTCCCATGGCTCGAACGCCTTGGCGTGATGCTCTTCCAGCGCCGCCCCATCGAGGTGGAACTGCTCGACAACGGCTGCGCGTTCGCGATGGTCCCAGCCGTTGGTCAGCAGGACCCCGCCAACATCGAAGAGGATTACGTCGAAGGGGAACATCGGCGTCTCTTAAGAACAGTGGTTAGTAAGCGGTGGAAATTGTTTAGAGATTGGCGGCCCAGACTGATCTCTCAAAACAAATCGCCAATCAGTTTCAACCGCATTGATACTTCGCTTCAATCGCCAGCACTTTCTTGAAGCGGCGCGTAAATCGTGGCTCGTTGGAAATAAAATTCGCCCTGATGAATGCATCCACCAGTTCGTAGGCTAGCGACGATCCCACGATGCGTGCGCCCAGCACCAGCACATTCATGTCATCGTGTTCCACGCCCTGGTGTGCCGAATAGGTATCGTGGCACATGCCTGCGCGAATGCCGGGAATCTTGTTGGCCGCAACGCTCACACCCACGCCCGACCCGCAAATCAAGATGCCGCGTGGCGCCTCGCCCGCCTTGATCGCTTCACCTACGCGCTCGGCATAATCGGGATAGTCATCCTGCGGCTCAACCTTGAATGCACCCAGGTCCAATATCTCGTGACCTGCCCGAGTCAAATAGGCGCGTATTTCTTCCTTGAGTTCGAATCCCGCGTGATCCGATGCGATAACTAACTTCATGAAACTCCTTCATCGAAAAGAATAGTAAGTAGGGAGTAGAAGTTGTCCTTTATTCCCTGGTCCCTATTCCCTAGTCCCTAGTCCCTGTTTTTCAAAAGCCCCTTGGCTCGTGCCACCACATTCTCTGGCGTGAATCCGTACTCGGCCATCACTTTTGGGCCCGGTGCCGATGCGCCGAAGCGATCGACACCAATAACGTCCCCGTCCAGCCCCACGTACTTCCACCAGCCCAGTGTCGCGCCAGCCTCTATCGCAAGCTTCGGCACGCCGGCCGGCAGCACGCTCGCTTTGTATTCGGCCGACTGTTCTTCAAAGATGCGCCAGCTCGGCATGCTCACCACGCGCGCGGCAATTCCCTCACCCGCCAGCACCTTTGCCGCGTCCACCGCAGTCGAGACTTCGGATCCCGTAGCGATCAGGATCACCTTCGGGTTCGCCGCGTCCTCCAGAACATACGCGCCCTTGCTTACACCGCCATAGTATATCGTGCTTCGATGCATCGATCACCGGCAGATCCTGCCGTGTCAGCGCGAAGAAGCACGGCTTGGTGCGATCCAGCGCGAGCCGCCAGCATGCAGCCGTCTCATTGGCGTCTGCCGGCCGGAAATCTGTCAGTCCCGGCACAGCGCGCAGCATCATCAGCTGCTCAATCGGCTGATGCGTCGGACCGTCTTCGCCGAGCCCGATCGAGTCGTGCGTGAATACGAAGATCGAGTGGCATTGCATCAATGCGGCCAGTCGCAAGGCAGGTTTGCAGTAGTCAGAGAAGGTAAAGAATGTCGAGCCAAACGGTATCAGACCTCCATGCACCGCCATTCCATTGACCGCGGCGCACATGCCGAATTCCCGCACTCCGAAAAACACGTTCCGCCCAGCCGGATCGACATGAAAACTCTCGCCCGGCTTGAAGATTGTCTTTGTCGACGCGGTCAAGTCAGCGGCGCCCCCAAACAACTCCGGCACGGCATCTGCGATGGCGTTCATGACGACATTGCCCGCATTGCGGGTAGCCTGCTTTTTGTCCGTCGGGAAAGTAGGAATCGCCTTTTCCCAATCCTTTTCCAGCTGGCCTTTCTGGGTGCGATCGAATTCAATCGCCAGATCGCGGAACTCTGCCGCGTAGCGCGAGAAGAGCTTCTTCCACTCAGCCTCGGACGTCGCCCCGCGATCGACCGCCTTGCGCCAGTTCTTCAACGCGTCGTCGGGAACATAAAAATTTTGATCCTCAGGGAATCCATAAAACTTCTTGGTCGCCGCTGTGTCCGCCGCTCCCAACGCTTCGCCGTGGACTTTGTTGGTGCCGGCCTTCGGGCTGCCGTAACCAATCACGGTGCGCACCGCAATCAACGAGGGCCTTCCCGTTTCCGCCTTAGCCGCTTCAATCGCGGCCTCAATCGCTTTCAGGTCGTTGCCGTCGCCGACTCGCTGCGTGTGCCAGTGATATGCCTCAAAGCGCTCCAGCACGTTGTCGTTGTAGCTCAGTTCCGTTGGGCCATCGAGCGAGATCAGGTTGTCGTCGTAGAGCACGATCAGCTTGCCCAGGGCCAGCGTTCCGGCCAGCGCGCAGGCCTCGTGCGAAACGCCTTCCATCAGGTCGCCGTCGCCGCACAGCGAATAGGTGTGGTGATCCACGATCTCGTAGCCGGGCTTGTTATAGACAGCTCCGA
Source organism: uncultured Acidobacteriaceae bacterium (assembly GCA_963787435.1). GTDB lineage: Bacteria > Acidobacteriota > Terriglobia > Terriglobales > Acidobacteriaceae > Telmatobacter. Next base: position 1,949,846 of record CAWBCZ010000012.1, read on the forward strand.
GATGCTTCTCCGCAATCGCCATGCCGACAGCCATGGCCAACCCCTGGCCTAGCGGGCCGGTCGTCACTTCCACGCCGTCGGTGTCACCATACTCGGGATGTCCCGGAGTACGCGAATGCCACTGGCGAAAGCTCTGCAGATCTTCGATCGTCACCTTGTAGCCGGAGAGAAAGAGCGAGGCGTAAAGCAGCGCGGAGGCGTGCCCGTTCGAGAGCACAAACCGGTCGCGATCGGCCCACTTTGAGTTCGCCGGATTGTGCTTCATGATCTTGTGAAACAGCAGATAAGCAATGGGTGCACAGCCCAGCGGCGCGCCCGGGGTGGCCGCTTTTCGCCTTCTCCACCTCGTCAACAGCCAGCAGCCGCAATGTATCAATCGATAGTTCGTCGAGTGAAAGATCCGCAAGAGTTGCCATAAAACTCTGATTCCCATTCCTTTCGAAAATAGCTGCGGAAAGAATGCTCACTTCCGGGGTTCAATCTTGATTTCCACGTTGTATCCAAGCCAGCGATTCTGGTCACGCCAGTGAAGAGTCCATGATAGATCACCGCTCTCCTGGTTTGGAGCGGTGGAAAGATCCACGCTGTAGCCCGCGCTACCGAGGCTGCGGCCCATGGTCGATTGCGTTGTCTTCCATTGGTCAGTCGTCCAAATCACTTCAAATGGCGCGTCGTCGAGAATGCGCAGAGTGCTCCCCGCCGTAATTTTCTGGATCGGGCGACGCTTGCTGTAGAACTCAAGATTGGCGCGCAACTGCTTTCTACCCTTCGGCTCGCAGTAGCGCTCGTACACACTATCGATGCGGTCGAACACCTTGCCGTCCACCATCGAACGCAGCAATTTCAGGTATTCGGCATGCGCCCACACCAGTGGAACCGCCGAGCCGGCCGGCTTGCCCATCTGAAGGCCTCGCCGGTCCGCTTCGTCCCACACCTGCTCCGGCATCATCTGGCCCAGGGTGGCAAAGCGCTCATAGGTCGCGATCAGCGGAGCGGGATCTGCGCCAGCAGCCAACTCATAGTGGGCGCGTTCCCCCGTCAAGAGCGGCCATACACGCCCCTGTCCCCACCCCTGAAACGGTCCGCCGTCGGGCCGCTGTCCGTAGCCATCCCAGTTATACCGATGCCAGCCCGGACCCTGCGGCAGATCCGTCTTGAGGACCGCATCCACGACCTTCAGCGAATCGATGATGAGCGGATCGTCAGCGCGCCGCACCCCGTACCGGACCAGCTCAAGAAAACCCGCATCAATAATCTCGCGCGCTTCAAATTCTGTGCGTGTGCCCGGCGGCCGGTTGTTGATATGGATGATCTCAGTTCCGCAGTCTTCGCAGGCATAGGCTTCGCCCTTTTCCGGCGGCCGGATGCGCATGTAATGCCGCTTGACCTCAGGCAACAGCACACCATTATTGGTTACTGTCCAGTCTTCCAGATGGCGCTCGATCCAGTCGGCGAACTCTTCGATAAATACAGCCATCTCCACAGAATCGTGAGCCCGCGCCATATCCGCCGCGCAGATCAGCCCGCCAATCACCGCAGCAAGGGTTGAGGGGGAATAACCGGCATTCTCTTCCCATCGCTCCTGATGTGTGATGGGCGCATGCCGCACCAGGTATCCGGCCGCCCGTTCGATAAAGGGAAATATTTCCATCTCGCCAAGAGCGTTCGCTTTCCACAGCCGCCACGCCAGGATGATGGGGAAGGCCACCTCGTCCAGTTGCTCGCCGGACCAGTAAGGCCGCCCATCTACCCAGAAATTCTGAGCAAAACCTCCGTCCGGCTTCTGCGTACACGCCAGATAAACCAGCGCGCGCCGCGCCGTCTCAGCGCGCCCGCAGGCCAGCAGTGCCGTCGCCGTCTGCACCATGTCGCGAGTCCACACCAGGTGATAGCCACCCAGGTCATCATCGCCATGCGCCTGCCCCCAGGGAATCGAAGCCGAGGCTACAAACGCGCCGGAAAATGTTTTGTCTTCGTGCGCCAGCAGCACGTTGTGGCTGGCCCGCATCAGCTTGCCGCCGTCGCACGCCTTCGCCGCCAGCCACTCGGGATTGGCCAACCGGTGCCATTGCGCGATGAATCGGTCGCGATGTTGATCAAATGGCGTGGCCAACGCACTCACTGTCTTCTGAAGCGCTGTGTGGTTTCCTTCGCCAAGGCCAAAGGCCAGGATGAACTCGCGCGCGCCGTCCGTCCCCGCTGCGCCCAGGTTCAGTTCGCCGAACAATGCGATATTGCCGTTTGTGGCCGAACCGAATTCCCAATCCATCTGGTAGTTATCGCGGAGGTCATGCCAGCCGTCGCTCGAGCCCACAAACCCGCAACTCACGCGAGAAAAACCGCAACTGGCGCCCATCGCCAGCGACCACTGGTTCTTCCACGCCAGCAGCATCTTGTGTCCGGCCACGTCGAGCGCACGGCCCGTGTTTCCGGCCCCGCCGCCATCGAGGTGTGGCGCCAGCAAGGCGTAGACCTTCAGACGCGGGATCAGATCCTCGTGCCCCTCCAGCCGCACGCGCTGCAGGATTACGCTATGGTGCGGATCGCAGATGATCTCCTTCGTCAGCGTGTACCGCCCGCTGGGGTCGCGATTGATGTAGCGGACCCCCAGCGCTTCCTGGTGAATGTACTCAAACGTGGACACCAGGTCGCGTTTCTCCTCGTGCTTGAAGGTCTCGCCGTCCGTAATCATGAACCCCATGTCCCGGACCTGCGCGCTGTCGATCGTGGGGTGATAAATCTCGTTCAGGATGCCGTGGGAGCAGGTGAACCAGACCCGGCTCGAAGCCGAATAAGCGGTTCCAATGGCGTCTTTGACACTCGACGTCCAGCGAGGCAGTAGTCCGGGCGCGCCAAAAGCCTCGCCCTGCTGGTCGAGCCAGCGATACGATGGTCGATCATTCATGCATTCGCACCGATTGTTTGTGTAGGGAAGCGCAATTCCAGGAATCCAACCTCACTAGGGATGTCGGGACCAGCCCCAAGGTTTCCATTTTCTGACGAATACTTCGAACCCCGACGAGGACTTATAGCATCCATCCAAACATACGGCAGTGCCCGCGAATGTGAATGGCTGGTTTCATTCGTTCCCGTCTCGCTGTGGTCGACCGCACCAAGTGCGCTCACAGCTCATACGATGATCTTCCACTGAAACAGTACAATCCCACATGAGGAGATTTCCCCGATGGCTTACGAACTTGCACCGCTTCCCTACGACTACGCCGCCCTCGAGCCTTTCATCGACGCGGAGACCATGAAGCTGCATCACGACAAGCATCACCAGACCTACATCACCAATGTGAATGCCGCGCTGGCCAATCATCCCAACCTGGCCGCGAAATCCGTGGATGACCTCATCAGCGACCTGAATGCCATCCCCGAAGATATTCGCAACGTAGTCCGCAACAACGGCGGTGGCCACTCCAACCACACCATGTTCTGGACCATTATGGCCTCGCCCAAATCCGGCGGAGGCGGCGAACCCTCCGGCGCTCTTGCTGACCAGATCAAAAAAGATTTTGGCGATTTTGAAGCCTTCAAGAAGACTTTCAATGAGACCACAGCCAAGCAGTTCGGCTCCGGCTGGGGTTGGCTCGTGAGCCAGGGCGGCAAGCTGAAGGTCGTCACCACCGCCAATCAGGACTCGCCTCTCAGCCAGGGAATCTATCCCATCCTCGGCAACGACGTCTGGGAGCACGCTTACTACCTCAAGTACCAGAACAAGCGCCCCGACTACCTCGCCGCCTGGTGGAACGTGGTCAACTGGGCCGAAGTCACCAAGCGCTTCGAAAAAGCGAAGAAGTAAATTGCACTTCTCAGTCGTCAGCTTTCAGTTCTTGCATTTTGGGCAATGGGCGGCTGGCCAAGTCCCCCAGAAAGTCTTTCCCAGCCACAGCACTTGGGTGCCCCGGGTCCCGATTCTGGGACCTGGGAAATCGATACAGTCATCCGACAGGACGCGAATTTCATTGCAGTCGAATCTGGCAGGGTTCGGCGTTACAGGATGGCATCGGTTGGGTCGCAAACGTGATGGCAGGATGATCCTTCCACCAATGCGGGGTGCTGACCCGCGCGGCTCTTCGTTCCCCCGAGTGGATTTCCGCATTAGAATGAAGTCTCAGTGCCGAAGCGCCGAGCCAAGCCCCAAACCAAGCCCCGATCCAGGCCGCCCGTGCCACCGCAAAAGTCACCCGCACTCGCGGGCGCGCGTCTCGATCTGCTGATTTATCTGGCGCTGCTCCTCGCGACTTTCGCGGTCTACGCCCAAGTCCGCGACTTCGATTTCGTCAACTACGACGATGCACTTTACACCACCGGCAACATGAACGTCCGGGAGGGGTTCACCGCGCAGGGACTGGAATGGGCGCTGACCTCGCGCCACACCGGCAACTGGTACCCGCTCACCTGGGTTTCTCACATGCTGGACTGCCAGTTCTTTGGCCTGGATAGCGGCTGGCACCACCTGCACAACGTCCTCCTGCACGCCCTGGCAGCCGTCATGTTGTGCATTTTTCTGCAGCGGGCGACGGGCACACGCTGGCGCAGTGCGTTGGCGGCATTTTTATTTGCATTGCATCCGCTGCATGTGGAGTCCGTGGCTTGGGTGGCCGAGCGCAAAGACGTGCTCAGCGCCTGCTTCTGGTTCCTCACTCTGTGGCTGTATGTTCGATATACGGAGCGCCCCGGCACGGGCCGATATCTGGCGGTTGCTTTCGGCTTTTGTCTGGGATTGATGGCCAAGCCGATGGTGGTCACGCTGCCATTCGTCCTGTTGCTCCTGGATTACTGGCCGTTGGCGCGTTTTGGCCAGCGGGGTCGCAAAGCCATTTGGGAGAAACTCCCGCTGCTGGGGCTTGCTGGAGCCGCCGCCGCCATCGCCTACTTGGCGCAGAAACACTCCGGCTTCGTGAACGCTCGGCCGCTCGGAGCCCGTCTGGCAAACGCGATACATTCCTGCACGCTCTATATCCTCAAAACATTCTGGCCGGCGCGGCTCGCGGTTTTCTATCCGTATCCGCACGACTTCTCCTTCTTACCGCTTCTCGCCGAAGGGATTCTGTTGGCCGTCGTCACGACCGGTGTAATCGTGCTGCGCCGCCGCGCGCCGTACCTGTTGATGGGTTGGGGCTGGTTCGTGGTCACGCTGGTTCCGGTCATAGGACTGGTGCAGGTGGGCGGCCAAGCCTACGCCGACCGCTATACGTACATCCCCATGGTGGGCCTTTTGGTCATGCTGATATGGGGTGCAACGGAAATCCTGGAAAAGCTGCGGGCTAAGAGGCTGGCAATTCCCCTGGCCGCCGCGGCCTGCCTGGCCTCAGCCGTGCTGAGTTGGGTCCAGATCGGGTATTGGCGCAACAGCGAGACGCTGTTCCGGCACGCGCTCGCAGTCACAAACGACAATTCCGTGGCCAATCACAACCTGGGCAGCTATCTCATGACCTCGCCGGAACGCCTGTCCGAGGCTCTCCCGTATCTTGAAGCTGCGGTGCGCATCGATCCCGAGTCCGCGCCCGCGCGGACCGACCTGGGGACCGCGCTGGGCAAGATGGGCCGCCTGTCCGACGCCATCGCGCAATTGCAGGTCGCCGCGCGCCTGGAGCCGGACGCGTCTAAACCCCACATCAGTTTGGGCACCGCCCTGGCTTATGCCGGACATCTGCCCGAAGCCGCCGCCGAATTTGAATCCGCCTTGCGCATTGACCCCAACGACGCCGTAGTGCAGAGCAACCTCGGCATGGCGCTCTCCGGCATCCCAGGCCGCCTCCCCGACGCGCTCCGTCACCTCGAAGAAGCCGACCGCCTGAGGCCCGACCCGGAGTTGGAGCAAGCGATCGCGCATCTGCGGGCAGAGCTACATCGCTAACAACGCCCGAATCACCGCCGATCCTGAAGCTTCAGGTGTGTTCGCCAGTTCTTCACGGTTTTTCCGCAGCCTCTTCAGCCCCTGAGGGATGCCCTTATGGCGGCTGCGATGTATGCAACCCGCCCCGGCTTCTGCCTTGCCCCACTATCAACCTCAGTCAGGCATACAAAAACTGACGACTGATAACTGAAAACAGACTCTGTGCCCCATTCATCATCGCTTCATCGCGATGAGTGGGACAGGGTTGTCGCCACGTTTCCCCTCGTAATCTGAATCCACGCTACCTTGCGATCGCCGCCCTACGGGGCACAGCCTGCGCGATTCCCTGCACCCGATCGTTACCGCGATGTCTCACGCGATCGATACGGTCGGATGCTTCACAGTGCGGCCGAGCCCGGCAGGTCCGCCCATAGTGCTCACTCGAAACTTCCGCATCGCCCACAATCCGCCCGGAAAGTTCCGCGCATAACAGTTTCCGCTATAGTTCTGAGTTATGAACGCGTTCATCGCCGTGCTTTCGATGCCACGAAGCCTCTATCCGATGTGGAAGCAGATATTGGTTCTGCTTTTCGCACCTCCCATCATGGGCTGCTTGTTTCGGCTAATGGCTGGCGGAGACAGTGCAAGGCGGCGACGTGAGTTCACAGACTAAGGACCGGCAGCGATTTGAGTTTTGGTTGCTAGTCGGTGCACTCTACGTGGGGGAGATAATGATCTTCGCCTTTATTTACTTCTTTGGCGTCAAAAGCTGACGCGCATGGACTCACCGCGCACGTTCGCGATACTTGCGATTGTTGCCCTGGTCGGTTGCGATCAAATCGTCCGTACCGGAGCGATTATCGACCAATACTCCCGAGCGGAGTGTATCCCTGTGACAAATGGTTCAGGCTCCCCCGCGCGAACATGGGATTACACGCTTCAAACTCACGAAGGGAACCGTATTCAAGTCTACGGAAGAGCGGTGCCGGGCGGTCTAGTTTCCGCGAAGTACCTGTCTGATGGAAAAGACGAGGTTTTGGCAAATGCAGGAGACTACATCTACCCAGCCGATGTGCGTTTTGACCATGCCAGTGGACATTTGTATGTAAAGGCGGCTGGTGTGACTGCAGCCTTCAGCAATCCCCAGACATGGCTCTTTGAGTACGATCTGCTTCGACGGCGTTCAATCCAGCGTGTCCGGGTTGATCCAAATGTGCTCCCGCCCGAATGTCCTGTAGCTAATTCAAATTGAACCCTTCCGAATCGGGGCGCGCCCAGAACAAAGCTCTCTCACTTTGGCTGCTTCGAGTTGTTCCGGGCGAGTCACCGCCCACACTCGCTTTGAGGGCAAAAGATTGCCAATTTCCACATGGGCGACAATGCGCCCCGACAAGAGTCTCCCTGACCGCGTTCGCCCTGGTGTCGCAAACTCTCACGAGACTTGCCCCGCTAGGATGACCTAAACTAAGCGGCGATGATTAGCTCAAAATCTCCCACGACTCCCGCTGAAGTCGCGCCTGTTGGAGCTGAACCTTTTTCAACCATGAGCAAAGCGCAGAGAGTTCTATTGCTTGCGCGAAGCGCGTTCATTGGTTGGATTGCAATGCTCGTGTTTTGGGCAGTCTACGTGTTCCTGCTTCCACATCGATTTAAATCGGAGATCGGCCCGCTTGGAGCTTTCATTGCCTTCGGTGTTGTGTTCTCCGCAATGTATCTCGTTAATTTCTTGATCATCACAGTTCCTATGTACTTCATATCGCTGTTACTTGATAAAGAGAGTGCTGTCCGCAGTTGGTTTCCGATTCTCTTTGGCGCAGGGCTTTATCTCTTGAGTGTGACGGCCTGGTGCTCTGCGTTTGATGATCGACCCGAGTGGCATCTTTGCGTGCTGGCCGCCATTGCTGGTGCGGCATCGGTCTACGCCTTTTCTCTTCGCATGCCTATGGCAGGACGCGCCAAACCACTTTAGAAGTTGGCTAGAGCCCGGCGTAATTTGAGCGATAGATTGACACTCACCGAACAGATTTGAGCTCTGGGCGAGTCACCGGCAACTCTTCCCCAACCTCGGTTTAGTAGGGCTTTCCAGTCGCTTCGCCATGTCTAGCTGCTCTTAAGTCAGCAACCCCTTGACCCGCCCCTCAAGTGCTGCCTGCGTCTGCTTTGCGGGAAACAGTCTTTCCAGCCACCCCAGATCTGCATCCACCGTTACGTCCATATCCGTCACATCGACGAACCCCTTAATCGGCGTGCTGACGATCCCCACCTTCGCGTCGAAAGAAAAATCCATTCTGCTCCCCGTCCACTTCCTCGATTCATTCACGATCTGTATCGGAACCGTTCCGAAGCCTTTAAATAGATCGTCGAATGAGCGATCGACAGACCGCATGATTTCTTCTTTCCGACGGTTATGCGATACAGTGACGCGCATACTTCTCCATTCGGTCGCTGCCCCGCTTCTCCTTCTCGGCGAACTCTACCTGGCACGGAGTTGCTGCAGGAGATGGCGACAGATGCCTCTGACGCCGCGATGAGATCAATTCTTTGATGCGGAATAAGCCAACTGCCAAAGGCTCGGTGCGCTAAGACAAAGGGTGGAGAGGTCAGCAGCAAATCATTTACTCAGCAGTCAAGTGCCCCAGTTCTCCCTATCGCCCTAAACAACTCATTCCATTCGCAAAACTCCGGGTCCCGGTTTTGCAGATAATTTCCCCCTTCCGGCGCACAATGAAATCGTGATTGGACCGCTGGCTCTGCGAAAGTGGGCACCGCGCACGCTAACTCCGCTGACCACGCTGGCACAGACACTAAGTCCAATCCGCAGAGGAATCTACGGCTAACCCCAATCCACACAGGAATTTAGCGACACCACATCTCGGTAACCCGATGATTCCAGGATCTTTATCCAAAGAGACCGGGTAATAGGGGGGTTGCCTTTTCACCGGAGCTGCAACCTGCTCACAACCTGATCCGCACTTCCGTGTCTAATGGATTGGAAAGAAGAAGATGCGTTTTCGCACCCTGATCTCGTTCGTGGGAGTTTTTGCCTTCGTTCTTCTCTGCGCTTCGGCCTCAGCCAGGGCGCAGTTGGCCAGCTTTGCCGTTAGCCAAAACGGAAAGTCCGTTGGTACCGCCAGCTTCAGCTTTACCTCCAGACCGAGCGGCCTCGATTCCACCTCGGTCGTCCACGTCGACATGGAAGGCCTGAGTTACGCCCTCTCCAAGACCGAGGAGCTCTCCCCCTCGAACGGTCTCCTCCACGTCCAGGTCAGCGCCATCATCAACAACTCCGCCGTCAGCGTCGTCGCCAAGCCCGATGCCGCCCAGTTCCTGCTGAACATCTCGGCCAACGGACGCAGCAGCACCGCCCGTCTCGACGGCCACGACCGCGCCGTCTTTCTTCCCGACTTCGACCCCGGCGCTCTTGAAACGCTTCTGGCTCTTGCAGCCAGCAACAACAATCGCGACATCTGGGCCATCATTCCCAAGCAAGCCGGCTCCATCGCGCCCATCCAGCTCGCCACCTACCCAGACGAGCACGGCACGCTCGATGGCAAGCCCGTCACCGTCCATCACATGGTCGCCACCATCTCCGACGCCCCCACCGACCTCTTCTCCGGCCCCGAAAATCAGCTCCTCCAGGCTGAACTGCCGCAGCAGGGCTTCGCCCTTGTCCGCAACGGCTTCGTGCTCACGCCGCCATCCAAGCCGCTCGCCCCACCCACGGTTCCTGCTGCCGGAACTGGACCAACCCAGTAGTCTCCATGGTTTTCTTGCTGTTCAGGAGGTTTCATGCGTCGCTCGCTTCTCCATCCGCATCTGCTGGCTGCCTCGCTCGCTTTCACACTCAGCGGCTGCATGCAAGCTCAGACCGGAATAGGGATCCCCGCCCCGCATGCTGACGCCACTCTGGCAAATAACCCAGGGAAAGAGACAGCGATCTTCGCGGGCGGTTGCTTCTGGGGAACCCAATCTGTCTTTGAACGCGTGAAGGGAGTCGTCGCGACGACTGCTGGATACGCCGGCGGCTCCGCATCCACCGCTACTTACGATCAGGTGACAACTGAAACCACCGGGCATGCAGAGTCGGTCAAAGTCGTCTACGACCCTTCGAAGATCACATACGGAAGGCTCCTGCAAGTCTTCTTCTCAGTCGTTCACGATCCGACCCAACTCAACCGCCAGGGACCGGATGTCGGGACGTCCTACCGCTCCGCGATTTTCTATACAAACGAAGAGCAGCGAAAGGTCGCTACCGCATACATTGCTCAACTAGACGCCGCAGGCGTTTTTCACAGGCCAATTGTGACGCAGGTGACGCCGTTGAAGGGCTTCTACGACGCCGAGTCCTATCATCAGGACTACGCACTCCACAATCCCAACAACCCCTACATTCAAGTTTGCGACCGCCCGAAGATCGAGGCGCTGAGAAAGCAGTTTCCGGAGCTCTTCCAGGACTACAAAGGCAAATAAGGGCTGCGCCCACTTGGCGAAAGGTGGAATTCGCTACATCGCGGCGACGAAATCGGGAATCCTGACCGCCGCGTGCTCCTGTAGCAGCTGTGTCATTCTGGCTGCCATGCCCGTATACATCGATGCGGCGCGGAAAGCATTCACACGAACACCTTCCGTGGTTTGACTGAATGCATATTGCGCGAGCGCCATCAACGCGCAAACTCGAACCTGCATTGCATCGCTTCGCAGCGTCTCCAGGAGCACGCGGTCAACCTGATCGCTGTTGCGCGTGGCATAATCAGCCACCTCCAGCATCACTTTCGCGTTCTGGAACATGGCCCACAGCCCTTGAGGACCCTGCATTCTTGTCCAAGTATCATCAGGAGTCACGCTCAAGCCCTCTTTCCAAAGGAACTGATCGCTCAACTCGCGGGCGCTCCAGTCGTGACGAAGGCGCGCAATGAGTGACTCCCAGGATTGTGCCTTGCGGCGACGAAGGCCTACTCTCCAGCGCACCAGATAGATCGCCACAATGGCGATTGCCGCGATTTGGAGAACAAGGAGGATCATCTTTCGTCCCTCAGCCGGCTGACACGACCGGTAAGCCGGCAAGCCAGCTTTTAGCGTGCATAAGAACTATCGGACAATTTGAGCGTCTGTAATATGCCACTTAAGGCTCCCCGAGTGATGCCTTTTGGGGGAGGCGCAGGCGACCGTCTCACAGCGCTTTTCCGGCTGCCACAGCCGAGGCCCAGGCCCACTGAAAATTGAATCCGCCCAGGTGGCCGGTCACATCCACGCCCTCACCGATGAAGAAGAGGCCCGGTACGGAGCGCGCTTCCATGGTCTTTGAATTGAGCCCGTCGGTGTCGACCCCGCCGGCCGTGACCTCGGCCTTCTCGAACCCCTCCGTTCCAGCCGGATGAAACTCCCATCGACGGAGCCTGCGTTCGGCAGCTTCGAGCACAGCATTCGACCAACCAGTGGGAGTGCCCAAATCGGCCAGATGCGATGCAAGCCGCTGCGGCATCACCTCGCGTAGCGCCTGTTTGAAGGCAACATCGTCCCGCCTTGCCCCTTGTGCCAGGAGAGGCTCAAGCAGCTTCGACTCGCCGTTCATTCCCGCCACGAAGTCCACGCGAATGGCCTCACCCAGCCGCCAGTATGACGAAGCCTGCAACACCGCCGGCCCGCTCAACCCGCGATGCGTCACAAGCAGCTTCTCGCGAAATTGCGGCCCACGCGCCGCCTGCACCGTAACATCTGCGGAAACTCCGGTCAGTTCAGTCCAGCCGGCCTCGGCTCCGCTCAGCATCAACGGAACAAGTGCTGCCCGTGGCTGGATCACCTTCAACCCGAACTGACGGGCCAGGTCGTACGCCAGCCCGGTCGCGCCCATCTTCGGAATCGATAGTCCTCCGGTAGCCACAACCAAAGCTCCGGCTGTGAACTCGCCCGCTGCACACGCAACACGAAACTCGCCGGAGGAAGCTTCGACAGCGATGCCGCGCGCGTTCATGCGAATGTCAACTTTTCCGCGCGCGCACTCAGCCAGCAGCATATCGACGATCTGGCGCGCCGAGTAGTCGCAGAACAACTGCCCCAGCGTCTTCTCGTGCCACTTGATGCCGTAGCGCTCGACCAGTTCAAGAAAGTGCCGAGGCTGGTAGACCGCCAGCGCCGATTTCGCAAAGTGAGGATTCTCGGAGATGAAGTTGGCGGGCGTGCAATGAATGTTGGTGAAATTGCATCGTCCGCCACCGGAGATGAGAATCTTTCGCCCCGGCTGCGCATTGTGCTCAAGCAGCAAAACACGGCGTCCGCACTGGCCTGCCACGGCCGCGCACATCAGGCCCGCTGCACCAGCGCCCAGAACAATCACATCGAATTTGCGCAATTCGCCCGGCACTTCTTCATTGTCGCCGAGCGAACAGGTTGAGCGTGGCCCCGCAGAGCGCCGCATCGCGAACGATTATTCTGGCAGGTTTGTTAGTGAGCTCCCTTAGGCAGCAAACGATGTGACGCAACTGAATAAAACACACTCTCGCGCGAGGGTACGCGCTTCGTGCGAAGACTTGCAACCGTCAAAACTACCGTAGTAAACCGGGCAGGAAGTCGGGTATGATGCGGGACAACTGGGGCAGCCATACCTCTCCCCATTGTCGATCTCCGCAATTTGTGAACGGTTCTGCAAAAGAGTTGCGGTTCGTCGCCAGCGAGCCAACCAATGCGACCCACGGTCCTTATTGCCGATGACCAGCAACTCCTCGGAGAGAGCCTGCGCTCCCTATTAAGTCCGTTCTACAACATTGTCGGCATTGCCACAAACGGGAAAGAACTCATTGACATGGCCGTGCAGTACAAGCCGACCCTGGTTCTCACCGATCTATCGATGCCGCAGATGAACGGTCTCGATGCGATTCATACTCTCATCGGCATGGGGGTGCGCAGCAAGTTCATCTTTCTCACTATGCATGTGGATATAAGTCTTGCCGTACTCGTATTTCGAGCGGGCGCCTCTGCCTTTGTCTTAAAGAGTGCCAGCAGCGACGACCTGAAGGAAGCCATCAATGTGGTACTCGGCGGCGGGTGCTACTTAAGTCCTCAATTTCCCAGCGACCTGGTCAGCGTTCTCGCAGAGGCTGCCCGCCGTCCCATGGTTGACCTCGCGACGCCTCAACTTACCCCCCGTCAACGAGAAGTGCTGCACCTTGTTGCTGAGGGAAAGACTATGAAAGAGATTGCCTCTCAATTGAACATCTCCACCCGCACCGCAGAGTCTTACAAATACCACCTGATGACTGTGCTGGGGATTCGCACCACCGCTGAACTGGTTCAACATGCCATTAAGATTGGGTTGATCTGTGTCAGGCCACTTGACGCCGTCGTTTAGCACAGTCCAGCTCTCCGTAACGGATCTGACGGAGTCTCCTTAGGCATCAAATCCACGTTCGTTGGTCTTTTCCGTGTTTGGGTCACCGTCGCCACCAGCGGGTGTTCCCTCTAGCGCCTGCAACTCGGCCGTCACCTGAGCGAGCATTTCCTGGAGTTGCGATTGGGACTCGGTCGGAGTTCCAAAGCCGGCAAGCCAGCGCGCGATGACTTCTCGCTGCCACCGCAGTTCCACTAGCCTACGCACCCTCGATTCAGAACTCTTCGATTGCTCTGTGGCCATAACCTACCCACGGCTACGTGGCGTGTTCCTCACCAAACTCGAGCCGGGAAGATTCGATCAGCTTGCCTACTCAAGCTCCGGGAAGTCGATGCTTCAACTCCTGAGTGGCCTTCGCGCTACATCTTCGTCGAAGGATCACGCCACTTCTTCCCTCTCGAAGCATATGTCGATGCCGAATTCAAATGTATTCGGAAAACTACTTACCGGGTTCCCCGTAGAACTACAGCCTGCACCGAACAATTCAGCTAAAGGGTTCTTGTACGAAAGCGTTTGAACAGCGCGAGCAAGAGCAAGGCGCCGGCGATTTCCATGAGGAGAATCCAGAAGGGGTGATCGATGGGGGAGAGGCGAAAGATACTGGCGACGAGTCCGCCCACAAAGGAACCACCAATTCCCAGCAGAATCGTTTTCCCGATGCTCATCGGATCGGGTCCCGGCATGATCCACCGCGCGAGGGCGCCGATGACAAGACCGCTGAACGCCATCATCAAGATTAGAAGGACGACTCCGCCGGCGCCCCCAGGTAGGTTTTGCATCGTGCACCTCCATTTCAAAAGGACAACGCTTTAGAGAGAAGGGTTCATACACGAGTCGAGTTTGGATGGCTACCTCTTGGTCACAGTCAATTCGGTGCGACGATTGCGGGCTTTGCCCTCTTCGGTATCGTTAGAGGCGACTGGCTTGGATTCACCGTAACCTGCAGTTGTCAGGCGGTCTGGTGCGATACCGGCCGCTACAAGCTGATTCCTGATCGCGGCGGCGCGCTGCTCCGACAGACCCTGATTGGCGGCTGCATCCCCCGTATTGTCCGTATGACCGGCAAGTTGAGCCTGCGCATTCGGACAAGCTTTCAGGATGGCGACCAGGTCATTCACAGTTTGCTGCGATGCCGGAGTCAGGTTGGTTGAGTTGGTATCGAAATTCAGGTTGTCAAATACAAAAGTTTTCGGTAATTCGGAATCGTTCCCGCCGGCGAGGAAGTTAGCCAGATTCCAGTTGAACGAATCTCTGTTCAGCGAGATGGTTTGGCCGCCGCAGAGTTTGACCTCTGCCAGGCCCGTCTTTGGTTCATGACGGCCCCTGAGCAAGAAAGCCAGAAGTGCCAGCAACGCCACAGCACCCAGCGCGATCGGCATCCACGGAAAGGGCTTTGCCCTCTCCACGATCGGGGCGACCGCGACCGAACGGACCCCCTCTACGCCCGGAGTGGGGACAGCACCGGTAAGCGCTGGAGGGATGGCAGACGCGAAGCTTGCCTTGTTGCTGGCCAGCAAACTTGCCAGGCCACTCGTACTTAAGCCTTGTGTGGACTTGATCTTTGCGATCGCGCCCAAGATGAAAGGGGCCGCGAGCGCCAGCAGGGACGAGGCTGAACCCCTTCCAATGCCACTGAAACCGGCGATGGATGAAGTGACCGAGCTGGTATTGTTGCCCAGCAAACTGCCCAGGATCTTCTCACCCTGTCCAATGGCCGAGGTCGTGGAACTGCCGCCTCCAAACACGTTTGAGAGGTTGCCGAGAATGCTTCCGTCGTGACCACCACTGCTCAAAAGACCTTCAAGTTGCGTGGCGCCTCCGGGCTGAGACGAAAGATGCGCAACACTCGAAAGCAGGGTTGGAACGATGCCACTCATCGCTTTTGCGGTGTTGGCAGGGTTCTCTCCGACAAACCCACTGGCCTTGCTGATCACGTCAGGCGTCAGATAGCTGTTGATCGTTTCCAGAAGATTCGATGGCATGGTTGAGCTCCCCTCATTTGAACTGCGACCGGCATTCGATTGCTCACTCAGGACGTCCGGACAGATACTGATGTTCCCAAAGAAACGGATGATGCTTGCGGTCAGCAGATAGATCCAGGTGAATCTGCAAGGTTCCGGGCTTCGTTTCCGACGACATCGGACGCTTAAGCCGAATGGATGCACCCGATATATCGATTGCGGCGCAATCGCGCTTCGTCGAAGCTGGACACCTTGCACGCTGGAAACAAAGTCACCCAGAACATTGATTTCAGTGTGAACGGCAACCGATTCACTCAGAAGCGATACTAGCGTTCACGTTCCGGCTTGGGCAGTCGGAAAACTACAGAAATTGCTCACCGAACAATTACGGTAGAGCGGAATCGCGTAGGAAATCCGTAGAGCCGCGCAGGCATCATTCTCCTCAGACTTTAATTGCCTGAATCATCGCAGATCACTCAGGATGAAGGCAGAGCAGCTTTAGCTCAAGCGTGATGCGAGGTTCTTTCTTCTCGCCGAGATCCCCGCGATGATTTCGTTGTTCTTCTCCGAACTCGGGAAAGCGAAACCCTTCTCTACCTGGGCTCCCGTCGGGCATGCCTGGATGCATTTCCCGCAGCCCGTGCAGTTTCGGGCATTGCCCCAATCGTCGGCCATATCGCTTACCAGCCGCGAAGAGATGCCGCGCGCGGACACTTCCCAAGCATGAGCCCCTTCCAGTTCTGCGCAGGCCCGAACACAGCGAGTGCAAGCACATAGCGCGGATGACTTATGTCGACATGAAGACGCGGATTGTTATAGGGATATCGAACGTGCGTGACTTCAAGCGATTATCTTTCGATATTCTTCCAGCTTCGCGCATGTTGTCCTGATTGACATGCCATCCTGCACAGGCGTGGTGCATGCCGGCAGCAATCTGTCGGTCCCTGCGAGTTCTACCATGCATACACGGCACGCGCCCGTTGTGCCCGGTCCCTTGAGATGGCAGAGCATCGGAATGTATTTGTTTCGGGAGTTGAGACATCACAAAGGCTGCAACATCATTTGTTTCTCCTGTTTATGCCTTCTTCATGTTTGACACTCCATTCTGAATGCATCCTCGCTATCGTTTACAAACATTGTGGTGGTAGGTCAACGGGTACGCGTCGAGCCTCCCTCGTCGCATGCAAGACAGCTTCAGCACACCATTAACCGAAAAGGCAAGCAGGGTCCGGCTCCTCGGTAGGCTCTGCCTGTGCATGGAGAGTACTATCTTCATTTGCAATCTGACGGACATAAGTTCCACCGAGTAAGGTGCTTATGGAATTGCAATGACCGCTTTACGGAACTCTTATGAAGAGCTGAGTTAAATCAGTACTAAGAAACGAGGCGTGACGGACATTGACCTCGGCGGATCTGACTTTCCCATAAGTGTCGCCGGACCTTGCTTGGATACGTAATTCGGTGGGAAGAGTGTGCTCATCTATTTCAAGCACTCTGGTGATTCATTTGGCAAGCCGTGGTCTTCAGTTGAAGATTTCACAATTTGATTTCCCAAGGGAAGCGAGAGGTGAAGATGAGAGGCAATTTCAGGAAAGCCATGACGCTGGCGGTATTCTCCGTTGGCACGAGTGTTTTATCACAAGCGCAGACAAGCGCGTCCAGCCCGGCCCCGCCCGATCTGGCAGCAAGAGTTGAGCAGCCGTCACCTGCCGCGGATAAAGGGTCAATCCCTGAACGGCTTCTTCGACCGCGAAACAGGAGCTGAAGCCGACGGTTGAACAGGAGATCGAAGCGCTGAAGAGCCGCATCGATCAACTAGAGAGAGAGGCGAAACAGGCCAAAGCTGCGGCGTTGGCCGACAGCAATGACACCGCAGTGTTAAAAGCTGCGGAGAAATCGCTCGTAGCCGGTAGCGGAGCAGTGCCTGCGAGCACTGGGGTTACACCGGCCTCGACTACGCCAGGATTCAGCTCGTCAACTGCCGGTCAGGAACCCGTACCTGCCCCCGCAGCCGCACCTGCGCCCAAGGAGATCAGCGCCCAAACGACGACGAAGGGCGAGCCATTCGAAGGCGATTGGACGTGGCTAAACAGCAATGGCCATGCATCGGATAGTCCTATGGCCACGAAGTACTTCACGCCGGAGTTTCGCTCGGATGTGAACTATACGCTGGACTATAACCATCCGCACGATGACAGCCTTGGTGGCTCGACTGAAACCTTTCGCTCCGATGAGTGGCAGCTTGAACAGATCAGCATCGGTGGCGACATCCACATCGACAATGTTCGCGGTCGCATCCTGACCATGGATGGATTGTTTGCTACGACCACTCCGCGTAACGACGCCAGCCCCAGCAGAGGACAATGGGATCTGGCCAACGCATACAAGTACGTTTCTGAAGCATGGGGCGGCTATCACTGGGATGTAGCTCACGGCGTGAATCTGGATGCCGGCATTTTTGTTTCTTATATTGGCCTCTTCAGTTATTACAACTTTGATAACTGGACCTATCAACCTTCCTTTGTCTCGTCAAATACACCGTGGTTCTTTAACGGAATTCGTCTTCAGTACTTTCCGACGAAGAAGTTGAAGATCGAACCCTGGTTTATTAACGGCTGGCAATCATACGCCCGTGCGAACGGCAAGCCAGGCCTCGGTGGGCAGATTCTCTGGCGTCCCAAGCCATATCTGGATTTCGTGTGGAACAACTACGGATTGGGAGAAGACGCTGTTGGGTTCCCTGGTCGCTCCCGCATCCATGCAGACTACAGCGCGCAGGTCAAGGTGTATGACGACCCGTCGAAGCTGTTGAACAAGATAGCCTTCACAGTCACAGGCGATCTTGGATGCGAATATGGTGGAGGTCCATCAAGCGGGCCCTATGATCCGAACGGTAACTCTCCGTTGATGGGATCGAGCTCGACCTACACCGGCGGTGTCAATTGCCACAACAGCAAGAATGGCAGGCCCAAGCAAGCATTCATCGGCTGGATGATGTACAACCGCTATTGGTTCAAGAAGGATCTTTTCGCCGTAACACTAGGCGGCGGTCAGATGAACAACCCGGGCCGCTACCTAACCCTGTTGCCCCCCATCAACGGCGCCACGGCCATCACGGGGACACCGTACTTCACGGAGAACGGCGGAGATCGCGCTCAGATGCATGACGGGACAATCACCTTCGACTACATGCCGAGCCAGTTCATTACCTTCCGGCTTGAGCAAGGCTATCGCTACTCCGACGTGCCGTACTGGACGGGCCGAGGCGGAATCACCCCTCCCGCCTCCGTGGGCGGCCCTCCCATCAACAATGGTCAACCTTCGCAGTATGCCTGCGCCAACGGTGCTCCATCCGGTTTCGGCTATGGAAGCCTGACTCAGGCTGAGTTGGCTTGCGGTGCTGGAGCTACCGCGGGAACACCTACAGGGACCAGTGCGATTTGGTGGCCGGACCTGCGTACCAACCAGACCGTTACGACATTCGCGATCATGGTCAGGTTCTAGCCCAACTGCCACGCGAGGTCGAAGCAGTTGGTTGGGGAACTTAAGAGCAGAACCAGGAGGACATTGCGTCTCCGGTTCTGCTCTGAGTGAAAGTTTGCTCAGACTTAACAACGTCCTTATCCATCCACCGGTCCCTGATGAATCACGGGACCGGTAAAGCCCTAGTGCGTTCTGAAAGCTGGATTGTTGGGAATCGCCAGAAACGGAAGAGAGACATGAAGCGGAATGGAGTTGGAGTTCTTGTCCTGGTAGTGCTCGGAACTTCGCTTGCCGGTTTGACAGGGTGCAAAGAGAGACAAGCGGACGCTGCGGCGCAAGCGCCGCCACCGGCCAAAGTGATTTCCGGAGTGGACGTTTCCTTTTTCGCGGTCGAGCATCCGGAGTGGTATCCGATCGTAACAGCGACCGAATACGAAGCCCCGTCGCAATTGTCCGTCACCGGCACTGTATTCCCGGACATCGCGCGAACTGTTCCGGTGATTTCGCTTGCCTCCGGCCGCATTGTGGACATCCGCGCCCGCCTTGGCGACACAGTAAAGAAGGGCCAGCTCTTGCTGCGTGTTCGCAGCGACGACATTTCGGGAGGCTTCGACGCCTACCGCAAGGCCGTCTCCGATGAACTCCTTGCGCGCAAGCAATTGGATCGAGCGAAGCAGTTGTACGAGCACGGGGCCATAGCGCTGGGAGACCTGGAGGTCGCGCAAGACAGCGAGGACGACGCCAAGACCACCCTTGATACCGCCTCTGAGCATCTTCGCCTGCTCGGCAGCGATCCCGACAACCCGAAGGGAATTGTCGATATCCTCGCCCCGGTTTCCGGCGTGATCACCGATCAAGAAGTGGCGAACGGGGCGTCGGTACAGGCCTACTCTACGCCGAACCCATTTACGATTTCGGACCTAACCACCGTGTGGATCGTCTGTGACGTCTACGAAAACGACATGGCCAACGTGCGCGTCGGGCAACCCGCCGACATTAAGCTGAACGCTTATCCGAACAAAGTTCTCAAAGGCACGATCAGTAACATCGGCTCGATTCTCGATCCGAATATTCGCACAGCGAAGGTCCGTATTGAAGTGGCGAATCCGGGCGAGATGATGCGGCCGGGGATGTTCGCCACTGCCACTTTGTTCAGCAAGGAGAAGCAAACCTACACGGCGGTCCCGGCGTCCGCGATCGTGCATCTGCACGACCGCGATTGGGTCTTCGTTCCTGCGCAAGAGAAGTTCAAGCGGATTCAGGTCGTCAGTGGCGAACAGTTGCCGAACAACATGCAGGAGATTCTATCCGGTTTGCAGCCGGGCCAGCAGGTCGTGACAAACGCGATCAATCTCCAAAATGCGATCGACAATGAATAACGCTCGACTCCGGGACTCTAGGAAGAAACCATGATTCGCAATCTTGTAGATTTTGCACTCAATAATCGGTATGTGGTGCTGGCGATTGGGTTGCTGTTGCTTGGCTGGGGGGCGGTGTCGTTTCACAACATGCCCGTCGAGGTCTATCCGGACATCGCCGATAATTACGTGACCATCATCAGCCAGTGGTCCGGACGTTCCGCCGAAGAAATGGAACAGCAAGTATCGGTTCCGGTCGAAATTCAGATGTTTGGGATTCCGCATCTCACGACGGTGAGGTCGGAATCAATTTTTGGCCTTTCCCTGGTTACGTTGATCTTCGACGACCAATCGGTCAACGAATGGAACCGCCAGAAGGTGCTCGAAAGGCTCACGCAGGTCACTGTGCCGGCGGGGGTGCAGCCTCAGATCGGTACCGACTGGAGCCTCACCGGACAGATCTATTGGTACACGCTCCGGAGCACGAATCCGGCGTATGACCTGATGAATTTGAGGAGCATTGAAGACTGGACTCTGTACAAGGAATTCAGGAAGGTTCCGAACGTTGTGGATGTGAGCGACTTTGGCGGCACCGCGCGCGAATATCAGGTGCGCATCGACCCGAATAAGCTCATCTCCTATGGCTTGAGCATCAGCCAGGTAGAGAATCAGTTAACCAACAACAATGTGAACGCCGGGGGCAGCTTCGTCGAAGAGGGCTCGCAGCAACTGAACGTCCGCGCACTCGGACTTTACCGCAGTGTGCAGGATATCGAGAACACCGTGCTGACGACTTCGAATGGGGCGCCAGTTCGCGTAAAGGACATCGCGGTCGTCGACTGGGGCCCCAGGATTCGGCTGGGGCGCATGGCCAGGGCAGATCATCGTCCGGACGGCGTGATTGTAGATGAGCCCGACGTCATTCAGGGCGGCGTGCTGATGCGCAAGGGGGCCGAAGAGGGCCCCACGCTCGAAGGGATTCACAAGAAGGTGGACGAGCTCAACAATCACATCCTACCCGAGGGTGTGAAGGTCGTTCCTATGCTCGACCGCAGCGATCTGCTTCATTACACGTTGCACACGGTGCTGCACAACCTCGGCGAGGGAATGATCCTGGTGACGATCATCCTTTTTCTCTTTCTCGGTAATATTCGTGGCGCCTTCATCGTTGCTCTCACCATTCCCTTTGCCTTACTCTTCGCGTCCATATTCCTCAACCTCAGCAACATCCCCGCAAACCTGATTTCACTTGGCGCGCTCGATTTCGGAATGGTCGTCGATGGCGCGGTAGTCATGATGGAAAACATCATGCGGCATTTGAGTCGCCGTAAGAATGGTTCACACGAGGCGGGCCGCATCACGATGAGCATGAAGACGCCGGTGGAGATGATCCGTGATGCTGCTCATGAGGTCCAACGGCCTGTTTTCTACGCCATCGCCATCATCATCACCGCCTACATGCCGATCTTCACGCTTCAACGAGTCGAAGGGCGTTTGTTCCGGCCCATGGCCTGGACAGTTGCCTTCGCACTACTCGGCGCCATCCTCTTCTCCATTTTCATTGTGCCTGTGCTTTCTGTCCTGCTATTCCCGCATGGTGTCAAGGAATGGCGCAACCCAGTTATGGAGTTCCTGAAGGAGCGGTATCGCGGCGCGGTGATGTTGGCGATCCAGAATCGCTGGATCACCATTGGTGTCGGCCTGGCTTCGTTGGCCGTAGCTCTCTTCCTGACATTCAGTGGACTCATTGGCTCGGAGTTCCTGCCCCATTTGGACGAAGGCGCCATTTGGGCGCGTGGCGCGATGGCCAACAGCGTCGGCGAGACGGAAGGCACGCGCTTCGCCCAGCAATCCCGCTATATTCTCGCCTCGTTCCCCGAGGTCACCAAGGTCGTCTCGCAGGCCGGGGCGCCTGACGATGGAACCGACACGGGAGGATTCGGCAACACGGAATATTTCATCGACTTGAAACCGAAGGACCAATGGCGATCCGTTTTTCACCAGAAGAAAGAGGAGTTAATCGCCGCGATGGATCGCGAACTTGAGAAACAACCTGGGGCTTTCTGGAATTTTTCCCAGCCCATTGAGGACAATATGGGCGAGACGCTTACCGGCACGAAGGGTGGATTGGCTGCCAAGCTTTACGGGCCGGACTTGGACGTTCTCGAGGAGAAGGGCGAAGCGATCAAAGATGTTATGGCCAAGATTGACGGGGTCAAGGATTTGGGGATTCAACGCGACACAGGCCAGCCGAATATCGATCTCACCGTTGACCGCCAGGCGGCTGCGCGCTTCGGCATCAATGTGGCCGATATACAGGATGCCGTCCAGACTGCCATCGGCGGTAATCCTGTCAGCCAGGTTCTGCAGGGGGAGGCTGTCTACAACGTGGTCGTGCGCTATCTGAAACCGTATCGTGATACCAAGGAGGCTATCCAGAATATTCGACTGCTCTCTCCCTCAGGAGAGCGCGTCTCGCTGGCTCAGTTGACCAAAGTCCAAGTTCGCGATGATGCCTACGACATTTACCGGGAAGACGGTTCCCGCTATCTTGCCATCCGCTTTGAGGTTCGCGGCCGCGACCTGGGCACCACGGTTAAGGAAGCCATCGACAAAATTGCCAAGAATGTGCAGTTACCGCATGGCTATCACCTTGAATGGTCGGGAGAATACGATAGTGAAACGCGAGCCGAAAAAAGGCTGCTCTTCATCCTGCCCCTGACGATCTTTTTGATCTTCATCATTCTCTACGCCATGTTTCGTTCCTTCAAATGGGCGTTGCTGATCATCGCCAACGTAGCCATGGCTCGCGTTGGAGGCCTGCTCGCTCTCCTTGTGACCGGCACATACTTCAGCGTATCTTCCGGAGTCGGCTTCCTGGCGCTCTTTGGGGTCTCGGTGCAAACAGGCGTCATCATGCTGGAATATATCAACCAATTAAGGGCGCGGGGCTATACCGTTGCAGATGCCGCTGTCGAAGGCGCCGTCTTACGGCTGCGCCCGATCATGATCACTATGCTTGTGGCTACGCTAGGGCTGCTTCCCGCTGCTATGTCGCACGCCATCGGATCGGACTCGCAGCGTCCGTTTGCCATCGTCATCGTCGGAGGATTGATTTCCGACCTTCTGTTGAGCATCTTCCTTCTGCCTACCCTGTATGTCTGGGCGGCGAGAAACGGGGACGCCCTGCCGAGAGCGGAAACGGGGGTGTCGCTTGAGCACTAATTCCTTTTTAACTCGACTCCTCTCTGCGTCGTCCCGACAGGTGATTGCACTTTCACTCCTGCTCGGTACATCGCAGCTAGTGCCAGCGCAGACCAGTTTGACCTGGGAGCAGGTGAAGGCGAAGTTTGAAGCAGTCAATCCAGCGTTAAGAGCCGATGCCGACAACGTGGACGAGATGCGAGCCGAGGAGATCACAGCCTTTCTTCGCCCCAATCCGCAATTCACTCTATCAGTGGATGGCAACCAAGTCGCGCCCCACAATGGAGTCTGGACTCCCTTTAAGGGAACTACTGAACAGCCGAACTTCAGTTACCTGCACGAGCGCGAACATAAGCGCGAACTGCGGCTGCAGAGCGCGCAGGAAGGCACACGCATCACGCAATCGCAGCATGAAGACCTGGATCGAAACATGGTGTTTGCTCTTCGCGCGGCGTTCGTGGGGACGCTGCAAGCCAAGTTTGTGCTGGACCTGGCGAGAGCTGACCTCGAGTATTACGACCACATGATTGAGATCAGCCGTGCCCGCTTCAAGGCCGGCGACCTGGCGCAGATCGACCTCGACCGGATCGAGTTGTTGCGCGTGCAATACGAGTCGGAGATCGAAACGGCGACTGTCAATCTACGCACCGCGAAAATCCAGCTCCTGCAGATGCTGAACGACCGCACCCCAGTAGGCCTGTTCGACGTGACGGGTCCATTCGATTTCAGCGATGAGTTACAGCCACTGGAAACTTATCGCGATGCCGCGTTGGCGGCGCGGCCCGACCTGCAGGCGGCGCTGCAAACGGTTCAACAGTCCGTGACCAACCACAAGCTGGCTGTGGCGAACGGCTCAACCGATCCGACCTTCGCAGGCTGGTTCACAAATAACTCCTCTACGAACAATCCCAATGGCCCTCAGACGGTCGGCGCCAGCGTGAGCGTACCGTTGCGCATCTTCGACCGCAATCAAGGGGAAAAGAAACGCACTTTGATCGACATCGACCGCAGCAAACAGGCAAGCGAGGCCGCACGCGCACAGGTGTTCAGCGATGTGGATACGTCCTATGAGCTAGTGCGTAGCAACATCGAACTGCTCAAGCCGTACAAGGCGAAGTACAAAGACCAGGCCCTGCGCGTGCGCGATGCGGTCACGTTCGCCTACGAACACGGCGGCGCTTCGCTCATGGACTTTCTCAACGCGCAAAGCGACTACCGCCAGGTGCAGCTGGCCTATGCCCAACTGATCGGCGCCTATCTAACGGCTGCCGGGCAACTCAATCTGGCTGTCGGTCGCGAGGAGATCCATTGAGCGCGCTCGTTCGGTGTCAACCGAGATTTGCAGCAACAACGGGCAGATCGATGTTCAGTCGTCTCATTTGCAACCAGGACGGACCTCAACTATGAAACGGGAACAGGCTAAAGCGTGCATCGAAGGAATTGGGATTTTCCCCGGCATCCGCGTCACGAATGTTGACGAGGCGCTCTATTCCGCCGAAACCGTCTATGAGGCAGGCATTCCGATTGCCGAGATCACGATGACGGTCCCTGGCGCCATCGACATAATCCGTCAACTCGCAGTGCGGTTTCCGAACCTGGTTGTCGGTGCCGGAACGGTGCTGGACACGGAAACTGCTGAGCGATGTCTCGACGCGGGAGCCAGGTTTATTACGAGCACTGGGTTGGTGATGGAGGTGATGGAAGCCGCGCTCAAGCGCGGGGTTCTCGCGATCCCAGGCGCACTTACTCCCACCGAGGTAATTGCGGCGTGGAAGGCTGGCGCAGACTTCGTGAAGATCTTCCCAGCCGCGTCACTGGGCGGCGATCTCTATATACGCTCGCTGAAGCTGCCACTTCCCCAAATACAGCTGATTGCAGCCGGCGGAGTGAATCCGCAGACCGCGGCAAACTTCATTCTCGCTGGTGCATCGGCGATCGGCGTAGGCACGGAACTTTTGCCGAAAGATGCTGTGCGTAAGCGACAGGGTCATCGAATCCACGAGCTAGCGCGCAGATTTCTCGGGTTTGTCAAGGAGGGACGTACTCCTCCTTAGTTCACAGCCCTTGCATCTCTCAGATCATCCGGGAAGGTCAATCCCGCCGCACTAAGTGTGAGCAGTGGTTCCATAAATAGTTCATAAGCTAAGTGGAAGGATTTCGTACTGATCACGCTGAGCTTCATGCCTCCTTCATGAAGGTATTTCGATACTGGCATTGAAAGGAGAAGTCGGGATGAAAACCAGAGTTGCTGTCGGAGTTATCATCGCCATGCTCGTGACGACTTTCAATGTTGCCCATGCTCAACCCACGAATGCTCCTCACTATTCGCATTCGGAGTTGCGGAAGATGATACAAGAGGCACATACCGATCAGCAGTACATGGAACTTGCCTCCTATTTCCGCTCTCGGCAACAGGATTTTGAACAGCAGGCGCAATCGGAGAAACTCGAGTGGACTCGCCAAGGCCAGAACGTGACTGGCTCCGCTGCAAAATATCCGCGACCGATCGATTCTTCAAAGAGCCGTTACGAATACCTCACCTATGAGGCGGAACAGATGAGCCAGCGGGCTTCACATTACGAAAGCCTTTCTACCAAGGGCCAGTGAGCCGGTTTGCAACTCATCGACATAGCTCCGATTGAAGAGGGGACGGAATTCAATCCGTCCCTTCATTTTCTTTGCAATTCATTTATGGTTTGTTAATGAATCTCTGGATACCCTTGAATTACAGGCAGATGCAGCCATCAGGAATTTCTGGGGAGTATGAAGATCGCCAATATACCTGGAGTCCGCGGCCGTCGAACTCGATATCAGTTTATCGGTGAAAGCCTGGCTGGATGCTGGGTTGTTGCGCTGCTTGGTTTCTCGGGATATATTCTCCACTTCAATTCTGCGCCCGTTGGATTCTTGTTCCTCCTGGTTGTTGTAACTGAAGCAATTCTCTGTGGGTTTTGGCAGGCGACGATAGTCTCCATCCTCGCTTGTGCATGTCTGGATTATTTCTTCTACCCTCCCTACCTCACGTTGAATATTGGCGATCCGCAGGACTGGGTCGCACTCGGCGCGTTTGAGATCAGCGCGCTGGTAGTCAGCCGTGTCTCTTCAAGAGAGCAGCGGAGCACACATGAAGCCGCTCTCCAGCGCACTGCGATGGAACAGTTGTACGAGCTGAGCCGGAGTACACTCTTGATTAATTTGCATCAACCACCCGGGCCGCAGTTGACTCAATTGATTCGCCGGATCTTCGAATTAGAGGGAGTCGCGATCTTCGATGCGAACTCGGGGCAGTGCGATCGGGCAGGTGATTGGTCTGAAACTCAGTTCGATCTCGCCAAGGAGTGCTTTTTCCTGCATTCGGACGATGAGGATCTGGCGGCTCGCACGTCGCAGAGATTGCTTCGCGTCGGCACGAATACGGTGGGGGCCATTGTGATTCGAGGAGATTTGAGTCCGCTAGTAACCGATGCGCTGGCATCACTCGCGGCAATTGCCTTGGACCGATGCGTTTCTTTCGAAAAGGAGAGCCGAATCGAGGCGGCCCATCAGAGCGAGCGTCTTCGCGCCGCAGTGCTTGATTCCCTGGCTCACGCGGTCAAGACCCCTTTGACCGCGATTCAAACTGCGAGCTCGGGACTTCGCGAAGTGGGGAGTCTCAATGATCCACAGGTAAGCCTGGTCTCTCTGATTGAGGAGGAGTCGAGTCAGCTCAATCTCCTTTGCACGCGCCTTTTGCAAACAGCCAAACTCGAAGCAAATCAGATGAGTCTCGGCAAGGATGAAATTGCGATTGCGGATCTGGTGTCAAAGGTGATCCGCGAACAGTCCAGCCGCATGGCGGGCCATCCGATAGAGCTGGCCGTTGCTGACCCCGGGCTCACCATTGAAGGCGATATCGAACTGCTTTCCATGGCCCTCGTACAGTTTCTCGACAATGCTGCGAAATATTCCTATCCGGGGATGGAGGTCAAGGTCGCGGCGTGGGAAAGCCATGCTGAAGTTCTAATGTCAGTGCATAATTTCGGACCGACAATTCCAATCAAAGATCGAGATCGCATTTTTCAAAGGTTCTACCGCAGCGACGGATCCAAGGATATGGCTGCAGGAACGGGAATCGGTCTATCTACCGTGAAGATGGCTGCAGAAGCTCATCAGGGACATGCGTGGGTAATCAGCGATGCGCAAGAGGGAACCACGTTCTTTCTTTCGTTACCGCAAAATGGAAGGAGACCACAGTGAGTTCAGAACAGAGCACTGTGCTCATCGTAGACGACGAGCGATCAATTCGACTTTCTTTGCGAACCATTCTCTCTGGTCTCGGCTTCATGATTATTGAAGCGGCGCGAGGCGAAGAGGCGTTGGCTCTGATTCGCACTGCTCAATTCGATGCCGTGCTGCTCGATATCAACATGCCGGGGATGGGCGGTGTTGAAGTCTGCCGCATGATGCGCAAGAACTCAGCGAGGCTTCCGATCATCATGCTTACCGTGCAGGGCAGCGAGGACCGCAAGGTGGAGGCCCTGGATGCCGGGGCCGATGATTACATCACCAAGCCATTCCAGCTGCGCGAGCTCATAGCCCGGCTCCGTGCTGCTGTACGGCGCAACAAGATCTCCGAGAGCGGGGACAAGACCATTCTGGTAGGAGACGTCTGGCTCGATCCTGAGCGCCATCTGGTTCAGAAAAAGGGTCAAGCTGTACACCTGACTCCAAAGCAATTCGAGTTGTTGCATTTCCTCATGGCCAATGCCGGAAGGCCCGTTCCTCACTCCAAGCTTCTCAGGTCGGTGTGGGGACCCGAATATGGAAACGAATTGGAATACCTGCGAACTTTCATTCGGCAGATTCGCATAAGGATTGAAGATGATCCCGCGAACCCCAAATACCTGATCACGGAGTCACATATCGGCTATCGCTTTAGCGAATCGATGTAAGTCAAGAACCGCGAGATCTTCGTGATTGATAGCTGGCGGCATCAACAGACGAGCCCTCTCGTCATTTTGCTAACTCTTACACCTCGGTCACACAAACCACTGCTAACGAAGAAGCGCAAATTGAGCTTTCAAAGGGTTTGAAATCATGCCTGCTGGCTAAGTTGTGAGATCACTGTGCCAAAAAGGGGGATATATGGACCCGCCTCGTTGGCAAGAGCTTTGTCCGAAGGAGCAGCGGGAAAGAGATGCGTACATATATCCGACTATCCGACCTGTTGTTGAGTGGAGAGGACCTTCGCTCTGCCCCTTAATCTGCGCATCTTCTCCTTTTCAGGGTCATCGGCCCGTTATTCGGTCATCGGCCTTGATTGGGGGAGGAGTCAAAAAAACTGTAAGTTATTGAAAAAAATGGTAGGCACGACTGGATTCGAACCAGCGACCTCTTCCGTGTCAAGGAAGCGCTCTAACCAACTGAGCTACGCGCCTGTAAAACGACAAAGTCTAGTCTATCAGCATAACGGCGGTGGGAAAAGAAGGGCTATTCCGCCGAGTTGGCGATGCTGTACCATCAATGACTGAAAAGTTGTCGCCCGCAACTGCAAGGCACGCCGCGGCTTATGGCTCACACAGGTAGCTAGCACCAGCAGCGCGACAACTCCAGAAGCCGCAAAACGATGAGAGAAGCCTCAAGCACGGGAGTCTCCACCACGCGCAGGAACCCTCTACGCACCGCACCAAACCTGCTCACGGTCTTGCGAATTTGCTTGGCACCCTTTTTGGTGGCGGCCATTCTGGAGGATAGGTTTGGACTGGGGTTTGCGCTCTTTGTTGCTGCCGGCTTGACCGATGCTTTGGATGGAGTGCTTGCCCGCGTATTGAAGCAGCGCACCGTGTTGGGGCAATACCTTGATCCGATTGCGGACAAACTCCTGCTCAGCACTTTGTTTCTCGTGTTGATGTACAAGGGCCTGATGCCGACCACCGTGACCGTCCTGGTCTTGGGGCGCGATGTCGGCATCCTTCTAGTTGCGGCGGTCTTGTACGCCGTCGTGGGACGCAGGGAGTTCGGCCCCAGCATCTTCGGCAAAGCCAATACCTTGGCGCAGGTGACGGCGGTGGCAGTTGTGCTGCTGCACCAGCTTACGACCGCGAAGTGGGTTGTAATCTTGCGCCTCGTGGCACTCGATGCGACGGTTGCACTAACCGTGGCTTCCGGCCTGCACTATGCCTGGATCGCATCGCATCGCACCAGCGCACAAAGCAGCGGACCACCCGCAAGGTAACCCTATTCCGGGTCGGAGAACCGTATTAAACATATTGGATTGTTAGGTCTGTAGCACTCTGCGGATGAGCTGACTCGGGCATCAAGATGCCCCGTCCTCAGTCGTTTCTTCATTCTCGGCAGATTCTTCAATGGCCATATCTTGGAATTCGTCAGAATCGAAGACATCGCCACATTCGAGGCATTCGACATATTCGGTATCTTCGTGGCGGGAAACAATTCGTACCTTGGGGTGTTTGCAGGCGGTAACCATCGTCTTGGGGTTAGCTCGGGTTTAGAAGCTCTTGCCGCAGATTGTAGCCGCCTTTTCAGCAATTTCAAACGGCATTTTGGTGAATCTTTCTGCTTAGTGCTTTATGGCAGAGCGGAGTGGACGCTTCCCGAATCTTTAAGCCATTGAAAAGCCGACATAATCGGTCGTATACTAAATACGGACTGAAGAAGTCGCATATTATGCTGAAGCTCACCAAGAAGGCCGACTACGGGTTGATGGCGCTCAAGTACTTGGCCGAGCGCCCCGACACGGTTGCGTTGAGCGCCAAAGACATCGCCGATGCCTATGGAATCCCGGCCCAGCTGCTGGCCAAGGTTCTCCAGCAACTTACAAAGGCAGGATTGCTGAAGTCGCACGCCGGCATGAACGGCGGTTACGCGTTGTCGAAGCCTGCCAGGTCCATTTCGGCTTACGAGGTGATTCTGGCCATCGACGGTCCTTTCTTCATTACCTCGTGCACCAAGGGCGCCAAAGGGTGTGAGCTCACGCCGAGTTGCACGATCAAGGAACCGCTGGCGCGCGTGAATGACACGATCGCAGGTGTTTTGAAAAGCATCAGCATTCAGGATCTCGCCGAGCATGAACATCCGCCCGGCCATGCACTTGAGCCTAAGTTGGTTTCGCTGACGATTAGCTAACACTCCGCCTCGAGCGGAGCTGCAACATAGATGGAGAGGTCGGATGAGTACAGTAACGAGCCAAGTTGAAGTGCCGGCAGGTGTCTCGCTGCCGATTTACATGGATAACCACGCCACCAGCCCGCTCGATCCCCGCGTGCTGGAAGCGATGATGCCCTATTTCACGGCGAAGTTCGGCAACGCGGCCAGCCGCAATCATTCCTTCGGCTGGGAAGCCGAACAGGCCGTCGAGACCGCGCGCGAGCAGATTGCGAAACTCATCGGCGCCACAGCGAAGGAGATCATCTTCACCTCGGGTGCCACTGAGTCGAATAACCTCGCCATCAAGGGCATTGCGGAGATGTATCGCGAGCGCGGCAACCACATCATCACGCAGGTCACCGAGCACAAGGCTGTCCTCGACACCTGCAAGCGCCTCGAGAAGTATGGCTATCGCGTCACCTATCTGCCGGTGAAGGCCGACGGTCTCATCGATCTCGAAGACCTGAAGCGCGCCATCGATGACAAGACGATCCTTGTCTCGATCATGGCGGCCAACAACGAAATCGGCGTGCTCCAGCCCATCCGCGAGATCGGCAAAATCTGTCACGAGAAGGGCATCCTGTTCCACACCGACGCCGTGCAGGCCGTGGGCAAGGTCCCGGTCAACGTGCTCGCCGACAACATTGACGTGCTCTCGCTTTCCGGCCACAAGATCTACGGCCCGAAAGGCGTAGGCGCTCTCTATGTTCGTCGCCGCAATCCGCGTGTGCAGATCGCTGCACAGATCGATGGTGGCGGCCACGAGCGTGGCATGCGTTCCGGCACCTTGAATGTTCCCGGCATCGTCGGTCTCGGCAAAGCCTGCGAGATTGCCTATGCCGAGATGGATAACGAAGCCGCATATCTGCGTGGCCTCCGCGATCGTTTGAATAACAAGCTCCAGTCTGAGCTCGACTACATCCACGTCAACGGGTCGATGGAGCACCGGCTTCCCGGCAACCTCAATGTGAGCTTCGTGTATGTGGAAGGCGAGTCGCTCCTGATGGGCATCAATGACGTTGCCGTCTCCAGCGGTTCAGCCTGCACCTCGGCAACCCTGGAGCCTTCGTATGTGCTCAAGGCGCTCGGCTTGGGCGACGACGTGGCGCACAGCTCTATTCGTTTCGGTTTAGGCCGCTTCAACACGCAGGCTGAAGTGGATTACGTGGCTGCGAAAGTCATCGATATTGTGAAGAAACTACGCGAGCTTTCACCGCTTTACGAGATGGTGAAAGAGGGAATTGACCTGACCAAGATTGAATGGCAGGCACACTAGGATTTCTCCGGCGATGAATCACGCCGCCGGATCGGTTTAAGCATCGGTGGGCATGTCCGCCGAATCTAACAGAAGAACGCGGCTTCCCCGCGTGAGGAGTTCGGAATG
The DNA here is from genome assembly GCA_963787435.1 of uncultured Acidobacteriaceae bacterium. GTDB lineage: Bacteria > Acidobacteriota > Terriglobia > Terriglobales > Acidobacteriaceae > Telmatobacter. The sequence continues at coordinate 1,981,611 of CAWBCZ010000012.1, forward strand.
GCATACAGCGATAAGGTCGTAGATCACTACAACAATCCGCGCAACGTGGGCACGCTCGACAAGAGTTCCGGAGATGTAGGCACTGGCCTCGTCGGCGCTCCCGAGTGCGGTGACGTCATGCGCCTGCAGATCCGCGTCAATCCTGAGACCCAGGTCATTGAAGAAGCCAAGTTCAAGACCTTTGGCTGCGGCTCGGCAATCGCGAGTTCTTCACTCGCCACGGAGTGGATCAAAGGACGCAAGGTAGAAGAAGCTCTGGGTATCAAAAACACTGACATCGTAAAGGAGCTTTCGCTTCCCCCGGTCAAGATTCACTGCTCGGTCCTGGCAGAAGACGCCATCCGCGCGGCGATCGGCGATTGGAAGAAGAAGAACGGTGTCGCAGAAAACGTGGCTGTAGCTGCTGAAGCCAAGTAAGCGCAGTCGCAAAGCAAGAAGGAAATAATGTCGGACATTGTGACAATCGAATCGAAGCCGGCGCAGGGCGCGAGCGCTACGCCGGCGCAGCCGGAGAACAAGCCGGCTGCTTCCCAGGGACTGCAGGTCACCGAACGCGCGGTCAGGCGTATCCGCGTGGCAATGGAGAAGGAAGGCGTGTCGCCTACTGAAGGCGGCCTGCGTCTTGGCGTGATGGGTGGCGGTTGCTCCGGGCTCTCGTACTCGATCAAGTTCGACACTCGCCCCCGCGAGCGGGACCGCATTTACGAGTTTGACGGCGTACGCGTCTTCGTCGATCCCAAGTCGTTCGTCTATTTACACGGCATGACGCTGGACTATGAGGAGACACTGATGCGGCAGGGTTTCAACTTCATCAATCCAAACTCCTCGCGCTCCTGCGGCTGCGGTTCATCGTTCTCATAGTCCTCCGCCCTGGAGTCTCCTCATGTTGAAAGTCCTCGATTCTGCAGTACCGGTCGCGTGCTGGTCGTGCGCCGTTGCGCACAACGATGCGACGTTATTCTGTCCGCACTGCAGCAAGATTCAGCCTCCTCCGGGAGGCGATTATTTTTCTGTCTTCGGTCTGGTGCCGCAACTCGACCTCGATCTCGGTATGCTCGAGCACCAGTTCCACAAACTCAGCCGCAAGCTGCATCCCGATCGCTTCGCGCGCGCACAAGAAAACGAAAAGCAGTGGAGCCTGGCTGATACTGCCTTGCTCAATGACGCTTATCGCACGCTGAAAGATCCGATCCGGCGCACCGAGTACCTGCTGAAACTGCACGGTGCCGAGATCGGCGAAGAGCACGCCGGCAAAGATCGCAAAGACCAAAAAGATCCGTCGCGTGTCCCGGCCGATCTGCTCGAAGAGGCCTTCGATCTCAACATGCAACTCGAAGAAATGCGCATGGCTAGGAAGATTGGCGACACAGATCCGGAACTGCAGGACAGTCTCGAACAGGCAAAGAAGAAGTTTGACGGTCTGCTCGACGACGTTGATCGCGATCTGCGCTCACAGTGGCAGGTTTGGGATGCGGGCGACGAGAGCTCGCGCCAGGAAGCGCAGAAGAAGATGGTGGCCCTGCTCGATCGCCGGCGCTATATCAACAATCTCGTCCGTGACGTGACAGAAACCCTTGGAGCCTAAAAGAGAATCATGGCAGAAGGACGCGTAGTTGGAATCGATCTGGGAACAACGAATTCCCTGGTCGCATACATGGAAGGTGATAAGCCGGTGGTTATTCCCGGCGTCGACGGCTCGAACCTTGTGCCGTCCGTAGTGGCGCTCGACCCTATGCCGGCCGATGGCAGTCGGCCGACCGTTACCGTGGGCAATAGTGCACGCCGCGTCCTCATCGAGACGCCCGAGCGCGTTATCTATTCTGTCAAGCGCCTCATGGGCCGTGGGCTCGAAGAAGTCCAGGACGAACTGAAGCTCTTTCCCTTCCGGCTGGCTGATGACGTCGAGGCTGGGGAAGTACCACGTGTCCAACTCGGCGAATTGCGCTTCACACCACCTGAAATCTCCGCCTACATCCTGCGTCAGCTCAAACGCAACGCCGAGCGCTTTTTCGGCGCACCTGTGACGCAAGCTGTTATTACCGTTCCCGCGTACTTCAACGATGCGCAGCGCCAGGCTACGAAGGACGCAGGCCGCATGGCTGGCCTTGAAGTCCTCCGCCTCGTGAACGAGCCAACGGCCGCGGCGCTTGCCTACGGCCTCGACCGCGCCAAGGAAGGCACCATTGCGGTTTACGATCTCGGTGGCGGGACATTCGATATTTCGATCCTCAAGCTCCGCGACGGCATCTTCGAAGTGCAGTCCACCAATGGCGACACGCATCTCGGCGGCGACGACATCGACAACCTTCTCCTCGCGGTCGCCCTCGATGAGATTCACGCGGAGCACGGTGTCGATCTGCGCACGCATCCGGGCGCGGTCCAGGCACTGCGCAAAGCGGCGATCGACGCCAAGATCGCGCTGTCTACGGAAAATGTTGCGCGCTTCGACATCGAACTGCCCAATGGCGACCGCTATCAGCGCGAGATTCCGCGCGACGTCTTCGAGCAGCTGATCGAGCCGGTGCTCAACCGCACCGTTGGACCCTGCAAGCAGGCAATCATCGATGCGGGAATCACTCCCGAACAGATCGACGAAGTCGTCATGGTTGGCGGGTCGACGCGCATTCCTGCCGTGCGTGCGCTGGTCGATAATCTCTTTGAACTCCGCCCGCGCGGCAAGCGCCCGCACATCGAGCTGAACCCCGATGAAGTTGTGGCACTCGGCGCAGCTGTCCAGGCCGACATTCTGGCCGGTGCATCGAAGACCACCGAAGAGATGCTGCTTCTTGACGTGACGCCGCTGTCGCTCGGTATCGAGGCGCTTGGCGGCACTGTCGCAAGGATCATTCAACGCAATTCAACGATCCCCGCATCGGCAACCGAACACTTCACCACCGGCGTCGACGGGCAGACAAACGTCGCGATTCATGTGGTTCAAGGTGAGCGCGAACTGGCTGCCGATTGCCGTTCGCTGGCACGCTTCGATCTGAAAGGCATTCCGCCGATGAGCGCCGGGTTGCCGCGCATCGAGGTGAAGTTCCTGATCGATGCCGACGGCATTCTGCAGGTCTCCGCTCGTGAACAGCGCAGCGGTAAAGCGGCGCAGATCGAAGTGAAGCCAACTTATGGCCTGACCGACGAGCAGGTTGAAGGCATGATTCTCGATTCCTTCGATCATGCTGAAGAGGATTTCGCCAAGCGCCTGCTCATCGAGGCACGCAACGAAGCCGACACAATTCTTGCAGCCGTCGAACGCGCGCCTGAGAACCCAGCGTGGCAGCAATTGCGGGGCGAAGAGCAGGCATCAATCATGGCTGCGCAACGCAAACTGGCGAGCGTAAAGCGGGGTGACGATCTGGCCGCACTTCGCCAGGCGACGACCGCACTCGACCTGGCAACGCGCCGCTTTGCAGAACTGATGATGGAAGCCGCCGTCACAACCGCGATCCGCGGCAAGACGATGGACGCGGCCGACGAAGAACTGGGCGAAGAAGTAACCGCCCCGCACCCAATGGCCCGCGCAGAGTTCAAGTAAGAACCATTGAAGGCAGAAGAAGCCGAGGAATCAAGTATGAGCGATACAGAGAAGAAAGAAATTCCACCAGAAAAGCTGGTCCGCGTCACCTTCATGCCTGAAGGGAAGACCGTCGAATTCGAATTCGGCACCATGCCCTACGAGCATCACGGCAAGCCGATGTCGTTCCTCGACGTCGCCGAAAACTTCGGCAGTCTTTCTCGATCACGCCTGCGGTGGCGTCTGCGCCTGCACCACGTGCCACCTGTGGATCAAGGATCAGGAAGGCATCAGCCCGGCCGACGACGACGAACTCGATCGCATGGATATGGCCGCTGACCAGCAGTTGGATTCGCGCCTCGGCTGCCAGGCCGTCATCACCAAGCCCGGCAACTACGTAGTCGAGATTCCCAAGTGGAACCGCAACTACACATCTGAAGGCAAGCCGCTGGCCATGGCCGAAGGCAAGTAGTAACAGAGCAAACCTGGGTGCCCCATCCTTTTCGCGCCCTTGTGGAAAGGGTGGGATAGCACGATCTCCGTTCCATCAATTCAAGGAGCAAACGAATGCCCCGTGAGATCCACTGGACCGACTCCGAGGAGATCGGCATTCAACTTCAGGAGAAGTTCCCCGACGTCGATCCGCTGACGGTGCGCTTTACGGATCTGCACAAATACGTCACTGAGCTCGAGGGCTTCGCCGACGATCCAGTGAAGTCCAACGAGTCGCGCCTCGAAGCAATTCAGATGGCGTGGCACGAAGAGTTCGAAGACGCCAAGGGCTGAGGCGGGCTCAGGTACCGTGTCAAGGAAATCCGGGCACCCCCTATTACCCGGTCTCTTTGCGTAAATACCTTGTTTTCATGCGTTTGCCGGGAGGGGTATCGCCAAAGTTCTTCTCCCCATGGGGGTTAGCCGTAGATTCCTCTGCGCATTGGACTTAGATTCAATCCGCAGTGGTCAATTTGCAGTGGTCAATTTTGAGTGATCAGCGGTCGGGAACGAACATACACCAGCGCGGACTCAGGCTCTCCGGAGATATCCCGATTCAAGTTTTATTGTGCGCCGGAACCAGGAAATTACCTGCAAAGGTGGAGCAGGAAAAATTCCGAATGGAATGAAGAGTTTGGGTGGGCAGCTTCGAAAACGGAGCTTGACATGGGAAAACGGGGCAACGCAACGACTAGAAACGCGAACTGTCTTCCCAGCTGAAGGATCCTTCGAAGTGCTGGAATTCCCGTTCCTGCCCCGGCACCTGGTAGACACTCACAACATCAAAGCGTACCGGCGGCGCAGTCTTCTGCGGGAGTTGCCGCACATATCTGCGGGCAAGCCGGCGCAGCACATTGCGCTTATGCTCATCCACGGCGACCTCTGCCGGAGTGAGATCGTGCGCCGTGCGTGTCTTTACCTCGATGAAGCACAGCATCGGTCCATCCCAAGCAATGAGGTCTACGTCGCCGGGCACATCGCCTGACGACCAACGCCGCGCAACCACTGTGTAACCCTTGCGCCGCAGAAAAAACAAGACCGCGTCTTCGCCCTCGATGCCGACGATCAGATGCGCAGGCATTCGATTCTGTCCGCGTTTGCTCGCGAACCGATTCAGCCCGGCGAGCGAACGCTCCAGCCAGCCGACTCGCATCTTCTGAAGATTCATGGCGTACCTATTCTCGGCGGAATAGAGCGTTGGCGCAACTCGCCTGGAGCAGAGCTGACGTTGGCCGACCGGCCACGGTTTGCGGTTTTCAAGGTTGTATGTGATTTAGAAGTGGGATGGTCCGAGGAATGTTGCTCAACTTATAACTTCCGAGTTGGCGGTGATCCACCCGCGACCCCACAACTCCGCTGCCCCGCGATTCAACCTCAGCGATTTCGCTTTGTCTGCCACTTAACCCGCTCGAAGATGATCGATAATGCGGCCCCGGAAGCGAAGAGAAACGCGTGCCGCATCAGTCCGACTTCTTCGCTGGTAAGCTCATGGGAGAGCAGACTGTCAATGCGGCATCCCCCGCGTTCGTACCAACGCTCCATTGGAACATTCACATTCAGAGCCTTGACACCCCTATAAGTCAACGTGTGCAAAGTCTCTTCGTCGAAGCTGCCAAACGTAGCCCGAACGGCCATCTTCAACGCTCTTCGTCGGCTCCTTGCTGCTGCGTACTGAAGTGAGTCTCCAAGAGAAAACTCAAACAGATCGGCGTCGAATAACGGCTCTCGCGGATCGGAGAATAGCTGAAAGGTCCGTTTGCTCAGCCGCGAAGCCAGAGCATTTAGCGCCTCCATGTAAGCGGCGTTTAGTTGCTTCGCCTTTGCGCGAGCACGTTGGAATCTGTCCGCATCATATGGCTCTGTGTTTAGCGCGTCTTGGAGTTCCGGATCGTAATAGCGGAGAGGAGTCGGAATCGCGGCAGGGTTCGGTTGAGCCACCTCAAGGGTTTTCTTGCTCGATTCTTCCATTGCCATAATTCTATTCAGAATTGAAACGGTTGGGGCGGCGTCATCAGCGATTGGAAGCGCGTGTTTGCTCGTCCTTTTCGGTTCTGATTGGATTGTGGGCCAACCGGAAGTTATATCTTTGACAACATCTCGCGGCGGTGTTGCTCAAGTAGTTATTTCCGGGCCGGCCGTAAATGGGGAATCAAATCTACATAGGCAGGCGGGACGGCAAACCGCAATGGTTACCAGCTATATGTGTAGCCGATGCTGCTCGTCGTGTACCACGGCACCGTAACAACCTTGTTGTAGCTTTCTTGAATCCAGATTGAGCTGTGGAAGCTGAGATGGACTATGGCGCCGATGGATGCGCCAGTGGCCAGACGGTTCAGGGCATGACTGTACCCGCTGTAGCTGGTAATCCCAGACTGCAACCACGTATACCCAGTTGCGATTCGAACCTTGGGAAACGCGAAGTTCTTCATCACGCCGACTTGTTCCGTGTGCTCCCCGAAGTCTGTATGGAGAAAACCGTGTGTACCAGCGTTCTCGTATGTATAGCCGAGACTCAGCTCATCTCCCAGGGGGTCTCTCTTGAGAAACCGGAAGGTGTGACCTATACCGATGTTGTAGTTGGCGCGTGGAAGCGATCCGGGCCGATCAATATCAGAACCGGCCATTACGAAGAGATCAGTGCTGGGACCTTCAGTGGATGCGCTTGAGTCTGCGGGAAGACTCTGACTTTGTGCAACGAATGCCTTAAGCGTGAGGCACGCCAAGGCCAGAATTGGTAAGACGCTCACCTTCGATGAAGCGCGCATGGATTTATCTCCTCAGTTAGCTTTAGAGAAGATCTATCAAGATCGATATAAGGAATGCATGAACGGCGAATCAGAACCGGGAAGAGTTCATCAGAACCGGTCCGGCTCCTATTTGCTACCGATAACCACCGCTAAGTCGGCTTGTGTTGGGCGATTTGAAGAGACGGCTCATTGTTCGGAGCGGATTGTGGCCAATCCGGAAGTAACGCGTTCTTTGGGTGAATTCTGGGTGGCACTGACGAAATGCAACCGCAGATCCTTCGGCTGCCCCTTCACTCCGTTCAGGGTTGCTCAAGATGACAAAGTCAGAAGTGGCTGCGCTTGGCTTTCGGTGGTGCCCATGTCCCATAAGCGGGACATGGGGCACTCAGCTGAAGTCGGCCGGAAATTGACACTGTCCGTTTGGGGTTTGTTTGGTCTTGCGGAAAGCAGATTCTTCGCGCCGCATATTCACCCCACAGACGAAGACCTGTCTGTGGGGACCCCGCTTACCCCACGAACGACTTCTCGTTCATGGGGCCCCAGGTGTGCGGCGCTCAGAATGACACTGCTGAGGGTATGCCGAGATTAGACGCCTGCTGTTGCGAGTTCACCTGCATGCGCGTGTTCCTTCTCGACCTGCGTCAAGCAGTCTTCAAGGATGTCGAGCGCAACCGTTGCTTCCTCTTCGCTAACTATCAGCGGCGGGCAAAGACGAATTGAAGTTTCGCCGCAACCAAGAATCATCAAGCCACGTTCAAAGCAGAGCGTTTCCACGCGATTGCGCAGCGCTGATGCGGGTTCACGGGTTGTCTTGTCCTTCACCAGCTCGATACCGATCATCAGCCCTCGCCCGCGCACATCGCCAACCAGTGCATGGCTCTTCGTCCAGCCTTGCAGCCGCTCGATCATCTTTCCGCCAACTTTCGCGGCATTGTCGATCGCCTCGCGCTCAAGGACGTCAATCGTCGCGAGCGCCGCTGCTATCGAAACTGGATTTCCCCCAAACGTCGACGCATGCGAGCCGGGAACCCAATCCATGATCTCCGCGCGGCTCATGCAAACGCCAAGCGGCATGCCGCTCGCAATCCCCTTTGCCATGCAGACGATGTCCGGCTGCACGCCCGAGTGCTCGATCGCCCACCACTTGCCTGTGCGTCCCGCGCCCGATTGCACTTCATCGACAACCAGCAGAATTCCATGCCGGTCGCAGATGTCGCGCAGTTCGCGGAGGAAGTTGTCGGGCGCTACAACATATCCGCCTTCGCCCTGGATCGGCTCGACAAAGATCGCCGCTACTTCTTCCGGAGGCAGGATCGTCTTGAACAGTTTCTCCTCGATATAGCGCGCGCAGCCCAGGCTGAAGGCCTCTTCTTCCTGCGGGCCGCCCGTGCATCCGCGATAGGCGTACGGATAGCGCACATGCGTCACGCCGGGAACGAGAGGCGAGAAACGCCGCTTCTGTTGCGGCTTCGATGCAGTCAGCGAAAGCGCGCCCATTGTGCGCCCGTGAAATGCACCGAGGAACGCAATGATGTGCTGCCGCCCGGTGTGATATCGCGCGAGCTTCAATGCGCATTCAATGGCCTCTGCGCCCGAGTTGCCATAGAAGAAGCGATGCGGTCCCGGCATCGGCGCAACGGCCGAGAGCTTTTCGGCAAGGTCTGTCAAAGGTTCGTTGTAGAAATCAGTGCCGGAAATGTGAATCAGTTCCGCTGCCTGCTTTTGGATCGCGGCGACAACCTCGGGATGGCAATGGCCGGTCGAAGTCACGGCGATGCCCGCAGCGAAGTCCAGGAACTCGTTGCCGTCCACATCTTCGACGCGAAGGCCACGTCCGCGCTTTGCCACCAGCGGATATGAACGCGTATAGCTGGGCGAGATCAGCCGGTCATCGGCTTCTACCGCAGCCTTGGCTTTCGGTCCAGGCAGAGAACCAATCAGCTTCGGTCCAAACTTGGCATGTAGCTCTTGTTTATTCATCTCTAGTCTCCTCGTCGGTTTCGTTTGGGCGGCGCCGGATGTGGCAAAGCCGCGACCCCGTTGGGATGGGGTATTTCTGTTTCATGGACTTGCAGTTTCCACGAGAGCAGGCGAGGGCCTTCGGCGGTCCTGTACTAATCGCCGCCGAAGAGACTAGGTCGAGTGCGGACCGGCAGGACGCGGAGGTGGCGCCGAGGGCAAATGCATCGCGCGCGCGCCCGCGACCAGCGTTTTGTTGCTGGTATAGGCTGCAGAACGCTGGAAAAGTGCCTTCGCATTGGACCCCACTGGTCGCAGGATAGCACGCACAGACAGTGACTTTCCATCAGTTTCAGCGGCGATCCGAACCCGAAACGACTCAAAGCCAAGCAATTTGCGGGATGCTCAGGAAGCCGCCGCAAGCTACGATTGAATCCAAGGATGCCCATCGTCAGCGCAGAATCAAGACCTTCCGCGAGCAAGCCGGCTACGAAGTTGTCCATCGTGCTCGCCTTTGCCAGCGTGTACTTCTTCTGGGGATCGACCTACACAGCTATCCGTATCGGCGCGGCGGAGATGCCTGCGCTGCTGCTTGCCGGCACGCGCTTTCTCATCGCTGGCGCCATTCTGCTCGCATGGTGCAGGTTCCGAGGTCAGCGGTTGGTCTTTCCCGCGAAGACAATGGTCCTGCTCGGCGTGATCGGGCTGATGCTTCTGGCTGGCGGCAATGTCGGCCTGGTTTATGCGGAAGAGACACTCCCCAGCGGCCTGTCTTCGCTCATCCTTGCCGTGATTCCGTTGTATGTTGCATTGATCGAGATGTTTCTTCCCGGTGGCGAACCAATGCCGCGGCGTGGATGGCTCGGCATGGCTATCGGATTCGCGGGCCTGGCCACTCTGCTCTGGCCGTCATTGCGCACCGGCTTCGCAGGCGATCGCTCGCGCCTGCTGGCCATCGTCGCTCTGCTAGCCGGGGCGCTTTCGTGGACGGTGGGCAGCATTCTTTCGCGGCGCGACAAAACTGCCGGTCAACAGCCTCGTCGCGGCATCGTGGCAGATGCTCGCCGCCGGAATCTTCAACACGGCCGTCGGAACCATCCTGGGTCAATGGCCGCATTTTCATCTGAATCGAGCGGCGATTGGATCGTTGGCGTGGCTGGTCACCGGTGGATCACTGCTCGGCTATACGGGCTTCATCTATCTCATCGAGCATGTGCCCGTGGCCAAGGTCACTCCTATGCCTACGTCAATCCGGTGGTGGCGGTATTGTTGGGAATCTTCATATTGCACGAACGTCCCGAGGGGGCCGAATTCATCGGCATGGCAGCGGTGGTGTTCGCTGTTTTCCTGCTGACATCCGCGCAGGTGAGCGCGAAGACCAGGGCCACCGTGGATTGAGCGAAGCGTTCCAATAATTAAGACGCTGGCTTCTTCTCGAATGCGGTTGCCGGAACAAGTTGCGGAAAGAAGTCTCCATCCAGCGTGACGGCGGTTCCTTCAAATTCCTTCAGCGCCTGGTCATCGCCTGCCACGGTCATCCAGCACACAGCTGCCTTCTTCAATAGGCTGCACGCAATCTCGAGGGTATACGCCATCTCGGGGTGGCCTTTGGGATTGCCTTTCGCTCGCTCGATCCAAATGTTGTGTTTCCCCATGGAATAGGAGCCGTACACTGGATCACCAAAATCGAAGATCGCTTTCGGTCCCTCGGAACTTCCCTCGGCGAATCCGGGAAGATCCTTCTCCGTCATGATCTGCCCAAAGCAATCGAAAGGCAGTGCCATCGCCGCCAGAAACGACGGAGGCGCATCCCGCTTTGCGCTGATCGGAATCTGAACGCAGGCGATCTCGCTCTTTTCCTCGTCGGTCTTGGCCTTTTCGGTTTGCTGCCTCTTTACTTCAGGCAGCGTCGATTGCGCATCGGTTGCCTCCCATCCGGATGGGATGTGATACGTGAAGCCCAGTTCCTGGGTTGAAGGGGCTGGAACTGCCGGCGCCTGCGCCAGCAGCGGAGCGGTTATCAAAAACGGTATAACAAGGCGGAGATTCATTTCGCGGCAAGTCTACCACGCATGCGCAGCTTTCGTTCTGTGCCGTCGAGTCCGGCGTTTCATCATTTGAGCAGCAACACTGAGAGCGCTGAAGCGATACCGACGACCGAGAAGATGATTCCGAGATACCAATACCTGCGGCTGCGCGTCAGCAGCGTGATCGACGTGATCACCAGGCCAATCTCGAGGAGCGCCTCGGAGAAATCGAAACGATCGGCACGCGCCTCAGCGTGCTCGACTTTCTCTTCCAGCTTCCGGGCCTTTTCCTGATCTTCAGGCAGATCGTCATTCCACTTGGCCTGATGATCCGCATAGGACTTCAGCTTCTCATTCCACTTGGCTTGATTCTCTGCGTAGGCCTTGGCCGCTTCCGGTGATTTGTCCTTATTCGCAATTGCGATGTCCTTGTCCGCAATTGTGATCCCGCTCAGCACGTCAGCAGCGAGGCTTGTGTTGTAAGAGCGGATTTTCTGCGCCTGGTACTGGTTCCACTGATCGGTTGCCTTGTTTTGATCGAGCACAGCTTCAGTGTGCGTGCGATGCCCGAGCACCGTTATCACCGCGACCAGCACGGCCAGCACGCTCATGGTAAAGGCAACCGGGCGCAAACTCGATTCGCTCGATCCGTGCTCAGCATTTTCTTTCAGTTCCTGCACTTCATGGGCTTCCATGTGAGCGTGGCTTCCTCCGTGGTGTGAGTCTGGGCAGTGCTATTTCCGCTTCCAGCGTACGCCGTCTTTCGAGTCTTCGATGGTGATTCCTTTTTCCGTCAGCTCTTTGCGGATCTGATCGGCACGGGTGAAGTCGCGGCGCTTCTTGGCCTGGTCGCGCTCGGCAAGCAGTGCGTTGATCGCTTCGTCTGTCAGCGACTGCTGCGCCAGCAATTCCGGCACAACGTCGCGTCCTTCCTGCTTGGCCCATTCCACAGCCCGGCGCGTCGGTTCTGTATCGCGATCGTCAATCACTGCGAACACCGCATCAAAATCCGCCAGCACTGTCTTCACAGCCTCGCCGTCCGCCTGGTGAAACCTGCCCTGGTCCATCGCGGTATTCGATAGACGAACCAGGTCAAAGATCGGTGCCCGCGCCTCCGCTGTGTTCAGGTCATTGGCGAGAGCGGCTATGTATTCCTCGTGAGCCTTCTTCGCGGCGGTCTGGATATCGGGATTTTCGCCCGCGGGGAAAGCGCCCTTCATGAGCCGATCATTGAAAGTACGTAACCGATCGATCGCCGCCGTGGCATCCACCAGCCCATCAAACGTGAAGTTAAGCTGATGGCGATAGGGAACCGAGATCAGAGCCAGCCGGATCGCCGACGCCTTGTATCCCTTTAGCAGCAAGTCGCGAAGCGTATAGAAATTGCCCTCGCTCTTCGACATCTTGCGCCCGTCGACCAGGAGAAAGCGTACGTGCATCCAGTGATGCGCAAGCGGCTTGTGAGTCACGCTCTCGCTCTGCGCGATCTCGTTTTCATGGTGCGGAAACATCAGGTCTTCGCCGCCGGCATGCAAGTCGAAGCTGTCGCCCAGGTATTTCATCGACATGGCCGAGCACTCGATGTGCCATCCGGGGCGGCCGCGCCCGATCGGCGTTTCCCACGATGTCTCGCCGGGCTTGGCGGCTTTCCACAGCGCAAAGTCGCGCGCCGAGTCTTTCTCGTATTCGTCCACATCCACGCGGGCGCCGTCTTCCATCCCGCTCAGGTCTTTCTTGCTCAGCTTGCCATATTCAGGAAACGACCTCAGTCGGAAGTACCACGATCCATCCTCGGTCCGGTAGGCCGCGCCTGCATCTGCCAGCTTTTGAATCAGTTCCACCATGCGGTCGATGTTTTCCGTTGCCCGGGCAATGATCTCCGGCCGTTCCACTCCCAGCGCGTCCAGATCTTCGAAAAACGCGTTTACGTACTTGGGCGTGTATTCCCCGATCGGCACCCCTGCCGCGGCAGCGTTGCGAATGATCTTGTCGTCCACGTCGGTAATGTTCATGACGTGGCGCAGCGGCATTCCGTTCAACTTCAGAAATCGCCGCAGGACGTCGATCGCAAGAAAGGTGCGGAAGTTGCCGATATGTCCGTAGTCGTAGACCGTGGGGCCGCAGGCATACATGCGCAGTTCCTTCCCGTCCATGGGGACGAGGTCATCCACTTGTCCAGAAAGGGTGTTGAACAGGCGTACTGGCTTTGGCGTGGCGGGCAAATGACTCATTTTTCGGGTCAAAATCGAGGCTGTTCGGCCTTTCCGATTGTAGCAGTGGGGATTACGGGTGGGATTCCGGTTACTTTTGTGGCCGAAGCGGTGACCTTGACTTCGTCGTATGCTTTCCTCAAGGCGGCGGGCGGTCGCCGATTATCTGATGGAAGATCACGCTTTATCTTTACTTTGCGATCCGGATACGCGCTTCGCCCTCGAGATGGCCGGTACTAATCTGCGCAACACGGCAACGGGCCGCATTTACCCGATTCGCGACGGGATTCCCCTGTTTGTCAGCACGGTCACTGGTTCAAATCTGAAATACCAGACACTCTACGATCGCATCGCGCCCGGCTACGATCTTGCCGAACGGCTCTATCACTGGTTCACCCGCAAGCCCAACTACCGGCTGGATATCATTGGCGAACTCGAGTTGAAGCCAAACGCAGTGGTCTTGGAGACCTCCGTCGGGACCGGTGCAAATCTGCGGTTTTTGCCGCGGGACATCGACTTCTACGGCATCGACATCTCCTGGGGGATGCTGAAGAAGTGTCAGCACAACCTGCTGAAATGGAAGCGAAACGCCCATATCTTCCAGGCCGAGGCGGAGCGCCTGCCATTCAAGGTAGAGGCATTCGACTGCGTGTTCCACGTGGGCGGCATTAACTTCTTCACTGACAAGGTGCGCGCCATCAAGGAGATGATCTGGGTGGCGAAACCGGGCACCAAGATCGTGATCGTGGACGAGACCGAAAGGACTATCCGCGAAAATTACCAACGCACTCCCATCGTTCGCAAGAGTTATGGGCCGGGAACGGAAAATGTGCAATGCCCCATCGACCTCGTTCCGCCAGAGATGAAAGATGTCTCCGCCAAAGAAATCTGCGGCGGAAAGCTCTACTGCCTCACTTTCAGGAAACCGTAAGAAGATAAGAAGTTGTGGGACGCATCCTCTTTAGCGGCCCAGTGCCAGGGAAGGGTCAGCCGTCAGATCAGGCCCGGCGAACTCTCCGGCCGCAAACCTCGGCCAGGCCGCAGCGGCAATCATCGCGGCGTTATCGGTAGAGAGCGCCAGCGTTGGAAAAGCAATCTGTATGCCGCGACGCACTGCTTCCGCCGTAAACCGTTCGCGCAGTTCACGATTTGCTGCAACCCCACCGGTGACCAAAACGCGCTCTGCATCCAGTGACTCGGCCGCTGCGAAGGTCTTCTTCATCAGGTCGCCGACCACGGCATGCTGAAAGCTCGCAATCAGATCGAGCGTCGGCTGAGGACACAGCGCCAGGGCTTCTTCCTTTGTCTGCGGCGGCCGGCTGGCCAGCATCCGGGGCACGCGGGCTGCGGCCTCCTCGCGCAATCCATGCAACTCGACATATCGAAGCACGGCTGTCTTGATCCCTGAGAAAGAAAACAAAAAGTGAGGGTCGAGTGCTGCAATTGGCGCGGTCTTCGCTGCTTTGGTTCGCGGTGCCTTGCCGCCGAGGTGAACTTTGGTCTTAATCTGCGCAAACGCGAAGGGCACCGCATGCGGATCGCCGAACCGCGCCAGGGCGTCTATCCAAGGGCCGCCCGGATAGCCGAGGCCGAGCAGTTTGGCTACCTTGTCGTACGCCTCGCCTGCAGCATCATCGAGCGTGCGGCCAATCAGCGAATAGCGCCACGTGCCGTCAATGGGTTGGGCCAGATAGAGATGCGTATGCCCGCCCGAGACGACGAGCGCTAGAGCCCCTTCCCGCTCCGTGTCATCCTGAGAGAAGCGCTTTTGGGGCCCCGTCGCGTTAGCGATGGGGTTGGCGGAGCGAAGGACCTGCTTTTCGGGATTTTCCATTTGCCGTTGCCGCTGCTGCAGCAGCACTGCGTGAATATGTCCTTCGAGATGGTTCACAGCGATCAGGGGCAGACCCTGGGCGAATGACAGCGCCTTGGCATACGTGATGCCCACCAGCAGCGCACCCGCCAGCCCCGGGCCTGAAGTCACTGCAATCGCATCAAGATCGGCCAGCGTAACACCGGCCTCGGCAAGCGCCGCGCGAACCACCGGAACGATGGCCCGCAAATGTTCGCGGCTGGCAAGCTCCGGCACCACTCCGCCGTAGCGAAGATGGGTCGCGATCTGCGAGGCCACTACGGAGGAAAGCGTGCGCGCGCCGCGCTCAACCACAGCCGCCGCGGTCTCGTCGCAGGAGGACTCGATACCGAGGATGAGGCCGCGGGACATACTTCAAGTTTAGAGCGAAACCAGAGTCCCTGTGGCCTGTTTGGTTTTGTGCAGGGTCGCCGCTCCCTGTTGGTCGCGTTAACTTAAGTGATGTGCATTCGGGATACATCGACTCTGGTTCCGCTATAACGGCCTCGAATCTGGCGTCTGAGACGGACTATTCTCAAGCAAGAGATGTTGCCTGGATCACCCCAATTCGAAGCAGCCCTGGAGATCATCAAAACCCTGCGCACAGCGGGGTATGAAGCTTATCTCGCCGGTGGATGCGTGCGCGATCTACTGCTGGGCCGCGAGCCCGAAGACTATGACGTTGCAACTTCGGCGACGCCGGACATCGTTCTCGGCATGTTTCCCCGCACTTTCGCGGTCGGCGCGCATTTCGGCGTGGTGCTCGTTGCGTCTGGGACCGCCTCCGGGTGCGAGGACGGATCGGTCGGAGAACGATGCGTGACGGAGGTTGCGACGTTCCGCTCCGATGGCGTGTACTCTGACGGCCGCCATCCGGACGAGGTGCGCTATACGGAGACTGCGGCAGAAGACGTGCAGCGCCGCGACTTTACCATCAACGGCCTGCTATTGGACCCGCTGCGTGGGGGCGGAGCTTTGGACAAGTTCTTTGCCGACCCGAATAGCCTTCGCGACGCCGTTCTCGACTACGTTGGAGGCCTGGACGATCTCGACGCAGGCGTTATCCGCGCCATCGGCCTATCCAGAAAAGCGCTTCGAAGAAGACCAGCTCCGCCTGCTGCGCGCGGTTCGTTTTGCCGCGCGTTTCGGATTCGAGATCGAGCCTGTAACCCTGGCTGCTATTCGCAAACTCGCCGCGCGCATCCATGCCGTGAGCCGCGAGCGCATTCGCGAAGAGTTGACGAAGATGCTTACCGAAGGCCACGCGCGGCGCGCATTTGAACTGCTGGACGAAACCGACCTTCTCGTCCAGGTGCTTCCTGAAGTCTCAAGGATGAAGGGTGTCGCGCAGCCCCCGCAATTTCATCCCGAGGGAGACGTGTGGATTCACACGCTTATGCTGCTGGAGCAACTGGAGCCCGGCTGCGCCTTGACGCTGGCCTGGGGCGCGCTGCTTCATGACGTTGGCAAGCCGCCGACCTTTCGCGAAGCTCCCGACCGCATTCGCTTCGACGGGCACGTGGAAGTGGGTGTGGCTATAGGCGCGGAGATTTGCCGGCGCTTTCGATTCTCGAATGACGAAACGCACCAGATTCTCGCCCTGATTGAAAATCACATGCGGTTCTGCGGATGCTCCGCGGATGAAGAACTCCACGCTGAAGCGCTTCTTCCGTCTCGATAATTTTCCGGAACACCTTGCGCTGCATCGCATGGATTGCCTCGCTGCGCATCGCAATCTCGAGATCTGGAACTTCGTGCGCGAGCGCTACGAAACGCTGCCCGCGGAAGAAGTTCGCCCAACGCCCCTGCTCACCGGGCGCGAACTGATTGCCGCTGGCTACACGCCGGGCCCGGCCTTCAAGGAGATATTGCACGCGATCGAAGAAGCGCAACTGGAAGGCACGATCGCTACGCCGGAAGATGCGATGGATCTGGTCCGCGAGAAATTCGGTCTGGCTGGAGCAAGCTAGCGGACGCGGTGAAGGGTGCGGGTCCAGCGAGTGTCGGTGAAGAAGCGCAATGCGACGTGCCCGAACCATGCAACTTGATTCACCACTCCCTTTTTGTCCTGCTGGTCTTCGGGAGTCTTGAATGACCAGTAGTTGAACAGGGGGCGCCCCAAGATGTTTTCGCGCGGCACAAATCCCCAGAAACGCGAGTCGAGGCTGGCGTGCCGATGATCGCCCATCATGAAGTATTTTCCGGGCGGGACCACGAGGTCGCCATCCTGAATGTGATTGGGCAGATCGACGACCCATGGAGTCACGGCGCCGTGCGAATCTTCGACGGTGGGCAACACGGATGGAAACTCATCCTCGTAGGCGCGTTCGCTCGGGGGCACAACCGGAGTGTCGCGTGCGTCCTTCGGCATTGCCTGGGCGATGCCATTGATGAACACTGTTCCGTCGTGCAGATGGATGTGATCGCCGGGCATTCCGATCAGGCGCTTTACCAGGGTGAGATAAACGGGTTTGCCGTCCGCATCGGGCTCGGGCTCAGGCGCAGGCCGAAAGAAGACGACGATGTCGCCGCGCTGCGGATCGCGATGATGGACCAGCGGCATCCACGGTGTGGAGGGACTAAAGGTGATGTGATCGACAAGCAGGTGGTCGCCGATCAGCAGGGTGTTCTCCATGGAGCCGGAGGGGATGACCATGTTCTGACCGAGAAACGTCAGGACGAAAACCCCGATCACAAGCACCGAACAGATGCTGGCGAGTGCCTCCAACGGAGTTTCTTTCGCTTCCGTCTGCGCTGGGGCAGGCGGGACTTCTAGGCACCGATTCTCGATTGCGCTGCTTTGACACCCGTTGCTCCGATGAAGGCTGGCTGACGCTGAAAGAACTGCACTTACTCTATCGCACGAGGCGTGACGAGGCGCACTGCCAGGTGTACCGCTGGATGCGATAAAAAATGTGTGGTCTCTCTGGCGCTGAGCAGACATTTTGGACCACATTCTGATCCCCGGAAAGTGAGAACCAGCGTGACCGTTGCCGCAGAAACCACAAGTGTCATCGACTTCCAGGCCACATGGTCGGAACTCGATCTGCCCGCGCATGTGCGCGAGGTGCTGAGCGCCGCGCCGCTGATGCAAGTACCCGAAAACCGGCCGCAACTGCTCGACTGGGCGCTGGGACGTCCCACGGGAACCACCGACTGGCGCCTCGGCAATCGCGAAGACCATGGCGTCTACGAAGCTATTTTCCATGTGCCAGGGCGTCCGAACGGACAAGGCCGCATCGTCGAAGCGGTCGTCACCAAGGCGCGCAACGGACTGGCGATCAACTTCCCCGATCCGGCAATGCGCCGCCGCGACCCCGATGCGATGGTGATTGGCGACGCGCTGCCCACCGACAAGCCGACCTACGAAGAGCGCTTCAGCGAGACCTTTGACAAGACGCGGCAGCAAACCCTCGACTGGCTCAAGACGCAAGAGCTGGTGGCGATGCCGTTCTATGCGGGAGCCGACTCGCTCCACTACGGCTCGCTGCTGATTGTCCCGCGGCAGGCCGCATTTTTCGCGGCGGCATTGGCGGATCTGCAGGGCATGATTCCGCGCAGCCAGGTTCCGGCGGATTTCAAGATTACCGGCGGAGTTCTCTTCGTTGCTCCGCCGTTTCGCCATACCCATTTTGGCGGCAAGCCAGGTGGTAGTGCATGATCGAGCGGCAACGCATCAGGAGATCTTCGCCTACAACCTCTATCCCGGCCCGAGCGCCAAGAAGGGTGTCTACTCCATGCTGCTCGATATCGGGGAACGCGAGGGCTGGACAACCAATCACTGTGCGGCTGTTGCGGTGGTTACGCCGTACGAGAATCAGCTCATCCTCATGCACGAAGGCGCTAGCGGCGGCGGCAAGAGCGAGATGACCGAACACATCCATCGCATGGAAGATGGCCGTTTGCTGATCGGACGCAACGTCATCACCAAGGAAGAGCGCACTCTGAATCTGCCCGAGGCTTGCCATCTGCGCCCGATCGCCGACGATATGGCGTGCGCGCATCCGAGCTATCAACGCCAGCACGGTCGCCTCACCATTGCCGACGCTGAGAATGCGTGGTTCGTGCGCGTGGATCACATCCACAGCTACGGCACAGCGCCAAATCTCGAGCGGCTGTGCATCGATCCGCCGGAGCCGTTGATCTTTTTGAACCACTACATCGTCCCTGGCGGCACGTGTCTGACGTGGGAGCACGTGGAAGACGCGCCGGGAAAGCTGTGCCCCAATCCGCGCGTGATTCTGCCGCGGCGCATGCTCGAAGATATTGCCGGCGGACCGCGCGCGGTAGATGTGCGCAGCTTTGGCGTGCGATGCCCGGCAACGCATCGCGAGAGCCAGCTGTACGGCATTCTCGCCATGCTGCACGTGCTTAGCCCTGCGCTGGCGTGGCTCTGGCGACTGGTTGCTCCGCGCGGTCATGGTAACCCCAGTATTCAGGCACAGAAGTCGAAAGAGATGCAGTCTGAAGGCGTCGGGTCGTATTGGGCGTTCGCAACAGGCAGGCGTGTCGACCAGGCAAATCTATTACTGCGGCAGATCGTCGATACACCGGAGACGCGCTACGTGCTCATTCCTAACCAGCACATCGGCGCGTGGAAAGTTGGCTTCATGGCGGAATGGATTGCGCGCGAATATCTTGCGCGACGCGGCAGCGCCAGGTTCGGCCGCGAACAGGTGGATGAAGCGCTATTCCCGCTGCTCGGTTATATTCCCAAGCAGCTCAAGATCGAAGGTTCCATGATTCCGCGCGTCTTTCTGCGCGTTGAGGAGCAGATCCAGGGCGGCATGGACGTCTATGAGGAAGGCGCGCGGCAGTGGCGTGAATTCTTCGCACAGCGAGTTAAAACAGTTCCAGGTACCGGAGCTCGATCCGCTGGGCCAGCGCATCATTGAGGCCTGTCTCGACGGCGCGCACCAGGAAGACTATCGCAAGCTGATTCCGCATCCGATGTTTCGCGACGATGAGGTATAGAAGGGCGAATACCAAAGAATTGGAAATGAGAGGCGGATTCCAGTTCTGCGAGGAAAGTAGGCGTAAGTGTCTTCGTTTCCGCGCGCGAACGGAGCACTTTGCGATGTCGATTATCTGCGAGTACACTTTACTCGAAAGAGTTCCATTGGAGTGCTCACAGATGGGTCTTTCAGCGACATCCAAACCGGTTGAGAGTCGAGTTTGTTCCTCTGAATCGCGCGTGCTGCTCATCGGCCACGATCAGCCTTCCGATGAGGTTTTTGAACAGCAATTAACCAGCCTTCATTGCCCATTTTCTCACGCCGCCGGAAGCGCCGACGCCCTTCGAAAACTGCGCGCCTCCCCCTACGCCGTGGTGATCACCGACCCTGAGACCAGCATTCATGAGGATCTCGCGCTGGTGGAAGAAATCCGGGAGCTGAGACCCGGCGTTCGCGTGATTGTCCTTGCTCCATTCGGTACGCCGGAGGACCTCATTGATGCGTTGCGCCATCACGTGTTTCTCTGCCAATGTGCTCCTTTTAACGCGAAAGACATTGCAAGATATGCAATGAGCGCGATTGAGGAGCATGATTCCTCAGTTGGCATTGAAGTGCTTTCTGCCGAGCGCGATTGGATCTCGGTTCGGATGAGCTGTGACCTGTTGAATGCAGAACTCCTGACCGCATTCTTCAAGGAATTCCGGATGACATTGCCGGAGCGCCCGCCTGAAGAGATGATGGTCGCTTTTCAGGAGATCCTGAACAATGCCATCGAACACGGCGCTCAGAATGACCCGTCAAAGCTATTGGAAGTAGCTGCTGTACGGACGGCGCGGGCATTTGTCTTCTATATCAAGGATCCGGGAAAGGGTTTTCGTCCGGATGCGCTTCCGCACGCTGCAATCTCATACCCGCCCGATGACCTGACGCGCCATCTCGAAGTTCGCAACAAATCGGGAATGCGCCCCGGTGGATACGGAATTCTCATGGCCAGCGGAATCGTGGACGAATTGATCTACAGCGAAGTCGGAAACGAAGTGCTTCTCATTAAGCACATGGACGGTTCTCGGAATCGGCGCTCCAGTTCCGAGGAATCATGGCTTCCAGGCGCAGGTCGTGACCTGTCGGAGAGTTGAGAATGCCCCGGCGGCTTTTAAGTTGACGGCTTTAAGCTCCTAGCGGTCAGCGGGGATGCAGGCGGGTGCCAGCAAGCGATGCGCTGGGATAGCTTCACCGCCCAGAAGGCTGGCGAGCGGCTTCATGTCGAGTATGTTTAGCGACATACATCGCGGCGTCGGCGGTGCTCAGCAGGGAGTCCATACTTTCACCATCTTCTGGATAAATTGCGATTCCAAAGCTGGCGGATCCCTGAAACGAGTAGCCCTCGAGGAAGAACGGATCGTCAAAACACAGCTTAAGGCGCTCGGCCACATCCTCCACATCGGTCTTACTGCGAACCATAGGTATGAAGACGGTGAACTCATCTCCGCCGTATCGTGCCAGCATGTCCACATTGCGCAGCTGCCGCTTCATTCGTAGCGAAGCTTCCTGCAGATACAGGTCACCGACCCGGTGGCCGTACCGGTCATTCACCGCTTTAAACTCATCGAGATCGATGTAAATCAGTCCATAGATCCCGGCGTGCTCGGGCGCTTCTTCCAGAGTGGCCCTCACACGTCTCTCGAAGGAAAAACGATTGTGAAGTCCAGTCAGCAAATCGAACTCTGAGCGGTGAAACAGGTCTGAATAAACGCGTCTTGACTCGATTGCGAGAAACGAAAGCCCGACCGCCATCGAAACGATCTCGGATTCCGCGGATCCCGGGACAGAATCTGCGTCGAGAGCAACAAAGATTTCGGCGAGCGGCGACACAGAACGCGCAGGTATCTGTTCGCGAACGATGCGCATGTTTGTCAATTCGGGAGGACGATCCCCAGATTGAGATCCATCGGCAGTCCGACACCAGCAGGGCGCACCCTCGAGCCGCGACGAGACCATGTTTGCTATCTCGCAGAGAATCTCATCCAGCGGGCGCTTTCCATGAATATCTTCGAGAATCGAGCTGCGTTGCCGCTCGATATTCGCTTCTCTCTCGATGCGTGCCGCCAACGCCACCGCCTGCTTCTTTACCTTGCGATCAAGCGACCATCCTCTTGCCCCGATCATCAATACCAGGACCAATAACAAGCCGATCAGGATCAACAGACTTCGCACGTTCACAACAGATGGTCTTGCGACAACGTCAATATCGTCGAACGAGCGCAGCAGAATGTTGAACGACGACTCTCCGCCTGGGTTGACGGAGGCCGTATCCAGCATGGTGCAAATTCCAGTAACGCGGATTCTCGAACCGAGAGGTATGCGCTTCATAGGCGCAAGGTCGTCGTCGCCAGGCGGATGACGATAGATTGCCGTCAGCATCCGCCCTCCAGACACGAGCACATATTCGTCCTGCGTTGCCTGCCGGGCCTCCGTCGTCACTTGCCCCTCGATCGACACCAGATCATTCTGGTGCCCACCGAGATTGTTAGGACTCCAGAAACCCAGTTCGCGCCAAGTAGCCTGCTGGGGCTTGACAGGCATTGAAATATGGCTGTCCTGAATTTCACCGTCGGACAGGGTCAGCACATTGTCGCGGGATTCCGGGAAGCCTGTCGCATCGGCCTCGTCGCCGAGCTGTAACGGTTCATGGGTACGAGTCGAGATCCAGATGCTCCTTGCGCCATCCTGAAGCACCACTGCCGCGCCTGGCTGGTAGTAGGTTATGACTCCGTGCACCCTTACCCTTTGCGTCAAATCACCAACGTGATAGACAGAGATAATCTGGTCCATTGGGATGAGGGGAAGTGTCCATGGGTTGGCGCTTGCGCGCTTCACAATGCGGATGTCCGACAGACTGGGAATTTCGAGCAGGATGCCTGTCAATTCCATCTTGCTGTCGAAGCTACCGGCAACGACCCCAGTGACTTCGACTTCGGCGTCAAGAAGGTCACCTGTCGCGCGTGCCTCGTTACTGACCACAACGGCGCCGACGTACCCGCCATCCATGACCATATGCATTTTGATCATGTGTGAACCGTCTTCGGTAACCAAATCGGCACTGCGGACAACGCCGCGCGCCTGTACCCGCATGCAATCCAGTTGTACCCGGATCATCTGGTCGAAGGTGGCAGGCACCGGTTCAGGTAACGTGACGTGACGCAAAAGTGTTACGCGATCGCCCACTACGTCAGGACGGAAACTATCTCGCGCGTGACCTTCCACAAGTACCCGGTCCCCTGGAACCAGGTTGGCGCCCTTTGTGAATTGCACATAGACGGCCGCGTTGTCGTCCTGAACAAATAGGTCTATGTCTTTAGCGCTGTAATAGGTAACCGTGGCCTCGAATGCGACGGCGTGCCCTTGCGCAGCCGCTGCGTGGCTCAATTCATGAACCTCACGCAGGGTAGTGAGAGTGCCGGGCGCCGCCGCATTTACAGTGGACGTCCATCCGGAGACCAGCAGGATGGTGGCAAGTACTCTCTTCATCTAACGACCTGGATTCTGGCCAAATCGGCCTCGACCTGTAAGTTGTATATCGGCGAAAGCCGTGAAATGTAAATGCCACGTTCGTTTGGTCTCGGTTGCGACCAAGTCGTTAAGCTTCGGCGGATACGGTCGCGCGTGATCGCTTCTGCTGCGCCAGGCTGCGCCTGCGGTTTGCGGCGGGTCCTGCAGCCGGTTACACTTGCTCGTTCACCCGATTACGAGACCTGCCGCGTCGAGATAGATGCGCGTGTGCGTGTGTGTCGATTACCTCCATGGAGTAAATGATGAAACGGCTCGCCCTTTTTCTTACTTGTGCCTCCCTCGCTTCACACGCTCAGAACTACACGCGCGGCATTGGAGTGTATCCCGGAGATCCGAGAGAGTACACCGGGCCCGCACTGGTGACAGACGCGAACGGCTATCACAACCTGGCGCTCCACCGGCCGGCGTATCAGTCGAGTGCCTATGACTACAACCTGACGGCGCAATTGATCACCGACGGCATCAAGGAGACTGCGTTGCCGCAGTGGATCGAAACCTCGACCAGTGATGCAGGCGTCTTGTCAAAGAATGAGCGCGAGGTCTTTCTGGATGGCAATGTTACTTCTTCAGTGAACGTGACGGGCGATTCGCCGTGGGTTGAGTTTGACATCAAAGGCGGCAGCCAGGTTCCGCAGATCGATCGGATCGATCTATATCTGCGCAAGATCTACGGACGCTCGCTATCCGGGACCTGGACCTACACGGTTATTGGCTCCGATGACGGCATGACGTGGAAGGAAGTGGGGCGTGCTTCCGGATCGGAGTGGCCAGACATGGCGGCGCCGGGGCCGAGCTTTATGGAGTCGATCGCGTTTACCGCGCCGGCTCGGTTTCGTTCGTATCGCGTGCAGTTTGCGGCTGCGAATTTGCACACGTGGGGAGTGGCGGAAGTCGCGCTCTTCGATAAAGGGCAACCGGTTCGTGTGGCGGGGCCTGATCTGTTCTCGAGTGCCTGGATGAGCGCAGGAAGCGGCGAGGAGTGGGTGTACGTCGACCTCGGCGCTGTCTGCTCGTTCGATCGCATTGCGCTGACGTGGATCGCGCGTGCGGCCGAAGGTTCGATCCAGGTATCGGATGATGCGAGCCAGTGGAAGACGCTTCAGTCGCTGACCGTCGGGAACCGGCTCCAACGATGATATTCACCTGGCACAACCGGCGCATGGACGCTATGTACGCGTACTGATGACCAAGCCGGAGAAGCCCGGAGATCGATACATCATAGGCGAGCTTGAGGTTTATGGTCGCGGCGGAATCGTGGCCACGCCTCACGTGGCCGCGCCTCTACAAACCGATGGAACGCTGCCGCTCGCCGGCGGAAACTGGCGCGTACAGCGTGCTTCGCTGGTGCCTGCTGGCGGAGAGGAACTTTCCACGGCCGGCTTTACCGACAAGGACTGGATGATCGCGACCGTTCCGGGAACGGTACTAACCAGCTATCTGAACGATGGCGCGATTCCCGATCCCGACTTTGGTGACAACCAGTACGCAATCTCCGACTCGTTCTTTTGCGCCGACTTCTGGTATCGGAACGAATTTAATGTATCCGCCGAGCAGCGAGCGGGCGAACACACATGGCTCAACTTCGACGGAATTAACTGGAAAGCCGAGGTCTTTCTGAACGGCCACAAGGTGGGGCGAATCGACGGCGGGTTCACGCGCAGTCGCTTCGATGTGACGGCACTTGTGCATCACGGTGGAGTGAACACCATGGCGGTGCACATCCTTCGTGTGGCGAATCCCGGCAGCACGAAAGACAAGGCTGGCCCTACGGTGAACGGAGGCGCGCTGGGCCGCGATAATCCCACGTATCATGCATCGGCGGGATGGGACTGGATTTCGACGATTCGCGGGCGTGACACGGGAATCTGGAGCAACGTTTCGCTGACGTCGAGCGGGCCGGTGAAAATCGAGGATCCGCTGGTCACGACAACACTGCCACTGCCGGATACAACGCATGCAGACGTAACGATTCAGGCCACGCTGCGCAACCTCGATGCGAAGGCGGTGAGCGGTACGCTGCGCGCGAGCTTCGGCGATGTGGCTGTCGAGATGCCGGCGACGATTGATGCGGGCGCCGCCAAGGTGGTTGAGCTATCGCCGGCGACGCAGGCGGCGCTGCGGCTGGTGAATCCGAAACTTTGGTGGCCGGTTGGTTACGGCGATCCGAACCTCTATCCGGTCTCGCTCAGCTTTGTTGTCGATGGCGACGTCTCTGACAAGACTTCATTCCAAGTGGGCGTGCGTCAGTTTACTTATTCAGAAGATGGCGGCGTGCTGAAGATCTGGATCAACGGGCGGCGTTTCATCGCGCACGGCGGGAACTGGGGATTTCCAGAGTCGATGCTACGCTATCGCGTGCGGGAGTATGACACCGCGCTTCGCTACCATCGTGACGAGCACTTCAACATGATTCGCAACTGGGTGGGGCAGACCGGCGATGAGGCGTTCTACGACGCTGCGGATCGTAACGGCGTGGTGATCTGGCAGGATTTCTGGCTGGCAAATCCGTGGGACGGGCCCGATCCGGACAATAACGATCTCTTTCTCACAAATGCGCGCGACTACCTGCTGCGCATTCGCAATCATGCGTCGCTGGGAGTTTTTTGCGGTCGCAATGAAGGACTTCCGCCACAGCCCATCGATGACGGGTTGCGCAATCTCGTGGCAAAGCTTGAGCCCGGATCGCACTACATCTCAAGTTCGGCAGATGGGCCGGTCAGCGGGCATGGACCGTATCGCGTGGAGCCGCTGCGGTACTACTTCGAACATGCACCGACAAAGCTGCACAGTGAAATGGGGTCGCCGAACGTGGTGGAGATGGACGATCTGCGACGGACGATGCCGGAATCTGCGATGTGGCCGCAGGGCTATCAATGGCCGCTGCACGACTATCACGACCACAATCCGTTCACCACAGCCGTGGAGAAGCAGTATGGCGGCGCGAACAATGTGGATGACTGGGTCGGCTTCGCGCAGTTCGTCGATTACGACGCATATCGCGGCATGTTCGAGGGACAGAGCAAGAATCGGCTGGGGCTGCTGATCTGGATGAGCCATCCGGCGTGGCCGTCACTGTTATGGCAGACTTACGATTATTTCTTCGACACTGACGCCGGATACTATGGCGCGAAGAAGGCTTCCGAACCGCTGCATATCCAGTGGAATGCGTCGACGGATGCTGTTGAGGTAGTGAACTACAGCGCGGGCGAGCAGACCGGGCTAACGGCACATGCACAGGTGATCGACATCGATGGGACTGTGAAATGGGAGAAGAGTGCAGCGCTGGACAGCCACGAGGACAGCACTTTGTCTCCGTTGCTGATCGAGTTTCCAGCGGGGCTTGCACGGACCCACTTTATCCGTCTGACACTGACGCGCGGTAAAGACGTTGTCTCATCCAACTTTTACCTGCACGGACTTGCAGAGGGCGACTACCAGGGAATTCGCGAATTGCCCGCCGCAAAAGTAAATGCGAAAACACATGCCCGGCGAAATGGCACGGAGTGGCAGATCACGGCGGAGTTGCACAACGTGTCGAAGACGCCTGCATTGATGGTGAGTGCGAAGGCAGTGCGCAGCAAGAGCGGCGATCTCATTTTGCCCGCGCTCTACAACGATAACTACATCGGTTTGATGCCGGGCGAGAAACGCACGATTTCAATTTCGCTCGAAGATGCGGACACGCGCGGAGAGAAGCCGCGAGTTCGGGTGGAAGGATACAACCTCGCGGAGGCTAAGCGGCCGTAGTTTCTGCGTCGGTCAGGTTGCGTCGGCGCGTTCGAGGCTCTTCTGTTCGAGGCTGCTCTGCTCGAGGCTGCTCCGTTCGAGGCTTTCGCGGTCCCACTTTGCCGCTTTGGCGCCGGCTTCGTACGTACTCTGGCAGAAGGCGAGCAAGGCTTCGGTCGGAGATGCTGCGGCGCGGACGTCGTCGTACATGACGATGAATTCATTGAGCGCCTTGTCGTAGTGAGCGGCCGCGGGTAGAACCTGTGCGTCGCGAAAGCCCTGCGGCTCGGGCGCCATGTACGAATAGAATGCCGGCCCCGCAATGCCGGCGCCAGGCCAGAATCCGACGCTGCTTACCTCATGCGAATATGCTTCGCGCGTCACGAAATCCGCTCCATCGCGTGGCGGAGCCTGCGCGGCCTGAGAATCGCGTGACAGCAAGATCGAAACTTCCCCAGAAGAAATGGACCGGGCTGTTCTTGCCGATGAACCGGGATCGAAAGCGATGAAATACGGCGTCGACGGAGAGCAGGATGCGCCAGAATTTGGCCACGGCATCCGGATCGTAGGAGCTGTGTTGCCGGTCCTGGTCGAAGGGAATGGGGTTGGGAATCTCAACCGGCATCGGCCAGATCTTGACGTCGATGCCGGCTGACCGGAGCATGGCGAAACATTCCTGGTAGAAATCAGCCACAGTGCGGGGCACCAGCGGAAGCGTCTTCACGATAGCGTCGCAGATCTCGAGGATGAGCTGGTGGTGGATGAAATCGAAGCGGAGTTCGAAAGACCTGTCCCCATACGGAATGCAGGACGTGGTCAATCCACGTGCGGTTACATACAAGGGAACGTTCCACCAATGATTGACGAGCGGCGTGAGACGGAGGCGGATCTTGCCGACAATCTGCGTCCACATGTGCAGAGTGGCATAGGTATCCTGCCACGAATCGAGCGGGAGAGCCGGCCAGCACGCCGGGTGATCCGTAGAGTTGATCAATGTCACTGGACCTCGGAGGCATCGACGACTGCGGGAAGCAGATGCCTTTGAAAGAGATTATGCTCCTTCCGCTCCGGCTAGAGCGAATTCCTATGGAGGATAAATACAGCTCCTTCTTTTAGAGGCCCTTCCTCATACGAAATTCGCGGACGACTTCAGCCGGATCGCGATGCTGGCCGTCGACGGCTTCGTTCATCGCGCGCATGTCGTCTGCGGTGATCTTTCCCGCCAGCGCGTGGAGCGCCGTTCGCAATCTGCGGCCAGCGGCGAAGCGCGTCGTCGCGCACCAGCGGGACTGCATCGTAGGGTGGGAAGTAATGACGATCATCCTGGAGCGCAACAAGGCCAAACGCCTGGATGGGGCCGTCGGTTGAGTTGGCTGCGATCATGTCGACCTGGTGCGCATTGAGTGCGCGGTAGAGCAGGCCGAGGTCCATGGTTCGCGGCGGACCGTCGAAGTGCAGGTTGTATGCGGCGCTCAGTCCAGGCAGGCCGTCGGGCCGCTGTTCGAATTCGTATCCAACGCCGAGACGCCACTGCGGTGCGTATCGCGCGGCCTGGCTCAGCGTTGTCAGATGCAGGCGTCGCGCATCGTCGCCGCGAATGACCATGGCGAATGTGTTTTCAAATCCAAGAGGTTCGGCGACGGTGATGCCGTAGCGCGATCGCATAGAGCCGGCGCACGGTGTTGAGAACCGCTTCGGGATTGCGGTCGACGGGTTGCTTGAGGATTGCGGTCAGCGCCGTGCCGGTGTATTCGACGTAGGCGTCGATGCGGCCCGCGACGAGCGCCTGATTGCAGATGTAGCTGCCGGCGAGATAGAAACGGCGCTCAACTTTCAGACCGGACTTGGCTTCGATCTCCTGCGCGAGCAACTCGCCGAGGATGACCTGTTCGGTGAAGTTCTTCGCGCCGATGACGGGATGATCGGAGCGAGGCGGCGAGCAGCTGAGGAGAGAGAGACAGAGCACGATGGCGCATGCAACGGCAACTTTCCGCATCATTGAATCGGACCTTGTGCACCGGGAGTCTTGAACCGGCGTTCGAGCAGACCCAGCGCTCCGTCAGCAGCGAGCGCCAGCAGCGCTGCGGGAACTGCGCCGGCGAGGACGAGACGATTGTCGATTGAGGCAACGCCGCGGAAGATCAGTTCGCCGAGGCCGCCGGCTCCCACTGCGGCCGCGATGGTCGCGATGCCGATGCAGGTCACGGTAGCTGTGCGCAGTCCCGCAAAGATGAACGAGGCGGCAAGAGGCAACTCAATCTTGAACAGCCGTTGCGCATCGGTGAGGCCGATGGCGCGTGCAACTTCGATCAGGGTCGGATCGATGCCGCGGATTCCGGCGTAGGTGTTGCGCAGAATCGGAAGAAGCGCGTAGGCGGTGAGCGCAACGATGGCGATTCGTGCAGCGCGCTCACCGAGCCAGGGCAACGGAAGGAGAAATCCGAACATGGCCAGCGAGGGAATGGTCTGGAGCACGTTGGCTGCGCCAATTACCGGTTTGGCCCAGCGAGGCGAGCGCGTAAGCCAGATGCCGGCAGGCACGGCAAGCGCGGTCGCAAAGAGCATCGCCGCTCCGGTGAGCCAAAGGTGTTCGATCGTGAGCGTGGCGATTTCGCCGCCGTATTGCGAGAGGAACGAAGTAGTCATGCGGCTCCGTCCTTTGAAATCGGATCCGGCGCGGCGTTGTTCTGGCCACGATGGAATGCCCGGGCATAAGCAATGATCTCTGGCTGCTGAGATTGAAGGAATTGGTCACGCGGAAGATTTGCGAGAATCCTGCCCTCACCGAGCAGGACGATGCGGTTGGCGAGGAAGAGCGCCTCATCGAGATCGTGGGTTACGAGCAGCACCGTGGTCCGGAGCCGCTTCAGAAGCTCTCGAAGCATATCCTGCATCTCGGCCCTCGTAAGCGGATCCAGCGCACCAAAGGGCTCGTCCATGAGCAGGATTCTCGGTTCCGCAGCCAGGGCGCGGGCTAGCCCCACACGCTGCCGCTGTCCGCCCGACAGCTGATGCGGAAATCGATGAGAAAACGCTGCGGGATCGAGGCCGACCAATTGCAGCAGCTCATTGCTGCGGGCGACGCGTTGCTCTCGCGATTGCCCTTCTGCTTCAAGGATGAGGCCGACGTTGCGCTCGACGTTGAAATGCGGGAAGAGGCCGGTCTCCTGGATCACGTAGCCCATTTTTCTGCGTAGTTGAACAAGGCCAAGTTCGCGGATCGCCCCGCCAGCAACTTCGATCTGGCCACGTGTAGCATCGATCATGCGATTGGCGGTCCGGAGCAGCGTGGTTTTTCCGGAGCCGCTGCGACCAAGAATCGCGGTAACCGTCCCCTCTTCAAGCGTCAGCGAGACGTCATCGAGCAGCAGTCGGCCACTCTCTATCGCTACGGAAATGTTTTGGAATTCCAGTGCTGCGCTCATCGCAATGACTTGTTGGGCAGCTTAACACGACAATGCGTATCGACGTGAATCGTAGCCCGGCATGACTAGTGAGAGCGATTTCCTGAGAGTTAATGCGGTGGCGGCAAAGGGCAATTCTGCGCCTCGCCTTGCATCCATTGGCGCGTTCCATGGAATCGGCAGGACTGCGCGGCGACTTTTGCAGCCCCGCGGAGTGCTTCCACGAATTCGTGTCCAGCCGAAGTGAAATAGCAAAATGCGCCGTGAAAGACATCGCCCGCGCCGGATGTATCCACGACCTCGACTTGCGGAACGTCGACCTGGCCTGCGGATGAGCCTGCCACAAACCGTACAGGATATGCTCCTCGTGTGATTGCAATCTGCCGTACGCCCTTCGCACGCAGATACTCAATGACGGCGTCTTCGCCAGTGCAGCCCGGAGGCAAAAAGTCGGCCGAGCAGATCGCGGTATCTACAAACTTCAGCAGCTGTTCAGTTCCGGCTTTCCAGCTGCCTCCATCGAAGACCACCGGAATCCCCTGCCAGCGTGCCGCCTGGGCCCAGACCATGCATGCCTCCATCGCGTGGCCGTCAACCAGCAGGATGCGAGCATTCTTCAGAATCGATGGGCCGATCTGCGCGGGCGGAATCTTGAGATGGGTGGAATTCACTGAGACGACGTTGCGCTGGCCCTGCCGGTTGACCCACACGGAAGAGATTGGAGGCGGATCTTCAGATTCCGGGAAGAGGTCAATGAGAGTGACCCCATAGCGTTGAAGTTCTTCTTTCACCAAAGCGGCAAGCTTATGCCGGCCAACGGTCGAGACGAGCGTGGCCTTTCCGCCGAGATGACTGAAGGTGATGGCAGCATTGGTTGCGGGCCCGCCGACGAGAGTGGCCTGACTGCGTGCAACTGCTTTCTGGTTCGCCGACGGAAACTCATCGACTGTATGGATGAGATCGACCGTCGACAATCCAACAAAAATGCCGCGCGTCATGCTTTGCCTCGCTGGTTCTCGTTCGCTCACATTGTATGCGGCGAGCCGAGAACAGACCGACGAAGCGCGCGAGCATCGCTGCGGCTGCGTGGGGATTTAAGAATCATTCTTACTGCTTGGTCACGTCTGTCTCGTTGTCGTCGGCGTCGCGATCAATCAGTTTGTTCAGCGGGTCGATTCCAGCTCGCGCAGGCATCTGATCTACAACGATTTCAAATGTCTGCTTGCCGTCGTGCACCCACTGCTTCTTAAGATAGAGCGGCTTTTCAGTTTCGCGCGGGCCGGTGAAGACGCCGATATCGATAAGGTCGTTCATCTTTTCGGGGGTCTCATTTCCGCTGCCGTCGGACCTCACCTTGTGGGCCTCGACCACCAGCGTCACCTTGTATTTATGATCGGGAGTCTGCGTTACTTTGGCTGACTCCGCTCGGTTGTTGTAGAGGACAATGTTCTCGAAAGAATCGTCGATAAAGTACTGCAGGTTGCCGGGAGTTTGTTCGCGAAGGGCCGCAACCAGTTCGCGCGTGTCGGGATAGGGGACCGATTGCGCGGTTCCCGCATTGGCATAGCGATACTGCATCAGGAAGTTGTGGAGCGCCAGGTTGACCTTATCTTCGCCGATGTAGTCAGAAAGTGCGTACATGATCTGGCCGCCCTTCTGGTACCAGACGTAGCCTTCGTTGCTGAACCTGCGCGAGTGCCTCCTCTCTGCGAATCTCCGCACCGCGGCCACGCAGATAGCGATCCAATTCGTACTTCAGGAACTTGTGCATATTGTCATCGCCATAGCGATGCCGCATGGTCATCAGGGCGGAATACTCGGCCAGCGTTTCCGACATCATGTTCGATCCGGCGACGCGGCCGCCGATCAATTGATGTCCCCACCACTGGTGGCCGAGTTCGTGGGCAGTGACGAAGTAGGTGAAGTCGATATCGGTGGGTTTCTCCATTCGCTCAATAAATCCGATTCCCTCAGAGAACGGAACGGTATTAGGAAAGGACTGAGCGAAACTGCGATAGCGCGGAAACTCAAGAATGCGATACTGCCTGAACTGAAAGGGGCTGAAGGCTTTTTCGTAGAACGCGAGTCCTGCTTTCGAGGCGTCGATCATGTCCTGCACGTCGAAGGTATGCGACGGAAGATGATAGACCTCGATCGCGACAGGCCCGTTGGCGCCCTGAAACGTATCGCGGGTAACGTCGTACTTACCTGAGACAAAGGCAAAGAAGTCGAGAGTCTGGACGTCGCCCATGTCGTAGGTGAAGTAATGCCGGCCATTCGCAACCCAGTCTTTTTGAAGATAGCCGGGAGAGATGGCGATCTGATCGGCTGATGTGCTGACCGTGGTGCGGTAGTGAATCCAATCGGACTGCGGCGTAAACAGGTTGGTGGCGCTGCCGACAGGATCGCCTCGGTCGGGCAACAATTCCTGCGTTCCGAGATGTTCTTCGCGTCGGCGGCGAGGATCGTTCAGTTCGCTATCAGCGCTGTAGCCGATGGTCGGAAAGTATCCCGAGTCGAAAAATGTTCCGTTATACGCCAATTCTGCACGTTCATGGCCATCAAGAAATCCGCGGGTTTCCTGGCTAAGATTGAACGTCATGTTCATCGTCTCGCCCGGGGCGAGCGGCTTCTCGAGCGCGTAGATGACGTAGAGATTCCGCGGGCTGGCCGAGACAATGTGGAATGGGCGGTCGAAGGATACGCTCGCGACCGACTGCTGGGCGTTGGTGATGTGGATCTGCGCGATTGGCTGGGCCGTCTTGTTTTGCAGCACAAAATGGCCGGTTCCGCTGAAGGAGCGGCGCTCAGGATAAATGTCGATCAGCGCATCCGCCGAAATGATCTTGGGCTGCGGCAGGTGTTCGTATTTCTTGAAGTCCTGCTCGTATTTCGCCTGGATCACGCGCCGATCTTTGTTATTCAGGTATTCATTCAAGACGTGCGTGTTGTAGTAGAACCAGCCTCCGCTGCCAATGGTCATCAACAAAAAGACCCCGGCGGCTGGAGCGAGTCCAGGCGCATTCTGGCGGAGTAAACGCAACCTTGCCCTCAGGGAATCTTCCGCGCCCCGGCGGGCGAGACCAATGGAGAGGACGCCGAGAAAAGCTGCGAACGAAAACCAGTAAAGTATGGACCAGAACAGCGGCTGGACAAAGTGCCCGTAGCCGTTCATATCGGAGTAGGTATACGGCGGAGTAGAGCCAAAAAGATAGAGCGAATTCTCCCAGCCGAAGTTGAATAGCACGGGCTGCATGACGAAAATGCCGATCACGATGCCGTGGCCGATGAACTTGTTGGATACGATGGTCTGCACAAACATGGCGAAGAGCGCAAATGTGAGGACCTGCGGAAACGTCACGATATACAGCTCTTTGAAGTACTGCAGCAACTCGTAGTGATAGTAGCCGGCGATGGTCTGCATGATGATGCCGCAGACTCCAGCGACCGTCAACAGCGCGAGTTCCACGACACAGAGTGCGGTGAATTTGGAGAACCAATCCGTCGACTCCTGCATCGGAAGAGCATCGTGGATTCCCTCAAAGTGAGTATCGCGCTCGCGCCAGATCAATTCGGCTGCGTAAAAGGTCGCGACGATGTAGAAAAAGAGCATCGCGCCGCCTTCAACCGCCTGCAACATGAGGTAGGTGACCGGCCAGACATTGACTCCTTCCAACCGGCCTGCATAATGCCCGTTATTGAGAGCCACCGCACACATGAGCACAAGCAGCACCCAGAAGGGGACATCGCGCACAACATTGCGGACGCGCATGCGCGTGAGTGAGAGATACTGCGCGATTGAAGTGCCAAAGCCGAAGACCTGCTGCACCAGTGGAATTCTTGCGACGGCCCTTGTGCGTACTGGCTGCAGTTCCTCATCCTGCTCAATTGCGATCCGAGCACGCCGGCTGCTGGTGCGCGCCGTGAGAGCTTCGAGCGACATTGGGAAAAACTTCCAGAGCATCCCGAGGCTGAGAAGGCCGACGCCAATCCAGAGGACCCGGTTGTAGATGAACACGCCACCCGCAGAATGAAGGGACCATGAGTACAGCAGCGTGTTCTTCTCCACCACTGTCCAATAGCGCGTAATGGAGTCGTTGAGAATGACGCCAACCGGATCGAACACTCCGGGCCAGAAGAGCGCGGTGCTCCTGGTGGTCTCGAAGGCGCCGAGACCAATAAGGTACAGAATCAGGAGAGCCGCGCCCTGCACGTAGACGATGAAGATACGCCGCGTGAGTGCCGCCACCATAAAGAAGATTGAGCCAAGAAAGAAAATCTGCACGAGGACAATGAAGAGGAACGGCTGCAGATACCACCACAGGTGCGTCGACGCGATGCGGGTGTGGTCGGCCCAGGGCGCCATGGTGCCGAAGAACTCGCCAAACACCAGCCCGGAGAAGGCGAATGCTGTTGCCACAAACGATCCGGCCCATCTTCCGCCGAGATAGGCAAACTTGGTGATCGGCTTCGTAAACAGGATCTGCGTGGTGTCGCGCTGGAAGTCGCGAAGGATCGAGGTGCCGAAGATTGCACCGATGATGATCAGTCCGAAGAATGTTGAGAAGACGTCGTTGTAGATGTTTGCATAGGGTCCGTTGAGTAGAACCTTGCCATTGCCGAACGCGATGGGGCCAAAGTTCTCTGAGGCGATGCAAAGAAAGCTGAAGACGAACCAGATGGCGAAGTAGACGTAGGTAGAAATGCCCTTGAAACGAAACTTCAGCTCAAATTTGAAGAATTCCAGAAACAATCGCATGGCGCTCTCCGTGCTCTAGTTCTTCGCGTGACGGGCAAGGCTGAGGAAGTAGACGTCTTCCAGGTCTGACTCGACAGGTTTGAATCCCTCTCCAGGATTGGCGTCGGAATAAACGCGGACTTCGTGTTGACCGGCTATCAAATGCGTAGAGATCACCTGGAGATTGGCTTCGAGCGCTTTCAATTCATCGTCGCTGCCAACGACCTTGGACCACATCTTTCCATGCAATGCGTCGAGTGTTTCGGCGGGCGAGCCTTCGAGCAGAACCGAGCCGTTTGCGATGATGGCCATGCGCGGGCACAATTCGCGCACGTCTTCGACAATGTGGGTAGACAGGATCACGATCACGTCGCGGCCGATAGAACTAAGCAGATTGAGGAAGCGGTTGCGCTCCGCAGGATCCAATCCAGCCGTAGGCTCATCGACAATGATCAGCTTGGGCTTGCCCAGCAGGGCTTGCGCGATTCCGAAACGCTGTTTCATGCCGCCGGAGTAAGTACCGAGCGATTTCTTGCGAACGTCCCAGAGATTCGTCTGTTGGAGGAGAGCATCGACGATCTCGTTGCGCTCCTTCTTGTTGGTGATGCCTTTCATCACGGCAAGATGATGCAGCATGTCGAGCGCCGAGACCTTTGGGTACACGCCGAATTCCTGAGGAAGATATCCGAGAATCTTTCGCACTTCCGTCTTGTTCGAGAGAACGTCCAACCCGTCGAGGCTCACGCTGCCGGAATCGGGCGCTTGCAGAGTGGCAACGGTGCGCATCAATGTGCTTTTCCCGGCCCCGTTCGGACCGAGCAGTCCGAACATGTTATTCCCGATTGTGAGTGAGACGTTCTGAAGCGCTTTTACGCCGTTGGAGTAGGTCTTCGACAGACCGGATATCGTAAGAGACAAGGCTGGATCCTCCCGGTTGATTCTAGATTTTGGGGCGGGCAGGGATACGTTGCGGTCATGCTAGCACACTGATTGCTCAAAAGATATCGGCCTGTCTACCCTACTATTCGGAACAACCGAACTGATGCCGCAGCGTCAATTTCTTGTCATCATGCCGCGCGAGCGTGGGCTCGGGGTCAGCACGATCGGGTTGCCGCTCCGCATCGATGATGAGGAATCGATTCAGTGTTGAGGTGCTGTTTCAGCCACTTGCATTCGCTGCCAGAGAAATGAATAGATGGCGATGACGCCGTAGCAAATGAGCGGCACCGCATACGCCAGCGAGATGCGATGAGTCGTCTGCGAGATCCATCCCATCAGCGGTGTAAGAACGGCTCCGCCGACAATCGACATCACAATGAGCGAGCCACCGATCTTGGTGTTCTTGCCAAGGCCTTCGATCCCGAGCGCGAAGATGGTGGGGAACATGACCGACATGAAGAAGCTGGTAAGGAAGATGGCCCAGAGGCCGATCCATCCCGGAAAGAGGACGCCGATCCCGACAAGAAGAATGTTGATCACGCTGTAGAGAGCCATCAAGCGATGGGGGCGGACGTAGCGCATGATGGCCGAGGAACCGAAGCGACCGACGCCGAATGCGGCCAATGTTCCCGTAAGTAAATAACCTGCGATCTTCTCATGCTGGTGAGTTGAGTCCTGGACGTACTGAATGAAGTAACTCCAGGTGCCCACCTGTGCGCCGACGTACATGAACTGAGCGACGATGGCGAAGAGGAACGTGGGATAGCCAAGAAGATCGCGGAATCTTCCGTGACTTTCACCTGCAGCCTGGTGTTCGCCGGCGACGACAGGAAAGCGGGTGAGGGCAATAAGCACTGCCCAGACAATGGTGACGGCTCCCAGAACCATGTACGGCGCAACAACGCGCATCGTCTCGGTCCGCAGATAAGCCGTGTAAGTATGCGCTGTCTGCATCGCAGCTACTTGTGATCCGGTGAGCTCGATTCCGGAGAAGATGAAGACGGTGCCCATCAGTGCGCCTGTGATCGAGCCGAGCGGATTGAAGGCTTGCGCGAAGTTGAGGCGTCGGGCTGCAGATTCGGGGTCACCCATCTGTGCGACGAAAGGATTCGACGCGGTCTCAAGAAACGCAAGCCCGCTGGCGATCACGAACAGCGCCGCAAGGAAATATGGATAGCGTCCGATGATGGCTGCTGGCCAAAAGAGAAAGGCTCCGATGCCGAACAGCAGCAGGCCCACAATGAAACCGGATTTGTATCCAAAGCGCCGCATCAGTAACGCCGCAGGAGTTGCCAGGAGAAAGTAGCCCATGTAAAAGGCGGACTGCACCAGTCCGGCCTGGAAGCGGGACAGCGCGAACGACTTCATGAACTGGCGGATCAGGACATCATTTAGATTGTTGGGAATGCCCCATAGAAAAAAGAGAGCCGTTACCAAAACGAAGGGGATGAGCACCCCGTGAGGAATCAAACGTGGCCGCATGGACTCGGTTTGCGCAGGCTCATTTTCAGCAGAACCAATGGACATCGGGCTTCCCTTCTCTGCTCGCGTTTGCTTCGACATTCCGACCGGATGGCCGCATCCGAAGCACAAGTAAACACGAAACATCAACTCTGCCACGGTGGCGGCACGAACGGCAAGAGTAAGTCGTTGGCCCGAAGAGATCGGCTCAGCGATTCAACAAATTCCGTCCCGCTGCCATCCTCGCGATCAGTCGAGATTACCGACGACCTGCTCCGCTATTCGTTCGAGAATGGATGCACTGTACGGATCGGCAGGGTGTCCTTCCGCCGCGGGAATGGCAAGCGCGTCGGGAACGTTGCTGGTGGTCACGACGAAGAAGACATCTCTCACGCGACCTTCAATTACATCCCACGGATTTCCTCGCTGGTCAGCCCACCGGCACTGCACCGCTCTATTTCCAAGCGCCTTGAGCTCTTTGCTCTCCGGCGGACATACGTGTTTGTCTACCTTGCCGATGAGGATTCGCAGTATTTTGGGGGCACCCGATTGAGAAGCAAATTCGCAGAGGCCCTGACCGTTTTCCTCCATATGAAGATGCAACGATGCCGGACCACCAAGCACCGTTTGCGCGCTTCCGGAGGAGAACCATGGGCAAGTCGCAGGCTGCTGTGCCGTGGAAACGGTCCCGGACACGATGAGAAGGCACACGGCGATGTAACTGATCGGGCGCATGCTTAGACCTTCGACTTCGCTGGGATGAGTTGTTCTGACTTCAGGATTTTGCCGCCCTCTTCAAGCACGTAAAGGCGGTTGGAATCGAGATTGTGAAACTGATCGACTTGTCCGCTCAGCCAGCGCACTTCAACGGTATCAACCTGCTTCGCCTGGTCCAATCCGAAATGAAGCCGCAGGTCGTTCTGCGAGAAGTAACTCCCGCCGCTCCGCAACTCTTCGATCTGCACGAGAGGTTTCTCGGCTGTCGGCGATGTTTTGGCAGTGACGATCACGCGGCTGCCGATGCCCGAGCGATTTGACTTAGTCCCGACAAGCTTAATCTTGATCCAGTTCCGATTCAGTGTTGAGTCGCATCGCAAAAGCTGTGGTGGTGCATTAATGCAATTCACCACGATATCGATGTCACCGTCGTTGTCGTAATCGCCAAATGCACAGCCGCGCGCCGGTGCATTTTCCAATATTCCCGGCCCACCGGCGTCCGTCACCTCTTCAAAGCGTCCGTTGCGCAGGTTGCGATAGAGATATTTATGCTCGGCGTATTTCAGGTCGGTTTTGGAGTTGTCGACTTCAGGATAGACATGCCCGTTCGACATGAGAATGTCGAGCCAGCCATCATTATCCATATCAAAGAAGCCGACGCCCCAACCAAGCAGGCGGGTGTTGACGCCCAGTCCGCCGGGATAGGTGCGATCCTCGAAGTTCCCGTCGCCGAGATTTGTGTAGAGCGAGTCTGTGTCGCCGGCGAAGTTGGTTTTCACCACGTCGAACTTGCCATCGCGGTTATAGTCGCCGATGGAAACACCCATGCCGGCCTGCGGTTTTGCTTCGGCCGAGAGTGCCGCGCCGGCCTCAATAGCGATATCGCGAAATGTCCCGTCTTTCTGATTGAGATAGAGTGTAGCCGGAGCTGAATCGTTGGCAACGTAGATATCGGGCCAGCCGTCGTTGTCGAGGTCTGAGGCAGCGACGCTCAACCCGTAGGTGCCGACGGCGGTCCACATCCCACTCTTTTCACTGACGTCTTCGAATGTGCCATCGCCCTTGTTGTGATAGAGGATATTTTTCCCGCCCGGGAGTCCTGGAGGGCCGCAGGCCACAAGGATTCCCTTGTACGTACACGGCCCGTCCTGCGGCAGCGGTGCAGTCTTCAAGTCAAAGTCGACGTAGT
Source organism: uncultured Acidobacteriaceae bacterium (assembly GCA_963787435.1). Taxonomy (GTDB): domain Bacteria; phylum Acidobacteriota; class Terriglobia; order Terriglobales; family Acidobacteriaceae; genus Telmatobacter. The sequence continues at coordinate 2,021,111 of CAWBCZ010000012.1, forward strand.
TCGCGACGAAGAGATCGAGATGCCCATCCTTGTCGTAGTCAACGAACGTGCATCCGGTGTTCCACCGAATCTTCGGCCCTGGCTGGATCAGCCCTGCCTCGCGCGTGACGTCTGTGAAGGTGCCGTTGCCATTATTCTTGTAGAGCGCATTCTGCCCGTAGTAGGTGACGAAGAGATCGTCGAACCCATCGTTGTTGTAGTCGCCCACGCAGCATGCCTGGCCCCAACCGGTTTTATGCTCCAGGCCAGATCCGATCGAAACGTCGGTAAAGGTGCCGTCACGATTGTTTTTGAAGAGCCGGCAATGCGGCTCCTGTCCCGCCGGAAATCCTTCCAACCGCCAGCCATTTACAAGAAAGAGATCGGGCCATCCGTCGTGGTCGTAGTCATAGAACGCGAGCCCGCACCCTGTTGTCTCCAGCAGATATTTGTTGTGAAACTCGCCTCCGTAGATGGTTTTCCCCGTCAAGCCTGCTTGCGTGGCAACCTCGACGAAGTTGACGCCGAGCGGCGTGCCCTCGATCGGCGACTTTGGCCCGGGCGGCGGAGGCGCCGGTCGAGCATCATAGCTCCGCTCCTGCGGTCCAATCTTCGGGGTTTGTTTGGGCTGCGGCTCCTGCCAACCTGAGGCGAGAGCAACAATATCAGCGAACGGCAATACCAGTGCGGTGCGGCTGAGAGAACGAAGAAATGTGCGGCGATTCAGATCGCGATAACCCACTCGTTGCTTCCTCTTTATGGTGTTCCGCCGGCTGTGGCTGGGGATGAAGTATGCACATTGCTATGCACGTGCCATGGAACGCTTTCAGTTGAGATCTCTGGATGCTTGCGCAGAAAGTCCAGCGAATATGTTGGAGCGGCTGGATCAATTCGCTTGATCGTATACAGCGAAGCTTCCACTTCAGCCTCGTGCTTCATCCCTTTGCGCCGATACAGGATCGCCAAATTGTAATGCGCGGCGAGATCGTCGGGATCAATGGCCTGCAGCGCCTTGAACTGCGCCATGGCGTCATCGGCACGATGCTGCTGATAGTAGGAAATTCCAAGCTCACGGCGAGCGTCGCGGCAATCGGGATATTGCGAAACTACTTTTTCAAGATCGGCGATCTCGGCGTCGGAGTGGCGGGCACGGCGCTCAACGAGAGCCATGTAGTACAGCGCCCGTGCATCATCAGGCTTCAATGCGAGCGCCTTCTCGAGCGGTTGGCGGGCCTCATCGTATTTTTCCCATTCGATGTAGGTGAGCCCGATGATTGATGTAGCCGTCCTTGTAATCCGGACGAAGCCGCGTTACCTGTTGGAAAGCGTTGATAGCGTCGGAATATTGCAGTTGATCGAGGAAGGCCAATTCCAAGATTGTTCCAGCGCATCCAGTCCTGGTTATCGGTGGGCAGCGGCGCAGTGGCCTGATTATCGCCAATGTTGACTACGCGGCTGCGCGATGCAATTTCAACCACCGGGTAGGCTGGATGATCAGGTCCCAACACATTGTTGAGGTAAGTCTGGCGAAGGTGGCGATAGTTCACCTGCGCCTGCAACGTAAACGGGCCCTTTGCCCCAGCAGGCAAACGGAACTGATAGCGGACAAGGGCCGAGCGGCCGGACTGGATCGTGTTGTCGTACGCGACAGAATGTATTGCTGAGACAACGTGGTTGTCGACAAACTCTCCAACTACGTTCACGGGCCGGTTGGTAAAACTATGAGCTCCCGATTCCAGCGTTCCATCGGGATTGAGGAAGCCGCTCTCGTAGATCTTTGTTCCATTTGCATCGGTCACCGTGAACTTGACCCAGGCCTCATAGAGATCGCGAACTTCAGGAATGAGCGAGTGTCCGATCATTTTGTTCTGGACGACGACGTAGGCCTCAAGCACGTCTCCCGCATTGACGTGAAAGGGGACCGTTCCGAGCGGCGCAGCAAGTTTGCCGTCTTCGCCGATCTGCAGGCCAAAGATATCGACGTTGAGATAATTGCCGGTCCGCAGGAACTCGATCGTCTTATCCAGTTGTTCATTGAATCCGTAGTAAAAGGGCACGGCCGTATTTCCTGCCAGCCAGCGATGAGAGACAAACGTGCCATTCTTGGCGCCAGGCTCGGGCAGGACGTTGGGTGCGCGCTTCATATGGCAACCCTGGCAAGTAGTGAAATCTGCCGTGTAAAAAGTCAGCGGATTGCGATTGGAGAACTTGGAGGTCTGCCACTCGTCATAGGCGGTAAAGGCGCGAATCCATTTGTATTCGTTCAGCGTCGGCGGCAGATTCGCCTTGTGGCAGGCTTCGCAGAATTCCGGCGTGTGATAGATGTCCTGCATCACCGCCTTCGAATGGCGATCGAGATGCGCCAGGATTTCGGAGTCAGGCACCATGCCCGGAATGCGGTTTCCCTTCTCATCCACAAGCGCGGAAGGCACCGCCATGACGAATCCGCCATTACCAACCTTTGACGCAACACTCTGAATCGAGTGGCATGTGGTGCACGTCAGGCCATCGCGATCGAACAGCCGATCGACCGGCGAATTCGGATTCATGGCTCCGCCTAGCACCGCAATCGGGTTGTGGCAGCTATCGCAGTGCCGGGCAAATTCAATTCCCTTGGTGCGCAGCAGGATGTTTACGCTTGTCCGGTAGAAAGGCGTTCGGAACGAGTTGGAGTGCAGGGCCTGCCGCCATTGGTGGTACGCCTCCTGATGGCAGTGACCACAATATTGCGCATCCAGGAAGGCGCTCGGCTCAAGAAAGTCGTCTCCTGCCGCAGCCGCGTTTCCTGGGACGGAAATCCTTCCTTTTCCGAATGGAAAGCTGTAGGTCTCGCGCACTTTATCTGCGTAGGCCTTGCGAAGACTTTGCTCACTGGCACGCGCATCCTGCTCTGCTCCGTGCGTGACACGCAGGGACACCAGCGACGCCGCACACGCCATTGCAAGAAGGACGAAGATACGTTGCGCAGAGCGGCTCAACATGGGTGTAGCCAACGGCGGTTCACGGCAAGTCCTGACCGGTTCAAACAAGAGAGCAACGCAGAAGTGCAAGCGCCGGCGATGCGAACAAGACAGAGGGGAGGACGCCGTGAGTGCCAGTGGAAGTATAGGTCAACGCAACGTGGAATGTACATGGCACATCCGCGATGGGTTAAGCTTCCCTGGACAAGTTACTGCGATGACTGCTTCAACTTATCTGCCTGCGCGCGCTCGGCAGCCGCTTCGGTCGTTTTACCCTGCTTCGACAGCGCCTCAGCCAGCCTCAAATGAGCTTCGGCATAGCTTGGATCGAACGAGAGGGCATCGCGAAACTGGACGATTGCGTCATCGATCTTTCCACTGGCCAATAGCGACTTGCCGGAATTGGTAGCGACCTCAGCGCGCTGCAGATTCATATGGTTACGCATCAAATCTGCCGCGACTTTGCGCTCCGCGACAGCTCCGGCCGTGTCGTTCTGCTTGACCAGTACCGAAGCCAGAAGCAGATGCGAATCCGACTGATCGGGCATCTGCTCAATCGCGGTCCGCAGGGCCGACGCAGCCTCAGGCAGGCGATCGAGCTTGTTATAGACGCTGCCCAGAGTTGACCAGCCTTCGCCATTTTGCGGATGCAGCTTGAGCGATACTTCCAGTTGCTGCGCGGCCTCCTGGTAGCGCCCCACCTGCAAGTAAAGCATACCGAGAACATACGGCGCTTCGTATCCGCTGGGATTCAGTTTTGCCGCCCGTTCCAGTTCCGGGATTGCATCGGTTGAATCATCCTGCAGCTTGTAGGCAGTGCCGAGGTCGTAGTGCAGTTGCGGCGAATCGGGCGACAACTTAATAGCGGTCTTCAATTCCGCCACGGCGTCGTCTATCTGATTCACCTGGATGTAGGCCGCTGCCAGATCTTGATGAGCCGTGGGGTCGTCCGGAACAATCGTGACCGCTCTCTTTAGAAACGGGATACCGTCCACAGCCTTGTGCATCTGCGCAAGCCCCATCCCCAAATTGGTCAGGGCAGCTGCATTCTTTGGCTCCGCCGTAACTACTTTCTTCAGTAAATCGATTGCATCCGGCACACGGTCCACCCGCTGCAGGACGAGGGCAAGCTGATACGCCGCGTCAGCCGACTTGGGATCAAGCTCGACGGCATGTTCGAGAACAGGAACCGCTTCGGAATCGTGCCCGGCATCGGCAAGTGCCTTGCCCACGGCGAGTGCAACAGCGGGGTTGCCGGAAGCAAGAGAGTAAGCCTTCATCCATTCATCGTGGGCGCCGGGCTTCGCCTCGGCTGCCAAAACAATCCCCAGGTGTAAATGGGCGATCGCAAAATCATCCTTCAGGCGAACCGCCTCTGAAAACTCTTGCTCTGCCGGCGCCCAGTCTTTTTCCAGCGCGTAGAGCGATCCAAGCTCATCGTGCAATTCCGCATTGTGGCGCTCCTGCGCTGCCGCCGCTTTCATCTCGGTGATGGCGCGGCGGGTTTGTCCATCCTGGACGAGCGATCGAGCGTATGCGGATAGGACTGTTGCGTTCAGGGGGTGATGGCTGCCTTGCGCCTCCGCTTCAATCTTCTGAAAAAGAGGAATGGCCTTGGAGGGCGCTCCGGACTGCGCATAGACCATGGCCAGGTTTAACTGCGCCGCGCTGTCATTAGGCTTGAGCGAGAGCGCCTTTTCAAGTTCGCGCGTGCCGGCAGCCCACTGCCCCTCGCGCACCAACACTGCCCCAAGAGCACTGTGTCCCTGCTCCGCGGCCGGCGCAAGACGGACGACTGCTTCGAATTTCAATTGGGCTGTCTTGAGGTCGTTGCGGTTCAGCGCTTCGACGCCTTCGCGATAATCGGCATCAGCTTGTCGCAAATTCGCGGAGGGCTCCTGCGCGAGCAATGCAGCGCGGGCAAACACGACGAGTAGTGAAAGTGCGAGGGGAAGAGGGAAACGCATGACGACCACCACATTCTATATCTCATGCGGTTCGGCTGGTTTCCCGTTGGAGAGGGACTTCGATCGAAGCGGCGTCGTCTATCCGGTGCCCAGACTCGTTTGCACGCCTGGACCAAATGCAAGTTGCGGACCCATGCCCGAGCCATAGAGATACACCGTTGATAACGTGTTTCCACTGCCGTCGTAAAACACCCCCCCGAGCGGAGCCCTGGCGCCAGCGGCTTCATACAAGGATCCGTAGCACCACCCCGAGAGAATCAGGCGTGAATTTACCTCAATGTTCTCGAGCTTTGGATGGAGTTGGGACCGGACCTGCTTTACCCTCTGGGTTTCCTGGGATAAAGCAGAGCGATCTGAAGCCGCATGCCCCACGATGAAGCATTGGGAGGATGCACCGCATTGCCGTAGAAGTTTGCAGAGAGATTGACCGGTTGAGGCCCGAGGCGGGTGACACGCCCGATACCGCCGCCGAAGGGTATCGTCCATTTGCCTCCTGGAGTCGTGTCATCTCCGTCAGCGGCATCGCCCGATGCCTTGTCATGCCAGTTCGCCGTGATGATCGGACCGCTGTTGATATTCCATCCCTTCTTCAGGTTGTAGGTGATGAAGTATTGCAGGAGGAGCTGGTTTACAAACGGACGATGAGAGGATCCGGCAACTGACCATACATTGTTCGTCAGGAATCCAAGTGTCCAATGTCCTGGCTGCACCAGCACAACAAGGGATGGACCGAAGCTAAGTTTCCCCTGGCCAAGGCTTGTGCTGGTTGCGGTCGGAAACACCATCGCAGGTCCCGCACCCCAGATCACCTTGCCGGGCTTTGCCGGTGACAAGAAGAATGTTGGATTCATGTCTCCGAATCCATATTCACCACCTGTGGGAGCAGACGCTGTCGGCTGCCAGACAATCGGCTGAATGATTCGCGAGATCAACATCCACTTGTCGCTGATGCGGGCAGGAATCACTGGCTGGATATTCAGCACATCCTGGGTTCGGTTGTAAGGACCAACGGCGAAGTTCGAATTGTTCTGAAAAGGGACACTGATCAGGCTAGCCACGGGATTCTGCGTGGCTTTCGCCAAATCATTCACCCCGGAAGTCGCGGCTTGCGCAGATACAGCGTGGCCGCTCGGGGCAGAACTCGCCGGAGCGTCCTGCGCCGGGAGAGTTACAGCGCATAAGAATAGCGCTGCTCGCAGGAGTTCCACCATCCAACTTCTCGCCAAGGATCGCTCCTCCCAACACGGCAGTAGCGGTAAGACAGGCGCATTTCGAAAGCGACTCTTCTGGTGGAATTATTCGCACATTCAGCAAAAATAAAGATCATGCCGAGCCAGCAGGGCGCAATCGCAAACGCCTTTCACATTGCAACCGAGACCGCAAGCAGTTATCACTGGCAAAAGATACAGTGAACGAAGTGCTGCCCGGATCCGAGCCTATGAAGGGCCTCGGATTCCGGCAACCAATCGATGAAATTCAGCAATGCATGCCACGGCAACCAGGCCCCAGCTGAAGGCATGCGTCGGCGGCCCGGGCGTGTGCGCATTTTCGTTGAAGAAAATCGCTTTTTCTAGTTGCTCTTTCCACTTGGAGCAACTAAGTTGTTTGAGGCAGCAAAGCAGGCAATTCTTGTGGAGCCTGGCGGTTCTACACCGCCGCAGAACACGGATCCTGTTGGCTCTTTCTGTCCAGGAGTCGAGTCAAGTGGACCCTTCGGGTCGTCGGTCTGCAGTGTTTTCTGGTCGGTGGCGCGCTCTCACGCTCCCTTCGAGCAGGACTGTCGCTCTCCTTCAGACTCAGGAAAACTATTCGGCCGTTCATCGCCGTCGCCATGGCACGGAATCTCCAGGTTCCTCAAGCCGCCTGATTCTCCTCATCTCTTTCAAGAATCTGTGCTTCGGACCAGATTCTTTCTCCGCCTTTAAACGCCGTGCATCGTCACAAACAGAAACCCCCAAGGAATGGAACGCATGAAAAAGACGAAGTCCACAGTCGCCGCCACTGCCCGCAAAGCTGCCCCCGCGTATAAGAATGCAAAGCTCCCGTCTGCCAGGCGTGTAAAGGACTTGCTCTCCAAGATGACGCTGGAGGAAAAGGCCGCACAGATGTTGTGCGTGTGGCAGTCAAAGGCTGAGAAGCTGGTCGATGCGGAGGGCAACTTCGACTTTAAGAAAGCCAGGAAGGCCTTTCGCGACGGCAACGGGATGGGGCAAGTGGGCCGGCCGAGCGATGCGGGCGGCGGCAAGAATGCGCGCGGCATGGCCGAGCTGACAAACGACATCCAGAAGTTCTTTCTTGAGAACAGCCGTCTGGGCATTCCGGTGATGTTCCACGAAGAGTGCCTTCACGGCCATGCAGCCCCGGATGGAACGAGCTTTCCGCAGCCCATCGCCCTGGGCGCTACCTTCAACCCAGCGTTGGTAGAGTCGCTGTTCACGATGACTGCCCTGGAAGCGCGACTGCGCGGCGCGCATCATGCTCTGACCCCGGTGGTGGATGTGGCGCGCGAGCCCCGGTGGGGCCGGGTGGAGGAGACCTACGGCGAAGATCCTTACCTGGTTTCGCGACTGGGAATCGCGGCGGTGCGAGGCTTCCAGGGGGACAAGAACTTCAGGGATAAGCGGCATGTGCTGGCGACACTCAAGCACTTTGTAGGGCACGGACAGCCTGAATCGGGCATGAACTGCGCTCCCGCAAACGTCTCCATGCGGGTCCTTCAGGAGACGTTCCTGTACACCTTTAAAGAGGCCCTGCGCGAAGCCGGAGCCGTGACGCTGATGGCCTCCTATAACGAGATCGATGGGATTCCCTCGCACGCAAACAAGTGGCTGCTGCGCGATCTGCTGCGCAAGGAATGGGGCTTCAAGGGCTTTGTGGTGTCGGACTACTACGCCATCTGGGAGCTGGGTTACCGGCCAGACACCCATGGCCACTTCGTCGCCAAGGACAAGAAAGAATCGTGCGCGCTGGCCGTGAACGCCGGAGTCAATATCGAACTGCCCGACCCGGACTGCTATCTGCATCTTGTGGAACTGGTGAAGAAAGGCGTGCTGAAGGAATCGCAGCTCGACGACCTGGTTGCGCCGATGCTCTTCTGGAAGTTCGAGATGGGATTGTTCGACGATCCGTACGTCGATCCCGCAGAAGCTGAACGCGTAGTCGGCTGCGATGAGCATCGGGATCTGGCGCTCACGGCAGCCCATGAAGCGATCACCCTGCTGAAAAACGAGAACGGCCTTGCGCCGCTCGATCTGAATGCGATCAAGACCATCGCAGTCATCGGACCCAACGCGAACCGCGGCTTGCTGGGCGGCTACAGCGGCGTACCGAAGCACAACGTCACGGTGCTGGACGGTATCAAGCAGAAGGCGGGCAAGAAGGTGAAGGTCCTCTACAGCGAGGGCTGCAAGATCACCATCGGCGGCTCGTGGAACCAGGATGAGGTGGTGCCCAGCGATCCTGAAGAGGACCGCAAAGCGATTGCCGAGGCGGTGCGACGTGGCGAAGAAGGCCGACGTCATCGTGCTGGCGATCGGCGGAAACGAGCAGACTTCGCGCGAGGCGTGGAACCTGCAGCACATGGGCGATCGCACCAGCCTTGACCTCATCGGAAGACAGGAAGAACTGGTGAAAGCGATGGTCGCGCTGGGCAAGCCTGTCATCGTATTCCTCTTCAACGGCCGGCCGCTCTCCATCAACTACATTGCCGACAATGTGCCGGTGATCTACGAGTGCTGGTATCTGGGCCAGGAGACTGGACGCGCAGTTGCCGATGTTCTGTTCGGCGATTACAATCCCGGCGGCAAGCTTCCAATATCGGTTCCGCGTTCGGTGGGCCATTTGCCCGTGTTCTATAACTACAAGCCGTCGGCGCGGCGCGGCTATCTCTTCGACGATGTATCGCCGCTGTATGCGTTCGGCTATGGGCTGAGCTATACGAGCTTCGCCATCACGAATCCAAGGCTGACAAAGAAAAGGATTCGGCCCGATGGTTCGACACAGGTGCTGGTGGATGTAACCAACACCGGCAAGCGTGCGGGAGCTGAGGTGGTGCAGCTTTACATTCGCGACCTGGTCAGTTCGGCGACACGTCCGGTGAAAGAGCTGAAGGGCTTCAAAAAAGTGTGGCTCAAGCCGGGTGAGAGCACCACCGTGACACTCGACGTTACGCCGGCGCAGCTTTCTTTCTTCGACGTGAACATGAAGTACGTTGTCGAACCCGGCGACTTTGAATTGATGATCGGCAATTCATCCCGCGACGCGGATCTGACGAAATTGAATCTGCAGGTAACGCGGTAAACGCGGCCAGGTGTGGCGGCGCAAGGCGAGGCAGTAATGACCGAAAAGCTTTCCTTCACTGAGAAGTCTGGCTATGCCCTGGGCGACATGGCAGCCAATTTTGTTTTCCAGGCCATGCTGGCTCTGCAACTGGACTTCTACACGCATACCTTTGGCCTCACAGCGGCGCAGGCGGGAACTTTGTTCCTTGTCGTCGGCCTCGGTGTGGCCTGTCTTAATCCGGTCATGGGCATGATCGCCGATCGCACCACGACGAAGTGGGGCAAGTTCCGGCCATGGCTGCTGTGGACGGCCGTGCCCTTCGGCATTATCGGCGTTCTCACGTTCACCACGCCCAATATCAGTCCCGCTGGAAAGATCATCTACGCGTGGACCACGTACATCCTGCTCCGACTTATCTACACCGATCAACAACGTGCCGTACGCCTCGTTAACGGCGGTCATGACGTCGGACCCGGACGAGCGGACCAGCATCTCGTCGTACCGCCAGATCGCGGCCAATTCCGCGGGCTTCATTGTCGCCAGCCTCGCCATCCCGATGGTCAAGTTCTTCGGGCGCGGCGATGACGCGCGCGGTTACCAGTTCACTATGGGGATCCTGTCGGCTCTCAGCGTCATCTTCTTCATCGTTGCTTTCTTCGCAACCAAAGAGCGCATCCAGCCGAACCCGCAGCAGAAGACCTCGCTGCGGCAGGACCTCTCCGACCTCTTCAAAAACCGTCCCTGGGTCGTGCTGTTCCTGGCCACCTTGTTTTATTTCGCGGCCATCGTGATCCGCGGCAACGTCATGCTGCCCTATTTCCGATTCGTTGCCGGCAACGTAGACCTCTTCTCCTGGTTCAATGGATTCGGCCTCGTCTCATTGCTTGTGGGCGTTGCCCTTTCTACGGCAGTCTCGATCCGTGTGGGCAAACGCCAGCTCTTTATCGGCAGCATGTTCTTGTCCGGCCTCTTCACTATGGCGCTGTTTGTCATTCCACCCAGTGCCACCGTGGCCATCGTCGTGACCGAAGTCCTTCGCCAGTTCTCCTATGGATTGTCGGGACCCATCATCTGGGCAATGATGGGCGACGTAGCCGACTACGGCGAATGGAAAACAGGCCGCCGTGCCAGCGGTACGGTCACCGCCGCTGTCGTGTTCGCCCTTTGGGCAGGTCTCGCCCTCGGCGGTGCAATTGCAGGCTGGCTCTTCTCTCTGTATGGATTCGTATCCGAAGCTCAGGTGCAGACCGCACACGCGCAAACCGGCATTCTCTTGACCGCGAGCGTCTATGCCGGCCTGGCCTTCTTCGCTGTGGCGGCCTGCCTGCTCTTTTATCCGATCTCGCGTGAAGAAAGCCGGAAGATCGCCGACGCGCTGTCAGAGCGACGCAAGGCCTTTCATTCATAAGCCACAACAACAAAGCCGTGCTGCTGGAGGATCTCAATCCGGGGTGTGCCATCTGCGAGGGAAACGCCCGGTCGATTCTCCCCTGTCCCACTCCGGAAAGCTCCCAGGAATGGCGCCAGCCTCCGCTTCAAATCCGATCCGAATCTAAAACCGCTCCCATCCCTTTGCGATTGCAGAGGTTAACAACAACAAGGTGCTGCGCATTTGGAACACGCCTGTCCCAAGTGACAGTTGTGACCCTTCCTTGCTGGTCCTAAGCTCTCTTTTTGCACGTTTGGGAGAGATCAGGAATCCTGCGTCGTGATGGAAGAAGAACCGAAGGAGTGGCGAGGAGAGCAAGAGAATTAGCGCGATGTAAACCGGTTCTTCGTTGAAGAAGCCGATGAAATCGGTGTCAGCTCGCGGCGCGAATAACGGATAACGTCATAACCCGCAAAGGAGGAGCGATGAGACTTTCGAGAACCATTCTATTGAGTATGTCCCTGCTGGTCGGTTTGGCCGCCTCTGCACCTGCACAGGATCGGTTCGAAATCTTTGGAGCGTATTCCTATCTGCATTTCAGTCCTACCATAACCGGTGTCAATAGTCGCAGTTTCAACGGCGGAGGCGGAGCTGCCACGCTGTATTTCCTCAAGATCTTCGGGGTAAAGGCAGACTTCATGGGATATGGCAGCACTACCTTCTCGAGGACCTTTAATACGCCAGTTATCATCCCGGGAAACGGAATCATACCGGCCGGTACTTATTCCGCGCAGGGCAACATGTTCACCTATTTGTTCGGCCCCGTGCTCCGGATACCCACGCCGCTGATCAAGCCCTTCGGAGAAGTGCTGTTTGGCGGATCAAACACGAATGGTTACGTGAACCTGTCAAATGCGATCAATCAAGGCGGAGGGACGATTGCGACCCCGAACCAACACCCGTTTACGTTGGCCGCGGGCGGTGGCGTCGACTTGTCCGTTTCACACAGGGTTGCAATCCGGCTTGGAGAATTTGATTACGTACTGACCAGATACACGAATCCGCTTACGAGCACAAACAACCAAAACAACTTCCGCTATTGCGGTGGCGTGATTTTCAAATTCTGATAATAGCCATCGCTATGGATGATCGCGCTGTCGTTCTGCTTCCAGCGGATCCGTCACGACGACGTGCGTATCCGAGGTGTACTGCTCGCAGATCACGTCGAGCGCTCCAGTTCTGATTCGTGAAGCATGCAGGGAGCGGATGCCTCGGCGAGCCTGGTGGTTAAGCTGGCGAGCATATCCCAACTCTTCTGGAGCTCCGCCGCGAGCCGGTCAGCACCTCTTCTTACCGTCTTCACTCCTTCTACCGAGGGCGCCACCATGGTGCTCTCTCATCCGTCGAAGCGCTCTAGGGGATGGGGTGACTCGATGTGCCGAGATGTAGCCCTACCGATGGCTACCTCTTGGTCACAGTCAATTCGGTGCGACGATTGCGGGCTTTGCCCTCTTCGGTATCGTTAGAGGCGACTGGCTTGGATTCACCGTAACCTGCAGTTGTCAGGCGGTCTGGTGCGATACCGGCCGCTACAAGCTGATTCCTGATCGCGGCGGCGCGCTGCTCCGACAGACCCTGATTGGCGGCTGCATCCCCCGTATTGTCCGTATGACCGGCAAGTTGAGCTTGCGCATTCGGACAAGCTTTCAGGATGGCGACCAGGTCATTCACAGTTTGCTGCGATGCCGGAGTCAGGTTGGTTGAGTTGGTATCGAAATTCAGGTTGTCAAATACAAAAGTTTTCGGTAATTCGGAATCGTTCCCGCCGGCGAGGAAGTTAGCCAGATTCCAGTTGAACGAATCTCTGTTCAGCGAGATGGTTTGGCCGCCGCAGAGTTTGACCTCTGCCAGGCCCGTCTTTGGTTCATGACGGCCCCTGAGCAAGAAAGCCAGAAGTGCCAGCAACGCCACAGCACCCAGCGCGATCGGCATCCACGGAAAGGGCTTTGCCCTCTCCACGATCGGGGCGACCGCGACCGAACGGACCCCCTCTACGCCCGGAGTGGGGACAGCACCGGTAAGCGCTGGAGGGATGGCAGACGCGAAGCTTGCCTTGTTGCTGGCCAGCAAACTTGCCAGGCCACTCGTACTTAAGCCTTGTGTGGACTTGATCTTTGCGATCGCGCCCAAGATGAAAGGGGCCGCGAGCGCCAGCAGGGACGAGGCTGAACCCCTTCCAATGCCACTGAAACCGGCGATGGATGAAGTGACCGAGCTGGTATTGTTGCCCAGCAAACTGCCCAGGATCTTCTCACCCTGTCCAATGGCCGAGGTCGTGGAACTGCCGCCTCCAAACACGTTTGAGAGGTTGCCGAGAATGCTTCCGTCGTGACCACCACTGCTCAAAAGACCTTCAAGTTGCGTGGCGCCTCCGGGCTGAGACGAAAGATGCGCAACACTCGAAAGCAGGGTTGGAACGATGCCACTCATCGCTTTGGCGGTGTTGGCAGGGTTCTCTCCGACAAACCCACTGGCCTTGCTGATCACGTCAGGCGTCAGATAGCTGTTGATCGTTTCCAGAAGATTCGATGGCATGGTTGAGCTCCCCTCATTTGAACTGCGACCGGCATTCGCGGATGATCTATGCTGAGAAACCGCCCTTTGTCAAAGAGATACTAGCGTTCGAGCTCTGCCGTGGGCAGTCGAAAAACTACAGAAATTGCTCACCGAATAATTACGGTAGAGCACGATCGTTCTCATCGATTCGCTGGCATGGAAGCTAGAATCTGGCAATTCGAGGAATAACAGGGTGCCATAGCAGAGGCATCATTCTGTTCGAAGAAACTACAAGTTCCGGCGTGTCGCAAATGGGGGACGGACATCAGTCAGCGAGAGCGGAACTCACTTTGGACTGTCCGCTGTTCCGGAAGTTGAAACACCGATCTCGTTGGCGGCAGGCTCTCCACTTTGTTCGAGAAAGAGCCCGTTGTCGGAAGACACGGCAAGCAAACGCCCTTCGTAGTTGATAGCCCAGAGGATGGAGTCGAGAGCGTCTGGAGTCTTCTGCCATGTCTCTCCGTTGTCCTCGCTCTCAAAGACCGCAGGCTCATGGAGGGCGGTCGCTAAGAGCCGTCGACCACGTCCGTCATAGCGCACTGCCAGAACATCTTTCTCGGGAAGACCGCCGTGCCTGTTCCGCCAGGTCTTGCCGTCGTCAGTCGACTGGAGTGCGCCCGCACTTGTTCCGAGCCATAGAGAAGAATCGGGGACCAAGGTAAGGTTGTACACATTACCGATCTGAATGGGAATGTCGATGGAACTCCAGGTCCTGCCCCAATCGCGCGAGAGATAGACCCCCTTGTAACCAACCAGCGTCAGTGTTCCACCCTCATAAACATTCACTGCAATGAAGTCGCGCTCTCCCTCAACAGATCGACCGTACCACTTCCTTCCGTGATCCATGCTGATAAAGAGACCTTCGCTTGTAGCTGCAAACGAGGCCTCCTCTCCAATCTCAAGTGAGCGCACGCGAGGCGCGATGATCTCGGGACTCGCCGGCTCAGCCGGATTCCTGGTCCCGGACACGAAGACTCTTCTTCGAGGGTCAGCCGCCTCCTGTTTCGATCGCAATTGCGGTACGGTTCCCCAGATCATGCTCGCTGGCTGCCAGGAGCCGTCCTGCGACGCTAGATAGAAGATCCCGTTGTTGGTGCCCGCGAAGAGTGCACCGTCAGAACCCTGTTGCAAGCTCAGGATGTTGCGGTCGACGAGACCACGGTTGGACTGCCACCATGTCTTTCCGGCATTGGCTGAGATGAATACACCGCCCATCTTGCTGTCATTCGCGACGCCCACGAATAATCGATCGGGATCTTCGCGATCCACGACCAGACCGCCCACGACGCGAAGGGAAAAGCCGCGATTCGACGTTGTGTAATGTGCGAAGCCGTCATCGCTTGCGAGGACTCCCTGGAGATCTGTTGCCAGCAGTATCCGGTCGGGGAAGCGCGGATCGATCAGCACATCATTTACAACGACATCAGCCGATGACACCAGCGACCACTTCGCGCCGCCATCCAGAGTTTTCCAAAGTCCACCGGTAGTGCCGGCATAAATGATCGAAGGGCGCTCATGATCCTGCTTCAATACCCTGGTGCGCATTGCGGTGCTCGGAAGCCCCTCAACCCGGTGAAACATTTCGGCGGCGTTGTCGCTTTCGTAAATGCCTGAGCATGCGCCTGCATACACCAGAGACGGAGTCTTGGAGTCAACGATAATGCTGAAGACATCGGAATCATCCTGCATTCCCTCCGCCGTATTGCGCCAGTGCAATCCTCCGTCCGTGGTCTTCCATGCCAAATGCCTGGTGCCGGCATAGACGATGTCGGGGTCTTGCGGATCTACCGCGACGGAAACAAAGTTCTTCATCGAGGAGTGGTTTTCCATCACTGGTGGGTCTTCCGGCGTCATACGCTTCCAGGTCGTTCCGCCATCGCGCGATCGGAACACGCCATCAAGCGCGCCGATGACCAGAGTGTTGTGATCACTGGGCGCCATTGCGAAGGCACGAATCGACTTGCCATGCGCCCCCTTTAACGTTCGCCAAGTGCGGCCGCTGTCGTCCGAGCGAAATACGTCACCTTCGGTGTCGTGGAACAGCCCCCACCCGGCTGCGTAAACGGTTGTCGGGCGAGTGGGATCGAAGACGATGTGGTCAATGACGTAGTCTTCGGCCGGGCCAAAGTGAGTCTGCAGTTCCCAGGAATCACCGCCGTCGCTGGAAGTGAAGAGTTGTCCGGTGCTGGTGCCAAGCAGGATGTGCTTCGGATTGCCCGGGTCGTAGGCGAGGCTGCGCGCACTTCCACCCTCCGGGCCAATCAGTTGCCAATCGGAAGCAAATGAATCTGCTGCCACAAAAAGCACGCCGCAAATCAGTAGCTCCGCAGCCGCACCGCATAGCTTAATCATCGCAAACGACGCTTTCCAGTCTTCCTTGCAAAAGAGTCAATCACCTGCATGTGAGATGCCAAAAAGCGGGCATCAATCTAAGTTGGATTTCGCACCCGCTCGAGCCGTTGGGATCCGAGCGACTGTTCTCGAGCGTCCATGGTGCGGCGCATCTGAACAAAAAACCTGTGAGAGGCATGCCTCTCACAGGTAAGGGGACAGATCAATGGGGCGCTCGCTATTGTGCTGGTGGTTTAGCGCTGTGCTTCGGTGCGGCTCCTGTGCGGGACTGCGCGTGAACCGTGCTTTCGTCGATGGGGGATCCTTGTTCCGTTTGTCCAGAACATAGATTCCCTTCAGGGACGAAGTAGAAGTGAGTCACTTGACCCTCCGTGGCACCCTGGCGCGGGTGGATACGGTTGGGATCGACCTTGGTGGGCCCTTCCGTCGTGAGATAGTTCTTGCTGTTGACCGCGCGCTGTGCACCCAGGGTGGACGTGCGCTTCGAAGCCGCTTCCTTGTCGTTAGTGGAGCCGACGATGGCCAGCGTGCCGCTGGGTTGCTGCTGCAGACGGAGCGCCAGTTTATCCAGCGTATCGCGGCAATCGTTGTCTACACGCCACGGTTTATGTGGGTTCTTTTCAAAGGTGCATTGGCCCCAGTCCTCGATGTTGGCACAGGCAGGAGGGGGTGGGGGTGGGGGTGCGGCTACATCTACGGAGGTTGTGCACGTGCCGGATAACCCGCGTGCGTCGGTTGCCGTCACGGTTACGGTGATGGTTCCACTAGGCTGTGAAGTGGTATCCAAAGCAGCCGTGGTTCCGCTTCCGCTGACCGTGCCTCCGGAAGCTGTGTAGGTATAGCCGGTGATGTTTGATTTGTCCGGACTCGTCGCATTTGCAGTGATCGTGGACGACTCGCCGGGTTTAACCGACGTCGGGCTCGCGGAGCAAGTCACCTGCGGCGGGTTGTGCGGGACGTTGACATTGAAATCCGCTGCGCAGCTGGTCACATTGTATTTCTTCGGACCTTTTGGATCGGTGATGGTGGCATTCGCCGTGTATTTGCCCTCGGACAGACCAGTCGTATCGACAGTGGCCGTCGCTGTATCTACACTCGACAGCTTGCCACCGGAGAGCGTCCATGCATATTTCAAGGTGTGCTTCGGGTTGAAGTTGGCGCCCGCGGCCGTCACGGTGACCGGTTCGCCAACCATGACCGTTGCCGGTGTGGCGGAGCAGGTTGCCGTAACAGGAACGGGTGGTTTGCCTCCGAAATTGATCACCACGCCACCGAGATAGCGCCAGCTATTTTGATTGGTGGTCAAATAAGCGGCGCTATCAAAGTTTGTGTACAAATAACTGAACTCAAAGGGACGCAGAGAAAATCGCCGATTCAAAGCAATGTCAAGTCCTACACCAGCATCAGCCGCAAAGGCATTGTTGGAACGGGATTTGCTGATGTTCGTTAAGTTGAGTGCTGTGATCGCATTGCCAAAGACGTTGCTGTACGCACCTCCAACCAGCCCAAGCGCATACGGACGAAAATGGCCGCGTCGTATTCCGAATTGGGGACCGAACATGTAGGTGGTGAGATTGCCAGAGGCACTGGCCGATCCGCCCTGTGGGAGAAATGGGTTGCCGGCCGGGATGGTCAGGGTGCGCGTGTCGCTTGTGTAACCTTGGAAATCGGCCCTGAGTCCGAACTTCGAGCCAAAGTTGTAAACCAGCGCAGCGCCGCCGCCGTTCAGACCAAACCATTGCCCGTATTCAAAGGTCTGGGTCTCGAAGTCGATAGCTCCATAGTGCGAATAGCTATAGTCGAGCGAGAGCTCCACCTTCGGAGCTTGCTGAGACCATGCCGCCAAGCCACACAGCGTGACAGCCAAAGAGATAAATGCAACTTTGAGCTTCATTAAATTCCTCCATAAACTGCATATCGGGCGGCGATCTTGATCCCCTGTTCGGACTCGCTGGTGTCTCGAGGAGTTGGCTCTGCTGGGAGAGACCCCGGTGAGGGCCTCTCCCCCGAGCGTTCCTCTGCTTTAAAACACACTGAGGACCTTGCTATCGGTCGCAGTGCTTCCATTGATATCGCCCGCAGCCTTCACCATGGTTGATCCAGCACTCGTGCTGGTGGCCAGGCCGAATCCATTGATGACCGCGACAGCAGGATCGGATGAAGTCCAAGTCACCTGGTTGGTGAGGTCTTGGGTTGTCGAATCGCTGAACGTTGCCTGCACTGTGTATTGTTGTGTGTTCCCGAGAGCGATGCTTTGAGCGGTTGCAGGCATGATCGCGATGGTACTCAGGGTGGCATTGGTCGCTGTGAGCTGAACCAAAGCAGATTGGCCGTCGAGCTCCGCCCCAATCGTGGCGTTTCCTGGAGCGATGCCGTATGCCCATCCTGACGTGCCTACGGCATCACTGATTGTGGCGGTGGCTGGATTCGTCGACAGCCAGGTGACCGAGGAAGTTACATCCTGAGTCGAGCCGTCTGCGAGGGTGGCTACCGCGTCCAATCCCGTCGCTGTCCCTTCCGCGATGCTTGCGGCCGTTGGCGTGACGGCAATGGAAGTCAGGTTTTCGACGGTGATTGTCGCGGTCTGCAAGACCGTCCCGAGCTTCACCCTCACTGTAGCTGTTCCAGCAGCGACACCGGTTACCAGTCCTGTCGGATTCACGGTTGCTATGGAACCACCGGTAGGCGTGACACTCCACGCCGCCGGCAGATTGATGGGCTGTTTTGTCCCATCGCTGAAAGTGCCCACTGCCTGCATCTGCAGGGTCGATCCGATCGCGACTCCCGAGGAAGGCGGAGTGATCGCAATCGAGGTCAGCGACGCCGAACTTACGGTGAGTGGGGCATTCCCCGACACACCACCGAGCGTCGCCGTAATCGTGGTTGAGCCGGAGGCAACGCCAGAGGCGACGCCGTTTGGCGCGGTGGTCGTGACGGTTGCCGCCGCCGTGTCGCTACTGCTCCAAGTCGAATCTGCAGTAACGTCCTGCGTGGTGCCGTCGCTGAACTCTCCAAGGGCCGCATAGCTAAGGCTGGTGAGTGGTGCGATCGTCTGGCCCACAGGCGAGACCACAATGGCCGTCACTGTAGCACTCGTCACATTGAGAGTGGCACTCATCGACAGGTTGGTGGTCGGATCAGTCGCAGTGATCGTGGCATTTCCCGGGGTGATGCCGGTGGCGCGTCCCGCATTGTTGATCGTCGCAACTGCGAGGGGGCTTGAACTCCAGGTGACAGAAGTTGTGATGTTGCGCTCGCCGCCGTCGGTGTAGATACCGTAGGCTGCGAACTGGTGGCTCGTGCCCACGGCCGTTTTGACGGTCGTCAGGGAGTTCGGTCCCGGGATGATGACGGAAGTGTCAGTGACGACAACAGAAACCAATGTTGGCGCTGCCACCGCGAGTGTGGCCGTTCCGGTGACCGTCCCGCTGGGCTGAGTAAAGCTAGCAGTAATATTGGAACTTCCTTGACTGTAAGTCGTCGCCAGTCCACCGCCGGCAATCGAAGCTACGTACGGAGTTGACGAGCTCCACGTCACCAATGCGGTTAGATCGCGCGTCGAGGCGTTGCTGAACGTCCCCTGTGCGGTAAATTGTTGGGTGGTTCCTGCTGCTATCGATGGAGCCGACGGACTTATCTGGATGGACACCAGATAGGGAAACTTTGCATCACTGCATCCAATGAATACGCATAGAGTTGCAAGCTCAACGAGCCATAGGAGTTTCTTCAAGGAACACCTCGCGTTTTCAAGTGATGTTGTCGTAACTTCAACAAACCGACAGCTTGTAACGTCTCTTGACGATTCCCGCCGTTAACCTCAATTCAAGAACCTGCGCCACCCGACTGGAGATCGGGACGCAAGGGATTGCACATTCGATCAGAGGTGGAACGGCTCCGCGTGCGGGGGATTATCTGAAGCGAACCAGCGCTCGGTTTTCTTCAGAAGAACATTCCTCAGGAGCGTTGATAGTTGGTAGTCAGAACGTCATTCGATGCGCTTGCAAGACCTGGGTGGCCCGGAATTGCGACACCTACTTCGTGCTCTTCGGGAATGGGCCTCGGCCGCAACGTCTTTCTAGCGACTTGAAGGCCGCACTCTAGGTTGCAAGGTAAGCCAGGGAAGGTCGGGGGTCTATTCGGAATATTACTGACAGATATCCCGAAAAACTACGGTATTGCGATAATGATGGCGATGATCTAGACGCTTAGGACAATAGCTCTCAACGACGGCTAATCACATAGGATAGCGAGCCGCGCCAGGTGAGATTTCACGGTAGGGTTCGGCTAGTTACAGAATGTAAGCATGCTGACGTAGTCAGCCTTCATGGCGAAGATGATGGCTTGGCACCGAAATGCCGGAACAGGATTTGCGGCCTCGCAGGCGAAAGAATTGGCCATCAGCCCATGAAACCAAGATACGGGTTCGAGCCGAAGTTACCCAGGTTCGGCAGAATCTGCCGAATCTGCCCATCCGACAGACCAAACCACCGAGCCAGCGTCCCTGCGTACTCATCCACGGATAGGGCTGGAATCAGGCGGCCTGCGCCGACATCATTGGCCTGGTTTGCGCCGACAACGGGGTATTGACCGTAGATATCCTGCCCTTGAACGGCGCCGCCTACAACGAAGTGATGACTTCCCCAGCCGTGGTCAGTCCCGTTGCTGTTCGACGTGAGCGTTCTCCCGAAGTCGGATGCGGTAAACGTTGTGACCTGATCCCCCAGACCTGACGATGTCATCAATCCGTCGAAGTATTCAAGTGCCTGGCCGAGCTGTGTAAGGAGCTGAGCGTGCAATTGGGCCTGGTTGTTATGAGTATCGAAGCTACCGAGCTGCACGTAGAAGATCTGTCGGCTTACGCCAAGTCCCGAGCGCCCGCCGATGATGCGCGCGACCGTCTGCAACGAAGTAGCGAGCGGATTATCGGTGAGCTTGTTGGTAACGGGGTCTAGATACTGCGGCGGATTCGGGACGCCGGTGGCTCCCGCCGGGAGCATCGAAGTGGAAAGCAACTCCTGCGCCTGGTTCGACCGAGTCACGACAACCTCGTATTCCTTTGCGAACAGATTTGCTTCGTCGGCTGTCAAGATCGACGAGAGGGCGTTGGTTCCCGCTGACTGCCCGAACAGCGGCTGTGCTAATCCGCCGATGGGAATGGGACCCGCCGATGTGACATTGAGCTGGTAAGAACTCTGGCCGGAAAGAAATAGTGCGATTCCGGCAGTCGAGATACAGGTGAACATGGAATTTGAGTTCATGCCCATACTCTCGATGAGATCGGCAACCGATCCCCCCCAGCCGATGTGTTCGGCGCTGCCGCCGTTGGAAGCGATCGCCTGCCACGCCGCCGTTTGATCAAAGTGTGAGTAGAGAGAAGCGGGCAGAGGAACTGAACTGGCCATCACCTGCGCCTTGGTCGCCGGTGCGATAAGCGTGCCGACATTCGCGACAACCGCGGCTCGACCTGCGTTGAACAGGTTCTGCACCCCGCCCAAGGATGGATTCAAGGCAAAGGTGCGGCCGCTCTGCGTAGTTCTCGGCGTGATCGGAAGCAGTTGGCTGAGAGGATAGGCGAGGCCCGGCGCACCCGACCTGGCCTGCGTAAACGCCGCATAGGAATCGGGATCGGTTGCAATGACCGTACCATGACCATCGTTGCCGCCCTGCAGAAATACGCATACGAGCGCGCGATAGTCGGATGGCGCGGAACTCTGCGCCATGGCTGCCAGCGAATTCAGTTCCAGGAGGAATGGACTGGCGTAAAGGCCGGCCATTGAAGCCATAGACGCTGTCCGAAGAAACTGGCGACGCGATCGTTCGAGTTTATTCACTGTAGTCTCCTAGAACTGCGCACAGAAGGCCGGTGAAGCCATCGTTAGATAAACTGCCGTTTGGACGCGCGCGGCAAGCGCCGCGTTGATTGCATTTTGATCGCCTGACGGGATGGAGATGGCGCTCACCGCGCTCAGAATTTGGCTTTGCAGCGTGCTGTCCATCTGTCCCGCCATCAGCAAGCAGATTGACTCGATCCACTAGTTGATCCGGCGTGTTCGCCAGGTTCAACTCGGCTCCGTAGGACGAAAAGAGATCCGACCCATTCTTCGAATCGCTTCCAATTGCCGACTGCATGTAGTTCAGATAGCCGACAACGGTCGTGACATTGGTCATCTGCATTTCAGGGGCGACAAGTCCAGCTTGCGCAATGCTGGTGGCGGGCGGTGTATAGCCGGGAGCAAACCAGTTGAATACTGTTGGGGAGCGCATGGGCATCTGTCCAAGACCCCAGATTGGATCCTCCGTGCTGCCCAGGTAATACGACCCGGTTCGCGATTGTGCCGTGAAGGCGCGAGCCCAGTTGGTGTAGCGGATCAGCGCTTCGCGGACTTTGCCATACTGCGGATTGCCGGCGTCGGTCGCTGTGTCGCGAGCTTCAGAATCGAGAAGAATTGCCGTGATCACGGCCTTCATATCACCACGAACACCCTGGCCGTTATCCTTGAAAACCGCGGCAACCCGGCTCACATACCCCGGACTTGGGTTGGATGTCACCAGGTGCTGAATCAACTGCTTTGAGAAGAATGCCGGCAGATTCGGGTGATTGAAGAGAGTGTCGAGTGCGATTTTGAGATCGCCGTTTGGATCCGGTGCGCCCGAGGCTGGAATCGTTACACCAAGAAAATCCTTCTCGTCGGTGGAGTGATGGCTTGGGTAAGCCTGCATCGGCAGGAGGTCTTCGCCATACCCGGTGCCGACGTAGATGCAGCAATTCGACCAGGCCGTATCACTCGTGTTGCCTGGAACGTTCCAACTGAAGCCCGTGAAGACCTTCGCCAACCCCATCACATCGGTATTCGAGTACGTTGGAATCGGATTGCCGGTGGAGTCCAACTTCTGAGTGCCGTCGTCGTTCAACTGATAGAGACCGATGGTGAACAGCTGCATAACTTCGCGCGCGTAGTTTTCATCCGGATCTGTATTGGCGTCACCCTTGTCGTTCTGAAGCATCGAGAGAAACTGTCCCATCATCGGATTCAGCGTCACGTCCTGAAGCAACTGCCGGAAATTTCCGAAGGCATCGGCGCCCAGCATGTCGTAGTAGGCGGCTTCACCGCGCGGCATATTCTGCACCGCTGGGGTCGTTCCTGAAATCACGAATTGTTCTGAGAGAGCGTACTGCACCCGCTGCCGGAGTTCATCGTTTGCCGCGAGGGCCTGCTGCCAAAAGGCGTTTTCGACATAGATTTCATCCTGATTGTTCTGAACGAAGAGAGCGGTGTTGCACTTCAAATCGCTTGCGGCGCACGGAGGGTTGTTCAGGATCAGCGCCTGCTCGACTCCGGGCTCACGCAATGTTTGCGGAATGCTGAACTGCTGATTGAGCCACGTCTGGAATCCAATTTGCGAGACCTGATGGATATCCGCGTCTGTCGCGCCGAATGTCGCCTGGTCAAGGAAGCGCGCGGCGTCTTGCGGGGTTACCGGCAGAACCGGCGCGCCGCCTGCAACGTCTTCGATCAGATCGTTGGAGGTGGCGGGGCCCGGGCTCGGATTGAGCACCTGCAAATCGAGAGTGCCCGGCTCTGAGATGGAGAGATTCGCAGTAAGCTGCCCGCCGCTGTTGAAGGTTGTGGGCACCGGGGCTCCGTTCATGAGCACCTGGGCGCCGGATATGAAACTCTGCCCCTGAACTACGACCGATGCCGTTCCCACATTGAACGAATTTGGAGTTGCGGAACTGAGAATTGGGATCGGATTCAAGACCGAGATATTGCGATTGATGGAAACAGTGGGGTTGTCAACGCTGACGATCGTGAGTTGTACAACGTTGGGACTGGGAACTACCGCCGGTGCGGTATAGGTGATCGAGCCGTCAGAGTTTGAGACCGCTGTGCCGATCTGCGCGTTACCCCCGGCGACTCCGTTGATGAAAAGATTTACAGCCGGATTATCCGTACCGGTGACAGTGAGTCCGAGGTTGAGCGGATTGCTCACGCGCACATCGGTGCCTTCATTCGGCTGCAGAATGAGCACTACTTGCCCCGGCCCGACCTTGACCAAGAGTGGCTTTGTCGTCACGGAACCGGGGTTCGGATTGCTCACTGCCAAGGGGAACGTCCCGGGATTTGGCGCCGGTATAGAAGCCACCAGTTGAGTTGAAGAAATAAAGGTTGTCGGAACCGCTGTGTTATTCCACAGAATCTGCGCGCCGTAAACGAATTGCGAGCCGCTCACCGTAACCGTGGTGGTGCCTTCAGAGAAGGCGGTCGGTGTCACTGAAGTCAGATTCGGAATAGGGTTCAGTACGCCGACCGCCGCCGCCCCAGGAGGATCGTTGGGGAATTTGGCCGTGGTGCTGGTGATGTTCACGGTGTTTGGAACCGGAACGATTGCGGGAGCCGTATAAAGGCCGTTGCTGTCGATTGTGCCGAATTCTGAGTTCCCGCCCTGAATTCCGTTGACGTAGAAGATCACGGGCACGCCGGTGGTCCTGGCGTTGTCTTTCAACTGCATTTGCTGGTTCACTCGCAGGGTGCTTACCGGCGCTGAAATGCCGGCATAGAACGAAGGGTCAGTCACAGCGAAGTATCCGCAGCCACTCAGGAGCGGGATGATTGCGCCGAGCGTCACGAGAGACAGGGAGAGGCTCAAGACAGAGAGGCGTGCACGTTTTGCTTGCATTTGGGCTCCTGGCTAGCGGGGAAAAGAAAACACTCCAAAACCTCTGTGGGGAGCCGGCCGGAAAATAGCCTTGTGAGATTCTGCGCAAGTGAGCCCGAGTTGCTTAGGTGCGCGATCCCTTCAGCGTCAGAGGATGTGGATAGATGGTGAAAATCTGTAACAGCCAAGGTTCTCTGTAGAAGGAGTTACTTCCCTCTGCATCAACCCCTCGGCGGTATTCAAAGAGGAACAGATTTCAGCGAAACGCACCAGATACCCTCCGGCTCAATAGGGCATAGTGAGTCCTCACGAAAGTAACCCTTCTGACAGATGGAGCACGGGTTGCCCGAGTCAGAGAAGCTGGAATCAATCCTGTCTGCGCTTCGGACTTGTCCTTCAAACTCCGGTTGCCGCGGGTGTGGTTGAATGTTCGCGATGCAGATCGAAGGGAACGCGATCGTGCTTGCATATGGCTTTCACCGCGGGCCGAGCGCTTATCGGACCCGATGGAAGGCCGCCACCTGGCATTACCCACTGGCCTACCATCATGAAGTGGTCCAAGCCGGGAAGCGTGTTCGGCAAGAGCCTGAAGCTTGAACCGGGCTCGACAAGCCATCCTTCCTGGGAACCTTTCCAGTTGCCTGTGTAGCGAATGACTGACGCCGGCGTGGATACGTCGACTACCTCAATCGCATCGCGCACGCCGGGAACGCGCTTGTCCAGAACCGCGATGATTGCGTCGGCGACACGTTTTTTCTGAACTTGATATTCAGCGAAATTATCGCGACGCAGATCCGTCCAGTAGGCAAAGTTGCGTGTTGGGAGAATGCTTGTGACCGCAGTCCGACCTGCCGGGGCAAACGTCGGATCGAAATTGAAGAAGCGGAAGGAAACATGATTGGTTTCAGTGCCGGGATCGATCTCCAGCGGCGAACCTAGAATGCGCGCGAGCATCGGGGGCTGATCGCTAAGGTCGAGTGCGATTCCCAATGAGACCTGCAGATAAGAGGCGAATGTCGCCTTTTCGTCGTATCTTTTGCGGATCGCAGCGTCGATATATCTTCCGCCGAGCATCTCGAAGATGGTTGCGTGACCATCGGCGGCTGAGATTACCCAATCGGCAGGGAGCGCCTCGCCGGTCGTGAGTTGCACTCCTACAGCAGTGTCTTTCTCCACAAGGATGCGATCGACCTTGGCTCTGAAACGGATCCTGCCGCCGAGACTCGCGATCTTGTCCTGAATGAGCCGGATCATCGCCTGCGATCCGCCAATGCAGTACCCGGCGTTACCCGCATTCATCCAGGCCAGCGAAAGCACCATGGCGATCGCAGAGAGCTTTCCGACATCGCCGGTCGAGAAGAAGCTCCTCAACAACGGATCGGAGAAATGCCTGCCATACTCCTCGCCGCTGGTCTTGCCGAGTTTTCCCAAAAGAGGGAATATCGGCAAATCGTGAAGTATGTCGCGCCAATTCTCTGCAAGACCACCGGCGGGGTCGAGCATTCTGAACTTCACGAGAGCACGCACCGAATGCGTGAAATCGCAGATCGCTGCCGCATCATTTGGGGCGCGGCGAAGGAGTTCCGCTTCGAGACGATCAACATTTGTATACATGCTCAGGCGCTCGCCGCTGTCCGTTTCGACGCGGACGAACTCTTCCGAATTGATAAAGGTCAACTTCTCAATGTCGAAGATCTCTTTCCATTGGGCGTGCAATTCACCGCTTGGGCTCGAGCCGACGAGCCAGTGCAGACAGGTCTCAAAGGTATACGGTCCGCGGCGCCAACTCATCGCAAGCCCCCCGGCCATGTCGTGCATCTCCAGGATCTCGACGTCATAGCCGCATTTCAGCGCATAGACTGCAGTGCAGAGTCCGCCAATTCCGCCGCCAATGATAACAATCTTTCGCCCATGGTGGTTCATGTGATTTCCTTCTCGGCCCGGGGCCAGCATGATGTTGGCTGGTTAAGTCAGCTTCTGTTCCCAGAAGGCCTGAGTGAATTGGAACGGAGGGACGGCAACAAGATCAGGCCGCGATGGGAACTGGCCCGTAGCTTAGCGAGGAATCATAGGTTCTGCTTATTGCAATTACCGTGACGAGAGTCACACGCTGGCGTGTGGGAGAACAAATTCATGATGGATTCACTCTGCGAATTTCTGTCAAAAGATGATGCGCCCCGCGGTGATCCGCGAGGCGCAATCTGTGACAATCCGCAACTGGTTCATCACCGCTTGGCGATCTTCTCCAGCCTCGGGTCGGTCCAAAGCATGGCAAAATCCAGATCCTTGTACACTCTGGAAAGTTCGGCGAAGTTTCCCTCCTTGGCGCGTTTCAGGTATTCCAATGCACCGTCGATATTGCCTCGTCTCGCATAGGCCTTAGCGATCAGGTAGTCAACGCGCGCACGCTGTTCTGGAGTGCTCACACGGGCCGAAATGCCGGATTGGCTCTCACTCAGAATGTCGGCATCCAGTTCGATGGCCCGCGCGTATTCCGTCATGGCGCGATCCACTTGATTCAGACCCATCCAGGCTTCCGCAAGATTTAGATGGGAAGGCGCACTGGATTCATCGAGTTCGAGGGCTCGCTTCAGGTATCGGACCGCAGGCTTGTATTTCTTATCCAGGTAGGCGACGGCGCCCAGGTTATTCAGCGCCGAAATGTTCTTCGGATCGGCCTTTAACGCCTGGTTGAAATACTTACGTGCCGGTCCCCTATCGCCCAGCTTCAGTTCGGAGATCCCCAGCTTGTTCAGAAGGGTTGCGTTCCGTGGATCGGCGCGTAAGGCCTGGCGGTAATAGTTGATAGCCAGCAGGTAGTTATTGTGGATGCGCTCCAGATCACCCTTCATTTCTGCGGACTTTGCGACTTCATCCGTCTTGGGTAGATCAAGCGAGGAAGAATCTGCCCTCAGGAAAGGTGCCGCACATAGAACAAGTCCGGCTGCAATCAGCTTCATCGTGAAAGTTCTCATGGTCTTACCTCCTCCACGAGGAGCATTTCGCTTGTGCGGTTACTGCCTGTCCCGGCGATCTGCTCAACGTCGATTCAAGTAAACGACCAACGCTGCGAGGGAACAACGCTATACCTGCTACTTACCCGTTGCATCGCCGCTACAAATTCTCGAGATTGCCGCAGATGCATAATTCAGCAGGGTTTACGGGGAACGCTCGTCAGCAGTTACTGGTCGATTTTTCGACGTTTGCGGCCCAGGTTAATACCGTTACATCCGGCGGCGGGCCCGCTACCTACACCGTTAAATCCGCCCAGCAACAATAATGTGGAACTAATATGGCTGTGCATCCGAGTCTCTATAGTGGGAAGTTGCGGTTGAAGGCGTCGCAAAATGACGATAGGAAGCATGGAATCGGTTGAACGAGAACTGCAACGCGCGGAGCTTGCCACTCTGCTCGAAGCGAAGGAGTTCGTTCGCGCCCCGAAGCTCGCCCATCTGTTGTCGTATCTCTGCGAAAAGTACTTTGCGGGAGAAGCGAACCAGATCAAGGAATATTCGATCGCTCTGGAGGTTTTTCAGCGGCGAGAATCCTTTGATCAGGATTCCGATTCCATCGTAAGAGTCGAGGCCAACCGGCTGCGCAAGCGGCTGGCCGAGTATTACGCAGGGGCGGGCGCATCCCACCAGGTGCGCATCACTATTCCGGTCGGACAGTACGTACCGAGGTTCGAAGTCGGCGAGCGCTCAGTCGGCGCAGATCCTCTGCCTGAGGCTCCAGATGCACATGCTCCGGTCGAAATAGCGACCCATCAGAGGTGGCCCTTTGGCAAAACTCAATGGTGGGTTGCTGGCATCATTGCCCTCCTGCTTCTAGGCCTCGGAATCGCCTATCCGTGGTTGCGGGGCAGAATGCAAAAGCCTTCCGCACCCTCGAGCGCGACAACTGAATTCCAGGGCAAGGGCCAGCCCGCCGAAACACTCATCGGACCGCCTGCAGGGCAGGAGACTCGGATTCTTGCCGGCAGTAGCCGAAGCCTGGTGGACCATGCGGGCAAACTGTGGAGCGCGGATTACGATTTCGCGGGCGGGACAGCATTTAACAGCCCCGCTTCGCGCATTGCCCGCACCCAGAATCCAGCGTTCTATCGCACGAACCGACAAGGGCAGTTCCGCTACGACATTCCCTTGCCGAAAGGAATCTACGAACTGCGTCTGCACTTTGCTGAGACAGTGTTCGGCCCGGAATCTGGAGGAACGGGTGGAGAAGGCAGCCGCATCATGACGGTCCGTGCGAATGGCAAGACGCTGCTCAGCGGATTCGACGTGGTGGCAGACGCCGGCGCCAGCCTCACCGCCGATATCAAAGTCTTTCCCGAGATCACTCCCGCAGCCGATGGTGTGCTTCACCTCGAGTTCGCTGGTGAAGATGGAAAGCAGGCGACGCTTTCGGCTATTGAAATCCTGCCTGGCTTGCGAGATCGCATGCGTCCGGTGCGGATTCTGGCACGGCAAACGCCCTACTACTCCAACGACAGCCATTGGTGGAGTCCCGATAACTATTTCGAAGGCGGACAACTCGCTTCTTACTCAACGGCGGTTACGGGGACCGATGATCCGGAGTTGTTCGAATCGGAGCGGTGGGGCAATTTCTCCTACGCAATTCCGGTGGCAGCTGGAAAATATTTGCTGACGCTGTATTTTGCAGCGCGCCAAAACGGTCCCGCAGAGCTGATGAATTCCGAGAGCAAGGGCGCAGAGATTTCACACGTCTTCAACGTGTATTGCAATGGCAAGGTGCTATTGCAAAACTTCGACCTGACAAAAGAAGCGCATGGGACGAATGGCATAACCCGCAGATTTGCTGGAATTGAGCCGAATGCTCAGGGAAAACTGCTTCTCAGTTTTGAGCCTGTCAAAGGATATGCGACGGTTGTCGGCGTCGAGGTGCAGCCGCAATAGCGCTGCAACAAGAAGTCCTCCACGATGCGTCTGCCTATCAGCTATTGTGGCGGGGCATGTCCGATAAACTTGTCGGCCCATTGGATAAAGTACTTCATGTTCGGGGCATCTGTGTGGCCTCCATCGTGCTGCCGCCAGGCGAGTTGGCCGTCGAGGAACCCGGTGTTTACCGGCGGCATTTGCGCCGTACGATAATCGCCTTCAACCGCAAGGCCTTTGGCGCCAAGCAGAGTGAAAACTCGGCTCGCATCCACAGTGGCCATGAAGCTTCCCTGGTGATCGAGCCACTTCGCGTCGCCCTTCGCCGGAATTCCGTAACTGATGAAAGTGAGACGCGGTGCGCACAGCGCAATTAGTTCATTCGAATCGACCGGGATATTCCCGGCTGTCATGCTTCCGAAAGTTGCATCGGAAGCTCCATATTTCAGGAAATTTCCAGCCATCCAATGATGTTCACCTCCAGTCAGGCTCTCGACGGCTTCGCCGAAGTTGCGCCGCAGCAGCGTAGCGCCGCCTTTGCCCGAAGATCCGACCAGCACCATTGCAAAGCGCTGATCAAATGCCATGGTCACAAGTGCAGCCTTGCCATAGCGCGAAACACCTTCGATGCCAACATGCTTTGCATCGACTGCGGGGTCGGCCTCAAGGTAGTCCAGGCCACGTCCCGCACCCCACGCCCACGCCCGCAGCGCGCCCCAGTCTTCCGGCTTACGCGGCTGTCCCTTGTTAACCAGGCCAATAATTCCCCGAGTGAGCCCGGCACCGTCATCGGCCTGCACGCTTCCTGGATCGATTAAAACGAATCCCCAACCCGCCGCGACCAGTTGCCAGGTGTTCGGCAGTCCACCATCTTCATTCAATTGCGGGAACTGAAATGGCGTGCCCTTAACCGGCTGCCACGCCGGATGCTGTTCGAAAATCTCCTTGAGCGACGGATCTTCCTTGACAAGCACGGACTCCCAGGCCTTGTTGATCATATCCAGATCACTGCCGGAGGGTTCGTTGGGATTCGGAAATGCGGCGCGGCCAAACATCATCAGCACCGGAACCGGACTGTTGGCGCGAGCAGGCAACACCACCATCATGTGAATGTGGACGCCGATTGCCGGGTACGATGAGTTGTCGACAACACCCTCGACGTCTTTGGCGATGACGGGCGTAAAGCCAATCATTTCGTGATCCACGGTGTTGACCGTCCAACTCACCTTCGGGACGCTGCTCGGAACCCGACCGTAGACATACTTCGAGTACATCTCCACAATTTCGGGACGACGCTTGGTCCACCACATCTCTGGTGTCGTCACCTTCTGGCCGTCGTTCATGATGAGCGGGTCAGGAACATTGGGGTAGGGATTGGCTTTCGACTCGTCGTAGTTGGCGTGATTTGGAGCGTTCTCGTTACCGCTTGGCCCCGGCCGCAGGGCCTTGATCCCGAGTTGATCCATCATGTTCTGGTGGTCCTGATCCGCCGTGAACGTGACTGGCGATGGGGCCTGCGCGAGTGCTACGCTACCGGTGATCCCGCAAATTATCGAAATAAGACAAATAAGCGCAAGGTTTTGCTTGAAGACAGTCACGGAAAAGCTCCAGGATGTTATGCTTTGGTCGTTTTCGCAAAGCGATTTAGTTGGGGGCCATATTAAACCTTTCGCCATGAGGCAAGCACGAGATTTCTTCGCGTTCCTCGTACTGTTCGTCTTTCTGAATTGCATTGCGGCCTGGTCGCAGCCTCAACATGCGTCAACTCCTTCGGCCTGGGTGACGAGTTGGGGAGCATCACAGCAGATACCGGAACCACAAAACGCATTGCCGCCAGACGAGCTTACCGATGCGACGGTGCGGCAGATTTTTCATTTGTCGGTAGGCGGATCGGCGCTGCGTGTGCACCTGTCCAATGCTTTCGGAACCGAAGCGATTCACGTCACGTCCGCGCACATCGCACGGCCGGTTTCGCCCGCTTCGCCGGCCATTGACCCGGCAAGCGATCGACCACTGACATTTGCTGGAAATGCCGAAGCCGTGATTCCGCCGGGCGCAGAGCTTATCTCCGATCCGGTGGATTACAACGTCGCGCCGCTCTCTGACCTAGCGGTGACCTTCCATTTGCAGTCGCCACCCTCAAGGGAGACCGGCCATCCGGGCTCGCGCGCAACGTCTTATTACGTTCATGGAGACCTGGTGGACGCGGCGACTTTGACCGAGCCGAAGCATGTGGACCACTGGTACCAGGTCTCGGAGATTGATGTGCAGGCTGCGCCAGGTTCTGCTGCGGTTGTCGCACTTGGCGACTCCATCACCGACGGACACGGCACAACCACGAATGGAAATGATCGCTGGACAGATGTGCTTGCCGGCAGACTGCAGGGCTCTCCGGCAACGCGCAACATTGGAGTATCCAACCAGGGTATTGGCGGCAATCACTTGCTCAGCGATGGCCTCGGGCCGAATGCGTTGGCACGGTTTGATCGCGACGCGCTTGCTCCGACTGGCGTGCGTTGGGTCATCGTCTTCGAAGGCGTGAACGATCTTGGGGGACTAGCGCGCGACGGCGAAGTTTCCGCGGGGCAGCATGCGGCGCTGGTTGAGCGGGTGCTGGCGGCGTATCAGCAAATCATTGTCCGCGCGCATGCTCACGGGTTGCGCGTAATCGGAGCCACAATCACCCCTTACATTGGATCCGCTTACTATCATCCTGGGCCGCTCAGCGAGGCTGATAGGCAGGCAGTGAACCGCTGGATTCGCACCGCCGGAAACTTCGATGCGGTCATTGATTTTGACAGTGTTGTCCGCGATCCGCAGCGTCCCGATCAGCTTCTGCCAGCGTATGACAGCGGTGACCATCTGCATCCTTCACCCGCCGGATACAAGGCGATGGGCGATGCGATTTCTCTGAGCCTGTTTGATCGCGCAAACTGATAGACGGGAGGCGCAAATTTTGACGCCCAAAGGACTGCTCGTTTTCCTGTTCGCCGGATGCCTTTCTGGTGCACTTATTTCTAATGCGGCCGAGCCGCCAAAGATTTCTAAATCCGGCGACATTGAGCAGCTGATCGTCGACGGAAAGCCCTACCTGATTCTCGGTGGTGAACTGGGTAATTCGTCAGCAGGCACCGCGGCGCAGGCGGACAGCATCCTTCCTCAAGTCTCCGGGCTGCACGTGAACACCGTGCTGATGCCGGTGGCGTGGGAACAGATTGAGCCCACCGAGGGCACCTTCGATTTCGGCGTTCTCGATCATTGGATTGACGTCGCGCGCCGGCACCATTTGCACCTCGTGCTCTTGTGGTTCGGCAGTTGGAAAAACGGCGTGTCAAGCTACATCCCCGACTGGGTCAAGCAGGATCCTCGGCGCTTTCCTAGAGCCGAGTCGGCAGACGGCGAACAGCTTGAGATTCTTTCCACCCTGGGGACCGAATCGCTCCGCGCCGATAGCGCAGCATTTTCAGCACTGATGAAGCATCTCAAGACGAAGGACGAAAATGACCAGACCGTGCTGATGGTGCAGGTAGAGAATGAGGTCGGCTATCTTGGGCGTGGCCGCGACCGTTCAGCAGGGGCTAATCGGTTATTCGAGGAAGCAGTTCCTGTACAGTTGGTTCGGGATCTTCAAAAGAACCGTGATTCTCTATCTCCAGAGTTGCGCGCACACTTCAACCCGACAGGAAAGACATGGCGGGACGTTTTTGGAGATGCTTCAGACGAAGTATTCATGGCCTGGAATTACGCGCGATACATTCAGGCCGTTGCCGAGGCAGGCAAGCGCGAGTATTCGTTACCAATGTATGTGAACTGCCAGCTTCCCGCGCCAGGCGAGCGGGCTGGCGAGTATCCCAGCGGTGGACCGCATCCCTATTACCTCGATGTCTATCGAGCTACCGCGCCCGCGATAGACTTCTACTCGCCCGATATCTACTGGCCCAATTTTGAATATTGGATTGACCGCTACCGATTCAGCGGAAACGCAGTCTTCGTTCCCGAGGCGCGGATGGAAAGCGCTCCATACAATGCGCTCTATGCCTATGGTGAAGCGAAGGCCTTCGGCTTTTCTCCATTTGCGATTGAGGGTGTGCAACAGTCGACAAACGCGGAGTCCGCGGAACCGAACATTGCGGAAGTCTACGATACATTGGGCCAACTCAGCGACATGCTTTTGGAAAGCCAGGAATCTGGAAATCTGCGAGCCCTTGTACTTCATAAAGACAGTCCGCGGCCAACCCGGACTATAGCAACCGGTGGATACTTGTTCGAAGCCACGCTCTCTCGCTCGTGGCCGGCACGGACGCTTGCGACGGACGACGGCGCGATGATCGCAATCCAATCAAGGCCAAACGAGTTCTACATCGCCGGAAGCGGCTTGACGATTTCATTCTTTCGAGACCCCGACATCGATAACAAGCTGAGTGGCATTGCATCGATCGAGGAAGTTAGCCGGGGCGCGGATGGCACCTGGATCACACTGCGTCGTCTCAACGGAGATCAGAGCAATCAGGGCCGTCAGCTTTCGATGGATCCTCACCGGATGCGGATCTATCATGTGAAGCTATATGCTACTGATCGGCCTGTTGTGGCGCACTGACCAATTGCCGCTTGCGTTCTCAAGCCTATCCAGGCCGCAATAGTCAGATGGACGCTCGCAAGATCATTCACGTGGACATGGATGCGTTTTATGCATCGGTAGAGCAGCGGGATGATCCGCGACTGCGAGGCGTGCCGGTTGTTGTGGCTTGGCGCGGAAAACGCTCCGTGGTTTGTGCTGCTTCATACGAAGCGAGAAAATTCGGCGTCCGCTCTGCAATGCCCGCGATTCAGGCTGAACGTTTATGTCCCCACGCTGTCTTTCTTCCACCGGACTTTCCTCGCTACCGCGCAGTCTCAAGAAATGTGCGAGAGATTTTTCTGCGCCACACCGACCTCGTCGAGCCACTCTCACTGGACGAGGCCTATCTTGATGTCACGGAGAACAAGACCGGACTTCCGAACGCAACGCAGGTTGCCCGCACGATTCGTGAGCAGATCCGGCTGGAACTTAATCTCACCGCGTCTGCTGGGGTTGCGCCGAACAAGTTCCTGGCGAAGATCGCTTCAGACTGGAAGAAGCCGGATGGCTTGTTCGTGATCAAGCCGGAAAAGGCGATCGACTTCCTCACTCCGCTCGCTGTTGAGCGATTGCCAGGAGTCGGGAAGGTGACGGCGCAAAGACTTATTCAACTCGCAGTGAAGACGGTCGGAGATATTCGACGTCTCGACGCTGCTGTCCTGCAGGAGCGATTTGGGCGCTACGGCATCCGTCTTTATGAGTTGGCGCGCGGAATCGACAATAATCCTGTCGAACCGAACCGGCCAACCCAGTCAATCTCCGCTGAGGACACGTTTGAATCCGATGTCTTATTGAACGAGACCGAAGCCATGATTCGTCGCCTCGCGGAGAAGGTATGGCAGGCTTCGCGCAAGGAGTCGAGAGTTGCGAGAACGATCGTGCTTAAGCTCAAAACAGCGGAGTTCAGCATTCTCACGCGAAGCCATACACCCATTTCGCCTGTTTCCTCGTGCGTCGAACTCACCAACATCGCTCTCGCGCTTCGAGAAAGAGTACGAATGGAACCGAAGCAGAAATTCCGCCTCGTAGGCGTCGGTCTGTCGAATTTCCGGGATCCCATGGTAGAGCCCGAAGACGATCTGCTCTTTCAATAAGCGTGTCTCATGCGAAGGGTTTCGGGAGTCGATATTTCGTCCGCTGAGATCGCCCATTAGAACCGTCTTGAACTTGATGCGAAAATGTGTCGAGTAACATCTTGCTGCGCATCACACCCAAGACGATGTGATTCTGGAGGTCTTTACGTTGCAAAGCGCCAATGAGCTCTTGCTGTTGCATCTCAGGGGAATTGAAGGCGTTCAAAATGTGCTGCCATGTTCCAGTTTCGGAATTCGCGCGTGCGGGGGCAGACCGAAGCGATGATGGCGCATTTCCTCATATGGACCATTTCGATATTGAGCATTGTCCTGATGCTGTTTCGGCCATTCAAAATGCCCGAGGCGGTTTGGGCCTCAGGCGGCGCTATTTTGCTTTGCATTTTACGGCTCATACCGCTAACCCTTGCGGGCAAGGCTGTAGCCGAAGGACTGGATGTCTATCTGTTCCTCACCGGCATGATGCTTCTCGCTGAGCTCGCGAAAGATCAGGGCGTGTTCTCCTGGATGGCGAATATTGCGGTCAAACTGGCGAACGGATCTTCGTTCCGCTTATTCACACTGATTTATGCGGTCGGCACGTTGGTCACGATCTTCATGTCTAATGATGCTACCGCCGTTGTGCTAACGCCGGCAGTCTTAGCGGCAGTCAAGCGCGCCAAGGCTCAGCCACTGCCATACCTTCTTTCTTGTGCATTCATCGCAAATGCAGCCAGCTTCGTTCTTCCTATCTCCAATCCGGCAAATCTGGTTGTCTTCAATTCGGCCATGCCGCCCTTGATTCAATGGCTCGCCATGTTCAGTGTTCCCTCGCTGGCGGCCATCGTGATCACCTACGTGCTGCTTCGCTGGCACAGCCGCAAACAGCTGTCTGCGCCATGCGATGGCTCAACGTCGGATGTATATCTTTCCGGCATGGGAAAGATCAGCCTGTTCGGAATCATTGCCGTTGCAGCGGTATTGCTCGTCGCCTCGGCATTGAAGATGGATCTTGGTTTGCCAACGTGCTTGGCCTCCATCGCAGTTACAACAATCGTAGTGATACGAAGCAGGTCTAATCCGATCCGCCTGGTGCGAGAGATCAGCTGGAGCGTGCTTCCTCTCGTTGCTGCTCTTTTTGTCATCGTTGAAGCCGTGAAGAGCGCCGGAGCCATGCGCCTGCTTCAAAACACATTCGAGAGACTTCTGCACCTGCCGTCTGCTCAAGCGGCGTTCGGGGTTGGAACCGCACTGGCCTTTGGCACAAATCTCGTCAACAATCTCCCTCTCGGACTGATCACAGGCGCCACGCTGCGCACGGTTCCCCTTCAGCCAATTTTCGCAAGGGTAATCCTGATCGCAATTGACCTTGGCCCAAACCTTTCCATCACCGGCTCGCTTGCCACGATTCTCTGGCTCACCGCCATCCGGCGCGAGGGGCTCGAGATAAGCGGCTGGCAGTTCTTCAGAGTTGGAATGATCATCATGCCGATCTCGCTATTCTTTGCGATTCTGGCCGCTGTGCTGACCTGAAGATGAGGAGACGGTTTAGTCATGCATCCTCCTGGGATGCGGTCTGCATCCAACTGCGTTACGGCTGAGTTATAGCTCCTCCCATCCCAGGCCAGGCCAACTTGGTGCAACACGAGATATGCCGCGCGTTCCCACCTCGACATACCGGCTCCAGTTGCACACGAATTTTACATTCGACGACGCAGCGAAGGTTGCTCCTTACTTGAAGGAGCTGGGAATTTCGCACGTTTATTGTTCGCCCTATCTACAGGCTGCTCCGGGCAGTATGCACGGTTACGATGTGATCGACCATCAGCGAGTGAATGAAGAATTGGGTGGCGAGGAGGGCCATCAGCGATTTTGTACCCGTCTCGCAGAACTCGGGCTCGGCCAGGTGCTCGATATCGTACCGAATCACATGGCGACCGGCGCCGGCAACCAGAACTGGTGGGATGTTCTCGAGAATGGACCATCGAGCCGTTTTGCCACGTGGTTCGACATCGACTGGCACTCATCGGAAGTCAAACTTCAGAACAAGGTGCTGATACCTGTCCTGGGCGACCAGTATGGCCGCGTGTTGGCTGCCGGCCAGATTCAGGTCGATCGCGATCACGGTTCCTTCTGTGTCCGATACGTCGAGAATCTCTACCCTCTCGCCCCACGTTCCTTGCCTGTCATTCTTGATCGAGCGGCTCGATTCGCGAACAGTCCGACCCTTAGCTTTCTCTCTGACAGCTTGTCTCGCTTGCCGGTGCCGGAACCGACCGACATCGATGGCATCAATTCGCGGCACCGCGACAAGGTAGTCGTTTACGGCCTACTGCAACGATTCTGTGAAGAACATCCTGAAGCGCTGCTGGCAATCGACAATGCCGTTCGCGAGTTAAATGCAGATCATGACGCTCTGGATGAGCTGCTGAACCTGCAACACTACCGACTGGCTTACTGGCGTACTGCCGACCAGGAGCTTGGCTATCGCCGATTCTTCGACGTCAACAATTTGGTTGGCTTGCGCGTTGAACGGCCACACGTTTTCGATGCGACACATCGGCGCATCCTCGATTGGCTTCGCGAAGGTGTAATTGATGGAGTCCGCGTCGATCATCCCGATGGCTTACGCGATCCACTTCAATACTTCACCCGTTTGCGGCAACGATCTCCTGACGCGTGGATCATCGGCGAAAAGATACTCGAGCCGGGAGAATTCCTTCGCGCGAACTGGCCGATCGAGGGCACCAGCGGTTACGACTTTCTGAATGTCAGCAATGACTGGCTCATGCAACCGGATGGGCTAAGAGAGCTAACGCAGATCTACAAAGAGTTCACCCAACAGCCAACCGATTTCATTCCCATTGCACATGACAAAAAGCTCAACGTCGAACAGGAAGCGCTGGGCAGCGACGTGAACCGGTTGGCCAGCCTCTTCGTCGAAATCTGCGAGAACAACCGCGATCGCCGCGATTTCACGCGAGCAGAAATCAGGCGTGCCATCCGCGAAGTTGCTTCCTGCTTCGCGGTCTATAGAACCTACGTCGTACCTGAACGAGACGAGATCGCGGATGAGGATCGTCGTGAGGTTGCCAACGCCGTAGAGCGGGCCAAGGGCCAAAGGCCCGATCTCGACGCCGGCCTGCTTGACTTCATCGCAGACGTGCTGCTCTTGCGTTCCCGAGGGCCGCTCGAAACCGAATTTGTGCACCGGTTCCAGCAGTTCACTTCACCCGTAATGGCAAAAGGCGTAGAAGACACAGCCTTCTATTGCTTCAACCGCATGATCGGATTAAACGAAGTGGGCAGCGCCCCGGATTGTAATGGCGTTGCCTCCTCGGAATTCCTCGATTACTGCGGGAAGATGCAAGCCACTCATCCCCTCACCATGACCACGCTCTCAACCCACGACACCAAGCGGTCTGACGATGTGCGTGCGCGGCTCGCGGTCATGACGGAGGAGCCGGGCCGATGGAAAGCATCTCTGAAGCGTTGGTCGCGGCTGAATGCTCCATTCAAAACTCAGAGTCAACCCGATCGCAATACGGAATACTTTCTATACCAGACAATGATCGGCGCATGGCCAATTGACTTCGACCGGCTGTCCACCTACATGTTGAAGGCAGTACGCGAAGCCAAGCAGCAAACAAGCTGGACACAGCAAAACAAGGAATTTGAAGACGCTCTCAAAATCTTCATCGAGCGTCTTTATGGCAGCACAGAGTTCATATCCTCAATCGACGAATTCGTAAGCCGCATCATCTCTCCCGGAAGAGTGAACAGTCTCGCACAAACCCTGCTGAAATGCACCGCGCCGGGAGTTCCGGACACCTATCAGGGGAGCGAGTTGTGGGATCTTCATCTTGTGGATCCGGATAACCGCGGGCCAATCGATTATGTGGCAAGACAATCGCTGCTGTCGGAACTCGAATCAGGTATGGCGGTCGAAGAGATTCTGCAGAGAATGGATAGCGGCATGCCGAAGCTCTGGTTGCTCTACTGCGCGCTCCATCTGCGACGGCGTCGGCCGGAGTTGTTTGGAGCAGGTGCGGACTTCGTTCCGCTTGCGATTGAAGGAAGAAAGACGGATCATGCCATGGGGTATCTTCGAGCTGGAAGTCTCGCGACGATTGTTCCGAGATGGAATTTGAAGCTCGCCGGGAACTGGTCGAACACAACCGTTGACCTGCCCGGGCAGCGCTGGAGAAACTTGCTCACCGATGAGATATTGAACGGCGGTCGCGTTCTCATGCAGAATCTGCTGCGGCGCTTTCCCGTGGCGCTTCTCGTCAAGGAAGAGAGCTGAGCGATGCATGAATTCAAGGTTTGGGCGCCGCTCGCACATGCCCTCTCCGTACAAGCCGACGGCAAGTCATTCCCCATGTCTGGGCCAGGTAAGAACGATTGGTGGAGCGTTGATGTCGATTCCGCCGGTCCCGGTACAGACTACGGTTTCCTGATCGACGAGGATCGTAACCCCAAGCCCGACCCGAGGTCCCAATGGCAGCCGAACGGTGTTCACGCGCTTTCCCGCGTCTACGACCAGAATGCTTTTCGCTGGACTGATCAGGGCTTCCAGGCTAGACCCTTATCGAGCGCCGTTATCTACGAACTCCATCTGGGAACATTTACCCAAGAGGGTACCTTTGATTCCGCGATCGCGAAGCTCGAATACCTTCGCGATCTTGGTGTCACCCATGTAGAACTGATGCCCGTAGCGGCCTTCGATGGCAATCATGGATGGGGCTACGACGGCGTGGCTCTCTTTGCCGTACACGAACCGTATGGCGGGCCCGATGGATTGAAGAGGTTCGTCAACGCTGCTCACAGCCTTGGCCTCGCGGTGTTGCTCGACGTTGTCTACAACCACTTCGGTCCGTCCGGAAATTACACGGGAAAATTCGGTCCATATCTCACGGATTCCCATAAAACTCCGTGGGGTGGCGCCGTGAATCTTGAAGAGGCCGGCTCGTGCGCAGGTGCGTCGATTCTTCTGCGACAACGCGCGAATGTGGCTGCGCGATTTCCATATCGACGGCTTGCGCATCGATGCCGTGCATTCTTTCGTCGACCGCTCGGCCATCCACTTTCTCGAACAGTTGGCGATGGAAGTAGAAACTCTCGGTGCGACGCTTGGCCGTAGCCTGGTATTAATCGCCGAAAGCGATTTGAATGATCCGCGCATCGTGACGCCGCGCGATTGCGGCGGCTTCGGCATCGACGCGCAATGGAGTGATGACTTTCACCATGCACTTTTTGCTGTTCTCAACCGTGAAACGCCCACCGGCTATTACCGGGATTTCGGAACACTTGCTCAACTTACCAAAGCACTCGAGAAGACCTTTGTTTACGACGGGATCTTTTCCCCGTATCGCAATCGAATCCACGGCCGCCCAGCGGGAGATCTCTCGCAGCATCGTTTTTTAGGTTTCATCCAGAACCACGATCAGGTCGGAAACAGAGCTGTCGGCGACAGAATTGCCCAAATTGCAGGAATCGATCGCGCGAAGATCGCGGCAGCGCTCGTGCTGCTTGGTCCATTTGTTCCAATGCTGTTTCAGGGCGAAGAATGGGCAGCGACTGCGCCGTTCCAATACTTCGCCGATCACGCCGACAAGAAACTGGCCCGGCAGGTTTCAGAAGGGCGACGGCGGGAGTTCGTGGCCTTCGGCTGGGATCCTGCGACCATTCCCGACCCTGAGAGTGGTGACACATTCGAGCGATCGAAGTTGAACTGGAGAGAACTTCCAGAACCACCTTATGCGGAAATGCTCGAATGGTATTGGAAGCTGATTCAGCTGAGGCGTTCAACGCCCTCCTTGAACGACGGAGAACCGGGAAACACAAAAGTCGTCTTCAGCGAAGAGCAGAAATGGCTCTGCATGACACGCGGATCGATTGTTGTGGCTTGCAACCTGGACTCGATTCCCCGTCCGATGCCGGTTGTTTCTGATGCCGCACTCGTTCTTGCCTCGCGGTCGGACATCGCCGTCGAAGGCGGCAGCTTGATCCTGCCACCTGATTCCGTCGCAGTCCTTCGAACCAACGCAGAATTCTAGAAATGCCGAATTGTCTCGTGCCGTATAGGCTCCACGGGCGTTGGTTCAGCTTCCGTCTGTGATCCGTGGGCTCGTTCGTTGGATCGGTCCACACGGCCCTCAAGCGATCGACTGACAAGGTCGCGCGATCCAAGACCTACCGCCAGCGCTAGCGTCAGCACGATGCCGCCAAACAAAATTCCGAATGCAAGTTCAACAACGTTTCCGCCAACCTGAAGGTGATCAAGCACCATAGCTGCGGTAAGCACCAGCACCAGCCATTTCACGCCCAGCGAGAGAAATCTCGCATATTGCAGTTGTGCGTTCACTGCTCCGATGAGCACGGAGCGCGCGAGGAACCGCGCGATTAAGGTGCCAGCGATGAGCAGCAGAATGGCTCCGACCAGGTGCGTCAGGTAGGGCAGCATGGAAACCGGCAAAGGTGCGCCCGTTGCGTAGGATGCGTCGAATGCCGACACTCCGATGATCAAGCCAAGCAGCACGCAACCCCAAAATGCAACACGGGCGATCAGGGCCGTTGGAGAGCTTGAAGGGGCCCATTCCGAACTGCGTGCGATTCAGTCGCTCGTCGAACTTGAGAAACGTGAGCCCCTTTCGCAAAAGCATGAGACAGCCCTATCCCGATCAACGTGAACAGAGTCAACGCGACGAACACCGCAAGTATGCCTGGCAGGACTGCGATGAACAGCGACAGTACGCGATACACGGATTGCTGGAGCGCGTCAGACATGTGGTGCCAAATCGTTCCGCTATCCGTCATCACGGGAGGAGGCGGCGAATTCGGAGTCTTGAATCGTCTGGAGCATTGTTGCGAGGAATCGATGCATCGGACTCACTCCTTGAACTACTCAAACCGCGTCATCGCTGAATCGAACGAGCTCTCTTTCAAACTGAGCTTCATGAGTTAAATCGGTCTGGCCAGCGCCAGCGCGAGACGATGTACTGCTTGTCTGATTCAAATGCAGCGGCCCCTGCCTCCACGTGAACCTCGGAACTGGTGCCGGATTTCACGACGTTGATGTGTCCGGCAACCCAAGCGAGATAAAGCGGAATCAGCGCACCCAGCAGATGTCCACGATTCAGAGTA
Organism: uncultured Acidobacteriaceae bacterium; assembly: GCA_963787435.1. Classification (GTDB taxonomy): domain Bacteria; phylum Acidobacteriota; class Terriglobia; order Terriglobales; family Acidobacteriaceae; genus Telmatobacter. Next base: position 2,063,022 of record CAWBCZ010000012.1, read on the forward strand.
CGAAGCCTGTAGGCCACCAGAAAATCGAACACAATGCGGGCCCAGAGATTCTCCGGCATACGAAACGCTGAAGGTTCAACCACAGAAAGCCGCTTCAGCCCCAGCAGAGAATTCGGGGCCAGCACGAGAGACCAGATCTCCTGCAGGTTTGAAAATGCCAGGCGAAACGCTTCGACCATGGGCACGATATCAACATCGCCCTCGATTCCATGGATCGAGGGGAAGATGCGCTGCTCGGGTGGAAGGCGGCGCGGGCGCTGCCAGAAAGCAGCCTTGGCCTCAATGTCGGCAAACAGAGATCCCGTAACCAGGGTGAGAATCGTATTGACGTTTGGTTCGGCAGGTTGCGGCAAAATGCGAGTGCCGACGTCGACTTCATCCACACTCAGCCCGGCAACCGCCGCTTCGCTCACCGGCCAGAGGATGGCGTCCGACTGGTTCAAATTTACAAAGCGCTGCGCGGTGTTCGCCAGCCGATCGGCCATTCGAGCAGAAAATGCCATGTCGATCGACAGTGGAAACCGCGTTCGTGAACCGAATAATGCGCGGGTCAACGGGTAGAGAATGGCGGAGTTCACCAACCCGGCGTTCGGCGGAATCGAGTAGTGAGGAGCCGCCAGATCAAATGTGGAATCGGATACGGCGCCAGCCAGGTCGCGAATTGCTGACGCGCTCAAAGAGTCCGCGCCGGGGCCTAGCATCAAAACCGTGCGTGCTTCATTTGCTTTGGCCGCACTCACTGCATTCACGAAGTCAGATGCTGCGAGAGGCCATACCGCATCGGTAGCTTGCGTAGAGATCACACGCAGAGTCGGATAAGCGGTCCCCGAAGTGTCATTCGGAGTTGCGATCACCAGATCTTCTGCCGGAAACACCGCCGCCAGATTGGCGAAAAGATTTTCGAGCGACTCCGCAGCCATAGGCGCGACAAAGACCAGCAAATCCGCTCGCACCGGAGTGGCTGAGGTGTGGGCATCCGAAACTGAATTCGCGGTCGCCATAAGGAACGGGGGAAGGTCGTGCCAAAGCGGAATGGTAGTTTAACTGACTGCCGGCTCAACCAACCTGATGCCGGTCATCTGCACAACGATAGGATACCTGCAATTGGGATGTGTAGCCACGTCGGACGGTTATTGAGCTCATATTGCAACTCGTAAAGCGCCTTCTCCAGGACAAATGCCTCCAACAGAGTTTGGGTCTCCTGCGTCGAGGGCAGCAGATCCGAATTTATTGCGATGGTTTCCTGATAAGCACACAGAAATTCGGCAGACGCCCAGTTCTGCCACGCCTCGGCCCACTTGCTCAGGTTTGCCTCTCCCGATTGGCGCGAGACTTTATCATTGGCATCCTGGTACTGCTTCAATCCCGCGAACGCGACGTAAGAGAAAGAACGCAGCATCCCAGCCACATCTTTCAGCGGCGACTGCTTGCGACGGCGTTGCGAAAGTGGACGTGCAGGCTCGCCTTCAAAGTCCAGCAGAACAAAATCACCACCGGTTGTGCCGTCTTTAGCGCCGGTTCGGAGGGTCTGGCCCAGATGATAATCGCCATGAATGCGAATGCGTTGTCCAGCTGCAGGCAGTCTCAGAATGGCGTGGCTGCGCTCGATCAGTTCCCGGCGTTTTGACAGCAGCAGGCCGGCATCGTCTGACGCGGATTCATCCAGGATCGAGAACTTCGATTTCAGAGCTTCCAGTGCCGAACGGATCTGCGCTTCAATCAGGCCTGCATCCGTCTCCAGATCGTCATGAGAACAAGGTTCCGGCGCAAATTTGGGGTCAGTTGGGGAGCAACTCAATGCGAGGTGCATCTCGGCTGTGCGGCGGCCAAGGAGTGCAGATGCTTCCATCGCATACCTGGGCGATTGCCGGTATCCGATCTCGCTGTGTTCTTGCGCTTCCAAATTCCGGTGCAGACACATCGGGCGCCTCTGTATCCGTTGCAACGCTCTCGTAAAAGTTCGATAAGCTGATGAAGGAACCACGTCCAGCCATCGCCTTCGTTGGCCACCAGTCCTTGCAGCATGGCAGCCGTCGTCTTGTCACCCGATCGCCGCGCCACGGAGATCTCCCCAAGGAATGGGGCTATCCGATCGAAATGCGCAACTTCAGTAAGGAATTTTCCAACCTCCACATCGGGATTCTCTCCCGGTTGCATCCGCCGGAACAATTTCAGAATCAGCGCTTCACCATAGAGGATAGAGCTGTTGGATTGCTCGGCCGAGCCGACGCGTGAGGGCAAAGTCTTCTCGATTTTCATCTCGCGCAAGGCCGTCGAAGAATGCGCATTGAGCGTTCCTTCTGTGTCTCCGGCGCCACCGGTGGCAGGCGATTCGCGCGGCTCGCTCTTTTGTGAGCTGGCGGTACTCGGCTCAGGATTCGCTGTCCGCGGCTCGGATGCCGCTTGCCCAGGTTGCGCATGTAACGGCAATGGCTGCACAGGAAGACTGTTTGCGGACATGGCCGGCTCCTGCCTCGGCTTGTGACTTCTTCTCTGACGTTGGAAGAGATCCGTTGCCATCCACTTCGGAATTCTTCGGGCCCCTCGACAATCCGGATGCAAGCATGCTCGTGAGTGGCACTGACGCGTTCCGCTCAATCAGCATCAACACCATCTGACGAAAATCCTCGCGTGCCGTCGCGTCATGCAGAACAGCTACACCGGATACGGAAGTCAGCGTTGTCAGAACACTGTTGGGGTGCTCGGAAGTCACTGTATCGGCATGGTTGCCGGTGCTGATCGCAAGCGGCAGCTGATAGGTGTCGGGCTCACCCTCAAAGTAGCTCACTTCTACGAAGAAGACGGCGGGCGGCGTCGGAACTGCCGTGGACCGGTCCTCAGGTAGGCGGTCCTTGATGCCAGACTCTACAACGGACAGATCGGCCCACTGTCGAACGCTCGCGGATTGGATTCTTCTGCTCTTCGCCCCAAACCATCGCTGTCGCGCGAGCCATGCCGGCAAAGCGGATTCAATCTGTGCGAGGCCGCTTGCGGTGAGAAGTCCCGACCATCCTGCGGTCGCGAAATCAACCGGGGGCGCTTCTGTTCCGGCCGTATCCGCTACCGGCACAAGTTGAGGTTCCGGCAGAGACTTTGCTTCGGAACTGGGGACCTGCAGTTCAAGCCACAGAAAAGAATACGGGGCGAGCGTCAACTGATACGGCTCGGCCGTGACTGTGGGGAAAGGCACGTAGCCCAGCATCTCGACCGGCTCCCTGCCTTCATAAGCTGCCAGGTCCAGCGAAACCGGTTGTGCAAACCGGCTCAGGTTGGCAACGCATAAAACCGTTTCATGAGTGGTATCGTCCTGCTCGAGTTCCCTTAAATAGGCAAGGATCTTCCTGTTCGATGGGTTCAGAAAGCTCAGGCTTCCCCGGCCGAAAACCTGGAACAGTTTGCGCAGTGCGATCATGTTGCGCGTCCAATGCAGAAGACTCGATTGGTCGGCAAGCTGCGCTTCTACATTGACTACCTGGTACCCGTAGATGGGGTCCATCACAACCGGGAGATAAAGCCGCGCCGGGTCGCACTTTGAAAACCCGGCATTGCGATCCGACGTCCACTGCATCGGGGTGCGCACGCCATTGCGGTCGCCGAGGTAGATGTTGTCGCCCATCCCTATCTCGTCGCCATAGTAAAGAATCGGTGTACCAGGAAAGCTCAGCAGCAGCGAGTTGAGCAGCTCAATGCGTCGGCGATTATTATCGACCAATGGCGCCAGCCTGCGCCGAATGCCGACATTGATCCGCATCCGAGGATCGGCCGAGTACGCGAAGTACATGTAGTCGCGCTCATCGTCGGTCACCATCTCCAGCGTCAGCTCATCGTGGTTGCGGAGAAACAATCCCCACTGGCAGCTATCTGGAATGGGTGGTGTCTGCGCCATGATATCCGTGATGGGCAGTCGATCTTCCTGCCGGAGCGCCATGTAGATCCGCGGCATCAGCGGGAAATGAAATGCCATGTGGCATTCGTCGCCATCGCCGAAGTAAGGACGCACATCCGCGGGCCATTGATTCGCTTCTGCCAGAATCAGCCGGTTGGCATACTCGGCATCGATCGCTGCTCGGATCGCCTTGATGACGTCATGTGTCTCCGGCAGATTCTCACACGAGGTCCCATCACGCTCCAGGAGATATGGAATGGCATCCATGCGCAGCGCATCTACACCCATATCGAGCCAGAAGCGCATGGCCTTCAGCACTTCTTCCATCACGCGCGGATTATCCCAGTTCAGATCCGGCTGGTGCGAGAAGAAGCGATGCCAGTAGTACGCCTGGGCAGCTTCGTCCCATGTCCAATTGGATTTTTCGGTATCGGTAAAGATGATGCGCGCGTTTTTGTAGAGCTGATCCGACTCTGACCAGACGTACATCTCCCGCTCGGGCGAGCCGGGCGGCGCCAGCCTTGCGGCTTGGAACCACGGATGTTGATCGCTCGTATGGTTGATGACCAGTTCGATCATCACCTGCATATTGCGTTGGTGAGCCTCATCGAGAAATCGCTTGAAGTCGCTCAACGTCCCATACGACGGGTTCACATCTATGTAATTCGCGATATCGTACCCGTCATCGCGCAAGGGCGAGGGGAAGAAGGGTAGAAGCCAGATACAGGTCACTCCGAGGTCCGACAGATAGTCGAGTCTCGAAATTAGCCCCGGAAAATCCCCGATCCCGTCATTGTTGGAGTCAGAGAACGCGCGTACGTGGATCTCGTAAATGATCGCGTCTTTATACCAGAGTGGATCGATTGTACTTGCGATCTTCTTCACGCGACGGGTCTCCAAGCATATTTGATGCGCCTCCCCACATCTTCCACCGGAGGCTCCGGATGTCAGGTCGCCGGGAACCCCTTTTGAAGCGGGTGCTCAGCCGACGTCGCTCAAATGATTCAGAAACCAATGCAGACGAATTCAACAAAGCTAGAGAAAGTATTCGAAGTCCGTCTCCACCCTCATGCGGCGATGGATCTTGAGAATGTGGCCCGATCTTATCGATGGGTTCAGCTCCACATAATTGCGCGGGCCTTGCCACAAGTATCGCTCGCCCGACAGCAGGTCTTCGGCCTCAAAGCTACGATCCTGTGGAATTTCCAGCTCGTCCAAAGGCAACATGATGAATCCAGATTGCGAGTGGTGGGGATCGAGATTAACCGCCATCACAAGCAGGTTCGAGCGATCGTCCGACTCCTTGCTATAGCAAATCAGCTGATCATTATCGGTGGAATGGAATTTCAATGACCAGTCATTTTGCAGAGCTGAATTTTCATTGCGAATTCCATTGACCTGGGCAATCAATTCTCGCAGGCTGTCGGGACGCGCCAGATCCCAATGCCTGATCTCGTACTTCTCAGAATTCAGGTATTCTTCGCTGCCGTGCTTGACAGGTGTATTCTCCTGCAACTCGAATGGCGGCCCATAGATCCCGTAGTTGGCGCCGAGCGTCGCCGCCAATAGAAGCCGGATTACGAATCCCGGACGCCCGCCCATCTGCAGAAACTCCGTCAAAATGTCAGGTGTATTGGGCCATTGATTTGCCCTGAAGAATTCGCGTACCGGCGTCTGCGCCAGTTCGGTGAGATAAGTCGTGATTTCGTGTTTTCCATTGCGCCACGGAAAATAGGTGTAGGACTGGCTGAATCCCAGCTTCGCGAGCCGGTACATGATCTTCGGACGCGTAAATGCTTCCGCCAGAAATAGAACTTCCGGGTGATCGCGCTTGATCTCCGCGATTACCCACTCCCAGAATGGAAACGCCTTGGTGTGCGGATTATCGACACGGAAGATTGTCACGCCCATGCTGATCCAGTACACGAAAACGCTCTTTAACTCCACCCACATCCCTTCCCAATCTTCGCTTTCAAAATCAAAGGGATAAATGTCCTGGTATTTCTTGGGTGGATTCTCCGCATACTGAATCGTCCCGTCCGGACGGTTCTTGAACCAGGTCTCATGCACCTTCACATATGGATGATCAGGGGCAGCCTGGAACGCGATATCCAGAGCAACGGACATCCCGAGATCTCCCGCCTTAGTCACAAATCGCTTAAAATCTTCTACGGTCCCGAGGTCGCTGAGGATCTCTTTATGTCCGCCTTCTTTCGCCCCTATCGCCCACGGGCTGCCACAATCCCCCGGCTGCGATTCGGGATTATTGTTGCGTCCTTTGCGAAAGCTTCGCCCGATTGGATGAATCGGCGGCAGGTACACAACATTGAACCCCATCTCCGCAATGTAGGGCAGTCGCTTCTCGCAGTCCGCAAAGGTGCCGTGCACTCCGGGCTTCTCTGCCGTCGAGCGGGGAAAGAATTCATACCACGAACTGAATCGCGCACGCACCGGATCGACAACGATCGTCAACTCCGGATTCGACTCGGTCGCAAAGCGCTTGTCGGGATAGCGTAAGACCAGTTCGTGCAACATCGGGTCCGTCGCATGAATCCTGAGTTCGCTCGCCGTTGTTGCTGAATGCAGAACGGCAGCGCGCTCGCGTAACCACGCCGCGTCCCCGCCCAAAGCCCTCGTTGCCGCCTCAGCTACAAGGTCCGCGCCAATCAGGTAGTCAATGGACGCATCACTCTCAGCCTTGATGCGCTTCAACAGATCGCGTCTCCAGGTCTCAAAGTGATCTACCCACCCCTGCACCTTGTATCCGTAGCGGCCCAGTTCCGCGACGCGAAACGATGCCGCCCACCGGTCATTCACCAGCGGACGCATCGGAATCTCGGTCCACTCGTCGGAGCCCTCCCGGTGCGCCAGCAGAGACGCCGCAATCGCATCGTGGCCATCCGTAAAAATGTCGGCCTCCACACGCACCTCGTCTCCTACGGTGCGCTTGGCGGGAAATAGGCCACAGTCCACCTGCGGCGTGATTCCTTCAATAATGACGCGCCTGCGTCCATCGGATCTCTTTGTTGTCATGGCCTTTCACGTTCTGCAAGATTCGCTATGTTTCGCGTTACAGGAGTTTTTCTGAGTCAGCCCACTCTGGGCCAGCTCAGCTCATTTCTTCGTCTTCTTTTGTTCAATCAGGTGCTTATAGAGGTCGATAGTTTGATGTGCAATCGCCGTCCAGCTGAAAATCTCCTCCACCCGCCGCCTGCCTGCATCTCCGAACCGCTTGCATTTCTCCGGATCCCGTAATAGCTCGTTAAGCCGCCCCGCCAGATCCCTCGCAAATCTCTCCGGATCGCGCGGAAAGCTCGTCACGGGATCCTGATCGAATGGAACCAGGTAACCAGTTTGGTCATCGACGACTACCTCTTTGATGCCGCCTGTCGCACTCGCAACCACCGGCGCCCTGCAAGCCATCGCCTCAAGATTGATGATTCCGAAAGGCTCATAAACCGAGGGGCAGCAAAAGACGCGCGCATGACTGTAAAGCTGAATCGTCTCCTGCTTAGTTACCATCTTTTCAATCCAGACAATGCGCGGATGATCCTTACGCGCTGCCTCCACCTTCTCGCGAAGCTCCGTTGCAATCTCCGACGTGTCCGGCGCGCCGGCACATAGCACCACCTGCGTCTCGGCCGGCAAATAGCGGATTGCATCCACCAGGTGCGTTACGCCTTTCTGCCGCGTGATGCGCCCCACAAACAGCACATACGGAACCGCCGGATCGACGCCGTAATCCGTCAGCGCTTTGGTCTCCGCGGTCTTTTGATATTCAGTCAGATCGATCCCGTTATAGATGACATGAATGCGCGCCGGATCGACGTCGGGATACGCCTTCTGAATATCGGCTTTTGTCCCTTGCGAAACAGCGATGACCGCGTCGGCATCCAGAATCGCGGTCCGCTCCATCCACGAACTCATCGCATACCCGCTGCCCAGTTGCTCTGCCTTCCAGGCACGCAAAGGTTCCAGTGAGTGCGTCGTCAACACGAACGGCACACCGTAGAGTTTCTTCGCCAGGAATCCCGCCATCGACGCGTACCACGTGTGCGTGTGGACGATGTCGATTCCCTCGAGGGCTTTAATCTGCGTCAGATTCAGGCTGAAGGCTTCGAGAGCGCCTTTGAACTTCCCCTCGGTCCCATTGGAGATTTCCTGCCAGGGCTCTGCTCCACGAACGTGCAAATTGCCAGCGTCGGAGTTCTGCGGTCCCCAGCAATGCACTTCGACTTCAATCTCCCTCGCCAGCTCGCGGCTCAGGTAATCGACATGGACGCCCGCGCCGCCGTACACCAGGGGGGGATACTCACGTGTGAATATGCCGACGCGCATTCCTCTGACCTCCGGTCGCACTAATTCCGGCACTCTCTCGATTCACCCAGGGCGCAACCGTGATCGGGTTCCACCGGGAAAGCTCCCGAGAAGGAAGGCCACGCTCCCGCATTCCAGGCCGTGCCTTCAATTCCCCAATGTTACTGCACTGGATGAGTTTAGTTGTCGGCTGCACCCGGCGCAAGCGATCCCGCAAGGGCTTCTAGCCTGCCACGATCTTTGCGTTGCATCTGCCAGCGTCGCTCTTATCAGCCGCATATCATCTAGACGGACCGGCATCTTCCGGCAGCGTTTGAAAGCTCACGAACGCCAGATGCATCCCATCCGGAGCCCAGTTCGGCACATTGTCGCTTCCCGCACCGCCAACCAGGTTCACCAGCACTCGAATCTTCCCATCGCTCACGTTCAGAATCCGCAATGCGATGTCCTTGTTCGCCGGATGCCCCTTCACATCCTTGTCATAGCTCACCATCACGATCGACTTCCCATCCGGCGAAGGATGGGGTGTCCAGTTGTTGTAATCGTCCGAGGTCACCGGCTCCACGCCGCTCCCATCAGGCCGCATCCGCCAGATCTGCATCAGGCCACCCGTGCGATCCGAGTTGAAGTAGATCCACTTCCCGTCCGCCGAGTAGTCAGGGTCATCGCTTATCCCGCTCCCTGTCGTCAGCGCTGTCTCCGTTCCGCCTTCCACAGGAATTGAAAGGATATTGCCCCCTCCCGTGTGATTCGGCCGCGTAAACGCAATGGTCCTTCCGTCCGGCGACCAGCTATGAAAATACGACGACGGATTCTCCGTCAGCAGCCTTGGCTCCCCGCCCGCCGAAGGCACAATATATACGCGCGTTTCCGGCTTGCCCGGCGTACTGCAACTGATCGCCAGCCACTTGCCGTCCGGTGATAGACCGTGGCTCCCTGTGCAATTCGTCGCAGCGCCCGTATTGATCATTGTGGCCGAGCCACCTTCCGCGGGAATTGTCCAGATATGCCCGTCGCGGTTGAAGATGAGTGTCTTTCCATCTCGGCTCCAGTTTGGTGCTTCCATCCGTCCTGGCCCGGTCGCGACCATCAGGGCGCGCCGATAGTTGTCTTCAATTCCGATCGTCTGGAGCGTGCTGTAAAAGGCCGCCTGTCCCTCAGTTGTCTCGGGCTTGAGTGCGTCCAGCTTGACATCAGCAAATGTCGCCCGCTCCACCACGTCCTTGTTGTGCGAACACACTCCAATACCCGCGTAGAACGGCCCCTCCAGGTGCAGCTTGATCGACGCTCCCGCCTGGTGCAGCGGCTCTCCATGATTGCTCAGGAACATGGTGATGGTATCGCCGCGCTTTTCCAGCCGGATCTGCCGCGGCGTCTCAATATTTAGCTCGATATCCTGCGTCGTCGCGCCGCGCGCTCGCCGATACTGCAGCGCCGTCATCCCCGACCCATGTTGCGCCGCATCGACATAAACTCCATCGCCGTCCAGCGTTTGCCGAAACATCAGCACCGCCTTGCGATGCGGGTTTGGATTCCCGGCCGTCGATGGAAATGTCATTTCTGCCGTCAGCGAAACATCCCCCGACACTTTCTTCCACACAAAGTGAAACCCATCGATTGTGGACCACATGTTGTCCCCGGCCGCCTCAACCGTGTAGACCCCGCGGCCAGCGTCGTATTTCGTCAATCCTGGCGGCGACACCGCCCCAACATCCGACTGACCTTCAAAGACTCCAAGCTCACCAGAACCCGCCTGCGCCCGGCATACTCCAGCCTCGAAGCAAAGAAAAAGGCAGCAAACAAATGCCGACAATGAACGTGCCAATCTGACTTCCATTCTTATCCTTCTTTCGCCAAAGGTGGTCACTCAAATCCCGTTCGGCCCGAACATCGCTATTCGTGGCCCTCGGCCGGAGTCGCGGCCGTCTTAAAGTTGATCACGTGATACACCGCCGGCTCTGTACCCACATTTTTCAGACCGTGCAGTTGATTCGACGCGAAGAAGATCACCGACCCCGGTCCGACCCGTTTCCACTCCCCATTGATCAGCGCCTCCACCGTTCCCTCTCGCACGATGATCATCTCCTCATTGGGGTGACGATGCGGCGGATGCGGAGACTTCCCCGGATTCAGCGTGGTGACGTGTACCTCCAATTGCTCCAGCGTTGGCGTGCGCACCTTGAAAAACGACCGCACCGATCCCACGTCCGTCGGTTTTGCCGTTACCGCATTCCAGTCAAATACCGCCGAGCTGATCAGAGGCAATTCGTCAGCTGCCGCGAACCCGCCCGCTGTGCACGCCGCCGCAATCAAACCAACCATCAAATCTCTGCGCGTGATCATCTCCGCATCTCCTGTCTCCAGCCGGACGACCTTCCAATCTCAGTGAACCGTTTTACTACAAAGAGCAAATGCTGTCGCGGAACCGGACCGGACCCGACGAGTTGCTGCGTTCTACAACGCGCACGAATAGCTGCCGCGGATCGAGCCTCTCGATGGGCCTGATCATTTTGCAGCGGTCCTCGCGGATGCGTTCTTCGATGGTGCCGCCGGTAACCCCTTGAAATCAGCCGGTTTTTGCCTTGCACATGCAATTTCGTGCATGTTAAGCTCAAGCCGCGTCCCCCGTTCTCCACGCTGTCAGGTCATCTTCGTTGCCCCAGGTAGGATTCTTTGATCCGACGTACTGGTTTGTGTCTCCGTCTTCAGTTCCTGGCAATCGTGCCGATCGCGTTGGCATACGCATGCTTTGGCGAGCAGGCGAAGGTCGCTCCCTCCAAGCCCGCTGGCCAGTCGAGCTCCGAACAAGGGATGCCGGTCCTCCAGAATTATTCGGCGAGAGATTACAACGGGGGACCGCAGGTCTGGGCGATTCAGCAAGACCGCCGCGGCCTCATGTACTTCGGCAATTCCAGCGGCGACCTGCTCGAATATGACGGCGTGACCTGGCGAAAGATCTTTACAGGTTCGTCGGTCGTGCGATCGCTGGGACTGGATGAATCAGGAAGAATCTGGGTCGGCGCTGGTGCCAAGTTCGGTTACCTGACGCCGGATGCCACGGGTGCTCTGCAGTTTGTTTCACTCCTCGATAAAGTTCCGACGGAAGATCGCGGTTTTACCGACGTATGGCAAACTCTGGCCACTCCGCAAGGCGTCTTCTTCCGTTCATACGAAGAGCTCTTTCGCTGGGACGGAAGCCGAATGCAGGTCTGGACCCCCTCGGGGAACAACAGATTCCAGGCCATCGCGAATATTCGAGGCCATATTCTCACCTCCCAAAGCGGAATCGGTTTGCAAGAGATTGTCGGCGATGAACTCCACACTCTGCCGGGCGGCGAAGCCTACAAAGACTCAATCAAGCTGTTTCTTCATCCCTACGACGACAACCGCATTCTCGTTTCGTCGCGCGACCAGTTATTGACCTTGTACGACGGCCAGAAAGTGGTTCCGTTCCCCACCCAGGCGGATGACTACCTGAAGGTGCACAAGGTTTACACGACTGCACTGCTGCCGGATGGCAGCATCTGCATCACCACGCTCAATGGCGGAGCGGTGATCCTCGCTCACGACGGGGGAATCCGGGAGATTATCGATAAGACTTCGGGGCTTCTTGATTCTGAGACCGTCTCTGCTTACTCAGACCGCGAAGGTACGCTGTGGCTCGGCATGGGCAGCGGAGTGGCTCGTGTTGAAGTCAACTCCCCGATCTCGATCATTCTGCGAAGCAGTGCCCTCAATATAATCCGGTTCCAGGGATCAATCTACGCCTCTTCCGTAGCATCCAATGCAATTGCACGCGTCGTCTTCGACCCTAAAACCGGTCGTCCGTCATCTGTTCCAATCCCGGGGCCCAATCAGGGTTGGAATATGCTTGACTTCCAAGACCCTTCCGGAAAATCTCCACATCAGCTGCTTGTGGCCACCAGCGAAGGCGTGATGAGGCTGCAGGGCGACAGCCTGGTCCCCGCCATGCCAGCGGTACACGGTCTCACTGAGCAAACATACTTCATTGAGCAATCGCACAAGAATCCATCGCGGGTATTCATCGGGCATTCCGATGGGCTGGGTTCCATGCGTTGGGATGGTCAGAAGTGGATTGACGAAGGCAGGTTGCCGAAGACAATCTATGAAGCCCGGGGCCTCGTCGAAGATGCGGACGGCGTGCTCTGGGCGAGTGGAGGGAGTAGAAGCGTTCTCCGGGTTGAAGTAGCTCCTTCGGGGATGCGCGACTCGAAGTACCAGGTCTTCTCGCAAAATGAAGGTCTTCCCGAAGGCCAGAACGACGTGGAATTTGTAGCCGGAAACATTTTTGCTACAGTCGATCGCTCGAAGCACATTTTCCGCTGGGACCCGGCAGCGGGAAAATTCGTGGTCGATGACCGCTTTCTGCTTCCTATCGATGCTCCAGACGTTGGTGCCGGTCTCGGCCCGTATGATGCCGAATATCAGGGTCCGAACGCGAAATTCTGGTCTGTGACGACATCTTCGGAGAGTCGGCGCCTTGGTCTCTTTAGCCGTCAACCCGACGGCACATGGCACGTCGATGAAGATTCCTATCGACGCCTGAATCGCTTCCGTACTTTTAATACATTTCATGATCCCGACGGCGTGGTGTGGATAACGGGAGAACAGGTGCTCCGCCTCGCTCCGATGAAAAGTCAGGCCGCAGTGCCGCCGTTTCCAACGCTCGTGCGGCGAGTCAATGCCGGCTCCAAGGTCGTTTTCAGTGGCTTAAACATCGAAGGAGCTCCAGAGCTTCGTTTACCGCCCGGCAGTAGCGCTCTTCGCTTCCAGTTCGCTGCACTCAACTACGCGAATCCCGTTGACACCGAATACCAATATTGGCTCGAGGGCGCAGACAAGGATTGGTCGGCGTGGGGCAAGCAAAAGGAAGCTAATTACAGCGGGCTGGGTCCCGGTTCTTATCGCTTCCACGTTCGTTCCCGCGCAGATGACGGACGCAGCGGCGAAGAAGCGATCTACGCGTTTGCAATCCTTCCGCCGTGGTACAGGACAACTCTCGCCTATATCGGCTATGTCTTGCTTTTCCTGTTTTTGACTTATGTTGCCTGGCGCTGGATCACTGCACACGAGCAGGAGAAGGCGCGTCGCAAGACCGCGATTCTTGAAGACCAGGCAAAGGCGCTGGAAGCCACCGTCAACGAGCGTACCCAGGAGATCCGCGAGCAGGCCGCTGAAATCGCGGCTCAGAAAGACAGCATCGAGCTGCTGAGCGAAATCGGCAGGGAGATCACGGCTTCTCTCGATCTCAACACAATCCTCTTCAAGCTCTATGAGCGCGTAAATCAGATTGTTGATGCGAGCATCTTCGGTGTAGGTCTCTACCGGCCTGAGCAGCATCTCATCGAATACAGTCTCGCTATCGAAAACGGCAAGCGCTACGCCCCCTACACGCGGAGTACGGAAGACAAGAACCAGTTCGCCGTTTGGTGCATCGATCACCGCCAGCCCATCCTGATCAACGACGTGGCCGTCGAATATTCGAAGTACATCCCCACCTACGAGCACGCAAGCAGGAAGCTTGAAGACGGCAGCACCGCGCAGCCGCCGGCTTCCATGATCTATCTCCCGTTGATCGCGCAAGAGCGCGTGCTCGGCGTGCTCAGCATCCAGAGCTTCAAAAAGAATGCTTATACCGAGCAGCATCTCAGCCTGCTTGAAAATCTCGCTTCGTACACAACCATCGCACTCGACAACGCAAACGCCTATCTGCTGATCAACAAGCGGGAACGAGAAGTCAGCGAGCGCGCTGCCGAACTCATCACCATCAACAACATTACGCAGGCACTCGCCACCCAGCTTGACCAGGAACCGCTGATCCAACTCGTCGGCGAGCAGATTCGTGACCTGTTCCATGCATCGATCGCCTACATCTCTCTGCTTGACCGCACGAACATGATCCTGCGCTTCCCCTACACGTATGGCGAAGATGCGCAGCCGCGGCCCTTTGGCGCTGGACTCACCTCGCAGATCATTCGTTCCGGCCAGCCACTCCTGATCAACGAGAACATGGAGCGCAATCGGGCCCGCATGGGAATTGAGCAGATCGGCCGCGTTTCCGCTTCCTATCTGGGCGTGCCGATCCCAGCCGGGGGCGAATTCATCGGTGTCATCAGTGTTCAGTCGACGGAGCAGGAAGGACGCTTCACCGAAGCCGACCAGCGCCTGCTTTCGACCATCGCATCGGCCGTGGGCGTAGCCTTGCACAACGCAAAGCTCTTTGAAGAAGCTCGTCTTGCACGCGCCGCGGCCGAAGAGGCAGACGCTGCGAAAAGCTCTTTCCTGTCAACCGTCAGCCATGAATTACGTACGCCGCTGACCTCGGTGCTGGGCTTCGCAAAAATCATTCGCCGTCGCCTGCAGGAGCGGCTCTTCCCGCTTATACCCAACGACGATCGCAAGGTGGAACAGGCCAAGCAGCAAGTCATCGAGAACCTCGGTGTCGTTGTCAGCGAAGGCGAGCGTCTCACTAAATTGATCGATGATGTCCTCGACCTCGCGAAGATCGAGGCCGGCAAGTTCACTTGGAACATGGCTTCTGTGTCCGTGCAAGACGTCATTGATCGCGCAGTGGCGGCCACTGCCTCGTTGTTTGAAGCAAAGAAGCTCAATTTGGAGCGGGACATCGAACCCGACCTCCCCGTCGTGACTGGCGATCAGGATCGATTGATCCAGGTAGTCATCAATCTGATCTCCAACGCGGTCAAGTTCACCGATGATGGCTCAATCAAGTGCTCCGCGCGCAGGGACAACGGCGACTTGGTCGTCAGCGTAACCGACTCCGGAATTGGCATCGCTCCGGCAGACCAGCCAAAGGTATTCGAAAAGTTCAAGCAGGTAGGAGACACGCTCACTGATAAGCCAAAGGGCACTGGCCTCGGGCTCCCGATCTGCAAGGAGATCGTCGAATATCACGGCGGACAGATCTGGGTTGAAAGCAGGCCGGGCCGGGGCAGCACCTTCTCATTCACGCTTCCAATCGCAGATAAAAACGACAGGCCTGATCTCCAACCGAGACGCCGCACAGTCGATATCGAATCGCTCGTGAAGCAACTGCGCGAGAAAGTGGATACGCATCAGCCGCGCGACAAGTCTGTTCTTGTAGTCGACGACGATCAGCATATTCGCTCTCTTTTGAATCAGGAACTCAGCGAGGCCGGTTACCGCGTACGCCTCGCAGAGGACGGCCGCAAGGCTCTTTCACTCATCCGCGAAGAAACGCCAGGCCTCGTCATCCTCGACGTGATGATGCCCGAGATGAACGGATTCGACGTTGCGGCCGTGCTGAAGAATGATCCCGTAACCATGGATATCCCGATCATCATTCTGTCCATCCTTGAAGACAAGGAGCGCGGGTTCAGGCTCGGCGTCGATCGGTATCTCACCAAGCCGATCGACACCGCATCCCTCTTCCACGAAGTAGACGCACTCCTCGACCAGGGAAAGTCGAAAAAGAAAGTGATGATCGTCGACGAAGATGCATCAACGGTTCGCACGCTTGCCGATGTCCTTGAGACACGCGGATACCAGGTAGTCGATTCCAACGGTTCTGAGCTGGTTTCGAGAGCAATGCGCTCCAAGCCCGATGTCATCATCTTGAGTTCGCTTTTGTCCAATGACGACGCAGTGCGCGCCCTGCGTTTCGAGAAGGGAATGGAGAACGTCCTCTTTCTTATCTATCAATGAAGCCTATGAAAATTCTTATTGTCGATGACGAGCCACATCTGCGCACCCTGATCCAGCAGGCGCTTGAGGAACTTGAAGACGAGGGTGTAGAGCTCCTTACTGCCACAAATGGAGAAGAAGCCCTCGAAACCATTCGCAGCGAGCAACCGAAAATGGTCTTCCTCGACGTAATGATGCCGAAGAAGAACGGATTCGATGTGTGCCATGCCGTCAAGCGGGAACTCGGCATGGATCACATCTATATCGTGCTGCTCACCGCGAAGGGTCAGGAGTTCGACCGCCAGCGTGGCACCGAAGTCGGTGCGGACATCTACATGACCAAGCCATTTGATCCGGACGCTCTCGTTGCCAAAGCGCGCTCCGTCCTCGGGCTGCAAAATTAGGAAATCTGAAACATGCCCGGCCTAAACCTGCGAGCCCTTCTCGGCCAGAAAACTGCCAGTATGGACGTCGTCAGAAAGCTCTGCGAGTCGCTGGATGCGAATTTGTGCGTCGTCGATCCAACCGGGAAAGTACTTCTCGGGGAACTTCCAAACGGGGCTTACGATTCCGGTCTTCACTATCCGATCGTGTCGGGTGAAGCGAATCTTGGCAGCGTGGTCGGATCGGGCACGACATCCCTCGCGATAGCGACCGTCCTTTCGCATCTTGCAGACCGCGAGTCGCAACAGCGCGCGCTTGCTTCCGAGACCCTCACTCTCTACCGCGAGATTCACCTCATCGAGCAGCTCTCCGAAGAACTCGCAGCTCTTCTCAACGTCTCAGCTATCAGTGAGTCGGCGCTGGCCCAGGCCCGTCGGCTTATTCCAGCAACGCACGGCGCGGTATTTGTTAACGACAACTCCAGCGGGCCACTCAGAGTTACAGCCACATTCGGCGGTTCAGATGCCGGCCGCGAGCAGGACAACGGCTTCCTCAAAACGGATTCCGCCTTCATCGCTTCTGTCCTCGAACGAAGCTCCGGGGAGATTGTGAATGATTGCCCATCCGACTCACGATCTGTCGACTACGAGAAGAAACTGAAGTCTCTGATTCTCGCGCCGCTTCGCACCGGGCAAAACACTGTGGGCGTCATTGCGCTTGCCAACGCCAGTGACAACGGTCCCTACAGCGCGGCAAATCTGAAGCTTCTGAATACGATCGCTCTCCAGACCGGAACAGCAATCAGGAACGCAACGCTCTGCGCGGAAATGGTTGAATCAGCCGCAGCTCGCGCAGCGTATACAGCCGAACTAAAGGCTGCAAGCTCTGTCCAGCAGATGCTCCTCCAAAGCGCCTCTCGCCCGACGCCTGGCTTCCATGTGGAATCCATCTATCTGCCGGCAAGCGAAGTCGGCGGCGATTTCTTTTTTGTTCAGCCGGGCCCCGAAGGGTCCCTCCTTGCAATTATTGGTGATGTCTCAGGCAAGGGACTGACCGCTGCAATGCGGGTCTCGATGATCCTGGGCGTATTGCGGCGGGAGACATCGGACGATCCCGCGGAAATCCTGTTTAACCTGAACAACGCCCTGGTAGCCCAGGGGCAACTCGGTTTCACCACTGCGTGCAGCATGCGCATCAACTCTTCGGGTGAATTCATTTTTGCCAACGCCGGCCACATCGCACCCTACCTCTCCGGCACTGAGATGAGCGCCGATTCAGCCCTTCCACTGGGAATCATGCCCGATCAGATTTATGAGCCGGTCAGAGGTCTCATGCGACCGGACGATCAGATCGTGCTGCTCTCCGACGGAGTCCCAGAGGCTCGCTCGCACTCAAGCGAGCTCTTCGGGTTTGACCGGCTCCCGGACCTCACGACGCACTCTGCGCAGGAGATCGCGGTCGCGGCCCAGGGTTTCGGCCAGGAAGACGATATTACGGTCCTCACATTGCGACTCGCCCAATAGTCACACATTTCCCTGCGTTTTAATCCAACAGAGTCCACTGACCGTCGTTAAACAGCAACGAAGAAATCGACAACGCGCCGAAAGATCGGGTCATGTACAACACTCCGATCCCATCGCTGGCATTCAGAGAGATTAAAGTTATGAATGAGCGCCTGAGTGCGGGGCGCGCGGAGACATAGGTCGTTTCGTGAATTGTCCATAAGGCGCGCGGATATCAACAGGAATGCGAAGGTGTTCGTTTTTTGAAGCCTATCCAGAAACATAAGCGCAGATTTGTTTACGCTATTGCTGCGATCATCATTCTTGCGATTGCGTCTGCGATCTTGTATCGTTCATTCCTGCGCGGTTCGCACAACGCTAATCTAAGCCACTTGCCCAGGCGTGCTCAGCCCGGTCCAACAAGTGCCGCCGACCAGCAGATGCTCCAGGGCAAATTCGGATCGGACGTTCCCGCGGAAGAGCGACAGAGTGTCCTGGCTGAGTTGGGCTCTCCAGATAGGCCCCTTCCCGACCAGACCCGTCAGGCGCAATCTCCGCCGCGCCCCGGCCAGCAGCAAATCGTCATCACCCAACCCCTCGGAACGACGGTCGAGGATACGCGTCCTACCCTCACCTGGGATGCACTGATCGACGGCTGGAGCTACCGGGTCCACATTGAGGATCGGGACTCCCATCAAACCGTTGCAACCAGCCCTGTTCTTGATGAGGCGCTATGGCAGATCCCAAATCCGCTCCAACGGGGACACACCTATCTATGGCGCGTCGAAGCGTCTCCGAGTGGATCCAAGGGCGCCACGTCTCCTACGCCCAGCGCAACGGCCCAATTCTCCGTTCTCTCCGATGAAGGCGAGCGGGAGATCCAGAACCTGAGAGCGGACCATCCCTCTCATCTGCTCCTCGGCTCCTTTTACAGCCGCAATGGAATGTGGCGTGAAGCCGTACTCGAATACCGGCAGCTGGTTGATGAAGTCCCGGATTCCCCAGAAGCGGCAAAGCTCCTGCGTAACGCGGAAATCCGTTCAAATGCTCAACTGGCAGCCGGCCACCCACGTTGAGAGCGGAATAGCGCGCATCGATGGGAATGAATGCAAATTCGTCTCTCCCAATCAGCTTTGAATTCTCAAATCTTGGAGTCGTTTCTCGCAGTTTTAATCTGAAGACTTGGCCGCACCGGCTCCCGGTTCGCCCTCCCCCTTGATCAGGCCCTGTAGTGGTCGCATTCGTCTCCACATCTCCAGGAACTGTTTCAGTTGCTCTCCGTCCGCGCCGTCAGCCGACTGAGGCAGGTCTTGGACCCGTTTCAAGGCGTCTCGTAGCACAAAGCGGAGTTCAACACCATCGTTGCCCCAATGGATCGCTTCGGCGTGAACACAGATTGAAGGTCCAGCGCCCGGATCCTTTCCGCCGGCCAGGGAGAGGGTTATCCGAACCACAGTGCCGATGTACCAACGTTCCGAGGTTCTCACGTACAGTCCCGACGCGTTGATGTCCCGAATCACGTGCGCCTGCGGTGCTCCACCGGTCCAGAAGAATGCAAATAAACCTGTCGCTGGCTCTCGTTGCTGATTCGTCCGAGCCCTTGAAGGTGAGAACAACCAGCGGGCCAGCCGCGACCTTCGCGACACATGATCTTCAGCTCCATTCCCTGTCAGGGATGTGTCCTGCTCTTGCGAGGACTTGGCAGGTCGGACTGTTTCAGGAACATTCACTAATTGAATACGACCGTTAACGACAGGTAGGGGAGGTCTCTCGCTTACGAGAACCGGCCTGGCACCGGACGTTGCGAATGTTGTCCTGCCCGATTTGGAGAAAGAACCCACGCGTCCATTGATCTCTTCCGCAGAGGAAACGATTAATCTGTCTCCGATAGCAGTCTGCGAAGTATGGATCGTGTGACTTGGCAAAACCAGGACACTCGCAGCTGGCGGAGTGGAAGCAGAAACGGAAAAGGAAGGGAAAAACTCAACCAGATCTATGACTCTGCAATTGACGTCCAAATACATTAGATCTATCGGAACACTCGCCCGTTCTGTAGGCATCCCCCTAAAGGGAACCAACCAGAGGCCGGCATGGGACTGGGGCGTGAGCCTGGATATCCAGTCAGTGAAACTTATAGAGGAGAAGTCACCGGCGACAATGTCCAACCCCAGAAAGAAACGTCTGGTTTGGTTATATGCGCAAAGCCGCCGTGATTCCATGCGGCCTCTTTCGCTGGTATCCGGCCAGGGATCCAATGTCGCGCTATGAACCTGTTGCATGAGGACATTTTTACTCCCGCCTCGATTCATCTGCGGGCGCGGAGCAAATACTCTCAACGATTCGGCCTCATTTGGATCAAGAGTTTGGATCTGTTCCAGAACGGAACAAACCTGCGACTCTTTGACCTATGGCACACCCAATGGATCGATCGCATTGGCCACGGCGACCAGCCCTTGGATTACTCCAAAGAGCGCACGCACTTACTTTGTCCCCTTTGAGCACAATTAAGGCCCAATTCGGCCTATCGTGCGCGAATGGGAATGAAAGGCGAAACATCACCTAAGTTGAGCATTATGAGGTAACTATAAGGAAGGATTGGAGGCGCGGGCCGGGATCGAACCGGCGCATAAAGGTTTTGCAGACCTCTCCCTTACCACTTGGGTACCGCGCCTTTGGCAGGGCTGTCCTTATTATGCGCTCCATATCGCCGTAGCCAATCCGACTGGCGCCGGAGGGCGATTGGAGCGGGAGACGAGATTTGAACTCGCGACCCTCGCCTTGGCAAGGCGATGCTCTACCACTGAGCTACTCCCGCTTACTGCAAGGTTGAGTATACCGGGCGGCACAAATCGGGTCAAACCGCTGAAACTGCTCCGCTGATACCCGGGATGCTTATGCCGGCCGCATGTCCCTTGAGCCCCAGCCCGGCTTCCTCCTTAATGATTTCCCCATCGCGCATATACAGAATGCGCCCCGCGATGGCCGCAGCCTCGGGGTTATGGGTGATCATCAGTGTCGTCTGGCCCAATTCGCGATTCGACCGCATCAGCATCTTCAACACAGCATCAGAGTTCTTCGTATCCAGATTGCCCGTCGGCTCGTCCGCCAGCACGATGGCGGGCCGCGTAATCAGCGCCCGCGCAATCGCCACGCGTTGTTGCTCCCCACCGCTCAGTTCCGACGGCCGATGCTCCAGCCGTCCTCGGATCGACAGTAGATCGCTCAAGTGCTCCAGGTACTTGCGATCCATCGGCTCCTTGCGCCCGCTCACCGTGTAGGCAATCTCGATATTTCCCATCGCGGACAACGTAGGGAGCAGGTTGAATTTCTGAAAGACAAAGCCGATTCTGTGCTTCCGCAAGCGCGTCCGTTCCGCATCGCTCAAGCTCGCAAAGTCAATCCCATCAATAACGACCCTGCCCTCGCTAGCCCTTGTCAGTCCACCCAAAAGGTAGAAAAGCGTCGACTTGCCGGATCCCGAAGGCCCGACAATCGCCACGAACTCGCCGGGCTTCACTTCAAATGAAACGTCGCGGACCGCGGCGACCATAATGCGGCCCGCGGCATAGACCTTGCTGAGGTTTTCGGCAAGGATGATAGGAGACATAGCTTCTGCCTGCACAGCATTTATTGTAAATGTCGCTGCTGTCCGCGCCGCCGGTTAGGTCAGCGCATCCTGTCGCGCATAGTTCATTAGCTCAGCTTGATATCCCATCCGTGCCCGGAATCCCAGATACCCGTCCGGCCGCAGAACAAACATCTTTCCGTCATCCCCGAGCAGTCGCCTGCCTTCATCCTCCAGATCCGATGTCGCCAGCGCCACCACATCTGCATGGCGCAAGTTTGTCCTCAGCGTCTCAATGTCGTCCTTGTCGAGGTTCAGTCCAAACACGCGATGTCTCGGCGTCGTCCAGTCTTTCAGCAGCGTCGATCGTGCTCCTCCGTTCCGCAAACCCAGGTCAGGCAAGCGATCTCCTGCCTTCAAATGCCCATCTCCTCCATAATCCGCCACGATCGAAGACAAGCGATATTCGATGGCGGTCTCGGAAATGAAGCCCATCGCGGTATGTTGCACCGGCGGCAGTTTCGTGAGAATCGGCGCGATCGCATCGCGTACCCGCTCCAGCATGGGATTCGATACCGTTGCCAGCTTCAATCCACGCTGGGTGAACCGCAGCAGCGCCCTGCCAACTTCACCTCGCTCTTCTTCGTAGCTGTCTAGCAGGCGGTCATCTGCCCCGCGCGCCACAGCCGCAACCTTCCACCCCAGGTTGGCCGCGTCCTGGATCCCCGTATTCATTCCCTGCCCGCCCACGGGAGAGTGAATATGCGAGGCGTCGCCGGCAAGAAACACATTTCCGATACGATAGTGCTTCGCCTGTCGATCGGTGACGTGAAACGGCGTCATCCATTCCGCGGAGTGAACCTGTATCTGAACTCCGACGCGATCGACCATCCGCTGGAAATCCTCGACCGTCAGATCGCGCTTTTCATCAATCTGCGGCTGTTCATGCAAAGCCACAATCAAACGCACGATCCTGTCCGATAGTCTTCCCATGAACACAACATCCCCGCGACTCACGTGCAACGACAGCTCATCCTTCGGCGCATCTGCTCCGGTGATCTCGACGTCGGCGAGGAAAAATGAGATCGCCACACGGCCGCCCTCGAATGGGACTCCCATCTTCTCGCGAACTGCGCTGTGCGCCCCATCGGAGCCAATCACCCACCGCGGCGCGAGATCTTCGGTTCGGCCATCGGCATGACGAATCGTTGCCTGTATCTCGGAGTCCTGCCGCAGCGAAATTAGTTCGACATTGCGCTCCGTCTTCACCCCCAGCGATTCCATGTAGCTATTCAACAACGCTTCGGTCTCCGATTGCGGAAGAAACAGCGCAAAGGGATAACGGCTCTCAACGCCATCAAGCGTAAAATCCACAATCAGCTTTCCTTCGCTATAGAACTTGGCTTCGCGCAGCCTGCGGCCTCGCGCAATTGCCTCATCCGCGATCCCATATCTCTGAAACTGTTCCAGCGTTCGCGCCTGCACCACCAGCGCCTGCGAGTACTGGGCCATGTGGTCCGACTTGTCGATGATGCGCACATCCATTCCCGCGCGCTTCAATTCAATCGCCGCAGTCATCCCGGTCGGGCCCGCACCTACAATCAAAATCTCCTTGCTCGCCATGCCTTCTGCTCCTGCGCATCACGTGTCCAGCACTTACGTTTTTCTACTGTCTGAGATGCCGTCCTGCCATCTGAGGCAGCATTCCGTTCGGATGCCTCCCCTGTGCGAGCGACGAGTTTTGCTAGAATCGTTCCACTTGATCAAGGAGGAGTCCCCGCATGGCCGCTGGTGCCGGAGTCACCGCTGCAGCCGCTGCAGCCATCGCAAACGCCGTCAAAGCCTCAGGTGCAATCGTCCAGGTCGAGCCGGAGGATTTTCTTAAAATCCTTGGGCGCGCGAAGGATCCCCTTGTAGTCACTGCGGAGGGTGGATTCTTCAAGACGAAGTATCAGTACCTCACCAGCTACAAAGGGCTCGACTTCTATTGCGAGTCCACCGAACTACTCCAGATCCCTGCCGGAACTGAACTGATCCCCGCGGGCAAGATCTGGATTCCAAGTATGTAAACCAGGCGCCGAGGCTGCTGCCAGTCCTGGCTTTGCCAGGGAATGAACCTTTAGGCGCGCTTCAGACCCTTCTTTTCCCATCGTCCGGCATGCGATTACCCTTTCCATCCTCCTGGTTCCTGCCCTTATGCCATAAACTGGAGATGCAACGATCCCACAGCAGGTCCTATTCATGACGTTGAAAGCCAATCTCTCCAGTTCAATTGAAGCCGCCGCTGCAAAGGCCGGCCTCAAGCTTGTCTCCACCACTGAAGCCTCCGACTTCAACGGCCAGCCGACCCAGATCTTCCAACTCGGATTACCGGGCATGGACGATCGGCGCCTGCAGCTTGAGCTGACCGAAGCTTTCGACTTCGACAAGCCGAACTTGCTGCCCGAAATGGCCGCGCATCTCGCGAGTGAAGCCAAGCGACTGCGCAATCCGCGCCCCGAGTGCTACGTCACGCTCGGCGGCCTGCCTCTCGCCTTTGGCAAGTTCCAGTGGCCGTTCCATCGCTCCACATCTGGCGCTGATACCTACATCGTTCACGGCGAAATCGACCTTGCCGACGGCGGAACGCATAACCTCCACGCTAAGATCGCCGCATCCGTCACCGTCACCTTCGCCGAGATCGTGCCCGCGATGGAGCAGCCCTACGCAGAGTCCTTCGTTTACAACGCGATCCGCAAGACCGTCGACTTCGGCCAGCTCGAATTCCTCAAGTCCGGCAATCGCCAGCCCGTCCCCGTCACCACGCGCTTCTATAGCCGCTGGCAAAAGAAGTTCCTCTTCACCGAAACGGATGACCAGGAGCGTCTGCGCTATCTGCTCAGCAAGGTCTACTGGCTCTCCGGTGTTCTGGGCAACGGCAAGCCGGTGTGGATCTCCGATCCGCGCGACGCCCAATACCTGAACACAACGGAACAGGATTTATTGCGCATGGCAGGTCACGAAGCCGGCGAAGGACTGATGACGCTTGATGGCGAGTATGCTGCTGCCACACCGAAGCTGATGGCGCGCGCCGCCGAGTACGAAGCAGCACGCGACGCTGCCCTTAACTTCACCAAGCCGCAATTCAACGAGTCCATGCGCTCCGGCCACGCCAACATGTAGTGTGTCAGCCGATCAAAACGATCTTGCCCTGCACGGATCCGCCCGCCAGAAGTTCGACGGCACGCCTTGCGTCAAGCAAGTCGAAAGTGTGCGTTACAAACGGGTCGATCTTCTTTTCCTCGAGCAATGAGAATATCTTTGGCAAATCCTCCCGCAGAGGCTTCGGATCTTTTTTGTAAAGCGCACTTATGCCGTAGAAATCGCCTCGTCGGCCACGAAGGCGCGCGCCGATGAAAAGATTGGTGAACATCGCCACTTTGGAGAGAATTCCAGGGGCGCCCATGAAACCAAAGCCGATCACCATCCCGCCCCGGCCGCACCGCGCCGATACACGGTCCAATATTGGCACCACCCACTGCATCGAATGCGTAGTCCACCCCATTGGGTTCCAGGGCACGTGTAAGGCGATCCAGCTTGCCACTCCTGTAGTCGATCGGAATGGCGCCAAGTGAGCGCACGGTCTCATGCTTGCTCTTTGACGCGGCAGCATAAGTCTTCACTCCAGCAAGTCTCAGCAATTGAAGCGCCGCCGTGCCGACTCCTCCAGCCGCTCCAGTAACCAGCGCGGTTTGGCCACTCCGCACTTTTGCGACGCGATGAATCATTTGCCACGCGGTAACGTAGTTGAGGATCACGGCCGCAGCGTCGCGATCGGAAACACCACTCGGAACTGGCAGGAAATGTTCAGCCCCGCGAATGAGAATCTCGGCGAAGCCTC
Source organism: uncultured Acidobacteriaceae bacterium (assembly GCA_963787435.1). Classification (GTDB taxonomy): domain Bacteria; phylum Acidobacteriota; class Terriglobia; order Terriglobales; family Acidobacteriaceae; genus Telmatobacter. The sequence continues at coordinate 2,088,242 of CAWBCZ010000012.1, forward strand.
CGTAAACGGTGAGCGCGGCCACACGCTGCCCGAGTTCAAAGCCCGTGACGTCGGCACCGATCGCATCGACCTCTCCGACTGTCTCGTAGCCGGGGACGAACGGAATCTTCGGCGCAAATGGGTAGTGGCCGCCCAGCATGACTAGATCGGTTGCGCCTACTCCTGCCGCCTTGACTCGCACGCGAAGTTGACCGGCGCCCGGACTCTCCATGGGAAGCTCGACGACCTGGAGTACTTCAGGTCCACCCTTCTTCGTCAACATTACCGCGCGATATGTAGCTGACACACGAATCCTTCTTCGATTTCGATGCGAAGAGATGCGCTCAAGCGATAGAAGATCGTAAGGAATCTCTTTTCAACGAGCCGGATTCAGCCAGCTGTCAAAGCGCACTCCCGCACCCTGAGCAGAATTTCGCTCCAACAGGATTCGTCTTCTGGCACTTCGGGCACGCCAGCAGCGTCCCCTGCTGCGCAATTGACGTTGACTGGGCGGGCGCACTCGCCGCGGCCGGCACATTGATGGTCATGTTGATGGGCTGCCCATAAGCCGGCATCGTGATGCCGAGCGCAGCCGCAATCCCCGCCGCCTGAATCGCATTGAACTCCCGCACCCGCCCCGGCATGAAGAAGCACTCAATGAACCCCAGCACCCACGGAAACGGCGTCCAGCAGAAGCAGGCATACAGAATACCGAGCCCCGTCCGCCGTAAATAGAAGTGGTGGACACCGAAACCGCCCAGAAACAGCGCCAGCAAAATCCCCACAACTTCATCGCGCCGCGCCTGCTCGTACTGCTGGTAAAACACTGCTTGCGCATTCACATAAGGGGTGGTCGTCATGGCCGCATCTCCAGGCGTTCCTTGCATTAAAACATACGCACCCAGCCGCCTCAAGAGTTCCAGTCTATCCCCCTTCGCAGCAGGCAGCGACGACTCGCTATTCCCTAGTCCACAGTCCCTAGTCCCTGTTACCCGATCCCTGTTCCCTGACCTCTGAACCCTGACCCCTGCCGTTTAGCATCATAGGCATATGTCCACTCCCACCGCCGCAGCCAGCGGCACCTTCAAGATTGCCGGCGATCTCCCGGTCCACCGCCTCGGCTACGGAACCATGCGCCTCGTCGGCGAAGGTGCCTGGGGCGAGCCGAACGAATCCAGAAGAAGCCCGCCGCGTTCTCCGCCGCGCCGTCGAGCTCGGCGTCACCCTCATCGACACAGCCGATGCCTACGGCCCCGAGATCGCCGAACGCCTCATCTGCGAGGCCCTCTATCCCTACCCACCCGGCCTCGTCATCGCCACCAAGGGCGGCATCACCCGCCAAGGCCCCGCCAAAACCGAGTACGTCGGCCGCGCTGGATATTTGATTCAATGCGTCGAAATGAGCCTGCGCCGGCTCAAGCTCGAGCGCATCGAGCTCTACCAGCTCCACCGCATCGACCCGCGCACCCCGCTGGAAGAAAGTTTGGGTGCTTTGAAGCTACTCCAGGACCAGGGCAAAATCCGCCACATCGGCCTCAGCGAAGTCACACCTGCCGAGATCGAGCAGGCGCAGCAGATCGTCCCCATCGTCAGCGTGCAGAACCGCTACTCGCTCGCCGACCGTCGCCACGAAGCAGACGCTCAACTGGTGCGAACAGCGCGGCATCGCCTTCCTGCCCTGGTATCCCATGGCCGCAGGCAAGCTGCTCAAGCCCGACCATCCCTTCTCGAAGACGCTCGCCGCAATCGCCGCGCGCTACAACGCCACCCCCGCGCAGCTTTCAATCGCGTGGCTCCTGCATCGCTCACCCGTCATGCTGCCAATTCCCGGCACGTCTCAGGTAAAGCACCTCGAAGAAAACATCGCCGCCGCATCCCTCCAGATCGGCCCCGATGAATGGGCGCAACTCGAAGCGACTTCACAGCAACCCTCCTGACGCAACTACTTCGCGGCTGCGTCCTTGTCATCCTTCTTCTCCCCCGGCCGCGGCGTCAACGCCGGTGCCAACGGATCGCCCCAGATGTAGTGCCCGAACCAGTTCTCGTTCTCCTCCATCACCGCGCGCTGCTGCTTCGGCTTGTTGATCGGATGTCCGAACCCGTCATACAACACCATCTTCACCGGAACGCCATGATCCTCCAGCGCCTGCCGCAGCTCAAAGCTGTTAGGAACCGGCACCCTCTTGTCCGCGCTCCCCTGCTGAATCAGCGTCGGCGTCTTCGCCTTGGAAATGTAGCTAATCGGTGACGTCACCTTGTAAATCTCCGGATCATCCCACGGCGTCGCGCGCAGATACTGCACGGTAAACGGCGTTATATCGGTGTTCGCGTAGTACGTCGTCCAATCCGAAATCCCCGCACCGACACTCACCGCCTTGAACCGGTCGCTCGATGTCGTGATGAACGCAGAAATGTATCCTCCCTCGCTCCATCCCATCGACCCCACGCGGTCCTTGTCCACAAACCCCTGCGCAATCAGATAGTCCACACCGGAAATCACATCGGCATAATCGCCCACGCCCAGGTTGCGCACATTCAGCGCGCGGAACTTCGCGCCATATCCTGCCGACCCGCGATAATTCGGCCGCAGCACCAACGCGCCCTTCGCCACGAACCGCTCAACCGGGTAGTAGCGATCGGCACTCAAAAACGGCATATCGATCCCCGTCGGCCCTCCGTGAATCACCACCAGCAGCGGATACTTCTTCGTCGGCGAAAAGTCTGCTGGCTTGTAAAGCACGCCTTCAATCTCCGCTCCGTCGCCTGACTTCCAGCGCACCACCTCACGCTTCGCAACCGTGAACTCCGCTTCCTGTGCACCCGCATGCGTCAGTTGTTTCGGCGTACCTTCCCCGAGTCCGCTCGCATAAATCTCCGCATACTCATTCGCGCCGGCCCCGCGATAGGCAACCTGCTTGAAGTCCTTTGAGAACGTAAACGATCCAGCAATCTCGCTCCCCGGCATCGCCATCTTCTTCACATTCCCGCTCGCAGGATCGAGCAGATACAGCGCCGAACTCATCTTCTGCAAGCCGGAAAAGTAAATCCCCTCCGGCGCCCATCGCAGCAGGTCCGGATCCTCATCGAACGCCTCACTCACCACCCGCGGCTTTCCGCCGTTCGCATCTACAACCGCAATCTTCTGGTTCGCATAGAAGAAATACTTCTCCCCATTCGACGTCATATATGCAATCTGCTTCCCATCCGGCGACCAATGCGGATCGGAATCCGGCCCCGGCGTATCCACAATCTTCTTCACCGCGCCGTCCGCCACCGTCACGACGTATATGTCCTTTGAAGACGACGAAATCAGATCAGGATCCTTCGCCGCACTGAACGCAATCCGCGTCCCATCCGGCGAAAACGAGAACTCCTCCACGCTGAACGCGTCTTCCTTTGTCAGCTCCTTCGGTTCGCCGACCGCGCTCACGCGCCCCGCCGCATCGGTCTTCGGCAGATCGACTAGCCACAGGTGCTCCATCTCGTAGTCCGCATGAATCACGTGATAGTCCCCGAACGAATCCTTCCGATCCTTCATCGGCTTGGGTTCCGGGGCTTCCGCTGAAAAAGCAATCCGCTGCGAGTCATGCGCCCAGTCGAATCCGCCCACGCCCTTCTCCATCTTCGTCAGTTGCTGCGCCTCGCCGCCATTTGCAGGCATGATCCACAACTGTCGTTTGTCCCCAGGCGACTTCGGTAGCGATCCCGGCCGGTCCGATGCAAATGCGATCCACTTTCCGTCCGGCGACCACTCCGCCGAATTGCACGAGTGCCCTGCGGTTGTCAGCTGACGCCGCTCTCCCGTTGCGACGTCTGCAATCCACAAGTCAGTCTCAAATGCGTTCGCATCCCAGTTCGTCCGCGTCTGCTCGTAGACAACACGCTTGCCGTCCGGCGAAATCTTCGGCGATCCAACGCTATACATCTCCAGCGACTGATCGATCGTCGGCACTTTCGCAGTTGCGGGCGTACTCGCCACAACCGGGGGCTGGCTCTCGGCGGCGCACGCCATCATCAAAATCGAAACAACAAGCAGGGAAGCACAGTTCGCAGAGCGGCTCACGTTGAATCTCCTCCAGAATTTGTCCGAAGTATATCCGCTTAATCCGATTTCCGGAATGAAAGTAACAGCCTGTCATCCTGAGCGAAGTCCTGTGAAGCAGGACGGAGTCGAAGGAACTGCGGTTGTCCTTCGATGAGATAGCCCCGAAGATTTCCATCGCCAAATCTTCTTGCGATCTCGCGCACAAAGCGAAACCCGCAGCGCTTCCGCCGCGGGTTTCGCATCTAACGTTGAATTTTCCTACTCCACCGCGTTTGTCGCAATCGTATTCTTGTACCACTCCGCGCTCAGCTTTGGATACCGCTTCAGCGTCTTGAAGTCCACATAGTGAATGCCGAACCGCTTGCTGTATCCATCCGCCCACTCGAAATTGTCCAGCAGGCTCCACAGGAAGTAGCCCTTCACCGGATATCCCTCGCTCGCTGCGCGATGCAGCTGCGTAAGGTGGTTGCGCAGATACATCACGCGATCGACATCCTCCACGCGCCCATCGGGCGTCAGCACATCATCTGAAGATGTCCCATTCTCCGTGATGAAGATCGCGGGCACTTTGTCTTTCCAGATGTCGCACACATTGCGCACGGTCCAGTAGATGCACTCCGGCCCAATCTGAATCCAGGGAGAAGTACATGTGCGGATAGGATGCCGGCATCGGTCTCCACAACGTATCCCTTCGGGGAATCAGCCGCGCTTCACATAGGAAGGGTTGTACATATTCAGGCCCACAAAATCGAGTGGGCTTCCGATCGCCTTCATGTCGCCTTCCTCGACTTTCGGCGCATTCGCGCCTTGCTCCATCAGGTAGCTCTCCGGATATTTGCCATCGAGCATCGTCGTCAGGAACGGAGCATTCTCGTCGCGTGTTGCCTTGCGCGCGGCTTCGATGTGTTCGTCAGTCTCCATCACCGGCGCAAAGACGATGCGTTTTCGGCCAGGCCCACCTGCGTTCCGCTCGGCGTGTTTGCGCGGATCGCCTGCACGCCCAGTCCATGCGCCAGAATGGCGTGATGCCGGATCTGGTTCACCGGCCCGGCGGGCAGTTTCAATCCCGGAGCAAACTGGCCAATCTTGTATCCCAGGTCGGTGAAGCAGACGAACTCGTTCGTCGTCATCCAGTGCTTCACCTTGTCGCCAAGGTGCTTCGTCACATATGCGCAGTAGTCCGCAAAAGCCTTCGACGTATCGCGCGATTGCCATCCGCCCTGCAGCCCCGCCGGCGTGTCCCAGTGAAACATCGTGACGTACGGCGTAATGTTGTTCGCCAGCAGCTCATCTACTACGCGGTTGTAGTAGTCCAGGCCCTTCTGGATTTACCTCGCCCTTGCCGGTCGGAAACACGCGCGACCACGACATCGACATCCGGTAGCTGCTCACGCCCAGGTTCTTTAGCAACCGCACGTCTTGCTTGTACAGAGTGATAGGAATCGTCCGCGACATCGCCTGTATCGCCGTTGTGCGTCTTCCCCGGCGTATGCGAAAAGGTGTCCCACAGCGACGGCCCGCGTCCATCCGCCTGCGCTCCGCCTTCAATCTGGTATGCCGCCGTCGCACATCCCCACAAAAATCCCTTGGGATATTCAAGCCGCATGGGCTGCGGCTGTCCAAATGCAAACTGCGGCAACGAAACTCCGGCACATGCCGCGGCCGCCGCTGCGGCCACACCCTTTCCAAACTGGCGACGCGTAATCGTTTTCACACTTACTCCCTTCAAGCGTTACTGAAACCTTAAAACATCAGCCAAAACGTTTTAGCAGACCACTTTGACACTTGCAAGGGAAATCCTGCAGAGCCCTTACGCGCGTCCTCGTAGACTCATTCCCTCCGAGCAAAACAAAAGCCGCAACCTTTCGGCTGCGGCCCTTGTTGCGCTATCTCCCGCTCCACATACTTTGTCAGCTACATTTCTTTGACGCCTTCTACAAACGCCTTCAGCTTGCGCGACCGCGACGGATGACGCAGCTTGCGCAGCGCCTTCGCTTCGATCTGCCGGATGCGTTCGCGCGTGACCTGGAAGCTCTGTCCCACCTCTTCCAGCGTGTGCTCCGAGCCATCTTCCAGTCCAAAGCGCATCTTGATCACCCGCTCTTCGCGCGGCGTCAACGTGCGCAGAACCTGCGAAGTGTACTCCTTCAGGTTCACGCTGATCACGGCCTCGCTCGGCGAAACCGCCTGCCGGTCTTCGATGAAGTCGCCAAGGTGCGAGTCTTCCTCTTCGCCAATCGGCGTCTCCAGCGAAATCGGCTCCTGCGCGATCTTCAGCACCTTGCGCACCTTGGCCACAGGAATATCCATGCGCCGCGCGATCTCTTCGCTCGACGGCTCGCGGCCCAGTTCCTGCACCAGCTGCCGGCTCGTGCGGATCAGCTTGTTGATCGTCTCGATCATGTGCACCGGGATACGGATCGTGCGTGCCTGGTCCGCAATCGCGCGCGTAATCGCCTGGCGAATCCACCACGTCGCATACGTCGAGAACTTGTAACCGCGCCGGTACTCGAACTTGTCCACCGCCTTCATCAGGCCGATGTTGCCTTCCTGAATCAGGTCGAGGAACTGCAGTCCGCGATTGGTGTACTTCTTCGCGATCGACACCACCAGTCGAAGGTTCGCCTCAATCAGCTCCCGCTTCGCCTGCTCGGCGTCCATGTCGCCCTGGATCATCTCGCGCTGCGTGCGCTTCAGTTCGACAATCGACACGCCCGCGTCGCCCTCGATCTTCTCAAGGTCAACTTTGCAGTTCTTCTGCTGGCGCCGATACTCCTTCTTCAGCTCATCGCTCTTCGATGCTTCGTGCTTCTGATCCAGCGAACGGATCTGCCGCTCGAGCGTGCGCATCGTGTCGACGGTCTTGTTGACCTTGTCGAGCAGCCGCTTGCGTTCAAGGCCTGTGTACTTCAGTTCGCGCACAATCCGCGATACGAACACCTTCTCGCGCGCAATCAGCCAGCGCGTCTTGCGCAGTTCTTTCTGGCTGGTCTTGCTGTTCGCGGCGGCCTGCTTCTCTTCAAGCAGCGCAATCTTCTTCTGGTGCTTTACCAGCGCATCGATGCGCGCAACCGTCGAACGCACGCGCGTCTGCACCACGTCTTCGGTCAGTTCTTCTTCGTCGAAGACCACGACTTCTTTCACATTGCGCACGCCGCGCTTCAAGTCTTCACCCAGCGCCACAATCTCGCGAATCACAATCGGCGAACGCGAAATCGCCTTCAACACGCGCATCTGTCCACGCTCGATACGCTTGGCAATTTCCACTTCGCCTTCGCGCGTAAGCAGCGGCACAGTGCCCATCTCGCGCAGATACATGCGCACGGGGTCGTTGGTCTTTTCCAGGGTGCCCGGAGTCAGATCGAGCTCAACGTCTTCGCCTTCTTCAAGCTCAAAATCTTTTTCTGCGCCAAACTTCGGCGCATCCAGCAGGTCAATGCCCTGGCTGCCGATCGTCGTCATCAGATCATCGATGTCGTCCGCAGAAGTGCTGATATCCTCCGGCAACATGTCGTTCACATCGCCGTAGGTCAGATAGCCCTTCTCCTTGCCGGTCTCGATGAGGTTAGTGATATCGTCTTCAAATTTGTCGTTGATGGCCAAAATGGTTCCTTCTCTCCAGCACGATCAAGTTTTAGCACCGGGTCGCGCGCCAGTGCAGAGCCCAAATCCGCTCGCAACAACATTTGGATGCCCAAACGTGCGCATTTGCGGACACGGACTCCCGGTCCCCGCATCAAAAAAGCGGTCGTAATAGTCGCTCGGAGCAGGATCTTCGCGCTTCAGGTTTCGCCTGGGTCGCCCGCGAGCCGAAGCTCATGTGTGGGGCAAGGGGGCGCGCATCCTTACAGAGATCAATAGATTAACACAGCTGATTCCGCGCTAAACCGCGAAATCTCAGCCAGGAATTCTCCGCAGGTAACCGCCATATCCCCGCCTATCGAACTCCTGGACCGGGCAGGCTGCTACATCTCGCCCCGATGTCCCTCATTACTTAGACGTGCTTTGACCCTTAAAGCGACTCAAAGAAATCAGCGATTTGAGCTCTCAATTTCCGCCTGCGCCGGGCCCTCGCAACCGCCGCAATTCCCGGTCCAGTTCCAGCTTCCGCTGCGTCAGCAACGCCAGCTCCGCAAAGTCGCCCCGCCGCTCCGCCTCCTGGATTTGCGCCCGCATATCCCGCAATTCCGCTTCAATCTTTCGCTGCTGCAGGCTAACGATCGCTCCAATTACCGTTTCAGCCGCCGGTGGCTCCGTTTCCGCCAGCAAAGCCTCCGCCAGCAACGCCCTTTGCGCCGGATTCTCGACCACATCCATCGGGTCGCGAGCGCCCCGCTCCGCCAGCGCCAGCAACGCCTCGAAAGCGCCAAGCCCCTCAAACCACTGTGGTTGCCTCGTCACTGCATCCGCGGCCGTCCTGCGGGATTCCTCGTGCTCCGGATCGGTAATCGCCAGCGCCCGCAGCAGCACCCGCTCCACCTCGGTCAGCGCTGTCGTCCGCACCTCGATGCGGTCCCGCCGCCTCAAAGCCGCTTGCCGCAATTCCTCCCGCAGCACCGCCGAATCAATTCCCAGCTTCTGCGCAGCGTCCATCGCAAACTGGTCCCGCACCAGCTTCTGCGGAATCCGCCTGATATGCGGCAGCAAGTAATTCATTGCCTTCAGCTTCTGGTCCGCGGCCGCGCCGGGAAACATCTGCCGCGCCCGCTCAATAAGGTAGTCTGACTGCCTCCGCGCCCCCATCACCGCTTGCGTATAGGCCTCAACTCCCCGTTCGCGGATGAATCGGTCCGGGTCCAGCCCTCCATCCAGCGTCACCAACTTCAGGTTGAAGCCTTCTTCGGTCAACAAGGCGATCGACTTTTCTGCCGCGTTTGCCCCAGCCGCGTCCGGGTCGAAATTCACCACCACATTCTGCGTATGCCGCCGCAAAATCGCCACCTGCTGCTCGGTAAATGCCGTCCCGCTGGTCGCAATTACGTGCTGAATTCCGCGCAAAAACAGCGAAATACAGTCCATTTGCCCTTCAACCAGCAGTGCATATCCGGCCTGCCGAATGGCTGTTTTGGCTTTATCGAGGTTAAAAAGCACCTGCCCCTTGGTATAAAGCGGCGTTTCCGGTGAATTGATGTACTTGGCCCCCGCCTTTTCACCCGTGTCCAGCGTCCGCGCCGTAAACGCAATCACCCGCCCGCTCTCATTGCAGATGGGAAACGTTACCCGTTTCCGAAACCGGTCGTAGATCGGTCCCTGGCTCCCATCTCCCTGTTCTTTGGCACTGAAGAGTCCCGATGCCCGTAGCGTTTCCTCATCCGCCATCCCGCTCAGCCGGTCGCGCAGTGCTCCAAAACTGTCGGGTGCGTATCCAATCCTGAAGACCTTGATCCCCTCCGGCGTCATCCCTCGACCCGCCAGGTATTCGCGCGCCAGCGCCCCTTCCGGCCCGCGCAGTTGCTCCTCGAACCAGCTCGCCGCAGCCTCATGCAGATCGAGGAGCTTCGCTCTCTGGCGCGCCTCGGCAGCTTCTTCCGGCGAGGAGAACTCCCGCTTCGGCAGCGGAATCCCATTCTTCTGCGCAACGATCCGCACCGCCTCGGGAAAACCCACATTCTCGATCTTGCCCACAAACGAGAAGACGTCCCCCGACACGCCGCACCCGAAGCAGTGATAAAACTGCCGCACCGCATGCACCGAGAACGATGGCGATTTTTCCTTGTGAAACGGGCACAGTCCCGAGTAGTTCTGCGCTCCAGCTTTGCGCAGTCGGATGTACCCCTCGATCACCTTGACGATGTCGACCTGCTGTTTGACGGTTTGTGCGAAGTCCGACACGGATGGAATCTGTAGTTAAGGATAGCCGCCCGCGCGTCTCATTAGCCTGTGCACTTCACGTCTCAAATAACCCAACAATCCACTCTATCTACTGGCACATCCGACCTTTCCGCGGGCAAACTGATGACGGAACAATCACGCTATAAAGTCGTCAGCGAAGGAGTGCTTAATCGCATAGGCCGACGCGTAATGCGACCGCAAGCGCTCATTTACTCAGAAACCTCCCGGTCCAGGACCACCCTGCCCACCTTGGTTATCTTGATTGCCCTGGTTTCCTTGATTGCCCTGGTTGCCCTGGTTGCCTTGATTGCCCCTGCCAACCCGACCACCTCCGCCACCACCCTGGCCTCCGCCTCCGCCACCACCTTGGTTACCACTGCCACCTTGGCTTCCACCACCACCTTGACCTCCGCCACCCCCTTGGCCGCCCTGGTCACCTTGGCCACCCTGGTCGCCCTGCCCACCGCCCTGGTTGCCCTGGCCACCCTGATTGCCTTGGTTGCCCTGGCCACCACCCTGGCTGCCTTGGTCGCCGCCCTGCCCCCCCTGATTGCCTTGGTTGCCCCGGCCACCTTGATTGGCTTGGTTGCCCTGGCCACCTTGGCTGCCTTGGCCGCCGCCCAGGCTACCCTGTCCGCCGTTGCGGTTACCTTGACCATTCGCAGCGCCGTTATCGAGACCGCTGAACGCATTTGCCGCCGTTGATGCCAGTCGGGTGTATGCGCCGTTCATCGCCGCGGCGAGCGCGCCCATTCCTGCGACGGATCCAGATGTGATGAGCGCCAAAACCAACACATACTCGACCGCGGTCCCGCCTTCAGTGGCAGCCGTGATTCGTTCGATTGAATTGCGCAGGCTGGAAAGAAAATGATCCATGAATTCCTCCCATTGGCCTTGATCAGCTGGTAACTCAAAGTCATGGCCGTGCTATCCGCTGGGTTCGTCCTTCGGCTTCTTCGGGGAAGAAATGCGGCGCCAAGTCATCGGCGCATTGCGCATTTTGAGGGAACAATACAGGCAGGATGGACTCCTATGCAACCGGCAACAATCCCTCGTCAGATTTTCTTGGGGGAATCTTTCGTAACACATCAACGTGTTACTCCATCGAATGGCGTGATCGCAGAACAAGAAATTGCCGCAACTCAAGAGCTCGGCTAGAGGAGCGTCGGTTCCTCTCGTGCCTCAGGCGCCCGGCGACTGACTGGGATTAGGTTCTTCCGCCGCGAATACCGCACTGCTTGCCGCCGGAATTTAGAACGTCGTCACATTCGGCGATTGGATTTGATTTAATGCCCGTATCGCCTGCGCGCCGCGCCCGGGCTCGAACTCTCCGGGCTATCCTGCTGCGCAGGCGCTATCTGCGGTTCCGTCCGTTCATACGACGGCACAAACGGTTTCCCATCGATGATGTACACCACAGTCCACGCAACCTCCACGGGCTGCCCGTCGACCAGATACGGCTTGTACTTCCACTTATTGATCGCTGTGACAAGAGAATCTTTTAGATTCTGACTCCAGAACGCTGTGTCTTCATTCCTCGCCTTCACGCTTCCATCCTTGTGAATAACGATCGGAATTGGAAAGCTGCCGCGAAACGGAAATCCATTCGGCATCAGCGGAATCGACGCGCCCACTTCGTACACCGATACCGGCTTCGGATGTCCCGGCTCAATCGTGTACGGCTCGGCAATCGCATCCTTCGGCGGCTTTACAAGGTCGGCGTTTGCATGGGCCAGCGATTCCAGCAGCGTCACCTTCATCTCCGCGATCATCGCACCGTTGAAGATCACCTTCACATCGCGCGCTACTGTTCGTCCCTCGAATGGCTGCAGATCTTCAAACTGCACAGTCGTGTCGGAGGTCGCCGTGAGCCGTAAATGGTAATCGTCGTCAAAGCACATCGTCGGGAACAGCCAATCCGGGTTAGCCCGGTCGACGTAGTGCAATGGATCGATAACGGAAACACAATTCAGCTTTACACCGGCGGTGGTGACGCGCTTCACGTCCATGTCGTAATCGGGCTGAATATTCGCCATCTGGTAGAGCGGATCAATCACCGGCCGCGCAACCCGCAACACCAGAAAACGATCATCGAAACCCGCCTTGCTGGGTTTGCTTAGGTACTGAGAGGTCTCCGAAACGCTCCACTCGCTCCCCGTGAGCCTCTGTACTGGGCTGTTGAAGGTGCGTACCCATTGGCTCGGCCCCAGATGCCACTCTTCCATCGTTCCGCTCACCGGCTTCTTCGCACCAACGGTTTTCACCTGGAAATCCATCTTCATGTGCCAAGGCCGCAGATCGTCCCCGGCCAGCGCATTCGCCTTTATCCCGGCAGTCATCAGTCGATGCGCCAGGTCGCTGATCTTTGTTGTTGCAACTGGCTGATGTTCAACGGGGGCGGAAGCCTGTGTCTCCTGTCCTGCTGCGCCGAACCCGCCGGCAAGCAAATATGCAACACACGTCAGGGTTGGCAGAGCTCTCGAGCTCCTTAAAGAAGAGAGAAAATGAATCATGGCAGGCCTCAGGGATTCGATCCACCATCTTACACATTTCCACTTGGATTTTGAGACGATCCAACGGGAAAGCAGGGAATCGCGACAGGCCGAGTGTCTTCGCAGTCCCTAATCCCTAACACCCTAATCCCTGGTCCCTAGTCCCTGCTCTTTCATTCGTCCCGCAACGCCTGCATGGGTTGGATTGACGCGGCTCGGCGCGCAGGAATCAGCGCAGCCACCAACCCGATCGCTGTCAGCGCCACCGCAACTGCAACATACGTACGCGCATCCAGCGGCTTCACTTCGTACAGAAAGCCCTTGATCAGCCGTCCCGTCGCGACCGCCAGCAGCAATCCCACAACCAGGCCTGCACCGATCAAGATCGATCCCTGCCGCAGCACCAGTTTCGCCACGCTGCCGCGCGTCGCGCCCAGCGCCATGCGTACACCAATCTCGCGCCGCCGATAACTCACCAGCTGCGACAGCACGCCATACAATCCTGCAATCACCATCGCAATCGCGAGCCCGGCAAACGATCCCACCAGGTAAAGCCCCAGCCTCTGGCTGAAGGTGTTCTTGTCGACTGCTTCCTGCATTGTCTGGAAGTTGTCGAGTGCGAAACCCGGCGCCCACTGGTGAAACACTGTCCGCATCTCCTGCGCCACCGGAATATCCCCGCGCGTCTTCACCACGAAGGTCACCACGGTCTTCAGCAGCGCCTGGTAAAACAACGAAGTCGTCGGAATCTGCTGTTGTGACAGCAAGATCAGCGGCTGCGCTTCGCTCCCAACCTTCGAGTCCACCTGGTCGCCCAGCACGCCCACGATCGTGAACGGCTTGATCATCCCTGTGTCCTTCCCACCCAGATTGATTTGCTTGCCCAGCGGATCCTTGCCAGCAAAATACTTCTTCACCAGTGCCTCGTTCACGACCGCGACAAACGGAGTCGAAAGCGCATCGCCTTCACCGATCATTCTTCCCCGCACAATCGGTGTGCCCAACACTCGCGCGTAATCCCCGCTCACCGCAGTGACGCTCGCCTCCGGCTTATTCGAGCTATCCGTTGGCTGTCCGAGAATATCGAAGCTCGACCCCAGATTCATCCCCGACAGCGGCGGCGATGTCGCCAGCGCCGCACTCTCCACGCCCGGCACCTGTCTGATTCGCTCGAGTACCGGCCCATAGGTCGTCATCGCCACAGACGCAGGTGCATTCCCCGTATCTTCCGACACTGCCATTCCCGAGAATCCTGCCGCATCTGCCGGCATCGCCGTGAACGTTGTAACGTGCGCAGTCTCAAATCCAAGTCGCGATTGCTCCAGGTTCCACAGCGTCCGGAAAAGCAGTCCAGTGCCCACCAGCAGCAGCGTCGACAGCGCCACCTCGCCGGCCACCAGCCATCCACTCAGTTTTCCACTGGTCGATTTTGAGCCCACACCGCGCGATGCCGCTTGCAACGCCACCTGCGGATTCGCCCGCGCCACCAGAAGTGCCGGCAAAAGCGACGAAAGCACAGTCGTCGCCGCGGCGATTGCCGCCAGCACCAGCAGTACAGTCCAATGAATTGCAATGGAATCCGCGCGCGGAATCGTCCCATCCGGCAGCTTGCGAATACCCACCATTGCCAACTCCGCCAGGGCTACGCCAACTCCGCATCCCAACAGGCTCAGCAGCAATCCCTCTGAGAGCATCTGCACGATGAGGCGCGTCTTGCCAGCACCAAGTGCGGCTCGCACCGCAAACTCCTGCTGCCGCCCCAGCGCCCGCGCAATCAGCAAATTCGAAACATTCGCGCAAGCAATCAGCAGCACCAGCCCCAGCGCTCCCAGCAGCGCATACAGCACCGGCTTCACCGGTCCCGTCAGCACCTCCCGATAGGGATCCACACGAAACGTGACCGGCGTGTCGTTGTGCTCGTGGGGAATTCGCGCGCTGATGGCGTTCAGCTCCTGCTGCATCTGCGCCACGGTCACGCCCGGCCGCACGGTCCCGGCGACGTTGAAGAAGTGGTAGCCGCGATCCTTCAACATCTCCGGCGTGGGCTGAATCGGCAGCCACACACCCTTCTTCAGGTCAGCACCCATGCTTTCCGGAAAGTTGAACGACCCCGGCATCACGCCCACCACCGTCGTAGGCTTTCCACCCAGTTTCACAACCTGACCCACGATATTCGGGTCGGAGTGGAACGTATCCCGCCACAGTCCTTCTGACAGCATCACCACGGGAGGTCCGCCGGCTTGCCCTTCTACATCGGTGAATGTGCGGCCCAGCATCGGCCGCTGCCCCAGCATCGAGAACAAATTCGTCGTAACCCGCGGCGCCACGACACTGGTCGAGCTGTCCCGCGCCTGAAGCACGCTCACGTCTTCCGCATAGCCCACCGCACCTTCGAGTAGTTTCGACTGCGTGCGAATGTCCGCGAAATTCAACCATGAAGTCGAACCGAAGCTCGGCTTGTCTCCCCCTGGGCCGATAAACACCAGCCTGTCAGAGTGCGCATAGGGCAGCGGCCGCAACAGCACGTTGTCGATCACGGTGAAGATAGCCGTGTTCGCACCGACTCCCAGTGCCAGCGTCAGAATTGCCAGCAGCGCCATCCCCGGGGTTTTGCGCAGCTGCCGAATGCCATACCGCAAGTCGTAAAGGAAATTCTGCATGTCGAAAGCCTCCGGGAGAGAAAGACACGTATCTGACGGAATCGCGCAGGTGAGGTTTCAATTCGAATTGTAGTTTGCAATCTCAGCATTCCCGCATTTCTTTGTGACCATCACCCTCTCGCCTTACTATGGCCTTTCGGAGAATGATTCCCATGCGCCCGCTTCCAGCCGCTCTCGCTGTTGCTTTCCTTCTGCCTCTTGCCGTAGCCGCTCAGGCTCCCACGCAGACACCGGCGCCGCCTCCGCCCACCGAAGAGCAGATAAAAGCCGCAGCCGCCATGCCCTTCCGCAATGCCGCTCTCCCCATCGATCAGCGCGTTGACGATTTAGTCGGCCGGCTCACGCTCGAAGAGAAAGTCTCCCAGCTTATCGACCGCGCCGCGCCTATCCCGCGCCTCGACATCCCCGCCTACAACTGGTGGAACGAAGGGCTCCACGGCATCGCACGCTCCGGCTTCGCCACTATGTTTCCGCAGGCCATCGGCAACGCCGCCACATGGGATGCGCCACTCATTCACTCCATTGGCGAAGTCGTCTCCACTGAAGCTCGCGCGAAGTACAACGACGCCATCGCCCACGGCAATCATGATCGCTACTACGGCCTCACCATCTGGTCGCCCAACATCAACATCTTTCGCGATCCGCGCTGGGGCCGCGGCCAGGAAACCTACGGCGAAGATCCCTTCCTCACCGCACGCCTCGGCACCGCGTTTGTTGAAGGCATCCAGGGCGATGATCCGCACTACTTCCGCGCCATCGCCACACCCAAGCACTACGCAGTCCACAGCGGACCTGAGTCCACGCGCCACAAGGCTGACGTCGAACCAACCCCGCACGATCTCTGGGATACCTACCTGCCCGCCTTCCGCGCCACCATCACCGAGGGCCACGCCGACTCCATCATGTGCGCCTACAACAGGGTCGACAAAGTCCCCGCCTGCGCCAGCAAAATGCTCCTCGGCGACATCCTCCGTGGCGAGTGGCACTTCCAGGGATTCGTGACATCAGACTGCGGCGCCATCGGCGACTTCTCAGAACCCAACGGCCATCATTACTCCAGCGATTTCGCAGCTGGCTCAGCCGCCGGCATCCTCGCGGGCACCGACACCGACTGCGGCACCGAATATCTCAAGCTCACCGACGCTGTCCACAAAGGCCTCCTCACCGAAGCTCAGCTCGACGTCTCTGTGAAGCGCCTCTTCGCCGCACGCATAAAGCTCGGCATGTTCGATCCACCGCAACAGGTCCCGTTCTCCACGATCTCCTACTCCGTCGTCGACTCACCGGAGCACGCCGAGCTGGCTCTCCGCGCCGCACGGGAATCGATGGTCCTGCTCAAGAACGAGAACCACTTTCTCCCGCTTGATCCCGCAAAACACCAGACCATCGCCGTGATCGGACCACTCGCCGGCTCGCGCGTCGCTCTCGAGGGCAACTACAACGCCATACCGCTCCACCCGATCCTTCCCATCGACGGCATCGAGCAGGAGTTCGGCCACGACCACGCCCTCTATGCCCAGGGCGCGCCTTACATCATGGGCGGCGAACTCCCCGTTCCGCGCACCATGCTCCGCGCCTCCGGCGATTCGACAGTAGATGGATTGGAAGGCCAGTACTTCTCGCGTCCCTCTTTCGACGGCGCACCTGAAATGGTCCGCATCGACAAGGAAATCGACTTCGACTGGGCATTCTCCAACCCCGTCAAACCCACTGACACTATCGCCCAGGCTTTCGCGGTCCGCTGGACGGGAGCCATCGCGGCCCCCGTCGCTGAGACACAGAACTTTCAGGTTCGCCTTCCCTTCTGCTATCCCTGCGGCGACAAGGTGAAATTCGCCATCTACCTCGACGGCAAACAACTCGAACCCGCCGCCCCGCCAACTCCGACCACGAACAAGCTGCCGCCCTCCGGCCGAAACTACGGAGCGATCCAGCACTTTGCCATTCCCTTCGCCGACACCCGCCCCCACGACCTGCGCATCGAGTACATTCAGACCGGCCGCATCAATGGCGCTGGAATCTCCTTCGAATGGAGCCCGCGCCACGAACTCCTCCAGGATCAGGCCGTCGAAGCCGCGAACAAGGCAGACGTCGTCATAGCATTCGTCGGCCTTACTCCGCGTCTCGAAGGCGAAGAGATGAAGGTTGACGCCAAGGGCTTCGCTGGCGGGGACCGCACCGACATCGCCCTGCCCGACGTCCAGCAGCAGATGCTCGAAGCCGTCTCCAAAACCGGCAAGCCGATGGTCGTCGTCCTGCTCAACGGGAGCGCCCTCGCCGTCAATTGGGCCCAGCAGAATGCTCGCGCTCTGATCGAAGCCTGGTATCCGGGCCAGTCCGGCGGACAGGCCATCGCCGAGACGCTCAGCGGCAAGAACAATCCCGCCGGACGCCTGCCCATCACCTTCTACACCGGAGTCGACCAGCTCCCTCCCTTCGACGACTACTCCATGGCCAACCGCACTTACCGCTACTTCAAGGGCAAGCCGCTCTATGCGTTCGGCGATGGCCTCAGCTACAGCGCTGTCGCGTATTCAGGCGTGAGGCTCTCGTCCAGGACTCTTAAAGCCGGCGATCCGCTCACCGTTCAAGCCGACGTCCGAAATACCGGTTCGATCGCAGGCGACGAAGTCTCCGAGCTCTACCTCATTCCCCCGCAATCCGGTCTCGCTCCCAAAGTCGCCCTCGCTGGTTTCCAGCGCTTCCATCTCAACCCCGGCGAAACCCGGCACATTACCTTCACCCTCGATCCCCGCACCCTGTCGCAAGTGGATGAAAAGGGAACTCGCGCCGTAATCCCTGGCAATTACAAGCTTTCCCTGGGCAGTTCCCAACCCGACGGCGACGCGGCGCCGACCGTCCAATCCGCCACCTTCACCATCATTGGCTCAAAACAGATTCCTCGGTGAATCTCGGAAGCGCTTCAAAACCAGAAATCTAGAGTGCATCCAAGCCCTTGACCCATCATTTGTTACTGCTACTCGCTATTTCCTGTCCCTCTCTGACAATAGTTGTTGCAACGAATATCTCTCTTGCGCATCCAAGAAGCTGAAAGGAGCCAACCCAATGGCAACCAGCACCTCTACCCCCTCCGCAACAACTACCTGGAAACTCGATCCCGCTCACTCCCACGCCGAGTTCAAGATCAAGCACATGATGATCTCCAACGTGAAGGGAAGCTTCAACGGCCTCTCCGGCACCCTCACCGAGCACACCACCGATTCCACCCTCTCGAGCGTCGAGGCTTCCATCGATGTCGCCACCGTCAGCACCGGCGACGCTCAACGCGATGCCCACCTCAAGAGCGCCGACTTTTTCGATGTCGAGAAGTACCCCACCATGACCTTCAAGTCCACCTCGGTCAAACCCAACGGCGACGGCGGCTACAAAGTTACGGGCGACCTGGCCCTGCACGGCGTCTCCAAGCAGATCACCTTCAACGTCGACGGCCCAAGCGCCCCCGGCAAGGACCCCTGGGGCAATACCCGCATCGGCCTTTCCGCAACCGCAAAAATCAGCCGCAAGGACTTCGGTTTGACTTGGAATGCAGCCCTTGAAACCGGCGGCATCCTCGTTGGCGACGACGTCCAAATCACCGTGGAAGCCGAGTTCATCAAGGCGTAATCAGCGTTCAGAAATCAGGGGTCAGGAGTCGGAAAGCATGGCAGTGGCACGGCCACACGTCGTGCCAGCCACGCTGGCCGTCCTTGTTTGTCTAGCTCCTGCTCTTTTCTCCTGACGGCTGAACCCCGAATTACTTGTTGCAACGAATATATCTCTCGCGCATCCAATATCTGTAAGCATCAAAAGCAAGTCGGAGGTCCATTATGTCGCTTCGTGCGGTCAAACAAATACTTGAAACCAAGCCCACCATCGAGGGTGCTGGCGTGAAGCTCCAGCGCGCCTTCGGTTTCGGCAAAACCAAGGAGTTCGACCCGTTCCTGTTGCTCGATGATTTCCGCAACGAGCATCCATCGGACTACCTCGCCGGCTTCCCCTGGCACCCGCATCGCGGCATCGAGACCATCACGTATGTCCTCGCGGGTGAAGTCGCGCACGGCGACAGCCTTGGCAACAAGGGCCGCATGACCGCGGGCGACGTCCAGTGGATGACCGCCGGCAGCGGCATCCTGCACCAGGAGATGCCGAAGGGCGACGAGCGCGGACGCATGCACGGCTTCCAGCTCTGGGCCAACCTGCCTTCGCACCTCAAGATGACTGATCCGCGATACCAGGACATTCCCTCTTCGGCCATCCCCGAAGTCACCGAGGATGATGGAACGAAGGCCCGTATCATCGTTGGCGAGTTCTGGGGCAAGCGCGGACCCGTCGAAGGAGTGGCGGCTGATCCAAGCTATGTGGATATTTCAGTCCCGCCAAACAAGCTGCGCCGCATCAAGGTGGACGTCACGCGGAACGCATTCGCCTATGTCTTCGCAGGCTCCGGCACATTCCGCGACGCGTCTGATCCGAAGGCTGTACTCACGGAGTCAGCGGTCGATCCGAATGCCCCGGCAAAGTACGACGCGAAAAACCATTCGCTCGTTCTTTTCGACCGCGGCGACGAGATTGTCGTGCAGGCTGGTCCCGAAGGCATCCGCTTCCTGCTTGTCTCGGGCAAGCCGCTCGAGGAACCGGTCGCATGGTACGGCCCCATCGTGATGAACACGCAAGCCGAGTTGAATCAGGCAATGCACGAGCTGCAAACGGGCAAGTTCATCAAGCACCAGTAACCCGCTGATTCAAGCAGCGCAAATATGCCCCGTCCTGACATTTCAGGGCGGGGCATTTCCTTTTTAAGAACGGAACACTGAAGGACTGTACGTCGATATGCTACTCTCTCCGACGATCCCAGAAAGGTATCCAGGCACATGTCGAAACGCTCCCTCTGTGTGCTCGCATTCGCTACCGCGCTCCACATTTGCAATGCCTTAGCCCAGTTTCCGGGAATGGCCCCGGCCAGGCACTTCCCCTGGTCTGACAAGACTCTTTCCCCAGACGCGCGGGCCGACCTGGTCATCAAGCAGATGACGCTGGACGAGAAGATCCAGCTCTTGCACGGTCCCGGCTGGCAGGCACTCTTCGCGCCCCAGGAATCCGGGCCACTCACCCGCGCCATCGCGATCCTTGGCTTCATTCCCGGCATCCCCCGCCTCGGGATTCCCGACCTTCAAATGACCGATTCGAACCAGGGTGTTTCTATGGCCGGAACCAAAGGCAGGTATGCGACCGCTCTGCCTTCGGGAGAAGCGATGGCGTCCGCGTGGGATCCGGAGCTCTCTTACGAGATCGGCACCTTGCTTGGGCACGAAATGCGTGCCATGGGGTTCAACATGTCGCTGGGTTCCGGCATCAATATGATCCGCGAACCGCGAAACGGCCGCATCTTCGAGTACAAAGGCGAAGACCCGGTGCTTGCGGGCACACTTGCCGGGCAGGAACTGAAAGCTGAGAAGGCCCTGCACCTCATCACGGATGTGAAGCACTACGCCGTCAACGATCAGGATGCCGGGCGAATCGTCGTCAACTCGATCATCAGCAAGCGCGCCATGCGTGAGAGCGATCTGCTTGCTTTTCAAATCGCGTTGAAGGATTCCGGAGCCGGCGCGGTCATGTGCTCCTACAACAGGATCAACGGAACCTATGGCTGCGAAAACTCCTACACGCTCACCGATGTCTTAAAGAAGGACTTCGGCTTCAAAGGATTCGTCGTCTCTGACTGGGGCGCTACACAGAGCACCGCCAAGGCCGCCAATGCAGGCCTCGATATTGAGATGCCGGGGAACGACTCGTTTGGCGATGCGCTGAAGAAAGCGGTGCAGAGCGGAGAAGTACCGGCGGAGAGGCTCGACGACATGGTGCACCGCATTTTGCGCACGGAATTCGATTCAGGCATCGTTGACGATCCTCCGCAACCAGAATCCCCGGACGCAATGCGCGGCTTTGAGGTCGCGCAGAGAACTGCGGAAGAAGGCGCTGTTCTGCTGAAGAATGAGCGCGAGCAGTTGCCGCTGAATGCATCCAGCCTTCGGTCCATCGCAGTCATCGGAGGTCATGCGGATGTGGGTGTTATGTCCGGCGGAGGATCTTCACAGGTTTCGCCCGCGGGGGGCAATCCTGTTCCGCCGCCACCGGAACTAGCGAAGAATCCAATGACGGCTTTCATGTTGACCGAGGTCTATCATCGCTCAGCCCCTCTGAATGGAATTCAGCAGAAGGCGCCACATGCAATCGTCAAGTACGATTCCGGCGCCGATCCCGCGTCAGCAGCAGCGCTCGCCAAATCTTCCCAGGTAGCAATCGTCTTTGCCACGCAGCATGCATCAGAGGGAATGGACCTGAAGAATCTCTCGCTGCCCGACAATCAGGATGCTCTGATTGAAGCGGTCGCCGCAGCCAATCCCCACACCATCGTTGTGCTGGAAACCGGAGGCGCCGTACTGATGCCATGGGCCGATAAGGTAGCCGGCGTCGTCGAAGCCTGGTATCCGGGCATTCGAGGATCGGAGGCCATCGCCAATGTCCTCTTCGGTGACGTCAACCCGTCCGGCAAGCTTCCCCTCACGTTTCCGAAGAGCGAAGCTGACCTGCCGCATCCGATTCACGTTGGGCCGCCAAAGCCAGATTCCAACCATCCCGTGCCAAAACTTGCCGGAGCGCCGGGATTGATTGGGATGGCGATGGGAATCGGTCCCTTCTTCGACGCTAATTACGACGAGGGTCTGAAAGTTGGATACAAGTGGTACGACGCGGAGAAAAAGCCCGTCCTCTTCCCATTCGGCTTTGGCCTCTCCTACACCACTTTTGCATACTCCGGACTCAAGATCACGCCCGGCGAGGTAACCACTATCTCCTTCGCGGTGAAAAACACGGGCAAACGAGCAGGCGCCGAGATCGCCCAGGTGTATGCATCCTTGCCGGAGTCAGCCGGGGAGCCGCCGAACCGTTTGGTTGGTTGGGCCAGGATCGACCTTGCACCCGGCGAGTCAAAGCTGGCCACTGTCACGGTCAACCGCGATCGTCTGACCATCTTTGATGAAGGAGCTGATTCCTGGAAACTGCCTCCCGGGCAATACACCATCCGGGTCGGTGCATCCTCCCGGAATCTGCCGTTGCAGCAAACGGTCTCTTTCGAGAAATGAGTCCCAAAACGTGAAGAAGGCCTGAAAATTCAGGCCTTCTTCGTGTTGACCTCTTAGATCGTTAAAGCCGGCTCATCATCGTTCGCTCGTGGCGTAAGACCGAACTACGTCGAGACTCGAGGGCCCAAAGGCAACATGAACAGGTGCCTTGCGGCTGTTGAGCACGCTCGCAGAGATTGGGAAAAGCTCAACTTCGGGTTCAACTTCCTGTTTCTGGATCATCAGCGCAGCGCGGGTCTCTTCAATAATCGGTCGCTCAGGAGTCTCAACCCTCTCCGCAAGGATTTGTTGGATCCTTTCATCCAGCCTGTGCCTCGATTCCAGATCGGCTGTTTCTTCCTGCTCCGTCTGCTTTCTTTTCCCGAACAATGAAGACAAGAAACCTCGTTTGCCGTTGTGCGCCATCGCTTGCGTTACTCCTGGGGAAAGTTGTGGCGGCAAATGCACTATCTCGCGCCGGGTTTAAACTGCGGTCGCAAGCATTGCCGGTAATTAGAGAGTCTGACATCGATAGCACTTCCGGGCCATCCCCGGATGGTCACCGCCGGTAACCCAAATAGTCATCGGCCGGCAGGTACTCCAGACACGCCGAAAGCATAGCAGAGGTTGAATCTCATCCGATGATCGGCAGGGCAGCGCGGCCTACAAGGCGGACGGCCATTCCGCAGACAGCACGGCCGCCGCCGACATTCCCCGCCGCCGCAGCTCCCGGATACTCAACGCATCGTGCCGCTTTGCCAGTCGGCGCCCCTGCTCATCCGTGCTCAACTCGCAATGAAACCACTTCGGATCCGTAAATCCCAGCGCCCGGTTCAGCAGTTTCTGCCGTGCCGTCGACTTCAGCAGATCCGCCCCACGCACCACCTCCGTGATTCGCATCGTCGCATCGTCAGCCACGCATGCCAGCTGATAACTCGGCACCCCATCCCGTCGCCACACCAGAAAATCGCCGAAATCCACTCCTGCAACGAACCGCTGCTGCCCCAGGTTGCCGTCGTCAAATTCGACGACATCTCCATCCGGCACGCGAAACCGCCAGTTCATCCCGCGTGGCTCTTCACCCGTGTCGCTGGAGATCTCAAACTCGCCTTCGCCCTTGCGCAATGGGCGACAAGTCCCCGGATACACCGGCTCATCGTCCGGATCCTGCCCGCGTCCTGCGCCCTCATGCGGTGCGCTCACCGCGGCAGCCAGATCCTTTCGTGAGCACCGGCATGGATAAATGAATCCGCCCTCGCGCAGTTTCTTCCAGACCTCTAAATACAGATCGCCCCGCTCGCTTTGCGCATACGGCCCAGACGCGCCGCCCACATCCGGCCCCTCATCCCAGTCCATCCCCAGCCAGCGCAGATCCGCAAGCGCTGCCTCGGCATACTCGGCCCTGCTCCGGTCCCGATCGAGGTCTTCCATCCGCATCACCAGCACGCCGCCCGCATCCCGCGCTCGTCGCCACGCCGTCGCAAACGTCCGCGCATGCCCGATGTGCAGATATCCCGTAGGCGAAGGTGCAAGCCTGCCCCGATACCCCGAACCTGCCGTTGAAGAGTGAAGATTCAATTCACGTTCAGTGTAGCGACGCCGGGCAAGCGATGCGAACTAAACCCGTTAGCTCCGACCTCTCCTATCGGCATCAGACGCTTGTAGGAGAGGTCGATGAAATCATCTGAAGTTCTACGCGCATGGGCCAGCATCCTCGCCGGCCGCACACCTTCTCTTTCGATCGAGATCACCAAGGAATGCCCCTTGCGCTGTCCGGGATGCTACGCATTCGATGCGGCACACCTGGGAGGCCCGACACAGCTTCGCGAGCTCTCTGACTTCAAGGGCGACGAACTGATTATGAGAGTGCTCGCTGTGATCGACGAGCATCGGCCGCTCCATGTCTCTTTGGTGGGCGGCGATCCGCTCGTTCGATACCGCGAACTCGACGCGCTCCTGCCACAAATCGAGAGCCGCGGCGTACACACCCAGGTCGTCACCAGCGCATTCAGGCAGATTCCAGCTGCATGGATGAAGTTCAAGAAACTGAACGTCGTGGTCTCCGTTGATGGCCTGCAGCCCGAACATGACGAACGCCGCAAACCCGCTACCTATGAGCGCATCCTCAAGAACATTCAGGGTGCGCGAGTCACCATTCACTGCACCGTCACGTCGCAGATCGCGGAGCGCCCCGGATACCTCGACGAATTCCTTGGCTTCTGGACGAACATGCCTCAGGTGAACAAGGTGTGGTTCAGTATCTTCACTCCTCAGCGCGGCGCAACCGACAAGGAGATACTGACTGCTTCTCAGAGAGCGAGTGTGATCGCCACGCTGCGACAACTGCGGCTGAAATACCCGACGCTGGACATGCCGGAAGCGGTGATCCGAGAGATTGTCTCCCCACCCGGAAATCCAGAAGAGTGCATCTTCGCCAGGACCACCGAGATTATCTCCGCCGATCTCAAGACTCGAATCACTCCATGTCAGTTTGGCGGAAATCCTGATTGCGAACGGTGCGGATGCATCGCATCAATGGGTCTGGCCGCTGTCGGCCACCATCGCGTGGCGGGTCGGCTCACTGCCGGTCATCTTTTCATGGCTTCGGATCGATTGGGCAAGCGGTGGAGGAAGATTCAGGCAGACCTTCTCACCCAAATCCAATGTCGATCGAATCTCTTCCCCATTCAATATCCTTGCGCCTTAACCCGCATTCCATGCACTCAACACAGGAGTGACAAATCACATACCGGGCACCGAACCCAAGGCGATTTGAGACGGGAGCTGGCCCCGTCAGGATGCGATGTGATCCGCGGGAGTGGCTGGAATTTGCCGAACCGGATCAAACCTAGTCTGATTCGTCGGCTCTCTGTGCTTCATTCGAGCTATCGACATGATGGTGCTCGTATTTTCCGATGCTCTCGTTCAGATGCTTCGGATCCACCGAAACCTGCACCACGTCCATCTCGTGCCCATCCAGATCGAGCACGAACAATCCCATCTGCGGTCCCTCGGGATGCATATAGATCAACGTCTGGCTGTTGCCGCTGTGGCTGGTCTCGCGAATCACGCGCTCCCACTCCGCGCCCAGCTTCTCCTCCACCATCCTGTTCAGCTCTTCGCCATCCACATCCGCACGGAAGTCGTCGATCTCGGCAACGTGCATCCCGCTCACTCCACCGCTCGTTGCCTTGTGCGAAATAAGGCTGATCAGGCCAAGAAAGGGAATGCGCTGCGCATGCACGTGATAGCGCGACTCAATCGAGCTCACCACGCCGTCAAACCCGCCCTGCGCACCGCCCGCCAGCACAACCACCGGCACTGCCAACGCCAGGAAGCAAATCGGAATCAGCACGAGACGTTTCATTCGTCACCGTCCTTCTTGGTTTTGTCTTTCGCCTTGTCCTTGTGCGAGTCCTTCTGGATATCGCCCAGCACGCCAAGTCCGCCGATCCCTCCCAGCTTGCCCAGGTCTTCCATCTTCACTGGACCGAGAATCAGCACGATGCTTAGCTCCTTGGGCTCCACGTCGAGAATGAACATGCCGCGCGTCTCGCCGTTCACGATCTTCATCATCACGTCAGTGCTTTCGCCGCTCTTCTTCTCGCGCTCGCGCACAATCGGCGACCAGTCGCTCGTTTCAAAGTAGGAGCGCAGTTTCTGGATGTCGTCCATCGAGTACTGGCCCTCCTTGTCGAACTCGTAGTCGCGCACGTAGATCCCGTCGAGCCCTTCGATCAGGCGCCGCGTCGCCGCGTCATCCTCA
This sequence comes from uncultured Acidobacteriaceae bacterium, assembly GCA_963787435.1. Classification (GTDB taxonomy): domain Bacteria; phylum Acidobacteriota; class Terriglobia; order Terriglobales; family Acidobacteriaceae; genus Telmatobacter. Next base: position 2,114,137 of record CAWBCZ010000012.1, read on the forward strand.
CCCTTGCCGTTCATGAACTTTGCGGCAAACGCCAGCATGTTCTTGCCCAGTGTCACCTCGGTCACATTCGAGGCCTTGGCAGCCAGCTCCTTCTCCACAGGCGACGGCAACGGCAGTTGCGAATTCTGCGCCACCGCCGAAACAGTCAATCCCGTCGCCAGAAAAACCAAAGCTGCAATCCCGTTCTTCATCGATCTCTCCTTGTACTGCTGGGCCTTCACTACTGTTCAGTGCGATTGCGTGCCGCGAGCCGCCGATTCATGTCGTTCAATGCGCGATTCGTAATGCGTAACGCCGTCAGCACCTGCTGTTTTGCTTCTTCACCCTTGCGCCTGTCTTCCACTTGCCGCCAGCTATATCCGCCGGCAACGACTCCCACCAGCAACACGGATGCCGCCAGCCGTTGCCACCAGATCATGTGGCTCTGCACGCGCTCCGTATGCTGCGTGCTCCGCTTCTGCATGATCCGTCGCTTCAAGCTTGGCGGCGCTGGCCGGCGCTCCATTGCCTGTCGCAATTCGGCTTCAAACTCGTCTATTTGTTCTGGCTGATCAGGCCGTTCAAAGTCCACGGATGTACTCCTTCAAATGTGTTGTTGCCTTCGCGCGCAGCAGCTTCAGTCCGCGCTGCAGATTGCTCTTCACTGTCGCTACTGGCGCATCCACTGTCGCCGCAATCTCCTCCGGCGTCAAATCTTCCTGGTACCGCAGCACCAGAGCCGCCCGCTGCGCCTCCGGCAACGTACCGAGCAGATGCTCCAGCCGCGCGCTCAATGGCGAGGAGCGTTCCTCCGCTGGCGCCCCGTGATTCTCTTCAATCTCAACCCAAAGGTCCACGCCCCGCACCTTCCGCCGCCGCAGGGCGTCGGCCGAGCGATTCACCGCCACGCGTCGCAGCCAGAACATCGCGTGCTCCGGGCTCTCGATCCGGTCCATATACCTGTCCAGCTCTATAAAAACGTCCTGGGCGACCTCTTCCGCCAATCCGCGATCGCCGGTCATTCGCCACGCGAGCGAAAAAACCATGGACTGATGCTCGTCCACCAGTCGTTCGAAATCCGGGTGCCACTTCTCGGCCATGGGTTTCGCTTCTACCTTCTTATCCGCAGGGGAATGCGGTTCGGGATGCAAAAGGTACGTTTTGGACGAAAGAAAGTTCAGGCGGACAGAAGACATTACCAAAAGCTGTGCGGCTGCATCGGTTCAGAGGACCCCGAGCCTGTGAACCGCATAAAATCACCCCATCGACACAGGACATCGCGGCCCGTGCGTGAGGACAAGTACCATGAAATTCAGGACTTTACTTGGCCTGTCGTTTCTCGGATTATTCTGTTTGACCGGTTGTGGTGTTAGCGGCAAGAACCCCGCCACACCCCCTCCGCAGTCCCCCACCGTCACGTCGGTCAGCGTCTCATGCGCGGCAGCCAGCCTCCAACCCGGCCAAACCAGCCAATGCTCCGCGACCGTCTCCGGAACCGGCAGCTACAGTTCCAGCGTGACCTGGTCCGCGGTCTCCGGGACTGTCTCAAGCTCTGGCCTCTACACCGCCCCATCCACTGTGCCACCGTCGGGCTCCGATAGCGTCAAGGCGACTTCAACCGAGGACCCCACAAAACTGGGGACCGCAAAGATCACCATCACCGCACCAACAGCACCCACCATCACGTCCGTCACCGTCTCATGCGCGCCAGCCAGCCTTCAGCCCGGCCAAACCAGCCAGTGTTCCGCGACCGTCGCGGGAACCGGCAGCTATAGTTCCAGCGTGACCTGGTCCGCGGTCTCCGGAGCGGTCTCAACCTCAGGCATCTACACCGCTCCATCCACCGTGCCCACTTCCGGTTCCGATAGCGTCAAGGCAACTTCAACCGAGGACGCCACAAAACTGGGCACCGCAAAAATCACCATCACCGCACTGGCTGCACCAACCATCACCGCCGTCTCTATCACCTGCAGCCCGTCCACCATTACGGACAGCCAGACGGCGTCCTGCACTCCCACCGTCACCGGCACCGGAGCTTTCACCAACACCGTGAATCTCTCCATCAGCCCCGCTGCGGCAGGAACCCTCAGCAACGCGTCTGGCGTCAGTTCTGGCGAGGTCGTCACGTTCACCCCCGCCAGCACAGGGGCAAATTCCGTCATCATCACCGCAACCTCCACCGCGGACTCCACTAAACTCCAATCTGCGCCGATCACGGTAACCGCGGCGACGGCCGGCCCAAGCTGCGCGGGCATGAGCACGGGAGACAACGCCAGTCTCAACGGCTTCCTTCCGTTCACGCCCACCACGGCCTGGAACACCGACATCTCCTCGGCTCCGCTCGACCCGAACAACACGGCGATCACCTCAGCCGCGGGATTCGCGGGCCTGCACCTGCATCACGACTGGTCTTCCGTAGCTGGAGGAAACTACGGCATTCCCTACGTTGTCGTCGATTCCAGCACGACCCCGTTGGTTCCAATCTCCGTGGTCGACTACGCGAGTGAAAGTGACGTTGCGGTCGCGCCGTTTCCGATCACCGCGCCGATTGAGGGCTCTCCCACCGATTGCGATGGATGGCCCGATACCTACATCGGCGATTCTCACGTGCTGGTGCTCGATCGCCACGCATGCATGCTCTATGAAACCTTCAACACGCATCGCTGCAACGGAGCCTGGAGCGCATCCTCTGAAACCATCTGGGACTTGAAGAATTACGATCGCCGCCCCTGGGGCTGGACATCTGCAGACGCTGCCGGGCTTCCAATCTTCCCCGGCCTCGTGCGCTACGACGAGGTCGCTGCCGGCGCAATCAATCACGCTATCCGCTTCACGATGCAGCAAACCAAGAACGATGCCAACGGAGGATATTTCGTCGAACCCGCCAGCCACGCAGCCGGAACCACATACGGCGTCAGCAACATCATGGGGATGCGCATCCGGCTCAAAGCCAGTTTCGACATCTCCGGCTTCTCAGCGGCGAACCAGGTGATTCTCACCGCAATGAAAAAGTACGGAATGATCCTCGCCGACAACGGCAGCTACTTCTATTTTCAGGGAGTACCCGATCCACGCTGGGATGACAACGACCTGGTCAACCTCGACGCCATCCAGTCTTCCAATTTCGAAGTCGTGCAGATGACGCCCACGTTCCCCGGATACGACGCCAACACCGCGCCCACCGGCGAACCACCTACGATCAACAGCTTCATAGCCTCCGCTTCCTCAGTTGCGGCCGGAACACCTGTCACGCTTACATGGAGTACAACCAACGACTCCTACGACTTCATCGATGTGCTCGGAGGCGTCAGCGGAGGAAGCGTAACCACCACGCCGACTGCCACAACGACCTACACATTGAACGCAACCAACCAGTACGGACGCTCGACCATGCAGGTTACCGTCACCGTTCATTGAACGAAGCGCGCAATTCAAATGCTGTCGTTCGCCCTCGCGAAACGGATACACCCTGCGCGACACTCCCGCATTCGCGTAATGCGAAAAGTTGTCAGCCCGCTCGAAGCGCCGTGACCGGGCACTCAGGAATAGCTTCAGGATTGCTGGTCATTCACAAATAATGGGGAAAGAGCGCTTGTCATGTTGAGCGCAGCGAAGCGGAGTCGAAACATCTGCGGCTGTCCTTCAGACATTTCTAGCTGCAGAAATGCTTACTTCCGAATAGGAGTTATTCGCCCGCAATTGCAAGCATGAGAAAATTGCACGGAAAAGAGGATACGAAGATTTCGGCAGCGGGATTGACATTTGTGTTTTGCTTCGTGGTCGCAGTGTCCTTCGTGATCGCGGCAAACCTACGGCTCTATTCGATGGCAAAAGAAGTAAATCCGAGACTCCCGAAGGACTCTCACATCAGTGTCTGGGATCGATGGAGAATGTATGAACTTCTTCGACTGCACACGCAGATGTACCCCGACAGCCACAAGCGTTGGCAGATGTGGACTCTGGCCTTAACTGGTTTTGTTTTCCTGTTTGCAGGCTTTTTCGCCGTATCCGTTCTGCCGCACTGACCCCAAAGTTCCGAGTGTGGTGGCCAACCCGGACATTATCACGGAAATCGTTATGTCCGAGTTCCGGACGAGAAACAAAGACTTCGGATGCCGTTACGTCGATCTTTGCAGATGAGCATCGTGTTAAAGACCGTAAGACAGCCGGCCGTGACGGCTAATTAGACGCAACAACTGCCAAAACTCCCAGCAGACTGCTCCCACAGATTGATCTAGGATTCGGCGGTGTCACCCGCGCAGCACGCTTTCGACCAGCGGAATCGACGAGCCGGGGCTGCTGTTTCGCGAGAAGCATCTCAACCCGCTCAAACGTGCGATTCGCGACGGAAGGTCAAGGTGCGGTGATCAAAGAAGCAGAGTGAGTCGGGTGGTGAGGGAAACGAGGGAATGAGAGCAACCGTCATCCGCGATGCGATTGAAAGCGCCGCATGCCGCCGTGATCGTCGGTCTCCTGTTCTCAATCATATTTGCGATTTGCATGCCGGGAAAGATCCACCCTCAAGATCTCACGCCGCGAGCCTACCTGATTACGCCCGTCCATTCCAACGCTGTGGTCACGTCCTACAGCTTTCTAACCGGCAACCTGGCCTTCAACAATGCTGTGCCCATCACCGATGCCACGGCAACCGGAAATATCGCAAGCTTTACGTATGCGCACGCGATGAAAATCTTTGGCCGCTCGGCCAGCATCAATGCAACGCTGCCCTATGGTGTTGCGAACTTCAGCGGAGAGCTGTTCGCGACGGAAACAAATGTATACCGGTCGGGGTTGCTCGATACAACCTATCGCTTCGCGATAAATCTCTACGGCGGCCCGGCGATGGATGTGCGGGAATTCGCGAAATGGCGACAGAAGACGGTTGTCGGAGCAAGCCTCCGAGTAGACGCCCCGACGGGCCAATACGATGGGACGAAGTTAGTCAATTTCGGTGCCAATCGCTGGGGCTTCAAACCGGAAGTGGGCGTCTCACGACGGTGGGGCCATTGGATCGTCGATGGATACGCTGGGGGATGGTTCTACACCACCAATCCCGAGTACTTCTCCAAAAACCAGTACAACCCCGGCGTAACCTCCCAGTCGTCTGCCCCCATCGTCGCATTCGAAGGACACCTGAGCTATAGTTTTCGGCCTCGGCTATGGGCCTCGTTCGATGCAAACTACTGGCACGGCGGCACGACGAGTTTGAACGGAGTGGAAAACCCGGGTACTCTGCAAAACAATTCCCGCATCGGGGGAACGTTCGCCATGCCCGTGACCAAACATCAGACGCTCAAATGCAGCTATGCCAACGGCGCCTACATCAGGTACGGCGGAAATTATCAGGCTCTGTCAGTGGGATGGCAGTATTCATGGATCGGCCGGCCCGAGTAGTCCTGGATCGGCTAATCCGGACATTCTTTCACGGCGTTATTTCCGATTAGCCGGTGACTCACCAACAGTCGCGAGGCGGCTGTCATGTTGAGCGCAGCGAAGCGCGGTCGAAACATCTGCCGCGAAGATTGTCAGGCAATGAACTAGGGTGCCCCATCCATGACGCAGTTTCATCGCGGCATGGGTGGGATACCACGAACCCAATCTTCGTTCTTTCTTTGTCCGGTCCCACCGAATGATGACTGCGGTTGTTCTTCTCAGACCTTCTAGCCCAAAAATTGCTCACTTCCGAGTTTTGCATGGGTCTGCGACCCACCCATAGGGATGAAAATCGTTTCGAGCCGCGACATCTTACGATCGAATTGGCGTGGGACGGCGAAGATCGAGCCTACTCTGGATCAGTTGAGGCCGTTTCCGAGTTTGGTCTGGGATGCGTGTTGAACCAATCTGCGTCGCGCCATCCATCGGATCGCGATGGTTTGGTAGCCCGTGACGGTGTGTGATGTCTCTGCGCCATCGGAACCCAGCCGCACGGTCTCGTAGCGCGAGTAGTCGCCTACTGTCGCTTTGAGGCGAAGACCCGGCAAAGTTCCGGATGGCCGGTGATCCACCCGGGACTCGGAGAGACGCCCGATTAATCCGTGGCATGCAGTGTGTCATATGCTTCTTTCAATGCCGGATCGTTAAGTCCGATCGAACGCAGCTTGGCTTCGATGCGGTCGTGGACAGCTTTAGAATCCGGGAAATCCTGATCAGTCCAGAACCTTTCTTTGCTCTGGAAGTAACCGGTTTCCTGAAGAAACCATATTCCGTATCTGAAAGAATCTCCCGGCGTATCATCCAGATCACTCACCCTAAACGAACCGTCCTGTTGGTAGGAATTGGTCAGGCACCATTTGAGCATGCGAGAAATCTCTCCACGCACTTGTTGTCGGGTAGCATCGTCAAGATTCGGCCATGCCGATCTGAAGATTTTCACTGCATCCCAGTTCAGATGGTTCTCATAATGGCCGTCGAACAGGATACCTGCGGGGAAATTAACGCGGTCTAGTTGTAGCAGGCGTCGGGCGATTCTGTCCTTGTGCTGCACTTCGCCCTTGAGGTCAGATATGACATGGAAGGTCATTCCCATGTCGTCCATCTTCCAGACCCTGCCTTGCCGATCCACCAACCACTGTCCCCAGCAGCCTGTCTCCGGATTCTGCCAGCGGTCCACAAAAGCACGCAGCGTGTCCTTGAGTTGCGGATCAAATGCGTAGCAACCAGTTGGCCGAGTTTGAAAGAGCAAACGAGTGATGCCGGACAAGGTCTCGTCTAGTTCTTCGCGGTTGAATACGCCAGTCTTTGTGAAGTCATCGAAGAGATCTGAATTGAGTTGGGAAACGAGTTTTTCAGGAGAGTTGATTCGATCCAGGAATATCAGAGGATAGCGGGGAGCAGAGCGACATTCCTGCACGTCATCGACCGAGTAATAGAACCTCAGGTACCACGCATTGATTCCCAAACCCCAGCTTCCATCTGAGGGCTGCTGCTCGTGGGCGAGTTTCTGTTCTTCCGATTTGCGCCAGACTCTGGCGGAGATCAGAAACCCTTGCCCGAGTGGCCGCAATATCTGAGGTGAAGTTCAACAGCCAACGGACCTCGCGATAGATATGCATCGAGTAGTGCATATCTTCGCCTGCAGCGTGACGCCGATTGATCTCTTTCACAAGCGGTCGCAAAGTTGGGTCTACCAATTCAAGCCGTTTTTGTCTTGCGGCGGGAATTTGCGAAAAATCCCAGTAAAACTGAGCTGCGTCTCGAACCCTATGCCACCGTGATTCACCACCGATTGGAGCCGGTGCAGTGAATATGCCTGCCCGATAGACTGAGCCCGCGATGCCTATTCGCCGAAGCTGCGCGCGGCTGACGTATATCGTGACCATCAGTGCCAAGATCAACGATATGGGAATCAGCCACCGTCGGAATCTGCTCACGGTGTGAATGATACCTTCATCCGCGAGAACAGATTCCTACAAATCAGCCTTCAACACTCACGACGACATTAACTACACCTCCCGGGCTTGTTCCGAGTGTGTTGGGGCCAATGGAGACATTGGCAATTTCTTAGCCTCAACTTCCCGATCGGCGGTAATCCGACCGCTACAACACGGTGCGCCTATGCCCGTATAGTTTCCACATGCTCCGCTCCATCCTTTTCGCCCTCGCAACCGTTGCTTTGGCTGTTCGCGTGACCGCGCAACCCTGCGCTGATGTGAGGCAGTTCGATTTCAGAAACTCAGTCTTGCGCATCGGCGGGCAGACTGGCGAGAACCACGAGCCAGAGCGTTCGATCCGACTGCGCAACGGCACTGCCTTTATCTCAGATGACCCTAGATCTATAAAATCGCGTGATTGGGAAATCACGCTAAAAGCGGATCGAGTGGTACGTCCTGACGCATCGACTTGGGCCAAAGTGATCGTCCTTGATCGGAATCATCTGAGAGGCACCGGAAATTGGACCTATGTCCTGGCGTTCGGCTGCGCAAACGGATCGCTTGCTCGACTCTTTCAATATGAGTCCGAAGGAGTGACCTTGGAGCACACAGATGGGCGAACGATACGGTTATATCTGGCCAAATGGAGAAGCTCGGACGCCCATTGCTGTCCAAGTCAACATCTCGAACTGGTATACGAGTGGGATGTTAGTCAGCACCGCTATCGCAAGAAAGCGTCACTTCCTGGCGACGGAATCGATCCGCTGAACTGAATGAGAGCTGAGAGTCGTTCTCACTTGATCCGAAGGCCCGAGCACGGGCCCGAGCACGTTCTTTGAACCTCTTGTTTTCGGGTTGTGGGCAAACTCTTCCCTAACCAAAAATGGTTTTCCCCATATTCGTTCATTCGACACGGAATCCCTAGAACCGGTCCGCATCGCCAAAGGCATCAGAGACAATTGCGTTCTGAAGCGCAGCGAGTGCAGCCAAAACCACAAGCGGACAGATAGCATCAATTTCGTCGGCATTCGCACAAGGGTTGGTCCGCTTGGACTGTCGGCTGAGTCTAGCATTGGTGGGACTCAGCAGAATTGTATGTGAAATGAACCTTGGTTCCAGGGATTGCGGGAGATGTGGTGGGCAATCCAGCAGTTGCCGTTCGCCAATTGCCTTAAATCCGGTCATATGTTCGCTTGAGAGAGTTTTTCCTGTTTCAACGGCCTTCAAAACAAATCCGGAATGCTGTGAAACGCGATCCGCGTCGGCGCGGCTTTATACGCCGCCAGCATCGTGGCCGGCGCCAGCGTGCTCATCCCGTATTTCTGATTGAGCTGATCCATCGCCTCGAGCAGCTTCACCCGGCTCTTCGCGTTGTCGAGCGAATCAAACAGATTCAGCGAATGCAGCCGATCGGGCACCAGTCCGTTCAGGCTCACGCCAATGAAGTACGGCTCGTCGTATCCTTGTCCCTTCGGCTTTTCCGCCCACAGCCGGCACAGCGCGCCAATGAGCGTCTGGTTGTCCTGGCACTCGCTCAATCGGATCTCGTGATGCCAGCCGCGCGTCGGAACGCCGAATCTGCTGACCGGCGCATTCTGCCCCCGCGGAACCGAGAACCCCACCGCCAGCCCGATCGAGCTGGCCCACAGCTTGTGCGTCCGCAACCGCATCGCCGCCTTGTGCAGAAGCTTGTGCGCCACCGCCCATGCCTTCTCCGCAGTGCGCATCTCCGGCGCCAGCACATGCGAGTGGCTGATCGACTTCAGATGCTCGGTCTCCGACATCTCGAAGTCCTCGCCCTTCAGCCAATGCCAAAGCCGCTCGCCCCACACCGAACCCCACAGTTGACCCGCCTGTTCGCAGTCCAGCTTCAACAGGTCGTCCATCGTATGGATGCCCTTTTCGTTCAGCCGCTTCTCGGTCTTCGCGCCGATCCCCGGCAGATCCCGCAACGTCAGCCGTCGCAGCGCCTCGGGCAACACATCCAGCGGCAGAGCCACCAGCCCGTCCGGCTTCTCCATGTCGCTCGCCACCTTGGCCAGGTACCGGCTCGTCGCCAGACCCACCGAGCTCCGCAGAAACGGCCCCACCCGCTCCTGGATCCGCGCCTTCACCTTTCGCCCCAGTTCCAGCGCCGCCAGCAGCGGCCGCTCTCGTCCCATCAGCTTGCAGGCCATCTCGTCAATCGACATCACCGCCGTCACTGGCAAGCAGGTTTCCACCGCTTCCACGATTCGATGGTGATAATCCACGTAAATCTCGTGTCTCGCTTCTACGAGCACAATATTCGGGCACATTTTCTTCGCATCTGCGACGATTGTCCCCGTCTTTACGCCATGCGCTTTTGCTTCGTAACTCGCAGCAATACAGCAGGTTGTGTCGGCCAACATCGGCACCACCCCCACTGGTATCCCACGCAGCTCCGCCCGATCCTGCTGCTCCACGGAAGCAAAGTAGGAGTTCAGATCAACGAACAGCCAGTTCAGGCAGGGTTCTTCTCGACGCTCATTCGGTGGTATAACCGCAGGCTCCGACGGGTACCGTTCCTTCGGGCCAGTCCTCCGGTCCAGAGCTGTCTTCCGGGGTCAAGTCGCCTGCATTCATCGTGGTTTCAATATTCGTCTTTTATTCGCCTTACTTCAAGTGCGAATCGGAGGGACTCTTGATAGGAATCGGTGGTAGACTTGCCGTGCCGGAGGGCGATCCCTCCGAGCTATTGTGCCGCTACTGGTGTTCTTTCCAAGGGCGGGGTTCGATGCGAGCGCAGGCCGCCGAAGGATATGCATAACTTATTGCACTGGATCGCTTCGTACGCGAGCGTGTTGGCCATCCTGGTCACCCTGGGAGTGGCAGTGCTCCTTGTTTGTTGCCTCGGGTGCACAAACTGCCCCAAGCGCGAAAAGGATTCGATCTTCAATCGCCATGAGATGTAGCTCTGGCGCACTCTGATTAGTTTGCGCGCGTCCCCTGGTGGAATCGCATTTGCCAATTCCCGCCTGCTCTGGTCCAGATTGAACTCCGCAGCGTAACCGTACGGTCTCCCGTCGCCGCATCGGTCCGCGCCGCATGGTACGTCACCAGCACAACACCATCGCTCATCATCCTGCAGGCAAAAGCCCCAACTTCTGGTGGCGTATATGTCTCGGTCACCAGCAATTCCAGAATCGCCTCCCGCGCCCATACCTGCCCAGATGAGCCGAACTCCATAAAATCCTCGGCAAGCAGCGCCGCCACTCGTTGGCGATCGCGCCGCACCGCCGGGTCCATCAGCAGCAATTCAAGCCGCTCCAGTTCCGCTCTCGTCGCCTCTTCCGTCTTCATTGAACCGGTGGTTTCAGATACTGCTCAAACTGCGCGAGAATACGCGTGAACAGATGCGTGCGCACGTCGGGACCTGAGATCGAATGGGTCTTCCGCGGATAGATCTGCAGGTCATACGGAATCTGCGCCTCAATCAGCTTCTGCACAAACTGCACCGTGTTTTCGATGTGCACGTTGTCATCGCCCGTCCCATGCGCCAGCAGAAGGCGTCCCTTCAGGTTGGCAGCAGAATTCACGACCGAGAAATCCTTGTATCCCTCCGGAAAATCAGAGGGCCGACTCATATAGCGCTCCGTGTAAATCGAATCGTAATTGCGCCAGTCCGTCACCGGAGCAACAGCAACGCCGGCCCGGAAGCGATCCGAGTGCGTCAGCGAATACAGCGTGAACGTACCGCCCCAGCTCCAGCCCCACCACCCCAGCCGTTTCGCATCAAGCTGCGGATACTTCGCGAGCACCGCATCGACCACCGCCAACTGATCTTCAAGCTGAACAGCGCCGAAGTTGTGATACGCCGCCTGCGCAAATTCGCGCCCCCGTCCAGCCATGCCTCGATTGTCCGCATGCAACACGGCAAACCCATGCTGCGCGAGCAACTCATCAAACAGCAACCCATCGCTCCACCGGTTCAACACTGTCTGCACCGCCGGCCCTCCGTATGGATTCACGATCAGCGCTACGCTTGCCGCAGCGGACATGTTTTCAGGAAGCAGCAATGTACCGTAGAGAGTTGTCCCGTCGTGCGCCTCCACTTCCAACTGCTCTGGACCGTGCAGACCATATGCATCGATCGAATGCGACGCCCAGAATGTCGTGCACTTGGATCCAACTGCACAAAGATCCAGCACCGGAGGCTCCATTCGCGACGAGTACTTGTCGGTAAAGCTGCTTCCCGTCGGCGCAAAGTCGGCATCGTGATTGCCGGCGCCCGTGGTCAGTTGCTTGCGCTCGCCGTCGAATGTCGCCCGCCAGACTTGCTGATCCAGCGCGGAGCCCTCGTTCGATGCGTATTCAATTTCCTTGTGCTCGGGATCGACCCGGTACACCTCGCCGACTTCGAAATCTCCCTTGGTCAACTGCTTCTCAAGCGCGGCACTCGTTGAGTCGGTCTTACCTTCGTTGTATTTGTAGAGATAGACATGGTTATGGCCGTCGGTCCAGTCCGTCAGGACAATGCATCCGTGCGCCACATACACATCGAAGTTTTCATTCACGAACTTCTCGTCGGAGATTTCCAGTACGCTGTGGGCGATCCCCGTTCCGGGATCGGCAAAGTAGATCCGTTCTATGCTTCTGATCCCTGCTCAGCGTCTCAACCCAAAGCGTCTTGTGATCCACCCATCCGAATCGGGGAATGTAGTCCTGGCCCTGTTCGATCGGCACGTGAACCCAGGAGACCCTGCCTCCTTTTGCGCTCACCACCCCCACACGCACATCGGGGTTCAGATCGCCCGGCTGCGGATACCGTTGCTTGTTCACGGTTGCATGCGTCGGTATCCAATCAGTGATCGGATACTCGGGAACGCTTTCCTCAATCATCTGCAAGAACGCCAGGTTCTTCGAGTCCGGCGACCAGAAGTAATTGCTCTTGGTATCCAGCTCCTCCTCGTACACCCAATCCACTTCGCCGTTGAGAGTTGATGGATTCGGCGCCGCGGCCGTCATCACCGTGGGCGTTCCCGCTTCGTGCAGCGGAACCACAGCCAGCCCGTGATTGCGGATGAACGAAACATAGTCGCCATTTGGGGAGAATTTTGGATCGTCACCCGAGCCCTCCCCGGCATAGCCAATATCCACGCCTGTTCCGTTGCTCAGGTCGTAGATCCACAAACTGCCGTTTGAGTCGAACATCAGGTGCTTCGAATCGGGAGCCCAGATATAGCTCGCCATCCCATAGCGCTCGCGGTGATCGCGGTCCTGTTCTGACGCCTTTCCACCTGTCAGCGTGGCGAGTTTGGCGCGGCTGACCAGAATGTGTGGCTTTTTTGTCCCAGGATCAAGATCGATCAATTCGCCGCCGTCCAGGTACGTCAGATGTTGCCCGTCGGGCGACCAGGCCAGCCCGGTTGGCGGCGTGCCCATCACCGCACCATGAGCAAAGATGCCCTCCACCGTCAGGGGCTTTGCTTTCTCCTGCGCCGGCATTGCGGGAGCAAGAAACAACACCGCGGCAAATGTGGCTAGACGCCGAATATCAGGACGTTTCAATCGGATCCTCCGGACGGCCACTCTCGATGAGCATGAGGATGGTATAGATCGTGTGCCGGCAATCCAGTGTAAACGAGTGGCGGCGCCGCAGAATCAGCCGGCAACGTCCTTCTGAAACTGGCAATCACAGCGTCACCGACTATCCTCCAATAGAATGCGGAGGGAGGCATTGCGCATCATGAACTGGGCAACGCCTGAGGAACGAAGGGTTTTCGGTCAATCGCGGCGAAAGCAGCTACGCCGCCAGCAGAACAACGAACTTAACATCAAGGCACGGAAGACCACACCGCTTTCTCTGCTGGAGCGCGTCGAGCGGGGACGCGTTCCTGCACTGCTGAAGCTCAAGCATCAGATGATGGCGCAATCGCCATTCCTCTACTTCCGCGGCGCCGCGCCAGTCATGGCTGCCGACCTTGCGATGCTTCCCAACTCCGGCATTGAAGCGGAGCTCTGCGGCGATGCCCATGTTCGCAACCTCGGCGCCTTCGCAGCACCCGACGGTCGCCTCGTCTTCGACATCAACGATTTCGATGAAACGATCCGTGGCCCCTTCGAGTGGGACCTGAAGCGCATGGCCGCGTCGCTCGTACTCGCCGCGCGTGAGTCCGGACACAAAGAGTCATCCGCGCAACAGGCCGTGGGGGAATGCATCCTCCGTTACTGCGAACAGATGAGCGCATTCGCAAAAATGCCGCTGCTTGAAGTCGGGCGCTTTCAGGTACACCGTCTCGGTGACGTTCAACCCGTTCATCAGGCGCTGCTCAAGGCAGAGCGGGCTACCCCCGTGCACACTCTGCAGCAACTCACCGAGCAAGTGCCCGGCAAGCCTGGCACGCGCCGCTTCAAGGAAATCAAGCCCAACCTGACGCGCATAACGGGGGCGCAGGCTGAAAAGGTTCTCGAATCTCTCGGCCCTTACCGCGAAATGCTCGAGTCGCAGCGCCAGCATCTGCTCTCGCTCTACCGGCCCGTCGATGTAGCTTTCAAAATCGTCGGCACCGGCTCCGTCGGGCTGCGCGACTACTGCATCTACTTTGAAGGCAACGGTCCCAATGATCCGCTCTTCCTGCAGATCAAGGAGGAAGCTCAATCGGCCTATGGTCCGTACCTCCCCAACGCGCGTCCTTGTCCACACAACGGTCAGCGCGTCGTCATCGGACAACGTTCCATGCAACTGCAGTCGGACCCGTTTCTCGGTTGGACGCACATCGGCGCTCGCCAATTCCTCGTCCGTCAACTCAACGATCACAAGGGGTCCATCGATCTTGCGGATCTCGCAGGAACCGGCCTCACCGCTTTCGGCGAGGTCTGCGGCGAGTTGCTGGCCCGCGGTCATGCCCGCTCCGGCGATCCGCTGGTGATCGCGGGGTATCTCGGAAACGGAGCGACCTTCGCTGAGGCCCTGGCTCAATTTGGCTCACTCTATGCCGATCAGACCGAAAAGGACTGGCAGTCTCTCCGCCGCTCCGGCAAAGTGAAGATAACAAGGCAATGAATCGCGGGATGACAGAGTGAGTCGATGAAAAATCAAATCTTCAATCGCCGCCAATTCGCCCACGGCATCGCCTCCGCCGCGATTGCCGGCTCCGTTCTGCACGCTGAACCCTTGCGCGATCCTGAAAGAGATTCCGCACCCTTCCCGCTTTCCATCATGCTCTGGACTGTTTGGACCAACCTGCCCTTCGAGCAGCGCCTCGCCAACGTGGCGCAGGCTGGCTACACCAACGTCGAGCTCGTCGGCGAATATGCCAAGTGGAGCAATGCCGACTTCGCTCGCGCCAACGACGCGCGGAAACGTCTCGGCATCTCCTTCGACGCGACGGCCGGGCTCGAACACGCCGGCCACGAGCACGGACTCGCCGATCCGGCCCACCGTGATCCTTTTCTCGCTGAGCTAAAACAAGCGCTTATTCCAATGGAGACGCTTTCCTGTCCGGCGATTATCGTTCTCTCCGGCAACGTCGTCTCGGGGCTGTCGCGCGGGCAGCAGCATCAAAGCTGCGTCGACTCGCTCAAGCGCGGCGCCGAACTCATTGATGGCAAGCAAATCGGCGGCCAGCCCGTTCGCCTGCTGCTTGAGTGCATCGACCCCGATGAGAATCCGCACTACTTCCTGCAATCGGCTGCAGAGGGAATCGAAATCGTTCGCGCCGTCAACCACGCGCAGGTGCAGTTTCTCTACGACATCTTCCACGAGCAGATCGCCGAGGGCAACCTCATCGAGAAACTCGACAAGCACATCGACGTGATCGGTCTCATCCACGTCGCCGACGTCCCGGGTCGCCATGAGCCTGGAACCGGCGAGATCAACTACAACAACATCTATCGCAAACTCGCGGAGCTGAAATATCGCCACGTGGTTGCGATGGAGTTCCATCCGACCGGCGATCCGGTGTCAACTCTCCGGGCAGCGAGACAAATGGTGTCGCGCGCCACGTCCACGGCCTGAGGAAGGCGGGCATGGCGCTCGGACAGGACTATTGTTTAGTTGCCGGCGTTGCCGCCGGCGCCTCTGCTGGTTTCGGCATGGCAAAAACAGCGGGATCGATCGTCTTGTTCAGCTCCACTTTTTTCACCGCGATCGACAAGGCGAATTGTCCGAAATCCACGTTAATGCCGTAAGGGATCACGTAGCCCAGGTCAGTCTTCCGGTAGTCGGAGAAGCTGGTGTTGATATCGACATCCTGATCCTGCATCTTGCCCTTGGACGTGACAGATGTGATATAGAAAGACGTCGAATCGATCAGGTACATCGCTTCGACATTTTCCTTCGAAGTCAACTTGATCTTGTAGTTGCTGCCGTCCTTCCCCATGAACTCGATTTTGCTGCCCTTGGCCGCGTAGTCATAGAGAGCGCCGCCAACGTTGATCTGGCCCTTGCCCGCGTTGTACACATCGTCCGGCATGGGCGTGGGCTCATTCGCACCGGCCATCGGATTCACCGACCAGCCACCCTTATCGGTGTAGCATGTCACGATCTTCGTGCCGTTGAGGTCTGTCTCGCTCTTGTATCCGACGCCGTCCACAATCATCGTGGTACTCGGATTCTCGCTCCCCATCACCTGGAGCGAGCTCTCCGTGTAGATCGATTTCACCTGGCTGATCGCGTCTTTACCCCCAACGGCCGCCACATACTTGCTGACGATCTCGTCAGCAGTCAACGCTGCCTGCGCAGTCGGGGCGCTCTGCGCGGTTTGTGCAATTAATGAAACCGTGCTCGCCAGCACCAAAACAGCCAATACACCGCGGATGAGGTTCTTCATTTTCCTTGTTCACCTTTCGCGTGCTGTTCAAGCACGGTCATTCATGCGGCACACAGTGTACTCCGCAGATTTGAATTACGTTCGGACGGTGCCGATGGTTCCCGAAGGGCCTGCATTTCGCCGGAGAGCGCTCAGCCTGCGAACGGCGACGGGCCCCACCAGCTCCATCTCGTATCTGCGAAAGAACGCCGCATCCTGCACCGGCGGATTAGGTACCGCCGTATCGCGCAGGAACTCCTCCATCTTCCCCGCCGGCGAAAACGAGATCAGCATACGGCTCGGCTTTCCCTCGACTGCCGCAAACGTGTGCGGGATGCCGCGCGGCCCGAGGATCGAGTCGCCTGGACGCAAGCGTCAAACGCTGGTCACCGACCGCGAACCGCACCTCTCCCGATATCAGGTAGAAGTACTCCTCCTGGTTGAGATGTTTATGCAGCGGCGGTCCTCCATTCACGAGATTCATGTGCTCGATGACAAACAGCCCGTTGCTCGTCTCCCGCGGAAGCACCTTGAACAAAATTGAACTGTAGCCGCGCGAGTGCGTTTCGCCGAGCCGATCTTTGCCCGCGCCGATCACCTGGCCCCGGTCCAATGAATCCACGCTGGGAAGACTGGCGAATGCTGCAGGATCGAATGCTGCAACCGGCAGGAATGCAGCCGCACTCTTGAGAAAGGAACGACGTTTCAACACCGGGACCTCCGAAGATTGATGAAGCGATGGGATAGTGGACAGCTCAACGGGAGACAAGTTGAACGAAACGACGGGATCGGGATCGTCGCTCTCAGCCTAACTATCGCGGCCATCGAATCGCAACGGAATTCGAGATTGGAATGCTAGACTTTCGCCACTGGAGGAACCGGATGAAGAGAATTGCAAGTCATGCACTCGTCGCCCTTTTGGTATTTGTCGGAACCGCAATTGTGATGCGCTCGCAGCAAGCCAGCACCCAGCGCTTTCCGCAATTCGAAAATGAAGACGTCAAGGTGTGGAAGTCCGTCGTGTATCCGAACGCGCCCCTCACTATGCACCGCCATGACCATCCCCGGGTCATCATCGCGCTCAAAGGCGGGACAATGAAAATCGTCGAAAAAAGCGGCGGCTCCGAAGATCATGCGTGGGAAACCGGCCACGCCTACTGGCTGCCAGCGAATCCTCCCGGTACACAGCACGCAGATGTCAACGCTGGCAGCGAACCCATCGAAGTCGTCGTCGTTGAACTCGAAAAAGAACACTGAGAACCTAGAACTCGGAACTCGCAGCTGCCCTCACCCCACTGGCACCAGCTTCCGATCCGAAGCTTCCCGCCTGGGTTCATTGTTCAGTTGCAGAGGTGCAGGCGAAGCATCGAGATGCAGTGTCTTCTGATTCGAATAGAGACGCAGCAGCATCTTCGCCTGGTCGAAAGTGACAACAAAGTTCTGGAGCGGCGTCGATCCCAGATTCACCAGCGGAAACGCAGGATTGATCTCCACAAATGCCTGTTTGAATGTATAACGGCCAAGGCGCACATCCGGGCGCAGCCGCGCAGCCTTGATCTGGAATCGCGTCGCCAGCGACTCACCTCTCCCAAATTCGACCGGAGTCGACAGAAACTTCAGCTGTCGCGCAACCCGCTCCGGCAGGCTCAGCCCTGTTCCGCCGGAATCCATCTGCGCCTCCACATGCTGCCCGTCGATGCGCATCGGCACAATCGGAACGCCGTCAGGCATACGAAACGGCAGCACCGCACCGCCACCATCCTGCGCGATCGCGCCTGCCGTCAGGACCATGTGGCGTCCCGGATAATCCAGTGTCAGCAGATAGTTCTTGAACAGCGTGAATCCAAGCACCCCCTGGCAGTTTTCTTCCTCGCCGTAGAGCCGGTGGCGAATCGCCTTGATCTCCGTGAACTCCGCACCTCCGATCTCCAACGAATGGACCAGGAGGATGTCGGATCGCTGCTCACCCATGCGGCTGGGATCGATCAAGCGCGCATGACCCACTAATGGCAGCGCCAGTTCCTCGGCAATCTCTGGAGAGATCAACGCCTGCCCGCCAGTCCCCGTATCCACAAGGAAGCGAAACGGCCCCCGCCCGTTCACCATCACCGACACATAGGGCTTGTCATGAATGAGCTCAAGCGGAACCATGTATGCCGCCGGCTTTTCGGCAATGGTCTGGATTGGCTGAGGTGGGTCCTGCGCAGTCGAAACCAGCGCGCAAGCCACGAGTAGGAGCGCGCACACCACTCCAACCGCAGTGCCGAATCTGACCTCGCCCGGGGCGGGCATGGCGTTCTCCTTTCGCGCGTGTGCTCAACGTGATCTGGATACGAAACGCACCCTGATTCTACGTGCAATCCTCCCGCGCGGTTCGCCTAAGTTGCGGGACTAGACCGGCGCAACGCAGGACGGCCCCGCTCTACAATGGACCGGTATGCCCACCACCGTCCGTTCGCACGCCAAGATCAACCTCGGCCTGTACATAGGCGCGCCTCGTGAGGACGGGTTCCACTCGCTGGTCACCGTCTACCAAACCATCGAACTCCACGATCTCGTCATCGTATCCGCAGAGCCAGCGCGAGAGACATCCATCCGCCTCACCTCCAACGACCGCCGTGTTCCCGCCGATAACCGCAACACTGCGTATAAGATGGTCGCCCTGGAGCTGGAAGCTCGCGGCGCCACCGCGAACGTCTCAATTCACATCGAAAAGCGGCTCCCCATCCAAGGCGGTCTGGGCGCCGGGTCTGCGAACGCCATCGCCGCGCTTGTGGGCCTTGAAACGGAGCTGAGCCGCGACCGAGAGAACATCCTTCCCGATGGACGAGGCAGGACGAGCTGGCTCGACATCAGTCAATTTGCTCAAAATATGGGAGTTCCCGATCCCGATTCAGTTGCCCTCAACGCTGACAACTGGCCTTCGTTCGAGCTGAATCTCGCCGCCAAGGTGGGTTCCGACGTCCCACTTTTCCTTGTGGGAGGGGCGGTTCTCGGACGTGACCGGGGCCAAAATGTCTACCCCCTTCCCGACTTCGAATCTGTCTGGTGCGTCGTCGCCACTCCTGCCATTGGCGTCTCCACCCCCCAGGCCTTCCGCGACTGGGACGCCCTCTGCGCCACTGAAGGTTTGACCGCTGATGCATCAGAAGATAGACTGGAACAGTTGAGCCGCGCCTATGCCAGCGCCTTCGCGGGAGCAATCCCCCAAGGTCAGCATGGATCAGGCTCCTCCGGTGTCCCCGCCAAAGGTAGGGACCTCGCCGGACCTCAAGAGTCCGCGCTTGTCCGCACCGGGATCAGTAGCTGGATCCAGAACGACTTTGAACGCGTCGTCTTTCCCCAGCAGCCCTCCCTTGCAGAAATCAAGCGTCTTCTTGCGGCCACCGGCACTCCGGAGGCAGCCCTTCATGCCTCGCTGTCCGGGTCCGGTTCGGCGCTCTTCGGGTTGTACCTGACCCAGAGAGATGCACAGGCAGCCCGCGAACGGCTGACTGCGGCAGGCGTCGAGAGCCAGATCACGCACACCTTGCCGCGATCGGAATATTGGGCCAACATGCTCGTACAGCAGTAAGGTTGACAGCCCCGCTCGGCGGGAGCGAGACTCGCGAACGGCTGTCAGTCAAGGTACTCGGGGATAACCCCGAAAGTTTTCTTTGAAGTTGGGCGATCGTCTAATGGTAGGACAGTGCCCTTTGGAGGCACTTGTCTAGGTTCGAATCCTAGTCGCCCAGCCAGTTTTTTGAGTACGACCCGGAATGCAGCCAAAGCAAACCAGCTTGGAGGTACCTCGGAGATGGAAGTGGAAACAGTGACGGTAGCGGTCGAAGACAAGCAACAGCCGGGTGCAGGCGACGCCAACCAAGACGGCGCAAACCGGCAGCCCAACCCGAGCCAGAACCCGGACGCCAAGGCGAAGGAGGCCAAACCGGCCCCCGAGCGCAAGCGGACTCGTGTTCTGAGCGAGGATAAGCGCTTCCGGCTCTTCAGCGGCTCGGCCAATCGCGCTCTGGCTGAAGAGATTGGCCAGCACATCGGAGTCAAGGTAGGCGAGGCAAAGCTGCAGCGCTTCGCCGACGGTGAAGTCTACTTCCAGTTGCTCGAGAATGTCCGCGGCGTCGATGTCTTCGTCGTCCAGCCCACCTGCTACCCCGTCGACCAGAACCTGATGGAACTGCTCGTAATGATCGACGCTCTCAAGCGCGCCTCGGCTGCCCGCATCACCGCCGTCGTTCCCTATTACGGATATGCACGCCAGGATCGCAAGGATCGCCCGCGCGTCGCCATCAGCGCCAAACTCATCGCCGATCTGCTGACCACCGCCGGTGCCCACCGCGCCCTCTTCGTTGACCTGCACGCAGCTCAGATTCAGGGTTTCTTCAACATTCCCGTAGACCACATGTTCGCCAGCCCGGTGCTGGTCAGCCATTTCCGCTCGCTCGCTCTGCCCAATTTGATCGTGGTTTCGCCCGACGCCGGCGGCGTGGAACGGGCCCGCCATTTCGCGCAGAAGATGGGCGCACCGCTCGCCATCGTCGACAAGCGCCGCACTGATATCAATGTTGCTGAAGTCATGAACGTGGTCGGCGATGTTGTGGGCAAAACAGCCCTCATCATCGACGACATCATCGACACCGCCGGAACCCTCGTGAAGACCGTGGATGCGCTTTACGCCAACGGCGCCGCCGCTGTTTATGCGTGCGCCAGCCACGCCGTGCTTTCCGGACCGGCCATCGACAGAATTGCCAACTCGCGCCTGCAGCAGGTGGTCGTCACCAACACCATTCCTTTGCGCGAAGCGGCACAGAAGTTGCCCAAGATCAAGGTGCTCTCTATCGCCGGCCTACTGGGCGCGGCGATTGAGAGCATTCACATGGAGACCAGCGTCAGTACGCTGTTCTCTTAAGAAGTGATCAGTGATCAGTGATCAGTGATCAGAAACATCAACCAGCTAGTAGGCTGCCAGTTGTCGTAGGTGGAGTTCTTAACTGACCACTGACCACTGTTCACTGACCACTGGCACTCACAAAGGGAGCGGCGCATCAAAACGCCCGTGCCCGAATACAGAAACGAGAGATTCGAATGCCTGAAGTTGTCGTAGCCAAGCCCCGTGAGGGCAAATTCAATAAGAATGCCGCGCGCCGCGTGCGTGTCGCGGGAAAGATTCCTGCCGTCCTTTATGGTGCAGGTCACGATGCCGTCGCCGTCGAAGTCGATCCCAAGCAGATCTCGCGGATCCTCTTCTCAGAGACCGGCCACAACACCATCTTCGATGTCGAAGTCGCAGGAATTCCCCCGGCCAAGGCCATGATCGTCGACTGGCAGCGTGAGCCCATCATGGACAAGCTGATCCACATCGACATGAAGCGCATCGCGCTCGACAAGGTTCTCCGCGTTAGCGTTCGCGTCAAGCTCATGGGCATACCGATCGGTGTTAAGACCGAAGGTGGAATACTCGACCAGGTTCTCCGTGAAGTCGAAATCGAGTGCCTCCCCGCCGACATTCCGAACCACATCGACGTCGATGTCAGCTCACTCGCCATGCACGGCGTTCTTCGCGTCAGCGAACTGCCACACTCTGACAAGATCAAATACCTGAACAACGAAGACGCGACAGTGGCCCACGTCGTTTCGATCCGTGAGGAGGTTGTCGCTGCTCCTGCGGAAGGCGAAGTGCCTGCAGCCGGCGAGGCCGGTGCAACACCGGCCGAACCCGAGGTGGCCAAGAAGGGCAAGACCGAGCCTGCCGCAGCAGAAGGTGCTGCCAAGGCACCTGCTGCCGGAGGAAAGAAGTAAGCATCGGTGGCAGACGCAAGCGATTCCACAGTTCGGACCGGGCCCCCCAAGCCATTTTTGGTGGTGGGGCTCGGCAACCCCGGACTCGAGTATTTGTGGACGCCGCATAACGCGGGGTTCATGGCTATCGACCGCATCGCCGAGCAAGAGGGTGTTGTGGTGCAAAACCGGCGATGCCGGGCCGTTACCGCAACCTGCCGTCTGGCAGGACGCGAAACGATCCTGGCCAAGCCGGAGACATTTATGAATCTCAGCGGGCTTGCACTGGCTGCTCTGATTCAGGAGTTCGAGGTGGACCCGGCACGAGACCTGCTCGTAATTTACGACGAGCTGGACCTGGTGCTGGGGACATTCAAGATCAGGGAGCGCGGTTCGCCGGCGGGACATAACGGAGCCCGCAGTGTAACCAGTGCCCTGGGCAGCCAGGAGTGGTTGCGGTTGCGAATCGGCGTAGGGCCCGACCTACCCGCTGAAGCCAAAGAGGCGGTGGGATGGAAAAGGCCAGGCAGGGATTACCTGCTCTCGCCTATGCGCAAAGCAGACCTGGCCAAACTGGACGAGGTGCTCGACAAGGTGGCAACGGCTACCCGGCGCGTCATCCAGGAGGGACCGGGCCCCGCAATGAACGAATTTAACCGCCGCGAGTAAAACAACCCGGCGGAAGGAAAGAAGCAGGGAACAGGGAACAGGGTTAGGCGAAGAGCCTTCCCGGCTGTGAACTAAGAACTTTGAACTGCGAACTGCATTTGGCACAGGCTGGAGCCAGCGGGCTCCGGCGGAAAAGGAATACGGATGTCTCGTTTGTATGAGGTTATGTTCATCGTTCGGCCCGACGTGGCCGAAGAAGACGTCGACAAGTTGATCGCGGGCTTCACCACCAGCGTCACCAACGGTGGAGGCGTGGTCAAGAACGTCGATAAGATGGGCCGGCGCAAGCTCGCCTACATGGTCCGCAAGTTCAACGACGGCAATTACATCTTGATGACCGTCGAGGCGGGTGGCCCCGTGGTGCTCGAACTTGAGCGTCGTCTCCGCGTCTCTGAACCGGTGATCAAGTTCATCACCGTGCGCGTCGACGAGGAAGAAAAGCGTCTTGCCAAGGTGAAAGCCCTTCGCGGCACGCGCCGCAAGGTCAGTGCTGAAGCGCCTGCTGCTCCTGCGCCTGCTGCTGCCGCACCTGCTGCTCACGCGCCGGCTCCTGAGGCCCCCGAAGCGGCGGTTCAAGCCAGCGCTTAAGGTTCACTTGGATTTGCCGCTGTCTCCGCTCTCACGAGGGACTGGACCGCGGCAGTTCGATACTGCTTTTCTGCGCCCTTTCAAGGGGGCGGAAAGCCAACAGAGTAAAGAGGAAACGAAATGTCTGACGAAACCGTAAAAGCGCCCGAAACGAGCGCACCAGCACCACAAAGCGAACGCCCGTCCGGTGGACCCGGCGGACCCGGATCGGACCCGGCAGTCGTCCCGGAGGCCGTCCAGGTGGTTCCGGTGGACCCGGCGGTCGTGGCAAGTTCTTTCGCCGCAAGAAGGTCTGCAAGTTCTGCACTGAGAAGATTGACGCCATTCCATACCGGGATGTCCGTCTGCTGCAAGGGTTTGTGGCCGAGCGCGGCAAGATTGTGCCCCGCCGCCTCACCGGTGTCTGCACCACACACCAGCGCCGCCTGACGCGGGCCATCAAGCAGGCCCGGAACATTGCCCTGCTACCCTTCGCAACCAGGCACTAACTTGCACATCACCAGGCGTCCGTTACTTGTGGCGCTTTAGTTGTAGCGACGACATAATTTCGCAGGCGACGCCGGCGCAAGAGTCGCGATAGAATCTGGCGCGGCGCAACTCAATGTGAGCCGCCTGTGTCTAACACAACGGACGGACGGAAGGTGTTTGCCGCCCTCAAATCTGGAGAGTTTCAAATGGAAGTCATTCTGAAAGAAGACGTAGCCAACCTCGGCCACCGCGGCGATGTCGTGAAGGTGGCTGACGGCTACGGCCGCAATTTCCTGCTGCCGCGCAAGCTGGCCCTGCAGGCTACTTTGGCCAACAAAGCCGTTATCGAACAGATGAAAGCCGCTGCCGCGCGCCGTTCCGCCACTGAGAAGGCACAAGCGCAGGAGCTCGTTGCCAAACTCGAGCCCATCAGCTTGAGCTTCACGCGCAAGTCGGGCGAGAACGGCCAGCTCTTCGGCTCGGTCACCTCCGCCGACATTGCCGGCGAACTCGCTGCCAAAGGCTTCGAAGTGGATCGCCGCAAGATTCAGCTCAATGAACCGATCAAAAGCCTCGGCGACTTTACAGTCTCCATCAAGCTGCACCGCGAGGTCACCGCTCACCTCCGCGTGCAGGTAGCCGCCGATGCGGCTCAGGAAGCACCTGAAGCCGTTGCCGCACCTGCCGTCGCCGACTAACTGACAAGGTCTACTGACCAGGCCGCCTCCCAAAACAACGGGAGGCGGTAGTGTATCCAGCAGATCCACTATTCGTCACACGGCCGATTTGCTACTAGGGTTTGAAGATGTCCTTTTCCGCCGATCCCCCGCTTAGCGCAATCAGCTTCTTCATAGCCTTGGTCACCTTCGATTGCACTCCCGATCCATCGGGAATCTTCTCCCAAGAAAACAACAATCGTGCCCGGCTGGTCGGAATCGACGGGTCTGCCTGATTGTCCAGGTCGTAACAGATGCGTGCACTCTTGCCGGGAAGCGAGACCACCGACATCCGCGCCAGTGGCTGCCGCGATGCCATCGAGTCGCTGGCATCGTAAAAGTCCCACGTGACCGTGTTGGCATCCAACGCGCTCAGGAAAATGTCGCAGTGTCCGTCTGGCTGCTTGATCGTCAGCACAGTCGCCGTCGGATCGAGCGACACCTCAAGATTGTCATTGATGCGATCGTCGGGACTGTAGGCCAGCAGCGCACCGCGAATGTACTCGAAGAGATCAGCGGCCGTCGGTTCCGGCTTCGCAGTGACGGCTTTCTTGTGCGTTGCGGTCTGGGCCCAACTCGTAGACACACCCATCGCCAGCAACGCGGCAAAGACGCCTGCTGCCAGCAACAAACCGGCCCTTCTCTCGACCTGAATCATGAGGCTTCTGGCCCATCATAGGACACATCTGACGCGGTTCAGCCACCTTCGCGTCAACCTCGACTCCAATCCGTAACCTTGACTTTTGGCTCCCGCTCCAAGGGATGTCGGTTCAGGCATCAGCTGGCGGGTTATGCCGGGGGCACATGAGTCACCGAACAGAAATGAACTAATGAAGCGATAGCGCTTCAGCCCCCTGAGTTCCACCCTCGCCAGCTGCTCCTTGCGATCTGTGCGCAACGTCGGCACCGCCCTCAGCAAACTCTGCGTGTAGGCATGCTCCCGCGCAGTCAGCAGCTTCGCGACAAGGATTCCATCCGTAGATAACAACTGACAGCGAGATCATGTGTTTACATAACCATGAAATACTTCCGTCGGCAGATCGAGGCTTCCGACTGCGTACTCAAGTCTGGGTGTTGCCATTCACGAAGGGAGAATTTGGACGATGAATCTCAATTGGCTTCGCAACACGGTCCTGCTCGGATGTGCGATGCTTTTGCTGCTCTCTGCTCCGCGCATAAATGCCGCAACACCAGGACTACAGCCCGCGGGCTTTGGCCAGGACCGCGGCTGGGACAGACCGCCCGATGCCTGGAACGACATACAACGGCGCGGGTTCCAGGATGGTATCGAAGGAGCCCGCAAGGATTTCGACAATCATCGCCGTCCCGACGTGGACAACCGCGACGAATACCGCCATCCCAACGTCCCACCACAATTGTGGGGCGCGTATCGCGAAGGCTTCCGTCGCGGGTACGACGTGGGCATGTCGCACCTGGTTGGTGCGGGCGACTGGCGCATGCGTGCACCCGAGAGGCCATGGGACGCTCCGCCGGATGAATTCGATGCCCTACGCCGCCAAGGATTCCAGGATGGTATCGAAGGGGCCCGCAAGGACTTCGACAATCACCGCCGTCCCGACGTGGAAAATCGCGACGAGTATCGCCATCCGCATCTTCCGCCTGAGCAGCGCGAGGCCTACCGCGATGGATTCCGCCGAGGATATCAGGTGGCCGTAGATCACATGATGGGCGACCGCAGATGATCAGCGAAAGCAATCAGCAGAAATGCGAAATGCCCGGCAGCTTCTACCGCCGGGCATCGTTTTTCGCGCCACACTTGCAAGCCAATTCGTTCACAATGAAATCCACCCGGCGCGAATCAGCGCCAGCGAACCTGTCGCAACCACCGCCCACAACAAGATGCCCTGCAGCATCGGCCGCAAGCCCACTTCGCGAATGGTGCGCTTCGAAATTCCCGTGCCGATCAGGAACAGTGTCACTGTCAGCCCCAAAATCCCAAGATGCCGCAAAACTGAGTACGCGGGCTGAAACAGACCGACATATGTATTCGCGACCGATGCAAGACAGAAGAACAGGATGAACCACGGCCATTGAATCTTCGCCTTGCTCTTCTGCACCAGCGCCGTACCCACCGACATCGGCACAATCCACAATGCCCGCGCCAACTTCACTGTGGTGCCCACCGCCAGCGCGACTGCGCCAAACTTGGCTGACGCCCCTACTACCGAGCTCGTGTCGTGAATTGCCAGCGCCGACCATAGTCCGAACTGCGTCTGCGTCATGTGCAGCGCTGTTCCGATCGCAGGAAACACGAACAGCGCCACCGAGTTCAGCGCGAACACCGTACCCAGCGAAACCGCGATCTCCTCTTCCGTCGCATTTGCTACGGGAGCTATAGCTGCGATCGCGCTTCCGCCGCAGATCGCGGTACCCGTTGAGATCAGAAATGAAATCCGGCCTTGCACCGCAAGCAGCTTCCCCAGAGCCCATCCCAACAGCATCGCAAACGTAATGCCCGCTGCCGTGTATATCAGGCCGCTGCGTCCGACACGCAGCACCTGCTGCAGATTCATGCCGAACCCGAGCCCGACAACCGAAACCTGCAGCAACAGCTTTGAGAGCCGCCTGGCATCGAGAGGATAGGGATGCTCAAAGGTGAATCCATACGCCAGCCCCGCCGCCAGCGCCAGCGGCGGCGAAAGCAGGCCGCTCGCAGCAAGAATCAATCCCGCAAAAAACAGATTCTTCGACACACCTCAAGCCTCGCTGAAACAGTAAGGCCTGTCCAAGCAGAAGTTCTCATCCCCCATTTGTATTGCTTATGGACCTTCAGACAAATCGTCCCCGCAAGGGACTAAGCCCCGCGTCTCCTTCTCGCTCCCCCTGCATCTCGCATTGCCGCGCGAGCCATCAGGAATCGCCGGAACTCCTGCACCGCTCCCTGCGGCTCGAGGCCGGCAGCAAAGACCATCAGAAATTGCCGTTGCACCCGCAATCCATTCACGTCGACAATCCTGAAACTCGTTCCGGTCCGAGCATCTTTCGCAATCGCCCACTTCGACACGAACCCAACCCCAAGCCCTGCATCCACCGCCGACTTAATCGCCTCCGTCGAGTCCAGTTCCATCGCAATGCGCAGTGACGCCGGCTTCACATCGTGCCGTTCCAGCGCCATCTCCACCACGCGCCGCGTACCGGAACCCCGCTCCCGCATCAGCATCGGAAATGAGCTCAACTCAGCAGTCTCGATGTGCTCGCGCTCTGCCCACTCATGCGCAGCCGGCACAATCAGCACCAGTTCATCGGCAAGAAACGGTTCCTCCCGCAGGTCTTTGCTGCGCGATGGCCCCTCGATGAAGCCCAGGGCGATCTCGTGCCGCACCATACCTTCAACAATCCGCTCGGTATTTCCGCTCATGAGCGACAACTGCACCCGCGGATACTGACCGAGAAACTCCGCGAGCAAGCGCGGCAAAACGTATTGCGCAATTGTGGTCGAAGCGCCCAGCGCCAGTTGTCCAGCCAGTTCTCCGCCGATCGCAGCGATCTCTTGTTCGGCCCGCTTCAGCAAGGCATTCACTTGCTCTGCATAGTTCAGCAGGGTTTTTCCGGCGACTGTCAACGCGACGCGCGATCCCGTACGATCGAAGAGCTGCATGCGCAGGTCTTCTTCCAGCGCTTTGATCTGAAGACTCACCGCCGGCTGCGTCAGATAAAGTTCCTCCGCCGCCTTGCGAAAGCTCAACTGCTGAGCCACAGCGCGAAACACAACCATCCGCGCATTCTCGAGATGGGCCATGGCGGTATTAGAATATCCGAAACCGTACTCACCCGGGCAAGAGTCGCTTTCTCTATCGGCGGAGAGCCTCGCTCACCGGTCCTTACGATAAAGCAGGTCCCGAATCACTTTGCGTCTCTCCGCGTTGATTTCGCTCTCTGCCTTGCGTTCCTCGGCGCTCAGGGTCCGCTCGTCCGTACCCTCATCCCCATCCGGCGCGCTGCACTCCGGGCAGCGATTCGCAAATCCCGGCTTATCGGGCTTAAGTTCGAACTCTTCTCCGCAAACGACACATGTTTTGACTGGAAAACTCATCACCAATATTTTATTTATCCGGGCCCCTAATTCCCCTGTGGAATCCGAACGCCTCTTTCTTTGCATAAATCTGAGTGATTATTTTCCGCGATTGAGCGTTCTTGCCGCCAAACTGACGATCGAATGCATTTCAATCTAATTTCTTTGACCGGAATTCCATTCATGGTTATTCTGAGTGCTCACCTCGATCTACCGGAGGGTCGAATGCAAGCGAGTCATCCCAAAATCCTTATCCTCGACGATGACCCGATGCACCTGGAGATCTACGGTCTGCTCCTGAAGCAGGCCGGATACGATCCTCTGCCCACGCTGGTTAGATTCGGCGGCACCAACATCCCAAGCGGAGAATGCATCGGACTAGCGCTGCTCGATTACAGGCTCAACTCCGTCAAAACCTCACCCGATTTTGCCCGGGAAATCCGTGCCCTTTACCCATCTATCCCCATTCTTGTCCTCTCCGATCTTTGGGCCCTCCCCTCTGACATTGCCCCTTTCGTCACCGGCTTCGTACGGAAGGGCGAGCCCGCCAAGTTGCTTGAGGCTATCTCCCGATTTTTTCCTCCTTCCAACCAAATAGCCGAAAGTGAAAAGACCGTTCAACTCTCTAATAATCTATAAGTTCCGGGCGCAATTATCCCGTTCAATGGCCAGCGATTCGCCGCCATCTTCAGGCCACTTTAGAGCAGCAATTCTCCCGCATTTCGAACAATAACTCACTCGTTTTCAATGGGATCGCTTCCTGGCAAGTTCGTAAGCCGGCCCCGACGAATAACCACCGCATTCAAACTCATCTGGAGCCGAGCTTCCTGATCGGACATACGGAGCCAGTTCGCTACTGATGCGAGAATGGGATGGAATTAGAATCAGTGTCTTCTCCGCGACCGGCCAGGAACCGCTTTCCGAAAACTCGAATTGCTGAATCGATTTTGGAGCTGAGAGTTCCTTTAACACGCCATTTATAAACTCCCCGGAGCCGCTGATCTTTGGGTCGACTGCCGAACTATGAACCGAAGCTTTTCAACCGAACAATCTCCACAAGCATTTCAACCGCGATTCCGCGTCTCTCCCGTCTGCGCGGCAATTCTTCTTCTCCTGGCCGCCTCGCCGCGAGTCGCGCAGCAGGCCAGGCCGAATGAATCCGAATTAGAAGCGGCCGACCTCGTCAACTTCGGCAAATTCGTACGCGAGCCCGTCGCGGAGACGCTCCGCACATCTTTCGACATCTGTCTTCTCGGACACGACTCAATGGGGCACATCCTCGACGAACGCGCCGCGAATCAAGCGATCGACAATCTTCCCGTCCACGTGCGTCGCCTACTCGACATAACTGCAGCCAAAGGCTGCGCCATCGTCTTCATGAGCGCCGACCAAGGCGCCCGCATCCGCGAAGATCTCGCAATTCTCTCCCCATCGGACGCCCTCACGGTGAGTGATGCATCTGACTTCCTCGAACGGGGTGGCATGATCCAGTTCCTTCTCGTCGAAAATCATCTCCGCTTCGCCGTGAATCTCATCGCGGTTAATCGCGCACATCTCACCCTCAGTTCGGAGCTGCTGCGAGTCGCATTCTCCGTAACCGGCAAACCCCTCAAGGGAGACTCGCCGTGAGGATTTGGAGCAGCCAATCCATCTCAGACAAGTTCATGCGCATGACTCTGGTGGTGAGCGGGACCGCACTGCTGCTGGTGTATATCTCGTCGATCGTTTACGACCTCTACAGCCTTAGGCATGAACTCATCAGTTCCATTGCGACGGAAGCCAGCATGTTGGGCGCCAACAGCGTCACGGCTTTGCTCTTCGATGATAAGCAGGCCATGGAAAGCACCCTTTCCGCTTTGCGTAACTCGCCCCGGGTCCGTGCTGCCGTCATACTTCGCCCCGACGGCAGCGAGTTTGCCCGCTACCTGCGTGACCCTTCAATTCACTTTGACCTCACCAAGCATCTCGCTCCCGGAGAAACACAGCACCATTGGCTAAGCGGACGCGAAATACTGATGGGAAGCAAGATCCAGTTCCAGGGTGCATGGGTAGGAACTGTCTACCTGGTCGCCGAAACCGGGGACGTGGCGCGCCGAGCCGGGCGCTTCGGCCTCATCTCTGCCGGCATGCTGCTCATCTGCTTCGCTATTGCGCTTCTGGCAACATCGACCATCCGGCATCTCGTTACCGATCCCCTCACCGGGCTTGCCAAAACTGCACAAGTCGTTACCCGGGAAAAAGACTACTCTGTCCGCGCCAGGATTCCCCCCAGCAGCGACGAGCTTGCCTTCCTCGTTAAATCCTTCAATGAGATGCTTGAACAGATTCAGGCCCGCGATCGCGCCCTCGAAGCCACGCGCAGCGATCTCGAACGGCGCGTCGAGGAGCGCACCGCGGAGCTCTCCGCAACCAACAAGGAACTTGAGGCGTTCTCCTATTCGGTGGCGCACGATCTTCGCGGTCCGCTGCAGCAAATCAACAACATTGGATTCTTGCTGCAGCAAACCTCTGCTGACGGACTTAACACGGAAGGCCGCATGCTGGTCGACCGCCTGCTTGAAGGCAGCAAGCGCATGTCAGGCCTGATTGACGATCTGCTTAATCTCTCCCGTGCGTCCAGCCACCCACTGCATCGCACCCCAATCGACCTCAGCAACATGGCTGAGACCATCGCCGCGGGTCTGCACGCTGAGAGCCAGAGCCGCCAGGTTCGCTTCATCATTGCCAGGGGGGCGCCGGTCTTCGCAGACGACGGTCTTATGCAGGTCGTGCTCGAAAACCTGCTTGGGAACGCGTGGAAATATACTTCAAAATTGGAATCAGCGGAGATTGAATTCGGCTACACCGAGGAAGAGGCTGGAACTGTTTACTTCGTACGCGACAACGGCGCGGGGTTTAACCCGCGCTATGCCGACCGGCTCTTCCGGCCATTTCAGCGTCTCCATTCGCAAAACGAATTCACCGGTACAGGCGTAGGACTTGCAACTGCCTACCGGATCATCACCCGCCATGGCGGGAAGATCTGGGCCAAAGGCGCCGTGGACCAGGGAGCTACCTTCTTCTTCACGCTGCCCTATGCCGAGGCGTGACATCGAACCTTCATCGGCTCCAGTACTGGCGATTCAGTCCCAGGTGACACTTCAGCTGCGGCGCAATCCCGCTCTCCCGCCGCCCGATCTTGTAGCCCAGATACTTTGCCAAGGTGCGCATCATTGCCGACGGTAATTGATATGGCGCGTTCTTCGCCAGGTGCCTCATCTCTGAGACGACAAACCGGCGGCCTTCGCCCGAGGCGCTCCCAAATTGTTCAACGAGCCAGCTCTCGCGTGCGTGCAGCACACCGATATCAAAGTAGCGCCTGAATTCCTCGGCAACGGAGTACGCGTGCGAATGCCTCGCCATCGCATCGGCCACGTACGCCGTCTTCCACCCGGCACGATGCATCCGCGCCACCACCAGCGTATCTTCACCGAAGATCACATCCGGCGAAAACCCTCCGACGCTCATCAAGGCACTGCGCCTGTACGCTCCGAATGCATTCGAAAAAAAGATGGACTTGAATCCCAGCGTCCGCCGTGTCTCCCACGATCGTACGCGCGACGTCGCCGGATAATTGAAATGCCGTGCATGGGCCTCGATCGCGCTCGCCTTCTCCCGCGGAAGCTGCCTCCCGTAGGCCGCCCCAATCTCCGCATCTTCAAACGCGCGCACAAGGTTCGCGAATGCGTCCGTTCCAAACAACACAGCGTCCTGTGTAAGGTAAACCAGGATGTCGGCTCGCTCGGCAAATCCGCGCCCATCTGGCGGGTTCCTCCGTGATTGAAATCCCTCGGCGAAATCTCGATAACCGTGAAGCTGTCGTGCCTCGCCAAATCCGCTGTGCCATCGGAAGAAGAGGAGTCAATCACGATCACCTGGTCAGCCTCAACACTTTGCGCGCGAATTCCGGCTGACAACGCAGCCCAGTGCCGCGCTGCATTGAACGTCGGAATGATGACCGCGATTCGGCTGCGCGCCGAGAACTCATCTTGTCTCATCATGTACAAAAACTCCGGCATTCCACTGAAGATCGCAATCTTCAGCCCTGGTCCGTTTTTGTTGCTTCGAAAAACTACCGAATGCCCATTCATGGCGCACCCTTGTCTTTGCGCCATGGGAGGGAAACGACGAACCTTGCCCAGCCTAACTAGCGATCGAAGCTCCTACTCAACGAAAGGCGTATACGAGGTGCGCCAGCAGCAATTCCACACGCGTCTGAACCTGCCGCAGCAGCGATTTCGTGTGGCTCGCATTGTTGAGATGCCTGCGATAAAGGAGCAAGTCCTCATCGATGAACACGGTTCTCCCGCCCAACAGATCGTTTCGTGTGCCGATCCACGCGTCGTGCAAGAACACTTTTCGCGCTGGAAAGGGAAGCACACGGCCGAGCAGCGACGCACGTATCGCCATCGCCGATCCCTGGTAATGGTTCATGAAGAGATTGCGCCAGAACCCGGGCAGAAACCTGCCCCGCCGGTTGATGCGTGAATCCGGCAATGGCCGATCGAACTCGTCAATCATGCGCACCCGGCTTGTCACGATCTCGACATCTGGCTGCTCTCCAAAGCATTCAGGAACCTGCGCCTCTTCGTCGGCGCCCATATGTCATCGTCATCGCACAAAAACAGGATTGTCCCCGTAGCCGATCGCAATGCATCTTCAAACGTAGCCACCACCCCGGAATTCCTCTCATGCCTCAGCACACGAACGCGCGCGTCGCCAATCCGCGCGATCTGATCGAGCGTGTCGTCTGTCGATCCATCGTCGACAATCACGACCTCGTCTTGCGGGCTCAGTTGCGACAGGATCGACTGCAGCTGAATTTCAACAAACGTTCCGCCGTTGTACGCCGCCATGCACGCCGAAACCTTCGGCTCGCCTCCCGGCGGTACGGTCGCTCGCTCGCCGGCCGCATAACCCTCCGTCGCCTGAATCCACTCCGTGATCCTCTTGCGCCGTGATGTGAAGATCCGTCGCACCAGCGCATGCCACGTGATCCGCCGTAGTTCCGCCGAATCCTTTCGCAACCATTGCTTCACGAACCGCAACGCCAGCCGGAGCGTTCTCTCCCAGCCTGCCGCGCGGCTCATTCGCAAGTCCCAGAACGCCGTCTCCGCCAGCAACGCATTTTTGTAGCGCGTCGGACTCATCCGCCTCTGCATGTCCTTCATCGAAAACTCGTGCGCTACCTGGATGTTGCCGGCCACGTAGACGCGCTTTCCATACTCGTGCAGCTTGCTGAAGATCATCGCGTCGCTGTCGTCGAGCCAGAATCGCGGATCATACCCGCCCACCTGCCTCAGCGCCTCCACCTTCAGCATCGCACCCGAGTTGAAAGCAAACACCGGCTCATCCGGCACACCGACATATCCTGCTCGATACCACCGTGGAATCGCACCAAATTGGAAATAATTCGGCGAAATCTGCCTGTCTCCCGCGGCAATCTGCGGCACAATGGCAGCAATCCCGGCATACCGCGTGCTCTCCCGCGCCGCCGTCGCCAGCTTCACAAAGAAGTCAGCAGGAACCGCCGTGTCCTGGTCCAGCGTCAGCAACCAGTCCGACCCATGCTCCGATGCCAACCCGAGCGCGCGATTGTACGCTTTTGCCAGTCCCGAGTTGCTTTCATCGGTGACGTACTGCACGCCCTCCGAGAGATCGCGTACCCCCTCCGGAGCCGGACTGTTATCCCAAAGCAGAACCCGCACCTCGCCCACATCCGCATGCAGCCTTTCGCGCGCAGCCATCATGCTTTTAAACGCAGGCGATAACTCCGGCTTCATGCGATACAGCACAATCACCGCGGTCACTGTCAGCCGGCATGTCGCCTCCGCGAATACTGGCTTAACGTCGCTCATTCGGGCACCATGCCTTTCACTGGCGCGCTGCCCCAATGAAAGCACTTCCGCTGCACCACACTTTGAATCGCAAACTGCAGAATCGTCGATAGCGGTGTAAACATATCGCTGAAAAAAATGAACGAAAGGCAGGTGAGAAACATGCTTACCACCAGGATGTTTCTCGGCAGAGAGCGCTCCACCAGCCAGCCGCATCCAATTCCCAGCAAAAGGTTGGCGAGACACACACCCAAATACGAGAAATCCAATGCGTACGCCGCGAGATACGTGCTCGCCCCGTCGATAATCCTCAAATCGTTGTGAATTGATGCATGGGGGTTGGCAGGCATCAGAAAGGATGGCAGCAACGGATATAGGAACGACAAAGTCGGCCCATGAAAATTTCCCTTCGCAAAGAGCCAACACAAGTTCGAAAACGGAATTGAAATATACGAAATCAGCCACAGATACGCCATCGGCCAGTCGGAATACTTGTGGCGTATCTGCAGATACTCAAGAAACGCCCATTGCGCGGTGCGCGCATTCCCAATCAAGGTGACTGCGGCGACCGCGAGTGCAAGGCAACCAACGGCGATCGTGTAGAGCTTCCGCTTGCTCATCTGCGTCTTCAACGAGAAGACAAACAGTATCTGAAAGAACGCCACCATTAGCAGTCCGCGTGTCATGTACAGTGCCAAGCCTGTAATGCCGAAAATCGAAAACAGCATTTTTCGCCAGCGGGATGTATCCAGCATCGAGTTCACCGTCACCACCACCAGCAGCGGAAACAGCGCCTGCTTGAATCTGCCGTATGTCAGATACGACGCAGGATCATCAAGCGCGGGCGGTGCTCCTGAGAAAAACCAGTTGAAGCCGATAATCAAGAGTGCTGCACAACTTAGCATCAGGTTTATCTGCCACAACGTCGTTACATCGAGCGAGTAAGGTACCGCCTCTGAATGCGTTGGCCAGCGGGGTAGAAGCGTCCGGACGACCAAGTATCCGAATAAAAACGATCCCAGCGAAAGCGCGAACAGTAAAACCGGAAGCCCCTTCGCCGGATACGTGACATAGGTGATCTGGAAGCTGAGCGCCACCAGCATCAAAACCCAATTCACAACGAAGATCGCCAGCGGGTTG
This sequence comes from uncultured Acidobacteriaceae bacterium, assembly GCA_963787435.1. Lineage (GTDB taxonomy): Bacteria > Acidobacteriota > Terriglobia > Terriglobales > Acidobacteriaceae > Telmatobacter. Next base: position 2,149,522 of record CAWBCZ010000012.1, read on the forward strand.
CAGAATAGTGGAAGCTCTCGCGTGCCCTTCAACACACCCGGCACGATGCTGTGCTTTGCGGGTTTCTCCGTCAGAGCTGGCCATAGTTCTGCAGTAGCAATGGATACCTTTGCAGATTGGGCCGCGCTGAAGCTCTTACCACGGAGCGGATGGTTCATGGCATCTCCCGGCCCAACAGCAAATCTTTGCGCAGCGATCCAAGCCCTCGCGCGTAATGTATGTAATGCGGAAGCTGACCTATCATCTGCAGGGTACGAACCCCAATACTCGGCGAGAGAGTCGCTTGCTTCTGTAGGAACGCGATCTTCTCTCGAATCCTTCCGATCAGCGCGTCGCGCTCATTCCATCCCTCGTCCAGCACGCGCTGTAACAAATCTTGAAACTGGCGCGCAACCCGCCTGTAATACTGCCGGCGCGTCTCGGCCTGCGTTCTCGCGGCCATGTCCCGCTCATCGATAACCCCGAGTTGCTGTCCGGCATGAACTCGGTAATCGATCAGCGGTTCGGCAATGAGCCCCAGACGCGAGTGCAGGGCAATCATCCACGCAAGCCACCCGTCGTGTACCCATGATGGAGGAATCGGAGAGCAGTAGCGCCGAATTGATGTTCGGAACATCAGCGTCGCTCCGGTCACAATATCGTGCTTCAACAGCGTCGCGGTCGGGCAGCAGGCAAAGTCGCGCTGCTTCGTCTCGGTAAACTTGTGCTTCGCAAACAGGCGCATGCCGATCGCGCGCCCATCGCCATCGATGAGGTTCGCATCGGAGAACACACCGCCGAGAAACGGATTCTCGTTGAGCGCCTCAGACAGCCGCTCCAGCTTCGTCGGCGTCCAGCGATCGTCCTGATCGCACAGCGCAATCAGTTCGCCACGCGCAAGCCCGATTGCCTGATCAAAATTTCGAGTAGACCCCAGCCTCTGGCGGTTCTGGATTACCCTCACCACAAACGGTGCCTCGGCTTGAAACCGCTTCAAAATGGCGAGCGTCTCATCTGTCGATCGGTCGTCGCAAACGATCAATTCATATGGCAATCGCGATTGCAACGCGATGCTCTCCAATTGCTCCTCAAGATAACTCCCGCCGTTGAAAGTGCACATCGCCACCGAGATGCGCCGGTCTTGCCCGTTGCCACCATTCGGGTCCATGAATCAAATCTCCGCTTCAGCCCACTGGTTTCGCTTCGTCCTGAAGATCGCAGTGGCGGAGACGATACCCGCCACGCCGAGCACCGCAAAGTACGCCAGCGAAACCCCCAGCGCCCCCGAGGTTTTCGCAAACACAATCACGCTTCCCGCAGTGCAAAGCGCAATCACAATCGACTGCACCAGGAACGGTTCGCACTTATGTGCCCGCAGATAAATCGCCTCGCTCTGCACTACGTGACTGCTCAGCGCTGTCAACAAAAGCAGCAGAAAAATGGGCCAGTCTTCAATACGACTGCTGATCTTCGGCAGGATGTACGGCGCTGCCAGCACGCCCATGAGCACCAGCGTGGCTGCGCCGGCGAACAGCGAAATCGATTGCCACAGCGATCGGAAGAACACCCGATCCAGTTCCGGCGTGTCTTTCTTCGCAATCAGGCTTCCGAACGGCGCAGCCTTGGTCGTCATCCACGCCAGCATCATGGCGCTCAACTGCGTCACGATGTTCATCGACAGCCCCATTCTCCCGGCTTCCACAGGTCCGCGAAAGGCAAACAGTACCGGTGTAAACAACTGAAAGATGAAGTAGTCGCACAGCCAGCTCACGGCAATCTTCCACTGAAAGGGCCACACCTCTCGCCGCCAGTTGATTCCCATGTGTGCTACATGCATCCGCAGCAGAGGTATCAGTAGCTTGCGTCGCGAGACCAGGAGAAGGCTCGCCACAAATCCCTGCCCCAGCAGCACCATCGCCGGCGAAAACAATCCGTGATGGCTCAACATCGCCGTCCACGAAGCTGCTACGCTCACGGTCGACTGAAAGAACCGCATGCGCGCCACCTGCGCCACTTGCCCGCATCCTTCCAGAAATGAGAGTACCGGCCCGATGGAAAACGTAATGGCGCAAGCCAGCACTGTGACCCTCAGCGGAACAAGCCATATCTCCGGCCCCTGCGGCTGCTGATGCAGCGAGAAGAAGCGCATCCCGCCGACCAGCAGCACAACTCCCATTACTACGGCGGCACTCGTATACCAGCGCACTGCGCGCTGCAACAACGACGCGAGCCTGAAGTGAGCCGCTTCGCTCCCGGTGATGGTTCCGTCCGGGTGGAACTCCAGATGCGCGCGCTCATGCGCCGCCACCTGAAGAATTACAAACGAGAATCCCAGCTCGAACACGCTTTGCAGCGCCACCAGGCTCCATAGCGCGTAGTAGTAACCCTGCTCCGCTGCCGACAGAAAATGCACAATCAGCAGCACGCTTGCCACGCTGCCCAGACCCTGCACGACGCGTCCCAGCACCGTGAACGCGATGGCTCTGTCCAGGCCGATGGCGTGCGGAAGTTTGTAGCGGACAAAATCGCGCAACGCCAGCCAGATGCTCCCCGATGGCCGCGGCGATGTCTTGGTCTCGGTCGGCATGAATCCTGAATCGAAAAAGGTTACGGTTGACGACAAGAATGTTGCCTGTCCTCTGCCGGCACAGTGGAAAAACAATTGGACGCGAGACATTCGCGATCTGCTCCCCGCTGTGGCTAGATAACGCCGAGAGCGTACGCCGAAGGCCCTCGTTTAGCACTCGCTCAATAGGCCCCGCGCATCGTGACCACGGCGGGAATGGTCCGCGTCAAGATTTTCCAGTCGAGCAGACAACTCCACTCGCTCGCGTATTCGAGATCGAACAAAACACGCCGCTCGAACCCCACATCGCTCCGCCCAGATACCTGCCAAAGACCGGTGATACCAGGCCGGAACAGGTCGTAATAGGCAAAATGATTCCCGTACAGTGGAACCTCTGCCTCAACGATCGGCCGTGGCCCCACTAGCGACATATCTCCAAACAGCACGTTGAACAGCTGGGGAAGCTCGTCGAGGCTCAGCTTGCGGATTATCCGTCCAACAGGCGTGATTCGCGGATCCCGCGTCTCCTTGTTCAGCGGATACGCCGCTTCATTCCTGTAATCAGCTTCACACCTGCGATGAGTGCCGTTGATTTCGAACACATTGTCTTTGTGTTTCCGCGAAAACATCGAGCGGAACTTGATGATGCGAAAAGGAGCGCCGAATCGCCCCAGGCGCTCCTGGTAGAAAAAGATTGGCCCCGGCGACGTCAATGCCACCGCAATCGCAACCACCAGCATCACGGGAAAGAACAGGATGATGAGTATGCTCGATAGCAGAATATCCAGCGTGCGCTTCACCACCGCATAGCGCCACGAGAATGCCCGTTGCACTGCAGCAGAAAGGTGGGGGGTTGGGCGCCTCCATGCCGACGCCGGAATTGCTTCATGGTATATGCCGATGACGCTGATCGCTCCAACTCCCGGTCCATCGGCTTCCAATATATTTATGGCAGTGCTTTTCCCTTGCATTCGCGATACCCTCGCTTTTTGTGTTTCCATGCCCCACGAATTCAAATTTCAAAGACTGAATCCGCGACGGCGTGCGCATGGACGTGCGATATAGGTTTCCTCCGATCCCCTCTCAGCGCCGTACGACATAGGCGTCTGCATAAGGAACCGAAGAACTGTCAGGGTAGGAATCAAGGCAATTAAATTCGCACAACGGTCTTTGCTGCAGCTGTTTTATGTCTCTATCTGTAACTTCCACCGTCAGCGGAGATGACGTATCCGCCAACTCCACGTCGTCGCCCTCCACCTCGATTGCGATGCTTTGCATCAGCAGGCTGAGTGTCAGTACAACCCTGAACGCGCTTTTCTTTCGAACTACAATTCCTTCTATTCCGGCCAACGCGCCCGTTTTGATCCGCACTCGCTGACCCACCGTAAGCAATGGATGCGGTTCGGCCCTCGTTGGATCCAGACCCGCCCGTAAAGCTTCTACTTCGAAGTCCGGCAGGGGAGCTGGTCGCGATGCAGTCCCGATCATCGAAACCACGCCCGGCACCGCGAGCACACCAACCCGATTATGAAGATCGGTGCGCACGAAGACGTATCCCGGAAAAAGTGGAAGATCCACCATCACGCGTGATCCATCTTTCCACCTGTGTTGCGTGCGGTACATCGGCAGAAAGTGCTCAATCTGCCTCTGCTCCAGATGCCGCGCCACTCGCTTCTCATGGCGGCAGGTTGTATACACCGCAAACCACCGTCTCTCCGGAATCGGCGAGGACTTAACCGGCTTTTTGCGCATAGCTTCGCCATCCTCACTTGGTGGGGTATTTTTCCACATCCGCTTCCGCGGAGCACGAAGTACTTTCAAAAAACCGGTACCTCAGTGCTAAGAGCTCTCGCCCGGCTCTTCCTCCCAAAAACACAAGGCTTAGCTTGGGAGACACCACTGCCGGATCGGGCGCTTTCACGCTCATCGGGCCTGAATTCTTCGGTTGTCTTGCGGGCAACAAATGCTGCAGATGCTTTCAGTTCGGAGAGCACCACCAGCGAAGTGGTCTGTTTTCTTCTATTCAGTTAAGTAGCAGTGCTAAAAGCTCTCTACGCAGCCAGAAAATGCGCCCCACAGGACACATGCCCCGCCGAGCGACACAACTAGCTACAAAGGTACAGACGCAAAAACTCGCCCAAGAGTTATCTGCGGTCTGTCACACTATCGATATCTTTAGCATTCCCCAGCTCGCCTGAACCATGAATGTCCTCGGACTGGCCAGCTCAAACCAAACAAGTAAACTTGCATACAGTTGAGACCCCGCAATCCATTGCGCTTCCTCACGATCCTGCTGACCCTAGTCGCACCTGGTTTACCCGTCTGCGCGCAAAGCTCTGTTACGGTCGCGCAATTGCAGGAGTTCCTGACCTCTACGCGCACCGCAAAAATGTCCGACGCCGATCTCGCGGATCAGCTTAGCTCAGTAACCTTATCGCAACAATTGACACAGGCCTCGCTCTCCAGGCTGCTGGCCAAAACAGATGTCGGTCCGAAGACTGCCGAGCAGCTCGAGATCCTGGCTCTCGTTTCGATCTTCAATGCTCCACCGCTCGCCGAGTTGCCAAGCGCCTCGCCGCCTGATTCCGCCACTCAACAGACAATGATTGCTGCCGCAGCGAACTACGTGAACAATACACTTCGCATGCTTCCTGACTTTCTCGCCACACGTACTACTTTGAATTTCGAAAACACTCCGGAGCAGACCGGACCAAGACACTCGAGGCCGAAAGCCACAATGCACTTCGTCCGCGAATCTCAGCACGAAATCGCCTACCGGAGTGGCCGCGAAGTTACCGACGCTCCCTCGACTGGTTCCGGCCTGACAACCTGGGGAGAATTTGGTCCCATCCTCAAAGTCATCCCTGGCGATTCCTTCACGGGCAGCGTCGTTTGGAGCCGCTGGCAAACAAGCGAATCCGGGGCTCTTGTCGCTGTCTTCCGCTTTACCGTTCCACAATCCGCCTCTCACTACCTCGTCGATTTCTGCTGCTACCAGAAGTCCAAAGCTGATCCTCAGGTGTATTCATTCCGCGAAAAGCCTGCATACCGCGGAGAGATTTATCTGAATCCTGCAACCGGCGCCATCGACCGCATCACGCTTCAGGCTGAATTAACCGACACGGATCCTGTCACCGCATCCGGCATCGCCGTGCAGTACGGCCGCGTCGAAATTGATGGGAAAAACTACATTTGTCCGATGCAAGGTATTGCGATCTCCGCAGTCCACAACCTGGTGATGGAATCCGTCGATAACGTTGGCCTGGAGAAGCACATCAACCTGGTGCGTTTCCGCGACTATCACAAGTTCGGTTCAACCTCGCGCATCCTCACGAAGTGATAATGAAGGAGGATGCTCTTTGACTGGACAACCGGAGCGCTTGCAGAAGGCCTGCGCTGCTATCGCAATCAGGAATTCTTCGACGCCCACGAGCATTGGGAAGGCGTGTGGCTCAAATGCGATGAGCCGGAAAAGACATTCCTGCAGGCCCTCATCCAGGTCGCCGCAGCCTTTCACCACCTGCAGCGCAACAACCCTGCAGGCACATCCTCTCTGCTTCAGGGAGCCTTGCGTCGCCTCAACGCCTTCTCACCGGAGTACGGCGGCGTTGCAGTAGAAGAGCTTCGCACGAGCATCCGCGCTTGGCTTCAGACCCTCAGTGCTCAAACCTACTCCCCGCAAATTCCCTTCCCGCACATCCATTGAGCGTTCTACCGCTACGGTCATTCATTGTCGAGCGGGCCCTACTCGCAACTCCCCCCACCGGCTGCTATCTTTGAGCCACATGCCGCTGGTGACCACAACCGAGGCCGGAGTGCCCATTCAGGGCCCCAGCGCCACTCTCATCTACGACGACTGGTACCCCGCCCTGCGCACCGACACGCTTCGCAAAGGCAAGCTGGCAAAGGCCATGCTTCTCAACCTTCCACTGGTGCTCGGGCGCCGCTCGGACGGTCGCGTCTTCGCCATGCGAGACAGCTGCCCCCACCGCGGTATTCCGCTCAGCGTAGGCTGGTTCGACGGCAACCGCGTGACCTGCCGCTACCATGGCTGGGAGTTCGAGCCATGTAGCGGCCGCTGTGAGCTCATCCCCTCGCTCTCCAGCCACGACCACCTCGACGCCACCCGCATCTACGCCACCGCCTTCCCCTGCGAAGAACGTGATGGCCATGCTTGGGTTTATGTGCCCGGCCCCGGCTCCGGCCGAAAAGGCGAGACGGCGGAGCGGCCCGTACCGGAGCTGACCAAGTTCGGCACTCGCTATCGAACCGCCCATCTCGCCGCCGATCTGCCCTGCAACGTCGATCACGGCATCATCGGCCTCATGGACCCCGCGCACGGCCCCTTCGTTCATCAGGCCTGGTGGTGGCGCTCCCGCAGCAGCATCCGCGAGAAAACTAAGCGCTTCGAGCCCATCCTAGAGGGTTTCCGCATGAGCGCCCACGCCCCCAGCGGCAACTCCGCGCCTTACAAGCTACTCGGCGTCTACGGCCGGCCAGTCGAAACCACCATCGACTTCATCCTGCCCAACCGCCGGACTGAAATCATCCGCTGTGGCGACAAGTGGTTCTCCTCTCTCACCACCGTCACGCCCGTCACGGCATCAACCTGCCGCATTGACGTTATTGCCGCATGGAACGTCTTTTACAACGTCCCGTTCCTCACGCCGATCGCGAAATTTTTCGGTGCAAAATTTGTCCGCCAGGACCAGGAGACGATGATCCAGCAAGCCGAAGGCCTCAAGCACAACCCCAGCCTCATGCTCATCGACGATGCCGACAAACCCGCCAAGTGGTATTTCGCGCTCAAGCAGGCCCGCCTGGACGGCGCCGGCAAACATCCCCTCGACGCCCCCGTAGAACTCCACTGGCGCAGCTAGAGAATCCCGCTGGAACAGCTCGCAGATATCCCGTGCAGATTCGGGGAGCATTATCTGATTCTGGCAAAAATTCCGAACGTGGTCAGTCCGCCTGGGTCTCGTTGGCGTCGTTCTCTTCACCCTCGACCGAGATCCGCAGAGACCGCAGGAAGTTCACATCGTTCTTGGTGAAGGTCCCGCCCGCAGCTTCGGCGGCCGCATCCGCTTCCTCCGTCTCCTTCGAGACCTCGTTCAGCCCGATCGTAGCCTCAAGCATCAGCAGTACATCGAACCCATGCTTGCGGATATCCTGCACAACGCCGGCGATCTGCTCGCTTTCGATGACGGACTCGTGGATAGCCTCTCCGAGTTGTTGGATTAGTTCGCGCAGGCGAGATGTCACGATTTACCTCCGGCGGCGGCCAGCGCGGGAATTGGCGCGGGGAGCGGCTTGTAATTTCTATACCTTACTTCGCAGGCGGCCATCCGGCAACTCTCTTCGCTTTCGTGCAACGGGGTCGCCGAGAGTCCTCCGCTGGTACCATCATATCGAAGTGAAACCTGAATCCATCGGCCGGGTAGTGGGCATCGGGCTGCGGGTGGCAGGCCGCATGGCCGGCAACGCCATCATGGGCGAAGGCCAGCCCATCGGTACAGCAACGCCCAACCGCCAGCCGCCCACGGACGCCGCCAACCGAGGCCGCGTCGCCGGACAAACCACCCGCGGCGTTGCCCGCGGACTGGGCGGCTTCTTCAAGCCCTTTCGCAGCGTCGGCGGAAAAATCTGGCTCGAAGTCACCGGCGTCTTCTTCCTCCTGCCTGTCCTCGTCTTCAGCCCGGTCCTGTGGCGTACAAGGGCCAGCTGGCAGCAAGGCCCCGACCATCGAACGTTCCTGTCCGCCGCAATCATCATTGCGATTTTTCTTTACCTCGGAGTCAGCAGCTTCTGGCGCGCAAGACGCCGGCGCTAGGACCGGTGCTTCCACCACATCCGCGGCGCAATCGCGTAATTCAGCTGCACCAGCACAATTGCCGCAATGCTCACATAGGTATTGATCAAGCACAGCGCGGCACCTGCCGCATACAGTGACTGGGCAATCAGGATCCGCCGGCAGATACTCTTGCGTACCTCTTCCGGCGTGTCTTCCCTGACCAGTCCATGGCGTGTCGCGTGCGCCCAACTCCAGTAGAGCATCGCGCCCGGGACAAAAATGTTGAGCCAGTAAATCACCAGCTCTCCGCGATACGTGATGAACGCCGTAAGCATCCGCGTTGAGAATGGCATGAACGTGATGGCAAACAGAAATCCGAGATGAATCCAGGTCAGGTCGCGTGATCCTTCTTCAATGTGGTTGAGCTGCGTCTGCTGCGCAACCCAGAAGATGCCCAGCGTGATAAAGCTCATGCCATAAGCGATCCATTGTGATCCGAGGGCGGCAAGCGCCACACGAAAATCGCGCTCTGAATGCACCTGCGCCACTGCGGGAAGATGCAGATCCAGCACCAGCAGCGTCATGGCGACGGCAAAGATCCCGTCGCTCAGCGCAGCCAGCCGCTGGATGTTGCGCCCCTGGATTTTGTTGTAGAACGTAGACATCACAATCTCTGTCCCAAGATACCCGACCGAAGCAGCGCACGCTACGTTTCTGCTTTTCGCTAGCACCTAGACATGCAGTCCATACCGAGCGAAGCCGAGGGATCTGATGCCCTTTTCTCCGGCATTGTCAAAAACAACATTGAAAGAGATCAGCTCTACAGAAACTTTCGAATCTTCTCGCTGAACCTCGTATACAGGAATGACACTGCGAGCAGCGCAGACCCCAGAACAATCAGCGTAACGTAACGGTCCGGCGGCGCCAGCGCCCAGACATCCATCAGCAAAATCTTCGCCACGCTGACGAGCAGCAGTCCCAACCCCGCCAGCCGGAAGCTCCGCTCACCAACAACCAGGGCAAACAAGAATGTGCCCAGCCCGAGCAGGCTCCACGCAATTGTGATGTGGCCGGAACTCAGCTTCAGGGCCAACACCGCTACCATCACCCCGAACGGCGCGAAAAAGAACCACTGCTCCGGCCTGCTCAGCGCGTTCACAAATGGCTCCGGCAGGGCTATCGAGGCACCCTCCCAGAACGCAGGCCCGCGCAGCTTGAATGCGAACGGCAGCGCCGCAATCAAAACCAGCGCGGCCACCGCGAGATGATACAGCGTGCCGTGCCAGAAATCCCCGCGCGTTTCGCCGATCAGATCGAACAGCAATCCGCGCAGCACCGCCGCCAGAGCCAGCGCCACCGCCTGCACCAGAAACGTCCGCCGCCGCATCAACCACGCCAGCGCCATCAGCACCGTCGCCATCGCCGCCCAGATCGCCGCGATCCACCCTTCGCCTCCGGGAACATAGAACGGAAACCGCACGCCGAACCACACCACGAGACAGAACGTCCCTGCAGCGTCTGCCAGCAAGCCGACGACATGCTCAGCCTTGGTCGATCGTTCGACATCCCGCGTCCGCTCCAGCAGCCAGTAGCCCCCTGCGATCAGAATCAGCACCTCGAGCAGATCAGAACCGGCCAGCGTGAAAATCCTTGCCATCGGCGGGCTAGTCATCCCGAAGGTCGCGTACGGAAGATCACCCGCGAGATAATTTGCAACTGCGATGCCGAGCAGCGTATAGCCCTGCCAACGCAAAAAGCCTTTCCGCGCAAAGCGCCCGATTTCAAACAGAGCCAGGAAGAGCGCCACGAGTACCGGCGCAATCCACGGCTCGCGGAAGATGTCGAATACGAGCCACATCAGATAGAAGGCAGCCGCCCAGGAGTAGGCTGCCGGCACGTAGTTCAGTCCGCCAACCCTCGTCTTTCGCCTCATGCCGCAATAGAGCAGTGCCACCGCCACCAGCAACGGGATGCGAAAGTTCCACTCGTCGCGCCGCAAGTCTCCCAACGCCCCAAGCGCGAAAAACGATGCAAGCGCCAGCACATCCGCCTGCAGTGCCAGTGCGCCACTCGCAATCCAGTCCGCAGCCAGCCCAAGCATCACCATCAGGGCCAACCATCCCACTGGCACCCACTCGACCGTCAGCGCGACCCACATCGCCGATGCTGCCAGCGCCGTTCCGATGCAGCTGGCCAGCGGCAGCATCACCGCCTCCCACGCCGCTGGGTCCCAGATCGGCACAGGATTCAGCTTCGGCAGGAATCGCGGCAGCAACTCGGCACGCAGCCAGAAAGCAAGCGCCGCGAGACTCAACACTGCTGTGAGCGCCGGATGCCGGCCCGGGTCCGCATTCTCAAACCGGAAGAAGAGAAGCGGAAGAACGTGATGGAAAGCGAGAACGCCTGCGCTCAAAAGCGCCAGCACATCGCCCTCGAGCGGCAACATGGTCGCGTGGAAGCGATGTCCCAGGATCACCAGCAGAAGGAACAGCGCAATCCAGCCGAGCAGGCAGCCACTGATCCGGCATGCAAACCCACAGCGTCGCAGCGCCGGCCGCGAACCCGAGCCAGCTTGCACAGGGAAGGATGAAGCTCTGCCAGCCCTGCAGCGTCTGCTCCGGGAATCCGTCCGGATCAAGACGCGGCAGCACCCGCGGAAACATTTCGGCCCGCAACCAATAGGCCAGCGCCGCAAATGCAAGCACCGTCGTCTCGACGGGGTGATGGCCCGGATCAGCGTTACCGAGCCGGAAAAAAGCCAGCGGCAACACGTGATCGAAAAACAACAGCGCCGCTGCGCCCAGCGCCAGTACATCGCCTTCAAGTAATGGATTTGTCGCGCGGAAACGGTAGCCCACAAAGACGAGGATCAAGAACAGCGTGAGCCAGCCCACCGCTAGCCAGCGTTCCGGCAGTACCACCCACAAGCAGGTTGCCGCAGCGCCCAGCGCCAGCCAGCTTGAGAGCTTCAGCGCAATGCCCTCCAGTGGATGCGAGGCAATGTCCGGCCAGCGCCGTGGATAGACCTCGGCATGCGTCCAGTAGAGAACTGCGGCCAGTGCCAGCCCCGCCGTCAACGACCAATGACGGCTGGTATCGCCCGCTATAGCCCGCTCAATCGCCAGCGGCATCACATCGTGCAGCGCCAGCACGCCTCCGGTGATTACTCCTGTCAGTAGCCCTAGCCGCCGGAAGACCGGCTCACCCAGCCGCAACCCGGCGATCGCCAGCACCTGTGCCTGTACCAGCCACAACACCGGCCAGCTCACCCCGTGAAAGCGGAATGGCACCGAAGAGACCAGCAGCACGACCGAAATCGTTGATAGCACGACGAAGGCCTGCCGCCGTTTCTCCTTCGCCCAGTAGGCCAGCGCCATCTCAAACATGCCGAGAGCAACCAGCGCCCAGAATGCCCACTCCGGGTGTGCCGACTGGAACTTCAGCAGCCCCAGAACGCCGGCCGAATTCAAAATGGCCGAAACGCTCGACAAATCTTCTTCGCGCTTGTCGAGAGGCGTACGCAACACGTAAGCCAGCCGGAAGATCAGCCAGTAAAGCAGAATGAGCGCGGTCGACGGCCAGAATTCGGAGAAATCGCCATGATTCTCCGGCAGCACTTTCGTCAGCCACACAAAGTGGCTCACATAAACCGCGACCAATCCGCACAACTCCAGCACCGCCCAGTGCCGGATCGTCGTCACAACAACCAGCGCGATTGCCAGAATTGCACTTGCCGCAAGCGAGAAGACCACCGTCTGGTTCGGCTCCTCGACGTGGCTGGTCAGCAGCGTCGCAAACCCCAGCATGAACGCCAGCGCAGTCACAGTCTGCGACCGGTATCGCAGCGAGTGACCCACCATCCCCGTCGCCACCAGCATCATCAGCACCAGGTCGACGGGCAGCGAATCCACAATCCGCGCCGCCTGCAGGTGATACATGGCGAAGGTGGTGAAGTAGGCCAGCGCCCATCCGCCGCCAATCCCGCCACGCGCAAAGATGCGGTAGGTCGGCTTGCGCTCAAGCCACACACCCCCGCCCAGCAGCGCGACGCTCACCGCAAATCCGCAGAGGACCTTGCCTCCCGGTCCCCACGTCTGCAGCTTGTAGGCAAGGAAGAATGCCAGGCCGATCACCAGGATCGCAATGCCGATCTTGTTCAGCCAGTTTGCACCCAGCGTCTGTTCGAGCGAGAAAAGACGCGCCCTCGCCTGTGCCTGCTCCTCGGCTGTCGGAGCCACTTCACCTTGAAATGCCGCGGAAGCATGCACGGGAGACGCGGTTGCAGCGGGCTGTTTCGGCGCCCCGGCAGGTCTGACCGGCGGGGTTTGCGCCTCCGCTGGTTTCGCAGCAGATGGTTGTGGAGCAGCCGGAGGGAGATGCGGCTGGATTGGAGCGGCATCTGGCTTGGGCACCTGCGGCACGACTGGAGCCTGCGCAGGAGGAGCCGCTTGCTGGCTTGCGACCGGAGGTGCGGGAGTCGACGCGACTGGCTCGACCGGCTTAGGTGCAGCCGCCTGCGCAAATGCCGCCGTTGGCGGCGGAACACCATGCGCGGCCTGCGATGCTTCCGCCTGAGCCTGGGCCTTGACTGCTGCTTGCGTCGTCGCTGCTGGCACCACAACTCCCGCAGCAGCCGATTCGCTGCTCTTCGTCTTCACAAGCGCTGCAAGTTGTGAGCGCAGAAATTCGATCTCGCGCTCCAGCCGATCGACGGCATCGCGCATTCGCTCGTTCGCGTCACGGCTGCTGTTCCAGACCGAAAGGACAACAATCCCTAGAATTATGATCAGGAAATAGTCCATAAAGGTAATTGGCGGGAATTATACGAGGGTTTCCGCCGGGCGGACCGATATCTTCTGGTCCGTCGTTACATGGAACGGTTGCGGCCGCCTTGAACGAAGTGCCACGCCGAGAGCGCCAGCGCCACGACGCCCAGCCCGAAAGCCATCCACGCATAGTGGCCATGGCGAATCTGCCACGCGCGCCAGAAAGCGATCGCTGAAGCCACAATCATCAGAATTCCGCGCACTGGATTCAAGGCCGGACCCCTCCCCTGGGCTGAACACACCATCTTAAGCCGTGAGGCCCGGCGTTTGACCCAGCGTTGACCTGGCGTTTGACCCGCGCCGGGTGCATGCCTATCGTTGGAAGGGTAGATTTTGCCGGTCGAAAGGATCTCTAATTCCATGTCCACCCCCGCCGCACCCGTCGCCCCCGCACTCAAGAAAACCGCCCTCAACGCTACGCACCGCGCACTGAAAGCCAAGATGGTCGACTTCGGCGGCTGGGATATGCCGGTGGAGTATCCCGGCCCGGGCGGCGGCCTGATTGCCGAGCACATGGCGGTGCGTACCGGCGTGGGACTCTTCGACGTTAGCCATATGGGCGAAATCCAGTTCCGCGGTCCCGGCTCGCTTGCGGCCGTGCAGCACATCACCATGAACGATGTTGCGCGCCTCAAGGATGGACAGGCGCACTACTCCGCGCTGCTCACACCGCTGGGCACCTTCGTCGACGACATCCTCGTCCACCGCCTCGGTGACAATGACTACCTCCTCGTCGTCAACGCCGGCACCAAAGACAAGGACTATGCCTGGATTCGCCAGCAGGTCGGCGTCTGGCCCGGCATCCATCTGAACGACTACTCCAGCTACTACTCACAGCTCGCGCTTCAGGGCCCGCGCGCCCAGGAGACGCTGCAGAAGCTCACCAAGGTCAACCTCGGCGCAATCAAAAACTACTGGTTCACCTGGGGCCAGGTCGCCGGCATCCAAAACGTCCTTATCGCCCGCACCGGCTACAGCGGCGAAGACGGATTCGAGGTGTACATCCCTTCCGACGAAGCCACCAGCGTGAAGATGTGGGATGCGCTGATAGAGGCGGGCGCGGAGTTTGGCATTCGTCCCTGCGGCCTGGGCGCGCGCAACACCCTGCGCCTCGAAGCAGGAATGAGCCTCTACGGCCACGAGATCTCCGAAGAGATCAACGCACTCGAAGCAGGCCTCGACCGCTTCCTCAAACTCGACAAGGACGAGTTCATTGGTCGCGATACCTTACTCGCGGTGCAGGCAAGCGGCGGCCCCGAGCGCAAAATCATCGGACTCGAAATGATCGAGCGCGGCATCGCTCGTGATGGGTACACCGTACCTCGATCTCGAAGGAAGCAGATCGGCCAGGTAACGTCCGGCTCGCCCGCTCCCTTCCTTAAGACCAACATCGCCATGGCGCTTGTTCCCGCGGAGCGTTGCTGCCAGCGGAGCGGATGTGGTGGTCCAGTGCCGGGCGAATTCGGTCCGGGCAAAGCAGGTCCCGATCCCGTTCTACAAGCGACCGAAGAAGTAGAGTGCTTCAATAATGAGAGGGCGCTGCTACAATCTCGGACTTAATGTGGCCTCAAATCAAGATTCACCAATGTGGAACATACGTTGCTCTCGTATGTGCTGCCATTTTCCTGGTCTTTTCCAGGGGGATGATCGACTTTAAAGCTCCTCTTTTCGCTGACTGGGATCTCCATTCCTATCGGCTCGTTGCGGAAGCCTCTCCGCACTTTTCCAAAGATGTCTCTCCGCCTTTCGCCTACCGGATACTCGGGCCATACGTGGTCGGCCTGTTGCCGTTGCCTGACCCTCTGGCATTCAGGCTAGTCAATTCGATAGCCTGTGTGGCTCTCGTGGTTCTGTTCTACCGGTTCCTGATGGATCGGGGTATCCAGAGCAGGGTCGCGTTCTTTACGGCGTTGTTGTTTGCGTGTAATCGGTATTTCTTCGGCCAATTTGCCTGGAATCCGTTTCAGATCGATGACGTTTTGGCTCTGTTGTGCTTCGTTCTGTCCTTCACGCTGATGTTCAAGAGACGCTGGTTCTTATTTGCGTGTTGCTTTGCTCTTGGCAGTCTGACACGTGAAGTCGTCATGATTCTTATTCCGGTGAGTTTCGCCTATCTTTGGGAGGAAGGGACACTCCGAATCGAATACAAGAAGTGGCTTCTTGCCATAACGCCTGCAATTGCGGTTTTTCTCCTGGTTCGAATCTTCCTGTTTTCCGATAACGTGCGCATGGGAATTGCGGGCATCCTGCCTTATTACTGGATGAAATTCGGCGAGAGCATCGGGAATGCGCTCACAGCCAGTGCCTGGTTCAGACGTCTGATCTGGTCCACTCTTCCCGTGACCTTACTGCCCTTCATCTTTTGGAAATCTACTGTTTCCTTTTTCGCGCGCCGCAAGTATCTGTTTCTTTTTCTGGTCCTCGTCATCATCACAGACCTATGGGGAATTGATCCCGGCGGTGGAGATGCCGAACGCCAGATGGCGCCCTCGTTCCTTGCTCTCTACTGGCTGATTGCCGAACTCTTCCAGAACGAACTCGCCCACGTCAAGTGGGCATTGCCCTCAATTCTGGCAGGCGGCTACCTCGGGAGCCTGCACCATCTGCAGGGAATTTATCCCTTGCCGAACAGGGCATATACTCTGCTGGCGGTGGTGGTAGCATGCGTTGAGATTTCGGCAATTGCGCTATACGTGAAGCACAAATCCGCTGCAAGCCGAGCGCTGTAGCCGAATCGTTTGACCGCTTGCTTTTTGTATATAGGGAAGAACCCTCACGCTAACGGTTTCGTGTGATACCCATTTTTCTGTGAATCGCATTTGCGGTCGCACGGCTTTACTCACGGCGCACTGTGACCCTCGCACTTCAACACTCCCAGAAAATCAGCAAACGGCCCCGCCGCCTCGCGATATTGATGCGCCATGATGCGCGATACCTGGTGCAGGTGTGTCAGGTCGTGCGCGGCCCACGTGGCCAGCAGGTTTGAAAGTGTCACCGGGCCCAGCGACGGATGGCGACCGCGCAGCTCAAGCTGTTCCGGCTTCAAGTCGAGGGCCCGCAACTCGTCGAGACATCCGGTACGCACGCGCGCAAACTCGTCGAGCAGTTGAGCAAGGGTTTTGCCTCTGCAGATTTCCACATGTCCCCAGCGATCGAATGGTTCAAATGGTTTTGCTTCGCCATGCTCCAGAATCATGCGTGCGCGCGGTATCCAGTCGGCCTTGTCAGCATGGATCAGGTGCCCCACAACATCCACGACGGTGAATGTGCCCACGCCTTCATTCCGATGTGTCCATAATTCAGGAAGGCCGCGCAGCAGCGCGTCGAAAGCCGCAGGCGTACGCGACAACAACGCGACGGTATCTTGCAGATCATGTTTCATGATTCGTCTGGATTTAGAGACTCAACAAGATCGGCTACTCAGACTTGCATCACTTCAATTTCTTTCTTGCGCGAAAGCTCTTCCATGCGGCGGATCTCCTCGTCGGTCATCTTCTGGACCTCCTCGAGGGCGCGCTTTTCTTCGTCTTCGCCGATCTTCTTTTCCTTGGCGAGCTTCTTCAGCGCGTCATTGCCGTCGCGGCGGACGTTGCGGACCGCGGTGCGATGTTCTTCGAGAACCTTGTTGAGATGCTTCACGACATCGCGGCGCCGTTCCTCTGTCATGGGGGGCACCGGGACGCGAATGAGCTTGCCGTCAGAGAGGGGATTGAAGCCAAGATCCGAAGCCTGGATGGCTTTCTCAATCTCCTTGAGGATGGAGGGATCCCAAGGCTGAATGAGAATCGACTGCGGCTCCGGCGTAGACACCTGCGCCATCTGGGTGATGGGCGTCGGCGTGCCGTAGTAGTCCACCTTGATTTGGTCGAGCATGTGCGCGCTGGCCCGGCCGGTGCGGGTTGATGCCAGGCTGGCCTGGAAAGTTGCTACAGCCGCATCCATGCGCCGCTTCAAATCGCCTGAGAGTCCTTTAAGGGCGGGATTGCCATCCATATACGATGCCATCGTCAGTTCCTCGCTATGCGCAATTGCCAACGGCTATTCTACAACCTAGCGCGGCGGTGGGACGCGCGGCAGTCTATGCAAGCACGGTAAGACCCGTCGCCGCGGCCTGCTCGTGTGCATGATAACTAGACCGCACCAGCGGCCCCGACTCCACATGACGAAAGCCCATCTTGAGAGCTTCGGTCTTGAGTTCGGCGAATTCGCGCGGCGTGTAAAGGCGCGCCATCGGCAGATGATCGCGCGAGGGCCGCAGATACTGCCCAATGGTCAGAATGTCGCAGCCAACTGCACGCCAGATCGCGAAACACGTCGAGCAGTTCGTGCGTCTCTTCGCCCAGCCCGACCATCACTCCTGACTTCGTGACCCCGCCGGGGTTTAACTCCTTGGAGTAGCGCAGCAGCTCGAGCGAACGCTCATACCTGGCGCCCGATCTCACCACGCGATAGAGCCGCGGCACCGTCTCGGTATTGTGATTCATCACTTCGGGTTTTGAATCCACAACAATGCCGATCGCCTCGCGGTTCCCCTGGAAATCAGGAACCAGCACTTCGACCCTGCATCCCGGTGCCTGGCGGCGAATCTCCTCAATGACCATCGCAAAGATGCGCGCACCGCCGACAAGATCATCGTCTCGATTCACGCTCGTAATCACCGCATGTTCCAGACCCAGCGTGGCCACCGCCTCGGCCACCCGGCGCGGCTCATCCATATCGATGGGCTCGGGCCTGCCTTTTGGTACTGCGCAGAAACCGCACCGCCGCGTGCACAGGTTGCCCAGCATCATGAACGTGGCTGTCTTGTGGTGCCAGCACTCGCCGATGTTGGGGCACTGTGCGCTTTCACATACGGTATGCAGTCCCAGCGAACGCGCCAGCCTCTTCAGGTCATGGTAGTTCTCGCCCACCGGTGCACGTGCTTTCAGCCACTCCGGCTTGGGAGCGGGCGTGCGGCGTGCGGGCTCAATCTGCACCAGTTCCATCTGCTCTATTGTAGCCGTGGCCGCGACCGGCGATTTCAGGCTCGCCACACCCCGGCGTACAATCCATGCGAAGAGAGGTGGCTCCAGTGAAAGGCGTCTTGTTGGTTGCCGTCGCTTGCCTGGCCGCAGGCCTGTTCGTCATCTTCTATTTTTGTAATGGCACAACGGGCCTCTCATTTGCCTGGCCGCTATCAGGTTCTTCGATTCATATCGACATCACCACCACCGGAGCAGGAGTGCCCATTGCGGTTGCTCTGACTCTGACCGGCGCATTTCTACTGATCGTCGCCACCATCATCGCGCTGATCGGCATGTTCCGGCGAAAAACCGAGGACACGCCAACCAAGCGCCGCGAAACCGCGTTCGAAGAATAAAAATCCCGCAGGCAGACTGAAGGAGGTCCCTCCAGTCTGCTCGCGGGATCGTTGTATCGAGCTTCCCTTTATTCTGCCTGCTTGTTCGGCGCAGCCGCCGCCGGCGCGGGAGTCGCCGGCTTCAGATACTTGTCCCACCACGCCAGCCAGCGCTCATAGCGATCCTTGATGAAGCTCGGCCGCGTGAATCCGTGGAACTGCCCCGGATAGACGACCAATTCCGTCGGTCTCCCCAGCGACTTCAGCGCCTCATACATCTGCTCGCCGCCGAGTAAGGGCACATTCATATCAGAGGTCCCGCCCATAAACAGCATCGGCGTGTGTACCCGCTTGTCGATCTCGAGGAACGGATAGCTCATCTTGATGTAGAGCGGCAGATTCTTCCAAGGTGGGCCCAGTTCGTTGTCGTATTGGAGGATGTACTGGTCCACGCCGTAGAACGACATCGGTGCCGCCACGCCCGCTCCGCTGATGCCGGCCTTGAAGCGATCGGTGCTCGCAACCGTGTAGTCGGTCAGGATTCCGCCGTAGCTCCACCCCGTTACCGCCAGCCGGTTCGGATCAGCCACGCCCATGGCGACGGCTTTATCGACGCAGGCAAGCAGGTCTTCGACTTCATAGTGGCCCCAGTCGGCCGCAATCGCCTTCGCGTAATCCTGCCCACGCCCTGAGCTGCCGCGATAATTGACGTTCAGCTCGGCATAGCCCTTGGTTGCCAGCCACTGCCGCAGGAAATCGAAGCTGTGATCGTCCTGTCCGTTGGGTCCGCCGTGAATGAAGAGGATCATCGGCACTGGCGATCCCTCTTTGAAGTCCGCGGGCTTCGTCAGCAGGCCATGTACCTCGACTCCTTCCTTGTCCTTTGCCTCGATGTCTTCCGTGGGAACCAGATTCAGCTCCGCAACCAGCGCATCGTTGTGTGTCGTCAGCTTGCGCAGCGCCCCATTCTCAAGCGCATAGATTTCCGCCGGTGAGGTGTCGTTTGTATACGAGACCGCTGTATGCCCACCACCCTGATCCCAAGTCATTACCGTGCCTTGTTGCGACAGCTCCCGCTTTACGCCATTGCCAGCCAGTTCCACCTCTGCGGGATACTCATTGCGATCGTCGGCGATGAGGTAGCTCAGATGCCCATCCGCCGAGAAGAACGGCTGGCTCACGCTGCGGTCGAACGTCGCTGCGGGGTAGCTGACCTTGCCATCGAGCGTCACCACTGCGGGCTTGGACTGCGAATACTCCAGCAGTTCCAGCTTCGCGCCCTGCGTGTATGCAATCGACTTGGAATCGGGCGACCAAGCAAGGCGTCCGCCATCCGGTCCCTTCCACGTCGTCAGCTTCTTCGCGGTCGAACCCGCCTTCGCCTCTACCACAAACACATCGGAGTTGTTGGTGCGGTCGGGATCCGGATCCTGGTTACTCACAAACGCAACCCAGTTCCCGTCCGGCGACCACTCGGCTTCGCTTTCATTCACGTTTTTGCTTGCGGTCAGCTTCTCCGCCTTCTTCGTCGTCAGATCCCACAGGTACAACGCATTGAAAGCGTCATCGCGCAGATAGCCCTGGATATCCTGCTTGAAGTGGTAGCGGTCGATCACGATCGGCTTGGGCGGCGCAGGCGGCTTGCCTTCTTCCGGATCAGGCTCCGCCTTGGGATGCAGCGTCAGCAGCAGCTTCTTCGAGTCCGGCGACCAGCTGTAGCCCTGAATGTTCTGGTCGGTGATGTTTGTGAGCTGCTCTGCCTCGCCGCCACGGCGATCCATCACCCACACCTGGTCACCCTTTGCCGGTCCGGGCCGCGACGACATGAAGCTGATATACCGCCCATCGGGGCTGAACTTCGGCGACGAAGCGCCCTCTTTTCCGTAAGTCAACTGCAGATGAACCGACCCATCCCACTTCACCATCCACAGATGCGACTGCGACTTGTCTTCCTTGGTATCGATCTGGCTGACGGAGTAGAGCACCCACTCACCGTCCGGCGAGACAACCGGTCCACCCACACGTTGTAATTTCGCGAGGTCATCGAGGCTGATGTCCCGCTTCTTCGGCGCATCGGAGGCATGTGCGGCAGCAATTGAGGCAAACGTCAGGAATAGACAACCAGCAAGTTTCAGCATTTTCGGCGGCATGGGCAAGAGATTACCATCCCGCCTCGCAAGGATTCCATGAGAATTTGGCGAGTGGGTTGCCGGTGTTGCTTCGTAAAAGCATGGCTTTGGCAGGCCTCCAAACAAAAGTTGAGAATGCTTTGAAAGGGCACGGCTTTCAGCCGCGTCACCATCGGCGCAAATTCAAAGAGGGCTTTAGTCCTGAGGGAAGTGCATCTCCAAGGCGCGGTTCTCTACCGCAGCTTTTCCCGAACCTCGGTCCGCACGAGATAGAAGAAGAAAACCAGGTTGAGCAGTCCCTGGATCAGCGCAGGAAACATATGCATCCGCGTAAAAATCCAGAGGTTGTAGCCGCCGAGCATCAGCACCGCAGCCAGCGCCATCGCCCACGCCCAGCGAAACAGCATCAGCAATCCGCCGCATGCCGCAAAAAGAAAAACGGGCAGCAGCAAAAACACCGCGGGGTAGTGGCCGCCCACCACGCCAACAATAATCACCACCGCCAGCAGCAAAAGATAGAGCGAAATTGCCGCGAGCCCCGGCAACGGAAGCAGTTCCCGCTTTGGGGGTGGAGCGTTCTTCGGCTCTCCGCTTTCTATGTGTCGCTCAACTGGCTCAGTCTTGTCCGCAGGATTCTGATCGCTCATAGCGCGTGAAGATACGCCAGCAGTTGTTGCATCTGTTGATCGTCAAGCGCCGTACCCGGCATGGTTCCGTGCCCGTGCAGAATCACCGCGGTCAGGCGCTCATCGGTAGGGGGCGCGCCTGAAGGCATGGCCTTGATCTTCGTGATGGCCTGCAGTCCCGGTCCGTGCAGACCGTGCGTCGACGTGGGGTAGTGACACTTCGCGCACGCCTGGTGAAACACTTGCGCACCCTGCGCCTCTTCCGGCGTCCACTCCGACTCAGGCTTCGAGGGTGGCAGCGACTTGCACCCGGTCATCGCGGAGAGCGCCGCGACACCCGCAACCAAACCCAGCAAACAGCTGTAAATACGAATCCGCATTTCTCCTTTGATAATACAGGTCTTCGGTGCAGTCCAACCCATGTGCTCCAGCTCACAGCGGCCCGAAAATCCCATGCCATGCTGAAGATGTCCTGAAACTTTTCTCTGCCATGCAGCGCAAGAGATATTGTTGGCCGCGCGTCGGCAGGGTACGCGCGTGGCCGCTGAAGCCGCGGGAAGGAATCGCATGAAGCGCCGCCTCATCATCGCCGGAGTTGCTGCCGCGATCCTTATCGCCGCCGTCTGGCTCGTGTTTGCCTGGCAGGCGCATCGCAGCCGCTTCGACTACTCCGGCACCATCGAAACACGCGAAATCCAGATTGGCTCGAAGATCGGCGGCCGCGTCACCGAGGTTCCCGTCGAAGAAGGCCAGGTCGTGAAGGCCGGAACCACGCTCGTACGCTTTGAATGCGACGAACTGAAAGCCCAGCGCGACCAGGCCGAGGCCTCGCTCGAGCAGGCACAAGCTGATTTCGACAAAATGCTTCGCGGCAACCGCCCCGAAGAAATCCAACAAACTGAAGCCACGGCGAAAGCCCAGGAAGCCGCATTGGAAGCAGCCCGCAACGGCCCCCGCCGCCAGGAGATTGACCAGGCCCAGGCCGACTACTCCGCGGCTGCAGCCGATGCAACCAATGCCGGAATCACCTATAAGCGCATGGAAAAGCTGATCGCGACCGATACCATTTCGCGCCAGCTATTCGACGACAGCCGCGACAAACGTGACGCTGCGGCCCAGCGCGCCGAGTCTGCCCGCCAGCACCTCGCCCTTCTGCAAGCCGGAACCCGCCCGGAGGACCTGAACGCCGCTGAAGCCAAATACAAACAGGCCGAGGCTGCCGCCGTGCTCTCCCGCAAGGGCTTTCGCAAAGAAGACATCGATGCCGCTCGCGGACGCCTCGACGAAGCCCGGGGACGCGTCGCCGAGCTCGATGCACGCCTTCGTGAAGCGAAACTCACTGCGCCGTCCGACGCGGTCGTTGAGGTAGTCAGCGTCCGCCCCGGCGATCTCGTCCCCGCCGGCCGCATCGTCATCACCATGCTCGAAGCATCGCAGCTCTGGGTGAAGGTCTACATACCGGAAACCGATCTCGCGCACGTCCGCCTGGGCCAGCACACTACCGTTCGCGTCGACAGCTTCGGCAATCGCTCCTTTCAAGGTCACGTCGGCCAGATCGCCTCGCAGGCCGAATTCCTCCCGCGCAACGTGCAGACCAAAAGCGATCGCGAACACGAAGTCTTCGGCGTAAAAATCTACGTCGACAATGCACAGCTAATCCTCAAGTCGGGAATGTCGGCGACGGTGCGCCTCGAATGACCACCATCATCGCAGCCGATCACCTCACTATCCGCTTCGGCTCCTTCACTGCGGTCCAGGACGTGAGTTTTGAAGTCGGTAAGGGCGAGCTCTTCGGCTTTCTCGGCCCCAATGGCTCCGGCAAAACCACCATCATCAAGGCCCTCTGCGGCTTGCTGCGCCCCTCGGAAGGCACCGGCCGCATCCTTGGTATGGACATCCGCAAAGACGCAGCCGAGATCCGCCGCCATGTCGGCTACATGTCGCAGAAATTCGGCCTCTACGAAGACCTCACGGTCGCCGAAAACATTGACTTCTACGCCGGCATTTACGGCCTCGATGCCAATCGGGCCGCTGCCCGCACCCGCGAAGTCCAGGCCCTCACCGGCATCGAGCCCTACATGAATCGCCGCGCCGGCCAGCTCTCCGGCGGATGGAAGCAGCGACTTGCGCTCGCTTGTGCCATCATTCACTCGCCTGAAGTCGTTTTTCTCGACGAACCCACCGCCGGCATTGATCCCGTCGCCCGCCGCGCTCTATGGGACCTGCTTTTTCAGCTCTCGGGCCAGGGCGTCACCTTCTTCGTCACCACGCACTACATGGATGAAGCCGAGCGCTGCGGCCGCGTTGGCTATATCTACCTGTCGAAACTGATCGCCATCGGTACCGTCGCCGAATTGCAGAAACTCCCCGACGCCAATCCCGCCGGAACGTCGCGCATCCAGATCACCGCGCCGAATCCGTCTGAACTTCTTGACAGCGTGCGCCGCATGCCCGGCATTCGCGAAGCCACCATCTTCGGGCACTCCATTCACGCCCTCGCTGAAACGGGCCGTCTCGCCGATCTTCGCGGGCAACTTCCGCAGGCGCACATCGACACCATCGAACCGTCGCTTGAAGATGTCTTCGTCACCCTCACCTATCGCATCATGGAGTCACAGCGATGAGCGCCCTCTTTCGCGGTCTCGTCCCCGTCTGCCGGAAGGAATTCCTGCACATCATCCGCGATCCCGGCACGCTCTTCTTCGCGCTGCTTATTCCCATGCTGCAGCTGTTTCTTTTCGGATTCGCGGTCGACACGAACATCCGCCAGATCCCCACCGTCGTCCTCGACGAATCGAATACGCAGGACAGCCGCCGCCTGCTCCAGGCCTTTGCCGGTTCCGACGTCTTCTATCTCAAGCTCTCCGCCCAGTCGCAGGACCAGATGTACGAGGCCGTTCGCGCCGGCAAAGCCCGCGTCGGTATCCGCATTCCCTACGACTACGCGCGTCGCCTGCAGGACGGAACTACGGCAACCGTCCTCGTCCTCGTTGACGGATCGGACTCCAGCGTAGCCGGCCAGGCCATGAGCACAGCCACCGGCGTCGCGCTCAAGGAGTCCCTCAGCCGCGTCCTCCCCGACGGCTCCATGCCCATCGAGGTAAGACCCTCCGTGCTCTACAACCCGGCTACACGCTCCGCCAACTTCTTTGTCCCCGGCCTGATCGCGATTCTGCTCCAGGTCATGGCGATTCTCATGATCGCCTTGAGCCTCGTCCGCGAACGCGAGCGCGGCACACTCGAGCAACTCACCATGACGCCCGTCGCCCCCCTCGGCCTGATGGTCGGAAAGATGATTCCCTACGGCGTGCTCACCTTCAGCGAACTCTGCGTCATCCTGCTCGTCATGCGCACAGTCTTCCTCGTGCCGATTCACGGCAGTGTGCTTTTGCTTCTGCTGCTCTCGATTCCGTTCCTGCTCACCGTGCTCGGTATCGGCCTCGTCATCTCCACGCGCGCACGGACGCAGGCCGAGGCGTTTCAGCTTTCCATGGGAACGATTCTGCCGTCGGTCTTTCTCTCCGGCTACATTTTTCTGATCGAAAATATGCCGCCGTTCTTCCAGGGCATCAGTCGCCTGATTCCAGCTACTTACTACATCCAGATCCTCCGCGGCATCATTCTCCGCGGCGCCGGAATCGGCGAGCTATGGATCAACGCAACAGTGCTCATGCTGATGGGCTGTGCCAGCACCTTCATTGCCGCGCGTCTTTTCGTCAAGCAGGGCGCTCGCTAGAGAAGGTTCCAGAGAATTGGTTATAGAACAATTCACTCCAATGAAAAGGGTTTCAGTTTCTGCGGAGGGTACGGGCTTCAGCCCATACATATATCAGCTAAATACCAATGGGGGCTTTAGCCCCTGAGGGAAAACCCGTGACCTAAAGCCCCTCACTCACTGGCCGCGATCGCCTCGCAAATCTTCTCCATTGCCGGAATCTCCGCTTGGCTCCCCGGCCGGTGTCCATTCACGAGAATCGAAAACGCCAGCGTCTTCCCGCTCGCTGTCGTCAAATATCCCGATAGCGCATTCGTCTCATTCAGCGTCCCCGTCTTCGCCCACAGCTTCCCCTTCAGCGGCGAATTCTTGAAGCGCCCGTACAGCGATCCATCTAAGCCCGCTACCGGAAACGTGCTCTTCCACGCCGCTCCCCACGCCTGCCGCGACGCATAGGACAGCAATTGCGTGTACGCCCGTGGAGCAATGCGATCATCCATGCTCATCCCCGAGCCATCGTAGAAAAAGAAATCTGCGTCGCTCACGCCCGCGTCCACCAAGAACTGCCGCACGACGCGCGTGCCCTGCGCCAAGCTACCGTCCTTCGCAAATGTCTTGCCCAGCATTCTCAGGATCAGCTCCGCGTGCAGATTCTGGCTCACCTTGTTCGTCACGG
This sequence comes from uncultured Acidobacteriaceae bacterium, assembly GCA_963787435.1. Lineage (GTDB taxonomy): Bacteria > Acidobacteriota > Terriglobia > Terriglobales > Acidobacteriaceae > Telmatobacter. Next base: position 2,175,168 of record CAWBCZ010000012.1, read on the forward strand.
TGATGTCCTGCGCCGCTGGCACAGAGATGTGCGTCGCCAGCACCCTGCGCCCATTCTGCGGTGCCTCCATCGTGACCAACGCTCGCGGCGCCAACTTCAGCGGCTCGGCGCGTTCGGCGTTGAAGTCTCCGACACCGTCGTCATAGCGGTGCGCCGACGTTGCATTTCCATTTACTTTCACACCCCGCCGCAGCAGCGCATCCTTGAAAGCAGCCGCCGTAAACTCCGCCGGATCCTCGACCGCCAGCGGCGCGTGCAAGCCCTGCGCCGGAGCTGTTCCCCAAGCGCGCACCAGCAGGTTTCCCGGTCGCCGCTCCAGTCCTGGGTGCGGCACTTCGCCGGGCTGCGCCATCGTCATCGCATTCTCCAGCGTGTAGTACTCCACGTTCGGAGTCCACTGCTCCACCGTCGTCCCCGGTTTTGCCGGATCGGCCGACAGTGTCAGTTCAATCGAGTTGTCTGCAAACGAGAGCGCCGATATTGGAGCGCCATAGCCCCACTGCAGATCGTCCCAGGCCCACGCCGTTCCATAGGGTTCGCTCAGGTAGAAGCTGTCGTCGCCCACCACCGAGCCCTCCACCGTGCGCACGCCGGCCTGCTCCACCTGCTGCGCGAGCAAGTCCAGCACCTCCATCGCCCGCGGCTCCTCCTTTACCTCCTGCGGCGTGGGCGTTGCTTCGGGCTTCCCGGTTGGTGATTGCGCCGCTGGGCTAGCGGGCGTCGGGGCAGCCGTCGCCGGACTTGGTGGCAGATAGGGATAATGTCGCGCGCTCATCGTTGGATCGCCCGCGCCGAGAATCAGAATGTCCCCGTGCAGAACGCCGCCCGCATCGATTTCGCCGCCGGCAACAACGTTCGTGGTCCACGTCAGGCTCTCCACCGGAAGCAGCGCATATGCTGCAGCAGTCGTCGCGAGCTTCGCATTCGAAGCGGGCGTAAACAGCTTGCCCTCATTCAGCCCATACAGCGGCTGTCCATCAAGCGTGGTCACGCTGATGCCGAATTCCGTGTGGCTCAGTGCCGGATCCGAAAGAATCGCCTGGATCCGTTCTGCAATTGCACCCTTTGCGGGTGCCGCATGCGTGCGCTGAGTAGCTGTGTGGGGATGGTGAGTCTGGGCAAAAACGCACGTGACGTCGAGGAGAAACAGCGCTGTACAAAGCGCCAACTTTCGCCGGATGGAGAGCATGAGGGGAGTGTAGCAGGACGTGATTCCTGAACGCTCTTCATCGCCGGGATGTGTTGCAGTGTGCGATTTCTGGCCCCACGAGCGCTGATAAGGGACCCATTTGGTTCAGCTTGAATTCGCTGAAATTCTGACCGCGGAGTGAACTGTAGCCGGTGGCAATCTTTATGGTTTCCCCAGTTCTCCTGAGAGCTGGGGAAACCGATTTGTTAGGTATACGAAGGCAATCAGGCTTCTAGTTTCTGTCCGAGGAACTCCCTCGCCTTTGACATCTCAGCCTTCCACTTGACGAGTTGATCGGGTGAAAGGAAATTTGCGATACGCTGACTGATCTCGTCGCGATGCGCCTTGACTTTGGCGACGATATCGGCCCTGGTCGTGTTGGGATTTTTCTTAAGATACTCAGCTACTTTTTCGCGCGCTTCCACGAGCGCAGACTGGAGCTTTTCCTTCTGCTGGTCGGTGAGATTCAGGTCATGAGCAAAACGCTTCAATTCAGACACAACCTGTTCACGTTCTTCTGCAGTGATAGGCATGGATACATCTCCTTTGAATTGAATGAATCGGGTTGAGTACGGACGCTGCTCGTCGTACTGAGATGTCCGGGTTTTCTTGCGGAATTAACGAGTTTGAGTTGCTTGCAGGGTCAAAATGCGGACGCTACCACTCTTGCAATCGAGTTCTGCAAGTGCTCAGCGCAATTGGGGAGGAGCAGATGCTCACCCTGCTCAAGCGGGCCACCTTTAGCGCAAGGGAGACCCGAAGGGAAGGCTAATCCTCTCTGGCAGGAAATGCAACAGCCATTAGGGGGCTTCGCCCCGCTGCCGATGGAAGGCATTGGTGATGTTGCATTTAGGCGATCCAAGTACGGAGATGCGCCGCACGCTGATGAAGCGACAGTTGTTCCTCTAGCCGTTGTTGCCGGCGCGCTCCGGCCGCGTGTCTTCGGCGAGGAACATGGAATGCAGGACCGCGACCTCAACCTCTGCCAGAATCTCTTCCTCTGACTTTACGAATAGCCACGCCAGGCTTTCTACGAGTTGGTCCATGCATCCTCTTTTCCTTACTGCGGCCCCTGTGCGTCCCGCGTCTACGTGGGAAAAAGGTCGATCTGGCATTTCAGCCAGCGCAGTCTATCTTCTATCTATGGAGTTTCTTGCTTTCCATTATATCCGTAAGTCAATTGATTTGGAATCGGAATGCAATCGCTGGACGAAGTGAAACGCATGGAACCTGGCCTTTCATCGCCGCTTGCTCGCCGTGCTCATAGAATCAAAGCTGGCATCTGATTGAAATTGCTAACCCCACATAGTTCTGGTTCGATTTCGATGACTTCGATGACTTCTTTATCCAGCACAATTTCGCATTGGAAGCTGCGCACTCGCACGCTGGAAACGGGTCGCCGAACGCTCGTCATGGGCATCGTCAACATCACGCCGGACTCCTTCAGCGATGGCGGCCTCTTTCTCGATCCCGCAGCAGCAGTGGCGCACGCCCTGCGACTGCTCGACGAAGGTGCGGACTTGATCGACCTGGGCGCCGAAAGCACACGACCCGGCTCTCGGGCTGGCAACGCCGCCGAAGCCACAGTCAGCGCCGACGAAGAGCAGGCGCGACTTTTGCCGGTGATCGAAGGAATCCTCGCCGCCAGGCCCGATGCTGTGATCTCCGCCGACACCTACAAATCCGCAACCGCGCGCGCCGCGCTCGACGCCGGAGCAGAAATCATCAACGACGTCAGCGGATTCTCCTGGGATCCCAGACTGGCTCTGGTTTGCGCCGAGTATCGCTGCGGCGTCGTATTGATGCACACCCGCGGCCGTCCTGACGAGTGGCAATCACAAGCAAAACTCCCCGCCGACACCCTCATTGAAACCGTCCGCATGGGATTATCGAAAAGCCTTGAGGTCGCAATGCACGCCGGCATTGCGCCCGAAGCCATCGTGCTCGATCCCGGATACGGCTTCGGCAAGAAATATGATGAAAACTACATCCTGCTCGCACGCCAGGCTGAATTGCTCCCGCTCTGCCGCCCGCTGCTCGCCGGCGTCTCTCGCAAATCCTTCCTCGGCCACACCCTGTCTCCACTCCATGCAGGCACCCCGGCGCCCCTCGAGGCCCGCGAAACCGCCGGCATCGCCGCTCTCGTCACCGCAATCCTTCACGGAGCCTCTATCGTCCGGGTGCACGATGTTCGCCCAGCCGCAGAAGCCGCGAGAATTGCGGATGCCGTGCGTGCCGCGCGTTAAGCGCTTTCAAGTCCCTTCATCACGCCGAATCTGCCGTCAACGTCAGACCACGGCGTGATCCAGATCACTTCTGTGTTATCGCGGGAACGAATGGTCACATCCAACCCGAACCTTTTGGGTCAATCACTTAGCCGCAAGTTGTATTCCGAAACGGCGGCAAAACGGCGATCATTCCATTAAGGGAATCATTCCTAATGGGAAGGAATCAATGAACACGATGTTGCTTCGCGTTACGCTCTACCTGCGGGCCTTAATTGAAGAAGAGCAGGGCCAGGATCTTGTCGAATATGCCTTGATCGTCGCGCTCATTGCTTTTGGAGCAATGACGGGCATGGGCTATCTCTCCAAGGGAATCAACCATGCGTTTTCGACCATCGCCAGCACGCTGACGACAGACGTCTAGCCAGGTTTTCCCCATCAACAGTTTCAAACATAATCGTCGAATCGGATTCTAACCTGCGCTTGTGGTTTCTACGCTCACTGCGAACGCAGGCATGTTCGGTTTGCTGCGGCGTTGCGGAGTCCTGCAGTCACCGCTTCGACATCTCGTGGAGCTTTAGAACCGTGTTCCAGTTCCGCGCAGTCCCCATCACGCCCAGAGCTTTGTCCAGAGACTTGCCCGAAAACTTCGTCTCGGCCGCACCGTCGGGCAAGTGCAGGTAGAGCGTCTGCTCCACCAGCCTGTACCGGTCACGCCGCTTGGGGTACTGCGCAACAAGGCGATCCAGCCCGGCCACGGCTTCCTTGCCCGCTGGCCCCGCCAAAAATCCGACGTGCACCTTCGTCCCGTCCACTGCTTCGGCAGCAAACGGATTCTCGCGGATCACGCGATCCAGTTGCTCATGCGTTCGCACCACGACTCCCGCCGGCGCTCCCATCAATTTCTCCAGCGCCGCCGCGACCGCCTTAGCTACCGTGGCCGCTGATCCTTTCGCGTCCGCGACGGCATTGCCGCTCTGGATGTAGGTGTCGACCCTCTCGAAAGCCAGGTCGGTCAGCAGCTTCCTCAAATCTGCCATGGACACCTTTCCGTAGCCGGGAAGATTGACCGCGCGAAGAAGAATCACATAGGTTGGCATTCCGATACGGTCTCCAGCCGGGTCCTGCGCATCCAACTTAGACCGCGCGATGGTGCACACCCCGGACGCAATTGCTGAAGCGAGTGTAGCGCGAGAACTTGAGAGCGGGTCCGGGCGTTCAATGCACTCCGAAACGACATCGATGGCCAACGGACGAGCAAAGACCCTCGAAGAATTGGAAATCCAGTTCACCACCATCGGTGCCCGGGCCCAAGCGCTGGTCGAGTCGGCTGGCCCAGACCTGTGTTCGCGCCCGCCCGCTTCCGGCTCCTGGTCGGTTGCCGAATGCCTCCAGCACCTCAACGTCATCGCCGACGCCTATTTCCCGGTCTGGCAGCAAATCATCGCCAATGCAGGCCCACGCAAAGCAGCGTTGAACGCACCCTACCAAATCGATTTCTGGGGCCGCCTGATCTCCTGGATTCTCGAACCGCCAGCCCGCATCCGGTCAAAGACCCCGCTCCCCTTTCAACCCGTGGATTGCAACTCCATCGACTCCGTGCTCGCCGGCTTTCTCGCGCGGCAGCAACACATCGTGGACACTCTGCGCAGATGCCGCGGTCGCGCCATCGACACCGTCAGTATCGCCTCACCGGTGGACTCTCGTATTCGCTACAGCATCTGGTCCAGCTTTCTGGTAAACGCTGCACACCAGCGCCACCACCTGTGGCAAGCTGAGCAAGCCCTGCAAAAGCTGCGCAGCGAAAAATAGCTATCCGCCCCGCAACCAAAACCTGTCCGACGCTCGCGGCAAACTAAAGAACAGGTCGTATAAATATGGTTTTGAAAGGGCAGGGCTTACGCGTACTGAGTCGATTGCCTCCCAAACCCGGGACGGTCTCATTCGTGGGTTGTTTCTCTGTTCGTCTGCCGTTCGATGTAAGACGCAACGGCTAATGCCAGGATCAGGGCGGCGATCCCCAGCAAGGTCGAACTCGGTACGGCGTTTGGCTCCGCGACAATAACCTTTCGCGCGACTGCGATGAGTCCAACCTCCAGTACAACCCGGACGTGAAGAGCATCCTTCTTGAAATATGCCTTCAGGGTCTCCAGCAGTTCGAGCCCGATCAACACCAGCAGGAAGAATCCAAAAATCTCCAAGAGGCCCTCCACCGGAATCAGAAACCGAGGCGGCACCCAAAGTTCCTCCGCGATAAGCACGCCCAGGTGCACCGTGGAGAGCACCACGACCACGATCAGCATCCCGGCGAGCACCATCCCAGTGAGCCTCTGAACCCGTTCGATCAGCCTTTCCAACTCGATCTCCTTTGTACCTGGTGAGCAGTTGGCCTGAAAGCCCGATCAATTCCTGCTCGGAATAGGTCTCTCGATGGCGATAGTCCGGCCTTCGCAACGCTCGCTCTACTGTCAGTTTGCACAGGCCGTCTCCAGAGTCGCGATCCAAGCGCATCCTCGGGACTCCACGACTGCACACGCTTCTCGACACCGCCGCTCAGGTATACTCCGGGAACCGACGAATCATTCCAGGAGGACGTTCCCCACTATGCTCCATCGTGCATGCAGTCGCTTGCTCGCCACGCTCACGATTGGCCTTGTTGCCGCTTCTTTCGCAATCGCACAGAACAACGCCGCGCCAGCCGCCACTAAACCTGAAGGCAAAGCAGAACCCAGAAACACTCCCGATGCTCCCGCCGACTCCACTACCGAAGGCACCGTCAAGGTCGGCGGTCAGGTAATCGACTACCGGGCCATCGCGGGAACCCTCACGGTCGGTTCCTCCGATCCGCAGGACGCCATGATCGGCTTTGACGGCAAGTATCTGCCGGATGCCACTATCGACTTAACGGCCAAACCAGAAGACCGTCCCGCCACCGCGCGCATCTTCTACACCGCATACTTCCAGAAGAATCCCGCGAAGAACCGCCCCATCACCTTCCTCTACAACGGAGGCCCCGGCAGCGCCACGATGTATCTGCACATGGGCGCCTTCGGTCCGATGCGTCTGCTCTTGCCGCAGGATTCCGCTCACCAGGAGGCCGCGCCCTACCAGATCGTGCCTAATGAGTACAGCCTTCTCGACGTCAGCGACCTCGTCTTCATTGATGCTCCCGGAACCGGCTTCAGCCGCATCTATGGCAAGGACGCAGCGAAAGCCTTCTATGGAACCGATCCGGATGCACACGCCTTCGATCGCTTCATTCGCCGGTTCCTGTCGAAGTACGACCGCTGGAACTCGCCCAAATATCTCTTCGGCGAGAGCTACGGCACCACCCGCACCGCGATCCTCACCAACCTGCTGCAGCGGCATCTCGATCTCAACGGCTCCATCTTCCTTTCGCAAATCCTCAGCTTCGACAGCAGCATCGATAGCCCACAGGGCAATCCCGGAACCGACAACGGCTACTTCCTCGCGTTGCCCTCCATGGCTGCGACCGCGTGGTACCACCACCGCGTCCCCAACCAGCCCGCCGCGCTCGAGCCGTTCCTGAAAGAAGTGGAGCAGTTCTCTCTAGGTGCCTATGCCGCAGCTCTCTTGCAAGGCTCCGACCTCGGCGAAGCGCAGAAAAAAGAAGTCGCCGCAAGACTTGAAAGCTACACCGGCGTCCCCGCAGCCTACTGGATCAAGGCCAACCTCCGCGTAAGCGGCGGCGAGTTCTCCAAGGAACTGCAGTCGGAGATGGGCATCACTACCGGGCGTCTCGATACGCGCTACGAGGGTCCCGACCTCGATCCACTCAGCCAAGAGGCCCAATACGATCCCTTCGGCTCGGCTACATCTTCGGCCTACAACACCGCCATCAACCAGTACGCCCGCGCCACTCTTAAGTACGGCGAAAACCTGACCTACAAGCCGAGCGCGCACGAAGCCGGTGGCTTTAACTGGGATCTCAAGCACGTCCCGCCAGGCGACCAGGGCTGGGACGACTCCAGCGTCAACGTGATGCCCGACCTCGCGATGGCCATGAAGCGCAATCCCAAACTCAAGGTCCTGCTCATGGGCGGCTACTACGACCTCGGCTGCACCTATTTCGGCGCGACCTATGAAGACAAACACCTGCAAATTCCTGAGTCTCTCCGAAGCAATATCAACTACCGCTTCTTCCAGACCGGCCACATGGTCTACATCACCACGCCGGCGCTGAAAGAACTCCACGACGCCACCGCCGACTTCATCCGCAATACTGAAGACGGCACCAAATAACCCATACGCAAAGCGGCCCTCGAAGAAGAGGGCCGCGACCGCAATTTGCGCGAGCTCCGGGCAAGGTTGCGCTGAGAACTCTCACTGCGGCGCTTTGATAGCCAGCGATTCATCCACTGGGATGACCACAACTGCAAACGGAGTTCCGGCATCATCCCCAACGACGGGCAGATGGCTTCCAAAGGGATTGTTGCCCAGCATCGAATTGTCATAATTAGGCGCGTAGATCATCATATGGGGATGCCAGTGACCCGCAGGTCCGAGAATCTGATCTGCAGACCACATATAGGCGAAACTTACGCCTGCGCGCTTCGGAATGCCTCCGCGCGCATAAGCAGCTCGAACCGCGAGCGCGATCTCATCCGGTGACTTGCCTTCCATCCCCAGCCTGGTTCGCAATTCGTAGTAAGGCAGTACGGTCTTCACTGCTTGCGGGTTGAAGCATATAGGGGCGCGAGTCTTCGCATCGTAAACCAAACCTCTCAGCTCGACCGGCGTGAACGTGGGAGCGCCCGTGAAGCCGCGCATGACCATACATACAAACCCGTTGTTCCCTTGATGAACTGCGCGGTAGCCGGTGTCCGTCAGCACTTCGATAGTGGCCCGATCGGAGATCTCTGCCGGCGCAGCACTCTTCGCCAACGCTATCTCAGCCTCCTGGGACATTCTGTATTCGCTCAACGGAGGGTACTTGGGCTGTTGTGCCGAGATGAGTGCCAGGGTTGCTGCTAAACCGATTCCGAGAATTGCAAATTCTCGCTTTTTCATTTGGATCCTCTCTTTGATTTTGAATGACGTTGAATGCAATGGCATCGACGTCGGCCTGCGCCTCACCTCAGCGATTGGTAGACGCTACCCGTGTCAGCTGCGTTGCCACAGGCGGGTATTCGCATTGCCCGTGAAGGAAGTGAGAGAAACTGCGAAAAAATGGTTGCGATTGAAGGTCAGAAACCACTTCTTCGACGAGTTCGCCAACATGTACGAACTCGCGCGGGTTTTCGCATACCTGGAAAGAAGAGTAGCGATGTGCAGGATGATGAGCAGCTATTGCCGTGACAAACTCGGCGATGGCCGCTTTCACCTCTTCAAGATTCGCTTCTGGATTGACTGTGTAGGCAATTCGAACAGATCGCATGTTGGGCTTCCCTCCCGGAGCGTTCAGTGCTCACACAGCTACTACGGGTACCGGACGAATTTGGATACGGACTCCTCCTTTTTGCCGCAAAAAGACCGCATGGCAAAGCAGGAGCCTTCGGGATATTCTTTTCATTCAGTGCGTATCTCTTCGCTGCTCAGGTACGTATTCCTCTTGTATGTGTGATCCTCAGGACATGGCGCCGCATGGCCCATTCGATGCCCGGTACCTTGCATTTCTTGAGACCGTGACCCAGCTCCGGCCGAATCTTCATCGATATTGTTCCCGTATGTCCGGTTCCGTTATAGACGGAGAGGATATTGTCCAGGATGCGCTGTTCGAGGCTTACCGAAAGCTCGACAGGTTTGACGACTCGAGGTCGCTCACGCCCTGGCTCTTCAAGATCGCCCATAATCGTTGCATCGACTTTCTGCGCAGGCGCAGAGTTCGCGCCAAGGCTGAAGAGAACTCAATTGCCGACATGGCAGAGAGTGTTCTACCCCAAGAACCGCAAGGGAATGACGTCAAGCTGGCGGTCGAATATCTCGTCCAGTCCCTTCCTCCACGCGAGCGCGCATGCCTGCTGCTGAAAGACGTCTTTGATTACTCGCTTGAAGAAGTCGCGGATTTCCTCGGCGCCACCATTGGCGCGGTCAAAGCTGCGCTGAACCGAGGACGGACGAAACTGGCGAACGCTCCTGATCGAATTCCTCCAGCGGTTGCTCGGAATCAGGAGCAGAGCAGCACTCTTCGGGAGTACGTAAGGCGCTTCAATCGCCGGGACTGGGATGCCGTCCGCGAATTGATTCGAGAAGACGCCAGAGTTCTTGTCGCAGATCGCTTCTCGGGCCCAATTAGCGAATCTCCATACTTCGGGAACTATGAACGCTGGCTTGTTCCCTGGAATCTTGTGCTGGGCCGAGTAGAGGGCAGAGCTGCCATCATCGCATTGTTAGGCGGTGTCGATGCCTGGGCACCACACTCGGTGGTTCAAGTCAGCCTGATTGGAGATCGAATCGCCAAGATCACAGACTATGGACATTGCAAATGGGTACTCGCTCACGCACGCAGCGTCGCATTTGAACGGCCAGTCTAGTGCAATGGAAACATCGAGATTGGAACGTGAATCCAGGATCCAGCGACCGCATTGACCGCACTTTGGCTGGACAAACGGTTCCGTGCGGCGTTACTCGCGTTAAGCTTCGCGAGCAGGTCAGAAAGCGCTCTTGCGACTCTATAGGCCGCTTCCGAGATGAATCCACGTGTTTTGAATGATAAATTCATATCCGTGAAGACGGACTTGCTGCGATTCGACGGCGCAGTCGAGCGGGACCCCGCCATCGATGCGTGGATGAAAGAGCATGCCGGTGAATTGGGAGCCATTGCGCATCAGTGGTTTGAGGTGATGCGAAAGTGCGGAGATGAAGTCCGGGAGCTGTTGCATGATGGCTGTCCGGTTGCATGTTTTTCAGATGCGCCCTTCGGCTACGTCAATGTGTTCACTTCGCACGTCAACATGGGGTTCTTCCACGGCGCATCGTTGCCGGATCCGGGCCGCCTGTTGCAAGGCACCGGCAAATTCATGCGCCATGTGAAGCTGAGACCGGGAACAGCCGCGAACGCCGCAGCTCTCAGGAGGCTCGTCGATGCGGCGTACTCGGATATAAAAGCGCGCGTCGAAAATGGCTAGTTAAGAGAGACACCTTGAAAGCTTCCCGAGGGCTCCATCAACTCTGCAAATCCGTGAGACGATGGAGTGTCGACCTGGGTAAGCCGATGCGGTTTCCTATTCGCACCTGCACGCTGATTGTCCTTCTCTTTGGGTTTTTTGCGTCTTTTCTACCGGGACAGGCGCTTGCCCCTCGCCTCACTGCCCTTTCCATAGTTGATGAAACCGGAGCGGCAGTTGCCGATGCGCAGGTTACGGTTCAGGAGCCAGGGCGTGCCGAGGTGCGGCTCACGTCTGATTATGCTGGTCACGCCAGCTTCACTCTCCTCGGCAGCCAGCCCTACATGCTTCGCATTGAAAAGCCCGGCTTCTATCAAACCCTGATGAATAGCACCGACCCGGAGCTTCGCGAGATCCGTGTCGTGCTGCAGCACGAGCAGATGCTCGTCCAGCAGGTCAATGTCACTGCGTCGGTACCCGGCATAGACAAGGAGCAAACCTCCGACACGCGCGTGATGAATGTGCCGGAGATCATCAACATTCCCTACCCGACCTCGCGCGACATCCGCAACCTGCTGCCTTTTTACCCGGGCGTGATTGCCGACTTCTCTGGGCAGGTGCACGTCGTCGGCTCCGACACTTTTGCCACGCTCGACACACTCGACGGCTTCGACATCCGCTCGCCTGTCAGCGGCAACCTCGCAATGCGCGTCAGCGCTGATGCAGTCCGCTCCATCGACGTTCGCACCACCCGCTATCCAGTCGAATACGGCCGAGCGACCGGTGGCGTCATCGCCTTCTCCACCGGAATGGGCGACAACAAGTTCCGCTTCAACGCCACCAACTTCATCCCGTCCTTCCAGGACATCAATGGCATCCGCTTCGACAAATTCGTTCCGCGCTTCACCTTCTCCGGCCCGATTGTCCGGAACCGCGCGTGGTTCTTCGATGGATTAGAGGTCGAGTACGACAACATCTACATCCGCGAACTTCCCTCAAACGCAAATACCAACCAACTCATTCGCGGCAGCAACCTGGTTCGCTTCCAGGTGAACACCACACCCGCCAACATCCTCTCTTTCGGGCTGCTCTATAACAACTACCACTCGCCCTATGACGGCATCTCCGCGCTTGTCCCGCAGCAGAGTACCGTCGATCGCAACACAATCGCCTGGCTTCCTTATGTGCGCGATCAGTTCAGGTTTCATAACGGCGCACTGCTCGATGCGGGCCTCGGCTTCCAGCGAATCCGCGACAGTTACGAGCCCAATGGCACGGTTCCCTACGCAATCACACCCGAGCAGCCGCAGGGCAGCTTCTTCGAAAGCGCCACCGACCATTCGCAGCGTGTCGAGGGCAATGCCGTGCTCTACCTTCCGCCTCAACACTGGTTCGGCACTCACAACTTCAAGGCTGGCGTCGATCTCGACCACATCAGCTTCGATGAGACCGTCAGCCGCACGCCAGTCAGCTATCTGCGTGAAGATCGCACGCTCACTCGACTCAGCGACTTTCCCAGCACTTCGCCCTTCACGCGCCACAATGTCGAAATCGGAAGCTATCTTCAGGACCGCTGGGCGCCCAACTCCAACCTGATCGTTGAGCCCGGCTTGCGCTTCGACTGGGATGAGATTATTCGCCGCCCTTGCATTGCCCCGCGCCTCGCCCTCGCCTGGTCGCCAGCCAAACTCAACGGCGCAACGAAAATCTCCGCGGGCATCGGCCTCTACTACGAGCACACCCAACTCGAGTACCTCGAGCGCGCCCTCGCCGGAATCCGCAACGATACCTATTTCGCCGCCGACGGCGTCACACCCATCACCCCGCCTCTGCTCACAACCTTCACCGCCAACGACAACTCCCTGCATCAGGCCCGAGCCCTTAACTGGAGCATCGGTCTCGAACAGAGACTTCCGAAATCGACTTACCTCACCGCGAACCTCATCCGCAAACGGGTCTCCAACTTGTTCGCCTACGTAAACCAATCCGGCCCGGCCGCACTCTCAGGCAACTACGTGCTCACCAACACCCGCGAAGACCACGATACCCTGGAAGAGGTTGATCTGCGCCACACCTTTGCCCACGGCCACACGCTCTTCGGCGCCTACTCTCACTCCACCGCGCACACCAACTCCGCCATCGACTACACACCTACGATCTCTTTCCTTGGCCCGCAGCAGAGTGGCCCGCTCGCATGGGACTCTCCCAACCGTGTCCTCTCCTGGGGATGGCTGCCGTTTGACTTGCCCTGGTTCCGAAAGAATTGGGATTTTGTCTACGCGCTCGATTGGCACACGGGCTTCCCGTATACATCGGTCGACGCGAATTACCTAGTCGTCGGGGCAGCCGGCGGTCGCCGCTTTCCCACTTACACGAACTTCAGTCCCGGCCTCGAATGGCGCTTCCACTTCCACGGCGCCTACTTCGGCCTTCGCGGCGTCATCGAGAACATCAGCGGCTCCGGCGACTACACTGTTGTCTACAACAACGTCGACTCACCGCAGTACGGCACTTTCACCCAACCCCTCGGCCGCGCCCTCACCGCCCGCATCCGGCTCATCAGCTCGAAGTAGGTCCGGTCTGGACCCCTGATCTCTGAACCCTGATCCTTGCAGCCAGTGTTCCTCAGCCCTGCCGAAATCCCGCTGATCGTCGCTGCAATCGCGCGGTTCACCTCGGGCGTATCTTCGCCGGCGCGCTTCCGCCGCAGCATGTCCACCTGAATCAGGTGCATCGGGTCCACATACGGATTCCGCAGCCGGATCGAATGCGCCAGCACCATATTGCTTTCCAGCAGTTCCTTCTGCTGCGTAATCTCCAGCACCGCCCGTACCGTGCGATGAAACTCCGCCTGCAGCATGTCGTAGATCCGCTCGCGCAGCTTCGTATCGGTCACCAACTCTGAGTACAGTCGCGCCGTCGCCAGGTCCACCTTGCCCAGCGCCATCTCCACGTTGCGCAGCAGGTCGATAAACAGCGGAAACTCCCGCGCCATTTCCTGCAGTAGCTCCAGCGTCCCCGGCTTCTTCGTGAACTCCTCGATCGCGAACCCCACGCCAAACCATGCCGGCACCAGCAACCGCGACTGCGTCCACCCGAACACCCATGGAATCGCCCGCAGGTCCGACAGCTTCGGCGACTTGTTCCGACGCGCCGGACGCGACCCGATCTTCGCGTGCTCCAGCTCGCCCACCGGTGTCGACTCTTCGAAATATGTCACCACATCCGGGTCATCCAGAATGTGCTTCCGATAAAACCCGAACGAAATCGCGGACAACTCATCGAGTGCCGCTTCCCACTCCGGCTTCAGAACGCCCGTGAAGTGCCCTTCAGGGTCGCGCGCATTCGGCCGGGCAAGTGCATCTAATGAGGCCGCAATCATCAGCTCCAGATTCCGCTCCGCCAACACCTCGTCGGCATACTTGAAGTTCAGCACCTCGCCCTGTTCCGTGATGCGCAACTGCCCTTCGAATGAATCCATGGGCTGCGCGAAAATCGCGCGATGCGTTGGTCCACCGCCGCGTCCCACCGTGCCGCCGCGCCCATGAAACAGCCGCAGCTTCACGCCGCACTCGCGCGCTACCACGTGCAGGTCGCGATGCGCGCGGAAGATTTCCCACGTGCTGGTCAGCATTCCGCCGTCTTTATTCGAATCGGAATACCCCAGCATCACCTCCTGCCAGTTGTCCCACGACGCCAACAGCTTCCGATAATCCGCGCGGCTCCAAAGCTCCCGGCAAATCGCCGGCGCCTGCCGCAAATCCTCGATCGACTCAAACAGCGGCACCGGCATCAATCCCGGATCACGCCCGGACCCTTCAACAGTCACGCCGCCCAGTCGTGCCAGCCGCACCACCGCCAGCACATCCTCCACGCTCGAAGCGCCGCTGATCACATAGTGCCGAATCCCCTCGGGCGAGCAGCCCTGCTTCGTCTCCGCCACTACGCGAAACGTCTCCAACACCGACGTCGTCTCCGCCGACATGCCCGCCGGCAACTGCGGCGCAATTGTGTCGCTGATCGCCTCCTGCAGCGCCGCTGCATGTACTCGCGCATGTTGCCGGATATCCAGCGTGTGCAGATGCAGCCCAAACGTCCGCACCTGCAGAATCAGCGGATCGATCAGCGTCCGCGCAATCCGCAACCCGGCATTCGCCGCCAGCGAAGCCCGCAGCGTCTCCAGATCATCAAGAAATTCCTCGACGCTGCAATACTCCGGCAGCACCTGCGCCAGCTTGTCCTGTCCCTGTGCCAGCGTGTACGGCATCACCGGCAGCGTCGCGCCATGCTTGCCCGCCTGTTCCAGCGTCCGGTGAATGCGTGCCTTTACGCAGATGATGAACCGCCGATAATACTCAAATTCGTATTGCGCCCCGAATACCTGCGCCTCCGGCGTGTGCACCAGTGCCACATACGCATCGAGCCGCTCGCGCAGTTGTTTGCTCACCGGCCTCTGCTGTGCGCTCGTCGTCAACAGATCGATAATGTCATCCAGCCGCGCCTGGTAGTAGAGCAGCAGATGCCCGCGCGCCAGTTGAATCGCATCGCGGGTCACATCCGGCGTCACAAACGGATTGCCATCGCGATCGCCGCCGATCCACGACCCGAACCGCAGCACCTGCGGAAGCTCATGAGGCTCAATCTCCAATTCGTACGCCGCCCGCAACGCCTCCGAAATCTCCCGGTACAGCCCCGGCAGCGTTTCAAAGATGGAGACGTCGTAGTAATCCAACCCCATCTTCACTTCGTCGTAGACCGTAGGCCTTCGCGACCGCACTTCATCGGTCTGCCACAGGCTGGTGATCTCCGCGCGGATCGCTTCTTCCAGCCGCACAAGATCCTGCTCCGGCACCGGAATGCGATCGAGCGTGGCCAAGAAATTCGCCGATCCGCCGCCGCTTGAACATCACCGACCGCCGGGCAACTTCAGTGGGGTGCGCCGTAAACACTGGCACAATCAGGATTCGCCGCAGCCAGTCCATCGCTTCGTCGGCGCTGATTCCCACTCTCCGCATCTCGCACAATGTTCCAGCCAGCGATCCACGTTGCCGACCCGTCGCTCCGCTCAATTGCAACGCGATGCGCCGCCGCTTGCGATGATTCGTCTCCGCCAGGTTGATCAGCTCAAAGTAAAACGCAAACGCGCGCGTCAGCAGAATCGCCCGCTCAGCCGGCAGCGAATGCACCAGTTCCAGCGCCTTCGCCCCCTGCCGCGCTGCCTCTTTCTCGTCGCCGCGCGCCTCTGCATCCCGTCGTCGGATCGTCCCCTGCCGCAGCGCCTCGACATGCGCGAAAAGATCCTCGCCCGCCTGTTCGCGCAGCACTTCGCCCAGCAGCGTGCCCAGCGATCGCACGTCGCGCCGCAGCGGAGCCTCTTTCAGCTCCCCCGAGCGTGCCTCAAGCTCCGCCAGCCGTTGCGACCAGCTCTCCGGATTCCACAAAAGCGCCATCGTGTCTTGATTATGCACGACCGCAACTAAATGCCGTCTCAGCGTGAGCGCTGTGGGCGCCCCATCTAAGACGTCGTCTCATCTCGTCACGGTGGGAAAGCACGGACCAACATTAGATTTGCAGGTTTTTCGCGCATCATTTTCGACCGATGTCTTCCAAATTCGAAGGAGTTGGCGCTGTTGCCTCGGGGCTCAGAACTGAGAAGTGCGATTCGCGCCTGTTATCTTCCCAACATGCGCAAACTCCTGCTTCTCTTCCTCGTCACTGCTACGTCGCTCGCCCAGGGCCATGCGCCTGCTCCGGCTCGCGATCAAATGGATCGTGACTTGATGGAGATCACCGTGGAGCAGTTGCACACCCTCTATCGTGAGCATCGCTACACGGTCACACAAGTCGTCCAATGGCATCTCGATCGCATCGCCCGCTACAACGGCATCTACCGTGCCGTGCAAACCGTGAACGCTGAATCTGCGCTGGCCGAGGCTGCCCGCGAAGACACTGAATCGAAGCAGCCCGGATTCAACCCCGGTCTTCTCTGGGGTGTACCCATCGTCACCAAGGCCAACACCAGCATCAAGGGCCTTATCACCACCGATGGATGGCGCGGCTACATGGTTCCCGGCCACGAATTTGTAGCCCCACGCGACGCCACCATCGTAGGCAAGCTGCGCGCCGCCGGAGCCATCATCGTCGGAGTCACCAACATGCCCGACTTTGCCGCCAGCGATACCAATCGGTCCACCGCCTTCGGCCGCACCGGCAACGCCTACGATGTCCGCTTTTCGCCCGGCGGCTCCTCCGGCGGCACCGTCACCGCGGTGACGTCAAACTTCGCCGTGCTTGGCAACGGAACCGATACCGGCAACTCCATCCGCATGCCCGTTGCCACGAGCAACCTCGTCGGCATCTTTCCCACTCGCGGTCTCGTGAGCATCGCCGGCATCGCTCCGCTCGACTGGCAGCTCGACAACACCGGCCCTATCGCCCGCAACGTTGCCGACGCCGCCATCGCCCTTACAGTCATGGCCGGCGAAGACCCGCTCGATTCCGCGACCACCGATTCAAAGTCAAAGGCCCAGCCTGCGCCGTACACGCAATACCTCAAGCCCGGCTCTCTCAAAGGAAAGCGCTTCGGAGTTCCGGCGTTCATCCTCGACGGCGATTCGCCCCCATTCCAGGGGGTGTGCCCTACTGCCACGAGCGAGCAGGTTGAGCAGGCGAAGAAGAACTCATTTTTGCCACCCAGGCCAGAAACCCGCACCATGTTCATGAAAGCCATTGACGAGCTGCGCTCAGCGGGTGCTACGGTGCTCATCGAGCCCGACATACTGCCCGATTCCTTCGCCGAGGCGGCCATGCATATTTGTACGCTGCCCTATATAAAAGAAGGCACGGAGGAGTTCCTGTCCGGCTTCGGACCTGCGGAATACCATTCGGCGTCTGAGTACGAAAAGGCCGTTGGCGAGCCGCTTCCCCCAGTGATCATCGGCGGCCACTCAAGCAAACTGTCTGCAAGAGGTGGAGTCCAGCAGGCGGCGCTCGAATCCGATCCCAATGCTGAGGCGACGCTGCTCGGGCCGCGCCGCCAGGTGCTTGCAATGTATGAGAAAGAGCTCGACCGTCTGCATCTGGATGGATTTGTCTATCCCGCCGCACAGATGCCGCCCCCCGACGAAACCATGCCGCAGGATGGCGAACTGAGCGGTGGCCCGCACTCGGCAACCGGCTGGGTCAACATGCTAGGCGTCCCCGCCATCAGCATCCCCGCCGGCTTCTACGACACCGGCCTGCCCTTCGGCATCGAGATCAGCACCCGCAAATGGCACGATGGCGACCTGATCGGCTGGGCCTACGATTACGAATTAAAGACGCACCACCGCACGCCGCCGGTGCTGGTTGATCGCGGGCTTCTGCAGCACGCGGCGGGCCCGCCCGAGCAGTAGCGAATGACTGCGCCCGGGTTGCGGCTGAAGATTGATCCAGCTTCCATCTCCCGCGAGAGGTCGAGTTTCACTGAATTTTTTGACAATCCGTACAAGCCAGACCCTTATGATCGACTGCAGCCCGGCTTCTTGGAGGATTTTCATGCGCAAACTGATCTTGTCTCTGATGTTGTTTCTTGCAGCGGGTGGTATGACCGCCGCGAATGCCACCAGCATTTATGACTTCACGATGAACTCCATTGACGGCCAGCCCGTCAGCCTCAAGAGCTACAGCGGCAAGGTCGTTCTGCTTGTGAACGTGGCCAGTAAGTGCGGCTTCACGCCTCAGTACGCAGGTCTCGAGGCGCTCTACGAGAAGTACAAGGACCGCGGCCTCGTCATCATCGGTATCCCGGCCAACAACTTTGCCCAACAGGAGCCGGGAACAAATGAAGAGATCAAGACATTCTGTTCTCGCAAATACAACGTCACCTTCCCCATGATGGCCAAAGTGTCCGTTCTCGGCGACGACAAGACTCCGCTATACCAATTCCTCACCAACAAGTCCACAGATCCGAAGTTCGGTGGCGACATCAAGTGGAACTTCACCAAGTTTCTATTTGACCGCAACGGCAACCTGGTTGCGCGCTTCGAGCCGCCCGTCAAGCCGGACTCCGAAGAAGTTCAGACCACAATCGAATCAGCCCTGGGGAATTGAGTTCCATCCGTAGCTCCGCAAATAACTCGGGCTCTGCTTTCCCAGAGCCCGAGTTTTGATCCCTGATAGCTTCCCCTGATCATTGACCGCAGCACGCGCACCACACTCTCCTGTGCGATGTCGCCCATATTCGCTATAAAAGAGCTCTGAAAAACGCAGGTGCGATGCGGCTGCGCTTCTTGTCTCGAACTCCGAGGCACAACTCGGCCTGCTGTCCAGCACATCGGAGGCACATGGTGACGAAAGTCCATGCGACCTTTGACTCAGCTCACCCCGATTCATCCAAACAAATTCACGGAATTTCCGCCCCGGCAGAGTGTAGGTTTAGTCATTCGACACAGATAAGAGATCCAATCGAGTAAGGCCCGGTGTTATGACCAGACGTCATCTCGATCCAGGGGCTGTGTCGGAAATCCGATATTTTTCTGGCTGCGTCGAGTAGCCAGCAAAGGAAAACCCAATGAAGAAGATTCGCACGAGGGAGTTCCATCCTTTTTCCCGTGGCGTTCGCGGAATCTCTTTGCAAAAGATTTCCGTACTGGTAGTCATACCTTGCCTCTTCGGATTCCTCCCTTTGGCGGGCGGACAAGTGGCGGTGGGTGCGTCCTGCCCCAGCGCCGACTGCAGCACAACCCACGCCTTTTTGTGGGACAGCGGCGTTATGCAGGATTTGGGTACCTTGGGTGGGCCAAATTCCTACGCCTACGGAATTAACAATGCAGGCCAAGTCGTCGGGTTTGCAGAGATTAGCCCTGGCACGGATCGTGCTTTCCTGTGGAGTGGCGGAACCATGCAGGATCTCGGAACCCTCGGCGGGCTTCAATCGCAAGCTTCCGCAATCAATGCATCGGGCCAAATCGTCGGAGACGCGCAAACCGCCGACGGCGCCTGGCACGCCTTTTTGTGGAGCAATGGCGTCATGCTGGACCTGGGAACTTTGCCCGGCGATGTGAATTCTTATGGTCTCGGGCTAAATAAGAACGGCGATGTGGTGGGCGGTTCTTACGCTGCGGACGGTACATACCATGCCTTTCTCTGGAAACAGGGGGTGATGCAGAGTCTGGGAACCCTGCCGGGCTACGCCAATTCCGAGGCTCTCGGCATCAACGCTGAAGACGACGTAGTAGGCATCGCGGCAACGCCAGACAACGCTTACGATCCATTCCTGTGGCAGCAAGGCGTGATGCAGGATCTTAGTCCTTTGGTCGGCACCGAAAGCTACGCTTCTGCAATCAATTACAAGGGGCAGATCGCCGGGCAGTTCTATGATGCGAATTACATTCAGCAAGGGTATCTATTAAGCGGCGGCGTGGTTCAGGACTTAGGGACGCTGCCCGGCGGTCCGCCGAATGTCGTGGATACCGCCGCCGGCGCGATCGACAACGCGGGCGATGTGGTGGGATTTGCGGACCTCGCTGACGGAGACACTCATGCCGTGCTGTGGAGCGCAGGAGTCACGCAAGACCTTGGAACCTTAGGTGGCGGATATAGCGCAGCTTATGCGGTGGTGAAAAGCATCGATCATACTCTGCCTTCACCGGGGCCATTGCCGACTCAGTTGCAATCCAATCAGATTGCCGCCAGTCTTTCCGCGCTAAGCCCAAATAGCAATGGACATCTCTTCAGCGGAACTGTCACGCTGACGAACGTCAGTGGTGATCCAATCAACGGTCGTTTGCAAGTAATCTTTGCTGCAATGCCCGCGACGGTGGAGTTCGTGAACCCAACAGGCGACCTCTTCGGGATTCCGTATCTCACCGTACCGAACAAAGGTGGTCTCGCCTCTGGCCAGTCCATTGTTGTTCCAGTGCAGTTCAGAAATTTGGCAAACGCGACCATCGCGCCAACATTGGAAATCTATTCTGGTAACTTCCAATAGCGGCCAGCGCATCAATATAGCGTGCAAACAAAAATCAGGCTCCGCATCGCGGAGCCTGATTCACCGGCCATGATCTGCACTGATCGGCGCGCAAGCGCAGTTGGCCCCACCGCAGGTGGTTACGCCATCGCTTCGCGGCCCATCGGCTCAAAGCGCAACTGGTTCGACTTGCGATCCACGTCGATGCGGACATGCGCACCGTGGAGCACCTCGCCATCGAGGATCTTCATAGCCAGCGGATCCTGCACCATACGCTGCAGTGCCCGCTTCAGAGGCCGCGCACCATAGGCTACATCCGAGCCCGATGCCAGGATCAATTCTTTCGCCGAAGGTGTCAGCTCGAACGAGATCTGGCGGTCTTCCAGCAGCTTGCGAATCTCGTTCAGCCGCAGTTCGAGAATGGCTTCGAGTTGTGCGTGTCCCAGCGGACGGAAGATGACCATGTCGTCCACGCGGTTCAGAAATTCCGGCCTGAAGTGCTCCCGCAGCACGCGCATCACGCTTTCGCGCGCCATGTCGAAGTCGTGCTCCGTCTTCAGCGCCTCCGTCGCAAGGAATCCCGCACCGAGGTTCGACGTCATGATCAGCACCGTGTTTTTGAAGTCCACTGTGCGACCCTTCGAATCGGTCAGCCGCCCGTCGTCCATGATCTGCAGCAGCACGTTGAACACGTCGGGGTGTGCCTTCTCGATCTCGTCGAACAGGATCACCGCGTACGGACGCCTCCGCACAGCCTCGGTCAACTGACCGCCTTCGTCGTAGCCCACGTATCCCGGCGGTGCACCGATCAATCGCGCCACCGCGTGCTTCTCCATGTACTCGCTCATATCGATGCGAATCATCGATTGCTCGTCGTCGAACAGGAACTCCGCCAACGCGCGCGCCGTCTCCGTCTTGCCCACGCCCGTGGGTCCGAGGAAGATGAACGAGCCGATTGGCCGCTTCGGATCGCTGAGCCCTGCACGCGAACGACGAATCGCATTCGCCACAACGCTTAGCGCCGCATCCTGGCCGACCACGCGCTCACGCAGCCGCTCCTCCATCTGGACGAGCTTCTTCACTTCGCCCTCGAGCATCTTCGACACGGGAATGCCGGTCCACTTGCTCACGATCTTGGCGATGTCCTCCTCGTCAACTTCTTCCTTCAGCATGCGCATCGGGCCGCTACCATCTTTTCCGGCACCGTCCTGCAGGGCATTCAACTGTTTCAGTTCTGCCTCAGCCTTGGGCAATTCGCCATACTGGATCTGCGCGGCACGATCGAGCTGGCCCTTGCGGGTTTGCTCCTCGGCCTCGAAGCGCAAGGCCTCGATCTTCTTCTTCAACTCGCTGATATGGCTGATCGCATCGCGCTCCTTGGTCCAGCGAGCGCGCAGAGCCGTTGCCTGTTCCTTCAATGTCGCAAGCTCGCGCTCCACTTCCTCCAGCCGTCCGCGGCTATTCGCGTCCGTTTCGCGCTTCAGCGCAGCCTTCTCGATTTCAAGGGAAGTTGCCTGCCGCTCAATCTGGTCGATCTCGGTCGGCACAGAGCCAATCTGAATCGCCAGCGAAGCTGCAGCCTCGTCCACCAGGTCAATGGCTTTGTCGGGGAGGAAACGGTCGCTGATGTAGCGATGCGACAGCGTTGCTGCTGCGACGATTGCCGAGTCCTTGATGCGCACGTTGTGGTGCGCCTCGTAGCGATCCTTCAGCCCGCGCAGAATCGCGATCGTGTCTTCCACATTCGGCTCGCCGACGTAAACGATCTGGAAGCGCCGCTCCAGTGCCGCGTCCTTCTCGATGTACTTGCGGTATTCATTCAGCGTGGTTGCGCCAATCGCCCGCAATTCGCCTCGCGCCAGTGCCGGCTTCAGCATGTTGCTCGCGTCAATTGCGCCTTCCGCAGCGCCTGCTCCAACCAGCGTGTGCAACTCGTCGATGAAAAGAACAATCTGCCCATTCGACTCGTCGATTTCCTTCAGCACCGCCTTGAGCCGGTCTTCAAATTCGCCACGATACTTCGCGCCGGCCAGCATCGACCCCAGGTCCAGCGAGATGACACGCTTGTCGCGCAAACTCTCCGGAACATCGCCGGAAACGATGCGGCGCGCCAGCCCTTCAACGATGGCAGTCTTGCCAACACCGGGCTCGCCGATCAGCACAGGATTGTTCTTGGTTCGACGGCTCAGCACCTGGATCACGCGCCGAATCTCTTCATCGCGCCCAATCACGGGATCGAGCTTGCCGCGACGCGCGAGGTCGGTCAGATCCTTCGCATATTTCTCAAGTGCCTGGAATTTGCCCTCGGGATTCTGGTCCGTGACGCGCTGTGATCCGCGCACCGCGGTGAGCGCCTGCAGGATCGCCTCATGGGTAGCGCCCACGGCAATCAACGCATCGCGTGCCGCATCGCCTTTCTGGTGTGCAATGCCCAGCAGAAGGTGCTCGGTCGAAATGTATTCATCCTTGAAGTTCGCGGCCTCGCGAAATGCTTGGTCCAGCGCCTTGGTCAGCGCTGCACTGGGGCCGGGCTGCGCTGAGCCACCCTGCACGCGAGGGAGCTTCTCCTCGATCTGATGCAGACTGCTCTCCAGCCTCTCGGTGGGAACACCAATCTTTTCGAGCACCGCCGGGATCACGCCTTCGCGGTCCTCAATGAGCGCCAGCAGCAAATGCACCGGCTGGATCTCAGGATTCCCGAGCTCCGCTGCGCGCCCCTGCGCCTGCTGCATCGCTTCCTGTGACTTTACGGTCAGTTTTTCCCAACGAATTGCCATATATTCAGCTCCCAGCCACTAGCTTCCAGCTCTAGATTGCTCTTCAAGAAGCCAAAAGTGCAGCTCAATTGCAAAAGATTTCATTTTCCTCGTCTGTGTGCGAAAACAACTGCGCCGGGGAAGCAGACGACCTACCCCGGCGCTCTCAAACATTCATCGCTGCCGGTCCTCCCGCCAAAATCGGCCAGGAGCTGGAAGCCAACAGCGAAGAGCTGGTTTCTTATCGTGCGCCCACCAGTTCCTGCTCTTCCTTCTTGTTCTCCAACTTGCCTTGGCTGCCGACGTTCACCTTGATCTGTTTCGGCTGCGCTTCAGGCTTTTTGTTCAGTTCAAGCTTTAGAACGCCGGCGTTGTAGCTGGCCTGCACGTTCTCTGTGTCAACCGTCGACGGAAGTGTAAAGGCGCGATAGAAGCTGCCATAGCGGCGCTCAATCCGATGGAAGTTCTCTTCCTTCTCATCCTTCTCGAATTTGCGTTCGCCTTTCACGGTCAGCGTGTGGTTTTCTACGCGGATGTCGAGGTCCTTCTCTTCCATTCCAGGGACTTCGAGCTTCAAAACGACCTTCTTGGCGTCTTCGTACACGTCAACTGCCGGCACAAAGCTGGCTGTCGTCAGCGGGCTGTCGCTTTCGTTCATTTCGCGGAACAGTGAGTTCACGCGGTTCTGCAGAGCGACGACTTCACGAAACGGGTCCCAACGAGTGATTGCCATGATTTTGTGTCCTCCAACTGCTTTTTGGGATTGCGGATGGGAGTTTGGACTCCCAACCGTCACCTAATCTGATGTCACTATAGCATAATTGATTCATAAAATATGAGCGTAATACGCTAATATTCATGATCGCCATAAAATAATGAGAATGAAACGCTTAAGCTATTGAGCGTTGAAGAATCGTTCAGAAACCCAGAGCTCTTGCGCCTGAATTTCATCGGAACGTTGGCTCCAAGCCGGGCGGTATGGGAGAGGGTCAGCACATGCGGACTTTCCGGTTGGATGGATGATCAACGCCCGGAAAAGGTCGTCTGCAAATTGTGATTTCTTCGGCGCAAATCGACCCAAACTGGGGCTGCAAGGACGAGGCGCGTTCAGACGTCTTCAATAGCAGGTGAAACCGCGCCTCTAGAATCAGGAGAGATGATCCTCCTATCTGGCCTCCCTGCCTACATGGATTGGCGCTGGCTTTGGCTCACCATTGCGGCCTTTCTGGCCGGAGTGTTGAATGCCGTGGCGGGGGGAGGGTCGTTTCTGTTGTTTCCGGCAATGTTGAGCATGAAAATGCTCCCGATTCAGGCAAACGCGACCAACACGGTGGCCCTTTGGCCCGGCCAGTTAACCTCGGTTGCGGCGTACCGCGACGATATTCGCAGAAATCTCAAAGTAGCGATTCCGATGTTGGTCGCCGGCCTGATCGGCGGAACCGCCGGCGCAATTGTGCTTCTCAACACACCGCAGATGACGTTCATGCGCCTCGTCCCTTGGCTATTGCTCGTGGCGGCGGTGATTTTTGCCCTCAGCGGCCCGGTTTCACGCTGGCTCGAACACCGCAAGTTTATCCGCAGCCAGGCGCCCGGCGGCGAGGTGCACCAGCCCAACATGGTTGCGGTATTTCTCGGCACCACAGCGGTCTGCTTTTACATCGGCTACTTCGGAGCAGGCGCGGGATTTTTGATCATTACGCTGCTCTCGCTGTTTGGCTATCAAGACCTCAACGAGATCAATGCCCTGAAGGTCGCTTCAACCACCATGGCCAATGGCATCGCCTTTGTGCTTTTCGTGATCAACGGCCAGGTGGTGTGGCGCTACTGCCTTGTGGCGATGGTCACGTGCGCCATCGGCGGTTACACGTCGGCCAGCCTGGCCCGAAAAGTTCCCCAGCCGATGCTACGGGGAATTGTCGTGATGATCGGGCTGGGGATGGCGGCCTGGTTTTTCTGGAAAAACAGTGGTCAGTGAGCGACCGGCTCAGATACAGCGGGAAACGGGGTGCTGATCACTGTCCACTAAAATAGATTCATGAGTCACGAAGGCATTCGCTTCGTCAGCAAGCAAGACCAGGCAAAGGAAGATCTCGCGGATCGTCCGCTTCCGCGCATAGCCGTCACTCCCGAAAAGGTGCGCGTGAAGATCACCGAGGGCACGGGCCTCGAGATCGACTGGCAGGACGGACACAAGAGCGCGTGGAACTTTGCGTGGCTGCGCGACGCCTGTCCATGTGCCACCTGCATCGATGAACGCAAGGCCCAGGGCCGCAAGGCGGGACAGCCCAAACCCAAGCCAACAGCTGTGCTGCCCATGTACACTCCGCCCGCCAAGCCGGCCAGCGCGCACGGAGTAGGCCGCTATGCGCTTCAATTCAACTGGGCCGACGGTCACTCGGGCGGCATCTATTCGTGGGACTATCTGCGCCGCCATTGCCAGTGTCCCGAGTGCAGATTCGAAGCGACCGAAAGCACCAGCACGCCCAACTGATCGCAGCTTGCGATAGCGCAATCTATACATATTGCAGGAAGTTATAAGTTACTCCGGGTACCGAAGATTCGCCGCTTTTTCTCGAATCCCAAACATACTGCGTGGTAGAGTTGCTTTCCAGAACTCGGGGAGGCGCACGTGACTCTCAAGCAATTTGTAGCCAAGCAGTTCATCGACGTCATTCAGTGGAACGAGCAGGATGACGGCATCCTCGCTTACCGCTATCCCATGCAGGACATGGAGATTCAAAATGGCGGCCAGCTTACGGTGCGCGAGTCGCAGATGGCTGCGTTCGTCAATGAAGGCAAGATCGCCGATGTCTTCGGGCCTGGTCTGCATACGCTCAACACGCGGAATCTTCCCGTCCTGACCGATCTGATGAACTGGGACAAGGAATTCGAGTCGCCGTTCAAGTCCGATGTTTACTTCTTCTCCACGCATCTGCAGATCGATCAAAAGTGGGGCACGGCAACGCCAATCACTATCCGCGATGGTGAATTCGGAGCGGTGCGCATCCGAGGCTACGGCATCTATTCCTTCCGCATTGCGGATCCACGCACGTTTTTCACGCAGGTGAGCGGAACGCGGCCGACCTACCATGTCGGGGATCTCGAGGGTCAGCTGCGCAACACAATCGTTGCGCGTATGACGGACATCTTCGCGACCAGCAAGATCTCTTTCCTCGATATGGCTGCAAATCAGGCGGCGCTCGGCAAGCAGATCGAAACGGAGATGAAGCCAAACTTCATCGCGCTCGGGCTAGAACTGGCGTCCTTTGTGGTCGAAAATATCTCGCTGCCGGATGAATTGCAGAAGGTGATGGATCAGCGCATCGGTGTGAGCATGGCCGGGGACCTGAGCAAGTACACGCAGTTTGAAGCAGCGCAGGCGCTTCCGATTGCCGCCGCAAACTCCGGCGGGGCAGCCGGCGCGGGCGTCGGCCTGGGCGCCGGTGTGGCGATGGGACAGAACATGATGGCTGCAATGAAACAGCCCTCCGAGGCCGCTCCTGCTGCGGCTTCTGCGGGGGCAAAGTTCTGCGTGAACTGTGGCAAATCCGTTCCCGGTGGAGCTCACTTCTGTCCGGAGTGCGGAAAGGCCCAATGAACTGCCCATCCTGCGGCGCCGCAATGCGCCTGAATGCTGACGAAGACTATCTGAAGTGCGATTACTGCAAGAGCATCTTTTTCCCCTCGAAAGACGATGAGGGTGTGAGCGTGCTGCAGGTCGCTTCAGACGAGGCATGCCCCGTGTGTGCGATTCCGCTGATGCACGCCGCGCTGGCCAAAATCCGGCTGCGCTACTGCACACGGTGTCATGGAATGCTGATTCCCATGGCCGTCTTCCTGGCGCTGGTGGAAGAACTGCGATCCGGAGAGCCGGGAACGCTGATTGCGCCGACACCCGACACCCACGATCTGCAACGGAAGATCAGCTGCCCGCATTGCCATCAGCGGATGGACACGCACTTCTACAACGGACCGGGCAACGTTATCATCGACGACTGCGACAACTGCGCCTTGAACTGGCTCGACCATGGCGAGTTGATGCGCATCGTGCGCGCCCCGGACTATTCGCAGCAGCGCGCCACCGATTCGTTCTAAGCGAACTTGGGCGAATGTTCTCTCGGATGCGGCGCGCACGATCTGAGAAGACTGGCTTGATTTAGTCCGTGGTCAGTTCTGCCTGCCTGATTTCATCGATGAGCTGCTGTAGTTGCTCACGTTTGCGGTCACTCATATCGAGGAAGCGGATGCCCACGTTGAATGGATCGTAGATGGCCTGGGTCACTCCGGCCAGGCGAAAGGGAAGGCCCTCGATCCGAAACTCGACCTCGACTCGACGAAAAATCCCGACAGGAAATCGACTGTCCGTGCGAATGTGACAGCCACCGAGGCTGACGTCGAGAATACGTCCTTGTACATCGGCTGCCAGGTTGATCAAGCGGATCACGGCGCTCGTTTCGACTCCGTGTCTCGCTTCAAGACGACGTGCCGCGCGAGCCTCTGGAATGCATCGCTTTGACTGAAAATCCCCCGGCGAGCATGCGCGCTGACTGTTATCGCTCTTCGGATGATCTGCCACGCTGCAACACTCCTCGCATCTTCGCGAGAACTGCGCTAGTGGCCGCTTTCCAGTTCCCACGGCCTCTTTGGCGCCGGGTCCTCATCTTCCCGTCCACGCAAGCGGTCGTACTCATACAGATCGCTGGTGGTGCCGAGCGACTCGTTATAGAGGCTTATGCCACCGGTCAGCTGCGTCAGTTCCTCGCTGAATGTATGGATGGCATGCAATTGGCTTGCCGTCGCCGGCAATTCAAATTGGGAAGTCTTAATGAACTTCTGATAGCCCCGGTCGAGCAACCGCGCCACTTCGCCGCAAAGAAGGATTCCGGGCCGCTCCGCAAATGCAACCGGTCCATTATCACCGCTTCGCGATGGAACCAGAACTGCCGCGGCACCCGCTTTGCTCACCAGCATGCCGCTTGGAACTCCGCCAAACGTGGAAACTGCGAAGCCGTGTGTGCGAAGGGCTTCCATGATCTGATCAAAGCTTTGGCGAACGGGCTTTCTAGGCATAATTGAGTCTCTATTTGCGAGGATATGTAGGCTGGTTCCCACTTCAAATCTCGCACACCAGGAGCGGTGCCTGCAAACGGCGTCCCAGGGTATCAATCCATTCTTCGTTCGTCCTCACGCAGTCCGTGCCGCTAACAGCCGGGCAGAGTTTCATTCGTTTCTCCCCTCGGGCACAACAGAAGAGGATAAGCAAGCCATTCTGGAAACAAATTGAGCTGCCTGATTGTGATTCCTTGGACGGCGTTGAAAATTCATGACATAGCACCATAACTCTCTTTACAAGCTCACTGTGTGAGGCTAATAATTCGGCCACGTCTTAGAGCACCCGCGGTTCGTTCTCGGTCCTCCCCCATCGCCAAGTGATCTCTGAGCAAGTCCAGGAGGTTACACATGAAAGCCAGTCCGATATTGCTTGTTTTGTCCCTTGCAGCCTGTGGCAGTCTTGTGGCCGCCGCCCAGGACGCAACCCCAACCGTTCCTCAGGTCCTGCAAATCACGCGCGAATACATCAAAGCCGGCAAGAACGGCATGCCGCACGACAAGACAGAAGGCGCGTATGTCGCGGCGCTGGCGCGGGCCAAGTGGCCAACCCACTACATCGCTCTCAACTCACTCTCAGGCAAGTCGAGAGCCTTGTACCTCACTTCTTACCCGTCCTTCGACGCGTGGGAGAAGGATACGGCTGCGCAAGCCAAGAACGCCGCGCTCTCGGCCGAATTGGATCGTGCAAATGTGGCCGACGGTGAGCTTCTTGACTCGGTCGATCAGGCGGTCTGCACCTATAACGAAGAATTGAGCTACCACCCCAAGGCCGACATCTCCCAAGCACGTTTCATGGAAGTGTCTGTCTATCACGTTCGTCCCGGCCACGACAGAGATTTCCATGAAGTGGTCAAAATGGTCATTGACGGATACAAGAAGGCGGGAACCGGTGCACATTGGGCCACCTTTGACATGAACTATGGCCGCCCCGGTGGGGATTACCTGGTCCTCAGCTCCAGGCACAGCATGTCGGAGATCGATACAGGGTTCGCGGAGGGCAAAAAGTTTACGGATGCGATGGGCGAAGACGGAATGAAGAAGCTTGATGAACTCGCAGGGGCTTCCATCGAGACCTCCGACCACGAGCTGTTTTCCGTCAACCCTCGTCAGAGCTACGTAGACGAGTCCTGGGCCAAAGCTGACCCGGATTTCTGGAAGCCGAAGTCGACCGCACCGAAGGCTGAGGCGGCCGCAGCAAAACCAGCGGCAAGTGCAACTCCGAAACCTGTATCGCGCTGAATCAGAGTAGTCTGTCTTCAGAACGGCTCCGGCTCATACGGAGCCGTTTCTCTTTTGCTAACCTGTATAGGAAGGCCGAATGCGCTTCCCCATTGTTATCGCGATGGCTTTGCATTCGAAATTCGGATTGTCCGCAGCAAAAATACTGACGATTGAGAACACATAAACGATGGTCACTGCAGCCGAATCCACGGAACTCCCTGAACTCACGACCGACGACCTGTCGCGCTACTCGCGCCACCTGATCCTGCCCGAGGTCGGTATGGAAGGGCAGCGCAAACTGAAGGCGGCGCGCGTTCTTTGCGTCGGTACAGGAGGACTGGGTTCGCCGCTGGCCTTTTATCTGGCTGCGGCCGGCATAGGCACGCTGGGGCTGGTCGATTTCGACGTAGTCGACGCCAGCAATCTGCAACGGCAGATCATCCACTCGACCAAGGACATCGGGCGGAAGAAGCTCGACTCAGCAGCGGAGAAACTCACCGCGCTCAATCCCGCGTTGAACGTCGTAAAGCACGAGACGATGCTCACGAGCGCCAACGCGCTGGAGATCCTGAAGGACTACGACATCGTCGCCGATGGCACCGACAACTTCCCGACGCGCTACCTCGTCAACGATGCCTGCGTTCTGCTGGGCAAACCCAACGCCTATGGATCGATCTTCCGCTTCGAGGGGCAGGCCAGTGTGTTTGCGACGAAAGAAGGTCCCTGCTACCGCTGCCTTTATCCAGAGCCGCCACCGCCTGGACTTGTACCGAGTTGCGCGGAGGGTGGGGTCCTGGGAATTCTGCCGGGTCTGGTCGGCGTCATCCAGGCCACCGAGGTTATCAAGCTCATCCTTGGAAAAGGGAACCCACTGATCGGGCGATTGCTTCTCGTCGATGCTCTTAGCATGCGTTTCCGCGAGCTGAAGCTTCGCAAGAATCCCGAGTGCCCGGTATGCGGCGAGAATCCGACGGTCAAGGAACTGATCGATTACGAGCATTTCTGCGGCATCGTCCCCGAATCGAAAGAGGAGAAGGCCGTGAAGAATGGTGTTCCGCAGTTGAGCGTTAAGGATCTGAAGAAGCGCATCGATGCGGGCGAGGATGTGTTCATCCTCGATGTGCGCGAGCCCTACGAGTACCAGATCGCGCAGATCGGCGGAAAGCTCATCCCGCAGAACGACGTCCCGCAGCGTCTCGCTGAGATCCCGCGCGATCGCGAGATCGTCGTGCAATGCCGGTCCGGTGCACGCTCACAGAAGATCGCCGAATTCCTGAAGCAATCGGGCTATCAGCAGGTGGTGAACCTGGCAGGCGGCATTCTTGCGTGGAGCGACGAGATCGATCCCAAGGTGCAGAAGTACTGATCAATTTCGACCACGCGGCAATACGATAGGACAATGATTAAGGTAAGTATTCTCTACCCCAGCAAGCCGGGCAGCCGGTTTGACGTTGCTTATTACGTAGGCGTGCACATGCCTATGGCGGTCAGACTTCTCGGCGCCGCGCTCAAAGATGTTTCGGTTGAGATTGGCATCGGGAGCGCCGTGCCCGGGGAGTCGGCGCCATTCGCTGCAATTGCGGGGTTCACCTGTGATTCAGTGGAAGCTTTTACTGCTGCGTTCACTCCCGTTGCGGGGCAGCTTCAAGGGGATATCCCAAACTACACCGACATTGCACCGGTGATCCAGATCAGCGAACTCAAAGAAATCTAACCGCGGGCAAGCCGGTTCGATCTGCAGTCGCCGGATACGTGCGCATCTACCGAGCCAGCTCCACAGGACCCGGTTTGCTTGGCTCGGCGGGCTTGCCGTTCTCTTCCATCTTCCCGAAGATCATCTTGCCGCTGGCGGTTTGCAGGACGCTGGTAACGGAAATCTCGACGGCCCGGCCGATCATTTTGCGGGCGTGATCCACCACCACCATCGTGCCGTCGTCGAGATAGCCGACGCCCTGGTTGTATTCCTTGCCTTCCTTCAGGATCAGCACATTCATCCTTTCGCCCGGCAGAACGACAGGCTTCAGCGCGTTAGCCAGATCATTGATGTTCAGAACTTCAACATGATGGAGATGAGCCACCTTGTTCAGGTTGAAGTCGTTGGTTACGACCTTAGCTTCCCACTTCTTGGCCAGTTCGAGCAGTTTCAAATCCACTTCACGGATCGACGGGAAGTCGTCCGGAACAATCTGTACCTGGATGTTGTTGTTGGATTGCATCCGCTGCAGCATGTCGAGTCCGCGGCGTCCGCGCTGGCGCTTGGAGCTGTCGGTGGAGTCGGCGACAATCTGCAGTTCGCGCAGAACAAACTCTGGCACCACCATCATTCCGTCGATGAACCCCGCTTCGGCGATGTCGGCGATGCGTCCATCGATGATGACGCTCGTATCGAGCACCTTGGCGCTTCTCCTCGTGGGCCGGTCGCCCGCAAACAGTGTGCCCAGCGCAGCGGGATTCAGCAGGTCACCTTTGCTGGCGCCAACCAGCAGGCCGACGTAGGTCATCAGCAGCAGGACAAAAATCTGGAGCACCGCCGACGTGGACGGGTTCAGCGGGGCAGAGCGCAGCACCAGGCAGAAGAGCGCGGCGCCGAAGATGCCCAGCACGCTTCCTGCAACTGCTCCAATGAGCCGTCGCAGGCTGAGCGCGCGCACGCGAAGTTCAAAGACGATGACCGCGACTGCAGCCAGCGCGCCGCCAGCCGCTCCAGCCCAGCCTGTTATGCCGAAAGGACGTAGGAAATAACAGACTCCCGACAGTAAGGCAACAAAAAGAAGACGAACAAGGATGAGATCCATAAAAGCCTGCTTCCACTGGTGGGAAAGAAGATACACCAGTTTGCGCACCGTTGGCGAGTATGCCCATAGGCGGTTTCGGTCGTCAAGTGGGCCGAGGATTGGCAGTCACACCAAGGGATTGCACCGCGATTACTTCCGGGGCGGCCGAGTCGCAGCGCGATCGCCGCCCCGAATCGATATCAGGAAGCGACGGCCAGCTCAGCGTTCACAAGGCGGGAGACTCCCTTGCGGGGTCCACGCTTGCGAGCGCTCATGATCTTGACGCGTTCCAGCAATTCCTGCGGGGAACAGGTCTTTTTGGCCAGCAGGGCATCGGCGCCGTGGATCTGGCCATTCATCTTTTGGGGGTCGCCGAGAATCACCATGGGGACGTGCGAGGCAATCTGCTTGAGTTTGAGGACGAGTTGGTCGCCACCCATCTGAGGCATCGCATGGTCCGCAAGAACCAGATCGACCTGGTTGTCGGCGAAGAGAGCGATGGCGTCCTGGCCGTTGGTGGCCGATAGCACGCGATAACCGTTTGTTACCAGCATGAACTTCAGGACCGATAAGTCCTGCTCGTTGTCGTCTACGCAAAGAATTACTTTCTTTGGCCGCATGTTAGGGGTCTTACTCCTGTTCGTTAGATTTTTTCGACCCATTCCAAGGCGTACAACAGCGATGCCCGTTTGTTGGTCGGGGCAGGCTCGTCAGGTCCGGGGCCGTCGGCCACAGCACGGTTCCTGTCAGGGAATTGGGCAAACTGCGCCGCTCGAGCTGCGCACCCCTCACACAGAAGTGTGCGACCCCTCCAAGCGACTTCGAGAGCAACCAATCCGTATGAGGGGATGACCTCTCTGCGGTCAGATTGAGTTTGAAGCCGTTATAAGAACCGGAATGATTCCGGCTGAATTGCCTTCGATGCTTGGGCAAGAGTAAGGAGAGCGGAAAGCCGTGAAAAGAGGGAATAGGAAGCGAAACCGTTCATGAAAACCATCTTGAAACAAAGGAAAAAGCGGCAGAATGAACACAATAAGTAACTTGGCCTGATTAAAATCTGTTGAAAGCGTGTGTATTACGGCAGGAAAAGCTGCCCCTTTGCAACGCGAACGGTGCTGCCTCCGACCCGAACATCGCTGACCTTGTCCGAAATGATATCGGCAGCCAGAAATAAATCGCTTGTGCGACCGATTTCGACCCCTTGCTGAACGTGGATTTGCTGGCGCGGCGCGACAATGCCATGGCAGACAAGGTAACTGATCGCACATCCCGCCGCGGAGCCCGTGGCCGGATCCTCGCCGCCATAAAATTGCATGCGCGCTCTCCAGGCGGGGTTGTCGGCGCCAGTTGGCCCGAGAACATAGAACCAGCGGCCACCCTGCTCCCGTAAGTATCTCGTGGCTTCTTCCTGCTCGACTCTCAGTCTGGCGAGCGAGTCGTGCGAACGCAGGGCGACGATGGCAAACGCCGTGCCCGTCGAGATCACCTGGGGCGAAGCCGCGATGTGAAGGTCGTCGGTACGCAGGCCGATCAAGCGCGCGACGGTTTCCAGATCGAGCTGCGTGCCAAATTCGGGATCGCGTTGGATCATCTCTCCGAAGAGGCTGTCGCCTCTGAATCGAACGGGAACGGCGCCGACCTTGAGAGCCAGAGTAATGGTGCCGTCGGCAAGCGTCTCTGGCGCGGAGAGCTTGAGCACACTAGCCGTGCCCAGCGTGGGGTGGCCGGCGAACGGAAGCTCTTCCAGCGTTGTAAAGATGCGCACGCGAATGCCCTCGCGCTTTTCCGTGTCGGCATCCCGACGCTGGATAAAGGTGGTTTCAGACAGGTTGAATTCGCGCGCAATGGCTTGCATGCGCTCGGTGGTGAGCCCGATCGTATCGAAAACGACGGCGAGCCCATTGCCCTTGAGAGCAGTCTCCGTGAAGACGTCAACTATCTGATAGTCGAGTGTCTGGCAGGAAGCGGCGAAATCGGCCATGAACCATTATGAATCCGCTCGGGGGAGAGCGTCGCGCACAGACTGACTGTTTCAGAGCGCGATCATGGGGCGCGGAAGGCGTGCCCGGGATTGATCGAGGAAGCGGCGCATGCGCCAGGCCTCCGCGCGCTGAAGGTCGATCAGGCGCATCTGGCGCCGCCGGTGGTCGCTGTTGGTGAGTTGCGGCAGAAGGCTTTCGTCGCTGAGCGCATCGCGTTCGAGCCGGGCAATGCGATTCTCGATCGTGCGGCGGAATCGAAGGCTGATTTCGAATCCGTCTTGAGCGCCTGCTGCAGTTCTATCGAAGGACATCGCGAACTCTCCGGCTGGATTCGTTTGAAGATTTGGATTCGCTTAGAAAATCAGAGGAATCAGCTCAAGGTTTCCCAGTCATGGCCGATATTAGCGACGAGTCGTGTTTCGCGCCAGATTACGATGTCACCGAACTTGTGTAATCAAACTGTCCTGAAAAACGACATGGCCGGAGAGTAACTCCGGCCATGTCACGCGCGTTATCCGAAATCGTCGATTTAACGACCTGTACCCTGCGGAGCCCCGGCGACCGCGAGAACCATCTGCGTGCCGCTGTCAAGGTGAATGTCGCGCCGGGCGCCGACCAGCATGCCCGATGCGTTTGTGAAGGGAAGACCGTCGATGTTGTTGGCAATCAGCACGCCCGGAATCGCTGTCGTGCGGATGGCAATATTGCCATTGCGCGCCACCATGCTGCCCGGAGCGGGCATGCCGGCGCTTGTGTTCTGATCGGTAGCTCCTGGTTCAGCCGCTGTATTGGATTCGGGGCGGCTATTCCCCGCGTTCTGGTTCATGTTGGCATTCGATCCGGTCGTCCCAGGCGAAGAAGCCGTTGCTCCACTCGGAGCGCTCGACGAAGCCGAAGCAGTTCCGTCTGTTACCGGAGAGCCGTTATCCATGGCACTTCCAGGGGCGGGAGATACAGACTGAATGACAGACTCGATCGCGACATTCTGGCCGTCCTTCAACTCTGCCTGGTCAAACTGAATCGCAATCTGCGAATTCTCCTTGTCGCCCGCGCGCGCCTGCACGTTGGTGACGTGGCCAACCAGTTTGGATCCCTTGGGAATCTCGGCGCCTCCAGAAAACTTTACGTCTTCCTTGGTCTTCAGCTCGACACTGTCGCCTTCCTTGGCAGACTTGGAATCGAGTTTGTTGACCAACTCGCCAGTGACCGGCTTCAGTTGAGCCACAGCCGCACTGGGCTGGGATTTGTCGGCGGCGGGTTGCGATTGCGGCGCCGGAGAAGTCGTTGACGGGGCCTGCTGCTGATCTTGCTGCTGCACGGGTTGTTGCTGTTGCTGTGCAGGTGAGGGGAAGCTGGAAAAAGTGGCAAGGGCCACCGCGATTACTGTGGCAGCTTTCATCATGAGGTCTTCCATCTGTTCACCATCCGGTCTGGCCGTCGTCGCGGCACGAAACTGCTTGCGCTTTATCCAGTCGCACGATGGCTGCCAAAGTCCCGTCAAATCGACCTAAATTTCAAATGGATTCATCTCCGTCAAAGGATGTCATTTGTTGAATCGAACTGATGCGGAACGGGTTTGGTACCGAGTAAATAAGCGGCGTTTGAGCGGGGCAGTGTAATTTCTGACGTGTATAAAATGCATAGCAAATCCGGCCCGAAGAGTGGCCTTTTTGCCAATCAACCGAAAGGTTTGCCCTTATTTGTGTGCTTATTGAGCTTCCGGCAAAGGCGCGTAATAACCCTTACGCACCTGCACCTTCATGTCGTCGCCCTTGCACTGGACCGAGATGCGGCGGAACGAGCCATCCTGCTTTGCATTGGTAGGTGTGTAGCTGGCCAGGTACTCGGTGCGGAGTTCCTCCTCGATCTGCTCGAAGGCAGCATCGAGTTTTTTGCCGTTGGCGCCCACGTTGATCAGCCGGCCGCCGCTTTCTTCAGAGATCTTTTTCGCAGCAGAGTATCCGTTGTAGCCGAATCCGCCGTAGAAGCTCGGCTCAGCGATCAGGATGACGTAGACGATCGTGTTCGCCTTCTGCGCTGCGGAAATGGCTTCCTGAATCTTGTGGTCGCTCCCCTGGTCGTCGCCATCGGTGAGGATAATCATGGCCTTGCGGCCGTTCTGCTGCGACATCTTCTCATTGGAGGCAAGATAAATTGCGTCGTACAGTAACGTGCCTTTCGGTGTTCCATGGATCGGAATGGTGCCGCCGCCGAGGCCGGGAATGCCGGAACCGCCGTTGCCACCCGCCGTGTTGATCTGCGCCTTGTCCATGGCATGGGTCAGCATCCGGGCGCTGTTGGTGAAGTCCTGCAGAAGGTCGACGTTCACGTCAAAAGAGAGCAGGAAAGCCTGATCCTTGGATTTGAGAACGCGTTCGAGGAACTGGCTGCCAGCCTGCTGTTCCAGGGGCAGCACGTCAGTCTGGCTCCCTGAGGTGTCAAGCAGAATCCCAAGGGTTAGTGGCAGATGTGTTTCCGCGTTGAAGTTCTTGAGCGTTTGCGGAACTTTATCTTCGGAGACCGAGCAATCGTCCTTGGTAAGGTGCGGCACCAGCTCGCCCGACTTGTTCTTGACAGTGAAGAAGAGATCGACAAGGTTGACGTTGAGCTTGAGGGTACCCATCGACTCTTCCTCGGGCGGCGGAGGAGGCGCCGTGCTCACCGGTGGGGCGTCGGGGGAGGGAACAAGCTGTCCCCACGCTGCCACGGACAGGAGCGGCAGGGCAAAAAGCACAACGGCGAGGCTCCGGGGGATACGCATACTGCTAGGTTTGACGGTGGAAACGGCCTGAAAGAGAGCATATCTTAACTCTTTCAAGGCCGTTAGGGCAAACCAGCACCGCGGCCGCGCGTCTGATACTCTGACGGGTACAGCCTCTCTAAGCTGATTTGCCATTGAGGCGTATATCTGCGGGCCAAAACCGGTTGGCGCAGTGTTGTATGGGAGGAAGAATACCTGTGGATCTTGGTTCTAAAGCACTGGCGCTGACCGCACTTCTGAGTTCGTCCTTGATCCTTGGTCCGGCGACTTTTGCCCAGTCCCAGCAGCCGACTCCGGCTGACCCGCAGGCCGTTCCGGATGCTCCTTCACCACAGGCCCCCTCGTCCCTGAAGGGCTTAGGCCCATTGACGCCTGGAATTGGCGGGCCGTCAGCGGCAGCGTCCTCGAGCACATCAACCGACGTGCCGCAGCAGGCGCCGTCCACCCAGCCCCCACCAGCCCAGACCAAGGATGTTCAGACAACCGCTCCGGAAAGCATGACGCCGGAGGATATCGGGTCAAAAATTACGGTGAATACGACCTACGTCGAAGTTCCCGTGACGGTGAAAGACTCCAAGGGAAAGCCGATTGCCGGATTGACCTGGCGAGACTTCAAAGTCTACGAAAACGACACTTGGGAACCGCTCAAGATCTTCTCGGTCGACCCGGCTCCGCTGTCGATCGCATTCGTGATCGATCAAAGCCTGACATCCGACGTGATGGCCAAGGTGAATGACTCGCTGGGTGCGTTCCAGGGAGCACTTTCGCCCTATGATGAGGTCGCCATCTTCTCCTACAACAACGGACCGCACGAGTGGACCGGCTTTACCGGAGCGCAGGGAAATCGCGTGCCGGCGGTGCTGGCGCTTGCGAAGTCCGTCGGGCGCGATGATCTTGTTCCCGTGAACAGTGGCCCCTTCGCGGGATGCGCCATCACAAAGAACGGCGGCTGCATTGACCCGAATGTGCAGCAGGGCGGCTCCGTCGGCAACCCGTCGTTCATTAATATTCCCAAGGAAATCCACACCCTCAACGATGCGATCCTCGCAGCTGCCAGAGAGCTTTCGACGCGTCCCAGGGAACGCCGCCGCATCATCTACGTGATCTCCGATGGCAAAGAATACGGCAGCAAAGCGACCTACAAGGACGTGCTGCACTATCTGCAGACCAACAAGATTGCAGTCTACGGCACGGCCGTTGGCGACTCCGCCCGCTGGGGCGAGGGCTACGTAAGCCGGCTGCATCTGCCCTTTACCATGTACGACAATCGCCTCGCCGGCTACGTTCTCGCAACGGGAGGCATTCTCGATTCCGAGGGCAGCATGAACGGCATCGAGAAGAGCTACGCACGGCTTGCACAAGAGGCGCGCAACCAGTACACGCTGGTCTACTCCAGCC
Organism: uncultured Acidobacteriaceae bacterium; assembly: GCA_963787435.1. Taxonomy (GTDB): domain Bacteria; phylum Acidobacteriota; class Terriglobia; order Terriglobales; family Acidobacteriaceae; genus Telmatobacter. Next base: position 2,213,602 of record CAWBCZ010000012.1, read on the forward strand.
ACGAGCCTCTGATTGACGGCAAATACCGCAAGATCGAGGTGCGCGTAGATCGCCCCGGCGTAGAAGTGATCGCGAAAAAGGGCTACTACCCCTCCGGCCAGGATTACCAGCACTAACCATGAGCTCTTCGGGAGGGGCAGCAGGCCTCGGTCTGCTGTCGGCCGCCACTTGGGGCGGGTCTGACTTCGCCGGCGGCTGGGGTGCGCGCCGGGCGTCGTCGCTTCTCGTAACAGCTTCAGGCCAGATCGTGTCCCTGCTTGCCCTGCTGCTTGTCTGCCTCGTGCTGCGGCTGACCGTTCCTGGCACGAGCTACCTGGTCTACGCAGCGATCGGCGGGTTCGAGGGAGCCATCGCGCTCGCTGTCTTCTATCGGGCACTCTCGATGGGTGCCATGGGTCTGACGGCGGCCTTGACCGGGCTAACGACGGCGCTTGTCCCCGTGCTTTTTGAGTTCTTCCATTCCGGTTGGCCCGGCGCACCTACAACCGTGGGACTTGGGACCGGACTGGCAGCGATCTGGCTGATTTCGCATTCGCCGGCGAAGGCGGGTGCTGGATCTCCTCGACGCGCATTGCTGCTGGGCGCGAGTGCCGGTATCGGATTCGGCGTGCAGTTGATCCTCTTCAAAGCGGCGGCGGCGGGCGGGGTGTTGTGGGCCTTGACCTCAGGCAGGATTGCCGGAGTCGTTGCGATTCTGCTGGTAGTCGCTGTAGCGCCGCCCAAGGGACCGTGGCGCGGATTCTGGATCGCCGGAATCGTCTCCGGGTCGCTTGATACGGTCGGGAACCTGTTTTACATGATGGCATCGCAGATGGGCCGGCTGGATGTCGCGGCGGTGATCTGCTCGATGTATCCGGCGGGAACGATTCTGCTGGCAGCGGTCTTGCTGCGGGAGAGGCCTACGAAGCGGCAGGTAGCGGGCATGGGGCTCGCCCTGGCTGCTGTTGCGCTGCTGAGCGTCTAAGTCAACAACTCAACCCGGCAAAAACACAAAGGCCCATGCCGTTTGGCACAGGCCTTTATCCCCTGAGAAACACTCATGTCGGCGCCTTGCGGCACCAGAATCGCGTTATCCCTGCTTCGGGGGTTCGTTGCTGGCGGGGGGAGGGGGAGGGGGTGTTTGCGTGCTCTGCTGCGTCGTCGGCGGAGCGGGGTCGCTGACGCCCTTGATGCCTTCCCTAAACCCTTTCAATCCTTCACCAAGACCTTTGCCCAACTCTGGCAGCCGCTTGGCGCCGAAGAGCAGAAACGCCACAATTGCCAGCAGAATCAGGTGCCATGGCTGTAGTAAATCGCCCATTGTGTATCCTTCCGCGCGCCCGGTCACGTTGCGCGCTCATCACCCATAATTGTCGCACAAAGCCAACCGGCCGGTGTGATCAATGCCACTCGTGTTGTTACCGGTTAGAGCAGTTTAGGAGATTAATTAGACCTCTTGAAGGCGTCGAAACGTAGTGTTTTCTCGACGAAAACGCCACTTTTCCCTGCACTTTCGGTCTCGCCAATTCCGAAACGGCTGTAGCGGCGTCCTCCTGGAGTACGTTCAATTCACCTGGGCCGGATTGCCGAGCCGCTCTGTCACCATTGAGAAGAAACTGGGCAGGTCCTCTTCTTCGCCCATGGTGAGCCGCCGATACACCTTCATCAGCGGAAACAGCCGGGATCCGCGCACATCCACCGCCGGAACCGCGTGCTCGCCGCCCGGATACTGCGTCATCTCCCAGGAACCGGCGTAACGCCGACGGAGCACCTCGCCCAGGTAGCTGCCCCACAGGCGGGATTCAAAATCAAGATCGATCTCTACGCTTTCGCTTAGCAGCACGAGTATTTCGTCGAGCGCGTTGACCGAGTCGGCAGAGAAATCAAGCGTTTGCCGGAACTCGCTCTTTGCCATCTCGGCCGCAGCCTGTGCGTAGCCTTCCATCATGGCGCCCAAATCGGGGAATGCGCGCGATTCGAGCCTTTGGCGGAGCTTATTCATATCCAATAAAGACTAAATCTTCTCCGCGAAGGTAGCGCGGCGGAATTGTAACTCAATGGTAATCCGCTGCATCTCTATGGCAGACTTGAAAGAGCCACTGGAGGATTCCCCGCCCATGAAACTTACGAAGCTTTTCGGCCTGATTGCCGTTGTGGCGCTGACCGCTGGGTCTGCGTTTTCTGCCAGTCGCGATATCTACCCCGATCCCTCGCAGGCCAAGGCAGATCTTGCTGCCGCGCTTAAGACAGCAGCTGCGACACACCGGCGCGTGATCGTCGATTTCGGCGGAAACTGGTGCGGCGACTGCCAGGTGCTCGATATCTACTTCCACAATCCCCAGAATCGCCCGATCCTCGAATCGAATTTCGTGCTGGTCCACGTCAACATCGGTCACATGGATGAGAACGTCGATATCGCCGAGCATTACGGTGTCCCACTCGACCGAGGCGTTCCTGCGCTGGCCGTGCTCAGCGACACCGGCAAGCTGCTCTATAGCCAGAAGAGCGGCGAATTCGAAGCCATGCGCCGCATGGAGGCCGGTTCCGTCACTAATTTCCTGGTGCAGTGGAAGCCGACCAAACCCGGCTGCAGCGTGGCAATGGTGACCTGCTGAGCGCCTACCCGCCGATGACCTCCGGCAAAGGATCGTCGTCGCGCGCCATCCAGACGTACAGCGCAGGCATGAGGAAAATGCCGATAATCAGATTGGCGATCAAGCCACCAACGATCACGATCGCGAATGGTCGCTGCGAGTCCGATCCGATGGCATGAGACATGGCAGCCGGAAGCAGACCGAGGGTGGCGACGAGCATTGTCATCATGATCGGCCGAAGGCGCAGAACGGCGCCCTCGATTGCCGCCTCGACGATCTGAGCTCTACCCGATTCCCCATCGCTCTTTTTCCGGGCGCGCAGCTGATTGATGTACTCGAGCATAATTACGCCGGTCTGCACTGATACACCGAAGAGCGCGAGAAAGCCTACCGCGGAGGACACGGAAAAATTCGTGCCGGTCAGAAAAAGTGCGAAGGGGCCACCGATGGATGCCATGATTACAGAAACCAGCACAAGCATCGTCCATTTATAGGAGCGGAACATCACGTAGAGGATCAGAAAGATTGCCAGCACAGTAATCGGTATGACGATAGCCATGCGCTTATCGGCTCGCTTTTGGCTTTCGTATTCCCCCGCCCATTCGAGGTGAAAGCCGGCCGGCAGCTTGACGTGCTGATTCACTTTGTTGATTGCTTCTTCAACCGTCGAACCGAGATCGCGTCCGCGAACGGAGTACTTGATCGCAATATAGCGCTGTCCTCCTTCGCGATAGATCTCCTCTGCTCCGTCATCGGTGGTTGTCTCGGTAAGCTGGGCCAGTGAGACTCGCTCGCCCGACGGCGCAAGGAGCCGAATATTTTCAATTGCCTCGCGCGTGTCGCGATAGGGCTTGTCATATCGGAGCGTTACGTCATAACGCGCCTCACCCTGCTGCACCTGCGTCAGTGCATTTGCGCCGACGGCAGTTTGTATGGCGTCCTGAATGTCGGCAACATTGATTCCCCATCGCGAGGCAGCCTGGCGATCTACCTCGAAGTTGAGATTGGGCTGGCCGATGATGCGAAATATGCCTAGATCTTCGACACCCTTCACGGTGGCCATCTGGGATTCGACCTCCTCGGCTTTCTGTTCAAGCATGCGAAGATCGTCGCCGTACAGCTTCACCGCAAGTTCTCCCTTCACACCGGAGACAGCCTCCTCCATGTTGTCGGAAATCGGCTGAGAGAAATTCCATATCACTCCGGGGAACCTCTCAAGCTCCTCGTTCATCGCGGCGATAAGTTTCTCTTTGTTCTGGCGGAATACCGGGCGCCATTGCTTTTTCGGTTTCAGATCGACGAAATATTCAGTATTGAAGAAACCCGTAGTGTCTGTGCCGTCATCGGGTCTGCCGGTCTGGCTTACGACCTGCGTGACCTCGGGAAACGATGCCATCACGATGCGCGCCCTGTTCGTGAAATCGATACTCGCAGTCGGACCTTCGCTTGGCGGAAGCGTGCCTCTCACCCAGATGGAGCCCTCATCAAGATGCGGCAGGAACTCGGAGCCGATGGGCCCACCGAATGCAAGATAGAGAGAAAAAAGGAAAAGCGCAGCCGAAATTCCGATGGTGAAGTTTCGATGCACAATCGCCTTGCGAACCGCAACGCGATATCGGCCGGTGAGCCAGACCATCAGCGGGTTGTGCCACTCTTTGGCTCCTTTACGGAAGAGAATGCTCGCGAGCACCGGCGCAATGATCATCGAGAAGGTCAACGCCCCCGCCAGCGCGAATGCCACCGTCCAGGCCATAGGCTTAAAGAGCCGGCCCTCGACAGCCTGCAGAGTGAAGATGGGCAAATATGCGGTAATGATGATGCCTATGGCGAAGAACACCGGCCGCTGAACTTCATGTGCAGCGTCACGGATTTTCTGGGCCGGGTGCCGTGGATCATCCGGCTGGGCAAGCTGGCGGACAATGTTTTCGATCATCACCACACTGCCGTCGACTACCATGCCGAAATCGAGTGCGCCAAGCGAAAGCAGATTCGCCGGGATGTGGCTCAAGTCGAGGCAGATGGACGCGAACATCAAGGCGAATGGAATCGTGAGAGCCACAATGATGGCCCCGCGGATGTTCCCCAGAAAGAGGAAAAGGATGATCGAGACAAGAATCATGCCTTCGGTGAGATTGTGCTCAACCGTTTCGACCGTGAATTTGACCAAGTCGGAGCGATCGAGGAAAGGCACGACTTTGACTCCGGCGGGCAAAATCCGCTGGTTCAAAGAGTCGACTTCCTTGTGAATTCCGTTGAGTACAGGGTCGGAGTCAGTGCCCTTCTGCAGGAGCACGATTCCTTCGACCGTGTCGGGGTTGTCGACAATCGTGCCATCACTCCGGTGCGTCGCGCGTCCGATCTGGCCCAGCCGGATCTTGGGCCCTTGTGTGACTGTGGCGATGTCTCTTATGTGAATCGCCGCACCATTGCTGGCCTTGATTACCGTATTCTCGATATCCTGCACGCCTCTGAAAAGACCAACGGATTGCACGTTGATCTGCTGCGCGCCTTGTTCGATGAAACTGCCGCCTCCGTTTGAATTGTTTGCGGCGATCTGCTGCTCCACCTGGCTGATAGACAAGCCGTAGGACACAAGTTTTTCGGGGTCGAGGTGGACCTGGTACTCCTTTGTCGGGCCGCCGAAGCTGGAGACATCGACGACTCCGGGAACGCTTTTGAATGATTTTTCCAGCGTCCAGTCCTCGAGGGATTTCTTCTCCATCACGTCGTAGGAGGGATTGGTGCTCTCGAGGGTGTACCAGAAGATTTGGCCAACCGGGCTCCAGTCTGTACCCATCTGCGGCGTGAGATTGGCCGGGAGGTTCACTTGTCCCAGGCGCTCAAGCACGTGCTCGCGATTCATATCGCTGGTCGAATCGTCGTCGAAGATGAGCATCAGGCTCGAAAGGCCAGCGAGCGTGGTGGAGCGCAGATGAGTGAGATGAGGAATACCGGCCATCTGGATCTCAACCGGCACAGTCACCTGTCGCTCGATTTCTTCGGCACTACGGCCAGGCCATTGCGTGATGATCTGAACGTAGTTGTTGGCGACGTCGGGGTAGGCCTCGATGGGAAGATTGCGGAAAGAGATGACACCCCACACCGTAAGGACAAAGGCGCCGCCGACAACCATCCAACGATTTTGAAGAGCGAAATCAACAAGGGCGCGCAGCATGACTGATCCTCCGCTTTTCTAAGCGAAAAAGCGTTTGTTACCGCCTGTCCCAATTTCCCGCGATCCATCTGACAAGGACCGATGCAAAGCCAGTAGCTTCACATCGCTCTCCGGAAGGAGGGTGCACGCAACCTGTGGTTGCGTTACCGGGAGAAGGAGACACTCAGAAGTCGAACGACACGACTCCTGAACCATTCAACTTTTGATCTTTTAGAGGGAGAGATAAGCGGGGGGACCACGGGGGGAGCAGGTATTGATCGAACGGAACCGTGCAAACGGAGCATCAACTCGATCTCTCCAGTTGGAGGACGAGGAATCGAAACGTAGAACCTGCTGAATCAGAACGTCATGATCGGATCCAAACTTCGACGGTAGTGTGAGAGTAAGGTCGGTCTGCCAGTGAGGCGGAGATCCCCATTGGCATGAGGGCGCAGGGGCTGACGGAAAATCTTCGCTTCGCACTTTGCGGAACAATCCATGCCCATCGTTCAGCCACACTTGAAGCCGCTTGTGTGTAAAGGCCTGCTCAACAATGATGTCCGGCGCGCCGTCTTGATTGACGTCGAGCGCAGAGAGCGTCAAAGCCGTCTCATTGGACTCGAAAGTGAGTTCGTTGTTCTCACCCGCAGTGACGTGGAGCTCAATTCGGAAGAGCTCTCGACCGTTGCTCTGGCCTACGTCAAGGAGCACCGCGCCATCTGGCTTTTGGTCGTTGTCGAAATCTGCCGCAATAAATCTGTGCTCAAAAGAATTTCGAAGCAGATTTGGGGTAGATCCACCCTTTGACACAGCGCCTCTCACCCCGTCCTGCGCCCACAGAGAAGAGGCCGCAAGGAAAAGTGAGATGAGGAGGATGGGGAATTTAGGGGAACGCAACTTCATCTACTCAGGAATCAGTATAGTTTTCCTTCAATTCGTCTCGCAAGTTGTGCTCGACCGGGTGGTATCGGTGCGACTAGCTAGGCAGATTTCACGGGAAGAAGCTTTTCCGCACGAGCATCTCTCGAACCGTTGGATCGCTTCCATACGCGCCTGGCCAGTTTGGCGCCAAAATCCATCATCGGCTGTTCCAGCACCATATGCGAGATAACTACAATCGACACCAGGCTTGCAATTTCAGCAGCGAGACGGACCGGCATGCTGTGTGCATGGAGATAATTGATGCCGAGTGCAATACAAAAGGGATGAGCAAGATAGATCCCGTAGGAGTATTTCGCTACCTGATGGCTCGTGGCGATAAGCGACCGCGCGCGAATCTGACGAAACAGCGGTAGCGCCATTCCCAGCACAAAAGTGAGGATCCAACCACCTCTCCAAGTGGGATTGATCATGAAAATGGAAAGAATGGCTGCGATGAGAACGGGAAGGAAGAGCGCGGGCAGCCTAGGCCGTACCTTGGCGAACAAAACGTATGCGAATACGCCGGGCAGGAAATAAGGAATGCAACTCACAAACGTCGGGGCGTCGGGTAGGAAAGTTGCTCTGGCATAAGCAGCAACCGCGCCCCATAGAGCCAAGAGTGGCCAAATGGAAAAGTCCTTTCGCAGAAAGAAGAAGAGAAATGGAAGTAGGAAATACATATCCACTTCCAGTGGAAGGGTCCACATAACGCCGAGGATATTCCCTCCCCATGCCAGGTTTTGAGCAAGCAAGAGGTTCGAGAAAACATTCCCAATCCCACGTGTTTGAAAGTAGGTGTCACCCAAGGGATTCTGCATGGTGGGGATACGAAAGATGACCAGAATAAGGATTGCGGCAATTGAAAGAGGGTATATACGAAAGAATCGCCTGATGTAGAACCCCAATGTGTTTGGCTCCCGATCAAGAGACCACATCAGTACAAGGCTGGTATGGACGAAAAACATGAAGACGCCGACGACCCCGAGCCATGCGATTTTCCAATATCCAATCGTGAGGATGCGTAACGCGAGCAGGGTATGCTCAACAACCACCAGGAGCACTGCGATGCTACGGAGCAGATCGAGATTGGGCATTTGATTCGAACGATCGAGGGGGCTACTTTCCATTTATCCGCCTAGACTTGTTTGAGCGCGGAACGCCACTGGATCCGCGGCTCACGCAGGGTGAGAATTCATCCCCAATGCTCTTAGTTTTGGAGAAGGAACAGTTTAGCAGGTATATGGTTGAAATATCCCAAGTGATTCCGTGTCAGGGAATCTTCGAGTGGCGAAGGTCCGCGAAGGCAGGCGCAGATCTTTACACTGCTCGCTGCGGCTAGTCGGTCGGGATGACGGCGGCTTTCGCGGTTTTGGGCCTTACTGGCTCAGCGGCGCGAGATGCTTGGTGTTCTGGTAGGTGTACTGGATGCGGTGAATCACGGTGATGGTTGAGAGCACCGCCAGCACCCACAGCACCGGCGCCATCGCTCCGAATTGCTCGAACAGCGCGCCGATCAGGATGAGAACGATGCGCTCCGGGCGCTCCATGAATCCCACCTTGCACGAGCCGATCAACGCTTCGGCACGCGCGCGCGTGTAACTCACCATCAGCGACGTCACCATGACGAACGCGACGAGCACCACGTAGCGGAAGCGATTGATGCGTCCGTAGTAGACCAGCAGTCCGAAGAAGAGCACCACATCGGAGTAGCGGTCGATCACCGAATCGAAGAATGATCCAAAGACCGTAACCTGGTTGTTCTTGCGCGCGACCCGACCATCCACCATGTCGAAGATTCCGGCGCCGAAGATGACCATGCCTGCGTAGAAAAACATCCGTCCGGCATTGGTGGCATCGGCGTGGCCGAAGAAAAATGCCGCGACGATGTTGATGACCAGTCCGATGAAGGTAAGGGCGTTGGGAGAGATCCGGGTCAGTGCAAGGCCATGCACGATTCGATCAAGAAGCCAGCCGCAGGCGCGGCCAAATGCACTGGTCCAAGTCATTCTTACTTCCTTACTTCTCTGTGCCGGTACCGGCCTCTTCGTCGTCTTCGCCCGCTTCGTCGTGGACGGTGGTCAATTTCAAGATCTCGAGTTCGCGTTTGCCGTTGGGCGTGATGATGGTGGCGATATCGCCGACCTTTTTGCCGACGATGCCGCGACCGATCGGCGAGGTGGTGGAGATCAGGCCCTTGGCCACATCGGACTCCTCGCTGGTCACGAGCCGGTAGACAATTTCTTCCTCTTTGGTGGAGTCGAAGACCACAACCGTTGAACCGAAGCCAGCCTTGTCATGGGGAATGTTCGCCAGATTCACGAGCGAAAGCTCAGCCATGCGCCGTTTGAGTTGACCCAGGCGCGCATTCACGAATTCCTGCCGCTGCTTCGCCATGTGGTACTCGGCGTTCTCCGACAGGTCTCCCATGGCGACGGCCTTCTTGATCTCCGCCGGCAATTCGTGAGCAAGCTCATGCTCAAGTGCAGCGATCTCTTTGAGCAGCTGCTTTTTAATGTGATCGGGCATCCGTGATCCGTGGCGGCGAGCGAGGATGCTCAACCGCAGAAAATGAGACGTCTAGACGTTTCATTATACGCGGCACAGCCCGGAGGGTAGGCGCGGGTGGCCTGATCCGGTTGGGGACACCTTGACGGGATAAGGGAGCTGGTATCAGCGGAATTTTAATCGGCACTGTTGGAATAAACCGGATCCAGCTCAGTTCTCTTCAGTACAAAGCGCACGTGTTCTCGAGGAGAAAAACCATGAGCAGACCAGAAGATAAACGTAATCAGCACGAAACAACCGAGATCGCAACCGTCAGCGCGGATGGCATCGACCGCCGCGGATTTCTCAAGTGCATGGCCTGGGCAGGCACCGGGCTCGTGTGGACCTTTGCCGGTGGCGTGCCGACGTCACGCGTCTTCGGCGAGCCGGTGAAGGCGTCCGCACAATCGGACTTCACGTTCGTTCAGATCAGCGACAGCCACATCGGCTTCAACAAGCCTGCGAACACCGATGTGACTGCGACGCTACAGGCTGCATTGAGAAAGATCGATGCGGCTCCGGGAAGTCCGGATTTCCTGATACATACCGGCGACCTGACGCATTCCTCCAAGCCCGCGGAGTTCGACACACTCGATCAGATATTGACCCCACGCCGGAAGGTCCTCTATGTTCCCGGCGAACACGACACGTCCGTCGACGACGGAAAGCAGTATCTGGAGCGCTACGGCAAAGGCACGAAGGGGAACGGCTGGTACAGCTTCGACCACAAAGGCGTGCACTTCATCGGCCTGGTCAACGTGGTGCAACTGGAAGGCATGGGCAAGCTCGGCCAGGCTCAGCTCGACTGGTTGAAGGATGATCTGCATGGAGTGAAGAGCAGTATGCCGATCGTGCTCTTCGCGCATATTCCGCTCTGGGCCGTTTATCCGGAGTGGGGATGGGCCACATCCGACAGCGAACAGGCCTTCGCGATGATGAAGCGCTTCGGGTCGGTCACGGTTCTGAACGGCCACATCCACCAGGTGATGCAAAAGGTGGAAGGACAGGTGATGTTCCACACCGCGATGTCGACAGCGTTTCCGCAGCCTGCGCCGGGTACGGCTCCCTCGCCAGGACCCATGAAAGTATCGGCCGATCGCTTGCAGAGTGTCCTTGGTATTACCGATGTGAATTTCGTCGCGCAGAGACGCGAGTTGGCGGTCGTGGATGCCACTCTCTCAGGTATGACCGCAGAACATCGTGAGTCGGGCCTGTGAAACGGCGAAGAACGATGGCCGTGGGTGCTCTTCTGCTGGCGGCGAGTGTGGGGCTCTCGTTTGTGCACCCGTGGGGCGACGTCCGCAGCGTTTCGTCCAGCGGACAGATTCTGGATGGAAGTGCAGTGCCCGACGACGTGCGGAAAGTCCTGGAAAAGAAATGCGCTGATTGTCACTCGAACCAGACGCATTGGCCCGCCTACAGCAGATTCGCGCCGACTTCCTGGCTCATGGAGCACGATGTCTACGCGGGACGGGCTGCAGCGAACCTCTCACGCTGGGAGGGAATGAGTGCCGATGACCGTATTGCGATGTTGACTCGTATCGCTGCGGAGGCGAGGAGCGGAGAGATGCCGACAAGGCCCTACGCGATCGCGCATCCAGCAACCCGATTGACTGAAAGCGACAAACAGGAGATTACCGCATGGGCGCGAGCGGAGAGAAAGCGCATCAGGACCGAAATTGCCGAACAGAAAATCACCGGGCAGAAGGAGAGAAAAAACCATGAAGCAGGGCAGTGAGAGAGGATTTCTGGTCACAGTTGCGACGATCTGGGTGGCCGCGGCACTGACTTTGTTCCCGAACTTGAGCGGGGCAGCGGGCGCGGCCAACGGGGATGCCGACAGAGGCAAGCAGCTTTTTGATAAAAGATGCACCGGATGCCATTCGCTCGATAGCAACAAGGAAGGACCACGCCTGCGAGGCGTGTATGGCAGAAAGGCCGGCACCGTGGCGGACTTCAGTTACTCGGATCGAACTAAAGGCCGCGCACATCATGTGGGATGACCAATCACTCGATCGTTGGCTAACCAATCCGGATGCGGTGGTCTCTGAGAATGACATGGCGTTCCACGTGTCGAACCCCCAGGAACGAGCAGACATTATTCAGTTTCTTCGACTATCCTCGGGCAAATAGGATTTGGGGCAAATAGTATCCGGGCTGAGATGGAGCGCAGGAGACAGGATGGATCGGGTGTTCTTCGAGCAGCTTGCACTGCCGCTGTTCGATCAGCTTTATAACCACGCATGCTGGCTGACCGGCGATCGCATCGACGCCGAGGACCTGGTGCAGGAGACCTATGCAAAGGCATTGAAGGGGTTCGGAGCGTTTGCCGAGGGCACCAATCTGCGCGCCTGGATGTTTCGCATCCTGCGCAATACGTTCCTGACCTCGCGCAGTGGCCTGGCTGCCCGAAGTACCGAATATCTGCAAGACGAGGAAGGGGAGACCGATCAAGCCGTTGCGCACGAGTTGACTCCGGAAGTGCTGATGCTGCGCAGCCAGAACGAGCAGGCGCTCTTTGCGGCGTTGGAATCGCTTCCCGTGAACTACAGGCAGATCATCCTGCTGTGCGAGGTAGAGGAGATGTCGTATCGCGATATTGCGCAGGTACTCGACGTGCCATTGGGGACAGTGATGTCGCGGCTTTCGCGGGCCCGTGCCAGCCTGAGAGCGGCACTCGGCGCAAGTGTGAATGAGGAGGTGCGATGATGCTCTGCGGCCAGGATCGCGAGACGCTTGCGGCGTATCTCGACGGAGAAGTTCAAGCGGAGAAGGCGAACGCGCTCGAGCAGCACCTTCGTACGTGTGCGGACTGTGCGGCAGAAGTCGCGAGCATGGTGAGCCTGCGCCGGGCGATGAGGTCAGCGCGGACGCGTTTCATTCCAAGTGCGGAATTCAGACAGAAGATTCAGTCCCAGGTGACTCCGAAGCGGCGCTGTTTCACGACATTCGGCAGTTTGTCCGTGGCAATTGCGGCACTGGCGATGCTGGTTGCGGCGCTCGCCTGGGTGCGACAGAACGCCGAGCGCGCCGATGCTTTCCGCGAAGTGGCGGATCTGCATGTCAGCGATTTGGCGAGTGCAAATCCGTACGACGTGGTCTCCTCAGATCGGCACACCGTAAAGCCCTGGTTTCAAGGGCGCATTCCTTTCGCGTTCAACCTTCCGGAGTTTGCGGGGACGGAGTTCAATTTACTCGGCGGAAGGCTCGTCTATCTGCATCAGCAACCAGCGGCCCAGGTCGTGGTGGGAATGCGCCAGCACAAAATCTCGGTCCTGGTTGTGCAGGAGTCAGGCACGTTGGCGAGCGCATTTCTGATTTCGAGCGGTGCAGGCGTGCGAGACTCCTTCAACATGGAAACATGGAGCAGCCATGGCCTGCGGTTTTTTGTGGTTGGAGACGCGGAAAAGGCAGAGATTCAACGCCTCGCGCAGGCTTTGAAGAGTGCAAACGAGTAATTCTTGCTGCTTCTGGATCGCGCTGTTCTAACTGGACACCGCCGGTCGATCAGGACGATCGAGAAACGATTGCAGAATCAACGTCGCTGCAACCTGGTCGACCAGGCGGCCGTGATCCTGGCGCGCGTGGCCAGCCTCATACAGAAGCTGGTGCGCCTCGTGCGTGGTCAGTCGCTCATCCCAAAGGTGGATCGGCAATCCGGTCAGCTCGCCCAGTTCGGCGGCGAAGGAGTGCACTTTCGCAGCCTGCGAACCGAGTTCTCCGGTGAGTTTCAGCGGATTCCCAACCACGATTCCCGATACTGCGTAGCGGCGGCAGAGCCTCGCGATCGATCGCAGGTCTTCCCGCGGGTTTCGACGCCGTTCGAGGGTGAGAACAGGCTGCGCCGTGAGGCCAAGTTCATCGGAAACGGCAACGCCGATGCGCTTCGAACCTACGTCGAGCGCAAGATAGCGTGGAATTGTCGCCTCAGCCATCTAACCTCCGAATTCCCTTGAGCTTCTAGAATCTCACCTTGTAGTGCCCCCGCTGGGCCGCCGCTCCATCCATCCTGCTGTGAGGCCCAGTTACAATCGAATAAACAGAATCCGCGGCGGCCTAACCCGCGTCTTATCTTGAGGAAGGGTGTTCTAGAGTACATGGCGTCACGCCGCACTCGCAGGAATCGGAAGAAGAGAGGGCTTGGCGCAGCGGGATTCATTCTGGCGCTATTCCTCATCGCGCTGATGGCAGCGGGTGGGGCTGCGTGGATGATATTCACGCCATTCGGGCCTTCGGCGGAGACCTTCGTCGATATCGCCCCGGGATCTTCGACGACCCGCATTGCCCAGCAACTGGAGTCGGCGGGTGTAGTTCGCAGCCAGTTTGCCTTCGACCTTTGGCGCTGGGTGCGCAGGGGGAAGCTGAAAGCGGGGGAGTACCGATTCGACCATCCGGCGCCGCTAACCGAGGTGTACGATCGCATCGCGCGGGCTGATGTCTATACCGTCGCGGTAACGGTGCCCGAGGGAGCGACCATCTTTGACGTGGCGGCGAGACTGGAGCAGGCCGGTATCGGAACGCGTGAGGAGTTTTTGGAGCAGCAGCCGAGGCTGGCTGAGTTGGTGGCCGACATCGATCCGAGGGCCAGGACGCTGGAAGGTTATCTGTTTCCCGATACGTACCGGTTTCCGCGCACGACGACGCCGGCGCAGGTGGCAATCGCCATGGTCCGGCGATTCAGAGTGGTGGCGACGGAGATTGGTTTGAAGGAGAATGTGCACGACGTGGTGACGCTCGCTTCGCTGGTAGAACGGGAAACGGCTGTGGATGCGGAGAGGCCGCTGGTCGCCAGCGTGTTTGAAAACCGTCTCGCGAAACGCATGCCCCTGATGACCGATCCCTCCGTGATCTACGGGCTCCAGGTCAAGGATGCGTGGACGGGAACGATCCATGCCAGCGATCTGAAGCGCGATACGCCGTACAACACTTATCTGCATGCGGGGTTGCCACCCGGTCCGGTGGCAAATCCAGGGTTGCCTTCGCTTCGCGCAGCTTTGGATCCGGCCCGCTCGAACTATCTGTACTTTGTCGCGGCGGGCGCAAATCCGCAGGGCAAATCCCTCTTTTCGACAACTCTCGAAGAACACATCCGCAATGTCTCTGATTACCGCCGAGCGAAGAAAAAGGCGGGACAGCGATGACGAAGCGGAGTCGGGCCGCACTCGGGACTCTCGCGTTGCCGCTGTTTCTGAGCGGTTGCGGTCTCATGCCGATGAAGCGACATCTCCCCGTACCCAAGCTCCCGGCAAATGTGCAGACAACCACCCCTGAGGAACTGGTTGAGCAGGTGAATCAACGCTGGGATAACTTCCAGAACCTGACTGCCACGGTGGAAATCAAGGCGACCTTGCTAAAGCCGCAAGAGGGATTGGCGACGGACTATCCGACCGTCCGCGGATGGATTGTGATGGAAAAGCCGAATCGTCTGCGAGTTGTTGGCCAGTATCTTGGCATCCGCGCATTTGACATGGCGAGCGACGGAAATACGTTCACCCTGGTGATCCCGCAGAAGGGCAAGGCGATCGAGGGTCCTAACACGCTAACCAAAAAATCGGAGAACCAGTTTGAAAATCTCCGCCCGGGGTTCTTTTTTGACGCCATGATCGTGCGTGGGGTGGATCCGCAAGACTACTTTACGCAGACATCCGATATCGAAACCATTGAAGATGCGGCTAACAAGCACCTCCTATTAATGCCGGAGTATGTTCTGAACATCACTCGCCATGATCCCAACGGAAGCAGGAGAGATAAGCCCGTCCGCGTGATCACTTTCCATCGCGACGACCTGTTGCCATCCAACCAGGATCTGTATGACAGCGAAGGAAATCTCGAGAGTCAGGTCGCGTATTTCGCCTACAAGAGTTTCGGAGACAACAAATTCCCGACGAAAGTCGTGATCAAGCGTCCTCTGGAAGGGATAACGATTGTTCTGACCGTTGAGAAGGTGGACAAGAATCAAAAGCTGCCGGCAGACCAATTCACCGCAAAGATCCCACCCGGGATAACGATCCAGCACCTGCAATAAACGAGACTCGACCCGGACTCAAACCGATCCACCTGCGGCATGGCCCGTCTTGTTGAGCTCCTTGTAAAAGCCCAGATCGCGCCCTTCCTGCATTTTGGTGATGTAGACAATTTGTCCGTAATGCAGCCCGAAGTGTTCGACGACCTGGTACACCGCTGCAAGGCCGCTCACGGTGTATCCCTGGATGTGCCAGGTTGCCAGCAATTCCTCCTGAGTCAATCGCTCGAGCACTTTCGCAGCCTCGTCGATCGTCTGACCGAGTCGCGCGAGCAGGTCGGCAGCCGACAGGTCGCCGGTGGCATTGAACTCCGCTGGGCGATCGCGCCGGTCTTCCAGCCGATTGAACGAAGCCACGAGCCACTGCCACACATTCCCGTTCAAATGCAGAATGAGATTGCCAATGCTGTTGCTGGCGTCGTTTGGCCGCCACCATATTTGTTCATCGCTCAACGGTTCCACCGCTTTGCGTAAACGCGGCCAGTACTGTTCGAGCAGTTTGTGGCGCGAAAACCGGAGAAAGAGTTCGCATGCAGCAGGATCGGCAGATATCAAAGGACGTGCCTCCTTGACGATCTAGATTCTATCGAAGAAGACTCAACGCACCACCGCCGAAGTCATCTCTGTGTGAACAGTGTCCGACTTCGGCGGGAGTGCTGCCTGGTTCAGTGATGAATGAAGTCCCTGAGGAAGGGCGATCCGGATGCGAAGTTGTCAGCTCGCATCCGGATGGGTTGGCTTACAGGTTGTTTGGTTGTAGGGGTCTAATGAAGTTGGATTCTCAGGAGGCTAGTGCCTGGATGCTGTCGACATGGATCATCTTTGAGTCAGCGTCGAGACGTCCCGTCACTTTCACGGTCTTGCCTTCAAATGCCTGCGCACGCGAGGAGTCATCGAGCTTGTAAACGCTGCCCGAAGAGTCGCGAAGGACATACTGTTCGCCGTCCTTGACGACGATGCCTGTAAAGGTCGCGGTCTTCGAATCCTGGTTCGGCATTGCCTGGTCAGGAGGGGTCTGCGAAGGTGGAGACTGAGGCTCCTGGATTACCGGCATAGGGCTAGCGGAATTCGGTGAGGTCGCTCCCCATGCCTGCACGCTCGCCAGCAACAAAGCGCACGAGGAGAGACCGAGAAGAACCTGAATTTTCGTCGATTTCATATTTATCCTCCGGGGGAGCGTTCCACAATTCGCACCGTTTTGCCATATATTCCGGCGAATAGATCAAGGAGCGCCCTTGTCTAACGAGTGCCTTAGTTAGCAAATGGCGGGCCATTGCCTTCCCGCTTTCACTAGAGCAAGTTGCCACGGAAGGTCGATTTTGGGCGCCGGGTAAGAAGTACCGGGTGGGAAAATAGTGCTGGATACTTTTAGACGATTGGTTCCATAAGGCCCGAGTGTAACGTCCATTTCCGACGAGGGTGTGCTAGCATCCCCGCTAGCATCAGCCGCCCACATTTTGAAGGATTCCAGGCATGGAAACGACACTGCGCCCGCTCACCCTTGGCGAAATTCTTGATCGAACCGCCGAACTCTACCGCTCGAATTTTCTATTACTAGCAGGCATCTCATCGGTTTATGCAGGCATCCTGCTGGTCTTGAGTCTGGTGCAGATTGGTGCGCAGCAAGGTGCGCGGGCACTGCACATGAACACCGGCCTTATCGTGGTGTCGGTGATCGGGCTTGTGGTGCTCGGGCTGATCATCTTTGTGGTCGGCGGTTTATCCATCGCCGCCAATACCCGCGCCGTGGGATGGCTTCATCTCGGAGAGCCAGCCAGCATCCGCGCTGCGTATCGCGCCATTCTGCCCCGTACTGGGCGGTACCTGTGGCTGATGACCGTCACGTACTTTCGGGCGTGGTTTCCCTGCGTGCTCATCTACGCGGCGTTTGCTGCGCTGCTGCTGTATGTCCGGGCGAAGGGACTGTTTGCGCCGCATGCGACGCACTCTGATCCGCAGATGATGATTGTTTTTCTGGCATCGTCCGTTGCGTTTCTTTTCCTGCTCCTCGGTTTCCTGGTCTACGGCATCCTCATGAGCTTGCGCTACGCTCTCGCCGTACCCGCCTGCACGGTCGAGAACCTGAAGGCGCTTCAGGCGATCCGCCGCAGCATCCAACTCAGCAAGGGCTCGCGCGGACGTATTTTTATGCTGGGTCTCCTTGCACTCATCATCCAACTCGGGCTTACAGGCCTCACGCAGGGCTTCTTCATCATGGTGGGGATCAAGAACAAGGGCGTGATCCCGGTATGGATGAGCGTCGTCCAGCAATTATTGGCCTTCCTCACCAACACGTTCGTCCAACCGATCTACGCAACGGGTTTCACTCTCTTCTACTATGACCAGCGCGTTCGCAAAGAGGGCTACGACATCGAACACATGATGCAGAGTGTGGGAATGACGCAGCCACCGCCCATGATCGAAGCCCATGCCGCGGTCGACGCAGCGCCCTTTCTCGACCGGGGGAGCGGGCATGAATGAGCCGCTGCATCCACTAACGCTGGCGGAGATTCTCGACCGCACCGCGCAGCTCTATCGCTCGCGCTTTCTTGTCTTCATGGGCATCGGTGCCATACCCGCGGGCACGGTTTTCGTCTTCGCTGCAGGAGTGTTTGCCTTCTTCACCTGGATGGGTTCGAATGCCAGGCATGGGGCCGAGATCGCGGATGTTCTCGTGTGGGCGTTCCTCACACTTCTGCTGGTACTCGCAATTCCAGCCTGCCTCGGCGCCAGCGCCCTGGGCGACGCTGCCATGAGCGATGCCGCCGCGCGCGCCTTCCTCGGCGAAGAAATCACCATCCGCAACGCCTACAAAGCAACTTGGAAGCGCGGCTGGCGCTATGTCGGCCTGTACACCTTGCAGGGACTGGTGGTCGTCGGCGCGCCTTCGGTAGTTTTCCTGATGGCCACAATCGGGATGGTTGCCGCCAAGGTGAGTGGCGTTCGTTCAAACGACAATAGC
Source organism: uncultured Acidobacteriaceae bacterium (assembly GCA_963787435.1). Lineage (GTDB taxonomy): Bacteria > Acidobacteriota > Terriglobia > Terriglobales > Acidobacteriaceae > Telmatobacter. The sequence continues at coordinate 2,231,778 of CAWBCZ010000012.1, forward strand.
CCGCTCTTCGCCGGCCTGCTCTTTCTCGTCCTTCTCGTTTTGAGCGTATTTGCCGTGTGGATGCTGCTGCGGTTGTGCCTGGCATTTCCGGTGTGTGTGGTAGAACAAGCCCCGGCGTGGGGAGCGCTCAAGCGCGGCGTCACGCTCAGCCACGGGACGCGCGGGCGCATCTTTCTGCTCTATGTGCTGGGAGCATTCCTGAGCCAGATCCTCGCCTGGTGCGTCACTTTTCCCGTTCTGCTGGCCATCGCGTTTCTGCCTGGGCTCCAAGGGCAGGCGCATGCGCAGACCGTCGGCATGGTCGCATTGTTTGCGACCTACGGTTCATTTTTTGCGGTGAAAGCCCTCACCAAGCCGATCTACGGAATTGCACTCACTGTTTTCTACTTCGATCAGCGGATCCGCAAAGAAGGATTCGATATCGAGTGGATGATGCAGCAGGCGGGGATGTTGACGCCGCCCGCGCCTGCTCCCGCTCCCACGCCGGAAGTCATTTCGATGTCTTCGTCACAATCTCCAGCGGCAGCCGAGCCGGTTCTGGAAGTATTCGCCGCAGCCGAAGTGTCTGAGCCGATCGCAGTGCACCAGGCGGCGGTAGAGAATACTTCCGGGGAAGGCAACGCATGAGTGATGCGCCGCGGTATCCGATGTATGTCCGCATCAGGCTCTTGAACGGAGTGTCTGCAAATCTCACGCCTGCTGGAGTTCCAGCATGATGGCAGACTGCCGCCCCATGGGCCCGGGCAAGACCATCATCCGTTTCGACTATGATCAGCGCATACGCCTTGAGGGATACGACATCGAGTGGATGATGGACGCCGTCGGCATGGACGCACCTGTTCCCGCTGTCACGCAGAAACTCGCGGAAGTACCCGCTTCGCCGGAGGAGTCCCGGGGGTGATGTCCTTGCGAAGAATTACAGGCAAAGCGGCAGTGCTCGTCGGGGTCCTCGCCGCAATCGCAGCGACCGCCCAAACGCCTGCCTCATCATCGGCGCAATCCACGGTGCGCTGGCGCGATGTATCCATGGAGGACTACCGCCAGCACCTCGAGACGCTTTCCACGCTGGTCGACGCCTGTGCCAAGGCGCGCAACATCAAGAGCTGCGACCCTGCGCTGATTGGTCCCGATGATCGTGTGCCGATCTCGAACGGCTCGAACACGGAGCAGCGCCTGGTGCGGTACGGCTGGCTGCGCGTCTTGTTCTCGGCGGCTGAGGACCCGGATCAGCCGGTCGCGAAAGTCCCCAAGCCGGGCCATGTGGAGACCGAGGTGCAGAGCCTGTCATCTACTTCGCAGCTTTTGAAGGATGCAAAACTTCGCCTGGAGAGCGATCTCGCGCAGTCCCACGAGCCTGTTGCGCCGGCTCTGCCACACGCAGAGGAACGCGCCGCGATGCAGCAGGTGCTCGCCGGCCCGGAATTTCGAAATCTTCAGCCATCCGTTCGTGATTCGGTCCTGGAGAAATTTGGCAACTGGCTGAATCATCTCTTTGAGAGCGCGGCGAATCTCAAGGCGCGCTCCGCATGGGTTGGACGCGTACTTGTGTGGGGATTCATCGTTGCGGTTTGTGTCGCACTGGTGTGGTCGCTGCTGCGGTTGGAACGTCGCTGGCGCGTTCAACTCACTCCAGATGTCGATCGGCCAGCACCCGGCGCGGCTTCGGCGCGCGATTGGCAACTGTGGCTTGAGGATGCGCGTCGTGCCGCGGCGTCGGGACTGTGGCGCGAGGCAATTCACTTTGTGTACTGGGCCGCAATCTCGCGTCTCGAATCGCGACGCCTGTGGCCGGCCGACCGCGCACGCACTCCGCGCGAGTACCTGGCGCTTGTGGCTCCTGAAGATCCGCGCAAGCCGGGACTGTCGCAACTGACCAACACATTTGAGCGCGTCTGGTATGGAGGCCGTGCTGCCGCCGAAAGCGACTACCGGAACGCGGAGGATCTCGCATCTACGCTCATCTCCGGCGGCACCTCCATCGCTGCCCGCGAAGTTCCGGCTACGTCCGAAGGCGGTGCGCGATGAAGTTTATGTCGTCGCTGGATCCCAAGGATCGTCGCCTCCTGCTGTGGAGTATTTCGATTGCGATCGGCCTGGCCGTGCTCATCGGCTTCGTCCTGCCCGATGAAAACAATAACGACAACCCCATGCCGTCGACATATCTTTCAGGTCAGCATGGCGCCCGGGCTGCCTACGAGTCTTTGTTGCGTGCGGGCTACAACATTGAGCGCTGGGAGCGGCCGCTGGGCGAACTCGCTGCAACAGCCGGCCCAAATACGGTAGTTATCTTTCGCGCAGCCTTTCACGCGCGAGACGGAAGACTTTAAATCCGTCGAGAAGATTGTGGCTCGCGGGGGTCGCGTGCTGGCAACGGGATTCTGGGGCGGGTACCTGGTCCCGGATGGGGATGCGGGAACGCCCAAAGAGTTTACATTCGCTGCCTGCCAACTTGAGCCCGAAGGCCTCGATACGCTCGCCAACAGCGGCGAAGTCTGGATGGTGCCCGAAGCGACGTGGCAGGTCGGCAATCCCGCGCAGCGCATCCAGTACAGCTGCGGGGGGCAGCCCGCAGTGGTGGAGTATGACTACCAAAGCGGCCACGTGGTTTGGTGGGCCAGTTCCACCCCGCTTGAAAACGGATCGCTGGCGCGCGCCGCGAATTTCGATCTGTTACTGAACTCGCTCGGCCCCCGCGAGGGCCGCCAGTTCTACTGGGACGAGTCCCTGCACGGAGATGTGCGCTCTGAGTGGAGCTATGTTTCCGGACCAACCGTGGCGCTGCTGTGGACCGGCATGATCCTGCTTTCGATTCTCATTTTGTTCAGCTTCAGCCGTCGCAGTGGTCCGGTTCGCGAACTTCCGCCGCCTGCGCGAGCCACGCCAATCGAATTTCTTGACGCCCTCGGTTCGCTCTATCGCAGCGCGGGCGCGTCATCCACTGCGGTCAGCATCGCGTGGGAGCGTTTCCGCCGCTATGCATTGCGCCTTTGCGGATTGCGCCAGGCCTCGGTAAGCGCCGAAGAGCTGGCCGCTGCAATCCGCCGGCGCTTTCCTAATGCTGACGCGAGTCTTGAAGCAGATCTGGCGACCTGCGAGGATGCCAGATTGAATGAGAAAATTGAGCCACGCGCAGCCTTGAAGATCATTCAGCTGCTCCACCAACACCGGCAGATGCTGGCCGAGGCGTCAAAGCTGGGCAACAGATCCATTTCAGACGAAAGCACTGATTCCATCAAGAACGAAAGGCCCTCATGAGCGAGGAACTGAAAGAGAACACGATGATCGAACAGCCAAAGCTCCAGGCAACGAGTGAGCTCATTGCGCATGCGCGCGTTGAATTGGGCCGCGTGATTTCCGGCCAGACGCAGGCGGTCGAAGAGGTGCTGATCGCCGTTCTGTGCCAGGGCCACGCGCTGCTCGAGGGCGTCCCCGGCATCGCAAAAACACTGATGGTCAAGACGCTGGGCCGCCTGCTGGGTCTCGGCTTCCAGCGCGTGCAGGCTACTCCCGACCTGATGCCGGCCGACATCCTCGGCACCACGATTCTCCGGCCCGGAACCGATTCATTCACGTTTCATGCGGGACCTGTGTTCACGGACCTCCTGCTGGTTGACGAGATCAACCGCATGCCTCCGCGCACGCAGGCCGCGCTGCTTGAGTGCATGGAAGAGCGCCAGGTGACGAGCGACGGAACGCGCCGCCCGCTGCCCTCCTGGTTCACCGTATTTGCAACGCAGAACCCGGTCGACTTCGAAGGCACATATCCTCTGCCGGAGGCGCAACTCGATCGCTTCCTGATGAAGATTCGTGTCGCATACCCAACCGAAGCGGAAGAGTTGCAGATTCTTGAGCGCCACCACGCAGGCACGGGAGCAAGTCTGCTCGAAGATGCAACCATCGCTCCGATTCCTGCAGGAATGCTCGAAGCCGCACGCGCCGAGGTTCGCGCCATTCGCATTGAGCCGGAGCTCTACGGATACATCCTCACATTGGCGCGACGCACACGTGAGTGGCCGACCCTGCTGCTCGGCGCCAGTCCGCGCGCAGCCCTCAGCGTGATGCGGGTAGCACAGGCGACGGCGGCGTTCGATGGCCGCGATTACCTTGTTCCCGACGATGTAAAGCGCGCGATTCCGCCCGTGCTGCGTCATCGCGTGATGCTCAAACCCGAGGCAGAGCTCGAAGGATTCGACGCCGACCGCGTCCTTATCGATGTGATTGCCGCGGTTCCGGTCCCGCGCCAGTGATTGCACCCTCCTTCCATCCCGGCACGGTTCGCGCAACATGCGAGCCGCGAGGCCGCTGGAGCTTCGGGCTTACACCGCGCTCCATCGCGTTGTTGATTGCTGGCTTCACGTTTCTGATTCCGGGCTTCTGGGATGCGCGCCTGAGCTACGCAATGCTGGCGTGGGACGCGCTGGTGCTGCTCGCCGCTGCGCTGGACGGAATGCGCCTGCCTCGCGCTACACAACTGGCCGCCACGCGCACCTGGTCGAATGCGCCCTCGCTCGACAGCCAAACCGAGATCGAGCTGACGATCGAAAATAATGGCTCGGTCATTATTGAATGCCGTCTGATTGACGATCTTCCGCCTGCGCTTCGAGATCCCTCGGCACAACAGGAACCGATTCGCGCCACCTCCTTCCCGCGTGTGCCTGCATCGGTGCGCTATCGCGTGGAACCGCAGGAACGCGGCGACTACACCACGGGTCTGCTCTATGTTCGCTATCGCTCGCCGCTGGGCCTGGCCGAGCGCTGGGCCAAGGCGCCGTTGGCACAGACGGTCCGCATCTATCCGGCATTGCGCACCGGCGAAGAGCAGCAGATATTTCTGGCGCGCAGCCGGCAGATCGATCTTCAACTGCGGCAAACGCGGCAACGCGGATTGGGTCGCGACTTCGAAAGCCTGCGCGATTACCGCGAAGGCGATGACATGCGCGACATCTGCTGGACGGCAAGTGCGCGACGCGGAAACCTGATCACCCGCCAATACCAGACCGAACGCAGTCAGCCGGTTTGGATCGTGCTCGATTGTGGACGGCTGATGCGCTCCCGCGTCGTAGCCGCTCCCGGCGTGAACTCGGCTCTGCCGCTGGCAGCTGGAAGCCTGCGCGAACATTCCAAGCTCGACCATGCATGTACGACCGCAGTCGCACTCGCGCAGCTTGCGCTGTTCTCAGGCGATCGTGTCGGGTTGCTCGCCTACGGCCAGACCATACAACAACGTTTATTGCCCGGACGCGGCGCGGCCCATCTGCGCCAGATGATCGAATTGCTGGCACAGGTGCGAGCCGAGTCCAGCGAGGCCGACCACCTCCGTGCCACAACTCTGCTTGGGCGTCTGCAGCCGCGTCGCTCGCTCATTCTCTGGGTTACGGATCTGGCGGAGACCGCGATGCGTCCCGAAGTCATCGACGGTGCTATGCACCTGCTGCGGCGGCATGTGCTGTTGTTCGTTGCCATGGCGCAGCCTGAGGTCGATTCGATTGCGCGGCAACGTCCGAAGAATATTGAGCAGATGTTTCGCGCCGCTGCAGCACAGGAAATGACCGGCCGCCGCGAACTGCTGCTGGCGCGCCTCCACGAACAGGGCGCACTCACCCTCGACCTGAATCCGGAAGCAGTGACGTCGTCGGTGCTGAATCAGTACCTGATGGTGAAAGAGCGCGCGATGGTGTAGCGACCACGATCAGGTTCGCAGAAGCCCAAAGTTTAAGTCGCGACTTCGACCGGCTGCACCCGCTTCGCTAGTGCCCACTTCAACTCGTCGATGCCTTCACCAGTAACGGCCGAGATCGCATGAAACTCCAGCTTGTGCCGCTTCGCGTAGGTTGTCAGCTTCTTTAGCTTCTCTGGGTTTGCCGCGTCGACCTTCGAAGCAACAACGATCATCGGCTTGTCGGCCAGCGGGTGCTTGTCCGCAGATTCTTCGCTTGCCTTCGGCGAAAAATTCGCCAACTCGTTGTTGATGACTTTAAAGTCCTCAACGGGATCAGGACGGCCGGATGTATCCGACACGTCCACAAGGTGAACCAGCAGCCGCGTGCGCTCAATGTGGCGAAGAAACTGCGTGCCCAGACCTGAGCCGAGATGCGCGCCTTCGATGAGACCGGGCATATCGGCGACCACGAAAGATTGCTGGTTTGGCTCCTCGCCCACCGTCACTACACCCAGATTGGGCTCGAGCGTGGTGAATGGGTAGTCCGCGATCTTGGGCTTGGCAGCCGAGATCCGCGAGATCAGCGTCGACTTTCCGGCATTTGGATACCCGACCAGCCCCACATCGGCCAGCAGTTTCAATTCCAGCCGGAAGAGACGCTCCTCACCCTGCCGCCCCAATTCGTGCTCGCGCGGCGCCTGGTGCGTGCTGGTGGCGAAGTGCTGATTGCCGCGTCCCCCCCGTCCGCCTTTGGCAATGATCAGGCGCTCATCCGGCTCGGAGAAATCGTGTACAAGCTCGCCGGTTTCCTGGTCGTAAAGCGCTGTTCCCACAGGTACTTGTAGAATGATCGACTTGCCATCGAGGCCAGTGCAATTCGACCCCATGCCGTGCTCGCCCCGCTGTGCCTTGTGTTCGGGGTTGAAGCGAAAGTGGATCAGGGTATTATGCCGCTGCGATGACTCCATGATGACGTCGCCACCTCGGCCGCCATCGCCACCAGAGGGGCCGCCACGTGGCACAAACTTCTCGCGCCGGAAGGCCATGCAGCCATTCCCACCGTCGCCGGCCTTGACCCGTATTTTGGCTTCATCAATGAACATAAATTGGCATTGCTTAGATTTATGAGTAGGCTCTTGGGCTGCTTTTGGCTCCAAAACCAGATCGCCGCCTCACCAGTCTATCGAATAGGGCCGCTCGATCCCAAAGGCCTGCCCCAAAGGCTTGCCAAGCCGGAATTCCTTCTCTCGCCACACGTGTGCCCGGAATCACCTCGCCATTTCCTCAGCATTGCTTAAAATCGCTGGCGAATTCACTGATAGGAAAATTGATTCGCCCAGGCGTGCAGGTTTCCGCCAGGGGGGCGGAGCACAAACTGGTTCCGTTTCGGGGCAACGCTGGGCTCGCAGTGAGTTCAGACAGATCCGACCGCAAGCTGGTAATCGGATGGAAGCGCGAGTTTGGACGAAGCCGCTGGCAAGAGCCGCGCTGCTGATCATTTCCGGCGCGGGAACGCTCTGCTGTGTTCATGCGCAAGCGCCTCCTGAGAGCGGTTCCCTGGCGGGACAGCTCACCGATATCCACTCCTCTCCAATCGAGAACACGGTGGTTACCCTGCGCAATGAGGCAACGGGAATTGAGTTGCGAACGACGACAGCGCATGGGGGCCGATACCACTTCAGCGGACTGCCCGAAGGCGATTACACGCTGACGGCATCGAGTCCGCTCGGAGCCGGCCAAGTTGATGGAATCTTCGTCGCCGCTGGACACGAAGCGCGCATTCAAACGGCGATGGATTTTCAAATGCAACGTCAGGATGCTGCAGCCAGAGATGACGGCCTCGCGGGGACCACCGAAGTGGACCATCTTCTCTTGCTTCGATTGCGAGCTCTGCAAACTACGCAATATCCCGACGTCAGCCCGACGGAACTTATTGCGAACGCGGGGCAAATTCCTTTGCTGGCAGAGCCGTTCGTCCTGCTGCCTCTCCGCGGGATGAAGCATGAGTCGACGGTTCCTCCGCCTCCGTCAGTGTCCTCGTCCGATCATCCCCTGGTGGGTCCCGCAAAATCGTCGAGTGTCGCGGTCCACAATCCCGTTGTGACCGACCTCCAACCTGGCGAGAGCCTCGCTGTCGTGGTCAGCAGCACAACAGCTGCGCCACTCTTGAATCTCGAAACACAGGCACATCGGCAGCGCGACCAGCGCCGTGGGTCTGGCCGCAACACAGACGAGTCTCCTGGCTGGCCGCGTCAGGCCCAAGTCACAACTGGCAACGATAGCAACTGCCGACTCGCAGCAATCCGCGCACTCGTTGGACGCAGCGCAATTGCAGGCCCTGCCCTCTTCCGGGCCGCAATTGGCAGAGCTTTCTTCTCGATACGCCTAGCAGCGTCGTCGAGCGCCAGTGACGAGCAAAGATCGCCTGCAAGAACCGGCATGATGCCGGAGATCACCGTGGAGGGGGTGAGCGTTCCACTTGCGTTCGGGGACACAAGCGCGGGTCGGACACGGAATGGCCTGATGGGTCCAGGCTCGGGGGACTCGACAATCCGCGAGTTGCAAATCGTGGAGGTCGCGGGCAGTGGTGCAGCCCAATCGAGCCTCGGCCGAACCAACGTTGAAACGCAGCGCGGAACCGAACATCTGCACGGACAGGCCTTCGTGTTCGATCGCCAGAACCTGTGGAATGCGCAAAACCCATTCACGCAGTGGGTGCAGGAAACAGCGCCGGCTTCGTCTACCGCGATTCCCGTGTTCACGCCTGAGCCGTACAGCGCCGGCGATCGCGAAGTGCTGTGGGGCGCAGGCCTGGGCGGTGTCATTCATAAGCGGCGCCTGTTCTGGTTTGGGGCGCTGGATGGCTATGAGCGCAACGATCCGGCAGTGGCGACCGTAAAGCATCCCGACGATTTCTTCGCGCAGCCCTCGAACGATCAGATGCAGCTGCTGAGCGCGCAACTCGGCCTCAATAGCGCCGATCCCGTGAGTGCCGGCTTGGGGGCCTATTCGAAACTCCTCGAAAGCCTCGCTGGCTTGCTTGGTCCGGCGCCGCGCAGTTCGTCGCAGTGGACAGGCTTTGGCCGCCTCGATTGGAGTGCAGGCGAGCGGCATCGATTCACCGCAGCAGGGACGGTAGCACGGCTCGACTCACCGGGCGGCGGCTTTACGCGTGCATCGGAGACCTACGGAACGCACAGCTTCGGCGCAGCGAATGCGACCGGGCAGTGGGCTCTCGGCAGATGGGAAGCCTTCGTGACACCGAACATCTTGGCGGTGACGCAAGCTTCCTACGGACATCAGGTGCAAAGCGCAGCGGCAGAGAAGCCGTCCGCATTTGAACAGTCGCTGAATATCAACGCGTGGGGGCAGCTACCACAGATTGTTGTCGACTCAGGCTACGGGTTCACCATCGGCAATCCGGCACGGTTCGGGCCGGGAACTTACCCCGATGAGCACCTCACCATGGCCCAGGAGCAGCTCAATTGGGTACGCGGCAACCTGATGGTGAAAGCTGGCTTTGAAATTAATCACAATACAGATGCAACCAGTCGGTTGCTCAATCAAACCGGAACCTACTATTACTCCACCGCCGAAGATTTCGCCTCGGACGCACTTGCCTTTTCGGCTTACGGGATTAATGGCCAACTTAATCCGATGGACCAGCACAACTGCGACCAAACCGGCAAAGTCTGGCGCGATACTTCGGGTGTATTGCATGGCCTCGGCTACCTGCCCTGTTATTCCTACTATTCGCAGACCATGGGCCCCTCAGACTGGTGGCTTAGCACAAACGACTGGGCGGGCTTCGTGACCTCGCAATGGCAGCCAACCAAGCGAACCGCCATGACTGTCGCCATGCGCTGGGAGTTGGAGCAACTGCCCTCAGCCGTTGCAGCGTTGCAGAATTCCGATTTGCCATTGACCGAGCACATGCCCAGCCTCGGCAATCAGTGGGGTCCGCGCGCCGGCTTTGCCTGGGGCAAAGGCGAAAGCCGATGGCCCGTGGTTCGCCTGGGCTACGGCATGTATTTCGGCCGAACACGAAATTCCCTTGTGGAGACAGCCCTCACGCAGACCGGCTCGCTGAATGGGGATCTCAACTTCTTCATGCGCCCTACCGACAATCTGAATGCCGGTGGTGCGCCGCCCTTTCCTTATGTGCTCGCCGGCGCGCCCGCGAGTGTGGTCAAGCCGGGAGCAGTCGAGTTTGCGCCTGGCTTCCGCAATGGAGAGATTCACCAGGCCGAGGTCGATGTCGAAGAAACAATGCCGGGACAAATTCACGTGGAGACCAGTGCGGTTGCGAGCCTTGGCCGCCGGCTTCCTGTCACCTTCGACGCGAATATTGATCCGGCCGCCGCGAAGACCATCACGTATGCAGTTGTCGACGGCAATGGTTCGGGATCTATCAAGTCGCCGCAGATCACCGTTCCGTTCTTCGCGTCCTGGCCGTCCATCACGTCGCCAACAGGATTCGCCGGCCGTTTCAATCCGAATTACCAGCAGGTCAGCGAGATCTTCAGCCGAGCAAACTCCACTTACGAAGCAGCTGTGCTTCGCGTCTCGCGAAACGCGCGTGCTCTCACTCTGCGTGCCCGCTATACCTACGCGCATGCGATGGATTGGAATCCGGACGAGACGTCGCAGGTCAGCGGTCCCAGCGTTCTCGATCCCCTCGACTTCAGCCAGGAGTATGGAACCAGCAGCCTCGATGTGCGTCACTCCGCCACCGCCGCCGTAATTCTCCAACCGAAGTGGAACCTCAGGAATCTCACCGGCCGCATCGGCAATGGCTGGATGCTCAGCGGCACATCGTATTTCCGCAGCGGCCTGCCCTACACCATGCGAACAGCCGGTTCGATGGCGAAGGAATTTGATTCCGGCGGAACCGCCATCGTCGCGCTCAGTACGGGCATGAATGGCTACGGCGGCGACAATCGCGTCTACGGCGTTGGTCGAAACTCGTATCGCTATCCTGCAACATGGAAAGCGGATCTGCGCCTCGGCAAGCGATTCGACCTTGGCCGGATGCGCCAGCTGGAGCTGATGGCTGAGAGCTTCAATCTCTTCAATCACCAGAACGTGACTGAACTTGAAACGACAGGCTATTCCATCGAGTCGGGAACGGTGAGCGGTGGACTCCCCCGCCTGAACTTTCTCACCGGCCTCAAGACTGGCCAGACAGAATTCGGAAAACCGCTCAATATCAATGCAACTGATTTCTACCGTGAACGCCAGATTCAATTCGGGGCTCGGTTACGCTTCTAGGGCGGCGATCCGTCAAATTCGAACACGCTTTTTATCGCCGTAGCTAGTTATCTATCCGGCACGCCGCAGAAAGCGCTCGCCTTCGCAGTGCTCCCATCGAGTTCAAAGCAACTGGCGCCGTTGATGTCCGTCGAAAACGTGCGCACGTGCGATGCCTGCAATTCTTCGAGAACCTCTCTGCGCGGATGCCCATAGCGATTGCGCAGCCCGCAGGAAATCACGGCCCATTGCGGCGCAACCCTTGCGAGAAACTCAGGACGCGTTGAGGTGACGCTGCCATGGTGGCCAACTTTGAGCAGTGTGCTTTCGAGGCCCGGCTCGGCAAGCATTCCCTCTTCAATTGGAGCCTCTGCGTCGCCCTCAAGTAGGACTGAAGTTGCCTTGTACGAAACGTGAAGTACCAGCGAATCGTTATTGCCGGGCTCTGCGCCGGGACTGTAATTCGCAAGCGGTGCGAGCACGCGGATTTGCGTGTCTCCCAAAGTGGCGCTATCGTCCGCTCGCATGATTCGCACCTGAACGCGCAACCGACTAGCTTCGTCAAGCAATGCGTTGTACGCAGCAACCGGCGGATTATTACCAACCCACAATTCCTTCGGCCTGAAATTTCGCAACACGCTGGGCAGACCGCCCATGTGGTCAGAGTGCGCATGGCTCAGCGCCACCACGTCGAGATGGCGAATTCCCCGGGACCAGAGCACGGGCGAAACCACTTCTTCGCCGATGTCGAAGTCTTGTGGAGACTGCCGCGGGCCACCGCCAAATCCTCCTCCGTCTACCAGCATGGTTTTGCCATCCGGCGTGATGAGAAGCAGCGAATCTCCCTGACCCACATCAATGGCCTCGACAAGCAGCGCGTCATGCGGATGCTCGATTGGGCGCGGCAACACGACAGCAACGGCTGCAGCAATCATTGCTGCCCATGCCATGCGCCGCGGCCAATGCGCGCCGGTCAGGTTCGCCCGCCGGGCCAGCATAACTGCAAGGCCAAGGAGAACGCAGAAGACGCCAGCCTGCATTGGAAGCGGTGCCGGAATTCTCAAATCGCCGACCGCTGCCGATCCAAATAGCTTTACCAGTCCGACGCCAAGGTGCAGCAGCAACGCTGTCACAACCGCCGGAACCACTGCAACCGACGTCGATACAAGCGACGCAATCAGCGTGAGTAATGCGACAGGCATGAGTACGGACAGCAGCGGCAGGATGAGAATGTTTACCGGCAGCGCGAATACCGTAACGCGATGGAAGTAGACCGCCATCGGCAGGGCCATCGCCAGTTCGACAATGCACGATACCATCAGGACCTCCAGGAGCCGCAACGCGAATCGTACGATCCAGGGGAAGACAGTCTGCCCGATGCGTCTGTTAGTCGCCCGCGCCAAAGCCGCTGCGAACATGCGCAGCATCACGCGAAATTGCGCGTGCCGTGGAGGCAGCTTGACGTCGAGAGCCACAAGCGAGAGTTCACGCGTTGCGGCCAGGTAAGGGTGCACCGTGTTCGCCAGCAGAGGAGCCGCGACCCCCCCGATGGAAACTACCGCGAGCAGCGTCATCTGCAGACTTGATTCGAAGAGGCTCCGCGGGCTCACCGCGAGAAGGCAAAGCGATGCAAAACCGATCGTGTTCAGTACGTTTCGCTCGCGATAGACGAGCCGTCCCACCAGATACAAAGTCACCATCCACAACGAGCGCTGCACCGGTGTTGCAAAGCCGGTGAACAGGGCGTACGCAAACGATGCCCCGATCGTTACGAGCGTCGCCGGAAGTTGCGGCATGCGCAGTCGTCGCGCGATCCAGAAGAGCAATCCGGCGACGATCGCCAGGTGCAATCCCGAAACCACTAGCATGTGAAACGAGCCGGTCCGTTCAAACCCCACGCGCAGTGAATGTGTCAGGTAGGTGCGGTCGCCCGTTACCATGGCCGCCAGCATTACCGCGTCGTCTTCACTCAAGCGCAACGAAGGTGGTAGGCTGAGCATCGCCGACGGCAGCGCCAGAATCTTTGCGCTCGCTGCGAGTTGCCACGCCGAGATGCGACACGCCATGCCGTGCTCATTTGTCGTTCCGAGCACCTCCACGTGATCCGAGTTCACCGTCGCGGTGGAAGTAATTCCCTGGTCGAGCAGATACTCTCTTCTGTTCCACGCGCCAGGATCGCGATACACCTCCGGCAGCAGCAACCTTGCATCTGCGCGAATTCGCTCGCCACAATGAAAACCACTCGAAGGCAATTCTCCTTCGGGCCATCGCACCGTAAGCCGCGCGCCGCCCTGCATTGTTGTCTGCGCGTCTTCATCGTCCGTTACAACTTCAACGTCTGAGATCCGCAGGTCGAGACGCTGCGTTGGTGCGGCGTTCGCCGCCTCTTCGACATTCTGCTCCAGTTCGCCGCGCACTGGACCGGCATCAATTACGGTGCCTTCCACGGTGCGAACAAGGCCGTCAGAAAGCGCAGCGAGTGCGGGCGCTGGCGCTGGTTGCGGCTGCATCGTGGCGCACCATGCGCCCAGCAGGCACCACAGTGCCGCCAGAGGAAGGCACACAATTCGTTGTGCGCGTAATGCCGCAATCCCGCACAAAATGCCAAGCAGGAATAAGTGCGATCAGCAAATACGCCGGACGAAGCCAGACGAAATGCGCAACAACGATGCCGAGCGCAAACAGCCACGCGGCGTGGAAAAGCGGAACTCCAACACCGGCCCAGACAGGACGGAACGCCGGAGGCCCCGAATTGCCTGGTTCAGCTTCCATTGAGCCCAAATCTAAGAATTATCTATGGGCGCAAGGTTATCAGGATCGGCGCAATTCGACCACTGACTCCAGGTGAAAGGTCTGCGGAAACAGATCAACGAGCGTGACGGAGCTAAGCGCATATCCTGAGTCAATCAGCGCACGCAAATCACGCGTCAGTGTCGCAGGATCACAGGAAACATACACGATTGCGGGCGCTCCAACCTCGGCGAGAAGAGAAGTCGTTTCGCCGCCTAACCCGGTACGTGGTGGATCGGCGACGATCAGGTCCGGCCTTGCGGTCTTGTCCCGCGCCTTGAGAAATGCAAGCGTATCTGCCTTCACGCAAGTGCCCGCCGTGCCTTCGAGGTTGTGCTTGAGCGCTTCTGTGGCCATCGGAGCGGACTCGACCGCAACAACATGCTCAAAGTTCTCCGCCAGCTTGCGCGCAAACAGGCCGACACCAGCGAAGAGATCCCATGCCAGCTCGCCTCGCCGATCCGCAGTCACGCGGTTCGCGAGCTCATCGACGAGCCAGCGATTCACCTGGAAGAAGGCACCGTGGTCGACGCGATAATCAAAGCCCGCGGCGCAGTAAGTCAGCGATTTCTCGCCCAATTGCGCGATGGTTCTCGGCGGTTGGCCCGCGCGTCCCTCCTCAACCACTTCAGCGCCGATAAGCGCCGGGATGCGCTTCTTCCACTCATCGAATACCTGATCAAATCCGCGAGTCGAAGAATCGCGCACAAAGATGCTGGCCAGCAGTTCTGTTTCTTCCGCATTCGAGAAGAGCGAAATTTCCGTCGGCCGCAGGCCCATCTTCATATCGCGCAGAATCTCGGCCGCACTCAGCGCAGCCCGCAGCAGCTGCGGCGCTGCAATCGGACACTCGCTGACAGGAACCAGATCGTGCGAACGCCGTGTACGATAGCCAACGCGTCCCGCCGCGTCGAACGCGAGTCGAATGCGATTGCGGTAGTGCCAGGGATTTCCGGCGAGCACATCAATCTTCTCGGGCACGTTCACACCGCCGCGTTCGAGCGTTTCACGCAGGACGGCCTGCTTGAACCTGAGCTGTGCCTCGTAGTTCGCGTGCTGATACTGGCATCCCCCGCACACGCCAAAATGGCGGCAGCCCGGCGCGACGCGTTCCGGTGCCGCCGCTGAGAATCTCTTCCGGCTCAGCAGCTGCGTAACTGCGCTTCTCCTCAACAATGCGCACACGCGCCTGCTCGCCGGGAAGCGTCAGCGGCACAAACGTTGCTTTGCCGTCGACTCGCGCCAGGAAAGCACCGCCGTAAATCGGCTTCTCGATCTGCACGATCGTGCTTCGCGAAGGCTTCGCGGGTCGCGGCTGTTGTCTGGCACGCTTCATTGCTGGCTCATGTAGAAGAGGCTAAGCCGCGGCAGGCTGTAGTGGACGAGTAACTGCTTCTGCGCAAACTGGTGCTCAACCTGCCGCAGTTGCACCGCCCCCATTCTGCTGCGGTACGGAGCCAGCTCTCGCGCCGCATGCTCTTTGAGTGCAACCAGCAGTTCTTCCGGTGCCGCCGCTGTGAGTGCTGCAAACAATTTTTCCTCAAGCACAGTGAGAACGCGTTCGAAGGCCTCCATCTCATGCGCAATCGTGGTTGTCGTCTTGGGCGCACGCGCCTGGGCCGCGAGTTCCCGCAATCGCATCGCCGTCGTAGCGCAGGCGTCGTGAGCGATTGTAGACGCGTCGAGAGCACTCGCGGCAGCCTCCAGATGCAACGCCACGCGCTCATGCTCGAATCCTGTCTCGCCCTGAGTCGCCGATGAAGGTGCCGTACCGGCGCTCGCCTCACGCAACTCCTCGGCCGCTTCCATCACTGCCTGCGAGCACCACGCAAGCCCGTTGACGCGTCGCATGCGTCCACGTTTTTGCCGCGACTCGTACTTGTCAAATGCCGCGTCAATTCCGCGCAGCACAGCTTCCAGCGGAATCCCCGCTTCCTGCCACGTTTCGATCAGCGCCCAATCGAGCGTGGAGAGCAAAAGGATTGCCCCCCGACGCTGCTGGAAGCGCTCCTCGATCTCCGTAAAGTAATTGAAGTAGTTGCGCACGAGAGCCTAGTGTGCGCGCCCGCGCGGACGCGCGCTGCGATTGCGCTCAAAGAGAATGCGCAGGCCATCGAGCGTGAGCAGGTCGTCGATTTCCGAGATGTAGTGCGAGTCCGCCGCAACCATCCGTGCCAGCCCGCCCGTCGCAATCACACGCGGCTTCTGCCCAAGCTCGGCAAAGATGCGCTCCAGAATGCCATCGACCAGCCCGATATACCCGTAGTACAAACCGCTTTGCAGATGTCCGACGGTATTCGTGCCGATCACTTTTGCCGGCCGCTTGATGTCCACGCGGCTCAGCCGCGCAGCCCGCGAAAACAGTGCTTCCGCGCTCAATCCCAGCCCGGGCGCAATCGCGCCACCAAGGTACTCGCCCTTTTCTGAGATAACCTCAAACTTCGTTGCCGTCCCAAAGTCCACCACGATGCATGGTCCACCGTAGCGCTCAATGGCCGAGATGCAATCGGCGAGGCGATCAGCGCCAAGCTCGGTCGGATTGTCGACCAGCACCGGCATTCCTGTCTTGATGCCCGGCTCAACAAAAAGCGGCTCGAGATGAAAATATGTCTCGCACACTTGCCGCAGCGTCGAGTCCAGCGGCGGCACAACTGAAGAGATGATGATGTGGGTAACCTGGTTTGGCGACAAGCCGTGCATCTCAAACAGCTTCACGAAAAACACGCCGTATTCGTCAACGGTTTGCGTGCGATGCGTCGTGATGCGCCAATGCGCGGTCAGGTCAGACCTGTCCTTGGGGGCTACGGCCGCGCCCTTCGGCGGAAGCCCAGCCTCCGCATCCAGCCGGTAAAGGCCCAGCACCGTATTTGTATTTCCAACATCGACTGCCAGCAGCATTGTCTTTCTTATTCCGTCTCCGCGGCGCGAATGCCGCCTGTTTGTACCGTCACCAGGCCATCGGCCGTACGCACCAGCAAAAATCCCTGCGCATCCAAACCCGCCGTTACACCCACACATTCCTGCGGGCCATGAACTTCAACCGGCCGGCCCTTCAACCATGTTGAAGCCTGCTCGACACGCGCCAGGGTTGCGCGAATCGCCTCAGGGCTCGCCAGCAAAAGCGTTTCGCGCTCAAGCGATTTTAGCAGGGCAACAAGCAGCGCCTGTCGGCTGACGCGATGGCCCGCAGCGATGTCGAGCGAGGTAGCAGGCGTTGAATGCGCCGGATCGAAAGCCCGCTGGTGCACGTTGATGCCGATTCCGATGACGGCAAACGCCAGCGATGGCGGCTTCCGTTTTCGACTCAACCAGGATGCCGCCGACCTTGTGCGGGCCGATCAGCAAATCGTTAGGCCAGCGCAGGTCTATCGCGAGTCCGGCAATCGACTCGAATCGCCTCAGCCGCGGCCAATCCCGCCGCAAGCGGAATCAGCGGAAGGTTCGCCGGCGACAGCTTCGGCCGCATCAGCACGCTCACATACAGTCCGTCGCCCGCATTCGACTGCCATTTGTGGTCGCCTCGCCCGCGTCCGGCCGTCTGCTCATCGGCAAAAAAGACCGACCCGTGCGGCGCCCCATTGCGCGCTGCAGCAAGCGCATCGGTGTTTGTCGATCCCGTTACTGAAGAAAAATGCAGCTTGCCCGCAAAGATCGTGCCGGCAAGCTCTGCCTCAAGCGCGGAAAGGTCGTACACGCCTACGCCGGCTCCGCAACAATGCTCATGGAAATATCGGCAGCCTTGGCGGAGTGCGTCAGCGCGCCCACGCTGATGAAGTCCGCACCCGCCTCTGCATAGGCGCGAATGTTGTCGAGCACGATGCCGCCCGAAGCCTCAATCGGAATCCAGCGGTCTTCCTTGCGAATCCGTTCGACAGCCGTCTTGACCTGCGCCGGTGCCATGTTGTCGAGCAGGATGGCCTCGGCACCGCATTCAAGCGCTTCTTCCAGTTCTTTCTGCGTGCGGACTTCCACCTGCACGCGATTGCCGGGTTTGCGCTTTTCGAGAGCATTCATCAGGGCGGTGCGCAATCCGCCGCCAAGCGAAATGTGGTTGTTCTTGATCAGGATTCCCGAAGAAAGATCGAGCCGGTGATTCGTTCCTCCGCCACAAAGCACAGCGTACTTCTCCAGCGCGCGCAGCCCCGGCACCGTCTTGCGCGTGTCGAGAACATGGGCTTTTGTTCCCTGGATCGCATCCACGTACTGGCGCGTAAGCGTCGCAATGCCGCTCAGGTGCTGCATCAGGTTCAGGATCACGCGCTCGCAGCTCAGCAGCACGCGCGCATTGTGGCGAATCACAGCCAGCACCTGCCCTTTGTGCACCCTGACGCCGTCAAAGATCTCCGGGTGGCTGACAACATCGAATCTTGTGTGCGCTGGGGGTCGCGGATCGAGCCGGGCAAAAATCTCCATGAACCTCGGCACTGCGCCCAGCCCTGCGACCACCATTTCCTGCCGGGCGATGATTGATGCAGAGGCGCGCAGATTCGGGTCGATCGTGATATTCGTCGTGGCATCGCTGACTGCCTGATCTTCCAGCAGCGCCTGCTCCAGCAATGCATCGATGCGGTGGCTCTTCCAATCCATTCGTTCTTCTTTCGATGTTCAAGACTGCGAATTCGATTTCATTTGTCGTAGGAAGTTATAAACAACTTTCTTGACCCTGTCATCCGGCCGGTCGGTCAGCGCGCTGAACTGCAATCCATTCAGTCGATTGATGACGAGTGAATACCGCTGCGTCTTTCCCGCGATGGTCTCGGCAATTCTTTGCCAGGTCCCCGGCTTTTTCCCGGCCTCCAGGTCGATCAGCTCGATTTCGCCCAGATCTGCGTACCAGATGACCGAAAGGATATCCGAGGCATCGCGAATCAACATGCGGTGCCTGGTGAAGAGAATGAATTGCGAGCTCCGTACTGATCCTGGCGATAAATCGATGAATCCAACCGGGGGATCCGAGTGCTCAAGACGGACCGCGGCGATGGCCTCGCGAACACGCTCAGGAAAGTCAGGCGCCGTGAAACAGTCGGCCGCACTGCCGAAGGAAATCGTAGGCGGAGCTTCCTTGCGGATGGGAGTGACGAACTCGGCTTCGCGGGGCATCTTGGTCGGATTGTCAAAATGCTCGCAGAGCGCCAGGTAGGCTGCGTTGATGCGCTTGAATCGCTCTTCCGCATCGAGACGTTTGTGCTGGTTGTTCTCAAACCGATCGGGATGCCAGAGCTTGGCCGCAGTCCGATACGCCTTGTGAATCGCAGACCTGGAAGTTGGCGTGGCGCGATTCCCAGCGTTCTGGAATGCTGAAGGCAAGCTCTGCACACACACGCCATTCGCTACGTCGCTTACTCAGGCGGCAGGGAATCGAGATCCCTGCGCAATTTTTCGAGCAGTTGCTGGGCTTCGATCCCGCTGCTTCTTCAAGCCCTCGACAATGTGCGCCGGGGCCTTCGCCGAAAATCCCGGGTTGTTCAACTGGCGCTCAGCAGTGGCGACGACCTTCTCCAGCTTTGCGATTTCTTTGGTCGTGCTTTTCGCGTTCGGCGGCGACATCGATCTTGCGCTCGTAGATCAACTGCCACATCGAACTGAGGAGTGGAGCGCTTGGCAAGCCCAGCCGAGATCTGGTCGACAAATCGCACTTCGCTCACGCGCGCCAACCGCTCGACAATTGCGAGATTTTCGCCGATTGCAGCCCTTCGGATCCATGTGTCGATGCCGAACCTCAATCGGCACGACTGCTTTTTCTTCAACGCCAATCTCTTTGCGCAGTGCGCGGACTTCAACGATGAGGTCCTGAAGCAGAGCCATCTGACTCCAGCGCTCCAGCATCGGCTTTCGCGCTGTCGGCTTGCGGGAATCGTGTCAGCGCGATCGACTTTGCCGGCGGATTGCCATCGTAGACCGCATGCCAGATCTCCTCGGTGAGAAACGGCATGAACGGTGAGAGCAGCCGCAGCGAAGCCTCAAAGACACTTACGAGCGTAGTAAGCGCATGCTTTCGTCTTCGCCTTGTCCGCACGTCTCGGAGAAATCGAGGCTGAGTTTCACGATCTCGAGGTACCAGTCGCAGAAGCTTCCCCAGAAGAATTGATAGATCGTATTGGCTGCGTCGTCGAAACGGTAGTTGTCGAGCGCCTCGTTCACCTTTGCAGCGGCCGCATGGAACTCCGCCACAATCCAGCGGGATTCTAGCGGAGCAGCAGGCCCGGCAACGGGCATTCCTCCCAGAGCGGCTGGATCGACTTTGATCCCGACCTCCGCAGCCCGATCCACATTCATGAAAATGAACCGCGCCGCATTCCATATCTTGTTGGCGAACGCGCGGTATCCCTCGGTCCGCGCCACATTGAACGCAATGTCCGTTCCGGGCGAAGCCATCGAGGCCAGCGTGAACCGCACGGCATCGGTCCCATACTGCTTCACAATCTCAATCGGATCGACGACGTTCCCCTTGGTCTTCGACATCTTCTCGCGATTGGCATCCCGCACCAGCGCGTGAATGTACACCTCGCGGTAAGGAACGGATTCTCCAAGCGGCCTTGGACTGCCATCCGGCATCGGAACGTCCGTAGAAAACCAGCAGCCCAGCATGATCATCCGGGCTACCCAGAAGAACAGAATGTCGAAGCCGGTAACCAGCAGGCTCGTCGGATAAAACGAGTCAAAATCCGCGCGATTCTCGGCCGTAATGTTCGGCCATCCAAACACCGATACCGGCAGCAGTCCCGAAGAAAACCACGTATCCAGCACGTCCGTCGATTGCGTGAGCTTGTCCGATCCACAATGCATGCACTTCGTCGGATCCTGGCGCGCGACCGTGATCTTGTGGCACACCGAACAATGCCACGCGGGGATGCGATGTCCCCACCAGAGTTGCCGCGAGATGCACCAGTCGTGGATGTTCTCCATCCAGTTCAGGTAGGTCTTCGCGTACATCTCCGGCGTGAACTTGATGTGGCCTTCCTTCACTGCCGCGATCGCCTTGTCCGCCAGCGGCTGAATCTTGACGAACCACTGCAGCGACAGGCGCGGCTCCACGACCGTCTTGCAGCGGTCGCAGTGGCCCACATTGTTCACGTGGTCCTTGATGCCCGCCAGCAGGCTCATCTCTTCGAGGTCCGCGACAATTCTCTTGCGCGCGACAAACCGATCCAGCCCTGCGTATACGCCGCCCTCATCGTTGATGTGGGCCGTATCGTCCATGATGTTGATCGAGGGCAGATCGTGCCGCTGACCCAGCGCAAAATCATTGGGATCGTGTGCCGGCGTCACCTTCACCGCGCCAGTGCCAAACTCGGGGCTGACCCACTCGTCGAGGATGATCGGAATCTCGCGACCCACCAGCGGGAGCCGCAGCTTTTTCCCGTGCAGATGCTTGTAGCGCTCATCCGCAGGATGCACCGCGACAGCCACGTCGCCGAGCATCGTCTCGGGCCGCGTCGTAGCAACGGTCAGAAACTCGCCGGTGTCCTTGCCGTCATCGCCAATAACCGGATAGCGTATCTCCCAAAGATGTCCCTTGTGCTCGTCGTAGACCACCTCAAGATCGCTGATGGCGGTCTGGCAGCGCGGGCACCAGTTCACGATGTAGGCGCCGCGATAAATCAAACCCTGCTCGTAAAGCCGGACAAACGCTTCGCGCACGGCCACCGAAAGCCGCTCGTCCATGGTGAAGTACTCGCGGTCCCAATCGACCGATGCGCCCAGCCGCTTCATCTGGCCGAGAATCGCACCGCCGTAGTGCCGTCGCCATTCCCACACGCGTTCGATGAACTTTTCGCGGCCCATCTGCTGCCGCGTGGTGCCCTCGGTCGTGATCTGGCGCTCCACCAGCATCTGGGTGGCAATGCCGGCGTGGTCCGTCCCCGGAATCCAAAGCACACGGTCGCCGCGCATGCGGTGCCAGCGAATGAGGATGTCGCTTTCAGTGTGCTCGAACATGTGCCCCATGTGCAGATTGCCGGTCACATTGGGCGGGGGTAGCAAAATCGTGAACGAGGACTGGCCGTTCAGGCGATCCTCTTCAGTCGGGCGTCGGCTGAGCAAAGAGCTTCTCGCGCACCCAGTACTCGGCCCAGTGATCTTCAATGGAGGTCGGGTCGTATGCTTTGGGCAGATCGTGCGGCATGAGGGTTGTCAGGTAGCCCCTCAGGGTTTGCACCGAAAACCCAGATTTCACAGGGATTTCAGACAGGGGGACCACTTTTCACTCTACCAGATTCAGCGACACCTCGCCGCACCTCCGATCGCGCACGCGTTCATTGCGCAAAAACAAAGGCCGCATCCTGGACGGATGCGGCCTGCCTTCCTCTCAAACTGCAGCTGCCTAGAACGGATTCAGCTTGCCCAGGCCCTTCTTCTTTTTCTTCTTGCTCGAGGACTCCTCGTTCAGATTGGCCTTCGGCTTCTTCTTCGTCGGTGGCGGCTGTCTGCTGCTGTCCTGTGCCGGGCTTGATGTCGTTCGCCTGATCGGGCGCTTCAGCCGGCTTGTCCACCGGAGGCAGAGCCGTATTTGTCGGTCCGACCGGCTTCACCAGCGCGTTGTTCGGATCGCCAGGCGCGCCGGCCGGGACAGCTTCATTAGCGCTTGGCGCAGCCGATGCGTCGCCGTTCCCCTGATTCACAATCGTCACACCCACGCCAGTTCCTTCGCTCGTGGGTGGGGCAAGCGGAACGTTTGAAGGCTCATCGCTGCGCGGAGGCTCATTGGGGCCGGTCGGCGTAACAGCAGTTGTCGTTGCGGGCTTGCCCAGATTGAGGGCCTCGTTGAAGAGAGCAATGTTTTCTTTCGTTACATCGGGCGCGAGCGTCCGCTTCGGATCCTCAACGGAAGGCTCACCCACGTGCGCCGCTTCCACGACCGTCGGACCGCGTTTGATGATGTCGAGTGCGCGATTCGTGAAGCGAATCGGCTGCATGCTCTTCTGTTCTGCATCGTTTTCGGCAATGGCCGCGTCGGTCGGCTCCGGTACAGGCCGATTCATCGTCACCAGGCGGTCGCGCGCGTCTTCAACATGCGGTGCCAGCGGGTAACGTGTAATCACCTTGGCATAGGCCGCTGCCGCTTTGTCCTCGTAGAGAGCATGCAGGCGTTCACGCACGGCACCCTTCAGACCCGGTGCAATCTGCACCGCGTGCGCTTCACCCGCGTAAGCATCGCCGATCGCCAGCAATGCCTGGTCGCTCTTCGAGTAAAGGGGGTAGGTGTCCACAACCGTCTGCAGCCGGGCAATCGAGGCAGGGAAGTTATCCTTGGCCCCGTAATATAGCCCGATCTGCGTCTCCCGCTCTGCCAGGACCTCCTGCACGTCGCGCAACTTCTGCTTGGCACGCGGAATCAGCGGGGAGTCCGGAAACATGTTGATCATGGTCCGATATTCCTTCTCCGCGTCCTGGGCGTTATTCCAGTCCCGGTCGGGCTTCTCCATCTGCTGGTAGTAGATGTCGCCGACTTTCATTTGCGCTTCGGCCGCTTCCGGCGCATTGGGGAAGAAGGTGATGAAGTCCTTGTACTCGCTCTCAGCCTGGGTCAACGCGGCGGTTCCGCCTTCTTTGAACCAGCTGTCGCCCACTGCAAGCTTGGCGCGCATCCGGTACTCCGAGTCCGGATAGGTGTTGAGCATGGTCTGCAGGTCGAGCCGGGCCACATCGTAGCGCCCCTTTTTCAGCGCAAGCATAGCCTTGTCGTACAGCTCTTTGTCGGGCTGCTTTGAGTTCACGCCCGCCAGCGGATTCGCGCTCAGATCTTGGTCCTTTTTATGCTTGGGCTTCTTTTCCTTGGCCTGAGCCGCTACCCCAGACAGCACCAGCGATGCCAGCGCCAACGCAGCAAAACTTCTCGACAACCGGTTCATACCACCTCAATTTGCGGCAGGGGGAAAGCTGCCACGGTTTTACGAATCTACAAGGACCTGCTCACCGGCTGCTTCGCGGGCCGCAGCCAGCAAAGCGCGGGCATCCCGCTCGGCTTGTCCGGCGCCAAATACGGCATTGCCGGCCACCAACAGCTCCGCACCTGCTTGGACGACCCGGGCGACCGTGTCGTGAGCCACGCCGCCGTCAACTTCGATTTTAAATGCCAGCCCTAGTTCCTGGCGCAACTGAACCAGCCGCCGGATCTTGTCCAGCGCGAAAGGGATGAAACTCTGCCCCCCGAATCCCGGGTTCACGCTCATGATCAGCACATGGTGAACCATGGGCAGGATGTCGCGAATCAGCTCAACCCGCGTCGCCGGATTGAGAACCACCCCGGGCTGCATGCCATGGTCGGCGATATGCGTCAGCGACCGGTGAAGGTGCCGGCATGCCTCATAGTGCACGCTTACCCAGTCCGCCCCGGCCTCGGCAAAAGCCGGAATGAACTCGTCCGGGTTCTCGATCATCAGATGGCAGTCCAGGGGCAGCTTGGTCGCCTTGCGCAGGCTTGCCACTACAGGAGGTCCGATGGTGATGTTGGGCACGAAATGACCATCCATGACGTCGACATGGATGACGGTGCCGCCACCGCGCTCTGCCGCGGCTACTTCGTCCGCAAGGTGAGCAAAATCTGCCGATAATATCGATGGAAGCAGCTGAACCATGTGTCTGGGGGCACCCGTCCGTGCCCGGTCAGTTTATCACTGGGGATGAGCCATAGCGTAGCGCCTGCAGCGTCTTGCGGCCAGCCTTCTGTCCGTCGCGCCCTGTTGCCACCGCCCGGCCCGGAGTCCGAGGCAACGGCCCTGTGATCACCGGCAGCTCCTTTCCCGCCTCAATTCGCTTCAGAAGGATGCGTCCCCGAGCGCGCATTGCCGGTGTACCGCTCCGGCTCAGAATGCGCAGCAGGTCGAGGACTTCCGGCAGCAGCGATGGTTCCCAGCGCGTTAGCCCCGCCAGCCCATGCATGGCACTCGTCTTCACGATGGAGCTCTTGTCGTCGAGCCACGACCTCAGGATCGCGGCGGCGCGGGCAGTTTCGACCTCGGTCAGCGGCGTTCGGGTGATTATTAGCGCCAGATTCCAGCGCAGCTTGTTCTCCGTTGCGTCCAGCATGCGATCCAGCAAAGCCTCTTTCCAGCGAGCGAGGATCTGGGGCTGCCTTCCCGAAGCGCGTTCCAAGGCATCGGCGGCGCGATTCGCTACGCCGGGCTCCTCGTCCCACAGGCATTCGATCAACTTGCCAGTGTTGCGTGGATTTTTCAGCACCAATGCAGCGACTTCGCACGCCCGGCCGGCATCGAAACGTCTGCCCGGCAAAAGCATTTCGCGGATACTGTTCGCCTTGGCCATTGTCAGCTTTCGCCGCCATTGTGCTACGTGCGGATCGCATGTGCCAGAGATTTCGCCGCCACCCGTCCCACGCTCCGCAGCATCGACTTGATCGGCCATTGACCGTCGTCGTTCGGGAAGCAGACCTCGCCTTCGCGCTTCACCTCCGGCCGGTAATACCACCGCTTGAGAAGCGCAAGGTGCGCCTGCCGCACCGTCGCCGACGGCGGAACCGCGTCCTTCTCCAGCTCAGCCAAGACCGCCTCCATGCGCGCCTCCAGCATCGTCCGCGCGACCTTCGCAGCCTTGTCGCCGCTCGATGCAGCGGTCTCAGTGACCGGAGATTCAGGCAGTTCGGGTACCGGCTCCAAAGCCATGGGTTGAGCAAACAGGGAACTCGACCCCGACTGCTCGTTCTGGATACGCATGCCCACCGTCGAGAACCCCACCGGCCCCCTGAATTTGCCATGGGCGAACAGGAACACAGACACCTCAGTTTCTGGCCCCACCGCAGGTGGTTGCAGAATCACCGCCCGCAGCTTGCTCAACGGCTGCACCAGTTCCGGCGCGAGCGCCTGAACAGCCTCTACCTTTTGCACCTGCGCATGCAGCGCCGCTGCATCTTCAAACGCCAGGTTTGCCGACGCCGCATCCCGCTCGCTGCGCAGCACCACCAGCTTGCTGTCGCCGCGCGTCGCCAGAAAACTCTGCACCGCCGCGGCCTCTTCTGCATAACGCTCGTCAGAGCAGCCCTTGTAGCAGGGCGCCAGGCACATCTTCATCTCCGAATACACACACCCCGGATGGCTCGGATCGGGGTTCAGATCGTCCGTGCACCGCCGCAACAGGAACAGCTTCAGCGCTTCTTCCGAAAACCGCTCCGCCGCGGCCCGGGAAGCAAACGGACCGTAGACCCAGTCCGCCTCGCGCTGGCTGGGCTTGTTCGTTACTACGATCCGCGGATAAGGATTGCCACCGAGATACCGCACGAATGCAGGCGCCCGCAGATGCATACGCTCCAGCGCTTTCGCGCCATACACCTCTTCGAGCAACGAAAACTGCGCGAGCAGCGACTCAAAATCCGACCCCGTCCGCCGAAACGCAATCCGCCGCACCCGCCCCGCCAGCTGCAGCCGCCGCGGATGCTTCGCGGATGGTTGCAGCAACCGCTCCAGCCGTCCGCGCAGATTCGGAGTGCGTCCGATGTAAGGTTCGTCCTTGGCTTCGGCTCCGTAAAGCGCGAATACGGCCGGGTCGGTCGGCAATTGGCTCAGCGCCGCCTTTGCGTCGGCCGGATCAAACGGAACGGATTGCAATTCGACGCTCACTCGCGCTCCGTTTACGCTCCCGCAATCGTCATCCCGTCAATTCGCAGCGTGGGCGACGCCACCGATCCGCGAAACACCAGGTCGTTCCCGATCGCCGTCACGTTCTCAAGCATCTCGCCCAGGTTCCCGGCAATCGTGATCTCCTCTACCGCATGCGTCAGTTGCCCATTCTCGATCCACAAGTCCTGCCGCGCCTCGTGAGTAATCGCCCGTCACGATATTCGTCCCGAACCCCATCAGGCTCGTCACGTACAGGCCGGCCTTCACCTCGCCGATAATCTCCTCCGGCGTCTGCGTTCCCGGCTCGAGATACAGATTTCCGCAGCCGATGCCCGGCGCGCCCGCCAACCCGCGCGATGCATTGTGGGTCGACTTCATCCCCAGCTTCCGTGCCGCATACGAATTCAGCATGTAGTTCCGCAGCACGCCGCTCTCAACCACGACTGTCCGCCGCGACGGCAGCCCTCGCCATCAAACGGCGAGCTGCCAAAGCCGCCTACGCCCGTCGGCAGCACCATCGTGCCGTCATCAACGATTGTGATCGTCGCAGCGCCGATCTGTTCGCCCAGCTTGCCCGTCAGGTACGAAGCATGCCGCCAGATCGCATCTCCCGATGCCGCATCAAATACCGACCCAATCAGCGACCGCGCTACTTCGGGAGCAAACACAATCGGCACCCGCTGCGTAGCCACGCGCTGCGCACCCAGCCGCCGCACCGTCCGCCGTGCCGCTTCGGCGCCCACGGCTTCAGGGGATTCGAGGTTCGACATCCGGCGCGCGCTCGACCACCATCCATCGCGCTGCATCTGCCCATTGACGTCCACGGCCAGCGGAGCCGCGGAAACTCCCGCATAGCTCGACCGATAGCTCCCCACAAACCCCCGCGAGTTGGCCAGCACCTTGCTGCCCGTCGCCGCGTCAAAGCTTCCGCCATCCGAGTTCGTGATGCGCTTGTCCGCCGCCATGGCCGCCGCCTCGGCTCGGCGCGCCCACTCAATCCGCTCCGGTCCCGGCAGACGAGTACACATCTTCGTAGTAAAGGTGCAGGTCGTCCTTGATCGCGCCGAACTCCTCTGTCTCCGGCAGCCCGATGAACGGATCCTCCTCGGTCACCTTCGCCAGCGCCATCGCGCCCTCAACCAGCTGCCGAATCCCATCCGCCGTCAGATCGCTGGTCGAGGCCGATGCCGAGCGCTTCCCCAGAAACACCCGCAATCCCAGCGCGCGCGAACCCGACTCCTTCAGCGTCTCCACCTGTCCCAGGCGCACGTTCACGCTGAACTCGTCGCCTTCACGGATAACGCCCTCAGCATCGCTGGCGCCGGCTTTCATCGCCAGTTTCACGACATCGGTTGCAAGGGATTCGAAATCAATAACGGCGACATCGGGGAGTTGAACAGCGTCCGGCATGGGTCAACCTTAACAAACCAGCGCAGGGCGTGCATCCGCCACACCCTGGTCCAGGCGGATGGCCATCACAACCGGTCGCTGCTTAATTTGCTATGGTGTTGAGTTCCCCCAAGAGGCTCTATGACATTGCGCCGTTTACTTCCGCTTTCGATCTATCTGCTTGCTCTCGTGTCTTTTCCCGCTCTTGCGCAAAAGACCGCCATCGATCCTGCGCTGCTGAATAAGGCGAATGCGGGAGACGCGCAGGCACAACTCACGCTTGGCGAAAGCTATATTTCCGGCATCTCCATCGCGCAGGATTACACCAAAGCTGCCTCGTGGCTCCAGAAAGCCGCCGACCAGGGACTGGCCAAGGCCCAGTTTGACCTCGGTGCTCTTTACGAGGCGGGCAACGGCGTTTCGCAGGACAATTCGAAAGCGGCAGCGTTGTATCGGAAAGCTGCCGAACAGGGATTTGCCCCAGCCGAACTCCACCTCGGCCGGCTCTACGACCGTGGCGAAGGTGTCCCACAGGACGATGCCGAAGCCGCTGGATGGTATCGCAAAGCGGCTCTGCAGCATCTTCCCGAGGCCGAATACAACCTCGGCACCCTCTACGAACGCGGCATCGGCGTTCCGAAGGATTACGCGCAGGCAGCCGACCTTTACCGCCGCGCCGCCGAGCAGGGGAACGCCTCTGCCCAGTTCAACCTCGGCCTGCTCTACGACAACGGCACCGGCCTTGAGAAGGACTACGCCCAGGCCGCAGCCTGGTACGCCAAGGCCGCCGAACAGGGGCTGCCCCGCGCCCAGTTCAACCTGGGCTCAATGTATGCCAATGGCCAAGGC
The DNA here is from genome assembly GCA_963787435.1 of uncultured Acidobacteriaceae bacterium. Lineage (GTDB taxonomy): Bacteria > Acidobacteriota > Terriglobia > Terriglobales > Acidobacteriaceae > Telmatobacter. The sequence continues at coordinate 2,260,287 of CAWBCZ010000012.1, forward strand.
GTCCCGGTCAACCTTGTGGAGTCGTATGTCTGGCTCGATCTTGCCGCCAAAACCTGGTCCGGTTCACATCAGGAGGATGCGGTTCATGCCCGCGATCTGGTCGCCCAGCACCTCAGCCCAACGGACCTCGCCGCCGCGCAGGATCGCTCCGCAAAATGGCTCGCCGCGCACCAGAGATAGAAGATCGGTGAAATTGATCCGCACTGATTCTGCCAGCACTGCGTGTCCTGAAGCATGGACTAGAGCTGGAACGCCGGCGCTCCGGCTGCCCGCCCGCGACCCTCGGCTGCTGCCGACTTATATCCGGTGTCCTCGGAGCCGTTGTCACGTCCAGAAGCGACCGGTGCGACTTGGCGAGCCGACGAAGGATCCGCGGTTGCTGTTGTCGGGATACTTCCGAGTTGGCGACGACTCTGGAACGGAAAGCGCGGCCTTGCAGGTGTCACGGTCTACGATGTCCAGTTCAGGACGCGTACTCTGGCCTTTGCGATCAGGAGAAGATCACGCAAGCAATTTCGCCCGTTCTGCTATGCCTAATTGGCTTGACTTGCTGCGACGGTTTCCTCAGCGAAAGAGCCACTGCCGGGCTACACTCGTCTGTTGAAGCGCGTTACACCCGATCCGCCCGATTTCTCGGAAGCCGACTAGCCGCAGTTCGACCTTAGACGCTTCAGCAACCTAGGTGGGTATTGGTGCTGGGGAGGGTCTGTCCGCTCTCCAGTCGCGCGATCGCAGACTGGCTTATTCACGCATGCGGGCGGCCAACTCCGCCTGCGAAAGCACCCGCGCGAAGGCGGTGCTCGGATAAGCTCCGTCGCGATTTCAAATTCTGGCGCCAGCGCGTCGTACTGAGCTTTGACCTCTGGGTCCGCCAGGAGTTCAGCTTTGATTTCTTCGAAGCGGAATGGTCATTGAACCTCGCTTTGCCCGTTGAAGAGCCAACCTGATTTCGCAAGGCGGCGTCTTCTGTGTCTTGCTTGACGAACGCTCGAACGACAACGATCCGCTTTCCGGCGGCGGTTATGTATAGAGCACGCGCGATTCCGTCAACATCCAGTTAATCGAATCTCCCAGAGCTTGCCTTCAAGATGTTTACCTATGGTTCTCGCAGATTTTCCAGACCAACCTGCGACAGCATAATTCGCCGAATCTGACAAAGCGTGCGCGAATGTCGGATGGAAGAGCCCTGATTTCTGCTCGTACTGCGTCGTTCAGAGACTTCCACTTGCCGGCCCACATCAGCCATTATATCTCAAATTTGAGATATTCGGAGAAGCGGATGCTCCTAGCGCCCTGTCCCGCCCACCGTCATCCGATCCAGCTTGATCGTCGGCATACCCACGCCCACCGGCACGCTCTGCCCGTCTTTGCCGCAGGTCCCGATCCCCTCATCGAGCTTCAGATCGTTCCCCACCATCGAGACGTACTTCAGCGCCTCCGGGCCGTTCCCGATCAGCGTCGCATCTCTCACCGGTGCGGTAATCTTGCCGTCCTCGATCAAGTACGCTTCAGACGCCGAGAACACGAACTTGCCGTTGGTGATGTCCACCTGTCCGCCGCCAAAATTCACGGCATACAGGCCCCGTTTCACCGACCGCAGAATGTCTTCGGGCGCGTCCTCGCCCGCCAGCATGTAGGTATTCGTCATGCGCGGCATCGGAATGCAGTGGTAGCTCTCACGGCGTCCCGAGCCCGTATTCGCCGTTCCGGTCAGCCGTGCCGACAGCTTGTCGGTTAGATAGCCCTTCAGAATTCCGCCCTCAATCAGAACCGTCTCCTGCGTCGGGGAGCCCTCGTCGTCCACATTCAGCGACCCACGCCGCCCGGCCATCGTGCCGTTATCCACCACCGTCACCTTGCTGCTGGCGACCGACCGTCCGATCAGCCCAGTGAACGCCGAAGTCCCTTTGCGGTTAAAGTCCGCCTCGAGCCCATGCCCGACCGCCTCGTGCAGCAGGATCCCGGGCCATCCCGGCCCCAGCACCACCTGCATCTCGCCCGCCGGCGCCGGAACCGCGCCAAGCTGCAGAATCGCGCCCCGCGCCGCCTCCTGCGCCAGCCCCTCCGGGCTTTTACTGCCTGTGAATTGGTCCAGACCGGCACGACCGCCTCCGCCTGCCGATCCCCTGGTGGTTGTCGGGCCATCCTTGGCGATCACGGATACATTCAGCCGGCAAAGCGGCTGCGTATCGCTGGCAAACGCTCCGTCCGACGCCGCAATCAAAATGCGCCGCAACTCTTCGCTGTATCCGGCCCGCACCTGCACGATTCGCGGATCGAACGCCCGCGCCGCCCGGTCAGCCCGCAAAATCAGCTCCAGCCGCGCCGCGAGATCCAGATCAAATCCACCCAGCGGAACTGGATAGAGGTCGGCACCCGCCGTTTCCGTAAATCCCTGCACCTGCTGCTTGGCAGGCGCCGAGGCAATCAGCGCTGCCGTCCGCGCCGCATGCAGCAGCCGCTCCGGGTTCAGATTGTCGGTGTAGGCGTAGCCTGTCCGCTCGCCCGAGAGCACGCGAATCCCGCATCCCGCGCTCGTCCCCGTGCTGGCCGACTTCACAATCTGCTCGTCAACGCCCAGGGAAGTCGAAGTCACGGACTCGAAGTAGAGATCGGCGTAATCTCCGCCCGCAGAAAGGGCTTCTCCCAAACACCGTTCGAGAAGCCGCTCGGTGATTCCAAATTTTTCGAAAAAGTAACGTCTGTGACTCGGCTGTGGGGAAGCTGCAGTTAGGCTCATCGTTGCACGTAGTTTACGCCTCCTCTGCTTGGTCCGCATTCTGGCACGAAGCGTTTCCGACTTGATTCTCGGGATCCTACCGCAGTAGTTTCCACAATCCGCCTCATGCTAGATTCACTTCATGAAAAAGATCTTTGCTGCTGTGCTCCTGGTCCTGGTGTTCGCTGCTCCGGCGTTCGCTGCGACTACGCATCATCACCATCACCGTCATCACCATCATCACAAGGCATAGTTCCGTCCAGGATCACCTCTCGATCCGCGGTGGCCGCGAGCTGCGCGTGGTAAGTATGTGGAAAGATTGGCCCATCTGTGGTGTGGGCCAGTCCCGCTGAACGCGGGTCGAGGGATGTTTCTGTGCCAATTTCCCCGTTATTCCCATTACCTCTCTTGATCCAGTGACTTCCGGTACTATCGCTCGCCCCTTTCTCGTGCTACATTCCTGCCATGAGGAAAATTACAGTTGCCGCGCTGTTGCTGGTGTTGTGTGCCGCTCCGGCCTTCGCATGGCACAAAAAGCCCCATAAAGACCCACGGGTTGTGGAGCATCCCAAGGCTCAGCACCAAACGAATCAGAATTTTAAGAATGCGCCGAAGCACAAGATGCCGAAGCATCACACTTAAAGTAGATTCACTTCGCCGAGCGCCGGATCTTTACCGCCGCCGCGAACTCTCTCCAGGTGTTTGGCGATGACAGAATTGGAAGACCTCCGCTACCCGATCGGCCGCTTCAGGCCACCCTCTTCAAGCGAACCGGCAGTTCGCGCCGAGCAACTTACCGCCCTCCGACTCCTTCCGCACAAACTTGCGCAGGCTGTCTATGGACTGACTCAGGCGCAACTCGACACCCCCTACCGCGAGGGCGGCTGGACCGTTCGCCAGCTCGTGCATCACGTCGCCGACAGCCACGCCAACGCTTACATACGAACGAAGCTCGCCCTCACTGAAGACTGGCCGACCATCAAGCCTTATGACGAAGCCGCCTGGGCTCGCCTCGACGACAGCCGTCTCCCTATCGATGGTTCCCTGGCGTTGATCGCTGCTCTGCACGAGCGCTGGGTAACGCTCCTCGAGTCGCTTTCCGATGCGGACTTTCAGCGCGGCTACAACCATCCTGAGAACGGCCGCCAGGACCTAGCCACCATGCTTGCAATCTATGCATGGCACTCGCGCCATCACACCGCACACATTACGAATTTGCGCGTCCGGCAGAGCTGGTAGGCGAAGAGTGGCCACGGCTGTCGACGCACCATCCGCCGCCAAACTCGCCGAATTCCTGGAAGAATATCTTGCTGCACACCCCGCCGCAGCCCTGCTTGAAGACGGACGTGTCCTCTTCGACATGCGTCTTGCACGCTACTCCATCACCGAATCTCACGGCCGCTGCCTGCTTCAGCTATGGAGCGAAGAACGCAATATCGTCCGTACCGTCGTCGAAATCCAGCACCGCGCACAATGCCTTCGCGTGATGACACGCCGCATGGGTGCGCCCAAGCCGCAGGCCCTTGAACTGGTTCCAAACAGCGACCGCCGGACCCCCACGGCCCGCGACTCAGCGCGCCGCAACTACCAGCGCGTGCTCGAGCGCGTCCTCAGCCGAGCTTTTCTTGGAGCTAAAGTCGATGGCCTCCGCTCCGCAATGGACCTCGAACACAGCTTCGGTCCTGCCTACATCCGCGGCCGTCTCCTGCGCGGCACGGCGGCCGAAGCCATCATCGGCGTCAGTGAAGCGGAATCCGCCTCGACTATTGACGGCATTCTCACTCTCGGCATTCTCTGGCTCGACTATTGTCGGCAGAAAAGCGACGCTCGCCGCCACTTCGGGGGACTCAAAGTCATCGTCCCAAAAGGTACGGAGCGCACTACGGCAGAGCGTATGGCATGGCTCAACCAAGCAGCCGCCGACTTTCAGCTTTTCACGCTCGACGAGCGCAGCGAAGAACTCACGCCTGTCGACTTTCGCGACATGGGAAATCAGACCGCGCGTCTGATGCACGCCTTTTCACCCGAGTCTGCAATCCAACGCTGCCGATCCGGTATAGACCAGATCCTGGAGCTACTACCCGCCACCGCGAAGACTCGCATCGAAATTCGTCCGCGCTCTGCTACCGAAGTCGGCCTGCTGCTGCACGGGCTCGAGTTTGCGCGCGTGCGTCACGGAACCGGCACCCACTCCTTCGCTCGCGAACTGGAGATCACTTTCGGCGCAGGCGCCAACGAAACTCCTCTTACCGTGGAGACCGAATCCCTGTGTCGCGAACTCTGCACGCGCCTCTTCGCAAGCCGCCATTGCGACGGCGCATTCAAAGACCCGCTCTTTCGCATTCAGCCGGAGCGCTGGCTCGAATCCGAATTCCGCTCCGGCCTCGGCGCCTTGTTGCCCACGCTTCGCGGCGACCAGCTCTACTCGCAGGTCCCTGCGCTCTCGTCCGGCGATCGCGGCATGCTCGACCTGCTTACTCTCGATCGCAACAACCGCCTCGTTGTCATCGAGCTCAAGGCCGACGAAGATCTGCATCTGCCTTTGCAGGCACTTGACTACTGGATCCGCGTCCGCGCTCTCAATGCCGATTGCCAACGCACCACTGCCAGCGACCGCCCGCTTTCCGCGTTCGAGCGCGAAGGTTATTTCTCCGAAATCGAAATCTCGGCGCATCCGCCGCGCCTTCTGCTCGCCGCACCCGCCCTGCGCATCCATCCCGCCAATCTGCCGGTCCTGCGCTATCTCTCCCCCGAGGTCGATTGGGAATTAATAGCCCTCAGCGAACACTGGCGCCAGCAACTGCAAATTGTCTTCCGCAAACACAGTTCCGATGCACAGCTCGGTTCTGAAAGCGCACAGCTTTAGCTGTGCCGCTCAGAATGTGCCATCCTGAGTTCCGCACGTTTGGGGCCCCGTCGTGCAAAAGCGCGATGGGGCAAGCGGAGCGAAGGATCTGCTTTTATTCCTCAAGGGGAATGTCCCGACACGCGCTTAGCTCACCGCCGCTGTCGGAGCAGCCCGACCAACCATCGCGCACTCTTCCAGATCTTCGAGCAACTTATCCACCCGCCTCAGATCCGTGTCCCACGCGAACATAATCCGCGCTGCGCCGCCGATAAACGTGTAGAACTTCCATCCCCGTCCGCGCAGGCTCTCCAGAATCTCATCCGAAGCATTCAAAAACACCGTGTTCGCATCCACCGCCGATACAACCTGCACATTCGCAATCCGCGCTACCCGCTCCACAAAATACTGCGCGCATCGCGTTCGCGTGCTCGGCGTTGCTCAGCCACGCGCCGCTCTCCAGCATCCCCACCCACGGAGCCGCAAGAAACCGCATTTTCGAAGCCAGCTGACCCGCCTGCTTGCAGCGATAATCAAAATCCGTCGCCAGCGCCTTGTCGAAGAACAGCACCGCCTCACCCACGGCCATCCCATTCTTCGTTCCGCCAAAGCACAGCACATCCACGCCGCTCTTCCAGCTCAGCTCAGCCGGCGAGCACCCCAGGCTCGCGCACGCATTCGCAAACCGCGCCCCATCCATGTGCAGCGAGAGCCCGTGCTCCTTGCACGCAGCTGAAATCGCCCGAACTTCCTCCAGCGTGTACACCCTTCCCGTTTCAGTCGGTTGCGTAATTGTGACCACCCGCGGCTTGGGATAATGAATATCCTGCCTTTTCGTAGCCAGCTCGTGAATTGACGCGGGCGTCAGCTTTCCATCCACGCCCTGCGCTACCAGTAGCTTCGAGCCATTCGAGAAAAACTCCGGCGCGCCGCACTCATCGGTCTCCACGTGCGACGCATCGCAGCAGATCACCCCGTGATACGACTGGCACAGCGACGCCAGCGCCAGCGAATTCGCTGCCGTCCCATTGAAGACGAAGAACACTTCGCACTCGGCTTCAAACAATTCACGAAATGCATTGGCCGCCCGCGCCGTCCACACATCGTCTCCGTACGCCGTGGCATGCCCGTGGTTCGCCCGCTCCATCGCTGCCCATGCCTCCGGACAGATTCCTGCATAGTTATCGCTCGCAAACTGTTGCGTCCAGATCGTCCACTTCAATTCCCATCTCTGATCTCTCTTTCCTTATTCCCTATTCCTAATCCCTGTCTTCTACGCCAATGTCCGCCATCGACGAATTCAACCCGTTGAAGATCCCGTCGTAGCTCCCGTTCTCTGCCGCAAAGCGCAGCCCCTTCACGTTTTCCACGCAGATCTCCGCCGGTGTCGGCTGCAGCTTCAGAATGTTCATCACCTCGGCGATGTACTTATCCAGAGGCATGGCGCGCGGATCCGATTTCCCGCCCATCAGGTCCGTCGCCACATAAGGCGGGATCAGCTCCAGCACTTCGATCTTCGTCTTCTTCAACTGGTATCGCAGCGATTGCGTGTACGAATGGATTGCCGCCTTGGTCGCGCAATACGTGGGCGTCAGCACCATCGGAACAAACGCCAGCCCCGACGACACATTCATGATCGTTGCGCTCGGCTGCTTCTTCAGATGTGGCAGCAGCGCCGCTGTCAGCCGCATCGGGCCCAGCAGGTTCGTCGTCACAATGGCTTCGGCATCTGCCAGGTCTTTCTGCTGATCATGCAGCTTCTCGGCCCGCATGATTCCCGCATTGTTAATCAGCACATTCAGCGCAGGAAACATCGCCACAACCTCCTCGGCAAATTGCTGGATGCCTTCCCGTTTCTCGATATCGAGCACTACCGAGTGCATGCCGGGATTCGCCGCCGTGGTCTCATCGAGCGCCTGCTTCCGGCGCCCCGCAATCACCACCTGATTGCCCAGCTCGTGGAGAGCTTCTGCCAGTCCCCGGCCTATCCCTGATCCACCACCGGTGATTAGAACCGTATTTCCACTCAATTTCATGCGATCTGCCCCCTTTTTCGCCCCAATTTGAACGATCGGAGTCTAACTCTTCTCTCAATTCAGGATGATAAAGGCCGTGCGTCTTGAGCAGTTCCACAGTGAGGTCCCCTCCTGTCTCGCGTCTGCGAAAAGATTGCTCCCGCTCCTTCCGGACCCCAGTCCGGAAAATTCGCAACTGTCGCACAGGTTTTCCGCAGAAATAATTTGCCTCCATTGATTGATTGAGGTGATATAAATCACATATTTCCTGAAGAGAGAGCGGGAGAATCACTTCGTCCGCAAGAGCAATTGCTTAATTCCTGTGGGGTTCATGCTTCCTCCAACATGCCCCCGAGGTAGGAGTCTTAGTCGTGCCAAGTCAAACCGTCTGTGAGCTTCGGTCTTCCGCCATTCATACCGCTTCCTCGACGTCTTTCTATGTACCCGGCAGCGTGGTATCGATCTGCGACTCTCCGGCCTTCTCGAGGGCCGCCGAAGATGAGGGAGTCGACTCGAACCTCGACGGCCTCGGCTGTGCGCGCGGTCTCCGCACCGCCTTTCTCTTCGAAGCCGGCATGGTACTGATGGCCTATGGAGTCTGGCACTTGTGGCATTTGGCCCGCTAAACTAGACGTCCGCGCGCGGCAGATCGTCCAGCCGCATATTTCGCTCTCGGGTGTTTTCACCGAGCCGCCCGCTATTTCTTTAGCGGCTTCCGTGCGAAGTGATAGAGAGAGTACGCCAGCATCGCAAACGCCAGCACCGACACCCAGGTGTGGTCCAGCAGCGTTCCATGCGGGAAGTTAAGGATGTCGCGGTTGTCCATGTAAGTAGCTTCCACGGCCTTCAGCGCCACGCCGATCAGTCCCGCAATTCCGCCCGCTGCAATCAACCCCGAAGCAAACAGCGAACCCGACGAGATATCGCTCTCGGCCTCTGCATCGCCTGCCCGCGCGGCCGCCCGGTCCACGATCCACCGAACCACGCCGCCCACGAAGATCGGCAGCGTCGTGCCGATCGGCAGATACGCCCCCACTGCAAACGTGAGGGAGCGAATCCCCAGCAACTCCACCGCAATCACCAGCGACACTCCCAGCAGCACTAAGCCCCAGGGCAGTTTCCTGCTCAGGATTCCGTTGATCACTGTGGCCATCAATCGCGCCTGCGGTGCCGGAGCAGCAGCGCTTCCGATGCCCTGGATCCAGTGCACTTCAATCTTCCCAGTCGTCGGCGAGTAGAGATACTTCCCATCCTGCAATTCGGTAGACCCGATCGCATTCAAGACCACGTACTCCGAAGCCTGGTGCGTCGTGGACGATCTTGTCTTCCGCCACCACGCGAATCTGCGGCGGCAGGTGCTTCACGTCAGATTGAACTGAAACGCCCGGGTGCGCAGCGTTGATATCCCACGGTTGCGCGGCGGCGTGGAACTCCTGCAGCCCCGTGTTCATCAGGTTCAGTGTCACTCCAATCACCAGCGTCGAAACCACCACGCCGATCATCAATGCGATCTGCTGTGCTCGCGGAGTTGCCCCGATAATGTACCCCGTCTTCAGATCCTGCGAAGTATCGCCCGAATTCGAAGCTGCAATGCACACCACGCCGCCGATCGTAATCGCGAGCGCTCCAAATGCCGGCGCCGTCCACCCCTGCACCAGGAACACCGCGGCCGTCGCCATCAGCGTCGCAATCGTCATGCCGGATACCGGGCTCGCCGACGAGCCAACCAAACCAACGATCCGCGAACTCACCGTCACAAACAGGAATCCGAATACCACCACAAGCAGGGAAGCCGCCAGGTTTGCCACCCATCCCACAAATGCTCCCGGCACCGGCTTGAATTCGAGGAAGAGAAACATGCAGGCCACGATCAACAGCGATCCGATCAGCACAACGCTCATCGAGAGATCGTTCTCAGTACGGATTGGCTTAGCTTGCACTGCATCGGCTCCGGGCCGCATATTCTTGATTCCGACCGTGAGCGCGCTCCAGATGGTCGGCAGCGTCTTCAACAGCGTGATCACACCTGCTGCCGCCACCGCGCCCGCACCCATAGGCTTGATGTACGTCGACCACAGATCGCCGGGACCCATCTGCGCAATCGGAATCTGGCCGGGATACACCGGATGCGGCAGTTCCTTCCCGAAGAAGTAGATCAGCGGCATCACTACCAGCCACGAGAAGACACCGCCCGCGAAGATCACTCCCGCTACCTTTGATCCAATGATGTAGCCCACGCCGAGATACTCCGACGTCGCATCCGCATTGATCGAGGCTCCCTTCAGCACATGCTGCGGCCCAAAGTCCGGCCGGAACTCAGGCGAACTCGGCCACGCACGAAAAAGGTTTCCATTTTGGAAAAACGTGTAGAGCCCCCCAAGTCCCAGACCCAGGAAAACACGGCTGGCAAGCGAACCACCCTTCTCACCCGCGATCAGCACGTCCGCGCAGGCCGTTCCCTCCGGGTAGGGAAGCACGCCATGCTCCTTCACGATCAACTGCCGTCGCAGCGGAATCATGAACAGCACGCCCAGCCAGCCGCCAATCAGCGCCAGCATGAAGATTCGCGAATACTCCAGATCGAAGCCCAGAAACACCAGCGCAGGCAGCGTGAAGATCACGCCCGAAGCGATCGACTGCCCTGCATTCCCCGTCGTCTGCACAATGTTGTTTTCTAGAATCGAGGCACGGCCAAATGCACGCAGAATGCTGATCGACAGCACCGAAATCGGAATCGAAGCCGCTACGGTGAGGCCGGCCCGCAGGCCCACATACACCGTCACCGCACCAAAAATGATGCCGAAGATGGAACCCAGCACCAGCGCGCGAACGGTAAACTCCGGCGGATGCTGATCTGGCGAAACGAAAGGTTGAAACTCGGCCACGGCTTGCCTCCAACAGAATGCAGACGAAAACGCTGATTTCCCTGAAGGGAAGAGTTTACGTCATCCCAACCAGTATCTTTGCTTTGCCCGTAATCCTAACGCAGGAGACAGCGCCTCGTTCACGCTGCCCACTGTTTCCCGCGCATTTCCAATTGGCAAACCACCCTTCACACAAGGTGACCCAAGTGCTCCTCGAGCGCAGCCGAGGTAACTGCGCTTGCAACATGAGCACCGGAATTTTGTAGACACCGATTCCGCACTTGCCTGAGAATGCATCAACGTCGTTCCCAGTTGTGCCTTGTTGTATCCCGCATTCCCCTCATAAGGAGAGAACTGTGAATCGGAAACCAGGGATATTCCTGCCCGTCTTCGCTGCCCTGTTGATCGCAACAGCAAGCTGCCTCGCTCAATCTGTCATGACCCACCACGTGCGAGACGTGGTAAGCAACGGCAGGGCCCAGACCAACGGACGCCTTCCCGGCAACCAGGTGTTGCAACTTGACCTTGTGCTGCCCCTGCGCGACCCCGCAGGACTCAAGGCATTCCTCGCCGACGTCTATAACCCGAAGAGTTCGAGCTACCGCCAGTTCCTCACGCCTGCGGAGTTCACCTCTCGTTTCGGACCTACCGTCGACGACTACGAGACGGTTGTCCGCTTCGCCAAAACCTACGGCTTAGAAGTGGTAGGCGGCTCCCGCGACGGCATGCTGGTCCAGGTCAAAGGCACGGTATCCAACATTGAAGCCGCTCTCCACGTGAACATGCGAACTTATCAGCATCCCACGGAGAATCGCACCTTCTTTGCGCCCGATCGCGAACCCAGCCTGGACTTGCCCTTCAATCTCTGGCACATCTCCGGCCTCGACAACTACTCTATTCCGCATTCTCTTCGCATCAGCCGGGACGAATACGCCGCCGCGCACGGTATTGATGCTGAAAAAGTCGTATCGCACGCAACCACCGGCTCCGGCCCGTCGGCGTCCTTCCTCGGCAGCGATATGCGCGCCGCCTATTACGGATCAGGATCACTCACTGGCGCGGGCCAGAATCTTGGCCTCTTCGAGTACTACGGCACCGACCTTGCTGACCTGACCACCTACTTCAAAAATGTGGGCCAGACCAACAACGTTCCCGTCACCATATTGTCAACGGACGGAACCAGCACCAGCTGCACCTATCCCTCTTGCGACGACGGTGAACAGAATCTCGACATGACCCAGGCCATCGGCATGGCCCCTGGCCTCGCCAGCCTGGTGATGTACGTCGGATCTACCGACACCGCCATCATCAGCGCCATGACCACGCACAGCCCGCTGCCGACTACCATCGGCTGCTCGTGGGGCTGGACGCCTGCAGACCCCACTACCCTCGATCCCTACTTCCAGAAGATGGCCGCGCAGGGGCAGAACTTCTTTGCAGCATCCGGTGACTACTCCACATGGAAAGCAACTGGAAACTCAGCCGCGTGGCCCGCTGACGACGCGAATGTCATTTCCGTCGGTGGCACTGATCTGACGACGTCCAGCGCAGCCGGCCCATGGGCTTCCGAGACTGCCTGGGCTGACAGCGGTGGCGGCATCAGCCCCGACAAGATCGCCATCCCGTCCTGGCAGCAGCTCTCCGGCGTCATCAATTCCAGCAATAAGGGCTCAACCACCCTGCGCAACGGACCCGACGTCTCAGCGAACGCGAACTTCACCTTCTACACCTGCGGCGATCAGGAAGCCTGCCAAGCCAACTACTACGGCGGCACCAGCTTCGCTGCACCCATGTGGGCCGCCTTCGTCGCGCTAGCCAATCAGCAATACGCTCAATCCAATCCTGGAAAGACGCTGGGATTCCTCAACCCCACGATCTACCAGCAGAACGTCAACGCTTCCACCTACGCCGCCGACTTCCACGACATCACCAGCGGAACCTCTGGCAGCTATTCAGCAGTCGCCGGCTTCGATCTTGTGACTGGATGGGGCAGTCCGACCGCTACTCTGATTACCGCGCTCACCGGACCGCCGCCCGCCGGCTTCTCCATCTCTGCATCTCCCACGTCAGTCTCCATCGATCCCGGCAGCAACGGATCTACCACGATCAATAGTGCTGTCACCGGCGGATTCACCGGCTCCATCACGCTCGCAGCATCCGGCATGCCGACAGGCGTCACCGTCGGATTCACCACCAATCCTCTCTCCGCCGGCAGCAGCACCAGCATGACGATCACGGTTGCCTCGGGAACCACGCCCGGCACTTATCCCATCACCGTCACGGGAACCTCCGGCAGCACGGTTGAAACCACAACCGTCTCGCTCACAGTGGTCGGAGCTACCCCCAACTTCACCATTAGCGCCTCGCCCACCTCGATCTCCGTCTCGCCCTCGGGCACCGGAAAAGTCACGATCACAACCGCCGTCAGCGGAGGGTTTAGCTCTGCCATCGCCCTGTCTGGCACCGTCACTGGCTCCAGGGTTACGGTCGCCTTCAGTCCGACATCGATCACGGGCGCGGGAACCTCGACCATGACCATCACCGTCAACCGCAGAGCCACAACCGGCTCCCGCACCATCACCATCACCGGCACCGGCGGCGGAATCACACACACCGCAACCGTTGCGCTAACCATTCCGTAGTTCGTCTGAATTGCGGTAGTAGCGAAGAGCCCGGACCATTGAGGTCCGGGCTTTTCATGCAACAGTCAGGGATGAGCCTTGGCTACATCGATGCAGATCGGGAGGAGGCTCTTTGAGCCATCGCCACTCCACAAATCAGCCCTAAGCCACTGCATGGTTTCGATGCTCGAGAGTGCAGTTTCCGTCGAATTCCATAGATGAGCGGAAGAAATCAGCCTGTCTGGGAGTACTCGTAACACGCTCGGGTGGCCCCATGCCCAGCGGATCAAAAGCACGACGAACAACATGCCGGCACCCAGAACCAGGGAGGGTTTCTGCCAAAACCATCCGATCACCATGAGTGGAGGCACTGCCGCTCGCGCTAGAATCCCCTCAATCCAACCAGCATGGCGGACGAACCGAATCTGCAGTTCGGCGGGTAGCTCTTCGAGAGTGAATTCAACTGATCCGAAGGGTCTCATTGACTCGCATTGCTACTGAACTTTCCGGCTAGTGGAACGAGCCTTCACGTTCCGCCCTATTCCAGATTCTCATCGACAACCACAATAGCAACTGCGCTGCGTGAGTTCTAGTGACGTGAGTTCACAGCGAAGAGTGGCCCACTGCCCGTCGGAACTGCGAAAATCGGAGCAGTCTGTCGCAAGATGTGTCGTGCTATTCTGGCGCTGCTTCAGCGAACTTTTTGTGCGGAGTGGGCCCATGCTGCCGAGTCCTGTAACCGATCTCAAAACATTTGTGCCCGCCAAAGATCCTGAGCTTTCCAAAAGGTTCTATGTTGATCTCGGTTTTACGATCAATTGGAGTAACGAGCAGATTGCAGAACTTCAAATCGGTTCGTTCCGATTCCTTTTGCAAACGTTCTACGTCGCCGAGCACGCCGGGAATTTCATGATGAGCCTCGCCGTCGAGGACGCTGACGCATGGTGGGAACACATTCAGAGGCTTGAACTCACGAAGAAGTATCCGGGGATCATGTGCGAGCCCCCACAGATGCAACCCTGGGGAATCCGCGTGCTCTATTTGAGCGATCCATCGGGCGTTCTCTGGCACATCACAGACCTGCGTAAGTCGTGACCTCAGTCTCGCCGAGGCCTCGAATAGCCGCTCAGTGTGGTGAGCGCCGGTTAAAACCAAGGATAAACAAGGTGGCTCCGCCTGCCATAGCTCCACCCCCAGCACCATAGAGCTCGGCCCGATGGGAGGAACAACCGAAACAGTTCCCCAATGCCGCCGTTGTAAAAACGACGCTCCCTCCGATTGCCAGTATGCCAATGCCGACGCCGGCCATGATCTTTCCTCCCTTGGTCATGTGCTGCCCGTGAACCGGTGAGGTCGATGTGGATTGGTCCCTGGCATCCGTCATCGAAGGCAGGCCGGGCTGCCCGCCTGCGGTTTCCATCAATGCCTTGAATGGAACAGGACCCTCTGCCGTCGCCAACGCGGCATTGCAAAGCATTCCGAAAGTTAGAAGTGCCACCGCGACTCGCTTCATCAATCGCTCCTTGGAGAATCGATAAGTCCAACGCAATTTCGGGGAAGAGAGATTCCGTTACTCAGCGGTGTGGTGGAGTCTCTTTGTAGACGCACGAGCCGCCAAAACACCAATTACGTGCAGGGCCTTTTCGCACAGGTTTACTGTCTGTTGATTGTGTCGGCCAGCGTACCACCGTTTCTCGCTATTGTGTTTTTATTTTTGGCGCAAGAGGTTCAAGTCTGTGCCGTGGGCTCTAGCTGCTGCGGTTCTACCCGTGACAACCGGGAGACTTTCCTGCTATCCCGGCCTCAGCAGCGAGGAACAGCGACGTATACGCGAAAACACACCACACCCAGCGCATGGTCAGGCTAACGCCGGCCGCTGGAATAACACCGCCTTGAAGAAAATGGCCCTTCAATTACCCTCCCGAGGATTGGGTCCCATCCGTATACTTCATTTCCACTCGAGAATTGTCCCGGGGATGAGTATTGGGGTCTCTGGGATTGAACTTGCGCCATTCATTCTTCATAGATTGACCCTAACACCCGTCGATATTGCTTATTCCTTAGGGACATCGTCACCATGTTCCCTTCGCATGTAGCGATCTGCTGGATGCGCCGTTTCGCAAAAGTTCTTCCCGCCGTCCCGGCCAACTTTCTGTGGAGCCTGTCAGTACTTACAGTTCAGTTCAGGTCAACGCGGGCGGCAGAGTATTGCGTGGGAGTCTGGATTCTCTCTCGGTGCATGAACGGATTGTGGACATGAATCCATGCGCAGTCTGAGTATCTTTCGCCGTTGCGCACAGACGATCATCAACGCTCGAATAGGAGAACCGAAAATGTCAAAGCAAAAACCCCTGGTGACTCTGGCGTTGCTGGGCGCGATGACGCTGTCCAGCGAACCGATAATTGCCCAAGCCGCGCAGAGCGCGCCCCCCGCTGGCGCTGCGAGCCTTGATCAGGAGATCAAGTTGATGCGGGAAGATGTTCAAGCGTCCAGGAAGAAGATAACTGCGGCGAACATGAACCTGACTGCGGACGAGGCCACCAAGTTCTGGCCGATTTACGACCAGTATGCGGCAGAAGTTGCCAAGATCGGTGATGCCCGCGTGGCGTTAATCAAGGAATATGCGGCGAGTTATGACACCATGACCGATGATCAGGCGAATGACTTCATTCAGAGGGCGGCCGCCATCGACCAGCAGTTCGCGGACCTCCGCTCGAAGTACGTGCCGGTCTTCGAGAAGGTTATCTCGGCCAAGAAGACCGCGCTGTGGTATCAGATCGACCGCCGCCTCGACCTTCTGATCAACCTGCAGTTGGCAGCCAACATTCCCGTAACGGACACCACCAATTAAGCTCGCAGCAGCGCAGCAAATCGTTGAACAAGGGCAGTACCTCGCCGATTGCCCGAGTGTTTAGAGCCAGAGGATCCGTTGCCCAGGTTTCGTCTTTGAGACCCGGAGTGACGATCCGTCCCCGTTTCCAAATTCGCTCAAGCGCGTGCTCCACTTGGCACACCCCGCCTCCACCGCGTAGGGTAGGTTGCAAGCAGTTTCCACGGAGTGACAATGCAGCCAAGTCTCACTGAGAAGCAGACTACCGTCACCAATCCGTCCTTTGCGCAGAATCCCGTTAAGCGCCTCCTCTCTCTTGACGTGGTCCGCGGCATCACCATCGCGTTCATGATCATGGTCAATAACAACGGCGGCCCTGGCTCATGGCATTTCATGAACCACGCCAACTGGAACGGCCTCACCCCCACCGACCTGGTCTTCCCCACCTTCGTCTTCGTCGTCGGAGTCTCGGTTGTGTTCGCCTTTGACGCGCGTCTTGCTAAAGGAGCCCCTCGCGCTCAGCTTGCGAAGCACACCGTCGTTCGGGCAGTCGTTCTCATTCTTCTCGGCATTCTCGTTAACAGCTTTCCGTTCTTCGAGCTCGACCACATGCGTTTCTACGGCGTGCTCCAGCGGATCGCCGTCTGCTATCTCGTTGTCGGCCTCTTCTATCTCTGGGACAACCGCGCCTCCACCAAGTGGATCGCTCTCGCCGGCTGCCTCCTCGGATACTGGATCCTCGTCCGCTGGGTTCCCATCCCCGGTGTCGGCATGCCGGGCCACGATGTTCCCTTTATGGACATGACCCAGAACCTCGTCTCCTGGATCGACCGCCATCTCTTTCCGTATCACTTGTATCTTTATTCACCCGATCACAACGTGCGGGACCCCGAAGGCTTGCTCAGCGATCTCCCCGCCATCGGCACAGCGCTCATGGGCGTTCTCGCGGGCCTCTGGCTGCGTACCACCCGGTCCACTGCGACAAAGACCGTCGGCCTCGCTATCGCTTCAATCTCCAGTCTTGCCGTGGGCTACCTCTGGTCGCTCGAGTTTCCCCTGAATAAAAACATGTGGACCAGTTCCTTCGTGCTAGTTGCCGGCGGATACTCGCTTGCCCTGCTCACTTTTGCTCACTTCACCATCGAGCAGATGGACTGGCGCAAAGGATGGACGTGGCCATGGCTCGTCTTCGGGTCCAACGCCATCGCCGCATACATGTTCAGCGAACTAACGCCGGGCATTCTCGAAAACGTCTCGATTTCCTCCGGTCCGACCTCGCATGTCAACCTCAATGCGTGGATCTTTATCAATGTCTTCGCGCACATCCCCAATCCGCACTGGGCCGCCTTCGCCTACTCCGTTTCTTTCACGGCTTTCTGCTTCATCCCGGTCTGGATTCTGTATAGGAAGAAAATCTTTCTCAAGGTATAGAACTGGTTGCATAGATAGGTTTTGAAAGGGCGCCGCTTTACGGACTCGCGGAAAAACTCGAATGATGATCCGGCTTTGAAGGGTACGGGCTTCAGCCGTACATTCACCTCGCACGATGAACGGGGCTTCAGCCCCTGAGGGTCATCGGGCGGGTCAAACGTAATTTTTCCAACCAGCCAGCAGACAAGCCGATTGCAGTGACTCCCGGTGACCACCGTGCCTCACACAAAAGTGTTATCCACGATTCATCGGATAACCATAGAGGTACGCCAGGCGTCTATCTGCTCTACAGGCACCAAGCCTGAGCAGACAGGTTGACCCAACCGGCTCCTGTACCTGTTTTGCCGAAGCCCCCAGTTTCATCCTTCGGCAGGAGGTCCCGCATGAGTGTACCCGCCGCATCCGTAAATTGCGCTTGCAGCGCAAATCCATCACCAAGGCGGCGTATCGCATGGGACATCGGCGAACTTCTCGTCGGGTACGGCCTGATCCTCGGCGTGATCTGGACGCCGCGACCGCTCCAGCACTGGCTCTATTTCATCGCTCTCGGATGGTTCATCATCTCCATCGTCCTCTCGTTCGAGAGCTGGAAGACCATGGGCTGCTGTGTTGCGGGATTCTGGCGCTCATCGTGGGTTGTCGGCGTCGCCCTCATCGTGACAGCCATCGCAACCTTCTTCGCCAGCAGTATGCACACGCTCCACCATCCTGGAGGGCCCGTGCAGTGGGTTCGGACCTTCGCCGGGTACACCGTCTGGGCCCTCACGCAGCAGCTACTCCTGCAGGGATACTTCCTCGCGCGCCTGCTACGCATCATTCCCAATGCCAAAATAGCTGCCCTCACTACTGCCAGCGTATTTGCTCTCGCGCACCTGCCCAACCCGATTCTTACCCCGCTCACCCTGATCTGGGGATTGACCGCCTGCCTGGTCTTCATTCGCTCGCGCAACGTCTATCCGCTGGCCATCGCCCACGCCATCTTCGGCATCTGCGTTGCCATTACCATTCCTGCATCGGTGCTGCACAACATGCGCGTCGGCCTGGGCTACATCAATTACCGCCCGCGTCCGATTCACCTCAGCCAAAGCGACCAAGTCGTATCAACCGATGCGTGGGTAATCGCTGAAGCGCCCACTCTCCGTTGAGCCCGCCACGCCCGTCCGTAGAACACGCCGGCAATCGCCGCCATCACCACGTAGCGCCAGTTGAAATTCAGCGGTCCGCTTATTCCAGTGCGCCAGCCCGAACAGTACTGCGGTCAGCAGCAGGGCCCCGGTGCGTCCCATCCGCCGCTCCAGCAGGTTCTGCAGCCAGCCACGAAAGAAGAGCTCTTCGGGAATCGCAATGAACAGAAACGTGAAAACAAACGCTCCCACCGCCCGCAGCGGCGAAGGCAAGATCGCATGTATATGCAAGAACCCCAGCCACAACCCCAGCGGAATCGCAATCAGCGCATAGATGCAGTACTCGCCCAGGCCCCTGCGCAGATCCCGCAGCGTCAGTCGCAAATCAAATCCGACGCCCTCCAGCCTCCGCACCACGAGGAACCCGAAGATCCCCGCATCCAGCAGCAGAATCTTTCCCAGCGCCGCCAGCCCCTGCGGCCACGCCGGCTCCAGCCAGCGCAGATCCACCGCCAGCCCCAGCGCCAGCAGCACCACAAAATCGCGCCAGTTTCCGCACTGACCTGAGTCCACGCTTCGCGCCTGTTCCAGCAGAAACGCAATCGCCATCGGCAGCAGCGCATAAACCGCAAACCAGCCCCAGCTGAAGATGCCGAACGACGTCGCCGTAAGCGCATACGGAAGACATAGCAGCGCCGGCCCTGCTACGCGTACCGTCCGCGGCAGCCGTCTTCCAAGCTTGTCGACAGACGCGGGACAGAATCCCGCCGCCAGCATCGCCGCGACAAGAAGAACCGCCGCCACCACGGCGCCCGGCCGCAAAAAATATCCGACATTCATTTGTTGGGCAAACTCCGAATATACGGGGCCCGTAACCCGACATGACTTTACAGCGTGCGGAAGAAACCGGTGCGTCGGCTTTTAATGGCATGGGCTAGGCCCATGCATTACCCATGCATCTTTGAAGGGTACGGGCTCAGCCCGTGTGTTAACCCGTGCATAATGCACAAGGCTTTAGCCCTGAGGTTACACTCCGAACAACAGCGTCATTGAACCTGCGCGAATAGCCGAGGCCTTCACCGGCCGGAACAGCCACGTCAGGAGCAGCGTAAACAGCAGCCCGCCCACAGTGAACTTCAGCCAAACCGGAGCATGCGAAGGCGAGAAAAATCCCTCCAGGCATCCAGCTACCACCAGCATCGGGATCACGCCCGCCACCAGCTGTGTCGCCTCGATGCCGCCCTTCGCCACCGATTCCTTCCAGCGATATCCGCCGGGAAACAGCATGGCGCGTCCCATGCGAAAGCCTGCTCCGCCTGCGATGATGATGGCCGGCAATTCCAGTGACCCGTGCGGCGCAATAAAGCTCCACAACATAAGCGACATGCTGTACTGGTGGCAGGCCGCTGCAATCACGCCCAGCATCATGCCGTTGTTGAACAGCATTACGAACGTGAAGATCCCGAAAGTGATTCCACCGGCGAACGCCAGGAAGCTCACCGACAGGTTGTTGGTCATGATGTGGCTGGTTTCTTTCGGCGCAACGCTCACAATGGAGTCCGTCCACATTTTGTGCTGCTCCATCGTCGCAATCATCGCAGGTCCCACGAAGTGCCGCATAAACTCCGGCCGTGCCATGGTCAGCGCCGCCCCAAGCACCGCCCAGGCGATCGTCACCAGGAGTGCTGCACCCACATATGGCAATTGCCGTTGAAAGATCGCCGGATACTCGTCCTTGAGAAAACGAAACAGCGTCATCCAGGTCGTTTTGCGGCGCGAGTAGATGATGTGGTGTGCGCGCGCCAGCAGTTGATTCACATGTTCGCTGTAGGTGCGCGCCGTCTCGTCGCGACGCAGTACTGAGAGGTCCGCCGCCACCTGCCGATACAGCAGCGCCATCTCCTGCAGTTCAGCGCGCGAAAGACTTCCCAGCCCGTTCTGGTCTGAGCGGGTAAGCAGGAAAGCGAGCCGGTCCCAATGCGGCCGGCGCTTGGCAATCCACTGATTCGATAGAATGGGCGCCATGTATCAGACTGACCAAAGTTCAGATCAGCTTAGCATTGAAACACCCGAGCTCGTCGCTATTCAAATGCCCGTGGCCGGTATCGGCAGCCGTTTCATCGCGCTTCTGGTCGATTACCTGATCTGGGGCACCGGCATCGCCTTCCTAATGTGGGTCTTCGCCTTCCTGCTGCCCGGCTTGACTGCCTTCAACCGGCTCTCCGCGCAATGGGCAACCGCTCTCTATCTCTTCCTGATCTTTCTGTTCAACTGGGGCTACTTCACCCTGTTCGAGGCATTCTGGAACGGCCGCACCCCCGGCAAGCGCATCGCGGGCATTCGCGTCATTCAGCGCTCCGGCCGCGCCATCGGCCTCTTTGAATCCATGGCGCGCAACTTCGTCCGTTTCATCGACCAGATCCCGTTCTTTTACGCCGTCGGCGCCATCGCCATCTTCGTCACCCGCGACCATCAGCGCCTCGGCGACCTCGCCGCCGGCACGCTCGTCGTGCGCGACCGCATCGAAGAAGCTCCCATCAGCACCGAGGCCACCCGCACCTTTACTGCCAACATCTTCGCGCCCGCCGTTCCCAATCCCGAGCCGCACGCAGGCTTCTCGTTGCCCGATCACGGCATCGCCAAACTCTCGGTCTCCGATCTGCAGGTTCTCGAGAGCTTCTTCGCCCGCCGTCTCGACATGCCTCTCGCCACGCGTCAGGTCCTCGCCCAGCGCATTGCCGCCGCCATCCAGGCCAAGTCCGCCCTCGAACCCCCGCCCGGCGTCAGCATCGAAACATTTCTGGAAATCACCGCAAGACAGCTTCGCGACGTTGCCCGCATGCACTCCTAGCAGCGTTTTGGGCCCCGTGGACGGCAACGTCCTGCCAGGGATCAGGTTTCACGATTGGCTGGCTAGATTACCGGGATGCGCAGAAGGCGGTAGGCCTCATTGATTTCGGTCATTTGTTCGTTTGCAAACTGGCGCGCTGCCTGATTGCAGTCGCCGAGCCGGTCAGGGTGCCATTCGCGCACTTTTTGTCGGTACGCAGCCTTGATCTGCCCCCGTGTGCAGGTCCGCGTTACTCCCAGAACCTCGCAGGCACGTTGAAGGCTCATCGGGTAGGCAGTGTATTCGCTGCCGGTGCACTCTTCGGCGAAGTGTGCATAGTCTTCGCGTGCTTGTGCTGTGGCCTTCGCCGCGGATTCTCGTGACCGTAAGAAGGAGAAGCTGAACGAATCCGGCGACGGACGAGCCGAACCGAAGAATTCCATCAACAGATTTTCTTCCGGAAAACACTCCTCCATGGATTCCGGGTCTTCGCATTCGATGGTCTCATCTTCGCAGTCTGCCAGCATGCGCAGTCTGATTTGCAGGTTGTCGATCGCTGGGGTCACCCCCAGCGTCCAGCATTCCACAAAGAATTGCGGATCCGGTTCCACATCGTCCTTGAGCAGTTCCTGAAATTCGCGCGCAAATCCACGATCTCCGGGCCGGATTGAGTCGCCTCTTTGTCCGCTAGCGCAGCCTTCTTGACGGATCGAGCCGGACCGGCCGTCAACACGAGATCGGTGTTTCATCTTTCTCCCTCCGCACCCTTGGTAGCTGCCGACTGCTCAATTGCCCGCAATGATGTATCGGCACAAATGGATTGTTTCTCCATGCCACAAGCCAACCGCGGTCCATCGAATTACCCGGTCGACCATGGGCACCACTCTTGGCTCCTCCCTCGACTGAATTTCCAATACCCTGTCCGGGCCCACATCCCCACCCTCCCCCTCAAGTTGTCCCATCCCTCTCCACGAGCGACAATGGACATGGCCGTCAAATCGAGCAGGAAGGGAACTGGTGAAACGGATCGTGCTACCGAAGCTGGCATTGGCGCTTTTCCTCACCGCCGCTTGCGTCTTTGCACAGTCCCCAGGGCAGCTCAACGACCTACGCCAATCCGCCCTCGCCTTCGAACAACAAGGCAAATTCACCGAGAGCGAAGAAGCCTGGCGCTCCTTCCTCAAGTCGCACCCCTCCGACGCTGAGCCCTACGCACACCTCGGACTGCTTGAGGCTCACCAGGATCATTACAAGGAAGCGGTTCCTCTCTATCGCAAGGCCCTCGCGCTCAAACCAACGATGCCGGGCCTGCGCCTCAACCTCGGCCTTGCCCTCTTCAAAGCAGGAGACCTCAAAGCCGCAATTCCCGAGTTCACCATTCTGCTCAGAAACTCGCCGCCCAACTCGCCAGAAGCCATGCGCTACACCATCTTGCTCGGCATGTGCCACTACGGTCTCAGCCAATTCGCCGAGGCCGCACCCTACCTCAAGACGGCCGCGGGTGCTGACCCGCAGAACCTGCCCATTCGCCTGGCCCTCGCGCACAGCTATCTCTGGTCAAAGCAGTACAGCCGCGTCCTCGATGTCTACAAGGAGATCCTCACCCTCGATCCCGATTCCGCCGAAGCCGATATGCTCGCTGGCGAAGCCCTCGATGAGATGAAAGATGCTCCGGGCGCCATCGACATGTTTCGCAAGGCCGTCAAAGCCAAGCCTGACGAGCCGGACGCCCACTTCGGCCTCGGCTACCTGCTCTGGACTGAGAAGCAATACCCCGATGCCATCAAGGAGTTTCAGGCGGAACTGGCAAATGACCCCAACCACGCGCAATCCATGCTCTACATCGCCGACGCCAACATACAGATGAATCAGTACGCCGACGCCGAACCTCTTCTCGAACACGCCGTCAAGCTCGACCCCTCGCTCGGCCTCGCGCACCTCGACCTCGGCATCCTCGCCGCCAACGACGGCCGCAACGATGACGCTCTTCGCGAATTCCTCGCTGCCGAAAAGCTCAATCCCAACGATGTCAATGTCCATTGGCGCCTCGGCCGTCTCTATCGCGCCATGGGCCGCAAGGAAGAGGCTAAATCCGAGCTCGACAAGGCAAGCAACATCACAAAATCGGCTGACCAGGAACTCTACAAAAAGATTTCAGGCGGCCAGGCCAAGCCGTCCGATGCGACGGCGCCCTCTAACGGGCCCACGAACAAATAGCGCCGTATCAATTTCGGCTGGCGTGCGCCTCGATAGCGGACTCTTTGGCGAGAAGCTCAGAGAGAGCCCTCTCCGGGCAGATGTGTTGCGCCTCAAGCCGTTGCAGATCCTCGTCTGTCTCGACCGACGTAGCAATCGTCAGAAGACAATAGAGGCAGCGCGTATTGTAGGTCCCATTTTCGTTTTGCGTTCGGTTATACATAACTACCGTCCTCATGCTCGTGCGGAGCAAGATTTCTCGATAGTACGCAGCGGACGAAACCAGAGAACGTGACTTGCATCACGACCCCGTGTGAGAAATGAACACGCGCATGTTCATCCCGACAAGCCGATAAGCCTTGAGTTCATGAGGATCAGATCTTCGTGTTCTGATTTTGATTGCGCCGCAACTGCCAGCACGGGCTTTCGCCACTCTGCGAAAAGATCGACACGGAACAGGGAACATCGCTCGTGCCCAAATAGTCGAACTCCGACTTGTTGCCCTTGAGCGGAACCGTAAGGTATCGATTCACCGTGACGGATCCCTGCGGCGATCCACGCATCTTGTAAACCGCCCAGTCGCCAAAGTAAAGCGCCACGAATGCCGCCACCAGCATCACGACAACACGTCGCACCCACTTCCACATCCAGGTCAATCCTCCAAACTCCGTCTCCGTCCGATACTACGCGATCGGTCCAGACCGTCGACCGTCCATACCATTAATGGCCTTTGCGGCTTTGGGACTTGGTACCCTTCGCAGCCCAGTTTTTTCGCGGCATGGGTCGGATTGCGGGACGTCGTAACAGCGAACGAGGAGAATCCTTCAGCGAGTCGGGCGTAGAAGCAGAGGGCCGGCCATCGGCCGGCCCTTCGTTCCACTCTTGTAATCGTTAAACGTGATGCGCCACCGAAGCCGCCCGAGGCGACACTCCGCTCAACTCTGCCGCCCGTGCTTCGGCATACGAGGCCGCGCCTATCAGCGCCGATCCGCTGTCCAGAATCACGCGCACCGGCATGTTGATGAGTAACTGGCTCAGGCGGCCCTTATCTTGAAAAGCCTTGATGAACGTGCCGTCCTTCAGTTTCTCCAGGATCTTCGGCGCAATCCCACCGCCCACGTACAATCCACCTACCGACAGCACCTTCAGCGCCAGGTTTCCGGCTTCAGCGCCGTAGATCGATACCATCATGTCCAGCGCCTTCGCGCAGATCTCGCTCTTCGCCGACAGCGCCATCTCGGTGATCACGCTGTTCGGGTCGTGCGCTTCGCCAATCTTGTCCGCCAGCCACTTCGGCTCTTCCATGCCACGGCTGTCGCGCAGGAACTCGTAGATATTCGTCAGTCCCATGCCACTCACTACGCGCTCATAGCTGACGCGGCCGTTGTACTTGCGCTGCAGAAAGCGCAGCAGCTCGATCTCTTCTTCATTGCGCGGACCAAAATCAGTATGCCCGCCTTCTGACGGATACGGCACGTGGATTCGCCCGTTCCACGCCAGGATTCCCTCGCCCAGCCCGGTTCCAGCCGCAATCAACCCGCGGTTGCCGATCTGGCTCGCATCGCCGTCACTGAGCGTGTAAATCTGCTCGGGTCCCAACTCGGCAACGCCATACCCGTTTGCTTCAAGATCGTTGATCAGGAACACATGGTCAATGCCGAGATTCTTCGCAAGCTCCCGGCTGTCCAGCGTCCATGGCAGGTTAGTCAACCGAAGTCGTCCGTCACGCACCGGACCGGGAACCCCAAAACAGGCCGCGGTCACCTTGTCTGAGCCCAGAAACTCCTTGACGATCTCCTCGAGCCCCGAATACTCCCTCGCAGGAAACTGCTTATCCCGCGTTTGGCTCAACTTGCCATCGGTAAAGTCATACAACGCTAAGTGGACCTTAGTTCCGCCCACATCACCAGCCAAAATCATCGTTCCCTCTCCAAAACACCACGGCCCTGCCCATTCGTCGCGGGCAATCGCGCAGCAGCGTCCTTATCCAGGATCAGAGTGAGTATACCGCCTGCAGGCCATATCAGTTGGCTCGGCAGCCGCTCTGGATCGCGCGGCCCAGTAAAGACCTCCTTTACCAGTTCAGCCTTGTTCTTGCCGCCGATCAGGAAGAAAACCGAACTCCCCTGGTTGATCACCGGCCACGTCAGGGTGATGCGCCACGTGTCTTTTTGCGGGACCTGGTTCGCCGTCACCAGCCGCCCCATCGTGTGAATTGCCTCGGTGTGCGGAAAAATCGAAGCCGTGTGCCCGTCGTCTCCCATCCCCAGCGAGATCAAATCAAACCGCGGACTCTCGGCGCCCTCCAGCCTGAAGTTATCCCTCAGCAGCGACTCGTACCGCGCCGCCGCAACCTCCGGCTCCAGTTCGCCCTCCATCCGGTGCACCTGCTCGGGCTTCAGCGGAACGTGATCCAGCATGGCCTCGCGCGTCATCCGGTAATTGCTCTCAGGGTTATCCGGCGGAACCGTCCGCTCATCCACCCAGTAGAGCTCCAGCTTGTCCCACGGCATGCGTTTCAGCCAGGGCTGATTCGGATCGGCCAGCAACTGGAACGCCGCCTTCGGTGTCGAGCCTCCGCTGATCGCAATCCGAGCCAGCGCACGCTT
Organism: uncultured Acidobacteriaceae bacterium; assembly: GCA_963787435.1. Classification (GTDB taxonomy): domain Bacteria; phylum Acidobacteriota; class Terriglobia; order Terriglobales; family Acidobacteriaceae; genus Telmatobacter. The sequence goes on from CAWBCZ010000012.1 coordinate 2,286,372, forward strand.
CGCCACCGCCTGCTCCACCACCTCGACAAAATGCTGTGCCGTCCGTCGCGCCAGCGCCGCTGCATCCGGCTCCACGATGTATTCGATTCTCAGTTTCGCCGCCATCTCACCGGGCCTCCGATTTCTACATTAAATCCCCGGTCCACACGCGTTCATCAAGCGAAACTTGGCGAGTCTTTCCAGGATCCGCTCACGGCCAGTTCACGGTGAGCGCATAGATCTCCTGTGAGCCCGTGTCGCGGGCGAATACCGGCGAGCCATCCCCGGCAACGCCGAACTTGGTGTTTCCGCCCGGACCAATGGCAAGGGGCAGGCTCTTCAAGCTGGTGATGGTTTCCACCTTGCGATCGGCCAGTCGAATGCGAAAGGCCATAGGCTCGGGTCCGCCAGTGGTGTAATAGACGTACTTGTGATCCGGCGAGTGTTCCACATTTACCATGTAGCCCGGCACTGTCGCAGTCACCAAGTCAGACCATTTTTGCGTCGCGATGTCGAAGGCCATGATTTTCTTGCTATCTTCGGTGATTGCGGCAAGCAGGTCATCGGCAACCCACCGAACGGCATAGAAACCCCGAGACGCAGGAACAACCGAGCGTTTTCCAGTGCGAAGATCGAAGATTTGGATGGCGCTATTTGCCGGGTTGCTGCTATCGATAAGCACCAGGCGGCTGCCGTCCGGAGACCATCTCGCACCGCCGGAGTCCGTCTCCACCAGCGTCTGCGGCGTCCCTCCGTCCATACTGATCAAGAAAGTTGCGCCTGCCGATGTCGAATAGGCAGCGTGCGTCCCGTCCGGTGAAATGGAGGGATTAAAAATCTGCGCAGGCGGGAACGTAAGCTGCAATGAGTCGGTTCCGTCGGTGCGGCTGCGCCACAATGCATGATCAGGGAAGACAGTGTAGGTTACCCACTGGCCGTCTCTGGAGAAGGTTGGATTGAAAGCCGCCACGCCAGGAAGAAAAGGAAGAAACTGCTTCGACTTCGCGTCATAGCGGACCAGTTCACCCCGTTGTTCGGTACCCACGGCATAGATATGTTTCCCATCCCGCGCGACGACAGGCATGGTGTAGGAGAGTGGTCCGTTGGTCAGCTGAATGGGTTTCTGCGGCCGTGAAAGGAACCCGGTCTTCATGGGCAGGGCCCAAAGGTCGTGCCGATTTTCGTAACGACTTACATAGACCAATGTATCGGCCATCGGGAGTCCACGCGGGGCAGCAAACCCATCCGGCTTCGGTGCTGTTCACCAGGGTATGGAGATCTGAGCCGTCTAAACCGGCCTCGTTAATCGTGCGCACCCTGGCCTTATGCAGGGTGAAAACCACACGCTTTCCATCCGGAGAAACACTGGGCCAATCGATGGCGTCGCTGGCGCTGAGAGTCCGGCGCGGATTGGAGCCATCTTTGTCCGCAATGCAGAGGTCCTTGCCAAGGGCGTAGAGGATCCGTCCGTCCGGTAAAAGGTCCGCGTCCTGCGACTCAATCGATCCGAGTCGGCGCGGTTCGCCGGTGGGCAGCGGAACGGCCCAGAAAGGAAGAACGTACTTGTCGCCTGCAGCGCCCAGCAGATACGATCCGTCCTGGCTCAACGCCGTGAATTGGAAGTTGGCGAAGCGGATCGGAATGATGGCTGTGGCGCCGCCAGCAGTCGCAACTTGCGCTGTTTGATAACTCCCAACAGAGCCTTCGAGGAAGTAAATCCGCGAGCCGTCGGTTACCAATCTTCCGCCGCCGCCTTTCACCTTGCCGTCATTGGTGAGTTTGGTTACGGCGTCTACGACCGGAACCGCCCGTGGTTGCCTCCACCACACGATGAAGGCCGCGCCGATTGTAAGTGCGATTGCAGCCGCGGTGACCCACGCCCATCTCTTGCTCGCATCCTGCTGGGCAATGGCGGGCATCGCTGTGCTGCTCGCGTCGGAAAGAGCTTCCAGCGCGAATCCAAAGTCCGACGCGTGTTGAAAGCGCTGCTCCGGATTCTTGGCCAGACAGCGGCTCACAATCTTCTGCAACCCCGGTGAAAGATTCGGCGCAACCTGCGAGATCGCCGGCGGATCTTCGTTCAGGATCGCTGTCATCGTTTCTACCGACGTGGCTTTTTGAAACGCCCGCTTGCCGCTGAGCATTTCATAGAGGATCACGCCAACCGCGAAGATATCGCTGCGCGCATCCGCGACTTGTCCTCGCGCCTGCTCTGGCGACATGTAACCCACTGTGCCGAGCACCTGTCCTGCCATCGATTCATGCCGATAGGGGATGGTCGAATCATCCGCGGTTGCGGCCTTGGCCGGATCGAGCCTGGCCAGCCCGAAGTCGAGGATCTTGATCCGACCGTCTTTCGTTACGAAGATGTTCTCTGGCTTGAGATCGCGATGAACGATCCCGGCGCTATGGGCCGCCGCCAGTCCGCGAGCCAACTCCATGCCGGTGTCGAGTACTTCGCGCAGCCGCATGGGACCTTTACGAAGGCGATCGCGCAGCGTTTCGCCCTGGAGCAACTCGGTGACGATGTACGGCGATCCGTCAAACTTGCCGACGTGGAAAATGGAAACAATATTGGGATGATTCAAAGCAGCGGTGGCCTGCGCTTCCAGTTCGAACCGCCGAAGACTTTCGGGATCGCGCGACCAGTAGGCGGGGAGAACCTTGATCGCGACTTCGCGTTTCAATGTGCCGTCACGGGCGCGATAAACCTCTCCCATTCCGCCCGCACCCAACGGTGCAACGATCTCATAAGAATCCAGCCGGGAGCCCGCGATAAGGGTCATTTGTGGGTTGAATTATAACCCGAGCTACGCATTGATCAACTCACCGACTCTACACAGCGCATCTACCGCGCATTCGACATCGCCCCTCACTCTCACCGGCAAGGAAGCGCCGCGAGCTAGGCAAAAAGCAAAAGCGGCGCATCCATCGGATGCGCCGCCTCTAATTCCTTCTCAAAAAATCTATCGTCCCAGATACGCCCGATACTGCTGCTCGATAATCCCCGCGGCTCGCGCCAGCGCCAGCTTTGATTGGTTGTATTGAAACAGGCTCTCAACAGAGCTGGTCTGCGCCCTCGCCAGCGAAGCCTGCGCCGTCACCAGCGGCAGATTGTCATCCACCCCTGCATTCACGCGGTCCGTCTCGTCGCTCACCGTCTGCGTAGCGAGCTCGACATTCGACTTCGACACTTCCACCAGCTTCTTCGCCGCTTCCACATCCAGCAGCGCTGACCGTACCTGCTGATCGATCTTCGCTCGCAGATCCTCGAGCTGCGCATTTACCGCAGCCAATTGCGCGGCCGAAGCGTCTACCCCTCCGCGAATGCCTGCCTCGCGGAAAATCGGCACATTCAGCGTCCCCACTGCCGAAAACACACCGTGGCTGGGACTCCCGCTCACCTTGTCCACGCCATAGAATCCGCTGAAGCTCAAACTCGGCAGCCGCTGCGCCTTGTAAGCCGAATGCAACGCCCGCACTTCAATCAGCTGGTTCTGCAAATTCTGATAGTCTTGCCGATTTTTGTATGCAATTGCCCGCACCTCCGCCGGCGTCTGCTCCGCAAGGTCGCTATACGGCGCCCGATCGGTCAGCACGATCTGCTGTCCCGGATCGATCCCGATCTCGCGCTTCAGCAGGATCAGATCTTTCTCTTCGGCGTTCTGCGCCGCGATTACGATCTGCTGCTGCGTCTGCAACTGTACCCGTGCCCGCAGCTCATCCAGGTTCGCCATCGTGCCTGCGGCATGGGCATCGCGTGCGTTCTGCCATGCCACTTCGTCGGCCTTCTCCAGCGCCGTCGCATTGTCCACTTCGCTCGCATCTGCAATCGCGTGCAGATACGTCGTCGCTACCTGCTGCACCACCTCGCCGCGTGCCGACATCTTTGCGAAGTACGCCGACTTGGCCGCCGCTCCCGCTGCCTTCCATCCCGCAAGCACTACGCCGGAAATCAGCGTCTGATTCAAAGACACCTGCCCTTGTGTCAGGTCATCCTTGGTAATCAGCGACAACCCAGGCGGAATTCCCCCCGGGAACAGTCCCGAAAATTGCTTCAGCGTACTCGGCCCAAACCCCAGCGCCGCCAGGTTGTGCTGGAAGACACCGGTGCCTCCGCTCAGGTTGATCGTCGGCAAAAACTCCTGCAGCGCCTGGTTCTTCTCACCCTGAAACTGCTTCTCGCCGCTCTCGGCTTCCCTCAGCCCCAGGTTGTTCTCCAATCCTCGCCGAATCGCCTCGTCCAGGGACAGCTTCAGCGGCTCATCCGCTGATCGAACGCACCGTCACGCTGCCATAGTAAGGATTCGTCGCCGAACTCGGGTTTGGTGGTTGCACTTGCGCATTCGCAAGCGTACATGCCAGCGCCAAGGCAGTCAGGCACACCACGCCACCCGCCCGCACGCCGGCCAAATGTCCCGCTTCTTTCACATCCATTATTTTCTCAGATGTCCCAGCGGCCGTAAGGATTCCCCATCACACACAAAAAGTGAGCCAAACCCGGGCGAATCAACCGCTTTCGCCCCGAAATCCGGCTATATTTGTTGCCGCGCCCACCTCCCACGCCGGAATAGCACCATTCCCGCCACCGCAATGCTGCATTCCGCAATCACGATCGCCAGAAATACCCCTTCGCTATGCATATGAAGCGACACCGCCAGCCACCACGCCAGCGGGAGCTCCAGCACCCAGAAGCCGAAGAAGTTCACAATCGTCGGTGTTAGTGTGTCGCCTGCACCATTGAATGCCTGCAGCATGACCATGCCGTAGGCATACCCGATGTTGCCGCAACTGAACGTCCGCAGTGCCGCTGCAGCAATCGGCACCACCGCCGGATCATTCACAAACAGCCGCACCACCGGCGTCGCAAACACGATGAAGAATACCCCGATCGCGCCCAGGAACAGCATGTTGTAGAACCCCGTCTGCCACACTGACTGTGCCGCGCGATCCGGTCTCTTTGCGCCCAGGTTTTGCCCCACCAGCGTGGCCGCCGCATTGCTCAATCCCCACGATGGCAGAATGAAGAACACCACGATCCGAATCGCAATCGTGTATCCCGCCACAGCCGCCGCGCCGAACAGTGCAATGATCCGCACCAGCACGATCCAGCTCGCATTCGCAATCGCGAACTGCAAGATGCCTGTCACTGAAACACGCAGCAGCCGCAGCATCACGCGCACGTTCAAGCGCAGGTGCCGCGCCAGGATGTGAATCCGCTCCGTGCCTTTGAGCAGCCGATAGAACTGGTAGAGCACGCCAATCGACCGCCCCGTGAACGTTGCCAGAGCCGCACCCGTCACGCCCATCCGCGGAAACGGTCCAAGGCCGAAGATCAGGCATGGGTCGAGGATCAAGTTGATGATGTTCGACACCCACAGCAATCGCATTGCAATCGCCGCATCGCCCGCTCCGCGAAAGATGGCGTTGTTCAGGAAGAGCATCACGATCGCGCCGCAACCACCCAACGCAATCCGCGCATACCCTGACCCGCTTGCAACAATCTCCGGCGATGCGCCCATCGCACGTAGCAGCTCCGGCGCATAGATCCCCGCCGGAATCCCCAGCGCCAGTGAGATTGCCAGGCCAACCACCACCGCCTGCACGCCAGCAATCGCCGCATCTTCCGGGTCCTTCTCGCCGATGCGCCGCGCCACCATCGCCGTTGTCGACATCGACACGCCAAGGCCGATCGCAAACACCAGCGCCAGCATCGACTCGGTGATGCCCACCGTCGCCACTGCATTCGCGCCCAGCCGCCCGACCCAGAACACATCCGTTACGGCAAACAGCGACTCCAGCACCATCTCCAGCACCATCGGAATGGCCAGCAGCAAGATGGCACGATTCAAATTTCCCGTTGTGTAGTCCTGGTGCGAGCCTTTCAGAGCCTCGCGTACCGAAGACCAAAAGCCGCGATCGCCCTCTGTCGGCGGCGGCGTCAACCATTCAAGAACTGACATTGCAAAGCTCCACGTTGTCCTGCGCGCACGCGCGGACAAATGCGAAGGGGTTACGCTGCCATCAGGCTGTGATTTGCAGAATCACAAGTGGGCCCCCGCGAACAGGTCCTTGTTCGTGGGGTAGCTCACCCCAGGTCTGAATCTGACCTCGGGGACGAAGGAAAGGGAAAAACCCGAGGCAATGTTCAGCGCGAAGGTGGTACGACGACAGGCATGAACATTGATCTCCTCCATAGCCGGCGAGACCGGCGGGTCTTCAGACTATAACCCGATTTCAATCTCAATTTCCAGCGAAATCCCATAGAGCTCGCCCCATGTTTATCGATTCGGCCTGTATCTATGGTCTATTGATAGCGGCTTCCTGTAGCTGCTCGAGCTCGGAAATTCGCTGGGAGAGAATGCGCTTCAGGTCCGCAATCGTAGGAGAGGCAGAGTCTCCGGCTTGTTCCAGCCTCTGGAGCTTCGCCTTAAGTTCATCGAGGGGATCGTAAAGCCGCCAGCGAGTCGGATGGTTGAACTCTGTCACAGGCTGCCCCAGGAGGAAATGCTGGTCTTGGGGGAGCACTCGCGAACTCGATTCAGCGCGATATCCAGAGAGGCAACACGCCGGAGAAAGAGCTGTTTGGATTCGAAACAATTGGTGGTTCGTTCGCCACTGCGATGTTTCCCGACGTCCTTGAGGGAATCTGGGGAGTGGATTCGGATGCTGGATGGCGGAGGCTGATTTTTCATCTGGAGAAACTAGAATGCATACAATGCGGATGGAATGGCGGTGTCAGAGATCACAACAGATCGAGGTGTTCGGAAGGGCTGTTGGGCTAGCCATTCGGTGGGGCGAGGCGAGTTTTAACTTGCGCATGTAGGTGATTGTATTTACGGTCTTTCGGGCGCGAGCCTGCTGGCGGACAGTCAATTCCTGAGTGAACCTGGAGAGTTCGCTGGGGGGAAAATGCAAAGAAAAAATCTGCGACCATCTTCGAACCTACCGAAGACAGCCGCAGATCTCTAATAACTGATCCCTGACTTACTCCTCTTCCTCTTCCACTGGCCGCTTCGCATTCGCCAGGATCTTGTCGGCTACGAGCTGCGGAACGATGTCGTAGTGGTTCATCTCCATCCGGTAGCTGCCTTTGCCCTGCGTCATCGAAGTCAGCAGCGTGCCATAGGTGAGCATTTCGGCCATCGGGACTTCGGCGTTGATCAGCGTTGTGCGTCCCTTTGATTCCATGCCCTGCACGCGCCCGCGCCGGCTGTTCAGGTCGCCCATCAGCGTTCCCGCAAACTCGTCCGGCGCCTCGATCTCGACCTTCATGATCGGCTCAAGCAAACAGGGCTTGGCCTGTTCCATGCATTTGCGGAAAGCCAGCCGTCCCGCAACTTTGAACGACATTTCGTTCGAGTCGACGTCGTGATAGCTGCCGTCATAAACCGTCGCCTTGAAGTCGACGACGGGATAGCCGGCCAGGTAGCCGCGCGCGGCCGATTCCACGATGCCCTTCTCGACCGCCGGCACGAACTGCCGCGGAATCGCACCGCCGAAGATTTCGTTGCCGAAGACAAACCCGCTGCCGCGCGGCAAAGGCTCCATGCGGATTTTGCAGTCGCCAAACTGCCCGTGCCCGCCGCTCTGCTTCTTGTGGCGTCCATGCCCCTCGGCGCGTCCGCGAATGCTTTCGCGATAGGGCACCTTCGGCGCCTTCAGCGTCACCTCTGCGTGATAGCGTTTCTTCAGCCGCGACACGATCGACTCGATGTGAGGTTGTCCCGCGCCGGCAATCAGAAATTCATTGGTCTGCGGATCGCGGAAGAACCGGATAAGCAGATCCTCTTCCATCAGCTTGTGAATTGCGGGCGCCAGCTTGTCTTCGTCAGCGCGGCTCTTCGGCTCAATTGCGTAGGTCATGGCAGCTTCAGGTAGAGGCGCCAGGTCAACCTGGATATCTGCGCCCTTCGCTCCCAGTGTGTCGCCGGTCAGCGTCTCGCGCAGCTTGGCCACCGCACCCAGATCGCCGGCATGCAGTTCCGCAACCTCGACAGCCTTTCGGCCCTGCATGACGCTCAGGTGCGAGAAGCGCTCCTGCCCGCGCCGCGTGTAGTTCTCAAGCGTGGCATCGTTCTTCACCACGCCGCTGATGATCTTGAAAAAGGTGATGCGCCCTGCAAACGGATCGCTCATCGTCTTGAAGACAACGAGAGCTGCAGGTTCGCCATCATCCACCTTGCGGAACGCCGTGTTGCCTGCGCTCGAATCGCCGCCATTACCATTCGCCGCCACAGCCTGCATCGCCGCCGTCTTCACTGGGATCGGGGCACGCTCAGTTGGCGCAGGCGCATACACCTTGATGAAGTCCAGAAGATGGTCAGTTGCGACATTCGCGCCGCCGCTGGCAAACAAGACCGGGAAAATGCGGTCCTCGCGAATCGCCTCATGCAGTGCGGTAATCAGGTGCTGCTCGGGAATCGTCCCCTGGGCGAAGAATTCCTCCATCAGCTCGTCTTTGCCCTCGGCCACCAGTTCCACCAGCGCCTCGTGCGCTTCCTTGGCCTGTTGCGCGATGCTTGCCGGAATCTCGCCTGTAATCTTGCCGCGTCCATCGCCGTTCGGCGTGTAGTGGAAAGCTTCCATTGTCACCAGGTCCACCACGCCATGAAATCCCTGTGCGTCCGAGATGGGCATCTGCACCGGCACGCAATTCCGTCCCCACCGCTCGTGCAGGTCATCGATCAGTGCGCTCAATCCGCCGCCGCCGCCGGCTTTCGGATGGTCCATCTGGTTGATCACCACAAATCGCGGAACATTCGCCTCTTCCGCGTACTTCCAAACCCGCTCCGTGACGGGCTCAATGCCATGCTGGGCGTTCACCACCACGCACGCCGCCTCGACGGGTAGCAGTGCAGCCCGCGCCTCGTGCGAGAACATGTGGAATCCCGGCGTGTCTACAAAGTTGATCTTCACGCCCTGCCACTCGGCAAAGGCCACAGCATTCTGCATCGTCGTGCCGCGCGCTATTTCTTCTTCGTCATATGCCGTGACGGCCGAGCCGTCATTCACTCGTCCCTGTGTCGGTGTCATCTTTGCGGCATGCAGCAGCCCGGCAATCAACGATGTCTTGCCGCTTTGCGCATGCCCCACTACAGCTACGTTGCGGATCTCACTTCCCTGGTACGTTTTCATGGCAATTCTCCTTGAAACGGATATCGATGCGAATGGTTGGAGTTGAAGCGTGTGCCGGACACGAAGATGGAAGGAGCACCCCGGCGCTTGACAGGAAATTAAGAGGTGAGTTGCACAAGGGCATCGCGGAGGCGTCCGTCAGGACGTCACTGCGTCCGGGTTGCCGGGCTCGAGCGCCCGGTCTGCCGTCTTCCTCGTCCATGCGGAGAGTCTCCGGCAGGCGCCAGGCGGCAAGGTGCAACGGGCGGCCGCCGGACGTCTAGCTTTAAGAAAACGGATGCTATCACAGCCGGAGTATGAACGTCCTGTGACAAAAAATACAGGGGACAGGGATCGGTGATCGGGCGTCAGTTACCAGCTTAGGACTGGGAGCAGCGCGGAGTAGTCATCGGTCCACGGTCGCAGACCCGGTACGAGCACGGGATATTGGGCGGCTCTTGCAATCTCCGGCTGTGCAAAAAAATCCTGGTTGTCGCTCAGCAGCATCCAGGTCGCCGTGAACTCGCCTCGCCGGTCATTGGCCGCTGTTGCGACGGTGACTGCCTTTACCCCAGCTGTTTTTGCGAGCACGGCGATGGGCGCCTCGAGGTCGACGTGTCGATTCGAGATATGAAATGCAATGACTCCACCCGGCGCCAGATGCCGTCGATAGAGCGCGAGTGCCTGCGTGGTGAGCAGGTGCAGCGGAATCGCGTCGCCGGAAAACGCATCAATCACCAACACGTTGAACTCCTGCGGCGGCTCATGCGAAAGCGAAGTGCGCGCATCGCCCTCTACAACTGTGACTTGTGCGCCCGAATCGCGCATGTAGGTGAAGACGTTCCGCGCAATAGGCTCGACTGCGGGATTGATCTCATAGAACTGGATCCGGTCGCCCGGTCGCCCATATGCGGCAATGGTTCCCGCGCCCAGACCGATCACTCCAATGTTGCGCGGTCGCCCGTTGCAGCACACGCGAATGGCGAGTCCAACTCCCGAGTCCTCGGCGTAATAGCTGGTCGGCGTTTTGCGTTCTTCATCGGTGCCGAAGATCTGCGTCCCATGCTCTACGTTGCCGTTAGTCAGCGTGCGCAAAGTAATTCCAGGAACGGCGATTTTCTGCTTCACCCGCAGCGCGCCATAGAAATTCCGTACCGCCACGGTCGTGTTGCGCTGATTCACAATGTTGATCCAGAAGATCTGTACCGCCATCACAATCGTGGCCACACCCCACAACAGCCGCGAACTCCAGCCGTCCTCCCACGTCACCAGCATCGCCAGCAGTGCGGTGAAGCAGCAGGTAATCACGAGATCGATGTTGAAGCGGAACAGCAATGGGAACAGAATGCCGATGACGAATGAACCGAGCGCTCCTCCCGCGGCGAACAGCAGGTAGAACATCGTCGACTCAGACGCACGCCGTGGCCGCAAGCCGATACGCTTCGCTATGGCAGAAGAGGCATGATGCAAATGCTTCGATCAGAAAAAAACCGATGCTGATGCGCAGCGGCCACTCCACATCCTGTTTCGACAGCGCATAGCCCAGCCCCGCAAGCATCACGAGAACGAAGCGCGTGACAAGGCTACGTGGCAACACGTGAGGGAACTCGAATGCGAGGATGATCGTGAGCAGATAGACTGCGAGGGGCAGAATCCAGAGCAGGGGAATCGCTGCAATGTTTGCTGTCAGATAGCTGGTGACTGCGCTCAGTTGCATCGCCGCCCCCATTGGCAGCAGGATCCAAAGCAGCTTCTGCGCCGGCAGCGCAGGCATTCCTTCCTCGGCCTTGGCTGTGACATCCTGCGTGATCGGGTGCACCATTGCCGTCCGCGCCTTCCACGCCAGCACGCCGGTGATTACTGCGAAGACTGCAAATCCGCAGCACCATGCAATTCGCTGCGCCTCGAGCGTCAATCGCGGTTCGATCAGTGTTGGATACAATCCCAGCGCCAACAGCGATGCCAGGTTCGATAACGCAAACAGGCGGTAGGGAATCCCCGATCCGTGCAGCCGCGCCCACCACACCTGCATTAGAGGACTCGTCGTTCCTAGTACGAGGAAGGGCAGACCGATGGTGCTGCCCAGCACGGCAAATACGGTGAGGATCGGATGGGTCGACCCTCCCCCGCTCGGCCGCTCCGCATGCACCAGCTCACCGCCGACGCGAATCCAACCAGAAGCAACGCAAAATACAGAAGCCATCGCGGCCGTTGCGCCATCCAGTGCGCATAAAGGTAGGCTGCCAGAAGCGCCGTCTGAAAGAAGACCAGGCATGTTATCCACACAGCGGCGGACCCGCCCAGCACCGGCAGCAGTTGTTTTGCGGCGATTGGCTCGACAAGGAAGAGCAGGAAGGAACCCAGGAAAACCGCGCCCGCAAACAACAGCCGCGAACGAGTCATGACAACCTCAACAGGAGTTGCGCGATCAAAACTGATCAGCATGATCAGGCGGATGCTATCACAGTCATAGTCAAGGACCGAAGCGACCCAGTTCGGCAAGGGCTATGGTAAATTCGCTTTACGCCCGCTCGTTCCCGCTTCCGGCGCACCATCCAAATTCCCGCGAGGTCAGCAAGAATGCCGGCATTCGGACCCGAGGCCCGATCAGGTCGCTGATCTTGACAGTGAAGCTGCAATCGGCGTTTCGGCACAGCGCAAAGCAGCGATACGGCTGCTGCCAATCATCTCCGTCGGCTACGGCCTCGCCTACATGGACCGCATCAATATCAGCTTCGCCTCCCTGCGCATGAACAGCGATCTGCACTTCAGCGCCACGGTCTACGGCATTGGTGCGGGGCTTTTCTTTATTGCGTATGCGCTTTGCGAAGTACCCTCAAATCTCCTTCTCCTGCGCTTCGGGCCAAAACGCTGGCTCGCCCGCATCATGTTTACGTGGGGTCTGCTCGCAGCAGCCATGATGTTTGTCCGAACGCCCTGGCAGTTCTATGGTGTGCGTTTCCTGCTTGGCATGGCGGAGGCCGGCTTTTTCCCGGGCGTTCTTTACTACCTCACGCTCTGGTTCCCGGCAAAAATGCGGGCGCGCGCTGTAAGCCGGTTCTATATTGCGCTTCCTCTCAGCTCGGTGGTGATGGGCTCGGTTGCCGGCGGACTGATGGGGCTTCAAGGCACGCTGGGTCTTGCCGGCTGGCAATGGCTCTTTCTTGTGGAAGGCTTGCCCGCGGTACTCTTCAGTTTCGTCTTTCTCTGGATACTTCCTGACGGACCCATGCAAGCTACGTGGCTGACGTCCGAGGAGAGAATGTGGCTCAAACGCCAACTTGAAGCTGATTCTGCGCAAGCGCATTTGCGAGACGAAGCAGGCGTGCTGCGAGCGTTACTGTCGCCCAAGGTCTGGATGATCGGAGCCTACTTCCTGTGCGCACTTACGGCGAATTATGCTTACGGCTTCTCCGCGCCGGCGATTCTTCAGGCAGCGACCGGATGGAGCGTGACCAATGTTGGCCTCCTGGTGGCGTGCTTTGGATTGGCAGGTGCGGTGGGGATGTTGCTGAACGGCGCGTACTCCGATCGCAGCGGCGAACGCGCGCTACATTGCATTGTTCCCTGCATGGTGATGGCGGCCGGCTATTTGACAGCGAGCTATGCGAAAGAACCGTGGTTGGTGGTAGCCGCGCTAGCGGCCAGCTTTATTTCATTTATGGCGATGCAGGGACCGGCTTTGGCAGTGCCTACGCAGTTCCTCGCGGGGCGCGCGGCGGCAGCGGGCCTTGCCGCGATGAATACCATCACCATGTTCAGCGGGTTTATTGGCCCTTACTGGATGGGCCGCATGCGCGACCTGTCCGGCAGCTATCAGCTGGGGCTGCGAGGGCTCGTGGTGCCGAGCCTTGGGGCGGCGCTGGTGATGTTCTTCCTGACGCGCAATCTCGCGCACACGTACGCAAAGGCGCGGATCGTGGCGCTCGCAGACGGACCCGCTTGAGACAGGCCGGCAATGAATGACTGTATCAGGTTTGGTCTGAGCGTTAAGCGCTCGCCGTCGCGGGCAGAATCTCGTCCACATCGACCCATGCCGTCGGGTAGTTGCCGGTGTAGCAGGCTGTGCAATACCCGTTGTGCTCGCTTCCATCGCAACACTTCAGCAGTCCTTCCAGCGAGAGATACGCAAGCGAATCGGCCTCTATATAGCGCCGAATCTCTTCGACGGTGTTGTTGGCTGCGATCAGTTCTTTCTTGCTGGGCGTATCCACCCCGTAGAAACAGGGCGAAATCGTTGGCGGACAACTGATGCGCAGGTGAACTTCCTTCGCTCCGGCCCCGCGCACCATGCGCACGATCTTCCGGCTCGTCGTGCCGCGAATGATCGAGTCATCGATCAGCACCACGCGCTTGCCTTCAAGAAGGTTATGTACCGGATTGAGCTTGAGGCGCACGCCAAAGTCGCGCACGCGCTGCTCGGGTTCAATAAACGTGCGGCCGACATAGTGATTGCGGATCAAGCCAAATCGAAACGGAATGCCGCTTTCTTCCGCGTAACCCAGCGCAGCGGTCACGCCCGAGTCCGGCACTGGCACAATAACGTCTGCAGGTACGCCAGACTCGCGCGCAAGCTGGCGCCCCATCTGGTCTCGGCTCTCTTGCACCCAGCGGCCGAAAATGCGGCTATCGGGCCGCGCAAAGTAGACATGCTCGAAGATGCAGCTTGTCTGCGCGACGCCCGTTGAGTATTGCCGGCTCGTCAATCCGTCTTCCGTCACCATCACCAGCTCACCGGGCAGGACGTCGCGTTCGTACTCAGCGCGCAGCAGGTCGAATGCGCACGTCTCCGAGGCAAACACAATCGTGTCCGGGCCTTCATGGTTCTTGATACGCCCGATTGAGAGCGGCCGGAAGCCACGCGGATCGCGCGCGGCAAATATTCGATCGCGGGTCATCATCACGATGGAGAAGGCGCCCTCAACCTGGCGCAACGAATCCGCAATCGCATCCACCAGCGTGCCCGCCTTCGAATGCGCTATCAACTGCACGATGATTTCGGAGTCCGACGTAGTCTGGAAGTATGCGCCATCGCGCTCGAGCTTTGCCCGCACATTGCCAAGGTTAACGAGATTGCCGTTATGCGCAATCGCAATCAGTCCCTTGGTTGAGTCCACGCGGATCGGCTGCGCATTTAACAGCGCCGAGTCCCCTGTCGTCGAATAACGCGTGTGCCCGATTGCCATTTGTCCGGGCAGTTTCTGCAACACTTCATCGGTAAAGATTTCCGAAACCAGTCCCATGCCCTTGATGTTCGCGAGGTGTTGCCCGTCGGCTGTCGCAATTCCCGCCGACTCCTGCCCTCGATGCTGCAGCGCATAGAGTCCGAGATACGCCATCCTCGCTGCGTCGGCATGTCCGTGAATGGCCACGACCCCACATTCTTCGCGCAGCTTGTCCTCAGAGCCGTTTGTCATCCGATGCGAAGCGTCGTCTTCGGATGATGCGAAGTCGAAGTTTCTGCGGTTCGATTGTTCGCGGAGCGCCTCTGAAATGTCTTCGACCCCCCCGACCCCCTGGAACAGCAACCGGCTCATGCCGTCACCTCGGTGCTGCGCGCACGGCGGGCGGCGGCTGCGCCGCGTCTGAAGCAATGGCTCATGCCAACACCTCGTTATGAAGGACTGCTTCGAGAGACTTTGCCCAAGGTTCACGCAACTCTGAGAGGGAAGCCGAAATGAACACGTCGCCGTAGACGGCGATCTCCAGCCGGTCTCCGCCAGTGGTCCCGATCCGAGCGACGTTGAATTTAAAATGCTCTGCGATCTCCTCGATGTCCGAGACCCGCTCAGGGTTTGCGGTGAGCAGGACTGTCGAGGCCGGCTCCGCAAACAAACCGAACAGCGGATGCACCATCAACGGCTGTGCCTGCTCTACTCGCGCACCAAAGTTGTTTGCAAATGCAGCCTGCGCCAGCGCCACCGCGATTCCGCCGTCCGATATATCGCGTGCCGAATGCATCAATTTCCGATTAGCCAATTCGATCAGCATCGCGTGCAGATCGGCCTCTGCTTCAAGATCGAGTTCAGGCGGCCGGCCCCACGTTGAATTCAGCAGTGCCTTTGCGTACTCCGACGACCCAAACACCCTGAGCTTCGCAGAAGCAGAAGCTTCTGGCACCAGTGACTCTTCGGCTACGACGACTGGCTCATCACCCATGACGCCGGGAACCACATTCGATGTCGAGTCGGTCGGCTCCGGATGCGCGGGAACGTCGAGATTCGGATTCGGTTCTTTACCCCTCGGCACCGGCCACAACAGCAGAATCGCATCGCCCGCCCGCTGAAAGCTCGCCGGCACAGCTTTGGTCACATCGTCCAAAATCCCGACAATCCCCAGCACTGGCGTGGGATAAATCCCCTCGCCCTTGGTTTCGTTGTACAACGAAACATTGCCACCAGTGATCGGCGTTCCCAGTGCCGTGCAGGCTTCTGCAATCCCATCAATCGCATTCGACAACTGCGCCATGATCTCCGGCTTCTCCGGATTGCCGAAGTTCAGGCAATTCGTCGCCGCCACCGGCAATGCGCCCGTCATCGCAACCTTGCGCGCGGCCTCGGCCACGGCATGCATTGCACCCAGCTTAGGATCGAGATAAGTCCAGCGCCCGTTCCCATCGAGCGCCATCGCCAGCCCGCGTTCGTGGTGCAATGTGCCGGTTCCCTTGATGCGCATCACACCGGCTTCACCACCGGGCCCCAGCACCGTGTTGGTCTGCACCATGGTGTCATACTGCTCATGCACCCAGCGCTTCGAGCAGACATTCGCACTCGCGAGCAACTTCTTCAGGTCCGCAGTAAAGTCCCGGTCCTTGCCAAGCTCATCGAGCGCGCTCAACGGAGCATTCATCGGCATCGGCGACTTCCACGTCCCTACCGGCCGGTGATATAGCGGTGCATCATCCGTCAGCGATTGGTTCGGAATGTCCGCGACCAGAACTCCATGATGCCGAATACGCAACCGCGGCCCCGGCTGCACCGTACCCGCAATCACTGCATCGAGTCCCCACTTGGCGAAGACGCTCAGCACCTCGTTTTCGCGGCCCTTCTCGGCCACCAGCAGCATCCGCTCCTGGCTCTCCGAAAGCATGATCTCGTAGGCGCTCATGCCGGTCTCGCGCTGCGGAACGAAATCCAACTCCACGTCGAGCCCCACACCGCCGCGCGCGCCCATTTCGCATGTCGAGCAGGTCAGCCCAGCGGCGCCCATATCCTGGATGCCGACGATCGCGCCCGTCTTCATCGCCTCGAGGCACGCCTCCAGCAGCAACTTCTCCATAAACGGATCGCCAACCTGCACGTTCGGCCGCTTTGCTTCAGTACCGGCGTGGAATTCCTCGCTAGCCATCGTCGCGCCGTGAATGCCATCGCGCCCCGTTTTTGCGCCTACATAAATTACTGGGTTTCCGATGCCGGTGGCCTTCCCGTAGAAGATCTCATCCTTCCGCACCAGGCCAAGCGCAAATGCGTTCACCAGGGGATTGCCGCTATAGCACGGCTCAAACTTCGTCTCACCGCCCAGGTTCGGCACTCCGAAGCAGTTGCCGTACCCTGCGATGCCGCTCACCACGCCCTCAACGACCGAGTGGTTCTTTTGAACCAGCTCCGGTTCGACGCCGGGTTCGGGCTGAATCGGACCAAATCGCAGTGAATCCATTACCGCCAGGGGCCGTGCGCCCATGGTAAAGATGTCGCGGAGGATACCGCCAACGCCCGTGGCCGCGCCCTGGTAGGGCTCGATATAACTGGGATGGTTGTGGCTCTCAATCTTGAAGGCGCAAGCCCAGCCGTCGCCCACGTCAATGATGCCCGCATTTTCCCCGGGCCCCTGCACCACGCGGTCGCTCTTGGTGGGCAGTCGCTTCAAGTGCACTCGGCTCGACTTGTACGAGCAGTGCTCGCTCCACATCACGCTGTAAATGCCCAGCTCAGTGAGGGAAGGGACGCGTCCCAGGGCTGCCAGAATCCGTTCGTATTCATCCGGAGTGATGCTGTGCTGCGCCAGCAACTCCGGGGTTACGACGACCGGCTCGGGAACGACTGCGGAAGAGGCAGTGGTCATCACGATTAATTCCATTGTCGCATGGGATCAGCTTGCAGGGTTGCCGCTCAAATGGCGAAGAAATCACCCAGCGGCGGTACCGAAGAATTTCGGGGGACATCTTCCGAATCGGATCGAGGGAGGCTTGGGCAGCGCTGAATAGTCGTAGATCAGCCTAGGCCGCTGGAGGCAGCACGGAAGAGTTTGGCCGTAAGTGGATACGCAGCTTCTCTTTAGTATGAAGTGCGCTGATCAGCAGGGCTGGCACAAAGGCTAGCGCTCGCGATAGCATCTTGCGCGCGATCCAGGTTGTGTTTCGCCGGCCATGGAAGACCCGCCACTGGATAAGGACGTATTCAAGGAAGACACGCCAGCGCGGGAAGTCTTTCAATTTGAGGTAAACACGGGAACGCTCGGCTGTAACCCCGACATCGCGGGGATTGATCAGGTGCATCTCAGCTGCGAGTTCGTGCAGTTTCGTTCCCGGATATGGATAGAAAATGGATGGGGCAATGTCCAGCGGGTTGCACGCGCGCGCGACAGCGGTGGTTTCAATAGCCTCAGCTGAAGTCTCAGTGGGAACGCCAATCAGCAAATAGAGCAATACGGCGATCCCATGGTGGCGGGCAGCATCGCAGAACCGAATCAACTCAGCGTTGGTGTAGTGCGGACGATTGAGTATGTCTCTGCGGATACGGGGAGAGCCCGATTCAAGGCCGACTTCGAGGGTGAGCAAATTGGCTCTGCGGAAGGCCGCCAGGAGCGCATTGAGTTCGTCTTCCTGCCGGACGAGGCGGCCGGTCACAGCCAGATTCGTGCGGAAGGCGATAGGCGGCCTTTTGAGCGAGGCGTTGAAGGCTGCCAACCCCTCGCAGAGCTGCAATGCCCAGGGAATCGATGCGCCAATTGTTTCCATCTCCAGGCTCATCGACGTCATGTCCGGAAAGCGCCCGAGGAGCATCTTGATTTCCGCGATGATATTCTCCGGAGACCGGAAACGTACGTAGCGTCCGGCCTGCGTCTGGCGCAGAGCCTGGTTGGAGCAATAGGCACACGCATTTGGACATCCGCGACCTACGACCACACGCAAACAGCGGTCCTGCGGATCGATCCAACGCTCCCAGTGCCTATAGTCGATCATCGGAAGCATGTCGAGATCAGTACGGAAGGGCGCAGAGGGAGTTCGATCCACTTCAGCTTTGCCGGGGATCTTGATCCATGCTCCCGGAATGCCACGCGGTTCAGCGCCAGCGGCGAGAGCGTTGACCCACGCCACCGCACAGTCTTCCCCTTCCCCAACACACAAGGCATCTATAGCTGGATGCGCAATGCACTCCTGCGGACGAATGGTCGCATGAACACCGCCGAGCAGGATTGAAATCGACGGCTTCAGATTCTTAAGCTGCTGGCAAAGACGAGCGATAAGTGGGAACTGCGTGGTGACACAGCTGGCGGCAGCCATCTCGGCGCCAAAATCGTGGATGATTTCCCGCGCGACATAATTCAAATCAGTCTCGGGACAAACGACCCAACAGCGCACCTCGTGCTCGGCGCGTTCAAAGCACGCAGCGATCATGCTCAGGCCAAAGGGAACCTTGTCCCAGCCGGGCAGCGGGTGCTCGACCGTATCGTAATACTCAACCGAAAATAGGCATGCGACGCGAGCCACGAGTCGCCTCGATTCCGATGGGACCTGGGAGAAACCGATAGCCGGAGTATAGCGCGCCATTTCAATAGAATCTCCGAACCGCTGAGAACGCTGGCGATTTCCTGCGTCTGAGCGCCATCTGGCTGCAACCCACAGACTGTGCGATACTGATAGGACTCAAAAGACAGCCGTCCAGTGGCGCAGCTCGTTCTTTTGAGACCACCGCAACAGCGAAGTTGACATCGATTAGATCATTGAATCTAGCGCAGTTGCATTGCATGGCCGGGATGGCGGAACTGGCAGACGCAGCGGACTCAAAATCCGCCGACCCTTGCGGTCATGGGGGTTCGACCCCCCCTCCCGGCACCAGCAAGCTCCCGGTCCAAAGGGCGTCACAAGTTCTGTCTCAGGAAGCGTCAGCGGTAACTTGAACACGCCGTGATCGATTCGTCTTCTGGATTGAAGGGGGGCGGGTACTTCGCCCTGAGTTCGGCGATCTGAGCGTCGGTCGCCGCGCCTCGCCACGAAACCGTCACTGAGCGCAGTTGGTTTGAATGGGTCGAGACATGATGCGTCCTGTGCGTCAACGTGAGCACTCGATCGAAGGGAGCTGGCTTGGTCATGTTCACGTCCTTGAATACGCATCGAATGTCGCCCATCAGCCAGCCGTTTGGCGTCAGGTGAAAATCAAGGTCAATATAGTCGTATTCGATTCGGGCGCGAGCTATATCCGACGCAGAGAACTCGGTGCACTGATCATTTCCGACTTGGATATCATGTTGCATATTCACCTGATCTTCATCATTCAATCTTCAGTGCTCAGCGACATCACGTTCAAACCAGATTCTTCGGACCTCGGCTGCGGGTCGCTTTAAATGAACCGCTCCCAGGAAGCCAAGTACGGTGAAGGGGAGCTGCTATCCCATTAACTTAACGCTACTTGGGTCGGTAGAAGATGGCAGTTTGGTGTGGAACGCATAGCCATTTTGTGTTATCCCCCACGTGACTCTCACAATCTGCTGGAGTTAGGTCTTGCTGGGGAAATTATCTGCGGGCCGGAAAATCTGCTCTTAGTTCCTGCATGTGGCTGTTGGGTCTTAGCTTGTTAGGGCGCGGTAAGGGTTCTGGATCATGGTCAGGAGCTCATTCGAGACTTGGGACGCCTCGTCCTGATAAAAGTGTCATGTGAAATGCGGCTGCACCTCCTCAACTGACAAGAAGCGTGTTGCTGGTCTCCCCGACCGGCTCAGGCCCCGATATTTCTGTGGATTGACTACAGCCGAAATCAGTTCGATCTTGTCTGCAGCGACCCACCGGCATTTCCCCCGGTCCTCCGTAATCCTTCAGCGTGACGACCCTGCCGAGCGATTGTTCCTTCTCACAAGAGGTCAGGGAAGGCAATTTGTAGTGACGAGCAGCGGCCGAAAAATCATTCTCCATTGGTTGACCGCCGGCCAATTTTTCGGAGGCGTGACGATTTTGTCTGCTCCTTCCCAGTACATGGCCAGCACGGAAGTGGAGCCGGGCAGTTGTGTGTTGGTGTGGGATAGAAAGACCGTGCGGGAGTTCATGTCCCGCTTTCCGATGTTGCTGGACAATGCCCTCTCTGTCGCGGTGACCGAGCACATCGCGTGGGCAATTTCAGCAAGGATTTCTTTAATGTCCGACGACGCCGGTGGACGCATTGCCAATCTGCTACTCAGCCTGGCCTCCGGAATCGGCAGGGTTTGTCCGGATGGCGTCGAAATCCGGGTTGGGAACGAAGACCTGGCAGCCGGCGCGAATGTAACGCCATTCACGGTCAGCCGCACGTTAGGGGAGTGGCAGCGCGAAGGCATTTTGACAAAGGGAAGGGGTAAGCTTTTTTTGCGAAAACCCGAACTCTTGATGGATTCAAAATGAAGATATTTTGGCGGTGAGCTCGCGCCTCTCGGTCTTTACCGTGAATAACTTAGGGGCGTGGTTGCGCTAGATTGTCCGGTAGCAATCAATTACCTGCTCTGCAGCAACGACCGCTATCCGGGGTCATGCGAATATGAGAACAATACATAACCAAATATTATGGAAAGTGGCCAATGGGGGGGCGAGGGGTCGCTGGGCAGTCTTCGGACTGTCCAGTGCCTGGAAGGGGTCCAGTCTTCCCACGGGGCAGACCTTGATGGCGTCTGGGCGATACCGGGCGCAAATCGTGGATTTCTAAAACACCGTCAGTAATGTCGCAAACCGCGTTCAACGGCATTCGTTTCCGGGCAAGCGAAAATCGGCAATCAACGGCAAATGATCCGATGCGATCAGCGCCCGACGGCTCCGCCAGATTTTCGTGTTCTCCATCTCCAGCGGATTTTCGTAGTAGCAATGATCCAGACTCAGGATCGGGAGAACCCCGGGAAAAGTCCGCGCAGAGCGACGATTTCGTATCGGGCGATCGCTCTGGAAACTGGCCTGCAGCAGTCTCGTCGTCAGCCCGCGTGTCCATTCATTGAAGTCGCCGATCACGATGCGCGGGCCTCGCAATTCGGGCTGCGCGAGTATCTCCATACCGATCAGAACCTCGATCTGGCGCCGCCGCTCCATGTAGCCAGTGCCCAGGTGAACATTGAAGACATTGACCGTTAAGCCTCGGCCTACTCCGACTGCGCACTGCAACACTCCGCGCTCTTCGCGTCTGGATTTCGTGATGTCATGGGTTCGCACCTCCTCGATAGGGAAGCGCGTCATCAGCATGTTGCCGTAGCGTCCGCCGTGCAGTGGCCGGGTTTCGCCGAAGGCCAGGTTCAGCTTCGGAAATGCTTCTGAAATCTGACGCGCCTGGTCATACTTGCCGGTGCCACCAGCCGCATCCACGATCTCCTGCAGACACAAAATGTCCGCATCGAGCTCCTCAATTACGCGTATGACGCGCTCAGGCGAAATGGTGCCGTGAATCCCCCGGCACTTGTGGGTATTGTACGAAGCGATGCGGAATCGAATGTGTTTCTCGCTCATTGCTGTCGCTCGATTGCAAGGCCCCTGGACTCGCTGCACAGATCGTCCGCGCCACGCCTGAAGAAGAACCTCACGTCATTCTATGATCGATCTTCCAGTCGGGAGCGACCCGTCATCGGATTTCGCTAGTCTCTGCGTAACGGATCTCTTAGAGGACGGAAAGGTACCACCTGTTGCCACGAGCACTGGTATTTGGATGCGAAGAGAACAGCATTCTGCTCTCCGCGGCGGCAAAATTCCCTAGCTATCATTCCGCCCAGGAAGATTCTGCAGATCGATTCCCAGTTGCGCGCACTTTTTGTAAAGATGGCTGCGCTCCAGACCCAGGGCCTTCGCAGTCTGGGTAATGTGCCGGCCGTGTCGATCAAGTTCTGCCAGCACGACCTTCTTTTCGAATGCGAGTACGCGTTGCGCCAGCGGCCCGGTTTCTCCGTCTGCGCCCGTTTGTTCCGGCCCGGTGCTCCGCGTCGCAGGTAGCGCCATACGCACATCCTCGCCGTTTACTTCGTCGCCAGCCAGCAGAAGCAATCGCTCCACCACGTTCCGCAGTTCGCGGATATTGCCTGGCCACGCGTATTCCTTCAACGCTTCAATCGCCGTCGCGCTGAATGGCACCGGCTTCCATCCATTCTGTGCGCTCACTTGCCGCGCAAAGTGCTCCACCAGTGCCGGCAGATCCTCGCAGCGGTCGCGCAATGGCGGCAATGTCAGCGGAAACACGACCACGCGATGATACAAATCGCGCCGGAATCCCCCGCTCTCAATAAGCTGCTCGAGATTTCGATGAGTTGCCACCACCACGCGCACATCCACCTTGGTCGGCTTGTCGGCGCCGATCCGTTCCACTTCGCCTTCTTCCAGCACGCGCAGTAGCTTCGCCTGCATGGCAACTGGCATATCGCCAATTTCATCCAGAAAGAGCGTTCCCCGATGCGCCTGCTCGAATTTCCCGTTGTGGCGTTGCGCCGCGCCGGTGAACGATCCCTTTTCGTGTCCGAAGAGCTCGCTCTCTATCAACTCCGCCGGAACGGCTGCACAGTTCAGCGTCACAAATGGCCCGTTCGCGCGATAGCTCTTCTCATGTAGCGTCCGCGCTACCAGTTCTTTTCCCGTACCGGTTTCCCCGTAGATGCACACGCGCGATTCGCTGGCAGCCACGCGCTCAATCTGCGCCATCACGCGCCGCATCGTTTCGCCGTTCCACACCATTGTGTGCTTGCCAACGCGCGTTCGCAGATCGCGATTCTCCGTCTCGAGCCGCGTCAGCTTCATCGCGTTGTCGACCGTCACCAGCAGCTTCTCGGTAGTCAGCGGCTTCTCGAGAAAATCCAGGGCGCCCAGCCGGGTCGCGCGCACTGCCATCTCAATGTGCGCCTGCCCGCTCATCATCACCACTGGAGTGGCGACCTCTGCATTCCTCAGATCTTCGAGCAGCGAAAGACCGTCGCGCTTCGGCATCACCACGTCGCTCAGGATCAAGTCGAACGGCTGTGCCTGCGCCAACTCCAGCGCCCGCGCCGCGTTGTCGCACACCACGGCCTCGTGTCCCGCAAGCCGGAAGGCGCGCGAAAGCGAAGCCAGCGTGTTGGCCTCATCATCGACAATCAGAATTTTTGCGCTCATCCCTCAGCCCTCGGCAGTGTAATCACAAACGTCGCGCCCTGGCCCTCGCGGCTCTCCACGGCTATGGTACCTGCATGGTCCGCCACCACACTTTGCACAATCGCCAGCCCCAGCCCCGTCCCGTGCTGCTTCGTCGTGTAGTACGGAGTGAACAGCCGCTCGCATTCCTCCGGCGTAAGCCCCTCGCCTGTATCCGAAACGCGTAGTTCCACGGCTTCACCTTTTAGACGAGCGGAGATAGTCACAGTCCCACCTTCCGGCATCGCATCCTTCGCGTTCAGCACCAAATTTGAAAGCGCCCGATGCATCAATTCCGGATCAACCATGATCGGCATTGGCCGATCATCAACGTCGGCTTCCACGCTGACCTTCGGTCCGTCTTTACTGCTCACCGCATAAAGTGCCCGCACGCGCGCTACGAGATCCTTCGCGTCGATCCGCTCCAGCTCAGGCTTCGGCATCTTGCTGAAGTCGCTGAATCGCCCGATGATCTTCTTCAGATTCGCGATCTCCATGCTCAGCGTCTGCGTGCTTTCGCTGAACACTTCGTCGAACTCCGCAGCTGGCAATTGCCGCGCTCGCACCAGGTTCTCCACCGTTAGCTGCAACGGAAACAGCGGATTCTTCAGCTCGTGCGCCAGCCTTCGCGCCAGTTCGCGCCACGCCGCCACACGCTCGCTCTGCACCAGCTTTTCGCGCTGATTCGTCAGCTGCTCCGTCATGTGATTGAAGCTGCGCGCCAAGATCCCGACTTCGTCGCGACCGCGCACCGGCACACGCGTATTCCAGCTTCCGCTTGCCACTTCTTCTGCCGCTCGCGCCAATTCCTCTACTGGCCGCGACACGCGCGCTGCAATCCACAGGCTGAAGATGATTGCCAGCAGGATCCCGCCGCTCGCCACGCCATACGCAATTGCGCGAATCTGCTGCTGCTCCGCCACCAGTCCGCCGCGCGAAATCGCTACCGTTAGCACCGCCAGCACATTGCCGGCGGAGTTCTTCAGCGGAATCGCCGTCGCATTCACGCTGTCTTCGCGCCGTGGCGTTAAGTAGAGTATCCCGCTCTGTGGCTGTCCGCTAGTGCGCGCCTGATCGATCAATGACGCATAGCGCGCCGCGCCCTGCACCTCTCCGCCTGCACTTACCAGCCGCTTGGGATCGAACCGCGCCAGGCCTGTGCCGCTTGTATTTGCACCTACGTCACTCGTCGCGTCATTCGTCGCGCTGGCCGTCTCGCTGTAGAGCGCGACCTGCATCCCGGGCGCAATCGGAAGATCCGCAAGAAAGCTTTGGTCCAGCCGCTTTCCGCCGACAAGTTTCACCGCCGGCTCAGCTCCGCGAATCGCGCGTACCGCAAACAGGCCGAGCACCGAGCTGTTATCCGATAACTCTTCGCGTTTCAGAAATGGAGTCTGCGAACCTTCGCTTGCGGCAGGATCCGCATATCCAAACCGCGCCGGCCATTGCGCCGAGCTCACAATGTTCCCGTCCGGTCCCACGATCTCAAGAAAATCGAGCTGAGCATCTTGAGCCAATGCCTGTGCCTCGTTGAGATAAGGAGCGGCATCATTCGATTGCACCAGCTCAAACGCCATGTTGCGCACTCGCTCCTGCCCTGCAATGCGATCGACGGCCGCCGCCACATCTGACGAACGATGCTGAAACTCGCGCTGAAACTGGCTGACGAAAAGCGCTGTCTCTTCCTGGTCGCGCTTCTCAAATACCTGCCGTATGCGGACCAGCACCGTCCACGCTACCGCCGCAACCGCAGCGGCCACAGTCAGCGAAAACAAAAGAAGCAGCTTCTGCCGCAGGCTCACCGGGTGTCCTCTAGCGAAGCATCGGCCAGGTCCGCCGTCCCATCCGCGCGCAGATGCAGATCGCGCACGCGCGGTCCACTCGCAAAAGCCTCAGGCAAGCAGAGCAATGGAACAATCCTCTTATCGTCCAGAATGGTTTGCTCTCGCTTGAAGAGAGCCGCGTCCGTCTGTTCTGTTATCGATCCCACTTTTCCCGTGTCCCAAACGATTCTCTCGAGAACAGCGGCAGGGTCGGAACCAGCAATCAGCAACTTCCGCAGTACTATATCTGCGTGCTGCGCGCTGGCATTCGTGCCCTGCACATTGAATCCTGCCTCGTGGAGATTCAGTGCAATTCTCTGCGCCGCCAGTTGCATGGCAGCATCCCCTTCTGCGCTCAGTGTCAGCTGTGTTGTCGTCAGCCCTCCGCGCAATTCATGTGCCTTGTTCAAGTCTCGATCGGTGGGAAAGAGAAATGAATAGCCGGTCAGCCTCTGCGGCAACAGGCTCGCCGTTACTTCGCCCTGCTTCTGGAAGATCACGTTATAGAGTGCGCTACGATCGACGGCCGCCGCAATCGCGCCGCGCAGCTTCACGTTCGCCAGCGCACCTGAATCGCTCACTTGAAGCGCCACCAACATCACCGGCGGTGAGGTCAGCACTGTCAGTTTTTGCTGCTGAGCCTGTCGTATCTGTTCCGCTGGAACCTCCACCACGTCGGCGCGCCCGAGGCTCAGGTCGAGCCACTGCTCGCGAACCGCTCGATGCACGGCCGAATCTCAATCGCATCGGCAAATGGCCGTCCTGACCAGCCGTTCTCGTTCGCGGTTAGCGCCAGCACACCGTTATTGAATCCTGTCACCTGAAACGGACCGGTGCCGATCGCGCCCACCGGTGTCTTGCCATCCGCTGTTGCTACGAGCGCAATCAGGAATTGATCGCTAGCCAGCAACGCCGGCAGATTCGGCATTGGCGAGTCGCTCGTAAACACCACCAGCGGACCCACTGCCTTCACCGCCGTCCATGGGCAATCAGCACTGCACGAAACGCTGAGGGAAGCCACGACGGAGGCTGATGTCAGCAGCGAACCATCGTGAAATCGTACTCCCGGCCGTAGCCGAAACTGCCAGCGATGGTTGGCATTGTCTGACTCCCATGTCAACGCCAGGGCGGGCTGCAGTGCACCGTGCCCGTCCATCTGTGTCAGCCCGTCGTATACCAGCCTTCGTGCAATTCCGTCGGGACGTTCCCAGGCGTCTCCTGCAGTCTCAACATGAAGTGTGCCGCCATAATGCGGACGTGTTCTTCCCCAGGTGCAGATCGCAACCGAGGCCAGAAAAAAGCTAATTGCAAAGTGCCGTAACACGGTCCACCTCGTATCCACCTACCGAATTGCGCACCACCGCAAATATGCTCTTCGCATCCTGCGCCGTCCATAACGCGGTCACAGTCCCATCCATCGCCAGCGGTGCGCTTGTCGGAATCGCCTCAAGGGCTGGAATTTCGAATGCGCGCAAACTGTCATTCATTGCCTCTCCAGAACTCGATGCAATTACTTGTGTACCCAGACCGCACCCCGAGCGAATCATCGCAAAATCGCTGCCCCAGTCGCGCGTTCCGGCAGCTGCCCTCATCGCGCCGTTCTCCACCAGCTGGACCTTCCCATCGACTCCAGCGAGCAACAATGCAGCCCCGCCCGCAGCCCGCGGAATCATTCCCGCCAAATAGAACGCCGGCAGATCAACACCGATGCTCGGCGTGACCACGCCCGTAAAGAAATCGCGCGCTGGGTTGTAGAAAGCCTTTAGCGCTGGTACGCCGCTCGCATCGCCGCTTTGGTACACCGGCCACGGGTCATCGCTCGCATGGCAGCGTACATTCCAGCCGCTTTCCCCAGTCGCGCCGCTCAGGGGGAGAGAATAGCTCCCCGTGCATTCAATTGCCGGAGCATACGCAGCAAAGCCACCTCCGTCTGCGGTTGCGAGCAAAACTCCTCGCGGATCGCGCCCCAGTGGCTTTTCAATCAGAAATGTATTCGCTTCCATCCAGCCGCCGGCACTTGCCGAGAAGATCGAGATTCGATCCGCAAACATCACCACGAAATGTCCATTGATCTCGGCCCCCGCAAGAATTGGCTTATCCTGCGCAGTTCCGCCGATTCCGGCAATTCTCTCTCTCCGCAGCACCATTCGCGCATCGGCAGTTCCCGCGGGCGCAGGCGAAGCGTCAACGTGCACCATTGCCACGTGCGTTTCGCTGCCTTCCACAACTTCAGCCACCCACAACCGCTCGCGCGCATTCTCGCTCAGGGTTACGCGGACCGCATTCGCGCTTTCTCCACCCGAGGCAATTACTCCGTGCGCCTTTAGGTCCTGCTCCAGCAACTTTCGAATTGCTGGAATTTCGCTCGTCTGAATTGTCGAAAGATTGCGAATCGTCAACTGTGCCTGGCCCGGCCCAAGAATGTCGACGATCTGTGCCGCCAGATCCGCCGCCGGCTGTGTCCATCGGCTCTGCGTTTGCGGCGCTTGCGCTTCAATAGGCGCGATTCCAACCATCCAACACAGCCCTAGCGCCACTCCCCAGATCAGCCTCATTGATCCCATCATTTCTCTGCTTGTCGTTGCGCGGATTATATCGTTTGCGGCGTGTCGCGCCGGTGCATCCGACTTCGATCGTTGTGCCACGAGCAAACGAGGAGGCGCAGCCCGCCGCGTCTCCTCGTCGTGTACTACCCCGGCCGCTGCACTCAATGCCCGCTTTTCGGATCCGGCTCCGACTCCGAATCCATCTCCTGCTTCACCATCGGAGCGTTCGCCATGTTCTTGAATACATCGTTTGCGAAGAAGAATTTCCCGTCCGAAGGCACCATGACAACCTGGATCTTGTCCGACAAGCGCTCGGCCACGATCTTGTTGATCAACAGCGGAGACTTGTTCAGCAGTGCTGCTTCACTCGTCATCCGCTCCGCATTTGCCGCGGCGATTAACTTGATGCGGCTGGCTTCCGCGTCGGCCAGCAGGTTGCGCCGCTGCAGTTCAGCCTTACTGTCGATTACCTTGGCCTCGGCGTCGGCCTGCGCATTCTGGATCGTCGCTTCCTTACGGGCCTCCGCTTCGAGCTTGCTCTGCTCAATCTGCTTCTGTTTCAGCGGCAGTGTGTACTGCATCGCGTCCGACTCGCCCTTGGCCTCGATCACTTTGGACTGCGCATCGCCCTCGGCCCGCTTCTCCTTCTGCTTTGCCTCGGCTTCCGCTTCCAACTCGGCAATCCGCACCTGCTTCTGCTGGATGTCCGTATCCACAGCCATCTGGTCGTCCTGCTGCTCCTTCAACAGCAGCCCTTCCAGCCCCTTCGCGTACTGCTCCGGCAACTGAATATCTGACAGCATCACCTCTTCCACCACGATGCCGTCGTTCGCCAGCTTCTTCGTGATGATCCCCGACGCAGCATTCCGCACCTCTTCGCGCTTGCTTGAGAAGATCTCCCGCACTGTGTACGAAGGCGCCAGTTCCCGCCACGCACTCGCAACAACCGGAGGCACAAGCTCCTTGTCTGCCGGCTGTGGCAAGTGCGTCTGCACGCTCGCCAGCTTGTTCGGGTCAAGGCGGTACCGCACTGTCACCGCCAATCCGATATTCAGCCCTTCCCGCGACTGCACGGTCATTTCATTCTTCAAGCCCGGCTTTCCCGCATCCACGATCCCGGCCGTGAACAGGTGATCGCGCAGGTCAAACAACTGCACGCTCTCCACCAGCGGCGTAACAAAATGCAAGCCCCGGATACAGCGTTCCCGGCTCCGTCCCGTTGATTTGGCTGATGCGCACACCACCCATCCCGCTCGGCACCACCACCATGCTGGTTGCGATCAGCATCGGCAGGCACGCGACCATCGCCAGCGCCACTGGCCCTCGCCACGCAATTGGTAAGGGTTCTGGTTCATCAGCGCCTGTCTCGAGGAACAACCCGTCTCCACCAGCTTTTTTCTTCATTGCATAGCGAATCCGCATCCACAACCCATACAGCGGAATCGCAACAGCGGCAGCCATCATCAACACTCCCGCAACCATCAGCAACATCTTCAGCGCGATCATTTCCCGCCTCCACTCCCGTGCTTGTGCTCTTTCCGTCCGCACGCCTGCGAAGATCCTCCGCCGCGTGCCCCGTGTTTCCTGGCTCCCGGCCATGGAGCAATCAACAGCCGGACCAGCCCGCCAAACGTCAACTCCTCAAACAGCAGTGCCGCCGCTACCGGCAGCAGCGCTGCCCCTATCCCGCTCATCGCATCTGCCAGCAGCCCCATCGCCATCCCCCTTACCAGTTACTCGTCACAGCCACACCCTCCGTGGCAGCTTCGGTCGTTGTTGTGGTTGTTGCGGCCGGGGCGGCACTGGCCGTTAGCAGCGGCTCCTGCGCACCCGCAACCACCGGCTTTTGCTCGCCACCGAATAACTGCGCCGTCTCTTCATTCCGCTGGCCGATGAGTTCCACTGTGTCGCCTACGCTGACCAGCTCGTACATTTCCTCCAGATCTTTTTGGGCCATCCGGATGCACCCATGCGAAGCAGCCTTGCCTATGGACCGCGGTTCATTGGTCCCGTGAATTCCGTAGCCCTGCACGCTCAGTCCCATCCACCGCGTTCCCACTGGGTTCCCCGGCCCCGGCAGAACGGTCTTGCCATTGTGCGAATAGGTCGGATTCTTGACGCGCCGCGCGATCGTGAACGTGCCCGTCGGACTCGGTGTCGTGGGTTTGCCCACTGCGACGGTGTAGACCTTCTTCACTTGCCCGTCTTCCACCAGCGCCAGCTTCCGGTCTTCGAGGCTCACCACGATCACCCGCTTTGCGACTGGAGCCGTCTGAATCCCTGTCGTCTGAACCGTTGCCGCCTGCTGCCCCATTGCCTGAACTCCGAGAACCGTCGCCACGCTCGCCGCCACCGCCCATTTGCTCGTTCCGTTCATCGCGTCCCCCATCGGATCTCTCATTTGCCAACGCCCTGAGAGATTGCAGGAGGTATGCCAATGCGTGTCACACTGAAAAGAAAAGATTTATCGGGCAGACGAGCGTGTGGTTTCGTGTCACGAGATTCACGCTTGCGTCTCTGCTGACACACTCGGCCGCGGGGGACAGAACGACGCCCTCAGAACTGAGGAGGGAAATGTCTTTTCAGGATTTCCGAGATTTTGTCTGGATTGTTGCCGATCCAAATATGATTGCGGCTTCGAACATCGGGTAGGCAGAGGTGCCCCATCCACGACGCGCTTTTGTCGCGGCACGGTTGGATCGCACGAACCCAACCCCGCCACAATCAGAATCCATAGCTATCAGCGAAAAGTTGGTTAGCGGTTGTACACTTCTCCTTCGCGCCGACATACGTTGGGTGCCCTGGGTCTCGCGTCTGAGACCTGGGAAAGCACGAACCTCCGCCATCGGGAAAAACTCATGCGCCGATCCATCCTGTTCGCACTCCTCCTCGCCGCCACCCTCGCTCCAGCCCAAAACACAAAACGGCCGATGACCTTCGAAGACATGATGGCGATGAAGCGTCTCGGCTCCACTGCAGTCTCGCCCGACGGCAAATGGCTGGGCTACTCAGTGACGACCGTCGATCTCGCCCAAAACACCAAAACATCGGAGCTGTTTATCCAGCCAATTGCAGGTGGAGACGCAAAACCGCTCACAGCGGGCCAGCCCGGCGACGACGGCATCCAATTCTCCGCCGACGGAAAGCACATCCTTTTCATTTCCAGCCGCACCGGTGCACCGCAGATCTGGCTCGCCGCCTTCGACTCCGGCACCGGCGCGGCCTCAAACCCACACAAGCTCACAAACCTCGACCTTGGCATCGACAATGCGAAGTGGTCGCCGGATAGCAAATTCATCGTCTTCACTGCGTCTGTCTATCCTGACTGTCCGGCAATTGTCCCCAACGATAACGGCGCCGGAGCCGAGTGCAACTATGACCGCGATGCCGCCCTGGCGGCCAGCAAGGTCAAGGCGCAGATCTTCACCCACCTCCTCTATCGCCACTGGAACCACTTCACAGGCGACAAGAGATCCCACCTCTTTCAGGTTTCGGTAGAGAACGGGGGCGTCCGCGATCTCACCCCCAACGACCCCCACGACGTGCCGCCCTTCTCGCTCGAAGGCGGCGGCGGATTCGACATCTCTCCCGACTCGAAAGAACTGGCCTTCACCGAGAACCTCGACCCCGAGCCCGCCATCAGCACCAACGCCGACATCTTCACCCTCGACCTGACAAACCCCGGAGCCAAGCCCGTCAAAGTCAGCACCTCCCAGGGCGGCGACTTCAACCCCGCCTACTCGCCCGACGGAAAATATCTAGCCTGGCGCAGCCAGCTCCGCCCCGGCTACGAAAGCGACAAGTTCCGCCTCCTCCTCTACGACCGAGCCGCGAAGACGACCAAGGACTTGCTGCCGAAGTTCGACAACTGGGTGGATGAATTCGCTTGGGGGCCATATTCAACGAACATTTATTTTGTCTCGGGCAATCACGGTGAGGCGGAGATTTATGAATTCCGCACAGACATAATGCGCCTATACAGAGAAATTCAAGACAATGAAAACCTTAAGGCGAGGGGAATTTTCCGATCTTCATGTTCGCGAACGCCAAGGCGCGATCATCTCGCACTCGGATGAGTGTGCAAGGGCCGTCGCGAAGTTTACCAAATCGAACCGGGGGCGGTCAGGAATGCTCGACTCGGATCCGGACCACCCAAGTCCTGGACTGGCGGGCTGAAGTCCGCTTAACCGCAGTCACTCACCTCAACGACGCCCTCCTCGCCCAACTCGACCTGCCCAAGATGGAGTCCTTCTGGTTCCCCGCCGCCGACGGCACCAAAGTCCAGGGCTTCCTCATCCGGCCGCCCGGCTTCGATCCCAACAAGAAATACCCCGTCAAGTTCCTGATCCACGGCGGCCCGCAAGGCGCATGGGGCGACTCCTGGTCCTACCGCTGGAACGCCGAACTCTTCGCCGCCAACGGCTACGTCGTCGTCATGATCAATCCCGCGCGGATCAACCGGCTACGGCCAGGCCTTCGTCGACGGCGTCAACGGCGACTGGGGCGGCAAGCCCTTCACCGATCTCATGCAGGGACTCAACTACGCCGAGCAGCATTACCCCTTCATCGACAAGACCCGCGAGTGCGCCCTCGGCGCCAGCTACGGCGGCTACATGGCCAACTGGATCCTCGGCCACACCAACCGCTTCAAGTGCATCGTCTCCCACGACGGCATGTTCAACGCCGAATCCGCCTTCGGCTCCACCGAAGAAGACTGGTTCAACATCTGGGAGTTCAAAGGCCATCCGTGGGACTACTACGGCAGGCCCGACAGCGAGAACCCCTTCCGCAAGTGGTCCCCCTCGCTCTCGGCAAAGAACTTCAAGACGCCTACGCTCGTCGTCCACGGCCAGCTCGACTACCGCCTCGACGTGAGCGAAGGCTTCCAGCTCTTCGACACTCTGCGACTTCTCAATGTCCCCAGCAAGATGCTCTACTTCCCCGACGAAGGCCACTGGGTTTTAAAGCCGCAGAACTGCCAACTCTGGTACAAAACCGTCAACGACTGGGTCGACCAGTGGACCAAAGAAAGCCGTTAGTTCCAATTGAAAGTGGGGTCGAAGCCGTACATTGCTCCAAACCTGCTCGTGTCATCCTGAGTGGCGCACGCCTGGGGCCCCACAGATCGAAAGATCTGTGGGGTAAGCGCCGCGAAGGACCTGCTTTTCTCACTGAATTGATATTGATCGGCACGAATCTACGCCTTTATTCCTCGGGCCCCTCAACAAAAGAAGGCAACTCCCCATCAGGCTCAGTCTCCGATAAGCCATTCATTCAAAAACACAAATGACAGGCACTCAATTTGCGGATAACAACAAAACCTAAACCAGCTGTGAGATATATGAAGCTGTGAAACATCGGCAACCCATGAAGCCCAAACCGCACCTCAACGAATCCGGCCTCTACGACTACGCCATCAAGGCTCTCGGCCGCCACATGCGCACCGAAGCCGAATTGCGCCGCCTGATGCGCATGCGCGTCGAGCCCGGCGAGCACGGCCACGCCATCATCGACGCCACCATCGCCCGACTCAAGGAAAACGGCTACCTCGACGACGCAGCCTACGCCGAAATCTACGCCCGCCTTCGCCAGCAAAACGAAAAACTCGGTCAGACGCCGCGTCAGCCAGTCCCTCACCCAGAAAGGCGTCTCAAAGCAGATCGTCACCGACGCTGTCGAAGCCCGCTACGCCGACACCAACGAAGAAACCCTCGCCCGCCAACACCTCGAGCCGAAAACGCCTCCCAAAACCCGACAAGTCCGAAAAGGAAACCGCCCGCGTCATGCGCCGCCTCGTTGCCGCCGGATTCTCCACCAGCGTGATCTACAAAATCCTCCGCCAGTGGGACGTCCCCGACGAATCCCTCTCCGCTCTCGACAACCTCGAAGAAGAGCAAACCGGCGAATGAACGCGAGTATCCGCAAACAGCGCGTGTCATCTTGAGCGACGCCTTTCACCCCCAAGATCAGCTGTGTCATCCTGAGCGACGCACGCCTGGGGCCCCATGGCGCGCTGGTCGCGCAATGGGGTAAGCGTCGCGAAGGACCTGCTTCTCTCACACATCCATTCGCACGATCATGGTGCAACCTCGATTCCATGAAGCACCCGAATCGAAGTCATGGTTGGAAGGGTACGGGATTCAGCTCGTACGTTATGCCGCAATTAATCAGCGGGCCTCAGCTCCTGAGACATGGGATGCCTTAGCGCAGCTGTCAACGGAATTTCGGAGTCACATGCTCAGTTCCGCGATGTTTCCGCGCAATCGCCTCGCGAATCTTCGCAAGCGGCGCGTCGGAAACAAACTCAATCTCATCTCCGTTCCTCCGAATCCCAAGTTCCGCCCACAGCTTGTCCAGATCCACCGTCACCGGCGCATCTTTCCACTTCGCGTACTGTTCGGTGAGCACATGCGTTCCCGTCGCCTGGTCGCCAATCGCCAGCGCCTTGTCGAGCGGCCATTCGTGGTCGATCGTTCCGCCGTTGGCGACAATGGCCCGCAGCGCATCCTGCAGGCCCTTTTTGTTGCCGGTCTGGCGGCGAATTTCGACATCGGCAACAAGGCAGAACATCGCGCCGCCCCAATACGTTCGTCCCCAGGTATGCGTGTGATCGAGTCCGCGATCGCCCTCGGCCGGCTCACCCTTCTGCATATCGCGCACCATGTCGTGCCACACCTGCTCGCGCGTTCAGTTCGCCGGTCATCACGCGGGCAAGAGGCTCGACGTAAGTCGCCAGGCCCTCTTCCATCCAGTGCTGATCGTCGGGCAGGGACGGAAACGCCATGTGGTCGAGCTCATGCGTCATCATCCAGTCATCATTCAGATCATCCACCGTCGCGTGCTGGCCGAGGCGGAACCTCGTCATCCCGGGAAAGCCGGCCATATCGCCCCACGTGGTGCCCTGCACGATGCCACTCCGATCGGGCACAGGCACGATGAGAATGCGTGCGCGTTCGACCGGGAAGCGGCCGTAGTAAGCGGTGATAGCCGGATGCCGCAGCCTGCACATGTTGCAAAGACGGCGTCCTGCGAGAGGTCAAGCGGCCCAGCGGCGAAATCGACCTGCAGCGTCGCTCCGCCGATCTTCAATTCGCGAGAAGCGACAATGGTCAGATCGTGTCCGGGCTGCGCACGCCACGGAGGACAGCGCGAGCACCATGGCGAGGCCTGCGTTCGACAAGAGAGTCAGGAGAATCAGCCCTCGCCTGTAGACATTCATGCATTGTTTGACGGACAGCGCGGGCGGCCGGTCTGACTCGAGTGCCCGGTTTTTCTACGCGCCCGGAGACTTAGAGGCAAGAATCTCCAGCTTTTCTACCAGGGGAGGAGTCGAGAAAAGATCCTCGGCCTTGGCGAAGAACGCCTTCGCGATCTCGCCGCTCAGATGAGCGTTCCGGCCATTTTCGTCTTTGAAGGTATCGAAGATGCCAAACTTGCCCGGGCTCAGCTTCACCGCATACCAGGTACTGGTGCCGGCTTCGCGTAGCGCCAGCGGCTGCGCCGACTTCAGAAATGTCTCCACTTCCTTTCTTTTCCGGGCTTGGCATTCAGTAATGCCAACAATGCAGAACTTGTCCATGCTGACCTCCTCAGCCATAGGATGCGGAAACCGCTTTAGGTGATACGCCTGATCCCGGCCTGGTCCCGACGAAGCGGGGAGCGGCCCCACCGCAGGTGGTTACACTAAAAGAGTCATGCAATTCCGCACGGGAAACGAAATTCGCGAGCTTTTTCTGCGCTTCTTTGAGACCAAGGGGCACCGCCGGGTGCACTCTTCGTCGCTGGTGCCTGCCAACGATCCCACGCTGCTCTTTACCAACGCGGGAATGAACCAGTTCAAGGACCTCTTCCTTGGCGCCGAGACGCCGCGACTATTCGCGAGCCACCACATCGCAAAAGTGCGTCCGCGCCGGCGGCAAGCATAACGACCTCGAGAACGTCGGCTTCACCCGCCGCCACCACACCTTCTTCGAGATGCTGGGCAACTTCAGCTTCGGCGACTACTTCAAGCGCGACGCCATCGCATTCGCCTGGGAACTGGTCACGAGCCCCGAGTGGTTCGGCATCCCCAAAGACCGCCTCTACGTCACCATCTTCGAAGGCGCAGACGGCGTTCCCCGCGACGACGAAGCCGAGAAATTCTGGATCGAAACCGGCGTTCCCAAAGAGCGCATCTTCCAGTACGGCCTCAAGGACAACTTCTGGCAGATGGGCGAGACCGGCCCCTGCGGCCCTTGTTCCGAGATCTTCTACGACATGGGCATCGAAGCCGCCGAAACCCCCGGCGTCGATTTGCCCTTCGGGAAAGACGAAGCCCGCTACGTCGAAATCTGGAACCTCGTCTTCATGCAGTTCGACCGTTCCGCGCATCCCGGTTCTGGAGGAGTACCGGACTACAAGCTCACGCCATTACCCAAGCCCTCCATCGACACCGGCATGGGCCTCGAGCGCGTGGCCGCCGTGCTGCAAGGCAAGGTCAGCAATTTTGAGACGGATCTGTTCACGCCGCTGATCGAGCGCGCCGCCGAACTCGACCGGGCAAACGTGTCGAACGAGAAGGCGACTTGAGGAGCAGACCCGGACTGCTGACGACAGATGCCAGCCAGCCTCCGCATCATCGCCGACCACGCCCGCGCCGCCACCTTCCTCATCAACGACGGCGTCCTGCCGTCCAACGAAGGCCGCGGCTACGTGCTGCGCAAGATTCTCCGCCGCGGCATCCGCCACGGCCGCCTCCTCGGCCAGGAAAAGCCATTCCTCAATCAGATGGTCTTCGCCGTCCGCGATCTGATGCAGGGTGCTTATCCCGAGTTGATCGATTCAGCCTCGCGTGTCGCCAGAGTAGTCGAAGCCGAAGAGAAGCAGTTTGATCGCGTACTCAAGATAGGTCTCACGCGCCTGGACGAGGAGTTGAAGGGCGACTTTACCGGCGACAAGGCATTTCATCTCTACGAAACCTTCGGCCTCCCGCTCGACTTCATGGTCGATGCTGCTCGCGATGCCGGCGTGAAGTTCGATGACGAAGGATTCGAGCGCGCCCGCGCCGAAGAGCAGGCCCGCGCCCGCGCCAGTTGGAAAGGCGGCAGCCAGAAATCCGCCAGTCCCGCCTTCCGCGATCTCGCCAAGACCGACTTCCTCGGCTACAAGCAGCTCAACGCCAACGACGCCGAAGTCCTCGCCATCGTCAAAGACGGCGCCGGCGTTCCCTCCGCCAAGGCTGGCGATCAAGTCGAAGTGGTCCTCGATCACACCAGCTTCTACGGCGACTCCGGCGGCCAGATCGGCGATACCGGCTGGTTCACATCCACCGACGGCAACACCACCATCGCCGAGATCACCGGCTGCGTTCTCCCCGTGCAGGGCGTGCGCGCACATAAAGCCGTCCTCAAGCAGGACATCGCTGTCGGCGATCACGTCAACACCGTCGTTGACGGCGCGCGTCGCGACAACATCAAGCGCAATCACACTGGCACGCACCTGCTGCATGCAGCTCTGCGACAGGTGCTCGGCACGCACGTCAAACAGGCCGGCTCTGCGGTGCACCCTGACCGCCTGCGCTTCGACTTTTCCCACTTCGCTCAAGTTGCCGACGAAGAGCTGCAGGAGATCGAAGACATCGTCAACCGCGAAGTCCTCGCCAACGCCAAAGTCGAAACCCTCGTCGACGTGCCCATCGACGTCGCCGTCAACGAGTACCACGCCATGGCGCTCTTCGGCGAAAAGTATGGCGACAAGGTCCGCGTGGTGAAGCTGTCCGACGGTTTCTCAACCGAACTCTGCGGCGGAACGCACACCGCAGCTACCGGCGAAATCGGCCTACTCAAGCTGACCAGCGAAAGCGCCGTTTCTTCCGGCGTTCGCCGCGTCGAAGCGATCAGCGGACTTGGTTCGCTCGACACTTTCCGCCGCGACTTTGAGGTGGCAAAGCTGGCCGGGCAGTACGTTCCATCGGTCGACAATCTGACCGAAGGCCTCCGCGCCAAGTTTGCCGCACAGGAAGACGAACTGAAACGCCTGCGCCGCGAACTCGAAGAAGCCCGCATGAAGTCCGCAGCCGGCGGACTTGGATGAGGCCGTTCAGCGCGCGACCGAAGTGAAGGGCGTCAAGGTGCTCACGCACCGCGCCGATTCGCTCGAGCGCGGGCAGTTGCGCACGCTGGTCGACAACCTTAAGCAGAAGCTCGGCGAAGGAGTGGTGGTTCTGGCTTCGGCGCAACCCGAAGGCAAAGTCGCCATCATTGCTGGCGTCACGCCAGGGCTGACGAAGCGCATCCAGGCCGGCAAACTCGTCGGCGCAGTCGCAAAGTTTGTCGGCGGCTCCGGCGGCGGCAAACCCGACATCGCCGAGGCCGGCGGCAAGGACCCCTCGCAGATCGACGCCGCGCTGCAGTCGGCGCCGAAGGTCGTCGCCGAACTGCTGGGCTGACCTGCGCGACCGCACGGATAACGGGCTTGTGATGCACCTGGACTCATCAGAAGGCCTGGCGCCGGATGCCAAAAAGGAGGTCTCGGCAACTTAACTCGCAGAAATCCGTCACTATTCATATAGGTTATTGCCGAGATTCTTAGAAAACCTGTACTTGGAATTTCAAAGTGTCCCTTCTTCGCGATGCAAAATTACGGCTTCGAGACGGCGGGAACGGTTTGGTGCAGTCAGAAGCGAAAAGGTTGCCTGCAGTCTGCAATGTTTGCAGGCGCTTGCTTCGCGATGGTTCATGGGTTGGGATCGCACTTAGGTGTTGCGCCATTTTCACTCGTTTTTGTTGAATTTATTGATATATTTGAGGCACCGGCAGCCATCGCGGTGCCTTGCAGATGCATCTTAGATGGAAGCACTTGCTTTCATCTTCCCCTGTTGGACTTCCCTGATTCGTTGCCTTGGACCTTCAGCTAGTGTTTTTTGTAAAACACCTTCATCCAAGTGAGGATGGCGAAGCCTTGCGAAGAAACCTATTTGGTGATCCCCGTCCAGAACTCCCCGAGAGCGAGGTTGGAGCGAAAGTAACTGGAGCATCACGATGGTTTGCGCTGTACACCACCTGCCGTCACGAAAAACGGATTGCACAGCATCTGCAGCAGCGCGAAATTGAGCACTACCTCCCGCTCTACCGCGCTGACCGCAAGTGGCGCGACGGATCCAAAGTGACGCTCGAATTGCCTTTGTTTCCCGGCTATATCTTTGTGCGCATCAGGCGTTCTGAGCGCGTAAGCGTCCTGAGTGTCCCAGGAGCCCTGGCGGTTGTGGGCGGAACGGGAGGAGAGCCGGCGCCGCTTCCGGAGACGGCGATCGAGGCGCTACGAGTCGGCCTGCTGGAGCACCGGATCGAACCGCATCCGTTGTTGCGTGTCGGACAATTCGCTCGCATCCGGTCGGGAACCTTCGCTGGGATGGAGGGCGTTGTGGTGCGCAGGAAGAGTGGCTTCCGTATTGTCCTGACCCTCGAGCAGATCATGCAGAGTGTTGCAATCGAACTGGATGAAGACGACGTGGAGCCCTTGGTCAGTGGGAAGATTCGCCAGGGTAGCCTGCTCGAAGTCGGTCACGGGTTGTGCATACAGCAAGCTTAGTTTGTGAGTGTTCTCGCAGCACCGAGCGTGGTCTCCAAATTCATCTTTTATGTTGTTAGCAATAAATTGACGTTGGTGTTCTTACCCCAGATTTGAAAAGTTTTTGTGATCGGGCCGCCGGCAGCGAACCGGTGCCGCGGAACCGTCGAGAAGTGACGGCGGCGGTCGCCAGTGCTTGAATCTGCATCTTGATTCTCAGGTTGGTTCAACCCCCAAGGCGGTTCGACGTTTTTCGAACCCTTCAAACATAAATCCCAGCATTCATTCACTCGGAAACCGCTTCGATCAGAACTGAAGCAAGCGATTTTGAGACCCCCCACCTTAAGACAGGCGGCAAAGAATCCATGACTGGACCATCTGGCTCATCAAGAGGCAGCACGGAAGAGCGCATTCTCACCACCGCTGCGTCCCTGTTTGCTCAATTTGGATACAACGGAGTGAGCACGCGTGAGATCGCTTCGACAGCAGAAGTGAATGAGGTTACGATTTATCGGCATTATCCCCGTAAGCGCGATCTTTACATAGCGGTGCTCGGCGCAGAATTACAGCGTGTTCAGCTGCGCGGCGAATTGCTGTCGCGGCTGGCTGCGGCGGAGAGCGGTCGCACAGCGCTCGCCTGTACGTTTGAACTGATTTCGACAACCCTGCAGCAGCAGCCGCAATTGCTCCGATTATTGCAGTACAGTGCCCTGGAGCTCAGCGACGATCTTGATCCTCTTCTACGCAGACACCTTGGAGAACTGGTCGAGGTAGTGGCTCGGTATCTCGAGCCCTGGGTGGAGCGCCGGGAATTGCGTTGTTCCAATGCGAAAACGCTGGTGCTCACGCTGATCGCCATTGTGCTGAGCCGGGGTCCGTTGCGCCGCGTCTTCCTGGGCGACGACGAAAATCTTAATTCCTTATTCGAGACGTACTCAGAGTTTTGCCTCGCGTGATTGCTGCGAAGCAATCACGACTTTGTGTGGCGCAACTTTTGCGTCGCGAATCGCTCTGTACAGAAGAATTCAAACGGAAATCGGCCGGCGCTACCGAAGTACGCCGCCGTTTCTATACACAAAAAAGGAGTATTAGAGTCGATGAATCTCAAGGGTAAGGCAGCAGTCGTTTGCGGCGGAGGAGGATTTATTGGCGGCTACCTTGTGAAGAGTCTCCTTGCCAATGGGGTTAATGTTATTCGGTCGGTCGATGTGAAACCGCTGGATCAGTGGTACCAGGTAACTCCCGATGTGGAGAACGTGGTTGCGGATTTAAAGGATAAAGACAGCTGCTACCGGGCAGCCTACGGGGCGGAGGTTGTCTTCCAGCTTGCCGCCGACATGGGCGGAATGGGATTCATTGAGAACAATAAGGCGCTGTGCATGCTAAGCGTGCTGACGACCACGCACATGCTGCTTGCCGCGCGCGATTCCGGGGTTGAGCGTTTCTTCTACTCCTCATCAGCCTGCGTTTACAACGGCGAAAAGCAAAAGGACGCCTGTGTCATTCCGTTGAAGGAGTCGGACGCCTACCCAGCGCTGCCCGAAGACGGGTATGGATGGGAGAAGCTTTTCAGCGAGCGGATGTGCCGCCACTTTGAAGAAGACTTCGGGATGCAGTGCAGAGTTGCGCGGTACCACAACGTCTACGGACCGTTTGGGACCTGGACGGGCGGACGCGAAAAGGCGCCCGCGGCTATTTGCCGCAAGGTGCTTGAAGCGAAGCTTTCCGGCAGACACGAGATTGAAATCTGGGGCGACGGCCATCAGACCAGGAGCTTCATGTACATCGATGACTGCACCAGGGGTACCCTCGCAATCACGGAAAGCGAGATTCACGAGCCGTTGAATCTCGGATCGAATGAGCTCGTGACGATCAATCAGCTTGTCGACATTGTTGAGAATATCGCTGGTGTAAAGCTGAAACGCCGCTACAAGCTGGACGCGCCGAAGGGCGTGAATGGGCGCAACAGCGACAATACCAGAATTCTCGAGCACCTGGGCTGGGAGCCATCGATCCGGCTCCGAGATGGCCTTGAGAAGACCTACGAATGGATTCAGAAGGAAATGCTCACCCTTGCCCATGCCTAAGCACGTTGTGAGCGGGCGCTCCAATCAACCGTCAACTCACCACCGGAGAGATTTCAGATGAGCGAACCATCGAATCACCGGCAAATCCTGGGAGTGAACTTCTACGTTGGGGATGTGCAAGGCGCCATTGGGCGTCTTGCACGGGGCGGGCTGCTTGTTGTGCCAGCCGCGCCGGCATTGAAAGACGTCGCCTGGAACGAAAATTACCGGGAAGCGCTTACAAATGCCGATGTGGCAATCGCCGATTCGGCTTTCATGGTTCTTGTCTGGAATTTCCTGCAAGACGACTCGATCCCGCGCTTGTCGGGGCTCAAGTATCTGAAAGAACTGTTGCAAGTGCACGAAGTGCGCACGCCCGGTAACACCTTTTGGGTGATGGCGGGCAGCGCCAGTTCGAGCAAGAATCTGGACTGGCTGAATTCAGAAGGGATTGAAGTTCCGCCAGAATTTGTTTATCAGGCTCCGATGTATGGCGGTAAGATTGAAGACCGGGAACTCATTGACAAGCTGCAATTGTTACGACCCAAACACGTGGTGATCACGATCGGGGGGGGCACCCAGGAGCGGCTAGGGCTTTATCTGAAGCGGAACCTCGATTATCTCCCCGCGATTCACTGCATCGGAGCGGCGATTGCATTCCTCAGCGGGGACCAGGTGCGTATTCCGGATTGGGCTGACAGGCTTTATCTTGGCTGGCTGTTTCGCTGTTTGTCGTCACCACAACGCTACGTTCCGCGGTATTTATCTGCGCCACAGCTTATTCCGCTCATCTGGCGATATCGAGGTCGGCTTCCTCTGCCCGAGGGTAGAGAGCAGCCGTTGACGCAGGCCGAGTAGCTCTACGCAGCAAGCACCGAGGTCGGATGAAACGGGAGAGACGGGCAAGATGAGCGCAAAAAGGGAGTCGGCAACCATTGCAGTAGTGGGTTCGGGCTATGTCGGTTTGGTCGCATCTGCCTGCTTTGCAGAGATTGGACATCGCGTGGTCTGCGTCGACAACGATGAATCCAGGGTGCGTATGCTGCAAGAAGGTGGAATCCCGATCCACGAAGAACATCTCCCCGAACTGCTCGAGCGTCATCGTGGCAAATCGCTGGAATTCACCTCGGATCTACGAGCGGCCACGCAGTCGGCCCAGGCCGTATTCATCGCGGTTGGAACTCCGCAGAGCCAGACGGGCAGCGCCGATCTCTCGTTTGTGGATGCTGTGGCAAGCGAAATTGCGCGGTCCCTGGATTCCTACAAGGTGATCGTCGAAAAAAGCACGGTTCCGGTCTATACGAACGAGTGGATTCGGCGTGTGATTGAGCGGAACGGCGTGCCAAAGGATTTGTTCGATGTGACGTCGAATCCGGAGTTCCTCCGCGAGGGCACGGCGGTTGTCGACTTCCTGCATGCCGATCGCATCGTGATCGGGGCAGCCACTGAACCCGCCGCCGATCTGCTGAAGAATATCTATCTGCCCCTCACAAGCGGTGACTACTACAACGTGCCGGGCTCTGTGCCGGGGCCGCGAACGGCAGCCGATCCACCGCCGATCTTGCATACCTCGACAAAGGCGGCCGAGATTATCAAGCACGCCTCCAACGCGCTGCTGGCTACCAAGATCTCGTTCATTAACGTTGTTGCCAATGTTTGCGAAGCAGCGGGAGCAGACGTGGAAGAGGTTGCACGGGGCATCGGCATGGATACGCGCATCGGTCCGAAATTCCTTCGCGCTGGCGTTGGCTACGGCGGATCGTGCTTCCCCAAGGATGTTGCGGCCTTCCGTCACGTAGCGGAGCAGGTGGGCGTCGATTTTGGACTCCTGCACGAAGTGGAGAAGATCAACGAGGAACAGAAGCAGCGCTTCTTCCAGAAGATTCGCTCAGCGCTATGGACCTTCCGCGGCAAGAAGATTGGAGTGCTGGGGTTGGCATTCAAGGGTGGTAC
Source organism: uncultured Acidobacteriaceae bacterium (assembly GCA_963787435.1). Taxonomy (GTDB): domain Bacteria; phylum Acidobacteriota; class Terriglobia; order Terriglobales; family Acidobacteriaceae; genus Telmatobacter. Next base: position 2,329,717 of record CAWBCZ010000012.1, read on the forward strand.
GGATGACGTGCGTGAGTCACCAGCGCTCGATATCGTGAAAAGACTCCTGAGTGAAGGTTGCGTGGTCTGCGCCCATGATCCTGCAGCGGCAAATCGCTGCATGGCGATCATTCCGGCCGGGCCAAAAATGCGCTACGTTGACGACCCCTACCTGGCCGCGCAGGATGCGGATGCGCTGTTGATTCTGAACGATTGGCAAGAATTTGCCGAACTCGATCTGGCCAAGCTGCACTATACACTGCGCTATCCGATCGTCATTGACGGCACGGAACCTCTACGATCCTGCGACCATGACCAAGGCCGGCTTTACTTACTTGAGCGTGGGAAGGCCCGGCCTTGCGCAGCCACTGGATCCAGTCGCAGCCTTCTTCCTTCCCCGTCACAGAGATGGTGCGAAGACCTAGAGCACCCTCTTCTGCCGGCGCAACGCTTCAAAAACGGAAAGTCTCGTTCAATTGCACAAGCGGGGTATTTTCGAGCTCTGTCTGGTTGCGATAGCTTTATATGAGAAGAATAGTCAGATTAAGGACTTCCGTACAATGCGCGTGCTGATTGCCGGTGCTGCCGGCTTCCTCGGTTCTCATTTGACCGATGCCCTCCTCGGGGAGGGGAACGAGGTTCTGGGCGTTGATAACCTTTGCACCGGTTCCCTTGAAAACCTCAAGCACCTGAAAAATGAACCGAGATTCGAGTTTCTGGAGCAGGATATCTGCTGCTCGTTCGATCCCAAGCGCGTGGATTACGTGTTCAATTTTGCTTCTCCCGCCAGTCCGGAGGATTACATGCGGCTGGGAATCGAAACCCTCAGAGTCGGCTCGACGGGAACGCGCAATTTGCTCGATATCGCAAAGAAATACGGTGCGAAGTTTCTGCATGCGTCAACCTCAGAGTGCTACGGAGACCCGGAGCAGCATCCGCAGACCGAGGAGTACTGGGGGCATGTGAACCCCATCGGACCGCGGTCCGTCTACGACGAGTCCAAGCGATTCTCTGAGGCGCTGGTGACGGCGTATCACCGTTACCAAAAGGTTGATACGCGGCTGGTCAGAATATTCAATACCTATGGCCCGCGGTTGCAGCTGAATGATGGCCGCGTGATTTCAAATTTCCTTGCCCAGGCGCTGCGGGGTAATGACTTGACACTATACGGCGATGGAAGCCAAACGCGCAGCTTTTGCTATGTCTCCGATGAGATTGACGGGATCCTTCGGCTCTCTCGCAGTGATGAGCACACACCGGTGAATATTGGCAATCCAATAGAATGGACGATCCTGGAATGCGCAAAAGCTGTGCTGCGCGTGACGGAGTCAAAAAGCAAGATTGTGCATCGTCCTCTTCCGCAAGATGATCCTTCGCAGCGCCAGCCGGATATTAGCAAAGCCAGACGCCTGCTGAATTGGGAGCCCAAAATTGATCTGGAAAATGGATTGAAACTTAGTCTGGACTACTTCAGAGCCTCCATTGAAGCTGCTGCCTAGAGCCGGTCTCTTAAAGCGAGTGCATCCACTCGCGCGGGACCTGGGTACCGCCTCGGTTTTGGGTTCCAGATTGCCAGAAAGCAGCATGTTGTCGTTTATGAGACCGGTTGTAGTCGCTTTAGAACACAGCCAAGTCCGCGTCGTGCCGTGTACGATGTGGCAAGTAGGTTGTAAAGGGCCAGGAGCACTATTGTGAAAAGAGCACTGATTACGGGTGTTACCGGACAGGACGGCGCCTATCTGGCGCAACTGTTGCTGTCGAAGGGATACGAAGTTCACGGCATCAAGCGCCGCGCATCCTTGTTTAACACCAATCGCATCGACCATATCTACGAAGATCCGCACGCGCAGGGCCGTCATTTCATGCTTCATTACGGCGACCTGACCGACGCGAGCAGTTTGATCCAGATCGTGCAGCAGGTAAAACCGGATGAAATCTATAATCTCGCCGCGCAGAGTCACGTAAAAGTATCGTTCGAGGAACCGGAGTATACGGCGAACTCCGACGCGCTTGGCACGCTGCGCCTGCTTGAGGCTATCCGGATCGCAGGACTCGAGAAGGTCACGCGGTTCTACCAGGCTTCGACCTCTGAGATGTACGGATTAGTGCAGGAGACTCCGCAAAAAGAGACGACGCCCTTCTATCCGCGTTCTCCCTATGCCGTGGCGAAGCTATACGCCTACTGGATTACGGTCAACTACCGCGAGGCTTACGGCCTGTACGCGTGCAATGGGATTCTCTTCAACCACGAATCGCCGACGCGCGGTGAAACCTTTGTCACGCGAAAAATAACGCGTGGTCTGGCACGGATCAAAGCCGGGTTGCAAGACCAGCTTTACCTGGGAAACCTCCATGCGCTCCGCGATTGGGGACACGCGCGAGATTACGTTGAAATGCAGTGGCGCATGTTGCAGCAAAGCGAGCCCAGGGATTACGTTATCGCGACCGGCGAGCAGCATAGTGTACGCGAATTTGTGGATCTGGCTGCCGGGTTTCTCGGTATGGAAATCAGCTGGGAAGGCGCCGGCGTAGATGAGCAAGCTGTAGACAACCAGGGAAACGTGGTCGTCGCCGTCGATCCACGCTACTACCGTCCGACCGAGGTCGAGACGCTGCTTGGCGACGCAAGCAAGGCGCGCCGAGACTTGGGATGGGAAGCAAAGACCTCATTCCGCGAACTCGTAAAAGAGATGGTGGAAGAGGATCTGAAAATTGCAGAGAAGGACGCGCTGATAAAGAAGCATGGCTACTCCGTCCTTAACTTCCACGAAAGTTGATAGCGAGATCCGCGATATGGAGAAAAACAGCCGGATATTCGTTGCAGGCCATCGTGGGCTGGTGGGCGCGGCAATTTGTCGCGAGCTGGAACGGCAGGGATACACGAGTCTCATCTTGCGCACTCATGCCGAGCTGGATTTGACGGACCGTGCAGCGGTACTCGACTTCTTCAAACGGGAACTGCCTGAATTTGTCTTTCTCGCCGCGGCAAAGGTGGGCGGGATCCTCGCCAACGACACCTATCCCGCCGACTTCATTCGCGAGAACCTGGAGATTGAGACCAGCGTTATTGATGCAAGTTATCGCAGCGGAGTGAAGCGGCTGTTGTTTCTCGGTTCAAGCTGTATTTATCCCAAGCTTGCTCCGCAGCCGATCAAGGAAGAGTACCTGCTGACAGGGCCTCTCGAACCCACCAATCGCGCGTATGCCTTGGCCAAGATTGCCGGAATTGAGATGTGCTGGTCCTACAACCGGCAGTACGGCACAAGATATCTGGCCGCAATGCCAACCAACTTGTATGGGCCGGGCGATAATTTCGATCTCGAGGGATCGCATGTGCTGCCTGCCCTGATGCGCAAGGTCGTGGAGGCAAAACGTGCCGGCGAAAAAAAGCTGGTGGTATGGGGTACGGGCCGACCGCGCCGCGAATTTCTGTATAGCGATGACCTGGCTGAGGCCTGCGTCCATCTTCTGAACTTGCCTGAGAAATCCTACGAATCGCTGATCTCTCAAAATGAAGCGCCGCTGATCAACATCGGCACTGGCGAAGATCTGACCATCCTCGAATTGGCGGAACTGGTGGCACGAGTCCTCGACTTTGAATGTGAAGTCATCTTCGACACGTCTCGGCAGGATGGTACTCCACAGAAACTCCTCGACGTGAGTCGAATCCATGCTCTCGGATGGAGGGCGAAGGTCAGTCTCGAAGAAGGAATCCGACGCACCTATGCGTCGGCGCAAGCTCAGCTTGAACTTGCCGCCTCCTGATTTAATGTGATTAAACGACAGCCAGCCCAACGATCAGCCCCGCGTATGATCAAGAAATTGCAACACCGCGATATCCGGTTTCAGCGCACGTTCGCTGTCACGGGCTGTGCTAGCCTGTAGCTGTTCGCACCCAAAGACCCCGTGGAATAGACCGCACGCGCCCAAAGCGGTTGTCTCTTTTCGCTTGCGCTTCGGCATGTCATCGGCGGAGTCAGAAGCGGGCTTTCGCAGACGCCGGTTGACTGGACAAAATAGCGTGCTTTTCAAACAATCGGAAAGCGCTTCAGTCTAACACTCGGTCTCCCGACCCCAAGAAGGACAATGGCTTTTAGAAACCTCATTTTGGTCATCGCAGGTCTCCTGGTTCTTGAACCTCTCTTGCTCATTGCGCAGGAACCGCGTCCTGCCCTCGTCCCCCTGGCACAGGGTGGTGGATCATCTTCGGCGGCAGCGGTAACCTCCGCTGCATCCATCGGCGGTCTCTCCGATGGTCCGATCATCGCTGGGGAGGTGGTGCATATCAATGTCTTCGATGCGCCGGATTTCTCCCTGATCACGCGGGTTTCCGAGAGCGGTGACATTCCTTTCCCGATCCTGGGCCAATTCCACATTGCTGGTCTCAATAGCTCCTCTGCCGCGAACATGTTAGCAAGAGAGCTAAAAGACCGAAATCTGATGCTGGATCCGGAGATAACCATCACAGTCGACTCATCGAGTACTGGGATCACCATTCTGGGCGAAGTTCACAGCCCGGGAATCTACCCGCCGCCTGGTAAACATCAGCTTTCCGATTTGCTGGCCGTGGCAGGAGGATTAACCGCCAATACGGGTCGAATCATTGAGATCACCAACGTTCGCAATCCAGGGAAGCCAGAGTATGTGTCCTGGGACCCGACAATGCACAATACTGAGAATTTCGATCGTCCGGTCTCTCCGGGTGATCGCGTGCTTGTGCGCGCTTGTGGCATAGCTTATGTCGGTGGCAACGTGCTCAGGCCTGGCGCGTACTCGCTCTGTGGGTCTCCCAACATGACCCTGTCCGAAGTGATGGCTCTGGCCGGCGGGATTGCTGCCAATTCCGCGCCCAACAAGACGTTTCTCGTACGCGTACAGCCGGACGGTACAAGGGTTGTGGAACAGATCGACTTGAAGAAGGTGTTGACCTCGCGAGTAGCTGACCCAATCGTCCACGAAGATGACATTATCTATGTTTCTCCGAGCCCAACGAAGGCGATCCTGAAGGGAGCGCTGGCGTTTGTCCTCTCGATCTCTCCCTCGTTGCTTTACCTTTACGCTCAGTGATGTGTCCGGACACGGAGTCGAGTACGCCAGCCTCAATCGCACCAATTCGGCACTCGGAGTCGTGTGAAGATCAGCATCGTCACCCTGTCCTTCAACCAGCGAGCCTATCTCAAGGAGGCAATTGACTCCGTGTTGTCCCAGAGTTACCCCGAGTTGGAATACATCGTGGTTGATCCGGGTTCAACCGACGGAAGCCGGGAACTGATCAAAAGCTACGGAAATCGAATCGCACACATTATCTTCGAACCTGATCGCGGCGCTGCCGATGGATTGAATAAAGGTTTTGCACGAGCGACGGGCGATGTATTCGGGTTCCTCAATGCTGACGATATTCTCTTCCCCGGTTCCTTAAAGCACGTTGCCGAATTCTTCAGGACACGGCCGGACTGCGATATGGCGATGGGCGATGGGTACAAGATCGACGAGCAGGGGCGAAGAACCCGGCACTTCATTGCCCGTGATTTCTCTGTGTGCCGTTTCTTCTATGGCGGGGCCCGGTGGCTTCAACAGTCCACGTTTTTTCGTGCCGAGACTTATCGGCAGTCCCCAAAATTCAACGTCGAAAACCGGACTTGCTGGGACGGGGAACTCTTCGTTCACATCGCAAATCAAGGCGCAAAGATCGGATACATCCATGCCGATCTGGCGGGTTTTCGAATGCATGAAGCCTCTATCTCCGGTTCTGGCCGCATGAACAATCAGTATCAGCAGGACTGTCGCCGGATCTTCCGGCAATTACGGGGGCATGAATGGAAAACCACCGATGAGGTCCTGCGGTTTTTTTACCGGGCAGAAGGGTTGGTGAAAGGCTTGGGCGCACGCATGAAATTGCGGCCAGGGACAGACACCGCATGAGAATTGCATTTCTCTGGACCGGCTTATCCGGGTACATGAACGCGTGCCTTAAAGAGCTCTCCGGACGGGATGGAGTGGAACTGTTTGTCTCTCATGAGCTGCCCAGCGAGGAGGCTCCATACGAGGAAGCGCAGTTTGCCTGGATCGCAAACAGGCTTGCATGGCGTTCGCAGAAAGATCTTGGTGAACTTGGGCCAAAACTCCGGGAGTTTGCCCCCGAGATCATGGTCATACCGTCGTGGCATGTGCCCACATATCGCCGCGTTGCGCGAGAATTTGCAAAGCGCTGTTGGCGAGTGATGGTAATGGATAATCCATGGCGAGGGAGCCTGAAGCAAAGACTTGGGACGCTGATTTCGCCCTTGTACGTAAAGCCTATTGCCGACATGGTGTGGTTGCCCGGCGAGCGACAGGCGATCTTTGCCCGGAGACTGGGGTTTTCGCAGAACGCCATCCTTCGCGGATCCTTTACATGCGATCATCCTGCATTCGCAGCCGTCCACAATGCGCGTATCGCGCAGGTACAACCGCTGCCTCGGAGCTTCCTTTTTGTCGGTCGGATGGTGCTGTCGAAGAGCATTGACATGTTGGTGGAGGCCTACCAGTCATACCGTCAACAGAATTCCGATCCATGGCCATTGATCTGTTGCGGATCCGGCCCTCTGCGATCCCACCTGGAAAACCAGGAAGGGATTCGCGTGGACGGCTTCGTTCAGCCGGAAAGAATGCCGGATGTGATGAGATCCGCAGGTTGTCTTATTTTGCCAAGCCGGTTCGAACCCTGGGCTCTCGTGGTGCACGAGACCGCTGCGGCAGGCCGCTTGATCCTGGCATCGGAGAATGTGGGAGCTGTTACGCATCTCGTGCAGCCCGGATACAATGGCTTCATCTTCAACAATAAGGATGTCGTGGGACTTGCCAATTTATTGTCTCGCGTGAGCGCCATGACGGATGCGCAGCTCGATCGAATGTCGCAGGGGAGTTACTTGCTATCTCTGCAGTTTTCTCCAAAACAGTGGGCAGATACTCTACTGCAATCCCACGATCGAAGTGCCGTGACCCTTCATTGAATTCGCCGCTCCTCGAACGAAGGGACGATTTCAAGGGAATGAGTTCAGCGTTGCAAGTGCGAGTTCGAAAAACCAGTTTCGAGTCGCGCACCTAACCTCGAAATAACTTCAAGGATATTGATTTGGTATTACGAGATAATCAGACCTCCGATCCCGCCTCTACCAAGCCCGAGCTCTCAATGAGTGCTGGAGCACCAATCGGCGGCTTCCACGACGAGGACCCATTCAGGCAGGTCATACAGTTCCTTAAAAAACGAAGTTGGATCGTGGGTGTGGCTCTCCTTCTGGGATATCTGGGAGGCGTACTGGTCAATCACTTTTCGGCAAGGCTTTTTACAGCTCAAGCCAGCATTAAAGTGGAATCGGAGGACATATCTTCGCAATTTCGCCTCGAACAAATGCAGGGTCTCGGGGAAGGAGTAGACACCGGCGAAAAGCTGGACACAGAGATCGAAATCCTGCGCAGCCGGAATCTGGCCATGGAGACGATCAAGGAATTGCATCTCGACCGCAACCCGGATTTCGTGCCGCTGGAACATGGGAAGCCCTGGGACATGTCGAATCCAAATGTCCGCGAGATGCTGATTGCGAATCTTCGTGGAACCATCAGAATCGCTCGCCTTGGACACACGGACATCATTCAGATATTCGCGACGACGGGAAACCCCGAGTTGGCAAGCTTGATCGCCAACACGCTGATCGATCGCTACATTGAGCACTCATTTCGCGAGAACTATGCGGCAACAGCCAAGATTTCGGCATGGCTCGACGACAAGCTGGGTGGGTTGAAAACGAAACTGGAAGAGAGCCAGGCACACATCCTCGATCTTCAAAAAGACATCGGTGTCTATGGAATCGACCAGACGCATAGTGTGGTCGTAGCGAATCTGGAAGAGCTGAATAAGCAATACGCAGATGCTGAAGTGGACCGATTGTTGAAGGAATCGCGGCTTCAGGAGATCCAGAGTTCTTCGCCGGACGTCATCGACGCTGGGATCGGCAACGCTGATCCTATGCTCGCGGCGGGTAGGCAGAGGCTGGCCCAGCTGAACACCGATTACGCCTCATTGTCACAAACTTACGGTCCCGGATATCCAAGGTTGAAGACTCTGAAGGCGCAGATCGATGAGTTGCAGCGCGAGTTGGAGCGCGAGGAAAAGGCTCAGGTCGCGCGGGCGCAGAAAGAGTTTGACGCCTCGGAAACCAACGAATCGAAGCTCCTGGCCGCATTGGATAAGCAGGAGCAGGACGCTTACGGGAAGGGCGAGAAAGCCATGGAGTATGAACTAGCTCGCCGCGATTATGAGACAAACCGCCTCCTCTACGATGGGCTTCAGCAACGGCTGCAGGAAGCCAGCATCATGTCCGGGCTGCATTCCACCGCGATTCACACCGTTGACAGCGCGGACATTCCGGTTATGCCGAGCTATCCACGCCGCAACTTCAATCGCGCGATCGGCATGTCATTAGGCTTCGTGATCGGCGTGGGTATTGCGCTTTTGCTTGAGGCGATGGACACAAATCTCAAGACCATGTCTGAGATTGAACAGGCATTACAACTCCCGCTTCTGGCTGCCATTCCTGCCGTCGACGCCGACCATCTGCTTCCCGCCAGATTCAGAGAACACGCCGTTTCACCGGGCACCTCGTCGTGGTCGAAGGTTGCCGAGGCATTGAGAGGCATGCGAACGTCAATCCTGCTTTCGAGCCCGGGCGCTCCTCCGAAGGTCATCATGATTGCCAGTACGAGGCCCGCCGAGGGAAAGAGTTCGATTGCAGGGCTAACGGCAATCACCTTCGCACTGAATGGCTCCAAAGTGCTGCTGGTTGATGCGGACCTGCGTCGCCCGGCACTTCACCTGAGATTCAGGATGGGCAAAGGACTGGGTCTCTCATCGGTGCTCTCCGGCAAATCCACACTGCATGAGGCGGTGACGGAATGGCCCGACCTGCCAAATGTCCATGTCCTGACCTCTGGACCCGTGCCACCTTTGCCCTCGGAGTTGCTTAGTTCAAACCAGATGCAGGAGCTGCTCGCCCAGGCACGCGCCGAGTATGATTTCGTGATTCTGGATACTCCACCAGTTCTTGCGGTTACAGATGCATCAGTCCTCGGGCGCCTCACCGATGCTTGCATTCTAATTATTCGTTACAATGCCGCCCAAAAACAGGTTGTGCGGCGGTGCATCGATTTACTGGAGCGCTCAGGCACGCATCTGCTCGGCGTTGCCGTGAACGCAGTCGACTTTACCGCGCCGGAATATTCGGAATACTACGGACGCAAATATTACGAATATTACGGAGAACGCAATCCGGAATAGTGTCAGGGACGATAGGGCAATCACTGAGGTAAGTGGAATGTCATTTCAGAGAATCCCTCAACTGGACGGCGTCCGCGCGCTTGCCATTCTCGCAGTCTTCATTCACCACTCGTTGCATGTGAAGCTGCTCTGGATGGGAGTTGATCTGTTTTTCGTCCTCTCCGGATTTCTCATTACAGGCGTTCTGCTCGACGCCAAGAACCAATCGCTAAGAGGATTCTTTGCGCACTTCTATTCACGCCGAGCGCGGAGAATCCTGGCCCCTTACGTGGTGATGTTGGCGCTCGCGAGTTGCGTATTTGGAATCGCGTGGTTGCGATACTGGTACTTCTATATTTTTCTGGCTAATCTCCTTCTCCCGTTGAACATTTCGCATCCGGCTACCTTCGATCCGCTCTGGTCGCTAGCGGTGGAAGAACAGTTTTACCTGTTGTGGCCATTCGCGGTTTACTTCCTCAACAATCAGCGACTTAAGCAGCTTTGCATTCTCATTATTGTTTTGGCTCCGGCGCTTCGTGGTTCGCTCCATTTCGAACATCACTGGGCGATCTATACGTTCACGCCGTTCCGCATGGATCTGTTAGCCGCGGGAGGCCTGCTTTGCCTGGAATGGAGAAGCGGCCGGGAAAACATCGAGCGCTGGGGAGCGTTGACAGGTGTCACCCTAGTCCTCGCCGGCCTGGCCGGAACGCTAGTGCTGTCGGAGTTCCACTATTCGACCTATGGCAATACACGCACGGGAAATGTGCTGATCTACGAGTCGGGCCTCTTCATCGCGTTAGGGGTAATGATCTACGCGATCAGTGGGCACGGCGTGGGATGGCTCCGCATTGGGGCACTGACCTACATGGGCCAGATCAGTTACTCAATGTATCTAGTGCACGTAGGACTGATTTCTTTAGTGAGGTATAGGTTTAATGAGATTGTCGCGGCGTTGATCGCTTTCGGTTTGACATTGGCTTACGCGTCGGTCTCTTGGAGCGTACTTGAAAGTCGATTGTTGGGCCGCAAGCGTTCCCGGAACCAGCCGGAGATGGCGTCGGCTTGGGCAGAGCCTGGCGAACCGTGAGCGTCCGCACGCCAATTTATGTAGAACTGCGGAGAGTGGTTGTTGCGAATAGGTTTTGTTTCCATTCCGGACGTATCCGACGTGACCGCGTGGTCGGGCATTCCTTTTCAGATCCTGAAGCAGATGCGGGCACAGGACCTCGATGTGGAAATCTTGAGCCCTCTGAACACAAGGGCCAAGTACCTGCTGGCGCCAGTCAAGCTGCTCTCCAAGGCAAGAAAGCAGTCTGTGACTCTTGATCACTTTCGTCTGGTCCTTCGCGCATACGCCAGACAGATCGAGATGTTCGTCAAAAATCGTTCGATCGACGTTGTCTTTTCCCCGAGCACGATTCCAGTCACCCTGCTTGAATGCAGCAAACCGATCGTCACCTGGACCGATGCAGTGTTTCACTCCATGCACGATTACTACACCAAAGCGTTTGCTCATATGACCAATGCCGCTGTGGCGCGAGGAAGGTGGCAGGAAGAGACGGCCTTGCAGAATTGCTCCATTGCTGCCTTCGCATCCACATGGGCGCTCGAAGGAGCTCGCCGCTTAACCGATGCCAACAAATTGAGGATTCTGCCGTTTGGTTCAAGCCTGCCTGTGAGGCATAACGAAGAGGATATCGTCAGGCTTGCCGCGGAAAAGAGAGCAACTCGCAGAAAACAGTGCGAGCTCCTTTTTGTCGGTGTGAACTGGGAGAGAAAAGGAGGAGCGATCGCGGTAGAGGCTGCCAGGTTGTTGAATGAAGCCGGTATGACACCAGGCTGCGGGTTGTCGGTTCTCAGCCGGAGGGTGGATACCGCCGTTTGTGGAGGTTCTTGGGTTTGTCAATAAGAGCACGGAATCGGGAATGCAGCGGCTAATCCAGCTCTTTCGCAGCGCAGACTTCCTCATTCTTCCCACCAAGGCAGAAGCCGCTGGAATTGTTTTCAGCGAGGCGAGTGCGTATGGGTTGCCCTCTGTGACGTATGCAACGGGCGGCGTTACAGATTATGTGCGCAGTGGAGTCAACGGCGTGTGCATCGATCCTGGAGGCACAGCCGCGGATTTTGCAGCCGAGATCCAGAAAATGCTGGAGAGCCCTGCCAGAATACGAGGCCTATGCTGTTCGGGCGTTCAACAAATACAAGAGTCGCCTGAATTGGGAAAGCTCGGTTCGCCAGCTTGTACATCTTTGCGCCCAATGTGCGCAGCCAGCAAATCAGTGCTGAGGATCAGATAGCAGATGCCGGTCGAAAGCAGATTCCGTTTCGCAGAACAGTCGCGCACCAAGGGAGAAAGGTTCCTAAGCCTCTGCGCTGATATCTTCGCCTGGATTCTCGGATTCTCGACTGTCTTCTCGGTCCACTTCGTTGGAGACCTCTACGGAGCCGAGATCCTTCTGATTCTTGTATTCCCCGCTCTTGCGATTCTCAGGGGGCGAAGGGCCTTGAGACCAGAACTCAAACTGGTATACGGCTTGATGGGGCTTTGGCTAGTAGGGCTTGTCGTTGCCGACGCGTACAACAATATAGCGATCGTCGACAGGCTGCGCGGCACAGCCCTGATCGTCTTCTTCGCCATTAACCTGCTTGGCATGTCGATGCTTCTCGGAGGCAATGAGAAGAGGAAGTTGATTTATCTGATCGGACTCATGATGGGCGCGCTCGCAGCCGTCAAGTTACAGCCGTCGCCAGCCTTTGCTTCCTATCCCTGGAAGTTCGGCTACGCATGGGCAACGATGCAGCTGGTGCTACTGCTGAGTTCCTATTTTTACAGTCGCAGAAGATTCGTTATCTCCGCGCTGCTCATATTTGGCATTTGCGGCGTCAATCTTTTCTTTGAATTTCCGATCGCCCGTGCTCGATTTGCTAGTTACGGTTGCCCTGGTTTTCCCAATCATTCCTGAAAACCTGTCGGCATGCGGATTTTTCCCAGATCGCCGTTGATCCGTTTGGCTATGCTTGCCGTCTTCGCAATCGTCGCAGCGGAGACTGCGGGTGCCCTGGTCGGTCTTGTTACACGCGCCGGTTACGTCGGCGAAGAAGCGCAGGCAAAGAACGAGGCACAGGCAAAGGTCGGAGCACTGGGAGGCCGCCCGGAGTTCTTCGTCGGGGTGACAGCTGCCTTGGAGAGCCCGATTATCGGGCATGGATCCTGGGCAAAAGATTACAAATATCTTGAGATGCTGAACGACATGCTGATCGAGACAGGGGCCGAAGAAAACCCGGGCGATTACGAAGAAGAAGCGAGCGGACTGATTCCCGGCCACTCGCACATTGTCACCGCATGGGTATGGGCAGGGATCGCTGGCCTGATCTTCTGGGCATATATGGCTTGGTTCTTTCTCCAGGGATAATGCGCGTCGCATTGCTCAGACCGCCTCTTGCGCCGATTTACATGTGGTTCTTGGTCTCGACATGGTGGGACGTCTTCTTCTCTCCATTCGCTGCCTATCGCCGCATCATTGAAGCGGTGATGATCGTGGTCGTGGCCGATATGCTGGAGAAAAAGATGCCGGTATTTCAGAAAGGCTGGCGTCGCATGGGCGCCGTCCTTCCCGCACGGTCCTTTGGTCATGGCAACCCTTGATTGCGCCGGCGCGGCCGCGATAAATATCAGAATCATGTCCACAAATCCTGCAACTCGTGCAGTTTCGAACTCTGGTATGAATCTTCTCAAAAAAGTGCGGCAGAGAAGGGGCATCCTGGAGTCGCTCAGCAATATCGGCTGGATGAGCGGCGACCGCTTCATACGGATGTTCGGCGCCGTCATTGTTGGAACCCTGGTAGCGCGATATCTTGGTCCGGACCAGTTCGGGCTGCTCAACTACGGGGTTGCAATCTACGGTCTCTTCAATATCATCTCAAATCTCGGACTCGATTCCCTGGTGGTTCGCGACGTAGCGCTCGACACAGACGGCGAACCGCGCATCCTCGGCACCGCGTTTGTGTTGAAGGCACTTGCCAGCGTAGTCACCACAATTGCAGCAATCATTGCCTCTCAGATACTCGACCCGCACAACCGCGTGCTGATCATTATCGTTGCCCTGCTTTCGTTCGCTTCCATTTCGCAGGCTTTTGACGTCATCGACTACTTCTTCCAGGCACACACGCGCTCTCGTCATACCGTGGTGCCGCGGACGATTGCGTTTGTTGCAGCCAGCTTGGCTCGGCTGGTGGCAGTGTTCATGCATAGCAGTCTGCTCGTGTTTGCATGGATCGCTGCGCTTGAAGTCCTGCTCGGCGAAATCGGACTCGCCGTCTCCTACATCCGCTATCGCGGGAATCATTCCGCGCTGGAACTGGATCTCAAACGCGCAAAGTCCCTCATGGCAGAGAGCTGGCCGTTGCTCATTTCAAGCATCATGATCTCGCTTTACATGCGGATCGACCAGGTCCTGCTGGGAAGAATCAGCTCAATGGCAACGGTCGGGAACTACACGGCGGCGATTCGCTTCTCAGAGATCTGGTACGCGATTCCGATGATCGTTACCACCAGCGTCATGCCCCGCTTGTTGAAACCCGGGAAACACATCCGGCAAGATATTACGCGCGGCTGCAGACTTTTTACGAAAGCATGGTCCTGATTAGCGTCGTGGTGACGCTGGGAACATTAGCCCTGGGCCCGCTGATGATCCGGCTCTTCTATGGCGCGAAGTTCTCCTCCGCGGCAAGCATTCTGTCGATTCACATCTGGACGGGTATCTTCGTGTCAATAGGTTGTGTCAGTGGTCAACAGTACGTTCACGAAAAGATCACCACGAGCCAAGTGCACAGGACCGCGCTCGGTGCAGTTGCCAATGTAATTTTGAACCTGCTGTGGATACCTCGTTGGGGTGGCGTCGGTTCGGCAATGGCAACGCTGATATCGTATAGCTTAAGTGCCTACTTTGGTGACGCGCTTCAATTAGAGACTCGCCATATATTTAGAATGAAGACCGGAGCACTTCTGAAGTTTTGGATGCTGCCGATCCGGCTCTGGCAAAGGGAGACATAATTGAGCCGACCGCATGTGTCGGTCGGCCTTCAGCCCCGCTTCTCCAAATGCGAGACTGATCGACCTCTCTCCATTGATGCGCCAGCCACGGAATTCTACAAACAGATTATGAACCCAAGACTAGCCGCACGTTTACTACCGCCTTGGCTGAGGGCACCCCTTTGGGCGCTCCGGTCTGAAATTCATCGACCCTTATGCGTCGACGTCCTACTCTCAGGAAGGCGAGGACCTCATTCTGCGAAGGGTATTTGAACGAAAAGAGCGGGGCTTTTATGTGGATGTTGGCGCGCATCATCCGCGGCGTTTCTCAAACACCTGTCTCTTCTATTGCAAAGGCTGGCGAGGCATCAATATTGAGCCAAACCCGGGTGCTGTCGCGACCTTCCAAAAGGAAAGGCCGAGGGATATCAACCTCCAGATGGGCGTCTCGAGTCAGGACGGGTCGCTGACGTATTACCTTTTCGACGACGCTGCCCTAAATTCGTTCAGCAAGCCCCTAACAGATATTACGCTGCAAACAACTCAATATGAGCTTGTCGGAACGGAGCAGATCCCGGTTCGGAAGCTGGAAACCATCCTCCGACAACACCTCCCCGTTGAAACGAAGATAGATTTTTTGACTGTCGACGTGGAGGGCTTCGATCTAGATGTACTTCGATCGAATGACTGGGATGCCTATAGGCCAAGCTGCGTCTTGGTCGAGTCACTCCAGAGTTCATTGGAAGGGATCCTAGATAGCGAAGTCTTCTGTTTCATGCGGCAACATGGATACGGATTGCATGCCAAGACGGTTAATACGCTCATATTCACGCTGGGCGAATGAAAGAGAGCTGGCTTTGCAAGCTGCGGGGAACTCGGCCACGGGGGGCGAAGCTGGTGATTCCAAAAGCTAATCCCGTCGCGCTGTAAAAATATTCTGGAGACTCTATATGCGGGAACTTAATTTTGGATGTGGCACAAGGCATGCACTGGGTTGGACGAATATAGATTTTCACGGAGATGGAACACATGTGACACGCGTCAACTTGCTTGCAGGCTTTCCCTTCCCGGACTGCAGCTTTGATGTTGTATATAGCAGCCATGTCCTGGAGCATTTCGCGCCGCAGCAGGGCGCCTTCCTGATCCGGGAGTCCTGCCGCGTCCTCAAAGCGGGTGGAACACTTCGAACCGTGGTTCCGGACTTGGAGGATTCGTGTCGGGAATATCTGCGAGTGTTGGCCATGAAAGACTCCGATCCCGAGAAGGCGCGGCTTTACAACTGGGTGAAGATCGAGTTGCTCGACCAGCTGGTCCGCACCTCAAGCGGCGGCGAAATGGGACCTTTCATACGCTCAGTCACAAACGGCGGGGATCAAACGATGTTTGAATACATTCGATCCAGGGTTGAGAGCGACCTGAGACAATCCCCTCCCGCTGCTGATGGCATTATGAGTAGATTGGGAAGGATAACGCCGGGGAAAGTCTTGACGAAACTGACTTACCTGTACCTTGAATTAGTCAAGCGACTCGTTCCGAAGAACCTGCGGCCGATGGTGTGGAGCGGAACGTCCATCGGGGAAAAGCACCGCTGGATGTATGACCGATTCGGCCTGACGCTCCTGTTAGGAAGCTGCGGATTCGAGGACGTTCGTTTCTTAGCATTTGATGAGTCCAGTATTCCGGGATTCTTTGAGGACCGTTTGGACTCAAATCCGGACGGAAAGTCATATAAGAATGTTTCAATCTACTGCGAGGCCACAAAGCGGCAGACAGCGAAGGGCCTGATCACCCCGGCGCTCAATGAAGTGGCGGAAATCGCGCGATGAATCGACTGGAAACTCCTGTTGCGCTGGTGGTTTTCAATCGGCCCGCGGCAACCCGCAGAGTATTCACAGCGATTGCAAGCGCCCGTCCCTCGCGTCTTCTTGTGATTGCCGACGGACCCCGCGCAAATCGCGAAGGCGAGAGACAGCTCTGTAATGAAGTCAGGAGCATTGTTTCCGCCGTGGACTGGCCATGCCAGGTTCAGACAGATTTTGCCGACGAGAATATGGGGTGTCGTCGTCGTGTCATCTCAGGCCTCGACTGGGTCTTCTCGCAATATGAAGAAGCAATTATTCTTGAAGACGATTGCATGCCGGATGCAAGCTTCTTCCCGTTTTGTTCGGAACTGCTCGAGCGCTATCGCGATAAATCTCAGATAGGCTTTATTGCAGGATCCAATTCACTCGAAAAAAATTTTACCCTTCCCTATAGCTACTACTACACGCAGATGACTCCTATCTGGGGTTGGGCTACATGGCGACGTGCGTGGCAACAATATGATGAGTCGATGCGGAGCTGGCCTGAGGTGAAGAAAGCCGGGCTGCTCGAATTCCTCTTTCCTGACAAGCGGGTCGTGGCTTACTGGTCCAACGTATTTGACAACATGTATCACGGAAAAGGGCCAAATACCTGGGATTACCAGTGGACCTATACGTGTTGGACACAGAATTGGCTCAATATCCTGCCGGCAAAGAATATGATCGAAAACATTGGATTTGGAGCGGACGCGACCCACACCCCAGCCCTCGGACCCCGATCTCATGATTGCGGCGAATCCACTTGCATTTCCACTGCGACACCCACCGGCCATCACCCCGTGGCCCGCTCACGCGACGGAGCTTCAGAGGAGCTTCTTTGTGCTCAGTATGCGGCATAGGATACGGCGCAAACTGAAGCGTACATTTCGGTCAAGGTCGATTGGAAAGGCTTAGTCAATTGAGTCAACCAGGAGGTTTGCGGCTAAATGCCTGACACAACCCATGCAAGCGCGCATTACAACTAAGAATACTTCGACTGGCAGAAAGACATCGGTGAATTTGCCGGTTGGGCTGACAAGCATAAGTTCCAGAGCTCGATCGGACCGGACGATACGGTGATCGACTTTGGTTGTGGAGGCGGATTTCTTCTTCAGAATTTGAATTGTCGGACCAGGATCGGAATTGAGCCGAATCCAAGCGCGGCGGATTCAGTCAGTCGTCAGGGCTTTCAACATTACTTCAACGCCATCGATGCACTTCAGGGATTGGGCCCCGGCGTTGTCGATGTTATCGTTTCGAATCATGCACTCGAACATACCTTGGACCCTTTGCAGGAGATCAAGAACCTTCGCCCGCTTCTCAAGACTGGCGGAATCATCCATTTTGTTGTTCCGTGCGAATCGATCGGCAACAAATACAATCCCTTAGATATCAATCATCATCTCTTCACATGGAGCCCACTGAACCTCGGCAATTTATTTACCGAAGCCGGATACAAGGTGGAGTATTCGAAACCGTATATCCATAAATGGCCCCGCTACTACAGGCAAATCTCTAATCTCGGCTGGCCAATCTTCAATATCGCTTGTCGGATTTATGGGCACCTTAAATGGTCTTCTTTCCAAGTGGAGCTTAAGGCAACAAAACCAGTGGATTAAGTGCTGGATCAGATGTTACGGGAACAATAAATGCGCGTGGTTCAAGTAACTTGGAGCGTCACTGGCGGCGCCGGAAAAGCAGCGTGCGATTACATCAGGATCTCAGGGCGCTGGATATCGATTCTCAGCTCCTTGTGTGCGATCAGGAATTTCATCTCCATTCATCCATGGAGCGTCTGGCTTCTTAGAGACGGTATTGGCGCGTTACATGAAGAATATCGACAAGTTGCCAAACAAGCTCGCTGGACGCAATCCAGACGGGGTATGGAGCAACAACTGGGCGCCTAACTTCACCCTTCGCAACATACTCGCCTTGAAACCTGACATTGTGCACATGCATCTCATTGGCGCGGGCGCATTTCCGATCCGTGATTTCCCGCACCTTGGGCTACCGATCGTCTGGACGCTGCATGACATGATGGCGTTCACAGGGGGGTGTCATTACAGCGGAGGATGTCTGGGTTTTCGCAAAGCCTGCGGAGAGTGCCCGAAACTCGGCTCGGGCTCACTCGATGATCTTTCCCACAAGAATTGGCTGAGAAAGAAACGTGCATGGGAACGCGTCGACCTAACGATTGTGTGCCCCAGTAACTGGATGGCCGACGTCTGCCGCCAAAGCACCCTCATGGCTGGTCAGGATATACGCGTCATTCACAATGGTATCGATCTTGAGGTGTTTCGACCGAGGGACAAAGCACTTGCCAGGGAGGCCCTGGGTCTCTCCCAGGACAAATATCTCGTTGTTTTTGGCGCAGGAGTAATCATGGCTCCTAACAAGGGATTACACCATCTTCTCGATGCGCTGCGGGTCTTTAGTGCGCAGCCGAAAAAGAGGGAATGGGAATTGGTGGTGTTCGGAGCCGGTCCCAGTGGTGATCAACCTGGCTCGATTCCGATGCGAAACCTTGGCATCATCCGCGATGACCAGAAACTGGCTCTGCTGTACTCTGCGGCCGATGTCTTTTGCGCGCCTTCCCTGGAGGAGAACCTCGCAACAACGGCAATCGAGTCGCTTGCCTCTGGCACTCCCGTTGTTTCCTTCAGAATCGGTGGCTTTCCCGACATTGTCGATCATCTGAGATGCGGGTATCTTGCCACTCCCTTCGAAGTTGAAAGCCTCGTCGACGGATTGCAGTACGTATACTCTCGCGACGAAGATGGACTCGGGCTTAGGGCCGCAGCTCGTAAGAGAGCGGAAGATTTGTTCGATGGATCAATGATTGCGAGCCGTCATCTGGCACTCTATAACAGTCTTACTCTGAATCAACCCACCCTCATATCGTGATCGCCGATCGTGCAACGGTCATTTCCAACGGAAACAGCAAGAAGACGAGCGAGATAGATGGATCAGGAGCGGCAAAATGGCCATATCATCGCCGAGACGCATGATGTGGCAAGGCTATGCCCGAGGCCGCGACAGCGAACTGTTTCCTGAAATCGCGATTTCGATTGAGACTCAATCCAGAGCCGCGTTAAACAAAGGAGACTTCTGTAATGAGTATTGCCGCGACAATTGCGCAGCGGGTATCTCATCGCACGGTGGCCGGAAAAGCGATTCGATTACCCCTTCGGTTGATTCCGAACAATATGGTTGTTCCGGTTCTCGGTGGGATCAACCGTGGAATGCGCTGGGTTACGGGCGCAGGAACGACGAGCGGTTGCTGGCTAGGTTCCTATGAGGAAGATCACGTTGGCGCTCTGCGACAGGTCGTGCGCCCGGGGATGATCGCTTATGATGTCGGCGCGAATGCGGGTTTCTACACTCTCGCCCTTTCCCGAATCGTTGGCGACGCTGGCCGGGTCTTCTCATTCGAGCCCGATGCCCGCAACGCCCACTCCTGCGTCGACATCTTGATTTGAATAACATTCGAAATGTCACATTTGTGCAGGCCGCAGTCAGCAGTTCTGTCGGCCTGGTTGCATTTAGCGGCTGGGAGCTGATCGACACCAGCGCGTACTTGGTACCCGCCATTTCCCTAGGAACTTGTTGAAATAGGTACCCGTTTGCGTCGGAGGTTGGCGGCCATTCGTCTAACAGACATGCGTGGAGATGAGCGGGATCAGGACGGTATGTTCAGCTATATATCGTTGGAGCAGCGCGTGCCTCAGGATCATCCATTGCGGGCAGTTCGCAAGTTGACGGATGCGGTGTTGCGGACGTTGAGCCCGGAGTTTGATGTGTTGTATGCCGACTCCGGCCGTCCCTCGATTGCACCGGAGTACATTCTGCGGGCGCTTTTGTTGCAGGTGTTCTACTCAGTGCGCTCAGAGCGTTTGCTGGTCGAGCAGATCGACTACAACCTGCTGTTCCGCTGGTTTGTGGGCCTTGGCATGGACGACGCGGTGTGGAACCATGCGGTGTTTTCCAAGAACCGCGACCGGTTGCTGACCTCGGATGTGGCGCAGCGGTTCTTCGCCGAGGTGAACAAGCAGGCGAAGAAGTTCATGTCCGACGAACACTTCACCGTAGACGGCACGCTGATCCAGGCCTGGGCCTCGCAGAAGAGCTTTCGCTCCAAGGATGGCTCCGACGATGGCGATGGTACGGACTTTCGCGGACAGAAGCGCAGCAACGAGACGCATCAGTCAACCACCGATCCGGATGCGCGGTTGTACAAGAAGAGCTACGGCAAGGAGTCGAAGTTGAGTTATCTGGGTCATGCGCTGGTGGAGAACCGCAACGGGCTGATCGCGGCGGCGATGGTGACTCATGCCGATGGCTATGCAGAGCGCGATGCCGCGCTGTTGATGCTGGCCGAAAAGCAACAAGGCCGCTCCCGCCGCATCACTGTGGGCGCCGACAAGGCCTACGACACGAAGGATTTCGTCAGCACGGTGCGGGAGTTGAACGTGACTCCGCATGTTACGAAGAACGACAACGGCCGCAGCAGCAACCTGGACCGGAGAACCACGCGCCAGCCCGGCTATGCCATCAGTCTGAGCCGCCGATGGCTGATCGAAAAGGGATTCGGATGGTTGAAGCAAACTGGCCCGCTTCGCCAGGTCAAGTTGCGAGGACTGGAGAAGGTGGACTGGCTGTTCGTCTTCAGTTGCGCGGCGCACAACCTGATCCGGCTGCCGCGACTGATGGCTCAACCACCGGAAATGCTCCGGGAGAAGTGTGCCTGAGCACCGGGTGCGAGCCTCGGGGATGATTCCCTGAGGACCACAAACACCTATAAACACCGGAAAGAACTGTACTTCAAACAGATTTCGAACAGGAAGAAATGAAAATCGCCAGGAAAGACGCCGCAATCAGGCGAATTTCAACGAGTTCCTAGACTCATTCATTGCTTCCGGTAACCCTCCACCTGATTTCATCAAGATGGATATTGAGGGAGCTGAAGCGGCAGCCCTGGAAGGAGCTCGTGATCTGCTTTCATCTGCACGAACCAACTGGTTGCTGGCAACTCATACTGTTGAACTTACTGCGTCGTGCAGAGCAACGCTGACACAAAAGGGGTACCGTCTCACCGGGTTGGATTGTGTAAGCGACCCGGGCACGGCCGGGGATTTCATGGCTTTGGCTGGTTGAGGGAAACGAGACGCCTCACACATTTCGTAAATCAGCGATCAGTATCCACCTGGAGCACGGGACCTCGATGCCAGACTCTCGCAACGGTAGCCGTATCATCGCGGAAACGCCGGCGAATGCCAATTGCTTCATCGGATTTCATGACATCATCCCGTGGTCGCCGGACGAATCGTGCCTTGCAATTCATCGGGCGTCGCCCGGATTCTTCCAAATGGACGATTGCACTGAGCCGATCGACATCTGCTTGTGGAGGCCACAGACTGGCGAAATCGAGCCGCTGGATTACACAACTGGGTGGAACTTCCAACAGGGCTCACGCTTGCAATGGCTCCCCGGCCGACGCGAGTCCTTGTCTTCAATACCGTCGAAGATGGACGCGCGGTTGCAGTTTTGAGGAACGTCGCGAGCGGCGAAAGAAACGTTCTGCCGGCTGCGATCTATGCGATCAGTCCCGATGGGAAGACTTCGATCTCTCCGAATTTCACGACGCTCGCGCATCGCTGGAAAGCATATGGCTATCCCCCGCTTGCCAGCAATCCGGTCATCGCCGATCAGGGTGCTGATGGCCTATGGAATTGGATCTCGAGACAGGAAAAGAAAGTCTATTCGTCTCTACCAAGCGGGCTGCTGAGTTCGAAGCAGTTCCTGGCGCCGACCCTGCCAGCCACTTTCTCTGTCACGCAAGTTTCAGCCCCGACGGCTCTCGCGTCGTCTTCCTGCACAGGTTCTTCAGCTCAGACGGCGGCTTGTTTACCCGCATGATCGCGACCGATCGGGAAGCAAGAGAATTTGTGCTCCTGGCGCAGGAGAAGGTGAGTCACTTCGATTGGATCGATAACGATTCGCTTCTGGTGTGGGCTCGATTCACCGGCGGCGGCCTGGCCAAAGCCCGGGCTCGCGGAATCCTGGGTTCGCCCTGGATCAAGCCTTTCGTTCGGGTTGCGCGCAAGTTTACGGGCCGATGGAAAAAACAATTTCTTGCCGAATCGTATTATAGAATTTCCATAAAGGATCCGAAGTCACGATCCCGGTTTGGATGGCCTTCCCTGGATTCCGACGGCCATCCAATGATCGCCAGATCGCATCACTGGATCGTTACTGACTTTTACCCGGACAAGACTGGCAAGCTTCCTGTAATTCTTTACAACCCCAGTCAAGCACGTCGCACTGATGTACATGTTTTTGAGCACAATCCTCGTTCGAGCAATTCCGACGTAAAGTGCGATTTGCATCCTCGTTGGAATCGCAGCGAACGGTTGCTCGCCGTCGATACGTGCGAGGCTGGTTTCCGGCAAGTCAAGGTGCTCAATGTAGCCGATATTGTCGGGTAAGTTCGGTCGGTCGGTTGGACATGCATGATTTCGCGAAGTGCTGGACGGCGCGATGGAGGTCCCATCAAGATTTCAATCGTCACGAACGCATTCAACCAGGGAGCCTACCTGGCGACCGCCATGTCGAGTGTGCTGTCGCAGGACTGGCCCGACGTTGAGTATCTCGTGGTCGATCCTGGGTCGACGGACAACACGCCGGAGATTATACGAGCCTTTCAGCAGGAATTTCCCGAACGCATTGTGCACATCACCGGAGCCGATAGTGGGCCGGCCGATGGACTGAATAAGGCATTTGCTCGTGCCAGCGGCGACCTACTCGGTTATCTGAACGCTGACGATTTCTATTTGCCGGGTTGCTTTCATGCGGCAGTTCAAGCTGCAAAAAGATCTCCAGAGGCTGCTGCAATCTACGCCGATGGTTACAAGGCCAATGGAGAAGGAAAGATCGTCAGCCGAGTTGTCTCGACCGGGTTTTCCGCCAGGCGATTCGTTTTCGGCGGAGCGCTCGTTCTGCAACAGTCCACCTTTTATCGGGCCGACGCATTCCGAGCCATCGGCGGATTTAATACGCGCAACAGAACCAGTTGGGATGCGGAGCTTCTGCTCGATATGGCACTCCGATCGATGCAACTCGTCCATGTTCCCGGGTACTGGTCGGTATTCCGCATTCATGCGGAATCGATCACCGGCAGTCAACGGCTCGCTGAAGAAAGCCGTCTAACGCATGCCAGATATTTCAAAACCGTCATGGGGCGGGAGCATGGGCCTCTGGATAAAGTGCTGGCGAAATTCGTGCTCGGATATACGTTGCTTACC
Organism: uncultured Acidobacteriaceae bacterium; assembly: GCA_963787435.1. Lineage (GTDB taxonomy): Bacteria > Acidobacteriota > Terriglobia > Terriglobales > Acidobacteriaceae > Telmatobacter. Next base: position 2,353,165 of record CAWBCZ010000012.1, read on the forward strand.
GAGCCTCGCGGCTTGGCGATCCGCCTGGCCAACCGAATTTGGAGAACTGGGGACAACCTGCTGCCAATAAGAGTCTCGGATGGAAATAAGCTGGCGTCTTAGGGAATCGATTAGAAAATGGGAAAGCTCGTTTTTGTGTGGGACAATTTCGGACCACTCCACGCCGATCGCTGCAATGCCGTCGCAAAGAAGTTTGAAGGCAGGGAGCAAGTCGTCGGCCTGGAGCTCGCAGGACGGAGCCGCGTATATGACTGGCTGCCCGAAAATGGCACGCATTTTCGAAAAGTCACTTTGGTTACTGGACGCGCATTAGAGGAGATCCCATTCGCGCAGCGGTTCGGAAAGACCTTGAGCGCCTGTTTGTCGATGGGGAGCGGATCCCGATACTTTCTTTGTCACTATCAAGACCCCGCCATCTTCATGGTTGCCGTGTCGCTCCGGCTTCTCGGGCGTCACGTCTACACCATGGGCTGCTCCAAGTTCGATGACTATCCGCGCAAACTCTCGCGCGAGCTTGTGAAGTCGATTATGTATTCTCCCTACAATGGCGCCATTTCATCCGGTATTCGCTCGCGAGACTATATGCGATTTATGGGATTCTCCTCGGACCGAGTTGCGTCACCTTATAACACCGTATCTCTGGAGAGGATTCGGAATCTTTCTGGAGTGCCGCCCGCGCCGCAGGGAACTTCTTTTCGAGATCGCCATTTCACAATCGTCGCGAGAATGGTCGCCAAAAAAAATATCTCGATGGCCCTGAAGGCCATGAAGCTTTATGCCGAACAGGTGCCGAATCCTCGCCTGTTGCACATCTTCGGCACCGGCCCACTTGAGGCCGAACTTCGGCATCAGGCGCACGAATCCGGAATCGCCCATCTTGTGCACTTCCACGGATTTCTCCAGACAGAGGAAATCAGTCGCGCATACGGGAACTCCCTGACCCTACTGCTTCCAAGCATGGAAGAGCAGTTTGGCAATGTCGTTCCGGAAGCGCAGGCAACGGGATTGCCCATTATTCTGTCTGACAACTGTGGCAGCCGCGATGTGCTGGTGCGATCTGGAGTCAATGGATTTGTGGTTGAGGCTGACAATCCAGCCGGCATGGCTTTTTTCATGCGGCTGCTCTCTGAAGATGAAGAACTTTGGCGAAAGATGTGTCTTGGCAGTCAGCAATTCGTTGAGCAGGCCGATACTACACAATTTGCCGCAGCAGTCGAATCGTTGATCTCTCCGGCCGGAAAATAGCGGATGAAACTCTTGCACGTGATTGCCGGGTCCGATCAGGAATCGGGCGGTCCCATCGAGGCGCTTTTGCGCATTTCGGAGATTCTCTTGCGAGACGGACATGAGGTTTCCGTGGTGACCCTCGAAGAGGAACACGAAGTCGCTACGCGCAACTTTCCGTTTCCGATCGCCGGACTTGGCCACGGCAGCAGGCCCTACCGCTACAATCCGCAGCTCGTGCCCTGGCTTCAACAGAACGCCAAGAAGTTCGATGCAGTGGTGCTGCATGGCCTCTGGAACTATTCATCCTTTGGTTCGTGGCATGGGCTACGAAGGGGATCGACACCGTACTACATCTTCGCGCACGGAATGATGGACCCATGGTTCCGCGACAAGTATCCGCTGAAGCATGTTGCCAAGCAAATCTTCTGGACGCTCGCGGAAGGCCGTGTTTTGCGCGATGCACGGTCGGTGCTCTTTACCTGCGAAGAGGAGCGCGTCAGAGCACGGGGTGTCTTCAAAGGCCATCCCTACAACGAACGGGTTGTCCTCTTAGGAACCGCCGATCCCGAAGGCGACCCGGAGATACAGAAGCGTGCCTTCAGGTATGCTTTTCCCACCTTGGACGATCGGCGATTTCTCTTGTATCTGAGCCGGATTCACCCGAAGAAAGGTTGCGATCTGCTGATCGAGGCCTTTGCGCAGTTGGTGTCGGAGATGCCGGCCGATCTCGACCTGGTGATCGCCGGGCCTGACCAGGTGGGTTGGCTACCGGAATTGCAAGTCCTCACGCGAAAACTCGGCATCAGCGCACGCGTTCATTGGCCGGGAATGCTCAAAGGCGATGTGAAGTGGGGTGCATTTCGCAATGCAGAAGCCCTGATCCTGCCTTCGCATCAGGAGAATTTCGGCTTCGTTGTTGCCGAAGCAATGGCTTGCACAACACCGGTTTTGGTCAGTGATAAGGTGAACATCTGGCGCGAAGTTGCGGCATCGCGATCTGGGTTCGTTGAGCCGGATACGCTGGATGGAACGCGCAATCTCATACGCCGATTCCAAGCGCTTTCGGTGGCAGAGCGCGCCGAAATGGCGTGCAACGCCCGCTCCGGTTTTCTCCACTATTTTGATATCGAAGCCACAGCCCGTGAATTCGCGCGTGCCATCGGATTTGAGAACGAGAAGCGTCTTCCATCATCGGCGCCACAACAGGAATGAGTAGATCAGCCCGTCTGGCCACGTTTCATTCTGCCAAACATCGAGGGAACGAACGAGAGATTTTTGTATGAATGAGAAACCGAGTATCGCGGTCGTCATCCTGACCTACAACGAGTCCGTCCACTTGCCTCGCGCTCTCGAACATGTCAGGGGATTCGCAAGCGAAATCATCGTGATCGACTCGTTTTCGACGGATGACACGGTCGAAATAGCAACGGCCGCCGGCGCTCAGGTATTCCAGCATCCGTTCCAATGCCAGGCCAAGCAGTTTGAGTGGGCTCTCCGCAACGCGCCAATCACGGCAGACTGGGTGATGAGGCTTGATGCGGACGAGATTATCGAGCCCGATCTTGCCGAGGAGATTGCGACAAGACTGCCGAAGTTACCCGTGGATGTGACAGGGATCAATTTGAATCGGAAGACCGTCTTCCAGGGCAAATTCATCCGTTATGGCGGACGATATCCGCTTATACTTCTGCGCATCTGGCGACGAGGGAAAGCGCGCATCGAAGATCGCTGGATGGATGAGCACATGTATCTCACCGAGGGTCGCACGGTCACGTTTCGCGGCGGGTTTGCCGATCACGATCTGCACGACCTCACGTTTTTTACCGCCAAGCACAATGGATATGCGAGCCGGGAAGCGCTGGATGTCTTGAATCAGCGGACAGGCTTGTTTGAGCCGCAAATGGCAATCACGACCGAAAAGACCGCAAAGCAGGCAAAGATCAAGAGGTTCTTGAAAGAGTCCATCTATAATCGGCTTCCGTTCGAAATCTCTGCGTTCCTTTTCTTCCTATACAGATACGTGGTTCAGCTTGGATTTCTCGACGGCAGGCGGGGGCTCGTTTATCACGTACTCCAGGGATTCTGGTACCGCTTTCTTGTAGGAGCAAAAGTGCGCGAATTGGAAGCTGCCGTCAAGTCCGTTTCGACAGATGAAGAAAAGCGCGCCGCGGTCTCGCGCCTTGTGCGCCAACGCCTCCCGTAATGCACGTTCCACTATAATTCGACTGCAGGGGCTACCGAAACCAGTTGTTCTCCTGCTTGGAGAGTCATGACGCGGCTCACATTAATTTGGCAATATCGACTTTTTAGTGAACGCGACTGGATTCGTGAGGTCTTTCGGCCGATAGCGGGTAAGGATGTCTACGATGAGGAACACCGCGTCGTGCTGGACGACTGCCTTGTGATTGACTCCTGGCTCCACGCACAATCCCTCAGTTACTTCGAGCAGTTCCGCGGGAAGAATGCCTGGCTGCTTCATCTGTGCGATGAGACGTATGAGGGGGGATACGAAGTCTACGATTGTTTCAGGGGTGTCTTTCGATGCTACTGGAGTAATATCTTTCATCCGCGGCTAGTAATGCAGATCCCTCTTGGGTATTCTGCAGGGATTCAGGCGAGCTCAGATCAACTGACTGCTGCCCAGCGTCCCTATCTTTGGAGCTTTCTTGGGCGTGCCGAGGCTAGTTCCCGTCCTGAGATGATGAAGGGTCTGCTCCCCATCACGCCACATCTTTTGCACAACACGGCCATCGGCACTGCGAAACGTTTGGAGAAAGCCTCGTATCAAGAGATCCTCCGTCAATCGGTGTTTATTCCTTGCCCAATGGGTAATGTAAATCTTGAATGTTATCGAGTTTATGAGGCGCTCCAGTCTGGCTCAATCCCCATCGTTGAGAAGAGACCCAGCCTCGATTATTTCAAGAAACTTCTTGGACCTCATCCCTTACCTACGTTTACGACCTGGAACGAGGCGGGACAATTCCTGCACCGCATTCGGGGAGACCACGAGGCGCAAGATCAGCTTATTGCAGCTTGCTCCCAATGGTGGTCGGATTTTAAGAAGAATCTGAGCACACGCATCGAACAGTTCGTCAACCTGCCAGCGGCACATGACGTTGGGTCTGCGGTGAAATGGTACCGATCAATCCCAGGATCACAAGCGATCGAACTCCTTAGGCATCATTCGGGCCCGGCTATTCGGCGACGCGTCCAGAAACAGGCTACGAGGATTCTCAAAGAAGGCAAAGTGCGCGGTACTTATGGAGTCTAATATTTCATTTCTGCCGCTTCGCCGAGGGAGAAGCCCTCTGATTAGTCCCGACGAACTGCCTGCCAAGATCGCCAAATAGATCGACCTAGTCCTTCGTAAGGAAGTAGGACTCGATTGCACGCGTCACGTTGCGGTGATTGATCTGCGGCTCCTTGCCTTCGTACTTTGCCGCCCAGCAAATCTGGTTGATGATGTCGCGCGGATAGCACGACCGTAGCTCCTGCTTCAGCGTGCCATGGACAAAGTCAATGAGCGTGTGCGCCACGGTGTCGTCGCAATCGATCTTCCGGTCCGTCGCCACCCTGCGGAAGATCTCGCAGAATTCCTCGTCGCTCACTTCGCCGATGTGAATCTTGCTTTGGATTCTTCGCAGGAATGCTGCATCCAGAAGCTGCGCGGGATCCAGGTTTGATGCGAAGACGACCAGCATTTCAAACGGCATTTCGATCTTCCGGCCACCTGCCAGGGTGAGAAAGTCGATCTTACGATCCAGCGGAACCACCCATCGGTTCAGCAACTCATCCGGCCGCACTCTCTGGCGGCCGAAATCATCGATAATCAGCACACCATTGTTGGCCTTCATCTGCACGGGACCGGTATAAAACTTGGTCGCTGGGTTGAATTGCAGATCGAGCATCTCGATCGTCAATTCACCTCCCACCATTACGGAGGGGCGCTGGCAGAGTACCCATCGTTCGTCGTGGTTTGGCGGCTCCATGTGGGCCAGCCGCGTGTGCAAAGTCGGGTCGTAAACGGTGATCAACTGTCCGTCGACTTCAATCGCATACGGAAGCCACACGGCATCCTCTGCGATCACCTTCGACAATAACTCCGCAATCGACGTTTTCCCGACGCCGGAGGGACCGTAGAGAAAAATTGCCGCCCCAGAGTTCAGCGCAGTGCCAAGCTGCCACAGAATACGGTCGTCCAGCACCAGGCTGGAGAATGCCCGTTGAACATCGGCCGGATGGACCTCGGCGTGTGCCACACTTTGCAGCTTCACCTGGGCCACATAGCTTGTGAGCGTTACCGGTGCGGGGCCGGTGTACTGGCTTTGCGACAGCAACTCCTGACCGCGCGTTCTTCCCTGTGAGGTGATCGCCAGGTTCGGGATCTGGCCACTCAGGCCAGTCACCTGGCACAGTTGCTCAGAGCGCAGCCTCTTGAGTAACTCGCTCGCGACCTCAAAGCTCACCCGCATCATCTTCGCCATTTCCAGGACAGAGAAAGGCCCGGAAAGGTAAAGGTGCTTCAGTGCCAAATCCTCGAGAACCGACTGACGAAGACCGATCTCCGGGATCGTTACCGGCTTGTGCGTCGGCCCCGTGACGATATCGGTCTTCATGAATTCCTGCAGATTGAGCAAAGGTTCCATCGTGTTTCCCCAAGACATAGACTATATGTCTCATCCTTTATCGTGAGTTGAAAACAGGAAACCCGTTACTTGCGTAGCACCCCGGTAACCTGGCCCGGTACCACTCGGGTGCGTTTGCGCAGATACCTTCGTGCACGCACGCTCGATCGCGGAAATCCCTACTCTATCATTGTTTTCGGCTCATCTTGCATGAAAAACACTTGAGATGATCCCCAGACTTCCTATATAGAATGCGGTATGCCCCCGGCGCAGAATGTGCTACTGACTTCTCAGGCATCCGCACCTACGCCGCTTCCTACGGTTTGCATCGTCACGCTTGACGAAGAATTCCTTGAGATACTGCAGACCGAGTTGCTGCCCTGGGTCCAGATCGTCGTTCGCGACACCTACGAGGATCTCGCCCGCTGGCTGCGCAAAAAGCAGGTCACCGCCGTGTTGCTCGACATCGATACCCAGGGAGACGATCCATACGGGGGGCTTCCCGTGCTCACCGAACTTCGCAGGCTTAACAAGGATTTCACCCTCCTGTCCATGAGCCGTGCTCACGCGCGCTCAGTCGAAAAACAGGCCCTCAACTCCGGCGCCGACGCCCACTTCCGCAACCCGGTTGACGTGCCTGAACTCCGGATCACGCTCCTCGATACCATCCGCCGTCGTAGCGAAGAGGCCGAGCGCGAACGATCGCGGCAGCAGGCGCTCGAGGCCAGCCGCTTTCAGGATTTCATTGGCGCCAGCGAACCGATGCGGCTCGTCTACGACGCGATCCAGCAGATCGCCGCAAGCAACATCAACGTCCTCATACGCGGCGAAAGCGGCACCGGCAAAGAACTCGCCGCCCGCGCCATCGTCGCGCTGAGCCGCCGCGCCAATAAGCCCTACATTCGGCTCAATTGTGCCGCGCTTCCCGAGAACCTCATCGAATCGGAACTCTTCGGCAGTGAACGAGGCGCATTCACCGGCGCCACGGAATCCCGCCCCGGGCACATCGAACTGGCCGAAGGCGGAACACTCTTTCTGGACGAGATCGCGACTCTCACTCTGCCCCTCCAAACCAAGCTGCTCCGTGTCCTCGAAGATCACCAGGTTCAGCGTCTCGGGGGCCGCACCCTCCGCAAGATCGACTTCCGCCTCATCTGCGCCACCAACGAACCCCTCGAGGAGATGGCTCGCACTGGCAGATTCCGCGAGGACCTCTACTATCGCATCCACGTCATTCCCATTCAGCTTCCCCCGCTTCGGGAGCGCATCGGAGACATTCCCCTTCTTTGCGAGTATTTTCTCCAGATCCACTGTGCCGCCAACGGAGTGCCTCAGAAGCGAATCAGCGCCGACGCCCTGGCTGCGCTGGAAGAACACACCTGGCCAGGCAACGTTCGTGAGTTGGAGAACCTGATCCAACGACTGATCATCACCGCGCGCCACCAGGAGATCGTGCCGGCCGATCTTCCGCCTCGCGTGATTGAGCGAAGCCTGGCCGCCAGTGAAGCCCTTCTGCTTCCTGCCTGCGGCACAGACTTCGATGGGCAAGTCCGACAACTCGAAGTCGCGTTGCTTACCACTGCCCTTCGCCGGGGAGATGGCAGCAAAACCGCAGCCGCCCGCCTACTGAACGTAGATGTCCAGAAGATGAAGTACCTTTGCCGCAAATACTCCCTCTGAATTCAGCTGAAGTTAAAAATTCACCGGTGAAAGTTTAAATTTTCAACTCGATAGAGATTCTCGTCGATTTTCATTCGAATGTCCTAAGCGCTAGAACCATATCTGCATCAACGACTTGCAAGAATAGACGAGTCCATCACGTGATTTGGCACACAGCATGCAATGTAGGTTGGCATAGGCAATTCGAAAATCCATTTTCCTGGGGGATATTACGATGGCAATCACGAAGAAGTCTTTGATCAGCAACTCCGGTGCTTCCAAGTCAACCTCGAAGTCCACCGCCAAAGTCACCAAGCCGACCTCAGCAACCAAGCTGGCTACCGCCCAGAGGACACTTGCAAAGCCTCTAGTCGCCGCCAGCGCAAAGACCGCATTCAAGGTGGCACGGGGCATTACCCTAGCCCGTCAGATCAACGCAATGAGACCGTTATAGGCTTCGAGGGTTTCACATCGGGCCCGGGAGAAATTCAGTTTAAGTGCGCTCCCCCGGAAGAGCCGAACGGCGGCCGTACGTTGGCCGCCGTTTTCGCGTTTACCAGACATGCGCTCTCACGAGATTCGAGATCGTAGCAGCCGCGCGGCCAGCCAGGCTGCGCCTCTCTCCGAAGATCTTTGCGGTTCCTCCCAGTCCATACATCGGACTTCCGGCCGCCACCGGCAGCGCAATCCGCGAACTGTAGAACACGGGTGACTTGAACCCCTGGTACTTCTCGGCGGAGACCAGACCGGGCGGCAGCGTAACCGGGGAACCCGCAGGGGGCGTCAGCCTCAGACGAATCAGTGTGAACTGACCTGGCAGCGCAAACGCCACTTCGGAGCTTGCAGAGATCCGGTCCAGCGCCGATGTGGGGATATACACCCTCACCATGCGCGCTCCTTCGGCCAACTGCAGCAGGGGCTGGCCGTATCCAACGTCCTCATTCACCAGCAATGCCGGATCGTCGGTCAGGATCGTGCTGTCCGCCGGCGCCGTGAGTTCGAGCCCCGACTGCGCTTCCTTCGCCAGCGTTGTCATCCTCTGAGCCCCCGCCTGATCGGCTACGGCCGTCCCAATGCTCTGTCCCTGGACTTGTGCGTCGAATGTCTTGAACCGGGCACTCCGGGTCTGGGCGAGAGCAGCGGACCGCATGGAGGTGGCCTGGGAACTCGTCATCTGAAGCAGCGGCTGTCCCGCCCGCACCTGCTGTCCCTCTTGCACCAGGACAGCACTCACTCTGCCGGGAACCGCAGCGCACACGGTATGCGACTCCGCCGGCTCGATCACGAAGAAAGCGTCTTCCCGGTCACGCCACAGCGGCACAAACAGCACCGCGGTCAACCCGAGTCCGGCAATCAGGTGGATGGGGCGCCACCGAAATCCAGACTCAGATTTTCGCTCTCGCACCTCCTTGAGCACTCGCCCCAGCGATCGCAGTCGCGGCCGGTACAACGCAAAGGCAAATGCGGCTGAGGGAATCAGCGCGAACTCCGCCATGAACCTTGAGCCGAGCCGATACGAGAGCCGTACAACAAAAAACAGCAAAACATAACTGTAGAGTCCCGAGACAAAAGCGTAGAGCCCGAAAAGCAGCGCCCGCCGCCGCGGCACAACCGGAACCTCAACGGGCAGCCGAAGCACCTTTGCTTGAAACCATCCCGTAAGAAAAGCAGTCGATCTCTCCTTCAGGTCCGGGATCTCGATAATCTCCGTCGCAAAGTAATAGCCATCCAGCTTGATCAGCGGGTTGAGATTGATAACCACCGCCGCGATTCCCGTCAGCAGAATAACTTCGTATGCAACCTTGTGAACTGAGCTTCCGGGAGGCGCGTTCAGCCAGAAGATCATCGCGATGCCGCACATCACGAGCTCAACCCAGATGCCGGCCATGATGGTGCCCAGCCGCTGGATCTTGGTGGCGGACACCCAGCTTTCCGTCACATCCACAAAGAAGCATGGGACAAAATAGAGAAACATCAGGCCCATGCTGTGCACCTCTCCGCCAAAGTGCTTGCAGGTGAGACCGTGCGCCGTCTCATGACAAAAGCCAACCACCAGGATCAGAAGCCAGAACTCCGCAAAGTCACCCCAGCTCTTCTGTGCGAAATTGAAGAAGAGCACCGTGTCCGGGCTGATCACCCGCCAGTTCTCGACGACGACAACAGTTTCAAAAATTAGGAGAATCGCGACAGCCAGTGCGCACCACCCGCTATAAATGAACCGGCCCATCCTGCGATCGACCCATCCGAGGTAGCGATCCGGATCCCATGCCGAGAAGCTGATGTGGGCGACATTGATCTTGGACTTCGTGCGGCGTCCCCGCTGCGCCAGAAGCTTCTCGCGCATCGCGAGATTCTTCTCCTGGTGGGTCTTGAACCAGAAGTCGCAGCTCGTCCATCTGGTCGGCGAAGGAACGTACTTCCGCGACTTCGATTGCGACGCCGGATGCCGCGGCGAATGCCTCGGCAATCTCCTCATACGTGCGTTCGCCATCGAAGAGCTGCGCGAGCATCCATTGGGAAGGCGACAGCCGGAAATAGTTGTTCTTGCCTCGCTGCAGAACTCCCACGAAGGGTTCCCCGTCAAGCATGCCATCGCGGATAATCAGCTCCGGGTCAAGCTGTGGCGGGCGACTGCGCGACAGTCGCTCCTTCGGGATCTCTGGAAGTGCCGCGTCGAGAGCTTCGCTGAGGTTCATGGCGCCAGTCGTACCTGCATCGTCATGCCCGGCTTCAGCAACGGTGATGGATGCACCACCGCCCCGATCACCTGCACGCTGCCGCTGGCAGGATCTACCACCGGACTGACGCGAGCGATTCGCCCCGACTGATGCAGCCCCGGATAATCTGCCGTCGTCAGATCCAGCGGCTTACCGGTTGCAAACGCGGCCATCGAAGTCTCCGGCACCGTGAACAGCACCTGCAACGGCGCCTCCGCGGTGATCCAGAAGAGCACATCGCCCGGCTTCACCTCCTGCGCGGGACGCACCGTACTTCGGCCAACCACTCCCGCAAACGGCGCGACAATGCGCGACTGCTCCAATTGAAGATTGGCCGTGCTCAAATCCGCCTCCGAAGCCGATGCCTCTTCGCGGAATCGAGCCACTTCATCGATGGTTTCGTCGACTCTGTATTTCGCGTGTTCCCAATTCTCTTCGCTGATGATCTTGTTTTCCCGCATCGCATCGGCTCGGCGCAGATCGGCCTCTGCCGTCAGCTGCTCTGCCTGCCATTCGTGCAGCTGCGCCTGTGCTGAGGCCATCCTCGCCTTCTGCGAGTCGCAAGCCGAGCGCAGCGCCCGGTCATCAAGTTGCGCCAGGATCTGCCCTTTTTTAACGCGGTCGCCAATGCGTACATCGATGCTCACGATACGGCCAGCACGTTCAGCAGCGATGTCAGCCTGCTGCTCCGCCACCAGCGGTCCCGTAGTCGAGAATGACTTCGGGTCTGCAGCCTCTGCAATCGGTTCAGGCGCAACCTTCGCCGGCAGCAGGGTGGCTGTTGGGGTGGCCGCGCTCGCTTCCATTGCTGCGGGATGGGAATCGCATCCCACGCAGAAGCAGGCCAGGACAACCGCTGCGACGACCACACACGACGAGCGAACCGGGAAGCGAAAAACCAGGCAGCGAAACGCATTGCTCATACCGTTACCAACCAATCCAGTTCCAAAGTGTCTGCCAGGCCCACAGCGCAGGACGCCGCAGAAGAACGTACCCGGCAGGTTTCCATCCCAAAGAAACCTTCGCCCGCCCAGTCATTCCGGAGCGTAAACTTGCGTCCGCATTTGAGAGCGGCACTTCCACCGTAAACGTGCGATCGCCGTCTCCAGCCTTCGCTTCGGGACTCACAACCGAAATGGGTCCGCGCCATGTGCGCTGCGGATAGCTGTCCAGCTTGATCGCCACTGTCTCGCCCGGATGCATCAGCATCGTGTCCCGCTCGGGAATCGAGACCTGGACAATCGCCGACGAAAGATCCAGCACTTGCGCAAAGGCCGTTCCCGCGTCCAGGTGCTTTCCGGCAACATTCTGCAGATCCGCCGTAACCACGATCCCATCAATCGGTGACCGCAGCTGTGCACCCTCCATGCGAGCGTTCGCACGCAACACTTCAGCATGAAGAAACTCGGCCTGTGCACGATCGGCGCCCGACTGCGCAGCCCCATGCGCCAGGTCGTTTTGCATCACCAGCATCGCCTGCTGATACTTCGCCTCGGTTGAAGCCAGATCGGCACGCCATTGCCAGTCATTCATCGCACCCAGCACATCACCTGTTTTTACCCGCTGCCCTTCATGCGCGTAGACCATGGTGACGTTGCCATCGACCGGCGCGTCAATCGTGACCATGTGCTGCGGCGCCACTACGGCTTCGCCGCCAATCCGCATCGGCAGGGGAAAGAACGACAGGAAGAGCGCGCACTCGAAAAGGACGCCGATCGTCATCCATCTGCTCCGCTGACTGTTGAGCAACTCCCGCTTCTTCTTCACCAGGGGCTCGATCAATCCAATCAGTGGAACCTCGCGATAGAGCAGGGCATTGCGAATGGCAACCGTTGCCTGTCCGGCGAGAATCTTGATCATCTCGACGTGCGGAACATCCAGAAACTCAGCATCGCTGCTCTCATACGTCAGCACACCCACGCGGCCCTGATCATCGCTCAGAGGCATGGCATAGAGCGCGCGAAATCCCGTGGCCGCAAAGTACTCCGCCACCGGCCCCGGAATCTCGTTTTGTTTTTCGTCGCCCGCGTTCTCAAACTGGCGTGCGTGCACAAGCTCGGTCTGCGATGAGAGCCAGCGCATGAGCTGGTTCAACCGTTCGACAGTGATATCGCCCAGCGGGAGAGACGCCATGCCCGACACTGACTTCAGTTGCAGCTTGCCGCGCTGGTCCAGTGCGATGGCGCAGCGCTCGTAGGGCAGCACGTTTTGCGGGCTGTTCACGATGATTCCCATCAGGCGATCGAGACGGAGCGTCGAGGTTATCTCCCCGCTCACGCTCACCAGCGCCTTTAGGATCTCCAGCTTCCGCTCCGCAAGCAGAAGACTCGCGTTCTTCAGCGCGCTGGCGATCGTCTCCGCCATCGACATCATCAGAAACTGGTCGTCGTCATCGAATGGCCGCTCCTCACGGTTGATCGCCTCCAGCACACCAACTTCCGCATCGTCATGCATCAGGGGAACCAGCAGCACGTCGCTGATCGCTGGCAGCTCCGACTCAGCATTTGCCTGCGCATTCCGTTGTCTCAGCCGCTCGTCGTCAGCATCGGCAATCAGCAGCGCTTCGCCCTGCTCCGCCATATCTGCCACATAGCCCTCGCCCGGAGCCTGCGTCCCGCCCACTTCGACCGTGGCGTCTTGTCCATGCGTTGAGATGAGGCGCAGGATCTCCCCGTCGAACATCCACAGGTGCATCGCCTGGCACGGCAGCATCGCTGCCGCTTTCATCGGAATCAGCTCGGCCACTGCATCGAACTCGAGCGTAGCGTTGAGCGACTTCTCCAGATCGTAGAGCTGCGACATCCGGTGTATGGAGTCGAGCAGATCCTGCCGTTGTGCCTCGGTGCTTTCGGCCGCGAGAATCGCCGTCGCAGCCAGCTGGATGATCGGCGCAATTGCCTCCAGATCCTGTAACCTCGGGGTTCCTGAAAACGTGAGGATCTCCGCCGCGCCAACGAGCTCTTCTCTCTGAAGAAGTGGAATGTAAGTGATCGACGAGACAGAGCGAGAAATCTGCAGATGCGAGTAATCCTCACGCAAAATATCGGCGCCGGCGTAAATCAGAGTTTCGGCCGACTCTAGCAGCAAAGGAGCCATCAGCCGGTTGCCGGATCCCGCGGACGCAGGCTGCGGCGAAGCATCTCCCGCCAGCCCGATCACGGTCCACGCGTTCTCGACATCCTCACTATTGAATCGGTGAATCGCGCAGGCGCAGTTCTGCAACTGCGCGACGATGGCGGACGCAACAATCGAAGCCCGCATCACTGCGTCCGGTGCGGCAAGGAGCTGCGCGCCGACCTCGACAGCCGCATCATTCACTGGAGAGATCATGGGGTCCCAGAACATCCGGCAAAACTTTGCTTGACAAGGGGAGGCGAGCTATTGATTCTCAGGTAGTTGAGGCTTGGAGATTAACAAGTCTCAAACTCGGTGTAAAGCGAAATCTAGCTTGGAAAATGGGGAGCTGTGGACCTGGATATCAAGGAATCTGGCGCTGTTTGCATCCTCAAATTGAAAGGCCGGCTGGTAAGCGGAGAAGCCGTCAATCAGTTTGAAAGCACGTTTCAGCAAACTCTTGCCAGCGGACACATCTTTCTGGTCCTCGACCTTGAAGCTCTTCCTTATATCGACTCGTCCGGAATCGGCTCCGTGGTGAACGCGCTTCGCCAGGCCAATAAGGTTGGCGGAACGGTTAAACTCATCAATCCCGCGCCCTTCGTTGCCAAAACCTTCAAGATGGTTGGCATCCTCGCGCTATTCGGAGTGTACGAGTCTGAGTCCGACGCCCTCGCCTCATGCAGTGTCTGAGATGCAATCCAGAACGATCCGGTTCTTTTCATAGAGTCTTACTGGCGTCGCCTTCTTCTGAGGTTGCGTCAATCATATTGTAGTTCTGAGCGGTTAGTGGCCATTCGGAAGTTACAACTGTGACAACGCTGTTGATCAACGAGTTATTTCCGTGTGGGCGGTGACTCGGGCGCAATCCCACGAGGCTGACTTGAGCCGCATGGTTTTACCGCTTAATAGTGGTGAACAATTGAGATGCGAAATTCCAAAGCTCGCCGCTGATTTCAATTCCTCTTTTGTCCTGAGCGTCGAGTCGCCAGTCGTTCCCGATTTTGCCCATATACCCGTACTTACCAAATTCATCTGAGAAGATACCGTATTTCCAATCCTCTCGATTATCGATTGGCTTAGTACCTGAGAAGACGATCCCCACTCTCACATCTGCCCCATGCGTACTTCTGCGGACCTTGAGGGCTTTCAACAGCGAAATGAGGGCGTCCTTTTGAGCTTGCGTTCGGATCTCGTAGTCGAGTTTTTGCGTGTACGAATACGTCAGGGTGACGGGTGCCATTCGGTGGTTCGTCAGTATATCGGTGGCTTGAAAGACCGCCACGCGCCCGATCTGCCCATTCTCGATTTGTTTGATGACCTCTTGAGCCTCATCGCGACTGTCTTTGCCAGTCTCAAAGGAAGGCATTGCTGCGCAGATTGCTACAACAGACAGTACTAGAAGGTTTCTCAGGTTCCCAATGCCCCCACCGACTAGATGAACGCAGCCGTTCCGCATTCGCATATAGGATTAGACACCGATCTGCCCGTCAATTGTTCCGTAGTTGGTCAAAAGAGTTCATTCCGGTCGAGACGTGGCCAACACGGAATTTACAACTGTGACAACATCTCGCGGCGGGTATTAATCAAGTGGTTATTTCTGGGTTGGCGGTGACTCGCGCCCAGAAAGTGACGAACCAATCGGCGTGCGCGTCAATTCACGTTGCTTTTCAGAATCGTTAACACACTTTCCCATATCTGGCCGCCCGAGCGAAAGGGGCCCCAAACGTCTTTCAGGTTCCCCAAAGAGCGACGGGGACCCTCTGGGTGGCTCTTTGGGGCAGAGGTTGGGGTGGTGAGGGAAGAATCTGCTTCTGGGATTTCCTGGTTTCTGTTAAGGACTTCAGACTCACCACACTAATTCTCGTAGAATTCGCCGAGCGGCAACGGATGGCTGAAGAGGTATCCCTGGAACGAGAAGCATCCCAGCTTGGCCAGAAATGCGCGCTGTTCCTCTGTCTCCACCCCTTCCGCAATCACTGAAAGCCCCATGGCCTTGCCAAACGAAATGATGGCCTGCGCGACCGCGCCGCTGATGGGATCCTTCAGAATGTCGTTCACAAACGTGCGATCGATCTTGATCTGGTCAAGCGGCAGGCGCTTCAGATAACTCATCGACGAGTAGCCAGTTCCGAAATCCTCCAATGAAAATCGCACCCCGTAAGCTTTCAGCTTGTTCATCCGGGCAATCACGTCTTCAACGTTTTCGCCGAACATGCTTTCGCTCAGCTCGATCTTCAGGTTGTAGGGGTTGGCGCCGGTACGCTCAAGCGCTGCCAGTACGTGGTCCACAAACTTGGGTTGCCGGAACTCTCGGCCGCTCACATTCACTGCAATGGAGAGATGCTCTCCCTCTTTACGGCCCGCCCATGCAGCGATCTGCGTGCAGGCGGTTTCCAAAACCCAGCTGCCCATGGGGAAAATGAGTCCCGTCTCTTCCGCCAGCGGAACAAACTCATGCGGTGTCACAATTCCGCGCGTCGGGTGCTTCCAGCGGATCAGCGCCTCAGCTCCAATCAGGAGGCCGCGATCCAGCTGTGGTTGATAAAACAGCGAGAACTGATTCTCGCGAATCGCCTCTCTCAGGTCCTTCTCCAGAGCCACGCGCGCGTTAACCGATGCCTGCAGGGCCGGCGCGAAAAAGAACATCGCATTCCGTCCCGCCGCCTTGGCCTGGTACATCGCGATATCGGCTTGCTGCAGCACCTCGTTGGTGCTCTCGTTCTGGTTACCGAAGACCGTGATCCCCATGCTCGACGTGGTGTGACACTCCCGCCCCTCGAGCAAGAACGGCTGGTCAATGGCCGCCAGGATCTTTCCGCCCACGGTGCGCGCCTGCGCGGCGGCAATCTCGGCTATCTGGCTCAGGTCTTCGAGAATGATGACGAACTCGTCGCCTCCCAGCCGTGCTACGGTGTCCACTTCGCGAACGCAGCTCGCGATCCGACGGCCCGTCTCCTGCAGCAACAGGTCGCCGATGTGATGGCCCAGCGTGTCGTTCAGCGATTTGAATCCATCGAGGTCCACAAAAAGCAGGGCATGCTTGCTGCCGCTGCGAATGCTCGAGATCAGCGCCTGGCGCAACCGCTCCCACAACAGCCGGCGATTCGGTAACCCCGTCAGCGTGTCGTAAAACGCAAGGCTACGGATCTTCTCTTCGTCCGCCTTGGCCGCAGAGACATCCCGGATGTACGAAATGACGCAGGATTCCCCATCGAAATCGGCGTACGAAGCCGAGAGTTCTGCCCAGAAGACCTCGCCATTCTTCCGCCGCAGCCGGACTTCCAGGTCGCGCGCAACCGCTTGTTGGTGCAGTGCCTCAGAGACCTTGAGACTGTCGCCTTGATCCGCCCATATATCCAATTCCCTCGACGTATGGCCGAGGACCTCTTCGCGGGTGAATTGCAGAATCTCCAGGAACGCCGGATTAACCTCCACGATCCTGCCGTCCTCGGCTCGTGCGATCAGCACCCCATCCGGACTCGTCTCGAACATGGTCCGATAGCGGTCTTCCTGGGCAGGCGCGGCCTCCTGGGCAGTCACTGCTTGTGCAGTCTCCGCACTCTTACGGTCCTGGATACCTTCAACATGTGCCAGCAGGTGAGAAGGCCAGCCCTCGCGATCCCGCAGTAGCGATACTGTCATCTTCGCCCACTTCAGCGTCCCATCCTTCCGGATCAGGCGAATCTCGAGGCTGAGAGCATCGCTGGCTCCGGTCCATAGTTTCTGGAATGAAGCCAGACACTGCGCGCCGTCCTCATCTGGGGTAATTTCCTGGATCATCAGCCCCCGAACTTCCTCGCGCGGATAGCCAATGAGCTCGGCAAACTCCGCATTGCAGCGAAGAATGTGGCCCTCCGGTGTGGCGTGAACAATCCCCACCGTAGCCTGCTCAAGGAAACTCCGGCTCTCTAAAGTTGATTTGTCGGGCATTGAGATTGGCCGTTCCGATACGTTGGCGTGCTCGAATTGTATCGCTCGTAAACTTGTTTTCAATGACTTGGCCCCAACTCCATAGAGGAAAAACCGAGCAAATCGTCACCAGCTGCAAGCACCACCGTAATCACCCAAAAGCGTTAGAAGCACGGTCGTCCACAAACGGATCGTCGATTGTCGGTTACGAGTCCTACGGCTGGCGCTTCCCGAATTCACCTGTCGGCACGACAATGCCAAACATGGTTCCCCAAAACTCAAGGCGCACAGCCGATGCGAATGGATGGAATGAATATATAATACGCAGTAATTCACCTGTCCAATTTGCACACTTGTTCGATTTGCCCAGAATTCAGGCACTTTTCTGAAATTCCATCATTGGGGAGCCGCGGATCGATCCGGGCAATTCTTAGTCGTGACGAAAAGACTTTCGCCGGCGCACAGATAGCTACATCTCTGTGTGACCTCCATTACATCCGCGTAGCAAACGTCTTCCGGGACTCTTGAATGATCCTTATTAAAGAGCGATCCAAGTATGGCTTTGCTCGAAACGTAACGATGCAGGGCAGGTACCGCAGGGTCTCCAGGTTACTCATTCTTGAATTACTTCTGGGTATGCCCCTCATCGCGGCTCAATGCTCTTCTGCCCAGAACATCAAGCCTACCGTGGTCTCACCGCAGCTGCCGAAAGCTGCGCCTCCCTCTGATTTCAAGGTTCCACTGCTGACAGAACCCGTGCGGCTGTCCGATTTTGCCGGTATGGAGCCGGAGCCGGCACTCAAAACCAGGCTGGCAAAGGTCTCCGGGTTCGTGCAGAACAGCCCAAACGACGGCGAACTGGCCACCCAGCAAACCGACGTCTGGATAGCTCATACCAAGTCCACGATTTACTTCGTTTTCGCCTGTCATGATGACCACCCAGGCGCAATTCGCAGCCACCTCTCGCGTCGTGAAAACATCGGCGGCGACGACACCGTCTCGGTGCTCATCGATCCCTTCCAGGACCGGCGCAAGGGGGTACTGTTCACCATCAACCCGGCAGGCGTGCAGGCCGACGCTGCCTGGACCGATACGCCAAGCGTGGACTATACCAGCGACACCGACTACAGCTACGACCAGGTCTGGGACTCCGAGGCGCGCATCACCTCCAGCGGCTGGATGGCCCTGATCGCCATCCCATTTCGCAGCCTCCGTTTTCCCATCACCGGATCCGACTGGGGCGTCGTCTTCATGCGCAATCTGCCGCGCAATAGCGAGCAGGACTTCTGGCCCCGGGTTTCGACAAGCATCTCCGGCGTGCTGACCCAGGAAGCTACCATGCGCGGCATTGAAGGTGTTACAGGTTCCCACAACCTGCAGATCAATCCCTACGTGCTCGCCCAGAACGAGCGCGAACTCATCAACCTCGACCCGTTGAATCCTTACTTCAGCTCCAGGGGCCTGGAAGGCACCGGCGGAGGTGAGGCCAAGCTCATCCTGAGTGATAGGGTTGTGCTCGACGGCACCATCAATCCCGATTTCAGCGACGTCGAGTCGGACCAGCCACAGTTCACGGTCAATCAACGCTACCCGGTGTACTTCCCCGAGCTCAGGCCGTTCTTTCTGGAGAATGCCAACTACTTCGCCACCCCGATTCTGCTCGTCTACACGCGCAACATCGTGCACCCGGAGTACGGCATCCGGCTGACCGGTAAAATTGGCAGCACCAATCTTGGGTTCTTCGCCATTGACGATCGCGAACCCGGAGAGACCTATGCGCCGGGTGATCCGCTCTATCAACAGCGGGCCAAGTACGTGGTGGGCCGCGTCTCACAGGATCTGGGAAAGAACTCCAGTGTGGGCCTCATCTTCACCGACCAGGAATTTGGAGGCGGCTGGAATCGCGTTGGCGGTCTCGATTTTACGGCGCATCTGAATAAAAGCTGGACGGCAATCGGCCAGATGGTCGAGAGCTCCACCATGACTCCGAACGACCCCGGAAGCGCTCCCGTCTATACTGCCGGGCCCGCCAGTTACCTTGAGATCCAGCGTACCGGCCACTCCTTCAATCTCGACAGCTTCTTCAAGGACTACAGCACTGGCTTTCAGACGCAGCTTGGGTTCATTCCGACGACCGACCTCTACAACGATCAGACCCATGCAACCTATCTGTGGTATCCAAAGAAAAGATTGCTTCAAAGTTTCGGTCTCGATGCAGTGCAGCTTCTCGGATGGGACCATCAGGGCAATCGCCTGTATCACTACTTTACGTTCTCTCCTCTCATGAACTTTCCGCGCCAGTTTGAAATCGCGCCGCAGTTAGGACAGAACTCCGATACCGTCGGCCCGCAGGACGGCTACCCGCTGGACCACAACGTGAATTTCACAGAAAACTTCGGCGGTCTGGTGGTGCGCGGCGCTCCGTATTCCCAGTTGAACCTCTACGCACTTGGCTTTCGCACCGGCAACGTGAATTACAACCCCGTGGCAGGAGGCGTGCCTTCGCTGCTGAATGCCGATGAACTCGAGATTATTATTACCCTCCAGCCGGTCAGGCGGCTTACCGCGGCCAATACCTATCTCCTCGATCGCGATCATTCCGTTGCCAACGGCGCATTCGTTTACGAAAACCAGGTCTTCCGCACCAAGATCAACTACCAGTTCACGCGTTCCATCTCAGCCCGCGTCATTACGGAATACGACTCAACCCTGGCAAATTCGGCAGAGACATCCCTGTTGCGGACAAAGCAGATCGGCACCCAGGCGCTGTTCACATGGCTTCCGCATCCAGGGACCGTCGTCTATGCCGGCTATAACAATGACCTGCAGAATCTCGACAGATCCCTCTGCAATCGCGGCATCACCGGCGCCTGCGATCCAGATAATCCGGTGCCTCCGCGAGCCAACAATTACCTCAACGACGGCAAGCAGATCTTCGTGAAGTTCTCGTACCTCTTCCGCTTCTGAAGTGCAATCGGCACAAATCGAGCGGTTTTGTGAGAGGGCACGACTTTAGCCGCTGAAGCTCCGGTGGGCGCGGCATAAGTTGTCAATTAGACCCCTCAAATGACTGGCGATAGAGGGGAAGGGCAGTGAAGCGCCCCCAGATCGCGAAGTAGGAGAAGCCAAGGGCGACACCCGCAATCATGAGCCAAACTGCGGAAAGATGCTGCCACCAGGCTAGAACGACGCAAATCCCTGAAATCATGATCGCAGTCGGCAATCCTAGTCCGCGCATCATCTCAGACGCGAGCATGGTGAAGGAGATGCGCGCGTATTTGCAGGCCTCGAACGTGAACCAGGTACAGACAAACAGGACCTGAACCACCGCAATCGAAAACGCCATGCCCGCTGCACCATAGCGCGGAACCAGGACGAATGCAATGCCGAGGGTTATGATGCCGCCCGAGGAGGAGATCAGCGCGGCTCTCCGAAATTGGCCGAAGGAGTAGAGAAGCAGGTCAGACGCATATAAGACGGCGTGAGCAAGCGACGCCATAAGAAGCCATTGCATGACGACCGCGGAGCCTGCGTACGCCTTTCCCGCCCAGACCTGGAAGAGCGGGTGTGCAAAGACGGAGCCAAGCACAATAAACGGCAAAATCAAACCAAAAACCAATCTCTGCGCTTTGAGGTAGGTCTTGCGGAGGCTAACGAGGTTGTTGCTCAAGGCGCTTTCCGACATGAGAGGCAAACTCACTCCGGCTCCACGATCCACCAGGTACCAAAGCTGATTTGGCAATTTTGTCGCGAGTCCAAACAATGCGGCTTCCCGCATGGAGGTGAGAGAGCCGAGGATTGTCCAGACAAAAATCTCCAGGAAGTAAGACGTCGCGTTATTCAGGAAGGCCCATTTGCTCTGGCTAAGAAGGCCCTTGAGCGTACTCCAGCGGAAGTAAAGCAAGTTAATTGGGGCTGCTGGAAATGCTGAGTGGAAAAAGGTCAGGGATAAAAGAAACTGAAGGGTTATCGCCGCACATTGAACGGTGGCCAATGCCACTATGCCGTATCCAAAGTAGAGCACAGCCACACTGCAAGCAAGCGTCAGGCCCGATCCCGCAAGCTGAATCTGATTCACACGATCGAATCGATTGACCGATTGAAAGAGCGGTTCAAACGCGAGATTCGCAAATCCAATGAAGACCCTGCATGCTGAAGCGATAAATACCAGCGAGGCCTCATGGACATACTCGCGAGGTATGTTGAAGGGGCCAGGCAAAACAAGGGAGAGTCCGAGGAGTATGGCCGCGCCAACTGCTCCCATAACCGCAGACGTAGCAAACACCGTGGTTATCAGCTCGCGAAGGCTGTTCCTTTCGGGGTTTAACGATGCGGCAATATATCTCTGGACAAGAACGCTGGAAATGCCAAGATCGAGCAGGTCAAGCGTTGAGGAAAGAAACATGACGAAGAGAAACAAGCCGTATTCGGGAACAGACAATCGTCGAACAATGTAGGATGTCAGTCCGAAATTCACAGCGATCTGGCAAAAGTGGCCGAAGTAATTCCAAGTTATATTCCGTACGGTCGCGCCGCGGGCCGGCTTGTATTCTTCTGTATCCATGCTGGGTTCACGAATTTCCTGTTTCAAAGCGATGGATCGAATGAAGCCATAGGCTGAGAGCCCTCGCAAGCCCGTTGTTTTGATGGCTTCTCAATCAGACCGAACAGCTTCCGCGAGCAGACTATTGCCCATTTTGAGGGCTGGATCAAACAGTGTCGTGCAGTCATCGATTTTAGTTGGCTCTGACGTCAGTCTTTAACCGCCTAAGTTCAGCTCCGGCTCATTTGAGATGAAGGGTTCGAAGCAGTCGCCCTCCAAGCTTAAAGACGCGTCCTTTCAAATGGTCCCATCCCACGAAAAGCAGATTGAACCCGAAGGTCACCGTGCTCCGCATGTCACCCGGTGTCTGGATTGGGACGACCTCGGCTCGCCGCAGCCGGATCAAATCTGTTCCCAGATAATTAACGCCGTAGTCGCAGGTCAGCGCAAGGTCAAAGTAGCGGCGCGCGATTTCGGCAACTTCCGCGGTGTAGTAGCCATAGGAGTACGCCAGGCTCGGAACGGGCACCCCCAGCAGATCTTCGAGGCGCTCGCGACTTCCCTGCATCTCCTCTGCAACCTGCTCAGGCGTCAAGAGAGTTAGATCTGCATGTGTCTTCGTGTGGGCGCCGAACTCGATTCCCTTTGCAGCCCATTCGCGAATCTGGCTCTCTGACATGAGCGGTTGCTCTGACAAACCGAGATGCAAATCCCATTTGTTCGTCCCACCAATCTGATCCGACACGACAAACACCGTTCCAGTAAAGCCATACTTGATTAGGAGCGGAAGACCGAACTCGACGATGTCGGAATACGCATCGTCAAACGTCAAGAGGATTGGTCTGTCTGGGAGTGGCCGGCCTTCGCGTTGATAGGCGATCCAGTCTGACGTGCGGATCGGGGTGTAACCGTGCCGTGAGAGCCATTGCAACTGGCTTTCAAACATCGCGGGAGAGATCGTCAGGTAGCGATCGAAACCCTCTCGAAGCGGTCCGATATTGTGATACATCAGAATCGGAAGCCGCGCTCCGAACTCCTTTCGCAACGCCTGCCATGAACCGGTCATTTTCACCGCACTTCGATACCCCACGATGTTCTGTTGGGTGTAGAAGAGACGTAATGCCGCTTTTTTGCAAGCAGGTATCATTCGCAACCTTGAGAATCCCCAAGTCAGAGGTCTCAATAGCGGCTCAGCAGAAACAGGGGCCGTCGCAAGAGCACGCGCGATTGCCCGTTTCCACCACGGTTTAGCGGACACTGCTCCAAAGCGCGAAGTTGCGCGCATCGCCGGAAACTTTCGGCAAAGGCGTATCTCTGCGATGCCCTCGCCCCGGGCGTCCTCAATCACATCCCTCGGCGTCTTCGCAAAGACCTGGTGAGTCAGGGCCTTTGGCAAATATGAAAACTTGAATCCGGCTTGCAAGAGCCGGAAGCCCAACTCGACATCGTTTCCACGCGAGAAAGACTCGTCCAGGCCGCCAACGGAAAGAATCACCGAGCGGGGCGCTGATGAATTGGCCGACGCCATGCAACCAGACCAGCCCGTTTCAGGCTGTTTGGGTGCTTTCTTCTCGAAGAACTCATCACAGAACGATCGCGCCCAGTCAACCGCAAGAGGATCTCCTTCTTCGGGCAACACGTGGACCGGACCAAATGCGAGACAAGTGTGCCCGTTCCGCACCGCATGGGCGTGTTCAGCAACAAGTGAAGGTCCGCTCAGGATGTCGTCATCGAGAAAGAGCACCATCTCGCCCGTTGCGGCGCGAAGGCCTGCATTGATCGCAGCTGCCTGTCCACGATTCTCCTGTTCGATGACGCGAAGATTGGAGTGACTTGCGAAACCGCGAAGTAAGTCCGCCGTGCCATCAGTAGAACCATCAACCACAACGATCACTTCGTACTCGTCGCTGGGAAAGTCCTGCGCAAGCAGCGGCGGCAGTGTGCGGGCCAGCATCTCGCGGCGATTAAACGTCGCGATGATAACGGAGAGCTGCATATTCAACCGTGACGCTTTCGCAGCAAAGTGTGAGCGAAGGGGCACACGCATTGATCAATCGATTCAGCAATAGTCTCAAAGCGCGGGTCCTTTGCGAGGTAATCATTGATCAAGGTTCCACGAATGAGCAGTTTTCCGATCCAGGTGCGCTCCACTTTGTTGTCAGTGACTGTGTTGCCAACCAGGAGGAAGCCGCCCGGTTTTATAGCCGCCGTCAACCTTTCGCATGCATCTCGCAGTATCGATGGCCGCAGAATATACTCGAGCACTCCGGTGGCGACAATCAGGTCAAAAGTTCCCTCAATTGGATCGCGGCGAACGTCCCATTCGGCGAACTCAATATTGCTTCGATCGCTGCACCTTTGCATTGCGCGCTTGAGGGCGGTCGTGGATAAATCCAGCGCAAGAAGCGTTCCACAGCGCTCAGAGAGCATCCTTGTGAACATTCCTTCTGCGCAACCCACTTCCAGAGCCCGCGGAAAAACACCATCGGGCTTTGCCATGCGCAGGAACTCCAACGCGCGCTGAAAGCGGAACTGCTCGAGGTCCCGAGCGAAGCCATAGGGATCAAGTACCTGGAAGTTTTCCTCCACCGCAACGCGATTTCGCTCGCTGCTGTCGACCGCAGTGCTCTTGATCTCCAGCATGTAGCCGATCGCTGTTCGGAAGAGCGGCACTTTCTCCAGGACCCTTCGTGTGGTGCGATACGCAGAATAGAGGGTCCCTTGCTTCCTCAAATCAGCTCCTTGGACAGTAAACGTGCGACCAGACACCATAGGTTAAATTCAATTCTCTCAAACGCCAATTGAAACAGACAACCGGCATTTGAGGGTGACTTGAGCGCGGGCGCTGCTCGTCCAGCGGAAGTTCGCGCGCGCCAACGTGTCCGTTCAGTCCCGACGCCCCTATCCTTTTGGGGTGCGAAGAAAGAGCCAAAGGCCCTTCATAGAGGCCTTCAGCAGGACATGCCAACCGCTGGTCACAATCTCGCCGGGTTCCTGCGAATCCCGGGGCCAGTCGAGCGGTTCGCGCCGCAGCCGCCGAAGAATGAACCGGACGAGATTCAATCTCTGCTCAGGAAATTCGCTGAACAACAGCAGCCAGTACGAGATTGAGTTGCGAGCTTCGTTCTCGATCGTGTCGCGGCTCAACGGTGGATGAAATACAACTGCAGACGGAAGGTAGACGACTCTGTATCCACTCGCGAGAAGACGGGCGAAGGCGTAGTTCTCCTCGCCAATCTGAAACGGAGCTCCCCGGCCAAGCCGCTCGTCGAAGAACTTGGGGCTGGTGCACGCTCGTTTGCGTAGGGCCATGTTGCTGCCGAGGCCCATGCCGCCAAACGTTGCAATCTCAAACCATCGTGGTTCCAGATTGCTGAGGCAGCGCGGGATTTCATGGTGCTGGTCTTTGCTGCTCGACTCAGGTGTGATGACCCTTCCCGACGATGCTCCCGTTTTCTCGTCCGCGAATGGCGCCAGGAGGAGGCCGAGCCAGTCTGAAGCGGGAATCGCATCGTCGTCGAGGTAAACCACGATGTCGGTATCGCATTCGGCCAGTCCCCGGTTGCGCGCACGGCTCAATCCAAGCTTCGGCTCAACCATATACCTGGCACCGAACTCGCAGGCAACGCTTTCGGTCTCTCGATTTCCTTCCGAGTTGTCTACTACGAGCACTGCATCGGGAGCCGGATCAAGCCGGGCGATCGAAGCGATGCAATTTCGCAAAGCAGCCGGCCGGTTTCGCGTGCAGACGACTACGGTGGCGGTAAGACCATCGTTCCTGCGACGGAGTATCGAGGTGTCCTCGGCGCGCGGTGGCACAGGCGAGTTCAAACCGTCGACCTCAAATCGAATTCAGGAGCGCACACACCTGTCATTCTATCCGCGCCAATCGAAGCTCCCGGAACCAATTGAAGGGCAGCCTTGAATAACGAGATTGATCAAAAATAGCTCTGAAACGCATAGCCCTGCCCCCGCGGACGAAAGTCGGTGGGGTAAGCGGAGCGAAGGATCCGCTTTTCAGGGTGCCGATGAATTTCGCAAGCTAGCTTCCTGTTTCCCAATCCCTGGTCCCTACGTCCCTACCCCTCATCTCTGCCCCCTGTAAACTAGTTCCATCATGGAAGAGTTCAGCCGCATTCAGCGCCTCCCGCCCTACGTGTTCAACATCACCGGCGAGTTGAAGGTCAACGCCCGCCGCCGCGGAGAAGACATCATCGACTTCGGCATGGGCAACCCCGACGGCGCCACGCCCAAGCACATCGTCGACAAGATGATCGAGGCGGCGCAGAAGCCCGTCACCCATCGCTACTCCGTGTCGAAGGGAATCCCACGCCTGCGCAAGGCCATCTGCAACTGGTACAAGTCGCGCTACGACGTCGATCTCGACCCCAACAGCGAAGCCATCGTCACCATCGGATCGAAGGAAGGCATCGCCCACCTCTGCCTCGCCATCCTCGACTCGCGCGATACCGTGCTCGTCCCCAATCCCAGCTACCCCATCCACATCTACGGCCCCGTCATCGCCGGAGCCCACGTCGTCAGCGTCCCCGTCCACGACTGCGATCAGTTTTTAGCGGAACTCGAAGCCATCATCCCGCGCATGACCCCGCGCCCCAAGGCCCTCATCGTCAACTTCCCGTCGAACCCGACCACGCAGTGCGTCGATCTGCCGTTTCTTGCGCGCCTCGTCGCCCTCGCCCGCGAGTATGGATTCCACCTCATCCACGACCTCGCCTACGCCGATCTCGGCTTCGACGGATACAAGCCGCCCTCCGTCCTCCAGGTCCCCGGAGCGAAGGACGTCGCCGTCGAGTTCTTCACCCTGTCCAAGAGTTACAACATGCCCGGCTGGCGCGTCGGATTCATGGTCGGCAACCCCGTCCTCGTCAACGCCCTCGCCCGGCTCAAGAGCTACTTCGACTACGGCACCTTCACGCCCATCCAGGTCGCCAGCATCCTCGCCCTCGAAGGCCCACAGGACTGTGTCGCCGAAATTCGCGAAAACTATCGCCTCCGCCGCAACGTTTTAATTGAAGGACTCAACCGCGCCGGCTGGCCCGTTCCGTCACCGAAGGCCACGATGTTCGTCTGGGCCAAAATCCCCGAAGCCTACCGTCACCTCGGCTCGCTCGAGTTTTCAAAGCTGCTGCTCAACGAAGCCAAAGTAGCCGTCAGCCCCGGCATCGGCTTCGGCGACTACGGCGACGGCCACGTAAGATTCAGCCTGATAGAAAACGAAGAGCGCACCAGACAAGCCATCCGTGGCATCAAGCAGATGCTGGCGAAGGGCGTGCTGGTGGGGTAGGTCTTTGGGTGGGTGATAGCCTGGTCAGCGAGCCACTTAACCCACCAACATGACATGTTTCTATCGATCGAGCGTAGAACAGTTCCTTGCACAGACCGATGAATACGTGCTAGCCCATTTGGGAATTGCGTATGCGAACCGCGGTTACACAAGCCAGTATTCGGATCAGACACTCACGTGGGAACGTGATCTTGACTCGCTCCGAAGCTGTTTAAATCGTTGTGTCGATAGGTCGGATTCGGCGAGATTATGGGGGCTGCTGCTTGAGTTTTCGATTCCGCGCAAAGAAATGCGAATTGATACGGTCCTCTTAATTAGGGACGCGATAGTCGTAATTGAAGCAAAAACTGGAACCGCTGCATCACAGGCTAAACGCCAAATTGAAGAGTATGCGCTTCTCCTCCATTACTTCCATCGAGGGTCATCTGATCGCAGGATTGTGCCGATCATCGTGTCATCGGATTCGCATGGCATAGATCTCGACTCATTGAACCAGCGTGAACTATTTCCTCAACTGGCGACCTATTGGATAGCTCCGGTCTACCGGAGTTCATGGAACGAGTTATCCGATATTTTGATCGCAATCGAGGATACTTCCAAGGACCAAGCGTCTGCGATGCTCTGGGATGACAGCCCCTATTTTCCCATTCCAAGCATTCTCGAAGCGGCGTTAGCTCTAAGAAGCGGCCTCTCAATTCGAGAGATCGCGCACTCTGAAGCATCTGAAAATGAGATTGAAGACGTTCGCCTAGCAGTGCAGAAGTGTTTAGATCGCGCTCGAAGCGAAGGTCGTCACTCAATCTGCTTTCTGACGGGCGTCCCCGGCTCAGGAAAGACCTTAGTTGGATTAAGCCTTGCGCATTCTGCCGAGAACAAAGCTGACGCGATTCATTTCATGAGCGGCAATGGACCGCTCGTGCAAGTCCTCCAACACCTATTTACACAAGAGAGCATGCGTGCTGGCGCCTACGCGCCGCAAGCCCGCGCAGAGGCAAAGACTCTCATTGAGAATGTTCATGTTTTCGCTAGATATCACACGGAAGATAATCAGCGTCCGCCCTCGAACCACGCCATCATCTTTGATGAAGCACAACGCGCATGGAATCGCGCGCAGAACATGAAGAAGTTTCGGCGTGACTATTCCGAGCCCGAAATGTTGTTGCGCATCATGGAGCGACATCAAGATTGGGCTATAGTCGTCGCCTTAGTGGGAGGCGGACAGGAGATCAATGACGGCGAGGCTGGACTCGAAGAATGGGGAAGCGCTCTGGTCCGAGCCTCAAAGGACTGGCTGATCTATGCGTCGCCGGAGGTCTTAGAAGGCGGCCAGTCTACAGCAGGTCATCGTTTGTTTGATGACCCTCTTAAACAAAAAGAAGTACAAACAAGTTCTGCCTTACATCTTCGAACGTCAAACCGAAGTTTACGTGCAGATCAGCTTGCGACCTGGGTCAATCTCTTGCTCGATGGCAAATCCGACGAAGCGGCTAGGCTCAAAATCACCGAAAGATTTCCGATATTTCTTTCGCGAAAACTCAACGAAACTCGAACGAAGCTGCAACAACAGGGAATTGGAGTCGAACGATGCGGCTTAGTAGGTTCTTCTGGAGCGGCACGCTTGAGAGCCGAGGGCCTAGAGCCCAACTCGTCGTTCCATGCGGACTATCCGTGGGAGCATTGGTATCTTGCTGAAGAATCCGATGTGCGATCGAGTTTTCGCTGCGAAGTTTTTGCCACTGAGTTCGAAATTCAAGGTTTGGAATTGGATTGGATAGGGCTCTGCTGGGGTGGAGATTTTGTTTGGGATGAGTCTGGTTGGCAACTCCGTACTCTGCGCCACGGAAGCCCTACAAGATGGACTGCCATCAAGAGCGAAGAGAGGAAGATCTTCAGGAGAAATGCCTATCGTGTGTTGTTGACTCGAGCGCGGAAGGGGATGGTGATATTTGTTCCCAAAGGCAACGCGCACGATCCAACGAACTCGCCCGAGGAGTTCGACAGGACAGCCCAATACCTCATTCAGTGTGGCGTCCCTCCGCTGTCCTAACCGAGTGGCTCCGCGGGGTACCCCATGTCTCGCCTCTCAGACCCGGGAAACCACAGCCCCACCCCAGCCCGTGTCATCCTGAGCGCCGCAAGCTTGGGGCCCCACGCAGGTGGGGTAAGCGGCGCGAAGGATCTGCTTCTCGCAGACTACCGTGACAGCAAACACCTCCCTTCTCAGCCGTTTCGTTATCGTTTTTCCAATGCGTGAGCATCTCTATTTCGCATACATAGTCGCCAGCAGAAGCAGAACGCTCTACGTCGGTGTAACCGGCGACCTGCGCCGACGCGTCTTCCAGCACAAGCAGAAGACGCATCCCGGATTCACCGCGCGATACAACTGCAACCGTCTCGTCTGGTTTGAGAGTTTCACCGAAGTGAGCGCCGCGATCCAGCGCGAAAAGGAAATCAAGGGATGGACCCGCGCAAGAAAGATCGCTTTGATCGAATCCGGAAATCCAACATGGGAAGACCTGAGTGAACCGTGGTTTCCGCATTTGGAGACTCGGCAGTCGTCATACAAAGCAGATCCTGAGCGCCGCAAGCCTGGGCCCCACGCAGTGGGGTAAGCGGCGCGAAGGATCTGCTTTTCAATGAGATCCTTCCAGTGAGTCTGCAGGCAACTTCCCCACCCCAGCCCGTGTCATCCTGAGCGCCGCAAGCCTGGGGCCCCACGCAGTGGGGTAAGCGGCGCGAAGGATCTGCTTTTCAATGAGATCCAAGCTACTGACGCAGTTCGACCAGGGTGGCGCCCTGACCGCCTTCGTTTTGCGGGGCTTCAGCGATGGTGGCGACGTGCGGATGCGACTTAAGGAAGTCGCGCACGCCGCGGCGGAGGATGCCGGCGCCGTGGCCGTGAATGATGCGCACGCGAGGAAGGCCGGCGAGGAAGGCGCGATCTAGATATTTCTCGAGCTCTTCGGTGGCTTCGTCGACGGTGCGGCCGATGAGGTTGATCTCCATGCGCATGTCGTC
Source organism: uncultured Acidobacteriaceae bacterium (assembly GCA_963787435.1). GTDB lineage: Bacteria > Acidobacteriota > Terriglobia > Terriglobales > Acidobacteriaceae > Telmatobacter. The sequence continues at coordinate 2,383,285 of CAWBCZ010000012.1, forward strand.
AGTGTTGGCGCTGGTAACGGAGATGTGGACGCCTTTTTGCTTGCGGGCTGCGGCTAGTGGATCGTACTTATCTTGCTTTGACTCTGATCCGGTGGTTGAGGGCGCGGAGCACTCGTCGCGCTTGACGCGCATCTTGATGGGGCCGAGAGCTACTTCGAAGACATCCTTCTCGACTTCACGCTGCACGATGGCGATCTTGTTCATGGACTTGATGCGCACCTGGTCGCCGGGGGAGATATGGCGGAGGACGTGCGGCTGTGCATTGGCATCGCCCGTGTCGGCGCCGGTGCGGTGGGCGACGACGGTCTGGTTGAAGCTTTCCTGGAACTCGCGGCGCAGGCGGTTGATGCGGCGTTCGGCCTCTTTAGAAAGCTTTTGCTGCGCGGCGCGGTCTTCGATGGCGCGGACGTTCTCGCGCATCTGGAATTCGAATTCCTTCATCAACGATGCGAGCTTTGCTTCGAGTTCGCGGGTGCGGTTGCGGAGTTCGACGTCGCCTTCGCGGGCCAGTTTAGCGCGCTCCTGATTAAGGGCGTATTGCTGCTCACGCGCATTTTTCTTTTCGACTTCAAGCTGCGGAAAGATCGTCGTGCAGTTTATCGAGGAAGCGAGCGATGTCGACTTGCTGGGAACCGAGGCGTTCGCGCGCGGCCGGCGATGATGGTGCGATTGAGACCGAGACGCTGAGCGGTTTGAATGCCAGCCGAAGCGCCGGGGACGCCAAGGCGAAGCTGGTAATTCGGCACAAGTGTGACTTCATCTACACCGGCGGCGGCGTTGAGCACGCCGGGAGTGTTCGCGGCGTAGACCTTGAGCGAGGTGTGATGAGTGGAGATGAGTGTCCACGCGCGGCATTCGAGGAAATGCGCTGCAACCGCGACGGCGAGCGCGGCACCTTCTTCAGGATCGGTAGCGGACCCGAGTTCGTCGAGCAAGACAAGGGAGTCGCGGATCGGCAAGGCGGGAGAGGCGGTTGAGGTTGACGATATGCGCGGAGAAGGTGGAGAGTTCGGCCTCGATGGATTGGGCATCGCCGATGTCGGCGAGGAATGCTGTGAAGATGGGGAATGATGCCGCGGTGGCGGGGACGGGCAGCCCGGCCTGGGCCATCATGGCGAGAAGCGCAGTGGTTTTGAGGGTGACGGTTTTGCCGCCGGTGTTGGGGCCGCTGATGATGAGCTGGCGGGCGCCGGTGGTGAGTTCAAGCGTGAGCGGAACGACATGGCCACCGGATGCACGGAGGTGGCGCTCGAGCAGCGGGTGACGCGCCGCGGTGAGGCTGAGTTGGTCAGGCGTGATCGCGGGAGCTACGCATTCGTAGTCACGACCGAAACGGGCCCGGGCAAGCAACGTATCGACGAGCGCGAGGACGCGCGCACCTTCAACAAGGGCATGCGCGTATCCGGCAACATGGCGCGTTAGAGCGACGAAGATGCGGTGGATTTCAGCCTGCTCTTCTTCGAGAAGGCGGACGAGTTCGTTATTCTGCTCGATGGTTTCGAGAGGTTCGACGTAGACGGTTTGTCCCGAAGAACTGGCGCCGTGGACGACGCCGGAGACGCGGCGCTTGAGTTCGCTGCGGACGGGGATGACGAAGCGATCGCCGCGGATGGTGATGAGATCTTCCTGCGTGGAACCTTCACCGGAGAGCTTGCGTAGGGCGGCGCGTAACGATTCTTCGATGGCGCGCTGCTGGCGTTCTTGCTCGCGGCGGATGCGATTGAGATCGGGTGATGCGTCGTCGGCGAGGGTGCCGTCGGGCTGAATTTTGCGCTCGATCGACTCGGCTAGAGGCTTGAGAGAAGAGCCGGCGAGTGCAGCGGAGAGCTCAGTGAGGCCGGGAAGTTTTCCGGCAACCCGTGCGGGAGGCTCTCGCAGCAAGGCTTGCCACGCGGCGACGTCGTTGGCGATGCGGGCGATGGACTGGAATTCGGCGGCTTCGAGAGCAGCACCGGGAATTTGAGCCTTGGCGGCGAGTTGAGTGGGATCAAAGAGTCCGCCGAGAGGGATGGATACTTGCTCGGAAAGAAGGAGGCGGACCTCGACGGTGAGCTGATGCTGACGCGTGATCCATGGCTCGTCGGTCGAGGGCTGGAGGGCGAGGATGGCCTCGCGGCCGACGGGAGATGCAGCGTAGCCAGAGAGAAAGGCGAGTAGGGGTTGCCATTCAAGCGTGGCGGTGTCGGCGTTTTCGACTGGAGACGGGATGGGGTCGAACAGGGGCATCTACAGCACCAGTTTACCGGTGGCGGGCAGGGCGAGGTCGGCGATTTCCATGTCTCAGAAGCGAGACCCTTCGGCACGCTCAGGGCAGGCATGGGGCACCCAGTTTCTTCATCAAGGCCAGAACCGCAAGATCGCGCTGCGCGCGCGGCGGTAGTTCAGCTTTCGGTGGAGGACTTGGGCGTCGAGGCAGGTGCGGACGGGGCGGCTGGAGCAGGGGAAGTGTTTGAGGCCGGTTCGCTGGACTTCGAAGCTTCCTTCGTTTCGGCCGGCTTCGACTCCGAGGAGGAATCCGATGACGCCCCAGAGCTCTTTGGGGCGTAGTCGTTGATGTACCAGCCGGCGCCCTTGAAATTGAGGCGTGGCGCGGTGAGCGGGCGGATCAGCGTCGCATTGCCGCATTTGGGGCAGATGGTCTCCGGCTCGGCGGAGAAGTTCTGGATTTTTTCGAATTTGTTGCTGCAGGTTGTGCAGCGATAGGCGTAAAGGGGCAAGGCGGTTCAACTCTCCGGAAGCGAAATCTCTCTCTATCTATTGTAGCGGCGAGGCGGAGATTGTCAGAAATCTTCGCCCCAGCCGTTTTGATCGCGTCGTTGTCACTTGTGCACAGTGATTGGCACGGACGCAGAGTGGTCTTCCCAGGCGAGGGTGAGTGTTCCTTTGCCACCGCCATTGTCAGTAATGGTGTAGACGAGATTTTCGATCATCGAGGGCGGCTTGCTCATGGTCATCTTGGTTTTGCCGAGGTCCTGCGAACTGTCGTATGCAAGGCCCCATTCGCCGAGTTTTTTATTGACAATCAGAGTCCACTGGTCGGGATCGGAGATGTCGACAAAGAGGGTGTAGTCGCCCTTCGGAACGTTGAGGTCCCCGATCATCAGGTCAGCATCGGTGTGCAGGGTCGTGGCGGAGTTTGCTCCTGCGCGCCATACGGGGTAATGCGGGTTGTGGCTGATGAGGCCGTCTTTGGTGAAGATTTTGCCTTCGCGGCCTTTGACGCCGGGCGAGGAGTAGGTGATGGTGATTTCATGGCCGCCGATGGTGGCCGTAGCCTTGGCTGGCGGGCTCTTGGGCGGACCCTGTTGAGCAGAGAGGGTGGTTGCAGCGATGAGAAGGCCGGCACAGACGATGAAAGGCTTCATGGTGTGATTCTCCTCCGCAGCGGCTTGAAAACGGCGGGCCGCAGCAACGGGAACGATTGTCGCACCACGGGGTGGGGGTGGGGAAGCTTGATTGAGCCGCCTGCTATGATGCGGCGGAAGGGCATTGCATGCAGCAGACCCGTACTCGAGGATCGTCAGGTAAAGAATTTCGCGCGGCGGTAGCGGAGGAAAAGCCGCTGCAGGTGGTGGGTGCTATCAATGCCTACACAGCCCGCATGGCGGAGGCGACGGGGTTTCGTGCGCTGTATCTTTCAGGCGGCGGAGTGGCGGCGAATTCGCTGGGGATGCCGGACCTGGGGATCAGCACGATGGAGGATGTGCTGACAGATGTGCGCCGAATTACGGACGCGACCACGCTTCCCCTGCTCGTCGATATCGATACGGGATGGGGCGGCGCTTTCAACATCGCGCGGACGATCCGGTCGATGATCAAGGCAGGTGCGGCTGCTGTGCACATGGAGGACCAGATCGGGGCGAAGCGTTGCGGACACCGGCCCGGCAAAGAGCTGGTACCAGCCGAGGAAATGGTCGACCGGATCAAGGCGGCCGTGGATGCGCGCACCGATGAAGCCTTCGTGATCATGGCGCGAACAGATGCGCTGGCGGGTGAGGGATTGGCAGCGGCGATCGAGCGGGCGCAGGCATATGTAGCGGCCGGCGCGGACATGATCTTTGCTGAGGCGGTTACGGAGCTGCAGCAGTACACCGAGTTTCGCAAGGCCGTGGGCGTACCGATCCTGGCGAACATTACGGAGTTCGGACAGACGCCGCTGTGGACGCGCGAGGAGCTTGCACAGGCGCGAGTGGACATCATCCTTTACTGCTGCGCGGCTTACAGAGCGATGAATGAGGCGGCACTGCGGGTGTATGAAGCGATCCGCACAGAGGGAACCCAAAAGCACGTGGTTCCGATGATGCAGACGCGGGACGATCTCTACAAGTATCTCGACTACCATGCCTATGAGGAGAAGCTCGATGCCCTGTTCGCGAAGGGCAAAGACGCCAAGTAGACATCTTCGCCGCTGATTCGATAGCTTGATGCTCTGCGGGGGTGGCCATGAGCAAGGATGTTAACACCGCGCCGGCGACTTTCAAGCCCAAGAAGTCCGTAGCACTGTCGGGCACGCCGGCAGGCTCGACTGCGCTGTGCACGGTGGGGCATAGCGGTAACGATCTGCACTATCGCGGATACGACATCAAGGACCTGGCGGCGCACTGCGAGTTTGAGGAGGTCGCCTATCTCCTGGTGCATGGTAAGTTGCCGAATGTGGCGGAGCTTGCGGCATACAAGGCGAGTTTGCGGCCATTGCGCAGTTTGCCGGCTGCGGTGAAGCAGGCGCTGGAACTGCTGCCGCCATCGACGCATCCCATGGACGTGCTGCGGACGGGCGTGTCGGTGCTGGGATGCGTGTTGCCGGAAGGCGAGAGTCACAAGGAGAGCGGAGCGCGGCGGATTGCGGATACGCTGCTGGCGTGCCTGGGATCGATGCTGCTGTATTGGCATCACTACGCGCGCAACGGCAGGCGCATTGAGGTGGAGCGCTTCGAGGATTCGATTGCCGCGCACTTCCTGCATCTGCTGCATGGGACGGCGCCGAGCGAAGAGTGGACAAGGGCGATGCAAACGTCGCTGATCCTGTATGCAGAGCACGAATTCAACGCATCGACATTCACCGCACGCGTGATAGCCGGGACCGGTTCGGACATCTATTCGTGTATCGCCGGCGCGATTGGAGCGCTGAAAGGGCCGAAGCACGGCGGCGCGAATGAGGTGGCGCTGGAGATCCAGAAGCGTTATCAAAGGCCCGACGAGGCCGAGGCAGACATGCGGTGGCGCGTGGGCGAACGCGAGGTGATTATCGGCTTTGGACACCCGGTGTACACCATCAGCGACCCGCGAAGCGACATCATCAAAGGAGTGGCGCGCGAACTCGCAAAAGCCGGTGGAGATTCGCGGCTGTTCAACGTGGCGGAGCGGATCGAGACCACCATGCATGAGGTCAAGCGCATGTTCCCGAATCTCGACTGGTACAGCGCGGTTGCGTACGACCTGATGGGCGTTCCAGTGGATTTGTTTACGCCGCTATTCGTCATAGCCCGAACGGCGGGATGGTGTGCGCACGTGATTGAGCAGAGGCAGGACGGGAAGATCATTCGTCCGTCTGCGGTGTATACAGGGCCGGAGAATAAGAAGTTTGTGTCGATTGAGAAGAGGGCGTAGGTCATCGGTCTAGATACCTCCCGCCCAGATCTCAGAAGCGAGACCTGGGGCACCCAGATTCAATTAGGAGATTGTGTGTCATCGCATATCAGTAATGAACGGCCGGCGTTCGATAGAGTCATCACGGACATTGCGGACTTTGCACTGGGATATGAGGTCAAGAGCGATCTCGCTTATGAAACGGCGCGCTACTGCCTGCTCGATACGCTGGGGTGCGGGCTGGAGGCACTGGAGTATCCGGCGTGCACCAAGCTGCTGGGCCCCATCGTACCGGGAACCGTGGTGCCGCATGGAGCGCGGGTGCCAGGAACGGGCTTTCAGCTCGATCCGGTGCAGGCGGCGTTCAATATTGGCGCCATGATTCGCTGGCTCGATTACAACGACACATGGCTGGCAGCGGAGTGGGGACATCCTTCTGACAATCTGGGCGGAATTCTGGCGGCGGCGGATTGGCTATCGCGGACGGGTGCGGCAGAAGGCAAACCGGCCTTGACCATGCGGCAGGTGCTGACCGCGATGATCAAGGCGCACGAGATTCAAGGCTGTATTGCGCTGGAGAATTCGTTCAACAGGGTAGGCCTGGATCACGTGGTGCTGGTGAAAGTGGCGTCGACGGCAGTTGTGAGCGCGCTGCTGGGACTAAATCGCGAACAAACCATCAATGCGATTTCGCTGGCGTGGGTGGACGGGCAGAGTCTGCGGACCTATCGGCATGCGCCGAATACGGGGTCGCGGAAGAGTTGGGCGGCGGGAGACGCGACTAGCCGCGCGGTGCGGCTGGCGTTGATGGCAAAGACCGGCGAGATGGGGTACCCGTCGGCACTGACCGCGAAGACGTGGGGATTTTACGACGTTTCGTTTCGCGGGCAGGAGTTCAAGTTTCAGCGGCCGTATGGCAGCTACGTGATGGAGAACGTGCTTTTCAAGATCAGCTTCCCGGCGGAGTTTCATGCGCAGACGGCGGTAGAAGCGGCGATGACGCTGAAGAACCAGCTGGATGCGAAAGGCAAGACTGCCGAGGATATCCGGAAGATCACGATTCGCACGCACGAGGCGTGTCTGCGCATCATCGACAAGAGGGGGCCGCTATCGAATCCGGCGGATCGCGACCATTGCGTGCAGTACATGATTGCCATTCCGCTGATCTTCGGCAGGCTGACGGCGGCGGATTACGAGGACGCGGTTGCTGCCGACCCGCGGATCGACGCGCTGCGCGCGAAGGTGGAGTGCGTGGAGGAGCCGCAATTCACCAGGGATTATCACGATCCGGAGAAGCGATCGATTGCCAATGCACTTCGTGCTGTTCTCGATGACGGCTCCGTGCTGGAAGAGGCGGTCGAGTATCCGATCGGGCACAAGCGGCGGCGCAAGGAAGGAATGCCGCTGCTGGTGGAGAAGTTCAGGCGCAACCTGGCGCGGCGGTTTGGCGAGGAACAGCAGCAACGGATTCTGGATGCGTCGATGGATCGCGAACAGCTGGAGCAGATGCCGGTGAGCGAGTACGTGGATTTGTACGTTGTGTGAATTCCTCTCGTTCCCAATCCGCTGACGGTTGCGGGAGCGCGGGCGCGCGTGATTGACTTGGGTCCGAGGGAAAACCCGACGCAATGGCATACATTCTTGCACTCGACCAGGGCACAACCAGCTCGCGCGCCATTCTCTTCGATGAAGCCGGCTCGATTGCGGCCGTGGCGCAGCATGAGTTTGAGCAGTTCTACCCGCAGGCGGGCTGGGTGGAACACGATCCCACCGAAATTCTGACTAGCCAGATGGCATGCGCCGTGGAAGTGCTGGGCAAAGCAGGTGTGCGGCCGCGCGATGTGGCGGCGATTGGCATCACCAACCAGCGCGAAACCGTGATTGTCTGGGAGCGCGAGACCGGCAAGCCGATTCATCCGGCGATTGTGTGGCAGGACCGTCGGACAGCTGCGCAGTGTGAACTCCTGGAAAAAAGCGGAGTCGGGGAAGAGGTCTCGTCGAAGACGGGACTGGTGCTGGATCCATATTTTTCGGCGACGAAGGTGCGCTGGATTCTGGACAACGTTCCGGGGGCGCGACAGCGGGCGGAACGCGGCGAGCTGGCGTTTGGCACCGTGGACAGCTGGCTGATCTGGCATCTGACTAGCGGCATGCGGCACGTGACGGACGTGACCAATGCTTCGCGGACGCTGCTCTACAACATCGTTAAAGGCGAGTGGGACGAGGATCTGCTGCGCATCTTCGGCGTGCCTGCGGCCATGTTGCCCGAGGTGGTTTGGTCAAGCCAGCGTGTCGGAGACGTGACAACCACGCTTGGACTGGGCGGCGTGACGATCGCGGGTATTGCTGGCGACCAGCAGGCGGCGCTCTTTGGACAGCTTTGCTGGAAAGCGGGCGAGGCGAAGAACACCTACGGGACCGGATGCTTTCTGCTGCAGAACGTGGGGACGGAGTTTGTGCGATCGAAACACAAGCTGATCACGACGCTGGCGGCAAGCGCGCAGAAGCGGCTTGAGTACGCGCTGGAAGGAAGCATCTTCATCGGCGGCGCGGTGGTGCAGTGGCTCCGCGATAATCTTCGGCTTATTGGTTCGTCTGCCGAGGTGGAGGCACTGGCAGCGAGCGTGCCGGACACAGGCGGCGTGGTGTTTGTCCCGGCATTTGTGGGGCTGGGCGCTCCGCACTGGGATCCGCACGCGGGTGGGCTGCTGATCGGGCTGCGGCGCGATACCAAGCCGGGACACATCGCGCGCGCTGCGCTTGAGAGCATCGCGTTCCAAGTGGCGGATGTGCTGGAAGCGGTGCACAGCGAGACGGGGACTCCGCTGGGTGCGCTGCGCGTGGATGGCGGCGCGGCGGTGAACGATTTGATGATGCAGTTCCAGGCGGACTTGCTGGGCGTGCCAGTGGTACGGCCGCGCGTGACGGAGACCACGGCGCTGGGCGCCGCGTACCTGGCGGGACTGGCGACGGGATTCTGGGCAAGCCCGGATGAGCTGCGTGCCAAAAGGCAGGGTGATGTTCGCTTTGAGCCGCGAATGGATGCCAGTGAGCGGGCAGAGCGGCGCGCACGGTGGCAGCGCGCTGTTGAACGGTCAAGGAACTGGAGTGAGTGATGCGCAGGGAGGAGATGCTGCGCAGGGTCCGCGAGCGCGCGAATAGCCAAGAGCCATGGGATATTGCGGTGATCGGCGGCGGCGCGACCGGCATGGGCGTTGCGGTTGACGCTGCTGCACGCGGATTCGACGTGGTGCTCGTCGAGGCGCACGACTTCGGCAAGGGTACCAGCAGCCGCAGTACGAAGCTGGTGCACGGCGGCGTGCGCTATCTCGAACAGGGAAATATCCCACTGGTGATGTCGGCGCTGAAAGAGCGCGGGCTGCTGCGGCAGAATGCGCCTCACCTGGTGCATGATCTGGCGTTCGTGGTGCCGAATTATTCGTGGTGGGAGGCGCCATTTTACGGCATCGGCCTGAAGCTCTATGACCTGCTGGCGGGCAAATATGGCTTTGGGCCTTCCAGGCTTTTATCCCGTGAGGAGACTCTGGCTCAACTGCCGGCACTTGAGCCCGAGGAACTGCGCGGCGGCGTTGTCTACTACGACGGGCAGTTTGATGACGCGCGGCTCCTGATTCATCTGGCGATGACGGCTGCGGATCACGGGGCGACGGTGGTGAATTATTGTCCTGCAACCAAATTGTTGCGTGATGACGAAGGCTACGTGAATGGGTTGATCGCGCGCGATGAGGAAGCGGGTGAGGAGTTGGCGATCTCCGCGCGGATCGTGGTCAATGCTACCGGCGTGTTCACCGATGAAGTGCGGCGCATGGCCGACGCGAAGGTTGAGCCGCTTAATGGTGACTAGCCAGGGAATTCACCTGGTGTTTGACCGGAGTTTTTTGAAGGGCGATACGGCGTTGATGGTTCCGCGGACGAGCGACGGGCGCGTGCTTTTTGTGATTCCGTGGCATGGACACGCCGTGGCGGGCACAACGGATACGCCGGTGGACGCGCCAAGCCTTGAGCCGAAGGCGCTCGATGAGGAAATTGAATTCATTCTTGAAACGGCGGGACGTTACCTGAGTCGTCCGCCGACGCGCGCGGATGTGCTGGCGGTATACGTTGGGCTGCGGCCGCTGGTAAGGACCGACGGCGAAGGAAAGACTTCGGCGCTGTCGCGGGATCATGTGATTCACGTGGACACGTCGGGGCTGCTGACCATTACCGGCGGCAAGTGGACCACCTATCGACACATGGCCGAAGACTGCGTCGATCATGCGATCACGCTGGGTCGGCTGCGCGACGAAGCTTGCCCAACGAAGACCTTACGGATTCATGGATACATGGTGGGCGCCGAAGAGAATGGCGATCCGCTGAGCGTGTACGGTGCTGATGCGGAGGCGATTCGCGCTCTTGTAAAGGGGCGGCCGGAACTGGCTGAACGCCTGCATCCGGAGTTGCCATACATAGCGGCGGAAGTGGTGTGGGCGGCGCGTGCAGAGATGGCACGAAGCGTGGAGGACGTGCTGGCGCGAAGAACGCGGGCACTGTTCCTGAATGCGCGCGCGGCGAGTGGCGATGGCAGAGCCGGTGGCACGATTGCTATCGGTGAGTTGGGGCGCGACGAGGCATGGGCGGCGGCCCAGGTGGCGGAATTCCGCGTTTTGGCGAAACAATATATGGTGTGAAGGCTATCGCAATTCCTGAGTAGCTGTATCCCGGAGCCATCTCACTTCAGTCGACGCGACCAACAGAGAGCGGCGACCTTGCACAAAACTCGAAATGGCTACACCAACTCAGGAGTTGCCGTGGTATCCCCGTGGAGGTGAACAATGGCGGTAAAGTGCACGCACGTGAAAGATCATGCAAAGAATGTGAAGCCAGCCAGCAAAGGGTGCGAGGACTGTCTGAAGATGGGGGACACCTGGGTGCATCTGCGCATGTGCCTGGAGTGCGGGCATGTGGGTTGCTGTGATTCATCCAAGAATCAGCATGCACGTGCGCACTTTCACGCATCGCAGCATCCGCTGATCCGGTCGGCCGAACGCGGCGAGGATTGGCGCTGGTGCTATATCGATGAGACGTATCTCTAGAGGCGTTAAACCAACTGCACTTCGATGGTTTTAGCCTCGGCGTCGAGCTTCGCAATTTTGAAGCTGCGGATCTGGCCGGCACGCAGCGGCTCGGGCGCCGCGGATGGTGCGGGCGTACTTCCCTTCCAGCGGGATTGCAGCATCGAGGATAGCGAGGACAGGTCGGCCTTGCCGGCAGGACTTGGTCTCGGCTGGTCGCTGTAGCAGACTTTGCAACGCGGCAGGTTGCGCGGATGCCTTCGCCAAGTTCGACGGAGGCACGGCTCGCAGACTCCTCGACTACGCGGCCGGAAACGACGTCGCCCGGTTTGTGCTCGGCGATGTATTCGTCAATGCTGGTGGGAATCAAGCTGCTTCATGCTGAGCTTGATCTGGCGCTTTTCAGGCGCGATGCCCAGCACCTGAGCTTTGACAACCTGGCCGACGCGCAGCACATCCTGCGGATGATTGATGCGCTTTTCGGCGCTGATCTCGCTGACGTGAACCAGACCCTCGACACCGTCAGCGATCTGTACAAAGGCGCCGAATGCCATGATCTTGGTGACCGGACCTTCGACCTGCGAGCCGACACGGGAACCTGCTGGTAACGTCGGACCACGGGTCGGAAAGCGTCTGCTTGAGTCCGAGCGAGATGCGGCGTTCTTCGGGCTTGATGCCGAGAATGACCGCGTCGACCGTGTCGCCCTGCTTGAGCACGTCGCTGGGATGGTGGATCTTTTTGCCCCAGGACATTTCAGAGATGTGGATGAGGCCCTCGACGCCGGGCTCGATTTCGACAAAGGCGCCGAAGTCGGCGAGGCGAGTGACGGCGCCGGTGATGCGCTGGCCTGCTTGATACTTCGCAGGCGCGGCATCCCACGGCTCGGGCTGAAGCTGCTTGAGTCCAAGCGAGATCTTCTTCGTCTCGGGATCGATTTTGAGAATGCGGACCTGGATCTGCTGGCCGACGGAGAGCACGTCTTCGGGCTTGTTGACGCGGCTCCACGAGATGTCGCTGACATGCAGCAGCCCGTCAAGGCCGCCGAGGTCGACGAATGCGCCATAGGGCATGAGGCTGCGGACCGTGCCGTCCAGCACATCGCCCGGCTGCATCGCCGCGAAGCGGCCTTCCTGCTGGACGCGCGCCTGTTCTTCAAGCACGACGCGGCGATCGACGACCACGTCTTCGTCGGTGACGTCGAGCTTGGTGATGCGGCAGGTGATTTCGGTGCCGACCAGTTTTTCTAGCTCGGCAGCATCGCGCGTGCCGCTGCGGCTGGCGGGCATAAATGCGCGCACGCCGATGTCGACGGTGAGTCCGCCTTTGATGACGGCGGTGACCGTGCCGACGACGGCGAGCTTTTGCGCGAAAGCTTCTTCGAGCGCGGACCAGTCGCGGGGCTGGGCAACTTTGAAACGCGTGAGCTCGTAATAGCCCTCTTCATTGCGGCCCTTGACCGAAACCAGAACCTTGTCGCCCGGCTTTGATGCCCTCCGCATTGTTCGGGAAAGCGGAGCGCGGAAGAACGCCTTCCGTCTTGTAGCCGATGTCGACGAAAACCTGCTCGGCGGAGAGGGAGACGACGACGCCCTCGATCTGCTTCACGCCGGAGGCGGGCTTGTGGGTGTGGCTCTTCTCAAACTGAGAGAGGATGTCGGCGAAGTTTTCCTGCGGCTCGGCGGGCACTTCGAATGCGGCTTCCGCAGCCGCAGGAACTGGCTCAACGGATGGTGAGCGGGAACTGCAATTTCCGCTGCGTCAGCGGGGACGCTCGCTGCGGACGAAGCGGTTTGCTCGCTGGCGGTGTCGGGAGTTTCGGGGGTCGGCTGGGATTCGGGAATGCGTTCGTCGCTCATGATGTCTACTGTTCCATTGTCCCATGCGAGCCCCGGCACGTTTGCACACGCGCCAGGCTCCCCTTCTCAAGCTCTACTGCGGGAACTCCGCCACCTTCGGAGTCACACGACCGGGCGCGACATGCGTGGGACCGCCTTTGTCGTCGATAACATTGGAGATCTCGCCGAGGTTGTCGAGGGCGACAGTGATCATGTGGTGGAAACGCACACCGGGCGTGACGGGAACCTCGATTGCGCGGGTCAGCGTGACGTTGGGATGTCGGAAGACGCTGTAGATGCCCAGTCCCCAGGCTTCGTGGCTCGTCACGTTGTCGGCCACTTTATAAGAGGCCCAGCCGTTTGTGCCGGGAGCAGAAGGTAAAGCTGGGCTGGTCGGGCGGATCGTAGGGGATCTCGGATTGGTAGAAGTAGGTGCGGCCGTGGTTGCCATTCCACAGCACCTGGAACTGCTGGTGGTGCTCCACGAAGAGACCATAAGCGGTGACGTTGTTGCCATTGACGACGAGGCCGTTGTCGCTGAGGTTGCTGGTCCAGCCAACGCCGTGGCCGTGATCAGCGCGCCAGATCCAGGTGTGATCGATGACGGTGTCATTGGAGTTGACGCGAAGGTTGACCTTGACGCTGCCCACGCCCGCTCCGCCATCGCGGAAGAAAACATCGTGCAGGAAGATTGGATTTTTCGCGTGCGAGGCGTGGCTGCCTTCGGGGCCGACTTCGACGAGCACGGGCGAGATTTGCTCGCCGGCGTCGAAGAGAATGCCGGCGATGTCAATGCCATCAACGTCGGCGGTGGTGATGGCTGCGGTGCCGTTGGTGGGGCGCAGGGTGGCAAAACCGAGGCCGATGACAAGCGTGTCGGGCCGGGTGACGCGAATCGGCTCGGTGAGGTCGTAGATGCCGGGCGTGAGCAGCAGGTTCTTGCCCTTGGCAAGTTGCGCGTTCATGGTGGCGGCGGTATCTTTGTCGGCGTGCGCGATATAGAACTGGCTGAGGGGAACGGTGCGCCCGGCGTTGACGCCGCTGTGCCACGTGATGCCCTGGCTATTGGTCTGAAGCGCAGGAACGCGGACGCTCCAGTTCCCTTTCGCGTCGACTTCAAGGAAGGGCTTTTCGCGGACGACGGGCGTGCGTTCGACCTTGGTGTAGGGAGGCTGCGGCCACTCGCCTGCGGGCGGATGCGGGATGCCAACGAAAACCATGTTCCAATTGGCACCGGTCCAACTGCCCCACTCGCTGTTGCGCGAGATCCACTGCTGCTGCGGACCTGCGCCGACGTTGCCATCAATGAGCGAGTCGGACATCCAGCCCCCGCTGGCCCATCCGCCTTTCTGATGAAGGACGATGTTGCCGAGAATGTGCATGCGGCGGAAGGGCACGGCCTGCGAGACGGCCCACTGCATGGTGCCGTCGTTCGGCGTGACGGAAAAGCCTTCGACTCCGCGCCAGAAGGTGCAGGTGGCGTTGTTGTGCGGCAGGCTGGCGTCGGAGTGGACATTGCCGGTGATGTGGACGGCATCTGGATGTTGCGCCGAGGCCGAGCACCTGCGTATAGAAGCCGACCGGGACATCGACGTGGTATTCGCCCGGCAGGAAGAGCAGAGCGTAGCGGGCGGCGCCGAATTCGCTGTGCTGCTGGATGGCGTAGACCTTGTCGATCTGCGTCTGGATGTCAGCAGATGGCATCGAGGGATCGAAGAGCAGAACGTTGGGACCGAAGTCGGGTTGCAAGACAGGTCTGTGCGCCTGTGGTGACTCGGCAACAGCCAACTGCAGAGAGAGCGCGAGTAGGCTGAGGCTGGTGGTGGAGGCAAGCGCGAAGTTCAAGCAGGCTCTAAGTGATCGGGTTTTCAGCATGTCCCGGTCTTTCCTGAGGTGTGGAATGCTGATGACTTAAGCATCGTATGCCATTCGCCTCCTGTCACGCCCAAGTCGGTGGACACGGCACCGTCTGGCAGGCGAGAATTGCGGTCACACGGAAAGGCATCTATACATGAGTCCAATTTCACGCAGGGATTTTGTGCGCCTGGGCGCAGGTGCGGTGGCGGCGGGGGTCGCGGCTAAATCGATTGTGCTGGAACCGGCTGTTCTGGCCGCGCAGACTGCACAGACCGAGACAGAAGATTCGCTTCGTTTCGATCGGAACGGGGATTCGCGGATGTGATCTGCTGCGCTCGGCGAAGAAGGTCTCGGGCGGAGTGTGCGTGGGTACCGCCGATTTGTATGACATGCATCGCAAGGCCGGCGTGGAGGCTTACGGCGCAGACATTCCGACGACGCGGGACTATCGCGAGCTACTCGATCGCAAGGATGTGGACGCGGTGATCGTGGCCGTCGCCGATTTTCAGCACCGGCGCGTGGTTTTGGATTGCGTGGCGGCGGGCAAAGACGTGTACTGCGAAAAGCCGATGTCGCACAACGTGGCCGACGGGCTGGCAATGGTGAAGGCGGTGCAGGATGGCAAGCGGATCTTCCAGGCCGGCAGCCAGCGCGTGAGCAATACCGTTTACAAGAAGGCTGCGGAGATTTACAAGTCGGGGCGGCTGGGCGAGGTGACGTCCATCGAGGGACATTCGGATCGCAATTCGCCATCGGGCGCGTGGGTGTATCCGATTGCGCCGGATGCGAGCGCGGAAACTATCGACTGGAAAACATGGCTGCGCGATGCGCCGCAGCGGCCGTTTGACGCGGCGCGGTTCTTCCGCTGGCGTTGCTTTGCCGATTACGGCGAGGGCGTAGCCGGCGATCTGTATGTGCATCTGCTGTCAGGGATCCAGTGCATCAGCGGCATCAATGCCATTCCAGCGCGCGCGTATTCAACCGGGAGCCTGACGCATTTCAAAGATGGACGCGATTATCCCCGATCTGCTGGCGACGCTCTATGACTATCCCGGCGTCGACGGTGAATGTGCACTGCAACCAGAACAACGCGGCAGGCGAACCCATCATCTTTTACGGGAAGGAGGCCACGATGACGATCAACGGCAACACGCTCACCGTGGCTCCGCAGGATACGCGGCCGCAGCCGGAGGGCTACTCGCTGAACGGGTGGACCGCGGAGGCGAAGCAGAAATACCTGGACGAGTGGCACGCTGCGCACCCGCAGCCGCCGGCACCGCTGCCGCTGACGGAGACGTATTCCGCGCCGCAGGGCTACGACGATACGGCCGATCATATTGCCAATTTCTTCCGCGCCGTGGAGACGCGCGAGCATGTTGTCGAGGACGAGGTCTTCGGCAACAACACCGCAATTGCGTGCCACATGGCCAATCATTCCTATTTTCATAAGAACCTGGCTACGTGGGACGCGGCCACAGAAACGATCAAGGGCTAGCAAAGGCCTTGAGGAGAACGAGCGAATGACATTTTCTTCCCGCCGCAGTTTTTTGAAGACTTCAGGCGCACTGGCAGCCGCGGCATGCGTGGGTGCCGATCGATTGATGGCCGCGCCTGTACGTCTGCCGATCGGATTGCAGCTTTACTCGGTGCGCAACCTGCTGCCCAAGGATTTTGACGGCACGCTGCATCAACTTGCAGCCGCCGGATACAAGGAAGTGGAAGCAGCGGGATACTTTGACAAGACGGCTGCGGATTTTGGCAATGCCCTGCAAAAGGCTGGGCTCAGATGCGTGAGTACGCATCATCAGCTTGTCCAGTTAAAGACGCAATTCGACCAGTTGATCGAGTACGGACAGGCGCTCGGGCTCGAATACATCATTTGTTCGTGGGCGGGCGTGCATCGCGATCCGACGCGCACCGGCGATCTGAACCTGGACGACTGGCGCTACGTGGCCGATCAGTTCAATGAGATTGGCGAGAAGGTAAAGGCGGCCGGCATGACGTTCGGGTATCACAATCACACGATCGAGTTCGGAAAAGAGAACGGGATTGTGTTCTTTGACGAGTTGCTCAAGCGCACCGATCCCAAGGTGGTGGAGTTCGAGATGGACTGCGGTTGGGTCGTAGCCGCCGGCCATAATCCTGTTGAATACCTGAGCAAATTTCCCGAGCGTTTTCCCATGCTGCACGTGAAGGACATGGTGAAGACACCGGATGGAAAGTGGCGCAACGTGGTGATGGGAAAGGGGACGATCGATTACAGGCCGATCTTCCGCGCGGCGACAGGGCTGAAGCACTACTTCATCGAGCAGGAAGAATTCGAAGGCGACCCTATGACGGAACTGCGTGAAAACGCTGATTACATGAGAGAAGCTGGACGTGTAGCGCTTATGGCTGCTGTGGAAACAAGATGTTTACCATAAAGAATGATCATCCCGAACACGCATGTAGCGAAGCCGGTTAGGATGAAGCGATGAAGAGCAGGGCCGCACAAATGAAGGAATTCGATAAGGTTCTCAGGGCGATGCTGACGACCAAGCCTCTCTCCAAAGAGGAGATCAGCGCATTCTACTGAGTAAATGGTTTGGGGTAGGTTGCTCAACTGGTAGTCATTATGTAGTGACCGGCCCGCTGCGCTGGCCGTGGGTTAGGCTGAGTTTGTTTTAGGAACGTCAGTCCAGAGCCACAAGCGGAGGAGCCGGTCATGAAAGAGAAGAGTTACGATTTCTGGGTTTGGATGTCCATGCCGAAACGATAGCCGTAGCAGTAGCCGAATCGAACGGTGAGCTACGCAGCCTGGGTACGATCGCCAACCGCGAAGATTCGGTCCGCAAGTTTATCAAGAAGCTTGGTGCGCCGGAGCAGCTCCGCGTCTGTTACGAAGCTGGGCCGACAGGATTCGCACTTTACCGGCGGCTGACCCAGTGAGGAGTCAACTGCGCAGTGGTGGCGCCGAGCCTGGTTCCGAAGAAGCCAGGGGATCGAATAAAGACGGACCGTTGAGGGATGATTCCGAGAATCTGCTCTCGCGGATGAAGGTATCATTCACAGCGTGAGTAGATTTAGACAATGGCTGATTCCCATATTGTTGATCGTGGCACTAATCGTCACCATCTATTTCAGCCGCGCGCAGCTTCGGCGAATAGCCGTTGCGACCTCAGTTTATCGGACGGGCATATTCACTGCACCGCCTCCAATCGCTGGTGAATCACGATGGCATAGGGTTCGAGATGCGGCTCGGTTTTACTGGGACTTTTCCCAAATTCCCACGGAAAGGAACAGACGGCTTGAACTGGTAGACCCAACTTTGCGACCGCTTGTGAAAGAGATCAATCGGCGCCAGGCTGCAGGCGAAGACATGCACTACTCGATGCATATCTATCGCGAGGTCCGTTGGTTGTTGAACTTCACTTCAGATATTGCAACCACTAATGCAAGGGTTTCCGCTCTCCGCCAGAGTTTAACGCAAACGGCAGAACAGAAACTGGCCCACGAGCAGCAGTCCTCAGACGGAAGCTGGGGTTTGGGAATCAATGCGTGGTACCTGAGGTTCTATTACTCGGTCGATGACGTTCAGGAGTGCCGCTCTGTTCCCCGCTATCCTCTGATATTCCTGGATCGAATTAATTCTCCTGAAAAGCTTGTCTCCCAGCTCAATTCAGATCTCTTCGATGACTTCACAAAGACAGGCGTATTCAACCGCGAAGAACTGGATGAGACCTTTTCCGGCATCACTCGTTTGCTCTTTCAAACTCGGCCAACTGGTTGCTACGCATTTGATCCGCAACTCAAGGACACACTGCGTGCTTTTGTGGACCGCTGGCAGAATCCGGAGACAGGCTGCTGGGGACAATGGTTGGTAGATCGGCAAGGCAGGGTCTGGAAGATGGACGACATGGGAATGACCTTCCACGTCATATCTGACCTCAAGGGCGAAGTGCAGCACAAGGACAGAATCGCCCGACGCCTGCTACAACTAGACCGCGTTAATTTTCCCGCAGGTATCCTGTTCGACGGCCATTATGAGAACCATCTGAATTGGGATGCAGTGAAAATCTTCAGATCGGCATGGCCGAATCTTGACGATGCTACCCGACAACAAGTGCGTCGAGAGATTTCTCGCATGCTCAAATGGTGCCTGACCAATTCCTACCAACAGGACGGTTCGTTTAGGGTGAGTGATCTGGATGATACGCCGGGAGATTCTTTCAGATACGGAATATGGTTTCTTCAGGAAACCGGTTACTTCCGGAGCAAAGACAGGTTCTGGACTGATCAGGATTTCCCGGATTCTAAAGCTGTCCACGACCGCATCGAAGCCAAGCTGCGTTCGATCGGACTTAACGATCCGGCATTGAAAGAAGCCTATGACACGTTGCATGCCATGGATTAATCGGGCGCCCCTCCGAGTCCCGGTCGGATTACCGTCCAACCGTCATGTATGGTCCGCCGCCTTTTTGCAAGCGGAGAATGTGGTTGGCGGAAATGGTCTGCGGACATGTATACGGCCTTTGATTGGAGGATGACCTCCTGGCCTGGATGGAATGCGCTGCGCCCTCGTCCTATTTAGTAACGCGGCCTTTGAAGACTTTTGACGGGTACAGGTTTCGGGAGCGCCGGGATCGACCGTCGTGCCATCTCATGGTTCGTCAGCAAACCTGGCAGGAACTTGGAAAATCAGATTAGTCAGCCGTAGTAGATGGTTACCTTGCGCAGTTAGCCGAACCAGGTGAAAGATTGTCTTAGCCAGATCGATACCAATCGTATGAATCTTCATGGGAGGCCTCCTGTTCACCCCTAATACCTCCGCTGAGGTTCAAGGCGGCGGACCATCCCATTTAGTAACGAACCAGTCAACAGTTCGAGAGGCTGACCCTTCCGCCTTGCGGCACGCAAACCTTCACCTGCGGCTTCTGGAAACAGGGCGAATCGCGGCCGTTCTGCCGCTTTATTGTTGTTCTTGCTGCTGCGACCATCGGCAACGTTAAAGGTTGAGGCGCTTCGGGTAGGCTGAATTCATGGACATTTTCGACGAGAAGCGCGCGGAGCTTGAGAAGCACGAGTTCATGATGGGCGTGGAGCGTGGCAGACTGGCAGTTGCGCTGGACCTGCTGACCGATTCGCTGATCATGGTAGGGCAGCATGGGGTGTACTGCGCATCGAGCCGCAATCCATCGAAGCCGGCGCTCGATTTGCAGGCGGTGCTGAGCGGCATGGAGGGGGCCAAGGCGCTGATTCAGTCTGTGATGGAGGAACTGCGGAAGGACAGGGAACAGGGACTGGGGAACAGGGATCAGTGAAAGGCCTGATAAGGCTGACGTTTTGCGCAACGGAAATACTCCGGAGCGGCGATGAACAGGGCCCGGTACCCGAAATACGGTATGCTGGTAAAGCGCGCCCGTAGCTCAGCTGGATAGAGCGAACGCCTCCGGAGCGTTAGGTCGGGAGTTCGAATCTCTCCGGGCGCACCATTTCTCCCTCCTCAAATTTCCTGAAATAACTTTGAACATGTTCTGGATTTGAGGCCGGATTGTAGGGATTGCATGCATTTTGATTTTCACTTCACGGCTGTCTCGATTTTGTGGACGCTGACTTTTGCGTCGCTGCTGGTACTGCTGGTTGTTCTGATGGGGCGCGACCGTGCTCGACGTTTCCCCTGGTTTACGACGTCGATCGTACTCGTCGCACTGCGGCTGCTGACAAACCGGCTTCTGCATGACAAATTGCCGCCGCTGACCATGGGTGCGGTTGCCATTACGCTGGCGGATATCTCGGTACTGGTTGGCCTGCTCGTCCTGGTGGAGATGGCGCGAAAGGCCTTCAGAAATGCCAGCGCGCGCGCATGGACTGGATGGGGGTTGGGGCTGCTCGCGCTGGGAGGCCTCGTCGTTTGGAAGTGGGGTCCCTGGCCGCAGTGGAAGGCAATCACCTTCGACACTCCCATCGCCAAGCTGCAGTTCATGCAACTGCTCGCCGTGAAGACAGGTCTGCTGGTCGATGTGCTCTCGGTGGCGCTGGGGTTTCTGGTGGTTGCATTCGGTCAGCGCTACGGAGCCGGCTGGCGCAGCCATGTACAGCGCATCATGATCGGGCTGTCGACAGCGTCGCTGGCGCAGATGGGGGCGCAGGGGATCTGGGAGATCATCGCGCGCCACACTACGCCGCACTCTCGGGCGGAATATGAGCACGTGCTGGGACTACAGGCAAAGCTGCTGAACACCAACAGCGCCGTTTATCTCCTGGTGCTGATCTGGTGGATTGTGTGCCTGTGGATCGATGAGCCGGGGGCCGGGCTTGCGAGTACCACGGACACAAAGGTGCCAGTGCATGAATACTTTGACGCGAACCAGAATTCGGAGAGTCCGGAAAGCTAGAGCCGGTCAACCAGATTAGATTCGGAACAGAATTCCCTTAGCGGCTAAAGCAGCCTGCATCATGCGAGGGTTAAGGTGCGGGCTGAAGTCCGTAACCTTCAAAGCGAACCATCATTCGAGTTTTTCCTGAAGCTGTGAAGTCGTGCCCTTAAAGCTCGACTTTTACCACAGGCTGCCAAGGTGCACCTCGAAACACGCGGACCTTGCTACGTCGCGAAGTCGATGAAACCGCGCTGCGGATCGGTGTTGACCAGTTTGACAGTGAGCTTATCGCCTACGTCGAGCCCCTTCGATCCAGGCTTCCCGGCGTTCACGAGCATTCCTTCAACGTGAGGATTGAGCACGCGCACGAATGTGCCGCTCTGACTTACGCCGGTAACGATTGCCGCGAACGACTGGCCGATACGCGGATGCAGGACAACGGCCGCGATCCGTTTCTCCATGACGCGTTCCACCTTGCGCGCGGCATCTTCCATCTGCGTGCAGTGTTGCGCCATCGCGTTCAGGTCGCCTTCCGAGTAGGGCTGCTCGGCCTTGGCCAGATGTGCCTTCATGATCCGCTGCGTGATGATATCGGGAAAACGGCGGTTCGGCGCCGTCGAGTGCAGGTAGTCCCGTACCGCGAGGCCGAAATGTCCCGGTGAGGGTTCATTGGGTTTTACAAGAACGTATTCGCCCGGACCCATCAGTTTGACGACCGTGAGCGAGAGGTCCGGAAAGTGATCGGGATCCTTCTGCTTCTGTGCCAATAAGAAGTCGTTCAGCGCCTTGGAATCCGGCTGCTCGGGCAGCTTTGTCCCCAGCCCATTGGCAACTTCGACCATGCGATCCCAGCGTTTGGGCGTGCGCACGATCCGCCAGATCGACGGGATCCCGGCATTTTCGAATATGCGAGCCACGACGCCGTTGGCCGCGACCATGAATTCCTCGATCAGCGAAGTGGCACGGTTCTTCTCGATTTTTGTAATGCCGACTGCCTGATCATCGGCCGACATTACAGGATGGGTCTCAATGGTTTCCAGATCGAGAGCGCCATGTTGGAAGCGGCACCCGACCATTCCTTGCGCAGCCTTGTCCTGCAGCTTCAACTGAGCGGCGAGATCGGCGCTGGCGGCGACCTTTTGTGGCGCTGGTCCTTTGCCCTCGAGCCAAGCGCCCACGCTGTTGTAGGCGAGCTGCGCACGGTTGCGAACCAGTCCGCGATAAACCGTTCCTCCAGAGACACAACCCGTCGAGTCGACGGTGAACTCGATCACGTCTGCGACTCGATCTTCGTTCTCGTTGAGCGACGTGATGCCCTCGGAGAGATCCGCCGGAAGCATCGGAAATACCTTGACGCCGGTGTATACGGAAGTTGTCTCAGATTGGGCGTGCTTATCGAGCAGCGTTCCCTTGGGAACGCGCACGTCCACATCTGCCACGCCGATGAGCACGCGGATGCGGCCGTCAGGGAGCTGCTCGGCCCACTCGATCTGATCCAGGTCTTTGGAGGTGTCGTTATCGATGGAAGACCAAAGCAGATTGCGCAGATCCTGCGCTCCGGGGGCAGATGGCAATTCAGGATGCGCCTTGATAGCGGCCAGCTCGGCATCGGTACCAGCTGGAAAATCAGGTTGAAAGCCGTTCTCGATCATGTCGGCGTGCGCTGCTGCTACAAGGTCAAAATTCAGCGTCTTGGTGGAGTGCATCGTAAATGGGCCCTCGCGGTGAAGAGCCAGCCTATCACGCGCCGATCAAAGTTGTGCAAACGCAGCGAGAGGCGGCCGCGAGGCCGCCCCTTGACACCCCATGGACGAAGACCTGTCCGTGGAGACACCGCACTCTCCCAACGGGTGCACAACCCTTTATTGAATGCCGAGATCCGAGAGAACCTTAGGTTTCGCCTCGTCTACCGCAAGCAAGTTGTGGCAAGCTGAGCAGTCCTGCGTGATTGACTTGCTCCCATCTTTTGACACGTGGTCGCCATCATGGCAGCGGAAGCATCCGGGATAGTTCATGTGTCCGATATGATTCGGGTGCGTTCCCCAGGTAACCTTCATGTCTGGAAATACGTTGGTGGTGAAAACGCTGACCAACCCCTGGCCCGCTGCATTGACGAGATCAGGATGCGCAGCCAGCACATCCGGATGCTCGTCGCGATAAAACTGCGTGAGCTGGGCGGGAATCTTCACCCGCGCTTCGGCTTCGGTCGCGTAGTCTGCCTTGAGCAGTTCAAGTCCTTTTTTGTGGACCCAGGGCAGCTCTGGGCTGATGGCGCCTTCGGCCATCGCACGATTGAGCGCGTCTTCGGCAGTTTGCATTGTGTGAGCTGCGCGATTGTGGCAATCGATGCAATCCATCACGCGGAGCTCGCCTTGCGGAACGGCACCCTTCAGATTTGAAGAGCCGAAGGCCGTTTTCGAGCCGTCTGCATAGGTGCGTTCTGCCCAGGGAATGGTCGTGCGCGTAGGATCAGTCGCGATGTACTCGATGTGGCCCAGATGCACGCCGTGAATGCCGGTGAGGTGTGACAGGGAGTCGATGCCTCCGAGATGCAGGACCACGACGCTTTGGGTTTCGGTGTTCTTCTCGTCGTCGGCAAAGCTCGACTTGACCAGCAACTTTTCACCGACGAACTTGGCCGGCGTGTGGCATGCTTCGCAGATTTCGCGAGCGGGACGCAGATTGCGAACAGGCGATGGAATGGGCTTGGGGTAACGGTTAAACGCGACCTCGACGAGCTGCTTGGTGCCGTTTACCTTCGCCTCAAAATAGGACTGAGCGCCGGATCCAATATGGCACTCAACGCAGGCCACGTGGGAATGCGCGGAAACCTTGTACGCTGTGTACTCGGGATGCATGACGTGGCACGATTGCCCGCAGAACTGCGGTGAATCCATGTAGGCTGCGCCGCGATAACTTGCCATGGAGACGACGAGCAAGTTCACGATGGTTGCGACGAGTACGATGTCCAGGCCATGGCGGAAGATGCGATCGTTGAGATCGATCTTGGGAAACTCCACTGGGATTTGACCGGCCAGTTGCAGCTTTCTGCGACGGGCGAACAGGCCGATAGGGATGAGCACCAGCCCAAGCACAAACAGTGCGGGCAATATGAGGAAGAAGATGATCCCTAGATAAGGATTGTCATTCGGCCGGCCAAAGAGTTCCACCAGCCAGTAGCCGATCATGGTTACACCAGCGGCACTGGTGATGGCGCCGCCGGCCAGGCTTATTGGATTGTTGCCGAAGAACAGGGCCGGCCGGACCCAGTGCTCGCGGAATCTCTGCAGCATTGCTAAGTTCCCCCAAAAAACTTTAATTGGCCCGCTTCAACCGCTCCAGCCACGAAGGCCTGTCGCTTGCGAATCAAAATCTACGTCATGAAGCGGGCCGGCTATGTCCTATTTCAAGGAGCGGAAATATGTGACTGCATCCTTGATCTGCTCGTCGGTAAGTTTGGGAGACATGGCCTTCATCTTGCCTTTGCCATTCTTCACGGAAGCAATCATGTCGGCCTCGGAGAGTTTCTTCATGTCGGGATCGGACGCAGCCTTCACGCCCATCATCTTCGCGATGCCCGGGCTCGGCGTTCCGGCGCTGCCGTGGCAGCTCTGGCAATTTGCTTTGTAAACCGCTTCACCCGCTGATTGAGCGAAGCCCATGGAGCCGGCCAGACATACAGTCGCCGCCAGCACCGCCATCGATCGAATCGTCTTCGTCATTGCAAGACTCCTTCAGAAATGCTTTATGGCCAGATCGCCGGGGGCCATGCCCATTCATTTACAGGAACCTTACTTGCTCAAACACCGGCTGCAACAGGAAGTGGCTTCGCCTTGTGATGCGCACCAGGAACCGTTCAACTTAAATCCGGCGCATGCTCATAGTTTCGAGATGCGCCGGCACCGCCTTCATTTATCGCAAACTACGACATACGAATTGCAAACCAACTACGAACTACCGACTGCCAACTACAACTACTTTGTAAACGTGCGGAAATACGCGATTGCATCCGTGATTTGCGCGTCGGTCAACTTGTCCTTGTAGGCCTGCATCTTGCCTGAGCCGTTGCGGACAGCGTCGATCATCTGCGCTTCGCTCAACTTCTTCACATCGGGATCGGTTGCCGGCTTAACCTTCATTGCCTTGCCTGCGCCGGAATCGGCCAATCCTTTTTCCCCATGACACATCTGGCACTTTGCCTTGTAGGTCGCTTCGCCCGAAGATTGCGCGAAGCTCACTGTGCCGGCAAGAACCATCACCACAATTGCCGCCACACTATTGCGAGTCAAATTGCTCATGTCTTACTCTCCCAGAGATCTCCCCTTGCAACCGCGCGGGGAAAATCGCCGACGAAAGGGACATCGTCGTTCAAAGCAGCTGCGGTACGTCACCAGAAAATCCGCAACTGCGTCGTTCATTGATGGGCGGACCGGCAAAGCTCTGCGGTGTCCAATCCACCCGAGTTACTCAGAATGCGTACTGCACACCCAGAGTAATGACATCACCATGGAAGGTGCGCGGAGCCGGACCAGGACCGCCGGCTTCGTCGTACCCATGGTGAACCCAGTTACCGTGCCACGCCCACTGTGGCGCGATGTTGATTAGCAAATCGCTGAAGGGCGACACAACCTTCGACTGCAGTGCGCCGGGGACCATCAACGGGTTAAGAAATTCTGCGGTGCCGTTGGTGTCAGTGAAACGAGCACCACCGTTATAACGGAAGTACTTCGACGGAGCCCAGCTGATGGCGCCGGAGAAGAAGTTAACCGGAGCATCGTAGCGGCCATTGCCCAGATAAAGCTGCGAAGAAGCCGGCTGAGTTGGTAGCGTGCCCCCCGGATTGCTGGCGGTCTGCAGGCAGGTACCTACCGATCCCACAGCACCGGGCGGTAGCGGATAGGTTGCCGTCGGTACAAAGATGTAGCACAGATTTGTCTCGGAAAAGACATCGTCATGAGCGTAGTACATGTCGAAACTGAACTTCTCTGTCGGGATAATCTGTGTCGCGAAGCTGAAATCGTGGTTGTGCTCGAGGTGATTGACCAGGGGATCGTTGTTCTTGCCTTCAAAGTCATTGGCAGTCACGGCGAAGTTGATCCACTTGGCAGGCTTCACGGTCGCCCGCGCCCGCACATGATAGACCTTGTCGGGCGCTTCACGCGTGTAGGTGTTGCTCGGCGTTTCCGCATTGGCGGACTTCCAATTCAGCGTATCCAGATTGACGTTGAACCGGAAAACCTGCGAAGGCGTCACCACGGCCCCGAGCAGCAAGCCGTTCTGATGCCAGGTAAGATCGTCGCCCGGATCGGTGATATTGCGGTTATCGAAACGCCAGCCTCCGGAGATTTTCACTTGCGGAGTAATTGTGGCGATGCCCAGGATGGTGTTGCCAAGGATTTTCTGATTCAGGAAATTCGTTACGGTGGACGGTGTCGCGACGGTTGTCAGACTCGGGCTCGTGAGGGGCGTGAAATTCGAGGTGGTCGCGGTGGCTCCCGTCAGGACCGTTTCGGAATACGCGCTGGAACCGGGCACGCGGAAGTCCCAGTAATGGAAAGCATCGGATACTGAGAGGTATTTGCTAAGTTCCGCCTCGATGCCGTAGTCGGCGTTTACGTTGATTCGCTTGTTGTGCGCGAATTGCCCGTTGGGGCCTGCGCCGGTTTCGATTTCCTGGCGCAGGACGCAAGAAGGTGTATTCGGCGGGCAACTCGATGCGCGCCCGATTCCGATAAACGTCTGATTGAAGCTGTTCACATTACTAACGCCGCCGCTATAGGTGATGCGGCCATTCATCGAGACCTTGTCCCAATAGTTCGAGGCGAATCTGAATTGCTCGGTTGGGAAGCTGGTTCTCGTGGGCGCCGATTGATTCTCGGTCGTTGTACTGCTGCAGAACGGATTGGCGATGCCATTGATGACATTTTGGGTCTTGTTCGCTCCCGTACCGCATGTCACAGTTGGGCCAGTGAGAACATTCACACCGAGCGACACCGGAGTTCCATCGGACAATGTGAAGGGCGTCGGCGCCAACTGGAATGACGTGTCGCCACGGTAGAAAGCCACAAACTGGTCGTAGCTCAGAGTGGTGCGCTTGGCCAGCTTGAAGTCCACGCCGCCGGTGTAAGTACCCAGGCCATTGCGGAACCACTGTGCGAGTTGAACGTCGCCGCCTCCGTGCAATGTCGAGAGTGTGGGGCCTTCATGCGTGTTTTGGTTATAGCCTGCGCGGAAGCTGAACCTCGAGACAGGGAAAAGGGTGAACAGCACATCTGTGTTGCGCCGGACGGTGTTGAAGATGTGCAGTGAACTCGGCTGCGGAACCAGGACCGGTGTAGCCGGAGTCGCCGTTGACAGCAACGAGTTCGGCATCAGGTTGTAGTCGTAGTAGTTGCGATCGCGCCGGAAGCTGCCCGAGAAGTCGTAGAGCTTGCCTTTTGACATCTTCAGAAACGAGACATCATTGGGTTCGCCGCCATAGCCGAAGCTGGCCGTGGAAAGTGTATCGAAGAATGGAGTCTTGGAAGGATTGACGGTGCGCATTTCGAGCGACTGGTTGAGCATGCGCATCCCAGTTCCCTCGTTCACCATCGTTGCCCACATCGCATTGCTGCCGTCCCACTGGCTGATGACGCCGCCCAACTCGATGCTGGAGTGCATGGCGTAATTGCCGACTACCTTCTCAGCCGGCGGAACAGGCGCCTTCTTTTCTTGTGCTGCCGGCTTCGCTGCTTGTTCTGACGAAGTGGCCTGCGGCTGTTGTCCGAAACCGCTGACCGCGCCTCCGATGGCAAGAGCGGCCGCTATGGTAAGGGTGTACAACCGGGAGATTCTGACCCCGGCCGGCGACCCAACCAGACTATCTACGAATTCTGTCTGTTTTGTCATCGCTCGCCCCTTACTCAGTTCGAATTGAAGAACACTGGACTCACGTTGGAGCCGTGAACGCTGGTGTGGCAAATGGTGCACGCCTGGTACTGCACCGCCTGGTTGTGCGCCGGCCCGAGGGGCTGACTCGTCGTGAAGTTCGGTGACGGCGAGTGGCATTGCAGGCAAATCGTGTTGACGTTCGCGCGATTCAGCAGAGCGCGGATTCGGTCCTCCGTGCGGGAAGTGGCAGGCCGTGCAGCCTTCGGTCTTGACGACGTTGTGCTCATAAACGAAGGGTCCAGCTGTTTCGCTGTGGCACTTCGTACAGACCGCGTCCATCTGCGATGACGAGCGAAGATTCTTCTGGTTGAATGTGCCGTGCGGATCATGGCAGTCGGAGCACTTCATCAGGCCCTCTTCCACTTTGTGGTGGAAGGGCATGTTGAACTGCGGCTTGATATCGGTGTGACACTGGAAACAGAGCCTCGGTTCAGCAATCTTGAGCAACTGCTCCTTGTCTTCGCCCGCGTGAATACTGTGGCAGCTCACGCAGCTCACGTTGTTTTCGCCGTGGGCAGTGCGCTCAAAGTTGGCATGTTGGCCCTTGTGACAACTCAGGCACCTGGCGTCCACTTCCTTGGCTGTGGCCTTGGCTGGATTGAAAATCTTGGTCACATCGCCGCCGCCGTCGACGTGGGCCTTGCCCGCCCCGTGGCAGGCCTCGCAGGTCACGCCGGTTTTACCGTGCATTTCAGCCAGCTTGGTGTGTGGATTGGAGCTGAATCCCTTTGCGGCCTCTTCATGGCAGGTCGCGCAGACCTCCTGGCCAACAAAGTCTCCCGCTGCGGATGCGGTCTGACTGGCACTTGCTGCGGTTGGGGTCTGTCCCTTGGCTGGAGCAGCGATTGCCCTGGCGGAACACAGAGCCATCACGAGCAAAAGAAGCGAAGAGACGAGCAATCCCCGCTTGATCCCTGGATTCTCGATCTCATACATTCGCATTTCCGGCCCACTCCTATGCATAAAGACCACCTTGATGTGCTCCCGTAGCAGGTTTCGGTCCAGGTAGGCCACTCTCTCCTACTGAACCGCGTTACGAGGACCCGTCAGCGTGGATCGGACCTCGTCGTATCTGGAACGACCGGGCATTCTGTGTGGAGCATCACCTTATGGGCGCAATCCTACCTTGGCTCCGAGTGCTGATTCGGTGACATCCATCACATCGCGTCGACCTCGGCAAGCTCGACAAAACTGAAGCAACGCTCCGGCGGAGTAACTGCCACCCAGCGTAGTGCTCCACCCGGCATTTCGACAAGCATAAGTTGCAGAAAATGAAGCACATTATTAGATACACTGACGACGCTTTGCTGCGGCAAGCTGCCGATTTCAGCAAAATGTTCCACGCTAGCGATCCGCTGTCAAAACAGCTCGATGGGGTGCGTCTCCATCACAATCTCACCTTTCTCCAAAAACCTGAAAGTGGATTGTTGATTTTCTTTGCGGGAATGAGGAACTCCGACACTCTGGAAACCGAGCCGGGAATTGAGTGATTCTTTCGCTAAATCACAGCGATTAGCTCGGGACACGTGAGCCCCATCACATCCACACGGGGCTAGGACAGGCAGACTGAATGTGGGCAAAAAAATGGCCGAGTATGAAATCACGGCGGGCCCGCAAAGGCGGCAAAAGAGTCTCTCCCGTCCGTCTCCCGTTGGTTGCGCGGCATGTTCCAATCGCCGTCCGGGCTGGTTTTGCTCGCTGGGCAGCGCAGTATTGGCCGATCTCGAGCTCCTGACCAGCACCATTAGCCTGCCTTCGCAGGCGACCCTCTTCACCCAGGGCGAAGACGCGCGATGTCTCTACCTGATCTGTGGCGGGTACCTGAAACTTACCGCAGGCCGCGCCCAGGACCGGCAGATGATTGTGCGTGTTGCCGGCCCGGGCTCCATGCTGGGGCTATATGCTGCGCTCTCTCACGGGGTGTACGAGGTTTCGGCCGAGTCATTGACCTCTGCCCAACTCCGTCCGGTCGAGCGAGAGCGATTTCTCGCATTTCTCCGTAATCACAAGGAAGCGCAAATGCGCGCCGTGCAATGCATCTGCCAGGAGTATCGCTTTGCCCTGCAGGATGCATGTCGCATTTCATTGGCAGAGACCGTTGCCGGAAGGCTTGGCCGCCTGCTGCTGGAGCTGGCACACCAGATCGGCGAGCATGTAAATGGCGGATTCCGGTTCCCGCTGCTCCTGACTCACGAAGAGATGGCCTCCATGGCTTGCACCACCCGGGAAACCGTGACGCGTACCCTGGGCCAATTTCGCAAAGATGGAAGCGTTTCGATTGAAGACTCAGTAATTACGCTCCATCAGCCCGAACGGCTCCAAAACCTGAACTAGGCCAACTCTGCCGAGTCGTTTCAGCTTCCGCCTGCCCTCCCTCTGAAGTCAAAGAGATATGATCTTACCTGGGAGTATTGGCACGCGTATGACTCGTTTCGCTGCTTGCTTTTCTGTAATTCTTCTCTCCTGCACTGCGCTGGCACAGGTTCCGAGTCCTTCTCCGGCACCGGTCCAGATCCCTGTAACCACAACATCTTCCCCCGAAGTCCAACAATTCCAGAAGATTGAGAGCTCCTGGGACGACGCCGTGAACCGCCGCGATCAGTATGGCCTGGAGTTGGTGCTCTCACCGTTGTTTCTGGATGTGTCGGCCTCCGGGGACATCAGCACCCGTAACCAGCAAGTTGCCTACCTGATTACGACCGAGGACAAGACGATGCACCTGGAGCAGAAGGTCGTGACCGTCCGTATGTTGGGAGACATCGCCGTGGCGAATGGAACCTACGTCCTGCATCATCGCGGAGCTTCAGGGCAGGTGGACGAGAAGGGCGTGTTTACCCACGTATTTGAGCGAGCGCACAACGGCTGGCTCTGCATCAACTCGCAGCGCACGGTGCTACGCGAAGAGGGCGGCAAAAACAAGAAGCAGTCGAATGCCGAACTGCCCTTTCACTTCCCCATCTTCGGCAAAAGCGACAAGAAAGACGGGCAGTAAGGACAAGTCCCAGGTTCTCTAACGGTTGAATTTCTTGAGGACCTGCTGCAGCTTTTCGTGAGGGAGAGCGACGACTGTATGCCCGTCGATGCCCGTCATCGTTTTTGCACCGACCATGGCGTTCACGATAGCTTCTTCGGTAGCCTCCACTGTGGCTTCAAAGAGCGGGCTGATGCGTTCGTTCGACACGGTTTTTACAGTGTTGGGACCGGGCTCGGCGTCCGCATGCTGATTAGCGGTTGAAAAGGCAATGAAGATATCGCCGGAGCCGTTGCCGGAGATAGATCCAGTGCGCGCAAGTCCCAATGCGGCACGTCGCGCGATGCGTTTGAGCTGGTGCGGTAGAAGTGGCGCGTCGGTGGCGATGACGATGATGATGGAGCCGACGTCGCCTTTCATTTCGTCGCCGGGCAGGGGCGCGGGAGCTAGCTGAGCATACGGCTCGTTACCGGGGATCTCTTTGCCGACAGGAACGCCGGCAATCATCAATTGAGGCCGGCGCCCGCAGTTGCACTGCACGAGAACGCCAACCGTGTAGCCGCCTTGCTCTTTCGATAAGACGCGGGACGCGGTACCGGTTCCCCCCTTGAATCCGTAGCAGACCATGCCAGTGCCGCCGCCGGTGTTGCCTTCGGCAACCGGGCCGGTCTTTGCGGAATCGAGTGCAGCGTAGACATCGTCCTTCTTTACGTGAAAGCCGTTCAGGTCGTTCAGGTAGCCGTCCCAGGTTTCGGCGACCACGGGGAGCGCCCAGGGTTGAGCAAGTGCTCCATGTTGCAGGCCCCACGCAATCATCGAGTCGCGAACGACTCCGACGCTATGGGTATTGGTAATGGCGACGGGGCCTTCAAGAAAGCCGGATTCCTCGACCCATGTGGTGCCGGTCATTTCGCCGTTGCCATTGAGGCTGAACCATCCCGCATACACCGGATCGGTGCTGTGGGAACCGCGCGGCAGAATCACAGTGACGCCGGTACGCACCGGTCCCTCGCCAACCTTCAGGGGACCTTCACCCCGGATCAGGGTCGTGGAGCCAACTTCAACACCGGGAACATCGGTGATGGCGTTGAATTGCCCGGGTAACCCGTCGAATGGAATTCCCAGATCGCGTGCGCGAATAGAGGCAGGCTTCCCCGTCTGGGTGTAAGCAGTCATTGCTGAAAAGAGGAGAAGTGCAACAACGACTCGATTGAGCGAGAGCATACCCCAATCTACATCAGCAAAGACACAGGGTCAGCCGACTTTCGCTGCTCGAGGCTTGTCGTCTGTGCGCGTTGAGAGCCCTGAACGCGGATTGACACATGGACAAGCGAGAGTGCTGCCGGCGTAACGCCGGGAATGCGGCTGGCTTGGCCGATGGTGATGGGGCGAACGCGCTCGAAGGTTTCGCGCATCTCCCGCGAGAGGCCGCTGATGACGCTGTAGTTGATCCAATCGGGGATCGCAACGGCCTCAGCAGCTTTGAGCTTATCGATTGCCTTGCGCTGCTGGTCGAGGTAGCCGGCAAATTTGATTTCTGTTTCGACTGCGCGCGCCGCGCTCCGCGCTTCCGGGTTTTGGACGAATCCTTTTCCAAAGTAAGCGAGCAGCGGATCGCCGGTGAGCACATCTGCCAGGGCATTCAGGACAGGCTGAATGCCGACTTCGGGACGCTTGAGGATCTGTGCCCAGGTTTGTCCAGCAACGGACCCGAGATCGCCCAGCCCCGCCGCGGCAAGCTTGTCTGTATCGACTTTGCGCGTGGTGAGCAGATTTTCGAGCGGCGGCCATGCGTGCCTGCTTCTGCTGGTATTCCGCCCATACTTCATCGTTGATGAGGCCAAGGCGACGGCCATGGGGAGTGAGACGGCGGTCGGCGTTGTCGATGCGCAGGTGCAGGCGGAACTCCGCGCGCGAGGTGAACATGCGATACGGTTCGTTGGTTCCTTTGGAAATGAGGTCGTCGATCAGAATCCCTGTGTAGCCCTCGGTGCGGTCCATGGTGAACGGCGGCTCGCCCTTCAGCCACAGCGCGGCATTGATGCCGGCCATGATGCCCTGGCAAGCGGCCTCTTCATATCCGCTGGTTCCGTTGATCTGGCCGGCGAGGTAGAGGCCCTCCATGCATTTCACACGGAGGCTGCGATCGAGTTCCGTAGCATCCACTGAGTCATATTCGATGGCGTAGCCGGGCCGCAGCATTTCCGCTTCCTCAAGGCCGGGGATCGAGCGCACGATCTGCCACTGCACTTCCATCGGCAACGACGTAGACATGCCGTTGACGTAGACCTCGTGGGTGTTGAGGCCCTCGGGCTCGAGAAAGAACTGATGCTGCGTCTTGTCGGGGAACTTGACGATCTTGTCTTCGATCGACGGACAGTAACGCGGGCCGATGCCCTCGATCTGGCCGGAATACATGGCCGAGCGGTGCACATTTTCGCGGATCAGGCGCAGCGTCTCCGGCGTGGTAAACGCGATGTGGCAACTGATCTGCGGCTGCACGATTTTCTTCGTCCGGAAGCTGAACGGAGTTGGCTCAGCGTCGCCAGGTTGCTGTTCAAAGGCGTCCCAGCGGATCGTGCGGCCGTCGAGACGTGGCGGGGTCCCGGTCTTCAGGCGGCAGGTGCGGAGGCCGAGTCTGCGAAGTGCCTCTCCCAGGAGGACCGAGGCGGGCTCACCGCTGCGTCCAGCGGGGTAGCGCTCTTCGCCGCAATGGATCAGTCCGTTGAGGAAGGTACCGGTAGTGATGATGGTCGCGCCTGCAAGAAGACGGCGACCGTCGCGGAGTTTGAGGCCAAGGACGCGGCGACGTGGGCGCTTTGGACGCGGGATCTCGTTTTCCCAGGTCTCAGAAGCGAGACCTTGGGCACCCATGTCTTCCGTGAAGCCTCCGTCCTCTTCAATCACAAGGTCGATGACCTCGGCCTGGCGAATGTGCAGGCCGGGCTGAGCTTCGAGAACCTCGCGCATCTTCACGCGATAGAGCTGCTTGTCGCATTGAGCACGCGGACTCCAGACGGCGGGGCCACGTGAGGTATTGAGCAGCCTGAACTGGATGCCGACGGCGTCAGCGACCTCTCCCATGATCCCGCCCAGCGCATCGACCTCGCGGACAAGGTGCCCCTTGGCCACACCACCAATGGCCGGATTGCAGCTCATCTGCGCGATGAGATCGAGATTCATGGTGATGAGCGCTGTTTTCTGGCCCATGCGCGCTGCAGCCATGGCCGCCTCGCACCCCGCGTGGCCGGCACCCACAACCACAACGTCGTATTGTTCTGTAAAAGCCATCCAATCCTATTCTACTGGTTCGCGAGTATCACAATTTGCGAACAGCAAGATGGTGGCCGATGTTACCGTCGGCACTCTCGTGTATCGCTCCAACCCTTCTATAATTGGGCATTCTTCGAATCGAGAACAGCATCGGCGTTCGCCCACCTTCATGAGCACGTGCATGTGCGGTAATCCGGCGGATACATTTGGCGGCTTGTGCGAACGCTGCGCCTCACTGCAAACGCTTGGCCTTGGAGAGAATGCATCCGCTGCGGAGATTGAAAGCGCATATCTGACCCTCGTCAAGGTCTGGCATCCCGATCGATTTCAATCCGACCTGAAGCTCAAACGTGCTGCCGAAGAAAAGCTGAAGGAGATCAACACCGCTCACGACTACCTGACATCCGAGCATCCGACCGGAAAGCAGCGACCCGCCGCACCAGATCCTGAACCAACCCCCGAGCCCGAGGAGCCACCGACCCCTGTTTTTGTTGCCGAGACGATGGGCGAAGAGCCGGAAGCGCGGCAGGCTTTGAACTATGGTTTGAAGATTCTGCTCAAGATTGTAGTTGTCACCGGCGCCATTGCCCTTTTTGCACTTCTCTGGATTTCCCTCGATTCCTTCCTCTTGGAGAATTCAAAAACAGCGGGACCTTGGGGAGAGTTCAAAGCCGAATTCTCACGGGAGATTCACGCGAGTGCGCTTCGACTTTGGACGAACGCAACCCAGAGCACGCGTGGATCGAAGACAGAAAATGCGCTGCCGCCGGCCCCACCGCCAACGCAAGACAGCGCGCCTGTGCACGTTCCGCCAGCCAACGCCGAAACGCCGGTGGATACACCGGTTGCGACGGCCCCAAGAGCAGTGCACGGGGCAAAACCTTACATCACCTCCGGACTAACTCCCATGGAAGTCTTATCGATCCTGGGGAATCCAACCTCCTCCTCGGGAGAAAAGATGTTCTACAAGGGGTCGGAGATCGATTTCAAAAACGGCCACGTGGCGGGCTGGAATATCGATCCCAAAACTTCTCCCCTGCGGGTAAAGCTCTGGCCCAATACCGCGCCAGTTCCGGGGCTGACCACCTTTGCCGCCGGGTCATCGAAGAGCGATGTGATTTCGGTGCAAGGAACTCCAACCCTATTCTCTGACAATGAGTTCGGTTATGGCGGCTCGCGCGTCTTCTTTCAAAACGACCGTGTCGTCGGGTGGAGTGAAGATCCCTCCTCGGTGCGATTGCGAGTAGCTCACTAGAGTCCCAATTGACTCGGGGCGCAGGAGTTCGCGGAATCCGCTGCTACCATGCACTGAATAGCACGACAATTTCATCCAATGAACCAGGAGGAATTGCCGCATGGGCCTATCGGAGAACTTCTGGGATCGACAGCACGATGCCGTCCCGGCTTCCCCCTCCCCTTCAAGTGCCGAGAGCCAACAACGAGCTCAGTCGCCAGAGGAGTTGAAGGAAGAAAGCCGCAAGATACGCCGCCTGCAGATAGTGGTGAACATGGTGATGCAGGTTATCGCGCAGGACTCGTCGCTGACCGTTGATGAGGCCTCAGAGATGGTAGCCGACACACGCAAGGCAGCCCTGCTGATGTTTCCAGACAAGGAGCTGGCCTTCGACCTGATCTACTGGCCGCGCCTGCAGAGGCTGATGCGCGAGCGATATCGAATGCAATAAAGACAGGGATTAGGGATCGGGGAATAACGGTTCGGCGCCTGGGGCTGCAAACTAACGGCAACGAACCCCTAGCTGCGTCACTTGTTTTCAATGTTGGTCAGGCGGAAGGTGATTGTGCCCCAGAAAAGGCGGGCGCGCATTTGAACCGGCAGATGACGGTCGTCGTCGGTGTACCAGATCCAGATGTTTCCGCGATTCTTCACCACCCCGGCGTCGGCCGTGGGCTGCACGCGGATGGTCTTGAATGTTCCCAGCGGCGTCTTGATCACCTCGCGGCCTTCGACTTTCATGGTGACCGATACGTTGTGCATCGCGTCGACGACAGGCATCGCGAAATTGTGGCCGACCTCCATCGGTTGCGAGGAGGCGTAGAACACTCCGGTGAGCAGATCTGTCATGCAGCCCGGTATCGCGGATTCAACGTGCTTGGCCTGCCCTGCGACCAGATTCTTCTCATCGAGGACCGACTTAGATTGTGCGTACTCCATCCTGAGGGTGGAGTTGACTTTACGGCGACCTTCGACCGTCTGCTTATCGAACTCGTAGGTGCAGCCCCTGGCGCGATCGAAGTTCGATTGGAACTGATCGCTAGCGTGGAACAGAAGATTAATAGCGCCGATTGTGTCGGCATTGGCAGTCAGCTTCTCGCGGTCACCGGCAGCCTCAAAGTGGATCACTGCCGTTCCTGCGGAAAAGACACGCCAGTCGACGGTATAGGTGAGTGTCTGGTTCTGAGGAAAGCTGAAACCGGAACGCGGCGCGGGAAGCGACGGAAGTGGCGACGCTGCAGGCGGGGTCTGCTGGGCGTGCAGGAGCGAAAGAGCAGCGAGAGCGCAAAAAAATGACCTTGAAATCGTGCGCTTTCTCACCGCTGGGTTCTGCTCCTTTGAGAATTTGACTGAATTGGCGATGATACCGGCAGCCGCGAATCCCTGATTCCGAGCGGCTCAGTGTCGCACGTTTACAAAGAAACCCAAAGCCGGCCGGAGGAAGAGCAGGCTGAGATAAAGAAGAGCGGCACCTATAGTTGCATTGTACTCGCGATGTCTTAAATAGAGATCAACAGAGAACTTGCCCGACAACACTTCGGTTTGGCCCGCGAGCGGAACCGCCTGGGTAAGCCGGGGAATCAGACGCGGAACCCGGCGGCAATACGCGTCGAAATCCGCGAAATTCGAGCGCAAAAACCGCTCTTCCGACGCGATTACCGGCACATAAATGATCAAAAACATGGCCGCGAGCATGGCAGCCACGGGCCAGCTGAGCAGAGCCACCGCAAAGCCAGCGGCAATCAGGATGGAGCCCAGGTAAAGCGGGTTCCGGGTATAGGCGTAGGGGCCGGTCTGCGTAAGTTCTCGATTCTTCTTGACATACCCCGAGGCGTACCCACGAAGCCAGAGTCCCGGCAGGACGAGAAGCAGGCTCCAGGCGACTGCGGCCGGACGGGGCTCCCGGCGCCAGAGTTCGAAGAGATAGAGCGCAGCGGTCAGGAAGCCGAGCGGCACGCGGATCCGTCGCGCTACCTTCTGCCAGCGTTCCAAGCCTTTCGGGCCTTTGGGATTCGGATCTTGTTCTTGCGGCGTCATAAGGCGGACCCAGAATAAAGCAGTTCTTCGGCTGCCTGGAGCACATCTTCAGGCGAGATGGTCAGCAGGCCGGCCTCCGGAGCTTCGTGCCGGGTGTGATCGCGGCGGCTTTCAGGACTGCGCAGTACCTTGAACCGCGTACCGTAAGGACCGTTGCGGCTCGGGTCGGTGGGACCGTAGATGCCGACGACAGGACGGCCGAGGGCACAGGCCAGGTGGAGCGGCCCCGTATCACCCGCAATGGCCAAGCTTACCCGGCGCGTGATGGCGATCAGCTGTTCGACGGAACAGAGCAGCGGAGTTGCGCCGCCTCCGGTCTTCTTTACGATGGTGTCGGCGAGGCAAACTTCACCCGGACCGGCATTGACCAACACCTGAAAACCGCGGTTCAGCAACGCTCGCGCGACATGGGCATAGCGCTCGACAGGCCAGCGCTTGGCGCCCCATCCCGCACCGGGGTTGATGAGGACCGCAGGCGAACCGGAGAACAGTTTCGTCGGCCCAGGCCTCTGCGGCAGGATCCACCG
This sequence comes from uncultured Acidobacteriaceae bacterium, assembly GCA_963787435.1. Lineage (GTDB taxonomy): Bacteria > Acidobacteriota > Terriglobia > Terriglobales > Acidobacteriaceae > Telmatobacter. The sequence continues at coordinate 2,420,964 of CAWBCZ010000012.1, forward strand.
GGAGCCACGGCTGAACCGGGGTTAGCGCGTCGCCTGCTGCGGCGGAAGCCAGTTCCATGTCCTGCTCAATGACATGCGCCGCATGGGTATCGATGCGTTCTGTGAAGAGCCAGCGAGCTGCCCATTCCCGCGGTCTCGATTCGCCGATAAATCGCCGGCTGCCAGCCATACGGCCAATTACCGCTGAGCGCAACGCGCCCTGCAGATCGACGACGGCATCGTAGTGCTGCTCTTTGATCGTGCGGCGAAGCGCATTGATCTCGCTGCAAGTCTTGCTCGCGAAAGGGTTTTTGCGCCATTGCTTGGATGAAGCGATGTGCAGGCGATCGACGACCGGCTGCATCGCGGCCTCGCTGCCGGTGTCGCGGCCGGCACTTCCTTCGGCCGCAAGCAACGGACTCCACAGGGGTTCAACGACCCAGTCGATGATCCACTCGGGATGGGCGATGCGCAGCGCGGTAACGGCTGGGAGGGCATGGAGAATGTCGCCCATGGCGCCCAAACGGACCACGAGCAGACGGAACTTGGATTGAGTCTGCAAAGTTCAATTTTCTCACAAGTACGCATGAGAACGACCCATCACGAGGCGCCCAACCAGCCATTCAAGAGCGGCCGATTCATTTTCGATCTTGATAGCCAGGTGCGCGGTGAGGATGGGCAGATCGTGTGGGAGGACCGAAACGAGAGGCCCGAGGCGGATGAGGTCTTTTTCGGTGGTGATGAGCGCAGATACGTCACGACCCGGTAAAGTCGCGACGTCGATAAGGTCATTGAGGTCGCCGTGCGATAGCTGAAGTGGTCGCGAAATGCGAGGCGGTCGGCGACCTTAACGCCAGCAGATTCGAGTCCTGCAAAGAACTGCTCCGGACGCGCAATGCCGCAGAAGGCGACGACAGGTCCCGCGACCTGCGGAACCTCCATGCGGCGGTGGAGATGCCAAACCGGGCCCGTCCAACCCCATGTGCGGAGTTCGGCTTCGAAATTGGGATCGTCTGCCGGGATGGCGAGAACAGTTGCCCTCAACGCCGCATGCAATGTCTCGCGCAGGTTGCCCGCTGGGAGAAGGTGGTCATGCCAGTCGGAGCGACTGACGAGAAGAATATCGATATCGCGCTGGAGTTGGCGGTGCTGGAAGCCATCGTCAAGGATGTGCACGAGCGGTCGTTCGTCCTTGCTCGCATCCGTTTCGGCGAGGATCCCGGCATCGTAGCGCTCGGCGGCAACATAGACCGGCACGCCGGCCTCGCGTGCGATCAGAAGCGGCTCGTCGCCGAACTGGTCCGCCGAGCCGTTGAGGTCGACGCGTAGTGGAACCGCGGAGCGGCGGCCATAGCCGCGCGAAAGCACGTCGACCTGGAATCCTCGATCAGAAAGCAGGCGCGCAAGCGTAATGGTTAACGGTGTCTTGCCAGAGCCGCCGGTGGAGAGATTGCCGATGCTGATGACCGGGTAGCGCAAGCGGCGAATCGGTTCCCAACCGCGGCTCAAACGCAGCTCGCGGAGTGCGAGGCCCGCTGCATAGAGTGGCACGAGGGGCAGCAGCAAGGGGCGCTTCATGCGCGTCCCTCCGCTCTTCCCTGCTGGCTGGTGGTAGCCGGCGACACGGATGGAAGTTGCAGAACTTCGCGCAGCGCGTCGATGGAGCGTGCGGTCGCGCCTGCCTGCTGCTCGAAGACATGGCGGGCTCGCGCGCCCATTGCGTCGGCATCTTTGCGATTCGTAAGCAACTCGACCAGAACCTCCGCCAGCTCTTCTCGAGGCGCGATGCGGATGGCGTTGTGTGTGCGCAGGTCATCGGTAATGGCTCGGAAATTTGCGTAATGCGGGCCCATCAAAATGGGAACGCCGAACTGCGCAGGCTCGAGCGGATTGTGTCCGCCGGATGGCACGAGGCTTCCACCGACGAAGGCCACGGCCGCCAGCGAATAGACGGAGGCCAGTTCGCCGATAGTGTCGAGCAGCACGATCTGCCCGGAGCGCAGAGCGGGAATCGCGCTTACCGGCTTCCCTTTCCACTCTGAACGTCGAACCCATGACGCACCTGACCCGGCAAGAAGCGCGGCAACAGCCGCGAAACGCTCCGGATGGCGCGGCGCGAGCACCATGATCAGATTCGGATCGGCGGCAAGCACCCGCGGCCAGGCCTCGAGAAGTGCGGCCTCTTCGCCCTCGAGAGTGCTGCCGGCGACGAGAATCCGCATGCCGGATCCCATGGTCTTCAGAATGCTTGTTGCCTCGGCCTCCTGCGCCGCCCGCACGTCGAATTTCAGATTTCCCGATACGCTGACGAACGCTGGCTCGCAACCAAGCTCAATAAGCCGCTCCGCGTCCGTGGTCGATTGCGCCAGCACCCGCCTGAGGCGCCCGAGAATCGGCCGCCACAAACTCCGCAGCATCTGGTAGCGCGGCCATGAGCGGTCGGAGATGCGGGCATTGACGACGGCCACCGGAATCTCGCGCCTGAAGCAGCCGTTGAGCAGGTTGGGCCAGAACTCGGTCTCGGCCAGGATGAGCATGCGTGGCCGGAGCGCGTTGAGATAGGCGCGAACGGCCCACGGCAAGTCGAGCGGACAATAAAAAACGCGGGCGGCTCCAAGGCGCGTACGTGCCAGCTCCTGGCCGGTGCGGGTAGTAGTGGAGATGCAAAGACGGTATCCCGGGAAGGCGGCCTCGATCTCCTGCACCAGGCGACTGACCGCCAGCACCTCGCCAACGGAAACGGCATGAAGCCAGATGACGGGCTTGCCGTCGGTGCTCCGTAACCGCTGCGGCACCCGGCCCAGACGTTCACCTAACCCCTGGCGATACTTCTGCGTGGTGGCCATCCGCCACAGCCACCACGGAGCGCCGGCCGTCAAGACTGTCAGCAGCGCGAGGTTGTAGAAAATGAGAACCATACGAGACGGAATTCGCCTTTCCCCGGTCTAACCCTCAAATGATACAGTCGAGCACGATGAAGGTCGTTCGTACGCTGCCACTTCTGGTCATTGGACTAGCGGTCACAGCCGGGGCCGCCAATCACACGGCGCCGCCGGTGCAGCCGGCCACCATCTTTTCCCGCGGTCGAGGTTCACGACGAGGAGCACGTCGCCATCGCCATCGAGCCTTACGACACCAGGGAAAAGGAATCCATCTTTCGCGTCGACTACCTTGGCCACGGCGTCATGCCGGTGCGGCTGATCATTACGAACAATGGCGATAAGCCCATCTCGCTCCGCGATGCGCGGATCCTTTTCTACACGGCCGGCGGAGACAAGATCAATGCCGCCGAGCCGGAAGATGTGGAGCGGCTGATGACGCGCAGCGAACGCGAAGGCAAGAAGATTCCCATGCCCGGGCCGCTGCCTTCGATCAAGATGAAGCCAAAGGCCAGCAACAAGGATATCGAGCAAGATTTCGACCAGTTTGAATACCAGGCGCTCGTCGTCGAGCCGCACACCACCCGCGCCGGATTTCTGTTTTACGATGTATCGCAGCTCGATCATCCACTGGATGGCGCCAAGATGCACCTGCACGAGCTGCGCGACGCTGAGGGCAAGGAGCTCTTCTTCTTCGAGATTCCTTTCGACACCTATCTGAAATCGAAATCGAAAGAGATGAAGTAGCGGCATTCTGCAGTTAAAGTTGAATCCATGCCAGAAAAACATCGGTGCAAATGGGCCGAGAGCGATCCGCTTCTGCGCGCTTACCACGATGAGGAGTGGGGCGTGCCGGAGTTCGATAGCCGCGCGCTTTGGGAACTGCTGATGCTCGAAGGATTTCAGGCCGGCCTGGCCTGGATCATTGTTCTCCGCAAGCGGGATGCTTTCCGACAAGCGTTCAAGCAGTTCGACCCGGTGAAGGTAGCTCGATTCAAAGAAGCCGATATTGCGCGATTAATGCAGAACCCGGGCATCATCCGCGCACGCGCGAAGATCGAGGCTACAATCCAGGGCGCACGCGTCTTCCTAGAAATGAAAGATGCCGGAATCGATTTTTCAGACTGGGTGTGGGAACTGGCCGGCGGAAAGCCGATCCAGAACACGGGACCGCTGCCCGCGGAGTCACCACTCTCCGTGACGATCTCGAAAGAGCTCAAGCGTCGCGGATTCAAATTCGTTGGGCCGGTCATCGTGTATGCGTGGATGCAGGCGGCCGGAATTGTGAATGACCACGCGGCTGACTGCTTTCGTCGCAATGTTTGCGCCAAGAAATCGAAGCTATAGCTCGAAAACAGCTGAAGACTGTACTACTCGAAATACGTCGCCGTCGTCGTGTCCGTCTCCCAGATGGTGCAGTCCTTTACGCGCACGCGACCCTTGGTCATCTCGGCGAGCTGCTCGTTGGTCTGGTCGTAGAAAAACTTGGCGATGTTTTCGGCCGAGGGATTGAGTTCGGTGAATGGCTCCAGCTCGTTGAGCATCTGGTGGTCGATGCGATCGATGACGGGGCGCATCACCTGCTTGAGCAGTTTGAAGTCGAGCAGCAGACCGGCCTGGTCCAGTTCCTTGCCATGGAGCGTCACGCGCACCTTGTAGTTATGCCCGTGCGGGTTCTCGCACTTGCCACGGTAGTTACGAAGATAGTGCCCGGAGGAAAATCCGCCCTCCACGGTAACTTCAAACATCAGCGATCCGTTCCTGTTGCGGGGAGATATCCCTGCATGATTTGATTTTAGTTCTTTCCGCTCCGCCTCGGTCCCGCGCCGCCTGCAAAACCTTTGGTATCAGCGCTCAATCGTGGGGTCGGCGCGACTCGCGCCGTTTGCGACGCGCGGTCTGGCGTTGTTCTGCGCTGCGGCGGTCCACCTGTTCAAACAGGTTGCTCATCACCCCGATGAGGGCACAGGCGAGTCCGGCGAGCAGCATCAGCAGCGCGACCGTTCTCCAAAGAGAGCCGTTGGTCGGCAAGCCCGGCTGGAAGCTCGACGGAATCATGGTCATGGCGGCCGAAAGCAGCGCAAAGAAGCCGAGTGCGGCGGCCAGGATGTAGAAGTTTCGCGACATGCTCGTGGACAAAGACCTGTTGCGATTTTACGTCGCAGCGGTTAGCTGGAAAGATCAGCGGTGTTCATCAGCTCAACACCAGCAGTGGCGAATTCCTGCTCGATGGCCGCAACAGAGCCCGTGAGGTCGATGGCACGGCAGGCATCGCGAAGAATCACGGCGGGCAGACCTAGGCGGCGGCGCGTCGAGGGCAGAGTAGCCGACGCAATAGTCGTACGCAAGGCCGGCGAGGAAGACGCGCGTGAGACCACGCTCGCGGAGGTAGCCGGCGAGACCGGTCTGCGTGGTTCGGTCGTTTTCGAAAAAGGCGGAGTAGGAGTCGATCTCGCGGCGGAACCCTTTGCGCAGGATCAGCTCGGCTCGGCTGAGTTGAAGGGCGGGGTGGAATTCCGCGCCTCTACTCCCTTGAATGCAATGGTCAGGCCAAAGGGTCTGCGGGCCATAGGGAAGTTCGATCTGCTCGAAGGGCTTTTTGCCGGGGTGGGCCGAGGCGAAGGAGTTGTGGTCGGGGGTGTGCCAGTCCTGCGTGAGGATGATGTGCTGGAAACGCGGCGCGACGGAATGGATGATCGGAATGACGGCGTCGCCGTCGGCAACGGCAAGCGCACCGCCGGGGCAGAAATCATTCTGCACGTCGATGACGATGAGAACGTCTTGTAAGGTTATTGTCATTGCACCGACGGTGGGTAAAGTTCAATTTCTAAGCGATCCGCTACGTGGTCGTATGCGATCTCAAACCGACTTATCGGATACGACCAATGTCGATTGTTGAGCAAGAGCGTCAAATAAAACTGGTTGACAGTGATCACCGTAACGTCGTGGGCGGTTTGTACCAGAGAGTTCGAACCTGGGTAAGGGCGATCGAACATTCGAAGCGTAATAAGGCGTCCAATCCATTTTTGCAACTCATAAATCTTCCCTACACGCGACGACAGCAATGACTCGTAATGCTGGGAGGTTGCAACTACTGTTTGAGAGCCATCGCGGACATAGAGTGGCCCCGCAAAATGAGGTTTTGATTGGCTCCCAGAAACTATAACGGCTAGGCATTCTTTGCCATTTTCTTGTACCGTCCGAGTGCTGTAGTAAATGGGCGGATACGCACTTTGCATCTTTTCAGAAAATGTCTTCTGGAGCTTATCTAGATTGGATGGGCTAGCTTCGATATCTCCTCCATCGGTTGCTCCAATGAAAAGAACGCCCTCCTGCTCGTTTGGGAGAGTGTTCGCAAATGCAATCACGGTCTTAGCCCAGTCCCGACTTCCCCGACCGTCTTGCGCTCGACAAATGAGTGTTCTGTTGAATGAAGTAGTCGCAACAAATCCGATTCATTTGAGCCATTTCTCTAGCCGCCAATTCTTTAATTGAGCCTGACATTCTCATTATCCGCCTTAATCGACGGGGCCTGGCATCAAGCTAATGGGCTTGAATTGAAGAACGCTTCCACATCTGTGATCGTCGCCGTCATGCGGTAGGGCGGGAGGCTTGCGAGAAAGGTCTGGCCGTAGCGCTGCTTGCGAATCCGGGGATCGAGCAGCACCAGTACGCCGCGGTCTTCGAGGGAGCGGATGAGGCGGCCGAAGCCCTGCTTCAGCGTCAGCACCGCCGATGGAACCTGGTAGTCGAAGAACGGCTTGCCACCGGCTTCTTCGATGGCTTTCATGCGCGCCTGTACCACAGGATCGTTTGGTACCGCGAAGGGCAGGCGGTCGATGATGACGCAGCTGAGCGCTTCGCCCTGCACATCTACGCCCTGCCAGAAGCTTGACGTTCCGAAGAGAACTGCATTCGGCGTCGTGCGGAATTGTTCGAGCAGCGCTTTGCGTGGCGCAGTGCCGTGCAGCAGGATCGGATAGTCGAGTACCGGCAGAAGGCGCTCGTAGAGGTCGCGCATCTGCGCGTAGCTGGTAAAGAGGCAGAAAGCGCGCCCCTTCGACAGCTCAAGCACGCGCCGGATGCAAGTGGCGGCGGCTTCAGGGAATTCAGGATCACGCGGGTCGGGCATGTTCGGCGGGAGGTATAGCAGCGCCTGCTCACCGTAGCGAAAGTGCGACGGGACAACCAGCTCACGCGCATCGGTCATGCCGAGGCGCTTGCGGATGTGTTCGAAACCGCCCTGGACTGTGAGCGTGGCCGATGTGAGCACCACAGTTGGGATGTTCTCGAAGACCATTTCGTGCAGCAGCTCCGAGACATCAATGGGCGTGGCTTGCAAAAACGTGTGCCGGCTCTGTGATCGCACGCCTCCGCGAAGTGGGGTTGCGGACTTGTCGGCGTTGAGGCCGCCAACGGCGCGGCGTTCGAGCCAGTAGACCATGTTGCTGGAGCTCGATTCGAGCAGGAATTCGAGCTCCGTCCGTAGACGGGCGACGCGTTTGCGAAGTCCTGGAGCCTCGTCGATTTCGGTCAGCAACTCCATTTCCGACTCGAGCAGGCGCAGCGTGTTGCGGAGCGAGAGATACATATCTCCGGAGGTCTCAAGGAATTCTTCGCGATTGTCGAAGGGCTGGCGGCCGTCGCCATTGCTGGGCAGGCTGGCGAAGAACATGCGTGCGCGATCGCGCAGCTGCTGCGTCGTGTAAGGCAACTTTTCAGCGCCGGGCTTGGCGCGAAGCAGAACATCGGTATCGCGCGCCAGCTCCTCAAACCGCACGTTCGAAACGGAGAGCCCGAAGTAGCTGGAGGCGACATCTTCCAGCTCATGTGCTTCGTCGAAGACGACCGCGGCGGCTTCTGGCAGAATGCCTGCATCGGGCGCACCGGCGGCTTCCTGCTTCACGGCGAGATCGGCAAAGAAGAGATGATGGTTGACGATGATGATGTCGGACTCGAGGGCGCGGCGTCGCATCTCGGTGATGAAGCAGCGGCGGTAATCCGGACAGGTTGACCCGAGGCAGGCTTCGCTGCGCGCATCCAGCTTGTGCCAGAGGGCGCTCGACTCGGGAAGTTCGGAGAGCTCGGAGCGGTCGCCGGTCTCGGTGGTCTTCTCCCAGTCGGCGATCTGGCGATACTGATCGATCTCTTCCAATCCCGACAGAATCGGCTGATCGCGCAGGGCGACGAGCTTGTGCCGGCAGAGGTAGTTGGCGCGGCCCTTCATGTAGCAGACGTGCAGATTTCCCAGCAGAGATTCGAGAAATGGCACATCGCGGAAGAAGAGCTGATCCTGCAGCGCCTTGGTTCCCGTCGAGACGATGATGCGCTGACCTGTGCGGAGGGCGGGAAGCAGGTATGCAAGTGTTTTGCCGGTGCCGGTTCCGGCCTCGACGATCAGGTGGCGGCGCTCAGCGAGAGCGCGCTCAACGGCTTTGGCCATTTCGAGCTGGCCGGGGCGGTATTCATAGGGCAGCGGGGAGCGCGACAGGATGCCGCCAGGCGAAAAGAACTCGTGCAGTGTAGGCAAGGCGCGGGTTGAGGTTTCGGAGGAGGCCATCGGCGGGTGTTGATTCCATCATAGGTCCTATATCGATGGCGAAGGAAATACGAATAAGAAGCTGAGCCACCAGAGGGAGTGGACTGCAAAGATGAACGCCGTCTGTCTGCGAACGGTAGACTGGAAGTGCTGTCTTTTCCGAGGAGAACGCTTTGCCTACGTATCGCAGATCGGTCATTCCCACGCGGCCCGGGGCCGAAGCGCTGCCTCTGGTGGCGATTGTGGGCCGTCCAAACGTGGGCAAGTCCACGCTGTTCAATCGGTTGACGAAGAGCAGGCGCTCGATCGTAGGTGACGAGCCCGGCATCACGCGCGACCGCATCTACGGCGAATACGAGTGGATGGGGCGGCGGTTTCGGCTGGTCGACACCGGCGGCATCGTCCCCGATGACCCGGAGTTGATCCCCACGGAGATTTACAACCAGGCGAAAGTTGCCCTTGAAGAAGCACAGGCGCTGGTGTTGGTTGTCGATGCGCGCACCGAGCTGGCCAGCCCGGATTACGACCTGGTGAGGCTGTTGGGACGCTCAAAAAAGCCGGTATTCCTGGCGGTGAACAAGATCGAGGGCGAGGCCATGGCCTATGCCGCGGAGAATTTCCGCCAGCTGGGCATCAAGAACGTGTACGCAATCAGCGCGGAGCATGCGCTGGGAATTGGCGACCTGCTGGATGCGATATCTGAGGCTATCCCTGCTTCGGAAGCGGAGACTGCGGCAGAGACGGCTGAGGAAATCGCAGAAGAGGATGAGATTTCCGAGGGTGGCCCGCTCGAACCAGGCGAGGAAGACGAATCGCACAAGCGGTTGATTCGCACCCACGGCGAATTTGAGCAACGCGAGACAGCGGTAGCCATTATCGGGCGGCCTAATGTCGGTAAGTCAACGCTGCTAAATGCGCTGACGGGAACTTCGCGGGCTATCGTCTCGCCCATCGCCGGAACCACGCGCGACGCGGTGGATGAGGCGATCGAATTCGAAGGCAGTACTCTGCGTTTTGTGGACACCGCCGGGATCCGGCGCAAGGGCAAGACGCACCTGATGGCCGAAAAGATGAGCGTGGTCATGGCACGACGCCACCTGGAGGCTGCGGATGTCGCGCTTCTGGTTATCGACGCGACGGAGGGTGTGACGGGTGCCGACGCCACCATCGGCGGCTATGCCCACGAAAGCGGCCGCAGCGTCATCATCATCGTGAACAAGTGGGACGCTGTAACTACTGCACGAACGGATGGCAAGCCGCCAGCAGATCGTGAGATCTTCGAGGAGCAACTACGACGTGCGCTGAAGTATCTGGATTATGCGCCGGTGATCTTTCTTTCCGCCCTGGAAGTGAAGGGGATGCCGCGTGTTCTCAAAGAAGTAAAGGCTGTTGCAGCAGAGCGGCGCAAGCGTGTCACCACAGGCCAGATGAATCGCTTCCTCGACAAGATCGATTTCCAGCGCGCGCCGGTGCCGATGGCCAAGCGGATCCGGATCTTCTACATGACCCAGGCTGCAGTGGCCCCGCCGACGTTCGTGCTCTTCACAGATCGCAACATCAAGCTGCACTTCGCTTTCGAGCGATTCCTCGAAAACCAGATTCGCGACGCCTTCGGCTTCAAGGGCACGCCCATCTGGTTCAAGGTCAAAGCTAGAAACGCCGACAAGGACGAGTAACCGCGCCGCTCGCTGTTTCCTGAAACTCTCGCCTTCTTTTGCCGATAGAATAATTAGCACATTTGCGTCTGCTTCCCTTTGAGTGTGAAAGCGCGTGTCACCGTGCTTGAGACATCCGTTCGCAGACGTAGTTGTGGGGGTCAGCCAATGGGAGGAACCATGGCGGACAAGCACGCCCACAGAAACGGCTCAGAACATTCCGAAGCCTCGATCGTCACCCTCGAACATTTGAATGGTTCGACACAAGCCCACGAACTCGACAAGATCCACAGGATGCGCCTGGGCAAGGATTGCGACTACGAGAAGGAGTTGCGACGCCTGCAGGTCGAATTGGCGAAACTGCAGGAATGGATTCGTCACGAGGGGCTACGCGTTGTTGCGATCTTTGAAGGACGAGATGCAGCGGGCAAGGGCGGAGCGATCAAGAGAATTACGGAGACTCTGAATCCGCGCATTTGTCGCGTTGTGGCTCTGGGCACACCGACGGAGCGGGAAAAGACGCAATGGTATTTCCAGCGATACGTTCCCCACTTGCCGGCAGCGGGCGAGATGGTGCTGTTCGATCGCAGTTGGTACAACCGCGCCGGCGTGGAACACGTGATGGGCTTTTGCACCGAGGCGGAGTATCTGGAATTCATGCGGACCTGCCCGGAGTTCGAGCGCATGCTTGTCCGTTCAGGAATTCTGGTGATCAAATACTGGTTCTCGGTCAGCGATGAAGAACAGGAACGAAGGTTCCAGGAACGGATGAAGAATCCGACCAAGCGCTGGAAGCTTAGCCCGATGGACCTTGAATCGCGAAAGCACTGGGCCGAGTATTCGCGCGCCAAGGACGAGATGTTTGCGGGCACCGACGTCAAGCAGGCACCTTGGTACGTGGTGAATGCCGACAATAAGAAGAGAGCACGGCTGAACGTTATTCGGCACCTTCTGTCGCTGATACCTTACCGGGACTTGACGAGCAGACCGTTACCCCTACCGCCCATCAACAAGAAAAACTACACGCGACCGCCGATGAACGAGCAGACGTTTATCCCGGAGATCTACAAGTAAAAGCAGCCCGATCGTGCCATCGGAGTGAATCAGAGCGACCCGACAGGCTGACGGATGGAGGGCTTGGTATAGCCTTCTTCGGCCAGATGTTTGCCCATCTGCGCATACATGTCTGGATTGGTCGGCTGGACGGTGCCGAGTCCGTCAACGTAGCGGTTATACATCGAGAACGCTGCAGCGATGAGCACGGTGTCGTGAATTTCTAAATCGGTGGCACCGAGGGTGCGCGCGGCAAGCACGTCGGATTCGGTCACAAGCTTTCCGTCCTGCTGGACTTTGCCGGCGATCACTAGCAAGGCCTTGAGTTTCGCGCTGATGGGTGCGGATAGGAAATCAGATTTCACCATCTCGACAACCGAGGCGTCGCCGAGATGGTTTGCGGCCGCTGCTCCATGGCTCAGGGCGCAAAATGTCGTGCAGTTCCGCGACGAAACAAATGTCGCGATCAGCTCGCGTTCGCCGGGCGAGAGCGAGCTCGGCTCATGCAGCAGAATGTGCGCCAGTTCGCGCATGGGCTTGGCTGTCTCTGGGCGAAAAGCGAATCCGGCGCTGATGCCGGGCAGACCATCGGGAAGATTGATGTGAGGCATTTCCTTCTCCTTCTGAATTATTGTGAGCCGTGCACGATAAGAAGCAGATCCTTCGCTCCGCTTACCCCACGAACGCTGCTCGTTCGCGGGGCATCCAAGCTTGCTTCGCTCAGGATGACAGACTCTCAAGTCACTAAGAGTGCGCGGGCACGGGCGCCTCTGAACCGAGGTATTCCTTGCTGGTGTTGACGTAGCCGTTGCGCGCGACCATGCGGCCTCGCTCGCGGTACAGGGCTTCGTCATCGGGCTGCACAGTGCCAAGTCCATCGACGTAGCGGTTGTACATGCAGAATGCCGCTGCGATCAAGACCGTGTCGTGAATCTCGAGGTCGGTTGCACCGTGGTTACGCGCGGAGTCCACGTCGTCAGCAGTTACAAGTTTGCCGTCCTGCTGCACTTTGCCGGCGATGGCAAGCAGCGCCTTGAGCTTGGGAGTGATGTTGGCTTGCGTGAAGTCGGTCTTCACTTGCTTTACCAGCGCCTCGTCGCCGCCCAGGTGCGCGGCCGCAATGGCTCCGTGAATGCTGGCGCAGAAGTGGGTGCAGTTGCGGCTGGAGACGTAGGTAGCGATCAGCTCGCGCTCGCCTTTGCTCAACGTGCTGGGACCGGCGAGCAGGATCTCGACAATCTCGTTCAAGGGCTTCGCTGTTTCGGGGCGGAAGGCCATGGCGCCGCGGATGCCGATGTGTTCAGGAGGAAGTGCGATGTGGGGCATGAGGTTCTCCGGATTTCTGTTGTCGGTTTTCAGTTTTCAGGTGTCAGCTTGCGGAGATTCGAAGACGAAGGAGAGATGGAGTTCGCAGCGACCGAGCGCGGGACTTCGCTGCGGCGGGTGAGGAGCCAGCGGACCGGGAGACCGCAAAGGACTACACCCGCTCCCAGCAGCGCCGAAACGGGGTTGTGCATCAGCAGCATCACGGCGAGTACTCCGCTGCCGGTGATGAAGACGATTGGGGCGAGCGGATACCACCAGCGGCGGACCGGCGTGATGGTTCGAAAGAGAGTTGCCACAGTAAGGGCGAGAAATACGACAGCGGAGAAGATGATGAATGCGAGGATGCGGTCGAAGGCGCCCAGCATCAGGACCAGCAGCGCCATCCCGGTTTGCAGCAGGACAGCATTGGCTGGTGAGCCAAAACGCGGATGCAGACGCGCCAATGCGGCAAGCGGGCCTGTGGTCGTCGTGCCTGCTTCTCCCCGAGCCAGCGCATAGGTCACGCGCGGAACGGCCATGCTGAGCACCATGAGGCCGCCGAGAACGCAAAGCACGACGCACGTCGAAAGGACCCGGGCTCCTGATGCACCGAAAAGCGCCTGTCCGAACAGCGCGACAAATGCGATATTGGATTGGATCTGCTGCATGGGAACGACTGCAACAAACGCGAAGCTGAGCAGGAGATAGATCGCCGTCACAATCAGCACGCCGCCGGAAAAGGCAACCGCAAGGTTGCGCGATGGATTGCGGACTTCGCCGGCGATTTTTCCGGCCTCCCACCAGCCACCGAAGCAGAAGAAGGCGCTGATGGTCGCTCCGGCAATGGCGTCGATCAATGGATCGGAGCCGGGCCGGCGCGTAGAAAGCGAACCAATATTGGCTATTGTGGCGTGCCCTGAAAGGAAGGCCCAACCAACCAAAGCGGCGAGCACGGGCACCTTGAGCCAGTTGAGGGCTGTCATCACACCGCTGCTTAAGCGCGTGCCGAAGTAGTTTAGCGCGCCGAGACTGAGCAGGATCAGTGCGGGGAGGGCCTTGGCGATTGCAACAGGAACCGGGAAGAGAGCTTGGATGTAGGGCACCGTGCCGACGCAAAGCGCAGCGGCCACACCGGGGTACATCACGATGGCGGCCATCCAGCCGTAGAGGAAAGCAACGCGCGAACCGAAGCCGCGGCGAAGATAAACGTATTCGCCGCCGTCGTGCGGATTGCGGATGGCGAGTTCGGTGAAGCAAAGCGCCCCGGCCAACGTGATGAGTGCCATGCCGCACCACACTGATGCCAGCAGCGCTGGCGAGCCCAGTGACCTAGCCATCGCGGCTGGGGTGAGGAAGATGCCGAGAGAGATGGCTTCTCCGGTGACGACGGCCGTAGCCGCCCACACGCCCATCTGCCTGCTGGTTTGGGGATCCGCCTCCATGGTTTCGTTATCGTAACTGACCATCCGTATAACTGCGCATCAGTCTTTGGATGGAGAACCTGCGCCGGTCGAGATCTCTCGCCGGCGCCAGGAGCTTCCAGCTATTGGGGCGCGGCGGCTGTCGGTTCAGATTCGGGTTGCTGGTCAAGATGCAGGATGTGCACGCTGGCCTGGGTTTCTGGAATGGTTCCGTCGTTGATTTGGACCTCGGTAGGCTTGCCCTGAACGAGGACGCGCGGCGTTACCGTGCCATGTGCGGGAATCAGCACCCGCTCGGTGGTCGAATTGGTCGGCGAGCGCACGGTGACCGGCACTTGCACGGCGGAGTATCCGGAATTGGATATGGTCACGGAGACAAGCCAGTTGCCCGATTGCACCGCATTGGGGAAGACCTTGTCGATCGTGAGGTCGGGAAGGCCATGATCGGCGTCGATCCAGTCGGCGAAGAGCCAGCTGAGGTTCTTGCCGGGTGCGGCGGTCTTCAAAGCAGCCTGAAACGACGAAGCAGGATCGCCGCCAGCGCCTTGCGTCTCTTTGTTTGCCGCATCGTTGGACGCGCGGAGAGCGGTCGCGAGCGCATCATCACCAACCAGATCGCGCAGCATCCAGAGTATATACGCAGCTTTTGTGCGGTAATAGACAGGAGAGGTGGCATGCGCGAGGGGCTGGCCGATGCCTTCGCCGGGACTCGGTGGCTCTTCGAGTGCCAGTGCCTGGCGGCCCGCTTCAAGTGTGCCCAATGCCTGGTCGCGATGGTGCTGGCGGTCGTCCCAAAGGGTGCCCATGAAGTTGGCCGTACCTTCGTCGAGCCAATACGGATTGGGCGCCATCCACGCGTGGGTCAGGGCATGCGACAGGACTGACGAAAGCTGATCGGGAGGCGCATCGCGTACTGGAATGGCAAGCAGCGGACCCGATTCCCAGGGCAAATCTTCAGGGTCGGGGAGATCGAGCACCGTAAGCTGGGTGCGCGGATTGGCCCCGAGCCAGCGCTCAATCAACCCAGAGACACTGGTCTCGGCTGTCAGCCAGCTTTTGACGGCCGATTCGTCTTCAGGGATCGTGTAGGCAGTCAGGTGAGTTCCCGGATGGGCCGTCTCGGTGGTAACGAAAAGGCTGGGCGATTCGAAACTCAGCGTGGTCGGGCCGGTATCGGAGGTTGCGACGCCGGGTACATCAGAGCCCAAGCTCTGCGGATCCACGACCTTGAGCGGAATTGTGTTGCCGTTGACTGCGGCAACGGTGGGCGCCTGGCCGTGCGGAAACTCCACGGCGAGGCGCAGGCGGAAGCTGGTGCCCGACGAGCGAAGCTTCTGCCTGCCGATCTCGTCGAAGAGACGCGCTCCATCGCCAATGACGACCGGGACGCTGGTGACTGGGTACCAGACAACGTTGCCGAAGCCGCGCAAGCCCGTGAACGCGGGGCTGATCTCATCCCAGTCGGAGTGGGCGGCTGAGTCTTCCGGTGTTCCCACGGAGAGAAGACGGCGAGCGGTTGCGGCGACCGTTCCGGAGTAGGTGACGTCGAGCTGAAGCGTTGTGCCGGGGGCAAGTGGCTCGGCGAGCGGCACAACAGCCTCGTGAAGCTGGCCGGTGTGGTCGGAATCGGAATTGATTGTCGCGACTGGGAAGGAGACATCGCGGCCGGCGATACGGATGCGCTCCCAATTAAGCGACGAGGAGATTTGCAGCGGAATGCGCTGCAGCGGGGACTTTCCCGCGTTGAGAACCGTCACGGTCGCTCGTGCCGCAAGTTGTTGCGCCGCGGTATTGAGGTGCACATCGAGATCGAGAGCGGTTACGGCAACAGACTGGCGCACGGAGTCTCCCACCGATGGAGCGTCGGCGGCGTGCGCGGTCGGCTTCGCGGCGGAGCCAGTGGTACTGACGGTATTGCCATTGGCATCGACGGATCGCTGAAAAATTACTTTGCCTGCAGGCGGTGCGGGCTGCGATGCGGGCTGATCCTGACCCGGCTGGGACTGATTAACCTGAGTGCCACTTGGGTTCGTGCTTTGAGTGGTTTGGGATTCGCCGGGGAGAACAACCAGGAGCGCGGCGATCGATACGATAGCCAGCGTCCGGGCGGGGGACAACTTCATGAACCTAAACCTTTCTGTTTCTTATTGGACGCAGCGGCGCCCGATGCGCGAGCACTCGCGGGCTGGCGAGCGGTGGCGCGGCGTTGGCGGGCAGCCTCGTAGAGGACCACGGCACCGGCTGCAGAGACGTTCAACGAACTGACTCCACCCGCCATCGGAATGCGAAGCAAATGGTCGCAGGTGCGGCGGACAAGATCATGAAGACCAGCACCTTCGCGTCCGAGAACGAGAACACAGTCGCCGGTAAGATCGAACTGGTCGTAGTCGGTCGTGCCGCGTTCGTCGAGACCGATAACCCAGATGTTCTGCTCCTTCAACTCTTCAAGCGCGCGGACGAGGTTGACAACGCGGGCGATGCGCAGATGTTCGGTGGCCCCGGCGCTGGCCTTGACCGCGACCGGACTCAATGGGGCGGCGCGGCGCTCGGTTAGGACGATGCCGTCTACCCCGGCGCCGTCGGCCACACGGAGCAGTGCGCCAAGATTCTGCGGATCTTCAACGCCGTCGAGCGCGAGAAGGAGGCGCGGTTGCGAGGTGTCGGGCGCGGTGAAGAGGTCTTCGATGGCCAGCGCTTCCCGCGGGCGCACAAGAGCTACAACGCCCTGATGGGCCACTGTGCCAGCGAGGTGGGTGAGGTGCTCGCGCGGTTCCTGACGAACGCGTACGCCGGCCTGTTTGCAATCGGCAACGAGGCGCGCGAGGCGCTCGTCGTGGCGTTCGGCGGCGACGAGGACGTGATCGAAGCGGCGGCGGCCGGCCTTGAGAGCTTCTGCAATCGGGTGCACGCCGTAGAGGACTTCCATGCTTCTAGTGTAGATTGCGCTACGGCTCCCGGCGACGGCGGCGCGCTACGGCCAGACAACTTTCAATGGCTTTCGCGGCGCGGCGTTCGCGGCCTTCGACGGTCTGCGGGTAGAAGATGCCGAGCAGATGATTCTTGCGCTGCGTCGGAGTCATCGAGTCCCAGCCTCGGCGCGCTTCGGGTTGAAGTTGGAAGGCAGCGCGCAGAATCGGCGGCGGTTCCACTTCGCCTTCCATAGCAAGCATCAGGCTTTCGGCCATGGCCTCGGCACGCTTCTGACGCGTCCCGGCGGATTTGGCGTCGGCGATGAAGTTGGTGAAGCCTTTGCGCATCGATGGGCTCATGGCATCGAACCACTTCTTCAGCGCACGATCGCCCTTGAGGATTTTGGCGAATTCGGCTGGCAGATCGATGACGAGCTCTCCGAGATCGGGCGCTAACTTGATCAATGCGCGTTCTTCGGCGCGTACACGAGCGCCGGCCTGCATCTTCTTGTTCACGATCAGGACATGCCCGCGACCCTTTGGGCCGGGGATCAGCGCAGTTCTGAAGGCGAAACCGTTGATTTCGCCGAAGACGCGACGGCTCTTCCACATGGGCCATGCCTTCTTCAGGTCGATCGGAACGCGCGCAATGACCCATCGTGGCGAGGTGCCGGTGGCTTCGAGGGTCGCGCGAAAGGACATGGAAATTTGGAGATCACGGTCGGAATTCACAGTTTCACACATTGTGCGGGGACAGCGTGGATTCCGGCGCAGCGGGCGGTGGATCTGCTGCGATGCGAGTGATAACAGGAAACCGGCTTTCAGTTACTAGCTCTAGTTGGGCTGATGCGGCGCTTCGGTTTGGCGGGCGGGATGTAGTGGAAGCGGACGAGGTAGATTTTCTCGCCGGGGCCGTGTTTGGCAACTTTCAGCAGGTCGAGCACGCCTAAGAAGCCGGATTCCCGGGCAAGCTGAGGTGTGATGTCGGGGAGGCCGATGGGTTCGATGGAATCGACTTCGATCTCACCTTCTTCCATGCGATAGCGTCCGCCGACTTTGACATGGGGGCTCTGCCAGATGCGGACGCTGCAGGTGATGTCTCCGCTACGGACACCGTCGCGGAGACGCTTGGTAAACATCATGGGAGAGAGTTTACGCGGCAGGCAGACGGCACAGGAAGGTGGCTCTTCTAACTGAAACGCGCAATCATTGTCATCCCTTGAGGAAAGCCAAGAGATCGGCATTGATGGTGTCCGCTTGCGTCGTGGGCATCCCGTGCGGGAAATCCTTGTAGGTCTTCAACGTTCCGTTCTTCAACAATTTCGCAGACAACGGCCCGGCAGCGACATAGGGGACGATCTGGTCGTCTTCGCTATGCATCACCAGCACCGGAATGGTGATCTTCTTGAGGTCTTCTGTGAAGTCGGTTTGGGAGAAGGCGACAATGCCGTCGTAGTGTGCCTTGGCGCCACCCATCATGCCCTGACGCCACCAGTTTTGGATGATGGCCTCCGATGGTTTTGCGCCCGGCCGGTTATAGCCATAGAAAGGCCCAACCGGCAGATCGCGGTAAAACTGCGTTCGACTAGCGGCGAGTTGCGCCTGCAGATCGTCGAACACGGCCTTGGGAAGGCCGAGCGGGTTGGCCGGAGTTTTCAGCATCAGCGGCGGAACTGCGCTGATCAGCGCTGCCTTGGCCGCTCCGCTTTCGCCATGCCGTGCCAGATAACGCGTCACCTCACCTCCGCCGGTCGAATGGCCGACATGGATGGCGTTTTTCAGGCCGAGATGAGTGGTAAGAGCGGCCAGGTCATCCGCGTAATGGTCCATATCGTGGCCGTCGCCGGTCTGGGTGGAGCGTCCGTGGCCACGGCGGTCGTGGGCGATGACGCGATAGCCATGACGCAGGAAGAACAACATCTGTATGTCCCAATCATCGGCCGACAAGGGCCATCCATGGCTGAACACGATTGGCTGGCCTGAACCCCAGTCCTTGTAGAAGATCTCGACGCCGTCTTTGGTTGTGATGGTGGGCATTTTGTCTCCTTTGAAATAAGTTCCTCGTCGGACCACACCTGCTACTGGGATGATGCAGGATTACAAAGCGCAAATGAATTCTGAGTCGCATGCGCTCTGAAGAGGACGCCGGTGGAATGCAGCGTTTATCGAGCAGTCGCGGCTGGCGGCTGGACCTGCGGCTGCACAAGCTTGTATCCGGCTGGAACGTCGAAGTGCGAGGGATCGACGGGGGCCGAAGAAAAGTTCGACGTGGTGATCTGGGTCTCCATCAGGATGGCGCTGGTTGGCTGTGCCTGGGCGGCATTCTGGTTCTGATCGGGAGGCGGGTCCTGCTTCTTTTTGCCGAATCCGCCAAAGCCGAAGTGGCTGGTGAGCGCTGAAGAAAGGCCCTGCTTTGCCACGTCGCCCGCGCTGGGGCCGGCCGGTGTGGCAGGTGTGGGTGCTTCGGACGCAGCGGGCAGGGGCTGGCCGTTGACGGTGGTGCCCATGCGCATTACCTGCATGATGGGCACGCCGTCGAGCTTCTGCATCTCCTTGGCCATATCGCCGAGCGCCTGTCCGGCGCCGGGATTCTGCGACAGCATCTTGCTGAAGTCGAATCCCAGCCCCAGCGTGCCCTCGGTCATTTTCTCTCCCATGCGCCGGTAGAAGTCGCGCACCTGGTCGTAGCCGGGAATAGCCGGAACCATCCACATATCGTTGGTGATGGCCATTGCGCCGGACTGCTGGGTCTGCGTGTCGGTTGCCGTCATGGTCATGGTCAGGATGGCTTCGTTGCTATCAATGCCGCTGATCTGCTTTTGCGCGCCGGTCTTGCGCACCTTCACATCGAAGCTCATCTTTACGTTCTGCGCGTTTGGATCGGGTGCAGGCTGCGGGGTCGGCTGCGCAGCCGGCTGATTCTGCATCTGCTGCCGGGCGTTCGCAATGGCCTGCTTCATCTGGTCGAAGGTCATCACCGTGTATGTCTTCTTCTGGACGTCGATGTTGGTAATGGTCTCCTTGTCGAGGTCGATGATCTCGATGTTGTCGGGCGACACGTTGGCGAGGCGATTGTCTTTTAGATAGATGGTGGAAACGATGGGGTCGCCGATATGGCGCGCCTGCGAGCTGAAAACGCCAACCGTCTTCATCATGTGCAGCAGCGAGCCGCCGGTGAGCTGGGTGGTCTGCTGATAGGTGTAGTCAGCAGCGTGCAGGGTAATGGGCAGAGCGAGAGCAAGCAGAAGCGCGACGCGCTTTGAAAGGGGAAGCATGACGAATCCTCCGGGTGGGATCGGCGGTAGGGAGGGACAGCCCACAGCGAGCCGCTCGATTGGCTCGGAGTGTACCCGGACAGATAGTGCGCGTCAACGGGAGATCGTTTCCAGACGGCCGGTGATTTAAACCCGCCTGAAGTGTGTTGGGCTCGATCTGCGCGACGGAAGGCGGCAATACCAGAATCGCCATCGCCGCAATTAGAGGTGATTTGCTCTTTTGACACATATGTTTCTCCGCAGGGCGACCACCAGAACAATTCCGCTGTAGGTTTACTCCAAGCAGCCGGCGATCCATCCGCAAAAGCACGCTTAATGCCACCTTGGCCCCCTAAACCTCGAAAAGTCCAGACTTCGATACTCTCGGAGCTAGAAGCTCCCCAGCATCAATCGAAAGCGAGCCCTCCCTTGCTCGTCGAAGCTCAGCTCCAACCCCGCGGCACCCACCCTGTTTGGAAAGAAAACGCCGATCGAAGAACTTTGGTGCGTCTGCCAGCCTTGAGAGCCAAGGTCAAACCTGCCAACCTCGTACCACAGCGCGATGCGCGGATGGGAGGAGACATAAGGAAGAGGATGGCCGTTGAAGACGATGCCGGAGCCCGCGGTGACAATCGTATTTCCGTGGAACTCCTGGTATCTGAATGCCGCCATATTGTCCGGTCCGCCAGCCATGAACTGATCGAAGTAGTTGAGATTCCGGCCGAAGCTGGTGCCAGCGTGGTTCATGGCAAACAGGGTCACACGCTGGTTGACTGGGTAGAACCCGCTGTATTCGTTCTGAAAGAAAGGGTAGTCCTGGTTCTCTCTGAAAAAGTAGCCAGTCGATCCCTCGGCGCGGTTTCCACGTGTGGGCAGCCCGCCTGCATCTTGAGTATTCACGACCCAGCGCAATTCAGGTGAGGTGAATCCTCCACTCTGCGCTGTAACGCCGTTGCTCACCACCATGCGGCTGAATGAATCGTAGCCAGCACGCGCTCCCAGCCGAAGCTGCGCGAATCGCCAGGTTCCGACACCTGCGTAGAACGCTCCTCCGGTCCGGTCTCTAACATCGCTCTGGCGGTCGGGTCCATTGTAGCTATTGAAGTGCATCCGCCCGACAAAGAACTGAGGGGCGACAAAGTACTGACTTCCGCCAAAAGGCTTATACAGTTCCGTCTTGAGTCCGGGATCGTAACCGAGCACGAAGCTCGCGAGAATGCGCGCCTTGTAGGCATCTTTCGGAACGGCGGTGGTTGAGAGCTTGAGTTCGAAGCGCGTTGGTTCCCCTGCGGAGACGTCATAGAGCGCGGACACACGAACCAGGACTTGATCCTCCGAGCGATCGGCGAAGCGAACCTTGAATCCGCTTTGCCCGATATTGTCTTGTTGCCACTCATAGGACGCTCCTGGAACGGCAGTGGCTGCAACCATTCCATTGAGGATCTTCTCGAGTTCGTCTTCGGATACAGGCCTGTTGTCGACGGTCCGATTCATCTCCGCCTGCGCATTCTTCTGGAAAGAAGCGCTAGGGCTGGTTACCGCAAGGACTCTTCCGCGGTCTCCCGCACTGCGCATCCGAGCGCGACGCTTTGCAATGAACTTGTCCCAGTCTACGGGTGAGAGCTCAAGCGAGGCCAGATCGGAAGCGTGGGCTGCGGCGGCCTCATATCCGGCCTGAATTATCTCCTCCCAACGGTTGTAGTCGGTACTGGAGAAGCGGGCGGTATTCACAGAAATGACAAGATCCGCACCTGCGAGCGAGTGCTGTTCGTTTTTCGCAATCGCAACGGAGATTGTCTTGCTCAATACATCAGTCAGCGACTTGAGCTGCTCGGGTTTCGGCTTCGGTTTTTCGAGGGCAACGGCGATTACTATCTGAGCTCCCATCTGCCGAACGGGCTCTACCGGGATGTTCTCAAGCACGCCGCCATCTACGAGTACCATCTCCCCTGTTCTCACCGGCGTGAAGACTCCGGGCAAAGCCATGGTTGCGCGCATCGCCGTCGGCAGGGATCCTTTGTCCAGCACAATAGCTTCCCCACTGACAAGATCGGTGGCCACGCAACGAAATGGAGTCGGCAGTTGATCAAAATCGGAGACATTCGAATAAGGGAGCGTCGTTCGGCTCAGCAACAGTGAGAGGGCCTGGCCGGAATTGAGGCCGGCTGGGAGAGCGAACAGCTTGCCGAATCGCAGTGTCATGTTCCCGGGCGTCCGGTGCCATTCCTGCTTGTCGACGACGGGTTGATCGCTAAACGGAGTGCTCGGGTCAAGCAACTTGTCCCAGTCCGCTTGCTCAGCCACTTCGGTGATTTCCCGGGAGTTCATGCCCGCGGCATACAAACCACCAACCAGACCGCCCATGCTGGTGCCGCCAATCCTGTCGATTGGAATGCGATGTTCCTCGAAGTAGCGAATGACTCCAATATGTGCAAGACCAAGTGCACTGCCTCCGCTGAGCGCCAAGCCTACAACTGGTCTATTTGCTTCAGGACTCTGTTGCGCCGGGATTCCGGAGGCGAGCAGAAACCCCAGCGTCGAGCAGCACACTAGAAATGCAGAGCACCTTCGCATGATTTACCTCGCTTCTGTTTGCTCGTCTGTGGGTCTCACACGCTTGCCACTCGATTTCCGTGAGATCGAAATGCCGCCGCCACGCGTTCGCTATGAAGCGGATCGAAAAAAAGAGCGTGATAGTTCCAATAAATTGAAGAAGTCCCTTCAATACGCCCTCGGCTGGACGTCGTGCTTTCCGCGCGTGCACCCGGATGGTCGATAGGCCGCGGCGCCACTCATTTTGCTGGCGGGTATGGCAGATATTCACCAGCCTCCATCTGACTCTGTCATCGATTTGATGGAACAAGGACGACTTCGAGTTGAATGTCCGTCGCGGTTACTTCACGACGAAGCCCCTGAAGAATAGAGGTAGAAATCCTCGATTAGCCACGGCGTTAGCCGATAATTCGTGCCTTATTCATCAAGATAGGGCTGTTTCGCAGGCAGTTTCGAATGGATTGCGAGCAAACCGCCCCGGTTATCGGTGAAAATGCCGACACCGGGGCACGCTCCGTATCGATAGCTATCGAAAAACCAAGCAAACGGGAGAGGAGCGCGGGGTTCTCAGGCCGATTTGCGCTTAGCTGACTTGGCGGGCGTCTTCACGATGCCGATGCCTTTGGCAGGAGCTTCCTTCGCGCTCTTCGGCGGCTTCTTGGCTGTGCGTGTGTCGGAGCCAATGCTCTGGCGCAAGGCGTCCATCAGGTTGACGACATTGTTCGGACGCTGCCTGGGAGCTTCGTCGATCGGCAGCGGTAAGTGCTTGACCTTGGCTTCGACCAGGGCCTTGACCGCCGTTTCATAGCTGTCTTCGAATTTGGCAATGTCGAGCTTGGTTGACATCCGCCCGATCAGCGTCTCGGCGAGCTGTAGAGAGTCGGCGGCAATGGGAGGCTGCTTGATGTCGCGGAAGTAGTCGGCGCGGTTACGGAGCTCGTTCTGATAGCGGAGGGTGTAGGCCATCATGCCGGGGCTGTCAGGGCCTGCGGGCACCAGCGCGATGATGTTTTCGCGGCCCGAGAACGACACTTTTCCGATGGCGGCCTTGCCGGTTTTCACCAGCGCCTCGCGGACAACGTTGAAGGCCTCGGCCGACATTTCATTTTCGGGAGTGACGAAGTAAGGCTTTTCAATGTACTCGGGATTCAGGTCGGCGATGTCGACAAACTGCGATACACCAATGGTGTGCTTGGAGGGGACGCGCAGGTTTTCCAGTTCACTGGGCTCGATGATGACGTATTTGCCCTTGCTGTATTCGTAGCCCTTCACGATCTCGTCGTTTTCGACGGCCGTGGTGGCCTCCTTGCTTTCGGCCGCGCTCTCCAGCACCTTCTGGTGGCGGATCCGTTCGCCGGTGCGGCGGCTGACCTGGTGAAAGCTGATCTGGCCCTTGCTTTCGGTGGCAACGTAGAGACTCACTCCAAACGCCACAAGCGAGATTTGAACGTTGCCCGACCAATAAGGACGTGCCATGGAAAAACCCCCTCAAGCGCGGGCCGGAAAAGCATGGGAAGCACAGACCCGCAGAGTCAGGAGTTTAGCGCATTTTGTAAACGTCGGAGAAGTGTATATCTAGTAAACGACAGGGCTTTCGTCTTGTCTTCGCCTCTTTGGCGAAGGTGGATTCGAGAAGCTCCCCGGTGCAGAAATCACTCGGGCGGAAGGCCGCCCCACTGCCAGAAGCTGGTGTATTGGGCCTGCGCAATCCAGGAGGAGAGCTGTGCATCTGGATGGCGTTTCACGTACGGAACAGCCCACCCGATGGTGGCTCCGGCGATTTTGTCCGGCATGTTCTGCACGACGCCAGTGGCTTTCTCGAAGATCTCGGGGTGCTGTAACCCTTGTTCGCAGAGATTGACGAGGCGGTCGAGGGCGCGCTGATTCGCGGAGTACGTGTCGATCCCGTTGGCTTCGCCGAGCTCAGCCAGCATGATGAGCGGGGCAAGTGCGTAGAGGTGGTAGTGGAGTGCCATGCCGGCGCGCTGGAGTTCGCGGGGTAGTGCTCCGCTGGGGCCGATCTCATCCGTCCCGGCCTTGAAGGCTTCGATGCCGAAGTGGAACTCGCGCGTGTCGTTGCGGGCAATGCCTGCTGCGCAAACGGCGAGTCCGGCCCAGTAGCGATGATTGTTCCAGGCATCGCTGTTGGGGTTCTTCATTTTGTCGTCGACATAGTCGCGGACCTGGTCGGCGAGAAGCCCGAACCATTTCTGGATTTCCTTGTCCTGCTCGGGGCGTGCCGACGCCGGTGTTGCGGACCTTGAGGTAGGCCATCGCGGTGGCGGCCAGCAGCCACTTCTGCACATAGTGAGCCTGGCCGGTGGGCATGGTGGCGGACCAGGCCTTCGCAGCAGCGGCCGCGGAAAGCAGCGTGTAGACGCATTGCGCTCCGGCTCGGCTGCCATGGAGAAGATAAGCATCGGCGGCCTGCGTGGTCCACTCGCCCAGGTGGTCGGGCGCGTCGGCTCCTTTTTCATAGGCAGCCTTCTTCACCGGGTCAATGACGGAATGGTGCGCATCGATGTAGTAGCTGTCGACATCGAGCGACTTGGAGAACGGCGGCGGGTCGGGGCAGGAGTAGGGAGCATCCGTCAACGTAACGGGATGCCCGTCCCAGGGCGACTTGAGCCGGTCAGCTGCGGATGCAGTGGCCGCACCGCTTAAGGCAATGCAAGCACAAAGAACGAGAGGCAGGCCCCAGAGGGGCATAGGAGATTTCATGACAGTGAGAGAGGTCTCCGTTTAGGAAGACGGAGTTGGGCTCGACGGAGTTGCGCACAAAGAGCCTTGTTAACCAATGCGCCGGTCCATTCGTTGTTCTCGGTAGAAGGGCTGGAAGGCCACTTCGATTCGAGGAAGACAACCATGGACAAGCGTCGCCTGATGTATCGGATCCTCTCAGCAACTGCATTTTCTGTTCTGTTTCTGGCCAGTCTGGGTGCGGCACAGCCGCGTGCAACAACCCCTCCCCCTCCCCCGCCGTAAATACCGCGCCTGCTCCCAATGAGCGCGATGTGGCGGCGACGCAGACAGAGCTCATCCGGCTGCTGCGGCTGAGCCCGACGCTGACCACGGTGGTTTCGCACGATCCGTCGCTGCTTTCGAATCCGGACTATGTTGCGCACAACAACCCGCAACTGGCGGCGTTTCTTGGCAGCGCATCCCGAGGTGGCGCGGAATCCTGAGTTCTATTTGTTCTCGCATTTGAAGCACGAAGAGGGGCAGCCGGATGAGGCGCTGGAGCGGGCAGTGTGGCCGGATGTGTATCGTTCCCAGCCTCAGCAGTCGAGCTTCGATCGGGTTTGGGGCGATACGGTGCCGCTTCTGGCGTTCGCCTGCGGCCTTACTGCGATCTTTCTCCTGGCCCGCATGTTCATTGAGAACCGCCGCTGGGCCCGCATCTTCAAGCTGCAGAGCGAAGTGCACGGCAAGCTGATCGACAAGTTCACCAGCAACCAGGAACTGGCGGCGTACATGGAGACCGAAGCGGGCAGGAAGTTTCTGGAGGCGGCGCCGATTCCGGTTGCCTTCGAACAGGGCCGCCGCATGCCAAATGCTGTGGCGCGCATGTTGACGCCGCTGCAGGTGGGCATCGTGATGGTGCTGCTGGGCATCGGTCTGCTGCTGCTGCGGCACGCCGGGCCGGATATGGATACGCCGATGCTCGTCTTTGGAACCGTGGTGCTGATGCCTGGAATCGGCTTTATCATCTCTGCAGGCGTTTCGTGGCTGCTGGCGGCGCGGCTGGGCTTGATGCCCGCGGATACCGGCGGCACAAAGCAGGTTCGATTCGCCTCTGGGCGCTTCCTCGGTATTCAAGGACAGGCAGTGAGTCACGGGGAGCCCGGTGAAGGTGAGAAAGCAGAGGCCGATGCCCTGGGAGTCGATCATTCCGAACGTGCTGGCAGGCGAGGGACAGCCTCTTGCCGCCAGCTCGCCGGCCGCGGCGATGGATAACGAGCAGTTCGCGGCATTTTATGCGCGATCGGCTCGATCGCTCTGGGCCTACCTGGCGCGCGTGAGCCGCGATCCAGCGCTTGCGGACGACCTGACGCAGGAGAGCTATGTGCGGTTTCTATGCGCAAGCCGTCCTGAAGACGGCGAAGTGGCGGCACGCCGGTATCTGTTCCGAATTGCAACCAATTTGTTGCGCGATCACTGGCGGCGTCCGCAGTCGTCGTCGATTGACGAGATGCCGGAGGAGTTGTTCACGGCGAAATGCGGTGTGGCGCAGTCGGATTCGCAGGCGATGCTGGGGCCGGCGATGGCGCAGATACGGCCGCGCGACCGGCAATTACTGTGGCTGGCGTATGCCGAGGGCTATTCGCATCACGAAATCGCAGAGGTGACGGGGCTGGCATCGGCGAGCATTCGGCTGCTGCTGTTCCGCGCGCGGCGCAAGATGGCGCGATTGCTGCGGCAGGGAGGTAAAGCATGAGTCCGTTTTCATGTGCGCGCGAGCAGGAAGTGACGGAGCTGTTGCACCAGGGCTATTGGCCGGATGCGTGTCCGGCGGAGTTGCGTGGTCATGTCGAGGCTTGCCGGATATGTTCGGACCTCGTGGTGGTTGCCCAGGCGTTTCAGCAGGCGCACATGCAGGACAATGCCTGCGCCGCAGATGGAGTCGGCCGGGGCAATCTGGTGGCGTGCGCAGTTGCGGCGGCGGAATGCGGCGATTGAAAAAGTCGCGCGGCCGATATGGGGTGCGCAGATCTTTGCGCTGGTGGTTTCGGTGGTCGTCGCAGCGGGCGTGCTTGCCTGGAAGGGGAACGTGCTGAAGGCCTGGTTTGCGGAACTGCCGCGGGCGCTGCATCTGGATGCGCTGATGCCAGCTGCATCGTCGCAGTCGGGTGGAGTTGGCTCGATTGTGCTGCCTGCATTAGCCATGGTGGCGCTGTTGAGCGGCGTGGTCGTTTACCTGGCCACAGAAAAGCAATAAGTCGGTTGCATTTTTATTCAGTATTTATTTGCTGTGTGCGGCATAGAGAAAGCCCAGATCGGGCAAGCTTTGACTCGAGTTGCGCCTGAGAATCGAAGAACCTCGACATTGAGCAGCGGGCGCGAGCCGGATCAGTCCGTTGATGAATCTTGTTCTGTTCTGAGACGGATTTCGACTGTCTTGAGAGCGACGGCAATTCCGCCAAAGATGAGCGCGATAGAGATGGCATCGGTCTCACCGATGAATCTCTCGCCGTGAGCGAATGCGCTGAGGAGGCGCGTGCCGATCAAAAACAACAAGCCGGTGAGCGTCATCAGGACCGCCGTAGAGCTGCACAGGAGGAGGAGAATGTTCGGTGCGGATCTCGTCGAGGCGTTCATTCTGAGGGCCTCCTGATGGAGTGCCTCTTACGCTACACCGACGACTAGATATTCAGATGATTCTTTTTAAACCAGCCGGTTACGATTTGCTTCTTCCGATTGCGACCAAAGTCATCAAAGCAGTCGGAGGCGATTCTAAACAGTCTGCGAGAATGACGCAGTGGCTGCAGGAATACGCCCCGTCATATGACTGGATCGTTCGAGGAAGTTTTAGTTCAATCCTAGGAGGCGAGAGCCGTCACATGCCAGGTTTGCCACTACCTTCGCATGGGAACAATTCCACACGGGTGATCGCAATCCGATTCTGGATCGGATCCATCGACACTGTTTACGGAAGCAGATTGATCAGAGGGTTAGAGGGAGCAAGACGGATATGCCGGCTTGCGCCGGCATGCGTTTGCGACCACCACGGCCTGGGTTAGCTGGTGATGGCGTTGGCGGCCTGATCGTTCTCAATCAGCGGACGAAACGCGTTGATGAGGTTTTCGACCTGCACTTTTTGCAAGCGGAGGAGATCAAACTTCCGCGTGATCTCGTTCAGCTCCGTCATGGCTTGTTCGTAGGCGATGCGATAGGGATCCATGTCTTATCTTTCTCCACTTGGCGAAGTGTAGCATTGAAAAACAGCGTTAGAACGAAGGTACGGCGTGGGTATCCATCCTAAAGTAATGGATGAAACTTCCCAGCAGCCCTGAGCCGCAAGCGTTCCGGAACCAAGGGCTTGCAGCAGGAATAATCACGGGCTGAGATGGAATCGGCGCACCGCAACCCGTGACGCTAGCCACCCCCAACCTTGCTTTTCCGGGTCTTGCCGGCTAGACACCTGAGCAGTTTTGTTGAACGCTGTGTTCAGAGCCTGATTAATTGATATCCATGGTATCCGGAGTTTTGCATGGAAGAAGAAGATTGTGCCCGGTTGCCAGTAACGGAAGTTTGCAGCCGTGAAGTGCGACGCGCAGGAGATCTTGGATGAAAGTTTCAATTCGAGCAGCGGTGCTCGACGATGCGGCCGCAATTGCGCATGTGCACGTGGAGAGCTGGCGAACGACCTATGCCGGCATTATGCCGGATGCGTATCTGGCCAGCCTGGACGAGACGCTGCGCGCGAAGCTGTGGAGTGAGTGGCTGAGCGGAGAAGCGCTGGTGCGAGTCGCCGAGATGAATGGAAGCGTGGTGGGATTCGCGCATGGTGGACCAAATCGCGAGCACGTGGAGACATGCGATGCAGAGCTCTACTCGATCTATTTGCTGAGGGAAGCGCAGAACCGGGGGGTCGGCGCGGCTCTGTTGCAGGCGATGGCAACGGCGCTGACGGAGCGCAACTTTAAGAGCATGGCGGTGTGGGTGCTGGAGCAGAACCGGTCCCGCGGCTTCTATGAAAAGACGGGGGCGCGGCTGGCGACATCGAGGGTCATTCAGGTGGGTGGCGCAAAGCTGATGGAGGTTGCTTACGCCTGGGCTGATCTGAAGGCGCTGACGACGCTGGCCTAGCTTGTGATGGCAGGTGGATTAGGCCGCAAGGTTGCGCTGTATCCGGCGCATTCGATTCGGGTAGATGTAGAAGCAAAGTTCGGACGAATCTATTGAAGATAGCTGGGTCATAAAGCCGAAGGCCGGATTGCACACCCAGCCCTCGCTTCTGTCTGCTAGATTCTGCCGAAATCCGGTGGCTTACAGAGGCTGGACGTCCGCAGCCTGCCAGCCCTTAGGACCCTTCACGACGTTGAACTGCACGGCTTGGCCTTCCTGCAGACTCTTAAATCCATTTGAGTTGATCGCAGAGTAGTGCACGAATACGTCCTCGCCGTTCTGGCGCGAGATAAAGCCAAAACCTTTCGCGTCATTGAACCACTTCACAGTACCTTGTTCCATTTTTTCCGTGTTTCCTGGTATTGAATTGCGCTGGATGAATCGGAGCGACCACTGGCAGAATCTTGCTTGTTTGGGCGAGCGCTGCTCACGCCCGGTTCGACTCTAACGCTGCCTCAAGTGTACCATTTCACCGCAAATTTTCCGACGTAATTTCCCTGTTTTGACAGACCATTCGGTGCAGACCAATCGCGATATCAATTAAAATGAGCAACTTACTACGACACACTCGACTGTGATACGTTGGAGGGTCGCTATGCCCAAGGATCTTGTCCCCGAACTGCTGGCCCGCGCTTCCGAAGTGCTGGGGCGCGAATTTTCCGCTCTGCCAGGCTTTGAAACGGCACGAGCGGAGCGACGCCGATGCTGGGGCGATGGTCGCAGTGCTGGAGGAGACGGCGCGACGGCTCGGGAACAATTACCCCTACTTCCATCCCCTCTATGCCGGGCAGATGCTGAAGCCGCCGCATCCGGTGGCGCGGGCGGCGTATGCGCTGGCCATGACAGTCAATCCCAATAACCATGCGCGAGATGGGGGCCGGGCCAGTTCTGCCATGGAGATTGAGGCCGTGGCGGAGATTGCGGCGATGTTCGGCTGGAGCGAATTCCTGGGCATCTGACCTCGGGCGGCACGATGGCGAATCTGGAGGCGCTGTGGGTGGCGGGACAGATGGCGCCGACCAGACGAATTGTGGGGTCGGAGCAGGCGCATTACACGCACCATCGAATTTCTGCCGTCTTGAAGCTGGAGTATTCATCGGTGGTCGCCGATGGGCGCGGAAGAATGCGGCTGGATGCGCTGGAAACTGAGCTGCAGCAAAGGGAGATGTGGGCACCGTGGTGGTGACGCTGGGAACGACGGCGGTGGGCGCGGTGGATCCTCTTCCGGAAATCCTGGCACTGCGGGAGCGGTACGGATTCCGGGTGCATGTGGATGCGGCGTATGGCGGGTATTTCAAGCTGATTGAGGATGCGCTGGATGAGCCGGCGCGGCGGGCGTATGCGGCGATCGGACAGGCGGACTCAATTGTGATCGATCCGCACAAGCACGGGCTGCAGCCTTACGGGTGCGGGTGCGTGCTGTTTCGGGACCCGGGGGTGGGTCGATTCTACAAACATGATTCGCCGTATACATATTTCACTTCAAAGGAGTTGCACCTCGGGGAGATCAGCCTGGAATGCTCCCGCGCCGGGGCGGCAGCGGTAGCTTTGTGGGCGACGCAGAGGCTTTTGCCGCTGAAGCCGGGCGGGGAGTTTGCGCAAGGGCTGGCGCAGGGGCGAGCGGCTGCGCTGGAGCTGGATCGGCGGCTGCGAGCGGATGCGCGTTTTGAGGCGCTGGCGGCGGGCGGGCCAGAGCTGGATATCGTGGTTTGGAAGATGAAGGCAGCAACGGCGGAGCAGGCTTCAGAGCTGGGACAATCGATTTTTTCAGCATGCGCAGGGCGCAATCTACACCTGGCGCTAGTACAATTGCCGCAATTCTGGTTTGGAACGGCCAGCGATGCGAGCACGGTTGATGAACATGTGACCTGCCTGCGGTCGGTGCTGATGAAGCCGGAACATGAAGCTATGGCTGGACCGCATCTGGGATGAGTTGAGCGCCGCTTGTGGAGAGGCGGGGTAAGAATGACGGAGTCATTGGCATCCGACGTCAAAATTGAAAACGTTCTCATTCGAGCTGGGGAGTGCGCGGTGACGGTGCTTCCCCGGTTTGGGGGAAAGATCGCGTCGATCCGGATTGGCGAGCGAGAACTGCTGCAGACGCCACTGGCGCCGATTGCGCCGCGGACGCTGACGATGGCGTTTGATGCCGGAGACGCAAGCGGGTGGGACGAGTGTTTGCCGTCGGTTGCGGCGTGCACGGTCGAGACGGAAGCAGGCATCGCTGAGATTCCGGACCACGGGGATTTGTGGCGGGTGGAGTGGCGATAGCCAGATGGATCAGGGAGAGCCTATTCAGGGACATTCCGAGGAGAGTGCTTTTCGCTGCCGCTCCGGCTGGAGCGCACGCTTGACGCTGACTGAACGGACCGCGGGTTGGACCTTGAGGCTCGATTATTCAATCACCAATCTGAACTTGGAGGAGAGCGTTCCGTGGTCGTGGGCGGCGCACCCTCTATTTGCGGTCGAAGAGGGAGACCGGATTGTTCTGCCGGAGTCGATCAGGTCGCTGCGGCTGGAAGGCTCTGGCGGCGGACGACTTGGCAACGGCGGGGACGCTGTTGCGTGGCCGATGGCCCGGCTGGCAGACGGAAGCAACAGTGGACTTGACTATTGTGGAGGCCGCCGGATTCGGGGATTGGCGACAAGCTTTTTGCCGGACCGCTTGCAGTGCATCGAGAACTGGTGCACGCTGGAGCGGCCTTCGGCGGGGATTCGCATTCGCGTGAAGTTTGAAGCGACGGCAACACCATATTTGGGTTTGTGGATCTGCTACGGGGGATGGCCGGATAGACCGGGACCGAAGCAGGTGTGTGTGGCGCTTGAACCAGCGACGGCGCCGGTGGATTCACTTGCTGTGACGGGCGAGTGGTCGCGTGTGCTGGAGCCGGGCGATTGTTTCAGCTGGCCGATGGATGTTGAGATCGAACGAATCGAGAGATGAACGACAATGCATGATCCTGAAGTTTTGCGTTCCTTGCATGTGAGCCGTTTCAAGAGTGAACCGGAGATCTTTGCTGCTCCGGGGCGCGTGAACCTGATTGGCGAACACACGGATTATGCCGAGGGATTCGTGATGCCTGCGGCGATTGATTTCGCGACGCTGGCGGGAATCTCGCCGCGCAGCGATGGGAAGATCGTCATCTACTCGGAGAATTTCAAAGAAGAGCGCACGTTTGATGCGGCGGCGCTGCCCAGGAGCCGGCAGCAAGGACTGGAGCGATTATCCGCTGGGCGTGATGGTGATTCTGGCGGGCGAGAGGACATCGGATTCCGGGATTGAGCTTGAGCCTGCTGGGCGATGTGCCGCTGGGATCGGGGTTGTCGAGTTCGGCTGCGGTTGAAGTGGCTACGGCTTTGGCGGTGACGTCGCTGCTTGGCGTTGACTGTCCGCGGTCCGCAGCTGGCGCGGTTGTGCCAGCGCGCGGAGAACGAGTTTGTCGGCGCGAACTGCGGCATCATGGATCAATTCATTTCAGCGAATGGCGCGGAGGATCATGCGCTGCTGCTGGATTGCCGCGATTTGAGTTTCAAGCTGGCGCCGATTCCATCGAATGTGGCGCTGGTGATTGCGAACACGATGGTGAAGCATTCAGTTGCGGGCGGCGAATACACAACGCGTCGCGCCGAAGTGGAAGAAGCAGCAGCAGTGATTGCGCGGCATCGGCCGGAAGTGCGCTTTCTGCGCGATGCAACTGTCGAGGACTTGCAGAAGTGGGGCGCGGAGATGAGTCCGAATGCGCTGAAGCGCGCGCGACACGTGATCACCGAGAACACGCGGACGGTTGCTGCGGCGGATGCGTTGATTCATCACGATCTGAAGGAACTGGGAAGACTGATGGCCGAGGCGCATGTGAGCTACAGCGTCGATTTTGAAGCGAGCTGCGTGGAGGCCGACACGATGGTAACGCTGGCGCATGAATTTGCCGGGGATGATTGGTGCGCGGCTGACCGGGGGCGGATTCGGGGGATGCACCATCAACCTGGTGGAGCAGTGTAAAGCCAATGAATTCGCGGGGGCGTTGGCCGCAAGTTACGCTGCCGAAACGGGAATCGTTCCGCAGATTCACATCTGCCACGCGTCGAGCGGAGGCGCACAGAGTGGTTGCAAGTCTCTCGCATTAAAGGGGAGGAAGGCTTTCGCGAAACAGGCTTGGCAGCATCTTATTACCATGAGGTGGAAAATCGGGCTCTCCGAAGTCACCCCCATTCTTGTTCCACCCCTATAACCAAAGCGATTTTCCTTGTTAGAATCTTTCACAGGTTTCCAAAGCATTGCCCATATATGACCGCGACGGGGAGTTTTCTGACCCATCCGGCATTTTTGAGATTTTCGATTTCACATTGCAGGCATTTGCGAGCGCCGCAGAGAGATGTACAGGATGCAACAGAATTCAACGAAACCCTTCTCCTACGAAACAACCCCAACGAGTGGACTGGTCGCGTATTTCTCCATGGAGATTGCGATCGACCGCGCGATGCCCACCTACTCCGGCGGCCTGGGAATGCTGGCCGGGTGACACGCTGCGTTCCGCGGCGGACCTGGGCGTGCCACTGGTTGCATTCTCGCTGGTGCATCGCAAGGGATATTTTCAGCAGCATCTGAGCCCGGCCGGCGACCAGACGGAAGAAGTGCAGCCGTGGAATCCATCGGACTTCTGCACGGAAGAAGCTGCGCGCATCAAGGTTTCAGTGGAAGGCCGCGATGTAACGGTGCGTGCATGGCGTTATGACCTGCAGGGCCGCTACGGGCACGTCGTTCCGATTTACCTGCTCGACACAGATCTCGATGGCAACTCTGGCTGGGATCGCGGACTGACGGATCACCTGTACGGCGGCGACACGAATTACCGGTTGCAGCAGGAAATTGTGCTGGGACTGGGCGGCGTGCGCATGGCGAATGCTCTCGGATTGCGCGTGAATGTGTATCACATGAACGAAGGCCACGCGGCCCTGTTGACGCTGGCGCTGCTGGAAAGCGAGATGGGCGGTGGTCCGCTGAATTCGCCGACCGAGGCCGACATTCTGCAGGTGCGCAACAAGTGCGTATTCACGACGCACACGCCGGTGCCCGCGGGGCATGACCGATTCTCGACAGAGCAGGCGATCAGGATCCTCGGCGGCGAAAGAACGGCGCGGCTTGAAAAGCTCGGTGTTTTCGAAAGCGGCCTGCTGAATATGACGCTGCTGGCGCTGCGTTTTTCGCGCTATGCGAATGGCGTGGCGATGCAGCACGGCAAGGTGTCGCGCGCGATGTTCCCGCAGTACCAGATCGATTCGATCACGAATGGCGTGCATGCGCCAACGTGGATCTCGGAGCCGGTGCAGCAGATGCTCGATGCGCAGATTCCGCGTGGAGGCGCGACAATCTCACTCTCCGCAATGCGATTGATCTGCCGGAGCAGGAGATGCTGAATGCGCATCGCCGCGCGAAGGAAGCGCTGCTGACCGAGGTGGCGACGCGGACCGGTCTGGTGCTGAATCCGAATGTGCTGACGCTGGGATTTGCACGCCGCGCCGCAACGTACAAGCGTGCGAACCTTTTGTTTGCCGATCCGGAACGCCTGCTGAAGATTGCTTCGCAGGCAGGCGGTCTGCAGATTCTCTACGCGGGCAAGGCGCATCCGGCGGACGAACCAGGCAAGGCGCTGATTCACGGGGTGATTGAGACCGCGCGCGAAGTTGTCGAATGACATGCTGCGCGTTGTGTATCTGGAAAACTACGCGTGGGATCTGGGCGCGCTGTTGACGGCGGGAGTGGATGTATGGGTGAACACGCCGCGGCGTCCGTATGAAGCTTCAGGCACTAGCGGAATGAAAGCCGCGCTCAACGGCGTGCCGAGCCTGTCGATTCTGGATGGATGGTGGATTGAGGGCTGCATCGAGGGTGTGACCGGCTGGGCGATTGAAGACGGCGCGAACGATGCGGAAGAGGCGGAGAATCTCTACACGAAGTTGGAGAATGCAGTCGTGCCACTGTATCGGAGCGAAGCCGGAAAGTGGGCGCGGATTATGCGTACAACGCTGGCGTTCAACGGATCCTATTTCAACACCAATCGCATGGTGAAGCAGTACACGCGTAATGCGTACTATCCGATGAAGCTGATTGAGACGCCAGCGAAGACCGAGGAGACGGCGCCGTCGTATGCAATGAAATAGGCGGGCTGAACCCGCAGTCTGCACGAAGGCATCAAAACGAAAGCCCCATGCTTATTGAGCGTGGGGCTTTCGTTCTTCCTGGGTTGGGGCTGGGCTCGGAGAATTTTCTTGAGTGACGTCCGATCGACTGCCGGACACTGTATCCGACAGGGTTAAGCGACCGCGAGACCCAAAGCGCGGTTGATGCGGCTCTGGATCGGATCGAGGATTGCTTCGGGCATGGGCGAGAACGCGGCTGGAATGACCGGTTCGGGCATCGGCACGGCGTGGAATATGGGTTGCACAAACTCGGGTTCGCGCTGGACCTGAAGCGGCTCTGCTTGGATCGGCTCTGGCTGGCGGAACTCGTAGGTTGACGGTTGAGAGGAACCGAAGGAAGGGTTCCAGCGCTCCCAATGCGCCCTCGATTTGTTCTTTGCGGAGTTGGAGCTGTTCGATATTCCTGGAAGATCCGGTCGAGGTCGGAATGCGCTACTTCCAGCGCCGCCAGATATGTTTCGCGATAGCCCTGCGAGCCCATGGGTTTTCTCCTCTAGCAGTTTTCGAGAAGAGTTTCCGCTCTGCTGTGGGCCTATCTTCTCGATTCGAGCCCGTCGAGGATCGCGGAGGGGAGACAGATCTCGAAAAATGCTATGGACGGAAGTCTAGCCCTCGGTTACCAGGCTAGGCATTACCCAAAGTGTGTACTTCGACGGACTTTTGTGACAAGCGGGACCGCGAAACCCCTGACAAGGGGCTCTCAAGCCCTACGGCAAGGTGACATTACCCTGTTGCGCTGGTTTCCAGGCATGAAAGATCGCGTGAAACGCCTCATATTGCAGACGATATCAGCATAGAGGACGTATCTCGCTCGAGGTGCCTCCGGCGGCGGGAACGTAGCATTTCTGGGTGTAGTCCATGACCATGCGGTCGGCGTTGAAGCGCCAGCCGAGGGTGCGGATGGTGCGCTTCATGCGCTTGATCCAGCCGCGCGGCAGGCCGTCGCGGTCGCGCTCGTAGTAGAGCGGGATGAGCTCGGCGGAGAGGACGCGGTAGAGGTCTTCGCCGTCGCGGGTGTCGTGCACGTCCATGTTGGAGTGGGTGCGGCCCTTGCCGATGGCGAAACCGTTGAGGCCGTCGTAGGCCTCGGCCCACCAGCCGTCGAGCACGGAGAGGTTGAGGCCGCCGTTGAGCACGACTTTCTGGCCGCTGGTGCCGGAGGCTTCGAGGGGGCGGCGGGGATTGTTGAGCCAGACGTCGACTCCCTGGACGAGATGGCGGCCGACGTTGATGTCGTAGTCCTCGATGAAGAGGAATTTGTCGGCGAAGTCGGAGTCGCGCATCATCTCGGCGATCTGCTGCAGGACGCGCTTGCCGGGCTCGTCGTGGGGATGGGCCTTGCCCGCGAAGAGAAACTGCACGGGGCGCTTGGGGTCGTTGACCATCGAGGCGAGGCGCTCGATGTCCTTGAGAAGCAGGTTGGCGCGCTTGTAGGTGGCGAATCGGCGGGCAAAGCCGATGGTGAGCGCGTCGGGCGAGAGGACTTTGCCGAAGCGCTGTGAGGATGCCGAAGATTCGCTGCGGCGCTCGGCCTGCTCGACGGCGCGGTGCCGGGCGAAGTCGAGGAGCTGGGCTTTAAGCTGAGAGATGGGTTTCCCAGAGCTCGCCGTCGTCGACGTTTTCGATGGCTTCCCAGGTGCTCTTCGAACCGCTGCGCTGCTGCCAGCCGACGCCGAGATGGCGATCGTAGAGGCGGCACATCTGCGGCGCAAGCCACGACGGGACATGGACACCGTTGGTGATGTGGCCGATGGGGACGGCGTCTTCAGGCCGGCCGGGATAGAGGCCCTTCCACATGGCGCGCGAGACTTCGCCGTGCAGCGAGGAGACGGCGTTGACGCGGCGCGCGAGCTTGAGGCCGAGGACAGTCATGCAGAAGGGCTCGCCGTTGATCGCTGGGATGTTCGCGGCCGAAGCCCATGAGATTTTCGTGCGAGATGCCGAGCTGGTCGCGCAGGGGGCCGAGGTGC
Organism: uncultured Acidobacteriaceae bacterium; assembly: GCA_963787435.1. Lineage (GTDB taxonomy): Bacteria > Acidobacteriota > Terriglobia > Terriglobales > Acidobacteriaceae > Telmatobacter. Next base: position 2,458,528 of record CAWBCZ010000012.1, read on the forward strand.
TCTTCGATGAGGTCGGGGTGGAAGCGATCGTGGCCGGCGGGGACGGGCGTGTGGGTGGTGAAGATGACTTCGCGGGGAATCTGGCTGGCGGCGGCGTAGAAGTCGAGGCCTTCTTCTTCCATGCGGGAGCGGATAGCTTCAAAGACGGCGAAGCCGCTGTGGCCTTCGTTGAGATGCAGGACGCCGGGCGAGATGCCCATGGCCTTGAGCGCGCGGAAGCCGCCAACGCCGAGGAGCAGTTCCTGACGAATGCGTGTGCGCGAGTCGCCGCCGTAGAGGCGCGAAGTGGTGTCGAGGTCCTCAGGGGCGTTGCCGGGAACGTTGGAGTCGAGAAGGAAGAGATCGCAGCGGCCCACCTTGACTTGCCAGACCTTGGCGCGGATGGCGGCGCCGCGGGTGGCGATTTCAACGACGACAGGCTGGCCATCGACGCCGATGGCGGGCTGCATGGGAAGCTGATTGATGTCGGTCTCGAGATACTCTTCGCGCTGCCAGCCCTTTTCGTCGAGGCGCTGGAGGAAGTAGCCCTGGCCGTAGAAGAGGCCGACGCCGACGAGCGGGATGTCGAGGTCGGATGCGCTCTTGATGTGATCGCCGGAGAGGACGCCGAGGCCGCCGGAGTAAATGGGCAGCGACTCGTGCAGGCCGAATTCAGCGGAGAAGTAGGCGACGGGGCGCGGACGAAGCACGCCGGCATTGGCTGCGCCCCAGGTGCGGTCTTCGAGCAGATACTCCTGCTGGCGGCGGTACACGTAGTTGATGCGGCTGTGGAGGACGAGTTCGGTGGCGCGGCGCTCGATTTCGCTGAGCGGCATTTCGTTGAGCAGGGCGATGGGGTTCTGGTTGAGCTGGCGCCAGCGGACGGGGCTCAGGTCGCGGAAAAGGTCGATGCAATCGTGATCCCAGCTCCACCAGACGTTGCGGGCCAGGGCCCAAAGCCGCTCCTGCGCGGGGGCGACGAAGCGGTCGAGGGTGCGGGCTTCGCTGACGACGGGAGCGACCTGGTCCGCGGCTTCGGCAAGCATGCGGATTTCGTTGTCGCGGAAGACGCGGGGCTCCTTGGTTTGCACGACGAGAACGCCCTGGAGGATGCCGCGATCGATGAGCGGGACGCCGAGGAAGGAGTGGTATTCCTCTTCGCCGGATTCCTTGAAGTACTTGTAGCGGGGATGGCGGCTGGCGTCGTCGACGGCGACGGGGCGGACATGTTCGGCGACGAGGCCGGCGAGTCCTTCGTGAAGCGGCATGCGGAGGGTGCCGATGCAGCGCGTGTGGAGACCGAGCGAGGCGGCGAGGACGAGATTGGAGCGATCGGGCTCAAGCAGATAGGCGGAGCAGACGTCGGTGCGGAAACGCGAGGCGATGAGCGCGACCACATTCATCAGCGTGTCGGCGGGCTTGCCTCCATCCTTCGTCAGGCTGGTGATTTCATCGAGGGTCAGAACCAGGTTGGCGTCCATCGCTTCAGGAGAAATGCTCATCGATACCTCCGCCCTGTTTTTGAATTGCAAAGGGGAACACAGATGTGCTCGGTCGAGATGGCGTCAGCGCGAAAAGCCGGAGGGCGAAATGTGGTTCAAAAAAGAGTTGAAAAAGCCTTTAGGGAATGGCTGAAGAAAAACGATCGCGCGTGAATCTGAATTCTTTTGACGATACCACTAGTCCGAGCGTCTTCGCCAACGGAGACGAGCGCTTGGTGGGCCGGCGCGCGTTTTGCATAGGTTTCGGTGCCTGGATACACCACGAGCGTGGTGGTGCTGAGAATGCGCAGCGTGGTTAACGCATGGGCTGGCGGAGGATGGTTCTGAGTTTGGCGGGCGCGGTGCGACGCGGGTCGCTCAGGTAGATTTCATGGTGCTTGCCATGCAGTTCCTTGCCCGCGGCGTGGATCACGTCGTGCATGCGCTGGATGATGGGGCCTTCTTCGGAGAAGGGTCCGAGGTAGAGCGTCTGCACGCATGCTCCTTCTTCGAGGGTCTCGAAGCGGACGCGATCGAGGGCTGCGGGATTCTTCTTCCTGCGAACTTCGTCGAAGGCTGCGTCGACGTTCGCGCGGGAGATGAACTCGGGCTGGAGGATCATCGCGGTCCACTTCCAGCTTGATTTGTCTGCCTGGAAGAAGACGCGGGGATCGTCGGCCCACCAGAGGCCTTCAAGGGGCATGACGCCGTAGTCGATGGCGCGGGGGCTTTTCTTGAGCGAGAACTTGAGGGTGTAGGAGAGCGAATAGAGAGCTTCGACAGCCTGCTCGAAGGATTTGGACGTGTTGGGGTCGCCTTCGCCGTCGACCATGAGGTAGGTAAGCGGGGGGACGGTCACCGTGGTGATTTCACCGGCGGGCGGCTGGTAGAGATGCCTCCATTGTTTTTTGAGGTCGAGCTTTTCCATGGTGAGCATGGTTCACCTCCGGCATTGGATTGCCGGTGGGAGTATAGCGCTGGAGTCGGCGTTGCGCAGTGACGAAGCGGCAAGGTTCCGAGACCCACTCATCGAGATAAAGCGCGATGAATGGGGCACACACTTCCATCCCCTCCGAAGGGCTGAAAAGAGCTCAGTCGCCGGGGGCTTCTTCCAGTTCGGAGCCTACGCGGTGGAGCTTCATGAAGCGCCACTGGAGGCGATCGAAGAAGAGATAGACAACAGGAGTGGTGAAGAGGGTGAGGGCCTGCGAGACGAGAAGGCCGCCGACGATGGTGATGCCGAGAGGCTTGCGCAGCTCGGAACCAACGCCCATGCCGATGGCGAGCGGGAGTCCGCCGAACATGGCGGCGAGGGTAGTCATCATGATGGGGCGGAAGCGCAGCAGGCAGGCTTGGTAGATGGCTTCGACGGGCGGCAACCCGTGGTCGCGCTCAGCCTGTAGAGCGAAGTCGATCATCATGATGGCGTTCTTTTTGACAATGCCTATGAGCAGCAGGATGCCGATCAGCGCCATGATGCTGAGATCGGTTCCAGTAATGAGCAGCGCGAGAATCGCGCCGACTCCGGCAGGCGGCAGCGTGGAGAGAATCGTGAGCGGGTGGATCAGGCTTTCGTAAAGGATGCCGAGCACGATGTAGACGGCGACGAGCGCGGCGAGGATGAGATAGGGCTCGTTCTTGAGGGAATCCTGGAAGGCCTGCGCGGTGCCCTGGAAGGTGGCGTGGATGGCGGCGGGCATGCCCATGTCGGCCTGCGCTTTTTGCGAGGGCGGTGACGGCGTCGCCGAGGGCCACGTTGGGCGCGAGATTGAAGGTGAGCGTGACGGCAGGATATTGGCCCTGGTGATTGACGGCAAGCGAAGTGCGCTGCTGGTCCCAGTGGGCAATGGTGGAAAGCGGAACCATTGCGCCATTGCTGGAGGGAGTGGGCGCGGCCGGTGCTGCCGGGGCAGCAGCGAGTCCACCGGTGGATGAGACTGCCGAGGTGGAGGATGCCGCCGAGGTCATGCCGGTGAGGGTTCCGGAGGAGATGGAAGCGGCAGTGGTGGATTCGCCGGTGGCGGCAGCGATGGCCGCGATATTGGTAGCCACATCGGCGATGTTCGAGGTGGTGCTCGTGGATGTCGGGGCGGATGTAGTGGCGGATGTAGTCGACGTCGTCGTAGACGCTGTGGTAGCGGATGTGGTTGCGGATGTACTCGACGTGACGAGTTGGCCGCCGGATGTAGCAAAGACAGCCGGGGCAGCACTGGAGGCAGCTGAGGCTGGAACGGTTGTGGTTGCTGCCGCGCCGGCAGTGGTGGTTGCCGCTGGAGTGGTGGTGCCTAGAGTGGCTACGGAGGCAGGCGCGCCGGTGATGGTGCTGGCCTTGATGTAGATGTTGTTGAGTGAGTCGGGGCTGAGCTGATATTGGGGATCGACCTCCATGACCACGAAGTATTGATTGAGGCCGGTGTACATGGTGGAGACCTCGCGCTGGCCGAACGCGTCGTAGAGGACCTGGTCGATGGCGGATGCGGAGATGCCGAGACGCGCGGCGGTGTCGCGATCGATGACGAGGGTTGCAGAGAGCCCCTGGTCCTGCTGGTCAGTGGAGGCATCGCGCAACTGGGTCATCGTGCGCATGCGGGCCAGCAGGCGAGGAGCCCAGGTGTTGAGTTCGTTCAGGTTTTCGTCAGAGAGCGTGTACTGATACTGCGCGTCGCTGCCACGGCCTCCGACCTGGATGTCCTGCTGGGCCTGGAGGAAGAGCGTGGCGCCGGGGACGCTGGTGAGTTTCCTGCGGAGGCCGTTGACGACCTGCGTCGGCGGAGACGCGGCCGGGGCGCTCGTTGAGCGGCTTGAGGGCGATGAACATGTTGCCCACGTTGGTGCCGCCGCCACCGGGGCCATTGCCGCCGACGAAAGCAGTGACGGTCTGGACGGCGGGATCTTCAAGCACCATCTGCGCAAGTTGCTTCTGCTTGATGGCCATGGCGGGGAAGCTGATGTCCTGCGCGGCGCGGGTGCGGCCGCCGAGGCGGCCGGTGTCCTGCTGCGGGAAGAAGCCCTTGGGGACAATGATGAAGAGGTAGACGGTGAGGAAGGCGCAGCCGATGGCGACGCTGAGCATGATCCACTGATGGCGCAGAACCCAGCGCAACGCTGAGTTGTACTCGTGATGGATCCACTGGAACGCATCTTCCGAGATGCGGTAAAGGCGCCCGTGACGGCTCTCATCCCGCTGCTTGAGGAACTTGGCGCAGAGCATCGGCGTGGTGGTGAGCGAAACGAGCAGCGAGACAGCGATGGCGACGCTGAGGGTGACGGCAAATTCGCGGAAGAGCTTGCCGATGATGCCGCCCATGAGAAGGATGGGGATGAAGACTGCGATCAGCGACGTGCTCATCGACAGCACGGTGAAGCCGATTTCCTTGGAGCCCTTCATTGCGGCATCGAAAGGCTTCATGCCTTCTTCGAGATAGCGGGTGATGTTCTCAATGACCACGATGGCGTCATCGACGACGAAGCCAGTGGAGATGGTGAGCGCCATCAGGGAGAGATTGTCGATGGTGTAGCCGAGCAGATACATCACGCCGAACGTGCCGACGAGGGAGAGCGGCACAGCGACGGAGGGGATGATCGTGGCCCAGATCTCGCGCAGGAAAAGGAAGACGACGAGCACCACGAGAAGGACGCTGATGATGAGCGTGATTTCAACGTCGTGGACGCTGGAGCGAATGGTCGTGGTGCGGTCGACCGCCACATCCATCTTGATCGTGGGCGGGATGTCTGCCTGTAGCCGCGGCATTTCTTTCAGGACCGCGTCGACGGTGTCGATGACGTTGGCGCCGGGGATCTTGAAGATGACGATGAGAATGGCGTCTTTGAGCTTTCCGCTGTGGCCGGCGGAGTTGTTTCCGGCGAGACCAGCGGTATGGATGTCGGAGACGGAATCAGTGACGGTGCCGAGATCGCCGACGCGTACCGGCGCGCCGGTTTGCGTTGTTGTAGCCGACGATGATGGGCGCGTAGTCCCTGGCTTTGAAAATCTGGTCGTTGCTGTCGATCTGCCAGCGGTGCTTGGCATCGTCAAAGCTGCCCTTGGGGCGGTTGGCGTTGGCGTTGGCGAGCGCCGTGCGCACGGCTTCGAGGCCGACGCCGTTGTTGCCGAGCTGCATGGGGTTGAGTTCGACGCGAACCGCGGGCTGGGCGCTGCCTCCGACGAAGACCTGGCCTACGCCCTGAATCTGCGCGATGCGTTGCGCCAGGATCGAGTCGGCCATGTCGTAGATCTGCGGCTTGGGAATGACGTCGGAGGTAAGCGTGAGGATGAGGATCGGCGCCTCGGCCGGGTTGGCCTTGCGGTAGCCGGGATTCTGCGGAAGGTACGAGGGCAACTGGCTGCGCGCGGCATTGATGGCGGCCTGCACGTCGCGGGCGGCGGCATCGATGTTGCGATTGAGATCGAACTGAAGGGTGACGGAAGCAGAGCCCAGCGAGCTGGACGACGTCATCTGGTTGACGCCGGCGATGCGGCCGAACTGGCGTTCCAGCGGAGTGGCGACGGCGGAGGCCATGGTCTCGGGGCTGCCGCCGGGCAGGCCAGCGCTGACGCCGATAACAGGGAAATCCACGTCGGGCAGCGAGGCTACAGGAAGAATTGAATAGGCGACCGAGCCGGCCAGCAAAAGGGCGAGGCTTAGCAGCGTGGTGGCAACCGGGCGGCGAATGAAAAGCGCGGAGAGGTGCATCGCTCAGTCTCCGACCACGGGTTGTTCATCGAAGGAGGGCTGGCCGATGCGGCGGCGGAGCCGAATGGAAAGCATGTCGAAGTAAAGATAGATGACGGGCGTGGTGTAGAGGGTAAGTACCTGCGAAAGCAGCAGGCCGCCGACGATCGTGATGCCGAGGGGCTTGCGCAGCTCTGCGCCGACGCCGCCGCCGAGGGCCAGGGGCAGGCCGCCGAGCAATGCGGCCATGGTGGTCATCATGATGGGGCGGAAGCGCAGCAGGCAGGCCTGGAAGATAGCTTCCTCCGGCGGTTTGCCCTGGTTGCGCTCGGCATCGAGTGCGAAGTCGATCATCATGATGGCGTTCTTTTTCACGATGCCGATAAGGAGAATGATGCCGATGAGCGCGATGACGCTGAACTCGGTGCCGGTGAGCATGAGCGCGAGGATGGCGCCGACACCGGCGGAGGGCAGCGTGGAGATGATGGTAATGGGGTGCACGTAGCTCTCATAGAGCACGCCCAGCACGATATAGACGGTGATGAGCGCGGCGAGGATAAGCAACGGCTCGTTGGAGAGCGAGCTCTGGAAGGCGGCGGCTGTTCCCTGGAAGCTGGCGTTGATGCTGGCAGGCAAGGCGATGCGCTGTTCGACTGCGTTGACGGCCTTGACGGCATCGCCCAGCGCTTTACCGGGCGCGAGATTGAAGCTGATGACGGTGGACGGGAACTGGCCCTGATGTCCGATGGCAAGCTGGGCGCGCGTCTGCTGCCAATGGGCGATGGTGCTCAGCGGAACCTGGGTGCCGTTGGCCGACCTCACGTAGAGGCTTCTGAGAGTGGAGGGGTCGGTCTGGAAGTTGGGGCTGACTTCCATCACGACGTGATACTGGTTCAGCTGCGTGAAGATGGTCGAGATCTGTCGCTGTCCGAATGCATCGTAAAGGGTGTTGTCTACGTCGGCCATGGCGATACCTAGCCGGGCCGCGGAGTCGCGGTCAATGACCAGGGTCGCACCCAGGCCCTGATCCTGGAGGTCACTCGCAACATCGGTGACCATGGGCTCCTTGCTGAGCTCCTGGACCATTTTGCGGGTATAGGTGGCGAGTTCAGCGGAGTTGGGATCTTCGAGCGAGTATTGGAACTGGGTGCGGCTGACGCGGTCTTCGACGGTAAGGTCCTGCAGCGGCTGGAGGAAGAGCTGGATGCCGTCGACGTCGGCCACCTTGGGCTGCAGGCGGTGGATGACTTCGGAGGCCGAGATTTTGCGGACGTCCAGCGGCTTGAGCGTGATCTGGATGCGGCCGGAGTTAAGCGTGGTGTTGGTGCCGTCAACGCCGATGAAGGAGGAGACGTTGTCGACTGCGGGATCCTGCAGAACGATGTCGACCAGCTTCTGCTGGCGGAGCGCCATGTTGGTGAAGCTGACGTTCTGCGGCGCTTCGCTGATGCCGAGGATGACGCCGGTATCCTGCACGGGGAAGAAGCCCTTGGGCACAACGATAAAGAGCAGGATGGTCCCGACAAGTGTGGCGATGGTGATCATCAGGGTCAGGAAGCGATGGCGCAGTACGACCTTCAGAGTTTCGCCGTACCAGGCGATGACGGAATTGAAGACTTTTTCGGAGCCGCGATAGAAGGCCGTCTGCTCGTGCTCTGGGCGGTGCCGCAGGATGCGCGAGGACATCATCGGTGTGAGCGTCAGCGAGACCACGGCGGAGACGAGGATGGTGACAGCGAGAGTGATGGCGAATTCGCGGAAAAGACGGCCAACCACATCGCCCATGAAGAGGAGCGGGATAAGCACCGCAATCAACGAGACAGTGAGCGAAATGATAGTGAAACCGATCTGCTCACTGCCCTTCAACGCCGCGCGCATTGGCGTTTCGCCTGCTTCGATGTAGCGCGAGATGTTCTCAATCATCACGATGGCGTCATCGACGACGAAGCCGGTGGAGATGGTGAGCGCCATGAGCGTGAGGTTGTTGAGGCTGTATCCCAGCAGGTACATCACCCCGAAGGTGCCAACGATGGAAAGCGGAACGGCAATGGAAGGGATGATGGTGGCGGCGAGATTGCGCAGGAAGAGGAAGATGACCATGACGACCAGCGCCACGGTGAGCATGAGCTCGAATTCAACATCCTTGACGGATGCACGGATGGTGTTGGTGCGGTCGGTGAGGACGTGGACCTGCACATTGGCCGGCAGGCTGGTCTGCAGCTGCGGCAGGAGCTTGTTGATGCGGTCGACGACGGCGATGATGTTGGCGCCGGGCTGGCGCTGGACGTTGACGATGACCGCGGGCTGACGATTCATCCATGCGGCCTGCTGCGAGTTTTCGGCCGCATCCACGACGGTGGCAACGTCGGAGGTGCGGACAGGAGCGCCGTTGCGGTAAGCGACGATGACCGGGAGGTAGTCCTGGCTATCGAGCAGCTGGTCGTTGGCGTTGATGGTGTAGGACTGGCGCGAGCCGTTGAGGGTGCCCTTGGCCTGGTCGATGTTGGCGTTGGAGAGTGCCGTGCGCAGGTCTTCAAGGCTCAAGTTGTAAGCGGCGAGTTGCGCGGGATTGGCCTGCACGCGAACGGAGGGTTTCTGGCCGCCTGCGATGGAGACGAGGCCGACGCCAGTAACCTGCGAGATCTTTTGCGCGAGGTTTGTGTCGGCGGCGTCTTCGATTTTGTCCAGAGGCAACGTGTCGGAGGTCAGAGCCAGCGTCATGATCGGCGCGTCGGCGGGGTTGACCTTGCTGTAGACGGGAGGGTTGGGCAGGTCGGTGGGTAGGAAGCTGTTGGCCGCATTAATGGCTGCCTGAACTTCCTGCTCGGCGACGTCGATGTCTTCGTCGAGGTTGAACTCGAGGGTGATGACCGAACCGCCGCCAGAACTGACAGAGGTCATCTGCTTGAGGCCGGGCATCTGGCCAAACTGGCGCTCGAGCGGCGCGGTAACCGAAGAGGACATGACCTCAGGCCCGGCGCCGGGATAGAAGGTGAGGACCTGGATGATGGGGTAGTCTACCTCGGGCAATGCGGAGACCGGCAATTGCAGAAAGGCAACGCCGCCCGCAAGCATGATGGCCGCCATCAGCAGCGAAGTAGCAATGGGGCGCAGAATGAATGGCCGGGATGGACTGAGACTCACTGCTGCCTCGGGGTTGAGCTGGGATTCTGACCGTGATGACCGGAGTTGGAAGGTTGGCCGGTACCTGAGGCTGGGGGTTGACCCGTTGTCTGCCCCGCCTGATTCTGGCGCTGGTGAGCGGCTGCCACGGTCACCGGCTGGCCGGGACGCAGGCGATCGGCACCATCGACCACGACCTTGGCGCCTGGTGCGGGGCCGCTATCGAGGATGGTGTTCTGTCCTTCGGCCAGCGCCACCTTGACGGGCTGCATTTGCGCGGCTTGGCCGCCTTTGCCATCGTCGTTGATGACCCAGACGAAAAGGGAGCCATTCAGCCCGGTCTGTATCGCGGCCGAGGGAACGACCAGGGCGTTGGGCCGGTTTTCCATGATCAGGTGGACGTTCACAAACTGATTGGGGAAAAGGATGGAATCCTTGTTGTCGAAGACGGCCTTGAGCTTGCCGGTTCCCGTCGTGGTGTCAATCTGGTTGTCGGCGGTGAGGAGGCTGCCGCTGGTCAGCCGCTGGGTGTCGCTGCGGTCGAAGGCGTCGACGGGCATGCGTTTGTCGGACGCGAGACGATGAAGCACCTGCGGCAGCTGGCTCTCAGGCAATGTGAAGTAGACGGCGATGGGTTTGAGCTGGTTGATAATGACCAGGTCAGTGGAATTTGCGGTGATGATATTGCCGGGATCGACCAGGCGGAGGCCAATCTTGCCGTTGATGGGCGCCTTGATATAACACCAGTCCAACTGCAACTGGGCGGTTTCTATGGCGGCGTTGTCGGACTGGATCGCGCCTTGATATTGACCTAGCTGGGCTTCGTTGGCGTCGAGTGTCTCTTTGGAAACGACTCCTGCAGCGAAGAGTGCCTTGTAGCGATTGAACTCGGCCTGCGCATTCTTGAGGAGAGCCTGGTCATGTACCAGCGTGCCCTTGGCCTGGTCCAGCGCCGCCTGGTAAGGCTTGGGGTCGATCACCATGATGGTGTCGCCCTGTTTCACTTCCTGGCCTTCGGTGAATTTGACCGGAAGCAGCTCGCCGTTGACACGAGCTTTGACGGTGACACTGTAATACGGGGTAACGGTGCCAAGCCCGGTGAGATAGATAGGCATCGGCTTCTGCTCGGCAGGGACAACCTGTACCGGGACCGGGCGCCCCAGCAGAGCTGCAGCCTGGTTGGCAGTGTTGGCCGCAGTCTTCTGCTTGTTTTGATAGACACGCCAGACAATGAGACCTACCGCGGCGGCCAGAACGAGATAGACGACAACCCGGACCCAGGGGTTCTTACGGCCGGGGGGGTGCGATTCGCTGGTTTTGGGCAGATAAGTCTCAGTGGCGTCTTGAATTGGCATGTTTTGGTTTCCCGTCAATCGTCTTTGAATCGAGATAAGTTGCCGGCGGCTTTGACTCCTTGAAAGGGTTCAATCGAGGAGAGGTTTTATCGCAACGGCACTTCTGATACGGACGAAAATGGATTATGAAAGGTTTCCTGAGGTCTGGCGTTTCCGGTGGTGAAAGAACAGCCGGCCGGCATCGGAAACAGGTCGCAGCCATTGTAACGAACTGGGGGCACTCATCTCCGGTGGTGGTTTAGACGAATTGGCTGAGGCTGGGAGGGTTTTCTCGAGGGAGGGCGTCTTCCGCCGGGCCGCTTTCCGGTCCCGTCCAGACGTTGTCTCGCAGTTGCACGCGCCTGAGAGGATGAATGTTGGAGCAGCTCGAAATACTCCGCATACTGAGATTCGTTCGCTGGAAAATGAAGCCTCACCGGGTCCAGAACCGTCCTATTGACTGATGCCAGGAAAGCACAAAGCTTCAGACGCGCTGTAGTCGAAGCGCATCATCGTCTAAGATTGTTTGTTTGAGTGGATAACGTTGCAAGGGAAAGGGCGGCTCCGAGCCGTTCGGACCCGGATTCCATTGAGCCGCTGTTTGCCTTGACCGGTCCGCCTGCAATATCGTTGGCGTCCCAACTCTCATACGTCACCTGTTGACGGGCAAATCGCCTCAGGAGCGAGTACCAGCCCTATGATGTGGATTGTTCGGCTTGCACTTCGGCGGCCGTACACGTTTGCCGTCTTTGCGCTCTTGATCTTGATTCTCGGCGCATACAGCATTGTGTCGATGCCCACGGATATTTTTCCGAACATCGACATTCCTGTTGTGACCGTGGTGTGGAACTACACAGGGTTGTCGGCGCAGGAGATGTCGACGCGCATCGTCTTCAACAGCGAGCGTGGCATGACCACGACGGTCAGCGATATTGAGCACATCGAGTCGCAGTCTCTGAACGGCATTGGCATCATCAAGGTCTACTTTCAGCCGCACGTGAATATCGGCAATGCGGTGGCGCAGGTAACGGCCATCTGTCAGGTGCAGTTGCGATCGCTCCCACCCGGGACTACGCCGCCCTTCATCATTCAATACAACGCATCGAGCGTGCCAGTGCTGATGCTGGGACTCTCAGGAAGCGGGCTCAACGAACAGCAGCTATCCGATCTCGGCACCAACACCATTCGGACTCAGTTGGCCACGGTCGAGGGGGCGCAGACACCATTCCCCTACGGCGGAAAGCAACGCCAGATCCAGGTGGATATCGATCCTAAGGCGCTTCAGGCGAGAGGTTTGTCGCCCGCCGACGTGGTGAACGCGGTCTCAGCACAGAACCTGATTGTGCCATCGGGCACGATGAAGATGGACCGGTTCGAGTATGCAATTGAGACGAACTCGGCACCGGCGATCGTGGATCAATTGAACAATCTTCCCATCCGCACTGCGAATGGCGCCATCATTTATGTGCGCGACGTGGCCCATGTGCGCGACGGCAATCCGCCGCAGACCAATATTGTTCGCGTGGACGGCCAACGCGCCGCGTTGATGAGCATCCTGAAGACCGGCTCGGCTTCTACGCTGCAGATCATCAAGGACGTTCGCGGGATTATTGACAGCCCTAGCATGAGGGGCCAACTGCCGCCGCAAATGCAGATCAATGCCCTTTCAGACCAGGGCATCTTCGTGCGCGGCGCCATCAGCGGCGTGGTGCGCGAGGCGCTCATCGCAGCCTGCCTGACTGCGGTGATGATCCTGGTCTTTCTGGGGAGCTGGCGATCTACGCTGATCATTGCGGTCTCGATTCCGCTGTCGATTCTGTGTTCGATCACGGTGCTATCGCTGCTGCACGAAACGATCAACATCATGACGCTGGGCGGATTGGCGCTGGCGGTCGGCATCCTGGTCGACGATGCGACGGTCGAAATCGAGAACATCAATCGCAATCTCGAGCAGGGCAAGGAGATCGAGCAGGCGATTCTGGATGGCGCCGCACAGATTGCTACGCCCGCGCTGGTCTCGACACTGGCGATCTGCATCGTGTTTGTGCCGATGTTCCTGCTCAGCGGCGTGGCACGCTACCTGTTTGTGCCGCTGGCCGAAGCTGTGGTATTTGCGATGCTCGCAAGCTACCTGCTTTCGCGTACCGTTGTGCCGACGATGGCGAAGTATCTGCTGCATGAGCATGACGACGCAGAGACAGCAAGGAAGGCGCATAGCCGTAATCCGTTTGTGCGCTTCCAGAGCGGATTTGAATCCCTTTTCACGCGGTTCCGCAACGGATACGTACGGCTGCTGACGCTTTGTGTGGACTACGCGCGGGCGTTTCTGATCATTTTTGTAATCTTTGCACTCGGCTCAGTTGCGCTGCTCGTGCCGTGGCTGGGGCAGGACTTCTTTCCCGCCGTGGACGCGGGGCAGTTCAAGATTCACGTGCGCGCACGCACCGGAACGCGCATTGAAGAGACGGCTGCCTTGTGCGATCACATCGACTCCACGATTCGCGAGCACATCCCGTCGAACGAGGTGGTCACGATTGTCGACAACATCGGGCTGCCTTACTCAGGGTTGAATCTGTCTTACTCAACATCGGCGCCGATCGGGCCGGCGGATGCAGATATCCAGGTGCAGCTTACGCCCAAGCATCATCCGACTGACGAATACGTGCAGGAGTTGCGCGGCGCGCTGGCGCGCGAATATCCGGGCGTGACGTTCTATATGCTCCCCGTGGATATCGTGACGCAGATTTTGAACTTCGGACTTTCTGCGCCGATTGATATTCAGATCGTCGGGCCGAATCTGTATGGCAACCGTGCGGTTGCAGAAAAAATGCTGAACGATGTTCGGTATGTAACAGGAGCGACGGACGCGCGTATTCAGCAGCCGTTTGATTATCCGAACTTCACTGTGAACGTGGACCGAACGCGCGCGCAGGCGATTGGCTTTACACAAAAGGATGTGGCGCAAAGCCTGCTGGTGTCATTGAGCGGCAGCTTCCAGACCACGCCCAGCTTCTATCTCGATCCGCGCAATGGTGTGAGCTACAACGTAGCGGTGCAGACGCCGCAGTACAAGCTGGATTCGATGTCGGCGTTGCAGAGTTTACCGGTAACGACGCCGAGCGGCACGCTGTCGCCTACCGGTGGGCCGACACCGGCAAGCAACGGGCCAGGCCCATCACCGATGGCGACGAACGCTCCGGGAGCGGCCCAGCCGCCCGTGCAGGTGCTAGGCAACCTGGCGCAGTTCCAGCCGGGCGCGGAACTGGGCACGGTAAGCCACTACGATGTGCAGCCGGTGCTGGATATCTATGCAAACGTAGTGGGCACCGACCTGGGATCCGTGACGCGAGAGATGGAGAGGATCAAGGCAAAGTATGAGAAGCAGTTGCCGCGCGGGTCCCACATGATTCTGCGTGGACAGAGCGAGACAATGCAGGCTTCGTACATCGGTCTGCTGAGCGGCTTGGCCTTCTCAATCCTGCTGGTGTACCTGCTGATCGTCGTAAATTTCCAGTCGTGGCTCGATCCGTTCCTCATTATTTCGGCGCTGCCGGCGGCGCTCGCAGGGATCGCGTGGTTCCTGTTCATGACTGGAACACGGCTGAGCGTACCGGCATTAACGGGCGCCATCATGTGCATGGGCGTGGCGACGTCGAACTCGATCCTGGTTGTCAGCTTTGCACGCGAACAGCTCGAAGAGTTGGTAGGCGATGCGCGACAGGCAGCCCTGAATGCGGGCTATGTCCGTCTGCGGCCCGTGCTGATGACGGCTTTGGCAATGATCCTGGGCATGATGCCGATGGCGTTGGGACTGGGTGAAGGCGGCGAGCAGAATGCACCTTTGGGGCGCGCCGTAATCGGCGGGCTGTTGCTGGCCACCGTGGCTACGCTGTTCTTTGTTCCGGCGTTCTTCTCGGTTGTGCATGGATGGATTGAGAAGCGCGCCAGGTCGCGACGGCACGAGAAGCAGGCCGCAACATTTGACGAATTCGACTAGATTCTCAGGTTTACCGCAAGATTTCGGAGCAGCAATATGAGCGATACATCCAACCCGAACCAGAGGCCAGCGGCATCGCAGGACGTGAGGGCGGTCGAGGCACACAAGCAAATTCCGCATGAGGGACACGACACGCAGCACGCGCCGGCGCAGAAGCCGATCGCGCCGGGCGTTGCCGTTACCAGCCTGGTGATCGTGCTGCTGGTATTTGCGGGGGTGGCAGTGTTTGGCATCCTGGGCCGCATTCACCACCTCAATGTGCTGGCAAAAACGACGCAAGCGGCGGCCGCTCCGGTGGTGATTGCTCTGCCGCCCAAAGTGGGCGCCCCAATCGACACATTTACGCTGCCGGGAAATGTGACGGCGTACACAGATTCGCCGATTTACGCGCGTTCTTCCGGCTATCTGACGAAGTGGTATTACGATATCGGTTCTCATGTGAAGCAGGGTGCGCTGCTGGCGGAGATTGCGACCCCGGAGGTGGATCAGGAACTGGCACAGGCCGAGGCTGACCTGGGTACCGCATCGGCCAATGCCAAGAACGCACATTCGCAGGCACAGCGCTACCAGGGCCTGGTCGATTCGAATGCAGTTTCGCAGCAGGACACGGAAACTTTTACGAACCAGGCAACGGCGACAGCGTCCGCGGTGAAGTCCGCCCAGTCCAACGTGGAACGACTGAAGCAGTTGGTATCGTTCGAAAAAGTCTATGCTCCGTTCGATGGAGTGGTTACGGCCCGGTCGATCGATATTGGTCAGTTGATCGATGCGGGAGCGGCAAGAGAGTTATTTCATATGCAGGCGCTGAACACGCTACGCGTGTATACGAACGTTCCGCAGATATATACGACCAATCTGAAACATGGTTCGAAGATAGAAATTACATTTCCTGAATTTCCAGGTCGAAGTTTTCAAGGGACATTGGTGCGGACCGCGAATGCTATTGATCCGGCAAGCCGCACCTTGCTCGTGGAACTCGATGTGGACAATCGCAAGGGCGAACTGCTGCCGGGCTCGCTGGCGCAGGTTCACTATAAGGCGCCGGCGATGGAGACGTTCGTTATTCCGGTATCTGCGATCATCTTCCGGCGCGAAGGAACGCAGGTTGGCACGGTCGGCAGCGACAACATTGCGCACGTTGTGCAGGTGACGATCGGGCAGGACGACGGAGCGACCGTGCAGATTGTGAGCGGGTTGAAAGAGGGGGACCGCGTGATCCAGGATCCGCCGGACTCGCTGATTGAGGGCCAGAAGGTGAACCCGCAAAACCCGAGCACCCAGACGCAGAACGGGCAACCCGGAGCGGGGGGCAAATAGCGATGTGGTCGCTTTCAGAGCTGCGGTTGCGGAGTTCATCACGGCGCATGAATGTGCTCCGAGGGAGGTTGGCGCCGCGGGAGCGCTTGCTTGTCGCTGGCCTTGTCGGGTTCGTGACTCTGCTGGCCGGATGCAAGGTCGGGCCAAACTATAATCGCCCCGCTACGGCGCCGCCGCCGGAATACAAGGAGGGCGGCTCGGCCGGGGCCGTCGTGCCTCCGCCCAATCCCAATGGCGGTACGTGGAAACCGGCTTCACCTTCCGACGGCATGCTGCGCGGTAAATGGTGGGAGGTTTACCAGGATCCGCAACTGAATGCGCTGGAAGAACAGATTGTGCCGCAGAACCAGAATCTGCGGGCGGCCCTGGAAACGTATCTCTCCGCTCGAGATCAAGTAAGAGTGGCGCGCGCTGACTATTATCCAACTCTCTCGGTTTCTGCGGCGGCGAGCCGCGACCAGGTATCGTCGAACCGGCCACTTGCGGTGAGCGGCACGCAAACTGGGTACAGCGATTTTCAGCTGGGCGGTCAGGCCAACTGGGAGCCGGACTTCTGGGGACGGGTGCGTCGCACCGTTGAGGCCGCACACGCAAGCGCGCAGGCAAGTGCCGCCGATATGGCGAATCTCGATTTGAGCCTCCATGCGGAACTGGCGCTCGATTATTTCGAACTTCGAGGGCTCGATTCGGATGCGCGGCTATTGGAACAGACGGTTAAGGATTATCAGAATCAGCTCGATCTGAATCAGAGATTGATGACGGGCGGATTGTCGACGGAGGTCGCAGTTGCGCAGGCGTTAACGCAGTTGGAGACCACGCGAGCTCAGCTGGTGGATCTGAACGAGGCGCGGAATGAATACGAGCATGCGATCGCCACGCTGATCAACAAGGAGGCGCGCGATGTGTCGCTGGCGCCCGCACCGTTGGATCTTGCACTGCCTGGCGTTCCGGTTGGCGTACCTTCGCAGTTGGTCGAGCGCCGACCTGATATTTCTGCGGCTGAACGGCGCACCGCTGCGGCCAATGCGCAGATCGGGATTGCAATCAGCGCGTTTTATCCCAATGTTGTTCTCAGCGGTGGAGGAGGATTTGAGAGCACAAACATCTCAACACTGATCCAGGGACCGAGCGCTTTGTGGAGCCTGGGCGGGCAGGCAACTGAGTTGCTGTTCGACGCCGGCAAGCGCCATGCAATCACCGACCAGGCACGGCACAACTACGAGGCGCAGGCGTCAACGTATCGGGCCACAGTGCTGGGAGCCTTCAATGAAGTCGAAGACCGGCTGTCGGATCTGCGCGTATTGGACGAAGAGGCTGCAACGGAGAAGCGTGCTGTAATCGCCGCGCAGCGCTCCCTGGACTTGTCGAATCAGCGATACAAGGGAGGAGCGACGAGCTACCTTGAAGTGCTGATTGCCGACAGCACGCTGCTGAGCAACCAGCGCACGTCGACCGATCTTGTGACGCGCCAGTTTGCGGCCAGCGTCGGCCTGGTTCGCGCTCTCGGCGGCGGCTGGGATGTAACCCAATTGCCGCAATAGCGTTCGGTTTTGGGTTGATCTAGGCGGCAGCTAAAGCTTGGTCGAGTTCTCGCCGAAGAAGCGTGCAGCAATGCCGGCTGAAGTCGTACGCGCCGGCCTGCGGCAGTTGATCTGCAAGCGCGCGGCTTTTCTCCCATGCCGTGTTGGCTTCTTCGAGATCGCCTTCAATCCAGTGAAGGGCGCTCTCGGCTCGCCAGTAATCGGCATTGAAGCGCGTAGGATTCTTGGCCTGCATGCGATTCCACCAGAAGCGAGTCGCCTTGGGATCACGTCGCACCAGCGCATTGCCGAAAATGAAGGTGGTGTGGAGTTCTGCGGGGATGTTTGAGGCTGACTGCAGGCAGACCAGTTCCGCATTTGCGAGCACTTCGTCGGCTTCCTGGGTCTTCCCTGAGTCAATCGAATGACTGAAGGCATGCAGCCACATCAGGAGGGCCTGACGACCGCTGGCAATCCCGCGTGCCGCGCTGCGAATGGAACCGATGTCGTAGTCACGGGGCCTGACAGACGAAACCAGGCTTGAGCCGATACGGGCGATAGACAGATGGAATGCAGCAAATGCTCCGCCATTGAGGAGCTGAAGGACGATAGCGCCGTCCGAGTAGCCTTGCGGCGTCCGGAAAGGCAGCAGGTTGGCGACCGCGAGGCCGATACTCCATGCACCAAACAGCGCGAGCAAGCCGTTGATCGCCGACGGCAAAGACGCGCTTGTGCCGAGCACAATGAAGAGAGCCAGACTGCCCGAGACTATGTTGGCCAGTGAACCAGCCGCCATCATCGCGAGGTAGCGGTGTGGAACGAGCTCTCCGTTGCCTGGGATGAGAGCTGTAACTCCATCAGCGAGAAGGAAACCTTTCGGCTTGAATTCAAACTCCCATTTGGCGTCGCGCACGCGCCACTGAAACGGCCCGACAAAGAAAGCGCGCAGCCTCATGCCGCAGATCATGCCGACGAAGGCATGGCCGAGTTCGTGGATTGACGTAATGGCGAGCAGAACGAACAGTGTCAGTGCGAGGCGAACGACTGTGCTGTTGAGAGCGGTGACGTGTTGCTTACCGAGCCAGCCTTGCCACCAAAGATAAGCTACAAAACTGAGCGCGAAGGTCACGCCTTGCGCCACCCGGTTGATGTGGCGGCTGGTGAAGTCGCCGCGGATGGCCAATGTTTCTTCGGCATTTGTTCCGGAACGGGGTTTTAAGCGTCTGCCAAACGCAACGAACCCTACGACGCCGAGGCCGAGAAAGATAAAGTTCACTTCAAAATGATGGGCGAGGATGCCATGCAGGAATGCGATGAGCATGCACAGGGCGCTTGCCGCCAAGCCCCATCCGCGCGTCGACGGTTTGGCTTTCCATGACATCCACCATGCCTTACCGAACACCGCAGCGAAGACAATCAACAAACAAACATAGAGCGCAACACCAAGGGGCAAAGACGAGTGCTTCGCGGAAGTGAATCCCGCAAGGGTCCCGACTGCGAAGCGAAGACATACCAAAGCGGTGAAGACGTATATCCAGGCGAGGTATTTTCTGAACGCGGCCATTCAACGCTTCTTTCTGGAGAAGCTCCAGACTATCCAGCAAGAAGCGCGGGAGAAATGGCCCTTTCAGCGACAAGTAACTAACGCTAACGGACCGTTACCAAAGGGCTATAACCATATGTCCCAATGGCTCATGGTTCGGGTAGGCAGCCGACCCTATTTCAGTCTCGCGTCGGTCACGTTATCCACGCGGGCATGGCTGAAGGCATCGGGAGGAACATCAGTCAGGGGCAGGGATGGGCCTTCCCAGAGGAGGCGGGGCTGGCCCTGGCTGACGGAGTGGAGGCCTTCGACATGTAACGCGTGACGTCCAGCGCGCAGACCGATGGAGCCATGGTCGTAACGCCTCGCATTTCCCGGTGATCCGCAGACTTGGGCGAAGGGCGGCCCCGTCTTCGCAATCTGGATACCGTCAATCACTAGGCGGGCGCCATCGCGCGCCATCAGGTGAAAGGTATAGCCGCCATCGGCAGGAATATCGATGAAGCCGTCCCATGCAGCGACGTAGCGAGTGAAGCCCTTCGAGTCAGCACGAAGGTTGAGCGATTCCCCGTTGAAGATTGGAGTCTGGCTGGCGAGGTCGGGCAGTTCGGTCCAGGTACCGGGGTAGATCTGCCACGTCAGGCCCGGGAGCGTGGGACCAGCGATAGTGACAGCGTCGTGCCACTTTGCGACCGCAACAACTCCGTGCGCTGCCCAGTCCTGGTGATCCTGCTTGTCTTCAACCTGGAGCAGAACGCGGAATCGGCCCGCTCCGTTGCGATCCGTCGAGAGCGGTGCCGAGCGCGTCGGGGAATTTGTGCTTCACTTTGCGGCCGTGGGCTTCGGTTCCGTCGCCAAAGAGCCAGGTAAAGTTTGCGTGCTGGGAAGGGTCTGCGCTGAAGGTGACCTGCTCTCCCGGGCCGAAGACGGGAGGGCTTACGGTGAAGTGCGCAACCGGTCCGGTCGGCTCAGGAAATTTTGGCTGCGCAGCACCGGCGGAGGTGATCAGTTGCAGTTCAGCATCGTTGGTGGCGCGATTCTGGTCGTACTTCACATTGTCGAAGGTCACATCGGTGACATCGCCGGTAATGGAGGATGTGGCGAGCGGCGGCTGATCGAGCGCCCAGATGTTTTTGAAGAGAACGCCGTGAACGGAGGGCTCTTCGTGCTCGATCTGGACGAGCGAGTACCAGTTGTCGAGCCAGAGATTCTCAAACGTGTAGCTGGAGTGGTCGCCTTTAGCGCCGTTTGCGCCCCACAGGCCGAGGATACCGAAGGTCTGGCCGCAGGCGCCGATGCCGCCGTGGAGAATGTCAGAGTCACGGAGGGTGAAGTTGCGCGAGTTGAAGATCTTCCGCGGCCATGCGGCGCGCACGATGTTGGAGATGCTGGTGGACAACTCGCTGTTTTCGACGGTGATGTTCTGGACGTCGTGGCCGGGACGCAGGATGTCGGCATCGGTGTAACCGTCCCAATTGCCTTGCAACGCGAGGTCGTCGTCAGATGCACGGAGGAACGCGTCGCGGACCAGCGCATCGCCACCGCCGAGCCAGTCCATCCCGTCCTGGTTGGCGTTGCCGGGATTGCCGCCGATAACGCGGAGGTCGTTGTAGACAAAGCCGCTGGTGTCTTTCATCTGGATGGACCAGGTGCGCGCGCGGACGATGCAGGTGAGGCCGTCGATCTCAACGTTGTGAGCCTCCAGCGCGCCGATGCAATGCCAGTCGGGCTTCTGCATCCAGCCTTCGTCGGAGTTGGGATCCTGCGTGCCTTCGTAAATGATGGTGCCGCGACCCAGCACCTTGACGCCGCTGACCTTCCAGAGGTTCAGGCTGCCGTAGAAGTAGGAGCCAGGCGCGAGGTAATAAGTCTCGCCGTTCCTGGGATTCAGGCTCTGGTGATACACGCCAGGTGCGAAAACGTGAACAGCGGGAGTTGCGGCGGGCGCCGGCGCGGGAGGTTCTCCGGCGAAGACGAAACAGCATAGTGGCGTGATTGAGGAAGTCGCCGGGGCGGGAGATGGAGAGCTTCTGCGGGCCAGCGATTTTGAAGCGGATGGTCTGGCCGTCTCGCACCGGGCGGATGCCGAGACGCCATGGCTCGATGTCGACTCCTTTATCCCAAAAGCCGGTTTGTGTCGCGGTGATAGCGATGGTGACTGGGCCGGTAACGTCAAAGTTGACGAAGTCGTAGCTGGCGGCAGCGTGGGCGACGTCGACAGACTGATTGTTGACCGTTACGGTGAAGGCGGTGGAGCGCAACTCAGGCGGAACCGGAACCGGATAAACGCGCGGAGCGGCGGAGACTACGCCGGAGAGCGCGAGCACAGCCGCCAGGAGCACACCAGGAGCACGCAAGAAGCAGAAACCTGAAGAGAAGTGAGAACTATCTCACTCTAGCACCAGGAGTCCCGGGGCCGAGTTTCACGTGTCGTGGCATTCGGAATTGGAGAATCAACGCGTGATTGCGGCAGCATTACAGTTTTGACTGCAATGTCTGCGAGATGCGAAGTGACTTGCGAATCACGAACGTGGTGAAAAGCGTGATCAGGCTCCCCAACGTAAGTGCGATCAGGACATACCACCAGCCGAGGATTTCCTGTGCCGGAGCCTGGGGGACGTATAGTTGGGTCCCCGCGCCAATGAACTCGCCGCCTCTTATCCACATGCCCGTGTGGGCAGGAAAGATGCACTTGGCAAATGCCGAGAGCACCAGTCCCGCTCCGAGGACGTAGCCAAAAACAGCTGCGAAGAAAACTACGATTCCAGATACGCCCTTCGTCGCCATCCGCAACGCTGCGCGCAGCAACAGTAACGGCGAAATACTGCGAGTAGCGCGCCGCATCAGCTGGCCGTCGCGATATTGTGCCGCAAGCTCTTTCGGGGAACCGAGCTTTGCCAAGACCGTCTCAACGCTGGCTCCATTCTGCTCAGCCGAATCGCGGATGTGCGCCGTGATCTCCCGCAGAATCTCCTCCCTTTCGTTAGGCGCCAGTGGGCGGAGATAACTGCGAAGTGATGATAGATATGTATCGAATTGAATGATCTCTGTCATCGCGATGCCTCCTGCTTGTTTTCTGCGAGTTCGATCGTTTGGTCGGCTTGGCGGAGCACTGGGTCAAGCAGACGGCTCAAACCGGCGGCGAAACTGGCCCACGCCTGTGCCATTTGCGTAAGCCGTTGCCGGCCCGTCTCGGTCAAGGAGTAATACTTCCGGGGATGGCCTGCTTGCGCCTCGACCCATTCGGAGCTGAGCAAGCCCTCTGCCCTGAGCCGATTCAGAATCGGATAGATCGTTCCTTCGGCCAAAACCAGATTCGAATGGCTCTCCAGAAACCGAATGATTTCAAGACCATAGAGGCGTCCTTGCCAAAGACTGGCCAGGGCGGCCATCTCCAGAGCTCCCTTGCGCAATTGAGCCTCCCACCGGTCCGGCGATTCACCCTCTACGGTTCGTGCTCTCAGCCTCATCATTGCCATATACCTTGTATCGCAAGGTATCGTGCTATGGGTGGAAAGTCAAGAAAAAGATGCGCCAGCTCATGAAGTCGACAATTCCCTCTGCCGCCCCCTAGGTCTCGTACAATTTGGTCGCGAACAAGTACTTGCCGAGGCGTTCGCGTCCCACTGGGTCAGGGTGATCGTCCGCTCCCCCCTGAAAGCTGTTCGATGAAAGCAAAGTTATCTGAAAACCATTAAGGAGAACTCATGTGTCAGCCCGCTGTTCTTTGGCATCCTCGGCGTCCTTTCGCACTGCTTCTGGCATGGGGATTTGTCCTTGCAGCCGCGGTCTCCGCACATGCAAGTCGATCCAATGTGACGATCGACGCTTCCGTCACGATTGTGGAAAGCGCGGATGAGCCCGGGCCGGTGCGGCGCGCCACCGCAGACCTGCTGAGCGATTTTGGCAAAGTGTTTGGGCAAACTCCGAGTCTTGCCAATCACATGGAAGGTTCCGGGCAGTTCGCGATTCTGATCTCAGGGCCGCAGAGGCCGTATGCGGGGATCAAATGCGCGGAGCCAACCGGCGGAGCTGAGTCATTTGCATTTTCCGTTGTGCATCTGGCGGGGCGCGGGCAGGTGCGGGATGTGATTTGCCTGACCGGCGCGGATATGCGCGGGACGATCTACGCGATCTATCAGTTTTCGCAGACGGTTCTGGGCGTGGACCCGATGTATCTGTGGACGGACAAGCATCCGGCACAGAGGAATTCCATTACGCTGCCAGCGGATTTTGCCCGTATTTATCCAAAGCCAGTGTTCAAATATCGCGGATTCTTTCCCAATGATGAGGACTTGCTGACGGGTTGGATTCCGGCAGCGAAGGGGGAGAAAACGGGAATCTCGCTCAAAGTGTGGGACAACATCTTTGAGACGATTCTGCGGCTGAAGGGAAACATGATTGTACCGGGAACGTGGATCTTTCCCGACGACGCGCAGGTGGACGCGGCCTCGAAGCGCGGATTGATTGTGAACCAGCATCATGCAATTCCGCTGGGCGTAAATGTGGCGCGGTGGCCAAAGGATGTGCCGTACAACTTCTCGACACATCCGGAGATCCTGGAGCGGGCGTGGACCAATGCGGTGGCGACGTACAAGCCGGACGCGGAGATTCTGTGGAGCGTCGGGCTGCGCGGGTTGTCGGACTCGAGCTATGCGTCGCTCGATGCCAGCGTGCGCGACAACGATCCTCTGCTGGGCAAGCGCATCAGCGACGCCATTGCGGACCAAATGAAGATTGTGCGCGCGAAGTATCCGAAGGCGGAGTTCGTTACAGACCTATGGCAGGAGGGTGCGCGGCTGATGCAGAAGGGCTTTATACAGATTCCGCCGGAGGTGACGCTGGTTTGGGCCGACACCGGCTACGGAGATATGCAGGACGGCGGCAAGGTGGCGGCAAGACAGGGCGCTTACTTTCACGTCGCGATGATGAACGGCAATGCCAACCAGCTTACGGAGATGGTGCCGGTTGCCGTGATCCAGGCAGAACTGGGACGGTACATCAAGGCTGGAGCGACTTCGTACATCCTCGTAAACACGAGCGACATCCGGCCGGTGGCGATGACGACCCGGGCATTGATGGATGTGGCGTGGGGCGGCGTGCCGGATGGCCCGTATGCGGATGCAGCGTTTTATCGGCGGTGGGCTGCGGAAGAATTTGGAGCGAAGTCGGCAGATGCGGTGGCTGGGGTGTACAGCGAATATTTTGCGGCTCCGTCGCTGCGGAGTTCGCTGCCGACGCCGGGGCTGACGTCGGCAGGGAATACGCCACCACCGCCCCCGCAGCTCAGCAACGTTCCCAGGGAGGAAGGCGATCAGCACTATCACTCGGAGATTCGGCGTCTGCTGCTGGACCGGCTGAGCGAGGGCCAGGTTGCAGCGATACCGAGCCAGTCGCCGAAGTGGACGCCCCCACGGCTGGTTCCAACATTGGATGAGCAAGTGAGCCGGGCGATGCTGGAGCGCGACATTAGGGAATGCGAAGAGTCGCAGCCGCGATGGGATGCGGTGTGGCAGCGTGCAGTGGCCGCGAAAGCGCTGGTGGATCCGGATCGGCGTGAGTACTATCAGGCGGCGGTGCTGACGATGATTACGATCAATCGCGAGAGCAACCTGGCGCTGCTGCAGGTAGCCCGGGCTTTGCAGGATGACGAAGCCGGCGACGGAGAGAAGGCGCGGATTGAGGCGGACGAGGCGCTGCAGACACTCGATGCGATTCAGGCGTCGATGAGGGTAGCGGAGTACGGCAAGTGGAAGAACTGGTATCGCGGCGACTGGCTGACAGGCGTTTTCCGGACGCGCGAGCTGGTCGAGGCGTACGCCGATCACCTGAGGGATCCCATGGCGAAACTGCCGGCTCCCGTAGCGTGGACCGGGTGGGAGGCTTACTTCCACATCATGGAATATCAGGGCGACCGGTCAGTGGATGTGCATTGAGAAGCAGGAGACAGAGATTAGGTATAGATTGCCCCTGCATTTTTCAGAAGATTCTGTATTGCGCTTTCTGAATATCAGGGGTAAGGTTTGGGGTTGCCTTCATTTATTCGCTGGAGCTGGAAGCTGTGTCGCGCGCATCAGAAGTCGAAGCACTTGTGGAACTGATCCGCCGAAGCGCAAGTCTGTTTGATTACTACGCTCAAAGCGATCAATCCCGAGCGGTGGTCCGTGATCTCACCTCCGCGATGGAGCAGGCGATCGATCGTCTCAATGCATCTGTGCCGCTCGGCCCTGCACGGGAACTCCCAGAGAGTCCCGAACAGACAAGCCATCGATACAAATCTGGATAAGGTCATGGCATCCATCGGCAGGCGATGCGAAAGATGCCAAATTCAATAGCGCGAAGGCCTAGATTCCCTCGCCCATCGAGACGTATTCGGAGAGCTGGTTGAGTTCCTCGCGATAGGCGGTACGTTCGGCTTCTTCGGTGGCGAAAGGCTCGACGCGGCGGACGTGAGCACCGAGACGCTCTTCAAGTTCTTCGACGCGGGCAGAGAGGGCAATGAGGGCGTCGGAGAGCGGATCTTTTACATCGTGCGGATCAGTGATGAGGACGCGCTGGCCGTTGCGGTAAACGATATGCGCGGGCACGCCGACGACCGTGGAGTTGGGCGGGACGTCGGACAGAACCACGGAGCCGGCACCGACACGCGAGTTCTGGCCGATGGTGATGTTGCCGAGGACGTTGGCATTATTGCCGACGAAGACGCCGTCGCATAGGGTGGGGTGGCGCTTGCCGTGGCCCTTGCCGGTTCCGCCGAGGGTGACGCCTTGATAAAGGGTGACGTCGCTGCCGACGATCGCAGTTTCGCCGATGACGACGCCGGTCGCGTGGTCGATAAAGAGCCGACGGCCGAGCAGCGCGCCGGGGTGGATGTCAACGCCGGTATAGAAGCGGGCGATCTGCGAAAGAATGCGCGCGGGCAAGCGCAGCTTTATCCGCCAGAGCTGGTGCGAGATGCGGTAGAACCAGACGGCCCACAGGCCCGGATAGCAGAGCATGACCTCAAGCCGAGGAGCGCGCTGCGGGGTCGCGCTCCAGCACTGAGCGAATATCTTCGCGAATCCGGGCAAACATGGGTCGAGCCTTTCCTATTTGAGCGAGGATGCAGGCGGAATGATATCACTCTGCCGCCCAGCCCTTGCGGTTACACTGCGACCGGTTCCGGCTGCAGGGCCAGCACTTCCTGGCGCAGCGAATCGAAGAGGATGCTCGACAGATACCGCTCGCCGAAATCGGGCAGCACCACCACGATCAGTTTGCCCTTGTTCTCGGGGCGTGCGGCCACCTTCAACGCCGCAGCCACCGCCGCACCCGAGGAGATGCCGACAAAGAGACCCTCTTCGAGGGGCAGCCGACGCGCCATGGCGACGGACTCGTCGTTGGTGACCTGGATGACCTCGTCGACGATCTTCGTGTCGAGCACTGCCGGGCACAAATCCAGCGCCGAGTCCCTGGATCTTGTGCGGGCCTGGCTTTCCTCCGGAGAGCACGGCACTGTCTGTTGGCTCAACCGCAATGGCCTTGAATCCTGGCTTACGCGGCTTGATGTAGTTGGAGACGCCGGTAATGGTGCCACCCGTGCCAACGCCGCTGATGAGGATGTCGACCTTGCCGTCGGTGTCGTCCCAGATCTCAGGGCCGGTGGTTGCGAGGTGAATGGCGGGATTGGCAGGGTTGTCGAATTGCTGGAGGATGTAGCCGTTCGGCGTTTCGGCTCGCAAGCTCTTCAGCTTTGGCGATCGCGCCCTTCATGCCGTTCGGTCCGGGTGTAAGCACCAACTCTGCACCGAAGGCCCGCAGCAGTACGCGACGCTCGGTGCTCATGGTCTCGGGCATGGTGAGGATGAGCCGGTAGCCCTTGACGGCTGCCACAAACGCGAGGGCGATGCCGGTGTTGCCGCTCGTCGGCTCGATGAGGACGGTCTCGCCGGGCTTGATTTTGCCGGCCTTTTCGGCGGCATCGATCATCGCAAACCCGATGCGGTCCTTTACGCTGGCTGCCGGATTCTGGCCTTCGAGCTTGGCAACGACAGTGGCGGGCAGACCTGCTGCCACGCGGTTCAGACGCACGAGCGGGGTATGACCAATCAGTTCAGTTACATTCGCGGCAATACGCGCCATGATCTTCTCCTTTTTCCGAGATGAAAGTTCCCGGACACGAGTTGGAAAATGCGGGGAATAGCGGTGGAGCTGTCAGGCGGAAAAGATACGCGCGCTCACGGGCGCACGCCGGGCATCGGAGCTCTCACCAGGACGGTGTTAGCGACATCGACGCATGTAGATAGCGTATTCCCACGTGCCGGTTATGACAAGTGGGCGCTGGGGATCCGAGGACCGGAAGCCTGAAAGATACTGCTCGGCTTAACTATCCCGCACATCCGGTCGCCACTCTCAAGCAGGCAACCAGCTCTTCAATGCGCGGCTTGTTGAACGGGTGCCTTCTCGAACAATTCCAGGTTCTGGCTCTTCCAGATCATCGCAGAGTGAATGCGGTTGTAGCCGCTGGGATGATCGTAAAAGAGGAACTCCTCGATGGGGCCGGGGCGCATTTTCCGGTACTCGCCGAGGTGGATCGCGGCCTGTGCAAAGCCATCGGGCTGGCGGGCGGCATTGAGTCCGAACATGTCGGCCTCTTTCTCCTGCACCCGTGTGAAGGTGTTATTGATTGGGGTCAGAACGAAGAACAGAATCCCCGCCAGCAACGGCACCAGCGGTACCACAGCCGGATCGCTCGCTGAGCTGACCTCCCAACGCGCACCCCAGCGGCCGATCGCCCACCTGATGCCCCAGAAGAGATACGCAAACGACAGCACATCGAGAATCAAAAGGAACATGAGGCTCTTTGGGATGTGATTCATCACGTAGTGGCCCATTTCGTGCCCCATAACCGCCTGAATCTCCTCCGGCGATCCACGTTGAATCAGGTTGTCGTTCAGCGTGATGCGCATCGTGTTGCCGAATCCGCTCACATTGGCGCTCATGCGTGTGGTCTGGCGGCTGGCATCAATTTCCCACACATCGTTAGTGGGAATCCCGTTCGCGTGCGCCATGCGCAGAATCGGCGCAGTGATCTTCGGGTTATCAAGCTTCTTGGGCGTGTTGAAGATCGGCTGAAGAAACACCGGGCCGATGGCAATGAGAATCGTCAACAGGCCCATCGATGCAACCGCGCCCCAAATCCACCAGGTCCTGGGGAACTTGCGCACGATGGCGAACAGAACCATCATCGCGATTGAGCTGATGACCAATGACACAAGCAGCGACTTGAATTCGTCGCCCATCCACGGCCCGAAACTCTGCGTTGCCAGCCCATATTTGTGCTCACGCACGTAGTTCTCGTAGAACTCGAGCGGAAAGCCAATCACAGCCGTAACGATCACGTATTGGACTCCATATAGAAGAGGTTGTAGCCAACGGAAGCGCGTGATGCGAACCGCCAGATCGCGCATACGGGCCGACCAGCGGAGATTGAGCAGCACAAGGGAAATCGCCGCGCCGTAGAGAAAATCCCAGAGGATAAGCCAGTAGCCGCCTTCGAAGTAGGCATTGGAACGGGCCACGGCCTCCGGCGGCATCATGGCCATATAGGCTTCGGTGGCTGCTTCGGCGTCGAATTGTGGCGAGGGCCGCGCTGCCGCGGGCACCTTGGTGATATCGGCGGTGGGTTGAATCGCGGGCTGGGCTGATGCAGAGAGTGCTGCGACTGCAATCAACGCCCAGACAATTATGGTTCTTGAGATTCCTGGCATGCGAGACCTTCCTTGCGTGATCCCGGCGCGTGCGACACACAGCACGATCGAGTTTCCCGTTGGGTACTTTGTCCTCTACGCACGCCCTTCGGCAGTGGTTCCACTTTGAGCCGTTATATCCTTAAGGAAGAGCATAGGTCCGCGGTTAACGCGTGGCCTGATCAGTCAGGACCCTGAAAACCATCATGAGCACGCAAAATATCGCCGTACACCTGCCCGACGGAAGCATACGCGAAGTGCCCGCCGGGACGACGCCTCTGGATATCGCCAACTCGATTTCGCCGCGGCTGGCGGCGGCCTCCGTTGTGGCCCGTCTGACCCCGGTGACTACGGAGACGAAGGCGAAGACGACCGCCGAGGGCGAGTCGGAGGCTGCGATGTATGCGGCGGAGGATGCGTCGGCGACCCGACTGGTAGACCTTGCAACGCCGCTCAACGCGGACACGAAGCTCGAACTGGTCAAGGAGAACGATCCCGAGGCGCTGAAGGTGGTGCGTCACTCGGCTGCGCACGTGCTGGCGACGGCGGTGCTGGAGCTGTTTCCAGAGACGAAGCTTGGCCATGGGCCGGCAACGGATTCGGGATTCTTCTACGACTTCTATCGCGAGAAACCATTTACGCCGGACGATCTGGCGGCCATCGACAAGAAGATGGCCGAGGTGATCGCGCGGGATGAGAAGTTTGTGCGCGAGTACGAGCCACGCGAGCAGGCGCTGGAAGAATTCGAGCGCGACGGCGACTTCATGAAGACACACTTCGTGACGAAGTTCACGGAGCCCGGTTCGCAGGTCAGCTTTTATCGCAACGGCAAGTTTGTGGACTTTTGCCGCGGACCACATGTGCCCTCAACGGGGCGCGTCAAGGCGGTAAAGGTGACGAGCCTTGCCGGTGCCTATTGGCTCGGCGACGAGAAGAATCCGCAACTGCAGCGTGTTTACGGAACGGCGTTCTTCTCGCAGAAGGATATGGATGCGCACTTTGCTCGGCTGGAAGAGGCGGCGAAGCGAGATCATCGCGTGCTGGGCAAGCAGCTTGATCTGTTCAGCATCCAGGAACTGGCGGGCGCGGGACTGATCTTCTGGCATCCCAAGGGCGCACTGATCCGCAAGGTGATGGAAGACTGGATGCGCGACGAGTGTCTGCGGCGCGGGTATTCGATGGTCTTCACTCCGCACGTGATGCGGCGCGAGTTGTGGAAGGTGAGCGGGCACGAGGGCTTCTACTCCGGCAACATGTACACGCCGATGGAGCTGGACGATGCCGAGTACCGGCTGAAGCCGATGAACTGCCCGGGACACATCCTGATCTACAAGAATTCGCCGAAGAGCTATCGCGACCTGCCGCAGCGCTATGCGGAGCTGGGAAATGTGTATCGCTACGAGCGCTCGGGAACGATGCACGGGCTGCTGCGCGTGCGCGGCTTTACGCAGGACGATGCACATATCTTCTGTACACCGGAGCAGATTGAGAGCGAAGTTGTGGCCTGCATCGATTTTGCCGAAGCGGTGCTGAAGACTTTCGGCTTCAACGAATTCAAAGTTGAGTTGTCGACGTGGGATCCCAACGACCGCGCCCACTATGCAGGCTCGGATGAGAACTGGAATCTCGCGATTCGCTCGCTGGACAATGTGCTGAAGGCCAAAGGCATTCCGTACAAGACGATTCCGGGCGAGGCAGCGTTCTACGGGCCGAAGATCGATATCAAGCTGGTGGACGTGCTGGGACGGCTGTGGCAGCTCTCAACGGTGCAGTTCGACTTCAACCTCCCCGCGCGGTTCGAGCTCGAATATGTGGGCGAGGACGGCGAGCGGCATCAGCCGGTGATGGTGCATCGCGCGCTGTTCGGGTCGGTCGAGCGATTCTTCGGCGTGCTCATTGAGCATTACGCCGGTGCGTTTCCGCTATGGCTGGCGCCGGTGCAGATCGGGCTGGTACCGATCAGCGAGCGGCATGTTGCTTACGCGGAGAAGGTGGAAGCCGAGTTGAAAGCTCGCCGGCTTCAGAGTGGAGAGCGGATGCGCGCAACGAGAAGATGAATGCCAAGATCCGCGATCTCGCCAACCAGAAGATTCCGTACATCCTGGTCTTTGGCGACAAGGAAGAAACCGCCGGCTCGGTAAGTGTGCGCACCCGCGGCAAGGGCGACCAGGGATCGATGCCGCTCGGCGAGTTCATCTCCAAGGCGAAGGGGCTGGTGGAGAGCAAGTCGACGGAATTGTAGGGCCCGGTTGCGTTGAGAAATGAAGGCTTGCGGATGGACGACAACCACCCCGAAACCCTCATCTGTCACGCATGATGGCCATTGGATGCACACTTAGCGATCGGATTGCGGCAAGGGCGCCGGTAATCAAAACCACAAGGGCCGGCAAAAGCAGTGCAATCAACCAGGCCTGAAATGGTGGCCGAGCGATGAGCCCTGTTCCGCTCAGCAACACGCGCTGGAGAGCGACGGAAAACATCGTACCCGCCACGCATCCCACGAAGACAAGTCGTCCTGACTCAATAAGACTCTTGTATAAGATGCGCCATCCTTGAGCTCCAAATGCAAGGTGGAGGGCCAGAACCCTGCGACGCTCGCGATCAACATATCTCTGTATGCTGAAAACCCCAATCATGCTGACCACCAGTGCAGCGAGCGCTGATGCCAGTGCGATCAGTGTTGCAATCCGCAGCGGAGCAAACGCTGAGCGGGCCAACTGCGAATCGAGCGTCTTGATTTCAAGGGACGCCACTTCGTGTCCGGGAACAGACTCGATTTTGGACCGGAGTTCGGCCATCTGTTTGTCGGTTGCTTTAGATGTCCTGAGAACGAGCGTCATGCGAAGGGGGGTATCGTGCCAGGCAGGGATGAAAATCGTTGGTTCCGCATGCTGCTGAAAAATTCCCAGGCTTTGAGATCGAACTATTCCGATAATCTCGGTTTGGCTGCCGTTCTGGTCAATGATTTCTGCACCGAGAGGTTTGCCGCCGAAAAAGACATCCGCGGCTTCCTGATTTATCACTCCCACACCTCCGCATTGACCAGAAAGGTGCCCATAGTCAGAGAACCAATGGCCGCCAATTAACGAGAGACCGAATGCCTGCGCATAACCACTCGAGACGAAGTTGACGTTCAATTCAATGTCAGATGTTGCGGCAGGAGCCCGGAAGCGAACGCCTTTCATGAAAGGGTGTGCAATCGGATTCAGCGGATCGAAGTAGATCGTTGGACGGCGGTTGCCGATATCCCCGGAGGCCGGGTTGACAACGCCGATGATCTCTACCGGGTTTCCAGTGGGATCGAAGATCCTCTCGCCGACCGGGCTGACGGACAGAGCCCCAACCGCGGCACCATTCACAACAGCAACCCTGCACGATTGATCCCGCGCTTCGAAGAGGCGACCTGCAGTTGCCTGCTGTTGGGGCTGGCCTTGATCGTCCCGGAGGAATTCGGCAATATCCAAAACAGCCTCGTGCAGAGGTAACGACGCCGGCTGGATCCGAAAAGATTGCCAGATTGGTTGGGCTCCTGGAAGCTGCGTTGTCCACGCAACCGGTGCAACACCGGACACAGACTTCACACTCTGTTCAACAGCTTTGAAGTAGTCCCCGCGGAAGTCGAGCGGGTGACGCTGAACAGTCAGAAGAATTGGATTTCCGAGCTTCTGTCCGATTCCGGTTTTGAGCGCATTGTGAAAACCCTGTAGAAGGAGGGTCGCAAAGATGACTAGCGTACAGCAGAGTGCAATCTGCAGAACGACCAGGGCGGACCTCAGCCTCACGACTTTTGTGGAGGACGATCCTTGTTCGCGTTGAAGAACCGTCCATGGGCGATCAGTTACCGTTGCGACGATCGGCATCATTCCAGCAAGCACCGTAATGCTGATGCAAACGATGGAAGACACTATGAGAGTCGTGACCGGGGGCACGAAGATGAGGCGCTCAGCATCCTCTTCAAACAGGAGGCTTGGAATAATCCGCTTTGCGCCGATTGCAAGCAGCAGGCCCAGAATTCCGCCTGCCAGCGCGATCACAACACTGTCCGCGAGCAATTCGCCGCTCAATGCCCGTCGCGTCGCTCCGAGTGCAACTCGAAGCGAGGTCTCACTTGAGCGCTCGAATGCTCTTCCCAGCAAGAGCGACGCAACATTGATGCAAGCGATCAGGAAGACGGACCCCGCGATGAAATTGAGCAGGGTGACAATCGATTCCAATCCTCTCGCTGTTCCCGGCGCGGTGCCGCTGTAAGGAATGACGTCGATGCCGTCCGACCTTTTCAACAGGGTGCGGATCTCGCGCTGCGCATTCGCGAGCGAAACGCCGGGACGAAGCCTCGCGAGAGCCCACAGATCATGGCGGCGAGAATTTGTGTCTTGCGGGGTGTCTTCTTCAAAGGGCATCCAGATATCAATCGGGCGGTCTCCATAGAGGCCCTCCAGCGATTTTGGCGTAACCCCGGTGATTGGAAGCTGTGCGTTGTTTGCGCGAATATGGCGCACAACTCCGCGGTTCTCGTCGCCGAATTCCGTCCCCCACAGATGGTCACTTAAAACGACACCGTTCCTAAACGTCAGGTTTAATGCCTTTGCCAGATCGGGCATAACGCCGGCAACGGTTACGGTTTCTGAATGTCCATCGATGTCGACGTCAAGTGGCGCGATACGGAGAGCGCTCACCCATGCGAATGTTGCGTTGCCGCTTCGAATTGCCTGATACTCGGTATCGGAGAGTGGTCTGGCCTCAGAGAACCGGTCATGCGCAAAGATGGAAACAATTTGTTCGGAGGTGCCAACCTGAGAACTTGGTTGGGCCAATCCCGCGATGAATCCGCCGACAATGGCATTGCTTCCAACCCCGATCGCGATCGTTACTACAAGGGCGAGGGAGATGGTGGGCGTGTTGGCGAACGCGCTGATTGAGTTCCGAATTCTGAAAAGCGCTCGTTGAAGCATCATTCAACTCGTGGAAGACGGGTAAGGCAACGAGGCCCCCGGGGGGACAAGGCGCGATCCTAGAACAGAGTGCAAGTTTGAAACCAATGATGTAAGAAGAATCGAAAGAGGTTAATCGATCACAGAGATTCGTTTGTTGCCGAATGTGTCCGAAAGCGACCAAACCCGTCCAGCCGTGAACATCGCGCAGGTACAGTTTTTTACGGGTTGTCGGTGTATCGCGGCGAACTCGAACATCCGGCTTGAAAGCAACCGCGGATGTTTCGACGCCTCTGCGGTCCCCTCAGCATGACTCTATGGTCGCATCATCGTCGGAGAGCGATACCAGGTTCAGCCGAGGCTGGTCCAGTCGAGGACGACTTTGCCGGTGTTGCCGGAGATCATGGCGGCAAAACCATTTTCAAACTCGCTGTACGGAAAGCGGTGCGTGATCACGGGCGAAATGTCCAGGCCTGAATCCAACATCACCGACATCTTGTACCAGGTCTCGTACATCTCGCGGCCGTAGATGCCCTTGATCGTGATCATGTTGAAAATCACCGGGCGCCAGTCCATAGGAATGCTTTTGGAGGGGATGCCGAGTGCAGCGATCTTGCCGCCATGGCTCATGTTGTCGATCATGTCGCTAAGAGCCTGCGGGTTGCCGGACATCTCCAAGCCCACATCGAACCCCTCGGTCATCTTGAGCTGCTTTTGAACTTCACTCAGCGGCGTTTCAGTGGGGTTGACTGCGAGTGTGGCTCCCATCTTGCGCGCGAGATCGAGACGGAAGGGATTGAGGTCGGTGACGACGACGTGCCTGGCTCCGGCGTGACGCACGATGGCAATGGCCATGATGCCGATAGGGCCGGCGCCGGTGATGATCACATCTTCTCCCAGCACGGGAAAGGATAGGGCGGTGTGAACGGCGTTGCCGAAGGGATCGAAGATGGCAGCGACTTCAAGATTGACGCCGGGGTGATGCCGCCAGATGTTGGTCATCGGCAGCGAGATCAGTTCGGCAAAGGCACCAGGACGATTGACGCCGACTCCCTTGGTGGAGACGCAGAGGTGCCGCCTGCCGGCGAGACAGTTGCGACAGCGGCCACAGACGACATGCCCCTCCCCGCTGACGATATCGCCGGGGAAGAAGTCGTTGACATTCGAACCAACTGCGACGATTTCGCCGACGAACTCGTGACCGATGGCCATGGGGACAGGAATGGTGTTCTGCGCCCATTCATCCCAGTTGTAAATGTGAACGTCGGTACCGCAGATACCTGTGTAGCGAACGCGAATGAGGACGTCGTTGATGCCTATCGCGGGTTCAGGGATGTCTTCCAGCCAGAGTCCGCGCTCGGGCCGCGCCTTGACCAACGCCTTCATTCAGAACCTCCTGCTCACAACCAATCCGTTGAAAGTGTAATGGTTCCGGCTAGGACAGGCCACACGCGGCGACGCGGTTGGTGCTGGAAGATTGAAATTGAAACGTGGCTTGCCGCGTAGCTACCTGGGATTCATCCGTGCGGTATCAAAGGGCGAATGGGTCGGATCCTCTGAGATGCTCGCGGCTTGTGATTGGGAGACGCGGGCCTGCGCGATTTCCTTCTGGTGTGGCGTCATCACGCTGGCCATCTGCTTGAGAGCACGTACTGCAGATGCGTCACCCGTGGCGGCGGCGCGGCTGTACCAGAAGTATGCGGTCACATAGTCAAGCGGAACGCCACGACCGGAGGAGTACATGGTAGCAAGATTGTACTGAGCGCGGGTGACGCCACGGACAGCCGCATCCGCGTACAAAATTGCTGCCTGATGATAGTCTTGGGCGATTCCCAGGCCATCTTCGTACATGACTCCGAGGTTGTTGTCGGCTTGGGCAAGCCCCTGAGCGCCCGCTTTGCGATACCAGTAGAGTGCCCGCTCGTAGTCTCGCTCGAGTCCGATACCATGCTGGTAGAACGAGCCAAGGTTGTTCTGGGCGATTGCATTTCCAAGTTCAGCGGCGGCCCGATACCACTTTGCTGATTCAGCGTCGTCATGGGGAACGCCGCGACCGGCGTGATAGAGATTGCCAAGTTTGCATTGCGCAACGGCGTCTGCTTGATCGGCAGCGGCACGATACCAGCGTGCAGCCTCGGAGAGATCGACCGGGACGGCTTTTCCCTTCTCAAGGAAGTAACCCAATCTCTCCTCGGCTGCAGCGTAGCCCTGGAGAGAAGCAGCGCGTACGAGCGTGTAGGCCTTCGCATCGTCCTGAGGCACGCCCAATCCATTTTCGTAGAGCGCACCGAGATTGAATTGCGCGGGGGCGTAGCCCTTGGAAGCGGCCACAGAAAACCATCGGGCCGCTTCTTCGTAGTTCTGCTCGGCGCCTTTGCCGAAGGCGTAAGCGAAAGCCAGGTTGTTCTGGGCTAGAGGGTCGCCGGCCTCGGCAGCTTGTCGGATCTCCCCGATTGTCTGATTGGGCGGCGCATTGTGATCCTCAATGGACAACCGAGTTGGAGATGATCGAACGGAACTGGACGCCGAATCGCTTGTCTGGCACCACGACACAGCCGCTGCAAGTAAAAGGGCAGAGATGACCAACTTCGGAGACGGGAGGTAGCACTTCATAAGTCCCTCCGCAATTCACGCGGAATGGACGATCTTAACGCTATTCACGATATTTTCTCAAGTAATTCATGATCCTTTAATGACAAAGAGGCTATGAATGGGCATAGCCGCTCGGGACGTCGGTCAAAAAACCAAACGCGCGCAATTTACGCGTTGATGGCCATGCCTTCGACGGCGGCGTAGGCGTCGAGCATCGCCTCGCTGATGGTTGGATGCGCGTGGATGGTGAACATGAGCTCGTCGATAGTGCCTTCGAGTTCCATGACGGCTACGGCTTCGGCGATGAGCTCGGTTGCCTGCGGGCCGATGATATGGACGCCGAGGATTTCGCCGTATTTGGCCTCGGCGACAATCTTGACGAAGCCGTCGTGGCTGCCGACGATGGTGGCCTTGGAGTTGCCTGCGAAGGGGAACTTGCCAACCTTGATCTCGTAGCCCTGCTCCTTGGCCTGCGCTTCGGTCAGGCCGACTGAGCCAATCTGCGGATCGCTGTAGGTGCAGGCGGGAATGCGGTCGCGACGGACGGAACGATATTTGCGGCCAGCGATTTGGGTGACGGCGACGATACCGCTCATGGAGCCGGAGTGTGCGAGCTGCGGCAAGCCCGCGACGATGTCGCCGATGGCGTAGATGCCGGGCTCGGCGGTCTCCTGCGCTTCGCCGACTTTGACGAAGCCGCGGTCGAGTTCGATGCGGGTCTTGTCGATGCCAACGTCAGCGATCCGCGGGGCGCGGCCTACGGCGACGAGTACTTTCTCAGCTTCCTTTTCGACAGGCTTGCCGTTGGCGCCGGTCCAGGTGACTTTGACGCCGGTGCCGGTCTTCTCGATTTTTTCGACCTTGGCTCCGGTGTTGATGTCGATACCGCGCTTTTTGAAGACGCGGGTGAGCTCCTTGGAAATCTCCTCGTCTTCAGGGGGCATGATGCGCGGCAGGAATTCGACCAGCGTGACCTCAGTGCCAAAGCTGCGGAAGATGGAGCTGAACTCGACGCCGACGGCTCCAGCGCCGATGACGATGAGGGATTTCGGCACCTGAGGGATGGCGAGCATTTCGATGTTGGTGAGAATGCGGTCATCTGGTTTGAGGCCGAAGATCATCTTGGCGTCGGAACCAGTGGCGAGGATGATGTTCTTTGTTTTGACTTCGCTCTTCGCGCCGTCTCCTGCAGTCAGATCGATGGTGTGGATGCCGTCTTTGGCGGCGCCGGTGAGGCGGCCGTAGCCGGAGATCACCGTGACCTTGTTTTTCTTCATCAGGAATCCGAGGCCCTTGGTGTGCTTGTCGACGATGGAAGTCTTGCGCTTCTGCACGGCATCCCAGTTGAGGGTGCGAGCGTCGACGTTGTCGATGCCGTACTCGGCCGCCTGCTTGAGGTGGTCCCAGAGTTCAGCGTTGAAGAGCAGGGCCTTGGTGGGGATGCAGCCGACATGGAGGCAGGTGCCGCCAAGAACGCTGGCGGATTCGATGAGGGCGACCTTGAGACCGAGTTGTCCTGCGCGAATGGCTGCCGTGTAACCCGCCGGCCCGCTGCCGATGATCGCTACGTCATAGATTGTGTCTGCCAAGAAAAGACTCCGTTCCTGCGCGCCCAAATCAACGCGATGCCAACGTTCAGTTTAAAGGATGCACCGCAGCAGGCCTTCGCTTCGGATGTTGAGCTAGGGGAGGGGCTTCACGTCGGGTTCAACCCATGCAAGCCTTGCCGCCGTGCAGGTGACGATATCGATGGAGTAGTAGAGCCGGTGCAGAGCGCGCTCTGCTCCATAGGTTGCGACTACACCGCGCACTGCCTGGAGCCGCGACGCTGAGGGCACCTGACGAAGGCTCTGTGCCACCACTCTGAGCCAGAAGACGGTGAGCGTCTCGTGGTATCCGGAGGTGTCGGTATTCTCTGTGCCAACCGAAACGTTGTAGCTACGGATCGCATTTCTCACGATTGGCAGCACGGAGGGCACGTCATCTCTATGAAGCAGGCAGGCTGCGAGAGTGACGTGCGCCGCATGGGTCCATTGAGGTTTGGGCAACGTGTGGTGAAAGAATGCATCCAGAAACCGGTCGAGGGACTCCTCAGAAACCAGGGCGCTTTGGTGAATCTCGCTGCTCATGACCCCAGATTATCGCGGACCAGATCGCAGGTGGCGGCCAGCGCTTGAGGCTCATCGCCGAAGGCCTCTATCCAGTGCACACCCGGCTCGCGGCGAAACCAGGTGAGCTGGCGCTTGGCGTAGTTGCGATGACCTTGCTGGGCTTCAGCAATGGCGACTTTTTCGCTGACGCCCTTCAGTAGAACGGACTGCGCCTGACGGTAACCGAGTGAGTCCAGCGCTTTGATGGGTCCATA
This sequence comes from uncultured Acidobacteriaceae bacterium, assembly GCA_963787435.1. GTDB lineage: Bacteria > Acidobacteriota > Terriglobia > Terriglobales > Acidobacteriaceae > Telmatobacter. Next base: position 2,497,111 of record CAWBCZ010000012.1, read on the forward strand.
GCAGGCGAGGAGAGCACGTGTCTCCTGGATGAGACCTGACGCGAACATCTCGGCGCAGCGTTGATTCAGCCGTTCATACAACGCGACGCGAGGCGGGTTGAGGCCGATGCGCAGCAGGCGAAAGCCGGTGAGGGGATCGCGCGCGAGCACGCTCGACATGGGCTGGCGCGCGGCGAGGCAGACCTCGATGGCGCGGATGAGCTTGGGCGTGTCGTTGGCGTGGATGCGCATCGCCGATGCGGGATCCAGACGGGTGAGCAGGCGATGGAGCCAGTCGCTGCCGTGGCGCTCGGCGCTGCGGCGGAGGCGTTGACGCAGGTCTTCCTGGCGTGCAGGGCCGGCGAAGAGGCCTTCAGTAAGTGCGCGCAGGTAGAGGCCAGTTCCGCCGGTGACGATGGGGAGTTCATTGCGGCTCGCGATTTCGCGCAGGGCGGAGCGGGCTTGGCGGCTGTAGTCGCCGGCCGTGAATGGCTGATCGGGATCGGCGACGTCGATGAGGTGATGCGGGATGCGGGCGCGTTCCTCAGGCGTCGGTTTGGCGGTGCCGAGGTCCATGCCGCGATAGACGGCGACGGAATCGCAGCTGACGATTTCTCCGTTGAAGCGTTCGGCGAGGGAGAGCGAGAGAGCGGTTTTACCGCTGCCTGTTGGGCCCAGAAGAAGGACGGCGAGAGGCTCGCGTTCGTCAGTCACCGAGACACCCCAGGCCGCACAGCATTATTCAGAGTTGATGCACTCGTCCGGCTAAGAATGGCGGCGAAGCCGCGGTTCGCCCTCCGCGAAGGAGTCATGGGCGCCACCAGCCGGGAGGGAAGATCCATTTCGGGTTGGTGTGGAAGAGCCACCAGATGAGAATCGCAGCCGCGATGATAAGCAGGCCGAAGGTCTGGTTGCGGCGGAAGGCTCGACGCTGCTCGTCGCGCTGCTGGTCTTCAGCCAACTGCTCGAGGTACGGCTTGATGCGGCGTTCGACCATGCGTGTGCTCTCTTCGGCGGATGGAATGCGCGCCGGTTCATCACGCCTCAGTATAGGGGCTGATGCGCATCAGAGTTCACGATGACGCTTTCTGGTTGCGCAAGCCGATCGAGCAGACAGACACGGCGTGCTTCACAATAATGAGCCGATATGAGCCGTTGCAGTTTGACTTCCCCTACCTCAATTGCTGACCATGGTTTTTCTGGCTTGTGCACTGAAGAGGAAGGTTTGAAGTCAATGAAGGTTCTGATCCTTGGTTCGGGCGGACGGGAACATGCGCTGGCATGGGCTGCGAGCCGCAGCCCTCGCGTTACAGAGATTGTGTGCGCGCCGGGCAATGGCGGCATCGGGCAGGTGGCTCGCTGCGTGCCTGTAGATATGAAAGATGTAGGCGCCATGGTGCGCTTGGCAGAAGTGGAACAGCCGAGCCTGACCATCGTCGGGCCGGAACTTCCGCTCTCACTGGGCGTGGTGGATGCTTTTCGCGAGCGCGGTTATCGCATCTTCGGGCCGACCCGCGATGCGGCGCAACTGGAGTCGAGCAAAGCCTTTGCCAAGCAGTTCATGAAGCGGCACCAGATTCCGACGGCCAATTACGCGGTCTGCACCAGCAGCAAAGAGGTGGAAGATGCGATCAAGCACTTCCACGCGCCCGTGGTGGTGAAAGCCGATGGACTGGCTGCAGGCAAGGGCGTCATCATCTGCCCGACGCGCCATTTTGCGCTCGAAGCGGCACAGGGCCTCTTCAGCGGAGATCTTCTTGGCTTGGCTGAGAAGCAGGTGGTGATCGAGGAGTTCCTGGAAGGCGAAGAGGTGAGTTTTCTGTGCCTCTCGGATGGCACGCACGTAGTGCCCCTGGTTCCCGCGCAGGATCACAAGCGGATCGGCGAGGGAGACACGGGGCCGAACACCGGGGGCATGGGCGTCTACTCCACCAGCGACATGCTGGAGCCCACAATGACGGACTGGATTCTGCACCATATTGCGGAGCCTACGGTGCGGGGTATGGCGGAGGAAGGTGCGCCATTTGTTGGCGTTCTGTATTGCGGGCTGATGATGACCGCGAGAGGACCGCAGTTGCTGGAGTACAACGCGCGGTTCGGCGATCCGGAGACGCAGGCGATCCTGCTGCGGCTCGAATCGGACCTGGTCGATGCATTGGAGGCCTGCATCGATGGCCGTCTCGCGGAGACGGAGATGCGCTGGAGTCGAGGTGCGACGGCCTGTGTGGTGGCAAGTTCCTCGGGATATCCGGGCAGTTACAAGACCGGACTGCCCATCAGCGGGCTGAGCCTCGCGGCGCAGATCCCGGGCGTCGAGGTCTTTCATTCGGGCACCGCCCGCATCGGCAGCCAGCTGGTGACCAGCGGCGGCCGCGTACTGGGCGTCACGGCCGGAGGCGATTCGCTGGAAGAGGCACTGTCGCGAGCATACGAAGCACTTGCGCAAATTCATTTTGAAGGCATGTACTATCGCCATGACATCGGACACAGGGCGCTGAAGCAGCCGCGACGGTAGAACCGCACTTGGCTCTCGTGGGCGCGAACGTGCGTCAGGATTCGGCGGAAGAGCCGCTGGTCAGCTTATCAACTCAACAGAGGCGTAACTGGCGCGGTAGGCGCGGCCGCGACAGGTCTTGGCTGCTTCTGAAAACAGGCACGGCACAGGACAGGCCTGCCCTGGGTAGGTTTGAACGGAACCGTGGTTTCGGTACCGCACGCCGAACAGGTAGTTCGGGTTTCAGAACGGACTCGACCGCCCGTGGCGCGTTTAGCCTTGCATTGCTTGCAATGCTTGGGGTCGTTCTTGAATTGTTTGTCGTGGAAGAACAGTTGCTCGCCCGCGGTGAAGACAAATTCTGCACCGCAATCGTTGCACTTCAAAACTCTGTCGACAAATTCCATGGCCGCTTCCCCCAAAGCAGGGAGGACTGTCGAAATCGGCCATGATCTTGAGAGCTCGCCGGTCCCGTTTCCCTGTCTTTGAACGTCCTTGAACAACAAGGGCCCGGGCCGCAATAAACAGGGCGGCGATATTTGAAACGTCTCCGCAGTAGGGAGACTTAAAGCATTTCGCGCTTTCAACTCAACTCTCAGCGCAAACTTGAATTAACAATCGCGATGCGCCGCCCGATGGTCATGCTATATGGCTGCTCTCACCCCGGGGGAGTAAGTATAGCCCGGGCGGCGCATTTCGCGATGTGTGATGGGTAACTTAGTCCTGCTCTTTACGAGCTTTCTTGCGATTCCGCTTGCGTGCCAGTGCTGCTTTGACACGACGCTTCTCACCGGGCTTCAGATAGTAGGAATGACGCTTCACTTCCTTGATGATGTCTTCCTGCTGTACCTTCCGTTTAAACCGGCGTAGCGCGTTCTCAAGCGGTTCGCCTTCCTGCAAGCGAACCTCTGCCAAAGGGTAAACACCTCCAAACCTGCCAGAAAGGCCCACATTCATGATACCGCAAGTGCATGTTCTCGGCCAACTTACGAAAAAGCGGACCTTCAGGGATTTCCTCCTTCATATCCGAGACCCAGAAAATATTTCCTATAAGGAGAAGATTGGCTAAAACTGGTACAAACACAGGGGTTGCCACTCACTTACACTGGTGTTCTGAGGGTTCTGATAATTCAAATGATCCGCCGCTATCAAGGGAAACTCCCAACCATTCCGACAAGCTGTTATGTCGATATGTCCGCTCAAGTAATTGGGGACGTCGAGCTTGGCGAGAACTCCTCCGTTTGGATGAACGCTGTTCTCCGCGGTGACGTGAATTCGATTCGGGTCGGGTCGAATTCAAATGTGCAAGACTGCTCGGTGCTGCACGGGCAACGGAATCTCTATGCGGTCACCGTGGGCGACTGGGTGACGATTGGACATAACGCGACTGTGCATGGGTGCGTGGTGGAGGATGCGGTGCTGATCGGGATGGGCGTCACAATTCTGAATGACTGCCGGATCGGCGAAGGCTCCATCATCGCGGCCGGAGCGGTGCTGCCCGAACACACGGTTGTACCTCCGCGGACGCTTTGGGCTGGCGTGCCAGGCAAGCAGCGGCGCGAACTCGGTGACCAGGATCGCAAACTGATTCTCGAGTATGCACAGAATTATCTCGATTACACGAAGATCTATCTTGCCGAGACGGATAAGTAACGGCAGGATGACGATTCTTTCATCTGAATCGAACGTCGAGATCGTTTAGCATCAAAGAAACCTGTGAACACCTCTGGCAAGATATTCCAACGTATCCTTCGGTTCGGTTTCTTCGTTCTGCTTGTGGCCGTTTTCGGTGTCAGTGCTGACGCACAGACCTGGCCGCCGGCGACCTCGGTGCCCAACGCGCCGCAGCCGCAGGTGACGCTTCGCGAAACGCCGCTGAATATTCTGAAGGATCAGGGAGCGATCTGGTCGAGCCCTGTCCGTATCCGTGACAAGAATTTACGCTACCTGATCCCGCTTGGCCTGGCGGTTACCGTCGCCATCACCACTGACCACCAGGCGATGTCAGAAGTCGTTTCGACCAATCCGAGCTTTAACAACGCGAATACCACTGCCTCCAATGTGCTGGTCAGCCCGTTCATTGCTGCGCCCGCAGTGATGTTCGCTGCGGGCCAGCTTAAGGGCAACGATCATGCTCGCGAAACCGGCATCCTGGGCGGCGAAGCCATCCTCAACAGCCTGGTGGTGGAACAGGGAATGAAGCTGATCTTCTGGCGCGAGCGGCCCACCGTCGAACGGCGCCAAGGGCAAGTTCTTTCAGACCAGCGTTGGATGGGATTCGTCGTTTCCTTCGTCGCACAGCATGATCGCGTGGTCGAGCGCGGCTGTGCTGGCGGAGGAGTATCCGTCGCGTTTGAATCAGCTTGGGATCTACACCCTGGCCACCGGCGTGAGCCTGACGCGCGTGCTCGGCCAGCAGCACTTCCCATCGGACGTGCTCGTAGGCAGCGCCTTCGGGTGGATGATCGGCCATTACGTCTACAAGAAGCACCACCGCTGGCACGAACTCGATTCGCATTAGACAATTCAAGTTCTTATCGATGAACCCAGGACTGCTCGCACTCGTTCGTCACCTTCTCCTTGACAATCTACATATCCCCTATCTATAGGTAGATTGTCTAGGAGACAGATCGAAATGGCCCCGCTTGAAAAGGCTGACTTGCTGCAGGGCACACTTGACTTGCTCATCCTGAAAGTCGTTGCGCTTGGTCCGGTGCATGGCTATGGCATCTCGCAACGCATTCGGCAGATTTCATCCGACGTGCTGCAGGTGCAGCAGGGGTCGCTCTATCCGGCGTTGCACCGCCTGGAGAAGCGCGGCTGGCTCGAAGCGGACTGGGGCGAATCAAACAACGGCAGGCAAGCGAAGTTCTACAAGCTTTCGGCGAAGGGGCGGAAGCAACTGGTTGCCGAAGAGGATACGTGGAACCGGCTGTCGCGGGCCGTGGCCCTGATTCTGGAGACGGCGCGGTAGCAACCTGCGCAGGAGGCAACGATGATCGGCTGGAGAGGTTCCCCACGCAATCCAGTTCCTGAAGACGCGGTGGACCAGGAGATCGGCTTCCACATCGCGGAGCTGACAGATGCTTATGTCGCACAGGGTATGTCGCCAGAAGAGGCGCGGCGACGCGCAATGCTTGAATTTGGTGGGCGGGAACAGGTGAAGCAACAGGTGCGGGAGGTGCACATCTCAGCATTTCTTGAGAGCGTGCTTTTCAACCTGAAGGCCGCGGTGCGTTTTTTGCGCAAGTCGCCTTCATTCTCAATTGTGGTCATTCTCACGCTGGCGCTCGGAATTGGCGCGAACAGCGCGGTGTTCTCAGCGATCGATGCGATCATCCTTCGACCGTTGCCATTTCCAGATGGCAACCAAATGGTTGCGCTTTATCAGCACGACTACAAGGGGCGAGACGCCAACACGTTTGTTGCTCCCGTGCGGCTGGAAGAATGGAACCGACTAAACTCAACATTTCAGGCAATCAGCGGCTACTACTTCGACGATCTTTCTGAGACCTCCGGTTCTTTGCCGGAGAAGGTCACCGAATGTCTTGTGGCACCGCGATTCCTCCAGGTGATGGGCGTTTCGCCAGCACTGGGACGGGGGTTCACGCCGCAGGAGGAGCATTGGGGCGGTCCGACGGCCGCGCTCATCAGCTACGCTTACTGGCAGCGACGCTTTCATGGCGATCCTGGTGCGGTTGGGCGAAAGCTGCACATCGGCGGCTACTCTTACGCGATCATGGGCGTCATGCCAGCGTCGTTTCAGTTCCCGAAAAATGAAGTAGATGTGTGGACGCCGAGCGCGCCGGATGCACCGTTTGCGCAGCGGCGGGATGAAACCTGGTTCACGGTGATCGGCCGCATGAAGCCCGGGATTACGCTGGAGAAGGCGACGGCCGATCTTGCAACCGTTCAAAGCCAGCTGGGCAAGCAGTTTCCCAAACCCGATGCGGAACTCACGATTCAGACGACGGCGCTGAAAGAGGTGATCATCGGCGGCGCACGTAGTTCACTGTGGTTGCTTTACGGATCGGTTTCGCTACTGCTCCTGATTGCCTGCTCGAATATTGCGGCGCTGTTGCTGGCGCGAACGACCGAGCGCGAGCATGAGGTGTCGATTCGCTTCTCGCTGGGTGCATCTAGGCCGGCAATTGTGGTGCAGCTCTTGACGGAAGTATTCACGCTCGCCCTGCTTGGATCGCTCGCCGGACTGCTGGTTGCCGCTGTATCCGCACGCGGTTTCCACCTGCTGTCAAAGACGCTGCCGCGCGCCGAAGAGATCGGACTGAACTGGCAGATCGTGGCCTACACGCTGATTGCAGCAGTGTTTACCACTTTGCTTTGCGGTCTTTTCCCTGCACTGCGAGGGACGCGCCGCACGCTGGCGCAGTCGCTGGCGGCGGGAGGCCGCACCCAGGTCTCAACGCGCGGCACCTTGCAATGGATGCTGGTGGGGATGCAGATCACGCTGGCGGTGACGCTGCTGATCGGCGCGGGATTGCTGTTGCGCAGTTTTCAGCAACTCTCGCGGGTCTATCCCGGATTTGAACCCAGCCACGTGCTGACGTTCCAGGTGAGCGGGTCGTGGGGAGAAACAAGCGATATGAAGAATGTGGTCCAGCGCATCGATCGCACGCTCGAGAGCCTGCGGACATTGCCCGGCGTGGAGGCTGCATCGACGGCGGCGATGCTTCCCGGCGTTCCGTCGCAGTATCAGATTGAGTTCAAGATCGACGGCAAGCTGGAACCGGGTCATCCGATCCTCGCGGACAGCCGGTACGTCTCGGCGGGCTATTTCGATACCATGCGGATCCCGCTGCTGGTTGGGGAAAGCTGCAGGCAGGCGTCGAACACGAGCGACGTCATGGTGAATCGCGCATTCGCGGACAAGTACATGGGCGATACGCTGCCGTGGGGCACCAGCTTTCAGGAGCTGTCTACAACGACTTCCTTCCTCAGGGCATGATTCGCGGCATCGTGGGTGATGCTCGGGAAGAAGGGCTTGAACACGCAACCGGTGCCCACGGTGTATTCGTGCTTCAGCGCGCCGGATCCGTTTCCCAATTACCTGGTTCGCACGCATGGCGACCCGATGGCGATGGCGGAAACGATTCGCACGGCGGATCCATGAGATAGAGCCTGACCGCTCGGTGTATGCTTTTGCTCCGCTGCAGGAGCATCTGGATGATGCGTCTTCAGAGAATCGCCTGCGCACCATGCTGCTGACGATCTTTGCTGCGACCGCCATTCTGCTGGCCTGCATCGGACTCTACGGCACATTGAGTTACCTCGGCCGGCTGCGGCAGCGTGAAGTGGGTGTTCGCCTGGCGCTGGGTGCGATGCGCAACCAGATCGTTGCGCGATTTTTGATGCAGGGTCTGCGCGCGGCCGTGATTGGATGTGCTGCCGGGCTTGGCGCTTGGCATGGGGCTTTCGCACTTTATCGGATCGATGCTGTATGGGGTGTCCGCGCTTGATCCGGCAACGTATGGCGGTGTCATTTTGCTGATATTGCTGGTTTCCGCCTGCGCGTCGCTGGTCCCTGCTCTTCGAGCTGCCCGCGTTGAACCGGTGCAGGTTTTGCGGGAAGAGTGAGGGCACTGCAAAGTTCGCTTACACCGGCAGCGGGTTGCGCTCCGGGAAGTTGCGCTGGTGCCAGTAGGGGTAGACCGGTGTGACTGCGCTGGCCTTGTCGAGTCTGGCGATCTGATCCGCAGTCAGGTTCCAGCCCACGGCAGTCTAGATTCTGGCGAAGCTGCTCCTCGTTGCGCGCGCCGAGAATGATCGACGACACTGTCGGCCGCTGCAGAACCCAGTTCAGCGCAACCTGCGGGATGCTCTTGCCGGTTTCGGCAGCTACGGATCCAGCGCATCCACGACCGTATACAGATATTCGTCTGCAACGGGAGGGCCCGCATCAGCTGTCTTGTGAAGGCGGCTAACCTCGGGCAGCGGCTTGCCGCGGCTGATCTTGCCGGTAAGTCGTCCCCAGCCAAGCGGACTCCACACCAGCGCACCGACTTTCTGATCGAGACCGAGCGGCATCAGTTCCCATTCGTATTCTCGACCGACGAGAGAGTAGTAAACCTGGTGGGCGACGAATCGAGTCCAGCCATAGCGATCTGCGACGGCGAGTGATTTCATCAGGTGCCAACCTGAGAAATTCGATGCGGCGGTGTAGAGCACTTTGCCTTCGCGCACGAATGTGTCAAGGGTCTCTTGTACCTCTTCGATCGGTGTAAGCGCGTCGAATCCGTGCATATGGTAGATGTCGACATGGTCAGTGCCGAGACGGCGGAGGCTGGCCTCGAGCGCCTGGCGAAGGTGATAGCGTGATGTGCCTCGGTCGTTTGGCCCGTCGCCCATGGGGAAATAGGCTTTGGTTGAAATGAGTACGCGATCACGCTTGCCAGCGAGCGCCTTGCCCAGAATCTCTTCGGAACGGCCATTCGAGTAGCCGTCCGCGGTGTCGAAGAGGTTGACGCCGGCTTCGAGGCAGATGTCGATGAGGCGGGTCGCCTCGGCGACGTCGGTGCTGCCCCATGCCTTGAAGAATTCGTTGCCACCGCCGAATGTGGCAACGCCGAAACTCAGTGCAGAAACCTTGAGGCCTGAGCCTCCCAGCAGTCGATATTCCATGGCGGTTGGATTCCGCTACACCATGCCGGGATGCAGTAGTTGAAGCATCATGAGCTCGGTTTACCTAGGGGTCTGCTGTATGGCTGGGCGATAACGCTGCCTGTCAGTGCGTCGCGCCCTCAATGGGATCATTCTGGTGGAAGAGCTTGCGGTTGATGTCTGGCCAGAATTCCTTCACCACAAAGGAGCCTGCGTCGATGCCGATGTTGATGGCCCACTCGCTGCCGACGTTGCTGAGAGTGCGTTTGCTGGCGGGATAGTAGAGGGTGGAAAGGCCGGCTGCGGCGCCGGCGCCCACAACTTCGCTGGTGTTGAAGGTTTCGTTGCCGGCGTCATTTCGCGTGATCACGGCGCGGCTGAGTGCATAGCCCGTTCGCTTGAAGAATCCGCCGCGGCCGAGGGTGTAGTAGCGGTTGTCCTGGTGCGTAATGACGGGAAAGACGAATTCGACCATGTAGTTTTCGCTGGTCTGATCGAGAGCGGTATGCCAGAAGTACTGGCCGTAACCTGCGGCTCCCTGGCCAAACTCGGGCGTCGCGTCTGTGGCCATAGAATAGCCGGCAAGCACGGCGGGGATGAAGATCGACGAATAGTCAAAGGAGTCGGCAGTCGCGGTGAGGAACTTTTCTTTGACTGTCATCGGCGGCAGCTTTTCGTCGGTACTGACGGAGCGGAAATTCGGGATGATGCCGAGGATGCGCTTGGTTTGGGGATCTCTGGCGGGCAGGGGATTCTGCTGGATCGGCTTCTTGAGGGTGTCGTCGGACTGGCCGGGTTGAGGGAATTCTCCTGATCTTGTGCATCGGTTGGATCTTCGAGAGAGCTTGAAGACGAAAGCCTGACCTCGGACGGCGGAGGAGAGGACATTACTGCCGATTGAGCGACCGGAAGGGGTGCATCCGAGATGACGGCGCTGCCGGTGGGCGCATTCTGGAGGAGCAAAGGCGATTGTCCGGGTGCGTTTGGCGCAGTGTATCCGAGAAGAAACAGACTGAACATAAGTAAGAGCCGGTTTTTATGAGTCAAAGGGGAAGTCTCCTGGCTTAGACGTACAGAATGAACCACAAAGTGACGTGTTTTCTGACTGATTCGGTACCTGGAAGTCAGCTCATTCCGCGAAAAATGAACAAATTTTCACCAATTCGGCAGGTTGCCACCTGGCTTATGAGTAGATGCGGCAACGGCAAAACTGTCGCAAAAGCCCTTTCAGCATCATCCATTTAGACTGGATAGGTTATGGCCACATTGAAAGCTGTGCGCGGCACGCGCGACTTATTGCCGCCGGAAACTGCGCTTTGGAATCGAATTGAAGCGACGGCGCGCGCCGTCTTTGCCCGGTATAACTTCGGCGAGATCCGGACCCCGGTTTTTGAGGACACATCGCTGTTTTCCCGCAGCGTTGGCGAAGAGACCGACATTGTCTCGAAGGAAATGTACACGTGGGAGGATCGGGCGCGCGCGCAGTCGGAGAAGCCGCAGTCGTTAACGTTGAGGCCCGAAAACACAGCCGGCGTGGTTCGCGCGTATATCGAGCATAAGCTGGGCGAGACGGGACAGTTGCAGAAGCTCTATTACATCGGGCCGCAATTCAGGCGCGAACGTCCCCAGAAGGGGCGGTACCGGCAGTTTTCTCAGATCGGGGCAGAGGTGATCGGGCCGCCGTCCGCGGGCAGCGAAAGCCCGTTGCGCGACGCGGAAGTGCTGGAGATGCTGGCCACGCTGCTGGACGAACTGGGCATCAGCGGCTGGAATCTCGAGATCAATTCCGTCGGGTCGTCGGCTGACCGGGCACGCTATAACGAGACGCTGCGGCAGGCATTGATTCCGCTGGCACCAAAGATGTGCGGGGACTGCCAGCGACGCGCGGTGACCAATCCGCTGCGCGTGCTGGACTGCAAGGTGCCGGAGGATCAGCCGATTATCGAGACGCTGCCGAAGATCGTGGATTCGCTGGATGAAGCGTCGAAGGCGCATTTCGCGGCGGTAACGGCAGCGCTCGACGCGGCGGGGGTGCCGTACACGCGGAATCACCGGTTGGTGCGGGGGCTGGACTACTACACGCGGACCACGTTTGAGTTCACGCATGGAGGTCTCGGCGCGCAGAATGCGCTGCTGGGCGGCGGGCGCTATGACGGGCTGAGCGAAGCCATCGGCGGGCCCAAGGCTCCCGGCATCGGCTTTGCCATGGGAGAAGACAGGTTGGTCCTGACGCTTCAGGCACTTGAAGCTGCCAAGCCGGAGAAGAACGACGTGTATATCGCACCGCTGGGCGAGGCGCTGAACCCGGCTGCGCTCGCGCTGGCGCGTGAACTGCGGCGGGGAGGGTTGAGCGTCGAGTTGGGAGACGGATCGTTTCGACTGAAGAAGTCGTTTGAGGCAGCCGATCGAACGTCGCGCCGAATCGTCATCATGGGCGAAGACGAGCTTCAATCCGGTATCCTGACTGTGAAGGACTTCTCAACCGGAATACAAACCAAGGTTCCGCGCGCGGAGTTGACTCGGGCGCTTTCAGCGTCCAGTGAAGAATGAATGGTGCTCAGTCAGTTTGGAGTTGGTTGAGCCAAGCTGATTGGCTTCGCGGGGATTCCCTCAGGGGCTAAAAGCCCTCACGCATTTTAATCAATCGTCTTATGGCACGACTAAAGTCGTGCCCCTTCAAGACGACAGAGGATTGACTTTGTGCTCGACTTTTTAGGCAATCTTGAACGGACGCAGATGTGCGGCGAATTGCGCGCCGCCAACGCAGGCGAACACGTGGTCGTGATGGGCTGGGTGAATCGGCGCCGCGACCACGGCAACCTGATCTTCCTCGATGTGCGCGACCGCAGCGGCATCGCGCAGGTGGTGCTGGACAAAGAGCTGACGCCCGATGGGCATTTAAAGGGCGAGCAGGTAAGGCCTGAGTACGTGGTGGCTGCGGTGGGCAAGGTGCGCCTGCGTGGCAAAGACGCCATTAATCCCAAGATGCCAACGGGCGAGGTGGAGATTGAAGCGACCGAGCTGCGTATCCTGAACGACGCGCGCCTGGCGCCATTTTCACCTTCGGAAGAAGCGATCCAGAATGAGGAAACCCGCCTCAAGTATCGCTATATCGACCTGCGCCGCGTGGAGATGCAGCGCAACTTCTTGCTGCGCCACCAGATTACGCGTGCGATTCGCGAGAGCCTGAGCGGCCAGGGATTTCTCGAGATCGAGACGCCGATCCTGACCAAGTCCACGCCGGAGGGCGCGCGCGATTTTCTGGTGCCGAGCCGCGTGCATCCCGGCGAGTTTTATGCGCTGCCGCAGTCGCCGCAGATTTTCAAGCAGATCCTGATGATTTCCGGGTTTGACCGCTACTTCCAGATTGCGCGCTGCTTCCGCGACGAGGACCAGCGCGCTGACCGCCAGCTGGAGTTCACCCAGGTCGATCTGGAGATGAGTTTCCCGCGCCGCGAGCACGTCTTCGCGGTGGTGGAGAAGTTCTGCGCGGCTGCATGGGCTGCGGCGGGCATCACGCTGCCCACGCCATTCCCGCGGATCACATATGACGATGCGATCCGGCAATACGGCTCGGACAAGCCGGATCTGCGTTTGCCGGGACTGACGGATGTGCGCTCGGCGTTTCCTGAAGAAGCGCTGGCAACGCTGCAGATCGATCCAGCGCTTCCGATCGTGGCGCTGCGCATTCCCAGCGTAGGTGAGTTGAGCCGCAAAGAACGCGAAGACAACCATCCGATGTTCGACAAGAACAAGGGTGCGAAGTTTATTGACGACTTCAAGCGGCTGGGGAAGAGCCTGCCTGAGACTGTCAGCGAAGATTCATGAGCTGACCGGTGCGGCCGAAGGCGATTTCGTGATCGTGGTGGCGGGCGATCCGGCGCATCACATCAAGGCGAGCGACACGAAATTTGAAGGACGGCTGAGCGAGCGCGAGATCAACGTGTACTCCGCTGCGGGAAATTTTCGCAGCGAGCTGGCGAAGAAGTACGCCGACCGGCACAAGGCATTTGAGATCACCGATGAGGCGGTCCGAAACGCAGATCCACGGAGTGGCGGCAAGATGCTCGATGGCTCGGCGGCGTTTCATCCGATTTGGATCGTCGACTTCCCGATGTTTGAGTACGACCTGGCGAGCGGCAAGTGGGTTCCGGCACACCATCCGTTTACCGCGCCGTATGAAGCCGACATGGCGAACCTCGTCAGCGATCCGGCGTCGGTGCGCGCCGACTGCTACGACCTGGCGATGAACGGGCTCGAACTCGGATCGGGTTCCATCCGTATCCACCGCAAGGATGTGCAGCAGCAGATTTTTGCGTCGCTGGGCATCTCGGACGATGAGGCTCGGAAGCGGTTTGGGTTCTTCCTGGATGCGCTGGAATATGGCACTCCGCCGCATGGCGGCATTGCGCTGGGGCTCGACCGAATCGTGATGCTGCTGGCGGGTGCGCCAAGCTTGCGCGAGGTGATCACGTTCCCGAAGACCGCGAAGGCAATCGACCTGATGGCGGATGCACCCACGACCGTGCCGGATCAGCAGTTGAAGGAACTGCACATCCGGGTGGGGGAAAGAGCTAAGTGGGAGATTCAATCCCCCGTTGCTTCCACCAACTGGTCGGGAGCCGTCATCGCGACGGTATCAATGGAGAGGCATTTGCCGAGTTCGTTGAATTCCTTGTCCCAGCGGGGGCGGTCATCGGCGATCTGCGAGGTAAGCGCATAGCTCGATGTGCGCAGAATCTCGTACCAGATGTTCTGCGCCTGCCAGAGATTCAACTCAAACGGTAGCTCCACCAGCGTGTGTGCCAGATTGAGCGCGCGGTCAAGCATCTCCAGCGATCCAGCCGACATCTGGAGTTCGACCATGGCCCGCTTCATGCGCTGGTCTGCGATGTAGGAGAGCGTCGCTGTTTCGAGCGGCACCTTATCGGACTTCGCCAGCTGAAGAAATGACCGAAGCAGTGCCTGGTCAATCGGATCGCCTTCAAGAGCGCGCCGGAGCCCGGCGTTGATGGCAAACTCAGCAGCGAGGGTGAGTGCCGGTGGCTTCGGCAGTCCAGCCTGCGCGAGGTAATGCAAGAGGCTGGCGTGGTCCTCGTAAATGTTGGTCAGCGAGCTCTCGATATCCCAGAGGGTCGAATTGAGAATCAAGTGCACAATCCGGCGCTGTTCGTCACGGAAGAGTGACGTAAGCGAGTAGTCCACGCGACCATAGTAGCGATCGATGAGGCGGATGACATCGGGAAAATCGGCACGTTGCACCTGCTCCGCCGCCTCGGCCGCGAACGCATAGAATTCTGCCGCGTCTTCGTCTCTGTAGGGCTTGACGGCGGCGGTAATGTTCTGATCCCCGAAGTGCAGGACCGCGAAGCTGAATGTCTGCGCCTTGCCGGTGATGGCGCTGGTGATGTGCGCACTACCCAGCGCGAGTCTCCCGCGCCCCGAGGTGTACACATCGTACGAGATGCGGCGCACGCGATAGCAGAACAGCTCAGTCTCTTCAGCAAAGGACGAGAAGACACTGCTGATGGCGTAGTGAGCAGCTACCTGCTCGAGACCGAGTTGCATCGTCAAGATCTTCTCGTTATAGATGCGCGCACCGTCGCCTGCTGCCGCCACATTCGACTTTGCTTCGGCGAGTCGCGCGAGGAATGCAGGCTCCAGGTTCGCGGCCTGGTCGCCGAACAATTCCTTTGCTAATTGAAGTGCGCGGGCGGCATAGGCGATGACCTGCACGGTTTCAATGCCGGAGATGTCGTCAAAGAACCAGCCGCAGCTTGTGTACATCAGTTGCGTGTGGCGCTGCATCTCCATGAGTTGCAGCGCGCGAACGCGCTCCTCAACCGAGAGTGGGTGCCGCTGGTGATGGGCAAGAAAGCGATCCACGACTTCTTCATTGCGATTGAGAATCACTTCGATGTACGCATCGCGCGCGGCCCACACATCGGTGAAGAGTCTGGCGCCCTCCTGCTCGGTCAAGGGTGAGATTGCATCACGCAGCTCGTCAAGGGCCCGGCGCAGGGGGGCTCGCCATTCCTGATTCCATCCCGGCTTTCCGCTGCTGCACCCGCAGTTTGAGCGCCAGCGCTCGACGCCATGTGCACAACTCCACGAGGTGTCGTCGATGATTTCGCACTCCCACTCGGGCGGAAACTGTTCGAGATGGCTTGCGTAATTAGTCAGCCTGACAGTCTTGTCCTGCTCGAGGAGGCGCACCGCATAGGCCAGTGCCATTTCACCGTGGCGATGATGATGGCCGTATGATTCGCCGTCGGTTGCCACGCTTTCGAGCTGGGGCTGCGCAGTGTCTTTGAATCCCGCTTTGAGCCGCGCGGCGAAGTTTTCTCCGGAATTCAGCAGGCCTTCAAAGGCGATTGCGCGCGAGGTGGCACCGTCGTAGAAGAACACCGATATCGCCGCTCCGGATTGGAAGCGCACGAGGTAGGGCCGCGTGGTATCCACGGAATTGCCGAGCAGCGTGGTCCACGGGGTCCCGGAGCCGGTTCCATCTGCCACGAGAGGCCGGACGCGCTTGCACTGGCTGGGCGCGAGGACTGTGAATTTGATTCCGTGTTGCGCCAGCAGTTCCAGCGTCTCAGCGTCGGCCGCCGTCTCAGCGAGCCACATGCCTTCGGGCATGGAGCCGTAGTGGCTTTCGTAGTCGGCGATTCCCCAGCGAATCTGCGTGATCTTGTCGCGCTTATTGGCCAGCGGCATGATCACATGGTTGTAGACCTGCGCCATTGCGGAACTGTGGCCCTGGAAGGATTTCCGGCTGCGACGTTCTCCGTCGAGAATCATGCGGTAGGTGCGCGGCGCATTCTCCTTGAGCCAGCTCAACAGAGTAGGCCCGAAGTTGAAGCTCATCCGCGCATAGTTGTTCACAATGCGGATGATCTGGTTCTTGTTGTTCACAGAGCGCGCGGCGCCATTGGTGGCGTAGCACTCAGCGCAGACTCTCTCGTTCCAGTCGTGATAGGGCGCAGCCGAATCCTGGGTCTCAACAGTCTCGAGCCAGGGATTCTCGCGCGGGGGCTGATAGAAATGCCCATGAATGCAGATGTAGCGCTTGGTTGATGCCATGCGTTCTCGATTGCAGGCCGCCGGAATGGCCGTGTTTGATTATTGTAGGCTGCCGCGAAGCCGCATTGTTTGGAGGGCGGACGCGGGTTGGTCAGCGATCCAAATCTTTGGAGCTATTCTGCAACGGAGCGTCCTGTCGCCAACGTTGACTTGGCCAGGTCGCAGGCACGCCACAGGTACCAGCTCGCGACGGAGCGGAAGGGCCGCCATTTCTGAGCGCGCCTGAAGAGAACATCGGGCTTGGGAAGATCGGCGGCCTCGATCGGACGGTTCTTCGGGAGACGCTGAAACGTGAGTGCGAATCCCTTGCGCACGCCATAATCCGTTACCGGGAGCACGTCGGGGCGACCCATGCGGAAAATCAGCAGCATCTCGACGGTCCACGGGCCAATGCCCCGGACTTCAGTCAGCCGCTCGACGATGTCCGCATCCGGCATCTTGAGAATGGCCTTGTGGGTCGGCACGGTTCCATCCAGCGTCTTCGCAGCCAGGTCGCGCATCGCCTTGATCTTGTTGCCGGAGACGCCGGCCGCGCGCAGCGGTTCATCCGGTGTGTCGAGCAATTGCTGTGGAGTCGGGTCGCCGTGGAAGAACTCGCGTACGCGGCGATGGATGGTGGCTGCAGCCTTTCCGTGTAGCTGCTGATAGAGGATCGATTCGAGAAGCGATTCAAACGGCGATGGCGCTGGATCTAGGCGCAGCTTGAATTCTCCCGCTTTGTCGATGAGTGCACCCAGCTTCGGGTCGCAGGTTTTCAAGTGTGAGATTGCCTCAACCGGATCGAAGGGAAGTTTCCTGCTCTTACCATCGTGGATCATAAGCGAACAGTGTATCGCGCGATTGCAACGCAGATGGTTATGCTTCCGATAATCCGTTCCCAGCCTGGTTCTAATGATCCGTAAGCCTCTGGATTTGACTTTTTCCTGCAGTCTTTGCGCTCTATCTATTGATGTGTTGCGTCGTCGTGAGCGATGCGCGATATCGCTATCCGATTCTCTGGCTTACTCTTTTGCCTGCTGGTTTCTTCTGCGATGCAGTCCTGAAGCGCGCGCAATCGAAGTGGTTCAAGGCTCATCAGGGCGCACCGGCCTAGAATCTTGTGGGAGGCCTGGGAGGCAGCTTGTCCAGCCCGGTCATTCGCCCGGGCGGTCCACCAATCGCGCCGCCCTTGTACCATCAGAGCGTAGGCACTCGACGGGAGCAAAAGACAAAGATGAAAATGCGTCCGGGAACGCAAACTGGCTTTCTTCTCTGCGGGAAGGAATGGAGCGAGGGCGAGGTACTGGAAGTACGCTCACCCTGGGACCAGGGGCTGATCGGCAAGGTTACGCTTGCGACACGCGCCGATGCACGCGAAGCCGTGAACCATGCCGTGGCCAGCATGCGCCGCACTCGCGCGCTGCCTCGCTGGAAACGCCGCGAGATCCTCGAAGATATCGCATCCTCCCTGATCGAGCAGAAGGATCGCTTTGCGCAGCTCATCATGGCTGAAGCGGGCAAGCCGATCCGGCTGGCGCGGACCGAGGTGGACCGCGCGGTTCTCACCTTCAAGACTGCGGCGGAAGAAGCGGCCCGGCTTGGCGGCGAGACGATTCCGCTTGATCTCACCGAGGGCAATGAGAATCGCTGGGGACTGGTTCAGCGTTTTCCAGTGGGTCCGGTGCTGGCGATCACCCCGTTTAATTTCCCGCTGAACCTGGTAGCCCACAAGGCCGCTCCGGCGATTGCTGCGGGCTGCCCGATCTTGATCAAGCCATCGCCGCAGACGCCATTTACTGCGCTTGCGCTGGGGGAAGTAATTCTCAAAGCGGGTTGGCCGGAAGAAGCCCTCGCAGTTTTGCCGCTGGCGAATGCTGACACTGCCTGGCTGGCGGAGAAAGAAGATCGCATTAAGCTTGTTAGCTTCACCGGGTCCGCAAAGGTGGGTTGGGAGCTGAAGGCGCACTCGGGCCGCAAGCGCGTTCTGCTTGAACTGGGCGGCAACGCGGCGCTGATTATTCACGGTGATTATCGCGATCTGGATGCTGCTGCTGAGCGCACGGCGCACGCGGCCTTCGGTTACGCGGGACAGTCGTGCATCAGTGTTCAGCGCATCTTTGTCGACAAGTCCATTTTCCAGACATTCATCTGGAAGCTCGTGGAGGTCGCAGGCAAGCTTGTCTCCGGTGATCCGGCGAACGAGGCAACGGAGGTCGGCCCGCTGATCCGGGGCGGCGAGGCCGAGCGCGTCGAGGCATGGATCAAGGAGGCTGTCGAGGCGGGTGCGCGCCTGATTGCAGGTGGCGAGCGTACGGGTTCGGTAATTGCGCCTGCCATTCTCACGGGAACCAAGGCAGGCATGAAGATTCGCGACGAAGAAGTCTTTGGTCCAGTGGTGACTGTGGAACCTTATGTCGATTTTGAGCAGGCGCTTGCGGAAGTGAACCACTCGCGGTTCGGGTTGCAGGCCGGCCTGCTGACGCGCGACGCCGGGCGGATTCTGACGGCCTATCGCGAACTCGAGGTGGGCGCGCTGATCGTTGGCGACACGCCCGCCTGGCGGCTCGATCCCATGCCTTACGGCGGGGTGAAGGATTCCGGGCTTGGCCGCGAGGGGTTACGGTCTGCCATTGAAGAAATGACCGAGCCGCGGATGCTGGTGATGTCGGGGATGAGCTAGGTCCCTCCACTCACTCTGTGGGCGGCCCTTGCTCGGAGTCACGCAAATCTCCATTTCAGAAGCTACTTTACCGCCATATTGGCTACGCTATTGGTCAACCAATTGACGCGCGGATGTGAAGAGCAGCGCCTCCTGGGGTGTCTCGATCAAGCGGACCTGAGCAAGACACTCCACAAGGACATGTTTGGCGTGAACGACCCCTTGGTCGCTCGGACCATACAAATCTTCCAAATCCTTAACGGCTTCATAGACAGAAGTGAGAAGTTTCGAGGTGGACGGACTCATCACAAACTCCCAACGATCGATGTGGATTCGATGCCCGGAAACTGGTGGGGGTTGTCATTACTCGTCAATCAACATCGGCTGCGCAGCGTTGCCGAAGCTATAACATCCGGATAGCCGGCAATCCACCCTGAACCGGCTACGCACTGTCATTTGAACAGCTCCACGGTTTCAAAGGGCGTCGCAGACCAGGGCCGGAAGCGATTGAGCGTGAACGTCGTTGGTTGCCCAGGTCTAACCTCGACATGCAAGAAGTTGTAGTCCTCTTTGGGAGATTCACCCTTCCAATATTGGTCTAACGGATAACCGTCAGGCACCTTGATGTGAGTTCTGCCCGGAAGAATTGGATCCTGTTCCGCGCCGCCGCCGCCGAGCACCAGATACTTCACCCCGTCCACTTCGTAGACCTCCGTCGTGTGCACATGCCCGTTGAAGACAACGATATCCATATCTTTTGCATACGCGGCGATGGTTTTGTGGGGATTCTGATCCTCGGGGATGGGGCCCATCCCCGAGCGGCAGAAGGCGGGAGCGTGGAAGCTGATGAAGACCTTCTTGATTCCCTTCGCCTTGGCATCATCCATCCACGTCCGCAGCTGCTTCATCTGTTCTTCGTAGGCGGGCCGGGTCGCACCCCAACCTGTCGGATCGCGATAGTCGTATTTGCCGGTCCAAAGAAAGATGAAGCGGACTCCACTGTAATCGAAGGTATAGATAAGCCGTTGGTCGGTAACTCCAAACTTTTTCAGATATGGGAACGAGGCCAACAGGCCTTGTACATCAGAGTCGTTCCAGACTTCGTGATTGCCGACGGCGGGGAACACTCGCCCATCCAGACCGGCTTCGCGCATCTTCCTGCTCGGGCCCGGCAACTGCTTCAACACGTCCTCGTTCACCAGCTTCCAGTAAGGGTTTTCGGAGGGTTTATTGCCCTGCTTGCCCCACCACACAAGGTCGCCGGTATTGACAAGAAAATCGGCATTTCCAGTCTTGATGTCCTTCACCACCTCGCGAGCAACCCAGTCGCCGCCTTCCAGACGGAACATTGTGCGGCGCACACCTGGCAGCAATTTGACGTCCTCAACCGAAGCCTCTGTCACCCAGCCCTTGTCGAACGTAAGCGTGGTCACTTCGCTCGCCGTCATGAAAGGCATGACCATCTGCACTAACTCCTTGTTGGAGGGGTCATAGATCAGCTTGACGTCCTTCTGCACGACCTCTGGCGCCACTTTTGCGGGTAGCGCCAGTTCAAACATGTCAACCATAAGCTGGCGTGCGTCCGCCTCCTGGTCCTGTTTGTAGGGCAGGTACATCATCGATCGCGAATCGCCATATACATCAAACGAAAACGCGGACTCCTTAGCTCCTGAGGGCTGCTGCGCACGGATCGCGAGTGGCTGAAGCGCAATCACAGCGGCCAATAGGAACGAGGTCGAAAAAACTTTCATAGCATTTCTCATTTTGGCTTTCCTCGCTTCTGAGTTGTCACATGCAGTTCGTCGAAGCCCGAAGGCTACTGGGCTGGACCAGCACGGGGAACTGGCAGAAGTCGCAGTTTTGCTGAAAAAGCTATTCTGTTCGTCAAACTTGACCAGATATGTCAGCGTTTCGAAACACGGGGTTATCGGCAACAGAGAAAAGCTGTGACCACGCTCTCTCCCGGGCCGCCATGTCAATCTGCGCAAAATCGCCAACACGCTCATCGACGTATGGGGGAAGAATTTCGGATTCCGGTGGAGTGACCATCTAACCGGAAGTAATCCCGGATTTGGCCATCACTCGAGAACAATGCGAGCAGTCACCGTAAGGCTGTTTAGAATGTGCGTCGGCAGCCTCTTCAGACACATTCGCGAGCGGCTCGTCGACGGAGAGATCCTCGGTCACGTGTCTGTGGGTTGCATTCTCTGACAAAATAGAAAGAACACCCTTCACGAGTTTCGGCAGGAATCCGCTCAGATCCCGCACGGCTGAGCTGTCCCCCGATTTCGCATGGGATGAACTTCTTTGCCTTGGGGATTCCATGCCGCGAAGCACTTTTCTGCGTAAGAACGCTATATCCGTGTTTTTTCTCTATTTCAGACGTAGTTCAACACAAAGGGCATGTGCCATGTTGCTGCTCGCCTTGATTGCGACATGGCTGCGGCCAACAGCGATCGCGCAGTCGGTTACACCTCTGGATGCACAGATCAAGCAGGAAGTCGATCCGCAGTTGGCCACCAAACGTCTAACCAAGACCTACGATGAGCGGGCAGGGCTGGAGACAGTGAACGCAACCGTCTCTACTTCACATTTCAACATCCAAGCGCAAACCGCCTGCGAAACCGAGATGTTGCATGAAATCGACGCGCGCGAGGTCTTCTCGGGCAAGGCCTACAAAGTGTTGACCGGGTTAGCGTCGGCGTATGGCCGGGCGGCAATTCCTCACATCTATATCTTTCCCGGAAGTTGGAACATGGTCTATATCGCTGGCAGCACTGCCGTAGACGGGAGAGGCAAGATCCTGGTCGGCCAGCAGGCGATCGAGTTGTTTAATATCGTTGCGCTCAGAGGCTTTCTGGGACACGAGATGGCGCACTTGGTCAGCGACCGCGCGGCGCACGGATGCAGTGATTACATCATTCGCGATCCACGGATGGAAGCCGATGCCGATGCATTAGCAGCGCGAGTGCTTGGAATGCAACCCGTCGAGGCGTTTTTGGAGAGGGTACTTGCACTCCCGGAAGGCCAGAACTCGGACGCAAAAAGCCGACTCGAATTGCTGCGTTCCAACGTTCGGAGTGACCGGCATCCCGTCATGTAGGCTCCGCGCCGTTTTGCAAGCGAAGAATGGGGTTGGCGGAATGGTCACAGAATGGCGGAATCGAGTCGATCTCGGCAACGTCCCAAAAAAGTGACCGGGGCCCGGGTACTTTTGCGCTTTAATCGTGCTTCTGGAGATACGGCGGGAAGCGCCATCGGTGCTATCGTCAAGATTCGTGTGGACTGGCGCCGCTGGATGCGGGGCGCGGCGTCGATGCCTTTGACCTGACCACTGCAGCGGAGAGTTTCCACGGATAATGGAAAGCATCGAAGTCAAGACTTGCCGTGCCTACAACGCGACGAGGCGTTGCATCGTCAGCTCCAAGGTCATTGTTTCCGATTGCGCGAATCAGCCTCTTACAATCCTGAAACTCCTGGTGGAGAGTCTTGGGTTCAAGGCCGAGGCGGCGATCTGGCTGACCCCGCTGTCGTATGCTCCGCAATTGATGCGGCCCTTCCCCTTTGATCTTGTGTACCTTGACAAGGACTTCAAGGTGATTCAAGCGGTGGAACTCCATCCGCATGTATCGTTTCCTCGATTCGATGAGCGAGTCGCGACCGCACTGGTCTTGCCGTTGCGCGCAATCAGTTCAACTGGGACGCAGATTGATGATCGGCTGATTGTTTGTATCGAGGAGGAACTGGAAGCTCGGATCGCCGAGATGGCGACTCCAGCAATCGCGGAAATCGCAGTTCCCGCAGTCGCAGAGATGGCGGCTTTGGCGGCCGCGGAAGTAGCCGTTCCCACGCTCGAAGCTGCGGTCACGCCGACTGCTGCGGATGCTCCAATTCCGGCTACTGCTCTCCCGGCTACCACAATTCCAAAACTGCCAGGGTTTTCGTTTCCTGGTTCGGCCGTCGCCGTTCCCATCGTCGCTGCTGCTGTTTCACAGGGCTCCGGCTTCACGGTAGCGTCGACGACGACATGGCAGATCACCAATTCCACGATGGCTCCGGCGCTGCCGGAGAACGCCGTTGAAGCAGCCGAGGAAGCTGCGCCGGGCCCAGGGCTTTCAATTGTGGAAGTTCCTGAGGCTGAAGTCATGCCGGCAGTGGCGGCGGAGAGCATCGCGCCAACCGCTCCAGCCGAGCAAGCCGAGCCACCCGGGCAAGTGGTATGCGATGCGGATGTAGCCGTTTCAGACCCTCCAGCGTTGGTTGAAGATCGCGTCGAAGCGGAACCGTTACTGGTCGCAGAGGTCGAAATCTCGGCCGACACTGAGCCGCAAGCGGACGCCGAATCTGGAGCGATGGCTGCGGCGGAGGCGGAAGGCTCGATCCTTCCGGATGCCATTGTTCGTGGCGAAGAGGCTGCGACACAAGAAAAGGCGAAAGCACAGGACCCAACTCCGGATACGCATGCCGCCTCCACTCCTGCTGCGAAGGTCGAAGATGCGAAGAAAGCGCCGAGGACGATCGGGGTTCCAGCTAAGCTTGAGTCGAAGACTGCGAAGAATGGATCCCAGCGCAAGAAGAAAGATCCCCTTGGATTACTGAAGCGCTTCCTTAACGCGGAAGATCCTCTGCCGGAGCGCCGCGCGACGACCCGGCTCTTGTCGCCGGGGTTGGTGGCCTATGACGCAACTGGCGGCAACGCCCAGCCGTGCGAGGTCGGCGACGTGAGCCCCACCGGAATCTTTGTCCGTACGAAAGAGCGGTGGCGGCTTGGCGATTTAATCTCGCTGACGCTCCAAAGGAAGAACGCGACTGAGAGGGAACAGCATAGCCGGGTGGTGGTGCAGGCCGGCACGGTTCGCAATGACGCGGACGGTGTCGGTCTGACGTTCGTGTTGCCGGAGAATGTGGAGTTTCGCCCGTGGCAGCGTGTGCATACCAAGAGATCGGACGAGACGGACGGCCAGTATTTTGTTAGAGAGTTGCGGACAGCCAAGGCGCTCGGGTTCCTGCGACACATTTGTCCTCCGGCCGGCGAGGAGATAGAAAAATTGCTTTACGAGCGACTCAGCAACAAGAGAGTCGCCAGCGCAGTGGCCATTGCATTGAAAGCCGAAGAACTCCTTGCGCAGAACGACAAAGGGGAGACCACGCTTGCCCATCCACAGCTTGTGGTACGCATCCTCGAGGACGGTTCATGGGCCGAAGACGAATGGATTCAGCAGCGGTGGGCCGGACTTCTTGCCACATCCTGCACCGCAGATGGTCTGGACAAATCGAATCTCGTTTTCGTGGAAATGCTCGACAAGTTGACGCCGATTCACCTTCGTATTCTTTATGCTGCATGCCGTAAAGGCGCTGAGGTGAATTCGACCGCCGAATCGACTTCCAGAGTCACTCTTTATTGCACGGCGGACGAGTTGATTGAAGCCGCTGGGACCCACAGCCTTCCCCGAATCCAGCAGACGATCGGGCACTTGGCCAACTTCGGTTTGCTGGCAGAGAACAACAGGCCCTCCTACATTCACGCTACGGAAAAGACGAAGACCAAGACCACTCCAACGAGTCTGGGGTTGACGATGTTCGCCCGCTGCAACGGACGTCGATGATTCCGAGTTGCCTCTTGCACCGCATGCGGGAAACGTCTGGTGCGCAACGAGTAACCGGTGCGATGATTTGGAAAGACGGTCATTGCCTGGCACTTTTGGGACGGGTAGAGGCTGCGCAAGCTGATTTTGGGGGAGCAGTTTATGGACCTCGGACTGAAAGACAAGCTGATTGTCGTGACCGGAGGCGGAGCGGGAATTGGAGCAGGTATTTCGCGCGCCTGTCTGGCTGAAGGAGCACGCGTGGTGGTGCTGGGGCGGCGATCCGAAAATGTACGGGCTTTTCTCGAGGAAACGCAAGCCGCTTCGGATTGCAATCTGGTGGAAGCGCATCTCGAGGATCTGGATCGCTGCCAGTCGGCCATTGCCGAAATTGAAGACCGCTATGGCGATATTTACGGGCTGGTGAATAACGCTGGAGTCAACGACGGAGCAGGGCTGGAAAAGGGGAGCGTCGCTCGATTTGTCGAAAGCCTCAACAAGAACCTGATTCACTATTACGCGCTCGCTCACTATGCGCTGCCATCGCTGAAGCGTACTCAGGGAGCGATTGTCAATATCAGCTCGAAGGTTGCGTTGACCGGGCAGGGAAATACGTCGGGTTACGCAGCGAGCAAGGGCGCGCAGCTTGCGCTGACGCGGGAATGGGCGGCCGAGCTGCTCAAGTACAACATCCGCGTGAATGCCGTTTTGCCCGCGGAGGTAATGACGCCGCTGTATCGGCGCTGGCTGGATACGCTGGGGGACCCCGAAGCGGAGTTGAAGCGTATCACGGACAAGATTCCGCTGGGGCGGCGGATGACGCTGGCCTCTGAGATTGCGGCGACGACGGTATTTCTGCTGTCACCTACGCAGTCAGCGCACACTACCGGCCAGCATCTGATCGTGGATGGCGGGTACGTGCACCTGGATCGCGCGCTGACGTAGATTGCACCGCCGTAGGGGTCGGCGGTCGGCGAAAAATTGTAATTCGGCTTGGCTTGTGGGCGCACTCCTGTGGCAATCCCACAGGTTTCTGTGGCATACTTCTGTGGTTGTGCCACAGGTATTGAAATGTCTCCTGAAAAACTCGATCTTCTGCAGGGAACGCTCGACCTCATGGTTCTGCAGACGCTCACGGTGATGGGCTCGCTCCATGGCTACGGCATTGCACGCCGCATTGAGCAGGTCAGCGGGAACGGAGTGTTGCTGAACCAGGGCACCATCTACGCGTCGCTGGTGCGGCTGGAGCAGCGCAAGTGGATCGCCTCGCGATGGGGCACGTCAGACAACAACCGCAAGGCCAAGTTCTACGCGATTACCGCCGCGGGACGCCGCCAGCTTACGGCTGATGCGCGTTATTGGGAGCGGTTGAAAGACGTGATGGAGCGCGTGATGACCATGGACAAGTCTGCCGAGGGGGCAGACGCATGAGTTGGCTGTCGCGCTTTCTCGGCCGGACCTGGGCATTTGTGTGGAGAGAGCCTCTGGATGCGGAGCTCGACGCGGAGCTCGCGGCACATCTCGAAATGGCCATTGAAGACAACTTGGCCCACGGATTGCCGGCTACGGAAGCACGACGGCTGGCACTGGTGAGCATCGGTGGTATGGAACAGGCACGGTACAGACATCGCGAAGCGAGAGGGTTTATGAACATCGATATCCTGATGCAGGACCTGAAGTACACCGTGCGCACGCTGTGGCGCGATCCGAGCTTCACCGTCGTTGCGGTGCTGATTCTTGCGCTGGCGATCGGCGCGAACATTGCCGTCTTCAGCGTTGTGAACACGCTGCTGCTGCGGCCGCTGCCTTTCTCCAAAGCGCAGCAGCTGGTGTGGATTGCGCCGCCGCCGACCAAGTGCGGGTTGTCTTGTGCGACGTACTCGACCGATGCCTACGATGAGTTTCGCACGATGAGCCGGTCCTACCAGGATGTGACGGGGTACTTTGCATTCTCGAGCGCCGACAATCTGAGCCTTAACCTTGGGGGCGGCGCGCCGATCACAGCGACCAGCATCGATGTGATTCAGAACTTCTTCCCGTTGCTCGGAGTGCAGGCACAGATGGGACGCGTTTTCACTCCCGAGGATGCACGGAACGGCGCCGCACCGGTAGTGATTCTGACCAATGCATGGTGGCGGCGACAGTTCAATGCAGATCCAAACATCATCGGCAAGGCATTCGACATGAACGGCCAGCAGACGACCGTAATCGGCGTGCTGCCTGCATCGTTTGATTTTGGCGCTGTGTTCGCGCCGGGCACGAAGGTTGACGCGATCACGCCGCTCAATCTCTACGGCCCACCGCGCGACTGGGGTAACATCATCACGTTCATCGGCAGGCTGAAACCTGGTGTGACTCTGAATCAGGCTCGCGATGAGGCGGCGCGCATCGCTCCGCACATGTGCTGGAACAACAAGCGTCCCGAGACCTGCGGCGACTACAAAGATGCGGTGGTTCCGGTGCCGCTGAAGGATTACATCAGCGGAAAACTACGGCGATCGCTGATGGTACTGTGGTCTGCGGTCGGAGCGATTCTGCTGATCGCCTGCGTGAATCTCTCGAATCTTCTGCTGGCGCGGGCTTCAGCGCGGTCGAAGGAGTTTGCGATGCGCGGCGCGCTTGGCGCGAGTCGTGGGCGTATCGTTCGCCAGCTGCTTACGGAAAGCCTGGTGCTGTCGAGTGCAGGGGCGATCTTTGGATTAATGCTCGCCGCAGTTCTGGTTTCGTGGCTGGCGCACCAGGGCGCGATCGCGCTGCCGCTGCTGAGCACGTTACACATTGATGGCGCCGCATTGGGGTGGACGGTGCTGATTGCCGTTTTTGCGGCGGTAGTGTTCGGGCTTGTTCCCGGGTTGCGAATGGCGGGCGGCAACCTGCAGGAATCTCTGAAGGATGCAGGGCCGGGCGCGAGCGCCAGCCGGAAGCATGAACGCATTCGGTCAGTGCTGGTGGTTTCGGAGGTGGCGCTGGCGTGCATGTTGCTTGTTGGCGCGGGACTGTTGCTGCGCAGCTTTATCAACGTGCTGAATGTCGATCTCGGTTTTCAGCCGGATCGCGCCGCAGCCATCAAGGTCAAGTACGACGACAATGTTCCGGGGGACAAGACCGGCGATTTGAGTGCGCAGAAACGCGGAGTGATTTTCCAGCAGATCCTTGCGCGCGTGGGTTCGTTGCCTGGTGTCGAAGCTGCGGGCATGGTGGACTATCTGCCGCTCGGTCAGAATCGCGCATGGGGAACTCCAATCCCCAAGGGCAGAAACAGAAACGATTTCAAGAATATTGCCGGACCCTTGGTTTACGTTATTTCTCCGGGATACATTCGCGCGATGGGGTCGAGGCTGCGTGGTCGCGACTTTACCTGGGACGATGGACCGAAGGGCGAAAACGTTGTCCTCATCAATGAATCGATGGGACGCTTTTTCTGGCCGAATGAGGATGCAGTAGGGAAAATTCTCGGAAATGGTACGGACGACAAGAACAACCTTCGCGTGGCCGGTGTTGTCGAAGATGTGCACGAGGAGAACGTCGACGGCGAGGCTGGCTGGCAGATTTATTATCCAATGACCCAGGCGACTCCGTCCGGCGCAGAGCTAGTGGTGCGCACGACACTGCAACCGGCATCGCTCGCGACAAGCGTGCTAACTACACTGCGCGACATGAATCCTCAACAACCTGCTGCAGAGTTCAAGCCGATCCGGCTGCTGGTAAATCACGCTGTCTCGGGGCGGCAGTTCTTCATGCTGCTAGTGGTCTCATTTGCAACCCTGGGGTTGCTTTTGGCGGCGCTCGGTATCTACGGAGTTATCTCGTACTCCGTTACGCGACAGACACAGGAAATCGGCATTCGCATGGCGCTGGGGGCAAGCGCGGGGATCGTGCGACGACAGGTGCTCGCCGGCACGATACGCCTTACGCTCATCGGAATTGTGCTGGGTGCGGCTGCATCGATTGCCGGAGCCCAGCTCATCTCTTCTCTGCTGTTCGGCACATCCCCGTGGGATGTGGGCACGTACCTCGGGATGTCGGCTGCGCTGCTCGCGGTAGCTGCGGTATCGGGCTACATTCCGGCGTTCCGTGCATCGCGTATCAACCCAACGGTGGCGTTGCGCGCTAATTGAACCGCGCATAGACGCGCTAAACTCGTCCTGATTCCGGCATGATGAAGCGCTCGCACGGGAGGAAAGGGTGCTGAACCAGCGTGGTGCGTGCCGGTTTTGTCACTGGTTTTCCTCATTTCACTCTGGTTCATCAAACGCATTCGGTAGAAAATGTCGGAAGGAGCGAACATGTCCCCGATCCGAATCACCCGTGAGGTCCACCAGGGTTGGCTAAGTGGTAACGGAATCGCGTGCAAGTGCAGAGTGGAACTGGCAACGAAGATCACGCCCGGCTTCCCCACGGTCCGGACGCTGGATATCTGGATTCCAGACAAGCCGCCGGAGGGCAGCTACAATCTGCAAATTAACGGTGCCACTCTTGTAGTCGAATTCAAGCGCGGTGCGTGGCTTGAAGCTGTTGCCTGACATTCCTGTCGGGTGCGCGAGTTTTCAGTTCTGACGCTGGTAGAGCGCCGATTTCGATTGCCTCTCCGACCTGAGCATCGTTATGATGCTCGGGCTGCCCGTTTCCCCAAAAATTGAGCTTCCCCGGACGGCCCTGGATCGTAATACAAGGAGCACGGAAGATGTGCGGAATTGTGGCCGTCTATTCGCGCCGCGAGCCGATCGCGAGCAAGTTGATTTGAGCGAACTCGATATTGGGCGAGGTGTATACTCCCGCCTGTCATGAATTCTCACTCTTTAAAGCTCCTTACGCTCGCAGTTGTGTCATGCGCTGTCGCTTTCGCCTACGCCCAGCAAGAGGCACAAACCAAGCCCAAGCCGGAAGATACCGAGATCTGGCAGCCGATACCGAAGGTGGTGACGCCTGCCGCCGAATGCAATGCTCCGCCTTCGGATGCAATCGTGCTCTTCGACGGAAAGAGCGTGAACGAGTGGGTCAACGTGAAAGACAAGCAGCCCGCGCTATGGGATGTGCACGATGGCGTTATGACGGTGAACAAATCCGGCGGCAGCATTGAGACCAAGCGGCGCTTCAAGGATTACCAACTGCACGTGGAATACAAGATTCCCGCAAGCATTACCGGGACTGGGCAGGGACGCGGCAACAGCGGCGTCTTTCTCGCATCCACCGGGCTGGGCGATGACGGCTATGAGCTTCAGGTACTGGACGGCTACAACAACCCAACGTATGTGAACGGCATGGCGGGCAGTATTTACAAGCAGAGCATTCCGCTGGCGAATGCCAGCCGCAAGCCGGGCGAGTGGCAGACCTACGACGTGGCCTGGACCGCGCCCACTTTTAACGACGATGGCTCACTGAAGACACCGGCGTATGTGACGGTCTTCTTCAACGGAATCCTGGTTCAGAATCACTTTGAGCTGAAGGGGCAGACGCTCTATATCGGCAAGCCGTTTTACAAGAAGTACGACACAGCGCCAATCAAGCTGCAGGCGCACGGAGACAAGAGCGAGCCGATGAGCTACAGGAACATCTGGGTACGCGAGCTGCCGTAGCACCTTATGGCGCACCCCTCGTTAGCATTCGGTTGAAAAGAGTGAACTTCCCGCTGAACGAACAAAGCAGATCCTTCGCCCCGCTTACCCCACAGACTGCGTCTGAGGGGCCCCAAACATGCGGAGCTCAGGATGACACTTCATGCGCGTGAACTTCGCGCGTTCGGCGAAAGATCAGCGCGCCATCGCCTGCATCTTGGCAAGCGTCACTGCGTTTCTAAGAGCCGTTACGAAGGCGTGGGCGGCGGCCGTGTCGTTGAACGTGAGTCCGAATGCTTCGACTTGATCCTGCATCTGGCCGTAATCGGAACTGCTGTGCGGCCCGGGGCCGAGGTGCTCGAGCTTATCGCGATCGTAGGTGAGGGCGCGGAACTTCTTCCGGGCATGCCGACTACTACAACCATGATGGCGTCGCCTTTGTCACCGGGCTTGTAGGCCTTGGGTGCTTCAGGCTTGGTGAAGACACGATCCTCGCTCATCAGCGATTCATCAACGTCGGCAAGCGGAACCGTGATGGAGGAGAGAGGAAAAGCGTAGCGATACCACGCAATTGTTCCGTCCTCTTCGCGGGGCATTGCGCAAATGGGACCCGGCATGTTGGGTTCGATGACGAGAGTTTGCCCATCGAGCGCGACGATGCTGCCCGAGGCAGTGTAGGCGGTCTTCATCTGCTCCATGTGCGAGCGGAGATCCTGCGCGCCACAGGTGCACGACGCGACAACGAGGCAACCAAGCAACAAACGAAACAATGTCTTCATGGGTGAGCCTTTGGTGTGCATTTATGGTGCGGCAGATTCTGAGAAAATAGTGTGATTTATCGCACTCCGGCATTACCAAGGACACGGGTCGAAGGTCAGTGGTTAGCCGTCCTCTTCGAGTGTGCAGAGGCAGCATGAGACCCACATTCGAGATGTCCGCTGAGTGCTGCGATTCACGCAATTCCAGCGAGGCTAAAGACATGGCGAAACTCGCCACTCTCGCAACTTGGGCTATACGACTTTAGTGGGAGTAGTTGCGGCGCAGCAGCTGGCTCCGCCAACTCATTCCGGATTCGCAGCTTCCGGCGCAGCACAGCGTTCCCGTATTCGGGCAGAAGGTTGTTTATTACGACGAAGCGACCGAGCTTCCTTGTAGGATTCATAGCTTTTTATCTAGCTCTCTATCTAGGGGGGTGTATCTATGGCTTTTTTGGGGCGTGTCCTGGCTACTTGCGGCCGAGGAGATGGAGCACGTATTCCGGCCCGACGGTCGTCCGATAAGACTTCGCATTCCCAGCTTCGACATACACATGCTCGACCTGGAATTGAGTACCGTTAGGCGAGAGTGTCACGAAGATATCTTGTCCGGTGTAGTAGTGCAGCGCCGGGCCGTTGGCCGTGACTGTGGCCCAGCGCGGCGCGCCACATCGGGGCGCGAAAGTCCCGGGGGTGTTCAGCCGTCCGCTGCCCACATCGGCTGTGAAGGAGTCGAGCTCGCGGGCGCGCTTGGCGGCGTCCATTCGGTCGGCCTCATGCGCGATGATGATAAAGATGAAAAGCGCTCCGAGAACCACCGGCCAAAGCCGGAAGCGTGGCTTCTCAACGTGGACTGCGGGTTGTGCAATCGCTGCGAGCTGCAATCCACAGCCGGGGCAGAACTGAGATCCGCGCGGCACGATCGCATCACATGCTGAACAGTGAAGCTCGGTGGTCATTGGCCCTTTGACTCGCTGACTAGCTTACAAAAGATCGAGGCGGTCTAGCACGTCGGCTAGGCGGCGGCGGGCGGCGAGGAGTAAGTAGGCTACGGTGCGGACACTGCAGCCTAGGGGTGGCGTGGCTTTGGCCATCGCGGTAGGTCGCGAGCAGTACGGATTGGTGCGCGGGATCGAAATGCGCGAGAGCGCTTTCGAAGGCGAGGACGCGGACCGGCGAGAGTCGGGCCGGACCTCGCGTCCGTCCCCTGAGAGCTATTCCGTAACGGTCAGCTCGGTATGCAGGCTGGCGGTCGAATCCTCTCCGGCCCATACGTCGAAAGTGCTGGGCTCGACTGCCCACACTTTTGTCTGCGGACTCCAGAATTGCAGCTCGTCCTTGCCAAGCGGAAACTTGAGTGTCTGGACCTCGCCGGGCTTAAGCGTGATACGCTTGAATCCCTTGAGCTGCCGGACCGGACGCGACGCTGAACCCCAACGCTGGTGAATATAGATCTGCGCCACAGCATCGCCGGCTACGCTACCGGTGTTGGTTACGTCGACCAGGACCTCGGTAGCTTCGCCGGCCTTGATGCTCGTCTTGCTGAGCCGCAGGTGATCGAACTTGAAGCTGGTATAGCTGAGGCCGTAGCCGAAGGGATAGAGCGGCTTGCTTGCGACGTCCCAGTAGCGCGAGGTGAAGTTGGGCCGGTCTTCGGGCTCGTGGGTGAGGTTGTGGTTGTAGTAGAGCGGCTCCTCGCCGGCGGCGTGTGCCCAGCTGATGGGAAGCTTGCCGCCCGGGTTCACATCGCCGAAGAGAACGTCGGCGACCGCGTTGCCGCCTTCGGTGCCGGGATACCAGGCCTCGAGGATGGCTAAAACATGGTGCGCCGCCCAGCGGAGATCGAGGGGGCGGCCATTCTCAAGTACAAGGACAACCGGCTTGCCTGTCGATGCCACGGCTTCGAGCATCTGTTGCTGGATGCCCGGCAGTTCCATGGATGCGCGCGAGGCCGATTCGCTGCTCATGGTGGCAATCTCACCCATGACGGCGATCACGATGTCTGACCCGGCGGCAGCGGCTTTAGCTTTGGCGATGGCCTGGGCAATCTCAGCCTCGGTCGGCGGCGGTGGAGGCTTGGTTCCGGAAATCGTGTCGAAGAGAGACGGAAATACGCGCGCTGGACCGGGTCCCGCCACGAAGTTGATTTCTACGCCATTGCCGAGCTTGTTTTTGATGCCGGCGAGCACGGTGACGGGGTGGCTTTTCGAGGGGCCACCGAAGAGACCCTCCACCGTCCAGCCGCCTTCGATGTCGTGTGTGGAGTCGGCCAGCGGACCGATGACGGCAATCTTCTTGATGGACTTGCTGAGGGGCAGGGTGTGGCTGTCGTTCTTCAGGAGCACCATGGAACGTGCGGCAACCTTGCGCTCGAGTTCGCGACCCTCTGGGCGGCTCAGCGTAGAGTCCACTTTGGATTCGTCGACGTAGGGGTGGTCGAAGAGGCCGAGCTCGTATTTCACTTCGAGAATCGGAAGAACAGCAGCGTCGAGCTGAGCTTCCGACACCTTTCCGGAGCGGACCAGGCCGGCAAGATATTTCGGGTAAGTCAGGCTGGCCATATCCATGTTGAGGCCGGCGGTCACTGCCCTGTAGGCGGCATCTTCGGGATCCTTGGCAAAGCCGTGAGTCTGCAACGCGCCGACAGCCCAGGCATCGGAGACAACGAAGCCTTGGAATCCCCAATCTTTGCGCAGGACGTCGGTAAGCAGCCAATGGTTTCCGGTGGCGGGCACATCGTTGAGGTCCATGTAGGCGCTCATGAAGCTGCCGGCGCCGGCCTGTTCGGCCGCGTGGAAGGGAACAAGATAGACGTTTTGCATCAGCACTTCGGGAACATAGGCCGAGTCATAGTCGCGACCGCCTTCGGCCGCTCCGTAGCCAGCAAAGTGCTTGACGCACGCCAGGACGCTGTCGGGGCCAAGCGATTCACCCTGAAATCCGCGAACCTGTGCCCGGGCCATCGCCGCTCCGAGGTAAGGATCTTCGCCGGCGCCTTCCACAATGCGTCCCCAGCGCGAGTCTCGCGCAATATCGACCATTGGGGTGAAGGTCCAGCGGATGCCGGCGGCACGGGCGTCTTCGCCGGCCAGGTGTTGCGCGGCTTCTTCTACTCCCGGGTCCCACGATGCAGCCATCGCCAGCGGAATGGGGAAGACTGTGCGATATCCGTGGATGACGTCGAACGCAAAGAGGATGGGGATGTGGAGGCGGGACTTGTCGATCGCCAGGTGCTGCAGGCGGTTGATCTCCTTGACGTCGATGAGCCAGAGGATGGAGCCAACCTTGCCTTGGACGATGAGGTTGTCGGGCTTTTCGCTGGCCAGCAGGGGCATGACCACGCCGGAAGACTGGTTCATCTGCCCGACTTTTTCGTCGATAGTCATTTGCTTCAACAGTTCCTCGGCCCGGCGATGCGCCTCGGCCTGAGTCATGGGCGCAGTTTGCCCGACGAGGTTTGCGGGAAGGGTCACCACTAGAAAGGTGAAGGAAACGATGGCTGTCACATACCGTTTAATTCGCACTGCGCAGACCCCTCCGAGGGACCGATAAGCATAATGCATGGAGATGATGGTTTGCAGTTTGGCTGATGGCAGACGCTGTGGGCCATCTGGAGGGAAGATTGTCGGATCACTCGAACTTTTTGCGCAACATGAAGGGGCTCTCCACAAAAAAGCGCCCCCCGATTAGTCCTGCCTGGATTCATCCAGGTCTGGTAACCGGAGGGGCGAGGAGCCGCAATCACAAGAAAACGCGCCTGAGTGTGACACACGCCGGGCACATTTCCTGGACCGACTTTCAATATATGCAGAATTGAAGATTCATCACAGGTTCCATCGGGTAGCATTGGACGCAGAAAGGAACATAACCATCTGTAAGAATGGCTTTTAATCAAATATGGACATCGGCGAGGGCGGGACGTATTATACGCAGTGCGGGCAATCCAGAAATCTATACGACCTTCTTTTCCACTGAGAGCTGCTGTACTCCTATAGGGACAGAAGGCAATTTGGACCCGATTGAATTGATTTTCGGACTCGTGGGTCAGTAGAAAGGTTTGCGCATCAAGAAGCAGCAGGTTTAGGTGCGCAACTTTAGCTCACGAAGCCTTGCCCAAGTTGGGCATAGAGCCGCTTAAGGAGTACGGATGCCGCTGGCGCCCAAATCCATGCACGAAGTGGAGCAGCCGGGATTTGTCTCCGACCCTGCCTCAATTCGCGAACAGCTGCAAAGACTCTTGGCTCACCCGCTGTTTGCCAACAGCAAGCGCTATCCGGCACTGCTGGCTTACACGGTGGAGCAGACGCTGCTGGGCAATGCGGTTGAGCTGAAAGAGCGCAGCATCGGCATCGAAGTATTTGGCCGCGTGCCTACCTACGACGCCAATGCTGATCCGGTCGTCCGCATAACGGCGGGCGAAGTGCGCAAGCGGCTCAGCTTGTACTACTACGACTCATCGCACACGGGCGAGTTGGTGATCGAGCTTCCGCTGGGCTCGTATGTGCCCGTTTTCCGGCAGTCCAGAGCCTGGTTGCCGCCGAACCAACAATAGATGTGCCTGAGACTGCTGTCGTCTCGACTCCGCCCGCAAGCCAGCCCCTTCGCCTCGGCAGCGCCAGGTATTCCGCTGCCGGCCAAACCTTCGCGATTCCGGGGGTTGGTTGTCGGGGCTCTTCTCATCGCAGGGTGCGTGGCGGGCGTGTTAGTAGGGGAACGGATCCACCCGACACCTCCGCCGGATCCGCCTTCGAATATCGATCTCTTCTGGGAGCCATTCATTTCAAGCTTGAATCCGACGACTTTCTGTCTCGGGGAACCGGCCAAGAATATCGACATGGGCTCGATCGACTCCTTCGAAGCACCGATCAATGCCCCCGCTGAAACGCAGAAGCTCTATGTCCAGCTGCATATGGCGGGGCTATTCGCGCTGGCGGATGTTACCACGCTGACGCGCACGGCGGCGGCGCTGGAGGCGCGCCATAAAGCCTTCCGCGTGGTCCCCGCTTCCGAGGCAACATTTGCCCAGCTGCGCGAAGGCCCGATTGTGCTGATTGGCGCGTTCGACAATATCTGGACTCTGCGGGTGACGCAGAAACTGCGCTTCGGATTCGAGTCGAAAGATGGAGTAGCCCTGCTGGTCGACCGCAAGAGTCAGAAGAAGACGACATGGGCCACCGCTTGGGATCTGCCGTATGAAAAGCTGTCGCGCGACTACGCCATTGTCGCGCGCATACACGACAGCACGACCGGCCAGCCGGTGATCATCGCGGCAGGAATCTCGGAGGAAGGCACGGAGGCGGCCGGAGAAATCCTCTACAACCCTGTCTATCTCAATTCTCTGCTGGCCAAGGCACCTGCCAACTGGGAAAAAATGAATATGGAAGCCGTGATTGAGACGCAGGTAATCGAAGGTCACTCAGGGCCGCCCAATATCCTTGCCGTTGAGACCTGGTAATCAGGGTTCACACTGATAGATGCGCCGGGACAACAGCGATCAGCTTTACTTTGACTTGGCCTTTTGCGCTGCCCACCGCTTGCGCTGCGCATCTGCGATCCGCTTGCGTGCGTCGGCACTGAGGGTGCGCTTCTTCTTTGTCTTGGCCGGCCCTTTGCTTGTCTTAGTCTTTGGTCCCGGTGAGTTAGCGGTTCGAGAACCTGCAAGCAGAGAACGGACTTGAGTAAGTCTTTCAATCTCCGCGTCTATTTGAGCAAGGATAGTTTCAATCGACATAGAAAGAGAATATATCATCGCTGTCGAAGCGATCGCATCGATTCACCTAACTCCTGCGGGTGTGGTCTATCGCCAACTTAATCCGGCTTTCCAACGGTCTTATTCCTTGTAGGCTTCTTGCAGAACATAGAAAGCCTTCTTCTTCTGTCCCTGATCCGAGATGAGTCCTTTGCGATTGAACTCATCCTGAATTCCGACCAATGGCCGATTCGGCGAACGGAAATCCATCAGCACCCACGGGCTCATGCCTCTGAGTTGCGGAATCTTGTTCAGCATTGGCAGTTGATGCCGATAGACATTTGCCTGGTACTCCTCGGTCCATCGTTCGTTCTCACCGCCATGCAGACCCGCCTTGGCTCCGGCGCCAAATTCGCTGACGATCAGCGGCTTCTGATATGCGATTTGCCATTGTGTTGATATCGGCGCTATCGGGATGGCCTTCATACCAGCCGATATATTCGTTGATGCCGATGACATCGAGCGCCTGCCCCAGCGGATCGTCGACGATCTTGGTATTGCCCTGCGCACGGACCAGCAACGCGGCAGTGATCAATCGAGTGGGATCGAGACCGCGGGCCCGGGTCGCCAGCGTCTCGATGAATTGCGTGCGCGCCGGAGTATTAGGCGTCTCATTGGCCATCGACCAGAGAATGATGGCGGCATGATTGCGCGAGGTATTGATTTCTTCGTCCAGTTGCTGCTCAGCCTTTGCGAGCACCTTCGGATTATCGAATTCGAGCGCCCAGTACACTGGATTTTCTGACCATACCAGCAGGCCCATGCGATCGGCGGCGCGCAGCATGGTTTCATCGTGCGGATAGTGCGCGAGGCGGACATAGTTACAGCCGAGTTCCTTTGCCCAGCCGAGCAGCGTTTCCGCATCTTTGTCGGAATAGGCGCGCCCGGTGCGATAGGGCGCTTCGGCGTGAATGGAAACGCCGCGCAGAAAGATCGGCTTGCCATTCAGCAGAATCTCGGTGCCACGTGTCTCGATGGTGCGAAAGCCCATTAACTCGTTAATGGAGTCTTTCCCGGCATGAATCGCAACCTTGTAAAGTTTTGGCGACTCCGGCGTCCAGCGCTCCAGGCCCTGCACGTTGAAGTGCAATGGAGCGCGACCGTCCGCGCCGATGTCTGCTGTCGTTTTGGCATGCAGATCGGGAATCTCAACTTCTGCTTTCTCGCCCGGCTGCGCGCCCACAACATGCACCCAGCCTTCGATCACGCCATCTTCGCTGCGGCTTAGGTGCAGATCGTATTGATCGATGAAGGAATCAGGCAATTCAATCAGCGATACTTCGCGGGTAAGGCCGCCGTAGTTCCACCAATCTGTTTCGAGGGTCGGCACGTTGTCTTCGCGGCGAGTGTTATCGACTGCGGCAACGACGAAGTTATTCCCGCTATGGATCGCCTGAGTAACTTCGCAGTTGAAAGCGGTGTATCCGCCCTCGTGCTCGCAGACTTTCTGTCCGTTGACCCAGAACCAGGAGTGATAGTTGGCTGCGCCAACGTGGAGAAACACATGCGTATGCGGTTTGGGCTCGTAGGTAAAGTCCTTCTCGTACCAGATCGGACCTTCATAGAACATCAGAGATTCGCGCTGCGTGTTCCAATCGCCGGGAACCTTGAGTTTGGGTGCCTTGGAGAAGTCGTACTCCGTGGGAAAAGGATCGCCGGGCTTGGCCTTGTAATTCATGAACCAGCCGTTCTTCTTTTCTTCGTGATGGAAGCTGAACAGGCCCGAGAAGTATGGATCGACGATCGACGCCCACTCACCATTGAGCGAGGTTGAGGGACGACGGTCCGCGCCCGTGAGCACGATGGGCGCCGGCGCTGCGAAACAAATCGAGGCGAAAAGGCAGTTTGCAACAATAAGAAGGACCAAGGAGCCAAGGATAGAGGGCGCGCGAGGCGCAATAGGGCGAGCTTCGAAGGCAGTCATGCCAATCCTCTTTTGATTGCTGTGGATTCGAAAGCGGGCCGCACCTACAAATGGCGCCAGCTCTCAGCGGACTGACCATCTTACCGCCTCGCATCCTGCGGTGTACATCAGCAATGCGAGCAAACTCCAAGTTGAGCAATAGAAGAGGGCAGGCTGATTGGCCTGCCCCGTTTTGATCCAACTTAGGTGCTGTTATTGCGGTCCAAGGTACATGACGTGGACGTAAGTTCCGAGACGAACGTTGTAGGCCAGATACCAGCCGTCATGATCCGGATCTTCGTAGATGACGATGTCGTCGCTGGCCCAATCCCAATCACCGACAGAAGGCAAAATCGACCGGCGCAACATTCCAGTACCATCCATTGAACCAGAAGCGATTGGGACCGCCGCCCGCGAGGTGCCATCTGTGTGAAGGACCGAATCCGCCGGTGAAGTGACCATGCTCCCAGGGGTGATCGAGATGGTAGTTGGCATCGTTGCGACCGGTATCGTGTCCGACCCAGTGGTTGCCGGGATCGACGTGCGGCGCGTTCGGATGGCCCGGCTTGTCGCTATAGTTCCGCTGCTGCTGAGGCTGGTTTACATCGGGTGCTTTGTGCGCGGGAGCGGCCTTGGGCGCGTGGTATGGAGCGGGACCACGCGTGGGCGGCGGCATGGGTTTTCCGTGATCCTGGGGTGTTGTTGAGCAATTGCCGGCAACGACATGGCCAACAATGCGGTCAAGAATAAGATTTGCTGCTCGCATGATGATCCTCCACATCGCCATCGGGAAGAAAGCCTTACGACCTCACGACACCTGGGAGTCCCGATAAGCTAATCCAAACACACTACATGAAACCCCGCACCGCTTGGCAAGTTGCAAATGTGCTCGTTAGATTTGCGATTGGAATAACTTACGCGCCGACCGTGACGCCCTGACGCCGCCATGCGTAGAGCGGGAATCGGTTGGCAAGTTCAGCGACTTCGCCGCGGATGCGCTCGAGCGCTGCATCGTCATTGCGATTTTCGAGAGCCTTGGCGATCCACGCAGCAATGATGCGCATCTCCGGCTCCTTCATGCCTCGAGTGGTCAGCGCCGGCGTGCCGATGCGGATGCCGGAAGGCTTGAGAGGCGGATTCGTATCGTACGGAATCGCATTCTTGTTGACCGTGATGCCGGCCTTGCCCAAGGCAAGCTCAGCTTCCGATCCCAGGATTCCCTTCTCGAAAACATCGACCAGCAGCAGGTGATTGTCAGTTCCGCCGGAGACGAGACGATAACCTGCCTCCTGCATCGCTGCCGCCAGGGCCTTGGCGTTGGCCACAATCTGTGCGGCGTAGGTTTTGAATTCCGGCCGCAGTACCTCGCCAAATGCGACGGCCTTAGCCGCGATGATGTGCACCAGTGGTCCGCCCTGCTGGCCAGGAAATACCGCCATGTCGACGGCCTTGCCGATTGTCTGGTCCGGCTTCTCACCGACCTGGAAGTTCTTGCCGCACAAAATCAAACCCGCACGCGGGCCACGCAGCGTTTTGTGCGTGGTTGTGGTGGTGATGTGCGCATGGGGAACCGGCGAAGGATGCGATCCGCCGGCCACGAGTCCAGCGATGTGCGCCATATCGAAGATGTACATGGCGCCCACCTTGTCGGCGATCTGCCGCATACGCGCAAAATCCCACAAGCGCGGATACGCGCTCGCGCCGCCGATGATGACCTTTGGTTTTTCGCGCTCGGCGATCGACTCCAATTCGTCGTAATCAATCATTTCGGTATCGCGGCGCACGGTATAAAAGGTCGTCTTGTACAGCTTGCCGCTGAAGCTGAGCTTGTGGCCGTGGGTCAGGTGTCCGCCGTGTGCGAGATCGAGGCCGAGAATCGTGTCGCCGGCCTGCAGTACCGCCATGTACGCGGATGCATTGGCCTGCGAGCCGGAGTGCGGCTGCACATTCGCATGCTCGGCGCCGAAGATCTGTTTTGCGCGGTCGCGCGCCAGGTTCTCCACAACATCGGCATACTCGCACCCGCCGTAATAGCGGCGACCTGGATAGCCCTCGGCATATTTGTTGGTAAACACGGAGCCGGCAGCCTCAAGCACTGCCTCGGAGACGAAGTTTTCGCTGGCGATCATCTCCAGCCCTTCGTGCTGGCGGAGGGTTTCGTGGTCAACGGCGGCGGCAACTTCGGGGTCGGCTTGGGCCAGGGAAAGGGCCATGCGGTCGGTCATAGATTGAATTTTAGCCCGTCCGTCACGCCGCATAGAGCTGGAAATCTACGGCGTTTGGCATGGCGTCGCAGAGCTTTTCGCAGCGATTTGATCGCGGCAAGTATGGTCGCAATCTACTTCGCGAGTCACGTGGGCATTTCGAGGCCGATTCGCCTGACTCGGCAAGCGTCAGACAACTTCCTCCTGTTGACATTCTGACTATCGGTGTCGTATATGTTGAATATCAACAGGAGAAGCGATGGGCGAGAGCAAGTCCGATGTTCTGCAGGGCACGCTCGACCTGATGGTCCTCAAGACTCTGGAATCGATGGGCCCGCTGCATGGTTACGGCATTGCGCGGCGCATCGAGCAGGTCAGCGGCGACTCGCTGAGCCTGAACCAGGGCACAATCTACCCCGCGCTCCTGCGCCTGGAACAACGAGGCTGGATCAAGTCCGAGTGGGGAACCTCGGAGACCAACCGGCGCGCCAAGTTCTATTCGCTGAGCCGCATCGGCCGCAAAAAGATCGAGGAAGAGACCGAGAACTGGGAACGCATCGCCGCCACCATGGCGCGCTTTCTTGCGCCGTCGAGATAGGAGATCCGCATGTCCTCAGACCCGATGGACGCGATCCGCACCCTTATCAGCCGCTGCACGGCATTCTTCCGCCGCCGCAATCTGGATGCAGAACTCGATGAGGAGCTGCGCGCGCACATCGACCTGGCAATGCGAGAGAACCTTCGACGCGGCATGTCACCGGGAGACGCCCGGACCGCGGCCCTGCGCGCCTTTGGCGGTGTAACTCAGACACGCGAGAGCTATCGTGTTCAGCGTGGCTTCCCCTTGCTGCAGCAATTTACACGCGACCTGCGCTTTGCCTTTCGTCAATTGCGCAAATCGCCCGCCTTCTCGCTCACTTCCATTCTCACGCTTGCGCTGGGCATCGGCGCGGTTACATCGATCTTTAGTGTCGTGAACACCATTCTGCTGAAGCCTTTTGCCTTTCGCGATCCAGACAGACTTGTGGTGATGCGCGAGGTTGAAGAGGAATTACGGGGCGAGCGATCGTCGATTCCCGACAACTATCGCCATTATCTGCGCCTGAAGAGCGACTCCAGGAGCATTGAAGATGCGGCAATCTTTCAGCCTGCTGGATTCAGCGTTTCGCCGAGTGGCGATCGTCCGCACATCGTGGGCGGTGTGACGACTTCGCCGAATCTTTTCAGCGTGCTCGGCGTGCAGCCTATGCTGGGACGCGGGTTTGTGGAGGATGACGCAAAAAAGGGCCAAGACGACGTGGTGGTGTTGAGCTACTCAGGGTGGCGAACGCTGCTGGCCGGCGATCCGAAGGTTGTTGGCCAAACACTTCGTCTCGGTGGCGACCCTGTCACGGTAATCGGCGTGTTGCCGCCAAGCGCTCAGTTTCCGCAGATTGCGATGGCGCCCGGGATCGCAATGGCAACGGGCCCTCCGCGCGAAGTGATGATCTTCGCCCCTCATGTGCCTTCCGACTGGGACCTGAAGACGGACACGGGCGGATACAACTATGAAGTGATTGCGAGGCTCAAGGAGGGCGTTACCGTCATGCAGGCGAGCGCCGAATTGGGTACGCTTCAGCAGGCTCACACGCTCTCTGCGCATTTGCCGACGCATCTCGGTATTTCTCTGATTCCGCTTGCCAAGGATGCCGTCTCAGGCTTCAGTGCCGCACTCTGGCTAACATTTGCGGCTGTATGCGGCGTCTTGCTGATTGCCTGCGTAAATCTTGCCAATCTGCAACTGGCGCGGGCTGTCAATGCAGAGCGTGAAACCGCAGTCTGCGCGGCACTGGGTGCGAGCGCAAGCCGGCTTGTAACGGCCCGACTCGCCGAGAGCCTGGCCATCGCGTTTATGGGGGGAGCAGGAGGGGTGGCGATGGCGTTCGGCGGAGTACGGCTGATCCTTGCGCTCGTTCCGCCGAATTTACCGCGCATGCACGAGGTCGAGATCAATCTGCCGGTTCTGCTGTTCGCCGCTGGTCTCTCTGGTGCGGCGGCCATTACTTTCGGAATTCTGCCGGCACTGCACTCTTTGCGCATCCAGCCACAGGCTGCGCTGCAAGCCAATCCAACACGTATCGGGAACACGCGCGAAGGCCAGCGAACGCGCAACCTTCTGGTTGCATCCCAGGTCGCATGCACAATAACGCTTCTGATCGTCACCTCGCTTATGCTGCGCAGTTTCTCGCATCTGCTTCATCAGGATCGCGGCTTCGATTCGAGTCATGTAACGCTGGTCCAGGTCGATCTGTTCGCTCCGCAATATGGCGACAAGCTTCCCAATGCGAAGACGGTGAAGCTAGCGTTCGCCGATCGCGCGCTCTCGAGTTTGCGGCAACTGCCCGCCGTAGAGTCCGTAGCTCTAACCAGCGCAGCGCCTTTGACCGGCGAAACCTGGGTGGACGATTTGACGCGACCCGATCACCCGGTTCCACCGGCGCAACGACCGGAAATCAACCTGCGCTGGATCAATCCCGACTATCTCGGCACCATGCAAATTCCTCTCGTCGCCGGGCGAAATATCAGCGCTGCCGATCGCACCAATCCCTATGTGGCGTTAATCTCCGAGCGCGCTGCACGAGAAGGCTTTCCCGGCGAGAATCCCATTGGGCGGCAGATTTCAGATATCGTTCCGGATGATCAGCACAGCGTAACGGTAATCGGTGTGGTGGCAGATACGCGGATAAACGGCCTGAAGAATACAGCGGCCATGGTCTACATGCCTTACTGGGCCTACACGCCGTGGATGCTTTCTTTCCTGGTGCGCAGTTCACAACCGAGCGGCTCGCTCATTCCCGAGTCACAGCGGACCATCTGGGGTATCGATCCGCAGGTCGCCATTCCTACGCTGAAGTCGATGGATGATCAGGTAAGTGACTCCGTGGGAACTGATCGCTTTCAGACCATCGTTCTCGCGAGTTTTGGTGGATCGGCATTGTTACTCGCGATCCTTGGAATCTACGGCGTTCTGGCTTATTTTGTCTCGCGGCGCCGACAGGAGTTCGGCATCCGCATCGCATTAGGTTCGGGCAAGCGCGCGCTGATAGGGCTGGTGCTGCGCCAGGCCGCGCAGCCCGTTCTTCTCGGCGCAGGTGTCGGACTTGTAATGGCGCTGATCGCTTTGCGATGGGTGCGCAGTCTGCTCTATCAGACGCCTGTGATGGACCCACTCGCGGTGGGCGGCAGCGTGCTGCTGCTTTTGGTGGCAGCCGCAATCGCGGCGATTGTGCCGGCCCGTCGCGCAGCATCCTCTGATCCGATGCGCGCACTTAGAACGGAATAGAAGCGAGTTTTGCCGAGGCGCAGGGTTCGAGTCACCTCGTCAGCGTTTGTTCTGCCGCGCCCAGCACGTGGCCGGTCTTGTGATCGACGAGGAACACGACAAGGCGCACAGGGCCATTGGCTTCGTTTTTCTGCGTCAGCGGTCCGCCGGAGAGCTTCAGCTCCCGGCCATCCGCATTATCGGCGCCAAACTCCTTCAATACACGCACAACCGCGGTGTGGTGCAGCGTGCGGCCTGCATTTTCTCCGCCGGACACCTCCTGGTGCGTCGCGTCTGCGGCCAGGACCGCAACGAGTTTCGCGCCGGCAGGTGCATTTGCGTGGATTGCGAACTGCGCCGTCCCGTGGTCCCAATGCGCGCCTTCGATCGCGAGGCTTTGCCTGGGTGTCTTTGCTTCCTTCTCGACTGCTGCGATCAGAGCACGGGCGTTGCTTCCGACGAACTGCTCGGTTCCATCCACCACCATCTGGGGTG
This sequence comes from uncultured Acidobacteriaceae bacterium, assembly GCA_963787435.1. GTDB lineage: Bacteria > Acidobacteriota > Terriglobia > Terriglobales > Acidobacteriaceae > Telmatobacter. Next base: position 2,541,470 of record CAWBCZ010000012.1, read on the forward strand.
TGTAACTGGAGTCGAGACCGAAGCGGCGCACGTAATCCTCCTGCCTCGCCGTCATCGCCTCGAGCGAGAAGGGGTCGTTCCAGCCCTGGCGATTCCAATAGGTCACGTGTTCGCTGAGCACGATGGCTTGCGCATCAGAGATCGGCTGCGTGGCATCAAGCTTGGCCAGCAGCGCATCCGCGGGCGGACAGTCCGAGCAGCCCTCCGACGTGAACAATTCGACCAGCACGGGCACGCGTTGTGCGGTCGCGGTGGGTGGTCCAGCCTGCGCGGAAAGGGGTAACCCGAACCCACTCAACACCGCAAAAATCAGGACACAGACCCGATCAACGGAAAAGGCGGTTGGGGAAGCCATACAACCCTTTGATGGATTATTGTTCGCTTACGTCACTCAACTTTCAAGTGAGGGCTTGCGAAACGGCCCGACGATTCGGCGAGCCGGTGACCCTGACGGCCGCGAAGGAGTTCTGCTCGGACACTCGGAAGACTTTTTAAGGAAGCACGGTCCTGGAAATGACCGGGCCGCGGGTCGCCCCGGGAGACACCGAGGCCGGTTATGCTGAACGCATGACTGGCTCTCGTTCTTTGGGATTCGTGTGTTTGCTTGCCTGCACCGCCGTCCATTCCTATGCGGTGAATCCCAAATCGATCCCGGCCGTCTCGCTGACGCCAGCCTTCGTCGAGGCAGGTTCGCCCGAATTGATTGTCGTCTCCGCGCCGAAGGCGAAGAGCGTCAGCGGTGAGTGGCTGGGGCACAAGCTGGAGTTCTTTCAGCGCGGGCCGAAGTGGTTTGCGCTTGCCGGTGTCGACGTCGAGACTGAGCCTGGTACATCAACCGCAAAGATAATCGCGGAAACAGGTAGTGGCCGTCTCGATCTGAGCCAAGACCATCGAACTTCATCCCGCGCACTATCGCACGGGCGCACTGACCGTTCCTCCAAAGTTTGTCGAGCCGAGTCCGGAAGAGCAAAAGGTAATTGCAGCGGATGCCGATCTCAAGGCGAAGGTATTTGCATCGAGCGCATCCGAACCGCTGTGGCGTGGCAGCTTTCGCGCACCGGTGCTTGCCGAGCCGACGGACAGCTTCGGCACGCGGCGAATGTTCAACGGCAAGCTGGCCAGTATTCACAAGGGCATGGATTTTCGCGCGCCGATGGGAACGGTAGTTCGCGCCTCGAACGCCGGAGTCGTGGTGTTGGCGCGGCCTCTCTATTATGAGGGCAACTGCGTGATCATCGACCACGGACTGGGGATGTACACGGTGTCGATGCACTTCAGCCGTATCGACGTGCATGAGGGGCAGCGCGTTGTTGCGGGCGACAAACTGGGACTCAGCGGCGCGACCGGTCGCGTGACCGGGCCGCATCTGCACTGGGCGGTTCGCTGGGAAGGCGCGTATCTCGATCCGGCCAAGCTATTGCGGCTGAATTTGAATGCGATTCGATAGCACGAGATTTAGCGCGAGACCAGATCTTCTTCGGCTTCTGCTACCGGTGCGGAAGCCGTTCTCAAACGTTTGGCTTTCTCTGTTCGCAGCTCTTTGAAGGCCCGGTACACGAAAGATCCCATGAACCAGCCATCCATGTACTGGAACGGAGTCTCTCCGGTGGTGTAGTGGCCGCAGGGGAGGACGCGCTTTTCGAAGTTGAGGCCGACGCGCGTGAAGGCCTCGACCACCTTCAGCGAATATTCCTTCGGGAAGGTTAGATCGTAGTTTGCGTAAATAAGCAGAACCTTCTTGTCGGGCCCGCCCGCTTCCGCGCCGGCGATGCGATCGTAGTAGCTGACCGGACTGATCGCAGACCACAGCGTTCGCACACGGTCCTGCGTCATTCCCGCGTCATCGAGCGCCTGTTTTACGTGTCGCGTGCTTTGTCCGGCCCAGACCACATCACCAAACGCTGTTGACGCGTGATTGAAGGCATTCACGCGAATGCGGGGATCATGCGCACTCGCCAAAAATCCATAGCATGAGCCGAGGCTCGTGCCCAGCACGCCGAAATGCTCGTAGCCCTGGTCTTCAAGCCAGTCGATGCAGCAGCGAATATCGACCACGGCCTGGCGGCACGCCGAAAGTGTCCGGCCGATGTTGGCGCTGACCGCGTAGTCAGACCGCTCCAGCTCTGCCGGCCGGCGAATGTCGTGGTAGGGCTTTGACAACCGCAGCGCCGAGATTCCCATGCGGTTGAAGATGCTGCATAGGGAGTTATGGCTGAAGGCATCCGCGTTCCACTGCGGCATGACCACGATGGCCTGCTTCGGCCGCCTGGGATCTTTGTGCGCGGGTGCGGGGTACCACCGCGCATTCGCAACATCGTTTTCGGGGTAGCCAGTTCGTTCGGGCGACGTGAAGCGCAGAAACTGCGCCTTCGACGTCTTTCCCTCGGCCGCGAGACGCTTGATCTCGGCATCTTTCGCCAATGTTTCCGGTCGCACATTGGTCGGAAACAGCTCAGGGTGCCTGTCTTCGAGTCGAAAGTCAGTCGGCTTTTCGTATCCGAAGAACACGTCGCTGTGTCGAATGAGGAGCTGATTGATGCGCGCCATTGCGGTTTCGGCAGCGGCGGCGTCGCGCATACATTCCGAACCGGGAACCGCTGCTCTGAATCCATGCGCCTCAAGGAAGGGCTCGATCCACTCAAAGCCCCATTCCAGCGGCCGCACAACCCGATTTTCATCGCGGGTGGTGAGCCTGGTTTCCCAGTCGTACATCCAGCGCGCGTACTTTTCCTTGAGCATTTGGCTAGTTCAAGTTTACCAGCGCCTGCTCCGCCGCTGACTGGCATCGACAATGAGCCAGATAGAGCCCATGAACGTGATCAGCGCGATAGCGGCGAGCGAGATAACACAGTAGAGACACCAGGCGCCCAGTATGTCGCGCTCAACATGAGCCAGATAAAGGGCGAACGCCAGGCCTGCGAGCGCAGCCAGAGTAAGCACGGCACGCTGACGAGCCAGTGCGAGCCACGCTAGTCCGAGGTACCCCACCATCCCGATAAGGGCTACCGGAATACCGAACAGGAGGGAATAGGAGCTGTGATTGACAACGCCGCAGTCCCATTTCTCGTTGATCGAGCATGGCGTGGTAGCAACCGTGTAGTGCACCTGGAGCGCAAGGCCCGAGACCACGGCGCCGGCCAGGGCAAGAATTGCAATCACATATCGCATGGTGAGAATGATGCTAGCAGACGATCACATGATTAGGATTCCAGAATCGAATTGCGCGAAGTGCAATGCGCTCAATTGGGGTTCGAGCATCCGGGTCGTCGAACTCGCGGAGCTCAAGACGGGCGAGGCTTGCAGATGCCGTAACATGATCCCATGTTGGAGCCAGCGGAGGGAGGACGGCGGATCGCGTTCTTTGGGGGTAGTTTTGACCCTCCACATCTGGGGCACATCGGAGTGGCGCGGGCCGCGCAGACCGCCATGCATCTCGATACTATCCTCTTTGCTCCGGTCGGCTCGCAACCGCTCAAGCCGCTTGGCTCGAGCGCGAGCTTCGAAGATCGCTTGGCCATGACGGAACTGGCCATTAAGGGGCTCCCGCATTTTGCGATCTCATTTGCCGATGCCCCTGACCGCAGTGGCTCCCCCAACTACACCATCGACACGCTTTTGCGCCTGCAGAAGCAGTTCCCTTCGGCCACTCTTTACACGCTGATCGGCGCCGACTCTTTCCTCAGCCTTCCTCACTGGTATCGCGGCGCGGAGGTACCGTTTGTTGCGCCCCTGATTGTCGCCTCGCGGCCGGGGCAAAGCCTTGAAGATCTGGCCGCGATCCTGCCGGCGGGTCTGACCATCCACGAGGATGCCGCCGCAGGCGCGGACCAGGCAGGCATCCCGTTGCGTGTTTTTACGCTTCGCAACGCCGCGGGCGCCACGACTCCGTTCTACTTGCTGCCGGGACTCCATATCGAGATCAGCGCATCCGAGATCCGGGAACAGGGGAGTGCGGCGATTGATCGACTTTGCGCCGGGCATTCGCTGTTGCCCGATGCGGTCTGCGATTACATTGCCGCGCATGGCCTCTACCGACAGGGCTGACTTTCCCGTGGTTCTTCCAGGTTCGCAAGCAACCGCGGCTTGCCGCTGCGGAATCCAGAGACTACGATGAGCGAGGAGAGAATTTCCGCTGCATGAGCACAACCCAGGCGCACGAACAGACCCGCATTCTCGTACAAGCCGCAGCCGCGGCCTGTGAAGACAAAAAAGGCGAAGACACGCGCATTCTGGAACTCGACCCGATCGATTCCGGACTGTCTGACTTTTTCCTGATTACTTCTGCCACCAACGACCGACAGGCTATTGCCATCGCTGACGAAATTGAGTATCGCCTGAAGAAGGATTTCGGCGTGATGCCGCACTCCGTCGAGGGACGGCGCCGGGGCGACTGGATTCTGCTGGACTACGTCGATTTTGTCGCGCACGTGTTTCTAACAGAGCGACGCGCCTTTTACGACATCGAACGTCTCCGTAAATCGGCCCGGCCGCTCACGCCCGCCGAGTTTGATGCAGAGCTTAAAGAAGCACTCGCAGCCAAGACCCGCGCCGCCCGTGACAAGGCGTCTGCGGAATCCGATGGAAAGAAGAGTCCCAGGAAAACCACTGCAAAGAAAGAAGCGGCAAAGCCAGTCGCCAAAAAGCCCGCAGCCAAGAAGCCCACTGCGAAAAAGCGCAGCCCGAAATCTGCCTCGCGGACTTAGCGTCCCTCTTACTTTCCCCGCCCTACATTCTTAGCGGCAATAAAAAGAAGACCGGGAGCCACCTTGGCCCCCGGTCGGTTGGTTCCTATTCGTATTGCGAGAGCTCAGAACGCGACGTGCAATGAGAGCTCGGTATTGCGGTTGGTTCCGGCGCCGCCTTTGTAAGCCAGGACGTCGGTGTAGCTGCCTACATCGTTCGAACCGCCGAGGTTCAGATACGTGTTGGCGTGGTTGAGGACGTTGATGAACTCCCCCTTCAACTGGACATCGTACCTCTCGTGAACCTTGAAGTCCTTCACAAGACCCAAGTTCTCGTGCCAGTATCCTGGACCGCGGAAGGCGTTACGTCCATCCATGCCGGGTACAAACGAACAACCTTCGCCGTGAATGCCGTTGCAGATCGGCGTGTCGCTCGTTCCTGTATTGGGGTTGATTTGCTCGTTGTAGTTAGCCGAGTCGACCCCGGTGACGCTGCCATCTGTCGCGGCATTAGGGTCATAAAACTGAGGCAGGGTGATGTACGAGTAAGTGTTCGCTCCGTAGGTCTGACTGATATCCGTCATCCCTCCGGTCTTTTTGCGGTGGGGCTTGTTCACGAAGCTGGCACGCGGGCAAATCGTGTAGGCCCACGAGCAGTCGAACATGGTGAACGGTGTACCGGTCTGGGCGTCGAAGGTGGTTGAGATTGTCCAGTTGTCTGCGATCATCTTCGAGACACCTGTGAGGCTCTTTCCGAAGGGAAGAGCCCAGACGATGGCCGCTGCTGCACGATGCTTCTGATCAAAGTCCGAAGTGCCCCTGTCCAGCGCATGGTTAAACGGGTCGGTATAGCCGAGGACGAGGCCGCCGCCAGCTTCATTGCCGCTGTCGCTGAATGCTGAGCTGGTGTTGTCGATTGAGTGGGAGTAGGTATAGTCGCCGCGAACGTTCAGTCCGGTGTGCATCAGGTCTGCGCTTCGAACTTCTGCGGTGACACCGTGGTAGTAGCTGTCGCCATCAGCGCCGCGCCAGTTGATATTCGAGTACTGATAATTGAGGCGGTTGAGGTAAGAATTGGGGCCTGAGTCGTCGCCCTCATAATTCGAACCGCTGAATTGCCGGTTGAGGTTGGAGATCGAGTAGTTGTGAATACCACGCGAGCCAACATACGAGAGGCTGGCGGTTGTACCGGCCATCTGCTGTTCAACCGTGAGGCTCCAGTTTCCGGCATACGCCGGCTTGATGTTGGGATCGACGGCGCGCAAGGTGACGTTGGGTAATGCTGCGGTGCCGGTCGCGGTGCCATACACTCCCAGGTTGCTGTTGCTGATTGGAGTAAGACTCGATTGGCCACTGGTGAATGCAACCACGCCATAGTTTGGCGGATTCTGAATCACGTTGAAGGTAACATTGTTGAAGTTGCGTTCGTAGTTGATGCCGAAGCCGCCGCGAATACTGGTCTTGCCATTGCCGACGGGGTCATAGGCAAATCCAACCTTGGGAGCAAACTGTTTCAGGTTCAGGTTCCACAGACGACCGTTTGGGGCATTGACGCGGGTAAGTACCTGGCCACCGCGGACCTGGTCCCAGATATTGTTGCCGGTGCCAAGGAAGAAGTTTGCGTCATACTCCGGCTTCTGCGAATGTTGGGGCCCGTAGACTTCCCAGCGGAGTCCGAAGTTCAGGTTCATCTTCGGCGAAACCTTGTAGGAATCGTTGGCATAAGCCGCGCCATCTTGATAACGGTTGGAGCGCGAGAAGTTCGGTGACGAAACCGGCTCCTGGATCATGCAGGACGGGGTATGGACATACGCATAGTTCGAGTTGCGCGAGCAAGGGTAGACGCCATTGGGATTGATGGCAAACTCAACTTCCTGCATTCCGCCGGTCAGGAAATTGGAGAGCGCATTCGTTGTCCCGGTCTGCACCAGCGCGTCGATCGCGTTGTCATAAGCGCCGAACATGCGGTTGTCCTTGATGTAAAGGAAGTTGCCGCCGAAGGTGAACTGCTGCTTGCCTTTGGTCCACGCCAGATCTTCGCCGACCTCGATGAAGTTCTGCGGTCCACCGAAGGGAATTGCATTGCCGGGAGAGGTCTGCGAGTACCCAGGGAAATTGATGTATCCCCCGCCCAGGGTTACAGGCGATCCGGCATTGATATAGAGAGTTGGGCTGACCGGAGCGGTGCCCAGGGGCTGTGCATTGTTGTAGCGGGATCCGAGCAATTTGGTGGACGCCGCAAGGTTGGTCGTAAACGCTTTGCTGAAAGAAACTTCGAGGTTGTGGTTGTATTGCGTCTGAGGAGTGTTATATCCGTCGTACGGGCTTGCATTGATGTAGCCAACAGGATTAACTGAGCTTTCCTGAATGTACCGGACAAACATCGATGTGGTCTGGTTGATAGTCCAGTCGCCACGATTGAAGCTGATCCATTGATCCACCGGTGCGCCGCCGCCGGAGTCCGCCGGTATCTGGAAGATCGACTGGCCGAACAAGGGGGTTGTGAGGATAGCCGGATTCGTGGCGGAGATGGTGTTGATATCGTGCCCAAACACGCTTGTCACTGCGTTATCGCCACCCAGGTATGTCGAGCCGTTGATCGGATGTGCTAGCTTTCCGTACGTTGCGAAATACGACTGCATGTCGGGTGCGGCCATCGCGATCAACTGGGGCGTGGGAACCACCGCCACCGTGTTCTGCGCGCTGGCAATTCGCGTCCACTCAGTGGAGGAGAAGAAGAACAGCTTGTCCTTCTTCACCGGGCCGCCAACTGAATAACCAAACTGGTTGTGGGTATAGCGCGGTTTAGCTTGTGAGCCATACAGGTCATGCAGGTAATTGTTGTTGTATCCATCTGAAGCAAGGGTCGAGATGCGGTTGAACTCGTAGACGGAACCGTGAAAGCCATTTGTACCAGACTTGGTGGAGACATTGACCGCACCGGATCCGCGGCCGTACTCAGCGCCGGAGTTCGAGGTGACAATGCGAATCTCGGATGTGGCGTCCATAGGAACCGACTGACCGATGCCGACCGCGTAGAGGTCTGTATTCTCGGCGCCGTCCAGCAGGATATCGACCGACGTCGAACGTGATCCAGAGATGTTGAATCCTACGCCGCGAGCGGTTGCGGTCGGATCAGAAGAGAGATTTCCAGAGAACGCGACAAGGTTGTAAGGATTGCGATCAAGAGTAGGAAGACTGAGAATCTGGTCAGTCTGGATGACTGCAGCGACTTCGGGCTTTTCAAGGTGCACACCGGCAAAATCATCAGCAGTGACTGTGATCTGGGTGCTTTCACCTTTCACCGCCAGCTTTACATTCACGGTATTTGAGGAGCCCACCGTGATCTGCAAGACATGCGACGCCGTACTGAATCCCTCTGCGCCGAATTTCACCGTGTAGGCGGCTGGCAGAAGCTGGGTGACCGAGTATTCACCCTTGCTGTTGGTGACGGTGGTTCGAACCGCACCGGTGGCAACGTTGGTCAGGGTGACTTGGGCGCTCGGAATTACCGCGCCGGTCGCGTCCGTAACAACACCAGAGCAGGAGCCGAGATCGGCTTGAGCCTGGGCCACGGGAGTTCCGATGCAGGCAACATAGGCTACGAGGCCCAGCAGACTCACCGTGAAAGCAGCAGCGTGCAGCAACCGCAAATATCGCATGAAATCCTCCAGATCGACTCCGGATCGGAGAACTTCATTGGGGACGAGTTCCCGATCCGCTTATCGCGCTCGGCGTCTCGGGTCTAGCTGGGGAGGGTTAGGTCCGTTCCGCGGTTTACAGTTAAAAAGAGGCCAAAAAACAGCAAGAATGAACAGGTTCGTTTCCATCGCACCGACCACGCGTGACGAAAACCATCCCAAGGTAAAACAGTGTTCTTGGTCTGGTTTTATGCAAACGGCGTGCCAAACACGGCTAACCGTCCCATTTCCCAATCTAAAGGATTAAGCCAATTAAATGTGTGATATAGATCACACCACGCTATGGGAAGTTGTAGAGACGTACACGGGAATTTCACAAAGTGTCTTTTCGAGGCACGTCGGCGCACGTTCTGCTTGCTCGATCCTGTATCTTCGCTGCATGCAGATCCTGCTGGCGCATATCGGCGCACGGCCTTCGTCGAAAGATCAATTTGAGGCCATTTCTTCGATGTATTTGGAGCGATGTTCGGCGTTTGCACGTTGTCAGGCTGAGTCTTTCCGCAGCGAAACTGCCCTCTTTGAGTGGCTGGACCGGCAACATCGTCGCGCTCCAGCGATCACCGTCTTTCTGGACAGCCGGGGACGGCAGCTGACCTCAGAGCAGTTCGCCGAGTGGCTTGGCCGGCAGCGCGATAACGGCGCTCAGCAGATCGTATTCGCCATCGGCCCGGCGGATGGCTGGTCGGAATCTGCGCAAAAGCGCGCCACGCTGCTGTTTTCGCTCGGTCCTCTCACGTTGGCACACGCGCTAGCCCGCGTTGTGTTGGCCGAGCAGCTCTATCGCGCATTTACAATCCTCACAGGCCACCCCTATCACTCAGGCCATTGAGGACTGGCCGTCCAGGCAAAGTTCTCTCTGATCGATCCGAACTGCACTGCGCTGACTGCGCTTGGAACTGAGAACCGCGAACCATGAACTCTGAACCGTCATCCCGACGCGGGTTAATCTTGATCAACACCGGGCCCGGCAAAGGCAAGACCACTGCCGCCATGGGCACGGCTCTGCGCGCCGTTGGCAACGGCATGCGCGTGCTGATGCTGCAGTTTCTCAAGGGCTCGTGGCACTACGGCGAGCTTGATTCCACGCAGGCCTTCGGCGAGAACTTCGTACTCAAGCAGATGGGCCGAGGTTTCGTGAAGGTGGGTGGCGCGGAGACCGATCCTGAAGACATCCGCATGGTTCAGGCTGCCTGGGCTGAGGCGCGCGAAGCGATTCTCTCCGGCGAATGGGACATGGTGGTGCTCGACGAGATCAATTACGCCATCGGCTATGGCATGCTCGATCCGGCAGAGGTTGCCGAGACACTGCGCAACCGACCGGAGATGGTCCACGTGATTCTGACCGGACGCAACGCGCATCCCACGCTTGTCGAGATCGCGGACACCGTCACCGAGATGCGCGAAGTGAAGCACGCCTACCAGAAGGGCATCCTCGCGCAGCGCGGTATCGAATACTGACCCGCTCACACCTCCTTTCCACATTCTTCTACAACTGGTTGCACCCTCCTGTGGGCGATCAAGCCTGCGAACTCTGAACTACGAACTCGGAACTCGGAACTGCTCTCAGCCTCGCTATAATGACTGAGGTCTTATGTCCTGGTTTAAACGCGAGAACGAGTTCGAGGGTCCCGGCGGTAACGGCGACGAAGAGAAGAGTGTCCGCACCGAGGGGCTGTGGGTAAAGTGCCCGGGCTGCCGGCAGACGATCTGGAAGGCCGACCTTGAGGCCAACATGAACGTCTGCCCCAAGTGCCAGTTCCACTTCAAAATAGGCGCAAAGCAGCGGTTGGACCTGCTGCTGGAACCGGGCTACGAGCTGGTTGACAGCGGGCTGCGCTCGACCGACCCGCTCAACTTCACCGATGTCAAACCCTACAAGCAGCGCCTGCGCAAAGCTCAGCAGGATACGGGTCTGAATGACGCGATCGTGAACGCGGTGGGCCAGATGGGCTCGCATGCCGTTGTTGTCAGCGCCATGGAATACGGGTTTATCGGTGGATCGATGGGAGCCGTGGTAGGCGAAACGATCGCCCGCGCTGTTGACCGTGCCCGTAGCCAGAAGAAGCCACTGATCGTCGTCGCCGCTTCAGGTGGAGCGCGCATGATGGAAGGCGTCGTAAGCCTGATGCAGATGGCGAAGATCTCCACTGCCCTCGCGCAGCTCGACGACGCAGGCATTCCGTATATCTGCGTCCTGACCGACCCCACGACCGGCGGCGTGACTGCAAGCTTTGCCATGCTGGGCGATCTCAACATCGCCGAACCAGGAGCCTTGATCGGCTTCGCCGGTCCGCGCGTAATTGAGCAGACGATCCGCCAGAAGCTCCCCGAGGGCTTCCAGCGTTCCGAGTTTCTCCTCGAAAAGGGCTTCCTCGATGCCGTGGTGCACCGCCACCAAATGAAGAACTACCTCATCCGTGCGCTGGAGTTTATGAAGGCGCCGGAACAGGCCAAGGCAGCCGCACAGTAATCCTTCCAGAATCTCTTCCGGCATTACGCACCTTTCGGTTGCGTAATAACAAGAGGCGCCCGAAGGCGCCTCTTGTTGTTTCTACTCTCCCAGTTGGGAAATGGAACCTAGGAAGAAGAACCGCCCACCAACGTCACGCTGCTGGGCGGTTCCTGTTACTCATTGACTAGAAGCGGATCTTCGCCACCAGTTGGGCTGTTCTACCGCCGTACGGATCGCCGTTGTAATCGGCCGAGGACTTTACAGCAGAGACCGTGCCGAAGAACGGGCCGTCGGTAAAGTTGCCGTCCGGGTCGCCAAAGTTCGCATGATTGAAGACGTTCGCACCCTGCAACATGATTTGAAGCGAACGGGCACCCTCGCCGCCGAGCGGGATATTTTTGTAAAGGCTCAGGTCCGTGTAGTTGAAGCCAGGTCCATGGATGAGACCCCGCCCTACGTTTCCGAACGTGCCGATAGGTTCCTGTGAGAACGACGAGGTATTGAAGTAGTTTGCCACCCCCGTAGCCTTGTAGGTACCACGAATATTCTCCTTCGGAATGTTGAAGGACGAAGTGACGGGAACGTCCGGGCACGCGTAGTAGCTGAACTCGTCGCAATATCCCGAGTTGAAAGTTCCGAAGTCAGTGATCGCAAACGGAAACCCTGTTTGGAATACCGAAAACCCGGCTACATGCCAGGAGCCCAGGATCTCCTTAACCACCGGCTGGTTATTCATCGAGGTCAGCAGCGGCACGCCGTAGTCGTAGCCCGCCACCAGGCGGTGGCGTGCATCGTAGTCCGAGCTGCCGTAGCTCAGATGTGTGAATCCAGGAAAGAAGTTCGTTCCCGGACCGTTAAAGCCCGAACTCTCCAAGCCCGAGGCGTTGTCGAGAGCGTGGCTATAGGTGTAGGCAAGGGTGGCGTAGAGCCCGTGAGAGAGATTCTTGTTTATGCTGACCTGCAGGGCATTGTAGTTCGAGCCCGCTGTGGTGGAGAGCTCTCCCATGCTTAGGTAAGCTGGATAGCCCTGGAACACCGTCGGCTGAACGAACAACTCTGGGTTGGTCGCGTGAAGGAAGTTGATGTTGGCAACGCAGCTCGGATTGGCCATGCACGACGCGTGGCCCGCTGGAGTGATCGGATCACCTTCGTGCGCGGTAGCAAGCTTGTGGCCCACTGACCCTACGTACCCGATCTGCAGAATCGTGGTGTTCGTCAATTGACGCTGCACATTCAGGTTCCAGTTGTAGATGTAGGGCACCGTATATTTGGGGTCAATCGAGCTGGTGTCCTGCTCTACGTAGTTCAACCAGTTGAGAGGCGAGCCGGCTGCCGGGGGTGCGTACGGAAACGGACTCGCTTCCGACAGTGCAGCATTTCCGGTCACATCGGCAAAGGGATTCGCGAAACCAGGGCTGCCGCCCACGTCTGCCGCTCCGAACGAGTTCTTGAAGTTCGGCGTGTCGCCCAGGTTTTGCAACTGGCCTTCTTCCTGATCGCGATTGAAGTACATTCCGAAGCCGGCGCGGATTGAAAACTTGTGTGCTCCGGGCTCACCAATCAGAGCCGAGGGCCCGCTGCTTGGGGACCATGCGAAACCGAGACGTGGCCCAATGTGGTCATGCTTGACGGTCGCACCACCCGCCGTGTTGCAGCCGGGATCACCTGGGAAAAGAAGTCCGGCAAATCCGCCAGGAAAGACTGTTGATGCCGGGCCGCCTACCTGGAAGCAGGTAATGCCTTCTCCCTTGAATTGTTCGTTTCTGTTGGGCGTCTCGATATCCCAAGCCAATCCGTAATTCACGGTCAGGTCGCTGGTCACCTTCCAGCTGTCCTGGACAAACGAATAAATCTCATATGCGATCGTGTCGGTGAATCCATCGGAAGTCTGCTGGTACGTGTCGGGAATGCCCAACAGGAAGTCGATGCCAGGGTCACCCGAGCTATAGCTTCCCGCGCCTCCGAAGCCATAAGAACCACTGTTGTCGGCGGAGTAGGGATTGTTCACACGGAACTGTTCGATCGACGCACCGATCTTCACGCTGTGGTTGTGAAAGATCCGGGTGAAATTGTCTCCCGCCGTCATGTTGGTATCTTTGCGCGGCTGCGGACCCTCACGTGTGAATCCCAGGCTGAACAGACCCGTCAGATTCATGAAGGGCACGCCGGAAGAGGGGTTATTGGGGAAGATAGAGAAGCCCACGCTCTGCGGAGATACAACATGTGCCGGTTCCACCGCGGCGAAGTTGAACCGGTAGTAACCGACGCGCAGGTCATTCAGGGTGTTCGAGTTGAAGGTGTGCGTTTCTGAGCCGGAGAATAGCTTGAAGTGCTCCGCCTGGACAGTCCCGAAACCGGGAAGATCCGAGCCTCCAAAGCCCAGGGTGGCCGTCGATGGGCTCGACTGGAAGATACCCGTGCCATAGAGCGCATCCGAATTGCTGATGTGATAATCGGCGCGGAGAATGCCCTGGTCTGCTGCGCCTGAATTCGCAGTATTGAAGTTGTAGAGCGGCGCCGACGCTGACCCAGAGTTGCCAGCTGGCACATACTGGCTCGCCAGCTTACTCGCGATCGTGTTGAAGTTCGAAGGGGCGATCACAACCGATGAGCCGGCAGGAAAGCAGGATGCCCATGTTGTATTCGTGGAGGTTGGTCCGCACGTACCGGTCGCGGTCGTGATTGTGAAGGGGATGGGATTCGAACTCAAACCAGCAGTTCCGTTCGGCCCGCTGGTGGCGATGTTGTTTTCGTTTGAGAAATCTCCTTGCGAGAGAATGCCACCCTGGAAGACCGCGGTCTGCGTCGTTGCTCCGGTCTTGTTGCGAAGGCCCTGATACGCCATAAAGAGGAACAACTTATCCTTCAGAATCGGACCACCCAACGTACCGCCATAAAGGTTCTGGTGAAATGGCGGCTTGGATTGGGAGAAGTAGTTCCCGTTATTCATGAACGTGTCGCGGTAGTACTCGAATCCGCTGCCGTGAATCTTGTTGGTGCCCGACTTGATGACCTGGTTCACTACGGCGCCGCCGTTGCGGGCGAATTCCGGATTCAAAGTGCTGCTGATGATATTCTCCTCAGCCAGTGCATCCGGATTGATCACAAGACCTTCATCCTGTAGCGGGCCATCGTTGTTGTCGATGCCATCGAGCAGGTAGGAATTGCTTGTAGTCTGGCTGCCGTTGGTCGAGAACCCGCCGAACCGGTCAGAGGATTCCACCACACCCGGTGCAAGCTTCTGGAGTGATGCTGCGTCGCGACCCAGCATTGGAATGTTCTCGATCTCAGTCTCGGAAATCGTCTGCTCCAACTGGGTGTTAGCTGTTTCCACCTGCACAGCGGATGCATCCACCGTCACAGTTTCCGCCGCCGCGCCCGGTTTCACCTTGCCGTTAATCTCCAGGTCGGCATTCGCGGTCAGCTTGATGCCGCTGAGCTCGATACGCTCAAAACCCGGCGCCTGGATGACAACCGAGTACGGGCCGATCTGAAGGGCCGTAATTGTGAAAAATCCATTCCGGTTGGAGGTTGTCACAGTCGAGATACCAGTGGCTGTGTTCAGGGCCGTAATTTTGGCGTTAGGCACAACCGCTCCGGTCGAATCCGAGACGATGCCATGGATGGCTGCAGTAGTAACTTGGGCATAAGCCATCGGAGTTTCAGTGATCGCCACAAAGCCGACCAGTCCGAGCATTCCCAGTAGCAGTGCCGCACTCTGGAACCGAAAAAATCGCGTCATATTCCTCCAAATCGATGAGAATGTGCCCCTGATAACGCCTTGACGTCGATTGCGTGGGCAATGCCTAGCGCACCCATCAGATCAATGCGGAGCGCCAATATTTTCAGCTTTGGCAGATTTCTCATACCCGATTGTTCCTCGAAGTTGAATTTTGTGATTCAAGGGGCGGCGCCAGAGGTCTCATTCTGGCTTGCCGATTGCCCGCTAATTGCGGCCAACTCAGCCGACTCATTTCTGTTCACGTTCAGACCACAATTGGTTTCACGTTCAGACCGCAACTCTGGACCAGGTGAGAGCTAGACCCGCCAGGGAAGAGGGGAATGGCCAGAGTTTTCCTGCTATTGGCCTAAAATCAAAAAAGACAGAATTATGGGGAAAAGAGTGTGACTTGGCTCACAAGATGCAATTGACGTGCCAAAGTACCCTTATGTTGCGATGGCTGTCTATGTTATTTATGTTAAATAACTTAACTTGAGCGGACGTGAGCCACGAATCTCCAAATTACGATTCAAATCCGTTTTTCAGCAAATCTATATGGAAAACGGTATATGCGAATCCTTTTCTTCAAGATCAGGAATATGTTGGGATTTGCACCCCTCGGCCCGTGAATCCTGTGAACGTATCGGGCCAGGTTTTGCCGCCGGTTGACCGCGACCACGTAGACTGGTTCGTTTGAAAAACGAACAGTTGGATCAGCTACAGAGGATCAAGAACGATGTGCCTTCGCGCCGTTGGCCGGATTATCTTCCTTCTCGTTTCCGCAACCACACTGGCTCAGACACCCACGTTCCACTCACTTCCCGCCATCGCGTTTGAAAGCGCCGGTCCTGTCATTCGTGCTCACTCGGAGACCGAGAAGCCCTTTACGGTGGCAGGAGAGCGCGGCGTCATCCTCGGACAGCAGAACGGTACCTTTGAAGCCTGGGTGCTCCCCGTCAAACTGCTTTCGCACCTCACCATCGAAGCCGATATCGAGGGCTATACCGTTCCCATCGACGTGAACCAGCAGGCTGCGGAGATTGAAGTGCGCCCCGATCGCACGGTAATCACTTACAGCCACGTCGGCTTCACCGTGCGTCAGATCATGTTTTCGCCAAATGATGTGCCAGCCGGCACAGGGCCTGTCGTGCTCTATGAGTTCGATTGCCTGCATCCGACCGAGTTCATCTTCCGCTTCACTCCGGAACTGCGCTGGATGTGGCCGGAGCGCAACGAAGGTGTTCCCGGGGTTGAATGGGTCTCTCCCGACCCGCATGCACCTGCGGCTCCCGGTGGCTTTTACGTTCTTCACGCTGATTATCCCGACCTCGCCGGCGCCATCACGATTCCGGGCGCGCAGCCAGGTATCCTTGCGCCCTACCAGGAACGGCCGCAGGTCCATCCCGTCGAGTTCCATCTACACATCGATCCGGCTCGTGATCATGGCCGGCTTTTCCCCTTGCTGATGGCTGCAGGCATGAACAAGGAGACTGCAACAAGCGCTGCGTTGGGAGCAACGCTCGCGAAGTTGAACGATTCGATCGCAAGCGTCTACGCGACTCACGCTGACGGCTACAGAAAGCTGTTGGCGAACGCGACCTCGATCAAGACACCCAATCCAGCGCTTGACGAGGCCTTTCAGTGGGCCGTTATTTCGATCGAGCAGCTCAAGACGAAGGCGTTGCCCAACGACGAAACAGCCCTTGTCGCTGGATACTTCGCATCGGCCGACTCGGCACGGCCCGGATTTGGCTGGTTCTTCGGCCGCGACGCTCTCTATACGCTCTTTGCGGTCAATGGCTATGGCGACTTTTCCCTTTCGAAATCAGAGCTTGAATTCCTGATCAAGCGCCAGCGCGAAGACGGCAAGATCATGCACGAGTACTCGCAGACCGCTCCGTTGATCGACTGGCGCCAGTTCCCGTACATGTATGCCGCGGCCGATTCGACGCCGTTGTTTCTCCTCGCTGTTGCCGATTACGTGAAGGCCAGCGGCGATGTTGATTTCCTGAAGACCCATCGAGATGCGATCGAGAAGGCGTGGGCGTTCGAGACCGATCCCGCGCACGACACGGACCATGACGGAATCTACGACAACTCGCAGGGCACCGGTTGGGTCGAAAGCTGGCCCGGAGGAATGCCCCACCAAGAGATCTACCTGGCGCTCCTGGATCAGCAGGCATCGGCGGCAATGGGGTATCTTGAGGACTTACTTTATCTAAACGGGGGGGTAAAGGACCGTCACATGGCGGTCGCTGCTCTTAGACGCGCTGAGGATCTCGCGAACATCATCAATTCCGAATACTACGATGCCCAGAAGCACTGCTATGCATTCAGCCGCAATATGGATGGATCGCTGGACCGAACGAGCACCGTCTATCCTGCGCTGGCCTGGTGGGATCCAGCAGGTGGGAAATCGATTCTCGCGCAACCGGAAGGTTGCCTTTCCCAGTTCGCCGGTGCGGCGCTCAATACCGACTGGGGGCTGCGCGATGTCGCCAACGACGAGAAGATCTATGACGGAATGAGCTATCACCAGGGCTCGGTGTGGCCGCTCTTCACCGGCTGGGCCGCGCTGGCCGAATACCGCGCCAACCAGCCCCTCGCTGGCTATCAATTACTGATGGAAAACGTGAACCTGACTAAAGCGCAGGATCTGGGCGCCGTAACGGAATTGTTGTCGGGCGACTTCTTCGTGCCCTTCGGCCGCAGTACCAGTCACCAGCTATGGTCGAGCGCGATGGTGATCACACCGATTTTGCGTGGGTTATTCGGAGTCGACATTGATGCACAGACGAAGACCATCACGGTCAATCCGCATTTGCCGGCAGGGTGGGATAACGCTGACATCCGTAATCTTCAACTTGACGGCGAATCCGTGAGCGATATCCAATTCGCGCGGAAGGCGCGATCATCTTGAGATCGTCCTATTAGCTCCGATTCTGCGATGAGGGAAAGGCTGGCACCTGAAGAGCGATTTGCCGGGCGCAAGGTTAGGCATGCTCGACCAAGCGAGACGTCGCGAAGAAATTGAGGTTCCCTGTTCTGCAAGGACTTCGCATTCCAGAGCCGACTTTAGAAGTCGATCCGCTGCTGTCCAATCTTCATAATGTTATCGAATCCGTTGCGGCAGGCCTGGCTGACCGAGCCCCGTTACCCGGTGTACGCACATCGCGTTTCCGAATCCTTCATTCCGAATATGCGGACCACAAGCTCATATCGTCGCTGAAGGACCTGCCGGGACTGAGGGAATCGCAAGCCTGATTCGTCATGAGCACTTCATTCCAAAGTCGAGTCGTTTGCAAACGTTCCAGCGAGCTCAGATGCGTCCGACGCAAAAATCTCGATGCGCTGAGATGTCGGACGACCCAGCGGTTCCCGCTCTGCTCATGTTTGCACTTCCCTAAAGGCGAAGGCTGGAAGACCATTACCGTCACGCTGACGTGGTGATCGAAACCGGTTCCAATCTGATTGGAACCGGTTGGACCAAGCCAACTACTTCTTGTGCTTCCGATATAGTCCGATCAAATGATTCGTTGAACTGTCATGCGCAAGTTGCGGCTCTGACGGGTTCTCCAACTCTGGAATGATCTTCTGCGCCAGCGCCTTGCCGAGTTCCACACCCCACTGATCGAACGAATTGACCTGCCAGATCACGCCTTGCGTGAAAACGCAGTGCTCATACAACGCAACCAGCTTGCCCAGCATTGCCGGCGTTAGTTCTTCCGCGAGGATCGTATTCGACGGCCGGTTGCCTTCAAAGACGCGATGTGGAACGAGCCATGTAGGCGTGCCTTCGGCCTTCACCTGCTCGGCAGTCTTGCCGAAGGCCAGCGCCTCGGTTTGCGCGAAAACATTCGCGATCAGTATGTCGTGATGACTGCCCAGCGGATTGAGCGTCTTGTAGAACGCGATGAAGTCGCACGGGATCAACCGCGTTCCCTGGTGAATCAATTGGTAGAACGAGTGCTGGCCGTTGGTGCCGGGCTCGCCCCAGTAGATGGGTCCCGTGTTGTATCGAACCTGCGCGCCACTGAGGGTTACATGCTTGCCGTTGCTCTCCATCGTCAACTGCTGCAGGTATGCCGGGAAGCGCTTCAGATATTGCTCGTAAGGAAGAATGGCGATCGTCTGCGCATCAAAGAAATCTGTGTACCAGACGGAAAGCAGTGCCAGCAGAACCGGAAGATTCCTGTCGAAGGCGCGGTGCGGAAGTGCTCGTCCATCTGGTGAAATCCATCGAGCATGGCGCGGAAGTTCTGCGGCCCGATTGCGAGCATGGTTGAAAGGCCGATGGCGGAATCCATCGAATAGCGGCCGCCAACCCAATCCCAGAAACCGAACATGTTCGCGGTATCGATGCCAAACTTGGTCACTTCGCCGGCATTTGTCGATACAGCGACGAAGTGTTTCGCAATCGCCGATTCATCTCCACCCAGCTTCTCAAGTAACCACGCTCGTGCTGTGTGCGCGTTGGTCATCGTCTCGAGCGTCGTGAAAGTCTTGGAGGACACAATGAACAACGTCTCGGCAGCATCGAGATCCTGAACTGCCTCGGCGAAATCAGTGCTGTCGACATTTGAAACAAAACGAAACGTCATGGTGCGATCACTGTA
Organism: uncultured Acidobacteriaceae bacterium; assembly: GCA_963787435.1. Lineage (GTDB taxonomy): Bacteria > Acidobacteriota > Terriglobia > Terriglobales > Acidobacteriaceae > Telmatobacter. Next base: position 2,560,642 of record CAWBCZ010000012.1, read on the forward strand.
GTGTTTCAGCGCTTCGTAGGCCATCACCGGTCCAAGATCGGAGCCGCCTATACCAATATTGATCACGTTCTTGATGCGCTTGCCTGTTTGGCCCTTCCACTCGCCGCTGCGCACGCGATCCGAGAAGGCCGACATGCGGTCCAGCACCTCGTGCACCTTCGGCACCACATCTTCGCCGTCAACGAGGATGGTTTGGCCCTTGGGTGCGCGCAACGCCACGTGCAACACGGCGCGCTTCTCGGTGATGTTGATCTTCTGGCCGCTGAACATCGCATCAGTGCGCTCGCGCAGCTTCGATTCTTCGGCAAGGGCGAGGAGCAGCTTGATCGTCTCGTCGGTAATACGGTTCTTCGAGTAATCGAGGAATAAGCCTGCAGCCTCTGCCGTGAGTCGCTCGCCGCGCTTGGGATCATCGGCAAAGAGGGCGCGCAAATGCACTTTGGCAACTGCGCGCGCATGGGTCTTCAAGTCCTTCCATGCTTTCAGACTCGTCAGCGGCTTCACCTTGATCTCACTCTTGCGGCTCTTTTCAGTCGTTGCCATCTTTATCCTCCAATTCACTGCCTCACAAACAAGTGACTGTTACATACAAATCTTCGGATGCGAAATATGTGTGAAGCCGATGCAAAATTCTGTGCCGGCCCAACTTCACATTATCCTCGCTTCGGGTGAGCACCCCTGTGGACAGAAACTGATCCGATCTTTCAGCTACTGCATAAACGCAATCAGCCTGGCATCGCTGCCAGGCCGTCGCTTATTATCTTTTTTTCGTTTTCTAATTCCCGTCTTCTCAGATCCGCATCGGCATCAGCACGTAACGCGAGCGGTACTCCGCGTCGGGATCCTCGGGGCGCATCTGGCCGGCACTCTGCGAGTCCTTGAATTCCAGCCGCACCTCGCCCTCGTTCCCCAGCGCCTTCAGGAAATCGATGATGTACGTCGAGTTGAAGCCCACCATAATGGGATCGCCGGAATAGGGCGTATCGATGGTGTCTTCGCTCTCGCCGCTCTCGGTGGACTGCGAACTGATTTTGAGTTCGTTGCCTTCGAGCCGCAGCCGGATCGCACCAGACCGTTCATCCGCAAACTGCGCCACGCGCTGGATGGCGCTGGACAACTCGCTCGACCGCACCACAGCGAACTTGGTGTTGTCGCGGGGCATTACCGCTTCGTAGTTGGGAAACTGTCCCGACAGCCGCCGCGTGCTCAGCGTGCGATGGCCGACCTTGAAGAACAGCGTGTGCTCGTCGTCGGCGAACTCCACCTTCTCGACGTCAGTGTTTGAAAGCAGCCCCTGCAGCTCCTGCAAGGCCTTGCGCGGAATCAACACGCGCTTTTCGCCGCTGATGCCCTCCATCGCTTCGCCGGGCTTCTCGACGAACGACAAGCGATGCCCATCCGTTGCCACCATCGCGATTGACTCGGCCTTCAACACCAACAACGCGCCGTTCAGTGTGTAGCGTGACTCTTCGTTGGAGATTGCAAAAATTGTTCGCGCAATCAGCGTCTTGAGCGCCACAACGGGAATACTCGTAGCAGGGACCGCGGGGAACTCGGGCACCTGTGGATAGTTCGCGCGCGCCATACCTACCATCTTGGTATTCGAACGGCCTGAGCGAATCTGCACCCAATGGTTTTCGAGCAGCTTGATGGAGATGTCGCCATCAGGCAGCAGCTTGATGTAGTCGTAAAGCTTGCGCGCGGGAATGGTGCACGAACCCGGCTTCTTCACCTTCACAGACGCGCTGGTCCTGATCGCCTGGTCGAGGTCTGTCGCCGTAATGTTCAGCCGATCACCGTCAGCCTCGATCAGGAAGTTGGACAGGATGGGAATCGTCGTTTTGCGCTCGACCACGCTCTGTGTGGCAGTGAGCTCCTTTACCAGTTCCTGGCGGCTTACGGTAATCTCCATCGTTGCCCCCTGTGCTGCCGGCTTTTCAGCTTCAGTTTCCACGATCGGCATAGCTCCCACTCCATCCTGGTCGCCGCCGCGCTCCGCGTTCGGCAAACCGGACCCCGATTTACGTCCACCCGCGCAATCTGCGCCGTAAACCCCACTTGGCCCAAGCCTACACTACGCGCGCTACGGCGCGAAACACTGCTGTTTCTTGCCTTTGATTGTATGCATCTTCACTAAAAATGGTGCGTGGAAAACCAGTCAACATTTCTGGATTCCGCGGCGATTTGGCCTTGAATGGGGCGAAACAATCATAGCCATGGAACGTTCGCAACGTGAATCTGCGCCGTTTCGCCAGCACCCGACCGCATCCTTACGAGCGTCAGCACCGTGATGTCATCTTCTTGTCCAAACCTCAGCGCCTCGGCCGCAATTGCATCGGCTGTCTGGGAACTGATGGCTCGCGTCCTCTCGAAGCCGAAGAGTGTGCCTTGCGCATCCCGCGCCTCCAGCACGCCGTCAGAAAGCAGGGTTAGCTGGTCGCCTGTCTCCAACTGAAACAAACGCTCTTCGTACATCACGTTCAGGGAAATTCCGAGCGGTAGATCGGCGCCCACCAGCAACTCTTCGCCATTTCGGTATGGCGACAGATGGCCCGCATTCGCCACTGTTACCTCGCCTCTCTCTGTTACGTGAGCGCAGATGCAGGTGATGAAACCGCTGTCCTGCGTCTTTACGATCTGCCGGTTGAGCCGGGTTAACAACACTCCTGGCCTCAGCCCCTGGGCAGCCAGCGAATGCAAAGCTCCAAGTGCAAGAGTGCCTGTCATGGCAGCCCGCAATCCCTTGCCGCTTACATCGCCCACAACCACCAGTTGGGCACCATCTTCCTGCTCAAATACCTGGTAGAAGTCGCCACCCACTTCCTGGGCGGGAAAGTAGGCGGCTTCGATCGTGTAACCCTTCACCTGCGGTAACCGTACCGGCACCAGCCGCTGCTGGATCTCGCGCGCGGCCTCTAATTCAGCCGCTCCCCGAGCCTGCTCCCGGCTCACACGCGTGAAGCGGAAGAACATTACCACGGCAATCGCCAAAAGAAACAGCAAGTCGCCGATATCTGAAAGCTGCAGAGAGACCAGTCCCAGGGGAATGGGATTTGCCAGAAAATCCAGCTTGCCCCAACCCGAAAAGATCGACATGTTGCCCAGGTCGTAGATTGCTGCTGAGGCAGCCGGCAGCAGACTTGGGGCAATCAGCCATCCCGCTTCGCGGTTGCCCCTGCGGTACCACACCAGCAGCATCACAGGCAGCAGCAGGGCCGCCGGCAGAAGGATGAGCGCCTGAATGGACACATAAATCTCAGTTGCGAGGGGGCCAAATGTACTTGCTACATTCAAGCCGATTGACAGCGCCAGCAGCGCCTCATACACGCGCCAGATTCTGTTCACCCTTCGTCCGGCAAAGCTGAATGTGAACTCGATCTGCATGATCGTGTACACGTAAAGCAATGGATCGCCCAGCTCGTTGTTCCACGCAAGCGGCACCAGCCCAGATGTCGAGCTATACAGAAGTCCATTTGAAAGGCCAAGCAAAAACAGGTATAGCCCCAGCCAAAGATACTCAGCGCGTTTGCTCTGGCTTAGATACAGCGCAAATGCCGCCACCCCTGCAAGCAGCAGCATCCCGTTGATCACAAGCGAAGGGATCGCCGCATACACACGCTGGCTTTCAAACGACGCTCGCATATCGTCGATTGCACCCGCAGAACCCACCGCCGTGGTTAGCAACAGTGGGAGATGCCAGATCCTGTAGGACTCCGGGGCCCGTGTACGCAGCGCCAGGGTGAAATCAGCCACGTCGTCCGGCAGCACGATTACCTGCTCCGTCGGCCGCTTTACGCCGAACATCGAGCGCAAACTTGTGTCCGGATCGCGCTTCCCGTTCACATATAACTCGTATACCCCTTCACCGCCCACCACGAGCAGATGCTCGTGAGGACGCTCTTTCGCGAGCTTCACATGTAAGCGGTACCACCGCCATCCCGGTCGCGCCGCACCTAAATCATCTAGTTCCACTGGCTGCCATTCCGCTGTCGTCGAATCCAGGCTGCGCCCAGGCCAGGTTATCGCCTTCGTGCTCCCGCCAGCCCTCGTTCAGTGTCACGGTGCCGGAATGCCACTGCGTTGCATCGACTGCCTGCCCCATCCCCGCTGAGGACATCGAGACGAACACCGCCAGGCACAACACGGCCAGTGCTGAGTTGATGCATCGCTGCTCGCACCTCCGTGCACGTTTCAGCACTACGTTGACAGCCCTCCAGTTCCCGCGCAATCCGATTGCTTAATTCGAATGGGGAGCCTCAGTCTACCGAAGCCTTACAGTGATCAGCAATGCGCTCCTCTTGCATCTTGCCAGTCACAAGTCGCCGTCACGTGACGGTTATGAGGATTTCCGTTCTTAAATAAATAGAAATACCCGTAGTCACCGTAGTTCCCGTCGGAAAAGTGGAAAGATGGCTCAACTTGTTTCGCCTCATCCGCTTTAGCCTCGTCCCGAATTTCTAAATCTCGCCGGTGCATTTCCGGACAATTGGAAAATGTGCCTCCAATGCCTCTTCAATCACCTTAATTTCCCACCACTCCCACAGACTTCGTAAAAGCCCCTGTGAAAACCTTGCGCTTTATGTGCAATGTGCGTCCCCGTCCGCATCAATCGCGGACTTCCGTGGGACGCGTCGTCCACAGTGGACATGTCTTCCACAGCGTCCACAACGATGAAATATTGCGAGGAAAAGGCGCCGGCAAATTCACCAAATTCCAGATCGTTCCAGGTTTGTTCGCGGCAGGCGCCACGCATTCCACTCCACGCCTACTGCGCATCTACGTTCTCGGGATGTACCATCAATTCGAAATGTGATGAGTTTCCAAAAGCACACATTCAAGCACGATGGCCTGACGCTTTCCTATCTCGATACGGGGTCCTCGCCCGTTTCGATCGGCCGCCCGGTGCTGCTCTGTCTTCACGCGCACCTGATGCAGGGAGCAACCTATACCGCGCTCTCTAACGCCCTCGCTCCCGACTACCGCGTCATCGCTCCAGACCAGCGTGGCCACGGCGATTCGAGCCACGCCGCCACCTACACCCGCCATGACTACCTCGGCGACATTGACGCGTTGCTCAGACTTCTCGACCTGCCCCAGGCTGTGCTGCTCGGCAATTCTCTCGGCGGAGTCAACGCCTACCAGTACGCTGCACGCAACTCTGATCGTGTACAGGCACTCATCATCGAAGACATCGGCGCTGTCGTCACCGACGACATCAGCTTCATCCTTCCCTGGCAGGGCTTGTTTACCACACGTGAGGAACTCGAAGAGCGGATCGGTCCGCGCCTCGTCCCTTACTTACGCGACGCTTTCCGCCAATCTGATGCCGGCTGGCATTTAGCCTTCGATCCCAGAGATATGGTCAGGTCGCAACAAAATCTTGTTGGCGATCACTGGTCGGACTGGCTCGCTTCTACCTGCCCGGCGCTCGTCCTGCGGGGCCGCGAGAGCCGCGTTACCTCACAGGAGCACATGGAGCAGATGGCGTCGCTCCGCCCTCACACACACCTCGTCATTCTCGACGGCGGCCATGCCTTACACGCCGACAACCCCGGCGCCTTCAACGCCGTTGTCCGTGGCTTTCTCGACAGTCTTTAGCCTTCATCGCATTCCGTCGCGGGCCGCAACAAAACGTCATTACGGGCGATATATGATCTCTTTGTGAAGCGAAGAATGCTGTCTTTGACTGCTGCATCGGCGTGTGTCTGTTGGGCCATTCTTTTTGTTCATTCTTGGATGCGGGAGAGAGCGGGCGGATACTACTTCATGACTCCGCTGTGGGGCGCAGTCCTCTTAATCTCAAGCTTCGCCCTTCTCATGCGATTGCGCCGCAAAGATTATCCAAGAGCGTACCAACCTAGGCGCTAGAAGCCGGGAGCTTTCGGCTTCTATACTGAAGCTTCCATGTCTTACCAGTCCGCTATCGATCACCTGGCCGCCATGGCGCCGGAACTCGCGACGCAAACAGGCCAGACACGCCGCAAATTCTCACTCGAAGAAGTCGCGACCCTCCTTGCCGCCCTCGGCAATCCGCAGCGGACCTTTCCCTCCGTCCTGATCGCCGGCACCAACGGCAAAGGCTCGACGGCGGCCACGTTGGCCTCGATCCTTAGTGCCTCCGGACTGCGCACCGGCCTTTACACCTCGCCACACCTCGCGCGTCCCAATGAGCGCATCCGCATCGATGGTGTCGAGATTTCTGACGGGGATTTTGCCGAGGATTTCTTCCGTGTTCGCGCTGCCGGGCAAAAGCTGGTGGAAGAAAAGAAACTGGCTCAGCCGCCCAGTTTCTTCGAGACCTTGACCGCGATGGCCTTTCTGCACTTCGCCGAGCCAGCCATCGATATCGCAGTACTCGAAGTGGGCCTGGGGGGACGCCTCGACGCCACCAACGTTGTCGATCCGCTGCTCTCGATCATCACGGACATCTCTCTCGATCACATGGAGTGGCTCGGCAACACCATCACCGACATCACGCGCGAGAAAGCCGGCATCCTGCGCACCGGTGGCACGCTCGTCACCCTGCCGCAACACCCTGAGGCCAACCAGGTTCTCGGCGAAGTCGCCATGTCCCTTTCGGTGCTCGGAGTCAGCGCAGTTCCCTATATGCCGGCGACCGACCCGCGCCAGCCCGTTGAAACCACTTCCGACCAGGCACAAACAACGCCCCAGCCCGCGGGCAACGCAGATCAGCAACATCCGTACAAGGTCGATGTGCTGGGCCAATCGATTGAGGTCGCCTCGCCTCTGCGCGGAGCACACCAGCACCGGAATGTCGCCCTTGCCATTGCCGCTGCCGTCGAACTTGCGATCAGCCACGGATTCGCCGTCACCCCCAAGTCGATCGCCGACGGTATTCGTAACACACGCTGGCCTGCGCGCCTCGAGGCCATCCGAGTCGAGAATGCTCATGATCACAAAACCACGGAGTTCATCCTGGACGTAGCGCATAATCCCGCCGGTGCATGGGCTCTTCGCGCCGGACTTCGCGACATGTTGCCCGGCCAGCACCTCGGCACACTCATCTTCAGTTGTCTACGCGACAAGCCGGTCGTCGAAATGGCTCACATCCTCTTCCCGATATTCGACCAGGTGATCTTCGCGCCGATCCACAGCTCCCGTGCCACCCCTGTGCGCGACCTGCTTGCCGCTGCTGCCTCCACAGGTACGCCGGCGTTCGCTGCTTCCTCTGTAAGCCAGGCTCTTGAACTTGCCTTGGAGCATGCCGAGGCGCATCCGTCCGGCCCCATCGTCGTCTCTGGTTCGGTCTACCTGGTCGGCGACGTCAGAACTCGCCTGCTGGCCAAAGCCAATCAGGCCCCGATACCCGGTCAGTCCATTGAACGCGTGGGCCAGCTTCCGTGACCCGTCGCCGTCCTCCTGATCCGCTGCCTCGTCTCTATCGCTGGCGCACCAATATTCTCCAAGCCCCGTTGTTTTTCATTTGTACGGCAATCTGTGGGAGTCTTTCACTTTTCGCGTCGCTCTGGGACAAGAGTGGGCGCGTTCAACACCGCCTCGCGCGGATTTGGGCGAGCGGCGGCGTCAGGATCTCCGGCGCCCGTCTCATCGTGCGTGGTGCCGAGAATCTCCGCAAGCACCCAGTCGCCGTCTACGCCGCCAACCACACGTCGTACATGGACACGCCCGTAATCTTTTCCACGCTGCCCTTCCAGTTCCGGATCCTGGCGAAAAAAGAGCTGTGGACCATGCCCTTCATCGGCTGGCATCTCCACCGCTCCGGCCAGATTCCGGTCGACTCCGTCAGTTCCAACTCCACCGTCTCCAGCCTCGGTGCTGGAGTCCGTGCTCTCCGCGCCGGCATGCCGCTCTTCGTTTTTCCTGAAGGCGCACGCACCCCCGACGGCACCACGCAGCCATTCCTCGCCGGAGCAGCGTTTCTCGCGATCCGCGCCCAGGTCCCACTCGTCCCCATCGCACTCACCGGTGTCTATGACCTGCTCCCAATGCACACACGCCACTTCTATCCCGGCGAAATCACGCTGACGGTCGGCGAACCGATTTCTACCACGGGCATGACTCTGCGCCAGGTAGAAGAACTGAACACCCGCCTCCGCGCAGCCATCGAGCAACTCCGCACCCAATCTGCACCAGCTCCTCAATCGCTCGCGTCATTCTGAGCGATTCTTTTCGATTCAAGTCTTTCAGAGCAGAGCACAACCGGATCCTGAGTGATAGTTTCCGTCACCGGCACGGTAGCGCGTCGAAGAGTGTGAGATTCTCTCTTCGCCTGCGTTCACATTTGCCGTAGCAATCAGAACTCGAACAAGATCGAGGTATGTCGTAAAAGGGCAACTGCATGGTTGCGTAATCAAATACAGTTTAGATCTTCGCTCCTGGTGCGCGATGAAGAGCTTTTGGGCCCACCTTCCGGCGAACCCGCTCATGAGGCATAGGGGGCGGGAAAATGCAAGAGTCGTGCAGGAAGGTTGAGTCAGTACTGCGAAGGGTTTGCGTACAGCGTGGATTGGGTTGAGGATGCCTCTTTGATTGAATGCTATGGCAGTTCATCGGCGCCCTGCTGTGCTATCCGGCTCACAATTGCGCTTTCTTTAGGGTATGGCTTTATAAGATTTCGGAGCCTCTGATAGAAGTTGCACCGTTCAAAAAAAGCAACTCGACCTCTGACGTTCGCTGATGGGAGACAACAGAGGCCTTTTGTTTAAAGCACTAAAAATGCGGCGGCTTGGTCTCACCTGTGCAATTCTGAACAGCTTTTTGTCGCTTAACGCTTCACAATCGTTCCAGTTATCAAGATATCCCCGCGACGTTTCCGTCTTTGCCCTCATTCAATGGAGAACGCATGGATCATTACTTGACCGGAATGCAAGTAATTCTGGGCGCCTTTGCTCTCGTTCTTATCGCAATTTTTGCGGTGGCGGCAGTCCTCGACAACCACTTCAGAGAAACGTGGTTGGATCGCGGCCTTCATTCAGGACGTGAATACAGCGTCACCCCGCGAAACACCGGCAGCAACGAAGGCGGCGAGAGCGTTTTTGAGGAGTCCCCCACAGTGTTGAACGCGGAAGGTATCGGAATCGCTGCGGAGTAAACAACAAGGGCTACTTGCCCGCTCGTTTGCACAAAAGAAAGTTGGAGAAGTATGGTTACCGCTACCCTTCCCGTGTCCTTACCTGACGCAGCTCGCATCTTGGCGCAGGCCAAAGCTGGTGACAATGACGCATTTGCGGAGATCTATCTTCAGCACAAGAAACGCGTCTTCTCCATTTGCTGGCGAATGGTACATGATCTCTCGCTGGCTGAAGACCTCACGCAGGAGACCTTCCTTCAGGTTCACCGCAAGCTCGCATCCTTCCGCGGTGAATCCGCTTTCACCACATGGCTTCATCGGATTACCGTGAATATCGTGCTGATGCATCTGCGCAAGCGTGCGCTGCCCGTCGTCTCTCTTGATGACATGATGGCAAGCATCCCTGAAGAACATATTGGTCGCGGGGTCGGCACTTCCGATTTGAAACAAATCGGGGTCGTTGACCGGCTGGCCATCGATCGCGCCGCTGTCAATCTGGCTCCCGGTTATCGGAGCACCTTCCTCTTGCACGATGTCCATGGTTTTCAACACAAAGAAATCGCCTCGATTCTTAACTGCACCTTGGGGAATTCGAAGTCCCAGTTGCACAAGGCGCGGCGTGTATTGCGGCGCATCCTCTCAACGCAGGCCGGGCACGCTCAGGGATCGTCGAAATTACCGGCGTATCCAGGGCGCCAAACGTGAACCGGGTCTTGCAGTCCAGTTTGCCGGAGGGTCGAATCCGCCATCATCTTTAATCCGAGATGGCGAGTGGCGCTCCCCGGTCGTCGAAGAAATGAAGGCAAATCACGCGAAACTATTGAGGGATGCCTACCGAGGCGTCTGCCGATTCGTCACTCGATGTCGAGAAGCCAGGTCTGGCGTCGTAAGCCCGGAGGGCCGGTCTTTGGTTTGACGCTCGCGCAACCAATGTAAGTGCCGCTGACCAAGTCTCTCCCGTTGAGTCCAATGTTCGGGAACCAAAGCAACACCCCCGTTGCTCACAGCTCCTCAGATCTTTGAAGGAGTACGATGCTCCTCATGAAGCGCTGCACGTTGTTTGTCCTCTGCTTTGTCTTCAGTCTCCCTCTCACCAGCCAAACCAATTCGAGCCAGCAAGAGCCCTCGCCGCGGCTCACCGTCCAGGAATCACTTGCATTCGTACCGCAGGCTGATGGCACAAAGCTCAGCGGATGGTACACCAATCCCCCAGCCACGGTGAATGTCGACAACCAGGTAGTGCACTCGGGCCGCTGGTCAGTTCGCTTCGGGCGCAACTCCGCGAGCGAAGGCGGATTCTCTGTCATTACCAAGAGCATCCCCGTGGATTTCGCTGGTGGCGACGTCGAACTTCGCGGTTATTTCCGTACCAAAGACGTGACTGGGTACGTGGGCCTCTGGATGCGTGAGGACGGCGAGGGTAAGATGCTCGAGCTCGAAAACATGGCCAGCCAGCATGTCGACGGCACACGAGAGTGGAGCGAGTACACGATCAAGCTTCCCATCGATGCAAATGCCCGCCAGCTTTTCTTTGGAGTTCTCCTCGCTGGCAACGGCACTCTGTGGGCTGACGATCTTCGCCTCCTGGTTGATGGCAAACCCATCGCGGAAGCCAAGCCGATGGATCGCCCCCTCACCGTGCTCGATACAGATCATCAATTCGACAAGGGATCACAGGTCTCTTTTGCTTCGCTCACGCTAAACCAGATCGACAACCTCTTCACGCTCGGACGCGTTTGGGGATTTCTGAAGTATCACCACCCCTCAGTGACCGCAGGCAAGCGCCAGTGGGACTACGACCTGCTGCGCATTCTTCCCACTATCCTCGCCGCACCCGACGGCGCACATGCGAACGACATTCTCGTGCACTGGATCGACAGCCTGGGCGAGATTCCCGCGCGCGATGCGAGTCAGTGTCCGCCTGAGCCCGCCGGCGATCTGAACCTGAAGCCCGATCTCGCGTGGATCCATGACGGCGCAACACTCGGCTCCCCGCTCAGCTTGCGCCTGCAGCGTATCTACCAGAACCGCCCGCGCGCCGATCAGTTCTACGTCAGTTTGGCTCCCGGCGTGGCGAACCCGGTTTTCGAACACGAGCTTTCCTACGTCAGCTTTACCGTTCCCGATCCGGGCTTTCAGCTCCTAGCGCTCTTTCGCTGGTGGAACATCATGCAGTACTGGTCGCCCTATCGAAACGATGCCGGCCAGAACTGGCCCGCCGTGCTCGCCGAGTTCATTCCGAAACTCGCGCTTGCGAAGGATCGCACCGCCTATCAACTCGCGATGCTGGAGCTTGTCGCCAAAGCCAACGATACCCACGCTAATTTGTGGAGTTCTCTCGATGTGAGGCCACCCGTTGGCAAATGTGCACTTCCCATTGACGTGCGATTCATCGAAGGTCAGGCTGTTGTCACTGGACTCGACGCAAAGGAAATCGCCTCCGCTTCGATATTCCAGATCGGTGACGTGATCCAGTCGATGGACGGCACTCCGCTTTCAAAGCTGATAGAGGAGTGGACACCGTTCTATGCCGACTCCAATTCTGCTGCGCGCCGGCGTGATATGGCTCGCAACCTCACCAATGGTGAATGCAAATCGGTCGCAGTAAAACTAAGGCGCAACGACAAACTGGTTGAGCTCCACGCAGACCGCCAACCCTCGCAAGATGCGGCCAATCCCAAATGGCACGATCTGCCCGGTGACACATTCCGCCTGCTATCGCCAGACGTTGCCTATCTCAAACTCTCGACCATCAGGGCGATCGACGTTCCGAACGACATCGAGCGCGCCGCAAATACCAAAGGGCTCATCATCGATATCCGCAACTACCCATCGGAATTCGTGCCCTTCGCACTGGGTTCGCATTTTGTGAAGGCCCCCACTGCCTTTGCGGCGTTCGCCGTGCCCGATCTGGATAATCCCGGAGCCTTCCACTTCGGCAACCCGGTCAGCATTGATCCAGCCTCGGACCATTACAACGGCAAGGTGGTGATCCTGGTGGACGAGACCTCGCTAAGCCAGGCGGAGTACACCGCAATGGCACTGCGTTCTGCCCCCGGCGCCATCGTCGTAGGCAGTACGACAGCAGGCGCGGACGGCAACGTCTCCGCTATTCCTTTGCCGGGAGGCCTCAACACCATGATCAGCGGGATTGGCGTCTTCTATCCCGACCACCGTCCTACCCAGCGAATCGGCATTGTTCCCGACGTGGAAGCAAAAACAACAATTGCCGGCATCAAAGCTGGCCGTGATGAGGTGCTCGAGACTGCAATCCGCCAGATCCTCGGTCCCGCAGTTCCAGCGGCTACCATCGAGAAGCTCGCAAAGCCCGACATCCCGCCTCAGCCTCTAGCGACGAAGTGAGGCTTCGCGGTGTTCGATTTCGGCGCACCGGCAATCCTCCGCTGCGTTCCCACGCATCAAAACAACTATGCGATTTGCAACTCTCCTTCCCCTGGCCCTCATCGCTTTCACCGGCTGCACGCCCCATGACCGCAGCCCCGACGAAATCCGCGAGCAAACAGCGCGCGCCACTTCAACTGCAGCCCGTGATGCCAAGGCTGCTGCTCAAGGAGTGGTCGAAGGCCTCAAGCAGCAACGCACCATCAATATCAATCGCGCGTCGGCCGATGATCTCAAGAGCCTGCCTGGAATCGACGACGATGCTGCACGCCGCATCATCGACCATCGTCCCTATACGGATTCAGATGACCTGGTGAAGCGCCACGTCATCTCCCGTGCCCAATACGATCGCATCGCCGGCAAGATCGAAGCGCGCTAACACAAGCTGGCTCCATTCTTCGTTCAAAAGCTCGGCGTGCTGCGTTCATCTGGTCATAAAATCACAACTTCAGCTCTAAGCACTGTCATTCTGACCGACCGAGGGGAGACGAAGAATCTGCGGTTGCTTTTCAGCGATAGCGCGTCGCCACCGCGCTACACTCGTTCCAACAATGGACCGCAGAATCATCGCCCTCGTGCTTTTCCTCGTGGCCCTGCTTGTTCGCGCACACTGCGCCCCTGCGCAAGCCCCCCACACCTTCACCGTCACGAACGGCCAGTTCCAATTCGACGGCCATCCCTACCAGATCATCTCCGGCGAAATGCATTATCCCCGCGTGCCCCGCGCTTACTGGCGCAATCGCTTCCGCAAGGCACGCGCGATGGGGCTGAATACGGTCACCACCTACGTCTTCTGGAACCTCCACGAGCCGCGACCCGGCGTCTACGACTTCTCCGGCCAGAATGACGTTGCCGAATACATCCGCGAAGCACAGCAGGAGGGGCTCAACGTCATTCTCCGCCCCGGTCCCTACGTCTGCGCGGAGTGGGACCTCGGTGGCTTTCCCTCGTGGCTACTCAAAGACCGATCGATCGTGCTTCGGTCTACGGATCCCAAATATCTCGCCGCCATGAACGACTGGTTTACCCGGCTCGCGAAGGAAATCTCTCCACTCCTCATCCAGAATGGCGGGCCGATCATCGCCATCCAGGTCGAGAACGAGTACGGCTCCTTCGGCAACGACCACGCCTACATGGAAGCCGTGAAATCCGCCCTCCTGAAATCCGGACTAGCTGCACCCGACACTCTTCTCTACACAGCCGACGGTCCCGCGCAGGTGCCCAACGGCTCGCTGCCTGGTTTACCCGCTGTCATCAACTTCGGCTCCGGCGACGCACAGAGCAGCTTCGCCACCCTCAAAAAGCTGCGCAGCAAAGGCCCATTTATGTCCGGAGAATACTGGGCTGGCTGGTTCGACCATTGGGGTGAGGCTCACCACACCACCGACGCCGCGAAAGAATCAGCTGAGCTCAAATGGATGCTTCACCGAGGCTACTCCGTCAGCATGTATATGTTTCACGGCGGAACGAGCTTTGGCTGGATGAACGGTGCCAACAGCAACGGCACCAACTACGAGCCCGACACCACCAGCTACGACTACGACGCGCCTCTCAACGAGAGTGGCCAGACAACGCCCAAATACATCGCCTTCCGCAACACCATCGCCCGCGTCACCGGCAAAGCGCTGCCCGCCATCCCGCCCTCAACCGCGGCTCGCGCGTATTCGATTGCCCCAGGTGTCCAAACCGCCTCGCTCTGGAACAATCTTCCCGCACCAGTTAGAGTCCGACAAGCTCCTCACTATGGAGGATCTCGATCAGTCCTACGGCTATATCCTCTATCGCACGCAAATTGACGCTGGCCCTGGCGGAGAACTCGTGATCGATGGCCTTCACGATTACGCGCAAATATATATCAACCAGAAACTCATCGGTTCGATGGACCGGCGCCTTGCCCAATCGCACCTCACGCTGCCTGCCGTTTCCGCTCCCGCAACGCTCGACATCCTCGTCGAGAACACGGGCCGCGTCAACTTCACCAAGGTCATTCGCACCGAACGCAAAGGCATCACCGGCTCCGTCACCATCGCCGAACGCGAACCGAAGCATTGGCAGATCTACTCGCTCCCCATGGCAGACCTTGCCGCGCTGCATTTCACTGCGGATTCCTGCGAAGGCCCCTGCTTCTACCGTTTCAGCATGGACGTCCCGTCGATACAAACCGGTTCAACGACTGCGAGCCTGTCCGACACTTTCCTTAACATGCACGCCGATTCGAAAGGCACCACATTCCTCAACGGGCACCCTCTGGGTCGCTTCTGGTCAATTGGGCCTGAGTTCACGCTCTACACACCCGGACCCTGGCTCCGGCTCGGAGCCAATGAAATCATCCTCTTCGATCTCCAGGGAAAATTGTCCGAATCCATCAGCACCACCGACCACGCCGACTACGGGCCGCCGCGGTCCCGCTAAGCCCGGCTGCTCTCAGCCGGCAATACGCAGGCTTTGAGTCTGCTGGTGGCGTATCCAAGCAGGGCAAAAGTCACCAGATCCTCGATCACTGCGGCAGGCAGGTCCCGTTCGAACAGAGACGCCAGCCACGAACGGAAGGCAGCTCCGCTTTCAGTACCAACGATGGCGCCGGCCAAACCAAGTAGCGCTCCCAATGTGGCACGGCGCGAACCCGCGCCCACCGCCGCTCCCACAAGAGCGCCGCTCGCCACTCGCACTGTGAAAGACGCAGCCGTCTTGCGGCTTGGAATTATCGGCAGCTTATCGGCCACAAGTTCCATCAGCGCTAGCGCGACCAGAACACGGTTCAGACTTGCTCTTTCCAAAAACGCAAGGCGCGTCCCTTTCACACTCAACATCCCCCGGCGGATCGAACGGCTCACCGCAGCTTCCGGAAGCATTGTTCGCGCGCCACCCGCCACACCCAACATGAACGCACACATCAGCGGCACCCGCATTGCAAAACCTCCTCCCGCACTTACGATGACCCCGTGCGGCCTGCTGTTGCTGCTGAATGCATCTTCGATAGTGAGATACGGTCTCGGCGGACCTGAGCGAACGTTGCGATAGCCCGCCAGACCGAGACTTCAGTTGTTCTCGTCTGTTTTCTTCTCCGCACCGGCGTACAACGTATCCGCCTGCTTCGCCGCGAGGAATCGCTGCTGCATCACTTGCGTGACGTGCGATGCCTTGACATCGCAGTCCGACACCCGGAGTAGCGGGCCCGATAGGTCAGTGCATAGTTCTTGCCCTTGTCCGCCAATGTCACGCCGATGTGCCGGCCCTCAGCTGAAACGTGGTGCATAATTACGTAAGTAATTGAATGCAAATATGTTACATATAATAATCACCGAAACTTAATCATATGTCGTTTATAATCTGCAACATACATTAAAATCAAATCATTACTCCGGAACCCGCAAACAACCGCGAGTAACGTGGCAAATCTCGCATACACTGGAAGGCGTCTATGCCGATCCGCATCGCTATTCCAGAGCCGACCACGAGCGACGCTGCTTACAATGCGCGTTCCCTGCCGCCCTATCTTGCGGCAATCCAGTCAGCTGGCGCCACGCCGGTTGTCATTCCGCTGCATGAGCGCCAGGATCGCGTGGCACGGCTTCTGGCTGGAACGCACGGCGTCCTCCTTCCCGGTAGCGGCTATGACGTCGATCCTGAACGCTATGGCGAAACGCGAATTCCAGCTTGTGGTCCAGCCGATCATGGCCGGACCGCCGTCGACGAGCTCCTGCTGCAGGACGCGTTCAATCTACACAAGCCGATCCTGGCGATTTGCCATGGTGTTCAGACACTCAACGTCTGGCTGAATGGCACGCTCATCCAGGATCTGAAAACGGTGTTGAATACGCCAGTCAATCATGCTCCGGGTCGCGATGTCGTGAATGCTCACCCGATCCACATTGCGGCTGGATCGCGCCTCGCTTCCGCTGCCAGCGAAATTCTGGAGGCGGAATGCAATTCCAGCCATCACCAGGCCATCGGCCGCGTGGGCGACAATCTCCGACTCACTGCTGTCTGTCCGCTCGACAATGTCATTGAAGCTGTGGAACTCGACTCTCCTGACCACTTCGTCGTGGGAGTCCAGTGGCATCCAGAGCGCACCTACGCCGTCAGCCCTCTGTCTCGCGCGATCTTTGTGGCCTTCGCACGCACGGCCAACGCCTGGCGTCCCCGTTCGGTCGAAACCTCGGTAGCATCTGCATGAACCGGGCCCCGGACCCAGAAATTGTCGCGGACAGACTGAACGGTTTGCTATTAACAGCAGGTCTGCAGACGTTAAAGCCGGAGGTTGCCTCAGGGTTTGACGTGTATCTCTCCCTTATCCTCCGTTGGAATGCCCGGATGAATCTGACGGCGGTCCGCGACCCCCAGCTCATCCTCACGCGCCACTTCGTCGAATCGATTGCCTGCGCCCAGTTATTGCCGTCCGGCATCCGTTCGCTCCTGGACTTTGGATCGGGTGCCGGCTTTCCGGGGATTCCCATCGCACTTTGCCGCGACGAGGTCCAGGTGACTCTGGCCGAATCCCAGGGCAAAAAGGCCGCGTTTCTTCAGGAAACCGTCCGGATTCTGAAGTTGAATGCCCAAGTCTTTGCAGGCCGAGCGGAAAAGCTGGATCAACAATTCGATTGTGTGACCCTCCGAGCCGTGGACCGGATGGAGCAGGCCATGGCTCAGGCGTCGAGTTTGGTCAGGTGCGGTGGCTGGATTGCCGTCATGACGACACTAACCGAACTCCCGCGTGTTTCTGGTTCAATGGGAGGCAATTTCAAATGGCTGGAACCATTACCTCTTCCAGGCTCAGATCAGCGAGTGCTGTCATTGGCAATAAAAACAGTTGATCCGGCGGAATGAAGAATGGAAGTCAATGTTCCACGTGGAACATTGAACCGGTATTGATGCCAAGCGAAGACCTCATGTTCCACGTGGAACATCGCCAGTGAGGCACCCAGATGTTAAAGCGGGGCAAGTCTTTAACCAGAGTTTTCCACTGGGTTGCCCTGTCGTGCACCGAAATTCCTACAAAGGACGAACTTCGCGGAAGCCTATGAGAAGGAATGGCTTGCAGCGAATAACCCAAACTGCGTTTTGGAGCTTTCCACAGCAGGGACGCGTTCTCCACAGAATCAATTCCGCACGCCTCCTCTCCCTTCCTTTAACCTGAAATGCCATGGGAAAGATTCTCGGCGTTGTAAACCAAAAGGGTGGTGTGGGCAAAACAACCACCGCGATCAATCTTTCCGCCTGCCTGGCGCTGGAGGGGCTCAAAATCCTCCTGGTCGACTGCGACCCGCAGGCAAATGCCTCCTCGGGCCTGGGCGTTGCCCGCGACGACAATCGCCATTCAATCTACGACGTTCTCGTAGGGGACTCTGAGGCAGAACAGGTCATCTTGCCAAGCGGAGTCGATAATCTCTGGATTCTGCCCGGATCGAAGAACCTAACCGGAGCCAATATCGAGTTGACGGGCCTCCAGGACCGCGCCGTTCGCCTTCGCGATGCCCTCGCCCCTGTCAAAGACAAATACGACCTCGTGATTCTCGACTGCCCGCCAGCCCTCGATTTGCTCACTCTTAATGTGCTGGTGGCATCCAACTCGCTCATTGTGCCCATGCAGGCCGAATATTTTGCACTCGAAGGCATTACCGAGCTGGTCTCTACGCTTGAAAGAGTTCGCGCCGCGTTCAACCACAATATTGAGATTGAAGGCGTCCTGCTGACCATGTACGACGACCGCACCAATCTGGCTCAGCAGGTCCGCGACACGCTTCGCGAACATTTCCGCGACCGGCTCTTCATCACCGTGATTCCCAGGAATATCCGCCTGGCCGAAGCGCCCAGCCACGGCAAGCCTGTGGCCGTTTACGATTCCCGGTCCCGCGGAACCGAAGCTTATTTCGAGCTCGCTGGCGAGTACCTTGCGCGCAATCGAATCGAAAGCCCGAAAAGCCTCGAGCGCAAGGTCGCCGCCAACTCAAGGCCCAAGGCCGAGGTCCGTTTCTGGCCATACTCGTAAGCTTGCGGGACCCGATGCGCAGATTGATATAGAAAGACTTGGCAAATCAGCCGGGTTGAGGATTTGAAGATGAGCACTGCATCCACAGAAAACAAACGTCGCGCCCTCGGCAAAGGCCTCGACTCTCTTCTGCCGCGCGTCCCCACTCCGGCTGCCACCGCGGCTGTCCATGCTCCGGTCCTGGTCGAAACAGAGGGTGGCAAGCCTCGTGAAATCCCCGTCGGCGACATCGATCGCAACCCTTTTCAGACGCGGACGCATGTGGACGAGAGCGAGCTTGCCGAACTGGCGGCTTCCATCACAGCGAATGGAGTGGTTCAACCAATCCTGGTCCGACCCCAGGCAAGCGGACGTTTCCAGCTCATCGCCGGCGAGCGCCGCTGGCTCGCCTCGCAGCTTGCCGGCAAGAAAACCATCCCGGCCATCTTGCGCCAGGTCTCCGATGAGCAGGCGCTTGAGATCACCATCGTCGAAAACCTGCAACGCGCCGATCTCAACGCGATGGAACAGGCACGCGCCTTCGAGCGGCTGTCGCGCGAGTTCCACATGACCCAGGAGCAGATCGCAACACGCACCGGCAAGGATCGCGTTTCGGTATCGAATTACATGCGCCTGCTGAGCATGCCAGCGAGTGTCCAGAAGCTGGTTGACAGCGGCGACTTGACATTTGGACACGCTAAAGCATTGTTAGGATTGAAGTTACATCCAGACTTCGAGAAAGCTGCGCAAAGGGTCGCCAATCTTTCGCTTTCTGTTCGCCAAGCGGAGAGCCTCGTCCAGGGTATTCTTTTTCCCGAGAAGGCCAGGAAGGAACCCAAGCCCGAGCCCCTCATCGACCCCAATGTGAAGCAGGTCGAAGAACAGCTCCAGCGAGCTCTAGGTCTCAAAGTGCGCATCGAAGACAAGAATGGCCGAGGGCGCGTGATCATTGAGTATTCCGATCTGGCTGCCTTCGATGGGCTCCTGGAGCAATTGGCTACTCACTGAACGGCAACCTCGCGAGGTTCTCAGCACCGATTAAGAATATGCAACCAATAAGTTGCATATCAATAATAGCGCGAAGGACCAGCGGTTATTGCGTCTCCTCAGGAGTGACATCCGCTCCGCTTTGCCTGAATTCGTAATGAAGCAGCCATGAGCTTGCGGCTGCATGGCCATTCTGTTGCGGCGGTTTGAACTTCCAATTGCGCGCAGATTCGAGCGCGAGACGTGCGAAGTACGCGCTGGGCCCGCGCGACACAAACTGAGCATCCGCGACGGCGCCCGTTGAATCGACCGTGACGCGGATTGCAACATCGACTCTGCCCCGAATGGTGTTACGTGCCCCGAGCGGAACGTCCGGTACCACACGATTAAGGACTTCGCCCTTGGCCATGCCAGTTGGAGGCGCTTGCGGTGCCACTGCCCTCGAATCAGGCTCCGCGGGCGGCGCTTGTTGCGTGGTTTCGGCATGCGGTGCAGCCGTGTCTGCCTTGCAGCCGCGCTGCAGGCCAATCATGATCGCGACCAGCAAACCAAGCCCCACAATCAGCGGAATGAGGAATCTCTTCGCCGGCGCCACCTTCTCGGCGATTTCACCCGGAGGGGTCGGTGCAGTTCGCACGGGCTGCGGGATCGGTTTCGGCTTGCCGTCAAGGATCGCACGGATCTCGGCCAATGTGCACCGGCGTGCCGCATCGATCTGCAGGCAACGGTGAACAATCGCCGCAAAGGGATCGGGCAGGGAAGCAGGCACGATGGGCTCGTTTTCACCCGCAGCATCCCATAACGGAGACTGCTGGGTGAGAGCTTCCACCAGCGTCACGCCGAGCGACCAGGTATCGGCAGATGGCGCGATCGGCCCCGTCGCCACCTCTGGCGCGTTGTGAACATCGTTGTTCAGCAGCTCGTGTGCGGCGTTCCCGGCCGGAAGAAGTCCATCAGATGAAAGCTTTATGTCGTTCTCGACAACCAGGATGTTCGATGGCTTGAGATGGCCGTGCACATACCCATTCGCGTGAATATACGAGAGCGCATCGAGGATGGGGCCGAGCATCTGTCGCGCTTCGTCAGGCGTGAGCGGCCGTTCAGGAATGATCTGCTCCAACACCTCTTCAGCGAGCTCGGTGACAACGTAAACCAGTCCCGATCCGTCGATTTCGGCGCGGCCAAAGTGCAGAATGCGCACGAGGTGCTCGTGCGACAGGGATGTCGTGGCAGTCCAGGTGGCAAGGCGGTCTTCAGCCTCAGCCGGCGCGGAGAACAGCTTGATGGCAGCTTTCTGGGACCCAGGGCCGTCAAGCTCGGTGAGAAAGGTGCCGCTGGTGCCGGATCCGCCGAGCCATGCGAGGAGCGAGAATCTCCCGTCGATGGTCCGGCCAACCCAGTCGCCGCGAATCGTCACTGCATTCATGGCGTAAACAGTGTAGTCGAGTGCGGCACCCGCGATTCGAAGAAGAATCGAACAGGCCTCAAGATAGAGACTGCAGACAGAAAGAGATTATCGCGTGGCATCGCGACACGTGGCGTCAGGCGTGTGGGTTGTAGCCCATGCCAGACAATACGCCACGCATATAGGCAAAGCTCTCAGTCACGCCGGGCATGGGATCGTCGCCGTGGACCTCATATTCCAGATCGACCCAGCCGGGATAATTGATCTGGATGAGCGCCTCGAAGATCTGGCGAATTGGCATCTTTCCTTGTCCAACCGCGACCTGGCTTTCCTTCGACGTGAAGCTGGTCAGGTCCTTCATGTGCATGTTGAAGAGGCGTGGTCCCGCTGCTTTGATCGCTTCCACAACGTCGGTTCCGGCGCGGACGCAATGGCCGACGTCGATGCAGCAGCCCATGCGCGGATCCATGCTCTTCACGAACTTCAGCACGTCGAGGGGTGACGGGAAGATCTTGTCCTCGGGCCCGTGGTTGTGGATGGCGATCTTGATGTCGTATTCCTTTACGAATTTCTCGACGCGCGGCAACGTTGCGGGCGCGGGATCGCCGGCGACGATCACCTTGACGCCGGCGCGCTTGCAGTACTCGAACTTGGCGCGGATATCGTCGTCATCGTCCTTCTGGAAGTAAATGGCGCCGGCAGCGTGCAGGTGGATACCGTTAGCCTCGTAGTCAGCCAGAGCCTGGGCCTCGGCCGCCGGATCCATCGGCAGATGGTCTTTGGCATCCTTCGCGTTCAGGCCGGTGATATTCAACTGCTTCATCCACGTAATCATCTGGGCGCGAGGGAAGTTGCGGAACGTATAGCTGGCGAGGCCCAGTTTGATGGGCGAAGGCTTCCCACCGGCTTCGGTGAGTTGGGCGAAAGCATTGCGCGCGACCGGCAGTGTTGAGGCAGCAGCAAGCAGGGCTGAAGAACGGACAAAATTGCGGCGGGAGAGATTCATATGCGTGGCTCCCATCCTTTCTCGTATTCGCGATTCCAGTACTTCATCGCTTCAGAATCGTTCTTGATCTTTGCGTCTGCTGGGTCCAGGTTGAGCTCACGGTTGACGAACCAGGCGATATTCGAAAGCTGTAGCATGGTCACCGCAACATTGCCCACAGAGACAGGCGCATTCAGCTTTTCGCCTTTGCGAATGCCGGCGATGAAGTTGGCGAAGTGCGCGTCGGTCATGGAGTCGGCGCCGATGAGGTCAGCGGTTGATGTCTGCTTGCCGACCTTGAATTCGCCGGTCTTCTTGCCCTTGAGGTCGTAGACCTCGTAGCCGTCACGATCGACCAGCACACTGCCTTCTGTTCCTTCGATCACGGATCCGCGGCCACGATTGTAGGTGTGCATGCCGTTAGAACTCGCGCTGGTCCACGAAATCATCTTGTCGTCGTATTCGTAACTGGTCACGAGGGTGTCGTAGAACTGCCAGTCATCCTTGAAGGCATAGCGCCCGCCGGACGCTGTGACGCGGTTGGGATAATCGACGCCAAGTGCCCAGCGGCAGACGTCCACTTCATGCGTACCGTTGTTCAGCGTCTCGCCCGTGCCCCAGGTGCGGAACCAGTGCCAGTTATAAGGCTGCACGTTGTCCTTGTAGGGCTGGCGCGGCGCGGGACCCTGCCACAGATCCCAGTCGAGCGTGGCCGGAACGGGCACAGGCTTGCCCACGCCGATGGACTTGCGCGTGTTGTCGTACCAGCACTTCGCAAAGTAGGCGCGGCCAATCAGCCCCGCGTGAATCTTGTTGACGATCTCGATGGTGTGCGGCGACGAGCGCTGTTGCGTGCCCATCTGCACCAGCTTGCCGTACTTCTGCTGCGCCTCAACCAGCAGCGCGCCTTCGCCTGGATTGTGGCTGCAGGGCTTTTCAACGTAGACGTGTTTGCCCGCCTTGCAGCCCGAGAATCGCCATCGGCGCATGCCAGTGATCGGGCGTGGCGATGGTGATGGCGTCGATATCCTTGCGCTCGAGAATCTTGCGGAAGTCCTTCTCGGTCGCGGGAGCGTAGCCCATCATCTGCTGCGTGGCGCCGGCAAACTTGGCCAGGATGTTGCTCTCCACATCGCAAACGCAGGCAATGTGCGCGGCATCCTGGTTGGCCTTGAGCGAGGACAGATGCGCATAGGCGCGGCCGTTGAGGCCGATGACGGCGAAGTTGAGGCGTTCGTTCGATCCGAGGATCTGGCCGTAGCTTTTGGCTGTTGAACCTATGGCGAGGCCTGCTGCTCCCACGGCAAGTGTGTCAAGGAATTCACGTCTGGTTACCATTGCGTCTCCTCTGAAGACAACCCCAGTTGTTCTTCGTCTACGCTCGAAGCTCGATTCGGCTATGTCTTTCGTGCATGGAACATGCTAAATCGTGCGTCTCAGGCGGGGAGTTAGTGTGTCCCGCCTACAGGCACAGACGGTTCCTGGAGTAGGCAGGATTTGTCTTCAGTCAGGATTTGTAGAATCGAGGGATGCCATTGCCGCTGCACATCGGGATTGTGGGTTGCTCCGCCGAAGGCGCCTCGCTCTGCTATCGCACCATCTGTGCCAAGGGTGCGCAGTTGCTCGGCCCGCATGCGCATCCTGAGATTACGATGCACACGCATTCGCTTGCCGCATATGTCGAATTCATTGAGCGCAACGACTGGGAAGGCGTAGCGGAACTCATGCTCGACTCGGCCATCAAGCTGAAGCACGCCGGCGCGGATTTTCTGATCTGTCCGGACAACACGATCCATCAGGCCATGGGATTGGTTGGGCCTCGATCGCCGCTGCCCTGGCTGCATATCGCTGAAGTGGTTGCAGACGAGGCGGTCGAGCATGGCTTCAGGCGACTGGGACTGCTGGGAACCCGCTGGCTCGTCGAGAGCGAGGTGTACCCCGAGAAGCTGAAAGCCCGTGGGATCGACTACATGCGCCCGACAGACGACGAGCGCCGGGAGATCAATCGCATCATCATGGATGAGCTGGTGTACGGCGTCTTCCGGCCGGAGTCGGTGACCTACCATCAACTCGTGATTCGGCGCATGAAAGACGAGGGCTGCGACGCTGTGGTGCTTGGCTGCACTGAGATTCCCCTCATCATCAGCAGCAAAAACTCGCCCCTGCCGGTCCTGGACTCAACGCGGCTCCTGGCGTGGGCAGCGCTCAAACGGTCCGTGGCCGAGGCCGTCAAAGCTCTCTGATAATCCAAACGCTCAAGTCAAAAGGGACGCGGATGCGTCCCCTTCTGACCGATGTGGCCTCCGTTGAGCTTCACTTCTTCTGAGCCGGCTGCTTGGCGACGATCATCCCGGAGATCTTGGTATAAGTCGCGGCGGGAATGATCCCCTTGGTCTTGAGTTGGGTTTTGTTGGAGTAAGGCCGTCCAGCAATGATTTTCTGCGAATAGGCATCGCCGATGCCGGGAAGCGCCTTGAGCTGATCGGCGGTTGCCGAATTGATGTCGACGAGGTCGCCGGTGGGCGCCGTTGTGGCCGACTTTGAGCTGGTCGATGGTTTTGCAGTGCTTGACTGGGCAAAGGTTGCGGGGAGGATGCTGAGCAAAGAGCAAGCGGCCAACCCCAGAATTACCGAGGTGTAACGACCAAATCGCATGGGTTTCTCCTTGACCTCTGTTTTCATCAGATGCGGCAAATCGGCTCGGAGTTCCGGCGCCATCTTTATCGCCCACTCATCCTAGTCGTTCCGCAAAGAAGGAGAGAGCAGGATTTCGCGGTAATAGCCGGATTGGTCGCTGCAAGGGGAAATCAGTAGTATTTTCGCGTCAATGAAAAGGCGCGGGTCATGTCTGGCGATCCCGCGCCTTTCGATTTGGATTGTCCGCGGCCGCCTTCCACCGCGGCCGCGGTTGTTAGTCCTCGGTCCGCCGAGGTCCCTTGCGTCGGTCCGTCTTTTCGGCGCGCCAATCCGGGGCTCCGGTGCGGCGTTCGCGAGCGTTGGCGCGGCGGTCGGGAATGCGCGTCATGTCCGGTAGAACGATCATCGGAGTGTTTGCAGAGTCGAGGCTGAGCATGTCTTCGTCCATCTCCACGTTGCATGCCACGTTGCCGGTTGTCAGGAGCTTGTTGAGAACCGGAATCTTGACGCGCTGGGTCTCGATAAAGTCCACGCCTTCGGCAGTCAGCGAAAAGTCGGAGTTGTCAGCTCTGGAGATGTATCCCTTCTTGCTGAGATACCAGGTCGTGAAGTCCAGGTAGTCGCGCGGGAAGCCCATGCGCTTTTCAATCTCTGCGAGGCTTACCTTGGGTTCAAATGGGTTGGCACGGCGCCGGTAGTAGAGCACCGCCAGCACTGCGAGGCGGCGGTTCAGCTCACCCTGCACGTGGTCCATGAAGTCAACCGACTCTGAGAGCGGCGTACGCTCCGGTGCGTCCCGTTCGTAGTCACGGTCATATTCAGAGCGACGATCCTGATCGGAGAGGACATCGTAGGCGGTCTTCAGCAGGAAGAATTTCTCCGGGTCTCCGGTTTCCGGATTATCCGGATGAAAGCGAGTGGCAAGGTACCGATAGACGCGATGGATCGTCTCTGTGTCTGCGTGGGGACTGATCTGGAGAAATTCGTAGTAGTCCAGCGTCTTTGTCGCTTCGAGCATGGGGGAGGACCTCTCCTGCCGTTCGTTATTCAGAGGCTAGTGCGATAGCCGAAGCGTAGATCGATGTCGCGGGCGGAGCAATCACACGATTTGGGGAGCGGCGGACGATTGTAACCACGCCGGAGGTGACGAATGGGGCCATTGAAGAACTGTGACGGAACACAAGCGCATAAGATTAATTGGCTTATCCGAGACAAGCGTGCACTTCGAGGAGGGCATAAATTGCTTTAAAAACCTTCGTGTTACTCGCATGCAGCGCACCTGTCGACCTCTTCCTTTTGAGTTCGATGTGTTACCTCTACGCACCGCGAAACCTGAGTATCTGGTGTGGCCGATATACTCACCATTTAGAGCGCAAACGCAAATCATGACCGGTGCGCTCCACGGAGATCGCCGTTTTGTCCTTCACCCGCCGCGGATTTTTGAAGTCGCTGTCACGGACCGCCCTGGTTTTATCGCTCGAAGATGTTTTGAGGCTGGCGCGGCCGGCCTTCGGTCAGCAGGCTTCGCAAACACCCAAACCGTCGGGCAACTCCCGCCAGTCGTATGAAGCGGCAGCAAGACCCGCGCCCAAAGGGGCGCCATCGCCTGTCACCGGAACACCGCTCGGCGTGCAGTTCGTGGATGTAGCGAAAGAGGCCGGCCTGAATGTCGAGATGATCTTCGGCGGCGAGCACCGCAACAAGTATCTCCTCGAAACCACAGGCTGCGGCGCGGCCTTCTTCGACTACGACCAGGACGACTGGCTCGACATCTTTCTCGTCAACGGCTGGCGGCTCGAAGGATTCCCCAAGGGCCACGAGCCCGTCTGCCGTCTTTTCAAGAACAACCGAGACGGAACATTCACCGACGTGACGATCAAGTCTGGGCTGGCACGCTCGGGTTGGGGACAGGCCTGTTGCGTTGGCGACTACAACAACGATGGCTGGAACGATCTGTTCGTCAGTTATTACGGGCAGAACGCGCTCTTCCGCAATAACGGAAACGGCACGTTCACTGAAGTCACAAAAGAAGCCGGCCTGCTGCAGGACCGCCTGCGCTGGAACTCCGGTTGCTCCTTCCTCGATTACGACAAGGACGGCCATCTCGACTTGTTCGTAGGCAACTACATCGATCTCGATTTGAAGACCACGCCGCTTCCGGAGGACGCGAACTGCACCTACAAAGGCATCGTGGTCGCTTGCGGGCCGCCGGGACTCGAAGGCGGCAAGAACCTGCTCTATCACAACAACGGCGACGGCACTTTCAAAGATGTAAGCGAAAAAGCCGGCATGTGGGGAACGCTCGGCACGTACGCGCTCAGTTGTGGCGTCGCGGATCTCGACAACACCGGCTGGCCCAACATCTATGTCGCCAACGATTCGACCTCCGCCACGTATTACGTGAATCAGAAAGACGGCACATTCAAGGATCAGGCGATCGAGGCTGGCGTTGCTTATTCGCCCGATGGCAAGCCGCAGGCGGGCATGGGCGTTTCCATCGGCGACTACAACCGCGACGGCATGCTCGACATCGTGAAGACCAATTTTGCCGGCGACACCGATTCCCTGTACATGAATCTTGGCGACGGTTCTTTCGACGATCGCACCTACCAGGCCGGCCTCGGCATCAATACGCGTCTGCTCGGCTGGGGCGTCAGCTTCATCGATATCGATAACGATGGTTGGCTCGATATCCTCGTCGCCAATGGTCACGTCTATCCCGAGGTCGACGGCACTCAGGTGGATGCGGCTTACGCCGAACGCAAGTACCTCTATCGGAATCTGCGCAACGGGCAATTCGAGGATGTGAGCCTGATCGGCGGCGCCGGCATCACCGCAGCCGCAAAGGCGCGCGGCTTTGCCGTGGGCGACTACGACAACGATGGCGACCTCGATGCGGTAGTGAACTGCGTGAATGCGGTTCCGCAACTGCTGCGTTGCGATTCCACGCTGAACCGAAGCTGGGTGAAGATTCGCCTCGTTGGCACTAAGTCGAACAGGACCGGCATCGGCGCCCGCATCAAAGTTGTGGCGCAGACGGGATCGCCCGTACTGACCGCCAAGCCCGGAACCCCTCTCACCCAGATTGAAGACGTGAAATCATGTAACGGCTACTACTCTGCCAGCGATCTGCGCATCCACTTCGGCCTGGGCGAAGCAAAGAAGGTGGACCTGGTCGAGATCCGCTGGCCATCCGGCGCCGTCGACACGCTGAAAGATCTCGATGTGAATCGCCTCTACGTTATCGAAGAGGGCGGAAAGATCCTGAAGAACGAAGCGCTCACACCGGCGAAGAAGAAGTAGGTCAATCACTAGCTAGCCTGTGATTAGGAGAGCAGAGCCCGAGCCCTAATCTCACAAGCTCTTCGACCGGTAACTTGAATCAGTTCGATGCGAGCTTCCAGAAAAAATGCCGGCCTCTTTTGGCCGGCGTTAGAATGACCGGTTCTTAGTAATGATCGGTTCTTAGTGTGGATGCCAGATTCGCCAGCCCAAGGCCAGTCCGATTGCCAGATCGAAGAGGCAAACCAGAACATAACCGAGAAACACCCCGCCCGGGATGTAGTTTGTCTGCGTTGCTGTGGTAATCGTGAAACCGCTTTGCGTATACCACCGAACGAGGGTCCCGCTGACCAACAGCACGGTTAGGTTGAGGAATAGACACCGGATCAAGAATAAGCGCATCTCGTTGATCTCCTAGTCTCGTTGGAACGAGTCTGGTTGTATCTCAGTTCTCGGAGGTCATTTTTGCGACACCGGCTCGAAGACGACAACGTGATGCGGCGCGTCCATGAAAATGCGGAATCGAGAGAGAATCTGGAAACCGATCTCGCCGTCGATTCGCTTGTTTCCCGCCATCCCAACCGGATTCACAGCATAGAGGGCATGCAAATCCTCAACCCTCAAGTCCCCGAGCAGAAGCGCGGGCACCGCGCCGGGCGTCGCATTGTAAGTGCCGCCGTATGTAGTCTGACTCACGGTTTGTGCTTTGACCGAAGGCTGCAAACCGTATTTCTCGACAAACGGTACATGCAGAAGCAAGCCCTCTGTTGAGCCCGTATCCACAGTCAGATTGGCCTTTACTCGTCGGCCATCGGGCAGTTCAAGATTGAGGCAAACGATGGGTCCGTCGAACTCTTTCGGAATCGACGGTTCCACTGAGACTTCGATGCCCTGGTGCGGAGTGTCGTTCTTCCGCTTGGGAGGGAAGATGGTGATGGTCTTCGCGGAGTAGTCCACCAGGAACGGAAGCTGCCCGAGGAAGTCGAAGCCGATAATTCCTGCCAGGGGTATCCCGAGACCCTTCTGTAGCTCCTGAAGGTTGCTTACCAGGAGGTGGTCGCGAAGTTCCAGACCGTAGCCGGTGATACGCGCGTGCGGCGCGGTTTGAGTCAGAGGAACTGGCCCCGCGAGTGCCTGAAGCGGGGGCGCTTCGAGAGGCAATATTTTCACGTGGGCTGCTGCTGCCGCGGAAGCGTCAAGGATGGTGAAGCCAGTTCCTGTGTCGACAACGAAGTTCATGCCCTTATGGCCGTTGAGGGACATAGTGACGACCATCTCGCCTTGAACATTCTGGAATGGGAGGACGATCTCCGAACTCCCTCCCCACGAACGCCAGTGTGGCGTACCGGCGTGACAGGCCGGCGGCAGGACCGCGAAGAGCAATCCCACCGCCAGCAACGCAGTTCGGAATCGAAAGAACATCACGGAAGCGCTATCCCTCTTCCTTTATGGCCGAGTGCTGGGTGCCCCAGGTTCCGATTCTGAGACCTGAGGGAACACGCTTCAGAACGAGACATGTTGTTTGGCTTTACCCGAACAGCTCCCGTTCCTTGAAGTGCAAATCGCCGGCATTCCAGTAGGAGCTGGACCAGGAGTCATTGTTCTTCAGAGACATGCCGGCCTCCTGCGCTGCCTGCTGCTTCGATTGCGGTTGTGTCTCAACCAGGGGCTGGGGGACTTTCTTCGTTGCTGATGCTTTCTTGTTCGCCATTGCAAATTCTCCATCGATCGAGTGAGTGGTTGTCTGGCGAAGATTCTCGCCGTGCCGACATCAGCGTGAGCTTCGCGCCGCAGCGGGAGTTCGACGCCCGGCCTTCGGCGCTGCCTTTCTCGCCGTCTTCTTCGGTGCGCGAGGCTTCTTTGTGGCCGTTTTGGCCGGAACCTTCTTCGCGACTGCTTTTGTTTTCTTCACACTCGCTTTGGCAGCCGGTTTCGAGGCAGAATTTTGCTTTGCCGTCTTCGCGGCCTTGGCATTCGCAAAGCGATCGAGGAAGTCGTAGTGGTCGATGAGGCCAAGCGCTTCGATCGCGAATGCAGTAGCTACGTCATCGTCATGGATCTCGAGCAGGTTGTCTCCATTGCTCTTCTCACCGCCCAGGGCAAGATTGGAAGAGCCGCAGTACACCACCGGATCCTTGCCATTGAGGCCACAGACGACGAACTTGTCGTGAATCTCGTGTCCCGGAGGACTTGGCACCTGGTCGAATGGCGGTGGCAGCGTGGTCTTCCCGGGCTTGCCCGTGACCAGAACGCCTTGCGGGCTCGAAGTTTGATACAGAAAGGTTCCCGCAGGGGCATCCGAGATGCCATAGCTGAAGATAGACTCGCTTCCGTGGATATTGTTGAGAGCAGTGTAAACGGGGTTCTGTCCACCGGTCAGTTGCATCACAGCGAACAGCACGTTGCCGTTCGCGACACCCGCCCCAGTCTCCTGATTCACGCGCGTCACAATGCCATTGAGGATCTTCGACGCATCAGTCGCGGAGTGCGGCGAGTAGTTGATCACCGCTTTTGAGATGCCTGCCAATTGCGGTGTGAAGGGCGTCGTCGCCAACGGAGATGCGGCAAATGCCGCCGCGGAGTTTGCGTTCGCCAGGTCTTTCCAGCTCTCCTCAAAAACATCAGAGTACTTGCTGGCAACTGTTGGGTCGTCAAAAACCAGAACGTGATTGGCATTCACGTAGAGGCCTGTGATCGAGAAATTCGTCGAACCGGTCAACACGCGGATTGCCGCTCCGTTCTTGCAAACGACGAAGATCTTGTCGTGCGAGAAGCGCGCGAAATGGCCACGCACAATGGCGGCCTTGCCCTTCTTCTGCTTGTTGAACAGTGTGGTGAACTGATCCTCCGGGGTGGTGCCGGCTTTGTTCGTATGTAGCGAGGCGTTGTCGAGGATAACGCGAACGCGGCCCTGCGTTGCGAGCTTCAGAAGAATGGTGACCACATCCGGCTCGTTGAGGTCATATGCAAACACCTTGAGCGAGAGCGTCGGATCGTTCAGCACTTCGTTGAGGACATCGAAGACCAGCACACGAGCGCTTTCGCCCATCCAGGCGTATTCGTCCGCATAAGCGTAGGACTTGCCGGTAGAGTCGGTGCCCGCGGCCGCCGATGTGTCGAACTGCAGCGCCTTGCCCGAAGGCTGGAGTTGCGCATGCATCCCGAAGTGGTGCTCGAATGCCTGCGACTGCATATAGCCGCGCGTGAATCCCAGGCTGAGCGGGCCCTTCTTGAATGGACCGACGTCTATCGTGACCGACGCGCTGAGCGTGCCATCAAGCGCGAGCATGTTTCCGTTGTTGTCGAAGTAGCGAGGCGTGACGGTGTACTTGTAGAGTCCCACTGCCGGGTCGAGCCCCTGGTGATACTGCCCGGTGAAATGCGTCCAGCGGTACTTCTGGAACGGCGAGTTCGCGCTGGAGTTCGGCGGCTCGCTTTGATTGACGGCGTGCTTGTTTGGCGCTGGAAACAGAAGATCGTTGAGCAGAAAGTACGCCGGCTTTCCTGGTGGCTGGACCTGGATCGAGAACCCGGCCAGGTTGACGGTGCGTTGCTTGTTGTCGAAGTTGAAGGCCAGAAGAGTCTTGTTATCGCCCGGATACGCCTTCGCCGTGAATCCGCCCTTGGGATTCGTAGCAGTCACACAAGCCATGGGATCCCTCCATTATTTTTTGAATAGTGCAGTGTGATGGCGAAGCGTATCACCGAGTCTGTGCGAATCCAAGTCAAAATCTGTTCATTTTCGGTAGAGCGGTTCAGGAATTCTGAAAGGGAACTCTCTCATTTGCACCGTGCGTGGGTCACACGACGAAGATCAAAACAGAAGCGGGCTCGTCTCGTGGTCGAGCAACCAGCGTTTCCGCTCGATGCCGCCTCCGTAGCCGGTAAGCGATCCGTTTGCCCCGATTACGCGATGGCACGGGACAACGACGGCCACCGGATTTGCGCCGTTGGCCAGGCCCACTGCACGTACCGCCCTGGGGCGGCCGATGCGCTGGGCGAGTCTTCCGTACGAAATGGTTGATCCGCAGGGAATCGCGCGCAATGCATGCCAGACCTCCTGCTGAAATGGCGTTCCACCTGTTTTAACCGGCAACGCATCGATTGCCCCGAGTTCTCCTGCGAAGTAGCGGGCCATTACATCTGAGAACCCATGCGGATTGTGCGTTGATTCCAGGGTGAAGCCATTCTCGCCGTAATGGATGCGCAGTTGACGCCGAATTGCGTGCTCGTCTTCGGTAAACAGCGCGGCGCGCAGATTTCCAGCGTCATCGGCAGCGATCATCATCACGCCGATCGGCGTGGTGAAGCGGTCCATTGAACAGTGCAAGACATGATCCACTGCAGTTTCGAAAAACACTTTTCAGGCACGTTTACAGGTGCGCCGCGTCAGATGAGTCGCGCCGATCGTTCCTTAGTTGGGAATTTTCTCACGGGCGGCCGGCCCAATAGCGGGCACCTGGCTTTGCCAGATCAGAAACAAAGGTGAATTTGCAGTCGCGCGGTTTAAATAACGTTCACTCCACGGAAAGATGCTTGCCACATGTCAACCGACACTCTTCCTTTTACGTCATCCAAAATGAGCAAGACTGAGAAAGGCAGCGAGAGCTGTTGGAGCGCTGAACCTGTCCCGCCTTCATGCTGTTTGTTTGGCAGGAATTTGTTTTTTGGCCATTTCGGTGTTGTGCTGGTCCCCCAAGCGTGTGCAAGCTCACCCTGAGGAAGAAGTCCAAGACCCGAACGCTGCCTGTGCGCCTTGCCATCGCGAAATCTACGAGCGCTATCGGACCACCCCCATGGCCAACGCGAGCGGGCCCGCGGCAAGCGGATTCATTCCTGCCGATTTTATTCACGCCGCATCGGGTGTGCACTACCGTGTTTCAGAAGAAGCAGGGCATGTCTGGCTGAGCTACGAACGTGAGAGCGCGTCACCCGAGCAGGCGTTGAGAGGGCGCCAGGAACTGCTCTATTTCATCGGGTCGGGCAAACGAGGTCGGACCTTCCTTTTTGAGCAGTCCGGCTACTGGTTCGAGTCGCCCATCAACTGGTATGCCAAGAGGCAGATCTGGGACATGGCGCCAAATCTTCTTTCCGCTCGCGAAATGCCGCTCACCATGCCGGTCGATCCCGGGTGTCTGCACTGCCATGCATCGAACGTAGCGCGATCGCTGCCTGAGGCGCGCAACCTCTACGCGGGCGAGCCATTCGCGCACGGAGGCATCACATGTGCGGCCTGCCACGGTGACAGCGACTCCCACATTGCCTCCAAAGGCAAAGCGCGCATGCTCGACATCGATGCGTTGCAACCGGTGCGGCGAGATTCCGTATGCCTGAACTGCCACCTCGAAGGCCAGGCCGCCGTCGTTCGCAATGGGAAGAGGATGGAAGACTTCGCACCAGGAGATGACCTGTTCGACTACGCGCTTTACTTCAAATACAGCGGCGAAAACGGATCCGGTGGTCGCGCAACGAGCCAATGGGAGGCGCTGCTGCGCAGCGAGTGTAAAAAGCAATCCGGTGATCGCTTCACCTGTACCACCTGCCATGATCCACACTCGCCGCCCGCGCCTGAGCAGAAAGTGGCGTTTTACCGTGGCAAGTGCCTGCAGTGTCATAACACCGCCGGTTTTGCCGAGAGGCATCACCCGGAAAATGCCGACTGCACCGCCTGCCACATGGCCCGCCCGCCATCCAACGACATCGCCCATGAGCAGGTGACAGACCACTGGATCAAGAAGCGCATCAGCAATCAAAGACTGCCATTGGCGACAAGTGGAGAACTTGAATCCATCGGCGGCATGATCGCGGATGATCGCGACCTCGGGCTGGCCTACGCGCAGATGGCTGCGCGGGGCAACGAGGCCGCCGGCCAGAAAGCGATCACCCTGTTGCAACGCGCTGAGCACACTGAGAGCGGAGCCCGGCACGACCACGAATTGCATGCGCAACTCGGCTTCCTCGATCAGATGAGCGGACAGTCAACCGCGGCCGCTGAGGAATATCAAATGGCGCTTGAGGCTGACCCGAACAGCTCGCTGGCCGCAGGTGATCTCGCTTTGCTGAGAGCAGGTCAACATCACTATGCCGAGGCGTCGGCTCTATGGAAAGCAGTTTTCGACCACGACCCGACACAGTTGGGAGCGGGGATGAATCTGGCTGTCGTGGAGTGCGGTCTGGGGGAGCGGAGCGCCGCTTTGACAACCTTGGATAGACTGCTGGAATTCTCTCCGGATAACGAAAAAGCGAAGGCTTTCGTTCGGGGAATTCACTCTGGCAGCCAGAAATGCAGCCCTCGCTGAGCTAAATCTTCGAGAGGCATCCGGAGAGTCAACTACAGTGGGGCGTGTCTAAGCTCTGCGCCGGAGCGGAATGATATGCCTAAATCCCTTTCGATTCGCGGAACTTGGCTTGCTCGTGCCAAAGATGCGAGGAGCTGCCGGCAAGTCCTTTAGAACCGCTCAATCGCAAATTGACCAAATCCCAATTCTCGACGGCAAAAGATGCTGTTTAAGAAGAGACTGTAGAATCAACCATTTGGTGGAGATGAAAGGCATCCTAAGAGTTGAGGGAATGACCGGTTTAATTGATCGACTACGTGAGAGACACAGTCCCCCTCGACATTCTGTGCCAGATAACTTTGTTATGTCAATTTAGTAAGGAATCGAGTACTTTGCCTACTTACAAAATGATGAATATCGGATGATAGTCGAAAGCGATGGAGCTGCGGCTGATTTGTCGCCTCGGCGAAGCTATCCGAGTAAATCGCTTTATATGCTCGGTTTAGTTCTTTGTTGGGAAGGTATCATTGCGGCGCGTGATCGCCCAGCCGATGCTGGTAGGGCATTTCCGGCAATGATATGTCGTTTCGGCCTGTTTCAATGGCTTTTCACATTGACAGCCGCCTCCGAACTCCAGTAAGGTTCTCGGGTTACTCCGTAGCTTGTAAATTTGTGCCCTATGTCTGTGTTCGGGGGCGACAGCACCGGGATTTTAGCGATCCTGCTGCGTAGCGGGTGAGCATTGTAAGCCGACTAGCCGTAGTCGAATTGTCAGCCGGCAGAATCAACACAAGTTCAAAGATCAGAACAACGGCATTTTTTTCAGGAGACCGCATGAACAAACTCTTTCGTACAGCACTTGTGCTGGCGTTTTTGGCCTGCGCAAGTTCACTCCTCATTGTGACGGCCAGTGCACAGTCGATTTATGGATCGATCTTTGGCACCGTGTCCGACAAGAGCGGGGCTGTCATACCGAACGCCACGGTTACCGTGACGGACGTAGCTAAAGGCACCGTGTTCACCGTTTTGTCAAACGGTTCCGGCGACTATAGCGTCCCGCACCTTATTCCCGATGTGTACAATCTGAAGGTTGTGGCGAAGGGCTTCAAGCCTTTCGAGACCCAAGGGCATCACGGTCCAGGCCGATACGGCGCCCCGCATCGATCCCACGTTGGCAGTGGGTTCGGATACCGGCGACAACCGTCACGGTCAACGCCGATGCAGTACCTGATGCTGAAGACCGACAAGGCAGACGTTGTCGACAGTATTCGATCAGCAACAGGTTTCGAGCCTCCCGGTTGGTGATCAGAACTTCACTAACCTTCAGCTTCTCCTTCCCGGAGCGCAGCTTCTTGGCTGGTCTCACGCTGCCGACGAAAACCCCCAGGGATCAAAACAGATTCAGGTCGACGGACAGGCCTTCGGCGGAACAGCCTTTGAGCTGGACGGCACCGATAACCAGGACCCGATTCTGGGAATCATCGTCATCAATCCCGCTCTGGATGCAGTGACCGAGACCAAGATCACCACGCAAAACTACGATGCTGAGTTGGGCAAGGCCGTTTCGGCTGTGGTGACCGCCCAGACCCGTTCGGGCACGAATCAGTTGCACGGCAGCGCCTACGACTTCAGAACAGGCAATGCCAACTACGCGCGCGATCCCTACAGCCAACCGGTTGGATCGACTGTTGCCGGCCTCAAGAATCGTTTTGGCGGTTCAATCGGCGGCAAGATCATCAGGGACAAGTTCTTCTTCTTCGGCAACTATGAAGCGCAGCGCCAGAAGGTCGGCACATCGGCCACAGACACGCTGCCCACTGCGCTGCTCACTGAAACGGCCCTCGGCAACCAAGTCGGTCCAAGCGGAATCCCGGGCGCCGATTTCAGCGAATACCTGACATCTTGGCGCTGCGGGAACCATTTACAACAACACGGGCCGCCCGTCGCGCCAGGTTGCGGTTCAGACCGGCGCAAATCGGTTCGCCTTACCCATGCAACGTGATTCCCGACGGCGCTGCTTTCTCCTCAAACGCTGGCGCTCCTCAAGTACCTCGAGCCCTTCACAAAGGGAGTTGCGTACGGAACTGGAGTCGGCAAGGACAACGGTCTCGACAGCAACTACAGCGCGCCTGGCACCGGCCTCTTCAACAGCAACCAGTGGACAGAGCGCCTGGACTACACCATCAACGAGAAGATGCATGCGTTTGAGCGTTTCTCGCGGTTCTGGGACACCCTCTCCGGTACTGTGATGTTCGGTCCGGCTGGTGGTCCGGGATTCGGCATCAACAACTACGGAGGCAATTCCAACGGCGCCAATGACAGTCTGGCTTCGGGTATGGACATTGCCATCAGCCCAACGCTGCTGACTGACTTCCGTCTCGGCTACTACCGCTACAACGTCATCGATACGAAGCACGATCAGGGCACGGAATTCGCCAACACACTCGGCATTCCGGGCATCAACATCGGTGGCAACATCACCTCCGGTTCGCCGGGCTTCAACGTTACCAACCTCCCGGGTGGAGGCGGCGGAACGAACGGTACGGTCTACGGCGACGGATTGAACATCAACCGCTGCAACTGCCCTCTCACCGAACGCGAAGACCAGTTCCAGATCGTGAACAATTGGACCATGATCCATGGCAACCACACCTTCAAGGTGGGTGCTGACCTTCGTTATGGCCGCAACCTGCGCGTACCTTCCGATAATGATCGCGCCGGATTGCTCAATTTCAACGTTGGTCCGACATCGCAACCCCGGAACCAACGCAGGCGGTCTTGGGTTTGCCAGCTTCATGCTCGGCGACGTAACCAGCTTTAACCGCTACGTCTCCACCTCCACCAACGCGAAGGAATTTCAGAAGCGCACTTTCTTCTTCGGACAGGATACCTGGCGCGTAACCAGGAACCTGACCCTGAATCTCGGTCTCCGCTGGGAACTCTACTTCCCAGAGTCAGTCAACGGGCCGGGCAATGGAGCGTTGCTTGATCTGAACGACGGCTACCTGCACGTTGCGGGTATCGGTCAGGTTCCCTCGGATCTCGGCTGGAGCGTCGAGTTGAAGAAGCAATTCGCACCCCGAATCGGCGTCCTCTATCAGTTGGATGACAAGACGGTCATTCGTGCGGGTTACGGACGCAGCTTTGACACCGGCGTCTTCGGATCCATCTTTGGTCACACCGTTACACAGAACCTGCCGGTCCTGGCCAATCAACAAATCAACTCTCCGAGTACGCAAGCTGATGCATTCAATCTGAGCGTCGGACCGAAGGCCAATCCGACAATCACGGTGCCTGCCAGCGGTCTGCTGCCCAATCCGGGTGCGACAGGTAAGTTCAAGCGCACGCAATGTACCGCTCAACTTCCCGACAGTCGATGCCTGGAATCTGGCAATTCAACGCGCAGTTACCCCAACCACGAGTTTGACGATCGCTTACGTGGGCAACAAGGGAACACATACTCTCGGTGACGGTGACAGCAATGGCACCAACCCCAACGAGTCATTTACTTCACTTCCCGGCTCCTATAGCGTGAACGGCCAAACCCTGCACTACGATCCTTCGGTGGCGGCGAACACCATCACTGCCAGCGGTGGCACCTCAACCACTAACTTCCTGCAGCGCTACTACGGTGGCAGCCTCGCGGCATGCCGAGACCCGCTCTACCAGAACCCGGGCGAACCCTTCATTCAGCCCGGCATGTGCGGTTGGACGAACAGCATCGCCTTCCGAGGTGATACTGAGAACACCGAGTTCGATGCATTGCAAATCACGCTTGCCCAACAGATGACTCACGGGCTTGCCGTTACGGGCAACTACCAGTGGGCTTCTGCCTTCGGCGATACTTCCAACCTCTGGACGTGGAGCCATAGCCTCACGCACCTGCGCGACAGCCAGGTTCGTGCCCAACAACTCACGTTGTACGGCAGCTACGACCTTCCATTCGGAAAAGGCAAGCAGTATGCCCAGAACGTCAACCGGTTGACCGACGAGATTATCGGCGGTTACCAGTTGGCATTTGTAACCAACTGGTCGGGTGGTTTGCCATTCACGGCCAGCTTCAGCGAATGCAGTCAGAACGTTCCCAACACACCCAATCCGGCCACCAGCGGCGGATGCGCTCCGAACATTTCAGGGCGGATGAAAACCAATCTCACCTCCGCCCTGACTAACTCGGCTGGCAAAATCACGCGCAGTTTCTACCAGCAGCAAATTCCGTGCGCGGATTACGTAGTTAACCCGGCGACCGGGACAGCACCTTGCACTCCCGGCACAGTCTCAAACGGTAACCTGACCGACCCACTTGACGTAGCAGCAGGCACCGGCATCTTCACGAACCCGGGGCTTGGTAATTATGGCAACGGCGGTCTCAACACGTATCGTGGGCCATCGTTCTTCGGTACGGACATGGCCATCACCAAGGCATTTACGATTCATGAGAACGTAGCAGCCAAGTTCCGCATGGACGCGTTCAATGCCTTCAACCACATCACAGCAGGCAACCCCGGCGGCGGCGTCGAGTCGACCGGGCACCATCACCGGCGAGGGTGGCGGATGCGGACCCGGCAACGACTGCGGACCGCGTCAGCTTGAATTCTCTCTCCGCGTGCAGTTCTAACGCGCGAAGAGTCACATAAACCACCCCACGCACGAAGATCGTTCGTGGGTCCATTCAAAAGAGGGGAGCTTCGGCTCCCCTCTTTTTTTGCGCCCGATCCTTCCAACCGAAGGCGACGTCCAAAGTGGCTTGGCCAACCTTGGCTATATTTCCCGCATCGGAGTATCGGCAGCGGGCTTTTAGCGATCGCTGGTGCCGCCTTGTAAGCGAGACACCCCCCGGGATCACCGATTCAGACAACAGCCCTGCAAGTCATTGAAAGTGCACGACGGCGAGCGGCGAGTTAAAACACTCCATTTGGTCGGCGAGCTATATCAAATCGACCGACCACCTCGCTCGGCAGTTCAACTAGAGCTGCAAGGCACTGCTTCTAGCCGAAAGCGAATTGCCAGCCGGCAGAATCACACAAGTTCATAGATCAGAGAAGCACGTAATTTTTTAGGAGGCCGCATGAACAGAACGATCCGCACAGCACTTGTGCTGGCTTTTTTGGCCTGCGCAAGTTCACTCCTCACAATCACCGCCAGTGCACAGTCGGTTTACGGATCGCTTTTCGGCACTGTATCCGACAAGAGCGGGGCTGTCATCCCGAACGCTACGGTTACCGTAACGGACGAAGCTAAAGGCACGGTGGTCACGGTCACCTCAAACGGCTCCGGCGACTATAGCGTCCCCCACCTCATTCCCGACGTATACGATCTGAGAGTTGTGGCCAAGGGCTTCAAGCCCTTCGAAACCAAGGGCATTTCGGTGCTCGCCGACACGGCGCCCCGCGTCGACCCCACGATGGATGTGGGTTCGGATACGGGAACGACCGTTGAAGTCAGCGCAGAATCTGTACCGCTGCTCAAGACTGAGAAGGCTGACGTGGCGACCGTCTTCGATCAGCAGCAGGTATCAAGTCTCCCGGTCGCCGACCAGAACTTCACCTCTCTTCAGCTTCTCCTGCCGGGCGCGCAGCTTCTCGGCTGGTCGCACGCCGCAGATGAAAACCCGCAGGGGTCGAAGCAGATCCAGGTAAACGGACAGGCCTTCGGTGGCACCGCATTCGAGCTGGACGGGACAGACAACCAGGACCCGATTCTCGGAATTATTGTCATCAATCCGGCCACGGATGCGGTAACCGAGACCAAGATCACCACGCAGAACTACGACGCCGAGTTAGGCAAGGCCGTCTCCGCAGTTGTTACCGCGCAAACTCGTTCGGGCACGAACCAGTTCCACGGCAGCGTATACGACTGGCGGACTGGTAACGCCAATCTTGCACGCGATCCTTACACCCAGCCGGCAGGTCACAATGCAATTCCTCCTGGCCTCAAGAACCGCGGCGGCGGCTCCATTGGCGGGCCGATCTGGAGAGACAAGGCCTTCTTCTTTGGCAACTACGAAGGTCAGCGCCAGAAGGTCGGCGTTTCGAATACCAACACGGTGCCGACGGCACAAATGGTGAGCACCTGCCTCGGGCAATCAGTCGGACCCTCCGGAATCCCCGGATGCGACTTCAGCCAATATGCCGCGCAACTCGCTGGTGGTGGACAGCTCATCTACAACAACACGGGTAACCCGGCGTATGACGCGGCTTTCGCGGCCAACGTCGTTCCGACGGCGGCGCTTTCGGCGCCGGCCCTGAATCTGCTGACGATTCTGCAGCCGTATGCGCCCAACGTGAACGGAACGAATGTGATCAACAACTACGCTGCAAACGGCACCGGCTTGTTCAACAGTGACCAGTGGACCGTGCGCGGGGATATTACCTTCAACGAGAAAACTCACCTCTTTGCGCGTTTTTCGCGTTTTACAGACACACTTTCGGGCAAGGTGATGTTCGGCGAAGCCGGTGGACCAGGATTCGGCTTGGGCTCGCCTCCCTATGGCGGCAATTCGAATGGCGCGAATGACAGCCTCGCAATCGGGATGGATATCGCCATCAGTCCGAGGGTATTGACGGACTTCCGTCTCGGTTATTACCGGTACAACATCATCGACACCAAGTTCGATCAGGGTGTGAACTTCGCCAACCAGATCGGCATACCGGGACTTAACCTTGGAGATAATTTCACGTCTGGCGCTCCGGGCTGGCAGGTCAACGCAAGCTCCACCGGCACAGTCAACGGAAGCGGCCCAACCTTCATTGGTGGCCAGAACTACTCGCTCATCGGTGGCGGCCTCAGCATCAACCGGTGCAATTGCCCTCTGACCGAAAAGGAAGACCAGGGCCAGGTGGTCAACAACTGGACGTTCATTCGCGGCAATCACACATTCAAAGTCGGAGTCGATCTGCGCGACGCGCGCAATCTGCGCGTGCCGTCGGACACGGACCGCGCCGGCCTGATGACGATCGGATCGCAGCCAACCTCGAATGCCGGTTCGCTGGGACTAGGCTGGGCGAGTTTCGTGCTCGGAGACGTGGGCAACGGGGCCAACAACCAGGCCTTCGGCCGCTACGTAGGCAATGTAGCTGCGGGTGAACTGAACGCAAAGGAGTTTCAGAAGCGCACGTTCTTCTACGGACAGGACACCTGGCGCGTCACGCAGCATCTGACGCTGAATCTTGGTCTTCGCTGGGAGCTGTACTTCCCAGAGACTGTCAACGGAGCCGGACATGGCTCGCTGCTGGATCTTGCTGATGGATACATGCACGTCGCTGAGGTGGGTCAGGTTCCCTCCGACATGGGATGGACGATTACGATGTGGAAAGGACTCCAACCTCGTCTCGGGTTGATGTACCAGATTGATGACAAGACGGTAATTCGAGCCGGATATGGACGCAGCTTCGATACGGGCGTCTTCGGATCGATCTTCGGTCACGTGGCTACCCAGAATCTTCCGGTTCTGGCTTCCCAGAGTTTGACAGCGGGCACCACCACGGGAAGCGCCTTCAATTTCGCAACGGGTCCCACTCCGTACATCTTCCCGTCTGTACCATCCAGCGGGCTTTTGCCGGCACAAGGGTACGCGACGCAACCAAAGGCACGGCCTAATCCGCTCAACTTCCCCACGATCGATGCGTGGAACTTGTCCGTGCAGCGTGCCATCAAGCCAACGCTGGCTCTCACGGTGGCGTATGTCGGCAACAAGGGTACGCATACGCTGGGCGACGGCGACTCGAACAACACCAATCCGAACGAAGCCGGCTTGGTACTACCCGGCCAGTACAGCGTGACTGGTCAAACCCTCAGCTGGGATCCCGCCGGCCCCAGTGGATATGACAGCAACGGAAATCCCATTCCGCTTCCTGCCAACACCAGCGGTGTGAGTAGTGGAACACTCTTGCAACGCTATTATGGCGGATCTTTGGCTGCCTGCAGAGATCCCAACTACATTAGCGTGACGCAATTGATGGCTCCGAAGTTGGCTGGCGGATATGGCCTGACCAACTTACAACCCGGCATGTGCGGCTGGAGCAACAGCATCAGCAATTACGGCGACAATCAAAACACCGAGTTTAATGCCTTGCAGGTGACTCTTAGCCAGGCGTCCTACAAGGGGCTGGCAGGGAGTATCAACTATCAGTGGGCGAGCGCGTGGGATGATCTGACTGGCTACTGGACGTGGAGCCAGGTCTATCCGCATCAGCGAGACAGCAATGTGCGCCCGAACCAGATGACGGCCTACGGCAGCTACGATCTGCCCTTCGGCAAGGGTAAACAGTTTGCGAACAGCGTCAACCACGCAACCGACCTGATTATCGGCGGTTGGCAGTGGGCCTTCACCTTCAACTGGGCGGCCGGCTTGCCATGGAGCGTCAGCTACGGCAGCTTTGGGGGAAGCGGATTGGCCACCCAGGACTGCTTCCACAACGTCGGCGGTACCGCAGCTCCTTGCCGGCCAAATGCCACCGGTCGCATGCCGGTCAGCCTCACGTCGAATGTCTATTCTGCTAGCCCGTCCTTCCCGGGTTCGGGCACGATCTCCAGGAACTTCTTCAACTCTCAACCCACGTCTGGCGGCATCTTCTCCTGGCCAGGGTTGGGTGTGATCGGCAACGCCGGGGCAAACACGTACCGGGGCCCAACCTTCTTCAGCTCCGATATGGCGATTACCAAGTCGTTTACGATCTGGGAAAGCGTCGTCGGGAAGTTCAGAGTGGATGCCTTCAACGTGTTCAATCACATCAACGCGGGCAATCCTGGTAACACCAACATCTTCCAGAAT
This sequence comes from uncultured Acidobacteriaceae bacterium, assembly GCA_963787435.1. Classification (GTDB taxonomy): domain Bacteria; phylum Acidobacteriota; class Terriglobia; order Terriglobales; family Acidobacteriaceae; genus Telmatobacter. Next base: position 2,603,411 of record CAWBCZ010000012.1, read on the forward strand.
GCGGCCGGAGCGCCATCTGGCAACATTACAAGCGAAGCAAACGGCTGCGTACCGGGTGGCAATTGCGGTCCGCGTCAGCTCGAATTCTCTGCTCGCATTCAGTTCTAAGACGCGAGGAGTCGCACTCAACGTGTAGGGGGAGCTTCGGCTCCCCTTTCTTTTGCCCTCACGCCGCCTTTCTCGGCCTGTCCAAACAACAGCAGAACGCGCAGAGTTAAACTGGATTCATCAGGATAATCATGTTTCGTGTCTTCGCCATTGCGGTTCTACTGTCCGTTTCGCACGTCGCGCTCCAGGGACAACCCCGGCAAGCCGCAGCGCCTTCTTCGGATGTTGCAGCTCCGGTCGTCTCGTTTGAAACGGCCCAGGAACTCGCAGGCAAAGGCCGTCTCGACGCGGCCATGGCGCAACTGGATCAACTGGCTGCGCAAGACCCTGAACCGGCGGGCGTCGAACGTTTGCGCGGCCTGATCTTCTATCAGCGCGAGCAATTCCCGCAGGCCATTGAAGCCTTCACCAAGGCTGCCGATCAGGATTCCAACGATCACGAGTCCATCGAGATGCACGGCGTGAGCCTGTTCCGGCTGGGCCGCATTCAGGACGCAATTCCGTTTCTCGAGAAGGCTCGCGTCGGCGTGCAGGGAGCCAACGTCGATCCCGACTACGTGCTGGCGCTGTGCTACGCCGATATCCAGCGCTACGACGATGCGCGTCACGCCTTTGCAACGCAATACGGGTTCGCGCCGGATTCCGCAGAGGCATATCTACTTGCGGGACGCCTGTTCCTACGCCGCGAGCTGCGCGATGAAGCCGGCGCTGAAGCAACCAAGGCACTCGGCATTAATCCCTCTCTGCCGCTGGCTCACGAATTGCTCGGTGAGGTTGCGTTGTCGAGAGCCGATACGGCAGGCGCGATTCGTGAGTTTGAGGCTGAGCGGAAAATCAATCCGCTCAACGCAGACCTCTACGATCGCTTGGGAGACGCCTACCTGCGCAACGGGCAATACGCCGATGCGCAACAGGCGCTGAACAGGGCTGTACTGCTTGAGCCGCAGGCAACAGGCCCCTACATCCTTCTAGGTGAGACGTTTCTCAAGCTCAAGCAACCGATCCAGGCGCTCCACTACCTCGATCACGCCGAGAAGATGGACCCCTCCAATTACATTACGCATAACCTGCTGGGGCAGGCGTACAAGGCCACGGGTCAAGTCGACGAAGCGAATCGCGAATTCAAATTGGTCGTCGAGATACAGCACCGCTCTGATCCAAAGCCTGCGGGGAAGTAGACGATGCCGCCTAGCGCATTACGATCCAGCGCAATCCGACTTCAACTGGCTCTCTCGGCGCTCCTCATCGTGTCCCTCACCGCGGTAGCTCAATCGACAAAACCCGCGACTGACGTCATCCAGCGGGCAGACGCGGCATTCCACGAGGGGTTTGCAGCTCGCCAGGCCGGAAATCTGGAGCTGGCGCGGAGCAAGTTTACCGAAGTCGTTCGGCTGCAACCAAAAATCGCCGAAGGCCATGAAGCTCTTGGCGCCGTCCTGGTAGAGCTGGGCAAGCCGCAAGATGGCGCGAGGGAGTTGGAAGCGGCCGAGAAGATCAAGCCTGACGATGACGGCATTGAAACGAATCTTGCGCTCGCCTACTTCCAGGCAGGCGATTCAGCAAAGTCGATTCCGCACTTTGAATCAGCCGTGAGCCTATCGCAGCAGCCCGGACATGCAGCGCCGGAGCCTTCCTTCTACGATGCATATGGACACGCATTGGCCGAAGCGGGCAAACCGGATCAGGCAGCGTTACAGTTTGTTGCCGAAGAAGCCCTCACTGGCCCCCGCGCGGATCTCGAAGACGCGATCGGTACGCTCGAGGCGCAGCAGGGAGACTGGCACGATGCGCAGCAGCGATTCGAGCATGCCATCTCGCTCGACAACTCCTACGTCCGCGCTCGAATTCATCTCGGCATACTCTTCCGCACGCGGAAAGACCTGATAAATGCTTTGAACACTCTTTCGTCGGCCGCCGCTTCGAATCCGCCTAACGCAGAAGCGCTGATGGAATACGGCCGAACGCTTGCCGTCGTCGGCAAAGACGAAGACGCGGTGCAGCAGTTCAACGCGGCCATCCAGGCCGACTCGAATCTTCCTGGCATCCAGCTCGAACTGGCCATGGCCCTGCAGCGGCTCGGCCGCCAGCAGGATGCGATTCCGTGGTTTCAGAAAGCAGTCGAGCGCGAGCCGAACAACCCCTCGGCACTCACGAACCTTGGGCTGGCGCTGACGCTGACCGGCAAGGGCAAAGATGCCCTCGACTACTTCAAGCGCGCCCTCGCCGAGAATCCGAAGGATCCCACCGTCTACAAGGATCTCGGCGTCTGTCACATCCAGCTTTCCGCATTCGATGAGGCGATCGATGATTTTCAAAAGGCTCTCGCGCTCGATCCCAACGATCCGCAGCTCCACTACGATCTCGGACTCGCTTACAAGTTCAAAGACCGGCCTGAGGATGCGATCGCCGAACTGAGCCGCGCCGGCCAGATGGACCCCAACCTGCAGGACCCCCCTTACACGCTGGGCATCCTCTACATGCAGCTTGGCAAGCTCGATGAGGCCGTCGTGGAACTTAAAAAAGCTGTAGCGCTGCGTCCGGAAAACGGTGACGCCTGGGCGATTCTGGGCAGCACCCTCAAACAGGATTCACGCCTGCCCGAGGCGGCAGAGGCGCTCAAGAAGGCGATTCCGCTGCTGCCCGGCCAACCCGGTCCGCGTGTCACGCTCGCCGGAGTCCTCGCTGAGCAGGCCGGCAACCTCAGCACTCAGGCTGACGCTGCTGAAGCCGCTGGTGATCAGAAAACGGCCGATCAGTTGCGCGGCGAGATGAAGGAGCTTCGCAGCCAGGCGGCGGATTACCGCAAAGAGGCGGCCATCCTGGCGCAGGGCGCGGTCAGCCGGCAACGCGCCAACTTCGCTCTCAATGCGGGCAATCAGCTGATGTTGCGCGGCCAGATCGCAGACGCCATTGCGCGCTACCAGGAGTCGGTTGCGGCCGATCCCACATTTGCCGACGCGCATGCCCAACTCGCAATTGCCTACGAGCGCCAGGGCCGCGCCGATGAAGCCGCCGCCGAGCGCACCAAGGCGGCAGACCTGGGCAAGGCGCAGTAGAATACTCCTTCGCGTTTTTTGCCATTCATGGAGCCCTCATGAAACACAAGCAGTCACCGTTCCGCATCGGCAGTGTGTACATACTTATGCATTCGTTCCGCTGGTCGTTGTTGCTTGTGATGGCATTCGGCATCTTCCCGACGCTCCAGGCGCAGCAGCGCCGGACCGAACAACCCTGGACCGAAGCGCAGGCCAACGACTGGTATGCCCGGCAGCCCTGGCCCGTAGGCGCGGATTTTCTGCCGTCCACCGCAATCAATGAGCTGGAGATGTGGCAGGCCGATACATTCGATCCAGCGCACCATCGACCGCGAACTCGGCTGGGCCGAGGCCATCGGCATGAACACCATGCGCGTCTTCCTGCACAACCTCCTTTGGGAGCAGGATCCGAAGGGCTTCCAGCAGCGCATCGACACGTTCCTGACCATCGCGTCACGTCACCACATCCGGCCCGTGTTTGTGCTCTTCGATTCCTGCTGGGATCCCGCACCCCAAGCTCGGGCCGCAGCATCCGCCCGTTGCCGGCGTGCACAACTCCGGCTGGGTGCAGGCTCCCGGAGCGGAGATTCTGGCCGACCCCGCGCAGTATCCGCGCCTCAAAAGCTACGTTGAGGGCGTCGTCGGCGCGTTCGCCAACGATCCGCGCATCCTCGCCTGGGATCTATGGAACGAGCCTGACAACGGCAACGATACCTCGTACCTGCCACGGCGAGCCGAAAAACAAGAACGAGATCATCGCCGGACTTCTGCCGCAGGTATTTGCGTGGGCCCGTTCCGCCCATCCCACGCAGCCACTCACCAGCGGTCTCTGGCACGGCGACTGGACATCCCTCGCAGACAATGCCACCAGTAGCCCGAATCCAGATTGAGCAGTCCGACATCATCAGCTTTCACAACTACGGCTGGCCCGAAGACTTCGAGGCGCACGTGAAGCTGCTCCAGCCATATCATCGGCCCATCATCTGCACCGAGTACATGGCCCGCAACATCGGCAGCACCTTCGACACCATCCTGCCGCTCGCGAAGCAGTACCACGTCGGCGCCATCAACTGGGGCCTCGTTGCCGGCAAGAGCCAGACATGGATTCCCTGGGATTCCTGGCAGCGCCCCTATGTGAACGATCAGCCTGCTGTCTGGCAGCACGACGTCTTCCATCCCGACGGCAGGCCCTACCGCCAGCGCGAGGTGGAGATCATCCGCAGCCTGACCAGCGAGAAATAGGCAATTTTATTGTTGTCTGTGAAGGCGCGCAGACCCTACAGTGCTGGGTATGCACTCGCAATGGCCGCCGCTCCTTCCTCAAGCAGGCAGCAACACTTGCCGGCGCGTTCTCCGTCAACAGCCTCTTCCAGCAGGCGCACGCCGCCGAGTTCGCCGCCGCAGGCGCAAGCATCGCGCACCTCAGTCCCGACGTTGCCGCGCAGGACGAAGACTACTGGAGCGTGATTCAGCGCGCCTACTCGGTGAATCCCAACCTCATCAACCTCAACAACGGCGGCGTCTCGCCCTGCGCCCATCGTGGTGCAGCAGGCCGTCGAGCGCTACAACCAGCTCTCCAACGAGGGCCCGTCCTATTACATGTGGCGCATTCTCGACCAGGGCCGCGAGCCGTTGCGCGAGAAGCTGGCGCAGCTCGCCGGCACAAAGCCCGATGAGATCGCCATCAACCGCAACTCCACCGAAGCGCTCAACACCATCATCTACGGCCTCGACCTCAAAGCCGGCGACGAGGTCATCGGCACCAAGCAGGACTACCCCAACATGATCCAGGCCTACCGCCAGCGTGCCATGCGCGATGGCATCGTCTACAAGCAGATCAGCTTCGACTTCCCCATCGAAGACGACGACCAGATCGTCCGAGCCTACGAGCAGGCCATCACGCCGCGCACGAAGCTGATCCACGTAACCCACATGATCAACTGGGTTGGCCAGACCATGCCCGTAGCCAAGATCGCCGACATGGCGCACGCCCACGGCATCGAGGTGCTGGCCGACGGCGCGCATTCCTTCGGCCTCATGGACTTCAAGGTCCCCGACCTCCACTGCGACTACTTCGGCACCAGCCTGCACAAGTTTCTCTCCGCGCCCATCGGCACCGGCATGATGTGGGTGCAGCAGGACAAGATCGAGAAGCTCTGGCCACTCACCTGCAACTCCAATCCGCACAGCGCCGACATCCGCAAGTTCGAAACGCTGGGCACGCGCAGCTTTCCCCTTGAGCAGGGCATCGGCGAAGCCATCAATTTCCACGAGGGCATCGGCGGCAAGCGCAAGGAAGAGCGCATCCGCTATCTGAAGAACTACTGGGCATCGCGCGTCCAGGAGACAAAGAAAGTCAAGCTGCACACCTCGCTCAACGCGAAGTACTCCTGCGCCATCTGCGGCGTAAGCATCGACGGAATGACTCCCGCGGATCTCGAAAACGCACTCTTCAACCAGTACAAGATCCACACCGTCGGCATCGTCTGGGAGAACATCAGCTGCGTCCGCGTAACCCCCCACGTCTACACAACCATCCCCGATCTCGACAAGCTGGTGCGCGCCATCAATACCCTGGCCGCATGAAACAGACTCGCCTTCCGTCAGTCTCCGCACGAAACTGGGTGCCCCATGTCTCGATTTTGAGACGTGGGAACGCACAAAGCCGTGCCGAAGCATGGAGATAAAAACGAGGCTTTAGCCCCTGAGGGAATGCTCCGAAGACCGCCGCGTTATGATCGTCAGCGATGAATCGACGATCATTTCTATGTACGGCAACCCTCGCGGGATCGCGGAGTCTCGTCAACCCATTTTCTTCAGCCGAGCCCACACAAAACTCCGCACCCGGCCAAAAGCCGGAGAGCGTCCGCCGCATCGAGTGCGCAACCTCTGCCGCCCTCGCACTCCAGCGCCGCGATTGGGAACAGGGCATCTTCGCCCAGGCCATGCTGCAATCAGGCCAGCGCGAGCTGCTCATCCAGCTCACGAAAGCCGCCATGGTGCAGCAAACGCCCGACGGCCGCATGGGCGTCGTAGTCAACGGCGGCCCAACCGACCCCGCAATGGGCGGCGCGGCCTACGCACAGGCAGCAGAATTCGCCGGCGATGCGGCAATGCACCAGGCCGTCGAGCGCATGCTTAATTGGATCCTGCACAAAGCCCCGCGCAATCCCGGCGGCGTTCTCTACCACACCTTCGAAGCGCCGCAGATGTGGTCAGACGGCATCAACTGTGCGCCTCCGTTTCTGGCAGCCAAGGCCCACTACGACGAAGCTCTGCTTCAGATCGACGGATACCGAAAGCTCCTTTTCAATCCCCAGAAAAAGCTGATGGCCCACATCTGGGACGACGGCAAACATCAATTCACCGATCCTGCTTTCTGGGGCGGTGGCAATGGCTGGACCGCCGCAGGCCTGGCGCGCGTCATCCGCAGCCTGCCCGCAAATCGGCGAAGCGATCGCATCCGGCTGGCAGAGTTTGCGCGGCAGGTCATCGACGGATGCCTCGCGCATCAGCGTCCCGACGGCCTCTTCCACAACGTCGTCGATCGCCCCGACACCTTCGTAGAGACCAACCTCGCGCAGATGCTCGCTTTCTCCATCTATCAGGGAATCACAGACCGATGGCTTCCCGACGAGCTACCGCCCTCACGCCGACAGCATGCGCATCCGCAGCGCGCGCCAAGATGGATGCGATACGGCTTTGTCCAGGGCGCCTGCGGCGCACCCGACTTCGACCGTCCCGGCATCTCCACCGAAGCGCAGTCCTTCTGCATCCTCATGGAGTCCGCAGGACAAGCGTTCGAATAGGTCAGTCGGCCAGGCGGCTATTCACCGCCAATCGTAAAAGCCCCCGTCATCTTGAGCGCAGCGGTCGCTTTTGAAACTCCGCATAGGAGGTGTTTCACCCACTTCGAATTCCTCTAGCGCTGTCATCCTGACGCGTAGCGGAAGGACCCGCGGTTGTTTCTCGTTGCTTCCGCATCAGCGGTCTCACGGGCAAGACAGAACAAAGGTAGACAATCATAGAGTGCAACTGAGGATCTGCAAGTGATAAAAAACGATGTGATAGTCGCGCTTCGGGGGCAAGGGCCGAGTCAGGAACTGCAATGGATGATCGACCTTGGTGCCAACCTTACGATGGGCAAATTGGCACCAATCAACGTCCAATTCGCTCTTTCGGGTTCAGGGATACATGATCGCGGAACACCAGGGATAAGCTATGCGTAGGATTCGATGCTGGCGAAGAATTTGTACGCAGCGATGGAGGCACGACCGGGGTGACGACTGAGACGAGAATTGCAGAGCCGCAGGAATTTACCGCGGTATCAGTGAAGGGCGTGGTGTGGCTGGCGGTAGGGTTTGGCCTGCTGAAGTATGTTCTGTCAACGCTGGGCCAGATAACGATCCAACATGCAGGGTACGGCATTTTTCGTGACGAGTTGTATTTCATCGTGTGCGGCCGGCATCTGGCCTGGGGGTATGTGGATCAGCCGCCCGTCATTCCTTTGGTCGCGCGCATTTCGGAGTTGCTGTTTGGCTTGCAATCGCTGGCCCTGTTCCGGACCTTTGCCTCGCTGGCGGGCGCCGCGGAAGTTGCGATGACGGGGCTGCTGGCATGGCGGATGGGCGCTTCGCGCTGGGCGCAAGCGCTGGCAATGACGGGGATTCTGCTGGCGCCCATGGTGATGGGCATCGATGCGACCTTTTCGACGAGCACCTTTGAGCCGCTCTTCTGGATGACGGTGGCGCTGGCGATAATCGAGCTGGCGCGGCTGGCCGGTCGCGGCATTCGCAGTGGCCGTACAGTGGCGTTGTGGTGGGTGCTCCTGGGCGTGATGGCTGGCCTGGGCCTCGAAAACAAATGGAACGAGGTTTTCTTCCTTACCTGTCTGCTGGCGGCGCTGTTGATGACCCGCCAGAGAAAGTTACTGGCTTCGAAATGGTTCCCGATCGGCCTTGCGCTCCTGGTCGTGCTGATTCTGCCCAATCTGCTGTGGGAGATACACCACCACTGGGCAACGCTCGAGCTGCTGCACAACGATCAGATTAACGGCAAGAACGTTCACGTGGGCCCCCTCGCGTTTGTGCTGGATCAGATGCTCGCCTTCGGTCCTCTGATGGCGCCGTTGTGGGTAGGAGGCATTCTATGGCTGCTCTTTAGCCGGGCGGCTCAGGCGTTCCGCTTCCTGGGCGTGACCTATCTGCTGTATCTGCCCCTGATGATGATTTTGCACGCAAAGGACTATTACCTTGCGGCCATTTATCCGCTCTATTTTGCCGCGGGGGCGGCCGCCTGGGATCTTCTCTTCCGCAAGGCCTGGTTACGGCGCGGGCTCACGCCCGTTTACGTGGCGATGAACGTGCTTCTCATCGCGAGAGTGTTGCCAATCATTCTCCCGGTACTGCCACCGGCAAAAATTCTGGCATATCAGCAGCGGCTGCATCTGCAGCCTCCGAAAATGGAGAATGGCGCCACCGCGCCGCTGCCGCAGTACTACGCCGACATGCTGGATTGGCGGCAGAAGGCGGACTTGCTGGCCGCTGCCTGGTACTCGCTGCCGCAGGCGGAACGCGCACAGGCTGTGATCTACACGGAAAACTATGGCGACGCGAGCGCGGTGAACGTGTACCGGCCGGATGTGCCGGAGGCCATCAGCGGTCACCAGAACTACTTCTTCTGGGGACCGCGCACGTATACGGGTAGCGTGATGATCGTGTTTGGCGAAAGCCGCAGGACGCTCGAAACCAATCTTCGACTCGGTAGTGGAATTTACACAGGATGCAAATCCGTATTTGGAGCCGTATGAGCGTGGGCCGGTTTTCATCTGCAGAGGCCTCCATGAAAATCTCCAGGCGCTGTGGCCAAAGGTGAAGAACTGGGAGTGAGGCGACGGCGAAGGCGTCCCGCCCGTCTCAACTCACGATTGGTATTGAAAAACGCCCCAGCATCCGCGAATCGCGTTGCGGTTGAGTCGTGGCCAACACGGAAGTTAGCCCAGGAAACCTGACCGAAGAACACTAGTCTTCCCACAAACTCGACGCCGGCTCCTGCTCCTATGCCTTCCAGCCCAGCCAATCCAGAATCCAACGCCACGTAGCATCGGGCGTCTTCTGACTAGGTGGCTGCGGCAATACCGCCGTCGGAAACACCACCTGTTTGCCCCTGTACGTATCGGCAAGCTCTTTGAAGACACGTCCCGCCGGCTTCACGCGACCGTCGTTGGTCATCAAGCCCAATGTGTACTCGAGCGGGTTGAAGTCGAACCTGCGGTCCACGTCGTGGCTATCCCAATAGCTGAACCAGCTCACGCCCTCCCCGATCGCCGCGTGCACTGCCTTCTCCAGCCACTCCGCTTGCTGCTCGTCGCTAAGCTCCTTGATGCAGGTGTTGAATTCGCCTGCCCATACCGGCTTCTGCTGCGTTCCCGCGTACGAGCGAATCAGCGCTGCCATCGCGGCCAGCAGCTTCACGCTCGGCGGATCCATCGCGCCGCCATACTTCACCGCGCCCGTCCAGAAGGGGTAGCAGTGCATCACCGGCATCCTCTGGTCGGCCACAAGCGCCTTTGGAGAGAATGTGTCGTTTGCAAACCAGGGCTGGTGGTCGACTCCATTCACGTGCAGAAGCCCAGGCAAGGCGGAGTCCATCAACCGGAACATCCGTGCCATCCATGCATCGCCGTCGGACGTCGGCGCGCTCCAGCAGGTGTTGATCTCATTCCCCATGTCGAAGCCGATGACATTCTGGTGCGAAGCGAGCGTTCGGCCCAGTTCACGCACAAAGAGTTCCTGGGCATCAAGCATTACGCGGTCAGTAAAGAACCCATTCGACAGCCGGTTGAAGCTGGGCAGAAAGTACCATCCGCTCAACTGGCCCGTGAAAACCGTCACCAGCGCATCGAGGTGTCGCTCGCCCATCAGCGAAACAAGCTGATCGAGGCGGTCAAGGTGCGCCGGGCTCACCCATTTTGGATTGGGCTGGAAGAACGGCCAGATCAGCAGAATGCGAAGGTGATCGGCGCCCAGTGCGGCGATGGCATCGAGATCGCGCTTGATCGGATCGGGATTCCAGTCGTTCCAGCAGAACCACCAGTTGTGCGAAGGCGTGTAGTTCACCCCGAAACGGTGGCGTAAAGGATCCAGCCGGGAGGACGCCGGATTGTCCGGCACTGCAAATGCGCGCGCAATCGAGCCGCCCGGCGCAACCACAGCAGCGCCCGCCGCGGCGCTTGTTGCGATGAATCTTCGTCTATCCAATTCGTCCATTCCTCGCGATTACCAAGCCTATCCACAACGCGGCGTCACGTCCAGAAGAACGCTCTCGCTGCATTTGTCAAGCCCGTCACATTCGATGAATCGCTAAACTCTTCATTCCATGCACACGATTCTTGCCAATGATTTGCAGATGATTTCGCGCTCCCGGAGCACAATAACATCATCGAGGGCTCCCTGCGATTCCAGTTCTCAGACATAGTTCCCAGGAAAGCGGATGTTCGGATGCGGATCACTGCCCCTAAATCCTTTGTTGAGAGGAATCTGCAGCCAAGCCTAATGGTCGGAAATATTTGCAGCTACCCTCTATCCCCAAGCCCATGATTCCAGGATCTTTATCCAACGAGACGGGTAATAGGGGTAAAGGGCAACCAAACGGTTGCATATCGTTTACAGGGCGACGTGACAACCATTGATCTGGTTTTCAATACGCACAATGCCCTGCGGACGGAGATTAGCCACAAACGTCACTCTTTCGGAAACAGCACTGTGCACGATTCACAACTTGGCCGACCTAAAATGAGTTGTGCGCAAAGTCCTGCTTTTTGTCCTTCCGCTCTTCATCCTTATTCCCATCGCCATGCTGATGGGCTGTTCCTCCGCACCTACGATCGAGCTGCCAACGCCGGTGAGCATCATCGGCCAGGCCACTCCGATCGTGGTGCATGTCACCAATCCACGCGGCATCCGTAGTGTCTCCGCCACCGTGGAGCAGAACGGTGCAAGCTATCCAGTCTGGAAGATGGAACAGCCCTCGAAGACAAAGGAAGCAGTGTGGAGCTTCACCGCCGGCGTCAAGACAACGCCACAGCTCAAAGACGGCAAGGCCAAGCTGATCGTCGAGGCGACCTCGAACGATCTGCTGCACAAGTCCGCTCGCGTCGAGCGGGATGTGACGATCGTGACGCAGCCCCCGTCGATCAGCGTCGACTCCGAGCAGCACTACCTCTACATCGGCATGGCAGACGCAGCGACCTTCAATGTCACTGGCGCTTACACGGCGGCGGGTGTGCGCGTCGGCGACCAATCGTATCGCGCCGTGGCCGATGCCGGGCGGCAAGCCAGGACTGTTTTCGTTGTTTGCCTTTGCCTGGAACATGCCCCAGGGAACAATCCCGCTGGTCTTTGCCTCCAACGGCGCCGGCAACGACGTCACCAGCCCGATTACCGTCATCTTCCCGAAAAAGGAGCAACCCCATTACACCGTCCACGACCTGCAGGTCAGCGACGCCTTCATGCAGAAAGTCGTCGGAGAGCTCGATCCGAACGGCTCCGGCGATATGGTCACGCGCTTCGTCAGGATCAACAACGAGATGCGGAAATCGAACAACAAGACGCTTGTCCGATCTGCGCTTCAAGACGGCGGATCACTTCCTGTTCACGCAGCCCTTCCAGCGCCAGTCGCACTCTCAGGCCGAAGCCACCTTCGCCGATCTGCGCAACTACATCTACCAGGGCAAGAAGATCGACCAGCAGGTGCATCTTGGCTACGACCTCGCCGTCACGCAGCACGTCGGCGTCGAGGCTTCCAATGACGGCCGCATCGTCTGGGCCGCGCCGCTTGGCATCTATGGCAACTGCGTTGTGGTCGACCACGGCTACGGCCTGCAGACCATCTACGGCCACATGAGCCACATCGACGTGCACGAAGGTGACATGGTCAAGCGCGGCCAGATCATGGGCCAGAGCGGCATGACCGGCATGGCTGGCGGCGACCACATCCATTTCGCCATGCAGCTTGATGGCGTGCAGATCGATCCCAAAGAATGGTGGGATCCGCATTGGATTCAGGACCACATCACCAGGCGCCTCGATGTCGGCATGGCACCCGCACCCGAGGTGGCCGCAGCGCCGGCGAAGAGGCACGCTCATCGCGCAGGGTCGAAAAGACGCAGATAGCCGATTGTCGCGCTTTGATTCAGCCGCAAGGCCAGAAGTGTATCGATCGCTGTGGCGGCATAAGCCTCTGGAGTGCTATGCTTTCGCGCTATGAAGTCGAGGCTGTACTTTGCACTCGCTTGTTTTCTTGCCGCATCACTTGGAGCCGGATTTCCTACCTTTGCCCAGCAGCCTGATCCGGCCATTGCGTCGTTGCAGGCGCGCTCGTCGCCGGAGTGGTTGAAGTCGGGCACGATTTACCAGATCTTCGTGCGTTCGTTCTCACCTTCAGGCGATCTGAACGGCGTGACCGCACGGCTGGACGACCTGCACAAGCTTGGCGTGAACATCCTGTGGCTCATGCCCATTCATCCCGACGGACAGGTCAAGAAGAAAGGCTCTCTCGGAAGCCCGTACGCAGTCCGCGATTACTACGCGATTGACCCGACGATCGGAACCAAGGACGATCTCCATCGCCTGGTGCAGGAAGCGCACAAGCGGCAGATGAAGGTCATCATCGACATGGTGGCGAATCATACCGCGTGGGACAGCGTGATGATGGCGCATCCTGAGTTCTACAAGAAAGATAAGGAAGGCCACGTCACCTATCCCTACGACTGGACCGACGTTGCGGCGCTCGACTACTCGAACCCCAGGCTGCGACGCTACATGACGGATGTGCTGCTCTACTGGGTCAAGAACTTCGATCTGGACGGATACCGCTGCGACGCCGCGGCCGAGATCCCAACCGACTTCTGGGAAGCAGGCGCGCAAGGAACTCGAGCAGGTTAAGCCGGACATCATGATGCTGGCCGAAGCGCAGAAGCCCGACCTGCTGCGCAGCGCCTTCGACATCGATTACGCATGGCCCATGCTGCACACCGTCGACGACATCGAGATGAATGGCGAGCCCGCGACAAAGGCTCGAGAAACGATAGAGCAGCAGCAGGCCCTCTTTCCCAGGGGTGCTTTGCACATGCGTATGAGCGATGACCATGACGAGTTGCGGGCAACGACGCGCTACGGTTTTCCCGGCGCAATCGCCGCGTCGGCGTTGATGTTTACGCTGGACGGTGCTCCGCTGATCTACAACGGCATGGAAGTAGGCGACGCCACGCAATCACGCGATCCGGCACTCTTCGAGCCGCAGAAGATCTTCTGGGGGGCGGAAAAGTGGCATCCTGAATACCCAAAGTTCTACGCGTTCATGACGGCTCTGCGCCGCGACCATCCTGCTCTGCAGCAAGGCGCAACCACCTGGTTGCACAACAGCAACGAGCAGCACGTAGTGACCTATCTGCGTAGTGCAGGCAGCGAAGAATTCCTGATAGCCGTGAACCTGTCGAACACGCCTTTCCGCGGAAGCGTGGAAGCTGCCGGGAATTGGAAAGAGATCGAACTTCCAGTCTCGAAACCTGAACCTGAAGCCGTTCCGTTTATCTCGCTGAACGCGTTCGAGGCTCGCATCTTTCAAAAGCAAGCCCAGTAGGAAGAGCTCATGAGCACATCGCAGACCGAACAGGTTGGGGCCAAGACCGTCACACACTTCCGCAAGCCCGAGCGCAGCTTCTGGCAGATCTGGAACATGAGCTTCGGGTTCCTGGGCATTCAGTTTGGCTGGGGCCTGCAGATGGCCAACATGAGCGCCATCTACGAATATCTCGGCGCGCGCGCCGACCAGATTCCGATCCTATGGCTGGCCGCTCCGCTGACCGGACTGCTGATTCAGCCGCTCATCGGCCATGCGAGCGACCACACATGGGGACGTCTCGGCCGCCGCCGCCCGTATTTTCTTGCCGGCGCAATCCTCAGTTCGCTCATGCTCATTCTCATGCCGAACGCATCCGCGCTGTGGATGGCGGCGGGCATGCTCTGGATTCTCGATGCCTCCATCAACGTGAGCATGGAGCCGTTCCGCGCGTTTGTTGCCGACATTCTGCCGGAAGGTCAGCGCACAGCAGGCTTCGCGATGCAGAGCCTGTTCATCGGCCTGGGCGCGTCGTTCTCATCGGCGCTGCCTTATATCCTGACAAACTTCTTCCACATGCAGCAAAAAGTTGGAGACACGCGCGCAGTGCCGACCGTCGTGCGTCTCTCGTTCTATGTCGGCGCCGTCGCTTTCATCGGCGCCGTGCTGTGGACGATCGTGACCACCAAGGAATATCCGCCGCAGGATATGGAGGCCTTCCGGCGTGCGAAGGCAGAAAAGACGGGGCTCTCTGCGAATGCCAGGGAAATCCTGTCGGCGATTGCCGAGATGCCCGACACCATGCGCAAACTCGGACCCGTCCAGTTGTGCACATGGCTCGGACTCTTCTGCATGTGGCTCTATTTTCCGGTAGCCGTAGCGCACAACGTCTTCGGCGCGAACGACACCAGCTCGCCGCTGTACCAGGCCGGAGTGGAATGGGGCGGCAACTGTTTTGCGGTATATTCCATCGTCTGTTTCGTTTTCTCGTTCGCGTTGCCCGGCCTGGCCAGGAAGCTCGGACGCAAAAATACCCACACCATCTGCTTGATCTGCGGCGCGCCGGGCTGATGTCGGTAGCAGTTATTCACAACAAATACGTATTGCTGCTCACCATGGTGGGCGTGGGAATTGCCTGGGCCAGCACTCTTTCCATGCCCTACGCGGTGCTTGCAGCTTCACTGCCTCCTGCGCGCACCGGCGTCTACATGGGCATCTTCAACTTCTTCATCGTTACGCCTGAAATCCTGGCGTCGCTCTTCTTCGGGTGGTTCATGATCCACATGCTGCACAACAATCGCATCTACGCCATCATTGCCGGTGGAGTATTCATGTTGATTGCCGCTCTCCTGATGCAGCGGGTGCGTGATCCGCAAACGTTGAGCGTGCAGGATATTTAGCGCCAAAACACGGATCTATGGGCCCAATTGAGCGCTGGCGTCTCCGTCCACAACCTGCGACAAGAGCGAATGCAACAGGTTCACGCCTTCTGTCAGCGCGGCAGGTCCCGGCTGCAGGATCAGCGACGATGGAATCTCAAATATCTGGCGTAGTCGAACAGCCGCAATCTGATCGGCGCACGGCCTTGACGTGATCTCCTCTGTCTTCACCTTCATCCCGCACCAGGATGCGAAGATCACGTCGGGAGCGCGGTCAACAACAGATTCCCATGTAACAATCCGGTCCTGCGCCTTCCGGCATTGAAGAAGTTCTGGGAAGATCAGTTCGCCGCCGGCGATTGCGACCAGTTCCTCCACCCATTGAATGCCGCTGATGATCGGATCATTCCATTCTTCGAAGAACACCCGCGGGCGCTTTGGAAATTCCCCGGCTGCTGCCGCAATACGCTCGAGACCGCTGGTATATGAACCGATCAGCTCAGCGCCTTGTGCCTGCTTCCCCAGGATTCGAGCGATCATCGCAATCGTCCCGAAGATCTCTGCAATACTCCGCTGATTGCAATTCAGCACGGTGAACCCGCGTCGCGACGCCTCGCGTGTGATCTCCGCCTGCACATCGGAATAGGTGATGATCAGGTCCGGGTTGAGGTCCACAATCGCATCAAAGTTGGCATCTTGAAAGGTTGAGACCCTGGGCTTCTGCCGCACCTGCGGCGGCCGGGTGGAGAAACCCGAGACCCCGACGATGCGGTCCTGCTCGCCCAGCAGGTAGATCAGCTCGGCCACCTCGTCTGAAAGGCAGACAATGCGATTCGGAAACGAAGAGAATGGCGGATGAGGTATCGAGTCGGACATTGTGCGGTGGGCCTCGAGTCTCCGGCGAGTGCCTGCAGCCTAAGATACATCAGTTTCTCGCGAAAGATAGCGAACAGGGAGTCGATGTCGCCGAGAGAACCGGGCCAGCCCGACAAAATGCTGAAAGCGCTTTGGCAAACAACGTTTTGGTGAGAGATTCCATCGACTTTCAGTATGAGAGGCGCTACGTCTGAATCGTGAGAGCCAACAACTCGACAGTCAAATTGACTACGAGCTCCCCGTTTCATCCTGATCTTTCTTGCGCGAAAGAATGCCTGGGTGCAAGGATTAGAAAACTGAACGGAGATGCAGTATGAGACGGACGAGTGTTATGCGTTTCTGGGGCTGCAGCTGCGCATACCTTGCGGCTTGTCTGCTCGTGATGGCGCTTAGCGGATGCCACAACAATGAACATGTCAGCCTCACAATCTCGGCGGCGGCGAGTCTACAGGAGACGCTTGTAGATGTTGAATCCGCGTACCGGGCCGGACACGCGACGGTGGATTTTCGAAACAACTTCGGATCATCGGGAACCTTGGCGCGAGAGATCGAACAGGGTGCGCCGGTGGACGTATTCATCTCGGCAGCCGCCAAACCGATGGATGATCTGGAAGAAAAAGGATTGATCGCAACGGGAACGCGCAAGAACCTCCTGCACAACTCGCTGGTTCTGATTGCGCCCCTTGACTCAAAAATGCAGGGATTTACGGAACTCGGTGATCGATCTACTCGACTGATTGCCGTGGGCGATCCTGCGAGCGTCCCGGCCGGGGCCTATGCGCAGCAAACTCTGCAGTCGCTTCACCTGTATGACCATGTCAAGGGAAAACTGGTCTTGGGCAAAGACGTTCGACAGGTGCTTACGTACGTCGAAACGGGAAATGCAGATGCGGGGTTTGTGTATGCTACCGATGCTCAGGTTTCAGGGCGAGTTCGTGTGGTTACAACTGTCCCCGGCTCCTTGCACGAACCGATCGTTTACCCTGCGGCTGTTGTGAAGACAAGCGGAAATCAGGAAGACGCACAAGCATTCGTCGAGTTTCTGGCAAGCCCCGAGGCTAAGGCGATCTTCACGAAGCATGGATATACACTGGCCTCACAGTGATACTTCCCACGGACGCATCGCCGCTTATCATTTCACTGGCCACGACCTGCACTGCGACTGTCGCAACCTTCTTTCTGGGCATGATGGCAGCGCGGGTAATGTACGACGTGCGCGGGGGACTTCGCGCATGGATTGACGGCATCCTCACGCTTCCCCTGGTGCTTCCACCAACGGTCGTGGGCTTCTTCCTGCTCCTCATTTTTGGACGCCGAAGTTTTATCGGGCGCGCACTGGAACATGTGGGTCTGACGATTGCATTTTCGTGGCCGGCTACCGTGATCGCCGCTACCGTGATCGCGTTCCCCCTGATGTACCGCACGACGCTTGGCGCGTTTGAGCAGGTGAACCCAACTTTGCTGCAGGCGGCGCGAACGCTTGGAGCGACCGATTGGGTGGTGTTTCGCCGCGTGCTATTGCCGCTGGCTGGACCAGGCGTAGTCGCCGGAACTGTCTTGGCTTTTGCTCGCGCGCTGGGGGAGTTTGGTGCGACCTTAATGCTAGCCGGCAATATTCCAGGCCGCACGCAGACTATGCCAATCGCCATCTTTTCGGCGGCAGAAGGCGGCGACATGCGCGCGGCGCTGCTTTGGGTCGTCCTGATTGTGATCCTTTCGCTGGCGATTGTCCGGCTTCTCAACCTGGAAAAGAAAGACCGTATCCTTGCGCGTGCCGAACGGGACCTTCCGATCGTGGACCTTCCTGCGCAGTTACCTGCAATATCTCTTGCTAATCAAGAAGACAAATCCACCGGCACGTTGGATGTTGATCTTGAGAGGAGCCTTCAGAACTTTACGTTGCGCATAGTTCTTGGGTGCGCGCAATGGAGCCGTTGGATTACTGGGCCCCTCGGGTGCGGGAAAGTCGATGACTCTGCGGATGATCGCAGGCCTCTCGACGCCTGATCGAGGACGCGTCGTTCTGAATGGGCGGGTTCTCTTCGATAGCGCTGGAGGGCGCAACATCCCGGCGGCGAGCAGACGAATTGGCGTGGTATTTCAGGATTACGCTCTGTTTCCGCATCTGACGGTGGCAGAGAACGTCGGATTTGGACTGTACCGGGTACCTAAGGACGAGAGGAATGCGGGGATCTGGAAGCAGCTTGAGTCTATGGGCATCGCGGAACTTGCAAACCGCTATCCGCGGCAAATTTCGGGTGGTCAGCGCCAACGCGTTGCGATTGCACGATGCATGGCCATGGAACCGGACGCGCTACTGCTTGATGAACCTTTCGCGGCGCTCGATCCACACTTGCGCAGGCGAACAGAGGAACAACTCCGAGCGACGCTTGCGAGTTTTAAAGGGCCCGTGGTTTTTGTTACCCACGATATGGAAGAGGCATTTCGATTCTGTTCGGAATTGCTGGTGCTCGATAACGGGCAAGTGATCGCAAGCGGACCGAAGCACAAATTATTCGAGACACCGCGCACGGTTGCGGCTGCGCGGCTGACGGGGTGCAAGAACATCGTCGCGTCGCGGCGCATGGGCAGCGATTGCGTTGAAGTGGAGGCGTGGGAGTGCCGGCTTGCGAACGGCAGTTGCTGTGCCTGAGACCCTGACGCACGTGGGGTTTCGCTCGCACCAGGTGGCCTTCCACAAGCCTGCGGGAATAGACAACACTTTTCCGTGCTGGCTGGTGAGCACCAGCGAGGCTCCCCATGAAATGACGCTTTATCTCAGGTTGCACGCGCAACCATTGCCAGGTCAGTTGCCCCATTTGCAGGCAGATGTGACGAAGGATGTGTGGCGTCAACTCTCAGCGCAGCCGCAGCCATGGAGCCTTACGCTCGACCCCGAGCGGCTGCTGTTGCTTGAGGGCTAAGGTCGCGTTGGACGACGCGATTATTGCGTTGTTTCAGATGTGCGCCTAGAGTTCACGATCCGTGCGAACACTTCGATCCAATGGCGTGCAAACGCCGGTTTAGGGGTAAGGCTCGACCACTCCGTCAACCTTGATCGAAGGCAAATGTGAGTTTGCTGAGATGTATGGTACCTCGTTTGCCATGACAGAGTCGGGAAATTGCCATCCGGTTGCCAATACACCTGCTCCACTAACGGACCCTATGCTCGAGAATCCACCGGCAGACAAAGGAGCCTTGATGTGTTTGCTCTCAACAGAGTCCAAAACCAATTGCCCGATTGATCCGGACTTTATGTTCAGAAGCTCTCGCGCCTGTGTCGCAAATCCATTAATTTCCAAGTTAGAGATCGTGGAGTCATTTTCGAGAATCACGGCTGCAACGTCAGAACCTCCAGAGGTTGCACAATTCTCTAAGGAGAGACTCAACCCAGCGTAGGTCATGCTGCCATAGATTGTGGAAGACCGCAGGAACGCGATGCCGGGGGCCTCAACCGAATAGGACGGAATAAGGGTTACATTACGAAGGAGGATGGTCCCAAAATTGGTCGCAACATCGAGTACCGCTGGAGAAGTCAGGGTGCAATCTGAAACTGTCAAAGCCGTGACAGAGTTCGGATTGGCGCCTGAGCCGTCACCGATCGCAAAACCCGCAATGGTGAGACTGCCGCTACACCCAGTTACTGACACTGTGTCGATGTTGAACTTGCGCGGATTCCCGCTCCCATCGATCGTATAAAGCCGCATCAGCGTGGGGCTATTGAATCTGCAATTTGTGACTACTACGCGCGATATGTTGCCTGAGTAGCCTTCCGGGGCATTTAGCGCGATCGCATCATCATCACAGATGAAGGAGCAGTTTGAAATTGAGATGTCATTTGCCGGACCATCGAAATGCAGTCCATCGGTGTTCGCGCCGGAACTCCGCAAAACGCATCCGGACACCATGACGTTGCCAACGTTGGAAAGCCGCACGTGGTAAGAGGGGGCATTTACGACAACCACGTTTTCAATCTGGATGTTAATCAGATTCATCAAGTTGATACCGAAGTACCATACTTTGTTGAGAATCCCTTTTGGCAATCCCGACGTCGAATCCCCGTTGTAGCCGTTTCCCTGGTTGCCGTTCAGCGTGAAGTTTGTGAGGGATACGGTACTTCCCCGGGGGGGAGCCGGAGGACCCGGATCGTTGGGCACGCCTGAATCGGGAGACCCGTTGTGAATACCATCGTTGTTCGTGCCCGACTTAGTAAAAAAACCGGTCCCGCAGCCCAGTCCCGCTATGCTCCAGTATCCACCTGCCGGAAGAAACAATCCCGAGATCAGTGCGCTTCCGTCGATGATTAGTGTGATTGGATTTGCTTCCGTTGCCCCAGACATCGCTGCATTGATGCGTGGCCCATCGTCAGTTGCCGCGCCGCCCGTGTACTTATTGCGCCCATATCTTAGATCGCAATCGAGCGCACAGCCGATCTTTGACGCCCATATGTAAGTCATCCCCGGAACCGGCACGGGAGCTGGGACCACGCCAAGGCAGGGAAGGTTGATCTCGTAGTCTGCCACACAGCCGAGAAGAGATCCGCCAAATGCAGAACCAGCTGCCAATTGTGCCGCCCTCTGTATGAAGCAGCGTCTATCCACCTAGCTCGAACCCATCCAGTTGTTTTTTAGATGAAGACCAATATACCCCATATGCATGCCGTGTGGGTGGTCAGGACCGCGCTTTGCCGAAGGAAGAGAATTATGAAAGGCCGGATCTACGAGAGTTAGTCTATTTTCCGATGCAGAAGGTGGAGAAGATCAAATTCAGGATGTCGTCGGGGGTGGTTTGGCCGGTTAGGGAATCGAGGGCCCACAGGGCGCGATAGAGATCGAGCAGGATCATCTCGTGGGGGATGGCGGTCTCATTGGCGCGCGCGGCATCTGCCAGCGCGGCGATCGCGGCAAGGATTGACTGCTGCTGGCGAAGATTGGTCAACGGTCCGGGTTCGGCGGCGGCCCCACCGGTGGCCAGCTGAACAATCTTCTCTCGCAGGCCCGCGATGCCATCTCCGGTCAGCGCCGAGGTCGGCACTGAGGGAACGTTTAACTCCTCGGCGGCCGATTTGTCGACTTCGATCGCGCTGCCGTTTTGCTGGCCGTCGGCGAGATCGCTTTTGTTGATCGCTACGAGGGCCAAGCGGCCGTGCACGGCGGCGAGCATGCTGCGTTCTTCCTGGTTCAGCGGTTGGGTCGCATCCAGCACAACCAGCACAATGGCTGCATCGGCGAGTGCTTCGCGGCTCCGCGCGATCCCGAGCTGCTCCACTTCTTCGAAGGTCTCACGCAGGCCAGCAGTATCGACCAGCTCCAGGGGAATTCCTTCGAGCGAGATGCGTTCAGTCACGAGGTCGCGTGTGGTTCCGGGCGTCGCGGTTACGATGGCGCGATCACGTTCAGCCAGCCGATTGAATAGCGAGCTCTTGCCGGCGTTGGGTCGGCCCACGATCGCGATGGTCAGTCCATCGTGGACGATGCGGCCACGGGCAAATGAGGCTTCTAGCGCGGCCAGCGGCGGGACGAGCCCGGCGATCCGGCGGGCGATCTCGGACTGCGGTGTGACGTCCACGTCGTCTTCCGCGAAGTCGATGCCGGCTTCGAGAAGAGCGATCAGTTCGACAAGAGACTGTTTCGTGGGAGCGACGCGGCGGCTGAGTGCGCCGCCCATCTGGCTTGCGGCCTGTCGCGCCTGGGTGAGTGTTTGCGCGTCGATGAGATCGCGAACTGCCTCGGCCTGCGTCAGGTCAAGCTTGCCGGCGAGAAATGCGCGCTCAGTGAATTCGCCGGGATTTGCGAGCCGCGCGCCGAGGGCGAGGGCGCGCCGCAGCAGCAGATCGAGAACCACCGGCGATCCGTGCGCGGCAATTTCAATGAGTTCATCGCCGGTATAGGAATTGGGTGCGGCGAACCAGGTGACCATCGCCTCGTCGATGCGTTCGTCGCTCGACTCCTCGTCGAGCACCTCGGCGAGGCGGGCCCGTGCGTGTTCCAGCGGCTGGCGCAGGCGAACGAGCTGGGCGGCAATCGAAGCAGCCTCTGGGCCGCTGAGGCGCACGATGCCGATGCCGCCACGCCCCGGCGGCGTGGAGATGGCTGCAATCGTGTCGACGATCGCTGCTGTTATCTCAGGCATTTTCGATTCCGTGCCCATCACTGAGTTCAATTGTAGGGAACGGAGGCGTTTGCGAGAGCCACTTATGTCGTTTGCTCAATTTGGCGCACGTAGCGCAGGCAGATCAGCAAAGGCACGACGCCGATGACGCCAAAGCTGCAATCAATGAGGCGCCAGTAAAAAGGAATTCCGCGAATCGGCCCTGCGATCAGAGCCAATGGCACCACTCCAAGGCATGCGACAACTCCGAAAACGAGCACCCACTTGTTGCGGACCGGATCAACCAGCGGACCCAGGAAGGCTACGGCTATGACGAGGTGGGCGAAGGCAAGCCAATCGGTTCCATATGCCATGAACGGGTAATCGCTGTTGGTGTGCACAATGCCCTCGTGCACACGGCGCAACCAGACATGCAGGGCAGGTTCGCCGACGGAAGGTGCGGCAGCAACTCCGAAGAGCCGGTTCAACAGGCCGGTTTCGCGTTGCAGCGGGAAGGCCGTCAGACCGCTCAAGACCAGCCCGGCGATAAACAATGCGAGCCAGATGCGGATTTTTCGGATCAGGCGGATTGTATCGGTCTCTGCCATTCGGTCGGCCCTCGAGTCAATTCTTTCGGCTCACGGACACCCCTATTATCCCGGTCTCTGGAGGGAAATTATCTGTTTTCAATAGCATGGCGGGACACGATCGCTGCAAATTCTTCTTATGATTGGGCTTAGCCGTAGATTCCTCTCAATAAAGGGCTTAGGGTTGCTCTGAAGCAATTGGATGCGGCGCTTGATGCCGGACTTCAGGAACGAGGGAGTAACAGACGGAAGGCATCGTAGTGGAGCTCCTTTGCTGAGAGAGCGATTCAACCTTGATTATGCGCCGGGAGGGGAAAATTACCTGCAAAAGCAGGCAGGGATTTTTCGCCTTCTGAATCAATGGATTAGTTGATGAGGATTGGAAGTGGGTATTGACATGGAATGAGGTGCACCCCTGCAGTGAGACAGTTTGTATTTTGACAGTTCGCCGTTTGCTGGAAGAATGCTGTTCATTTTGATGGTTCTGGGGCAGAGTGGTTCGCGGTTGGTGAAGCGGAGACAGGCTCTGGTGGAGACCAACCTGTCAAGGAATAGCCAACTGGTGACTCATCGATCGGATGAGCTGGGGAGCCGGGTGGAACCGGCTCCCCGTTTGCTTTGGGGACGGCCTCTGCGGTGTTTCCAGGATCGATAGATTTCCCCATGCCTTGGAAAACTCACCGTCGGCGCCGGCCAGCCGGTCTGCGGTTGCGCGAGCCGGCTTCGAACTCCTCCGGGGTATTGTATCCCAGGGCGGAGTGGAGCCGGAGCCGATTGTAATAGTGCTCGATGAACTCTTCCAGGTGGGCGTTCAGCTCGTCGATGTACGTGGTATTTGTGGGCATAGATCTGCTCGCGCTTGAGAGTTTTGATAAAGCTCTCGCAGAAGGCGTTGTCGTAAGGGTTGCCGGGGCGGCTCATGCTGGGCAGGATGCCGTGGATGTCGGAGCATGCGCCGTGTACTGCTCGGAGGCATACTGGATGCCGCGATCGGAGTGGTGCACCAGGCCGGGCGCGGGCTGGCGCAGGGTGATGGCGCGTTCGAGGGCCAGCAGCGGCAGGCGCGTGGTCAGGGTGCGGTCCAGCGCCCATCCGACCACTTTGCGCGAGAACGCATCCAGCACCACGGCCAGATAGACGAACTCCTGGCGCAGCCGGATGTAGGTGATGTCGGCCACCCATAACTGGTTGATAGGCGGTCGAGCTTCATGCGCCTGGCCAGGTTCAGATAGACTTCTTGCTCGTGGTCCGAGTCGGTGGTGGCGAGGAAGGCCTTGGGCTGCGAGGCCGAGCAGGTTATCTTCGCGCATCAGCCGCAGCGACACGCTTGTGGTTGATGGCCATGCCGCGGCGGTGGAGCTCGACGGTGACGCGCCGGTAGCCGTAGCGGCGGCGATGCTCAAGCACGATCTGCTGGATGGCGTTGCGCACTTCCATGTCCTCCTCGCCGGGATAGCGGGGTTGAAGAAAACGGTAGAATCCGGCGCGGCTGACCTGCGCCAGCCGGCACATCGGCTCCACTCCAAGGCTGCTCTGCGGTCGGCATCATTTCCCGGATTGCTTCCCAGATGCCATTGCGCCAGAGCCGGTACTGGCCTGGCGGAGAGCCTCGACCTTTTCGCAGGCAGCCTTCAAAAAATCCACTTCCAGCGTCTTCTTCGCCAGCGCTTTCTTCAACTGAAGCATTTTCCTGGCGCAGACGCTGTTCGGTCCCCTGTCGACTGCTTCTGCTCCGCTCGCGCTGCTGAACATCTCGCCACGAGTACAGACAGCTGGCGCGAGATGCCCAGTTCCCGGCACAACTGCGCCACATTCGACGTCAGCGACAGACGACGCAGCGCCGACTCCCGGAACTCCTTGCTGTACTTCACGATACTTCCTGACCCATTTGCAGTTCCTCCCTTCCCTGCAAACTGTCAAGATTCAATTTGTCTCACTTTTGGGGTGCAGTCCAGAATGGGGTGCCCCGGTGCTGAGAGCGAACCGCCCTTATGCGACGCGATTCTGCGTCAGGCGGCGTCGATTGCGACGACTTTGCTGTCGCGCAGGGCTTTGACATCACGCATAGGGGGTTGGCCAAAGAAGCGACTGTACTCGCGGTTAAACTGGCTTACGCTCTCGTAGCCGACTTCGTAGGCTGCAGTCGTGGCGTCGATCCCGTCCATGAGCATGCGCTGTCTTGCCGTCTGCAGGCGGAGCTGTTTCTGGTACTGCAACGGGCTCATCGCAGTCAGCGCCCGGAACTGATGGTGGAGCGTCGACACTCCCATCCGCGCCACTGTCGCGAGTTCATCCATGTGCAACGGTTTGGCGTAGTTGGTGCGGAGCCAAGCGATGGCTCGTGCCGTTCTGTGGCTCAGATCGCCTGCTGTCGCGATGGCGCGGAGGCGCGCACCTTGTGACGTTCGAAGGATGCGGTAGACAATCTCGCGCTGGATCAGGTGGCTTAGAAACGGAATGTCTTCCGGAGCATCGAGAAGATCGATCAGCCGAGTGCAGGCGCCCAATAATCCAACTGTTGTTTCACCAACGGCGAGTCCCCGCGATTGAACGGAGGTTTCGGGTTCAGGCAGATCTTCCTGGCTAAGAATGTCCCGCACGGTCGGCATATCGAGCCGGAGAAACATCGAGAGCAACGGGATCTCTTCCGAGGCTTCGACGATCTGACTTTCGGCGGGAACATCGATTGACGACAGGAGGAAAGACGAACCGTCGCAGAGGTAGACGTGCCCTCCGAGGTTGATGCGCTTTCGCCCCTGCACGAAGACTGAAAGGCTTGGTTCGTATGAGGCCCGGTAACACGGTGTCGGTGTTGTTCGACGGTAAAGAGCCAAGCCGGGGATGGCAGTGGGATTCTCTCCAGTCGATTGAGCACGCGCCGCGATCTTGCGAGCCAGATCCTTACGCATTTCAATTACCGCAGCATTCGGACCTCCGCGATGCTCCGTTTGCTTTGTCACGTCACTTAAGTCCTCCTTTCCCAGCGTACTGCTGAAACCCTGCTTGTGTGCACAGAATTAGATACCCAAACAGGATCAGGCAAAGAAACAGCAGGATCGGGAAAGCGCTCGAGCAACACCTTTCGCTACTTTTGGACTGTGCGAAGGACGAGAAGCGTCTGATCAGAGGTTGAAAACGATGCAAAAGCGCAAACTTGGAAAAAGCAATCTGGAAGTATCGGCGATCGGATTTGGCTGCATGGGAATGAGTTGGTCCTACGGACCGCCCAAGGACAAGCAGGAGATGATTTCTCTGCTTCATGGTGCCGTGGACCGGGGTGTCACATTCTTCGACACCGCCGAAGTGTACGGTCCGCTGCTGAACGAAGAACTTGTGGGCGAAGCGCTCGCACCGTTTCGCGGAAAAGTCGTGATCGCGACGAAGTTCGGCTGGGAAGCGAACCCCAATGATGGCGGCAAGTGGAACGCGCTGAACAGCCGCCCCGAGCACATCAAGCAGGTTGCGGAGGAGTCGCTCAAACGGCTCAAGGTCGATGCCATCGATCTGTTCTACCAGCATCGTGTCGACCTCGAAGTTCCGATTGAAGATGTGGCGGGAGCCGTAAAGGATCTGATTCAGGCTGGCAAGGTGAAGCACTTCGGTCTTTCTGAGGCCAGCGCGAAGACAATTCGTAGAGCACATGCAGTTCAGCCCGTCACCGCGCTCCAGAGCGAGTATTCGCTGTTTTGGCGAGAGCCGGAACAAACGGTGATGCCTACGCTTGAGGAACTGGGGATTGGGTTCGTTCCGTTCAGCCCGCTTGGCAAAGGCTTTTTGACGGGCAAGATCGACCCGAATACGACGTTCGACAGCACAGATTTTCGCAGCAGCGTCCCAAGGTTCAGCCCTGAGAATCGCAAAGCGAACCAGACTTTGGTTGACCTGGTGAGTTCGTTTGCGGAGAAGAAGAGGGTGACGCCGGCACAGATCGCGCTGGCTTGGCTGCTTGCGAAGAAGCCGTGGATCGTTCCGATTCCGGGCACAACGAAACTGGCTCGACTGGAAGAGAATCTTGGAGCGGCAAAGGTTGAACTCACTGCTGACGATGTACGCGCACTCGATGCTTCGGCGAAGATCAAGCTCGAAGGGGCTCGCTATCCGAAGTTCCACGAACAGCTGGTGGGCCGATGAATGGCCATCGGTGGGAGAAATCGCGGATGAAGGCCTTGTGTTGTGTCGTGTTCGTTGCGGTTGTGGGAATCGCCGGTCTCGCACAGGGGCAATCTACGAAGAAGCAACTCGGGGATCGCGAAAGACTGATCGGAGCGTGGCATCTGGCGCACATCGAGTCGCCGGGGCCGGATGGGAAGACCATGGAGACTCCCCAGCCGCAAGGCATGCTGATTTACACGAGAGACGGTCACATGTCAGTGCAGCTCATGTACCCGAAGTCAGCAAACGTTCGATCGAACGAGTACGTGCAAGACGCTTACGAGGCTTCGTTCGGGAGTTATGACGTGGACGAAGCAACGCACACGTTGACGCATCACGTACAGGGCTCGATTACACGGGATCTCCTCGTTGGCAAGGATCTGCCTCGCGTTTACAAGATCACCGAAGACGGGAACCTGGTGATCCGGTCGGTTCGGCCCGAGGAATCTTGGTCCGTCACCTGGGTGCATTACTGATCAAGCTCGGCTCGCGAAGGATGAAAACAATGCAAAAGCGCAAACTTGGAAAAAGCAATCTGGAAGTATCGGCGATCGGGTTGGGCTGTATGAGGATGAGCGCTGGTCACGGCCCGGTGGCGGGGACCAAGCAGGAAATGATTGCTGTGATGCGGGGAGCGGTCGAACGTGGAATTACATTCTTCGATACGGCTCAAGTCTACGGTCCCTTCGTGAATGAGGAAGTCGTGGGCGAAGGGCTCGCGCCTGTGCGCGACCAGGTGGTGATTGCGACGAAGTTCGGGTTTGCCCTGCAGGCTCACGGCAAACCTTCGTCTGGACTCGACAGCCGCCCTGACTACATCAAGGAGAGTGTGGAGGGCTCACTGAAGAGGCTTCGGGTCGATACGATCGACCTGCTTTATCAGCACCGCGTCGACCCGGATGTGCCAATCGAAGATGTGGCGGGGGCGGTGAAGGATCTGATCCAGGAAGGCAAAGTAAAGCACTTCGGCTTGTCGGAAGCAGGGGCACAGACGATTCGCCGGGCGCACGCGGTTCAGCCGGTGACGGCAGTCCAAAGTGAATATTCACTCTGGTGGAAGCGCCCCGAGGAAGAAATATTGCCGACGCTCGAGGAGCTGGGGATCGGCTTCGTCCCATACAGCCCTCTTGGGAGGGGATTCCTCACAGGAACGATTACGGAAAACACACAGTTTCTCGAAGGAGACAACCGCGGCAGTTTCCCTCGTTTCTCACCTGAAGCCCGCAAAGCGAATCGAGCGTTGGTGGATCTGATTGCAGCTTTCGCAGCGCAGAAGGGAGCAACATCAGCCCAGATTGCAATCGCGTGGCTGCTTGCCCAAAGGCCATGGATCGTTCCCATCCCCGGCACGACGAAGCTGGAACGCGTGGAGGAGAACATCGGGGCAACTGCTCTGCATCTCAGCCCAGATGATCTTCGCGAGCTCGACAGCCTCACTTCAAGGGTCGCAGTGCAGGGCGGTCGCTACCCCGAAGAACTAGAGCGTATGACAAATCGGTAGCGGATCTTCGGCAAGCGATCAGGAGATCGCGATGAATGGCATTGGAGGTAATTCGCCCCATGAAGCCTATTTCTCTGGCGCTGATTGTGCTTTGCCCGATTTCAACTCTTGCGCAAATGGAGAAAACAGAAGTCATGCAAAGATCGAATGCAATTGCAACAACGCCGACGCTTGAGGATATTCGTGCCGTTTCGCCGGCTCTCGCACAATACACGCAGGATCGTCTTCGCGGCGAGCTGTGGAAACGGCCTGAGTTATCTTCGCGTGACCGCAGCATTGTGACGCTGTCTGCCTTGATCGCGCGGAATCAAACGGTGGAGATGGCCTTCTACCTGAACCTCGCCCTCGACAACGGAGTCAAAGCGAGCGAGATTTCAGAGATTATTACGCATCTCGCCTTCTACTCCGGGTGGGAGAATGCTATGGCGGCCGTAGTGATTGCAAACGATGTGTTTCACCGGCGGGGCATCGGTCCGGATAAACTGCCCTCGGCGTCAGTCGACCTCTTGCCTCTCGACGTGACCGCGGAGAAACAGCGCGCGACGAGTGTCGAGCAGAATTTCGGCAAGGTTTCGCCGGGCGTTGTGCAGTACACCACCGATCTGCTCTTTCGCGATCTATGGCTGCGCCCTGGCCTATCGCCTCGGGATCGCAGTCTTGTCACGGTGAGTGCGCTCATTGCCTCGGGACAGGTCGCGCAAATTGGCTATCACCTCAACCGGGCGATGGATAGCGGCCTGACGGAGCGTGAGGCCTCCGAGGTTCTCACACATCTGGCCTTCTATGCGGGTTGGCCCAACGTGTTTTCAGCAATGCCGGTGGTCAAAGAGGTTTTTGAGAAGCGGGCAAAGTGAGCAAAGTGCACTTCTGAACGAATGCACATTACTGGCGAGTTTTTGAGGGAATCGGATACGACCCGCTAAGACTTTGAGGAACGGATATGAGGATATCTTTCGAAAATAAGGTCGCACTGGTTACGGGTGCCGCTTCTGGATTAGGCCTTGCCACAGCGAAGGCCTTTGCTGAATCAGGTGCGGCAGTGGTACTGGCGGATTGGAATGAGATGGCAGCGCGTTCGGCAGCGGATGAGCTGGCCGCCGATGGGTATAAAACACTGGCTATCGCCTGCGACGTCTCTGATGACACCCAGGTGGAAGCCATGGTTGAGCAGACCGTAGCCAAATTCGGGCGGCTCGACGCAGCGTACAACAACGCTGGCGTTCAGAACGTGCTTGCGGAGACTGCCGATTCTCCACGAGACGATTACGACCGGGTGATGGCGATCAACCTCCGCGGTGTGTGGAGCTGCATGAAATTCGAGCTGCAGCAGATGCGCAAGCAAGGTAGCGGCGCCATCGTCAACTGCTCTTCGCTGGGAGGGCTCGTAGGAGGCGCCGAGCGGGGAACCTATCACGCCGCGAAGCACGGAGTGCTTGGGCTGACCAAAAGCGCGGCTCTTGAATACGCGGCACGCGGCGTTCGAATCAACGCGGTATGTCCGGGCCTTATCTGGACGCCGATGGCCGACCAGATGGTCGCCTGCGGCCAGGGCGAGGCACTCAACGCGATGTTGAAGAGCGTGCCTATGGGCCGGTATGGCCGTGCCGAGGAGATCGCTGATGCTGTGTTGTGGCTCTGCAGTCAGGCAGCAAGCTACGTGACCGGCCAGTCAATCTCGGTGGACGGCGGCTACATCATGCGCTGAGAATGACGGCGTGCGACGGGATGCATGCCTGTGCGTGGCTTCGCACCGCCAAGAGGAAGAATACGGAGGGACTCCGCAATGACCGCATGGTCGAAAGAAGAGCTGCGCAAGATCGGAGAGGCTGACGACTTGCATATCGCACCGTTCCGCGAAGACGGGAAAACATACGGCACACCGACGTGGATCTGGTCCGTCGCGGTGGACGACGCTCTTTACGTTCGCGGCTACAACGGGCAGGAGTCGCGCTGGTACAAGGCTGCAGTGCGGCAGAAGGCCGGGCGTATTATCGCCGCCGGGATGACGAAGGAGGTAAGCTTCGAGCCGGTGGGCGAACCGGGCGCCGATGGCATTGGCGCCCGTATCGACGACGCTTATCGAACAAAGTACAGGGGCAGCCCGTACCTTCGTCCAATGATTGGCAATCGCCCTCGCTCCGCGACGGTGAAGATCATGCCGCGCGAGAGCGATCCAGCGCAACAATAGCGACCAAAGTTAGCCACCAAGTGATCTAACAACATCATGCACGTCAGGATTCACGCGGGTGTGATGGGGAACCGATGATTCGGGGTTTGCGCAATGTGTTTGCCCCATCGCGTTATCTTCGAGTTTTTTTGGGTGTTTCCCAGTGCGAAGGTATGGGAGGCCTGCACGTCGGAATATGGGTCAAAGCCGCTACAAAAAGGTTTTAGCAGCGTTTTGAGCGATATAATTCTGATGAGTTCTGCGGGGAGAGAGACTGGCACGAAACAGCCGCGCGGACGTATCGTTTTTTGTAAGGTTGCCGAGTGAAACCAGATAAGTTGTACTCCGTTGTAGTTGCAGGTTGGGCCACGCTGAAGCTCTTTTGCTTTTTTGCTCTGATCGTTTTTTTTGCGTCGACCTTTGCGGTCGGGCAGGAGGCGCCACAGGCTGCATGGAGCGGTGTGCTGCGCAATGCCGGCGGCGCGCCGATCGCAGATGCGAAAGTAAAGCTCTCTTCCGGCATACTCAAGGCCGAGGGGCGGACCGGCTCGGACGGTCGATTCCTGCTGCCATTGTTACCGACCGGGACTTACCACCTGACAGTTGTCGCCAAGGGCAGCACGGTTGAAAGCGCGCAGCCTGTCGACGTGACGACGGCTACTTCTGAGGCGTTGGTTACGCTGTCGGGACGCGGCGAACTGACGGTGGCCACTCTGCAGAAGAAGAATCAGGCGGGCACCGGTGGCGAGGAGCTTTCAAGCCAGGCGGTGAGCGAATTGCCGCTGAATAAACGCGATTTCAGCACGCTGCTGCTGCTGGCTGCCGGCACCATGACGGATGCCAATGGCGCCACCAACTTCACGGCCCAGTTTGCTATCAACGGACAGCGCGGCGTGGAGGCAACGTTTGCGATGGACGGCGCCGATATCAGCGATCCGGAGATGGGCGGGGCTACATTCTCGAACTTCAACGTCGACGCGGTGGAAGGAATCGATTCGAGTTCCGGCTGGATGCCGGCCGAGATTGGACGCGGCGCTGCGGGCTTTACCAATATTCACACGCGTTCGGGAGCCAGCGGATTTCACGGGTCGTTCTTCGAGTTTGTGCGCAACTCCTCGTTTGACGCGCGCAACTACTTTGACCATCCGACGCCCGCTTATCCGGGGCGCATTCCGCCCTTCAGGCGCAACGAATTCGGCTTTACCAATGGCGGACCGGTTTACATTCCGCATCTCTACGACGGGCGCAAGCGGACTTTCTATTTCACCCAGTACCAGGGTTTTCGGCAGGTACTCGGCACTACGCAGGTGATGCCGGTGCCTTCGGCGGCGCAAAGGCCGACCGCGAGCAGCAACATCGTTTACGACACTGTCACATTCCCCGATCAGACTGTCGATACGCTGGCGGTTCCCGTGGATCCGGCGATCGCAGCGATTCTTGCGCGCTACCCGCTGCCGAATCTGCCCACAGGATCATTCGGTGTGAACACTTATGCGACTGCGTCGAAAGTGGTTACCAATGCGAACCAGTTCTCACTGCGCATCGATCACAACTTTTCAGCGAAAGACCAGTTTCTTGCCCGTTTCAATCTTGACGATCTTATTGGCCCGACGACCAATCCCGACCAGACCGCCGTCGACCCCCTTTTCGGTGTCGAATACAACGATCACCAGCGCAACGTTCTCGGCAGCTATACGCGGACAGTGTCGCCGCGGCTGGTGCTGGAGTCTCTGATCGGCATTACGCGGACAACGCCGGGATTTCCGACGCCGGACCATACTGATCCTGCTGTCAAATTCAACGATGGCCTTTTCGAGGCTTTCAACTCTGCAGCCGGTTCTGTCATGCAGGCGTACGGGAATCTCTTTCAGGGACGCCAGACCGTCTCGTATACGCGGACGGCGCACGCCTTCAGGGCGGGGTTTGAAGCTCGCATCAATCGGGATACAACCTACTTCGGAATTAGCCCTAACGGCGAATACGATTTTGGCGGTGGCAAGGCGTATGCGCTTTCGTCGATTACCTCGACGAGCGGGAATCACAACCTGAACCCAGGCGATCCGCTTCCAGATACGCTTTCGAGTTTTCTTACTGGCAGCCCATTCGTCTATACGGTCGCAATCGCGCCGCCTTATTTCTCCAATGGCGAGCACATCGGTCCGGCTGCGATCAGCCGCAACAACTTTAGCGCATGGTTTCAGGACACATGGAAAGTGACGCCGCGATTTACGCTCGATTATGGGGTTCGCTGGGATCTCTACACGCCTATTACCGAGCGTGCGCGCCGGACAGGCGGATTTGTCGCGATCAATGGCGTGGAACAATACGTCATCAATCCGCAGCCCGGGTATCAGACCAACTATCATGCGTTCGATCCGCGGGTCCAGGCTGCCTGGCAGGTGACCAACAAGCTTTCCGCGCATGCGGGCGCTGGAATCACCACTATTCAACCCAACATCTGGCAGGACAATTTCCTTACGGGATCGACTCCGTTCGTGGCCTACCCGCGCCTGCTCTCGGCATCTAACGCGCCCATTCATTATGGCTTTCAGCTCACGCCGGCACAGCTTCCGCCGACCTACACGCCCTCGGGACAGGATATGTTTGCGTCGGGCAAGACCACAACCGTTGCACCCAATACGATCATGGATGTCGATCGCTACGAAAAGGACGTTGCTGCTCTCACTCCCAATGGCGTGGTCAGCGCACTCAACCTCAGCGGAATCGATCGCTCCTTCAACAACGCCACTTTGTACACGTGGACGGCTGGGCTGGAGCGCAAATTCGGCAACCTGACCGCCGATGCCGGCTATGTGGGCACAGCTGCGGAAAAGCTGCCGCGCACGAGTTATCCGAATGGGTATCCCGGCGCCGATCCTGCCTTCGCACCATTTACGCAGTTCGACAGTGCGGGCGATGTTATCGGCGGATTTGGGGTGATGAATGTCATTACTGCGACCGCACACTCCACCTACCACGCGCTGCAGACCTCGCTCTCCGGTACGGTTGGCCACGGAGGACCGGGCATACAGGCGAGCTACACCTGGAGCAAATCGATCGACGACACAAGCCAGGTGGTTGGAGGCACTGGAAGCACGGGAGCCGTATCCATCCCGTTCCCACAGAACCCGTTCGATACGCATGCGGAGAAAGGCCCGTCCTCCTTCGATGTGACCCACGGATTCGGGCTCAGCCTGGCGCAGGACCTGCATCTTGAAAGCGCCCCCTTCCTCAGCGCCGTCAGCCGCAAGGCTACGGACGGATGGGAACTGCTGAGTATCTCCAGCATCAGCTCGGGCTCGCCGTTTACCGTTTATTCGGGCATTCAGCAAACGGGTGTCGGTTCAAACGGCGTCGATCGCCCCGATCAGATTGCCAAGCCAAAGCTCTCGACCGCGCGCGCGGATCGGCAGGACTACTTTGGCGAAGGCGCGAACAATGCAGCGGACTTCTTTTCGATTCCAATTCACGTGGCGGGCGGCACTGGGCCTAACCAGGGCGTCTTCGGTACGCTCGGCAGGAACACATTTCGCGGGCCCGCCTTCTATAACTACGACTTCGCGCTCATTAAGGACACCCCATTTGGCCGCCGCAAAAGCGGAGCGGAGCGTATGGACCTCCAGTTTCGCTCGGAGTTCTTCAACCTGTTCAACATCGTGACGATGGGCACGCCGGCAAACGTTCTCAACGGATCGGGATTCGGCGAAATCAGCAAGACCGCAGGCAACTCGCGCCAGATTCAGTTCTCGCTCAAGCTGATTTATTAGAGCAAGCGCAAGCCGGGCTAGCCTTCAGGTTGGCCCGGATCCCTATCTGCTATAAAGGACTGGAATTCCAGCCGCATTCCTGGCGAACGCTTGCGTTTGCAGCTCTGCATCAGGCTACGTCCACATTTCCGGGGAGGATCTGTGAGGATTATTTCTTCTGCAGTCCGCGTTGTTGTCCTGGTTGCGACCGCTCCGCTCGCCTTAAGCGCAGGCGTGGGCGAGGCACAGAACGCTCAGTCAGTGGCTCGCCCCGGTTTCGATATGACCGTCGTGAAGCCTGAGTCCGTCGGCTTCTCATCGGAAGGGCTGGACCGCCTGCATCAGTTCATGCAGCAGGCCGTCGATCAGAAACAGGTCGCGGGTATCGTGACTATCCTGGCGCGGCACGGCAAAGTCGTCGACTACCGCGCATACGGTTATCGCGATATGGCTGCCGCCGCGCCGATGACGAAGGATGTGATCTTCCGCGACTTCTCCATGACCAAGCCCGTGACCGGCGTGGCGATGATGATTCTTTACCAGCAGGGCAAGTGGCTCCCGTCCGATCCGATCGCGAAGTTCATTCCGGAGTTTGCGCATCTTAAGGTCTACAAGGGCATGGATTCCGGCGGGAACATGATTCTCACCGATCCTGACCATCCGCCCACCATGCGCGAATTGATGTCGCATACGGCGGGATTCACTTACGGCTTCTTTGGCGACACACCGGTCGACAAGATGTACCGCGACGCAAACCTGCTGGCCTCGGCCAACCTGCAGGAATTTATCGAAAAGCTGGCGAAGATTCCACTGCTCTACCAGCCGGGACAAGGCTGGACCTACAGCATGTCGATGGATGTCGAGGGATACATCGTCGAAAAACTCTCGGGCAAATCCCTGCCCGATTTTTTCCGCGAGAACATTTTCTCCCCGCTGGGCATGCGGGACGCGGGATTCTACGTTCCTGAAGACAAGCGCGGAAGATTCACAGTGCTCTATCGGACTGGCCCCAATGGAGAGTTGGTTGTCGATCCGAGCGCCAGCCGCAGATCAGGCGATTATGATGTGCAGCCTCCGATGCCCTCGGGTGGCGGTGGCATGGTCTCCACGGCTGAGGACTACTTCCGCTTCGCCAGCATGCTGTTGAATGAAGGCGAACTGGATGGCAAGCGGATTCTGTCGCCTGCGACGGTGAAGCTGATGACCTCGAATCATGTTCCGGCTGAGTTGCTTACCGGCAAGTTCGGAATCGGTAATGCCGTAATGCGGCCCGGCTTCGGATACGGATACAACGGCGCGGTCGAGTTTGATCCCGCAGAGGCAAATCTTGCCCGACGGCAAAGGGACGTATCATCTGGGACGGCGCGGCCGGGACATGGTTCTGGGTCGACCCCACAAATGATATTGTCTTCGTCGGCATGATCCAACGCATGCTCGGGCCGGCAAGCCCGCCGCTTGAATACGGTAGCCGCCAGGTAGTTTATGGCGCCTTGGTAGACCCGTCGAAGTAGGGTCAAATCAGTATTGCCGGCGGTGAGTCTTACTTCAGAAGGCCGAGCGCCATTGCTGTCATCGCCGTAACGCCTGTCTCGATCGCAGGTGCGTATACCGGAGCAAACAAGGCTGAGTGCAGACTCGGCAGAGGCACGCCAGTCTTCTGGCTCTCCGCCAACTTCCCGGCATCAGCCGCACCCAGCCAATACATCACGCCTGGAATCTTGCCGTCGAGGGTGAAGAGTCCCACATCTTCGCTGCCCATCACGGCTTTGGCATCTTCAACGCGGTCCTTGCCCAGCGCCGCCACGGCCGACGCTTTCAGCCGTTCAGCAAGCGCCGGATCGTTGATAGGTCTCCGGCGTGCTCTCGCCCAGATTTACCACAGGCATGCGGTCCTCCGGAACGCCGTATGACTCCGCAAGTCCTTTTGCGGTGCGTCGAATGTCCGCAACAATCGCGTCGCGCACCGCGGGCGAGTACGTCCGCAGCGAAATCCCCAGTTGCACTTCGTCGGGAATAATGTTGTTCTTCGTCCCGCCGTGAATGGTGCCCACGGTCAATACCGCAGGCTGCTGCGGATCGATCTGACGGCTCACAATCGTCTGCGCCGTCAAGACGAATTCCGCCGCCAACACAATCGGGTCTTTGCCGGCCTCGGGCCGTGAGCCGTGGCCGCCGACTCCACGCATCGTCACGTAAATTCCAGTCGAGCTCGCAAGCAACGGGCCACCTTTGATCGAGATGGATCCTGCCGCCACGTCGTTCGAATCGTGCTCCGACAGCACGAAGTCAGGGCGCCCGAAGCGTTCATACAGACCATCGGCCAGCATCGCTCGCGCGCCGTCGATCGTCTCTTCTGAAGGCTGCCCAATCAGC
Organism: uncultured Acidobacteriaceae bacterium; assembly: GCA_963787435.1. Lineage (GTDB taxonomy): Bacteria > Acidobacteriota > Terriglobia > Terriglobales > Acidobacteriaceae > Telmatobacter. The sequence continues at coordinate 2,640,045 of CAWBCZ010000012.1, forward strand.
ATCAGCGTGCCGTGCCACTGGCTCTTCCGCTGCACCATCTCGCGCGCCACGCCCAGCAGAACAGTCATATGGATGTCGTGACCGCAGGCATGCATCACGCCTACGTCCTGGCCCTGCGCATTTGTCGAGCGCACAGTCGATGCGTAATCGAGGCCTGTCTTCTCCTCTACCGGCAGCGCATCCATATCTGTGCGAATCAGTACGTGCGGTCCAGCGCCATTTTGCAAAACGGCAACCACGCCGTAGGCCTGCGAGCCATCCTGGTATTTGCCCACGCGCTCCGTCACGGTGTATCCCAGCTTGCGCAGTTCTGCCGCGAACAGCGCCGATGTCTTTTCCTCGTGATGCGAAAGCTCAGGATTGCGATGCAGATGCTTGTAGGTCTCGGTAAGTGCGGGAAGCTGGCGCTCGGCAGATGCCGCAAGGTCCGGTGCCGCAGATTCCGCATGCCCGGCACCTTGTCCCAACGCCGGCAGGGCCGTAAGCGTCAATGTAACAAGCATGCAAAAACGACGATTCATCAGTTCATCAGTCCAAAGCCTCCACGGGAATCTTCGGCCAGCCTAACACGCTGAATCGAATGCGTCTCACGTTTGCTGCAGGAGGGTCATTGAAATCGTTCCTATTGCATTCCCATAGAAACCGGCGTAGAGTGCTCCTATTGCTTAGCCAGAGGAGCATGGAATGGGCGACAAAACCGATGTGTGGCAGGGCACGCTGGCCCTGATGATTCTGAAGACGCTTGCAGACGATGGGCCCGCAGCACGGCTATGGACTTGCCCGGCGCATTGAGCAGACCAGCGGCGATCTGCTGCAGCTGAACTACGGCACGCTCTATCCCGCGCTGCTCAAGCTGGAGCAGGAGGGATATGTCCGCTCACACTGGGGCACGTCCGACAACAATCGCCGCGCCAAGTTTTACGAGCTAACAAAGGCCGGCCAAAAGCAGGTGCAGAAGGCTGCGGCTGAGTGGGAGCAGGCAACTGAAATTCTCTCCCGGTTTCTGACACCCGCCGAGGGCGCATAAGCGGAGAAGGCATGAGTTTCCTGCAGGCGAAACTCCGAGCATTCTCTCGCCGCCTCAGCGGCACGCTGCGTCGCGCCGACACCGCGCAAGAGTTCGATGCCGAGCTTGAATCGCACATCGCGATGGATACCGAAGCTGGAATCCGGGCCGGACTGGATCCGGCGGAAGCACGTCGCCAGGCTCTGCTGCGTCTCGGCGGCGCGGAGCAGACACGCCAGGCTTACCGCGAGCGGCGCAGCTTTTTGTGGATCGAAAACTTCGCACAGGATCTTCGCTACGGGCTGCGCACACTGCGTCGGACGCCGGGCTTCACGGTGACGGCGGTACTTACATTGGGCCTTGGAATCGGAGCGTGTACGGCGATTTTCAGTCTCGTCAATGCGGTGCTCATTCGCTCACTGCCCTATGGAAATCCTCAGCGCCTCGTCTATCTGTTTACACCGAATCCGAATTGGAAGATACCGCCGGAGGTGATCTGCCCGGGCTATGGTGACTTCTACGAAATCAAGCGCGAGAACAAGTCGTTCGCAGATATGACTGCCTACGAACAGGCATTGTTCAAAGTCACGATACAAGGAACGACGCAGCCCATCGGAGCGGCACGCGTGGACGAGGGTTTTTTTTCAACGCTTCGGTCCACGCCGGAATTGGGCCGCACGATCAATGCTGAAGACAATGCACCTGGCCATTCGCAAGTTGCCCTCATCAGCCACTCGCTTTGGGTATCTATGTTCGGGGCGAATGCGGATGTCCTGAAGCGCACGCTCGAAATCAATGGCGCAAGTTATCAGATTATCGGCGTGATGCCGCGCGAGTTCGAATATCCATTCAACTCAGATCTTCCGTATGGGAATCCGCACATCGTATCCACGAAGATCTGGGTGCCACTTGCTTTGACGCCCAAAGAGAGGGCAGATCGTGGCATCGATGACAACGTGGTCGTCGCGCGGCTGCGCGCAGGCGTATCCCTCGAGCAGGCGCAATCTGAATTCGGCACGATGATGGCTCGTTTCGACCGCTTATATCCGACCGAATTCGGCGATTGGGGTGCGCTGGTGAAGAGCTTCACTGGCCTCTCCATCGGCCCGGTACGTCCGCTGATGAATCTGCTTCTTGGTGCCGTAGCCCTCGTGCTTTTGATCAGCTGCGGAAATGCAGCCAACCTGCTGCTGGCGCGTGCGGCCGAACGGGCCCGCGAACTAGGCGTGCGCGCTGCTCTGGGGGCGGGCCGGAGCCGGATGGTTCGCCAGCTGCTAACCGAATCGATGCTGATCGGCATCGGCGGTTGTGGGGTCGGCACGATACTTGCGCTTCTCTTTCTCCGCCTGCTGCCGCAGCTCGATCCCGGCAACATTCCGAGGCTCAATGAAGCCTCTCTCGACGGGCGTGTGATGCTGGTTGCAATCATAGCTTCGCTGATGACAAGCATGATTGCCGGCCTGTTGCCCGCTGCGAGCGCTTCGCGCATGCAACTTACGGACTTTCTGAAATCGAACAACGCACCTGGAAGAGTAGCGGGACACAGCCGTTTGCAGAGCGCGTTGATCGTCGCGCAAACCGCTATGGTGGTTATGCTGCTGGCAGGCGCCGGGCTGCTGATGCGCAGCTACATCAAGGTCATCTCCGTGGATACGGGCTTTTCGCAGTCGACCTTGATCATGGACATCTCGCTCGGCAACGGCGACGGTCAGCCACAGACGAGCCGCGCTGCATACTTGAGAGGGCTGATCGCAAAGATCAGCAATCTTCCAGGAGTAATTGCGGTCGGTGCAGTCAACGACCTGCCTTTGGCCAAAAGCGAAAGCCTAGGGACCTTCTGGGTGGATGGCTTTGCCAACCAGAAAGACCAGGTGGTGGAATCGCGATCGATCACACCCAAGTATTTTGACGCAATGCAGATCCCTCTCATTGCGGGACGATACTTCACAGAAAGTGATGATGCGGGTCCGGCACATCCCGTCATCATCAACGAGCGATTTGCGCGGACCTATTTCGCCGATCGCAATCCAATCGGCGGGCGGATCAGCGGAGATGAAAAGCGGGCCCAATGGAGCACGGTGGTCGGCGTTGTTGCCGACGTCCGCCACACCAGCCTGGAAGAGGATCCGCAGCCGCAGATCTACACTCCGACATTCGATCCGCGCGAACGTTCGCTGGCCGTGCGATCGTCTCTTCCGCCTTCTGTGTTGGCAAATGAGATTCGTTCGGCACTGAAGGCGGCCGATCCAGACATCACGCTTTCCGATGTGCGCACGATGGGCGACCTGGTTTCGATCGCTAGTGCGCGGCGGCGGTTCCAGACATCACTGCTCACGGCATTCGCCGGTGATCGCGTTGTTCCTGGCCCTGGTGGGGCTCTACGGATTGATGGCGTTTTCGGTGAATCGGCGTACACGCGAAGTGGGGATCCGGATGGCACTGGGGGCGGAGCGACGGGATGTGCTGGTGCTTATTCTGAGGAACGCTTCGGTACTGGTCGGTTGCGGGCTGGTTGTGGGGCTCGGGTGCACCTGGATCGCGACCCGATTGCTGAAGTCATTTCTGTTCGGTGTGAGCGAACACGATCCAACAACCGTGATTTCTGTATCTGCGCTGCTGATTATCTGCGGCCTCATCGCAGCCTTTGTCCCTGCACGCCGCGCTGCGTCCATCGATCCCATGCAGGCGTTACGTATGGAATAGGAGAACAAATGCGAAAGCTTCGAGCACTTTGGAAACGCATCGCGGGCCTGCTCCATTCCGGACGTGATGATCACGAGTTTTCCGACGAACTCGAGTCGCACATCGCCATGCAGGTTGAAGACGGTATCCGTTCCGGGTTGAGCCCTGAAGAGGCACGACGTTGCGCACTCATCCAGCTCGGCGGCGCAGAACAGGTACGCCAGGCTCGCCGCGAGCATCGCACTTTGCCGTGGGTCGAGAGCCTGGCGCGTGATTTGCGCTATGCCTTTCGCACACTTGCAAAGCATCCAGCGGTTACATCGATTGCCGTTCTCTCTATAGGTCTCGGCATTGGCGCCAATGCCACCATTTTCTCGATGGTGAGCCGGTTCGTGCTACGACCCGCGCCGGTCGGCGAACCCTCGACGCTGCTATCGCTCCACGTGGCGCAGCAGGGCGAGCAGTGCTGCAACGCATTTCCTCTGCCGCTTTATAACGATCTTCGCGACCAGGCAAAGTCGTTCTCTGGCGTTGCGGCCTACTTTGAATTGATTCCAGCATCCATCAGCGGATGGCAGCGAGCCAGAGCGCGTCTGGGGACAGGCGGTCTCGCCGAATTTCTTCGATGTGCTCGAACTCCCAATGGCTCTTGGACGCGGTTTCTCGGGCGGCGACAATCGGAATTCTACCGTGGTGATCAGCGCGCGGCTGTGGCAGCGGAGCTTTGCCGGAGATCGCCAGATCATCGGCAAGACGATCACGCTTTCAGGACGCTCATTCACGGTCGTCGGCATCGCACCGGTGTCGTTTCATAGTGTCGACCAGATTCTCGACACACAATTCTGGGTTCCGCTAGGCATCGCGACGCAGCTTGTGCCCAACCTGCCACCGGCGGACTCGCGCGAGTTCCACTGGCTGGCGGTGGTCGGACGTCTGCGGCCCGGCGTCACACGCATGCAGGCCGCAGCCGAACTGGATACGTTGGCAAAGAGATTCGCCCTTTCCTACCCAAAGACCGACAAGGGAAACTCCTTCGTCTTTGAGCAGGCTGGTTCGCTGCCACCACGCGAAAAAACCGCAGCCCTCACATTTCTCGCAGCGCTCTCCATCGTTGTTCTTCTTCTGCTGGCGATTGCCGGCGCAAATGTCGCGAATCTGTTGTTCGCCCAGGCTGCCGCCCGCCAGCGTGAAATGGCAGTGCGCCTCGCATTGGGGGCTACCCGTGCGCGACTGCGGCGGCAGTTGCTTATCGAAAGCACGCTGCTTGGCCTAGCAGGCGGATTCCTTGGCGTATTCTTCTCGTTTCTGTCGACACAATCGCTCTCTGCGATTCGTCTGCCCGCACCGGTGCCTCTCGATCTGCATGTTGCTGTCGATTGGCGCACCCTGCTATACACGTTCGCCATCAGCTTCTGCTGCGGCGTTTTTCTTGGGCTTGCGCCGGCTTGGGCTGCTGCGCGGCCCGTTCTTTTGAATGCGCTCAAAGGTGAAGAGGCTCTTGCGCGTCCGGGGCGGCGATTCAGCCTGCGCAATATTCTTGTCGTGACGCAGGTCGCCATGTCGCTTGTGCTTCTCTTGGTGACAGGCTTGTTCCTCCGCAGCCTGCAGAGTGCCGCTAAGATCGACATTGGATTCCGCCCGCAAGGTTTGTTGTTACTCTCAGTCGATCCACGCCTGAACGGGTACACCCCGCAGCAGATCAGCCAGTTTCTCGCTGGACTTCGACGCCGAGTCTCAGCATTGCCTGGCGTAGATTCAGCGGTAACGACCGACGTCGCACTTCTCTCAGGCGGTAATCGCAGCGATGGCTTTACCGTCGCGGGCCACTCCGGTAAAGATGCTTCGTTTACGAATGCCGATCTCTACATGACCACACCCGGATACTTCGATGCGCTGGGGACGCCGCGCCTCTCTGGCCGTGATTTTGGTAATGAAGTTGCGGAAGGGCCGAGGGTCGCAGTCATCAACAAGGCATTCGCGGATCGCCTATTCCCGGGGGCTAATCCGATCGGCCAACACGTGAACGGCGGTCATTGGAACTACGAGATCATTGGTGTCGTCGGCAACGCCAAATCACGCACGCTCGGCGAAGACACACGCCCTATTCTGTACCGCTCCCTCGATCAGAGCATCGTCGATGATCCATCCGTCATGGGCTACACGCTTGTAGTCCATACCGCCGGCAACCCCGGAGTGCTCGCCGAACCCGTGCGCCGCCAAGTCTACGCGCTCGATCCAAATATGGCGATCTACAACGAAGAGACGATGGAAGAGCATGTGCGCACGGCTTACCTGCTGCCGAGAATTGCCGCAACGCTCTTCGGTGTCTTCGGCTGCATCGGGCTGGTTCTGGCGGCTGTGGGGCTCTACGGCGTGATGAGCTATGCTGTCAGCCGCCGTACCCGCGAGATCGGCATCCGCATGGCGCTGGGCGCGCGTCCTGGGACAGTGGAGCGGCTTGTCATTCGCCAGGGCATGGTGCTCGCGCTCATCGCCATGCTTCTTGGATGGCCCGCCGCCTGGATGCTGTCGAGGCTGGCGTCCAGTTTTCTCTATGGCATCCAGCCGCACGATTTGCTGACGTTCATTGTCGTTCCGATTGTTCTCTCTGCTATCGCATTCATTGCCTGCTTGCTGCCTGCGAGACGCGCAGCATCCATTAACCCGGTACAGGCATTGCGGGCGGAATAGGAGTGTGTGTTATGGAAAAGATGCGTGCATTGCTGGTTGCGATTTCGAGGTGTATTCGTGCGCAGAAAGGCAATCGAGTTCGAGGCTGAACTCGATAGTCACATCGCAATGGATACCGACGATGCGATGCGTTCCGGGCTGGGGAGCGAAGAGGCCCATCGGCAGGCGATGTTGCGGCTGGGTGGCGCAGAGCAAACACGCCAGGCCTATCGCGATCGCGCGACCTTGCCGCCGGTCGAGAGCATTTCTGCAGGATGTGCGATTTGCGCTGCGTCAGATGCGCCGGGCGCCCGGCTTCACGATTACGGCGGTGCTGACGCTGGCTCTTGGCATAGGCGCCAATGCAGTCATCTACACGCTTGTCGATTCGATACTGCTGCGGCCTCTGCCCTATGCGCAGCAGGACCGTCTGATGCGCGTCACGGGAACCACATTCGTCGTTGTCCCAAGGGCTGGATTCGCGCGCTCGCGATGCAATCCGCGCTCATTCTCCTCGATCGCCGGCTACGGAGACGACGTCGAGTCCAATGTCTCCGGCTCCGACATGCCAGAACGAGTCTTCGGCGCATCGGTCACCGTCAATGCCCTCGATACGCTCGGAATCCATCCCGCGCTCGGCCAGTTCTTCTCGAAAGACGATGAAGTCCCGGCCAGGATCACGACGTCGTTCTCAGTTACGGCTACTTTCGGCGCCGCTTTGCAGGTTCGCCCTCCGCGTTCGGCCGCACGATGCGCATCGACGGCGTCTCGCGCCGCATCATCGGCGTGATGCCCGCGGGCGTGCGCTTTCCCTACGCTGACACCAATTCCTCATCCCCGTCTCCTACAATCGCGCCGACGATCCACGATCCGTGGAATGCGTTCGACCTGCACAGCCTTCGGCCGGCTTGCTCCCGGCGTCTCTCCCGCGCAGGCGCAGGCCGAGCTGCGCCGCCTCCGCGGCATCCTCGTGCATCAGTTTCCCTGGCAAATGCCCGACAGCTGGGCCTCTGACATGACCGTCGTGCCGCTTCTCGAATCCGAAACCGGAGCCATGCGTCCGCGCCTCCTGCTTCTCTTCGGCGCGGTCGGCCTCATTCTTCTCATTGCCTGCGCCAATGTGGCCAACCTGATGCTCGCCCGCGCCACCGTCCCGCGAGCGCGAGATCGCCGTTCGCGGCGCGCTCGGCGCTTCGGGCCGCCGGCTCATTCAGCAATTGCTGTCAGAAAGCGTCGTCCTCGGCGTGACGCGCCGGCGTCGTCGGCCTCGGCAGCGGCATTCTTCAGCCTGCGCATCTCTTCGTGCGCCTGCTCCCCGCCGGCACACCGCGCATCGAGGACATCTCGCTCCACTCGCGCGACATTCCTTCACCCTTGCCGCGTCGCTGCTCGCCGGCCTGCTCTTCGGCCTCATTCCCTCCATCCAGATGGCCTCGCTCAACCTGCTGCGAATCTCTGCGCATCGGCAGCCGCGGCCTCACGGGCAAAGGCTCGCGCTTCGGCGTGTCCATGGTCCTGGTCATGGCGCAGATCGGCCTCTCTGTCATGGTCGATCACGCGCCGCCGGGCTGATCCTCCACAGCCTCTACAAGCTCTCGCAGGTCGATCCCGGATTCCGCACCGACCGCATTGTCTCTGCGGAGGTCTCACTGGACTCCGCGGCCTGCACAAGACCGGGCACGCCCGTCTGGGCGGCGGCTCGACAACTTCTCAACCGGAGGCCCTGCAGCGCTTTCTTCACCGCGCTCGCGCCCGCATGAACGGCATCCCCGGCGTCGAAAAGGCTCGCGCTCACGGACGCGCTGCCGCTCAACGGACGCGACGGCAACTACGTCTTCGACGCGGAAAACCATCCGCGCAGCGCGCAAGCAAACGCAATGTTTGCCACGGGCCGCAACGTAACTCCCGGATACTTCGACGTGCTCGACCTGAAGCTCGTGCGCGGACGCCTGCTCAACGCGCAGGATGCGTCCGGCGCCACGCGCGCCGCCGTCATCAACGAGCACATGGCCCAGTACCTCTGGCCGAATGAGAACCCCATCGGCAAGCACATGCTCAACGTCGTTGACGAGGCCGTCCCCGCCGTCTGGTATCCCGAGAAGGCCGTCGAGGTCGTCGGCGTCGTCCGCAACTCACGCGAAGGAAGCCTCGGTGACGATTATCGGCAACCAGGTCTACCTGCCCATCACGCCCGGCAACGCTCAGCCGGTGCTCTATCGCGCTGCTGCGGGCCCGCCACTCCCGCCGAAGCAGCCGCGGGCCTGCGCCGCGCCGTCGCCGGCATCGATTCACTCGTTCCCGTCACCCGCGTCCGCACACTCAACGAAGTCGTCGCAAACTCTGTCGCTGCGCCGCGCGCTCTGGCAATGCTGCTGCTCGGCTTCGGCGGGCTGGCAGTCATTATCGGCGCGGTGGGCGTCTACAGCCTTATCTCGTACATCGTCAGCTGGCGCACGCGCGAGATCGGTCTGCGTCTGGCGCTAGGTGCGCAGCGATGGCAGATCGTGTTGAGTGTCGTTCGGCAAAGCCTTTTTCTCGCCGGCGGCGGATGCATCATCGGCCTTGCAGGTGCCGTTGCGCTCAGCCGCATGCTGCACAGCTTCCTGTTTGAGGTCAGCGCGTTCGATCCAGTGACGTTCAGCCTCGTCCCGCTGTTGATGGCGCTTGTCGCGCTGGTAGCCGCGTGGATTCCTGCACGCCGCGCCGCCGCTGTCGACCCGATGGAAGCCCTGCGAGCAGATTAGGAGTTCCGATGCGAAAACTGCGTGCGTTTTGGATCAGGCTTTATGTCATGTTCGCTACGCGCCACGCCAATGACGAGTTTGACGCCGAGCTTCAGAGTCACCTTGCCGAGCACATCGATGAGGGTCGGCGTTCGGGGCTGAGCGAAGCAGAAGCGCGTCGGCAGGCGTTGCTTCGGGTTGGCGGCGCCGAACAGGTTCGTCAAGCCTACCGCGATCGCGCCACGCTGCCTTGGCTTGAAAGCGCTTTACGTGAAGTGCGCTATGCTTTGCGCGGATTTCGACGCAGTCCTGTTTTCGCTATCACCGCCATCCTCACACTGGCCTTGGGCATCGGCGCGACGGCCGCAGTTTTTAGCGTGGTCGACCGCATTCTATTTCGCAGCCTGCCTTACGCGCACGACGATCGCCTGGTCTCTTTCGGTCTCGTGCAATCGCTCGAGCGCCAGGAATTCCAACTCGGCGGCTTCTTCTACGAGTGGAAGCGAAATCAAACTCCATTTGCCTCCGTTACATTCGAGCGCGGTACCAGCGAATGTAATCTGACCGAAGCCAACCCTGTGCCTCTGCAATGCGCTGACGTTGCTCAAAACTTTCTACCCACACTCGGCATTTCACTTCTGCGTGGACGTAATTTTCTTCCGGAAGAAGACCTTCCCAATGGTCCCAAGGCGGCTCTAATTTCGGACGCCCTTTGGCGGGACCGATACAACCGCGATCCTGATGTTCTGAACAAGACGATCGACATTGACGGTCATTCGGCTCGCATCGTTGGAGTACTCCCGAACAACTTTGAAATGCCCAGACTGCAAAAGGCAGATATTGTTCGCCCCGCGCAAATGGATGAGGCCTTTCAGCATACGGCGAACAGCGGAATTGGCTTTCCGGTGTGGGCGTTCGCACGGCTCAAGCCCGGCGTCAGCGTGGAGCAGGCGAAAGCCGAGATGCAGCCGCTGTTTCTGCACACGCAGCAGTGGATTCCACCGGAGATTCGCAAGGATTTTCATCTGCAGGTCCGTTCCATTCGCGATCGCCAGATGCAGGATGCGTATCGGGCCGCATGGCTGCTGGTTGGCGCAGTTCTCTTAGTGTTGTCGATCGCGTGCGCGAATGTGGTCAGCCTGTTCTCAGCGCGCGGAGCGGCACGGGAACGTGAGTTGAGTGTGCGTGCTGCGCTGGGAGCGAGCAGGGGTAGGCTGATACGCCAGACACTTACAGAAGCATTGTTATTGTCTATCGCTGGCGCGGCTGTCGGGTGCGTGCTGGCAGAAGCGCTGCTGCTCACCTTCATCCGCCTCGCTCCAACCGGAGTGCCATTTTTGGCGGAAGCGCGACTTGATCTGCGCATCGTCTCATTCACCATTGCCGTTTCGATCCTGTGTGCTGGAGTATTCGGCATTCTACCCGCACTCGAGAGACCGAACGCATCCGCGCTGGTTGCGAGACAATCAAAATCCGCTGCTCATGCGCGACTACGGCGTGTCCTGGTGGTCTCGCAAGTCGGACTAAGTGTTGTTTTGCTCTCGGGCGCAAGTCTGCTGGTAAAGAGCTTCAGAAATCTGCAGCAGGTAAACCTTGGGATGCAGACGCGCAATGTGCTCACCGTACACGTTCCTCTCAACTGGGAACGCTATACCTCTGGGTACCAGGATTTTTATCTCCGGGCAGAAACGGCTTTCCGCGAGATTCCCGGAGTGACTACTGTCGGTATGAGCAACTCGGTGCCTCCGGGCGGAGATAGCTGGCAAGGCGGCTTTCGATACTCTGAGCTCTCGGTTGCCGGCAAGCCCCCCACACCAGACGGGGTCGGCGGCTCGGTGGTTTGTCGTGTCGTTACGCCGGACTACTTCCGCGCGTTGCAGATTCCTATCCTCGAAGGGCGTAATTTTTCCGAGATGGAGCGGAGCTCGAAAGAGAATCCAGTGATCCTGAGCAGGGATCTGGCGAATCGATTATTTCCTCAAGGTGATGCAATCGGCAAGCACGTTGAGCAAGCGGAGTTCAGACCTTACCGTGTGCCTGGACCGGTTTACAACGTGATCGGCGTCGCAGCAAACGTGAAGAACGGAGGCCTCGCAGGCGAGGATGATCCTGAACTCTACCAATTGAGGACCAACCTTCATCCAGAGACTTGGGATCAGCACCACTTTTTTCTTCTCGAGACCAGCCTTCCTGCTTCGGTGATTGCTCCATGGATTCGCTCGAAGGTTGCGCAACTCGATCCGGTCGCGCCGGTCGAGATCAACACCTTGAGCGAAACGGTGAGCACGCTCGCCGATCGCCCGCGTTTCGAGACAGCGCTGCTCAGCTTCTTCGCGGCAACCGGTTTGATGATGGCCATCATCGGCCTCTACGGCGTTGTGTCGTTTATGGCCGTACAGCGCACCCAGGAGATCGGGATCCGCATGGCTCTCGGTGCTACGCGCGCAGACATTTCGCGGCTCATTCTGGGCCAAGGTTTGCGGCTTGTCCTCGTCGGTGGCGCGATCGGGCTTGCAGCAGCGCTGGTGTTGTCGCGCGTGCTGCAGAGCATGCTGTTCGGTGTCAGCCCTCGCGACCCCCTCAGCTTTGCAGCCGTTTCGGTGTTGCTGGCGCTCGTGGCATTCCTAGCCATTCTGATCCCGGCTCGGTCTGCGATGAAGACAGATCCAATGAAGGCGCTGCGCTGGGAGTAGCGCTCAACTTCGCCCGAAGTGCCGGATGATACACTCCGGCGCGAGGGGGACGAATGGGAGCGAGTGCAATTGAGTTTCGGCTGCGAATGCCGATCAACGCCACGATTATCCTTCTTGGATTCTGGGCGCCGTGGATTGAGGCCTGGCATATTGGACGTCGTATTTCGCTGGGGGAGTGGCTCGCCCTGGAGCTCAGCCGCACCGGCGTGATGACTTTCTCGACTGCAACGAGTGTTCTCGTCGTCCTGGCCGCGCTGGTTGCCGCCAAGGGCGTGTTGTTTCGCGTGTGGGGCGCGGCATACCTCGGGCCGAGCACCGTAAGCAGCGTGAGCATGGTGGCTGGCGGCGTAATGGCCGATGGTCCCTACCGCTATATGCGCAATCCGCTCTACATCGGCCTCTGGTGCATGGTCATCGCGTTGGCATTCCTCATGCCGGTCACGGGAGCAGCGTTTGCCGTGGTTCTCATTGGTGTCTTTGCCATTCGCCTCACTCTCGGCGAAGAAGCATTTCTGAAAGACAAGATAGGAGAGCCCTATGTAGCGTACATGCGCGCAGTGCCCCGCTTCGTTCCGCGACTTAGCCACATACCCTCACCCGCTGGTACAAGCCCTCACTGGCTGCGGGCGTTGTTGACTGAACTCACACCGATCGGCATCTTTGTCGGCATCGTGGTCTACGCGCGCAACTACGATCCGGAACTGACTGGCCGCATCATTCTCGTATTTTTCGGAGCGTCGCTGGTGGTGCGTGCTTTTCTGCCCAGCTTGCCGGTCAGCTCTGAGCCGGCAAAGTAGCATCGCGCTTACCCAGACGACCAAGGTGCGTAAACCCAAACCCGTCGGCGTACTTCAGTCCATACCCCAACAGCCGATCTACGCCGATGTGATTGATCCAGATAAGCGCATAAGGGAGCAATGCGCTCGCATGCAGGATCAGGCCGCCCAAAAGGAGCAGGCCTGGCACCACGTAGGTATGCGCTGCGTTGTAGATGCGGGCGGCGCGGCAGGGCCGCCCGCCGAGGTAGCCCAACATCGACAAGTCCGGTGCAAGCCAAAGGGCTGCAAACAGCCACCAGCTTGCATCGGTCCGCGCATACAGCAGCGCACTCACGGCGGCTACAGCGAGACCTTCAAGTCGCAACAGCGTGAGCACCGACCCCGTGACCTCGGCGCCCGTATCAGAGACTTCATTCACCCGGGTCGTCATGGTTGGTTGGATGTCGCTGCCCGTAAAGGAGTGCGCAAATATTCGCTGCACGGACTTGCGGAAACAGCCTCGACACGAAAGAAGGGGAAGAGCTCTACGCTCTTCCCCAGCTTGTACAGCACCCCTCGGGAAATGGAACTACTTCTTCGGCGGCGCGATGGTGTCCTTGGCAGACTTGGCCACGCGGAATTTCACCACGGTCTTCGCCTTGATCTTGATCGCCTCACCCGTCTGCGGGTTGCGGCCCATGCGCGCTTTGCGCTCCGCCTTCACGAGGCGGCCAATGCCAGGGATTACAAATACGCCGTTTTTCTTGGTTTCCTTGATGGCGGTCTCAGCCAAAAGATCAAGGAAAGCTGCCGCTTGCTTGTTGGTCAGTTCGAGCTTCTCGGCCAGGTGCCGGGTAAGTCCAGTCTTGGTCAATCCTGTTGCCATGTGATGTTCTCCTTCGCTAGTTGTTGCCTGGTATCCCGCCGCTCGGCATCTTCAACGAAACTCAAAGATGCCTTAAAGCGAACCGCATGGGGTAGTGCGACCGTCGCGTTTCTGACCTTTACGCCTGAAACGCCTGGAGGCAACATATGCACGAATCCCCTTTATTTATGCGGGTTCTCGAGAACCCTGTCGTTCGTAACAATGCGGCTTTTGACGGCCCAAAGTCAATGGAAAAACGTTGGTTTTCCACAATTTTCTTGGGTTTTTATGCCTGTTTTGCCCGAAAACGCCTGTTTTGCTAGTTTTTTAGGGATAAGAAGCATCTCGAATCCTCGGAATGCTGGCAAATTCAGCGTCTACAAGCATGTCGAGTTTGGGCTCAATGCAGCCCGAACAGCACCTTGCGTTTCGGCGCCGCGGCAGCCGCAATCGGCGTATTCAGCGCGTCCACCATGGGTGCCAGCAGCTTGAAATGCTTGATCAGGACCTTCGCAAAATCCTTCCGCTGTGCGGATCCTACTGGCAGCGTCACGCTAAGCCCCCACTGCTTGCAGCGGACGAGATCCATCGCCGGGTGGTCTGGAGGAAAGCCTTTCGGCGGCCGCGTCAGCGCCTCGCCTTCAAATTCGCTGAAGGTCTTGCGCACTGCGGGCTTCTTCAGAATCTTGCGGAAATCTTCGTGGTTATCGAGCAGCCAATGGCGGATCGCCGCCAGCTGCTCTTTTTCCGGCATGTACGCGCCGGCGGCAATCACTACGCCCTTGGGACTGACCTGGAAGTAGTAGCCCGCACCTGATGTTTTCTCCAGCCCCTGGTGCGACCACCACGCCGCAACATGCGTCTTGTAGGGCCGCTTGTCGTGGCTGAAGCGCGTGTCGCGGTAAATGCGAAACAGGCTCTTCTCCGCCGGCCGCACATGATTCGGTGCAAAGTCGGTCATCGCGTCAGTGATCTTGCGGACAATGGCCAGCATCGGTTCTTTCAACTGCGCCTCAAACTGAGTTTTGCGCGGAGCAAACCAATCACGGTCGTTGTGCTTGGCAAGGCTGCGCAGAAACGTGATCGCTTCAGGGCGAAGATAGGGCACCGGTGTCGCGGAAGAAGATTTAGCTGCGCGTGGCATACGTTTGAAAGTGTAGGCGAGCGCGCTGCACTGTGCACGCGCGGCCCGCGTATTTCCTGAGGAAATCGGCTAAAGCTCAATAGCCGGAAGCCTGTATCCCTCAATTTCCAGCGATCAACTCTCAGCGGATGATTTTTAACGCCGCGCGGAAGAGGCCGTCGAAATCGCCGGCCAGCGCTTTCTCCTTCGCTACGGACTGCTCGATTGCCTTCTCCGCTGCGGGGCGCTGATAGCCGAGATTCGTCAGCGCCGAGAGCACGTCATCCACTGCTGGTCCTGCAACCGCGCTTGGCGTTGGAGCAACGGCGAAGTCTTCCAGCTTGTCTTTCAGCTCCACAACCAGCCGCTCTGCCAGCTTCTTGCCGACACCGGGGATGCGCGTCAACTGCGCATGATCCTGCGCACGAATCGCCTGCACGGTGCGCTCTGGTGAGAGACCGCTGAGAATCTTGATGGCCAATTTCGGGCCGACGCCGCTCACCGTGATCAGCCGCTCAAACAGCCGCTTCTCTTCGCGATCGAGAAAACCGAACAGCGCAATCTGATCCTCGCTCACTTGCGTGTGGATGTGGAGCGATGTCTCCGCGCCTACGCTCGGCAGCGCCGTGAATGTCGGCACCGAAATGACGACGTCGTATCCCACGCCGGCGGCCTCGACAATGGCCTGGCCCGGTTCTTTGTGGATCAGCTTGCCGCGAAGGTGGGCGATCATTGCCTGTAATTGTACGTGTCGCTCCCATGTGATCGATGGGTGTCTCGCGAATCTCAAGTGAAGAATCAGTCCAGCATGGAGTGGAACTCTACTTGAAATCAGGGAAGATCGCAGCTCCTTGCCTTTCCACCCATGCCGCGATCAAACTGCGTCATGCGGCACCCGGCGTTGCGGGCTTTCCCACCCATTTCGCGATGACGCTCGGAAATGGATGGGGCATTCGGCCGTTGCTTTTTATCCCCCATTTCCTGTTCCTATTCCCTGATTTTCAGCACTACGCGGAATCTTGCGTTGCCGGACATCATGCGCTGGTAGGCTTCTTCGGCTTTTTCGAGGGGGTAGACCTCGTTCATGGATTTGACGCCGGTGAGGGCACTGAACTTGAGGGTGTCTTCCGAATCCATGCCGGTGCCGGAGGGCCAGCCTGCGACGGTGCGGCGGCCGAGGAGCAGCGGGAAGGGGTTGATGACGATGGGGCCGTCGGGCGCTCCGACGACGATGAATTTGCCGGCGGGGGCGAGGCCATCGATGATCCAGTCGAGGCCCTTGGCGCTGGTGATGGTGGAGAGGATGATATTGGCTCCGCCAATTTTCTGGAGTTCTTTGGCCGGGTCCTGTGTGGCGGAGTCAATGTAGATATGTGCGCCGAGTTGCTTGGCGAGCGGAGCCTTGTCCTGTCCGCGTGCGACGGCGACGGTGCGGTAGCCTGCCTTGGCTGCGTACTGGATGGCGAGGTGGCCGAGTCCGCCGATGCCGTAGATGACGACGGTGTCGCCGGTGCGGGCGCCGGAGTTGCGTAGGGCGTTGAAGGTGGTAATACCAGCGCAGAGCAGCGGGGCGGCGTCGATGTCGTTGAGTTCGGGAGCCATGAAGGCGAGGGCGTTGGCGGGGGCGATGACGTAGTCGGCGTATCCGCCGTCGTAGTTAATGCCGGAGATGAGCTGGTTTTCGCAGAGGATGAAGTCGCCGCGGCGACAGGGCGGACAGTAGTTGCAATGGCCTCCGTGCCAGCCGAGGCCGACGCGCTGTCCCGGCTTGAAGAGTGGGACATCGGAGCCGACGGCATCGACTACGCCGGCGATTTCGTGGCCGGGCGTGCGCGGAAATTGGATGCCGGGCCATTGGCCTTCTTTGGTGAGCGAGTCACTGTGGCAGACGCCGCAGGCGTTGACGCGAATGCGGACGTGAGCGGGACCGGGCTCCGGGAATTCCTTTGTTACGAGTTGAAACACACCGCCGGCGGCGGGTACCTGCATGGAACGGCCTTTGACTGGTGGCATGGGGATGTCCTCTCCTGCGGCTTGGATGTATGCAGGTACGTGGGGTTGCAAAGTTTCTATATCCAGGAGGAAGCTGTGGGCCGCATCACCAATACTTCCGGTCAGAGCTTCAAGTCGGAACCTTGGGGAGAAATCGTGGGAAGCGCCTGGATGGCTATTGTGGCCCGCTCGTTCCTTGCGCAACGCAATTCTCAGAGCGCAATTGGGAACCTGCGGGGACATTGAAGAGAAGCAGGGGACCGACGCGATCGGTAGGCGAGACCTTTTCATACCACTGAAGGGGATTACCCGGACCCCGGTAGAACCTGCTCTGTGGCCAATAGCTGAGCGATTTTTCGACCGTAGTGCTCACCACATTCCATCCTGGCGCGGGAACACACACATCAGCCTGTTCCGATGGCGGCAGGCCATACCACGACTGAAAGAGTGCGTAGTGAGGGTCAACAACTTCCCGGGGATCCCTGTTTCCGGCGTCCAGTGTCACGGCCAGCGCCACGTGCTGCGCACCCAGTGCGTGCAGGCGATTGGCGAGGAGTTTGATGTCCTGTCCCCAGTCGTAATTTGAGTCGACCATGATCTCTTCGGGCTTGCTGCCGGCGAATGCATTGAAGTAGGACAAATAATCCGGATGCTGAAGAGCGACTGAGATCACCAGCCATGCAACCAGGCTGCAACCCGCCAGCAAACCGGCCAGGGGTTTGGGCCTCCATTGAAAGAGCTGCATGAGACCAAGGGCAGACAGGATCGAAGCGCTCATCCACAGCGGTTCAATATAGCGGATTCCGATGTCGATATGGCCGAAGCTCGCAGGCAGCAGGATTCCCAATGCAAAGCAAGCCGGCAGCAGATATAGAGGACGAGCATATTGCTTGAAGCAGACATAGAGTCCGAGCAGAGTGAGCATGATGATGGGGATCGGTGTTTTTACAGCGAGCCCAATCAGCAGGTAGTACCACCAGCCGTGCCAGCTGAATTGATTGAAAAGAGAAGCTCCGTGGCCGCGCGTATTGTGGAACAGCTGCATCTGCAGTCCCGATACAAATGCTGGTGCCGGGACAGGCAACGTCAGGTGGAATCGATGGCTGACGTGAGAGCCAACGGAAAAGAAGTAGCAACCCCAGACGACGAGTGCCGCGACCACCAGTGCGGCCACAAATGTCAGGAAGTGGTCGATAACCCAACTCCACAACCATCGCAGGCGTGGCCGTTGAACGACGAGGTAGCAAAGAAAGGAAATGGCGAGGCAAATCGGTATATAGCCGAGGGCTGTAAATTTTGAAAGACAGGCGAATGCGGTGAACACGCCCATCGCGATCGCCCTGATCCATGTGGGTCTCCGAGCCCAAAGCACCGCAGCTAGAAAAGCAGCTCCAACGTTAGCGGCGAGCGCCGTGTCCGTAGTGCCGAGTCCGGCATTCATCAGGGGTTCCGGAAGCTGGGTGAAGAGCGCTGTGGCGAGAACCGCCGCCGGCTTGCCAAAGGCGTACCAGGACCAACCGCACACAACCAGACAAGACAGGATATAGAAGGGCAGGTTCCCGAGACGCATCAGGAAAACGGTCCGCTGGGGGTGACCTGTGAGAGCGAATGCAGGCAGTTCTCCCCAGCGCGGAACTGGCAATTCGGTTAGGCGCGCACCAAAAAGATAGGGGCCCAAGGCGTGAGCCATGCGCGAGAGCGGAGGATGTTGCGGACCCAGCGTGTACGTGTGACTCGTCAAATATTCAAGGCCGCAGACGTAATCTGTGGGCTCATCGGTGGTCAGACTCAGGGTGTTGTAGGTTGCGATGACGCGAAGACAACCAATAGCGACCAATATGCCGCACAACAGAAGGAAATGCCGGTCCAGGATCGGCGAAATACGTCGGTTCCAAAAACTCGCTGAAACCGGGGCGACCGGAGTGATATCGATTGTTGCATGCATTTCGCCTGACTCCTCCTTGCACTCCCCAGATTTCAGGGAAATTGTCGACCGGTAATCAATGCAGGGATCGGGCCTGCTGTAATCGACGATTCAGGTTTTTGGTGATGGCTCTCAGAATACTACGAGGTTCAATCGGGCAAATACCCATTTAGCGCAATGGCGTTCAAGCACAGGCCGGAGGAAAGGCCGAGTACTTTTCAGCCTGCGCCAAGAACGGAATGACCGGCACGCGGCATTGCTGCGCTTCTACATTGGCGCGAGCAGCCGGACAACCGCGGAATGAGCGGTTTCTCAGAGGGTACCGGAGGCGTGCGCCAAGACGATGGACGACTGTGCGGCGCCCTGGTCGAAGTAGCGCGTGAACCGCTGCGGCTCGTCTGCTTTGTAGGGAGCGAGATTGTGTGCCCAACGGAAGCCGATGGGCTGGTACTGAAGCTCTGCGCTGACGTGGAAGGGGCCAGCTGTGGCGGGAATGTCGTAACGTGTGGCGGCGCTGCCGCCGATGAAGGCGGGATCCTTCAGCGCGTCGCCTTGAACGGCGATGTCGGGCGGCGCCGATCGTTTGTCGAAGCCGGTGGGGAGGATGCGGTTGTCTTTAAGGTAATGGGTGGCGGTGAGCAGCGCGGTGGTCACGTGATCCTGACTCGTCGCCGAGGATGGGCTCGAAGATCTGGACCTGATCTGACGCGGTGATGGTGGTGTAGTGAGGCGAGTAGCGGGTTGGATCGGCGTCATTGAGGTTGCCCGCGATGGAGCCGTCTGCGTTGAGATGGCCGGACTCGAAAACGACGCGGCCGGTGGCGTCAGCAACAGTGACGTGGAGCCATGCCCGACGCGACGGGAATGCGGTGGGAAGCTTGTGGCCGGTCAGGTTCTGGACGGTGACGGTGAAAGTGAGGTGGCCATTTGCGGCAGCGAGCGCACTAAGGGAGAGATGTGCGGCCTGGGTCTGGAGGAAGGAGCGTGTCTCAGCCGATGCGGAGGTGAGCTCGGCGGGAGACGCGGTGACGGCGAGTTCATCGCGGTGTTCGCCGAAAAGATCCTGCATGAAGAAGTTTGCGCCGGGAAAAGAGTGACGACGGACATCTTCGCGCGGTGCACTTCCGAGTGTTGCGACGGGGGCGGGCTCGCCGACGGCGGGCATGTGGCAAGACTGGCAGGTTTGCTTGTCGTGGTAGTCGCTGTGGAGCCACTCGAGGTACGGCATCTGTTCGGGAAAGCGGCCGGCGGCCTTTCCGGAGGGGTCGAGGGTGGTGGTGTAAAGGGTATGGCAGGAGCCGCAGAGGGCCGCCTGCTTGAGATGATCGGATTGGGTGACGGTAAGGCCGGAGGCGAGATTGTGAATGGAGACGGAGCGCGCCTCAGCAGTATAGGGACCGTAGAGCGGACGCGGGTGCTGGCTGATCGGAGCGACGGCGAGATTGCCGTTGTAGGAGTCGGGCGTGCCCAGTCCTTGTGGCTCGGCCTGGTGGCAGACGGTGCAGGAAACGCCGTCAGCTGCGGCTGCGGCGTTGTGGGCGTCATCGAGAGGCAAGTGAGAGAAAACAGCGGTGTCGTGACCGGCAGATTTGTCGATGAAGTGCTGGAGGGGCATGTGGCACGTGGCGCACTCGTTCTCAATGGACGACGCGGCGGGTGCGTGATCGAGGGCCTCGCGGCGGACGCTGGCCTGCCAGTAGGGATCGCGGGCGGAGTTGGCCATGATGCTGGCGCGCCACGATGAGCCGATGGAGACGTCCTGGCCTTTGGCAGTCTTGAGATTGTTGTGGCAGCCGAGGCAATGGCTGGAAGCGGGAAAGGGAGGCTGCTGCGCGCGGAGAGTGACGGGCGGCCCAATCGCGGCCGAAGCCCACACGACCGCGGAGAGGACAGCCGACATCGAAGCGCGAACAGGCATTTCGTTTCTCCCAGAGACCGCGTAGGGTCCTCGCTTAGAGCATATAGAACCTGAATAGCGACGAAGGAAATGACTTTGCACTTCGCGACCATGAATGACGACTGATTGGACTGGAAGGCTCACGGAGCCAGCAAAGCCGACGCGCTGGCCGGGTTTGAAGAGGGGGATCTGGATCTCCATTGGAATCCCGATCGAAACAGAAGCCAGCGAAATGGGCTAGACTGACAACCGATTGCCATGCATCCAGGGAGGTGCGTTATGCGGTATCAGAGAGCTCTTGCAGGGGCACTGGTGTTGGTGATGTGTTGTGCGGTTGCTGCGGGCAAGGACAAGAAGAAGAAGATCCTGTTGCCGGCAGATGTGCTGCAATCGAGAACCGCTCTCGTTGTCATCGATCCCGATGCCGGAATGTCAGTGGATGCTCCCAACGCGAATCGAACCGCCCAGGAGGACGTGGAGAAGGCGCTCATGAAGTGGGGACGCTTTGAGTTGGCCACCGACGTCTCGACTGCCGACCTGGTGATTGAGGTTCGCAAGGGAAGCGGAAAGATTGCGCAGCCGACGATCGGAGGACTGCCGACGAACAGTCGTCCCGTGGTCTTTGAACCCACGGATTCAGGAAGTCGGACCAGCGGCGGCACAATTCCGCCGATGGGTGGCGATAATCCGGCCGGAGCGCAGCGCCCGAATCCCTCTCCGCAGGTCGAGGTAGGCACGGGGGACGATGTGTTTGCGGTGTATCGCGGCAAACGCGACAATGCGCTCGACGCTCCAGCGGTATGGCGCTATGCGGGGCAAGATGCGCTCCGTTCACCGGGAGTTCCGGCCGTGGATGCGTTCCGAAAGCTGATCCTGGAGGCGGAGAAACAACAAGCGGCTCAGCCGTGATCCATGCGATTCCTCGCGTTACGGGCTCCGGCAAGCTCCACTTTATATACTCGAAGTCAGTATGAGTACGTTTCTTCCTGTTGATGAACAGATGGATCTGCTGCAGAAGGGTGCGGCGGAGATTATTCGCGTGTCGGACTTACGCGAGCGCCTTGAAGAGAGCCGCAAGACAGGTCGTCCGCTGCGCGTCAAGGCAGGGTTTGATCCGACCGCGCCTGATCTGCACCTCGGACACACGGTCTTGATGCGCAAGCTGCGCCACTTTCAGCAACTGGGGCATACAGTCATTTTTCTGGTGGGCGATTTCACTTCCCTGATCGGCGACCCGACGGGACGCAATGTGACCCGCAAGCCCCTGACGCGCGAACAGATCGACGCGAATGCGGAGACGTACAAGCAGCAGGTGTTCAAGATTCTCGACGCCGACAAAACTGAAGTCCGCTACAACTCCGAATGGCTGGGCAAGCTGGGGTATGAGGAGACGATCCGACTCACGGCGCACTTTACGGTTTCGCAGATGCTGGAGCGAGATGAGTTTCACAAGCGGTTCCAGGCTGAGCAGCCGATCAGTTTGCATGAATTGCTGTACCCGGTGATGCAGGGGTACGACTCAGTGGCGCTGGAGTGCGATGTGGAGTTGGGTGGCACGGATCAGCGTTTCAACCTGGGGTGCGGCCGCGAGTTGCAGAGGCACTACGGACAGAAGCCGCAGATTGTGCTGATGACGCCGATCCTTGAGGGACTCGACGGCGTGCAGAAAATGAGCAAGTCTCTCAATAATGCGATCGGCATCAACGAGCCGTCTGGCGAGATGTATGGCAAGCTAATGTCGATTTCAGACGAGCTGATGTGGAAGTACTGGGTGTTTCTGACCGATCTGAAGCAGTCGGAGGTAGACGCGCTGCGGGCCGAGGTCGCTGCGGGCAAAGTGCATCCGATGGATGTGAAGAAGCGGCTGGCGCGGACGATCACTGCGGGATTTCACGGTGAGGCTGCGGCACAACACGCGGATGAGAACTGGGCGCGGATGTTTCAGCAGAAGGAGACGGCCGAGGATCTCGAAGAGGTTCACATCGCCTATGCGGACCTGGTAAGCCCGTCGTGTCCGGCGGGAGAGCTGCAGATTCGCGTTTCGAAGCTGCTGCTGCAGCTCGGACTTGCTTCGAGCGGAGCCGAGGCCAGCCGCAAGCTTGCAGAGAAGGCCGTGAAGATTGATGGAGAGGTTGTTATCAATTCCGCAATCCCACTCGAGACGCTGCCGGCGCGGGTGGTGGTTCGGCTGGGAAAACGTGCGAAGGCGGCGGTGATCGGCGGCTACGGCGAGGGCGTTTAGTATCGCGACCGCAAATTCCCACGTCTCAAGAACAGGCCTACGCAAAACACTGGAACGACTCAGAACAAAGAGATGCTCACTCGCAGCCTTGGATCGACTACTAGAACCGCGAAAGACCTCATGGTAGCCTCAACTGCAACCCCGCCCATCAGGCGCTCTGATCCAGAATCAACCTCTGGATTCTACAGACACCTGGCGCTTAGCTTGACGATCTTCGCGCAGATCCTAAGGCAGTAAAAGTTCCATCCGTTTTGCCACGCGTTCCAGCGTTTCAAGCGCGCGATCAAGTTGTTCACGCGTGTGCTCGCTGGTCATGATCAGGCGGATACGCGCCTTGCCTTCTGGCACGGTCGGAAACGCGATGCCTGTGCCCATCACGCCTTCGTCAAAGAGCGCCCTCGAAAAGTCCATCGCCGCGCGGCCCTCGCCTACAATCACCGGCGTAATCGGAGTTTCTGTCGCCGGAGTGCTCACTCCGCCGATGTTGAATCCGGCCCGCTTCAGTTCGCCCTGAAAATACCGTGTGTTCTTCCACAGACGATCGATGCGCTCGGGCTCCGCCTCAAGGATGTCGAATGCCGCAATGCAACTGGCCGCGACGGCCGGCGGATGCGAGGTCGAAAACAGAAACGGCCGCGCGCGGTGATAGAGATAGTCGATCAGATCCTTCGATCCGCACACATATCCGCCCAGCGCGCCGATCGCCTTCGACAGCGTGCCCACCTGCACATCCACGCGCCCGTGCATCCCGAAGTGATCGATGCTGCCGCGTCCGTTACGTCCCAGCACGCCGGACGCATGCGCGTCATCGACCATCATGATGGCGCCATACTTCTCCGCTAGCGCGCCAAGCTTGTCCACCGGCCCGATGTCGCCATCCATGGAGAAGACGCCGTCCGTGATCACCAGCTCTGTGTCCGGGCTCATTGGCGATTTCTTTCAGCAACTCTTCACAGTGCGCCACGTCTTTGTGCCGGAAGACCTTGATCTTCGCTCTCGACAGCCGCGCACCATCGATGATGCTTGCGTGGTTCAGTTCGTCGGAGAGAATGAAATCTTCCTTGCCGAGAATCGCACTCACCGTGCCTGCGTTGGCTGCGAACCCGCTCTGGAAGACGACGCAGGCCTCGACATTCTTGAAGCGCGCAATCTTCTCCTCGAGTTCCATGTGGATGCGCATCGTTCCCGCAATGGTTCGCACCGCGCCCGAGCCCACCCCGAGTTCCCTGGTGGCCTTCAGCGATGCTTCAATCAGCTTGGGATGGTTCGCGAGGCCGAGGTAATTGTTGCTGGCCAGGTTGATGACCTCGCGCCCGTCGTAGTGGCACACAGGGGCTTGCTGGTCATCAAGAACCCGCAGTTTGAAATGCGTTCCCTTCGCCCGCAGATCATCCAGTACAGCGGTCAGGTAAGCAAGTTGCGGACGAGTAGCGGTCTCCGTCATGGCAATCCACCTCAACCAGAAAGGATAGCGGAAAAGGGCGGAGAGGGCTCGAAGGTTAAGTCTTTTGGAACTGGGATCAGCCATCAAGAAGCAGTGCAGCCTTTGCCTACTACACGCTGATTGCGGGAATTTTCGGGGACCTTCTAAGCACGGTGACAAAACCCGGTATGCTTCGGGCCGCGTCCGCGATGAATGTAGCCCGAAGCATTTGCAGGATCATTCCCACGCTGGATCCACGGACACATCGACTCGACGCAGCCTGCGGATGGCGTTGCAGATATAAATGGCGTCTGCGTTCTTAACGTCATCAAGCGTAAGGATTTTCTCTTCGATTTCAGGCCGCGAATCCAGCAAGTGGCGACGGTAGACGCCGGGCAAAACGCCACAGCTGAGCGGCGGCGTATACCAATGGCCGCCTTTTTCGATGAACACATTGCTGATCGCACCTTCGGTCAACTCGCCACGGGTGCTGAAAAAGAGAACATCGGTGAAACCTGCGCTGGTTGCGGCTGCAAACGCGGAGTCGTAGAGACTGCGATTTGTGGTCTTGTGGAATAGAAACCGATCGTTCGGGTCAGTGCGTTCGGCGGCGATGCAGACGCGAACCGGGCCAGCGCTGGAGAGATCGGGGATGACCTCGGTCTCGATGCGAACAGCGCCGCCGCAATCGAGGAGAAGACGGACTTTGCGCGGACGCCCGTCAGCAAACCTTGAAGCTTCGGTGAGCAGGGCAGCTTCGACTTCGACGCGATTGCAAGAGAACCCGAAGTAGTCCGCCGAATCCACAAGCCGATCGAGATGGAGATTGATCAGCGGATAGCCGCCATTCCAAAGCATGGTCTCGATTAGCGAAAAGGGCTGGGGCGAGCGGGTGACGAACTCCGCTTTAAGCCGGCATTCCTGGAACTCTGCGGCGGGTTCGGAGTCGATGACGATGCCTCCGCCCACACCCATGCTAGCCTTGCCGCCTTCGAGCAGGAGGGTGCGGATCGCAACGTTAAAAACTGACTGCTCCTGCGAAAAGAATCCAATAGCGCCCGTATAGATTCCGCGCGGACTGTCCTCGATTCGCTCAATCAACTGCATGGCCCGGATCTTCGGAGCGCCGGTAATTGAACCGCAGGGGAAAAGTGCGCGGAATATTTCCTCGTAGCCGACATGGGGACGCAGTTCGCCGGTAACTGTCGATGTCATCTGCCAGAGTGTCGGGAAGCGCTCGACGTCGAAGAGTTTCTCCACGCGCACGCTCCCGAAAGCGCATATTCGCCCGAGATCGTTGCGAATGAGATCGACAATCATTACGTTCTCCGCGCGGTTTTTCGGATCGCTGGCGAGCCTGTCAGCAACCTCGCGATCTTCGTCGGTGGTGCGGCCGCGACGGGCCGTGCCTTTCATGGGCTGCGTGGTGATGCGGTGCTTTGCATCCTTCTGCTCCACGCGAAAGAAGAGCTCCGGGGAGAGTGACAGGATATGCCTGCCGGCCTGGCAGTGCAGGAATCCGCCATAGTCAACCGGTTGTGCGGCGCGAAGACGACAGTAAAGCGCTGCGGGTTGTAACTCGGTCCTTATATCGACCGGAAAGGTGAAGTTGAGCTGATAGACGTCGCCCGCGCGAATCCACTCGTGAATCTGCCGGATGCGAGCGCCGTATTTCTCTTCGTTGAGGGCGAACGATAGAACAGGCGGCGCAGCAGGAGGAATCTCAAGCCCAGCGGAAGAATCGGGAAGATCAGGCGGCTCACGGTCGAGGAATGCGCCCGTGGTGTGATCGAAACGGTAGCAACGTTCGTAGACGCCGAGCCAGGCGAGGAGGTCGTTGGCGCGACCGGGCCTCACAGCGGCGCTGGGCTCGAAGAATCCGCCGCATTCGTAGGCGAAGAAGCCAGCGACGAAGTGTCCTCGATGTATCGCGTCATCGATCTGCGCGAATAGACCCGCAATCTCGGCCGACGTGCGCGCTTCCAGAATGCGAACTGGATTTGTGAAGATGCGGCTCAGGGTCGATGTGCCGCGACGAGAGCCTTCCAGCAGCACCGTGCCCGGTGCTGCTTCTATGAGGCGATAGACAGCAGGTGGAAGAGGATGCCAGGCATTCATGCATCCGCTCGGGTGCGTGCTACTGTGTCACCGTCACAGCGATGGTCGTGCTGTGAGTTGTCGCCGTCACGCCGTTGCTCGATTGCGCTGAAATGGTTACGTTGTAGCTGCCGGCGGGTGTCGGCCGGTTATACGGCGGCCCGTGGTTGTAGTAGTTATAGAGCGGCGAGCATGCCGCCGTGCCAAGTACCGTAACGAACGCGACCAAACCCAGTAGAACAAGACGGTTAAGGAGGCGACGACGGCGTGCGCCAAATGCGAATCCACCCAGAATCAAAGCGCCGGGCAGCAGGATCGCCCATGCAACTGGCCTTGATCCGCGCAAGGAGCCGGGTTCGGCCTTGGCAAGGGAAGTAGCCTGGGTAGCGATCACCATCGAACTGTTAATGGCAGCTGTTGCTCCAACCGGGATCTCAAGGTTCTCCGGCGTGAAAGTGCAGGCACTTTGGTCGGGCAGGCCCGAGCAGGAAATGGTGACAAACATCGGCGCGGTCAATGAAGCTGCGTTGATGGGAGTGATTGAGACGGTCGCCGATCCCGATTGCCCTTGCACGAGCGAAAGCGTAGCGGGCGCAACCGCAACGGAGAAATCGGGTGTTGTGCCGGAGACTGCTTGAACCGGCGAGACTTCGGATTTCGAACTCAGATGCGCCTGGTCGCCCGTGTAAACGGCGGAAAGATTGTGCTCGCCTGGAGCCAGTTCAATCGTCGCGGTCGCTTGTCCTTGCGCGTTGAGTACGAAGCCGGCGAGGGGCTTGCCGTGATCCGTAAGGGCAATTGACCCGGCGGCCGGCTGCCCGTCTGAACCCGTAACCGCCATGGAAAGCGTGGCTTGCGTGCGGCCATTCAGGTCGTGGGTGTCCACGTGGAGCGTCGTCTGCGTGGCTTGTTGCTCACTTGCGGCGGTGGCTCCCAGCGCTGGAATCGCGATAGCGACGCCGAGCGCGGCAACCAATTGAAGCCGCAGACCGCGGCAGAACATACGTATCACGTGCACTGCTCCAGATTTGAAAGAAAAGTCGACAATCGCGCGGTTTTCGCGCGTACTTCCATTGTATCCGGCGAGGGGGCGGCGAAGCCATTCTCCCTGCGTCTACCCGTCGGGGTGTACTGCTGCTTTGACGGTCGAAAGATCAAAATGGCGGCTAAGCGCCCCCGGGAAACGTGCGAGCTATTCCTGCCTGAGCAATTGGGCGGGGTTGATGGCCATGGCCCGCCGTGCGGGGATCCAAGTGGCGATAAGGCCAATCAGAACCATGGAGGCGACGGCGCCGATCAGGACCAGCGGGTCGCGCGGGGTGGCTTCATAAACCAGTGCCGCCAGCAACCGGCTCGCAAGCACACCCAGTAGCAGACCCGCAACCGATCCCGAAAGGAGAACGAGCAAGGGCCGGCCAAGTGCTGCCCGCATCAGTTGAGCGCGATGCGCTCCCAGGGCGACGCGAATGCCGAGTTCGCGCATCCGCTTCGACACCGTGTAGGTCGCCATCCCAAACACCCCGGTGATCGCCAGCATCGCCGCCAGAATCCCCATCACCCCCAGCGCTTGCGGTGGCAATTCGCGGCGGAAAAAGAGCGAGGGAGAGCCTGTCCGGCCAGGTGCGAAGGCTGAAAGGCAGACTGGGATCGATGCCGGTGAGCATGCGATTCAGAGCCGGCTGCGATCTCGGCTGGCGGCAGATCCGATCGCACAATCAAGATCGTGTTCGCCTCATGATCCTGATCCAGCGGGAAGAACATTGCCGGTGCCGGATCTTCGGTAAGCATCTCGTACTTTCCGTTCTCGACAACTCCAACAATCTGATAGCTGGTTTTGTCGCCGCCGAGGAAATGGCGGCCGATCGCCGACTCGTCGCCAAACATCTTGTGGGCAAAAATCTCATTCACGATCGCGACATGCGGCGTCTTGGGTCCATCGTCCCAGGTAAAATCGCGGCCTGCCAGCAACGTGGTGCTGGCGGCTTTCAGATATCCCGGCGAGATTCCGTAGCTATGCGGAGCTCATCACGCTGTTTGAACTGCGCAGATCAGTTGTGCCCTCGCGATAGACTGACCAGTTGCTGCCGCCGCCGCTCAACGGCAGCGAATCAATGGTGCCCGCTGCCTTTGACGCCGGGAATCTGCGACGGCCGCTTCGATCATGCGCCGCTGGACAGGAAACGCGGAGTCGTCGGAATAGCCTGCCATCTGCATGTCGGTCTCGGCAGCCATTGCTCCCTGCGGAACAAAACCCATCGGCGCGTGCAGCGAACGCTCCATTCCGCGCAAGGCCACCAGAGACGAAGTCAATAGCAATGCGCACAGAGCGATCTGAATTCCGAGGAGCAGATCGCGCAACGTAAGACGCCGCAGGATTCTTGCCGATGTCGTCCCGCTTTTCATGGCATCCGTAGCGTCAGTCCGCCACACTTGCCGCGCCGGCAACAAGCCGGGAAGAATTCCCGCGGCAATCGAAAGCAGCACAGCGATCAGATAGGTCCGCCCATCCGCAACAACGGTCACGTGGATCGGGTATTCGCTGATTGGTTGCCACCGGCTGAGCACGCCAAGCATCGCCGTGGCAATCAATGTGCCCAATGCGCCGCCAGCCAGCGATACGAGCACAGCCTCTGTGAGCAGTTGTCGCAGGATGCGCCACCGCGTCGATCCAATGGAGAGGCGGATGGCAAGTTCGCGGCTGCGGTCGGCGGCGCGCGCTGCAAAGATGCCTGCAAGGTTGACGCAAGCCGCCAGCAGCACCAGCAGTGCCAGCCCCATGATTGCCGCCAGAAATGGCTTTGCCGGACCGCCGAGCGTATCTCCCAGAAGACCCGGCTTCACCAGGCGCACGGTGAATCCGTCATCCTCCGTCGGGTGCTCGCGAGTCATCTGCCGCGCAACAACGCTCAGATTGTCTGCAGCCTGACGCGGTGTTACTTCGGGCTTCAACGAGCCGATCACGAACAGCCCATGATTCCCGCGCTTGGTCAGAAAACTGTAGCCCTCTACCTGCGCTTCATTCACCATTGGCATCCAGAATTCCGGCCAGAAGAAGATCTCTGTTCCGTGGAATTCCTTCGGTGCGACTCCGAGAATTGTGAATGGATGCTTGTTGAGATCGACCGTCGTGCCCACTACACGCGGGTCCGCATTGAATCGTGTGTGCCACAGCTTGTCGCTCAGCACAATGTATGGCGCGGAGTTGGGCCCGTGTTCATCGCTGGCGTGGAAGAACCGGCCAACCTGCGGCTGCACGCCCAGCATGTCGAAGTAGTTGCTGGAAACCTCGTAGTCCCACGTCTTCTCGGCGTTGCCGCCGGAACTCATGCCTACAGCAACCCATCCGATACGCCGCCATATCCGTGAATGTCAAGTTGCGTGTCTTGAAGTCCAGATAATCGGGATAAGACTGGTTGTCGTCGCCCTGCCTCTCGTTGAGCCAACTGCAGCAAGCGATCTGCTCCAGCAACATTCAGCGGTCGCAGAATCATCGCATTCAGCACGCCGAACACCACAACATTGGCGCCGATGCCAAGCGCCAGCGTGAGAATCGCCGTCAGCGCAAACCCCGGCGAACGCCGCAACTGGCGTCCGGCATAGCGAACGTCGCGCCACAGATCGCCAAGGCTCAGCGCTGTGTCCGAAGCGGCGACCCGTTCCTTCGCCACTGTGCGATTGCCAAACCGCAACATCGCATCGCGACGAGCTTCTTCCGGTGACATGCCCGCCGCTATATTCGCGTCAATGCGCATGGCAATGTGCGCCTGCAATTCGGCGTCGATGTCGCGATCGACCGTTGAACGGCGAAAAAGATTCGCAAATCGGCGGAAAACGGCCATGGGATTCTCCTGTTCTATTCGCCTCGCAGGGCTTGCATCGGATCAACTTTTGCGGCATGACGAGCAGGAATCCAGCTTGACGCAATCGCGATCGCAGCAATGACGGCGGATACTCCGACAAAGATGACGGGGTCGTGCGGACTGACGCCACGGAGAAGGCTGGCAACCAGCTGGGCGAGGCCAAAAGCCAGAAGCAGACCGCAGCCGAGTCCGATAGCTGTGAGCCAAGACGCCCGGCGGAGAATCATCGCCAGCACGCGCTCCCGCGGCGCGCCCATGGCGAGGCGAACGCCAATCTCCCGCGTTTGTTCGCCGACAAGGTTGGCCATCACGCCGAAGATGCCGATGGCAGCAAGGAAAAGAGCGATGAGCGCATCGATCCCCAGCATCACGGAGGCGTCGATCAGCCCAGTCAACGCTTCGTGTAGGGATTGCTCATAGGTCATCACGGCGTCAAGCGGCAACGAGGGATCGAGCGAGGAGAGTGCCTTGCGCGCTGGCAGAGCCAGGGCCAGCGGGTCTCCGTCCGTCATGACTGCGTACGTCGCACCGGGAGGCGGCATCTGCGCTGCAGGCCGATACACCACTGGCTGGATCGACTGGTCCCACGTGGAGTAGCTAGTGTCTTCCGCGATGCCGACGATCGTCAGCCACGGCTCCTGCTTCTCATTGTGGTCCCCCATCCGAATGCGATGGCCGATCGGGTCTTGACCGGGGAAATACTGCGTCACGAATTTTCTGCTGACAATGGCCACGGGCTGCGAGCCGATTGCGTCGCTCCTCACAAAGGACCGGCCGGAGACGATAGGCAGGTGGAATGCGGCGAAGTATCCGTCGCTCACCGGCAGATGCAGCGCACTCTGAAACTTGCCGGGGACTGCGGGACGGTTCTCAAGGGTCACATCGCGCATCCAGCCATTGTCACTGTAGGGCAGTGACGTCGTGACCTCGGCATGCGTAACACCGGGAAGAGCACGCAGCTTTTCAAGGCTGTCGGAATACCATGCCGCAAGCTTCTGCGGAGTGTCATAGCGGGCTGGGGGCAACGTCACGTTCCAGGTGAGTGTTTTGCTCGGCTCATAAACATCCCCGAGATGCAGAAGCCGCAACATGCCCTTCGACATCAGGGCGGCGCCGATTACCAGTGCAACGGCGAGCGCGATTTGCGCGACGGCGAAGATGTTCCTGAGACGGCGATGACGCCCAGATCCTGTGTTGCCGCGTGATCCGGACTTCAGTTGATCCACCAGGTTCATGCGCATCGCCTCAATGGCGGGCGCAATGCCTGAGATAACTCCTGCGCCCAATGCGATGAGCATCGAGAAGGCCATGACCCGGCCATTCAACGAAGTGTTGGACCATCCCGCCATATAGCGCGCGATTCGCGGAGGCATGTTGATGATGAGGAAATGGAGGTAAATGCCGCCCAGGAGCAGGCCCCCGCCGGCACCCACCAGTCCCAGCAGAACATTTTCCGTCAGCAACTGGCGCATGATTCTCAAGCGGCTGGCGCCGAGGGCAGAGCGCATGGCGATTTCAGGGCGTCGCGCAATGCCGCGGGCGAATTGGAGATTAGCAACGTTGGCGCAAACCACCAGCAGAACAAAGAGAGTGGCGCCCATCAGCATCCGGTAATAGAGCGGTGTCGAGTCGCCATTGATGCCGTCGAGCAGGGGCTCAACCTTCACTGACCAGCCGAGGTTCGTCGCCGGATAGTCCTTCGCCAATCGCTCGGCATCGATGCGCATCTCAGCCTGAGCCTGCTTGACCGTGACACCGCTGCGCAGTCGGCCGATCACGAGATAGTCATGAGCGCTGCGGTTTGCAACCTGCTGCGGCGTTGGCGCCAAGGGCAGAAAAAGGTCGGCCATCGAGGGATACTGCATGGTCTTGGGCATGACGCCGACGACGGTAAATACGCGTTGATCGAGCTCGATCTGGCGGCCCAGGATCGATGGATCGCCGGCGAACCGCCGCTGCCAGAAGCCGTAGTTCAGAACCGCCACGGCATCGTGGCCAGGCTGGCACTCACTGTCGGCGAAGACCCGGCCCAGCAGGGGTTGCGCGCGGAGAACGCTGAAGAAATTCGCTGATGTCAGGCGCCGCCTCCACTTGGGCGGCGTCGCCCGCTCCGGTCAGGCTCATGTCGGCAGACGTGCGCACCGCCAACTGCTCAAAAGAACGGTTCTGCCGGTTCCAATCGTAATAGTTCGCCAGAGCAACCGAGTTGTAGTTGCCGCGGCCCTGCTCTTCGGCCAGCGTGACCACTCGATTTAGATCAGGTACCGATATCGGATGCAGTACCACGGCGTCCATGCTGCTGAAGATTGCCGTGTTTGCCCCGATACCGATCGCGAGCGTCAACACCGCAGTGATGGCAAACCCCGGAGACTTCACCAACTGTCGCCCGGCGTAGCGCACGTCAGACCAGACTGAAGCCAGGCTCAGGACAGTGTCGGCTGAGGCTACGCGCTCGCGCGTGGAAGTCGGGTTGCCGAATTGCAGCAGCGCCTGGCGCCGCGCCTCTTCCGGCGACATTCCGGCTGCAATATTCGCATCCGTCCGCAGATCGATATGCACCTGCAGCTCCGCGTTGATGTCACGGTCAACTTCAGAATGACGGAACAAATTAATGAAGCGCCGAAATGCGGCCATTAGTATCTCCTTACAGTTTTTCCGGTTGCTACGCGTAACGCAGAACGGCGCGCACGCCTTTGACGAGCTGATCGAAACTTTCCTCGACCTGCTGCAGCTGACGGCGGCCCGTTGCGGTGAGCTTGTAATACTTGGCACGTCGGTTGGTGTCAGTGGTAGCCCACTCCGAGGCGATCCAGCCGCTCTGCTCCATGCGATGCAGTGCGGGATAGAGCGAGCCCTCTTCCACGCGCAGCATGTCGTTTGATGCGCTCTGGATGTGGAGGACAATGCCGTAGCCGTGGAGTGCGCCGTTTTGATCCAGCGTCTTTAAGACCAGTAAATCGAGTGTTCCCTGAAGATCGTTCTTGGCCATCTGTACCCCTAGCAATCTTAGTATTAAGAAGTCTAGGCATAGAGGGCTAGGCGTGTCAAGAAGACGAGGATCATTAAACAGAGACCATGGATAGCGAAAGCTGTGGAAAGCAGCAAGCTTGCTTCTCCAGCCGGGCCTGCTATTTACCCACAGCTTAGAATTGAAACCGTGAGAGCCCTCAGGTCATTAAGACTTATTGCATCTGGACTTATCGTCCTGCTTCTGCCAGCTATTCCGTCCGCCGTCGCTCAAAACGCAGCCCAGGCGTGGCTCAAGTATCGGCCGCTCGGCAAGCCTCTCACCGTGCCCACGCGCGTCAGTACTCTCGGACAAAGCCTCCTTGAGCAAACCGCAGCCATCGAACTCCGCCGAGGGTTACTCTCGCTCTCCGGTGGCGCACCCCTCGAAGTCGGCCCCAACACGATCATCCTCGCCACAGTGCAGGAGATGCGTGCGCAACAACCCAAAACCGCCGTGCCTTCTCTTGAGCCCGACGAGTTCCAAATTTCCGCAAGGCACGGCGATCTCGTTCGAGAAATCGACATCGTGGGTGGCAGTGACCGCGCGGTCCTCTACGGTGCATTTGCGTTCCTGCGCAACCTCGCTCAGGGAGCCGACATGAGCAAGGTCAATCTCCGCGAACGTCCCGCCATGCCCATTCGCTGGGTCGACGAGTGGGACAACGCCGATGGCTCCATCGAGCGCGGCTATGCCGGACGCGGCATCTTCTTTGACGCGGGTCACGTCCGCGACGACCTTGCGCCGGTTGCCGAATACGCTCGCCTGCTGGCGTCGATCGGCATCAACGGCTGCAACCTCAACAACGTTAACGACGCGGCCGTTTTTCTTACGCCGCAAATGCTCGAAGGAGTCGCGAGGATCGCCGACGCGATGCGACCCTACGGCGTCCGCGATCGCCCTCTCCGTCGATATCGCCAGTCCGCAGAAGATCGGCGGCCTCAACACCTACGATCCTCTCGATCCGGCAGTGAAGAACTGGTGGGCCACCAAGGTCAACGAAATCTACACCCTCATCCCCGACTTCGCCGGCTTCACGGTAAAGGCCGACTCCGAAGGCCAGCCCGGTCCCGCCAGCTTTGGCCGCACCCCCGCCGATGCCGCCAACACCCTCGCCGCTGCGCTCGCTCCTCACGGCGGCGTCGTTCTCTACCGCGCCTTCGTCTACAACCACCACCTCGACTGGCACGACCCCAAGGCCGACCGCGCCCGCGCCGCCTACGACATCTTCCATCCTCTCGACGGCAAGTTCGCGCCCAACGTCATCATCCAGACCAAGGAAGGCCCCATCGACTTCCAGGCCCGCGAGCCCGTCTCGCCCCTCTTCGGCGGCCTCACGCAAACCAGCCAGGCCATGGAGGTCCAGATCACGCAGGAGTACACCGGCCAGCAGCGTCACCTCGTCTATCTCGCACCCATGTGGAAGCAGGTTCTCGACTTCGACATGCGCGTCGGCGGTGACAATACGCCAGTCCAAAAGATATTGGCCCGCAAGGGTGGTATGGTCGGCGTCGCCGGCATCGGTCGGCAGGCATGGCTCGGCTCGCCACTGGCACTCGCAAATCTGTATGCTTTCGGCCGCCTCGCGTGGAACCCGAATCTCACTCCTGAGCAGATCGCCGATGAGTGGACGCGTCAGACCATCTCCAACGACCCCTGCCGTTGTCCGCACCGTCGGAAGAATGCTGATGCAGTCCTGGCCCGCGTACGAAAGCTACACCGGCCCGCTCGGCCTGCAGACCCTCACCGACATCACCGGCAGCCACTACGGCCCCAATATCGAGTCCAGCGAGAACAACGGCTGGGGACAATGGCACCGCGCCGATCACGAAGGCGTTGGCATGGATCGTACTGTGGCCACGGGAACGGGCTTCGCCGGCCAATACCAGCCGGAAGTCGCGAAGGTCTACGAGTCCTCCGCCACCACGCCCGACGACCTGCTTCTCTTCTTCCACCACGTGCCGTATACGTATCAACTCCACGACGGTAAAACCGTCATCCAGTATCTCTACGACTCGCACTATGATGGCGCCGCGCAAGCCGCGCAGTTCGTCGATGACTGGACCTCGCTCAAAGGCCGCATCGATCCCGCACTCTACTCCGACATGCTCGCTCGCCTCCAGTACCAGGCCGGCCACGCTATCGTCTGGCGCGACGCCGTCGTGCAGTATTTCCTCAAGCTGAGCGGCATTCCCGACGATCGCGGCCGTGCCGGCCACTACTCCAATCGCCTTGAAGCCGAAGACGCCCACCTCACCGGCTATAAGGTCATCGACGTCCAGCCATGGGAAGACGCCAGCCGTGGACGAGCCGTGTCGTGCGATGAAGCCACCTGCACCGCCAATTTCGCCTACCGGGGCACCGCTGGCCGCTTCAATATCGCAGTGCAGTATTTCGATCTGCAAGGCGGCGTTGCCAAATTCGCCCTCAAGATCAACGGCCAGTCTCTAACTCCGGATGCTTCCTGGTCGGCCGACGCCACGCTCCCCACGCCTCGTCCGCACGGCGACAACTCGACCCGGCACATCCTCCACTGACGTCACGCTGAAACCCGGCGACACGATTCGCGTTGAAGGAACTCCCGACTGGAAAGACCCGGCAGCCTTCGACTACATCGAGATCCTTCCTGCTACTCGATAAAACTGGGTGGGCCATCCTTGCTCCCATCGTGACAAGAGTGGGACCGGCCTGATCGAGATGCATTGACATTCTCTCCGCCCGCGCGATATTCCCATGCGCATGGTCCGTCTCAGCGTTCTATACCCTGCAATTCCGGGGTCTACCTTCGACTGGAACTACTACCTTGGCCCGCATCTCGTGCTGGCTCGTCAATTGCTGCTGCCCGCACGGGCTGGTCCGGATCGAGGTCGACCGCGGCATCGGCGCCTTTCCGCCCGGAACACCCTCGCACTACCATGCCATCGGGCACCTGTACTTCGAGTCCATGCTGCACCTCGACACCGCCCTCGCCGCCACTGCTCCGGAACTCGTTGCCGACCAGCGCAAATACTATGGCGGTGAAAGCGTTGTGCAGGTCAGCGAAGTGGTCCCGGTATGAGCGATAATGCCTGAAAGCAGACATGGCCACCTCATTCAGTGGTATCTATAGCGACACTCTCGCGCAAATCCAGCCGGAGTTGCTCGCCGGGGAATCCTTGCTCTGGTCTGGCCAGCCGCTCCGAAAGATCATCTTCCACCAACGCGATCTATTCACCATTCCATTCAGCCTGTTATGGGGAGGCTTCGCTATCTTCTGGGAGTGGGGCGCGACCGGGCACTTTCGCGGTTCAGCAAGTTCGCATCCCGCACCAACCTTCTTCACACTTTGGGGAATCCCGTTCGTGCTGATGGGCCAATATCTAATTTGGGGACGATTTCTCTACACCGCCTGGAAGAAGGGAAGAACTTATTACGCCGTTACCAACAAGCGCGTGATTGTCGTAAGCATCGGATTCAGCAGGACGCTCATCGACGGTTATTTGCGCAATCTCGATTCCGCATCACTTACGTTGCGATCGGATGGCATCGGCACAATTGAATTCGCATCAGCGCGTCCAGCTCTTTCGAATTGGAGTTTCGGCAGAAGCAATCGCGGCAATCAGATCGACATCGATCTCTCCAGCCTTGCATTCTTCGATATTCCGGATGCTCGAACCGTCTATCAACTCATCCAGTCTCAACGCGAGCAGGCAACGAAGCCCGCAGACTGAGCCGGTGCGGCTCTTGAGGGCCTCCGCGCTATCATTCCTCCGTGAACTTACGCACTCCCATTACCCTGGTCGCAATCCTTCTGCTCTTCGTTGATCTCTCTCCCGCCCAATCTCCGTCCGACCAGCCCGACGCCAGTGCGCTGCTCCGCGATCTCACCGCCGACTTCGACCGCCTTGCCCCACAGACCATTCGCCCCGCAGACGGATACATCAAGTATCCCTACCTCATCCCAGCCGGATACTACAACCAGATGTGGGACTGGGACGGCTTTTTCATCGGTCTCCATTGGGCCAACCAGGATCCCGCTAATGCGAGATATCTTCGCGACTGGGTCCTGGGTTTCGCCGGCTCTGCTGACCAGGATGGCTACGTCGCCGGCTGCATCACTCCGAAAGGTCCGCGGCCATTATTCGGCAAATTCGCGATGAAGCCCTTTCTCGCACAGGGCGCTCTCATTGCCGCGCAGGACCTCAACGACTACGAATGGCTGCGTCCCGTCTGGCCTGCCATGAAGCGCGTTGTCGACTATCGCAAGCGCACGCAGTTCGACCAGAAGTGGGGCTCTGGTTCTGGGACAACGCCATGCAGTCCGGCGCCGACAATAATGCGGCCCTCACCAATGACGCCAATGACCGCAGCGCTATTCTCGCGGTTGACGCCTCGGTCTATGCGATGCGCGAATATTCAGCAATGGCAGTTCTCGCCGATCGTCTCGGCGATCCGACGGATGCCAGGGTCTATCGCGTCGAAGCCCTCGCCACACGCCACGCCATCCTGCGCCAGCTCTGGTCTCCGCGCGACGCCATGTTCTGGAACCGCCGCCGCGATACCGGCGCCATCGTCCGCGTGATCGCGTGGTCCAACTTCATGCCGCTCGTCGATGGCGTTGCTTCCCCGCGACGAAGGCCGCCGCATGATCTCGCTCTACCTGCTCAATCCCACACAGATGCGCTCGGAGCATGGCTTCCGCAGCCTGTCTCGGTTCGATCCCGCCTACAACAACGAGGCCATCATCAACCCCTACTCCAACTGGCGCGGCCCGATCTGGATCAACGCGAATTTCCTCGATTGGATCGCGCTCCGCCGCTACGGGTTCAGCGAGGAAGCTCACTGGCTCGCCGTTACGCTCGCTGCCGACATCCATCGCGACATCGCCAGGTGGGGATCGATGCATGAGGACTACGACGCCGAAACCGGCGACGGCCTCGCGCCTACGGTTGCGCAGTCTCCCGGCGGCAAATTCGCGGGTTTTGTTGGCTGGAATTTATTGGCAGAAGATATGCTGCAGTGCGAAGTCACGCAGCAGCACTGTATGACGCTTTCAATCACTGAAACTCCATGAGACTCGCAACCATAAGGTTGCACGATGTTTGGGATTTGAAAAGTTAGAACTTGGGATGCCGCATCCCGCGAAGTTTTTCTCGCAAGGGCAGGAAAGCACTGACGAAACGAGCCAGCAGCGGGGTGCCCCGAGCCTGTCCCAAGCGTGCTGCAGGATATCGATCTAGAGACCCGCGAATCGTCGAGCACCCCTTCCCACTTGAATCGATTACTCTAGAAATAATTCCCCGTTACCATTCCTGGAGACCCATGCCCCGTAATCACGCGCTCACACGCCGCAGCTTTTTCGGTGCCGCTACCGCAGTTGTCGCAGCCACTGCGCTCCCAGCGCAGACCGCGCAGGCCAACCCCGGCAAGCTGGTCCCGCCCGCCATTGGCGCGCTCCCCGATCTTTCCGGGCAGGCACGTCCCTTTACCAACGTCGAGCGCCAGGGTCGCGTCGAACGCGCACGCCGGCTGATGGCGTCGGCCAAAATCGACGCCATCGTCCTCGCCAACTCGACCAGCTCATCGGTGTACTTCGCAGACCTGCGCCTCTACGGCGGCGAACGCCTCTGGGCACTCGTCATTCCTGCTGTTTCCAAGCCCTTCCTCGTCTGCCCCGCTTTTGAGGAGGGCAGAGCACGTGAGTTGCTCGCCACCGGCCCACTCGCTTCGAGCGTTGACATCCTCACCTGGCAGGAAAACGAAAGTCCCTACATCTTGCTCGGCAAGGGCCTCCGGGATCGCGGACTCAGCTCTGCCACCATCGGTCTCGACGAGCACATGTCCTTCGTCTTTGCAGAAGGGATTCGTGCCGCAAATCCTCATCTCAACATCGTTTCGGCCACGCCTGTCACTGCGGGTTGCCGCATGATCAAGGATGCGCATGAGATTGAGTGCATGCGCCTCGCTTGCCGCGCCACGCTGCTGGTCTACCGCGCGGTTGCGCAATCGCTGCATGTCGGGATGACGACGCCGGACGTCCACGCCCTCATAGGCGCTGCATATCATCGCGTTGGATTCGAAGGCGAAGCAAGTCTCAACGTCGACGAATTCACCGCGCTGCCGCATGGTTCGCCCCAGCCGCAGACGCTGCGCGAAGGCTCCATTCTCATGCTCGACGACGGCTGCGAAGTTGAAGGATACACCTCCGACATCACCCGCACCTTCGTTCTCGGGAAGCCAACCGACAAGATGAAGTCCGTCTTCGATCTGGTCCATCGCGCGCAGTCCGCCGCGCTCCAGACAGCCCGGCCCGGCGTTCCCACCGCAGATGTCGACGCTGCTGCCCGCAAGGTCATCGCCGATGGCGGCTATGGACCCGGCTTCAAGTACTTCACTCATCGCGTCGGCCACGGCATCGGCATGGACATGCACGAGTGGCCCTACTTCGTCCGCAATAACATGTTTGGCCCGGATCTGAATCCGCATCTGCAGGCCAGCATGACACTCAGCGACGAGCCCGGGGTCTACATTCCCGGCGAATTCGGCATACGCCTCGAGGACGACCTCCTTGTCACAGAGGACGGTGCAGAGTTACTGACTCCGCAGAGTCCTTCGTTGGAGGATCCGTTCGCCGACGTCGCCTGAACCGCCGCGCTCTAACTCGGCCAATCCTCGGCGCTTTTCACCATCTTCACCACTGGCAGAGCCTCGCCATTCTTCAGTGGCACGGCGATTCGCTCGACCTCCATGTACCCCTTCAGTTGGTAGAGCGGAACGCCCGTCAGCGTCGAACCCATCTCGAATTGCTTAAACCCGGCCGCTCGCGCCGCATGCTCCACGGTCGACAGGATCAATGACCCCAGACCTTGCCGCGCGAAATCTGGGTGCACAAAAATAGCCCGGACCTTCGCCGCGTCTCCAGCCGGATCGAGCAGCTCTGGTTCTCGTCCCGGTCCAGCGTCAGCTCCGAACAGTGTCTTCCGCTTCGACCATCCGCCGCACCCGGCGCTCCGCGCTCTCGTGTTTTGGTCGAGGATTTCAGCGATGTAGTAGGTCCGGTCGCGAATCAGCTGCGTATCCAGCCCCAGCACCGTTCCCAGCGCGCCTTCGATCTGCGCCGGCGTGTAATCACCAGCTTCTGCACCCCAACGACGTGGACCCATCGTTGGAGGACTTGCGCACAACCCGCGCACTGACGCCTCAATGAGCGCGTGCAGCGCCGGAATATCCTCTTCCGTCGCCAGTCGCAACTGAAACGCAGTTCTCATTCTTCTATTGTGCGAGATTTAGTGACTAGCGCCGGTAATGATCTTTCCGGCGCGATCGTACGAACCGAGGTTGAAGACGTTCTTATACCCGATTTCCTCAAGCCTCTTCTTCGCAAGACGGCTGCGAACACCGGTCGAGCAGTGCAGCAAAAGGACTTTGTTTTTATCCCTCGCCACGGTCCCTACCATCATTTCAAGGCGATCCAGCGGGACGTTGTAAGCCCGCAGAATGTGTCCCGACTCAAACTCGTTCACACTCCGAACGTCGATTACCATTGCTCCATTTTTCAGGTACTCTTCCGCTTCTTTCGATGGAATCTGGCCGGCACGCTTCATGTAGAAATAGCCAATGGCTAAGATGAGAACGACAAAAAATGGTATCCACGACGACATAGTTTTAGTCTACCGCCTTTTATCAAAGTGCTTGCGCGGCGCATTCACCGGGCCAAGCCGAGTGCGATCTCCGCGCAGATCTGTTCTTTTCGTTTAAGAAGCGCAATCCGCGGGCTTTACGCCTTCGCCACTTCCACCAGGACCGAGTAGAACGTAGCCCCCGCGCCGATATCGGTCAAACGTTCACTGGTCAGCGCGTTCACGTTCACGCCGCCTTCATTGAACTTGGACCAGTCCAGCCGTCCTGCCACAACACCTTCGGGCACCGTGCCATTCACAAGTGCCGTCAGCATTATCTCTCCGCGATCGTTCCACACGCGAACCGCATCGCCGTCCGCGATTCCCCGCGCCTTCGCATCAATTGGATGCAACTCCAGCCGCTGGCTCGTTCGGGCCTCCATCTTGCGGTGGCCTTCGAGATTCGCGAACGTCGAGTTCATATAGTTATCCGCCTTCCGGCTCAGGAACTCCAGCGGAAAACGCTTTGCGTTTTCATTCCATCGAGACTCCGTCGGCGGCACAAAGGCCGGCAACCCGTCCTGTCCTTTTGCGGCCAGTGTCTCGGAATAAAACTCGATCTTCCCCGAAGGCGTCGGGAGCGGGCCCGACGTAAACGGCATAAAGGGATCACTCTCCGGATCTTGATGAAAAGCGAGCGGAATATGCCCCTTTTCCTGCAGGTCTTCCAGGCTGATGTGCTCCATTTCCTTGTTCTTTGAGCGCCCGTCGAGCCCCACTGAAAGCGCCTGCCGGATCAACTGCTCTTCAGTGTCGCGGAAGCACGGCTCCGTAAACCCCATGTACTGCGCAAGGTGCCCAAACAGCCACACATTCGACCGCGCCTCGCCCAGCGGCTCAATGGCCTGGTTCGAGAGCTGCACAAAATAGTGCCCGTAGGCGCCCTGGATATCCGTGTGCTCGAGGAACGTAGTTGCAGGCAGCACGTAATCGGCGTAATCCGTGGTGTCGTTGAAGAACTGCTCGTGGACCACGGTAAACAGATCCCGCCGCGCCAAACCCCGGAGTACTGCGTTCTGGTTCGGAGCTACCGCCCCCGGATTCGAGTTATATACAAACAGCGCCTTCACTGGTGGCCCACCGCTGAGCACATCGTCGCCGGCACCGTCCTGGTCGTCTAATCCCTGTCCCCTGTCTCCGATTCCCTGATTCAACGCTTTTCCCAGCACCGACATATTCACCACGCGCGCCGGCCGCCCAAGTGGCGAATCCAGTGCCAGGTCCAGCCGCTCCAACTCACGCTTGTTCCATGCGAACGCTCCGGACGTCGATAGAGACCCGCCGCCTCCACGATACTTCCATGCGCCCGTCAGTGCCGGCAGCATGGCAACCGCACGCACTGCCGTGCCGCCGTTTTCGCTTCGCTGCACGCCATAGTTCATCCGTAGCGCAGTCGGGCGCGTTGTTGCATACTCGCGCGCCAACTGCTCAATCTCGCCGGCTGTCATGCCTGTCCACGACGCCACGCGCTCCGGCGTGTAGCCGCGCACGCGCTCTGCAAGCTGCTCAAACCCGTGGGTCATCTCGGCGATATACCTGCGATCTTCCAGGCTTTCACGCAGGATTACGTGCATCAGGCCGAGCGCCAGGGCTGCGTCGGTTCCGGGCCGGATCGCGATATGCCAGTCCGCCAGGGCCGCAGTGCGCGTCTTGTACGGATCGATGACGATCAACCGTGCTCCGTTGCGACGCGCCTGCTCCACCATCGGCCACAGGTGAACGTTGTTGCCGTGAATATTCGCGCCCCACGCCACAATCAGCTTGGCCAGCTTGTAGTCTTCGGTGGGTGTTCCCAACTTCTTCCCGTACACCAGGTTCCACGCAACCCCGCCAGCTTCGGAGCAAATCGTGCGGTCCAGTTGGCTGCCGCCCAGCCGGTGAAAGAAACGCCGGTCCATCGACCCAAAACCCAGCACGCCGATCGTTCCCGCATAGCTATAAGGCAGAATTGATTCCGGTCCGTGTGCGTCGCTGATCTGCTGCAATCGCGCAGCAATTGCGCTCAGCGCCTCATCCCAGCTGATCCGATCGAATGCCTCGTGTTCCTTGCCTCTATCGAGCGGCCCCTTGGCGACACCCGCCTTGCGTTTTAGCGGGTAGAGAAGCCGCTGCGGCGAATACACGCGATCCAGGTACTTTGCCACCTTGCCGCACAGAAACCCCTGCGTCACAGGCTGCGAAGGATCGCCCTGCACCTTGACCGCTCGGCCATTCGCATCTACTGAAACCAACACAGCGCAGCTATCGGGGCAGTCATGCGAACAAACCGTGTGCACCACTCGAAATGGGGAAGTCTCAGCGGCAGAGGCCATACTCAGATTGTAGGGCAATCCGCGCTTTCTGATCTCAAGTCGGCAGTGCCAAGGTGCCCCATCCTTGCGGGGACTTTTGACGCAAGGTCGGGAAAGC
The DNA here is from genome assembly GCA_963787435.1 of uncultured Acidobacteriaceae bacterium. Taxonomy (GTDB): domain Bacteria; phylum Acidobacteriota; class Terriglobia; order Terriglobales; family Acidobacteriaceae; genus Telmatobacter. The sequence goes on from CAWBCZ010000012.1 coordinate 2,683,074, forward strand.
AATGGCCAAAAGGAACCGTGATCAACTACCTTAATTCCGACCGGCGCGCAAATCGTTATAAGCTTGACCCATTCACTCCATCCCCGGAGGCCCGACCATGAAACGCGCCCTGCCGTTCCTCGCTGTGCTCCTGATTGCCATCGTCCCCACATCCCGGGCACAGTCCGACCACCAGGCTGCAGCCGCGGCAACTGACGAAGCGGAGATCCGCGCGACCATCAAGGCCCAGACAGACGCCTGGAATCGCGCCGACATTCCCGCATTCATGCAGGCCTACGAGGACTCGCCCGATACTACCTTCATCGGCATGACCCTTCGCAAGGGTTTCCAGCCAATTCGCGAGCGTTACATGCTGAACTACACCAGCCCCGAGCAGATGGGGAAACTGAGTTTTAGCGACATCGACATCCGCCTGCTTCCCTCCGGTTGCGGCAAATCCGAAATCGCCCTCGTCACCGGCAAATTCCATCTTGAACGCACCGCCAAGGGCGAAGCCAAGAAAGACGATGGCATCTTCTCGCTAGTCTGGCGCAAAGGCCCCCACGGCTGGAAGATCATTCTCGACCACACGAGCTGAACTCCGTTCCCGCGCGCATTGCGAATTGGCTTGCATGTGACGCTGGCAAAGTTGCATACTTTCGCAACGTTTCCACTTCCCCGCTTGAACGAAACAAGGTCTGTTGTTCAAAAATGCGGCGGAGCACTGTTTTGCCCCGGGCCACCCGTAGTCACTGAAAGCTGTCGACACAGGGAGGACACCTTGTACGAGTCTTCGTCGCCTGATCTCACGCGCAAATCTCAACAGCCAAATCTGCCCATGAAGCGTCGCTGGGGAATCACTGCATTCGCCGCTCTTACAGCGATGCTCTGTACGGGTGCGTCATCACCCACCGGCTGTTCGAGCGACTCAGCCCCTTCGGCAATATTGGTCCATCCAGCGGCGAAATCGTGGGCGCCGCATTCGGCGTCGGCGCGGTTATCGCGGTGGCCATCATCGTTCCGGTCGAAATCAGCCGCAGCCATCACACTCTCAACGGATGTGTCGTCGCGGGTGAGAAAGGGCTCGAGCTGCGAACCAGCGACGCGAAGACCTACTCGCTCGAAGGCGATGCGGCCAGTATCAAGGTTGGCGACAAGATCAAGATTCACGGTTCGAAGATCAAGAAGACCAAAGACAGCACCGGTCCCCAGGTCTTCAAAGTGGAGATGCTGAAGAAGGACTTCGGTCCTTGCCCCGTCACTACCGCGGCCGCCGCTGTCCCTGCGCATTGATCTCGCTGACGCTGCAGCACGCATGTTGTTCTCTCGCAGGAAATCTCCATTTTCGTGGTTCCCGAACTTGTCTCTTTCGATCAAAAACCTTTCCGTTTTCACACTTATGCTGTATGGCCGTTGTACTTCCCCCGCACTCCCAAACGAAGCTCAGACTGGTATCGCTGGATTCATGTTCGACCAGCCGGAGACCTAAAGAAAGAAGAGGTTCCCATGAAGTCTCCCCGTCTATTTGCGTGTGTCGCGCTAGTCACGGCACTCTCTGCCACTCTGTTTGCACAGCAAGCGCCGAGCGGCTATCACAGCGTCGTCTGCATCAAGGTGAAGCCTGAAAACAACACCGAATTCCGCAAGTGGGCTGCCGAGGACGTCCACAAGTTCGCACAGTCGCGGGTTGACGCTGGTGCATACTCCTCATGGTTCATCCTGCGGTCTCTCAATCCTGCAGGCAGATCCGCTGAGTGTGATTACGTGATTGTCTCGATGTATCCCGGGATTCCTCCCCAGCCGATGGGTCTCGAAGAACTGGATAGCGCATTGAAAAAGGCGGGCATTACGATGACCGCACAGCAATATGTGGATCGGCGCAACTCACTCACAACTCTCATCTCAAACAACATGTTTCAAAACCAGGGTTACGTCGGCGCGTTCAAGAAGGGCGACTATTTCGTCGTGAACTACATGAAGGTCTCAGCGGAGAACATGGACGACTATCTTGCCTGGGAGAAGAAGGTCTGGAAGCCGCTTGCCGAGGCTATGGCGAAGGACGGAGTGCGGACAGGATGGTCGCTCAATACACGTGTCCTCCCGTCTGGAAGCGAACTGCCTTATCAGGCCGTGACCGTCGACGTTTTTCCCACATGGGAATCCATCTACAAGGATGATGCCCAGTTTGTGGACCGTTGGCGGAAAGTCCATCCCGACATGGAACTGGGCACAACCTTCGAGCGGTATGAAAAGCTGCGTTCCCTCACCATGTCGCAACTCTACGTGATCCAGGATCTTATCCAGTCAACCAAGTAATCTGACCATTTGACCCATCGGAGCGTGTTCCGCCCTTCTTCCCAGGTCCGGCGGGACACACCTCCAGCCCGGATCTCCTCACTCGAAGGAGCGGACCGCCATCCTCCAACATCAACGTCGGTCTGGAACAGTTACGCCATGAGTCGGCGCAGCTTGTAGATCGGGCCCGCGTGCCACTCGCGCGTATCAAAGAACCGCCGCGATGTGCATTTGTGGCACGTCTGGTGTGCATCGAATCCCTCGAAGCGCTCTTCGTTGTTTGCACGCGGCCAGCTCCACGCGTGCGACGGGCAGCTAAGCTCAAGCCAGATCAACTTCAGCCCCCTCAGTATTTCGGCGTTGCCGGCTTCGCGCCGACTCGCAGCTTTGCGCAGGATCTTCTGAGTGAGTCTCGTATAAATAGGCAGGATATTTGTAGTTGCCACAGGTAAACCCTCAACGCGCAATGTGCAAATGCAACACGCGCGTGTTCGAATGTGTTGAAATTCCGACTCCGCACATTCGAACTTCAACGTTGTAAGGGTCGTACCTCTAGTGCAACAGCGCTGAGCGGATCGGGGATTGAGTCTATTTTATCCGCATCTGGCTTTCTGCGAAAAACGATATGCAACGCGGCCCAGGATTTGGAATGCCGACAGGGGTCTCCAATCGATGTTCGACCCTCGTACCGAAGCTCAGTTTTTATCAACAAAATCAGGCAGATGCAACGCCCGTCAAACAACTCAGTCTTCAAAAGAGGCATCTCTCCAGTGATGCGATCAATGCAAGAAAGGGGGGTCGCTGGAAGTCACTCATTTGCTGAGGTCTCTGGTGAGTTCCGCTATTTCCTGCATTGTGATTAAAACGGATCGCCGTCCCAGAAAGGTCCCCATATCAGGGGAAGTTGTCCGTGTGTCCGGGGAGACCGGCTTGTTCGTTGTCATGAACGTCGATCGGAATCGCCGCGTCGCCCAGCTGATGGAAAGAAGTGGCAAGCATCGCCTTGTACATGCCCCTTTCGCATCCGTGCAGATGTTCAAACACAATCTCTCCCAGACCATTCATCGCTTCCTCGAAGCCACGGAGGAAGCAAAAACGGAAGAGACGCGCCCAAAAGAATGGCGGCGGAGCTAGATGCTCGTATCGATGGAGCCTCTCACGGCCATCGAGAACGAATCCATCCCAATGTCCCACGGCATGGCTACAATTCGAGCTGTTCGGCTGGATTCATGTAGACTGAACCCGAAATGAGCTGCCTCTTTTGCCGGATCATCGATGGAAGTATCCCTTCCAAGGCCGTCTACCAGGACGAACAGTGCTACGCTTTTGCCGACATCAATCCGCAGGCGCCGGTGCACGTGCTTATCTTGCCGCGTGAGCACATCACCTCCATTGCCCATGCAGGCAGGGAGCACAGCGCCCTGATCGGCCATCTGCATTGGGTGGCAGCTGAGATTGCTCGCTCCAAAGGACTGACTCGAGGCTATCGAACGGTGATCAACACGGGTGAAGACGGCGGCCAAACTGTGGATCACATCCATGTCCACCTGCTGGGCGGGCGCCCCATGGCATGGCCGCCTGGATAAAAAACCCCAACCATCCAGGACTCGCGCATAAACACGAAGGGCGTCCGCCGCACGGACGCCCTTCGCCTTCCACCACCTGGACCGGCTGTTAAACCGGCTGCGGCACGTACTCGTCTTCTTCTTCCAATCCATACCGGCGCAGCAGGTTGGGAAGGCTCTGCGAGAATGCAGATCGCGGCATTACCGTGTCGCATCCGGATTCGAGGGCCTTCATCTTCAGATCACCCTGCAGATGGTTAAGAAATCCAATAATCGACGTCGCCTTCTTGAACTTGGTTTTGAACTTCGGAATCAACGTCATCGGTTTTGCATTCAGGTTGTTCAGGTCGAAGACCACCAGCGTGGGCTTCTCGCCCTCTGGTGTATCGAGGATCCGCGTGACGGTCTCCTTCTCGCCCTTCACAAACTCTACCTTCACGCCGAGTTTCTTTGCCGTCTCTTGAATCTTCGCCTGGAAGAACAGGTCGTCGATGAAGCAGAAGATGCGGGTTGGTGCATCCGCCTTCACAGGGAGAGTCGGAGCACCGACGTTGACATCACCATAGTAGCCACCGTGGTGTCCGTTGCTGGAAGTAGGAATCGTGGAAGGGGGTCCATCCGCTACATTGCCATTCACGGTGCGGTAGCTGTGATCCATCGGACCGACAAACGTTCGCGGACCCTTCTGCCTCTCCTTGCGCCGACCATTGTGCTGCGGAGCGATGCTGTTGCCCGGTCCCGGCTGCGGCGTGTTGGTCTTTTGCTGGAAGAACTTCTTTTTCTTCCGATGTCGGCCAGAAGCCTGCTTGGGCGGCCCGCCCTGCTGCTGCGGCTGTTGAGGAGCCTGCATCTGCGGCTGAGCCTGCTGCGGCGGATTCTGCTGCTGGACCTGGGGCTGCCCGCCGGGCTGGTTCGACTTGTTTTTGCGACGACGCCTGCGGCGCCGATGGCCTTGCGACTGTCCCTGACCATTCGTCGGGGACGACCCCAGATCTTGCTGGGGCACCGTCGGTTCTGTTGTCATGCGTGCACTTCCTGGCACTTTGCTATAGGTTGCATTCAATCTCTTGGCTCAGCTTTTCAACTCTCGGGTTGCTGAGTTTCCCTTTCCCTGCCGCTCGTCTCGCTTAAACACGAGACACCGTGGCGGGTAGCTCTCCGCTTGTCGATGATGCTGCGCAATTTGCCCGAGGAATAATGCTCCCGGACGCAACCGACCACGACATTTGCGTACCCACGACGCGTTAACAGTGGGTGTACCTTTCTTGCCCGGTGCATCGCGCCATTCTCGTCTATTCCCTCGACAATCGCTCGCCACCAGGAATTCCTGCGAAAAACGACGCTACAACTTCGATGCGACTCCAGGGTCAAACATCTATTCGAAACGCTTAAGCCTTCTGCCCGACTCACCTGCAACGGCACTCTCCGGTTGTCTGGATCGGTACGATTCGGCCAGCGTTCCTGGGGCGATGCCTGTCCTATAGGATTCCTCGCTGCCTCCGGCCGGTGCGCCGGTTCTGTTGCGAAGTATCTTTTGTCAGCGGCGAGCCGACTCTGCCCTGATCCGGGTGGTTCGCTTCAGCCGCTTGATAGGCAATCTCGATACTACAGACTCCGAAGCGACCGCGCAAGTGGGCCCTCTTTGCCGGCGGTACAAGCGTAACCGTGAGCCAACACCGCGGTGCTCATGGTGGATTCGCCCGCCGGGCCTTGCGCTGAACCGCTCCAAACGCACGAAACGCCACTATTTCGAGTGGCGTTTCGTGTCCCTGCGCTGGTCACTGGCCTCCCAGCAAATTATGGGCGGTGGTTATTTCCACCGCGCCTTCTACAGGCTCTCTCGGCCGGTCTTCCGCTTCTTTGGCGGTTTGCTCTTGCCGAGCGTCTGCTGTTTTTGCGGGCTGGCAGGAATTTTTCCAGCAGCCGGTACATCACTGGCACCCCCTAGATAGCAATCAGCATGCCGTTCAGAATTGCTTTTAATTTCAATTAGTTAACCAATCCGGGATTTGGGTAATGTTTTGATTCTGGTAAACATACGGTACCTAACTTCAAAAAACAGTAGATTTCAGACCCTATCGCTGACAGTGCGCGCAGTAATGAGTACTCCGTCCGGCCACCACAATTCGCTTGATTGCGCTCCCGCATTTGCGACACGGCTCCCCCGTCCGCTGATACACACAATGCTCAAGTTGAAAGAAGCCACGCACACCCTCGGCATCAACATAGTCTGAAACTGACGACCCCCCCAGCCGGATCGCATGCTCCAGAACTCCTCGCAGAGCCTGCCGCAGTTTTTCCAGCTCCACGCGCGTCAGTCGTCCCGCTTTGCGCCGCGGACGGATTCCGGCTCGGAACAGGCTTTCATCCGCGTAGATGTTGCCCACGCCCGCCAGCAGCGTCTGATTCAGAAGAGCTGCCTTGATCGCCAGCTTCCGCCCGCGAAACAACTCAGCAAACTCCTCGGCCGCAATCGTAAGCGGCTCCGCTCCGGGACCCGCGAAGCCATTGCCTTTTGCCCAAGATCGCGAAATTCGAGCCTCCCGAATCGCCGCGGATCCACAAAGCGCAATTCGCGGCCGCTCGCGAGTGTCAGCCGCGCATGCGTGTGCTTCGCCACTGGCGCCTCTGGCGTCGTCACCAGCAGACGCCCGGTCATGCCCAGGTGCACGATCCATTGCGCCGCAATGCCGTTCTGCAGCGCCGGCCGCTCGCCTCTCGCTGCCGTTTCCGACTGCGAACTCCAATTCAACGACAATATGCTTGCCGGTGCGATGGACCGCGAGAATCCGGCGCTCCCGCAATCCCGCGGCCTGCCTGCCGGGAGAGTTCTTGAAGGGTTCGCGATGCGACCCGAACCACGCATCCACAATCCGGTCTCCGCGCACGCGCGCATCCACGCCGCGTGCGATCGTTTCCACTTCGGGCAGTTCAGGCATCGGCTTATTTTAGTGGGACGGGGGCGCGCGCGGGAAAGCAGTTCTTGCGAGGCAAGCAAAAGACGCAATCACAAAACCGTTGCTGACCGACGAACCGAATCCGGCCGGAACGAATGAATCTGAGATGCGGGACTACCGGTGCTCGCCGGGCTCTCTGATCCTGTTTGCTTCGAAGCTCACGATGCGCCACACTCCGTGCGCGTCCTTCACATAGACGCGGGTGTACCGGTAACTACCGGAGATGTTTCCATCGGGGCCGGTGGCCGCGACTTCGGCGCGTGACGTTACCAGCGCCGTCGTTCCATAGAGGCGGACTTTGCGATCGCTCAGATCGATCGAGTTGAAATGAACGGTGCCCGCGCGAAGATTGGCCAGGGCCTGTTCTTTCGATTGCAGGATGCCGGTGGGAGTGATGGCCATGTAGTCATCGGCCAGCAGAGACTCCATGGCAGGGATGTTTCCATGTAGGATTGCGTTGCGCCAGGCCTCTTCCAGCTGGTCGATCTGGTGCCGCGTCTCATGCCGCTCCGCCCGCGGCATGGCGTGCAGTGATGCCGCGGCGGCGAGCAATACCAAAACGGCAAGAGCCGCATCGCCAGGTAGCGGTTCACGTCTGCAAATGACCTTGCCTTCAGCGTTCCCATAGGCGTAACGGATAGTATCCCTGAACTGCGGCATGGGTCAATGTGTCGCATCACAAACGCCATCGCGGGACGTCCTTACGGTCACTGAGTGACGTGACCAAAGGTATGTGTCTTCATAACGATTTGACTCTGCAAGAGCCCTGGAGTCATATCCGCGCAATCGGCCAGGGCATCCGCAGGAACGCGCACTCTTTTGTAGTTGCTTTAATTAAATGATTCAAGGATTTGGCTCAAGCCAGCGCGGCGAGGTCTTCGCGGTTGCGCTCCAGCATCTTCTGGTACAGGCCGGCGACTGCATACTTTTTGAAGTGCGGCGACTGGCGGTGCGCCTCTTCGGCCTTCTGGTCCTGGTACTGCTCGTAGATCAGGGCTGTGCACGGTTCGCCCTGCACCCAGTGCGGAATGTAACTCACGCATCCCGGCTCCTGGCGCGACGCCTCGGTGAGTGCGTGCAGAATCTCGGCAATCTCCGCCCGATCTTCCTGGGCGAACCTTATCCGGACAGTAAAGCTGATCATGGGGGGCACTTCCTCAAACCAAGGTGAATTCCTCGGCAGTCAATTCAGTTTATGCGTGAATCTCGTCGAGCGCCGCAGCAAATTCCGGCAGCACCATCGTCTGCTCGCGGTCGGGCCCTGTGGAAACCATGCCGATCTTCGCGCCGCTCTCGCGTTCCTGGAAGCGAAGATACTCCTGCGCGGCTTTTGGCAGCTTATCAAATTCCGTAATGCCCTCCGTGGATGCGCGCCAGCCCTTCAGCGTCGTATACACCGGCTTGATGCGCTCCAGCCCCTGCACGTCCGCAGGAATCTCGTCGCTTACCTTGCCATCGATCTCGTAGCCGACGCAGATCGGAATTTCCTCGAGCTCGTCGAGTACATCCATCTTCGTCACCACCAGCCACTCGGCGCCGTTCACCTGGTTCGAGTAGCGCAGCAGCGGAATGTCGAGCCATCCGCAGCGCCGCGGCCGTCCCGTTACCGCGCCATATTCGTTGCCGCGCGCGCGCAGCTGGTCGCCGATCGCATCGTGAATCTCGGTTGGAAACGGACCTTCGCCGACGCGCGTCACATACGCCTTGGTCACCGAGATCACGGTGCCGATCGCGGTCGGTCCCACGCCGGTTCCCGTCGCCGCACCGCCCGCCGTTGCCGACGACGACGTAACAAACGGATAGGTGCCGTGGTCGATGTCGAGCATGGTGCCCTGCGCGCCTTCGAACATCACGGAGCCGCCGCTCGGCAATGATCTGGTGCAGCAGCCGGCCGGTGTCGGCGACAAACGGACGCACCTCTTCGGCGGCTGCCGCATACTCCTCGTACATCTTTTCGGGATCCAGCGGATCGGTGCCGAAGAGCGCATGGGCAATCGCATTCTTCTCGGCGCAGGCTGCCTCGATGTGCGTCTTCAAGAGCGATGTGTTCAGCAGATCGACGATGCGCAGCCCGCTGCGCGCCATCTTGTCTTCATACGCGGGGCCGATGCCGCGGCTGGTGGTGCCGATGCGCTTGCGTCCCGGGGCGCTTTCGGCGGCAAGCTCGATCATGCGGTGGTAGGGCAGAATCACCTGCGCGCGGTTGGAGACAAAGAGCTGCCCATCGACTTCGACGCCAAGGCCGCGCAGCTTGGCCACTTCTTTGAGAAAAGCGATCGGATCAAGCACCACGCCGTTGCCGATGATGCCCTTGCAGCCGCGGTCGCAACACGCCGCAGGGAATGAGCTGAAGGACAAATTTCTGGCCGCCGTGGATCACGGTGTGGCCGGCGTTGTGTCCGCCGGCATAACGCGCCACGGCGCTGAAGCGCTCGCTCAGCACGTCAACAATCTTGCCTTTGCCCTCGTCGCCCCACTGGGCGCCCAGCACTACCGCCGTCTTCGCTCGCATCCCTGCCCGCTTCCTTAAAAAGTCACACACATCGACCCGTCGCAGCGTACGCTGTGTGGGCAAATAGGCGGCGCAAACGTCTCGACGCCACGAACGATTCTAAACCCTGCGTTCCAAGGAAGCGGTGAGAGACACAGTTCCGGGTTCGCAGTTTTCGCGGCAGTGGCGCCAGGCAAGTTGGACTGGCCCGACGGGGTTCGAAGGGATGAACTCACCGTCTCACACCATGTTTTTGGGATTTGGCGTCATGAGAAACATAGCTCTTATGCAATGAGCAACTTGCTCGGCCATGGTGTCGTTCTTTCATAGAGCAGCGCCTTCATGAGGATGGAATTAGCTGAAGGACCTGCAGAATATGCCATTAACCGCCGTTTGAGCCGACGTCTATTCGATGCTTACTTGCCGGGTTCGGGTAGAACTTCAATGGCATTAACAAGTGGATAGTTGATATTGGGCGAAAAAAGGAGTTCGATCTTCCCCTGCGCAGTCGCCTGAACATTGTCAAAGGTCTTCACAACGGGTTTCGAGCCGGCTTCGTTGAGGATGTCGAAGTTTTTAAGCAGAGTGACGCCATTGCACCAAACGTCGAAAACCCGGCTGCCAGGACCGCCGATGCCAGCGTTCTCTTTGCCAAACCATGGCTCCTGAAAATATAACCGTACGCGGTACTTTTCGAGAGGAACGACCGGGAGTATATATCTGAAATTCCCAACTCGGTGGGAACTGTATAGGCCCGTCTGCTCGACTTTCTGCCCCTTTGCGCTCTGTCCAGGGCGCCCACCGATGACGTAACGGTCGGGCAGCCAGACATTCCCTTCAGGATCTGTGTAAGGCTTCGAGCCAGCGACAATTCTGATGGGCAACAACGCTTCGGATGGAGCCGGCAGAATCTCCACAGCTTTCATCGCGGAGATTTCGCCGACGAAATCGATGTGTATGGAGCCGTCGTTTTCGGGGCGAACTCCTCGGAAAACCTTGGTATCCGCAATGTAATCACCCCCGGCATCGTCCACTACATCCAGGGAGATGTTTTCGCCGCCATTCAGGGAAAACACCGATCGGTTGGTAGCCTCGGCCAAATCTGAGTTTTCTGCAAAAAGCAGATGCACCTCATAGATTCCAGGGTCGACGGGAAATACGCAATGAGCGTGGCCGCGAAGGCCGCCAAGAAAAATTGTTGGGTCTTCCGTACCCGCTATCCGCTGGCTTGGTTCGGAGAGGTTGGCGCCACTTGTACAGTAATTTCCCGGCATCCAATTATCTCCCGCACGATCGATGTAGGGCTCGCGACCCTTACCCAATAACGCTCGCACGGGGTGTCCTTTTACCACAGTGCTTGCCTTGAGTTCTGGAACTGCGCCCATGGCCGAATGCGCTCTCGTATATATCACGTCGAGCAGGATTCCTCCGAGGACGACAAAGAACGCCAGTGCGAGTCCGGATATCAGCCATTTCCGGCGCGCGGTGCTGGGCCTAACAACGAAGTCTTCAGCAGATGAAGAGTCTTGAATCGTGCTTTCAGCCACGGAGGAGGACAACTTAGCAGTCTCTCCCTCCTTATAGATGAAGGAAGGTGCATACTGGCCGGCTGGAATATGGATTTGCACGGAGCGAAAGGCTCCGGGGCCCGCATAGATTTCCTGAAGGCGTTTCCGCAATTGATGGGCGGTCACACGGACGATTGTGTCCACCTGGGGATTGAAGTCGCTCCTGCGTCCGAGAGCTTCAACAGCGAGCACATGCTCGGTGATCTGACTATCCTGACCCTCGAAATGCTTCTCACAGATGAACTTCAGCATCTGGGCGAGATTATGGGAGCGGCCCAGCACTCCGGAAGTCAACAACCAATCGAGTTCTTTGTGCTCACTCTCCCTCGCGTTGAAATCGGTGGCCATCTATCGGGCGCTCCGCGGTTGATTTTATATGAGCGCCTCAGTGCTGGGACTCCTGGCCGCCATCACTCCGCCATTCACCTTCCTTAATCCTTTTCCCAAAGAGATTCAACGTAAATCATTAACAACGTTAACGTGGCGAATTGGTATAGCTACCAAATCGATTTAGCTGTCTCTTTTTCGAATTCTGCTTGTGCCAGAGGCTTTACTCACAATTCCGATCACACAGATTTCACTTCGAAATAACAAGACAGCGAACCAAGCAAATCGCTAGGGTTGCACGCATCAATCTGACCGATTTCCTCGCCTCGTCGGGAATCTCCGGCCAACGTTGTCGCTTGGTACCGGTTCTCGATTTTGGGTGAGAAGACTGACCTTCAGATGAACGCCCACATGATCGCATTTGGGTTTCCTTTGGCGTTTGTTCTGGCTGCGAAGTAAGAGCAGAAAACTCACAGGGTCTCATTTTTTAAAAACGGACCATGCGGGCACTCGTTGAGCATGGCCGCAAAAGGAGCGATACATGAAGTCAATTCTTCGGAGGCTGTCATTCATGGCATCTGCGGGCCAAGGACCGAATCTATTCCTTCACCTGGCAGGTTCCCTACTTCTGCTCGGGCTGGCACTCCTGCCTGCTGGAGCGCAGCAAACTACGGGAACTCTCGTTGGTACCGTGAAGGATCAAGAGGGCGCGGTAGTCGACACGGCTACGGTCAAGGCAACCAACGTTGATACGGGGTTCACCCGTATGGCACCAGTAAACGGATATGGCGAGTTCCGTATCGATTACCTTCCCGTCGGCAAGTACACCGTCCAGGCGGAAGCAGCCAGCTTTGAGCGCTATGTGCGAAAGAACCTTGCCCTCGATGTTGACCAGACACTGTCGCTTGACATCAAGCTGGTGGTGGGCGCGCAGACTATTACTGTCACGGTCACCGAGGCTCCCCCGCAGATCAATACGAGCGATGCTGTATTGGGCCGGACCATTGAGCCGGACGAGGTCATCGGCCTGCCGCTGGTCAATCGCAATGCATACACCGAACTTTCCCTCACGCCGGGCGTGATGGCCAATAGCAGCAGCGTCACCCAGAACCCCAGCGGCACCCCCAATTTCACCGTAGGGCTGCCGTCCGAAGATGTCCAGGTTAACGGCTCGCTCGATTCCGGCAACGGAACCGTCGCGTTTTATCTCGATGGCGGCAACAACATTACTGGTATGCGCAACTACGGAAACCCAGCTCCCAACCCCGACGCAATCGAAGAAACCCGCGTCGATACCAACGCTTTCGCGGCGGAATACGGCCAATTCTCCGGCGCTGTCGTCTCGGTGATCACAAAATCGGGAACAAATCAGCTCCACGGCAGTTTGTTTGAGTTCAACCGCAATACCGACTTCAATGCATATACATGGAGTATCCCCGCACCTACCTTTAAGGCTCCTTACCACCGCAACAACTTTGGCGGAACCGTCGGCGGCCCCATCAAGCACGACAAGTCCTTCTTCTTCTTCAGCTATGCCGGGCTGCGCCAGATACAAGGCGGAACGGTCACAGGCGCTACGGTGCCCACGGCTGCTGAGCGCCTCGGCGACTTTACCGCGGACACGACCCTGACCACCCTTATTTACACGCCGGGCACCAAGCATGTGGCGGCGAACTTGGTGAATGGAGTAAACGCTGGCCCGGGTTGCCAGATCATATCCGCCGCTACTGCTGGGTATTGCATCCCGACCTCCCTCCTGGATCCAACCGCTGCAAATCTCTTGAACGTAAACAACAAGATCGGCGTATCCATTCCGTTGCCCAACGGCACCCAGGTTACAAAAACCGGCGGCGCAACATACGCCACCATATACGAGACCCCAACAGACTCAGACGAATACCTTGGAAAGTATGACGAGTCGATCGGCAACAAGGACCATGTGGGAGTGACCTACTTCTTTATCAACACCAAGTCAACTCCCAGCGGAGGTGGCAACGTCAATTGGACCGGGGTTCAGTCCGCTTCTGCTCAGACGAATGCCAACATAAGCGACGTTCACACCTTCACCCCAACCTTGGCGAACCAAACCTGGCTCACGTTCACGCGGGCCATGGGCGGACGCAAGATGATCCCTGTGACCGGCCCGGCCAACCAAACCCTCGCCAGTTTCGGCTCGAACTTCCTCATCCAGGGACCGGCCGCACTGCCCCAACTAACCGGTGCTGGCTTTAACACGGGCAACCCGAACGCCGGCCCGGTCACGGGTTCCGATAACTATGAGTTACGCGACATGGTCAGCCTGACCAAGGGCAAGCACAATCTGTCCCTTGGCGGTGAGTTCGCTCTCGACAAGACCATGTTCCTTGCCAATCTGAATAATTATGGCGAGATTACCTTCTCGACCTCCGCGCCCACCAGCACGGGTGTTTCGCTTGCCGACTTTATGACCGGCCAATTCAGCGGATTTGAGCAGGACGCGCCTTATACCACGCATATCAGCACTTGGCACTACGCGGCGTTTGCGCAGGATAACTATCGCATCACGCCTCGTTTCACGATCAACCTTGGACTCCGCTGGGACATCGATTCACCTCCCGTCGATGCTCATAACAGGTTGGCGTCGTTTATTCCGGGCCAACAATCCACAGTTTCCCCGACCGCTCCGAAAGGCGCGCTGTACCCCGGGGACAGCGGCATCGGTCGCGGCCTCACCACCACGAAGTTCAGTTACATTTCGCCTCGTGTTGGTTTTGCATGGGATCCGTTTGGGGATGGCAAGACCTCTCTTCGCGCCGCAGCGGGCATCTTCTACGGCAATCCCAGCGGCAATGAGTGGAACCAGCCGGGCAACGCCATGCCGTTCTCCATTCGTAACAACTTTGGCTCCGGAACCTCTCTCACCAATATTTACAATGTTGGTTTCCCCAGCACCGCTCCCGGTGGCGGCATCTTCCCGTACAACTATTCGCCGTCGGCTCCGAAATTCTACCCGAGCCAAAGCATTGAGGCCATTCCTCCGGGTTTTAAAGACTCGTCTGTCTACCAGTTCAACCTTAGCGTGCAGCGAGAATTGCCTTACAAGGTCAGCGCGACGGCAGCTTATGTAGGCACCCTTGGCCGTCACCTGTCGACTTTCGTCGACGCCAACTACGCACCTTACTCAACGGTAAATTCTTCCGGCGGCCCGTTAGTCGGCGCTCTCTCCACTTCAGCGGCCAGCACCGAGCAACGTCGTCAATTCGACGCCGGCATCAACCTTACGCCTGGCACGGTGAGCGGGATTACCTACCTGATCTCAGATCAGACCTCCAACTATAACGGGCTTCAACTCTCGGCATCCAAGTCGTTGTCACGCGGCTTCACGGTCAGTGGTTTCTATGTCTGGAGCCGCGCGCTGGAAAGCGCAGAGTTCGTGGAGAATGGATTGCAGAGCGCGCAGGATTTCGGCTACTTTGGCAAGCCCTTCACCCCGAGCAACAACTCTATGGGTGCCATCGGCGGCGGCCTTAAGGAAGAATATGGCCTCATGAATAACAACCGCGACAACAATGCGGCCATCAACGGCATGTGGAACATCGACTATTACCGCGGAACGAACAAGATCATCAAGGGAGGGCTCAACGGTTGGACGATCTCATCAATCGCCTACTTGATGAGCGGCCTGCCGTTTTCGGTGTCCACGGGATCCAACAAGAACTTTGACAGCCAGGGCTCAAGCCGCCCTAACTTTACTGGCGTTAACCCCAAGTTCGACCCACACCGCTGCCGTATATGCGGTGGTTACACTGGTGGCCAAAGCCTGAATACCGTAACGGGAGGATGGTTCAACTACCAGCAGAACAGCACCACGAACCCCGGCGTAGCCTCGTACACGGCCAACGGGCCTGGCTTGGGCATTGGCCCTGGCGGCGCAGATGGCAATGTGGGACGCAACTCACTGATCGGACCCGGGCTCAAGGATATGGATGCTGCCCTGTTGCGCGACGTGAACATCGAGGGGAAAATGGTCTTCCAGTTCCGTGCCGAAATCACCAACGTCATGAACTGGGTGAGTCTCAACAACCCGTCCTCCGGGAATATCACTGCGGGCTCTCAGGGAACTATCACCTCAGCCGCAGGCACCCAGCGCATCATCCAGTTGGGCGGGCGCTTGACCTTCTAACGTAACTCGAAACGAGTGGCAAACCGGCGTGCTCTTCTGTCCGCAATCAGGGCTGAGGAGCACGTCGGGGTTCAACACTGCGAGACGTCCTGCGGCCTAATTGACAAAGTAGTCGACCGGCGGCGTCTGACTTGGCGTCCCTTGTTTGGATAGCCACCGCGATCCCTCACTTGTTTTTGGTACATCTCAGTCCAATCAAGGACCTTCGATGAAAGCCACGCTTTGCATCATTTTTGAGTTTTTCTTTATTGGTCAACTCTTTCTATACGCTCAATCACCTTCGACTGTTTTGGCGGATGTGGACCATCGGCAGAGCGTGAGCCTCAACGGCGACTGGCACTACATCGTGGACCCATACGCGACTGGTCTGTATACGTTCCACCATGAATTGCGCAAGGATGGGTTCTATCTGAATGGCGCCGCCGAGCCCGGAAGCGATCACCTTGTCGAATACGATTTCGCCAAGTCTCCCACATTGAAAGTTCCGGGAGACTGGAATACGCAAAGCGCGCAACTTTTCTACTACGAAGGATTGGTTTGGTATCAGCGACACTTCGACTTCCAGCCCCAGGCCCGCCACAGAGCGTTTTTGCACATCGGCGCGGCTAACTACAAAGCAATGATCTGGATTAACGGCGAACATGTCTGCGATCACGAGGGGGGCTTTACCGCCTTCGATTGTGAAGCCACTCAGGAGTTGCACGCGGGAAAAAACTTTATCGTGATTGCGGTCGATGCCACGAGGCAGGCTGACGGAGTGCCCACCGCAACAACCGATTGGTTCAACTACGGAGGCATCACCCGGGATGTCGCCCTCGTAGAGGTGGCCGAGAGCTTCATCGACGACTACGACCTTCACCTCAATCATGAACGCACAGCGGTTGTAGGATGGGTTCACGCGCGCGATGCAAGCCCAGGGGCAACGATCACCATTGCGATTCCTGAAGCTGATTTGTCGGCTACCTCGCAGCTAGATCACAGTGGCAAAGGATTGATCCGGATTCTCGCAACTAACTTGGAACTCTGGTCTCCCGAGCATCCCAAACTCTACCGCATTCTGCTCTCTGCTGGAGAAGACAAACTGGAGGATGAAGTCGGCTTTCGAACTGTCGAAACTGACGGCCAGAATATCCTGCTCAACGGAAAGCCGATCTTTCTGCGCGGTGTCTCCATGCATGCGGAAGCCCCTTTTCGTGGAGGTCGCGCCAACAATGACAAGGACGTCGAAACGCTGCTTGGGTGGGCACAAGAACTGGGTTGCAACTACGTGCGCCTCGCCCACTATCCTCATGACCAGCGGATGACTCGTGCCACTGACCGCCTGGGTATCATGGTCTGGTCGGAGATCCCGGTTTACTGGGCCGAGCATTTCGGAGATCCCGCAGTTCTTAAAAAAGCGCAGCAGCAATTGACTGAGGAGATTCGCCGCGATCGTAACAAGGCATCGATTGTTCTCTGGTCCATCGCCAACGAGACACCTGATACTCCGGATCGAACTCAATTCCTCAAGACCCTCGCAAGCAATGTGCGTGCTCTCGATTCCTCTCGCATGGTTACAGCGGCTTTATTGGTGCGCACAGAAGGACACGACAAATATGTCGACGACTCGTTAGGCGAGGATCTCGATGTGATCGGCGTCAACGAGTACATCGGATGGTATGAAAAGAGGCCTGAGGACACCGATATCACCGTGTGGCACGTCGCCTTTAACAAGCCAATGATCATCAGCGAATTCGGCGCCGATGCAAAGGCCGGATTGCACGGAGCAGAGACTAAACGCTGGACAGAAGAATACCAGGCTAATGTTTTTCGACATCAACTGGGCATGCTGAACCGAATCCCCCAACTGCGTGGAATGAGTCCTTGGATACTGGTGGATTTTCGTTCCCCAAGACGGTTGCTGCCGGGAGTGCAGGACGGTTATAACCTCAAGGGACTGATTTCCGATCAAGGTGAAAAGAAACAGGCGTTCTTCGTTCTCCAAAAAGCCTATCAAGACAAGGAACTTTTCAAAGTGAAATAGCGATCGAGCCGTCACGCCAGTTCGGCGTCACCGGAGAGTTTCTCTGATAGTGATCTAAATGTCGTCATTGAGGATGTGGAGCCTGCTGGAGCCCCATAAGATTGGCACCTAATAGGTGAGGGTCGCGGTAATGGTGTCGGTGTAGCTACCGGGTCGGACGAGTTGGCCCGCTGGGACCTGGCCATAAACGGTGAGAGATTGGGAGGCGCCACTTCCAGTTCCTGCTACCGTATCGGTGCCCACGGTATTGCCCCAATTGGTGGTCAGTCCGGCGTTGCTGAATAACTTGTAATTCAATAATGCCGAGGAAGGTCCCGTCATACTGCGATTGGTCACCGTTGCGCCTGTCGATGTTCCCGCATTCAGACCCACGTTGTAGGTGCTGGATTTGCTACATGTAACAAGAATTGTCGTGGTGGAATTGAGCACCAGACCTGTGTAGTTGCCAAAGGCCAATGGACTCGTAGTGATTGTGCATGAAGGAGCGATGATCGCAGTTACTTGAAACGATGTGGTGGCAGTACTCAGCGTATCGGTATAAGTTCCCGGAGCCACCACCTGTCCAGCAGGGATCTGGCCATAGAAGGTGACGGTCGTGTTTCCTGTCCCGGTCACCTCATCGGTCGCAGTATTGCCCCAGTTCGTTGTCCGCGCAGCATTCTGGAACACCTGGTAATTCAGTGTCGCGCCGCCTGGGCCGGTCATCTTTCGAACGGTCTCGGTTGCCCCGGCGCCTGTTCCCGCATTGAGAGGGATATCCCATGCCCCGGCGCAGGTGACTTGGCCGGTGGCTGTGCCGTTGAGCAACGTGCCAGCGTAAGTGCCAAAGCTCAGGCTTGTGACGGAAAGCGTGCAGGTTTGACCTTCTGCTGTCCAGGCACAGCAGAATGCAAAGAGAATGACCAGCCCAAGCCTGCGCATCATGGCTGGACCTCTTTGCATTTCAGCGGACCGATTGACGGGATTCCTCCGGGTACTGGGTGGTAATCGAATGTTACAGCGCAGTGCCGTCCGTCCAGGCGTTCGACCGCAATTTCATTGTGTGCGCTGAGATCTTCAATGTACGCCTCCCCGTCGTAGCCAACCGGAACGACTGCTCCAGTTGCTCGCAGAGTAGCAGTGCTTCCGAGAGGCATCGGAGCTCCTGCGTCATCAACGAGATGCAACAGCGCGCTACGGCTGAATTTGATGGGAAACTTGATCACGACACCGGAGCGATCTTGCGGTCGCATTTCGCGCGTGGCGGTGTTGATGGTTACGTCTGGCGGAATATCGGTGGGCTCGATATCGATATGGTTCAGATCGAACGAGCGCATGTCGGGCACGAGGAGCCGCCCCGAGGAGTCCGTCCTCCCCACGTCACGATTCTCTTGATAGACGTGCACGTGCGGCATCGGACTGGTGTCCACAATCGCGAAGCTGTCGTAAATCTCGTTGGACGGGAAAAGGCCTTTATCAACCCACGAAAGAGCGCCCTGGGATTCAAGCCGCAGAGTAGTCAGGCTACCGCTCTGGTCAACTCCAGCGGTAAATAGGCCGACACTGGATTTGTATTGCACCTGCCCGAATTCGTGTTGCGAATTGCCGGCAGAGACATAAGCGTCATATCCCCACTCACCAATGAGTGCTGCCGATCTTTGCGCCTGCACTTGAACGCTGCCATCAGAGGTACCGCTCACATTTACTGAGCTTCGCCTGCCCAACGGGATGGTGATGCCCACCTGAAGACCACTGCTTTCGCCGGCGGCGGCAAAATCCTTGAAGCCGGAAGCGTAAATCGTCACACGATGAAACTGAAGTGAGTAGTTTCCTGAAGCAACATGGGAATGCTCGGCCGATACAACGCCGAACGGGATTGGGTTTGGCGTGGGATCCTGATCGATGCCACTGTAGGCAGCGCCCAGAGAACCGAATCGTTTGAAATAGAGGCTGGCGAATCCGCTGAGTTGCTTTCGTTGAACCCCATCTCCATTCATCGAGGCGACATCGCGATAGTCGCGATTGGCAATGATTGCCGCGCCACCAATACTGAACACTCTTCCGATTCGCTGGGCTCCCAGAGAAAACTGAGCGCCCGTGTGTCCGGAACCCCCGCTGACAGCAGCTGCGAAGTTGACGACGCCAAGATTGGCGATTTGGGCCACGCCGCCTGCGCCCCCCATCGTGGCGCCCGGAGTGCCTTCCGCACTTCCCTCGATCGTGAATCTCCGGGTAAGACCACGACGATAGACAATCGTTCCCGCGAGCTTCCCATAGTCGTCGCTGACGGTGCCCCAGTTGCGCCTTACCAGGCCGGATTGCACCGCAAAGGTTTGCAGACCCGGATCGAGCAGAGAGGAACTGGCATAAAACGGCTGGGTTAAGGTCACCTGCTGACCAAGTGCATTGGTCACCGTCATCGAAATCGTACCCGCTCCCGATACGACGGGGAGTTGAGGCACCTCAAATGGTCCAGAACCGACCTGGCTCGCGACAATCAGGTTTCCGTCCGCAAGCACGCTAACGGAAGAGGGAACCGCCGTCGAGCCACTGATCGTAGGCAGAGGAAAGGTGATGAGGTCGGGGCGCATACTGAAATCTGAACGAATCTGTGCGCCTTCAAGATGGACAGGACGCGTCCAGGAGAGACCGCCATTGATGAAGTCGCCCAGGCTGTAGCGGCGAAGTGAATTGATGTCCGCGAAGGTGTAAGCAGAATCGAGACGGACCGCCGTTGTAGCCCCCGTAGTGCTCGATGATGTGCCTGCGTACCCAAGCCATCCTGAACTGGCAACACCCCACGGCGAGAAGGCCCTGAGATCAATCGATCCTGTGCCTCCAGCCGCGCCCCCGGCGAAAGATCCGACCGTATCGTAATTGAGCGTCAAGCCTGTTCCGCTCTCGATCACTCGATGATCGGAGGCAAAGCCTCTTCCAATGGGCCGCAGCAGAGTGGGCAAAAGCCGATTGTCGCTCGCTGTCACATTCAGTTCGAGCTTCCTCAAATCGAGGGTGAATGTCAGTCCTGGCAAGTCAGACAATGCGATCAGGCCGGTGGAGGCTATTGCAATTGATTCAGGAAGACGGAATCCAAGATCGGTCAGTTCTGCCGGCCGCGCCATCAACTTGCCGCGATGCATCGTGAACTCTCCGATTTTACCCGTGGAGTGGCCGTTGATCAGCACCTCCAACAAGAGAGTCACGTCGGCGCTTGATTCCGGAGCGCTGTCTGTTGGCGCTTCCTTATCGGGCTCGTTAGCAAAGTTCGCTTGAGGAAAGATCAGCACCCCGAGAAATAAGATTCCCGCAAACCTGAGCCAGCTGGCGGCTCTTCTCCGTCGATCATGGTATCGAGAC
This sequence comes from uncultured Acidobacteriaceae bacterium, assembly GCA_963787435.1. Classification (GTDB taxonomy): domain Bacteria; phylum Acidobacteriota; class Terriglobia; order Terriglobales; family Acidobacteriaceae; genus Telmatobacter. Next base: position 2,703,777 of record CAWBCZ010000012.1, read on the forward strand.
AACACGTACCTGCTGTTCGATAGCGCCGGAATCCGAGTGACCTGTCAATGTCAAGGTTTCGCTTGGCAAAGGAAGGGGACCCTGGGCGGCAATGTTCCAACGCCGGCTGGCTCCGGCGAGAATGTACGGGGATGTTCCGGGAACAGGCTTCAACTTGCGGCCATCACTCGTTGAGAGCTCGATATCGCGGAGAACATCGTGGCGCAAGCCATTGTTTACAGCCACGAGATATGTCTGCCCGGCTTTCACTTCGACGTGATACTGAACGTTTGGAGCCGCGCGTTTCATCGGCTCTGCAAAGATCGGAATGGAAAGGCGTAGGACAACGTGCACGATCCCCGGCTCGGCCGGAGGTGGAATCTGGTCTACGAGAATCCGATACGTAGACTCCTGGTCCCGGCCCATAGGCGGCAGACGCAGAACGAGTCGCACAACCTGGTTGCCACCTGGAGCAATCGAGGCAATCGGCGGACTGATTACGACTTCTTCTGAAGGAGCGAGCTGATCGTCGCCTTCATGCTGGTTCCAGGCGTACGCACGAATCTGGACGGCGGTCTTGCTGGTTCCCTGGTTGGTCACCGTCAGAGTCGTAGCCGCTTGCCCGGGTTGAAGAAAGATATTAACGGGAAGAACCGACAGCGCCTGCGCCTCTGCCGCCAAACTCGTAAAGAGAAGCGCGAGAATGGCGGCGAGTGCGAAGGCTGTTGCTTTGCGGCGACGTGCAGTCATGAGACCCCTATTGGAACGCAACTATTAATAGGAGACCGTCGCGGTGACTGTGTCAGTGTAGGTATTCGGCGCTACATACTGTCCGGCGGGGACGCTTCCGTAGACAGTAATTGGCTGCGCAGCTCCGTTACCCGTGATGCTGGCCGTGGTAACGAAATTGGTCGCATAGCCCGAATCCGAGTACAGTCCATAGTTCAGGAAGACTCCCGCAGCACCGGTCATCTTGCGCGCGGTGACTGAGGAGCCGGAGGATGTTCCTGCATTCAGCGAAACTGTGTAGGGCGTTGTGTTGGTGCATTGCACCGTGACGGTCGACGTAGCGGTGGCTACTACGCCGGTGTAGTTTCCGAATGCCATGGCCGTGGCGCCGATTGTGCAGGTTGCCACAACAGTGGCAGAGACGTTGATTGGGGCGGTGGCTGTTGCTGCTTGAGAAGACGAGGGAGCAAGACAAAGCGTCGTGATCCCAAGAAAGGCGGTGGCGAGTGTGGACTTAAGAACTGCAGGTACTTTCATAAAGGACGATTCCTCTTACTGAGTTGGGTTGCAGGTTGAATCTTGGCAATCCGCCCCTTGGGTCGAACAGATCAGCCTTTCGGCCAAATCAAGCAATTCTGTACCAGAGAAATGTCATTGGAATGCACAACTCTGTGTTCAATTGCTGCCAGTTAAGCACAGTGATCCTGAGGCGTAGTACGCGTGGGCAATACGCCGTAATTCAATCTCAGGACGAACGTTAGCCGCACTGAGAACTTGTGGATTTGTTAGTTTTCAAACTCTAATCTAGCGCAACCCCAACCCATATAGTACTTTCGTATAAAAGATCGATTAGTATCAGTACCTTAGTGTTACATAGCGCAGGTAGTCAATCTTCCAGGGGGCATTTGGGAGTCGCTGACCTTATTGCCGCTGGCCGAATGAAAATGAAGCGGCGCACAGCCACTGCTCTTCTCGAGACTCGAGAAAGAGAAGATATTTTAGGTGTGCTGGCCTTCGGTTAGTGAGTGGTCAGTAAGTAATGACGACGGTGACCTCGCCGGGATATGCGCTTGATCCATCGATTGTGTAGTGGGGATCGGCTCCCAGAAGAGAAATCAATTCCGATGCGTTGTCGGTCGTCAATTGCGGCTTCCAATTGAGAGTCCTCCGAAAGTTTGATGGGAGGACAAGACTCGCCGCAGCCATTCTGAGCACGGGAACGTCAGGTGCGTTCGCAGCATCCGTACTGAGGCTGATGTTGTATGGAGTTGGGTGGGTGCAGCTGACTAAAACCGACGATGCTGCGTTTGCCACTGCCGCTGCATAGGTTCGGAATGTTGCACGAGCGGGCGACGCCTGACACGAAGCCTGAACGACGGCTGACACGCTGAAGGAAGCACTTGCCGTTGCGGGACCAGCGGATTTGGCCGCGAGGCCAAACAGGAGGAACCAAAACGCGAATGCCGCAACATTGGATCGCCTGGTCACAGCCCTCCTAGGTCTTCTGAAAGCATCTGCATAATCAATCGGCAAATCTCGGCAGAATTCTAGGGTCTGAATTAACGGGTCGCTGGCTCCAGCCGGTTTCTTAACGGGGTCGAAACCCTGCCGGAAGTGACGTGTCCTTGGCTGGGATGCATGCTTGGGCGGAAAAGACTACCCGCTTCGCGTCGGAATGTGATCCAGCAAACGTGCGTGTCTGTTGGCACCGACTGAAGGAAGATCGCCAGCGCGGTTGTCCGATAAATTCAATTCACGCTCTCCGTTTTGAAACGGCTCGAAATCATATTCCAACCTGAGTGTGGCTGTGAGTGCTGCAACGTCATCGATCTACAGGTCTTTTCGCCTAATGTTTTCTGCAATGGAATTAATCGCGCTAGAAATGCGATTAAGTAATGACAACTGTATTGCAGAGTGGTACCATCTCAAACCATCGCTGGCTAGAGGCGAGCAAGTGTCAAAGGCATCGAGTTCTGTTTGCTTTGAACGGCGAATTTAAACATATGGGCTTCTGCAAAGTAGGAGTGATTCTCACGTCATCGTCCTGCAGATTCGTCATCGCAGCACAAATGGAATTGCTCCCAAGTCCCCCATATCGATATAGGAAAGAACTTCCTTAAGGCTTCGCCGCCACGTAACGCGCACGAGCACGTAGACAACAGATAGTCTCGGTTTGACGACCTCAGCCGAGGTGCGTGGCATATTCCTGCCGGTGCCGATATCCAGCGACTCCATGAACCCATTGACTGATCCGAGAAGATCAGCACACTATCGCGGTCCGAACCTGACGACATACTGAACCGCGATGAGGACAGCAAATAACCGTTGGAGGAGGCATCCATATGAGGTTTTTACGAGAATTGCTGTGTCTATTTGTGTTTGTGCTATGCGCAATCATTACGGCAGGGGCGCAGGAGAACGGCACGATCACTGGAGTAGTCACTGATCAGTCAGGAGCGGCGGTCCCAGGCGTCACGATCACAGTCACTCAAACAAGTACCGGAGAGGTACGCACCACTCAATCGAGCGCATCCGGTCTCTATGAGATTCCCGGACTCGCGGTCGGTACCTACAATCTCAAAGCCGCAAAAGCCGGATTCAAGAACTACACCAAGACAGACATCGTCATGAATGTGGCGGCGACCGTCCGCGCCGATATCGCTTTTCAAGTAGGTTCGGCAAGCGAGTCGATTACCGTCAATGCGACCGCGCTCGCGGTTCAGACCGATACCAACGAAGTCAGTTCGCTGATCACCGGCGAGCAGGTGCTTCAACTCGCCACGAATGGCCGCAGCATGATGTCCCTGGTCACTGTGGGCACCGGTGTTACCAATACGCTGCCCTCCTTCAACGGTGTCTCCGCCCAGGGCAGCAGCGCAGAAATCAACTTCAACGGCATGCGATGGGACCACAACAATTGGCTGATTGACGGCGGCGAAGTCTATGACCGCGGAAGCGGCGGCAGACTGGACGTTGCAGTGAGTCCTGACGCGCTATCCGAGTTCCAGACTCTCGCCAGCAACTACACCCCTGATTACGGGATTAACTCTGGCGGCACCGTATTGATGGCTCTCAAATCCGGAACCCAAAAATTCCACGGCGCGCTGTGGGAGTTCAACCGCAACGATGCGTTCGACGCCGGATACTACTTCTTCAAGCAGCAGAACATACCCACGCCCGAGCTTCGTCTGAACATTTTTGGCGGAAATATTGGCGGCCCGATTATCAAGAATAAGACCTTCTTTTTCGTGAACGAAGAGTGGCGCAGGCTTGTCCAAGGCGCCAATCCGAGCGTTACGAATACGATTCCAGCCGCGTTCTTTCCCACGGCAGGCCGAGATCTGAACTACGTCCCGCTCAGTGGAAATCCCCTGATCGTTCCTCAGACAAGTGACCCGGCAAAACTCGCGGTCTATAGTTCGGACAGTCTGGTTGCGGGACAGCCGTTTCCAAACGTGGGGGGCGCCTATATTATTCCAGCTAACCTGCTTGATCCCAACGCGGTTCTGTTCATGGGCACCGGCGCGATTCCCAAGCCGAATACTGCCAACGGGACACAGTACATTGCCTCACCTAAGCAGCCGACTAACGTTCGCGAGGACGTAGTTCGCATCGACCATAACTTTAACGACAAGTATCATCTGATGGGTCATTGGATCCACGATTCGATGGAGCAGACCATTTTCCCCTCCATGTGGGACGGCGACAACTATGTCACGGTCGGCGACGTATTCAACAATCCGACATGGGGGACGGTCATCAAACTCACCCAGACGCTTTCTCCCACGATCCTGAATGAAACATCCATCAATGTGAACGGGAACACCATCAACATCTCGCCTACCGGCATCTATCAGCAACCCTCTGGCTGGTCTGCCGTGGGCATTTTCACCGGCAATAACACGGAGAACCGCCTTCCGTCGATTACCTTCTCCGGTGCGCCAAACACAGAATGGAACATTAACTACTGGCCATGGCGTAACTCGTATCTCAACTATCAGCCGCGCGATGATGTGTCGTGGAGTAAGGGAAACCATCAGTTCAAGTTCGGAGCCGCGTACATGCGGAACGACAAGAACCAGCAGCAGCAGGCCGATACCCAGGGCGACTATACCTTCAACCAGTCGTCGTATTCTGGAGACGCCTATGCTAACTTCCTGCTGGGCTTTGCCAGCACCTACGCGCAACTCAATGAACAGTCGATCTTCCACTGGCTGAACAACACATTCTCCTTCTATGCACAGGACAACTGGCACGCTCGACCGAAGCTTACACTGAATCTCGGTCTCCGCTTGGATGGCCTGCCGCACGTCTATGAAAAGGACAACCGGACATCAAACTTCGTTCCGAGCGATTTCAGCGCCGCGAACGCACAATCGCCGGATCCCATCACAGGCAGTCTGAATCCCGCCGGCCCGGGCTTTAGCCAGCCGGCTGGCGCGCCGGTTCCGTTCTATCTGAATGGTGTCAAGTTGGCAGGCGTGGACGGATTCCCGCGAGGTCTGGTGGAGAATCACTACGGAACCTGGCAGCCGCGGGTCGGTTTTGCCTACAACGTCGACAAGGGCAACAAGACCGTCGTCCGCGGCGGCTACGGATTGTTCTTCGAACGCGTACAGGGGAACGATATCTACGGCACAGATGTCAATCCGCCGAACGCATATCAGCCCAACGTCAGCTCGGTCTACTTTTCGAACCCGAACACCAGCAACATAACGGGGCAAACGGCTGCGGTGCCGTTCTTCCCTGCCGGTTTTCAGAGCCTGCAATATGCCTACCCGTCCCCCGCCACACAGCAATACAGCCTGGGAGTTCAGCGCGAGATAGTTCCGGCCGTTGTCGCTCAGGTCCAGTACGTCGGCATGTCCGCCTGGCACCAGAACGTTCAGCGAGCAGTCAACACCCTGCCGATCAACGACATAACCGACCGGGAAGCGGTGGCCACCAGCGGAGCAAACTCAAACCTCTTCAGGATCTATCCGGGGTTTGCTGGCATTACCCAGATCGAGAATACGACGAACAGCAACTATAACTCGTTACAGGCGGGCCTTCGCATGCAGAACCGTCATGGGTTAAGTCTCCAACTGGCCTATACCTACGGCCATGAGATCGACATCCAGAGCGGCGACCTGGGTTCCACCAACCAGCAGGGATCCGGTGGCCTTCTATCCAACCCCTTCGACACCAGATATGACCGCGGCTCGGGTGTCATCGACCGCCGTCACGTATTCAACGCCAACTACATCTACAATTTCGCCTCGTTCGAGGATCGGGGTACGGCCATGCGCTTATTGCTGGGTGGCTGGACGTTCTCCGGCGTTACCGTAGCCACGAGTGGAAATCCCGTCAACGTTACCTACTCGCCGGACACGCTGGGATTGGGTGGTGGCACAACCAATCGTCCGAACTTCGATCGCAGCCTCAGAAGCTATCCGAAAAAGCAGCTCGCATGGTTCAATCCTGCAGCCTATACATCTCCGACCGCTCCATGGGCTGGGGGCCCCAATCAGGGCTACGGCACTGCGGGCAAGGACTCAATGGTGGGGCCTGGCCTCTACAACTGGAACCTGAGCTTGTTCAAAGAGTTTCGGATAACCTCGGCGGAGGGACCGCGATTCCAGCTACGCGCCGAGTCGTACAACACCTTCAATCACACGCAATGGAATGCCGTCAGCACCGGGTTCACGAACAGCAACTTCGGACAAATCACCTCGACGAATGATCCGCGCACCTGGCAGTTTGGCGGGAAGTTCATCTTCTGAAACGTCAGCTTCAATTTTGCGCAGTGGAGTTCAACCTCCACTGCGCTTTCTCATGTTGACCGGGTTCAAGATCTATGAGGATTGCTGGTCAAATGAATGAATCTAGAGGCCAATGCTCGGCAACCTCGCGCCATGCCGATTCGATCGAGCCGCCGTTGTCCGCCAGGATCGACAATTCGGAGCTCGCGGCAGCAGCGACCCGAAGCGTTTAGAAAACCGATTGAGTTCATGTGCTCAAAAGCGCGGGCGCAAATCTGACGAACTCGAAGTCCATTGCTCATGAAATTGCAGCGCCTCGGGAATCCGAACAAACTCGCCTGTAGTCTGTAACGATCCGGTAAACGAGTTGCTATGGGGCAATTGTTCAGACAAAATCTGGCTTCTCTCTCAATGACAACGGGGTATGATGAGATTCTCTATGCTGCCTAAAAGGGTGGTGAGCGGGTCGTCCTGTCGAGCGCAGGCATTGTCTTTCAAGCAAGCTGTACCGGAGTCCCCCAACAATGGACAGTGGAAGCGTAGAAGCGAATTCACGTGAAGTTGAATTGGTTGAGACGGTTAACGGCTCGCGTGCAGACGAAGCACTGCACGCGAGCGAGGAGAAATACCGCATCGAACAGGGTCTGGTGATTGGCCAAGTAATTCTGAATGATGCGGGCGAGGGCGTCGACTACCGGATTCTGGAAACCAATGCACAATTTGAGCGCCTGATGGGCTTGCGGCGAGAGGCGTGTCTAAGCGGCAAATCGTTCCGGGAACTCATCCCGATTGTGGATGACCGATGGCTTCGGCTGCTGGGCCGCGTAGCGATCAGCAGCGAGCCGGCTCGGTTTGAGATGTATGCGGTGACGCGGGACCGGTGGTTTGACGTCCATGCGTTTCGCGTTGGCGATCCGTCACTCCGGCACGTTGCCTGTTTCTACAGCGACATATCGCAGCAACATAGGATCATCCAGGCTTCGTCGAATAGCGAGAAAGTTCAGCAGTTTCTGCTGAAGTTGAGCGATGCACTGCGGCCAATTGCCGATCCGATCGAGATCATGCGGATGGGGCCAGAGGTGCTTGCGCGCGAGCTGAATGTGTCAGTCGCCGGCTATGTGGAGATGGGAGAAGACGGCGAGAGCATGGTGATCGGGGCTCAGTATGCGGATGGACGCATGCCCGGGTTAGAGGGTTCTTGCCAGTTCTCGGAGTTCGGGAACGGATTTGGTCCGGCCCTTGCAGCGGGCGATGATCTCTTCATATCGGATATCTACGAAGATCCGCGCGGACCGGCGGGAGGCTCTGAAAAGACGAGGAGCTTCAAGATACGCTCGGTCACTGGAATTCCGATGATCAAGGGCGGGCGGCTCGAATCCTTTCTCTACGCAGCGCATCTTGAGACGCGCACTTGGCTGGAGTGGGAGCGGGAGATTATTCGCCAGACTGCGGTCCGAACATGGGCGGCAGTAGAGCGGGCGCGTGCCGACGCCGCCCTGCGCGAAAGCCTGGAGAAGTATCACTCGCTATTCGATTCGATCGATCAGGGCTATGCCGTTCTGGAGGTGATCTACGAGGACGGCATTCCCACGGATGCACGCTTTGTTGAGGCTAACCGAATTTTCGGGAAGCAGACTGGCTTGACGAATTATGTCGGGAAGAAAAGGAGTGAACTCGTCCCGGAGATCGAACGGGGGAACTGGCTCGACATCTACGCTCACGTGGCGAAAACCGGGGAATCGGCTCGTTTTGAGAGATACTCCCACGGCCTGCGCCGCTGGTTCAGTGTTTTCGCTTCACGCGTTGGTGGGGAAGGCAGCCGCCTCATCAATGTGGTGTTCGATGACATCACAGAGCGGAAACGGACGGAAGAGGCGCTACGCAGCAGCGAAGAGAAACAGGCGTACAAACTAAAGCTGTCCGAAGGGATCCGTCCGCTTTCTGATCCGATCGAAATTCAAGGGACGGCCAGCAAAATACTCGGTGAGCACCTGCGAGCAAACCGCGTGTTCTATGGCGAAATAGATGAAGAGTCAGGCCGCATGCTGGTTGAACGGGACTTTGTAGGCGAGGGAACGCCGAGCGCAGTCGGGCAACATTCAATGGAGGTCTTCGCATGGCTCCGATCGTCATCTCAGAAGTTTGTGCCGACGGTGGTAAAGGATGTTCAAACCTCGGAGGTGCTTCCTGAGGCCGACCGCGCAGGACTGGCTGCGGTGCAAGCGGCGGCGTTCATCGCTGTTCCTCTGATCAAAGATGGCCGTCTGGTGGCATGTCTGTGCGCCACCGACGCGTCGCCGCGGGACTGGACGCAGGATGACGTCGAACTCGTCTGGCATACCGGCGAACGGACGTGGGCTGCCGTGGAGCGCGCCCGCGCGGAAGCTTCACTGCGGGCAAGCGAAGAGAAGTATCGCACCCTGTTCGATTCGATCGACAACGCGATCACGGTGCTTGAGGTGCTTTACGACGATCATGGGGTGGCGTCGAATCTTCGCTTCATTGACACCAATAAACTCTTCGAAGAACAGACTGGATTGAGAAATCATCTCGGGAGGACCTCGAGTGAATTGCTTCCCAATCTTGAGGACTCCTGTATCCAGCAGTATGCCAGGGTCGTCGAGACCGGGCAGTCGGTTCGGTTCGAGAGTTTTTCGCACGATTTCGGGCGTTGGATCAGCGTTTTCGCTTCGCGCGTTGGCGGTGAAGGCAGCCACCTGGTGAATGTAGTCTTCTATGACATCACAGAGCGGAAGTATGCTGAGGTAGATCTTCGTGAGAGCGAAGAAAGACAGGCGTACCTGCTGAAGCTGAGCGATGCTCTGCGGCCGCTTTCAGATCCGATAGAAATTCAGGGAGTGGCAAGTCGGCTGCTTGGCGAGCATTTGCAGACAGACAGGGCATTCTATTCCGAGCCTGATGAAGCGCGCGGTCAACTTGTGGTTGAACGAGACTACGCGCGGGAAGGCGTGCCGAGCCTGGCGGGACGGTATCCGCTGGATGCCTGGGCCTGGATTGAACTGTCAACGCAAAGGGGCGAACCAGCGGTGATCGAAAATGTGCGAACTTCGCCGCTGATTCCAGATGCTGACCGCGCGGTGATTCTGAGCACCAGGGTGAGCGCTTTTGCCTGTGTCCCGCTGCTGAAGGACGGCCGGAAGGTGGGCGCATTGTGTGTGGCCGACATGGAGCCGCGGATTTGGAAACCGAGCGAAGTTGACTTGGTAAGGGAGACGGCGGAACGCACGTGGGCAGCAGTGGAGCGCGCGCGAGTCGAGGCAGCGTTAAGCGCAAGCGAGGGAAGGTATCGCACCCTGTTCGAATCGATCGACCAAGGGTACACACTGCTGGAGGTCGTCTACGACACAAATGGCGTGGCCAACGATATACGCTTTCTCGCGACCAACCGTGTTTTCGAACGACAGACGGGGATGACCGATTATCAAGGGAAGACGGCGCGCGAGTTGAATCCGAATCTCGAGGAACATTGGATCAAGACTTATGCGCGCGTCGTCGAAACCGGAGAATCGGTTCGCTTTGATAATTACGTCAAGGAAATCGGCCGCTGGTTCAATGTATTTGCGTCCCGCGTGGGCGACGATGGAAGCCGGGTCGTCAGCGTGGTCTTCGATGACATCACGGAGCGGAAAGAGGCTGAGGTTGCGCTTCGTGAGAGTGAAGAGCAGAAGGCCTACCTGCTGAAGCTGAGCGATGCGCTGCGGCCAATATCGGATCCGATCGAGGTCGAGGGAACGGCGAGCAAATTGCTTTGCGAGGCACTACGGGCAGACCGGACACTGTACGCGGAAATCGATGCTGCGTTGGGTGACATTGTGATTGCACGCGACTTTGTGCGTAACGATGCACCAAGCCTGGTCGGACACTATCCGATCGAAGACTTTGCGTGGATTGGGCCGAGAGCTCGGATGAGCCGGCCGACGGTTGTGGACGATGTGAGGACGGCGCCGTTCATTCCGGATCCTATGCGCGGAACAATCGTGGATGCAAGTGTGGGTGCTTTTGTTGCTGTTCCTCTGATTAAGGACAGCCGCCTGGTGGCCGCACTATGTGTGTGTGAGTTGGAGCCGCGGGCCTGGACCGCAGCGGAAGTGAGACTTGTACAGGAGACCGCGGAGCGGACCTGGTCCGCGGTAGTGCACGCAAGGGCAGAGACGGCGTTACGCGACAGTGAGGAGCGGTTCCGGCTCTTTCTTGAGAACGTTCACGAGTACGCGCTTGTGCAGTTGGATACGGAACTGCGAATCACGAGCTGGAACCCGGGAGCGGAACGGATCTTCGGGTACTCATCGAAGGAAGTTCTGGGAAAGCCATTTTCGCTGCTGCTTTCAACCGAGGATCGTGAAATCCATATTCGGTGCATGGAGATTTCGAGCCTGGAAAGCGAAGGCCGCGACGAAGAAGTGCGCTGGCTCGTTCACAAGGATGGAACACGGATCTGGACCCGATGGGTGACCGAGCCGATTCGTAATAAGGACGGACAGATTATCGGACTGGCAAAGGTGCTGCGCGACGAGACCGAACGGCTGAAGACCGAGACGAGTCTGCAACAGAGCGAAAAGCTTGCGGTCGTTGGCCGCATGGCGAGCTCGATCGCACATGAGATCAACAATCCGCTCGAGGCGGTAACGAACCTCATCTACCTGGCACGAAGGGGCGCTGTTTCACCCGAGGTTGGCGAAATTCTGGAACAGGCAGAGCGCGAGCTGGCACGCGTGACCCACATTACGACAGCGACGCTGCGCTTTCACCGGCAAACGACGGAGCCGCACGTCGTGGATATCGAGGAAATTCTCGAGTCTGTGCTTGTTCTCCATGAGGGACGGTTGAAGTCAATGGGGGTTTCGGCCGAGCGGAGATATAGCCGACATCCTTTGATCAGCTGCCAGGCGGTCGAGGTTCGGCAGGTGATTGCAAATCTTGTGGGCAACGCGATCGATGCGATGCTGAAGAACACGGATGTGAGGCGGCTGGTTGTGCGCGTGAGGAAGGCTTCGGATCCGGTAACGGGCGAAGAAGGCGTCCGGGTGATGATTGCGGACTCCGGTACCGGGATTCAGGAGCCGGTGCGGAATCATGTGTTTGAGCCGTTCTTCACGACAAAACCCGCAACAGGAACGGGGCTGGGGTTGTGGCTCAGCTCGGAGACGGTGAAGAAACACCAGGGGACGCTCCGGTTCCGGAGCAGAACGAACGGGAAGTTTCGGGGAACCGTGTTCTCTCTGTTTTTGAAAGCGGAGCTTCCAACCAGGAAGCCATTGCGCTGAGGTGATTTTCGCTTTGAGCTTCCGTTGGCCTATAAGCCCGCGCCTCGCCTCAACGCAGGCTGACGACAAATTAGGTCGACTCAGTTGCCCGACCCGGATGTGATTCTCGATGCGAAGAATTCGAGCAGATCGCGGACCGCGCGACCGGCTGTCGTTTGCCTTGCGAGCACTTCTTGCTCGAGCTTGGCCATGCGCTGCTGTATGACGGGATCTGAGCGAAACAGCTGCTTCAATCCCTGCTCGACGTTCTCATGCATCGATCGACGCGCCTGTTCCTGCCGGGCCTGCGCGAACCCGCCGCATGCTTTTGTAACAGTCGTAAATTCGAGCACGCACGACCACAGATCCGCCACTCCGCGATCTGTTTTCGCCGAGCACGCAATTGCCCGCGGCACCCATCCGGAAGGGGACGCGGCCAGGAAATGCAGTGCATTTTCGGCTTCGGTGCGCGCTCGCTCGCAGGCTCGAAGATTGTCGCCGTCGGCCTTGTTGACCACCACGAGGTCGGCCATCTCCATGACGCCGCGCTTGATGCCCTGCAATTCATCGCCTGCTCCGGCCAGCGTGACGAGCAGGAAAAAGTCGACCATGTCGCGCACGGCGGCCTCGGATTGTCCGACGCCGACCGTTTCGACAAGGATGTTTCGTAGCCGGCCGCTTCGCACAACAGGATCGCTTCGCGCGTATGCTGCGCCACCCCGCCATGTGTGCCGCGCGATGGGGACGGCCGAATGAACGCCATGTCGCTGGACGCAAGAGACGTCATGCGCGTCTTGTCGCCGAGGATGCTTCCGCCGCTGAGCTGGCTGCTGGGGTCGATGGCAAGCACCGCGACCTTTTCGCTGCGCTGCGTGATCAGATATTTGCCGAGCGCTTCAATCAGGCTGCTCTTGCCGGCGCCCGGGCACTCCGGTGACTCCGACGCGGATCGAGTTGCCGCTCGCAGGCAGGCATCTTCAATGATCTGCTCGGCGAGCTGGCGGTCTGCTGCGCGCGAGCTTTCAATCAGCGTGATGGCCCTGGCCAGCACGGAGCGATCGCCGTCGAGGATGCCTTCAATCAATTGCGCGGCGAGAGATTTGCTCTCTGCGTTTTGAGCGCGCGCAGCGTGTCTGTGGGCTGCGCCGGCGTGGCGCAACCGGGCTTGACGTGCAGCGCGCTCTCGTTCGCATTGGCCAAATCGACCAATCAGCACCGCCCTCCAACGCGGCTGGGGCTGAGAACCTCCAGCATGTGCTGCGCCGCCACCGGAATCACCGTGCCCGGGCCGTAGATGCCCGCGACCCCGGCGTTGTACAGGAATTCGTAATCCTGCGGCGGAATCACGCCGCCCACGACAACGACGATGTCCTCGTGGCCCGAGCTTGCGCAGTTCGTCGATCAGTTGCGGCACCAGCGTCTTGTGTCCCGCGGCCAGCGACGACACGCCGACCACGTGCACGTCGCTCTCCACCGCGAAGCGCGCCACCTCGCGCGGAGTCTGGAACAGCGGGCCGATATCCACGTCAAAGCCGATGTCGGCCAGCGCCGTGGCAATCACCTTGGCGCCGCGATCGTGTCCATCCTGGCCCATCTTGGCGACGAGGATGCGCGGCCTGCGTCCCTCTTCCTGTTCGAACTCGACGACCATCTCGCGCGCTTTTCTGAATTCCTCTGCATCGGCAGCGCCGGCCGAGTAGACGCCCGAGATGGTGTGCGTGACAGCCTCGTAGCGTCCCCAGACTTTTTCGAGCGCAAACGAAATCTCGCCCAGCGTCGCGCGCTCGCGCGCCGCATCGACGGCGCACTCCAGCAGATTGCCCTCGCCGCGCAGCTGCGCACTTCTCGAAGCGTGCAAGCGACTCGCTCGACTGCCTTCGGATCGCGATCGCGCTTCAATTGCTCGCAGCCGCGCGATCTGCGCCGCGCGCACCGCGGCATCATCGATATCGAGAACGGGAATCTGCGGCTCCTCGGATGCGCGATACGCATTGACGCCGACGATCACGTCCTTGCCCGGAGTCGATGCTCGCCTGCCTGCGCGCGGCAGCCTCTTCAATGCGCATCTTGGGAATGCCGGTTTCGATCGCCTTGGTCATTCCGCCCAGTTCTTCGACCTCCTCGATCAGCTTCCACGCCGCGTGCATCAGCTCGTGCGTCAGCCGCTCAACATAATACGAGCCGGCCCACGGATCGATGACGCGCGTGATGCCGGTTTCCTGCTGCAGATAGATCTGCGTGTTGCGCGCGATGCGCGCGGAGAAATCCGTCGGCAGCGCCAGCGCTTCATCGAGCGCATTGGTGTGCAGCGACTGCGTGTGGCCGAGAGCCGCGGCCAGCGCCTCAACGCAGGTGCGCACCACGTTGTTGTAGGGATCCTGCGCCGCAAGGCTCCAGCCCGAAGTCTGGCAGTGCGCGCGCAGAGCCAGCGACTTCGGATTCTTCGGCCCGAAGCCCTTCACGATCTTTGCCCACAGCACGCGCGCGGCGCGCAGCTTGGCAATCTCCATGAAGTGGTTCATGCCGATGCCCCAGAAGAACGAAATGCGCGGCGCAAAGTCGTCGACGTCGAGGCCGGCCTTCACGCCGGTGCGCAGATATTCGAGGCCATCGGCAAGCGTGTAAGCCAGTTCGAGATCGGCCGTCGCTCCCGCCTCCTGCATGTGGTATCCGCTCACGCTGATGCAGTTGAACTTCGGCATCTTTGCGGCGCAGTAGCGGAAGATGTCGCCCACGATGCGCATCGATTCCGTCGGGCGGATAGATATAGGTGTTGCGCACCATGAACTCTTTGAGGATGTCGTTCTGGATGGTTCCGCTCAGCTTCTCCGGCGGCGACGCCCTGCTCTTCGGCCGTAACAATATAGAAGGCCATGATGGGCAGCACCGCACCGTTCATCGTCATCGACACCGACATGCGATCGAGCGGAATCTGATCGAAGAGAATCTTCATGTCGAGGATCGAATCGATGGCTACGCCGGCCTTGCCCACGTCGCCCGTCACGCGCTCGTGATCGGAGTCGTAGCCGCGATGCGTGGCGAGATCGAATGCGACTGAGAGGCCTTTTTGTCCGGCCGCCAGGTTGCGGCGGTAGAAAGCGTTGGACTCTTCCGCGGTGGAGAAGCCCGCATATTGCCGGATCGTCCACGGCTGCATGACGTACATGGTGCTGTAAGGCCCGCGCAGATAAGGCGGAATGCCGGCGGCGTAATCAAGATGCTCGAGGCCTACCAAGATCCTCGCGCGTGTACCAGGGCTTGATCGCAATGTGCTCCGGCGAGAGCCACTCCTCGGCTTGCGCTGGAGAGCCTGTGCACCACCGTCGAATTGAAATCGATCTTTGAAAAATCCGGACGCATAATTATTCCCCGATTCCAATCTGCTGCTGGAGCCTTGAAAGAACCTCGACGGCGTTGCTGCGGAGGTGAATGAATTCCGTGATACCGAGGCTTCGCAGATCCTCGGTGGTATCCGGGTTTCCCGCGATGACGACTGTTGTGAGGCAGCCGCGTTCTCTCAGCATCGGCAACAACTCTCCGGCGATGGGAAGGTACTCCGCATCTGAGCTGCACAGTACGAGCAGATCGGCATCACAGCCGGCGATTTGCCCTGCGCTTTCGAATTGCTGTTTGCGCGATACCAGCCCTGCGCACGCCAGGAAGTCTGCTGAAAACTGCGAGCGTGCGCTGCGCATCCTGGCGTCGCCGATCTCCGCGAGCAGAATGCGCGGTTGTCTTCCTGTTCGTTTCTCGAAACGCTCCGTGCGCAGCCGAAGATGCTCAAAAGCTTGTGCCACGCGAGGACCGAAGTTCATGCGCGATGCATCGGACCCCTCCGGCTCTTTTTCCGATGCATCTGCAAAGCGGTTTGTTCCCGTGAGGACGCGTCGCCGAGATGCTGCAGCCTGCTCTCGCAAACTTATTCGGCGCTCCAACACAGATGCCATCACGCCACCTGCAATCGCCTTTCGATAACCACCAGCCGTCTCGAGTTCTTGAAATGATTTCCACGCCTTGGAAGCGATTGAGCTCGTGAGCGCCTCGACAAGGTACGCGCCGCCGAGCGGGTCGGCAACCCGGGAGAGCAGCGCTTCCTGCTTGAGAACGATTTGCGTATTCCGTGCCAGCCGGCGGCTGCTCTCATCCGGACTGCTTGTAGCACTCATCGAAGGGGCTGGCAGAGATGGAGTCCGCGCCTCCCAGGATGGCGGAGATCACTTCTGTTGTCGCGCGCAGAATATTGACGTGCGCATCATAGATAGTTTCGTTCCATCGCGCCGTGTTCGCATGGATCGGCGTGCGGCCGGCGGCGTGTGTTCCACCGAAACTTTCTATCGCCTTTGCCCACACCATACGAAAGGCCCGCAACTTCGCAATCTGAATAAAGAAATCCGGCCCCATCGCGAACGAGAAGCACAGAGAGCTGGCGATGCGATCGACGTTCAGGCCACGCTCCTGCATCTCTGCCACGAAGTCCACCGCCGCCGCGAGCGCGAATCCAATCTCCTCGATGGCGCCTGCCCCGCGCTCATGAAATGCATCGGCATCGATAACGAAGGGCCTGAAGCCGGGCGACAGGTCGCGGATCAAGTCGGCAGAGAAGTCAGGGTCTGCGAGCGGATCAATGTCCCCAGAGATCTCTGCCCCATGCGACCGCTTCTGCAGGCGCTCGACGAGGATGCGGGCCTGCTTATTGCCGAGACCTGCGAAACAAACGGGAATCTCGTTGAGGTTTGCGAGAAGGAGAGCGAGACCTGATGAGTTTTCGATGGTTGAACCCGAGAATGCGATTTCCTCAGCCCCAGCCATTACAGCAGCGCAGGCGGCGCGATTTGCCTCTTCCGAATCGGAAATATCGATCTTTTCGCGAATGCGCCAGCCACCACTCGGCCGAGCACCTCGAACAAAGGGGAATTCCCCGGGAACAGAATCGGCAAAACGCAGACCGGCTAGATCGTCAGCTCTGTAGTAAGGCCTGACCGCGAGTCCTTCTTCCGGGTGCCAGATCAGTTTGGACGCGTAGTCCGCGCCCTTCGTGTTTTCGCGGATGAGGCTTTCCCACTGCTCCGTACTTACGGGCGGGAACTCCGACAGAAAATTATGCGCTGGCCATCTCTACTTGCTCTCAGGATCTTCGACGATCTCAATCAGAACGCCAAAGGGGCTCTCTTCTTTCGACTTCGGATGGACAAAGAACACCGTGGTGCCGCGCGAGCCTTTGCGTGGCGCAGGATCGATGAGTTTGAATCCTGTTTTGCGCATCGCATCAAACGCGTGCCGGGCATTCTTTACGCGGAATGCGATGTGCGCCAGACCGCCGCGACCGCCATTCTTATCGATTGTTTTCTGCACCGGCGAACTAGCGTTCAGAGGCTCAAGCAGCTGGATCAGGTTGGGGCCGTCGCCGATCTGCAGCAGTGCTTCGCGCACCTGGTCCGAACCCAGCACTTCTTCGCGATGAATCTCCCGGAATCCGAGCATCTCGTATGCCTTCACCTGGCCATCCAATTCGCCTTGCCTCACGGCAATGGCCACGTGATCGACAAACAGGATTCCGGGGATATCGGCGAGGGATCGATCTGCTCCTGTCTGAGCGCCTTCTACTGAGTTCCCGACTTCGTATTCAGTGATCGTTTCCATTATTCGAACTCCACGAGCAGCTGGTTCACCTTCACCGAGGAGCCTGGAGTGACCTGCACGCTCTTCACAACAGCAGCTTGGGGCGCCGTGATCTGCATTTCCATCTTCATGGACTCCAGCAGCATGACAACATCGTTCGGCTCCACCGTTTGTCCTGGCTCAACGTCAATTCTCATCACCATGCCCGTGACCGGGCTGCGGCACTCCTTCTCGTTGCTTCCAGCTTCTGGGCTTTGCGGCGCAATCATTGGCTCGGGAGCGGACGGGGGAACAAACGCTGAGGGAGCAGGCGGGTACGGCGGATAATCCGGCGCGCTCTCTGCCGATTCCAGAATCTCGACCTCGGCCTCATATGCTTTGCCGTCGATGGTGATGCGAAGCTTCAATGCCCTCTCCTGTACCTGTCGGCCTCAACTCACCCGCGTACGCGAAGGTTGTGCGATCCCTGCACCAGCACACGGCCCTGCTGCGACCAGGGACTCGATGCCGGCTTGATCGATCGAATTTGCGCATCCTGACCGAGTGTTGCAACCGCGGCTGCTGCGATTACCGCTCGAATCTCCGGGGCGACATACTCTGTCTCTCGTGCGTCTTGGATTTCCTCCTGGTCATTCTCCGCTGCGGCGCGGAGTTGAGCATCGTTCACCACAGGGATTGTGTGGTGCTCGACGAGGCGTGTTTCCAAGGCGCGGATGGCATCATCGAGTGCGGCAAGTTGGTCTGCGATCTTCAACCCGCGTTCGGCGACGATCTGACGCAATTTGCGGAGCATCAGCATATAGCCGACTGCACTTCCCGCAGCAACCAACGCCAGAATCAAAGTCAGATCTGTCCAATGCAGTGTCACAACCACGTCCTCACAGCGGAATCAATCCGTGTTTCTTTTGCGGGCGCAGCTCGCGTTTGCCGTGCAGCGACTCAAGCGCAAGCGCCAGATATCTGCGCGTTTCGGCGGGCTCGATAATCTCGTCCACCAGACGGCGCCCCGCGGCGACATACGGATTGGCAAAAGTTTCGCGATACTCTTCCACCAGCTCCTGGCGGCGAGTTGCCTGGTCGTGCGACGCTTCAATCTCGTGGCGAAAGACGATCTCGGCAGCGCCTTCCGCTCCCATCACCGCGATTTCGGCGGTGGGCCACGCAACGACGCGGTCCGCACCCAGGCCCTTGGAGCACATGGCGATGTACGCGCCGCCGTAGGCCTTGCGCAGCACTACCGTGATCTTGGGAACCGTCGCCGCCGAATACGCAAACAGCAGCTTCGCCCCGTGGCGAATGATGCCGCCGCGCTCCTGCTCCACGCCCGGCAGAAAGCCCGGCACATCGACAAACGTGAGCAGCGGAATGTTGAATGCGTTGCAGAAGCGCACAAAGCGCGCTGCCTTGTCCGAGGCGTTGATGTCGAGCACGCCGGCCATCGCGCTGGGCTGGTTGGCGACGATGCCGACTGGTCGTCCCTGCAGGCGACCGAAACCGATGACGATATTCGGCGCAAACCCAGGCTGAATCTCAAGGAAGTCGTTGTAGTCGACCACGCGCGTGACGATGCCGCGCACGTCGTAGGCAATCTTGGGATCAACCGGCACAATTGAGTTCATGTCGGAGTCAGACTTGATTCGCGAATTGAACGGCATGCGCGGCGGGTCTTCAAGATTGTTCGAAGGCATGAAACTCAGCAGCTTCCGGCAAAGCTGCAAGGCCTCCTTGTCATCCTCTGCGATCAGGTGCACGACGCCGGAGCGGTTCATCTGCGACTGCGGACCGCCGAGTTCCTCGGCGCTCACATCTTCTCCGGTCACTTGCTTGATGACTTGCGGGCCGGTGATGAACATGCGCGCCTGACGCGTTTGGATCACGAAATCAGTCAGCGCGGGACTGTAGGCTGCACCGCCTGCACAGGGGCCACAGATGACCGCGATTTGCGGAACGGTGCCGGAGAGTTGCACGTTGCGGTAGAAGACGCGGGCATAGCCGTCGAGACTGTCGATGCCCTCCTGCACGCGCGCGCCGCCGGAATCGTTGATAAAAACGAACGGGGTGCCGGTCTTGAGCGACATGATCATCATTTCGACGATCTTGCTGCAATGCACCTCTCCGGCCGCGCCGCCGAGCACTGTGAAGTCCTGGCTGGCCAGGTGAATGAGACGGCCTTCGACCGACCCCGCTCCCGCCACAACACCATCCGCGGGCAGAACTTTGCCGGCCATGCCAAAGTAGGAGGCGCGGTGCACGCGCAAAGATTCCCACCTCCTCAAAGCTGGACTTGTCGACCAGCGCGGCAATGCGTTCGCGCGCGGTGAGCTTGCCGGAAGCATGCTGCTTTTCGACCCGATCCCGGCCGCCGCCAAGCTCCAGTTCGGCTCGCCGAGCGCGCAGGTCGGCGATGCGCTCCTGCATGGTTTTGGCTTTCACGCGTTCTTCCAGCTTGGCCATTCACACTCCCGATCCCGGGCCGAGCCCGCTAGCCACGCAGGCACTCATCGGGCCGTAACCTTCGCAATTCTAAGCGTGGAACAGGGATGAAGATGTGACCGGGTTCACGTTGCCGAGCGAACGGATTGAGAGATCCAAATGGCGCGAAATATGGGCGTCAGCGAGGTCGGAGACGGGGGATTTGGAGTGACATACATCCGACTAAGTCATTTATAAATAGTTACTTAGTGGAGATAAAAGGCGAGCTTTTCTCACTTTAAACCCAGAGCTAGTTTCCGACCACTAGTACCTGAAAACTGCTATCGACGGCACTCATCTTCAAGGGTGCGCCATTGATCGGTGGGTTATTGAGCTCGGCTCCATAGATGACGCTGGCAAGATATACCTCGCCGTTCGAGGGATTGATGGCCAGCGTCCGTGCATTCTGCCGCGTAGGGAGGATCTGGACCACGGAGTACGTATCGGTTACGTCCTGGCGAATGATGGTGAGACTCCCATTGCTGCCTCCATTCGCCGTAAAGATCAGCCCGCGATTCGGGTCGTAACCGATCGTGTCAGCGCCGAGACCAATGGGAAGGGCCGCCACTGTCTGGCCGGTGTCAGCGTTCAAGGCGACCATGCGCATATTGGCGCATGCGGCAAAGAGGCGGCCATGGGCCGAGTCGACAGCGAGTGCGCGCGGATGTTGGCAATTAGCGTCGAGAGGAAGTGTATCTGGAACGGCTTCGGCAGGCGGGGCGGGCTTCGCGCCACGAGTCCAATCAAGCAGAAGTGCCTTGTCCTTTGTCCCAGCGACAGTGGTCTGCGTCGCTGCTTGCCGGGTATTCGCCCCGGGCTGGGTAACGGGTCGCGCGACCGGCGGCGATACGGGTTGCGCATCGATGATCCGGTGCACTGCGGATCCGATTGCCTGGGCGTCGAGCCGGAGAATCTGGTTGCGATCGGCGACGGCGATGTAGACCCGGCCGTTGCCGTCATCCTGCGCGAATCCAAGGCTGCCGGAAAGGACGACCTGCGCAAGCGCGATCCTGCTCTCCGTATCGATCACCGTGATGGTCGATTCTGATCCCACCGGCGCGCGGAGAGCCCGCGCGCGAGGGCGGTGGAGTTTGGCTGGAAGTCCTGGTCTGTGTCCCGCTGGTTGGATTTCCTATCGCAGTCGCCTGGGAACCCACTACAAAGAGCAGCCCGCTGGTTGGGTCGAGGGCCATGGAACGGGGAGACGGCCCCGTTGGAACGCTTGCAACCACTTGAAAGTTGCGCCGATCGAAGATTCGAATCATGTCCGCAGGGCCATCGCTGATATATCCGTAATATCCATCCCGATCGAGAACGATGGCATGTGCCTCACGCAGCCCCCTGACGACTCCGGCAACGGCGCCAGATTCCACATCGACTACCTGCACGCTGGGTCCGTGGGCAATGAATAACTGGTGGGCCGAGGGATCCATGGTCATGTAGTCCCAGTCGCCGCCTCCGCCGACTATCCATGTTTTGGTGATGTAGAAGGGGTGCGACGGGGTTGCTGTGGGCGGTGGCGGAACCGGGGTTAGCTGTGCGGATGCTACGCTGCACACTACCACCCCGAGGCTCAGGAAGATCCTCATGAGAGACCGCTCCTGTTAGGGTTTGACGCTCTAAATGCTTCTGACGCTCAGGTTTTTTGGTCGGACGACGATTTGTGCCTGTCGATTCGGCAAACAAATTCACAACTCCGAAATGTCTGTGGCATCAGAATCGGTGAGGCTTGTGCACGGCTGTGTGTGCGTGTGTGCGCGCTGCATTCGATGGATTCAGAATTCAAAATCAGAAAGGATGCCTGAAGATGGATGCTCGTCAGCTGAACGAAACAGCAAAAGCCATGGTTGCCGGCGACAAGGGGCTGCTTGCCATGGACGAAAGCACGCCAACGGCCAATAAGCGCTTTGCCGCCATTGGCATTCCCCAGAACGAGGAGACCCGGCGTGCCTATCGCGACATGATCGTCACCGCTCCGGGCCTAGGGGATAGTCTGAACGGCGCCATCCTGGTGGACGAAACCATCCGCCAGCAGACCAGAGCCGGAGTTCCATTCGCCAAGGCTCTTGAAAAGGTCGGCATTATTCCTGGGATAAAAGTCGACGCCGGAGCCAAGCCGATGGCGGCACATCCGAACGAAAAGATCACGCAAGGTCTGGACGGGCTGCGCGAGCGCTTAGCCGAGTATGTGAAACTGGGTGCCCGCTTTGCAAAGTGGCGAGCCGTGATCACCATCGGCGACGGCATCCCCAGCGAGGGATGCCTAGAGGCCAATGCCCTGATCCTGGCTCTCTATGCCGCGCTCTGCCAGGAAGCTGGCCTGGTGCCCATCGTCGAACCCGAAGTGCTGATGGACGGTGACCACACCATGGAGCGTTGCGCCGAGGTGACAGAACAGACCCTCCACACAGTCTTTGCTCAACTCGTAGCCCAGCGCGTCCTTCTCGAGGGCATGATTCTGAAACCCAACATGGTGGTTCCGGGATTGAAGTGTCCGCGCCAGAACAGCAACGAAGAGATCGCCGACGCGACTGTACATTGCCTGCTGCGCACCGTCCCGGCCGCTGTGCCCGGTGTCGCATTTCTCTCCGGAGGTCAGTCCGGCGAGCTTGCCTCTGCGCGCCTCAGCGCGATGAACGCCCGGTTCAAGGGGCGGTTGCCATGGGGTCTGGCATTCTCATTTGCGCGCGCCATCCAGGAACCGGCGATGACCATCTGGCACGGTGAAGACGCCAACGTGCCCGCGGCGCAAAAGGCTCTTGTGCACCGAGCCCGGTGCAATGTTGCTGCTCGTCGGGGCGAGTATTCGCCGGCAATGGAGAAGCAATGACTGGCACCCACTTCATCAAGGATTTCGGCATACTCCCCGGCGCGCATGTGCGGCTCAGCGATTTTGACCCGGGCATTCAAAGGCAAGCACAGCAAGAGCCACGCGCTCCGCAAGACGGAGGAGCTATGCCAGAAAATGAGCGATCTGCAGCAGAAGCTCTTCGCCGAGCGCAAACGCTCGCTGCTCGTCTGTCTGCAGGCGCTCGATGCCGGCGGCAAGGATGGCGTAGTCAAGCACGTTGTCGGCTCGATGAATCCTGACGGCTGCCACGTCGCCAACTTCAAGGAGCCCACGCCGGAAGAACTGGCTCACGATTTCCTGTGGCGCATTGAAGCACAGACACCGAAATGCGGTGAAATCGCTATCTTTAATCGCTCTCACTACGAAGATGTTCTGATTGCCCGCGTGCACAACCTCGTACCGAAAGAGGTCTGGTCGAAGCGATACGAACAGATCAACAACTTCGAGCGCCTTCACGTAGATAGCGGCACGCGCATTCTCAAGTTCTTTCTCCATATCAGCAAGGACGAGCAGTTGGAGCGCTTCGAACAGCGGCTCGACGATCCCGCCAAGCGATGGAAGATAAGCGAAGCAGACTACACCGAGCGTGAGTACTGGGACGACTACATGCGCGCCTACGAAGATGCGCTCGCCAAGTGCAACACGGAGGACGCTCCCTGGTTTGTGATTCCAGCGGACCACAAGTGGTTTCGCGACCTGGCCGTCTCGGAGATCGTCGTGGCGACATTGGAATCGATGAATATCCAGGTGCCAAAACCAACCGTCGATATCGAAAAGATTCGACGCGAATATCACTCGGCGGTAAGCGAGGAGAAACACGGCAAGACCCGCCGCAAGCATCGTGCTCATGCGGCGCACTAAATACCCACCCACTGAACAAGTGTTCGTCGTTTGAGCTATCCTTATGCGCGTAACGGCCTGATCGGCGGCCTCGTGGAGCTCCAATGGGCGAACTGAGTTCTGAACGTCAATGGCAAACAGTATAAGGTGAATGCGCCGGCGGAGGAAACGTTGCTCTCCGTCCTGCGCAATCGGCTTGGCCTGACTGGCACGAAGTACGGCTGCGGCGAAGGACAGTGCGGCGCCTGCACCGTACTGATGGATGGCGCTGCAACACGATCCTGCTCGATCCCAGCAGCGGCTGCTGCGGGCGCGAAGATCACAACCATCGAAGGCCTCGAGCAAAACGGTAGGCTCACTCCTGTGCAGCAGGCTTTTCTTGACGAAGGCGCTTTTCAGTGCGGCTATTGCACTTCGGGGATGATCATGAGCGCCACAGCCCTGCTCAGCAATCATCATGCGCCGAACGACGAAGAGATTCTTGGCGCGATGAACGGCAATGTCTGCCGCTGCGGAACGTACCCGCGGATTCGGGAAGCGATCAAACGTGCTGCCGCTCAGCCAACCGGCGGAGGTGCACGGTGAACCTTCAGGATTTGCAGATCATCGAACGCAATGAGAATGCGTTGGGCGCGGAATCGTCAGGCTCACAATCAACCGGAACGCAGCTGGATCGCCGCGACTTCCTGAAAGTTCTCGGCGGAGGCTTGCTCGTCTGCCTCACGCCAATGCGTTCGTGGACGCAGGAATCGGGCCGTGCATTCGGTGGGCACGAACTCCCCAAGGACATCAGCGCGTGGCTGCATATCGATGCCGATGGTCGCGTGAAGGTCTTTACCGGCAAAGTCGAAGTGGGCCAGAATATTCGCACCTCGCTCGCACAGGCCGTTGCGGAAGAACTACGAGTCCCCTTCGACTCCATCACCATGGTTATGGGCGACACCGATCTCGTCCCATGGGATATGGGCACCTTCGGCAGCCGCACCACGCCGACGATGGCTCCGCAACTGCGGAATATGGCGGTCGCAGGCCGCGAGCTTCTGGTAGAGATGGCCGCGCAGCGCTGGAATACCGATGCCTCAAGACTCATCGCGGCATCCGGGAAAGTGACAACGCCCGATGGATCGAAGTCGCTCACCTATGGCGAACTGACACGTGGCGAGGCGCTGGTGAAGAATGTCGCCGGAGATCCGCCGTTTACCCCCGCAACAGAATGGAAGATTGCTGGAACGCCCGTCCCCAAGGCCAACGGTCGCGACTTCGTCACAGGCAAGCATCAATTTCCATCAGACATCGTGCGGCCGGAGATGATGTTTGGCGCTGTGCTGCGGCCGGAAGGCTTCAATGCAACCCAACAATCTCTCGACACCAGCGCAGCCGAAAAGATGCCCGGCGTAAAGGTAGTGCGCGACGGCGATTTCACCGGCGTGGTGGCGGGCGATGCATTCACCGCACAACAGGCGCTCGCGGCAATCCAGGCCAAGTGGACTGTGCCGGATCAGCAAGGTAATCAGGGCCTTTTTGAATACCTCAAGAACAATCCAGAGGAAGCAGGAGGACGCCCCGATCATGTTATCGGCTCGGTTGCGGATGCGCTTTCCGGAGCCGATGTACAGCTCGAAGCGCAGTACACCGTCGAGTACATCGCACACGCTCCGCTGGAGCCGCGCGCGGCGGTTGCCGAGTGGAATAACGGCAAGCTAACGGTGTGGACCGGCACGCAGCGGCCATTCGGCGTGCGCGATGAGTTGATGCAGGCCTTTCAGCTACCTGCCGCAAAGGTCCGCGTGATCCAACCGGACATGGGAAGCGGATACGGCGGCAAACACACCGGCGAAGCAGCTATTGAAGCCGCGCGCCTGGCAAAGGCCGCCGGCAAACCTGTGAAAGTGGTGTGGACACGGCAGGAGGAGTTCACATGGGCGTACTTCCGTCCCGCCGGCCTGATAGAAATCAAAGCCGGTGCGCGGCACGATGGAACGCTGGTGGCATGGGAGCATCACAACTACAACTCCGGGCCGGCTGCCATCGGCACGCCCTACGACGTTGCCAACCAACTCATCCAATACCATCCGACGAAGTCGCCGCTGCGCTCAGGTTCGTATCGCGGGCTAGCCGCAACTGCAAATCACTTCGCCCGCGAATCGCATATGGACGCGATGGCACATGCCGCGCAGATGGATCCAGTGGCATTCCGCCTGAAAAACATCAGCAATCCCCGACTGAAGGCGGTTCTGCAGGCTGCGGCAGACAAGTTTGGTTGGGTTGGCGCCAAGTCTACGGCGGAGCGTGGATTCGGCATCGCCTGCGGCACTGACAAGGGTGGATTCGTAGCTACCTGCGCTGAAGTTGAAGTTGATCCCGCAACGAAGCAGGTGAAGATTCGCCGCGTGGTCGAAGCCTGGGAGTCGGGCGCGATCGTGAATCCCGACGGACTGCGTAACCAGATGCAGGGCGCGATCGTGCAGGCCATTGGCGGAGCGCTGTTCGAGCGGATTCTCTTCGGCAACGGAAGGATCCAGAATCCGCTCTTCTCCAAGTACCGCGTGCCACGCTTCAGCGACACGCCGCAAGTCGAGATCATATTGCTCGACCGCAAGGATCTGCCCTCCGCCGGTGCGGGCGAAACAGGGCTAGTAGGCCTGGCTCCTGCCGTTGGCAACGCGATCTTTGCCGCGACCGGCGTACGCCTCCGCAGCATGCCCATGACGCCGGAAGACAACGCCATTCGTACGTAGCCGTCTTCATTTGAGGGGGAGTGGTTCTACTATCCCGGTCCTGCGATTGGCCTCCGCGCTGCGTCCGGCTCGATCGATCAGCTTGGAATATGAACGGGGGTTTCGGAATGCAAAGCTGTGTGCAACTTCGCGCCTAGCCGCACAAGCCGAGGAACCGCAATCAGCGTCAATTGCAAACAGGAAGATCGATCCAGCGATGAATTCCATGTGTCCATGGCGCAGGTCTTCAAACAGCAGCTTCGCCGCGACAAACACCAAAGCAGCGTAAGCCAGGCGCGTCATCGCGATACGGCCCCATCGTGAACCTGCAAACGCCAGGCATAACGCCATCGCGGAAATCACGAGGGTGCGAAGGAACGCAATGTGATGCGCATCCTGCGGCAACGCGAAGTTTGCGAACGTCACCACACCGCGCACCAGCAGCGCACACAGCATAGACGCTGCCAGCAATGCGGGAACGAGATGCAGCATCTGGCGCAACCATCCATCATCGCTTTTGTCCCTTCCCGCAGCATAGGCTAAGACCGCGGCACACGCGACGATCCACGCTGTCATTGAGTGTCCGGCTAGAAGCGAGCCCGCAAGAGCGCCGAAGATATACAGCGCTGCACCTGAAACCCCTGCAGCCGTGGACAGAAATGCCGCTCCGTGCAGTTCGAGGATACTCGAGTTTATTCGCGCAGCGGCAATATACGCGGCCAGAGCTGCGACCGCGAGCGCGATGCCGACGCCAGGTTGCGGCACTGCCCACAGAACTCCGGCCACAAGTAAAGCTGCACTCCACATGCTGAACACGCGAAAATTGCGCTTCTCGGCAAAATGACCGAGATACCGGAAACTCGCGACATATGCGGCTGCCGACAGAACCAGGCAGGCTATGCCGAGAATGAGCGCCGCGTTGGGCGCGAAGAAAAGCACGCTCGAAATTGTGAATCCGAACGCAATCATCACTTGAACGATTTCGAAGACAGTGATCTTGTGTTTCTGCAGGATCGCGCGGCCGGCTATGCTCGTTGCGCTGATTGCAAAGAGCAGGAACGCCGGAAACAAAAGTGCCGCGACGCCTAATTCCGGATATTCCGCTCGCGCATTCTGGGGGCCGTCGTAGATGAAAATCATTCCCCAGATCGCAGCATCGGCCACAAGCGCTATCAGGGGCCATGCTGGCTGCGCATAACCACGCATTCTTGCGTACTCGATGACTAGCAATGCAAACAGAAGCGCAAAGAGGAACGGCAACACATGGTGCGTCGCGAGAGCAAGTGCCACTGCGGTGATTGCGCCGACGCTCTGCGCAACCCATGCAAACCGCGCAACACCATCTTTTGATCCGATAACCGTTGCAAGGATTAGGAAACCGGTCAGAATTCCGGCCGTCACCATTGGAGTGAAGACATGGAAGTGCAGCGTGGTCTCCCACAACATCGGCGCCAGAATCAGCGTGGAAGTTCCGGCATATATTAACGGCACAAATCCCGAAGCTTTGGATGTTCGCGCGGCCCAGACAAGCCAAGCAAAGGCATAGGCAATGGCCACGGCGGCAACAACAACCCGTGGCATAAGGCCTGCCTCTGCAACCGCGCGCAGCACATAAGCTCCCGCAATGCCGAGCATGGCACGACCCAGGATGGGAAAGATGTTTGCAGTCTGAAGAGAGCCTAATTCGCCGACAGATGCTTCGCCTGCCAGCGCGATAACTGGTTTCGCCGCCGGCGATCTGCTTTCGTCTGGATGCTCCAATGCGTGGACGCGCTTTTCCAAGTTCATCCACGCGGGTTGAAAGCAATTCCAAGGTACCGGGAGATTCGTTCATAACTCACCCGATTCGGCAATGGCGCGAGGTCAATCGCCCGTCACGACTTCCGACGCGGACTGCGAGGTCCACGGCGGCAGCAGCTTCACCAGCGCCCAGAGAATGAACAGCGGCATGATCGTCAATCCTGCAGCCACCAGCGATCCCTCACGCGTAACCAGCGCCATTTTGTATGTTGTGTAGCCCAGGAAGCTCTTCGAAAAGAGCTGCCCGCCAATCACCACATTCCAGCGCATCGCAAAGATCCCCATCAATGCCAGGCATCCCGATGCAACATACATCCGCTTCCGCACCTGCTCCGGCAGTTTCACCACCTGCGTAATGAAGAGCAGGATCAACGGCGTCAGAGTGCCGAGAATGATCTGGATGACGATGTGCGAGAAGTACAGCTTCGTATGCACCATGAAGTTGAGGCTGCGGAAGGATTCATCGGCCTCGTAGACGCGATGGATAAGATCCAGCATCTCCAGGCTGAAATCGATGATGAAGATGTAAAACAGGTACATTGCGATCGTATCGACGCAACGGATATCGATGGTCTGCTTGCGCAGCTTCGTCACCGCCATATAGATCAGCATCACGCCGGCAATGCCCGACACCATCGCCGAGAAGATGAACACCACCGGCATCAGCGGCGAAGACCACCACGGATTCGCCTTGATCGATCCAAAGATAAAGCCGACGTAGCCGTGCAGCAGGAACGCCGAAGGAATGCCGATCAGCGTGACGACCCAGCCAACCTTGTCATCGATATGCAGCGAGCGCGGGCTGATGTTGTCTGAACCCAGTGTCATTACCTTGTAGATCAGCCGCAATATACCTTTGCTTGAGCGCGCCAGCAGTACGATATCGCGCCGGTAGTCGAGCCAGATCTCAAGGACCAGCACGGCCATCAGGTACCAGAGATATACGTAGCCGAACATCGCCATCGCCGAGGTGCTGTGCGGCGTGAAGTACATCTCCGGCGACCGCTCCGGATGACCCAGATGCAATTGCAAGGGCAGCGGAGCCACGATCAGGAACGAAAGCGCCGTCAGCAGGGCCAGCCGGTAAGTCGGCTTCACCGCTTCGACGTGAAACACGCGCTCGAGCGATGCAAGGATAAACGCGCCCGCTACCAGTCCCGTAATAAATGGATACAAAACAATCAGCACGCTCCACTGCAGCCCGATTTCGTTGGGATACATGAAGCCTTCAACACCATTCATAGCCTTCACCTGCTCGCCAAGGAACATTGCAAGATCGCACATTAGCGCACCGACCCATCCAGCCCGTTGTAGTAGGCTTTTGCACCCGTTGCCATTTGAGGCTTCAACACCTGCACGCTATGCGTCTTCAGGAACTCGTGAATGGGATCTTTCGGATTCTTCAGATCCACCAGTTGCCGCGCACCGGTCGGACAACTCTCGCAGCACGCGGTTGTGAGTCCCTTCGTGATGCGGTGGTAGCAAAGCGTGCACTTATCTGCGACCTTCTTTTCCGGGTGAATGTAGCGGCATCCATACGGGCAGGCCTGCACGCAATAAGCGCAGCCGAGGCAGTATTTCTGATCCACCAGCACCACGCCGTCGGGGGTCACAAATGTTGCGCCCACCGGACACACCTGCGTGCACGGTGAATCAGCACAGTGGTTGCACATCTTCGGAACGAAGAAGTACTTGCCCGCATCCTCCTTCGCCACCGGGAAACCTTCTTTGCCGCCATCGGGCGAGATGACCTCGGGATTGGTCATGTTCTCGTCTTCGACGTGGTAGCGCTCCACCCAGGTGCGGAAGTAGCCCTCGGGCACATCGTTCTCGGCCGCGCAGGCGCGCACGCAGTTGCCGCAGCCAATGCACTTGGGGATATCGATCAGCATGCCCCACCAGTGCTCGCTCAACTTGTAGTTCTCAGCCTGCTCCGGTGTACCGGCCAGCACGGACTTCCAGGCAATCGCTGCCGCCGGCATGAGGACTAGAAAATGACGTCGTGATAGATTCACTTCGCACCTCCTGCGGTGGGTGCGGCTGCCGCATCGATCGCCGGGCTATGCGGCTGATGGCAGGTTTCGCACGGAACTCCGTTGGAGTGATCGGCAGGATCGACCTGCGGAAACCCCTTGGGCTTCGCGGCACTGGCCGTGTGACACCGCGCGCAAAGCACGGCCGTGTCCGGCTTCACCGGCGTTACAGACGACGGATCGTCAGCATGCTTGGCTAAGGCACCGTGGCACGCCTCGCAGTTCACGTGCGCATGCTTACCCTTGCTCTTCACATCGAGCACGTCGCTATGGCAGGTTTCGCAGGTCTCATGACCGGCAAACTTCACCGGACGAGCCGCAATCTCACTGATCGCATTGCCGCGATAGTGACCGTACTGTCCGAAACTTTTGGGAACCACGTAACTTCGGACGACAAGAAAGACAACGAAGGCGAGAACAAAGAGCCCCGCGAATCGGAATAGATGGCCTATATCTTTGAAGACACTCATCGCAGCCGAATCTCCTGACGCTGCCAGCACGAGGCAGACGAGAAGAGGCCCCGTGTGATCCAGATCATGTTCGAGCACCGAGATTGGCGTTTTGAATGAAGACCTGTATGTGAGTCAGATCACGAGCGAGTGTGACGGCCACCGCGCACAGACCGCAAGACTGCTGAACTGCAAGGGCTTATATTTAGTTCAATTTGGATATGCAAGGCCGAGATTTTGTCGAATGTGAGGAAAATCACGATTTGCGGTGACGGAGTGAGATAAATCGCAACCACTTTTCTAAAACGCGATAGAGCGCGTCGGGTTGGTCATGGTCGGGGCTGGAGAAGATACGATTGGATGGGAGAGTTTGATGGCAAAAGTTCTCGATGGGGCAGCGATTGCCGCGGCGATCAAGAAGGAAGTAGCGGAAGAGGTACAGGCGCTCGCGGCGCAGGGTATTCGACCCGGGTTGGCCGCCGTGCTGGTGGGCCACGTGCCTGCTTCTGAGATTTATGTACGCAGCAAGGTGCAGACATGCGCCGAGCTGGGCCTCTTCAGCGAACTGATCACTCCGCCCGACACCGTGACGACGGAGGAGATGCTCGACCTGGTCCAGAGCCTGAACGATCGCGACGATATCGACGGCATCCTGATCCAACTCCCGCTGCCGAAGCAGGTGGATGCCAAGGCGCTGCTCGATTCCGTGCTTCCGGCAAAGGATGTGGACGGCTTTCACCCCGTAAATGCCGGCAAGTTGCAGGCGGGACGTCCGGCTCTTGCGCCGTGCACGCCGGCGGGCGTGATCGAGATTCTCAAACGCAGCAATTTGCCCATCAGCGGACAGCATGCGGTGATCGTTGGGCGCAGCGACATCGTGGGCAAGCCGGTCGCGATGCTGCTTGCTGCACGAGAATGCCACGGTGACGATTTGCCACTCCAAAACACGAGACCTTGGAGAGGTTACGCGTGAAGGCCGACATCCTGGTCGCCGCGATCGGCCGTCCCGGGTTCATCACGCCGGAGATGGTGAAGCCGGGCGCGACCATCATTGATGTCGGCATCAATCGCATCACGACGATCGAGGAGTTCGACCGCTTCTTCGCCGGCGATGCCAAGCGCCAGGCAACCTTCGCGAAGCGCGGCTCGACTATCGTGGGCGACGTGCATCCGAAGGCGTTTGAACTGGCGGGTGCGTACACGCCGGTTCCGGGCGGCGTTGGTCCGCTGACTATTGCGATGCTGATGGCGAACACGGTGCGCGCAGCGAAGATGCGGAGAGGCCTCTAGCCGATGCTGCGCGTGGGACTGACCGGCGGTCTGGGCAGCGGCAAGAGCACAGTCGCGCAGATGCTACGCGAACTAGGCGCAGAGGTCATCGAGTCCGATGAGCTGGGCCGCACGCTGATGGAACCGGGCCAGGCAGCGTTCGATGAGATTGTCCGCGTGTTTGGCGACGGCGTTCTCTTGCCGGATGGCCGGCTCAACCGCGATCTGCTTGCCGAACTCGCCTTCCGGGGCGGGCGCGTGAAGGAACTCAACGCGATCATCCATCCGGCAGTGATTGAAGCGCAACGCCAGTGGATGAACCGGGTCTTCGAGCGCGATCCGGCAGCCATTGCTGTGGTTGTCTCGGCACTGATCTTTGAGGTCGAGCGCGATGCGCGCGAAAGCGGCGAGGCAAGCGCTGTCTTCACCGAGTTGCGGAAGCGCATTGATCGCGTTGTCCTGGTCACCGCTCCCGACAGCACGAAGATCGCCCGCTACGTGGACCGCATCTCCCCTTCCGCCGCGGATCGACCAGCGGCCGAGGCAGACGCGCGCTCCCGGCTGGCCCACCAGATTCCCGACAACGAAAAAGCTCGCACGGGCCGACTACCTGCTTGAAAACACCGGCGATATCGAAGCACTTCACGCGCAGGTACGGGAGCTTTGGCCGCGGTTGAAGCAGGAAAGCAACTTAAACCTGAATCGATAGTTATTAAAATAGGAGTTGCAACAAACCAGTTGCGAGGGTCGTCAGCTTCCCCGGGAACTCCGTCCATCGGGCTTCGTAACTATTGTATGGAAAGGTCGTAAAGGTTAAGAGAGCTATGAAACTGCGCCAGTTTGTTTTGGTCGTCCTTCTGGTTGGTGGATTCTGGTTTGTCACCACCCATTTCCAGAGAGGCTTGAACCCTCTCACACTCACGAGTTCGCGAGCCTCCGGCTCTCCCCTTGAGCTGACGGAGGCACAAGCAGCGCCTGCATTTGACGCGGAAGAGCAGAACAACATCGCCGTCTACCATCGCGTGCTGCCCTCGGTGGTGAACATCACGTCGCGCGCGGTGATCTTCAACTTCTTTTACGGGACGGTGCCGCAGGAGGGCCAGGGCTCGGGATTCATTCTCGACAAGGCCGGCCACGTGCTCACCAATTATCACGTGGTCGATGGCGCCAATCGCGGCATCGAAGTAAAGCTGAGCAACAAGCGCAGCTACAAGGCAACCGTGATCGGCAGCGACAAGGTGCACGACCTGGCGCTGCTCAAGATCGACGCGCCCGAACTGCAGCCGGTGGTGCTGGCTGATTCGAGCCAGATTGCTGTCGGCGAAAAGGTGTATGCCATCGGCAATCCCTTCGGCCTGAGCGGAACGATGACGCAGGGCATCATCAGTTCCATCCGCTCCATCCGCAACGGCGACGGCGCGCCCATCGAAGACGCTATCCAGACCGATGCGGCCATCAATCCCGGCAACTCAGGCGGGCCGCTCTTGAACTCGCGCGGCGAGGTTATCGGCATCAACACCATGATCGCCTCGAACGGCGCGGAGCAAAGCTCGGGCATCGGATTCGCGATTCCGATCAATACCGCGAAGGCTGTGCTTTCTGACTTGACGCGCTACGGACAGGTGCGGCGGCCGTCGCTGGGCATTGTCTCGTATGCGATTGGGCCGGACCTCGCCGAGCAGATGGGCCTCTCTGCGGACTACGGAGTGCTGATCCAGAAGGTAGTTTCGGGCGGCGCAGCGGACCGGGCCGGGCTGCGCGGCGGAAACGAGCAAGCGTACGTCGGCAACCAGCCGGTGATGCTGGGCGGAGATTTGATTGTGGCGATTGACGGACAGCAGATCACCGACCCGCAGGACATCAGCGTCGTGATGGACAAACACCAGGCGGGCGATACGGTCAGCGTAACCGTAATGCGCGGCAAACGACAGATGACGGTGAAGGTGGTGCTGGGCGAGGCGCGGTCGGTGAACACATAGTCGCTTGACGATCTCAAATGAGAAGGCCGCTCCGGCGATCAGAGCGGCCTTTTTTCTAAAAGCGTCAATGTGAACTCCGGCAAAAGGATGTGTACTTGTCCGTGGAGAAACCTCGATGAATGCCTCGGCGATTTGGCGCAGTGGGTCAGGATAAACCTCGCCAACATCCATCGGACACAATCCCTTACTGTTCCCCAATCTGTGCGCCGACACTGCTCGGTGAAGGTTCAGAAAACCACACAACAGTAGAGAAAGGAACAGTCTCCGAAGTGGGTGGGGCGCCGGTGTAGCCGTTTGCGGGGCGGGGTAAAGTGTCGCCTTGGACGCGCATGCCAATCAACATGTAACCATCTGCATCGTTTCCGCCAAAGGCGCTGATGAAATAACCTTCCCCGGCCAAGGCCGTAGCCGCAGAGGTGACGTTTGCAGGCGAGGCAACGACAGTTTGAGCTTCGTACATCGTCGTTGTGTCGCCCTGCCAGCCATAGGAGATCAGGACAGCGTTCCCCGAACTGTCGTCGAACGTCACGGCAGTCACAATTCGGCTCGCGGCTCCGTCAGCGGCCACCGTGGCTTGAAGCTCCGACAGCGGAACCGATTCTATCTTGTAGTCAAACCCACCGCTTTGCGTCGTTTGAACCCATGACGCCAATAGCATCGCAGGCAGGTTCCAAGTCGATTGAATCGATTACGACATCGGGCGCGGTTATCGATTCAAGATACGCGGCGTATGGCGTGTCGTTTGTGTTGTCCCATTCGTAGTCCATGTCCAGGCCGGTCATGCTCGGCGGCAGAAACAAAAAGGCGGCCATCCAGCCGCAGCCGCCGTCTTCCTTTACCCATGTCGATCCGATTTCAAGCGGGGTACCCAGGGCATTCGTCACCGATTGCTGTACAACTGTAACGCCAAGCCCTGCTACTGCTCCGCCCCCGCTATTCCATGGGACGGTGACCTGTTCCCAAAGGAGATAACGCAGGTCCCCTATTGCAGGCGCACGCGGGCCAGCCGTCAGAGTCGCAGTGTTGCTAGTGGCAGAACCAGAGGCGTTGCTGACAGTGACCTGAAAGTTTGATCCGCTATCGCTGAGAGCGACTGTAGGCGTGGTATAGGAGGCGCTCGTGGCACCGGCAATCTCGACGCCATTCTTGCTCCACTGGTAGCTGAATGGAGCTGTGCCTGTCGCAAAAACTGAGAAGGTCGCCATTCGGCCAATTGGCACGGTTTGGCCCGAAGGCTGAGTGGCAATGACGACTTTCTGGGTGGGCGGAGCGGTAGAGACGCTGCCCGATCCACACCCTGCGGTCGTGAGTCCGAGACCAACAAAAATGCTCCACGTAACAAAGAGCAAACGAGTCGTTCCGGTGAACAACAGTGGGCAAACCCGTTAAGACCAGACGAGCCAGACGTGAACCTACAAGGTTGAGCATCTTTGATCGCATTATAGAGAGAGCCGGACCGTCAGAATCTCTCCTTCGCGAAAATCCCACGTTTGTCGAGTCCCCGCATGGATGGTGGGCAACCCTTCCATGGACGGACTAAGTTGCCGGTTATCCAATAACAGCTCATAAGGTAGTCCCAGCCACATGATGGAGCCGCCTGCGGAATATCGACGTACGCTTAGCAATCGATCGCCCGCTAAGCACCAATGCCTACGCAATCCGGCCTATTCGACAGAGCTATCAGGTAACTCGTCCTCCGCGGGTTTGTGATCTTTGGGGGCTGCCGGGGGCTGCCGCACCCTCAGGCTTGGCTGGCGCAGCGGCTGGTTCAGTTGGAAGCGCTGGATGATCGAAGACATAGAGCTCGTTGAACAGGTACTTGTAGGTGGCGTGCGACTGCCCGCGAAACTGGGGCTTGAAGCCGAAAAGCACGATGCGCCCCTTGCCGTAGACGAGTTCCAGGGCTGCAGCTTTGCCCTCAATGGCCTCGGGATGCAGCAGCAGACCGCTCTCCAGCGGATTCGTCTCCTTGGGGTAACGCGCCAGCACGGCACCGTGAAATCCCGGCTGCGGCTGGAATGCAGGGCCGTTCTGGAACATGACGACCGGCGCATCCGATACGCCAAAGTTCACCGGCAGATCGGCGTGTTCGGTCTGCACGCGGAGCAACGCGCCGGAGCAGAAAAACTTGTCGCTCTTGGCGCCCTCGATCACGTTCTGCACCGGCAGCGACATCAGCGGAATGAGGCTGCTCGCCGTCTTGTTAAGCGCAATCAGCGTGCCGCCTTCATGAACAAATTCGCGCAGGTTCTCGATGCCATCGTTGCCGATGCCGCCCGCGTACTGGCCGGGAACCACGCCAGTGCCAAATCCATCTGTCAGTTGCTTCGACGATAGATCAGGCAGAACGATCACGTCATAGCGGCTATGCAGGTCGGCCGCGCGCATGTCGGCGTTGTAAACGCTCTTCGGCTCGAATCCGTAATTCTCAAGAATCCAGCGCGTCCACCCCTCGTCGATTGAGGGCGCCCAGGGCCGGTAGAGCCCGACGCGCGCTTTCTTCAGTGCGATCGTATGTGTGGGCGAGCTGACGGCCACCGCCGACACCGCATACTTTTTCGACAGATCGCCAAGCGATGCGTGGCTGCTGCCACTGATCAGAAATGCGCCTGTCTCCGTGCCTTCTGCGGTCTTTACCGGGTCCTGTGCCACCGAGACGGTTGCGCCCGCCTGCAGCGCGGCATTCACCAGCTCGAACGAAGCATTGGC
Organism: uncultured Acidobacteriaceae bacterium; assembly: GCA_963787435.1. Lineage (GTDB taxonomy): Bacteria > Acidobacteriota > Terriglobia > Terriglobales > Acidobacteriaceae > Telmatobacter. Next base: position 2,740,228 of record CAWBCZ010000012.1, read on the forward strand.
CTTGTGGCTGACTGCGAATATAGTCCCAGTGCCGTCGATGGATGCTTCAGGCAACGTCACCTTGTCGATTTTTGTCAGCATCGCGCGCTCGTCGGCTGCCAGCGGATCAGTCACTGCATCCACGTTAACGCCCATCTGCAACGGCAGCGTCCAGCCGGTTACGTCGTAAGGCAGGTCAATGGATTTTGAGGTTCCGTTCTGCAATGAGTCTGGATACTTCTGCCGTTCAAATAATTCCTTGGCCAGAGCGGAAAACGGCTGGTCCATGGGAATCACCCACGAGCCTGCGGGATACGCCACGCCATTCGCCTTGAAGCCGCTCTTCGATGTGTAGACATCGAGACCGTTGTCGATCATTTTCTGCGCCAGCAAGCCGGCCTCGGGTGTGTCCGCCTGCTTGTCGCTGATGACGTAAGCGAACGGTGGCTCCTTGCTGAAGTGCTGGATGTTGTCGCGGGCAGCCTGGTAGCGGTTGTAGAGCAGCGTCTCACGATTCTTCGCGGCCAGGTCCAGCACCGACATGGAACCACCCACCATATAATCGACAGCGTCTTTCAGGCGCCACCAGCCGCCTTCCCACGGGGTGGAATACATGCTCAGCGCGCGCAAATCCTGAAAGTCCTTCGGGAAGTCGCGCACCGTGTAGAAGTGCGGCGTTGCGTAGTCGTAGAGCGCCGTCTCGGTAAAGAACGAGATCTCGTTTCGGAAGACGTGCGCCCAATCCGTGAATCCGGCATACCAGTTATCGAAGCGCGATTCTGAGATGGCGCCGGGCATGTTGTGCGCGTTGAGATAAGCGGTCATGTTCGCGCCGGTGAGATTGAGCCAGCTGCGCACAAGGGGGCTGATGTTGCTTGAGATCGGATCGGAGAAGGGCGGGATCCAGATGCGCGCGGGAAACGGCGCGGTCTGATGCTGGCAGTAGAAGAGCACCGGGCTGTATTCCAGCTGTGCCTTCACCACCACCTGCTCTTCTTTCATGTTCATCATGTAGCCATCGCGATTGTTATCGTGACCTACATACTCCTGATAGAGATATGGCATGGGGCTGACTTCGTACTTGGTGCCCACATTCTGCCGGTACCAGTGCACCACCATGTCTTGTCCATCGGGATTAAGCGTGGGCCAGAGCACGAGGATGACCTGGTCGAGAATCGCGTCGATCTGCGGATCGTTTTGCGCGGAGAGCAGTTTGTAGGCCAGCGCCATAGTGTGCTGCGGGCCTGCCACTTCATCGGCGTGCAGGCCGCCATCAATGTGCACAATGACCTTCGATGTGCGCGCCAGTTCCTTTGCCTGGTCATCGTTCAGATTGGTGGCGTGGGCGAGGCGACCGGCAATCATTTTGGTCTCGTCCAGCTTGGCAAGGTTTTGCGACGAAGAGATGACGGCGATCTCAATGTCCTTACCTTGAGTGGTTTTGCCCACGGTGAACATCTTGATGCGATCGGAGGCCGCGGCCAGCGCGTGGAAGTAGCGAACCGTGTCTTCGTAGTCGGCGAGGTAGAAGTCGTCGCCGGGATTGTGCCCTAAAACGGAAATCGGCGTTGGGACTTCGGCGCGCGCGGCGACGCAAGGGACAAGGGCAAGACAGCAGGCAGCGATGCACACGAGACGAAACCACAGGCTCAGCTTGGACGAACGCATTGACTCTCCTTTTGCAATTGAGACACTCAGCATGGTGCGAAGGGGACGGCGACGAACGCACCTCACAAACCAGGAGGGCGGCCGCTTCAAACTGTCTTGCGTGCTTCCAAGGGTAACGCACGGGATGGGCTGCGCAAAAGGACGATTTCCGATCGTGGTGGCGGATCTCGGCTTTCGTCGGGAGTTTGCGTCAACTGCCCCACGGACCGCGTGGCCCGTGGGGTTGGCGCATCGAAGAACCTGCTTTCTCCGCTTAGAACTTCACTCCCAGCGAGGAGAGAAACGTCTTGACGTCGGGCCAGACGGCTTTGAGGTCGGTTGCGGTCTGAATATCGAGGGCGATATTCAGCGGGTTGGAGGCAGCGCCGGCGAGTTCAGTGATCGGCTTTTCGACTGCGGCGATCAGCGTGGCGAGCGCGGCCACGACCTGCGGTGCGGCTTTGAGAGCCTCGTTGGCGCCGGTAAGCCACTTCAGGGCGTCCTCGGCTCCGATTTCGATTCCCTTTTCAATATTGACCAGGATGTTTGCCATCGCGATGATTCTCTTTTCTGGCCGGCAGGCCACGGTTCGCCGGCCGCCGGCATGAATTTGCGGCGACGGCGCTCGCGGAAATGGCCGTGGTTGCGGCGGTAGTCGCAAGCGAGTCGCCTGGCACAGACGAGAGCGGGCGCGCGACGTCATGAGTTCGCACGCTGATCCGCTGGATTGTCAGGCTATGTTCCAAGCTTAGAGAAACCGGAGTAATAACCTGAAAAACAGCGGGGAGAATCGACGCTGTGAAATCAATAAGTTGTGCGATTTATTTGCGTGGAGGGGCTTGACATCATTTATCTGGGGCGGGCAAGCGAGCCCGCTTTCGATTCGAATCTATTCAACACGGCAATTCACCCGGCGTCATAACATCAGCCCTATCGGATCATTCGACTGGCAATTCGGCCAGTGTCAAAAAGAGGGATGGCATCCTAGACTTCTGACGGTTGGCTTTGCCAAATTCCGCGGGAGTCGAATGCCTGATGAATTCTGACGTGAGAAGGCTGCGGGTTCTTCTGATCGTCGTCATGCTGTCCGTTCCTTGCGGCTTCGCGCAGAAGACCAAAGTGGGGTACGACAAGAGTGTCGATTTCTCCAGATTCAAAACATTTACGTTGAGGATCCCGCCGCCGTCGAGCAGGCCACTTCTGCACGCGTCAGTGGTGGGTTCGATCAAAAATGGGCTTGAATCAAAGGGGTTGGCCAGCATGGAGAATGGTGGCGACCTCACCGTGATTGCGGCCGGGAGCCTGGATTACGGTCTGAATTCTGCGGTAAATCCGCTTGCGGATACTTGTGCGAATTGCCAGGCACCGCAAGTAGACGTGCTGCGGTGGGCTGGATTCAAGCCGCCGCCCGGTTCCTCGGGGAAGCCGCAGCCCAAGGGAGTTCTCGAACTGGATATTGTCGACCGGGAAAGCAACAAGGTCGTCTGGTCAGGCACGGTTATGCAGAAGCTCGACGCGCAGAAACCAGATGAGTCGCTGCAGAAAGTCGGTGCAGCAATCGAGAAGCTGTTGCAGGAGTTCCCGCCCAAAAGCAAGTAAGGGACTCATAATCCTGAATCACGCAACTTTCTCCTTAGTCGATCTGATCGAGGCTGCAGGGTTCTTGCGGGCAGCGGCGACCGCGCCAGACGGCGAGAGGTAATGCATTCTATCGAGGACTTATCGACAACGGGATTTTCAGACATGGGGGTACGCCATGTTACGGCAGGGTCACCACGGGAAGTCCTCAATTCGAATTGTTCAGTGCTTCAGCTGTGCGGTCTGTGGGTCGGCGCTGCTGTTCGTGGGGTGTTTGTCTGGGAACGGCACCAGAAAAGCCTCTTCGCTAAAGTCGACAAAGAATGTGCAGTCTTCGGCGCCGGAACTAAGCTCACGCAATCAATCGATGCTAGCCCTCTATTCGGCTGAGATAGAGGTTGCGGCTGACAGAATAATTTCGGAATCGCCCTCGCCTGTCGCTCAGAGACAGGCACTGGTATGGAAGACCGAGGCCATTCCCGTTATGCAGACATCCTTGTTGAACACGGATCCTGTCGCAGCGGTTCTCGATGCCTGGGCGTTCATTTTCCAGATGACAGCGTATATGGAACGGCCGGCCTTGAAACAGAAATTCGGGGCGTCCTATCCAGTTGTCGCCGAGACGCTCAGGAACATGGACGCCGAGATGGAGCAGCTTGTGCTTCTGAGCGCGCCTGCAGCCAATGTGGCCGACTTGCGTCAGAGAGTCGGCGCTTGGGCCAAGGCCCATCCCATTCAAGCCAGTCTGGTAGGCCGTCAGTCGGTCGATGCAGATGTAATCCGGAAGGTTGGGCAATCTGATTTGGGCATGACAGCCTCAATTAAGACGCTGGCGGAAGGTTTGGGCGACTTTACGGCCCGCTTGGATGCCTATAACGTTTACTTGCCCAAGCAGGCGCGCTGGCAAGCCGAACTCTTGCTCACGGATTTCACGCATGACCCGCAAATTAGCGCCGCTCTGTCCGATTTCTCGGTGCTTTCAGACAGCGCTTCGAAGGCGTCAGGCAACCTGGATCAGATGCCCGAGCTTGTGGACCAAACACGCAAGGCTTTTAAGGCCGATGTCGATGGCGAGCGCTTGTCCGCACAGGCCTTTCTCCGAGAAGAGGGCTTGAGAACCCTGTATGCCCTGCAGCAGGAGAGAATTGCGACCATCGATGCCATGCATGACGAACGGCTAGCCACAACCGCACAGATCCGTGAGGAACGTGAAGCCGCAATGGAGACGCTTCGCGGTCAGGAAATAACCGTCATGAACGAATTCGAGGCTTTCAGTGAGAAGGCTATCCAGGACGCCGACACAAGGGGTCGAGGTCTCATCAATTTCTTCTTCCTGCGCGCTCTCGAACTGATGCTACTAACGCTGGTCTTGTGCTCTCTGCTGATTTGGGTTGTACTGCGGCGCTTTGTCGGCGGCCCTCCAGCGCGCTCCTCAAGGTCACTCGGCCATGCTTCTGAGTTCGACAGCAAGCAGTGAAATGCGGATCAGGCAGACTCACGACCCGCAACTATCTTGAGATCAAATCCAGAAAGAGAGCTGTTCTCTTCTCTGATTGCTCTTGAGCACTATGTTTCGCGTGGTTCAGAGATTCGCCTGACATAGCGGCGGCCCCTGGATTTCGTAATCGCCACTGGCCACGCGGGCGATGGCCTCGGAGTAGGCGATGTGCTCTTCGACGAGGATGCGCTCGGCCAGCGCGTGGGCGTCGTCGGTGTCGAGGACCGGGATGGCGCGCTGGAGGATGATGGCGCCGTGGTCGAGATGCTCGTCGACGAAGTGCACGGTGCAGCCGGCGATCTTGACGCCATAGTCGAAGGCCTGCTGCTGGGCGTCGAGACCGGGAAATGCGGGGAGCAGCGAGGGGTGGATGTTGAGGATGCGATTGGGGAAGGCAGCGATAAATTCCGGCGAGAGCAGGCGCATATAGCCGGCAAGGCAGACCAGGTCGACTTTGTGTTCGCGCAGGCAGACGATGAGGTCGGCGTCATGGTCGGCGCGTTGGCGGCCCTTGGAGACGAAAACAGCGGTTGGGAGGTTGAGATCACCTGCTGCTTGAATGCCGGGAGCGTCGGCGACGTTGGAGAGAACGAGGGCGATTTCGACGTTGGGGAGACGGCCTTCGCGAATGTTGCGAGCGATGGCGAGGAAGTTGGAGCCGCGGCCGGAGAGCAAGATTCCTACGCGAAGGGGCGCTTTGGATTTCCAGCCTTCCAATGATCTCTCCGTGATTAGACTTGCTTTACCCGCCAGGCTTCGTATCCGGCAATCACTGCGCTCCGCTTGGCCGGATCGCCGAGACGTTTCAGCAATTCAATACATTCTCGATCGCCGAAGTCCGCCATGCAGCGAGCGCAGTCACCGCCCCAATCCATCGTTTCAGGAACCATGGGTTGATTCAGCTCGCTTCCGCAGATTCCGCATTTCATGAGGATCAGGTGTACTGGACCCGGTGGTCGCCTTTGACGACGCGGCCGATGACGTAGAACTTCTCTTCGGCGCGGTCGAGCAGGGTTTTGGCGCGCGTGAATTTGGCCGCTGGAATCACGGCGATGAGGCCGATGCCCATGTTGAAAGTGCGCATCATCTCGTCCTGCGAGACCTGGCCAAGATCGCGGAGGTGGTCGAAGATGGGCAGCACCGGCCAGGAGCCGAGTTCGACTTGCGCCGGCAGTCCCTTGGGCAGGATGCGCGGCAGATTCTCGGTGATGCCGCCGCCTGTGATGTGCGCCATGCCCGCGGTCATTCCGGAGGCGACGAGTTTCTGGATCACATGGAGATAGCTGCGGTGCGTCTTCATCAGCGCAGCGCCGGCTTTCTCCTTGATCGCGGTGACGTACTGGCTTGGCTTGTATTTGGCCACGTCGAACATCAGTTTGCGGGCGAGCGAGTATCCGTTGGTGTGGAGGCCAGTGGAAGGGAATCCGACGAGAACGTCGCCGGCTTTGATTTCGGCTCCGGTGACCATCTTGTCGCGATCGACAGCGCCGACGATAAAGCCGGCCAAGTCGTATTCGCCGTCGGCATAAAAGCCCGGCATCTGGGCAGTTTCGCCGCCGATAAGGGCGCAGCCGTTGGCTTTGCAGGCGTCGGCGAGGCCGGAAACTACGGTTTCAGTGACCTCGGGATCGAGTTTGCCGCTGGCAAAGTAGTCGAGAAAGAAGAGAGGAGTGGCGCCCTGGACGGCGATGTCGTTGACGCAGTGGTTTACCAGATCGCCGCCGACACTTGAATGAAGGCCCATTTCGAAGGCGATTTTGAGCTTTGTGCCGACGCCGTCGGCCGAGCTGACCAGGATGGGGCTCTTGAACTTCTGCAGATCGAGCCGAAAGAGGGCTCCGAAGCCGCCGATACCGCCTAACACGTTGCGGTTAAAGGTCTTCTGCGCCAGGTACTTGATGCGATCCTTGGCGCGGTCGCCGCGGGTGATGTCGACGCCGGCGTCGGCGTAGGTGATGCTGCGCTTCTGCGCTGAATCGGATTTCGGCTTGATTTCTTCGGGCACTCTGCGGCCTCTTAGCCATCCCATCCACGAAGAATCTGTTGATGGGGACCCCGGTTTCCCAGGGCTAAGGGTGATGGTTTCCGAATATCTGAATCGGAAAGGTTGATTCTAGCAGGCTTGTGGGGCCGGATTGTGAAGACAGAAATCGATTGACTGTTCAAATGTGGAGAGTTCCGATCCGCAAATGGAAAGTTTGCTTGACATCTCCTCATAAGAGAGCTACATTTGGATGGAAAGTCGGCTTTACATGGAATCCGAAGTTCTCAATCGCGTGAAAGAACTACGTGCCGCCCGCGGGTGGACACAGGATGAACTGGCGAAGGCTACGGGGGTTTCGCGCCAGAGTATCAACTCGATTGAGCGCAACCGATACGTTCCAAGCCTGCCGCTTGCGCTAACCTTCGCACGCGTGTTTGGCTGCGCGATTGACGAGATCTTCCAGTTGGAGAAAGAAGCATGACACATCCTATCCTGAGCAGAATTCCTTTCCTTGGCAAATATGTGGACGAACGGTTTCTCGAGCACCGACGGCGCTCGTCGAGCCTGGCGGCCATCGCGGGGGTTTGCGTTGCTGGCGGCATTTTTGAATACCGGATTATCGCTCAGCACGTCATCGTTTGGGACCTCTTTGCGGTGGTTGCGGTAATGGCGTTGGTGAAGATGGGAATGTTCACGTGGTTTCGGCTAAATGACTGAGACCAGGAGAGAGCAAATGTGCCGACGTTTGAGTGTGGACGTAAAGCAGAGACGGATGATTGCCGCAGCCAATGGATTCCTCGCTATTGGACTGGCGCTTTGGGCTCTCGCCAATCGCTCGAGCTTGCACCAACCCTGGCTGCACGCCGCGTGTGGCTTCCTGATGGGGCTGTCGATTGCGATGAACCTGGGCGCATTGGTGAAGGGCGGCCGTTCGAGTGGGCATTCGGTCTAAATTGCGGCAGCCATCAAACCGGGTGCCGGTCTGCAAGGCTTCTATACTGAACCCACGATGAGCACCAAGGCTACAACACCCACACATACACGTTCCCACGAGTTGCAACAGCGCGCTGAGCGCTTTTTTCCCGGCGGCGTGAATTCGCCGGTGCGGGCGTTTCGAGCGGTAGGCGGGGCTCCGCCGTTTGTGGAGCGGGCCGAGGGCGCTTACGTGGTGGACGCCGACGGCAACCGCTACATCGATTACGTAGGTTCCTGGGGGCCGATGATCCTTGGTCATGCGTTTCCGCCGGTGGTGGAGGCGATTGAGCGCGCGGCGCGGAACTCGGCGAGCTTTGGGGCGTCGACGGCGAGCGAGGCGGACCTGGCGGAGCGGATTGTCGCATGCTATCCGGCGATTGAGAAGATGCGGTTCGTCAGTTCGGGGACCGAGGCGACGATGTCGGCGATCCGGGTGGCGCGCGCGGCGACGGGCCGGAAAATGATCATCAAGTTCGAGGGCTGCTATCACGGTCATGCCGACGGGCTGCTGGTGAAGGCAGGCTCGGGGGTGGCAACATTTGGGATTCCTGGATCGGCGGGAGTGCCGGAGGAGATTGCGGCACTGACACACGCGCTGCCTTATAACGATGTTGCCGCCGTGGAATCTGCGTTCGACGCGCATCCTGACGAGATTGCGGCGGTGATTCTGGAGCCAGTGGTCGGGAATGCGGGGTGCATTCCGCCCGCTCCTGGGTTTCTGCACGGGCTGCGTGAACTGACCCAGCGCGAGGGCGCGTTGCTGATTGTGGATGAGGTGATGACGGGATTCCGCGTGGCGCTGGGCGGAGCGTGCGAGTTGTATCGGCTCGATCCGGACCTGGTGACGCTGGGCAAGATTGTGGGCGGCGGATTGCCGGTAGGCGTGTTCGGCGGCAAGCGGAAGTATATGGACATGCTGGCGCCGCTGGGGCCGGTTTATCAGGCCGGAACGCTGAGCGGGAATCCGCTGGCGATGGCTGCGGGGATTGCGACGGTTGGATATCTGCAGGAACATGCGGCCGAGGTGTATGCGCGGACTCGAGAGCGACGGCGAAGGCTGTGGCGGAGGGCGTTGCGGCGGAGGCCGAAAAGGCCGGCGTGGCACTGACCACGAATCGGGTGGGCGCGATGTGGACGTGGTTCTTCAACGAGGGTCCCAGTCACGAATTACGACGACGCCGCGAAGTCGGATACGGCGGCGTTCGGGAAGATTTCATCGGGCGATGCTGGACCGCGGCGTGTGGCTGCCGCCTTCGCAGTTTGAGGCGGCGTTTCTGGCGACGGCGCATGGAGATGCGGAAGTGCGGGCGACGATTGAGGCGGCGCGGGAGGCGTTCAGAGTGGCCTAGTTCACGAGCGGTTCATTCGGGCCACACATCGAGCGTGACGAATTTGTGCGTCCTGGCGTAGCGGGCGAGAAGTGCGGCAGCGGCGGTGACGGATGGGCCGCGATTGGCGTTTTGGCCACGATGGCTGCCGTCGTGAAGCACGATGTTGCTGGCATAGCCGCGGCTTTGGTTGCTATCGATTTTCCTGATTAAATTTTCGGCGATCTTGTCGGCGGAGGGTTCTTTCCAATCCCTCGTCATCGCGTTCCACGTGACGGGGATGAGGCCGAGTTGGCGTGCGAGTTTGAGGACGTAGGGGCGGCGCGCGCCGAACGGCGGACGGAAGTAGCGAACGGGTTTGCCGGTGATCTCGGCGAGAATGTCGCTGGTGCGGGTGAGTTCGTCGAGAACGTTGGCGGCTCGGGTGCGGGAGAGGTCTGGGTGACTCCACGTGTGATTGCCGACGAGGTGACCGGCGTCGGCAACGCGACGTGCGAGCGCGGACTCGGCCTTGGCAAATTTGCCAACCATAAAGAAGGTGGCGTGCACATTGTGCTCTGCAAGGATGTCGAGAAGACGCGGCGTCCATGCGGGGTTGGGTCCGTCGTCGAAGGTGAGGGCGAGCTGGCCGGGGCTGCGTGGCGCGATAAGCGTCCGGCCGAAGATCTGCGAAGTGGGCCAGCGGGAGGCATAGGCGAATCCACCTGCGGCGAGGCCAATTGCCCCACCCGCACCAAGCACGCCGTAAACGCTCGCAGCTAAAGGAGAAAGCATTGCTTTCTAGTGTGCGGCGAGGAGGGGTGCCGGGGCAAGGCCCACAGCAGTTCCCTTAAATTCGTTTCGATTCGATCCGAAATAAACACGAAGCTGGGCAAGGCTTGCGGTTTCTCGCTCGGCCCCTTGCGACGCGAGAGAACAAAAGCAGATCCTTCGCCCCGCTTACCCCATTTCATGGGGCCCCAAGCTTGCGGGGCTCAGGGTGACACTTCAATAGTGGAAGTCGCTAAGGCAGTGCTGAAGCCGTGGGCTGATAAACGGACTTGCGGGTGGCTACGGGCGTATAATTCTGTTGTTCGGGTCGCATCCTGAGTTCCGCCCCAGCGACGAAGACCTGTCGCCGAGGGCCCCGGTCGGAGCGGCACTGGAGACAACATGAGCATTACGAACTTCCCCGGAAGCGCGAATTCCTCGCCGCTTGATTCTTCCATCACAAAAGTCACAATTCCTGCACTGGCCGAGATGAAGCGGCAGGGCAAACCTATCTCTGCGCTCACCGCGTATGACTACGCGACATCGCGCCTGGTGGATGAGGCGGGCATCGACCTGGTGCTGGTAGGCGACTCGCTGGCCATGGTGGTGATGGGCCACGACAATACGCTGGCCGTGACCGTCGACGAGATGCTGCATCACACCCGTGCGGTGCGACGTGCGGTTCGCCGGGCGCTGGTGGTGGCCGATATGCCGTTCGGCAGCTATCACGGCACGGTGGCGGAGGGAGTGGCCAACGCGGTCCGCTTTATCAAAGAGGCCGGCGCCGAGGCGGTGAAGATCGAAGGACCGCGCGTTGCGCTGGTGCAAGCGCTGACGGACGCGGAGATTCCGGTCATCGGTCATCTTGGACTCACGCCGCAAAGCGTGCACCGCATGGGTGGGTATCGTGTGCAGGCCAAAACAACGGATGCGGCACAGCAGATCAAGGCCGATGCCAGGGCGCTGGAAGAAGCAGGCGCAGGCTTGCTGGTGCTGGAAGGAATTCCGCGCGAAGTGGCGGCGGAGATTACGGCGGAGCTGACGATTCCTACGATCGGGATTGGTGCAGGGCCGGATTGCGACGGGCAGATTCTCGTCTTCCACGACATGGTGAACCTGAGCTTCGCACCGAAGGCAAAGTTTGCGCGCCGTTATGCGGATGCGGCGGGGCTGTTCCGCGCTGCGATTGAGCACTATCGCGAAGACGTGGAGCATCGTGCGTTTCCTTCGGACGAAGAGAGCTATCACCTGTCGTCGACGGTGCGGAAGGAACTGGAAGCAGAGCGCACCGAGACGTTACCAGTGAAGCAACTGCGCAAGGCGTAATGGAAATCCTCAAGACCGTAGAAGAATTGCGACAATGGAGCCGCGCGCAACGATGCCATAGCGGCGAGGGGATCGCGCTGGTGCCGACAATGGGCGCGCTGCATGCGGGGCATGCGTCGTTGATTCGCGCGGCGGCAGAAGCGCGGCCGGGGCGCGTGGCCGTAAGCATCTTCGTGAACCCGACACAATTTGGGCCGAATGAGGACTTCGCGAAGTATCCGCGGACGTTCAAGGCGGACTGCGAGCTGGCCGAGCGGCAAGGTGCAACGGCGATTTTCGCGCCAAGCGTGGAGGAGATGTATCCCGCCGGTGCGGCAACGTTCGTTGACGTTGAAGGACTGAGCGATCGGCTGGATGGCAAGTCGAGGCCGGGACATTTTCGCGGCGTGGCGACGGTGGTGGCGAAGCTGCTGATTGCTGCGGAGCCTGATCTTGCTTTCTTCGGACAGAAGGATGCGGCACAGGTGGCGGTGCTGCGGCGCATGGTCGCCGATCTGCGGCTGGGCGCGAAGATTGTGGTGTGTCCGATTGTGCGCGAGGCGCGATGGGCTGGCGCTGAGTTCGCGGAACACGTATCTGAGCTCGGAGGAGCGCAAGCAGGCGTTGGTGCTGAGCCGGGCGATTCGGCGTGTTGAGGAGCTGGTTGCAGGCGGCGAGCGAGCTCGGAGTGCCGTGTTGATCGAGGCGGCGCGCGGCGGTATTTGCTGAAGAGCCGGCGGTGCGCGTGGATTACATCGAGCTGGTGGATTGGAGCACGCTATTGCCTGTGCTGTCTGCCACGCCGGGGACGCTGTTTGCGGTTGCGGCGTGGGTGGGGAAGACGCGGCTGATTGATAACGCGATCATCGCGTTGAGAACTCAGGCGGACTTTAAAAAAAGGCCGGATTTGTTTTGCAAATCCATTCTGCGGCTTGAGATCGCTGGCCTCTGCGGAAGATTCAGAAATTGAGTTCGCACGTAAAAGCAGATCCTTCGCCCCGCTTACCCATTTCATGGGGCTCCAAGCGTGCGGGCTCAGGATGACACGTTGATTTTAGCTGAAGCATGTTGGTCATTCATGCGGCAGGTATTGGTCTAGCCATTCGATCCAGCGGCGGTAGACGTCGCGCATGCGTACCGGATCGTTGGGGCTGTGGCCGCCGATGGGATACGCATAGAACCACGTCTTGATGCCGCGATCTTTGAGCGAGTGGTAGAGCTCGTATCCCTGCGTGATGGTCACGCGGTAGTCGCCGACATCCTGCAGGACCAGCGTTGGCGTGGTCATCTTGTCGTAGTAGGTGATGGGCGACTGCTCGACGAAATGCTTCATCCAGTCGCCGGTGTAGGGCGAGCCGCCGATAGCAGTGGCGCGGCCCACGTTGCTGTCAGAGAGCGCGTACTGATCGAGCAGATTGGTGACAGGCGCGCCGGCGATGGCGGCTTTCCAGAATTGCGCGTGGCCGATGAGCCAGCTGGTCATGTAGCCGCCGTAGCTCCAGCCGGTGACGGCGATGTTGGATTCGTCGACGATGCCGCGCTTCTTGAGCATGTCGAGCCCGGCGAAGACGTCGCGGCCGGGACCGTCGCCGGAATCGTCAACGATGGCGCGGCTGAAGTCGTTGCCGAAGTTGTCGCTGCCGCGATAGTTCGGCTCGAAGACGAGCCATCCCTGGGCGGCGATGATTTGCGCGAACAGCGAGAAGGTGTCCTTTGACGACGATGTGGGGCCGCCGTGGATGTAGAGCACGAGCGGCAGCTTTTTGCCCGGTGTGTAATTGGGCGGATAGGTGAGGATGCCGTTCTCGATCCAGTTCTTCGGAGCCTTGTCGGGGCTTTGCCAGGTGACGACTTCGCTCTTGCCGAGGTTGAGCGAGTCGAAGGCCTCGTGGAATGTGGTGAGGCGGCGCGGCTTGGATTGCGGCGTGTCGAGAATGTAGATCTCCGAGGGACGGTGCGGCTCGGTTCCGACGAAAGCGATCTGGCCTTGGTTGCCGACCGTTGCATCGAGCCAGAAACCGGTGTTGGGAGTGACGTCGCCGAGGTCGAGCTTGGTCGCGTTGCCCGTGAGGGGCTGGATCCAGAGGCCCGCGGTGGCGCCGTCGTTCGCGCCGGTCAGGATCGACTTTGCTGTCGGGCATCCAGAGAGCGCGAAAGAAATTGCGATCGATTGCGCGGGTGATGTTGTCGCCATCGCCCTTGAGGCCGTCGACCACATAGATGTCCTGGTAGTTGCGATCGGTGCCATCGCGCGGATAGATGTAGGCGACGTGCGATCCATCAGGCGAAGGCACAGGCTGCGTCGAATACATGGTGTGGGTCGTGATCGGCTCGGATTTGCCGGTCGCAAGATCGAGTACCTGCGGCGAAGAGTAGCGGCGATCACCGGAGTAGGTGTTTTCGAGACGGACGTAGATGAGCTTGCTGCCATCGGGCGTAAAGGCGATGGGCGAGGCCGGCGGTCCGGGGGGAAAGGCGACGGGCAAAGTCCACTCGCCGGAGGTGAGGCGTTTCGCTTCGCCGCCTGCGGCGGGAATGAGCCAGAGGTGCGTGGGCAGCGCCTTGTCCTTGTCGAGGAAGCTGCCATCGCCCACTTCGAAGGCGTCGTCGAATTTGTCGGCGCCGGTTTTCTTAGAAGGCGCGTCGGCTGCCGCAAAGGCAATGGCGCTGCCGTCGGGCTTCCACGCGAATTGCTGGATCGAGGTCTGGCTCTTGGTCAGCTGCATGCGATTCGCCGCCGGCCATATCGAGCACGAAGATCTGGTTGTGCTTGTCGGCGTCCTCAACGAGGAAAGCGATGCGATCTCCTGACGGCGACCAGCGCGGAAATGAGACATGCTTGCGATCGTGCGTAAGGTAGCGCGTTTTGCCGGTTGCAGTGTCAACCAGCACGAGATCGGATGCGTAGATGTCTTCGTCGTAGTCGGGATGCGCGACGACGACGGCGAGCGATTTGCCGTCGGGCGAGATTCTGGGATCGGTGATGCGGAGAATCTTGCCAACCCAGGCGAGGTCGAACACCTTGCCGGGAGTGGTGGGGATGGGCAGGCGCGACGGTCGCCGTTGCCGTAGGTGGGCTCTCGCCAAACAGGCCTGCGCTGAACACCAGGAACACTGCAAGAAGAAAAGGCAGGAAGACGCTTCATGGTTTTTGCACCTTGGATTGGAAGGGTCAACGACAAGGGGAAGGAGCGTGGAACAAATATACAAGACAACGCGTTGCCTGAACCTGCCGCCGGCCCGCTATCTTGTACACATGCCCGAGCTGCCCGACATTTCTGCGTACATCACTGCGCTGGAAGAGCGCATCGTGGGGCAGACGCTGGAGCGTGTGCGGTTGGGCTCAGTGTTTGTCCTGCGGACGGCGGACCCTCCGATCTCTTCCGTCGAAGGAAGGGTGGTGCGCGAACTGCGTCGCATCGGAAAGCGGATCGCGATCGGCGTGGATGGACAATTGTGGCTGGTGCTGCACCTGATGATTGCGGGCCGGCTCCACTGGAAGGCTCCGCAGGCAAAGCTCGCCGGCAGAAATGCGACTCCTCGCCCTCGACTTTCCCAACGGAACTCTCGTGCTCACAGAGGCTGGCTCGAAGCGGCGCGCGTCGCTGTATGTAGTGCGCGGCGAAGAAGCGCTGCAGCGCAATGGATCCCGGTGGCGTGGAGATCTTTTGAGACGGACCTCGATGGATTTCGAGCGGCACTGACCGCGGAGAATCGCACGTTGAAGCGCGCGCTTACCGATCCGCGGCTGATCAGCGGCGTGGGCAACGCGTATTCCGATGAGATTCTGCATGCGGCGCAGCTGTCGCCAATTGCGCTGACGCACAAGCTGAAACCGGAGGAGTGGGAGCGGCTGTTTGCGGCGACGCGCTCGACGTTGACGGCTTGGATGGATCGCCTCGGGGCCGAGGCCGAGAAGGGCTTTCCGGAGAAAGTGACGGCGTTTCGGCCGGAGATGGCGGTGCATGGGCGGTTCAATTTGCCGTGTCCGCGATGCGGCGAGAAAGTGCAGCGGATTCGCTATGCGGACAACGAGACCAATTACTGTGCGAAGTGCCAGACCGGCGGAAAGGTGCTGGCGGACCGCAGCCTTTCGCGCCTGCTGGGATCGGACTGGCCGCGAACACTGGATGAATTGGAAGCGTTGAGAAGGAAGTAATTTTGCGCGGAGGACACGCCGGATTTGACACGAAAGGCTGGTTTTGCGAGACTCAAAGTTGCTGCCGATCCGGCGGAAATAGCTGGATTTGTGTCTCGTGCCGAAGTGGCGGAATTGGCAGACGCGCGTGGTTCAGGTCCACGTACTCGCAAGGGTGTGGGGGTTCGAGTCCCTTCTTCGGCACCAATCACTGAAAACATAGGTCTTAGATAGCTGGATTCACCGCTAGCTACACTTTTCCTCTGAGATAGGGCGGGTTTAGTTCTCCTGACAGGTATTCACCTTCGGGAGAGAACGCGTGCAAGCCCGCTTTCTAATCGGCGAGGACGGATTGGAGCATCGTCCCGAAGGGGTTTCCCACCTACACCACGTGAAAAGCGCAAACAGGGTTTGTCAAAGGTCGCAATCGCTCTATTTTGGGTGCAAACGGCGGAATTTATGCGGCTTGGTAGAGGGATTTGACGTCTAATTGAAAGAGATGAGCACTGTTTCGGCCATACGTTCGTTGTTTGCTCCGGGAACTGTCTCGACTGCTGAGGAGCAGGTTCGGCAAGAGAATCTTGCTGTTGCCGAGGGGCTTAAACGACAGGATGCGGGGCTGCTGGACGAACTGATCGTGCGTTTTCAACACCGGCTGCTGCGCTATCTCCTCTTTTTGACCGGGAACCGGGAAATGGCTGAGGACCTCTTTCAGGAGGTCTGGATGCGGGTGCTTACGCGCGGCGGGCAATTCAACGGGAAGGCACGGTTTGAGACGTGGCTGTTTACGATCGCTCGTAACCTTGTGATCGACCAGCGGCGGAAGCGGACCATGAGCAGCCTGGACGAGCTGTTTGAGGCAGGGAGCGACGACGACAGGCCGATGGCGTTTGAGGTTGCCGATCACGGGCCGGGGCCGTTTGACCGCATGTCGAACGTGGAAGACCGGGAACAGATTGCAGCGGCGCTGCTGCAGCTAGACACGCTGTATCGCGAAGTGCTGGTGCTGCGGTTCCACGAGGACCTTTCGCTCGAAGAGATTGCGAAGGTGACCCGGGCGCCGTTATCTACGGTGAAATCACGGCTGTATCGCGGCATGGCATCGATCAAGCCGCGCCTGGAACGGGCGCAGGCGCATCGCCGGGAGGCTGTGTGACCGGACCGGGTCCTGCCACGGAAGCGATCCGGATCGGAAGCGAATCCACGCATGGCGATCTGGTAGAAAGCATGGCTGGATACGGCGGCGAGCGCGAGCGCGCGACAGCGGACCGGACGCGGCGCGTGGTGATGGCTTCAGCAGGCGTGATGCAGGAGCAGCGGGCGGGCCGGAAACGGATCCGCGCGATTACGCTGGCAGCGACGCTGGTCGTATTCTTCGTGGTGGGACCGCCGGTGTGGTGGGTAGCGGATACGCTGATTGAGGAAGAGCACCTGACGAGCCTGTTAAGCGAGCTGGCGGTGTGGGGATTCTTCTCGGTGACCGCGCTGTTGGGGTCAGCGCTGCTGGCGGGGTGGTTGCGGCGGAAGTCGTAACAACATCCGGGGCGCAACCCGCATTTTCGTAATACGCTCAAACCAGTAACGTTCTCTGTGGGTGAGGAATTCCTCTATACTGGGTCGCAACTTCACTGCGAGCGCAGCCGTCCATTGAATAGCAATTGGCTGTCTGAAATTGCTTGTTGAGCCCTCGAGTCGAGGGTCAAAATCTTATGCGTGAACCTGAACTGATCAACCCGAACGAAGATACGCGGCTGGTGCCGGTGTGGTCGATTGTGATCGCGGCGGCGGTGTTTGTGCTCGTGGAGTACTACTTCTGGCTGGTGTTTCCGCAGACGCAGCATCATGTTCCCCCGCTGGGCCTCCGCATCTACATGAACGTTTCGTGGGGATTGCTGGCGTCACTCTACTTTCTGATGGTGGGGTACGTAAGCAAAGACGCACCGCGGCGCGCGATGAGTTCGCGGTTCTGGATGCTGATCTGCTTTGTGATGCCGGGCGGAATCGGCGCGGTGCTTTACTTTCTGCTGCGGGCGCCGCTGGTCTCAAAGTGTCCGGCGTGCGGAACACACGTGCAGGGCGATTTCCATTTCTGCCCGCAGTGCAACTACCAGCTGACCGCAAGTTGCGGAAATTGCTTCAGGACAGTGCGGGCGACAGACCAGTTCTGCACGCGGTGCGGACATGAGCTGGAGAGCGATCAGATGCCGGCGCGGCTGAGGCAACTGCAGGGAATAGGGAGTCGGGAATAACGGGCACGAGCCCGATCTTGCCGGCTCGTGGCTACATAGCTCCTAGGTTACTCAGCGATAACAATTCACACCCAATCACTTTCCTCCACTCACTTCGCCGGTTGCGTTGCGAAGTACACAAGGGAGTTTGTCGAATCCGGACGGGATTGTCGGGCCGTGGAGGTGGACTTGGTGTGCTTTTACTCGGGCCTTGGGAAAGCAGATTCGAAGGATTGACAACCCCCGGGAGGTAAACTGAAGCTATCTCCACTGTTGCACGATCTCACTTTTGCATGACGATCTCTGCGCTGATTATCGATGACGAACAACTGGCCCGCGACGAGCTTGCGTACCTGCTCGAGGCGGCGAAGGACGTGGATGTTGTTGCACAGGGAGCGAACGGCATCGAGGCGGTGGAGCTGATCGAGGAGCATCATCCGGACTTGGTTTTTTTGGATGTGCAGATGCCGGGTCTAGATGGTTTTGCGGTGATTCAGCGCGTGATGGACCGGCATCGCAAGCAGAAAAACGGCGACGCATGGAACCTGCCGCAGTTTGTGTTTGCGACGGCGTATGACCAGTACGCGGTGCGCGCGTTTGACGTGAACGCGGTGGACTATCTGTTGAAGCCTTTTGATCGCGGGCGCGTGGAAAAGGCGCTGGAGCGAGTGCGCGGACGGATAACAAGTGGCGCTGCGGCTGCAGGGGGCGGGGAGTCGCCGATTGAGTCACAACTGGACGCGCTGCTGAGTTTGCTGAAGGGTCCGCAGGGTGGAGCACGCGCGGCGCAGCCGGCAAAATTGATTGTGCAGGCGGGGAGCAGGCTGCTCCTGGTAGACCAGGCAGAGATTTGCTTTGCGGAGATTGAAGAAGGCGTGATTCGGGTGGTGACGCAGCAGTTCGAAGGGCAATCGAAATGCCGAACGATTGAGGAACTGCTGGATCAGCTTGATCCGGCGGTCTTCTGGCGCGCACATCGCAGCTTCGTGGTGAACATCAACCAGATTCGCGAAGTAGTGCCGTGGTTCAAATCGACTTATCAGCTGCGGATGAATGACAAGAAGCAGACGGAGATTCCGGTGAGCCGGGCGCAGACGAAGCGGCTGAGGGAATTGTTCAATCTATAGCGTCGATACCCGGGAATGTGAATCCGCAAAGCTTCCAACTAAAAAGCAGATCCTTCGCTCCGCTTACCCCACAGACCTATCGTCTGCGGGCCCCAAACGCGCTCCGACTCAGGATGACACATTCTTCTCTGTAGACACGCGACCTTACAGTATTGCCAAAATTCAAAACTTAGGATCAGTCGTAGCGTTCGAAGATGATCTGCTTGCGGTGCCAGCCGTAGCCGGCGAGTCTTTCGCGGACACTGGCAACCATGTTGTTGAGGCCGCATATGTAGGCGTAGATGTCGAACTTGAGCTCCGCGGGAAGAATGGTTGGGTCGGGCGGTGGCGCAGGGAGCGGCTGTCCAAGGCGTGCGGCGCGTTCTTCAATGATACGGGCGACATGTTCCTGCACATATCCACGAAGGCCCTTCCAGCTCTCGTCGGCGCGGCTGAGCGTCGGCAGATAATGGAAGTTGGGTTTGCGCGCGGCGAGGGCTTCGAACTCTTCTCGGTAGTACAGCTCGCTTTCGTAGCGGGTGCCATAGACCATCCAGATATCTTTGCCTTCGCTGCGGTCGATGCCGGCGTCGGAACCGGTTTGAGGGAAGAGCCACTGTGCGAAGCCGCGCATGGGGGCGATCCCAGTGCCGGTGGAGATGAAGATGGAATCGGTGATGGGCTGCTTGAGGATGAAGTGGCCGTGGGGGCCGTGAATCTGGATGCGGCCGCTGGGAGGCAAATCGATGAGGTCGGCGAGGTGATTCGAGAAAAACCCCTGAGGCACGCGATTGACGCAGAGCTCAAAATGGTTCGAATTGGCCGCGGAAGCAATGGAGTAAGCGCGGGTCTGTTGCTTGCCGTTGGGATCCGTGGCGACAGCGGAGATGAATTGGCCGGAGATGAAGGGAAAGGATTCCAGATCGTCCAGAACGAAATCAAAGTGGTAACACTGAGCCGATTCAGAGATGAGCGTTTTGCTTACCAAACGTGCCGAATGCAGTTCACGCGCCAAGGTGGATTCTCGCTTGCGTTGAAGATTGAGCCATATAGGGAGCCAAAAGCAGTATATCGTCCGGCGTGCATGGGGTGGCAGCTCGCATTTTGCGCGCGTAGATACAGAAGTTTGTGGGATGAAATTGCGGCGGCGGTTGTTCCGTTCTATGCCAGCGCGTGCCAGCAGAGCTGAAGGCCCATGACGAAAAGCCAGAGCGAAAGTGCGAGCCGCATGGTGCGGACGGGGATGCGCGAGGCGAGGCCAGTGCCGACGAGGGCACCCAGAACGCCGCCCACGATGAGGTTGATGAGCAGTGTAGAGTCGAGGCCAGCGCTGCTGAGGTGAAGTGTGCCTCCGATGAGCGACAGGCAAAGGCCGAAGGCGAGGTCGGTGCCGACGATGCGGCGCGCGTCGAGCGGGGTGAGGCCGAGCAGCGCGAGCGTACCGAGGGCCCCCGCACCGGAAGAAGAAAATCCGACTTCAACGCCGATGGGAAGCATAACGAGGGCGAGCCATCGGGGAGAGTTGGTGCGTCGCGCGGGCTCCGTCGCAGGGCGGAAATGTCGATAGATGTGCCACGCGGATGAGAGGGCGATCATCACGCCGAGCGCGAGATAGAGCCAGAGGTTGTTCGCTGCATTGTGTGCGACACGCTGGAAGAAGAGCGAGCCAAGGATAACGCCAGGGATTCCCGAGGCAAGGATGATGGCGAGCGTACGCCACTCGACTTGTCGACGCCAGATTTGCACGGGGACGACGACGAGTTTGACAGCAGCCGAGTAGGCGAGTGCGGTGCCGACGGCTTCGGCGACGGGCACATGGAGAAATAGGATCAGCAATGGCGCAATGAGCGTGCCAGCGCCGACGCCGGTGATTGCGATGAGCGTGGCGATTGCGAATCCGAGGAGGAGTTCCATGGCGATCTCCGGGTTCAGTGAGCCTGCAGGTGAATTCCGCACTCGAGTTTGCGGCCGGACCAGCGGCCGGAGCGTGGGTCGTTGGCATCAAAGGGCAGGCTGGTACATGGAGCGCAACCGATGGAGGTGTAACCCTTTTCGTAGAGCGGGAGGAGGGGGATAGAGTGCTGCTCGGCGTATTGCCAGACGTCGCGTGTTGTCCACTCAGCAAGCGGGCTGAGCTTGGCGAGGATCTTGCCTGTGGGCAGCGTGAAGAACTCGTGCGGTTGGAGGTCGGCGCGCGATCTGGACTGCTGGCGGCGCAAGCCGGTGACCCAGGTGGTGTAGGAATCGAGAGCACGAAAGAGCGGTTCGACCTTGCGCAGCCCGCAGCAGCGATCGGGTGCCGTCTGGTTGAGAATGCCGAATTGCGCCTCCTGCTCGGCTACGGATTGCTCGGCCTCGACGTTGATCAGGTTCAGGTTCCAATCGGCGGCGATGCGATCGCGATAGGTGAGGGTTTCCGGGAAGTGGTAGCCGGTTTCGAGAAAGATGACGGGGATCTGCGGCTGGAGTTGGAGCACCATGTGGAGCACGACGACGTCTTCGGACTGGAAGCTGCTGGTGATGCAGGCGCGCTGCGCGTGCTCAAGGTGCTCGCGAAGGAAGCTCGAGGCGGTGAGGGCGAGAGCGTCAGATGCCGAGGCCGTTGTCATTGTCGTCTTCTCCTGTGGGAAGGGATGCCATGCGGTGGATTTCGTTGAGAAGCTTGTCTTTGTCGCTGGTGGATTCGAATTCGGGAGCAAGTTGCAGGGGCTTCGCGGTGAGGCCGTCGGCGCGGGTGAATGCGATCGGACCGGGTTGATCAGACTCAAGGATCACGAAAGCACCGAGACGGGCGAATGTAGCTAATTGCGCGGAGGCCAGAACGCGAGTGCGGAGAACTAGAGCGCCTTCGGCGAGAAGAGACTGCTCGATTTGAATGGCGAGATCGGTGCGGTTTCCGACGTCGAGCAACCCTGTGGTTGCATGTTTGTGGTCTGTGTCGGTGGCATCGTGGATTGCACGAATCATGCCGGCGCCGGCGGTGGTATTGTCGGCCGGGTCGATCAGAATGAGGCTGCCGGTACCGCGGCTGTCGCGGTAGAGATCGGCGAGCAGGGGACGGCTGGTTTCGATGACCAAGTGGCCGATGTCGTTAAGGGCTAGCTGCTCTGCGGAGTTCTCGGCGAGATGTTCGACGTCGATGCGGGAGCGGAGTTCGGTGATGGTCGCGCGGACGGTCTGGCTGGTGTGCTTGAGCAAGTAGCTTGCGCCCGGACGAAGGGGCTTTGAGTGCATCCAGACAACTGTGGCTTCGATGCGACTGGTTTTGCGGGGCGGAGCGGCGACGGAGGTGATCATGTCGCCGCGGCTGAGGTCGATTTCGTCTTCGAGGGTGAGCACGACGGATTGGGGCGCGCGGGCGCGGGCGAGGTCGCCATTAAAGGTGGAGATGGTTCGGACGCGGGTGCGACGGCCGCTGGGGAGGGCAAGGACTTCGTCGCCGGGACGGACGGCGCCGGCGGTAATCTGGCCGGCGAAGCCGCGGAAGTCCTGGTGGGGGCGGAGGACGCGCTGAATGGGCAACCGAAAGGTTGCCTGTGTGCGCTCGATGGCGAGGGGAAGGGTTTCGAGCAGCTCGAGGATGCTGGGGCCGGTGTAGTAGGACATGCGCGTGCTGCGATGGACGACATTGTCGCCATCGAGAGCACTGACGGGAACAGGGATTAGCCGCGGGATGTCGAGTTGACGAGCCAGGCCTTGCAGGCTTGCGCTGTGGCGATTGAAGACTTCCTCAGAGAAGTCGACGAGATCCATCTTGTTTATAGCGGCGATGACGATGGGGATTCCGAGCAGGCCGGCAATGCAGGCGTGCCGGCGGGTCTGGGCGAGGATGCCTTTGCGGGCGTCGACGAGGACGATAGCGACATCTGCGGTCGAGGCGCCGGTAGCCATGTTGCGCGTGTACTGCTCGTGGCCGGGGGTGT
Source organism: uncultured Acidobacteriaceae bacterium (assembly GCA_963787435.1). Classification (GTDB taxonomy): domain Bacteria; phylum Acidobacteriota; class Terriglobia; order Terriglobales; family Acidobacteriaceae; genus Telmatobacter. Next base: position 2,762,667 of record CAWBCZ010000012.1, read on the forward strand.
CGGCGATGATGAATTTGCGTTTCGGGGTCGAGAAGTAGCGGTAGGCGACGTCGATGGTAATTCCTTGCTCGCGTTCGGCGCGAAGGCCGTCGGTGAGCTGGGCGAAGTCGATGGCGGCGTTGCGGGTGACGGAGCGAATGTGGTCGTCGTACACGTTGTGCGAGTCGTAGAGCAGGCGGCCGATGAGTGTGGATTTGCCGTCATCGACGCTGCCAGCGGTGGAGAAGCGGAGGAGATCCTTTGCTAATTCCGCTTCGAGGCGCAGTTCGATGGGCTCGATTACCGGGTTGACGGAATCGGCGTCGGGCGTCGGGATGGCGACTTCGATGAGGTTTTCGGCGGACGGCATCAGAAGTAGCCCTCGCGCTTTTTCAGCTCCATGGAACCGTCCTGGTCGTGGTCGATGATGCGGTTGGCGCGCTCGGAATTGCGGACGGCCATAAGTTCCTCGATGATTTTGGGCACGGTGTCAGCCTCGGACCGGATGGCACCGGTGCAGGGGCTGCAGCCGAGAGAACGCAGGCGGCAGGTGACCCATTGTTCTTCGCCGGGCAATCCCTGGATGAAGGGCTGTTCGAGAGGGATGAGGGAGTCGTTGCGGACGAGCATCTTGCGGGGCTTGGCGAAGTAGAGCGGAACGATGGGGATCTTTTCCAGATGGATGTAGTGCCAGATGTCGAGTTCGGTCCAGTTGGAGAGCGGGAAGACACGAATGCTTTCGCCGGGACCGATACGGCCGTTGAAGAGACTCCACAACTCAGGGCGCTGATTTTTCGGGTCCCATTGGCCGGCGGCATCGCGGAAGGAGAAGATGCGCTCCTTGGCGCGGGACTTTTCTTCGTCACGGCGCGCGCCACCGAATGCTGCATCGAATCCGTGAGCGCGGAGACCGTCGAGAAGGGCCTGGGTTTTGAGCAGTCCGCAGCAGCGCTGGGTGCCGAGCTTGATGGGATTGGCGCCGTCGGCAAGGGCTTCTTCATTGCGCCAGACGATGAGCTTGAGGCCGAGTTCGGCGGTGTAGCGGTCGCGGAATTCGAGCATCTCGTGGAACTTGTAGCCGGTATCGACGTGAAGCAGCGGGAACGGAATGGGAGCGGGATAGAAGGCCTTCTGCGCGAGGCGAAGCATGACGGAGGAGTCCTTGCCGATGGAGTAAAGCATCACCGGGTTCTGGAACTCGGAGGCGACTTCGCGGAAGATGTGGATGCTCTCGGCTTCGAGGAGCTGGATGTGGCTTAAACGCTCCTCTCGGTTGCGCTCGGCCGATAACTGCGCGTGGCGGCTTTCAGCGGTGTTGACTCGTGTTTTGCTCGGCGGCGGCGGTGGCTGTCATGTTTCTCCGGATGATTTTTGGGCAATAAAAAACCCGCGGCGGCAGAAGGGCTGCAGCGCGGGGTATGGGGAATTCCGGTGAGTCTAGTGGTGGCTTATCCCATAGTCCGGCGCGGCGCACAACAACATGCGCAACAAGTGACCGGCATGGAACAAAGACTCATTGGGATTACTATACGGGGGCCGGGATGTGAGGTCAATCACATCGGGCGAAGAGTGGGCGAACCTCACTCGTGCATCTCAGCAAAGCTTGTCTGCGGCGGTGGCGAGGTCGAAGTCCTTTTGCGTGATGCCTCCGGCATCGTGGGTGACGAGGGCGAGGCGGACCTTGTTGTAGCGGATGTCGATGTCGGGGTGATGGCCGGCTTTTTCAGCAAGGTCGCCTACTTTGTTGACGAAGGCGAGAGAGGCGCGGAAGTCCTTGAAGAGGAAGGTGCGCACGAGTTCGCCGGATTCGATTTGCCAGTCGGGGACGGTGACGAGGCGGGACTTGATTTCGGAGTCGGTGAGAGAGGGCATGGGTTTCTCCTTCGGAAATCGGGGATGCGGGCCGAGTCGAAACCGCCGGCGCGACCTAATCAATATAGGAGAGATACCCGGACGGAGTTGCAATTTATGCTGGCAATGTGGTAACTAATCGATTAGTTGTTCGTCAAATCAAGTGCTAGTCCGATGTCGGAGTGGCGATCTCATAAATGGAATCAATGAGTTAAAGGATGCCTCCGAAGAAATCAAACACGTTAACCGAAGCCGAGCTGAGGCTGATGAAGATCTTGTGGCGACGTGGCGCGTCGGCAGTGAACGACCTGGTCGCGGCCATGCCGGACGGCGAAGCACTGGCCTATAACTCGGTGCTGACCACAATCCGGATTCTGGAGCAAAAGGGATACGTGGAGCATCGACAAGAAGGGCGCGCGTTTATCTACTGGGCGGTAGTGGAGGAGATTGAAGCGAGCCGCAGCGAAGTGAAGCATGTGTTGAGCCGTTTTTTTGGCAACTCGCGGGAGCAGCTTTTGCTTTCCCTGTTGGGCGATGGAGAGATTTCGCGGGACGAACTGGAACGGCTGAAGGCTGCGATTCGCGCTGCGGCACCGGATGCGGCAGATGAGGTGATCGAAGGCTAAATGATGCACCTGGCGACATTGATTGGCTTAATGGGCGATCTCGGGACGACGACTCCGGCTGTGTGGGCGCGGTTTGCGTCAAGCTGGGAAGAGTTTGCGCGGACGGCGGGAACTACGCTGGTGACCTCGATATGGCAGGGCGCGGTGATTATATGCGGGCTGGAGATCTGCCTGCGAGATGATGCCTCGGATTTCGGCGGCGCACCGATTTGTGATTTGGGCGGCCGGTTTTGCTGTCGCGGCGGGATTGCCTTTGTTGCCCCTGATTCAGTCGCTGGTTTATTTCGGAGTGAGTGCTACGAACGGGTGCCGGGGATGCGGGCGCGGCGGGGAGTGCGGCGGGACCATTGCTGCAGCTGGATGCGCGGTGGGGTTTGGTGATTGCAGGGCTCTGGGTGGTAGCTTCGGCGGTTCGCGGAGCGTTTTTGGCGGTGCACTCGATGCGGCTGCGGCGGTTGTGGAAGGCCGCGCGGCCGGTGGAAGTGAGTGCAACGTTGGCTGCGGCTCTTGGAATTTGCGCGGCGGACGGGTGGCGATCTGCACGACAGAGATGCTGGATCGGCCGAGCGTGATTGGCTTTCTGGCGCCGCGGATTCTGATTCCAGCGTGGCTGATGGCCCGGTTGGCTCCGGGAGAACTGGAGCAGATTGTGCTGCACGAGGCAGAGCATCTGCGGCGTCGCGATGACTGGACGAACCTGTTGCAGAAGCTCGCGCTGGTAGCGTTTCCGCTGAATCCTGCGCTGGCGTGGATGGAGCACAGGCTGTGCCGCGAGCGGGAGATGGCGTGCGACGAGGGAGTGGTGCGGATTACGAATGCTCCGCGAGCGTATGCGGCATGCCTTGCGAGCCTGGCTGAGCGTGGACTGGAACGGCGGGCTGAGGCTTTGTCGCTTGGTGCGTGGCATCGGCGCTCGGAGCTTGTGCATCGCGTGCATGGAATTCTGCTGCGGAAGCGCGGGATGAACAAGGCCGCGGCGGGCGCGCTGCTGGGTGCGGTGGGATGCGCGCTGGTGGCGGGATCGATCGAGATGGCGCGGTGTCCGCAGCTGGTAGCGTTTGTGCCGGAGCAGAACAGCCTGGCAATGACGCCGGAGCGGCAGCGGGAGATGACCGCGATGCTGGCGCGGGAGAACGCCGAAGCTAAGGTTAGTTTGCCAGCGGGATTCCATGCAGTGCAAGCGAAGGCGGTGATACCGCCGACGGGACCTGGAGTCGCGAAGCACCTGGCGCAGAAGAGCGAGGCGCGCATTGCAGTTAAGACGGTCGCGAAAGAAGATGCGCAACAGATCGCGAAGTCTAGCGTTGTCGGCGACCGTGTGAATCAGAGCGGCGAGCAGCAATGGGTTGTGCTCGCCGCGTGGGAAGACGTGCAGACTGTGAGCCGGACATCGGGCGCGGTTTCGGATTACGACGCGAGCACTGCGACGAAGGATGCTGCGGGCGACGGGGCTACGCGGGCACAGCAAAAAGATGACAGGGCGGGGCAGACGACGAGCAAGGGTTCGAGCGTCATTTCAACTCAGGCTGACAGCCAATACACGATCACGCGGTTGATTCTGAGAGTGGTTCCCGCAAATTCGAATTCCAATTCTACTCAGCCGACGACGGGATCGATTCGCGGCGGCTGGTTCGTGATTCAACTGTAAGTTCATTTCAGACCTCAAGGGAGAAATAGGCATGTCTGTAACAACTAATTCATTAGTAACAAAGGTGAGAAAGTTTGGCGCTCCAGTTGGGGCCGCTGCCGCGGTCTTGTTAGCCGGTTCGTTCATGATTGGGCACACAGCGCACGCTGCAAGCAACGGTGCGTCTCTGGCTGGAGGGGCGCCGATGGATGACAACAGCGTGTCGTCGCTGGTGGCGCTTGACAACGCCGTAGAAGCTGTTGCGGCTCGGGTAACACCGGCGGTGGTGAACGTCGCGGTGACGTCGCGTGTGACAGGAGAAGAAGCAGGCGATGACGACAGCCAGGATTCGGGCGGCCAGATTCCGCAAGGCGCAATTCCGCCGGAGTTCCGGAAATTCTTCGGGCCGATGGGTCACGGGCAGAATCCGCAGGGACAGATCGAGCATGGAATCGGCAGCGGCATCATCATTTCTCCTGACGGCTACATCGTAACCAACAATCACGTGGTGGATGGTGCAACGCAGGTTCGCGTGACACTGAATGACCGTCGCGTATTCAACGCGAAAGTGGTCGGCGTGGACAAGCTGAACGATCTCGCTGTGATCAAGATCAACGCGAACAACCTGACGACGGTTGCGTGGGGCGACTCAACGAAGCTGCATCCGGGACAGACGGTGCTCGCTTTCGGCAGCCCGTTCGGATACTTCCAGTTCTCAGTCACGCGTGGCATCGTGAGCGCGCTCGATCGGCCAAATCCCTACACGGATGATCCACGCAAGCCGGGCGATTACATCCAGACCGACGCAGCGATCAATCCGGGCAACTCGGGCGGACCGCTGGTGGATGCGCACGGTGAACTGGTGGGCATCAACACTTTCATCATCACGAATAACGGCTCGTTTGCGGGCGCTGGATTTGCGATTCCTTCGCACATCGTGCGTGCCTCGGCCGAGGCGATTATCAAGGACGGAACGGTGCATCACGGGTATCTCGGCATCAGCATGAACGACGTGACGCCGGACAACTCGAGCTTCTTTAATCTGCCGGATGCGATGGGCGCAATCGTGAGCCAGGTTACGCCTGATTCGCCTGCGAGCCGCGCGGGGCTGAAGAGTGGCGACGTGCTGCGTGAATTGAACGGCAGCAAGATTCGCAACGGCAGCCAGCTGCAGGTTGCGGTGAGCCAGACTGCTCCTGGTAACGAGATCAAGCTGGGCATTCTGCGTGACGGCAAGCCGGAAACGCTGACGTTGAAGGTTGGCGAGTTCAAAGGCGAGAAGCAGGTTGCAGACAACGACGGCGATGGAGCGCACCAGCGCGGAAAGCTCGGGTTGGGCGTCGGCGATCTGACGTCGGACGCGCGCCAACAGTTGAATATTCCGTCGCAGGTGAAAGGCGCTGCGGTGGAGAGTGTTCGGCCTGCAAGCCCGGCGGACGATGCGGGATTGCAACCCGGCGACGTGATCCAAGAAGTGAATCGGAAGCCGGTGCAGAATGCGCAGGAGTTCGCGGATGACGTACATGCGGTTCCGGATGGCAAGGACATCTTGCTGCTGGTTTGGTCGCACGGAGGCGCGAGCTATCGCGTGGTTCATCCGGCACAGAGCAACCAGAGCGGCGAGTAACAGAGCCGAGCATTTGTAAGACCCAGGTTGCAGGACTTAATTCAGGCCGTCGCATCTCCTCGAAGTGCGACGGCCTTTTTTGTTCCACGGTGTGCGCGGCGACCTGTTACAAACGACTGGGGTGTGCGCGTGCAAATGAGCGTTCAGGAACAATTCGGGCAAATCGATATTTACGTCTTCGATCAGATTCTGCGCGGAAACATCACCGCCGATATGTGCGTAGTAGATGCTGGATGCGGATACGGCCGCAATCTGGTTTACCTGCTGCGCGAAGGGTGCAAGATATTCGCGGTGGACGTGGATGCGGACGGCATTAAGCATGTTCGCCGCCTGTCTGAATCTTTAAATACTGGTTTACCAGCGGACAATTTTCTGGTGAGCTCGATTGAAGAGATGCCGTTTCCAGATGCGATTGCGGATGTGGTGATTTGCAGCGCGGTGCTCCACTTTGCGCGGGGCGACGATCAATTTCAGGCGATGATTGCGGGTCTCTGGCGTGTACTGAAACCCGGTGGAATGCTGTTCTGCCGGCTGGGTTCGCGCATCGGGATGGATTTCGAGCCGATACGCGGTCACATCTTCAAAGTCGGAGACGGTTCCGAGTGGTTCCTTGTGGATGAGGATATGCTTCTCGACCTGACTGATGAGTTGGACGCGGTGCTGGCGGATCCGCTGAAGACAACAATCGTGCAGGATTACCGCTGCATGACGACGTGGGTGACGCGGAAGCGAATCAATGAAGCTTTGCGATGAGCTGCGGTGGTTGTGTGTGTCGCGGCCGGCCGTGAAATGGCAATTATTGTGGATATTCTCGACAATTTACGATCGCGGATCTTTTGAACCCGCCGTCTTTCCGGAGGAACGCGAGCCCCGCCGCTCGCCCCGGAGCTTGCCACGGTGCAGCTCGATTCAACCTCTCCCACGGACGGTTTTGACATATGCCCACACTGTGACCAGGGCGCATATGAAGATAACGGCATGCGATGGAACGTGAATGAAAGTTGCTAATGCAGTTATTCCTACAAGTGGCAGCCACGGCCAACTGATTTGCCACGCATCGATCTTCGATTTTCGACTTAACAGTTCCATCAAGAAACGAATTGTTATAAACGCTGCGGCGCCCATGCAACTCGCGCCCATGTGAACCTGCCAATTTGCCAAATTCGAGCCATGAGGGGCACCCCCACTCTGTATGTCGCCCAACAGAGACTCCCCGTAAGACATTATTCCGAGCCCGCCGAGCAATGCCGCGAGCAGCGCGAGGGAGGTTAGATTCATGCCGGCATTCGGGCGCTCTCGACTTTTTTTGATTCTGTGCCCCATCGGACTAGTCCTCAATGTTGAATCGTCAGAACGGGGCACTCCGCATCTACGATGATTTGAAAGGCACGCGACTTTCTTGTCTCGATGCTCAAATGCGAACTCTTCCGAATGCCGAGCACCAGCAGATCAATGGAACGTTCTTTGATATGCTCGATGATCTGCTCACGCGCCTCTCCCACTTCAACGAACGATCGCGGATCGCAAAACTCCTTTGCCTGCTCCGGAATCAGCCTGTCAAGAGTTAAGTAAAAGTCTCTCTGAAGATCGGACAAACGATCGGGGTGGCCGATTGCGCCTTCCTGAACTACGTTGAGCACATCAATGTTCGCCCCGAATGCCTCGGCGACGTTAACCGCATAAAGCGCAGCATGAGCGGCAGCGTCAGAGAAGTCGGTTGCGAACAGAATTCTTTGGAACGGAAATGTAGTTGAAGAAGCAGGCTTGACCTTGGGGCCGACGGTAAGAGAGGGCCAATGAGTGGAACGTAGAATTCTCTCCGCGGTTGAGCCGATTATTCCCCGCTCGAATCGACCGCCACCGTGCGTTCCCAATACGATGATTGCGGGTTGATGCTTGTTAGCCAATTCAGGGATGACATCTTTCGGTTCACCTTCCAGCAAGATCGGAATAGCCTCGATTGATGGACCACCCAATTGAGTGGCCTTGGCGGCCAAAAGTGTTTTCAGATCCCTTCTCTGCTGGCTGACCAATGCTGGGTCGACTTCAACCTCCAGGGCCGCTTGTGAGAGCGTGAAAGCATGCGCTACGATTAACTTCGCCGATAAATATGATGCGAGGTGCGATGCATACAGCCCTGCATTTTGTGCGCCGAGAGAAAAGTCGGTCGCGTAGACAACTGCCGTAACGTTCAAATCGGGTTTGTCGCCGATGACCGGCATATCAACTGTCTCCTCGTGAAGAAACTTAATAACAGGACATTCAATGCAATCGCGCTCACGATGAAATACCTCCCAGTTTCTTTGCGAGAGAGAATCCGCCTCACACCGGGAGCAACTTGAAGTTCCCGATCATGGAGTCGCTCCAGTCTGATAGCTGAGGTTTGCGAGCGACAAACGGTATTGGTATTGAGCATTCGTGAAGCCGATGGCAGCGTCCGTCTGCTGGTATTGCGCCTGACTTAACTCGACGATTGAACTCAGCCCAAGCCGATATCGCGTCTGCGCGAGAGAGAGAGCCAGGTTCGCTTCCTTAAGGAGCTCGTCGTTGACCGCAACACTTTGATAAGCGGTGTTGGCTGCCAGCCATGCAGTTCGAACGTCTCTCATGATGCGATCTTTAAGTTCGCGCGCCTGCTCCGAGTCAGCCTGGGCGCGGATCGTTGCCTCCTTGGCTTGCGCGGAGAATAGAAATCCGTTGAAGATCGGAATGTTCATATTGACTCCAATTCCTCCCCACCAGTTTTCAACGTAATAAGTCGCCGGCCTTATCGGTACGCTCCCAACTGTTCCGGCGGCAGTGATACTCGGAAGCTTCTGATCGCGCTCCGCATGGCTGAACTTGACCGCCGCTTGTTGATTCAGATTCAACGATTGAAGGTCAGGGCGCTGTTGGAATGCGAGTTGTACGAGTTGGTTCACATCCGAGGGAGGTGCTGTCAAAGGGCTGGTATCTTCAACAAGATCATAAGTTACCTCATGATCAAGACCGAGGACTTCATCCAATGCTGCCATTGTGGAATTCGCATTGTTTCTTGCATTGAGTTCAAGCAGCTTTGCCTGAGACAAGTTGACATCCGCAAAACTTAGATCAAGTGTGGACTTCAACTTATTCTTCGTGTAAGAGCTAATCTGGGACTGTGTAGTCTGCAGGGTGGCGGTATTCTGGATGGCAACCTTCAGGAGCGCCTGGGCTTGAAGGGCACCAAAGAAGGCTTCATCGGTGGCAAGGACGATGTCTTCTGTCGTAGCGAGTGCATTCGCGTTCTGCGCTTTCTCCTGCAATTTAGAAGATGCTACAAGATTGCCCGTCTTGCCGAAGTCCGTAATCAGCTGTGTGAAGCCACCGCCAGCCCCGGCGTGTGTAAATAGACGAGAGGCCGTCAGAGAGCCAGCAGAGATGCGTGAAGCGTCTTCTGCCTGGACCGCCGTAATAGCGGCATTCGCTGTCGGCAGTTCCGCGGACCGGGTCTCCCGCACAACCTGATGCTGCGCCAATGCAAGAAGGCGAGCCACACTCACTCTTGGATTGTTCTTGATGGCGAGCTTCTCAGCTTCCGCCAGAGTGAGGCGCGGGTGCTGGCTGGAATCTGAAGTGCCCGACGTTGTAGAAGGAGTCTGGTTGCCCGCTTGCGCCATAGGGACAGTAGTTTGCTGAGCAAGAAGAATGAGTGACGCCTTAGGTGCATCCGGTAATGGCGCGCCGGCGCTTTGCGTCCGGCCAACGAGACTCGCGTTACTGACAATCGCCAAGGCAAGGATGATTTTGCGATCCACCCATGGACGTTTAACTGTGTTCATAAACTTCACGCCTCCCCCGCAATCGCAGAGCTCTTTTCGCGTCGACCATGAATGACCAGATAAACCGCCGGAACCAGGAATACGGTGACGACCACGGAGACGGCCAAGCCACCAATGACCGCTCGCGCCAGCGGAGCATATTGTTCGCTGCCAGCCTCCATCCCGAGCGCCATGGGAATCATCCCCAATAATGTTGCCAGGGACGTCATCAGGATTGGGCGCAGGCGTATCTTGCACGATCGCACAACGGCTTCCAACAGCGACAAACCTTGCTTTGTGCAAAGTACCTGCGAATTCAACGATCAAAATGCTGTTGGAGACCACGATGCCGGTCATCATGATTACGCCCATCAAGGACATGATGTTCAGCGTGCTTCCTGTAACCAGCAGGATCAGCACGACCCCTGCCAGTCCCGGTGGAATTGCCATCAAGATAATGAAGGGATCAATGAAGGAGGTGAACTGAGTCATCAGGATCAGGTACACCATCAGGATCGCAATGATGAGGCCGACCCCAAACTCTGCAAAGGAATGATTCATGTTCACGACGGCGCCTCGCAGATTCAGAACCGTATTCTTGTCGGTCTTCGTGTTCGCCAGAAGCTTGCTCACATCCTTTCCCACCCCTTGCAAGCGCCTCTGTCCTGGTAGAAACATAGATGTCGATCACGCGTCGGATCTGATAGTGATCCACCTCTGTCGGTGTATTGATCAGTTTGAGGTTCGCAACCGAACTCAAAGGCGTATACCCCTCTGTGTGGTCTCCACTCAACATTTCGCGGGACTCTTCATGAGCCTGCTGCATCGGGCCGTACCCGGATGGTCGAACTCCACGCAGCGGGATGTTTTCGAAGCTCTCGATCGACATGTTGTTGAGGAATTTGTTCGCATATTGGACCGTAACCATATAGTTGTTGCCGCTTTTGGGATCGATCCAGTAACTGGGGGCAACCATGCCGTCAGACGTCAGGGCGGTGACCACGTTGTCCACCACGTCTTTGGCGGAGAGGCCAATCAGGCTGGCTTTCTCGCGATCAATGTTGAGCGCAATGCCCGGGTAATCCAAGTCCTGAGGGATGTATACGCCGCTTACATTTGGGATTGTTTTGATCTTTTGAGCGAGTGTCTTTGCCAGCGCATATGCCCCGTCCATATCCATCGAACTTACTTGCACGTCGATCGGCGCAGGCAGGCCCTGGTTAACCACGCCATCGACCAGCCCTCCGGCCTGAAAGTAAGTGGTAAGCTCAGGCATTTCGCGTGCCAGCTTTTCACGCACGTCTTGCATATATATATAGCTCCCGATGCTGTGGTGCTCTTTGAGGCTTACCTGCACGAACGCAGTATCCATCGAGGCGTTGGTGGTATAAATCGCGGATAGGTCAGGATAGACTCCGATGTTGGACACGATCATGTCTAAATCTTTAGGCTTAACCACGCCGCGGATGACATTCTCCACTTTTGCGATGTAGTCATTGCTGACCTCGAGACGTGTGCCGCTTGGCATGCGCACGTTAATGATGAATTGCCCTGGGTCAGTACGTGGAAAGTAAGCGCGGCCCAGAAATGGGGACGTGACCGCGAGCACCAGCACCACGCCCGAAAGAATGGCTGCTGCTGTAAAGCCGGGCTGTCTCATCGCTCGTTTGGCAAGACGTTCATACCAACCCAGCAATTGCTCGTATTTGTCGTTAAAGTTTCGCTCGAAGCGGGCGAAGATGCCTCTCTTTCGCTTCTTGAGTTCATCGTTCTCATGGTGTAAGCGAATAAACTTCGCGCAGTAGAGCGGCACAACCGTCATGGCGAAAAAGTAGGATGCAAAAATCGAGAAGACGACGCCCATTGCCAACGGCGTGAAGATGTACTTGCTAATACCGTTAAAGAATGTGACAGGGAAAAACACGATGGAGGTAGTAAAGGTGGCGGCAAGCACCGCCATGGATACTTCAGTTCCACCGCGCTCAGCGGCAACTTCGGGCGACTCGCCCATTTCCATGTGCCGGAAAATGTTCTCGAGCACGATGACTCCGTTGTCGATGAGTCGAGAGAAAACCAGTGCCAATCCGCCCAAAATCATGGTGTTGATGGATCCACCCATGGCATCGGTGATGAGCAGACAGACCACCATTGAAAGCGGAACCGAAAGTAGGACGGCAATCGTGGCGCGCGGGCTGCCAAGAAACATCAGAATCATGGCCGCAGTCAACACCAACCCGATGCCCGCCTCCCTCGTCACATTGCCGATCGCGAGTTTGACAAACACTGACTGGTCGAAAACCACCGCGGTCTTCAATGACTGTGGAATATCAACCAGATGCTTGATGGCGGCCTTCATTCCATTCACAATGGTGATGGTGTTGCTATTGCCGCCCTGCTTGAAAACAGGGATGTAGACGGAACGCTGCCCGTCGATGCGAACGATGTTGTACTGAAGCGCGCCCGCGTCTTCGGCCTTGCCGATATCAGCCACCAGAATCGAGGCGTTCCCCACCGACTTCAGCGGCATCTGGTTCATGGAGTTGGCGTCGGGGAACTGGCTGTTGGCATAAATGTTGAAGTCCTTCGACCCCACGCGTACGTCTCCCGCAGGCAGAATGAGATTCGAGTTGTTGACGGACTTCACGACGTCATTGAGGCTGAGGTTTCGCGCCTCCATCTTCAACGGGTCCACATAAACCTGAATCTGGCGATAGGTTCCACCATACGGTTGAGGGACCGATGCACCTTGAACGTTCGAGATCTGGTTGCGCACCTGAAATTGCGCGATGTCCTTGAGATTTGTTTCGTTAAGCCCCTCCCCTTTTAATGTCACCAGACATACTGGCTGCGTCGAGGCGTCCATACCCAGCACGACCGGCGGCAGCGTTCCCGGGGGAAGCCGCCGGAGGTCCGCCATGGCCAGATTGGCAATATTGCTCAACGCCGAATTCGGGTCGGTGCCGGGCTTGAAGTAAATCTTGATCAGGCTAACGCCGGTTAGGGAGCGTGATTCGCTGTGGTCGATATTGGCGCCCAGGGTGAAAAACCGCTCAAACGTGTTTGTAATGTCCGCCTCAATCTGCTGTGGCGGCATTCCGTTGTAAAACGTCGCGACGACGACCACCGGCATGTCGATTCTCGGAAACAGATCCACCGGCATGCGCACAGTGCTGACCACTCCAACGAGGGACACCATCAGGCAAAGCATGATAATGAAGAATGGATTTTTGAGAGCAAACTTTGGCATTAGTTCCAACCCCCGTTACTTTTCATTTGTTCAGTAACTTCAAATGCCCTGCGCGGATGTCTAGAGGGTCCTTGAGTCCCTGCTGAATCTTCAAACGACTCGAACACGCGGCCGCGTGCGAGGGAGAGAAATGCCCTTGTCTGCAAAAACGATTCTCTTGCTTGATTGGCCATTCTCTACGCCTCCCCCTCAATCGCGGTCACGCCATGGCGCCTGCCGTGAATAATTAGGTAGACAGCTGGAACAAGAAAGACCGTTACCACCACCGAAACCCCAAGTCCACCAATGACTGCGCGAGCCAGCGGAGCATATTGTTCGCTTCCTGCTTCCATTCCAAGAGCCATTGGAATCATTCCCAACAGCGTGGCAAGAGAAGTCATCAAGATTGGGCGAAGCCTGATCTTGCACGACTGCACGACTGAATCCAGGAGACTTTTTCCTTCCTTGTGCAGGGTCCCCGCAAACTCCACGATAAGAATGCTGTTCGAGACCACGATGCCGGTCATCATGATCACGCCCATCAAGGACATGATGTTCAACGAACTTCCTGTCAGCAGGAGAATCATTACAACCCCTGCTAATCCAGGTGGAATCGCCATCAGAATGATGAATGGATCGATAAAGGACCTGAACTGGGCCATGAGGATCAGGTAAACCATCAACACAGAAACGATCAGGCCCAGACCGAACTCCGCGAACGAGCGGTTCATGCTGACCACGGCACCGCGCAAATTCAGAACCGTGTTTTTGTCAGTTCTGGTGTTCGCCAAGAGCTTTCTGATTTTGCCTCCTACTCCTTGCAGCGCTTCTGTTCGTGTCGAAACATAGATGTCGATCACACGCCGAATCTGGTAATGGTCGACTTCCGTCGGGGTCGTGATCTGCCTGATGCTGGCGACGGAATTCAATGGGGTATATCCGGCGATATGATCGCCTTTCAAAAACTGCCGCGAAGTGCTGAAATCTTCGTGTCCCGGCTGTCCCTGGCTATTTCCGACAGGACGTGCGCCACGGAGAGGAATGTTGTCGAGGTCCTGCAGGGACATGTTGTTAATCAAACTGTTTGTATACTGGACCGTGACCATGTAGTTGTTACCGCTTTTCGGGTCGATCCAATAGCTGGGGGCGATCATCCCGTCGGATGTCATGGCAGTGATCACGTTCTGTACGACATCTTTGGCAGACAGTCCGATCAGGCTGGCCTTTTCGCGATCGATGTTCAGCGCGAGGCCCGGATAATCGATATCCTGCGGAATGTAGACTCCGCTGATATTGGGGATCGCTTTGATCTTCTGTGCCAATTCCCCGGCCAGAGCATAGGCTCCATCCATGTCCATTGAGCTGACCTGAATATCGATGGGCGCCGGTAGACCCTGATTCACTACGCCGTCAACCAACCCACCGGCCTGAAAGTAGGTTGTGAGTTCCGGCATCTCATGCGAGAGCTTGTCGCGCACCCGCTGCATATACTCATAGCTGGGGACGCTGTGTTCCTCCTTCAGGCTCACCTGAACAAAGGCCGTGTTCATCGACGCGTTGGTTGTATAGATCGCAGAAAGGTCGGGATAGACCCCGATATTGGACACGATCATGTCCATGTCAGAGGGCTTAACCACGCCGCGGATAATGTTCTCCACCCTTGCGATGTAGTCATTGCTGACCTCCAATCGAGTGCCGCTGGGCATCCGGACATTGATGACGAACTGGCCGGGATCGGTGCGGGGAAAGAAGGCGCGGCCGAGAAAAGGAAAAAGTACCAGCAATGTAAGCGCCACGCCGCCTAGAATTACGGCTGCGGTGAAGCCGGGACGCTGCATTGCGCGCATCGCAAGGCCTTCATACCAATTGAGCATGTACTGGAATTTCTCGTTGAACTTACGTTCGAAGCGAGCGAAAAACCCGGGCTGCTTGTTCTCGCCGTGCGAGTCTTCATGCGACAGGCGGATGAAGTTGGCGCAGTAGAGGGGCACGACCGTCATTGCAAAGAAGTACGAGGCGAAGATGGAGAGCACCACGCCAAGAGCCAAAGGCGTAAATATGTATTTGCTGATTCCCGACAGGAAGCTTACGGGAAAGAAAACGATGGATGTGGTGGATGTCGCCGCGAGAACGGCAAGCGAGACTTCCATGCCTCCCTTTTCGGCCGCATCTCTTGGGGCAAATCCCATCTCCATATACCGAAAGATGTTTTCGAGGACAACCACGGAATCGTCTATCAGGCGGGAAAATGCGAGGGCCAGTCCGCCGAGAATCATGGTGTTGATAGAGCCGCCCATGGCGCTCGTCAGCAGCAGGCAAACGAGAGCCGAAAGTGGAATCGACAGCAGCACTGCGAACGTTGCGCGGGGGCTTCCCAGAAACACGAGGATCATGATTCCGGTGAGAACCAAGCCGATGCTGGCTTCCTTGACCAGATTCTTGATAGCGAGTTTGACAAAGATCGATTGGTCGAAGACCACGGCGGTCTTTAGCGCAGCGGGGATGTCAACAAGGTGCTTGATGGCATTCTTCATGCCATTGACGATGGTGATCGTGTTACTGTTGCCGCCTTGTTTGAAGACCGGAACGTACACGGACCGTTGTCCGTCAATGCGCACGATGTTGTATTGAAGTGCGCCAGAATCTTCCGCTTTCCCGATGTCGGCTACCAGCACAGAGGAGTTGCCCACCGACTTGAGGGGCATTTCGTTCATCGACTTTGCGTCAGGAAACTGGCTATTTGCATAGATGTTGAAGTCCTTCGAGCCGATACGCACATCGCCTGCGGGAAGAATGAGGTTCGAACTGTTCACCGATTCGACAACATCGTTCAGGCTGAGATTGCGCGCCTCCATCTTTACGGGGTCAACGTAGACCTGAATCTGGCGATACGTTCCGCCGTAGGGTTGCGGGACCGAAGCACCCTGAACGTTGGATATCTGGTTGCGCACCTGGAACTGTGCCATATCCTTGAGAGCTGTTTCGTTCAGTCCCTGTCCTTTGAGTGTTACCAGGCACACAGGCTGCGTCGAAGCGTCCATGCCAAGGACGACTGGAGGTAACGTTCCCGGCGGCAGCCGGCGAAGATCAGCCATAGCGAGATTAGCAATGTTGCTAAGTGCGGCGTTAGGATCGGTGCCTGGCTTAAAGTAGATCTTTATCAGGCTTACACCGGTCAGAGAGCGCGATTCGCTGTGGTCGATATTTGCACCCAGGGTGAAAAAGCGCTCGAACGTGTTCGTAATATCGGCTTCGATCTGTTCTGGCGGCATGCCGTTATAGAACGTCGCAACAACCACCACTGGCATGTCTATCTTGGGAAAGAGATCTACCGGCATGCGAATGGTATTGACTCCACCTACAAGCGCCACCATTAAGCACAGCATGATGATGAAGAAGGGATATCTGAGGGCAAACTTCGGCATTACTTTGCAGCTCCGTTGTTTTCTTCTGAATCCGCTTTCAGATCGATCACACCTCCGGCATCGCGCAGAACATCCGAAGCAGGCTCTTTGACGAGAATTGGATTCACTCGTTCGCCCTCGCTATAGTTTTCCTGACCTCCGAGAACTACGCGGTCGCCGGGTTCAACGCCGCTCTTGACTTCTGCGAGTTTTGATCCGCGGAGCCCGACGTCCACGTTCCGGATGCGAATGCGATTATCAGCGTCCAGCGTATAAACAGTTTGCTGACTCCCGTTGAGAACCAGAGCCTCAACAGGAATTGTCGTCACATCTTTGGCATAGGCGAGTTGCATTTCCGCATTCGCATACATGCCGGGATCGATCGAAAGGTCACGATTCTCTACGTCGATCTCCGTCTCCATCGTTCGCGTTTCAAAGTTCACATCGCGCGTAAAGCGCGCTATCTTTCCAATGAATGTGCGCCCGATTGCATCCACCCTCACCTGTATTTGATCGCCGATGTGCACGAACTTCACGTCGTCTTCCGGAATTGGCATCCGCAACCGTAGTAATCCGCTCTCGGAAAGCCTGACAATCGGAATGTCCTGCTCGTTCGAGTTGGTGCCGCTTTGGATCAAAGCGCCGGTGTCGGCGTAGCGCCAAATTACAACACCATCTAAGGGTGCGACGACATTCGTGTAGTTCTGCAAGGCCTGTACCCGGTCCTTGTCTGCGTGCGCTACTTCCGTATGTTCCCTGGCCGCATCGGCCGCTGCCTTTGCCGCATCGACCTGGGACTCCGAGGCGAGGTCCTTGCTCTGCGCATCGTCCAGTTCCTGCTGAGCCACCAGACCGGGCTCCGCTTTCGAAGCTTCCAGCAGCCGTTCGTAGTCGGCGTGCAATGCCGCGTGCGTCGCCTCGGCGCGCTTGATCTCGTGTTGCGTTCGGAGCAGGTCGTCTTTAGCCTGCTCCATCTCGAATCCGGTGCCCTTCAGCTGAGCACTTAGCTCCGGAACTTCAAGCAGCGCGAGAGTTTGTCCTTTGTGCACCTTGTCGCCGATATCGACATTGATCTTCACCATGAAGCCCGTCACCTTGGGGTGAACATCGACCATCTGGTAAGGCTGGAACTGTCCAGCAAGACTCAGGGTGTGAGCAATGTTCCCGCGTTGTGCCACAACCACTCTGGCCGACGGAACTTCGTCAGCATTAGCTTCGGCGCTTTTTCCGGCGCGATGACAGGCAACGAGGAAACTGACAAAGGGAAGCACGAGTCCAGCAACGAGGAACAAGGAGGTTCGCTTTCGCATATCTTGAATGCACCTCAAATGGGGTGTTGAATGTAGGTCTGAAGCACGGGTCGACAGGTCATCTGCAGCAGAACGCGCTGAAGAGAACAACGCCGACTGGGCAAGCTCCTTCGCAGGAACAATTGCCCAACTACTTCTTTGTCGAAAAACTACTTAGCTGAGGGAGGGAGGGGGTCGAACGAAGGATGTCTCTCGAAGAGCTTGCTGCAATTCAAGCGGCGGGTGGCTCACCGCTGCCTGGTATCTCGATGCCGTCACGCTGAATGCGCATATGACGAGCAGAATGAAAGGCATCAAGGTATACGGCGTTAAGAGAGCTCTAGTCGCGGCTTTAGTTTGCGTATATGCTGACGTTTCCCGCGGCAGGGATTGCTCGTCTTTGGAAAGCAGCTTTGCCGTCGGAACCTGATGGGAAGGGGTGTGGGCCGGGTAGTAGAGTGAGAGCTTGTATTGCAGTCCCCAAAGAAACACACAGCATGCGAGCGCGATGAACAGGAATCCCCAAAAGCGACTCGGCCGCCGGTTTGGTCTGAAGAGTTCCACGCTCACCACTATTCTGAGGCTGGGCAAAAGAGCACTGGCATTTTGGAGCCCAAATAGCGTTCTTTGCCCCTGATAACATTTGTAGCATAGATGAACAACGCAGTTGCCCTAAAATCTTTCTTGTCTGCCACAAGTGGGAAAGACGCGACAAGAGTAGCGTGTAACTTACAGAAAATAAGCGCCGAAGGATGGTTTCTTTGGGGACCTATGGAATTTATGTTCGGCCTCGATGTCTCAGCGATTTCAGAATGCTTGAGGTTCGGATAGAACCCTTGGAACATGCGCAGGTACGCTCGGACCGCTAACATCCTTAGTCGTGGTTGAATATCTATGCCGTGCTGGACTGGCTACGGCGATGCGATTTCCCATTTTAGTTCTGCATGTGCGCTGGCATCTTAGCCATGCTCCCTGGCGCTTTCGCAATATCTTTCCGCGAGGGATCTCCGCGCAATTCCACTGGATTGTTTTTCACCAACTATTTCGTCCAAAGCCCATCCATCATCCGGGGCCGCTGCGAGGACGTTTATTCGACAGTGACAGATTTCGCAAGGTTGCGAGGCTGGTCGACGTCGCAGCCGCGGCGGACGGCGATGTAGTAGGCGAGCAGTTGCAACGGAACGATCTCGATCAATGGCGATAGCAGTTCGAAGGCGGGCGGGATGTAGATGACGTGCTCGACAAGGCCCGCGAGTGTGGTGTCGCCTTCGGTGGCGACGGCGATGACGCGGCCGGAGCGCGCGGTGACTTCCTGAATGTTGGAGAGGGTCTTCTCGTAGCGCAGCTTTGACGCGGGATCGGATTCGTCGCGGGTGGCGAGGACAACAACGGGGAGTGTCTCGTCGATGAGGGCGTTGGGGCCGTGCTTCATTTCGCCGGCTGGGTAGCCCTCGGCGTGGATGTAGGAGATCTCCTTGAGCTTGAGCGCGCCTTCGAGAGCGATGGGAAAATGGATTCCACGGCCGAGGTAGAGGAAGTCGCGCGCGTTGGAGAAGCTGGTGGCGAGGTGCTCGCACTGGGCGGAGCTGGACTTGAGGACTTCTTCGATCTTGGCGGGGATGCGGCTGAGTTCTTCGATGAGCTCGACGGAACGCTCGGTGTTGAGGCGTCCGCGGAGTTGACCGAGCTTGAGCGCCAGCAGAAATAGCGCTGTGAGTTGCGCTGTAAAGGCCTTCGTGGAGGCGACGCCGATTTCGGGGCCGGCATGAGTGTAGATGGCGCCGTGGGCTTCGCGCGCAACCATGGCTCCGACTACGTTGCAAATAGCGACGGTCTTCGAACCGAGAGCTGATCATCTCGCGCTGGGCGGCAAGGGTGTCGGCGGTTTCGCCGGATTGGGTGATGAGCAGGCCGAGTGCGTTGCGATCGGGGATGGGATTGCGATAGCGGTATTCGCTGGCGTAGTCGACATCGACGGGCATGCGGGCGAGGCGCTCGATCATGTATTTGCCGGCGAGGGCGGCGTGCCAGCTGGTACCGCAGGCGGCGATGTTGATGCTCGAGGCGCCGGCGAGTTCGTCGTCATCGATCTCCATTTCGCCGAGGAAGATGCTGCCGGAGTCGAGAGAGACGCGGCCGAGGGTGGTGTCGCGAATGGCGCGTGGCTGCTCCCAGATTTCCTTGAGCATGAAGTGCTTGTAGCCACCCTTTTCAGCCTGGATGGGGTCCCACTGGATGCGCTGAAGCGGGCGCTCGATGGGCTTGCCGTTGAAGTCCGTGAGCTTGACGCCGTCGAGGGTGAGGATGGCCATGTCGCCATCGGCGAGGAAGTAGATGTCGCGGGTGTGATGCAGAATGCCGGGGACATCAGAGGCGACGAAGTATTCGCCGTCGCCTACGCCGATGACGACAGGAGGCCCGGAGCGGGCGGCGATGATTTTGTCGGGCTCGGAGGAGGAGAGAATGCCGAGAGCGAAGGCACCGGTGAGGCGCTTGACGGCGCGGCGGACGGCATCTTCAAGAAGGATGGGAGTGCCAGCGGCAGCGGCATCGTTCTGGATCTGCTCGATGAGGTGAGCGATGACTTCAGTGTCGGTTTCGGTGACGAACTTGTGGCCCTGTGCGGTGAGTTCGCGCTTCAGGTCCAGATAGTTTTCGACGATGCCGTTGTGGACGACGACGATACGGCCGGAGCAATCGCGATGGGGATGGGCGTTCTCTTCGGTGGGGCGGCCATGCGTGGCCCAGCGGGTGTGGCCGATGCCAAAGGTGCCGTCGAGAGGATGTTCGCGGAGGACTTCTTCGAGGTTGCCGAGTTTTCCGGGAGCGCGGCAGACTTCGAGAAGAGCGGTATTGGGACTGCCCACTGCGATGCCGGCTGAGTCGTAGCCGCGGTATTCGAGGCGGCGCAAACCTTCGATGATGACAGGGACAACCTTCTTCGGGCCGACGTAACCTACGATTCCGCACATGATTGGATTTTATGCGAGGGGACCGGATGCGAGATGTGACTCGCCTCCAAGCCGATCACTTGGAATGGATCGGCAGACGAGATTGAACAAACGGGCTGCTCTATTCCTCTATGCGGTATGTGAACTCTTCGATGACGGGGTTGGTGAGGACTTCGCGGGCGATGCGCTCAACCTGGGTTCGCGCAGCCTGCGGATCGAGGCCATCTGCAAGAGATAAAGCGAAGTACTTACCCTGGCGGACGGCCGAGACTTCGCTGAAGCCGATCTTGCGCAAGGCATTGTGAATGGTTTGGCCCTGAGGATCGAGGACCGATGTCTTTAACGTGACGTAGACATGCGCCTTCATTATCCGTGATTATATAAGGGTCTGTAGACGGTGTCGGGCATCCCCATACTTTGTGCATGCAGCCCGAGTTCTGACAAAGAGCCGGGCGGTCCCCATGATAAGGGCTTCATTCAGGGTGCCGGACCACTCCCCCACGACTGAAGGAGAAGGAAGAACGATGGTTAATTATCTTGAGTTGCCGATTGGCGACCGTTCCCCCGAAGTGTTTCGGGCGGTTATCGAAATTCCGAAGGATGGAACCAACAAGTTTGAGTACGACAAGCAGCTGCACGTCTTCAAGCTGGACCGCAACCTTCATTCGCCGGTGCACTATCCGGGAGACTACGGGTTTATTCCGTCAACCCTGAGCGACGACGGCGATCCGCTGGATGTGCTGGTATTGGTGCCGGGGCCGAGCTTTCCGGGCTGCGTGCAGGAGGTTCGCCCGATTGGCTTGCTGGAGATGATGGACCAGGGAGTGCTCGACGAGAAGGTGCTGGCCGTGGGAAAGAACAATCCGCGCTATACGAATGTTTGGAACTACACGGATATCTATCCTCACATGCTGAAGGAGATTACGCACTTCTTCTCGATATATAAGGATCTGGAAGGCAAGCGGGTGGAGATCAAGGCATGGCACGATGCGGCGTATGCGCGCGACCGAGTGATACGGGCGACGAAGCTGTTCGTGGATGGGAAACCGAAGCCTGTTGCGCTGAAGCAGAAGGTAGCGAAGTAGACTGGATCGCCTAGAAACCTGCAACATGAGAGCCGCGCGAACCATTGCGCGGCTTTTGTTTTTTGCGACCGGATTAGTCGGTGGCGGAGGCGGCAGCGAGCCGGCGCCGCGACATTCTGACGGCGGTAAGCCAATAGAGAACAGGGCCCAGCAAACCGACCACAACAGAGAAGACAAGCGAGGAGATCGAGTAGTGCGCAAGGGTGATCTCTTCTCCGCGCGATGCATACAGCGCGTAGCCGATGAGCGCAGCCGGCCCGACTCCCAAGGAAACGGCAAAGGCCAGATTGCCGGCTTTGAATGGCCTGGCAAGATTTGGCTCTCGGATGCGAAGGACAACAAGCGCGACAAACTCGAGCAGGAGGCTTGAGCCGTAGAGGATGAGATCGATGGAGATGAGCCGCTCGAAGGGCAACTTGAGCGCCAGGGCCCAGGCAAGTCCGCAAAGGAGCACGCTGACCCACGGAACCTCGCGGCTGTTGCGTCGGGCGACAAAGCGCGGCAGCATGCCGTCTTCGGCCATGGCCATGGGCAGGCGCGTGTAACTCATCATGAGCGCGTTGAACATGCCGATTCCGCAGATCGCGCCACCAGCCACAACTCCGAACCCCAGCAGCGGACCTCCGACCGCGTTGGCAGCGGTCATCCAGTCGCCGGTTGAAAAGCTGTCGACGGAGAGACCGGCGAGTGCCATGGCCAGAAGCGGCAGGATATACGTGACGGCCGCCAGAATCGCGGCAGCAATCATCGCGCGCGGGTAGTTTCGCTGCGGCTTCTCCACCTCCTGCGCAACTGTGGAGGCATTGTCCCACCCCATGTAGTTCCACATCGCCACCAGCACTGCGGTCGAGAGCGCAGCCTCGGAGCCTGTGTGGTTCCACTGGATTGCAGGGTGGAGCGTGAGTCCGCGCCATAGTCCCAGCGCCAGAAAAACGGCAAAAGGCGCGAGCAGAAGTGCAAACAAGCCAACGGATCCCTCGCCGACAGAAGGGGCACCGCGGAGATTCCAGAGGCAGCAGAAGACTACGACGGCCAGCGACCACGCGTATCCATGCCAGCCGGAGGTCAGGCCGGGATTGAACTTGCCGAGATAGAGAACGAAGATTGCCGGGTAGATGGCCATGTCGAAGACGCTGGCCGAGAGCGAAAGCCAGCCTTCCTGGTATCCCCAGAACGGACCGAGCGCGCGACGCACCCAGACGTAGAAACCACCTTCGGCGGGGATCGCACTGGCCAGTTCGCCGATCATCAGCGCTGTTGGCAACGACCATAAAATTGGCAGGACAAGAAGAATGATGATGGCGCGGGCGAATCCGGCTCCGCCGAGAATGTCCTCAATCCCGTATGGCCCGCCCGACACCATAAAGTAGGTGGCGGCAACGAGGGGAAGCAATCTCATCTTTCGCCGAACGGGTTTGATCGCCAAGTGCATTGATGTGAATGTAACAAAAAGTCTCGGCCAGTTGAGTGGGGTTGGCACAAATATCGGTGTCGAGCTTATGGGCTGAGAAGACCTGAAGACTTCTCCGGGTTTCGAAGGCCGTTTGCCGAGGGGAACTCTAGCATGCGGGGGAGCGTCCCTTCGATAGAAATCCGGTGGTGTTGGAACGTTTGGGCCCTGTGTGAATGGCTTAGTGTTCTGCTGCGTCTGGCGCAGACAAGTGGAACGTCGGGATGCGAAGAAGGCAGATGGATACTGGCGGGAACGCATCGAGAGCGTGTTATGTGGGTGTTCTTACGAAAGTCTTAGATGGTTCTTACCAGCTCTTTAGACTTTTCGGCCTAGACTCCGAATGATGATCAATGGAGGTAACTTGATGACTAGCGATCCAATCGTGCTTTCAGCAATCGTTGGCGCAAGCTCTTCGCTTTTGGTGGTGGCGCTCTTCAACCTTGCCCGCGAGGCACACCGGCGGATGTCGGAGGGGCAGCGGTCCCGTAAGGATGAGGTTTGGGAGTAGAGCAAAAACGAGGACGGCAGATCTGGAAGCCAGGTCTCTTCAATTCTTCGGCCCATCAACTCGGGTTTCGTTCACCACTGAGTTTTCAATGCTGATTCCAGCGCGTAGGCCGCTATGCCCCTTCGAGTTGCAGCATCAAGTCTTCCCACTCGGCCGTCAGTGCGCCAAGCTGTTCGCGAAGGGCGGCGGCCAGTTCCGACAACCGTTGCGTCTCCGCCGCCGAAATATAAACGCCCAACTGCTCCTCGGTGGTTGCAATCGAGGCCTCAACCCGCGGAATCTCCTCTTCGAGAAACGCGCACCGTTCCTCCATCTGCTTCTGCTTGATCGGATTCAGCCGCCGCTGCTTGTTGGCCGCATTTCCGCTATCCGAAAGTCCATTCGTGCCGCCCTCGATGACAATCGTCGCGCCGGCTGCCACAGAACTGGGTGCCCCAGCCTCATGCAGTGAAGAGGCGGGTGACCCAGGTCTCTCTTTTGAGATCTGGGTGGAAATTTCCCTCATCGAGATTGCCTCATCGAGGGCCGATGCTACAGCGAGCTCGTCCTTCTTCCGCAGGTAATCCTCGTAGTTTCCGGGGTAGTTGGTGATCACCCCGTTCTCCACCTCGATCACCCGCGTCGCCAGCCGATCGATGAAGTACCGATCGTGCGATACAAAAACCACAGTGCCGGAAAACGCTGCAATTGCGTCCAGAAGCACGTCCTTCGCCCGCATATCCAGGTGATTCGTGGGCTCGTCGAGCAGCAGAAAATTCGAAGGCGACACCAGAATTCGCGCCAATGCAAAACGGTTCCGCTCGCCGCCCGAAAGCACGCCCAACGGCTTGAAGACGTCATCGCCAGAGAAGAGAAAACATCCCAGCAGCGACCGCAGTTCGGATTCCGGCACCTTCAGCGCCGCGCGGCTGATGTCGTCTAGCATCCGCGCCTCCGGATCTAGCACTTTGTACTGGTCCTGCGCAAAGTACTCGCTGACCACGTTGTGCCCCAGATTCACCGTTCCGCTCGTCGGAACTTCGGCGCCGGTCAGCAGCTTGATGAGCGTCGATTTGCCTGCGCCATTCACACCCACCAGCGCCACGCGATCGCCGCGCTCAATGGTGAATCGCGCATTGCTGAAGACTTGCTTCGCCCCGTAGCTCTTCCCCAGTCCCTCGGCTTCGACCACCGTGCGACCCGACGGCGGAGGCTGGGGAAATTTGAAATGAATCACCGGCTCTTCTTCGGGAATCTCGATGCGCTCGATCTTGTCCAGTTCCTTGATGCGCGATTGCACCTGCTTGGCCTTCGTGGCCTGCGCGCGGAACCTGCCGATGAACGCTTCAAGATGCTCGATCTGGTCGCGCTGATTCTTGTATGCAGCCTGCAATTGCGCGCGCCGCTCGTCTTTCTGCGAGAGATATTTCGTGAAGTTGCCCTGGAAGATGGTCAGCCGCTTGTTCCAGATCTCGACGGTGCGATCGATCGTCACGTCGAGAAAATACCGATCGTGCGAGATCAGGATGTACCCGAAAGGATAGTTATGCAGATAGTCCTCGAGCCAATTGCGGGTCTCGAGATCGAGGTGATTCGTCGGCTCGTCCAGCAACAGCAGGTTGGGCTTGGCCAGCAGCAGCTTGGCCAGCGCAATCCGCATCTGCCAGCCGCCGGAAAATTCGTCCACCTGCCGCGCCCAGTCCTCCTTGCCAAAGCCGAGCCCGGTCAGAACCGTTCCCACCTGCGCGTCGAGCGCGTACCCGTCCAGCGCATGAAACCGCTCCTGCAGCATCGAGTAGCGCTCCGCGGCCGCTTCGTACTCGGCGCTCGCATGGTCCAGCTCCGACAGTTGCGCCGCCGTCCGCTCGATCTCACCTTCCATCGCGCGTAGCTCGTCAAAGACGCTCAGGCACTCGTCAAACACCGTCCGCCCGCTGAGCCGCAAACCTTCCTGCGGCAAATACCCGATGCTCATGCCGCGCGTCTGCTGCATGGTCCCGTAGTCCAGCGTCTCCAGCCCCGCCAAGACCTTCATCAGTGTGGATTTGCCGGTGCCGTTGGCGCCCACCAGCGCAGTCTTTTCCTTGCTGCGAATCAGCCAGTTGGCCTCGAGAAACAGCACGCGTGGGCCAAAGCGCTTGCCGGCATTTTGAAGAGAGAGCATTCCTCTCTCATTTTCGCAGAAGAGTCGCTAGCGCAGCCCGCCTGTAGGAGACGGCGCCGCCGATTGTGATTGGGGCGCAGCCGGTTGTGCGAGATTCGGGGTGAAGGTCTTCAGCGCGGCAAGGTTGTTCTGCACCTTCTGCCACTTGCCGGGATCTTTCTTCGTCTCGATCGGCGCCGAGGTATCGGAATAGAAAGTGAGAATGTTTTTTTGCAGCGCAATCGTCGTCACATCGAACTTCTTGTCCGCTAGTTGCGACAGCAGTTTCGAATAGGTGTCGTCGGCGAGTGTGTACTCGCCCGCAAGCGTCGGCTTGCCACTGTCAAGATCATCGTCGGTCAGATTGACCGAACGGGATTGTACCTCGTGCAACAAGGCCCCGTATTTTTCCACAGTCTGATTAATGCTGGCAAAATACAGGTTCTCAGTCTTCGCCGTCGGGATATTGAAGTCGAGCGCCTTCAGGGGGCCGACCTTCGGAACCACCTTCAACACGACTGCCAGGAAGCGTTCGCCAAATCCGGCGCGCTGATAGTTCTTGCCCCACCGTTTTTCGTAGTCGGCCCGCGAGAGCCGGTAAAGAAACGTCTGCTTCTGGAAATTCGGCACCTCGCTCGTGATCTCTTTCTTGTGCGTCCGCAAAGCGACCTTTGTCATGTGCGGAATCAGCGTGCTGACGGAGTAGCGAAACGAGCCAATCGAGAGATCTTCGTGAGGCAGCACATCTTTCAACTGCACTCCGTACACTACCGGGAAACACCCGCTCGAGCAGATCTTTCGAAACCTCGAACCCTATGAAGTCGTGATACTGCTGCGGCGCGTAACGCTGCTTGGCCACTTGTGCCATGTCGAAGCCGAATTCTGTGCGAATATGGGCGGTCTTGTCCTGCGCGTACAGAACAATAGGACCAAACTTCGCGCGAAGCTTCGGATAAGCAATTGCAACTGCCTGGTTCACCGCCGGGTGCCCTGTGATGTCCGATGCGTAGTGAGACAATGCGCCCAGCGCAAAGGCGTACTCGTCGGCATTCTGACTCTCTTTGATGAGTTCGAGCACGAAGTCGCCGCTGCGCACATAGTGCACCAGGTCGCTGAACTCCTGATTGCCGAAGGGATAGTAGCCCATGTCCTGGATGACTGCTCCGCCATACGCATAGGCGTGCGCCTCCCGCATTTGCTCGTCCGTGAGCCCGGGATAGCGCGCCAGGATCATAGGCCGCAGCTGATCGTTCCACAGCAGATCGATAATCTCTTCGTGTGTGAGCACGGAATATGCGTGCGAGCGACCGCTGCCGACGAGCAGCACGAGGGCCACGAGGCAGCAGATCGTCGAATGCAGGAGGTTTCTTCTCGGAAGCAGGCGGGAGCTGAATAAGTTATGCATTCTTCGAACTTTCTATAAGTCGAGACTAGAGTACGCTGATTCTAAGCAGCAGTCTTTTCAATTCGATGCCCAGCAAAAGATCGGCGTTGTACTCGGCTAGGGACGGATATCAACTGGCGTCCCGACGGGGACGAGGTTCCAGACTTCGTCGATCTCATCATCGGTCACAGCGATGCAGCCCGCGGTCCAATCCACCGTGCGATGCGTAGCGCCAAGCCAACCTAAACCATTCTTGATTCCGTGGATCATGATGGCGCCACCCGGCGACACCCCGAGCTTCGCCGCGCGGCTGCTGTCCCCGGCATTCGGATACGAAATGTGCAATGCACGGTAGAACCCGCTGTGCTCGTTGCGCGAATCGATTACGTAGTGCCCTTCGGGGGTGCGAGCATCACCTTCGCGCTCCTTAGGTGCGAGTCCACCTCGGCCGAGAGCCACTTTATAGGTGCGGATTACTTTGCCTCCTGCCAGAAGCTCCATCAAATGTTCCCTCTTGAGAACCAGGATCGAGTCGACATGCCCTGATGTTTGAGGTGAAGATTCCGGTCCAAGTCTGGCGAATGCGCTGGGTGCGAAAAGGACCGCTATAAGCAGCACGAGCGAAGCCCGCCCTTGCGCGACAGGCACTGAATCTATGCGGAAGAACATGCGGACACTGTAAATCATTCTCTTGTGGTCAACATCGGCTTCGCCGCCGCTTGGCGAAAATGCAGGCATTCATGTAAAAACAGGCGACGGGATCCTGAAGCCGTACGCCGTCGCATTATCCTTGAAATTTCACGATGAATAAGCTTTTTCCCAACCCGAAAGCCGCCCTCGAGGGCATCGTCCAAGACGGAATGCTGATGGCGATTGGCGGTTTTGGACTGTGCGGGATTCCCGAAGAGCTCATCCTTGCCTTACGCGATACCGGCGTTCGCAACCTGACCATCGCCAGCAACAACGCCGGCGTCGATGGCGCTGGTCTGGGCCTACTGCTGGCGACGCACCAGATCAGAAAGATGATCTCCAGTTACGTAGGGGAAAATGCGGAGTTCGAACGCCAGTTTCTGTCCGGCGAAATCGAAGTCGAGTTCTGTCCCCAGGGAACCTTGGCGGAGCGCATGCGCGCAGGCGGAGCTGGCATTCCTGGCTTCTACACGCGGACGGGCGTCGGCACCATCATTGCCGAGGGCAAGGAGCACAAGGAATTCGATGGCAAAACTTACATCCTCGAACGCGGCATCGTGGCCGATCTTGCGCTCGTGAAGGCCTGGAAAGCTGATCTGCACGGCAATCTCCTCTATCGCCGCACCGCGCGCAATTTCAATCCCAATGCAGCGACGTGCGGCAAAATCACCGTCGCCGAAGTGGAAGAAATCGTTCAGCCGGGCGAGCTCGATCCCGATGAGATTCATACACCGGGAATCTTCGTTCATCGCCTCGTTCACATCCCAAATCCGATCAAACGGATCGAGAAGAAGACTACGAGAAAGGGCTGAGCCGATGGCATGGACACGCAACCAGATGGCCGCGCGCGCCGCGCAGGAATTGAAGGACGGCTACTATGTCAACCTCGGCATCGGCATTCCCACGCTGGTGGCAAACTTCATCCCCGAAGGCATCACCGTGACTCTGCAGTCCGAGAACGGCTTGCTGGGTATGGGTCCCTATCCTCGCGAGTCCGAGATCGATGCCGACCTGATCAATGCGGGAAAAGAGACAGTGACGTTCATTCCCGGAGCGGCCACTTTCTCGAGCGCCGATTCCTTCGCTATGATTCGCGGCGGCCATATCGATCTTGCAATACTCGGTGCGATGCAGGTTTCAGAGCGTGGCGATCTTGCCAACTGGATGATTCCCGGCAAACGCGTCAAGGGAATGGGTGGCGCGATGGACCTAGTCTCCGGCGTCCGGCGCATCATCGTGCTCATGGAGCACAGCACTCCCGACGGAGGTCACAAGCTTTTGCGGGACTGCACGTTGCCTCTCACCGGAAGCGCTGTCGTACATCGCGTCATCACAGATCTTTGCGTCCTCGATGTGACAAACTCCGGCTTCGAAGTCTTCGAACTTGCCGAGGGTGTCACGCGCGAACAGGTGGAACAGCGCAGCGGAGCGGTATTGCATTTCCGCTGAATTACTTCTTCCAGACTGGCTTTCTTTTTTCCAGGAATGCCGCGATGCCTTCACGGAAATCAGTGCTCTCGCGCGATTCCGCGTTAGATTCCAGGGCGGCGACGATCGCTGCGTCGAGCCACACACGATTCTGCGTAGCAAGCAACCGTTTGGTTGCGCT
Organism: uncultured Acidobacteriaceae bacterium; assembly: GCA_963787435.1. GTDB lineage: Bacteria > Acidobacteriota > Terriglobia > Terriglobales > Acidobacteriaceae > Telmatobacter. The sequence continues at coordinate 2,791,877 of CAWBCZ010000012.1, forward strand.
TATCGATTGAGGACTGTTCGCGAGCAGGGACTTGGCCATCGAGTGAGCGCGTGGCGTCAATTCTTCTCGCTCGACGATTTCATTTACCAAACCTAACTGCAGGGCCTCTGTTGCTCCAAAGAGACGGCCGGTCAGCAAAAGGTCGCGGCAGCGTTTGTCACCGACCTGGAGCGATAGAAAAGCCGAGACGAGAGCGGGAACGAATCCGATGCGAACTTCGGTGAAGCCGAACCGCGCCGCAGGGGTGGCCAGCGTGAAGTCGCAGAGCGTCGCCAGCCCGGTTCCTCCCGCGATGGCCGGGCCGTTGACAGCGGCAATCGTGGGCACAGGCAATTCATAAAGTGCCACAAACAGGCGAGCAAGCCGCTCTGCATCAGCACGATGCTCTGCAGGAGTCTTGTCTCGCATCGTCTGCAATTCCGATAGATCAAGCCCCGAGCAGAACGCGTCTCCTGCCCCGGTCAGTATCAGTGCGCAACACTGCGTGGCTGCAGTCTCCTCCATCACGCCGATCAGCTCGGTCTGCATCTCCCGCGTCATAGCGTTTCGCCGTTCTGGACGATTGAGTGTGACGGTGCGAATGGGATGGCTATCCGTTACGAGGATCGTCTTATAGATCAATTTCCACTCCTTTCAGGAAAGGCGCCTGTTTCACTGAACAACCGAACCGAAGCGGCTCGAAATATCATGGTTCGCTGCGATCAGCGTGTCCAGAGATTCGAACGCCGGCAGGCGCGCACCGCACCGGCGCAACTCTGCAATCACGACTTCAGTGGGAATATTGCCCACCAGGATATCCTGCGCAAAAGGACAGCCGCCAAGCCCGCCGATTGCCGCATCGAATCTTCTGCATCCTGCGTCAAATGCAGCTCGAATTCGCCCTGCTGCATCGGCAGGCCGCGCATGCAGGTGCACGCCGATCTCGAGACCATCGAATTGCTCGATCACCGCAGACAACACTTCCGCAATCTTCTCAGGCGCAGCGAGTCCTACGGTATCGGCTAGCGAGATCTCCGTCACTCCGCAATCCGCAATCAGGTCGCAGGCCTGCAGGACCTCGTTAACACTCCACGCATCTCCGTATGGGTTTCCGAATGCCATTGAGAGGTACGCAACCATGTTCCGGCCTTCCTCTGCTGCGATGGACTGAATCCTTTGCAGAATCTCCAGCGACTCTTCCAGGGTTTGGTTCTGGTTGCGTCGCAGGAACTCTGGGGAAATGGAGTAGGGGAATCCGAGCGTCATTACCGCATCGGTTTCGACGGCTCGCAATGCACCCTTCTCGTTCACCACGATGCCGATAATCTCAACATCTTCCGAAGGGGAAAGCCGGGAAAGCACCTGTTCCGCGTCCGCCATCTGGGGAACGGCAGCAGGGGAGACGAAACTCACCGCGTCAATGTGTCTGAATCCCGCGGCGATGAGTTTGTGAAGGTAATCAGCCTTGACCTCCGGCGGAATGATTCCCGGCAGGCCCTGCCAGGCATCCCGCGGGCACTCGACGATTTTGACCTCTTCACCCATTCATTTTGCAATCTGCGTTCGTGCCTGTCTTGAAACACCGTTTGCCCTGCGCAGCAGTTACCCGCGCGATGGATAAACCTTGAGAATCTCCCGCGCAATCACCATGCGCTGAATCTCACTGGTTCCCTCGCCGATGGTGCACAGCTTTACATCACGATAGTACTTTTCGGCTGGATAGTCCTTGATGAAACCGTATCCGCCAAATAATTGCACCGCATCGTCGCAGATGCGCACCGCTACTTCGCTGGAGAAGAGCTTGGCCATCGACGATTCGCGCGTCACCTTGCGCCCCGCATCCTTCAGCACTGCTGCCCGCTGGGTCAACAGGCGAGCCGCATCCAGCTCTGTCGCCATGTCCGCCAGCTTCCATTGGATACCTTGAAACTCGGCAATCGCTTTGCCGAATTGCTTGCGTTCCTTCACGTACTTCAGGGCCGCATCCAGTGCGCCGCGCCCAATTCCCAGCGCCAGAGCGGCGATCGAGATGCGGCCTCCGTCAAGCACACGCATGGCATCGACAAAGCCCTCGCCCTCCGCTCCGAGCAAGTTCTCCTCAGGAATCTCGCAGTCTTCGAAAATCAGTTCGCTGGTATCGCTGGCACGCAGGCCGAGCTTGTTCTCCTTCTTGCCCGGGCGAAATCCTTTGGTCCCCTTCTCAACGAGAAACGCCGAAAGCCCATGCGTTCCCTTGCTCTTGTCCGTCGCCGCGATCACGACTGCGACATCGGCATAGTGGCCGTTTGTAATGAAGGTCTTGTTCCCATTCAGCACGTAGCGGTCGCCCTTCTTGACGGCCGTCGTCCTTGAATTGCTGGCATCCGACCCGGCGCCCGGCTCTGTCAATCCCCATGCACCGATCCATTCGCCGCCTGCCAGCCGAGACACGTACTTCTTCTTCTGCGCCTCGTTTCCCGCCAGGAAAATATGGTTCGTACCCAGCGAATTATGAGCCGCAACGATAATGCCGATGGAGCCGTCCACTGCAGCGAGTTCCTCAATCGCCAGGACATAATCTACATAGCCGAGCCCTGCCCCTCCGTATTCCGGCGGAAAGATAATGCCAAGCAAGCCCATTTGGCCCAGCTTCTTCACAACGTCGAGTGGAAATTCGCTGGCCTCATCCCACTTCATTACATTCGGAGCAATCTCGCGTGCTGCAAATTCGCGAATCTCGCGGCGAAGTGCCTCCTGTTCCTCAGTCAGAACGAAGGGATACAAGCTTTGATTGCTTTCGAGCGCAACGCTCATGTTGTCTGGCTCCTTTGCGTCTGGGGAAATGACGCCAGCCTAAGCTGCTGACTGGATAAGATGCCGATTCAATGAACTTCAGAACATGGCCCGCACTACTCGTCAGGTTTGCAGCACGCCCGGATTGAACTTCGGTACGTCAGGATTCAGTGCACACGCCTCCAGCGCAGTGATCAACACGTCTCTCGTTTTCGCGGGATCGATGATGGAATCAATCCAAAGACGCGCTGCCCCATAACGCGGGTCAGCCTGTGCATCGTAGGTGGACTTGATCTCTTCGTAAAGTGCCGCTCGCTCTGCCTCCGAAAGCACTTTGCCGCCGCGCTCCACCTGCTTGGCGCGCACCTCGGCCAGAGTGCCTGCCGCTGATGCGCCGCTCATGACCGCATAGCGTGCCGTGGGCCACGCAAACAGGAACCGAGGATCGTACGCCTTGCCGCACATCGCGTAATGGCCCGCACCAAAGCTTCCGCCGACGATCACCGCAATTTTTGGTACGACACTGGTGCTGACCGCTGAAACCATCTTCGCGCCGGCACGAATGATGCCGGACCACTCGGCGTCCTTGCCAACCATGAATCCATTCACATCGTGCAAGAAGATCAGCGGCACCAGGTTCTGATTGCAATCCATGATGAACCGCGCAGCTTTCTGTGCGCCCTCGGTATATATGACGCCGCCCACCTCAATCCGCTTCGCACCGGCTGAAGGCCCCATCGCGACGATCTGGTTCTGGTTCGTCTTCTGATTGGCAACAATGCCCACGGCGTGGCCGCCAATTCGCGCATATCCGCACAAAACCGTGCGCCCGAACTCCGCCTTGTACTCGTCAAACTCGCTGCGGTCGCAATGCGCGCAATCACATCCCGCATGTCATAAATATTGCTCGCGCCCGGCGCAGGATTCAGCAAGCCATAGACATCCTCGAGCGTGTACTTCGGCGCATCGCGCTTCGCATCATAGGCGATGCGACTAAATCGCTCTTCCGAAGTACATGCGCGACTTCCGGCTGCCGAGTTTATCGACCAACGAACGCAGCCGAGCGATGCAATGGTGATCATCCGGCTCCTTGAAATCGACCGTGCCCGAAATCTCCGCATGCATTGCGGCGCCGCCCAACTCTTCTGGATCGGTCTTCTGGCCAATCGCGGCCTGCACCAGCGACGGTCCCGCGAGAAAGAGGCCCGAACCCTCCGTCATCAGTACCGTGTCGGTCATCACCGGCAGATAGGCGCCCCCGGCAACGCACATGCCCATAATCGCCGTGATCTGCGGAATGCCCAGCGAACTCATCACTGCATTGTTCCGAAATACGCGGCCAAAGTCGTCCGTGTCCGGGAAGACATCTTCCTGCAAGGGCAGAAATACGCCCGCCGAATCCACGAGGTAGAGCGTAGGAATGCGGTTCTCAAGCGCAATGTTTTGCGCGCGCAGAACCTTCTTCGCCGTCATCGGGAAGAATGCGCCGGCTTTCACGGTGGCGTCGTTGGCGATGATCATGCAGAGCCGGCCGCACACGCGGCCCAGGCCCGTGACAACGCCCGCTCCCGGCGCGCCACCGTATTCCGCGTACATCTCGTAGGCAGCCCACAGGCCCAGCTCGAGAAACTCACTGCCTTCATCGAGCAATAGTCTTCAGGCGTTCCCGCACCGTCAGGCGCTTCTTCGCGTGCTGGGCGGCTGCCGCTTTTGCGCCGCCTCCCAGCCGGATCGTTTCCTCCTGGGATCGAATGTTGGCAAGCACTTCGAGCAGCGCGGCCCGGTTCGCCTTCGCACGGGGCGACTGCGGATCAAAGCTGGAACCGATCACATTCTGAGGCTTCGAGCTTTCGGCCATTCCTCACTCACACAAACTGGCAGACTATAGCATCTTGGATGGTATCAGCGTCCAGATCGTCTCACGTGCGAGTTGAACTTCACCAAAATCAGGCTGCCCTTTTTGAACGGGCGCCGCGCCAGTAGAGAAAAAGACCGATGAGGATGGATGCGGCGGTGCCGCCAACCAACTTCAATTCGAAGGCGAGCTTGTTGGACGAGTCGCCCGGCGGCACAAGCGAAACAATGATTCCGATCAGGACCACCGCAAATCCAAGCCCTCCGCAAATCCACGTACCAGCCACACCTCCGGGCACGAGCACCGCATGGGGATTCTCATTGCGGTCCTTCCGTCGGGAAAGCTTGATAACCGCCGCGAACATGTAGAGAAACGGGATGAAATACAGGATGATTGCAGCGTCCACCAGAAACTGGTAGGCGCCGATCATCTTCTCATTGATCTGGCTGACGACGAGAATCGCCCCGGAGAGCGTTGCCTGCACCAGGATTGAAATATACGGCGTCTTCCATTTTGGATGAATTTTGCCGAACGCTGCGGGCAGATAGCGATCGATCCCAACGACAAATGGTACGCGCGCAATGCCGGCGACTGTGCTGCCGACGCCGCCCGCATTGCCTACCGTGACCAGCACCGCCGCCAGTACTCCCAGAAGACCAATGCGCAGAGCCACAGAGCCAACCGTGATCGCGCTGAATACGCCGCTCTGCGGATCAACGCTCGCCGCCGGCAGCAACGCGAGAATCGCGAACGTGCCGCCGATATACATCAGCGCGATCAGCGCCCCGGCACCGAAAACCGCTCGCGGCAGAGTGCGGCGCGGATCGCGCACTTCTTCACTCATCGCCGAGACAAGTTCAAGTCCCGTGAAAGCGAACGCAATCTGCGACCAGAAGTTCACCGTGTCCCAGTTCCATGCCGGCATCATGTTCTGCACCGTGAAGTGCGTCGCAGATCCGTGCTTGAACACGACGACCACTGCTACGAGACCAAGAATTACGAGCGGCAAGTACGTGCCGACGCCGCCGGCATTCTGCAGCCATTTGCCGATATTCAGCCCGATGATGTTCAGGACCACCGCAACCAGCAGCAATCCCAACGAGACAGCTGAGCAGGAACGTCCGGTCCTGGGCAAGCTGCGCGCCGCGTCCGCCGATGATGTATGCGGCCATCGATGCGCTGGCGAGCAGCAGCCCCGGAAAGTAGAAGACCGTGTAGATCCAGTAGGTCCAGCCGGCGATGAACCCGTGAAAGTCGCCGAAGGCCTCCTTCGACCACGCGTACAGGCCGCCTTCTTCAGGGAACCGCGAAGAAAGTTCGTTGATGACCAGCGCGCCGGGAACAAAGAAGAAGACCGCCGCAATCACCCACAAGCTGATTGACGATGTCCCGTTGTGTCCCGCGGCCGCGATCCACCGCGGTCCAAGCACCGTGGCGATGTTGAACAGCAGCACATCCCAGAAGCCCATGGTTTTGCGCAACTGCGACTTGGTGTCGTGCGAAGGAGGCGCAGAGATGGTCATAAGGCCCCTCGGGCATCGGTGCGGTCATCAGCTTGTTGCATAAGCGATCATCATAGTGGCGCCTCATTCCGGCGCACAAATGTTCAGAGTTACGCGAATCATCCATCGCCGAGCGGAAAGTGCTCTCGAACCTCGTAGCGCGAACCTCCCGGACCGAGGAATGCTTCGTAGAGCAGGAATTCCGTCGCCGTAAAAGCAGGAAAGCCTACGTTTTCCTTGACCCGCCGTTTAAGCCGCCGAAGAGCATTCATCCGATTGTCGCCCTTCGCCCGCGCCAGGGTCACATGTGGATGAAAGGGCCGATCCTCCGCAACAAACCCGCATTGCTTCGTGGCGGCGAGCACCTGCTTCTCTAGGCCCACCATCTCTGCCGAAACGTTCACTCCGGCGAAGAAAACTCCTGCGCGGTCAAAGAAACCAGTCTCATTAAGCTGTACCGGGACCTTTGGCGCCCGCACATTCCTGAGCAGTCCCAGAACGCCGTTATACTTCTCATCCGAGGTCTCCCCGAGAAACTGCAGCGTAATGTGCCAGGACTCCGGCGAACTCCAACGCAGGCCGTCGCCTTCCGATCGCAGGCTCCGCGCAAATCTCTCCAGCGCATCGATCACTTCCTGAGCCAGCGGAATCGCAACAAAGAGGCGCATGGTCGCCTTCATCAGATGAATTTCGTAAAAGACTCGATCTGCTTCGCCTGGTAGTCCCGCCGCTCGACCGGGGACGACAGCACCGTCGATGTCGAAGTCGCGCCCAGCGCGGAAAGCCGGTCGATCAGCGCCTCCAGGTGCCGGATCGAGACGACATCAGCTTCGATAACAAACGACTCCGCACCAGTAATCCGATGGCAGCGGCTGATCTCACTCAGGTCCTTCAGTGCAGTGACCGTGCGGCTGATCTGCAGTTCGCCGCCCGGGATGGTAAGCCGCACCAGGACGCGAATCGGCACCCCCAGTTTCGCGCTGTCGAGCGATGCATGGTAGCCGGTAATCACGCCGGCCTCTTCCAGGCGATGAACACGCTCCGCCACCGCAGGCGTCGAAAGTCCGATCTTCCGCCCGAGTTCCGCAAACGACACGCGAGCATTCTGCTGCAGCGCCTCCAGGATCTTCCAGGCAATCGCATCGAGGTCGAACCTGTTGGGAGCGGTCTTGTGGGCCATAGGCCAGCAATCCTTAGGTTGCTTCCCTATTATGCTTAATGACCTAAAGTTTTGCCGCCTGTTTTTCCGCGGAAGCCCATTTTCAGTGCCTCATCGGCAGGCCTATCTTATCGGACAGTCGGGAATTTCCCCCTCGTCGTTCTCCTCGTTCCCGGCACCGGAGGTATCCGCATGAGCGCAACAGTGCACTCTGCTCCCGCACACGGTTTCTGCCAATCCGATCGTCTCCACGGCAAAGATTTTCTTCCGCTCAAAGGCACCGATCACGTTGAGTTCTACGTCGGCAACGCGCGGCAGGCGGCCTACTTCTACCGGGCCGCATTCGGCATGTCGCTGGTGGCCTATGCCGGACCGGAGACTGGCCAGCGCGATCGCTCCTCCTACGTGTTGCAACAGGGCAAGATCCGCTTCGTGCTCACCACTCCGCTGCGGGGCGGAAACGCCGATTGCCGAGCATGTCGGCCGCCACGGCGATGGCGTCAAGGTCATCGCGCTTTGGGTCGACGATGCCCGCAGCGCATGGCGCGAGACAACCAGCCGCGGCGCCGTCAGCGTGGCCCAGCCCTATGTCCTCGCTGACGAACGTGGCCAGGTCGTGATGTCCAGCATTCGCACCTACGGCGACACGATTCACACGTTTGTCGAGCGTAGCGAACTATTCCGGGTCCTTCCTCCCGGGCTACCGCGCGGTCGAGCGCGACCCAATCGCGCGCCCAACCGGCCTTCTTCACATCGACCACATGGTCGGCAATGTTGGCTGGCACGAGATGGAAGAGTGGGTCAAGTTTTACGCAAACGTCATGGGCTTCTCGCTCTACCAGCACTTCGACGACAAGGATATTTCGACCGAATACTCGGCGCTGATGTCGAAGGTGATGGCGAACGGAAACGGCTACGTCAAGTTTCCCATCAATGAGCCGGCCGAGGGCAAAAAGAAGTCGCAGATCGAAGAGTATCTCGAGTTCTACGGCGGCCCCGGCGTGCAGCACATTGCGCTCGCCACGAACGACATCCTGCACACGGTGAGCAAGCTCAGCGAGCAGGGCATCGAGTTTCTGCACGTGCCGCACACCTATTACACCGAGCTGCAAAACCGCGTCGGCACGATCGACGAGCCGGTGGATGAACTTGAAAAGCTCGGAATCCTCGTTGACCGCGATCCAGAGGGCTACATGCTGCAGATCTTCACGCGGCCCGTGGAAGACCGTCCGACGCTCTTCTTCGAGATCATCCAGCGCAAGGGCAGCCGCAGCTTCGGCAAAGGCAATTTCAAGGCGCTCTTTGAAGCGATCGAGCGTGAGCAGCAGGCGCGCGGCAATCTGTAGCGTAACGGAGGGATGAGATGAAAACCGAGACGCTTTCAGTTGCCGCGCCCTACCTGATCGAGCAGGATTACTCCGCCTATACCGATGAGCAGCACGCCATATGGGCAGAACTCGTAGGCCGGGTGCTTCCTGAACTCGAAAAGCACGCCTCGCGCGCGTATCTCGACGGATTTCAGATCATCGGCCTGCAGAAAGATCGTCTGCCACGACTTGAATCGATCAGCGCGCGCCTGGAGCCAAGAACCGGCTGGAATTCCACGCCCGTCAGCGGATTTCTTCCGGCGCCAGCGTTTTTTGAGATGCTCGCCGCGCGCCGTTTTCCCACTACAACATGGCTGCGCAGCCGCGATTCGCTTGAATACACTCCCGAGCCCGACATCTTTCACGACGTTTTCGGCCACGTACCGATGCATGCGCATAAGGTCTTTGCCGATTTCCTCGCACACTACGGCCGCGTTTGCGCATCCATCGAAGATGAGGCGGTGCTGGAAAAGCTTGGTCGGCTGTTCTGGTACACCGTGGAGTTCGGGCTGATCCGCGAAGGAAAAGAAATCAAGGTTTACGGCAGCGGCCTCATCAGTTCCCATGGCGAATGCAGGAACGTGATTGAGGGCCATTGCGCCGTCCACGACTTTTCATTGGACGAAGTGCTCGCGACTCCGGTAAAAGTGGATGAGCTGCACAAGCTCCTGTTCGCAGTGAGCAGCTTTGACCAGATCTACGAAGCGATGCACGAGGCCGAGTACCGCGCCGAGCAAAACAGCTTGTGAAAGGTGAAGAGCATGTCCGATGAGGTCAGATATCAGACCGGCTTTGGAAACGAGTTTGCCACCGAGGCCGTTGCCGGCGGGTTGCCGCAGGGCCAGAACGCGCCCCAGAAGCATCCACTCGGGCTCTACACCGAGCAATTCAGCGGAACGCCATTTACCGCTCCGCGAGCCACCAATCGCCGCACCTGGACCTATCGCATCCGCCCATCCGTAACTCATCGCCCTTACGAAGAGATACCCGTCAAAGCTGATTCGCAGCGGTCCATTTCTCGAGGTTCCCACCTCGCCCAATCAACTACGCTGGGACCCTTTGCCGATTCCCAAAGAGAAGACCGACTTCGTCGACGGCATTGTGACGCTGGGTGGCAACGGCGACCCGGCCATGCAGGTCGGCGTCGCCATTCATCTCTACGCCGCCAACTCCTCCATGCAGGACCGCTTCTTCTACACCGCCGACGGCGAGTTGCTGATCGTCCCTCAACTTGGCGCGCTTCGCTTTCATACGGAGTTGGGAATTCTTGAGGTCGACGCCCGGCGAGATCTGCGTGATTCCCCGCGGCGTCAAGTTCCGCGTCGTGCTGGCCGAGAAGCAGGCGCGCGGATACATCTGCGAGAACTACGGCCTGCCCTTCCGCCTTCCGGAACTAGGCGCCATCGGCGCCAACGGCCTGGCCAACCCGCGCGACTTCAAGGCGCCCGTTGCGGCTTTCGAAGATCGCGAAGGCGAATTTCACATCACGTCGAAATTCCTGGGCCGCCTCTGGTCAGCCGTTCATCGATCACTCTCCGCTCGACGTTGTGGCGTGGCACGGCAACTACGCGCCGTACAAGTACGATCTGGCCCTGTTCAATTGCATCAACACCGTCTCCTTCGATCACCCAGATCCATCCATCTACACGGTGCTGAGCGCGCCATCCCACGTTCCCGGCACGGCCAATTGCGACTTCGCCATCTTCCCGCCGCGCTGGATGGTTGCCGAGCACACCTTCCGTCCGCCCTGGTTCCATCGCAACCTGATGAACGAATTCATGGGCCTTGTTTTCGGCGCCTACGATGCCAAGGCCGAGGGCTTCGTTCCCGGCGGAGCCAGCCTGCACAACTGCATGGCCGGCCACGGACCCGACGCCGAGACCTTCGAGCGCGCGTCTACCGCGGAGCTCAAGCCGCAGTATCTCGCCAACACGCTCGCATTCATGTTCGAGACCCAACTCGTCGTCCGCCCCACTGAATTCGCCATGAACACCCGCATCCTGCAGCACGAATACTTCGAATGCTGGCAGGGATTGAAGAAGCACTTCAAGCAGGGCTCTCAGGCAAAGCCGAAGAAGAAATGACCGCTATCGAAACCCTGCTCGCGGGCCTCGTCGACTATGCGGGCCTCTACCCACCCGCAGCGCTCGACATGCGCAGCGCAGTGAGCAATTATCTGGCTTATCGCCGTGGGCCGCACGCCTTTGCCCTCGGACGCTTCATCGTCAACCTCGATCGCATCCCGGAGTTGCGCAGCGCAACCGGCGACTCGTTTTCAGAGATGAAGTTGAGTGTGATTGTCCCGGCCGAGACTGCATTGGAAGATCTGTCTTATGTGCTTGGAGATGATTTCGGCCTTGCGGCGTTTGAATTCAAGATTAATCGAGCAGCGGAGATCGAACGCATCAGCGCTCGCTTGCCAACTCACCAGGATCGTTACTTCGAAATTCCGGTTGGCGATCAGCATGAAGAACTCCTCGATGCGGTTGTGGCCTGCGGTGCGCGAGCAAAGCTGCGTATGGGCGGCGTAATAGCCGAAGCATTTCCAGCCGCAAAAGCAACCGCCGTGATACTGAAAGCGCTCGCCGATCGGAATATCGCCTTCAAAGCCACAGCTGGCCTGCACCATCCCATCCGGTCGCGCCATCCGTTCACGTATGAGCCCGACGCGCCATCCGGAATGATGCACGGCTTCATGAATCTGGCCTGCGCTGCAGTCCTCCTTTATTCTGGCGGGACGGCGGGCGAAGCGTTGCATACACTCGAAGAGGAAGACCCCGATGCGTGGCGAGCGGAGCCGGACGCTATCTGTTGCCGGGCTTTTCGGTGGACTACCGATCAAATCTCCGAAGCACGGAGAAAGTTCCTGATCAGCTTCGGCTCCTGCTCGTTCACCGAACCGATCCGCGACCTGGAGGTGCTGGGATGGCTGTGAGAAGTTGGGTTGTCTCCGCCAACGATCCCGCCACGGACTTCCCCCTCGAGAATCTCCCCTACGGCGTGTTTCGCCACGAGCACAGCACCCGCATCGGTGTCGCTATCGGCGACCAAATACTCGATCTCCGCGCTTGTGCAACTGACGGTCTTCTGAGACCGATCGCCAGTGAATGGGCCGGCGCCTGCACCTCCGAGGTTCTCAATCAGTTCATGGCCCTGGGACCTCCCGCGTGGTCAGCGCTGCGGAGACAGCTTACCGTTCTCCTGACAGACCCCCAGGTGCGCAGTCGCGTCGAGCCGTTGCTCGTTCCCATGTGCGACGCCGAGATGCAATTGCCCGCTCAAATCGGTGACTACACCGACTTTTACGCATCGATCCATCACGCCACGCGCGTTGGAAAGCTTTTCCGCCCTGACAATCCGCTGCTGCCCAACTATAAATATGTACCCATCGGCTACCACGGCCGTGCCTCGTCAATCGTAGTCAGCGGGTACGACATCCTTCGACCCAGCGGACAGACAAAATCTCCCACCGCTGCCGAACCGGTTTTCGGGCCGTCGCGCTCGTTGGATTATGAACTCGAAGTAGGCATGTTTGTTGGCCCCGGCAATCCGCTCGGGCAGCCCATTCCAATCGATCAGGCAGAGCAACATATCTTCGGCCTGTGCCTCGTCAACGATTGGTCAGCGCGCGACATTCAGTCCTGGGAATACCAGCCGCTCGGCCCATTTCTGGCCAAGAACTTCGCGACGACCATCTCGCCCTGGATTATTCCAATGGAAGCGCTCGCACCCTATCGAGTTCCTGCCGCCGCTCGGCCCGAGGGCGATCCCTCGCCCCTTGCATACCTCAAATCTGGCGACTCCATGCGCACGGGCATCGATCTCACGCTCGAGGTTTACCTTCAGTCCGAAAAGATGCGGAAGTCAGAACTCAAACCCGTCCAACTCAGCACTGGGAACCTTCGCGATCTCTATTGGAGCCTGGCGCAGTTGCTTACTCATCACGCGAGCAACGGTTGCAACCTCCGCCCAGGCGACCTGCTGGCAAGTGGCACCATCTCCGGCCCGGAGCAGGGTTCCGAAGGCTGCCTCCTCGAGATGAAGCATCGCGCGGAACCGATCAAACTGCCCACCGGCGAAACCCGCACGTTCCTCGAAGATGGCGATATGGTCACCTTTCGCGGCTACTGTCAGGCACCCGGCCTGACCAGAATCGGATTCGGCGAGTGCGCCGGCACGATCATTCCGCCCAGTTCTTCCCGTGCTTAAACGAACTCAGCCTCCAACCCCCCCGTTCCTCCAGCGGCCTGCAGCTCTCCACTGCCAGATGACTGCCCCCATCACGTATGTCACACTTAAGTTGTGGGATAAACCGTAAGAAGCGGGCCTGTAGCTCAACGGTTAGAGCAGGGGACTCATAATCCCTTGGTTGGGGGTTCGAATCCCTCCGGGCCCACCAGAACGCATTGAGGATTTCTCGTTGATCGGGCTCGCCCTCCGCCTAACGCGACCCTCATCGCGTGCCTGCTCGTATACTCAAGCCAGCGCATGTCGACCAAACTGGATCAGATTCTCATAACCACACGAGCCAGCGTCACGATGGCGAAGGCGCGGGTTTCGCAGAGCGACTTGGAGCGAATCGCGACGGCGCATCGGCCTCGCAGCTGGGCCGCTGCTTTGCGCAGAAGATCGCTGTCTGAACCGGCCATCATCGCAGAAATCAAAAAGGCGTCTCCTTCGAGAGGACTCATTCGAGAGAATTTCGACGTGAGCTGGCTGGCTCAGCGGTATCAAGAGGGGGGAGCGGCCGCGTTGTCCGTACTAACCGACGAGCCGTACTTTCAAGGCAGCCTAGCGCAACCTCGAACTCGCCTCGAACGCTGTGAAGCTGCCGTGCCTTCGCAAGGATTTCATCATCGACGAGTACCAGATCATTGAGGCGCGCGCTCATTGCGCCGACGCAATTCTTCTGATCGCGGCTGCGTTGACCAGCGACGAACTCAAGCGATTCTCCGCAGCGGCCCACGAGCATGCACTTGATGTATTCGTGGAAGTTCACACCGCAAGCGAACTCGAACAGGTGCTCGATGCGCTCGGCGAGAAGGGTGCGGACGCCATCGGCGTGAACAATCGCGATCTGAAGACGTTCGAAGTGCGGATGGAGACCTCCATCGAGCTCGCAGATCGCATTCCGGCCTCCGTCATTCGTGTGGCAGAAAGCGGAATCTCAGCTTCGGAAGACATCGATGGGCTGAGAAACGCCGGGTTCGATGCATTTCTGATTGGCGAAAGCTTGATGAGGCAGCCCGACCCTGGCGCGGCGCTTGCGGCCCTGCTTGCGGGTTCCAGAATAACCCGATGAGTCTCTGGATCAAGATCTGCGGAAACACCTCGCTGGAGGATGCATTGCTTGCCGCCGAGGCCGGGGCCGATGCTGTCGGCTTCGTTTTCGCCCGTAGTCCACGGCAAGTAACGAGCTGCCATGTCGAAGCCATAACGGCAAAACTTCCGCGGTCGGTTGAAAAGATTGGCGTTTTCGTGGACGCGACGCTAGCCGAAATTGAGGTCGCAGTGCTCGATGGTGGCCTTACTGGCGTCCAGTTGCATTCCAGTGGGAGTCCGGACCTGCCGGAAAAACTGCGCGACCGATTCGGGCCCGACCTGCGGATTTTGCGCGTGCTGCATTTTTCACCCGGCGCGGTTGTAGAAGCTGCTAGCCTCGCTGCGGACAAGAATATTGATGCGCTTCTGGTGGATTCCCGAACAGAAACTGCCGTTGGAGGAACCGGGATCGCCTTCGATTGGAATTCGGCAGTTGGTCTCTTTCAGAATCCTGAGGCGCGCCCGCACCTTGTTCTGGCCGGCGGTCTCACTCCCGAAAATGTCTCCCACGCCATCACGACCCTGCATCCCTGGGGCATCGATGTAGTCTCGGGCGTCGAGTCGGCACCCGGCCGCAAGGATGCTGAAAAGGTACGCAAATTCATCGCCAGAGCACGCGGAACAAACGAATCTGGCCGGTAATCAACGTCCGCCAGCCGACCCACTCCCTCACCTCCTAGTAAACTGAAAAAGATCGTCTCACCAGCAAGATTGTGCAGGAGGCCGAACCCATGGCATCAGTTATTCTTCCAGCGAGCCCATCGGAATCGCGCCCGGGGCGCTTCGGCATCTACGGCGGCCGGTACGTTCCGGAGACGCTGATGGCCGCGCTCCTTGAGCTCGAGCGCGAATACGAACTCGCCAAGGCGGATGCCGCTTTCCAGACTGAACTTGACGGTCTGCTCAAGGATTTCGCCGGCCGGCCTACGCCGCTCTACTTCGCAAAAAGGCTGACTGAAGAACTCGGCGGCGCGAAGATCTACCTCAAACGTGAAGACCTGCTCCACACCGGTGCTCACAAGATCAACAACGCCCTCGGCCAGGGATTGCTCGCCAAGCGCATGGGCAAGAAGCGCATCATCGCCGAGACGGGGGCCGGCCAGCACGGCGTCGCCACCGCGACTGTTTGCGCGCTCCTAGGCATGGATTGCGTCATCTATATGGGCGACGTGGATATGGAGCGCCAGGAACTGAATGTTCTGCGCATGCGCCTGCTTGGCGCTGAAGTCCGCGGCGTCTCCTCAGGCTCCAAAACGCTCAAAGACGCTATCAGCGAGGCCATGAGGGACTGGGTCATCAACGTCCGGACGACTCACTATTTGTTGGGCAGCGCTCTCGGCGCACATCCCTACCCGACGATGGTTCGCGATTTTCATCGCTGTATCAGCCGCGAGATGAAAGAGCAGATTCTCGAGAAGGAAGGCCGTTTACCGACTGCCGTCATCGCATGCGTCGGTGGCGGATCCAATGCAATCGGCTCCTTTTACGAGTTCATCCCCGATCGCCAGGTGCGGCTGATTGGCGTCGAGGCCGGTGGCCGCGGAACGGAACTCGGCGAGCATGCGGCGCGTTTTCGCGGGGGATTGCCGGGTGTTCTGCAGGGCACATTTTCGTATGTGTTGCAGGACGAGAACGGGCAGATCGCCGCAACGCATTCGGTGTCGGCTGGGCTGGACTATGCATCCATCGGCCCGGAGCACGCCGCTCTGCACGACTCGGGACGCGCCGAGTATGTCTCGCAGGATGACGCTGCCACGCTCGATGCCGTTGTGAAACTTGCACGGACCGAGGGCATCCTGCCCGCACTCGAAAGCGCGCACGCTGTCGCGGAGTGCCTGCGCATCGCTCCCTCCTTTTCTCAGCGTGACATACTGATAGTGAACCTCTCCGGACGCGGCGATAAGGATATGGGCATCCTGGCCCGCGAACTGAAGATCCAGGGAGCGTAATCAACTTCAATGGCACTCAGTTTCAATCACAAACCAGGCTTGGTCGTTTATTTGACGGCCGGCGATCCCAGCGTGGAAGTCACGCGTGCCATTGCGCTTGAGGCGATCGATGCCGGCGCCGATGTGATTGAACTCGGCGTTCCCTTCAGCGACCCTCTGGCCGACGGCCCCGTGATCCAGCGCGCCAGCGAACGCGCCGTTGCCCGCGGAACGCGCATGGCCGACGTGCTGAAGATCGCCAGTGAGATTCGCGCGGCACGGCCAAAGGCCGGCCTCGTGATCTTCACTTATCTGAATCCCATTCTCCGCTATGGTCTTTCGCGATTCGTCGACGACGCGGCAGCTGCCGGTGCAGATGGCGTTCTCGTGACCGACATGATCGTCGAAGAGGCAGACGAATATCTTGTCTGAAATGAATCGTGCCGGACTCGCCCCGATTTTTCTGGCTGCACCCACAAGTCCCGACGACCGGATCGAGGCCATCGCCACGCACTCCAAAGGCTTCGTGTATGCCATTTCGCGCGTGGGAATCACCGGTAAACAGCAAAGCATGACCGCCGACGCGGCCGCTCTGGTTGCGCGAATTCGCCGATGGTCCGCGCTGCCGGTGGCCGTGGGATTCGGCATCTCCAATGCGGAGCACGTTGCGCAGGTTGGGGAGTTTGCCGATGCCGCGGTGATCGGCAGCGCGATTGTGGAGTTGGTCGAGCGGTCTACTCCAGAAGCGGCGCCTGAAGCAGTTGCACGATTTATCAAGGGTCTGCGTCTGCCCCAGGCTGCGCTGACCCGGTAGGTACACGATTCAGGGCGGCCCGCTGTGACGAAAGCCGCTGATTCGGTTCAACTCTTGTTCCCATGCACCTGGGCGACAGGCCATTGCAATAGGTCCGTCGCGCCAATGCGCTAACGAGGATGGAATGACGCTGGAAGAATTGCGCAATCAAATTGATGCTCTGGATCGCCAGCTTGTGGAACTGCTGAGCGAGCGGGCACGCGCCGCGTTGATGATCGGTCATCTGAAAGTTGCGACATCCCTGCCGGTGTATGAACCGGCACGCGAAAAGATCATTTACGCCAATGTGCGCGCCGCGAACAAGGGACCGTTGCCCGACATCGAATTGACGCACATCTACGAGCGCATCATCGACGTGATGCGGGCGCTGCAGAGGAACGAGTTGGCATCAGAGAGAAATGCCCTCAAGGGCCAAGACACTGGCGCCCCGCCACCCCAGCAACAAAGACATGTTGCCGGGGATCCCGGAGCCGCGCCCGAGACAGGGAACGAGAAATGATCGTTGCAATGCAGGAGCAGGCTACTGAAGAGCAGATTGACTTCGTGATTGAAGCAATGGTGGAGGCCGGAGTCGGCGTTCATCGCACCACGGGCGCAACCCAAACCATTCTGGCGGGCGTGGGCCCGACGGCGAGCGTCGACCTTACCAAGTTTGAGAATCTCCCCGGTGTACTCCACGTTCACCGCATCAGCTCGCCTTATAAGCTGGCCGGCCGGGGCTTTCGATCCCGAAGGCACCGTCATCGAATTCGCCAACGGCGTGAAGCTGGGCGGCGAGCAAGTGATAGTGATGGCGGGTCCGTGCTCCATCGAAAACGAGGCGCAGATTTTCGAGACGGCAAAGCGTGTGAAGGCGGCCGGTGCCAGCTTTCTCCGCGGCGGCGCATACAAGCCGCGCAGTTCGCCGTATGCATTCCAGGGCATGGGAATTCCAGGGCTGAAGCTGATGCACGATGCTGCCCGCGCCAACGGACTTCTCGTGGTCAGCGAAGTCATGGAGATCGCGCAGATCGAACCCATGCTTCCGCTTGTCGATTGCTTCCAGGTAGGCGCACGCAATATGCAGAACTTCAACCTGCTGCGCGAACTTGGCAGTTGCCCGCAAGCCGGTTCTGCTCAAGCGCGGAATCGCGGCGACCATCGAAGAGCTGCTGCTTTCGAGTGAGTACATCATGTCCGGCGGCAACTACGACGTGATTCTCTGCGAGCGCGGCATCCGCACCTACGAAACCGCTACGCGCAACACGATGGACATCTCCGCAATTCCCGTCGTGAAGAAGTTTTCGCATCTGCCGATCGTCGGCGACCCGTCGCATGGCACAGGGCATCGCGAGATGGTTGCGCCGATGGCACGCGCAGCGGTTGCTGCCGGAGCCGACGGCATCATCGTTGAAGTCCATCCCAACGCAGACAAGGCCGCTTCCGATGCTGCGCAGACGCTGTACCCTGATCAGTTCGAGAAACTGATGGCCGAGTTGCGGGTGATTGCCAAGGCGGTTGGCCGAACGCTCTGAACTGGAAAGAGTCCTCATGATGGAACGAGTCGCGATCCTCGGTACGGGCCTGCTGGGCACATCGGTGGGCCTCGCCCTGCGCGCGGCTGGATTCAAAGGGTCGATCGTCGGTTGGAATCGCAGCCGGAGTCAGGCTGAGACTGCGCTTTCAATGGGCGCAATCGACTCCATTGGCCATGATGCAATCGAGACGGCAAAAGCCAGTCAGGTTGTGCTTCTCGCAGTTCCTATCTTTGCCACGCTCGATCTTATGGAGCAACTCGCGCCCGTGCTTGGTCCGGACCACCTCGTCACCGATGTGGGCAGCACGAAAGGGCAGATCACTGAAGCCGCAGAGCGCCTCTTCAACACACCGGAGCGCGCCGCATTTCTCCCCGGTCATCCCATGGCTGGCAAGGAGCGCGGTGGCGCCGACCTGGCCGATGCGAATCTGTTCCGAGGCGCCGTATGGCTTTTTACCGACAATCCGGCGTGGAAGCGCTCTCCGCAGTCAGCCGCTCTCGCAAGCAGCTGGCGCGAGTGGGTTGTCCGCATGGGTGCACGAACCAATGACCTCGGTCCGCAGCGTCACGACGAACTGGTCGCCTGGGTAAGCCACCTTCCGCAATTCACTGCAACCGCACTCAGCGCGCTGCTTGAGAACGAGGTTGGCGAGGCGCCGGAACTAAAAGATGTGGGCGGCCGCGCCTTGCGCGAGATGACGCGCCTTGGCGCCAGCCCATGGTCCATGTGGCGCGATATTGCTCACACCAACACCGATGCCATCGCCGCCGCCCTTGAGGCGCTTGAGCAGCGACTTGCGCACATTCGCGAAAACCTGCGCACACCCGAACTGCGAGACGAATTCGAAAAGGCCAATCGCTTCCGGCGCGAGTAGCTCGTCTTAGCGTGTCCATCCGTTTGTTCCCTCACCTATAATCTGTCACCATGCGGCTTCTCCTTCGCGACCTGCGCTTCGGTGCGCGCACACTTGCCAAAGCACCGCTCTTTGCTTTCGCGACGATCCTGACGCTCGCTCTTGGAATTGGCGCCAACACAGCCATCTTCACGGTGACGAATGCATTGCTTCTGCGCCCGTTTCCGTATCGCGATCCAGGGCAGCTTGTCAGTATCGTCTCCAAAGACAGAACGAAGGAAAATGGTGGCACGCTTCTTCGCTATGAACTGGTTCGCGACTTCAACCAGTCTTTTCAGTCGGTGGCAGTCTGGACCAACGACAACTTAAATCTCACGGGGAACGGAGATCCCGTCCAGGTCCCCATAGCCCGCGTTTCCGCGAACTTCTTCCAAATGCTCGATATGCAGCCGCAGCTGGGACACGTATTTACGCAGGAGGAAGGTACACCAGCTGGAAGGCCCGTTGTCGTACTCAGCGACGCAATTTGGCGGACGCGTTATCACGCCGACCCGAACATCATTGGCTCCGCGATCACACTTGATTCAGTCTCGAGTACAGTTGTCGGCATCCTCCCGGCAGATGCCCGCTTCCCGTTCATGCCGAAGACGGACATCTTTACGCCGCGTTACTTTGAGTTTTCGTTGATGACGCCTCAGCGGTTGCGAATGGGCGTTGGATACCTCAACATCGTTGCACGCCTTCGTCCCGGAGCCACCATCGCAGAAGCCAATAACGAACTGGCATTGCTGAATCAGCGTTACCGACAGCAAAATCCAGCCGCCCCCGATGCTTCGCCTTCCACCGTGATGACGGCCGAAAGCCTGCGCGATCAGGTTATAGGCGATGTGCGGCCCAAGGTTCTTATACTGTTCGGCGCAGTCGCAGTCGTTCTGCTCATCGCCTGCGCAAACGTCGCAAGCCTTCTGCTTTCGCGTGCACTCGCCCGGAAGCGCGAAATCGCAACACGCGCGGCGATTGGTGCAAGCCGCAGTGCAATCGTGCGCCAACTCCTCACGGAGAGCATGATGCTGGCTCTCATCGCCGGTGCCGTCGGCGCGGGCATCGGCTGGGTAGCTACGCGGGCGCTCGCAACCTGGGGAGCGTCCCAGATACCGCAAGGGTTTCCAGTCACCCTCGACTTGCGTGTCCTTCTTTTTACCCTCGCCATCTCTGTGCTCGCCGGCATTTTGTTCGGCATCTTTCCCGCCGTGCAACTCGTCCGTATCGATTTGAATGCGACCCTCCGCGCTGAAGGTCGATCCGCGTCGCTCGGCCGTTCGGGATCGAAGACCAAATCACTGCTGGTCGTTGGCCAGATCGCGCTTGCACTCGTATTGCTGATCGCAGCCGGGCTACTCCTGCGAAGTTTCAGTCGGCTATTACACGTCGATCCCGGGTTCGACGCGCACAACCTGCTGACGATGAACATCTCTCTCTCGACAGCGAAATACGCGAAACCCGATCAGCAGATCGCCTTCTTCGATGATGTCCTGCAGAGAATCTCTGCGCAGCCCGGAATACGTTCAGCTGCCATCTCTGCGGCAATGCCCCTGACCTTCAAGCGCATCACACCTGTATTGCCGGAAGGTCAACCCGATGCGCCGCTCGCTCAGCGACCGTTCGTCGATATTGAGGCGATCAGCCCGCAGTGGTTTGAGACGATGCGCGTCCCTTTGCGCAGTGGTCGCACATTTACAAACGCCGACAATGCCACCGCTCCGCTCGTGGTGGTTGTGAACGAAACTTTTGCGCGCCAGTACTGGCCCGGCCAGTCGGCAGTCGGCAAGAAAATCGTGATTGGGCGTAGACCCGAGCCCGCTCTGGTTGTCGGTGTGGCTGCGGATGTCAAGAATCAGGGTCTGGAGAAGAAATCGCAGGCGCAGTTGTATTTGCCGTTCCCGCAACTTCCCTGGAGCGACATGAATCTTCTGGTGCGGACAGATGTCCCAACCGGCACTGCAGTCGCAACCCTGCGTTCCCAGATCGCTGCCGTCGACGTCAATCAGCCTGTAAATGAGATTCAAACCGCGGAAGAACTGGTCGACAACTCGCGTGCGCAACCCCGTTTCACCATGCTGCTCATCGGCGGTTTTTCAGGAACAGCACTTGTGCTTGCCATCATTGGCGTTTACGGCGTCTTGTCCTATACCGTCGGGCAGCGCAGGCAGGAGTTCGGCATTCGGCTGGCACTCGGAGCCCATCGCAGTGACATCCTTCGGATGGTCATGCGACAAGGACTATGGATGGCGTTGGCGGGCATCGCTGCCGGATTGTGCGCGGCGCTGATCATGACAAGGCTACTGGAAAATGCGCTCTACAAGACCGGCTCTCGCGACCTTGCCACTTTCGTTCTTGCGCCAGTTGTTTTTCTTCTTGTGGCGGCGTTTGCAAGCTATTTCCCCGCACGGCGCGCCATGAACGTGGAACCCATCGAAACTCTCAGGTGAGAGTCTGAGTTCGATCAACCGATTGTTCAACAGCCTCGATTTCATCTTTTTCGGGATCGAGTGTCTGGAGGCCTTCCGATCTTGCTGCTTCCAGGAGCATCGGCGAGGCCGAAACAAAGATGATTTCAGTACCCCGGAACATCTCGCGCGCCACCAGCGCGGCTCCGAGTTGCAGGGCCTCTGTCCAGCGCAGTTTCGTTCGATCGAGTAGTTGGCGAGCTGCTTCGAGCACAGCAGGGTTCAGAGGCTCCTGCACCATGCGAGCAGCCTCGATGCGGAGTATCTCGAATGCCGCGGAGGCGTCTGCGGAGTTGATGTCGCCGACCCGCTCGCGCCGGCGAATGGCAGCATAAACTTCCAGCGGCGCACTGGCGGCAATCAGCTTGCGATTGTCCTCA
This sequence comes from uncultured Acidobacteriaceae bacterium, assembly GCA_963787435.1. Lineage (GTDB taxonomy): Bacteria > Acidobacteriota > Terriglobia > Terriglobales > Acidobacteriaceae > Telmatobacter. The sequence continues at coordinate 2,813,832 of CAWBCZ010000012.1, forward strand.
ACCGATTCCATCAACCGAATCAAAGTATCCGTGCCGGGCTCCTGCACAAACAACTTCGCAAACGCTGTGGATTCGAGAAAATAGCAATTCACAGCTTTCCCCGCTCCTCTTGGATGGCATCACCGATGGATTCGCCCTGTATCGACAAGGGGATGGAAGCGCTGGGCCTCGTCGGGTATGCCAGCCTCGGCGCGGTTTAAACGAATCGTGGTCGTGGGATACGCCGGCGTCTTCGGATTGGCGATTTTGCTCGTCAATACGACGCCTCGTCTGAATTGCCTCGGCCAGCACAGCCTGTCTTGATTCCGGATGCTGGTTCCAGCGGAACGCTTTTCGCGGTAAGAATGAGTCTCGGAACCACTTAAGGCGATGAATGCGTGCCCGCCCCGCTCCGCTTCCGCCAGTGCGGCGCAGAGTTCCTTCACGCGTGCATCCAGGTCGGCTGGCACAACCGCGCTTTCTTCTTCATCTTCTTCGAAGTTATGTTCGATCGGCGCTCGTGAGCCGCGGCTCTGTCTTGCCGGAGCAGCGTTGTCGTCAAGGCGCTCAAAGTAGATGCGAACTTCATCGTCTTCCGGCGACCAGCTATCTGCCGGCGCATTCCGACGCTTGCTGCGCCCGTTTTCGCTGCAGAGTTCTACGATCGCCTGGTATCCGGGAGGCGCAAGGAAACGCAGTGCGCGCGCGAGCCCGGGATCCTGTGAAAATGCCAGTTCACTCAAGGCCTCTTCAATAATCTCTTCGGCATCCGGAACACTCAGATTGCTGATGTCTACGCTGCTTTGCGCAGCCCGGTTCGACTTCATGACAATTCTCCGTATAAAGCTTCTTTAGCCCGTCTTCATCTTTGCTGCGCTCTGCTGAAATCGAACCCCAAAAGATGCGGCGCTTTTCGGCGGGTGACAGGTTCCAGATCTGGCTGTAAATGAACTACTTGGTTTCCCGAACAATTGTAAGGGTTTCATGGCGGCTTTTTAGACGTGCCGAAGCAGTCCCCAATACCATCTCTGCTTCTTTTTGATTCCCCACCGGGTCGAGAAAACTTTAACTAAAAGACACTTTCAGCCCAACCAACCCCTAGTGTAAACGATTGTGCAACTGAACCCCATACCGTTGCAAGAGACGGTTTCAGACCGGAAAGCGGCAGGCAACCCCAAAATCAGTCAAAAGTCTTGCTTCCGGACAATATTTTTAAGAGCATCCTTCTTCGTACAATAGAAGAATGCGGCGTTGTGTCCTTCTTCTGTTCTTCGTTGTGCTCGCTTTGAAAAGTACATCTGCACCATGTCAGACCGCTCCGTCATTCGACCTGGTCGGCCCCAAAGTCGATGTGCACGTGAAACGAGGAGAGGTCACATTGCCCATTGGCCAGGTGCCCAACCTCCTTCCCGGCGACCGTCTGTGGATCCATCCCGACTTTCCTGAAAGCCAATCCACGCGGTTTGTGCTGATCGTTGTCTTCCTCCGCGGCGCCACTAACCCTCCTCCGGCCGAGTGGTTTACGCGCGTGGATACCTGGACAAAACAGGCGCGCGAAGAGGGAGTCTTCGTCACCGTTCCCCAGGAAGCTCAGCAGGCCATCATGTTTCTTGCCCCGGCTACCGGAGGCGACTTCAGCACACTGCGGAATGCGGTAAAGGGCCGACCCGGGATCTTTGTCCGGGCGACGCAAGACTTGCAGGCGGCAAGCCTCGACAGGATGCGCCTTGATGCCTACCTTGCAGAAGTCAAAGTTACCTCTCAGACTGACCCGAAATCGCTGAAGGATCGAGCCCAGAAGGCAGCCTCTGTCCTGGGCATTCGGCTCGACCAGCAATGCTTCGACAAGCCGACGGATCAGCAGGCGCCGTGCCTCACGCAGCACACCGACGGGATGGTCCTCGACGATGCGAACGTCTCCAACCGGGTTTCCCAGCTGACCACCGGCAGCGGCGCCGACCTGATGAACCAGCTTAGCTATTCGGCGCTCGGAGGGGCAGGCGTTTACAGCCCCTACATCGGCGCGATCGTGGACACGGCGCGGATTTTGGCTTCCCTGCACACTGCGCACTTCCAGTACATTCCCGCATTGGCGCTTCCCACTGAAGATACCCTGAACCTGCGCTTGAATGTTCCGCCTTCTTTTCGCGATCCGAAATCGGTGGTTGTGGTTGCGTTGCCGCCCGTGGGGCCAGCGAAAATTCCGCCCCTGCACCCGGTAAATCCTGCGGACCAGTATTGCGCTGAAAAGACCGGGCTCGTGTTTCCCGCCGAAGGTGCGCCTTTGGTCTACGCGACTCCAGAGGTGCATGACCTCAAGCTCCATATTCAATCCAAGTCCGACCCGATCGAAGTTCCGCTCAAAGCAGACGCCTCGCAAGGCGGCCTTGTGCTCGCGCATGCGATGCCTCCGCTTCCTTCAGGGGAATTGACGGGTGTAGTCAAGGGCAAGTGGGGCTTCGATGACTGGGAGGGCCCGAGATTTCACCTGGTGAGTGCCGGGACCGGAAAGTGGACGGTGTCACCGAGCGACGAATCGGCGCTTGTGGTCGGGCGAGAGGACACGCTGCACATCCAGGGCGACAATGCCCTCTGCATCGAGAAAATCGAGGCGCAATTACCCGGTGCAAGTGCGGTCGAACTTAAGTGGAAGTCGCCGACGCCCAACGTGCTGGAACTCGGAGTGCCAATGAAAGATGCGGCGCCGGGTCCCGTGACGATCAATATTCATCAGTACGGCATGGACAAGCCGGACAAGCTGACGCTGATGGCTTACTCCGAGGCGGCTTCGCTGGAGAGACTGAAGCTGAGTGCCGGCGATGCCGAAGCAGCGCTTACCGGAAACCGGCTGGATGAGGTTGCCAAGGTATCTTTGAACGGCATTGAGTGGGCTCCTGCCGACCTGAAGCGTGTGCAGGACCAGGATCGGCTGGAGGTGAAGACGGATGCCGATACCGCGCGTCTCGAATCCGGAAAGCGCTATACCGCCAAGGTTGAACTCCGGGATGGACGCGAATTGAAGGTGCCAGTCAGCGTCGAACTGCCGCGTCCGCAAGTGACCCTGCTTAGCAAAGGGACACAGGACGAGGAGTCTGCGGAGCCATCACCTGTCCACCTGGGAAGCGCGAACGATCTCCCCGTTGATGGCAGGCTGGTGTTCTTCCTGAAGTCGAAGACTCCCGCAAATTTCCCGCGCGACGAGAAGGTGGAGGTCGCGGCCGCCGACAACAGCTTCCGCACAACCCTCTCGGTCAGCGACGGAACGCTGATGCTGGAAGACGCGAATACGGCGCTCGGCGTGGTCGAGCCGCTGGTCAAGTTTGGCTCATCGGCCTTCGGACCGGTGCAGGCGCGAGTCGTCTCGGCAGACGGCGTCGCCGGCGAATGGCTGTCGCTGGGAACGCTTGTGCGTGTTCCGGGTTTCAAGGAACTGCACTGCCCGCACAATCCATCGCGTCCGTGCACGTTGACGGGTACGAACCTGTTTTTGGCCGAATCTGTTGCGGCTTCACCCGACTTCGATAATGCGGTGGATGTGCCGCCGGATTTTACCGGCACTCAACTGACGGTTCCGCATCCGGTAAATGGTGTGTTGTATTTGAAACTCCGCGACGATCCCGAAACCGTCCAGACGCTGGCATTGTCCGTAATGCCACTGACGCCGGGTACGCAGGCCCCGACGACGCCTGCGCCCAAACCAGCGGCCACTGCGCCGACAACGGAGCAGCCAAGCGCGCAAACACCGGCGCCGCCTCCCTCGAATACCGAGCCTTAGTTCGAAGACCGAGCATTAACGGATTTCTTCGACCGTCCGCATCCTATCCGAAACGAGATCTATTGGAAGTAGGCGCGGTTTTTCTCTGCGAAGTGAGCCTTGTCGGCAGGCAGATCAGCTTCAGGGTAGATTGCGTTCTGGGCGCAGAGGCTCGCGCAACTGCCACAGTCGATGCACTCATCGGGATTGATGTAAACCTGCGACACGCTGCCGGCGGCGTCATCTGAGGGTTGCGGTGCGATGGCGGCGGTGGCGCATTCGGTAACGCAGACAAAGTCCTTCGTGCATGCATCGGTTACGACGTAAGCCATGAAAATTTGCTCCTTGATGGGTTGCGCATGTGATCTCGCGCGCTCATTCGAGCTTATCGAGAGGCGTGCTTCGAGCTCGGTGACTCGAATCACACCAAGGACAAGCGCTCTCGATGATGCAGCGTTGAGGCATTTAACAGACTGTTGATGATTGTTTAGCCGGAGAGCCCATTTATGCTGGAAACATGTTCCGGCTTTCCCTGACTCAATCTCTTCTTGCGATCTTTTCCGTCGCAACTCTTTCCGCCGCCGCCCAATCAACCGATCGCAACCTGGAACTTTGCGGTATCCGGAGACAGCCGGAATTGCGGCGATTTCGTGATGCCCGCGATCGCTGCCAGCGTCAAGGCAGAGAATGATGCGTTCTATTGGCACCTGGGTGATTTTCGCTGGACATCGAACAAGGATCAGGACCTGGTCTCGATGCTGCCCGCAGGCAAGGAGCTATCCACCGAGGAATATCACCGCATCGAGTGGGATGATTTTCTTACCCACCAGATAGCGTCGTTCGGAACGTTTCCGGTCTTCATCGGCCGCGGCAACCATGAGAATGTACCTCCGATGACGCGCGATGGCTACATCGCAGAAGTTCGCAACACTTCTGGATCGGCCGGAGATTGCCGAACAGCGCAAGGTCGATGGCGCCGATGCGGGACCGGTGGGGCCGTGGTATCACTGGACCCACGGGGGCGTGGATTTCATCACTCTCGACAATGCGAGCAAGGATGAGTTCTCTGACGCACAACTGAAGTGGCTGCGCGGGGTTCTCGATCGCGATCTCGCGCCGGGCTCGGGGATCAAGGCGATTGTTGCCGGCATGCACGAGGCGCTGCCCCACTCGACGGGCGCAGAACACGCGATGGATGACTGGGAGCTTGGCGAGCGCAGCGGGGACCTGGTCTACACGTGGTTCTACGACGCGCAGGCAGCGGGGAAGTTCGTTTACCTCATCGCCAGCCATTCGCATTACTACTCTCCGAACATCTTCAACACGCCGTACTGGAAGCAGCACTCAAACCGCGTGGTGCCGGGGCTGATCATCGGCCTTGCGGGAGCGCATCGATATGCGCTGCCGAAAACCGCGGACAAAACAGCGAAGTCGCACATTTACGGCTACATGCAGGGCCAAGTCCATGCAGATGGACAGATTGATTTCAAGCTGCGCGAGCTATCAGAGGACGACCTGGTCAAAAGCCGCTGGCCCAATGCGCCCCTCGACGCGATCCACGAGTGCGTAGTGAACAACGCGGATTAAGTCCCGCGTCAGTACGCAGGCGGCAGGCCGATGCGCTGGATGAGGGAACGCCAGCGCGGGTCTGCATGGAGGAAGTCGTAAGCGGAATCGGCTTGGATCCATAAGAGGCCGGCAGCGTGTTGTTGGTACGCTTCATCGAGGAGTGCGAGTGTCTTTGCCCCGTCGCCAAGTTGTGCGTAGAGCTCGGCGAGGTCGACAGGAGAAACGTAGCGTTTCCTGGCGGCGGCTTTGTCGAAATTGATTTGCCATTCGACGGCAGCTCTGACGCCTCCTGATTCAAAGGCGCGACGCAGGCCGAGAGCTTCTGACGGTCCCTCCGAATAAAGGTAGAATCTTTCGATCGCCTGGATCGATTCCTTATCCATCCCCTTTCCCCGGTAGCTTGATGCTAGAAAAAGTTGCAGGACCGGATCACGCGGCGTAGCCACAATGCGCTGCTGGACATCAGTTAAAGCCTCGTCGTAGCGGCGCGCGGTCCATAGGGCGAGAGTCAGTCCCCATTCGTTCGCTGGATTGAGTTCGATGGACGTCTTTTCGGACTGAATGGATTCTTCATGGCGGTTCAGAGCCTGCAAAATCCTCGCGCGCAGTTCATAGGCTTCAGCGTTCTTGGAGTCTAGATCGATAGCCCGCGATATCTCCTTTAAAGCCTCATCTAAATTCCAGTTGGCGAGGAGCTCGGCGCCGGCCTTGCACACATGACATTCGGGCTCGGATGGATCAAGCTGAATGCATTTGCTCGCCGCTGCGTCCATGTTCGGAAGCGCCTTCCTCGGATCAAGGCCCCCGAACATCGCCTCTCCGCCGTAATAAGCCGACAAGCCTGCCCAGGCGAGCGCGTAATCCGGCTGAAGTTCAGTAGCTTTCTTGAAGTAAGGAAGTGATGCCTCGCTGTCGTTGGCGAACCACAAGTAACGGCCCTGCAGATAGGCGTCGTGTGCCGCGGGATTTACGTAGCGAGCGGATGCGGGTCGGGTGGCCGCCCTATTCAAACGCTTCGCAATGTCACGCGCTGCTTCGCCGGATAGTGCAGCAACGTCGTTCGCGTCACGATCGTAGCTTTCGGCCCAGACGTGGGCATCGTCCTCGGCACGGATGAGCTGCAGGTTCATGTGCACATTGCTGTTAGAGCGAGAGACGGAGCCTTCGAGAATGGCGTCGACATTGAGTGCGCGGGCAATGTCGCCGAGGGGCTTGCGCGCGCCTTTGTATTGCATGACGGACGTGCGCGAGGTGATGCGAAGGTCGGAGTCCTTGGCCAGCATTGTGATCAGCTCATCGGTCATGCCGTCGGCAAAATATTCCTGATTGGAATCGCCCGATAGGTTTTCCAGTGGGATGACGGCGAGGGAAGTGATGGGCGGGTTCGGGTCCCGACGCAGAAGGCTTGCGATCTGTCGCGGGCCGATGGCCAACACGACGAACGAAACGGTGAGCGCGATGAAGCGGGCAACGCCCGCGACTCGAATGGCGAGCGGCTTCTTCGGCAATTCTTCGGTCGATGGTGGTCTGGGAGATTCAGGCGCGACGACAGGATCTGAACCCGCGGGTTCGAGGGTGTGCGCCGCAGGTTGCGCCGTGGCAGGGTCCTCCATGACAGCCGTAGGCGCGATGAAGCGGTAGCCCATACCCGTGACAGTCTGGATGAACTGGGGATCTTCGGGGTCGTCGCGGAGGAGATGGCGGAGCTTGCGGATCGCAGTGTTGATGCCGTGCTCGGTGTCGACAAAGACTTCGCTGGACCAGAGGCGCTGAGCGATCTCGGCGCGTGTTACGAGCTGGCCCTGGCGCGAGACGAGCAGCATGAGCAACTCCATTGGCTTGCGCTCGACGCGCAGGGAATGGCCATCTCGCATGAGTTCGAAACGTCCGCAATCGAGCCGGAAGTCGCCGAATTCAAAGACAGGACCGGTCGCGGCATGGGATACGGGAGCGGGCAGGTGACCTCCTGCGTAGGGAAGTACCAAACAGTGTGTCAGGAAACCGCGCGATTTGAAAGGGGTTGGCGCTTTACCTAAACTTCACCTCAGTCTTTACCACCCGTTCATTGCCTGACCGGAGCAGGTCGCGATTAGCTTCGGGTCAGCCGGCATATTCCCCGGCCGAGGAGAAACAAGTGAAGACAAGAAATTGCAATTTGATGTCGGCAGTGGGCGCGCTAGTACTCGCGGTGGCGATTGTGCCAAGCGTTCTGGCACAGTGTGGGATCAACAAGAATTACATCAAACCCGCCACCTGGCACTCCCAGCTTGGCTCGGCGCACTTCATGCATGCCGCCCTGTTCGACGACGACCGCGATGGCCCTTCCATCGTCGGCATGTGGCATGTGACCTTCACCGCCCATACGATGAACGGGAATCCCATCCCCAGTAACGCCTATCCCGTGATCGACAACTCCATGGTCGTCTTTCACAGCGACAGGACCGAGATTATGGAATCGGCTCGACCGCCGCAGGATGGGAACTTCTGCTTGGGCGTCTGGGAGAAGACCGGAGTTCGCTCCTACTATGTCAACCACCTGCCCTGGCTCGGCAACGATACGACAAATGCGCCCAGCGGTATCGGCAATCCTACGGCCGGAGCGCAAATCACCGAGCGCGTGAGCCTTAGCGAAGACGGCAACCAGTACTCAGGAAGCTTTACGCTGGTGGCCTATAACCTCGACGGATCAAAGGCCGTCACGTTCACAGGCGCTCTTGCCGGAACCCGCATCACCACCTCAACCCCGTTCAGCAGCCTCTTCTGATTTGGGCTGACCTCCGGCATTCACGCCCCGCCCTGAAACCAGGGCGGGGACTGCGTGTGCGGCTGCGATCTGCACCACGCGGTTTTCGTCCGCGGTGGAAATCCTTTGGCCGCCCAGTGCCTCCGGCATCCTGCAAAATCCGGGCCCTCAAAATAGGATCAATGTGTCCGAAAACGGACAGTTACGCCGTCAGCGGACAGGCGCGGAGCACAAGGCGGTCGGCCGGATTACTCGTATGTTAATGAAAGACTTAGTAGTTGAATAGGACCGTGCTTTGGCGCACTGCATGCAAACATAAAAGGCAATACTCTTATCCCCGAGAGCAAATCTCCGTTGGGAGGCGTCCGATGAGTGGACTGCTCCAGGATGTTCGCTTTGCCTTGCGGCAACTGCGCAAGAGCCCGGGATTCACAATCACCGCAGGGTTGATGCTGGCACTGGCCATTTGCGCCAACAGCACGGTCTTTAGCTGGATCGACGGGACGATGCTGCACCCCATTCCCGGGGCACATGACACCGGTAGCCTGGTCAGCGTGATGCGGGGGCAATGGAATACTTCGCCTTCGCCGCCGCTTTCGTATCTCGATTACCGCGATCTGCGCGATGGCAACCAGACCTTCAGCGGGATTCTGGCTTATCACCATGACTGGCTGACTCTGACCGGGGACGCAAATCCACAACGCATCTACTTGGCAAACGTGTCGGCGAATTTCTTCGACGTACTTGGAGTAAAGCCGGCGCTCGGCCGGTTCTTCCTGCCCAGTGAGGAGAATCTCAAAAGCGGCTTGCCCTACGTCGTGTTGAGTCATTCGTTGTGGCAGACGCGGTATGGGAGCGACCCGAACATTGTTGGCAAACCGATCGAGATTGCACGTACGCAGGTGACGGTGATCGGCGTCGCACCGGCAGGGTTCATCGGGGCGATGCCCGGAATACGCCAGGACGCATGGCTTCCGCTCAATCCCGGAGGCAACGATTCGCAACTGCAATACCGCAGTCATGATTTCCTGAACGTGATAGGCCGCCTCCGGCCGGGAGTGAGCCGGCAGCGAGCCAACGAAGATATGGGGTCGTTGATGCGGCAGATTGTGGCCGCGTATCCGAACGATCACCTGGGCGTGAATACCATCACGCTCGATCCGATGTGGCGCTCGCCATTTGGCGCCAATATTTACATGGCTTCCACGCTGCCAATCCTGCTGGCGATTGCAGGTGTCGTGCTGCTGCTGACGTGCGCCAATGTGGCCACGCTGGCGCTGGTGCGCTTCGTCGCTCGCCGGCGTGAGGTTGCGATACGGCAATCGCTTGGCGCAGGGCGGATCCAGCTCGTCCGGCAGATGGTGCTGGAGGGATTCTTTGTATCCTTCGCCGGCGGGGCGCTGGCACTGCTGCTGACCTCGTGGACGGCGAAGAGCTTTGCCCGCTTCATTCCGCCAAACGCCAATCCAATTGCCCTTAACGGCACTGTGGATCACAACGTGGTGATCGTTATTGTGCTGCTTTCGGTGTTGGCGGCTGTTATTTGCGGTGCGTTTCCAGCGCTGCGTTCCTCGCGCGTACCCGCGGCCGAAGCACTGAAGGAAGAAGCGGCCAGCGTGTCTGGCGGGTCTCACAATCGCCGCCTGCTCAGCGGCCTGGTGGTGGCGCAGATCGCCCTTTCATTGGCGCTGCTGGTGACCTCGGGACTCTTTCTGCGTACGCTGCGCAACATCAGCTCCGCCAATCCCGGGTTTGAGCAGGATCATATCCTCACTGCTTCGGTGGGCTTGAACATCGCTGGCTACCCAGACGAGGAAGTGCGCGCGATCCGGCACAAGATTCTCGATCGGGTGGCGGCGCTACCGGTGGTTACCGTTGCATCGCTTACAGACTGGGTTCCTTTCAACTTCAATCGCAAGACGGTGGATGCCTATCCCGAGGGATACGTTCCACGCCCGCACGAGTCTCTCGAACTACGCCAGGCCGATGTGACGACTAGATATTTCGAGACCCTAGGCATACCGATTCTCGAGGGCCGCGATTTCACGATGGATGATAGCGAGACAGCGCCCCGCGTGGTGGTTGTCGATCAAACGGCGGCGAAACGGTACTGGCCAGGAGAGGATCCGCTGGGGAAGAAGCTGGAGATCTGGGGTCACCCGTTCACGGTCGTAGGCATGGTGAAGAACTCGAAACATAATTTCATGAACGAACTGCCGGAGCCCATGATCTACATGAGCTATCTCCAGGAGCCAGGCCCCGAACTGACTGTCCAGGTAAAGACGAGGGGAAATCCGGAGGACGCGGCATCGGCGGTGGAGCAGGCGATCCACCAGGTGGATGGGCGGTTGCCCGTATTCGATGTGCGCACGATGCGCGAAACCACTCAGATGTCGAGCATGTTTGCGGTCATGCAGAGTACGTTTGCGGGGATGTTCGCGATGATTGCGCTGATTCTTGCGGCGACAGGGATCTATGGCGTGGTGGCGTACCGTACGCAAATGCGTACGCATGAGATTGGGATTCGCGTTGCCCTGGGTGCATCGCGCAGGGATGTTCTGCGGCTAGTGCTGATGCAGGGGGTGCGGCTGACGGCTGCCGGGCTTGTCCTGGGTCTGGCGCTGGCATTCGGTCTGACAAGGTTTATAGCGGCATCGCTCTATGGCATCAGCGCTACAGACCCAACGACGATTGTCGCCGTGGTCACGCTGCTGGGGGTGATGGCAGTGCTGGCATGCTACCTGCCCGCTCTTCGCGCAATGCGCGTGAATCCGGTTTCAGCGATTCGCGAACAGTAAACGAAAGGCCCAGGCCGTTGTTAGATTCAACAACCTGGGCTATTCCTTTTGGCGATGTGGGGGTGCTCTTTTACATGCTGCCGCGACTGGCCGGGGGCACAATGCCGTTCATGCGAAGGTAGACGACCATCTGTCCATAGTGATCCATCAGGTGGGCGATGCCGAAGGAAGACATACCCCCGCGAGTGCCGTTCGCGGTCATGACGAAGACGTTCTCAGGAGTGATTCCGTCGATAAACGTGTGCGCCTGGGTGAAGGAGTCTTTGAGCGCCTGGATGATGTCGGCCTTTGAGGTGTTCTTTTCGATCGCATCGGCCTTTGCTTTCATGTCAGCCTCGGACATGCCGCCGCCGAAGAAGAAGTAGTTGGCCTCTGTGACGTGCTTGATTTGTCCGCTAAAGGTGCGCACGCCCTTGAAATCTCCCGCTGTGGTCGGGGGAGCGAAGTTGAACTTGTCTTCGGGCATGGCTTCAGCGGCGTCCACGAATTCCTTCTCCATTCCACTGAGCAGTTTTCCGTAGGTAGCTGCGGGTGTCATCTGCGTGCCGACGGCCGGCTTGGCAGGCGCAGGGGTCTGGGCGAAAGCAATTGCGGGGGCAACGGCCATGGCGCAACAAAGCATCAGGCGGCCGGCAATTCGTGAGGGGATATGCATCGAATCTCTCCTTGCGCGGCTGGTCCATTCAGCATAGAGGTATAAGGAAGCACGCCGCGTGAAGGCAAATCTAGCAGACGTGCTGCGCGTTCAGATAGCCGAATTGTGTGAATCTGTCACGGAATGCAGGGAATTTGATGCGAGACGGTCGAGGATCAGGATGAATGGTGCAGTCTTCCCTTTCGTACAGTGAAACGTTCGCCGCGCCAGACGATGGTGTTGCCGGCGAAGCCTGCGATCCAGAGGCCGGTGGCTACGATATCGCGTAGAGGAAGAAGCCAGAGTGAAGGGAGCACCTGGTGGTCGCCCAGCACTTCAGCGCCTACGGTCATAGCCAGCGAGAGTCGCAGGAAGAAACTCAGCGCGAGAATCCAGAGGCTGATCGGGCTGAGGCCGCTGGCGATCACGTTGACAATGGCCAGCGTGAATCCATGCGTGAAGAGGAGGCCGGCATAGCCTCCCGGCCGCGCATCGCGCACCGTACGCAGCCAGCGAAGTTGGTGGTCGCAGAAGCCACGCCAGGCATACGCGGGGACGCTGGTTTCAACTACATCGCCGGAGAGTGCAACCCGGTATCCGGCTTTGTAGATGCGCTCCCCGAGTTCGTAGTCGTCGGCGAGGTGATCGACAAGCGCTTCGAAACCGCCGATCTTCTGGAGGGCTTCGCGGCTCACGGCGAGCGTGGAGCCAAGGCCGTAGCGCAGGCCGCCTTCGATCATTCGCGCAACCAGGACGCTGGGCATGAAGTCGCTGGCGATGCCGAGCGATTCCAGCCGGGAGCCGAGAGTGCCATGCGCGCGTCCGCGATAGAGCGCGGTGACGAGGCCGACGGGTTTGGGCTGCTGTTGGTCTGGTCGCGATTCCGACGGCGCGAAGTGGGCCATCACGCGCTCCAGATAATGGGGACTGACGGTGATGTCAGAGTCATTGACTAAGAGGAATTCGTGCCGGGCGTGCGACGCAAGTTGAGCGAGCGTGCTGACCTTTCCGTTGGTTCCCAAACGCGCCTGACACTCGATGAGGCGGATGGCCTGGCTGGGGAATTCGCTTTGTAGTTGATGAACGGCAGGAACGGCGGGGTCGTCGAGCGAGGAAACACCGAAGAGGATTTCGAACTCGCCCAGGTAGTTTTGGTGGCAGTGCGAGCGGAACGCGTCGAGCATGCCGGGGTCGAGGCCCTTGAGCGATTTGAGAATGGATACGCCGGGAGCGAATGGTGGGAGCGGCGCGCGCCGCGCGGAAAGGAATACACGCGCAGCGATGATGGCAAAGAGGAAGTAAGCCAGCCCCGCCACAGCCAGGGCGGTGGTTGCCACTTCCACAGCCAGGGCGATTGAGTGTGGGATCACATGGGTTAGTTTAGCGGATCAGAGGTCGCAGTTCTGAGTTCACAATTCGTAGGTCATGCACTTCCGAAACTTTGAACTCGGAACTGTGAACTGCTTCACTCGTACCGCAGTGCTTCGATCGGATCGAGGTTGGCGGCTTTCCATGCCGGATAGATCCCGAAGATCAATCCAATCGCACAGGAGACGCTGAAGCCGGTGATGACCCACATGGTCGACATGGCGGCGGGCAGACCGATAGGCAGGAAGTAGATGATCCAGGTGATGACCGCGCCGAGCAGAATGCCGAAGATGCCGCCTAACGCAGTCAGCGTGACCGCCTCGGTGGTGAATTGCAGCAGCAGCGCGCGCTTGGTTGCGCCGATGGCCTTGCGCACGCCGATTTCGCGAGTGCGCTCTGTGACGCTGACGAGCATGATGTTCATCACGCCCACGCCGCCCACCATAAGTCCGACGCTGGAAACCGCAATCATGAAAAGAACGAGGCCGCCAGTGAGTTGACCCCAGAGTTTCGAAAGCGAATCGGGTCCGAAGATTTCAAAGTTGTCGGGCTGGTCGACTTTAACCTTGCGGCGAACACGCAGAACCTCTCGTATTTCTTCTTCGACCAGCGATTTGTTCTTCGGGTCGTCATACTTCACGCTGATGTACATATCCTTTAATTCGGGATACAGGTTATGGAAGACGCCAAGCGGGAAGAAGACGCCATTGTCCCCGGGGTTCTTGCCCGAGCCAAATGGCTGCTTGCGCTTGTCCAGGACGCCAACCACTGTGAAAAGGCTCGACGCAACATTCACATCTTTGCCGATGGGGTCTTCGTCTCCAAACAGCTCTTCTGCCGTGTCGTGGGCCACCACGCAGACATGAGCGTGCCTCTGATCCTCATCATCGGTCCAGAATCGGCCTTCCTTCATGGTGAGTTCCGACACCGTTTCCAGCTCCGCAGTTGAACCTGCAAGGAATGCGCCCGCCACTTTTTTGCCGTTGTATTTCACGTCCACGTCGCCAACGTGGAAGGTTTGATTCACGTGCTGGTACGTGCCGTCGACGGCGACCACGTGAGCCAAGGCGCGCAGGGCAAGGACATCATCGAGGTTCAGCTTCTTCCGGGTAAGCATCTCGGTAGTGGGCTGCACGCCGATCAGCGGCATGTGAAAAACCCAGAAGACGTTGGAGCCCATCGAGGAGACCCAGTCATTGACCCGATTGTTGAGACCGGTGATGACCGAGGAGATAGTGATGACCGTAGTGACGCCGATGACGATGCCAAGAATGGTGAGTCCGGAGCGAAGCTTGTTGGTTCTCACGGTATCGAGAGCCATCTTGACGGATTCCCGCGTCTGTCCCCGCGCCATATCGTGCCTGTCTTTCTACGGCAGAGTCAGCGTAATTATGCTCCGATTTCGAATTCGCGTATGTTTATGCATCACACTCAAGCTGATCAGGTCAGAGTCTATGCACCGATGGTCCCAACTCTGAACTAAGAACTACGAACTGCCTCACTCGTATCGCAACGCCTCAATCGGATCCAGGTTGGCAGCTTTCCACGCGGGGTAGATACCGAATATCAACCCGATGGCGCAAGAAACGCTGAAGCCTGTCAGTACCCACATCGTCGACATCGTCGCAGGCAGGCCGATGGGCAGGAAATAGATGATCCACGTGAGCACCGCGCCGAGAAGAATGCCGATAACGCCGCCCACGGCGCAGAGAGTAACAGCTTCGGTGGTGAATTGCACGAGCAAGGTCCGCTTGGTGGCGCCGATGGCTTTGCGCACGCCGATCTCGCGGGTTCGCTCTGTCACGCTGACCAGCATGATGTTCATGACGCCGACACCGCCGACCATGAGTCCGACGCTGGAGACCGCGATCATGAAGAGAACGAGGCCGCCGGTGAGTTGGTTCCAGAGTTTGGAGAGTGAGTCGGGGCCAAAGATTTCGAAGTCATCAGGCTTATCGACCTTGACCTTGCGGTGGATGCGGAGCAATTCGCGAATCTCTTCTTCGACGATGGCCTTGTTCTTCTGGTCGTCGTACTTCACGCTGACCCACATGTCCTTGTCTTCGGGATGCAGGTTGTGGAAGGTGCCGAGCGGGAAGTAGGCCATGTTGTCGGCGGGATTCTTGCCGCCGCCGAAGGGCTGTTTCTGTTTATCGAGCACACCGATGACGGTGTAGAGCCCGGACTCGATGTTGACTTCCTTGCCGATGGCGTTCTGTTCGCCGAAGAGCTCTTCCCACGTGTCGTGACCGAGGACGACGACGTGCTCGCCTCTCTGATCTTCCGCGTCGTTCCAGAGGCGGCCTTGAATGAAAGTGAGGTCGGTGACGACTCCGACCTGGGACGTCGAACCCTGCAATATGGTGCCGGCAATCTTCTTGCCGTTGTATTTCACGCTGACATCGCCGACGCGGAACTGCGATTTCACGTGCTGGAATCCGCCGTCGGCTGCCACCACGTGCGGCAGCGTGCGGAGCGCCATGACATCATCGATGTTGAGCTTTTTGCGCGTAAGCATTTCGGTGGTAGGGCGCACACCGATGACCGGCATATGAAATACCCAGAACACATTGTTGCCGAGAGAACTGACCCACTCCTGCACGCGGTTGTTGAGGCCGCTGATGACCGAGGAGATGGTGATAACAGTGGTGACACCGATGACGATGCCCAGGATGGTCAGGCCCGAACGCAGCTTGTTGGTCCGGATTGTTTGAAGCGCCATCTTGACCGATTCGCCGGCTTGTTGTCCACGCATGGGTTGCTCCGCAACAGTTGAAAATTCTTAGTTCAAAGTTCTTAGTCAGACTTCTCTCAGCTCGATTGTTCTCAAAGATTCGAACGAGCCAAATAACTCTGAAAGGCGAACCTTCCTCTTACATCTCTGCTCTCAGGGCCACTACCGGATCTAGTCTTGCCGCTTTGCTGGCCGGATAAACGCCGAAGAAAATTCCTACGCTGCTGGCGAGAATCAGGCCGAGAAAGACTGCCCAAATGGGTACTGCGGTCGGGAAGCCGACAATTATCGTGATTAGTTTGCCGACCACCACGCCGAGAAGAATTCCGAAGACGCCGCCAACCGACGCGAGCGAAGCGCTTTCAATGAGGAATTGCATCAGTACATCGCGCTGCTTGGCGCCGAGCGCTTTGCGCACGCCGATCTCGCGGGTGCGCTCGCTGACGCTGACCAGCATGATGTTCATGATGACGACGCCGCCCACGACGAGCGCGATGGAGCCAAGACCGAGGACTACCCACGCGAAGACGCCGAGGAGCTGGTTAGCGATGTCGAGGAAGGTGTCGTTGGTCTGGATTTCGAAGTCGTCGGGCTGGCCGGGCGTTACGTGGCGCCGCGAACGCATGATGACGCGAGCCTGATCTTCGGCGCGAACCATGGTCTGGGAACCGCCGGTGGCACGCGCATAGATGTCCACCGAGTCGTTGTAGCCGTAGATCTGCTGATAAGTGGAGATGGGGATCGCGACCCAGTTGTCCTGCGATTGGCCCAGGGTTTTGCCCTGGCGATCACCAACGCCGATGATCGTGAACGGGATGCCGTCGACGCGGATTTCTTTGCCGAGCGGATCGCCGTCGCCGATCAGGTTGTCGACAATGTCGTACCCGACGATCGCGTTGTGAAAGGCGTGTTCTTCGTCTGCAGGGGTGAATCCGCGGCCGAGGGCGATGTCGATGTTGTTCAATGACATCATGGAAGCCGTGTAGCCGCGTACCCCGGTGTTGTTGCTGGAGTGGCCATTGAAGACCACGTTAGTGCTCTTGAACAGCGACGCACCCACTTCGCTGCAATCGTCGCAGCCGTCCTTGATGGCTTCGTAGTCCTCGATGCGAATGATTTTGCGCTTCTGATAGCTGAAGTACTGGTCGGCGGAAAGAATCACGCTCGACATGCGGTTCACGGTAAAGACATCGGCGCCGTAACCTGAGAGCTTGGTGGAAACGTAGCGCTTGGCGCCCTGCACAAGGGTGAGCACCATAATGACCGAGGCCACGCCCATGACCACGCCGATGAGCGTGAGGATGGAGCGCATCTTGTTGCCCCAGAGAGATTGAAACGCGAGTTTGAAGGCTTCGAGGATGCTCATGGATTGACGATCTGCTTCTTCCTGCCTCGTGTCGGGCCGCTGCTTCCAGTGTACGCAACGATCGGTTCAATTCCTCATTGACGGGGACAATGCCGCCCAAGCCCCGCGTGCCGTGCGGGCATGCTCGATCAAGATTCGCCGCGATACTGGATAGACGATTGAGAGCGGTGCGCAGCCGCAACTTCGGGGCGAACGCATCCCTCTCAGTGGAGAGGTACGCAACGGAATCCACAATGGTTCCGACTGGACCGGGATAACAAGGACGATCAACGCCCTGGTGAGTTCCGGATTCAGCCGGCCCCGGGCGTGCCGAAGCGAAAACCAAATCTCAAATAGGCCGCGGGGTAGTGTTTTTGGCGTCAGTCACATTGTCCGGTTCATCGGTGAAGGATTTGCCGGCTCGGTAGGCAAATTTCTTGTCCTGACCGTCGATTCGGCGGATGGCATCCATCGCACCATCGTCCCAGGTAACCCTTGCTTCACCATTTACATAGGCCCATTTGCCGTGAATCCTGCGCAGCGAGCGCCAGGCAGTACCATCGTCGTCTAGCGTGATATAGAAAGTGCTGCCGGCCCCGTCGCCTACTTCCCACTTGCCGAAGAAATGGCCGCGCGGCGGCGCACCGGCCGGTGTCGGTGCGGCGTCGCCAATCGGGATACCGCCTGTACCGGAGAACTCGAGACGCGCGACGTCGGCGAGGTTGAAGGTTTGCCGGTGGCCGTCCTTAAAGACGATTACAATCTGACCAGAACCGCTCTTGTTTGCATGGGTTTGGGCGGCGAGCGAGGCTACCCCAAACATCGTCAAGGCACACCCTGCCAGGATGGTGATGAACTTGCGCATCGCGTTCTCCTTTTGCCATCACTGCGTCTAAGCCAAGCCGTGCGATCTTGCGTCTTTCGGGCTTAACGATCCGGTTTGACCCGCGCTGCGGCTCCGGTTTGCGTTTTCGTTACAACTTTCCCGAACAGCGCGAGCGGATGAGGCGTAGGCGCCGCTCCGCGACTTCATTATCTTACGGGAATAGCGGGTTGAGGGTTCCGCAGCGGATTGGAGGTCCCTCACACCCATGCAATGAACCGGCGTTGAATGGGTGGCGTAGGGCATCAAAACCGATATGAAAGAGAGATCGGGGCGCATTCTGGTGATCGGCGCGGGGATGGCGGGGCTGACCGCGGCGCGTACGCTGGCCGAGGCAGGGCGGCACGTGCTGGTGCTTGAGGCGCGCGATCGTGTTGGAGGGCGGATCCGTACGCTCCGCGACCAGGGCGCGATCCTGGAGTTGGGCGCGGAATTCATTCACGGGCATCCGGAGGAGTTGTGGGGGTTGATTCGCGAGGCCGGACTGAGAACTTACGCTCTCGAAGGCAAGAACATCTGCCAGAAGAACGGAAAACTGAACAAGTGTGACGAACCAGGCGAGATCTTTAAATTCCTTAACGGTCTGGAGAAGTGGAAAGGAGTCGACTTGGCCTTTGCGGATTATCCGCCGCTGGCCAAGCTGTCGCCGGAGAAGCAGGATGACGTCATCAACTACGTGCAGAGCTTTAATGCCGCCGATTATCGGCGAATCGGCGTGCATGCGCTGGCAGTGCAACAGCGAGCGGAAGAAGAAATTGGGGGCGGCGAAGTCTTTCGCGTTCTCGATGGGTACGACCGGGTGCCGGAGTTTGTGGCGAACAAAGTACGCGAAGCCGGCGGCCGCATCGAGTTGTCGCGAACGGTAGAGAAGATTGCGTGGGAGCGCGGCCGCGTGCAGGTGCTCGTGCGCGACGGGGGTGAGCTGGCGCAGTACTCGGCGGAGCAGGCGGTCATTGCACTGCCTCTGGCCGTCTTGCAGAACCTTGGGGTGATTTTCGATCCGGTGCCGGCAGCGCTGATTGCGGCGAAGCAGCTGGCGATGGGGCCGGTGCGAAGGTTCACGCTGCTGTTTAGCGAGCGCTGGTGGGCGGCGCATGACAAGGTGAAATTGTCGAAATTGAGTTTCCTTTTCGCACACGATGCAATGCCCCCAGTATGGTGGACGGCGCACCCACAGGAGACGCCCACGCTGACAGGGTGGATCGGCGGACCCCGATCGGCTGCATTTGATCAGTTCACCCGGGAGCAGGTAGGCGATGCTGCGTGCAAGGAACTGGCGCAGATTTTTGCCGTGCCTGTAGCGATGCTGCGCGGGCAGCTGCTCTGTTGCGCGACACACGACTGGCAGACGGATCCACTCAGTTGCGGCGCCTACAGCTACGTGCCAGCGGGCGCACTGGATGCAGTGCTGACGATGGCGACACCGGTGAAACAGACGCTCTATTTTGCCGGTGAGCACACCGACACAACGGGACATTGGGGTACCGTGCACGCGGCCATGCGGTCGGGACTGCGTGCAGCCAAGCAGGTGCTGGTTGCATGGCGCGCGCAGTTGTCGGTGGTAAGCAGAACCGCGCGGCGAGTGTAATCTTCAAAAATTCATTTGAGATCGGCAACCGTATGGTTGCGAGACGCTGCTTCATTGCGAAGCGATCGCAGCGCGGCCCCTGTCAAAACGAAGGTTGAGAATGCGGCCGGTGTTCAGCACGAAGCCGTTGATGGCGCCGCTGGCGTCGCGCGTGAAGCGTATTTTGCCCACCGAGCCGGCAAAAAAGTCGCGTGCGACGGGCCGAAGAACATCGGGATCGTTCTTCAGCCGATGGAGCACGAGCCTGGGCTGATC
Organism: uncultured Acidobacteriaceae bacterium; assembly: GCA_963787435.1. Taxonomy (GTDB): domain Bacteria; phylum Acidobacteriota; class Terriglobia; order Terriglobales; family Acidobacteriaceae; genus Telmatobacter. Next base: position 2,833,482 of record CAWBCZ010000012.1, read on the forward strand.
CTGGTCCGCTGGGTCGCCACCGACCACGTGTACGATCTCGATTTTGAACTCATAGAGCGGGTCGATCTCACGGCTGCTGTAGACGCCCGCATACTCGGTAAGCTGGGCGGGAAGAGGCGCGAAGGCTGGACTCGCGGAATAGGTTTCAATCTTGCCGTCTTCCTGCTTGATCGTGAATTGGACCGGAGCTCCGGGCTTGACCGGCAGAAACGTGAAATCGACCGGAGCGACCAGGAGATGAAACCGGCTCTCGCTGAGAGGCTTTACTTCGTAGGTCTGGTCCTCACCGATATTGCCAACCTGCAATTTCCCGTCCTTCAAAATCCATCGAACAAAGTCGTTTTCATCCTTCACGTTCACGTAGGAGCCTACCCTGGCCTGCATCTGTGCGGGCGTCAGATCCACTGGCTTCGAGTCTTCAGCGTTTGCGGGATCGGCAGGCTTCATTTCTTTAGCGAGATAGATCTCGGCAACTTTGCGATTGAGCTCAGCGGGATTGGCGGTGGCAAGATTGCAGAGGCACGCCGAGCTGAAGTGCTGATCGGGAAAGCGAATCAGATCGGCGCGGTAGCCAGCGTCGGCGCCATTGTGATCGACGGTGTTGAGGCCGCGATACGTCCCAACCACGAGACCCGAAGCGTAATCGATTTGCTCGCCATTGTTCAGCTTGCCCCGCTCGAGCATCTGCCTTATCAGGTCCGGGCCGCCGACGCGCGGGTTGTAGAAGTTCTCATCCCACAGCGCCAGATCTTCGACAGTCGTCATAAGGCTGGTAGCGCCCACAGTGTCAAAATTGGTCACACTCAGGCGAAAAGTGTCCTTGGCTGGCTCGTATCCGTAGGCGATGTTCTTGATGATCTCGGCGTGATCGTCACGAAAGTGCGTGTTCTTCATGCCCAGCTGCTGAAATATATTGGCGGTTGTGAATTCACGTAGCGACTGGCCGCTCACGCGCTTTACGATCTCGCCGAGCATGGTATAGCCCGTGTTGCTGTAGAGATGCCTGGTGCCTGGAGGGAAGTTCAGTTCCTTCTGATGCGAGACCACGTAGAGCACGTCGTCATTGGTGATGAGGTCGAGCGAGTAGCGCCAGCCCGAGAGGCCGAGCAGGTCCCACTGGTCGCGGAGGCCGCTGGTGTGATGGATGAGCTGGCGGATCGTCACTGGCGTGCCGAAGTCGGGCAGTTCTGGAATGTATTTCCGCACGGGATCGTCGAGCGAGAGCTTGCCCTGTTGCGCCAGCAGCAGAATCGAAGCGGCAGTGAATTGTTTCGACATCGAGGCCACGTGGAAGACGGTTGCCGGCGTAATGGGAACGTTGTGATCGAGGTCGGCCATACCGTAGCCGCGCTCGTAGATGATCTTTCCCTCTTTCATGACGGAGAGCGCGCAGCCGGGCGAGACAGTTGAATCCATCTTCTGGAAGAGGGCATCGATTTTCGCGGGCAGGTTTTCGGCAGCGGGTGCAGGAGTCTGGGCGCGGACGCCGAAGGAGAGCAGAACGGAGACGGCTACCGGGATGAATTGCACGGAACGCATCGAAGGTTCTCCCTTGTGCGGAACATGGCGGGACGTCTGCGGACCAGTGTAAGCGATGAATCACTCCGTCTTGGTTTGCTGCCACTCTTTCATCGGTGCGGGTAGGCCGCCCGGGAATGGTGGCAACTTCAAGTCATAACTCAGCTACAGGGGGAGGGGGTAATATCCCATACTCTTTGAGTAAAGTCTCTTCTTTCAGAGGCTTACGCGGGGTGTGTCGCTATAGAATCCTCTTACGAAAGAACTTAGCCACAGATTCCTCTCAGCAAAGGACTTAGGGACGCGTTCGTGGAATTATTTGTGCGAAAAGCTCAGGAATCAATAGAGGCAGAGGCGCGGAAGTGAGCGCAACAGACATGCGAGACTTTTCCTTTTGATCTTATTGTGCTACTTGCCGGCGAAATTAACTGCAAAATGCGTCTATCTTTTTGCTTTTTAGAATGTGCGGTTTAGAGGATAAAAGATCCTGCCTGGGGGTTGACTGCGCTTGAGGTGAAGCACCGGTGAACCGGGTTCCCGGCTATCGGCCGGAGCTGCCAAAGCCCTTGGCCAAACGAGCCGAGTCTTCAAGGGTTTCGACTTCCTCGACGGGGCCTGTCAGCACGGGAACAGGGATCATCTGGGCAATCTTCTCGCCGGCTTTGAGCTCGATGGCGGTGTCGCCAAGGTTGGTCATCACGATCTGGACTTCGCCGCGATAGCCGGCATCAATGACGCCGGCGGTGGTGGCGATGCCCTTCGAGGCCATCGACGAGCGGTCACGAACGAGCAGGCCGAGAGCGACGCCGGTTTCGGGATGGCGCGCTTCGACAGAGATGCCGGTGCGGACCCGGATGGTTTTGTGGGGTTCGAGGAGGACGGATTCGAGGGAGAAGACATCGTAGCCGAGGTCTTCTCCTGGATGTGCAACAACGGGGAGGCGCGCGCCGGATTCCAGCAACTTCACACGGAGCATGTGTTCATCGTAACGGGTCCACATGGGGAGAGAGTCGTGGATTGGTATGAGCATCGCGCGGCGCTCGTCTGCTGATGCGATGAACTCCTACGCCGGGCTGGTCTCAAGCTTCAGCGCCTTGAACGATGCATCGAAGCCGGGCCCGCTGGGCGCTGCGCACATAAGGCCGACTTCTACGGTCCGCTGCGTCGGGAAGTATCCCATGCGCACGGACATGAACTTGACGCCGTCGAGCGAGCAGAAGGTTTCGATCGAATCGTTCTTTCTCACGACACGCCACCAGATGGGTTCTGTCTCCGACAAGTCGGGCAGGGTTGAGCCGTCGGAGTATGTCCGCGTGAACACCACGCTGGCAAATCGTTTCCCGTCGATGAACTCTGTTCCGCAGCGCATCCAGTTGTCTGCGTCGATTCTCACCATCAGTCCGGCCTGGTCGTACTGGGTCGCATATTTTCCGTTGATGAGCGCGGTGAATTTGAAGTCGCCGGATGCGGGAAGATGAAAAAAGTGGCCGCTGTCGGCCATGTATCCATCGAATGTTTTTTGCCAGAAGTCCGTCTTGGCCCGGCTGCGAACGGTGAGCCCGGTTCCACTGATCTTCGAAGACGCCGGCTCGTTCATCCAGCTCATCCGGGTCAATAGATCTGCCTGCTCCGCAGGCGCCGCCAAGTCTTCTGTCGAACTTAAAATCAGCACGCCTGCCAGAAGCGCTGATCGACCCACAAATTCGCGCCGGTCCATGTCCATTTCAACTGTCTCCTCGGGGATTTTGCTGAGAGCAGAATACAAGGACCGACGGATGGGGCGAATTGTTGCCGGGAAATCGATGAAAGGAAGATCTGCCTGACGGAGCCAAGTGTGGATTCGGGATACACTAGACGCTGGCAGGAGGACCGGGCGGTCGCTGCCGGTGGCTTGGGAAACCGGGTTGCCGGGGGAGGAAAGTCCGAACTCCGCAGGGCAGTGTGCCGGATAACGTCCGGGATGTGAGCTTCAAGGCTCATAGACGGCCAGTGCCACAGAAAAGATACCGCCTCGGCTACCCCTCTTCGGAGGGAATTCCCGGGTACTCCGAACAGGTTCGCCTGGACGGCAAGTTCCCGCGCCGGGGTAAGGGTGAAAAGGTGCGGTAAGAGCGCACCGCTCCGACCGTAAGGCCGGGGGCAGGGTAAACCCCACACGGAGCAAGACCAAATAGGGAGGGAAGCTGCCGCTAAGAGCCAGGCGGCGCTGCGCATCGGCCCGATGCGCCCAGGCGGCTCGAGTGGAGCTCACCGACGACGAAGTTCTGTCGCATGTCTGCTCCATGCAATGGCCGAAACCTCCGGGTAGGTCGCTGATGAGCGTATGCGGCAACGCTGCGCCTAGAGGAATGACCGCACACGACAGAATTCGGCTTACAGGTCCTTTTGCCGAATAGTCATGGTGCCACGGCGCGAGAAACGCGCCGTGACACCTCCATCGAAAGACCTCACACCAAGTCTTCAGCGCATCCCGGCACGCGATTCGCGAATGTAATCCGGCGTGCATGATTTCATTGCGAAGGCGATTTGATCGTGGTTATACTCAAGGCTCCCAACGATGAATATGAAGGCACGCAGTTTCATCGTCAGTGCTCTGCTCATCGCAATCGCGCTGGCACCGTCCGCGCTGCGGGCTTCGGCCCGCCACTTTGGCGCGCCTTCATGCCGGGTTGCGAAGCCGTCGTTACGCGCCAGGCATGCGGGCGGGGAGATGAGCCGGGCCCGGGATCAGCTTGTGGCGTCAATGCCTGGGCATCACGCCCCGGCGCCGCGGCTGCGCAGGATTCGCGGTAAGAGAATCAGCATCCAGAGGAGCCTGTTACTAACCTCCGACTGCTACGCGCCAACGCGCCTTCTCATCACCGATGCGCAAGTTGGTCAGCAGGATCAAGACGGCCCCAATCCGTCCCGCGGACCTCCCTCGCCGTTCTCGCTCTAAAGGAAACTGTCAGCTGGGCGCACATCTGCGGCTACGGTGTGTCGCTTCTCCTGCTCCATCTTTGTTTGAGCAAGAATTGTGCCGGTCACGCCGGACAAGTTTGCCAGGAATGCTGCGAGGCTATGCGTCGACACACAGCAATCCATTGAAGCGGTACAGAACCAGGTTGGGGGTCCCTCACGTTCTTGCCTGGGGGAACCCAATGGACTAGAGCCTGACCTCCAATGGCTGCTAGTCCCACGCGGGTTGGTACGCTCGGGGAAGGCGGATCCAACCCATCATGCCAGCTGCAGGCATCCCATGCCGGCAGTAGGCAGGCGAGTGCGGCATCCGCAAGGATGCCGCAACTCGCAGATCATCGAGTTCTTCGTGCTGCGGCTGCTTCAAGCAATTCCGATCCGTTTTCGCGATGGCTTCCCAGGAGATCCATCGCAGACGCAGCGACGGTTGTTGTGAATCTGGCAGCGATTCAGTCGCATCCATTGGATACGAGATCCCGCCGAGATTCTTTCGAATCCATCCCAATTCAAGGAGCTTCCCGTGAAGATTGTTGCAACAATTGCTCGCTACCTGCTGGGGCTGATCTTCCTCTTTTTCGGTTCAAACCTGCTGTTCCATTTTCTGCCCAATCCTCCGCTGCCGGCGGGAACGGCCGGACAGTTTCTGGTGGCCTTGTTTGCTGCGCACTACTTTTACGTGGTGGGCGCGATCATGGTTCTCTCAGCGATTCTGCTGCTGGTGAACCGGTTTGTGGGGCTAGGGCTCACGCTCCTGGGGCCTGTGCTGTTCAACATCCTCACGTATCACCTCCTGATGTACCCATCCGGTATTGGGCTGGGTGCGTTTGCGACACTTCTTTGGCTGCTTGTGGGCTGGGAGCATCGAGTGGTGTTTGCAAGGCTGTTTGCGGCGCGGCTTGAGGAATAAAGGCTGCACCGATGAACGTGACGGGCGGCTGGCTACAATCAAGGCAGCGATGATTCAGTACATCTATCTCGGTCGGGTGGCGTACGACGAGGGGCTGCGGTTGCAGGTTGAGATCGCGGCGTTGCGGCTTGAGGGGCGCGTAGAGAACGTGCTGCTGCTGCTGGAGCATCCGCCGGTGTTGACGCTGGGACGGAATGCGCGACGTGAAAACGTGCTGGCCTCGGATGACATGCTGGCCCGGCGCGGGGTGACGCTGCACGAGATCAATCGTGGCGGTGATGTGACGTATCACGGGCCGGGGCAACTGGTGGGCTATCCGATTTTCGATTTGCGGAGCTTGCAGAATGCGAGCGGCGGGCGGCTGGGGCCGGTGGACTTTGTGCGGATGATGGAAGAGGCACTGATCCGGCTATGCGGCGTGTACGGCGTGCGCGCTGGGCGGATCGGAGGGCTGACGGGGGTGTGGTGCGGCCCTGCGGGCGGCAGCCCTTCGGACGAAAATTCTGGCAATACCAAGGATCGCAAGATTGGGGCGATTGGGATTCATGTCTCGCGCGGGATCACGTCGCATGGGTTTGCGTTCAATGTGACGACGGACCTGCGGGATTTTCAGTTGATCAATCCCTGCGGCATAACGGACAAGCCGGTGACGAGCCTGGAGCGGGAGATTCCGGAAGGAGTCACCTTGCCGGGGCTTGAGGAGATGGCGGACGGGGCGGCGCGGCAGTTCGGGCATGTGTTCGGGCAGCAGGTGCTGGCGATGGAGAGCCTGGAGGCGTTGCGTGCGCAGGCTGCGGCTGCGAAACCGAGTATGCCGGCAGAGGATACGCCCCTTCAGATTCCTGCCGAGGTGGAACGGCTGCATGGCGATCCGGAGCGGCCAGTGCGGGCTTGAGTCGGGTTCACATGGTTGGTGCGAGCCGGTCCGTGCGGCTGCAATTTATAATCCGGCAGGAACCGGGCGGGTGCTGCTTGTCCCGCATGGCGGAGTGAACGATTCATGCCAACCGATGTGATCATGCCGCAGATGGGCGAGTCGATCGTTGAGGGCACCATCACCAAATGGCTCAAGAAGGTCGGCGACCCGGTGGAGAAGGATGAGCCGCTCTTCGAGATCTCGACCGACAAGGTGGATGCGGAGATTCCTTCACCCGTGGCGGGAGTGCTGACCGAGATCAAGTTCCCCGAGGGGGCGACGGTTGGGATCAACACAGTGGTGGCCGTGCTGGGCACCTCCGGTGCGCATGAGCCTGCCTCCGGCGCAGAGACTCCGGCATCCGGATCGGCCGCGACAAGGTTGGAAGCGGCGAAGGCGGCTTCATCGCCAAAAGTAAAACCAACAATGCCAGATGCGCAAAAGGCGCAATCCGCTGCAGCGAGCGCTGGTATCGACATCGTGATGCCGCAGATGGGCGAGTCGATCTTTGAAGGGACCATTACCAAATGGCTCAAGAAGGTCGGAGACGCAGTCGAAAAAGACGAGCCGCTGTTTGAGATTTCGACGGACAAGGTGGATGCGGAGATTCCTTCGCCGGTGGCCGGAGTGTTGACGGAGATCAAGGCGGGCGAGGGCGAGACGGTTCAGATCAATGTGGTCGTCGCCGTGATCGGCACCTCCGGTGCGGGTGATCGCGCCTTCGGCACAACTGAGGCTGGGCCTGCTCCTGTGCCTGCTATGGATGTCGAGACGGGACAGGCTCCGGCGTTCACATCGATCGGGGAAGCGCGGAAAGTGCGGTCTTCTCCGCTGGTGCGAAAAATTGCCAGGGAGCACGGCATTGAGCTGCGGCTGGTTCCCGGATCGGGTTCAGACGGGCGGATTAACAAGGAAGATATTCTGCGGTACGTGAGTCAAGGTGGTGCGAAATCCGCAGGTGCGCCCAAGGCGCCGGTGGCCGCACCCCCGAAGCCCAAGGCAGAGTTGCCACAGCCGAAGGCGCTCACCGCCGACGTAGTGCCGCTGACCAAGATGCGCTCCATCATTGCGCAGCGCATGGTGGAGAGCAAGCGCACCAGTCCGCATGTGCACTCGGTCTACAAGGTGGACATGACGCGGATTGCGCGGCTGCGCGAGCGCGAGAAGGCTGGGTTCGAGCAGCGGCACGGCGTGAAACTGACCTATATGCCGTTCATCGCGGTGGCTGCGGTTGAGGCGCTGCGACGGTTTCCGATTGTGAATGCGTCGCTGATCGAGAACAACATCCACTACCACGCGAACATCAATCTCGGCATTGCGGTGGCGCTGGAGTGGGGGCTGATTGTGCCCACGGTGCGCGAGGCGGAGAAACGGGATTTTGCGAGCATCGCGCGCAGCGATTGCAACGACCTTGCAGGACGTGCGCGCGCGAAGAAGCTCTTGCCGGACGAGGTGGGCGGATCGACGTTTACGCTGACCAATCCGGGCATCTTCGGCGATGAGTTCGGCATGCCGATCATCAACCAGCCCGAGGCGGCGATCCTGGCGATTGGCGCGCTGAAGAAAGAGCCTGTGGTGCTGACCGATGCCGAGGGTAACGACACGATTGCGATTCGCTCAATGCAGTACTACTGCCTGGGCTTCGACCATCGGCTGATCGACGGTGCCGATGCGGGTAAGTTCATGAGCGAGTTTAAGCGGACGCTGGAGACGTGGGATCGGGCGATCGCGTGATCGCTTACAGCAACTTCTTGAATATCTCGACTGTTAAACCAACGTCGCGGACAATGCGGGCCACAGGGTTTGTTGCTTTCCCACCCATGCCTCGCGGCATGGATGGGGCACCCTTGATTCGTGCGACACGCTCACGGCGGATCAATCGCTCGCCCAAGCTAGGCCGTCCGCGTATTTGCCGGTAGGGATGGTGCGGGTGACTTTCCACGTTGCAGTGTCGATTTCGGCGACCTGGTTGGCGTGTTCGCAGGAGACGTAGGCAGATTTGCCGTCGGGCCGGACAAGGACTTCCTGCGGATATGCGCCGACGGGGACAGTGCGCGCGACCTGCATGGTCTTGAGATCGATGACGGCGACCTTGTTCTGATCGGGAAGGGCGACGAGCAGCCAGCGGCCATCGGGAGTGGGTGCTGAGCCGTAGCCGATGCCTTCGATCGGAATCCACTTGGCGACGGTGTTGGTGGCGGTGTCGATGACGGCCATCTGCGGCTTGGTTTGATCGGCGGTGAAGACCCACTTGTCGTCTGGCGAGATGGAGATACGCTGGGTGTTTGCTGGAGACGGGGATGACTTTGAGGACCTTGCGCGCATGAAGGTCGATGACGGAGACGGTGCCGGGGCCGACGTTGGCGGTGTATGCGCGGCGGCCATCGTGAGAGAGCACGAGCATATGGCTTTCCGGCTGGCCCGTTGGGACGGCGCCGACAATCTTCAGCGTTTTGGGATCGATGATGGTGATGGTCTTGTCGAGCTCGGTTGTCACGTAGAGCTTGCCGTCTTTCGGACCGATCATGGGGCAGTGCGGGCGCACGCCGTGGTCGAAGGCGATGTTGCCGACGACCTTGTGGCTGGCGATGTCGATGACGGCAATGTTCGCGCCATCGGTGCCGGGCTTGCCTACGCCGGAGTTGCCGTAGATCGGCACGAATGCGAGTTTGCCGTCGGCTGAGGCGATGACTTCGTGGCCGGTGATGCCGCCTTCGGGAACGGAATCGAGCTCACTGCCGCTAGCGGGATCGACGATGGCGAGGCTCTGAGCGCCCTTCTCGGCAACGAGAAGGCGGGACTGTTGTGCATTCGCCAAGGCGCTGCACATGGCCACAGCGGCGACTAACTGGAGGAAATGGCTGGCTCTCAACGGCGACCTCCGAGAGATACCAGCCGAATATATCGCACCGGGGTCCAGCCTGTGTTCAGGAGTGACTGGCCCACGGATTGTAGGTGCCGACGCTCCAGCTAGTAGCCTTCGGGATCTTTTACGCTGAATTCGCGGCTGCCGTAGTCGGTGTTTTGCAACTCGCGGACGATTTTGCCGCCTGCTGCTTTGGCGCGTGCGTAGACCGCATCGGCGTCAGGCACGATGATGTAGGCGCTGCGGGTTTCAAAGTTGCCGAGTTCCTGCGGCGTCTTGAAGCCGCGGCCGTATTCGTCGTCCTTCCCCGTGCCAAGCATGATCATGCCGCCGCCCAGGGTGAGTTCGGCGTGACCGACGGTATTATTCGGGCCGGGATAGACGGCGTGGCGCTCAAAACCGAAAACGTTGCAAAGCCACTCGATGGCGGCGTTCGCATCGCGGTAGCGCATGGCGGGCATGATGGTGGATGTCGAAGTGGGCGTTGCGGTTGGCATGGGAACCTCCGTGGGAAATCAGATTACGCCGACAGAATGCCAGTTGAGGCGCACTCTGATCTTGGAAAAATCGGAAATGGCTGCGATTGAGGCAGCTAGCCGGCGGCGATGTGGTTGACCCAGCGGGTGCGGTTCGTGGAGTAGGTCGTGGCATCGACTCCCGAGAAGGCACGGAACTCGTTCGCGAAGTGCGATTGGTCGTAGTAACCGCACTCGAGCGCCAGTTCGGCCCAGCGAACGTCCGTCCCAGAGTGTAACTGGCGGACGGCACGCTGGAATCGCTGGATTCGGCACCAGACTTTGGGTGTGAGTCCAACCTCTTCGCGAAAGACCTGGGAGAAGCGGCGCTCGCTCCAGCCGATCTCGCGGGCCGTTGAGCTAACGCTTGCGATGTTGGGATTATGTGCAAAGCAGCGCAGGGCAAACTGAATCTGCGGAGGACGCTGCAGGCGTTCGAGCCGCGATGCAAATCGTGCGGCCAGGAATTGTTCGAGGCATTGCAGGCGCGCTTGGGGGGAGTGGATTTCGCGCAGGCGGTCGCGCAACGGTTGCGTATCACCTGCCCAGATCGAGTCAAGCTCATTAAGCGCAACCGTGCGGTTGCTGAAATGATGAGCCGCGTCGGATGCGAAGGGAGGGAATCCGCCCGGAGAAAAGACGATGCCAATGAGGTCAGCCATATCGCTGGTGTCGACAATTTCGTAGACCGAGCGCGCGCCAATAACGAGCGCAGGGGGCATGTGGAGATCGGGCCGGCCTTCGGGACAGTCGAGCAGGAAATCTCGTGCGAGGTTGAGGATGACCTGGGTGCAACCGGTCGGCAGGATTCGTTCGCGGCGATGATCGACGCTGCCAGCCTGCGCATACCAAAGCGCGCGGATGGATTGGTTGAGTGGGGCGGCGGGGATGCGCTCCAGGTAGAGCAAGACGACCTCGAGCTTCTTATATAGCACGCAGCTGGGTGGATGCGGAACTGCAGGGCAGCAAGTGAGAGTGAGGCGGACGTGCCGCGGAGCTGGCTGTTTCCGCTATGCTTGGCGCATGGCGCTGCCGGCGGGCGATTCGCAACTCGTGCAGATTATGGATGCGGCGCTGGCTGACGCAGCGCGACGGGCGGGTCCGTGGCTCGCTTGCCGGCCGGGATGTACGCAGTGCTGTCATGGGGCATTTGCCATCAACGCGCTGGATGTGGCGCGTCTGAAGGCCGGCATGCAGGCATTGCACGCAACAGACCCACGCAAGGCCGAGACAATCGAACAACGCGCGAAGGCATGGATCGCGGAATTTGGGCCGGAGTTTCCGGGCGAAGCGACGTCAGGTGTGCTGGGCACAACTGAGGAGGAACAGGCGCGGTTTGAGGAGTTTGCAAATGATGCGCCGTGTCCGGCGCTGAACCCGGCGACTGGCCTCTGCGATGTGTATGAGTGGCGGCCGATGACGTGCCGGGTATTTGGGCCACCAGTGCGCATGGGAGACGGGGAAGCGCTTGGCTGCTGCGAGCTGTGTTTTGTCGGCGCGAGCGAGGCGGAGATTGCCGCGTGCGAAATGGCGGTCCCGCATGAGTTGGAGGAGCGACTGGTGGAGGAGACTGGCGATGCGGGCGCAACGGTGGTGGCGTTTGCCCTTTGTGAGAGGGTTTAGCGGGTCAGCGGCGCTTGCGCGCCAAGCAAGTTAGCGAGTCAGCGGGTTCGGTGGCGAAGGTCGAAAGACAGGAATCTATTATTTATGGAGGCGTTAGCGGGGTTAGAATGAGGCACCCCGGAGAGTCAAATCCAAGAGGCCGCGTGACGTTATGCCCGTAGCCCAGCTTACCCTCGAACTTCGCATCGAACACGCGCAATCGCTGAAGGACCGCAGGCAGGTAGTGCGGTCGATGAAAGATCGGCTCCGGCAGGGATTCAATATCTCTGTCGCGGAGATGGATGAAGCCGTGACGTGGCAATCGGCGACGCTGGGAGTAGTGGCGATCTCTGGATCGCGGAGCTATCTGCACCAGCTCATCGAAGAGGTGGAGCGGGCGGCACGACGGATGGCGAATGAACTCGGCGCGGAGTTGACGGACTCTTTCTGGGAGTACATGGAGAGCTGATCCCCGATGTGCCCTGAGATTGCGGCGCGAATCCTCAAAGGCCCGGAGGCGCTCTGCTATGCTGAGTGGTTTACTTCACGCTACTCGAGGGGGTACAGACTATGCCGGAACACAGGGGGCGAAAGCATCATCAGGACCGGGTGGCAGAGACTCTTCGGGAAGAGATTGGCGCGATGATCGAGGGCGAGCTGTCGGATCCGCGTATTGCCTTTTGCTACGTGACCGAAGTTGTGTTAAATCCAGGTGGCAAGTCGGCGCGCGTGTATGTTGCGGTGGACAATGCCGTTCCCGACATCGCCAAGGCCGAAGTGGACACGGTTGCCGGCCTTGAAGCGGCCAAAGGCTATATCAAGTTCGAGATCAAGGAGCGGATGGGCGTGCGGCATGTGCCGGACTTGACGTTTCTGGCGGATCGCTCGGGGCGCTTCCAGGCGCGGATCGAGGAACTGATGGACCGCTCGCGAAAACGCCATAAAACACCCGTGAAGTAAGCGATAGATCCCCCCGGAACCAGGCTGGCTCCTGAGCTGGGCCGAGAGCGGCAGGAATCTGTTAGCCTAGCTTTTGTCTGAAACGCAGTGTGGTTTCTGCGTTTTGCCTTGATATTGCACGCGTGCATTAATCTGCCCGTGGGATCTCCCAAGTCCCGGAGTTGGGCCGGAAGGCTGTTTCAGAGCGGTTCCGGGAACTAGCAAGCGAGAAGCCGCTGCAGCATCAGCCTGGAGAATCGCAGGACGTGGAGACTCAACTGCAACCAGTTGTACCGGATTCACCCGAAAGCCGACGAATTCGCCTGCCGAGTTGGGCCACGTTTTGCGAGGCCGCGGTTTTCGTGGTCTTCAGTGCATTCTTCATCCTCTACGGGGTTGTTCCGCTGCTGGGCGGAGATGGTCTTGGCCTGGTGGGCGCGGATGAGCCGCGCTATGCACAGATTGCGCACGAGATGCTGGTGCGCTTCGATGCGGCGCACACGATAGGGGACCGTCTGAGCGCGTGCGTTACGCCTTATCTCTACGGACATCCCTGGCTTGAAAAGCCGGCGCTGTACTACTGGCGGGCAATGTTCGTGTTTCAGGAATTCGGAGTACATGACTGGAGCGCGCGGCTGCCTTCGGCGAGTTTTGCCTTCATTATGGCGGCGCTGATTTATCTGCACATGCGACGATTTCGGCCGGGCGGGCACCTGGACGCAGCGCTGATCACGGTGGCTTGCGCCGGAATTATCGGTTTTTCGCGGGGCGCCTCGACAGACATGCAGATGGCTGCTCCGCTTTCGATCGGACTGCTTGGCTGGTATGCGTGGTATGAAACGGACTCGAAGTTCTGGCTCTTCGATATTTACTTCTTTACGGGAGTAGCCACGCTGGCGAAGGGGCCAGTGGCTCCTTTGCTTGCCATCATCATCGTTGCTGCGTTCGCGTTTCTGCGCAAAGAGTGGTCGATCATTCGGCGCTCTGTGTGGTGGCCCGGAATTGCGCTCTACTTTGCAATCACGCTGCCGTGGTTTATTGCTGTTCAGCATCAGAACCCTACGTTTTTCCGCGAGTTCTTTCTGGAACACAACCTGGAGCGTTTTGCCACCAACCGCTACCAGCACTCGCAGCCCTTCTGGTACTACTTCGTCGTGGTCCTGCTGGCATTGATGCCATGGACCGTGATCGCCATGCGGGCACTGATCGACGGTGTGCAGACCTCGGTGGCAGAATGGCGGCTGCGACGGCTCAACCCCAAGAAGCGTGTTCCGAATCGCCCGGGGGATGCGTTTCCGGAGTTTCTCGTTCTGTGGGCGATCATCCCGATCGTGTTTTTCTCGTTTTCGCAGTCGAAGCTGCCGGGCTACATTCTGCCTTCGATTCCCCCTCTAACGATTCTCACAGGTGACTATCTTTTCCGCCGCCGGCAGGGCTTGAACCGGTGGGAGCTGATGGGTCACGCCGCGTTGTGCGGGCTGATGACGATGTTTGCCCTGCTGCTGCCGTGGTTTGTCGGGCATGGTCCGGAGCTGCCGCCGACGCGCGCTCTGGTGGTGGCTCTGCTGGCGTCGGCGGGAGCGGCGCTGCTTATCGTGGTGGTTGTGAAAGGCTACGGTGTGGCGAGGCTGCGGCTGGCGACGACCGGGGTGCTGGTAGTCCTGATGTTCTTTCTTTACGGAGTGGGGCCGTTTATCGGCATTCCGGCATTCGGCTCGACCAAGCGCGCGATTCACTTGCTGGATAAAACCTACTCCGCGCGGCCACTTGCAGACCGGCTCTCGCTGCTGGCCCCGCCTGACGAGACCGTTGCCGTCTTCCGCGTGCGGCGCGATGTGGAGTACGGCCTGGCGTTTTATCGCAACCGCGAAGTGGTGAATTATGAGGATATCGGCGTGCCTGACGAAGAGCATCTGCTAGTGGCGCGCGTGACGGGACGCCGCGGCGTGGATCTGCACACTCCGGCTGCTCTGCAGGAGTACCTGGAGGGCCGACATTACGAGGAGATCCTGAGCTGGCCCGAGCAGGGATTGGAAGTCTACCTGGTGGGTGCACGGTAGATTCTGGCTTCCCAGAACAACATTCAGTCGTTGTGTAACTTGCAGGAAAGCGGTCAATCGTGGCACAGTGGGCGGAAGGCCCGTTGGCGGCGGTCGCGGACGTGTGACACGTTGCCTACCTGACTTGTATTGCTGATGCCGGTCGAGAACTGGCCGCATCCAACAAGGGAAACATGTCAGCTGGCGTGACTATCGAGATCCTGGATCTTCGGCATTTTGCCGCGCCGGTGCTGCGGCCCGTGCTCGACGCTGAGGGAGATTTGTGGAACAAGCGGCTGCACTGGGACTATCGCGCTTCCGCGCGGCTGCTGATGCAGTATCTCGATAACCATTTGCTGCCGGGCTATGCAGCACTGGAGGCAGGACAGGTAACCGGATACGCCTTCTGCGTCTACGAAGAATCCAAGGCGGTGATCGGCGACGTGTTTGCTTTGCCAGGGCTGAATCCCGAGGCTGCGGGAACGATCGACGGTGCTCGGGAGCCTGCGCGGGGTATCGAAGAGACATTGTTGCGGCATCTGTTTGAGACGCTGCTGAACTCTCCGAACGTCGATCGAGTTGAGTCGCAACTGCTTCTGCATCCATCTGGAACACACGCAGCGATCTTTCGCGAGTCGGGTTTCGACATTTATCGCAGGCACTTCATGGTGCAGCAACTCGCAGGACACTGGAACCGTCCGCGCGTCGATTTATCGGCCGAGCTTGAGCTGCGGCCGTGGCGCGACGAAGACCTGAACGCTGCTGCGCGGTTGATCGCGACGGCTTACTGCGGTCATCCGGACAGCCTGATCAATGACCAATACCGCTCGGTTCATGGGTCGCTGCGGTTTTTGCACAACATCGTGCGTTATTCGGGGTGCGGGGTCTTCTCCGCCCAGGTGTCGCACGTGGTGGTGGAGCGCGGTAGCCACGAATTAGCGGCGCTGGTGCTGGGCTCGCGCGTCAGTCCGCAAAGCGGACATATCACCCAACTCTGCGTGCACCCACGCTATCGGCGACATGGCCTTGCGCGCATGCTTCTCTCGGTGGCAGCCGCGCACTTTGTGCGGCAGGGGGTGAGCGAGATTTCGCTGACCGTGACGGAAGTGAACGCGAACGCGATCGAGCTTTACAAGAGCGAGGGCTACGATTGCACGCACGTGTTCGACGCGGCGGTCTGGGAGCGGGGCGGCATGGCCTGATGTTCTATGAGCGAGAGCCCCAGCGCGACAGAACTCATCAGAAAAATTGAACAGGCGTTTGCGCATCGCAAAATCCCTGCCGAAGCTGTCGTGCTGGAAGGACGGCTGCAGATCGATTCGGACGTTGAAGATGGTTTGTGGTTTCAAGGCAAGGATTGGCGTGAAATCTCGAGAGAGAATTGGGAACGACGTTATTGCGGGCTGTCTTACCTGTCGTCGCAGGCGTTTGCTTATTATCTTCCGAGCATCCTCATTCTCACAGTTCGGGATCCGCGAAATTCTCCCGATCTTGCAATAGACTCGTTCGTTTGGCAGTTGGATTCGAGTCCCGGCGTTGAGAATCTGAGTCCCTCCAGCTATCGCTACTTCGAATTTAGCGATGACGAGTTTGAAGCAGTGAAAGAATGGCTTTTGTGGGCCTGCGAAAACAAGCAGGACGTCTTTTACGGCATAGCTCTGGGCGGTCCGGGGGACGGCTTCGGCAGGGCATTCGACGCGATCAACCTGATTCACAAAGAAGCTATGAAGCATAGGGAGCGGGAGAGCGTGGATTGAAAAATCGCCTGTTCCTCGTCTACTTCTGCGATTTCAAGTGTGGCAAGAGGCTCTTCGGAGCTTCCCGGCAGGCACAGTGCTTCTGATGTTCTCTGTGCCATTGGATTCTTTGAGCAAGGGTGGCCTTTTGTGGCATCGGATTTTTTCCATGCCAGAGCTTGTTCATGGAGGACTCCCGGAGAAGTCTATCGTGCGATCAGGTACATGACCCAGCTGAGCACGATGGCGGAGCCTACGAAGAGTGCCCAGCAGTAAAGGCCGTAGCGGAACATCTTCTGCGGGGTTTCGCGCTGCGTGATGCCGAAGACCGTCGATGCGAACGTGGCGAAGAGCAGCACTGCCGTGAAGTGAGAGGGGCTGAACATTAAAGCTTCCTCCCGGTGCGGATGTTGTGCGCATCGACGGCCGCGATGATGTTCAGAAGGCCGGCCACAACGATGAAGCGCGTGCCCCAGTCGGCGACGGTGAGCTGGACGGAATCGGCTCCGAGGCCCATGGCTCGGCCAACAAAATAGAGCAGGCCGCTGCCGAGATCGCCGGCAAGACTGAGCATTTCAAGAATGTCGTGCGCGTTGGCGTAGAGATGGCCCTGCATAGCGAGGCCAAGAGCGAACATGCAGACGATGGAGATCGCCAGCAACGCGCCACGGCCCCATTTACGAAGGAGGAAATGCCCGGCTCCAGGGATGAGCCAGCCTGCGATCAGGGGGAGAAATACGAACCCGCCTTGCGCACTCTTTGGCGCGACGGCGTTCTTGTTTTCAGCTTCTGCCATTCCTTTTTGACTATAACGCATGGAGGCGAGGGAGTAGGGAATAGGGAATAGGGAGTAACGAACCCTAAGCCTATTGAATTCGAAGCCGTTTCATCAGAGCGACCAGCATGCGGCCAACTTCCTCAGACAGGCGTTCTGCTGTTTCTCGTTCCTATGCGGATCCCATGTTCAGACCTCGAGCTATCGTAAGCTGCGTCTGCACTTCGCAGTTCGATCCTCTGGAATGACCAAGAAACTGTAGATACTCGCCTCTTGTCGATCTTCCGTATCCTTCTGCGATATTGCTGGCCACAGATACGGATGCACGGCGAAGCTGATTTGTGAGGCCGAATCTCTCTGTTGAGAGTTCGCATCACCGGATTTCTTGATTTGCGGTTTGAGGGAAACGCAGTCTACCTGCACCGCGAAGATTTCGATCACGGACTCACTACAGATGCACGATGGATTGACGTTCCCCGCGATATCAATCAGTCTCAAATGAAGGTCATCAACGATCGGTACGTTATCTGCACAGGAAGGTTTGTGGCCAGCATGCACGGACACATGGGACTGTTCAGCGGCGAGATGACCGATATCACGCGATTGGAGCCTTGGGGGCCAAGTCTGCGACCGCCAGCAAAGACAAGAACGAAGTGAAGTATTACGCCGTATCGGCGCAGTTTGACCTTTTGCGGCCATTCAGATATCTGGAACATCCCTCAGGGGCTAAAGCCCGGTAGGCTTCTTTGCCGGTTTTCGGCACGACTAAAAGTCGTGCCCTGACACAAAGCAGCCTTCTGCTTTTTCGCAAGCAGGAAGCCCTGATTGTTACTGCCTACTCTCTTTTCCCTACTCCCTTATATGCGAACCAGTTCTCGCTGGATTTTGCCGGTGACCCAGGCTTTGTTGGGGGCGGTGAGCATGTCGATTTCGCTGCGGACGCCGAAGTCGGGGAGGTAGATGCCGGGCTCGACGGAGAAGCAGGTGTTTGGCAAGATCTGGCGGACATCATGAGTTTCGAGGTTGTCGAGGTGTGCGCCGGGGCCGTGGATTTCGTGGGCGATGTTGTGGCCGGTGCGATGGGTGAAGTAGTCGGCGAAACCGGCGGTGCGAATAACGGCGCGTGCGGCATCATCAGCCTCGAACCCGCGGATTGCGCGGCCTTCGGCGAAGGCCTGCTCGACGGCGCTGATCGCCGCGTCGCGCGCATTGCAGACGGTTTCGAAGACGAGTTGCTCGCGTTCGGTAGGTTCGCGGCCGACTACGCCGGTCCAGGTGATGTCGTAGAAGATGCTGTCGGCATCATCGACGCGGCCCCAGATATCGATGAGGAGGAAGTCACCCTCCTTGATCTCGGCGGTGTGGTCGGCGGTGGGCTCGTAGTGCGAGTCGGAGCAGTTGGCGTTGACGCTGACGTTGGGACCGTTTTCCCAGACGAGATTTGCGCGCTTCATGCCCTCGCTCAACCACTGCACCATATCGAATTCGGTGACTTTGCCGGGCTTGCCGTTGACGGGGCGCAAGCGACGAGCAATCTCCCGCCAGCCTTCGTCGAGAATTTCGTCGATGGCCATCTGGGCGACAGAGTGGCTGATGATTTGCTTTTCCGTGAGCACGGCTTCGAACTGGCTGACGAGGTCGGCGGAGCTGACAATTTGTTTACCAATGCTGCGGAGGAACTCGACCGTGCCGGCGTCGACCATGGAGACGTACATGATGGCGTTGTCGGGCGAGTACTGCATGGCAATGCGGCGGGAGCCCCCGAGCATGGCCCTGAGGCCGGTGGCCAGTTCCTGCCAGCTTGAATACAGGCCTTTTGAACCGGGGAGCGAGTCGAGGCGGCCCTGCTCGATGCGGTGCATCAGCTTGCGCGGTTCACCGGTGGCCGGGATGAAGTAGTACCAGCGGCGGGTGATGTGGGCCTTGGGATCGAGGCCGAGGATGCGTTCCCCGATGGGATCGCGGTGGTGGTGGTCGTAGAAGAGCCAGCCATCGTAGCCGGCGTCGCGCAAGGCCGCTTGAATTGCTTCCAGCTTCATAGGGGTGATTCTAGTGCAGGGATCAGACCAAGGGCGCGGCGCATATCAACATTTCGTGATGAATGGAAGTTACGCTCTTAGGCATTTTGGGGGGGCTTGTGGTTTTTCACTCTTGCGACAAGGACGAAGTCGTCGCAAGGATGGGGCACCTGTTTTATTGAGGATTGATGCAGCAAGAAAAGCAAGTCCTTCACTCCGCTACCCTGCGAACGACTGCTTGTTCGCGGGGCCCTAACGCGCTTCAAGATGACGGCGGCTAATGGAGACGCGGAGAGAGACCTCATCTCGGGATGATGGGGAGGATGAGGGCGCTTGGATGGGCGGCGTCGTGGTAGATGGTGTTGGTGGCTTTGACGAAGGTAGAGACCGTCGATGCGGGCTTACCGGTGTTGAGGTTCCGGTCGAAGCGCGGGAAGTTGCTGCTTGAAACTTCGAGGCGGATGGTGTGGCCTTTGAGAAATACGTCGCTGGTGGACCAGAGGTCAATTTTGTATTCGTAGATTTTGTTGGGCTCGAGAAGCTGGGCTGGGCCGATGGTGGATTCGCGATAGCGGGCGCGGAGGATTCCCTCGGTCAGGTTCTGCACGTAGCCATTGGGCCAGACATCGACGAGCTTTGCAGTGAAGTCGGTGTCGACAGTGGTGGAGGCGGCGTAGAGGTCGAGAGTGACAGGGCCTGTGACTTCGACGTCGTTTTCGAGCGGAGACGTGGAGTAAACGAGGACGTCGGGGCGCGCTTCCACCTCTTTCTGATCGCGCGGGCCGGCGGGAAGATGGTCCGGATCGCAGCAGAGAGGGCCTCCCACGGTGGGGACGGGGTTGGCAGGGTCGTAGGTGAATGCGTCAGGCTGCTCGGATTTGGCTGACTTAGCAGAAAGGACACCGTCGCCCGATGATGAATTTGCCTTGCCGGCGGAGTGGAGCAGGTAACGGGTAGACCTGGCGCGGTCGAGGGGCCAGGTCTCTTCAAAGCGCCATTTGTTATCGCCCATGACAAAGATTTTTACGGGATGGGTGGCGAAGTCGTTCTGTTTGCCGAGAAAGAGGTAGTCGTACCACTCGAGGATGACGGTGTTCTCGTCGTATTCCGCGGCGGCGGGACCGAAGTCGACGGTTCCGATGTGGCTGCCGCCTCCGGCGTGGCCGCCGATGGTGACGAGAAGGTGCTGACCGGAGCGGGCAGCGTCGTTTCCGGCGTGCGCTTTGAGGCCGAGGTAGTTTCGCAGCGAGCCGCCCTGGAAGATGTCGTACCAGGCAGCGATGGTGAGCGCGGGGACCTGGATGTTCTGGAAGTTTTCTTCGATGGACCACTGCTTCCAGTAGTTGTCGTAATCAGTATGTGCGGCCCAGTCAAGAAAATATGGCGCGAGGGTTCGGGTGAGTTGTGCGCCGGTTTGCGGCTGCGAAATGTTGAAGACGGGAAACTGTGTGAGGGGAAGGGCGTTGATGCCGCCGAGGGCGTTGGTGTCGCGGCGGATAGCGCGGTTGAGTGTATCTTGCGCGAGGCCGGCAGTCCACGACTCGTTGAACCACTGCTCAAATGCGCCGCCCTGGTAGGTCCAGTTTTCGTGGTAGTTCGACGCCGTGACGACGGGGCAGATGCCGGCGAGATGAGGCGGATGGCCGATGGCGGCGAGCATCTGGGTGGCTCCGACGTAGGATCCGCCGAACATGCCGACTTTGCCGTTGGAGTTGGGGAGCGCGGCAGCCCACTCGATGGTGTCGTAGCCGTCGTCGGTCTCGTGCTTGAAGGGATACCACTCGCCCTCGGAAGTGTACCGGCCGCGAACATCCTGCACAACGACGAGGTAGCCGCGCGCGGCGGCGGTGCGGCCGAATGCGGCGGCGTTGTTCTTGTCGTAGGGCGTGCGCTGGAGGAGGACGGGATATTTGCTATCGCCGGCGGGATGGTAGATGTCGGCACGCAGGGTGACGCCGTCGCGGGTCTTCATGGCGACGCCGTGTTCTACGGTGACGTCCGGAGCGGTTTGCGCGAGGGCGATGGGGGCGAGGCAGAGGGCGATCAGGATGTGTTTGAACATGGGATCTCTTGAATGGCTTGGGACGAAGACATTGTAGCGGGGTCCAGAGAGACCATGCTTTCCCGCCCAAAACGTGTGCCGATCCCGAACCACGCCTCTTCACTATCGATACTCAGGGTCTCAGAAGCGAGTCCGAGGACACCTATGCTCTTTTGGTGATTGATATCGTTGTGACTTGGGCTACACCCGCAAGAAAGCTCGGATCGAAAAGCCTTCTGAAGTATCTGCCTCCACCAAAGTTGCAGCGGGAATGTGACGTGGATCACTGTGCAAAGCCGCTCCCAGAGGCAAGCTTGTCTGATTGCGTCGTGTGCCACGACGGTAATAGTGCATCGCGAATAAACGGCTATCGCGGCATCATTGAGATGCCGATACGTTTCAGAAGACTTATGTGAGATTACCGGTCATTGGATGTCGATTTCGGACCAAGGTGTCGGTGATTTCGAGGAGGCTAGCCTGCATCGCGCGGACAGGAATGGGTGTGCAATCCTTCGAACGCTTGCGCCCGCCGTGGCGATGGCTTTCGCTGTTCTGTCCCCGGCGTGGTCCTCGGAACCCGCGACGCTTACATCACTCCACGCTGTCTACGTGCTCGATAATGCCCAAGCAGCCCATCGAATTCACGCGATCTTCGAGGCCACAGTAATCTATTCGCGAGGGTACGAAAGACTGCTGTATGTGCAGGATGGCAACGAGGCATTTTTCGTCTCCCCTCCAACGACAGCAGAGTATCTCCCCGGTGATCGCGTCATGATCAAGGGAGACACGCAGCAGAGTTTTCGTCCACTCGTGGTTGCCAGCGACGTTACCTTTCTCCGTCACGGAGATTTGCCGAAGCCCGTGCCGGCTACCTTCGCTGATCTAATTCGCGCGAAGTACGATTGCCGCCTGGTCACAGTTCGCGCCAGTGTTCGTGCGGCTGACCTTGTGACCAGTGGCAGCGCCGGCAAACGCAGTTCCCGGCTGCAGTTGGTGATGGAGGGGGGGCACATTGAAGCAAACCTGGACAGCGAAGACGAGTGGGACCTCATTGACTTGCTTGACGACGATGTGGAAATCACCGGTGCGGCTGCGGGCAAGTTCGACGACAAGATGCAGCAGACCGGCGTTGCCCTCTACGTCTCGTCAATTGCAAATGTAAAGATCCTCAAGAACGTCAACACGCACCCGTGGTCTTTGCCGCTCACCCGGATGGATCAGGTTCTCGCGGGTTACAACGTGCAGGATCACACCCAGAGGGTCAGAGTTCGTGGAACCATTACCTACTATCAACCCGGTGCTGCAGTGGTGCTTCAGGACGGTTCGAGAAGCCTGTGGATCACGACTCATACCCGCAAGCCATTTCGTATTGGCGAAGTCGCGGACGCAATCGGTTTCCCAGAAGCACATGATCGTGTCTCTGAACCTGGCAGACGGGGAGATTCAGGGCACAGGAATATATGCTCCGCTAACGCCGAAGCAGGCTTCGTGGGAGCAACTGGCTTTCTGGAATAACAGCCGACCTGACGGGCACCAGAACGATCTGGTTTCGATTGATGGTGAGGTTGTAACGGACGTTCGAGAGGCTACGCAGGACGTATATGTCGTGGTCTCTGACGGCCGCCTGTTTACCGCGATTTACCGCCATCCTCGCGAAGGTGTTGTTCCACCGATGCGAAAGGTGCCGGTCGGTTCAAAAGTGAGGATAACGGGCATCTGCACGACGGACACGAATACGGTCATTCCGGGGCAGGAGGTGCCCTTCAATATTCTGCTGCGCTCCGTCGATGATATTTCGCTACTCGCGAGTCCTTCATTGCTGAATGTTCGGAATCTTATTGTTCTGATTGGATTACTTCTTCTGTTGCTGCTGGCGGTTGGAGCCAGAGGCTGGGTGATCGAACGCAGAGTGCGCAACCAGAACGCCGCTGCGGCTTACATCGAACGCAAGCGCAGTCGCATTCTGGAGGAGATCAACGGCTCCCGTCCTCTCGCGGAGATCATCGAGGAGATCACCGAATTGGTCTCATTCAGGCTTGATGGCGCTCCAAGCTGGTGTGAGATTTTTGACGGAGCGCAGCTTGGGAACCGCCCCGCAGAACTTTCCTCCTTCAGGGTTGTCAGCGAAACGATTCCTGCTCGCTCTGGACCGCCGCTCGGAATGATACGCGCTGCATTTGATCCGCTTACGCACGCTCGGGCTGCGGAGTCCGAGATGCTTTCCAGATCGGCGGGGCTGGCCACTCTGGCCATTGAAACGCGGCGACTCTACTCCGATTTGCGACACCGCTCCGAGTTCGATTTGCTCACTGATGTTCACAACAGATTCTCGCTGGACAACTATGTTGATCGACAGATCGAAAAGGCGCGTGAAAGTGCGAGCGTCTTCGGATTGATTTACATCGACCTGAATGACTTTAAACAGGTGAACGATGTATACGGACACCAGGTTGGCGACCTGTACCTGCAGGAAGCAGCGAAGCGCATGAAGCGTCAGCTGCGCGGATTCGATATGTTGGCGCGCCTCGGTGGCGATGAGTTTGCCGTGATCCTACCTGCAGTACACAACCAGGCAGAGGTCGAGGAAATCGCACTCCGGCTGGAGCGCAGTTTCGATGCCCCGTTTGCCTTTGAAGGGTGCATTCTCAATGGGTCGGCGAGTCTGGGAATTGCTCTTTACCCCGAGGACGGCGCCACCAGGGACAGCTTGTTGAGTAGCGCCGACGCCGCGATGTATGTCGCGAAGCAAACCAAGAAGAATGGTCATCCGTCATCACGCGACAGCCAGAAACAGGAAGTCACGCACAGAGAGCGCACTTAGAGAGTGTGCAGGTGGCCCAGGTATCGCGGAGCCCGGTGCTCCGGTGAAAGCGACCCATGTGCTGAAAATTTCAGCCCCAGCGGTAGGCGACGCGACGCGGGTCTACGAATAGGCGCGCGGTGACGACACCGAAGAGGAATCCGCCAATGTGGGCGAGGTAGGCGACGCCGCCAGTGCGCGCCTGGGCGACTACGCCGACGTTGAGGACCTGCATGAGAAACCAGAAGCCGATAAGGAGCGCTGCCGGGATCAAAGTAATCCGGAAAAAGATGATGAAGAAGACGAAGGTGCGAATGCGGTCGCGGGGAAAGGTGATGAGGAATGCTCCCATGACGGCGGCGATGGCTCCGCTGGCGCCGAGCGTCGGGATGCGGGAGAAAGGATCGCCGAGGATCTGCGCGGACATGGCGACAACTCCGCCGACGAGATAGAAGACGGCGAAGCGAAAGCTCCCCATGGCGTTTTCGATCTCGCGACCGAAGGCCCACAGGTAGATCATGTTTCCGATGATGTGCATCCAGCTAGCGTGCATGAACATGGAGGTCAGAACCGTGATCCAGGAACGGCCATGCACGATGCGGTAGGGGACGGCGGACCATATCCAGACAAATCGGTCGCCGTAGGTTAGCTCCTGCAGAAACATCCAGGAGTTGACGACAATGATGAGGACGGTGACGACGGGGAAACGCGTCGGCGGACGCGATGCATCGCCGAGAGGGATCAGGCCGCCCACTACATTACGCCCTTGCCGAGAAGAATACCGATGCCGTAGGTGACGGCGCCTTCGAGTGCGCCGACTACGGTCATTTCAAGACCGGAGGACCACCAGGAGCGGATGGTGATGAGGCTCTTGGCAGCGCCGACGGCGAAGTGCGCGGCGAGCGATACGATGGCCGCGGCGACGACGGCGGGAACTCCGCTCATGAAGAAAAACGGAATGATGGGGATCGATGGCGCCTACAGCGGTGGAGAGTGCGCCGGAGGTGGCGGAGACCAGGGGGTTGGACAGCGCTTCTTCCGAAGTGCCAAGACGTTCGCTCGGCCAACGCGCGCAGCATCTGCTCTGGGTCGTTTGCGATGTGGTTGACCATGTGGTCGGCGTCGGCTTCCGGCAAACCTTTCACCTGGAAATAGAGCGAGAGAAGCTCTCGGGCCTCGGGAGCGTTCATCTGAATGGCTTCGCGTTCGCGGGCGATTTCAGCGTGGTAGATTTCACGTTCGCTCTTGGCGGCAAGGTAGGCGCCGGATCCCATGGAAAGCGCGGAGGCGATCATGCCGGAGAGACCGGCGAGAAGAACGTACTTGCTGTCGCCGGCGGTTGCGCCGGATACGCCGGAGACGATTCCAAAGATTGCGCCGAGGCCATCGTTGACGCCATAGATGGCGTCGCCGATCCAGGCACCGGGCTGCTTGCGCCCTTGTGCGCGCTTGGCAAGCAGTTCGTCGAGGACGGCCTTGGCGTCGACCTTGGGCGCTCCGGCAGGGGCCTGGTAGTGGCCGCGGAGGAGCGAACCGAGTTCGCGGTGGTGATCTTTCTCGTCTTCGATGACGTGGTCGAGGATGGCGACGGAGCCGTCGTCGCCGAGATCCTTGAGCTGCTTGCCGTAGTTGGCGATGTGGCGGCTTTCTTCGATCTCAAGCCGGCGCAGGGCCATGCGAACGCCGCCGGCACGATTAGCGAGGGAGTTGGCCTCACCGCCGGGGTTGCCCTTGTAGACGGGCTCAGGACCGCCGAGTTCGATGATGCGGCCATGCCAGAGGGCAGCGTGCTCCCACTCGGCGCCGGCGAGGTGGCGCAGAACCTGGGCGCGCATTGGATCGCTGTCGCGGTCGGCGAGGGTGTTGTAGGTGTGGTAGCCCTCCATCTCGGCCTGCCAGTTGGCTTCGAGGGCGGCAAGCACTTTCTTCAACTTGGCGCTGCTCAGGGTGGTGGTGGCCACGGTGCGTCTCCTTGCGTTCTCTTGAGGATAAGGCATTTTGAGGGGAAATCGCAGTGACGAAGGCGGCGGAAAAATGGCGGGAAGAGGAGGTAGCACCGGGCAAAATATCGGACAAGTACCGAGATTTTGCATGAGTTTGCCGCATCACTTCCCCAATCTGGGGTTTTCCGTATAGTGTTGTGTGCAGCAAATTGGCCGGAGATTCGACGGCTACCAGCGATCCCAGCGAAAACCAGCTGGCGAAACGCAAACGCGACCGACACGAAGTCGCGCGATCTGCCCTTACCGGGCATCATTTCAAGGAAGCGGGGAGCAAACAATCTATGGCAACTCGATCCACACCGGCAACGGCTTCAACCACGCCGAATTACACCGGCCCGTTTATTACGGTGGCTGTGCTGTTCTTTATCTTCGGGTTCATCACCAACCTGAACATGGCGCTGGTGCCGCATCTGCGGTCATTTTCATCTTCCCTATGCGTGGGCCATGCTGGCGGAGTCGGCATTCTTCCTGGCTTACTTTGTCTTCTCGTCGCCGACTTCGAAGCTGATTGAGACGATCGGATACAAGCGGACGATGGTGGTTTCGCTGTTCATCCAGGTAGTGGGATGCCTGCTGTTCGTTCCGGCCGCCAAGATGGTCAGCTTTCCGCTGTTTCTTGACTGCTGTGTTTATTGTTGGCGCGGGCGTAACTGCGCTGCAGACGGCGGCGAATCCGTATGTTGCGATTCTGGGACCAGAGCACAGCGCGCCGGTGCGGCTGACGCTGGCGCAGGCACTGAACTCCGTGGGCGGCACGATTGCTCCGCTGGTCGCAGGCGCTTACATTCTGACGGATCCCGCCAAGCATGGCCACCAAGGCGGCTGTCGCCAACACGGTGCGCGGGCCGTACATCGCGATTGCGGCCGGGCTGCTGATTCTGGGATTCGCGGTTGCGTTCATGCATCTGCCTCACGTTTCGCAGACGCAGGAGTTCCGGCCGGCGAAGGAAGGCGATCCGATCCTTGGTCGCAGCATCTGGAGCTACAGGCACACCGTGCTCGGGCGCGGTCGGCATCTTCCTTTATGTCGGCGTCGAGGTGGGACTGGCATCGATCGCGGTGAACTACTTCAAGACGCAGGGCGTGGACAGCGCCGAAGACCGCATCGTTCCTGCGTTTCGCTCTATTGGGTGCGGCGCACTGGTCTGGTCCGCTTGCTCGGGTCGTGGATACTGACCAAGATCAAGTCGGGCAAGCTGCTGGGAATCTTCGGATTCGCTGCCGCACTCTTCGTGCTGATCTCGATGTTTACAAGCGGCCAGGTGGCAATCTGGACGCTTGTGATTTGCGGATTCTTCAACTCGATCATGTTCCCGAACATCTTTGCGCTGGGCATCCCGGGTCTGGGACCGATGACGAGCAAGGGATCGGGACTGATTATGACGGCGGTTGTGGGCGGCGCGATCGTTCCGCTTGCGATGGGCGCGGCGGCCGACAAGTTCGGCATTCAGCATGCGTTCGTGATTCCGCTGATTTGCTATCTCTTCATCGCCTATTACGGGCTGTGGGGATCCAAGCCTACGCGGACAGTGACAGCGTAGGTGGGTTGGGGCAGTAACCCTTGAAGGCCCTCCGGCTCATGGCCGGAGGGCCTTCGCATGTCTGGGTGAACAGGAGCATCTTGGGTCCGGATCCCGTCAACCAGCCGTCGTCTCTCGATCCAAGAGGTCATTGGCCCTCAGCTCCTCCTGAGCAGATGTGCCCTTTCGAAACTGGATATTACCATTCGATCGAGCAAATATGACTTATATGAAAAGAAACGAAATTAGCGGCATGACGATTTTTGTTGACGAATATTGCGGATTGCGATATTGTTATTGCAATTTGCGATTGGCTGATTAGATATTTTGAAATGCTGATCGCGGACGGACGAATGAAGCTCGGCGAGAAAATCAGGTATCTGCGCGAGGTGGAAGGCAGCCTCCGGGGGATGAATCGTGCGATGAGCCAGCAGGAACTGACGCGGGCTATCGAGGCGGAGACGGGCTCGAAGCTGAGCCAGAGTTATCTCTCGCAGATCGAAAGCGGGGCGCGGCCTCACCTGACGAATACGACGCGGCAGATCCTGGCGAGTTTTTTCAAGGTGCATCCGGGATACCTGGTGGATGATCCCGAGGGCTATCACCCTGAGCTGTTGAGTGAGGTGCGGGGCCTGGAGGACAAGCTCGACCTGTGGCTGGTATCGGGGGCGGAGCGGTTCCGGCGCGATCCCGAGTTGAAGAGCGCGTTGCTGACGGTGGCGCAGCATGAGCGGTCGCGGGATTGTTTGCTGCTGCTGGAGTCGATTCTGGAGACGCCGGGGCTGATGCCGCGGCTGACGGAAGTGTTGAGGAAGAAAAACAGGGATCAGGGGTCAGTGATCAGGGATCAGAAGAGACAAGGACGAGGGACCAGGGACTGAGGGACTGGCTGAGGAACGTCGTTCATTGGGGGCACGGAGATGAACTGGGAGATCTTTTATCTGGTTTGTTTTTTGGCAGGGTTGATGCTGAGTTTTATCTCGCTGCTGGGCGGGATGGGGCATTTCGGCGGGCACGTGCATGTACCGCATGTTCACGTTCCGCATGCAGGACATTTTCCGCATGTGCCGCATGGCACCATTGCTGCTTCTCATGCTGCAAGTAGCGGAGGTTCGGCGGTACGGGGCGGCGGAGCGGAGGTTCCGTGGTGGAATGCGTTTTCCATCATGATCTTCCTCTGCTGGTTTGGAGCGGCGGGATATCTGCTGACGAAGTATGGGAGCTTTGTCGCCGGTGTGGTGGTGGTTCTGGCTGTGATTTGCGGCGTGGCGGGAGGAGCGATCATCTTCATGTTTCTGACCAGGGTGCTGATGCCGCACGATCGCGAGCTGACGGCGGACGAGACGGACGTTGTGGGCGTGGTGGGGCGGGTGTCGTCGCCGATTCGGGCTGGCGGGACTGGAGAGATTGTGTACCAGCAGATGGGCGCGACACGATCGGCGATCGCGCGCTCGGAGGATGACGAGGCGCTCAGGAAAGAGGAAGAGGTTTACGTGATTCGCTACGAAAAAGGGATTGCGTACGTGAAGAGGTGGGAAGATTTGCCCGGGGTAGATCAGGGACTAGGGACTGCAGGGAGTAGAGGCTGAAGACTACTGGCCGTTAGCAGCCAGCTGACGCATTATCGCTCAACGAGTTGTGCCCGGCCGAAGGACCGGGATTGCAATGACGAATTCAACCGTGCTGATTGCGGATATGGGCATCCTGGTGGGGATTTTTCTGCTGGGATTGCTGGCGAAGTTGTTTCCGAGAAAGACAGGGATATAGGGAACAAGTGATCAGGCAACAGACGATCATGTTAGACCCGCAGCGTTGAGCATCGCGCGCTGATCACTGTTCACTTATCACTGTGAACTGCAGTAAACCATCAACCAATTCAACCCCTGTTGAAAGGACAGGGATCGAATGACGAATGAAATGATTCTCTTTGTCGGGCTGGGAGTATTGGCGCTGATCTTCCTGATGGGCATTTTGGCCAGGATGTATCGCAAGGCAGGGCCTAATGAAGCACTGATTGTCTATGGTTTTCGCGGGCCTCGCGTGATCAAGGGACATGGCACGGTGATTTTCCCCATGGTGGAGAACTGCCGCGAGCTGAGCCTGGAACTGATGAGCTTCGATGTGGCTCCGCAGCAGGACCTCTACACCAAGCAGGGTGTTGCCGTGACGGTGGAGGCTGTCGCACAGATCAAGGTGCGGAGCGACCAGGCTTCAATCTTGACGGCGGCCGAACAGTTTCTGACGAAGACACCGCCGCAGCGGGAAGGGCTGATCAGGCTGGTGATGGAAGGCCATCTGCGCGGGATTATCGGCCAGTTGACCGTGGAACAGATTGTGAAAGAGCCCGAGATGGTGGGCGAGCGTATGCGTGCGACGTGCGCGGAAGACATGAGCAAGATGGGGCTCGAGGTCATATCGTTCACGATCAAGGAAGTGCGCGACAAGAATGAATACATCTCGAACATGGGCCGGCCGGATATCGCGCGCATTCGGCGCGATGCGGAGATGGCGACGGCCGATGCAGAGAGGGATACGGCGATCAAGCGGGCTACAGCACTGAGAGAGTCCGCAGTGGCGAAGGCACAGGCAGACCAGGAGCGGGTGATTGCGGAAACAGCTTCGGCGACGCGGCAGGCAGAGGCACAGCGCGATCTTGAAATCAAGAAGGCCGAGTATGCGGAGCAGAGCCGGCGCCAACAGGCCACGGCCGACAAGGCGTACGAATTGCAGACCAACGTCATGTTGCAGCAGGTGACCGCTGAGCAGGTGAAGGTGCAGCAAGTGGAGAAGGAAGGCCAGATCAAGGTACAGGAAGCCGAGATCACTCGTCATGAAAAGGAGTTGATTGCGACCGTATTGAAGGGAGCCGAAATTGAACGGCAGAGGATCGAGAATCTTGCCAACGCCGAGAAGGCACGCTTGACGACAGAGGCGGAAGGCCGCGCGGCTGCGATCCGTTCGCAGGGCGAGGCGGAAGCCAGCATCATCTTCCAGAAGGGCGAGGCGGAAGCGAAGGCCATGAACGTGAAGGCCGAGGCTTACCAGGGATGGAACCAGGCTGCGGTGGTCGACAAGCTGCTGACCAACATGGCCGATGTGGTCCGCGCAATGGCAGAGCCGCTGAGCAAGGTCGACAAGATCACGATCGTGTCGACTGGCAACGACGGAGCCGCCGGCGTGAACAAGATCACGGGCGACATGACGAAGATCGCAGCGCAGGTGCCTGCATTGTTCGAGGCGCTGAGCGGCATGGACATCAAGCAGTTGATGTCGAATGTGCAGGCGATGAAGACCAAGCCGGGTGATGATAAGTCGCAGAACGGCGAAGCGGCGAAGCACTAAGTGCGGGCGCTTATCCGTTGGTCTGAACAGGACGCGTGGCGGGGGATCAAGTTCTCACGCCACGCAGACCGGAAAGAGAGATGAGGAAGGCATGAATCGAAATCTTCGTCAGGCAGTGATGTTGGGTGTGGCAGCGGCTATCTCTTCAACCTTGATGATTGCGCAGAGTGCGCAGCCGGCGGGGCAAACAGCTACGGCTCCCCAGATGGCGATGACGGCGGATCAACAGCCCACCGCGGAGCAGTTGGCGAAGCTATTCGAAGTGATGCGGCTACGGGCGCAGATGCAATCGATGCGTCAGATCGTGCCGTCGATGGTGCAGCAGCAGATCAAATCGGCGATGCAGCAGACGGAGTCGAATTTGCCGGCGGGCACTAAGCTTACTCCCGAGCAGCGTGAAGGTATGGAAAAGGTGATGAGCAAGTATGTCGGAAAGGCGATGGATCTCTATCCCGCGGACGAGATGCAAACGGACATGACCGCGATTTATCAGAGGCATCTGAGCCGGGAAGATGTCGATGGGTTGATTGCCTTCTATAGTTCTGCTGCTGGACAGCATCTGCTGGATGCGCAACCGGTGATTGCGCAGGAGTACATGCCGCTGGTGATGAGCAAGGTGACGGAAAGAAGCCAGGCAATGATGAAGGAAATGATGAAAGAGATGTCGGAGTTCGTGCCAGCCAAGCAGGCGGCAGTGAAGCCGGCTGCGAAGGCGCCAGCGAAGTAGTGGCGAGATTTTTGTGAAGTGATTCGAAGAACCGAAGTTCAGAAGCGAGGAGGGAGATTGTATGTCGTTACTGGATAGAGTAAGCACGTTGCTGCGAGCGAATCTGAATGACCTGGTGGAGAAAGCTGAGGATCCGGAGCGGATGTTGAAACAGGTTGTCCTGGATATGGAGAACCAGCTAATGCAGGTGAAGACACAGGTGGCGATCGCGATTGCGGATCAGCATCTGCTGGACAAGAAGAGGGTGGAGCACGAGCAGCAGGCTGCGGAGTGGCGGCGCAAGGCGGAGCTCGCAGTGCAGAAGGGGCAGGATGATCTGGCTCGCGCTGCGCTGGAACGTGCGCTGAGTCAGGATCAGCTGGCAATCGGCTTTACGACACAGGCCGAGGATCAAAAGCACGAAGCGGACAGCCTTCGGCAGGCGCTGCACAAGCTGGAGCAGAAGCTGACGGAGACGCGCGCGCATTGCGAGATGCTGATTGCAGAGCATCGCAGGGCGAAGGTGGTAGGTCGCGCGGCCAAGGCCCAGCACGTGGTGGGCAACGATCAGGAGAACACGATTGGCCGGATGAAGAGCAAGGTACACGTGACGGCGGCGGAAAATGCAGCAGCTGTTGAAGTGTTGAATCCGGAGTCGCTTGAAGACAAGTTCAGGGCGCTGGAGAGCGAGGACAAGGTTGAATTGCTTTTGAGCGAGATGAAGACTCGGCTTGCCCTGAAGCAAGGCTGACGAATTGCGTTACTTCTTCTGCCTTGCGCTTGGAGTCAACTTGCGCAGAACGAACTCCTGGATAACTGCGTTCACTGTGCGGACGCCGGTAGTAACGAGGAAGCCCTGGAACACTAACCGTGCGCCACGGTTCGTATCGGGATAGTAGATGTTGGAGATCGCGCCTGAGATCAGATCGCCGCCCATGCTCGAATAGTTCGGTTGCAGTTTTCCATTGTCTCCCATGCAGACGTATGGAGAGGAGAGTGCGTGGAGGGCACGAGACCTGGTTGTTCCCGTGCCCTGATAGAAGTAGCGTGGGTCCTGATGCAGAAGCGATGGCAGGATGGCGCCGCCAAAGAATATGTCGGTTGTTGTGTCGGCGAGGCCCGCTCCGAAGCGCTGACCGTAGCCTTTCCAACCCTGTTGGTAGTCCGGGATGTCTCCTGCCTGGTAGACGGCCGCAATGAAAGCAACCCCGAGGAAGGTCACAGGGTCAGTGGCGGATTTGTATGCGAGCCCGTATTTCAGCTTCGTTGTCAGCGGCACAGGGTGGGAATCGTAGGTCACGTAGAAATTGGGGATGATGCCGAAGACTCGCTGCTTCTCCGCAACGATAACCTGTTGGGTGGCGATCTGTTCCTGGGATGCGTACACCGTTACCGAAACTGAGGAGGCGGGGAGCTTCAGCTTAATGTTGGTCAGAAAGAAGAACTGACCCGGAGTGAGGACGATCGGCGGCGACTTCCAGGGCGCCATACCCTTTGCAGCTATCGAGACGCGATATTGGATTCCTGACTTGAGGTCGTGAAATTCGAAGGCTCCGCGTTCGTTGGCGACGGCGGTTTGCCGGTCTCCTGGGCTGGTGCTTTCGAGTGCAATGGTAGCCCCTCCGATGACGGTCCCGTTTGCATCCGTGACTGTGCCGCTGATGGAAGCTGGAGATGAATCGGGCGCAGCAAGCGGCTGCTGAGTCTTTTCCTGTAGCCCTTCCTCGATGCCCGCGACGCTCCCATCAGCCCATAGCTGATCGCCGAAAGGCTCCGTGGAGGTCGGTACAAGTTGCGGTTGAGGCGCATCTGGGAGAGTTTCAGGGCCGGCTGCCGCTGGGACGGGCCGGCCAGGTTGCGCAGGAAGGCGCAGGATTGGAAGGATGAAGACGGCGGATATGAGAAGTACGGCAGAACCGAAGCGGGGCACCACCACATCCATTCACCACTTACCGGAGGGAACCTCTCCCTGAAGAAGAGATCAGCCAATGCCGGTGAATCTGAGCAAATCCCCGAATGCCCAATCGTCGCATTCGGACTTGCGGCGCGTGCGAGTAATTTAATTGGGGCTCGGACAGTTCGCTGTTGACTTCGCCTCACTCTCAGGCCTCGTTCTTCCGCTAACCTTCTCAGTCCGATTATTCAGAGAATTCCAAGGCTAAGACACTGCCAAAAGTGATAGTGAATCGCTATTAGACCCGATCCCGTTCAGCAAGTTCAATTTTCTGTACCCAACGGGGGCCGATGGCCGTCTAACCACTTGTAATTGGTATTTCCTGGAGCCAGTTTGGCCGGGGAGGGGATCGACCCTCGGTGGCAGCGCGCAGGAGATTCCAGTAATCTATTGGAAAAGCACGGATTCACCAGGCGGCGGAGGTTCGAGCAAAATGGGCGTACGCGATACTACGCGATGCCGCCGCGAAAATCCTGCTCAAGTTCTCACCCAATGTGGTGACTTGCGTCTTGCACGGGCGTTTCTGATCGACGCCGTCGGACTACATGTGCCGACCAGGAAAAGAAAGGGTTTACTCATCGGCGCGCGCACCGTTCATCACTTAATTGCTGCCTCAGTTTTTCTGCTGGCGTTTCCGTTTCTTTCGATCGCGCAGGAAATCGATCGAGGAACGGCACCTGTGGTCATTCTTGACTTGCCGGAGGCGCCACAGCCTCAAGGGGCCAGCGAGAGCGCACTTCCGCAGGCCACACCTGGCCAGAATCCCCAACCACAAGCTCCGTCCGCCGGATCGTCTACTTCGCAGAGCCAGGATGGCCAGCTGAGCGAAGAGGAGCGCCGCCAAAAGTCGGAGGCGCAGATCAAGCAACAGGAGAGCCAGCGCGTACTTGGCATCCTTCCCATGTTTAATACGTCATACGTCAACGATGCCGTATCGCTAACCGCCAAACAGAAAATGAAGCTGGCTTTTCGAACGGCAATCGATCCCGTTACGTTTGCGGTCACAGGCATTGTGGCGGGGTTTGGAGAATTGAGCGGCGGAGACGACAACAACAACGGGTTCGGGTGGGGTCCTGCCGGATACGGGAAGCGGTGGGGAGCGGCTTACCTGGACTCGTTCAACGGCACAATGATCGGCAACGGCATCCTGCCCTCGATTCTTCACCAGGATCCGCGTTATTTCAGACTGGGGCACGGGAGCACGATGCACCGCTTCTTATACGCAGCGGCTACGACGGTAATATGCAAGCACGACAACACGCGCCGATGGGAGCCGAATTACTCGAATGTTGGCGGTAACCTCATCGCGGGCTATATTTCGAACTTCTACTATCCGTCCTCTGACCGAAACGGATGGGAACAGACGATCAGCAGCGGGATGATTGTTACGGCGGAGGGAGCGATCGGCGGCGTGTTCCAGGAGTTCTGGCCGGATATTTCCCGCAAGCTCTTCCACAAGGATCCGACCCACGGGCTCGACGCCCAGATGCGCGCCCAAGAGGCGGCGGCCAAGCAGGACAAGCAGGACGAAGACAAAAAGCAGTCCCTGCCGCCCGCACCCAAATAGAAAAGCCCGAGACTCTGCGACAAAAGGACACCCAATGTCCCTTTGTCTCACTTCCGGTCTCCTTGCCATCTCCCCGCCTTCCGCGCGATACTCAGGGCACGCTTCGGTGCTAACTAAATCGCTTCACATGCGGGGAAAAATCGTGTCACGGCCCACCTTCAGGATTCATTCGTCGGCCATTATCCTTTGTCTTTTGCTCGCCTCGATGACCGTAGCGGTGGCCCAGGCGCCGTCATCCGATGGTTCCGGCGCTTATGCCACCGGCAAGTATCGCAACCTGTTTGCGGAAGATGGGCACTCGAAGAGGAAGATACGGAAGAAGATTGAGGTCGCTTATCAGCAACTCTTCCACGGCGACAAACAAACGCAGGCCATTGCCTTTGATGCGGGCAGCAATGCAAACGGGCCGCTGATGTATGTGACAGACTGGGCGAATCACGACGTGCGGACCGAAGGCATGTCGTACGGAATGATGATCACGGTGGAGCTGGGCAAGAAGGCGGAATTTGACGCGATCTGGAACTGGGCCAAGACCTACATGTATATCTCGGACCCCAAAGCGCCGAGCTATCAGTTCTTCGCGTGGTCGTGCAAGACGGATGGGACGCATAACTCTGAGG
Source organism: uncultured Acidobacteriaceae bacterium (assembly GCA_963787435.1). GTDB lineage: Bacteria > Acidobacteriota > Terriglobia > Terriglobales > Acidobacteriaceae > Telmatobacter. The sequence continues at coordinate 2,868,824 of CAWBCZ010000012.1, forward strand.
GAGCAGCGCCCGATGGGGAATCGTACTTTGCGATGGCGCTGCTGTTCGCGTCGAATCGCTGGGGAGATGGGCAGGGAATCTACAACTACCGCGCTGAAGCCCAAAATTTGTTGACGGCGATGGTGCATCGGCCGGTGATTACGGCGCCCGGCAAGTTTGGACCGCATATGGTTGGGCCGATGATGAACCCTGATCCACCGATGATTCTGTTTGTGCCCGATGTTTCTCCGCAGATGTTCACGGATCCTTCGTATCATCTGCCAGCGTTTTACGAATTGTGGTCACGTTGGGGACCGGAGGAGGATCGGGCGTTCTGGGCGAAGGCGGCAGAAACAAGCCGTGCGTTCTTCGTGAAGACGACGAACCCGGAAACGGGATTGGCGCCGACCTATGCGAACTTCGATGGGACGCCGCACGTGAATCGGTTTTCGCAGTCGGGCGGATTTGGGTATGACGCGTGGAGAACGGCGAGCAACTGGTCAGTCGATTGGTCGTGGTGGCACAAGGATCCGACAGAACAGGAACTGAGCGATCGCATACAGAAGTTCTTCGCGTCGCAGGGGATCGATACGTATGGGCCGCTGTTTACGCTCGACGGAAAAGACCTTGGTGCTAAGCCGGGGCTGACGCATGAGGATCATCCGACGGGGCTGGTGGGGACGAATGCAGTGGCTGGGCTGGCGGCTACGGATCGCGCGCAGGCGAAGAAGTTCACCGAGGCTTTGTGGAATACGCCGATTCCGTCAGGGCAGTATCGGTACTACGACGGGATGCTGTACATGATGAGCCTGATGCATGCCGGCGGAGAGTTTCGAATCTGGGCACCGAAATAAGGCCTGGTGGAAGAGAAAAAGCAGATCCTTCGCTCCGCTTACCCCACTGCCTGGGGCCCCAAGCGTGCTGCGCTCAGGATGACACTCCGTGGTTACACTTACCTCACTGCGTGGAGCCCCATGACCACCCCACAATCGAAGACCTGTTTGTGGGGACCCCGATTCGCGTCCTGCGCTCAGGATGACACTCCGTGATTACACTTTTTCCGGTTTGTCACAGGCGCCTTCCGGTTTGCCCCAGGCGCCGCCGCCGGGGGATTCTATGCGAATGCGCGATCCGGCTTTGAGTTCGCGCGTGCATTTGCCGGGCAGGTGCTCTTCTTCGTTGTAGCGCACGATTGTGGTTTGACCGGCGGCCCCGGGGTTGCCGCCGGCGAGTCCCCAGGGTTGCCTTTTGCGGCGATCTGCCAGCAGCGTAACCTGCGCGTCGCCGAGTAATTCAAGCTCACGAATGATGCCGTCGCCGCCACGATGCTTTCCTGCTCCGCCGGAGTCGCGACGGAGAGAGTAGCGGATCATGCGGAAGGGATAGGCGTATTCGAGCGCCTCGACGGGGGTGTTGAGCGAGTTGGTCATGTGCGCGTGATGGCCGCTGGCTCCCGGTGATTGCGGCGATGCGCCGTGGCCGCCGGCGATGGTTTCGTAGTAGGTGTAGGGCTGGCAGGTGCGTGGATCGATTCCACCGATGGTGAGGTTGTTCATCGTTCCCGAACTGGCGGCGGGAACACGATCCGGCAGTGCGGGCGCTAGAGCGCGCATGAGAGTATCGACGATGCGCTGCGAAGTTTCGACATTGCCTCCGGCGACGGCTGCGGGCGGACCCGCATTGACGATGGAGCCTGAAGGCGCGAGCACCTTTACGGGACGCATGAGGCCGGCGGTCGCGATGGCGCCGGATGGGAGCAGGCAGCGGAAGACGTAGAAGACCGCCGACCATGTGATGGCGTAGACAGCGTTGATGCTGCCGGGGACCTGAGGGTCGGTGCCGGCAAAGTCGACGATGGCGCGTCGATGTTTGGGATCGGTGCTGATCTTGACGCGGATGGCGATGGGGCCGGGGATGACGCCGTCGTCGTCGAGGAAGTCTTCGGCTTGCCACTGGCCTGCAGGCAGCGATGCGAGCACATTTCGCATGAGGCGTTCGGAGCCCGAGAGCATGGCGCGGACACAGGATACCAGTCGTGTGTGGCCGAAACGTTCGACGAGTTCGAGCATACGCGTGACGCCAATGCGGCAGGCGCCGAGTTGCGCGGTGAGGTCGCCTTCACGCTCCTTCGGCGTGCGCACGTTGGCGAGAATAATCGAGAGAAGTTGCTTATCCATTTTTCCGCCGCGCATCAGCTTGACGGGAGGAATGCGGATGCCTTCCTGCGCAATCTCGCGGCAGGGTCCCATGGAGCCGGGATACATGCCGCCAACATCGGCGTGATGAGCGCGATTTGCCACGTAGAACGCAGCGCGTGCGCGGCCGGTGAGAAAGACCGGCGCGACCATGGTGATGTCGGGCAGGTGCGTGCCGCCGCGATATGGATCGTTGAGCAAAGCAACATCGCCGGGGGAGAGGTGGAGGTCGGCGAGAACTGCGGCGACGGACATGGGCATGGAGCCGAGGTGGACGGGCATGTCGTCGCCCATGGCAATGAGGTCGCCTTCGGCGGAGAAGACCGCGGAGGAATAGTCGCGGCGCTCTTTGATGTTGGGCGAGAAGGCAGTGCGTCGAAGGGCGGCGCCCATCTCGGCGGCGACGGAGTGAAGCGCGTGGCCGATGACGGCGATTTCGGCGGGGTCGAGCGGACGGCGGGTGGTCATCGGCGGGCTCCTGCATGTTGAGTGAGCACAAGATTCGAGAGAACGTCGACATAGGCCTTCCAGCCAGTGGGAAGATACGTGGTTGCGCTGAGCTCGGTAATGACTGCGGGACCGACGATGCGGTTGCCCGGTCGCAGAAGTGCGCGATCGTACAGGACGGCCTTTCGCCAGCGGCCGTCTTCGAAGATGCGGTGTGGGGAAAGCTGGGCATGGCGGGCGTCGGTTTTGCCGAGGGCTGCACTTTTGAGTCGCGGCTTGCGTGAACGGGCGATTGCTTGCACGCGGAGGGTGACGATTTCGACGGCGCGCCCGGGATCGAAGTAACCGTATGACTGCTGGTGGAGGCGATGGAAGCGATTGACCGCGTTGGCGGACCAGTCGACGCGGAGTTCGAAGCCCTGGCCGTGATAGCGGAGATCGGCGGAGCGGGTGAGGATTGGACGAACGCCCTCGGCGGAGAAGGTGGCGCGGGCTTCGGCTTCGAGATCGCGAAAGACGTGCGCGATTTGGGTTGAGCTGGGCGCGAGCATGACGGTGCGCGAAAATTCGCGGCGCAGGTCAGCGTCGAGGATGCCGAGTGCGGAGAGCGCGCCGGGAGCGGCGGGAACAAGAACGCGGCGGATGCCGAGAGCCGACGCGAGGGCGCACGCGTGGAGCGGGCCGGCTCCGCCGAATGCGAGCAGCGTGAAGGAGCGCGGGTCGTGACCGCGTTCGACGGAAACACGGCGGAGGGCTGACTCCATGCGGGCGTTGGCGACGCGGAGGATACCTTCGGCGAGATGTTCGAGGGTGGCAAATGATCTGGTGGGGACTGTTAAGAGCGCTTTGCGAGCGCGGGATTCGTCGAGACGCATGGCGCCGCCGAGGAAGTGGTCGGGATGCAATCGGCCAAGGACGAGATTTGCATCGGTGACGGTGGCCTGGTCGCCGCGGCCGTAGCAGGCGGGGCCGGGAACGGCTCCAGCGGATTGCGGTCCGACTTGCAGAGCGCCCGCAGTGTCCATCCATGCGAGCGAGCCACCGCCGGCGCCGGCGGTGTGGATGTCGAGCATGGGCACGCCGACGGGCAGGCCCGCGACCTGACCCTCGGTGCTGGTCGGGGGCTCGTGGGTGGCATCAAGCAGTGCGACGTCGGTGGAGGTTCCGCCCATGTCGAAGGTGAGGATGCGATCGATGCCGGCGGCACGCGCAACGCTGAGCGCGCCGATGACGCCGCCGGCGGGTCCGGAGAGGATGGTGCGGACGGGTTCGCGCGCGGCGGATGCGGCAGAGAGAATTCCGCCGGAGGATTGCATGATGCTGAGGCGCGCCTGGCGGCGGGCGAGACCGTGTTCAAGAGATTGAATGTAGCGCTGCAGGCGCGGAGCGAGGTAGGCATTAAGGGCGACGGTCGAGCCTCGTTCGTATTCGCGGAACTCGGGAAGGATCTGGTGGGAGAGCGAAATGGGTAGATGAAGAGATGTGAGAGCTTGCGCGACGGCCTGTTCATGGCCGGAGTTGGCGAAGGAGAAGAGGAGCGATACGGCGATGGATTCGGCCTTCGATTTGCGAATGTCGCTCCGAAGTTGGTCGAGCGCGGTGGGAGTTGGCGCAAGCAGGATTTCGCCGTTGGGGCCGATGCGCTCGGGGATACCGAAGCAGAGGTCGGTGATGGGCGCGGGGCGGTGATGGTTCCAGTCGTAGAGGTCGGGTCGGGCCTGGCGGGCAATGGCGAGTGTGTCTTCGAATCCTGCAGTCGTGACGAAGGCAACGCGCGCGCCTTTGCGCTCGAGCAGGGCGTTGGTGGCGACAGTAGTGCCGTGGCGAACTTCGACGGTCACAGCGGGAACGAGTTTGCAGATGCGGCTGACGGCATCGAGGATGGCGCGGCTGGGGTCGTCGGGCGTGGAGGGAAGTTTGAGCACGTCGATCCGGCTGCCGACGCGATAAACGCAGTCGGTGAATGTGCCGCCGGTGTCGATGGCGATGGTGAGGTGCGGAGCCACTGAGAGCCAACATATCAGGCAGAGGCGAGTCGGTTGTAGACGAGAAAGCTGCAAGATGAGACGCTGGTGTTCAACTACAGGCATGCATGGGGCTGTACCGCAGCGCGCCCAGTAAGCGGGAGAGGATCGTGCATTCCCACCTATTCGACGAAAAGCTGTCGAATGGATCGGACACCCTAACTCTTGCGCTTGCGGATTAAGCACCCCAGCTCTTGCCGTCCTATCTCATGGCGTCGATGACAGATGAAGTTTCCCCGATTTTGATGAGTCCTATGGTGTCGAACCCAACAGCCTTCAGCTGGCGTGGCGCTACCGCTGCACAGCGGCGCGTGGTGATGGCGGCTGGGTTGGGATGGATGCTGGATGCGTTCGATGTGATGCTCTACTCGATCGTGCTGGCGACGCTGATGCGGGCATTCGCCATGAGTCGCACGACGGCGGGGCTACTGAACGCGTTGACGCTGATTGCTTCAGCGCTGGGCGGGCTGTTGTTTGGAGTGCTGGCGGACAGGTATGGGCGGCGACGGATGCTGAGCGCGAGCATCCTTGTCTATTCGGTGTTCACGTTTGCATGCGGCCTGTCGACGACGATCACAATGCTGGCGGTGTGCCGATTCCTGCTGGGACTTGGGATGGGCGGCGAGTGGAATACGGGTGCGGCACTGGTGGCGGAGTCGTGGCCCTCCGCTCTGCGCGGGCGGGCTCTGGGAATTGTGCAGAGCAGCTGGGCTGTGGGGTACGCGATCTCGGCGGTGGTGGCTGGACTGATCCTGGCACATGCCAGCTGGCGTTGGGTTTTCTTTGCAGGGATTTTGCCGGCGGGGCTGGTGTTCTGGATTCAGAGCCATGTGCCGGAGCCGGAGGTTTGGGAGCGTGTACATGCCTCGCGTGCGAAGGGTCAGGTGCGTGGCGGGGGGCGAGGCTCTTTGAAGGCGCTGGTGGTGCTGACAGCGACGAATACGTTTGGGATGTTCGGGTGGTGGGGGCTGTTTACGTGGATCCCGGCTTACCTGGTGCTGCCGGTTTCGCAGGGTGGCCGCGGGTTTGCGGCACTCAGCCTGACGGGGTTTCTGGTGACGGTGAATCTGTTGGGGATGCTGCCGGGATATTTGCTATTTGGGGTGTTTGCGGACCGGTTCGGGCGGAAGCGGACGTTTGCGGTCTATCTTGCTGCGGCGGCTGTAGCGGTTCCGTTGTTGGCGGGAGCGCGGCAACCGGGATGGATCCTGGCCTTTGCATGCGTGGCAGCGTTCTTTGGGACCGGATTCTTTACGGGTTCGGGGATCATCGGGAGCGAGATCTTTCCAACTGCGAGACGGGCGACGGCGCTGGGGATTTCTTACAATGTGGCGCGAGGATTGAGCGCGCTGGGTCCAGTGACCATTGGGGCGCTGAGCGAACAGCACGGCCTGGCGTGGGCATTTGGAGCGAGCGCAGTGGCGTTTGCGGCAGCGGCCTGTATGGCTCTGCTGCTTCCGGAGACGCGCGGGGTGGAACTGGGGTGAAGGCGAGCTTGCGTCGCATCGACACGCTGCACTGTGCCTTGACAACCCCCAACACCGTCATACTTTCAAAACAGATGCTGCGGCTAGCGAGCGGCTGCGCGCTGCTGGACCATAGGCGCTTCGCAGTAGGCACGGAGGCCTCCGGCTTCACGGGAGAGGTAGTCGCGATTAAGGTCACGGTAGATCCGGGCCAGGATGGCTCCGAGGACACCGGAATAGTGGAGCGAGAGGGTGACGCGGCTGAAGTTGCCGATGGCATCCACCTGGTGGCGGGCGACAATTTTGACGCCGAGATTGCGCGTGGTCCAGGCAAAGATGCGGCGCTTCTGATCGAGCGATGTCACGCACCAGACGGCGGGCGCGAGTTTAGGCTGCCAGACGCGGGTGCGGCTGCCGAGGGTGAGCGGGCCGATGTCCATGCGGTGGACTTTGGTGACGGAGGTGGTCCACTCAGGCCAATGCTCTACGTCGAGCAGTACTGACCAGACGCGTGCCGGTGAAGCCTGGATTTCGACAACTTGGCGGAAGTCTGACATGGGGAAGGGGCCCCGAATTACGACAACGTTATTTGTTTGCTGTTTTCACAGCCGCTGATTTTGTATCGGCAATGGCCTGGTCGATGAGCTGGAAGAGCTTGGTACGATCGACGACTTCGACGAATGGCGCGCCCTTGCTGTTCGCGGTAGTGATCCAGATGGTTGGAGTGTGCTCGATGCCAATGCGTTGTCCGAGTGCGTAGTCGGCCTTGACCTCGGCGGCGAACTTGCCCTGCGGATCGATGGCAAACGGGAGTGCGATGTTGTGGCTCTTGGCGAAATTCTCGGTGAACTGGCGGAGCTGGTCGAGGCTCTCGATCGAGCGCTGGTTGGCGAAGACGGCATCGCGGTAGTCGTCGCCCATCTTCTTGCTCTTGGTGTCGAACCAGCGGGCGTTGACGGCAGCCTGAAAGCTCCAGGCATGGAAGGGCAGCGGAAAGTCGTGGCGAACCCAGGGGATGTTGTACTTGGCCGCAGCTTCTTTCAGGAGCGGATTGGCGTTGGCGCAGTCGGGGCACTCCATGTCTTCAAATTCGACAATGGCAACGCGGGCGCCGGCGGGCGGCTTGAGAGCAGCGGGGTCGTGGACCGGCGTCGTGGGTGGCGCTCCAAACTGGGCGCGGGCGCCTGGAACGGTAGCGAACAACGTGGCGGCAATAAGACCCAGCGAGAGAGCGATACGACGTGCCGGGAAGCGAAGGGCGAGGGCAAGGTTAGAGTGCATAGCGTCTTGGACGACTCCCTTCAAATTATTGTAACGGTTGGAAATGAAAAAAGTTGCGAGCTCGCGTCTCACTTTGGGAGATGGGACAGGGTGCATTGGACTTTGGTTTCGCCGTCCTCCATGCCTGGATTGGCTATCGAGGATCGCGGCTATGGTTCGCACCATGAGGCTGAGATGGGTCGTGGTCGGCACGGCGCCTGGCCATCCACTGGCGCCATTTGTAGTCGGCCACAAACGACAGAGCAAAGACGACGAGGGCGAGAATGGCGAGGGCAAGCTTCATAAATACAGGGATTAGGGAATAGGGAGTAGGGAGTAAGGACCCATAACCGCATTCCGACTCAGTGCGCGTGCTTCATGGGGGAGGATAGCTTGCGGAGGGTGTGAAGCGCCAGTCGCGCGGCCCAGATGATGAGGGCGAGCAGGATAACTGTGTCGATGTAGCCGACGATGAAAAGCACGAAGGAGCATGCAAACGCGTTCTCGCGCAGAGGCGCGATGCGATCGCTGGCGATGACGCCGGGCAGGTGGAGCAGGTACCACTGGAGGGCGATAGCGGCGGACTGGCTGGCCGATGTAAGGCCATTCGCGCCAGCCGGATAGCCGACTACCCAGAAGTTCACAATCTCGATCGGAAGGGCGGCGATCAGGGCGGCCTTCAGGGTTGAACGCATCCGGTGAGCCTCACGGCTGAGGATGAAGAAAACGCCGCCGGGGTTGGCCGCAGCGGCGTTTTCTGGCGAGTGCGCGATGTGGTCGAATCGGATCTGCCTAGCGGCCGACGACGATGACTTCAAAGCTGCCAGGAATCATCGGTGGGCGTGGGCGCGGATTCTCGGCGGTGGCAGCGGGACGAGGACCAAAGTCCGCGGTCACAAGATACACGCGATCGGTGGCGGGATCGTAGGCCATGGTGCGAGCGCCGCGCTTGGTGGGCAGCGATTGGATTGTCTTGTAGGTTGCGCCGTCAACAACCGAAAGCACACCGTCGCCGCTGGAGGCGAAGGCCAGCTTGTGTTTGGCGCTCCAGCCGGCGGCATCAGGACCGTCACCGATGGCGGGCGTGGCGAGGATCTTGCCGCTTGCTGTGTCAATCACGCTCATCTTGTTCCCGTCGCATACCGGGAAGAGGCGGTTGCCGGCAATGTCGATGGCCAGGCCGGAGGGCGATTCGCAACCTGCGGGCCAGGTGGCGATGATCTTGTGCGTGTTCGCATCGATCTTGAGCACTTCGCTCTTGTCTTCAATGTTGTTGTAGACGTTCCCCTTGCCGTCGGCGGCGGCAAACTCGGGCTTGCCGGGTACCGGAATGGTGGCGACAACTTTTTGCGAGGCAGCGTCGATGACGGTGATGTCCTTGCTGCGGCCGTTGAAGGCCCACACGGTTTTTGTCGCTGGCTCGAAGATAATGGCGTCGGGATTGGTGCCCGCGGGAATGGTTGCCACGGTGGAGAAATTGGAGCGATCGAAGACTACGACCGCGTTGCCGCCGCCATCGGAGATGTAGCCGAGCTTGCCATCGGGGTTGAGCGCGATGCCGTGCGTTCCGTGCAGACCGCTGACGGTGCCGATTAGTTTCCCAGTCGTGGTGTCGACGGCGTCGACGTGGTCACCGCGGGTGATGTAAACGCGATTCGCTGCAGAGTCAGCAAGCAGGTAGTCCCATCCACCAGCGTCGGCGAGCTTCCACTGATCAAGAACCTTGTAGGGTCCTTGTGCCCGGGCGGCTATCGGTGCGGCAAAGAGGGTAGAAAGCAGGGCGGCGGCAAAAAGGATGCGCGCAAAGGCTGGGAGACAACGTTGATTTTGCATGTTCGGCTCCGCGTGGGCTCGGCAAATCGCGAGAGCAATTCTGATGGATTGGCCGGCGCAAGCATTGTTCCACGGCAGGATTAAGGGATGCTGAAGGACCGGGCACATGCTGCTTCAAGTGTTCCTAAAAAATCGCTCCCGAGTGACCGCGCCGGAGAGCCGCTACTGCCTAGGGATGCGGACGGTCGCCGTTGTTCCCTGCCCCGGTTCGCTTGTGAGCGTGATGGTGCCGCCGGCCTTTTCTATCGCGGCCTTGCAAATGGAGAGGCCGAGGCCGGAGCCGCCGGTAGCGCGGGCACGCGAGGGATCTCCACGGTAGAAGCGATCGAAGACGTGGGGCAGGGCTTCCCGGTCGATGCCGTCGCCGTGGTCCTGGATCGTCAATTCGATGGAGTTGTCCCGCGCGGCGACCTGCACTTCGATCTGCGCATGCGGCGGGCTGTGCTGGATGGCATTCATCAGCAGGTTGGAGACGACGAGCATGCAATCCTCTGTGTTGAGCGGGACGATGCACGGGGTTGCAGGCAGATCGCGCACGACGAGTTCTAACTGACGGACCGTTGCAAAGGTTTCGAGCTCCGCGACAGTCCTGGCGACGCACTGGTTCATATCGCACTTGTTATCAGGCGCGGCTGTTGCAGCGCCGCTTTCAACACGAGCCAGGGTGAGCATTTTTGCAACGAGTTCTTCAATGCGCGCGGTATCGGCGAGAACGCGTTCGTTGCCTGCCTGGTATTCCTCCAGAGTGCGCGGGCGCATGCCCACCAGTTGCAGCGATGACTTGACGACGGCGACGGCGGTCTTGAGCTCGTGCGCCGCATCGGAGACGAACGTGCGCTGCTGCATGAACGAGCGTTCCAGCCGCTGCAATGCGTTTTCAAGTGCCTGCGTGAGTGGGGCTAGCTCGACGGTCTCGCGCGCGGAGGCAGGCGGCGAGAACTCCCACGAATCAGCCGAGACGCGGCCGGCCATTGCCGCAAGCTGACGCAGAGGCGCGAGTCCGCGGTGCAGTACCCATGCAATCAGTGGGCCCGTGATCAGCACCAGCAGCAGCATGCCAACGGCGTAGAATTCGACCGCGCCGTAGATTGCTTCCCAGACGTGCTCGGTCGGCGCGCCGTAAAGAATCGTAACGAAACGCAGCTTGCCGCCGCCGGGTTCGCCGGGATCGACGATTCGGGTACCGCGCATGAGGAGGAGCCGGTACTCGTGATGGCCAAGCCTGGTGCGGAAAAAGCCATTGCGACCGGGGACCACCATGCCTCCGCTGCCCTGCCAGTTTGCAGAGCGGCCCAGCAGCTTGCCGCGACCGTCCCAGACCTCGTAGACATCATCGGGCGGTACATGCAGGTCGGCGAGGTCGAGCATTACGTTGTCGCCAACATCTTCGGCGTCCTGCACGGCGCCGAGCACTGAGTCGGCGCGGCCATGCAGCATCACGTCGAACGAACGGAAGTGACTGTGGCGCTCGTATCCCCACGCGAGCAGGATGATCAGCGCCGCCGAAGCCAGCTCCACAAGCATCACGGCTGCGATGAGGCGGAAGGCAATGCTGGTTTTTCCGAATGTAGAACGGCGGGTCATGATGAGGGCTCGGGCGAGAGGCGGTAGCCGCGTCCGCGCAGGGTCTCGATCACCGGTTCCGCATCGGGGATGGCGGCATCGAGTTTCTTGCGCAGGTTAGAGACATGCGCCTCGATCACGTTGGAGTGGTGTTCCCAGTTGTAGTCGTAAAGGTGTTCGAGCAGCTCCTGCTTGCTGACGACCTTGCGCGGATGATGCAGCAGGTATTCAAGGATGTGGTACTCGGTGGGCGAAAGATCGACGAGAGACCCGCCACGATGGACGGTCTGTTCCAGCGTATTGAGTTCGACGCCGAGCGCTTTGAGCGTGGGGTGGGCGGCGCCTTTGCCACGGCGGATCAGGGCCTTTGCGCGAGCGATCAGTTCGCCAAGGTCGAACGGTTTGGCAAGATAGTCGTCGGCGCCCGCGTTGAGCAGCTGGACGATCGCGTCCTTGCCTTCTTTCGCGGTGAGAATCAGGACCGGCGTTGCGTCTTTGCGGGCCCGCATGCGGCGCAGAACGCCATAGCCGTCGAGCTTGGGCAGCATCAGGTCGAGGATCACGAGGTCGTAGCAGAGATTACGCGCCGCATCGTCACCGGCCTCACCATCGGCGGCCCAGTCGACCGCGAGACCGGGGCCGTCGCGCAGGGCGGCAGCAAGATTGTCAGCTAGCCGGGCCTCGTCTTCCACGAGCAGGACGCGCATAATGCGGAGTTCTCCTCTCAAATTATCGTGCTGCAAGATTAAATGAGGCTGAAGCCACCTGCGGTGGGGCCGGCGTTTTGGTCATCCAGCCGGCGTAAAGCAGGGAGAAGATAGAGAAGCGCGGTGCTGGGTCTGTTCAAATTCTCTCAGTCCAGAACTGAACCGAGATAGCATCGCCCTGGCCGCCCGATGCATTACTCTTATCGGTGCGTCTTCATTTCGAGTTGCGGACCCCACTTTGCGCATCGTTCTCTCGAACATCGGCACCTATGGCGATACCAATCCACTGATTGCACTGGCGCTGGAGTTGAAGCGACGCGGCCACACACCGGTGATGGCGGTGCCCGAGGTCTACCGGCCCAAGATTGCACCGCTGGGCCTGGAGTTCCATGCGATCCGGCCGGACATCGATCCGACGAATAATGTGCTCGTCGAGATGGTCTACGACATCAAGAACGGTACGGAGCACGGACTGCGTAATTTTCTGTTTCCTTCGCTGCGGCAGACGTATGACGACCTGCTTGATGCGGCGACCAAGCCGGTGCGCGCCGATCTGTTGCTGATGGGCGAGCTGAATTATGCGGGACCCATTGTGGCGGAGGCGACGGGCATTCCATGGGCGAGTTACGTGTTAGCGCCGCTTTCGTTCTTCTCGGCGTTTGATCCGCCGGTGCTGCCGCCCTATCCCAGGCTGGCGAAAGCCGACAAACGCGTGCCGGGATTCGGACGCGTGATCAAGCGAGTGGCGCGATTTGCGAGCCGCAAATGGCCCGAGCCGATTTATGATTTGCGGCGCGAACTGGGATTGCAGCGCGGCACCAATCCGCTGTTCGATGCAAAGCACTCTCCCAATCTGGTTCTGGCGCTGTTCTCGCGCGTCCTCGGTGTGGAGCAGAAGGACTGGCCGCCGAACACGCTCATCGCCGGCTTCGCCTACTACGATGCGGATGCGGGCAATGCCAAGCTGCCGCCGCAACTTGAGAAATTTGTTGCGAGCGGGTCGGCGCCGGTGGTGTTTACGCTCGGCTCGGCAGCGGTGCTGGCTGCCGGAGACTTCTACGAAGTATCGGCGAAGGCGGCGATGGAGCTGGGCGTGCGCGCCGTTTTGCTGATTGGATCAGATCCCAGGAACCGCCCAGCGCAGCCACTGCCCGACTCGATCTGCGTTGCCGAATATGCGCCGTATTCAGAATTGTTTTCGTGCGCTTCGCTCGTCGTGCACCAGGGTGGCGTAGGCACGACGGCGCAGTGTTTGCGCGCGGGCAAGCCGATGCTGATCATGCCGTATTCGCACGACCAGCCCGACAATGCGCGTCGTATGAAGCGGCTCGGTGTGGCTAAGGTGATCCAGAAGGCGGGCTATACACCGAAGAAGGTCATACGCAAGCTGCGCAAGATGCTCGACGATCCAAAACTTGCCGAGAAGGCGCGCGCTGTGGCCGAGCAACTGCGTGGAGAAGACGGCGTGAAGACGGCATGCGATGCGCTGGAAGCGCTTTACGCACAAACAAAGCACTCGCAGGCCGCATCCGCTCAACAATGACCGAACCGCGCACATCTTCTTTCGGGCAGGTAGATGTTTTCCGAGCCACGAATGAAGAAATGCCTGTCATCGCGAATCTGCTCGAGTTGTACGCGCATGACTTCAGCGAATTTCACTCCGTTGAACTCGGTCCGGACGGCAGGTTTGGATACCCGGATCTGCCACTTTATTGGAGCGAACCTGGGCGCCACCCCTTCCTCATCAGGGTTGATGGAAAGCTCGCTGGATTCGCATTGATCCGTGAAATCTTACCAGTCTCTGGCACCAATTCCATCTGGGATATGGCCGAGTTCTTTGTTCTTCGCGCATATCGAAGAAGCGGAGTAGGCACGAATGCTGCCAAGGCAGTTTGGCGGCAATTCCCGGGGAACTGGCAGGTCCGGGTGATGCGCTCGAATCGCGTAGGACTTGGCTTCTGGTTGCACGCCATCGACGAGTTTGCCGGAGGAAAAGTATCTTCGTCCAAGGACGAGAAAGCTGGCGAGATATGGGATATCTTCTCGTTCACGTCCACCGCTCAGCATTGACGAGACTCACTGGTGCGCCGACACCCGTTGCGGTGTTTGTGTGCTCGAAAGCCCTTATTCACAAGCCACTTGCAGACGAGTAGGATCATCGCATTTGGGCAACTCCATTTCGCGTCGCCTGCATCGCACGGTATGCGTGTGGGGGATCTCCTGACGCGTGTTGGAGGAAATAATGAATCTAAAACGGATACCTTATAGCTTTGGCATCAGCTCCGCTACAGTTATGTTCGCCTGCACGGTTGCTCTCGCGCAGATGACGCAACCTAAACCCGTTCCGCAGCCGGAGCAAATGCCGAACACAGAGAACCCAGGCTCCGGCGCATATCCCGGCACTGCACCGACGGGCCAGGGTTTCGCCGACAAGGCCTTCGTCTCCAAAGCAATGGAAGGCGACAACACAGAGGTGCAACTGGGTCAGCTCGCAGAGGAGAAATCGCAGAGTGCTGATGTGAAGCAACTCGCGCAGAAGCTTGTGTCGGAGCACTCTCAGATGAACGACAAATGGTTCATGCCGGTAGCCCAGCAGCTCGGAGTCTCGCAGCCCAAAGGCCCTTCAAAGAAAGACAAGAAGGAGATTGCCAGGTTGCAGCAACTCTCAGGTCCGGACTTTGACCGCGAGTACATCACGCTGATGGTCAAGGATCACAAACAAGACTTGAAGGAGTTCCAGAACGAGGCGCAGATGGCCCAGGATCCGAACGTAAAGCAAGTAGCGCAGCAAGGCGCAAATGTGATCGCGCAACACCTGCAGTTGCTTGAACAGGTTGCGAAGAATCACAACATCGATACCGGAGAGAGCGCGAAGGCGCCGAGCATGTAACGGGCGAACTCAGCACATTCGATCGCATGCAGGCCGGGGCGCTCGCCTCCTTCAGGCGAAGCACCCGGTTCCGGCCCCGGACTTGATCAGCGCATCCTTCAATCCATTCCAGCTTTCGCGAGTCGAGGCTTCCGGCGTACCAGCGCCGCGCCAGTGTGTTTCGAGGCTCACAGCGTACCGATAGCCGTCACGTTGCAGTGCGGCGAGTTGTCCGGCCCAGTCGACGACGCCAGTGCCGACCGGTGCCCACTCCCACTTGTCGTCGGGTTTGCGAATGACGTTCTTGGCGTGGCAGTGACCAATTCGTTTCTTGGGCAGCAGATTGTAGCCATTCGGGAATGGCTGGCTGTTCGGAAATGTCGCCGCGTTGCCCGGATCCCAGTTCAGCATGAAGTTGGTTTCAGGCACTGCGCGGAGCGTGTCCGCGGCTTCCTCTCCCGTTGCCGTGTTGCACGACATTTCGTTTTCGAGTAGCAGAATCAGGTTGCTGCGTCCGCAGCGCCGCGCGGCATCGCGCAGCTTTTCGTTGATCGCCACGCGATAGGGAGCAACGTTGTCGAGCCGCCAGAAATCGAAGCAGCGGATGCGATCGGTGCCGAAGGTTTTGGCGAGCATGATGCAATGCTCGAGCAGGTCCTCCTGCTGCTTGAAGGTGAAGTCGGCTTTGAACTGATCGCGATGTTCGCTCAGCTTGGATAGCGGCGCGCCGGGCCAGTCGGTCTTGAAGAGTGGGCTGGCGATGTCGGTGACGCGCAAGTTGTACTTGGCGAGGATGGTCTTTGCGCGGTCAAGGTCGGCATCGGGCAGGTCGGTTACGTTCTTGCCCCACATGCTGCGCAACTCGATCCACTCCAGGCCGAAATCGTGTGCAACAACGGAGCAGACATGATCGAAATCCTGCGAGATCTCATCGTTGATGACGGCGACGCGGAAAGGACAGGCTGCACGGGCTGCGCGCGTAAAGGTGGCGAATGATGCTGCCGCAACTGCTCCGGCAATGAATTTGCGGCGCGAAATGGTCATAGGGCTCCTTGGAAATTACACAGCAAAGTTCAAGGCGTGCTCGGGATCACCACTCATCTTATGACTTCGCCTGTAGGATGCCAAAGCGAGTCAAGAACCGCTGTGGCTCAGGCTGCTATCGTGCATCCGTGTCAGGGCACGACTTTAGTCGTGCCGCAGGCAAAGCAAAGAGAGGAGGGCTTTAGCCCCTGAATGTCCAGACCGTCTCGCCCATCAGACCCTAACAACGCAACCGGACGTCCACGGACCTTCTTTGTGACAACAGCCACAGCGGGGAAGAGGAATCTACTCCAGTCGGAACGCATTGCCGGGCTTCTCATCGATGTCTTGCGGTCATGCGTTCGCGAATCCAAATTCGTCATTCACGATTTTGTGATCATGCCCAATCATCTCCACGTTCTTCTAACCGTCCCCGGCGACCTGAGCATCGAGAAGGCGATGCAGCTCATCAAGGGACGTTTTTCCTTCCGCGCGCGACGAGAAGTGGAATTCAAAGGCGAGATCTGGCAACGCGGGTTCTCAGATGTTCGCATTACCGACGAGGCGAGCTTCGATCAACATCGAGCCTACATCGAACAGAATCCTATTCGGGCGAGATTGGCGAGCGCGCCGGAAGAGTACCCGCTCGGCTCAGCTTACCTTAAGAAGCAAAAACGAACAGGGGCTAAAGCCCAGTCTTATGAAGAGCTGAACGGCACGACTAAAGTCGTGCCCTGACACGCCGGCTCGCCGAGCCTGCGGCCAAGTGATCGCTGCTTGGCAAACTAGAAGAAGTGGGCATACGCAAAAAAACATCAAACCTGTTACATACAACGCCACCAAAGTGAACCAACCCAAGGATTTGGTCCACCCTTGAACCGTTGGACTATCAGTCGTGCCCAGTTGATCAGTCAACCCTTTGCTCATGAGCCACCAGAGTCCAGTTATGGTCGGCGGCGTAAAGATGAGAAAGAGGACTTGCTGATACAACGGCAGCCCCGCATGTCTTGGGTGCATTTTCCCTTCCCTGCTGAATCCTTCATGAAATGGTGGGCGACTCGATATCGCCAACCCGGCGAGATTAACCGGGCAGGTCATTTGATCCGAATCCCTTTGTCGATTACTCTTTACTGCGCCCTATACTCTTTCGTCTGTCCCGTCCGTGAATTCATCACGCTGAAGGTGCCATCTTGGCGCGCAACTACCTTGAAGTAATGTCCGTCGCCCTCGCCCTTCGGATTCGCAATCAATGTCTCGGCGCTATTGTGAGCCGCGTCGGAGTCTTCGGCGGTGTGCAGCATCCACAGATCCAGCAGGCCGGGGCTTTCGTGCACCGTCTGCCATGCTTCGGGGCTGCCGGCCTTGTGCGCGCCGTTGTCCATAATGGCGACGCGGGGATGGATGGCGTCAACGAACGCGCGCGAGTTCGACAGGTTGAATCCGTGATGATTTACCAGATACAGGTCGACATGTCCGATCAGGTTGTCCGGGCAGACGAGCGGAATCTCTTTCGCTTTGGTGAGGTCGCCGAGATCGAGAAAGCTGAATTTGCCGAAGCGCACAAGAATTCCAGTTGAGCGCGGATTCTCGGTTGCATCGAGCTCCCACTTGGGCTCGCTGGCGCAATAGGGATTCGGCACAGGCTTGATGCCCGCGACCGAACTGACGTGTTCGCCGTCAGCGGTGATCACCGTGGTGCTGAGTCCGGGGATGTCGATCAGATCGCCCGGGTGCAGTGTGCGGCGCGGTGTGTTGCCGATTGCCTTGACGTAAGCCGCGTAGTCCTTACGCGTGATGTCGGAGTCTTCACGGTTGACGCCGTGATCGAGGAACTCGCCGACCTGGACGCGCTTGACCAGTTCAGGAACGCCGCCCACGTGATCTGTGTGGAAGTGGGTGATGAGCACTTTGTCGATTTTCGTGATGCCCGCGTCCTTCATCGCCACCACGATGCGGTCGGCGTCGCGGCCATTGTTGCCGGGCCAACCCGTATCGACGAGCAGCGAACCACCGGAAGGTGAGACCAGCAGCGTTGCCTGGCCGCCTTCAACGTCGATGGCATAGATGGTGAAGTCGGCGTTGCCGCGGCGTGCCGCCTGGGCAGCAGCCGACTGCGGCAAAGCGATGCAACCGAACATCAAGGCCATGGCGAAGCTCGTGACAGATGGGAGCGAACAGCAGAGAAGACCGTGAAAAGCGGCTGGTTTCATTTGCCGATGAGTGTAAACGCTGGGGCTGACTGCGCGGAACTCGATGCAAGCAGGCCGCTTCCCGCTGGCCGGGATGCGGAGCGGAAACCGATGAAGGCATCGGCAGAACAGGCCAGCCACCGTCTATCCGTCTGCGGTCTAAAGAGTTTGCTATGTGCAGATTCTGCTGGAATTGCACTGCTGGTAGAATAGAAATTGCCGCATTGTGTGGCCATTCATCTTGTATTCATTCCCAACCTGATGGCCGCCAATGGCCATACCTGAGCGCAAATCCAGATTTGCCCTAGAAGAAAAGGAACACTACGCCTGTGAGCCAGACGATACGCAATATCGCCATCATCGCCCACGTTGACCACGGTAAGACTACCCTTGTTGACGCCATGCTTCGCCAATCCGGCACTTTCCGCGCCAACGAGCAGGTAGCCGAGCGCGTGATGGACTCAAACGACCTGGAGCGCGAGCGCGGAATCACGATCCTTGCGAAGAACACGGCTGTTAATTTTGAAGGCGGCAAGATCAATATTGTTGACACGCCAGGTCACGCCGACTTTGGCGGTGAGGTGGAGCGCGCGCTGAAGATGGTAGACGGCGTAATGCTGCTGGTGGACGCAGCCGAGGGGCCGCTGCCGCAGACACGCTACGTTCTGGCCAAGGCGCTTGAAGCGAAACTCAAGCCCATTGTCGTGATCAACAAGATTGACCGCCCCGACGCGCGTGCAAAAGAAGTGCTGGACGAGATCTACGACCTCTTCATCGATCTCGATGCGGAAGAGTCGCAACTGGATTTTCCGGTGCTGTATGCAGTGGCCAAGGCTGGCACAGCGACGCTCGACATGGCCAAGCCGGGCGAAGACCTGCAGCCGCTCTTCGAGACGATCGTGTCTACCATTCCCGCAGCGACAGGCGACGTCGATGCTCCGCTGCAGATTCTCGTTACCAATCTGGACTATTCAGACTACTTCGGCCGCATTGCCATCTGCCGCGTCTTCCAAGGAACTCTGCACGCAGGTGACGATGTAAACATCTCGAAGCGCGACGGATCGCTGATGAAGACGCGCATCACCAAGCTGTTCACGTTTTCGGGATTGAAGCGGATCGAGACGACAGAAACCACGATGGGCGATATCGTGGCCGTCGCCGGCGTGGAAGGTATCACCATCGGCGAAACCATCACATCGCTTGAAACTCCTGCGCCATTGCCGCTGATTGTCATCGATGAGCCCACGATCGCAATCACGTTCAGCGTGAACAATTCGCCGTTTGCGGGCAAGGAAGGCCAGTATGTGACGAGTCGCAATCTGCGCGAGCGCCTTGAAAAAGAGCTGTTGACGAATGTGTCGATTCGCGTGGAAGAGGCTGGCTCGCCCGATACCTTCAAGGTGTTGGGACGCGGCGAATTGCAGCTTGCGATTCTAATCGAAATGATGCGTCGTGAGGGATTTGAATTGATGGCCGGGCGGCCGGAGATCGTCACCAAGGTTGTCGAAGGCACGCGCATGGAGCCGGTGGAGCACCTCACTATCGACGTTCCCGAGCAGCACACGGGCGTGGTGATTGAGAAGCTCGGTCCGCGCAAGGGCGAGATGACGAAGATGCACAATCACGGCTCGGGTCGCGTGCGCATGGAGTTTCGTGTACCCAGCCGCGGGCTGATCGGTCTGCGCAGCGAAATGCTGACCGAGACGCGCGGCACTATCGTGATGAATTCGCTCTTCGATGGCTACATCCCGTACCAGGGCGAGATTCCGCAGCGGCCCACGGGCGCGCTGATCGCTGATCGCCAGGGCTTGACTACAACCTATTCGCTGAATGGATTGCAGGAGCGCGGCATTCTCTTTATCGGCGCGGGTGTGGATGTTTATGAGGGCATGGTTGTCGGTGAGCACTCGCGCGACAACGATCTCGACGTGAACGTAGTGCGCGAAAAGAAGCTGACCAACATGCGTGCTTCAAGCGCAGACGACGCCATCCGCCTGGTGCCATACAAAACGCTGAATCTGGAGCAGGCCATCGAGTTCATTGCCGATGATGAGCTGGTGGAGATTACGCCGAAGTCGCTGCGCCTGCGCAAGAAGATTCTGCAGGCCAACAGGCGGCCCAAGCGTTGGGAGAAGGCTGAGCAGTTCAGTTCGTAGGTGCTCCGATGAGTTACGAGGCGATCAATCTTGCCGGGAAGTTCGGGCTGTTTACGGAACAGTGGCAGCCCAAAGTCGTCGCCGAGATGAACGACTACCAGTTCAAGCTCGCCAGGCTCGAGGGCGACTTCATCTGGCACGACCACAAGGATACCGACGAGACCTTCATCGTTATCGAAGGCTATTTGCGGATCGATTTTCGCGATGGCGCGGTGCGCATCGGCCCCGGCGAGATGTTTGTCGTTCCCAGGGGCGTGGAGCACAAGCCCTTCGCGGAAGGCGAAGTAAAGCTGATGCTGATTGAACCGCGCGGCGTGCGCAACACCGGCGAAGAAGGCGGCGAGCGCACGGCAGCGAACGACGTGTGGATTTAGCTACTGCTCGTAACCCGCATTTGCTACCCTTTCGGCACATATGGCCGGCTTCGTAATTGACATCTTCATCGAATTCGTCTTCCGATGGCTCATTCTATTTTGGCGAAACATGGCGAGCGGCAACTGGCCGACCGTGGCAGGAACGATTGATCGATGTCACTTCGAGAAGCCGGGTTACGGCGGTAATTATGTAGTGCTCCAATACAAATACAAAGCACATTTTGAGCGATTTAAAGGAGCGATTAAAAAGCCGTACATTTATCCCAATTACGCCGACGCGTTTGTGCGACATCATCCAGCGGGCGAGGAGTTAAGAATACACGTCGATCCGAAAGACCCAAGCCGGTCCTTCCCTGTCATTAACTAGATCAATCGCTTCTTCGCTTCCAAAACCCGCTCCAGCGCTTCCTTCGCTGTAGCGCCTGTCGCAGACAGATGCCCCATCTTGCGGCCCATCTTTGCGGCGCGTTTCTCATACAGATGCAGCCGCACGCCGGGAACCTCGAGCGCCTTGGCGAAGTTCGGAGACGAAGTCAGCCACACGTCGCCGAGCAGATTCACAATGGCTGCCGGGGTAATCAGCGATGTATCGCCGAGCGGCAGATTGCAGGTCGTTCGCACCAGTTGCTCAAACTGGCTGGTTACGCATCCGCGCTCGCTCTGGTGGTAACTGTTGTGCGGACGCGGCGCGAGTTCGTTGATGAGCAGCCGTCCTTGCCGCGTGATGAACATCTCCACGCAAAGCAGTCCCTCGATGCCGAGCTTCTCGATGATGGATGCCGCCAGTTTTTCGGCGCGTGACTCAATTTCTGGCGAGACGCCGGAGGGCAGCACGCTCCAGGCGAGAATCTGATTTTCGTGGTGATTGCGTGCCGCGGGATACGTGCGTACCTCTCCGGCGGGATTGCGCGCCGCCATCACGCTGATCTCGCTGCGCCAGGTCGAGCGCCTGCTCGGCGACCGACGGCTTTTCTCCAATGCTGGTCCAGGCGTCCGTGATGATTTGCTTGTTGAGCAAGGCCTCCATGCCGATACGCACTTGGCCGCGGCCATCGTATCCGCCGCGCCCGATCTTGAGGAAGATGCCCCCGGCGAGCACCTTTACCGCATGATGCAGTTCATCTTCAGTGCGGATGATGCGAAACGGGCCGACTGGAAACCCATTCTCGGCGAGCCACGTCTTTTGCAGAGTTTTGTCCTGGATGATGCGGATGGGCTCGACGCCGGGCCTCAGCGGAGCTATACTCGCCACCTCGCTTAGCGCATCGACGCCGATCTGCTCGATCTCAAGCGTGACGGCATCGGCGCCGCGAGCCAGTTTCCTGGCTGCATCGACGTCGTCCCATCTGCCAACGATTGTTTCGTCCACCACGAAACTAGCTGGGCACTTGGCTTCGGGGTCCATGACGCGCACGCGATAACCCATGGTGCGCGCCGCCATAGCAGTCATGCGGCCAAGCTGGCCTCCGCCGAGAATGGCGATGAGGCCGCCGGGCTGAATGACATGCGGTTTTTCGTTGTGGGGTGAATCGGCAGACACTACGGCAGCTCCTGCGTCATTACTTCCTGCATCCGCGCGGCGCGCCATGCCGCCAGCCGGTCGTAGAGTGCGGCGTCGTTGGCAGCGAGAATCTCGGCCGCGAGCAATGCGGCGTTGGCCGCGCCGGGTTTGCCGATGGCCAGCGTGCCGACCGGAACGCCCTTGGGCATCTGCACAATCGAGAGCAGGGAATCGAGGCCGTTGAGCTGCGTTGCGGATACGGGAACGCCAAGAACCGGCACCAGCGTTTTCGCGGCGAGCATGCCGGGCAGATGCGCTGCGCCGCCGGCTCCAGCAATGATGACGCGCAGACCGCGCTCTTTCGCCGTCTCAGCGTATTTGAAGAGCCAATCAGGCGTGCGATGCGCGCTGACGATGCGGGCCTCGTGCGGAATTTCAACGCGCGCAGGATTTCAACGGCCGCGGAGAGGACTTCGTAGTCGCTCTTGCTGCCCATCACCACGCCAACTAACGGCTTGTCGCTCATGGGGTGATTATAAGAGCGGGCCCTCGGCAAATGCCGCGTTCTCCAACCGGCCTGCCGCGATTCATGAGGGAAGCCCTTTTGCCGGGAAGTAATCAATCAATGATGATGCCAGGCCTCGACGGCCACTTCAACAACGGCCAGCAGAACGCTGAACGCGGCGAGAAATCCTTTGGCGCGCTGCCAGTTTTGTTCGTGGCGCTCCATCCGCCGCTCGAGTTCCGCAATGCGTCCGCCGTTCCCGTCGCCCATCAACCCATTCATCTGAGTTTTCAGTACGCTCAGATCGCTTAGAACCTGTGCTTCGAATTCGTTCATCATTCGCATCCGTTATACTCCAGCGGTCGCCGTCAAGATCCCAGCGGCAGATTGAAGATCAGGGCCGCCGAAAACTCCGAGTAGTTGGGCGGGTTCGATCCGTCGTACATCCTTATATAGAAGCGGTCGCTGGCCGAGACGCGTGTAAAGGTCATCGTCGACTGCGATCCGCGCATCACCAGGTCAGGATCGACGCCGGGCATGAAGCAGTTGTCTCGACGGCGAATCTCAAATCCTCCGCCGGTGGTGGCCGTGGCGCCCGTATTGATCGTCACATTGGCGCCGCTCATTGCTGTGAGTGAAAGCCCGCTCAAGTTAGACAGGTAAGTCGGCGATATTGCGGCCGGCAACCATGTATCTGCAGGAACGGTGGTGCTGGTCTTGATTGCCAGGTCGTCGGCCCAGTCATTCGCAAAATTGATGGCATACTGCACCAGGTCGGGATAACTGGCGGTATAAGTCAGTTTCACACTGCGGACTATCACCTGCGCATTCAAATTAGCCGATGGAGCATTCAACGCAAGTGCGTCTCCGGGCCAAACATCGGCGTCGAGGCCAGCGCGTGTGCATTTGTAGGTGCCGCTCCATAGAGCGCTTACACTTGCGGCGGCCTATTCGAGAGTGAGGGCAGCATTGCGACAATCCTGCGAGCTGCGCGCGGTGGGATTCGTAACAGATCCGATCCAGGCCGAGACGGAAGGCAGACCAATCTGCGCCAGGGACTGTTGGCTGGCGGTGTTCACAGCGCGTCCCACAGCTCTACCCACGGCGCGATAATTCACAGCAATCTGCTCGCCGGCAGGTGGCGCAAATCCCGCGTAGAAGATCAGCTTCCCCGTGCTCTCAACATGGCATTCGGCAGACTGTGCCGTTGTGCCGACTCGGCG
This sequence comes from uncultured Acidobacteriaceae bacterium, assembly GCA_963787435.1. Classification (GTDB taxonomy): domain Bacteria; phylum Acidobacteriota; class Terriglobia; order Terriglobales; family Acidobacteriaceae; genus Telmatobacter. The sequence goes on from CAWBCZ010000012.1 coordinate 2,892,138, forward strand.
TGTTGCAGGACTGCCATTGACGGGCGTCGTCACCACCCAGCCTGATCCGAGATTGGTGAGATTGAACGCGCGCATCGTGCCGAGGAGATTGGTACTACTGGCTGCGACCACGGTGCATGCCCCAGGCAAGTTCGCGACCTCGCCATCGTAGAGGGTGACTGGCATTCCGGCGACACCGTTCACAAATTCCTGAATCTCAAACTGAAGTTTCGCGGAAGCGATGTTCCACTGGCCTCCATAGCTGATTGCGCCGCTGTCGCCGTAGCTGTGATAGACCGCCAGACCTCGTTCGCACTCAGGGCAATGAACGCGTACTCGCAGCGTGTATTGATTGGCTGGATTTACCTGATAGGCGCTTCCCGCCTGCGAGCCCAAGACCATCGGCTGCACCGAAACGGCGCCCGTGCCTTGCTGAGCAGTTACCTGAAACCCCGCTGTGCATGCCTGTTGAGTTAGGTCGCCGGTAAAGAAGCCGGCCAGAATCCCGGCGCTTCCATTGGCGAGCGTAACTCCACTGGCTTCGAGTAGCAGAGTCCCACCCATCTCGACCGGATCGATCCAGGCTAACTGCGTATCTCCGTCTTTTCCTGTTCCGCCTTGCATGGCTAAGCCGCCTGCCCCGAGCGATAAATACTCATTGGTTCCCGGATTGCCCCAGAGTTGCAGGTCAATCTGGGCTTCGTTAAAAAGCTCGCGGATGATCGTAGTTTTCGATGAGGCCGGACTGTATGCGTCGTTGGAAAGATCGAATTGGGTGGTTATGCCGTCGCCGAGAAAGTACTCAGTAACGTATGCAGTGGGCTCATGTTCTCCGCAAACCGTGATGTCGTTTGCGAGGGCGCGCTTTACGCCGGCAGTCAAGACCAGGTTCGCGAGCGCCAAACTTCCGTCCGTCTCGTTGAGAGGATGCACTGCGACAGGGATCGACTCGAGAGATAGCGCTCCATTTAGCGCGCGGTACGCAGCCCGTACCAAATTTGAAACCGCGCCGGCATTGTCGCTGAAGCGATGCACCGGCCAGTGGAGTGAAGCTGGCTACAGGAGTATTAAGCGAGAGCGCCTGGGTCGAGATCGCCGACGATCCTGTCTTCGTTACAAGTGATGCGACAAGCGGTCCTGCATTTACCCCGGCTGCGCCTTTGCTGGGAGCCATCGCGGGCTGATCGAGAAGATATTCATCGCTGATCGCCTGAATTGCAATGCGGTAGCGCGGACCTTCGAGGCCAAGCCCGGCATATTCCGGCATCGGGCTCGCAGCGATATAGCCGGTGAAGTAACAGGTGCCGTCGTCGCCAGTTATCTGAATAGGCTGATTGCGCATCAGCGCATTGGGGCTATTCGCCGGCAGGAGTCATCCATAACTGGCAAACCGACGGTTCGATTGAGTTTTCGCTCGACGGTCAATGGATGTGCCGCGTCGAGAGCTGAAGTGTAGTCCTGTCCGCCGATCGTGATCTTCATCGTGTACGCCCCGATATTCTGTTTGATAAGTTGATGGGTTGCCGATAAAACCGGGTGTCGATCAGATCTGCGCGTAAGCGGCGGGCTTGAAGCTGCGGTAACAGAGCACACGTTCGCCATCCAGCGGATCGGTGACCGGCAGCGCAAGGAACTGGCCTTTGAGGAGAATGCGCGCGAGTCCACCCTTGTGTTTGCTATCGAGTGGGGTCACTGACTCTTCTGCGCCGGCAAGGCTCTGCAGCCGTGGGTAGTGGAAGAAGATGCGGTCGCCCTGGCTGCCTTGCATGACAAAAAGCGCCGACCACTCGTGATAGAAACTTCCGCCTTCGCGGTCGACGAATCCCGTAATGGCTTGTAACTTTGCGTTGGCTGCGGGTACTCCTCCGGGTAAAGGTTGCGCAAGGGTCAAGCTTGTTGCACTGACTTTAAGCACGAGGCCGACATTAAAGGTGATGCGCCGAATGTAATCCACATCCGTAAGGGGCTGGCGCACGTAGGCTCCGGAGACCGGCGATACCGACAAAGCCTGTTTGTCCTGTGTAGTCAAGCATCGACCGCGATCATGGAGCCGGGCGCAAAGTTGGCTGCGTCAGTGGCTTGTCAATTGAATGATGGATGCCGTTGAGCCACTTTGCACGGTTACGGCCGGAGCAGCTCTAGCCCCATCTGCGGCGTATGTTGCGCCGCTGGCCGGCGCCAGCAGATTCATATGCTGCGAACCCGTGGCGAGGGCCATGGTGAGCTTCGTCCAGCCGAGGAATTCGAAATTCAGTTGCGCCTCGAGCAAATCGCGCGTCTGTTCCAGCGACGCTGCCGGAATCCCGGTGAGGATGGACCCGCTTTTGCTCGTAGACTTGCGCGTGAAGTTCTGAATCCAGCCCAGGTCGATCCACGGAGCGGATGGTGCATCGAGATTGAACGAGCCGAGCTGCGAAGGATCGAAGAGCACAGGAGTCTGCGTGGCGCGATTGACGGGAGCAAAGTAGGCGCGCACACGACGTGCGACGGGCGCCGGCGCTGAAAACGAATTGGCCATCATTATTCTCCCTGCTCCTGGTAGCTGTAGACCAGAACTTTGGCGGAGCGGCTAAGCCGATCGCGCTGCACTGTGATGGGCGCGAAAGTTGGTTCGTCCCAGAAGATCTGCGTTTGCATTGCCTGCTGCGGGCTGGACGGAGTAGTTGAGTTTCGGCGTGTAGAAGGGTTGCAACATCGCCATCACTTCTTCGTCCATCGCGCTCAACATGCGGCCGCGATCGAGCCCGCCGAATGCCTGCGTAGCCGCAGGTGCTGTAAAGGATCTCGCACTCTTCAGCCAGCCATCGTTGAGCTGAGATCCATGTCGATGCCGAGCCCCAGCCAGCGCAGGACAAAGACATCCGGCGGCAATTGTGCCGGCGGCGCTTCGGCTTCTTCAACGAGAATGCCGGGCCGGAGTGCTCCGCGCAGAAGCGCTGTGCGCTCCGGATTGATGATGGCGAGGCGCGTGCGAAGCGCCAGATAGAAGGAATCTTTCGCGTTTTGCATAAGTGCAGGGAATAGGGAATAGGAACAGGGAATACAAAAAATGCCCAGTCACGAATTCGCTTTTCCTGATCCCCTTTCCGGATCGAATCTCGAATCTAGTGATCCACAGTGGTAATTGGCTCGGCGAGTCAGCCAGTGCGTCATAGATAAATATGAGCGAGTCTATTTGCTAAAAGCGGTTGCGGGCAAGCTTCACGTAACAAGAGCCGATATAAGTACACCTGGCCGAATGCCTCATTGGAGGCGACGGACTCGATGAGATAGTCCTGGCCTGCAGACGGTGACTGCGAGTGTCATGGCAAACAAAGCCTGCGCCGACGGCAGGTCAAGCGCATTGACCTGCGCCTGTACGCTGGTTGCCGAGACGAGCATCTCCCATCGGGATGCGTCGCCATCCTTGAAAGTGGGACGAAGTTTGCGCATCACCACGGGGCTTATAACAACCTGGGTGAACGTTGTCGCAATCAGGCCGACTTCGGACTGATTCGAGTCCGTGTTTGTCCCGGTAACCCGCAGTTGCGCGCTGGCGCCAGCGACGCTGCGCAGCAATGCATCGGCGAGCATCTGCGGTGCGTTCGTCGGATTACGCGGTGCTGTGTCGCTCATCGCTCACCCCAGCCTGTTCGCAACGTAGGGACGCAGCCATGCTTGCACCGTCTCATCCACCAGCGAACTTGAGAAGTATTGCATCTGCATCGTGTCGATTTTGGTCTTGCTCGCATTCAGCGCTGGCGTGGATTGCGCATTGCGCACGATCTGCGCACATGCGGTCATCACGTCGTCGCCGATCGTTGCAAGGCCGGCAGTGTACGTGACTGAGATTTCGTTGTAGGGCAGGCCAAAGACATTCCAGGGCAGCGTGAGTTCACCGGTGTTTGGGTCGAAGTCGACCGTGCTGGGATCGATGGTGCTCCATTGGCCTGGCAGAGAGAATGCCAACGCGGTTTCGAACAGAGCGTTTTCGATCGCCTCGCCACGACGAGGCTTTGCATAACGGCCTTCGATCGCCACCAGCGGTGAACTAGCGCTGCCGAGAGGCGCCAGCGGCAGATAGCTCAGCCGCACCGTGCGCGATCCGCTGATAACGCGCAGGCGCTCCGTATATTGAGTGATATTCAGATCGGGACGCCGGCAATAACTATTAATCAGCGCTGTTGCGGCGGTGATCCAATCTGCCGTGGTGCTGTCAGGCAATCCGTAATTTGAGTAATCCGCTGGCTCAAGATAGGCCATGTGTTCCTCCGAAGAGCAGGGAGCAGGGACAGGGAGTCGGGAGTAACGAAACCTGTACAACAGGCGCTTTTGTCTTTTACTCCCTATTCCCTAGTCCCTGTTCCCCTGGTTTTTAGCGGTCGACCAGCACCTGGTAATGCGCGTAGTTTGAGCCCTTCACCACGATGGCGCCGAACTTGACGGCGACATATTGGGAGGTCGAGCGAGCCGGGCAGCCCGAGTTGGAAGATGCGCGGCGTGGGATCGCCGAGCCAGTGGTACTCAATCAGGTCCTCGGTGACGATGTACGCGGGCAGCACGGCATTCCCCGAGCCCGGCGTGCCCGTGTAGCTCAGGCTCCAGTCCGGGATCAGTGGCAGGTCGCCGGCCTGCGTCGAAAGCATCTTCACGCGGAAGCCGCCGGTGATCTGGTCGGTGTTGAGCACCACGTTGAACTCGGTCTTCATTTCCTGATCGATGAGGTCGAGCAGCACCGGGTTGGCATAGATAGCCGTGGGACGCACATAGTAGCCGTTGTTGGCGACCATTTGCGCGACCGTGGTTTTCAGCTGTCGACGATTTTCATCGATGTCGTCACGGTGACGCTATTCCCGCCGCCGGCGATCTGTGCAACCGCGCCCATGTACTGCGTCGTGGTGGGCGACGCTGAGGCTGGTGTCGTTGCCGTTCCAAAGTGCCACGTCGTGCGTCACCATCACGCCGCTGACTGTGTCGACCAGGTCCTTGGCCTGCAGATAGGCGAACTGCTGCTGCTGGTTGCCGAGTTCGACGTCGAAGAGGTTGTAGTTGATCTGCGACACGATAGCCTTGAGCGGCACGCTGCGCTCCACGCGCGTCGGGCTGACGACCGGGGCGACAATGCTGCGCGGATTGACGAAGCCCGCGGTGCCGGGGTTCGGCAGCGCCGTTTCTTCAAAGAAGCGCGACGGATGCCCGGTGGCGGGGACCTGCTTGATGCGCTGGCCGAAGGGACTCGAGCGGCGACAGATGTCGAAGATCTCGGTTTGGTACAACGGAACTTCGATTGCGCCCGGCCCGATGAAGTCGGCTGCCGCGTGGATATCTGCGAAAGATGCGTTCATAGTGTCTCGCCCCCTCCATGGGGCTGGGATTTCGAGCTGGACAGCTGTTCAGTGGGCAGCTGATCTGCCTGAACTGGTGCGCGTCACGTAGCTAGCTGTCCACTGTTCAGCTAGTTTTCTAGATTCGCTGTTCTAGGCGATGGCTCCGGCGCGCAGCAGCTGGCTCTTTACCGCGATGCGCTGCTCCAGGCTAAGGCCGGCCAGAGCTGCGTCGAGTGTGCGGACGTCGACCGGTCCTTCGGCGATACCGTGTTTGGCTAGCATCTCCGAAGTCGATGCCGGGAGCGTTCTGCGCAGAGGATTCAGGGCGGATTGCGGTGCTCCGGCCTTGAGTTCTGCGATTTCGCGTTCGGCCGCGGCGAGCTTTTCCTGCAATTCGACTTCGCGCCTGCTCTGCTCCACGGTTGCGGAAATCTTCTCTACCTCGCCCGTGCTCTGGTGCTCTTGCAGCAGAGTGAGCGCACGTTCCAGCAGACTGGTCGCGGCCTCAAGCCGTTCCATGATTTGGTTTTCGTTGTTCTCCATGACCTTCCTTTCGTAAAGTCGATAGTTGTTAGCCATCAGTTCTCAGCCGTCAGCGGATGAGTGATGTCGAGCGGCTGAAAGCTGCAGAGCTGATGAGCTCCGCGTCAGCTCGCCATGCGGAAGCTGGTTGCCCGATAGGCGGCCTTTTCGCGCAGCAGAATTGCGGCGCCGGTGAAGGTGACGCGCGTCAGCTTCCATACTTCGGCGCGCATATCTTCCACGCGGGCATCGGCTAACTCGTAACTCATGCCCATCGATTCCGGCGCGTGTGCCGCAATCGTCTTCGCCACCTCTGGAAAGTCGCGCGCATAGATGTAACCGCGCACCACCAATCGATTGCCGACCAGGTTGGCCTCGGTGAGCAGCCCGACCTTGCGCCGCGCATCGTGCCCATCCCAACCCGGCCGGTAATCAACCGCCATGCCCAGCAGCGAAGGCAACGCCTTTTCCGCCGCCTCGCGCGTGAGAATCACGCGATGTCCGCGCGCGCCGGCCGGTGCTTTATCACTGGCCGAGTTCACCACCGTCAACACACCTTCGAACGGCACCCGGTTGGGATGTCCTTCCACGTGTGGAATCGTTACCGCCATTGCTTCAAATCGCATTTCGTCTCCGCCCGTTCTCAGAAAAATGGCCGCACCGCTGTTGAGGCGATGCGGCCCAAGTGCCCATGTCCGCTCATTTACCCACTTCAGGAGATGCCGATACTTGTGCCGTCCCGCTCTGTCGCAAGCGGCGCCAGTCCCCGCATGGCGCGCACTTCGTCCACCGTCAGCACGCCGGCCTGGAGCAGCTGCACCTGGACTGCGAGTTCCGTCTCTTCGTCGCGCGCATTCAGATCGTTGAAGACAAATTCAAATTCGCGCCAGCCGATGCACTTCGCAAAGAGGTCGCGCGTAATGTGGCCGGCGATCAATTGCGCGAGCGGCAGAATCGCGCCGCGGAAGGCCTCGTCGGCAAGCTCGGCAGCGGTGGAGCGGTTGACGTCGCTCTCCAGCCCAAGCAGCAGCGGCGGCAAGCCAAATGCATTGGCCACCATGCGGATGAGAAACTCCTGCCAGGCAAGCCGCAGATCGGCGTCGGTGCCCTGCGCGAAGCGCAGCACCTCCGGCTTTTGCTCGGTCGAGAGCAGCGGGACGCGCCCGGTGCCTTCAATCTCGTCCTGCCACCAGCGGATCAGCCGGTCATGCTGCGCTGGCGTGGCTTCGTTGAGCCAGAGCGCATACTGCGCCACAGAGTTCGCCGCAAGCTTGCCCGCAAAGCGATGCGCGCTCAGGAACTGATTCACTGACTCAAACGCAACTTCGAGCGGCCCGAGTCCAAAGGGCGTGAAGCTGCGCGGATTCATGCGCACATAGATCAGTTGGTTATCGCGGAGTTCAACGGCGCTCGATTCCAGTTGGCCGGGCACAACCTGCGCGTAGCGCGGCGTGTCGGGCTGGCCGTCCCAGCGGGGATTGATGCGGATCGACGCCCCATCCACCGGCCACAGCATCGCCGGCCGCTCCGGATCTCCGGTCGGCTCCATTTCAATCGCGCCGTATCCGCCGGTGAGCGCATCTTCGATGACCTGTTCGATCAGGGTGCGAAAGCTGTCGACCGCGTTCGGCTCTTCGAGCGCCCGGCGCAAGGCCGCCGACCTTGGCTGCGAAGTCGTGTTCCCTCGTCCGGCGCGCAGCCGCGCCGCACGCGCACCTGCCAGTCCATGGCTGCGACGCGGTCCTTGATGACGTTGATGGCGCGCCGTACTACGGGTGTCTCCGCAAACCGGCGCAGATTGACTGGCGTCGGTTTCGGCAACGACTGCCCGGGAAACTGCACCGGGCTCAGAATTGCCGGAAGCGCCAGGGTCTTGCGCTCGGCGTTGGCATCAGCCGCGCCGGCAGCAACATCCATGCTGCCCGTAGCCTGCCGCCAGAGTTCGCGCAGTTGTTCTCGTACCTTCACGCGTTACCTTCCTTCTGGAAATAGAAAGGGCATGATCCTCGGGGGACCATGCCTTTTCTATTTCAGTGAACAGTTGTCAGTGAACAGTAATGGTGAAGCTGGACTGTTCCGATATCACTCAGCCGTCAGACGAGATACCTATCTCGCTCTCAACAGAATCAATCTTACGAAAACCATGAATAATTACCTGCAAACTTTTCGAGATTATTTTTCAAGCGACTAAGTTGTAGTTATATCGGAACTAAGTCGACTTATCAGCCATGAACGATTCGAGCTCGCCAGGTCCTTGACAGCATTAGACGTGCAGCTCACGGCGCGCTGTTTCGGCCACGCGCGACATATCTGCGGTGGTCAGCACGCGAATCTGGTTCTCTTCCATGGTCTCCACGCCGAAGCGATACATGGCAAGGCGATCGGGATCCTCGTCGGTGGCGCCAAGCTTGGCAGCCGGTTCGATGATGGCGGTCAGCTCAAGGCTCGGCCTTCTCCACGCGCTCCACACCTGCGCGCAAACCTGCCGCAGAGAAAGCCAGCACCTTGGCCAGGTCGAGGCCCGGCTCAAGGCTCACGGCATGAAACATGCGGATCACCCCGTTGGGCCGGTAGCCGGCATCGAGGCGCAGCGGGTCGCCCGGCCGCGTGTAATCTGAGGCTGGAATGCGCTTGCGCAGCAGATCCCACACGCCCGCATGTTCAAACTCGCTGCGCATTGCGGACTGGATGGCGGCGCGTCCGCTCAGCCGCGGCATGCGTTCGCGCTTCGGCGGATCGACATACAGGCGCATCAGATCTTCAACACCGGCCGGCAAGACTCTCGGCCAGGTAGGCCTTGGGCGGCGTCATCTGGACGTTGAGCGAGAGCGACTCGTCAAGGATGCGCATCATCTTGCCGTCTGGGTCGCTGCGCAGCCGATTGCGCAGCTCGGTCTCCATGCCTTCCAGCAGCGCAGTGTCCGCGTCCGGGTCGAGGCAGCGCACGCGCCGCCAGTCGCGCGTAAAGCGCAGCTCCATCGCAGTCGCGCCGGTTTGCGCCTCGCCCTGTTCGCGCAGAAGCACGCCGACATGCACAAACTCGTTGCGCACCGGATCCGGCACGTAACGCAGCAACTGAAACTCGCATGGATGTCGCTGATGGTCGGTCGTCATGGTTGCACGTCACCTCATTCATCGGCGCCAGGCACGGCCTACATGATCCTGCTCGACGATGGTAGCTCCCCAGCGCTCTGGATTCCAGTTGCCGCTGGAGGTTTCGTTGATTGCAAGGCCCCATTTGGGAAACGGCTTGCGATCCGAGTTCCCGAATGCCTCGATGAGTTCCCGAATGCGGCTGCGGCGCGCCAGCAGCTTCTCCACCAGCGCTTCCATTTCAGACAGATCGCCGCCGTACCACTCCGGCGGGACCTCGTTCGCCGCTGCCCACACGGTTTCGGCCGGCATGGTTTCCAGCCGCGAGAGCCAGGGCTCGAACGAATCCCATCCCGTGATCTCGCGGTAGACATCGTTGCGGTAGTAGACTCCGCGCAGGGGCGCATCTTCAAACTTCCATTCGCCGGCAAAGAAGCAATATCCAAAATCGATGAACACGGCGCGATAGCGGCGCTCGCGGGCTTTGCGCGTAAACACCGCCTGGCGCCCGTTGGCGTTGCCGGTCCACTTGTCGAGGGCGAGGATGCCGGCGAACTCGCTCGAGGTTCTTCAGGTCGACCAGCTGCTCCTCGGGCAGGTAGTCGACCACCTGTCCCGGCATCAGTCCGCCGACAAAGCGCGATCCGAATTGCAGTCCCGGGCTGGCAGCGTTGCGCGGGTGCGGCCCAGATCCATCTCCAACTCGGGCGTGTTCTCGATCAGCCAGTCTGAGACCTCGATGAGCTCGGCCACCGGCGCGGTCAGACCGGCGGCCGCGGCGAGCTTCGAGGCCAGGTACTCATTGGCCAGCACGCGCATGTGCTGCGGGTTGTTCTGGAACTTGACGACGTAGGCGTGGCCGTCGGCGCCCAGCATCAACTGGCCTTGTGCGCCGCCCCGCATGCGCCGGATATGCTGCACCGCCAGAACCGCCAAGCCCGTGTCCCGTCCTTGTTGGATGTTGCTCCGATTGTAATGGAGGCAGCTTCAAGCTCCTAGCTTCTAGCCTCCAGTTCTCTCGTCTGCCGCATTCGCTGAGCATCTATTCTCCGACATGCGATGGAGAGTCACAGCCGGCTTGAGCGAAGCTAGAGCGTCTGCTAGAGGCTAATGGCCGGAAGCTAAGATCTCCGCTCTCGCCGCCAGCCCAATCGCCATGGCCATCACCCGATCATCATGGGTGCCGGCGCGTGCGCCTGTGCTTCCGTCGGGCTGGCGGACAAAGCTTCGGCATTCGGCCAGAAGTCGCCTGCTCATGAATCGGTCCGGCTGCTCGATCAGGCCTGCGTTCAAACGCCCGATCACCGCGGGACGACTCACACGAGTGGTCAGCCAGCCCAACTGGCCTGACTGGCGGTAGATGCGCGGATAGTGGCAGACACTCTCGATCAGCGCAAGCACACCGCTGCCGTGATTATTGCGCTCCACGACGAGCCACGCTTGGTTGTACTCGATGGCAAGGCTGTCACGAGTCGTGCCAGTTCGAGTCCGCCGATGTGACCGGCAAACTCCGCGCACTGCAGCCCGGTTTCCATCTCCAGCACTTCGACGGCGGAGTAGTCGCCTTCACTGCCGCCGCCCGCCGGATCGACCGCGACCAGGTATTGCTTGCCGTGCACCGGCGGCAAGCCAGATCTCCAATTCTCCGTTGCGGCGCGATTCGATGCGGCAGCCGGCGCCGATGCGAGCCTTTGCTCAATAGCGGTCAGTTCGAAGACGGAATCGCCGCTGGCACGAAAGCAGCTTTCCGGCATCCTCGGCAAATTCCTGCCGTGCCAGGCCGCGAAAGTTGGCCTGTGTTTTGCGTCGAAATCCAATCTGCGCGAGGCTCGAGTCGATGACGTTCGATGAGCGCCTGCTCTTCTTCGGTCAGCGAGTCCTCGTCGACGGCCTTGGCGCGGTATCGCCGCTCCATCCACCACGGGAAAAAATGGCGCACCATCCCTGTCTCCGGCGCCGTCTGCCATCCGTCGTAAAAGCATCCGCCAATTCCGTCGGGCGTCGACTCGAGGATCTCTTCGCCATCCGGAGCGAGGGCGGCGCGAAGCCCTGCGAGAGTTTCCGCCGGATCCCCGGGCCAGCGCGCCAGTTCCGAGCAGTGCAGATTCTGCACCGTCATGCCGCGGCCGGCATTTCGTTCGCCTGCGGAGACGACACGATACTGAGAATCAAGCTTCGGAAAGACGATCTGGCGCACATTGGCGCGCGATGTCTTCAGGCATCCTTTGCGCAGCCGGTCCGGCAGGCAATCGAGAAAGCGATGCACAATGCGGAAGATCTCTTCGGCGGACTCCTGGGTGTGTGCCACCTGCAGGGTCAGCGTTCCCGGACGCGTAATGGTCTTCAGAAAAAATCGCGCGGCAGCCCACGTAGTCAGCCCCATCTGGCGCGCCTTCAGCACGATGTTGCGCCGGCCGCGCCGCGCTTCGAAGGCCTGTTGCACACCATTGGCGCAGAGAGATCTGGTTAGGCCGGACGTGTGCGCACGCACAGCAGACTGTTCCGCGAGTTCCATGACAACATTGCGCCCATGCAACTCCGCCGGGCGCTTATCGAGAAGCTTGACCAAACCGCACCAGTTCCTCCCCACTCAGCGTCTCCGGCTCAAATACCCACTCCTCGGCATCCATCGATCTTTTTCCTTTTTGTCTCTTCCGCGAAATCAGACAGCGTCGAGCCGTGTTGCGGGTTCTCATGCGACGTGCAGCATTTCGCGTGGAGATGCGGTGAGGCCGCAGGCAATTTCCGACGGGCTCTCTCTTTCCACACACGCGCAGGAACGATTTTTTGCCGGGAAATTGTTTAGAGCCTTGGTGCATGAGGCCCAGTTTCTTGATGGGCAATCAGTCGACAGCCGGAGAGGAGGGGCGCTCAAGTTAATAAGCGCCCCTGGAAATATTTAACCTAACTCCGCAACACCGGCTCCCTCATGACCACCACAGTGACCAAGTTTCGGACACAGCCTGTGTCGTTACTATTGCTTCGGGTCAGGCGAAGCATCAGCAATGTACTTATGGGATGACCCGCACAATGTAGGTGCTCGCTGTCGGCGTCCCCGCAATGTCGGCGCAGACCTTCACCGTAACGACGCCGGAAGAGGAGACGTAGGGACGCCATGCCATGCCATCGCCCGGATATGTCGCAGGTGTTGCGACCACCGCCATGCTTGCGGTTGCTCCTGTTACGTTGACGGTGCCGCTTGTGCAGGCACCCACGGCCAATGAGGCGCCCCCGATACTCCCGGTGGTCCCGGTGAGCGGAAGGTTTGATTTTACAAAGGCGTCCGTGGCGATGTTGACGGAGTTATCGCTGGCGGCTTGCGTGATCGCCGTCGCGCCGTTTGCGTTGCCGCCGATGGAGTTTACCGGCATGGTGTTCGACGGAAAATTGACGAGTACCTTCCCTCCTAGTTCATCTCTGACGACAAAGTTCGTGGACGTACTCATTCCCAAACGCCAGTAATCAGTACCGCTTATATACCAAAGAAGAACAGCTGATGCGCTAGAAGCACCTTCTGTCAAATCTATACTTGCGCCGCCGCCTGATGTAGCAAGCGTACTAGTGATGTTCAGTGTCGCGCCTGTTGTGGAACTGGATATCGCTGCCGTAGGACTCGCCGCGTTCGAAATTGTTATTTGGCCTGTATGCGTGCACCCAGTGAGCAAGCAGTAGGTGCTCGACAGAGAAGGAATATCCGCAGCAACGAGAGTGCGGTAAGTAGGGGCACCCGCTCCACTCGTGGGCCCGGCAAGCACGGCATTCTGCGCAGCATTTGACAGACTGTAAGTAACCGCAGGGGCAGTAGTTGGTGTAGCTACCGAAGAAGTAAACAAGGGCGAAAGATTCCCTACACTAGTAGACTGCACCGTCCCCGTCCCAACTGGATTTCCACCGATCGTTGTACCTGCCGGGAAATTCGGCGTGGGCACAAGCGCCGCCCATGCCAGGTAGACCGAGAATGCGCTGGTGTTTTCAAAATAGAAGTATCCCGTCGTCTGCCCGACAAGGTTCTGCACCAATGAATAAGTCTGTAGCGACGTAGTGCAGGAGTAGCTTTGAGTGTTGGTGTAGCTCCCGCCGAAGATGCCTGCCAGAAATGTAAAGGACGTCTGCCCACTTGGACACTTCGCAGAGAAGTAAAGGGTCATTTGAATGGCTGGCAAGTTCTTCGTCACATTGAGTTGACCGTTGCCGCCTCCGTACAGGTACTGCTGGAACTGCCCGTAACCAGCATTCTGTGCCATGATAAATTCGCCACCCGTCGGGGAGGCCGAATCGGCGACAAAGTAACTGGAATAAGGGGTGGCGCCTCCATTGTTTAATGGCTGAATATCCTGTGGCCAGATAAAGAGATCGTTCCACTTGTAAGGAATTGAAGGATTGCCGTCGTGCAGAAAGTCAGCGGTAAAGCTCCCCACGACGCTCGGGTTACCCTTCATAGGAAGGAAGGTCCACTGTGCATCGAGAGGCAGACCATGAAAAGGATTGCTGTTGTAGCTGCCCGTGGCTGAATTTCCATACCCGCTGTCACGGACAGTGGTCCCGACATTCTGACCGATTAAAACGTTTCCTGAGCCATACAACTGGATCGTCGCCCCGCCACAGACAGTGCAGGTAGTGTTGTTCGCATCGATAGTTCCAACAAGACTTCCGGAACCTATTGTTGCGTTATTCAGAGTGTGCTGGAGCCCGGTGATTCTGGCTCCGTAGGTCGTAGCCGGGGAGCCAAATGTTTCAAATTCTAAGCCGCTGATAAGTGCGCCCCCAAACACATCAGACCATTGGTTACCAAGCTGGAGGAACTGCGGACCTGTCTGGGTCGTCATTTCAATATCCTGCCAGTGCAGTGCTATACCGTTGTAGCTTATCCATGGACTCCAGTTTTGCGTGAATAAACCATGATTCCAAGTCTCGAAGTCACCGCTGTTACTCGCGTAATACGAATTGAGTTCAGAGGCTCCTTGGACAAGAGCGAATTCCTGATTGAAGAAATTGAAGTGGTTGACCGTCAGGCCGTAGAGAGCCCATTGGCCCTGCGTATAAAGACCGCAGACGTTGTTGTAACTCCCGTTGGCAGTGGTGAAAGTGACATTTTCCATCGTCGGGTAGGCGCTGCCGATGGACTGGCCAGGATTCACCCAATCGGCGGATTTTGCATCCTTGTCATCCATGCCGATCGCGCAGTTGCCGATGGTGGTCGTTACCGGCAAACCAAGCACGGAAATGTAGGAATGAGCATTCGTCACTGTAGTTGAAGCACTGGCCGTGAGAGTGACAGTTTGCCATCCCGATGCTGGTCCGTACGACCAGCAAGGTGAAACGTTAGCAATTGTGGCGACGAGGTTCGTTCCACTCGGCCCAGCGCCGTTCACCTGGATGGCCTGCCCGATATCCCCGCAGCCAATCTGCCCGTACGATGTCGTGAAGGTTGCGCTTCCTGAAGTCATCGCGCCGTCATCGAACCAGCGACCCGGCCAGCGATGTGGGAATGATCCCGCGCTCGTGTTGTCTACGAGGAAAGCAATGTCTCGAATCGTCCACGAGTCATTCCATGTGAACGAGGAAAGCGAAGGGTCGGGCCCTTCAAGCACGTCTTTGCCTGGTGCACCCTTCAGCGTCACGCCGTAGCTCTTCGGCGAGTTTGTTCCGGTGCCTGATGGCTGGCCCAGCATCGAAACGCCTGTCCATGGGAGGGGCTCCGCCATGTAATAGCAGCCGCCCGGGGGCTTTGGAAAATAAAGGACTGCGGGACTCGCGTTCCCTGTTGCATACGTTGAGCCGCCGTCTGAGCAGATCGATGGCGTGCTCGTCGTCGGTCACACAATCGCCCTTTGCGCCAAAGGCCATAACATTCAGCTGCGAATTGACCGATGCATTCAGCGGTCCGGCGAGATTCTGTGCCGTCGTTGCCGCCATCGAAACGCCGCCAAGCGCGGCGAGTGCGCCGGCAGCGGTGCTCGCTCCGGTTCCGCCCGCGGAGACGGGTAACAGTGCTCATGCCGCTGACTGCCGTTCCGGTGCCGGTGTAATAGGCGATCTGTCCCGTCGAACCGCTGTTCACCGTGCCGCTGCCGCTGCCCGAGCCGCAGGCTGCGCCGGTATTCGTGATGTATCCCGAAGAGTCGATCTGCAGGCAGTTATGACCGCTCGGCGCAGAAAGCCCGGGAAACTTGATGGAGGTGTTCCCTGAAAAGCTCGCGTACAGATTGCTGCTGTTGCCGCCGTAGATGTTGAATGCGGATCCCGCGCCGGTTTCGTAATTCACGCGGACCACGCCCGATCGCATTCGAGGCATTGATATAGGTGTCGCCGCTGTTGGTGCTCTGGTAGGCCTTGAAGCTGTCGAGGCCGCCGGTGGCGGAATTCAGCGCCCAGTTATTGCTTGCGTCCTTCACCATGTACCACTGGCTGTTGCCGTTGTAGTCCTTGTAGGTGAACGAGCCTTTCTGGCTGGTGGTGAGGCCCGGCCAGAGATAGTAATCGACCTCGGCGTCGGCGTTGTTGCGCACCGTCATGGTGCCGGTTGATTGCGCTGTCCCGCCCACCTGCAGCGTGCCGTTGAACTGCGCATTGCCGGTGTTGCTGACTGTGGCGACGGTGCTTTCGCTCGCACCGCCCGAGCCGAAGACCACGCCGCCCGTGCCGGCGTTGTTTGATCCATTCAGAACCACCGCGCCCGTTCCTGCGGCATTAATCACCGTCTGATTGTTTGTGCTTGCCTGGCCGTTGTTGTATTGGCCGATCGAGAGACGGTAGACATTATTCAACTCATCGAGCACCTGGTAGAACTGCTCGCCGCCCGTTGCGTCGCTCAGGCCCATCGTCCAGCGATAGCCGTAGTCGGTCTGGTAGCGATCGAGCAGGCCGCGCTCGTTGCCGCTGCCGATGCCGAGCCGGTAAGTGGTTAGTCAGCGTCGCGTCCTGCTGGCTGCCGTACCAGTCGCCGTTCAGCGCGTTGAAGCTGCGATGAAATGTGTCGAGAAAGCTGTTGCGCGTGCCGTTGTCGGTGAGCTTGCCGGTGAACATCGTGCCGCCGGTCATCCAGCTGTTGTAGGAGCTGCCGGCATCGGCGACAACCTGGTTGGTCGAGTTCTCGTTGCGCAGGCCGACGATGGTGTTGTTCTGCGCGTTGGCGCCCAGATGCAGAGCGGTGCTGCAGTTCTCCACATCGCCGCCGGTGAAAGTGTTGCCATCGCCCTGCTGCAGATTGATGCCATAGGTTCCGGCGATGGGATTTCCGTTGGTCGTGGGGCAGTCGATATGCAGTCGAACAAAGGTGCTGGCATTCAGCCAGTCGGTGGCGGCAGAGTTGGTCACCTGGTGCCCGATGCCGTTGATCGCAGTCTGAAATCCGCTGAAGTGGTTGTCGTAGAAACGTGCCGCCGGTGTAATTGCCGGTGCCGTCAAGGGTCATGCCCGTCTGGTTGGCATTGCCCAGCAGATAGAGGCTCTCGAGATCCAACTCCTGCGTGCGATACGCTGCAATCGCCTGTGCGCTGCTGCTGTTCGCAGCCTGTCGTGTTGATGACAACATTGTCGAGATGAAAGCCGAGCGTATCCGACGGCATAGGTGGGGTCGCCCACCTGGATCGCCGCGCCGAACCTGAATACAGCAGCACCGTTCCGCCCTGGCTGCCGCTGGCGTTGCTCGCACCGCGCAAGAGCGCACCCACGCAGGGACACATTGCGCGTGCCGGCTGTGACGATGATCTGGCTGGCGGTGGAGATGGTGGCGCAGGGCAGCATCACCGTGGTGTTCGCCGTTGAGATGGTAAGGTTCGCGGCCATCGCGAGATTGCCGCTGAAGTTGCGCGCATCGCAGGTGCCGCCGTAGGTACCGCTGATCGTTGCTAGGCAAGCCTGCAGCTTGGCGCCGAAATCCGCTCCGGAAAATTGATCGACCTGGTAGGCGGCGCCCAGCTGCTGCGCGGTGAGCGGGCCATTGACTGCTCCGCCTGAGAGAGGCACGGCCTGCGCAAACGAGGCGTCGACATAATGCTTGTCTGCTGCCTGCAAGGATTGCGTGGGATCGCCGGTGAGATACAAGGGACCTGTCAGCTGTCCGCCGGTCGATGTCAGGTTGCCCTGCGCCACCGACTGAATCGCCTGGTCAACATATGCCTTGCTGACGGCCTGCACCGCCTGCGCCGCCGGCATCACCTGCGAGCGCACCTGTGCGATGCTGGCCTGCGCAGCTGCGGGAACGACCCAGTATTCCGTGCTGGTGGTGCCGTCGCTCATGTGATAAATGGCCGTGTAGTAAAGCCCGGCCGGAGATGAGCCCAGATTGGGCGCCAGGTTTACGCTGACAGAACCATCGCGCGCCGATATTCGTGGTGATCTTTCCGGCAGTGACCGTCTGGTTGGTTGCGGTGGTGAACGCAGGCCAGCTCAGTTGGAGCGTGCCCGATCCCGGCGTGCCATTCGCCAGGTACACCGTCCCCTGCACCGTCGTGGTGCTGATGCTTTGCGCAAGGGCCGCAACGGCCAACGCCACCCATGCGAGGCACACTCCGAGAATTCTGACGGCGCGAATGGATTGATTTCGAATGAGGCTCATGCGTGATTCTTCCTTTTTCAGTGCTGCAACTCGGGCCATGACAGGCAGCCATGCGCAGCCAGTACCGCGGCGCGGCCGAGCGACATGGCCCGTTTAAGTTATCGTTGATATGAAACTGCTTCCTGGCAACACGGCGACAAGTCAGGAATCGTCGGCAACGTCGTCCTCTTCATCCCGAACTTTGGGCCAGTCGCCGTTCCATTCCGGCGCATTCGCAAGTTCCATTGCCATGCTGCGGAACTTGCGCGCGCTTTCGCCCTCGCCGGCTTGTTCACTTTGTTCAGCGAGCTGATACAGAAACTTGGCGCTGAGCATCTGGCCTTTCTTGCCATTCGATGACAGAGCCTCAACGATCGGTTTGCAATCGCGCGCCTACAATCTTGTCGGCCGCATCTCGCATCTTCTCCGCGCCCTGTTTGCGCTTATGTTTTGTTGTGCTCGTCTTTTTCTTCTTTTCCATCGCGACGAGCTTCGGTTTTGCTGCGTTCATCTGTCCGACCTTCCCGGACAGCCTTCCACGGAGAGAACCTTCAGACCACAGAGAGAAGAGCAATTTGATTCTTCCTCATCCCGCTGGCAATTGGACGCAAATTTGCGCTCCCCGTCGTTTCCCCGAGGTTCGCAGCGCTCGATTGCGTCGAGTTGTGCTGATTCAGCTTCTTCGCTGCGGCCAGTTTTCCGCCGAAGGAGTCCGAAAGAAATTCAGAGCCTCAGCGGCTCTCTTTTGTGCATGATTGCGATTGATGCTTCCAGCTTAGCGGAATGCCGCATAATTACCTGCAAACTCCGGCAAAGCTTTTTGCGCAATGAATTCATAGGCTTAGAGTGCTCCGAACCTTGATGGGGGCTTGACACGAAAACTGCGATCTCGAAATTCTGTGGTCCGCGCGCCTGTGACGAGGCGCATCCATCGATCAGGGTTCGATCGACTAACATTACCGGGTGATGAAGTCAGCTACACATAAACCAATCCTGCTGGTTCACGGCGGGGCATGGGCCATTCCTGAAGATGCTGCCGCGGCACACGAGTCCGGCGTTCGCAATGCACTCGAAGCGGGATACAAAATCCTGGCGCGCGGCGGCTCGGCTCTCGATGCTGTCGAGGCAGCCGTTACCGTCCTGGAAGACGATCCAACATTCGATGCGGGGCGAGGAAGTTTTCTCACCTCCGACGGCCGCGTGCAACTCGATGCATTGCTCATGGACGGTGGCCGCATGAAAGCGGGCGGCGTGGCATGCGTGGAGCGACTGCGCAATCCCATCCAGGCGGCGCGGCTGGTTCTGGAGCAGAGTCCGCACGTCTACTTTGTCGGCACTGGCGCTGAGGAATTCGCACGCTCGCACGGTATGACGCTCATCGACAATGCCGAACTGGTACTCGATCGCGAGCGCGAGCGGCTGAAATTGGCGCAGGAGCGCCAGGCTGCTGGACTTGCCGATGCAACCTTCTCGGGACTGGAAGACGACAAGGGGCCCGAGACGCAGATCCCTTTTCAGGAGTGGCCAACAAGTGATCCGTGGTCAGAAGAAGCCGATGACCCGACAAAGCGATCGCATGACACGGTGGGAGCGGTCGCTCTGGACGCAAAAGGAAATATCGCCGCTGGAACCTCGACCGGGGGCACGCTGAACAAAACTCCGGGCCGCGTCGGCGACTCCTCGCTGATCGGCTGCGGCTGCTATGCCGACAATTTTTCGGCCGCCGTGTCGCTCACCGGCTGGGGCGAGCCCATCATGAAACTGGTGCTGGGCAAGTGGGCTACCGATCGCGTCGCCGCCGGCAGCGCCCCCGAGATTGCCGCGCGCGAAGCGATCTCGTATCTGCACAACCGCCTCGGCGGCCACGGCGGCATCATCCTGCTCGGCCCCGACGGCCGCTTCGGCATGGCCCACAACACGCCCGCCATGGCCTGGGGCCTGGCGACGGAGAGCGGGTTGGAGACGGGGCTGAAAATCTGAGGCAGGCGGCAGAAATCGAACTTACGAACTGACGAATTCGTCAGCGCACCAGCTTCCACTTCAGCCGCGTATACGCCACGCGGAAGCCCTTCCGCTCCGCGTTGCGCTGCGAATTGCTACCCGCTTCCGCAACCATCATCGCCAGGTCGCATCCGTGCTCGACGGCATAGCGCATGCGCTCATGCAAGCAGCGCCGCCTGCAATCCGCGCCGGCGCATTTCGGGAACCGTGGCAGCACCGCCGAACAGCGCAACGCCCTCGTGCATCGTCAGCGCTCCCGCGGCGCCCGGAGTGCCGTCGATCTCGGCCAGAAAACACGGACTCCCTTCGCGCGCTACCATCAGAACACCGGCTTCCCTCACGAACTCCTCGAACTCAGGATGTTCATGCGTCCAACCACGTGCGTTGATGTCGCTCCAAAGCTGTGCCTCGTCCAGGCTGACTATGCGGACACTGATATTGCCAGGCATGCGTATCGGCAGGCGGTTCAACCGCGCGATAAAGCACGCTGCTGATCTCGAAAGGGCGATAGCCTCGCGCGCACAGCAGGTCGAGCGTTGCCGCACCTGCAAATGGACAAACCTCGTGCATCACCTCGGCGCCCCGTTCGCAAAAAAATCGTTCAATCTCATCAAGCGCAGCTGGGGTGAGCTCTTCAAACAATCCGAGGCCGAAGGTCTGCGTCGTTGGTGCGTCGATGCCGTCGAAAACAACAGTCGCTCCGGCACACTTCATCCACGTCTGACGTGCTCGCAGGGAAGAGCCGCTTCCGCGCCACCGCAAACTGCGCACAGGCGAAAGCCTCCGCGCCTTCCAGCCGCTTTGCCAAATCCAGATTTGCAAAGATCATCGCGCTCCTGATCGTACACGCCACAGGCGGCGAATGCACTCGGCCATTCCGCACCGCAACCACCGCGCCGCGCTACCCTAGAGAAGCCGATATGCGCCGACTGATTCTCGCCTCCGCTTCGCCGCGCCGCCGCGAACTGCTCGCGCAGGCCGGCTACACGTTTGAGGTGCAGCCCGCGCATATGAATGAAGACCTCGCCCCGACGAAGACCCGATCGCCTATGTCGTCCGCCTGGCGCGCGACAAAGCGCAGGCTGTCTTTGCGGAGATTTCGTCCAAGGGTCCAGCCCCGCCGCAGGTGGTCGTGCTGGGCGCCGACACCACCGTCACGCTCGACGGCCACATCCTCGCCAAGCCTGAAGACGCCGCCGACGCCGCGCGCATGCTGCGGATGCTCTCCGGCCGAACCCATCGCGTGATCACCGGTGTCGCAGTCGCAACGGCGAAGGGCACTGAAGTGGCCGCCGAAGTGACCGGCGTGCAATTCCTCACGCTGAGCGACGAGGAAATCGCCGCCTACATCGCCACCGGCGAGCCCATGGACAAAGCCGGCGCCTACGGCATCCAGGGCCTCGCCGCCAAGTGGATTCCCCGCGTCGAAGGCTGCTACTTCAACGTCGTTGGCCTGCCGCTGGCGCTGGTCGCAACGATGCTGGAAGCAGCAAGCTGACAGCTGATAGCTCGATGAACTGGCGAACTGCCTGTCTACGGCTTCAGCACCACCGTCGGTCGCCCTTGTACAGTCTACCCGCGTCGCGCCTGCGTCGCTGCTACCGTCGCCGATTCCCACTCCCTTGCCCTCGCCGACCACAACCACGTTGAAAGTGTGTTTCTCCAGCATCCCCGGGAAACTGCCCTCGCGCGCGCCGAACGTCAGAGTCTTGGCCGCATCATCCCAATGCAACTTAATGGTTGCATGTTGCCCCTTGGCGTAGTCGTAGTTGTCGTTCTCGTCTTCGTAGAGCGTGAAGTCGCCATCGGCTCCCGGATAGACGCGAATCTCGATCGGATCGGCGGGCTTCTCGGTTGACCACTCCATCGTCGGCCCCATGGGGATGATCGAACCAGCGCGCACATACAGCGGCAGCTTCGCCAGCGGCGCGTCGGCCTCAATCCGCTTCCCGCCCTCGATCCTGCGCGCCTGTCCAGAAGTCGTACCAGGTCGCCTTGGGCAGATAAACCGTGCGGCTGGTCGCGCCTTGCGTGGTCACGGGGCTGACCAGGATCGCCGGGCCAAACAGATATTCATCGCCCGTGTTCTGCGCCTCCACATCGTTGCGCCAGTCCATCACCAGCGGCCGCATCAGCGTGCCATGGTTGCTGGTCACCTGCCACGCCTCCGAGTAGATGTACGGCAGCAGGCGATAGCGCAGGTTGTCATAGTCCACCAGAATCTTCTGCGCATCCGGCCCATACGACCACAGCTCGTTCTCATCGGGATAGCGTGTTCCATGTACGCGGAAGATCGGCGAGAACGTGCCGAACTGGAACCAGCGCACAAACAGCTCGCGGAACTTCGGATCGTTCAAATTGCCGCCGGAAATAAATCCGCCGATGTCCGTCGTCCAGTAGGGCATTGCCGGAGATGGAGTAATTCAGCCCCGCGGGAATCTGCCGCGCAAATGTTACCCAGTCGCTCAGCACATCGCCCGACCACGCCGTCACGCCCGTAACGCTGCACTCCCGCATAGGCCGAGCGCGACAAAATGAATACGCGCTTCTTGTCCGACGCAGTCTGCTGGCCCTCTGACACGCCGCCCGTATGAAACAGCGGGTAGATATTGGCATAGCGCGCGCCCGAGCCGATCGCCAGTTTGTGATCGACGAGAATATTGTCCTGCTGGCCCTCGGTCTCCGGCTCATCGGTATCGAGCCACCACGCGTCCACGCCTTTTTGAAAGAGCGCCGTGTTGATGTTCTCCCAATATTTCTTGCTGCGCATCTGGATTGGTCGCGTCATACAGCGCCTGCCCCAGAGGATGAAAACCGGCCGACATCGTCTTGGCGACGAACCAGCCGTTCTTGTCGAACTCATCATAGGTCGCGCTGCCCGGCCTGAAATAAGGCCACACCGAAACCATCAGGTGAAAGTGCTCGTCGTGCAGCTTGTTGATCATGCCCTGCGGATCGGGATAGTTGGGGTTCCACTTCATCTCGCCCATCGTGATCCACCAGAACCAGTCCTGCACGATGTTGTCCACCGGAATGTGCAGCGCGCGATACTTCGCCGCGACGCCCTCGATCTCCGCCTGCGACTGGTACTTGTTCTTGCACTGCCAGAAGCCATAGGCCCAGCGCCCAAAGAGCGGAACCTCGCCGGTCAGTTCGCGATAACGGCCGATAATCTGGTCCGCATCCGGCCCATAGATGAAGTAGTAGTCGACGCGGTCGGCCACTTCGCCGCTCATGTAGAGCCAGTGAACGAACCGGTTATTCACGACGCTGCGCGATGGATTGTTCCAGAAGATGCCGTAGCCATTGGTTGAAACCAGCAGCGGAATCGCGATCTCCGTGTTCTCCTGCGACAGATCGACCGTCTCGCCGCGATAGTTCCACACGCCCGCCTGGTGCTGGCCGAGCCCGTAGAATCCTTCATGCGAGCCGTAGATGCCGAAGGCCACCTCCGCGTGAAATGTCTTTTCGCCGTTCACCTCGGCGGGATGGAGCATCCGGTAGCTGTCGGTCGTCAGTTGCTTTCCGTCGGCGCCCTGGTAGTGGATGGAGCCGCTCTGCCGCTCGATCGCAACCTTCAGCTTCGCGGTCGTCAGCGTAATCGCCTTGTCGTTCTCTGATACGTCGAAGCTTGCTGCCGGCCAATCCGTCTTGATCACCACATGATCGGACGGGCGCGCGGGCTGGCTCGCATCCAGCGGCGAGTAGGTGACGTGCAGCACATCCGGCGCATCTACCTCGAATTTCAGCACGCCATCTTTCTGGTGAATCTCGAGGCCGTTGGCCTGCTTTTCGAAGCTCACCACGGGATTCGGCGGATTCCACTGCGCTATGGCTGCAACCGGCGCCCAATACAGCCGGCACAAACCACCAGAAATGCCGCTGTCCATCGACGATTACTCATTGAATACGTTTCCTTTTTTCGCGCGGATTCCAAACGCATCAAGTGTAACGCCCGGGACCGATGTTCCTTGCATCGGGTGTACGCTGCTCCAGTTGAGGTCGGAATAAGACGCTCATTTCAGCAAGCCCGGAAGGATTGAAATAGCCCAAACGGGGTCAAGAGAACGGCGACGCAATCACGAACCGGACTGCGGTACACTTCCAATCATTCTTCCATCAAGGGACAGCTCATGCGATCGAGAATCGCCCTGCTGTTTTCGCTTTGCTGTCTGACCACTGCATTTCCTGCCTTCTCCATGCTCAGTTCCAGCCGCCGACAAAAGAAGAATTGGAGATGACCTCCGACCCCAAAGCGCCGGGCGCCGATGCGGTGTACCTCTATCGCGAAGAGAAAACGGACGATAATCTCCACTACCACAGCTACTACGTGCGCATCAAAGTGCTCACCGAGAAGGGCAAGGAGCTGGCGACGGTCCGCATTCCCTACGAGCGCCGCAGCTTCAAGGTGACCGACATCCAGGGCCGCACCATCCACCCGGATGGCACGATCATTCCGCTTACGGCCAAGCCCTCCGACCTGACGGACATCAAGACCAAGGGCTTCCAGGTCAACACCATGGTCTTCACGCTGCCCAGCGTCGAAGTCGGCAGCATCCTGGAATATCGGCTGCAGATCCGCTATGACGACGACATGGTTTCCTCGCCGACATGGGAGATCCAGCAGCCGTATTTCGTTCACAAGGCACATTACTGCATTCGAACCGACCAGGGAACCCCAGAACATCACTACCTCGCGTGGCGATCTAGCGCCCAACCTGATGTATGCCTTGGTCGATGGCAATGGCGTCAAGATGCAGCACGATATAAACAATCGCTACAGCCTCGACGTGAGCGACGTTCCTCCCATTCCGAAAGACGATTGGATGCCCCCGCTGAATACGCTCAAATGGCGGGCGGAGTTTTACTACAGCCCATATATGAGCGGCGGCGAGTTCTGGCAGAAGGAGGCCAAGCGCTGGGCCAAGGAGACCGATCGCTTTGCCAACCCCAGCAAGACGCTTAAGGATGCGGCCACAAAGATCGTCAATCCGGGCGACACCGACGAGCAGAAGGCGCGCAAGATCTACGAAGAGGTGATGAAGCTCGATAACACCGACTTCACCCGCCAGAAGTCCAGTGCAGAACGCAAAAGCGAAAAGCTGAAAGAAATTCGCGATGCCGAAGATGTGTGGACGCAAAAGAGCGGCTCTTCCGACGATCTTGCGCTCCTCTATGTCGCCCTGGCCCGCGCCGCAGGGTTGCACGTGTATCCCATGCAGGTCGTCAATCGCAACCGGGCAGTCTTCGATCCGAGCTACCTCTCGCTCAGCCAGCTCGATGACTACATCGTGGTAGTTACCTTGAATGGAAAGGACGTCTATCTCGATCCCGGCCAGAAAATGTGTCCCTTCGGACTGCTCCATTGGAAGCACTACTACTCATCCGGCCTTCGGCTTGCCGATACTGGACCAGCTGGCGGCAACACCCCCATAGGCGTTTACACTTCATCGAAATCCCAGCGCGTTGCGGATCTCACGATTGATAGCTCCGGCGGCGTCAAGGGAACCGCGCAAATCATCCTGACGGGCCAGGACGCTCTCTATTGGCGTCAACTCGCAATTCAGAACGATGAGAGCGAAGTGAAGAAGCAATTCAACGAGACCGTTCGCGCCTACATGCCCGATGGGGTGCAGGCGGAATTCAATCACTTCGTCGCGCTTTCCGATTACGAATCAAATCTGATTGCCTTTGTTGATGTCTCCGGGAACATGGGGACTGCGACCGGCAAGCGCTTCTTTCTGCCCGGGCTCTTTTTTGAGGCTCATACGAACCATCCCTTCGTAGCGCAGGACAAACGGACAACGCTGGTTGATGTCCACTATCCAAAGCTGGAGAGCGACGAGGTCACCTACCACTTGCCAGCAGAGTTTGTCGTTGAGACGTCACCCCAGGCGGCCAATATTTCGTGGCCAGACCATGCGCTCTTCAAAGTGAATGCAAAGGCAAGCGGCAATGATGTGACTGTGAGCCGTGCCATAGCGTTCAACTTTTCTATTCTTCCCTCAAAGGACTACGGCGATCTTCACGACTTCTATCAGAAAGTCGCAACTGCCGATCAACAGCAGCTTGTGCTTACGCGCGCTCAGGTTGCCAAAGGGAATTGACATGGAAGTTCGTCTAAGGACCATCGTTCGCCTTCATCCCTTATTTGCTGCCGTGTTTCTAGCGGTTGCCAGTACACCCGGCTCAGCCGGCATCTTCAATAAAAATCAGCCTGTGCCCGATTGGGCTGTCGAGGCCAATAAGACCCACACTCCCGACTACGCCAAAGATGCTTCCTCGGTCATCCTCTACGACGAGTATGTGGAGACCATCGATGCAAATGGCCGTGCAACTGAGCGCGAGCGCGAAGCAATTCGGATTCTGAAACCGCAGGGACGTCACAACACCTGCGAGGTCGGCTACGACGTCGATGAAAAGGTCAACTACTTCCGCGTCTGGACTATTGCTGCCGACGAAAAGCAATATATGGCGCAGGATACCGATTTCGCCGAAGTGGGTGATACCAGCGTTCCCATCATGCTCTCGACTTACAAGGCGCGCGTTGCCCATCCGCCCGCCGTTGATGTGGGCGCCACCGTCTTCTGCGAATCGGAAGAAGTTCTCGAGCCATATATGCACGAGAAAGTTTGGCGAATTCAGAACGAAATCCCCGTGGTGTTTCAGGCCCTGGAAGTGGATCTGCCGCCGGGACACCCGCACTCGCAGTCCTGGCACAGCTTCAAGTCGGTTTCCGCGGTCGAGGTCGTACCAAGTCACTGGCGCTGGGAACTGAAGGACATGCCCGCGCTCGATCTTCGCGATATACCGTCGCATCCGGAGTGGGCGGCCCTCGCAGCACGCATGAGCGTGCAATGGGGCGACGCCGCCGTGGAGGGAACCGACAACGAGTGGAAAGCAATTGGACAGTGGGTGACGACGCTCGAGGCTGACCGGCCGACGCCGTCGCCCGAGATCACTTCCTTTACGCAGACTCTCATCGCGGGCGCGCCGGACTTCTACACGAAACTCAGCCGCATCACCGATTCCATTCAGAAGAACATTCGCTACTTCATCGTCGAGCGCGGCATCGGCGGGCTGCAGGCCAATCACGCCGCCGACATCTTCCGCAATCGTTACGGCGACTGCAAAGACAAGACCACGCTCCTCATCGCGATGCTGCGCGTTGCTGGCATCAATGCCTACTACGTTCCGGTGGATGATCGTCGCGGCATCGTCGATCCTGACGATCCATCGCTTTACGGCAACCACATGATCACCGCGATCGAAATTCCCGCCGACGTGAATGACCCGCGTCTGCTGGCCGTGGTGAAGGCGCATGATGGCAGGCGCTATCTGATCTTCGACCCCACCAACGAGCGCACGCCTGTTGGCAATCTGCCTTCGTATCTGCAAGGTGGCTATGGCACGCTCGCGGCGGGGCCGGCAAGCCAGGTTCATTGCTCTGCCGGTTCTGCCGCCCGACGCCAACGGCACCGCGCGCAAGGGTGAGTTCACGCTCGCGCCTGACGGAACTCTCACCGGCGTGGTGGACACCACGCACTCCGGCCCGGAAGGCGCAGAGATGCGCATGATCCTCAAGTACTCCGACGAGAAGGAACGGCGCGAATCACTTGAAACCGCGATCTCGCACGATGTGCCGGGCGTGGTGCTCAACTCGTTTCAGTTCGTTCAGCCTCCCGAACTCGACAAGCCCCTCGAGTTGCACTACAAGCTGACTGCGTCGCAGTATGCTCATCAGGCCGGCACGCTGCTGCTGGTACGGCCGCGCGTGGTGGGCTCGCATGCCATGCCGTTCAACGACAAGCCGCGCACCGTGCCCATCGACCTGAGCGCTACCGGCCGCTGGCGCGACAGCTTCGACATCACGATTCCGGCAGGCTATGTCGTGGATGAGACTCCCGACCCCGTCAACCTCGATCTCGACTTCGCCAGCTACCACTCGAACATCACGGCCAAAGGTGACCAACTCCACTACGAGCGCGAATTCATCGTTCGCCAGGTGGAGTTGCCCGCCGCGCGCGCCGCGGATTTCCGCAAGCTCGAAGGCGCCATCCTGATGGACGAGAAGGGAACCGCGGTGCTCAAGAAGCAGTAAAAAGTTTTCCCTGGGGGGATGCAGGCCGTGCGGCTCCATTCGCGCGGCCTGTACTTTTGCGGAATGCAAGACAACTCTGCAATGCAAAGAACCCACTGTTCTCCTGGCAGCGAACCTCCCATGAGCCGCTTCGTTGTCCTACTCTTAAGCTATGACCGATCGGGAACTGCTGGCGCAAATCGCGCGCTCCGCAGGCGGCAAAGCCGGATACAAGCAACTGGTGCGTGAACTGGGCCTCGGCGGGGGTCGCGAACGCCGCCTGCTTCTCGAGCAACTCGCCCGCATCACCGCGCGCGGCGACCTTGTCAAAACCGATCGCGAGCACTGGAGCATTCCCAAGAAATCCGGCGGCGGGACGCGCGACAATCTCATCGCCGGTCGGCTCGATCTGCATCGTGACGGCTATGGATTCGTGCGGCCCAACGCCCGCCAGGGTTCCCCAAAAGAAGATGACGTCTTCATCCCGCCCGACGAGATCAACGGGGCCATGCAGGGTGACCAGGTGCTGGTCGAACTCGCGCCGCCGCGTGCCGATGGTCGCCGCCTCGGCCGCATCGCGCGCATTCTCGAACGCCGTAATCCCACAGTCGTCGGCATCTTTCATTACGCAAGGTCCGATCGCGAGATGGGGGATAGGCCGGGGTCCCCAGCGACAGGTCTTGGTCGCTGGGGTGGTAAGGTCATTCCCGTTCGACGAGCGCATGACCCAGCACATCGTCATCCCTTTCGGGCAGGAGTTGCCGGAGATCGACGAACCGGCTACGCCGCATCGCGTTCTCGGCCGCGAAGCCGAACACGCCGTGCACCATGACGATCTCGAAGGTCTCGTCGTCGACGTGGAGATCACCAGCTGGCCCACGCCGACACGGCCGCCGATCGGACGCATCATCGAAGTGCTTGGCGATCCCGACGACTTTGGTGTCGATGTCGAGATGATGATTCGCAAGCACCAGCTGCCGCGCGTTTTTCCTGAAAAGGTGCTGGCAGAAGCGCGCTCCGTTGCCTTCCTCGATGATGTTGAAGTCAATCGCCGACGCGACTTCCGCGGGCTCCCCATCGTCACCATCGATGGCGAAACCGCGCGCGACTTCGACGATGCCGTCCTCGTCACCGAGCGCGCCGATGGAGGGTACGAACTCCAGGTCCACATCGCCGACGTTGCAGAATACGTGGGCGCCGGTACCGACCTCGATCTAGAGGCACGTCTCCGCGGCAACAGCGTCTATTTCCCCGACCGCGCCATCCCCATGCTTCCGCAGGAACTATCGACGGACATATGCAGCTTGCGCCCGAAGGAAGACAGGCTAGTCCTGAGCTGCCTTATGCAGCTCAGCGCGGCGGGCCGCATCGACAGTTTCGAAATCGTTGAAGGCGTCATCCGTTCCGCCGAGCGCATGACCTACACCGCTGTACACGCCATCCTCGAAGGCGATTCTGAAACTCGCGCACGCTATGCTCCGCTGGTTTCCGGCTTTGAGCGCATGCGCCACCTTGCCGGACTGATGAACCAGCGCCGCGAAGAACGAGGCTCGATCGATTTTGATTTGCCCGAGCCCGTCATCGAGTTCGACGAACAGGGGCAGATGCGCGGCGTGACCAAATCCGAGCGCACATGGGCCAACCGCCTGATTGAAGAATTCATGCTCGCCGCCAACGAGTGCGTGGCCACTTGGCTTGAAGACCTCGGCGTCCCTTCGCTCTATCGCATCCACGAGAAGCCCGAACCGCGCCGCGTCGTGCAATTCGAAGAGCTCGCTGCCAGCTTCGGCTACTCCCTTGGCCTCGGCGCGCTTCCCGTAAAGCGCATTCAAACCCGCGGGGATCGCCGCGATGCGCAGCGCACGGGTCGCCAGGTCCGCACCCACGAAGTCCCTGAAGACATCGCTGTCACGCCGAAGATGTATCAGAAGCTAGCAGCCCGAATCGAGGGCAAACCCGAGGAACGCATTCTCAGCTACCTCATGCTGCGCTCGCTCCGCCAGGCCCGCTACTCCGAGATCAATGAGGGCCACTTCGCGCTCGCTGCACCCACCTACACGCATTTCACCTCACCCATTCGCCGCTACCCCGACCTCATCGTTCATCGCATAACGAAGACATTGCTGCGCGCCGGCGTGGTCGGCCGCGCTGAAGTCGGTGAAGATCGTCACGCATCACCCTGGACGCATCCACACGAAGCGCTTAAGGGCATCGTCATTCATCACGCAAAGAAGCGCAGGCCTGGCGAAGGTTTTAGCGGCGAGCCGCCCATCCCCGAGGCTGAGCTGGCGCAGATCGCCGAAGAATCCAGCCAGGCCGAGCGCCGCGCCGCCGAGGCAGAGCGCGAACTTGTCGAGTGGAAGAAAGTCCGATTCATGGAGAACCGCGTGGGAGAGGAGTTTGCCGCTCTTGTCCTCAACCCCACCAAGTACGGTCTCTTCGTCGAACTCACCGACCTCTTTGTCGAAGGCCTCGTTCCCATCGACACGTTGCGCGACGACCGCTACACCTGGCGCGAGAATACGCACGAGATCATCGGCGATCGCTGGGGCCGCCGCTTCCGCGCAGGCGATCGCGTGCAGGTGATTCTCGATCGCATCCTCGCGCAGGAGCGCCGCCTGCAGTTCTCCATTGTCGAGGAAGGCATTCCTCTCACCGGCAAAAAGCAGCCTAAGCAGCAAACCAAGTCAAAGACGGCCCGCAAAGAAACCGCTGCTTCCGGATCGAAAAAGAAAAGCCGCCACATCCGAAAACAAAAACGCCACTGAGAGGCAATCACGCCGATTCGCGACAACCTTGCGAGGTCGTCTTAGGCGGCCGCCTGCTGTGCAGCATACTTGCCGATAATTGGCAGCTGATACTTCTCGCCCTTGAGCGCCTTCATCAGGGCGATGATCCACACGATCAGAATGCCCAGTGATGCGAACGGAAGTATGATCCAGCCGATCACCGGGATGATCCCGAGAACAACCTGAATCGCAATCGCGGCAATCCCGAGGAAAATGCACTGCCATGCATGGAAACGCACAAATGAGTTCTTGTTATAGGGTTCGACCAGCAGAAAAACGATCGCCGGAATGATGGTGATGTAGGCAAGAGCTCCGGCGGCGGTGTCAGACAAGCCGCTCTGTGCGGCCTGCGGGGGGACGGGCGTGTACTGCGGGGAATCGGACATTGCTGCTCCTTCACTTGAACCTGGATTAGGCCCGGGACTGCAGGAAAAGAGCGAATGTTTCCGGAAAGAAAAACCGGGAGCCGAGTGGGGATATACGGCTCACCGCGGTCACAAATTCCAGTGGTGGCAAAAAGACTACTTCATCGCGAGCTTTTCAGCAATACTGCCCAGCAGCGGAACCTTGAACCGCTTGCCATTCATTGACTGGATGACGCAAACCAGCCACAGCACCAGCCAAAGCAGCGACAGCATCCTGAGCGTGTAGGCGAGGGACACGGACCCGAGAAAGAGTGTGAGAAGCGCGATGGACCCAAGGATGATGTCGACCACAAACGCAGAGAAGCACAGCAGGACGGATTGCCATGCATGAAAACGAACGTAGTTGCTGCTTTTGTACGGTGAAACAAGAAGAAAAAAGATTGCCGGAACGAAGGTGAAGTAAGAGATTGCGCTGGCCGCGTTATCTGAGATGCCGGCCCGTGTCGCAACGGTCATAAGATCCCTCCTTGCCGTGTGGAACCTCGGCTCACCGTTGCATTCCAATTCGGACGCCTAGCCCAGGCAAAGGAACGGGCAGGCTTCAACCCCGCTTTATTAGTCATGCAACAGGATTGAATTATAAAAAGCGCCTGAATCGGGAAAGTCAAGTGGAATCATCACATTGACCCCTCGTCCGTACTGTGGGGAACTGCTAGAACAGCAGATTCTCCGGAGGGCGCTCGTTCAGCAATTCGGCATCGTTGTTGCGCACGTTGCCCACACGCTCGTCCACCGGCCAGGAATGCATCTTCTCCGCAGGATACGGACGCAGCAAATCGATTGGAGGGCGCGCCGGATCGCCCGGCTCTATCCAGCGCGAGTAGTCCCGCGGTTCAAGGATCACGGGCATCCGATTATGCACGCGCTCGGCCAGCGCATTGGGATCCGTCGTCAGGATCGTGAACGTCTCCAGCGGTTCCCCGTCTCTGGGCTTCCACCGCTCCCACAGACCGGCAAAGGCGTAGGGCTCCCCGCTTTGCAGTGCAAACGCAAATGGCCGCTTCGTTTTTGCGTTGAGCTGCTGCCATTCGTAAAAGGCATCCGCCGGAATGAGGCATCGGCGCTTTTTGAATGCTTCACGAAAAAGAGGCTTCGCTGCCGCCTCTTCGGCCCGCGCATTGATGGTGGAGTAGCCGATCTTGGCATCCTTGGCCCAATAGGGCACAAGCCCCCAGCGCATCAGCGCAAACTCCGGCTTGCCCGTGTCGGCATGCAACCGCACTACCGGCTGCGTGCTCTGCGGAGACACGTTATAGTCGGGTGCAAACCACGGCATGTCCTCCAGCTCCACACCGAACCAGTCGGCGAGAACCTCCTGCGTGGATCGACGCGCAAATCGGCCGCACATGGCTTGAGGATAGCTGGCGGGCCGTCTGGGCAGGCAACAACAATCCCGCACGGTGCATGATCCAATACAATGGAACCAGGAGCAGGAACGATGGCGCATATGGTTTTTTGTGTTCGTAATAAGAAGGAGATGGAGGGCCTCGACGAGCCGCCATTCGACTCGGAATTTGGTCAGAAAATCTATAAGAACGTGTCGAAAGCTGCCTGGAGTGAGTGGATCGACCGCCAGAAAATGCTGCTGAACGAATACCGCCTTCAGCCCTGGACCCCGCAGGCGCAGCAGTTCCTGGTCGAGCAGATGGAGCAGTTCTTCTTCGGCGAAGGTTCAGCCCTGCCGCAGGAATACGTTCCGCCATCACATTGAGATGAATCTGGCGCTGCGACATCGAGCACCGGATCGGCGAGCGCAGCCAGCAACCCCAACACTTCGTGCTGGTGTAAACTAAATCAGAACCCCATGGGCCGGCTCCCCGAGCCGGCTCGACTGTGTCGGGACGTGGCTCAGCCTGGTAGAGCACTCGCTTGGGGTGCGAGGGGTCGGCAGTTCAAATCTGCCCGTCCCGACCATTAAGTCCTTAATTATAAGTTGTTTATGTCGGCGTTTATCGTCGGCATTTAACGTGATCGTAGAAGTCTGATTACGGTTTGACTTCTATCACGGTAATTGATGCAAGGTTGCGAACCCATCGCGCAGGGCGCTTCTCTTCGGTTGAAACTATCTTGAAAACGCCGTCTTTGCCGAGTTTCTGCCCATCTATCGAATCAGCGACGATCACGTCTCCTGTGTGAATCGATGGCTCGATCTCAGCGAGCGCATAGAGGACGCCGTAGTGATCAGTCCCCTCAGCAACGACGCCGATTAAAAACAGCTTGCCTCGAACGTTTTCTCCAAGTGGAACGCCAACTTTACCCAGCAAGTCAGCCAGGGGTATGCCGGAATATGTCTCATTCGCCTTGGTGTGATGGTTGTAAACAGACACAGACTTGTGTGGCATCGCAGCAATGTCTTCAGGCGTGAAGGTCATCGATTTCCCATCCAGTGCTCTAATCGTCAACTGGGTGGACGGAACTGCGGCCCGGGAATGATCCATTTCCTGCGCAGCGGCATTTGTTGACGCAAGAGCAAGGGCAACTGCCACGATCGAGACCGCAAACGCATGGGAGAATGATTGAAATCTGCGATTCATAGCGCAATTCTAGCGTGAGATGATCAGCTGAATTAGCAGATCCGCCGACTGTAGACCTTCTTTTTTGAAAACTTCAGACGGAAAAGTGCTAAAAAATTAGTCCATGGCAAATCAGAAACAAATGCTGACACCCAGGGAGGCCTCCCGCATTCTCGGGATAAGTTATCCCACGATCAAAAACTGGATACTGTCCGGGAGACTGAAAACTGTCAAGACGCCTGGGGGACACCATCGCGTAGCGTTCGGAAGCCTCAAGCCGTTCCTTGACCAGGATGCTCTCAAGTCCGACACGGAGTCTCGCGAGCGATATCGGCGCGTCAGTGGACGAAATCAGCTTGCCGGGAAAGTCGTCAGCGTCAGAATCGAGGGGTTTCTGGCGGAGGTCATCCTGGCGATTGGAGATGCTCAAGTTACCGCGATCATAACCGCGGCGGCCGTCCGGGAACTGCGCCTCAAGAAGGGTGATACCGCGGCAGCACTCATCAAGTCGACCGACGTCATGATCGAACGGTTAGATGACCAGTTGAGCTAGTACGCTGCATACTTGTTGACGATACGATTTGAAATATATAAATTCGATAATACCGGCGGGCCAACAAACCCTCCCCCACCCCATTGGTTCCCTCTCGGTTGAGCAGAAGGCACGCCGGTGCTGCGCCAAATCGGTTGTCTTGGAGATTGAATGCTTAGTCAGCACTCGCTTCGATATGCGTTTGTGCTTCTTCTTGCAGTCAGTTCAACGGGCCTTACTTCTGTTTCCGTATCTGGGCAAGACTCGGCGAGCTTGTCGGGCCGGATCACGGACTCAGCTGGGGCTGCGATTCCGGTGGCTACAGTGACGGCAGCGGGAACAGGAATCACTCGAAGCACCCTCACTGATCAGTCTGGTCGGTATCAACTCTTGGAGCTGCCAATTGGACGGTATGAGATTCACACCAGCAAAGCGGGGTTCGCGAATGAAACGCGCGCGGGAATCAGCCTGGCGGTTGGCCAGAGCGTCGCAGTCGACATTCAGATGCAGCTGAGGACCTCCGACGCCTGCGCAAGCGGCCACGAGTTCGCTACCACCGATTGCGCGCTGACCTGGCACGGCATCACGCTGTACGGCGCATATGACGTTGGCGTCGGCTGGGTCAGTCACGGCTTACCGGAAAACGGCTACAACTATGAAGGCGCATCTCTGGTGAACCGAAACGGCTATCAACATCGATTCCTGATCGCACCGAACAACCTGCAGCAGACAGGTCTGGGCATCAGGGGTAAGGAAGAGTTTCGGCCTGGCTGGTCTGTTGTGTTCAACGCTTCAAGTGGCATCAATCCGCAGTCCGGCCTGCTTGCCAACGCGTCGGCCACCATGACCATCAACAACGGCCTTCCCAGGAGCAGCTATTCGTACACTATCGACGGCGCGCGCGCGGGCCAACCCTTCAATGACGAAATCTATGGCGGTATATCGTCCGCGCATTTCGGTGCGCTCACCTTCGGTCGTCAGCGCTCGCTCGGTACCGATGCGATGCTCGTTTACGATCCGGCCGGCGGCAGCTATGCCTTTTCGTATATCGGATACAACGGCACGATGGCCGGTGGCGGCGACACCGAAAACAGCCGCTGGGACTCCGCTGTGAAGTATCGCCTCCCCTTCGGCCCGGTCCATTTCGGCGCGATGTATAAATTCGCCGATGGTAATGGCGGCTGCTATTCGGCCTCCGCAACCTGGACTGCAGCCACCTGTACGCCGGAATCGGCGCACAACAACGCCTATGGATTCGACCTCGGCGGAAACTCCGGCAAGTTCTCAGCCGATGCCGTCTTCCAACATTACAACCAGGCGATCAGCGTATTGAACCCCTTGCTGGGCCCTCAGAGTCCGACGCAGCCATATCAGTCGACCACGAACAGCATCAATACAAACCCGATCACCGGGCCCAATTTGATCGGAACAACCAACACCGTATATGGCATCGTGACCGACAACAGCGCCATCATGGGCGCTGTGAAGTATACGTGGGACCCGTTCAAGTTTTTTGGCGGCTACGAATACATCTGGCAGAATAACCCCGCAAACCCGTTGGGCGTTGGCGCGTCAGACCAGGGCGGTTACATCATGAGCGGGGTCGAAGACAACAATCTTGATTCTGAAAAGTTGGTGCAGATCTGGTGGACGGGCGCGAAGTACACCTACCGTAGCAAGACCGACATGACATTCTCTTGGTATCAACAGCGCCAGAACACCTTCCGCGTTCCGCCGACCTGCTCGATCGAAGCCGGTTTCCGCAGTTCCTGCGCGGGCACCCTCAACGAGGGGTCGCTCTATGCGGATCATCACTTCACCAAGCGTTTCGACTCTTTTGCCGGAATTGCGTATTCCTGGGTGAGCGGCGGCCTGGCCATTGCCATTCCTCATGGCCCCGGCGTCCCCTATAACTCCAACAACAACCTCGCTCCGACAGTCGGTAGTCGTTTCACCTTCTGATCGTTTCCGCGGCGGGCTCAGTCGAGAGCCCAACACGGGTTGCGGCTTATCAAAGCTCGCGGCGTGACCGCGAGTTACGCGGGGCTGTGGGCTCGAAACACAATCTGCGGCCAGACCTGCTCCATCGAAAGGCCACGTCTGCGAATCATCTCTTCCACAGCGAGCGTCGCACCAGGGCAGGTTGGCTCCAGGGCGTCGTCCTGGACGAGATAACCGCCGGGTGTCATGTAGTCCCACGCGATGTTCTGAGCAAAAATCGACGGCCCGTAGAGCACGACATCGATGTGTGCGAGAGCAATCGAGCCCAGGCTGCGACATGCTTCGGCAGCGGTGTCTTCGATAAGGCCTTGCACAAATTCAAGGTTGGTGAGGCCTAGCGAGCGAGCAGTTGCCCGGGTGCGTTCCAGATTAATCGACAAGAAGTCACTAGGGGGTTTGTCGACGCCCACTTTAAGAGGAGGCAGGCCGGCAAAGGTGTCCAGCGAGAAGATACGCGCCCCCGGGTAGTACTCCGCCAGAAGCGTCGCCATGAAGATTGCGCTTCCGCCCTTGAAGGCGCCGAATTCAATGATGTTGTGCGAGGCCAGATCGCGCAGGAAGAATTTAATGAGAATGAAAAGGTTGATGAAGCGAGACTCCACCACCATAGATTCGACGGCAGGCAGTCGGGACGCTTTCAAAGCCTTGCGATAGACCGGATCGCGCCAAACCTCTTCGGCGAGGGAGCCGTACTTCAATGGCGTGGCGCGCTGGTATCCGTCATAAAGGCAACGGCCATGTTCAAAGACGCGCTCCATGCCCGGAACGGCAGGCAGGGACTCCAGAGCCTTGGCCGGATTCAACCTGCGACGAACGGAACGCGCCAAGTTCGATATTTTCTGTCTCATCAATTTGTCCCAGTTCTGGCTAACGCTGACTGCATTGAAATTGAACGCACAAGTCTTCCGCGGCCGACCGCGCTGCGCGACACTGAGCCCTTGCTCGTCGCCTCTGAAGCTCTCTAGGAATGCACTAAGAGTATAGAACGAAATGAACTGCAGACGGCGCTGCATCGAGAGGATTAAAGAGGGTCCCTTTACCTTCCATGTCCGCTTGTCCGGCGTCAAGATTACGATCGTGCTATTTCCGTACGCCCTCACTTGCGTGTCCGACGTGGACCCTGCTCCATCCTTCCCAAGAAGTGCCATTGCCACGCACCATCGATTCAGTGATTAATGGTTTTCAACCAACATCCGCCCAACCATTCACTAGGCGAAATCCCCTGGGAGCGGCAACCTCTGCCGCAGCAGCAGGCGGCCTCCCCACGGCCAGGAGCGATCGAATGCGTTCAGGTTTATTGAAAGTCGTGCTGGCTCTCACTTTTGTTCTGCCTTCCTACGCACAAACCGCGGGCGTCATCAACACAGTCGCAGGCAACGGCTACCAGGGCAAATTTGGCATGAGTGGCCCGGCCAAGGCTGCAGAGCTCACGAGCCCCAACTCAGTCGCCATCGATAAGGAGGGTAATCTCTTCATCGCAGATCTCGCCAGCGAACACATCTTCCGCGTCGATGCCTCAACCGGCAACATCTCCGTTTTCGCCGGAACCGGCGCCGGTGGATACTCCGGTGATGGCGGACCGGCCAAAGACGCCACCTTCAATCACCCGTTCGGCCTCGCCTTCGGCCCCAGCGGCGATCTCTACGTCACCGACTCTCGCAACAATGTGATCCGCAGAATCGACATGAGCACAGGCACCATCGACACCGTCGGAGGCAATGGCTTTGGCGCTGGCCCCGGCGACAGCGATCCCTGCGGCACCTTGGTCGCCGGCAAGAAGGCAAAGAACACCGCCCTCTGCAATCCATTCGGCATCGTCGTCGACGCCAGCGGCAACATCTTCTTCACCAATGCCAGCAGCCAGGTCCTCGAAATCGCAGCGTCCACTCACATCGTCAGCATTATTGCCGGTACAGGCAGCTATGGGTATTCTGGCGATGGCGGACCGGCGATCGACGCAAGCCTCTCCTGGCTTCCCGGCATCGCGCTCGACCGTCAGGGCAACCTGTACGTCGTCGATAGCAGCAATTGCGCCATCCGCGAAGTCACGACCACCGGCATCATCAGCTCGATCGTCGGTTCTCCCTCGAGCTTATGGTCGGGTAACTGCGGACTGGCTGGCGACGGTGGCCCCGCCTCTGCCGCACTCATCAATGGGCCCTTCGGCATCTCCATCGATCCCAGCGGCAACATCTTCTTTAGCGACAAAGGCAACAACCTCGTGCGCATGATCTCCGCCAGCAGCGGAAACATCTACACTGTCGCCGGCAGCTACGCGAACGGCAGCGGCATCTTCGGTTACTCCGGCAACGGCGGCCTCGCTGTCAACGCAACGCTCGCCGCACCTCAAGGCGTAACCGCCGACCTCTCCGGCAACCTCTACATCAATGACAACGAGAATTTCTCCGTCCGCGAGGTCACCCAACCCGCCGCCGGTCTGAACTAGCACTCAACCCGATACCTGAGCGGAGCAATCTGGGACGCCCGGTTAGTCGAACTACGGAATTGCGGCGGTCTGAAGGTTTACCGGCTCGATGAACATCTGGTTGTATTCGGGCGGCAATCTCCGTCAGATATTCTCGACTTTCTTGTTCTTGAGAGCTTGGCCGACGTGAATTGGAGGGTATTCGCAATCGGCGAAGACCCACTCCCGGTCTTTCCCATCCGCGAGAGCCGGATCGAAGAGGATGGCAGTTTTGCAGTGACCACAACGAAAGCCGAGGGATCCCTTGGCCCAATTGGTCTTTTTAAACCAGCCAAGGTCAGCTTGCGCCACTTTCACTGTGCTCTGGCAGCTTCCACACACCACTTTCTGTGACCAATCCGGTCCCACTGAAATGATTTCCATGTGCAGCTCCTCTTGTGATCCTGTGGCGCGACGCTCTGCCGGGATTTTAATTGGGGCCAGCTCGGCTACGACTCGCCACACTTGCGGCAAGGGAAGTCATCAAATTCTTTCCTGTCCGGGTGCTAGGCATTCTAATCGACCATGCGACATCTGACGCAAGTAAGTTCGAAGTGGCACGAACGTTTTCTTGCATCAGGAGAAAACGAATGGAAGTTGCTGGTGTTACGAAATCCCGAGCCTGCGAACGAAGAGCAGCTACACGTCGAAGAGCGAGCCCGACGTGTTCTCCGCGGTCGATGGCCGTGATTTCTTGCGAAACGGCTGCACAGTCGAAGTCGCGTCTCTCGCCGGCGAGGCCAGTATTCCGGCTATTTCGCGCAACTCGGCGCGAGCGCGGCCAATGGTCTCCGCAACCTTATCGCTTTTCTTGGCAACTTTAGTGGCAGGTGCCTGCGCCGGAGCCGCAGTTGCTTCCGGTGGCTCCGCTCGGCGGGCTTGTCCTAACGCCTGACGTGCGCCCGAGAGGGTATAGCCTTCGCCATACACCAGCCGCTTGATTTCGACCGCGATCTCTACGTCGCGCTTGCGGTAAAGGCGCTGCCCGGTGCCGCTCTTGTTCGGCTTCAGTTGCGGAAACTGCGACTCCCAGAAACGCAGCACGTACGGCTCGACTTTGAGAATGCGCGCGACATCGCCAATTTTGAAATAGAGACGGTCGGGGATAGTCGGGTTTTCAACGGCGCGCTTCGGGGACGGATGCGATGCCATAAGCTAATACAGAAGGCCCGCAGGTTGCGCGGGGTCACTGCTTAGACGCAGTATAGGCCACGACTTGCACTCGAAGTGAAGCAAAATGCGCGCGGACGCCACTTCCCGGCTACGAATCTTGTTGAAAATCAGGCCTGAATCGCAGAATTCACCTTCCCGAAGGCCTCTCGATCGCCGTCCGAGCAGGCGATTTTTGCGGAGCAGCACGCAGATATTGCACCGGCCAGCTCGCCGTCTCACCCAGTGCAGCAGCCGCATGCAGAGGGCCAATAAGGGTCGCGAAGCATCTGCCGTGCCAACAGAACCACGTCCGCCTCACCGCTCGCAATGATCTCGTTTGCCTGCTTCGGCTCGGTGATCATGCCCACCGCAGCGGTTGGAATTCCAGCCTCCCTGCGAATCCGCGCGGCGAACGGCACCTGGAACCCCGGTCCGACTGGAATCTTTGCGTTCGGAACCTGTCCGCCCGACGAAACGTCTACCAGGTCCACGCCATGCTCGCGTAGCCGCCGAGCCAGTTCTACGGACTCATCCGGTGACCACCCGCCGTCGGCCCAGTCCGTCGCCGAAATGCGCACAAGCAGCGGCAAGTGATCGGGCCACGCAGCGTGCACTGCATCGACCACTTCGAGCAATAGCCGGATGCGATTCTCGAAGCTGCCACCATAGGCATCCGTGCGCTGGTTCGCCAGCGGCGAAAGGAACTCGTGCAGCAGGTAGCCGTGCGCCGCGTGAATCTCGACAAAATCGAACCCGGCTTTGTCGACGCGCCGCGCCGCATCCGCAAATGCGCTGATCACGCCGGCTATCTCAGCTTCATCCAGTGCTTTCGGCACCCCGTAGTTTGGCGAGAAGGCGATCGCGCTAGGCCCCTGAGTTTCCCAGCGACCCTCTTCCGGCGTCAGCAGCCGTTCGCCGCCAAAGGGCGCAGTCATGCTGCCTTTACGCCCCGCATGCGCCAGTTGAACTCCAGCCCGCGCCCCCTGCGAGTGAACGAACCGCGCGATCTGCTCGAGCTTTGCAATGTGCTCGTCCTTCCAGATGCCCAGGTCGTTGATCGAAATCCGACCCTCCGGCGTCACCGCCGCAGCCTCCGTCATCACCAGCCCTGCGCCACCCTGCGCGCGGCAGCCAAGGTGCACAAGATGCCAGTCGTTGGCGAACCCGTCCTGCGACGAGTACTCGCACATCGGCGAAACTCCGATGCGATTTGGGAACACAACTGAACGCAATTGAAGAGGCGAAAAAAGAGGATGGCTCATGAGGTTGAGTATTCGTCCGTTCAAGAGATGAGTGCGATCGAATCGACGCTGAAACTCACTTACTGCGACGCGAGCGAAACGGATCTACCTTGCCAGCCCATGGGATCATGCTGCGTTTCTTGGTGCAATCCTCAGGTTGGTGGTTCCGTGGATTTCGCACTCTTGGCATCGGGCCGTAGATCGCTGATCCGGCCTCGATCTTGCTGCTCCGCAAAACCGATACAGCCTCTTGGCTTAGCTTACTGACCCTGCGGGCTCGTGTCCTCATCTTGGATTCGCCCCCGGTCATTTCAGCGCGAGCCTCGCGTTGGGGACGCTTCAAACTCCGAGGATCGGGAAGCATACGAGCTATCTCACGAACTACGCGGATTTGAATCCCGAGGGCGGGATCGAGCTACTCACGACTTACGTAATCACCTTTGTGCGGCACACCCCGCTATCTTGGATGGAAGTTTGTCGATCTCAACGACACGAAGAGTCTCAAATCGCCATGAAATTGCGTCTTATCCGGCGATCAGGGCTTTCATGACTCTGCGTGCTCGATCAGTCGGGATAAATAGGCCTTGAACAATCCCAATTGGGGGCGCATTCCCGAATGTATTAGATTCAGTGACCTTCGATCCATGAAGTGCTGATGCCGGAATGCGGCTTCAGACCGATGTCGAAGATGCTTCCTAAAGCCTAAACACATGAAACTGCTTGTTGATCGACCGCCTATTGAAAAGTCAGTTCCAAGCGGCAAACGAGCGTTATTTCTGCAGTGACTCCGAAGCGGCGTCTTCGTTCGGGCCGTCTATTGCGGCAAGTATCCCGCTCCCCGCAGCACCTTCCCCGGCAGCGCGCCCGTCATCTTTCCTTCCGCAATCACGGGCACGCCATTCACCAGCACATACTCCATCCCCACTGAAAGCTGATTCGGATCTTCGAACGTCGCCTTGTCCGTAATCTTCTCCGGATCGAAGACCACCACATCGCCCCACATGCCCTGCTTCAGCACGCCGCGATCGGTCAGTCGCATCCGCTGCGCCGGCAGCGCCGAGAACTTGCGAATCGCATCGGCCAGCGTCAGCTCTTTCTCCTCGCGCACATACTTGCGCAGCACTCGCGGAAACGTCCCATACGCCCGCGGGTGCGGATGCTCGCTGCCCAGAAGTCCCTCGGGCGAAGTTCCCTGCGAGTCGTTGTCCAGCGAGACCCACGGCTGCTTCAGCGCCAGCAGCACGTCCGGCTCATCCATGCCGAAGACCGCTACCTCGGTGAACGCGTTGTCCTTGATCAGCAGATCGCACAGCGCGTCGATCGCGTCCTCGTGCCATAACGCTGCCACATCCGACAGCCGCTTTCCCTGCAAGGGCACCAACTCCGGGTTCTGTACGACTGCTATCAGAATCGCCTCGGGCCCGGGAATCTCCTGCCACTCGTTGTCCCAATCCTCGCCAGCCGAGTTCTTTCCGCTGCTCGTCATATCCTTGCGAATACGTGCCCGCGTTGCCGGATCCTTCAACCTCTCCACCAGCTTTACATCGCCGCCATCATGCGCCCACGGTGGCACAAATGCCGAAAACGTGTTGAACCACGCCGTATATGCGTAGGTGTTCGCACTCACGTCCACGCCCGCGGCTCGCGCGGCATCGATGCGCGCAACAATCTGCGGCATCTTGCCCCAATTCGCTTTGCCCGCCGCTTTCAGATGCCAGATCTCCACCGGAATCTGCGCCTCGCGTCCGATGCGGGTAGCCTCGTCAATCGACTCCAGCACCGCATCGCCTTCGCTGCGCATATGCGTCGCGTAGATGCCGCCATACTTCGAAGCCTCGCGCGCCAGCGCAATCAGTTCGTCGGTCTTCGCGTACGGAGCAGGCGAGTATTGCAGCGCCGTCG
Organism: uncultured Acidobacteriaceae bacterium; assembly: GCA_963787435.1. Lineage (GTDB taxonomy): Bacteria > Acidobacteriota > Terriglobia > Terriglobales > Acidobacteriaceae > Telmatobacter. Next base: position 2,934,677 of record CAWBCZ010000012.1, read on the forward strand.
ACAGACCTACTGCGCCATCGCGCATTGCCTGGTCCACCAGCGCCTTCATCTGGTCGAGCTGTGCAGGTGTCGGCTGCACATCGGCATCCCCCAGCACCATCCGCCGCACTGAAGTCGCGCCAACATACGTCGCCAGGTTGATGCCCATGCCCTGTTTTTCAAGTCGCGCAAAATACTCGCGCAGCGTCCGCCAGTCCGGCGTGATGTGCAGATGTGCATAGCCTGAGTGGTCGGCCGCCAGCATCGCGTCATTCACCGGCGCAACCGAGTCGCCTTCGCCCGTGATCTCCGTCGTGATGCCCTGGTAGATCTTCGACGGCAGCCGCGGATCGACGAGAATCGTCAATTCCGACTGCCCGAGCATGTCGATGAACCCCGGCGCGACTACCTTGCCCTGCGCATCGATCTTCTGCTTCGCCGGCGGCGCCGTTCAGGTCCCCGATGGCCGCAACGCGCCCGCCGCGAATCCCCACGTCGCCGGAGTACCAGGGCGAACCCGTCCCGTCGATGATGTGGCCATGCAGAATAACCACGTCGAATGGTTCCGAGGTCGCTTGTCCACACAGGGAAATCTGGCCCAACATTCCCACAGCGCAAAATAGCGCGATATTCCTGGCGGTCCGCATGGGTTCCTTTCTTGGTTCGGGATTTGTAGGTAAATCACCGTGATTCATCGGGTTTGCGGTTTCCGCTGTTGTCATTGTTGGCAACCGGATGGACCCGTTACTCTCGGCATTCGTATATTTTTGCCCTGTCGTCTTACAATAACGGCAACAACCCTGCTTGGTAAGTCCGAGCAAAGGACTAGCATCAGAGTGAGGACGCACGTGTCCCCGGCAAGCAAGGGCCGCGTCCGAGAATTTTAAAGTCTTCGGGTTCACAGTAGTGGCCCATGCCTTGGCACCACCCTAAGTCCCGTTAGGACAGAAAAGGAAATTGTTTTGAGCGCTATGTGGAAACCCACCCAACAAGGCCAATCACCCTCTCCGACTCCGACTCCCGAGCCGGTTCGCTCCGTGCCGGTGCAGCCCTCTCTTGAAACTGCACGCCCGGCCACGTCGTCTGTCGGCGAGCAGGCCAGCATCAGCAAAGGCCTCTCCATCAAGGGCGAGATCACCGGAACCGAATCCCTGTTCATCGACGGCAAGGTCGAGGGCAGCATCAGCATCCCCGGCAATCGCGTCACGGTGGGCAAGAACGGCAATGTCACGGCCAGCATCAGTGCCCGCGAAATCGTCGTTCTCGGCAAGCTGAAGGGCAACGTCAACGCCACCGATCGCGTTGACATCCGTGCCGAAGGCGCCCTTACCGGCGACGTGGCCGCGGCCCGCATCAGCATTGAAGATGGCGCATTCTTCAAGGGCGGCATCGACATCCGCAAGCCCGATTCGAAGCCGCAGCGCTGTGCCTGACCACGCAAAGGTAGCAGCGAACTCGTAACGTTTCGCCGTTTCCAGGACCGCAAGGACCCCTGTCTCGACAGGGGTCTCGGTGCCTTGCTGCTTTGATACGACCCGTTCGCGCTAGTCTCAACCGGTCGCTAGGCAGCCACCCGCTACGAATCTATGCCAGCCGCAGCCGCTTCTTCATCACACGCGGCAGTGCCGACCCGGTCTTCGACAATACCCACATCGAAATTGCGGTCCAAACCAGGCCTCCCGCCACCAGCACCACCAGGTCATTCAGACGGTGATGCCCAGCCAGATGCAGCCATTGAATCACTTCGCCGCCGAGCCACGAGAACACGATCCACGTGACTGCGCCGCCGGTAAGCGCCGCAGCCAGGCAGCGGCCCAGTTCGCGATAATCCAGGCTGGCCAGCGAGACCATGTGCCGCTGATGCAGCAGCACCGCAATCGCCAGCGTCTGCATCGCAATCCCGATATCCGACGCAAACGCCAGCCCCATGGCGCCGAATCCGTGGAACAGCCCCACGTAGATCGGCAGCGAAATCACGGTCACAATGGTCCCCGCCACCATCGGCACAAAGGTGTTTCCCGCCGCATAAAACGCGCGCGAATAGATGGCCTGCGCCGACCACAGAAACAGCGAGATGGAGAAGACCGCGAAATACGCGGCGCACTGACTGGCGTCGGCGGCCGAGAAGCGCCCTCCGGTAAACACCAGGTCGATCGCAGGTTTGCCCAGCGCGATCATCGCCGAAGCCGCCAGCAGTCCCAGGCACGCCACGCGCGAAACCGAGTCCGCCACTACGGTTGGCAAACTCGAATCGCTATTTCCTTCGCCCAGAGGCTGGCAAAGAACGGCATCGACGCCGCTCCCGCTGCCTGCGCCAGCACCGCCATCGGCGCGGTGAAAAGCTGCTTGGCGTAGTTGAATTGCGAAACCGCGCCGCCGATCTTCGAGGCGAAGTGGGCGATGATCCAGCTATCGGCCGTCACCAGCGAAACGCCGGCCATCAGCGGCAGCGACAGCCGCACCCACTCGCGCAAGCCTTCATCGTGCCAGTCGAGAATGGGCCGGTAGCGCGTGCCCGCCCGCCGCGCAAACAACCAATTCAGAAGAAACGGCCCGAAGAACGCGCCCGCCACCGTGCCGATCGCCAGCGACGAAACGCCCAGCTGCTTCACCAGCAGCACGCCGCCCACAATCGTGCCCAGGTTGTAGATCAGCGGCGAAACCGCCTGCACGTTGAACTGCTTGCGCACCAGCAGCACCGCGCCGAACACTCCGCCCGCAAAGAAGAACAACTGCGCCGGCAGCAGAATGCGCGTCAGCTTCACGCAGAGCGCCGCCTTCTCCGCGTCGAATCCGTTGAACCACCAGCGGACGTACCAGGGCGCGAAGATCTCCGCGAGCAGGATGGCTCCGCCCAGCACCAGGTACATCGTGGTCAGAATCACAGAGAGCGACCGCTCGCCCTCCTTCTCGCGCCCCGTCTCGCGATAGCGCGTGAGGATCGTGACAAACGTGATCGACGCCGCGCCGCCCACCAGAAAGTACGAGATCATGTCGGGCAGCACAAAGGCGGCGTTCAGCGCGTCGGCCTGCATGCCGCTGCCGAAGAGCCACGCGATGTACTTCACCCGCACCAGCCCGATGATGCGCGACAGAAACACCGACACCATCAGCACGACGGTCGCGCTGAACGCCGAGTGCGCATGCGAAGGCCGCAGCACGCGCATCATCGCGCGCCCATCGGCGAAGCCGAGGCCGCTGGGGATTGAGTTGGCAGCGATTCTTCCACTGCCTCGATTCTACCGGGGTTGCGGATCGCGGTGTGCCGCGATGCGCGAGTCGATCCAGATGCGCGGTGCCAGTGACGTCACCTCGCGGTTCAAAGCTGGTGCAACAAAAGTGAGTCGCGTAATCCGCCAAATTTGCCCGAGTATCCTGTTCGCAGGGGGTTCTCGATGCGGCGCGTCGCTGGTCTTCTCTTCATTGTTCTGCTCGGCTTCCAACGCGCACTGCCCAGTCCATCCACGGCCGCGACGGCATCACCCTTCCCCCACCGCCCGCGGTCGAAGCCAATCCCGTCATCGACAACTACTTCGGCACCAAAATCACCGACAACTACCGCTGGCTCGAAGACGCCAAAAGCTCCGAAACGCGCGCCTTCATCGACGAGGAGAACGCCTACACTACGCGCTATCTGAAGCAGGACACATCCGCAACCAGATTCAGGATGATCTCGACCCGCTCGAGCACACCTCGCGCTGGAGCATTCCGATTCAGCGCGCCGGCAACTACTATTTCATGAAGCGTCTCGCCGGCGAGGAGCAGGCTTCCATTTACGTGCGCCATGGCTGGACGGCGCCGCATCGAAAGGTGCACCCTCAGCGCCCAAGGACGAGCGCCTCATCGATCCCGCCGCATTCAGCCGCGATCCCAACACTTCTGTTCGTCTCGCCGATGTTTCCCGCGACGGCATGCTCATTGCCTACCAGGTCCGCCAGGGCGGCGCCGATGAGGCCACCGTCCGCATCTTCAGCATCGCGAAAAAGAAGCCGCTTGAAGACGAACTCCCCTCCGCCCTCTACGACTCCATCACCTTCACGCCGGACGGCAAAGGCCTCTACTACGCGCGCACCGATCGCAAAGGCACACTGCTCTACCTGCACGCCATCGGCACACGCATCGCCGACGACAAACTCATCTTCGGCCGCGAATTTCACGGCGAGCTACTTGGCCCCATCGACCTCTTCCGCGCCGAGATCACCGACGACGCCCGCTATCTCGTCATCACCATCGAGCGCGGCGTGCCGGCCAAACGCGTCGACATCTGCTTCCGCGATCTCACCAAGCCCGGCTCGCCCTTCGAAGTCCTGGTCTGGGGACTCGACTCGCGTTTCTCCACCATCTACGCCAAAGGCGCGCTGGTACGTCCGGACCGACTACAACTCGCCCAATGGCCGCATCCTGCGTGCCGATCCCGGCATCATGCCCGAGGCATGGAAGACCATCGTGCCCGAGGGCAAAGACGTTATCGAGAACTTCTCCATCGTTGGCGGCAAGATCTACGTCAAACGGCTCAAGGATGTGAAGTCCGAAACCAGCGTCTACACGCTCGACGGCAAACCGCCGGCACGATCGACTACGAGGGCATCGGGTCCGCCTCAGGCGTGGTCGGCCGCACCACCGATCGCTACGGTTTCTTCAGCTTCGAGTCCTACATCCAGCCGCCCACCATCTATCGGCTCGATACGCTTACCGGCAAACGCGAGGTCTTCGCCCAGCCGAAGATTCCGTTCGACACCGACCAATACGAACTCAAGCAGGTCTTCTTCAAATCAAAAGACGGTACGCAGATTCCCATGTTCATCGCCGGCAAGAAGGGCCTGAAGCAGGACGGATCAGAGCGCCTGCTGATGACCGGCTACGGCGGCTTCAACCTGAGCGAAACTCCCGGTGTGGAATCCCGCGTGGGCCTGGTGGATCCAGCAGGGCGGATGGTTCGCTGTCCCCAACCTCCGCGGCGGAGGCGAGTACGGCGAACGCTGGCACGAGCAGGGCATGTTCGAGAAAAAGCAGAACGTCTTCGACGACTGGTTCGCTGCCGCGCGCTATCTCATCGACAACAAGTACACCTCGCCGCAGCACTTCGCCATCCGGGGCCGCTCCAATGGCGGCTTGCTGATGGGCGCGTCCATCACGCAGCATCCAGAATTGTTTTCGGCCGTGTGGTGCGGCTATCCGCTTGCTGGACATGCTGCGCTACCAGAAGTTCGAGCAAGGTCCGCACTGGACCACCGAATACGGCTCCGCCGAAAACGAGAAGCAGTTTCCGTATCTCTACAAGTACTCGCCCTATCAGAACGTGAAGCCGCGCTCCGATTATCCGGCCATCATGTTTTTCACGGGCGACAGCGATACGCGCGTCGATCCCCTGCATGCGCGCAAGATGACGGCACTGCTGCAGGCGGCATCCACCAGCGGTCGGCCCATATTGCTTCACTACAGCCTCGCGGGCGGCCACTCTGCTGGCGTCAGCGTCGAGCAGCAGATTCAGGACGACGCCGACGAACTGGCCTTCCTGTGGACCGAAACCGGCGCTCCGGCAAAAGCAGGGAAACCGGCTCATACAGCAACGGAATAAATGCACTCCGGAATCCCATTTTGAAACGCATTCGACACGCGGGTTCAAATTGAAAACACCCTCGTACAATCCTTTTGCGAATCGCTGATCCCAAGCTTGTCGCCCGCCTAAGCTTTTATGCGATGTCTGAATCGGAATCAATGTCTGCGCCAAAAGCGGCGTCCAGCTTCGCTAGCATGCTGGCGTCATTAACCGGCTCCGCCGGCAAACCAAGGCCAACTTGGGACGACAGCGCGCTCGCCGAGGACGTCGCCATCATCAGCTACGAGCAAGCGCTGCGCTCGCAGCGTCGTGTTCCACCGTCAGCTGCGTCGCCGGAAAGGCAAACACAATCCGTCGCCGTCGCTCCAACGCCGCAGCCGCTTCCCATCGCCACCAAACGGCGCAAGACCTCAAGCATCACCATCCGTCTCACTGCAGCGGAGCAGGCGCAACTCCACGAACGCGCCACCGCCGCACAACTCAGCGTCTCGGCGTACCTTCGTTCCTGCATCTTCGAGGCAGAATCGTTGCGCGCCCAAGTGAAGGAAGCCCTCGTGGAAATGAAGGCCGCGACTGCGTCCGATTCCCAGGTCCCCCGCGAGCCTCAGTCGGCGCACAACTGGAGAACCCGCTTGCTTCCGCACTGGACGCGGCCTCGCGCCTCTGCCTAGACTCGCCGCCGCTCCGGTCCGAGCGCGCGTTACTCCACTTCCAGCGCCAGGCACTTCAAATATTCGCTCTCCGGCAGATTCAGCACAACGGGATGATCGAGCGCGGCCCCGCGTCGTTCCAATAGCCGAACTCGGCGATGGGCATCAGAAGCGGCGGCCGCTACTGCGCCCACCAGGTCCTTCCACCCCACGTGATGGCTGCACGAACAGGTCACGAGCAGCCCACCCGGCCGCACCATCTTCAGCGCCCGCAGGTTCAGTTCCTTGTAACCGCGCAGCGCGCCTTCCACCGCGCGTTGCGTCTTTGCAAAGGCCGGGGGATCGAGCACGATCGTGTCGAAACGGTTGCCCGCTTCTGACCAATCGCGCAAGATCTCGAACGCGTCGCCCGCGACCCAATCCACTTCGGCCTTAAGCTGTTCGCGATTCGCCACAAGATTCTGCTCCGCCACTTCCAGTGACGCTCGCGAGGCGTCAATACCTGTGACGTGCGCGCACACTTCGGCCAGATGCAGAGCAAACCCGCCCTGGTAGCAGCAGACATCCAGCGCGCGGCCAGTTGAGCCGAGCTTCACCGCCCAATCGCGCGCCGCCTTGTAGTTGGATCGCTGATCGAGGAACGCTCCTGTCTTCTGCCCTGAGTCGGCATCGAAGCGAAAGCGAAGCCCATTCAGACGGAATTGCGCGGCCAGGTGCGAAGCAGCTTCATTCGCTGCAAGCTTCTCGCCGCCGCTCTTTTTGGAAGAATCCTCGTCGCGCCGATAGAGTGCTTCTACACTTGGAGCAGACAGCCCCTCCAATTCACGCACACGCGGATCGGGCCGTTCCACAATTGCCGCCGGATCAAGCTCTTCGCGCAGGACACGCACGCATACATCGCGCACCCTTGCCGAATCCAGGCCCTTCATGAGCAGTTGAAGAATGATGAGCTCGCCGTACTTGTCCACGACCAGCCCCGGCAGCTCGTCCGCCTCGCTGAAGCAAAGCCGGCATGCGTCCGTCTCGCTGGTCAGCATCGGCTTGCGCCGCGCTATTGCGGTGCGGAGACGTCTATCCAGCAGCGTCAGCCACTGGGCCTCGCCGATCGACTCTCGCGATACCAGCCGCAACGCAATCTGCGACGTCGGACTGTAGAGCGCCGTCCCCAACAGCAATCCGCGACTGTCCGCCACGGGGAGCAGCGGAGGCGCATCGGCCTCGCCGGTGTCCAGCGACTCCACGTCCGACGCGTAAACCCAAACGTGCCCCGCACGCAGCCGGTCGGCAGCGCGGCGGCTAACGCGCGCACCAACGCCATGCTCGCGCGGCTTGGCTGGCTGTTGCGTCGCTTGGTTCGCTGATTTGTCTTCAGAATAGGGAATTCGCTTCGAATCGCGTTTAGGAGTCTCGCGCTTGGCGACCTCGTGCTCGACAGCTCGTTCTGACGGACGCTGTCCCTCACGACTTCGGTAAGAAGGCGCCTTGGGCTTGATTGCCGACGGCGCCTTCTGATTCCTGTCAGGTCTCGGTCTCTTCGACTTGGTCATTTGCTCCCTCGGGCTCATCGCCCATGCCGGGAGCAGCTTGGCCGCCGGCCGTTACCGTGCCTGAATAGTCTCCAGGTAACGAGTCAGATTGCTGATTCTGAGTTGCTTGTCCTGGACGTTCGTCCGGTTCATGTTACCAAGAATCGGTCCCCACACAGGCATTGACGATGAGCCGTGCGCCGGAACGTCAGCGCCAAACTGCAGAATCGCGGTGACATGCGTGTCAGGGAACTTTCCGTGGTTGTTCTTTTGCAATTCCGTCAAGTCGGTCGGCTGAGCTTTCAGCGATGACGCCGCAGGGCCGCCTCCCTTGCCGTCTACGCCGTGGCAGGGAGCGCAGTAGTTCGCGTACATCTGCTTGCCATCGTTCGGGGCGGTCTTGTTTACCGGAATCACTACCTTCGATTGCGATTGATCCGCAAAGCTCAAGCTCACCGCAAGCAATGCGGCCGTAGCTGTAACTAAGAGGCTTTTCAGCATATGTTCCTCGGTTCTGGACCTCTAGTCCGAACGAGACTCTACGCCCGATTGATAGGTGCCAGGCAGTGACCGCGAACACACTTCGGAGAGCTTAAAAGTATGAAGTTATAGGCAAAATTACTTAATAACTAAAGAAAAAATGGCAATTGAGATAACATCGTTAGATTTTGCCCAGGGCGCGAAAAGCCAGCCTTAAGACGCTCGATAAAGTCCTGATCCAGGGTGAACCAAATCCGAATCCGGATTTGACCTCACTTGATCTGCGTCGTCTTCCAGCGGCAGTTTCTAGAAAGCAATCCCTCCGTTGTCGACACCCATCCGCTCCCCTTGAGGCATGCTCAACATTTGCGGCCTATAATGAAGCATGGCGACAGTCCGGCAGCCCACTCCGGCAGAGCTATCCAGCGCCTCCGTAGAGTCGGCGGGGCCCTCCAAGCCTGTCCGTCCGGTTCTCGACGAGGCTGCCATTGACCGCCGCATCGAAGCGCTTCTCCGCCAGGTCCAGGTCAACCGCCCCACTGAAGATATTGGACTTATCCGTAGAGCCTGGGAATTCTGCGTGCAGCACCATAAGGGCCAGATGCGCGCCTCCGGCGAGCCCTACATTATCCATCCTCTTGAGGTCGCCGAAGTTCTCGCCGAGATGAAGCTCGACGCCACGGCCATCGCCGCGGGGCTTTTGCACGATGCTGTCGAAGATACCCCCGCCACCAGCGAACAGATTGAGGCCGACTTCGGCGACCAGGTGGCCCACATCGTCGAGGGCGTAACCAAGATCGACAAGATCCAGTTCGCGAACCGCGAAGACCGCCAGGCCGAAAACGTGCGCAAGATGTTGCTTGCCATGGTCACCGACGTTCGCGTGGTGCTCATCAAGCTGGCTGACCGCCTGCACAACATGCGCACCCTCGAGCACCTGCAGCCCGACCGCCGCGAAGCCATCGCCCGCGAGACCCTCGACATCTACGCCCCGCTCGCTCACCGTCTCGGCATGGGCAAGGTTCGCGGCGAACTCGAAGACCTCGCCTTCCGCTACACCGATCCCGTGAGCTTCGAGAAGGTTTCTGAGGCCGTCGAGGCGCAGCGCGTCGAGGGAGAGCAATTCCTGCGCGGCGTGGAAGACACCCTCGTCGAGAACCTTCGCGAAAACAACATCGAGGCGCGCGTCGAGTGGCGCATCAAGCGCTACTACTCCATCTTCCAGAAACTGCAACGATCCAAGGTCACTTTCGACCAGGTCTACGATCTGCTCGCCGTCCGCGTCATTACCCACGATGTAGCCTCCTGTTACGCCGTCTTCGGCCTCATTCACACCATCTGGAGGCCAGTGCCTGGCCGTATCAAGGACTTCATCGCCATCCCTCGTGCAAACCGCTACCAATCCCTTCACACTACTGTGATCGGCGAAGGTGGTCATCAGTTCGAAGTGCAGATCCGCACCGAAGAAATGCACCGGATCGCTGAAGAAGGGATCGCCGCGCACTGGAAGTACAAGACCAAAGGCGATGTCCTCACAGCACGCGACGAAGAGCGCCTCAACTGGATCCGCCAGCTCGTCGAGTGGCAGAAGGAGATGACGGATCCCAACGAGTTCCTCTCCAGCCTGAAAATGGACCTCTATCCCGACGAGGTCTATACCTTTACGCCCAAGGGGAAAGTCGTTGTGGTTCCTGCTGACGGTACCCCCGTCGACTTCGCTTACACGATTCACACTGAGGTCGGTCATACCTGCGTCGGCGCCAAGGTCAATGGCCGCATGGTGCCGCTTCGCACCAAGCTGCGCACCGGCGACATCGTCGAAATCGTCACGCAAAAAGATCACAAGCCCAGCCGCGACTGGCTCACTTTCGTCAAGAGCCCGCGCGCCCGCAACAAGATCAAGCACTGGCTCAATGAGGACCAGCGCCGTCGTGCCGTCGAGATCGGCCGCAAGCTCCTCGAACGCGAAGCACGCCGGTTCAAGGTTCCCATGAGCCAGATTGACGATCAGGATCTCGGTCGCATTGCCGGCGAATACGGCGTCGCAACCGCTGCCGATCTGCTGGCGACCCTCGGAGCCGGCAAGCATTCGGCGCACCAAGTGCTCAACAAACTTGCGCCTGGGTACGCGAATCCTCCTGATGGCTCACAGACCACAGAGCCGCAGCCACCTGGCACTGTCGAGTCGGCCATGTCCGACGCGGTGCGCAAGCTGCACCTCACCGGCTCCGATTCTCTCCAGGTCGAAGGCCAGAACGATCTGCTCGTGTATCGCGCGCGCTGTTGCAATCCCATCCGCGGCGAAGAGATCGTCGGCTACGTCACCCGCGGCAAAGGCGTCGCCGTGCACGCGCGCAGTTGTCCCAACGTGCAGAACCTGCTCTACGAGAGCGACCGCCGCATCAACGTGGAGTGGTCACGCGTTGGCGACGATACCGCCGGACGCGCTCAGCGCTACCCCGTCAAGATCACCATCTACTGCGACGATCGCACTGGCATGCTGAAGGAACTCACAGCCGTGATCTCCGACGACAACACCAATATCCGCGGGGTCGATATTCACCACGACGACAACGGCGAAGCTGTCATCGAATTCGTTGTCGAAGCCGAAGACCTGCGCCACTTAAACCGCATGGTCCTCGGCATTCGTCGCGTGCAGGGCGTCCGCACGGTCCAGCGCACACAAAAACTGTAGGCCGCTCTCATCGGATTTACCTGCCTGGATTTGAGAGGGAAGACTCCTGCAACTCATTACTCCCGCTTCAGGTGGAATGCGGAATTGTCGCTGCGGTCGGCGATCTTCCATGCTAAGTTCCTCGGTAATGGCCCAAACAACCTGTCCACGTTGCGGTCAACTTCTGATGTCGACCGGTCGTTGTATCTCCTGCAACAGTTCCTTCCCGGTGGTGCCGGAAGCTGCTGCAGGTTTTCCCTCAGCCGGGGAGAAGAGATATAAATCGATTGCGCTCGTTGTCTACCCGGTCATGGTCATCGCTTTTGTTCTCCTGGGACTCGGCGGCCGTGAGGTCCTGCGAAAGCTTGGTCAACGCTATGTGCAGAAGTCCCTGCGCCATGTTGGACCGGTTGCCCGCCTTGATCAATTAAAGGGAACCGGCCGCATTTATCTCGTTCAGATGGGCGACCACACTGATCCCTATTCGCTCGGCGATTTCGCGAAGTGGTTGCAGACAAAATATGCGTTGGACGTAAGGGTGCTGCCGCCGGTCAAGATTGACAAATCCGCGTGGAATGAAAGCCGCAAACAATATGTGGCCGAGTCTCTATGCACGCAGATGAATCACGATTATGCAGATCTGGCCTCAGATCCTGACTCTTATCTCATCGGATTTACCGACGGCAATATGTACACAGTGAATGAGTCGTGGCAGGGGACCTTTACGCAGCGTGACTGGAGGCGCGCTGCCATCATCTCGTCCGACGGCATGCAAGATTCGCAATTTGCCATGAGCAAGGCCGCGGCAATCGAGCATTTCCATGCGCGCCTTCGTCGAATCCTTCTGAAAGATGTCGCACTTCTCTATTGGCATCTCCCTTTCAGTGACGATCCCACAAGCCTTCTCCACAACACGCTTGATCCTGATGTGCCCGCCGAAGACATCTTCGAGTCTGACGTCAACCCGGCGCTCAGCTCGGAAGGCGAACTCGAACGTGAACCGTGTATCTTCTTCGAATATTCTCCCCGTCTGGGAATGAAACCGATGCCCGGAAGGCTTATTCGCGGCTGTAATGAAGACAGGCGTCCGGAGGAAGATACGACAGTTGAAAGATTTGAATTCGACCTCAGGCTTGGACTCTTGATCGACATGCACACCGATTTCAATCTGCCTGACGACATCCCGATTCAGTTCGAGCGCGTAACCCGCGACGGATGGAAAAATCAGAATCCATTCGGTATTAGTGGAACGGACACATACGATGAATTTCTCTCTTCGCCCGATAACATAACCGTTTCCGTGATCGCTGCCGATACCAGCCGTCGAGAACTCGTGCGTGTCCCGCGCGATGTGTCGAATCTAGCTCTCGTAAAGTATGTCGATAAGACTTATCCGGGACTCGACGAGTTGCGTTGGAAACCCGCGCCGTTTGAACACTACGATCTGAAACGGTTCGACGGCGCGGTCAAGGCATACCTTCCCTCCACGAATCCCTCCATCATGAGTTATCAGGTCGGGTACCGCAGTCCGCAGGGACAGGAGCTCAAATTTGAACGTGACGATCATCGCCACTTAATGCGCCTTACTTCTCCCAATCAGAGTTCGATTCGTCTTGAATACAATCCGTCCGGCAGCATCTCCCGAATTACTGACAGTACCGGTCGCGTTGTGAATTATGGCTATGATGGGAAGAACCGATTAATCAGCGTCACGTATCCTTCTGGTGAGAGCAGCCATTACGAATATGATGATGCGCAGCACCTCCTTACGTTCAGCGTCGCTCATAGTTTGAGCGCCAGGCCGACCGTCCTAATGAGGAATGAGTACGCCAACGGTTTGCTCGTAAAGCAAATGCTTGCGGACGGGAGTGTCTATTCGTACGACTACACTGTCTCAGACAATCACGTGATCCGCGGAGCAACCGTGCAGAGTGCAGACGGAACAGTATTCAATCTGGACATCAGTGCAAATCGCTCATTCGTCCACGAACAACCGGATCGTTCAAGCGCGGAAAAGAGGATTGTTTCAAAATAGCAGCCGGTGTTCAGGCGAACGCATCGAATATCACGAACTCATGAGCGATACCATCACAAGCCGCGATTCGGTTCTCCGCAACATCCACGTTCTCGACGGCGGCATGGCCTCTGAACTCGAATATCTCGGCGCCGACATCAACGGTCCGCTCTGGTCTGCGAATGTTCTTGAAGACGCGCCGGAGAAGATCGTCGCCGTGCATCGCGCCTACATCGAAGCCGGAGCCGAGTGCGTCGAGACCGCCAGCTACCAGGTCTCGCGCATGGGATATGCGGAAGTCGGCCTCGATCCAAGACGCGCCGACGCCGCGCTTTTGCGGTCTGTAGAACTGGCTCGCGAAGCCGCTGCCGGATTTCCCGACAGAAACATTGTCATCGCTGCATCACTCGGCCCCTATGGAGCCGCACTTCACAACGGCGCCGAGTATCATGGCAACTACACCTGCACCTTTGCCGATCTGGTCCAATTCCATGCAGATCGGATTGAGATTCTGGCGAACGCTTCCGGGCGAGAAAGCCCTGACGTTTTTGCCTTTGAAACATTGCCTTCACTCGCCGAGGCCGAGGCTATCGGCCAGGCGCTCGCACCGCATCCGGAACTTGCCGCCTGGTTTGCGTTTACTTGCCGCGATGCCGAGCACGTTGCCCACGGCGAACTTCTCCGCCAGTGCGCTGCAGCCGTCGCCGCCTTTCCGCAGACCCTCGCAATCGGGGTCAACTGCACGCACCCCACGCTGATTTCCGGGCTGATCGCTGAACTGCGCGCAGCTTCAGACAAGCCAATCGTTGTCTATCCCAACTCCGGCGAAGGCTGGGACGCCGAGGCTCGCTGCTGGACCGGTCGTAGTGACCCAGTTGCTTACGGCGCCAAAGCCACAGAGTGGTTCGCGAGCGGCGCGCAGATCATCGGTGGCTGCTGCCGTACCCGTCCGGCGCACGTCCGCCAAGTCGCCGATGCTGAGTCACATTTTTCTGACCATTGACCGTTGACCACTGTGTTCACAGTACCAATCTCCCAATCGTCATCAGCTGCATGTTCGAGGTGCCTTCGTAGATCTTGCCCACCTTGGCGTCGCGATAGTACTTTTCCGCCGGATAATCACGCACAAATCCATTGCCGCCGAAGACTTCCACGCACTGGCTTGCCACGCGCTCGGCCACATGCGATGTGAAGTACTTCGTCATCGCAGCTTCACGCACATACAGCTGTCCTGCGTCCTTCAGTCGCGCCGCGTTGTAGACCATCAGCTTCGCGGCCTCAATCTGCGTCGCCATCTCCGCCAGTGCAAACTGCACGGCTTGGAATTCCGCAATAGGCTTGCCGAATTGCCGCCGTTCCTTCGCGTAGCGCGCCGCATGTCCCCATGCGCCCTCGGCCAGCCCCAGCATCTGCGCGCCGATCCCGATGCGACCTTCGTTCAGGCTTTCGATTGCAATCTTGTATCCCTTGCCCTCTTCGCCCAGAAGGTTGATCGCCGGCACAACGCAGTTATCGAACGATAATTCGCAAGTACTGCTGGCGCGGATGCCCAACTTGTCTTCTTTGCGCCCGACTGAAAACCCCGGCACGCCCTTCTCAACGAGAAACGCTGTGATGCCACGGTAGCCCGCTGCCGGATCGAGCGTGGCAAACACCAGGAACACCCCCGCTTCGCGCGCATTCGAGATCCACAGCTTCCGCCCGTTCAGCCGATAGCCATCGTCGACCCTTTCGGCGCGTGTCTGCAGCGCAAACGCATCCGAACCTGATCCCGCCTCGCTCAGCGCATACGCGCTTACGGTGTCGGCAGCAAGCTTCGGCAGCCACTTCTGCTTCTGGTCTTCATTCGCCCAGCGCCGAATCGCGTTCACCACCAGCGTATTGTGTACATCGACAAGCACCGCGACCGCGGGGTCCACCGTGGCGATTGCCTCGATGGCCAGCACCGCATCAAAGAAGCTGCCGCCCGCGCCGCCCAGCGCTTCGGGAATCTCGATCCCCATCAACCCAAGTTCAAACAGCTTCTTCACGAGTCCTGGCGCAAACTGCTGCTCGTCATCCATGGTGCGCACCGCCGGCGCAATCGTCTCCTGCGCAAACTGCCGCACCGTTGCGTAGAACATTCGCTCTTCTTCAGTCAGTTGTGTCAACGGGGAAGGGAAGTGGCTCTTATCTGACAAGGGAAACAGTGCCTCCGGCATCGGAGTGTATCAGACCGCTGTGCTGGCCGGCCTCCAGATGATGCGGGTGCTCGATCCATGTCGCGCCTTTCGCGAAATGGATGGGAGACCATTTGAGTTTGAGAGACGCCAGCCTCACGATCAAACAACAAAAAGGGCAGACTCCTTGCGAAGTCTGCCCCGACCGTCCTTCAAACTAACTCTGCGGCTTAATCGATCACCAGCGTAAACGACGACTTCGCGTGATCGTGGAAGTGACGGAGTCCGCTCCGGTAAACGTGATCGTATACGTCCCCTTCGGCGGATTCGAAACTGTATTGCTGCTAACGCCGCCTCCGCATGCTGAGAGCGCCAGCCCCAACGACGCAAGCGCAATCAGGCAAGCCAGTTGTCGCAGCTTCCGCGACGAGCGTCCCAGGAAGCCCGCCAACAGCAGCCCCGCAAAGGCGATCCCGGCCGGAATCGACTTGCTTCCTTTCGGAGCGTTGTTGCTTGCCTTCAGCGATCCCTTCGTGTGCGGAATCACGTGCAGTCCGCGTCCCTTCAGGGCACCTCCTGTCGAGCTTGCGCAATCTGACGCATTCGTATCGATGGTGATTTGTCCGGTGACTGCTGCCGAGCTCGGCACGGTGATGGATCCGTTGGTATTAGTACCCGTGCCTGCGAACACGCACAGGTTGGTGAGCGCCGTGTCATTCGACGTGTCGAAGTTCAGATTCACTGTGCCTGTATATCCACCCGACGGTGTGATCGTCAGACCTACATTCCCTTGCGACCCCTGGCTCACGGTGAGTGTTGAAGGACTGAAGGCCATCGCAAAAGTGCCTTTTCCTGAACTCGTTCCGCCAACCGTCACAGACACGCTTCCCGTTGAAGGGGCGTTCGCCGAATCACCCGCGTACTGCGCCACAATCGTGTGTATAGCGGCGGTGGCAAAATTAGCCGTGTAGGTGGCCGTGCCGTTTGAAGTCAGCGTCACGCTGGTAGTCGTTCCGCCACTGTTGTAGGCCGTTCCGCCGCCATCGATTGACAGGTTCACCGTCCCCGTCGGCGTGCCGGAGCCTCCCGCTTGAGCCACGGTGATGGTGATGACGTCATTTGTACTCACGTTCGGTGCTGTGCTCTGGGCCGAAACCATTGTTGTCGTGGCCATCAACGGTGTAGGATTCGTCGGCCAGGCCCCGGCAAGGTTCGCTACATCAACTGACCCAAGTCCAGTCACCTGGTCGTAGCCCGGTCCTGCCGAAAAGCCGGTCGTCGTGGTACCGCAGAAGGCCGACCCGGCATTGCAATTATTATTGCCACTTGTCACATCATGGAATGCCGAGGCGTAGGTGGTCGCGTTTGACGCCAGTGTGTAAAGCGTAGGGTTGGCCAAGCCTTGTCCTGCCGTCCACTCCTGCTTCTGGTTGATCAGCGCGATTATGCCCGCGAAGATGGGAGTCGCAAAGCTGGTGCCGCCCGCAACCGTCAGATCACCCGTCGTAGCATCGCGAAACCCACTATTGCAACTCGCCTGCTGGAACGGAGGGGTCGTCGTATTCCAGCTCGATTCGTCGCTGGTGCAGTAAAGGTAGCCCGGGAATCCTGGCGAGGAGTAAAGTGCTACGTCGGGCACGTCGCGCTTGCTGTCATTCGGGATGCCGGGGACACCGGCTTGCCAGGTGGGTTTGGGAAACAAAGCACTTGCTCCGCCGCCGCTGGCGCTCAATCCGTTCTGCGTCGAATTATCGTTCCAAGCAATCTCAGGGATATAAGTCTTCGCAGAGGTCAACACATCAGTCGTGCTCTGCGCGATCCAGTAGGTTGAATTGGTCGAGACACTATCTGCCGCGGTGATCTCCGTGCCGCCGACGCCCGTCACGTACTGGCTGCTCGCGGGATAGTTTACTGCCAACGCAAATTGCTGCGTCGTGGTCAGGTTGTCAGTTGTGTCACCGGAACACGCAGTTGATCCCTGGTCGCCCGAAGCGGACAGTACAGTCTGTCCCTGGGTCGCAGCCTGTGCCAATTGCGTTTCAAGTGAGAATCCATTCAGCGCCGTCTCGCATGCGCCATAGCTGCTGCTGATAATCGGCGCGATCTTTTCGTCAATCGCATAAGCGATTGCGTCAAATGCACTGAAGTTGCTGCTGCTGCCCGTGTACACAAAGTCGATCGTTGCCCCTTGCGCAGTCGCCCCGGACCACTGGATGTCGAGATCCGACTCGCCCTCATCGCCACCCGAAACCACCGTCGAGCTTCCCGATCCCGGCACGATGACCATCACCGGGTCCTTCACCGGAATGCCGGCCGCAGTTTGAAAGGCCTCAATGTCGCTTGTCAGTACGGCCGACTGACCGACGATTGCAATTGACTGTCCTGTTCCGTTCACTCCGGCGCTGTACAGCGGATTGATGTCGTACGTCACCGCGATATCGCCCGGTGCAAAGAACACGTTGCCCGATTGGCTCGAAGTGAAAGCCCCCCGCGGGGAGATATGCATGGGCCGTGGCTTGAAGTCGCTCAGGTTGCTCACCGCCGCCACTGTCGGCGCAATGGCCGCCGGCACCGAAAGCAGCGTAGACGGTGCATAATGCCTCTGCCCGCCTGTCGTGAAGTAATGCATCTCGGTCTGGAAGGCCTGATTCACCTGGCCCACTGTTCCAGAGAACCGGATCATGGTTCTGCCGCGCGCTACCGAGTCAATCGAAAAGCCCTGCTGCTGAAGCCATGTCTGCACGGCGTCGATGTCCGACTGTGCCATGCCAAACCGCGCGGCAAACTGTTCCGGGCTCAGCCACTGGTGATATTGCGGCGAACTCGGGTTCTGTTGCGCTGCGAGTAGCGCCTGCAGATCCGCTTCCTGCGCCGCAGAACGGTTAAACACGATGCTAATGCCGTTGATCCTGGCATCTGAGGGCATCCGCCCCGCATCGAATTGAGACGAACCGAGCGGCTGCTGAGACGACTTCAGCTGCGAAACCGCGGCGTTACTGATTTCGCTTCGGATGCGGGGAGCCGGCGTTTGCGCGGCCGCGGCGGTCACTGCCAGCGCAAAGGCAGCAATCCACCCGCATACTCGAAGCCCATGTGGACCTTGAAGCAGCTTCGTAATCATAGCCATCCTTGGAAACGGAAAGGTTCGAGACCAGACGTGAGCCGCACCGGCCCACGCTCGAGTCAAGCCAATGTCAAGCCGCCCGCCCTCTTGGGGAGAAAGTCGAGCCGGCCGTCCAAACGGACGTAACGTGTGAAGGGGCAACCTCCTGGACCGACGCCCAGTATTCAACCCGTCTTCTTAGACTCGAAACCCGCTACAAAGTTGTGGAGAGGGGGTGGCAGGGGCAAACGGCGGAAGGGAAACCGATCTCTACGCGGATAAATTGGGTACGAAAGACCAGACGGGCTTCGTCCTTTTGTGATTAGCTCGGCCTCTCAAGCACTTGCAAGTCGGCCAAAGCTTTGCCCGGAGCCACATACCCGGCCGCCCGCCAGGAGATTGAGAGCTTTTCGCCATCGAGCAGCCTGCGAATTTGCACGCGCGCGTGTTCGCTCCACGGTCCAGACTTATCCAGCTTGAGATAGGACTGCCAGTGGCGCAGAGCGGCACGGCTTTCGCCTTTGCGCTCAAAGGCCAGGGCCAGATTGTAATGTGCATCGGCATACCGCGGAGCCAACTCCACCGCCCGCTGATACGCAGCGATCGACTCATCCGGCCTTTCCAATTCGTCCAGCACGTTACCCAGGTCGAAGAATGCCAGCACATATCCGGGATCCTTCTCTGTCGCCTGCCGATACAACTCCTCGGCGCGCGGGAACTGCCGAAGATGAAAGTGAATGGTTCCGAGATTGATGTAGCCCGGAGCGTAGTCCGGATCCACTTGCAGCAGTTCTTCGTAAAGTGCGATAGCGGTTTGCTTTTCGCCGGCCTCTTCTGCTTGCACAGCAGCTACAAACAGCTCCTGCACCCCGCGGAGATTGCCTTGCATCCGACGCGGAGCGCATACCGCTGCCGTCATCGCCTGACGCTCCACGCGCTCAAAATCGAACAGCAACTGGCGTCGGATCGGATCGACCATCGCCCCGTCGCATCGGAACGCCAGCCGCGAGCCTGTTCGTACCAGCGATGCCTCCTGCAGTGGATTCGACATACCCGCCACCGCCTGCATGGCAGCGATGGAATGCCGGATCGACGCAGCAGGCACATCTTCCTCGCGCAGCGATCGCAACGTCTTCAGTTGGCCGAGGTCCTGGAAAGTGTAGGTTTCGCGCTGGGAGATTAGCCCGGCTCTTTCCCACCCTTGCAACTGGCGGGAGCTGATCTGTAGAATCCTCAGCACATCCTGGCGGCTAAAGCTGTTCACTCTTCAATGCTCCGGTGTTTGCACCTTTGCCCTGCGGCCTGACTCTAGCCTTGCACGAAGTCACAGTACAGCTTGGATTATGCCAAGAATATGCGTGGATAAGCTGGGACGAAACAAGTTTGCATGAAAAAGTGCGTGGATAACCGGTACCTCATTTGGTTCCAAGTTCTTTCAAACCTCCTCCGTCGTGGATCGGTGTGTGAGGGTCCAGATAGCAGGAAGCACGCCGCCTCGGGTGCGCTTCTTCAATTCGACCCATCTTCTCCTCTTCAACATCCCACAAAAGATTGATTTCGAGTCAACAGAAGCGACTATCCATTAATGCACTGGATATGGTAAGTTTTGCCTCTACCTATAGCTATGTCTTTTTGCTTTCGAGCATGGCTGGCGGGACGAGCTCCATGCACGATTCGACTCCCAGCTCGGACGCTGAAGGCACGCCGCGTGCGCTCGCGCGCTCATTGCAGGAGTCCGAACGGATCGCCGGCATCGGCAGTTACACGCTCGACTTGAAGACCATGCTCTGGTCTTCCTCCGCAATCCTAGATGAAATCCTCGGCATCGACTCCGCATACCAGCGCTCTGTCGATGGCTGGACCTCTCTCATTCACCCCGATGATCGTGACATGATGGCCGCCTACTTTGCCGAAGAAGTTCTCGGCCGAGGCGAGCTTTTTGATCACGAATACCGCATCGTCCGTCGCAACGATCGTGTAAGGCGCTGGGTTCATGGCCGGGGCCGCATCGAATGCGACGATGCCGGCAAACCCGTCGCCATGCACGGCACCATCCAGGACATTACAGAGAGAAAGCGCGTTGAAGCCGACCTCCGCCAGAGCCAGGAACTATTCCAGCTCTTTACTCAACACGCGCCGGCAGCTCTAGCCATGTTTGACCAGGATATGCGCTACATTGCTGTCAGCCGCCGCTGGTGTGACGACTTCAGCCTCCGGCGCGAAGACATTCTCGGCCGCTCCCACTACGAGGTCTTTACTGACATTCCAGCCCGTTGGGTCACGATTCACCGTCGCGCCCTTGGCGGAGAAACCATTAAGAACGATGAAGACTGCTTCGAGCGTTCCGACGGTTCGGTGCAATGGTTGCGCTGGGAGGTGCGTCCATGGCTCACGGGGACGGGCGCGATCGGCGGCATCATTGTCTTTACTGAGGAGATCACCGCCCGCAAGCGCTCAGAGTCGCGCCTGCAGCTCGCCGCCAGCGTCTTTACCCACGCTTCCGAAGGCATCGTGATTTCCGATCCCGCCGGCATCATTCTCGATGTGAACGATGCGTTCACCCAGATCACCGGCTACAGCCGCGAAGAAGCCGTGGGTTGCAGCACTAGCTTGTTGAAATCTGGCCGCCAGGGCAAGGAATTCTATGCCAACCTGTGGCGCGATCTCATCGAATGCGGCCACTGGTCCGGCGAAATCTGGAATCGCGCCAAGGACGGCCGCATCTTCCCGGAGACACTCACCATCACCGCGGTCTGTGACCATACCGGAAAGACGCAGCAATACGTCGCCCTTTTCTCTGACATCACTGCGGAGAAGGAGCATGAGCAGGCGCTCGAGAGAATCGCCCGGTACGACCTGCTCACCGGCCTGCCTAATCGCGTGTTGCTCCGTGAGCGACTACATCACGCCATGGCGCAGGCCGTGCGCCGCAGAAGCGTCCTCGCCGTTGTCTGTCTCGACTTCGACGACTTCAAGGCCATCAACGATCGCTATGGCCACGCCGTCGGCGATGAACTCCTGACCACCGTCGCGCATCGCATGAAGTCTGCGATGCGCAAAGACGATACCCTTTCCCGCCTCGGCGGAGATGAGTTCATCGCCGTTCTTCCCGACTGCGACAATCCCGATCAGAGCATCCCGTTGGTTAAGAATCTTCTCCAGGCTGCCTCGCAGCCGGTCTTCATCGGCGTTCATTCCCTTCAGCTCTCCGCCAGCGCCGGCATTGCCTGCTATCCCCAGGCCGAGGACGTCGATGCCGATCAGCTTCTGCGTCAGGCTGCGCAGGCTCTCTACCAATCCAAAATCAGCGGTAAGAACCGATATCATATCTTCGACTCCCACCTCGCACTCTCGACCCGCGGCCACCACGAAGATATCGAGCGCATTCGCATCGCTCTTGCGCACAAGGAGTTTCTCCTTCACTACCAGCCCAAAATGAACATGGCTACCGGAGCCATCGAAGGTGCCGAAGCCCTCATCCGCTGGCAACATCCTGAGCGCGGAATCTTGCCCCCCAGCCAATTCCTGCCCGCTGTCGACGGACATCCCATCGACCTTGAAATCGGCGAATGGGTTATCGAGAGCGCCCTCGAGCAGATGGAAACATGGCAGGCCGGCGGCCTCGACATTCCCGTCAGCGTCAACATCTCTGCGCAGCAACTCCAGCAAGCCGGCTTTTCCGCGCGCCTCGCCGAACTCCTCGACGCACATCCCTCCATCAATCCTGCTCGCCTTGAGATTGAAGTCCTCGAGAGCAGCGCGCTACCCGACATGTCGCAGGTTTCGCAGGTCATCCACAACTGCGGCAAACTCGGCGTCTCTTTCGCTCTCGATGACTTCGGCACTGGCTACTCTTCGCTGGCCTTCCTCAAGCGACTCCCCGTCGACGTGCTCAAGATTGATCAGACCTTCGTGCGCGACATGCTCGATGATCCCGAAGACCTCACCATCGTCGAAGGTATGCTCGGCCTCGCCTCTGCATTTCGGCGTCGGGCAATCGCTGAAGGCGTCGAAACCGTGGAGCAGGGCATTCTCCTGCTGCGCCTTGGTTGCCAGGTTGCGCAGGGGTTCTGCATTGCGCGTCCCATGCCCGCAGAGGATTTGCCTGCCTGGCTCGCCTCGTGGACTCCCGATCCGCGGTGGTCCAAGGTTTCCGCGCTTGATCCCGGTGATCGGCCGCTCCTGTACGCAGGCGCAGAACACAGGGCATGGGTCGGCGCCGTTGAAGCTTTTCTGCATGGCAAGCGCCGCGTTCCCCCATCGCTCGATCTCACGCAATGCCGCCTGGGCGCCTGGATGTTGTCGGAAGATCTCTCCTCGAAAGGCAGGCTTTCCAACTTCCGGCAGATCGACTCGCTGCACCGGGATCTCCACACCTGCGGCGCAGACATTCTCGCCCTCAATGCCGAATGCCGCACTGCCGAAGCCGCCGATGCCCTATCCCGCCTCCACTCTCTCCGCGACGCCCTCCTCGTCGAAGTCAAACAACTCCTCAAGCCTGAATGATCCGCAAGCCCGATCTGAGCCCTGACCGTTTTCTTCTGTACCCTGCCCTAAAGTCACCCTGCCATGTCCGGATCTCCTGCCTATCGTTCCCGCGGCTGGGGTATCATTGCTCGAAAAATTCCACGCGCTCTGAAACGTCGTAAATCGCTTTTGAAGGGGCTGAACCGTGCACCCGGTGTAGTCCCTTCCTAGATTGCGGAATGAAAACGTTTCATGTGCACTTGCGCAAAAAGCAACACCGAGTAGTCGGATCAGTTCAACGGGAGAGAATCGGCAATGAAGAGCTTGAAAGACAATGCAGCATTTGGGTGGCCGTGAGTCTCGCAGCAGTATTGACAGGATGTGGTGGCGCGGGCGGCAGCAGTTCCACGCCGCCTCCGCCGCCGACGACCTATACCCTTACCGTAAATTCGGTAAATCCGACTACGGGCGTTGCGATGACAGTCTCTCCTGCCGACAACAATGCTGCGGCGAATGGCATCGACGAGCTTCACACGTACCTATAACTCAGGGACCGCCGTGACCGTGACGGCGCCCGCCACTGCGGGCAACAATACATTTCACTTCCTGGGCGGGTTGCAGCTACCGCATCCGACAGAAACCTGCAAAGTCACGATGAGTGCGAACACCGCAGTGACCGCGACCTATGCGTCGCCGAAGACCACGCCCACCGTTACCGTGACACCGGCTTCGTTCGCGATCACCACGGCGCAGTCTCTATCTGTCTCCGTTTCAGTCAGCGGCGGTACGGGCAATCCTGTACCCACCGGCTCGGTCACTCTGAGCAGCGGATCCTACAGCTCCGCCGCAACCGCGCTTGCAAGCGGTGGCGCCACGGTGAACGTGCCCGCGGGTTCGCTGGCCGTGGGTTCAGATACGCTGACAGCTTCCTACACGCCCGATTCAGCAAGTTCCTCTGTCTACAACGCGGCCACCGGAACATCATCCGCAGTCACAGTCACTGCAATCGCAACTTCTGTCTCGGTGGACCAGTCCAGCGTCGGCCCAGCCGTTACGGACCAGTTGCTCGGCATGAACATGGCCGCCTGGTACGACCCCACCACCTCCGCGGTTGTGCCTGCATTCCAGTTGGCAGGCATCCAGGCTGTGCGGTGGCCAGGTGGTTCCTGGTCCGACGATTACCACTGGGCGACCAACACCATGTGCGGCAACACTCCGAACAGCAATGCCACCTTTGCAAATTTCGTGAATGACCTTGTCCTTCCGGGCAACTTCGATGTCGCCCTCACAGCGAATTACGGAACCAACTCGACCTGCAACGGTCCCGGCCAGCCGTCAGAGGCTGCAGCCTGGATCACGCAGGCGAAGGCCATCAACGCGCATGTCAGCCACATGACCGTGGGCAACGAAGAGTACGGCAGTTGGGAAGACGATCTTCACACCCTCAAGAATGATGCCGGTACTTACGCTGCCGCTGTAGGAACAGCCTCGACAAGCAGCGGCTACTATGCACAAATCAAGGCGGCCGATTCCAGCGTACTGGTCGGCGTTGACGTCAACCCCGGCAACTCTCCTGCGTGGGACCCGATCGTCCTCGCGAATGCGCAGTACGACTTCGTCGAATATCACTACTATCCGCAGTCTCCCGGCAGCGAGAGCGATACATACCTCGTGCAGCAGGCGGCACAGGGCCTCACCACAGAGATCAAGACCATCAGGTCGGAACTGACGACCGCGGGCAAGCCGAACACGCCCATCTACGTTGGCGAGATGGGCTCCGTCTATACCACTCCGGGCAAGCAGAGCTGGTCGATCACGCAGGGTTTATTCGCAGGGCAGGTGCTCGGCGAAATGATGAACGATGGAATTTCGCGCGCTACCTGGTGGATCGGTTTCGGCAATTGTGACGAAGGAGCCAATGGGTCGGCGGCAGGCAACATGAGCTCTTCTTTGTACGGCTGGCAGACGTTTGGCGCCTACAATGTTTTTTCTGATGGACCCACTGACGGTCCTTGCGGCGTTGGCTCCGGCCCCATCGGAACCATGTCGCCCACGGCGCGTGCCTTTCAGCTCTTCAGCAAAGTCGCGGTCAACGGCGAAAGCGTACTTACCGCAAACGTCAATGGCGACACAACGAATGTGCGGGCTTATGCTGCAACGCATAGTGGCGGCACCGTGCTTGTGTTGTTCAACGTCAGCCAATCCGTGAGCGAGGCGATAACGGTATCGCTTTCCGCGCAAAGCACCAGTTCCGACGTCAGCATCGAGACGTACAGCAAGGCTATCTACGATCAGTCACAGACCGGAGTATGGGCTGACCCCACCACCGCTGATATGGGTACTCAGAGTCTGCCTCTCACTCTCACTCTGGCTCCATGGAGCATGAACGTTGTCATCATCAAGCCGTAGCCGAAATCATCCGAAGCGTCCGCCGTGCAAATTGCCCGCCGGCGCACTGTGCGGTGTCTAAGCCTGTAGAGGGAATCTGCTGCACTTGGAAACAGATGGAGCCGACGATCGGACTTGAACCGATGACCTGCTGATTACGAATCAGCTGCTCTACCAACTGAGCTACGTCGGCCGATTGCGAACAGGCACACTGACGGTGCCGCGGTTCGCGTCTCCTTCACGATTGTATCGTTGCGCAGGTATTCGGTAAAGCTGGACCCCGAGGCAGCCAAAGCGGTGCCCGCGGCGTCCCTTCAGTATCAATTGGGAGAGGAGCCAATCGAGTCGATGATGAACATTACCCTGCAGCTCTCTTTCAGAATCGCACTTGTCTGGGCCGGAGGATTTCTGATTGCAGTGGCGGTCCAAGCCCTCTTGCCCGATCAGGCAGGCTTCAATATTGCCGGCAGGCAAAGCGTCCTTTTCATTCCCTTCAGCCGCATGGGCTTTTGGACCTGCGTCATCGCCGCGCTCATCGTCACTGGCCTCGTAGTAGGCCGCGCCATGCTCGCCGACATCGGCTGGAACAGCTTCCGCTAAAACGAAGAACCAACGAAGATGGACAACCCGCTATACTGCTCCCCATGCAACAAGACCCCATGGAAGAATGGCGCCACCTCACCGCCCTCTACAGCGAGATGGGCGACATCGAAATTCGTGAACTCGCCGATCAAATCAACGACCTCACGCCCAACGCGCAACAAATCCTTCGCGATGAATTGAAAAAGCGCGGTGTCTCTGAAAAGCACTCATCAGGGCCTGCACAAGGCAAGCGAGACGATGACTCTGGAGTGGTTCACTGGGATGGCAGAGAAGATAGCGATCTCGATCCGAATGGCGACGCATCTGAAATCGGAGCCCCAGAGTATACGTGGAAGACAGGACTCTGCCGCTGCGATTCAATCGACGAAGCAGCGCAACGAGCCGAGATGTTGCGTCGCGCCGGAATAGAGTGCTGGGTTCAGCGACCTGGCTCGCGCTTCGTCGTTCCTTGGTTGGAAATTGGTGTGGGTGACATTCAGATCAACGTAGCTGCTGACCAACTTGACCAAGCCCGCACCGTCGTCTCCCAGCCCATCCCCCAAGACATCATCGACCAGATGAAGGAAGAAGAAGCGACTCCGGCCTACGAAATCCCCGCCTGCCCTGAATGCGGCGCTGCCGATCCAACCCTCGAATCCGTCGAACCCTCGAACAATTGGCTCTGCGAATCCTGCGGCAACACCTGGTCCGATCCCATCCCCGATTCAACTGTGTCTCAACCCAGAACTTAGCGCTTAAAAACGGAAAGAGCCGCCCGGCAACAGGGCAGCTCCTTCCTCAGGGAGAATAGTTCCAACGGAGGCAAAACCATCAGAACTTTCTGGCTGCATAGTAGGTTTCGGGGACCAGAGTGTCAAGAATAAATCCGGAACAATATAACTGGCATTATTTACAGTAGGTTACAGAGAACTCAATTCTTGTGACGACGCCGCCATCTTCGCCAGGCATTCGCCTTTTTAACTCCTTATTCTGCCGAGTTTCGTGGGTGTTTTCTAGGGTTTACGGTCGTTTTTCCACAGCAAGAATACGCCCATTTACCGTTCGGATGCGGCCCGTGATTCTTCTCACACCTGAGTTTCAGTCTTCGAGATGCAGCCGGATGAACTCGACCTCATAAACGGATGAGGCCGGCTTGCCCCGAGCGATCCGGTAAAGCGCCCTGCCACCGCCCAAAAAGAATCCCAGCAGGACAGCCGCACTGCATCCGACGATCACCAGCATTGCCACGCCCATCAGGAACTGGCTCGTCCTTACGATCTCGTTCTCCTTGTCCTGCGGCATTCGCGTCAGTTCGGCCGAGTAGTGCACCTGCGCCAGCAGTTTGTGGCTCTCATCGGGAAT
Organism: uncultured Acidobacteriaceae bacterium; assembly: GCA_963787435.1. GTDB lineage: Bacteria > Acidobacteriota > Terriglobia > Terriglobales > Acidobacteriaceae > Telmatobacter. Next base: position 2,961,621 of record CAWBCZ010000012.1, read on the forward strand.
GGCATCCCCACTCACGAGCGCCACGATAGGTCCGCTGCGGCTTACCTCGAGCGATGCCTGGTCTGAGTCCTGGAGCGGCTTCGGAAACGCCGGCTGAGCCCCGCTACCCGCCTTGATGTACTCGCGGATTCTTTTCTCCTGCGCCTCTGCCAGTTGCGGAGTTGGATAGTCGATCAGAGTCAGCGTCGCCGGTCCCGAATTGAGCGAATAGTTCGCTGTCACCGCCTCTGCATCGCGATCGAATCCCACCAGCTCCGGTGGCAATACGCCGCCCCCTCCCCCATATCCCGCCGGGCCTTGCGCAAAGTGTGTTGTTTGCTTATCCAGGGATCCCTGCGGCAGGTTTGCCAGAATCGGCGGCGGCAGCGCGCGATTTCCCTGCGGTGTCGGCAAATCCTTCGCCAACTCCCGCATCTCCCCGGCCGACATCGGGCCCACATGCGAGAACGTCGCATCCACGACCGTGTCGCCCTTCCAGAAGAGCACTCGGTTCTTATCCGATGTTCCTCCCGTGCCGATCTCCGCCTTCGGCCAACCGTTCTGCCGGTAGAACGAGTACGCCCCGTATGCACCGCTCAGATCCTGAAAGCTTAGTGCCTTAACGCTCAGCGTTTCATCGCTGCGTTTGTAGCTGGCGGTCAAGCCGCCCGCGAAGCCATACTCTTTCAGCGCTGTTGCATTCGCACTATCCAATTCCGCCGGATCGGTGACAGGCTTTGGCTTTTCCGCCGCCACCCATCCAGCAAACGCATCCGGAAGCAGCGGCTTCTCTTTCTGCACGGTGGGCGAACCCGTTGTCACCATCATCGGGGCCGCTTTCGCCGGCGGAGCCGGTTGCGCTTCCAGGCACAGCGCTGCACCCGCCAAAACCGCCGCACCTGCCGCCATTGCCATCAACCGCATCCCGGATACTCCCCGTCTCAGGCTACCACCCGATCGCTCGCGCGCAGAGGCTTCCGGTTCTGCTCTCTCGGAGCACGCCCATCTCTTCTTTGACACCGCGAACCCCCGAAATGTTCGCTAGTTACTTGCGCGGCGATTCCCACGGCGTCAATCACAGCACCCATCTTCTTGCATGTAATCCGCTACTCTTCGCCGAACCTCCGCGCCGCGCGCATTTCTTCCCGTGACATCGAGCTGCATGAGTGCATTGGTGCGCTCACACATTCTTCTACGCCTCACACGGCCTGCATCTCGCCCTGCAATCCCCGCATCGAACCCGAAATCACGAACGATTATCGGAGGAAGACTTCTCATGTTCCGTCTGTCTTTGTATGTTCTCGGAGTTTCGGCGTTTGTCGCCGCTTGGGCCGTCTACCGAAAAGAGCAAAGGACCACGCCGATGCCCGTTCACAAGGCAGCAGCCAAGTTGCGGCGAGCATGGTCCGATCACCATACCCGCACCTGATGCGCAAGATCTAATCGAATGTGTTCAGCCCCCGCATCGTCCATCGCTCACAAGGCAGGCGCTCCCGCGGGCATCGACCCCTCCGGCAGAGCCGGTGGATACAGCAAATTCCCCAGCACCTCGTAGCGCCCGCCGTAGAACAGGATCGCGTACTCCCGCATTCCCGTACTCAGCGGCCCGCCCAGGCATATGCTCGCCAGCAGGAAAAACGCGAATGCCACCAGGCCGAAGAAGACCTGCAGCATAATGCCGGCCACAGATGCCGATCCCGTCGAATTTGCGAAGGCCGAATGAATGCCAAGCTCCATGCCCGCGATGGCTCCCAAAAGCACGATCCCCGGAATCAGCAGGATCATGAAGACCGCAATCGATGCGATGATCGGCAGGATCAGGCGCAGAATTGCGTAAGCAAAGAATTGTCCCTTCTCCGCCTTGATGCGTCCCCACACTGAGCTCCACGCTTCACCTGCCGAGGCGTCCTCCAGCGCGAAATGAGGCAACATCCAATCGCGCAGAATGATGTCGAGCGCAAATCCCGTGACGATCAGTAAAAAAATTATCGGCAGCAAGGGAAGCACGAGCGCCAGAATCATTCCAATATTGGGAGAACCTCCGGGCTGCATGTCATGAAACACGCGCCAGAACCCCGCCAAAAACGGAATCGCAATCAGCCCCAGCGCTAGTAGGAAGCAGAATCCGATCACAATGTTGAACCAGAAGAAGCGGGAAGCCTGTTCTTTGTAGAGCCTCCAACCCGGCTTGATCTCCTTCGTGTTGCTGACCAGGCAATGGAAGAACGCAAACCGCAGACGCGTCACCAGGTAGAACACCACCGCCGCGATCACGATGACCAGCAGGATGGCCGCTACACCCTCTGCAATCCACGCCGGCGGAATGTCGCTCAACGATTTGATGACGGGTCCGTTGCCCGACGTAGAGCCGCCTCCTCCGTGCGATGACGACGACGACCGGAAGTTGCTCCCCAGCCCCTCCGTAATCAGGGCCACAAGCCCAAGCTTCAAAAACGTACCCCAGCTAAATGGTCGGAACAGAAATTCCCTCGTGCGTTGAACCGCGAGAGAGATAGCATCTGCGGCAGAGACGGCGCGCATAATGATGACCTTTCTAGGGAACCCAGCCTACCACGGAAACTACGCAAATCCTACCCGCACCAGTTCCATTCGCGGCACGACCCGTTTTCTACCTGGTTTCCCAATGCGAATCAATTGTGGCACAGCGAGATGCGGATGAACGATCACGCGCGTGGCCTCACCATTCCCGGAGATGCGCCATTGACGCACAGGCTCGTGTGGACTGCCACATTGGTGTTACTCGGCGCAACTCCGGGCGGCAACAGGGTTCTCTTCTGATAGGAGAACCAAGCAATTGGCTCGCACAACCGATGACTTCACTTATGAAAAAAACGACGATCCCACTGGATCATGCTGTTCTTTGCCTCGACTGCAATTGCGTGAGCGACACCAACCGGGAATGCCCGGCGTGCTCTTCAAGGGCGCTGATGAACCTGAGCGCGGTGCTGAACCGCCGTCCCGCCAAACTCGTAGTCTATGAAAGGCTGGCCGCAGCGTAATTTGACCTCCTACAGGGCCGAGGCTTCAACCCGCTGCGCCGCTCGCCACCGCTCAAACTTTTCCAGCGCCCGCTCGCACACCATCCGATGCCGCTCCTTCTTGTCGCGCACCTTTTTCCGCACTTCCTCTTCCAGCGGCTCCAGCAAGTCGAACGTGATATTCGCCGGTTGAAAGTCCTTCGCATCGGCATGCGTAATGTAATGCACCAGCGATCCCAGCGCCGTCCCCCGCGGCACTGCCGTGGGCAGTTCTCCCTGCGCGAGTTTCGCGGCATACAGTCCAGCCAGCATTCCCGTCGCAATCGACTCCGTATACCCCTCAACCCCCGAAATCTGTCCCGCAAAGAGAATCCGCTGCTCGCTCTTCAGTCGCAGAAATTCATCCAGCAGAACAGGCGCGCAGATATAGGTGTTGCGATGAATCTGCCCATAGCGCAGAAACTTCGCATTCTCCAGCCCGGGGATCATCCGCAAAACCCGCGCCTGCTCTCCCCACTTCAGGTGATTCTGAAATCCCACCAGGTTGTAGCTGTCCGCGCGCACATTCTCCTTGCGCAGTTGCACCACGGCCCACGGCATCCTGCCTGTCCGCGGATCATTCAACCCCTTGGGCTTCATTGGTCCGAATCGCAGCGTATCGCGACCCCTCGTCGCCAGCACTTCGATTGGAAGGCAGCTCTCAAAATATTGAAGCTTCTCCCACTCTTTGCTTTCCGCCTTCTCAGCCTCCACCAGCGCATCGTAGAAGCGGTCATACTCGTCGTGATTCATCGGGCAGTTGATGTAGTCCGCGGTACCCTTGTCGTAGCGCGCCGCAAAGTACACCCGCTCCATGTCAATCGACTCCGCATCCACAATCGGCGAAATCGAATCGTAAAAGGCCAGGTGCCCCGACCCTGTGATCCGCTGAATCTCTTTGCTCAGCGCATCCGACGTCAATGGTCCTGTCGCGACGATTGTCGCCGCATACTCGCCCGGCTCGAGCGTCGTCACCTCTTCGCGAATCACCTGTATCGCAGGCTCATTTTGAATCGCCTCCGCAATCTTCCGCGAAAACTCCACGCGATCCACTGCCAGTGCGTGCCCCGCAGGTACTGCCGTCTCGTCCGCGATCCGCAACAGCGCCGAACCAAAGCGCCGCATCTCTTGCTTCAGTAGCCACGGCGCTGTGTTCGGCGATTCACTCTTCAGCGAGTTTGAGCACACCAGTTCGCCAAACTCAACTGTCTGGTGCGCCGGGGTCAGGCGTGGCTGCCCATCCACCATCGCGCGCAACTCGTAGAGGTCAACCTCGCAGCCCAGCCGCGCCGCCGTTAGTGCCGCCTCCGGCCCCGCCAATCCTCCGCCAATCACGCGTATTCTCACAGTGCCGGCTCCTCAGCACCGGCCAGCCGCATCAGCGCCTCGCCGGTTACGCGCACGTTCCGCCACGAATCCAGAAACTCCGCTCCCATTGCGCGATAAAAGTCGATGGCCGGCGTATTCCAGTCCAGCACTTCCCAGCCAAGCCGAGGACAGTCCTTCTCCACCGCAATCGTCGCCACCCGTTTCAGCAGTGCTTTGCCGATTCCCAGCCCCCGAAACTCCGGCAGTACAAACAAGTCCTCCAGGTACACTCCTGCGCGTCCCAGCCAGGTCGAATAGCTGAAAAAACAAAGCGCAAAACCGGCTGGCGCTCCATCCTGCTCCGCGATCAGGCACCAGTAGTACGGGGTGGGCCCAAACCCATCGCGTAACAAATCCGCTTCCGTCGCCGTCACCGCGTCCGGCTCGCGCTCGTACCGTGCCAGCGCGCGAATAAACTCAAGAATCTGCGGCACATCCTCAGCTACTGCCGGTCGAATCGTCATCGCCATGTTCTTATTCTAGGGTGTGATGCAGGCCACAGGCGCTCTCCAATCGCGGGAACTACCATCGGGAAAGACGGGTGGCCTCGATGCATGGAATGGCCGGCAGTCCGTTCGCCGCGTCTTCCGGCCTTGTGCTCAAGCATCCGTTGGATTTACCTTTGGTCGTGCCGAGGAGAGCATCGTTTGCCGCAGCTTTAGCTCATCGCAGCAATCGCTCGCCCCAGCGTTCTTACCGGTTACCGATGCGTCCGGCTATTCTTGCAAAGGCGAAGTTCCTTATGCGCTGTCGGACAAATCGCCGCGAGCGCATCTGACCGGATGAGCAGGTTCATCATTAATGTGTGAAGACTACGAAACCTTTTTTCGATCGAGCATGCGGGCTCTCATGCTCGCCCAAGCTCCCAAGGAGAAGAACATGAAACGCACGATTTCGCTCTGGATCGGATTGCTGGCAATCGCCGTGCTGCCCGCGCTCGCCCAGACCCCCGCGCAGACTCCCGCGCCCGCCAATGTTGCACCCACCGGAAAGATCCACGGCCATGTGACCAATCCCACCGGCGCTCCCCAGAGCGGCGGCACCATAAGCCTGAACAACGGAACCAAGGAAGTGGCTTCCTTCCCGGTTGACGCTAATGGCGACTACTCCGGCTCTGCACCTCCGGGAACCTATACCCTTATTTACCGCACTCCAGGTATGGGTCCCGACAAGGACGCCGACAAATTCGAGAACATCAAGATTGTTGTCGGGCAGGACACCGCTGCCGATGACGACATGTCTCGTAAGGAATACGTTGATACGCTCCCCGAAGATGTCCGCAAGAACCTCGCTGAATTGAAGACGCATAATGCTGAGGCGCTCAAAGCGAACGCCGTCATCAAGACGCTAAATGCGGATCTCAAGACCGCGATGGCCGACATTCACGAAGCCGACACGGCACGCGCCACGGCCGCCCAGCAGCTTGGAGCATCCGCGTCCAAGACCGATCTTGCCGCCAAAGAGACCGAGATCAAGAACGCAAAATACACCGATGTCGTGACCCTCATGGATAAAGACACCCAGGCCCGGCCAACAGAGTCGGTGCTCTGGGCCTATCTCGGTCAGGGACAGTTGGGGCTCAAGAAATACGACGACGCCGAGGTCTCCTTCAAGAAGGCCATCGACCTCGATACGGCATCGAAGAAGCCTCGTCCCGAAATCCAGGGCCTCGCGAACTCCGGCCTCGGCGAAATCTACGCGCGCAACGGCAAGGTTCCTGAAGCCGCTGCCGCCTACGATGCTGCTGTCAAGGCTGACCCCACCAAAGCCAGCTTCTATTACAAGAATGAAGCGGTCATCTACTCGCAGGTGGGCAACACCGACGCCCAGGCTGCGGCTGCCGACAAGGCCATCGCCGCCAATCCCAACGATCCGCTCCCCTACTACCTTAAGGGCCAGGCCCTCATCACCAAGGCAACCGTCGACCCCAAGACGCAGCGCATCGTTTTGCCTGAGGGTTGCGGCGAAGCCTATCAAAAGTACCTGGATCTCGATCCCAACGGCCCCTACTCCACCGACGTGAAGGGCATCCTTCAGTCAGCCGGCCAGAAGATCAGCTCCAGCTACAAGGCCACGAAAAAGTAATCGGATCTCAACCAAACTTCGCAAGAAGGGCGCACCCACCATCGGGTGCGCCCTTTGTTTTCCCCCCCTCGCCAACTAAATGCGCAGTTCAATTCTGAACTCTTCTCAAGTGCGCAACCGAACCATCTCCGACGAACCGAATCAAGTGGCCTTCAACCACTACAATTCCCTTCATGAGCTCCGACCTCCCGAGCTATGAACAAGCTGCCACCCTCGTAGCCACCCACGCTCAAAAAATCGCGCAGCACCATCAACCACGCACCGAGCGCATCAATCTCTCGAACGCCGCAGGCCGCATCCTCGCTGCACCCATTCAAGCCGACGACGATCAACCATCCTTCGCACGCTCCACCCGAGACGGCTACGCCTGCCGCGCGTTTGAAGCCTCCGCGCACATTACACTTCCCGTCGCCGGTGCGACGCACGCCGGTGAAGCCCCCGCCGGCCCGCTACCTCCTGCTTCTGCTTGGGAGATCATGACGGGATCCCCCGTCCCCGCTGGCGCCGACTGCGTCGTCATGCTCGAGCACGTCGAAAAATCAGACAACCCCCCGGTGTCCCCAGCGACTGGCCTTGGTCGCTCGGGTGGCACTATTCGACTCATTCCTCCGCGCACAATCGACCCAGGAGATAACGTCGTTGCCAAGGGTGCGCAAGCTCGCCGCGGCGACGAGCAACTTCCCGCAGGCGCCAGGCTCTCCGCCGCCCAGATCGCCCTGGCCGCTTCCTGCGGCTACGCGCACCTCGACGTCTATGCCTGTCCACGCGTCGCCATCCTCACCACGGGTGACGAACTCGTCCCTGTAGAAGCCATCCCGGGCCCCGGCAAGATCCGCAATTCCAACGCCCCTATGCTCGCGGCGCTAGTAGCCAACGCGGGCGGCGAACCCATCGTCCTGCCCACAGCAGCCGATACCGCCGAAGCTCTCGATGCCGCGCTTGCACAAGCTCTTGACGCTGACATGCTCCTCATTTCGGGAGGCGTTTCCGCAGGCAAATTCGACCTCGTCGAACCCGCCCTCACCCGCCTTGGCGCAAAGTTCCACTTCACCGGTGTGAGAATCCAGCCCGGCAAACCGCTGGTCTTCGGACAAATCCCGCGAGGTGGGGGATCGCAGACCGCGCTGCTTTTTTTTGGCCTCCCTGGCAACCCCATCTCCTCGGCTTGCACCTTCCACCTTTTCGCCGCTCCGATCCTTGCCGCAATCGCCGGCAGCCGCGAAACTCATCCCCGCTTCGTCCTCGCAAACCTCTCCCGTGACACGGATCGCAAGGGTAAACCCGGCCTCACCCGCTTTTTGCCTGCGCTCTGCCAATTCAACTTTTCAGTATGCGAATTTCCCCAGGTTGCCCTCGTCCCCTGGCATGGCTCCGGAGACCTCACCGCTTTTGCCCGATCCAACTGCTTGCTCGTTGTCCCTGAGGACGCAGGCTTCCTCATGGCCGGCACTATCGTCCGCATACTGCTACATTAAGAATCCAGAATGCCGAAGAAAGCCAAGCCGCAACTTTCCCACTACGACGCTTCCGGCCAGGCCCGCATGGTCGACGTCAGCGCCAAGCAATCCACAAAGCGTACCGCCATCGCCTCCGCATTCGTTGAACTATCCGCCGCCGTCCTCGCCGCGCTACCTGCAAACCCGAAAGGCAATCCACTTGAGGTTGCTCGATTCGCCGGCATCCAGGCCGCCAAGCGCACATCGGAACTCATCCCCATGTGCCACCCGCTTCCCCTTCGCATGTCGATGTTGAGGCCGACATCGTCGAAGGCGGAGTCCGCATCCGCGCCACCGTCGCCACTACCGGCCAAACAGGGGTGGAGATGGAAGCCCTCACCGCTGCCTCCGTAGCCGCTCTCACCGTCTACGACATGACGAAGGCCCTCGACAAATCCATTGTCATCCGCGCTGTCCAGCTCGAACAAAAGTCCGGCGGCAAATCCGGCGACTACACCCGCAAGAAATAAACCAACTCCTCCGTCGCGATAGGAAGACTCCCGCCCCTTGACACTCGACAAGAGATGAGCGATGCTGCTGTTGTCGAACGTCGAGGGGAAGATGCCGCCATCCACTGATCTGCTGCAGGGCACGCTGGACATGCTGATTTTGAAAACACTTGCTCCCGGTCAGGAGCACGGTTGGGCAATCGCCCAGCGCATCCAGCAAATGTCGAACGATGTGCTGCAGATCGGGCAAGGCTCGCTGTATCCGGCCCTTCATCGCCTGGAGTACAAGGGTTGGATTCGCGCCTCGTGGGGCTCATCGGAGAATAACCGCCGCGCGCGCTTCTATGCGCTCACCGCCGCAGGCCGAAGGCAGCTTGATGCAGAGCTCGAGAACTGGGACCGGCTCACGGGAGCCGTGAATTTGGTGCTGCAGAAAGTCTAGCGCGATGAACTTGCGGGAGAAACAATGCTGAGCGAATGGTGGTCCAGATTTCGCTTCTTCCTCACGGGCAAGAAGCGTGTCGACGTTGACGAAGAACTCCAGTTTCATTTTGAACGTGAACTGGAAGCCAATCTCGCCGCAGGCATGTCCCCTGCAGAGGCAAAGCGGCGAGCGGCGATCGCTTTCGGAAGCCGAGAGCGCGCGCGCGAAGAGTGCCGCGAGCAGCGACCTTCCTACTTCCTCGAATCACTAGGTCGCGACATCCGCTTCGGCCTGCGCGGACTGTGGCGGAATCCCGGCTTCACAACGATGGCGGTGCTTACGCTGGGACTGGCAATTGGTGCGAATGCGACAATCTTCAGCCTGATCGACCAGGCGCTGATGCAGGCGCTTCCTGTGCGGGAACCGGGGCAGCTGGTTGTACTGAACTTTACCGGCTCACACCCCGGCCATACGCATTCTGAGGGCGGAAACACGCCCGGCCATGCGCACGAATTCTCATACCCGATGTATCGCGATCTGCGCGATCGCAATACCGCGCTCAGCGGGTTGATTGCCGAGTCGCCGCTGACGCTGGGCGTGACGTGGAACAATCATGCAGAATCCGTCCCGGCAGAATTGGTCAGCGGAAACTACTTTGAGACCCTTGGCGTGCCGCCGGCCGTGGGGCGGCTGTTTGGCTCCGGTGATGAGACTGCGCCGGGTGCGAATCCTGTTGCCGTGTTGAGCTTCGATTATTGGAAATCGCATCTCGCAGAAACGCCTGTTGCCGGCAAGACGCTGCTTGTCAACGGAACCCCTTTCACGATTACAGGAGTCGCAGCGCCCGGGTTTCACAGCATGGTTTGGGGACACACGCCCGACGTGTTTGTCCCGCTCTCGATGGAGCAGGTGCTCACGCCGGAGTGGCAGTATCTCAACGATCGCCAGTCCTACTGGATCGACATTGCAGGCCGGCTAAAACCAGGCGTGACACGCTCGCAAGCGGAGGCTTCGCTGAATACGCTCTTTCTCGCGCTGAGGGCCGAGGAGTTCAAGCGATTGCATGATCAGTCCGCGAAAGCGCGACAGGATTTCCTTGCGGCGGCGCGCCTGAACGTGGAGTCGGGAGCAAAAGGTTTCAGCCCGATGCGCGGCGATATGCAGACGCCGCTTGCCATCATCCTGGCCATGGTGCTGCTGGTCATCGGGATGGCGGTTATCAATGTAGCCAGCCTGCTGCTGGTGCGTGCAGCGGCTCGGGCGCAGGAGATATCGGTCCGCTATGCCCTGGGCGCGACCAACCGGCAGGTTCTGCGCCAACTGCTGGCCGAGGGAATGCTGCTGGGGCTCACGGGAGCAGCACTGGGACTCGCGCTTGCGCCTGGAGCACTACGGATGCTCATTCACTGGATGTCCGCCAATTCACAGGATGAGCTACCTTTCTCGACGGTGCTTAACTGGCACGTTCTGGGCTTTTCGTTGGCGATCACGATGCTGGCAAGTTTGCTTTTCAGCCTGGCGCCTGCGCTGCAATTCCGGAATCCCCGGGTGGCGGAAGTCATGCAGCAGCGGACGGGCACCAGCGCCGGCGGCTCACTCAAGTTCCGCCGAACCTGCGTAGCGCTCCAGATCGGATTCAGCCTGTTCTTGATGGTGGCCGCGGGGATGTTCGTAAGGACGATCCATAATCTGCGTCGCGCAGAGACGGGATTCCCGACGGATCATTTGCTGGCATTCGATCTCAATCCAATGCTGGCTGGATATACGGGGAAAGAGGTTGTGCCGGTCGAGCAGCGAGTGCTCGACGCTGTCGCTGCGCTGCCGGGAGTGCGCGTAGCGGGAGCCACCAACGATGACGATTTGGCGGGCAACGACATTCAGGGAGACATGCTGCCCGTTGGATATCCTTCGAGGCCTGACGACGAATTCGACGTGGAGCTTCCCTGGGTGAGCAACGGATATCTGCAGACGCTGGGCGTGCCGCTGCGGGCAGGGCGTTACTTCAATCCGGGCGACACCGCGACCTCCCTTCGCGTGGCTGTCGTGAACGAGAGCTTCGCAAAACACTACTTCGGAAGCACACAGCAGGCGCTCGGACGCAGCGTGTCTCGGCCCAATAAGCCCGGTACAGACGCGACGATCGTAGGAGTTGTGGCCGATGTGAAACACTCGAGCGTTCGCGATCCGGCAATTGCAACCTGCTACACACTTTTCTCGCAGGCGTTTCGGCAGACGGGGCTTACGTTTTACCTGCGGACCTGGCAGCCGCCCGAGGCAGCCTCGGCGAGCGTGCGCGCAGCGATTGCCGATCTCGATAGCAAGCTGATCGTGGGAAACCTGCGCACGATGACGCAGCAGATTGACACAAGCCTGCTTGCCGAGAGGGCCAGTCGCAATGCTGGCCACCGCGTTCGGCGTTCTGGCAACGCTGCTTGCGGGGATCGGGCTATACGGAATCCTCGCGTATTCAACAGCGCAGCGGACACGCGAAATTGGGATTCGCATGGCGCTGGGCGCGCGCCGCTCCACCGTTGTGGGACTGATCCTGCGCGAAGTTCTTCTGCTGGCCGGTAGTGCGATCGCCGTGACCATTCCGCTGGCGATGCTGGCCACACGGACCGTGCGAAGCCAACTCTTCGGTGTGTCAGTCGCCGATCCCGCAGTATACGCAGCCGGCATCCTGACCATCTGCGTGGTCGCAGTGCTGGCAGGCTTCATTCCCGCAAGGCGCGCGGCGACCATCGACCCCGCGCGCGCATTGCGTACCGAGTGATTTGCATATCGGAGCTCACAAACAACTCTGTCATTCTGGACGTAGCAGTTTCGGACTCCGCTGACGCATGCGTCTCTGAGGTAGGCAAATCGGGTCCTCGGCGACAGGTCCACGTGTGTGAAGGGCAGCTTGCACAAGCCGACGCTGACACCGGCTCTCGGCACCCGTGCAGATGAGGCCGTCGTAAATCTACGACCTGACTACGGCGCGATGGCCGAAGGTTTGCCGGATGTCCTGCAGACTGGATTCCTGCCTGATTTACCTAAAGCCATCTGAGGCTGAAACGCTTTCTCGGGTCAAGACACTATCAGGAACACAGAAAGAGTCGGTGATGTTATAAGCCGGTTCGTGACTAAGGAGCGATCCATGACCCAACGAGCCCTTGTCCTTTGGTTCATTTCCTCTCTACTCGCAGCGACCATTGCGGTGCCTCTGCTCGCCCAAGACAACTTTGATGTCGTCACCCTTCAGAAAAATACGTCCAGTCAAACCGTGTGGCGCATCACTCAACCCAACGTAAAACAACCCTCCACCAATTATCCCCAGATCAAGTTTCTTCCCGGGGATTCCGTGAGTATCACTGCCGGTGGCTGCGTTCAGACCGGTGGTAGTGGGCGCACATGGAAGCTGTACGTGAATCCGTCGGGACCAAATGCGGATAGACTCTATCACGGCAAGATCTGGATACCTGGTATCGACAGTAGCCTCACCAGGATTCAAGATTTTTCGGCATTCAATCAAGCCCGCCAAATCCCGTCACCGCTGCCGGCCGGCCTGCAGCCCGGGGACCTCTATTTGCGGCTGGGGTATGAGGACGACGGCTATGGGGATAACGGCTACTACTCTCACGATGACGGTACGAATGATCAATGCAAGAACTCTGTAAATGCATTCGTGATCATTTCGATTGGTCACGACGGCACTCTCGCAGCAAATCCATCGACGTTCAACGGCATTGAGCCCGCGCAATATCGGTGTCAAGCGGGATGGGCCTTCTACAACTTCAATACACCTCAGCTGAGCAAGCAATCATTCAACGACGCCTTCAGCCTGAGCTGGTATGACTACCTGGATCCGGCTACAGAGATAACGTTCCTTGCCGCGCGTGGCCTTGCTTCGTCAGGAAATTGCGCTGGAATGAGCCTCCTGGCAGATGTCGGCGAAGACCAATTTGTCGTGGGACAGCTGGATGAAAGCTTTTGGTCAAATTACAAATCTCAAGGGATTGCTTCCCCGCCAGTTTCATACGATGTCAACGTCTCGCACTGGAAACAGTTATCTGTACCTTTTCTGCGTGGCTACATCAACACAGCGTTCCAATCTCCGTCCAAGACCGCCGCTGAAATTGAGAGCGACTTGACGAAGGCCAATTACAACTACGGCCTTTTGTCTCTCGAGCATGGTACCGGGGGGCATGTGCTTGTCCCGCTGCGAGTGAGCCATTCGGGTTCGCAAATCCTCATCGATGTGTACGATTCCAATCGCCCATGCGGTCAGATACCGGATACCGCAAATTACCCACAGGTGATCGTTGATGGGAATAAGTGGAGCTACGTCATGGCCGGCGGCGAGACCTGGACCGGCTCAAGCAATAATGAAGTCGGTTACAGCGGACTTGGCTATGTTCCTTACATGGGTCAAGATGGATGGTCTGATCTGGGTACAAACCTGCTCGGCCTGGTCAAGATCGTATTCGGCAACGGAGTCAGCGTAGACCAGGTGACTGACGAAACAGGAAAGCGTCTCTATATCCCTGGGCAGCAGCAGCTTGACCAATCTCCACAAGGCCTGGGTAACCAGTTGATTAAGATTCCATTTCTGGCCCAAAACCAGTACGACCGGCCACGCGCAAAGGGTCCCACGTTCTCGTTGAACCATGCTTTGAACCTTACCCCTGCCATGCAAGCCCAGGTACAGAAACTGGAAGCAGAATATGAGGCTGACTACGGCAATTCGGGGCAGGTATTTCTCGCACAGCCGCGGAGTTTGGGCAGCCTGACGTTTACCGTGTCTGGAGCGAATGCTTCGCGTCCCGTGCGCATGCTGGTTGGGCAGACTGGCCAATTCTATGAGATCAATTCCACCACTCAGGCAGCGACTCCTCATCCAACCATGGTGATTCATAATCTAGGGAGACTTGAGGACGGAATCTCGGTCCAGAGCCGCGATCAGAATGCCCTTAAGGTTACCGTGACCCACGGGCTGGTCTCGCAATCGACGAACAACATAACGCTGCAGAGAACCGATGAATTGTCGGTTGGATCCGCGCTGACCAAGTTCTCGCTCGCTCAGGATAAAACTCTCCAGCTCACTTCCGCCACGCCAGTCAGTGGCGTTTCGGTGAATACCCAGATCATTGATAAGAGCGCCGGAGTTACCACTGCCCCAATTCGTCGAATGGTCACGATGCCCAAGTAGCAAGTGGCCGACAGTACGAGATAAAACAGGCCCGACGCCATCGCTGGCGTCGGGCCGAGTCAAGTCTTCAAACTGCCCAAGACAAAATCTGAAAGCCTTACCTCAGTGCTGCTCAGTCGGCTTGTCGCCACCCGCCGGCGGTGCGGTGTGGTCGTGATCATGGTCATGATCGTGCTCGCTCTTCGGCGGTGTGTAGATCTGCGGATCAAGGTGTCCGCGATGGCAGGTCCCGCACGTGACCGGCACGCCCGAGTTTTCCACTTTGCTCACGTAGTTCTTGTTAATGTCTTCGACCATCTGGTACATCAGCCGCGCCGTGTTCTTCTCCGGCTTGGAGTCATCGGCATAATTCAGCCGCGGTTTTCCGTTCGGGCCAATGTTCTTCGGATCGGCCGCATGGCAGGTGCTGCACTCAGTACCGAGCGCCGCCTCCCACTTGTGCATCAAGTCGTGTACCTGCTCCCCAGTCATGTCCTTGGGCAGCACCTTCAGATTGGTGGGTGTCGGGTGATGCTCGTGCTCATGCGCGGGAGCAGCGTTAACTGCTGGAGGCTGCTGGCCAGTGGGTGTCTGGGCAAAGGTTGCGACGGCAAGGAGTGTGGAAACCAAGGCCGTAAGGCAGGTAGTAAGGGACGGGGAAGAGAGCTTCAAGTGCAAAGTTCCTCGCAGTTTGAGATGACCTCTATTCTACTGACGAATGACCGTGACGAATGGTTGAAGTTCCCGCCAGTCGCTTCGGCCCGGAAACACAGGCGTGTCCACGCAAGGCAAACCGCAGCGGCCAGTCCACTGCATGCCTGATGCCGATCCGCGGCGTAATCACCACCTCAGGTTCCGGAAATCCGTCGTCCCTCACCTGCAGCGGCGATGTCGCGCTGGTCACATCCAGCCCGTTGTGCAGCAGCCGCGTCAGCCCGAGCGCCAGGCACAGCCGGCTCGGTCCCGAAGCGATCATCCGTACGGGCGCATCCTTATCCAGACCTCGGTTCCGAGCCATCTGCGCGATACCCATCACCGGCTCCAGGGCCCGAAGCAAAATGCCTGCCCCGAATCCCTCGGGCTCGCAGCTGATGTTCGCGCAAAAATACCGCCCGTAGATCGAATACAGATACGCATACCCTGGTGGCCCGAACAGCACCAGGTTCCGCGGCGTCGGCCCGCGATGGGTGTGCGCCGCCGGATCCGGTGGATCGTTATGCGGCCCCAGGTAGGCTTCGACCTCCACAATCCGCCCGGCCAGCACTTCGCCGTTCGCGCTCCGCGCCACCAGCAGCTTGCCAAGCAGCCTTGGGGAGACCTTTTCGGGCGAATCCTCGAAGAATTTGCGCGAAATCAGCCGCCCCGGAAGCTTGTTTTTGCCTTTTGCGGGCATTATTTGTGCGATTTTTGCCATTCCTTCACGAGCGCAAGCACTTCTTCTGCGTGGCCTTCGGGTGTCACTTTCGGAAAGATATGAATGAGCTTCTGGTCCGGCCCAATCAGAAACGTGGTCCGTTCGATTCCCCACACTTTCTTCCCATACATGTTCTTTTCCTTCAATACACCAAACTGATTGCAGACTTTCTCGTCTACATCAGCAAGGAGTGTATACGGCAGGTCGTACTTGGCCTTGAATTTGGCCTGCGCCTTGGGCGTATCGCGCGAAATGCCAAGCACCACAGCGCCGGCTGCCTGGATCTTCTTGAAGGTATCGCGAAAGCCGCACGCCTCAATGGTGCAGCCAGGCGTATCGGCGCGGGGATAGAAGAACAGCACTACCGGCTTGCCGGCATAGTCTGAAAGGCTTACAGTTTTGTCCTCGTCCGTTTGCAACGTAAAATCGGCGACCTTCTGGTTCACTTCCATGGGAGATTCCTCGTATCGTCAGTATGGTGGATAAAGATTTGGAACGACAGGTCCGTCTGCATTATTTCCGAGAGGTACGCCCGGTGTCATCGAAGGTCATCAAGACAGGTTTCATCGGTCCAACCTCGCTCGCCATCGCTTTTTCGCTTGTGGCCGCGGCGGCTTGTGCGCAATATCCCGGGCAAGTGGCCAAAAAGTCCAAAGACACTCCCGATCTGCGCGCCATCGCGGTGCTCGAGTGGACCGGTGACGCGGGCAAGCCCAAGACCAGCCGCCTCGTCCCCATCACCGTATATGACGGCGAAGCGCTGCAGGATGGCAACGTCTACCTCGCTCGTCCCCAGCCGATGGCCCTAGCGGGTGAGGTCGAGTACGAACTCGAGAGGAACGGCCAGCCCATTGGCCTCTACGACATCAAGAATGCAGGTCAGGAGCAGGGTCTGTGGGTTGGTTATGGCGCGTGGAAGCCGTTGCCCTCAGCTAAACCCGCGGCTCCCAAGCCGATCGTGGACGACGGCTTCAACCCCAACGACGACAAACCAGTCTTACACCACAAGCACACGGACGCATCGTCCAAGACCGGATCGGACTCCGGCAGCGACTCCGACTCATCCGGGCAATCCGGTGCGCCCGATCCGGACCGTCCCACGTTGCACAAGAAGCCCGGCACCGACGATTCCAGCGGCTCGAGCACGAGCCCTGCTTCCGATCCCGACCAGCCCACCCTTCACAAGAAAGACTCAGGCGACTCGGGCAATACCAGCAGCACGCAAAACAGCGATCCCAACCGTCCCGTGCTGCATAAGAGCACCCAGGCTTCAGCCGACTCGATCGACGGCGAACATACCAGTTCCGCCGATCCCGACCGTCCGCGACTCCTGCGCGGCAAACCGACCGGAAATGGCCCCGACGTCCAGCCCAGCCTGATGGGGCTGCCTCAGGATATGCAGCAGGCCGTTGCCGTCTCCGATGCCAAGAGCCGGCCCGAGCATCCCTGGAGCTATACGTGGGCCAACCCCGACGACGAGCAGAAGATGAAGGAGGCGATGGAGGATATCGCCCGGCAGGCACTCGGCCTCAAGACACCACCCGCCGCACCAAAGCACGCCACGGCCAGGACGCACGCAAAACCCACTCCACCTCCTGAACCAATTCCGCTCGTTGATGAAAAGTTCCACGTTTTTGAACTTGCCTATGGATCCGGTGCGACGTTGGTGCTGTCGGCACACACTGACGGGCCTCCGGCGCAGCAAAAATTCGTTACGCTGATTGCCCAGCCCGATCTTTATGGCAACGCACTTGTGCTGCTCAAGAATGTCACCGACAACGCGCATCTGGACGAGACCCCGCGTATGCGACTGGTCGACGCCGTAGATGCGCTGGCTGACAATCGCGGCGAGCTCCTGTTTGAGCTGCGCGGAGCGAGCCAGCGACAGTTCGCGCTCTATCGCGTGCTGCGCGGGACCGCCGAAAAGATCTTCGTCACGGGCGGGGGCCAATACGGCGTTGCGCCGGGAGAGTAATTTCCAAAGACGCTTATGTCTGCTCCGCCCGCTGGTCCGAACTGCGGCAGAAGAGAGGCGCCTCGTTACGCCCGTTTCGATCGCCATTGCACCTTCTCCGGTTCAATCAGCCAATTTTGAATATTGCGGGATCATCGCAGAGCTAAAGGCGCCGAACGCATGAAATCACTGAATCCGTTCCCGCGATGTTCATCGTGCTGGAAGATGCCCGTAACTTTCGTGACTTTCATGAAGAACTGAGAGTGAGAAAAGTCCAGCCTCCTATACAATCCAATACAGACTGGCTTCACCAGAACACCCGTCTAAAGGATTTGGCAAACAAATGGCTTCAATCGTGTCCGCACCTTCTTCCTCCGACGCGTCCGACGCTGCAACCAAACAGGTTGTCGCGTCCCCGGATTACTCGACGCCTCATGGCACGATTCCTGCCAAATTCCTCATCCGCATGGGGAAGGCCGCAACGGCGGGCTACGGGATCAATTGGACCACCTTGGCGATAATCGGTGTCTTTCACGTGGGCGCCTTGGCGGCTTTCTTCTTTTTCAGCTGGCAGCGACTCGCGGTGATGGCGGTTCTCTACGTGCTGGCCATCAACGTAGGCATCGGCATGTGCTATCACCGGCTTCTGACCCATCGCGGTTACCAGACTCCCAAGTGGGTTGAGTACATCATGAGCGTCTTTGCCACGATGTCGCTTGAGGGGGGACCGATTTTCTGGGTGTCGACACATCGCGTCCATCATCAGCTCAGCGACCAGGAAGGCGACCCGCATACGCCGCGCGAGGGTGCGTGGTGGGCGCACACCGGCTGGATCCTTTTCGGCGAAGCGCTGCATGGGCAAGTCGAGATCCTGAAGCGTTATTCGCCCGACCTGAGCCGCGACAGATTCCACTGCTGGCTCAGCAAGTATCACTGGCTTCCTATCACCGTAAGCGGCTTGCTTCTGCTGGCCGGCGGCTGGATCTGGGGTGGATGGAAGAACGCTGTGGGCATGGTTCTGTGGGGCGTGCTGTTGCGCGTCACTCTCGGCCTGCACGCCACCTGGCTGGTGAACTCGGCAACGCACCTGTGGGGCAGCCGGCGCTTTGAGACCCGCGACGACTCGCGTAACAGCTGGTGGGTGGCGCTGCTTACCGGCGGCGAAGGCTGGCACAATAACCACCATGCGCATCCGGTCTCCGCGCGCCACGGCCTCAAGTGGTATGAGCTCGATCCCAATTTCTGGGGCATCTGGCTGCTCTCAAAGATCGGCCTCGCCAAGAAGATCCGCGTTGCCAAGTACGATCCCGCGAACCCCAAGCCTGCAGGCCTCTAAACGCTACGTAGGGAAAGATACGCCGGCCACTCCCAAGCGGAGTGGCCGTTTGTGTTTGACGCGAGCTAAGTCCCTGTTACGCGGTATCTCACGCCAGCTTTGATCCCACCATTTTCTCGAGAATCTCAAGCGGCGTTGAATGGCGCGTGACCATGGCCGCTGGATCGACGAGGAAAGTCTGCTCCAGTGCGAACTGGCCGCCCAGCACCGCGTGGGGCACGGTCTCGGTGTAGACCATCCAACTCGAGCCCGGTGCGAACTGCACCTCCTCGCGCTGGCAAGCTGCCTGAAACGTCGCATCCTCCTTCATTGTGTTGTGCAGGCGCATCATGAACTCGTCATAGGGTGTGCGCTTCCATTGCGGGACCAGGGAGGCAATTCCAGTTGCTTGCGCGAATTGTTTTCCGGCGCGCATCACCGGCCCGTCTGCTCGCGGAAGTGCAAGCTTCACCGGCGCAAACTCTCTCACTACCCGCGCGAACGGCTCCCCCACCACCCAATCGCGCGTGCGGTTCGGATGAATGTTGTGGAAAAAGCGCAGGATGCGCCAGCCGCGCGTGGGCCGCGTTGGAAATGCGTCCGTGTGGAGCAGATCGTTGCGGTGCCGCATGGACAGGTTGCGGCCTTTCTCTTCAACCGGCCTGAAGCTCGCGTAGTCCAGGCGCCATTGTCGCTGGTAGGGGGAAAGAAATTCCGCCAGGAATGCTCCCACGCTCGCGGAATACCGCCGCATGATCTCGTGCATCCGCTGCACCTTGTCCGGGCCGGCCGACTTTTCGTCGATGCCGCTCAGGCTGTCGCGATCGGGCTTGTAGGCGATGTTCTTATGCAGGCTGCTCGAGTATTGCTGCTGGCCGAGCAAAAACTCAACGTCTGCATTGGGAATCGGCACTGGCGTCGTGGGGAAGTAGAGGATGCCGCCAGCCTCGAGCTGCGCGCACCACACACGTATCCGCTCCTCGCGAACCGGCGATGCTGGACTCAGTGCATCCGGTGGGATGGCATGCACGGGCATACGAACGTTACTACCTCCGCAATTTGGCCCGGATCCAAAGGGTTCCAAAAACGGGTAGTGCAAACAAGAGGACAACAACGCCGGCAGGGAAGCCGATGTAGAGATAGCTGTCGGCGTAGTTTACCGAGTGATGGCCGATGAGATTCCACGCCAGCAGCGAGAAGATGGCGACGGTAGTTGTCGCGAAAAAAGCGAAGAATGCCGAGGTAAAGACCAGCAGCAGGCTCTGAAAAAAGCCGAAACCTTCCAGAGGAAATCCGAGAAATGTGCCGCCGGGGTGGCGCTGGCTATGCGCGGATTGCATCGTCGCGACCTCTCTCGTCTAGAATACAGTTTTATGCCCAGCAGCGCACAAATCGAGCTATGGCCTGCCGAGAGAGTCGCCGCACAGGCGAACGTCGGTCATGCACCCAACGGGATCAATTTCGCAGGATGGGGCGAGACGCGCGTCAGCGAAGCCGACCTGGAGCGTCTGGTTGGAGTGGTTCCCGCATTGCTCGCTCCAGCGCTACGGAGCCGTGCCTACTATTTTGTTCCGCTGGCCATCGCCGAAACCGGCGAAGTGATGATCGCACCGTCGTACTCTGTCGATTTGGGCGATCGCGCAGTATGCCATCGCAACGCGACCTTCGGCACTACCGAAGCCGTGTTTCTCTCCACGCGCCTGGTGGAAGACCGATTCGGCCTGGCATTCGAATTCTTTATCAACGTGGCCCACAACTTTGCCGATGCTGCGGGGGTGCCCGAAAGCTTTGCGCGCCTGGTGTGGTCGCAGGCCGAGGCGCAGGTGCGAGGAGAAACGAGCCAGGATGCATGGGAGGCTCGCCGACGTGCGCAGGACTCACGCAATGGGCAGAAGATCATCGACGAGCGCTCGCGGACAGCATTCTATGACGCGGCATTTTCGGACGCGCTGGCGATCTACATGCTCTCGCTCGCGGTGGATTTCGACTACCACGATCTGCGCGAGCGCGAATACCCGCTGCTGGCCGCGCCTGCACTGGCCGAGCGGCTGCGGCACATGGCAAGCCTCTTCCCGCCCAACTCCAGCTACGAGTTTCAGATTCTCTACCGCCGCAAGGGCTAAGCTGTGAACGGCTGGGGATACCTCGGCCCATTCTCTGTAAAAAGTCCCAAAACCGCCTTTTGAAACCTTCACTCTGACGCGAGCTTCAGGACACCGAGTTACCGCTGCAGCAGATCGATGGGCTGGGTGAAGTCGTTGGCGCGTCTGTTCGTCCCTGCGTCGTACTCTTTGAAAGATCATCCGGATTTACTGCTTGAGCGAAATTACGAAAACAATCCATCACCCTGGGGATTTGAATGCATCTAAGACGCAATATGACGAGGGTAAGGGGGCAAGGTGCCAAATGTCTCCGCTTCCGCATCCAGTACAGCAGCCGCCCGAGTCGAGTATGACCCTGCTCGGCGAAGGATTTCCCTCAATCGCGTTTTCCAAATCCCGCAAATGTTCCGTCCCGCGGTTTCCTCGTTTGCCGGGGCCACAATTGGACGGGTGAATCTCGAGCGGCCCGCCATTGGCCTCACGGCTGTTGCCTCCTGGCTTCGCTTCGCCCGCTGGCGCCGGACGCATCCGGTGGAGTGGCCCACTGGAAAACGAAGAGACCGCGTCTGGATGTATCAGACCATCATTCAGAAGGAGCGGTTGGACGACGAGCCAATCGACTTTTGGGAATTCGGTGTTTTTCGCGGCGAGTCATTGTTCGCCTGGCTCAATAACATTTCTCATCCCGATTCGCGCTTCGTGGGATTCGATACATTCACGGGATTACCCGAGAGATGGCGTGCCACAGAACTCGAGGGCGCATTCAACGTGTATGGGGAGATTCCGGAGACAAGCGATGCACGCTGCAGTTTCGTCGCTGGCCTTTTCCAGAAAACGCTTCTTCCGTTCGCACGTCTTCACGACTTCTCGCGACGATTGGTGATCCATCTGGACGCGGATCTGTATTCGTCAACACTCTTCGTTCTGACAACGCTGGCCCCCTATTTCAAATCCGGGGACATCATCTTTTTCGATAATTTCATTTGTTCTGTCGATGAATTCCGAGCGTTCGAAGATTTCGTCAAGTCTTATCGAGTCAAATATGAAGTCCTCGGCGCGGTAGAAGAGTACATTCGAGTCTGCGTCAAGATCCTGGGCTGATGCCCACGGAACGCATTGACACCTTTCGACCGGGACCCCGATCACTCGCCAAACTACGCACGTTATGACTCGGCATTTGTGATGCGAGCTTCTGAGACCGCACGCTAGCGCTGCAGCAGATCGATTGGTTGGGTGAAGTCGGTGGCGCGAATGTATTTGGCAAGCGTGGGGTGCTGGCGCTCGAGGGCTAAATACATTTCCCAGGCGACGCGGCGATAGCTGAAGTGGCCGGCGGGGGCGGAGCGGAGTTCGCTGATGTATTGCGCTTCGGCGAAGTCCATTTTGAAGAGGCAGCGGACGCGCGTGGCCAACGGCAGCAGGTAGAGCGCGGAGGCTGCGGCTTCGGGTGCAGAGCCAGCGGCGATTCTGGCGCTGGCGGCGTGGGCGGATTCGATGGCGGACTGGTAGTCCGCGAGCACGCCGGCTTCTTCGAGCCCGGCAGCATCGCCGGAGTGGGGTGTTTCGTAGCCGTGGAGTGCGGTGAATCCCTGCTGGATCTGCGTAACGCGGCGATGGCGATGCATGTCGCGGAAACCACCGATGTCCATGAGGATGTCGAAGCGCAGTGCGGCTCCGGCGTGGAACGCGCGAAGAGCTTCGTCGTGACGTCCGCGGTGGTGCAGGCCCAGCTCGATGATTTCCGAAATGCGAGAGGCTGGAAGCCCGGAGACGATGTCGCGGACCTGGCGGTAGGGATGATCGCTAGCCCAGTAGATGAGGGTTGCGGCGAGTTCGACTTCGAGGGACTCGGTGCGTTCGACGAGATCGACCACTGCGTGGGGCGGATTCTTGGATGGGGCTTGCTGGAGAATCTCTGCGGCGGCTTGTTCGAGTTCGGTGCGTGTCTGGATCAGATACTGGTTTGGCTCGGCGTATTTGACGAGCGTGGGTGCGGTGCGGACCTCGCGGGTGAGGAGGTTGGCGGCCTCGGCCGCGAGCTCCGGGTCGGCCAGTTTGGCGACGAAGGCTTCGCCAGCGCGGGCGTTGACATTCCAGGCGGGGCCGGTGGCGGCTTCGCGGAGCTTTGCTCCCAAGTCGCGCACTTCGGCGATGGGGTGCGAGAGCAGACGGGAGACCTGCGTTTCGAGCGTGCGCGCGTTGACGATCTGGCCGAGAGAGGTATTGGTGGCCAGCGGAAGCAAATATCGTGCCACATCGAAGGCCCGCGCCTTGAGGGTGCGGTCGTAGGCTTCGGGCTTCATCGCCTCGGGGCAGGCGACGCGCTGGCGTAGGGCTTGGTGGACAGCGGCAGTGGTGCGCTGGTAGGTCGAGAACAGGTTTTCGACGGTGTCGCTGTAAAGGTGGGCCGAAGGGGCGTCGGAGGCGAAGTCAGGGAAGTACCAGCCGGATTTCTGGAAATTCTGATAGCGGGTGGAGCGCTCCTGGCCGTCCCAGCGCTGCTCGTCGACCAGTACGATGGCTGCGAGAAGGCTTAATCGCTCGACGGCGAAGGCGATATGGGCCAGATCGGCGATGGAGCGGTGACCGTATTGAAAATAGAATGTGTTAAGGAATTGCTCGGCGCGCTGGGCGCTGATTTCAGTGAGCGATTCGCGCATGGAGAGCGCTGACCGGGAGTACTTGGCCATGGCATAGGCCAGGACTTCGGGATCGGCTCCGTGAACGGCGTAGACATCTGTCTGATTCTGGGCACCGGCGGGCGAGAAAGATTCACTGGACATGGACGAGGGCTCGCGACCAGAATACGGCATCAGGTAAGGTCCGGCTGTGAATCCCCGGACCGATGAAACGCCAAAGCTGTAGGACGGGAGCGCGCGGCGGAATGCGGGAGTTCAAATTGCGTACATCGCAAAGGCCCCGGCCATTGCCAACCGGACGCTGGGCAGTGTCTCAGCGCTGGAACGATCTGCTCTTTGCGCATTGGCGGGTACCTGCGGCGACCGTGGCGCCTTTCTTGCCGGAGGGATTGCAGCCCGACACTTTCCAGGGCTCCGCGTGGATAGGGATTGTGCCGCTGTGGATGGATCGTTTCAACTTCCGCGGGGTGCCTTCGGTGCCAGGGACGGGGAGCTTTCCCGAGCTGCACCTTCGCACCTATGTCCACGACCAGATGACGAATACGCCGGGCATCTATAACCTCTCAGTGGATATCGGCAGCCTGCTGGCGACAGCGGCGGTTCGACTGGTGTTTCGGCAGCCCTGCACTTGGGCTGAGATGCGCCTGAATCAGCGGACTGAACGCGAATTCTCGTTTTACAGCCGCAGGCGCTTTGTCAGCCATCCTGCCATCTTCAACGCGCGCTACCGGGGGTTGGGGCCGACGAGGAGACTGGCGGAGATCCGCAGCGGAACCCTTGAATATTTCTTTACGGAGCGGTACTGCCTGTTCACCAGGAATCATGCCGGTGAGGCGGTGCGGGCGAATATTCATGCGGTGGCTTCTCCGCTGGAAGATGCCGAAGCGGAGATCGAGCGCAACGACTTGCCGGCTGCGTTGGGAATTCAGCTTACGGATCACGAGCCGGTGCTGCACTACTCCAGGCGTCTGGCCGTGTACGTGTGGCCAGCGGAGATCGCAACTCCTGCGCGCCGACGGGAGCGAATTCCGGCACAGGCGATGCCGTCAAACTGAGCCCGGCCAAGACGCACTAGCGGCTGGGAACTCGGTCGACGGCTTCACGTTGCCAGACTTTCCGCCCGAGCAAGAGAAATCCAACGAGACCCAAAAACTGGAAGACGAATTTGCCGATGAGGTCGACGCGTGTCCAGCCGGCGGCGCTGATGTCGCTCATAGCCATACAGCCGAGTACGGCACCGAAGGATAGGGCAAAGCGGTGGATGTCACGCCAGCCGTGCGCAGCTGACCAGAAGCGCATGATTGCGAAGGCGAGGAGTGCCCAGATTGAGCCGGCAGTCAGGGGAATCCAGGCGGCGAGTCCGGGGTGGGGCACGAATACCAGGCCGATGAGTTCAAACCAGGCTGCTGCGAAGACAAACGCTTTGATCCCGAGTATCCACGGACTCGCAGGTTGGCGAGATTCGATTTGGCCGGAGTGGCCGTAGCCGCGCACGAGCCAGGCTGTGCCGATGAGGGCGGCGATTGCGGCAAGGCCAAGAAAAATGAGGACAGCGGGCGGGTGGTACGGGGCGGCGTGAAGTCGTGGGCGTGCCTGTTGCGTCCAGCCATACCAGGCGATGCGGCAGCCGACGAAGAACGCGATGCATGTTGCGATGAGGCCGCGTTTGCGCAGCCATGGTTGCTGGCGGCGATTAGGAAAAATGAGTTCGGTGACCTGAACGGGAATCAGGACCACCCAGACGCTTTCGAATCCCAGCATGAAGAGGAGGTAGATCCAGTTGACTCCGGCGTAGCGGCCGAAGTCGACGTTGGCGCCGGGAAAGGGCAGCGGCGCGATGGATGTCTGCTGGATGATGAACTCTTCGGCGACGGAGAGGGCGAGGCCGAGAAGCAGGAGGCTGGTTGCGCCGGCTCGCCAGCGGCGAACCAGTTCGCGGCAGAGAAGCGCACCGCCGCCCCAGACCATGACTTCAGGAATGAGTACGAAGAGAATGCTGAGGCGCGTAGAGCCGCTGAGGACTTCGCTGATGACGGGAGCAAGAATGAGCAGTGTCCAGATGGCGCCGCGATAACGTGTCGGGGCTGGGGCCTGCAGGCTCGTGTTTGCGGGGACGGATTCGGTTTGCATGGATTATTCCTCGGGGCGCGCGGCGGCTGCATGTGCCGATGCGCGTGCCTCTTTCAAGACGTTCTTGAGATCCCAGGCGAGATTGCCTGACGAGATTTCGGAGATGAGACTGCGCACCCAGGCGAGTTCGGCTTTAAGCATGGCGATCAGGTATTCGCTTTCGACCAGGTTGATGCGGAGCACGTGTGCCGATGCGGCGGAAACGCCGGCGCTGCGTAACGCGATTTCGTTTTCGAGATGCTGCGCTCGTTCGTCGAGCCGGGGCAGGGCTTCGGCCGGCGTGAGGTGCACGAGGAAGCTCATCGCGGCCATGAACTCCGAAGATTCTCGCCGCGGAACCGCGATGATGTTGCGAAGGATGCGGGTGAATTCCTTGCGGCCGGCTGCGGTGATGGCGTAGGTGGTTCGTTCGGGGCGACGGCCGTTGCGGCTGGTCGACTTGGCGGTAATAAGTTCGTCGCGCACCAGCCGGCCGATGGCGTGATAGAGCGAGCCGCGCTTGAGGGCGAGGATCTCATCCTTGTGGCGCAGGCGGAGCAGGCTTTGCATCTGGTAGGGATGCATGGGCCCCTCGCGCAAGAGGGCGAGGACCGCGATTTCCCAGATTCCGAGTTCGTTCGTCATATAGTTCAAATGAACTATATCGTATGAGCTAAGTCAGGACAAGAGCAATCCAATTGGTGTTTCGGTAAGTCTGCAGATACTGGGAATGAGGACGACGTGGGCTTGCCTATAATTGGCCTTGGAAGTGCGCGACGCAATTGAAGTTAGAGCGGCGCTGAAGGTGGGAGCTGGATGGCGGATTTGAAGGGAAGAGTTGCGCTGGTGACTGGAGCGTCGCAGGGGATCGGGCGGGCGTGTGCGCTGGAAATGGCGAAGGCGGGAGCCACGGTGGCGCTGGCGGCGCGCAATGAGGCCAAGCTGGCCGAGGTGGCGGCGGAGATTGCGGCAGCGGGCGGACAGGCGGCGGCATTTGCACTCGATGTGGCCAGCGAGGAGTCGATCAAGAACGGCGCGAAGGCGGTGTTGGATCGGCTCGGCAAGGTGGAGATCCTGGTCAATAACGCGGGCATCACGCGCGACGATCTGATGATGCGTATGAAACGCACCGATTGGGATGACGTGCTGGGCACGAATCTGACTGGGGCGTTTCTGCTGACGCAGGCACTGTTGCGGCAGATGATGAAGAATCGCTGGGGACGGATCATCAACATCACGAGCGTGGTGGGCCGCACGGGGCAGGAGGGCCAGGTGAATTACGCGGCGTCGAAGGCGGGTTTGATCGGATTCACGCGGTCGCTGGCGCGCGAGGTGGCTTCGCGTGGGATTACAGTGAATGCCGTTGCGCCGGGATATATCGAGACGCCTATGACGACGGTGCTGGGCGAGAAATTGCGCGAGAAGATGATCGAGCCAAATTCCGCTGGGGCGGCCCGGAACGGATGCGGAGATTGCGCAGCCGGTGGTGTTTCTGGCGTCGGATGCGGCCGCATACATTACAGGCCACGTGCTGGATGTGAACGGCGGGATGTTTATGGGCGGATAACCACCCCGTTTCGGAAAGTCATGGGCGATGGGGGTAGACAGTCTCCATCCATGGCGGTAGGATGTCTGCATCCAGATGAGCGAGACTCCGAAATACCAGAATCGCATCGAGTTGCTGCAGGGAACGTTGGATATGCTGGTCTTGCAGGCGCTACTGCGTCAGCCCATGCACGGTTACGCCATCGCACAGGTGATCCGCAACCGGTCCGGCGAGGTGCTCACCGTGGAGACCGGTTCGCTGTACCCGGCTCTGCATCGTCTGGAGCGGCAGAAGTGGGTAAAGTCCGAATGGAAACTGACCGAGAGCAAGCAGCGGGCGAAGTACTATCAACTTACTGCTCTCGGGAAGAAACAACTTACCGCTAACCACCAGCGCTGGCTCCAGTTAGTTCGCGCTATCGGTTCTGTCATGGAGCCGGAGGTGCAGCCGTGAAGCTCTGGCGTTGGGAGCGAGCCAAGGAGAGCCTTTCTGAAGAGCTTGAGTCTCATCTGGATCGGGGCTAAAGTTGCTGGGATCTCGCAAACCGCACGCCAGCGCTTGCGTTCCAATAT
>CAWBCZ010000013.1:0-19359 GCA_963787435.1 uncultured Acidobacteriaceae bacterium
TTCCCTCCGGTTAGACGGTGATTGGCTTCGGTGCGAACTACTTTCCATCGAGAAGATCAAGGGCGCAATCCGCCACGATGATCGGTGAATGACGCAAGAGGCTTTTGCCAATAGCGCCTTGCCGATTAGCCTCGAGGCACCCAGCTTTCGCACTCTCCAGCACTCGCTGCAACGTCGCGTCGTCACCCTGTTCAAAGGCTATATTCGCATTTTCGTTAACCTCTCTCGCATGGTCCTGTCAGCTTCACTCGAAGAGAGGTCGGGATGAACTGCTTGATCACCTTGATATAAAGCTCTCTGAAGCCATGTGAGGCTGCGAAGTTTGCATCCCCCGCAGTTCTCTCGCCAGCGGCAGCGTCGGTTGACTCCGCGCTTCCGCCTCCGGCGGGTATTCCGCTAAACCCTGATCCGAGATCTATCTCGTCCCGGCGCCGTGCTAACCGCTCGGGCATCGGGTCAAGCCGTTCCGAAAACCGCGTGTGCACAAAGTCCCAATAAACAGCCCGCGCCGCTCCGGATTGGCCGCAATATGGGCCAACTGTTTCCGAAAATCCTCTCCGTTGCGAATCCAGTACTCGCGGAAACCTGGCTGCCAGTATGTCCCGGGAAACCGCGTGCGCACCTCATCCAAAAAGCCACTTTTGATGCATGAGGCGCAAGCTTCGAGCGTCTGGTTCCGAGACGGTGTTAGCAATACATGCAGATGCTCCGGCATCACTACAAATCCATGCAACTGATAACGCCCTTGATCCCGATATTCAAAGAGCACCCTGATCATCAACTCGGCTTTTTCCGTATCAAGGAAAGGTTTGACATTCCTGGAGGTAGCAATCCTGAACGAATAGGTATCCATTTAGATTGACTTAGATCATATCGGAGTGACGGACAGGTTCGCGGCCTTAAAACATGCGCATTTGCCTCGCAAGGATGCCGCTTTGGCGAAGAGCGGTGTCGTCCATATCTGAGCCGCGCGGAAACCATTCCGGTATTGAATGCAGGGCTTGAACGGCACTAACTCGCAGGCTTAATTAGCGCCCAATCATTCAGCACTGCCATCGCCGCATTGCGCCCATTGATCCCGATTACGCTGCCGCCGGGATGTGTGCACGCCCCGCACAGATACATCCCCGCCATCGGCGTCCGCGCGCTCAGCCGGTTGGCCCACATGTACTGCGGCAGGCATTCGCCCTGGAAAATATGTCCGCCCGTCAGGCCAACCTTCTGCTCGATATCCGGCGGCCCGAGCACCTGCGCGTCGATCACGGCTGAAGCGAGACCTCCGTCACCGATGTTGCTGCAGAACCGAGCCAGCGATTTCAGCGCGAGCGCCCGCACCTCTTCGCGCCGCTCATCCCAGTTTCCGTGGACAAACGTGTACGGCACATACTGCGCAAACACGCTCATCGTGTGGGTACCCACCGGCACCACCGACGCATCATGCACGCTCTGGAAATAGAGTTCGCACCACAGATGCTCCGGCAGTTCGCCGCGCTTCGCCGCCGCGAATCCCGTCTTCCACTCCTCCTTCGTCAGCGGAGCGTTGATCTGTCCGTAGTGGTGTGCTTCATTCGTCCCGGGCCGCGCTTTGAAGTTGGGCAGCTCCTTCAGGTGCACGTTCAGCTTCACCGTGCATCCTTCGATCGGCACATCCTCGACGCGCTTCCGCCAAGCCGCATCTGCGGCCGGGCCCAGCAGTCCAAGGGTCCGCCGCGGATCCGCATTCGACACCACCACGCGCGCGGCGATTCGCTCGCCGCCTTCGAGCGCCACGCCTTCTCCCGGCACGATCTCCGCCACTGGCACGCCCGACACCACGGTTGCTCCCGCTTCGCGTGCCGCGTCGCAAAAGTAGAACGACACCATCCCCATGCCGCCCTTCACGTAGCCCCACATTCCCGGCATTCCACCGAGTCGTCCCGACGAGTGGTGAAACCGGATTGACGCCGTGCCCGGATCAAACGGGCTCGCATTCGTCCCGATCACACCCTGGCCGAGATAGGCCACCTGCAGCCGTTCATCGCGCAGGTAGTGCTCGACCATCTCCGCCATCGACCACTCAAAGAGCACAGCCCGCGCCTCAGCGTCATCGCCGAGCAGGTGTTCAATCTCTTCGCGCGTCGGTGCTTCGCCGATCCAAAAATCCCGAGCATTCGAATCGCACCACTTCTCGCCGCCACGCGGCGCCGGCCGCAGCGCATCACGCAGGCGGCGAATCACATCGCACATGGCTCTAAAGCCATCAACGTCGTCGGGAGCCAGCCTGCTGACCTCCTCCTCGCACCGCGCATCGTCATCCCAAAGCTGCACGCTCGACCCGTCGAGGAAGGGAACAAACAGCCCATTTACCGCTGGCGTCCACTCAAAGCCACGTCGAGGCAACTCCAGCTCCTCCACCACCAACGGATGCAGCAACCCGGCCAGGTATGCGCACGGTGACATCCTCACACCGGGAAACGGTTCTTCGATCGTGCACGCTCCACCCACACGCATGCGGCTCTCGATCACAAGCACGCGCTTTCCTGCCTTTGCCAGATACGCAGCGCACGCCAGGCCGTTGTGACCGGCTCCGACGACAATCACATCCCAGGTTTTCGCCGCCAGTTCGCGAATCGGCGCCGGGAGCCCGATCTCGCCCAGAACATTCGCTGTAGGTGAGCTCATAGGAACTTACGTTAACATCCCCAACGGAGGAGCAGAATGCACCTTCAAGACGGAGGGAACAGCGGCATTCAGGCCGTTGAATGCATACGCCCAACGGAACCGGCCTTCAGAGCCGGGCCTTTCTCCACCCGCATACGTGTGCTCCGTGTCACGTCAGGAATCACGCACCGCCTTGCTATCATTGGGACGACCAAAATGAGGCCCGCCACCGGCGTCTCTCACTTGAAGGAGATTTTGAATGCCCGAAGATACAGTCAGCGCAGTGCCAACCAAGATCCTGGTTCCCATCGACTTCAGTTCTTCTTCGCACACTGCGCTTGAAGTGGCGACAGAGCTCGCCGACAAATTCCATGCCGAACTTTTCCTCTTGAACGTCGTGCCGGAATCCCCGGTCGTCGCGCTACCCGAGGGTGTTACCGAGGCATCCATCGTCGAAGCCGCCAAAGTGCAGGCTGAAGGTCACTTCGCCAAGTCAAAGAAGGCTCTTGAAGGGAAGGGAATCACCGTCAAGACCAGCGTCGAAGTCGGATACGACGTTGCCGGCGCCATCCTTGAAGCCATCGATCGCGATCAGATCGACCAGGTCGTCATTTCCACGCATGGCGTTTCCGGCTGGTATCCAACGGTCTTCGGCTCGATCGCCGAGAAGATTGTCAAACTCGCGCCGTGCCCGGTCCTCCTGCTCCGCACGCCCAAGCCGAAGAGCAGCACCAAGGTCACGTCGAGCCGCCTGATGGAATGGTGGTAGAAGAAAAGCCGGTTTGCCTGAGATCCTAAGCGAAGCCAGCGTTCTGAGAGGGTACGGTTTTAACCGTGCCATAGGGTTTGGACCTTAACCTGTGTCATTCTGAGCGCCGCACGCTTGGGACCCCGCGGGTAAGCGGCGCGAAGAATCTGCTTTTGCTTCGGAAAGCGGTATCTGTAATGAACCAACACCAAAACCCGACGCCAATCGCGCACCAGGCTTTGGTGGTTGTCGAAACAGTCTGATCCGTAGCCGATCCTACGCATTCAGAAAGACCGGGAACCGAACGGTGGGGCTGTCCCTTACCTAACAACTTCCGCATTAGGCGGTGATGCACCAAGAGCGTCTGTTGGAGGACCTCATCGTGACTCAGCGCCGGGAGGCGTACATGCCTTGGCTAGCTTGTCCGGGCTGAGAGGGTCGATGTTCACAGCAGTCATCTTGACCCGCCAACTGCCCTTGAAGGACTGAAACCAGAAAGCTCCGAGACCAATCATTGCGCCGGGTGAGCGCCCTCCTTCAAGCGTGACGTTCGCTAGATATGAACAGGCGACCAACGCGAGGTGCGCGTCCGTAAGGTACTTCTCTTGGAACGCGAACCACTCCGAAGCATTCTTGATGCGAATTGTCTTCTTCTTCTTCGCAACCGGTTCCAATTTGTCGCTCACGTAGGCACTGATTGGAAACCGGATGACAGCATTGATGCTCGACGGATCGTGATAGAGAACTCCGTTGCGGAATGCATCGAGCGCTTTACGCAGTTCAGACGGCCGCATCCCGAGACCGCACGAGTATCCACCACTTGCATCCCCTTCGAATGTCCTGTCGAACTGGAACGCCGCAGATGTTCGAGAACTATCGGCAGGGTAAATTGAATCCAGGCAGCGGTGATCTTGCGCCCGAGCCATCGGAACGACACACTCTACTACACGCAAAAAGAGCGCGAAAGCGAGCCAGCGCTTTATGAACATGAGTTCTCCAGAGTTGTAGAGCAAATTGGCTCCAGTCCAAACCGCCCTCCTTATAAAATGATTGTTCTTGGTGGATTGTTTGAATGCTAAGTCGAGGAGGAGCACGAGGGTGTTACAAAGGCTGAACTCAGTTGCGCGCTGATTCAGAGAACTACCCACGGAGGCTCCTCGAGACTTTATGTACTACATCGGACTTGATGTTCACAAGAAGACGATCAGCTATTGCGTGAAGGACGCAGCCGGCAAGATCCACAGTGAAGGCAAGATCGGATCGACGCGGCGCGAACTTGATGCCTGGATCAAAACCCTGCCCCAAGCCCGGATGATGGCCATGGAAGCGACGATCTTCACCGGCTGGATTTACGATCATCTGCTTCCACATGCGGAGAAGGTGAAGGTAGCCCATCCACTGATGCTGCGGGCTATTGCCGCGGCCAAGCGGAAGAACGACAAGATCGATGCCAGCAAGATCGCTGACTGTCTTCGTTGTGACTTCCTTCCGGAGTGCTACATGACCTCAACCGAGATCCGCGACCGGCGACGCACACTGCGTTACCGCGGACTGCTGGTGAAGCAGATGGTGCAGATGAAGAACCGGATCTCGGGCCTGTTGATGGAGACCGGTGTGAGTTTCAACAAGCAGCGGCTGCACAAGGTGGGCTACTTCACCGAGCTGATGTCGGGCAACGAAGAGATCGACTGTGTCAGGCCGCTGTTGAAGCTGAGCCGGGAGACGATTAATCGAACGCAGAAGCTGGACTATGCGCTGGTCAGCTCTCTGGAGCGCGACCCGCTGCTGGCAGAGCGGCTGAAGCGTTTACGAACGGTTCCCGGAGTGGGTCCGATTACGGCGCTGACATGGGTTCTGGAGATCGGGGATGTGGCACGCTTTCAATCGATCAAACAGGCCATCAGTTATTGCGGACTGTGCGGAGCCGAGAGGAGGTCAGCAGACAAGGTCGTGCGCACGCCGATTTCCAAGCAACGCAACAAGCATATCCAGCAGGTGCTGGTGGAAGCGGCGAAGCTGGCACCGAGATACAGCCATGAACTGAGCTTGATCTACGAAAAGGAAAAGCAACGGGGCGATCGCAACCGCGCCACACTTGCAGTAGCCAGGAAGATGGTGGCCTGGATGGTTGCGGTGGAACGCAGAAAACAGGATTTTGTGCCTGCCGAGGAACGCGGAGGCACGGTGGCAGCCTGAAAACCTGCCCATGAATGAAAAACACCAGGATTATTCCGATGCGCAGACTGCCAGGCCCCGCAAGTTGCCCACTGTGCGAAGGAGTGAAAACTCCGGAGGCTCCCGTTGAATTGTTTCGGGGCTGGCAGAGAACACAAACTCAATCTTCTGTGCGGACTCTTCTGGGTCTTAGACAGCAAATGGATGTGTGGTTCTGCTTGATGCAGGAATCATCAGCCGAGAGGCACCGTTGCGTAACGGCGAATCCTGATCAGACCAATTGCGCGCCCTCCGGTGCGCGCCCAGGAATTCTGTGCTTTTCTCTTGACTTGGACTTACATAGATGTGGGCAATTGGGAAGTATCCCCGCTTTTGAGTTCCTTTCAGTGTGTCCGAAAAGAAATATTGCGAGAAGGTCCACCGTGAACAAGAAAGTCAAAACGGGCACATCGTGATGTTCCCAACCTCACTTCACGCTGATATCTCCATCCACATCCACCACTAGGGTGTCCCCGTCGATCTGCATGGAGTGCACTTTAAGTTTTTCCAGCGTCACCTTGTACCCCGAGGTGGACGTGGATCCCTCCAGCGCCTTGCGCAGCAAATCTGCGGCATCCACTTTCATGCTTGACGGCACCTGCCGGCTCAGAAAGGGTGTCAGCAGGAAGTTCAGCTCTCGCTGATCGCTCACTTTGATCAATTGGGCGTCGCGGAACCCGATTGCATCGCCTTCGCCATAGGGAGCCACAGAAACCTCTGCCGTCGGCGAAAGGGAAATTCCAATGCACGCTCCCCCCATCGATTTGCCCATCCGGGCCCGCGTCCTCACCTTCACGACGATCCGGTTCTGAACAAACGTCACCTTGGCGTCGTCGGCATACACTGAGCACGCCGAGCGTTCCGTCCCCTTCATATAGAACCGGCCGCTGGGGCCGCTAAATAGCTGCTGTTTCAGCGTCCGTTCCAAAGCCTCCCGGCTCACCCGCAACTCCACGGCATTACATCGCAAAGCGCCCGCCGCCAGCAGCACAAGTAGGCCGGCAAACGCCCCCCTGATTTTTCCCATGTCTTTATGGTGCCACCGGAGGCCGGGTGACGTCATCGTGTGCATCTAACGCTGGATGGTTGGGTTGCGGCCTATTCAGGAGTGCCTGGAGGGTAAGTGATTCCGTTTGAGCCATCTGACTTGAGCGATTTTTGCAGTCCCAAGGCGAGAAAACGCTTAAAATGACCGGATTTGCTATTGATTTTTGAAGAAAATATCCTTAAAATAGAACAATAGAAATCAAGCCTATGGGCCGTCAGGACCCCCAGCCAGTAGCCCAAGGCATTGGACCAAACTCCATTCCTTTCTGAGGATAACAAAACCAAATGGCAAAACGTAGAGGAAATCCGAATTGGGGCAAGCCGGAGCCCATCGGCCCCGTTGTACCCACCGTG
This sequence comes from uncultured Acidobacteriaceae bacterium, assembly GCA_963787435.1. GTDB lineage: Bacteria > Acidobacteriota > Terriglobia > Terriglobales > Acidobacteriaceae > Telmatobacter. The sequence goes on from CAWBCZ010000013.1 coordinate 7,004, forward strand.
ACCTCCTTTGAACAGATCGTCAAGGAGTTCAAGCTCACCCCGGATCAGTACATCCGGTCCACCCGCCTCCGTGAGTGGGCCCGTCGGAACAAGAATTCCAAGTACATTCCTGAGGCGCTCCTTGAAGCCTGGGGCTTTGAGATTGAGTCTACTTTGTAGAATTCTTCTTCTCTGGCTGTCAACAGAAACGCCGCCTTCGGGTGGCGTTTTTGTTGTCCTAAAGTAACGTGCTTTGCCGTAAGGCCCACAATGGGCGAGAATGAAACTGTTTCCGATGCCTGAAAGCGTACGCACCTTCGAGCCTCCCTTTACTGACGTCCCCGGCGCCATTGCCGACATCCGCGCTGGCCGCATGGTCGTTGTGGTTGACGATGAAGATCGCGAAAATGAAGGCGATCTTACGCTTGCGGCCGAGCACGTCACCCCTGAGGCCATCAACTTCATGGCCCGCTACGGCCGGGGGCTTATCTGCCTGACGCTGACTGAAGAGCGCGCAGATTATCTCCGCCTCTTTCCGATGACGCAGCAAAACTCCTCGCGCTTCGGCACGGCGTTCACTGAAACCATCGAAGCCCGAGAGGGTGTCACAACGGGCATTTCCGCCGCCGACCGAGCCCACACCATTCGCACCGCTATCGCCCCCGGCGCCACCTACAACGATCTCGTTCGCCCCGGCCATATCTTTCCCCTGCGCTCACGTCAGGGAGGCGTGCTGGTCCGCGCTGGCCAGACCGAAGCTTCCGTGGACCTCGCGCGTCTCGCAGGCCTTCAGGCCGCTGGCGTCATCTGCGAAATCATGCGCGACGACGGCGAGATGGCCCGCATCCCGGACCTGATCCCGTTCTGCGGGGAGCACAACCTCCGCATTCTCACGGTCGCTGAACTTATTCGCTATCGCCTGCGCCACGAGCGCTACATAGTTCGCTCCGGCGAAACCCGCATTCAGACCAAGTACGGCGAATTCCGCATGATCGCGTACGAGAGTGAAGTCAACGGCGGTGAGAGCCACATCGCCCTGGTTCGCGGCGATCTGTGCCCAAGCTGCCCCGCCTGCCACGGGGGGCCTGCCAATGTACCCGACGATCCTCGCACTACCCGGCCGCCGTGCTCCCACGCCGTGCTTGTTCGCGTGCATACACGGTGCACCGCGGGCGACGTTTTTGCCGCCGACTGTCGCTGCCGCGAGGTTCTCGACAACTCCATGCGCATAATCGCCGAAGAGGGCTGCGGCGCCATTCTCTACCTGCACAACACCTCGCGCGGGTTTGAAATCGACAAAGTGCCAGTCGTCGCGTCGCCATTCGATCCCAGGGGCACAGCTCTTTCTGACGGCGTCCCCTCCGCTAACCGTCTCGTCCTGCACCAGGAACTTCGCACCCGCGAAGGCTCGCAGGCCCGCACTGGACGCATCCTCCGCGCCATCGGACTCGGTGGTCAGATTCTCTCCGACCTCGGCATCCAGCGCATCCGCCTGCTCTCCAACACGCCGATGCACATCCCTGCTCTAGAAGGCTTCGGTCTCGAGATCGTCGAGCAGGTTCCCATCCCGGTAGAAGAGTGCAGCCGCGTTCTCTAGCTGACCCTGCGGCCATGACTGGCGAGAGCCCCGGCTTACCAGGCGTGTCGGCCTCCATGCGGAAGGATTTTCTCCGATCTTTTGTTCTGTGGCTTGTCATTGGAGTGGTGCTTGTTTGGTCGCTTGCCGCGATGAGCCTTCTTTCTCTCCGCTGGATCGATCCACCGACCACCGCAGTGCATATCGAACGCCGATTGCAGGCCTGGATTCATAACGCGCCCTATCACGAACGCTACAAATTCATTCCGCTCAGCCAAATCTCACCCGACCTCCAGCACGCTGTTATTGCCGCGGAAGACGCGCGCTTCTATCAGCACCACGGATTCGATTGGCACGAGATCCAAATTGCCGCCGAAGACGATTTGGAAGGCGAACGCACCCGCGGGGCTTCCACCATTACGCAGCAGCTTGTGAAAAATCTCTTCTTCGGAACTGGCCGCTCTTTTCTCCGCAAGGGTGCGGAGTTTACGCTGGTGCCGGTTGCCGAATTCGTCCTTGGCAAGCGGCGCATTCTGGAGCTCTACCTCAACGTGGTTGAATGGGGACCCGGTATCTACGGGGCAGAGTCTGCCTGCCGCTCTTACGACGGAACCGCGGCTCGGAATATCGGCAGAGAACAGTCGGCGCGGTTGGCCGCGATTCTGCCAGCTCCCCTGAAGCGGCGGCCCGAGCGAATGAATCACTACAGCGCGCTCATCCTTGAGCGAATGCGTCAGATGGATTGGTAATCGCAGGTACATTCAGCCGTCACTAGATGCGTTGTTTCTCTCATGTTCGGTCTTGGCCGATCGTGGACGCATGAGAGAATGCGCTCTCACCTGCGTTCCTGAATCAGTCATCAGCACCACTGAATAATACAAACCTTCCCGATTTCCTCAACGAGAACTGGTGAGAACGCAGTAAACAGATATTTTCTCCGGGCTGTAGACAATCTACTTCCATGGATGTAGAGTGTCTATGCTCATGAATAGCGGAAAAGAGATGTATCGCAATCGCGTCGAGCTGCTCCAAGGAACTCTCGACATGCTGATTCTGCAGGCGCTCCAATGGGGGTCGATGCATGGGTATGGGATCGCGCAGGCGATTCGACTCAAATCAGCCGAGGTGTTGCAGGTTGAGACGGGGTCGTTGTATCCCGCCCTTCATCGTCTTGAGCGTCAGGGATGGGTGACCACGAAATGGAAACTGACTGACAGCAAACAGCGCGCTAAATTCTACCGGATCACTGCCAAAGGGAAAGAGCAGCTGGCTTCGGATCACAAACGCTGGCAGCAGATCGTGCAGGCGATTGGTTCTGTGATGGAACCGGAGGGAGGACAGTCATGAAGGGCTGGCTGAGCTGGGCCTGGGAGCGGCGTAAGCGCGATTTAAACGAGGAACTGGAAGCACATCTGCGTCTGGCAGTTGAAGATCGTGTCTCCCGGGGCGAACCTCCGGAGGAGGCGCGCGCCGCGGCTGTGCGTGAGGTGGGGAATATGCCACTAATCGCTGATGTAACCAGGGAACAATGGGGCGGGCTCCATGTTGATCGCGTATGGAAAGACACCCGGTACGCGATGCGTCGGTTACGCCGCTCGCCAGGTTTCGCAATCACCGCAATGCTCGGGTTGGCCTTGGGAATCGGGCCCGTCGTGGCCATCTTCAGCATGATCTGGGCCACCTTCCTCGCGCCGCCGCCTTATCCCAATGCCAGCCAGCTCGTGGTGGTGTGGAACCACTATAAGGGCGAACGCTCGCCTACGAGCGGCGAAGATTATGCCCAGCTTGCCGCGCAAAGCCACTCGTTTCAGAGTCTCTCGTTCCTTTCGTGGATCGTGGTCCATCTTACGAATCCGGACCACACTGCTGATCAGGCGGGAGGGCTGGCCGCCAGCCCCGGCCTCCAGACCAAAACCGTTGGGAAGGCGATGCAGTTGGGCCGCGACTTTCTGCCGGATGAAGGTGGCCCGGGCAACGACCATGTCGTGATTCTCAGCAACTGGCTCTGGCAGCATCGCTACAACTCCGATCCCAATATCGTGGGCAAGTCCATCCTGATTGAGGATCAACCCTACACGGTAGGTGGCGTGGTTCCTCCAGTCCCCACGAGAACGGCGGCGGTGTCGAATTTAATGTCCCCGTTCGCCTCCTCCCAGGCGAACACAGCCAGCAATTCGGCATCATGATCGGCCGCCTAAAGCCGGGCGTTACGCTCGCGCAGGCGCAGGCAGAGCTTTCCGTAATCAACGACCACATCGCGGCGAGCCATGTTGCCCATCTAAGCAAAAGCCCCTTCGTGCTCACGGTGGAACATTTCCGCAACGACTGGCTTGACCTCAAGACGCAACGAAACCTCTGGCTGCTGCTCGTTGCCGTGGGCCTGGTGCTGCTGATTGCATGCGCCAACATCGCGAACCTCCTGCTGGCGCGTGGAACCAGCCGCACGCAGGAGTTGGCTGTCCGGTCGGCTCTGGGCGCCACGCGCGGCCAGATCTTTGTGCAGTTGTTTACAGAGAGCCTGACGCTTGCGCTTTTGGGAGGTGTGATCGGTATCGCCATGGGTTGGGCCATTATGAAGCTGAGCCTCATTCTGTTGCCCAATCTGGCACTCGAATCCACAGACACGGTGGTGGAAATGAACCTGCCGGTGCTGGGTTTCTCGATCTTCATTGCGCTTCTCGCCGGGGTGATCGCCGGTTGCGCGCCAAGCTGGCGCAGCGCCCGAATCAATCAGAGTGAAGCGCTGAAGCTAGGCTTGCGAACCGCAGGCCGGCGTGGCCGCGCGCCGCTTCAGTCCGTTCTGGTAATCACGGAGATCGCGCTGTCCCTGGTTCTGCTGGCCGGCGCGGGAATGGCGCTGCACAGCTTCTGGAACCTTAGCCATATCGATGTGGGATTCAGAGCGGACCACGTACTAACTGCCTTGCTGAGACCGCGCAATAACGGGCCGGGCAGCAAGCCTTCGATCTCTTCTCCTGAGGAGGCTTCGGTCCAGCAGCATCAACTCCTCGATCGCGTGCGCCAAATTCCGGGCGTTGCCGATGTTGCAGGCGCGACCGGGATGCCGATGAACGGGTTCAATACATTCCCGTTTCCGGTGGCCGGTCAGACCGCAGATAAAGCCCACATGCCGACTGCGGACTTCCAGGCCGTGACTCCAGCTTTTTCAGAACCTTCGGCATCCGTCTTGTGCGAGGCCGATTCCTCAGCGAAGAAGATCAGCCGCAGACGTCCCGCGTGGTCATGGTGAATGAAACGTTCGTTCTCCGCTACCTGGCGAATGGTGATCCGCTGAATCAGCACCTGTTGCTGCGGATCCGGATTTCCGCCGCGCCGGCGCCGGTCCACAGCAAATGCCGCCGCCGATGGAGTTCCAGATCGTCGGTGTCTTCCACGACGTGCTCGACAACGAGCATCTTACGGGCGACGTTCAGCCGGAGATGTACGTCTCGCAGTGGCAAGTGGGATGGCCGTTTTACTGGATAGCCGTCCGCACCCTGGCGATCAACCCGGAGACCATTACGACTACCCTGCAGCGCACCGTGAGTTCAGTCATGCCTGGAGCCGCGATTGATCACGTTAGAACCATGATGCAGGTCGTGGAGCAGGAACAATCCAGCGATCAGTTCCAGATGATCCTCTTCGGAGCATTTGCGGCCGCTGCTTTGCTGCTGGCCACGGAACCTACGGCGTCATGTCATCGCCGTGGCGCAGCGAACCCATGAGATCGGGTCCGCATGGCCTTGGGAGCACGACAGAACCAGGTGATTCGGCTCATCGTCGGCAGTGGAATGCGATTGTCTCTGCTCGGACTGGGCATAGGCGTGGCTGGCGCGGTAGTCCTGGGCCGCCTGATGCACGCCACGCTCTATGGCGTTCAGGTTCTTGACCTGTTTAGTCTCATGGCTGTCACCGTCCTCTTGTTTATGGCGGCGTTGCTGGCCTGTTTGATTCCCGCCCGCCGCTCTGCGACCATCGATCCCGTTCGCTATGCGCAACGAGTAGCATATCCTTGGACTGAACGACCAGTAATCGATTGTGTCCAGCACACGGCTGAAAAGCCGTGCGGACTGAGGCGCTTAGAAGCGGAGCTTCAGCCCCGCGACCAGCCACCATGGCGGTCAAAGCACATGAAAGAAACGAGTTCATTTTTCACCGGGACAACGCCGCCCGGCTGCGCTATGCTGCGTGAACAGACTTGCCGTACCCCTTCGTAAGCCCACTTCCGGAGTCCTGACATGCAGCGACCGGCCTTCCCCCCCGACGAAAGCAGCAGAATCGAAGCCCTGCTGGCGCTCAACATCCTCGATACGCAGCCCGAGGAGCGCTTCGATCGGCTCACGCGACTCGCCAAGCGCGTGTTCAATGTTGCCTATTCAACGATCAGCATGATCGACAGCCACCGCCAGTGGTTCAAATCTATACAGGGCCTCACCCTTTGCCAGACATAACAGGACATCTCGTTTTGCGCCCACGCTATCCTCTATGACGACATTCTGTATGTCGAAAACGCACTCAAAGACAAGCGATTCCACGACAATCCAGTGGTCGTCGGAGACCCGAAGATCCGTTTTTACGCAGGCTGCTCTTTGGATGTGAACGGCTTCAAGATCGGCACCTTTTGTGTCTTCGATAAGAAGCCCAGACAGTTCACCGCTCGAGGACCGCCAACTGCTCAAGGATTTGGCAGTCCTGGCTGAACGCGAACTGGCGGCACCGCGGGCAGTCATGTCCGTTTAGCAGGCAAGCTCCGGCCCCGTCACATTCGGCTCAGACCTATCAGTGCGCAGATCACGGAGAGGTTGACCGAAATCCCCGGCCCGGCTTCTCCGGCTCAACATCGGCGATCGTCTGCGTGAAATCCCACTTGTGCCCATGGAAGTCCTGCGCGTTGTACTGCCGCTCGCCGTACATGTGGTCCGTGGGCTCGGTAAGAATGACAGCGCCGTGCTGCCGCGCGCGCTCGCAGTGAGCGAGGGCGTCTTCTACGCGCACCTGTGTGATGTGTGAGTGATTCGGAACCACGCTGCCCTCGGCAATCGTCAAGCGACCTTCGCCGGCTCGCATTTGAATGCGGTGGTTGGCGATGCACAACCGGACCGTAAACCCAAAGGCGGCCGAAAGCCATTCGGCGGCGAACAACGAACATAAGGATAAATCAGGACGGGGATCACGGTGCACGGTGGAGCAGAACGGTTTTTGAGCATGACGACAATCTAGCAGGAAGGGAAGCGTCTTCTCCTTGACGCCATTGATACGGGGCGGGATACTATCGCGAATATTTCCGGCCCAGAAGGGAGAACTTGGAGAAGGGAGGACTTTGGATGATACGAAGAAAGCTATTTCAGATGGCCGGCTTTGGAGAAACTTCATTCTTTGCTGCTGGCCTGCTCGCGATCGCCTGTACGGCCCCGGCGGCGAAGGCAGCAACGGCTCCCGCAGACCCATGCTCTCTGCTGACCGCCGCTCAAGTCAGCAGCGCCATGGGCGCCACCTACAGTGCACCGCGAAAAGACCGTCGCCCCGCCGACCTTGACAATACCATCAGGGAACGGACTGCACCTATTCGGGCGGTGGAGACTCAAGCTTCTTTATTCAGGATTTACTTTGATCCTTCGCCCGCGGATGCGACAGACCTCTTTGCGAAACTGAAGATGTTCTATAAGCCCCACCAACGCCGGTGCCGAATCTTGGAGACAGAGCGTATTTGGATCCCAGGACGCAGGCATCCACGTTCGCAAGGGGAGATGTGCGTTTCTTGTTGGGCGGCGGTGGAGATGACGAGAAGCCACTGACTGCCCTCGCCACTCAGGTTGCCGGACAGCTGTGATCGCCCGAAACGCTCGAGTTTAGCGCTTGGCGATAAGCTGTTTATCCAGCAACGCAACGACTTTGTAGGTCTCGGACTCGGTTTTTCCGTCAGTTCCCACGGGCCATTTCAGCTTCGCGATCTTGCCATTGAACTCTGCCTGGACATAATCAACAAGCGGCATCCCGCAACTGTGGCGATTAATGTAGTTGCCCTTGGGCGAGTACTTATTGACGCAGTTCACCAGCGCCACTCTTCCATCAGGCAGCAGCAGAGACAGCGTGGTGCCGACGACGTTGTACGTGACGTCGCCCTTGGGCAGATAGGAGTCCATTGGCCGGGGTGCTGGGATTGCACTCCGCGGGGTTCGGATCAAGCGAGCAGTTCGGGCTGACACCGGCCGCGGCCTGGCTCGTATATCCCGGGATCACCGCGAAGTAGTTGACGTCGCTGTCTTGCCGGTAAAGTACGCTCGCATCCAGCTTCTGCGCGGAAGCTGTGTAAAAGCACGAACTTAGATAAGCAATTGCCATTCCTATATACAGCCACTTGGGCTTTTTCATGCTGGGACCTCTATATGCGTTTTTCAGAGTCTACTGGACTTTATGACGAACGCCGACCCAAGAAGGGAGCAGGTCTCTCCGAGGTAACGTGACAGGAAGGCCTCCCTCACCCGGCGGAGCAGCGTAGCGGTGAGTCTGGATCTCCCACCGTTAGCCGCACAGGCGTCGCCGCCGCGTCTCGACCCCTCTAAAACATTATTAAGAATTTGATATTTAGACGCCCGAGCCCCAGAACCGTGAGGGGCGGTTAGGAAGCCGATACCAGAATCCGGTAAATCGATTTCCTCCTTTTGTTTTGTTAGGGATAGGAAGCAGGCCCTCGCCCCCGAGATGTCGCGGAATCTGTCTGTTCGGGCCGGTCTGGCCTAAGTGGTCTGCGGCGATAGATTTGCCTCTTTCCGAACCTTCGAAGTTGCAAACTTGACCACAAGCCCGAACACGCACTCAAGTGCAAAATGATCGCGTTTCTCGCCGGAACCGCCGGACGCCCCAAAGACCCCCAGATCGCGTTTTAGAACCCGAAGCTATAATTGCCAGCGTGATCCGCTCAGTCTTGTGTTTGATGTTCGTGTGCACGGGCACTGTATATGGGGCCGTGAAGCACATCCCGATTCGTTCGGGTGTGGTGTTGAAACCGGGCGTAGCGTACACGGCTGAAGTTGAAAGTACCAAACCCGTGGAAATTGGCTGGACGGCCGTTCAAGCGAAGCGGTGCACCATGGATTGCGTGCAGATGACGCTCACGAGCGGAAACTTGGCACCAGCCACTCGCGGCGGCGCGGGAGCCGAAGGGAAAATTACACGCCCACCGATGGGAAAGTCGTAGTGGAGTACAAGAACGTTTCGCAGGAACCGGTCACGATTGACGTATTCCGCGTGGAGCGGACCTGCGATGCTGAGGCCTGCAAGCTTTTCGACAGTAGCCAGAAGGGCCGCTTGCTGGTGTTCAAGGTGGCCGAATTCAAATCGATCACGAACAGCGCCGATGGGTCCTACTCCACCATCTCCGGTGTCGTCGAGGGGGGGCGTGCCTTCCGCATCTGTGCGGTGTGGTGGACGGACCAAAAAGGCGGGGGATTCATGGGGTGCCCGCGTTTCATCAAGGGATATGTAGACAACCACACACCCAAGGGGAGCGGTACTAGCCCCTACATCCTTTCAGGGATGAATGTGGGCGACGCGAACAATATCGTTCTGAAGTCGATCGATGACTGCGTGCCGTCAGCGCTTCACTTCGGCGTTCTGGAGCAGAACGTCTACAAATAGCCTGCGGAGCGAACGCTGGTCCTCGGACTGCCCCTTGCACTTGTTGCCATTAGTCAGGATGTCGCGACACTCATTGAGGATCGCTATGACTCCTCGGCCACCCCCTATTACCTGGTCTCTTTGGGTAAATATCCTGCAATCATCGGGTTACAGAGAGGGGGTGCCGCTAAATTCCTGTGTGGATTGGGATTAGCCGTAGATTCCTGTGCGGATTGGAGTTAGCGGTGGAAAGCGGTGTTGGGGTGGCGTGCGCGAGGCGCACGTTTGCGGAGCTAGTGGGTCCGATCACGATTCCATTGTGCGCCGGGAGGGGGAAATAGACTGCAAAACGGCGGGAAGTTTTTGGCGAGCGGAATGAGGGAGTTAGCGGGAATGTTGGCGGCGGAGGGGTTGACACGGGGTGAGGTGCACCCCTGCAGTGAGACAGTTTTGTTTTTGACAGATTCGCGGTTTGCTGGATGATTGTGTTCATTTTGTTGGCTCTTGGGCAGAGTGGTTATCGGTTGGTGAAGCGGAGACAGGCTCTGGTGGAGACCAACCTGTCAAGGAATAGCCAACTGGAGACTCATCGATCTGATGAGCTGGGGAGCCGGGTTGAACTGGCTCCCCCTTTTCTTTTTGGGGGCGACCTCTGCGGTGCTTCCAGGATCGATAGATTTCCCCATGCCTTGAAAAACTCACAGCGGGCTGCCGACGAGCTGGTCTGCGGTGCGCGAGCCAGCTTCGAACTCCTCCGGGGTCTTGTATCCCAGGGCGGAGTGCAGCCGGAGCCGATTGTAATAATGCTCGATGAACTCTTCCAGGTGGGCGTTCAATTCGTCGATGTACTGGTACTTGTGTACATCGATCTGCTCCCGCTTGAGGGTCTTGATGAAGCTCTCGCAGAAGGCGTTGTCGTAAGGATTGCCGGGGCGGCTCATGCTGGGCAGGATGCCGTGGATGTCCAGAAGCGCCGTGTACTGCTGGGAAGCGTACTGGATGCCGCGATCGGAGTGATGCACCAGGCCAGGCGCAGGCTGACGCAGGGTGATGGCTCGTTGGAGGGCCAACAGCGGCAGGCGCGTGGTCAGGGTGCGGTCCAGCGCCCATCCGATCACTTTACGCGAGAACACATCCAGCACCACGGCCAGATAGACGAACTCCTGGCGCAGCCGGATGTAGGTAATGTCGGCCACCCACAGCTGGTTGATAGCCGTGAGCTTGATGCGGCTGGCCAGGTTCAGATAGACCTCCTGCTCGTGATCCGACTCGGTGGTCGCGAGGAAGGCCTTCGGCTCGATGCCGAGCAGGTTATCCTCGCGCATCAGCCGCAGCACACGCTTATGGTTGACGGCCATGCCGCGCCGATGCAGCTCGACGGTGACGCGCCGGTAGCCGTAGCGACGGCGATGCTCAAGCACGATCTGCTGGATGGCGTTGCGCACTTCCATCTGCTCCTCGCCAGGATAGCGGGGTTGGAGAAAACGGTAGAATCCAGCGCGGCTGACCTGCGCCAGCCGGCACATCGGCTCCACTCCAAGGCTGCTTTGCGTCGGCATCATTTCCCGGATTGCTTCCCAGATGCCATTGCGCCAGAGCCGGTACTGGCCTGGCTGAGAGCCGCGACCTTTTCGCAGGCAGCCTTCAAAAAATCCACTTCCAGCGTCTTCTTCGCCAGCGCTTTCTTCAACTGAAGGTTCTCCTGGCGTAGACGCTGTTCGGTCCCCTGTCGCTGCTTCTCCCGATCCCGTTGCTGAACATCTCGCCACGAATACAACAGCTGGCGCGAGATGCCCAGTTCACGGCACAACTGCGCCACATTCGACGTCACAGACAAACGACGAAGAGCCGTCTCCCGGAACTCCTTGCTGTACTTCACATACTTCTGACCCATTTGCAGTTCTCCCTTCCCTGCAAACTGTCAAAATTCTATCTGTCTCACTTTTGGGGTGCACTCCAGGGCGACGGGTTAGAGAAGTTCGCGGGCTTGGCGGAATTCGCAGCGGAGGCGGCGTGGGCTCGTCAAAACCCAGGTCTCAAGGCGAGACCTGGGGCACCCGGCCCTTTCCGGGGAAACAGGATCTTCGATCGACCTCCGCGCAAACAGTGCGTGGGAGTCCTGGCGAGAGACATCCAATCCTTCCCTTACTCGTTTTTTGAGAGTTCAGACGCAATGGGGATAAAGAATCTCTTCGGCATCCTTTACTGTGCTCTCCCAGTGTGCCTGGGGATTCAATTCGGCGACTATGTCCTGCGTAAGGGGCGGGCGAGCATAAATCCTCCTGACGAGGACGTCCAATGCCCGTTCGTAATACTCTGACGCAAAATCAACGTAGGTCTCGGGCTTGCCGTCGAACATGCCAAACAGCAACCTTCCGATCCGTCTGGATCGTCACATTCAGTATCCGGGAAGACAACCGAGCCACTTTGCCAGTGTTCGTCGCTTGGTTCCCTCCAGATACAAAAGGTACAGTCACTCATGCTGAATGCTGGTTCAGCTAAGAATGAAGAAAACGTCTCGGGCACACCATCAAGGACCCCTGGCCAGACTGCTACCGGCTCGCGTTCCCACGGGCTCATCGGGGCCTCGTGGTCGAATCCCTTGAGGATTGCACCCTGCGGGCTGAACAACATGAAGTATTCATCTCCCGATCCATTCCGCATAGAGGCCATCCTCTCCTTGAGAGACGCGTGGCCCATGCCGCATTGAAGGAAAAGTAGCAACTCTCCCAATCTGGAAAGACGACGGCGTCGAGCATTGCAATCGATTGAGTGAGTTTCTCGAGCGTTTCAATGCTCGGCAATTGAGAGAGGTCGCGAGTGGAAATCGGCATCCACACATTGTGCCAGAACCGTCTGGTTGTCGGTGAAGGCGAGCGTTATTTCGGCTCCGTACTACCCTCCGGTTGGCGATTCCGAGTCGAGTTACCGTCGATCCGTCACTTGCTCTTTGAGCAACACCCAAGGTACGGTATTGCCCCCTCGCCCCAAAAATCTTCGTGCTGCCAAAGTAGACCGAAAACGCAGTATTTAGGCAAAGCCCGCGGCACCCGGCCCATGACGCCCGGCGAGTTGCCGCGAGCTTCGTGCTTTCCCACCCATGGCACGATGAAACTGTGCCGATGGATGGGACACCCGAACTTCTGAGTGATTGAAAAGAAGGGATGGTGGTGCACCTATTACC
>CAWBCZ010000014.1:0-6852 GCA_963787435.1 uncultured Acidobacteriaceae bacterium
GGGGTCTGCTCGCAGCAGCCATGATGTTTGTCCGAACGCCCTGGCAGTTCTATGGTGTGCGTTTCCTGCTTGGCATGGCGGAAGCCGGCTTTTTCCCGGGCGTTCTTTACTACCTCACGCTCTGGTTCCCGGCAAAAATGCGGGCGCGCGCTGTAAGCCGGTTCTATATTGCGCTTTCTCTCAGCTCGGTGGTGATGGGCTCGGTTGCCGGCGTACTGATGGGGCTTCAAGGCACGCTGGGTCTTGCCGGCTGGCAATGGCTCTTTCTTGTGGAAGGCTTGCCCGCGGTACTCTTCAGTTTCGTCTTTCTCTGGATACTTCCTGACGGACCCATGCAAGCTACGTGGCTGACATCCGAGGAGAGAATGTGGCTCAAACGCCAACTTGAAGCTGATTCTGCGCAAGCGCATTTGCGAGACGAAGCAGGCGTGCTGCGAGCGTTACTGTCGCCCAAGGTCTGGATGATCGGAGCCTACTTCCTGTGCGCACTTACGGCGAATTATGCTTACGGCTTCTCCGCGCCGGCGATTCTTCAGGCAGCGACCGGATGGAGCGTGACCAATGTTGGCCTTTTGGTGGCGTGCTTTGGATTGGCAGGTGCGGTGGGGATGTTGCTGAACGGCGCGTACTCCGATCGCAGCGGCGAACGCGCGCTACATTGCATTGTTCCCTGCATGGTGATGGCGGCCGGCTATTTGACAGCGAGCTATGCGAAAGAACCGTGGTTGGTGGTAGCCGCGCTAGCGGCCAGCTTTGTCTCATTTATGGCGATGCAGGGACCGGCTTTGGCAGTGCCTACGCAGTTCCTCGCGGGGCGCGCGGCGGCAGCGGGCCTTGCTGCGATGAATACCATCACCATGTTCAGTGGGTTTATTGGCCCTTACTGGATGGGCCGCATGCGCGACCTGTCCGGCAGCTATCAGCTGGGCCTGCGAGGGCTCGTGGTGCCGAGCCTTGGGGCGGCGCTGGTGATGTTCGTGCTGACGCGCAATCTCGCGCACACATACGCAAAGGCGCGGATCGTGGCGCTCGCAGACGGACCCGCTTGAGACAGGCCGGCAATGAATGACTGTATGAGGTTTGGTCTGAGCGTTAAGCGCTCGCCGTCGCGGGCAGAATCTCGTCCACATCGACCCATGCCGTCGGGTAGTTGCCGGTGTAGCAGGCTGTGCAATACCCGTTGTGCTCGCTTCCATCGCAACACTTCAGCAGTCCTTCCAGCGAGAGATACGCAAGCGAATCGGCCTCTATATAGCGCCGAATCTCTTCGACGGTGTTGTTGGCTGCGATCAGTTCTTTCTTGCTGGGCGTATCCACCCCGTAGAAACAGGGCGAAATCGTTGGCGGACAACTGATGCGCAGGTGAACTTCCTTCGCTCCGGCCCCGCGCACCATGCGCACGATCTTCCGGCTCGTCGTGCCGCGAATGATCGAGTCATCGATCAGCACCACGCGCTTGCCTTCAAGAAGGTTATGTACCGGATTGAGCTTGAGGCGCACGCCAAAGTCGCGCACGCGCTGCTCGGGTTCAATAAACGTGCGGCCGACATAGTGATTGCGGATCAAGCCAAATCGAAACGGAATGCCGCTTTCTTCCGCGTAACCCAGCGCAGCGGTCACGCCCGAGTCCGGCACTGGCACAATAACGTCTGCAGGTACGCCAGACTCGCGCGCAAGCTGGCGCCCCATCTGGTCTCGGCTCTCTTGCACCCAGCGGCCGAAAATGCGGCTATCGGGCCGCGCAAAGTAGACATGCTCGAAGATGCAGCTTGTCTGCGCGACGCCCGTTGAGTATTGCCGGCTCGTCAATCCGTCTTCCGTCACCATCACCAGCTCACCGGGCAGGACGTCGCGTTCGTACTCAGCGCGCAGCAGGTCGAATGCGCACGTCTCCGAGGCAAACACAATCGTGTCCGGGCCTTCATGGTTCTTGATACGCCCGATTGAGAGCGGCCGGAAGCCACGCGGATCGCGCGCGGCAAATATTCGATCGCGGGTCATCATCACGATGGAGAAGGCGCCCTCAACCTGCCGCAACGAATCCGCGATCGCATCCACCAGCGTGCCTGCCTTCGAATGCGCAATCAACTGCACGATGATTTCGGAGTCCGACGTAGTCTGGAAGTATGCGCCATCGCGCTCGAGCTTTGCCCTCACATTGCCAAGGTTAACCAGGTTGCCGTTATGCGCAATCGCAATCAGCCCCTTGGTTGAGTCCACGCGGATCGGCTGCGCATTTAACAGCGCCGAGTCCCCTGTCGTCGAATAACGCGTGTGCCCGATTGCCATTTGTCCGGGCAGTTTCTGCAACACTTCATCGGTAAAGATTTCCGAAACCAGTCCCATGCCCTTGATGTTCGCGAGGTGTTGCCCGTCGGCTGTCGCAATTCCCGCCGACTCCTGCCCTCGATGCTGCAGCGCATAGAGTCCGAGATACGCCATCCTCGCTGCGTCGGCATGTCCGTGAATGGCAACGACCCCACACTCCTCGCGCAGCTTGTCCTCAGAGCCGTTTGTCATCCGATGCGAAGCGTCGTCTTCGGATGATGCGAAGTCGAAGTTTCTGCGGTTCGATTGTTCGCGGAGCGCCTCTGAAATGTCTTCGACCCCCCCGACCCCCTGGAACAGCAACCGGCTCATGCCGTCACCTCGGTGCTGCGCGCACGGCGGGCGGCGGCTGCGCCGCGTCTGAAGCAATAGCTCATGCCAACACCTCGTTATGAAGGACTGCTTCGAGAGACTTTGCCCAAGGTTCACGCAACTCTGAGAGGGAAGCCGAAATGAACACATCGCCGTAGACGGCGATCTCCAGCCGGTCTCCGCCAGTGGTCCCGATCCGAGCGACGTTGAATTTAAAATGCTCTGCCATCTCCTCGATGTCCGAGACCCGCTCAGGGTTTGCGGTGAGCAGGACTGTCGAGGCCGGCTCCGCAAACAAACCGAACAGCGGATGCACCATCAACGGCTGTGCCTGCTCTACTCGCGCACCAAAGTTGTTTGCAAATGCAGCCTGCGCCAGCGCCACCGAGATTCCGCCGTCCGATATATCGCGTGCCGAATGCATCAATTTCCGATTAGCCAATTCGATCAGCATCGCGTGCAGATCGGCCTCTGCTTCAAGATCGAGTTCAGGCGGCCGGCCCCACGTTGAATTCAGCAGTGCCTTTGCGTACTCCGACGACCCAAACACCCTGAGCTTCGCAGAAGCAGAAGCTTCTGGCACCAGTGACTCTTCGGCTACGACGACTGGCTCATCACCCATGACGCCGGGAACCACATTCGATGTCGAGTCGGTCGGCTCCGGATGCGCGGGAACGTCGAGATTCGGATTCGGTTCTTTACCCCTCGGCACCGGCCACAACAGCAGAATCGCATCGCCCGCCCGCTGAAAGCTCGCCGGCACAGCTTTGGTCACATCGTCCAAAATCCCGACAATCCCCAGCACTGGCGTGGGATAAATCCCCTCGCCCTTGGTTTCGTTGTACAACGAAACATTGCCACCAGTGATCGGCGTTCCCAGTGCCGTGCAGGCTTCTGCAATCCCATCAATCGCATTCGACAACTGCGCCATGATCTCCGGCTTCTCCGGATTGCCGAAGTTCAGGCAATTCGTCGCCGCCACCGGCAATGCGCCCGTCATCGCAACCTTGCGTGCGGCCTCGGCCACGGCATGCATTGCACCCAGCTTAGGATCGAGATAAGCCCAGCGCCCGTTCCCATCGAGCGCCATCGCCAGCCCGCGTTCGTGGTGCAATGTGCCGGTTCCCTTGATGCGCATCACACCGGCTTCACCACCGGGCCCCAGCACGGTGTTGGTCTGAACCATGGTGTCATACTGCTCATGCACCCAGCGCTTCGAGCAGACATTCGCACTCGCGAGCAACTTCTTCAGGTCCGCAGTAAAGTCCCGGTCCTTGCCAAGCTCATCGAGCGCGCTCAACGGAGCATTCATCGGCATCGGCGACTTCCACGTCCCTACGGGCCGGTGATATAGCGGTGCATCATCCGTCAGCGATTGGTTCGGAATGTCCGCGACCAGAACTCCATGATGCCGAATACGCAACCGCGGCCCCGGCTGCACCGTACCCACAATCACTGCATCGAGTCCCCACTTGGCGAAGACGCTCAGCACCTCGTTTTCGCGGCCCTTCTCGGCGACCAGCAGCATCCGCTCCTGGCTCTCCGAAAGCATGATCTCGTAGGCGCTCATGCCGGTCTCGCGCTGCGGAACGAAATCCAACTCCACGTCGAGCCCCACACCGCCGCGCGCGCCCATTTCGCATGTCGAGCAGGTCAGCCCAGCGGCGCCCATATCCTGGATGCCGACGATCGCGCCCGTCTTCATCGCCTCGAGGCACGCCTCCAGCAGCAACTTCTCCATAAACGGATCGCCAACCTGCACGTTCGGCCGCTTTGCTTCGGTACCCGCGTGGAATTCTTCGCTCGCCATCGTCGCGCCGTGGATGCCATCGCGCCCCGTTTTTGCGCCTACATAAATTACTGGGTTTCCGGTGCCGGTGGCCTTCCCGTAGAAGATCTCATCCTTCCGCACCAGGCCAAGCGCAAATGCGTTCACTAGGGGATTGCCGCTGTAGCACGGCTCAAACTTCGTCTCGCCACCCAGATTCGGCACGCCAAAACAGTTGCCGTACCCCGCGATGCCGCTCACCACGCCCTCAACGACCGAGTGGTTCTTTTGAACCAGCTCCGGTCCGACGCCGGGTTCGGGCTGAATCGGACCAAATCGCAGTGAATCCATTACCGCCAGGGGCCGTGCGCCCATCGTAAAGATGTCACGGAGGATACCGCCAACGCCCGTGGCCGCGCCCTGGTAGGGCTCGATATAACTGGGATGGTTGTGGCTCTCAATCTTGAAGGCGCAAGCCCAGCCGTCGCCCACGTCAATGATCCCGGCATTTTCCCCGGGCCCCTGCACCACGCGGTCGCTCTTGGTGGGCAGTCGCTTCAAGTGCACTCGGCTCGACTTGTACGAGCAGTGCTCGCTCCACATCACGCTGTAAATGCCCAGCTCAGTGAGGGAAGGGACGCGTCCCAGGGCTGCCAGAATCCGTTCGTATTCATCCGGAGTGATGCTGTGCTGCGCCAGCAACTCCGGGGTTACGACGACCGGCTCGGGAACGACTGCGGAAGAGGCAGTGGTCATCACGATTAACTCCATTGTCGCATGGGATCAGCTCGCCAGGGTCACCGCGCTGAAGTGAAGGAATGACGCTCCAGTAGTACAGCAGAATTTCGGTGGACGTTTTTCGCGTCGGATTGAGGGAGGCTGCGGGAGCGCTGAATAGTTGTAGATCAGGCTAGGCTGCCGGTGTCAGAGCGGAAGAGCATGGGCGTAAGTGGATACGCAGCTTCTCTTTAATATGAAGTGCGCTGATCAGCAGGGCTGGCGGCAACAGGCGCCCGGCGGAATCAGGGGCAGAGTCATCGCTAAGAAGAAAGAGGAGATGCGGGACTACACCGAGCGCCTGAAGCTTGATCAGCCACTACCCCCTCCCGATCCTCAGATGATTCGGGAAGCCAAGGAGGCGGGCAACGCAGGTCTCGCCGCTTCTAACGGCATTGCGATTCTGACTTTCACCGACTATTACAAGCCGGGGGACAAGGTATCCGTCGGATTCGATGCGGCCGCGAAGAAGCTAGTCAGCTACAACGTGAATACTTATCTGGATGATCCCAAGAATGACGTTGTGACGTTGACGGGCAGATTCGGCAGATTTCCAGATGGGACGAATTACGTGCAACAGACCGTGCTCGACTCCCAATCCAAACAGATTCGTATCACAACTCCAATTACACTCCCGGTCGTGCAGTAGACGTGACTGTACAAAGACAACCGTGAACTCGTTTGTCAAACAGAGCGACACATCTTAATAAAATCTCCGAGCCGCTGAGAACGCTGGCGATTTCCTGCGTCTGAGCGCCATCTGGCTGCAACCCACAGACTGTGCGATACTGATAGGACTCAAAAGACAGCCGTCCAGTGACGCAGCTCGTTCTTTTTGAAACCACCGCAGCAGCGAAGTTGACATCGATTAGATCATTGAATATGGCGTAGTTGCATTGCATGGCCGGGATGGCGGAACTGGCAGACGCAGCGGACTCAAAATCCGCCGGCCCTTGCGGTCATGGGGGTTCGACCCCCCCTCCCGGCACCACAAAACAAACAAGTTATGTATTTGTAGGCTGTTCGTCGTGAATGGCTGTTGCCGCGCCGATGGCCGTTCTGACCGCTGTTGGTCTTTCTGGTGGCTCTGGCTCTCCTAGTAGCTGTTCTCGCGCCTTGTGGTAGCAATGCGGTCAATCACCGAGAGCTTGTGATCTGGCGAGAGATGGCATGTGATTGTCTTGTGTCCCGCCAGTTCCTGAATCTCCCTGATGGTCGCCCCTGCCATTGCCAGCCACGAGCAGAACGTGTGCCGATTACATTGCCAGACTTATCCTGCGATCTTCGCCGCTGCCAAGCAAGGCACGACCATGAGCGAGTATCAAATCGGCTCTCTGTCCCCGGCCGTGGGAACACCTTACCTTCACTGATTGGCATCCGCGGGAAGTGGACCGAAGCAGCGATTAAGAAGCACGTCTCGCTTGCAACAGAGCATTTTCTTATAGCACATTCCCCGATTTGATTGACGACGGTAAATCAGCAGCTCACGTTCTCCGTCCTCGATGATCTCTCTTAGCCTCGGTATGGTACCGCCTGCTCTCATAACCGAGTTCCATACTCCCGCTGCTCGGGGGATGGCAGAGTTTGAGCGAGGCTTGCTACTGGAAAGGCAACGTGTCCTCACCCGTTGCTTCGCTTTCCTCTCTCTCCGACGCTTTCGCTAGACG
>CAWBCZ010000015.1:0-222304 GCA_963787435.1 uncultured Acidobacteriaceae bacterium
GCTTGGCACGCAGGTCAGTCTTTCGCTTCTGCTTTCTACCATGTCAGGATGCTTCGCTGCGACGCTGGTGCACTGGGAAACCGTGGATGTGGGCATGGATCGTGAGCATGTCCTGATTGTGCGCCCGGAACTGCATGAGCCAAGGTACACCGATCATAGCGAAGTGCTGCCGGAGCTCTATAGCCGGATACAGGAGCGCCTGCAGGCACTGCCCGGCGTGCGCAGCGCAGCCGTGGGAATGTGCGGCGGCATCCACTGCGGCTGGATTACGGCGCTCTACGTGCGTGGGCGCGATAATCTTACGGACGCGCAGGTGCATGGGCAGGAAGATCATGTTAGCCAAGAGTTCTTTTCCACGCTTGGCATTCCAATTTTGCGCGGGCGCGATTTCTCTTCGAGCGATACGGACAAGACGCAGAGTGTGGCGATCATCAGCCGTGCTTACGCGCGCCAATTGTTTGGAGAAGCCGACCCGATTGGGCAATGGGTCGGTTATGCGCCAGCGCCGAATGATCACAAGTTTCTGATTGTGGGTGAAGTGGCCGATGCACGCATGAACGGCGCGGAGCGCGAGGCTCCGCCGGTGGTTTACATGAGCATTAACCAGAGGACTGCACCGATAAACAGCATCCGAGTGCGGGCCGTGGGTAATCCACGCCAGTTAGCGGAGAGCGTTCGCCAGGCGCTGCGCGAAATCGATCCCACTTTGCCCGTCAGCGAAATCGTGCCTTTGGATATGGAGTTGAATGGCGACCTTGGCACGGAAAAGCTGCTTGCGCGGCTTGCGGGAATCTATGCGAGCTTGACGCTGCTGCTGGTTGCGATTGGCTTTTATGGTGTCATGTCATCCCGCACAGCGCGGCGTAGAAGCGAGTTCGGCATACGACTTGCGCTCGGAGCCACCCGTCGTCACATTCAGATGCTCATCGTCGGGCAGACCGCGCGCATCCTGCTCGCCGGCATACTGCCCGGCGCAATTCTATCGATCCTCGCGGTGCGCGCAGCAGGTCATTTCCTGTATGGATCTGTCGGCGCGAATTCGTTCGCAATCATCGCGGCAAGCCTTGTACTCGCGTTCGCCGGCTCCGTCGCCACGCTCATCCCTGCGCGTCGGGCTGCGCTTGCCGGTCCCCTGGAAACGCTTCGCAGCGAATGATTGTCGACTCGGGCAGGAGCGCCAGCAAGAAGTAGGTCCTTCACTTTGCCCAGGATGACACCTTGTATGCCCAAGCGGTCTTTGAGGGTGCGAACGCGGTCGCGCAAGGATGCTGTCAGCTCTTTCAGCGGTTCGGACAGGGCGTAATTCTGTTGCCAGTCTCGTTTGGCGAGCGGTTCTTTCCTTCCAGGGCTTTATCGTGCGCTGATCATGAAGATGGCGGGGTTGTCGGAGATTGCGCGGCGATCCTGATGAGAGGTCAAAACTGCGGATGAACCGCGCGGAGCGGCGGATGAGTCGGGGCTGAGATCTCAAGTCACAGATGCGAGACCCTTCGACGAGCCTAGGACGCGCTCCAGGGCACCCAGGTCCGAAGGCGTTCCAAGGGGGCCGTCCTCTTTAGAACTATTGCGGCGGAGGCAGCGCGCCGTCGTTACGTTGCGATGGCGCGCCCATAACTGCGACTGTGGTGGCGAGGAATGCTCCGCTTTTCACCGCCCCTTCGGCGCGGACCATATCGCCGATCTGAATATCGCCGAGGGTGATGGGGTCGCGGCGTTTGCGGAAAGTGGTGTTCTCGTCGGCAAGGAAGGTGTGAGTTGCGTTATCGGGGCCGCCTTGCAGTGTCACCTTGGTCTCGTTGATGGCGGTGACCTTGCCCATGATCCACGTTTTGCCGTAGTTGGCCTGCATTTCGCGCATCTGTTTGGCGCGCTCCGGATCGATCTGGAAGATGACCACGGCGCCGACGGATTTGGCGGTGGCATCGATCTCGCCGGAGGCACCGATGGCGTCACCGACTTTGATGTCGGTAGCCCTGATGGGCTCCGGTGGTTTGGCCGGCGGCTGGTTGTCATCACCCTGGCCGCGGCGCTGGCCGCCTCCTGGGGCCCCTTTCAAGATGCGGGTATTCACGCTGTAGTGGATGGTATAGAGATCGCCGGCTTCGGTCTTGACGGTGAAGTGATCAGAGGCAACTTCGGTCACGGTTCCCATAACACCGCGCCCCATCATGCCGCCACCGCCCCAGGCACCGCGTCCTCCGCGCTGGCCTCGGCCTTGCGCGGGCTGGCTGGAATCTTGAGAAGGGTTTGTATCCTGTGCCAAAGCGCCAAAACTTACTGCGCCAAGCAGGACCAGAAACGGCAACGAAATGCGATGGGCTTTCATAAGGCTCCAGACGGGGTAATCCTATAGAAGTAGACGCGGACGATCATGGTAAGACGACGATCGCATCGTTTGTTCCAAAAGTAGCGCGGATCATTGTCTTTTTTGCGTCTGAGACGACAACAATTCTTTAAATTCCGGCAGCCCGTGCAAGCTTGCGAACTCGTTGTCCGCAATGATCTTTCTGGGGTTTGTATATCCCTCGTCAAGAGCCATGCGCAGGTATTGAATGGCGCGTTCGGGCATGCCCGCCCGTGCACAGCCCTTGGCCAGGTAATAATTCATGGCGCCACGATCGGAAATCGACGCCGGGTTCTCGATGCGCGGCCTGGCGCTGTTATCGAAGATACTCGGATCAATCTTGAGGGCAGCTTTGTACTCTTCCCAGCCTTTTTCGTACTTGCGTTGGGCTAGCAGATTTGTGCCGAGATTTTTGAGGATAAGAGCGGAATTGGGGTCGATTTTCAGCGCCTTGCGATACATTTTTTCTGCGTTACGATACTCCTTCAGCGCGTCATAGGTGGTACCGAGATTGTTCAGAACATTTGAGTTTTTGGGGCTGAGTTTGCTGGAAGTGCGGTAACAATGCATCGCGTCGGTGAGATTGAACATCAATTGGTAGGCGATGCCCATTTTGTTCCAGACGACGGCATTGTTAGGGGGCGCTTTCTTGTAGGCTTCAATGGCTGCCTGATAGCGTTGATGAGCCATGAGAGCATCGCCGATTTGCTCCGCGGTTGGTGGAGTTGTTGGCAGGGTAGTTGTGGTTGTCGCTCGCGATGCCGGGGTTAGCGTTGCTTCAGAAGACTGGGCGCTTGGAGAGGACTGAGCGAGACTCAAACCGGAGGTACTCACAATGGCTGCCATCAACGTCAATGCCGGCAGCAAGCGTTTATCTGACCTGCACATATTCCCTCCTCAAGAAGGAATCTGGGCGACAAACCTGCGTCATCGTCTCGTCCGATTAGAGCACCAATCTGTAGAGCATCGTCAAGCTCGTTTGTAACACCGGTGCAAGGCGGACTAAGAAATACACGAACCGGATCAATCTGTGTCTCCCGAAACCCGTCGAAACGAGGATCGTCGAGCATGAGCACCACGGTATCTCCCGAACTGCAATCCGAAGTGGCACAGCGTTTTCGCAGTGTCCGGCAGCGCACACTGGCCTTGTGTAAGCCACTGACACCTGAGGACATGATGGTGCAGTCCTGCGCCGAGGCGTCGCCGGCCAAGTGGCACCTGGCACATACGGCCTGGTTTTTCGAATCCTTCATTCTGCGGGAGTTCCTGCCCGGCTACGAGCTGTTCAATGCGGATTTTCCGTGGCTCTTTAATAGTTATTACCGGAGTTTCGGGGAGTTCCCGGAAAAGCGGCTGCGCTCTTCATTCTCACGCCCGGGACTGGACGAAGTGATGCGCTATCGAAGCTTTGTAGACGAAGGGATTGAACGGCTTCTCGAGGTGAATCCGGAGCCGGAGGTCCTGAAGCGTGTAGAGCTGGGGGCTAACCACGAGGAGCAGCACCAGGAACTGCTGCTGACGGATATCCTGCACGCGTTTTATACGAATCCGTTACGGCCAGCTTATCAAGGGGAATCCCGGACGCCGGTTGGTAAGGATGCGCGACCTCCCAGGTCTCAAACGCGAGATCTGGGGCACCCGGCTGAGAGGTATGTGGAGTTTGCCGGTGGTTTGGTGGATGTGGGATTTGCCGAAGACGGATTCTGCTACGACAACGAGCTGCCGCGACATCGGATCTGGCTGGAGCCGTTTGCGTTGGCTGATCGCCTTGTGACAAATGGGGAGTTTGCGGCGTTTATTGCCGACGGCGGTTACCAGCGCTCAGAGCTGTGGCTCTCAGCCGGATGGGATGCGGTGGAACCGAACCGCTGGCGGGCGCCGCTCTATTGGAATGAAGACGGAAAGAGTTGGAAACTCTTTACCCTTCGAGGCGAGATGCCTCTGGAGGAGATTGAGACAGCGCCGGTCAGCCAGGTCAGTTACTTTGAGGCCGACGCGTACGCCCGCTGGGCCGGGAAGCGCCTTCCTACGGAATTTGAGTGGGAAGTTGCGGCATCGGGGCATCCAATCGACGGCAACCTGCTTGATGCAAACCTGCTGAGACCTGCTGCGGCGACCGACACGGTCGAGAAAGTTTCTCAGCTCTGGGGTGATTGCTGGGAATGGACCGCGAGCGCTTATCTTGGCTATCCCGGATTCGAGCCGCTGGAGGGCTCCCTCGGCGAATATAACGGGAAATTCATGAGCGGGCAGATGGTGTTGCGGGGCGGGTCTTGCGCGACGCCGAATGCTCATATTCGCTCGAGTTATCGCAATTTTTTTCAGCCGGAGACGCGCTGGCAATTTTCCGGAATCCGTTTGGCCGACAAGTAACTTCCATACGTGAAGGAGCATCCTAGTAACGGCATGACTACGATCCCAGTTTCCCCAGCCAGCTTTCACATTTCAGACAAGATCGCCTCATCGGCTTACGAGGGGTTGTTGTCCAGTCCAAAATGGTTGCCTTCCTGGCTCTTCTACGATTCGGCCGGGTCGCGCCTTTTTGACGAGATCACACGCATTCCTGAGTACTACGTCACGCGGACGGAGCGGGCGATTTTAGCGGATCGCGCTGCAGAGATTGTCGAGCTGGCCGCGAGCGAGCGCGCCCTGCGGCTGGTCGAGCTTGGTGCGGGCTCGGCCGACAAGACTCGGTTGCTGTTGAGCGCCGCGGTGGAGCGTCAGGACACCGTTTTCTACGAGCCGGTCGATGTTTCGGCCAGCGCGCTGGTGGAAGCGCAGATTCGGATCGAGAACGAGATTCCCGGTGTGCTCGTCTGCCCGCGCGTGCAAGATTACACGCACGACCTGGAGCTTGACTCGACATTGCCCAGTGAGCGTCGGCTCGTGCTGTACATCGGCTCGAGCATTGGCAACTTCGAACCGGGAGAATCAATGCTGCTTCTGGAGCGAGTGCGGGCAGCGCTCGATCCGGGCGACTGCCTGCTGCTGGGCGTCGATTTGGTTAAGGATCAGTCGGTACTGCAGGCTGCTTATGATGACGCGACTGGCGTAACAGCGGCCTTCAATCGCAATGTGCTGGTGCGGCTGAATCGGGAATTGGATGCGGATTTTCATCCCGAGAACTTTGCGCATCGCGCGGTGTGGAATGCCTCGGAGTCGCGGATGGAGATGCACCTCGTGAGCGAGGCACAGCAAACGGTGTGGCTGTCCGGGATCGATCTGCGCGTGAATTTTGAAGCCGGCGAGAGCATTCACACGGAGAACAGCTACAAGTACCAGGTGGGCGACGCCGAGGCCCTGGTGGCGAAGGCAGGCTTTGCACACGAGGCTACGTGGATGGATGAGCGCGGATGGTTTGCGGTCTGTCTGGCGCGGGCTGTCTAAGGTCCAAATTTCAAGAAAACAAACAATTGAGATCTGTGGCTTCCTTCCTTGACGCTAAAGGCTGCGTCAAGGATGGGGCACCCGATATTTCTGTTTGTCCAAGAGTCTAACGAGCTATTTTGGCGACGCGATTCTAAGGAGCAGGATGTCGTGGCTGGGGAGTTCGATGGGCATGTTGTTAGCCAGGTCGATTTCCTTGCCTGTCCACAGGTCCTTCGCATGCTGCGGACCGTGCAGGCCGAGTTGAGCGAGATCCAGATGAAACGGATGGGTTGAGTACACATCGCTGCCGACATTGACGATGGCGATGGCTTTGGCGCCACCTTTGAGGTCGCGGGTCCAGACCTCGACCTGGCCCCCACTGTAGATGTAGCGAGCTTGATGGCCGAGTGGATCCTGATTGATCGCGATGACGTCGCGGTTCGTGAGGATGCCCTTAATTTCGGGCTTCATGTTGGGCAGATCGTTGCCGGCGAGCAGTGGCGCAGCGAGCATTGCCCACATGGAGAAGTGCGTGCGGTTCTCAGCCAGGGACAGTTTGCCGTTGCCGACTTCGAGCATGTCGGGATCGTTCCAATGGCCGGGGCCGGCGTAGGAGGCAAGCCCCTTCTGCTGGCTGAGAATGTCGTAGACGCTTTGCCAGCGTGCCTGAATGTCGCCGGTGGTGCGCCAGAGGTTTCCGCCGATGCCGGGCGCCCACTCCCACACTGAATCCCACCCGTACTGGCAAAAGGAATAGACGATTGGCCGGCCAGTAGCCTTGAGGGCTTTGCCCATCTTGTCGTAGGCGGCGACCATGAGACGCATCTGCGCAGCCTTGTCGTTGGGCGCCTGCTTTTCCATCACTGCCGGAATGAAACTGCACAGGTCGTACTTGAGATAGTCGATGCCCCACGAGGCGTAGAGTTGCGCGTCCTGTTCTTCATGGCCGAGCGAGCCCTCGTAGCCTGCGCAGGTTTTGGGGCCGGGCGAAGAGTAGATGCCGATCTTGAGACCTTTTGAATGGATGTAGTCTGCGAGGGCCTTCATGTCGGGAAATTTTGAGTTGGTGTGGAGCACGCCGTTGGCGTCGCGCTCTCCCTCCCAGGTGTCGTCGATGTTGACGTAGATGTAGCCAGCGTCTCTCATTCCGCTGGCGACGATCTGATCGGCGGAATCGCGGATGTCCTTGTCGGTTACCTTGCCGGCGAAGTAGTTCCAGCTGTTCCAGCCCATCGGCGGCGTAGCTGCCACCTGCGGCACCTGCGGTGCGGCTGACCTTGGGCCGAGTGCGATGACAATCGCAAGAGCGATAGCGGCAAGACGGAGCGATGCAGAAAAACGCATGGGACGATCTCCGATGGAAACGATTACAGAGGAGAATACTAAGCCGCATGTATAGATGTTGACAATTGCGGAGACTGCGGCGGGTAGGAATTCTGGGGAGCGACGGAAAGTTTGGTAGCTAGGCGGATCAGTCTGCGGCGGGAGCGACGGCGTAGTGGGGTGTGGTCGCCATGAGTTTCTCGATCGCTTCAACGGAGCTGATGCCGCCGCGGGCGCCGGAGCAGGTGCAGTTGAGAGCTGCGGCGGCGCAGGCAAAGTCGAGTTGGCGTTCGAGCGGCCGGCCTTGCAGCAATGCGTAGATGAAGCCCGCATGAAAGATGTCGCCGGCGCCAGTGGTGTCGACGACGGGGACGCGATATGCGGCGCTCATATGAAATTGCCTGCCATCCCAAGCGAGAACGCCGTCCGCGCCGAGGGTTGCCGCTGCGATCGTGCAACCATAGCGCTTCTTTGCGGCGCGGAGCGCCTGTTCGAGATGGCGCTCCCCGGTGAGACGCGTTGGAAAGTCGCGGCTGACGATGAGGTAGTCGACGTTGGCGATCAGGTCTTCGACGCCGGGATAGGTTTCATCGAGATCGGCGATCACGGGAATGCCGGCTGCGCGAGCCCAGGAAGCGGCCTGGGTTGCAGCGGCGGTTTCGAAGCCGTCGACGAGCAAGGCGCGCGCATTGACGATCCAGGAGCGATCGAGGTCGGAAGGTTGAAGCAGGAGGCGTTCGTCACGGCGGCAAAGGACAGTGCGCTCCCCTCCATCATCCACGAGGATGAGGGATTGCGGGCTGAGCGCATTGGGGACCGTGATCAGCCTGGCATCCACGCCGGTGCGCGCAAACTCCTGTCGATGGAGATTTCCCGCGTGGTCGTCGCCCAGCTTGCCGACGTAGCGCGTGCTGAGGCCCCAGGTTTGACAGGCAATGACCGTCGTTGCGGCCTGGCCGCCGGGCAGAATGCTGGCATTGGTGTATTCGGTCTTGGAGCCTCGAGCTGGGAAGTGGGCGAGGGGAATCAGCGTATCGATTGCATTGAGACCAACGCCTACGAGGTCGACCTTACCGGGCTCTGCCATGATCTTTATTTTACCGATGAAGATCTGCGTGCGCGTTCTCTGGACGTTAGGAGAATTTCGTCGACTTCCAAAGCAACATCCCAGCTGCGACGGCGCTTGCCAACAGAACCGCTGCAAGCACGCCGACCCAGATAAGGTTCATGGAGAGTTGAGGCACTTGCGCGTTGAGTCCGAGCCAAATGAATACGCCAATCCCGCAAGCGAGAATCACGTAATCCCACCATGCGCGGCGCTCGGAATTGGCAGCCGCCGCCTGGCCGGTTGACGAGTGCACGACGCGGTCGTAGTCGAGGTCGTAGCGTGCGCACTCTCGGACGAGGGCCTCGCGCATGGAAGCTCGTTCTTTTTCGGTGGCGACGGCGGTGGTAACGGCGAGCGCGCCGCAGATCATAACGAACGAGCCGATGACTACGAGCAGACGATGTGCTGCGTCGGCATGTGCAAGCTCGCCGAAGACGAGCGAGCCCCAGGCGAGCCCCCACATCTGGTTGGTATTGGAAAGCGGGATGCCACGGCCTATGCCGAGGTACTTGGTGGCGAATTGTTGAAAGAGATCGCCGATAACCCAGACAAATCCGCCAAGAAAGAGCCAGAAGAGCAAGTGTCGCGTCTCGCCGGAATGGAAGACCGCGGCCTTCATCCCGCCATCGAGCGCGAACACGAGCGCAACCATTGTTCCCAGCTCGCCGAGTGTGAAGACGGTAACAAACGAAAGCGGATTCAAGCCGCTGATGTAGGCCTTGCGATAGGGAATATACATCGTTCCCCAAAGCAGGCTGGCACCAATGGCAGCGAGAATGCCGCCGATTGCAGCGGTCGGCGTGCGCGCCGCTTGCCTGAATCGTGCTGAAGCCGAGCATCACGGCGGCGATTACGATGGCGAGGGCTCCGAGGACGACCTTGGCGATGTTGACGCGGCTGGCTCCCTTCAAGTTCGCCAAAGAGCAGCCGACCCCAGAGGATGCCGACGAGGGAGTTGGTATTCCAGAGCGGAAATGCGATAGCCAAGCCTACATCGCGAATAGCGAAGACTGTGAGCGTGTTGGCTACTGCCCATAGCATTCCGGCGAGGATAGCGACGGGGATGAGGTGGCTGTGCTCGGCGAGATCGGCGAAGACCTGGCGGGTGCCTTTGAGCAGAGTAGGGACGGTCCAGCGCGCAGTGAAGACCCCCGCCACCATGCACAGCGAGATGGCGTAGGGAGAAAGGCCGGAATTGACGAGCTTGGTGGGCGCCTCAGCTGCGCCTAGCCACACCCCCGCCGCCAGGCCGCAAACGACACCGATGCCGTGGACCGAAGGTATGACAAGGGGTGGTTTGGTGCGGGCCGGTGAGCTCATCCGTCTTCGGGATTTCCTTTCGTTTAAAAAATGCACGGCGGCCCGCATCGAGATCAAGCTCTGCGCAGTGCTCAATCCGCCTGTCTTAATGCAGTGCGATGAGCAACGCCAGACCAAAGCAGAAGACGACGACCGGTATGACGAAGTGAATGTCGGTCAGGATGGCTTTTGTCTTGTTGAGAGTGATCATCCGCTTCCTATGGACTTGCTTCAGTCATCGTATCAGCGCAACTTTGCTGGAGTGTCTATTTCAGAGAGCTCATGTCGATGACAAACCGATATTTCACATCCTGCTTTAACATGCGCTCGAAGGCCTCGTTGATCTTCTGGATGGGGATCACTTCAACTTCGGCGGTGATGTCGTTGCGGCCGCAGTAGTCGAGCATTTCCTGCGTCTCGGGCATGCCTCCGATCATGGAACCGGCGACGGACGCGCGCTTTGCAATGAGGCTGAAAACGCTCACCGAGGGAGGTTTCTCGGGAAGGCCGACCAGGGTGATGGTGCCATCCTGCTTGAGGAGAGAGAGGTAGGGCTCGAGTGCGTGTGGCGCGGAAGCTGTATCGAGGATGAGGTCGAAGGTGCCGGCGTGTTTCTTCATCGCGGCTTCGTCAGTCGAGAGGACGACCTCGTCGGCGCCGAGCTTGATGGCGTCGTCTTTCTTCTTGAGCGAGGTGGTGAGCTGCACGGTGTGCGCGCCGAAGGAGTGCGCGAATTTGAGTCCCATGTGGCCGAGGCCGCCAAGGCCAACGATGCCGACTTTCTTTCCGGGGCCGGCCTTCCAATGGCGCAGCGGAGAGTAGGTGGTGATGCCGGCGCAGAGAAGTGGGGCAACGGCGGCAAGGTCGAGGTTGGCGGGAACGGTATGGGCGAAGCGCTCGTCGACGACGTAATTGTTAGCGTATCCGCCCATGGTGATTGAGCCGTCGACGCGGTCCTTGGCGGCGTAGGTGAGCGTCGGGCCCTCGGCGCAGAAATGCTCTTCGCCGCGGTTGCAGGGAGCGCAGTGGCGGCAGGAGTCGATGATGACGCCGATGGCCGCTATTTCGCCGAGCTTGAATTTTGTTGCGGATTTGCCGGCGGCGATCACGCGGCCAACAATCTCGTGACCGGGGACCATGGGATAGATGGAGCTGCCCCACTCATTGCGGGCCATATGCAGATCAGAGTGGCAGACTCCGCAGTAGAGGATTTCAACGGCGATTTCGGTGGGGCCAGGCTCGCGGCGGGAGAAGTTGTGCGGAGCCAGCGCCGATTTTGCGTCGAGAGCGGCATAGCCTTTGGATGGCGGCATTAAGTGTTTCCTTTCCGGAGAAAAG
This sequence comes from uncultured Acidobacteriaceae bacterium, assembly GCA_963787435.1. GTDB lineage: Bacteria > Acidobacteriota > Terriglobia > Terriglobales > Acidobacteriaceae > Telmatobacter. Next base: position 10,782 of record CAWBCZ010000015.1, read on the forward strand.
TCTAAATCAAGGATGCACAGCTGATTGAGTCCTGAGCGGCGGTCGAAGCGCGACTTTCTTCAGGTCTTGACTTCGATTCAGCGAAAGCGTGCGCGGATTCAGGGGCGGCGAGCGACGGCGACGCGGGGAATGCCTTGCAGGTCGGGCGTGAATTGAATGTCGATAAATCCGGCGGTGGCGAGGAGTGAGTGGATCGCCGGCTGTTGGCCGTAGCCGATTTCGAGCGCGATGAAACCGCCGGGGACGAGAGCGGCGAAGGCCTGCGGGATGAGGCGACGATAGATGCTGAGCCCGTCGTCTCCGGCAAAAAGAGCGAGGGGCGGTTCGTGATCGCGGACTTCTACGGAAAGCGAGTCGCGGTCGGCTGCGGGGACGTAGGGCGGGTTAGAGACGATGATTTCGAAACGCTCTTCGGCGACGGGGGCGAGAAGGTCGCCTTCAAGGAAGCGGATGTCAACACGCAATGCGTCTTCGCATTCTCTTCGGCCACCGAGAGATGCGAGCACCGGAGATGTCGATGGCGGTGATCTGTGGATTCGGGCAACTCGTCGTGCGAGCGGAGGCCAGGAATTACGCCAGAGCCCGTTCCAATGTCGACGATGCGCGGTTTCATCGAAAACTGGTAGCAAGTCCGACGGATTTCTCGACGAGGTGCTCGGTTTCGGGGCGGGGGATCAACACATCCGGCGTGACGCGAAAGGGCAGGCCGTAGAATTCTGTTTCGCCGGTGATGTATTGGATTGGCTCGCCTTTGCGGCGGCGTTTGAGCAGGCTTGCGTAGCGGATCGCGGTGCATCCGGCGAAGTCATCGTCGGCGTGCGCCATCAGCCAGGCTTTGTTTTTGCCGATGAGATGAAGTAGTAGCGTCTCTGCATCGAGGCGTGCGCGATCGGGATGCGGGCCAGTGCTGAGCTGTGCCTCAGCCTGGGCGAGCCATTCGCGCAAATTCATCAGGCGGCCTGATCGTTGTCGGCTTTAAGCTGCTCGGCCTGGTAGTGGGCGATAAGCGCGTCGACGATCGGCTGCAGGCGGCCTTCCATGATGAGGTCGAGCTGGTGCAGAGTGAGGCCGATGCGGTGGTCGGTGAGACGATTCTGCGGGAAGTTGTAGGTGCGGATCTTCTCGCTGCGGTCGCCGGAGCCAACCTGCGATTTGCGCGTCGCGGCCAGTTCTGCGTTCTGTTTTTCCATCTCCATCTCGTAGAGGCGGGAGCGCAGGACGCGCATGCCTTTTTCGCGGTTCTTGATCTGCGATTTTTCGTCCTGGCAACTGACCACGGTGTTGGTGGGCAGATGCGTGATGCGGACGGCGGAGTACGTCGTGTTGACCGACTGACCGCCCGGGCCGGAGGAGCAGAAGGTGTCGATGCGAATGTCTTTGGCTTCGATCTTGATATCCACATCTTCTGCTTCGGGCAGGACGGCGATTGTGACTGCGGAGGTGTGGACCCGGCCCTGCGTTTCCGTCGCAGGAACACGCTGGACGCGATGCACGCCGCTCTCCCACTTAAGCTGCGAGTAGACGCGCTTGCCTTCGATGATGGCGATAACTTCCTTGTATCCGCCCACGCCGGACTCCGAAAGCGACATGACCTCGACCTTCCAGCGGTGCTGCTCGGCAAAACGGGTGTACATGCGGAAGATCTCGGCGGCAAAGAGAGAGGCTTCGTCGCCTCCCGTGCCGGCGCGGATTTCGAGGATGACGTTCTTCTCGTCGAGGGGATCCTTGGGAATGAGCAGGATCTTGATTTCTTCTTCGATGGCGGCTGCGCGAGGCTCGAGCGCGGCGATCTCTTCTTCGGCCATGGCGCGCAGGTCGGGGTCGGTCTCGGCCAGCATGGCGCGGGCTTCGGCCAGGCCCTGCTGTACCTGCCTCAACTCGCGGTACTTCTCTACCGGCTCTTCGATTTCGCGCAGGGCCTTGGCGGTCTTCTGATATTTTTCGTGGTCGTTCAACACTTCAGGCAGGGAGAACTGTGCCTGAAGGTCGTTGTAACGCTGCTCCATTTGTTCCAGACGATCTAACATTTCGATTCTCCGCTCGCGCCTAAAGGACGCGTAACTACTGCTCGCTATCTGTTTAAAAATTGTGTCAGGAAAAGGGCGCAGAACAGTCTAGGCGGCGGGCGCCGCTAGAGGAGGGCCGGTATGGGCTGGTGGAGAATCATTGCCACACATCTATTCTAGCGCGAGTTGCGCAATGAATAGAAGGGGTACGCACCTCAATTGGGAAGCCCGAGGTGCTTGCGCGTCTCAGCGCGCGCGGCGGCCAGTTCTATCTGAAATCGCGGCGTTCCCAGCATGTAGCCGAATACGGCGTACGCCACATCTCGGCTTGCTGCGATATCGCTCGGGTAGTGCACGCCGCAAACCAGTCGATTGTGCGCATAGTCATCGGCGCGCTCCAGAATCTCGCGACGCTTCTCGGGAACCATCTGGGCCAGAGTAAAGGCCTCAAGATATCCCGACAGCGAGTGTCCGCTGGGATAGGAATTTGGCTCAGTTGTTGTCTTGCAGACGGGATGCAAGGTGCTGTCAAACTGGTACGGTCTGGGACGCTTGAAAAGGGCTTTCATCGAACTGCTTGCAACGGGTTCGTCGCCGTGAACGTGCGCCGAGAGAGCTGCGGTCAGTGGTAACTCCTCGGGCCGGAAGTTGTCGCCGAGAACGGTGCGAAAGATGAAAATGTCTTGCTCTTCTTCGTCGGCCTTTGCTGCGGTGACCTGTTCCGGAGTGCGAGCCAACTCGATTTTGTGCAGCTCAGCCAGTTCGGCTTTCACCGTCTCTGAATCCTGCGATGGCGGCAGCGGAAGAATCAGCGACATATCGATCACCTTGGGATCGATGAAGTAGGCGGCTCGCGCGGACTTTGTGGCCGATGGCGCCTGGGCTGAGATGGACGTGCAAAGAAGCAGAACAAAGGCAGAAAGAGCGCCATGGGGACGAGTCATATTTCAAGCACCGTATCTTTTCCGTGTGAAGAGGTTGTTAAAGCGCGTCCCGGAATCTCAGAAGCACTCGATGTGGTCGCAGGCATTCATCAGGGGCATCTGCAGGTTCGAGTCGTGGTCGGAGTCGGAATAGATCGTAATCGTCGCCGGCTTATAGTCATCGGGCTTAGCAGTCATGATGTTGGGCACAAAGGTTTGCGGGTTGCGGTCGTACAGCGGGAACCATGTGCTCTGGATCTCGACCATCACGGTGTGCCCGGCCTTGAAGACGTGGTCTACGTCGTGCAGGCTGAAGTGATACTCGTGAACCGAGCCTGCGCGCATGGGGGTCGGTTTTTCGAAGCTTTCGAGATAGCGGCCGCGGAAGATCTCCTCGTTGGTCATAAGCTGATAGCCGCGCATTTTCGGGTCGGGGTCGTTGTCGGGATATTGGTCGATCAGCTTGACGACCATGTCGTTGTCGGTACCGGTGGTTGAGGCGAAGATGTCGGCCAGGACTTCCCCGGTCACGATCAGGTCTTTCTTGAGCATAGGCAGCTTCCAGACGGCGACATCTTTGCGATCGGTGACGAAGCGCTGGTCTTCCGTGAGCCAGTTGAACCACTGCGAGCCATCGCTATAGGTGACCTGGATGGGGCGGTGACGGTAGGGAACCGGGTTTGCCGGATCGCTTACGTAGCTCGTTTTTGCCGGTTCCTTGGCGTCGCTCCAGCTGAGCAGGCCGTCGCCCACAAGATGCAGGCTGGTTGGCTGCGCTTCCTTCGGCGGGAAATGCGAGTAGCGCTTCCATGTGTTCGAGCCAGTCTGGAAGCTGGCTGTATCTTCGAGGTCAAAGCCAGGTTGGTCCTTCAGATAATGGCCGAAGAACGTCGCTTCGATCTGCGAGCGATACTCCTTGCCGATGGATTCGCCATAGTTCAGATTGCCGAGGTGGCGCGACGAGGAAGCCCACGAACCGTGACGCCAGGGGCCAAGCACGAGGAAATTCTCATGCTCGCTGTCGTGGGGTTCCAGCTTCCTGTACTCCTCCTGCGGTCCCCACATATCCTCCTGGTCGTAGTAGCCACCCACGCTCAGAGTCGGAACGGCGACCTTGTCGAGATGGTTTTCGACTGCGCGTGACGACCATACCGTGTCGTAGCTGGGATGGTCGAGGAAGAGCTTCCATGTGGGAAAGGGCTGCTTGACGCCGGATTTCTTCACGTCTTCGGCAAAGGAACCGCGCTGCAGGAAGTAGTCGTAGCCGTCGACGGGTTTTCCGTCCTTGTCCTTGCCGTAGCTGACCTCGGCGTTTTCCTTGTTGGACTCCATGCCAAAGACGTAGTCGTAGCCGTAAGTCTGGCGGAATGCGCCATTGTGGAAGAAGTCGTCGCCCATCCAGACATCGATCATTGGAGCCTGGGGTGAGATGGCCTTAACGGCCGGATGCGGATCGATGCCCGCAGCCGTTGCGAGGAAGCCCGGGTAGCTGGTGCCGATGAAACCTGCGCGGCCATTATTACCGGCAACGTTTTTGAGGAGCCAATCGACGGTGTCGTAGGTGTCGGTGCTTTCGTCGACAGCCTTTGGATCGTGATGGTCGGCCTCGGGACGGCTCATCACGAATTCACCTTCGCTTTTGAAACGACCGCGAATATCCTGGGCGACGTAAATGTAGCCATTGCGCGCGAGTTCCGGCCGGCTGCCGAAGAAGGAACCGCGACTGGTGCCGTCCACCCCGTAGGGTGTGCGCTGAATGAGGAAAGGGAGCGGCGCGGAAATGTCGGTAGGCTTGAGGATGACGGTATGCAGCTTGATGCCGTCGCGCATGGGGATCATGACCTCAGAGCGCTGGTAATCATGAAAGACGTGGTGAACGGCGTCGCCGGTACGCTTGTAAATTACCTGGGGATCGTTTGCTGAGAACACGGTTTCACCGCGACCGGCCGCATCCAGGGTGAACTTCAGAGTGACCTTCGATTGGGGAACACCGAATTCGGTGGGCGAATTCTCTGTAAGCGTTGTCGGCACCATCCGCTCGGATTCCAGGATCAGCTTGCCGTCCTGCGTGTAGAAACTGATAGGCGTGTCGGGGTCACTGGGGTCCGTATATTCGCCGGAGAGGGCATCGAGTTGAGAGGTGGCCGACGAAGTGGCCTGACCCAACGTTGCCGCCTGTGCAGGTGACGCTAGCCGAAAGCTTCCGCCTGGCGAGAAAAGTAGGGCAAAACACAGAGCAGCTAAAGCAACTCGACGTTGAGTCAAGGGCGGAGACCTCCTGAATGAAGCACTAATGACTAATGCGCGTGGCCGTGATGGCTGTGAGCGGCAGGGCTGCACATCTCTTCAATGGGAACGACGCAGCCGTGGAGCTCTTCGCATCCTTCGTGTTCAAACTGAATTGTAGAGTGCTGAATTGAGAAATGGTCGCGCAGCACATGATTCAGTTTCTCCAGAATGCAGGCGCTTTCGGATGGAGGAATGTCGGCAATGCAGACGTGGCAGGCAAGCGCGTTGCTGTTCGAGCCGAGGCTCCAGACGTGCAGATCATGGACATTGAGGACACCTTCGACCTCTTCCATTCCCGAACGGATCTCGTTGAGCGCAACGCCGCGCGGTGTGCCTTCAAGCAGAATGTTGAGTGTCTCGCGCACAATGTCGAAGCTGGACCACAGAATTAAGGCAGCGATCAGCAGGGACAGAACGGGGTCGATCCAGTTGCGTCCGGTGAACAGGATGCCCGCGCCGCCTGCGATGACCGCGGCCGTAGAGAGCGTGTCGCCGGCCATGTGGAGGAAGGCGCTGCGCATGTTTACGTCGCGCGCTACCCCCCAGAGCAATGCGGCAATGACGCCATTCATCAGCACCCCGATGGCAGCTACAACCATCATGAGTTTGGGCTGGACTGCGACGGGGGCGCTGAGGCGATGGATAGCTTCAATGGCAATCCAGATGGAGATGACGATGAGAGTGGCCGCGTTCACAAAGGCGGCGAGTACGCCGGCGCGCTGGTAGCCGAAGGTTTTGGAGTGGTTGGCCGGACGCGTCTGGAAATAGACGGCGGCAAAACTGAGTAGCAGCGCCAGGAAATCGGAAGCGTTATGGCCGGCTTCGGAGAGCAGGGCGAGAGAATGTGCGCGCAACCCAGCTACGAACGTGACGACCACATATACAAGCGTGGCGACGAGAGAAAAGCGGAGTACGGATTGTGTCCGGGATGCGCCCGGGGAGGCCGGCGCTGTGTGGACATGCATAGGGATAGTGTAACCGGGGCTGGGTATGGGACGCCAACGACAAAACCGACCTTGCCTAGAGCGATTCTATCCCTGATCGGGATGTAACTGCCCTAGATCCCTCGGCTTTGGCGACTCTTTGGCCGGGTATACGGGAAGGCTCGAGCGCAGGCCGGACCACGATTCCGAAATCACAATGCTGTTTTGCGGGTTACCGGTCTGGTAGCGGACGGTGCACGGGAAGCCGGCGCGCATCTCGCCGGGGTCGACCACATTGAGGAGTGTCGTGATGTCCTGAGAGCACTCGTAGTCCACACCAGCGCTGCGATAGCTGTATTCGAGCAGGGTGAGTGGTCGGCCATCTTCCAGGGTTATCTCGCGCACGTCGAGCAACATGCCATCGATGAGACGACCGGACAACGCAAGCATTTTGCGGCGTTCGCGTTCCAACTCCTCTTCTGTCGGGCGTTTGCGCCGCAGATAGAGGATTGCGCCAACGGTCAAACCGGCCATCAGGGTGATTCCGGTTGCCGCTTCCCATGCGTTTCTGTTTAGCAGGGTCATTGCGAGGGGAGATCGAACGTTGTCCCGCTTTGAGCATACCGCAGAGTGAAATGCTCCGTACCACAGGGAGAGAGTAATTCGCAGTCCGAAGGTACCGGGAGGCTGTGTTCTTGATGTGTTCATCGTCTGCATCTAAACTCGCGTGATCGGAGGCGCGCGAATGAAGGTTGGAGTGCTTGGGTCGGGCGACGTGGCGAAGACTTTGGCCGGGGGATTCCTGAAGCACGGCCACACGGTGATGATCGGCAGCCGGAGCCCTGCCAAACTAGAGGACTGGTCGGGCAAGAGCCCCGGGAGTTCTGTCGGGACGTTTGCAGAGGCTGCGCAGTTCGGCGAACTGGTTGTCGTGGCGGTGAAAGGCAATGCGGCAGTGGAAGCCCTGACGCTGGCCGGTGCGAAGAATCTTGCGGGAAAAACCGTAATAGACGCCTGCAACCCGATTGAGGACTCGCCGCCCGAGAATGGCGTACTCCGGTTCTTCACCGATATCAACGAGTCGCTGATGGAACAGTTGCAGCGGCAATTCAGAGACGCTCATTTTGTGAAGGCATTCAACTCTGTAGGCGCGCCCTGTATGGTCAATCCGCAGTTTGCCGGTGGCAAGCCGACGATGTTCATCTGCGGTAACAACGATGGCGCGAAGAAGAAGGTGGCGCAAATCAACGAGCAATTTGGTTGGGAAACGGCGGATATGGGCGGGGCCGAGGCTGCCCGCGCGATCGAACCGCTTTGCATGTTGTGGTGCATTCCGGGATTTGTGCGCAATGACTGGACGCACGCGTTCAAACTGCTGACGAAATGACAGCAGGAGCGGCGGAAGTGCAGACCGGGCGACTGATCTTGCGGCGGTGGCTCGACAGCGATCGCGAGCCGTTTGCGCAGATGAATAGTGATGCGGTGGTAATGGAACACTTCCCAGCGCTGCTTTCGCGTGAAGAAAGTGATGCCCTGGTGGACTGCGCCGAGACGCACCACATTCAACACGGATTCGGACCGTGGGCCGCGGAGCTAAACGAAACGGGCGAGTTTATCGGCTATGTCGGCCTCTTTACCCCGCGCTTCGAGGCTGCCTTTACGCCGTGCGTCGAGATCGGCTGGCGTCTTGCAGGCGAATACTGGGGAAGGGGATTGGCGACGGAGGGTGCGCGGGCTGTCGTCGATCATGCCTTCCATCACCTGGCTCTCGCGGAGCTAGTCTCCTTCACCGTTCCTGCCAACCTTCGTTCTCGCCGCGTGATGGAAAAGCTTGGCATGGCCTACGATCCGCACGATGACTTTGATCACCCGTCGATCCCGGAAGGGCATCCGATGCGCCGCCACGTCCTCTACCGGCTCAAGCGCGAAGATTGGGAACCCTGAAATCTCCTTCGATCACTCGCAAACGCATCTGCACCCCGCCTTGACCCAACGAAGCGTACCCCGTATTCTCGGGAGCGATCATGCGCATCCGCCTTGAGGGTTGAAGACTGCGCAGGGAGAGCCAAGCATGAGCGCTATCGCCCCGGCCACCGCTCCCGTTCAACGGTTTGCCGCCCAGCCACTTCTGGTCCGCCGCGCCGCGGTTCTGGGCGCGGGAACCATGGGCTCGCGCATTGCGGCGCACCTGGCCAACGCTGGCATCCCTTCGTTTCTGCTTGACTTGGTTCCGGCGGGTGAGGGATCGCGCAATCGGCTGGCGGAATCGGCGCTCTCGGGGCTGGCGAAGTCCAAGCCTGCGGCGTTTTATGAAGCGTCGCTGGCGTCCATGATTACTCCCGGCAATTTTGAAGACGATCTGCCGAAGTTGAAGCAGTGCGACTGGGTCATCGAGGCAGTTGCTGAGAATCTCGAGATCAAGCGAGCGCTACTGGATCGAGTTGCGCCGCATCTAGCGCCGCAGGCTGTGCTTTCGACGAATACGTCGGGACTGCCGATTGCAAAGATCGCCGCGGGGCTGAAGTCGCACCGCGATCGCTTTTTCGGGACGCACTTTTTTAATCCGCCGCGGTACATGCAGCTGCTGGAGATTATTCCTACAGCCGAAAGCGATGCCGCATTGGTGGCTGCCTTTGCGACGTTTGGGGATCGCGTGCTTGGCAAGCAGGTGGTGTTCGCCAACGACACGCCGAATTTTATCGGCAACCGCATCGGCGTGGCTGTCATGTTCAGCGCCGCGACGCTGATGCTCGAACAGGGACTCAGCATCGAGGAAGTGGATGCGCTGACGGGGCCTGCGTTGGGCTTTCCGCGCACTGGGACGTTTCGGCTCGCGGACATGGTGGGCATCGACATCCTGGCGCATGTGGCTGCGAATTTCCCGCAGGGGGTGACGCCCGGCGGATTCGCGCCGATATCTGCAGGAGATTGTGAAGCGCGGCTGGCTGGGCGACAAATCCCGACAGGGCTTCTACAAGAAGTCGCGGGGAGCAGACGGCAAGGATGAGCGGATGGTACTCGATCTCGCGACCTTCGAGTACCGCCCGTCGGCCAAGCCGGTGCTGCATTCGCTGGAGATGGCGAAGAATGCGGCCACCGTGCAGGAGCGGGTGAAGCTGCTGCTGGCGAATGATCCCAAAAAAGATAAGGCGGCGAGGTTTCTCTGGCCGTTTCTATCGTCGTTGTGGAACTTTGCTGCGGAGCGTATTGGTGAGGCCGCGAACGACGCGCCTTCCATCGATCAGGCGATGCGCGCGGGGTTCAACTGGGAACTTGGGCCTTTTGAGTTGTGGGATGCAGCGGGCGTGCGGGACTCTGTCGCTCGAATGGGCACACTTGATATTCCTGTGAGCGCGGCAGTGATGGGGCTGCTTGATTCCGCTCCCGAGAATGTGCCGGTCTCCTGGTATTCGCCGGATGGGCCGCAGTGCTACAACCCGACAACCGGCGCATGGGAGCCTGTTCCACAGCAGCCAGGACACGGCCGTGTCGCTGATTTTCGCCGGACAAACGGGGTTATTCGGAGCAATCCTGGCGCGTCACTGGTCGACATTGGCGATGGCATCGGCTGCATCGAGCTGCACTCGCTGAAGAACGCGATCGGCGGCGACGTGGTGGCGATGATCTCGTCGGTGCTGAATCCTGCTTCGGAAGCGGTGAAGAATTTCCGTGGCTTTGTGATCAGCGGCGACCGCGACCGGTTTAGTGTCGGCGCGAACCTGATGCAACTGCTACTAGGTGTGCAGGAGGGCGAGTGGGACGAGGTTGAGGGGGCGATTCGCGCCTTCCAGCAGATGTCGATGTCGATCAAATTCTGCCCGCGGCCCGTCGTTGTGGCGCCGTTCAATCTCACGCTCGGCGGTGGTGCAGAGATCTCGCTGCATGCCGCGCGTCGCCAATTCTATGCCGAGACTTACATCGGCTTAGTCGAAACGGGTATCGGACTCATCCCCGGCGGTGGTGGGACCAAAGAGATGTTGTTGCGTGCCGTTGATTCGGCTGCCGCGCTCGCGCCGCCCGATCCCAAGGATCCGCCGTCGCGATTCGCGCAATCGGCAGAGATGAATTCGGCACTGAAACGCACGCTGGAAACGATCGCGATGGCGAAGGTCTCCACTTCGGCGGCAGAAGCGCGGGGCCTCGGGTTGCTGTTGCCGGCAGACGGCATCACGCTCAACCGAGAACGGCTGCTGCTGGACGCGAAGGCACAGGCCATCGCGCTGGCCGAGGCTGGGTATTCTGCTCCGCAGCCGCGCACAGTCCCGGCGCCGGGTACGGCTTCGCTTGCTGTCTTGAACACCGGCGTCTTTCTGATGGGCGAGGCAGGGTTCGCGTCGGAGCACGACATGAAGGTAGCGCGCTGGGTGGCGTACATCCTGTGCGGCGGGCGTGTCACGGCAGGATCACTGGTCAGCGAGCAGTACCTGCTCGATCTGGAGCGCGAGGCGTTTCTTTCGTTGTGCGGCGAGCGCAAGACGCAGGAGCGGATCGCGTATACACTGAAGACCGGCAAGCCACTGCGCAATTGAAGATGAAAGTCGCAGCACTCATCCTGTTTTCGGCAGCATCGTTCGCGTTCGGACGTGCGGGCGCACTCGCACAGGATTCAAGTCTAGCGCCAACAGCCAATGCGCAGCAGTTCAATGAATCGGGCAAGACGATTGTCGACGGTCGCACAGCGCCTTATGTCATCCGCCGGCTGCCGGCGAGTTCGTTTCCAGACCTGCCCGATGCGGTCGCCGAAGCGCTTGACCAGCGTGGATGCATGATTCCCCAGACCTACCAGGCACATCAGACCGGAGAATGTGGTCCATGCAAGCTTCGACCATGCCGGCTCGTTGGACTGGGCGGTGCTTTGTTCTACACATGGCAATGTGGAATTGCTGGTCTTTTTCGCCCGAACACCCGATAAGCCGATCACACTGGCCTCGGTTCCGGAGTTGCAGCGGCTGCAACGGCACGGTTCCTCCGGCGTTCTTGGCTTTGATTGGGGTATTGATCCGGCTTCCCCGCAGCAGATTCGTGAGGCCCAGGCAAGCATGGAACACCATCCGCCGCTGCTCGACCACGACGCCCTCGCGGATACGGTGCTGAATCAGAAGACGGTGTATCACTTCTATGCGCATAATGCCTGGACGGTGGTAGACACGACGGAGTAGGCATGTTGACCGCGCAGGGCCAAGCCGTCTAACAATGAGCCAGCGGATCTCCGGAACTGATCCGCATTTCTCTGGAGCAATTCATGCCTGAAGCTGTTCTTGTCAGCGCCGTACGCACTCCCGTGGGCCGCGCACCCAAGGGCGCTCTTTCTACCACTCGTCCCGACGATCTTGCCGCGGCGGCTTTGACCAATGCTTTGGAGCGGGTTCCCGGGCTGGAGAGGGCCGAAGTCGAAGACGTGATCCTGGGCTGTGCGCAGCAGGAGGGAGAGTCAGGCTGGAACATGGCGCGCATGACGGCTTTGCGCGCCCAGCTCCCGGTCGATGTGCCGGGAATGACTGTGAATCGCCTCTGTGCCTCGGGACTGGAGGCGATCGCTCAGGCCGACATGCGGATTCGCAGCGGCGTGCAGCGGGTGGTGATTGCGGGCGGGGCGGAGACCATGAGCATGCTGCCGATGGGTGGCAACAAGCCCCGGCCCAATCCATGGCTCGCCGAGAATTATCCCGCTGCACTGCTGACGATGGGACTGACAGCAGAGCGGGTCGCGAAGCACTACAACATCTCGCGGGAAGATGCAGATGCTTTCTCGCTCGGGAGTCATCAGAAGGCAGTCGCGGCGCAGGCTGCCGGACGGTTCGACGAGGAACTGGTGCCGGTGAAAGTCACGACGGCTACTCCCGGCGTAAAGGCCGGCAAGCCGATTACGTCGGAATCCATGTTTTCCGCTGACGAGGGTCCGCGAGCAGACACGACGTCAGAAGCTCTTGCTGCGCTGAAGCCCGTTTTTCATGCGCGGGGAACTGTGACGGCCGGCAATTCGTCGCAAACATCGGACGGAGCGGCGGCAACGGTTCTGATGGAGGCGGTTCGTGCGAAGGAACTCGGGATTCAGCCGCTCGCCAGGCTGGTGGCCTATGCGGTCGCCGGATGCCTGCCGGAGGAGATGGGGATGGGTCCGGTCTACGCGGTTCCCAAGGCGCTGAAGAAGGCCGGCTTGAGCCTGAGCGACATTGGCCTGATCGAGTTCAACGAGGCGTTTGCGGCGCAGGCGCTGGCGGTGATGCGCGAACTCGGCTTCGATCCCGACAAGGTTAACGTGAACGGCGGAGCAATCGCATTGGGCCATCCCCTGGGATGCACCGGGGCTAAACTCACCGCGACACTGCTCCGAGAGATGAAGCGCCGGAACGTGCGCTACGGCATGGTGACAATGTGCGTGGGCGGGGGACAGGGCGCGGCGGGCATCTTCGAGCGGCTGAATTGACCAACTCCATGACTTTCCGACAAATGCACCGATAACCCCCGGGGGTGTACCCCTATACTTCTCGAGCAAGTTTGGGCGGCTCAATGGGTTAGAGACGGGATAAGGTTCCAAAATCCTCTGAATATTTAACTTAGCCGCAGATTACTGCCCGCAAATGACTTAGCAACAGTGAACAGTGGTCAGAGAACCGAGAGCAGTGCTCATGCGAACAGTGACCGACATTCCTATTGTGGGACATCAGCGGGAAATGATCTGCAAATGGGGCGAAAGAATTTTGCTTTTGGAATGAAGATGATAGTGGGTGCGAGAAAAGGAAGGGGCTTGACGAACTTCCACAGGAAAAGGAAACGGCCGGGATTGCTCCCGGCCGTTCTTGCTTCAACTTGGCCTTCCGCCACCCCGGCAACCAAGCTTTGTTGCTGAGGAACCCGGGCTTTCGGCCACCCCCAGAAACTAAGCTTTTGCCGTCGACAGAGCCTTGAGCCTTGCATTGAGGCGGCTCTTGTAGCGGGAAACGGTATTCGAGTGGAGAACGCCCTTTTGCACGCTCTTGTCGAGGGCGGAGACGGTCTCGCGGAACTGTGTCTGGGCAGCCTTCACATCGCCCTTGGCGATGGCTTCGCGCAGGGCGCGGAGGCTAGAGCGGACGCGGGTACGGTTGGCGCGGTTCACCGCGGTCTTGGTTTCGGTTTGGCGGGCGCGCTTCAGCGACGATACATGGTTTGCCATTAAGCTTCCTTGATCTAAAACCCTGAATTGTCAGGGAAATTGATGCGGGCCTTCAACGCGCCCGAATGCGGGTCAGAATGCCGACACACCGCATCCCTCGCAATTTCTTAGTCTACGGGAAAGTGGGCGGGGGGTCAAACGGGATCGTCTAGAAACCAATGACCATCGACTGCCCTTCCCGGGCACCCAGCTTTGACGTTCTGGCATCCACATCTTGGGCATTCGCATTCCCAAAAACCCTTCCAGTTTCACGGTAATAGCTCTACAATCGGTTCCCGAACTGAAATTCCTCTCTCCGACTGGCGTATTCCAAATGCACTTCTCTTGTTGATCGAACAGGTTGGCGGTTGGATTCAGGTCGGCCATCGAGTTGCGTCGGAGGTAGAAATGCGAGTCGTTTTCCACCTTGTTACTGCGGCTCTTTTTGTCCCGTCTGTGGCACATCTCTGCGCACAAGGGGCACCGGGATTCGATGGGGGAGTGACAGAGACTCTGCAGAGCATCTACATTCCTCCGCTGGTTGGTGCACCATTCAGCGCGGTCGTGCACACGGAATGGGCCCGGCCCATTCCCAGTGGCGGCTCGTATACGGCGGTCAATCAGCGCCGGGTAGCGCGCGACGGACGCGGGCGCATCTACGAAGAGCGCTGGCTGCTGGTGCCCAAGGACTCCGGCGTACAGTCGCGCATGAACGTTATTCAGATCGCCGATCCCGACAACCACACGCTCTATAACTGCTTCGTGTTTGAACGGCGTTGCATGCTTCTCAAGTTCGCCGAGCCTGCCATGACCAGCTACAAGCCGCCGGTTATCCCATCCGGTCCACTCGAAAACGGCAAGGGCTTCACCACGCACCTGGAGCTTGGGCTGCGCACCATCGCAGGCATCGACACGACGGGAACCCGGGAAACGACCACGCTGAATCCGGGCGCCATTGGCAACGACCGTGCCTTCGTAACTGTGCGTGAGTTCTGGCAGGCGCCTCAACTTGGTGTGAACATTCTCTCCACGGTCGATAGCCCGCAGAGCGGTCAGCAGACCTTTACGCTGTCTGACGTGAGCCTCACCGAGCCTGACCCGCAACTCTTTGAGTTGCCAGAGGGCTATGAAGTGTTGGACCGGCGTCAGAAACCCGGAACTCCTGTCACGCCGCGCACGGAATAAGGGACCTTTCAATTCACGGTGACTTCCCGCGCGGTTACAAGGTCGGCGGTTGAGGAAAAGTGACCGGTTTTTTCCGGAGTTGCTTTGCTCTTTCGCCCAAATGTTCCTTGACTTGAGCCCTCAAGCAACTGTGCTTGTTCGGGTTGGGAGCGAGGAGGCCTGGAATTTAGTTCGCCATATTCCGGTATCTCCATGTTAGACTCGCGGCGCATCCCCTGATTTTTCCCCCGCTAACAAATCCCGCTTCCGAGGTAGCAAGATGTCTCGTCTCTGCGTACTGTGCCCATGCGCCATGGCGCTCGTCCTCATGGCCGCCTCCTGTTTTGCGGCCGACCGGATTCTCTTCGACCGTCTTGGCCCAACCCAAGGGAGTCTCTTTATCTCGAATGCAGATGGGACCGCAGAGCATCCACTGACCCCGCCGGGATCTCTTGACTACAATCCTTCCTGGTCGGCCGAGGGCGACTGGATCGTCTTTACGTCGGAGCGCGCGGGATCGGCGGATCTCTATCGCATTCATCCTGACGGCACGGGAATCGAACGGCTGACGGATGACCCGGCATATGACGATCAGGCCGGCTTCTCACAAGATGGCAAGCAGATTGTCTTTGTGTCCACGCGAGGGGGCGGAAGAGCAAACCTGTGGATCCTTGATGTGGCGACTCACCAGGTCAGGCCGCTCACTTCAGGGAATGGCGGGGACTTCCGCCCCTCCTGGTCACCGGACGGGCAGTGGATTGCGTTCTCGTCGGATCGCGAGAGCAGTTTTCCGGATGCCAAAGGCCGTTGGGAGCGGCTGCACCTTGTGGACATTTACCTGATTCGTCCGGATGGGTCGGGGCTGAAGCGGATTTCGCAGCATGGGGATTTTTGCGGCAGTCCCAAGTGGACGCCGGACAGTAAAAGCGTGGTTGCATATTGCATGCTGGCGCAGGAGACCTGGGATTTTCGCTTTGGCGGGAGCAACGGCGAAGACAAGCTGATGAAGTTCGATATTGGCACCGGGGCGGCGACGGCGGTGGCGGCGGGGCCCGGAGTGAAGCTGCAGCCGGCAGTTTTGTCGTCGGGCGAGGTTGCGTATTTGCGCCGGGACCCTACTGCCAGCGGGGTCTTTTATGGGAGCGGCACGCCGGGCCCGAAGGGGGACGATCTGCGGAGTCCGTCGTGGGCGCCGGATGGAAAGCAGGTTGTGTTCAGCCGCTTCGTGTGGAAGCACCTTACGGAACCGGTGAAGCAGTTCAGCAAAAATCCAAAGTTCGATCTCTACAGCACGGCGTGGCTGCCTGCGTACGACCCAACGGGAGAGCACCTAGCCGTCACCAAAATGAAACCCGGTGGGGGAGGGGTGAGCCTCTTGATCGTGGATGAGGGCAAACCGGCGCGGGCGATCCTGGAGCGGAAGGACCTGATTCTTGCTCCGGGCTGGTCGCCGGACGGCAGGCAGATCGTGGTGGGGGTGGGGAACTTCACGGCGTTTCTTGATTCGGAGGCGGGCGGGAAGAAACCGATCGATCCCGTAAACGGAGGGGCGCAGGTCGGGATTGTGAATGCGGATGGAACGGGCTTTCAGATCGTTACGTCGGGAGAGAACAACAATGCATTTGCGTCATTCGGGCCGGATGGAAAGCACATTGTGTATCGCACGCTGGGCGCGAAGGAGATGGGACTGCGCATCATGAATCTGGAAGACCATTCGATCAAGGTGCTGACGAGCGAGTGGGACAATTTTCCGGTCTGGTCTCCACGAGGGGATCTGATCGCATTCATTCGACGAACAGGGAGTGATTTTCAGGTGTTCACCGTTCATCCGGACGGGACTGGTATGTCGCAGTTGACGCACACCAAGGGCAATGAGGCGCACCTCGCCTGGTCGCCCGATGGGGAGCGGCTTTTGTTTACGAGTTCGCGCATGGGATTCAAAGATGAAGTTCTGTTGATCGGTGCGCCACAGCCGTACGGGGAAATCTTTGTGATGCGAAAAGACGGCACCGAAGTAGAGCAACTCACAGACGATCAGTGGGAAGAAGGTGGTCCCGCGTGGCAGCCGCATCCGCCGGCCGCTACCCTGGCTGCCACTCACTGATTCTTACTGTATGGTGATCGTTCCTGCCGTGACCAAGCTTGACGTTGCGGAGGAGTTGCCGAGATAGACCGTGTATTGCCCCGAGGCGACTTTCCAAGCGTTTGAAGTGACGTCCCAATAGGACATCGGGTGGGATGAGTCGTTCTGATCCACCTCAATCGTGACACTTTGCGACGCACCGGGGTTGAGAGTTACTTTCTTCCATCCGACAAGGCGCTTTGGCGGTTCGTTCAGGCTGGCCGGCATGCCGAGGTAGACCTGGGCGACTTCGGCCCCCGCGGCGCTTCCGGTATTGGCCACGCTGAACGTGATCTGGAAATTGGGATTGGACGCTGAGCTCAGGTTGTTCGCGACCGCCGGGTTGGTGATGGAGAACGTGGTGTAGGAGAGGCCGAAGCCGAAGGAGAATAGCGGCGTCAAGCCGTTTGAGTCGAACCATTTGTAGCCGACGTTGTAGCTTTCGGAGTAGTTCACCGTAAAGGGCGTCGAGCCGTCGGGCGGCTGTGGAATCACGGGGCGCGGAAGCTGTGCGTCGCTGGCCGGGAACGTGATGGGCAGCTTGCCGGAAGGATTGGCTGTGCCGAAAAGCAGATCGGCGATGGCGGGGCCGCCGTTTTGGCCGGGATACCAGGCCTCGAGCACGGCATTGACTTGGCCAAGCCATGGCATCAGGATGGGACCGCCGCTTTCGATCACGACGATGGTGTTCGGGTTGGCGGCTGCGACGGATGAAACCAGAGCGTCCTGGTCGATGGGAGTGGAATCAACAAGGTCATTCAAGGCCAGGCTGGTCTCGTCCATGCCTTCGCTGGCCCATTGGTTCACGAAGACGATCGCCACCTGCGAAGATGCCGCCAGAGCCGCTGCCGCGGTCGCATCTGACCCGTCAGCGAACTGGACTTTGGCGTTTGGCGCCTTGGCCTGAATGGCCTTGAGAGGCGATGACGGATCCCACACCACCTGCGCCCAACAGGGTGGGCACGGCGACGGACCGGTGATCGCGCCGCCGACGGGCTGTACCTGAGCCGAACCGCCGCCTGAAAGTACGGCCGTGTCGGCCTTCGATCCGATGATCGCAATGGACTGCACCGATGCGCTGAGGGGTAGCTGGCTCGATGAATTCTTGAGCAGCACCGCACCTTGCTCTTCGATTTCCTGCGCAACGGCGGCGTCGGCAGCGGCGGGGATCGGCTGAATATTTTGCGGATCGTCGAAGATGCCGACTTCATACATGGCGCGCAGAATGCGGTGCACCATGTTGTCGAGTCGCGATTGCGGCACCTGGCCGCCGGTCACCGCAGTGCCAAGGGTCGAGAAATATTGCTGATTCGGCTGTTCCTGATCGAGTCCGTTGATGGCAGCGGTTGCCGTGCTGTGCGTGGCCCACCAGTCTGACATCACGAAGCCGGGAAAGGCCCAGTCGCCCTTCAGCACATCGTTGAGCAGATGGCTATTTTCGCAGTCGTACTGGCCGTTGGTGAGGTTGTAGGAGCACATCACCGACTGCACATTTGAGTCCTTGACGCCAATCTCGAATGCGAGCAGATCGCTTTCGCGTCCGCCGCGTTCGTCAATGATGACATTGGCGGTGGTGCGGCCCGACTCCTGGTCGTTGAAGCTGAAGTGCTTGATGCCGCCGATGATGTGCTGCGCCTGGATGGCGTTGATGTGCGCGGCGGTGATTTTGCCGGCGAGGATCGGATCTTCACCTTTGGTTTCGAAGGTTCGTCCATCGCGCGGTTCGCGGCCAATGAGGTTTACGTTGCCGCCAAGATTGACGTTGATGCCGTAGTCGGCCAGCTCGGTGCCGATGACGTTGCCATACTTGGTCGCTTCATTCAGATCCCAGGTTGCTGCGCTGGCAATAGAGGAGGGAAGTGCAGTCGCAGGGCCCACGCCGTTGCCGACCCCTACGCTGCCGTCGGCTAAATAGAGTGCTGGAATGTTGAGGCGCGCGTTTCCCGGCACCCAACCGCCAGCACCGCGCGGGACCGTATACCCATAGGTGAGATTCGATGTCACGCCACCCTGCACCATCTGCAACTTCTCTGCCTGCGTCATCTGCGCGAGCAGCGCATCGGCCTTTGCGTCTGGGGTTGTCGGCGTCGGCGTGGGAGTTGGTGTCGGCGTCGTTGGCGTCGGAGAGGAACTGCCTCCGCAAGAACTGAGGACACAGGCGAACGCCAGCAGAGCGATTGATGTTGCAGCAGTCTCTACGAATCGACGAACTTGCATGTATACCCCAGGACGCGAACCGGGAAGTCACAGCCAATCATAGCTCCATTGGAAACTGCAGTATGCCGTCGGCACGTATCGAGATGGTGACTAATTGCGGGAATCTTAATGAGCGGTGGGATTGACGAAATTGACCACCGGCGCTACTCTCTCCCCATACATAGCCACTTGGTTGCCTGCGCCAACACGAAGTTCCAAAACACCAGCCTCGATCGAGTGCGCTTCTCTTCGCGATCCACAAAAAATTACTCCACAATTTCACCCATTCCACCCGCAGAATCATCAAATCAACAGCAGGTCTCTGCCCTTGAGGCAGGGCCAATGGAGGAAATCTGAACGCTGCTCTGGAGATCACGCCAAATCTTGAGCCCCTTTTCGGGACCCGCGATGAAAACCTCAGACTTATGGAGGATTCACTAGGTGTACGGATCGATCTACGATCCGACGCAGTGCACGTGGAAGGGCCAGACGAAGCGGTCGCCAGAGTCCAGCGCATTTTTCAGGACTTCGAGGCTCTGCGGCGCCAGGGTATCAATCCCCACAATGGCGAACTGAACGGGATGCTTCGGCTGGTCGTGGCCGATCCGGCGACCTCGCTGCGTTCGCTCGCCGATTCCGGCAAGCAGCGTTCCGCCGGCGTGAAGCGCACGGTGCAGCCGCGCTCGCTGAATCAGCGCAAATACATCGAAGCCATCGAGCAGAACGACATGGTGTTTGGCGTCGGCCCTGCCGGTACAGGCAAGACGTACCTGGCTGTGGCGATGGCCGTGGCTGCCATGAACGCGAAGAAGGTGAGTCGCATCGTGCTGGTTCGTCCTGCCGTCGAAGCGGGCGAACGGCTTGGCTTTCTGCCCGGCACGCTGCAGGAGAAGGTAGACCCGTATCTTCGCCCGTTGTATGACGCACTCTACGATTTGCTCGACCCCGAAAAGGTCGACAAGATGCTTGAGAAGAATGTGATCGAGGTTGCGCCGCTGGCCTTTATGCGCGGCCGCACACTCAATGACGCATTCATCATCATGGACGAAGCGCAGAACACGACGATCGAGCAGATGAAGATGTTCCTGACGCGCATGGGGAACAACTCCAAGGCGGTGATCACGGGCGACATTACGCAGATCGACTTGCCCAATCCGCGCAAGTCGGGATTGCTGGATGCGATCAATATCCTCGACGGCGTGGAGGGTATCTCCTTCTGCCACTTTGCGGATGGGGATGTGGTGCGGCACGCACTGGTGCAGCGCATTGTGCGAGCCTACGACGCCTCCAAGCAACCGCAGCAGCAGGAACTGCCACTGAGCCTGGGAGAGGCGACCGAGCCACCCGCTGAGCAGCAGGCGCCGCAGCAGGCCGCGCACCCGGCCAAACCGCAATAAATTGGCTGTTCGCGTAGAATTGAAAAGACACGGGGTCGCTGCATGCGGCGGCCTCGCGCACGATGATCCTTCTCGACCCAGACTTGGACGCTGACGTCCCCCGGCAAGTAACAATGCCGGGACGGCTAACGGGCTCCGCTCGAGCGGTCTCACCCCGCAATCAACGCATTCCGTCCGTCCCCACCCTCGCTCGTTTTCTTCGCGAGGCGCAGACAGCCGTGAAGCTGCGCGGCCAGGTGACCGTACTGCTGACAACCGATACTGCTATTCGGCGATTGAATCGGCAATTCCGCGGCAAGAACAAAGCGACCGACGTGCTTTCGTTTCCCGCGGCGCAGGGGCCAGTGAAGATTGCCGGCGATCTTGCCATCAGCATTCCAACCGCGCGTCGGCAGGCTGAGGAGCGCAGACATTCGCTTTCGATTGAAATCAAAGTCCTCATCCTTCATGGGCTTCTTCATCTTGCCGGCTATGATCACGAAATCGATACGGGCGAGATGGCTCGGCATGAGCAGAAAATTCGATCTCGACTGCGTCTCCCCCACGGCCTCATCGAACGCACCATGCGTAGTCGCACAAAAGTGAATGCCCCATCCCTGCCGCAGTCTTATAGCGGCAAGGGTAGGAGGCCACGAAACCCCGGGGGCGTGCGCTCATGAGCTGGCTTACGATTTTGCTCCTCGTCATTGCGGCGCTCGTCGACACGTTTGCCGCATACATCAGCCGGATGTATGCGGAGTTCGGCAAAATTCTGCCGCGCGAAGTGCAGGACAATCTCGACGAGTGGGAAGAAAGGGTCGAACCGCTACTCGGGCTGACGCGCGAGCATGCCGCTCTGTGCGCAACCGTGCTGCAGCAGCTGACGCTGGGAGTGTTTGCGCTCGCCATCGGCGCGGTGCTCTTCGATCGTGCTCCGCATTCGGCGCGCCCGACGTATGCTGAGATCGCCCAGGCTGTTCTGGTTGTCTTGCTTGTTGTCGTGTTCTGCAATCAGATCCTTCCGTCGTTGCTTTTCACACATACCAAGGGCCGCTGGGCCGCGCGGCTGGTATGGCCTATTCGTCTACTGCTGTGGTTGATGACGCCCATCACCGCGATTATCCGTTTCTTCTTCTCCCTGGCCGCGCTAGCCGAAAAGCCCGTCGCCGAAGAGGATGAGCCCGCACCCGATGTGGAGTCGCTGCTCGAGGCAGGCGAAGAAGAAGGCATTCTCGAAGAGAGCGATCGCGACCTCGTTCGTTCTGCAGTTGAGTTTGGCGACAAGTTGGTGCGCGAGGTGATGACCCCGCGGCCGCAGGTCTTTGCGGTTCCGCAATCGATCACGCTCGAACGCTTTCTGGAAATGCTGAAAGAACACAATTATTCGCGTGTGCCGGTTTACGAGCGCACACTGGACTCCATAACCGGAATCGCGTTTGCGCACGATTTGTTGCAAATCGCTGATGAAGAAGCGCGGACGCGCACCGTCGCCAGCATTCAGCATCCTGCGGTGTTTGTTCCGGAGACCAAGCGCGGCTACGAATTGCTGCGTGAGATGCAGCGGGAAAAGCAGCACATGCGCATTGTCATCGATGAGTACGGGGGCGTCTCCGGCCTCGTCACTATTGAAGATCTGCTCGAGGAGATTGTCGGCGATATTCGCGATGAGCACGAAAAAGACGGGCACACGGGTGATCCGCAACGCGAGCCCGGCGGCGTGTGGGTAGTCCCCGGCGACTTTCCGGTGGACGAGCTTTCGCGACTCTTCGGCGACGAGGTCGAGGTCGATGGAGAGTATGAAGCCACGACGCTCGGCGGGCTGGTAAGCGAGATCGAGGGTCGGATTCCGCTGCCGGGTGAGGTGGTTCTGCTGGATCACAGCGGCCTGCGCATTCAGGTCGTGGCTTCCACCGATCGCCGCGTGGATCGGCTGCGCATATTCCCGCCTGCGAAGGAAGAAGCAACGGCGCTGCCGTGATCCCGCCGATCGGCGGTTCTCTTGCCTGACCTTCAATCCGAAATGCCGTACACTCATTCAGGAGTGATTTGCCCCAAGTGAAATCTGGATTTGTTGCTATTCTGGGCCGGCCCAACGCCGGCAAAAGCACGCTGATGAATGCGCTCACCGGCGAAAAAGTGGCCATTGTCACTGCGAAGCCGCAGACCACGCGCAACCGCATCATCGGCGTTTTGGAGGTGGATGCTCGTAAGAAGGTTCACCCGGCGGCGCAGATTGTTTTTGTCGATACGCCCGGCGTTCACAAGCCGGCATCGCAACTTGATCGGCGCATGTTGCAGGAAGTCCACGAGGCGCTCGAGACGCGCGACGTTGTGCTGGTATTGATTGACGCGAGCCGGCGAGTGCAACTGGAAGCGGCGGGCGAGCCTGCCGCAGCGCATCAGCATGGCAAGCCCAACTGGGCCAGCGAAGACGAATTTCTTTTCTCGCTCATTCGTGGACTGGATTGCCCGGCATTTCTGGTGCTCACGAAAATCGATCTGGTCGCGAAAGATGTGCTGTTGCCGCTGATTGAGACGCTGACGAAGCAGTACAACTTCGCTGAAGTCATTCCCGTCAGCGCGCGCAAACGAGACGGGCTAGATCTCCTCGTCCGCAAAATAGTCGATGCACTGCCCACGGGCGAGCGCTTCTATCCCAAGGACCAGTACACGGATCAGCCCATGCGCTTCATGGTTGCAGAACTGATTCGCGAACGCATTCTTGTGGAGACCGGTGAGGAAGTGCCGTATGCGGCGGCCGTGGTGATCGAGCAGTTCGAAGAAGCTGAACCGCCCGCTCCGCCGCGCAAGAAAGGTCAGGCGCCGGCTCGGCTCCCGCTGACGCGCATTGCCGCTGCGATCTACTGCGAGCGCGATGGGCAAAAGGCGATTCTCATCGGCAAGGGCGGAGCGAAGCTGAAAGAGATCGGCACCGGCGCGCGCAAGCAGATCGAGTCATTGCTTGGCACGCGCGTTTATCTCGAACTGCATGTGATCGTCGAGCCCAACTGGCGTGAGTCGCGGCCGTTTGTCGAGTCACTCGACTGGCGGAATCAGCTGGAGAAGCTGGCGGAGAAGCAAATGACAGATCGACGAATAATCAGCAGAGCACGCGCACCTGATGCCCGTCCTGCGAGGTCAGAAAATCTTCTTCAAGAAGAACCGGCTGTGGCCAGGCGGATTGTCGTCAAGCTCTCCAAATACCGTATATCCGAGCTTCTCGTAAAATCCGCGTGCCTGAAAGCTGAAGGTATCCAGCCACACGCCGCGGCATCCGCGACGAATCGCTTCCTCTTCGGCTTGGGACATCGGCGTCGTCCGTGCCATTGCCACGCGTTGATTCCGGCACAAACAGGAGTCGATGTGTAGAAAGCCGTACGATGTCCCGCCCCACAGGCCGCCGAGAACTTCATTCGTTTCCCGATCCGTGATCAGAACCGCAAGCGGTCGATAATCAAACGGCCAGCCCGATCGCTCATTATTGAATTGGAGCAGCAGTTGAGACAGCGCTTTCGCGGCGGGAGCATCTGGTTGGTCAGTGAGCGTAATCTTTCGAGTCATTCATGTAATTATGATTCGACTCGACGGACAACCGCCAGCACTCTAGACGAGCATTCGTCTTATCAGCGCCTCGTACCTTGCCTCGGCCGTTGCTCTTTACCGCGTACATGCGCGCATCGGCAGCGCCAATGATGGCGTGGACCGCGGGATTATCAGGAGGGCAGGTCGCGAGGCCTACGCTGGCGCTGGCTGTCAGATCGAGTCCGTTGCTCATGCGGAAGTGCGTGTTCATCAGCTCCCGGTGCAGGGCGGTTGCCAGCACGATCGCATCGGACGCCGCGGTGTCCGGCATCAGGATCACGAACTCATCGCCGCCATAGCGGAAGCACATGTCCTTCTCACGGCTCAGCTGCTTCAGCCGGGCTCCAACGTGACCCAACAGTTCGCTGCCGATCAGGTGGCCGTGGACATCATTGACCAGCTTGAACCTGTCCAGATCGATGAACGCCAGGCTCAACGGTTGCCTCATGTACCGTCCCCGGTCCAGCTCCTGCTCCAGCATTTTATAGAGATGCCGAACGTTGTAGAGCCCGGTGGCATCGTCGGTGATGGTCAGTTGCTGGATGCGCGCCACGTCGTGTGCATTTTCGATGGCAATCGCCGCGTGGTCGCACAGGATATGCAGAAAAGCGATGGTGTAATCGCTCATCTGGCTGGCGCGCGGATTGAGGATTTCGATGACGCCCTGGACGCCCTTGCGCCCGCACAGCGGCATCGCAATCGCCGAACGCACGGAATGCCTGTCTGCGGAGAGCGTCTCGCGCAGGCGCGGATCGTCATTCTCCGACTCCGGAACGATAAGCGTTTCGCCGCGTTCCACCACCCATCCTGCGATGCCCTCGCCCGCCCTTACGCGCAGATCGCGCAGCGCGTCCTCCCCGTTGCCTGAGGCGATTGCGTAATACAGATCCCGGCGCCCCTCGTCAAACATCAGCAGCGCCCACATGTCCGCCGTGATAATGCGCTCCATCTGGTCAAGGATTGTGCGCAGGATCGTGTTCAGGTCGAGGCTCGAATTGAGCGAACGGGCCAGCTGGTGAAAGACCATGAGGTCGTCGAGGGGAATGCGATCTTCAGTCAACTGAGTCATCTCTGGAGATACGGGGTAGGTGATCTGATCTGATGCGAATTCTGTCAGGCGCGCCGGTTCAAATCGCGCACGAACAGTCTCATTGGTCTATGCCATTATGTACTAAAGTTACACGCGACAGATCTTCCTTTATCGCTCGTCAAACGATCTATGTCGCAATTTTTGTGCGCACACATTTGCCTCTCTCGATTTAATCAAATTGTAAGGACAGAGATCGCGGAGAAGTGTTTTCCCGTCAGCCGCCGATGTGGACCATGGAGCGGGATGGCTTCAGGAATCCGGGCTCTCCGATATGGTGTCGCGCCTCTTTGCCGTAGATGGTCTGCACAATGTAGTCAGACAGTGCGGCCTCGCTTTCACCGTCCCGCATCCGACCGTAGAGATCGTGTTCTACCTGCGAAAACAGGCAGGTCCGGATTTTCCCGTCGGACGTGAGCCGGACGCGGCTGCATGCGCCGCAGAAGGCCTGGCTGACCGGGGCGATGATCCCGATCTCGCCGACGCCGTCGGTAAAGGTGTAGCGCCGGGCGGTCTCGCTGGCCTCGCGTGGCGGCAACGGTACCAGCGGCATCTCGCGACCGATGCGCTCAACAATTTCCTTGAGCGGGACGACAATCTCAGGTGTCCACAGACGACCTTCCTCGAGCGGCATGAACTCGATAAACCGGACCACCACGTCTTCTTCGCGTGCAAACCGGGCAAATCCCTCGATTTCGTTGTCGTTGAAGCCGCGCAGCAAAACGCAATTGATCTTCAGCGGCGTCAAGCCGGCAGCGCGCGCCGCACGAACTCCCGCCAGCACCTTTGCGAAGCTTCCTGGAACACGGGTGATGCGCTCGAAGGTGGGCGCATCGACGGCGTCCATGCTCACGGTGACGCGGTTCAGTCCGGCAGCCTTCAACGGCCCGGCCAGCTTGTCAAGCAGATGACCATTGGTGGTCAGCGCCAGGTCGAGCGGGTCGCCCTGGGGAGTGCGCAAACGCGCCAACTCTTCAATCAGCTCGATCAGGCCGTGGCGCAGCAACGGCTCGCCGCCCGTGAGGCGAACCTTTTCGATTCCAAGATTTACAAACAGCTTGATCAGACGCAGATATTCTTCGATCCCCAGTTCGGGATACTGCGCACCGAATTCGCCCGTCCTGCAGTAGACGCACTTGTAGTTACAGCGGTCTGTGATGGAGACGCGCAGATCGTGGATCACCCGGCCATGGCTGTCCACCAAGCGGCGAGAGGTTGATTCTGCGGCGGATGCAATTGGGGAAGCAGCAGCCATTTGTCCAACTTCAGGCTATACCGTTTTTTCCAGCTTTGCAGGGGCGTAATGGACCGACAACCCATGCGACGGCCGGCCCAATTGACGATAGTTCGCTGATTTAAATGGCTTTAGTCAATTCGCGGTGTTCCGGATCGCAAAGCCAGACCTGTAAGGCCAAGCACGACCACTAGACCGACGGCGATCGCGAAGTAATAGGCCATGGGATGAACCCACCCGGGCGAATAGGTCAGGTCTTGTCCCACCCAGAGCAGCAGCACGGTCGCAATCACGGCAAATTGGCAGGCAATGACCAGGAGCGTATGTCCCCACTCGCGCCGCTTGTCCAGCGCCTCCACCTGGTCTGGAGTAAGGTTGCGCTCTTCGGGGGGAAGAAGGGAATTCGCCATCAGGTTCTGTCTCCTCGCAGGACCCCAGTCGGCCTCCGGGCCTTGGGCTGCTCACTGTTTCGATTCAATCACATGCCGGCCGGCCAGCGCCAGTTTTCGGCGTACCAGACTTTTCATCGCATCGACTACTCGTTCAGAAACGCCAATGATTGCAGCGACGTAATCTCAAAGGGCTTGCGGCAGCGGATGTTCACGCAACTGAGCTTGTCGTCGCGCCGCACCATGTACGACTGCGCCTTGGCAAACTTGGCGCGGTCGCGTTCGTCAGCGTTGCGGGGCAGTTGCGGCCGCTTTCGGCGTACTACCCAGGTCACTTTGTACTCGCCAGCCTGGCCGCATTTTGGGCAGGTCAGGTTGTGCGTACGAGTCTCCGTCGTCTCGTTGAAAAACTCTCGTTCGTCCATTTCCCTCACTTCTCCACGTCTGCGAAAAAGCCCCGTCGCGGAATCTTTCCCGACAGAGCCTCGCAGATAAAGGTTTCAGGCACTTCCGCTTCGGCCCGAACTCCTCCATACTAATCCTCTCGCGTCCTTCGTGGCAGAGAGCACAGCATTCATGCGGCTTTTCGCGTAATCTGCCGGTCCGCCTCATGGACGGCCGATGGCAGTTCCATCGGGAGTCGTTCATTTCCGTGGCGGCTCCGCGTCCGCGACCAACGACATCCAATTCTTGCGATGCTTGCGATCTTTGCAGGGGTTTGCCCGCTGAAATACGCCGACCGCGCTCAGCTGCTGCGAGCGCGGTCAATCCGCGAGGCGAAAGCGACGAGACTTTGGCTTACACGTCAGAAGATTGAGCCGGGCATGTTTCCAAAACACTCTCTGGGCGATTCATTCTTTAAGGTCAGACATTCCCCGCCGAAACCGACGGGACTTATATCTGATGCGGCGCTCGACATCGTTGGATGGCGACTCTGTTCTTCAAGGCCTTTGCCTATCGAACCGCAGATCCACCGCCTTCCAGAGACTCAATGACCGGCCGCAGTGCTGAAGTAGCGCGTCGAGCTCCGACAGGCTCGCGGATTGACGGTACAGCCGAGTATGAACGAGGCGGAAGTGCGAACTGTTCTCCCGGTCAGAAGGCGAGACAACGGACTCGCTGCACCGAGAAGTCAGAATCTGGGCCGGCTCTCCCCGGTCGCGAGAAAGGTCAACGCGTCACCACCATCGACCAAATGTGCGAAGAGGACGAATCGAAAGAATCGACTTCCTCAAGATCGATACCGAAGGTTACGGGATGGACGTCTGCTCGGAGCTTCATCATGATCGCATCAGGCCGCATATTCGCATTCAAATTGAAGATTGGCGACACATTTCTCCATACGCGGTACCACTTTGCTGACCATCTGGGGCTCTCTCGCCGAGCTATGACTTTCTATCGTGTCCTCAGGCACGGCCTCACGCGAAGGTCTCGACATTCTTATCGGACCTGCAGATTTACAAGATCGCCAACTTCCTCTGCGTGCGCAAAGTCTAAGCTCCCGCGAAATCCAGACCCTCAAACCTTTTCAGAAACATAGCCATCGGGGCATGTCTTATTTCATACTCGATCTTGCATGGTGAAACGCAAGCCACGAAGATTTTCGGCTACCAAGGCCGTGAAGGCGAACGCCCGCGAACTGGTGGGTCAGCCCAAGCCCGCGCGTGTGGTCGACGACAAGCCACGGGTTGGCCGGCAGACCAAACACAAGCCAAAGCTGGAGCAGATCATTCAGCAGGAGGAATAGACATGGCAAAAGCCGTGGGAGTGGGCGGCGTGTTTCTGAAGGCCAGTGACCCGAAGAAGCTGGCGGCCTGGTATGTTGAAATGCTCGGCATTCCCTTGCAGGATGGTGGTTCCGCTGCCTTCGACGGGCCGGAGTCTGTGGGCATGACTGTCTTTGCGCATTTTCCCGAGACCACGAAGTACTTCGGCGATGGGCCGCAGCAATGCATGGTCAACTTCCGCGTCGACAATCTGGATGAGCTGCTGACGCAGCTTGCGGCCGCCAACGTCCGCATCGATCCCAACCGCGAAGACTATGGCTACGGGCGATTCGCGTGGATATGGGACCCGGAAGGCAATCGGGTTGAACTGTGGGAGCCTGCGCACGAGACGAAGTAAACCGGCGGCGACGTCAAGTTAGTTTTAGCTTCGAGAAAGTCGCGTCACTGCGCCGTTGGAGAAGGCGGCGAGGCTGCTGGAACCCGCACAGTGTAGGGACCGGGCCGTGTGGGATCCGTGGTCGCCGGTGTGCCGGGCTGTGAAGTTCTTTTGGAGTAGATCCGGAACGACACCACAACGTCCAGCGCCACGGGAACAGGCTTGCCGTCTTTCATTGCAGGCTGGAAAGTTGCCTTGCGAATGGTTTGCTCGGCGCTCTCGTCGAGGCCGAAACCGATAGGACGTCCGGCAACAATCTCCTCGACTTTGCCGTCGGTGCCGACCACCGTGTGATAGAGCGCCATCCCTGCCACTCCGCTGGCCTGGGCAAACTCGTTTGACGGCGGATCGAGCGCCGAGATCAGCTTCGCTTTCTGGTCAACCGCATTCAGATGAAATACGCCGGGATCGGCCGGTTTGAAATCTACTTTGTTCGCCGCAGCCTGGTAGTAGAGCTTCCAGAAATCTGGCATTGCAGCGATCATGCGCTCATCGATTCCAATCGAAAAGACTTTGTCGAGTGCGGTCAGCAACAACTGCGAGGCATGAGCCGGTGAAGTGGTTGTCGTCACTTTCTTATCGCTGGAAGCGCGCCCGTCCGCGAGGTTCTGCTGAGGAGCCGTGCCCAACGCTGAAGAACTCGCGTTTTGTGGGGCCGCGGACGAATCAACCGGAGCCGCTGGAGATGCTGCGTCTGTCTTCGCCTGATCCTGATCGTTGTGCTTGTGTTTATCTTTGCCTTTCTGTTTTTTCTTCTTGGGTATCTCCACTTGCTCGCGATCAAAAGAGATGCGAACAGCTTTTTTCTTGGGCGTGATCTTCACGCGGTCCGTCGCCGTGGTCGGATCCTCGAAAGGAGCTGCACCCAGGAAATGGAGCCCATACCGGTCGCCTTCGAGCTCCAGCTTGCGCTTCGACAACTTCACCTTGTTGATCTGGATCTGGTTCAGGGTGTAGGAACCCTGCGGGGAATGTCCCAGCAATCTGCCGTGTTCATCGAACTCAAGCGTGTTATCCAGGTATCCGGCGCGCAGGTATAGGGTCTTTCCTACCAACAGCGGTTTGAGTTGGTCCTCTTTGATCTCGCCTCCGACCGTTTGGATTGAGAATGCCCCCTGGCTCAGGAGCGGATCTTTGACGATTACAGCGTGCGCGTCGGCATTCGCTTCCGGCTCCGGCGTCGCCGGGCTGGTGGAGGGTGCATCTGGTGCCGTGGTCGGTGTTGTTGCACCCTCCGGCGATGATGATCCGGTCTGCGGCGAAGGCGAGGGGGGAATGGGGGTCTGCGAGGCCGCCGTCAGGCTCAGCGCCGTGAGTAGAGCGACCGCAAAAAGTCCGCTTCGAGTGTACACAACTTGCACTTTGCAAAGATCGTCGATGAACGTACGCATCCGGCCACCTTTCACTGTCAAGAAATTGCCAAGATTGTGTTTCCCGCCGGGTTGGATGCGCATGATTCGCAAATCGTTGCGCACTCAGAATGTAACGTTTCACCGTTTTAAACGCCATAGAATTCGACGAAACAATCCCAGCGTCCTGCGGTGGTCGGCTGCACTCAGTTTGAGACGCCGCAAGATGAGGCGCAGGTCATGCCGGTTGGCTTCCTGCATCGTTGCTGGCGAGTATTTTGCGGCGACCATGACATCTTCGATAAGGCCGGCGAGGATGTCGAGATTGCCGGAGGTCGGCGCAGGTTTTTCGACGGCTTTGGACTCCTCGGTTTTCGTCTCCGGATGAGTGCGATCTTTCGGGGATGACGATTTGCCGGGCGATGGTCCTACGCGCGTAGCCAGCTCATATAGACAGACCGCTGCCGCCTGCCCGAGGTTCATGGAGGGCTGCCGCGGATCGGTTGGAATTTCGATGAGATGGTGGCAGAAGGAGAGATCTTCGCGGGTCAGTCCATGCTTCTCTGGCCCGAAGACCACGGCGATCCGTTCGCCACGGCCCAGCGCTTCGGCTGCAAGAGGTGCGAGGTTATCAAGCCTGATTACGGGCTGTTCTGCTTTGCGATGCGTCAGCGTGCCGGTGCCCAGCACGAGCGAGCAATCCCGCACTGCCTCGGCCAGAGAGGTTGTCTCACGCGCGTTTGTCAGCAACTCGGGCGCGCCGACTGCGGAACGAGCTTCGCGCCAATGCGGTTCGTACGGGGCAACCACGGTGAGCTGCGTGAAGCCGAAGTTCGCCATCGCTCGCGCCACGGCTCCGATGTTCAGTGGATTCCGTGGCGATACCAGGACTACGTCGACGCGTTCGCGTTGTGATTCAGGAAGCAAAGAACGATTGTAGAGCGGCAATGACGGGGTCGCATCGCTCAACGACGATGCGGACAGAAACTGGTGACGGAAACTGCCATAATCCGGCGTACTCGCGAACCAGCATTGCTAAACTGCATTCACGCATGTTGGATGAAACACATTCTCTGGAAAGTGAGATCGAGCAGCTTTGCGCGACGGCGCGCGGCTGCTACGCCCGCGGATGGGTGCCTGCCACCAGCGGCAACTTCAGCGTGCGTTCGGGTGCCCGCATCTTTATCACGCCGACGGGCCTCGACAAGGGCATGCTCACGCCCGCCGATCTTTTGGAGATTGACCTTGAAGGACGCGCGATATCAGGCCAGGGCCGTCCATCTGCCGAGACGAGCCTGCATACCATCATCTACGGCGAGCGACTTCATGCGCGC
This sequence comes from uncultured Acidobacteriaceae bacterium, assembly GCA_963787435.1. Taxonomy (GTDB): domain Bacteria; phylum Acidobacteriota; class Terriglobia; order Terriglobales; family Acidobacteriaceae; genus Telmatobacter. The sequence continues at coordinate 42,054 of CAWBCZ010000015.1, forward strand.
GCAATCCTTCATGTCCATACCATCTGGAACACGCTGCTCTCAGGCAAGTTTGTTTCGGCAGGACGTGTTCTTTTGCAGGGCTACGAGATTCTGAAAGGCCTTGCGGGCGTCGCAACGCATGAACACACCGAGCGCGTGCCGATTATCGAGAACACGCAGGTATATTCATCGCTGGCGGAACACCTTCGTGATGTGCTTCGCGACAATCCCGATGCACACGGGGTTTTGCTGAGCCGGCACGGGCTTTATACTTGGGGAGAATCGGTGGCTGAAGCACGCCGTCACCTGGAGGCACTCGAATTCCTCTTCGAGGTGGAGGGACGGCGGATATTCGGCCAGCCTTCTTGAGAGCGGTCGGGCTCTCGAGTCGAGGTGCCCACTTTCTACCGGCCAAATTCTGAGGAGAACGTGATGGCCGTTCTGCGCTTCCCCAAATCACCGCAGCGAGGTGGACCTGTCGTCGGCGACCCAGAGGAAAATCGCACCATCGAAGCGGAGCCTGAAATACGCGCAGAGCTTGCTGCTCTGAGCATCGATTACGAGCGCTGGAGCCTGGACCGCGTTGGTGCGGACGCATCCGCGGACGAGGTTCTCGCTGCCTACTCGGATGAAATTGATGAAATGAAGCGACGCGGCGGATATGTTACGGCCGATGTCATCGATGTGAATCCCGCTACGCCGAATCTCGAAACGATGCTGGCAAAGTTCGACAAGGAACATACGCACGACGAGGACGAGGTCCGTTTCATTCTCGCGGGACGCGGGATTTTCTTTCTGCATCTCGGGGCAAAGGTCGTTTCGGTCGAGGTTGGACCGGGTGACATGCTGCGCGTACCGCGAGGCACGACACACTGGTTCACGCTCTGCGAAGATCGGCGGATCCGCGCCATTCGCTGGTTTCAGGACACTGCCGGTTGGACGCCGCATTACACCGGCTCCGGAGTCGATCGGAACTACCAGCCGCTGTGCTTCGGTCCTGCGTATCTCGGGACGCGCGCAGCCACTGGCATTCGCCTATGACCAAGCCCAAGCCGCCGAAACTTTTTCTTCTGGACGTGGAGGGCACGATTGCGCCCCTCTCACTCGTCTACGACCAGCTTTTTCCTTACGCACGCGCCCACTTTCAGACGTTTCTGCAATTACACTGCGCCGACCCGGGGGTTGCGAACGACTTGACGATGCTCGCCGAAGAATGCGCGGGCGAAACTGACGAGACGGCGCCGAGATTCACAACGCCGGAGTACTGGGACGAGGCGATTCCGTACCTGAACTGGCTGATGGACCGCGACCGGAAATCGACGGCCCTCAAAAGTCTTCAGGGACGCATCTGGAAGGGCGGATTCGAGCGTGACGAACTGCAGGGCACGCTGTTCGACGATGTTCCGAAGGCTCTCGAGCGCTGGTCGACGGCGGCACACGTGGCCATCTATTCTTCGGGGTCGGTTGCTGCGCAGCTCCTGCTGTTTCGCCACTCCAACTATGGCGATCTGACGCAGCTGATCTCGGGATATTTCGATACCCGCACTGGACCGAAGACATCCAGTGCAAGCTATGATTCGATTGCCTCGGCAATGGCTTGCGAACCGCGCGAGATCATGTTTTTTTCCGACGCAGTTCGCGAACTCGACCCTGCCCGCGAAGCCGGCTGTCACACCCGGCTGGTGATGCGCGAGGGCAATGCGCCGGTCGACGACAGCCATGGCCACCGCCGCATCAAGAGCTTTAATGTTCTCTAAAACCTTCTGCCAATCAGCCCTGAACGATGAGAGATTAGTAAGGCCATGCTCGACTGGACGAATCCTGCCACCGCTGCATTGAACGAGATCCGCACTGCGCCACTGGTGCGCTTTTCCGTGCTGGCCCTCAGCTCTATCTTTTTTCTTGTTGACCCGTTCGCTGCGATTCCCTCGTTTTTGGCAATTACGCAAAGCGTCGATCCTGCCCGGCGAAAACGCATGGCTCGCAAGGCTGCGCTGACTTGTTTCATCGTGCTGACGAGTTTTGCATTGGCAGGGCAACTGATCTTCAGGATGTTCGGTATCACATTGCCTGCGTTTGAGATAGCGGGCGGGTTGATTCTGCTGCTGATCGGACTGGACATGCTGGAGGCGAAGCGATCGCCGACGCAGGAAGCATACGGAGACACGGAGGAAGGCGCGGCAAAGGAAGATGCGGGCATTGTGCCGCTGGGGATTCCGATGCTTGCGGGGCCGGGAGCTATTTCGTCGGTGATGGTGCTGGTGGGCCAGGCGCCGAGTCTATGGCGGTGGGAGATGGGGGCGGTTCTCGGATCCATCGCTATCACTTGCGTTGTCAGTTACCTGGTGCTGGCGGGTGCGGGACGGGTGAGGGCGGTTCTGGGGGAAACCGGCATTCGTATCCTGGTTAGAATCATGGGATTGCTGCTGGTAGCGCTGGCAATGCAGTTTTTCGTGAACGGACTGACGGATCTCGGCGTCATTTCACGTCCCTGAGCGGGCCGAAGGCCGAAGAAATGCCGCGCGTCGGCCGAAATTCGACGAAATTGGGACGGGGAAGGAAGATTGCGAGGCGATTTGGCCCTGATTTGAAGCGCCTTGGAAGGTGTTTCCCACAGAAACGGACGCCTTTCCACAGCCATCGCAGGTTGCACTATTCCTGCTCCGTTGCTATTCTCAGGAAGTCGCGAAACGGCGCACTGAATCAAGCCGGTTTCGCGATTTGCATACGAGAGTGGCCTGTGCTACTCTTAAAAAGTTGCAGATGTAGCAGTGGAGCCTCCCAGTGGCCTTATGGCCTGCCCTTAGAGGGAAGTGGGAAGCCGGTTCGTAGGGCGGATAGGAAGCGTAAGCTCATCCAGCCCCTGTAGGGAATCCCGCAGAGAACAACCCCATTGCATGACCCGAGAGGCAAGTCCTTTCGTGCGCCTTTGTGGCGCTAGGCATTTGATGCTGGTCGCTCTTTGATATTTTGCGCAGTGCGACCTTCTGCGGCTGACTAATCTCGCCGCTATGTCGATCGATTAGGCGGGTAAACCTGCCTGCCGAGGATGGAAGAGTTATAGACTTGATTCTCAAAGAATCATGGCTTGACACGACCTCGGAACTTCGATAGGTTTAGAAGGTTCGCGCAAAAATGCCGATGACCGCTAGGAAGCGAGATTCTGGCACTGCGCATTAAGTTCGAGGACACCCTGACGTCACAGTCCGGGCCTCGATCCAAACGGCCCCGCTCAGGCGGAAAGCCATAAGGATCTTTGACAATAAGGTTGAACGTGCCAGTCGTGAGAAACGATCAGGTTTTGGCTTGATCTTCTCACAAGGTAAGTAACACGTCTCGCGCAGTGATGCGCAGACGAGTCGATCTTTCTCTGACCTCCGTCAGAGGGGACGACAACTAGGTTTCAAACGAGAGTTTGATCCTGGCTCAGAATCAACGCTGGCGGCGTGCCTAACACATGCAAGTCGAACGAGAAAGGGTAGCAATACCTGAGTAAAGTGGCGCACGGGTGAGTAACACGTGACTAACCTACCCTGGAGTGGGGGATAACTGAGGGAAACCTTAGCTAATACCGCATAATACCTACGGGTCAAAGGAGCAATTCGCTTCAGGAGGGGGTCGCGGCCGATTAGTTAGTTGGCGGGGTAATGGCCCACCAAGACGATGATCGGTATCCGGCCTGAGAGGGCGCACGGACACACTGGAACTGAAACACGGTCCAGACTCCTACGGGAGGCAGCAGTGGGGAATTTTGCGCAATGGGGGAAACCCTGACGCAGCAACGCCGCGTGGAGGATGAAGTCCTTCGGGACGTAAACTCCTTTCGATCGGGACGATTATGACGGTACCGGAAGAAGAAGCCCCGGCTAACTTCGTGCCAGCAGCCGCGGTAATACGAGGGGGGCGAGCGTTGTTCGGAATTATTGGGCGTAAAGGGTGCGTAGGCGGTTTGGTAAGTCTGATGTGAAATCTATGGGCTCAACTCATAGTCTGCATCGGAAACTGCCGGGCTTGAGTATGGGAGAGGTGAGTGGAATTCCTGGTGTAGCGGTGAAATGCGTAGATATCAGGAGGAACACCTGTGGCGAAAGCGGCTCACTGGACCATAACTGACGCTGATGCACGAAAGCTAGGGGAGCAAACAGGATTAGATACCCTGGTAGTCCTAGCCCTAAACGATGACTGCTTGGTGTGACGGGTACCCAATCCCGCCGTGCCGTAGCTAACGCGTTAAGCAGTCCGCCTGGGGAGTACGGTCGCAAGGCTGAAACTCAAAGGAATTGACGGGGGCCCGCACAAGCGGTGGAGCATGTGGTTTAATTCGACGCAACGCGAAGAACCTTACCTGGGCTCGAAATGTTATGGACCGGAGTGGAAACATTCCTTCCCCGCAAGGGGCCGTAATATAGGTGCTGCATGGCTGTCGTCAGCTCGTGTCGTGAGATGTTGGGTTAAGTCCCGCAACGAGCGCAACCCTTATCTTCAGTTGCTACCATTTAGTTGAGCACTCTGACGAAACCGCCTCGGATAACGGGGAGGAAGGTGGGGATGACGTCAAGTCCTCATGGCCTTTATGTCCAGGGCTACACACGTGCTACAATGGCCGGTACAAACCGTCGCAAACCCGTGAGGGGGAGCTAATCGGAAAAAGCCGGCCTCAGTTCGGATCGTAGTCTGCAACTCGACTACGTGAAGCTGGAATCGCTAGTAATCGCGGATCAGAATGCCGCGGTGAATACGTTCCCGGGCCTTGTACACACCGCCCGTCACATCACGAAAGTGGGTTGCACTAGAAGTCGGTAAGCCAACCGCAAGGAGGCAGCCGCCCAAGGTGTAATTCATGATTGGGGTGAAGTCGTAACAAGGTAGCCGTAGGAGAACCTGCGGCTGGATCACCTCCTTTCTAAAAGAGAACACATGGCACACTTATTCCTTCCGCGATGGCGGAGTCGCTTCGGCGATCGGATAGGTGTCCATGCAATCCTGCTTCAGCCGGTTAAACGGCGGTGGCAGGAAATTCGATACAAGCCTTCTTTTCCTGGCCGATCTTCTTGCGATAGTCATAAACGGCGTAGCCGTTTAGCATGTTCAACCTTTGTCCTCGAAACCCATTAGCATTGAATGAGATTTGGGCGAGCCGCCGGCAACTTATCGGCGGGGGAGCGCGCAACGCGGGCCTGTAGCTCAGTTGGTTAGAGCGCACCCCTGATAAGGGTGAGGTCGGTAGTTCGACTCTACCCAGGCCCACCATCTTAGCCACGCAACCCTTAAGGGGCTGTAGCTCAGCTGGGAGAGCACCTGCTTTGCAAGCAGGGGGTCACCGGTTCGATCCCGGTCAGCTCCACCAACCTCTCATTCACTGCGTCCAGTTCGGCGCCTTCGTTCGTTGAGGGCTTCGACCTGGAAGCAGGCCGCGATTCGAACTAGTTTTGGATCAAGGCAGGTTTCAACAGCCTCAGGGCTGGTCCTCCTCGACACAGAGGAGGATCTGATGTTTGACAACGAAATTGATTGGGTAACGCAAATCGGATAGCCGCATGTCCGCCGCGAGGCGCACAGGTCGGCGCAAGTTTCCGAGGAGCGTATACATACAAGGCCGAGCACAAGCAATTGAGTTGCTGCAAGTCAGCAATTCAGGCAAGTGTTCAAAGTAAGAAGAGTGTCTTTAGGAGTTGTAACTTGAATACGCGTGAGCGTGGTTGAGTTACTCTCAAGGCGAATAACTGAGAATAACAGGCAGACAGGACCGAAGTGATTCGGCTCCCTGCGCTGGAGTTAATTCTATGGTCAAGCTACTAAGGGCGCACGGTGGATGCCTTGGCAGAGACAGGCGAAGAAGGACGTGGCAAGCTGCGATAAGCTTCGGTAAGCCGCACACAGGCGTTATAACCGGAGATTTCCGAATGGGGAAACCCTCCCGAGCAAACCTCGGGAACTACCCGCTGAATTCATAGGCGGGATAGAGCGAACTCAGGGAAGTGAACCATCTCAGTACCTGAAGGAAAAGAAAGAAACCTCGATTCCGATAGTAGTGGCGAGCGAACTCGGAATAGCCCAAACCCGTAGCATTTCGGTGTTTCGGGGGTTGTAGGGTCCGCAACAGTAGAGTTACCAATCTGACAATTAGTCGAATCCTCTGGAAAGTGGATCCATAGAGCGTGACAGGCGCGTAGACGAAAATTGTTCAGACTCGAAGCGGATACCTGAGTAAGGCGGGGCACGTGAAACCCTGCTTGAATCCACGGGGACCATCCCGTAAGGCTAAATACTAGTCTCTGACCGATAGTGAACCAGTACCGTGAGGGAAAGGCGAAAAGAACCCCGTCGAGGGGAGTGCAAAGTACCTGAAACCGTGTGCCTACAAGCAGTGGGAGGACTATGCCCGCAAGGGAATGTCTGACCGCGTGCCTATTGCATAATGAGCCGGCTAGTTATTCTTGTCAGCAAGGTTAAGCGTAAGCGAGCCGAAGCGAAAGCGAGTCTGAACAGGGCGTTCAGTTGGCAGGAATAGACGCGAAGCGGGATGATCTACCCATGGCCAGGTTGAAGGTGGGGTAACACCCACTGGAGGACCGAACCGGTGTTTGTTGAAAAAAGCTCGGATGAGCTGTGGGTAGGGGTGAAAGGCTAATCAAATTCCGTGATAGCTCGTTCTCTCCGAAATAGCTTTAGGGCTAGCCTCGGATGAATTGCGTTGGTGGTAGAGAGATGGATGGACTAGGGGGCTTTCCGGCTTACTGAATCCAACCAAACTGCGAATGCCAGCGACAACATATCCGGGAGTCAGACGGTGGGGGCTAAGCCTCATCGTCGAGAGGGAAACAGCCCAGATCGCCTGCTAAGGTCCCAAAGTTACAGTTAAGTGGGAAAGGAAGTCGGAACGCTCAGACAGCCAGGAGGTTGGCTTAGAAGCAGCCATCCTTTAAAGAAAGCGTAATAGCTCACTGGTCAAGCGGTCCGGTGCCGACAATACAACGGGGCTAAAACTGTACACCGAAGCAGCGAATGCACACCTTTTAGGTGTGCGTGGTAGGAGAGCATTCTCAACAGCAGTGAAGCCAGACTGAGAAGACTGGTGGAGCGTTGCGAAGAGACCCTGCCGGCATAAGTAGCGATAACGGAGGTGAGAACCCTCCGCGCCGAAAGTCTAAGGTTTCCTGAGGAAGGTTAATCCGCTCAGGGTTAGGCGGTCCCTAAGGTGAGGCCGAAAGGCGTAGCTGATGGACTGACGGTTAATATTCCGTCCCTCCCAATGTTCGTTATCACGATGGGGTGACGCAGAAGGATAAGAATGCCGCACTATGGCTATTGCGGTTGTTGCACGTAAGCTGGATCCGATAGGCAAATCCGTTGGGTCATTAACAGTGAGGTGTAACACAGTCCCGTATGGGGCTTACGATTCTGATTCCACGCTGCCGAGAAAAACCTCTAAGGAGAACAAAGGGAACCGTACCCCAAACCGACACAGGTAGACGAGGAGAATATCCAAAGGCGCTCGAGTGAAAGCTCGTTAAGGAACTCGGCAAATTGGCTCCGTAACTTCGGGAGAAGGAGCGCCCACGCAAGTGGGCCGCAGTGAAGCGCGTACGGCGACTGTTTAACAAAAACACAGGTCTCTGCTAAGTCGAAAACGACGTATAGGGGCTGACGCCTGCCCGGTGCCGGAAGGTTAAAAGGAGAGGTTAGCGCAAGCGAAGCTTTGAATTGAAGCCCCGGTGAACGGCGGCCGTAACTATAACGGTCCTAAGGTAGCGAAATTCCTTGTCGGGTAAGTTCCGACCTGCACGAATGGCGTAACGATCGTACGACTGTCTTAACGAGTTGCTCGGCGAACTTGTAGTACCGGTGAAGATGCCGGTTACCCGCAGCTAGACGGAAAGACCCCGTGCACCTTTACTACACCTTAACTATGAGTTATGGTTCTTGCTGCGCAGGATAGGTGGGAGGCTTTGAGACCAGGTTCTCGGACTTGGTGGAGCCAATGGTGAGATACCACCCTGCGAGTGCTGTGATTCTAACCTCCTCCCGTGATCCGGGAGAGGGACATAGTTAGGCGGGTAGTTTGACTGGGGCGGTCGCCTCCTAAATTGTAACGGAGGCGCGCGAAGCTACTCTCAGACTGTTTGGAAATCAGTCGTCGAGTGTAAAGGCATAAGAGTGGTTAACTGTGAGACTTACAAGTCGAGCAGGTGCGAAAGCAGGCCTTAGTGATCCGGTGGTTCTGTATGGAAGGGCCATCGCTCAACGGATAAAAGGTACGCCGGGGATAACAGGCTGATCATTGCCAAGAGTTCATATCGACGCAATGGTTTGGCACCTCGATGTCGGCTCATCGCATCCTGGAGCTGTAGAAGGTTCCAAGGGTTAGGCTGTTCGCCTATTAAAGCGGTACGTGAGCTGGGTTCAGAACGTCGCGAGACAGTTCGGTCCCTATCTGCTGTGGGCGTAGGAGATTTGAGGAGGGCTGTCCTTAGTACGAGAGGACCGGGATGGACGAACCTCTTGTGTTCCAGTTGTCCTGCCAAGGGCACGGCTGGGTAGCGAAGTTCGGTTGTGATAACCGCTGAATGCATATAAGCGGGAAGCACGCTCCAAGATGAGATCTCCCTGAAGGGCCCAGAAAGACCATCTGGTTGATAGGCTGGAGGTAGAAGCGCAGTAATGCGTGTAGCTTACCAGTACTAATCGCCCGTTCGGCTTGTCCATAGAATTAACTCCGCGCAGTAAGTTGTTCGCGGACGTTCTTCTTACAAGCCTTGTACGACCAATCAATTTCGTGTCATTCAGATAAACTCTGAGCAAAGTTTTTGTGGCGCCAGATTGCAGTCCGCGTTCCTGCCGGGCCTGGGAGAAACAATCCAGGACAAGCAGACGCCGCGGCAGGCTGCGGGCAAACCAACCCGCCAAGCGCCATACCAGAATTAAGGGCGAGCCAAAAGATCCTTCGCGAAAGCGCTCAGGATCTCGGCTCAGGGCTCCCGGAGCAGTGCTCCTCACGTCCTGAAAGCGCCTCGACTTTGCCGGTGACCATACTGCGAGGGATCACCCGTTCCCATCCCGAACACGGAAGTTAAGCCTCGCTGGGCCGATGGTACTGCACGGGCGACTGTGTGGGAGATTAGGTGATCGCCGGCAATAATATTCAAAACGCCCTGCCATATGCGGCAGGGCGTTTTTTGTGTTTAGGGGGCTTCATTCCGCAGACACAGGCCCCCGCCAGTTCGCACCGCGCGAAGGAGGGGATTCGATTTAAGGGGCCCGAGCAGGTAATGCCCGGCGGACGTTCGAGCAGATGGCGTTGAAGCCATCCTGGCATAGTCCGCTCAGATGTTGGCACGTCTATTTCCGGAAACCAATCGCACTATCCACGTCAGAATCACGGCGCCGATAACGGCGATCACGATGCTCATGATCAGGCCGTGCTCTCCAATGCCGCCAAGTCCGATGCGGCTCGACAAGAAGCCCCCAATCAGCGCGCCGACCAAGCCGACAATCATGTCCATGAAGAAGCCAAAGCCTCCCCCCTTCATCAACTTTCCAGTCAGCCATCCGGCGACCACCCCAATGATGATCCATGCAATCAATCCGTGACCCATATGACTCCTTTCCTTGGTGACTTGTTCGTCCTGTTTTGCCGCAGGCGTGGCGGGATACACGCCATCCCCATGAATGCACTGCACTTTCTGCGAAACAGAATTCGCATATTTGTGGGATGCGGAAACCGGAGTCAGCGTAAATGAAATTCGTAAAGTGGACTTTATTTGGCGATCCGAGAGGCTAGAACCGCGCTGAAAATCTGCGTTTGAACAAAGGCTCTCCTTGACAGACTAGGAGAGTCATCGTAGTCTTTCTCCTAGATCATCAAGGAGAGACTCCTCTTCGTGGATAAGTTGGAAGACAAGCCATCGCAAGACAAGCAGATGGAATTGCTCCAGGGCACTCTCGATCTGCTCATTCTCAAAGCCGTGTCGCTTGGACCTCTCCACGGATATGGTGTTCTGCTTCGCATCCAGCAGATCTCCGGTGAAGAACTTGTCATTCAGCAAGGGTCACTCTATCCGGCACTTTACCGACTTGAGCATCAGGGCGTGATCGCCAGCGACTGGGGCGAGAGCGAGAACAAACGCCGCGCGAAGTATTACCGGCTTACCGCCGCGGGCCGAAAGCGGCTTGATGCTGAAACTGAAAAGTGGAATCGTATGGCGGGCGTCATCGCAGGAATTCTTCGTACTACTCCGGAAAGCGTATGAAGTTGATCGAGTTCATCAAGCGAGAAGTCGCGGAGCTCCGGTCGTGGTTTCGGGCTGTTTCGCAGCGGCGTCGCCTGGAATCCGACATGGAAGCAGAGCTTCAGCTCCACCTCGAGCAGCTTACCGACGACCTGATCCGCGCGGGACACTCACCCGCCGAGGCTGCGCGGCGCGCCCGCATCGTGCTGGGGCCAGCACTCGTGCACAAGGAAGGCATGCGCTCTTCGCTGGGGCTGCGCTGGTTTGATGAACTCTGCGCCGACATTCGTTACGGAATTCGGATTCTTGTGAAGAGTCCGGGGTTTACGTTGATTGCGGCGTTATCGCTCGCGCTGGCGATCGGCGCGAATACAACGATCTTCGCCATGGGCAAGCAACTGCTCTTTGACCGGCTCAATGTTCCTCATCCCGATCAACTGCGCATGTTGCGCTGGAACGGCGATGGCCACGAAGTTGTCCAGAGCATGTGGGGAGATTTCGATTCAACGGCGGACGGCGGCATGACGAGTTCTGTCTTCTCATACCCGGTCTATGAGCAGCTGCGCAATCACAACGAAAAACTCCAGGACCTGATCGCTTTCAAGGAAGACGGTATGAATGCGACGGTTCGGGGCAATGCCCAGCGCGTAAACGCGGCCTTGGTGTCCGGAAATTTCTATGAGGCTCTCGGCGTGCGTCCGCAACTCGGTCGTGCGCTGCAACCTTCGGACGATGCTGTTCGCGGATCGGGGTCAGTCGCTGTGATCAGCGATAGCTTGTGGCAGAAGGTGTATGGGCGCTCACCCTCGGTTCTGGGGCAAACCATCACGCTTAACCAGGCGGTGGTGACGATTGTTGGAGTCAATCCGCGCGGCTTTACCGGCGTAAAGAACGTGTTGGCGCCTCCTGATTTGTTTGTGCCGATAAGCTTGCAGCCGGTCGTCGATCCCAAGGGCAAGATATCGCTTCTGACCGATACAACGATGTGGTGGGTTAACGTCGTGGCGCGAACCAGGCCGAGCGTCAAGGATTCCGAAGCGCAGGCCGCTCTCGATGTGCAACTGCAAACCGCCGTGCACGCCACGATGCCGATGACAGCGGGTGACACGATGCCGCGCCTCGCTCTCGTCGATGGTAGCCGCGGGTTGCACTACGCAGACCGCATGTTCAAGAAGCCGATATTCGTCTTGTCGGGATTTACGGCCTTCGTTGTGCTGCTTGCCTGTGCGAATATTGCCAATTTGCTTCTGGCGCGAGGGGCGCAGCGGCAGCGTGAGATGAGCGTGCGTCTCGCCCTGGGTGCAGGAAGGGCGCGCATCTTGCGCCAGTTGCTGACTGAGAGTCTGCTGCTGGCTGCCATTGGAGGTGCTGGCGGCCTTTTACTTGGATACATCGGCAGCGGCGCGCTCCCGATGCTGTTGACCAATGCATGGGAGCGCAGTGATGCAAGCTTCGCGCGTAGGCCCTTTGACTGGGGTGTCTTTGCATTCACAGTCTCCGTCACGCTGATTACCGGCGTTATTTTTGGTTCGGCGCCGGCGTGGCTCGCGGCCCGCGCGGAAGTCAGCAGCGGTCTCAAGGAGACCGTGCAGAGCACGTCGCGCCGCCGCAAGGGCGTTGCCGGAAAATCCATCGTCGCTTTTCAGATCGCGCTCTCCACACTGCTGGTCGTCGGGGCGGGACTCTTTGTGCGAACGCTGGTCAAGCTCAACTCGGTGGACGTGGGATTCGACGCAGATCATCTGGTGCTTTTCGAAATCAGCCCGCCTGCCCGCAGCTATCCGGGGTCAAAGAGTGTGCAACTGCACGAGCAATTGGAAGAGCGTTTCGCCGCGGTGCCCGGGGTAGAACGCGTTGCGCCCGGATCGCTCGCTTACATCTCAGAGAGCATGGACAACACGGACTTTATTCCCGAAGGGGAATCATCTCAGCCTGAAGGGAAACATGCTGAATACGACAACAATGTAGGCATCGATTTCTTTCCCACGCTGGGCATTCCAATTCTGGCGGGGCGCGGTTTTGGTCAGCAGGATACTTCAACCTCGCCGAAGGTGGCGGTTATTAACCAGTCCCTGGCCCATAAACGATTCCCAGGCACAAATCCAATCGGTAAGCGGTTCAAGGCGGATCGCGACACGCCTTCTGATTGGATACAGATCGTCGGTATCTGCGCCGATACTCGATATTCGAACCTTCGCGGCGACCCGCCACCACAATTCTTCCTCCCTTATGTGCAGCAGCCTGATGCGGGGACCCTGGTCTACCAGGTGCGGACACGCGTAGAGCCGGCTGCGCTTTTTCCGGCGTTGCGCCGGGTGGTTCAATCCGTCGATCGCGACCTGCCGATCATCGATTTCCGTACGCAGCGAGAGCAGATCAACGCCACGATGCAAATCGAGCGAGCCTTCGCGGCGCTCACTGCCGGGTTCGGAGTGCTGGCGCTGGCGCTGGCTTGCGTCGGCATTTACGGCATCATGGCGTATTCCGTCGCACAGCGAACGAATGAGATTGGCATTCGACTGGCGTTAGGCGCTCAGCCGGGCCAGGTGCGCAGAATGATTTTGCGCGAGAGCACGTGGCTGACAGTTGTCGGGATTCTTGCAGGGGTCGGGTCGGCACTCTGGCTCACGCGGCTGGTTAAGTCGATGCTCTACGGCGTGACTCCCAATGATCCCGTTACGTTGGCCGCCGGTGTCGCACTGCTGCTCAGCGTTGCTCTTGCCGCTACGTGGATCCCGGCTCGACGCGCGGCCGCGGTACAGCCGATGGATGCGCTGCGGCATGAATGAAACAGGGAGCAAAGGACCAAAGGCTGGCGGAGCCACGCACGGGATCTTCGAATCAGCCACATTCAGCCTGTGGCACCTGGTATTTCAACTCTTACTTGCTTGTCGCCGAAGTACTTTGACTTTCTTTTCAGTCGCGATTCTCTGCTCCAGATCTCTCTCTTGCGGGCGTCCCACTTTAGCGAGAATCTGGTTAGCGTTCTTTCTCCAAAGTTGAAATGATTCGCAGAGTTCTCGGTTTCTGCGAAGGGCGTCCCAGTAGAAGCCATCGCCGCGATTCAGGCGCTCTACGAAGAAAACCGCTCGGTCAAGACTGTCACCCGACTCGTACAGCCGCATCCATTCGACTGGGTCTCCCCCACGCAGAAGAAGGATGATGCGTTTGACAACATCGACCAGCTGTTCGCCTTCGAGTGAATTAAGAGTTCGCACAGCAGATGCCACGATCGCGTCATACTTTCGTTGATGATTGACCCTTCTGCCAACGGTTTCAGCGCGCTTTTCAAGTTTGATCTTGACCTTTTCGCCAACGGAAACCGTGCCCGATTTTTTCAGACGTTTGCGCGTGATGCCATTCTTGAGATGCGAAATTGTCACATCATCTGTGATCAGCTCAACATCTTCTGGTGAGATTTCCGGCTTTAGCTGCGAGAGAAGCTCTTCGCTCTTCCGCCGGTATTGGCGATTGGTTTCCGCCTTCTTCTGCTTCCAAGTTTTGCGAAAGCCGTGCGGGCTTTCCGAGAAGGTGAAATGATCTCTCGCTAGCTGAAGCTGCTTCTTCTCTTGCGGTGAAGCACGATCTTTCGCCATCGGCCGGCCCTCGATTTAAAGTATGTTGAGGTCCACGGGGTTGGTCTCGTTATCCTGTAGCTTCCACACCTACCGGCAATGCCGGCAATCCGCCTAGCTGTTTGGCTTCAGGGACGATCGCATCGAGGTGCGCAAGTACCTCAGGAACCGAGACTGTATAGACTTCGCGCCCGGCGTCATAGCCCTCTTCGATGAGCTGCTTGAGGTGGCGGCCAGCGATCTGGACGGCGAGCTGGTCGGTGATGACCTTTCCGGAACGCTTCTTCTGTTCGAGCCATGCGGTGCAGGGCAGGGCGATCCACATGGGACGTCCGTTTACTTCAAATCGCACATCCACAGCATCGGCATGGCGTGTGGCGATGGCCACAATGTTGGCCTTCCACGAGCAATGCAGGTCTTCGCCGCTCCAGCGGTCGGTCACATGGAAATCTTCGTACATTCTTTTAGCCTATCTTCCCGGCTTCTGCACGGCAAGCGGTACAGATCACCCTTGGTGGACGCTGTTCTTCGCACACTGATAAACTAATAGGGTTGCAGTGGCTGTGCCCCCACCTGTACGGACCCGCCTGCAAGTCGATCGAAGCGAAGGACAAAACACCCCGTGGATACACAGACTCGTCATGCCCTGAAGGGCGATAAATTTGCCCAGGCCACTAAGACCAGCGTTACCTGGCTGAGCGGTCACAGTACCAATGTGATGCAATGGGCCATTTCGGCCGCAGCGGTTCTGATTCTGGGCGTCGGACTGCTCGTCTTCTGGAACCTGCGCGAAGCAACGGCTGAAACAGAGCTTGGCGCGGCACTTGATACGTACACCGCGCCTCTGGCGCTCCCCGGTGGCCCTGCTCAAAAGGGCGAATACGCGACTGCTGCCGAGCGCTCGAAGGCTGCGAATCAGCAATTCCAGGCGGTTGCGGACAAATATGGCTGGCTGCCCGAGGGCGGCAAGGCTCGCTATTTTACCGGCGTGACAGCCCAGGAAATGGGCCAAACTGCAACAGCCGAGACTGAGCTGAAGAAGGTCGCCGATTCGTGGAATCGCAACCTCGCCAATCTCGCGAAGGTGGCCTTGGCGTCGATCTATCACCAGACCGGACGGGACCAGCAGGCGATCGATCTCTACAACGAAATCATTGCCAAGCCCTCGGATACTGTCACTGCCGGGACTGCGCAACTGGATCTGGCTGATCTTTACGCTGCCACGGGCAAACAGGATCAGGCCCGCGCGCTGTGGGCCAAGTTGAAGGACTCCGACAAGGACGGCGCGGCCGGGTCGATTGCGGCCCAGAAGCTTTCTGGCAAGCAGTAAGTCGCTGCGCGGCCGGCGATCAGGCGGATTTTGCCGGAAGTCCCGGATATTTCAGCGTCTGAGCATTTTGCCGGGCGTCTGCGTCTGGTGTTTATATGAGCGCCAGCCAGACCCTAGTCCCAGGATGGATGGAGATCGTCGAGAGCGCCGTGCATGACGAAGCCCGCCAGCGCGCACAGGAAGAAGCCCTGGCAGCGCTGGTCGACCAGTACGCGACGACGCTTTACCGTGTAGCCTTTTCCGTTTTGCGCAATCAACTGGATGCCGAAGACGCTGTCCAGGAAGCGTTTTTGCGTGTTTTGCGCCATCGTGAGACGCTGGGCGAAATTCGCGACCATCGCGTCTGGCTCATCCGCATCGTGTGGAACATAGTTCTCGACCGCAAACGTCGATCGAAGACCCGTCCTGAAACCGACGACGTGACCGAGCTCGCGCGCGTGCTGCCTGCTCCGGGACTTTCCGCCGAGGAACGTGCAGCGGCTGCACAGCATCATGCCCATGTGCTCGCGTGTATCGAAAAGCTGCCCGCCCGCGAGCGTGAGGTGATGATGCTCTCCGCATTTGAGGAGCTTTCGAGCGTGGAGATTGCCGCCGTTCTGGGTGTTACGGAGTCGAGTGTTCGCTCGCGTCTGTTCCGCGCGCGTAATCTTCTGGCGGAACTGCTTAACCATTCCAGGAGTCTCCGATGAGTTCCTCGACACAAAACGAATTCGATCGCAATGCCGGCGTAATCAAAGCCGAAGAGACGCTTCGTCTCATTGCCTCCTTGCCGGCTCCTGAAGGCATTGAAGAGCGCGTGAAGTCCGGTCTGCGCGCTGTTCCGCGTCAAACCAGCGTGATCTCGTGGCCGCTCTCATCGGCGGATGGTGCGCGTTCATCGCGTGTCTCTGCGATGAGGGCAGCGGCTGCCGCTGCGATTGTTTTTGTCGTGGCGGGCGGGGGTTGGGAAGTGTACTCGCATATTCGGCCTGCCATCGCGCCCACGGCTGTCGCGACACCGCAGCGGATCGATGGAGGCGGTGGTCTCTCCGCTGCCGGGGCCAAGCGCACTCCCAGGACGCTGGAAGGACCGGTGGTGGTGACGCCAGCGAATGACGAGCCGAGATCGGGCAATGGCAACCCCGCAGCGGTTCCGCAGATTCACAGAGCGCTCACGGTTGCGAAGAGCAAGGAGCCGCTTCCGGCCCAGCGATAATCTGCGATTGCTGCGGTTATTGATCCTTCATGATCGCGCGGATGAGCATGCCGAGCACGGCCAGAATCACCGCGGCCCAGAACGCCGGAACCCATCCGTAGACGATAAATCCGCTGACGAGCTTCGAGGCCAGCATAATCATCGCCGCGTTGATGACGAGCAGGAATACTCCGAGTGTCACAATGGCGAACGGAAACGTGATGACCTTGAGCACGAAGCCGAGGGTTGCGTTCAGGATGCCAATCACAAGAGCCGCGACTAGCGCAGCCCGCAGATCGTTCACGTAGAACCCGGGAACAAGATTCGTTGCTACCATGAGCGCGATCGCGCTTAAGAGCCAATGAATGAGTGCTCGAAACATGCTGGGTTTTTCTCCGGAGTCTCGGTTAAGGACCAACGTAGGTCGTTGGTATGCAATCATATCGCGACCGGCGTCTATTGAAGCGCAATTTGTGCGACCATCTAGTAACGCATTTCTGCGAAGTCGCTCATCCTCGATCGAGGACTAGATGCGCAGCACCAACGGACTACTCTCAGCATGTACATACGTAATTGTTCTTCCTTGCTCGGTTGCAGTCTTCTCGCGTTTTCGGTTTGTGTCGCGCCCGGTCAACAACCGGCGCAGGCACCATTGCCCGACATTCGCCAGCTGATGCGCGAGGTGCAGGAACACCAGAAGAAGCTTGATCAGATCCGCGAGAACTACACATACAGCTCGTACCAGGTGGTGCAGGACATCGATGGGAATGGCCAGGTGAAGAAGACGGAGTCGTCGGAGTATGAGGATTTCTTCGTCAACGGCCACGTAATCGAGCGCAAGGTGAAGTCGAACGACAAGCCGCTCGATGAGAGCCAGCAGCAGAAAGAGACCGAGCGGGTAACCAAGCTGGTGGGGAAGGCGGAGAAGACTCCGCGGGATCAGTCTATCGAGGGACCGACGATCAGCATCAGCCGGGTGCTCGACATCATGGATGTGCGCAATGAGCGCAGGGAACTCTATCGCGGCGATCCAACCATTGTTTTCGACTTTGTGGGCCGCAAAGATGCGAAGACCCACGGACTGGCCGAAGACGCCTCAAAGAAACTGCAGGGAACCGTCTGGATCGATGAAGCGGACCACCAGGTGGCGCACCTCGAAGTGAGCTTCGACGACAACTTCCGCCTGGTGGGCGGGATTCTGGCGACCGTGCAGAAGGGTTCGAGCTTTCGCTTCGACCAGGCGAAGGTCAATGGCGAAATCTGGCTTCCAACTGGCGCAGAGGGCACCGTGCAGGCGCGGCTGCTCCTGCTGAAAACTCTTCGCCAGCACTTTCGCGAGCGCGATTACGACTATCAGCGATTCAAAGTTGAGACCCAGCAGCAACCGAAAGATGCGAAGATTGCGCCGGGAAAAAAACCCTGAGGCGTTCCGGCGTTCCGTAGGCTAAGAGCATGTTCGTACGAAAGCTGTCGATCGAGCGAGTGGATGCGGCGGGGAAACGTCATCCGTGTCCATTGCACTGGATCGACAACTTCGCCATGCGAAACTTCACCAACGACGCGATTTTCGATGACACGCTGCCACGCGGCGATGGGCTGATGGAAGCCGGCCATCGTGTGCCCCTCGACCGGCTGCAGCCGGCGATGGAGGAGTGGTTCCGGCGCAAGGGGTACATCAAAGCCGATGAAAGGATCGAGATCGTGGAGTCAGACCGGTAAACAGGCGTAACCCCTCCATATGGTCTCTTTGCATAAATTACTCATTTTCAATGGTTTGCCGGATGAGGTCAGATGTAAATGTCTTCATCCATTACGGTTATTTGCAGAAATCAGATAACAAATAACTTACGGGATGCTTTTCGACTATGCCGCCGCATTCTCGCAATTGCCTTGCGGATTCCAGAGGCGAAACTCGGCTTCGCGGCGGGCTTTGAGGCTGGCAAGTTCCTGGGAGCCGGCGTGGTCCCATGCGAGTAGTTGCCAGGCTGCGGCGTCGTACTTGCCAGCGTTGAGATAACCGAGCAAGGTTGAGGCGGCAAGGCGTCCGGCGCCGAGGTTGAAAACGAAGTCGACCAGGGCGTCGAATTGGCCCTGCGCGAGTGGAACTTTGACTGATCGCTCAACGGCGGCTTCGGCGATTGCGACGTCACGATTGAGAATCTCTTCGCCCTGCGGCTGGGTAATGCCCTTCGGATAGGCCTCTCCAGGCGTGAGGCGGTGGCCGAATCCAATGGTGCGGAGCCCGGCGACGTCTGCGTAGATGCGGTCGCGGAAGCCCTCGGATTTTTTCAAGAGTTCCAGTCCTGCAGCGCTCAAGTGCATGTTTCCTCCCAAAGAAAAAGGCCGCTTGCGCGCGGCCGGTGAAGGACATAGCTTGTCTGCCCAGAGAACTCTTCCTCAGGGGCTAAGCCCGATGTCCATTTCTGTTATTTCGAGGCGACTCAATGGGCCGCGGTCAAAGGCAACGATGCGTCACAAAGAAGCTTCCCTCAGGGGCTAAAGCCTGTTCGTGCCGCCGGGGTTAATGTACGGGCTAAAGCCTATACCCTTCAAAGCTGAAACGGGCCAAAAGCCTACAACTCTTCAAAGCCGACGAAGCATCCGAGGCGGACGTTGCTTAGAGTGGTCTATTTCCTGAGGCTAGCAGGATTGGCGAAATAATCTGCAAATCCGTTGGACGATTGTGTGGGCGAAGGTAACTTCCCCGCAAGCTGTTGAAAAATAAGCAGGATGTTGTTCAGAGCTTCGTCGAAACTGCGGTCGTGGGTCCTTCGCAGAAGTGCAACTAATATTGACTGGGCTAAGGGGCGGCTAAAGTTACTTTCGCAACACGAGATTGCCGTGATAGTCTTTGCGACTTCAGGGACCTCCGCCCATTCCCGGAGTGTTGTGAGGGCGTGAGTCGCTGCCGTTGTCGATCGGTCAAAGAGGGGCAAAAAGATGATCGCGCACCAGGATGGCGGTTGGTCCAACCCCTGTTGAATCATGCGCTTGCGCGCGTACCGTCATTTGGGTCAACTTTTTGCTAGATTTTGCCTGCATCTAATTGAATTTATTGGAGGATATCGGCCATCCGGCTGATAAAATCAGAGGATGCTAATTCGACCCAAAGCAACCAACACGAACCCCCAAAAGCCACTTCCATTCTGGCTGCTTGTGGGGACATCCTGCTTGGCAATGGCCGGGATACTGGGAACGATTTCCACCCGGACAGTGCAGGCGGACGCTCGGCTGCAAAGGCCAATGGCAACACCCGCACCGGTGGTTGCAAAAGCGACTCCGGATATGAACGTCCAGTCTCAGGCTGCGATCAAACCGCACCACAGATTCTTCCGCGGCATCGCTTCGTGGTATGGATCAGTTTTCAACGGTCGCAAGACAGCAAGCGGCGAGACTTTCAACATGTATGACATGACGGCATGCCATCCCACGCTTCCCTTCGGAAGCATGGTTCGTGTCGTGAACCTTCGCAACCGGAAATCGGTCGTCGTGCGGATTACAGACCGGGGCGACCTCGGGAATAATAACGGGCGCATCATCGATCTTTCCTACGCTGCTGCGGAGAGGCTGCAGATGACGCAGGCGGGGTTGGCGAGGGTTTCGCTCGAAGTGCTGTCGATGGGGCGTCCGGGGGACGCGGAATAGAGGAATTTAGGGAGACGGTTGAGGGCCGGCCCGACGGGCCGGCCCTTGATGTTTCTGCGGCAATTCATTCCAATTAGAGGGCCCCTATGTGCTCCGATCTTTCACCTGATAACGCAGGAAGAGGTAATCTGCTGCATTTTTTGCGCTGAGAAGTTTGCACCAGGGAGCTGTCGCGGGAGAGAACTGGACATTCGCAACCAGGCCAGGCCTGGGGTGCGCTGCGACTCTCCCGGCAATCTGAGGTGCCACTGTCAGGAAAAGTTCATCCATGAACCCGCCTGCGAGAAATTCGCCAAAGAGTGTCGGGCCGGCTTCGTGAAGCAGCAACTCCACTCCGGCTTCCTGTCTGAGCAACGCAAGGATGGCGGAAGGAGAGATACGGGTCTCTGCCGTGGGGAGCGCCCTCACCTCGACAGAGGCGAGTGCACCCGATCCGCTTTGCGACAACCTCTGTTTGCCTCGCTCCGTGGTCAGTATGAGCACCCTGGTTCGCGGCGTATGAAACACGGCGCTGGCGAGGTCCAGCCCGCCCGCTCCCGTGACAATCACTACAAGCGGATACTCCGGCTTTCGGAGCACCTCGGTTCGATAGTTTCGGTATAGATCTTTCGCTGCTGGATACACAGATTCCGGGAGCCAGGAGCCCAATGGACCAACGGCTTGAAGCGTTCCGGAGCCCACCAGCACCGCGTCTGCTGAGGCTCGCAGCAGGCCCATGATGAACCGATCTTCTTCGTTCGAATCACTGATCTGAGATCCTTCCGACTGACCAGGTAAGTTGAAGCTCACGACCCCGTCGAGTGTCGACACGAAGTTTGCGATGAGATAGGGACGCTCCACCGGAGCAGGCGGAAAGGAAAGATCACCATCATATCTAGCTCGAAGGCCATCGGGAAGGACCGCACGAGACGGCTCAGCGGATCCAATTGCGAACAGAGTACGGATAGGCGCCATAGTAAGAAGGCTACTTCAATCGTTGCCCGAGTGTTTCGACGATCAACTTTGATGGAAAGCACGTCATCGCCGGGCGCGTGGCCAACTTGCTGAGGATGGCAGAAAAAACAAAGCAGATCCTTCACTCCGCCTGCCCAAGAAACGAAATATCGTTCCTGTGGCCCAAGCGCCCCGCTCAGATGAGGAGGAGGAATGGTTATTGGCCGGTGTCGGGTAGCTTGTAGGGTTTGGAGAGCCACTGCCTTGCTTCGTTGACGGCGCCCTGAGTGTTGTCGTTGGTTTGGACGGCGAGGCGATATTCGTTGACGGCGCGGTCGCGCTGGCCGGTGATGTCAAAGATTTTGCCGAGCGCGATGTGGCTCCAGACTTCGGTCCAGCGGGGCTCGCCATCGCCGCGGAGGGCGTCGCGGTAGTAGTTGACCGAGGCTTGATAGTTGCGCTGGGTGAAGAGCACCTCGCCGATGCGGTAGTCGGCCAGTGAGCTTTGCGGGTTGGCTTCAAGAGCTTTCTGATATTCCGCGAGGGCGCCGGTCAGGTCGTTTTGCGCGACGAGTTGCTGGCCCTTGAGGATGGCGATGCGGACCTGGAGGTCGGGCGAGGACTTGAGCACCCAATCGCCGGGATCGATGACGATGTGGCGCGGGCGGCCGAAGGTGTCGACGACGTATTGTGAGTCGGTACCGACGACGTCGACTTTCTGGTCCTCAGTCTTGCCATCGGTTTCAACACGCAGGTCAACGGGCATGCGGAAGAGGTCGAGGTCCTGGTTGATCTGGCCGATGGTGCGGAATCCCTTGTTATTGCCCAGACGATAGACGGCGTACTTGTTGGTGAAAGTGGGCGCGCCGGTGCCGTCGACCCATTGTGAGAAGAATGGTGTGAGCTGCTCCTGGCTCTGGGCTTCGGCTACTTTTGTGAGGTCGGCTTCGCGGATCGACTTGTCGGTGAACTCGCTCAGCGTGCCTTTCAGCGTAGCGAGGAAGGCCTTGTCGCCGATCTCCCAGCGGAGCATGTGAAAGATCATGGCTCCCTTCTCGAGAGTCATGGACTGGAACTCCGGCGAGAAGGGGCTGAGGCGGGCGGAACTGGAAAGCGGGATGGTGTCGTAGGCGAGAGCGCCGGCCGAGACATCCTGAAGCGCGGCCTTAAGGGCGCTTTTGCCCTGCTCTTCTTCGACGTACATCAGCTCGCCGTAGCGCGACATGCCGTTGGTGATCCAGGCGTCGTTGAGAGTCCTGGGGCTGACTTCCGCTCCCCACCAAAGATGGGCGAGGGTGTTGGCAAGGAGGCGGACGCTGGACTTGTCGCCGGCGCGGGAGCCCATGATGGCGGCGAGTTCGGGAGCCCAGGCTGAGGGCAGGGTGTCGTCGGGGAGTTCAACGACGTTGAGGTGGCTGGACTCAAGTCCACCAAAGCTGTCGGTAAAGAAGTCGAACTCCTTGGTGGCGGTCTGCGCGAGCTGATTGGCAGAGCCCTGATGGGCGACGGTGAGATAGACCTTTACATTGCCGGCACCAGCCGAGACGGGGCCGACGAAGCGGCCTGCGATGACGGTTCCCGGAAAGCCGGGTCGGTTCCAGTTAAAGTCGAACTGGTCGCCAGGTTTGCCGTCGGAGAGGGTGACCGGGTGCGCAGATCCTTGTGCGCCGCTGGAGAAAACCTTCATGCCCTGCGGGACGCGAACATGAAGCTCAGCGGTGAAGCGATCGGTCATGAAGCCGGTGGTGGGGAACCAGCGCGCGGCGTAGAGGAGGTAGGTGATGGGCTCCTGGATGGCGGCGAGCTTGAGGCCTTCGACGGGGCCGTCTTCGGCGCCGGTGATCGTGCCGTCGTATTCGAAGGTCCAATGAGCGGCCTGTCCTGGCAGCGAGGGGGGAGGCCGGTGTGACGCGGATGGTGCCGTCCGCCGAGCGCTCGCCGGTGAGCACCTTGCCGGAGTCGTCGGTAATCTTGATGACCTTCAAGGCCGGATGGAAGCCAAAGCTGATCATCTCGGAGTTTTCAGGCGCGGTGAAGGTGACGGTGGCCTTCGCCTTGAGATGATGAGCGGTGGTGTCGATCTCGGC
Organism: uncultured Acidobacteriaceae bacterium; assembly: GCA_963787435.1. Classification (GTDB taxonomy): domain Bacteria; phylum Acidobacteriota; class Terriglobia; order Terriglobales; family Acidobacteriaceae; genus Telmatobacter. The sequence continues at coordinate 65,006 of CAWBCZ010000015.1, forward strand.
GTCGATAACGTAGGCGGTGATGTCGAGCGCAGCACGTTCCGGCCGTTGAGCGGCAAGAGGGGATACCGCGATAAAGCCAGCGGCGAAAACCACGATTGCGGCAAGCGGCCCTGGACCGGATGCGGCCAAGGAGCTGCGAACGAACGATTTCAGTTTCAGCATTCCCAGTGTTAGACGCATGTTCTTCCCACTCACGACCTTAGATTTCAATCGTCCCACCCTCATCTTCAGGATTTCACGGATTCCGAGACTTGTAACGCTGCGCCAAGCTGCCTGATTGTGATGCTCGCAACACGGCTGATGGCAGTTTCAACCTCGTCCCCGTGACCGTTTGGGTGAGGGGTGAGCAGGCCTCGAATGCGGGCCAGCTCTATCATCATGGACTCGCGAAGTGGGCCGTCGGGTAGCAGGGGCTCAATCTGGCGGACGATATTGGCGGCTGTAAATGCGCTTTGGATAAGCTCTGGAACCACCAACTTGCCGGCAATGAGATTGGCCATCGCTACGAAGGGGACTTTGACCACGCGGCGAGCGATCTCATAAGTGAGCGTCGAGACCCGGTAGACCACCACAAAGGGATTCCCGATAAGAGCGGCCTCAACGGTGGCTGTTCCGCTGGCCACTACGGAGGCGCGCGCATGCATCAGGGCGGCGCGGGCATCTTCCACCATCTGCACGGGAAGGCCGTCGCCGTGGTGTTTCACGAGGCCTGCAAGCATCTTTCGCTGGGAGGCGTTAAGCGTGGGAGCGAGTGGGATGATGAATTCAAATTCCTTGCGCGATCCGGCGGCGCGGGGGCCGCGCAGGGTGAGAATGCGGGCGGCGGCGAGCATCTGGGGCAGGTTGTCGCCAATTTCCTTGGCGCGGCTGCCAGGTAAGAGGGCGATCCAGGAGCGTGCAGGGTTCAGTCGGCTTTCGCGGGCGAATTGCTCGCGGCTGATGGCCGGCTGGGGGAGATCGGCGAGCGGATGGCCGACAAATTCGGCGGAGACGCCGCGTTCGCGGTAGAAAGGCTCCTCGAAGGGAAAGATGACGAGCATCTTGTCGACGTATTTCTGCACGAGCTTGATGCGTTTCTTTTTCCAGGCCCAGAGCTGCGGGCTGACGAAGAAGATAACGGGGATGCCGAGACGATGGAACTCTTCGGCGAGCTTGAAATGAATATCAGGGAAGTCGATGAGGATGGCGATATTGGGACGATGGGTTTTGATGGCGCCCTTGAGGCGGAGGTACTCATGGTAGATGCGGGGCAGGTGACGGACGACCTCAGTGATGCCCATGACCGCCATATCTTCAGAGCTGACGATCTGGCGAAGGCCGGCTTCCACCATGCGCGGGCCCCCCATTCCAACAAAGTGGGCTTGCTGGTCAGCCACGGCGAGCTGGTTGCGCAACTCGTCGAGCAGCATTGCGCCGTAGTGCTCCCCGCTGGCTTCGCCCGCCGATATGAAGATGGTGGGACCGGACATCCGTGCCTCTTCCCGCGCTGGCACAATGATAACGGGTAGGGGATGCAGAGAATTATCCAGGCACAGAAGCGGGCTGGATTGATCAAAATTAAATCGGCCCTCGTTCTGGATTGACATAGATTGGAACGGTGAGGTGCATGATGGAAACTGTTCTGACCTCCTCTCGCGACAGGATCGCGTTTTCGATGCTTGCACTGGTCGCGATTCTTCCGGTGGCGGTTGTGTCACGCACGCAGGAGCCGGCGCCTGCACCGCAGACCGCGCCTCAACCCACACTGATTCAGAGTCCGATTCCTGGGGGACAGCTTGCGTTTCTGAGCGGATATGCGGGGCGGACGACCAAAGAGTTGATGAAGGAAAAGCAATTTCGTGCGCTGAAGAAGGAGATCGTTCCTCGGACGGAATACCACTACGGGCGCGACATGCCGTTGTCCGATGCGCTGGATGATGTACTGGACGGATCGCCGTTGCCCGTGAACGTGCGCGACGGACGGTATGTGACAGTGATGGGCATGCAGGGACCGTATCTGCGCGGACGGGGTTTTCTCTGGTTCGATCTGCAGGAGGGAATAGCGCTCGGCGGCTTCTACTTCACGCCGACGAATGGCGAGCCGACGCCGACGCTGACGGTATTTTCGCGGCAACTGAAGCTGACAGCACTCGCGTTGAGCGAACTGCCGCGCGCGTTCGTCGATGACCTGAGCCAGTGGGCCGCGGTGGCGAGGATTCCTGCGATCACGCCTCGGTACTTCATTCCCGACAATGGAAAGAAATACGTGCTGGAGCACGACGAGGATTATTGCTGGCACCCTGCGGGGACGCCGGCGCCGCCAGAGGGCGAATGCATGCAGGCCAATCTCGACGCGGCGAATGCGGATATGGATGCCGCGTACTTTATGAAGGAGACACATAACGCGGCAAATGCAACCGCGTGGATGCTGGATCCGGAGCAGGTGGCGTGGATCGCGATGCGTGCCAGTACGTGCGTGGGTCCGAATGCACTGGGTTGCAGGGTTCGCATGACGCGGGAAAGGACGCGCATCATTCTCGGGCCGGGAGCGCCGCGGCCACGGCCGTTGCAGGCGAGCCGATGAACTCGGCTGAAGAACAGTCCCTCAGGGGGCAAAAGCCCTTTCGTTATGCGAGGGTCAATGTACGAGTTGAAGCCCGTACCCTTCGAAATCCAGTCACTGCATGGACCGAAACCCGGACCCTTCAAGATGCTGTGCAGACAAAACATTGATCGTCGTTGCTCCGACTGGATCGTGAGTAGGAAAAACGCTTCCTGATAGAGATTTCGAGTGATACACTCGGCGAGCCTGCACGGGATGGCAAGGTCGTTCCCCTTCTGAATTGACTTCCCATGAGCAAGGTAAAAAAACGGAGGTCAATTATGCAGAACGGAAGTCATGCGGACGCACCGCTGAATCCAGGCATTGTTTTTGACATGGTGCAGGCAGTCCAGAAGACGGCAGCACTGAAGGCCGCTATCGATCTGGACATCTTTACAGCAGTAGGCCAAGGGCCGGGGGACGTTGCCTCGATTGCACGTCACGCAAAGGCCTCGGAGCGCGGCATTCGGATTCTCTGTGATTTCCTGGTGATCAACGGAGTGCTGGCGAAGGAAGCGAATAGCTACAAGCACACACCAAACAGCGCCGCATTTCTTGATCCTGCGTCGCCTGCGTGCGTGGCTTCAGTGGCGCACTTTATGAGCCGGCCGGAACTGATTCAAGGACTCACCGGGCTTGCGGACGTGGTGCGCGCCGGGCGAACGCACCTTCCGGGCGAAGGAAGTGTAGAGCCGGAGAACCCGTTGTGGGTGGAGTTTGCGGAGAACATGGCACCGATGATGGGTCCGATGGCGGGGCCGCTGGGTGCAGTTGTTCTGGAAGGGCACGAGGGTCCGATGCACGTGCTGGATATCGCGGCAGGGCATGGTCTTTTCGGGATCGAGATTGCGAAACAGAACAAGCATGCGCAGGTGACGGGACTGGACTGGGCACCGGTACTGCGCGTGGCATTGCGAAATGCGGAGAAGGCTGGCGTACAGGATCGCTACAACATGCTGCCCGGAAGCGCGTTCGAAGTAGAGTTTGGCGGACCGTACGACGCAGTTCTGCTGACGAACTTTCTGCATCATTTTGACAAGCCAACGTGCGTGGGGTTGTTGAAGAAGGTGCGTTCATCCCTTAAGCCAGGTGGCAAAGCAGCGACGCTCGAATTCGTACCGAACGAGGACAGGGTCTCGCCGCCGATGTCGGCCGGGTTTGCCATGACGATGCTGACCACCACGGCCTCAGGAGATGCGTACACATTTAGCGAGCTGAACGCGATGTACGACGAGGCGGGATTCAACGGCGTGAAGGCGCACCCAATTCCGATGAGTCCACACACGATTGTGATGGGGAATGCTTGAGCTGAAGCTGCATTTTACGATGTTGCAATAAATGCGCAACCTGCGGGTTGCGCATTTAATTTTCAGGGAATAGAGGCGTGCGACGAGATCCCGGACGATGGGATAGCACTCGCATGCTGCGCTTTCAAGGCCTTCGCGATCGACGACCTGTATGCGGCCGCGGCTGTACTTGATGAGGCCGCTGCGCTGCAGAGTTCCCGCGGCGAGGGTGACGCTGGTGCGGCGAGCGCCCAACATTTCAGCGAGAAACTCCTGGGTCAATTCAAAGTGATCTGACTGAAGGCGGTCCCGGACCATCAGCAACCAGCGGGCGAGGCGTTCTTCGATCTCGTGAAGGCCGTGGCATGCTGCGAGCTGGCTGAGAATGAAGCCCTGGCTCTGCACGCACTCCAGAATGCGTTGGGAGAGCGGCCCGGGTACGAGGAAGAGCTGCTGCAACTCGGCAAATGGCATCCGCAGGGCCGTCCCTTCACTTTGGATGAAGGCCGTGGTGGGGGCAGAGCCTGGTCCGAGGAGGTTGATCGCTTCAACGAGGCCTTCACGGCCAATCACGCCAACTTCGGCTCCGATGCCATCGGACATGAACGTAACGACGGAAGCAATGCCGGAGGTCATGAAGTGTGCAAACGGGGGCGTCTGGCCGGGGTTGGAGAGTACTGTTCCGACGGGTAAGTCGACTGGCTGCAGGCGCGCGAGCAGTGACGATTTCAGCTCAGGCGGAAGGGCATTGATGATCAGATTTGATAGTTCGGCGGCCATTGGGGAGATCCTTTGCGACAGTCGCAAGGGATTTCGCCTGGTCGGCGAGAAGAGTTGCGCTGAGAACTTGAGAAACCTATCGCTATCTGCGGAAAACTATATGCTCCTGACCCAATGGAAGTATGTTCAATACCGCACATAACTATAGATTTCATTGTGATTTAGATCACTTTGGCAATGAGGGGAATGGAGATACGGAATACGGTGCCATTGCGGTAGGGCGCGTGGTCGTAGTGCGGCTTCGGATGCGGCCGTGATACTTCTCGACGATGGATTTGGAGATCGCGAGGCCAAGGCCTGTGCCGTGTTCTTTCTTGGTGGTAAAGAATGGGTCGAAGATCTTCGGAAATATGGTGGCCGGAATGCCAGATCCGTTGTCGGCCACGGTGACGTGTGCTTCATCGCCGGAGCGCTTGACGCCGATGTACAGGATTCCGTTTTCGGGCAAGGCGTCGATGGCGTTGGCGACAAGGTTGGAGAGAACCTGGAGCATGTCGCCCGCGTGGACTTCAGCAGAGACTTCAGCCCTGAACCGTTTGCGAAGATTGATTCGCTTGGCGGAGATCCTCTTCTGGTGCACGCGTAAGGCGGCTTCGGCCAGCGTGGAAATAGCGATCGACTCCCGCGTCTCGGATGATCGATAGAAGCTGAGCGTCTGGCGGGAGAGCTTCGTCAGGGTATGGAGCTGCTCGTCGAGCATCCTGCCGTACAGACGGACCTTGGCAGGGTCATCTGCTTCCTGCTGAATGAGATAGTTGAGATTATTGACGGCTTCCAGAGGCCCGTTGATCTCGTGCATGACCGCAGCCGCGAACTGACTGGCGACGGTAAGCTCCTGATTCTGGCGGAGAATCTCCTGGATTTGCTCTCCGCGATTCAGCGCTGGCTGAGCGGGATCATGCATCACCCCTTTTTAGCTGGGGAGGATGCCCTTCATGAGGCATCGACTACAGGAGGGAAGCGCCTCCGCAGGCCAGCTGCTGCTTCGGCATGGAAGGATTTGGAGGGGAGCCAAGCCCGCAATGTCAGGTATTAGACATAGGATGGCAGGACGACCTGAAAAGGTGGTCTCCTGAAAAAGCAAATTGCACATTAAATACTGCGAGCGGGTCAGGTGGTCGAGCGTCGGGTGCGGGCGGCAGCGGCTAGTTCCTGGAGGAGCGGGTAGGTCTGACTCCAGTCAATGCAGGCATCGGTAATGCTTTGCCCGTGGACGAGAGGTCTGGCCCGGGATGAGCTTTTGTGCGCCGGCGACGAGGTTGCTTTCAATCATGACGCCGATGATGTTGCGATTTCCGGCGGCAACTTGTCCGGCGATATCGCGGCAGACGAGCGGCTGGCGGGTGTGGTCCTTGTTGCTGTTGGCGTGGCTGCAATCGATCATGATGCGCGGCGCGGTCCCCGCCTTCTCCATTTGGAGAGCAGTCTCGGCAACGCACGCGGCGGTGTAATTGACCGTTTTGCGACCTCCGCGCAGGATGATGTGGGTTTCGCGATTGCCGGTGGTGACGAAAATGGCGGACTGTCCGTGCTTGGTGTGACCGAGGAAGGTGTGCGAGTTCGACGCGGAGAGGATGGCGTCGATCGCGACCTGGATGTCGCCGGAGGTTGCATTCTTGAATCCGACGGGACAGGAGACGCCGGAGACGAGCTGACGGTGTACCTGGCTCTCGGTGGTGCGTGCGCCGATGGCCCCCCAACTGACGAGGCCGGCGATGTACTGCGGCGAGATCATGTCGAGGAACTCGGTGCCGGAGGGCACGCCCATTTCCGCGAGGTCGAGGAGCAAGATGGCGCGCCAGGCGAAGGCCGTCGTTGATCTTGTAGGAGCCGTCGAGATGCGGATCGTTGATGAGGCCCTTCCAGCCGACGGTGGTGCGGGGCTTCTCAAAGTAGACGCGCATCACGATGTGGAGATCGGCGGAGAATTCGGCGATGGCGGACTTGAGCAGGGCGGCGTATTCGACCGCGGCCTTGGTGTCGTGGATGGAGCAGGGGCCAACCAGGACCAGCAGGCGCGGGTCGCGATGCGCGAGGATGCGGGAGATATCGAGGCGCGCGTTGAAGATGGTGGCCGTGGCCTCCTCGCTGATGGGGCGTTCCTCTTCGAGGAAGACCGGGGGAAGGACAACCTTGGTCCATTGGATGCGAACGTCTTCAATGCCTTGATTCATGGGCTCTTTCTATGTGTGAACGGTCCGAAAGCAGGGAAGTTGGATAGCAGTCTTTCCTTAAATTTATCAGTTCCATAATGCATACAGTCGGCGAGGCCTTGTATCTGCGTATGGTGAGGCGGAAGAGACAACCTCCGGGGCTAAAGCCCTGTCCATTATGCAAGAGTTAATGAAGTGGTATGAGAGTTGGTCAGCGGCGGGATTTGCGTTTGGCGTCGGTGCGAGGCCAGTACTGGAATTCGTCGGAGAAGAGTTCGCCATTGAGGTCGGTGACGCGCTGAAGCATGCGTGTTTGTGCGTCTGAGATGGCCTGGTTGTAGATGGCCGGGCCGATCTCTTCGAGGAAAAAATTCAGCAGGAGACCCGCAGGCAGGTCGCCGATGGGTTCGAGGTTCTCTGCGAAGTAGCGCTGCATGGAAGCGATGGCATCGGCGCGTTGCTGTTTTGTGAGTTCGAGTGTGATCATCGGGGCCGGCTCCTCTCAAACGATCGATGGTAAGGGATCGAAATCGGACAAACCGCGGAAAGTGAGTCGAATGCCGATGAATTAAATGCAGCCTTACCGCCACCGTGGCCCGTCTTCTAGAGTTAGAGCGCAAGCATAGCAGACATAGGCGCCGTGCTTGGAGAGACTTATGGGCCAAGGAGATTGGGTGAGGTTCAGTCACACATTTGTGGGCCGGCTTGCCGGGCTCATTTTCATCCTTGCAGGATGTAGCCGGTTCATCGTCGGGCAGACAAGCCCGGCTGTGCCAGCGCAACAGCTGGAATCGAGCGATCCGACGCTGACGCACCGGCCTCCGCCGAAGGCGAAGAATCTCTTGATCCCGGAAGGCAAGATCAAGCTGGACGTGATGGTGAATGACAGCGCTGGGCAGCCTTTGCCGGGACTGCAGCCCTGGGATTTCAAGATTCTCGACAACAACCAGCCGCGCAAGGTGCTGTCGTTTCGCGCCTTCAATGACTCAGAGGCGAAGCCCGATCCGCCGGTCGAGGTGATCCTGGTGATCGACATGGTAAACCTGCCCTTTCAGGAGGTAGCGGTTACACGGCAGGAGATTGAACGATTTCTGCAGGCGAATGGAGGACATCTCAGGCAGCCGGTGACGCTGCTTCTGCTGACCGATGCAGGGATGCGCGTGCAGCCTAGGCCTTCAGTTGACGGCAATGCACTAGTGAGTGTGGTAAGGCAGATCAAGGGAAATGTGAGAACTGTCGACGCAGCCATGGCCGGGGAGGGCCTGCTTGAACGGTTCCAGCTATGTGCACGACAGATGGAGGCCATCGCGGAGAATGAGGCGCGCAAGCCGGGCAGGAAGATGCTGATCTGGGTGGGGCCAGGCTGGCCGATGTTGACCAGGCCCGAGCTCGGATACTATTCCGAAAAAGATCAGCGGAGATACTTTGATGGCATCGTTGAGCTTTCGACGAGGCTGCGCGAGGCGCGCATGGTGGTGTACAGCGTGGCACCAACCACTGACGCTGACACGACGCATGCGATACGCTACCAGGATTATTTGAAGCCGGTGAAGTCACCGCGCGAGTCGGATCCGGGCGATTTGTCGCTGAAAGTGCTGGCTACGCAAACCGGCGGGAAGATTTTGGGTCCTGACAACGATCTCGCAAGCCAGATCGAGCGGTGTATCGCCGATGCGAATAATTTTTATCGGATTTCATTTGATCCGCCGGCGGCGGAGCATGCTGATGAGTATCACGATTTGAAGGTGACGGTGGATAAGCTTGGCGTCGTGGTGCGGACGAATTCGGGGTACTACAACGAACCGGCGGGACATTGATCCTGACCGTGTTCCGTTCGGACTTCCGGATACTGCCGGAGTGAAGCGAAACGGAGTAGAGTGTTCTGAATTAAATTTCTTGATCATTAAGGTGAGTCGGGTCATGGGCAAGTCCGGCAGTGTGTTAGCGCTCTTCCTGTTTTTTCTTTCGCTTTCAGTTCATGCGCAGCAAGCCGGCGCTTCCGCCAATCCGGCTTTCGAGCCGGTGACGACGGTGCAGCAACGGCCAATTTTTCTGGATGTTGCCGCAACAGACAGTTCCGGGAAACCGGTCGGGGATCTGGAACCGTTTGATATATCGGTTCTGGACGAGGGGCAACAGCGCAAGATTCTCGGTTTTCGTCGCACGGATGGCTCGGTTGGGTCGAAGCTGGATCCACCGGTAGAAGTGATCATCGTGCTTGACGCCGTGAACCTGCCCTACCAGGCGACGACACGGCTTAGATTGGAAATCGATAAGTTCCTGCGCGAGAATGGCGGTCATCTCGCACAGCCGGTTTCGATCTATATGTTTACGAGCGAGGGATTGCGCGTGCAGCCGGCACCGTCCAAGGATGGAAACGCGCTGGCTGCGATGCTGGACGAGTCGACCGGAACGGTTCGGGCAAGGGATCTGTCGGGAGGAGTCTACTCGTTGCAAGAACAGTTTCAGTCGTCGTACAAAACGATAAGCGGGATCGCCGAGAATCTTTCACACAAGGCGGGAAGGAAAGTAGTGATCTGGCTGGGGCCGGGCTGGCCGCTGCTTACAGAGCGGTTCTTCATTCAGACCGACGTGTCGCGCGAAACGTATTTCCGCCAGATCGCAGCACTCCAGAACAAACTGCGCGAGGCGCGCATAACCCTGTACAGCCTTTTCACAATTGCAGGCGTGACGAACACCTTGTATGAGAACTACCTGAAACCGGTGCGAGAAGTGCGCAAGATGGAGATCGGCGACATGGCGGTGCAGGTTCTGGCCCTGCATTCCGGAGGACGCGTGCTGGAACCCAGCAATGACGTAAAGGGGCAGATTGACGCCTGCGTCGCAGAGGTAGGCGAGTATTACACGATTGCCTTTGCGCCTCCGCCGGCTGCAAAAGCGGATGAGTATCACGACCTCAAGGTAACGGTGGGCAGGCCCGGCGTTACCGTTCGTACGAATTCGGGATACTACAACGAGCCGGCGGGTCATTGAGTCGTGTTTCGTGCGGAGATGCGAATTTTGCCTGACTGAAACGCAGGATTGGCAACCTCGACCAAGAGGTTTGGCGGGGCTGCGAACTATCGGTGAAGGATAAGTTTCTTGCGCATCAGCCAGATACCCACGGCGAGTGTGAGCCAAACGAGGGTGGCAAGCGCGAAGACGACGAACAGGCTTGTGCGCGGCAACCAGATCCAGATGACCAGGGCGAATCCGGCGAGGCCAATGCATCCCATCGCCGCGCCCAGTGCGTCGATGGCGGCGACGATGCGGCCGCGATTGGTTCCGTCGAAGCCGGCGCGGGCTTTGTGCATCTTCTCGTGCGCTTCAACGAGGCTCACTCCTGCGGGAAAGATGGCGGGAAAGGCGAGGAAGAGGCCACCGATAGCCAGGACCGAATTTCTGTGAGATCAAGCCGGCGATTACGCACACCGCGCCGCCAAATACGAAACGGATAATCCATTCGTGCGGCTTGATTCCCTTGATTGCAGAGAGACGCGCATGGACGATCATAGCGGCTATCTCGCCACCAGATAGAGGGCGAAGGAAACGACGAACCATACAGGCATGAGAGCGACAGTGGCGGCAAGGGCTGAAGGCTTGTAGCGCAGGAGAATCCAGCTCACGGCTGCGGCGTAGCAGAAGAATGCGATGGCGCCGAAGATCATGGAACGCGCTTCAATGGCGGCATAGGCTTTGCCATGGGACGAGATCGTGATGCCGATGGTGGCGAGCGCGATGGAGGGAGCTGCGCCAAAGAGTCCGGCGAAGCTCTTGGGGCGGAAGATCTCGGCGAGGCCGGCGAAGGCGCTGACGATGACACCGCCGATCAGGAAGCGCGCGATGAGTTCGGCAGGGTGCATGGGAGCGACCTCAGGCGGCTCGCCGCGCTTTCTGGATCATGCGCATGGCGGCGTCGACTTTCTTGCATCCGAGCAGCTTGTATCTCTTGCCTTCGAGGCGGTGGTAGTTGACGAAGAATTCTTCGAGTTCGCGGAGGAATTTTTTGGGTAGGTCTGAGAGCCGCCTGATGTAGGCGTACTCGTGGTTCATCTCTGCTACGGCGAGAAGGCGGTCGTTGCGATTGGTCTTCTTTCCCTCGGTCTGCTCTCCTTCGATGATGCCGATGAGCCGGGCGCGGACGGCGATGCCGGGGAAGGCCGGCTCGTCCATGAGAAGAAGAACATCGAGGGGGTCGCCATCGGGGGCCAGGGTTCGGGGGAGGAAGCCGAAGTCGTAGGGAAAGGTCATTCCCGCGGGAAGCACCTTCTTCACGGTGAAGATGTTCTGTTCAGCGTCGAATGCAAATTTGTTACGGCTGCCTTTTGGGGTCTCAACGATGACCTGGATGATGCCATCGGTGTTGTCCACTGGCTTCAGAAGGACTGGGTTTGCGAGACTCTTGCCTGGCTTCCTGGGCATTGCATGCTCCATAAATTCACGAATTTGTTATCTGTCACTGAGAGAGCTAGTGGACTGATTCGGTTGCCCTAAGCGGCAGTTCCGTGAGAAGCAGCTGTTGGGAAACTCATCGCGGAACTTGACAGTGCCACTGTGAGATTTCTAAGATTAAAAAGGATAATCCTACCCATTCAGATCTCTAAGCATCTCATTATGGGAGGATTAGGGCGGTTCTGCGGAGGTTGCGGACCGCTGGAGCCGGGTTCGGGCGCGGCAGCATCGACCTGCCGAAGGCACGATGTGCCCGATACAACGAGGTAGCTAATCAGATGCCGGAGACGCGCGTGAGTCCGCGGGAGCGGCTGGTTCTTACGGCGATAATCGAGCTCTATATCGCTACCGGGGAACCCGTTGCCTCGCAGGCGGTTGCGGATCATTTCGCGCATAAAGAAGGATTGAGCTCGGCGACCATCCGCAACGTGATGGTGTCGCTGGGGGAGGCTGGACTGCTGGAGCAACCGCACACTTCAGCCGGAAGGGTGCCTACGGCGTCGGCGTTTCGCTATTACGTGGAGCAGATCACAAGGCAAGACCCGCCGGTGAGCCGGATCGGCGCAGGCGGAGCCACCTTTGCGACACTGCCTCAGGCTGGGATTCCGCTGAGCGAAGAGCGTCGGGGACAGATTGAGGAGAGTTTTTCGGGTGTTACCAGTTCGAATGAGTATCTGGAGCGGACATCGCATGTTTTGGCACTGATTTCGAGCGGGCTGGGTGTAGCGCTGGCCAGCGGCACGGCGGACCAGGTACTGGAGCATATTCATTTTTCGCGGTTGTCTGCGGGGCGCGTTCTGGCGGTGGTGGTTACACGTGCGGGAGCAGTGCTGGACCGGGTTTTGATTCTTGACCGGGAGATGACGCATCTAGAACTGGAGACGGCGGCGCGATATCTGAACGAAACTTTTCATGGGTGGCCGATCGACCGCATCCGGACTGAGATCACGCGCCGGATGGAGGAGGAACGAGAAGCCTACAACCAGTTGTTGACGTCGGTTGAGGAGCTTTGCCGCAAAGGTGCGCTAACCGTAGGTGATGCGGCTTCAGTACTTTACGTGGAAGGCATGGCGAATCTGATCGCGGCAGAGGCGGACCGGGATCGCTTGAAGCAAATGCTGCTAGCCCTTGAGGCCAAGCAGAGGCTGGTGGAACTGCTGACGGCGTATGTAAATGGGAGCCAGCAGGAAGTGCGTGTAGTCGTGGGACTTGATGAAGCTTCCCCCGCGATGCAGGACCTGGTGCTGATCGGGTCACCGGCGAGACTGGGCGGAACAAGCCTTGGGACGGTGGCAGTGATCGCACCCACCCGCATCCAATATCAGGAGATGATCCAGGCTGTGCGCTACGTGGCGAGGCTCTCGGAGCGCATACTGGAGATTCCAATTCAGTAAGGTGCCGGCAGAAGGGGTGCGCGGAATAAATCCGCATATCGTGTGCTTTTGCGCCGCAAGATGCTCCGGAGAGAAGCCGGAACTTGCCGAGGAATTTATCATTGACTAAGAAGAGAAACATTTGGGGAATACGTAGAGATATGCCAGAGAGGGAAGCAGAGATGACTGCGCTGGAAAATGAAGAAACCGGCGTCACCGAGAATGCGTCGGCTGAAGGCGCCGAGACGCCTTCGGCTGAGGTGCGGGCCGAGCAGGCACCGGTAAACCGGGCTGAATTTGAGGCGCTCCAGGCGGAGTACGACCAGCTGAAGAAAGAACGCGACCAACTGGTGGATCGTCTCGCGCGCTTGCAGGCGGAGTTTGAGAACGCGCGCAAGCGAGCGGAGAAAGAGAAGTCCGATTTTCGCGACTACGCGACGGGCTCGGTGGTGGAGCAGTTTCTTCCGGTGCTGGATAACTTTGAGCTGGCGCTGAAGTCGACGGGTTCGCTGGAGCAGCTGCGCGCAGGCGTGGAGTTGATTGTGAAGCAGATGGAGGAGATTCTGCGCGGACTGCAGGTCCAGCCGGTCGCAACGGTGGGCGAAGAGTTCGATCCACGTCACCACGAAGCGATGGGCTCAGTGGAGCGCGAGGATCTGCCCGATCAGCACGTGGCGGAAGAGATCCGCCGCGGATACCGGCTGCGTGAGAAGCTATTGCGGCCAGCGTTGGTGCGCGTAGTATCCAACCCAAAACAAACGAACGAGTGAACGCTGATGGCGCTTAGTAAGCGGGTGTTCCCGGGGATCGAGAACCGGGTCAACAAACGTGCGGTGAGCGGGGCTATTCCCGCGCCTGAATTGAGAGAGGGTTGCAAAGGGTTTGAACACGAGAGTGACTAAGGCAGATTATTACGAGGTGCTTGGCGTATCGCGCGAAGCCAGCGACCAGGAATTGAAAAGCGCATATCGCAAGCTCGCGCTCCAATACCATCCGGACCGCAATCCGGGGAATCACGCTGCGGAGGAGAAGTTCAGAGAGGCCAGCGAAGCCTACCAGGTGCTGAGCGATGCGGACAAGCGCGCGGCATACGACCGCTTCGGTCACGCCGGTGTGAGCGGTGGAGGTCCAGGCGGATTCGGCGGCTTTTCGGGAGCGGTCGATCTCGGAGACATCTTCGGCGACTTGTTCGGCGAGATGTTCAACATGGGCGGGCAGCAGCGGAGTGGACGACAGGTTCGCGGCGATGACTTGCGATTCGATCTCGCGATCGATTTTGAAGAAGCGATTTTTGGAACTGAGAAAGAGATCAAGATTCGCCGGCTCGAGGCCTGCGAGACCTGCAAGGCAACAGGAAGCGTTTCGGGTCGCGGGCCGTCGGTATGCCCGCAGTGCCATGGCCGCGGACAGATCCGCTACCAGCAGGGGTTCTTTTCAGTTGCGCGGACCTGCAGCGCGTGCGCGGGTCGCGGATCGATCATCAGCGATCCCTGCCAGGTCTGCCGTGGCGAAACGCGATTGACCAAGGAGATTAAGCTCACGGTCAAGGTGCCGCCGGGCGTCGAAGAGGGAACGCGCATTCGCTATACGGGCGAAGGCGACGTGGGCCGTGGAGGCGCGCAGAGCGGCGATCTGTATGTTGTGCTTTCAATTCGAAGGCATGACTTCTTTGAACGCGAAGGGCAGAACCTGCATTGCGTGATTCCGATCAGCTTTCCGCAGGCAGCGCTTGGCGCGGAGATCGAGATTCCCGGTGTCGACGGAGCGGTGATGCTGAAGATTCCTGAGGGCACACAAAGCGGGAAGGAATTGCGCATTCGCGGCAAGGGCGTGCCGTATCTGAACGAAAAGGGTCGCGGCGATCTGATTGTGAAGGTCGTGGTGCAGATTCCGAAGAAACTGAGCCGCGTGCAACGGGAACTGATTGCCGAACTTGGCAATTCGATGACGGTGGAGAACAAGCCGACCTCACCGGGGCTGCTGGATAAGATGAAGGATCTCTTCAGCTAGCCGGAGCGCGGTCTCTCCGATGTCTGCGCGTACTTACCACGTTTGAAGTGCCGGTATGAATGAATGGCGGATCAGCGTTGTAATGCTGATCCGCCATTTTCGTTTGCAGCTATCGGCACGACTCAAATTGCAAGCAGGACAATCACCGCCACGACAGCGCCCATCACCAGGCTCGCGGCATCGGTGAGTGCGAAGGCGACGGGGTCTTCGTCGAGCTCTCCGCGCGAGGCCAGCAGCCACACTCGGCAGAGCCAGAGAATCATCAAAGGAACGATGAGCCACAGGCGGCGCGAGTGGTGATAAAGGGCTGTAACATCAGGGCTGCTGATGTAGTTCGCGAAGACAACGACTGCGGCAAAGGCGCTGGCTGTGCCGAAGGCGCGCAGCTGTTCGATATCGCGCATCAAGTATCCGCGGCCATTTTTGAGAGGCGCGCCGCGCAGGCGGAGGCTTTCGAGCTCTGCGAATCGCTTGACGATGGCAAGGGAAAGAAAAAGGAAGATCGCGAAGCCTGCCAGCCAATGCGAGATGAGCGTGTCGGTCGCGGCACCTCCTGCCAGCAGGCGCAGAGTGTAGAGGCCGGAGAGCACAACGACATCCACAAGGGCGATCCGCTTCAGATAGATGGAATACAGCAGGCTTGCACAGAGATACACGAGCAGCCAGAAGGAAAATCCTGCGGGGAGCAATTGTGCTCCTGCGAAGCCTATCGCCAAGAGCAGGACGATGACAAGGAGACCCGCCGAGGGCGCCAATTCCCCCGAGGCGAAGGGACGGAACCGCTTCTTCGGACTGCGCCTGTCGGCCTCAATGTCGAAAAGATCGTTGAACAGGTAGTTGCCCGATGCAGTGCAAGAAAAGCAGAAGAAGGCCAAGACTGCAGACATGAGCACTCTGAGCGAATGCGTATGGGACAGCAGCGGTGGAAGCAGAATAAGCAGGTTCTTGGCCCACTGTTGCGGGCGCAGGGCCTTCAGGAGCGATTGCCAGGGCTTGCTTCGTTCTTCAAAAGCGCGGGATGGGGCAATTCCCTTCGCGCTGAGCTTCAGGCGAAGTCTTCGGGTCGGATTCGCCACCATGGCTTCAGAGGCGCCGGCCATCAGGGGCAGATCGGCTATGTCATTGCCCACGTAGACAAAACCGTCGGCGAACTGGTTGCGCAGGCTGTCAAGTTTCTTGTGGCCTGTGAGGTTGTTGATGCCGTCGCTGCCCAGCACTCCGTCGAACAAGCCGAGGTGATCGGCGACGCGTTGCGCAAGGCGCAGGTCCGCACCGGTTGCGAGATAGATTTCGCGGCCCCGGGTACGTTCCTGCTGGAGAAACAGCACCAGCTTGCGGTTATACGGCAGATGCGCCACGTCAAGGGCAACATTATCTGTGACAAATGCCTTGAACTTCGCCTTCCCACCCAGGAGTTTTCCCGGCAAGCGCAGCAGAAGGAGCGGGCGGGTGCGTGCCAGAACGAGCAGCGAGTCGATCAAGGTATCTGATTTTGCGAGAGTTCCGTCCAGATCGACACACAGGGGCTTGAGCTCTTCTGTCTTCGATTCCGGCCGATTCAAAACCTGTGGCAACCGTTACCTCGCGCGAGATAGCCGCCGAAAACCCGACAGTCGTCGATGCCAAGTGCGAGGAACGCGGCGACCGTAAAAGTTGTACGGGACGGCTCAAGTATACAGCCGCAGAGCAGAGAGGTTGGGCAGGGAGCGGATCAGGCCTGACTGCGATTTCTCGCGGTATTCATACCTGTTCCGTCGGCTCTTTCGAGGCCACAGAGCAGTGGTGTGGACGATATAATCGCGCAGATGCCACTCAACCCGCACCAGTTCATCGACCACTACGAAATGCTTGCGCTACTGGGTTCGGGCGGTATGGGCGAAGTGTACCGCGCCCGCGATACGCGTTTGAATCGCGAGGTTGCGATCAAGGTTTTGCCGGGATTCTCGACAGCTGATGCCGATCGGTTGCATCGATTCGAGCAGGAGGCGCGTGCGGCTGCCGCCTTGAATCATCCGAATATTCTGGCCGTGTACCAGATGGGAATCTACAAGGGTGCGCCTTACCTGGTTTCGGAACTGCTGGAAGGCGAAACGCTGCGCGAGAGATTGAAGCGCGGTCCTCTGGCGGTTCGGAAGGTCGTCGATTACGGGGTACAGATTTCGAAGGGACTTGCGGCGGCGCACGAAAAGGGAATTGTGCATCGCGATCTGAAGCCCGAAAACCTGTTCCTGACGAAAGACGGCCACGCCAAGATTCTGGATTTCGGACTGGCGCGATTGACGCAACCCAAGGAGACGGAACTGGCGGAATCGTCGCACGAAGTCAAGACGATGGCGGGCATGCTCATGGGCTCCATGGGATACATGTCGCCGGAGCAAGTGCGCGGACAGGTGGCGGATCAACGATCGGACATCTTCACGTTCAGTGCCGTTCTCTACGAGATGCTGACAGGGCAGCGAGCCTTTCAGAAAGCGACATCGATCGATGCGATGAGCGCGATTCTGAACGAGGAGCCGACGCCAATTACGAAGGTCTCGCCTGGTCTTCCGCCGGGGCTCGAACGCGTATTGCAGCGCGGCCTCGAGAAGAACCCGGAACAGCGGTTTCAGTCCGCGTCGGACCTGGGTTTTGCGCTGGAGGCGGCGGCTGGGCCGCTGTCAACTTACACATCGGGCTACAGGTTTGAAGAACAAAAGCAGGCGAGGTCGCGCACACCGCTGTGGGTGATTGGGATTGGAGCGCTTGTCGCGGTTGCCGTGGCGGCGTACCTGTGGATGCGGCCGATGCCTGAGCCGCAGGTTGCCAACTACGTTCAACTGACGCATGACGGTTTGCAGAAGTGGCTTATTGGGACGGACGGGTCGAGACTGTTTCTGACCGTGGTGGATTCGGGCGTGGAGGACACGGCGGCGGTTCCGATCACGGGTGGCGAGCCGGCCCGGATCGCGTTGCCAGGCCCTGACATGTTTCCCGTAGATATTTCCTCGGATGGTGCATCGTTCCTGCTGGTGGATGGAACCGGGTATCCCGCGACCGGCCCGATGTGGAGTTTACCGGTGCTCGGGGGTTCTCCAAGGCGGCTGGGTGATGCTTCGGGGCACGTTGGTGTGTGGTCGGCAGACGGAAAACAGTTGGCGTTTGGCAAGGGCTCCGACGTCTTTCTGGCCCAAGGGGACGGAGCCGACGCACACAAGGTCGCGACGATGAAGAACCTCGTTTCGGGCCTGTCAATTTCACCGGATGGCTCGCACCTGCAGGTTGAGACGGAAGAGATTTCGCAAAGCGGCACCAGCGTGGTTGCAGGCGAGCGATCGATTTCAGAAATCTCGGCGAATGGATCAAACGCGCGTCCATTGGTTCAGGAGCGGCAAAACTCGACCAACGAGTGCTGCGGCAGATGGACAGCAGACGGGAAGTACTACGTCTTCCAGTCGGGTGGGCAGATTTGGGCACTTGCTGGCGAGGGACGCTTTCTGCAAAGGAAAGCGAAGCCGATTCAACTGACTTCGAGCCCGATGCAATTGCAATCTCCACTGCCTAGCAAAGACGGGAAGAAGCTGTTCGTTGTGGGAATGACTTTTCGCGGCGAGCTGACGTCGGTGAATGTGAAGACTGGCAGGCCTTCGGTCTATCTTGGCGGAATCTCGGCGGATTGGATCGACGCGAGCCGCGATGGCAAGCAGGTTGTCTATGTCTCCTACCCGCAGGGGGACTTGTGGAAGAGCAACGTGGATGGAACGAATCGCGTGCAATTGACGTTCGGGCCGATCAAGCCTGTGTTGCCGCGGTGGTCGCCTGACAGCCAGACGATCCTCTTCTTCGAATTTCCAGATGGCCCGAATAAACCGGGAAAGATGTTCGAGATTCCCGCATCGGGTGGCACTCCGCATGAACTGATTCCAGACGATAGACAGAATGAGCAGGATGCAACCTGGTCCGCGGATGGGAAGCGGATTGCGTTCGCAGGAGACGCGAACGATGCGATGGAGCGAAGCGGCAGTCCGGCAATCAGGATCCTGGATGTGCAGGCAGGAAAGGTAACGCCACTGGCCGGTTCACAAGGAATGTTCTCGCCACGCTGGTCTCC
Source organism: uncultured Acidobacteriaceae bacterium (assembly GCA_963787435.1). Classification (GTDB taxonomy): domain Bacteria; phylum Acidobacteriota; class Terriglobia; order Terriglobales; family Acidobacteriaceae; genus Telmatobacter. The sequence goes on from CAWBCZ010000015.1 coordinate 83,728, forward strand.
GGATGGACGCTATATCGCTGCCATGACCGGGGACTCAAGCAAGTTGATGCTGTTTGATTTTCAGACGCAGAGTTGGAAAGAGATTGGCAGCGGGACGCTGAGCTGGCTCAACTGGTCGCGCGACGGACAGTACATCTATCTGAAGGACCTTGCGGGCAAGGGATCGGTGGAGAGGATTCGCGTGCAGGACGGGAAGCTGGATCAGCTGGTGGACCTGAAGAATTTCGTACTGACGGGTCTGGGCGGGGGAGCTGTTTCCGTTGCACCCGACGGTTCGCCACTGCTGCTGCGTGATCGAGGCACGCAGGACATCTATGCGCTGGACTGGGTCCAGCCTTAAGCCTGACTGGTTGTGCTGGGAAGAGCCTCGGATTGAGGATGGATGGGAGTTTGGTGGAGCTGAGCGGGATCGAACCGCTGGCCTCCTCGTTGCGAACGAGGCGCTCTCCCAGCTGAGCTACAGCCCCACAGACTCTGATTAGTTTAACAGCGGGCGCCGGTTCCGGAAAGAGCTACGCAAAACACAAAGGCCGGGAGAATCTCCCGGCCTTTCGCCAGCTGCTGGAAACCAGTACCACCTAGACCCCAGAGCTGGGATGTTGTCTACAGCTGGTTCATGTTGGCGAGGAACTCGGCGTTGTTGCGGACTTTCTCGAGGCGGCTGATGAGAAGTTCCATCGCTTCGACGGGCGACAACGGATTGAGAACCTTGCGCAGAATCCAGATGCGCTGCAGATCTTCTTTGGGGATGAGCAGTTCTTCCTTACGCGTGCCGGAGCGTTGAATATCGATGGCCGGGAAGACGCGTTTGTCGACGAGCTTGCGGTCAAGGATGATTTCCATGTTGCCGGTACCCTTGAACTCTTCGAAGATGACTTCGTCCATGCGCGAGCCGGTGTCGACGAGGGCAGTGGCGATGATAGTGAGCGAGCCACCTTCTTCAATGTTGCGCGCGGCGCCGAAGAAGCGCTTTGGGCGCTGCAAAGCATTGGAGTCGACGCCGCCAGAGAGCACCTTGCCCGATGGAGGAACGATGGTGTTGTAGGCGCGCGCGAGGCGCGTGATGGAGTCGAGCAGGATGACGACGTCACGCTTGTGCTCGACGAGGCGCTTGGCCTTCTCGATCACCATCTCGGCGACCTGCACGTGGCGGGCTGCCGGCTCGTCGAAGGTAGAACTGATGACTTCGCCCTTCACGGAGCGCTGCATGTCAGTGACTTCTTCAGGGCGCTCGTCGATGAGCAGGACGATCAGAACCACTTCCGGCTGATTGGCCGTGATAGAGTTTGCGAGCGACTGCAAGAGCATCGTCTTGCCTGTACGCGGCGGAGCGACGATCAGGCCGCGCTGACCTTTGCCAACGGGAGTCAGAAGATCCATTACACGGCCACTGACGGCCTCGCGAACGGTTTCAAGCTTGATTCGTTCCTGCGGATAAAGCGGTGTCAGGTTGTCGAAGAGGATCTTGTTGCGCGTCTCCTCAGGTGACTCGAAGTTGATGGCCTCGATCTTGACCAGCGCGAAGTATTTTTCACCTTCATGGGGCGGGCGCACATTGCCGCTGATGGAGTCGCCGGTTTTGAGGTCGAATTTGCGAATCTGCGAGGGCGAAACATAGATGTCGTCGGGACCGGGCAGGTAGTTGTAGTCGGGCGAGCGAAGGAACCCGTAGCCGTCAGGCAGAATCTCGAGCACACCTTCGGCAAAGATGTGGCCCTCTTTTTCGCTCTGGGCCTGAAGAATCTTGAAGATCAGGTCCTGCTTGCGGAGGCCGCTGGCGCCCGGGATCTCCAGGGTGCGCGCAATACGGCTCAGTTCAGTTATGTTTTTTTCTTTCAGTTCGGCGATCGTCATGTTCACCTGCGAGAGGGAGTAAGTGGGGGACCCGAGAGAGGGAAGATCAGGAACACTAGGCGGGGTTTAAGAGTTGCGGTCAAAGTGCGGCACTGAGTCAAAGCAAAAAATCGAATTAAAAAGGGGCTTCAACACAGGATGGGAAGCGGCCAAGATCACATACTTTAGTTGCGAACAGGCCGCCCAAGAGATGCTGGCTTAACTTAACTGAATTATACAGGAGTTCGCGTTAAGCCGCGCGCCGTGTCTCAATCGGCCTTGCTGCCGGTGCAGTGACCTGCGACAGCGTGCCGGGGTTAGTGGAATGGAAGCGGACGAGAACCTCGTTGGTCGTGTCCTGCAACCGGGTGGTCGGCTTGTGCAGCATCCGAGTCGCCTTGCTGGCCAACTGGCAGAGCTGGTAACGATTGGACACGTGAGAAAGTGCCCCAAAAACCAAATCAGAACGCATGAAATGAATCTCCTTCCAGACCTGTCCGATTGGCACTATCTTGGCACCAGCGGTACAGTTAATGGCTAAATGTAGGTCGAGCTGCTTCCCCAAACAGCCTGTCCTCCCCTTTAGACGCACGAAATGGGCATCGAGTTCAAAAAACTTTTGCCGCAAAACATCGCTTAGCGGGAACAGGCAGCCTGCCCTGTAACGGATAGAAGTGACTGCACGTGCGAGTGTTGCGCCTCGCTGCTTTCAGCCTCAACGGACCCCGAAACACACCCTGCCATCTGTGGATGAATCAGGCCCGAAGTTGGAGGCGGAAAGAGCAGAAAAACGCGCTATCGCGCTGGTGCAATATCCCCTATGGATGGCACTCATGAATGTACAACGGAGCTGTTTTGGGGTCAACATTTTTTTTGTGTCACTGACCATGCCGAAATGAGGCAAGTTTCGGAAGGGAGAAAGTTAAGCTAAGATGTTTTTTTTGTGATAGTTGCGCGGAATAATCAGGCCGTCTCTGGGCCATTTCGGGGAGCAATCCGGACCACTCTCAAATCAAGGATTGATTGGAGTTACTGGCGCTATGTGATGCTCGTCACACGAGTGCGCTCAAGCCCAATAACTGCGGTCCAGAGTGCGGTACTGGATCGCCTCGGCCAGGTGAGATACCGCGAGCTGATCTGCACCTTCCAGATCGGCAATGGTTCGCGCGACTTTGAGGATGCGGTCATGTGCGCGGGCGGTGAGTCCCTGTTGCTGCATCGCGCGCTCAAGCAGGCGTTCGGCGTCGGGGCCGAGTTCGCAGTGGACGCGAATCTGGCGCGTGGACATCTGGGCATTGGAGAAGACCTTGTCACCGGCCTTCTTGAACCGGGATCGCTGCCGGTCACGAGCACCCATCACGCGCGTGCGGATCTCGGCGGAGCCTTCGGCGGCAGCTCCGCCGCGCAGTTCCTTGTATTGAACGGCGGGTACCTCTATATGGATATCGATACGGTCGAGGAGCGGGCCGGAGATTTTGGCGACGTAGCGCTGGATCATCGGAGGCGTGCACATGCATTCGCGCGACTTGTCGTTGAAGTATCCGCACGGGCACGGATTCATGGCGGCGGCGAGCATGAAGCGCGCCGGGAAGGTGAGCGACATGGAGGCGCGGGCGATGGTGACGGTATGGTCTTCGAGCGGTTGGCGCATGACTTCGAGCACGTTGCGCGGGAACTCGGGTAGTTCGTCGAGGAAGAGAAGGCCATTGTGGGCCAGGGAGACTTCGCCGGGACGCGGCACGATGCCGCCACCGATGAGGCCGGCATCGGAGATGGTGTGATGCGGGGAACGGAAGGGCCGCTGAGTGACAAGGCCGGCGGCGGCGTCGAGCACTCCGGCAACGGAGTGGATCTTGGTGGTCTCGAGCGCTTCTTCGAACGTGAGCGGAGCAAGGATGGAGGGCAGGCGTTTGGCCAGCATGGTTTTGCCCGAGCCCGGGGGACCGATCATAAGGATGTTATGGCTGCCGGCGGCGGCTACTTCGAGTGCGCGCTTTGCGGTTTGCTGGCCGCGCACATCCTTGAAGTCGACAGAAAAGTGCTGCAGCTCGCCAAGAAGCTCTTCGGTCTTGACGCGGAAAGGTTCGCGCTGGACCTGGCCAACGACGGTGGAGTTGAGAAGATCGATGACATCGAGGAGAGAGGAGACAGGATAGACATTGACGCCTTCGACGACGGCAGCCTCGGCGGCATTCGCCGCGGGAAGAATGAGATTGGGAATCTTCTTCTCGCGCGCGAGGATGGCGACGGGCAACATGCCGGGGACCGCACGAACGCTGCCGTCGAGTCCCAACTCGCCTACGAGCAGAAAGCGATCGACGTTATCGACGCGCAGCGCGCCGTAGGCTCCGAGAATTCCGAGAGCGATGGGAAGGTCGAAGCCGGAACCTTCTTTCTTCAGATCGGCGGGCGCGAGATTGATGGTGATAAAGGTGGGCGGAATGGTGTAGCCGGAGTTCTTGATTGCGGCGCGCACTCGGTCGCGACTCTCCCGCACGGCCGCATCGGGCAGGCCTACGGTGTGAAAGACGTCCTTCTCTGCGACAACGCCGCTGTAATCAACTTCTACGTCAATTAAGTTAGCGTCGATCCCGTATACGGCTGCACTCAGGGCTTTAAAGAGCATGGCAGTAATTTGCGTGGAGTGTACCAGACGGCAGTCGGCAGTCGTCAGTGATCAGTGAACAGGAGTTTACGGGTGCAATGTCATTGTTTTCTGCATGCGGTTCACGGCTCGATGATGACTGTCCTACAATCTTCTGCGTGACCACGAGTCTTTTCGATCTTTACAAACTTGGCGTTGGACCTTCGAGTTCGCACACGATGGGCCCAATGCGCGCGGCGTGCCGCTTTGCACAAGAGCTCGAGTCGAAAGGCGAACTTGAGAATGTAAACCGCGTTCAGGTGAAGCTGTTTGGTTCGCTTGCCTTGACTGGGATGGGACATGGCACGGACCGAGCCGTGCTTCTGGGCTTGTCGGGGAATGAGCCGGCGACGATCGATCCTGCAGTGATTGAGGCAACGGTGGCGGAGATCCGTGCGAAGAAGGAGCTCAAGCTCGCAGGGATACGATGTATCGGATTCAATGAGGCGCAGGATCTGCTCTTCGAGCGCGGGACCATGTTTCCGCCGGGAGCGCGCACGCAGCACCCGAATGGTCTGCGGCTGACGGCATATGACGGAACAGGGACCAAGGTCGATGAGCGCACCTTCTTTTCCATTGGTGGCGGATTCATCCTCGAGGATGGCATGGAGACGGCTTCGTCGGATGAGAGTGAGGAACTGCTGCCGTATCCCTTCCATAGTGCGGCGGAGTTGCTGGAAGTTGCGCGTGCGAAGGGATTGTCCATCGACCAGCTGATGATGGCGAACGAATGCGCGCGGCTGCGCGTCCATGATTCGAGTGCGAGCGATGCAGCGCTTGAGACACGCGTCCGCACCGGGATCGATGCAATCTGGCAGACGATGAAATGCTGCATCGAGCGGGGCATCTCAACAGAAGGAATACTGCCGGGTGGGTTGAACGTTTGCCGCAGAGCGCACCGGCTGGCGGAGCGGCTCAAGGAGAAGGAAGCAACCGGGGGAGCCGGCGATCCACTGGCGCCGCTGGACTGGGTGACCGTGTACGCGATGGCGGTGAACGAAGAGAACGCCGCGGGCGGGCGAGTGGTGACGGCACCGACAAACGGAGCAGCGGGAGTGGTGCCAGCAGTGGCACTGTACTACGAGCGCTTCGTGCCGGGAGCGGATCACGAAGGGATCATTCGCTTCTTTCTGACTTCGGCGGCGATTGGAATTCTCTACAAGGAGAATGCGTCGATCAGCGGAGCAGAGGTCGGTTGTCAGGGCGAGGTGGGGGTGGCGTGTTCGATGGCGGCAGGTGGATTGATCGCCGCGATGGGTGGTACCAACGGGCAGGTGGAGCATGCGGCAGAGATCGCGATGGAGCACAACCTCGGCATGACGTGCGATCCGATTGGAGGGCTGGTGCAGATTCCATGCATCGAACGCAATGCGATGGGCGCGGTGAAGGCGGTGCATGCGTCGAGGATTTCGCAAAGCGACGCAGAGGAGCACAAGGTCTCGCTCGACCAGGTGATCCGGACGATGTACCTGACGGGCCTCGATATGCAATCGCGCTACAAAGAGACAAGCCTGGCCGGGCTTGCGCTGAATGTGATCGAGTGCTGACCTGCGGACGCCGTTCTTTGTTGGGAGCCTGCTCTCTCGTCTAACATCCTCCTCAATGGAACCCATCGACGAGCCCAGCGAAGAAGGATGCACAGAAGTGCAGGGATTCTCTGCGCCGAACGCCGAGCCTGCTGCACCCAAACCAACATTGATTGCTCCCGTGTGGCACACGGTGTTGCTGATCATCGGGATTCTTGCGGTATCGCTGCTTGGCGTTTACCGGCATCCGGGCGTTGGCGTAGTTGCTACGAATCGGCTTCACACCTACGGGGTGACTGCGGGGCTTGAGCTGGTGCTTATGGGGTGGGTCGCCTTTGGTATGCGCCTGAGAGGAATTTCTCTGCGAAAGCTCTTTGGGAAGGTATCGAGCGATTTTCGCTCGATTGCGCTGGATGCGGGGATTGCCATTCTGTTCTGGATGGGTTCGATGATGGTGTTGGCGACGGTCGCTCTTCTGTGGTTCAGCATCGAGGCGACTATCACGCATAAGTCCTTACCGATTCAGACCAGCCACACACGAAAGTCGATTGCGCCTGATCCATCACAGGAGAAGGCGGCGCGCGCCGTGGTGCAGCTGGCGCCGACGAATGGCAAGGAGATTGCGTGCTGGTTGTTGCTATGCGCGCTGGTGGGTGTTGCGGAAGAGCTTGTGTTTCGCGGGTATTTGCAACAGCAGTTCACTGCATGGGGTCGCGGTGCGGCGGTGGCCGGCGTGGTGTTCTCGGCGATGATGTTTGGTGCTGCGCATGGGTACGAAGGAGTGCGCGCGATGTTTTTGCTCGCAGTGTTCGGAGCACTCTTCAGCTTGCTCGCACTGTTTCGAAGAAACCTGCGCGCGGGAATTTTTGCTCACAGCTGGCACGATGCTTTCGCTGGATTGATGGTCGCGCTTCTCCATTCGCATCATGTTTTGTGATCGGGAAGGAAGAGAGGGCGACTGCGGTCTGAAAAAATTGTTGCCACTTTTTCCACCTCATTGTCGTTTTTTTCTTGACACTGAGATCGCATGAATCTATACATTCCTCAACTGCAACAAATGTTGCAGAACTCGATGCAAACCATCGAAAAGGGAGAATAGGCAAATGGCAACTAAGAAAGCAGCCAAGAAGGCACCCGCGAAGAAGGCCGCGAAGAAAACCGCGAAAAAGAAGTAACGGGTCATCCAACCAAAAAGGCAACACCTCGGGGGACGCAACAGCGTCCCCCGAAGTGTTTGTGCGCATAAGCGGAAAGGTGCATGAATACAGGCGATGACGCGACGTCGATGGATTGCCGAGCAATGGGATGAAGCTACCGCGACTCTCGCGGGGGCGCAGGCGGAGCACATGGTGCGCGTGCTGCGCGCTCAGCCTGGAGTGGAAGCGGACGTGGTTGCGGGAGGCCGCGTGTTCCACGCCGTGGTGGCTGGAATCTCGGACGGAGGGTCGGGCGAGACGGCGGAGGTGAGGTTCAATTTGATCGCCGAGGTCGAGTCCGAGCCCGCGATGCCCGTTACGCTGGTAATGTCGATTTTCAAGTTCGATCACATGGAGTGGGCGATCGAGAAAGCGACGGAATTAGGAGTCGCTGCGATCGTGCCGGTGATCGCGCGGCGCACTGAGAAGCATCTCGCGCAGGCTGCGACGAAGCGCGTGGAGCGATGGAGACGCATCGCGCATGAGGCTTCGCAGCAATCGCGGCGGTCTGATGTGCCGGTGATTCACGATCCGCTGAAGCTGTTGGATCATGTCAAGGCTGCATCCAGCTTGAAGCGGATCGTGCTGGCGGAGCAGGAGCGAACGACAACGCTGCGTGGGGCTCTTGAGGAAGCGATTGGCGCGGCAGGCGCAGAGATGCCGGATCTTGAAATTGCGATCGGTCCGGAGGGCGGATGGGCGCCGGATGAAGAAGCGCTCTTCGATGCGAATGGATGGCAGGCTGTATCGCTGGGGCCACGCATACTGCGCGCGGAGACGGCGGCGATCGCGGCGCTGGCGGTGGTGGCGTCGATGCTGGAGTAAAGAGCGGCTTCCGGAGTTCCTGCTTTCCCACCCATGACTTCATCATGGATGGGGCACGCGAGGGTTGTGGCGTCGAGGCTCCGGCAGTTTTCTCAACGAAGATTAAAGAGACACGCCGCGCTTCCAGGGGATGAAGTCGTTTTGGCCGAATTCCTCTGCCTTTGTGAAGCGATTGCCGCTGGCTACTTCAATGCACAAGTCGAGAAGCTGATCGGCGCATTGGGGGATCGTCGATTCTCCGGTGACGATGCCGCCTGCGTCGAAGTCGATGATGTCGCCCATGCGGGCCGCGAGCTGCGAGTTGGTGGAGATCTTAACGACGGGCGCAACAGGATTGCCGGTGGGAGTGCCGAGGCCGGTGGTGAAGAGCACGAGGTTCGCACCCGCACCAGCTTGCGCCGTGACGCACTCAACGTCGTTGCCGGGCGTGCAGAGCAGGGTGAGGCCGGGCGTGGTGGCGTACTGTGGAAAATCGAGCACGTCGCGCACGGGAGCGATGCCGCCTTTGCGCGCCGCGCCTGCGGACTTGATGGCGTCGGTGATGAGGCCGTCTTCGATGTTGCCGGGTGAGGGGTTCATCTCGAAGCCGGAGTGCACGGCCTTGGCGCGTGCGGAGTAGGCCTGCATGAGATCGAAGAAGCGCTGGGCGAGTTCATCGCTTGCGCAGCGATTGATGAGTTCCTGCTCGACGCCGTGCAGTTCAGGGAATTCGCTGAGGATGGATTTGCCTCCGAGTTCGCCGAGCAGATCGGAGATGTAGCCGAGCGTGGGGTTGGCGGAGATGCCGCTGAAGCCGTCGGAGCCGCCGCACTTGAGTCCGATGGTCAGAGCGGAGAGTGGGGCGGGAGCGCGCGTGATGCGATTGGCTTCAACCAGGCCCGCAAATGTCTGCTCCAGTGCGCCGGTCATGAGGACGGTTTCGCGCCCGGAGCGCTGCTGATCGAAGAAGAGGACGGGCTTGGTCAGTTGGGATCGCGGGCGCGCAACTCGTCCATCAGCATGCTCGACTGTGCATTCTGACAGCCGAGGCTGAGCACAGTGGCGCCGGCGACGTTGGGATGGTGGATGTAGCCGGCGAGCAAGCCGCAGAGCGCCTGCGCGTCCTGGCGCGTGCCCCCGCAGCCTCCCTGGTGGGTGAGGAAACGAACGCCGTCGATGTTGGGGAAGATGCGGTCGGCGCGCGAGGGCGATTCTTGAGAGATGCCATTGCCGCTCGTCGACTGCTTTGAAATCAATTGCCGGACAAGCGGACGATAGCTGTTGTGCGAACTGCCATAGCCGAGTTCTTCTTCGAGAGCCTCGCGCATGCGATCGACGTTGCGGTTTTCGCAGAACACGAGCGGGAGGACGAGCCAGTAGTTGCGCGTGCCTACCTGGCCGTCGGCGCGGTGATAGCCCATGAAGGTGCGACCGGACCAAGATGATGCGTCTGGAAGCGCGAAGGTAACGGGATGGCGCTGAGCGGTGTAGCCGCCGGTGCGGTGACGAACGTTGCGCGTGGAGAGCAGGCCGCCGCGGGCGATAGGCTGTGTCGCTTCGCCCACAACCATGCCGTACATGATGACGAGGTCGCCGGGATTCAGGTCGGCGAGAGCGAGCTTGTGCTTCGCAGGAATGTTCTCGGTGACGGGACAGGAACTTTGACCGATGTGCACTGTTGTTCCGGCTGCGAGCGGAACCAGGGCGACGAGGACGTTGTCGCGGGGATCGATTTGAAGAGCGGTGTCGGGCATGGGCCGGTTCCTCGATGACGGGCTGCGGAAACAATCTTCTTTAAAAAGGATATCGCCTAGAGACCAATCGATGGAGACTGCTCGGCTATGATCGAGAGTTCGCTGAGGTGTTGAGAAATGAAGGCGATTGTGCTGGAAGGGCCGGGACGCGCCGGTGTGAAAGAAGTTGAAAAGGCGTGTACCGGCGAGGGCGAGGTCTTGCTGCGAGTGCGGATGGTCGGGTTGTGCGGAAGCGATTTGAATTCGTATCGGGGCAGAAATCCACTGGTGAGCTATCCGCGCATTCCTGGGCATGAGATCGCGGCGACGGTGGTGGATCCGGGATCCAATTCGGAGTGGGAGAGCGGGAACAGCGGTCACACTTTCACCCTACGCAGCCTGCGGACGCTGCGCTGCTTGTGAGCGAGGCCGGCCGAACGCATGCAGCGATAACCAGACGCTCGGGGTGCAGCGCGATGGGGCGCTGACAGAGTTGATTGCGGTGCCGGCGGCGAAGCTGTATCGGGCGAACCTCACGCTGAAGGAACTGTGCCTGGTTGAGCCGCTTACGGTGGGCTTCCATGCGGTGGGGCGTGGGCGCGTGACCGCAGAGGACACTGTGGCCGTGATTGGTTGTGGCGGCGTGGGGCTGGGCGTGGTGGCGGGCGCGGCGTTTCGAGGAGCGCGGGTGATCGGCATCGATCTGGATGACGACAAGCTGGAGACGGCGCGGAAGGCGGGCGCGACCGAGGCCATCAACTCGAAGACGAGCGATGTGCATGCGCAGCTCATGGAGCTGACGAATGGGCGTGGACCGGATGTGGTGATTGAGGCGATTGGCTTGCCGGCGACGTATCGTGCGGCCGTGGAAGAGGTGGCCTACGCGGGGCGCGTGGTGTACATCGGCTGGGCCAAGGAGGAGGTTGCCTATGAGACGCGACCCTTCGTGCACAAGGAACTCGACATTCTCGGTTCGCGTAACGCCATGCCGGAAGATTTTCGCGAAGTGATCCGGATGCTGGAGGCGAAGCGCTTTCCGGTGGATGCCGCGGTGACGCACATGGTGCCCTTCGAAGAGACGCCGAAGATTCTGGAGGAGTGGAGCCGCGAGCCGGCGCGATTCACCAAGATCATGGTCGAGGTGAGCTGAACGCGACTGTATGTTCAGCATGCGCGCCGGCTCGGCGTTTAGAGCTTCGCAAAGTGCAGGAGCACGCCTGCAAGCGCGCCGCCCGTCAACGGACCGAGCACGGGGATGGCTGCGTAGCTCCAGTTGGAACCGCCTTTGCCGGGGATGGGCAGCAGCGCGTGGGCGAGTCGCGGGCCGAGGTCGCGCGCGGGGTTGATGGCATAGCCCGTTGTTCCGCCTAGCGAGAGACCGATTCCCCACACGAGGCTGCCAACGAGCCATTGACCCATTCCCGGGGCTGGTCCAGTGTTCGAGACGCCGTGCGAGAAGATGGCGCCCGCGACAATGACGAGGACCATGGTGCCGATTACTTCGCTGATGAAGTTGGCCATGGGATGGTGGATGGCGCCGTTGGTGCAGAAGACTCCGAGTTTCGCTGCAGGGTCGGGTGTGATCGACCAGTGGGGCGCATAGTGCAGTGCCATCAGGGCCGCGCCACAAATGGCTCCCAGCATCTGTGCGGACCACAGCGAGAGCAGCTGCGAGTAGTTGCCGCTGGACACTGCGGTGGAGAGCGTGATGGCGGGATTGAGATTCGCGCCGGGGCTGCCGAATGCCTGAGCCACGAGCACCCCGCAAAGCACGGCGATAGCCCAGCCGGTGGTGACCACCATCCAGCCGGAATCTGCCGCATAGGATTTGCGGAGGGTGACGGCGGCATTGACGCCGTTGCCGAGCAGGATGAGAACAAGGGTGCCGATAAACTCACCAAACCATGGAGAGTGCATATTTTCTTTCCTGTGATTGCGGAATGAGTGTCGCAGATCAACACCGGGATGATCAACCGAGGACGATCAGAACCAGGTCCTTCGCCGGTACTCCACGTATTGGTCGCCAAACTTCGCCTCCAGGACTTCCGCTTCGTTCCGGCTGCGCACGACCTGCATGGGAATGAGAATCGCAAAGATAAGCAGAAGCCATGGATTGCCGAGCCAGATGATGAGACCGAGAAGGACGAGCATGCCAAAGACGTAAATTGGGTTCCGGATTCGCGAGTAGAGGCCCGAAGTGACCAGGATCGAGGCCTTGGCGCTGACGCTGAATGCGCGGCCCAGTTGAAACCGTGCAACCACGAACAACACAAGAGCAGGCAGGGCGATCGACAATCCAACAATCCGGTTGAGCGCCCACGGCATTCCTGCTGCCTGTAGAAAGAAGAGCGCTACGCCCAGGGCGATAATTGCCAGTGTCACTATGTTCAGTTTCATTAGCGTGCTCCTTCATTCGTTGTTGCCGGCTGGCGGGGCCATTGCGCAAGCAAGGCATTCACGACCTCGTGTCCAACCTTGTAGGCCGCCTCGAGCGACGGCAGGTAAGCGCTGTATGTTCCCACGCGCTGATGGGCAAGGCTCTCGGCGGCGGTCATGCCGCGCGGCTGCTGGTCGAAGTTGCTGACGGTACGCAGCACGAGAATGCGTTGCCAGTCGACGCGACCTGCCTGCGCGAGATATTTGAGCGACTGCAGGGTGCCGGTGTCCTCCATGGCTGTTGTTTCGAATTGGCCTTTGCCGCCGGTGAAGTAGCTGAGCCATTCGCTGGCCCATGCGTCTGAGAGCTTGCCGTGCCAGTAGGTGGACGAGGAGACTTCGTCGCCGAGCGTGACGAAGGGCGGGCGCTGGGCAGCGGCGCCGTCGAATTTAGCGCGTATCTCCTTGAGTGCGTCGGGATCGTCGAGGGGTGTGTTGCGTGTGAGGTTATACGCCCACTGTGCGAGCCCCGCATTGAGTTCGTAGACCTGACCGTCGAGCGGGGTGGGGGGTGGCTCAAAGGGACGCGTCTTCCGCAGAGGCACGTAGCCGGTGGACCAGTCCTGCGGTATTTCGCGGGGATCGATCTCATAGCCGAGGTCACCGTCGACAACCCAGCGCGCCCATGCGGCTGAGCCGAGCGAGATGCGATCGGGGCTGCCACCGGCGATGCCTGCGATAAGCCAATAGGCGTGAGAGAAATCGAAGCGCGGATCAAGGCCGAGCGCCATGATGGTGGCTGCGGCATGTGCTGTGCCCTGGCCGGTGAGGATCGCCATCTCGCCGTCCTTGTTCATGCGGGCGGCATGATAGCCGGCGGGAAGGGGATAAATCTTGTCGAGATGATCGCGCTCGACCCAGTACTGGAGTTCGCCGGGTGCGTCGCCGGTGTCCTGGCCGACTTCAAACATGGCGACGATGACTACCTTGACCTGGATGGGGCGCGGCTTGGCGGATGCGATGGATGCGAAGGCGACGAGCCCCAGCAGGATGGCAAGACATCGAGTGCGAAGGATCATTGATTGCGATGGTAACTAAAGACAGCGAATCGGGAATAGGAAAACGGGAATAGAGATTAGTGGGGCTCGCGGGTTATACCATGATCGATAAGTCTGATTCGTGTGGTGATGGTGTATTTCCTGGGAGGTCATCCAAGTGAGATTGGCGATTGGCGTGTGTATGTTGATGGGGTTGGTTGCGGGAGCTGTTTCGGGAGCTTATGCGCAGCAGCCGGCGCATCACTGGGCGATTGTGGTGCATGGCGGAGCGGGCGTCATTGAGAAGTCGGCGCTGACACCTGATGGCGACAAGGCGTATCGTGCGGGGCTCGATCGGGCGATTCATGCCGGTGCCGCCGTTCTGGACAAGGGTGGGTCGGCGATGGACGCGGTTGAGGCCGCGCTCCATGTCTTCGAGGATGATCCACTGTTTAACGCCGGCAAGGGCGCGGTGTTTACGCGCGAAGGCAAGAACGAGATGGACGCATCCATCATGGACGGATCGAATCTGAAGGCTGGCGCGGTTGCCGGGGTTACGCGGCCGCGTCATCCCATCAGCGCGGCGCGGGCGGTGATGGAGAAGTCGCCGCATGTGATGATCGCCGGGCCGGGCGCCGATGCATTCGCTGAGAGCGTAGGGCTGGAGATGGAGCCGCCCAGCTACTTCTTTACGGAGAGCCGGTGGCAGTCGCTGGTGAAGCAGCTCAAGCGGGAAGGCAAGCCGATTCCGCCGAGGCCTGCGGGCGTTCCGCCAGAGGGCAGCGACGGTGCCGGTTGCAGCCTTCGACGAGTCGCCCGATATGCACCGCTATGGAACCACGGGCGTGGTGGCGCTCGACAAGCAGGGCAACATTGCCGCAGGCACGTCTACCGGAGGAATGCAGGCGAAGATGCCTGGGCGCATCGGTGACTCGCCGATTATCGGAGCGGGCACGTATGCGTCGAACCAGTCATGCGCTGTGTCAGGCACTGGCACGGGCGAGTACTTCATCAGGCTGGGCGTGGCGCGCGAAGTTTGCAACCTGGTGTTCTACAAGGGCATGAAACTGCAGGATGCAGTGGACCACGTAATCCACAAGGAGCTTGAAGATCTCCATGGTGACGGCGGCGTGATTGCGATTACTCCTGATGGTCAACTGGCGTGGAGTTTCAATACGCCGGGAATGTTTCGCGCGCGGCTGGTCGAGGGAGGACAGGTGCAGATGGGGATTTATCGCGACGAGCCTTGATCGGCGGCGATATACTCTCCGCTCTCTCTCTTGATGCAGGAGATGAATGTGTCTTTCAAGCCTCTCAGTGTTGCGGCGATCCTCGACAAACTGGAGGCGTTCTATGGCACCCAGGAGCCGCGCTGGCCGGTTGAGCCGTATCCGTTCCTGATCTGGTGGCACTGCGGGTACCCGGCAAGCGATGCGACCTGCACCCGCGGATGGAATGCGCTGAACAAGGAAGTCGGAATCGAGCCGCGCCAGATTCTAAATGCGACGCAGGCAAAGCTAGCTCGCGCACTGAAGGCCGGTGGCATGGTGCCGGAGTTGAGAGCGATGCGTCTGCAGCAGATCGCCGAGCGCGTAGAGAACGAATTTGGCGGGGATCTCCGCAAGGCCCTGGTCGGACGAATCGAGGATGTTCGAAAGAAACTCAAGAAGTTCCCTGGAATTGCCGATCCTGGTGTAGATCGCATTTTTCTCTTCGGCAAGGTTTCGCCGGTGGCCGCGGTGGCCTCGAATTGTCCTCATGTCCTGGTGCGCATTCAGTTGGGGCTGGAGCGCGAGAACTACGGGGTTATTTATCGCGAGGCTCAGTCCCTGATCGAGGCAGAGGTTCAGAAGCAGTTCCACCCGAGGATGCGCGCCTACCTGCTGTTGAAGGAACACGGACAGACGCTTTGCAAGCGCAGCAAGCCCAAATGTGGAGAGTGCCCCGTCAGTGCGCATTGCGCGTATTTCGCCGGCAAGGATCGAGGACGAAGCCGACCGCAGTGACACCGACCCCCCGATTTCCCTATCGCCGGGAAATCGATTCCTCAACTAAACTTTTCGCATGGCGTTGAAATTCACAACTTCATACATCGAAGATGCACTGGCCGTCTTTCACCAGTACAAGGCGCTTGGCGAGCGGGCCATGCAGCAGGTCCCGGATGAACAGCTCTTTGCGTCGCTGGACGAAGAGTCGAATTCGATTGCGATCATCGTGAAGCATATGGTGGGCAACATGCGATCGCGGTGGACGGATTTTCTGACCACGGATGGGGAGAAGCCGAGCCGCAACCGCGACAGCGAGTTTGTTGACCCACCTGTGACGCGCGAGGCGTTGATGCGCGAATGGGAAGATGGCTGGGCATGCGTTTTTAGCGCAATTGAAGCGCTGACCGATGCGGACCTAGGCCGCACAGTGACGATTCGGAGCGAGGCGCACTCGGTGATGCAGGCAATCAACCGACAACTGGCGCACTATCCGCAGCACGTAGGGCAGATTATCCTGCTGGCCAAGCACTATGCCGGGGACCGCTGGCAGACGCTCAGCGTAGCGCGCAATCGATCGGCGGAGTTCAATCGCAACGTCGCGTCAGGCGAGGCAAGCCAACGATAGTGGCACAAACAGAAAGACCATCCCGAAGGATGGTCTTCTGCAAGTCTGAAGTGTTTGACTCTATTGCGCGGTTGCGGCACCGGTGCGGGCTTCGGCTTTCTGGGCGAGCACTTTATGAGCCGTGTCTTCGAGGGCCTGTGCTTCGGGCAGGAAGGTGAGCGCCTTCTGAATCATGGGATCCGAATCGGCCACAACGTGAAGCCCCTGGAGTTGACCAAACTGGCTGGTGACGATCTTCTCCTTGATGCTGGTCTTCAGCCAGTCCATGTTGTCGTTCAGATCCTTCTCCGTATACGGAATGTCCTGGCTGGAGAGGAACTGCTTGAACTCGCTCAGGACTGCGTCGTCAACCTGGAAGTTCTTGTCGACGGTGCGGTTGGCGAGATAGTGGGCGGCGAAATGGAAGAAAACGTTCTTTCCATAGACTCCGAGTTCGTCCTGGAAGAGATTGCTCTTGGGACTGTCAATTTTCTCGTCGGGCGTGATGCCGCCGCCGCCGTAGACGGTACGGCCTGAATCGGTCATCTTCACTTCGCGGTTGCTGGCGTTCGGTGCGCTCGCCCCGGCGTGGTTGTAGTAGTAGTCGTAGAGCGAAACGCCGGAGTAGTTGCGCTGAATGAGGCGGCCCGATGGCGTGTAGTAGTGATAAGTGGTCAGCGCGAGGCCGGTATTCTCACTTAGGTTGTAAACCGTTTGCACCAGGCCCTTGCCGAAGGTGGTTTCGCCGACGATGAGCGCGCGGTCGTGATCCTGCAGGGCGCCGGAAACAATCTCAGCTGCCGAAGCTGTATTGCGATTTACGAGAACCACGATGGGGAAGGACTTGCCGTCATTGCCGTGTGTCGCAGTGTAGTTCTGGTCAGGATAGGCGCGTCCGCGCTGCGAGACGATGGTCTGGCCCTTGGTAAGCAGGTGATCGCAAACCTCGACTGCCTGGCTGAGCAGGCCGCCCGGATTGCCGCGGAGATCGAACACCAGTCCCTTCAAGTTAGGGAAGCTGTCGATGGCGTCGTTCACTTCCTGGGCAGTGGTTTCCTGGAACTGGGTCAGGTGAACGTAGCCGATGCCCGGACGGATTTCGTATTTCAGATCGACGGAGGGATGCGGAATCTCGTCTCGGATGAGGTCGAAGGTGAGCGGCTTGGTCTGTCCTTCGCGAAGGACAGAGACCTGGACGTGGGTGCCTTTGGGTCCCTTCAGATTCTTGGCGACGAGATCCGAAGTCATGCCGTCGGTGGATTTGCCGTCAATAGCGGAGATGATGTCGCCGGGACGAAGGCCCGCCCGAAATGATGGGGTCCCTTCATAGGGCGTAACGACGTAGACCTTGTTGTTCTGCTGCTGGATCACCATGCCCACGCCGTAGTAGTGGCCGCGCTGGTCTTCGCGCATCTTGGCGTATGCCTTGGGATCGTAGAAGTTGGAGTGCGGATCGAGAACGCGCAGCATTCCGGGGATGGCGCCGTCATAGATGGCGGTGTCGGCCTTGTCTCCCTGGATCGGCTCGGCGTAGTTCTGCTCGACGATGGCGTAGACATCGGTAAACGACTTCAAGCTGTCGCGAATCTGGCTCTCATCCTGCGAGGACTGAGCTCCCACCTTGTGCTGCAAAAACGTGCCGGCCATCGCGCACACGGCAAAAAAGACGATGAGGCTAAAAATTGCCCGGCGGGCAGGGGGAGTCATATGTGGAAGGAACCTCCGGAGTGCAACTGCACCAGGCGCCTCCGAGGGACCTCGCAGGCCAGACCTGGGCTAAAGTATAGCACTGGGTTATTTGACGATCTCTTGAGGTCTTCGGGTAGCCCGTTACCGTTGCGGAGGTCCCGGAATGTCGTCCGCCGACGAGGTTTTGGCCGTTTGACGAAGGAATTGCCAGGAACCCGGCCAGCCTCCGGCGTATTTGCTGCCCATGCATTTACAATGACGTCTATGCCTATGGTGGCGTTCGCAGACCGCCTGCAGTGTGCCAAACTATGAATCTGAGAATTCTTCGTATCCCCGGAGCGGTTTCTCTCTCCGCAATCCTGCTTACCAGCTTCGCATTTGCGCAAGCGCGGCCTTCCTCTCCTGCAAGCCCTTACGGAGGCTCAACGGTTGAGGAGATCATTGCGCGCGTTGATGACCAGATCATCACCAAGTCCGACTAC
This sequence comes from uncultured Acidobacteriaceae bacterium, assembly GCA_963787435.1. Lineage (GTDB taxonomy): Bacteria > Acidobacteriota > Terriglobia > Terriglobales > Acidobacteriaceae > Telmatobacter. The sequence goes on from CAWBCZ010000015.1 coordinate 101,640, forward strand.
GACCGCGCGCAGGCAGAACTTGACCAGGAAATGCGTCAGCGGGGAGCGTCGATGCAGGAGATTTCCGACGCCCACAAGGATTTGTTGCGCAACCTCATCGATCAGCAGTTATGGCTGGCCAAAGGCAAAGAACTCGGTATCACGGGCGAAACCGAATTGGTCAATCGGCTCAATGACATCCGGAAACAGTACAACCTGGCAACCATGGAAGACCTGGAGAAGGCGGCCAAGGAACAGGGCGTATCGTTTGAGGACTTCAAGGCCAATATCCGCAACCAGATCATTACCCAGGAAGTGATGCGGGACCAGGTTGGGCGGAAGATCGCGCCGACGCCGGGAGAGATGCAGCGGTATTTCGACGCGCACAAGCAGGAGTACGCACAACCGGAGAGCGTGAAGCTGGGCGAGATCCTGGTGTCGACCGGTTCGCAACCTGATGATCCACAGAAGCTTGCCGAGGCCAAAGCAAAGGCCGACGATATTGAAGCTCGGCTGCATGCGGGCGGCGACTTCAGCCAGTTGGCGCGAAGCTTCAGCGATGGCACAACCGCGGCCGCTGGCGGCGATCTGGGCCAGTACAAGCGCGGTCAACTGGATAAGCTCTTTGAAGAAAAGACCTTTGGACTCAAGACCGGGGATGTGACCGAGCCGATCCGCACCAAGCAGGGGTACGTCATCCTGAAGGTCGTTGATCATGTGCAGGGCGGCATTCCGCAGTTGAAGGACGTCGAAAACGACGTTGAGCAGAACTACTTTGAAGCCAAGGCCGGCCCGGCCATGCGCACATACCTGGCGCAAATGCGAGACGAGTCTGCCATCTACGTCAAACCCGGATATGACGACAGCGCGGCAACGGCGGCCGAAAAGCATCCGACCATCACCTTCAGCGCGTACACGCCGCCTACCACCAAGAAGAAGAAGAAGGTAGAGCGGACCCGCTTCCGCGAGACAACACACACTTTCCGGCAGAAGTCCGCGCCCGCTGCAACAGCGGATACGGCGACTGCAACCGCAGCGGCAAACCTGCAAAGGCGAGCACGACCAAGACCGATAAGACGCAACAAGCAACGATGAAGCCGGGCAAGAAGGAAAAGATCCGCTTCGGCAAGGCTCCGCAAGAGACTCTGCCACAGGCTCCATCGAGCCAGACCGAAGATGCAGGGGCCGGAGAGCAAGTGGCGAATAATGCGGCGGCAGAGCCGGACAACCCGCTCGAAAACAACGCCAAGCCCGAGAAGAAGTCGCGTTTCAGCGATCGCGCCAAGCTGCCGAAGCAGCCCAAGGCTAAGGGGCCGCAACTCGACCCCGAGGCTCCTGCGCCGGCAGATGCGGCCGAGGTGGCTGATCGCCAGGCACAAGCCGGACCACTGGGTCTGGGCGGAAACCAGACGCCGAGCAAAAAGAAAAAGAAGCCCACCACGACCGGCGACAAGACGCGTTTGAGCGACCAGAAGAAGACGACCGAAGACACCGGTGACAAGCCGCTGGGGAATGCTCCTCAGCAGCAAGCTCCGAACGGAACCACACCGGCGCCTCCGCAGCCGGGTGTGCCTGCGACTCCTCCGCAGTAGATCGAAACATATTCACGAAAACACAGGGCCTGAGATTCGATCTCAGGCCCTGTTTCATTTCACGACGGAGCCTGATTCACGCATCGCTTTGCCTTTTTGATGTGCTTTGCCGGTTGCTGTATGCTTCCCGCAGCATGAAGGATATCTACGTAGCCGATCTATCGGCGTTCGAAGAGAGCAGGAACTTCGACGCATTTCTTCTGGTATTGCACAAGCAGCAGCGAACAACCAAGACAAACAAGCCATATTTGAATTTGATCCTGGGAGACAAGACTGGACAAGTTGAGGCACGTGTCTGGGATCCAGGTGATTCGCGCATCGCGAAGGATTTTGAGCGCGGAGATATCGTGAAGATCCGCGGTTCCGTCGCTCGATTCGACGATCGCCTGCAGATGAAGGTCGAGCATTTGCGGAAAGTGACGTCCGGCGAAGTCGAGAAAAACGATATGCTGCCGTGCACCAACTGCAACGTGGACGAGCTTTGGCAAAAACTTCTGGGTTTTGTAGAGAGCTTTACCGATCCTGACCTAAAACGCTTGCTAAATACCCTGCTTGCCGATTCGGGGCTGGCCCAGGCGTTCCGGGAGGCTCCGGCTGCAAAGCAGCTTCATCATGCGTGGCTTGGCGGATTGCTCGAGCATGTCGTGAGCCTGCTTTCGCTGGCCGATCGCATTGCGCCGCATTATCCGATTCTGCATCGCGACCTGCTACTGACCGGCGTGGTGCTGCACGATATCGGGAAGGTTCGCGAACTGGCTTGGGAAGTCGGCTTCGAGTACACCGTGGAAGGCGTGCTGCTCGGGCACATCCAGATGGGAATGGAACTCGTAGAGAACACGATCGACAGCCTGCCTGATTTTCCGCCACGGCTGAAGACGCTGGTGCTGCACCTGATCCTCTCGCACCACGGCAAGCTGGAGTTTGGTTCGCCCAAGCTTCCCATGATTCCTGAAGCACTGGTCTTAAATTTTGTCGACGATCTCGATGCCAAGATGCAGGCGGTTGCCAGCGAATTTGAAAAGTCAACGCGAGAAGGCAAGGGCGCCGACGAATTGACGGGCAGGATATGGGCGCTGGATCAGCGGCAGATGCTGAATACGCGGGAGTGGCTGAAGTGCGACGCCAAGCCGGAAACAGGCACGCTATTTTAGGAACCAATCCCACTGTTTTTCGGTCAGCGGTACGACTGAGAGTCTCCCGATCTTCACGAGCGGGGAATCGGCGAAGATGGGGTCGGCCTTGATCTCGTCCAGGGTCTTCGGGTTCTTGAGCGGATTACCAACCTTCACGCGCACAATGGGGACCTTTGGGTCCTTGGCGTCAACGCTGACTACCGTTCCGGTTCCGACGGCGGTGCGCTCGTCGCCAGTGTGGTAGAAGATCCACTTTGTGCCGGGCTTCATCTCGCGAAGATTTTTGACGGCGGTGGGGTTAGTCACGCCATCCCAATTCGTCTCCTTGTCGCGAAGAAAGTCGTCGAAGGAGTAGACGCCGGGCTCGGTTTTGAAGAGGAAGTAGGCCATGCGCTCCATCGTAAGCGAGGGAGCGGGGATATGGGAACGGGGAATCTGGTATTTTGCGTTGTCATGCTAGCCTCTCCGATGGTGTCCGGATTCCGGAATCACTGCTTGAACAGGGCCGCAAGCAGAAGAGGGAACGTCGGCTCGAAGATGCAACGGAGCCTCTTTCGCGAAAGGCCTCTGGCTGAGAGCCGCAAATAGCGATGATCAGGGCGCTACGTGCGATGCTGTTCGAAGAGTTGGCGTACGTCGATCGCAACCTGCGTGACCTGGAAGCGGCGGAGGAGCATTACCGCGAGTCGGCTGAGATCTATCGCAGTCTCGACAATCCTCTAAAGACTGCCCATACGATGCGGCATGCGGCGGATATCCTGCGCGAGCAGAACGAAATCGGAAGAGGCTGCCCCGCTGTATGCCGAGTCGCTCGAAATCTATCGCAGCCATAAAGAGACGTCGCCGCTCGATCTCGCCAATGCGATTCGTGGCTTTGCGCTGCTGAAGGAGCAAACCGGAGACCTCGACCAGGCACTGGGCCTGTGGGGCGAAGCCAGGGAACTCTACGATCTGACTGGCGTCGATGCAGGGGTATCGGAATGCCAGGCACGAATCGAATCGCTTTCGGCCAGCTAACCCGTTCTGCATGCTGGATGTGGAGTTGCGACTAGTGCTTCAACCCGCATTGCTTCTATTACAATCAAAAGAACATGATCCGATTTTCAACAGCGGGCGAGTCGCATGGGGAAGCACTTATAGCGCTCGTATCCGGCCTACCTGCCGGGCTGCCGGTCGACCTTGAATTTATCAATCGCGAGCTTTGGCGGCGGCAGCAGGGCTATGGACGCGGCGGCCGGATGAAGATCGAGACGGACAAGGCGCATATCCTCTCCGGCGTGCGTCACGGGAAGACGATTGGTTCGCCGATCGCCATCGAGATCGTGAACCGGGATTGGAAGAACTGGGAAGAAAAGCTGCCGGTCGAGGCCGGCGACCTGGCCAAGCACCAGCCGGTTGCTATCGCCACGGCCCGGGCACGCCGACCTTGCCGGGGCCCTGAAGTATGACTTTCCGGACGCGCGGTACGTGCTGGAGCGGGCATCCGCTCGCGAGTCCACTGCGCGCGTCGCCGGCGGAGCATTTGCCAAGTTACTGCTGCGGTACCTTGGGATCGAGGTCGGCAGCCATGTGATTCGCGTGGGCCGGGTGGAATTGGAACGGACAGCGAAGTGGGATGAGATTGCTGCCGTCGCAGAGCGGTCGGAGATTGTGCTGAGCTGCGTGGACGCGGCGACCGAAGCGCGGATGAAGGAAGAGGTTGAGCATGCGTCGCGCACCGGCGACACAGTTGGCGGCGTGTTTGAAGTGGTGGTGCATGGCGCGCCGGCAGGATTGGGTACCTACGCCAATTGGGATGAGAGGCTTGATGGTCTACTGGCCTGGTCGGTGATGAGCCTGCAGGCAGTGAAGGCCGTGGAGATCGGGCGCGGAGTTACGGCGGCGGAGTCGTTTGGGTCCGCTGTGCATGACGCCATTCACTACGCCAAAGAAGATACCGGCAAGCCAACGCGGTTCACGCGAGAGCAGAACAATGCCGGGGGCGTGGAGGGTGGTGTCTCAAACGGCGAAGACATCGTGGTTCGCGGATATTTGAAGCCGATTTCGACCTTGCGGCGGCCGCTTGAATCCGTCCGCTTTGACACCCGCGAGGCTACAAGCGCAAGTTATGAGCGCAGCGATATTTGCGTGGTGCCCGCTGCGGGAGTAGCTGCCGAGGCGATGGTGGCGCTGACGGTTGCCGGCCTTGCGCAGCAGAAGTTCGGGGGCGACTCGGCCGCCGAGATGAAACGAAATTTCCAGGGATACATCGAACAGATACGGAGCTACTAGCAGCAGCGATGATTTTGAAGATTGTGAAATATCCGGAGCCGGTGCTCTCGCAGCCAGGCGAGCCGGTTACCGAATTCGACGCCAAGTTGAAGAAGCTGGTCGACGACATGTTTGAGACCATGTACGCCTCGCAGGGCATCGGCCTGGCGGCGCCACAGGTAGCCGTGTCGAAACGCGTGACGATAGTTGACCTGAGCCAGGGCAAAGACCCGGCGCAGAAGCTGGTGCTCGTCAATCCCGAGGTTATTTTTCGCGAAGGAAAGCAGTACGAAGAGGAAGGCTGCCTCAGCTTCCCTGAGATTCGCGAGAAGGTGCAGCGCGCGTCCAAGGTTCGCGTTCGCGCGCAGGACCTGAAAGGCAAGTGGTTTGAGATGGACGGCGAGGAACTGCTGTCGCGCGCATTTCAGCATGAGATCGACCATCTCGACGGAATGTTGTTCATCTTCCGCATGAGCTCGCTGAAGCGCGACCTGGTGCTGCGCAAGATTCGCAAGATGCAGCGCGAAGGCACATGGTAAGGCTGTGAAGCTGGTATTCTGCGGGACGCCGCGCTTCGCCGTGCCGACGCTGCAGGCGCTGATCGCCGCAGGTCACACGATCGCTTTAGTAGTTTCGCAGCCAGATCGCCCGGTGGGTCGCACGCAGCAGATGACTGCTCCTCCCGTGAAGGAAACTGCGCTGGGCGCTGGGCTCGAAGTCACGCAGCCGGAAAAAATCAAGAACAATGCGGAGTTTCGGGCACGGATTGAGGCCATTGCTCCGGATGCGATTGTTGTGGTCGCCTACGGACGCATCATTCCGCCGTGGATGCTGACGCTGCCGAAGCTCGGCTGCATCAACCTGCATGCATCGCTTCTGCCGAAGTATCGCGGAGCAGCGCCGATTCAGTGGGCAGTCGCGATGGGAGAGACGGCCACGGGCAATACGACAATGCTGCTTGAGGAGGGTTTGGACACGGGCCCTATCCTGCTGCAGCGCGAGCTCGCGATTGAGCCGGAACAGACTGCTGCGGATTTGTTCGATGTGCTTGCAAAGGATGGAGCGCCGCTCGTAGTCGAGACGCTCGCGGGCCTGGAGGCTGGCTCGATCAAGCCGAAGGCGCAGGACGATGCACTGGCAACGTTGGCACCGATTCTTGATCGGGAAGACGGACGTATGGATTTCGGCCGATTTACGGCGACCGAGCTTTGGAACCGCTGGCGGGGATTTCAGCCGTGGCCGGGTGCGTACACGACTCTCGAAGGCAAGAAGCTCATTGCGCATCGGATGCATGTCGCGGCAAAGAGACCTGCAGGTGAGCCGGGCGCGGTGGACCTTGCGGACCATCGGTTGCTGGTTGCGTGCGCGCAGGATACGTGGATCGAGATCACCGAATTGCAGATGGAAGGCAAGAAGCGGATGGCCGCCTCCGATTTTCTACGGGGCGCGGGGCTGCGGTCCGGGATTCGGCTTGGTTAGGCCATGAGCGAGGTTTCACGAGCACGTCGTGCTGCGTTTGCGATCCTGAAGACCATTGAGAAAAGTAATGGACACTCTGACGATTTGCTGCGGAGCCGGCAGGTGGAAGCTCTATCGCAGCCCGATCGTAACCTGACGACAGCGCTGGTGCTGGGAGTTTTGCGATGGCAGATTGACCTCGACCAGCGCATTCGCCCGCTGCTGAAACACCCCAATGCGAAGCTTGATGCCGAGGTCCTGATTGCGTTGCGACTTGGCGCCTTTCAGTTGCTGCACATGGATCGAATTCCGGTGCATGCTGCAATCGATGAGAGCGTCGAGATCTCGAAGACTTCCGGTCATCGCTTTGCTTCAGGCATGGTGAATGCAGTGCTTCGCAAGGTCGCTGCGGTGCGCACAAAACCGAAAGAGGAGTCGGAACAGGAAGATTGGCAGCGCGCATTTCCGGCCTGGATGGCCGAGCGCTGGATTGCGAATTATGGTGAAGAGGCCGCGCACGCGATCTGTCGCCAGGGGCAGAGCCAGCCGAACATCACGATCCGCATGGTCGGCGGCGATGTGGAAGCGGAGCTTGCAGCGCAAGGCGTGACGTTGTCTCCCGGACGATTGCTGACGGCGGCTCGCCATGTTGTCGCAGGCGACATAACCGAGACGACGGCATTTCGCGAGGGCCGCGTTCGCCTTCAGGATGAGGGATCGCAATTGGTGGCGGAGTTAGCTGCCGCGTGGCGGTACGATTCTGGATTGCTGCGCGGCTCCGGGCGGGAAGACGCTGATTCTTGCCGAACGCAATTCTGGAGCGAGCATCGTGGCCTGCGAGTCGAGCCCGCAGCGTCTGGCGCAGTTGCGGGAGCGTCTTGCGGTGCTGGGCGATCGCGTCGAGTGCCGCTTGGCGGATGCCACTTCGCTCGAGGATGACGCAGCGTACGACGTAGCGCTGGTGGATGCGCCATGCAGTGGCACCGGTACGTTGGGGCGCAATCCGGAGATTCGTCACCGACTGCGGCCAGAGGATCTGCCGCGGCAGGCTGAGCGGCAGCGTGCAATTCTTCGTGCTGCTTTGCGCGCCGTCCGGCCCGGCGGACATGTGATTTACTCGACCTGTTCGCTCGAGCCCGAGGAGAATGAGCAGGTTGTCGCTGCGGTGCTTTCAGAGGGCACAGAGGCGAGCCTGGTTTCGTTGCGGCCGCGTGTGGAAGAGCTGTGTTCTGCCGGCATTTTCACGTCGTCCGGAGCCAACAGCTTACTTCAGTGCATCAACAGAGAGGGCATTTTGTGCCTCTTGCCCGGGACGTTTGAAAGCGACGGGTTCTTTGTTGCGATGATCGAGAAGACCGGTTGATGCCCGACAACAGTCACTCTGCAGAGAGGCGGAACTCGGCATAGTCGCGCTTGAGCACCGCGCACAGCGCCTCAATCACCAACTCGTGGTCCTGGCGCATCGGGAGGCCGGACACGGTCACGCTGCCGATAACGCCTGCGCCGGCGACGGTCAACGGAAACGAGCCGCCGTGGGTCGCATAGTCGGCGACCGGCAGGCCCTGGCTTTCGTAAATGGTCTGACTCTTCTGCTTTTCCCGCAGGCCGACGGCGTAGGAGCTGCGATGAAAGCGAGCGACCACGTTGCTCTTGCGCCGCACCCATTCGATATTGTCCGGAGTGGTGCCGTCCATCGCAGCGTAGAAGAGAGGCTCGCCGAATCGCCGCACGTCAATCACAACGGCAAGGCCGCGCTCGGCAGCCATCGTTCGAAGGCGCAAGCCCAATTGCCAGGCCATCTCTGCGTCCAGACGCGGCAGCACGAGTTCCTTCTCTTGCAGTGCGATCCGTTCCAGGTCTTCGCTTAATCCCATCGGTCAGGTCCTCTCGCCTTGCCATCATAATGCCGGCGGCTCAGCTTTCGGCGGCCTCTTCGACTGGATTTCGCTGCGGGACGATGCCCAGGCGTTCGTAGATTGGCCGCATTTCCTTGCGAATCGCGGTCAGGCGAGACGCGAACCAAATCGAGCCCAGGATGCAGGCGATTCCGCTGACGATGACCGTGCGAGGAGCGCCGATGGCATGAGCCAGGGCGCCCGCCAGCAGGCTGCCGAACGGAGCCATTCCGACGAAGGCCATAGTGTAGTAGCTCATCACGCGACCGCGCATCTTTTCGTCGACGAGCGTCTGGATGATGGTGTTGCTGCCGGTGAGACCCTGCATCATTCCGAAACCGATGACGAGCATCATCAGCATCGAGAGCCACAGAAAATGCGAGAGGCCGAAACAGATGAGGCCGATGCCGAAGACCGCGGCGGCAATGGGGATCATCTTGGTGAGACCGCGAACCGAGCGCCGCATCACCATCGAGAGCGCTGAAATCAACGAGCCCACACCAACGGCGCCCATCAGAAAGCCGAGCGTGTGCGCGCCGCCATGCAGAACCTGCCCGGCGAAGATAGGCATGAGCACCATGAAAGGCCAGCCCATCAGGCTGAGCAGGGCAAAAAGCAGCAGGATATAGCGGATGGGCACAAAATCTGCGACATAGGTCCAACCTTCTTTCAATTGAACGATCATCGAGGTGGTGGCGCGCTGTTCCTGGTTAGGCCGAATCCGCATCATCAGCAGTGAAGCGATGACCGCAATGTAGCTGATGCCATCCACCAGGAAGCACCAACCCTCATTTGTTGCCGCGATCAGCAATCCAGCGAGCGAGGGGCCGACAAGCCTAGCCATGTTTACCATGGACGAGTTAATGGCGATGGCATTGGAGAGATCGGCGCGATCCTCGACCATCTTGACCATGAAGGATTGGCGGCCCGGCATGTCGAAAGCGTTGATGGTGCCCTGCATGACGCTCAGCGCAAGAACCTCGGGGATGGTAATGCGATGCGAAAGTGTCAGCCACGCCAGCGCGAGCGACTGCACCATGGCCAGAGTCTGTGTCCACACCAGCACCTTGCGGCGGTCGATGCGGTCGACGATGACGCCGGCGATGGGCGCGAGCAGAAATGTCGGTATCTGGCCTGCGAAGCCAACGGTCCCAAGCAGCAGGGGAGACTTCGTGAGCCGGTAGACCAGCCAGGATGTCGCAATCCGCGTCATCCATGTGCCGATCAGCGAGATGCTCTGACCGCCGAAGAAAAGCCGGAAATTCCGATGTCGCAGCGCCCGCCAGGCGTGCGAATAATCGCCGACGACGCGAGTGGAAGATCGCTCCTCCTTGGGGCTGCTTTGGTCCTGTGTCATGCACCTCTGCTTTGGATGTTCGCGACGAGGGCGCCGACGACATCTATTTTGCTGCTGTGAGCCTGATCATGGTTGACTGGTCCACGCGGGCCCCGGCCATTGGCTGTTGCGCAATCACGGCGCCGGGGGCGATCAGAGGTTTGGGTTCCTCGGTTCCTGCGCTCACCGTGGGCACAAATACGTCGGCATAGGACGGAGTGTCGACCTTGAGGCCCATTCTGCTCAGCATTTCCTGGGCGGTGATGATCGGTACGCCTGTGAGGTCGGGCATCACGTAACCGTCCGGAATGGCGGTGTCGGGTGAGGCGACGAGGATGTTCACGCTGGGCTGTGCAATCCCCTGGGAGTGTGCGGGAGGGTCCTGCGCCAGAACGGTACCGTCTTCAGCGCCGTTGTAAGAAAGCTTCGCAGTGACGCCAACTTCGAGTCCGGCGCGACGCAGGCGAAGTGCGGCTACGCGGGCTTCGGAGCCGACCGTGTCGGGAACGTCAACTTTCTGCGGGCCAAGGCTCTCTGCAACGCGGACATGCCATTCGCGACGCACCACTGTGCCCGGCGAAGGGGATTGCGACAGGATGTGTCCTGCGGCGACGTCTGCGGAGTAATAGCGATTGTCGACATCGAGGTTGAGGCCCATTCCCGCCGCCTGGCTGCGCGCCTCAGCAACGGTCATTCCTTTCAACACAGGAATCTTCACCTCGGCGCCATGGATCGCGAAGTGCATCGTGGTGATGGCAGAAAGAAGTGCCGCGGCAACGAGCAGCATGACGACCGAAGCCATGCGAAAGAAGCGGATGAGGAAGCTCCTGCTCACGGTTGCGGTTCTCCGTCGGGGTAGATGATTTCGTATTCGACGGTCGCTGCTTTCTCCAGCATTTTTGAGATGGAGCAGTACTTATCCTTGGAGAGCGAAACCGCGTCTTCGACGGCCTTGCGGCTCAGATGGCCTCGGACTGCATAGGTGAGCTTGATGTGGGTGAAGACGCGGGGAGGAGCAGGCGCCTGCGTGGCAGTTGCAGTAACTCGAAGTCCTGAGAGCTCCTGGCGCTTCTTTTGCAGAATGCTGACCACATCGACCGAAGTGCACGCGCACAGCGCCATCAGAACCGCTTCCATGGGGCTTGGGCCGTGCTTGTGGGAGGAGTCCGTATCGAAAGTGATGGTATTGCCGTTCTCTGCGATTCCCTCGAATACCTCGCCTTGTTTCCACTCGCTGTGTGCGATCAAGAATCCTGGTCCTCCTTGGACCCTGATTTCATTATCGGGCATTCTGCGCGAAGGGGTTACCGGAACCAGCTTCACCGGAAGGCGATCTGTGCGAAACGAGTGATCAGCAGATATGCCGCCAGCGAGAGAAGCGCAAGGCCGGTACTGAGGCTAGTTGCCAGTGCCGGGTTGATGCGGCCCTCTTTCGTTCGCTTTCGGATGAGTTGCAGGAATAGGAACGCTCCGAATGCCGGAATCCAGACGAGAAACGGCAGGTCAAATCCTCGAATTCGGTGGAAAATCGGGGCGGGACGGAACCACAAGCCCCGAATGATGAACGCTTCAGCCAGGAACATACACAACAGCGAAGCGATAAAGATTGTTGTCGACAAATCGAATGTGTGCCTGGTTCTGACCGGGACAAAACTGGACATCCGCCATCCCTCCAGCGATGTTTTTATAGACGGAGAAGCCCGGCAGCCGGTTGCGCTTCGATCGCGCTTGAAGTTGGCGGTCAGCGCGTGTTGTCTGTGACCGGCTCTGGATGAATCGTGACCCGGTAGACCTCGGGACATTCGAGCTTGAAGCGATCCTCGAGGGACGTGATGACTTCGTGAACGCGATGCATCGACAGGTCGTCAGGCAGCGTGCAATGACAAGACAGGGTGATGTGCTCGGAGGTGCGTCCCACCATAATCTGGTGCACATCGATGATCTCCGGGGAGAGGGCGGCGGAATCTCGAAGCGCCCTCTCGATTCTGCGGTCGTCTTCAACGATTTCTTCGGGTTGTTCGATGGTCGCAGGTTCGCTTTCGATGTGCGTGAGGACGGAATCAATCTCCGGGGTTTCGCGCAAAATCTCAGCTTCGAGGCCACTCACAAAGTTGTGGGCCTCAATCAGTGGCAGGTTTTCGTCCAACTCCACGTGCAGCTCCACGTGCAGCTTGCCATGAAGGGATTGCACGCTGAGGTCGTGCACGGCGACGTTGTTCCTCGCAGCTACTGCACGTACACGGTCAAAGATGCTTTCTGCCCTCGCCTGGCGGGGAACGGTGTGAATCACCACGTCTGCTGTAGGAAGCGCGCGATGCACCGCTTCAGTGGCTTCGCGCACCAGTTCGCCGGTATGCTCGAAGGTGTAACGGCGAGGCAGGGCGAGCGTCAGGTCAGCAAAATAGTTCGGGCCAGAACGCCGAACCCGTGCCTGCTCCACAGCCAGGACGCCGGGAACCCGTTCCGCTTCGCGAATAACCTGCAGGCGGGTCTCGGCCGGAATCTGATCCGTGAGGACGTCGATGGCTTCCCGCGTGAGGTGCGTTGTGGTGCGGAGAATCATGAGCGATACGAAGATCGCGGCAACCGGGTCGGCATAGCGCAGCCAGTCAACATGAAATACAGCTCCTGCCCATGTAGCCAACAGGCCTGCCAGCACCGCCAGAGATGCCCATATGTCTGAAGCGAAATGGAACGCATCCGTGGCAAGGGCGGGCGAGCCAGTGCGCTCGGCAACACGGCGCAACTCCCGCGAGCGCCAGAAGTCGACAGCGATCGAAGTGAGCAGCACAAGTACGGGCCAAATGGAGTAGCGGAGTTCGAAGGTGTTATGCCTGATTCGTTGAATTGCCTCCCAGATGATCCATGCGCAGGAAAGGGCCATCAGCCCGGCCTCAAAGAAGGCGGAAAGGTTCTCAACTTTTCCGTGGCCGTAGGTATGGTCTTCGTCGGCCGGTTTGTCGGAGACGCGCACGGAGAAGAACGTGAGCCCCGCTCCAGCAAGGTCCAGTCCCGAGTGAGCCGCGTCTGAAAGAACGCCCAATGAGCCGGAGATGAGGCCAGCCGCCAGCTTCAAGGCCGTCATACAGGTGGCTGCCAGCATCGACTTCAGTGCGACACGCCGCTTCAACGCCGAGTTCTGTGCTGGATCAGATTCGACGGGGATGGGCGTGGCGAGGGTCATCGCGATTCCTAGAGTACAGGCGTGCGTACCGCCGTGTACAACCCGGCGATTCCAAAGGTGTAAGGCCGCCAGCTGCAATCGGAATAGCCGGTCCTCTGCATCATGGCTAGCAATTCCGGTGGCGTAGGAAATGCACCGACGGAGGCAGGCAGATAGCTATACGGACCGTCTTTGCCGCAGATCAAGCGGCCAATCGCGGGCAGATATCCGGCGAAAGTAGAAGGCGTACACCTTGCCGATCAGGCCGCCCGGCTCGCTGAATTCGAGGATGCCGAGTTGACCTCCGGGCTTGAGCACGCGATGGAACTCGCGCAGGCCGGCTTCGTAGTTGGCCAGATTGCGGAAGCCAAACGCCGTAACAATCAGATCGAGCGATCCCGAGCGAATTGGGAGATGCAGCGCATCGGCTTCGAGCGCGATGGCTAGGGAGCGATTCGGATTGGTGGTCGCCGAATTTCTGTGCGCCTCGACGCAACATGCCGTGCGCAAAATCCGCGGCGAGGATGGGGCGCGCATCTTTCGGGCGGTGTTTCAGCAGCGCCATGGTCAAATCGCCGGTGCCACAACATATATCGAGAATCGCGGCGTTGGGATCGGCCAGCACCGAGCGAAACTTTGATGCTGTTCGCGCCCACCACAGGCGGTCGATGTTTGCGGAGAGTACGTGATTCAGCAAGTCGTAGCGCGGAGCGATGGCGTTGAACATCTGCTGCACGGCTTCGGCTGCATGCGCCTCGTCCCGAACACCTATCGGCTTGGCACCGGTTGTCGGCATCGAATCTATCGACCCATCCCGAGCTTGAGATCAGACCGATCAAGCTCTTTCAGTTGATCGCAATAGAACTGTTTTAGATTCACTCCGCACGATGGGCAGTAGTTTAGCGCCAACTCAGAAACTGTGGACATTGGAGATTCAGTGAAAGGGGGAAGCGAGTCGGGTTCCAGCGCACGATGCTGGAGGACGAATACGAAGCCGTCCGGGTATCGCGCTGTAAAAACCCCGAATTCGCGCAATCCGGAGTTTTCGTGCAGTCTTTCGATCCCGGGGCAGCAGTAATTCATTCGCTTTCTCCTGGTGTCACGCACGAGGTTCTTTGGCTTGCGAAAGCATGTAGGTCACTGCGGCCTGAAGTTCGGCGCTCGTCAGATCGTCGATAACGCCCGCATCGCCGATTCCGATGGGAAGAACGAATCGGCGCACCCCGCCAACATTCTTTTTGTCGCCGCCGGTTGCCGCTATCAGCTTCGGCGCTCGCAATTTCAGCGTCGGTAAGGGACCGTAGAGGTGAATCAGATTTTCAAGACGTGCTGCCTGGGCGCCCGTGATGGATTTGCGGCGATGCGCAACATAGAGAGACGCGATCATGCCCCATCCCACTGCCTCGCCATGCAGCAAGACCTTGTAGCGTGTCGCCTGCTCGATGGCGTGGCCGACCGTGTGGCCGAGGTTCAGAATCATGCGCAAGCCGTTCTCGCGCTCGTCGCGATTCACCACTCCCGCCTTCATGCGGATCGAGGCAGCGATCACCTTTTCGAGCGCCCTCGAATCGCGATCGAGCACTTCATCCGAATTTTCCTCCATGAAGCGCACAAGCGAACGATCGCGGATGATTCCGGCTTTGATGCTTTCCATCAACCCGGCGCGCAGTTCGCGATCAGGGAGCGTGCCGAGCACATCGATGTCGGCAAGAACAGCAACGGGATGATGAAAGCTGCCAACGAGGTTCTTGCCCTCGGGAAGATTCACACCGGTCTTTCCGCCGACGGATGAATCAACTTGCGCGAGGAATGTCGTGGGCACCTGCACATACCGGATTCCGCGCATAAAAATCGCGGCGAGGAATCCGCCAACATCACCCACAATTCCACCGCCGAATGCAATCAGGAGAGAGCCGCGATCGCCGCCCGCCGTAATCATCTGGCGAAGGAGCTTCTCCACGCTCTGCATCGTCTTGTGCTTTTCACCGGGCGCCAGAAAGAGAGTGATCGGAGGATCGGAAAAGGACTTGAGAAAGACATCGCCCCACAAGGCCCAGATCTCCGGCGAAGTCAGAACAAAGACGCGACGCGGCAGTTTTCCGGCTACGCGTACGATGCGGGGCGCGAGCGTGCCGAGCAGCCCGCTGCCGGTAATCACGTCGTATTTTGCCGAAGGTGTATCAACTCGTATCGTATGCACGTTGCTTCCATCCTAAAGGAACCAGGAGCATGAGGTTTCCGGTTCGATGTCGAGAACGCCTGTTGTTAAACTGGTAAACATGCGTATCGGTATTGATTTTGGAACGACTCGCGTTGTCGTCGCGGCTGTGGATCGTGGCAATTTTCCCCTGGTCTATTTTGAATCTCCCGACGGACAGATGCGTGACTGGTTTCCGCCGGTTGTAGCGGTGAAAGGGGACGAGCGCCTTTACGGCTGGGAAGCGATCGCAATGCAGGACGAAAAAGGCTGGACGCTGCTGCGGTCTCCCAAGCGTTCGCTGCGCACAGCCGGCCCAAAGACGAAGGTGAAGGTCGCCGAGCAGACGATTCCGCTGCAACAACTGATGGGGGAGATGATGGCGTCTTTGCGGACGCAGTTGCTTGAGCACTCGAATCTTGGCGCGGAGCCGAACGAGAAACTGGAAGTGATGCTCGGCGTTCCCGCCAATGCCAACAGCAATCAGCGTTTCCTGACAGAGGCGGCCGCAAATGCAGGCGGTTTCACCGTGCTCGGGTTGATGAATGAGCCGTCGGCTGCCGCAATCGAATACGCGTATCGAAACAGCGCCGAGCGCAAGCACCGCGTCGGCGGCAGCTTGCTTGTCTACGATCTTGGCGGCGGCACATTCGATGTTTCTCTGGTGACGCTGGGCGCGACGGAGCACACGGTTGAAGCTTCCGATGGACTCCCGCAGGTCGGCGGCGATGACTTCGATGAGATCCTGGCGGATCTCGCTCTGGAAGTCGCAAAGCAGCAAGAGCAGCTGACAACGGCGGAGCGGCGTGTTCTGCTGGACGAGTGCCGCGAGAAGAAAGAATCGCTCAGTCCGAACACACGCAAGATCACCGTCGATCTGGAGCGGGTGCGATCCGAATGGGAGCAAGTGACATTTCCAGTTGATCTCTACTATGACCGCTGCCGGCCGCTGATTGAGTCGACGCGGGAGATCGTGGAAAAGCTGCTGGCGGCGCATCCTGACGCTCAACTCGACACGTTGTATGTGACTGGAGGAGGATCGGAGCTTCCGCCGGTCGCGCGTGTTCTGAAGGAAAGCTTCGGACGCAAGGTGCGCCGCTCTGCCTACATGCGGTCCGCGAGCGCTGTGGGGCTGGCGATTCGCGCGGCTTCGGGTTCGGAGCGGCTGCACGAGCAGTTCAATCAGAACTTTGGCATATGGCGCGAAGCTGAGTCGGGACGAGCGATTATTTTCGATCTGATCTTCCCTCGCGGCATGCAGCTACCGGAACCGGGCGCTCCCGCTTTGCGGCTTGAACGCACCTACCGGCCTGCGCACAACATCGGGCACTTCCGCTACCTGGAGTGCTCAAGGCTCGATGAGCGCGGCCAACCCATCGGCGAAATCACGAACTGGGAGCAGATTCAGTTTCCATTCGACCCGCGCCTCTCGCAGTGCGCTGATCTCTCCGCTATTCCAATAGAGCCGATGACCACAGAGAACAGTGTGTTGGTTCGCGAGGAATACACTTGTGATCTGAACGGTAACCTGCGCGTAACGATCTCCTCGCTTCCGTCGGGGAACAAGCGCGAGTATTCGATTGGTCAGTTGGCATCGAGCTGAGTGGTGCGCGTGCGGACTATCTCTCGTATCGCGAGATGGGTGTTCTGCTGCCGTTTCGTGTTGAATGATAGGCTCGAAATTGATGAAATTGGCCGCTTCAGTGGACTACCTGGTGATGGGTGCGGGGGTGGCGGGATTGCGCGCCGCTGTCCACTTAGCCGATCACGGTGAAGTTCTCGTCATCACGAAAGAGTCACTCGGCGAGTCGAACACGCACTACGCGCAAGGCGGTATTGCCGTTGCCGCCGCGCAAGATAACGATGATCTGGCGCTTCACCTGGACGACACGGTTTCCGCGGGAGATGGGCTGGTGTTTCGGCCTGCCGCTCAAGCGCTTGTCGCTGAAGGGCCAGAGCGCGTTGCCGAACTCATCGAATGGGGCACTCGTTTTGACAGCGAATCAGGCCGGCTGTTGAGAACGCGCGAAGGGGCGCACTCGCGTCCGCGGATTTTGCACGCCAACGGTGACGCTACCGGTGCGGAAATCAGTCGCTCTCTGGTGGCGCACGCACGTGCGCATCCTCGCATCAAGTTTGCCGAGTGGACGATGGTGACAAAGCTTCTGGTTGCAGACGGTCGTGCGATCGGAGCGGAACTGGCGTCAGCAAAGTTTGCGGGCGACGAGAGCGGCGACCGGAAGCGGATCAGTGCTCGCTCAGTCCTCATTGCGTCGGGTGGCGCGGGACAGGTGTACAGCGACACAACGAATCCCGAAGTCGCTACCGGCGATGGACTCGCGCTGGCTCTCGCGGCTGGTGCTGAACTTGCCGACATGGAGTTCTATCAGTTCCATCCCACTGCATTTTCGCTGGCGGGTGCGCCACGCTTTCTGCTCTCTGAGGCGTTGCGGGGCGAAGGAGCTTATCTACGCAACGATCGCGGCGAGCGCTTCATGGAACGCTATCACCCCCTGCTCGAACTCGCTCCGCGGGATGTGGTTGCGCGTGCCATCACGCGCGAGGGCCTGGACGAATCCGGAAACGCACGCGCGGTCTATCTCGACATGCGCCATGTAAAGGGCGTGGATCTTCATCAAAGATTCCCCGGGATCAGCAGGTTTTTGGCGCGCTACTCGCTCGATCTGTCTCGCGACCTGATTCCTGTGCGTCCGGCTGCGCATTACCTGATGGGCGGCATTCGCACGGACCTGATGGGGCGGACGAAGGTGCGAGGGCTGTTTGCGGCAGGCGAAGCGGCGTGCACAGGCGTTCACGGCGCCAATCGATTGGCGTCCAATTCGCTGCTTGAGGGATTGGTTTTCGGCGCGCGGGCTGCGGTGGCGATGGCGGAAGATGAATTGCCGATGATGCCCGTTGAGCCCGATGGTGCCGCGGATATGCCGCCGAAGTCAGACGATGCCGCGGTTGTCGCGGATCACGTTCGAGCTTTGCAACGCGCAATGTGGGCCGATGGCGGATTGCTGCGTTCCGCATCCACTATCCGCGATGGACTCCGAGAGCAGGCGAAATGCGAAGAAGGCTTGGAACACCTGGAGCAAAAGGGCATGCGAAGCCGCCGTCTCTTTGAGGCGCAGTCCCTGGCACGCGTGGCGAAGGCAATCCTGAGCTCAGCTCTTGCGCGCGAGGAGAGCCGCGGAGCCCATTTCCGCAACGACTTTCCGCATCGCGACGACGAGCACTTTCAGAAGCATTCGATCTATTCGAATGACGGAAGCATCGCGTTTCAGTCCTGATAAAGCAATACCCGAGTCATGCCTGCTTTCCAGCCACAGTGCGGCCAGAGTTATTCCCTGCAATCCACGAAACCACCGCGCAAATGCCGAGGATCGCGCCCATGATGGCCAGCGAGATAGTAATGGGAACTTCCAGCCAGTGTGAAGCCAGCATCTTAAAGGCGACAAATGCCAGCATGGCGCCGAGGCCGTAGTGCAGGTAGCGCAGGCGATCGAGCAACGCAGCAAGGGCGAAGTAGAGCGACCGCAGTCCGAGAATCGCGGCGATGTTTGAGGTGTAGACAACAAACGGGTCGTGTGAAACGGCCAGCACGGCGGGAATCGAATCCACGGCAAACAAAACGTCTGTGAATTCGACGGCGAGGATGACTGGAAGCAGAGAACCCTTTGCAGGCTGCAAGCGTTGAATCCACTTCGGTATTACCGCGTGCGCGGAGCCGCCGCGCAAAAGCCGGTAGGCCGCGTAGAGCAGGAACAGGCCGAAGATCCAGCTGATCCACTCGAATCGCTGGATCAACGTGACGCCCGCCGCAATGAACAGCGCGCGCAGAATGATTGCTCCCGCAACTCCCCACAGCAGGGCCGTGTGCTGGCGCTTCTGGCTGATGCGAAACCCCTGGAACAGCACGAGAAAGACGAAAAGATTGTCGATACTCAGAGACGTCTCGATCGCGTAGCCCGCCACGAATTCGAGCGCGTTGTGATGGCTTTGCCCGACAGCGATCCAGATTGCAAATAAAGCCGTCGCAGCGACCAGAACACCGGTCCAGATCCATGCGGTGGCCTGCGTGCGCGGCTCTTCGCGACGATTTGCGGGCAGGAACGCATCCACCAGCAGCAGCGTAACCACTGCACCGTGAAATCCAAGCCACCACCCCCAGGAAGCGCCGGCAATCATAAAGTGGATGCTACAGGATCAGTGGCACGTGGTCAGTGGTCAGTCGTCAGTTGGTCAGAGATCAGCTGTTTCATTTCCGAGTCGTTCTGCGTTCGTGGGTGGCGGCGGAGTTTTCTGTTCCACACGTCTTCGGAGACCCCTATTATCCGGTCTCTTTGGTTAAATATCTTGCAATCATCGGGTTACCGGGAGGGGATGGCGCTAAATTCCTGTGTGGATTGGGGTTAGCTGTAGATTCCTCTCCGGATTGGACTTAGCGGTGTGGTTACGGAGTTAGCGTGCGTGATGCGCACGTTCGCGGAGCTAAGGGGTCCAATCACGATTCCATTGTGCGCCGAGAGGGGGAAATTGCCTGCAAAATGGCGGGAAGTTTTTGACGAGTGAAATGAGGGGGTTAGCAGTATTTTTGGCGGGGTGGGGTTGACGGGAAGAAATCCGGGAGTCTCGGACGGCCCTCCGGGGCGTGGACTCCTGCCTAACAACGGTCCCCGAGTTTCACCCGTGGCTATTCTCGGACGTCCCTAAGGGACGGGGCTTTTGTGATCCGAGGCAGGCGGAGGTTCGTTGCTTTCCCGGGTCTCAAAAGCGACACCCGGGCACCCGGCGGGAGAGCCCATAAGCAGATTCTTCGCTCACCACCCCCAAACTGAACTGCGTTTGGGGCCCCGTTCACTCAGAAGTGAGCCCAAAATCGCTAGAACCTGCATGAATACTGGCTGAAACCCGGGTGAAAATAAAGTTTGCGCTCGGCTTATTCTGTGGGAATTGTGAACATTTTTTAGAATCAATCGTCTAGAGACACAGAAAAATACTACAGAGTAATAATGAGTTAGTCGCAGACCTAATCCGAGACGGTCTTCTGGTGAATAGCCAGATATTTCTGCAAGCTGTCACCAAACTGCTCTTCACTTTGGCGTAACGCCTCTTCTGCCTTCTTCCTCGCGGTAATGTCTTGAAATGCAACAATACCCCATTGAGGTCCACTCAGACTCTCACGCATGACTGTGGCAGTTAAGCGGACCCATATCGCGCTGCCATCCTTTCGCAACAAGTGCATTTCGCGGTCCTCATTGTGTCTTTTTCGGGAGAGAAGCGCCTCCAAAGATTCTTTGGCATTTGCTCTATCTTCCGGCATTACTAAATCTGCAAACCCGAGAGCGGCGTCCGGCGAGTAACCAAATGTTTCTGCAAATTCTCGATTAACGGATATTAAGCGCCCATTCTCATCGATCATTGTGACGCCAAGCGGAGCATTCTCGTAGAGCAAACGAAACTTCTCGCGTGTGAACTCCAACTCCGACACGAGCCTCTCATGAGTGAGCGAAATGAACCCGAACGACAAGGCAACAAGGAGGAACATCATCAGAGGGAAGAAGAGAGTATGTGCAGGGTGCAGCGCGAAAAACGGTGAGGCGTGTCCACGCAAATAAGAGATGGCCACTACCCGCACGCAGGCGGCAACGCTGGAGAGTATGAGCGCCGCTGCGGTGAGGCGATATCCGAATTTGCACCCCGCGGGCGGCGTGCGTAAGAGCGGGCGAGACGCATCGATAAAGATGGGAATCACTAGCAGTGAGTTGACGATAATTCGTATGTACAGAGGTTGAGTGAGAAGCAGAACCGTTTGCAGAACAATCGCCCCCAAAACATAGGCATAAGGCCAACGTCCGCGGGGTGGCGATGCGCAGAACAATCGGATTCCACTGTCGATCAATGCAAACGAGAAGATGGATGTTATCTGGAAAATCCAGAGCACATCGGAAACATAGCCTCTTAGATCAGCAACGACAATTGCAACAGTGAGAAGATCTATTCCGACAACAATCCTCACAAATCCCGGATCGAGTTTCCGCGCTTGGATTGTAAGGAGCGTCAGCAACGTGGCGGCAACGAGACCCGAGGCTAGAAACAACGTGCGATAGTCAAGGGCAGGCGACTGCATATTGCCCTCCAGATGCACACGATAGCGATAATGTGCAATTCTGACTTGTTTTGAACTGTCAGACTTTTCAGCAGTTCAAAGCGCGCCAATTCACCCGATCGGGCGCAAAAAGCCTCCGGTTTAGTTTGCTTCTTTAGATTGGTTTGCCAAAAACTCTCGATGAAGTGCGCGAATCAGCATAGACGAATCTGCGGCGTTGACAATTGCTCCAAGCAAGCGGTCCCTCTGGTTTACGGCTTGTTGCGCAAGAGCTTCTTCCCGCGCAATTCTGCTGCTTAACCCACTATGACCGTTGGTCGCAATCCGGTCTTCGATGAACGTCGTGAGGTCGCGTTGTAATCCGATGATATAGAGTCCAATGGCGACAGCCATTTCTCTATCTGTCGAATTGTCGAAGATTTTTTGATGAGAGTGCTTAGCGACCGGCAATGCTGGATGCTTAGCTATCCGTAGGTTTGGCATGACATCTCCTTCTACGGATCGGATTCTGTGAGTTCCAAGTCCAGACGCCTTCTCAGCTTGGTGGACGCCTTCGGTCGAACGGAATGAGAATGGGGGAAGGTCTCAAATCCAACCCGGTTCGATTCCCCGGACCTGCGACTGTATCACACTACCCAAGGTAATTCCTAGATCCTGATACGGAATTCATAAATTTATGTGTAGTGTCACCCGGACTGTCGGAGAACTCTTCATGAAATCTTCGGACTGTCACAAGGCTGGTTTCCCAAGCAAAACATCTTTCTCCCGAGTGTGTCTTGGGCCAACCCGGAAGTTACTCATTGGCAAACATCTAGGGTTTGTATGTATTCGCCTTTTATTCGCCTATACTTTTCATGTGTGGAACCTGCCGAAAGGCCGAGTTTGTGACTACACCGTGACGTGCAAAAGCTGCGGTGAGAACATCCCGCGATGACCATGCCAGATACATGGATCGTTGCCGACTGCCCACTGTGCGGCGATCGACGAGCCTTCTGTAACAGAAGGCGGGAGAGCCCATAAGCAGATTCTTCGCTCACCACCCCCAAACTGAACTGCGTTTTGGGCCCCGTTCTGAGCGAATGACACCGTCGATTAATTGGAGAATGATTCTGTAAACAGAAGGCGGGAGAACTCAAAGACAGATTCAACTGACGCCGCCACGCCGATTGTCGAGAGCTTGTTTTAGCGCTGATTGATCAGCCGGATCGTTTCCATGAAGACGTCGCCGTCGATGGTGAGGCTGTGGGCGCTCACCTTGTCTATTGTGTCCTGCGCGGTGTGATGGTAGCTGTTGTTCGGTCCGTAGTCGAGATCGATTACGTCGATCGAGGGGACGCCGCGCTGTACAAACGGCAAGTGATCGTCATCGACCGCTTCTTCGGATTGGAAGAAGTAGCGTTCGTCGCCGAATTTCTTTGCGGCCTGCCGCACCAGTTCGACAAGCCACGCTGTGGAACGCGATTCGCGCTGGATATCGAGATCCTTGTCGCCAATCATGTCGGCGAGCATGAAGGCCTTGATGCGGCCCAGCGTGCCGTCGCCACCCCACTTCGCGGCTAGATGGCGGCTGCCGTAGGTCGAGTCAGAGGCCGACCAATGTTGAAACGCTTCTTCGCCATCGAAGAAGACTAGCCACACTGAATAGCCATCGAGCTTCTTGCCGCGCAACTGGTCAGCAATCGCCATCAGCAGGCCCGTGGTTGCGGCTCCGTCGTTGGCGCCCACGAAGTTAATGTTGCGCAGCGGATAGTTCGTTTCGTAATGCGTGCCGAGGACGATTACGCCATCTTTCTTGCCGGGGAAGCGCACGATGAAGTTGTGCAAGGTGACGGGGCCGATGGCTGTGTTTGCAGTGAAGGTATCTTCTTCAAGCTGATCGTGCTTGAAATGGTCACGGATGAACTGCTCCGCCTTCACGTGTCCCGGGCCTGTCGGCCAGCGCGGACCGATCGCGGCGAATGAGCGAGCGTACTCGTAGGCCTGCGCGCCATTGAAATGCTGTTGCGCGGGCAGCACAGCGGGGATGAAGAAGAGAAGGAGAGCAACAATAGCTGGCCACGATTTCCCATGGGGCACGCGCCAGTGATGCTGAAAAGGCAAAAGCAGATCCTTCGCTTCGCTTACCCCACTGCGTGGGGCCCCAAGCTGCTCCGCTCAGGATGACACGGGCTTGGGTGGCTTGTGCTTTCGCATGTCTCAACCACCCCAGCGACAAAGACCTGTCGCCGGGGACCCCGTGTCTCAAAAGCGAGACATGGGACGCGCCGGGTGCTGAAGGCAAAAGCAGATCCTTCGCTTCGCTTACCCCACTGCGTGGGGCCCCAAGCTGCTCCGCTCAGGATGACACGGGCTTGGGTGGTCAACGAGCGGATCACTGCGCGGCCTCTTTGGCCTTCCTGCGCGAGGGGTGAACCCACCACGCTACCGCGATTCCAATCAGATACAGCGCCAGCATCGGAACCGCGTAGATGCACATTGTCCACGGATCGGGGCTGGGACAGATCACGGCGGCAACAAGGAAGACAGCAAGGATGGCGTAGCGAATGTTCTTCCAGAGAAAGCTCGGGCTCACGATGCCGAACATGGCAAGGAAGAAGATGAGAATCGGCAGTTCGAAGCTGATGCCGAGGCCAAGGATGATCGACCGGAAGAAGCCGGTGTAGTCCTCGATTGTGACCATCGACGTGAAGTTATGGCCGAAGTCGACAATCAGGATCTTGAGCGCGCCGGGAAGCACGTAGAAGTACCCGAAAGCCGCGCCACCGAGGAACAGGCCTACGGTCGCAGCCATGAACGGTATTACAAAGCGGCGTTCGCGCTGATACAGACCGGGGGCAATGAAGAGCCACACCTGATAAAGGATGAACGGCGAAGCCAGAATCGCGCCGCCGACCAGTGCCACTTGCAAGTCGAGGTTCAACGGATCCATGGGATGCGTGAAGACCATGGACTTGCCGATTCGATTCAGGGGCGCCTGGATGAAGCCGACCAGGCGGTCGCGGAAGAACCACGAGACAAAGAAGCCGATCGCGAGGTAAATGGCCGAATGCACGATGCGCTTGCGCAGTTCGTCGAGATGCTCCATCAGGCTCATGCCCGGGAGTTCTGCGCGTTCTGATACCGCTGCTCGCGCCTTGCCGATTGCTTCCACGGCATCAACCATGCTGGTTCAGTGCCTCCGCGGCGTTGGATGAGTGGCTCGAGTTATTCCCGGATTCAATGGCATCGGTGCCTGCTTCGGGCGGCGTCGCGTCGGCAGTCTCAGCGGAAGGTTCTGTAACGCGCCCGGGTCGCGCTGCCGCAACTGTTTCGCCCGTAGTCGGTGGCATGATGCGGGGAACGGACTCCTCGGCCGCAGCGGAGGCTGGAGTTTCCGGCGGATACTGTGGAGGATAACTGCCTTCGCCAGGGTATGGAGACTCGATCGTCTTGACGGGCGGGTCGGCTGAAACTGAAGCCTGTTCCGTCGCCGTTTGGGCCGCAAGCAAACGCTGGCGCTCCTCTTCCTTTTTGCGGCGTTCGGCTTCCTCAGAGTTCCGCAACTCCTCTTCCATCTGGAACTTGAAGTCGTTTGAGGCCTTGCGGAACTCGTACATCAGCTTGCCGATCTGGCGACCAATCTGCGGCAATCGCCTCGGCCCAAACACCACGAGCGCCATCACCATCAGGATGAGAGAGTCCGTCATCCCCAATGAGCCCAGCAGGATTTGAGGGTGTGCGCCCATGAAGGCTAATGATAACTGCCAGTGCACCGCACTCACAAACGTGCGTGTTACGGGTCAAGGAATCTCATCTTCGTATCTGGGCGCCGGGGGAACACGAATGCAGTCGTTTTGGTAAGATTAAAGCGATGGTAGCGTTCCTTGCGGACCCAATTTATGAGTCCGCTCCTGGCAAGACGCATCCATAGTTTGAAGGCTGCAACATCCCCGCGGGTGGGGTCGTTTGGAAGGATCTGGCATCAAGAGCCGGCTTCCCGCAACGACAGCGCATCCGCTGCAGCTGGTGATTGCTTTCAACATCCCCGTTCGCCGATTCAATTGGATTGGGCGGACTGAAGGCGGAAAAGGTGAGTTTACTCATTGACGAAGAAACGGCGGTCTCGTCGGAGACCGGCAGCGGCTGCAGCCTTGAAAACTACCTGGCGCTTCCCGACCACAGCATGGACGAGCGGATCGCGAAGGCCCGCGAACGTCTTGGCGCAACAACCATCCTTCTCGGCCACCACTACCAGCGCGACGAAGTGATTCGCTTCGCCGATTTCACGGGCGACAGCTACAAGCTCTCGAAGGTCGCCGCCGAGACGGATGCCAAATACATCATCTTCTGTGGCGTGCACTTTATGGCGGAGAGCGCCGATGTGCTTGGCCGCGAAGGTCAGCAGGTCATTTTGCCGGATCTGAACGCCGGATGTTCGATGGCCGATATGGCGGAGATCTCGCAAGTGGAAGCATGCTGGGAGGCGCTCGAGCGGCTCGGCTTGACGGCGGACACGATCCCGATTACCTACATGAATTCGACCGCTGCCATCAAGGCTTTTTGTGGCGAGCGTGGCGGGCTGGTTTGCACTTCCTCCAACTGCCGGGCAGCCTTCGAGTGGGCCTTCGCGCGCGGCAAGCGCATTCTTTTTCTTCCTGATCAGCACCTCGGCCGCAATACAGGTTTCGCCATGGGAATCCCGCTGGAGCAGATGGTTGTGTGGGATCCGTGGGCACTGCAGGGCGGCCAGACAGCGTCTGATATGGCAAAGAGCCGCATTTTTCTGTGGAAGGGGCACTGCTCGGTTCACCAGCGCTTCCTGCCGAGCCATGTGGATGAGGTGCGTGCGAAGCACCCGGACGTGCAGGTAATTGTCCACCCCGAGTGCCGCTGGGAGGTATGCCAGAAGGCTGACGCATTGGGCTCAACCGAGCGGCTGATCAAGATTGTGGAGGAGGCCCCGACGGGTACAACCTTCGCGGTCGGCACGGAGATCCACCTCGTGAACCGCCTCGCGCATCGGTTTGCTGCGGAAGGCAAGCGCATCATCAGCCTCGATGATCACGGCTGCCTGTGCACCACCATGTATCGCATCAGCCCGCAACATCTGGCCTGGGCGCTGGAAAACCTGGTTGAAGGGCGCGTGGTCAACCGCATCAAGGTGCGGGCCAGCGTAAAGCAGTGGGCGCGGGTTGCTCTTGATCGCATGCTTGAAATCGGCTGATGGCATCGCGGCATCAGTCCGTGTAGCACACATGAGAATGGATGAGCAGCGACGCGGCGGAGTTACTCCGGTTACGGAAGATGCTGGTCGATCAGGGGCATCCGTCGTATCCTAAAGCCAGAGAAATTCATTGAAAACTTTCACGATTGACGAGGCGCAATCGCTGTTGCCACTGCTTGAGTCGCTTCTGAAGCGAGCCATCGACGGCAAGGGCGCCGCACAGGAAGTGGAATCGCAGCTTGCCGCGCTGGGCCGTCGGATCTACCTGGCCGGAGGCATGCGCGTAAATGTGGAGGAAGTGGGGCGGCTCCGCGACCGAGATGGACGCGCACCTGCGGAGGGTTCGCGAGAGCATCGCCGAGATCGATTCGATCGGCGTGCAGGTGAAGGATGTCGACTCGGGGCTTCTCGATTTTCCCTGCCGCGTTGATGATCAAGTTGTACTGCTCTGCTGGCGAATGGGCGAGACGGCTATCGAACATTGGCACACCGTCGAGGACGGCTTTAAAGGCCGCCAGCCAGTGGATGAACGTTTCAAGCGCCGGTCGAACTCCAACAACCGTCCCAACTGACCCGCGCCCTCCTCGCGCTGTAAACTGGCAGCCTCTATGTACGTTTCCGAGCAAGAGGTTCGCGCGGTTCTCACCTACGAAGCACTTATTCCCGCGATACGCCAGGCCTTGATCGACTACTCGGCCGGGCGCGTGGATCAGCCACCCCGCATGATTCTGCGCGCCGGCAACGCCGACGACCATCGCAACGGCTGGTTCGGCGTCATGCCTGTCGTCGCCGGTGATGTGATGGGCGTGAAGACTGTCACGTTTTACGCGGGTAACGATGAACTCGGCCTGCATACACACATGGCGATCATTGAGTTGCTGAAGCGATCGACTGGGGAGCCGTTAGCCGTGATGGACGGACGGTTGATTACCGAGATGCGCACCGCAGCCGTGTCTGCTGCAGCTTTCTCCGGAATTGCGCCTCTCCACTTCGAATCTGTGCCTACGAGCTTTGGCATCATCGGCTCCGGAGTGCAGGCGCGGGCGCATATCGCAGCGCTCAAACATGTGTGGCCGGAGATGCGGGACATTCGCATTTCCAGCCGCAATGCCGCAAATGCCGCTCGAGTTGCCGATGAGATGAATGCGCGCGCTGTTCCTGCTGACGAAGCCGCCGCAGCAGACGTCGTGCTTACGGCTACTACTTCTCCCGTGCCCGTACTGAAAGGAAGCTGGCTCCAGCCGAACGCGCTGGTGCTTGCGGTGGGCGCAAGCGGTTCGAGTGTGCGCGAACTCGACGATGAAGCGATGCTGTCCAGCTACATCGTTGCAGAGGGTAGATCGTGTGTCGAACGCGAATCCGGCGATGTGATTCTCTCAGGCGCGAAGGTCCAGGCAGAAATCGGAGACGTACTGTCTTCTCCCTCAACTGCAACAATTCCGCGCGATCAGCGGATCATTTTCAAGTCAGTCGGTATGGCGATAGAGGACGTCACTGCGGCGCGGCTTGTTTGGCAATCGCTCTGAGGCGACGCACGAGGTGAAGGGTGATCGGGTGAGCGAATCGTCAACTCCGCGCGTCCTTCCTGCCAGATGGCAAAATAGGGAAGCCCTGTCCAAAGCTGAAATGGGACAGATACGCTGGGAAGCGCTAACCTTAAAACGGCTTAGGACGACCGAGTTTGGAAGGAGCGGCGATGAGAACGCGTTATTTGGCATGCCTGTCGGTAGCGGCAATATGCTTGGCGGGCTGCACGGGATTCTGGGATCCGCCCTCGAGTTCCGGTGGCGGAAGCGGCTCTACAACCCTGACCAGCGGTGATTTCTACGTCCTGAATATTGCGACGAGCCAGATGGTCGGGCTCTATGTAAACGCTGGTACGCTCACCGCTCTTCCCGGAAGCCCTTACACCCTCGCCGCTGCTCCGATCGCCATCACCGTCGCGCCCAATAATGCTTTCCTTTACGTCAGCACGGCGGGAGGCATCTTTGTCTACACCGTAAACACGTCAACCGGTCAGCTCACTTTGGCAAACTCAGGACAGCCTATTTCGACCGATCCGGCCACAGCCATGCAGGTGGATGCAACGAATAACTGGCTCGTGGAAGGAGTTTCGGGGGCTCCCACCCTGTTTGCGATTCATGTGAACTCATCGACGGGGCTGCTGGTTGCGAACACGGAGGAGACCGTAGTATTGCCGAGCATAACTGGACAGACCCCGACTCTGCAGCAGGTTGCCGTTTCTCCCGACGACACGTTCGTGCTGGTCGCCATGGGTTCCGTTGGCACGGCCACCATTCCGTTCAATCCCAACAATGCCAACCCCTTTGGAACCGTGGGAACCATCGGTGTAAAAAATGCTACCGGTGCGGCCCTCTCCGTTGCCTTCGACCCGATTCCTGTCGGTTCTACGGCTCCTCGCCTGTTCTATATTGGCGAGACAGTCGCCACCTCAGGATCAAGCAACACCGGGGGCCTGCGTGCATTCAACTTCAGCACGACGCAGGAGATCTCAGGCTCGCCTTATGCGATTGGAGGGCTGGCGCCATATTCTATCCTGCCCTTTTCAACCGGGGATTTCGTCTACGTTGTGAGCCGGCAGACCAGCAGCAGCCAAACCGGCGTCATTGCCGGATTCTCGATTGTCAGCGCGAACAGTGCATTCGCCCTCACTGCACTGGGAAGCGCATTCGCCACGGGCATCAACCCTCAGGCGATTGTGGAAGACAATACACATGCGTTCGTTTTTGCGGTAAACTTCGGCGGCACTCCGGACCTGAACGGTTATACGCTCGACACCACACATGCAGGCTACCTGGACCAGGTGATCACCAGCGCAACGGGCACGGATCCCGTTCAAGCGGGTGCCATGGCAGCACTGCATTGATACGGCGCGTCCTGTTGCCGGGTGGCGCATTGCTGCTATCCTCAAAATAGATCCTCCTGGTTGTGCTCACGCGATTGCCAAATCTTACCGTCTCATGCCTCCGGCGCACTGTGGCTGGGTTTTCCGCAGCCGGCATTCTTTTACTCGCCACAGGGTGCAACCGGCTGCACCATGAGCGGCATGAGACTGTCTACGTTTCCGCCCGACAAATGTATCTTCACGACCGCGTTGCGGCCGTATCCAACCGTGTGGGAGAGGTCGTCAACGGGGAGCCGCTTGAGGTGCTGGAACACGGACGCCGGTTCCTGAGGGTCAAGACCGACAAAAACGAGATTGGCTGGATCGAAGAGCGCGCCGTCATTGACGCGAAAACCTATGACGCTTTCGCGCACCTGGGAACAGACCATAAACAGGACCCGATTGTCTCGACGGGCACGTTGCGCGATGAGGTTTATCTGCACATCAGTCCTGGTCGCAACTCCGATCGCTTCTTCCTTCTTCCCGAAAATGACAAGGTTCAGTTGCTTGTGCGCGCCTCGGTGCCGAAAGCAGCACCCGGCGCTCCGGCAGAACCGCTAAAGCATCCAGTTCCAGCGCCCGCGAGCTCGGCAAAATCCACTCCGCCGACAGCGAAAGCATCGGGGGCCAAGCCGGGAAAATCTTCTCCGGCAGCTCGACCCGATTCAGAATCACCCGAGCAACCTGAAGAGCCCGAGGTTCCGATGGAGGACTGGTGGCTGATTCGCGACAGCCAGGGCCGCACCGGCTGGCTGCTCTCTGGTCGCGTGGATGTCGATGTGCCGGACGAAGTCGGCCAATATGCCGAAGGCCAGCGCATTGTGGGCGCTTATGTTCTCTCGCATGTCACCGATTCTGAGGCCGACGTTCCCAACCACCAGGTTCCGGTATATGTGACCGCGCTGAGTCCCCCAAAATCAGGGCTGCCATTCGATTTTGACCAGATTCGCGTCTTCTCCTGGAGCCTGAAACATCACAGGTATGAAACTGCGTTCCGTATCCATCCCATCCAGGGATTTCTTCCCGTTCGCGTCTGGACCCAACCCGGGCAGAATGGTACCGAATCCGTTTTCAGCTTTCAGATCCCGAGTTCTCCCGACGTAGCGATCGATCCGACAACCGGCATTACCAAGCCAGTGAATCCGCGTACCATCGTCTACGCGATGCGCGATAACATGGTCCGCCGCATCGGCCCCGACATGGCTCCGATTCCCACATCACACTTGCCGGGAGAGAAATCGAAAACCGGCAAAGCGGAAAAGAAGAAGCATCGCTAACCCGTCCGCCGCCGACCACTAGTGCTCAACTGAATCGCGGATCCTCATTGCCGTTTTCTTCGACCCACACACAGGCGGCCCGGTGTGAAGCCCTCGATGTCGAACTCGTCATCCCGCAGTCCCGCCGCGGCGCACATGCGGCGCCAATCGTCCGGTACGAACGCGCGCGCGAAGGAGACTGGGCCATCGTGCTGCACGAAGGGATGCAAATCGAGCCACCTTTGAAAACGCCTTGAACAGATGGTATGGAATCGGTGCGCGCGAGAGATCGTTGATGAACCAGCCCACGCGCGCATGCTCCTCCATCCACTGGAGGAATCGCACAATGTCACTCTCAGCCAGGTGGTGCGTGAAGAGCGAGCTGACAACGATATCGATGGGCTCGGTGCTTTGATAGTGGAAAACATCAGCGGCAACCCATTCGATCCGGCTTGGGTCTGCACTTGCTTCTGCCGCGATCACAACTGTGTCCGGATTCAGATCGCACCCTGTCAGTTTCGCGCTAATCCCACGCTCCTGTGCCCATTTCTCAATCTGCCGCAGAGTGTCGCCGTAGCCGCAACCGACATCAACGATACATATCGGTGCATCGAGCTTGTGCAATTCGAGCGAATCGAGCCAGCGAAGCATGGGGCGGTACCCCAGAAACCAGCGATTCACCCTATGGAGGTCTTTGAGGCATGCTCGCAACACTTCGCGGCTGCAGGGCTCGTCCATCAATTCCGTCAACTCGGCGCGCCGGCTGAAGTCGAGAGAGCTAGGCAGCATGGAAGAGCATCGTTTCCGCGGTTACGCCGGGCCCGAACGACATGGCGCATCCCTGCTGTCCCGCGTGTGCATCCCGCAGAATGCTCTGCAGAACAAACATCACCGTCGCAGAAGACATGTTGCCGAAACACGCAAGAACTTCACGCGATGGCCGCAGCGAATCCTCCCGCAGACCCAATCCTTTTTCGACGGCATCAAGCACTGTTCTTCCACCCGGATGCACCGCCCAGAGATCAATATCCAGCGGATTCCTGCCCGGCGTGATCTGGCTGCCGACCTCTCGCATGGCCTTCGAAATCTCAGTGGGAACCTGTCCGGAGAGATGCATGTCGAAGCCCATCTCGCGAATCTTCCACGTGATCAGGTGACTCGTCTCCGGAATGCGCAGCGCGAGGAAGCTGTCGATGCCGAGACCCACCGGCTTGCCGCTCACCAGGCAGGCCGCGCATCCGTCGGCAAAAAGCAGAAACGACAACATCTGCTCCAGCTCCTGCGTCTCCTGCAGGTGCAGCGTGCAAAGCTCCAGATTCAGGATGAGCACGACTGCTTCGGGGACAGATCGAACGATATGATGGGCAGACTTCAGCGCATTGATCGCGGCGTAGCATCCCATGAACCCGATCATGGTTCGTTCCACCGAAGGACTCAATCCGAGATGATCTCACGATGTCGTAGTCCAACCCCGGCGCATAGAGTCCGGTGCACGAGGTTACGATGACGTGCGTAACGCGCTCGCGCTCCTCTGTTGTCAAACCAAGCTTATTCAAGGCGCACACTGCCAGTTGCGGCGCAAATTTCTCAAAGGCCTGCATGCGTCGCGCCGTACCCGGGAAGTTCCCCGTTGCATAAAGGTCTTCCGCGTCGCGCCATTTTCCCCCCTCGCTCGAAATCGGTTGCAGAAACGAGTAGCGATGTTCAATCGCCGACATGCGGACCATGCGTCGAAACAGCGATCGCGTCGTCCCTTCGGGCAACATGCCTTCGGCAAAGGCGATGAATGGGCGGTGCACATCGTGCGGCGGTACCGATGTTGCGATCCGGTTGATGTAGGCGGTTGTCACGGTATACCTCGGTGCGCGAAGTAACTGCTATAGACATTCTTAGATTCATCGGGCCCGGAAGTGTCATCGAAATGTCATGTCGATTTCAGGAAATCGTCTTGCAATTGGAACAGTGTTCAGCCTGTAAACATTACCACTGAACGCCCGGATAAAGGCTAGGCCATCGATATGCGTGAAATTGGTAGGCATTGGGCGTTGTGCCCTGCCAGATCACCTGCGTTGCCTGCGGATTCAATTCCTGCACGATCGCACCGCTTACTGCCGCGCTGAAGTTCGCATGGATGTTGCCGTTTGGCAATAGCTCCGCGTTGCCTCCAAAGAAAGAGAAATAGCTTGGCGGCGGCTCGTAGTGCGTCACCAGCGTGGCCGTCATATTGGTTTCGTTCAACTCAAGCACCGGGACCGTCGAATAGCAGGTCGGAGTGGTTGGACCGAGCGGCTGGCACAAGACCGGCCCGCTCGGAAACATCCGATCGTTGCCATTGTCCATCAAGCCCAGTCGGAACACTCCGGTGGTGTTCGGCGAAAAAAAGCTCAAGCCGTGCTGCGCATAGAACCAGTCTGTGGGGTCAGTACCGCCGACCAGCTTGAAGTCGCCGCCCTCTCCCAGTCTCCACATCACCGCACCGGAGCCTGTGCCGTCGAGGAAATTGATCTTGATGATCCAATTCTGGTGGCGAATAGACAGCAGCAGATTGTGATCGTCGCTCGAGTACGCCATATCGTTCGAGTGCGTCCAGTCAGGGAAATTCATCGGATGCCGGTTGATATCGAGATGGTCGAAGGTATTCCACACCCAGTCTGGATTGCCGTTCGCGTCCACGTCGACGATGGCGTCACCGATAACCGAGGTCGTCCCCGGATAGCCGGGCAGGTTGGTGTAGCTCTTGTTATACGCCGTAAGCATCACCCAGTGTCCATTGGGCAACCCAATCACTCCGTGATGGAAGCTCTTGAATTGGTATGCATTCCCGTTTGCATCGCGAAGGCTCGATGCCGCCAGTTTCTGATTCAGCGTGTCCATCGTGATATCCCGCACGATGTTTCCGGCGAGATCGACTTCGCGAACGTCATTCACCAGTCCCAGGGTCCCGTTTACTGTGGTCGAGGAAAGGTACGAAATCAGCATTAGCATGTTGCCGTTGGGCAGAAGCTGAATTCCCTGGATCAGGTCCACGGTCGAGCCCTGGTAGAGATACGACCAGATCACATTGCCCTGCAAATCGGTGGCATAAGCCTGAATCACGTTCGACGGAATAACCGTATTCCAGATCTCGATTCCCGGCTGCGGTGTTCCCCCATTCATTGCGGAAGCCTGTATCACAGGCGTCGGTGGCGGAGTTCCGGTGGTGCACGTGTGGTCAGCGTCGATATATGTCGCGCCGTTATCGAGCGTGACTCTTGCGCGCATGTGATAGAGAGTCTTTCCCATCATGCCTGCGACCAGGACCTTTACCGGTCCGCCACTCGACCCACTCGGAACTTGCCAGGTATTGAGGCCATAGTTGGTGGTTTTTCCGAATTCGACCGACACATTTCCAGACGAAGGAAGACTGATTGTGTAGGCGGCGACGAGAGGACTTCCCGTCGCATCCGGGCATGAGACCTGCGCGCCAGGGATGATTGCCGCTACTGCGGTCGCATAATTTTGTTGGGGTGAAGAAGCCAGCGCGGCGGTCACCGAGATGTTCTCGTCTTGCGTGATGACTGCAGGCGCTGTGTAATTCCCTGCAGTATCCACCTGGCCGGTCTCGGGTTTTCCGCCCACCACGCCATTCACCAGCCACTCGATCGTGCCCCCTCCTGCTGCCGTCGCAGTGAACTGAAACTTCTGTCCGGGCGAGAGTGCGACATATGTCGGCGAAATGGTCACCGACCCACGCTGCGAAGGCGCGCCAGGTCCGGTGGGTAGCACGGCGTTTGGGTTGATGAAGTAGCCGCAGCCAGACAAACAAGTCGCAAGACCAAGCAGAAACAGGCAAGCGCGCGAAGACTCGGAGTATTGCAGGCGATTTCGCACCCACCCGGCGCGCTGGCGCAGCGGATTGCGGCCGACCTCGGGGGAAACACTCATCAGCCACTCTCAACCTGAACGGTCAGGGATATTCGGGTGCATGCAACGAAGAATCAACGCTGAAGCTATTGACGGGTCAGGCCGCGAGAAGGGTGCTTCTGGATGCCGGGTTTTTAGCGGCGAGGCATCAGAATTCAATTGTGGGGGTGAGACTTGGTTCACGTGCGTTTGCGCAATTCGTGATCGACCACGCGCATCATCTCGGATTCCGGAGCCGGTTTGCCGGTCCAGATCTCAAATTGGCGTGCGCCTTGCTGCACAAACATCTCCATGCCGCTGATGACTGGGATACCACGCGATTTTGCCAGCTTGAGCAGCGGCGTTTCCAGCGGGTTATACACCATGTCGAAGACGAGGCTCGCGTTCAACTCGTTCTCGGCGATTGGGAGCGCCTGCTTTGTCCCTGCCATACCGCAGGGAGTGGCATTGATCATCACGTCAAAGTGCTGTTTGGCGAGCAACTCGTGCTTCAGGGACTTGGCTTTTGCGTGACGGGCCAAGGTCACTGCGTGCTCGTGTGTGCGGTTGACGACCAGCACCTCTGCGCCCTGGTCCACCAATCCGAAGACCGCCGCGCGAGCTGCTCCTCCGGCCCCGAGGACAACGACACGTGCACCTTTGAGCCGGAGTCGGCGTTCCAGGGGACGGACAATTCCCGCTACATCTGTGTTGAAACCGTAGAGCTTTCCGTCAGCGCCCATGCGCAGCGTATTGCAAGCTCCGATGCGGGACGTCAGCGGATCCATGTTCGCCAGATGCGGCAGGATCTCGGTCTTTAACGGCATGGTGATGGCGCAACCGGCCAGGGGCAACTCCAGCGCGAGGGTTAGCAGATCCTGCACGGACTTGGTCTTCAGCGGAATCAGGATTGCGTTCACAATCTCACGCCGGAACGCAGCATTGTGCAGCAGCGGAGAAAGGGAGTGGGAGATCGGATTGCCTGCGACCCCGAAGACCCGGGTCGCCTGGTCGAGGTGGTCAAGCCGGTACACGTCCCGCAGGGTCTCAGCTCGTACCTGTCCGGGTGCAGTCTCTGTGCCCTCGGAGTAGGACGCGAAGGTGAACGCTGCACCGGCTCTTGGACCGAGCACGCGGCTCACGAGGCCCTCCTCGCCCATGGCGATGCCAATGACATGCGAGGCGAGGGAGCGGTCCTCGATCAGTCGAAGGACAGCGAGGTTGTCCGCAAGAGTGCGGGCGGTCGAAACCACTTTCACAAAATCGGGCTTGAATACTTCGATCCGGTCTGCTGCCTGCTCCAGTCCCTTGGTCCGGCTAAAGTCATGAAAACTAATGAGTAATGCCGCGCCCGCTGTCCGAAGTTTACTTAGTTGGGCCGACTTGGCTTCTTCCGCGGATTCCACTTCGAGATCGATAATCTGGCACCCTGCCTGGGCTGCCTTTGTTAGGATCTCGAGTTCGGCCGCGAGCGGGCCGTCAAATCCGCCGCCATGGGCCTTGCGGCGGCAGGTAGCTATCGCGGTGACCTCTTTGTGCTCGCTTAGAAACTGCTTCAAATAAGAGAATGCATTGGCCGGCTTCGGAAGCGAATCAAGCCTTAACTCAATGAATTTGAAGTCTTTGACGACCGACTCTGCCCTGTCCAGCAATTCCGCCGGCGAGCTTCCCTGGATAGCCACACACATCTTCCCGAGGCGCAGGCGTGGAGTGACCGGGAGGGGGGTGGGGGGGTGCGCAATGTCGATCGCGTGCGGCATTTTCGTTCAGACGCATCTTAGATGGCTTAGGTTTCGTATGCAACAGCAAGATAAGCCCTTTCGTAACTTTATCAGCCAAAATAGATGCTCGGAACCGCCCAATTCGCGATGCTTTTCCCGGCTTTTAGTCCTCCCGAAGGGTCCTTTCCGGGTCTATTCTGGCGATTCTGAGGGCCGGAATTGTCGCCGCAAGGCGGAAACTGCGGCCGAGTTACGAGCAGCGCATCGGACATCAACATGCAAATTGATTAATACCCAACTCTCGCTTTGAACTCTTTCGCGCGGTCGCGTGCGACGGTCAACTCTGTTTCTTTGGCATCCTTGAGGCGAAGATTCAATGCGCCTCCGGTGAGCAAGGCGACCTCTTTGATCCAGCTGAGATTTACGATCGTTCCGCGGTGGATCCGGGCAAACTGCCGGGGATTGAGTTTGTCTTCCAGCTCCGTAATCGTGTGATCCACACAGAAGATCTTGCCTTCAGAGACGGCAAAGGTCAGCTTGTCTTCCGCATAAAAATGGGTCACACGGACCAGGTCGAGGAACCAGAGCCGATCCCCGAGACGAGAGGCGATGCGGTCAGGGTATTCCGGCTTTGTGTCGCGCAAGGAATTTGCGAGTTGCTGGAAGAGCTTCTGAAAGTCCGGCTGCGCAACCGGCGAGCTTCGCAAGCGTTCAACCTTGTTGAGAGCGCGTTCAAGGGCATCCGGCTCGACGGGTTTCAACAGATAGTCCACCGAGTTCACGGCAAACGCCTGCAGCGCGTACTGATTGTAGGCGGTGGTGAAGATGACGATGGGCTGGAGGGGCAGGCGCACCAGCAGTTCGAATCCGTTGAGGCGCGGCATCTCGATATCGAGGAAACACACATCAGGAGGATCGGCGGATAGCGCTGTGACGGCTTCTTCGGGTTCGGTGGCGCTACCGATTACTTGCACGCGGTCAGTCTGTTGCAGCAGCCGGCGCAACCGCTCGAGGGCCGGCGGTTCGTCGTCCACCAGGTAGGCGCGCAGCTTCATACGTGCGGTAACACCATCTCCACTACTGATTGGCCGTCTCGACGGAAAACATTCAGGTGTGCCTTGTCTCCAAACAGCGCGTCGAGTCGTTCCACGAGATTATCGAGTCCGTGACCTGGGGGTATTGCGGTCATATCGAATCCGGGCCCGGTATCGCGAACTTCGATTCTGAGGTTTCCGTTTTGTTCGGAGGCAGCCACCCGAATTTCTCCACCGCCGCGCTGTGGAGTGACTCCGTGTTTCACGGCGTTTTCAACCAGCGTCTGCACGGACATGGGAGGCACCCTGGAACTGCGCAGATTGTCGGACACCTGAGTCGAACCGCGCAGTTTGTCTCCAAAGCGAGATTTCTCAATGTCCAGATAACTTTCGACCATGGCCAGCTCTTCCTGCAAGGGAATCAAGGTTTGATTGCTGTTGTCGAGTGAAGCCCGCAAGAGCACTGCCAGCTTGCCCACAATCTGTTCCGCCTTTGCCGGGTTAACGGCGATCGCTGAACTGATAGAGTTCAACGTATTGAAGAGGAAGTGTGGATGGATGCG
Source organism: uncultured Acidobacteriaceae bacterium (assembly GCA_963787435.1). Classification (GTDB taxonomy): domain Bacteria; phylum Acidobacteriota; class Terriglobia; order Terriglobales; family Acidobacteriaceae; genus Telmatobacter. The sequence continues at coordinate 139,322 of CAWBCZ010000015.1, forward strand.
CGATTCGAGCGAGCTCAGCCGTGCTTCTGCTGCCAGCTTCTGTGCTCGCTCTTCGCTCACTTCTTTTTCGTGCAACTTCTCCTCCGCGACCCGCACGCGCTCGCGCAAGATCGCGTGAACCAGCGCGCCTAAACCAAATACTGCGGACAACGGAAGGCTGACACGCAAAGTGTTCAGGTAAACCGGCCAAAACTGGTGCGGAGTGATGACACCGAACGCCATCAACAAGGTTTGAGCAACTAGACAACCCACTGGGACGAAGACCAGGATGCAGAGAAACAAGGTGGGCATGAGTGGAAGCTTGCGGGCCTGCACTCTCGCCGCAATGGCGCCGATTCCGAAAAAGCCAAGAACGCCGGTCAGATTTGCGAAGAGAAGTGAATATCCGAACTCATAAAGGAGATCACGCCCACTGGTGACCTGGTTTCCAATGATGCGGACGAAAACCACAATCACAACCGCGACATTGATCCAAAGCAGAGAGAACAGCCAATTGCCCTTCGTCGTGCTCATCGGGATGCCTCGTTCCGTGTCGTCCTCTACTTTGCGTCAACGGGTTCGAAGGTGCCACTACGGAAGATGTTGAGAACCTGTACGGTGTCCTGGCCTGGAAGCTTCATCTCTCCGACCACGCTCTCATTGATTGTGGAGTATTCAATCTGCCTGGTTTCAAGGGATACCCAAATCTCTCCCCAATAGTCGCTGCGTCCGTTCAAGGTCATTCCACCAGTGGCAATCTGGAGCGGATTGAAGAATGCCTGGTACTTGATCAGGGCGCACTCCTGGCCATTTCTCTGCGAACGACCAATCCACTCCAGCACGACGTTGTGGTTGCGGAAGGTACCCACATCCGGTATGTTCACGTCCTGGTTGGAGAGAATCTGGTAAGGCTCGTTGAGCTTCAGCTGATCGAAGTGGCTCTGGCCAAACATCTCGATCATGCTCGTGTCCCAAACCAGATTACGCTGCATGACCGCTGTGGGAGGGAATCCTTTGAAGAAGTCGGGCGTCATGGTGCTCGCCATGTCGTTGCGATAGCGAAATCCCTCCATGAAGTCGCTCTTCTGAGGCGCATCGAGCGGCGCCGTGGGTCCAACCGCGTTAGCCATGGTTACGTTCTTCCACATCACGTCTCCTCCTGGGAGTCCGCGGGTGTACTCGCCGGTGACGCGCTGGCGGTACACCAATTCGCCCTTGGTGTTCGCTGTGTTGTAGTCCACGGAAAATTTGTAGGTTCGAGGGCCGTTGTCTTTCACGGTCGTTCCCTGGGGCAGGTTCCACGACTGAGCAGGTTTCAATTGGGCGGGCAAGCTGATCGCTGCACAAATGGCCAATCCAGCAATTAACAAGGAGGTTCTAATTCGCGTTTGCATCGGTCTTACCTCTCAGCATGAATCTTCCATCGCTGAGGAGCGCAAAGTCATTTTGTTTGCGACGAATGGCCCGGATTGCCGATTACTGGCCGGTTGCGGAGGGACGAATCGTATCCGTCATGCCGGATTCGGCGGAAGGGGCTAGTCGACGGGATGGCTAGTGGGGAGGGAGGCAGTGGCAGGGGCTGCTATGCGCGGGGCAGGGTAAGGATGTGGTAGACGGGAAAGCACAGCAGGAGCGCGGCGATCACAAGCAGTCCAATGCGCACACCGCGCGTCTTGAAGCGCTGGCTGATGGCCATCAGCAGCAGGACGGTTGCCAGGGTCACAGTCACTCGCACGTATTGATCGGAGAGTTCCCGGCCTCGAGTGCCTTGATCGAAGACTCTCGTGGCTTGGTCATTCAGCCTTGCCGCCTCTTCGGTTTTGGAGCTTCGGTATTCCGCCATCAGCTGAGGGCCTGCTGGAGCATTGGGGTTGTTGAGGGGGTCAGTCTTCTTCCACGCATCAAAGGCGGGACGAAACTCGGGAAGAAAACGGCGTTCGAAGAGGTCGGCAAGCTTCTTGTCGCCGTGGGCCTCGGCCTTCAGCCACTCGACCACGGTCGATGCGTTATACAAGCGCTCCTGATTGGCGAATGTGGCGGCTCCCTCGGCTTCAACCCGCAGTCTGCTCGCCTGGCCATACAGTTCTGCTTGATGTCCAGTCCAGAGAGCTGCCTGATAGCCGCTCCAGGCAGTGGCGATGGCGACCACGGCGAGCACAATGGCCTCCGCGATCTCCAGAATCTCGTGCCCCAAAACCTGCTGAGATGCCCTGTGTTCGCTGAGATGGTGGGCAATTTCGATGTTGGAACCGCCAGCTTCTGGCATTGAGAATCCCCCAGTCGATCAAAGGCCAGTACGGATGTAGATGCAGACGCGGGATGACAAGTACACGCTGGGTTTGGGGGCGGGGGCACAGACACGAAATCGTGTTAGATATTCGCCGCTGCCGTCGATACGCGATCTTTGTGGTCCTCGGCAAACGTGAAACCTGTGGCGCCAACGATGAGCGCGCAGGTGAGCGTGACCGACGCGAGGCGCGTCAGGAGAAGCTTACGCATAAATGTCCCTCCGGGGAAGCTTGCTTGGTTTTGAGTAGTCTCTCAACCAACCTGGCAAAGCCGGATTACAGGGGTGTAAACATTTAGCGGGTTCGTATTGTGGTGTGTTGCAGAAGTGATTCCGGCGGGATCTGAACGGGGAGAGAGCATCGTTTCGGACTGGGAGGGTTACTGACGAGTAGCCCACAATACGCTAACAAACCACTTCAAATCTTGTGGCCGCGCCGTGTTTGAATGAACTCGGGACAGAAAATCATGACCAGAAACATTGAAGTTGACGACACCATCGTCGGTGATGGCGAAGAGGCGCTGCTGGGCAAAACGGTCATCGTGAATCTGCGGATTTACCTTCATCGAGGAGAGGAACTAAACCTCTATCCCGAGCCGAAGGTCAGGCTTGACCTGAGAGGCCGGAATTGCATTGCTGGCCTTCGTGACGGAATTGTCGGAATGAGGGTTGGCGGGAAGAGAACACTGATCATCAGTCCGCATCTTGCTTATGGAGGTGAAGGTATACCCGGCAAGATACCTCCGAACGCTCTCCTTCGCTACGAAGTCGAACTCTTAGAAGTCAGAGAACCGGGTGAAAGACGGCCAGAGGATCTCCCAGAGGGCAGACATGTAGTTGTCTACCACCCGGGGGAGGCGGCGCGTAATCTTCCCCGTTGGCAATTTGGATTGTCAGAGGATGGAAACTGCGGTGCAGGACTCCACTTCCCAATAGCCGGGATGACATGGAGACACACGCGGCAGAAGCGATTCCAGACGAATGTGGAAGCGGCAATTGCCAAAGCGATATTGAACGAAATCGAGAACCTACCAGTTCAATATCCTGATGAAGTTTGGCCACTGACAATGTTGGGCTGACTAGCCGGCGAGTTCGGCGTCGCGATCGCAACGAATACGCTTTGCCTGACCATCGATGTCTGGGAAGGGCGCCAAGTATTTTCGTGACGGGAACTGAGCTCCTGTTCTTTGACACGAATCCCAACTCTACAGGCTGATTATTGGGCTGCTTAAGCCATATTTTGATAATGGACGACGGCCTGAAAGCGCAATCTAAGCATTCGCACATCTCCTCACCTGCGAGGAACTAGGACTTCATACCGCTGATTGGCCGTTACAGATGAGTCACGGTCGAGTCACCGTCAACTCGGAACCTGAGAAATTTGTGGCGAACTAAAAGCGGATTCTTCGCTTACCACCCCCAAGCTGAAGAAAGCGCTTGGGGCCCCGTGCACTCAGAATGACAGCCGTGTTTAGTGGCGAGCTTGCCTCTGCCTTCGCGTAGATCTGACTCAAATGGCGGATCACCGCCTACTCTTCCCTAACCTCGGTTCAGGCCGTCAGCTCTTCCAGATTTTCCGGCCTGCTTCGCATGGATGGCTGCTTCTTCGTCACCCAGGACAAACGAACTGCCCAAACCAAGGTAATCCAAATGTGGCTGCCCCCAAACGCCTCGCCCCTAGCAGAGAAGGGGTAAAGTCTGAGAGTGATTTCATTCAAAAGAGGGAATGTTGGACTTGCTATTCCTAAGTGTTCCCACGCAAGGAAAGAGAGGGACCGGCAGTAAGTTGTTGATTTTTATGGTGGGCGCTGCAGGATTCGAACCTGCGACTTCCACCGTGTGAAGGTGGCACTCTACCGCTGAGTTAAGCGCCCTTTTCAGGGTCGGCGTCAGACGCGCCAGAGGGACTTCCTGTAAGGTAGAGTATCACCAGCGACACTCCGCGGCCAACCTGTGGTATCTGCTGTTTGGTAGGCGACGGAAATCGCTCTAAGTTACTGATGCGCTGGCAAGTACGATCAAAACGGTCAATCCGATCAAGCCGAGAGGCACGCGAGTCCGCCGCTGAGGACAAGCTGCTGGCTCCCCCCTTTTCCGGTTCGGGCAACATGGGCTGGGACGGCCTCGAGCTTGCCGCGGCTGGCGCAGGGAGCCCGGGAGAGACGCCGCCGCTTGCGGCCATGTCAAACCGGGCAAATGATGAGGGTGATGACGGTGATGAAGGGCCTACCCGGAATGCCGACACAGGGTCCAGCTATCCTGAGTCAAACCGTCCAGGGTCCGGCCGTTCTGGGTCCAACCGTCCGGAGAAGGCATCCAAGGGGCAGAGACTGGTAAACAGTTCAAAATCAGAGGCGGAAACTGACGAATATGCGCAACCTTCCGATACGGATCGGGTTCCAGAGGATATGGCAACCCTGGTACTGGACAATCCGGCACTGGGGCCGGCACTGGGACAGGGCGCAGCGCTGAATCCGCCCGATCCGCAACGGCCCATCAATTACGCGCTCGATGAGTCCAGCGACGCGGCGGTAATGCTGCGAGTGGCGGCGGGCGATGAGGCGGGCTTCAATTACCTCGTCGGGAAATACCACCGCGCGATGATCAGTTTTCTCTTTCGCATGGTGCATAACCAGGCGGTTGCCGAAGAATTAGCGCAGGAAGTTTTTCTGCGGGTGTATCGTTCGCGTGAGAGCTATCGAGCCGAAGCGAAATTCACGACGTGGCTCTATCGCATTGCAACCAATCTTGCGGTAAATCACGCGCGCGATACCAAGCACGAACGCTCCGCGCAGACGATTTATCTGGACGCGCCGGATCCGGAGTCAGGGACGACGCCGGACGTGGCCGACGATACTCCGACTGTGGAGCAGAACATTTTGCGCGATGAGCGCATGGCGGCGATCCGGGCCCATGTAATGGCTTTGCCGGAACGGCAGCGCATGGCAGTGTTGATGCATAAGTATCAGGGGATGGATTATCGGCAGATCGGGGACGTTCTCAAGTTGAGCGAGTCGGCGACCAAGTCGCTGCTCTTCAGGGCGTACCAGACGCTGCGGGATAAGTTAAAAGATTTTGTGTAGGAATTGAAGCCGGGCGACACCGGCGGGGAGTGGGGTAGCGATGGAAACCGTGAACAAATGCACCGCGATGGAAACGAAGCTTGCAGACATGCTGCTCGATCCAGAAGCGGCTCCGGCCAAGGTGAAGACTCATGTTGCGGAGTGTGACAGCTGCCGCAAGGAGCTGGAGGAGATGCGCGCGACCATGGCGGCGATGGATGCCTGGACGGCGCCTGAGCCCAACCCCTACTTCATGACCCGGCTGGGTGCACGGATGCGCGAAGAGCGCGAAGCTCCGCCGCAGTCATGGTTTCAGCGCATCCGCGCCCGCTATGCTTATGGGCCGCAGATGCACGCTCGTCCGCTGGCTGCGATGGCGCTGACGGTGATGTTGCTGGTAGGCGGTGGAACTTACCTGGGCGTTACAAACGTGGAGCAGCCACAGCCGCAACAGGGTCCTGAAGCTGCGGTCGTCCACGATCTGCAGACTCTCGACAGCAATGCGCAGGTGCTGGATCAACTGGAAGCAATCTCCGATAGTGGAAACAGCGGAGACGTACAGCAGCAATAGTTGAAGACGAAGGAACTTCAGGAAACGGCGGGGGCCAAGACAATGAATGGGGCAAGAAGCAAAGGCGTTGCAAGGCAGGCGCGCGCGGCAGTTCTGACTGCTGTGGCAGCGATCGCCCTATGCCTTTCCCCTGCCGGCCTGTTTGCCCGCCAGAAGCCTTCGCATCCTGCTCCTCATTATTCGGCTCCGCGTCAGAGTACGCATCCCCAGTCGCCACGCCAGCAGGGGCAGGCGGCCGGAGCGCAGGCCCAGCGACCGGCACAGAACCAGTACGCTCCACAAGCGGGGGCCCGTGGAGTCTATCCGAATTCGAACTACAACACGCCGGCTTATGGGCGACAGACGTATCCGGGAACGGCCCAGCAGACCTATGCACCCCCTGGCCATCTCGGCGCATGGCTCAACAACCATCGCAATGTGCCGGTGCCGCAACAGCAGCAGATGCTGCGCAACGATCCCAGCTTCCGACGGCTGCCACCGGGCGAACAGCAACGCGTGATGAACCAATTGAACCGGGTCAACCAGCTGCCCGACGCACAACGCGAACGGCGGCTGGCGCGTGCCGAGAACCTTGAACGCCTGTCACCCGAAGACCGCGCCCAGGTCGCGGCGTCGGCGCGGCGCTGGACCAGCTTGCCACAAGACCGGCAGGCGATGATGCGTAATGCCTTTCGCGATCTGAAAGCTGTTCCGCCGGATCAGCGCGCCATCGTGCTGAACTCAAGCCGCTACCAGGGGCAGTTCAGCCCGGAAGAGCGGGGCATTCTGTCGAATATGCTGCGGGTTGAGCCTTATGCGCCGCCGCAGTAACGCAGCGTCAGATTCGCAGCATCCCGTCGAGAGAGCTTCTCGGCGGGATTTGCTTTTTTTGGGGCAGCGGCCCTGGTGATGTGAGTCCGAATTTTATTGACGAACCCAGGGAAGCCCCAAAAGCAGATTCTTCGCTCACCACCCCCAAACTGAACAACGTTTGGGGCCCCGTTCGCTCAGAAGCGAAGCAGGGGAATAGTTCTCAGAGGGAGATCGCTAGGGTGCGATGCGGTTGCGCTGTTTTACTTTCACTGCAGGCGATCCAGCGTAGACGCCCCATGGCTCCAGATCGCGTGCGGCGACAGAGGCAAGTCCCAGCACTGCGCCTTCGCCCACGTTCACGCCGGGTGCAACACAGGCTCGTGCGCATACCCACGCATACGGGCCCACCTCCATCGCATAAGCCAGCAGCGGGAACGCGGGATCGTCGAAGTCGTGGGTTGCGCCGCAGAGGTACGAGTTCTGCGAGAGAATCGCGTGCGATCCGAGGCGGATGGGGGCGGGGTTGTAGATCTCGGCGCCATCGCCAGCGGTGACCTGATCGGCGCAGATGAGATTCCATGGCGCCCATACGCGCGAACTTGGATAGAAGTGGCAATTCGGCCCCATCTGCGCGCCGAACAGCCGCAGCAACATCGCCCGCCAAGCGTGGAACGGTCTCGGTGAGAGGCGGTAAAAGATCGCCCAGCAGATGTTCCAGGTAAAACGCGCGATGCGCTGCCGCAGTGGAAATGCAGGACGCAGATAGGGATCCTTCGCCGTTTCCGGCGAGATGTTTTCCGCCGCGTTGTAGTGGACCTGCCTGGGCATCTTTCCCGAGTTTATCAGCGTGCGATTTCGACAGGCGCCTTAAGGCGGATGTCGCGCGACGATGCGCCGAGCTGGATCTCGAAGGTGCCCGGATCAAGGGTCCACGCCTTTGTCTGCGGACTCCAATATTCGAATGCGGAGCGATCAAGCTTGAACTCGACTGTCTGGCTCTCACCCGGCTTCAGTTCAACCCGGCTGAAGGCCTTGAGTTCACGGGTAGGACGGTCAATTTTCGAATGGCCATCGTGCACGTATAGCTGGACAACTTCGGCACCCTGCCGAGAACCGCTGTTCTTTACCTTCAGGCTGACGAGCGTGCCCTCTGACTTTCCGCGAACCACTTTCAGGTCGCTGTACTCAAAGCTTGTGTAGCTCAGGCCAAAGCCGAATGGGAACTGCGGTTCCACATTCTTGGTGTCGAAGTAGCGATAGCCGACGTAAATGCCTTCGGCGTAATGGACGACGAGATTTTCGCCGGGATAGTTATTCGCAGCCGGAGAATCCTCATACTTTTTCGGAAATGTCACGGGTAGCTTGCCAGACGGATTCGCATCGCCAAAGAGAATTGCAGCGAGAGCATTGCCGCCTTCCTGGCCGCCGTACCACATATCAAGGAGCGCAGGCGTTGAGTCGATCCACTTCGTCATGGTTACCGGGTTGCCGGTGTTGAGAACGACGATTGTATGCGGATTCGCTTTCTCGACCGCCTCGATCAACTCATCCTGCCCGGCAGGCAGGTCCATCGTCTTCACGTCGAAGCTTTCGGACTCAAGTTTGTTGTAGCGGCCAACGACGACAACAGCGACGTCGGCCTTCGCGGCGGCGTCCGTCGCTGCTTTCAGATCATTCGCACGCGCTTCAGGAGTGTCGTGGGATGGGTCTTCGCCTGCCATGCCTGCACCAAGCGCCGAGGTTACCTGGACTCCTGTGCCTGCGCGCTTCTGGATACCCTGAAGCGGTGAAACCGAGTACTTGGGACGCACCAGCGAACTGCCTCCGCCGCCTGTGCGCGCCACCAGCGCGTTGGGTCCGATGATTGCGATCGAGTGGATTTTTGAGCCGTCAAGCGGCAGCAGATTGCTCTGATTCTTCAGGAGCACAATACCTTCCGTCTCGCCGCCGCGCGCCATCTTTTGCTGCGCGGGCGTGTCCACTTCGCCGAGCGCGGTATGCGGGGAATCCATGAGGCCGCTTAGGAGGATCACGCGCAGAATGCGGCTAACGTTGTCGTCGATCGTCGCCTCGGAGATATGTCCGGCTTTGACTTCGGCAAGCACCTTGTCGGCGGTTAGCCAACCGCCGCTGCTGCCTTGCTCCTGTGCCTGTGGGCGCGCCAGAAACGCTTTCATCGGCGGTCCGCCGGGCATCTCCAGGTCCATCCCAGCATTCACCGTCGGCGCAGTCGAGTACGTGCTGCCCCAGTCGGACACCACGAATCCCTTGAAGCCAAATTCCTTCTTCAGAATGTCGGTCAGCAGATAATCACTCTCGGCGCAATGTGTGCCGTTGACCTTGTTGTAGCAGGACATCACCGCCCAGGCGCCGCCCTGCTGTACAGCAGCTTTGAACGCAGGCAGATAGATTTCGTGCAGTGTGCGCTCGTCGATTTTCGCGTCGACGCGGTGCCGCTCGAACTCCTCGTTGTTCGCGGCGAAATGCTTCACCGAGGGGATAACGCCTTCGCCCTGCACGCCGTGAACGTAAGCGACGGCCAACTGCCCGGCCAGGTATGGATCCTCGCCGTAGCCTTCGAAGTTGCGGCCCCAGAGCGGAACGCGGTTGATGTTGACGGTGGGACCGAGGATCATGTCGCGGCCCAGCGCTTTGACTTCCTGCCCAATCGCCTTGCCCTCGCGCTTTACCAGATCTACATCCCATGTGGCTGCCATCGCGATGCCCGAAGGAAATGCTGTCGTCTCCACTTTCATTGGGTTGGTCGAAGAACTGGTGAGAGCAGAGCTGCCGATCCATGAGCGGACGCCCATCGGTCCGTCGGCCATTTTGATCGCCGGAATGCCGAGTCGCTCGATTGGCGCCGATTCCATCCAGCCCGCCCCGGACAGCATCGTCGCTTTCTCTTCGAGCGTCATGCGCTTGAGCAGATCGGCAACGCGCTGGTCATCCGGCAGAGAAGTGTCTTTGTAAGGCGGTGTAGACTGCGACGCGGGTGCAGTCTGTGCATGCGTGGATGCAAGGAACAGAAGCGACGAAAAGACCGATGCTAGACAAAAACGCGAAGTGCGCCAATTCATCTGAAACTCCGGAGCGGTTGATCTTCCGCCATCGAATCGCAGCCATCCTAGCGGATGACGGTCCACCGCAACAACTTAAACATGCTCTGAATTCAACTCTTACGCCCTTCGACTCGACTCGAAGCCCAACACTCAGAAGAAATGCACATGCTTCTGACATTCAGCGGCGAATAGGGCCCTCCAGCATCGCCGGAAAACTCTTTGACAGCGCTTTTCCGTCGGCGTTACGATGCCCTCTACCCCGGGGCCCCGTACCGAAAACCTGGAGGTCAGAATGGAATCCACGGCGACATCACCTGTTTTTGAACAATCAAAGTTCGATGCCTTCATGGGGAAGGCTGTCATGGATATGGGCGCTGCGATGCACGCAGCGCTGGTGGTCATCGGCGACAAGCTGGGACTGTATAAAGCGATGGCCGGTGCGGGGCCGCTGACCCCGGCCGAACTGGCCGCGAAAACAAAAACAACCGAGCGTTATGTGCGCGAATGGCTCAATGCCAACGCCGCCAGCGGGTACGTTACCTACGACGCGGCCTCGAAGAAATTCGAACTGCCGCCGGAACAGGCATTTGCCCTCACCACGGTCGACCTGCCGGGCGCGTTCCACATCATTTCATCTTGTTTCAAAGACGAGCCAAAGATCACCCAGGCGTTCCGCACCGGCGAGGGCGTTGGCTGGCATGAGCACGACGCCAACCTTTTCTTTGGCACCGAGCGATTTTTCCGTCCAAACTACGAGCAGAATCTTCTAAGCGCGTGGATCCCGGCTCTCGATGGAGTGGGAGACAAGCTGGCCAAAGGTGCCGCGGTCGCCGACGTCGGCTGCGGACACGGTGCCTCGACCTTGCTGATGGCCAAAGCCTTTCCGAAGTCGCGCTTTAGCGGATTCGATTATCACAGTGGCTCCATCGAATACGCGCGCCATGTGGCCGGACGCGACGGCCTCCTCGACCAGATCAGCTTCGAAGTTGCGAGCTCCAAGAGCTATCCCGTAAATGGCGGGTACGATCTGGTAACGTTTTTCGATTGCCTGCACGACATGGGCGATCCGACCGGGGCGGCGGAACACGTACTTTCGTCGTTGAAGCCGGACGGGACATGGATGATCGTGGAACCGTTTGCGAACGACAATCCCGAGCAGAATCACACGCCGGTCGGGCGCATCTTCTATTCCGCTTCCACGATGATCTGTACGCCCGCTTCGCTGGCGCAGGAGGTTGGCGCGGCTCTCGGTGCGCAGGCAGGCGAGGAGCGCATTCGCGACGTGGTCAAAGCGGCCGGATTTACTCGCTTTCGCAGGGCAGCGCAGACGCCGTTCAACCTGGTGTTCGAAGCGCGGGCTTGAAGGTTTGATTCGCGTTTGAAGAGCGCTAACATGGCGTCCCATCAGTCATTGGCATGAGTCCGGGAGTGCAAAGAAGCAGATTCTTCGTTCACCACCCCCGAACTCTGCCCCAAAGAACAAAGATCGTTCTTTGGGGACCCCGAATGACGTTCGGGCCCGTACGCTGAGAATGACACCATCAACTTTTTGCTTGAAGGTCAGGCACTAATTGATCCCGAGGGGCGAGCCGGTTTCCTCTGGCTCGTCTTTGGGTGCAAACAACAACCAGCCTGATCCGAGAGCGATCAGCAGCAAACCCAGCCAGCCGCGCCATTGAACTCCGAGCCGCAGAAATGCAAGTCCGATCAGGTTCGCGACCAGCGGCGCTATCAGAAATCGCGTAGTCATGCGGACCGCCGTCATCCGACGCATGAGCCAGAAAAGCAGCGCGAGGGCCAGCAGGTCGAGCACGGTCCAAAGGTCAGGTATTGGCGCAGGCCACGCTTGGCGCTGGAATGTGGCACTTAGAAGCGCCAGGCACGTTGCCGCAGAGCCCGCGGCGATGGATGCGAAGGTGAACAAAGACTGTGCGGTCTGGTCGCTGGCGATGCGGACTGCGACGCAGTTGGCTGTCGCGACGGAAGCGACTGCTACGACAACTCCACAGAAGGCAAGAGCCGCGGCGCTGGACTGGGGCAGATTGAGCGGAAAGACAAGCATTGTTCCGGCCACTGCAACCAGCGATGCCGCAAGCGCGGTGCGTTGCGGGGTTGATGATGCAAAGGTAAGGTACGGCTCGAAGACGATGGCGAAGACTGGAGCCAGCGAGAAGAGCGCGACTCGGGTTGAATCGTCGATCTCTCCCCTGGCAATCTGAATCAATACTGCCGGTACAACAAAGAGACCGAGGCCGACGAGCACAGTTGCGCCAAGCATCTCGCCGCTGGGCCAGCGAGCTTTGCGTGCCCATGCGGCGACGGCAGCGATGACGGCGAACAGCGCCAGGGGAACTGATCGTATCGCCAGAGGCGGAGAACTCGCTGCTGACGTTGAGCCCGGCAGGAGATCGGACCGAAGGGAAGGAAGCGCCCACAGCAGGCACAGCAGCAGCAATGCGCTGACTGGCGCTATATTCCGCCTTCGTGGCGCCAAGTGATGCGCTCCTCTCACCTTCGATCAGAACACATCTCGACGCAGGCGCCGGACAGGGATCGAAGGGGGCGACACGACCACCGCTAAGTTACAATGGAGATTGGGCCAAGGCCGAATTTTTCAAGTAGAGCAAGGAGTTTCACGTTTATGGCGATTCCCGCCACCCAAATGCGTCCGGGGATGATTATCAAGCACAACGACGTTCTCCACCTCGTGTTCAAGGTGGAGCATCGCACCCCGGGCAACCTGCGCGCCTTTATCCAGGCAAAACTTCGCAATCTCAAGTCCGGCGCCATGTTCGAGCACCGCTTCCGCTCCGGGGATGCAATCGAGAAGGTCGTGGTCGACGAGATTTCCATGGAGTTTCTCTACGCCGACGGCGACGACTACTATTTTATGAATCCGGTGGACTACGAGCAGACCGTGTTGAAGGGTTCCACCCTTGGCGATGCCGTCGAGTACCTGACGCCGAATCTGCAGATCAAGGTCAGCTACCACGATGGGCAGGCCGTGGGTATCGAGCTGCCTTCCTTCGTCGAGCTCACCGTGGTTGAGACCGAGCCAGGGCTGAAATCGGCGACGGCTTCGTCGGTGACCAAGCCCGCCAAGACCGAAACAGGATTGGTTGTGCAGGTGCCGCCCTTTATCAACGAAGGCGAGAAGATTCGCGTGGACACGAGCGAAGGCGCTTACATGAGCCGGGCATAGGTCGCTCAACCTGGATTTCGCTAAACGCCGGGGCTTCGGTCCGGGCGTTCCTGTTTACAGCCAAAATTCCGCCTCATTCATCACGGTCGAATGACCGTGATGAATTATTGTAGGAAGACTTCGATTAGCGCCGACGGGTGCATGCCCAGCCGACGAGACTACCCGCGAAGACCCCAGCAGCGAAGACAACGCCCATGGACTGAAAAGGCCGCTGCTTCACCGTGCGCCTCGCTTCATACAGCGCATCTTCGGCAGCGTCGCGGCCGTGCTTGATTGTTTTGACTGCCGACTCAATCCCCTCTTCCACCGCATCGGTCAAGACGGCCTTGAATTTGGAGACCTCGCGCATGACATCCTCAACGGTAGCCTGTTTTTCCAATAAGCCTGACGCCATATTCTTCGCCCTCTTTTCCTGAATTAGGTGCCTCGGTCTCTCGAGACCGTGGAGAAATGATGCCTGACTGTTGTGATGTGATATGGCCAGTCGATGTTGCACAGGCCTCTAATTTGAAAGCTAAGTATGAATTGCCGGCACCATTTTTGGTTCAGTCGGCCGTTTACCGCCTAATGCTCCGCCTGCGACAAAAAAATCTCTTGCGCGCTCACCTCTTTTGTATGTTACAGTCTGTAACACTATGGCGAGTAACACTCACGACCCTTCGGAACTTGGGGAATTGGAACGGGAGATCCTCTCGATTGTGTGGCGGCGGGGGTCAGCGACGGCTGAGGCGGCGCGCGAAGAGCTGAACCGGCCTCTCAAGGACTCCACGGTGCGCACGGTGTTGCGACGGCTTGAAGAGAAGGGTTACCTGGCGCACGCGGTTGAAGATCGCACGTTCATCTATCAGCCGGCAGAATCCAGGCAGCGCGTCGCGGGTCGTGCGGTGAAACGCATCGTCGACTGGTTCTGCGAAGGATCGGTCGAAGCGCTCCTGGTGGGCATGGTCGACTCCAAGGTTCTTGACCGGGCCGAGCTACAGCGGCTGGCAGCCCGGATTGCCGAGGCGCAAAGGCAAATCGGCGGTGCAAACCCATCGGGTCCCAACAAAAAGGAGGCCAAGGGATGATCTCATCACTTCTAGTTGAAGCGGCCCTTCGTTCCGTACTGCTGGCCCTGGCCGTATGGATCGGCCTGCGGATCTTCAGCGTGCGCAATGTGCTGGCGCAGAAGGCTGCCTGGGGACTGGTGCTGGCGTCGGCGCTGGTGATGCCTCTAGTGCTGCCGGTCGCGGCGCGTTTGCCGGCGACCCTGGTGATTCCGGCTGAGACGCTTCGGGCAATCGCTGCATGGAAGCCTGCCGCGGCAACTGCGCAAGCCCCGGCAGAGGTGCGGGCGGCTGATGTAAAGATGACCGCAGCTCCGCTGGCCGAGGAAAAGCAGGCTGCGCACGCTGCGGTTCGAACGGAGAGGATCGAGCCAGAAAGCGCCGCACGGTATGCCGCGGATACAAGTAGCATGGTGGCGGCCGATCGCTATCCGGCTCCAGCGATTTCAAATTCGCATGCGAGCACTGGCGGAGTAGCGCCTCCGTCGAATGTGTCAGGACGGAGCGAGTTTTCCCTGCTTCAGGTTGCGGGTTTGCTGTATCTCGCAGTTGCCGGCGTGTTGTTTCTCCGCTTGCTCTACGGGCTCGCAGTGGCGATTGAAGTGTGGCAATCGGCCCGGCCTGCGCAGCTCGATCCTTCTCCATTGACCGATGGGTTGCATCTGCGCGTGAGCGATGCTGTGTCGTCCCCGGTGACGATTGGGTCGGCGGTTGTGCTGCCTCGAGAGTATCGCGAATGGGACAGCGAGAAGCTGCGCATCGTGCTGGCGCACGAGCGCTCGCACATCCGGCAGGGTGATTTCTATTTGCAACTGCTCGCGGGATTTTACGCGGCGCTGGTGTGGCCGAGCCCTCTTGGGTGGTGGCTGAAACGCAAATTATCTGATCTGGCTGAGGCCATCAGCGACCGCGCGGGACTGGAAGAGGCCGCGGATCGCACGTCCTACGCGCAGATTCTGCTTGAATTCGCGGCCGCGCCGCGCCCAACCCCAATAGGAGTTGCCATGGCCCACAATGGATCTCTCTCGCGCCGCATCGAGCGGCTGTTGAATGATGTTTCTTTCAGGCAGGCATTTGCGGGTACGCGGCGCGGGTTGGTAGCCGTGCTGGTGGTGCCGGTGGCGCTGTTTGCAGCCACGGCGATGGTGCGCGTTCAGGCTGCGGGACAACAGACGCCCGACCCCGCCGGTGCTCCGGCGCTTCCCGCTGCTCCATCGCTTGCGAGTGCTCCTTCACTGCCTGGAGCTCCGGCTCAGGTCGTTTTGGGTCCAAACGGGCCTGCCGCTCCCGTTGCGCCGGCAGCTGGCGTATCGACACCCGAGCAGATTTCGGGGGAGCCAGCGCCTGCAGCGGTCGCGACTGCTCCAGTTGCGCCGGCGCAGGCAGGGGTTCCCGCTCCGGCTTCGCCTGCACCGCATGCTCGGCTTTCTGAGCCACCGGCTTTGATGATCCTGCCTTCCGTGCCGTCGCGCGGAACGCTGGTACTCCTTGCGCCGAAAGCTCCGCACTCACCCGGCAGTGCATCGCTGATGATTGTTCCGCCGGGAGCTCCAACGATGGCGATCATCGCGCCACGAGCAGCCTATGGCGCGGGTTACGGATATGGAGTGGGCCAAAGCACAACGACCGAAACCGGTAGCTCCAACGCTAACGAGAACGGGAAACACTCGGGCTACCGCTACTCCTACTCGTCGAATGGACAGTCGTATGCGGTGATCCGCAGTGGCGACACGAACCATATGACTTATTCCGGCGATTGGATCGAGGGACGTCGCGAGGAGATCGACAAAGCTAAGAAACAGGCGCACGGCGATTTCCTTTGGTTTACACGCGATGGCAAATCCTACTTCGTCGACGACCCTGCGATCCTCGGCCAAATCGAGGCGATGTACAAGCCGATGGAAGAGCTGGGTAAGCAGCAGGAAGTACTCGGCAAGCAGCAGGAAGCGCTCGGCAAACAACAGGAAGAGCTGGGACGAGCGCAGGAACAGGCCAGCGTGCCGACTCCGGACATGAGCAAAGAAATTGCGGAAATTGATGAGGCCATGGCAAAGTTAAAAGCCAGCCAAGGCAAAAATATGACGCAAGAGCAGTTCTCTGAGATCGAGTCGAAGCTCGGCAACTTGCAAGGTGAGCTCGGCAGAATCCAAGGGCAGATCGGCGCCAAACAAGGTGAATTCGGCGGAAAGATGGGCGAACTGGGACGTCAGCAGGGACAACTGGGCGCGCAGCAGGGCCGGCTTGGCGCGGAGCAGGGAAGAATCGCACGGGAAGCAGACCAGAAAATCAGGTCGATCATCGATGAGAGCCTGAAGGACGGCAAGGCGCACCCAGTGCAATAGGTTGAATATTTGATGGGCGGGGTTAGCAATGAAGGGCTAGAATCCCGCCCATCATGATCAACGGCATTCACCTTCTCCTTTACAGTCGCGATCCCGAGGCTGATCGCGATTTTCTTCGTAACAAGTCCGACATGCGACTGCGCTGTGACTTTGGGCGTTCCTGAATCACCGGAATTGAAATTCCGAGATGCCAATCTGAGCGTGTAAGCTGATGGGGCAAATAGGAGGACGATCAAAATGCCCATTTCGCCGCGCCTCGCCGTTGCGTCGCAGAGCTTCAACATGAATGCCAGTTTTATGAAGCAGTCTTTGAGCGGATTGAACGCCGAAGATTGGTGTAAGCGCCCCAACGATCACACCAATAATCTGTGCTGGCTCGTGGGTCATGTCGCGTGGGCGCGCACCATGGTGCTGGCGCGGCTGGGACAAGAATGGACCATGCCGTGGATGCCGTTGTATGCGCGCGGGACAAAGTGCGTCGAATCACCGGAGGCTCCCACGCCACAGGCGTTGATGGAGGCCTGGGACGAGAGCTGC
Source organism: uncultured Acidobacteriaceae bacterium (assembly GCA_963787435.1). Classification (GTDB taxonomy): domain Bacteria; phylum Acidobacteriota; class Terriglobia; order Terriglobales; family Acidobacteriaceae; genus Telmatobacter. The sequence goes on from CAWBCZ010000015.1 coordinate 156,202, forward strand.
GGCAGGCTCAATACGGCGCTGGAGTCAGCTTCAGACGAATTACTGGATACTCCGGCTCCACAACCGGGACCGCCAAGCGCGGATGGGAAGCTTAGCGGAGTGATTAATTTTATGGCGCTTCACGAGACCTATCACGTTGGACAGGTGGCATATGTACGTTCGTTTTTGGGCCATCCTGGCATGATGGGGTAAAGGTATGCAACCGAATGGTTGCGTGACGCAAGGATTGTGCTTTCCACCCTAGCCGCGAAGAACGCGGCCAGGATGGGGCACCCACATCAGTCGTGTTCAGATTGCCTTTTCAGGACGACCGATCCCAGGTCTCAGAATTGAGACCCGGGCGCCCGGGGTCTCCCATACTAGCCACGAAGAGTGCAGCCATCACTCCAAAAAAGCAGGTCCTTCGCTCCGCTTACCCCATGAGCGCTTTGCAATAATGGGGCTCCAAGCTGCTCCGCTCAGGATGCCACAGGATTTTGAGAGACATGCAACCAGATGGTTGCGGGTCGAGTTGGACGAGTTTGGCTTCGAGCAGCGCTTCGATGGTCATAAGAGCGTCAAGGACCGCGCCAGAGACCGGGGCGTCGACTTGGACGACGGCGAGAGCTTTCACCGGTTTGGCTCCAGTACGTTCGCGGCCAAGGGCGAAGTTGGCAATGTTAACGCCTTGCTCGCCGAGGATGGTTCCGATTTTTCCGATCACGCCTGGAACGTCGAGGTTCCGGCAAACGAGCAGATTGCCTTCGAGCGGGGCCTCGATGTCAATGCCGTCGAACTCCAGCAGCCGCGGCTGCTCGCCATGAATTACCGTTGCGGTGGCATGGCTGCGGCCGGAGGCGGTGTGCAGTTCGATGGTGAGAACGGTGGCCGAACCGCCCCGGTGGCTTTCTTCTTTTTCTTCGTGGATGCGGATGCCGCGTTCCTGCGCGACAGCGGCGGCGTTGATGCGGTTCACATTCTCTGAACCTTGCAGCAGACCTTCGATAGCAGCGTTGCGGACGAGGTCGGTTTTTGCTTCCGCGAGCGTCCCGCCGTAGGTGAGATCGATGGCCTCGATGCCGCTCTTGCCCGCCTGGGCGAGGAACGAACCGAGACGGCCAGCGAGGTCGATGTACGGTGCGAGCTGCACGTATTCTTCGTGGCTGAGCGAGGGCAGATTTACAGCGTTTTGCACGACACCGAGCTTCAGATACTCGCGTACCTGCATGGCGATCTGTATGCCGACGGCTTCCTGCGCTTCAGCGGTTGAACCGGCGATGTGCGGCGTGAGGATGACATTGTCGAGCGAAGCGTAGGGCGAGTCCTTTGGCGGTTCGACAGTGAAGACATCGAGTGCGGCGCCGCCGACGTGGCCGGACTTGAGCGCAGCAACGAGTGCGGCTTCATCAACCAACTCACCGCGGGCGCAGTTAATGATGCGCACGCCCTTCTTCATTGCGGCCAGTGATTTGGCGTTGATCACGCCGGCTGTCTGCGGCGTAAGTCCGACGTGCAGAGTGATGTAATCGGAGCTCGCGATGAGCTCGTCGATTGCCACAAGGCGGATGCCATTTTCGCGCGCGACTGCCGCCGATACAAACGGGTCGCTGCCGATGATTTCGAGACCGAAGCCACGGGCGCGGCGAGCAACTTCAAGCCCGATTCGGCCGAGGCCGAGAATGCCGAGAGTCTTGCCGCGAAGTTCAGCGCCCTGCAGGCTTTTCTTTTCCCATTTTCCGGCGTGCATGGTGTTGTTGGCGGTGGGCAGCCTGCGGGCCAGCGCGAGCATGAGTCCGATGGTGAGTTCGGCGACGGCGACCGCGTTGGCGCCGGGGGTGTTCATGACGACTACGCCGCGACGCGTGGCAGCCTCGGCATCGATGTTGTCGACACCCACGCCGGCACGGCCGATGACGCGGAGCTTCGGTGCGTGCTCCATCAACGCATCGTCGACCTGCACGGCGCTGCGGACGACCAGGGCGTCAGCGTCAGCAAGTGCGGCGGGCAGGCCGTTGGGTAGCTGGTCATGCGACAGAACTTCCCATCCGGGTTCGGCTGCAAAAACAGCGAGGGTTGCGGGCGATACCTTCTCCGCCAGAACGATCTTCATCTTGTCTCCCTTGGCCGCTGTGGCGGACCCGGTCTCAAATTCTTCGAAACGAATGCTGTGTTTTTCGCAGAGCAGGTCGAACATGCGCACAACGGCGGCGTGCGGCTTGCCCTCGCCGCGCTCGTACTTGGTAATCGAGTTTGGATGCACGGCAAGCAGCTCGGCCATCTGGTAGGAGTAGAGGTCGAGCTGCCTCCGCGCGATGAGAAGTTTTTCGCCAAAGGTGAGTTCCGGCATTCCGACTATCCCTTCGCTGCTTCGGCGTACACCTTTTGCGCCGCCGCTACCGCTTGCCCGTATTCAACCTTGAGCCCCAGCGTGTCTTTCGCAATGTGCTCCATTGCGCCGAGGAGGGCCACGGTGTCGAGGTAGTCGAAGAAGCCGAGGTGCGCGACGCGGAAAATCTTGCCCTGCATTTCGCCCTGGCCATTGGCGGTGACTAGCGCAAACTTTGCTTTCAACGCCTTCACCACGGCGCCCGAATCCATGCCTTCCGGCACGGCAACGGCGGTCGCAGCTGCAGCAGGAGCCGTCGGAGCAAAGAGCGTGAAGCCGAGAGCGACGAGGCCGGCGCGGGTGGCAGCGGCGTTGACTTGTGCGTTGTCGATGAGAGCAATTCGGCCTTTCTCCAGATCGCCACCGGCCTGCCCGGCGATGTAGTCGAGCGCGGCGCCGAGGCCGGCGATGAGAGCCACTGCAGGCGTGTAGGCGCTTTCACCCTTGACCGCGTTCTTGCGCTCTTTGCGGAGATCGAAGTAGTAGCGGGGGTTCTTGGATTTCTCCATCGCGGCCCAGGCTTTTTCGCTGACGCTCAGGTAAGCGAGGCCCGGCGGGATCATGACAGCCTTCTGCGATCCGCCGATCAGGACGTCGATGCCCCAGCCGTCCACATCGAAGTGCGTAGTGCCGAGGCCAGTGATTCCGTCAACGACGAGGAGCGCATCGGGAGCCACTTCGTGGATCACCTTGGCGATCGCTTCAACATCGTGGCGAACCGCGGTGGAAGTCTCAGTTGCCTGCATATAGACGGCGCGGTGTTCCGGCTTGAGGGCAGCGCGGATGGCATCGAGGTCGAAGGTCTGGCCGTACGGGGCTGTGACCACATCGGGTTCGCAGCCGAAGGCCTTAGCCAAGCCCGTCCAGCGCTCGCCGAATTTGCCGGCAGTGAGAACGAGCACGCGATCGCCAGGAGACGTGAGATTGGAGACAGAGGCCTCCATGGCGCCGGTACCCGAACACGAGAGCAGAAGCACGTCGTTTTTGGTGCCGACGAAGACCTTAAGCTGGGCAAGAACCTTCTGGAAGAGGGCGCGGAACTCGGGAGTGCGGTGGTGGATATCGGCGGCAGCCATGGCGAACTGGGCGGCTGGCAACAGCGGCGTTGGGCCTGGCGTATAAAGACGAGTCTTACGAATCATGGACTTAGCCTCCCGAAATGGGTTTTAAAGCGATCCGTGGCACCGCAAAAAGCACTTGCCATGGAAATCACATAATACACATATTTGTGATTTTTGTGAATATGTACACTGGAATTCTTCCTTGGTTTTGGAGAAGGGGTACGCGAATTCGGGAAGGTGCCGAGTCTTTCTGGTGGCCATGGCAGGTACGGAAGAACCTGATGGCGTCAGTAAAGGCAGAAGTTCCGATTCAATCAAATATTCGAATTTCTTTGATTGTTTCCGGTCAATGTTCTGGCGCTGCAGTCGCAGGGGACGCTGGTTTGGTGGAGTCCTCCACCTCCGTGGGGTCCTCGGGCAGGATCCGCATTTCCGCGCGGAAGATGTGGTAGGAGTGATAGACCGTATCGTTGAGGGAAATGTCGTTGGGATGAACCACCTCAGCTGGCGTGCAATTCGAGTTTCCGGAGCATGAGGCGTTCTTGGTTGTAACGGAGTCCATGGTCTGGGCGATGGAGACGCTCTTTGCAGGGCAGAGGTACTGCTGTCCTCCAATCTCTACCGGACCGTATTCGACCAGAACGTCTGCCCGGTAGATCGGGTGGCCGGGAGGGATGTCGGTTTGAAGCGTCAAGCGAAGAATGGCTCCGGTCTCTGGATCGACGGCGATCTCCCCATGATAGGAAGGGTGAGCCTCATACATATGCCAGCTATTCGAGCTCGGAAAACAGCAATACTTTATGTCGTAATGAGATCGATCCTGCGCTACTGCATAGCGAAAGACAGCCGTTGTTCCCTTTTGACCCTGCTCCCAATGTTCCCAGCCCATTTTGCCGGTGAAGATGTCGGTGACGACGATCTGTAACAGCGGCCCGAAGACGCCCCAGTTGTACAGGCCGCGCTGGTGTTCGGAATTTTTTGCAGACGCAACCACCGCTTCTGAGCCATTGCGATAGATGACCGTTTCTTTGGTTGTATTGGAGTAGTGATAGGGCTGATCTTCCACCACTGCCACCGAACCACCGATATAGTCAACCTTCAGATTTGCAAAGCGTGCGGTGTCGCGGCTGACGATGAAGTTGGGCAGTCGGGGAAGTGTCACGCGAATGTAGTCCATGGTTTTGTTGAGGATTTTGCCCTGGGTTTCGCGATCGGGCGGTGCCAGTTGGGGGATTTCGGAAGCGGGAAGACCGTGAAAGGCGGAGGCGTCAGAGAGGACCAGTAGCGCCTGGCGGGACTTAACTCCGGGCAGGCCAGCCTGAAGTTTCTCCAGCCGCAGCGTGCTGAGACGCTCGGTCAGTTCAAGTTCGCCCAGTTGTTTGGCGAGATCCTTGTCCGACTGTCTGTGCGCGGCAGTCAACATTTGTTCCAACTGCGCAATCGTGGTTGGTTCCTTGGCCGACGCCGGCAGAATGAAGGCGAAAAGAAAAATGAGAAGCAATCGAGCACATCGCATGGCCTTGTTTCCCAGATAACGATCCATAGCTAGTATTTTCGCGGAGTTGCATTATTCGGTTGAGAGGATGAAGGTGAGCCTTCCGGCCCGTTAGAGGCGCGCGAGTCCGATCGGAAGACGCGATAGGCCTCGTAGATCGTGTCGCTGACCACAGTGTCTTTGGGGTGGACGTAGGTGCGAGGCGTGCAATGAAGATCCACGCAATTACCTTCCTGAATCATGATGGGGATTGAGGCCTGGGAAATGGTCACGCTCCGGGCAGGAAGAAGGTATTCTCTCCCTCCAAGCTCAATCGTGCCGTATTCCACCAGGATGTCTGCCCGGTAGATGGGCTGGTTAGCAGGGATGTCTGTTTGGATGGTCAAGCGATGAATGCCTCCAGTCACCGGATCGATGGCGATCTCTCCATGATAAGAAGGGATGGTCTCGTAGACATTCCAGTTTTCCTTGCCTCCATCGCCAGACGGTTCTTTACCGCTGGTGAAACAGCAATACTCCAAGTTGTAATTGGATAGGTCCTGAGGCACGGAATAGCGAAAAACGGCGAGAGTGCTTTTTCCGATCTGCTCCCAACGATCCCAATCCACTTTGCCGGCGGAGATATCGTTGGCGACAATTTCCGGCAGAGGACCGAAGACGCCCCAGTTGGAGATGCCGGATGAAGGCGGGCGTTTGGGAGCGTTGTCAGGAGGAGCCGCCACTGCCTTGCCATTGCGGAAAACCAGCTCTTCTTCGCCGTTGCGATAGGTAGTGGTTTCGCTGTTTTCGGCGGTGAGGCGATAGGGTTGATTTTCCACAACCGCCGACGCCACCGGCGGAAACCGTGCCGCATCCAACTCTGCCTCCGACATCTTCTTCGCATTGGCCGTCGCCGCCGGCACCGCACGGCTGAAACTTACCACTTTCAGATTGTCGAAGTGGTTTGTGTCGCGGGAGACAACGATATCGATCAATTGGTGAAGCGTGACGCGAACGTAGTCCGCGGTTTTGGTGAGGATTTTGTTCTGGGTCTCGCTGTCGGGAGCGGCAAGCTGGGAGATCTCCGCTGCGGGAAGATTTTGAAAGGCGGATGTGTCGGCGAGAACAAGCAGCGCCAGACGCGATTTTTCGCCCGGCACGCTGGCCTGAAGTTTCTCCAGTCGCAGCGTGCTGAGGCGTTCAGTTAGTTCCAACTCGCCGAGTTCTTTGGCCAGAGCCTTGTCCGATTTTCCGTGCGCGGCGGCCAGCATCTGTTCCAAATGCGCAACGGTGACTGGCTCATAGGCAAGCGCGGGCTGGGTAGCGAAGGCCAGGAATATGGCAAGAGTGAAAAACTCGGCAATCCTATAGCCCCGTCGCATCGAGTTGTCCTTTACCGCGGTTCAAATTGATTCGGTAAGAAGAGTCGCCACAATCAACGTTCGCGCCCTTCATGTCACCACTTTGCAAACGGCAGATTCTTTATTCATTCCGGCAGGCCTGAAAAAAAGTGCCCGCAATGGAATCCGAGCGGAACGCAATAGCTTCCCGGCCCCGACGTTGAACGTTCAGGGCTGGCAAAGTTCGCCCAAACCATAACACATCTGTGAGAAGTGTTTCAGTGTTGTTGTTCTCTGGGATGGTCGTTTTTTACGACGGGTGAACGTAGCAAGAACAAGTTGCCAGATAGAAAATGGCCTCCAGAAAACTGCTGGAGGCCATTCATAGGTTCAAACTTGTCGGAAGGTCTGGTTAACGGCGTCCGCCGCCAGCGAAGCCGCCGCCACCGTGGAAGCCGCCGAAGCTGCCACCATTATTGGAGCCCTCGAAGTGGCCGGCATTTCCGCGGATCGCGCCGCCGACGTAGGTGTGGCCCACGTAACCGTGCCGGTAGTGTCCGTAGTAGCCGCCGTAGTATCCGCCATATAAGCCACCCCAGCCGTAGGGGTAGAAGCCCCATCCAAACGGGCTCGCAAACGGACCGAAGCCCATGTAGGCATAGTTAAAAGCCCACGGGTCCCAGTACCATCCCGGACCAGCGTACGAGCCGGTGTATTCGGCAGCCATTTGGTTATTGGCTTCGGCCATGTATTCCGAACGCAGACTGTTCCAGTTGTACAAATCATCCTTGGCATCGTTCTCGTTGAAGCCGGCCGGTTTTTCCTGCGCCAGCGCCTGGCCTTCGGTCAGTGCGAGTTCGTGGTGTTCCTTGATCTCCCGCCATTTGTTGTCGCCAACCTCGACGTGCGCCTCGCCTTTGAAGACCATGGCTTCAGGTTTGTTGGCGTCGAATTCGTAATACCCGCGCTTGTTGAGACGCGTCGTTACGCCGCCATCGATCACCTGAAGATTGTTCTGGTCGTGGATCTCGTCGACTTCGATTCCAGCGCGGCCCTTGTCGAGTTCCACTTGCGTGAGCGCCAGGTCGGGCGAAATCATTTTCGCCGCGCTCGAACCATCGAGTCGCAGAAACACGCCCGGCGTAAGCAGAATTTCAACTTTGCCGCTGCCTGTGGTGATTTCCTGGCCCGGTTGCAGGACTGCGTTGCCAACATCTTGTGACTTCAATTGCGATCCGTCTAAGTAAACCGCACCCTCTACGTAGTTCACCGTGCCCGGAGTGGCCTGTCTGGCTTGATCTCCTTGATCCGCCTGATCAGCAGCAAATAACGGTGACCCCATTAATCCCAAACCGAGCAGTGCAAGCACCGTCATTGATTGGCGTTTCATCTCTTTAATACCTCGGTTTATTAGATTGCGATTTGGGCAAAAAGTTGCGGATAAGGACCTTGGGCAAATGGCTTGAAAAGCCCGTGGTAAAACGTTTGTTTCCAGACTCACGAAGGAGAGTTGCCGAGGCGGTTTTCCGACAAGCAAGCTGAATATTTTGAATCCCGAAGACGGACCGCTCACTGCTTGTGCGGATTGTGTCTTATGCGAGGCGATACACTGGAGATTCTTGCCAAGGGAAGGGAACCATGACAGATGCAGGCGCACTGGAAGCGCAGATCAGCCAGCAAGTGATTACCGCGTTGAAGTTGCACGATGCCGAGCGTACGGGCACGCTTCGCCTTATCAAGAACGCTTTGAAGAATAAAGCAATCGAGAAGCGCGCGCCGCTGACGCCGGCCGAAGAGCAGCAGGCGCTGGCCACGATGATCAAGCAACGGCGCGATTCGATTGAGCAGTTCACCAAGGGCAACCGACCGGAGCTGGCGGCCAAGGAAGCTGCTGAGATCGTGGTGATCGAGGAGTTCCTGCCTAAGGCGTTGGACGAAGCCGGCCTGCGCGTACTGGTGGCCGAGGTGATTGCCGAACACGCAAACGCGAGCGGTCATGCGCCGACGCCCAAGGACATGGGGTCGGTGATCAAGGCTGTGCAGGCTCGGTTGCAACAGGCGGGCGCGCGGGCTGAGGGCCGCGTGGTGAGCGAGATGGTGAAACAGGCGTTGGCCGGGTAGCGGCGACTGAAAGGCTAGTGCACGAGAAGAGCGACCTGGCGTTTAATGGCCGGGTTTGCCGGGCAACTTGCGCGGATGCTCTTCGTGGAGTTCGTGATGCAGTTCCTCCACTTTCTCTTTGGCCTTTTCGAGGGCGCGTTTTCCGGCAGGCGTGATCTTGTAGAGTCGACGGCGCCGGCCCTCGACACGGTCGAACGCTGAGCGCAGAAGGCCTGAACGTTCAAGTCCATGCAAAAGCGGATAGAGCGTGCCGGGGCCGATGCGATACCCGTGGTGCTCGAGTTCTTTCATCATGGCAAGTCCAAAGATGGGCTCCTGCACCGCATGCAGCAGCACGTGGATGCGGATGAGGCCGTCGAAGAGTTCCCGCTTTTGATCTGCCACGTGAATAACTATAACGCTGCGTCATCGCTGCGGTCTTGACTATTATCGAAATTCGATATAACGTCGCCTGCAGATGGCTTCCTCGCAGGCGCAACATTGCAGCGGCTGGAGACAATCGCCGATGAAGACCGGCCGAATTGGTTGGACAGCTCTGTTGCTATTGCTTGCCTGCCTGGGCGGGCCGAAACTCTGGGCCCAGGGTCCGCCCTTTCAAGTGGACGACCCGGTGCCGGTGGATTTCAAGCACTACGAGTTCTATATTTTTGGCGCCACAGACGGCACTCCGGCGGAGACGGACTACGTAGGGCCTGCGTTTGAATTCAACTGGGGCGCTGTGCCGCGCGTGCAACTGCACGCCATTCTTCCGTGGGGCGGCATCCATCCCTCGAACAATCCGATCTACCTGCCTGGTGGAACCGGTCCGAGCGCAACTGGCCTGACCGACATGGAACTTGGAGTGAAGCTTGCGATCATCAAGGAGACGAAGACCATCCCGCAGATCGGCACCTTCACCATGTTCGAGATGCCGACCGGCAATTATGACAAGGGACTGGGCGTGGGAAAGGTCTGGTACAGGCTGCCCGTGTGGTTGCAGAAGAATGAGGGCAAATGGCTGTTTGACGGCGGAGCGGGCGTGACGGTTGTGCCACAGACGGGATACCACAATTTTCCCTACGGCGGCTTTCTGCTGAAGCGAGAAATGAACAAAAAACTTGAGCTTGCGGCTGAGGTTTTCTCGCACGGCGGCGAAGGTAGTGCCACGCCGCAGACGCAGTCTTCCACGATGATCGACGCCGGTGGCTACTGGCATTTGAAAGGCGAAGATACCATGCAGCTTCTCTTCGCATACGGTCACTCCATCGCCGGTCAAACTGAAAACTACGGCTATCTCGGCCTCTACTGGACATGGGGAAAAAACGACAAGCCCGATGACAAAGGCAAGGATTCTGACGAAAAGAAGACATCGCTCCTGAGGAACGCAATGTTCTCGGGACACACACTCAAGAACGGATTTTGATTTGCTTGCGCTGGGGCGCGGTGAATCGCATGCAGGACGGGAGCAAGTGCGATGGAGATGACAACGCGCGGCCTTTGGACGCTGGTGCACGGTATGGGATTTGGCGCACTCTATCTGCTGGCGTGTTCCTTCGCAATCGCTGAATTGTATCTACGCTACAAGCCGTATTCGCCGCACTCGATTTCTGAGGAGGACGAGAGATTTCTCGGCAGGTGGCTGGTGATGATGGCGGTCATTGCGTGGATTACGGTGCTGACGGGCGCCTACCTGATCTATCCCTGGTACCGGGCTGTGCCGCCCACGGGTACGACAATACTGGCTGCATTTCCGCAAGCCCTGCTCAAGTCAAATCCGAACACCATCGGTTGGCATGCAATCGGCATGGAGTGGAAAGAGCACATCGCCTGGTTTACACCCATCTCGATCACGATGGCAGCGGCGGTCTTTCTGCATTACCGGCGGTGCCTCCGCAACTATCCGCCACTGCGCGCGGCGGTGCTGGTTTTTGTTTTTGTGTCGTTCGCGAGTGCCGGAGTTGCGGGATTCTTTGGCGCTGAGTTGAATAAGCATGCTCCGGTTGAGGGTGGGTCGACGATCAAGCTGATGCGCTGAGTGAGGAAAGTGATGGCGAACGAGGCGACGAGCAGTGTCTCTGTGAAACTGACGCCCAACGGCCCCGGCGCCGCAGCGGTGTTGGCCGCGGGTATCGGTTGCTTTACGCTTGGAGTCATTTCGGTTCTTGCGGACAAATTGCCGGCTCTTTCGCACGTGCTGAATGTCTACAAACCTACGGGTCCGCTCTCGGGAGTCTCGACGACAGCGATTGTTACCTGGCTCGTGGCCTGGGCGGTGCTTCATTACCGCTGGCAAGGCCGTAGTGTCGATCTAGGACGTATGACTGGAATTGCGCTTCTCTTGCTGGCCGGTGGTGTGCTGCTAACGTTCCCGCCGGTTGGCGACCTTTTCTAGCGTGTAAAAAGAAAGCGCCGGAACCAGCACCGCGATTGCGGGTCCAGTTCCGGCGATTCAAGCGAAGCAACTCCCAACTCAGTCGAGATCGTCGACGTAGTGGCCCACGAGCACGGTGTTGCCGCTTGTCGGATCTTTCAGCAACAGTCCCACGACGCGCACGTTGGTGGCAGACGAGACGTCAGATAGTTGTGTGAAGCCCCCCCGATACTGGCAGTTGTCAGGGATGTAGACGGTTACGGTTTGCGGAACCAGCAAGCCGGCGAATCCGTTGACCTGCATCTGGAACGTGTTGTTGCCGGCGTTCACGCTACTCGGCACGACGGTTCCGTTGAAGCCCCAGTGCCGCAGGACTACACGCTTGACGGTGACTCCGCCGGCGCTGGCCGCGCCGCTGGCCGGTCCGCCTACTGCGATGTGCTGGCCGGGAAGCAATCCGCTCTGATTGAAGAGGAACTGCGCGAACGGCCCGTGCATCCAGTAGATCGAGTACTTCTCGCTGCCGCTGAGATCGACGGTTGCAAGCTGGCCTAGCGTAAGGCCGGTAGTTGTGGGCAACAGGCCGCGCACGTAGAGGTCGAAGCTAGTGGCGGGCCCTGAAGAAGGATTGACGTACGTCACCTGGCCGGCGGCGTAGAAGCCATTCTCGGACAGGATGGCGATTTCATCGGCATCGATGGTGGCGTCGGCGCGATCGAGGAAACCGGAGACCTGGATAATGCTGCTCGATGTGAGATCGCTAAAGGTGTCGCTGCCGTCCCACTCGGTTTGACCGTTGACGTTAACGGTGAACTGGCGGCCGTGAGGACCTTGAATTGTGATGGTCTGCGCCCCGGCGTCGGTACTTACCACCGCTGCGTCGAATTCATCGATATAGGCGCCCTTGTCGTTGTTGTTCACGCCGTTGACAGTAAAGGTGGGAGTGACGGCACCGGTAATCTGTCCGCCACTTACCGTGATCGATTTGCGCAGATCGAAGTCCATGTGCAGACCGACTGGCGCACCGGACTGGGTCACAACCATCGGGTTGGCGAGTGTGTAGGTGATGGGAGAACTGGGGAGACTAGCAGGCATCGTCTGGATAGTCGGCTCGGTTGTGCTGGTGTCGAGGTAGCCGATGGTGCCATTGCTGAGCGAAATCGCAACGGAAGAGTAGGTGCCGACGGGAACATCATTCATGTCGATCAGGGTCTGCAGGCCGTTAAAGCGCGCAAAGTCAACTGTGGGCGAGCCGCTGGTCAACTGCACCGTATTGCCATTTCCGTCAGTTGCGGAGACACTGACCTGCACGCTGAACGATATGACGCTGGCCATCGGCGCATCAGTACCGACCACAAAGGAAGAGCCAGTAACCGTTTGCGCATTGTTGTTGGTGGAGGAGGTGGAGTTGCTGCCGCTGCCGCAGCCTACTGCCAGAAGAGTGGCAGTCGTCAATGCAACAAGAGACGGAAGGACATGCCTTCCCGACTTTAAAATAAGCATTCCAGATTCACCGCGCTTTCTGCGAATGCCCGTGGCCTCACGGAGCTTTTCGCGGGTAGGGTCCACAGCGTAGGTGGAAGGATCAGTTGTTGGCTGTGTTCCTATTAGGGCGAAACACCGGCGGGCGAGAGAAAGTTGCGCTTTCTTAAGCTATTTTTAAGGCGACATTACGCCGTGACCTTCGTGCATGAGGAACATTACCCCTTTTGGGGATTTCTTGAAAGCGGGGCTCAACCTGCGGCTCTTTTAATCGTCCAGCAACATTCTCCGCTGTTCCAGGAATCGGCGTACCGAGGGATCGCGCTCGAGGCCAATTGCGATCGAGTAGGCATGACGCGCTTCCTGGCGGGAGTTGATGCGGGCCAGCAACTCCGCTCTCGCCGCCCAGTAAGGCTGGTACTGGGCGAGCCGGGGGTCGGCGGCAATTGCATTCAGATCCTGGAGCGCCTTGTGTGCATCATGGAGTTCGGCAATAGTGAGGGCGCGGTTGACTGCTGCAACTGGGGACCCGCTCAGCGCTAGCAATGCATCGTAAAGCTGCACGATAGCCACCCAGTCGGATTGACCGTTGCGCGCGCGAGCGGCGTGCGCGGACTGGATGGCTGCTTCAAGCTGATAGCGGCCTACACTATTCATCGCGCTGGCGCGATGCAGAAGAGACTCGGCTTCGGCGATCATCTCCGCGTTCCAGAGTCGTGGGTCCTGCTGCGCAAGTGGAACGTAGTCGCCCTCAGCATTGCGGCGTGCAAGGCGACGCGCTTCGGCGTGCAGCATGAGCGCGAGGAGTCCGAGTCCTTCGGGTTCGTCGGGGAGCAAGTCGGTGACGACGCGTCCGAGGTAGATGGCTTCCTCGGCGAGATCGCGACGCGCCACGTCAGTGCCGGCAGCGTCGATCCAGCCTTCGGAAAATGCAGCGTAGATGGCGTCGAGGACGGTGTCGAGGCGAGAGCGGAGCTGACTGCGCTCGGGGATTTCGAGCGGAATGCCGGCCTGGCGGATCTTGCTTTTGGCGCGCACGAGGCGCTGGCTCATGGTGGCGGGCGAAATGAGAAACGCCGACGCAATGCGCGCGGCATCGAGAGCCAGGATGGCCTGCAGCATCAGCGGTGCGCGGATGGAGGCTTCGATCGCGGGGTGCGCGCAGGCAAACATCAGGCCGAGGCGACGATCTGGAATGTCCAGGTCGTCGCCTGCGGACTCAATGGCTGCGGTTGTCTCAGCCGCTTCATCTGCAGGGAATTCGCGCGCATGGCTCCGCACCGCGTCAAGGTATTTACGGCGCGCTACGGTCATCAGCCAGGCTTCAGGGTTTTGTGGGCAGCCGTTCAGAGGCCAATCGACGAGTGCCGCTGCGAAGGCTTCTGAGAGCGCGTCTTCGGCTGCGGCCACATCACGAGTGCGCGTGGCGAGAAAAGCGACCAACTTGCCGTAACTGCGGCGCGCAACCTGCTCGGCCAGGTCGCGAGGTTGCACGCCGCCTTCGCATCCGCTCATCGCCTACATTGTCCAGATCGGTCGCACTTCGATAACGCCGTGTTGCGAGCCGGGGCAACGCGCAGCCCACGACAGGGCAACATCGAGGTCAGGCGCGTCGATGAGGTAGTAGCCGCCAAGCTGCTCCTTCGTGTCGGCATAAGGTCCATCGAGCACCTGCGTCTTGCCGTCTGCGCTCCGCACGGTGGTTGCCGTGGCAATGGGCTGCAGCCTGTTTGAACCGACATATGCGCCTGCCTGTTTGAGCGCCTCAGTGTACGCCATGTACGCGGCCATGCCCTGTTGTTGCTGCTCCTTGGTCATGCGCTGGAAACCCGCTTCCTCTGCGTAAAGCGTCAATAAATACTGCATGGGGAAAACCTCCGATGTGAATTTCAGGCGGCGATTGAAAACGCCGTCACCACGATGACGCACGACCAACCCAAATTTCGACAGCGATTGACGAATACTTTTTGAAAAACTCCAAGATCAGTTCACGTTTTGCAGCAGTGGAGGAACCTTCTTACGGAGTAGTTCTATGAGTTTCGGGTCCATGAATTTGTATTTGTCAGGAACACCCAGCACAAAGATCTTCTTATGAGCCAACATTTCTCCAAAATACTTTTTGAGTCGCCGACGATGAACGGCCTCCATGGCTAAGATGACGTCTGCCCAATGGATCAGTTCAGCAGAGACGGGTGTCTCAGCATCCGGCGCGGTTCCTGCCGAGAGTGTCTCAACGCCCTCGCGACCCGAAAAGAGCGCCTCGGCGGTCGGGCTGCGAAGGCGATTTCTGCTGCAGACAAACAGAACGTGCATCGGTGCGCCGAATCAGAACATCCGCATGTCGCCGGCGGGCATTGGCGCAAACTTCAAGAGGCCCAGTTCGCCGGCAATGCGTTCGAGTTTGGCGCGCGTGGCCGGCATGGGCGAAACCAGCGGCAGACGCACAGTGTCGGAGGTGCGGCCCATCAGGTTGAGAATGGTTTTCACGGGCCCAGGGTTCGACTCCCAGAAATTTGCCTCGAAGAGCCGGCCGTAGCGGCGTTCGACCTCACGGGCCTCCGACCAATCATCGTGCAGTGCCGCGCCAATCATGCGCGCCATCTCCGCGGGAATTTCGTTAGAGGCCACGCTGACGAGACCCTGCGCGCCGATGCCAATTGCGGCAAGGGCAAGGTTGTCGTCGCCTGAGAAGACCTTGAAGCTTGAAGGCAGTGAGTGCACCAACTCGGTGATCTGCGGCAGCTTGCCGCTGGCTTCCTTGATGGCCTGGATGTTTGGTGCGGCTTCCGCAAGGCGAACAACAGTCTGCGGATCGAGGTTTACACCGGTGCGGCCAGGTACGTTATAGAGGCAGACGGGGATGGGGTCCACCAGTTTGGCCAGGGCCAGAAAGTGTTGGAACTGCCCCTCCTGCGTGGGTTTGTTGTAATAAGGATTGGCTGAGAGGACGGCATCGACCCCGTGTATCTGGCGGAGCATGGCAGCCAGCCTCAGCAAGGTGCGCGTGGAGTTGTGGGTGCAGCCGGCCCAAACAGGGACCCGGCCCGCGGCGGCTTCGATCACGATCCGGACAGCGCGCAGCCATTCCTCCTCATCGAGCGTCGCGGCTTCTCCGGTTGAACCGCACGCGACGATAAAGTCAATGCCCGCATCAATCTGCCAGTTCACCAGCGCCCAAAGCGCTGGCTCGTCGATCGATCCGTCCGCCCGGAAAGGCGTGACGATTGCCGTGCCGCAACCCGTAGTTTCCATCACTGAGAAGTGTATATCGACTGGTGGCGCGAAAGTATGTGATCGAGAGCAGGCGGAGCGGACCAGATCCGGGAGTCGGTTGGGGCTGGCCCTACCGATATTCCGATTCCAGGATCGACATGAGGCGCAGGTTGCACCACTGGCCCTCGCGGCGTGCGGCGTCGCGCATGACGCCCTCGTACTGGAAACCGAGGCTCTCATAAAGGTGGCGGGCGCGAGCGTTGTCGTCGTAAACGTCGAGAAAGAACCGGTGAGCGCCGAGTTCATGGAAAGCGATGCGCATCAGTTCTTTGAGCATGCAGCGGCCGAGGCCGCGCTCGGGTACGGCAACCACAATGCGCTTGAGCTCGATGGCGCGGGAGTCCTCGTTGATGCCGCGCAGAATGGCGTAAGCTTGCAGTTCACCCCACTCGGTTTGGCTGACGTAGTAGTGGGCATCGCCACCGGTGAGGGTGGCGCGATGGCGATCTTCGCTCCATTGGCGACAAATTCGCGGGCAACGTGCGTACGTTCGAGGGCGATGATAGCGGGTACGTCGGCAGGCGTGGCTAGTCGGAGATGCATAGCTAGTGAGTCCATTCTATTGATAGGGCAAGAAGTCTCATGCGTTGGTCCCGGGGTCCTGGCTGCCCGTTTTCAGCTTCGAAGGCCATCAACATTGATCGTCTTCTCGCCCCCGCAGCGGCTAAATGAGGTCAAAATCATGGTGTTTGCCCCAGATTTTCGCTTCTTCCGACCCCAAATGTGACGAAAGGCATGTATCCCCTAGTACCCAGTGGTTCCATATAGAACCGGAACCCGTATACCATGGCCGTTACAGGACCGGAATTCAGCCAGCGCAGTGAACCGAGGAAGCTTGGAAGCAAAAGGCGCATTTAGCTGAATCCAAAGGATCTTGTTCTGCGAAAACCGCAGTAGGTTCGCAGGCCGTTGTCGCTTCTTTTCCCAGATCCGTTTTGCAAAGCCGATCGTCTGGATAGGCCATCGATGCCTATTTACGGCGGTTGCGCTGATGCACATGTCGACTCCAGAGCTGCAGCCGGACCAATTGCAGCGGCATCAGGCGTCGGCATTGACAGAGAAAAAGGATCGAGGATCATGATCGCCAGAGCTGAGATGTCGACCAACGCGCAGGGCCCCCAAGCCGAAAAGAGCGCTTCGAAGGGCATGAACGTCGCCCTGATCGGCCCCAATGACGCGCACCGCCAGATCGTTGCCCGGGCTCTTGCCTCAACCCAGGGTCGCAAGGTCCACGAGTTCATTGACTACCCCGACGAACTGAACGATCTGCCGCGTATTGCCGAGCAGAACTTCGATGTCGTGCTGGTCGATGTGGACACCGACGAGAGCTATGCACTGCAGATCATCGAGAAATTTGCAGAGATCGGCCAGTCCGTAATGGCGTATTCCGCGCGGACCGACCAGGAACTGCTGATGAGCTGCATGCGCGCGGGCGCTCGCGATTTTCTTCCGCTGCCGACAGAGAGCGGCTCAGAGCAGAGCCAGCCTCAGAAGCCCCCTCCGCAGCCCGTCGCCAAGCCTGTCGTGGCCGCAACTGCCCCGCAGGTCGCCTCCAGGCCGGTCGAGCCAAGGCCAGCACCGTTGCCGCCTGCGCCGCAGGTTTCTTCCCGGCCAGTCGAGCCGAGGCCGGCGCCGTTGCCGCCTACGCCGCAGGTTGCTTCCCGGCCCGTGGAGCCGAGGCCGGCGCCGTTGCCGCCTACGCCTATTGTGCGTTCCAACGTGACGCCGATCATTCCCGAAAAGCGCGTCGAACCGGCCGGAGAACCGTGGCCCACGCGCATCAAAGAGGAACCTAAGAATCCTGAACTGGCTCACGTGATCGAGGAGATCACGGTTCCCCCGGCGTCGGAGTCCGCCGCGCCTGAGGACATCACATCCGATTTTGCAGCGTGGGATGCTGTAAATCTGCGCCCCTCCGGGCCTCCAGCAAGCGTCAAGCGGCCTGAAGCGCGTTCACGTCCCGCCCTTGTACCCGAACGCAAAACGACCGATGCCATGCCTCGCATCACTCCGATTTTGGATGCTGCGGCGGCTCCTGCCATTGAGCGTCCGCCGGTTGCAGTGGATCTGTTCCGCACTTCTCAGTCGCACGTTGCTTCTGATCCCGACGAAGCCGCCGAGAAGCGTGGCGCCAATTGGGTGAAATGGATTCTGATCGCAGCTGGACCGGTTGTGCTTGGGCTTGTGCTGCTGGTGGTCTTTACCCGTCCTTCGACGCCCAACCCCGCGTCAACGCCGGTGAAAGTGACGCCGCCGCCGGTTGCAGCCCAAGCTGAATCGCAAGCGGTCGTGACACCGATTGCCAACTCTGTCGCGAAGCCGCCTGCCGGGACTGCGGTCGTCAAGACGACGCCCGATTCCGCCACGCCGGTGCCCGCCGCTGCTTCTACCGAGTCAGCACCGGTGTCGCCCGATGCCATGGCCGCACAGCTTGTCGCTCCCACGCGTATCGCAGGGCAGATCAAGAAGCCGGCTCCCGCAGATGAGCCGCCTCCCGCTGCTCCCGCACCAGTTGGATTAGGAGATAACGGTGCAGTCCCGGGTTCGCTATTTGGGGGTGCAGCGAAGGTGAAGTACGCGCCCAAGGTGGTAGCGATCTCCGCCGGTGTTGCGGATGGAATGATCATCCGCAAAACCCCACCTGTCTATCCCAAGTTCGCCCAGGAAGCCCACATCGAAGGCAAGGTAGTGCTGAAGGCTACCATCACCAAGCAGGGAACGATTGAAGGCGTTCAGGTCCTTAGCGGACCGAAGATACTGGCGCCCTCAGCAGCGGACGCGGTGAAGACCTGGAAATACAAACCATACATGCTCGACGGCCAGCCGGTATCCGTTGAAACCAACATCACCGTCGTTTTCGGCGCCTCCGGCAAATAACGTCGACGGTTTCGCTACAATTCAGTTCTGTGAAGCGCCCATTGATGTGGTCGAACGACCACATCAATGGGCGCCTTTGCAGTTTCGAGTTTGGACCGGGAATTCTAACGCTGACGCCTGCTAGAGCTGGTCGAAGATTTCGCGGAATTCCCAGACGCCGGATTTGCCGTTGAGCCATTCAGCGGCTCGGACTGCGCCGACGGCAAAGCCGCGGCGGGAGTGCGCGTCGTGGCGCAGCTCGAGTTCATCGTGCTCGCTTTTCGCCGTGACGATGTGCTCGCCATTGGCGTCGCCCAGGCGATGCGATTCGATGAGGACGTCGATGCCCGGTTGGACGGACTGGATCAGCTGCTTGAGGGTGATGGCGGTGCCTGAGGGCGCGTCAAGCTTCGAGATGTGGTGCGTCTCGCTGATGGCGAACTTGTAGCCTTCGAGTTTGGCCAGCTCCGCAGTGAGACGAAATAGTTTCTGCACCCCCATGGAGAAATTGGTGCCGTAGAGCAGGCCGCCGCCGCGACGTTGCGCGATGGCTTGCAACTCTGCAAGGTGTGAGTACCAGCCAGTGGTGCCGACGACGATGCGGCAGCCGAGTGCGAGGATGGCGCGGATGTTTTCGACCGCGGCGTCGGGGGTGGTGAAGTCGATGACTATGTCGATGCCTGCAAGGTTGGGAGCCGTAAGCGCCGAGGCGTGCTGATTTTCGTGGATGTCGAGTGCGCGTACGCCGTGTCCGCGCTCGCGTGCCACTTCGGCGACGAGCGAGCCGGTCTTTCCCTTACCTAAAACGAGAAGAAGCATGTTTTAGCTCCTTGGAGACTAATTCACAAAACTCGGCAAAGTGTTCGACCTGTCGACCAGGATTTTGCCCGAAGAGTCGAAAAGCGTCTTCAGCCGCCCGAGTTCCTCGGTTATCCAGCGAGTTGCGCTGTTCCAAGCTCGCCCTGTTTTGTAAGTAGATCCAATTTTACTGAATACGATGACTGCGCCATCATTATTGCGCAGCACAACTTGCGAGCCGTCATATGGATATGTGCCGATGATTATCGCGTCATCTCCAAAGCCAGCGCTCTTTCTCTTCTGATCGAGCAGGGAATAAGGGCCGAGATCATGAGGGCTGTTCCGATTGAGCAAGGTTCCTGATTCCACTGCTCCGAAGATGGATAATGAGTCGCTATACAGCATCGCGCCGTTCTGAATGGAAAGAAAATCGGGCCACTCGTCACGTATAGCCAGAAGAGTACGAGTTTCTTCAAGAGCCCTCGGGGTTACCGGCTTAAAGAGCCAATGCAAATATGCTTCGGGTGCCACCCATGGAGTGTGCTTGTAAAGGGAAGCGGAGGCGCTTTCCTTTGCAACTGCCCAGCCTTGATCTGCGAGCAATTCGGCGAGATTCACTGGAGGCTCCTGCAGCATCGGTGGCTCTAAACGCAGGTCCTGCGAATGTAGCCGGTATTAGTGTAGCCAACCAGGATGCGGACACAAAGGCAACCGCAGATCCTTCGGCTTCGCTCAGGATGACAAAGCAAATGGAGTTCGGGCCTAAAAGCCACTGGCTACGAGCTATTTGTTATGAGCTGACGGCGGCTTTGCGGGCTTCTGTGTCGAAGATGGTGGGGTCGGGCTCTTTGAAGAAGGCGGCGTGAAGGGAGCGGACAGCTTCGTCGGCGTCGTCTTCTTCGATCATGAAGCTCATGTTGATTTCGCTGGCGCCCTGGGAGATCATGCGCACGTTGACGTGCTTGATCGCGCCGAAGACCTGCGCCGCCATGCCGCTCTGTCCGCGAATGTCTTCACCGACGAGACAGATGAGCGCCTTTTTTCCTTCGTACTTCACATCGGCAAGCTGGCTGAGATCTGCGGCGATGAGGGGCAACTTGTCGTTGGAGTCGACGGTGAGCGAAACGGAAACTTCGCTGGTGGAGACCATGTCGACGGGGCACTGGTGCTTGTCGAAGATGTCGAAGATGGCCTTGAGATAGCCGTGCGTCATGAGCATGCGACTGGCAACGACGTCGATGATGGAGAGCTTCTTCTTGACCGCGATAGATTTGAAAGGGCTGCTGCAGTGGGGTGCAATCGAGATGATTCGGGTGCCTTCGTTCGATGGATTCTTGCTGTTGAGCACCAGCACCGGGATGTTCTTGCGGACGGCGGGCAGGATAGTGGCCGGATGCAGCACCTTAGCACCGAAGTAGGCGAGCTCGGCGGCTTCTTCGAAGCTAATGACCTTGACGCGCAGGGCATCGGGGCAGACGCGGGGATCGCTGGTCATGATGCCGTCGACGTCGGTCCAGATTTCGATGGCGTCGGCAGCGAGAGCTCCGCCGAGAAGGGCGGCAGTGAAATCGGAGCCGCCGCGGCCCAGTGTGGTGGTGATGCCGGTTTCGTTTGAGGCGATGAAGCCGCCCATCACGGGCACCTTGCCTTGTTCGAGCAACGGGCGCAGATGCTCGGTGGCGCGTTTCTCAATGAGCACGTCGAGTGGTGCGGCTTTGCCGAATTGCGAGTCCGTAACGATGACTTCGCGCGCGTCTACGTGAGCGCCGTTGATGCTTCGTTCAGCAAAGGCAGCGGTGATGATGCGGCTGGAGAGGCGTTCGCCGTAGCTGACGACAAGATCGGAGATGCGCGGCGTAAGTTCGAGAATGGCGGCGAGACCGCGGAGGATTTCGTCGAGCGAGTCGAACTTCTGCTCGATAAGGTTGCAGAGCGCAGAGGCGTTGGCTGGTGTCTTGATGAGCGCGCAAGCGGTATCGCGATGACGGGCGCGCAGGCGCGAACTGATGGCGAGAGCGCCGGTACGGTCACCCTTGGCAGCGGCAGCGGCGGCACGCAGCAACTGGTCAGTCACCTTGGCCATGGCGCTGACCACGACGACAGTCTGTTTGCCGGCGGCGACGCGGCCCGCGACGATGGAAGCGGTACGGTTAATGGCGGCGGGGTCTTCCACCGAGGTACCGCCGAATTTCATGACGACCAGGCTCATGCGTTCCTTGTTTCGACCTCAGGGGCTAAAGCCCATTTTCATTTGGAGGCTTGATGTGCGGGCTGAAGTCAGCACCCTCCGAAGTTGCAGATGCCTTAGGAGCGTGCGGCAGTTTCCGCGACCGGCTCCAACTTTCCGAGGCTGGCAAGCAGCTCGGCATTCAGAATGGTGGCGCCGGCTGCTCCGCGAATCGTATTGTGCGAGAGCACGATGAACTTCCAGTCGAGCACTCCACAAGGCCGCAGGCGGCCGACGGTCGCCGCCATGCCTTTTCCGCGATTGCGGTCGAGGCGAGGCTGTGGGCGGTCCTGCTGTGGCGCCCACTCGACGGGCTGATCCGGCGCGCTCGGCAGGTTCTGACCTGCCAGCGGGCGAAACTCCGCCCATGCGGCGAGGATCTCTTCGCGAGTCGCCTTCCTGGCAAGCTTCACGCTGACGCTCACCGTGTGGCCGTCGACCACCGGCACACGATTGCAACTGGCGCTCATGCGCGCGGCGAGCGGCTTTACCGTGTGACCGTCGAGCTTGCCCAACAGCTTGAGCATCTCCTCTTCCATCTTCTCTTCTTCGTTGCTGATGTAAGGCACGACGTTATCGAGAATGTCCATCGACGCAACGCCGGGGTAGCCCGCGCCGCTGACGGCCTGCATCGAGGTCGCGAAAATCTGCTCGATTCCAAATCGATCGGCAATCGGCTTCAGAGCCATAACCGGGCCCATCACCGTGCAGTTGGAGTTGGTAACGATGTAGCCGCCCGACTCCTTCCGCCACGACTGCTCCTCGATCAGGTGCAGGTGTTCGGCGTTCACCTCGGGAAGCACCAGCGGCACGTTGGGCGCCATGCGGAAGGCGCTGGAATTCGAGACCACTGCGCAACCGGCCGCCGCAAAGTTGGGCTCCAGTTCGCGGGCATAAGCCGCATCCACAGAGGCAAAGATGATCTTCGGGGCGCCTCCGGGCTCGGCCGGCGAGACGGTCATGCGCGCGATCCGCTCAGGCAGCGGAGTGTCGAGGCGCCACTTGGCCGCATCGCCATAGATTTTGCCGCTGGAGCGGTCGCTGGCGGCAATCCAGGTGATCTCAAACCAGGGGTGATGTTCGAGCAGTTGAATGAAACGCTGGCCAACCATTCCGGTTGCGCCGAGGATGCCTATTGGATATTTGTTTTGCATGACAAGTGAACACTCCAGTGTACAGGAGAGCCTGGTCGCCCAACACGGGACCGTTCCGGTAGACGGGCTGAACCTGCCCGCGGAGTCTCTGGCTGACGGATGCCGCATCCGGTGCGGACTGACCGTGATTCATCAGTTCGCCATCCTATAGATGGAACGGTCCCGGCGACTCCCGTCGAGCGGCACATGCACGGTCCGGCGCTTCGTTCCATTCTGGTCAGTCCTGGTCAGTCTTTTCGATCGGTCCATGCAACCTGGCATCAAGAGGTCCATCATGAACAGCCGAGCCTTGATCCTCCTTTCTGCTTCCCTATTCATATTCGCTTCACCGCTCTTCGCACGCGACAAGACCGATGTGCTGATCATGAAAAACGGAGACCACATGACCTGCGAGGTAAAGGGACTCAGTGGAGGAGTGCTATATGCCAGCTTCGACTACATCGACGGAACAGCATCCGTCGATTGGTCAAAGGTGGACCGCCTCGAAAGCACCCAGTTGTTCGTTGTCAAGACTGCGAGTGGCATTGTGTACACGGGAACGCTCACAACACCGGAAAGACCCGAAGATCGGCCAGTGACGATTGCGGTAGTCGAAAACGTGGAGAGTAAACCTGCGCTAATCAAGCGTTCGGAGATCGTTAACATGGTGGCGACATCCGACAGGTTTTGGGAAAGATTCAGCGGCGACATTACGTTCGGGACAATCTATTCCAAGGGGAATTCCTCCACGCAGTTCAACCTGAGTTCCGATGAAGCGTATGTGCGAGAGCGCTGGAACGCAACGGCTGACTTTTCTTCGAGTCTTTCGTCGAGCGCCGGCGTCAGTGCTTCCGCACGAAACTCACTAACGCTTGTGGGGCAACATTTGCTACCGCCAAAGAACTGGTTCTACGAGGGGGTAGGTAGCGCTCTGCAGAGTTCGGAACAGCAGATTCGGAGCCAGATCACGTTGGGCGGTGGCGTGGGCCGTTACTTGAAGAACACAAACAATTCGTCAATTGCCGTGCTGGGTGGATTGGGGTGGCAGGGCACTGACTATGAAAACCCCGAGCCGCAGGCAGGCAGACAGAATCTTGCTACGGCGCTGATCTTTGCAAATGCGAGATTCTTCCGATTCAGCAAAACCAGCCTCAATATAGACGGCGCACTGCTACCTGTTCTCTCCCAGCCGGGCCGGCTCAAATTTCAAACTAACGCGTCCTACTACGTGAAGATCATCAGCGATCTCAAGTTTAATGTTTCGTTCTACGGCAACTGGGACAACCAGCCCCCGCCGAACCTTCCCGGCAGCGACTACGGAACGAGCTCAGGGCTGACCTGGACCTGGGGGCTGAAGTAGCCGCGAGAGTCCGCCAAAACATGTTTGACGTCCATGCTCGGCGCACCGGCGGGAAGAAGTCGAATGAGCGGCTTAGAGCCAGCTTCTGTCGGCCTGGGCGCCTGATCTTCGGGATTTTTGCCGACAATTGATATCCCGCGTCTCATGACATGTGTATGATGGACGACACAGCAGGACACTGACGCAGGTTCCCTGCCAGAGTGCAGTTCCGCACATCGGCGGATCGCGGTGCATTGTCGCCGAATTTCCCGACGGACCAGCACTTCGAAAGGCAGGGCCCTTACGAGCGTTCATCTGGTCAATCCCAGTGACAATTCCTTTGGTACGGCGGTTATCACACCGCGATGGTTGTTCGTGCTTGCGGCTGCAACGCCCGCATCGGCAGGTACCCCGATTCTGGTAGACGAATCGCTCGAACAGATTGTGCCTGAGAGCATTCAGCCGGGGGACATTGTCGGCATCAGCGTGCACACGGGCAATGCCCTGCGCGGCTACCAGGTTGGGCGCATGGCGCGCGCGCGCGGCGCCTGGGTGGTGTACGGCGGCATTCACGCCACGCTCTTTCCCGAAGAAGCGCTGGAACGCGGCGAAGCGCATGCGGTGGTCAAGGGGGATGGCGATATTGCCTGGGGCAGGGCGGTGGCGGATTGCATCGCCGGAGCGCCCGAGAAGATCTATGAGGGCGGAAGGATCGAGGGCACGCAATTTCTTGCGGCGCGGTGGGATCTGATGAGGCCCGATAAATATATGTGGGCCTCGGTTCAGACCATCCGCGGATGCCCCAAGCACTGCTCCTTCTGCAGCGTCTGGCGTACCGACGGCCAGAAGCCCCGACAACGTTCGTTTCAGAAGGTGATCGACGAGATCGTAAGCCTTCGTCGTCTCGGCTTCCGGTTTATCGCCCTGGCCGACGACAATTTCTATCCCGTTACGCTGACGGATTTGCGTCTCGCGCGGGAGCAGCAGAACTTTGCCAAGGTCGAAGAGCTGACCACAATTCGCAACGAGCGCTTCCAACTGATGGCGGAACTCGCCAAGCTGCCGAAGGACATGGTGTTCTTCACCCAGATCACAATGGAGGCGGGCGAAGACGGCGACTACTTGGACGCGATGCGCAGGGCCAATATCAAAGGTGCGCTGGTGGGAGTCGAAGCGGTTACGCCGGAGGGACTGAAGGCGGTCTTCAAGGATTGGAACTACTCCGGCGAGGCACTTGCGAAACAGTTGCAGACTTTCAAGAAGCACGGGGTTCACGTGCTTGGCTCGTTCATCTTCGGGCTGCCGACCGACAAGCCGGCGACTTTTGACGCAACGGTGGAGATGGCTCTGAAGGCGGGCGTCACGTTCGCGCAGTTTGTGATGATGACGCCGTTCCCCGGGACGGTCGATTTCGGGCGGTGGGAGAAAGAGCAGTCCACACATCCGACCATGGTCGGCGATGTGCCTATCACGCGCTACTGGCTGATTCCCACCGAGGTTCGGCCAAAGATGTTCACGCCGCATCCCTCGATGAGCTCCGACGAGATCCGCGAGCGCACGCAGCGCGTCTGGGACAGGTTCTATAACTGGAAGTCCATTTGGGAGCGGTCCTCCTGCACGCCCAATCTACGGGCGCGGCTTGGATTCATCTTTCTCTCAAAGCTCTACCGGCAGATGTACGCGGGCACGGGCATCTCGACCGATAGCGCGCGGCGGAAAAAATCGAAGAACTGGGCGCGATGGACAGCTCGGCAGTGCAAGAAGCTGTTTCAGGCAAAACCGATGCCGGAACTGCAATCGCCAGGGTGGCAAACTGCGGCGGCAGCGGGTCCACACGGTAGAATCGATTTCCCTCTTGGAGTCACGCCGTTCATCGTGTTGCCGGAAGAAGAATAGGCTGGAGCGGGCATCAGCCGCGCACGATCGCGTCGAATGGCAGGAAGAACGCGAAGACGGTGCCGGACCCGTTTGCCGACTGACTCGACCTCACATTGAGGGTGCCGCGATGCCGCTCGACGATTCCGCGGCTGATCCAGAGTCCAATTCCGTTTCCTTTGTGATCTTTCGTCGTGAAGAACGGCTCAAAGATTCTGGTCAGGGTTTGCTGAGACATCCCGCAACCGGTGTCGGCCACGGTTAAGATGATCCCTTTTCTCTCGGTCCTCCACTCAGTACCTTCCCGGCTGCGGATCAGGAGACGGCCGCCCCTGGGAGTCATTGCGTCGATGGAGTTGCCAATCAGGTTGCTTAGAACCTGAAGGATCTCGCCTTCGAAACACGTTACTGGACGGCTACTCCGATCGCGTCTCTCAACCCTGACATGTGCATTGAGCAATCGGCCTTGGTAAAGCGGTACCGTCGCATCAATCAACTCCGCGCCTGTGACCTGCTTTGGGTTGGTGGATTGCCGGTGGAAACGCAGGGTCTGGTTGGCAATGGCTGAGACTCGACGGAGCTCGACCTCGGCGCTGGCGAGATAGCGCCGGGCCTCGGAGTCAACAGCGGATTGTTGCGCAAGATAGATGAGGTTTGTGACCGCTTCGAGAGGGTTGTTGATCTCATGCGCGATGGAACTGGCAAGCCTGCCCACGGCGTTTAACTTTTCAGATTGCAGAAGGAGTTGCTCGGCGCGTCTGTTTTCAGTGACGTCGATACCGAGCACGATAATGCCCGTGACATTACCATCCGCATCGCGCCGCGGCTGATACACAAAATCCAGGTAGCGCAAATCGAGGGGGTGGGCTTTGCTGCGCGCCAATTGGATCGGCATGCATCGCCCGACAAATGGCTCGCCTGTCTGATACACCCGGTCAAGGATCTGAACAAAACCCTGTTCCTCTGCTTCCGGCACGGCTTCCCCAATGGTCTTGCCTACCACATCGCGTCGACCGATCAGTTTCTGGTAAGGCAGGTTCACCAATTCAAGCCGATGCTCCGGTCCGCCCAGCGCGGCAAAGAAAGCCGGAGCCTGTTGAAACAGCTCAGCCAGCCGCTGGCTCTCGTGCTCCAATTGACGCTTGGCCAGCACTGCTTCAGTAGTTTCGGTGCAGACAACCAGCGTTCCCCTGATTCTTCCCTCGGAGTCACGCACCGGGCTGTAGCCGTAGGTCCAGTAGACGTCCTCCAGCTTGCCGTTGCGATTGATCGGCACCAGCTGATTCTCATGCCAACTCGCTTCGCCCCGCGTCATCACGGCTTCAATCTGCGGACCAATGACGTGCCAGATCTCCTGCCAGCACTCTCTTCCGGGCTGTCCGAGCGCGCGTGGATGCTTGTCTTCGCGGATGCTGGGGCGATAGGCGTCGTTGTAAAACTGAATGAGTTCTTCGCCCCACCAGAGGAACATCGGGTGACGCGAAGCCAATAGCGTGTTGACCACGATGAGGAGAGTGTCCGGCCACTGATCAATAGAGCCGACCGGGGTTTTATCCCAGGGAAAGGCACGCGTTAAATCGGCCATCTCTCCGGATCCAAAAATCTCGTTCGACATTCCGGCTGCGACTGCGGTCGAATGCTCACCGTTCTTGCGTGCCACACTAGAGCTCATCAACGATCTTCCTGGTTTTCGGTCACCACATTTCGGTGGGTGGTATTGAGATTTTGATGCCGCAATCTACGTCTCCCTCGTGAAGCCCGCACTACGGACTTCTCAAGGTATTGCAGCAGGGCGCTTTGGGTTGGATGCAAGGTCGCCAACAACCGTGGTCCACTCGCGCACGTACCAACGCCTCACGATGCCGCTAGTGACGTAAGGATCGGCCTTCGCGAATTTCTCTGCCACTTCGGGCGAGTCGCCCCTGAAAAGCAGGACAGCGCCATCGACGGGATTCGCCAGCGCGCCGCCAAGAACGAGCTCGCCGCGCTCGGCAGCCTCCCAACCCATCTTGAGGTGGACATTGCGGAATTCGGCGCGGCGGGTGACGTAGTCGTCGGCGGCTTCGTAGAAGAGCAGGTAGTGCATGGGAGGTTCGGCTCCTTTCTTAAATGGCGGCGCAAGGGATACATCTGTGGTTTTAAAGAATGTTTTTCAGGACGAGAGAGACTGTGCGTGTTTTTGTGCCGTGGCGCACGGTTAGAGCGAGAACGGTTCCGACGGGCTGGGTGAATGCGCTCTGCAATGACTCGTCCGTGGGCGGTTTGCCGTCGATCTGCGTGATGACGTCTTCCTCTTTCAATCCGGCCCTCGCTCCGGGGCTGCGGGGAATCACGGTCTTGATTTTCAGGTTTTCAGGATCGGGGTCAAGCATGAGGCCGGCGCGGTTGAAGATATCGGGCTTGCCAAAGTTTGCATTCTTCTCCAAGTACATCTTTCCGTGTGGCGCATCGAAGACGATGTTGAACTGTCGCAGGACGTGCAACCCGATGTTGCCGGCAACCGTAGCAGAAGACTCTGCGCCTTGCGTGTCTGTGGAGAGGATAGTGATGGGGTGGATCACCTCGATCTTGCCGAGTTGCAGCGTGTCCGCGCGTGTATAGAATCCATGATCAGCGCCGCCGAACCCCTGGCCGGCATAGCCTTGGATCTTCGCGCCATAGTGTTCGACAAGCTTGTGCTGCGCGACGAAAGGGGCATAGAGCGAGAGAGAGTACATGTCCCCGCTGTCGATTCCGAAAAGGCCGTCGATTCCATCGACGGTGGCCTCGGCCAGCAGCGTACCGTCCTTCGAGTGGATCGGTACCGCTGTTCCATCACCCAAATATTCAAATCCCTGTTTGGAGTAGAAAGTGATCTCCTGCTTCTCGAAATCAACGCGGATGGGTAGATTCTGAAGCAAGAGATCGCCAACAAAAATGCCGTCCTGGCCCTGTGTGACCGGAACGTCGACAACGCCGAACCATTGGTCCGACATGGTTAGGCCGCCGATGTTTACTGTTGCGACTTTCACGACCTTCGCCGGGACAAGACCGCCGCCAGCGTTGAGTGTGGCTGAACCTTCCAATTTGAGTCCGAGGCGCCGCGCCAGGCTGACGGTCATCAGGTTCCCCGAGCCGGTATCGAAGATCGCGTCAAACGGTCCCTGTCCGTTGACGGTGGCTTTGAGTTCAACGCCATTTTTGGCAGGCACCGTTACTGCACGCGCAGCGGCGGCAGATGTCTGCGCGGAGACGGCGTCCACCGGCCAGAACGATCAGGAGTGAAAGCGCCAGGCAGCGATGAATGGGTTGAAGGGCATCAGGGTCAATTGCCGATTCAAGAACCGGAAAGTTTGCTTGATGATATCGCAGGCGACGCAGCCGCCGTTTTGATTTTGCGATGGCTGTCGTTTGCTCGATTCGGTCCATTGTCACTGCTCTGCGGCCCGGTTCCACAGTCGCGAATTAAGAACATTCTGCAACAAAGATGGCGGTGGGCCACTAAACTTGAAAGTTGTGAACTCAAATTCTTCTGAGACTCTCGATACCGCCGTTCCGATGCGGGCGCTGCTGGCAGGTGCACGCCGCAAAGAATCCGCATTGCTTGAACTCACGCGCAGGCTGGTTGCCTCCGAGTCTCCGTCCGACGATAAGTCCGCGGTGGATGCGTGTGTCGCGATTGCAGCCGAGGCCGGGCGTGCTCTTGGTGGACGCATCAAGCGCCATCGGCAGCGCGGATACGGTGATGTTCTGGAAATGCGGTTCGGTCCACGCAGGCGCGACAGGCAGAAACCGGTTTTGCTGCTTGGCCACCTCGACACCGTGTGGCCCATCGGCACGCTCAGGCAGATGCCTTGCCGCATCGCAGACGGACGCCTGTGGGGGCCGGGCACTCTTGATATGAAGGTCGGGGTGGCAATGGCTTTGACTGCCATTGAGATGCTCGCGGAAGCCGATCTGCTCACCCGCGAGACGATCCTGCTGCTCAACAGCGATGAGGAGATCGGCAGCCCGATCTCTCGGCCTATCACTGAGAGCCTCGCGCATGAGTGTTCCGCTGTCTTCGTGCTTGAGCCGGCGCAGGGCCTTGCCTACAAGACTGCGCGCAAAGGCACTGGAAACTGGCGCATCGAGATTCGCGGAGTGGCAGCGCACGCCGGCGTCGATTTCGAAAAAGGGGCCAGTGCTCTTCGCGAGTTGTCGCGTGTGATCGAAACCGTCAGCGACTGGACTGACCTCGAGCGTGGACTGACTGTCAGTGTTGGTGTAGCGGGCGGGGGATCGAAGACCAACGTCATCCCCGCCGAGGCATTTGCCGAAGTCGACGTGCGCATCGCGAAGAAGGCCGACGGTCCGCGCATTGAGCGCAGGTTTCGAGTTCTCAAGGCAGCGGACAAACGTTGTGGTCTGACGATCGATGGCGGCATCAACCGGCCTCCGATGGAGCGCACGCGTGGCACCGTAAAGCTATTTGCGCGGGCACGGTCTCTGGCCGCCGAACTCGGCTTCGATCTCCAGGAAGCGTCCACCGGCGGCGCCTCCGACGGCAACTTTACCTCGGCCCTCGGCATACCCACGCTCGACGGGATGGGAGCGGTAGGCGAAGGCGCGCACGCCAGCCATGAGTCGATCCTGCTGGAACACCTTGCGCCGAGGACGGCGCTGCTGGCCGGCATGCTGGCGCAATCAAGTTGATTACTGTTGCTGTGCGCAGCAGGGCTTTACCATTAGATCGAACCTGGAGGTTCATTTTCATGCGTCGTTTTACTTCTTCAGTTGTGATTGGGATGATGGCGCTATGTGCGCTTGGGGCGGCGGCGCAGACTCCTCCGCAGCCGCCGTCCGGCATTGACGCCATCATGGCCTATGCCGGTACGTGGAAGGTCCATGGGGAACATTTTCTTACGGCCTACAGCCAGGCGGGTAAGGAAGACAAGACGTTGCGCAATGACTGCTGGAAAAGCGGCGCCTACGTTGCTTGCAACCAGTATGTGGACGGAGACTCAAAGGTACTGCTGGTGTTTACATATGACGACAAACAGAAGATGTACACCTCCTACCAGGTTCCGCAGGGCGGCGAGGCCTTGGGCTCAGGCAAGCTGCAAATCGAGGGCAACATCTGGACATTCCCCTGGCAGGTGACGCAGGGAGATACCACCATCTACTTCCATGTCGTGAACGTGTTCACCGGCACCGATCACATCGACTACGCACAGGAGTTCTCTCCCGACAACGTTCACTGGACAGCGATGGCCAAGGGCTCGGAGACGAGAGTTTCAAACTAGGGCTGTGTGCACCAGTCTCATTTGCAAACAGAAGACACCCCCGGGGCTAAAGCCCTGAACGAGATCGTGCGTTGACCGGATACAAAGGCAAAAGCAGATCCTTCACGACACTTACCCCATCTCGCTTTCAGCGTGCTGGGGCCCCAAGCGTGTGTCGCTCAGGATGACAATTTGAAGGAAGGGTGCGTTTTCGGCACGCGACCCAGAGGGTACCTTGAGTCGTGCCCCTTAAGAACTTTGTGCAGACAGCTCCAGCTTTGGAATGCGGGGTCAGCGTACGGGGTGCATGGCGTAGTTCTGCACGAAGAAGTACGCGGCGGTCATGAATCCGATAGCAGCGACCGTTCTGCGCATGATGGCTTGGTTGATCAGCCGGCTATAGTGCGCGCCGATGTATCCGCCGATTGCGGCCAGGATCGCCATCTCGAGGCAGAAGCGCCACTCTACGCGTCCAGCAAGGACGAACGAAACGGCAGGGATTCCAATGGAGACCGTAGCGGTGAGCACCTTCAGGGCGTTCATCTCGTGGATATCGTGAACGCCGCATATTCCGAATAGCGCCATCACCAGGAATCCGCCCCCGGCGCCGAAGTATCCGACGTAAACGCTGACGACTACCATGCCGGCGATGAGCAGCTTGCTGTGCCGTTTGCCGCCGGAGAGGGTCTGCAGCCAGCGCCCCAACGGAAAGCTCAGTACAAACATTACCGCCGCAAACAACAGCAGCCACGGCAGCAACTCACGGAACATCCGGTTTCCGGTTCTCAACAGAAGGAAGCCGCCCAGCCAACCGCCGATTCCCGAGGCAATACCCAACGGAAGCAGCTCCCATCCGTATTCGCGCAGTTCCTTTCGGAAAGCAACGAGCCCGGTCAACTGGCCCGGCCACAACGCGACGGTGTTTGTGGCCTGCACCGCGACGGCGCCAACGCCGAGAGCAGCCGAGCTGGCAAAAAGAGCGGGAAGCGACAGGAAAGACCCGCCGCCCGCGATCGAATTAAGAACGCCGGCGAAAAAGGATCCGACGGGGAGCCAGGAAAGATGGAGAAGTTGAAGGATAAGTTCGGCCATGAGTCACTGTAGCGACCAGGGCATAAAGCCCTTATAAGATTTCAGGATTCGGGCTGCCGGGGGATGAGGAACGGAGCGCCTGTTACACTCCGATGAGAACAAATCGGAGTGTTTCTAGCAATGAAACAATTTGTTTCGAGTCTTTTTCTGGCGGCCACGGCCGTCGCATGTCTCGCTCAAACGCCTGCCAAACCCGCCGCTCCCCAGGCTTCTGCCAAGCCCGCTGCGACGGCAAGCGGTATCAAGTTGCCTCCCGGAGTGCCGCCATCGCGCGCAGTCGTGAAGACTGCGTTCAGCCTGCGCTATCAGGACATCCGCATCGGCAAAGGCGCAGACGCTGAGCCCAACAAGATATACAAGGTGAATTACACGGGCTGGCTCGCGGCGGATGGGCATAAGTTCGATTCGTCGTACGATCACAAATCCCCCGTGATGGGGAAAGACGGCAAGCCTGAACTCGATGCCGATGGCAAGCCCAAGATGAACGAAGGGGAGCCGATCAGCTTTCCGCAAGGATTCGGGCGCGTGATTCCCGGCTTCGATCAGGGGTTCACCGGCATGAAGATTGGCGGCAAACGCCGGCTGTTTATCCCCTGGCAGCTTGCGTATGGCGCACATGGACGCCCCGGACCGAACGCTGCGAATCCAGGTATCCCGCCGAATGCGGACTTGATTTTTGATATCGAGCTGGTGGACGTGAGCGAGATGCCTGCGCCGCAGGCTCGTCCCGGAATGATGAATGGGCCGAACGGACAGCCGATGCGGATGATGCCACACCCGTCGACACCAGGAACTTCGGGGACGCCAGCCGCTCCGGGTACTCCAGCAACAACGCCTCCGGCTGGAACGCCACCGCCGGCCGGGACCCCGACGACTCCGCCACCTGCAACCCCGCAGGCGAACAAACCTCAGTCGAACTGACGGGATCAGGCCACGCTGGACCGCACTTCCGGCGTGGCAGCCTAGTCGAGTTTTGGATGCAGCTTGTTGAAGCCGGTGGCCTGCTGATACGCATGCGCAAACGCCGCCAGCTTTGCGTCTTCATACAGTCCGGCGAGAAACGTAATCGAGACAGGTGTGCCGGGACCGCCGATGTCGTCGTTGTCGCCGTCGTCGGTCTTCGGCGGCTTGGGTGCGTCGTCGCCGCGCAGGCCGTTAGGCACGATCAGCGCCGGATGCCCGGTGAGATTTGTGGCCAGCAACTGTTGACCGCCGGAAGAACCGACGATGACGTCGACTTTGTCGAAAAGCGCCGAGACCTGCTGAATCGCCAGAGTGCGTGCGCGATTTGCCTGGATGTATTCGACGGCGGGATAAAAGCGAGCCCTGCGAAATTCATTGGGCCAATCGTCCGGGCCCTGCTCAGTGAGCAAATGGTCGCGGCCGCTAAGGGTAAGGTCGTCGAAGGCAGCGGCGGCCTCGGCTCCGAGAAGGCCAACCATCGCGCCATACGGCAATTTGGGAAGCTCCACGGGAATCAGATTCATGCCCATGGCGCGGAGCTTGTCGAGCGTGGCTAGATCGTAGCGACGATCGTAGTCGCGGCGCGCACGGGCAGATGCGCGTTGGGTTTCCTGTTTTTCGCGGGCTTTCTTCTCTTCGGCGGTTTCACTGATCGGCGGTGGGGGAAGCTTGAACGGTGGCGGCTCATCGAAGTCGCTTTTCAAGTAGCCAATGCGCAGCGCATGTACGTCAACAGCGGGGTCCCAATGGAAGGGCGCGGGATGGACGGATGTATCTTGTCCGTCGGGGCCATGAATCACGCTGAGCACGAGCGCGCAGTCTTCCGCCGAGCGGGAGATGGGGCCGAGCTTGTCCATTGTCCAGCTTAGGGCCATGGCGCCGGTGCGTGGCACAAAGCCGAAGGTGGGACGCAGGCCTGTCGCGCCGCAGCGCGTAGAGGGTGAACTAATGGAGCCGAGGGTCTCCGAGCCGATGGCGAAGGCTACACATCCAGAGGCAACAGCGCTGGCCGAACCTGCCGAGGAGCCGCTCGAACCCTGCGCTGGATTCCACGGATTACGAGTGCGGCCACCGAACCATTTGTCGCCCATGGCAAGCGCGCCCAGCGTGAACTTGGCTACGAGGACTGCGCCGGCGGCGTCCAGTCGCTTGACCACGGTAGCGTCTTCATCGAAAGACTGATGCTCGAAGCCGCCTGCGCCCCACGTCGTTGGATAGCCCTTCACGGCCAGCAGATCTTTCGCGCCCCACGGAATTCCGTGCAATGGGCCACGGTGCTTGCCGGCGGAGATTTCAGCGTCGGCTGCTTTGGCTTGCGCGAGGGCGCGATCCTCAGTGAGGGTGATGACGAAATGAAGCTTGGAGTCGTAGCGCTTGAGCCGAGAGAGATACATCTGCGTAAGCGCGAGGGAAGTGATCTTGCGCGCGTGCAGCAGGCTCGCGAGCTCGCTTACCGTTGCGAAGGCAAGGTCTTCGATTTTGGACGGAGCCGCGACGTTGGGATCGGGCTTCCAGCCGTGTACGTTGGTTGTCTCGGCGGCAAGGCGCGGAACATTCCCCACAGCAGCAAGCGGATGGAATACATAAGCAGGCGCGATGGTATTCGGCAGCTTCAATTTGCGGATGGCTTTGAAAGAGCCGTTCTGATCGATGAGCCCGTCGATCATCATCATCTTCTGCTCGTCAGTGAAGGGGCCGATGCCAGCCATGATCGCAGCCTGATCGATCATTTCGGGGGTGATCTTCGGCGGCTTGGATTGGTCCGTGCTCGGCGACTCCTGCGCCTGCGAGGCAAGCGTGTAGAGAACTCCAGGGAACAAGGCGGAGGAGATGCCAGCGCGGCTGCAGGCAGCGAGAAAACCTCGGCGATCCAGGGTCATTACGATGTCCTTTGGGCGGGGAATGGTCCTTCGCCCACTATATCCGAGCGAACTGGTCGAACTGGAAGTGTCAGGTGGTGAGCCGGTCCGTTGAGATTGCCTCGAGCGGCCATTGCTTCAACGCGACACTTTCCCCCTTCAACAACGCGATCTCAAGTTCGGATTCGCCGGGGCGCACGCTGTACACGCGGCTAGTGAGCGCCTCCCGGCCTGCGATGAACGATTCAATCACCGATCCATCGATGAAAATGCGAAGCGCATCGTCTGGTTTGAGTTGAGGAGGTAGTGCAAAGGTGATATCGCCGCATCTCACAAGGCTGGCCGGAACATCGACCACAAGCTCCCAAGCGCTTTTGCCGCTGGTCAACAGTCGAACGGCGACCTTCGGTTTCGAAGCACCCAACGCGATGCGCAATTCTCTACGCAGCGTCGTCAGCGTTCGATTGGTCGAAGTGCCGGCCTGTAGGGTCGAAACCTCCTCTGTGCCGCGCAACTTTTCCACTTCGATGGCAGGATTGATTTCAAGCTCGCCGTCACGATTCACCGTGAGCGCCCGCGGAAGTGCCATTGCGCCGGACCATCCAGCAGCAGCGGACTCGGCTTCAAGACGTGTTTCGCGAATCCATCCCCACAAGATGCGCCGGTCGTCGGGAGCAAGAAAGCTCTTGGGTGCGTAGTAAGCGCCGTGGTCGAGAACGCCGGTGCGCATGGGAATATAGCGATGCTGATGTGTGTCATATTCGCCGGTGGTCCAGAAGACCTTGTCCTCCGATGAGTAGAGCAGGCAGTGGTGACCGTTTACGTCAAAGAAGTCGGGGCACTCCCACATCTCGCCGCTGTCGCACGGATTGACGGCGACCTTGCCGTTCGGCTTGCCCTGCGCGAGTTTGTGCAGATATTCCCAATGCCGCAGATCGTGTGAGCGATAGAGCAGGACGCAGCCGCCAATGCCGCGCTCGCCGGAGCCGATGCCGAGATACCATTCGTCGCCTTCGAGCCACGGGCAGGGATCGCGAAAGCCGGTGACGTACATGCCCGGCGGCGGGGTGGTGATTACGGGCGTCTCGAGCTTCTTCCAGTGCAGCAACTCATCGTCTTCGGCCGTGGCGAGCATCTGTGTCTCGCGCAACTTGTCATTGCCGTCGTGAAGTGTTGTCTCGGCGGGGGGCGCATTCTGCACGCCGGTGTAGATAATCGTGGGCTTGCCGTCGAAGACCACCGCCGATCCGCTGAAGCAGCCTTCGCTATCGGGCCCGCCGGGAGTGGGCGCAAGCGCAATCGGCTCGTGATGCCAGTGCACCATGTCCGGACTGATTGCGTGTCCCCAATGCATGTCGCCCCACACCGCAGCATGCGGATTGAGCTGATAGAAGAGGTGGTACTGGCCCTTCCACCAGATGGGGCCGTTGGGGTCGTTCATCCAGTTGTGGGGCGGGAGCAGATGAAATTCGGGTCGGAGCGGATCATGCGTGACAGCTGAGACTTGGTCCTCGAGTTTGGCCGAAGTTGAGAGACTCCAAGCGGGATATGAGAGCAGCCGACTTGCGGCAGCTCCGTATCCTAGCGTTCTTAAAAAAGCACGACGATCAAGCTTCATGCGCAGATGCAACTATAACGCGGCAGGCAGATCCTCACTCATCCCGAGGGAGGGCGCCTTGGCAGGGTTTGGCTAGATATTTTCGACATTGTCAAGATTCCCAAAGCCTGTCGAGTTCGACTAAGACCATTGAGTTATTACCATGGCAGATAGCAATATGGGTTCTGGGTGCAACACTCTCCGCAAATCAGTGTTAGAACCGGGAAGCGCCTTATTCGGGACGCTGAACGGCACCCTACTTATTGAGATTCGAGGACAGAAAAATGCGCAAAACCCTTGCACTTGTTGTACTGGCATTGCCTTTTGCTATTGCGGGTTGTTCGCACCCGCAGCCGGTGGTTTATGCCGCGCCGCCCCCGCCACCTGCATTCACTGAAATCGCGCAACGCGGATTCCACGATGGATTTGACGCGGCAAGCCGCGACATTGCGAAGGGACTTGCTCCGCATGTCGATCGGCATCCGCGATTCCGTAACCCACCCGTGCCTCCGCCGGCTTTTGAGGACTATCGCCAAGGCTTCCGCGAGGGTTATCAGCGGGCATTCCGCAATGGGCCCACGCCCCCGCCTCAGGGCTACTGAGTTGTGCCGAGAAGACTGAGCGGCGGGCAGACGGAGCACGTCTTTGCCTGCCGCTTTATTTCGCGGTGAGTTTCAGTGTGTAGGCATATTTGCACGCGGCGTTCACGGGAAGAGTCACGTCAAGCGCATCGGCAGTCTGTGTCCACGTGACCCTACCTGTTGATCCAAGCATTTCCACGTTGCCGATGGGCATCGATCCGCCTTCATGTGCTGTCCCGAACGCGTGAATG
The DNA here is from genome assembly GCA_963787435.1 of uncultured Acidobacteriaceae bacterium. Taxonomy (GTDB): domain Bacteria; phylum Acidobacteriota; class Terriglobia; order Terriglobales; family Acidobacteriaceae; genus Telmatobacter. The sequence goes on from CAWBCZ010000015.1 coordinate 193,482, forward strand.
GTTGCCTTCCGATCCGCGGGGCAGGCCATGCCGATTGCATAAACGGTACCGCCTTTCGCGGTGAACCGGAAGTCTGATGCCGTGTAGGTCTTCACATCTGTGTCGTGAAACGCGCCGCCTTTTACCTGCGTCGGACCTTCACCAAATGTCTTCCACGGAGCGGTCGCGTAGATCGCGTCGCCGTTTACTTTGAGCCACGCGCCCATTTCGCGCAGAGTCGTCTGTACCTCGTCGGGAATGGTGCCGTCTGATCGTGGCCCGAAGTTGAGCAGCAGATTGCCATTCTTGCTCACGATGTCCACAAGCTGGTGGACGAGAAACTCCGGTGACTTGAAGGTGTCGTGCTCGATGTATCCCCAGGATGCGTTGCTGATCGAGGTGTCGGTCTGCCAGTGGTCGGCGAGGATGCGGTCCTGCTGGCCGCGCTCGAAGTCACGTGTACCCGACTTCCAGTTGAGGGAGTAGTCCTTGAAATCGATCACGCCGGTATAGCCGTGCGCTGCGGCAAAGTTGTAATAGAAGGCCGTGAACTCGGTAACGGCGCGACGAAATGTCGGGTGCCCGATCCACCAGTCGAAGTAGACGATTTCGGGCTTGTATTTTTCAACGAGTTCCGTATCGCGAGCCAACCAGTCGCGCGTCCAGGCCTCGCTCACCCAGGTCCAGTCGTCGTCCAGTCCATGCGCATCGCCGGGAGCCGCGAACCACTGGTGTGCGGGGCCATAGAGTGACGCGTACTTCGGGTCGTTGACGTCTGAGTGGATGGTTCGGCCATAGGAGTAGAAGAAGTTATGCTCGGCGCGATGCGAGCTAAGGCCGAAATGCAGGCCTTCCGCGCGCACCGCCGTTGCCAACTCCATCAGCGTGTCGCGCTTCGGTCCCATCTTCACAACGGTCCAGTCGGAGAGACCGGAGTCATACATCGAAAATCCGTCGTGGTGCTCGGCTACCGGTACGACATATTGCGCGCCCGATTCCTTGAAAAGCTTCGCCCATTCAGATGCGTTGAAGTGCTCGGCGCGAAATTGCGGAATCAGGTCCTTGTAGCCCTTGGCGTCATCGCCCGCGGCATAGTGCTCTTTGAAGTTCTTGTAGGCGCCGCTCTTGGGGTCGTACATGTTGCGGGGATACCACTCGTTCTCGGCGGCTGGCACCGAATAGACGCCCCAGTGAATGAAGATGCCGAACTTCGCATCCTTGTACCACTGCGGCTGCTGGTACTTGATCAGGGTGGCCCAGTCGGGGCGATAGGGCCCATCGTTTGCCTGCCGGGCGGCTTCAGCGAGAAGGCGACTGCGCTCAGCATCGTATTTGCTCACCGACTGCTGCCACTCGCGATCGATCTGCTCAGCAGACTTTACGTCCTGCGTAGGCGCGAGCGGATCGGATGGTGCTGCGCTCTGCGCAAGAAGCAAGGATCCGCTGCACAATAGTAGAGTTGCCACCCAACGTATCTGATTCATTTGGCAGCATCGTAAACTGCGGCGCTATGGGACCGCAAACGCCCTGCTGCCACCGATAGATGCGGGTCCAGCAAGCGCGTATCGAAAACGTATTTACGAATTTTCCTATTTGATTATCGCGAGAGCTCGCAAATCCAATTCACTTCCCAGGTCTTTCCGCCGTCAGGGGAAAAGGATTGCTCCATGCGCGCGGATTTTGACGAGATATTGAGCCAGACGTAACGCACCAATATCGCGCGGCCCTTAAACGCCTCCTGATCGAAGAATTCTCCTCGATTTCCCGTGAATCCACCGACAACAGGAGGTAGACCGATCGTGCCTTTGTCGACATCCAGGAGATAGATGCTCCACTGGCGCGTCGCGGGATTGTAGAGCCGAAGCGTTTGAGCCTTCATGTGCAGTTTCTTGTCGGTGCTGGTGACCTCGAACTCCTCAAAATTTGAGTTGCTGTCGAGGATCTTTTTGTGATTGGAAATGCCGTCAAACTCGATCCATGTATTGGAGTTGTTTAACCGGTCAGGCAGACGGCGCACGTGAGCCTTCCAATTGCCGATCAGAAAATCAAAGTCATGCGAGCCGTCCCGTTGCGGTAGATTGGCGGGATCGTCAGCGGTTTGCGCGTCAAACGGTGCCGCCCGCATTGTTCCAAAAACGAAGAGGGAGAAGAGCACGCACTTGATGAGTTTCACTTTTGGGTTACCTCAGTCAGTTCCTGAGAATATCGAGCGAACCGGTTGCGCTGGTTGGGATGGGTAAACACGCGCGGCCCGGCGCAAGTGAGTGCCATGGGAACTATCACAATTCCAAAGTAGGATTCAGCCGACAGGCAACGTAACCCAATGGAATTGTTGCGAACCGGCATCTGTGCAGGCTGAAATGCGCTGGATTGCAAGAGGGGCACTTGACATATTCCGATATGGGTATATATTCGTATTCATCATGGCTCGAGCGGCGACAACTTCGGATGCGTTCAATGCAATAGCAGAGCCGCGGCGTCGCGAAATCCTGCTGCTGCTGGCCGCCCGCGAGCACTCGGTCAATGAGATCGTGGCCAGCCTCCGCGTCGATCAGCCTTCCGTGTCGAAGCACCTTCGCGTGCTGCGTGACGTGGGCCTCGTGCGCATGCGCTGCAACGGACGCCAGAAGCTCTACCAGACCAACGCCGAGGGTATTCGACCGCTTCACGAATGGACTCAAGAATTCGAGCGCTACTGGACCAATCAACTCAATCGCGTGAAAGAACGGGCCGAAAAGCGCGCTGCAGACAGGGCTTCTGCATCAAACAAAACCGTGAACCCCAAGGAGGATCAATGATCGTAAATGCAACAGCAGGAATTGAGGATCTCACGCTGCTGGTGGAGCAGGAGATTCATGTGCACGCATCGCTGGAGGATACCTTTGCCGCGCTGCTGGAACAACTCGGCCCCGAGAACGAAGTCGGCGATGGCCGCGCGATGCCGATGGTGCTCGAGGCTTGGCCTGGAGGCCGCTGGTATCGCGATCTGGGTGACGACAACGGCCACTTCTGGGCACACGTGCAGGCCATCAAGCGGCCTACTCTCTTGGAATTCAGCGGGCCTCTGATGATGTCGCACCCGGTGGCCAACAATGTGCAGTACAGGCTCAGTGAGGAGCCGGGTGGAACGCTGATAAAGTTCCGCCACTCCGGTTTTGGCATGGTTCAGGAAGATCACCGGAAGGGCGTGGTCGGCGGCTGGGGTTACATTCACGGAAAGGTTCGCGAGCGCGCGGAAGGTTCGCATAAGAAGTGAGGCGAGCTCACAATTCGATTCCCCAAGGACACAAGGAGGTCCCCATGTCGATTACACAAACACTCATCGGCGATTCCATCGCGCAGGCGATGCTTGCCGAATTCGAGACGCAGGCACCCGTCACGCGCCGTTTCCTCGAACGGCTTCCGGAAGACAAACTCACCTGGAAGCCTCACGAGAAGTCGATGACCGCAGGCCAATTGGCATATCACATTGCTTCTACGCCGGGCGGTGTGGTCCGCTTCGCGCAAACGAACCCGGCGCAGGCTCCAGAGTTCGCGAAGTTTCCACAGCCGGCGACCTGTCAGGAGATTATGCAGACGTTTGATGAGAGCGTCGCTGTGGTCCGCGAGATTCTTCCTTCAATCGACGACGCGGAGATGGCGGAGACCTGGCGGCTGTTGGCCGGAGGCAAAGAGGTGCTGGCGCAGCCGCGTGAGCAGTTTCTGCGCGACATCATGTTCAGCCACGTATACCAACATCGCGGGCAGTTCGGTGTCTATCTGCGCATCCTCAACCTTCCGGTACCGGCGAGTTGGGGTCCGAGTGCCGACGAGCCGCCGCTGTTTATGCAGCAAGCCTGATCGGGAGGTGCGTATGTGCCCATTCTGTCTTGCGGCCGCAGCAGCGCTGGCGGCCAGCGCTATCGGAACCGGCAGTGTTGCAGCGCTTGTGACGGGCAAGCTGCTGCGAAGAGCAACCAGCAATAATCTCACCCAAGCTATCGACACGAAGGAGGTTCAACATGGCGACAATGACCGCGGGACCGAAGCTGGCGAAAGTGGTGTCGCACAACGAGTGGACTGAGGCTCGAAAGCAATTCCTCGCGAAAGAAAAGGAGTTCACGCGACTGCGCGATGAACTCAGCCGGCAACGCCGCGAATTACCGTGGGAAAAGATTGAGAAGAAGTACGTATTCGAAGGACAGCGCGGTAAAGAAACACTGGCCGATCTGTTTGACGGACGGAGCCAACTCATCATTTATCACTTCATGTTCGGACCAGGCTGGTCTGAGGGTTGTCCCAGCTGCTCCTACCTTTCCGATCATTTCGACGGCATGACGATTCACCTTGCGCATCGCGACGTAACATTCGCCGTGGTTTCACGCGCTACGTATGGCGAGATCGATGCATTCAAAAAGCGCATGGGCTGGAAATTCCACTGGGCCTCGTCGTTTGGATCGGATTTCAATTACGACTACCACGTATCGGCGACCACAGCGGAGCGGGAGACCGGGACGGTCGACTACAACTACACCGTCATGGAGTTTCCCAGCGAAGAGCGGCCGGGAGCGAGCGTCTTCTACAAGGATGCTGACGGCCAGATCTACCACACATATTCGACCTATGCGCGTGGACTCGACATCCTGATAGGGACCTATAACTTCCTTGATCTTGTGCCGAAAGGGCGCGACGAAGACGGATTGGCCCACACGATGGCGTGGGTTCGCCACCATGACAAATATGACGGCGGATACTTCGTTGATCCTAATCAGAAATACGAGCAGCCAAAGGCCGTCAAAGCAGGCTCTTGCTGCTCCGGCGAACAGCACGGATGAATTGATTTCTCGCGGTGCGGCAAGGATTGGTGCGCAGAGTATCGCGAAAGTAATGCGGGACCGTAGACGCTTTCTGTCGACTGTCCCGCTGTTTCTGTCTCTGTTCTTTACTTTCCTACGTCGTTTACTAGTTTTGCGGCCCGGCTCAGCGCGTCGGCGCGTTTCTTCTTTTCGGACGGGATGTCAACCTGGACTGCGCTGTGCTGAGACGCGCGTTGGGCCAATTCGTCCAAGTGCTTCTGTGCATCCACCACCAGTTTGTCGACCGCAGACTGCGCTTGCGGAAGGATCTCGTGGAAGTGGGCGATCTCCTTTTGTGCCAGTTCGGGGTGATAACCCATTCGATCGCCGGTCTGCATCGCATCGATCAGGATGTCGGGCGGAGCGGCGGCCGGAGGCGTCATGTTGAGTGCGTCGTAGGTTCCACGCAGCCGCGCCATCGCACCGTTGAATCCATCGAGATCCCCCCGCTTCGCCATCAACCCCGCGGCGCGATGGACTTCGATTGTCACCTTCGATGCAGTGCTCAGGCTAGCAACCGGAATGATGGTGGTGAGTGTGTTGCCCTCGAAGCTCCAACCACCTTTCCCAGTCGCCTCTGCCTGCTTCACCGCAACACCGTTCACAGTGACGGATGAAGGCGGCCAGTCTGCCGGTAGTTTCAGTGTGTAGCCTCGGGCCTTAAGCATGCCGGGAAAGCCTCCTTCCACCGGACCGATTTCGACGCGCAGCGTGTCGCCGGTCTGCGCGGCCTTTATCGGCGTGCGCGTGAAGACTCCGCGCTGATACCGCTCGGCGACGCCGGAATCTTCGTAGAGCTTATAGCTCGTATTGGTTCCCGGGTCGAGTGGCCACACGTTGACGATGAGCGGATCGACGGGCTTCTCGCCGGTGTAGCTCATATCCGGCTGCATCGGTATGATCGCCCCGGTTTTCAGGTAAACCGGAATCTGCTCGACTGAGAAGCTGCGATCGACCGATGTTGGCCCGGTGAAATGTTTGCCTGTCGGCCACTCGATCCACTCGCCCTTCGGCAGCCATACTTTCTCTGTTGCCAGGCCTGAGTCCTTATCACCCGGCGACACAACCGGCGCAACCAGCATCTCGTCGCCGAAGAGATATTCATCCTTGTTGTCGTAAGCTTCTTTAGCCTCAGGCCAGTCGTAGTAAAGAGGCCGCAGAAAAGCAATGCCTGTATCATAGGTGCGCCGCGCCTCAGTGTATATATACGGCTGCATGGCATAGCGCAACTGAAAGGTTGCACGAAGAATTGAAGAGAACGGCTCTGGATATGCCCAGATGCGCCGCTCAGAGTCAGGATTCTTGGTCGTGTGCGTGCGCAGAATCGGGCTGAAGGCACCGAATTCCACCCAGCGCGTGAAGAGCTCTGGATCAACAGCGCCGGGCATGTGTCCGCCGATGTCGTGGCTCCAGTAGGCATAGCCCACGTTGGCTGCGGTTGCGGTGAACCACGGCTGGAAGGCCAAGGAATCCCACACTGAAACGGTATCGCCGGAGAAGCCGATCTGGTAGCGATGATTGCCGAGCCCGCCCCAGCGATGGAAGAGTAGCGGACGCTTGCCCTGGCGTTGCTGGTCAGTGAAGTGCACGTAGTTCAGCCACCAAGTCGGCGTCACGCCGGCCATCTTTGTATTCGGTTCCTGCTGCCAGTCGAGCCACCAGAAATCGATGCCCTGCTTCTCAAGCGGATGGAGCACGAGGTTGAAATAATTTTCCGCAAACTTCTTGTTCGTGATGTCGAAAGGCACGTACTGTTTCGTCGCGGGATCGATCCCCACGGCTTTGGCCATCGCGGGATACGACGCTTCCCATGGCTGAATGCCCGAAGCCGGATGCAAGTTCAAGCTCGTCTTCAGATGATCCGCATGCAGCCGGTCGAGAAATAGCTGCGGGTAAGGGAAGAGCTCGTCGTTCCAGGTGTAGCCGCTCCATCCCAGAGAATGGTGCGACTGATCCATATTGTTCTTGTCGCCTTCACCCATGGCCTGGAGTTGCTCTCGGCTGTTGTGCCAGCCCATGTCGATCACGAACACATCCAGCGGGGTCGAGTTCTCGTGGAATCCGCGGATGATTTCCTCGATCTCCTGGTCGCTGTAGTCCCAGTAGCGCGACCACCACGCGCCAAAAGCAAACCGCGGAGGCAGCGGAATGCGCCCTGCGACGCGAACGTAATCGCCCAGCGCCTTGCGATAGTCATGGCCATAGCCGAAGAAGTACCAGTCCTGGCGCTCGCCGGCGGGCCGCTCGATGACCCAAGGCCAGCGACTCTTCTCGCCCTGCGTAAAGCTGAAATCTGCAGAGTCAAACAGCGGCCGTGAAGAATCGTCTACGAGCGCCCACCCAGAACGTGATACGAGACCCTGCTCGATGGGTTCGCGTGTCTTTGTCGCCGCGTGCTCCGTCAAGCGTCCGCGTCGTGCCCTGCAGGTTCTCGCTGTCGGCCGTCCCCGGATGCCATGTGATGGGCTTGCCATCGACCCGAAGTTCGATCTTCAGATTTTCCGGGGTAAAACGAGTATCGGCGCCCGGAGTTGAGCTCGAATTGTAAGTAAGGGTTAGAGCGTCTGTTTTGATCGTCAGTTGCCGGCTCGCACCCATCTCCTCGATCTGTTTTGAGAACTTGGGTACGGGCAGGTGGCGATTGATGAAAACGAACGAGGCGTGATCCTCAAACTTGCCGTCTGCCGCCCATTCCATGCGGATCAGCTCAGGTGTGAGGACGGTGAATCTCGCATTGCCGATAACGACGACGGCCCTGGGATCGGCAACCGGATCATCATTCTCTTTCGGCATGCGCTGTGCGGCCGGCGGCGCTGCGGTTTGAGAGGTCTGTGCTTGTGATGGCTGCGGCGCATGCAACCGTGCTTCCTGCTGCGGCGCCTGCGCTGATACTCCGATTGTGGAACTGACTAAGAACCCGATTGCGGCAAAGTGAAGCAAGGAAATACGCACGGATTTCTCCTTTGTTTTTGGTCCATGGGAAGCCTACCACCGGAGGCACAGAAATGAGATAGGAAACAAGGAAAGTCAACGGCCGTGAGCTAGCATGCGATGAATAGAGTTTTTTGATGACGCACAGCAATGGGTGCTCTACGATCTCAGAATGCGGATCCGAACGAGAGGCCGCTTCGGAGCCACCGTCTAAACCCAGAGTGCGCCTAGCCAAAGCACAGATCCGGTAGATTCGGATTCCGATTCCCGTAACAGTGCCGCGATAAGGAGATCGAATGCGTGTCATCCTGCAGGAGCTTCGCTTCGCACTAAGGCAGTTGCGCAAATCTCCCGGCTTCACGGTGATGGTCGTTCTCACGTTGGCGCTGGGCATCGGCGCTACCACCGCCGTTTTTTCTCTGATCGAAGGGATTCTGCTCCGGCCACTACCGTTTTCGGATTCCGGAAGACTGGTGGTTCTCGGCGACCGCCTCGGCAGCGGCACGAACATGTCGGTGACCGCGCGTGATATCGGCACATACTCGAGCGCTGCGAGCGCATTCTCCTCCACGGGAGCGTACTTTGGCAGTACGTATGAATTGTCGGGTGGGCAGGTTCCGGAGGAGATTTCCGGCGCCAGGATGACGCCGAGCACGTTTGCCACGCTCGGTGTTCAACCCCAACTCGGCCGCGTCTTCACGAAGCAGGAGAACGATGGACACCAGCCGGTCGCGGTCATCAGCGATGCGCTCTGGCAGAACCGCTTTCATCGCGACCCGCGTGTGCTTGGCAGTGCAATCGAGCTCGATCGCAAGACATACTCGATTATCGGCGTTATGCCGCGCAGCTTCGAATTCCCTGTCGACACGGGACGCCTGAACCAGGCGCAGCTTTGGGTGCCGCTTAGCTTAACGCCTGACGAACTCTCCGACCAGGCGGCGGGCTTCTTTGGGTATCACATCGTGGCCCGACTCAAAGACGGTGTAACGCTCGCGGCCGCCGCGCAGGATGCTGACCGGGTGGCTCAGGAAATCATGCGCAACTTTCCGACCACGATGACTTCGATCAAAATTCGCGGAGATGTCGCGCCGTTGCATGAATACGTGGTGGGCGAGACGCGGCCAATCCTGCGGGCCTTGTTTGTCGCCGTCGCCATCGTTCTGCTCATCGCTTGTGTCAACGTAGCTGCGCTGATGCTGGTCCGCGCAATCCGCCGCCGTCGCGAATCGGCTGTGCGGCTGGCCCTGGGTGCACGTGCGGCCACCATCATTCGCGAGTCGATCGTTGAGGGCCTTCTGCTGAGTTGTGCCGCTGCGCTGCTGGGTTTCGCACTGGCCGCAGTTGCAGTTCGCACCTCACTCGATTTTCTGCCCGATTCCATCGCGCGCGTCGAATCTGTTTCCATCGACGGAGGCGTCGCTCTCTTCGCGTTCCTTCTCGCCATTGTCACGGGAGTTCTTGCGAGCGTGGCGCCGTCGTTCGCGTCAGTGAAGGCCAACATTACAGACACGCTGAAGGATGGCGCTCGGGCCGGTTCCGGGGGCAGGACTCATGCGTGGCTTCGTTCCGTTCTGATCGCGGCGGAGATTGCTATCGCCCTCGTTTTGCTCACCACATGCGGCGCTTTCCTGCGCAGCTACCAGAAGATGCTGGCGGTCGATCCGGGATTCAGGCCCGATCGCGTTCTCGTGGCGGGGTTTCAACTGCCTCTGAATCAGTACAAGACATACGCCGTGGCTGAAAACTTCAACCGCGAGGTCGTCGACCGCTTGTTAGGCAAACCGGGCATCGTCTCCGTCGCAATCAGCACACTTGTGCCGGGTTCAGACTCGTATGGACGGGCCGCCTACACCATCGAAGGCCAGCCGACCGAAGGTTGGAAGCTGCAGTTCGCGGTCTTCGGCGCGGTCTATGGCGACTACTTCAACTCGCTGGGCATCGCGCTGCTTGAAGGGAGAACTTTCACCGAGGCAGATCGCGCCGATGCGCCACTGGTGGCCATCGTCAACCGCTCCATGGCCGACCACTACTGGCCCGGACAGAGCGCAATCGGCAAGCGCATGCATGTCGGCAATCCGAAGAAGGGTTTGCCCTGGGCCACCATCGTGGGCGTTGTGGCCAATACAAAGATAGGATCTCCCGACACTCCCGATGAAGACCAATGGTACGTGCCGATCGAGCAGCCGGCGATCCTCGACGGTGCCGATCCTTCAGCAAGTCTCGTCAATCCAGCCGGCGGATTCATCATTGTTCGCTCAACGCTACCTGCAGATCAAATCATCCAGCCGGTGCGCGAGACGGTTGCAGGAATCGATCCTCTGCTTCCCTTGGAGCAGGTCCAGTCAATGTCGGCGGTAATGTCGAATGTGGAGGCACCGCGCCGCTTCAATACGGATCTGATTACGGCATTTGCGATGGGAGCGCTGGTGTTCGCGATTACCGGGATCTACGCTGTCGTCGCGTTTTCGATTTCGGTTCGCGCGCAGGAGATCGCAATTCGCATGGCTTTGGGCGCGCAACGCGGCAACATTGCGCGACTGGTTCTGCTCGCGGGCGCGAAGCTCGCGCTTATCGGTTGTGGACTCGGATTGCTCGGGTCGTTCGCCGTGTCGCGTCTCGTGAGGGCTTTTCTCTTCGACGTCAGCGCCACCGACCCGATGATCTATGCGGTAAGTGTTCTTGTGATGATCGCCGTAGCACTGCTTGCATCGGCGCTGCCGGCTGCTCGCGCCGCATCAGCCGATCCGGTTGATGCATTGCGAGCAGTCTAGCCGCTGTGCTCTTACGTTCTCGGTAGTTCAAACTGAAACGCGATGCTGCGATCGGACTCTCGTTTTACAGCGCGACGACGACCGGCGAGCAACTCAGCTGCACCCACGCTTCCCAGCAGGCGATTTGTCTCGCGGTCCACGACCAGAAGACTCATCAATCCCGTGGTAGCCATCTCCTCGGCGACAGCGCGGCAGGTTTCGTCGGAGAAGACATAGCTCTCCGGCAGATGATCCGGTTTTCCCACCAATATTTCATCGCCCGGCGGTAGCTCTGTCATTACCTCTGCCGCTGTCAGAAGTTCAAGCGGATCTACGCCATACTCTCGCGATAGATGATATCCACGGCGCCCGAGCTTCTCCGTCAGAATGGAGCGCGGCATGATGAGCGAAGTCACCAGGTACGACGCGGTACACGCGAGCACCAAAGGCAGGATGGCCGGCAACGCATGCGTCAGCTCAAGCGAGAAGAGGACCGCGGTCAATGGAACACCAAGCGCGCCGGAAAGCATTGCGCCCATCCCCATCAACGCCCACAATGCCTGCGTCTGCCCCGGAAGATGAGCGAGGTGCGCTGCAGATTCGCCAATGGCTGCTCCGATCATCAGCAGCGGAGCAAGCACACCGCCCGATGTTCCAGAACTCAGCGAGAAGGCCCACATCAGCGACTTTGCGATGATTAATCCCAGCAACAGTGCGAGCGGTGCGTTGCCGCGCAGCAACTCGGCGATGTTGTCATAGCCCACGCCCAGGCCGCGCGGGAAGAAATAGCCGCCAACGCCGATCCCGATGCCGCCGATCGCCGGCCACCACATCCAGTGGATGTGAACGCGCCCGCAAAAATGCTCGAACGCATCTTCAAGCCCGTACATCATACGGCTGAGACCTGCCGCGGCAAAACCGACAAGAATCCCGAGTGGAACGGCTATCAGGAGTGATTGCTCGAGATGGACGTTAGACGGCAGATCGACCGGAAACAGCGGACCTGCGCCTAGCCACCAGATGCGCAGAGCACCTGCCGTGACGCTCGCCACCGCAACGGGTACGAGCGAACGCGGACGCCACTCGAAGAGCAGCAACTCGACCGCGATGAGAATTGCGGCGATTGGCGCGGCAAACGTTGCGGACATGCCCGCAGCAGCGCCGGCCACCAGCAGTGTCGTACGTTCTGCGTCGGAGAGCCGCAGCCACTGGGCAACCAGAGAACCGAACGCTCCGCCCGTCATGATGATTGGACCCTCCGCGCCGAACGGACCGCCGGAACCGATCGCGATGGCGGCAGAGATCGGCTTCAGCACGGCGACGCGCGGTTCCACGCGAGCTCCACGCAGCAGAATGGCTTCGATCGCTTCTGGAATTCCATGGCCGCGAATCTTGTCGGTTCCGTAACGCGCCATCAAGCCGACGAGGATGCCGCCAATGACAGGTATAAACAGCACGGCTGCATGCGGCTCGTTCGAACCGGCAGGACCGACCATGGCAAGGCTCAGTCGGTGATAGAAGAAGATGTTCGTTGACAAGCGCGATCGCACGTAGCAGCAGCACAGCCAGGGCCGCTCCACCAGCGCCAATGACGATCGACACGGCAGAGAGAAACCAGGTGCGCCGATCGACGGTGAAGTCGCGCAAAGCGGATGGTCGTGATCTCATAGGACCTCCGCAGCAAGAGGAGTTCCAGAATGAACCTGCACTCGCCGGAGCGCCCGCACCAGGCGGGGAGCCATTTCGTTCAATTCGCGCGCATGATCGCCTGAGAGTTTATGCAGCACCTGCCGGCCTTTGCGAGTCAGGCGCAGGATGGCGCGACGCTTGTCATCCTTGTCTGCTGTTCTCTCAATCAAATCTTCCCGTTCTGAGCGATCAACCAATTCGACCGTGCTGTTGTGTTTCAGGCCGAGGCGATTCGCCGCATAAGCAATCGTCACCGCTGTTCCTTCAGCAGCGCCGGCAACCTGCAGCAGGAGTTGATGCTGCTGCGGATGCAGGCCAGCCTCGAGCGAGGCACCTTCGCTGAACTGCAGAAACCGGCGCAGCTCGAACCGGAATTCCGCGAGTGTGCGAAGTAGATGATCGGGATTCTCTGATTCAAACTTCATATATATATCGTATCACGATATAAAGTAGAGGCGCATATCCGCGAAGAATGCCGGACGCAGTCGCCGCGTAACTACTCTTGATTGTGGATTTTCAACTCTATGACGGGAGTCACCTTGAAGGACGCTAGACGGCCATGATTTTCACGCCGACCTTAGCAAATGCGCTCATCGCCGCTTCCGAAATTCCGTTGTCGGTGATCAGCAGATCGATGTCGCTCACGGGACACACAACCGCGGGACTCACGCGACCCACCTTGCTCGAGTCGGCCACCACGATGACCTGACGTGCCTGACGCGCCATGGCGCGAAACACAGCTGCTTCATCCGGTTGGATCAACGTAGCGCCATGTTCGGCATCCACGCCGGTGGCGCTCACAAATAACCGGTCCATCACGACAACCGAAAGTGCTTCAATTGCAGCCGGCCCGACTAGCGAGAAAGCGCCGGCCCAGCGAAGATTGCCTCCTGTCAGAATCGTTTGAAGCCGCGCGCTCGAACTCAGCTCCATCCCGATATTCACGGCATTGGTGACGATCTGAATGTTTTTCCGATGCAGAAGCTGACGGGCAACCAGGGTTGTCGTGGTTCCTGCGGCGAAGCCGATGGTCTCATCTTCCTGGATCAGTGCAGCTGCGGCGCGGGCGATGCGCTGCTTCTCCGCGGCAAACCGGTCTTCCCGAACCTGAAATGAAGCGTCGAAGCGAAATGGCTCGTAAACCGCGTTGCCGTTTCCCGCAAGCATGGCGCCGCCGTGGGTGCGGGTTACCAGGCCATGGCTCTCCAACCGCACCAGGTCGCGGCGGATGCTTGCCGGCGAAGTACTCAATGAGGACGTAAGCTCGTCGACTGAGGCTTTGCCCTGACTCAGCAGCAGCCGCAGAATTTCCTTTGCTCGTTTATCTGTCTTCGATGACATACCTGCACACTGGGCCCGACGCGAATCGGGGACGAAAAAACTGCGATTATAGTCTGCGGGAGCCCGACTTCGCTTCCTCAGCAATTGCATCGAGCGCTGACTTGAATGCACGCACGTCATGCTCAAGCAGGCGGAAGTTCTTGTGGCCATTCTGCCGAGTGCCGAACTCAGCACCTCTGCCAGAGAGCTTGACTTCCACGCCTTCACGCAGCGAAGTGTGGATCTCGTGAACGCCCGTCGTCAACGCAACAGTTCGCACATTCGAAGCACGAATTCCGCCGCCGGCCATGATCCTGATACGATCCCCGGCTTTCTTCTGTAACTCCGCAATCTTCGTTGCGCCTCGCACGGCGTCAGGCGCTCCTCCTGAGGTGAGGATGCGGTCGGCGCCGCATGCGATTACGTCTTCCAGCGCAAGATCAAGATCCATGCAGACATCGAATGCGCGATGAAACGTGACTTGCAGCGGCCGCGCGACTTCAATCAGATTGCGCACGCGTGCCACGTCAACGTTGCCTGCCTCGGTGAGCACGCCCAGGGCAACCCCGTCGACCATGCGCTCCTTCGCCTCCAGAATGTCCTGACGCATGACCGCCAGTTCCTTGTCGGAGTAGACAAAGTCGCCTCCGCGCGGCCGGATGATGACGAACACATCGATGTTTACAGTTGAACGAACCGTACTGATGAGGCCGGCGCTCGGCGTAATGCCGCTTTCGCTGAGTGCGCTGCACAACTCAACGCGCTTTGCACCGCCCTTGGCCGCGGCAATTGCCGATTCCACTGAATCGACACAGATTTCCAAAATCACGATGAAGGTGCCTTTTCCAGTCCGGAAAGTTTGTTGGATTGCGCAGGACCGATGGACGGAACGGCGTGACACAGGTCCTGTGAAGCAAACTTACATCCAAATGATCATTTTGTCCACAATATTGAAATTTACAATCATATTATAGTGAGAGTCAGTCACTTCTGGTAGATCTGCCAAAGGGCCAGTTGAGTTTCGGCCGCAGGCTCCTTGCTGCAAAACGGTCTCCTAACAATGGCTTCGGTCAAGGCAAAAAGCGAGAGGCGAACCCATCCAAGAGCTCGCCTCCTCGCCTCTTCGATGACCGGTTTTTTCCGAAAGAGCTTCTTTCTTACGTGTCAGAGCACGCCTTCAGTCATGCCATGAACGCAATGAAAGGAGCAATGGTACGGCCCCGTGCAGGGTTCTGCCTTTGCTAATCAACGACAGCTAACCAACGTCGAAAACGGCCTGTTGTAGGCTACAAATCGGATCGATTAACGGGTTTGCAGCTCCGGCTGGTCCGCTGGGGTCTTCTGGGTTATGTGGACTGAATGATCGAGAGTGAAGGTCACGAGGGTCTCAGCCGGCAGCACAATCTGCTTATTACCCGTGAAAGCCGAACCAGCAGTGCCTGCGCCTCCTCCGGCCAACGCGCCGATGGCAGCGCCTTTACCGCCTCCTGCGATTCCCCCGATCACCGCGCCCAGGCCAGCGCCTCCGCCGATCAAACCCGCAGAACGCTTGCCTTTGCCCTCTTGAGTCTGCGAGATGCTGCTTGTGGCAACAGGATAGGAGCCCCACTTCGTGCGGACCCGGTCGAGCTTGATCGAAAGCAGCGCTCCCCCTTTAAACTTCCCAAGTGGTTTCGCATCAATCACAGTTCCATCGGCGCGCGCACCCTTCGGAATCACGACCTCTCCATTCCGCATCACGCTGTCAGCAACCGTCGCTGTGAACGCGTCGCCGGGCTTTGAAATTTGCGAGCCAAGATCATTGACGAGCCTCACGCGGATGGGAGTGCCAGCTGCAAGAGTGATAACGGCAGGCGGTGGCGGAGGAGGTGGAGGCGCAGCAGCCTGCTGCGCCGCGGGTGGCTCGGCCTGCGTCGGTACACTCGGCTGCATGGGTGCAGGCTGATCAGATGGTGCCTGACCAGGCGCTGGCTGACTCGCAACTGGCTGACTTGGCGCTGGTTGGCTGGGCGCAGGTTGCACGGCAGCAGGTTGCGAATTTTCCGCGGATGGGTTTGTCTGGTTCGCCGGCGGTGCAGTATTTGATTTGCATCCGGCGAGCAAGAGAGTGATCGCGAGTGTAGCAGTCGAAGCAACGCGAAAGCTGGGACTGAAGTTCATTGCGCAGACTCCTTCCTGGGGGACCCTCGGAACTGAGCGACCGGCAACATGAGGCTTCAAACGGCCACGGGAACGATCACGTCGTCCCGTGGCAATCCTTGCAGACTATATCTGACGTTTAGATGTCGAGATTCTTCACGTCGAGCGCGTTATCTTCAATGAATTTGCGTCGGGATTCAACATCCTCGCCCATCAGCGTGGTGAAGATGGCTTCGGTTTCGGCGATGTCCTCGAGCTTGACCTGCAGCAACGTTCGCCGATCCGGATCCATCGTGGTCTCCCAAAGCTGCGGCGCGGTCATCTCGCCCAGGCCCTTGTAGCGCTGTACATCGTATTCTTTTTTGCCCTGCTCCACGATGTAGGCAAACAGCTCACGTGCGGTTTCCTTCTCCACAGGTTCATGCTGGATGCGTGATGTGCGCCGCGCCGCCTTCGCTTCTGCCTTCACCTTCGGTGGCGTCTGGCCTTCTTCGAACTCGGTGCCTTCCAGCTCTTCCGCAGACTCTTGCGTTGTTTTCGTGGCGTACTCGATCAGGAATGGCGGCTCAAGGTACTGACTGATCTGCGAATACTTCGACATCATCTGGCGGAACTCCGGGCTCGAGGCCAGGGCGTAGTCGATGCAGCGTGATGCGCCCTGCGAATCGCTGTAACAGAGTGACCATGTGTGGTGCTCTTCGTCTTCAACCGGCTTCGTGACCTTGATTGCAAAATCAGCTGCCTGTTGCTCAAGCTGCTCGTACAGTCGCGCCAGCTTCGCCGGCACTTCATTGCCGTTCTTCGAGGTGAAGTCGGAGCGATGGGTCAGCTCGGCACGAGCGATCAGTTCCGTGAGCTGCTCGTTGCGAATGCGCTTGTCCACCTTTTCGACAAAGGCAAGGTACTCGTTCAGGTATCCCATGAATCGCGTAAGCTCGCTGCCCTCAATATGGCTGGCATTCTCGCCGTGCCGCACGATCATGCCCTCGGAGGCGCGCTTGATCGCAACGCGGTTCAGTTCGCGCTCGTCCTTCACATACTGCTCAGACCGGCCCTTCTTGATCTTGAACAGCGGCGGCTGGGCGATGTAGATGTTGCCGCGCTTGATCAGCTCCGTCATGTGCCGGAAGAAGAATGTCAGCAGCAGCGTGCGGATGTGCGAACCGTCGACGTCGGCGTCGGTCATCAGGATGATCTTGCCGTAGCGAATCTTCGCGGGGTCGAAATCGTCCTTGCCGATGCCGCAGCCAAGCGCTGTGATCATGGCGCGGATTTCTTCGTGGCCCAGCATCTTGTCGTAGCGCGCTTTCTCCACGTTCAGGATCTTGCCCTTCAGCGGCAGAATCGCCTGGAAGCGTCGATCGCGCCCCTGCTTGGCTGTGCCGCCTGCGCTTTCACCCTCGACGAGATACAGTTCGCAGCGATCGGGATTGCGCTCAGAGCAGTCGGCCAGTTTGCCCGGCAAACCGCCACCGTCCAATGCACCTTTGCGCCGTGTGAGGTCGCGAGCCTTGCGGGCTGCTTCACGGGCGCGTGCAGCTTCAATCGCCTTATTGATGATCTTGCGGGCTACCGGCGGATTCTGCTCGAGGTACATGCCCAGACGCTCATTCACAAAGGCCTGCACAGTTCCAGCGATATCGGAGTTGAGCTTGCCCTTGGTCTGACCTTCAAATTGAGGCTGCGGCAGCTTTACGCTCACTACTGCGACAAGGCCCTCGCGGACATCATCGCCGCTTAGGTTCTCTTTTACGTCCTTGAACAATCCGAGCTGCTGGCCGATCGCGTTGATGGTGCGCGTCAGCGAAGTGCGAAAGCCTGAGAGATGCGTGCCGCCATCGACCGTGTTGATGTTGTTGGCAAAGCTGAACACCGTCTCGGAGTAGCTGTCGTTGTATTGCACTGCGATTTCAATTTCAACGTTGTCGCGTTGCGCTTCCATCACGATCGGCTTCTCGTGCAACACCGACTTGCCGCGATTGAGATGCTTGACGAACTCCGCGATGCCGCCGGCGTAGCGGAACTCAGCGCGCCTCGCCTCGCCAGTCTTAGCATCAGAGGTGCGCTCGTCGGTCAGCGTGATTTCGAGTCCTTTGTTCAGGAAGGCAAGTTCGCGCAGTCGTTGAGCCAGCGTGTCATAGTTGTATTCGGTCGCCGTGAAGATGGTTTTGTCGGGCAGAAAGTGGACCTTGGTGCCGCGCCTCTTCGAGGTACCAGCCATCCGCAGTTCACTGGTGGCTGCGCCGCAGCTGAAATCCATTTCCCAGGTATGGCCGTCGCGCCATATTTCCACATTCAATTCCTGGCTGAGAGCATTCACGCAGCTCACGCCGACGCCATGCAGTCCACCGGACACTTTGTAGTTCGAGGAGTCGAACTTTCCGCCTGCGTTGAGTTTGGTCAGCACCACTTGAACGGCAGGCATCGCCTCGCCGTTCGCAAGTGTCTTCATATCAACGGGGATACCACGACCGTCGTCGATGACAGTGATGGAATTGTCCACGTGGATGGTAACGTCGATTTTCTTGGCATAACCGGCAAGGGCTTCGTCAACGGAGTTGTCTACTACTTCGTAAACAAGATGGTGAAGACCCATTTCACCGGTCGAGCCGATGTACATGGCCGGACGAAGTCTTACGTGCTCCATGCCCTCAAGGACGGTAATGTCTTCGCCTGTGTAGTTTCCGTTGTCGCCGGGCGTGGGATTCAAGTCGCGTGGTTCAGTCGCCATAATTTTCCATTCGCAGAATCTTCGCCTTCGGTCGTCTCAAACACGGTTCAACCCAGACGTCGATCCAGGTCAAGAAATTGGGGATTAACCGCTTGAAACGCGAGGGCTTTGTGAGAGTTCTGCCAGCTTCTATTTTACCATGTGGCGCCATGCAAATTCGAAGCCAGAACAACGGTTACGAGCACGCGGGGTAGGTAACTAAATAGGGTACCTTGGCGTAGATTACCTAAGAATGATATTACTTTTGTCACTTATAAATGCGATACTTTCGATGTACCTGAAAAGGCTGGACTTAGTGCGTAAATTGCACTACCATAAAAGTGTCAGCAACCCAAAAAATTCTGAAGAGATTTCTCTGTGGGGTAACCAATTATGAAACTCGCCTTCCGCGTTCTCGTTCTGTCCGTCGTTGTTGCCGGTGCCGCCGCTGCTTCCGTTTCCTCAACCCCGAAACACACGTTCTCAAGCCACCAGTCGGCAACCGCTGGCTTGCCGGTTCCCGTTTGCGGGCCCGGCATGGGCTGTTCCTCCACGTCGAAGTAATCGCGACAACGCGAAGCAGTCGCGCGATCCGTAGCACCAAAGTGCTACACGTGGCGAGGCTAGTTTTCATTTGAATCCAAAGGCTGCACGACTATCCTGAGGAGAACCCTCAGAATGGAAAGGGCCTTATATGCCTTTAGATTTCATGATGTCGCTGATGAGCGTGATTGAATTTGCGCTCTGGGCAACTCTGGGCTTCCTGTTTTGGAAGAAGGGGCTGCAGAAGCGCTTTCCCGCTATAAACGTATATCTGGCACTGCGTGTCGGCTCCATGCCCATTCTTATGGGACTCTTATATATTCAGGCGCAGCCTTGGGGCCATCAGTATTTTCCGTTCTACTTCTACCCCTACTGGGCGGTGTACATCGCCAGCGCTATCGCTCTTTTCTTCGTCACTCTTGAGATCTTCCGTTCAGTGCTTTCCGCACTTCTCTGGCTTGATGCGACTGGGAACGGTCGTCTTCCGTTGGGTGGCCTTGGTCTCGGCGGTCGCGAGTCTTGGGTCGATCTCGTACTCCCATCCTAGCGTGTCGATGATTCCGGAATATTGCTCTAGCGCTGATGCGCTCTGTGAGTATTTTGAGCTTTGCCTGCTGGCGTTCATCTGCCTTTGCATCAACGCGCTGCAGCTTTCCTTCAAGGATCTTGCAGTTGGCTTCGGACTGGGCTTTGGCCTAATGTCGGCCAACGATCTGATCTTCGTAGCTCTGCGATGACCGCAAATCCATCTCTCACTGCGCCTCTCCAATTTGCCTATGAAGGAGTGATCCTGATCGCTCTCGCCACATGGGTCGCCTATTGTGCGATGCCCGAGCGCGTGCGCAAACCTTTGGTGATGCCGGCCAACTCTACCATCTATCGCTGGAATGAGATTGCATCGGCCCTCGGCCACGGAACGCACGTCGCAGTGCAGCAGCCAGCAAATGGATTCTTCCTCACCGACGTCGAGCGTGTTGTCGATAAGGTTTTGACGCGCAATCTGCAAAGCAACGAATCGAAATCGTAAGCTCACGAGTCGTCTTAAAGAAAAGAGGCCGAACCTATTACGGGTTCGGCCCTTCCTCTTTACTTCACTATCCGCAAACACAAAAGCAAAGACCACGGCGAACCGTGGCCTTTGCCTTAGCTTGGAACTGCGGCTATTCCGCCGCGGCTGGCTCAATCGAGGCGAAGCGCCCGCGGTTGCCGTGGTCGGTAAACTTCACCCGGCCAGTAACCTTGGCGAAGAGCGTGTCGTCCGAGCCGATGCCCACGTTTGTGCCCGGCTTGATCCTGGTTCCGCGCTGGCGCATGATGATCGACCCGCCGGTGACGAGCTGGCCGCCAAAGGCCTTCACGCCGAGCCGCTGTGCATTTGAATCGCGTCCGTTTGTGGAGCTGCCTCCACCCTTTTTGTGTGCCATTTCCGAATCCCCTCTAAATCCCGGCTTTTAGCCGTCAGCCGTCGAATCTGTGAATCATCTCGTCCCCAGCGCATGAAAAAGCTGAAGACCAAGAGCTAGCAGCTACTTTTTCGAGTAGGTCACGCCGTCGGCCACGATGGCCTTGATGCGCACCTCGGTAAAGTTCTGCCGGTGGCCCTGCATCTTTTTGTACTGCTTCTTCCGCTTGAGGTGGAAGACGAGAATCTTGTCGCCGCGGCCCTGGCCGACCACTTCGGCGGTCACTTTGGCGCTGCCCGGCTTGGTCATGCCGCCTTCTCCGTCGCCAAAGGCGAGAACATCACTGAACTCGACGGTTTTGTCGTCCGAAGCTACGGACTCGATCTTGACCACATCGCCTGGCGCGACTCGATATTGCTTGCCACCGGTACGAATAACCGCGTACATAAACCCTCCAGAGCCTGATCGCGCCACTGCGGATCTGCTCTATGAAATCAGAAATGCTTCGGGCAAAAACTTCCAGGTCCACGGTACGCTCGAGCGCCGGAAAATCTCTGGGCGAGCGGTTGGCTCCGTGGCAACAGGCAGGAATCGCCAAACTAGAGTAGTTTACCGGGTTTGCGGGTTGGGGTCAATGCGGCTTCACTGCGCCGGTCCCAATCCTCCCGAATCTTCGGTCTTTCGAAGACGCGCAACACAAGACACATTGGCCGACACGCGATTGTAGTCGGTGCCGGCCATTGTCCGCGAGCCGCGAGGTTCGCATCTGGAATCGGACGGGGATGGATGTCGATCGGGTTAGTACGACCTCTGTGCTGAAAGACCTCTGAAGCGGAAGTTGGCCTTCGCGCGACGCTGGAACGGATCACCGTCTGAATCGGCGGGCAGGGGAGCGGGAACATCAAGATACGAGTAGCTGGTCGCGGTCTCTGAGGGTTCCTGCGAGGCCTCTGATGCCTCTGGTAGGGTCGGCAGAGTTTGGACCGGGGCATGCGTTGAAGTCTCCGGCGCGGCTTGTTCTACCGCTGAAAACATCGGCTCAAGCGCCAGAATGAGGCTCTCGACGTTCTTCTTGCGGGTGGTTAACCATTCGAATTTCGCGCTAATCAGGGTCAGGTCTTCGAGGGCCTTTGCGTATGCATTGCGATAGGGATCGGGTGTCATGCTCTCGTTCTCTCCACGCGAAGTGTAGCATCGGGTGTCGTGGATTACTCAAAGGTCCATGCTCAATCCAACCCAAAGGTAATGTGTGCTGAGCGGTTCTGAAACAGGCGTGTAAATCTGGACGTTCCCTCATCGACGAGGCGCGGTGCTCAGACCGGTTTTACCACATAGAACAGGATCGCGAAGTAGTGCGCAACGCTTCCCGCCAGCACAAACAGGTGCCATGCCGCGTGGAAGTACGGAATGCGATCCAGCGCGAAAAAGACGATCCCCAGCGTGTAAGCCAGCCCGCCCGCGCCAAGCCACAGCAGGCCGTGCGGGCTGATGGCCTGCATTAACGGATGCACCGCGAAGACCACCACCCATCCCTGGAAGAGATAGACGATGGCCGACGCCACAGCGAAGCGCCCGACTGCGAAGCTCTTGAAGATGACACCCGCGACAGCGAGTGTCCAGACAATGCCAAAGAGGGTCCACCCCACGGGTCCGCGAAGCGAAACCAGAGTAAACGGCGTGTAGGTTCCAGCAATCAGCAAGTAGATCGCTCCATGATCGAGGACGTGAAATACATGCCGCGCACGCGTCCGCACCAGCGAGTGGTAGAGGGTGGAGCAGAGATAAACGAGCACCAGCGTTCCCGCAAAGATCGAGCAGCTCACCACAATCCAGGCCGACTCGCGAGCGCTCACGACGATCAGATAAACCGCTCCAGCAATTGCCAGCGCTGCGCCCACACCATGCGTAATGGCGTTGGCAAGAATGTCGCCAAGGCGATAGGTATTCTGCACGGCTTGATCATAGCGGCAGACGGATTGGCCGTCAGTGACGGAATTGCCCATTGCCACCGAGCTCGATCTAGATGGTCTTTGATGCGGTGGCGCCGGACTTGGCCGTGGCCTTCCAGTCAACTGAACGAGTGCCCTCAGCATCCGTGAACTGAAGACTTTCGATGACGAGATCGCCTTCGATCATGTTTACGGAGACTGTGTGACCGTCGAGAGCAATTGTGCCGTAGCCTGTAGCAGTCGAGAAAAAGCTCACAAACGGATGAACCTTCAGCTTCGGTCCAAAGTGCAGAGCTTTGTCCACGGCAGAGTAGCGAAAGCCGGAAAGGGCTCCGACCAGCGCGAAGCTCGACATGGCGCGGGCGTACCAGTTGCCGCACTCGTATTCATTCCAGGGATTGCGCGTGCGCCCATCGTAGCGGCTGCGCAGTGCTTTGACGATGGCGAGGCCTTCGTCGACGAATCCTTCACGAATAAGGTGCGAAGCGACCTGATATTCAATCCCAGTCCATACTTCGTCGGAATAGACGAAGGGCAGTGTCGGCTTGTCGCCGTGCGGCCAGCTGCAGAGCAACAGGCCGGGCTCGTGGCCCATCGCGTATCCGGGCCGCTGCGCGTTGGCATGCTGGCTGAGGTCGGTCTTGAAGTTGTTGCGAAAAATTGCTTGCAGCGTGGAGTGAATGTTCTTCTGCGCAAGCGGAGTGTCAATTC
The DNA here is from genome assembly GCA_963787435.1 of uncultured Acidobacteriaceae bacterium. GTDB lineage: Bacteria > Acidobacteriota > Terriglobia > Terriglobales > Acidobacteriaceae > Telmatobacter. The sequence goes on from CAWBCZ010000015.1 coordinate 216,441, forward strand.
CGTACAGGCCGGCCATCCACGCCCCTATAACCCCGTCGGACAAGCACCCCGATCCGTACTGATACTTTGGCCCTTCCCGTTTGAGCAGTTGCTGCATTTCGCTGCTCTTCTCATCGACGTGCGCAATGGATTCCGCGAACGATTTGTCGCGGAGATCCTGGAACTCGACCTTCTGCTGGTAGTAGTCGCCGTTGAAGAGCGATTCGTCCATGAACTTTGCACAACTCTTCGCAAGATCGCTATAAAGGGTCGCATCCGCAGACTCTCCGACAACGGTCGCCATTTGCGCCATCGCAGAGAGTGCGCCGAGGTAGATGCTGGTGCACATGCCATCCGGACCCCAGAACTCAATGTCGTACGTGTTGTGGTGCGGCTCGAAGAGTGCGCCGCGATGATCCGGATCCCATGTGGCGATGCAGTAGTCAATTGAACGCTTGGCGAGCGGGTACATCCGCTTCAGCCAATCCGCATCGCCGGAGATCTGCCAGTCGCGGAAGACTTTCATGATGCCGCCGAGTTGCCCATCGGCGGCCGCGTACCCTGTATGATCGACCGGACCGTCGGGAATCGCGCCGCGAAAATTCACGTGCCCGCGATCATCCATGGAGCGAGCCAGTTCGAGGTCACGCAGCGTTCGCTCCAGTTGCGGATAAAGATGTGGGAGCGCCTGCGCATAGTTCCACACATGCGTGCACGACCCGTGGCAGCAGCCAGCGTCAGGAAAGCAGCCCTCCCATCCCCAGACGTTCCCATTCGCCTCGCGCAGAATCGTTGGCGCCTTCAGGATCGCAAGGTTGGCAGAGACGGCGTCGAGCACGTACGGAGGAAACGTAGAGCTAAAGACCGCGTTCTTGAACTGCACGGTCCTGGTGCGCAGCGCGGCGTAGTTCTGCTCAACATACGCGGCAACGTCACGCGCGTCTTTCCATTGCGTTGAGTAATACGGGTGCCACGGCGGCGGGGCATCGGCGGGTACCGTCCTGCAGCCCGGCTGACCTTGAATGCTGGCTGCGTTTTGCGCGCTTGCAACTCCGCCCTCGCGCAGATAGCAGTTGGGAAAGTGCCAGGTAATCAGGATGGGGTAGGTGTGCGATTCGCCTGGGGCGATATGTCCCTCAAGCAGGACGGAAGCGCCGTTGCGGCCGGCATTGTCGACCGTATTGGAGCCATCGTTTGTGGTGAAGTTTCCCGAAGAGACTTCGCGCCAGAGCGCCGACAGCGAGTCGAATTCCCAGCCGGGGCTGCGCAGCCACATCGCCTTGATCTTTGGCTTGCCGCTGATCACCGTCAACGTAGCGCTACCGTAGGCCTCGGCATTTGGCGCTTCGCGATTGAAAAGGAACGCTCCTTTACCAGGGATCAGCGCATTGGCGCTGGCCGCCTGGTCTGGCCTGCAGCCGGGTGCGAGGTGCGAGAGATGGTAGGACAGCTCGTAATCCACTGGCCGTGACGAGGTGTTTTGCAGGGTGTACTCGAGAATCGCGCATGGGATACCGGAATTCTTGTCGTCCAGTGGAATGAAGGGGTTCCAGGCCACGAGGGACACATCCAACGGGACCGCCTGGTCTGCAAAGCGAACTTCGGCGAAAGGGAATTCCCCGCGGAAATTACATTTCTCAAACCGCGGAAATCCTTCGAACCCTCCCCGCCGTAACCCCTGCCCCTGCAACCCCTGGTCGAAAATCTTGAATGGCGGAAACGGGCCCTCAACCAGCCTCGTGACAGCCGCCGCTCCCTTGATGTGCAGAACGGCAAACGCAGCTTCAGGCGAATTGGACGTAAACCCCGCGGGGAGCGCTGTCGTTTCAGGTCGTGTGCGAATGGAAAAGTCCTGCAGACCGCCCGATCCGTTTACGCAGATGCATCCCGCTCCCAGTCCCCCAATCGGCATCGCCACCTGCGTCGCCCGGTCACCATTGAAGGTGCGCTGCGGGCCAGGCTGAAACAGCTCAGCAGCCGAGAAGGGAACCGGCTCGCGATCGGAGGTCTCGGTACTCGGTGTAGTGTTTCCGGGTGTCGCTGCGTCCAAATTGGCAGCGGGGACCGCGGCAACTAAGGCTGCGGATGAACCCGCAACAAGGAATTCGCGGCGAGTTGGCTTTTTCACGGACATAGAACGTTGGGTCTTTGGCGTTTCAGCAGCATTTTCGCACTTATCGTGCTCCGCTAAGCCACCTTGCTCTGCGGCCTGACATGGATAAGCAACTGCGGAACCACTCGTAAGCTGTGGAAAGGGTAACACTGGCTGCAGCCCTGCCGCCGCGGGAAGGCGATTCTGGGACAATTTGGAGCCGGAACTACGCTAGAATCGAGGGCTAACGCTGGATGCATGATCGGCCATGCCCAGTGGCCCTCGGGCCAAATCCGCAACGCGGATCATTGTGACGCGCTGCGGAGAGCGGAGAGGACATCGATTGATGCGTTTGATCCGATCGCTGGTTCTTGTCGGAGCTTTGGCGGCGCTGGTGTTGCCGGCGAATGCCGTCGAAAAGGTGACCGTGGCCCAGCTTGATCAGGTTCTCGCTCAACGTGCAGCACAGCCACACGAACCTGCCAAGAAGCACAACTCCGGCGCCCCCGATGAAATCATCGATATCAGCGACGGAGACCTGCTGCAACAACTCGATCAGGACGACGAACTCATTCCACGCATGGCTGGGATGGAGTTGACGGAGCGCCTGAGCACCCCCACCATGTACCGTCTTGTTGGGAAATACAATCTGGGCACGCATGTGCAGCAGGCGTTGGAGCAATTGGCCGATCGCTCGGCGCTGCTGAAACTGCCGGTCAGTGAACAACTCCCGCTACCGCCGCCGAACCAGGAAGAACAGCAGGTGATGCTCAATCAATCCCGCGCCTACGTGTTGCGCGAGTTGTCTCACCTGCCCAACTTCGTGGCCGACCAAACCACGACAAGGTTCGACGATTCTCCTATGACTTTGAAGTATTTCCAGGCGACGACCGATCACTCCGGATTCCATCGCGTTGGCACCATACAAAGGAAGATTACGTTTCGGGATGGGAAAGAAGTCACGGACAGCAATTCGGGGTCAAACGATACGAAGCAAAAAGGTACTGGCCTGGAGAGCCGCGGCGAATTCGGCACTGAAGCGGCCGTCGTTCTGATGGATCTGCAGCAGGGAACCACAGTCTTCGACCACTGGGAGCAATCCATGGCGGGCCCGGCTGCCGTCTATCAATATTCGGTTCCCCGCGAATCCTCCCACTACGAAGTCGCGGACACCTGTCAGGACCGCGTGTCGTTTCACGATACTCCCGGGTACCACGGCGAGATTGCCCTGGATGCCAAGTCTGGAGCGATCTTGCGCATGACGCTCGAGGCCGAATCGAAAACGGGCGCTCCTATATCGCATGTAGCCAGCGTGATCGAATACGGAGTGGTTGTCCTTGGCAATCAGCGTTCCATCTGTCCCTTGCGCAGCCTCGCGTTCATGGTCGAAGAGGCGAACGGCTGTGCCCACGGGAATCACAAGCTGCAAAAGCCGCTCGCGATGATCAACCAGACCATCTTCTCCAATTACCACCGGTTTGGTTCGACTGCGACCATGGTTCTGGACGAGGAAGCCAAGAGTCCTAATTTGCCTGAAGGCGCTCCGGAAAAGGCAGCTCCAGGCGGAGAAAAGGGTCTACCAGCTGCTCCGGCAGTCAGCGGCCAGAACAGAAAGCCCTGATCAAAGCATTTACCGGGACGGCGACGTCAAAAGGTGCTAGTCTTTCTGCGCGCGGAGGTCCCCGCATGAAGCTCTTCAACATGGGAGTCGGTGCATTGGCGGCCGTTTTTGCGACGGCTTTGGTAGCTCAGACCAACGACGCAGCAAGCAACTTCGCCGAAACCCCACTGAAGGTGAATAGCCGGGCGGTGCTGGTGGACGTGATTGTCACCGACCGCAATGGCAACCCGGTCAGGGGTTTGAAGCAGGAAGATTTCAGGGTGCGGGAACAGGGAAACCCGCAAACGATTAATTATTTCGAAGAACACGATAGGGACTTTCTGGCACGGCGCCGGCAGAATGGGGAGTTGCCGCAACTGCCCCCGAATGTGTTTAGCAACTTCTCTCCGCTGCCAACACCGCCAGCGGTCAACATCCTGCTGCTGGACGCCTTAAATACGCCGATGAACGACCAGATGTATCTGAAGAAAGCCGCAGAACATTATTTGAAGACGCTCAAACCGGGAACGCGGCTGGCGATCTTCACAATGTCGATGAGACTGAGCTTTATCCAGGGTTTCTCTGATGACCCTGCCGTGCTGGCAAGGGCATTGGGCTATCGGAAGAACGACAAGTCGGAGCCGGCGGTGTTGTTGCAGTCCCAAGAAGAGTCTCATGCGCAGGGTACCGTCATCGAAATGATGGTTGAGATGGAAGCCGCGGGATCGAATCAAACTGCGCTCGCCGTTTCTCCGCAGACGATCGCTGCGTTTCAGCAGTTCATGCAGGAGACGCGTTACGCGCAGGATAGCGACCGCGAATACCGGACGCTGCAGAATCTGAATCAGCTTGCTGCTTTCCTCGGATCGTTTCCCGGGCGCAAGAATGTGATCTGGATGTCGGGAGCATTTCCGGTGGAATTGTTCGGTCAAACTGCGAACCGTTTCGACGGTTCAATCGACAAAACCATCAATCTGCTGTCAGCCGCACGCGTAGCGATTTACCCAGTTGACGTGCGGGGCGCAACTGTTCCGCGCTCTTACACGGCGGAGAATGCGCTTGATCCGACAATGACCTCAGCCCCACAGTTGGTGGGTCCGCCCCCAGGAGTGACTGCGGATGCTCCGAACATCGGAACAGGCGGGCTTGCCGGCGGGCTGCAGGACGAGAGCCTGGCAAAAAACTCAAGCAATTCGACCATGGATATGCTGGCCGGTGAAACCGGCGGCAAAGCCTTCCACGACCAAAATGACCTCTCCGGAATCATCAGCAAGGTAACCGATCACAGCGCGGATTTTTATACGATCTCGTATTCTCCGATCGATACGAAGATGGATGGGACTTACCGAAAGATCGAAGTCAAGGTTGGAGACGGGGAGCATTACTCACTGTCATTTCGCCACGGATATTTCGCTCGCGACGAGGATCTGCCCGGAGCTGCGCAAACCAGGCAGGATCAAGCCGCGCTGCATGCCTCCCAAAACCCCACGCAAATCGATCCGCTTGAGCCCTTCATGGTCTTCGGAATGCCGCAGTCCGAACAGATTCTCTATAAGACGCAGATCCAGGAAACGAATGCGAAGCCTGATGGATCTGCCACTGCAAAACCGTCGCTTCAGGGCCCGATGGATCATTATTCCGTCGACTTCGCGCTCGATCTGGATGATTTGAACTTGAAGCCGGATCCTGACGGTGTGCGTAAAGATACTTTGAACGTCTCGATGATCGTTTATGACAAGTACGGCCAGATCACCAGCCGCAAGGATCACCTGGTGAAACTCGAAATCAAGCCCGATGTCTATCCCATCTTCCAAAAGACCGGGGTGCAACTGCATGGCGAGATCGATGTGCCCAAAGGACAATACTGGCTTCGCACCGGCGTCTACGACGAGACCTCGCACAAGGTGGGAACCTTGGAGGTTCCGTTCAGTGCGGTCAAGGGAAGTGTAGCCAGCAAGTAGCCGGTTTTCGGTCTGCGGCCGCCGTCTTCCGGGGTTTGGCGCCGGCGAATGGCGCTTGGTATACTACCCAAGTCGTTGCAGCACTCTGTCCGTGGAGCCGTCCACCCTTCTCCGGCAACGCCGGATTCCGCGCAGGAAATGCAACTGAAAGTCTGCACTGAGGCCAGGTAGCTCAGTGGTAGAGCGCGGCCCTGAAAAGGCCGGCGTCGGCGGTTCAATCCCGTCCCTGGCC
>CAWBCZ010000016.1:0-25653 GCA_963787435.1 uncultured Acidobacteriaceae bacterium
GCGCTGAGTCTGTTCCTGAGCCGAGGACTTGAGAACGACGGTCATCGCGTGCACATTGTTCGCGATGGCGCGCAGGCCGTTGAGGTGTTTCGCGACGAATCGCCCGATCTGACGATTCTCGATCTCAATTTACCGGTCAAAGATGGTGAGGTTGCGCTGAGGGAGATGCGCCAGCTGCATGAGGAACTGCCGGTGCTCGTGCTCACCGCGCGGCAGGGGTTGGAGACGCGGATACGCTGCCTCGACAACGGCGCCGATGACCTCATGACGAAGCCATTCAGCCTGTTTGAACTGCGGGCGCGCTGCCGGGTGCTGTTGCGGCGGAAGAGGGAAGGACAACTCCTTCTCCGCGTTGGCGACCTTGAACTGAGCCGCCTTGATCATTCGGTGCTCCGCGGTGGAAGATCCCTGAGTCTCACCAACAAGGAATTCGCACTGCTTGAACACTTGATGCTCAATCGCGGTCAGTGTTCTTCGCGCGCCGAGCTTCTCGAAGCGGTGTGGGACCTGAAGCCCGCACAAACCACAAACATCGTCGACGTATACGTAAATTATCTGCGCCGCAAGCTTGCCGATATACCGCCCGGCGTTTTGATCAGGACGGTGCGCGGCAAGGGCTACATGATCCCTCTGGAATCACAGCTGGTTGCGAAGCGCACAGTGAAGAATGATGCAACGATTGCGCTACAGTTCGCGGCAGCGCAGGGATAAACGAGAACGATTTTCACACTTGGGAGATTCAAAATGGCAGCGAACGCGGCTTTGGTTTCATCCACTGGTTCCCGAATACGACCGCGCACCGCTTTGGTGACGAGTGCCGACGGCTGCTTCCGTAAGAGGCTGAGCGACATACTCACAGGCTTGCGGTGGCACGTGCGCGAGGCGCAAGGTGGTGCGCAGGCCTGGGGCGAGGCAATGGAAATGCTGCCCCAGACGATCATCGTCGACTCATGGTTGCCGGATCTGGATCTGAGCGAATTCCTGCGCGAGTTCCGGACCGCATTTCCGGATGTGGACGTCGTGACGGCCGGAACCACGACTCCGCTCGAGAGTGCGCCGGGGCCGCATCGCAAGGAGATTCTCTATGCCCTACGGCGTGTCCAGGAAACCGACACGGCGGTATGGAATGTTGCGCCGGTTCTGGACGAAAGGGCAGTCATGAAGTCAGACAACTCGAACGCAATGTGTTTGGTGCCGCCGCAAGATCAATCGGTCGATCAATGCGAGTTGGCTTCATATGATACGGATTCTCCAACGATCACTCTTGCGAATGACGCCGCCGGGGACAGCTCGCATAGACCGAGATTCGTTGCCGGCAGCGACCGGATACCGGAACTGATTGGAGATTCGCCGTGCATGCTCGAGATCGGCAGGCGCATTCGCCTGGTTGCTCCGCGCACCACTCCGGTCTTGATCGAAGGGCCGACTGGCTCCGGTAAGGAGTTAGTTGCGGAAGCCTTGCACAAGCTCTCCACGCGCAGCCGAAAACCGTTTGTCGCCATCAACTGTGCAGCCATTCCGGAGGCGCTTCTGGAGGCGGAGCTTTTTGGTCATACGCGCGGCGCATTTACGGGAGCGGTGCAGGGGCGCGTTGGAAGAATTGAGGCCGCCAATGGCGGAACTCTGTTTCTCGATGAGATTGGCGAGATGCCATTGGGCTTGCAATCCAAGCTGCTGCGCTTCGTCGAATGCGGAGAATTGCAGCGTGTCGGTGACAACGAAAACGTCAAGGTGGATGTGCGGATCATCGCCGCTACGCATCAGCATCTGTCTCAACATGCGCAGGCCGGGAGCTTTCGTGCCGACTTGTATTACCGCCTGGCCGTCTTCCTGATTCGTACGCCCGCGTTGGCGGAACACCTGGAGGACCTCGCGCAGCTGGTTGATCATTTTCTTGCGCGTCTGGGTCGTGCAATGCCGATCAAGCGCATCGATGACGCTGCGATTGCAAAATTGAAGGCCCACGCATGGCCGGGCAATGTGCGGGAGCTTGAACATGTGTTGGAGCGCGCCACGATACTTGCCGGCGACGAGCCGGTCCTTACTTCCGATGACATCGATTTCGGTACGTCGATGGGTTCGGCAGGGGGCGAGGGGCAGGCGAGTTAAAAGCAGTGCTGCGGGGGAAGGGAGACGTCGATGCAGATCGAAACGCGTTTGAGCGATGCGCTGTCGCGATACTTGGACCTCGCTGTCAGCGAGACGAAGCTGACTGCCGGGAACATGGCCAACATCGATACGCCGGGTTATCGGACGCAGGGGTTCGACTTTGACACGGAGATGCGTAAGGCGCTGGGAACGGTCGACGGACAGAGAACGGAATCGGTTCATGTCCGGGATGTGGATGGTCTTGTGTCTCGACCTGACGGAAACAATGTCTCCATGGACCGGGAGGGACTTCAGCTGGCAGAAGCACAACTCAAGTTCAGAACCGGAGTAGCGCTGATGCGGCTTGAAAACCAGCGCGTGATGGACGCAATTCATGCGGACAAATGACGAGCAGCAGGTAACGCGCGAGGCAGCACATGAACCTCTTTGGATTGATGGACACTTCAGGATCGGCAATGCAGGCGGAACGGCTTCGCGCCGAAGTTGTTGCCGCCAACATGGCTAATGCGGAGACGACACGGACTGAGTCGGGCGGACCGTACAAGCGGCAGCATGTGGTATTCGCAGCCAACCAGGCCGACGTGGAGTTCTCTAATTCTCTGAGAAGAGCTTCGCAGTCGGCATTGTCGCCCACGAACGATGCGGACCCCCCCGGCGGAGTTCATGTTGCAGAGGTGTTCGAAGACACTGGCCCCCCTCTGAAGCGTTATGACCCGGGCCATCCCGATGCCGGCGCCGACGGGTATGTAGCCTATCCGGACATTAACCCACTCACAGAGATGGTGGACCTGATGGGAGCGACGCGTGCATATGGGCTGAATAGCTCGGCCGTGCAGGCAGAAAAAGGCATGATCACCTCGGCTCTTGACATTGCCAGATCCTAGAAACTGGGAGAAGAACATGAACGCGGCGATTCAAACGACCAACGTTGCAGGCGCAGGCTTGACGAACGCAATCCCATCGATCGCGCAGTTGCCCGGCGCTGCGAAGTCGGCCAAGGCGGAAGGTTCCCCTTTCAGCGACCTCCTCACCGACGCTATCGGCAAAGTGGGCCAGCTGGAAGACCAGGCGCGAACCGCAGTGAACGGACTGATCGCCGGCTCAGGCGTGGATGTGCACCAGGCGATGATCGCCAGCGAAAAGGCGAGCATGGCATTTGAGATGGCGCTCGCGGTACGTAACAAGGCCATTCAGAGCTATCAGAGCGTGATGAGCATGCAGTTCTAAGAGTCACACGAAGCAACGGAAGCGGCGACGTACAAAGCAGGCAATTGCGGGGCGTGCCCACAATTGGAAACGGCAGGATAGAGAGATGGCCGCTCCAGGGACACAGTTGGAGAAAAGAGCGCCGGCTGGCGAATCGGGGCAGTCGCAGGCAGGAGTTGCAGCCTTGTGGACGCGTGCGCGGCTTGGCTGGACGGCCATGCTGCCGCAGCAGCGCAGCTGGGCCTTTGCCGCAGCGGGCATCCTGGTCATACTGTGCTTAGGAATGCTCTGGTACGGGCTGCGTACCGACTGGCGAACGCTATATGCGGGGCTTGACCCGGACGATGCGCGCCAGGTCGGACTGACCCTGACCCAAGCTCAGATTTCCTACGATGTGGCCGACAACGGCACGACGCTGCGCGTTCCGGGCGCGCAGCTGGACAAGGCCAGGCTCGCGACTGCCGCAAAGGGTGTCAAAAGCGGCCGAATGGGATTCGAACTTTTCGACAAACCAAACTGGGTTGGGTCGGAGTTTGATGAGCAGGTGAATTATCAGCGTGCGCTTGAAGGGGAACTGGAGCACACCGTAGGATCCTTGGCCGATGTTGAATCGGCGCGAGTGCACCTGGTCTTGGCGCACGATTCCCTCTTTCGCGACCAGGACCGTCCGGCCAAGGCTTCCGTGGTGCTGAAGCTACGTCGCGGAGCGTTGGCGGACGGCGAGGCTGATGCAATTCGCAACCTGGTCGCATCAGCGGTCGATGGTCTTGGCGCGGATCATGTCGTTCTTATGGATGCATCGGGGCGCCTGTCCCTTGGGCCAAAGTCACCCGATGCACTGCAGATGGGCGCGGAGCAAGCTCTTGAGGAGAAGGTGATCACCACGCTCGAACCCGTGACCGGAGTGGGAAATGTGCGCGCTTCGGTGACGGTGGAATACGATCCCGATGCGCTGGAGGAGACGAGGGAGAGCTACGACCCGGCCCAGTCCGCGACGCTTTCGATGGAGCGCAGCGAACAAACCATCGGCGCACAGCCGATCGCAGCCGGAGTTCCAGGAACAGCGTCAAATGCCCCCAATTCCCAGGCACTTCCTGTATATCCCAGGCAGACGACTCAGCCGCAGACATCTAAGACCGAATCGGGAACCTATGGTGTATCAAAGATCATTCGGCACCTCGTTGAAAATCCCGGAAAGGTGCACCGGCTCACAGCTGCAGTTGTGGTCAATGATCGCCTCATTCAAGCCCCGGGCAAAGGAACCGCCGGAAAGTGGCAGCCGCGCTCGGCCGAGGAGTTGAAGAATCTCTCGGCATTGGCCCAGGCCGCCGTCGGGTTCGATGCGTCCAGAGGGGACACCGTGACGGTGCAGGATTTGTCCTTTGAAGAGAATCGCACGCAGCCTTCGCCATCGACGCCGGTGCAATTGCTGTCAAAGCTGGAGAGTTTTCCAGTGCTCGTGAAGTACCTGAGCCTGCTGATGGGGTTGATGGTCGTGCTTGCTTTTGGCGTGCGGCCAGCGCTGCGAAGAGCCGCTGGCGAATTGAAGAACACGTCTCACGCGCTCCCTTCAAGCGTGACCGCTGCAAATCAGGCAGTTTTACCTGAGCCAGCTGCGCCGGACCCGGGACGAGTCCGCGCGCAAGAGATTTTTGAACAGGTAGCCACGCAGATAAAGCATGAGCCCGCGCAGAGTTCACGGCTTCTGCAAAGCTGGATTCACTCAGAATAGGACATAAATCCGTCGTTGGCTGGCATCGCTCGATAGGAGCATACGGGACCGGGTGGCTAAGTAAGGCAAGAAAGGCAAAGAATCTTGGCTGGGGATGGCGTCGATTTCGGAGAAGCAGCGCAGCGCAGAGCCTCGAATTTATCTGGCGCACGCAAGGCGGCCGTTCTCCTGATGGCAGTGGGAGAAAATCTGGCAAAGGAGATCCTGCGGACGCTGCCGGAAGCGGACGTTGAGCGATTGACAGAGGAGTTTGCAGACCTTCGCGGCATTACGCCAGAGGTCTCTGCGGCTGTTCTTGAGGAGTTCTGGGAACTGCTGGAGTCGCAAGGCTTCATCATGCATGGAGGCCTCGATTATGCCAGTCGCCTGTTGGCCGAAACGTTTGGCAAACAGCGCGCCGAAGACCTGATGATGCAGTTGCGCCGGGCGCAGGAAGCCGAACAAGGGAACCTTGCTAAACTGCAGCGCACCGATCCCCAACAGCTTGGCAAACTGCTGGATGCCGAACATCCGCAGACGATCGCATTGGTGCTGGCACATCTGGACCCCAAGCGGGCCTCGATGGTGCTGAGTAATTTGAGCGAAGAGCACAAGGTAATTTCAATTCAACGCCTCGCCGAAATGCGGCAGTTTTCTCCTGAAATGGCGCAAAAGGTCGCGCATATTCTGCATCGGCGCCTCGAAACCGTAGGAGACACCGGCAGGAAGAGCTACTCGGGATTCAAGGCGGTAGCCGATCTGATGAATCGACTGAATGCGGAGGAGTCGAAGCGCATCCTGGAGGTAATCGAGGACGGGCAGCCTGAGCTAGCCCTCGGCATCCGCAACTTGATGTTCACCTTTGAAGACCTTGTTACGGTTCCAGCGGCATCCATTCGCGAGATTGTCTCCGGCGTGGACAAGAAGCAGCTGGCGATGGCCCTTCGCGGAGCCAACGAAGAACTGCGTGCAGCTGTTTTCAAGTCGATGAGTGCGCGCGCGGTCGAGATGCTGAAGGAAGATATGGAAGTTCTCGGTCCGGTGCGCTCGCGCGAGGTGGCACAGGCACAGCAGGAGATCCTGAATCTAGCGCGGCGTCTTGAGGCGGAGGGCAAGGTGATTCTCAAACTGGAAACAGGCGACGAGATGCTTGCCTGAACCGCACATGATCGAACGATTGGAGAGCTTGCGAAATCGAAGAGCAACTCAAGTAGAAGCATTCCAGTATCCGGCCAGCGCCAAGCCGCTTCCGATGCTTTGGGAATATCTTTCCGAAGTCGGAGGAGCATCGGCACCCATGAGTACCGCAGATGGCGGCTCAGGCTGCGCAGAACCAGATCGCGCCCCGGACGCCCCGCACATATCTCCAGCTGAAGAATCACGGCGAAGCTACGAGGCTGGACGGGAGCAGGGCATTCGAGAGGGATGTGAATCGGAGAGAAATGACCAGGGTGCGCGGTTACAAGAAATCGACAGGAAACGAATGGAGCAGGTTGTGGAGTTAGGGAACCGGTTGGCGGGGGAGCGAGATCAGTTTCTGCGAACCATCGAACAGGAAGTCGTCAGGCTTGCGCTGGCCATTGCTGCACGCATTCTCAGGCGCGAAGCGCAGACGGACCCCCTGTTCCTGGTTGGCGCAGTGCGGGTGGCACTGGGGCAGCTTGCGGCAACGATGCAAGTTCGACTGCGCGTTCCAGCAGAAGAATCCGTCCTTTGGGCCAAGACGCTGGCGCATATACCGAATCTCAAAGTGAAGCCGACAGTCGTTCCCGATGATTGCATGCGTCCAGGAGATTGCGCGATCGAAACCGAGATGGGCTCTGTGGACCTGAGCCTGGGTGCGCAACTTCATCAGGTGGAAACCGCGTTGACAGACGGAGCGCTCGCTGCAAAATCAGGGGCCAGTGCGGATACATTCCCGCAAGAAAAAGGCGGCGAGTTGTGAGCGGAGTTCTGGATCGCTATCTATCGCACGCTACAGACCCAGCAGCCCTGGCGATGGCGCGGACAGGTTGTGGAGTCGATCGGCTACACCATCGAGTCGGCGGGGCCCGTCGCCTCAGTCGGTGAATGCTGCGAGATTGAAGATCGCGATGGGGCGAAACATCTCGCCGAGGTTATCGGGTTTCGCGGTTCACGCGTCATCTCGATGCCCCTGATGACCACAGACGGCGTTCGGTTCGGAGATGGAGTCACCGCACTGGGCCGTGGTCCCGAGGTCATCGTCGGCGAAGGCGTAATCGGGCAAATCATCAACGGCATGGGCGCGCCGCTGGATGGCCGAAGGATCATCGGCGAGACAGAGAGATTGCCGCTCGAGGGCAACTTGCATACACCCACGGATCGGATACCGATTCAGGTTCCGCTGGGCACGGGAATCAAGGCTGTGGATGGGTTGCTCACGGTAGGTCGGGGACAACGCCTAGGCATCTTTGGTGGGTCCGGCGTGGGCAAGAGCACGCTGATCGGCATCATGACACGGAACACCGAAGCGGACGTCACCGTCGTAGGCCTAGTGGGCGAGCGGGGCCGCGAGGTGCGCGAATTTGTGGAGAGGGCACTGGGCAAAGAGGGACTTGCGCGCTCCGTGGTGGTGGTTTCGACGTCCGACGAGTCTCCTCTGATGCGCATGCGTGCGGCCATGACCGCCACCACGATCGCCGAGTACTTCGCACGGAAAGGAAAGGCTGTCCTGCTGGTGCTGGACTCTCTCACCCGCTTCGCCATGGCCGCACGGGAGATTGGGTTGGCCGCGGGCGAACCTCCGACAGCGAAAGGCTACACGCCGTCTGTTTTCAGCCGGCTTGCGAAGCTCGTGGAACGTGCCGGCAATTTTCCCTCGGGGTCGATCACAGCGTTCTATACGGTGCTGATGGAAGGAGATGATCAGCAGGATCCGATCGTGGATGCCGTTCGCTCGCTTCTCGATGGTCACGTGGTCCTTTCGCGGAAGCTGGCCGCGGAGGGTTGGTATCCACCCATTGATTTGCTTGACTCGATCAGCCGGTTGATGCCGGCTGTCACTCAGAAGAATCATCGTGAACATGCAGCGCTCTTCCGGCGCATGATGGCGACCTACGCACGCTCAGAAGACCTGGTGCGGATTGGCGCGTACAAGGTCGGCGCCGATCCGGACCTGGACAGGGCGCTCAATTCCCGAAGCGCAATGCGGGAATTCATAGTGCAGACAGGCGCGGAGCGATTGAGTTTTCAGGACTGTCTGCGACGGCTCTCGGCGCTGGCTGAGGAGATTTAGCGCATGGCGATCTCCAGAAGCATGAGCCGATTACTCTCCATCAGACAGGCCGAAGAGGAGCAGAGCCGGATGCAGATGGAGTCGGCTCTCGTGGAGTTGCATCACCTCGAGGTTGGGCTAACGGCAACGCGCAGGCGTGCGAGACTTGCCCGGGTGCTGGTCGCATCGAGTGTGCAAAGCGGGGAGTGCCTGGACAGAATTGCCGGCTTGGAGGAGATCGCGATGGCCTATCGACTAATGAAAATCCTTGCGGAAAAAATCGGCGCGGCGAGGAGAGAAGTGGGAGAAAAGCGACAGGAATTCCTCGCAAAACGGATGGAGCGACGTCAGGTTGAAACGTTGTGCGACGCAATGACGGCTCAGGACGCGGTAGAGGCGAAGCGAAAAAACCAGATGGCGCTCGACGACTGGCACCGCACGCAAAGAAGGACGAATACGAAAATGAGTGCGTTGCGCGGTAATTCTGACATTCCTCTAACCCGGTGAAAACCCAATTGGCACGTCATCTGCTCTATGACTGCGCATGAACGTTGCCTGCGAAACCGGAATTCAGAGTCATGGGCCGATTTCTGGTCAACCCGCGGTCAACGTTTTATTTGCGGGGGGGCCTGTGCCACTGAGGGTTGGCTCGACTTCGGCTTCGCCCGAGGACGCTGAAGGGTTCAGTGAAAAGTGGCAGGCAATTCTTGGAGGCTTGCAGGCAGATCTCGGCGGGAAAGATCCACAGGAGGCGGGGACATCAGGCAAGCAGGACGTGGTTATCCACTCCGCCAACTCGGGCGCAGTACCTGGGAACGAGTTAGCTGGGATGAAAGATCACGAGGCGAGCGTGGCGGGCAGATTCGTGCTGAAGGCGCCCGATGCGCCTGAGTTGCCGGGTTTGGTATCGAGAACTATTCCAAGGAAATCGACTGGCATTTATCTTCTTCCCGGTTCAATTTCGAATCAGCGGGCGGAGCGAATCGGTGCAGATGATTCCGATCTGCATCTGCAAAGGTTCTCCGGCGGGAACACGCAGTCCGCAAAGTTACAGACAACAGCTGATACAAATCCGTCAACCTCTGCGACCAATCAGGCGCTTATGCTGTCTCTCGCGGACACGCTGCCTCTAGACTCAGTGCGGTTGTCCGCCAATCCATCGGAAGCGACATCGTCTCCGCGAGATGTTTCGATTCCGATGGCGAAGCCGACGGACAACGTCAGTAGAAACGCAGCCGTACTGACGTTCGACGTATTGGCAAATCGAACCGGCGGCGGAACACCCAACGTCTCCGCTGGCTCAAATTTGGAACTCGAACAGCAGACATCGTCAGCGACTTTACTGACTCAGTTCGCACCGCAGGGCACAGGCGATGAGTTGGGTCAGGAAAATCGGCCCATCTCCATTCGTTCGGAGAATGCGGTGCCCGCATCGTTCAGTCCTTCGGCAAGAAAGCAACCGTTGGTCCATCGCTGTTCCATCGAGGGACCAGTGATCACTGGGAAGGATTTCAGTATCTCAAGCGGGTCTGCTGGGACCACTTTCGAGAGAACAACGAGAGCCGCTTCGCCATCAGCCGGGGCGCAGGAGGCAGAATCGTTCGAGCGCGATCGCGTCAGAATCGGAGCGGCGGCGATGCCCCTGTCTGCGAAAACATATTGGGGAATACCCTCGACGCATTTGAACAATTCCGCGGCGGGAACACAAACTCCCGGAGAGTTTCACGTCGGACAAAGCGCAACTGTTCCAGCCGTCGCAGTCGCGACAGCATCTGGTAACGGTTTCTCCGTATCCGCGCAGCAGCAACACACCTCCGCGTATGAGGCATTTGCAACCATCGATGCAGGAACCGACGACGACGCTGCAAAGTGGGTTATCGCCGGGGATCACCGCGCCGAAGCCGGCTTTCAAGACCCGTCACTTGGCTGGGTGAGCGTCCGCGCGCAGGCAGGCGCGGGAGGCGTACATGCCGCCGTGGTTCCAGCATCGGATGTTGCCGCGCAGGCGCTCAGCGGTCATCTCGCAGGATTGAACGCACACATGGCCAACCAGTATGAACACTTGAATCCTGTGACCCTTTCAGCTCCCGACACGGGGTTGAACAGCCAGAACACAGGGCGCGAGACACCGCAGGGAGATCGCGGAAACAACACCGGCCACGATGAACAGCATCAGGCATTGGAGCAGCCTGAACCAACTCGAGCAGAGCCCGCACTCGCGATCCTTGCGGGGCTTGACGGAAGCGCAGATGTCAGGCGCGGAGATGCCGGCACACGCCATAGGCCAGATTTCTCGAGACGGACACGTGTCGATCGTTGTGTGACGTGGAGCTTAGAGGAACGGAACTCGGATCAACGGACTCAGGCAATAGGAGATTGGGAGGAAGAAATGGCCACACAGATCGCTGGAATCTGGAACCAGCTTTCGGCAGCGCACAGCTCGAACAATGCGCAGGCTGTCAAGAGCCAGGATACCGGCACAACCAGCAGTTCAAGCGACGATTCTGCAACCATCTCGGCAAATGATTTTCTGACCCTGCTGGTGACGGAAATGCAGAACCAGGATCCGACCGCCGATACCGATCCGAACGAATACATCAATCAACTGGTCCAGGTGAATAGTCTTGAGCAACTGATCTCCATCAACCAGACGCTCACCACGGATTCCTCCGCGAACCCCGCCAGCCCGGGCGTCAAAACCGAAGGCACGCAGCCAGCATCGGCCGAACCCACCCTGCCACGCATGGCCAACGGGAATCTTACCATCCCCGCAAACAATCCGGCAGCACAGCGCGTCGCGGAGTCGTTGACCACCCAATCGACGGGGTTGTAACACCCAAAGGATCGTCGCCGCGTTTCATTCACAATTGGCCGCACAGGCCGGAATCATTGCAGAGGAGAGGTAACATGGCAAGCTTCTATATTCCGCTGACAGGATTGAACGCAGATTCGACTGCATTGAATACGATTGCGAACAATCTGTCCAACATGAATACCACGGGTTACAAATCGCAATCGGTCAATTTTTCAGATTTGTTCTATCAGCAAGTTGGAGAAGCCGGCTCCGGCGATCCCATTCAGCGGGGCTCGGGAACGCAGGTGTGCCTCCATCGAGACAGATTTTTCTAACGGCTCGCCCAACACAACCAATGTGGACACCAACGTCGCCTTGCAGGGCAGCGGCTTCTTTGTGGTCGGCAGTGGCAATAACACCCTTCTCACCAGGGATGGCGATTTTTCATTGGATCTGAACGGAAACCTGGTCACTTCAAACGGGCTGAGCGTCATGGGCTTCCCGGCGGCGAACGGGATCGTGAATACCAACGCCCCACTCGCTCCGGTACATATCCCCGTGGGAGAAGTCGAACCTCCGAGCGCGACAACTACGTTCGGCATGACGGCAACTCTCAATTCGGCAGCCAATGTTGGCGATCAGCTCTCCGGCAAGATTCAGGTCTTCGACTCGCTGGGGAATGCATATCAAGCCGAGGTCACATATACCAAGACCGCCACCAACACATGGTCGTACAACGTCACGCTTCCCGATACGCTCGCTGCGAACAGCACTAGCGTCGGTGTGGTAAACACGCAGGTCTATAACTTCGGTACAAGCGGCGGAACGCTGGCCGGCGTCGACCCATCGACGAACCTGACCATTACTGGCCCCAATGCGGGAGGCGTTTCAACGACGATCAACGCGCCTACCGTCACGACGGGCGAATCGGCGGGGACCTATGCCACGGATCTGCAGAATGCGCTGAACGCAGCCGGGATTACCGCCACAGCGACTGCAACCCCCGCCGGACAATTGACGATCAGCGGAGCTAATATTTCGACTTCAGGAAGCGTGATTCAGGATCCGGTTGCATCTGCGCCAGCCACGGGATCATTAACCTTTGACTCGAACGGGAATCTTGTGAGTCCCTCCACAAACGTAACCGGAATTAGCTTTTCCGGTCTCTCTGACGGGGCTTCTAACATGAACATGACATGGAATCTGTTCGGGGCTGATGGCTCATCCACGCTAAGCCAGGTGGTGGAGCAAGAATCGTCCGTTTCTTCCTCAATTCAAAATGGCTTCACCAGCGGAAACTATAACGGGTTCACGATCGGCTCGGACGGTACAGTAACCGCAACGTTTAATAATGGGCAGAAACTCAACGTAGGCCAGTTGGCCTTGGGCAATGTCGTCAATCTCCAGGGTCTGCAGGACGGCGGCAATGGAGATTACGCAACAACGCTCGCCAGCGGTACCGCGACGATCGGAGTTTCGGGAACATCAGGTCTCGGAACCATGCAAGGCGGCGCGCTGGAGGCCTCAAACGTGAATATCTCGGCCGAGTTTTCTGATCTCATCATTGCCCAGCGAGCCTTCGAAGCGAATTCAAAGGCCGTGACCACGTTTGACACCATCACGCAGGAAACGATCAACATGATTCACTAGGGCTGTCCTGGGTTGGATTGAAGTCGATTTATGTGAAGACGCCTCGCCGCAGAGTGCTTAGTTTGCGGCGAGGCGTCCTTTTCTTTTGCCGCGCGCATTCATCGCGGGTGTGGAATGTACACTATCGATACTTCAAACCGCTTCCGTGTTTCTTCCTGGTGGTCAGACGCGCTTCACCGATTGCGATCCATGACCGCCAGCACGGACTTGGAGGGAAGAGTCGAGAGGATTTCTCGAATGCGCGCTTTTTATTTCGCGATGGCAGTTCTTCTGACGCTTTCGGCTGCGGATCATGCCCAGACCGCCCCATCTGCAATCTATACCGATCCGCCCGCAGATCCGGCTCATCCGGCCGGCATGGTTGTCCTTCACATTCCCAGTCACGGGGTTCTGATCAATGGCATCGTGTACACGCCCGCGGGCGCAGGTCCGCATCCCGACGATCGTCATCTGCCATGGCCTGCCGGGAAATGAGAAGAACCTCGACCTCGCCCAGGCGTTACGGCGTGCTGGCTGGAACGCCGTGACCTTCAACTACCGTGGCGCGTGGGGAAGCCCGGGAACATACAGATTTGCGCAGAATCTCGAAGACGCGGACGCCGTGCTTGCCTATCTGCGTGAACCATCGACCGCGGCCAAACTGCAGATCGATACGAAGCGGATCGTCCTCGCCGGTCACAGCATGGGTGGATGGGTAACGGTGATGACGGCGGCGCACGATCACGCTCTGGCCGGAGCCATCCTGATCAGCGCAGCCGATATGGGTCTTCTCGGAAAAATGGAGCACGACAAACTCGTTGCGGAGATGGCTGACAACATGGAGGGCCTCGCCGGAGTCACCGCAGAGTCCATGGCAAACGAGGATGCACAGAATTCCAAGGCGTTCGGATTTGCCAATGCTATTCCCGGGCTGAAAGATGTGCACCTGCTTGTGCTCTCCGCGAATGATGGACTCGCGCCGCAGACCGATGCGCTTATCAAGGCTATCCAGGCCGAGGGCGGGCACAACATCAAGTCAGTCCACGCTGCAACCGATCACAGCTGGTCCGATCGGCGAATCTTTCTCGAGAGCGAAATCATCGACTGGCTTTCCACGCTACAGTAGAAGCCACGCCATCCACCGAATCAAGCGGACTTCGCCGGGCGCACCTCGATAAACAGTCCCTTGCCGTTGGCGAGGGCATGTCCATCGTCGCCGAAGATCGTGGCCTCGACCCAGTGTTTACGTCCCTCATCTCTGACGATCCGTCCCTCCATGCGAATCTGCACGCGCGATGGGACGGGGCGCTTGTAATCGACTTCCATGTGACGCGTCATCGCCGTAAGGCCGCGAGCGCGAACCGCCTTGCTCATTGTCTCGTCCAGCAGCGTCGCGATGATCCCGCCGTGAAGAAAACCCGGATGCCCCTCGAAGGAATCAGGAATGACAGCGGGACAAACCACAGTCCCGTCTTCCGCAAGAAGAAACTCCAGCTGAAGCCCTTGTGGATTGGCCTCTCCGCAGCCAAAGCAGCGGTTCTGGGCTGCATGAGCCAGCGGCGTAAGGTTATCGAAGTGCGGCTTCATCATTGTGCTGTCTCCCCGCAGAGCACGCGCGCGAAAACATTGGCATCGACATTTCCACCCGTCAGGACGACGCCTATGCGCTTGCCGCGATTTGCTTCCTGTTCCTGCATCGCGCCTGCCAACGCTGCGGCTGCGGCGCCCTCAGCAACATTATGCGTGTCCTGAAAGATCGCTCGCATAGCGTACCGCAATGTCGGCATCTGAAACTTGCACGATCCGCGCCACGTTCTTCCAGATAATCTCCATGGCATTTGCATTTGGAGTGCGGCAGGCCAGTCCGTCGGCAATGGCAGTGCGCGAAGGAGCCTCGACGATCTTGCGCTGCGCAGAAGCTCAGCGCGTAGGACGGCGAACCGGAGGCAACCACTCCCACGATCTCCGTCTGAAGCCCCAAGCGCATTTCGGGCGGCAGCGATGCCGCAGATCGACGAGCCTAAACCGATCGGCACATACACCCGATCGAGCGCCGGCGCAGACTGAAGGAACTCCAGCGCATAGGTCGCCGTGCCCATCACCAGCCGTTCGTGAAACGAGTCAATCATGAGGAAACCGCGCTCTGCCCCAAGCACTCGCGCATATTCAAGCGACTCCTGAAAGTCCTGCCCGTGCTCCACAAGCTCAGCGCCCTGTGCGATCATGGCGCGATTCTTCTCGACGCTGTTGCCGTATGGCACCACGATGATGCACTTGATGCCATGCAGGCGCGCCGCCATGGCGACACCCTGGCCGTGATTACCGCGCGTGGCAGCGATCACGCCTTTCAGCGCAGGTTGCGTCTTCCGAAGCCAATCGGTATAGATCAGCGCGCCGCGGATCTTGAATGCACCCACCGGCGTGTGGTTTTCGTGCTTGATCCAGACTTCCGCTCCCAGACGCTGGTTGATCAGCGGCCAGCTGTATTGAGGAGTCGGCGGCATGTAGCGGTAGAGAACATCCTGGGCCTCACGAATCTCGGCCAGAGAGGGAAGCGTCATGGCTCCAGCATATCGAACCGGCCGCGCCTCTAAAATGAAGTGGGATGACCTTTCAGCGCTCTTTCTTCATTCTCTGTATCTCTGTTTGCGTTGCCACGATGATCGCCGGGTGTCACGCGGTCACGCCTCTTACGACGCAGGAAGCGGAAGGGAAGCACCTGTACGAAGTCCGATGCGCTCATTGTCACGAGGAGAACGATCTCGCTCTGAAGAAAGTCCCTCCCGATCTCCACGGCGTCTTCAAGAGTGCCGCGCTGCCCAGCGGCGCTCCGGCAACGGATGCAGGAGTGCGACACGTAGTTCTTGGGGGCAAGGGAATGATGCCGGCGTTCAACGGCCGATTCGACGATACGCAGATGGCCGCTCTGCTTGCGTATCTGCACACAGGCCTGCGTTAGGTATGCCTGCATCAACCATTGCGAGAAACCGCATCATTCATACCGAATTGCCTTCATCGGATCAACGCCCGCCGCGCGCCACGCTGGAACAAGACAGGCGATCGTTGCGACCAGCGAGAGAATACCCGTTGCGCCGAGCAGGAGCAGGGGATCGCGTGAACTCTCGGCGGCCCAGCTGGCCATCACCTTGTTGAGCGCCAAGGTCAGCACAACTCCGGCCACCATCCCCGCGCCAACACTTGCCACCGTCGAGCGGAACACAATTCCGAGGACGTGCCCCTTCTTTGCCCCCAGTGCGATTCGAATTCCAAATTCATTCGTGCGCTGCACTACCGTGTAAGCAACCACGCTGTACAGCCCAACGGCAGCGAGTGCCAGTGCAAGAGCCGCGAATGCTCCAAAGAGCCACGGCGACCAATTGCCCACGCGCCCATTCGGGTGTCTCCGATATCCAATGCTCAAGGTCGCGTACATTTCCGTTTGTCTGTTGGTCAGGATCAATCGAATTGACTGCAGCACGCACGGAGTGCAACAGGCTCAGCGGCGGCACGTCAGAACGGACAAGCATTTGTGTGTACATGCCCATCGCCACCGTGTACGGAACGAACACTTCAGGAAGAATCGGCTTGGAGAGTCCCTGGTCCAGTTTGTCGGCGACCACGCCCACAATAAGGAAACCATCCTCGGCGCCGGGTGCAATCAGGAAATACGGCGGTTCCGGCTTTAAATCCGGAACCTTGAAAGTGTGTCCAACCGCATCGCCCGCAGGGAAGTAGCGTCGCACAAAGGTCTGGTTGACCACGGCCAAAGCGGCACCGCGACGGGTTTCAGCTTCGTCCCAGATTCTTCCCTGCATCATCGGAATCTTCAGCGCGGGAAAATACTCCTTGCTGACGAGGTTGAAACGAAAGGTCTGGTCCGCGGAGGAAGGCTTACCGACAATGTCGAACTTTGTATTGAATCCATTGTCTGGCGGCGTCGCGTTGCTTGAGACCGCAGCTAGATTTACACCCGGAACACCTGCCACCTTCGCGTAGATCTGTTCGAAGTAGGCGGCTCGCTCCGGCCACGTCTTATACGTGCCGTCGTGAATTGGAATCCCGACCGACATGATATTGTGCGGGTCGTAACCGAGTTTCATATTTGCAACGCGCAAGAAGCCCTCGATTGCCGCGCCCGCACCGGCCATCATCAGCAGGGTCAGCGCGATCTGACCTCCGATCAATGCCGCGTGTATTCTGCGCCCCTTCACATCGCCGGTCGTTTTGCGGGTGCTGGACTGCATAACCTGGCTGACTTCCGGTTTGGAAAGCTGCAACGCCGGCCAGAGACCGAACAGAATTCCCGTACTCACCGCAACGAGGATACAGAAAATAAGCACAGGCAAATTGATCTGTATCGCCGCTTCATGAGGGAATGAGAACTGCGGAAGATGGGCAACGATCACGGCGATGGTTTTGTAAGCGAGCAGAAGTCCAAGTCCCGCTCCCGTGAGAGACAGCAGCAAGGACTCGGTAAGCAACTGACGGACAATTCTGCGCTGGCTTGCCCCAATCGCAGAGCGCACGGCGAACTCGTGCTGGCGAGCTGTGGCGCGTGCGAGCAGAAGGATGGAGACATTCCCGCAGCCGATCATCAGCAAGAGCGCAACTGCTCCAAACAAGAGATAGAGCGTACCGCCCAGCTGCTTGACGAAGTCCTCG
Organism: uncultured Acidobacteriaceae bacterium; assembly: GCA_963787435.1. GTDB lineage: Bacteria > Acidobacteriota > Terriglobia > Terriglobales > Acidobacteriaceae > Telmatobacter. The sequence goes on from CAWBCZ010000016.1 coordinate 17,347, forward strand.
TTCAGGCCAACGACATGAAGATGCAGCCGGTCCGGCGGAAAATGCTTCGGTGTCTCCTTTGCGAACTGAAAGATAAGTGGTTCCAGGGCAGCGTCGGCCTGCGCATGACTGATGCCCGGCTTCAGCCGAACTCCCGCATAGAAGGACTTCACCGGATCCCCGGTGATTTTCAGCGGCAGATATACATCGGCATCACCCCAGGTAAATCGCGATCCGGCAACCCCGACAACGGTATAGTTCTTGCGCACCAACTGGAGGGTCTTGCCGAGGACCGAAGGATCGCCGTTGAAGTGCCTCTGCCAGAACTTGTAACCGAGCACGACAACCGGCTGCGGATCTTGGCCGTCGATCGAGTCTGAGGGTTGCAAGCCTCGTCCAAGCGCTGCGGGTACTCCGAGAAAGTTGAAGCCGTTGGAGCTGAGATAAACGCCTTGCACGTCCTCCGGCAGATCGGCACCCGTGACCGTCAGGCTCCAGTCATCCTCGAGGAAAGTGTCTTCCACCACCGGCGACTTACGTAGCTCCTGCCATTGCGAACCCGTTACGCCGAAGCCGTTCAGGTTGCCCGATGGCATAGTCAGGCGCATATGGACCATGCGATCCGGAGCCTTATAGGGATAGGGATCCATGAGAATCGCGTAGACCACGCTGAAGACCGCAGTCGTGGCTCCGATGCCTAGCGCCAGAGAGACAATCGCGGTAAGTGTGAACCCGGGCATCTTGATGAGCTGCCGAGTGGCGAAACGAATATCCTGAAACACGGTCTTCATAGAGGCTCCTTCGAGAAGCGGCTCATCGAGATTCACTCATATCGGATTGCTTTCATTGGATCGACTCTCGCGGCACGCCACGCCGGAATAATGCAGGCAAGGGTCGCCACTAGCGAAAGAACGGAGGTTGCGCCGAGCAACAGCAGGGGATTGCGCGAGCTCTCCGCAGCCCAGGCGGCCATCACCTTATTCAGTGCGAGCGTTAACACCACTCCGGCAGCAAGACCAGTGCCCACGCTTGCCACCGTCGAGCGAAACACGATGCCGAGCACATGGCTCCGTGTCGCGCCTAAAGCAATGCGGATGCCGAACTCATTCGTGCGCTGCACTACGGTGTACGCCACCACGCTGTACAGCCCAACCGCCGCCAGAGCGAGAGCCAGCGCTGCAAACGCGCCAAAGAGCCATGCGACGAGCTGGCCCCGTGCCCATTCAGGCATCCGCGTAATCCAGTGTTCGAGATCGCGAACGTCGTTGCCGGTCTGCTGGGATGGATCGATCGTGCTGATCGTCGCACGAACAGCATGAAGCAGCGCCAGGGGCGGTCCATCGGTGCGAACAAGAATCTGTGTGTAGCCGGTCAATGCCACGGTGAAAGGAGCAAAGGCCTCGGGCACGATTGGCCGTGAGAGTCCGTCGTCGAGCTTGTCAGCCACGATTCCGATAATCAGCAAGCCGTTTGCAGCGCCGGGAGCGGCCAGAAGGAATGGCGGGGGAGACTTCAGGTCCGGCAACTGGATTGTGTGTCCAATGGCATCGCCGGCAGGGAAGTAGCGTCGCGCGAAAGTCTGGTTGACGACGGCGAGAGCTGCTCCCCGATGGCTCTCATCTTCATCCCAGATTCTGCCTTGAAGCAGCGGAATCCTCAGAATAGGGAAATACTCCTTGCTGACGATATTGAACCGGATCGTCTGCTCCTGGGACGAGGGCTTTCCGACGATTTCAAATTTGAGAGTGGCTCCGTTGGAAGGTGGCGTCGCATTGCTGGAGATTGCCGCCATCCTCACGCCGGGAACCTGCGCCACCTTCGCGTAAATCTGTTCAAAATAGGCCTCGCGCTCGGGCCAGGTCTTGTATGCACCCTCATGAACAGGAATCCCAACGGACATGATGTTGTGTGGGTCATAGCCAAGCTTCGTGTGTGCCACGCGCAGAAAGCCTCCGATCGCCGCTCCAGCGCCGGCCATCATCAGAAGGGTTAACGCAATCTGGCCGCCGATCAAAACCGCGTGCGTTCTCCGTCCCTTCACGTCGCCGGTCGTCTTGCGAGTGTTCGACTGCATCACCTGGCTCACTTCGGGCCGCGACAGTTGCCCCGCAGGCCACAGACCGAACAGAACTCCAGTACCAACTGCAACCACGACGGAAAATATGAGGACCGGCAGATTGATCTGAATGGCCGCCTCATGCGGAAACGAAAATTCTGGCAGGTTGGCCGCAATAACCGTCACCGTCCTGTAGGCGAGCATCAGCCCGAGCCCGGCGCCCGTCAATGAGAGTAAGAGCGCCTCTGTCAGGAGTTGTCGAATGATTCTTGTTCGGCTCGCACCAATTGCGGCACGCACTGCAAATTCATGCTGTCGTGCTGTCGCGAGCGCCAGCAGCAGAATTGAGACATTTCCGCAACCGATGATCAGCAGCAGGGCAACAGCCCCAAAGAGCAGATAGAGCGTGCCTCCCAGGTCTTGCACAAACTGCTCGTTCAGTCCAACAACATGAAGCCGCAACTTTCCATGCGGAAAGAATTGCGGTGTCTCATGAGCGAATTCGTTGAGCAGCGGTTGCAGCGCGGCGTCTGCCTGGGCATGGCTCACGCCCGGCTTCAAACGCATCCCTACGTAATAGTCAGTGCTTTGATCCGCCGTAATTTTAAGCGGAAGGTACAAGTCGCCGTCACCCCACACGAAACGCTGCCCGGCAACGCCGACGATTGTGTAGTTCTTGTGATCCAGTTGGATTGTTTGCCCAAGGACGCCGCGATCGGCGTTGAAGTGCCGGAGCCAGAACTTGTATGCGAGCACGACAACGGGCTGTGGGTCCTGACCGTCTGGCGCATCCGAGGGTTGCAGCGGCCTTCCCAGCGCGACTGGAACACCCAGAAAGTTGAATGCATTCGTGGTCAGGTCGACGCCCAGAACATCCTCGGGCAAGTCGCTGCTGCTAAGGGGTAAATTCCGCGTGCCTTGGAGAAAAGTATCTTCCACCACCGGCGATTTACGGACCTGCTGCCACTCCGCGCGCGTAATTCCAAGAAATCCCTGCAACTGGCCATCGGGCATAATTAGCCGCATATGGATCATGCGATTAGCGTCCCGGTAGGGATATGGATCGAGAAGAATTGCGTAGACCACGCTGAACACCGCCGTGGTGGCCCCAATGCCCAGCGCCAGCGAGACGATCGCCGTAAGGGTGAACCCGGGCATCTTGATCAGTTGCCGAATGCCGAAACGAATGTCCTGAAACACGGTCTTCATAGGCGCTCCATCAACGTGAAATCGTCAGGCGGGCCACTGGAAGCAAATACCGAATCCGTCGGGGTCTTTCAGATAGAGCTGTTTCATGCCGTACCACGCCACTTTGGGCGGATCGGCCTTGACTCCTTGCGAAACGAGATGCTGGTAGGCGCCGTCCACATCGGGACATCCGAAGTAGAGGCAAGTATCCTGGTGTCCTGACCAGCGCCCCTCATCTGGAGACGCCGGCACATCGTCCGGGTCGTAGGCCGTATTCAGCATGATCGTCGCGTTCGAAAGCTGCAGCATCGCCCAGCCCACATCGTCGGGATCAGCCGTCTTCGCTTCGGACTTTCCGATGATCGCGAATCCGAGCAGGTCGCGATAGAACGCGATGGATCGGGGCATGTCGAATACTTGCACCATGGGCGCGACACCCTGAACTTCAATCGCCATCGCGATGCACCTCCCGGTGACACTGCGCCGTGCGCAGCCCGCGCATGGCCTCTGCACAGCACGCGGAAGCCCAAATAACGATGGAACGCAAGTTGTTGATTCGACGTCCCGAAGGCTGAGAGTCACAAAATAGCTGTTGTGCGATTCCGGTGCGTGGTGTCCAGAATTGGACGTGTTTGTTCCCGTTCCACGCCATAAAAACCGAGCGATCAGGCGTCCAGGATTTGTGCAGAAGAAATGCACTATACTCAGACTTACTATGGCGTCCGAAAAAACCTTCTACCTTGAGACTTTCGGGTGCCAGATGAATGCCCACGACTCCGAAAAGGTCATTGGCACATTACTGCATGAGGGCTACCGCCAGGTCGACTCCGAAGAAGACGCAGGCCTGATCCTTTACAACACCTGCTCCATCCGCGATAAGGCCGAACAAAAGGTCTTCAATCGACTCAACGACTACAAAAAACTGCACAAGGCCGGGAAACGCTTCGGCGTGCTTGGCTGTGTAGCGCAGCAGGAAGGCGAGAAGATCTTCGAGCGCGCGCCGTACGTGTCGCTGGTATCCGGATCGGCCTCTTACCGCAAGCTTCCAGAAATGCTCGACCGCCTCGAAGCCGGCGAGAACCGCATTACCGGCCTCGACGACCGGCAGACCGACGAGACATTCGAAACCGAGTTCACCTCGCGTCAGAACCCCTACCGCGGATACATCACCATCATCGAGGGCTGCGATAAATTCTGCGCATACTGTGTGGTTCCATATACGCGCGGCAAAGAGCGCAGCCGCGGATCCTCATCCGTGCTGGCTGAAGCACGGCGCATCGCCGACCAGGGCTACACCGAAATCCAGCTCCTCGGCCAGAACGTCAACAGCTACCGAGATCCAGAAGGGAAGTTGAGCTTCGCCGAACTGCTTGCCGCTGTCGGTCAGGTTTCCGGCATTCGGCGGGTCCGATTCACCACCAGCCATCCCCGCGACTTCACCCGCGACATCGTCGAGGCCATCGACGCGTTCCCATCGCTCTGTGATCACGTCCATCTCCCGGTGCAGTCCGGCTCTTCGCGGGTACTCAAAATGATGGCTCGCGAGTACACATCCGACTGGTACCTAGAACGCATCAGTTGGATCAAGGCGGCGAAACGGAAGATCTCGCTGTCGACGGATATCATCGTAGGATTTCCAGGCGAGACACCCGACGACTTTATCCAAACGATGGACTTGCTGCAGGAGGTCCAGTACGATTGCGTCTTCGGTTTCAAGTACTCAGGCCGGCCAAACACACCGGCTCTCACGATGATCGATTCTGTTCCGGAAAGTGAGAAAGTCAAACGCCTTCAGGTTGTATTGGATCGTCAACGTGAGATTCAAAGGTTAAACTACGCCAGGCACTTAGGCGAAGAAATGCAAGTGATGGTCGAGGGTGCAAACCCTGCCCGCGGTCAGATCGCCGGCAGAAGTACGCAGAACAAGCCGGTGAATTTCACCACATCTCTGCCCATCGCACCGGCTCCCGGGTCGTATATAAGGGTAAAAATCACAAACACTTTTCCGAACAGCCTGGTCGGTGAAGCCGTCTAAGCAAAGTAGTGAAGGGGAAAACCATGGACATCGAAGTTCGAATCCGCGGTTTGATGATGGATCCATCCACGAATATGCCGATCGTGGTACTCAAAGACGTCGGCTCCGACACCGTCATGCCCATCTGGGTTGGCATTTTCGAGGCCAACGCGATCGCCATTGAAATCGAAAAAGTGTCCGCTCCGCGGCCGATGACGCATGACTTGACGCGGAATCTAATGCGTCACATGAATGCCCAGTTGGAACGGATTGTAATCACGGAACTTAGAGATGATACGTTCTTCGCAGTTCTGTGGATTCGCCAGGACGGAGAATTGATGACCCTTGATGCGCGCCCGTCGGATGCGATCGCTCTAGCGCTCCGCGCCGACTGTCCGATTTTTGTATCAGAGCAGGTCATGCAATCCGCGAAGCTGAACATGGCAGGGCCGCCCGAGGGCCCCACCGCAGAGGAATTGCGCGGCTGGCTTGAGGGCCTGAACGACGAAGATCTCGGCCGCTACAAAATGTAGGGAAGAGAGCTTGCGGAGGTCTGAAGCATTCATATCTTCAAATCCAGCAGAAAGATCGAGGTTAGAGCAAATTACACGTTTTAACTATACAGAATATCTGTTATCGGACATCATCCTAGTGTGAACAAGGCTACATGCTCCTGCATCTGTCGGAAACACAAGTCCCTGCGAATACACAAAAGGTCTTGCGAAATGTGATCCATTGAATCATTGTGGACATCTTCATCGGCATGGCCAAGTGCCGCGCTGGCAGCGCGCGGCTTTTACTGGACATCAGGTGATTGAAATGGGATACTCGCTGGCATCCATCAGACACTAGTGCCTCGATTTCATTTACGGAGATTCTAAGATGAGAACCTCGTTGGTAGTTCTCCTACTTGCCTTCGCTGCTGCCTTGCCTGCCCTTGCACCAGGAGACTTCGAAGACGATAAGGATCAAGGGTGGTACAACAACACATCTGTCCATGTGTGCTTCGGTAATGCCCTGATGCGTGGGATTGACGTTGGTGGAAATCGTTTTATGTGCAGTGCAGTTAACGGTGTTGGCTCACCTGCAGTTGACCCGGCTCTTACCGCCGGAGGCACTCAAGCTAACATTTTCTACCAAGGCGGCGGTCATATAGTGCATGTATGTCCAGCGGGATCAGCTATGGTTGGTTGGCATCAGGGATACGACTGGCTAATCTGTGCGCCCTCACCAGGTCTTTCGAACATCCATCCCGATCTAGTGACACAAGAGCAGGAACCTAATCAACGTAAAGGGGTCACAATGCACGTCTGCGACGGTAACTCAGTCATGGTGGGCATTTCGGTCCCAGACAATGTCCTGTTCTGCGCAAATCTTCCGTAGATCTGAGCGTAGCAACAATCCCTCTACCGTAGATTTCCTAGTCCTAATTATCGCGCGTGTAAACCTGCCAAGTGCAAAAGCTCTTCGGCAGCCACTCTAAGCCCGTTTCGTACGCGGTCGATATCGTTCTGTCGAGCATTGAATCTTCGGTTGTGTGCAGATAAGTCACCGAGTTGCTTAAAATCCTTTAGGCCTTTCGCAGCATTCCGGCCCAAATGGATTGACGTGTCTCGTTCCAATAATCCAATTAGGCCGTTCAGCATCATGAAATTGCCATCCGATCCCTTGATCTCACCGGCTCGACCCGCCTTCTCGTAGGTCTCGATGATCAGGGTTTCTAAAAGACGCCGACACATCACTGCCGAACAGTCCCACAACTCGGCGTCATAGGATCTGTTTATCTGTTGAATCACTCTTTCGATGTAATCTCGTGTCCCACGGAAAAGGTCCGTCGGGAGCACGCTGTCGCTTTGCGCCAGTGGTTTCGGTTTCAATGCAAAAGCGTATTCCGCGTCCAAAGATCTTCGCGCCCTCGGATGGAGGCGCCACTCGCTCTTGCCTGCTTTGCTCGTTCCAGGGTGTTTCTTCAGACCTGTGGTTAGCCGCGATGTATTCTGCTTCGGATAACCGGCACTCTCCAACTCGGAACAGATTACTGCCGCGCCGATTCCCTTGCTGGGATCGTCCCGCCCAACCCACCAAAGCAAAGCAAGTGCAAGATCAAGGATCTTGAGTTGCTTCTCTTCTATGCACTTGAGGAAGTCGCTTGAAGTCATCGGTTAAGGCTAATCAACTAGCCGACTCCTTCCATGCTGTCCAGTCCTTTGTACAGAAGCCCTTCGCAAGCTTTACCGCCTTCGAAATCTCTGCCGGGTTCAATACTATTTGCCCGCCTGGCCTGCCCTGCAGCCAGCTTGTATTCTTCAAAGATCGGCTAGCGTTCGGATCCGTCAGGTTAATAGTTCCAAGAACCTGTTTAGCCTGCGCCTGCGTTAAGGTTCCGAGAGACGCTGCACGAAACCAAAGCGCCGCGAGCGTAGCAGCGGCGACAATTGGCGATATGGCAGTTGAACCCCGCTGTGGCACTTGCTTCTTCATCTCCTCCCAACAATGCGGATCCAAATGCAAATACGGCTGTTCGGCAGTTGGTGAACAAGCACCTTGAAGCAGAGCAGTCTCGATCCCAAGCTGATGAGCGATCTGGTCGATGGCTTCCGCGCCTTTCGACGGACCGCCACCACGGTTCCCGGCTGGATCGGCGGGATCCTTCTCATGTTCATGGCTTTCAGTTTTCGTGGGATCGGCAATGATCTCTAGTTTGGCACCGTTGATTACGCTAAGGACTCGTTGCCAAAGCGAAGCATCCTCAACTTCGGCAACCACAACGTCGTCGGCCCTTAGAGTGACCCATAATTTCGCCTTCAACGACGTCATAAGGCCCCCTTTTCTTTTGAATGTTAATAAGAGTATGTGGCAAGACTTCCGCGAAGTCAAATGACGCGTCTTGGATGCGATTATCGGAGTCATTAAGGGGGCTATTGGATTCGACGCGAGCACGATTCAGATGCGGCCGTGGGCTGCGAGCGCCGCCACTTCGCAATACCACCGAATAACGACGGCTCGCGACTAGTTTCGGATTTCTGTGAGAAGGCTCTCGACTTCAGCCTTTTGCTCAACCGTCAGCGGC
>CAWBCZ010000017.1:0-19744 GCA_963787435.1 uncultured Acidobacteriaceae bacterium
GTAGGTGATCGTCTGCTGCTCCGGCATGCTAACCGCGCAGGTGCCGGTCGTGTATCCTCCGGCGCCGCAAATCACGATGAACACTGAACAAATACACAGCTCGAATGCACGGTTCAAACAGATTTCAAACCAGCAGAAATGCAAATCCCGAAGAAATCCGCTATAGTACTTCGAATTTCAACGAGTTCCCAGGCGTTGACTGGACCTATTGAGCGTACCGCCAGCGCATAGTCAGGTCAACGCTGCTTGCGGAGATAACACCACCTTGAAAAAAATGGCCCTTCAAATACCCTCCAGAGATTTGTGTTCCATCCGCATACTTCATTTCCACTCGAGAATTATCCTTCGGATGGGTATCTGGCTTCCTGGGGTTGAACTTGCGCCATTCACTCTTCATGTATTGATATTAGCAGCCGTCGTCCCCTTTGGAACTTCTTGAAAATTGTGGCCGCAGTCGAGCGCGACAAGGACCCGGTGAAGAAGTAGTTTCCCTGAATTATCCGGCAAAGCCAACACGGCGTTGGTTCAGGTCCTGAGTAATGCGGCAAGGAGGCTCGCAGTGCACCACAACAGAGCAGCGAATGCTGCCCGGGGTCTTAGATGACCAACGTCCCGGATATGCGAAGCCGGGTATGGACAGTGCCGAATTTCTGGCGCAGGTGCGGCAGAAAGCGCCGGACACGGTGCGGATGCTGCTGACCGGACATGCGGACCTGAATGCAGCGATCAGTGCGGTGAACGAAGGCAAAATCTTCTGTTATCTGACCAAGCCATGCGAAAAGAAAGTTCTTGCGGGAGCTATCGGGAGTTGTCTCGAGCAGGATCGTATGCGGTCGGACGAAAGAAAACTTCTGAGGAGGGCCCGGCATGCGGCGGATAGCAACGGTGAGCAGGATCTTGGCACCGCATCCACGAGCCCGGCAGACTTGCCTGGCCAAGCCGAGGGCATGGGCCATCTCACGCCAGTCTGCGGAACGGACCGCAAAAGTGTGGTAGCTTATTCAAGCTTCCGCTCTTTCAAATGGTCGAACAGCGATATGGAAGGGAAACAGCTGGCGAGTATTTGAAGAGAGAGCGGAGTACTTGATCAAGATCCTTTCATGTGACGACTGGATCTATCACTGGAGATGCGATGCATTACTTGCGATCATGAGACGACAGGCCCAGGCTTCGGATGTGCGCGAAGAGATCTCGATATTGCTGTCAGAGAAGCGCGAGCATGTGCTGACAATCGACGAGCACAGCAAGACTTTTAGCGGAAAAACGACATGTGACGTGTTGCCGCGGCGGAGTTTGCAGGAGTCGACGAGTTGTTGGAGGCCCTTGTGGATCGGGAAATCGAAGGGCGCGTAGTCTCCTAATGGCATATTGTTCTCTGCAGCTTGCTGAGCCTGAAGTGACGCTGAAAGACGAATCCGATCTCTCTCCGCCAGATACTTCGGCTCCAGCAGGGTAGTCCTTCACGAAAAGGTCAATGTGATTCGAATGGTCTTATTGGATAGTCGTTTGTGGCGTGCTTGGAGCAAGACCCCGGGAGCGACGAAGAAATTGTTCGAATGCCGCGCGGTCGAATCTTGATCCTCTATAGTTTCGCCAGCATTCAGGTCGACATATCCTGATTCAACAAACTCGCAGCCGACCCCTTCTTCACCCCAGCGAATTACCTTCGATTCAACCGGACGATGTCCTCGGTGTTTGATTCGCGTTTCTCCGTCTGCAGTGTCATCACGATACGCGTTCCGGGGAGCCAGCGCTCCTCAGTGAGCAAATACAACCCACTTCCGCTCACGTTGCCGAGCTGGTAGGCCTGCGGGGCCCCTCCGGTCCAATAATAGGCAACAAGCCCCGGCACAGGCAGGCGTTCACCACGACGGCGATCGGTGAAAGCAGGTTCAGGGAACAGCCAGCGCAGAAGCCGGAGCTTCAGCGAAGGCTTTTCATCAACTTCAGGTTTGACGGCGGCCTCTTCATGATTGAGCACCTGCGCCTCTGATGCTGGAAGTCCGATGTTCTTCGCGCATTGAAACGCATCATCACGGTCAGCTTGCGGCGGCATGTCATCGAAACCTGCGAGAGCTTCACTGTTCCTGCAGATCCTGAACCGATCTCCTCTTTGGATGTTGATCGCAGCGAGGGTGTGCGCCGGGAGTATGAGCGCGCTGGCAGGTGTTTTGCTTAGCGGCTCAAATTCCGCTTCGGTGAAGTTCTCGGCGTACTCCAGTACTCTGCAGTTTTCGTCGAGATAGATCACATCGAATCGCGAGAGACGCGGGCCCGGGGGAATGCCTCGGAATGGATTCAACCAGAGTCCGTCTTCTGAAACGTCGGAAAGGCCCTTCACAATTGCCGCAAAGGGCTGCTTAACGGTATCAACGAATCCAATCTGCACACCGATCGCGCTCTGACGTGTCCGGTCGCAGGCGCACAGCTTCTGAGTGCCCATACTCCTCTTTCCGAGGGAAGCTGCCGACCGCAGTAAAAACCAGGGATTTGCGTTTAGCTTAGCAGAAGTCTCCCATGCTGAACGGGCACTAAATAGTTCCGATTGGATACACAGTAGTAACAAGCGAAGCATCGTGAGGCTCATGGACCACGATGGATGCGACTCGGCGAAGCTGCCTGCCGCGCAAAGGATGTGGTTTCCTTGTGGTAGGATTCGCGCGAGGTGCTTTGCCCATTGCATGAGACGTCTCTTCCTGTGGTTCACAGTTATTTTGTGCGCATCGATCGCCCAGCAGCTACGTTCGCAGCCGTCGTTCGCCGGAGAGCGGCCAGAACGCGAGACTTATCTGAAGCTGGCCGTAGAAGTTGACAAGGCCTTGCACCAGGACGTTCTTGACGTATGGTTTCCCCGTTCGTTGGATGCCAAGCACGGCGGCTTTCATTCGCATTTCGCACGCGACTGGCGTGAGATGCCAAGTGACGGTAAATTCTCAGTCTTTCAGGGACGCATGACCTGGGTTGCCGCGCAGGTGGTGTTGCGCGAACCTGCGCTTCAAGATCAATACATTCCGATCGTGCGCCACGGCGTCGATTTTCTCGCCGACGTAATGTGGGACAAGCAGGACGGCGGCTTCTTCTGGGGATTGGACGACGAGGGCAAAATCACTTCCGCATTTGGCGACGAGAAAGAACTGTACGGCATTGGCTTCTGCATTTACGGAGCCGCAGCCGCGTACCAGGCAACCAAAGACCCCAAGGCACTCGAAACCGCAAAGAATGGATTCTTATGGGCAGACAAGCGCGCACATGACTCCGTGAACGGCGGGTATTTTGAATGGCTCGCTCGCGATGGAACACGGATTGTGCCACACGTTCCTAATGGAACTGCGGCAACTAACCCGATCGGACCCATCAACTATAAGTCGATGAACACACATATTCACTTGCTGGAGGCGTTCACTCAGCTCTACGAGGTCTGGCCCGATCCGACTCTACGTTCCCGTCTTGAAGAGTTGCTGGCAATCGTCCGAGACAAGATTGCGTTGAGCCTGGCGTCATGAATTTCTACTTCACAAATGCCTGGCAGCCGATTCCTGATCATGATTCCTACGGACACGATGTTGAGACGGCCTACCTGATACTCGAGACCGATGAGGTGCTTCACAAGAAAGCCGACGAAAAGACCGAGCGCATGGCCAGGATGCTCGTCGATCACGCACTCGCCTATGGCTGGGATCGCCAGAATGGCGGTTTTTTTCGCGAAGGCACCACGTTCGGCAAAGCCGAAGACACCATGAAGGAGTGGTGGGTGCAGGTGGAAGGTCTGAACGCCCTGCTGATGATGCACGAACGCTACGGAAAACAGGACAGCGTGTACTTCCAGCGATTCCTGGAACAATGGGCGTTCATCCACAACCACACCATCGATCGGCAGTATCACGGCGATTTCAACCTGACCACGGCCGACGGCACGCCTGTCACCGAAGACAAAGGTTCAATCTGGAAAGCCGCATATCATGACGGACGGGCCTTCTGGAACGTCAGAGATCGCCTGCGCAAACTGGCCGCCGAGCCGTAGCGGATTTATTGACGATGAGATCGATTCCCGCACCGCGCTATGCCCTGTTTGGACTTTCGCTCGCGCAACCACCTATACTACCGAACGATTGGGGCATGGAATGTCAGTAAGAACCATCATCGAGCCATTTCGAATCAAAAGTGTCGAGCCGATCCGCTGGACTACGCGCGCACAGCGCGAGGAATTGTTGAAAGCCGCACACTACAACCTGTTTCTGCTGCATGCCGATGATGTCCTAATCGATCTGCTTACTGACTCAGGAACCGGCGCGATGTCGACACATCAGTGGGCCGCCGTGATGGAAGGCGACGAAAGCTATGCCGGAAGCAGGAGCTTCGACCGCTTCCGCAACTCAATCCACGACATTGTCGGATACAAGCACGTGATTCCCACGCATCAGGGCCGGGCAGCTGAGCGGATCTTGTTTGGAGTGACGTGCAAGAAAGGTGATGTCGTCCCCAATAACACGCATTTCGACACGACCCGCGCCAATGTTGAGTTCGTCGGGGCTGAAGCGATTGACCTGCTGATTCCTGAAGGCCGTCAGCCGTCCTTGCAGTATCCATTCAAAGGCAACATGGATGTCGCCTCACTTGAATCGCTGATTACACGTGTAGGCCGCGAGCGCATTCCGCTCGTGATGCTCACGGTAACCAACAACTCCGGTGGCGGCCAGCCTGTATCGATGGAGAACGTGCGCCAGGTGAGTGCTGTATGCAAGCGTCACGGCATTCCACTCTATTTTGACGCCTGCCGGTTTGCGGAAAATGCATGGTTCATCAAGCTACGCGAACCGGGATATGCCGATAAGACTCCCAAAGAGATTGCGCAGGAGATGTTCCGATATGGCGATGGCTGCACCATGTCTGCGAAGAAAGACGGCATGGCGAATATCGGCGGTTTCCTATGCACCAGCAACGATCTTCTCGCACAGCAAGAGAAGGATCTGCTGATTCTGACCGAGGGATATCCAACCTACGGCGGTCTTGCCGGGCGCGATCTGGAAGCGATCGCGGTCGGAATCCAGGAGGCCCTGCAGGAGGATTATCTGCGCTACCGGATTGCGTCGACGGCGTATCTTGGCAACCACATCGCCGAGGCCGGTGTTCCGATTGTCCAGCCACCCGGGGGCCATGCAATATATATCGATGCTCGTGCCTTTCTGCCTCACATCCCTGCCGATCAATTTCCAGGAGTGGCTTTGGCTGCGGAACTGTACCTCGAAGGCGGTGTCCGCTCTGTCGAGATCGGAACCCTGATGTTTGCCGCAGCGGCACAAATGGACTTGGTCCGTCTTGCAATGCCTCGGCGCGTGTATACGCAAAGCCACGTCGATTATCTTGTCGAGATAATCGTAGAAGTCTTCCGGAACCGCGAGAAGATACGCGGGATGCGCCTGACCTATGAAGCGCCTTTTCTACGGCACTTTACGGCTCATCTTGAGCCGGTTAAATAGCTCAATAAATTGATGAATTAATTCTTGTAAATAGTATAATTATTTAGCTTATACATACGATATGAACGAGATTTAGTGGCCAAAGCCCTTGCAGCTTCCACAAGCACGAGGGTTGACAACTGCATTCGAATTGCCTGATTCTTAAGGCGAACAAAAGGCGAATTTTGCCTTTCACGCCATGCCTTCCTCTGCCGCACTTCGCCAACAGATCGAGACCGACTTCGAGCATCGCTACCCCTCTGTGCTTACGCCTGCTGCGCGGACCATTCACGAAGTAGTTGCGACGGGCATTGCTGAGATCGACGAACTACTCGATGGCGGTCTGCCTTTAGGAGCAATCAGTGAGATTACCGGCCCTGCGTCCTCGGGACGTACGAGCATTGCATTGGCGTTTCTTGCACAGCGCACACAGGATGGAAATGTCTGCGCATGGATAGACGCGAACGATGCACTGGATCCGGAATCAGCGGCAGCAAATGGAATAAGCCTGAAACATCTTCTGTGGGTCCGATGCAGAAATGTACTTGTCGAAAAATCCTCCCCCGGATTAAGAAATAGAACCTTCGCAAAAAATCAGCCTTGGACACGCCTCGATCAGGCAATACGCGCCACGGATCAGTTGTTGCAGGCCGGTGGCTATGCAGCCATCGTCCTTGATCTGGCGGATGAAGCGATCGAACATTGCCAGCGTATTCCGCTGGCAACATGGTTCAGATACCGGCAGGCGGCCGACCGCACCCGTTGCAGCCTGATCGTGTTGGGTAAAGCCCCATATGCCCAGTCGAGTGCTGCTGTTGTTCTGGAGTGCTTGCCAGAACGCGTCGATGCTGCCTCCGAAAATGTAATTCGAGGATTTCGCTATAACGCACGCCGTGGCCGCATCCGTTTTTCATCGCTTACGAACATAACCCGCAAGCCACCTGCTTCGACGTGGACGACACAAGCAGCATGGAATCCTGAACAACGTGCATGACGAATCGATCCAATTCGGTCTATGCCGCTATTCACGCGGCTGAGTTCCCCGCCCACGCAATCTTGCGTTTGAGACCGGATCTACAGTCAAAACCTGCCGTCGTACTCGATGGCATCGCGCCACAGGAACGAGTCTGCTCGCTCAATCTCCATGCGAGAAAGAGAGGTGTTGTATCGGGCATGACGCGCCTTGAAGTCGAAGAACTCACTGGAGTATGCGTATTGTCGCGATCGGTGGAAACAGAGCTTGCAGCCCGTGCCGTTCTTCTGGAGAGCGTATCAAAGTTTTCGCCTCGCATCGAGGAAACACATGCGTCCAACGCATGCGGATTCGTATTGGATATCTCCGGTACTGAACGGTTATTCGGGCCGCCCGCGACCCTGGCGCAAAGCCTACGAAATGCGATGCTCTCTGCGGGATTTCGCGCATCGGTATCTGTAAGCCACAACTTCCATACAGCACGGATCAATGCCGAATTCACACGAGGCATTACGGTTATACCAAGCGGACGAGAAGCAGCGGCTCTAGCCGCGATGACCATTGCAGCATTACGTCTTGAGGAGCAGCATTACGAAACATTTGCACTCTGGGGAATTGGCACACTGGGTGAGCTGGCAGAATTACCGGAGGAAGATCTGATCTCACGTCTCGGGCAGCATACAAAGCAGTGGCTCAAGCTTTCGCGCGGCACAGCAGAACATCCATTCCAGCCCATCGAAGCCAAGTTCGAATTAAAGGAACACATTGAATTCGAAACACATGTCGAGCAGCTCGATTCCCTGCTCTTCATCGCTGCCAGCATGATCAACAATCTAGTGTCGCGTGCAACGGGCCGAGCTCTCTCTTTGGCAACTCTGACGGTTCAGATGTCTCTTGAGAAATCTCTCACCTATGAGCGAGTAATTCGCCCGGCCATTCCCAGCAATGATCGTAAGTTCCTATTGAAACTGTTGCAACTTGAGATTGCCGCACATCCTCCACAAGCAGCCATAGCATCGCTAACATTGAGAGCCGAAGCCGGGCAACAAAGCAAGGTGCAGCTTGGTCTTTTCGCGCCACAGACGCCGGAACCATCGCGACTGGATGTCACGCTAGCCCGGCTCAGAGCACTAGTTGGCGACGATCGTGTCGGCTCCCCAGTACTGAAGGACACACATCGTAGTGGCAGCTTCGCAATGGAGCACTTCGCAATACCTAATCAATCAAATCTTAGGCGCGATCCGACGTCGAGATTATCGCTGCGTCGCATGCGGCCGCCGCACCCTCTGCGTGTACAAATCCATTTCGCAAAGCCAGCTTCATTTCGCGACGGTGCAGATCGCTATGATGTGCAGGTTGCTTACGGTCCATGGCACTCAAGCGGCTGCTGGTGGTCCATTAATAAATGGGATATGGACGAGTGGGATGTGATCGCAATGAACAACCTCGGCGAAACCATCGGATGCCTGATCGCACATGACAATTTGAATAATCAATGGCTACTGGATGCCTTTTATGATTGATGGCCAGGGCATAAACATCTGTGATCGGACAGCTAGCGATCATTGCGACGAATATATCGAGCTCCATGCTTCAAGTGCATTCAGTTTCCTCGGTGGTGCTTCGGAGCCAGAATCATTCGTCGAGCGCGCCGTGGAACTCGAGATGCCTGCGATGGCGCTGGCCGATAGAAATGGCATCTATGGATCTGCACGCTTCCACACCTCTGCAAAACTCAACAAAGTGAAAGCTCATATTGGTGCAGAGATCGCTGTTTCATCTTTCGGCAAGAGGCTTGTTCCTGCCGAGTGGCTTCCACACCACTGCCCAGATGAACCTCCGCGCATCGTTTTACTCTGTGCATCGCAGGTCGGATATCAGAATCTTTGCCAATTGATCACTCGCTTCAAGATGCGTGAGTCCACTAAGGCTGAAGGCGCAGCAACTTTTGATGATCTCGAAGAATTCTCATCTGGCTTGATATGCCTTACCGGCGGCGAAGAAGGTCCACTCGCAGCGGCACTCAATGGTGGAGGTGAATCCTGCGCGCGCACAACACTCGATCTACTCACCTCAATCTACGGACACAGCAATGTGTATGTGGAACTCCAGCGACACCATCAACGAGAAGAAGAATATCGTAATGCCGCATTACAGAACATCGCATCGGAGATTGGCGTACCGACGATCGCGACCAATGGCGCGCGTTGTGCCACATCAGGCGATCGTGAACTCCTCGACATATTTACTGCGATTCGCCACCATACGACGGTGCATGATGCTGGACGGCTCCTTTGCCGAAATTCCTTAAGCCATCTGCGCTCTGCGCGTGAGATGCGCGATCTCTTTCGCGATATTCCTGAGGCGGTTGCTAATACTCGCATTGTGAGTGAGAGACTTGAATTCACACTGAACAATCTCGGCTACGAATTTCCACAATACCCGGTCCCAGACGGCGAAACCATGGACAGCTTTCTGGCCAAACGCGTCGATGACGGAATCTGCAAACGTTATGCATCCACACTTAAACGGCACTTGATCGAGAGAGCCCGCAAGCAGGCTCAGCATGAACTTAAGTTGATTGCGAAGCTTGGATTTGCGGGCTACTTCCTGATCGTCTGGGACATCATTCGTTTTTGCCAGCAGCATGGCTTCCTGGTGCAAGGGCGTGGATCTGCCGCAAACTCTGTTGTCTGCTTTGCCCTCGAAATCACTGCAGTAGACCCCATCGGTATGGAGTTACTGTTTGAGCGTTTCCTCAGCGAGAATCGTGGCGAATGGCCCGACATTGACCTCGATCTACCATCGGGAGATCATCGCGAACGCGTCATTCAGTACATCTATGAGCATTACGGCTCACTTGGCGCGGCCATGACAGCAAATGTGATTTCTTACCGTGGTCGCTCGGCTGCGAGAGAAGTGGGAAAAGCACTGGGCTTTGATGAGCAGCAACTCGCCAAGCTCTCAAGTCTGGTGGGTCACTGGGAGTGGCGCGGCGCAAATGACACCATGGCGAAACACTTTGATCAAGCGGGCTTCGACATCCATCATCCCAGCATTGCCAAGTATCTCGAGCTCTGCACACGGATACACAATCTGCCTCGTCATCTTGGACAGCACTCTGGTGGCATGGTCATTTGTGCCGGGATGCTGAATCGCATCGTTCCCATCGAACGCGCATCAATGCCAGGTCGCACAGTTGTGCAATGGGACAAGGAAGACTGCGCTGATCTCGGCCTCATCAAAGTCGATTTGCTCGGACTCGGAATGATGGCGGCGCTCAAAGACTCGCTTGAATTGATTCCTGCACACTATGGAACTCAGGTTGATCTGTCGACCTTACCTGAAGATCCATTCGTATACGAAACGCTTTGCAAAGCCGATACCGTGGGAATGTTTCAGGTTGAGAGCCGCGCTCAGATGGCTTCCCTTCCTCATAATGCGCCGAGGTGTTTTTACGATGTCGTCGTGCAGGTCGCCATCATTCGCCCCGGCCCTATCGTCGGCAAAATGATGCACCCTTACATGCGCCGCAGACAGGGTCAGGAAGAAGTTTCGTATCCGCATCCGTTGCTCGAACCGGTCCTGAAGCGAACACTCGGAGTACCACTGTTCCAAGAACAACTACTGCGCATGGCGATGGTCGTCGCTAGTTTTACAGGTGCAGAAGCTGAAGAATTGCGCAGAGCCGTGGGCATGCGGCGTTCCATGCAACGGATGCGCGACCTTGAAGGCCGCTTACGCGCCGGCATGACACGCAATGGAATTGGATCACAAGAGCAGGACAATATCGTCCAGGGGATCTCATCGTTTGCAATGTATGGTTTTCCGGAATCCCATGCAGCCAGCTTCGCGCTTATTGCATACGCGTCTGCCTATTTGAAGGTTCATTACCTGGCGGCATTCACATGCGGATTGCTCAACAATCAGCCCATGGGTTTCTATTCTCCTGCGGTGCTTGTAAAAGATGCGCAGCGCCATGGATTACGTGTGCGCCCGATATGCGTTCAACGATCCGGTTGGCCATGCTCCATCGAGCACGAGCCTGACGGGACTTTGTCCATCCGCATAGGCCTGAACTACGCCAGGGGATTGAGACGATCTTCCGCCGAGGCGATATTGGCATCTCGCAATACCGATGGACTCTTTCGTTCGGTTGACGATATTGCTCGTCGTGTTCCTGAATTGAACAGAAAGGAACTGGTTTTGCTTGCGCAAATCGGCGCACTGAATTCTGTTGGCGAGGTAAAACATCGGCGCGACGCTCTTTGGCAGATAGAACAGGCTGGCCGTCCCGTTGGCCCATTGCTACAAACTCCGAGTACGAAGCAAGTCAGCAATGAGCCAATGCCCCTGAGACCAATGACTACAGATGAGCGACTTGCCGCGGACTACGCCGGAAGTGGGCTCACTTGCGGCCCGCATCCGATGACTTACCATCGTGGAGAGTTGAAGCGTGAAGGTTTTCTGTCTGCCGATGACCTTGCCCACTGCACCAACAATAGAGTTGTACAAATCGCTGGCTGCGTAATCGCACGTCAGCGTCCTGGGACAGCGAAAGGGTTTGTCTTTCTCTCGCTGGAAGATGAAACAGGAATCGCCAATGTCATCATCACTCCCGATTTATTTGAGAGGGAGAGAGTTGTCGTAACGCGAAGCCGTTTTCTCCAGATAGAAGGTGCTCTGCAAATACAGAACGGCGTTATCCATGTAAAGGCTCATCGCATACGACCAATCGACATCACATTTGCTGAAGTAAGATCGCATGATTTCCATTGAGTAAGCACGCAGTGCAGCTTAAGCGGCGCAATTTGGATAAACAGGCTTGGATGTTCGGCTGGGCTAACGTTCTCGCTTTGCAACCGTCAAATTTGACGTTCAGAACAGACATTAGGCAACCTACAATCCCCCCCATGCATCTATTCCTTCGCTGCTCTCCAGCATTTGTGCGTTTCAGAGGTACCGATTCAGGGGATGGCGCACGCGCGTTCTGTCTAAAATGCTGATTGCCAGAACCCATCCAGGAGCACCGGGCATGTCGACGACCATTGAGCCGCCAGTCAGCGGGCAAGACGGAGATAACCGCCATCCGATTAATGCGTTAGAGCCGCCGATGTCGGAGTGCCTAACCACCATCCTACAAAGCCTGAAGACCATGAAAGACGGCGACTTCAGCGTGCGTCTGCCCGTTTCGTGGACGGGGCTTCCGGGCAAGATTGCCGACAACTTCAACGAGATTGTTACCGCTAACGAGCAGATGGCCTTCGAACTGAAGAGGGTAGGCCAGGCCGTGGGCAAAGAGGGAAAGACCCGCGAGCGCATCCGCGTGGAACACCGCCGCGGCGCATGGGACGACATGGAAGTCTCGGTGAACACGCTCGTCGAAGACCTGTTACGACCCACAACGGAAGTAACCCGCGCGATCGCTGCTGTGGCTCAGGGAAATCTAACGCAGACCGTCCGGCTGGACGTGGACGGTCGTCCGCTCGAGGGCGAATTCCTCCGCTCCGCCAACATTGTGAACACCATGATCCAGCAACTGGGCGTGTTCACGGCAGAAGTGACGCGTGTGGCCCGCGAGGTGGGCACCGACGGGAAACTCGGCGGGCAAGCCGTGGTCCCTGGCGTGGCAGGAACCTGGAAGGACCTAACGGACTCTGTGAACTCCATGGCCTCAAACCTTACAGGCCAGGTGAGAAACATCGCGGAAGTAGCCACCGCCGTAGCCAGTGGCGACCTTTCGCGCAAGATCACGGTGGACGTGCGAGGCGAGATTCTGCAGCTCAAGGAAGCCATCAACACCATGGTCGATCAGCTGCGCTCATTTGCGTCGGAAGTTACGCGCGTGGCTCGCGAAGTGGGTACCGACGGCAAGCTCGGTGGGCAGGCCGTCGTGCCTGGTGTCGCTGGAACATGGAAAGATCTCACCGACTCCGTCAACGCGATGGCCGGTAACCTCACGGCGCAAGTGCGTAACATTGCCGAGGTTACGACGGCCGTGGCCCGCGGCGACCTTTCGCGCAAGATTACTGTCGACGTAAAGGGCGAAATTCTGGAGTTGAAAGACACCATCAACACCATGGTGGACCAGCTCAATGCGTTCGCCGGCGAAGTTACGCGTGTGGCGCGTGAGGTGGGAACGGAAGGCAAACTCGGTGGCCAGGCCAGCGTCCCCGGCGTCGCCGGTACGTGGAAGGATCTCACCGACAACGTCAACTTCATGGCCGGGAATCTCACCGGCCAGGTGCGTAACATCGCCGAGGTGGCGACAGCTATCGCCAACGGCGACTTGAGCCGCAAAATTACGGTCGACGTGCGCGGCGAAATCCTGCAGCTCAAAGAAACACTGAACACCATGGTGGACCAGCTGAACAGGTTCGCCGGCGAAGTAACGCGCGTGGCCCGTGAAGTCGGTACAGAAGGACGCCTCGGCGGTCAGGCCAACGTGCCGGGTGTCGCCGGAACTTGGAAGGACTTGACCGACTCGGTGAATTCGATGGCCGGCAACCTTACGGCGCAGGTAAGAAACATCGCCGAGGTGACCACAGCCGTGGCCCGCGGCGACCTTTCACGCAAGATCACAGTCGACGTGAAGGGCGAAATTCTGGAACTGAAAAACACCATCAACACCATGGTGGATCAGCTCAACGCGTTCGCCGGCGAAGTAACGCGCGTGGCCCGCGAAGTCGGCACTGACGGAAAGCTCGGGGGCCAAGCCCAGGTATCCGGAGTGGCTGGCACCTGGAAAGACTTGACCGACAACGTCAACTTCATGGCGTCGAACCTCACTGGCCAGGTACGCAACATCGCCGAAGTGGCTACAGCTGTTGCCCGCGGGGATTTGAGCCGCAAAATCACCGTCGATGTGAAAGGCGAAATCCTCGAACTCAAAGACACACTCAACACAATGGTGGACCAGCTCAACGCGTTCGCCGGCGAAGTGACGCGCGTGGCACGCGAAGTGGGAACCGACGGTAAGCTCGGCGGGCAGGCGCAGGTACCGGGTGTCGCTGGTACGTGGAAAGATTTGACCGACTCCGTGAATTCGATGGCCTCGAACCTGACGGGCCAAGTGAGAAACATTGCCGAAGTTTCTACGGCCATCGCGACAGGCGACCTTTCAAAGAAGATCACCGTTAACGTCAGTGGCGAAATTCTGCTGCTGAAAGAAACCATCAACACGATGGTGGACCAGCTGAACCGATTCGCCGGTGAAGTGACGCGCGTGGCACGCGAAGTGGGAACCGAAGGCAGACTCGGCGGTCAGGCCAACGTGCCCGGAGTTGCGGGTACATGGAAGGACTTGACCGATTCAGTGAACTCGATGGCCGGCAATCTTACCGCGCAGGTAAGAAACATCGCCGAAGTGACGACGGCAGTGGCCCGCGGCGATCTCTCGCGCAAGATCACCGTCGACGTGAAGGGCGAAATTCTAGAGCTGAGGAACACCATCAACACTATGGTCGATCAGCTCAACGCATTCGCCGGCGAAGTGACCCGTGTAGCGCGTGAAGTGGGCACCGACGGAAAGCTCGGCGGCCAGGCAATGGTGCCCGGTGTTGCCGGAACGTGGAAGGATCTGACGGACTCAGTCAACTTCATGGCCGGCAACCTCACCGCGCAGGTGAGAAACATCGCCGAGGTTGCAACGGCTATCGCCAACGGCGACTTGAGCCGCAAAATCACGGTAGACGTCCGCGGCGAAATTCTGCAATTGAAGGAAACGCTGAACACGATGGTCGAGCAGCTTCGCTCCTTCGCCGCTGAAGTCACTCGCGTCGCCCGCGAGGTGGGATCGGAAGGACGGCTCGGCGGCCAGGCAAACGTGCCCGGTGTGGCTGGCACATGGAAGGACCTGACCGACTCAGTCAACTCGATGGCCGGAAATCTCACAGCCCAGGTGAGAAATATCGCGGAGGTGACGACGGCTGTGGCCCGCGGCGACTTGAGTCGCAAGATCACGGTTGACGTGAAGGGCGAAATCCTTGAATTGAAAGACACAATCAATACGATGGTGGACCAGCTGAACGCCTTTGCTGCCGAAGTGACGCGCGTCGCTCGCGAAGTGGGCACCGACGGAAAGCTGGGCGGGCAGGCGATGGTGCCCGGGGTCGCCGGGACCTGGAAGGATTTGACCGACAACGTCAACGTGATGGCGGCAAACCTTACCGAGCAGGTACGCGGCATCGTCAAGGTAGTCACCGCTGTCGCAAATGGCGCATTGAACCAGAAGCTCACCGTGAATGCTAAGGGCGAAGTCGCAGCGCTCGCCGAGACCATCAACAACATGACGGACACTCTGGCGACGTTTGCCGACCAGGTAACGACAGTGGCCCGCGAAGTCGGCGTGGAAGGGCGCCTCGGCGGCCAGGCCAACGTGCCCGGCGCTGCGGGAACATGGAAGGACTTGACCGGCAATGTGAACCTGCTGGCAGATAACCTTACCAACCAGGTGCGCGCGATCGCAGAAGTGGCGACCGCCGTGACCAAGGGCGATTTGACACGATCCATCCAGGTGGAAGCGCGTGGCGAAGTGGCGGAGCTGAAGGACAACATCAACACGATGATTGACAACCTTCGACTCACCACCGACCGCAACACCGAGCAGGATTGGTTGAAGACAAACCTGGCGCGGTTTACGGGAATGTTGCAGGGCCAGCGCGATCTGGTGACCGTGGGAAGAATGCTGCTGTCGGAACTGGCTCCGCTGATTAACGCGCAGCAAGGCGTTATCTACCAGATGGGTGGAGACTCGGCGAGTCCTGAAGCTAGCCTCGTTCTGCTTTCCACATATGCCGACACCCCCGAAGGCTATCTAAAAGAAGTGCGCTTGGGCGAGGGGCTCATCGGACAATGCGCTTCGGAAAAGCGCCGGATGCTCATCGCGGAACTGCCGAAGACCACAGCACCCATCCGTTCCGGTCTGTTTGAAGCTGTACCCAAGAACGTAATCGTGCTGCCGGTTTTATTTGAGGACCGCGTCAAGGCGGTTATAGAACTGGCCAGCCTCAGCGCCTTCACTGCATCGCATCTGTCGTTCCTTGAGCAACTCACTTCCTCGATCGGCATCGTGCTCAACTCGATTGAGGCCACGATGCAGACAGAAGGCCTGCTCAAGCAATCGCAACAGTTGGCTACCGAGTTGCAGACGCAGCAGAAGGAACTGCAGCAGACCAACGAGCAGTTGGCGCAAAAGGCGCAGCAGTTGGCCGAACAGAACTACGAGGTGGAACGCAAGAACCAGGAGATCGAGCAGGCCCGGCGCGCCCTCGAAGAAAAAGCTCGCGAACTGGCGCTCACTTCGAAATACAAGTCCGAATTTCTCGCGAACATGTCGCATGAGTTGCGCACACCGCTTAACTCGATCCTTGTGCTTGGACAGCAGCTTGCTGACAATCCCGATGGCAGCTTGAATGCCAAGCAGGTTGAATTTGCACGCACCATTCACGGCGCCGGCACTGACCTGCTGAATCTGATCAGCGACATTCTCGATCTGTCGAAGATTGAGTCGGGCACCGTATCGGTGGAGGCGGAAGAAATCTTCTTCGGCGCGTTGCTTGATACCGTAGCGCGGCCCTTTAGACACGAAGCGGAAAACCGCAGACTCACCTTCGATGTTACGAACGATCCGCGCTTGGGCCGCAGCCTTGTCACAGATTCGAAACGCCTGCAGCAGGTATTGAAGAACCTGCTGTCGAACGCCTTCAAATTCACCGAGCAAGGAACGGTGAGACTGTCAGTCACATCAGCTCCATCTGGCTGGACAGCGGACCACCCGATCCTCAGCGGTGCCAGATCCGTCATCGCGTTTGAGGTCTCCGACACCGGCATCGGAATTCCGCCGGAGAAACAGCGCATCATCTTCGAGGCCTTCCAGCAGGCAGACGCAGGCACGAGCCGTAAATACGGCGGAACTGGTCTGGGCCTCGCAATCAGCCGCGAACTCGCGAACCTGCTTGGAGGCGAGATTCAGTTGAAGAGCCAACCCGGCAGAGGCAGCATCTTCACGCTCTATCTGCCGCAAACCTATGTTGGCCCCGCGGTGCCCACCGTAGTGAAAACTGAGAAGAAGGACGGCGCACCGATCACCGTTCCCATGTTCCTTTCAAACGTTACTGCCGCAGAACAGGAAGCCCGGATCGATGATGATCGCAACTCGCTGCAAGAGGGCGATGCAGTGCTGCTGATCGTGGAAGACGATCCGCACTATGCACGCGTTCTCTGCGATCTATCGCGCGACAAGGGCTTCAAGGTTCTGGTGGCGATGACCGGCACCGAAGCGCTGGCGCTGGCGCGCGAATATCATCCGACCGCAATCTCTCTCGATGTAATGCTGCCTGACATGCTTGGCTGGACTGTGCTGAATCATCTCAAGCAGGATCCGAACACCCGCCACATTCCAGTGCAAATGCTCACGCTCGATGAAGACCGCCATCATGGCCTCTCCCGCGGAGCGTTTGCGTTCGTAACGAAACCCACCTCGACTGACGAATTGAACGCTGCTCTGGCCCGCATTCGTGAGTACTCGCAGCCTCGGCGCAAGAGACTGCTCGTTGTCGAAGACAATCCCGCCGAGCAGTTGAGTACGCGCGAATTTCTTTGGCATGAAGACATCGATATCGATGTCATTGAATCCGGTGCGCAGCGCTTGAGGCTCTCAAACGCGACACCTATGACTGCATCGTGCTCGATCTTCGTCTGCCCGACATGTCCGGCTTCGACGTGCTCGAACAGATAAAGGGCAACGCGAGGCTGCGGGATCTTCCCGTCGTGGTGTTTACAGGGAGAGAGCTATCGGCCGAGGAAGATGCGCAGCTGCACACCTTGGCTCGCAGCGTTGTGGTCAAGGACGTTGAATCGCCCGAACGACTGCTCGACGAAACTGCGCTCTTTCTGCATCGCGTTGTTTCAGAGCTTCCCGAATCGAAGCAGAAGATGATCGACCGTCTTCATCAGTCCGACGAAGCGCTCGCAGGGCGCAAGGTTCTCGTGGTCGATGACGACGTGCGCAACATCTTCGCGCTGAGCAGCGTATTGGAGCGGCGAGGGATGACCGTTCTTTCCGCTGGCACAGGACGAGAAGCAATCGAGACAATCGAAACCACGCCAGACCTCGCAATTGTCCTCATGGACATCATGATGCCGGAGATGGACGGCTACGAAACCATGCAGGTGATTCGACAGAATCCCGCCCTGCGCCGACTGCCCATCATCGCGCTGACCGCGAAAGCTATGAAGGGCGATCGCGAAAGATGTCTTGAGGCTGGCGCCTCGGAATATCTCGCCAAACCGGTGAATACAGAACAACTGCTTTCCGCTCTGCGCATGTGGCTGCATCGCTAGCTGCGCGCGGCAGAGGGCCTGGAGAGAACTAGATGAACGCAGATACGAAGGTCAACATCCTGATGGTCGATGACCAGCCGGCCAAACTCCTGAGCTACGAGGTCATCCTTTCCGACCTCGGGGAGAACCTCATCAAGGCGACTTCCGCCAGCGAAGCACTCAACATCCTGCTGAAAAATGACATTGCTGTGGTCCTGATGGATGTGAGCATGCCCGAACTCGACGGATTTGAATTGGCCGACGTAATCCGCCAGCACCCGCGCTTCCAGAGAACTGCGATCATCTTCATCTCGGGCGTTCACCTCACAGACTCCGACAAAATCCAGGGCTACCGCAGCGGTGCGGTCGACTATATATCCGTCCCGGTCGTGCCCGAGGTATTGCGAGCAAAAATCAGCATCTTTGTTGAGCTGCATCGCAAAACCCGCATGCTCGAAACGCTGAATAATCAATTGGAACAGCGCGTTGCAGAGCGGACAGATGAGCTGCGACGCAGGGAGGAGCAATTCCGCACGCGTGCAGAGTTGCTCGATCTTGCGACAGAGGCCATCATGGAGCGCGGTGTCAACGGCGAAATCCTGTTCTGGAACGCCGGAGCCGAGAATCTCTACGGCTGGCGACGCGATGAGATCCTAGGCAAGGACGTTCACTCGATGTTGCGCACCATATTTCCCGTGCCTCGCGAGGAAATTGAAACCACTCTGCGCGATAGAATGGTATGGCACGGGAACCTTCTCCAGAAGAAAAGGGACGGTTCCGACGTTATCGTCGCGTGCCGCAAGATCATGAATAACGAGGGCGACGCAGTCCTCGAAGTGAATCGAGATATTACCGCACAAATCCAGGCCGAGGAGGCACTCCGCGAAACCGAAAAGCTGGCGGCGATGGGCCGTGTTGCAGGAATCATCGCGCACGAAATCAATAATCCGCTCGCGGCGATCACTAACATCTTTTTCCTGATTCGCAATCACCCCTCGCTCGATGACGAAGCCCGCCACTGTGCCGCTATGGCCGAACAGGAATTGCAGCGCGTTGCACACATCACGCGCCAAACTCTAAGTTTCTATCGAGAATCGAAGACACCAATTGCCGTGATGCTTACCGAATTGCTCGACGACGTCGTCGGACTGCAGGAGCGCCAGCTGCAATCCAGCCATATTCGCTTGAGTAAGAGATACTTTACACCCGGCATGGTACACGGATTTCCCGTCGAATTGCGCCAGGTCTTTTTGAACCTGGTCGGAAATGCGGTACAGGCAATGCCGAACGGCGGAGAGTTGCGACTCTCGGTGCGAGAGACCTGCGACTGGCAATTGATGCGCCGCGGCATCAGCGTCTCGATCCTGGATACCGGAGTCGGAATCAACCCGCAGGATTCTGGAAAGCTCTTTGAACCCTTCTTCAGCACGAAGTCCACAAAAGGCACAGGTCTTGGGCTCTGGATCAGCAAAGGGATCGTTCAGAAATATGAAGGCCGCATCACCTTTCGAAGTTTCCGCTCTGAAAAGGGATGCAGCACATGCTTCCGAGTATTCCTACCTAGCAGCGCAACTTTGAACTTGATGGGAAACTCGGTGACCGAGTTGGCTTCGGCAGGGGTTGATATCAGTTCCAATGGCGTCGGCGCAGCAATGCAGCACGCTTAGCCTGATCGTTGTTGAATGTCGCAGGGAGCCGGGACCCCCGGGCGCACTCCAGACAAGGCTGGCGCAAACTCGCCGTTCTGAAAACAGGGATTCATATCGCCAGTTTTCATGCGGGTTTCGCAGCCACATTCAGGAGAGTGCCCACAAAGATTTCCCAGCCGATTTGGAGCCGAAAAGAGCGGACCCTAAGGTCCGCTCCGTTGATTCCCTGCACTGCTTATGCGGCGGACAGCGACTCGACGTACGCCTCCAGTTGTGACATCTTGAACCGGTAGATGAACTTTCCTGTCGCGCCAACCGGGAACGCGATGGTCGGCAGTAGACCT
>CAWBCZ010000018.1:0-22537 GCA_963787435.1 uncultured Acidobacteriaceae bacterium
TCTCCCGTCAAAGGCAATTTACTCTTCGAGTATTAACTTCTTCCTAACTTCTGAGAGTGACTTCATAAAAGCGTCGGCTCCTTCGGGAGCCTGAGCGCAGTTGGCAGTTGCTGACTGACCAAGGGCTCGAGGAGGAAGGAGCCGGACGCGTGGAGCCATTCTCTGGCTCGCTGCCGCTCCAGCTTGACCGAGAGTCGTTGCTCCGACACCAGGGCTGGGAGACAGCTTGAATCGAAATAATGCTGATGTTTTTCGTTCATCGGCAGCTTTCCAGGCTGGGGCCGTGCTCCGCGACTCTCGGCGAGCGGAAAACCTGTTTCTGCATTCGACAAAGAAACCATGGGGGCCACCATCTTCCTGGCTACTGCCAGTGTGGCGCGGTTGCGATTGCCTCGCTGCATCTCCTTCTCGTAGATCAAAGCCAATTCATGGCTGTATCGCGGTGCCAGCTTCGCCGCTTCCACCAGCACAGCGGAGGGATGCTTGCCATTTCTGCTCATTTCGTTCGCCCTCCTTCTTCCTATTGACACGGCGCATCACCGGGAAGCAGCTTTGAGCGCGGCCCCTCAGATCAGAACGGAGTTGATGCAGAACCTGAGAGAACTTCACCCGAGGAGGTGTCCATGACTCATCTACGCCAGCGCATGCAGGAAGACCTCCGGCTGCGCAACTTCTTCCCGAACATCACGGTTCGCCACTACACCCACACAGTTGCTGAGTTCGCCAAGTACTTCCGCAAGTCACCCGATCAACTTCGGGCAGAAAGACGTAAATACGTACCTGCTGTTTCTGCTCAACGAGCGCAAGCTCGCGTGGGGAACAATTCAGGGTGCTCGCTCAGCGCTGAAGTTTCTCTATACGCGGACGCTGAAGCAGACCTGGTTTGATCAGGAGGTCATCAAGCCCAAGATACGGCGTAAGCTGCCCACGGTCTGGAGCCGCGAGGAAGTATGCGCTTTGCTCGATGCGGAGATGAACACCAAGCATCGTGCGCTGCTCGCCCTGTCAAAGAAACAGCTCGGCGTTAACCGTTCTTCTGGATACCCACGCGAATTGTTGAACAACAGCGTATTCGGCGCGTGAATGGGTTTCGGTGATAGTGCTTGGGTCTCTCCCCAAAACAAGGGCTTGAAGTAGCGGTTAAGGATCGCTTAAACTCTGACCATCGTCGCTGGTATTGGGGTTCAGCGACACGTGCAGTACCCCTCGTCTGGCATCTTAAATCTAACACATCGAATTCGACGTGCACGGTTACAATCGAATGTCCTTTGAGACGAGGGTGATCACGCATACCTCTGGCTATCAGGGACGTCTATCAAGAAAGCTAACGTTGCAGGAGGCTCCTGCACGCGCGCCTCCAGGCAGCGAAACCGTATCACCCGCGTTGATCGCTCTCGCGCGATGGTTGAACAGGTTACGGGCAAGTCAACTTTTGGAGGTCATATGAAGTGAATGGATTTGTCACTCGGGAATTCTGCTCGGAATTCTCACCGCCTCAACATAGGCACAATCCACCGCAAGCCTTTCCGGAACAGTTACCGATCCAAGCGGAGCCGTTGTTCCCGGTGCGCACGTAACCGTGCATAGCTTGGCGACTGGCGCCGACCGGACGATCAATACGGACGCGGCCGGACTCTATGTCGTGCCCTCGCTGCAGCCCGGTGACTACAGGGTTCAGGCGACGGCGACCGGCTTCGGCACCTTACACGTCGCAAAAGGTCACACTCAATGTCGACCAGAAGGTTACGGTCAACATGCATCTCGCCGTCTCCACCGCCGGAGAGACGGTGCAAGTGAATAGCACCGCGACGCAGATCGAGTCCCAGACCATCACCGTCGGCCAGGTCATCGATAAAACTACGGTGCAGGAACTTCCGCTCAACGGCCGGCACTTCCTGGATCTGACGGTGCTGACGCCCGGAGGCGTTGTGGCTGACACGGCGGGCAAGCCTTACTTCGCCGAGCCGCGGGCTGGGCGCCAACTCTTTCATCACCGCCGGCAATCGCGAAGACTCGGTGAACTTCCAGATCAACGGCATCAACCTGAACGACATCAGCCAGAACCAGATCACCTTTCAGCCGTCGATCAGCACCACCTCCGAGTTCAAGATCAACAACTCCACCTTCAGCGCGGAATACGGCCGCAGCGACGGCTCGATCGTGACCGTTGCCACGCGCTCGGGCACGAACAGTTTCCATGGCGAGGCCTTCGACTACTTCCGCAACGAAGCTCTCGACGCGCGCAACTACTTCAACCGCCGCTACAACGCCGCCACCGGAGCCTCACTTGGAGCGGCGGGCGACAAGGCTCCGCTGAAGCGCGACAACTTTGGCGGATCACGTCGGTGGCCCGATCTGGAAGGACCACACCTTCTTCTTCGGCAGTTACGAAGGGCCTGCGCCAGCATCAGGGCATTCTGCAGAACAGCGCGGTGATTTCGCCGGCCAATCGAGCGGCAATCGCCGCCAACAGCTGCCGATGCCCCGACGGCGGCGGCGCTGGCCGCGCTGATCCCGCTGCCGAATAGCGGCGGCAAACTACGTCTCGTTCACGCCCGGCCCGGTGCAGATCGACCAGTACACCGGCGACGTTCTGCAGCAGTTCAGCGCAGCCGATTCTCTGCATGGTTTCTATGCGTTCCAGAAGGACGTCCGCACAGAGCCCGCATTGCAGGGCGACACTATTCCAGGCTGGGGCGACCATCGCCATGCGCATCGCCAGATCGGCACCGTCAGCGAGACGCATATCTTCAACTCGAAGCTCGTGAATGAAGCGCGCCTCGGCTTCAACCGCATCGCCATCGCGTTCGACCCGGCCAACCTTACCGATCCCACCAGCGTGGGCCTCGGCGACGGCCTCAGCGGCAACGTCGGGCTGCCGCAGATCACGCTCTCCGATATCGGCCTGACGTTCGGCGGCCCCTCGGGTTTCCCGCAGGGGCGCACGACACGACCGGCGTCCTGTCGGACACGCTGTCACTGCTCGAAGGGCAAGCACACCTTCAAGTTTGGCGGCGAGTTCCGCCGCTACCTCGTTGCCAGCTTCGCCGGGAATATCGGCACACTGACCTATATGACTTCGACCACGCCGACCAGCAACTTCCAGACGGATACGGCCACCGTCTTCAGCATCCAGCCGAATACTGTATCCAGCCGCATCTACGCGAATGCCATTGCCGGGTTTGTGCAGGACAACTACAAGGTCACACCCAGACCTGACGCTGGAAGTCGGCCTGCGCTTCGAGTGGAACGGAACGCCGGTCGAAGGGGCGAACCGCTTCACGATCTTCAATCCCGCCGCCCTCACCCTCACCCAGGTCGGAACCAACGGGCTGGCCCGCCAACGCCGCATACAACCAGAACTACAACTGTCGAGCCTCGGCTGGGATTTGCGTGGGACGTCTTCGGCACGGGCAAGACCGTGTTGCGCGGGGGCTACGGCTACCTGGTGGACCAGCCGGTTTCGGGCGTGGTGACGGCGCTGGCATCCAATCCTCCCTTCAGCACCGCGGTCTCGTACAACAGCGCCGCGATTCCTGTTTCGCAGCTCTATGCCTATGCAAGGCTTCGGGGATCTCGCTTGCATGGTCAACCCCAACTACAAGAATGCGTACATCGAGAGCTTCAACCTGAACGTGCAGCAGGCGCTGCCGTGGGGCATGGTCGCCTCGCTCTGCTACGACGGGTCGGTCGGGCGCCATCTGCTGATTGAAACCAACGCCAACCAGGTGGTCGGCGCGACGAGCGAAACACAGGTGCATCCGTTCACGAATCTCGCGGCCAATCAGCCCCATTGATCCCGGCGGGGCGATCGCCTCCAACATCGGCGAGAGAACCAGCAACGGCTTTTCGAACTACAACGCGATGTGGGCTGTGCTCAGCAAGAACATGGGCAATGGCCTTGAGTTCAGCATGAACTACGAGTGGACCAAGTCGATGGACATCAACTCGCTCGGGTCGCAGGGCGCCTATGTTCTACCGGACAGCCACCAACCCCAAGAGAACTATGGCCTGTCGGACTTCGACGTGCGCCAGCACTACGCCGGAACCGCGGTCTACAACCTGCCCTTCAAGGGCAACCGCCTGAAGGCGGGCTATCAGCTTTCGGCGATCTTCCAGTACCAGACCGGGCAACCCCGTCAACATCGTTTCCGGCAGCAACAGCTTCAACGGCATCACCGGCCTCCTGCGTCCCACCCAGGTTGGCCCGATCACCGAGGGGAAGACGCAGCTGCCCGGCGTAACAAACGTCACGTTATTCCAATCGACCCCCGACGTGACGACTTGCTACGAGTCTACGATCACGCCGGCTTGCACGTTCGAGACTCTGCAGACGACGCCCACCTCAGGCATCTACACAGGCCTCGGCACCATGCAGCGCAATGCGGTAACCGGGCCGGGCTACGCGGATCTCGATCTGTCCGGCGAGAAAGACACGAAGATCTTCGAAGGGTCTCACCTTCAAGCTGCGTGCCGATGCGTTCGACATTCTCAATCACCCCAACTTTGGCCAGCCGTCAGGCAACGTGCAGTCGTCGACTTTCGGCCAGATCTCCGCAACCCGCTTCGCCACCAGCGACGGCGGCTCATCGCGCCAGCTTCAGATCAGCGGCAAATTCGTATTTCTGAGCGCAGGATTGTTCTGTGCAGGGCGCTCGCATGTTGAGCGCCCTCTTCATGTTGGCGCAAATAGCTAAGGTGAGAAACGAGCTTGGTGCCCAGTTCGACCACCCCGAGGATCATCGTGGCTGTGATGCGGAAGGTGTTGCCCTGGTTGAGTGTGGTTCTGAAAGCGCCGTTATTGGTGGTGCCAGGAGTCCCCACAATGCAGTGGGAGTCACAGATCTTTATTCGACCGGGTGCCAATCATCTCGGCGTTCAGCACCTATGCGTTCTGGATCCGCTGGCGCCGGAGTGGATCCTGCCCGAACCTTAGGTCGTCCTATTATCCGGCCCAAACTTCATCCTTCACTCCCTCGCGTAAGGATATGGGGTGCACCATTGGGGTTTTTGATCTCTTTCAAGGCATCCATCCGCACATGAAGCCGGTCCGCCGAACCCCCGCCCCACTACGAACGAGGGGTGCTGTGACTCTTTTTCACCCTCGACGCGACCGTCATTTCTGCCGGCACGCAGCCACCACTTTGTTTTTGACATAGAGCTGGCACAGGCCCATCATGCCTGACGGACACGCAAACACTCCGGACTGGCCGTCCTCCGTGCAGCTTCCACGCCGGAGAATCTGATCGGTCGAGGTTGGGATGAGCGCGCCACAGCTCAGCACCGCGCTGTTCTTGAGCATCGCGTTGCACAGTCCGAGCATGCCGTTCACGGGGCACAGATAATTCCCTTCCGCACCGTCGTGCTGGCATCCACCGCCTATAAGCGTACGGTCTGCCACGTCTCTTTCCTTGCTCATGTCCTGCACCTGTCCGGTAGCCGCGTTGTAGACGGGCTGGAAGTCCATGACGCAGGTGGTGCCGTCATGGCAGCTGAAGTTCATACCGCCCGGCGGAAGGCTGATGGCAAGCTGCGGGAACCAGACAGGCCATTGCCACTGATCCGACCAGACCGCGATATCCACGAATACGGTGGGGGCGAGGCCCGGGGTCAGGGTAAATCCCAAATTGTAGACGGGGTTTCCCACACTGAAGTGGCTGTAGTCGCCGTTCTGAGCCGTGGTATCGCCGAGCGATACGGTCTGCCCTGAATTGATCGTGCTGGAGCGCTTCTGCAACTCGTCGTTGAGCGTGAACTGCAAACTGTCTGAGTGGAGATTCACGTTGATCGCGGGATAAACCGAGCCGCCGACGACGCCGAAGTCGAGTAGGCCGCCGAGCAAGTCGATCGTGTTAAACACGTAAGGGGAATCGATGCCATGCGCGCCCGGAGCAGGCGGCTGAAAACGTCCGCCGGTGTAGGGCGCCGGCAGCAATTGCGTAAAGTCTACGCCGACCTGAAAATCCTGGCTGTTTCCGAAACCGGGCAAGTTTACGTCGAAACCCGCGTTGGCGCCCACCTGTGCGACGATCTCCTGCGCGTTGTACATCTCGCTGGCGTCAAGTCCGGCTGAGAAGAAATCGTCGATGCTGCCCTCGATGGGAACGAATTGCGGCGTCAATTTCGCCTCGGCTGAATTGTTCGGGTGAATGACGGTTTGATACTTGAGAGTTGTCCGGATGGGAAAGCGCAGGCCGAAGGCATAGTTGAAGCCGGCGTGCAGCTGGATGCCGTAGGTCGACGTGCAGCCGACGACGCACCAGTTGATGGAGATGGACACACCCCAATTCCACTCGTAGTCGTGGCCGATCGTGAAGCCGGTGAGGAAGATGTACGGGCCCATGTTGAGATCCGCGGTCTGATCGCCGCGCGGCTGGCCGGAGCTGGCCAGATGAAGCGCCGAGCTTGGAACCACTTTCAGTAGTTTGGGAAACTGGGAAGGGCTGGCACTGTCTATCGAACCACTGCGCATGAGTTGCTGCGCGGCCGCTATCTCTGCAGGGTTGGCGGCAGTATTCACGATATGCGGCGGGTGCGCATAGTTGGACGACTCAAGTTTCGGCACAAACATCGTTTCTTCAACGGTCTGCGTGCTCATGTTGATCAGCTCATCCTTCAGATCGTCGTCACTCAGCGAACTCATGCGCGCCGCTTCAGCCTGTCCCACCTTGGCGACGATGGCCGCACGCTGCGTTGGATCGGCCAGTGATTTGCGTAGCGCGACAATATGCTGGCTCGCATCGGCACTCGCCGCCGCGCTCTTCTGTTGGAAGGCCGCGATCGCCGCCTGTCGCTTTCCCGGGTCGGCAATGTAGCGAGGGCTGTGCGGCGAGCTGAACTCTGCCACGCGTTCGTTCATCGTCCCGCGCGAAAAGCACGTAACTCCGGCTTCGGCAAGCTGCGCCTTCGCGCCAACGTCGGCGCACTTTCCGGGGAGGATCTGGTAAGTGAGTACATGGTGAATCACCAGACCCTGGTCAACCTCACTCACTTCAGACGTATTCGCCTGCACTTGTACATGCTGCGGTAACGCCTGCAGCCGCATTGCGAGGTTGGGCAGCGCCTTGGGATTGCCCAGCATCGGCGTGAAGTCCAACTGCGCCTGGCCCAGCATTACACGCGGATTCGAGCGCAGGTTCTGGAGCGCATATTGCCTTACCACGTGCAGTCGCTGCATCGACTGGGCTTGTGTCCCGCCTTGCAGAATCACCGAGTTTGCATAGGGTCGCTGGCTCATCGCGCGCGCTTGCGGCAAGCCGTTCTGAGCCGTTGCGTGGCTGGAATGTGAAAATGCCGTGAACAGGATCAGGAGCAAGAACGCGTAAAGCGTCTTGGGATGGGGGAAGGCCATCGGCTCGTCTCCACTAGGTTCCCTGGCATAGAGCCCCGGGAAGGTGTGCCAAGTTTGGTCGGACCATAAACTCCCGCTCCGCGAGTGTCAACGAGGAAGTGCGAGTCCTTTCACACTTTGGTAAACCTTTTGCAAACACTCTTCGATCGGTCTTGGCAAACCCAGAGGGGCCGGAGATTGGGTTGCGCCCGGATTGAGGCCAATGCGGAATTTACAATTTCGTCAAACGATTCGTTCAATTTGACCTCTGGTGATCCTTGCTTTTCAAAGCTCGTCCGTTCAACGTAGAAATTTCCAACTCATGGATGAGGAACACGGCTCCAGAGACGTGCCCCCTTGCGGGGATATGTTGAATTGCTTCCAATACTTTCGGGGAGCCGCTGTTTACGTTCCACAGAACGTTTGGCGGACGCATTGTTCGGGACGGGCCGGGGTCGCGTAATGTTCGAGATCGGGCCGGCCGTCGTAGGGACGTGACACTACATCGAGCAACTGCTCGAATGGTTGGAAGTCCTGCTTCCACATCGCAGTGTTGAGCGCTTCCTCTACGATGTGGTTGCGCGGGATGAATGCCGGATTTGCTTTTCGCATGGCCGCGGCGCGCGCATCGGGAGAGTTGGATTCCTCTGCAAGACGCTGGCGCCATCGCGCAGCCCACTCATCGTAAGCGCACGGGACGGCGAAGAGTTCACGTACTCCAATGTCGCCCTCGACGCAGGCGGCGGCATCGCAAAGGCGGCGGAAGGTTAATGTGAAGTCGGCGCGGTTGGCGGCCATGCGTTCAAGCAAGTCTTCAGCCAGTGCAAGGTCTTCGTCACGCTCGGTGTAGAGGCCAAGTTTGCGGCGCAGGCCGGCGATGCGGGCTGCTTGAAACTGGGGATCGAAGGCGGCGAGGGCTTCGTTGGCCGAAGTCACTGCGGCTTCCTGGATACGTGCTTCCTGGATACGTGATTCCTGGCTACCTGATGCCTGGCTACATGGTTCCTGGAGAGGTGACTCATGGCTCCCCGTTGCCGGCCTACCTGCTTCCGGGCTAGCTGTTTTCTGGCTAGCCGATTCCTGCTCAAGGAGTGGGAGCAATGCTTCGGCGAGACGGGTCAGGTTCCAGAGTGCGATGCGGGGCTGGTTGGCGTACGCATAGCGTCCGTTCTCGTCGATGGCGCTGAAGACGGCGGCGGGATCGTATGCCTCCATGAATGCGCAGGGGCCGTAGTCGATGGTCTCGCCGGAGATGGAGGTGTTGTCAGTATTCATGACGCCATGGATGAATCCGATGAGCATCCACTGTGCGACCAGGTGTGCCTGGCGGGAGATAACGGCGTCGAGCAGAGCGCGAATGGGGTTTTCAGCGTGCGCGGCCTGCGGATAATGGCGAGCGATTGCGTAGTTGGCAAGGGTGCGTAGACCTTCGGTATCGCCGCGTGCGGCGAAAAACTGGAATGTGCCGACGCGGAGGTGGCTCGCTGCTACTCGCGTGAATATTGCGCCGGGCAAGGTGGTTTCACGGAGGACGCGTTCGCCGGTGGTGACGGCGGCGAGGGCGCGGGTGGTGGGCACACCGAGCGCGGCCATGGCCTCACTGACGATGTACTCGCGCAAGACTGGTCCGAGCACGGCTCTTCCGTCTCCGCGACGGGAGAAGGGAGTGGGGCCTGATCCCTTGAGCTGAATGTCGTAGCGCACGCCGCCGCGGTCCTTTACTTCGCCGAGCAGGATGGCACGACCGTCGCCGAGCTGAGGCACAAAATAGCCAAACTGATGGCCTGCATAGGCGAGGGCGATGGGCTCTGATTCTTCGGCCACGCGGTTGCCGGCCAGGATTTCGACGCCTTCCGCACTCATTAGAGCGTTCGGATCAATGCCGAGCCTGCGAGCAAGTTCCACGTTCACCTTGACGAGCTGCGGCGCCGCTACAGGGGTAGGGGCGAGGCGGGCGTAGAAGTTTTCGGGCAAGCGGGCATAGGTGTTTTCGAAGCCGAAATGGACGGAGGGAATGTGGGATTCGGAGGCGTTGAAGGACGCGATTGCAGCGGTATCCGGTGAACTCATATCCATTGGATGTAAACCTGCTGTTATGGTCTCATCCGAAGTGGCGAGTTTTATGATGGCATCCCGCACGCTTTTGGGTGCTTGCTGTTTCTGCGAACAGAACCTATGCTTCATCGACCAGTGGCCCCATTGCCATAGGCCGATCGTGCTCCCTTTTGGAGGGTTACTTCTGGGTCGGCGGCGATCCGCCCCGAACGCTCGAACGAGAGCGGTATGGCCAACATCGTCGACCTCTTGTGACTGCGGTCACCTTCGACTTCGCCCCACGGTGGAAGAATTCTTTCTGACCCCCGATGCCGTCCCCCAAAACACCGTCCCTTAAACCAGCGCCCGCTCTTTATGAACTTCGGCATCTTCGACGCGCGCTCTCAAGGCTCGAAGCAACCCACGCCACGTCTTCCCCCGCCATCGCAGACCTCAAGCGCCATGTAGTCAATCGCATCTGTGAACTCGAAGCCCAGCTCAGCAGCACCGAACTCATCGACGCTTTGACCACCCTCCGCAATACGTGAGCGCGTGCCTCGACCTGCTGTGACAAGAAATCGCCAACTGAAATAGCTGCTGGCCATCGACTCGCGGCACTATGCAATCAGTTGAGTGAGCATTCCACGTACGTCCGATCTGCTCACCACGCTGCGAGCAAACCTTGTTGAGGTCTGCAGCCGCTGGCGCAACTATTTTGGGGTCGGGCTCAAGGGTATCTGCGAGTTTATTTGGTCCGGCGGCCGGATGGTCCCCACCTTGGTGTAGAACCAGGCCGGTCACTTTTCCCTGACTGTCGGTTTGAAAGGTGATTTGCGCATCAATTACCGTCAGGAAGAAGTCGTGGTCGCTCTCCAGAAACACTTCCACCTTCTGCTGTCCGGTCACCTGCGTAAACAGGTGATTTCCCTCGCGAGTCACGGTCAGATTGAAATGGGGCGCGAGTTCGTAGGATCCGACGTCGTTGTCTAGAATCTGACCCCAAAATGGCTACCAACCTGGTCGCCCGAATTTCGAACCACGAATGGTGGCCTTATCTTCATTCTCAGCGGTCAGGGATTGATGCGCTGCCCTGGTTTCGGACGGGACTCAACGTCCTTTGCGACCTGTTCGTGCCTGCGGATGGAAGCTCGGAGACGCGAAACAAAGCGAGGGACAGCGGCTATCTTAGAAATGAATTCGTCAGCACCGGCTTCGAAGGAGGCCGATTTGTACTCCTCGCCTGTCATTGCCGTATAAATCAGCACCGGGATTGCGATTTTGGAAGCGCGTAACCGGCGGACCAGCTGAAGTCCGTTCCCGCTCCTGGGATGCGCCCTGAATTCCGATCGAAGGTTGAATTCCACGACGACAGCATCGAATGACCCTTTTCGAATCAAGCGCAGAGCTCCTTCGGCAGAATGGGCCACTTCGACATGGAACCCAAAGCGCAGTAGGGTCCCTCGCAGCGCGGAACAGATGATCCTTTCGTCATCCACAAGAAGTATCGACTTCATAGTGCACTCAATCCGGAAATCGGAGTTGCTGCTGTCTTACGGGTGATTGGGGTCGAGGCGGAGATAGGTGAACAGAAGTGGCTTGCCGCTTGGCTTCGTGCTGCCGCCCTCGGGCTCGACCGTGACGAATACCGCATCGATCTCGGCGATCGTATTCGCGTCATTGCATTTCAGTACCCAGCGTTTCTTGTTGGCACTGTCCTGATAGAGGAGACCCAGGCTTACGTCGTGCTGCCCGTCGGCTCCCCGACGTCCCCACGCCTGAAAGGCGCTGTCTTTCTTGACGGCGTGCTGTTGGTCCAGATCGTACGCGTAGAAAATCAGCGACTTGTCTTTCGTATAGAAGACGCGACCAAAGGGCTTCTCCGTGTCGCCGTTCTTTGCGACATCATAGATTTCGGCAATGTAGAGATTGCGGGCGCCAATTACGTTGCGAATGTCGCGGTCGTGCTCGAGCAACTGCTGCTCCTGTGCAATCTGCCTGTCCTTCTCTTGGACAGAAGCGTTCAGGTCCTCAACCTTCGTTTTAAGACTGAGCAATTCCGCAGTGTCCTCGGAGGTTTGATTACCGATCGTGGCCAGTTTGGTCTGCAGGTTTTGTGCATTTGCTTGCGCCTGCTCGAGTTCCCTGCCCAGTTCGGCCCGGTCCCGAAGACTCTGGTCGAGATCAGCACTTCGCTTTGCCAGGTCGTCTTCCAATTGGCTCAGTTGACCTCTAAGCTGAGCTGTCTCTCGTTCCCCTTGCCGAACCTGGCTTCGCAGTTGGGTGACCTGATCCTCTTCAGGCTTCCCTTTGTTTCCCAGTTCCGGTACGGCTGAGTTTGCCAACGGCGCCTCGTGAGGTGCCGGATTTGATGTCGATAGAGTCGGCTTCTGGACAGTCCCGTTCGCTCCGTGTTGCCGGAAGATTCCAACTTGATAGCCGGCGAGGCCAACGGCCGCAAGAATCATCGCCGCAGCCGAGTACTTCCAATCATATTTCCACGGCGAGGACTTCGAGGATACGACCGAATCCGTGCGCACTGACGCAGTCTCGGCTCCGAGCGACTCCATCAGGATCTGTTCGGCATCTTCGATTGACCAGGAGCCTGGCGCGCTCTCCTCGTCCTGTTCACCCAAGGTCTCCGCCGCCAATGCCGGGATCGCCGTTGCGATCAAGCGCTCATATTGCCGCTTGGCCTCTCGGCAGGCATCGCACTGGGCTAGATGCTCGCTCAGTCGCGTCCATTCCTCGGCCGTCAATTCGCCCGTGGTCGACAGGGCGCAGAGTTCCTGATACTCCTCATGAGGATCGTGCGGCAACGTCCAGGCTCCTGGGCTCGAGCCATTGTGTCCTGATTCGCTCACCTTGACCGCAATTTTCCCGGGAGAACGTATTTGCGCAGCCGTTCCAGCCCGCGATAGTAATGACTTCTGACGTTGACGATAGAGCGCCCGGTCAGCTGGGCAATCTCCTTGAGCGCGTACCCCTCGAAGAAATAAAGTTGAATGGTTTCCCGCTGTTCCGGGGTAAGCCGGGCATTGAATTTCTCCATCAGCGGCTTTCCAAGAATACCTTCCATTGACTGTTCATGGAAGGAGAACTCTCTCCTGGGATCGGCCAGGCGCAATTCCCTGTCCTCCGGTTCCCTGCTCGTATAGAAGTGGCGGGAGTTGAGGTAACGGCGTCGGTCGAAGGCCCGATGATAGGCCACGTGAATGATCCAGCTGGAGGCCTTTCCGTGTGCGGCATCGAATAAGGCGGCCTTGCGGAAAATGAAAAGAAAGACCTCCTGAACGAGATCGTCGGCCTCGGCTTCGTCCCGCAAGATCCGGATGGCCACGTTGCGCACGGCGCGCGCGTGGCGGCGAAAGAGCAAGGCCAACGCTTCCCTTTCTCCGTCGCGAACTTGCTCCAGCAGCTTTTCGTCGGAGGCTTCCCAACTCTGGGCAGCGGCCCCGGCTGGCTCTTCTGTGGCTTGGTTTGGATGTTGAACCGCGATCTCCAGCGCGTCGCAAGCCGGCTCCGGACCATCGGCGGCCCGTCCAAGCGCATCCGGGAAATAAGCGGCTTCGGAACTCAATTTGGACCTCTCGCGGAAAGTACGCACCGAAATCTGGCGATTGTAAGGGGCATTAAAAGTTCGTCTTAGATGAACTCAAAGAGACATCTTAAAAGGAAACCACGACCAACTATAGTTGCCTAATCATATTATAAGCAACTATAGTTGCTATTTCAATCCGATGACGTAAGCCACGCTCAATGTGTGGCGAAGCCTATCGGTGCCGATGTAAAGCGAAATTCAAGAAGGCCGGGTGACGTTTTTGGGCGGGCTGTCACAACGATGCGAATAGCCAGAGAGCTTCCACAGACAGCTTTGGCCGCATCGCTCGGCTACAGTACTTACTATTTGGGAAGAATCGAGCGCGGCCAGGCAAACGTCACCTGCGACGTAATGGCGGCGATTAGCGACTACTTCGGCATGTCAATCGGTCAGTTCTGGACATACGCTGAGAGACTCTCAAAGGGTCAAGGTCAGAAGAAGTGAGGGGCAGCTAAAGTTCTATGAGACAAATTAGCTCTTGCAGCACTCCGATAGATTGAGAGACTGTTGAATCGTCCGCTTCTGTCCTGTCATCATTCAGATCCTCGCAGATCCCTTCTCCCGGTTGCACCATCAGTGAACCGCTTGAATATTGTCTGGATGATCGCCCCTCCAAGCTCCTCCCGTGCCTCGCGGGTTGATATGATCCGGTCGAAACGGTCCTCGAAAATCAGCAAAGACGGGAATCACAGTCCAAAAAGAATGTCGCATCCTGCGAACTGGTTTCCGTTGCCTCCTCCGTCCGATCGGTGACAGACTCGTTTCACACCGTTGCTTGAGACTCCTCTCCACGGATGTTCGTGATGCGAATCCGATGTTTCAACAATGGGATCCTCAATTCGAGGGGTATTGCTTTCTGATCGCCATGTCCAATCCTCATTTCGACCGTTATCGGTTAGTGCTCGTGGCGCCGTCGGCAAGGAGGCTCTTCATCGAGCAATCGCAGGGTGGAATGCGTCTTCCACGAATCTCGATTCCGCGTTGGACCAGGGCGGCTGAGCAGATTCAAGCCGCCATTGAGCTGAGGTGGAGATTCAAGGTGGCTGTCATTGACTTCCTCGACTACAAGTCAAGGGTTGAAGGGATCGTGATCGCAGAGTTGCGAGGCGGCGATCGGAGGCATTGGCTGTCTTACCCATACGCATGGGGTGACTTGAGCGACTTCAGCGGATTTGAGCTTCATGATCTTGAGCGCGCCACTGTTGAGAGGCTATTGCATGACGGCGCGACTGACCGAGGAGCATTTTCAAGATTCGGGTGGATCGAAGACGCCTTGGACTGGGTCAGTGCGGAGGCCGGAGTCGACAGGACGGACTTTACCGAAGATGTCAGCCAGTTCAATGCCTCGGCCAATTTTGCCCTGGCCCGATTCGGCAGGAGGACCGCTCCTCCCGTCTGGTTCAAGGCCGTTCAGGATCCGAGCTTGCCTGAGTACACAATCACCACGACTTTGTCCAAACTCTTTCCGCACTATCTTCCAACGTTGCTGGCATCCCGTGAAGACTGGAACGCCTGGTGCACAGAGGATTCCGGTCCCTCTCTCGAAATTGTCCGCTCGCCGGAATTGTTCAACCAGGCAGTCTCTCGCCTGGCAGAACTTCAGAAAGCAAGCATCGATCGCGTTCCTTCCCTCCTCGAATGCGGATGCGTTGACCAGCGCACGTCAGTCCTTCGCGCAAAGATCCCAGAGATGATGGAAACAATCGACGAAGCAATGGCGCAGCCGAACTTCCATCATGCTACGCGGCTCGCGAAAAGCCGCAT
The DNA here is from genome assembly GCA_963787435.1 of uncultured Acidobacteriaceae bacterium. GTDB lineage: Bacteria > Acidobacteriota > Terriglobia > Terriglobales > Acidobacteriaceae > Telmatobacter. The sequence continues at coordinate 14,727 of CAWBCZ010000018.1, forward strand.
TCGCGAAATTGGCTCGATCATCGAAGAGGCATGTATGAATCTCGAGTCGCTTGGCATTCCGGATACGCTGCTTCACGGTGACTTCAGTTTTGCGAATATTCTCGTGGGGACTCGTGGATGCGTCTTCACGGATTGGGCCCATGCCGCTATTGGGAACCCTTTTGTGAACTTTGAGCAATTCCGCGGGCAGGTCGCGCAGGAAACGGACACTGTCGCCTCGGTGGCGCATCTGACTGAAATCTATCGGAAGAACTGGTGCGATGTCCTCACCGACGGTCAGATCCAATGTGCTCTTACACTCGTGCCGCCAATCGCCGTGGCGCTCGATCTCATTGGGCGCTGGAATTGGATCGGCCCGGAATGCCGGCGCGAGCCGCAGTTCCAAAGCTATATTCGTGGACTCGCTCGACAGATGGACCGTGCGACACAACCGGCAGTACTTGGGGCAGTTCGATGCGCGTAACTTGGCAATCGGAAATCGCCGACTAGACCGGGTATCAAATGAGGAGAAATCGGTAGGAATGAGTGACACCTTCGCCCTCGCAGCGGCAAACGAGAAAGTGCTCTCCAGGGTCAGCATGACGCAGATCGAGCAAAACATTCAGTTCGGTAGAGGAACCGTGGGTGAGTGCGTAGGCCGAGACGTCCGACTGGATCCGTCTCATGTGTTGATCCTTGGCGATGGTGATGCGATAGATACCATCCTGGCTCCCCAAGGGAAGAACCATGTGCAATTCGATCAGCTTTCGTGGAAGAGCTGCGTAATGTTCACGAGATCCTTCTCCCGCCTTCGCCAATGGTCCGCAGCTCAAATCGATCGTCCTTTGAACCGCACCTTCAGTGCGAGCTTCACCGGGAGGTCGGCGAAAATGGTCACTGAGCCCTGCCACACACCCGATGGCCGCGGCGCGCACCTGTGCCACTGCCGCTCTCAGCCGCTGGATCCATCGCAAGCTCACTTCGCGACCGCTATTGTAGGAGGTTGATGAACCTGCACATTCCTGCTGAAGCCGGTCCTCGCGAACACGGCGAAGCTCACGCAACTCCCGGCTGCACTCTGCGCACTTGAAGATGTGGAGGTATTTGGGATCGGCAAGATCCAGATTCTCCGGAGCGTCTACAAAGAACTCGAGAATAGCTTGATCCAGACATCCGATGCGCTGCGGATTCGGATAGTGCTCCAGTACGTGTTTCTCCAACTCTTCAAACAGGCGCGTGTCGTTCTCATCATCGCGCTCGAACGTGCGAAATCCATTCATTGTACTTCCGCAGCAACCCGGCCAACACAATCAACCTCAAGGCGGCACCCTTCTAAAGGCCCAATCTCTTGCGGATGTTTCTTAACTCGCGACCGCATATCTTGCGAGCGGCCTCCTTCGACTTCGCCATCACCGTCGCAACATCGCTCCATCGGCTGCGAGATCCGTATCTCAACAGCATCGCGCGACGTAGTTCCGCAGGCGTCTCGCGAAGGATTTTTTCCAGATCAAGTCCGGCCTCGATCGCGGAAAATGAGGAATCCGCGGACGGCGATAGATATTCGACATCAAACGAGTTTCCCCGAAAACTGAGCCTGCCTTCGGCGCGCAGCCGGCGTCTCACTTCAGCACGATAGAAGCGTTGGAGAATCGCACGCGTCTCTTCGATTCCAATCGGGCTCATGTCCGCCAGATATTCGGCAGTCTGTTGAATCGCGAGTTCCATGATCTCGGACGCCAGGAGTTCATTGCCCAGTTGCGACGCCGCGATCTCACGTGCTGTCCCAAGTTCGAGTCCGACTGCGGAACGAACAACTTGAGCAATCCAGCGTCCCTTTGGCGTGAACCCTATGACCCAGCAAAGTTCTGAAGGGGATGGTGACGTCATAAGTCTGTCCGTTTGAGGGAAGTCAGGTAGCCCATCATCTACTTATCGGCTCCTGGGTGTAGTGGCAAGTTACCTCAAAACGCCAGCTTTTCCACACAATTTACCTATATTTCCTCATTAACATGTCCGTTTTCCTTGTTATCAACGGCTTTATAAGTGAAGGCAATTTTTTAAATCCTGCTGGCGATCTCCGCGGAGGCATGCATGGCAAATCTTCCCCAACCCTTCGAGCGCTCGGCGCGCTGGACTCCGGAGGCGCTGGCCCTTGCTGCTCAAGCCAAGGTTCTGTCCGGAAACAAGCTTGAGCAATTGGTGATTCGTCTGCAGCGGAATACCGGGCGCTCACGCGAAGCATGCTGGAGGTTCATCATCCAGTACGGGCTCAAAGGGAGAGTCAACCATCGCCGCTGGACGGAAGAGGAAATCGAGTTGGTTCGCGAAGAGCTCGTGAAGCGCTCCGTTGACGAGATCGCTAGAAAGCTTAATCGCACGCCCGCGTCCATCCGTGGCGTGTTGCAGAGGAACAGCCTCCGCGTGCGGGAGATTCGCTGCGATCTTTTCTCGATCGAGAGCCTAGCCAGAGCGCTGCACGTGCGAAAGACAGAAATTCATTTCTGGATCGATCAGGGGTGGCTCCAAGCGGCGGTGAATAACCAGGGCAGAAGGCCCTCCTACAGCATTTCGGCCGAGGGGCTTATGCACCTCTATAAGCACCATCTGACAGATCTTCTGAAGCGGAGAATCCCTAATCTCTCCCTATTCGAAGCCTACGTGCAGTATGTGCATTCGCCGAAGCACACAGTCGGCGAACAACTCCTGGAGGTCCGCCGTGACAAGAGGGAGAGAGCCGCATTTCTAGCCGCACAGGCAGATGAAGTGCTGGACGAGGGAGAGGAGGATGAAGCCGGTGGGGATGATATCGAGGAAGAGTATCGGTGCGGTTGTGGATGAATCGGTGAACTTCGGAGAGAAGCCTGCGCGTAGTCGTGGTGATCGCTGCGAGAACTGTGGCGCGAGTTCGAATGCAACCGCATTTTCCATCAGGGAAATAGCCGGCGCCGTCGTCTTCGGCGGCTTGTTAGTGGCGTTGCTCGCACTTGCCGGGTACGTTGTCTATCGATGGATCGAACGTGATGGGGACATGCCCTTCAAACCTCCAATGTGGCATGAGCCGCTCGACAGTTGGAGTCTTTGAGTTGAAGCTGTGACCTGACGCCTCGCGACTATGCACTGAATTACTCCAGGGGTGTGCCTAATGAGCGCCTTAGCCCGTCTCGGTGTTGTTACAATTACTGATAAGTTCTATCCGCAATTTGCGCTTTTGCATAGTCACACGAACGTCTGCGACTTTGAGGGCTTGTGAATGGAGCAGATTGGCGCCAGGCTTCGTGCAATCAGGCAGGAGTGGGGGCTAACTCTTCGAGAAGTGGAAGAGCGCAGCGCACACCTCGCCGAAGAATGGGGCAATCCTTCGTATCGAATCTCCGCAAGCTGGTTGGACCGCATCGAACGCGAATATCGCGGTCTCTCCGCTGCGAAACTGATCGTGCTGGCGGCGGTCTACAGCGTTCCACCCGACCAGTTACTCGCCTTATATTCGCGCGGAAGCGGCGATCCTCCGCAACTCGGCCACCTATCCAGTCCCAATACAACACTTCTTCTGTCCAAGGGACCGTTGGAACAGCACGCTAGACTATGGCTTCCCGACAGTATCGCGATTGAACCCATTCCGGATGAAACTACTCTTCTTTCCCCTGAAAGCCATCTGCCCAGCTACTATCGGCGCGGTATCATCGGACGTCTCGACAAGACGCTGGATCCGATGGTTCGCCCTGGTTCCATCGTTCTGATCAATACGCAGCGACGGGCCGTTGCGCACCGGAGAGAATGGAAGAACGAATTCGATCGTCCGATTTACTTTGTCCTCACTCATGCAGGCTATTGTTGCGGCTGGTGCGAACTGGACAAGAGCACAGAATGGTTGACCCTGGTTCCCCACTCTCTCTCATATGCTACCGGCCAGCGTTGGAGATACCGGAAAGAAGTGGAAGTGATCGGTCGTGTTGCTGTCGTTCTTCTGCGACTGGAAGAACCACAACCGGCGACCTGACCATGATCAAGGCAGAATCTCCGATGAATCGGGACCGCCGTCACTCCTAAGAGATCCGCTTCTCGTTCCTCAGAGGACATCGCGCAATTCAGTGAGCATGGCGATGCTTCCCTGCTCATACAACGCGAGTATCTGTCGCGTCATTAGATAATACGTCGCAACAGCTGGCTGGGCATACATCGCGAAGGCGCTCTCCAGTTTCCCGGTCTTCTGAGCACCTTTCAATCTTCCCACGTGCCACTCGATCTCCCTGGCGCTGAGGCGAAGCTGTTCGGCAACGACGAGCGCCTCTGGATACCACCGCTGAACGTAAAACGCCAAGTCGATCAACGCCGTGCAATTGGCTTCCAACACTTCGAGCCCTTCTAAACCCCCGACCAGCTTCCAGATTTGCGCAGGTTCGAGTGTGGCGCTCTCTCCATCTCTCCTCCGCTGTCCGGATTCGTCGATGATGTCCAGCGCAACTTCAGCAATGGAACTGCGGTCTACTGCAGACAGCCGCCTTAGCAGCTGCTCCCAGTCTCTGTCGGATGACCTGTGGGCGCGACGATAATAATAGGCCGCGACAGCAACAAGACTTGCTACAAAAATCGCGACAGCGACAATGAACAAGACGCTCCGGATGTTCACAATCTCTTCCTCGCACGAATCCTCTGGAGTTCGGGGTCCACCATATTCTGCAATTGACTCAATTGTCCACGCAAACTCTGGGGAAGCTTCCTCGAATCCGGCTCTTTCCGCCACAGCATTATCGTCCAATAGGCCACGCAGATCAGATAAGCAATCATGCGGAAGTGCGACAAGATCGCGTAGGTCTGGATATTGCCATCCACGCCAAAGTAGCTGTGCCCAGCCTCAATCAATACGTCTACCAAAGAGTAGACGCCCAGCCCTTGCGAGATTCGGGCCACATGAGTCTTCCATGGCAATCCTGCTTTCACCGCAAGGACCACCATCCCGACAAAGAGCTCGCTCATGCAAACTGAAGAAAAGAAATTTCCCTTGATCACTACAACTTGCATCCACAACCGTGCGTGAGGAGTTGCGAGCCAAGTTAGAGCCGCCGCTATGGCGATGCTCAAAGTCACTAACCAAACAAATGCGCCGCGTACATCCTCTGCCCATTCGCCGAGCGGCCGGAATGTAAGGAAAAACATCTCGTAAACCACCGAAAGCTGCAGCAGGGTGTCGAGTACGCCCAGCAACCAAAAGGTGTAGAAGTAAGTGGTCTTGCCGCCATAGAGCCGGACAAAGTAGAGCGCAACAGTTCTACCGATATTCGCGGCGATGAATGCCGTAAAGATTGGGAACACTTTGAAGCGGCGCCGAATTAACAGAACGCACAACAGAATAAGATGTGCCCCAAGGCCGGCCGCCCAGAACAGAAGATCGAGACCCGTCAAGTGCATCTACGCCCCTCCGTTCGGGCGGCCTCTATGGGGAATCATGAATAGAATTTTACGCCAGGCTCAGGAGGGTGAGAATCAAAGTTACGACGTCGGGCTCGATTGGCTCTGGATCGGTTCCAGTGATTCCTCCTGGCGACGACGCGGTAGTAGACGTTGAAGAAGATGCAGAGGTAGGGCTCGTAGTCGAAGCGAACGCCGGACAAACAGGGCCGGCCAACAACACGGAAAGTAGGACGAACGCTGCTCTGCGACTAACTGGCTTGAACATTGAGGAGTCTCCATTTCCAGCGCAAATGTGCGCTGGACGGAGACTAGATATTGCGTAGGTAAAATCCGACGTATTCTCTGGATAAGTTGCCTATAAGAAATTACTAGGAGAGGTTGGTGAGATTACCTGCTCTTTCCTGAACAAGTCGCTTGTCCTACATACGTTAGCTATTATCTGGATAGCTTGACGTCACAGTTTCGGATAGGCAACAGGAATCTCTGTTCCATTGCAATCCCGCGCATAAAGCGTGCGCAATGCAAAATTCCACCGCGAGAACAAGAGCAGATGTCAATTCGCCGGCCTCTCACGTATGGTGAGATGAGTCCTTAACCTGGGTATGCAGCACCTGGAACCAAGTCCCAGTTCACAAGCCATTACAGATCGTCGACTCGCTCCAGCAGCACCTCTGGATCCCCCGGTGAAATCGACGTACCATGGTCTTACGGAGTCGAAAACCGATGTCTACCGCAGAGATGAATCCGTCCCGGAAGCACGCATACACGGATCCCGGCACACCCCAACTTCCAGAGCCGACCTATGCCGAGCGCGTCCGCACCCTCGTCTCCCTCTGCACAATTGCGACTCTTTCAACCGTTTCTCGAAAGCAGACGGGATATCCGTTCGGTTCTCTGATGCCTTATACGATCGACGGGACGGATGGCCTATTTTTCTGATCAGCGACATGGCCATACATACCCAACATTCAAGCTGACCCCGCGGGCGATTCTTTGTGGGGCAAGTCGGCGATGACGATCCGCTCGGCACGCGCGAACAACGCTCCTTGGCGATGTTCCTTTTCCGTCCCCGAGGATGAAGTGGGTGAAGCTCGCCAACGCTACCTGTCGCGCTACAAGACAGCCGCTCATCGGTAGATTCAAAGATTTGGCTTTCACCAGCTGAACCTGGACATCTACTATGTGGGCGTTTTGGGGTCATCGGATGGGTGACCTTGAGGGCTCAGGTCCGCGAAGGTTTGACCCTCTGCGACGCAGCTCCAAGGAAACTCGGACACATGAATCGGAACATGTCCCCGCGATGATCCTTCTGGCTGAAGATCATGGCGTCGAGCGACTAGGGCGACAATGACAGCGGTCGACCGGCTTGGATTCGACCTTCGGCTGAAGACCGCCGATGGCATAAAGGAACCCGCATCAACTTCCTGCGCGAAGTCCCGAACTCGGATGAGGCTCGCAAGGTGCTCGTGGAAACGGTTCGAGGTTCTGAGCCCAAAGCCTGACGAAGGCAGATCGAGGTTCATCCCCACCTCAGTCGTGATGCTTCCCGGCGATCCACGTCTGAAGTATCGGCTGACCACATATGCTGACTGAACAAATGCAAGATCAGCGCAAATGAAGTCGACTTCGTGATTGCCGCTGCAGTCGTAGCCGCGGTTCGTCTGGCGAGGGACCGATATCAGCCTCCCTTCCTCCCGCCTCACGGCTGTCGCGTCCGAAAGCGTGAGGCTCGCACGCATGATTTGGATCGAGTCGGCAGACGGTAAGAAATGAACTTCAGCTCGTGTGCGAACGGACGCGCGGCCGCGAGCGGAGTCAGCAGCGAAATACCCTCTTCCGAACTCGGTCGTAGCAGGGGCGATCAGGCGCGAGCGTGCTTCTGCATGGATCGCCCCAATGAAGTTCCGGCTGAGTCGGCCGCCCGCGTCGCTTCGAGCACGAGCGTCGGCGTTACCGTGATCGGTTCATTGTGGATGGTCTAACCCGTGGCCGGGGCCCGCTTGGCGACCTTTTCGAGAAACTCCTTTGCTCGGTTTTTCCAATGCCAATGTCGGCGAACGCGGCCGGGAGGCCGACGCTATTTGAAAATGTCAGAATCTCTTCGACGACGGAACTGGGCTGCGACTCGTGCGTCAGTTGTCCGAACGAGTCCAATGCCACTTTTTCTCCGTGCGATATACCCATGGGTAGCTGGCGCGGTGGTGAGACCGTTGTGGATGGCGTGAGCAGCGGGGAGCCCGGAAGAACGGAAGCAGACCGGACAGCAGGGTCTTCGCCTCGACAGAGCGTTCGAGCGAATCGCTGGGATGTTGATATGCGCGCTTCGATGGCTGCTAGGCTCGTCCGCCGGGCGATGTCTTGTAGCAAAGTTCAGCGAGGTTGAGCGCTGCGCGTGGAGGGGTCTGCACATATTCTTCGCGCCG